>NZ_CP119772.1:0-5595000 GCF_029320995.1 Pseudomonas sp. D3
ATGTCCCGACTCAATCCCCGGCAGCAAGAAGCCGTGAACTACGTCGGCGGCCCTCTATTGGTGCTCGCCGGTGCTGGCTCCGGCAAGACCAGCGTGATCACCCGCAAGATCGCGCACCTGATCCAGAACTGCGGCATCCGCGCCCAGTACATCGTCGCCATGACCTTTACCAACAAGGCGGCGCGGGAAATGAAAGAGCGTGTCGCCACCCTGCTCAAGGGTGGCGAAGGCCGTGGCCTCACTGTGTGTACCTTCCACAACCTGGGGCTGAACATCATCCGCAAGGAGCATGTGCGACTGGGCTACAAGCCAGGCTTCTCGATCTTCGACGAGACCGACGTCAAGGCCCTGATGACCGACATCATGCAGAAGGAATACGCGGGCGACGATGGCGTCGACGAGATCAAGAACATGATCGGCGCGTGGAAAAACGACCTGGTCCTGCCCGCCGAAGCCCTGGAAAACGCGCGCAACCCCAAGGAACAGACCGCCGCCATCGTCTACACCCACTACCAGCGCACGCTCAAGGCGTTCAACGCGGTGGACTTCGACGACCTGATCCTGCAGCCGGTCAAGCTGTTCCAGGAACACGCCGACATCCTCGAAAAGTGGCAGAACAAGGTGCGCTACCTGCTGGTGGACGAATACCAGGACACCAACGCCAGCCAGTACCTGCTGGTGAAGTTGCTGATCGGCAAGCGCAACCAGTTCACCGTGGTGGGTGACGACGACCAGTCGATCTACGCCTGGCGCGGTGCACGCCCGGAAAACCTGATGCTGCTCAAGGTCGACTACCCGTCCTTGAAAGTGGTGATGCTGGAGCAGAACTACCGCTCCACCAGCCGTATCCTGCGCTGCGCCAACGTGCTGATCTCGAACAACCCCCACGAGTTTGAAAAACAACTGTGGAGCGAGATGGGCCACGGCGATGAGATCCGCGTGATCCGCTGCCGCAACGAAGACGCCGAAGCCGAGCGCGTGGCCGTCGAACTGCTGACCCTGCACCTGCGCACCGACCGGCCCTACAGTGACTTTGCGATCCTGTATCGCGGGAACTACCAGGCCAAGTTGATCGAGCTGAAGCTGCAGCACCACCAGATTCCGTATCGTCTGTCGGGCGGCAACAGCTTTTTCGGACGCCAGGAAGTGAAAGACCTGATGGCCTACTTCCGGCTGATCGTGAACCCGGATGATGACAACGCCTTCCTGCGGGTGATCAACGTCCCACGCAGGGAAATCGGTTCGACGACGCTTGAGAAACTCGGCAACTACGCCACCGAACGCAAGATCTCGATGTACGCCGCCACCGACGAAATCGGCCTGGGCGAACACCTGGACACGCGCTTCACCGATCGCCTGTCGCGCTTCAAGCGCTTCATGGACAAAGTGCGCGAGCAGTGCGCCGGCGAAGACCCGATCAGCGCCCTGCGCAGCATGGTCATGGACATCGACTATGAAAACTGGCTACGCACCAACAGTTCCAGCGACAAGGCCGCGGATTACCGCATGGGCAACGTCTGGTTCCTGATCGAAGCGCTGAAGAACACCCTGGAAAAAGACGAAGACGGCGAAATGACCGTCGAAGACGCCATCGGCAAGCTGGTGCTACGCGACATGCTCGAGCGCCAGCAGGAAGAGGAAGACGGCGCCGAAGGTGTACAGATGATGACCTTGCATGCGTCCAAGGGCCTGGAATTTCCCTACGTGTTCATCATGGGCATGGAAGAGGAAATCCTCCCGCACCGCTCCAGCATCGAAGCCGACACCATCGAGGAAGAACGGCGCCTGGCCTACGTGGGCATTACCCGCGCGCGTCAGACACTGGCCTTCACCTTTGCCGCCAAGCGCAAGCAATACGGCGAAATCATCGATTGTGCCCCCAGCCGGTTCCTCGACGAACTGCCGCCGGACGACCTGGCCTGGGAAGGCAATGACGACACCCCGACCGAGGTGAAGGCCGTTCGCGGCAACACCGCCCTGGCGGATATACGCGCGATGTTAAAGCGCTAGAATTGACTATTTTTTAATCTACTTTCGGCGCACTGCGCGCCATTAGAGGAAGCGTTCCGTGGAAGCACTGCACAAGAAAATTCGCGAAGAAGGCGTCGTGCTTTCCGATCAGGTACTCAAGGTCGACGCCTTTCTGAACCACCAGATCGACCCGGCGCTGATGAAACTGATCGGCGACGAATTCGCCGCGCTGTTCAAAGATTCGGGCATCACCAAGATCGTCACCATCGAAGCCTCGGGGATAGCCCCGGCGATCATGACCGGCCTGAACCTCGGCGTGCCGGTAATCTTCGCCCGTAAGCAGCAGTCCCTGACCCTGACCGAAAACCTGCTGTCGGCGACGGTGTATTCCTTCACCAAGAAAGTCGAAAGCACCGTGGCGATCTCGCCGCGCCACCTGACCAGCAGCGACCGCGTACTGATCATCGATGACTTCCTGGCCAACGGCAAAGCATCCCAGGCGCTGATCTCGATCATCAAACAGGCCGGCGCCACCGTTGCCGGCGTGGGGATTGTGATCGAGAAGTCGTTCCAGGGTGGGCGTGCCGAACTGGATGCGCAGGGTTATCGGGTTGAGTCGCTGGCGCGGGTGAAATCGCTGAGCGGTGGTGTCGTCACCTTCATCGAGTAATTTGCTACACAGCAAATACCAGGTGAGCACGGATCAAAATGTGGGAGGGGCGGTGCGACGATTCGACTTGCCCCCGATAGCGGTGTATCAGTCACCAAATGTGTTGGCTGACCCACTGCTATCGGGGGCAAGTCGAATCGTCGCACCGCCCCTCTCACATTTAGTGCACGGTGGCCTGGAGGCCGGCGAGCAACAGCCGCTGATACACGTCCTCCTTCAAACCTTCAGGCTTATCCAACCGCATCCGCTTCAGATGCTCTGGAAACGCCTCCGGCTCCGGTGCATCCAGCGCCGCCTTGCCCAAGTCGAAAATCTCGCTCAGCTTGAATTTGCTCTTGAGCCAGTTCAACGCCCGCAACAGATCCCGCTCCTCATCCGTGAAGTCAGTGCCCAGCGGATACTCCGGAAACAATCGGCGATGCCGTGCCTGAAGGGCCTGAAGCCGCTCCGGAGTATTGTCGGTAAAGCGCGGGTCCAGCTGGAAATCCTGGGGTAACTTGCCAGCCTTTTGCGCTTGCTCGATCAAGTCGCCCTGGAACCTGGAGTCGGTGATGTTGAGCAACGCCTCGATCACCTTGGCGTCGGTCTGACCGCGCAAGTCGGCAATTCCGTATTCGGTGATCACAATGTCCCGCAGGTGCCGTGGGATGGTGCAATGGCCGTACTCCCAAACGATATTGGAACTGACTTCTCCCCCCGCTTCGCGCCAACTGCGCAGCATCAGGATCGAGCGCGCGCCTTCCAGCGCGTGGCCCTGGGCAACGAAGTTGTACTGCCCGCCCACGCCACTGAGCACGTGGCCACCTTCCAGTTGGTCGGCAACCCCGGCGCCGAGCAAGGTCACCACGATCGCGCTGTTGATAAACCGCGCATCCAGACGCTGCAAACGCTTGAGTTCTTCCTGCCCGTACAGCTCGTTGATGTAACTGATGCGCGTCATGTTGAATGCCTGACGCTTGGCGAGCGGCATGTCCTGCAAACGTTGGTAGAAACTGCGCGGGCCAACGAAAAAACCGCCATGGATCGAAACGCCGTCGGGCTGCGCCGCGTCATCGAGCAGGCCGGCATTCGCCTGTTCCTGGGTTGCCACATCCGGGTAGACCTTGCGCCGCACAATCCCGGCATCCGTCAATACCAGCAGGCCGTTGACGAACATTTCGCTGCAACCATAAAGGCCTTTGGCGAAGGGCTCAACGCCACCTTCACGGCTGATCAGCGGCGCCCACTGGTACACATCGAGGTCGGTCAGCAGCAGCCGATAGGCTTCATTATCCGCCTGGCGCGCGAGCAAGGCGGCGGTCAGCGCATCGCCCATCGAACCGATCCCGATCTGCAAGGTGCCGCCATCACGCACCAGCGTACTGGCATGCAGGCCGATAAAGTGGTCCTGGAAGCCCACCGGCATATTCGGCGTGGAGAACAGCGTGGTGCTGTCCTTTTCATCGAGCAGGTAGTCGAATTCATCCATGCCCAGCTCCGAATCACCGGGCATGTAGGGCAGATCGGTGTGGACCTGGCCGACAATCAGCACGGTTTCCCCGGCGGCGCGGCGCTTGGCGATCATCGGCAGCAGGTCGAGGGTGATATCGGGGTTGCAGCTCAGGCTCAGCCGGTCGGGGTGTTCGGCGCTGCTGGCCACCAGTTGCGCCACTAGGTTCAGGCCCGCGGCGTAGATATCGCGCGCGGCGTGGCTGTAGTTACTGCTGACGTAGTCCTGTTGCGCTGATTGGCTGTGAAGCAGGCTGCCTGGCTGCATGAAAAATTGCTGTACGTGGATATTTTTTGGAAGACTGTCTTTATGCAGAGCGGCGAGGAAATCCAGCTCGGGATAGTCGCCAAACACCCGTTCGGTAAACGGTTCCAGGAAGCGCTTCTGTAAGCCATCGCCCAACGCCGGGCGACCCAGGCTCAATGCGGTGTAGATCGTCAGCGCCCGCTCCGGCAGCTTGGCGATACGGCGGTACAGCGCATTAACGAACAAATTGGGCTTGCCCAGGCCCAGAGGCAAGCCCATGTGGATATGCGCCGGCAAGCGCGCAAGTACGTCGTCAACGGCTTGCTCGATTGAACATAACTGCACCATCCGACCCTCCTGAACATTTCGTGATTAGGGGTTGGACAGAGAGTGGCGGGTCTTTGCTGCAAAGAACAGCCTCTAAACATAAATCGAGGGCACAAAAAAGCCGCTCGTAAGCGGCATTTTTGACGAAGATCGCTGGATTACAACCCGGACATCTTCTTGATTGCGCCCTTCAGATCAGCATCCGAGCAATCAGCACACGTGCCTTTTGGCGGCATGGAATTGATACCCGTGATCGCCTTGGCCAGGATGCCGTCGAGGCCGCCCTGGTGGTCGGCGCGGTCTTTCCAGGCGGCGGTGTCGCCGATTTTCGGGGCGCCCAACAGGCCGGTTTGGTGGCACGCACTGCAGTGCTTGGTGATGATCTCATCCGGTGTTTTTGCACCGCCGCCGCCCGCTGTTACGGCGACTTCCATCCCTTTGCACTCCTGTCCCTGCACACACACTTGGCCAACAGGCTCCAGGCGCTTGGCAATGTCATCATTGGTCGCAGCTTGAGCGCTGACAGCCCAAAGGGCCAGTACGGTTGCTGGTGCAGCCAGCATTTTCATAATTAGGTTCACGCGTTCACCCTCAATGGTGGCTATTCACGCCTGCGGCCACGGTTTCGCAGGCGGCGAAAGTATAACGGTTAGCCCGCTTGGCTGAAACAACCCTATTAAGCAAAGGGAGATTCAGTTTCACGGAATACAGCTGCGGGTGTCTCTGCAATGCTGGCAGGACGCCTCTTCTGTCAAAAATTCGCGGGTGTGGCTGCGCTGATTAGTCGCGCCGGCATATCGAACGGATTGCGAAAACGATGGGGCTTGGTGCTTTCAAAGTAGTAGCTATCGCCGGCTTCGAGCACAAAAATTTCAAGACCGACCACCAACTCCAGGCGACCTTCCACCAAAATCCCGGTTTCCTCGCCTTCATGGGTGAGCATTTCTACGCCGGTGTCAGCGCCAGGCGGGTAAATTTCGTTGAGAAACGTGATCGCCCGGCTCGGATGTGCGCGCCCCACCAGTTTCATGGTGACGGCGCCGTCGGAGATGTCGATCAGCTCGTTGGCTTTATAGACGATCTGGGTCGGTATTTCCTCGAGGATTTCCTCGGAAAAGAACTCGACCATCGACATAGGGATGCCGCCCAGCACCTTGCGCAAGGAACTGATGGAAGGGCTGACACTGTTCTTTTCGATCATCGAAATGGTGCTGTTGGTGACACCCGCACGCTTGGCGAGCTCACGCTGGGAAAGACCCTTCAGCTTACGGATGGATTGCAGTCGTTCGCCGACGTCCAATGCGGGAGCCTCCTAGGATTCAGGCTTTGTTGTAATTGAGCGTTATCATGGCGACAGCGTTCAGTATTTACAACACTTGAGCCTAAATCCTCGCCAGCTCCGTTCGTAACGGCCGATCAAGCGCCGGAATAGAGCCTTGGCACGCGGTGCAGGTTGCAGAATATCTGGTAAGGGATGGTCTCGGCGGCGACTGCGATGTCACTGGCGAGGATGTTCTTGCCCCACAACTCCACGGTGGAACCGAGGCCGGCCTGGGGCACGTCGGTGAGGTCGATGCACAGCATGTCCATGGATACGCGGCCCAGTAACTGGCTGCGCTGCCCCGCCACCAACACCGGCGTACCGGTGGGCGCGTGACGCGGATAACCGTCGGCATAACCCATCGCAACCACGCCGATCCGCATCGATTTGGGCGTGATGAACTTGGCGCCGTAGCCTACCGGCTCGCCGGCCGGCAATTCGCGCACGCAGATGACTTTCGACTCCAGGGTCATCACCGGCTGCAAGCGTGCGGCGATGGCCTGGTCTTCACCAAACGGCGTCGCGCCGTACAACATGATGCCCGGGCGCACCCAGTCGCTGGACACATTCGGCCAGCCCATCACCGAGGGTGAATTGCGCAGGCTGACCTCAGCCGACAAGCCCTGGCGCGCTGCCTCGAACACCGCTACTTGTTCATTACTGCGCACGCAATCGAGTTCATCGGCGCGGGCGAAGTGGCTCATCAACACAATCTTCGCCACCTTGCCGCTGGCCAGCAGGCGCTGGTACGCCTCGTGGTAATCCTTGGGATGCAGGCCGACGCGGTGCATGCCCGAATCCAGCTTGAGCCAGAGGGTCAGTGGCTTGCTCAACTTGGCCTGTTCGATCGCCTCCAGTTGCCACAGCGAATGCACCACGCACCAGAAATCATGCTCGATGATCAGCGGCAGCTCGTCGGCTTCGAAAAACCCTTCCAGCAGCAACACCGGCGCGCGGATGCCGGCGGCCCGCAGCTCCAACGCTTCCTCGATACACGCCACGGCAAAACCATCGGCCTCGGCTTCCAGTGCCTGGGCCACGCGCACGGCACCATGGCCGTAGGCATCGGCCTTGACCACGGCGAGGGCCTTGGCCCCCGTGACTTCACGGGCCAATTGGTAGTTGTTGCGCAGGGCTTGGAGGTCGATCAGGGCACGGGCTGGACGCATGGCGGCAGGCTTCTAGGCGGCAGAGTGAAAAAAACCGGCACCGACCAACAACATCGGTGCCGGGAGAGGGATCGTTGCTTAAGGCAGGGCGGCCACGACGGACAGCTCCACCAGGATTTGCGGTTCGCACAGTTTCGCTTCAACCGTGGCGCGGGCCGGGGCAACGCCTTTAGGCAGCCACGTGTCCCACACTGCGTTCATGCCGGCGAAATCGGCGTCAATGTCTTTCAGGTAGATCGTCACCGACAGCAACTTGGTCTTGTCGGTACCGGCCAGGTCCAGCAGGCGCTCGATAGTAGCCAGCGCTTCACGGGTCTGCTGTTCAATCCCGGCACTCAGGTCGTCGCCGACTTGCCCTGACAAATACACGGTCCCGCTGTGGGCAACGATCTGGCTCATGCGCTCATTGGTGAGCTGGCGCTGGATTGACATGTTTTTCAGACTCCTGGTGGTTGCCATAACGGGAAATATCGAGGCCTTCGGCGCTGATCTGCGGCGTTTTCTTCGCCATCAGGTCCGCCAGTAAACGACCGGAACCGCATGCCATGGTCCAACCGAGGGTGCCGTGGCCGGTGTTCAGGAACAGGTTCTTGAACGGGGTGGCACCGACAATCGGCGTGCCGTCGGGAGTGGTTGGGCGCAGCCCGGTCCAAAAGATCGCTTCGCTCAGATCGCCGCCCTGAGGATAAAGGTCGTTGACGATCATCTCCAGGGTTTCACGCCGACGCGGGTTAAGCGACAGGTCAAAACCGGCTATTTCAGCCATGCCGCCGACACGGATACGGTTGTCGAAACGGGTGATCGCGACCTTGTAGGTCTCGTCGAGAATGGTCGACGTCGGCGCCATCGCCGGGTTGGTGATCGGCACGGTCAGCGAGTAGCCCTTGAGCGGGTACACCGGCGCCTTGATCCCCAACGGCTTGAGCAACTGCGGCGAGTAACTGCCGAGGGCCAGCACGTAGCGGTCGGCGGTTTCCAGCTTGCCGTCGATCAACACGCCGTTGATGCGATCACCGGCGTAGTCGAGGCGTTGGATATCCTGTTCGAACCGGAATTCGACGCCCAACTGCTTGCACATGTCGACCAGGCGGGTGGTGAACATCTGGCAGTCGCCGGTCTGGTCGTTCGGCAGGCGCAGGGCACCGGCGAGGATGTCGGTAACACTGGCCAGGGCCGGTTCGACACGGGCGATGCCGGCGCGGTCAAGCAATTCGAACGGCACGCCGGACTCTTTCAACACGGCGATATCTTTGGCCGCCCCATCGAGTTGGGCCTGGGTGCGGAACAGTTGGGTCGTACCGAGGCTGCGGCCTTCGTAGGCAATCCCGGTTTCAGCGCGCAGCTCGTCGAGGCAGTCGCGGCTGTACTCGGACAGGCGGACCATGCGCTCCTTGTTCACCGCATACCGGCTGGCGGTGCAGTTGCGCAGCATCTGCGCCATCCACAGGTATTGGTTGATATCAGCGGTAGCCTTGATCGCCAGCGGCGCGTGGCGTTGCAGCAGCCACTTGATGGCCTTGAGCGGCACACCCGGTGCAGCCCATGGCGAAGCGTAGCCTGGAGACACTTGGCCGGCGTTGGCGAAACTGGTTTCCATGGCAGCGGCAGGCTGACGATCGACCACGACCACCTCAAAGCCGGCTCGCGCCAAATAGTAGGCACTGGTCACACCAATGACGCCGCTACCCAAGACCAGAACGCGCATTTTTATATCCTCATCGCGGCTTGACCGCCGACGTGTGTTGTTCGAGCAATAATGTGAGCAGTATAAAAAGCAATCACCAGTGCATTTCACTATATAAATGCTTATATTTGGCGACAATTCTCGGCAAAAACCCTTTTAACAGAGGCGTATCCCCTATGCGTACCAACACCCAGACCAAGCGGGAGCTGGACAAGATCGACCGCAATATCCTGCGCATCCTGCAAGCCGACGGGCGTATTTCGTTCACGGAGCTGGGGGAAAAGGTCGGGCTGTCGACCACCCCCTGCACCGAGCGCGTGCGCCGCCTGGAGCGTGAAGGGATCATCATGGGCTACAACGCGCGGCTCAACCCCCAGCATTTGAAGGGGAGTTTGCTGGTATTTGTCGAGATCAGCCTCGATTACAAATCCGGCGACACCTTTGAAGAATTCCGCCGCGCCGTGCTGAAATTGCCCCATGTGCTGGAGTGCCACCTAGTGTCGGGGGACTTCGACTACCTGGTGAAAGCGCGGATTTCCGAGATGGCCTCGTACCGCAAGTTGCTCGGCGACATCCTGCTCAAACTGCCCCATGTGCGGGAGTCCAAGAGCTATATCGTGATGGAGGAAGTGAAAGAGAGCCTCAATCTGCCGATCCCCGACTGACTGACACAACTGGGTCAATGTGGGAGGGGGCTTGCCCCCTCCCACATTTTGACCGCATACCTCTGTTAGACCAGCACCTGCCGGGTACTCGCCATGTATTCATGGATCTGCTTCTCGACGCGCGGGTGAATCAGCTCCACCGGCCCGCGCCCATTGGGGCACGGCAAGGTCTTTGTGGTGCCGAAAAGCCTACAGATCAGCGGTCGCTCGCCATACACCGTGCAGCCATTGGGGCCCAGGTGGACACAGTTTAATTCGTCCATGGCAGCTTCCTGCTCGGCAGCGGTCTTACGCGGCAGGCGCGACATTTCCTCGGGTGAGGTCGTCACCGGCCCACAGCAATCGTGGCAGCCGGGGACGCACTCGAACGAGGGAATCTGTCGGCGCAACGCGCTGATTTTCTGACTGTTGCAACTCATCGAAACACGTACCGAACGGCGAATAGGCGTGGATTCTGCCGCAAAAGCCCACGGTGAGACAGCTTCGTCCGACCGCTGTATCCTGCGCCAAGTTTTCCAAACAGGGATATTCCCCATGACCGCCAGTGCCCGGCACACCGCTTCCTACTACGCCGCCAGCAGCCTGCCGCAACCCGACTACCCGGCGTTGGCCGGCGAAAGGGTTGCCGACGTGTGCGTGATCGGCGGTGGTTTTTCCGGGATCAACACCGCCCTGGAACTGGCCGAACGTGGGTTCAGCGTGGTGCTGCTGGAGGCGCGCAAGATTGCCTGGGGCGCCAGCGGGCGCAACGGCGGCCAATTGATTCGCGGCGTCGGCCACGGCCTGGAGCAGTTCGCCAATGTGATCGGCACCGACGGCGTGCGCCAGATGAAATTGATGGGCCTGGAGGCGGTAGAAATTGTGCGCCAGCGCGTCGAGCGCTTCCAGATCGCCTGTGACCTGACCTGGGGTTACTGCGACCTGGCCAACAAACCCCGCGACCTGCTCGGCCTCGCCGAAGACGCCGAAGCGTTGCGCAGCCTGGGCTATCGCCATGAAGTACGCCTGCTGCAAGCCGGCGAAATGGGCAGCGTGATCGGCTCCGACCGCTACGTGGGCGGCATGATCGACATGGGCTCGGGCCACCTGCACCCGCTGAACCTGGCCCTCGGCGAAGCGGCCGCCGCAGCGCAACTGGGCGCGCAACTGTTCGAGCACTCCGAAGTGACGCGCATCGACTACGGCCCCGAGGTCAACGTACACACCGCCCGCGGCAATGTGCGCGCCAAGACCCTGGTGCTGGCCTGCAACGCCTACCTGAATGGCCTGAACCCACACCTGAGCGGCAAAGTGCTGCCCGCCGGCAGTTACATCATCGCCACCGAGCCGCTAAGCGCAGCCCAGGCCGCCCAGTTACTGCCGCAAAACATGGCAGTGTGTGATCAGCGGGTGACGGTGGACTACTTCCGCCTGTCCGCCGACCGTCGCCTGCTGTTCGGCGGCGCCTGTCATTATTCCGGCCGCGACCCCCAGGACATCAGCGCCTACATGCGACCGAAGATGTTGCAGGTGTTCCCGCAACTGGCCGACGTGAAGATCGACTACCAATGGGGCGGCATGATCGGCATCGGCGCCAACCGCTTGCCGCAGATCGGCCGATTGGCGGATCAACCCAATGTGTATTACGCCCAGGCCTACGCCGGTCATGGCCTCAACGCTACGCACCTGGCGGGCAAGCTGCTGGGCGAAGCCATCAGCGGCCAGCAGCAGGGACGTTTCGATCTGTTCGCCCAGGTGCCGCACATCACCTTCCCCGGCGGCAAGCACTTGCGCTCGCCGCTGTTGGCGCTGGGGATGCTCTGGCACCGGCTGAAAGAACAGGTGTGACTCAACGGCGCCAGAACGGCTTCAGGCCTTCCTGGCGCGCCTGCTCGGCGGTCAGCCCGATATCCCGCAGTTGCTCGGCAGTCAGGTCCAGCAACGCCTTACGCGTGTGGCGGCGACACCAGAACAGGCTCCAGCGGTTGCGCGTCAGGGTCGACATCGTCGGCTCCTGCCCAGCTTCCAGTTCCTGACTGTGTAACGTCAGCCGCACATCGCTCATCCCGTTCATTTTGCTGCCCTCATTTGCTGGTTGCCATGAGTGACTAGAATGAGCGGGCGGACAAAACCATTACAGATTCAACCGAATTTTATTAAATCCATACAGACACTGCCCACGAACGGCTGAATCCTGTATTTTCCCTGGATCTGTACTGGTCCTTTGGGAGTGATCACCGTGACCCTTTACGTCAACCTCGCCGAATTGCTGGGCACCCGCATCGAGCAAGGCTTCTACCGCCCCGGCGATAGGCTGCCTTCTGTACGGGCCTTGAGCGTGGAGCACGGGGTCAGTTTGAGCACCGTGCAGCAAGCGTATCGCGTGCTGGAAGACAACGGCCTGGCGATGCCGAAGCCCAAGTCCGGTTACTTTGTGCCCGCGAGCCGTGAGCTGCCGGCCTTGCCCGAAGTCGGCCGCCCGGCCCAGCGCCCGGTGGAAATTTCCCAGTGGGACCAGGTACTCGAGTTGATTCGCGCAGTGCCGCGTAAAGATGTCATACAGATGGGGCGCGGCATGCCGGACGTGTTGTCGCCCACCCTCAAGCCCCTGCTGCGCAGCCTGGCCCGCGTCAGCCGGCGTCAGGATCTGCCGGGGTTGTATTACGACAACATCCTCGGCTGTATGGAACTGCGCGAGCAAATCGCTCGACTGTCATTGGATTCCGGCTGCCAATTGACCGCCGAAGACATCGTGATCACCACCGGCTGCCATGAAGCGCTGTCCGCCAGCATCCGTGCCATTTGCGAGGCAGGCGATATCGTCGCGGTAGACTCGCCGAGCTTCCACGGCGCCATGCAAACCCTCAAGGGCCTGGGCATGAAAGCCCTGGAAATCCCTACGGACCCGCTCACCGGCATCAGCCTCGAAGCCCTGGAACTGGCCCTGGAACAGTGGCCGATCAAAATCATTCAACTGACCCCCAACTGCAACAACCCCTTGGGCTACATCATGCCGGAGGCGCGCAAGCGGGCGCTGCTGACCCTGGCCCAGCGCTTTGACGTGGCGATCATCGAAGACGATGTGTATGGCGAACTGGCCTACAGCTACCCGCGCCCGCGCACCATCAAATCCTTCGACGAAGATGGTCGCGTATTGCTCTGCAGCTCCTTCTCGAAAACCCTGGCGCCGGGGCTGCGGATTGGCTGGGTCGCTCCGGGCCGCTACCTGGAGCGGGTGCTGCACATGAAATACATCAGCACCGGCTCCACCGCGACCCAGCCGCAGATCGCCATCGCTGAGTTTCTCAAAGGCGGCCATTTCGAACCGCATTTGCGGCGGATGCGCACGCAATACCAACGTAATCGCGACTTGATGCTCGACTGGGTCAGCCGCTATTTCCCCGCCGGTACCCGCGCCAGCCGACCTCAAGGCAGCTTCATGCTGTGGATCGAGCTGCCGGAAGGCTTCGACACCCTCAAGCTCAACCGTGCGTTGATGGAACAAGGCGTACAAATCGCCGTGGGCAGTATCTTTTCCGCTTCCGGCAAGTACAGGAACTGCCTGCGCATGAACTACGCGGCCAAACCTACGCCGCAGATTGAAGAGGCGGTGCGCAAGGTCGGCGCCGCCGCGAGCAAGATGCTGGCCGAGGCCGCCGACTGACCTTTCTCGGGAAATAGCCGTCATATGTCGACAAACGCCCTGATGTGGAAGCAGCGCCCTTGATGACTCGACGGCTTTTAGCGTTTTTCCTGGTGGGCGCCCTGGCCCTGGGCGGCTGCGCTACGGTCGATGTGCCGCGCATCCCCAGCGACGCCCTGCCGGCGGCGCAATCGTCGTTCGGTCGCTCGATCCAGGCCCAGGCCGCGCCGCATCAGGGCCGCTCCGGCTTTCGCTTGCTGCCCAACAGCAGCGAGGCGTTCATGGCCCGCGCCGAACTGATCCGCAACGCCCAGACCAGCCTCGACCTGCAGTACTACATCGTCCACGACGGCATCAGCACTCGCCTGCTCGTGGATGAACTGCTCAAGGCCGCCGACCGTGGCGTGCGCGTGCGCATCCTGCTGGACGACACCACCAGCGACGGCCTCGATCAGGTCATCGCCACCCTCGCCGCCCACCCCAACATCCAGATTCGCCTATTCAACCCGTTGCACCTGGGGCGCAGCACCGGCGTGACGCGGGCCATGGGGCGCCTGCTCAACCTGTCGCGGCAACATCGACGCATGCACAACAAGCTGTGGCTGGCGGACAACAGCGCGGCCATCGTCGGCGGGCGTAACCTGGGCGACGAATATTTCGACGCCGAACCGAACCTGAATTTCACCGATATCGACATGCTCAGCGTGGGCCCGGTGGCCGAGCAACTGGGCCACAGTTTCGACCAGTACTGGAACAGCGCACTGAGCAAACCCATCGATGAGTTCGTCTCTAACCTGCCGTCCAAAGGTGACTTGAGCAAAGGACGCTTGCGCCTGGAAGAGTCACTGGCCCAATCGCGCCAACAGAACCACGCGCTCTACAACCGTCTACGCATCTACAAGACCGAACCGCGCCTGGACATCTGGCGCAGCGAGCTGATCTGGGCCTGGAACCAGGCACTGTGGGACGCACCGAGCAAGGTAATCGCCAAGGCTGATCCGGACCCACGGCTGCTGCTGACCACCCAACTGGCGCCGGAGTTGGCAGGCGTCGACCATGAACTGGTGATGATCTCGGCGTATTTCGTGCCGGGGCAGCCGGGCCTGGTGTACCTGACCGGGCGCGCAGACGCGGGCGTCTCGGTAAGCCTGCTGACCAACTCCCTCGAAGCCACCGACGTTCCGGCCGTACACGGCGGCTACGCACCCTATCGCAAGGCGCTGCTGGAGCACGGCGTGAAACTCTATGAGTTGCGCCGCCAACCGGGTGCGCCCGGCACAGGCAGCGGGCCACACCTGTTTCGTCGCGGCACCTTCCTCGGTTCGGACTCCAGCCTGCACAGCAAGGCGATGATTTTTGATCGGCAGAAAGCGTTTATCGGCTCGTTCAACTTCGACCCGCGCTCGGTGCTGTGGAACACCGAAGTCGGCGTGCTGGTGGACAGCCCCGAGCTGGCCGAGCACGTGCGCAACCTGGCGCTGCAAGGCATGGCGCCAGCATTGAGCTACGAAGCAAAACTACAGGATGGCCAGGTGGTGTGGACGACCGAGGATAACGGGCAACTGCACACCCTGACCCGCGAGCCCGGCAGTTGGTGGCGCCGTTTCAATGCCTGGTTCGCCACCTCCGTCGGCCTGGAACGCATGCTCTAAGACCAAATCAGGTGCTAGGCCGATTGCACGACGCCAAACGCGCCCTGGCGCAACAACAGCACCACCAGCCCAAGCGCTCCCGCCGCCATCAGCCACGGCAACGCCTGCCCGCTGACCCACTGACTGCCCGCACCGGCGACCAAAGGCCCGATCAGGCAACCGATGCCCCAGAGTTGCGCCACGTGGGCATTGGCGCGCACCAGCGCATCGTCGCGGTAACGCTCGCCAATCAGGATCAACGACAACGTAAACAACCCGCCCGCACTGGCGCCGAACAGCACCCACACCGGCCAGATCAACGGCGTGTGCAGCAACAACGGAATCGCCAGGCTCGACGCCAGCAACACGAGGGCGCAACTCAAGAACAGCGTGCGGCGCGGTAGGTAGTCGGCCAGTGCGCCGATGGGCAACTGCAGCAACGCGTCGCCCACCACCACTGTACTGACCATCGCCAGGGCGACCTCGGCCGTGAAGCCCTGTTGCAGGCAATACACCGGCAGCAGCGTCAGAATCATCGCCTCGAACGCAGCGAACAACGCCACCGCCCAGGCAATCGCCGGCAGGCTCCGGCAAAAGCGCCACAGCTCGGCAAACGTCACGCTGAAGGAGTCGGCGGTCGGCGCCCCGGAACGCCCCAGCAACAGCAACGGCGCCAGCGTCAACAGGCCTACGCCCACCCAGAACCCATAATCATGGTCGGTGCCCAGCAGGCCCAACAACAACGGCCCCGACAACTGGCTCAACGCATAGGTGCAGCCATACAGCGCCACCAGCCGGCCACGCCATTGCTCCACCACCAACTGGTTGATCCAGCTTTCGCCCAGGATAAACACGATGGTCAGGATCACCCCGATCATCAGCCGCAGCACCAGCCACACCGGGTAGCTCGGCAGAATCGCCAGCAGGCCGATGGACACCGCCCCCGCCCACAGGCACAAGCGCATCAGGTGGGCGGTGCCCAGCCAGGACGCCAGCCGGCTGGAGACCTTCGCCCCCAACAGCACGCCGAAGGCCGGCATCGCAGCCATCACCCCGATGGCGAAGCTGCCGTAGCCCCAGCCTTCCAGGCGCAGGGATACCAACGGCATGCTGACGCCCAACGCCAGGCCGACGCTGAGCACCGAGGCCAGGACGGCGAAATAAGTCGCCCAACGCATTTCCACGCTCCTGTGGATAACTATTTTCAGGGTTGTAAACGAACTGTAGGAGCGAGCGTGCTCGCGAAGAACTCAAAGACACCGCGTTCAACCAGACAGCACGCGTTATCGTTGGCGTTTTTCGCGAGCAAGCTCGCTCCTACAGGGACCTGCGGTGTTGCTTAGAGCTTGATCCAGGTCGCCTTCAGCTCGGTGTACTTGTCGAACGCATGCAGCGACTTGTCGCGACCGTTACCCGACTGCTTGAAGCCGCCAAACGGCGCGGTCATGTCACCGCCGTCGTACTGGTTGACCCACACACTACCGGCGCGCAAGGCTTTGGCGGTGAGGTGCGCCTTGGAGAGATCCGCCGTCCACACCGCTGCGGCCAGGCCGTATTGGGTGTCGTTGGCGATGGCGATGGCTTCTTCGGCGCTGTCGAAGGTGAGCACCGAGAGGACCGGGCCGAAGATTTCTTCCCGGGCAATCTTCATGGCGTTGGTCACGCCGTCGAAAATCGTCGGTTCGACGTAGGTGCCGCCGGTCTCTTCAAGGATGCGCTTGCCACCGGCCACCAATTTGGCGCCGTCGGCGTGGCCGGCTTCGATGTAGGACAGCACGGTGTTCATCTGTTGAGTGTCCACCAGCGCGCCGACGTTCGTGGCCGGGTCCAGCGGGTTGCCTGGCTTCCAGCCCTTCAGCGCAGCGATCACCAGCGGTAGGAATTTATCCTTGATGGAACGCTCCACCAGCAGGCGCGAACCGGCGGTGCAAACTTCACCCTGGTTGAAGGCAATGGCACCGGCGGCGGATTCGGCGGCGGCTTGCAGGTCCGGGGCGTCGGCGAACACGATGTTCGGGCTCTTGCCGCCCGCCTCCAGCCATACCCGCTTCATGTTCGACTCACCGGAGCGGATCAACAACTGTTTGGCGATTTTGGTGGAACCGGTGAACACCAGGGTGTCGACATCCATGTGCAGCGCCAGCGCGTTACCCACGGTGTGGCCATAACCCGGCAGCACGTTGAACACGCCTTTTGGAATACCGGCCTCAACGGCCAGGGCCGCGATGCGGATGGCAGTCAGCGGGGATTTTTCGGACGGCTTGAGGATCACGGAGTTACCGGTGGACAGCGCCGGCCCGAGTTTCCAGCACGCCATCATCAGCGGGAAGTTCCACGGCACGATGGCGCCGACCACACCGATCGGCTCACGGGTCACCAGACCCAACTGATCGTGAGGGGTGGCGGCAACCTCATCGTAAATCTTGTCGATTGCCTCGCCGCTCCAGCTCAGGGCATTCGCCGCGCCGGGTACGTCGATGTTCAGGGCATCGCTGATCGGTTTGCCCATGTCCAGGGTTTCCAACAGCGCCAGCTCTTCGGCATTGGCCTTGAGCAACGCGGCGAAACGGATCATGGTGGCCTTGCGCTTGGCCGGCGCCAGGCGCGACCAGACACCGGAATTGAAAGTGGCGCGGGCATTTTCCACGGCGCGCTGGGCGTCGGCGACGTCACAACTGGCAACGCTGGTCAGCAGGCGGCCATCGACCGGGCTGATGCATTCAAACGTGTCGCCGGAAACCGCAGCGGTGTACTCGCCATTGATATAGGCGCGACCTTCGATCTTCAGGTCCTTGGCGCGTTGTTCCCAGTCGGCACGGGTCAGGGTGGTCATGCGAGTGTCCTCCTCTTATTGAATACAAGGGCCAGGCGATGTGCCCCGGCAGCCTCAAAGAATGCTTGCCTCGCCAGCCATTTTTTCGGCTAAAGGCGGCTACCACCCTAAACCAGCGGCTGGGGATGTATCAATATATTTGACATAACGCCGGTAAACGCCCTTGCGATGTTCATTTTAATAAACATAGACTTTGGGTTCCCCAACCGCAGGCCAGACGGGACACGCACATGAGCATCCAGGACATCATCGACTTCAGCCAAGCCAAAACCGCCGCCGATCGCTATCGCCCTGCTGCCGAGAAAATCCTCAAGGGCGATCCCGAGCAGACGATCTACAACCACTACAACAGCCCGTGCGGCCAGATGAGCGCCGGGGTCTGGGAAGGCGAGGTCGGGCAGTGGAAGGTCAACTACACCGAGCATGAGTACTGCGAGATTGTGCAGGGGGTTTCCGTATTGCGCGATGCCGAGGGCAACGCCAAGACCTTGCGGGCCGGCGACCGCTTCGTGATCCCGGCCGGCTTCAGCGGCACCTGGGAAGTGCTGGAGCCCTGCCGCAAGATCTACGTGGTGTTCGAACAGAAAGCCTGATCAGCAAATCCCACGCAAAAAAAAGCCCGCATCGTGAGATACGGGCTTTTTTTCACAAGGAAGAAAATCAATTACTTGATTTTGCCTTCTTTGTAGATCACGTGCTTGCGAACGCGCGGGTCGAACATTTTCTTTTCGAGCTTGTCCGGGGTAGTACGCTTGTTCTTGTCGGTAGTGTAGAAGTGACCAGTACCGGCGCTAGAGATCATTCGAATCAATTCACGCATGATAGAGCTCCTTAGATCTTGCCAGCGGCACGGATTTCGGCCAGCACGACAGTGATGCCACGCTTGTCGATGATGCGCATGCCTTTGGCAGATACACGCAGGCGAACAAAACGTTTCTCTTCTTCAACCCAGAAGCGGTGATGCTGCAGGTTCGGCAGGAAACGACGACGGGTTTTGTTATTTGCGTGGGAAATGTTATTCCCAGTCACCGGACCCTTACCGGTAACTTGACAGACTCTCGACATGCCTCAGCCCTCTAAAACCACATGCCCAACCCGGCATGGGTTGGCCGCTTAATCTCTCAGTCATTTGGCGCCAGGCGCCGCGTTTCTTTAGGGTCTTACCGGCTACACCTACAAGCGAAGGAACCGGGCCCCTAGAAAAGAGCGCTGCTTTATACCAGAAAGACCCAAGTGCAACAACAGCCCGTGTGTTTTTAACGGCGTAAATCTCGGCGACAGATGCCCGAACCGTTGCCAGGAGGGGCCGCTGCAACAGCCGACCGCTCGTCGCACAGAATGATTTACAACGCCCGCCGGCACCAAAAAGTACACGGCGAAACGCGCTGAGGCGCCATCAAAACAGCATTTGAGGCAAAAGCACAGGCAAAAATGGACTAGTCATTTATCGATCAGACCACTACGGTAGGACTTTTCCAGACTGCACTCGCAGATGGGCCTTCGATCTGCACAGGAAACCGAACATGCGCCTCGCTGCCCTAGCGCTTTTGCTAGCCCCTCTATTTATCGCGTCGCAGGCCTTGGCGGCGACCAATCTGAGCGTTTGTACCGAGGCCAGTCCTGAAGGGTTCGACGTGGTGCAGTACAACTCGCTGACCACCACCAACGCCTCGGCCGACGTGCTGATGAACAGCTTGGTGGACTATGACGCGGCCAGCGGCAAACTGGTGCCAAGCCTGGCGGACAGTTGGGAAGTGTCGCCGGACGGCCTGACCTACACCTTCCAATTGCACCCCAACGTAAAATTCCACCGCACCGACTATTTCACCCCGAGCCGCACCCTGACCGCCGAAGATGTACGCTTCAGCTTCGAGCGCATGCTCGACCCGGCCAACCCGTGGCACAAGATCGCCCAGAGCGGTTTCCCCCACGCTCAGTCGCTGCAGTTGCCGGCACTGATCAAGAAGATCGACGCCCTTGACCCGCTGACCGTGCGCTTCACCCTCGATCACGCCGACTCGACTTTCCTCGCCGCGCTGAGCATGGGTTTTGCCTCGATCTACCCGGCCGAATACGCCGACAAGCTGCTCAAGGCCGGCACCCCGGAGAAGCTCAACAGC
The DNA here is from genome assembly GCF_029320995.1 of Pseudomonas sp. D3. Taxonomy (NCBI): domain Bacteria; kingdom Pseudomonadati; phylum Pseudomonadota; class Gammaproteobacteria; order Pseudomonadales; family Pseudomonadaceae; genus Pseudomonas; species Pseudomonas sp. D3. The sequence continues at coordinate 19,749 of NZ_CP119772.1, forward strand.
CAGCCCATCGGCACGGGCCCGTTCATTTTCACGCGGTTCCAGAAAGATGCCGTGGTGCGCTACAAAGCCAACCCGGACTACTTCGCCGGCAAACCGGCTGTGGATAACTTGATCTTCGCCATCACCCCGGATGCGAACGTGCGCCTGCAGAAACTGCACCGCGACGAATGCCAGATCGCACTGTCACCCAAACCGCTGGATGTGGGCGAAGCCGAGAAAGACCCTGCACTCAAAGTGGAAAAAACCGCAGCATTCATGACCGCATTCGTCGCGATCAACAGCCAGCACCCGCCGCTGGACAAGCCTGAGGTGCGCCAGGCGATCAACCTGGCCTTCGACAAGGGCAGCTATCTCAAAGCCGTGTTCGAAGGCACCGCCGAAGCCGCCAACGGCCCCTACCCGCCCAACACCTGGAGCTATGCCAAGGATTTGCCGGGTTATCCACAGGACATCGCCAAAGCCAAGCTGCTGCTGGAGCGCGCCGGGCTCAAGGACGGCTTCAAGACCACAATCTGGACACGCCCCACCGGCAGCCTGCTGAACCCCACCCCAAACCTCGGCGCGCAACTGCTGCAGGCGGACCTGGCCAAGGTCGGCATCCAGGCTGAGATCCGCGTGATCGAATGGGGCGAGCTGATTCGCCGCGCCAAGGCCGGCGAACACGACCTGCTGTTCATGGGCTGGGCCGGTGACAACGGCGACCCGGATAACTTCCTTACGCCGCAGTTCTCCTGCGCGGCGCTGAAATCCGGCACCAACTTCGCGCGCTATTGCGACCCGGCCCTGGACAAGCTCATCAGCGCCGGCAAGACCACCAGCGAGCAAGGGGTGCGCAGCAAGCTGTATCAACAGGCCCAGGCGCAGATCCAGCAACAGGCTCTGTGGCTGCCGCTGGCGCACCCGACGGCGTTCGCCCTGGCTCGCAAGAATGTCGAGGGATACCAGGTGAGCCCGTTTGGGCGGCAGGATTTCTCCAAGGTCAGCGTCAAGCCCTGAGCGACAAGCTGCAAGCCCTCTTGAGGTTTGCAGCTGCTCCGCCCCTACATCCACCCGTATTCCGCCATCGACAATGGATCACCATCCCCCACGATGATGTGATCCAGCACCCGTACATCCACCACTTCCAAGGCTTTTTGCAGAATCTTGGTCAATTTTCGATCAGCCGCACTCGGCTCCACGCTCCCCGAAGGATGGTTGTGGCACAGGATCAACGCCGCCGCGTTGTAAGCCAGGGCGCGCTTGACCACTTGCCGGGGGTAAACCACGGTGGCATCGATGGTGCCCTGGAACAACGCCTCGAAACCCAGTACCCGATGCTTTGAATCGAGAAACAGGCAGCCGAAAATCTCGTGAGGCTCGTGGCGCAACAGCGCCTTGAGGTAGTCACGCACAGCGACCGGGCTCTCCAGCACTGAGTCACCGCGCAACTGTTCGGCCAGGTGGCGCCGGGACATCTCCAGCACCGCCTGCAGTTGGGCAAACTTTGCCGGCCCCAGCCCCAACTGCTGGCTGAACAGCACCTGACTGGCCTCCAGCAACGGGCGCAGTCCACCGAACTGCGCGAGAAGATGGCGGGCCAGGTCCACTGCGCTTCGCCCGGTTACCCCGGTGCGCAGGAAGATTGCCAACAGTTCGGCGTCGGACAAACTCGCCGCGCCCCACTCCAACAGTTTCTCTCGTGGCCGCTCTGCTGCCGGCCAATCACGAATACTCATCCCACCTCCCTGTGCATGTGCGCCGCTGTTGCCTGGCGGACGCTGTGTTATCGTAGCCGCTCTTTTTTGCATGCGATTTCACCTGGGGAGGGGGCGTCGCAGGCGTCACTGAACTGGCTTCACTGAACTGGAAAGGCAAACCAATGCAGCGTCTGTATCGGAAACGCATCGTTCTCGGCGTCGGCGGCGGCATTGCCGCCTACAAGAGCGCAGAACTGGTTCGCAGGCTTCTCGACCAGGGCGCCGAAGTGCGCGTGGTCATGACCCGCGGCGGTAGTGAGTTCATCACCCCGCTGACCATGCAGGCCTTGTCCGGCCACCCGGTTCACCTGGACCTGCTGGACCCGGCCGCCGAAGCCGCCATGGGCCATATCGAACTGGCCAAATGGGCCGATCTGGTACTGATCGCCCCGGCCACCGCCGACCTGATCGCCCGCCTGGCGCAAGGCATCGCCGATGACCTGCTGACCACCCTGGTCCTGGCCACCGACGCCACCGTCGCTATCGCCCCGGCCATGAACCAGGCCATGTGGCGCGACCCGGCCACCCAAGCCAACACTCAACTCCTGCAAAGCCGTGGCCTCAAGGTGTTCGGCCCGGCCTCCGGCAGCCAGGCCTGCGGTGACGTCGGCATGGGCCGCATGCTCGAAGCCACCGACCTGGCGCTGTGCGCCGCCGAGTGCTTCCAGCACCTGGCCATGACCGGCAAGCACGTGTTGATCACCGCCGGCCCGACCCAGGAAAATATCGACCCGGTGCGCTACATCACCAACCATAGCTCAGGAAAAATGGGCTTTGCCCTGGCTGAAGCCGCGGTCGAGGCAGGCGCGCGCGTGACGCTCATCACCGGCCCGGTGCATTTGCCGACCCCCGATCGCGTCACGCGAATCGACGTGGTCAGCGCCCGGGACATGTTGGCGGCCTGCGAGGCGGCCATCCCCTGCGACCTGTTTATCGCTTCGGCAGCGGTTGCGGATTACCGCCCGGAAGTCGTCGCACCGCACAAACTCAAGAAAGACCCTACCAGCGGCGACGGCCTGCTCCTGCAAATGGTGCGCAACCCGGACATCCTGGCCACGATCGCCAGCCGCCCGGACCGCCCGTTCAGCGTCGGCTTCGCCGCCGAGACCGAGCACTTGCTGGATTACGCCGCTCGCAAATTGAAAGACAAAAATCTCGACCTGATCGTTGCCAATGATGTCGCCAACCCGAGCATCGGCTTCAACAGCGAGGAAAACGCCTGCAGCGTGATCGACCGCGACCTGCACGCCACCCTTTTCGCCCAGACCAGCAAGGGCAAGATTGCCCGTCAACTGATCTCTTTTATCGCCCAACGGCTGAACCAGGTTTAATTTACATGCACGCTTTGCAAGCCAAGATCCTCGACCCCCGCATCGGCACCGACTTCCCACTGCCGGCCTATGCCACACCTGGCTCCGCCGGCCTCGACCTGCGCGCCATGCTCAAGCAAGACACCGTCCTTGAGCCGGGCCAGACCCTGCTGATTCCAACCGGCCTGTCGATCTACGTCGGCGACCCGGGCCTGGCGGCGCTGATCCTGCCACGCTCCGGCCTCGGCCATAAGCACGGCATCGTGCTGGGTAACCTGGTCGGCCTGATCGACTCGGACTACCAGGGCGAATTGATGGTGTCGTGTTGGAACCGTGGCCAGACCGCCTTCAACATCGTCGTCGGCGAGCGCATTGCGCAGCTGGTGCTGGTGCCGGTGGTGCAGGCGCACTTCGAACTGGTACAGGAATTCGACGCAACCCAGCGCGGCGCAGGCGGCTTTGGGCATTCCGGCAGTCTCTGACCACACTGAACCGGGGCGGACGCCACTGTCCGGCCCGGCTCGACGCCACCGCATGGCCTTTCAGGATGAAGAATGCGCGGACCTGACGAACGATATTTCTTCATTAAAATCAAAGCACTACCAGAACATAAGCGCGGAGCGGATGCTCCGATGGCCTTTTTGCACCACGAACTCTGCACCGAAAACGCCGTCATACCCTTCAGTTTAAGCCTGCCGGTCAGCCGCATTAAGGCCAGCCTTGCCTCTCTCAGATGGAGTTTCCCCCCGCGATGAGTACCGCCGCCCGAGTAGCACCGACCTTTCCCGACAGCATCTTCCGCGCCTATGACATCCGTGGCGTGGTGCCCAAGACCCTGACCGCCGAAACCGCTTACTGGATTGGCCGCGCCATCGGCGCCCAAAGCCTGGCCCAGGATGAGCCAAACGTTTCGGTTGGCCGTGACGGCCGCCTGTCCGGCCCCGAGTTGGTGGAACAATTGATCCAGGGCCTGGCCGACAGCGGTTGCCATGTCAGCGATGTCGGCCTGGTGCCGACCCCGGCGCTGTACTACGCCGCCAACGTGCTGGCCGGCAAATCCGGGGTGATGCTCACCGGCAGCCACAACCCTTCGGACTACAACGGGTTCAAGATCGTCATCGCCGGCGACACCCTGGCCAACGAACAGATCCAGGCCCTGCACACACGCCTGAAAACCAACGACCTGACCAGCGGCAAAGGCAGCATCACCAAGGTCGACATTCTTCAGCGCTACTCCGACGAAATCACCAGTGACGTCAAACTCGCACGTCGCCTCAAAGTGGTGGTGGACTGCGGCAACGGCGCGGCCGGCGTGATCGCCCCGCAACTGCTCGAAGCCCTGAACTGCGAAGTCGTGCCGTTGTTCTGCGACGTCGACGGCAACTTCCCCAACCACCACCCGGACCCGGGCAAGCCTGAAAACCTGGTGGACCTGATCGCCAAGGTCAAGGAAACCGGGGCCGACGTAGGCCTGGCCTTCGACGGCGACGGCGACCGCGTGGGCGTGGTGACCAACACCGGCGAAAACGTATTCGCCGACCGCCTGCTGATGCTGTTTGCTCGTGATGTGGTGGCGCGCAACCCGAATGCCGAAATCATCTTCGACGTGAAATGCACCCGTCGCCTGACGCCACTGATCAAGGAGTACGGCGGTCGCCCGCTAATGTGGAAGACCGGTCATTCGTTGATCAAAAAGAAAATGAAGGAAACCGGCGCGCTGCTGGCCGGCGAAATGAGCGGCCACGTGTTTTTCAAAGAGCGTTGGTTCGGGTTTGACGACGGCATTTACAGCGCCGCTCGTCTGCTGGAGATCCTCAGCAAGGAAAAATCCACGGCGCAGGAGCTGTTTCAGACCTTCCCGAACGATATTTCTACGCCAGAGATCAATATCCATGTGACCGAAGAGAGCAAATTCAGCATCATTGACGCATTGCACGATGCGCAATGGGGCGAAGGCGCCAACCTGACCTCCATTGATGGTGTGCGAGTCGATTACGCCAAAGGCTGGGGCCTGGTTCGCGCGTCCAACACCACACCGGTGCTGGTGCTGCGTTTCGAGGCGGATACCGAGGCTGAGTTGCAGCGCATCAAGGACGTGTTCCACGCCCAGTTGAAACGTGTTGCCCCTGATCTCCAATTACCGTTCTGATTTTTTTGCACCGGAGCCCTGAATGACCCTCGAACGCGAAGCCGCTGCCAACACCGCCAAGGTCCTGTCCGAAGCGCTGCCCTACATTCGACGCTACGTCGGCAAGACGCTGGTGATCAAATACGGCGGCAATGCCATGGAAAGCGACGAGCTGAAAACCGGCTTTGCCCGCGACATCGTGTTGATGAAAGCCGTGGGGATCAACCCGGTGGTGGTCCACGGCGGCGGCCCGCAGATCGGCGATCTGCTCAAGCGTTTGTCGATCGAAAGTCACTTCATCGATGGCATGCGTGTGACTGACGCGCAGACCATGGACGTGGTGGAGATGGTCCTCGGCGGCCAGGTGAACAAAGACATCGTCAACCTGATCAACCGCCACGGCGGCAGCGCGATTGGCCTGACCGGCAAGGACGCGGAGCTGATCCGCGCGAAAAAACTGACCGTGACCCGTCAGACGCCGGAAATGACCCAGCCGGAAATCATCGACATCGGCCAGGTAGGCGAAGTGATCGGCATCAACACCGACTTGCTGAACCTGCTGGTCAAAGGTGATTTCATCCCGGTTATCGCACCGATCGGCGTGGGCGCTAACGGTGAGTCCTACAACATCAACGCCGACCTGGTAGCCGGCAAAGTGGCCGAAGCGCTGAAGGCTGAAAAGCTGATGCTGCTGACCAACATTGCGGGCTTGATGGACAAGCAAGGCAAGGTGCTGACCGGCCTGACCACCCAACAAGTGGACGAGTTGATCGCCGATGGCACCATCTACGGCGGCATGCTGCCGAAGATCCGTTGTGCGCTGGAAGCGGTACAGGGCGGCGTTGGCAGCTCACTGATCCTTGATGGTCGCGTACCGAATGCGATCCTGCTGGAAATCTTCACCGACACCGGTGTGGGCACGCTGATCAGTAATCGCAAGCGTCCTTAAGCGCTGAAAACCAAAAGGCCCCGCTCAATCTGATTGAGCGGGGCCTTTTTATGTGGGAGGGGGTTCGGTGTCAGACGCCGAACTGCTCGCGGTACGCCCGCACCGCCGGCAAATGCTGCTTGAGTTGCGGATCGTCTTCGAGGAACTGCAACACCTGGTTCAACGACACGATGCTCACCACCGGGATGCCGAAATCACGTTCCACTTCCTGGATCGCCGATAACTCACCATTGCCGCGCTCCTGGCGGTTCAAGGCGATCAGCACGCCTGCAGCCTTGGCACCCTCCTGGGACGCGATGATCTGCATCACTTCACGGATGGCGGTGCCTGCAGTGATCACGTCGTCGATGATCAGCACGTCGCCAGTCAGCGGCGCGCCCACCAGGCTACCGCCTTCGCCATGGGCCTTGGCTTCCTTGCGGTTGAAGCACCACGGCAGATCGCGCCCATGGTGTTCAGCCAACGCCACGGCCGTCGCAGCGGCCAGTGGGATGCCCTTGTAGGCCGGACCGAACAGAACGTCAAAGGAAATGCCGCTTTCAACGATGGCTGCCGCGTAGAAACGCCCCAACTGCGCCAGGGCCGAACCCGAGTTGAACAAGCCTGCATTGAAGAAATACGGGCTGGTGCGCCCGGACTTGAGGGTGAACTCACCGAAGCGCAAAACACCGCGATCGATGGCAAAACGAATGAAATCGCGTTGATACGCCTGCATGAAAAAAACCTCAGATACCACGGCTTTAGCTAATTAGGTAGACGGCGTGTATCATACACGCACGCGATTTTTGGGGCCATTTATGCGGATCATCAGTGTGAACGTTAATGGTATTCAGGCTGCAGTCGAGCGTGGTTTGCTCAGTTGGCTGCAAGCCCAGAATGCCGACGTCATCTGCCTGCAGGACACCCGCGCCTCCGCCTTTGAACTGGACGATCCAGCCTTCCAACTGGATGGCTACTTCCTTTATGCCTGCGATGCCGAAGTGCCCACCCAAGGTGGCGTGGCTTTGTACTCGCGGTTGCAACCCAAGGCGGTCATCAGCGGCCTCGGCTTCGAGACAGCCGACCGCTACGGGCGCTACCTGCAAGCCGATTTCGACAAGGTCAGCATCGCGACCTTGCTGCTTCCTTCGGGGCAGAACGGCGATGAAGACTTGAACCAGAAGTTCAAGCTAATGGACGACTTCGCCCGCTATCTGGATAAACAGCGACGCAAACGTCGCGAGTACATTTATTGTGGCTCGCTGTACGTGGCGCAACAGAAGCTGGATATCAAGAACTGGCGCGACAGCCAGCAATCGCCGGGCTTCCTGGCGCCGGAACGGGCCTGGATGGACGAGATTGTCGGCAACATGGGCTATGTCGACGCCCTGCGCGAAGTCAGCCGTGAAGGCGACCAGTACAGCTGGTGGCCGGATAACGAACAGGCCGAGATGCTCAACCTGGGCTGGCGTTTCGACTACCAGTTGCTGACCCCGGGCCTGCGCCGCTTTGTGCGCAGCGCACGCCTGCCGCGCCAGCCGCGCTTCTCGCAGCATGCGCCGCTGATCGTGGACTACGACTGGACACTGACCATCTGAGGTCTTTGTCCAGGTACAAAAAAACCGACATCGCTGTCGGTTTTTTTGTGCGCGCCTGCTTACTTGATCAGCCGCCAGGTCCACGGGTAGCGGTAGGCCGTGCCGTTGTTGGCCTTGATCCCGCCAATGATCGTCAGCACCAGCGCCGCGACCACTAGGATCAACATCAACAGAAAGCCGATCACCACGAACCCGAGCACCATGCAGACCAGCCAGGCGATGGCCACGGTGATCTGGAAGTTCAGGGCCTCCTTGCCCTGGTCATCGATCAGCGGGTCCATGTCCTTCTTGATCTGCCACAGGATCAACGGCCCCAATAGGCTGCCGAAAGGGAATACCAACCCCAGAAACGCCGCGAAGTGACACAACATCGCCCACTGGCGCACTTCCTTGGACGGTGCCGGAACAGGCAATTGGCTGTCACTCATGGCGTTTCTCCTTGAAGCTGGCTCAGTCGGCCAGCGCAGCGTTCTGCAGCTCGAAAATCTCGGTCATACCTTTCTGGGCCAGGGCCAGCATGGCATTCAGGTCAGCCGGCTGGAATGGCGCACCTTCGGCGGTACCCTGCACTTCGATGAAACCACCGGTGCTGGTCATCACCACGTTCAGGTCGGTCTCGGCGGCCGAGTCTTCCAGGTAGTCCAGGTCCAGCACAGGCTCGCCCTGGTACATGCCCACCGACACAGCGGCGATCATCTGCTTGAGCGGGTCGCCGCCCTTCAGGCCGCCACGCTTCTTGATCACTTTCAGCGCGTCGACGAGTGCAACCATGGCACCGGTGATGGAGGCAGTACGCGTGCCGCCGTCGGCCTGGATCACGTCGCAGTCGACGTACAGGGTCACGTCGCCCAGCTTGGACATGTCCAGGGCAGCGCGCAGCGAACGGCCGATCAGGCGCTGGATTTCCAGGGTGCGGCCGCCTTGCTTGCCACGGCTGGCTTCACGCTGGTTACGCTCGCCGGTGGCGCGCGGCAGCATGCCGTACTCGGCGGTCAACCAACCCTGGCCCTGGCCCTTGAGGAACCGCGGTACGCCGTTTTCGACGCTGACGGTGCAGATCACCTTGGTATCGCCAAACTCGACCAGTACAGATCCCTCGGCGTGTTTGGTGTAGTTGCGGGTGATGCGGATCGAGCGGAGCTGATCGGCAGCGCGACCACTTGGACGTTTCATAGGGGATACCTGTACGGAGGACGAAAAACTGCCGGGCATTATAGAGCCGCGAGCCGATTCGGGGCACATCTAAAAAATCCGGTTACGAATCGCCGACTTCCAGTGCTTTGTCAGTGCCAGGGTTTGGGGCCAATCGCCCCACTGCGCTACACTCCTGCGCCTTCGCAGCCTGTCGGCTTCAATTTACCCATCAGCCCGCTATTGCGGGACTGCAACGCGAGGTACCTCCATGGTGCACAGCATGACCGCCTTCGCCCGCGTCGAAAAAGCCGGCGCCCAAGGCACCCTGAGCTGGGAACTGCGCTCGGTCAACAGCCGCTACCTGGAGCCGCACCTGCGCCTGCCGGAATCGTTCCGCGACCTCGAAGGCGCGGTACGTGAGGCACTGCGCCAGGGCATTTCCCGCGGCAAGCTGGAATGCACACTGCGCTTTACCGAGGAAACCACCGGCAAACCGCTACAGGTCGACCGCGAGCGCGCCGCGCAACTGGTCGCCGCCGCCGAGACCATTGCAGGCCTGATCAAGCAGCCTGCCGCGCTGAACCCGCTGGAAGTGCTGGCCTGGCCCGGCGTGCTGGTGGCTGACGCCAGCGACCCGCAAGCCCTCAACGCCGAAGCCCTCACCCTGTTCACCCAGGGCTTGAAGGAACTCAAGGCCGGCCGCGAGCGCGAAGGCGCCGAACTGGCCCGACTGATCAACGAGCGCCTGACCTCGATTGAAGCCGACGTGGTCACCCTGCGCGAGTTGGTGCCGCAGATGCTCGCGACCCAGCGCCAGAAGGTCCTCGACCGCTTTGCCGATATGAAGGCCGACCTTGATCCGGTGCGCCTGGAGCAGGAAATGGTCCTGCTCGCGCAGAAGAGCGACGTCGCCGAAGAGCTCGACCGCCTGAGTACCCACATCCTTGAAGTACGCCGCGTGCTCAAGTCCGGCGGCGCCGCTGGTCGGCGCCTGGACTTCCTGATGCAAGAACTCAACCGCGAAGCCAATACACTGGGCTCCAAGGCGTTCGATCCGCGTAGCACCACGGCTGCGGTCAACCTCAAAGTGTTGATCGAGCAGATGCGCGAACAAGTACAGAATATTGAGTAAGGCAACCTCCATGACCCACAGCACCGGCACCCTTTACATCATTTCCGCCCCTTCGGGCGCGGGCAAGAGCAGCCTGGTCAAGGCCTTGACCGACGCTGAAGAACAGATCCGCATCTCGGTATCCCACACCACCCGCGCCATGCGCCCGGGCGAGGTGAACGGCGTCCACTATCACTTCGTCGAGCGCACCGAGTTCGTCAAGATGATCGAGCACGGCGCCTTCCTTGAGCGCGCCGAAGTGTTCGGCAACCTCTACGGTACGTCGCAAAGCCACCTGCAACAAACCCTGGATGAAGGTCACGACCTGATCCTGGAGATCGACTGGCAGGGCGCCGAACAAGTGCGCCAACTGATGCCCAAGGCGCGGTCGATCTTCATCCTGCCGCCGTCGCTCGAAGCCTTGCACCAGCGCCTGACCAACCGAGGCCAGGACAGCGACGCGATCATCGAAGGCCGCATGCGTGAAGCCGTCAGCGAAATGAGCCACTACGTCGACTACGACTACCTGATCATCAATGACGATTTTGCCCACGCACTCGACGACCTGAAGGCGATTTTCCGCGCCAATCAGCTCCAGCAAAAGCGCCAACAGCAGCGTTTCGGCAAATTACTGGCCGAACTGCTCGGTTGATTGGTTCTTCCCAAAACGGCTGCGAGGGCCTTACATTGGCACTTGTAGCGGTTTTCGAGGGCCGTGGAAAAATCAGCGCTTCCCTAAACGCTGGTGTTTTTTTAAACTGTTTAGTCCGCTCGCCCAACCGGGCAGCGCGCATTTTGCATTCGCTCCGAGGAATATCATGGCCCGCGTAACCGTTGAAGACTGCCTAGACCACGTGGCAAACCGCTTTGAGCTGGTCATGCTCTCTACCAAGCGTGCCCGTCAACTGGCCACTGGCGGCAAAGAGCCCCTGGTCCAGTGGGAAAACGACAAGCCTACCGTTGTCGCCCTGCGCGAAATCGCTGAAGGCCTGATGAGCTACGAGTTCATCGCCAACGCCGAAATCGTTGAAGACGAACCGCTGTTTGCCGCGTTCGAAGGCGAGTCCAACGAGGACGCCTAAGCCTATGCCTGGTCGACGTAGCACGGCGCGGAGTCAACGCACGCAGCAGGAGTTCATCCTTTGCCGAGCATAGACGCCCTCGCCGATCGCTTATCGACCTACCTCGGCCCAGACCAGGTCAACCTGGTCCGCCGAGCGTATTTCTACGCCGAACAAGCCCACGACGGCCAACGTCGCCGCAGCGGCGAGGCGTATGTCACCCATCCTCTTGCGGTGGCCAATATTCTGGCCGGCATGCACATGGACCATCAGAGCCTGATGGCCGCGATGCTGCATGACGTGATCGAAGACACCGGCATCGCCAAGGAAGCGCTCTGCGCGCAATTTGGCGACACCGTGGCCGAACTGGTCGATGGGGTCAGCAAACTGACCCAGATGAACTTCGAGACCAAGGCCGAAGCCCAGGCGGAAAACTTCCAGAAGATGGCGATGGCCATGGCCCGGGATATCCGGGTGATTCTGGTCAAGCTCGCCGACCGGCTGCACAACATGCGCACGCTGGAAGTGCTGTCCGGCGAAAAACGCCGGCGCATCGCCAAGGAAACCCTGGAAATCTACGCGCCCATCGCCAACCGGCTGGGCATGCACGCCATTCGTATCGAATTCGAAGACCTCGGCTTCAAGGCCATGTACCCGATGCGTTCGGCGCGCATCTACCAGGCGGTCAAGCGCGCGCGGGGCAACCGCAAGGAAATCGTCAACAAGATCGAAGAGTCCCTGAGCCATTGCCTGGCGATCGACGAGATCGAGGGCGAGGTCAGCGGGCGGCAGAAGCACATCTACGGCATCTACAAGAAGATGCGCGGCAAGCGCCGGGCCTTCAACGAGATCATGGACGTGTACGCGTTCCGGATCATCGTCGACAAGGTCGACACCTGCTACCGCGTACTGGGCGCTGTACATAATTTGTACAAACCCCTGCCGGGGCGCTTCAAGGACTACATTGCCATTCCCAAGGCCAACGGCTACCAGTCGCTGCATACCACGCTGTTCGGTATGCATGGGGTGCCGATCGAGATCCAGATCCGCACTCGGGAAATGGAAGAGATGGCCAATAACGGCATCGCCGCCCATTGGCTGTACAAATCCAGCGGCGACGAGCAGTCCAAAGGCACCCACGCCCGCGCCCGCCAGTGGGTCAAAGGCGTGCTGGAAATGCAGCAACGTGCGGGCAACTCCCTGGAATTCATCGAAAGCGTGAAGATCGACCTGTTCCCGGACGAGGTCTACGTGTTCACGCCCAAGGGCCGGATCATGGAGCTGCCAAAAGGCTCCACGGCGGTCGACTTTGCCTACGCCGTACACACCGATGTCGGCAACAGTTGCATCGCCTGCCGCATCAACCGGCGCCTGGCCCCGCTGTCGGAACCGCTGCAAAGCGGCTCCACCGTGGAGATCGTCAGCGCACCGGGCGCACGCCCGAACCCGGCGTGGCTCAACTTTGTGGTCACCGGCAAGGCGCGCACTCACATCCGTCACGCCTTGAAACTGCAGCGCCGTTCCGAGTCCATCAGCCTGGGCGAACGCTTGCTGAACAAGGTGCTCAACGGTTTCGACAGCGCCCTGGAGAAGATCCCTGGCGAACGCCTGCAAGCGATGCTCAACGAGTACCGCCAGGAAACCATCGAAGACCTGCTCGAAGACATCGGCCTGGGCAACCGCATGGCCTATGTGGTCGCCCGTCGCCTGCTCGGCGAAGGCGAGCAATTGCCAAGCCCGGAAGGTCCGCTGGCGATTCGCGGCACCGAGGGCCTGGTGCTCAGCTACGCCAAGTGCTGCACACCGATCCCGGGCGACCCGATTGTCGGTCACCTGTCTGCGGGCAAAGGCATGGTGGTTCACCTGGACAACTGCCGCAATATCAGCGAAATCCGCCACAACCCGGAAAAATGCATCCAGCTCTCGTGGGCCAAGGATGTCACCGGTGAATTCAACGTCGAGCTGCGGGTGGAACTGGAGCACCAACGCGGCCTGATCGCCCTGCTGGCCAGCAGCGTCAACGCGGCCGACGGCAATATCGAAAAAATCAGCATGGACGAGCGCGATGGTCGCATCAGCGTGGTCCAACTGGTGGTCAGCGTACACGACCGCGTACACCTGGCCCGCGTGATCAAGAAACTGCGCGCATTGACCGGCGTGATCCGCATCACCCGCATGCGTGCATAGCCCACCTCTTACAAGGAGTCATTCATGACCAAGACTGTTATCACCAGCGACAAAGCCCCAGCCGCCATCGGCACCTACTCCCAGGCGATCAAGGCGGGCAACACCGTCTACATGTCCGGCCAGATCCCGCTGGACCCAAAGACCATGGAACTGGTTGAAGGCTTCGAAGCACAAACCGTACAGGTCTTCGAAAACCTCAAGTCGGTCGCCGAAGCTGCCGGTGGTTCGTTCAAGGACATCGTCAAGCTGAACATCTTCCTCACTGACCTTAGCCACTTCGCCAAGGTCAACGAGATCATGGGCAAGTACTTCGAACAGCCTTACCCAGCCCGCGCCGCCATCGGCGTTGCTGCCCTGCCAAAGGGCGCACAGGTTGAGATGGACGCGATTCTGGTCATCGAGTAAAACACCCGGCGTAGCCTCCACAGGCTGCGCCGACTTCGTTTTAAAAGGATTTCATGATGCGCAAAGCGCTAGTAGCCTCTTCGTTGCTCGCCCTGTTGCTCGGCGGCTGTGCCAGCAACCCCGCCGACCTGGATGTGAGCGGCACCTGGATCAACCAGGTTGCCATCGACGCGGCAGCCAAGGGCGGCCCTTTGCGTGAAGCACTGCAGAGCTTTGGTCCGAACCTCGAATGGGACGTCAACACCAAGGCTATGCAGGCCCGCTACTACAACGGTTTTGAAGTAGCGGAAGGCAAGTTGCTCAGTGAGAAGCCTGGCGCCTGGAGCGTCGACTTCTACGGCAGCGCCGCCACTGAACTCAAGCGCAAAGGCAGGCAACTGCTGCAAGTGGCCAACGACAACGAGCCCGAACAGCTGTTCGCCCGCGCCAAGGAACCCGCACCGGAAGGCGCGCCACTGGGCGCCAACTTCGAGCGCGCGCTGTACGCAGCTTATATGGGCGGCGACTGGAAAATAGCCAGCGGCAATGGCGAAGGCGCCATCGTGCAGTTCCAAGCCGACGGCCAAGTCGCCGGCCTGCCGGGCGCCGATCGATATTCGTTGTGCCTGGCGGGTGATTGCGCCTCCATGAGCGGCGGCTACGACAGCATGTGGCTGCAACAGCACGGCGTGGGCAATCCGTGGATCTTTGTACGCAAGGGCAAGCAACTGGAAATCTTCCAGGCGATCAACACCGCGCATGCTGATGAAGTGCCACAGTTCACGCCAGGCCCTCGCCAATGGATGCTTGAAAAACAATAACCGCCATCACACAGATATGAATGTGGGAGGGGCGGTGCGACGATTCGACTTGCCCCCGATGGCGGCGGTGACAGTCACAGATGCATTGACTGAACCCCTGCTATCGGGGCAAGTCGAATCGTCGCACCGCCCCTCCCACATTTTCTGATCGCGTTTCAGCCCTTCAAGATAGCCGCATACCCTTCACGATAACTCGGATACGTCGGCACCCAGCCCAACGCCTTCGCCCGGGCGTTGCTGCATTGCTTGCTACCGGCACGACGCACACTGGCGTCCTCGGACCACTGCGTCACACCCAGGTAATCGCGCAACCAGGCCACCACCTCGGCCAGCGGCGCCGGTGCGTCATCCACACCGATATAGATCTGATCCAACGAACCGCCCTGCTCCACATGCCGCAACAAAAACGCCAGCAGGCCCGCCGCATCATCGGCGTGAATCCGGTTGCCATATAAGGGCGGATCGATCGCCACGCGATAACCCTGGCGCACCTGAGTCAGCAGCCACTCACGGCCCGGCCCATAGATCCCCGTCAACCGCACGATGCTCGCCGGAATGCCACTGTTCAGCGCCACTTGCTCGGCCTCCAGCATCACCTGCCCGGAATAGCCTTTTGCCAGGGTCTCAGACGTTTCGTCGACCCATTCGCCCTGCTGCTGCCCATACACACTGCTGCTGGACACAAATAGCAGATGCTTGGGCTCCTGGCCGTAATCCGTCAACCACTCCAACACGTGCTGCAACCCTTGCACATACGCGGCGCGATAACCGGCTTCGTCGTGATCCGTCGCCGCCGCGCAATACACCAGGTAATCCACCCCGCCGATCGGCCAGGTGTCAGGGCAGTCCTTATTGAACAGGTCACCGGCAATGCCGATCACGCCGTCGGGCAGGCGCGAAATATCGCGCCGCAGGCCATGAACCTCCCATTCCGAGGCGAGTAATTGGCTGGCCAGCCGACTCCCCACATCGCCACAACCGGCAATCACAACAGAAGGCGCAGACATCACAAAACTCCGTACTGAAAGGTCTAGATTAGCCGTCACAAGAGACCAGCGGCCAGAAAAAGGGCAAATAAAATTACTGCATTGCTTCTGTTAACAAGAATTACTTGCAATAATAACCACCCATTTGTCCTCGACCTCACAGGGTCTGGAAGGACGATCACTCATTTTTTTCTCTCAGGTCCGGCCAGCATGACACGTCATACAAACCCCGCTTCGCCAACCAGGCTTCACAGTCCGTCTCGCGCCTGGCGCGCGATTGCTGCGTTGCTGTTCAGCGTACTGCTGGCACCGACCGCCGCATTCGCTGATGCCACCGCACCGGCTGCTGCTCCCGCCGAACAAGCACCCCCCGCGAACGTCGCGCAAACACCGGTGCCAAGAAACGCTGACGGCACTGTCGACATCTCCAAGCTGCCGCCAGAACTCAAGACCGCTGTTGAGGGCCTCAATGCGCTGGCCGAAGAGGCGCAAGCCGAACAGAACAACACCCTCGGCATGGCCCACGACCTGTCGCCGTGGGGCATGTACCAAAACGCTGACGTGGTGGTGAAAGCCGTGATGATCGGCCTGGCCATCGCCTCGATCATCACCTGGACCATCTGGATCGCCAAAGGCTTCGAGTTGTTGGGCGCCAAGCGCCGCCTGCGCGGCGAAATCGTCCACCTGAAAAAGGCCACCACCCTCAAGGAAGCGAGCGAGAGCGCGACCAAGAAGGGCACCCTGGCCAATACGCTGGTACACGACGCGCTGGAAGAAATGCGCCTGTCGGCCAACACCCGCGAAAAAGAAGGCATCAAGGAGCGCGTGGCGTTCCGTCTGGAGCGCCTGGTGGCAGCCTGCGGTCGTAACATGAGCAGCGGCACCGGCGTGCTGGCGACCATCGGCTCCACCGCGCCGTTCGTCGGCCTGTTCGGCACCGTGTGGGGCATCATGAACAGCTTCATCGGCATCGCCAAAACCCAGACCACCAACCTCGCCGTTGTCGCTCCCGGCATCGCCGAAGCCCTGCTGGCGACCGCCCTGGGCCTGGTTGCCGCGATTCCTGCGGTGGTGATCTACAACGTCTTCGCCCGTTCGATTGCCGGCTACAAGGCCCAGGTATCGGACGCGTCGGCAGAAGTCTTGCTGCTGGTCAGCCGCGACCTCGATCACCTGCCTACCGAGCGCAGCTCGCAACCGCACATGGTGAAAGTGGGGTAATCGGCCATGGGCCTGCATTTGAATCAAGGCGACGACGAACTCGTCGAGAACCACGAAATCAACGTCACGCCATTTATCGACGTGATGCTGGTGCTGCTGATCATCTTCATGGTGGCGGCACCGTTAGCCACCGTGGATATCAAGGTCGACCTGCCCGCGTCCAGCGCCAAGCCTGCGCCGCGCCCGGAGAAACCGATTTTCCTCAGCGTCAAGGCGGACCAGCGCCTGTTCCTGGGCGAAGAAGAAGTCAAAACCGAAACCCTGGGGCCGGTGCTCGACGCCAAGACCCACGGCAAGAAAGACACGACGATCTTCTTCCAGGCCGATAAGGGCGTGGACTACGGCGACCTGATGAGCGTGATGGATGCCCTGCGGGCAGCCGGCTACCTCAAGGTCGGCCTGGTCGGACTTGAGACGGCAGCCAAGAAATGATCACGACGCGCCACAAACTGACGCGTTATGGCACCAGCCTGGCCGTCGTGCTGGGCGTGCATGCCATCGCGATCGCCATCGCGCTCCACTGGTCAGCGCCGCGCACGGTCCAACTGCCACCGGCGGCCATGGTCATTGACCTGGCGCCGATGCCCGCACCGCCGCCACCGGCACCGCCCAAGGTCGTCACGCCGCCGCAGCCGCCGGCCCCGGTGGAAGAGCTGCCGCTGCCGAAACTGACCGAGGCGCCCAAGCCGACGATCCAGGTGCCCAAGCCGGTCAAACCCAAGCCCAAACCACAGCCGCCCAAGCCGGTGGAGAAGAAGCCCGAACCGCCCAAGGAGAAACCTTCCGAAGCGCCACCGAGCGACACGCCGCCGACCAACACGCCGGCGGAAAAATCGGCCCAGCCCGCGCCGGGCCCGTCGCCGCAACAGGTCGCCGCCAAAGCCTCCTGGGAAGGCGCCCTGCTGGCGCACCTGCAGAAGTACAAAAAGTACCCGCAAAGCGCTCTGAACAGTGGCAAGGAAGGCATGAATCGCTTGCGCTTCGTGGTCGATGCACAAGGCAATGTGCTGTCCTACGAGTTGGTGGGCCGCTCCGGCAACGCCAACCTGGACCGCGCCACCCTGGACATGATCCGCAGCGCCCAGCCATTGCCCAAGCCACCGGCCGACATGGTAAAAAGCGGCAGCATTGAGATCGTCGCGCCGTTCGTTTACAACATCGAGAAGCGTCGCCGCTAAAGGCACGCGCAGGGCTGTGTGAGAGGGGGCTTGCTCCCTCCCACATTGGGTCTTATCGTTTCAGCAAAATCTCGCACATTCCCCGCTCAATCCCAGTCAAAGTTCTGATAACGTGCGTCTATCGATTGCAGCCGGTATGCTTGGCTCGCAACCTCATGGACGCCCGCTATGACTCTTACAGAATTACGCTACATCGTGACCCTCGCCCAAGAACAACACTTCGGCCACGCGGCCGAGCGTTGCCACGTCAGCCAGCCGACGCTGTCGGTGGGTGTGAAAAAACTTGAAGACGAACTCGGTGTGCTGATTTTCGAGCGCAGCAAAAGCGCCGTGCGCCTGACGCCGGTCGGTGAAGGCATCGTAGCCCAGGCCCAAAAGGTTCTGGAGCAGGCCCAAAGCATTCGTGAACTGGCCCAGGCCGGCAAAAACCAGCTGACCGCGCCACTGAAAGTCGGCGCCATCTACACCGTCGGCCCGTACCTGTTCCCGCACCTGATTCCGCAACTGCACCGCGTCGCGCCGCAGATGCCGCTGTATATCGAAGAGAACTTCACCCACGTGCTGCGCGACAAACTGCGCAACGGCGAGCTGGACGCAATCATCATTGCGCTGCCGTTCAACGAGGCCGACGTGCTGACCCTGCCGCTCTACGACGAGCCGTTCTACGTACTGATGCCGGCCTCGCACCCGTGGACGCAGAAAGACACCATCGACGCCGGCCTGCTCAACGACAAGAGCCTGCTGCTGCTCGGTGAAGGCCACTGCTTCCGCGACCAGGTGCTGGAAGCCTGCCCGACCCTGACCAAGGGCCACGACGGCGCCAAACACACCACCGTGGAATCCAGCTCCCTGGAAACCATTCGCCACATGGTCGCCTCCGGCCTGGGCATCTCGATCCTGCCGCTGTCGGCGGTGGACAGCCATCACTACGCCCCAGGCGTGATCGCAGTACGCCCACTCACGCCACCGGTGCCGTTCCGTACCGTGGCGATCGCCTGGCGCGCCAGCTTCCCACGACCCAAAGCCATTGAGATCCTTGCCGACTCGATCCGCCTGTGTTCGGTGGCCAAGCCGCCTGCTGCGAGCTAAGCCGCTGTATGACTGAGCTGTCGCAGGTGTCGGTGACGGCGCTCAAGGGTGTCGGCGAAGCCATGGCCGAGAAGTTGGCCAAGGTCGGCCTCGAGAACCTTCAGGATGTGCTGTTCCACCTGCCCCTGCGCTACCAGGACCGCACACGCGTGGTGCCCATCGGCCATTTACGTCCGGGGCAAGACGCGGTAATCGAAGGCACCGTCAGCGGCGCCGACGTGGTGATGGGCAAGCGCCGCAGTTTAGTCGTGCGCTTGCAGGACGGCACCGGTGGCCTGAGCCTGCGCTTCTATCATTTCAGCAACGCGCAGAAGGAAGGCCTCAAGCGCGGCACCCGCGTGCGTTGCTACGGCGAAGCACGCCCCGGCGCCTCCGGCCTGGAAATCTACCACCCGGAATACCGCGCCATTACCGGCGACGAGCCGCCGCCGGTCGACACCACCCTGACGCCGATCTACCCGCTGACCGAAGGCCTCACCCAACAGCGCCTGCGCCAACTGTGCCAGCAGACCCTGAGCATGCTCGGCCCGACAAGCCTGCCCGACTGGCTGCCCGTGGAGCTGGCCCGCGACTATCAACTGGCGCCGCTGGACGATGCGATCCGCTACCTGCATCACCCGCCGGCCGACGCCGATGTCGACGAACTGGCCCTCGGTCATCACTGGGCCCAGCATCGCCTGGCCTTCGAAGAACTGCTGACCCACCAACTGTCCCAGCAACGCCTGCGCGAGAGCATGCGCTCCTTGCGCGCACCGGCGATGCCCAAGGCCACGCGCCTGCCCGCACAGTACCTGGCGAACCTCGGCTTTGCGCCGACCGGTGCCCAGCAACGCGTGGGCAATGAAATCGCCTACGATCTCAGCCAGCCGGAACCGATGCTGCGCCTGATCCAGGGCGACGTCGGCGCGGGTAAGACCGTGGTCGCCGCCCTCGCCGCCTTGCAGGCGCTGGAAGCCGGTTACCAGGTGGCGCTGATGGCACCTACCGAGATTCTCGCCGAGCAGCACTTCATCACCTTCAAGCGCTGGCTCGAACCGCTGGGCCTGGAAGTCGCGTGGTTAGCGGGCAAACTCAAAGGCAAGCACCGCGCAACGGCGCTGGAACAGATCGCCGCCGGCGCCCCGATGGTGGTGGGCACCCACGCGCTGTTCCAGGACGAAGTGCAGTTCAAGAACCTCGCGCTGGTGATCATCGACGAACAGCACCGCTTCGGCGTGCAACAGCGCCTGGCCCTGCGCCAGAAAGGCGTGGGCGGACGCATGAGCCCGCACCAATTGATCATGACCGCCACACCGATCCCGCGCACCCTGGCCATGAGCGCCTACGCCGACCTCGACACCTCGATCCTCGACGAACTGCCGCCCGGCCGCACCCCGGTCAATACCGTGCTGGTCACCGACACGCGGCGCGTGGAAGTGATCGAGCGGGTACGCGGCGCCTGTGCCGAAGGCCGCCAGGCGTATTGGGTATGCACACTGATTGAAGAGTCCGAAGAGCTGACCTGCCAGGCCGCCGAGACCACTTACGCAGACCTCACCAGCGCCTTGGGCGAACTCAAGGTCGGGCTGATCCACGGGCGCATGAAGCCAGCGGAAAAAGCTGCGGTGATGGCTGATTTCAAGGCCGGCAACCTGCAATTGCTGGTGGCCACCACGGTGATCGAGGTCGGGGTGGACGTGCCCAACGCCAGCCTGATGATCATCGAAAACCCCGAGCGCCTGGGCCTGGCACAACTGCACCAGTTGCGCGGCCGCGTCGGCCGGGGCAGCGCGGCCAGCCACTGTGTGCTGCTGTATCACCCGCCGCTGTCACAGGTCGGTCGTCAACGCCTAAGTATCATGCGTGAAACAAATGACGGCTTTGTCATCGCCGAAAAAGACCTCGAACTGCGCGGCCCCGGCGAAATGCTCGGCACCCGCCAAACCGGCCTGTTGCAATTCAAGGTCGCCGACCTGATGCGCGACGCCGACCTGCTGCCGGCGGTGCGCGATGCGGCCCAAGCCTTGCTCGAACGCTGGCCGCATCACGTCAGCCCGCTACTGGACCGATGGCTGCGGCATGGGCAGCAATACGGCCAAGTGTGACGCCTGTTTCACTTATCCGACCAACATATGTATCAAGCTGGTTATACTCCAAAGACTGTACGAAATTGGATCAGGCCATGTCAGAAGTTGCCCACGCCACCGCCCCGCTGACCGCACCGCCGGTTATTCGAGCGCTGCTCGCGAAGCTCGCCATCAGCTACACGGAAGTCGCCGAACATCCGGGCCTGAACCCTGCGCGAAAGGTCCAGGCGGTGCTGCTGGAGGATGCGGTGGGTGCCCTCATGGTGCTGTTCCCTCAGAGCCAGTTGCTCGACCTCAACCGACTCACCGAACTCACCGGTCGTCGCCTGACGTCGGTGTCACCGGAGCGTATCGAACGCATGCTGGGCAAGCATGACCTGAGCCTGCTGCCCGGCCTGCCGGCGCTGACCAGTTCACCTTGCCTGTATGAAGGCAGCCTGCTGAATGAGCCGAGCCTGCTGGTTCACTCGGGCGAAGCCGGTTTGCTGCTGGAGATTGCCAGCGCCGACTTCAAAACCATGCTGACCAAGGCCAGCGCCGCGCAATTCGGCGAGCCGCTGAGCAACATCCGCCCCAACCTCGACCGGCCCAATGATGACCGCGAGGAAATCACCCAGGCCATGCAGGCGTTCACCGCCCGGCGCATCCAACAGCGCCTGGAAGCGACCATCGAGATTCCGCCGCTGGCCGACACCGCGCAGAAGATCATCAAACTGCGCGTCGACCCCAACGCCACCATCGAAGACATCACCAGCGTGGTCGAAACCGACCCGTCGCTGGCCGCCCAAGTGGTCAGTTGGGCCGCCTCGCCCTATTACGCCTCGCCGGGCAAAATCCGCTCGGTGGAAGACGCGATCGTGCGTGTGCTGGGCTTCGATCTGGTGATCAACCTGGCGCTGGGCCTGGCCCTGGGCAAAACCCTGAGTCTGCCCAAGGACCATCCGCACCACGCCACGCCGTACTGGCACCAGTCGATCTACACCGCCGCCGTCATCGAAGGCCTGACCCGCGCGATGCCGCGCGCGCAACGCCCGGAAGCCGGCCTGACCTACCTGGCCGGCCTGCTGCACAACTTTGGTTATCTGCTGCTGGCCCACGTATTCCCGCCGCACTTCTCGCTGATCTGCCGACACCTGGAGGTCAACCCGCACCTGTGCCACAGCTTTGTGGAGCAACACTTGTTGGGGATCAGCCGCGAGCAGATCGGCGCCTGGTTGATGCGCTACTGGGACATGCCGGACGAACTGTCCACCGCCCTGCGCTTCCAGCACGATCCGTTCTACGACGGCCAATACGCCGAGTACCCGAATCTGGTGTGCTTGGCCGTGCGCCTGCTGCGCAGCCGAGGCATCGGGTCCGGGCCGGATGAAACCATCCCTGACGAGTTGCTTGAACGTTTGGGCTTGAGCCGTGACAAGGCTGAAGAAGTCGTGGCCAAGGTGCTGGATGCCGAGGTGCTGTTGCGCGAATTGGCCTCGCAGTTCAGCCAGGGCTGAATCGGTAGCTTGTTAGATCCCTATCGGGGGCAAGCCCCCTCCCACATTTTGATCTGCGAACACGGTCAAGTGTGGGAGGGGGCTTGCCCCCGATGAATCCACCTCGGTCTACTTCTTTTTCTTCGGCTTCAAATACTTGGTCAACCCCTGGAACCAGATCACCAGCGCCGGGTTGCCCTTGATCTGAATCGACTTGTCCTGAATCCCCGTCATGAACGCCAGTTGCTTGTTCTTCGCCTGCATCGTGGCGAAGCCGTAGGCGGCATCTTTAAAGGCAATGGCGAAGGCCGGCGCGGGGTGAACACCCGAACGGCTGGTGATGCGCTGGTCTTTGACGATGAAATGACGGGCAACCTTGCCGTCGAGGGTCTGCAACTGGAACGCCAGGTCTTTGTCACCCAACTGCTGCTGGAACGCAGGGTTGGTGCGACTGGCTTTGCCCATCATCAGGCCCAGTACCCAGAGGAGAAAACGAAATTTCATGCACACGGCCTCGGTGTAATTATTGAGTGGCCGCAGCAGTGTAGCAATTTGCCAAAAGAACGCCACCGATCTCGCGCTTTAGCGGGAGATCGGTTGGCGTTTAACGCTTATAGCAACAACTTGCTTATACGTTCGGGCAAGGTACCGGTGCCCAGTCGGCCAGGTTTGGATCGCGGCAAGTGCCTTCGATCTGCGCTTTACCGGCGCTGGCGACCTGCTTGCTTTCAGCTTGCTTGGTCTGGGCAGTCTGGAAGGTTTTTTCGGTGGCGACCGCTTCTTTCGGCACCACAGGCAGCGGCGGACGCTTGGTCACGACTTTGCTGGTCGATTTGCCTTTCTTGGCCGGTACGACCGCCGGAGTGGCATCCGCTGTCGCCACGGTGACTACGTCGTTGCGCTGCACGCCAACCTGTTGCAGGTCTTTCTCGTAAGCCTGGGTGTAGTTGTTCAGGTCTTCGCTGGCTTTGCCATTGACCGCGACGATCAAGTCATTGGATTCCTTCAGGCCGGAAACGATTTCCGCCAGGCGCTTGCGGCCTTCGGTATCGTTGACGGTCTTGGCTTTACGGTCGGCCACCAGTTTGGTGAACGCGCTCTGGTAGCACTGCTGCGACGCCTTGGCGTAGGCGGTGCTGCGATCGATGTCGGAGGCGCTTTTGTTCACGTCAGCCGCGTAGGATGCAATACGCTGGTTGTCGTCGGCGACCTGCTTCTGACGCTCGGTGTAGTAACCCGCCGCGCCGCCGACCAGGGCGCCGCCCGCAGCACCGATCGCTGCGTTACGGCCACGCTTCTCGGAGTCGCCGGTCAGGGCGCCGAGCAATGCACCGCCGGCAGCGCCGATGGCCGCGCCGGTAACGACCGACTTGGTCATGTCCGAATCGGTCGTGCGCAGGTGCTGCACCGGCTCATAGCAGTTCGGGTAGTACTCGACCTTGGTGCTCGACGCGACCTTGGAGGCCGGCGACGTGGCGCAACCAGTCAACACGGTGCTGAAACCGGCCGCGATCAGCAGCAGGTGACGCTTGGAAACCGCCTTACGGGAAAAAAGCATAGGTGTGTTCTCTTTTAAGTTTGACTTGCCCAGCACGGCCCACCGCCGCCTGAGTCCCTTCCAAGCTCGCCCGCAAGCCAGCGATCAAGACCGCTGACCGCTGGCTGCGAGCAATTCCTTCAAAATCGTTGCCGGGTCGGCCCGCTGTTGCTTGCGGTAGTCGCCGACATGGCGAACGAACAGTGTCGCGCGCGTCACCAGGCTTTTGCCGAGCACTGGCTTGCGATCCAACTCTTCCTTGATCCGTTGAAACTGTGCCTGGATCACCGCATCGGTGTAGCGCGTGCCGGTGGCCAGGTTGTCGATATAGATCGCCACCGCACCGTCGAGCGCGCTGCGCCCGTTGGCGATGGCCGTGGCAAACAGTTGCGCACTGGCCTCGTCCTTAGCATCCACGGCCTGCTGGCGACTCTTTTGCAGGTTGATCAGGCGGATGTTGTAGTTGTTGATGGTCTCGGCCACCAACGCCGCCGACTGAATCAAGTTGCCCGCCGCTTCTTCGCGTTGCTGGGCGATCAGCGAGACGTTGCGCTTGAGCTCTTCGTTGACCAGCCCCAGCTCGGCTTGCAGCCGTGGGTCGACGCTCGCGGCGATGATGCTGTCCAGGCGCTTGGTCGGGTCCTGGGCGTCATCGATGGCATCGGTCAGCGAGGCCAAGCGGCCCTCTTTCTGCCACTGCGCGAACAGCTCCTTGTAGCGCGAACGCGGCGCCGAGAGCGCACCAATCGCCACGCGAAAACCGGTGGTCTCGTTGCTTTGCTCGGTGCCGTCGGCGGCGAACAACGGGTACTCACGGCGCATGCCAGTGAACAGCGTGCCCTCGCCTTCCAGGTAATTGCCGCCTTTGACCACAAAGCCGCCGTAGGCGCCCTGGCGACGTCCGGCATGTACCAGTTGGAAGGATTCCTGGACCATTTCCGCCGCGTTGCCGATCACATCGAACATACCGATCGGGTTGGGCAGTTTGGTGCCGATGGGCATCAGCCGTGCGGCCTGGCCGGTGCCGCCGGCGACCTGGTTGAACACCGCCCAATCCGCCAGCGGCCCATCGCTTTCACTGCCCTCGATACGCCGGGGGAACAGGCGCCCTTCCAAGTCCTGGCGACTCACGGCCTGCCCCCCGCGCGCGGCGAATTCCCATTCCACTTCGGTGGGCAAGCGCACAAAACCGAGGCCGCCGTCGTCGGCAGAAGCGCCGCGCCCGCTGACCGGCAGCAACTCGCGGTGATATTTCATCAGCCAGGCGCTGTACACCGCCGAGAAGCGTTCGGCTTCAAAGCGCGACAGCTTGACCTTGGGCAAACGCCCGGCCATGCCGCTGGGCGCATCGCACGCGGGCGCCGGTTCGCCACTGGCCAACGATTGCGCCTGGGACATCACCTGGGCGTATTGACGCGCGGTCACTTCGTACTTGCCGATGAAGTACAGCATCGGCTTGAGCGGGGTCTTGGCGTCGGTCTTCGGCATCAGGGGCGCGATGACTTTATTCCAGTCTTTGGGCAAGTCCTTGAGGCTGAACTGGCCGTTGATGAAGTCGCGGCGATAGCCGGAAATAAACGACTGTTGATAGCCCGCCTCGCCTTCGGCAAAGGGGTAGCCGAGGCTGATCTCGCGGTCGTCCAACGTGCCTTGCGCCAGCACGTAGGCGTAGCGGAACACCAGGTTGCCTTCGCACGGTAACGGCAGGCTGACGTCGCCCGGCAACGGTTTGGGGTTGTCGAGCTTATCGCTGGCTTCATCGGCCCAGGCCAGTGAGGCCAGGCTCAGCGCCAAGGCGGCGCCCAGTAACTTATACATCTCGGATTCCTTCAGAAGCCTGGATACGCGCCACGCGCCAGCCGCCACAGGCCGCCGCCACGGCGCTGACGCCGAGCACCGCAACCAGGGCCAGGCCGTAATGACGCACCAACAGGTGGCTGGCGTGTTCGCCCGGCACCTGCACGAATAATTGATTCAACCCTGCCTCGGCCAGGCCATACAGACCCGCACTGAACACGGCAGCCAAGCCAGCGCTGTAGAGCGCCTGCAGCACCACAAAGCGCAACAGCGCGCCGGTGGAAAAGCCCAACAGGCGCAACACCGACAACTCCCTGCGCTTGCGCGCCACGGCGGCCAACGCCCCGGCGAAGATCGCCGCGAACGCCCCGGCCAAGGCCAACCCGGCGATGATCCAAAACACGATTGAAAGGTTGCGGCTCAACGACTGCACCTGGGCGATGCTCGATGCCTGAGTCGACACCCACAGATTCTGTCCGGCGAAATACACCCGCAGCGGCTCCACATCGGTGAGGTTGCGCGCATACAGGCGAAACGCCGGATACACCCGCTGCTCGCCCACGCTGGCCGCGTCGCCGTCCCAGCCCAGCGCGGCTACGGCGCGGCCATCGCGGTAGTCTTCCACCGCTTCCAGCAGGCTCAATTGGGCAAACAGACCGTCGCGGGCGAAGGCCTCCAGCGGCAGTACCGCGAGCACCTGCAAGCGTGTACGCCGGGCTTCGACGCGCCCCGCAACTTGACGAGCAAAACTGGTTTCCAGCCAATCCCCCGGCCGCGCCGCGAGCTTCTCGGCGGCGGTGTGGCTCAGCACGATCTGCTCCAGCCCCTGGGGCATCGGCAAACCGTTGAGCAGCGGATCGCCCGGCGCAGTCGGCAGCATTTCCAGGGTCAATGTGCCCACCTGCGCGGTCGCCGCGATCTGCCGCGTGCGCGGGATGGCGAACGCCACGTCGCCGCGCTGGCCCAACTGCTCGACAAAAGCGCGGCTGAATCGACCACCGCCCAACGGAATAATTTCGCGGGTGGCGGGGTCGGTCTCCAGGCGCTCGGTCAAACTGCTGACCAGTCCGAATTTCAGGCCAAATAGCACCAGCAACGGCGCGATAACGGCGACCAGCGCCAGCACCGAGCAGGCCGACAGCCACGCATCGTTGCGGTAGTCCTGCCAAGCCAGGGAAGCCACCAGGCCGAGGCGCATCAGCACACCTCCCCGAGGGTGGCGGTGACGCCGCCGTCGCTGTCGCGACGGCAAGCGATGCGGCGCACCTGCAAGCCGCTGGCGCGGGCCAGGGGTTCGTCATGGGTGGCGATCACGCAAGCGGCGCGGTGTTCGCGCGCGCGGGCCAACAGCGCCTGCATCACCCGTTCGGCGTTAAGCGGGTCGAGGGACGCGGTCGGCTCATCGGCCAAGACCAATTGCGGCGCATGGGCCAGGGCGCGGGCGCAGCTCACGCGCTGGCGTTGGCCGACCGACAGCGCCGCCGGCTTCTTGGCCAACTGATCGCTGATCTCCAATTGCTCAGCCAGGCGCGCCACGCTGCCATCGTCCTTCAACCCCAGCAATTGCCGGGACAAGGCGATATTGCTGCGCACATCGAGAAAGCCCAGCAACCCGCCGGTTTGCAGCACATAACCGAGGTGCCGGCTGCGCAGGTCGGCCAAGGCGGTCTGCCGATTGGCGCGCCACAAGTCGCCGATGTCGGTCTGATTGAATTCAAACCTGTCCACCTGATCCGGCGCGAGCACCAACGCCAGCAGGTCGAGCAAGGTGCTTTTGCCACACCCGCTCGGCCCGACAATCGCCACTTGCTCACCCGCACGCAGGTGCAGCGCCGGAATCACCAGGCTATAGCGCTGGCTACCGACGCCCCGGCTCTTGTGGACCGCGTTCAGGTTCAGCATTACGGCAGCGTCGACAAGGGCACGCGGTACAACGCATCGCCCGGCTCGGCATCGCCGAAACGGACCCAGTTGGCCACGTCATTATGGAAGGTTTCATAGAGACGGATCTTCGAATCCAGCTCGTCGATAAAGTCTTCCTGCTCGGCCACGCTCAACGACAGCCATAGATCCTGGGTCATGTTCAGCGACTTGCTGCGGTACGGCAGGCCTTCCAGGTATTCGCCGAGAATGCCGCCATCGGCCAGGTTGCCGCCCTTGCGCAGGGCCTGCGGGTCGCGGCTCATATAGGCCGAGGCGCTGGCGATTTCCTGGAAAAAGTCTTTGGGCGAGGTCTGGGTTTTGCGGGCGGCGTCGACGATCAGTTTCAGCGACTGCTGCAAGTCGTTGAGCTGCAATTTGGTCAACATCACGCACACCTGGAACGCCGGCAGCGCCGGGTTGGTCAGGTCGCGGTCGGCGGTCCAGGCGCTGACCAACTGCGGCGCCTGGCTTGCAGTTTTGCGCCCGAGGAAGTCCATGTGCATGGCGTAGCCGATGGCGGCGGATTTATCCGCCAGGCTCGGCGCGGCACTCAACAACGGCACCGGCTGCGGCGTATTACTGCGCACCTGATGCACCAGGTTGGCGAACACCGTGCCGATCTCGTCGACGCGCTCGCCCAACTTGCGCACATCGCCACCCGGCACCTTCGTGTACAGGTCGCCGATCTGCGGGTTGGCGTCGGCGGTGAGGATGCGGTACTGGCTTTCGGCGCCGCCATGGGTTTTCTTGCCGGCATCGGTGCGCAGGTGCAGGGCGTAGATCTTGATCTGCTTGCCCAGCGCCGCCTGGCGCACTTCGGCTTCGTTCATCTGGGTGGCGGCGAACGGGTCGTTCTTGCGCAGCGCGCCGGCGTCGGTGACCAGCAGGATGATACGACCGCCATAGCCGGACCAGTCCATGCCTTCCACTGCCTGCATCACTCCGGCAAACGCGTCCTCGTTGAAGGAATGACTGGACACGGTGGACGCCTTGACGTCACGCGCCAGGTCGAGAAAGCGCTGCGGGTCGCGGCCCTGGTCGAGGGTGATCAGGGTCTTGGCCACGTATTCCAGGCCCGGGGTTTTCTTGATGCTGTTGCGAAAACCCACCAGGCCGAAACTGACGCTGTCCAGCTCGCCACGCTCGGCGATGCGGGTTTGCAGTTCGTGGACCACATCGCGGATCTGGTCGATATACGGCTGCATCGACACGGTGGTGTCGACCACCAACACCACGGCGGTGCGGAAGGCATCAGCGCTGGCGTTGATTACCGGGGTCGCGGGCTTGGCGACTGCGCTATTGCCGGGGTCGATGGACGCGACGTTGAGCAACTGCACCGGCTGGCCGTTTTCGTCGAAGCTCTCTTTGGAATCGAAGATCGGCAACAGGTAGAACTGGTTCTGCGGCACGGCGCTGGCGGCCGGTTCCAGGGCCAGGACCTGGCCGTTGTCGTCGCGGTTGTTCTGCGCCTTGGCCAGCACGCCTTTGGCGGCGGCGGGATCGGCCAGCAGCTTTTCCACTTCGCCGGATTGACGCAGGAACATCACCGGCGCCCGGCCGGAGCGTTCGGTGAACTTGAGCACCAGGCTTTGCTTCCAGTCGCTGACCTGGGCGGCCGGCAACCAACCGCCGCTGCGCCCATCGGTGGCGGCGCCGACGCGCACCCACGGGCTGCCGTCGACGTCCTTGCGCTGATACACGTAGAGCACCGAAAACGCCGGCAGGGCTTTGCCCGGTGCGCTGCCGGCAGCGCTGGAGAGTTTCGCGCCGGGCTTGCTGAGCACGCGCTGGAACAGGGTTTTCTTGCCCACCATCAGCAAGGGTCGTTGACCACCGTCCACGTCGGCGACCACTACAGGCGGCGCGACCTTGGGCACTACAGCAGCCGGCGGCTTGGCAGGCGTATCGCTACCGCTCAACCACCAGTAACTGGCGCCACCAATGGCCAACGCAACCGCCACCGCCACGGCGGCCAACGCCAACACCGGCCCACGGCGCTGCTCGGACACGGAAGTGTGTGGTGGCGGTGTCACCACCGGCTGGCGCACGGGTTGTGGCTGGGGTTTATCGGTGGGAATGTCGATGGTGACGGGCGTCATGCCCGCCAGGTCAAAACTCAGCGGAATCGGCAACGGCCGCACCAGCGTGGCGTCCGGCGACTCTGTCGGCAGTTGATCCAGCGCCAGCAGCAACGCCGCCGCATCCGGGAAACGCTCATTCGGGTCCTTGGCCAACAGCTTGCGCAGCACCTCCTGATAACGCCCGTGATGCAGCGGCAGCTCCGGCAGCGGCTCGGTCAGGTGGGCCAGCGCCGTGGAGAGCGCATCAGTGCCGTTATAAGGCAGCTTGCCGACGAGGATCTCGTAAAGCACCACGCCTAGCGCATACAGGTCCGCACGGCCATCGATTTCCTGGCCACGCGCCTGTTCCGGGCTCATGTAGCTCGGCGTGCCCACGGCGAAACCGGCCTGGGTGAACTGGGTGCGGTCGTCCAGGGATTTGGCGATGCCGAAGTCCGACAGCACGGCGGTACCATCGGCGCGGAACAGAATGTTCGCCGGCTTGACGTCACGGTGGACCAGCCCCCGTGCATGGGCGTAACCCAAGGCCGAGGCGATCTGGCGGATCAGCGTGAGGCCCTGCTCCGGTGTGAGGCCGGCGGCGATGCGCTCCTTGAGCGTGCCGTTGGGCAGGTATTCCATGGCCATGTAATACAGCTCACCGACATTGCCGATGTCATGGATGGTCACCGTGTGCGGGTGCGACAGCCGCGCCAGGGTCTTGCCCTCGCGCAGGAAGCGCTCGCAGAAACTCGGGTCCGCCGCCAGCGCTGCAGCCATCACCTTTAGCGCGACCTTGCGCTCCAGCGAGCGCTGGGTCGCCAGGTACACGCTGGCCATGGCGCCTTCGCCGATCTCGCCTTCGATGTCGTAGCCCGGGATCACGATGTTCATGCCGATACCTTCACGACGATGGCGGTGATGTTGTCCGGTGCGCCTCGGTTAAGCCCCAGGTGGACCAGGCTGCGCACGATTTCATCCGGTGCGTCATGGTTGAGCACTTCACGGATCTCATGATCTTCGACGGTCTTGTTCAGGCCATCGCTGCACAGCAGGTAGCTGTCGCCGGGGGCAATCAGCAGGTCGACCACCGCCAGTTCCAGTTGGGCTTCCACGCCGATGGCGCGGGTGACGATGTTGGCGCGCGGATGCACGCGGGCATCGGCCTCGCTGAGCAGGCCGCTGTCTTGCAGGTCCTGCACGTAGCTGTGGTCGCGGGAGACGCCGTCGAGCACGCCGTCGCGCAGGCGATACAGGCGACTGTCGCCGGCCCACAGGCACACGCCGCGCAAGCCGCGTGCGGCGAACACCACCACGGTGCTGCCCATCATGGTCACGCCACGGTTGGCGGTTTCTTCACGCACGGCCGCGTTGACGCGAATCAGGTCATTGCGCAAGGCCGCCGAGTATTCCTCGAGGGAACGTCCCAGCGGCACACTGCGCAGGCTGTCGACGATCAGGCTGCTGACGTAATCCCCGGCGGCATGCCCACCCATGCCGTCGGCTACCACCCACAGGCGACTCTCGGGCAGGTCCAGGCACGCGTCTTCATTGACCTGGCGAACCATGCCCACATGGCTTTTGCTCGCGGATTTGTACGTCGACCCCATCTACATCACACCTTCTTGTCCGAGCAAAAACTGCGCAAAATCGCGGGTGGCAGGCAAGCCCTGACACCGCAATAAACCCGGGGAAATCGTCTGCGAACCACGGCCCCACCACAGGCTGGCGCCGTCGCAGGCCTGTTCGGCGAGCGCGGTCATGCGTGCATGGGGCACGGTGGCGGCGACCCGCTGTAGCCCGGCGAAACGGCTGTCCACCGCGCGCAGTTCAGTCGCCGGCAAGCCCAGACTGTCGACGCCGTCGTTGAAACGGTCGAAGGTGGCGCCGGCGTCCAGGGTACTGAGCAACAGCTCTTCGGCCTCTTCAAACCAGCGGTCCGGGCCACCTACCAGGGACGCCGGGTTGGTGTCGTGATCGAGCAAGGCGACCACGGCCAGCGGGAAATACCGCCCGACCCGGTCGATGCTCGGCATCACCACACCCGCCGCCGCGTTCGGCCCGCACACGCCGGGCGCGAGAACAAAGCGCCACAGCGGGCTGACCAGGTACACGTTGAGCCAGTCGGCACCCAGGCTGTGTTGGCTGGCGAGCAAACCCGCCGCCAGCCAGCTGTCCCACGGGCCGATAAAACTCTGCGGCAAGGCGCGGCTGACAAAATCCCCGCGACTGGCCAACTTGCCGTAGAAGCCCAGCGTCGTCATAACCGCTCCGGCAGGCTGAAGCCACTGAGCACGCGGCTTTTGAACGGGTTGAAGGCGCTGTTGGCGCGCAATTCGTAGGCGATGCTCGCACCGTCGACCCGCAGGCGCAGGCTGAAGCGATCCGGCGCATTGCCGGGCGTGAGGTCCGATTGTTCGAGCAGGCGGAACCAGGCCCACGGGCCGTCCAGGGTCACGCCGGAACGGCCGCTGGCCGACGGCGGCATGATCGAAATACGCACCACGCCAATGCTGCCGGGGTTCGGCCACTGCATCGCCACCGGGCGGCTCGGGCCGTGGTCGTAGCTCAATTGCTGGCCGTCCAGGTCAAGCAGGAACTGGGTGATGCTGGCGTCCATCGCCACCGGCTTGAGCTCAAAACGCACGATCGGCTGAGTGCCGCCTGCGCGAAAGAACGCGTCACGGATCGTCGCGGCACGCTGGAAGGTTTGCAGCACGCCCGGCGCAATCCCGAGTTTCTGAGCGGCGCCCGGCTGCCAGCGCCAGGTCTGTGCGGACGTATCCACGTAGGGCTGCAGGTATTTGCGGAAGTAGTTATCCATCACCCCGCCCACGCCGAAGAACTGGCCGAAATCATCCAGCGTGGCGTCACGGGCGCTGCCCGGCGACATCGGATAACGCCCGGCCAGGGACTGGCGATACACGTTCACCACTTCGCTGACCCAGGCCGCGTTCAGTTGGTTACGCACGCCGCCCATCATGCTGTTGGTGGTCGAGTTGACCACCGACTTGACCATGCCCTGCACCAACGGCGGCTGGCGCTCGGCGTTCAGGCTGACCCGCGTGGCTGCAGCCGCCGCCTGGTTCTTCGCCTCGCCGAGCAAGGCATCGCCGCTGGCGCCGACCATGGCGCTGACTTGCACGTACAGCGCGTTCATGTCGGCCAGCAGGCCGTCGATGGCCGCCGGCTCGCCTTCGTTCTTGCTGACGATGCTGTTGAGCTCGGCAAAGTGCGCGGTCACCGGGTCGTCCGCCGCAACCGGCGCATTTGCGCTGGGCTGCTCCTGGCCGAGCAGGTTGCCCAGGCGCTCCTTGAGCTTGTCCACCCCGCCTTCAACCGGCACGCCCTTGGCCGCTAACTGACGCTCTTGCGCCTGCAAGTCGGTTTCGTTGGCCACCGCAACCAGCAGCTTTTTCAGCGGCGAGGTCGGCCCGGAAATCACCCGCAGCACGTCCGCTGCCTGGGCCACGCTGGTGATCGGCACAAAGTCGATGTCGGCCAGCAACGCATCCCACTGACGCTGATAGTCCTGGAAGTACAGGCGACGCACGTCGGCAGCCAGGCTGACCACGTTCTGCTGGTCGGCCTGTTCCTGGCCAAGCACCCATTGCTCTTCGGCCAGGGTGCCGGTCTGGTTCAGACTGCTCAGCAGGAACGCCTGGCGATAGCCTTTGGCGGTGAAGAAACCACTCAACGGCTCGCCCAACGGCTTGCCGCTCTTGCGGCTGAACACCAGCGCAGCGTCGCGGCCGGCGGCTTCGTTGAGGCGGAAGTCAGCAATGCCTTCGGGCAGTTTCTGGCGTTTGACCCGGTCATACACGCGCTGGGCCACCGGCAGTTGTCGCAACTGCCGACGCAGGTCGTCGATCAAGCGCGGGTCGAGGCGTGCGCTAGGCGGGTGGCGTTCAAACAACGCCTGCATGTGTTCGGCCAGCGCCTGGCGCTGATCGGCAGGCAAATCGCGCGGCAGGTTGCGATCCCAGTCGAGGGCGATCCAGGCTTTGATGAAGTCCGGGTCGTAATGCTCGGTGTCGGCGAGCATCAGGTAAGCCTTGAGCCCTTCGTAGAGGAAGTCGGAATTACCGCCGCCGTGCAGTTGCTCCTCGATGCGCGTCACCAGGCGTGGCGCTAAGACGGCAATCAACAGCTTGCGATAAACGCTGGCGGATTCGGCTTCGAGCATATCGCCTTGATACAGGCCCAGGCCCTCGGACCAACTTGGCGAATCACCGGCGAGGTGTTTCACCGCGTTGAGCAACGGCAGCACGGCGAGCACTTCGCGCTGTGCCGGGCTGAGGTTCTGTACGGCCTGGCCCAGGGGGGCGACCTTCTGGTCGACCTGGGCGATATACGCCTGGTTGGCGCGATAACTGACCCACCACAGGCTGCTGACCACGATCACCAGCGCCACGGTGGCCGCGAGCACGCCGCGCGCGATCCATTTGCGCCGCCGTTCGACCTGCGGGTTGACGCCCACCAGCCCGCGCTCGGCAAAGGCTACCGCGCTGAACAGTTTCTCGATGAAGTAACTGCGCCCGCTGCCGCTCTGACGCGCGAGGTGCTGGCGGTCCAGGTTCATGCTCTGGGCCATGGCGCCGATCAAGCGATCGATCGGGCTGCCTTCCTGGGTGCCGCTGGTGAAGTACACACCGCGCAGCAATACGCGCTCTTCAAAGGCGTTGGGTTTGAACACGCCTTCGAGGAAACCTTGCAGGCAATCCTTCAACGCGCCGAACTGCTGCGGGAAGCCGTAGATCAGGTCGCGCCGTGCCGGGTCGCGCTCCTGTTGCAGGCGTTCGACCAGGCGTTCGTTGAGGCGCTGTTCGAGGCCGGCAAATTCGCTTTGCAGGTGGGCCAGCGGGCTGTCGCCGTGCTTGCCGTCGTCCAGGGCAAAGGTCATGCCCCACACCTGGGCGCGCTCTTCTTTGCTCAGGTTGTCGAAGAACTCCATGAAGCCCGGCACCAGGTCGAGCTTGGTCAGCATCAGGTAGATCGGGAAGCGCACGCCCAGTTGGGTGTACAGCTCCTGGATACGCAGGCGAATCGCTGCCGCGTGGGCAGCGCGTTCGGCATCGCTGCCCAGCAGCAGATCCGACAGGCTGATGGCGATAAAGGCACCATCGATCGGGCGGCGCGAACGCTGCTTTTTCAATAGGTCGAGGAAGCCCAACCAAGCGGCTTTGTCCACCGTGGAGTTGCTGTCCTGGGTGGTGTAGCGGCCGGCGGTGTCGAGCAATACGGCCTGGTCGGTAAACCACCAGTCGCAGTTGCGCGTGCCTCCGACGCCGCGCACCGCACCGGCACCCAATTGGGCCGCCAGCGGGAAATGCAGCCCGGAATTGACCAGCGCGGTGGTCTTGCCCGAACCCGGCGGGCCGATGATCACGTACCACGGCAGTTCGTAGAGGTTGCGCCGCTCATCACCGCCGAGCTTGGCTTTTTTCAGCAGGGCCAGGGCTTCGTCCATGCGCTGGCGCAGGGTGGTGAGTTCTTCGGCGGTGGCGACGCTGTTGGGGTCGGCCGGCGTTTGCGCGGCCAGGCTGCGCATCACTTCGGCGGCCTGGTGGCGGGCCTGGAGGATGCGGAACACGCGGTAGGCGAGCCACACCGCAAACACCAGAATGATCAGCGCCCAGCGCCGCCCTTCGGGCATCAGTACGTCGAGCAACGGCCCGACAAACCAGATGATCAGGCTCAGGGCGATCAGGCCCAGCAACGGGATTACCCAGCGAATCATGAAACTGAAAAACGCCTTCACTCGACGCCCTCCGCGAGTACGGTGATTTCAACCCGACGATTGCGGGCACGGCCTTCGGCGGTGGCGTTGGTGGCCACCGGCTCGGTGTCGCTTCGGCCCTCGGCACTGAAGCGATCGCCCTGGCCGGTCTTGGCCGCAAGGATCTCCAGCACCGACTTGGCCCGCGCTTCGGACAAGGCCCAGTTGGACGGGAAGCGCAGCGTGGCAATCGGGCGGTTGTCGCTGTGCCCGGTGACGCGCACCTGGCCCTTGACCTTGCGGATCGCGTCGGCAATGCGCAGCATCAACGGCTGGTAGTCATCGACGATGCTGGAGCTGGCCGAGGCAAAAAGCTCATCACCGCGGATAGTCACGACGGAACGGTCGACCTTGTCTTCCACCGCAACGCGACCGGCCTTGATGTCTTCCACCAGAAAACCGGCCAGACGCGGGCGCTCGATCACTTTCGGCTGCGCCACGGGGCGGTCGATGGCCTGCACCGGGATCTCGCCCAGGGCATGGATATTCTTGAACACCGGCTCGGCGTCCGAGGCCAGCTTCATGCGCAGGCCGAACAGCAACGCCAGCAGCAGCGCCAGGCCGATGGCCACGGCGATCCACGGCGGCATGAACTGCGCCAGGCGATCGCGTACCACGCTCACGCCGCGCCAATGCGGCGACAGTTCGCGCTCATGCTCGCCACGTGCGCTGCGAATTGCCGCCGCGGTGCGTTCACGCAGGGCTTCCAGTTGGCTGCGCCCATCGTTCATCACGCGGTAGCGGCCTTCGAAACCCAGGCACAGGCACAGGTACAACAGCTCCAGCAGGTACAAGCGCTCACGCGGGCTTTGCAGGCAATGGTCGAGTAGCTGAAAGACCTTTTCGCCGCCCCAGGCTTCGTTGTGGACCGTGATCAGCAGGCTCTGCTTACCCCAATCGCTGGTGCTGCCCCACGGCGTGCTCAACACGGCCTCATCCAGGGCGGTACACAGCGCGTAACGCGCCAGCAGCACTTCGTTGCGGGCCACGCCAGCAGCTTCGGCGCGCTCTTCGAACTGGCGCAGGTAGGCCAGCAACTGCGCACGCAAACTGGCCGGCGCCGGATGCGCGATGGTGTTGCGCAGGCGTGTCAGCAACGCCAGCAACGGGCCGGCGGCGCTTTCCAGCGGGTTCAGGCCTTGGCTTTGGCCGGTAAGGATCGGCGCGGCCGGCATCGACAGCGGCGCCGGTTCGGCACGCGCAGGAGCAGGCTCCCGGCCACCCGGGCGCGGCATGAACTGGGTGCGGTCATCATCATTGGGGTGCATCGCGGATTATCCTCGGATCGCCCAGAAGGCCAGGTTCAAGCCCGGGAACTGCCCGGCGATATGGAAGGCGAAACCACCGGAATTGCTCAACTGCTGCCAGTGCTCGCTGCCCCGGTCCAGCTCGTAATAGGTCGAGCCTGCGTGGTACGGCAGTTGGCGCGGCGCCACGGGCAACGGCAGCAGGCCGATGCCAGGCAATTGCAGGTTGACCAGGTCGCGAATGTGCTCCACCGAGCCGACCTTGCTCTGCTGGCCGAAGCGCGCGCGCAGGGTTTCGCCGGGCACATCGGCGCGCACCACGAGGATGAAACTGGCGCTGTCGATCAGGGTTTTGTCGGCGAGCATCGCCACGTGGATGCCGTAGGCTTTCTCGACAATCGGGATCGGTGTGGCCTTGCTGTCGATCAACATCGACAGCGCTTCACGCAGAGCCTGCATCACCGGGGCAAAGCTCAGGGCCAGGTCGTCGTGCTGGTACTGCGGGTATTCCTGGGGGCGCCGGCCGGCGGTGGAAAAGGTGGCAAACTCACCCGCCAGGCTGACCAGTTCACTGAACAAACGCTCCGGGTGCAGCGGGCTCAGTTGGCTGAGGTGCTGGATCAGCGGTTGGGCACGGTTGACCAGTTGCAACAGCATGAAGTCGGCGATCTCCGACGCGCCGCCCGCGCCCGAAGCGACCACGCGCCCGGCCAGGGCTTCGCCGCGCTGGTGCAGCAGGCCGAGCAGTTCGCTGCGAAACGCCGTCAGCGGTTTGCTGGCGGCCACGTCGAGTACCGGCGGGATGTAGCTGTCGTCGAGGACCAGCGCACGGTCGGCGCGTTTTTCCTTGATACGTACCAGGCCGATCGCGGCGTAATCGCTGATGCCGTCCTGCGCAGTCAGCAGGCGCAGCGCGCGGGAACCGACAGCCACCGGGGCGCGGTTCTCGAACGGTGCGTTGTCGTCGCGCACTTCGCGCACCTGGCTCACGTAGCGGGCAGCGCCAAGCTCTTCGCCGTCGTCGACGGTGTCGCGGGCCCCCGCGCGCTTGAGCGGCAACGCCAGGTAGACCAGGCCGTCGCGCAGGCTGTCGTCGATATTCAGCGGGCTGGGCGCCAGGTCATCCTGGGGAATATTGAACGGCGTGCCATCGGGCAGCAGGCCGCGTGCCGACACAATCGCCAGCTTGCCCTGGGCCAGCAGGCCCTGATCGATCAGCAACTCGGAAAACCCCCAGGCGCCGGCGGACAACGGGCGACTGCGGGCGTCGATCAGGTTTTCCAGGTAACGGTCATGCTGCTGGAAGTGCTGCGTTCCAATGAACATGCCTTCCGACCAGACCACGCGATTGTTCCAGGACATGGGGGCTCCGATTGCTTGTTATTGGGCTGGGCTGGATGGGGAAACCACGACGTCCGCACGCACGGCGCGCACATCGAGGCTGATCTGGTATTCGGTGTATTGGCGCGGCGGCACGTTGAGCACCGTGCGCCATTGCGCGCGGTCCAGCTCGCGATAGCCCACCAACAGGCCGATCTGGCGGGTGGACGGGTCGAGGTCGCGCTGGATGCTCAGTTGCTGGCCGGGCTGCACCGTCACTTCGTCCT
Source organism: Pseudomonas sp. D3 (assembly GCF_029320995.1). NCBI lineage: Bacteria > Pseudomonadati > Pseudomonadota > Gammaproteobacteria > Pseudomonadales > Pseudomonadaceae > Pseudomonas > Pseudomonas sp. D3. Next base: position 58,112 of record NZ_CP119772.1, read on the forward strand.
GGTCCAGCAGGTCGAGGCCAAGGGTGGATTGCGCGCGGTCAGCCAGGGCGAAGTAATCCGAACGGCTGAAGGTGGCGGCGTTTTTCAGTTCGAAAATCCGCACCCGCACCGGGGCGGCCTGGCCGTTGGCGCCGGGGTTAAGCCCGGCAATCGCATGAAAGTGCAACTCGACGGCAGCGGTGTTCGCTTCGGCCGAGGCCGCGGCTTCGGGTTTGACAGCATCCTTGGCGCACGCTGTCAGCATCAGCAGGGTGGCTACTGCGAGTAAAAACCTGGGAATCATCCTTCGTCCTCAATGACGTACTTAGCTTTCCGTTTTATCCATGCTTCAGCGACGCTGTCGTGCGCTGTGCTCTTCATAGGCTCGGCTGAATTCGCGGCCGAACAGGTCCTGGAAATCTTCCTGGGCCTCGCGGGAAATATTGCCGTAGAGCTCGGTGAACTGCTGCCAGTACTGGGCCTGGCGCGAGCCGCTGAACAGGCTCGACAGCCCGCCGGGCTTGCCCATGCGCTCTTCCAACTGTGCCGGCTCGAAGCGACTGAGCAGATGTTTGATCGCCGCTTCCACACCGGCCATTACTGCCAACTGGTGAGCGCGCAGATCGTCGAAACTGTCGCGCACCGCGATGTCCGGCGCCATAAACGCCTGGTTGCCATGACGAAGCAGCAGCAGTAACGCTTCGTCGGCATTCGGGGCGAATTTCAACGGATTGTTTTCCGCTGGCTGGATCATCGTTTGCTGCATGCGGAACTCGCCCTTGAGGCTCGCGCGAGCGCGCAACACGTCAATCAGGCCGTCGACCATCAGCCGGTAGCTGCGGCCGATGCTTTCCATCTGGGCTTCGGCCTGGGCCTTGTCCAGGCGCAGTTGGTCCAGGCCGGCACCGCGCAGGAAGGCTTGCAAAAGATCGGGTTGTTGGCTGTCGGCCACGGGGAGCAAGGGCTCAACCACGGGTGGCGGCGGGACAACGGCGGCGGGAGATGGCGGTGGCGGTGCGCTGACCAAGGGAGCTGGCGTGTCGCCAAACAGGTCCCAATCTTCGGGAATGACCGAGCCCGACACGGCAGGTGGCGGGACAACCGGCACGGCCACCGGGGTCGGCGGGCGAAAATCATGTTGCTCGCAAGGCACGTGATCGGCCACGGTCGGCGGCGGCACAGCGGTCGGGCTGAGGAAATCAAACAGGTCCGGCAGGGTGTCCATCGACGACGCGCCCTGGAACTGGGGGGCGATCACCGGCGCGGCTGCCGGTTTACTCACGACGGCGCCCATCAGCGCCTCGAAACTGTTCGGGGAATCACCGGCAAACGGCTGGCTATCCACGGCTTGCACATTGAAATCGATGCGCGCCTGGATTTCGTAATCACCGATGCGGATCAGTTCGCCATCCTGCAAAGGCTCGCTATTACCCCGACGCAGACGGATGCCGGCGTTAACCAACTCCACACCATTTGTGCTGTTATCGGTTAAATAATATCGACCATCTTTGTATTGAATTACACAATGCTGCGAGGAAACCAGACGCTCAGGATCAGGCAATACCCAGTCATTATCCGAGCTGCGGCCGATCGCCATCGAGCCCTGGCTCAAGGATTTTTCGGCACACTGCCCAGGGGTAATCTTGTGATAACTAGTGATAGTCAAACACAGCGACATCTTGCCTCCTTGCTGATACTTCGCGCGCAGTCGATTCCCGGCGGCAACCTTTCCCGAGGGGTCCCGTCAGGTGGTGCGAACGGCTGTTATAACCTGCTTTTTACAGCATGATCACTGATCTTAACCGGCGTCTGTGAGAAAAATCCTGTTTTAGTACGCCTCCTGACTTATCAGTCGAGCAGGTTGCTAAACACCGCACATCTGTCACAGAGGGCGAATAGCTTACCTTGACAAGCCATAACTACTACACCAAAAATGCACAACTTCTTGAATACCAGTGATGGCACATTAGTGGCGTCGCACTTATATGACCAAGAAAACATGCAAAGTTCATCACGCAACTAATGCATGAATTGCCCGCCATCTAACGGGCCGATAGGGAGATCGATTTCAGTGGATGTGCCGTTGCTGCTCGCTGCCGTTTCCGCGACTTCGCCATGTGGCGAAGACATGGAATATGACGCGCAATTTCTACAATTGGAACGTGACGCCAAGGGTCAGCCCGAGCGCAGCATGGGCGACTCCATCCTCCCTGCCGAACCGCCGGACTGGCGCAGCATCCAGCAGCAAAGCCTCGACTTATTGCAACGCAGCAAAGACCTGCGCATCACCCATTTTCTGCTGCAAAGCGCCCTCGCCCTCCAGGGTGTGGCCGGGCTGGCCGACGCGCTCACGCTGATCAACGCACTGCTGCGCGAATACTGGGCCGACCTGCATCCGCACCTGGATGCCGACGACGATAACGACCCCACCGTGCGCATCAACGCCCTGTCCGGCTTGACCAGCGACGCGACGATTCGCCTGCTGCGCGAAAGCATCCTCACGCGCTCGCGCACCTTCGGCCCCGTGAGCCTGCGCGCCGCGCTGAACGCCAGCGGCCTGATGAGTTTCCCCGACGAACAACTCGGCGCCCAGCAGCTCAACGCCGCGTTCCTCGACAGCGACCCCGAGCAACTGCAAGCCACCCGCGACGCCTTGAGCAGCGCGCGTGCCGCCTGCGAAGCCATCGAACAACAGGTCAGCGACCAGGTCGGCTCGGCCCAGGGCGTCGACCTCAGCCTGTTGAAACAACCGCTCAAGCAGGCGCTGCAGATCCTCAGTCAGTTTGTCCCGAGCAGCGAGACCGACAGCCGCGAACCCGAGGCCGTCAGTGACGACAATGCCCCCTCGGTCGACTTCGCCGCCGCCCCCGTCGCACCGCGCCCCAGCGGCGATATCACCAACCGCGATGACGTGCTGCGCAGCCTCGACAAGATCCTTGCGTACTACAGCCGTCACGAGCCTTCGAGCCCACTGCCGGTGCTGTTGAACCGCGCAAAGCACCTGGTGCATGCCGACTTCGCGGCCATCGTGCGTAATCTGATTCCCGACGGCATGTCCCAATTTGAAAACCTGCGTGGCCCGGACGGCGAGTAAGCCGACCGACCGTGCAGTAACAATACCGTCGCTCAAGCGACCAGGAGCAGCAACGTGGCGAAGCAAAGTTCTCAGAAATTCATCGCGCGCAACCGCGCGCCTCGAGTGCAGATCGAGTACGACGTCGAGCTCTACGGCGCCGAGAAAAAGGTCCAGCTGCCCTTCGTGATGGGTGTGATGGCCGACCTCGCCGGTAAACCCGCCGAGCCGCTCGCGCCCGTGGCCGACCGCAAGTTCCTTGAAGTGGACGTCGACAATTTCGACTCGCGCCTCAAGGCCATGCAGCCACGCGTAGCGTTCCACGTACCCAACGAACTGACCGGCGAAGGCAACCTGAGCCTGGACATCACCTTCGAAAGCATGGACGACTTCAGCCCAGCCGCCGTGGCCCGCAAGGTCGACGCGCTGAGCAAGCTGCTCGAAGCCCGCACCCAGTTGGCCAACCTGCTGACCTACATGGACGGCAAGACCGGCGCTGAAGAAATCATCATGAAAGCGATCAAGGACCCAGCATTGCTGCAGGCCCTTGCGAGCGCGCCGAAGCCGGCAGGGGACCAATAATCATGACCGAGAATACCGTTCGCGAAAACGCTCAAAACCTGGGCGCCACCGAAGAAACCAGCGAGTTCGCCTCGCTGTTGCTGCAAGAATTCAAACCGAAGACCGAGCGTGCCCGCGAAGCCGTGGAAACCGCCGTGCGCACCCTGGCCGAACAGGCGTTGGCACAGACGGACCTGGTGTCCAACGACGCGATCAAGTCGATCGAATCGATCATCGCCGCCATCGACGCCAAGCTCACCGCCCAAGTCAACCAGATCATCCACCACCAGGATTTCCAGCAGTTGGAAAGCGCCTGGCGTGGCCTGCACTACCTAGTCAACAACACCGAGAGCGATGAGCAACTGAAGATTCGCGTGCTCAACATCTCCAAGCCGGACCTGCACAAGACCCTGAAGAAATTCAAGGGCACCGCTTGGGACCAGAGCCCGATCTTCAAGAAGATGTACGAAGAAGAATACGGCCAGTTCGGCGGCGAACCTTACGGTTGCCTGGTCGGCGACTACTACTTCGACCAGTCGCCACCGGATGTCGAGTTGCTGGGCGAGTTGTCCAAAGTCTGTGCCGCCATGCACGCCCCCTTCATCGCTGCGGCCTCGCCGACCGTGATGGGCATGGGCTCGTGGCAGGAACTGTCGAACCCGCGCGACCTGACCAAGATCTTCACCACCCCGGAATACGCCGGCTGGCGCTCGCTGCGTGAATCGGAAGACTCGCGCTACATCGGCCTGACCATGCCGCGCTTCCTCGCGCGCCTGCCGTATGGCGCCAAGACCGACCCGGTGGAAGCCTTCGCCTTCGAAGAAAACACCGACGGCGCCGACAGCTCCAAGTACACCTGGGCCAACGCCGCCTACGCGATGGCGGTGAACATCAACCGTTCGTTCAAACACTACGGCTGGTGCTCGCGCATCCGAGGCGTGGAATCCGGCGGTGAAGTGGAAAACCTGCCGGCCCACACGTTCCCTACCGATGACGGTGGTGTGGACATGAAGTGCCCGACCGAAATCGCCATCAGCGACCGCCGTGAAGCGGAGCTGGCGAAGAACGGTTTTATGCCGCTGCTGCACAAGAAAAACACCGATTTCGCCGCGTTCATTGGCGCGCAGTCGCTGCAGAAGCCGGCCGAGTATGACGACCCGGACGCCACCGCCAACGCCAACCTGGCTGCGCGCCTGCCGTACCTGTTCGCCACCTGCCGTTTCGCGCACTACTTGAAGTGCATCGTGCGCGACAAGATCGGTTCCTTCAAAGAGAAGGACGAAATGCAACGCTGGTTGCAGGACTGGATCCTCAACTACGTCGACGGCGACCCGGCGCACTCCACCGAAACCACCAAGGCCCAGCACCCGTTGGCTGCCGCCGAAGTGATCGTGGAAGACGTCGAAGGCAACCCGGGTTACTACAACTCCAAGTTCTACCTGCGCCCGCACTACCAGCTCGAAGGGCTGACCGTGTCGCTGCGCCTGGTATCGAAACTGCCTTCGGCGAAAAGCGCATAACTAGCGGCTGAACTTGCTCTTCTGTGGGAGGGGGCTTGCCCCCTCCCACAAAAAACCAAATCGAGTGGCCGAGTCCACACAGGGAGAAAACATGGCTGTTGATATTTTCATCAAGATTGGCGACATCAAGGGCGAGTCCATGGACAAAGCCCACAAGGACGAAATCGACGTGCTGAACTGGAGCTGGGGCATGTCCCAGTCCGGCAACATGCACGTAGGCGGTGGCGGCGGCGCAGGCAAGGTGAACATCCAAGACCTGTCGCTGACCAAGTACGTCGACAAATCCTCGCCGAACCTGATGATGCACTGCGCCAGCGGCAAACACATCGACAAGGTCAAGCTGACCGTGCGCAAGGCCGGTGGCGAAAGCCAGGTCGAGTACATGGTGATCAACCTGGAAGAAGTGCTGGTCACGTCGCTGAGCACCGGTGGTTCGGGCTCCGATGATCGCCTGACCGAAAACGTCACCCTGAACTTCGCCCAAGTGATGGTCGACTACCAGCCACAGAAAGCCGACGGCACCAAAGACGGCGGCGCGATCAAGTTTGGCTGGAACATCCGCTCCAACACCAAGCGCTGATATGAACACCCCCTGGCGCCATGCGCCGGGGGGGTTTGGTGCGTGCTCACATTCGACCCCTTCTTTTTCGGTATCTGAGTCATGGCCAAACCTTCGTTTATTAATGTGTGGAAGGCGTATTCCGATCTTTTAGTTACGTACCCGAAAGCAGATCCTTGCAATGGCCCTTGGGCCAATCAATGCGCTATCCGCATGAGTCTGGCGCTCAACGCCGAGCTGAGCATCAAGGTCAACAAATCTACCTATACGGAGCCCAAGTGTGCGCATGAACACGCCAGGGGTGCCGAGTCGTTGGCTAATTGGCTGTGGAAAAGGCATCTAGGACGACCCGCCATTCTGGGTAACACCGCCGAAGACCGTCGCACGCTGATGGGCAAAACCGGACTTATTTTTTTCAAGGATTGTTTCCAGCAATCAGGCGAGTCCCTGGATAACCGTACCGGCGATCATATTGATCTATGGAACCGAGGAATAACCCAAACCGGCGATCTCTTTTTCCGCTCCAGAGCTGTCTGGTTTTGGGAACTCACATAATGAAAAAACCATTGCTCGCCCTCTGCCTGACCATGAACGTGCTCAGTCTGAACGCACGCGCCGAACATACCGAAACGGCGACGATCGAGGCCGTGTTTGTTGGGCAACCCCTCAAACTGATCGATGACCAGGGTCAGTGCACGTTAGTCAACCCTGATCAAAGCCGTACAAAACTGGATATGGAATGGCCATGCAGCTTCAGCTTGGATAAACATCAGAAATTGCGCGTGGAGACATTCAACGGCGTCCCTATATTTTCAGTTTGGCGTGTTGAGCACATGCCTGCCCCGAGCCGCGACTGCTTGAACAAAATGCAGGCTATTCGCCAAATCCAAGGGCACCTAGAGGTGGCGCCGGTCAGCCTATCGGCATCCTGCGGTTGGGGTGGCGACCAAAAAATGTATGTGGCGCCCTTTACGTGGTAACCGAAATCGCCACCCGCGACCGTCTGCAACCGTCCCTGCTGGACCGGTTGACCGACGACGACCCGACCAATCCGAAGGAAAGCGCCGACAAACGCGTGCTGTCCCTGACCCAATTGAAAGCCTCGGTGCTGCGTGACCTGGCGTGGCTGCTCAATACCACGTCGCTGCTCGATGCCGATGCCACCCTGCACACCCCGGCCGGCACCTCGGTGGTCAATTACGGCCTGCCGGCACTGGCGGGCAACAGTGTTTCCAGCGTCGACATCAAAGCCCTGGAAACCCTCATCTATCAGGCGATCGCCACCTTTGAGCCACGTATTCTGCGCCACACCTTGCGCGTCAAAGCCCGTGTCGGCCATGGCGAGATGAACCACAACGCCCTGAGCTTCGAGATCGAAGGCGACCTGTGGGCGCAGCCGGTGCCGTTGCGCCTGCTGCTGCAAACCGACCTGGACCTGGAGTCGGGCCACGTGCGCGTGGTCAACGCCGACCAGCGGAGACGCCCATGAACCCGCGCCTGCTGGAGCTGTACAACCAGGAACTGCACCACGTGCGCGAAAGCGCCGCCGAGTTCGCCAAGGAATACCCGAAGATCGCCAGTCGGCTGAGCCTGTCCGGCATGGACTGCGCCGACCCCTACGTCGAACGCCTGCTCGAAGGCTTTGCCTACCTCACGGCCCGCGTGCAGCTCAAGCTTGACGCCGAGTACCCGACCTTCACCCACAACCTGCTGGAAATCGCCTACCCGCACTACCTGGCGCCGACCCCGTCGATGACCGTGGTGCAACTGCAGACCGACCCGGATGAAGGCTCCCTGGCCAGCGGCTTCCCGTTGCCGCGCGACACCGTCTTGCGCGCCGCGTTGGGCCGTGAAACCCAGACCTGTTGCGAGTACCGCACCGCTCACCCGGTGACGCTGTGGCCGTTGCAGGTCAGCCACGCCGAATACTTCGGCAACCCCGCCGCCGTGCTCGGGCGCCTGGCGGCCAGCGAGCCGAAAGCCAAGGCCGGTTTGCGCCTGACCCTGCGCACCGGCGCCGAGTTGCCGTTCAACAGCCTCGAACTGGACAACCTGCCGCTGTACCTCAGCGGCGCCGATGAGCAACCGTTCCGCCTCTACGAACAGTTGCTGGGCAACACCTGCGCGGTCTTTGCGCGCAAGCCGGGTGGCGATTGGGTCGAGCGCCTGCCGCAAGACGCGCTGCGCTCGCGCGGTTTTGACGACGCCGACGCGGCCATGCCTGTGGTGGCGCGGGCGTTCCAGGGCTATCGGCTGTTGCAGGAATACTTCGCCCTGCCCCACCGTTTCCTGTTCGTCGAGTTCGCCGAACTGCGCCGTGCGGTCAAACGTTGCGACGGCCAGGAGCTGGAGCTGATCGTGCTGTTCGACCGTCACGAACCGAGCCTGGAAGGCAGCGTCGGCGCCGCGCAGTTCCTGCCGTTCTGCACCCCGGCGATCAACCTGTTCCCGAAACGCGTGGACCGTATCCACTTGTCCGACCGGGTCAACGAACACCATGTGATCGCCGACCGCACGCGGCCGATGGACTTCGAGATTCACTCCCTGAGCGGCATCACTGGCCACGGCACGGGGCCGGAGCAGCCGTTCCTGCCGTTCTATGCGGTGCGCGACCCATCGCGCTATGGCCGCGACCAGGCGTACTACACCGTGCGCCGCGAGCCTCGGGTGTTGTCCAGCGACCAACGGCGCAACGGCCCGCGCTCCACCTACGTGGGCAGCGAAACCTTCGTCAGCCTGGTGGACAGCCAGCAAGCGCCGTACCGCCACGACCTGCGCCAACTCGGTGTGACAGCGCTGTGTACCAACCGCGACTTGCCGCTGTTCATGAGCGTGGGCAACGGCAAAACCGACTTCACCCTCGCCGACAGCGCCCCGGTGCTGGCCGTGCGCTGCGTCGCCGGGCCGAGCCGCCCGCGGGCCAGCCATGCCCATGACGCCAAGGCCTGGCGCCTGATCAGCCAGTTGTCGCTCAACTACTTGTCCCTGAGCGAACAGGGCCAGGGCGCGGGCGCCTTGCGCGAACTGTTGCGCCTGTATGGCGACAGCAACGACGCCGCCCTGCAATTGCAGATCGAAGGCCTGCGCGAAGTCAGCAGCAAAACGGTGACCCGGCGCCTGCCGATGCCCGGCCCGATCGTGTTTGGGCGCGGCCTGGAAATCACCTTGGAATTCGATGAAAACGCGTTTCGCGGCACCGGGGTGTTCCTGCTCGGTGCGGTACTGGAGCGCTTCCTGGCACGCTACGTGTCGATCAACAGCTTTACCGAGACGGTGATCCGTACCACCGAACGCGGCGAGATCATGCGATGGAAAGCCAAGCCCGGACGTCGTCCGACCCTGTGAGTACCCTGGATGCGATGCACCGGGAGCCCTGGGAATACGATTTCTTCCAGGCGCTGCGGCGTATCGAGTGCGAATCGCCGGAGCTGCCGCGCCTGGGCCATTCCCTGCGCCTGGCGGATGACCCGCTGCGCCTCGGGCAACAGGCCGACTGCACCTTCGCACCGGCCACCCTGGCCTCGGTCGACCCCGGTGGCGACGGCAAGCCGGCGCGGCTGGAGCAGTTCTTTTTCGGCCTCGGCGGTCCCAACGGCCCGCTGCCGCTGCACATCACCGAATACGTGCGCGAGCGCCAGCGCAACAACGCCGACAGCACCAGCAAGCAGTTCCTGGATATCTTCCATCATCGCCTGTTGAGCCTGTTCTATCGCGCCTGGGCCGAGGCGCGGCCGACCGTCAGCCACGACCGCCCGGACGATGATTACTGGTCGGCGCGCCTCGCCGCCTTGAGCGGTCGGGGCATGCCGAGCCTGCTCAACCAGGGGCTGATCCCCGACACGGCAAAGCTGCATTACAGCGGCCACCTGTCAGCGCAAACCCGCTACCCGGATGGTTTGAAGGCGATCCTTGGCGAGTACTTCGGCCTGCCGGTAGAAATCGAAGAATACGTCGGCCAGTGGCTCGAACTGCCCGAACGCAGCCGCGTTGGTGTCAGCGCCAACCGGCTGGGCGTGGACTTCTGCCTGGGCAGCCACGTGTGGGACCGCCAGCATAAATTCCGTATCCGCCTGGGCCCGCTGAAACTTGATGATTACATGGGCATGCTGCCCGGCAGCCAGCCGTTCAACGAGCTGGTGGCCTGGGTAGCCGAGTACCTGGGCCATGAATTGGATTGGGACTTGAACCTGGTTCTGCAACAACCCGAAGTACCGGCGCTGCAACTCAACGGCCGCTTCCGCCTGGGCTTCAACACCTGGCTCGGCCGCCCTGCGGTTGATGCCAACGACCTAATCCTGGCCCGGCATTACGCCGATCACGCCACCACCTCAAGGAATCCAGAGCATGGGTGAAATCAGTCGCGCCGCACTGTTCGGCAAACTCAACAGCGTGGCCTACAAAGCCATCGAAGCCGCCACCGTGTTCTGCAAGCTGCGGGGCAACCCGTATGTGGAACTGGCCCACTGGTTTCACCAGTTGCTGCAACTGCAGGACTCGGACCTGCACCGCATCATCCGTCAGTTCAACGTGGAACCGGCACGCCTGGCCCGCGACCTGACCGAAGCCCTGGACCGCCTGCCCCGTGGCTCGACTTCGATCACCGACCTGTCCTCCCATGTGGAAGAAGCCGTGGAGCGCGGCTGGGTCTACGGCAGCCTGATGTTCGGCGAAAGCCAGGTGCGTACCGGGTATCTGGTGCTGGGCATTCTGAAGACGCCGAGCCTGCGCCATGCGCTGTTGGGCTTATCCTCGGAGTTCGACAAGATCAAGGCCGAAGCCCTGAGCGAACGCTTTGACGAGTACGTCGGCGACTCGCCGGAAAATGCCCTGAGCGCAAGCGACGGTTTCAACGCCGGCGCCGTTCCGGGCGAAGCCAGCGGTGCGATGGCGCCGAGTGCGATGGGCAAGCAGGAAGCGCTCAAGCGTTTCACTGTCGACCTGACCGAACAGGCGCGCAGCGGCAAGCTCGACCCGATCGTCGGCCGTGACGAAGAGATCCGCCAGTTGGTCGACATCCTCATGCGTCGACGCCAGAACAACCCGATCCTCACCGGTGAAGCCGGCGTCGGCAAAACCGCCGTGGTCGAAGGTTTCGCCCTGCGCATCGTCGCCGGTGACGTGCCGCCCGCGCTGAAAGACGTGGAACTGCGCAGCCTCGACGTCGGCCTGCTGCAAGCCGGCGCCAGCATGAAGGGCGAATTCGAACAGCGTCTGCGCCAGGTCATCGAAGACGTCCAGGCCTCGCCGAAGCCGATCATCCTGTTTATCGACGAAGCCCACACCCTGGTGGGTGCCGGTGGCGCCGCCGGAACCGGTGACGCAGCCAACCTGCTCAAGCCGGCCCTGGCCCGTGGCACCTTGCGTACCGTCGCCGCGACCACCTGGGCCGAGTACAAAAAGCACATCGAGAAAGACCCGGCCCTGACCCGCCGCTTCCAGGTGGTACAGGTGGCCGAACCGTCGGAAGACAAGGCGCTGCTGATGATGCGTGGCGTGGCCTCGACCATGGAGAAACACCATCAGGTGCAGGTCCTCGACGAAGCGCTGGAAGCCTCGGTGAAGCTGTCCCACCGTTACATCCCGGCGCGCCAGTTGCCGGATAAATCCGTCAGCCTGCTGGACACCGCCTGCGCCCGCGTGGCTATCAGCCTGCATGCGGTGCCGGCCGAAGTGGACGACAGCCGTCGCCGCATCGAAGCCCTGGAAACCGAGCTGCAAATCATCGCCCGCGAGCATGCGATCGGCATCGCCATCGGTGCGCGCCAGAGCAACAGCGAAGCCTTGCTGAGTGCCGAGCGCGAGCGCCTGGCCACCCTGGAAAGCCGCTGGGCCGAAGAGAAAACCCTGGTGGATGAGTTGCTCGCTACCCGCGCCACGTTGCGTGAAAAAGCCGGCGTCGTGGACAGCGGCAACGATGAGTTGCGTGCGCAATTGGTCGACTTGCAACAGCGCCTCACCGCGCTGCAAGGCGAAACCCCGCTGATCCTGCCGACCGTGGATTACCAGGCCGTGGCCTCGGTCGTCGCCGACTGGACCGGCATCCCGGTCGGCCGCATGGCGCGCAACGAACTGGAAACCGTGCTCAACCTCGACCAGCACCTGAAAAAACGCATCATCGGCCAGGACCACGCCTTGCAGATGATCGCCAAGCGCATCCAGACCTCTCGCGCCGGCCTCGACAACCCGAGCAAGCCGATCGGCGTGTTCATGCTGGCCGGCACCTCCGGCGTGGGCAAGACCGAAACCGCCCTGGCCCTGGCCGAAGCCATGTACGGCGGCGAGCAGAACGTCATCACCATCAACATGAGCGAGTTCCAGGAAGCCCACACCGTGTCGACCCTCAAGGGCGCGCCACCGGGCTACATCGGCTACGGCGAAGGCGGCGTGCTAACCGAAGCGGTACGGCGCAAGCCCTACAGCGTGGTGCTGCTGGACGAGGTGGAAAAAGCCCACCCGGACGTGCATGAGATCTTCTTCCAGGTGTTCGACAAGGGCGTGATGGAAGACGGCGAAGGCCGGGTGATCGACTTCAAGAACACCCTGATCCTGCTGACCACCAACGCCGGCACCGAGTTGATTTCCCAGGTCTGCAAAGACCCGGCGAACATTCCCGAGCCGGAAGCCATCGCCAAGGCCCTGCGCCAGCCGCTGCTGGAAATTTTCCCGCCCGCCCTGCTCGGCCGACTGGTGACCATCCCGTATTACCCGCTGAGCGACGAGATGCTCAAGGCGATCACCCGCCTGCAACTCGATCGCATCAAGAAGCGTGTGCAGAACACACACAAAGTCGCCTTCGACTACGACGACGCGGTGGTCGATTTGATCGTCTCGCGCTGCACCGAGACCGAAAGCGGCGGGCGCATGATCGACACGATCCTTACCAACAGCCTGCTGCCGGACATGAGCCGTGAATTCCTCACGCGCATGCTCGAAGGCAAGGCGCTGGCGGGTGTGCGGATCAGTAGCCGGGATAATGAATTGCACTATCAGTTCAACGATTGACCTGACGAAACACGATCAAATGTGTGGGAGGGGGCTTGCCCCCGATAGCGGTGAATCAGTCACCACATGCATCAACTGACACACTGCTATCGGGGGCAAGCCCCCTCCCACATTTGCAGCCGGTTTCTTCAGCTATTACGCAATTTACGGGTTAACCGATGCTATTCAACCAAGCCTCACGCCTAGCCAAAATCACCAGCCCCCTCGGGCCGGACGTGCTGCTGCTCAATCAAATGGGCGGCGGCGAAGAGTTGGGTCGGCTGTTCACCTACGACCTGCAACTGACTTCCCTGGACGCCAACATCGACCTCAACCAGTTGCTCGGCAAGCCGATGAGCGTCGGCGTGCAACTGGCAGACGGCGGCGAGCGGCATTTCCACGGGATCGTCGCGCAGTGCAGCCAGAGCATCGACCAGGGCCAGTTCGCCAGCTACCAGGTGACGCTACGCCCGTGGCTGTGGTTGCTGAGCCGCACCTCGGACTGCCGGATTTTCCAGAACCTGGGCATCCCGCAGATCATCAAGCAGGTGTTCCGCGACCTGGGTTTTTCCGACTTCGAAGACGCCCTGAGCCGGCCATACCGCGAGTGGGAATACTGCGTGCAGTACCGCGAAACCAGCTTCGATTTCGTCAGCCGCTTGATGGAACAGGAAGGCATCTACTACTTCTTCCGACACGAACAGGACCGCCACGTGCTGGTGCTGGCCGATGCCTACGGCGCCCACACCACGGTGCCGGGATACGCGTCGATTCCGTATTACCCCAAGGACGAGCAGCAACGCGAACGCGACCACATGCACAACTGGCACCTGGCGCAGCAAGTGCAGCCGGGCTCGCTGGAGCTCAACGACTACGACTTCCAGCGCCCCAGCGCGAGCATCGACGTGCGCTCGGCCATGCCGCGCCCGCACACCGCCGGCGACTACCCGCTGTACGACTACCCCGGCACCTACGTGCAAAGCGCGGACGGCGAACACTACGCGCGCACCCGCATCGAAGCGCTGCAAACCCTGCATGAACAAATCGAATTCAGCGGCAACGCCCGCGGCCTCGGTTCCGGCCACCTGTTCAGCCTCACCGGCTTCAGCCGCCAGGACCAGAACCGCGAATACCTGATCGTCGGCATCCGCTACAACATCCATCAGGAAAGCCTGGAAAGCGGCGGCGGCTCAAACTCTGCGCAGTACGAAAGCAGCCTCACCTGCATCGACGCCCAACAAAACTTCCGCCCGCTGGCCAACACCTATCGCCCCATCGTCAAAGGCCCGCAGACCGCCCTGGTAGTCGGCCCCAAAGGCGAAGAAATCTGGACCGACCAGTACGGCCGCGTGAAGGTGCATTTCCACTGGGACCGCCACGACCAATCCAACGAAAACAGCTCGTGCTGGATACGTGTGTCGCAGTCCTGGGCCGGCAAGAACTGGGGCTCGATGCAGATCCCACGGATCGGCCAGGAAGTGATTGTGAGCTTTCTGGAAGGCGACCCGGACCGGCCGATCATTACTGGGCGGGTGTATAACGCGGAGCAGACGGTGCCCTACAAACTGCCCGAAAATGCCACACAAAGTGGTATGAAAAGCCGCTCCAGCAAGGGCGGCTCACCCGCCAACTTCAACGAAATACGCATGGAGGACAAAAAAGGCGCCGAGCAACTCTATATCCACGCGGAGCGTAATCAGGATATTGCCGTAGAAAATGACGAAGGCCATTGGGTGGGTCACGACCGCCACAGCACTGTGGATCACAACGAGATGGTCAGAATCGGCAATGACCGCCTGCGCGCGGTGTTGGCTAACGATGCTTTGCATGTCGGCGGGGCCAAGAGCGACAGTATCAACACCCAATACCTGATCGAGGCAGGATCGCAAATTCGGCTGGTCTGTGGAAAGAGCGTGCTGGAGTTCAATGCCAGTGGCGAGATCAACATCTCGGGTACCGCGTTCAATATTTACGCCAGTGGTAACGGCAATATTGATACAGGCGGCCGGCTGGACCTCAATGCGGGTAATGCTTGTGCCGTGGATAACAAGGGTAAAGGCATCAAAAGCGTTATTGATGCAGCGGTGAAAGCCTTCTTTCCCAAACGCTGACAAGGCAGACAGAGCGCCTGCCCAGTTGATCAAGTCGACAGCAAAAGATACCGCAGCGCCTTGTGATACTTGGCGATCCGTTCCAGGTCCTTGGTCTCTAGCGTGGGCAATCGCGTGAGGTTGAGGTTGTCCCGGATGTCTTCGATTTTCACCTTGCGCGCCAACTCATCAGGCCAAATCCTCGCGATAAAGTCTTCGTAGACTTCGCCGGGACGCTTTGAGAGACAGTCGATGGCATGTATCACGTGCTCGCTGAGGCCTAATTGTCTTAATTCATCCAGGGTGACATTACTGTCTTCGACAACATCATGCAGAACGCTGACAACCTGCTCGTCCAATGTCTCGAATTTCAACATCAAGCGCAGCGGGTGCAGAATGTAAGGCTTGCCAGACTTATCCACCTGCCCTGCATGAACACGACAGGCCAGCGCAATGACGGCGTCGAGAATACTCATTGACGTGGAAATCCTTTTTCATATTGCTCACGAGTGATTTCCCGGCCCGAGCACAACGCTTCCCGATACAGACGATGGTCAGGAACAACCGGTTCAGTACGTTCTTGTGCGCCATAGAACTTGACGTATATTTTTTTCTCTCGGTGATCCCAGCGATACATGACTTCTTCGAAGTTGTAGTCGATGAAAACATCCCGGGTCAAAAACGCTTCAAAATCAATTGCCACTGCTCCCCCTTATCGTGTCGTAATAGGCTTTGCTCTGATTGGCAATGGCTTTTGCTTCGGCACTGTTTGGGTCCAGCACTCGCCACTCCTCATAGTACTTGTGGCCCAGCCCACCTTCGACATTGGCTTTCGCCGCTACCGCATTGTAAGTGTCATCACCCAACAACCTGCCGAGCGCGTCAGCGCTCCTTTCCACAGATCCTTTCAGAAGTGTGGGTAGACGATGTTGAAACGTCAGATCGCCGTGCCTCGGTTCGTTCCCGGCTGAATCAGCAACAGCTCATCCAACTCGCGCTTGCGGCAACGTATAACGAACGGTAGAGCAGCGTCCGGGTCACGCTTGAACAGTTCAAAAGTTGCCCGATCAATTTCATAATATTCCTCGTAATCGACCATACCGTTACTGACCGGTATGGATACGTAAAAACGACCCGATTCCTTTTCGATTCCCACGGAAAACATGTGTTCCCGACTTACAAAAACATCCTGAAATTTCATGATCACCTCTAGGGTGCTGTCTCACAAATAAAGCTTCTCATGTCTGTGAGGTCATTGCCTCACGGGCTCGCTGTATCTTGTTCAAAATATCTTCCCCCTTGGCGTTCCAGACGTAGCGAGTCGGCTGCGCATTACGCAGTGCCAGGAACGTGGTGATCGAGCTTTCCAGTTCGCGAACTGAACTGAAACTGCCATCACGCAGGTACACCGTGATATCGCGAAAGAAGCGTTCAACCATGTTCATCCACGAGCTGGATGTCGGGGTGAAATGCATGTGGAAGCGTTTGTGCTTCTCAAGCCACGCCTTCACTTTTGGATGCTTGTGCGTGGCATAGTTGTCGACGATCAAATGCAACTGAAGATGCTTGGGCGTTTCTCGATTGATCTTCTTGAGAAACTCCAGCCACTCCTGATGCCGATGTTGGCGCTCAATGCTGCTGATCAAATGCCCCTGAAGATAATCCAGCGCGGTGAACAAGGTGACGGTGCCGTGGCGGACATAATCCGAGCACTGACTGACCAAAGAAGCATAGCTTAGGTTAGAACCTTATTTCAGAGACAGCACACTAGCGTGGGCAAGCAACACATCGTCTCAATGAATGCCTTATCAAAACATCAGATCGCCGTACCACGATCTGTACCCGGTGGGATAATCAAAAACTCATCCAGTTCACGCTGGCGGCAATGGTTCACAAATGGTAGCGCAGCCTCTGGGGCATGGCTGAAAGGTCAAAAGTCGCCCGGTCAATTTCATAATATTCCTCGTAGTTGGCCATGCCATTGCTGACTGGAATCGATACGTAGAATCGGCCTGAAATTTCTTCAACGCCTAAAGTGAACCTATACTCACGTCTTACAATAATGTCCCGCAATTGAATCAGCATCTGCTCTTTCCACAAATATCTTTCGTGCCTCAGATATTAAAAGGCACAAAATCTGGCCCGCCGAGTTTGTCCCTTACAACCAGAGCGGTACGCATCAACGGATCCCATAGACCGTGCTGACTGTTCCAGGCAGCGCCCGCCCAACGTGTATCAACGACAAGTGCTGCCTTGTTGGCTTCAAGTTGCGCCTGAAGCGCTAGTGCAACGGCACTCATGTCGATTTCGAACAACCCGGCATAAAGACCTTGTGGTTGTGCGTGCTTTTTGCTCAGACAAAAACGGTAGTACCAGACCCAAACCGCCGCCGCATAGATCGCCCGATTACGATCAGGGTAAGTCGCCAGAATTTTCAGCAAAGCCGCCACAAAGCGCGCGGGAAACAGGGGATCGTGGGTCTGCTGCCAGTAACGCAGCAGCAGCAGATCGAACGCTGCGACGATATTCTGCGGCTCATCGTTATCGCTTTTGGCTTCCTGGAAGTAGAACGGCTCCCCCACGAGGAATTTGTCTAATTCGTCATTCGCCAGGGCCAGTAGCAGTACGTTGTCTAGATTGGCACTCATTGAAGTCTCACTACATCAGGGTTCGCGAGCAGAATATTAATGTCATTACCGTGTGGAATGCCCACATTGTCCATTACCGCTTCTCGCATGCCACCAGGGTAGGTCCGTCCGCCGGGACGCCATAACGAATTGACCCCACGCTCATTACCGGTGGGCATGATCACCTTGGGGTTATCCAGGTTCATCATATAAATCTCCTTGCCGGCAAAAGTGCCCGGGTCATAGCCGAGGGCCGACTCCAATACTGATATATCGCCCGTCTTTTTAAATTCGCCAACCACACCATGCAAATCTGACTTGGCCATAACGTACTTGGATGGGCTAAAGGTCGCATACATCGGATTGGCGATATCGTCCGGGGTGAACAGGAAAGCCCCCCCTTCATCCTGGAAGACCTTCAGATGCTTAGAGATATAGGAGGCTTCAAGGTAATCGGCGGGATTCGGCCGGCTGGATCGAGGAATCGCCAGAATATCGTCTTGCGTAAAACCCGGTTTGTACCTCACTTTGGGGGACGTACCGATTTTCGCCATTTTCGGGCCAAGTCCCAAAAGCGCCATCCCGGCGACGCCTTGCAACAAGTCCCGATAGCCAGGCCCAAGGCGATCCCCCAGGTCCCCGAGTAAGGCCATGCCACCCATCATTGCACCACCGATCACCACAAACCCGACCAAGGCGGCAAAGCCTGCCATCGCCGCAAGAATTGCAGCTCCGCCCATGGCCACGATGCCGAGCGCTTCAAATCCAGTGTGCATCCAACCTTCGATATCAAGAACAAACGCAACCGAAACTGTCGGCCCACCGATAAACGTATTGGGGCTGCCACTCTTGATATGCGCACCGCAGACCATTTTGCTATGCAAGCGGGCCGCCGGCTTGCCGTTGATAAAGACCGTGGCACTGCCTTCGGCGATCAATACCGGAAACGGCCACATTGGGTGACTCATCGGAAAACCGGTACAGGACGAGGCGATGTCCTCTCCCGCTCGCATCGCATTGAGGCCATTGATATAGACATTGAAACTGCCCTTCAACAACGTCCCCGTGGTAGGTTCGGGCAGGTTGAAAAGGGTATTTAGACCTTTGACGATTTGGAACATCGACAAACCGCCCGCAGCGATCGAGCCTGCCATGATCGCCACCGCCACCCCACCTGTGGCAACGGTAGCAGCGATGACTGCAGCTCCAATCAATGCGCCGGCCACAGCGCCGGCGATCATCGACATGACCCCAAAACCGTGGGCTATTTCATCACCCAAGCGTGCTGCCGCCTGCGCATCCATCGCGTACCTCTACCTTCTTGATCCACTCGTGTTGTATCTACGCAGAACACATCACCTGATCAAATATCGGAAACCCGCGGTTTCAGCGAATTCATGACAATCCTCCAAGCCTTCTCATGATGAACAAGATCATCGGAGGTAGTTGTCAATATCGTGATCAAAACGGCGGGTTTACGCTCTATAAAGACTTGTCGCAGGTGACTCGATAGATCGCAAATATTCGGACAACGCAGGGTAACGGGACAAACCGCTGCCCAACGGTAAATCTACCGCGCGGCAGGGCAAGCAGTAGCATCAGACACTCGTAAGGCGATATTGGCCAGGTTCCGTCCAAGCGACTCGCCAAAAGCTACCACTGAGAAGACCCAAGTCATCCCGAAGGTATTCAAAGACCTCAGCAGGGCACCATTCCTTACCTGCCGAGAAGGCAACTTCCAGTAAACGCAGGGCATCAAATACTTGAGCTTTTTGTTTATCATCCAGCACATCCAAAATGTAAACGTCATGCTCTGCCGTTTGCGAAAACCCAATAGCGCGCAAAGCAGAATCCAGGTTGGGATCCATCACACGAACACGCACTGCATCGGCGTCTGCTTTTTCCACATAGGCCTTTAACATCTCATTAGTCACTGACAAATACCTCAGTTATCGTTTTAATACCACTTGCATCCTTTGTGGGAATAGACTCAACAACCATTTCTGGAGCCCCTCCTGGCAAGTGTTTGCCTGGCCCTAAAAAGTGCTTATTTCCTTCCAAGGGACTTCTGGGCATACGGTCAACAATATTATCCACCTGCCTCACTTTAAAGCCGCCCTGCAGTGAACCATCTTCCAGACCGAAAGCGCGCTCCAATTCTGCCGCTTTCTTTGTACTTATGGTTACTTTGGAGCGCCCTGCAAGATCACCTATAACATCAGTGACACCCTTTTTATCGGAAACAAAGCTGCCGCCCCGACCAATCGTTGGATATTTATCCCATGAGGTCGGGCTGACGTTAAAACCGGTATTGTCCTGGAGCATTTGTTCTTGTCGCTGGCGAGCCAACAAGGTTCGCTCGGTGGCGGTCATCGGCCTGCGCGCCAATCTTGGGCTTGCGCCCAGCAGTGCCAAACCAGCGATCCCCTGCAACAAGTCTCGGTAACCCGGTCCCAGCCGGTCGCCAAGATCGCCGATAAGTGCCATGCCTCCCAACACCAAACCACCGACAATCACGACTTCAACCAGAACAGCCAACCCCACCATAGCGGCCATAACCAAACCAGCGCCTGCCGCAAGCAGCCCCACAAGTTCCAGCCCAGAATGCATCCAGCCCTCGATATCCAGCACAAAGGCTACCGAGACGGTTGGCCCGCCGATAAAGGTATTTGGGCTGCCGCTCTTGATATGGGCACCGCACACCATTTTGCTGTGCAGGCGGGCCGCCGGCTTGCCGTTGATAAACACGGTGGCGCTGCCTTCGGCGATCAACACCGGGAAGGGCCACATCGGGTGATTCATCGGCAGCCCAGTGCAGGACGAGGCAATGTCTTCGCCGGCGCGCATCGCATTGAGGCCGTTGATATAGACGTTGAAACTGCCCACCATCAGCTTGCCGGTGGTGGGCTCAGGTAGGCTGAAGATAGTGCTCAGGCCCTTGACCACCTGGAACATCGACAGTCCACCCGCCGCAATCGAGCCGGCCATGATTGCCACCGCCACTCCGCCGGTAGCAACTGTAGCAGCGATGACTGCGGCACCAATCAATGCTCCTGCCACTGCGCCCGCCAGCATTGCGGCGACGCCAAATCCGTGGGCTATTTCATCACCCAGGCGGGCTGCTGCTTGCGCATCCATTGCGTCAATCTACCGTATTGGTTATACCGGCCGTGTGCGAATCAGGTGCCTGACACAAGGGGTTTGAGGCTGCTCATGGCAATTTTCCAGGCGGTCTCGTGATGAACCAGGTCACTCGGCGTGGTCGTCAATGTGGTAATCAGCACAGCCGGTTTTCGTTCGATAAACATCTGGCGCAACATCAGTTCGCGCCCCTCACGCTTCCAAGTGTAATCCAGCAGTGTGGCGGCATGGGCATGCAGCACCGTGTCCCAACGCTGGACCAACTTGAACTCAGGCAATTGCTGCTCTGCGCTCTTCACTTGTTTGTCGACGTAATCCGCAAAGATCGCGTCGCCTTGGGAGGCATCACGACTGATGACAAAACTGGCTTCCTTGGCGCCGCCAACGGCAGGCAGCTTGAAGATATTGATACTCTGGTCCTGCCAGGTATCAGGGATGTCGAGGTCCGCTTCTTGAATTCTGTAGAAGGTCACAGTGATCGCTTTCCATGGATGTGAGTGACTCGGGAAAGCGCAAATACTCGGGTAATGCGCCACAACAATCAAGCCGAGGGCGATTCCCAGGTCCCGTCCCACCAAAAATGGGCACCCAACCCAGTCAACATGCCCATTTTTCCTACCGACCCGCCATCCTTCGAGACCGCACCGCTATCAAAATTTGACGGAAAGGGCGGACGGGCCTAAAAAGTCCGCCACTGTCCAATCTTGA
Source organism: Pseudomonas sp. D3 (assembly GCF_029320995.1). Classification (NCBI taxonomy): domain Bacteria; kingdom Pseudomonadati; phylum Pseudomonadota; class Gammaproteobacteria; order Pseudomonadales; family Pseudomonadaceae; genus Pseudomonas; species Pseudomonas sp. D3. The sequence continues at coordinate 79,351 of NZ_CP119772.1, forward strand.
ATCGAGCGTTTATCAACTATCCTCTACATCAGCCTCCGCGTTCTTTACCAGTCTCTTGAGCATTCTGTTCATGTGCGTGTAGCGCTGTTCAATAGTATCCATTCGAGACTTGTCAGTCGGCGCGTCTGACGATTTAGGCGCTTCATACGGTGTGTAAATAACTCCGTATCGTTTACCCAGGTCTTGCATCTGGGTTTCTATGCCATTCATGTTTTTTTCAAGACTGCCTAAACGCCCGCTTGTGTCCGTTGGTGCATCAGCCCGTTTACCAACGGCCTTAGCCTCAGGCCCTTCGTTAATAGAAATGATTTGGTTGGCCATCGTCTCTGTTTTTATTTCACTTTCTTCGAGGCGCGCGTCTATTTTTTGCTTTTCTGTCGCGGCCGGATCTACGGTTGTGGTCGTGCCGTCCGCGTTCTTTTTTTCCGCACCTGGCATTGCCGCTTGCGCTTGAATTCTATCCAAGATGGCTTTGGAGGCTAGCTGTTCCCCCACGCTCAAGGGGATATTAACCAGTGAGCTTACCCCCCCACTTATAAGGGAGCTGCGCGCGTTGGCCGCAAGTTCAGAAGAGAGCGATTTGAACCCATTTTTATTGTGCAAATTGCTAATATCTTGCGTATTTTTTAACGAATCCTTAATACCAGCCGACCCAACTTTTGGCTTTGTCTGTGACCCAGAACCTGGACGAGCCCCTCCCACCGTCCCTTTATTTGACGGAGTACCGGAACCTGAATTAGATCCCCCTCCGTTATTTCCGTTATTTCCGTTAATCCCGTTACCTCCGTTACCTCCGCGTATTCTTGTCGGGCTCCTCCTAGAGGTGCTGGCGCCCTTAGCACCACTTAATTCCGCAGCCCCCACCTTCTCATTACTTGCCGTAGGATATTCAATGCCCCCTCCGTTACCCGCGCTCGAACCATATACAATCTTGGAGTGGTCAGCCGTTTGCGGCCCATTACCCGACGTCAATGGCGCGGAGTTGCCTGGCACGGTTGTCTGAGGTAACGGAGCGATTGGGGGGAGATAAGTTTCATTGGTAAGTTTCATTGAGACACCTCTTGAAAATAGTCTTGAGCGCGTCCCTGCAACCTCGACTTATACGTGGCACCCCGTAACAGTTAAGTTCCACCGTTTCAATAATCGCCCTTTACACGTATTAATAGACGCTGCACGCCTACCACTCATAACCCTATAAGCCGTCAGCACCTTCCTTGCGCCTCAATCGCTTTGCCACGCGCACAAAAAATGGGCACCCAACCCAGTCGGCGTGCCCACTTTTTCTACCACCCCGCCCCCTTCGAGACGATACCGCTATTACGGGTTGACGCTGTCTTTGAGCGACTTGCCCGGCTTGAACGCAACGGTATTACTGGCCTTGATTTTCACCGGCTCACCGGTTTGTGGGTTTTTGCCGGTGCGGGCGCCGCGGTGGCGTTGCAGGAAGGTGCCGAAGCCAACCAGGGTGACGCTGTCCTTGCGGTGCAGGGCGCCGGTGATTTCTTCGAGAACGGCGTTGAGGACGCGACTGGCCTGTTCTTTGGTGAGGTCCGCTTTTTCAGCGATGGCGGCTGCGAGTTCTGGTTTACGCATAAGTGAAGCCTCTTTGACGGTTTTTTGTTGTTATGTCCGTGCTGCTCTCTAGTGGAGCAGCGCCCAAGGCGCCGCAGGCTCTACTCTGCGGCAGACGGGAGTGAGGATGGCATGCCCTCGGACGCCGCGCCAGTCTCGCGGCGACCTTTCTAGGGTGAAAAACAGGGTTATTCCGACAGAACGACCGGTATTTATGCCAGCAAAGGCGGAAGTTCTTTGTTCAACGCCAGTTTTTCCATCACGGCGCTGCCGGTCAGCGCATAACCCAGCAGGCGGCCGCTGGTGTCGCGGCACAGGGCCTTGATGTCGGCGCCCTGCCCTTCGACGCTCCACACGCCTTCGGTACCCCGTGGCGGTGGCGAAACGACCAGCGGGCAGACCGGGGTTTTCACGGTGACCGGCATCGGCCCGTAGCTGACGGCCGTGGCGTTGCCCGCCAGGGTCTGGGCCAGGGCGCGGGCGCAGCTCATCAGCGGCATGACATACAGCAGGTTCAGGCCATCGACCTCGGCGCAGTCGCCCAGGGCATAGATGTTGGCGTGGGAAGTCTTGAGGTGGCGGTCGACCATGACCCCCCGGTTGATCTGCAGGCCAGCAGCCGCGGCCAGATCGACGCGCGGGCGCAGGCCGATGGCCGAGACCACCAGGTCGCAGCGGACCACTTCACCGTCCGACAGGTGCGCTTCCAGGCCCTCGGCGCTGCGTTGCAGGCGGTTGAGCACCGGGCCGAGGTGGAAGCGCGCCCCAAGGCCTTCCAGCCCGGCCTGCACCGCGGCGGCGGCCGCAGGGTGCAGCAGGGTTGGCATGACTTGCTCGCACGGCGCCACCAGGTCGATTTCATAGCCTCCGAGGATCAGGTCGTTGGCAAATTCGCAGCCGATCAGGCCGGCGCCGAGTAGCAGGACGCGGCGTTTACCGACGGCTGCCGCGCGAAAGCGTGCGTAGTCTTCAAGATCATTGATCGGGAAAATCAGCTCTGCAGCGTCGCCTTCGACCGGCACTCGCACGGTTTCCGCGCCCCAGGCCAGGACCAGGTCGCGGTAGGCCACCGCTTCTTCACCGATCCACAGGCGCTTGTGGCCCGGGTCGATGCCGGTGATACGGGTATGGGTGCGCACTTCGGCCTTGAGTTGCTCGGCCATGGCGCCAGGTTCAGCCATGCTCAGGCCATCGGCTTCCTTGTTCTTGCCAAAGCCGGTGGAGAGCATGGGCTTGGAGTAGGAGCGCCCATCATCCGCGGTGATCAGCAGCAACGGGGTTTCGCTGTCGAGCTTGCGAAACTCGCGGGCCACGTTGTAACCGGCCAGTCCTGTGCCGACGATCACGACAGGTGCGTTCATTCCTTTCTCCTCGTAGTACGTTTCGTAAATTCGCGATTACGCGATTTCGATCATTTCGAAATCCATTTTGCCCACGCCGCAGTCCGGGCACAGCCAGTCTGCCGGAACGTCCTGCCACAGGGTGCCCGGTGCGATTCCGTCATCCGGCCAGCCGTCCGCTTCGTTATAGATCAGGCCGCAGACTACACATTGCCACTTCTTCATTTACTTGCTTCCTCAGGGGCCAGGCAGGTTGGCCGACGGTCGATAGATCTCGCGTTGCCGTGCGGCTCAGCGCGTTTTGTACTGATCGGAGCCTGCAGATGCAAGCACGATCGACGCAAGGCACCGGTTCAGCCCGGCAAAAGAGCCGGGCGCCATGGTAAGCTCGCGGCCTCTTTTGCCGCCAATATTGACGCACCGTGCCGCACTCAATCGCCCCTCCCGATGCTTGCCAATGGCTGACCCAGAGCCTTCTGAGCCCCCTGCCTGCGCCGTTGACCCTTGACTGGCTGTTCGACGAGGGCTCGCTGACGCGGCGGCTGACGCGGCTGTCCCGCGACGGCTTCAGCGTGACGCCGCTGTTCGAAGGCTGGCAGCCGCTGCGCGATGACGAATGCGCGGCGCTGGACCTGCCCGTGGCCAGTATCGGTTGGGTACGCGAGGTGTATTTGTGCGGGCATGCCCAGCCGTGGGTGTTTGCCCGCAGCGTGGCGTCGCGCAGTGCGTTACAAGGCGACGGGCTGCATATGGACGAACTGGGGAGCCGCTCCCTGGGCGAACTGCTGTTCTGCGACCGCGCGTTCACGCGCCAGGCGATCGAGGTCTGCCACTACCCACGCCCATGGTTGCCCACGGCGGATCAGGTCGACGGGCTGTGGGCGCGCCGCTCGCGGTTCGACCGTGGGACGCTGAGTGTATTGGTCGCCGAAATCTTCCTGCCGAGCCTGTGGCAGGCGGTGCATGACCACCCGGAGAACTGCTGATGTATCAACGCCTGCTCAAATCCTTGAACCGTCTGAACCCCAGGGCCTGGGATTTCATTCAGTTGACCCGCATGGATAAACCCATCGGCATCTACCTGCTGCTGTGGCCGACGCTGTGGGCGCTGTGGATCGCCGGCAAGGGCTCGCCTTCCTTGATCAATATCGTGATTTTCGTGCTCGGCGTGGTGCTGACCCGCGCCGGTGGCTGCGTGATCAATGACTGGGCCGACCGCAAGGTCGACGGCCATGTGAAGCGCACCGAGCAACGCCCGTTGGTCAGCGGCAAGATCAGCTCGAAAGAGGCGCTGGTATTTTTCGCGCTGCTGATGGGCATCAGTTTCCTGCTGGTGCTGCTGACCAACGCGACGACCATCCTACTGTCCCTCGGCGGCCTGGCGCTGGCGGCAAGCTATCCGTTCATGAAGCGCTACACCTATTACCCGCAGGTGGTGCTGGGCGCGGCGTTTTCCTGGGGCATGCCGATGGCGTTCACCGCCGAGACCGGCAGCCTGCCTGCCGCCGCGTGGCTGCTGTATATCGCCAATGTGCTGTGGACGGTGGGCTACGACACCTATTACGCCATGACGGACCGCGACGACGACTTGAAGATCGGCGTGAAATCCACCGCCATTCTGTTTGGCGACGCCGACCGGGTGATCATTCTGACCCTGCAAGGCCTGGCGCTGGCATGCCTGTTACTGGCAGGGGCGCGGTTCGAGTTGGGCGGCTGGTTCCACTTGGGGTTGCTGGCGGCGGCGGGCTGTTTTGCCTGGGAGTTCTGGTACACCCGCGACAGGGACCGGATGAAGTGCTTCAAGGCGTTTTTGCACAACCACTGGGCAGGGTTGGCGATCTTTGTCGGGATTGTCGCGGATTACGGGTTGCGATGAGGGGCCAGGCCCCTCATCGCTAGGGGGTTGAACTAAGGCTTGGCGACTTTCCAGGCCCCGTCCATCTTGCCTTCACCGGTCATGTCACCGGCCTTCTTGTCCATGACGAAGGTGTAGAGCGGCTTGCCGCTGTAGGCCCATTGACTCTTTTGATCGTCACGGGTGACCACGGTCCACTTGCCCATGGGCTTGTCGGTGGACGCAGCTGTCAATGGCGGCCAGTTGGCAGCGCACTTATCGTTGCACATGGATTTGCCATTGGCATCCTTGGCAAAGGTGTAGAGCGTCATGCCCTTTTGATCGACCAGTATTCCGTCTTTGGTCATCGCAGGGTCAGCCGCGAATGCCAGGGTCGGCAGCGTCAACGCCGCCGTGACCAGCAGGGCCTTCCAGGAAAAAGTACTGTAAGTCATCGGAACCTTCCTTTTGTGGTTGTCAGAATTCGGACCCAAAGCGTAGTCCACCGAGGCGGGAATTGCGCGAGCAGCTAAATTACTGTCACACGACTGCAATAATTCCGTTATCTAATGCGGCGCAAGACAGTTAAATGACAAGAGGACTTTAGGCATGGTTGGCAGGAGCATTCTGATCGTCGACGACGAAGCGCCCATTCGCGAGATGATCGCCGTCGCGTTGGAAATGGCCGGCTATGACTGCCTGGAGGCCGAGAACTCGCAGCAGGCCCATGCCATTATTGTCGACCGCAAACCGGACCTGATCCTGCTGGACTGGATGCTGCCCGGCACCTCCGGCATCGAACTGGCCCGCCGCCTCAAGCGTGACGAGCTGACCGGCGATATCCCGATCATCATGCTCACCGCCAAGGGCGAAGAGGACAACAAGATCCAGGGCCTGGAAGTCGGCGCCGATGACTACATCACCAAGCCGTTTTCCCCACGGGAACTGGTCGCACGCCTGAAAGCCGTACTGCGCCGTGCCGGCCCTACCGATGGCGAAGCACCGATCGAAGTCGGCGGCCTGTTGCTGGACCCGATCAGCCACCGCGTGACCATCGACGGCAAGCCCGCCGAGATGGGCCCGACCGAATACCGCCTGCTGCAGTTCTTCATGACCCATCAGGAGCGCGCCTACACGCGCGGCCAGTTGCTGGACCAAGTGTGGGGCGGCAACGTGTACGTGGAAGAACGCACCGTGGACGTGCATATCCGTCGTCTGCGCAAAGCCTTGGGCGATGCCTACGAGAATCTGGTACAAACCGTGCGCGGCACCGGCTATCGGTTTTCAACCAAAGGTTGAGCCGCAAGCTGTTAGCTACACGCTTCAAGTAAAAGCCGCTCACGCTTACTTGAAGCGTGAGGCTTGAAACTTTTCACTGGCCGAAGGACCGATCGTGAACCAAAACTGGCATGGCACGCTTATCCGCCACCTGCTGCTGTTGATCACCGGCTGTCTGCTGGTAGGCCTGCTCAGCGGCCAATACGGCTGGAGCCTGGCCGTCGGCATTGGCCTTTACCTGGGCTGGACCCTCAAGCAATTGCTGCGCCTGCATGAATGGCTGCGCCAGCACAAACCCGATGAAGCACCACCCGACGGCTATGGCCTGTGGGGCGAGGTGTTTGACAGCATCTACCACCTGCAACGCCGCGACCAACGGGTGCGCGGGCGCCTGCAAGCGGTGATCGACCGCGTACAGGAATCCACCGCCGCGCTGAAAGACGCGGTGATCATGCTCGACAGCGACGGCAACCTCGAATGGTGGAACCGCGCCGCCGAGACCCTGCTGGGCCTCAAGACGCCCCAGGACAGCGGCCAGCCGGTGACCAACCTGGTCCGCCACCCGCGCTTCAAGGAATACTTCGAGCAGGAAAATTACGAAGAAGCCCTGGAAATCCCCTCGCCCACCAACGACCGCGTGCGTATCCAGCTGTACCTGACGCGCTACGGCAACAACGAACATTTGATGCTGGTACGCGACGTGACCCGCATCCACCAGTTGGAACAGATGCGCAAGGACTTCGTCGCCAACGTCTCCCACGAGCTGCGCACACCCTTGACGGTGATCTGCGGCTACCTGGAGACGCTGCTGGACAACGTCGACGAGATCAACCCGCGCTGGAGCCGTGCCCTGCAGCAGATGCAGCAGCAGGGCTCGCGCATGCAAACCCTGCTCAATGACTTGCTGTTGCTGGCCAAGCTGGAGGCGACCGATTACCCGTCGGATAACCACCCGGTAGCGGTGCAAAGCCTGTTGCAGACCATCAAGAACGACGCCCAGGCGCTCTCCGGCCAGCGCGGGCAACAGATCACCCTAGAAGCCGACCCGTCGATACTGCTCAAGGGCAGCGAAGGCGAATTGCGTAGCGCGTTTTCCAACCTGGTGTTCAACGCTGTGAAATACACCCAGGACAAGGGCAATATCCGCATCCGCTGGTGGGCCGACGCGCAGGGCGCGCACCTGAGTGTGCAGGACTCCGGCATCGGCATCGACGCCAAGCACCTGCCGCGCCTGACCGAGCGCTTCTACCGCGTCGACTCCAGCCGCAACTCCAACACCGGCGGCACCGGGCTGGGCCTGGCGATCGTCAAGCATGTGCTACTGCGCCACCGCGCCCGCCTGGAAATCAGCAGCGTACTCGGCCACGGCAGCACCTTTACCTGCCATTTTCCGCCGACCCAGGTGACCCGTTCGCGGATGGTCGTGAATGATGAGTAACCCGGACACTCTACAAACCTAATTGTGGGAGGGGCGGTGCGACGATTCGACTTGCTCCCTCCCACATTTAGTTTGGCATTGTGTTGTTCCGAAGAAGGCATTCCAGGCCCCACCGGGCAGCAACCACTAGGCAAGCGCTGCGCCAGCCGCTACATTGGCCGACTTGCGTCTGCCTTTCAGGCGCTCCTGTCACCCCTATTGAACACACGGAACCCGCAAAACCCCATCATGGACCCTTCCCCAAGTATCACCCTCGCCACGCTCTTCGCCGATTTCGGCATGATTCTCTTTGCACTGATCCTGGTACTGCTCAACGGTTTCTTCGTTGCGGCGGAGTTTGCCATGGTCAAATTGCGGTCCACGCGGGTCGAGGCCATCGCCCACACCAACGGTTGGCGCGGGCAGATCCTGCGCACCGTACACAGCCAGCTCGACGCCTACCTGTCGGCCTGCCAGCTGGGTATCACCCTCGCCTCCCTAGGCCTTGGCTGGGTCGGTGAGCCGGCCTTTGCGCATATCCTCGAGCCGCTGCTGGGCGCCGTCGGCGTCGAGTCGCCGGAAGTGATCAAGGGCGTGTCGTTCTTTTCCGCCTTCTTCCTGATTTCTTACCTGCACATCGTGGTCGGTGAACTGGCCCCCAAATCCTGGGCCATTCGCAAGCCGGAATTGCTGTCGCTATGGACGGCGGTGCCGCTGTACCTGTTCTACTGGGCCATGTACCCGGCGATCTACCTGCTCAACGCCAGCGCCAACGGCATCCTGCGTATTGCCGGGCAAGGCGAACCCGGCCCGCACCATGATCACCAATACAGCCGCGAAGAACTCAAGCTGATCCTGCACTCCAGCCGTGGCCAGGACCCTAGCGACCAAGGCATGCGCGTATTGGCCTCGGCCGTGGAAATGGGCGAGTTGGAAGTGGTGGACTGGGCCAACTCGCGGGAAGACCTGGTAACCCTGGACTTCAACGCCCCGCTCAAGGAAATCCTCGCGCTGTTCCGTCGCCACAAATTCAGCCGTTATCCGGTGTATGACGCGCAGCGCAACGAGTTTGTCGGCCTGCTGCACATCAAGGACCTGCTGCTGGAACTGGCGAACCTGGACCATATCCCCGAGTCGTTCAACCTGGCCGAACTGACCCGCCCGCTGGAGCGCGTGTCGCGGCACATGCCGCTGTCGCAGTTGCTGGAGCAGTTCCGCAAAGGCGGCGCGCACTTCGCCCTGGTGGAAGAGGCCGACGGCAATATCATCGGCTACCTGACCATGGAAGACGTGCTCGAAGTGCTGGTGGGCGATATCCAGGACGAACACCGCAAGGCCGAACGCGGCATCCTCGCCTACCAGCCGGGCAAACTGCTGGTACGCGGCGATACGCCGCTGTTCAAGGTAGAACGCCTGCTGGGCGTCGACCTCGACCACATCGAAGCGGAAACCCTGGCCGGGCTGGTCTACGACACCCTCAAGCGGGTGCCGGAAGAGGAAGAAGTGCTCGAGGTTGAAGGCCTGCGGATCATCATCAAGAAGATGAAAGGGCCGAAGATCGTGCTGGCCAAGGTCCTGCTGCTGGACTGACCCTCAATTGCCCAATGCAAAATTGGGCAGCACCCCCACGGGCTGGTTGAACTCATACGGGATCGACACCAGCCCCGCCTCGGTACTCTGCTGCACCACAAAGTGCAGGTGCGGCCCGCTGCTGTTGCCGGTATTGCCCGACAACGCCAGCGCACTGCCCAGCGCCACCCGCTGCCCGACTCGGACGCTCACCGAACCTTGTTTGAGGTGCAGGTACACGCCCTGGGTGCCGTCATCGTGCCGCACTCGCACGAAATTCCCTGACGCATCGTTGCCGCGCCCAGCCTGGCTATTTTCGATCTTCACCACCACACCGCTGCGCGCCGCAATGATCGGCGTGCCTTCGGGCATGGCAATGTCCATGGCGTAGCGGCTTTTCGCGTCGGTATGGCTGAAGTTGCCGTTGGGGCCTTGGGTCAGGCGAAAGGGTCCACCGCGCCAAGGCAACGGGTAGCGGTAGGCTTGCAGCGAGTAACCGGGTTTTGGCCGCTCAAGCACCGGCCGTTGCACACGCTCGGCCCTGCGCTCCTGGATCACGAACGCTTGGGCGCCGGGGGTTTGCCGGTCGCTGAAAAACACCTCGCCGTTGGCGTCGGTGGATTTGTAGAGGGTCATGGCCGGGGTCGACGTGGCGACCGTGGCCAGCCCACAGAACAGCAATAGGCGAAGGAGCATGGCGCGAACCTGCCGGGGAGACTGAACGGCAGGCTAGCAAGCCTTGATGACAAGACTGTGTGAGGCTCAACCCGGACTGCAGCCGGATACGATAGCTGCAACAGCGAACTTCAAATGTGGGAGGGGCGGTGCGACGATTCGATTTGCTCCCGATTGAGCGGTATCAATCAGCTTATGCGGCGACTGACCCACTGCCATCGGGAGCAAGCCCCCTCCCACACGGGACGGGTGGCGGGCTGTGAATCAGGCGCCCGGCACAAAATGCTTCTGCGCCGTACCCCGCGCGATCAGCCGCGAGATGTAGTCCAGCTTCTGCGCGTCCTGGTCGATAAAGCGGAAGGTCAGTTGCAGCCAGTCACTGTCGGGCTTGGGCTCGAAGGCGACGATGGCGTGCAGGTAGCCGTTGAGCCGCGCGACTTCGGCGTTGTCGCCTTGCTCAAGGTCGAGCACCGCGCTTTCCAGCACTTGGGGCAGGACCTCACTGCGACGGACCACCAGTAGCGCTTCCTTGATGCTCAGGCCCTTGATCACGCATTGCTGGGTGCCGCTGGACAGCCGCAACTGGCCCTGTCCACGACCGCTGGCAGGCGCAGCGGCCGAGGCCGCCTGTACGGGCGGGCTGTTGAGCAGGCCTCTGCTCGGGGCAGCCGCCGCCACTGGGGCGGACTTGACCGCTTCAGGCTTGCCACCGGTCAGGGCGCTCAGGGAGTCGTTACCGAAGGCTGAGTTCATCTTGGTCGGTGCGCTGGCGACCAGGGCGTCGAGGCGACCGACCTTGTGCAGGGCGTGCTTGACCTTGGTCAACAGCTGTTCGTTGGTGAACGGTTTGCTGACGTAGCCGGAAACCCCGGCCTGGATCGCCTGCACCACGTTTTCCTTGTCGCCACGGCTGGTCACCATCACGAACGGCATGGCTTTGAGCTGCGGTTGCTCACGGCACCAGGTCAACAGCTCCAGGCCGGACATCTCGGGCATTTCCCAGTCGCACAGCACCAGGTCGAAGGTTTCGCGCATCAGGACGGCCTGGGCCTTTTTACCGTTCACTGCATCTTCAATCTTGATCCCTGGGAAGTAGTTGCGCAGGCACTTCTTCACCAGGTCGCGAATAAACGAGGCGTCATCCACCACCAATACACTGACTTTACTCATCGACCCTTTATCCTATAAAAACGCGGCACGCAGAACGCCTGACTAATGGCATTTTGCCAAAACTCTGTAGTCACGTTGGGTTTTCTTTCGCCCTACGCGTAAAAAAATCAGCTGCCACAAACGAAAACGCCCGACCAAAGGCCGGGCGTTAATTTCTCGGGCAACCTTACTTATCGTCAGATTCACCCGGAACATTAGGGATTTGATCAGTTGACCCTTCAACTTCGGCTTTCATGCGCTTGAGGCCCATGTGCCGCACGTCCGTGCCACGCACCAGGTAGATCACCAGCTCCGAAATATTGCGCGCGTGGTCACCGATCCGCTCCAGGGAGCGCAGCACCCAGATAATGCTCAAGACCCGCGAGATAGAGCGCGGGTCTTCCATCATGTAGGTGGCCAGCTCCCGCAGCGCGGTCTTGTATTCGCGGTCGATGATCTTGTCGTACTGGGCCACCGACAACGCCAGCTCGGCGTCGAAGCGGGCAAACGCGTCAAGGGCATCGCGCACCATATTGCGCACCTGGTCGCCGATATGCCGCACTTCCACATAACCGCGCGGGGCTTCGCCTTCTTCGCACAGTTGGATGGCGCGGCGAGCGATTTTGGTGGACTCATCGCCGATACGCTCCAAGTCGATCACCGACTTGGAAATGCTGATGATCAAGCGCAGGTCGGAAGCCGCCGGCTGGCGACGGGCGAGAATGCGCAGGCATTCTTCGTCGATGTTGCGTTCCATCTGGTTGATCTGGTCATCGATCTCACGCACTTGCTGGGCCAGGCCCGAGTCGGCCTCGATCAACGCGGTGACTGCATCGTTGACTTGCTTCTCCACCAGCCCGCCCATCGCCAGGAGGTGGCTGCGCACTTCCTCAAGCTCGGCGTTGAACTGCGCGGAGATGTGATGGGTAAGGCCTTCTTTACTAATCATGTTGGCGTCCTTGGAGCGTCCGGAAAGGTGCGGAGAACCGCAGCGTCAATGCAATCTGAACCACAGCATCCTAGCCGTAGCGACCGGTGATGTAGTCTTCGGTCTGTTTCTTCGCCGGATTGGTGAACAGGGTATCGGTATCGCCGAACTCCACCAGCTTGCCCATGTACATGAACGCGGTGTAGTCGGAAACCCGCGCCGCCTGTTGCATGTTGTGGGTCACGATGACGATGGTGAACTTGGACTTGAGCTCGTAGATCAGCTCTTCGACTTTCAGCGTCGAGATCGGGTCGAGTGCCGAGCAAGGTTCGTCGAGCAGCAGCACTTCAGGCTCCACGGCGATGGTACGGGCGATCACCAGACGTTGTTGCTGGCCGCCGGACAGGCCGAGTGCGGACTCGTGCAGGCGGTCTTTGACCTCGTCCCACAGCGCCGCGCCTTTAAGGGCCCACTCGACCGCTTCGTCGAGGATGCGCTTCTTGTTGATGCCCTGGATACGCAGGCCGTAGACCACGTTTTCATAGATGGTCTTGGGGAACGGGTTAGGCTTCTGGAACACCATGCCCACCCGGCGACGCAGCTCGGCCACGTCTTCGCCCTTGCGGTAGATGTTGGTGCCGTAGAGGTTGATCGCACCGTCCACGCGGCAACCGTCGACCAGGTCGTTCATGCGGTTGAAGGTGCGCAGCAGCGTGGACTTGCCGCAGCCCGACGGGCCGATAAAGGCGGTCACGCGCTGCTTGGGGATATTCATGCTGACGTCGAACAGCGCCTGTTTGTCACCGTAGTACAGGCTCAGGCCCGGCACTTCGATGGCCACGGTTTCCTGGGCCAGGCTCAGGCTCTGCTTGTCGCGACCCAGGGCAGACATGTTGATGCCGTGGGAATGGGTTTCGTGTTGCATGGGATGCTCCCTGTGCTACCAATTCGTTTCGTTGAACCGCCTGGGCGGTTTACTCAAATTCTGCGTGTAGCGCGGTCCAGTGTGGGAGGGGGCTTGCCCCCGATAACAGTGTGTCAGCCGGTATATGTGTTTCTGATACGCCGCCATCGGGGGCAAGCCCCCTCCCACATTGAATCCGCGTCACTTCAATTAGCTATCCAACGCTTTATATTTTTCGCGCAGGTGGTTACGAATCCACACCGCCGACAAGTTGAGCGTGGCGATCACCAGCACCAGCAACAACGCGGTGGCGTACACCAGCGGCCGTGCGGCCTCGACGTTGGGGCTCTGGAAGCCGACATCATAAATATGGAAGCCCAGGTGCATGATCTTCTGGTCCAGGTGCAAGTACGGGTAGTTGCCGTCCAGCGGCAGCGACGGGGCCAGCTTGACCACACCGACCAGCATCAGCGGCGCCACTTCACCGGCGGCACGGGCCACGGCGAGGATCATGCCGGTCATCATCGCCGGGCTGGCCATCGGCAGCACGATCTTCCACAGCGTTTCCGCCTTGGTCGCGCCGAGTGCCAGGGAGCCTTCGCGCACGGTGCGAGGAATCCGCGCCAGGCCTTCTTCGGTGGCCACGATCACCACTGGCACCGCCAGCAGCGCCAGCGTCAGCGACGCCCACAACAGGCCCGGCGTGCCGAACGTCGGCGCCGGCAGGGCTTCGGCGAAGAACAGGCGGTCAACCGAGCCACCCAGTACATACACGAAGAAGCCCAGGCCGAACACGCCGTAAACGATGGCCGGTACACCCGCCAGGTTGTTCACGGCGATGCGGATGATCCGCGTCAGGGTGTTCTGCTTGGCGTATTCACGCAGGTACACCGCCGCCAGCACGCCGAACGGGGTCACGATCATCGCCATGATCAGGGTCATCATCACGGTGCCGAAGATAGCCGGGAAGATCCCGCCTTCGGTGTTGGCTTCCCGTGGGTCGTCGCTGAGGAATTCCCAGACCTTGCTGAAGTAGAAGCCGATCTTGGTCATCGTGCCCATGGCGTTCGGCTGATAGGCGTGCACCACTTTGCCGATGCCGATTTCCAATTCCTTGCCGTTCGCATCGCGGGCGGTCAGGGCGTCGCGGTTGAACTGGGCGTGCAGGTCGGCCAGGCGCGCTTCGATGTCCTGGTAACGGGCATTCAGTTCGGCGCGGCCTGAGTCCATGTCGGCCTGGGCGGCGGCGTCGAGCTTGCCTTCCAGCTCCAGCTTGCGACCATGCAGGCGGATACGTTCGAGACCGGCGTTGATCGCGCCGATATCGGACTTCTCAAGGGCCTTGAGCTGGGCCGCCAGCTTGTTCACGCGGTCGACACGGGCCTGCAGCTCCGGCCACGCGGCCTCGCCTTCCGCGATGACCTTGCCATCCTGCTTGACGTTGACCAGGGTGCCGTAGAAGTTGCCCCATTCACGGCGCTCGATGGTCATCAATTCCAACGGCCGGGTCTGGTTTTTCAGCCATTCGCCGATGATCCACGTGAAGTCGTTACCGTTCAGATCGCGGTTGCCGACCTTGATCAGCTCGCGGGTCATGAATTCCGGGCCCTGATCGGGCACGGGCAGGCCAGCGCTTTTCAGGCGCTCGCGCGGCACTTCTTCTTTCTGCACCACTTCGCCGATGACGATATGGTTTTCCTGGCCCGGTACGTTGTAGTTGGCCTGGATCAGGTCAGCCGGCCAGAAGTGGCCCAAACCGCGCACCGCAATCACCGCCAGCAAACCAAGGGTCATGATGACCGCGATGGACACCGCGCCACCGCTGATCCAGACGCCGGGGGCGCCGCTCTTGAACCATCCATTCAGGGAGTTCTGTTTCACAGACTTCTACCTTTCTTAAAGCGACGAGTATTTCTTGCGCAGACGCTGACGAATCAGCTCGGCGAGGGTGTTCATGATGAAGGTGAACAACAGCAGCACCAGCGCCGAGAGGAACAGCACGCGGTAGTGACTGCCGCCCACTTCCGACTCGGGCATCTCCACCGCGACGTTGGCCGCCAGGGTGCGCAGGCCTTCGAACAGGTTCATCTCCATCACCGGGGTGTTACCGGTGGCCATCAGTACGATCATGGTCTCGCCTACGGCGCGGCCCATGCCGATCATCAGCGCCGAGAAAATCCCCGGGCTGGCGGTCAGGATGACCACGCGAGTCATGGTCTGCCACGGCGTGGCGCCCAGGGCCAGGGAGCCCAGGGTCAGGCCGCGCGGCACGCTGAACACGGCATCTTCGGCGATGGAGTAGATGTTCGGGATCACCGCGAACCCCATGGCCAGGCCAACGACCAGGGCGTTGCGCTGGTCATAGGTGATGCCCAGGTCGTGGGAGATCCACATGCGCATGTCGCCGCCGAAGAACCAGGTTTCCAGGTACGGGCTCATGTACAGCGAGAGCCAGCCCACAAACAGGATCACCGGGATCAGGATCGCGCTTTCCCAGCCATCGGGAACCCGCAGGCGAATGGACTCAGGCAGGCGGCTGAAGACAAAGCCGGCCACCAGGATGCCAATCGGCACCAGCATCAGCAGGCTGAAAATCCCCGGCAGATGCCCTTCGACATACGGCGCGAGGAACAGGCCGGCGAAGAAGCCGAGGATCACCGTCGGCATCGCTTCCATCAGCTCGATCACCGGCTTGACCTTGCGGCGCAGGCTCGGGGCCATGAAGTACGCGGTGTAGATCGCCGCCGCAACGGCCAGCGGTGCGGCCAGCAACATGGCGTAGAACGCGGCCTTCAGCGTACCGAAGGTCAGCGGCGCCAGGCTCATCTTGGGTTCGAAGTCGGTGTTGGCGGCGGTCGATTGCCAGACGTATTTAGGCTCGTCGTAGTTTTCGTACCAGACCTTGCTCCACAGCGCGCTCCACGACACTTCCGGGTGCGGGTTGTCGAGCAGCAACGGTTGCAGCTTGCCGCCGGCTTCGACGATCACGCGGTTGGCCCGTGGCGACAGGCCGAACACGCCCTGGCCGTCGACCACCGGGTCCACCAACAGGGTGCGGTGGGCGGTGCTGTGGAACACGCCGAATTTGCCGGAAGCGTCGAGGGCGGTGAAGCCTTTGCGACGTTCTTCGGCAGTGATTTCAACGATGGGCGCAGTGCCCATCTCGAAGGTGCGGATCAGCTTCAGGCGCTGTTCGCCATCCGGGTCACGGGCCATGAACCACTGGGCCAGGCCACCCTTGGAGTTACCGACGATCAGCGAGATACCGCCCACCAGTTGGGTACTGGCGGTGATTTCGGCACCGCCATCCTCCAGCAGTTTGTAGCGACCGTTGAGGCTCTTGTCGCGCAGGCTGAACACATCGGCCAGGGCACGGCCGTTGATCACGTACAGCCACTGCTGGCGTGGGTCGATGAAGATCGCCTTCACCGGCTCGGTCATCTGCGGCAGCTCGATGCGCTTCTGCTCGCTGGTGACCTCGCCGGTCATCATGTTTTCTTCACGGCTCAGGGACAGCACGTTCAAGCGCGAACCGGCCGAGCCGGCCACCACCAGCGATGTGTCGGTGGCGTTCAGCGCGACATGCTCCAGCGGGCGACCGGCGTCATCCAGCACGATCGGGGTTTCGCCGTAAGGGTATTCGATCGCCGGGCTGATGGTCTTCTTGCCGTCCGGGTAGGACACCTTGTAGGTGTGGCGGAACACCAGGGACTGGCCATTGGACAAACCGAGGATCACCAGCGGGCTGCCCGGCTGGTCTTTACCAATCGACACCACGCTGACGCCGGCCGCCAGCGGCAGGTCGACGCGCTTGAGTTCGGCACCGGTGCCCACGTCGAAGAACAGCGCCTGGCCCTTGTCGGAAACCCGCATGGCGACCTGGTTCTGTTCTTCCAGAGAGATCATCAACGGCTTGCCCGCGTCTTGTATCCACGCCGGTGTCAGCGCGGCTTCCTTGGTCAGCGAGGCGCCTTGGAACAAGGGCGCGACCACGTAGGCCAGGAAGAAGAAGATCAAGGTGATAGCGCCGAGAACGGCGAGGCCGCCGACCAGCACGTACCAACGGGTCAGGCGATCCTTGAGCGCGCGAATGCGGCGCTTGCGTTGCAGCTCAGGCGTATTGAAGTCAATGCGCTTGGGGGGAGAAGTCGTCGTCATGGTGGAATTGGCCAGATCATTCATGCGCACACCCTAGCGATCCTGTATGACAGAAAGATGACAGTGCAGTGACGCAAAAAATCCGCCGCTTAGCAGGGCTGGCAGCGGACCAAAAAATTCGGAGGTTCTGTAGGAGCGAGCTTGCTCGCGAAGAACGTTAACGATAAGCGCCGCTTCTGAATAAACGCGGTGCTCTATCGCCACTCGCTCCTACAGAAAGGCCGGTTTTACCCGGCCTAGCAACTTAGTTGCCTTCTTTCAGACCCAGGTCAGCCAGGGCCTTGGCGGCTACTTTGGCTGGCAGTGGGATGTAACCGTCTTTCACTACTACTTCCTGGCCCTGCTTCGACAGCACCAGTTTCACGAACTCAGCTTCCAGTGGAGCCAGCGGCTTGTTCGGGGCTTTGTTGACGTAAACGTAGAGGAAACGCGACAGTGGGTATTTGCCGTTCAGGGCGTTTTCTTCGCTGTCTTCGATGAAGTCAGTGCTGCCTTTCTTGGCCAGGGCCACAGTCTTCACGCTGGCGGTCTTGTAGCCGATGCCCGAGTAACCGATGCCGTTCAGCGAGGAGCTGATCGACTGCACGACCGAAGCCGAGCCAGGTTGTTCGTTCACGTTAGGCTTGTAGTCGCCTTTGCACAGGGCTTCTTCCTTGAAGTAGCCGTAGGTGCCGGATACCGAGTTACGACCGAACAATTGCACTGGCTTGTTGGCCAGGTCGCCGGTCACACCCAGGTCGCCCCAGGTTTTCACGTCGGCTTTGCTACCGCACAGACGAGTCGAGGAGAAGATCGCGTCGACTTGTTCCATGGTCAGGTGCTTGATCGGGTTGTCTTTGTGGACGAACACGGCCAGGGCATCCACGGCAACCGGGATAGCGGTTGGCTTATAGCCGTACTTCTGCTCGAAGGCAGCCAGTTCGGTGTCCTTCATCTTGCGGCTCATCGGGCCCAGGTTGGAGGTGCCTTCAGTCAGCGCAGGTGGCGCAGTGGCAGAACCAGCAGCTTGAATCTGGATGTTGACGTTCGGGTATTCCTTTTTGTAACCCTCAGCCCACAGGGTCATCAGGTTAGCCAGGGTATCGGAACCGACGCTGGACAAGTTGCCCGACACACCAGTGGTCTTCACGTAAGCCGGAATTGCCGGGTCAACACCAGCGGCCACCGCGTGGGCAGTCGCAACGCCAGCAGCGACAAAAGTCATTGCCGCCATCAAACGCTTCAGTTTCATGCCTTACTCCTAGCAGATAGTGATAGTTAGATCGGGACCAAGTATCGGTAGGCCGTGTGAACACTCTATGTCCGGAATATGACAATTAGATGAAAGGCCAGTATTGCGAGAAAAAGCGGCTGCAGGCGGCAAGTGCCGAAAAGACGGGGATGGCGAGGCGGTTGAAGCGATGACGCTGAAACACTCTGTAACCTATGATCGCTCCTACGCTACTGCGCAGGAACGATCTTCAGATGCTTGATTACCTGCCGCGCTTCCACAGATACCCACCCACCCCCATCCCCATCACACACAGGACGGCAACGTAGTAGGCCGGGCCCATCGGGCTTTCCTTCATCAGCAGCGACACCGCCAACGGCGTCAGCCCGCCGAACACGGCGTAGGCCACGTTGTAGGAAAACGACAACCCGCTGAAACGCACCACCGGCGGGAAGGCTTTGACCATCACGTAAGGCACCACGCCGATGGTGCCGACAAACAGGCCGGTCAGGGCGTACAGCGGGAACAGCCAGTCCGGGTGGTCCAGCAGGCTGTGATACAGCGTCCAGGAGGTCGCCAGCAACATCGCGCAGCCGGCCAAGAGTATGCGGCCGGCACCGAAGCGGTCGGCCAGGGCGCCGGCGCCAATGCAGCCCAGGCTCAGGGTCACGATGGCCAGGCTGTTGGCTTGCAGCGCAACGGTCGGGCTGAAGTGATAGAGGGTTTGCAGCACGGTCGGGGTCATCAGGATGACGACTACGACGCCGGCCGACAGCAGCCAGGTCAGCAGCATCGACAGCACGATGGCGCCACGGTGGTCACGCAGTACCGCGCGCAGCGGCAGTTCGGCGGCGAGTGTCTTGCGTTGCTGCATCTCGGCGAAGATCGGCGTTTCATGCAGCCAGCGGCGCAAGTACACCGACAGCAGGCCGAACACACCGCCGAGCAGGAACGGGATGCGCCAGGCGTAATCCGAGACCTGTTCCGGGCTGTAGAGCGTGTTGATGGCGGTGGCCACCAGCGAACCCAACAGGATGCCGGCGGTGAGGCCGCTGGTCAGGGTGCCGCAGGCGTAGCCAATGTGCCGCGGCGGGACGTGCTCGGAGACGAACACCCAGGCGCCCGGCACTTCGCCGCCGATCGCCGCGCCCTGGATCACGCGCATCAGCAGCAACAGGATCGGCGCCCACAGGCCGATCTGCGCGTAGGTCGGCAGCAGGCCCATGATCAGGGTCGGCACGGCCATCATGAAGATGCTCAGGGTGAACATTTTCTTGCGGCCCAGCAGGTCACCGAAGTGCGCCATGATGATGCCGCCCAGGGGGCGCGCCAGGTAGCCGGCGGCGAAGATGCCGAAGGTCTGCATCATACGCAGCCACTCGGGCATGTCGGCCGGGAAGAACAGTTTTCCGACCACGGTGGCGAAAAACACGAAGATGATGAAATCGTAGAATTCCAGCGCCCCGCCCAAGGCAGACAGCGACAGGGTTTTGTAGTCGTTGCGGGTCAGCGGGCGCGACGGTTGCGCACTGCTTGCGGGCACGGAGGACATGGCAAGGCTTCTCTTATAGTAATCAGCGTAATAGGGACGGCACGCCCTGGGCTTGCGGCGGTCTGGCAAGATAACAAATCGCCGGAAAAAGCACAGCGCCGAACGCTTAACCGTCCAGACAGGCGAAATACCCACGGCGCAGAGAGTCCGTCAACCTGGGCAGAAGAACAGTTGCCGGAAAAAGCTCCATTACAGCGTCTATTTACCGACCAAATGAGCGCCCAGAGGTCGTCGCGACGCCAGCGTCTCGATATACTCGGCCCTTGCAAGCGCCAGACCCGCAGTCTTGAGGGGCTGCTGTGCCAAAACGCCGTTGGGTGCCATCCAGCCGGTTTGGCAGAGTTTCCCTTTAGTACGCCTTACGAGAAACACAGCTCGCGTCGTGCGTGGGTGCTGGAATGTTTTTCTACGAGACGACTATCCACTTGAAACACCCATGAAGCGTCACGGCTCAGAGGCACCCTCGGCATGATCGAACTCGAACAAGAAGATCCCATTCCGCAAGGCGATCTCGCCCTGCAAATCACCGCGCTTCCGCGTGAAACCAACGGTTTCGGCGATATCTTCGGCGGCTGGCTGGTCTCGCAGATGGACCTGGCCGGAACGGCGATGGCCAGCAAGGTCGCAGGCGGGCGTGTGGCTACCGTGGCCATTGATCGCATGGCGTTCCTGGTGCCGGTGGCCGTGGGCGCGCAATTGTCCTTCTATACCCAGGCGCTGGAAATCGGCCGCAGCTCGATCCAGATGATGGTCGAAGTGTGGAGCGACGACCCGCTGTCCAGCGAATGGCGCAAGGTCACCGAGGCGGTGTTCGTGTTCGTCGCCATCGATGGCAGCGGCCGTACCCGTTCGGTGCCGTCGCGGGCGCGTTAAACCTCGCCGGGTTTTGACGGTCAATTGCCCATTGCCTGCCATTGAGAGTGCTTTGTTATGCCCACGCCCCACGTTGAAACCGTGAAAATCGACGAGCTGGACTGCTGGCGCATCCGCCACAACGGTGCCGAACTGATGGTGGCCCAACAGGGCGCGCACATCTTCAGCTACCAACGCGCAGGCGAGCAGCCGCTGATCTGGCCGAACAAGGCCGCCGTCTTCAAGGCCGGCAAAGGTATCCGCACCGGTGTACCGGTGTGCTGGCCGTGGTTTGGCGTGTTCGACCGCAACCCGCACAGCGTGCAGGCCATGCGCCAGAGCGATCAACCTGCGGGGGCCCACGGTTTCGTGCGTACTGCGATCTGGGAATTGGCCACGACCGAACTCGACGGCGACGGCGACGCGCTGCGCGTCGATCTGGTACTCCCCGTACCTGCGGGCGGCTTTCCCGGCTGGCCCCATCAGGTCGACCTGAAGCTGAGCCTGCGCTTGGACGATCAACTGCACATTCGCCTGACCAGCCATAACCATGGCCACGAAACGGTGACCCTCAGCCAGGCGCTGCACACCTACTTCGCCGTAAGCGACGTGCGCAACGTGCAGGTCGAAGGCCTGGACGGGTGTTCGTATATCGATACCGCCGACGGTTGGGCCACCCGGCAACAGGCGGGGCTGCTGCACTTCAGCGCCGAGACCGACCGCATCTACCTCGACACCCCCGCTCAGCTGAACATCGTTGATAAAGACTGGCAGCGCCGCGTCCAGCTCACCAGCGAAGGTTCCCGGTCGACCGTGATCTGGAACCCCTGGACCGAACGGGCCAAGGCCTTCGACGACATGGCCGACGACGGCTGGCAGGGCATGTTGTGCATCGAGACGGCCAATGTGCTGGATGATGTGGTGGCGTTGGCGCCGGGCGAAAGCCACACGCTGGGCGTGAGCATCATCAGTCTCGAGCTGTAAACCCAATCAAAATGTGGGAGGGGCGGTGCGACGATTCGACTTGCTCCCGATAGCAGAGGGTCAGTCAGCACATTTGTGTCTGATAGACCGCTATCGGGAGCAAGCCCCCTCCCACATTGTTATGCGTTGGGTTTTAGAGATCCGACTCCTTCACCGCCCGCACCTTCTGCGCATCCAACGCATACGCCGCATCGGCCAGGTCATTGTTGACCGTCTCCACCTTCACCGTGCCCGTGACCCACAGCGGCGTGTAGATATCATCCAGCTTCAACCCCTTGGGGTAACGCACCAATACCAACTGGTTCGGCGGCGGTGGCGGCACGTGGATGCATGCGCCGGGGTACGGCACCAGGAAGAACAGCGTACTGCGGCCCTTGGCGTCGGTTTCCAAGGGCACCGGGTAACCGCCGATGCGGATGTTCTTGCCGTTCATGGCGGCCACGGTCTTAGTGGAATACATCACCGCCGGCAACCCCTTGCTCTGCTTCAAGCCACCTTTGTCGGTAAAGGTGCCCTGGGCTTCGGGGGAGTTGTGGTCGATTTCCGGCATCTGTTCGAGGGCTTTCTGGTCCGACAGCGGCATCAGGTCCAGCCAGTCGGTTTCCGGCAATTCGCCAGCATGAGCCAGGCCAGGGCCCAACAGGAGAAACATCAAGAGGAGACGGCGCATGGAGGAGCTCGACAAGGTAAACAGTGCCGGCATTCTAGCCCTCTGCGCCTGCGCAGCGCAGAGGACTTTGTCGCTCGATTACTTCTTTTTGATCAGGCCGTAGATCACCAACAACACAATGGCGCCGACCAATGCGCCGATGAAGCCCGCGCCCTGGCCTGCCTGGTAGATACCCAGTGCCTGACCGCCATAGGTGGCGGCAAGGGAGCCGGCGATACCCAGCAGGATGGTCATGATCCAGCCCATGCTGTCGTCGCCGGGCTTGAGGAAACGCGCCAGCAGGCCGACGATCAGGCCGATAAAGATGGTTCCGATGATACCCATGGCATTTCCCTCTGATTGAATGTGGGTCATGACAAAGCCTAGTCAGGCTTTATCATCCTGCCATCAGAGAGACGGCGGCCGGCAATGGTTCCCGCCGCCCCCAGGATTATTGCTCGGCGATCAACGCCTCTACTTTAAGGATCTGCGCTTGCAGCGTCGCACGGTCCTGGCAGCGCAGGTTGGCGTGGCCGACCTTGCGCCCGGCCTTGAAGGCCTTGCCGTAGTGATGCAGGTGGCAATCGTCGATGGCGACGACTTTTTCAACCGGCGGTACCACACCGATGAAGTTGAGCATGGCGCTCTCGCCCACCTTGGCCGTAGAGCCCAGCGGCAAGCCCGCCACCGCGCGCAGGTGGTTCTCGAACTGGCTGCACTCGGCGCCTTCGGTGGTCCAGTGCCCGGAGTTGTGGACGCGCGGGGCGATTTCGTTGGCCTTGAGGCCACCGTCGACTTCAAAGAACTCGAACGCCATCACGCCGACATAATCCAGTTGCTTGAGCACACGGCTGGAATAGTCTTCGGCCAGGGCCTGCAACGGGTGATCGGTACTGGCCACGGACAGCTTGAGGATGCCGTTGTCGTGGGTGTTGTGCACCAGCGGGTAGAAGCGGGTCTCGCCATCGCGGGCACGCACGGCGATCAGCGAGACTTCGCCGGTGAACGGCACGAAGCCTTCCAGCAGGCAGGCCACGCTGCCCAGCTCGGCGAAAGTACCGACCACATCGGCGGCGGTGCGCAGGACTTTCTGGCCCTTGCCATCGTAACCCAGGGTGCGGGTTTTCAGCACGGCCGGCAGGCCGATGCTGGCGACGGCGGCGTCCAGGTCCGCCTGGGACTGGATATCGGCGAAGGCCGGGGTAGGAATGCCCAGGTCCTTGAACATGCTCTTCTCGAACCAGCGGTCACGGGCGATGCGCAAGGCTTCGGCGCTCGGGTACACCGGCACGAACTGCGAGAGGAAGGCCACGGTTTCGGCCGGGACGCTTTCGAACTCGAAGGTCACCAGGTCGACTTCGTCGGCCAGTTGGCGCAGGTGGGCCGGGTCGCTGTAGTCAGCGCGCAGGTGTTCACCCAACGCGGCCGCACAGGCATCCGGCGCCGGGTCCAGGAAAGCGAAGTTCATCCCCAGCGGCGTTCCCGCCAGGGCCAGCATGCGACCCAGTTGGCCGCCACCGATTACACCGATTTTCATCGTCAACAACCTCAGGCGATACGTGGGTCTGGATTGTCCAGCACGCTGTCTGTTTGTTCAGCACGGAATTTTTTCAGCACCGCGTGGAACTGCGGGTGCTTGGCGCCCAGGATGCTGGCGGACAACAACGCGGCGTTGATCGCGCCGGCCTTGCCGATCGCCAGGGTTGCCACCGGAATACCGGCTGGCATCTGCACGATGGACAACAGCGAATCCACGCCCGAGAGCATCGACGACTGCACCGGTACGCCAAGCACCGGCAGGTGGGTCTTGGCCGCACACATGCCCGGCAGGTGCGCTGCACCGCCGGCACCGGCGATGATCACCTCGATGCCACGGGATTCTGCTTCATCGGCATACTGGAACAGCAAATCCGGGGTGCGGTGGGCAGAGACCACTTTCACTTCATACGGAATGCCGAGTTTTTCCAGCATATCGGCGGTGTGGCTAAGGGTGGACCAATCGGACTTGGAGCCCATGATCACGCCAACCAATGCACTCATCGTCGTGCCTCTTCTCTCTGGGCGCCCGCAGGCGCGTCAAAAAACAACAAGCCACGCGGGAAATCCGGCGTGGCTTGGTGTACGAATTAAGGCCGGTTGGACCGGCCGAAGGCCGCGCAGTATACCGTAATAACGCAGATAAACAGCCCCTCGGTTGACCATCTGTCTAGCGGCGCAAACCAACGATTTTATTGACTTAAGAGTCAGCGAAAACACCAAAAATCCCTGTGGGAGGGGGCTTGCCCCCTCCCACCGTTGAGCGGTGTTGGGCTCAAGTAGTCTGCGCCGCGCCACCTTCCAGCTTGCGCCACAACAACCGCACATTCGCCTTGCGCACCAACGCACAGCGGTACAAACGAATCTCCAGCGGCACGTGCCATTGCGACCCGCCGCACACCACCAGCTCACCGCGGGCCAGTTCCGCCCGCACACTCAGTTGCGGCACCCAGGCAATGCCCAGGCCTTCCAGGGCCATGCTTTTGAGGCTGTCGGCCATCGCGGTTTCGTAAACCGTGGTAAAGCGCAAGGCACGTTGGCGCAACAGCAGGTTCACCGAACGCCCCAGAAATGCTCCGGCGCTGTAGGCCAGCAGCGGCACACTGCCTTCCCCTTCCAGGTCGAACAATGGCTTGCCCTCGGCATCGGCGGCGCACACCGGGAGCATTTCGGTATTGCCCAGGTGCAGTGACGGGAAGATCTCCGGATCCATCTGCATCGCCGCATCCGGGTCGTAGAACGCCAGCATCAAGTCGCAACCGCCTTCGCGCAGGGCATGCACGGCGTCGCCGACGTTGGTGGCGACCAAACGGGTCGCAATGTTCAAACCCTCGTTGCGCAGTTGCGCGATCCAGCGCGGGAAGAAGCCCAGCGCCAGGGAGTGGGCCGCCGCCACTTGCATGACTTCGCCCTGCCCGCCTTCCAGATGGTGCAAATGGCGCAGCACTTCACCGAGCTGCTCGACCACCGTGCGCGCGGTCACCAGGAACAACTGCCCCGCCGCCGTCAATTCCACCGGCGTGCGCGAGCGGTTGACCAGGGTCAGGCCCAGTGCGGCCTCCAGGCTGCGGATACGGCGACTGAACGCCGGCTGGGTGACAAAGCGTCGCTCCGCCGCCTGGGAAAAACTGCGCGTCGCCGCCAGGGCGCTGAAGTCTTCCAGCCATTTGCTCTCAAGGTTCATCAGTTCCTCCCACGGGTGCGCACCATTTTGGCCCACACGCCCGCCATGATAGCCGGGTCACACGACCATTATGCCGTTTGTGCATAGGCCAGTGCTTAACAGCATTGGCCCAAAAACTTCCACAAGCCTAGCATTCACAGCGTTCCGGCTAGTTCCGGGTCCATATCGAGATGATTTCCATCATGTCCTCCGCTGCATCATTCCGCACAGAAAAAGACCTGCTTGGCGTACTCGAAGTACCTGCCCAAGCGTATTACGGCATCCAGACCCTGCGAGCGGTGAATAACTTCCGCCTCTCGGGCGTTCCGATTTCGCATTACCCGAAATTGGTGGTCGGCCTGGCAATGGTCAAGCAAGCAGCCGCTGACGCCAACCGCGAGTTGGGCCAGCTCAGCGAAGCCAAGCACGCAGCCATCAGCGAAGCCTGTGCCCGCCTAATCCGCGGCGACTTCCACGAAGAGTTCGTGGTGGACATGATTCAAGGCGGCGCCGGCACTTCAACCAACATGAATGCCAACGAAGTCATCGCCAACATCGCGTTGGAGGCCATGGGCCACAACAAGGGCGAATACCAGTACCTGCACCCGAACAACGACGTGAACATGGCGCAGTCGACCAACGACGCCTACCCAACCGCGATCCGCCTGGGTCTGCTGCTGGGCCATGACGCGCTGCTGGCCAGCCTCGACAGCCTGATCCAGGCGTTCGCCGCCAAGGGCGTCGAGTTCAACCACGTGCTGAAAATGGGCCGTACCCAATTGCAAGACGCCGTGCCGATGACCCTCGGCCAGGAATTCCGCGCCTTTGCCACCACCCTCAACGAAGACCTGGCCCGCCTGAAAACCCTGGCGCCGGAGCTGTTGACCGAAGTGAACCTGGGCGGCACCGCCATCGGCACCGGCATCAACGCCGACCCGCGTTACCAGGCCCTGGCCGTACAACGCCTGGCCACCATCAGCGGCCAGCCGCTGGTTCCGGCGGCGGACTTGATCGAAGCCACCTCCGACATGGGCGCCTTCGTGCTGTTCTCCGGCATGCTCAAGCGGACTGCGGTGAAGCTGTCGAAGATCTGCAACGACCTGCGCCTGCTGTCCAGCGGCCCACGTACCGGCATCAACGAGATCAACCTGCCGGCACGCCAGCCAGGCAGCTCGATCATGCCCGGCAAGGTCAACCCGGTGATCCCGGAAGCCGTCAACCAAGTGGCCTTCCAGGTCATCGGCAACGACCTGGCCCTGACCATGGCAGCCGAAGGCGGCCAACTGCAGTTGAACGTGATGGAACCGCTGATCGCCTTCAAGATCTTCGACTCGATCCGCCTGCTGCAACGCGCCATGGACATGCTGCGCGAGCACTGCATCGTCGGCATCACCGCCAACGAAGCGCGCTGCCGCGAACTGGTGGAGCACTCCATCGGCCTGGTCACCGCGTTGAATCCGTACATCGGCTATGAAAACGCCACCCGCATCGCGCGTATCGCCCTCGAAAGCGGCCGCGGCGTGCTGGAACTGGTGCGCGAAGAAGGCTTGCTCGACGACGCCATGCTCGACGACATCCTGCGCCCCGAAAACATGATTGCCCCACGTTTGGTCCCACTGAAGGCCTAAGCGTTTGTTGCACCGCTCACCAGGTTGAGGGACTAGACACCTCTCACCTTTTGAGGGCCCGAAGGCTCGTTCTTCAGGCCCTTTTTTTTGCCTCAAGGTTGTGAAATGACGCCCATAAAAATTCCAATATTGCCCGTGCCCGCCACCCCTTGGCTGAAACCTTTAATCAGCCCAGGCAGACGGATCACGTTCGCCTAGGTATAGTGCCGCCCCTCTTCGCGCCAACGGTCGTCGGTAACGAGGCCCGGACACACGCGAAACCGCATGAATAACAACACCCGCAAAAGGATTGGGTCGAACCGTCGCGCACTGCCTGGTGCCAAGCGACAGCGTCGAACCGTCCTGCGTTTGCCATTAGAAAAATCAGCGAGGAACACTCCATGCTCGAAGTCATCAACGACTTCCTCTCCGGGAAAGTACTGATCGTGCTCATTGTCGGGCTCGGCGGCTACTTCACGATCCGCTCGCGTTTCGTTCAGTTGCGTCACTTTTTCCACATGTTTTCGGTGTTTCGCGACAGCCTGAAAAACAGCTCCGACCAGCTCAGCTCGTTCCAGGCGCTGATGCTCAGCCTGGCCGGCCGCGTCGGTGCCGGTAACATCGCAGGCGTCGGCATTGCCGTGACCCTGGGCGGCCCGGGTGCCGTGTTCTGGATGTGGGTCACCGCGTTGGTGGGCATGTCCTCGAGCTTTATCGAGTGCTCCCTCGGCCAACTGTATAAGCGCACCGACGCCGAAGGCACCTTCCGTGGCGGCCCGGCCTATTACATCCAGCATGGCCTGCACAAACGCTGGCTGGGCATGGTGATGGCGTTCCTGCTGCTGGTGACCTTCGGTTTTGCGTTCAACGGCCTGCAAGCCCATGCCGTGACGCATTCGCTGAACAATGCCTTCGGCCTCGACACCACCTACACCGGCCTGGCCCTGGCGGCATTGCTGGGCCTGGTGTTCATCGGCGGGATCAAGCGGATCGCCTCGATCGCCGACCTGCTGGTGCCGGTCAAGACCCTGGTCTACATCGCCGTGACCCTGTACGTGATCGTGCTGCAATTCGACCACGTGCCGGCCATGCTCGCGACCATCGTCAAGAGCGCGTTCGGCCTCGACCCGGCTTTCGGCGGCCTGGTGGGCAGCGCGATCATCATGGGTGTGAAGCGCGGCGTGTTCGCCAACGAAGCCGGTTTGGGCAGTGCGCCTAACGTGGCAGCAGTCGCGTCGGTGGAACACCCGATCGCCCAAGGTGTGGTGCAAGCGTTCAGCGTGTTCCTCGACACCTTCGTGATCTGCACCTGCACCGCGTTGCTGATCCTGCTCTCCGGTTTCTACACCCCAGGCTTCGAAGGCGACGGCATTGCCCTGACCCAGAACTCCCTGGCGGCCGTGGTCGGCGAGTGGGGCCGGATGTTCATCTCGGTGGCCCTGGCGTTGTTCGTGTTCACCTCGATCATGTACAACTACTACCTCGGCGAGAGCAACCTGCGCTTTTTGGTCGGCAACAACCGCAAGGTGCTGATGGGCTACCGCGCACTGGTGCTGGTGCTGATTTTCTGGGGTTCCATTGAGAACCTGAGCACCGTGTTTGCCTTTGCCGACATCACCATGACGATGCTGGCATTCGTCAACCTGTTCGCCCTGGCGTTCCTGTTCAAGATTGCCATGCGCATCCTGAACGACTACGACAACCAGCGCGCAGCGGGCATCAAGACCCCGGTCTTCGACTCCAGCCAGTTCCCCGACCTGGACCTGGACCGCAACGCCTGGCCGGCCAACCCGGTGAAACCGGAGCCTGCCGCTAAAGCGCCTGCTGAATCGATCGCGCTGGCGCAACGCTAAGCGTAGATGACACGCCGCCTGGCCTTGGGCATGCTCTGGGCTTGGCGGCGTTTTTCGTTCAGGAGATTTTTCGATGCAAGCAGCTAACAACGTCATGGTGCTCTACACCGGCGGCACCATCGGCATGCAAGCCAGCGCCAACGGCCTGACCCCCGCATCCGGTTTCGAAGCCCGTATGCGCGAACAACTCGCCAACCAGCCCGTGCCTGCATGGCGCTTCCGGGAAATGGCGCCGCTGATCGACAGCGCCAACATGACCCCGGCCTACTGGCAGCGCCTGCGCACCGCCGTGGTCGAGGCCGTGGACGACGGTTGCGACGCGGTGCTGATCCTGCACGGCACCGACACCTTGGCCTACAGCGCGGCCGCCATGAGCTTCCAACTGTTGGGCCTGCCGGCGCCGGTGCTGTTCACCGGCTCCATGCTCCCCGCCGGCGTGCCGGACAGCGATGCCTGGGAAAACGTCAGCGGTGCGCTGTTGGCCCTGGGCCAAGGCCTGGCGCCGGGTGTGCAGTTGTACTTTCACGGCACGCTGATGGCGCCGACACGCTGTGCGAAGGTCCGCAGTTTCGGGCGCCATCCGTTTGCCGCGCTGCAACGCAACGGCGGTGTGGCCAAGGCCGAGGCACTGCCCGCTGCATTGGATTACCGTCAGCCCAAAGCCCTGGCCAACGTCGGCGTGCTGCCGCTGGTGCCGGGCATCGCTGCCGCGCAACTGGATGCGCTGATCGGCAGCGGCCTCAAGGCACTGATCCTGGAATGCTTCGGCAGCGGCACCGGGCCCAGCGATAACCCCGAGTTCCTCGCCAGCCTCCAGCGTGCACAGGCGCAAGGCGTGGTCGTGGTCGCCATCACCCAATGCCATGAAGGCGGCGTGGAACTGGACGTCTACGAAGCGGGCAGCCGTTTGCGTGGCGTGGGCGTGTTGTCCGGTGGCGGCATGACCCGTGAAGCCGCGTTCGGTAAGTTGCAGGCCCTGCTCGGTGCTGGCCTCGCGACCAGCGAAGTGCGCCGCCTGGTGGAACTGGACCTGTGCGGTGAGTTGGCCTGAATCAGGTCGCAACCTGAGTAAAAAACCCCGGCCAACTACATAGTTAGCCTCCTCCGTGCCTTGCCACTTTCTAGCATGCCGAAGCTGTTCTTCCGGCAGCGTCCATGAAATGGCAAGGCAGGAACCCATGAGCCAACAAACGTCTACCCCCCCACACAGCCCCTCCGATACGCTGATCACTCAACTCTGCGTCGGCCCCGCCTTCCGGGAAGCCGCCAGCGCGTTGCTACGGCGCTCGTTGCAGGAACGCTACCCAGACCTCGGCATCGACCCGGACACCGCCATGGTCGGCACACCGGTATGGGACGTTGTCGACGACGAAATCGTCGCCCGCCCCACCGGGTACCAGCCCCTTACCGACATCCTCACCCACCAGGCCGTCTCGGGCGAACCCACGCTCTATATCGAAGGCGTGCACTTCCTCATTCAGCAGAAAAACCAGCAACCCACCGCCCACCTGCCGGTGCGCATCACACAGATCGCCACCCTGATCAACCTGCTGGCGCCCCTGATGCTCACCGCCTATCAGGAACAACAAGTGGCGTTCTGGAACACCAGCAATGGCAACTCCGGCACCCACTGGCAAGCCCTGTCCAGCACGCTGCGGTCGCTGTGGAACGTAACCCGTGTCGAGGGGTGGGACGCGCAGGACTGTGCCATGGCCCGCACGCTGTACGCCGCGCCTGAACTGACGCGCCGCCAGGTCGGCGACGACTTCGCCAGCCGCGCCTACCTGGTGGACGTTGATCAGGTCGACGGCGCAACCGTGACCCACTTGGGCGTGCTGTCGATCGCCGTGCTGATCGGCAGCTATGAAGGGGAGACCCTTATCCTCACCTACTCGCTGCTCAACGGTTACGAAAAGTTCACCTCGCTGGAGCAACTGGGCCGGAGCTTGCCCGACTACCTCAACCGCCAATCGCGCACCCATATCCAGTGGCGACTGTTCGAACCCACGGGGCATTTTTTCGATCACCAGGCTTGCACGCTGATCGCCCATCAGCTCGCCTTCATTGCGCAACTCGACGTTCAGCAACTGAGCCGCACCGACCCCAGCGAGTCCTCACTCAACCTGCCACCGGCCACCAAAGAGCTGGTGGGTGAAAAGCAACCCGACCTCAAACCCTATCTCGACGCGCTGCCCAAGTGGCTGACGTCTGCCTCCACCACCGACCTGAGTCTCTACGCCCGCTATCTGAAAGACCTCGCCGCCCTGCACAGCCTCAACGCCGGCAAGTCCTATGACGACGACATCCCGCAGATCCAGACCTACGCGCTGGACAGGCTGCGCGCCGAGATGCTTAAGGAGCACGCCGACGCGGCGAACCTGCACTTGGATAACGTCGAGATTCAGGTGCGCAGCCTGATCGTCTGGGGCAGTTTCACCCTGCCGGGCAAGGTCGACACCAGCCTCTTCAGCCTGGCCGACCTGGCCCTGCAAAACCTGATCAGCCTGCCCCTCGGCGACAAAAGCATTCGCCTGCGCAACGGCGGCGCCCTGCCTGAGTGGCTGACCGTGGCCTACATCGAAAGCCTGATCCTGCGGGTGGACATCGGCCAACACTACCCGGCCCTGGCCAAAAGCAAGTTGCTCGACAACGCCCTCGAATCCACCCGCCGCCAGGGCCTGTACAGCAGCCATTTACGTATCCAACTGCCGCTGCAGGCGTTGCAATACAAAATCAGCCAACGCGCCGGGGTCGACGAGCTGGGATATCGCTACGTCGCTGCCGTGCTAGCGCCAGAGGCGGCGGACCGCCAGGTCGACGGGCAAACCATCGTCCTTCGCCCCCTGGCCTTCGCACCGAAAAACCGCGGCGCAGGCACGCAAGACGTGGTCGCCAACATGTTTGTGATAGGCCCCCAAGACCAGAGCGCCGGGCCCTGCCTGTTGTATCGCCCGATGGCCGAGCTGCAACTGCTGCAATACCCGTCACCGGCCGACCTGCTGTATGCGATCCGCCAATCGCGCCATCTGCGCGACTCGGTCCTGGCCTGGCTGCCGGACAGCGTGCGCGACGACTATGCCCGCTACGCGTTCCCCGGCGAGCTGCCCTCACCCTGGGCCGTCGTGGAGCTGCTGCTGGACCCGGTCAAACTCTATACGATGAGCGGCCCCATGGATCTCGGTACGCAAGTGCTCAGCGGTGACCTGCCCGGCGAGCTGTTCAAGGCCAACGCCAACGCGCTGATCACGCTGGCGGACCGTCAGTCGGCGTCGAACGCCGAAAGCCGCTGGGCGTCGTTCAAGCAGGCGGGCTGGCTGATCTTCAACGCGGCGCTGCCGTTCCTGGGCCGAACCGTGAACACCGCCGCCTGGATCTGGCAGATCCTGGATCAACTACAAGCGGTGGTCGACGCGCAGCAGCAGGACAAACCGGCTGAATGGTCCGCCCTGGCGGCATTACTGCTCAACCTCGGGATGGTGCTGACCCTGCACATCGCCAGCCGCAACGCACCGTCAGAGCCCCGCCTGGCCAAGGAAGAACCCGCGCCGAAACTTCCCGTCGAGCCCGAGGTGATCGCCAAGCCCGTAACGGTCAAACAGTTGGCCAACCTCTCGGCACCTGAACTGCCCGGCAATCACCCGCATGCCCTGCACACGCTTGCCGCGATCAATCGCAATGCCAGCGACCTGGGCAGCCTGCTGGACAGTTTCAAGGTCGAAAAGCCGGGGGTGCGCAGCAAAGCCTCGGCGCGCATCGGCCCTCAACGTCACCTCTACCCACTGCTCGATAAATGGTACGCACAGGTCGGTGAACGCTGGTTCGAAGTGACGGTGGACGAGAATGACGACGTGCAGATCGCCGACCCCAAGCAACCAATGCGCAACGGCCCCTTTCTGATCGGCAATCTCAAGGGCGAGTGGTTCATCGACACCCGGCTGCGCCTGCGTGGTGGCGGCTCAAGGAGCCTGGAGCGCAAAGCCCGGGCGGCAGCCGAACGCAAGGCAAGCCAACTGCGCGCCCCGATCACCACCTTCGAGCAACAGAAAAAGACCGCCCAGGAAACCCTGCAAAAGGCTCATCAAGCATTGGTTGACGCCCCGTCGACCTCGGCCCAGGCCGCGCAAAGGGCCTACCTCAATCAACTGGAGGCCCAGCGCACAGACTATGAAACCGCCCTGCAAAACCTCAAAGAGTTGAATGTGGTTGCCCCAACGCCCGACTACCTGCACCGCGCCGTGGGGTATGTCAAAGCTCAACTGAGCCTCAGTTGGACCGGCCTCAACGAGGTGCTGAAAGCCTTTACCCCCAAATTACGCATAACCTTGGACCACATCGCGAAGCAGGCCGCCGATGCACGCGTGCGCAACATCCCCGATGCGCTCGAAATGAACGAAACGCTGCGCGGCATGGTTGGGCGCCTGGATTACTTCGAAACGCGCTTCAACGAACTGCGTGACTTGCCCGGCGAAGGCCTGCGCCTGATAAAGGACACCAAAAGCCTGCTGCCCGCCTACAGCAGCGGCGACCTCAAGGCGTTGCAAGTGACCTTGGCCCGCAACCTGTGCCTGCGCGAAAACACCACCCTCAGCGCACCGCTGGCGTGGACGGCCATCGACCATATCGTCGATGCCTGCGACATCGCCATCCAGGCCCTACGCGACACCTTGCGCGAGCACAGTGACAAGCGAATCGACGAACAGATCGAGACCCTGAGCAGCCTGATCGAACAGTTCACCGTGCTGGGCGAGCGCCTGCAGGACTTCCCCACCGAATTCCCCAGCGTCTCGCTGGCGGAACCACTGACCCGACTGCGCGACCAACTCGATGAGTACACCAAGCGCGCCAGTAACCATCTTGCGCATTTAGCCGACCGGCGCAGCACGCTGAGAGCCACCCCCAGCCCGCCGCCCACTCCGCCACGCGCGCAGAATAAATTCATCCGCACCCGTTACCACGGCATGGTGGTGGGCGAGCCGCAGTTGTCCGACGCGGGCCTGGACACCGGGCTGGTGGATGTTCGCTCGCCCCTGTCCAACACCGTGGTGGCCACGTTTCACGAAAAACCGGACGGCTTTTGGGTGCAACGGGTCAGGAGCGAACAGACGGTGAGCACGCCCATCGACCTGCAAACCAGCGTGGACACCGGCCAGGACCTGCTCGACGGATTACCGGACTTCAAACAACGGATCACCGGGCTGGCCAGTCAAGCCCAGCGCACGCCCATCGGCATCGAATACTTGTACCATCAACACGCCCAGCGCCTGGAACAAGCCACGCGCAACATCGAGCAAGCCCTGACCCAGAAGAACCTCGCGCAAGGCGACGTGGCCCTGGCCAGCACCGTCAAAAAGGCACTCAGCGACGCCGCGACCACCCTCTATCAACACTCCATCGAGAACGTGCTGAGAATGACTCAACAGCACCCGCCCACCCCCTCCGGCGTGCAATGGCTCAAGGCCCGCAACGCGATCACCATCAAAAAAACCATCAGCCGACGGCGCATCAAGTCCATCAGGCCCGATTACCTGGACGAATACACCATCACCGAAAGCAGCACCCATAAGGTGCTGTGGTATGCGCATTTTCACTACTCGACCGACTGGACCACGTCCCGGTCGTTTATCCGCGCACGCCTCAAGACACCACGAGAGCACAGCCTTGGCGCGGCAGCCGATACCACCAAAGGCCTGAGCAGCACACAACGCGTGGCATTCCACCGCAGCGAGATCAACGAGAGTCAGGCCGCAACGTTATTTTTCAACCCGGCCTGACACGCAGACGACGGCACACAACTTGCTCCTTCACCGCACCAGACCCGTTGGAGCCGTCGATGCTGCACGCTCATCTCACCACCCTCAACGCGGTGTCGCTGGTGCTCAACACCTTCAAGGCCGAAGGGCTGCCCAGCGAGGCCTTGCTCGCGGGCAGCGGCATCTGCGCCGCGGACTTGAGCCGCGCCGACACGCGCATCACCACCAATCAGGAAATGCGCGTATGCGCCAATGCCGTGGCCCTGCGCCGGGATGTCGGCCTGGCGCTGGGCCGCCAGATGCATGTGTCGGCCTACGGCATGCTCGGTTACGCACTGCTGACGAGTGCCACCTTCGGTGACGCTTTGCGCCTGGCACTGCGGTATCCGGCGCTACTGGGAACACTTTTCGAACTGAGCCTGGAGGCGGATGGCGAGCGCATCTGGTTCACCGCCAGTGACTATCGGGAAAACCCGGCCATGCAGATGTTCAACGTCGAACTGTGCCTGGCCTCGCTGAAGGTGATCTGCGACGACCTGCTCGGCCAGCCCCTGGCGCTGCTTGGCGCGCGCTTTGAATACAACGCGCCGGATTATCGGGCGCGCTACAGCGAGTGTTTCGCCTGCCCGCTGCAGTTTGACGCCGGCACCAACGCGTTCGCCTTCGACAAGCACTGGCTCGACCAGCCCCTGCCGCTGGCCGACGCCGTGACTCACCAGGCCATGGCCGAGCGTTGCCGCAAGCAGAACCTGGAGTTCACCGGCCGACAGGCGTGGCTGGGCAGAATCCGCCAGTTGCTCGCCAGCCAACTCGGCGCCGCGCCGGGGATTGAAGGCCTGGCCGCGCAGATGAACTGTTCACCGCGCACCCTGCGCCGGCACTTGCATGACCTGGGGTGCAGCTATCAGGAACTGCTCGACGAACTGCGCTTCGAGCGGGCCAAGCAATGGCTGGCCACGGATGAATTGCCGATCTACCGCATCGCCGAGCAACTGGGGTTCAGCGAAACCGCCAGTTTCCGGCATGCCTTTGTGCGCTGGAGCGGCGTGGCGCCGAGCCAATTTCGCGCATGACGCCCCATTAATGGGCGAATTGCGGACACACAATTTGGCCCGATTTATCCCCTTTTGGCCGCTCCTGCCGTTCTCATAAAGCGCGTCGCCCGCAAGACTGCAAGCACCGATACCGCCTGCGGAGAACAACAAAATGCTGACGATCTACTCGGACGATCACCACCTGCACCACGGCCGTTGTGAACTGATGGACGGGCAACTGATGCCCTGCTTTGAAATGCCCGCGCGCGCCGACCACGTACTGCAACGGGTCAAAGAGCGTGGGCTGGGCCCGGTCCTTGCGCCGCAGGACTTTGGCCTGGCGCCGCTTGAACGTGTGCACAGCCGCGACTACCTGGACTTCTTCCAAGGCGCCTGGCAACGCTGGACCGCATTCGGCGAGGACGGCGACCTGTTGCCCTACACCTGGCCCGCCCGCACCTTGCGCCACGTGTTGCCCACCAGCCTGCACGGCCAACTCGGTTACTACAGCTTCGACGGCGGCGCACCGATTACCGCCGGCACCTGGCAAGCCGCCTACAGCGCCGCCCAGGTCGCGTTGACCGCGCAACAAGCGATCCAGCGCGGCGCCCACAGTGCGTTCGCCTTGTGCCGCCCGCCGGGGCACCATGCCGCCGGCGACTTGATGGGCGGTTATTGCTACCTCAACAACGCCGCCATCGCCGCCCAGGCGTTTCTCGACCAGGGCCAGCGGAAGGTGGCGATCCTCGACGTGGACTACCACCACGGCAACGGCACTCAATCGATCTTTTACGCGCGCAACGACGTGCTCTTTACCTCGATCCACGGGCACCCGGAGGCAGAGTTCCCGTTTTTCCTCGGCTACGCCGACGAACGCGGAGAAGGCGCCGGGGAAGGCTTCAACTTCAACTATCCGTTGCCGGCCGGTTCCGACTGGCCGCACTGGAGCGCAGCGCTTGACGAGGCTTGCACAGAAATCGAGCGTTACGCCGCCGACATCGTCGTCGTGTCCCTGGGCGTGGACACGTTCAAGGACGACCCCATCTCGCAGTTCAAGCTCGACAGCCCGGACTACCTGGCCATGGGCGCACGCATCGCACGCCTGGGCAAACCCACGCTGTTTGTGATGGAAGGCGGCTACGCCGTAGCAGAAATCGGCATCAACGCCGTCAACGTTCTCGAAGGTTTTGAGGGGTCCATCCAATGAACATGCTCAAGTCGCTCGTCCTCTGCGCCGCCGTTCTCGGCGGCGCGGCCCATGCCGAAGAGAAAACCCTGCGGGTCTACAACTGGTTCGACTACATCACGCCCAAGGCGCTGGAAGACTTCAAGGCGCAAAACCCCAACGTCAAACTGGTGTACGACATCTTCGACACCAACGAGGCGCTGGAAGCCAAGCTGCTCACCGGCAATTCCGGGTACGACGTGGTGGTGCCGTCCAACGTGTTCCTCGCCAAGCAGATCGAAGCTGGGGTGTTCCAGCCCCTGGACCGCAGCCAACTGCCGAACTGGAACCACCTCGACCCCAAGCTGATGAAGCTGATCGAGGCCAACGACCCCGGCAACAAGTTCGCCGTGCCCTACATGTACGGCACCATCCTGATCGGCTTCAACCCCGACAAGGTCAAGGCCGCGCTCGGCGCCGATGCGCCGGTGGACAGCTGGGACCTGATCTTCAAGGAAGAGAACATCAGCAAGCTCAAGCAGTGCGGCGTCGCGCTGCTCGATTCGCCGTCCGAGATCCTGCCGCTGGCCCTGCAACACCTGGGCCTGGACCCCAACAGCAACAACCCCAAGGACTATGAAAAAGCCGAAGCGCTGCTGATGAAAATCCGCCCGTACATCACCTACTTCCACTCCTCCAAATACATGGCCGATATCGCCAACGGTGACATCTGCGTGGCCGTCGGTTACTCAGGCAGCTTCTCCCAGGCCGCCAACCGCGCCAAGGAAGCCAAGAACGGCGTGATCGTGGACATGCGCCTGCCCAAGGAAGGCGCACCGATCTGGTTCGACATGCTCGCGCTGCCCAAAGGCGCGAAAAACCCGCAGGACGCCTACACCTTCATCAACTACCTGCTGCAACCGCAGGTGATCGCGCCGATCAGCGACTTCGTCGGTTATCCCAACCCGAACAAAGACGCGACGGAACTGGTCGACCCTGCGATCCGCCACAACCCCAACCTGTACCCCACCGAGGCGGCGATGGCCACACTGTATACCTTGAAACCCCTGGGCCGCGACGCCGAGCGCGCCAGGACACGGGCCTGGACCAAGATCAAATCGGGGACCTAGGGGCGCCCCGCTATCTAACTACCACCGCCTGACGGGCCTGCGCTCTAACGTGGTCGAGGTCTCGGGTTGCATCCAGCAGCCCTCCTCACCGCGCCCGTCAGGAGCCCTCCCTTGCCCTCATCGCCCCCCAATGCCAATGACCTGTTGACTCAACTGACCACCGGCCCCTCCTTGCGCGAAGTCGCGGCCGCCACCCTGCGCTCGAGCTTGCGCGGGCTGTACCCGGATCTCGACATCGACCCCGACCTGACCGTTGTAGTGACGCCGCACTGGCAGATCACTGCCGGGGCGATCCTGCCCGGCGCCCCGAAATTTCAGTCGCTGACCGGCGCGTTGTACCGCAGTGCAACGTCCGGCGTGCCGGTGACCTGGATCGACGGCGAGCACTACCTGATCTATCAATCTGCCGCCGGGCCGAACGTGCATCTACCGATCAAAGTAGATGCCGTCGGCCGCCTGATCAATGAGCTGGCACCCTTGCTGCGCGTCGCGTACCAGGAGCAACAGCTCGCGTACTGGAACGAAAGCGACCACCACAACGGCCCACGTTGGCGCACCTTTGCCAACGCCTTACGCGCGATCTGGAATGTCGACAGCGTGGAAGGCTGGGACGAGGATGAATGCAACGTCGCCAGGAGCGTTTTTCACCACCCGGATTACGCCCAGCGCTTGCCCCAGGACAAATACGCGACCAAGGCTTATCTGATCGACGTCGACCTGGAGCACGCCACCCAGGTCAAACACCTCACTCTGTCGGCATTGGCGGTGCTGGTCGGGCGTCTTGGCGAGCGTGACATCATCCTCAGCTATTCGATCGCCGATGGGTTCGCCGCCTTCAAAAGCCTGCCAGCGCTTGGCGATGCCCTGAGCATTCAAGTCGCCAATCCACAGGCGGCCAAGCTCCACTGGCGATTGTTCCAACCCTCCGGGGACTTTTTCGAACAGCAGGCCTGTGCGTTTATTTCCTTGCAGATTCAGGCGATCGGCGTAATCGCGCTCGACAGCGATGAGCTGATCCCAACCATGATGCAAGACAAGCCAGGCAGCGAAATCGCCCTTCGCGCCCCGCTGAATCAAAACAGAATCGGCTGGGTTCATCGTGCCTTGCCCGACTGGATACTTAGCGCATCCTCGTCGGACCAGGCCACCTACGGGCGCTACATGATGGACCTGGCGGCCCTGCACCTGCGGCACGCCGGTAAAGCCTTTGATGACGGGATCAAGCACATCGGCGATTTTGCCCTGGATGCGATCCACACCCTGATGGTCAAGGACCACCCCAGCGTGGCCCGCACGACGCTGGACAGCGTGCGGATCAGCGTCACCAGCGTGCAGGTCTGGGGCACCCTGATTGTGCCGGGAAATACCCAGACCCAAACCTTTACTCTGGCCGAGTTGGCCCTGGAAAACCTGATAGCCCTGCCCTTGGGCAACAAAACCGTCCGTTATGAAAGCGGCAGCGCCGTACCCGCCTGGATGACGGCGTCCTACCTGGAACGCTTGATTACCCAGGCGAACGTCGGCGTGTACTACCCGGCCCTGGTCAAGCGCACATTGCTCGACGACCCGGCCGAGTCCACGCGGCGGCAACATCTCTACACCGCTCAGTTACGCCTGCAATTACCGTTACTGGCGTTGCACTATAAGGTCCGCCGTTTCCATGGCCTGAGCGAACAGGGCTATCGCTATGTCTGCGCAGCGATGAATCCAGACAGCGCAGCGCGTGTGGTCGACGGCATGGCGGTGGTCATCCGCCGCTTGTCCCTGCTCCCCAAACGCCGCCTGAGCTCGGCCGTCGACGTCGTCGGCAACATGTTCGTCATCGGCCCTCAAGACCCAAAAAAGGGCCCCTGTCTGCTCTATCGTCCGCTGTCCAACCAACCGTTGATGCAGTTCCCGTCACCGACCAACCTGCTGTACGCGATCAAACAAGACACGCCCTTGCGCCAATCGGTCCTGGCCTGGCTGCCCGACAAGGTGCGAACGGTTTATGCACAGTTTGTGTTTCCCGGCAGCCTGCCCTCGCCTTGGGTATTTACCAGCATGCTGAACGACCCGCTGAACGCACTGGTGATGACCGGGCCCATCGAACTGGGGCGGGAAGTGGTGCGCAACGACAACTTTGCCACACTGTTCCAAGCCACTGCCGACGCGCTGGTCACCCTGGCCGACCGCCAATCGGTGTCGAATGCCGAGGCGCGCTGGGAGAGTTTCAAGCATGCCGGGTGGCTGATGTTCAATACCGTGCTGCCGTTCATGGGCCGCGCCGCGGG
Organism: Pseudomonas sp. D3; assembly: GCF_029320995.1. NCBI lineage: Bacteria > Pseudomonadati > Pseudomonadota > Gammaproteobacteria > Pseudomonadales > Pseudomonadaceae > Pseudomonas > Pseudomonas sp. D3. Next base: position 119,433 of record NZ_CP119772.1, read on the forward strand.
CGCCGCGACCTGGATCTGGCAATTGATGGATGACCTGCAACAGATGGTCGACGCCAATGAGATCGGTGACCGTTCAGCCGGGCTCTCGGCGCTGGTAGATATCTTGCTGACGCTCGGCGTGGTGTTGGCGACGCATGTCGCCACGGCCCACCAGCCTGAATCGCCCATCGAGAAACCTGCCAAGCCGCCGGCATTGCAGGCGCAGGAGACCACGGTAGAGGTCGTCCAAAAGCCGGATATCACGACGGCAGAACTGCCCGTCGACCACGAACACACCCTGCACATCAGTGGCGCCTTGAACCGCAGCGCACTGAGCCTGGGTACGTTCCTGGACGGTTTCGCGCTGCCCAAGCCCGATCAATTGGGCACACAACAGACAGTGGAAGGCCCCCATCAGCATCTCTACGCCAAAGACACCCACTGGTACGCCCCGGTGGGTACACGCTGGTTTGAAGTCATCGTCGACGAAAACGACGCCGTGTTGATCATCGATCCGCACCAACCCGGCCGACGCGGCCCCCCGCTGATTGCCAATCGCCTGGGTCAATGGTTCGTCGACACGCGCTTGCGCCTCCGTGCAGGCGGCCTGCGCAGCCGGCGCAAAAAAGGCGAAGCCCTCAGGCCACCTAAAATCAACGATTTACGCCAGCATCTGGCGACCTTCGACAGCGAGCGCCCCCAACGCCAACGCGATATTGAGGCCCTGCAAGGCGCCATCGACCGCACAGCGGACGACGCCAAAGCAGTCGCCAGAACCACCTTTCTCGAACAAGTGGATACACGCCTCAAAGAGATCGACGTGCCGATTTCCCAGCTCAAATCCCTGAATATTCTCGACACGGTGCCCAACTATCAGAACGCCATGGTCGGCTACCTGGAACATCAGCTATTTCTGGCGAGCTCCGCCATCAGCGAACAACAGATCCCGTTTCGCGAACAACTGGAAGCCATACATGGCCACCTCGACACCGAGGGTTTTGAAGAAGACGCCTTGCCTGCCGCTCACTACCGCGCCATGTACGCCGCGACGCAGGCCATGGTGGAGCGGATGGACTATCTGCAGGCGCGCTTCAAGGAGGCCCGCACCCTGGGCGTGCCAGGGGTCAAGCTGATCCAACTCTACGAACCGCACCTGCCCACGTATGCCGTTGATGATCTCAAGGCGTTCAGGATTACCCTGGGCCACTTCCTGTGCGTGTCAGAAAGCCAATCGGCCACACGCGCCGATGCCAGAGAAGCCTTGCACCGTATCGTCGATGTGGCGGAACTGGCGGTCCAAAGCGCCAGAGGCGCCATGAAGCCGGGCAACGTAGCGCCGCCGGCTCAGTTGATCGAGACCCTGGATAGCCTGATGGATCAGTTTTCCAGGGTGGACCAGAACCTGGTGGATCTGCCGGCGGAATTTCCCAACGACCTCAACAAGCCTCATCTGGAAAGCCTGCGCAAGCAGGTTGACGAATTCGCGCAACTCACTGAGAAGCAACTGACGACCCTGCTTCGCGAACGTAGAGCCATGGAGCCCACCGCAGGCCCGTCGCGCCCGGCCCCGAGGGCGAAGAAAAAATACATCAAGACGCGCTCCAAGGGTGTGGTGGTCGGCGATGAGCGTGAAAGCCCCGCCGAAGACGGCAAGACCCTGGTCGACGTGAAGGAACCCCTGACCGGCAAGGTGATTGCAACCTTCCATGAGAAAGAGCCGGGTGTTTGGGTCGAACGCGAACTGAAGCCCAAACCCGTTACCCGCACCCAGGCGCGTAACTTGGCAATCAGCATCAGCGACGGTCAGGCGCTGGTCGATGGGGTCGGCGCCTTTATCGCCAACAAGGAAGCCTGGGCGAAGGAAACCCGACAACTGCCGGTGGAAATCGAAGAACGCTTCCACCAGCACGCCAAAAAACTCGAACGGGCCAGCCAGGATATCGAAGAGGCGCTGACCTCCAGCAACCAGACAGAAAGCGCCTCGCCATCAGCCGCGTTGACTAACCGCAGCCTCAATGAGGCGATCACCCGGCTCTACCGGGAAGGCAAGCGGGTCATGATCGAGGTGCTCAAGCGCCGGCCACCGGAGGCGGCGCACGTCGAATTGCTCTTGCGCGAGGGCGCCGTGACGGTCGACCCGCCTGTCGGCCCCCGCACCCGACTCAGGGGGCGCGACAAGGGTTTCCTGCAGGAATATGCAGTAGTGGACGCCAACACCAAACGCCCGTTGTGGTACGCGCACTTTCACTACCCCACCCTCACCGGGCCGGAGGAAGCCTACACCGCAGCCCACCTGAAAAATCGGCAACAGCGACTGATGGGTGGCCGGTTCGAACCCTTGAGCGACATCGCCGTGTACCGCAGTGAAATCGGCCTGCATCTGGCCCGCTCGCTGTTCCTTAAAGCCAAGCCGCCTCAGCCCGCAGCCTGACCTGTCCAGGCCTCGCGCAACCGCCCGAGCGCCTGGCGGATCGCGGCTTCAGGCACCGCGGCAAAACCCAGCACCAGGCCGGCGCGCTGATCGGCCGGTGGCCCGGCCTGCGTCAGCCAATAGCTGCTCAGGCCATTGACCTCCACGCCCACCGCGCGGGCCTGCGCCACCAGTTGTTGTTCGCGGGCGAGGCTGTCCACCCGCACGGTGAGGTGCAGGCCTGCGGCACTATTGGGCAGGCTGCCCACCCCCGGCAGCTCGCCCGGCCAGCCCTCCAGCAGTGCGTTACGCCGGCTGAGCGCAGCGCGGCGCATGCGCCGGATATGCCGCTGGAAGTGCCCCGCCGCCATGAATTCCGCCATCACCGCCTGGGTGCTGACCTCCGAATGCCGCACATCCACGGCGCGGCGCTGGGCGAACGCGTCGACCAGCGTCGGCGGCAACACCAGATAACCCAGGCGCAGCGCCGGGAACGCGACTTTGCCGAACGTCCCCACATACAGCACCCGCCCGCTGCGATCCAGGGCCGCCAGCGGGGCCAGCGGCGCGCCGCTGTAACGGTACTCGCCGTCGTAGTCATCCTCGACGATCCAGCCACCGCTGCGTTCGGCCCAGGCCAGCAACTCCAGGCGCCGGGCCAGGCTCATGACCACGCCCAGCGGGTACTGATGGGACGGGGTGACATACGCCAGGCGGCAGTTATCGAGGCGGTTCAATACGCTGCAGTCGATCCCCTCGCTGTCCACCGCCACACCCTGCAGCTGCGCACCGGCCAGGGCGAACGCATGACCGGCGGCGCGGTAGCCGGGATTTTCAATCGCCACGCTATCGCCGGGGGTCACCAGCAACTGTGCACAAAGGCTAATTGCCTGCTGTGCACCACTGGTGATCACAATTTGCTCAGCCGTGCATTGCATGCCCCGCGAACTGCGCAGGTAAGCGGCGATCAGCCCACGCAATCGCTCGTCCCCGGCCGGGTTGCCATAACACAGGCGTTCGAGGTCCGGCTTGCGCCAAAAAGCCGCACTCAGCTTGGCCCAGACGTCAAACGGGAACAGATCGAAGGCCGGAACCCCCACCCGGAACGCCCGTGGTGGACCGGTGGGCGGCAGGGGCAAATGGTTGTTTTCGAGGCGCTCCAGGGCCGCGCTGTGGATAACTTTTTCACGCGGAATATCGGCTTTTTTAGGGTCGATTGTGGATAAGGCTGGGGATAAGCCTGTTGAAAACCCTGTGGACAGTTTTGTGGATAGTTTTTTTGAGCTGGGCAGTTGGGCGACATAAGTCCCGTCGCCCACGCGGCTTTGCGTGAAGCCCTCGGCATACAGCTGATCGTAGGCGCGTACCACGCTGTTGCGCGAAATCGATAACGCCGCGGCCAGGTCGCGCGTGGCGGGCAAGCGCGTGCCGCTGGCCAGTCGCCCGTCCAGCACCCGCTGGCGCAGGGCTTCATACAGCTGGCGGGTCAGCCCCTGACGACGATCCAGCTCGATTCCCGCAGGGTTGAACGACAGCGGCGGCGCAGGGGGCGACATAGGGCAGGCTCCGTAATTGGACCTATAAAATGGGTCCTAGATGGCTCTTACAACGAACCATTAGCCTGCCTAGGATGCAGGCATTCGCCAAGGAATACTTTCATGTACATACCGCGCGCCTTTGCCCTCGACGATTTACCCGAACTGCAACAACTGATCCAGCACACACGCCTGGCGCAGGTGGTGACCATGGGTGAGCACGGCCTGCAAGCCAGCCACCTTCCGCTGCTGCTCAACCCGAACGAGGGCCCGAACGGTACGCTCTACGGCCACCTGGCCAAGGCCAACCCGCAGTGGCACGACCTGCAGAACGGCGGCGAAGCGCTGGTGATTTTTGCCGGGGCCGACGCCTATGTCAGCCCGGCGTTTTACCCGGCCAAGGCCGAGCACGGCAAAGTGGTGCCCACCTGGAATTACCTGGCGGTGCACGCCTACGGCACGGCCGACGTGTTTACCGACGCCGAGCGCCTGCTCGGCGTGGTCAGCGCCCTCACCGACCGCCACGAAGGCCGCCGCGCCCAGCCCTGGAAAGTCAGCGACGCGCCGGCCGACTACATTGAAGGCATGCTCAAGGCCATCGTCGGTTTCGCCTTGCCCATCGAACGCCTGATCGGCACACGCAAACTCAGCCAGAACCGCAGTGCCGCCGACATCCAGGGCGTGCGCGAAGGGCTGGCCACCAGCCTTGACGTGCGCGACCAGACCCTCGCCCGTTTTATTCCTCAAGGAACCCCAGAATGAGCCCGATCGACATCCGCCCGGTCACCGCCGCCGACCACGCCGCCTGGCTGCCGCTGTGGCACGCGTATTTGCAGTTCTACAACACCGAACTGCCGGACGCCGTCAGCCAGAGCACCTGGCAACGCCTGCTCGACGCCCGTGAGCCGACCCATTCCGCGCTCGCCTGGCAAGACGGCAAAGCGGTGGGCATGGTCAACTTCATCTACCACCGCTCCAACTGGAGCATTGAAAACTCCTGCTACCTGCAAGACCTATTGGTGGACCCGGCCCAGCGCGGCACCGGGGTTGGCCGCACATTGATCGAATTCGTCTACGCCACGGCCAAAGCCGACGGCTGCTGCAAGGTCCATTGGCTGACCCACGAGACCAATGCCACCGCGATCCAACTGTACGAACGCATCGCCGAACGCCCTGGTTTCATCCAATTTCGCAAAGGCCTTTAAGGAGCGCAGCATGTCCACCTCTCTCGCCGACTGGCAAGGCGTCCCGGCGCCCACGGTACAACTGCTCGAAGGGCGTTTCATTCGCCTGGAAAAACTCGACCCGGCGCGCCACGCCGACGGTCTGTGGCACGCCCTCGAAGGCCCCGGCGCCGACCCCAAGCTGTGGGACTATTTGCCGTATGGCCCGTTCAGCGACCGCGCCGCGTTCGATGCCTGGCTCAACAACCATGCCCAGCACAACGAGCCGTATTTCTTCAGCGTGATCGACCGCGCCAGCGGCGATGTGCAGGGCATCCTCAGCCTGATGTCCATCGTCCCGGCCCACGGGCGCATCGAAATCGGCCACGTCACCTTCGGCGCGCCGATGCAGCGCTCGCCGAAAAGCACCGAAGCCGTGTATCTATTGGCCAAGCATGCTTTCGAACTGGGCTACCGCCGGCTGGAGTGGAAGTGCAACAACGGCAATGCCCGCTCCAAATATGCCGCCGAGCGGCTGGGGTTCAGTTTTGAAGGGGTGTTCCGCCAGCACATGGTCGTCAAGGGGCAGAACCGGGACACGGCGTGGTATTCGATTCTGGACTCGGAATGGCCGCCGATCGGGGCGGGGTTTGAGCAATGGCTGTCGGAGGCCAACCAGGCAGGTTCGGGGCAATTGAAAAGCCTGGCGGAGTGCCGCGCCTAAATCCCACAGACAGCGCAGCAGCAAAATATGAGAGCGGGCTTGCCCGCGAGGCGGTGGGTCAGTCGAGATTGATTTTCGACTGGCCTACCGCTATCGCGGCATAGGTATCTACACATCCGATGGCGCTGACAACCCCAGTCGTATCGCGAGCGGTTGCTTTGCTTTTGCTCTGTTTTTGATTTTGATCTTAGGCGCCCCGTTAACCACGCTGGCCGAACGCAGGCTTGAATCCGTGGGCAACCCGGCAGGACGCCGGGTTAGCCGTCCTGGGCCAGGGATGGCCCATGACGGCGGCCCACGGATTCAAGCCTGCGTTCGGGCATGCCGAGCCTAGGCGAGGCACCGAGTGGTGGGGCAAGAGCGTTTTGCTTACTTTTGCGCTTTTCAAAAGTGAGCCGCCGTAAGGGCGGAACCCATAGCGGCCGTTACCTGAATAATGGATATGTACTCATTCCAACCCGAATAAAGGGTCGGCCCACAGGCCGCCACGGGGGCAAGCTCCCTCGCCACAGGTCCGTCGAACTACCCATAAAATGGTGTAGATACCCATGGCTATCGGGGCAAGCGCCCTCCCACACTCGGTCGTCAGCGCCATCCGCACGGGGTGTCAGTCGGCAAGCTGCTTGGCCAGCACCGCAATATGCTCCGGCCCGATCCCGCAGCAACCGCCTAAATGGCTGGCGCCGCGCTTCTGCCAATCGGCCGCCCATTGCAGGTAGCCCGGCGGGTCAAGGTCTTCGCGCAACGGGTCGAGGCCGTCGTTGGCCGTGGCCTCCTTGGGCTGCGGCGGGAAGGCGTTGGCGTAGGCGCCGATCTGGATCGCCACCCCCAGGCGCTCGAAGGTCTGGCGTGCCGCGTCAATCGCCGCGCCAATCACTTCCGGTTGGCTGCAGTTGAACAACAGCACCTGCACCCCCAGTTGCGCAGCCGCTTCGGCCGCCTCTGCCACCGGCTCGCCGGAACGCAGGCGCGGCACCTCGTCGGTGTCTTCGTCCTTCAGGGTAAACGACAGCCAGAACGGTTTGCCGTCCGCCGGCAGACCGGCATGGATAGCCCGCGCCTCGACGATCGAACTCTGGGTTTCCGCCAGCCACAGGTCAACATAAGGCGCCAAGCCAGTCACCAGGGGCGTCAGCAGCTCGCTGACCCGATCGGCTTCAAACAGGTCGGGCCGATAAGAACCAAACAGCGGCGGCAGGGAACCTGCCACACGTACCGCTTGGCCGGATGCCACCACCGCACGCCGCGCCAATTCACCGGCCAACGCCGCCAGGGCCTGGCCCTCGGCAGCAAACCGCGCTTCGCCAATATGAAACGGTACAACGGCGTAGCTGTTGCTGGTGATCACGTTGGCGCCGCTCTGGATGTAAGCCGCGTGTACCGCCTCCACCGCCTGCGGTGCTTCACTCAATGCCAGCGCTGACCACTCCGGCTGCCGGAACGGCGCGCCTCGGCGTTGCAGTTCGCGGCCCATGCCACCATCGAGAATTACTGTGCGTGCTGCGGCCATATACTTTTTACTCATAAGCTTATGAAAATAACTCACTATGAGAGTCGCCCTTATAACTATTTAATACGGTAAATTCGCTCCATAACAACTTCTTTTTGATTCGGGTGTCTCTCTTGAAACTAAAACCGCTACTGGCCCTGGGCCTGACCATGCTGGCTGCCTCCACCCAAGCCTTCGGCGGTGCAACCCTGGACCGGGTTGAGAAAAACCACGAACTGGTCGGTGTGCTGATGGAAAGCTACCCACCCTTCTCGTTCCTCAACGAGCAGAACCAGCTCGACGGTTTCGACGTCGACGTGGCCAAGGCCGTCGCGCAAAAACTCGGCGTGAAACTGCGCCTGGAGACCCCTTCCTGGGACGTGATCGCCGCCGGTCGCTGGAGCGGGCGTTACGACATTTGCATCTGCTCGATGACCCCAAGCAAGGCCCGCGCTGAAGTGTTCGACTTCCCGGTGGAGTACTACGCCTCGCCTGCGGTGATCGTGGTCAATGCCAAGGACGAGCGCATCCACGGTGCCAAAGACCTGAGCGGCAAGAAAGTCGGCCTCACCAGCGCCTCCAGCTACGAGAGCTACCTGAACAAAAACCTGGTAATCGAAGGCGCCGAAGACACCCAACTGCAGTACCCGTTCGAGAACGTGCAGATTGCCCCCTACGACACCGACAACGTGGCCTTCCAGGACCTGGGCCTGGGCGCCGGCGTGCGCCTGGATGCGATCCTCACCAACCTGGTCACCGCCCAACCGCGCCTGAGCCAGGACAAGCGCTTCAAGCTGGTCGGCGAAGCGCTGTACGCCGAGCCCAACTCGGTGGCCATCGAAAAAGGCGACCCGCAGTGGGACAGCAAAGTCCGTGAAGTCTTTGCACAACTGAAACAGGACGGCACCTTGAGCAAGTTGTCGCAAAAATGGATCGGTGCCGACATCAGCCAATGACCGCACTCCCCACTCCGCCCAAGCCGCCGACCAGCGCGTCGCGGCTACAGCGACTCTTCGGTTTTCGCACGCGCCTGTACCTGACTTGGGCCGCGCTGTTTTGCCTGTTCGCCAGTTTCTTCCTGAGCTTTGACCTGAAGTTCTCGATCATCCTCGACAAGCTGCCCAACCTGGTCGGCGTGCACCTGGCGCCCAACGGGTTTCTGCAAGGCGCGGCGCTGACCTTGTTTCTGTGCCTGTGCTCGATCGCGGCTTCGTCGGTACTGGGCTTTATCACTGCGCTGGGGCGCCTGTCGAAAAGCGCGGTGGCCTTTGGCGTCGCGAGTTTCTATGCCTCGTTCTTTCGCGGTACGCCGCTGCTGATCCAGATCCTGCTGATCTATCTGGGCCTGCCGCAACTGGGCCTGGTGCCGGGCGCCATCGTCGCCGGGATCATCGCGCTGTCGCTGAACTATGGCGCCTACCTGAGCGAGATCTTCCGCGCCGGTATCCTCGGCGTACCCCACGGCCAACGGGAAGCCGCCCTGGCCCTGGGCATGCGCGACAGTGCGATCTTCTGGCACGTCACCCTGCCCCAGGCCATGCGCACCATCATCCCGCCCGCCACCAACCAGTTCATCTCAATGCTCAAGGACTCGTCCCTGATCTCGGTGATGGGCGTGTGGGAAGTGATGTTCCTCGCGCAGTCCTACGGCCGTTCCAGCTATCGCTATATCGAAATGCTCACCACGGCGGCGATCATTTACTGGGTGATGTCCCTCGGCCTGGAACTGATCCAGGCGCGCATGGAGCGGCATTACGGCAAGGGGTATGTGCGACGGGGGTGAGGACTTGTTCAGATGAGTTTTTAATCGCTCTGCACTAGAGACAACTCCCGCAAACCAGGGGTCGAGAGCCTGACAGTTATCGCCCCGCCATCTCGCTAAATTTCCGGCCTCATTCATCAGAGGTTGGGATCACATGTCCTTTACACACCAACGACTTGTACTTGTCATGGCGCTTGCGATCAGCGCCGCCAGCCTTCAACAGGCCCAGGCGCGGGGCGATATCGAATACCGGCCGTATCATTTCCAACCCTATGACGCGCTTGATGCTGAGTGGGCCGACGCGTCGCCTGAAAAAGCCGAACCCATCGACGGTTACCTCACTGGGCAAGCCACCACGCACAATGGCTTGCAGGTCGCCAAGGCCCTGGAACCCGCGCTGGTTCAATTGCTGGCGTCCGGCAAATTGACCTCCGAACAGATCAAAGAGCTGGAAAAGTTCGATGCCGCGCTCGCCAATCATCCCGGCGGCATCGGCGCGGCCCTTGAGCAATTGGCCGGCAGCCAGAACGCCAACCTCGCCGCTGCGACCCAAAACACCACGCAGCAACTGAGCGACCAACTGCTTTCGATCCTGCGCACCCTGCCCGCCGACGACGATGGCCACTTCTGGCTCAAGGGCCTGGGCAATGACGGCACGCTCGACAAAAAAGCCGGCAGCGCCGGCCTGAAACACGGTACCCAAGGCCTGTTGCTGGGTGCCGACTGGGCGCTGGACCACGCCTGGCGTGTCGGCGTGATGGGCGCCAAATCCAGCAGCCACCTCGACGCCCAGCGTTTCTCCGCCGACCTCGACAGCTGGCACCTGGGCGGCTACGCCGTGCGTCAGGACGGCCCGTTGGCCCTGCGCCTGGGGGCGATCTACAGCAGCCATGACGGGCAGAACAAGCGCAGCGTCAAGCTGCTCGATTACGCCGAGCAGCTCAGGGGTAATTACACCGCCCACAGCCAAACCGTCTTCTCCGAAATGGGTTACCAATTGGGCAGTGCGGATTTCAGCGTGGAACCCTTCGCCGGCCTCGGTTACCAGCGCTATCACCGCGACGGTTTCAAGGAGCGGGGTGGCCTGAGCGCGCTGAACGTCGGCTCACAAAACCAACAGAATCTGAGCAGCACTTTTGGCCTTCGCCTGGCGTCGCTGTATCGGTTCGATAATCAGATGAGCCTGACACCCCACCTCAGCACCCGTTGGAAACACCTCTACGGCGATGTCGACAGCCAGGTCCGCCAATCCTTTCGCTATACGCCGGTGCAAAGCGACGGCTTTACCCTCCAGGGCACGTCGCTGGACCGCAATAGCCTGAACGTCGAGGCCGGCCTGGACCTCGCACTGTCGCCGCAACACACCGTGGGCCTGACCTACGCCAACGAAACAGGCAACCATAGCCGCAATCAGGGCCTGATGGGCCAGTGGCAAATGAAGTTCTGACCCCCGCAGCACCCGACGGCCAAATGGCGCGCAAAAAAAAGGGGAGCACCTGCTCCCCCGAGGATTAAGCGGTAGTGTCGAAGGCTGGATCAGCCTTCGATTTCAATCAGGATTTCGCCAGGGTTCACCCGGTCGCCCTTGGCCACGTGAACGGCGGTCACCTTGCCGGCAATCGCTGCCTGCACTTCGGTTTCCATCTTCATCGCTTCAGTAATCAGCACCGCCTGGCCGGCCTTGACCACGTCGCCTGGCTTGACCAGCACGTCGACGATATTGCCCGGCATCGTGGTGCTCACATGGCCTGGCTCGGTGGCTTGCTTGCGCTTGCTGCCGCCACCGCCGACGAACTCGTTGAGCGGTTCGAACACCACTTCTTCGGGCATGCCGTCGATGGACAGGTAGAAGTGACGCTTGCCTTCAGCCTTCACGCCGACCCCCGTGATGTCGACGCGGTAGCTTTCGCCGTGGACGTCGATGACGAACTCGGTCGGCACGCCTTCGCCACCGACACGGGCCACGCCGCCGGCTTCCGGGATCGGCAGCAGCACTTCAGGGGTCAGGGTGCCGGCGTCGCGTTCTTCGAGGAACTTGCGGCCAATGTCCGGGAACATGGCGTAGGTCAGCACATCTTCTTCAGACTTGGCCAACGCACCGATTTCACCGCGCAGCCTGGTCATTTCCGGCTTGAGCAGGTCGGCCGGGCGCACGTCGATCACGTCTTCGCTGCCGATGGCCTGGCGACGCAGTTGCTCGTTCACCGTGCCCGGCGCCTTGCCGTAGCCGCCTTGCAGGTAGAGCTTCACTTCGTTGGTGATGGTCTTGTAGCGCTCGCCGGCCAGCACGTTGAAGAACGCCTGGGTGCCGACGATCTGCGAGGTTGGGGTGACCAGCGGGGGGAAACCAAGGTCTTCACGCACGCGCGGAATTTCAGCCAGCACTTCGCCCATGCGGTTGAGTGCGCCCTGCTCTTTGAGCTGGTTGGCCAGGTTGGAAATCATCCCGCCCGGCACCTGGTTGACTTGCACGCGGGTGTCGACCGAGGTGAATTCGCTTTCGAACTGGTGGTACTTCTTACGCACGGCATAGAAGTACAGGCCGATTTCCTGCAACAGTTCCAGGTCGAGGCCGGTGTCGAATTCGCTGCCTTTAAGGGCCGCGACCATCGACTCGGTACCAGGATGGCTGGTGCCCCAGGCGAAGCTGGAGATGGCGGTGTCGATGTGGTCGGCACCGTTTTCGATGGCCTTGAGTTGGCACATCGCGGCCAACCCCGCCGTGTCGTGCGAATGGATGAACACCGGCAGGCTCTGCTCGGCTTTCAGCGCTTTGACCAACTCGCCAGTGGCATACGGCGTCAGCAGGCCGGCCATGTCCTTGATCGCCACCGAGTCGCAACCCATGGACTCCATTTGCTTGGCCTGGGCCACAAACGCGTCGATGGTGTGTACCGGGCTGGTGGTGTAGGCAATGGTGCCCTGGGCATGTTTGCCGGCGGCTTTGACCGCTTCGATGGCCACGCGCAGGTTACGCACGTCGTTCATCGCGTCGAAGATGCGGAACACGTCGATACCGTTGACGGCGGCCTTGGCGACGAAGGCTTTGACCACGTCGTCGCTGTAGTGGCGGTAGCCCAGCAGGTTCTGGCCGCGCAGCAGCATTTGCAGGCGGGTGTTAGGCAACGCGGCGCGCAGTTTGCGCAGGCGCTCCCACGGGTCTTCTTTCAGAAAGCGCACGCAGGCGTCGAAGGTCGCGCCGCCCCAGACTTCCAGGGACCAGTAGCCGACTTGGTCGAGCTTGTCGCAGATCGGCAGCATGTCTTCGGTGCGCATGCGGGTGGCCAGCAACGATTGGTGGGCGTCGCGCAGGATGGTGTCGGTGACAAAGATCTTCTTGCTCATTGTTATATTCCTCACAGGCCTGCGTGGGCGGCGATGGCGGCGGCGATGGCCAGGGCCAGCTCTTCGGGTTTGCGCTTGATCGAGTAGTTGGTCAGCTCGGGGTGGCTTTCCACAAAACTGGTGTTGAACTGGCCGCTGCGAAATTCCGGGTTGCGCAGGATTTCCTGGTAGTAGGCGGCGGTGGTTTTCACGCCTTGCAGGCGCATGTCATCCAGGGCACGCAGGCCACGGTCCATGGCTTCTTCCCAGGTCAACGCCCACACCACCAGTTTCAGGCACATGGAGTCGTAGAACGGCGGGATGGTGTAGCCGGTATAGATCGCCGTGTCGGTGCGCACGCCGGGGCCGCCGGGCGCGTAGTAACGGGTGATCTTGCCAAAGCTGGGCAGGAAGTTGTTCTTCGGGTCTTCGGCGTTGATGCGGAACTGCAACGCAAAACCACGGTGCTGGATGTCTTCCTGCTTCACCGACAGCGGCAGGCCCGAGGCGATGCGGATCTGCTCGCGAACGATGTCGATCCCGGTGATTTCTTCGGTGATGGTGTGTTCCACCTGCACCCGGGTGTTCATCTCCATGAAGTACACCTCGCCCTCGGCGAGCAGGAACTCCACGGTGCCGGCGTTCTCGTAACCCACGGCCTTGGCCGCGCGCACCGACAGGTCGCCGATGTAGGCGCGCTGTTCAGGGGTCAGTTGCGGGCTCGGGGCGATTTCGATGAGCTTCTGGTTGCGGCGCTGGATCGAGCAATCGCGCTCGAACAGATGCACCACGTTGCCAAAGCTGTCACCGAGGATCTGCGCTTCGATGTGCTTGGGATTGACGATGCATTTTTCCAGGAACACTTCCGCCGAACCGAAGGCCTTGGTGGCTTCGGAAATCACACGCGGGAAGGCTTGCTCCAATTCTTCGCGGCTGTTGCAACGACGAATGCCGCGACCGCCACCGCCGGAGGTGGCCTTGAGCATCACCGGGTAACCGATGCGGTCGCCTTCGACGAGGGCTTCGGCGATGTCGGCGACGTTGCCTTCCGTGCCGGGAGTGACCGGTACGCCGGCCTTGATCATGCTGCGGCGCGCTTCGGTCTTGTCACCCATGCGGCGAATCACTTCCGCCGATGGACCGATGAATTTAATCCCACGTTCGGCGCAAATATCCGCCAATTCGGCGTTTTCCGACAGGAAGCCGTAACCAGGGTGCAACGCATCGCAACCGGTTTCCACGGCCAGGTTCACCAGCTTGCGCGGGTTCAGGTAACCGGCCAGGGGCTCGGCCCCGATGCTGTGGGCCTCGTCGGCACGCTTGACGTGCAACGCGTGGCGGTCGGCGTCGGAATAGACCGCGACCGAGCGAATGCCCATCTCGGCGCACGCACGCACGATTCGGACGGCAATTTCACCACGGTTGGCGATCAGGATCTTTTTTATCACTTGGAAATTCCCTTGAGCCGATTGCTGCGTTCTTCGACCCGCTAGACCCGGGTCGGCGCGTGACTAAATGTTTCAAGCCAGTCGCGAGACACACACTAAGCCCGTTGAGAGATTAACAAAAATCAATAATTATTGGGTCGTGCATAAGTAAAGACTTATAGTTGGCCGATTGAACGCGACCGAGGGGTTTTAAAAAATGCGTAAGTCATTGATGAGGCTGACATTACGTCAACTTCAGATTTTCAATGAGGTGTGTGATTTGCGCTCCTACAGCCGTGCGGCTGAGGAAATGTCCCTAACCCAACCGGCCGTTAGCCTACAAATTCGCCAGTTGGAAGAGCTGATCGGCCAGCCACTGTTCGATTACGTCGGCAAGAAGCTCTACATGACCGAGGCGGCCGAAGCCCTGCAACGGGCCAGCCGCGATATTTTCGGGCGCCTGGAAAACCTCGATATGCAGTTGTCGGACATGCAAGGCTCGCTGCAGGGTCAGTTGAAACTGGCGGTGGAATCCAGCGCCAAGTACTTCGTGCCGCACCTGTTTGCCGCGTTCAAGCGCCTGCATCCTGAGGTGCAGTTGCATCTGACGGTGGTCAACCGCGCCCAAGTGATCCGCCGACTGTCGGACAACCGTGATGACCTGGTGATCATGTCCATGGTGCCCCAGGACATGGGCCTCGAATTCCTGCCGTTCCTCAACAATCCGATTGTCGCCGTGGCGCCGCCCGACCACCCCTTGAGCCTGCAGGGGCCGCTGCGCCTGAAAGACCTGGAGCCTTACACGCTGCTGCTGCGCGAACCGGGCTCCGGCACGCGGCTGGCGTGCGAGGAATACTTCAAGGAAAAACGCGTGCACTTCACCCAGACGGTGGAAGTCGCCTCCGCCGAGGCGCAGCGTGAGTGCGTAGTGGCCGGGTTGGGCGTGGCCTTGTTGACGCGCCACGCCCTGAACCTGGAACTGGCCACCGGCGGGCTCAAGGAGCTGCCGGTGGAAGAGCTGCCGCTGTACCGCAGTTGGTGCCTGGTGCAGGCCAAGGCCAAGCGCCTGTCACCGGTGGCCCATGCGTTCCTGGGCTTTATCCGCAGCGAGCGGGTGCAGATCAGCGTGCTGGCTGAGCGCTTCGCTGGGCAGCCGCGGGTGCCTGCCAGTGCAGTTCCGGGTAGTCCGTGATGCTTTGCAGCAATTGGCGTTGATCACAGCGGTCTTCGATTGCGCGACGGAACGCCATGCGGCGCTGGTCTTCCTGCTGACGACGGGTCTTGACGGAGCTGTTGCTATCTTCGTAGGGCCGGGCCATTTGGAGTCTCCCAATGCGAGTGCGGGGAGTTCAGGATGGGCGTGGGGGATGACGGTTTGGCGGCGCGGGGATGACAGGACGATGAATCTTCTGGGCAGGCAAGAAATGCAAATGTGGGAGGGAGCTTGCTCCACACCACCGAACCTAATGTGGGAGGGGGCTTGCCCCCGATGGCGGTGGTTCAGTCAAAGCATTCAGTGACTGACACTCCGCCATCGGGAGCAAGCCCCCTCCCACATTTGGATCGCTGTATGGCGCTTAGTCGTCGAGGGCTTTAACGGACTTGGGCGAGAGACGCAGGCTGCGCAAGCTACGCTTCACGCTCTTGAGGTGGTTGACCAGGCTCGGCCCGCGCGCCATGGCCACGCCCATCGCCAGCACGTCGATCACCACCAGGTGGGCGATGCGCGAGGTCAACGGGGTGTAGATTTCGGTGTCTTCGTGAACATCGATCGCCAGGTTGATAGTGGACAGTTCCGCCAACGGCGTCTGGCTCGGGCACAGGGTGATCAGCGTGGCGCCGCTTTCACGCACCAGGTTGGCGGTGATCAGCAAGTCTTTGGAGCGGCCGGACTGGGAGATACAGATGGCTACGTCGGTCGGCTTCAACGTCACGGCCGACATCGCCTGCATGTGCGGGTCGCTGTAGGCCGCCGCCGTCAGCAGCAGTCGGAAGAACTTGTGCTGGGCATCGGCCGCAACCGCACCCGACGCACCAAAACCGTAGAACTCGACACGCTGGGCCTGGGACATCGCCGTCACCGCCTTCTGCAGCTCCACCGGGTCGAGCTTCTCGCGCACGTCCATCAGGGTGTGCAGCGTGGTGTCGAAGATCTTGAGGCTGTAGTCAGCGACAGAGTCGTCTTCGTGAATCGCAAACTGACCGAAGCTCGCGCCGGCGGCCAGGCTTTGGGCCAGTTTGAGTTTCAGGTCCTGGAAGCCGGAACAACCGATGGCGCGGCAGAAGCGCACGATGGTCGGCTCACTGATGCCCACGCTGTGGGCCAGGTCAGCCATGGAACTGTGCATTACGGCCGCAGGGTCAAGCAGCACGTGGTCGGCAACCTTGAGTTCCGATTTGCGTAACAGGTGGCGCGACTGGGCGATATGTTGCAACAGGTTCAAAGGACAGGACTCTTGTTGTTGGCCAATGCCAGGGATGTAGCAAGTTTGTAGTTATACTACAAGAATTGCCGTTTTGCCCGTCCGATGCATCACTAAATCGCCCTGCTGCCCTTTGAATCTAAGGGCAGCCAAGTTGTAGCCACAAAGGCTGAAGGCACGTCCCTAGGAAAAATCTGCATTTTTTCGTAACAACTCTGCCAGCCCTTCGGCCGCCATCGGCCGACTGATCAAGTAGCCCTGCACCTCGTCGCAATGCTCCCCACGCAGGAAATCCAACTGCTGCTGATCTTCCACCCCTTCAGCCACCACCTTGAGCGCCAAACCGTGGGCCATGGCGATGATCGCGCGGGTAATGGCCGCGTCTTCCCGCCCCTGGCCGAGGCCGCGGATAAAGGTCTGGTCGATCTTCACGTAGTCCACGGGGATGCGCTTGAGGTAACTGAGAGACGAGTAGCCGGTACCGAAATCGTCGATGGCCAACTTCACCCCCAGGTCGCGCAGTTGCTGGAAGGTGGCGATGATGTGCTCGACACTGTCGAGCAACTGGCTTTCGGTCAGCTCAAGCTCAAGGTATTGCGGGTCCAGGCCGGTTTCTTCCAGCACCTGGCGGACCAGGCTGACCAGCTTGCCTTGACGCAGTTGATGCACCGACAGGTTCACCGACACGCGTATCGGCGCCAGCCCCTGACGCTGCCACTCACAGGCCTGCCAGCAGGCCTGGCGCAGGACGAACTCGCCCAACGGCACGATCAGCCCGGTTTCTTCGGCCAGGCCGATGAAGTCGCCTGGCGGCACCATGCCCCACTGCGGATGCTCCCAACGAATCAACGCCTCGGCGGCGTTCAGCTTGCCGGTGGCCAAACACAATTTCGGTTGGTAGAACACCGACAACTGATGCTCGTCGAGGGCCTTGCGCAACTGGTTTTCCAGCTGCAAACGCTCCAGGGTGCTGGCTTGCAGGCTGTCGGTGTAGAACTGAAAATTATTCCCGCCCAAGTGCTTGGCGTGCTGCATGGCCATGTTCGCCTGGCTGACCAACGCCGAAATTTCCCGCGCATTATCCGGGAGCAGGCTGACACCCATCGAGGCGCTGACCACCAATTCATGCCCGTCCACCGTCACCGGCACGCGCAACTTGGCCAGCAGGCGCGTGGCCACGCGCGCCAGGCTTGAGAGGTTGCCGTAGGCATCGAAGAGCACGGCGAACTCATCCCCGGACAAACGCGCAATGGTGTCGGCTTCGGGCAAGGCGTTGATCAGTCGGCGCGCCATTTTTTGCAACAATTGGTCGGCGACGTCATGGCCCAGGCTGTCGTTGAGCAACTTGAAACGGTCGAGGTTGATATGCAGCAACGCCAGACTGCGCCCGCCTTGCCGCACCCGCTGGTGCGCTTCGCGCAGCCGTTCACGAAACAGCGAGCGGTTGGCCAGGCCGGTCAACTCGTCATAGTGCGTGAGGTAGCGCATACGCTCCTCGGATTCACGCCGCGCCGATAGATCGGCGAAGAAGCCCACGATATGGCTGACGTTTCCTCGAATATCGCGCACCACGTTCAGTTGCAGCCACTGCGGGTACAGCTCGCCATTCTTGCGGGTCTCTACCAACTCGCCCTGCCAGGTGCCGTGACTGAGCAGCGCCTGGCGGATGACCGGGAAATGCCGCCGGGCATCGCGGCTGCACGGCAACTCCACCACATTGCGTCCGAGCATGTCGTCGATATCAAAGCCGGTGACCCGACTGAAGGCCTGGTTGACGGCGATCAGCGCGTAGTCCGGGTCCAGAATCACAATACCTTCGCTGGCCGCTTCGAATACGGTCGAGGCCAAGCGTTGCTGTTCTTCCAACACTTTGCTCGCGCTGATGTCGCGGCGCGTGCCAAGCATGCGGGTCACGCGACCGCTGCGCGAACGCTCCACGGCGCGGCCACGGTCTTCGATCCACACCCAATGGCCATCGCCATGGCGCACCCGGTATTCCACCTGATAATCCTCGCTGCGGCCCTTGAGGTGCTCCACCAGCGCACGCTTGAGCAGCGGCAAGTCGTCGGGATGCAGGCGCGGCTTGAGGTGGCTGAGCATCGCCGTGACGTACTCGGGCTCCAGGCCGAACAGCTCCTTGAGCTGGGTGTGGTGGACTTCATCGGTTTGCAGGTTCCAGTCCCACAGGCCCAATTCGCTGGCTTGCAGCGCCATCGCCAGGCGCGCTTCGCTTTTATTCAGCGCCAGGCTGGCGGCGTCCAACTCCTGGCTGCGTTGCGCCACGCGGTCCTGCAGGCCGATTTGCGCTTCACGCAGTTCCTGCTCAACCTGGCGGCGCTGCTCGACTTCGCGCACCAGGTCCTGATTCAACTGTTCACTGCGCTGCTGCGCCTGTTGCAAATGCTCGATCAGCGCCTGGTTTTGAAAGCGCCGCAACAGCCCGTGCTGGATCAGGCGATTGACCTGCCACGCCACCACACTCAAAGACCCCAGCAGGATCAGGCCGAGCACCCCCCACCCCTGTTGTTGCTCGGCGCCGTTCCAGAAGAGATAGACGATGGCCGGCACCAGGCACGGCAGCGCGAATGACAGGAACGCCGACAGGCTCACCGCATAGGCGACGCTGGCGGACAACGTCGCCGCGCCGATCAGGCCGAACACCCAAGCCTGCTGCATAAAGCTGTCCGCTGGCACCAGGGCAATGGCGGCGGTGGCCAGGGTCAGGCCGCTGACCGCTGAGCCGAGCATGAACATGCGCCGCCAGATCGGTTGGGCCTGGCGGCTGGGCATCGCCGAGTCAAAGGCGGCCACCTGGATCACGCGCAACGCCACCAGCGCCAGCAGCCAGACCAGCCAGATGCTGTCGAGTAGGTAGTGTTTGGGGTTCCAGATCAACCAGGCGCAGACCAGGCCGTTGACCAGCATCAATAAGGTCGGCAGCAGCGAACCCTGGTAGAGCAGGCGCGTGCGTTCGACCGCCATCTCGGTAGCGTAGTGTTTTCGGATAACCTGCGCGGGCGCCGCCGTGGGGCCAAACAGGTCGGTGCTAAGGGTCATAGGCGGTGTTCTTATAATGGTGAGCCCGAAACGTCGACGGAGCATACACAAGCAAGCGCCTGGGCCAAACTGCTGCGCGTCATAAAAACCACCGGGGCGTGCCACGCAAACCTCGGGGCCAGACAGCTTGAGCGAGGCGCTGCGCGGCCTGCGGCCCATGACCGACCGGTCATCAGCGCCGCCAGAATGCCCACCCGTCCAGGATTGCCATGGATGTTTTCCGTCGACCACCCGGCATTGGGATTTGCCCCACTCCCCCGCGGGCCATAGAATGCGCCGATGCGCGATGATCTCTCCCTTTTGCTGAACTCCCTCAACGATGCCCAACGCCAGGCCGTAGCGGCCCCCGTTGGCCGTCAGTTGGTCCTGGCCGGTGCTGGCTCCGGTAAAACCCGAGTGCTGGTGCACCGTATCGCCTGGTTGATCCAGGTCGAGAACGCGTCCCCGCATTCCATCTTGTCGGTGACCTTCACCAATAAGGCCGCTGCCGAGATGCGCCACCGCATCGAGCAGTTGATGGGCATCAGCCCGGCCGGCATGTGGGTGGGCACCTTCCACGGCCTGGCGCACCGCCTGTTGCGGGCGCATTGGCAGGAAGCGGGCCTCGCCCAGACCTTCCAGATCCTCGACAGCGATGACCAGCAACGCCTGGTCAAGCGCGTGATCCGCGAGCTGGGCCTCGACGAACAGCGTTGGCCGGCGCGCCAGGCCCAGTGGTTCATCAACGGCCAGAAAGACGAAGGCCTGCGCCCGCAACATATCCAGGCCAGCGGCGATTTGTTCCTGGCCACCATGCGCAGCATTTATGAAGCCTACGAGGCCGCCTGCGCGCGCGCCGGCGTGATCGACTTCTCCGAGTTGCTGCTGCGCGCCCTCTACCTGTGGCGCGATAACCCCGGCCTGCTGGCCCATTACCAGAAACGCTTCCGGCATATCTTGGTGGACGAGTTCCAGGACACCAACGCCGTGCAGTACGCCTGGTTGCGCCTGTTAGCCAAGGGCGGCGACAGCCTGATGGTGGTGGGCGACGACGACCAGTCGATCTACGGCTGGCGCGGCGCGAAAATCGAGAACATCTACCAGTATTCCGAAGACTTCCCGGACGCGGTCACCATCCGCCTGGAGCAGAACTACCGCTCCACCGCCGGTATCCTCAAGGCCGCCAACGCCTTGATCGCCAATAACACCGGGCGCCTGGGCAAAGAGCTGTGGACCGACGGCGGCGAAGGCGAAGCGATCAACCTGTACGCGGCGTTCAACGAGCACGACGAAGCGCGCTACGTGGTGGAAACCATCGAAAGCGCATTGAAAACCGGCCTGGCCCGCAGCGACATCGCGATTCTGTACCGTTCCAACGCCCAATCGCGGGTGCTGGAAGAAGCCTTGCTGCGCGAGCGCATCCCGTACCGCATTTACGGCGGCCAGCGCTTCTTCGAGCGCGCCGAAATCAAGAACGCCATGGCCTACCTGCGTTTGCTGGAAGGCCGTGGCAACGATGCGGCGCTGGAGCGGGTGATCAATATCCCGGCCCGTGGCATCGGCGAAAAAACCGTTGAAGCGATTCGCGACCATGCCCGCCATGCCGATGTGTCGATGTGGGAAGCCATGCGCTTGCTGATCGCCAACAAAGGCCTGACCGGCCGTGCCGCCGGGGCGTTGGGGGTGTTTGTCGAGCTGATCGAAAACCTGACGGCCAAGTGCGCAGAAATGCCCCTGCATTTGATGACCCAGACCGTGATCGAGCAGTCCGGGCTGATTGCCTATCACGAAGCGGAAAAAGGCGAGAAAGGCCAGGCCCGGGTCGAAAACCTTGAGGAACTGGTCAGCGCCGCCCGCGCATTTGAAAACACCGAGGCCGATGAAGAGCTGACCCCGCTCGCCGCGTTCCTCGGCCATGCGTCGCTGGAAGCCGGCGATACCCAGGCCGATGAGCATGAAGACAGCATCCAACTGATGACCTTGCACAGCGCCAAGGGCCTGGAGTTTCCTTACGTGTTCCTGGTGGGCATGGAAGAAGGCCTGTTCCCCCACAAGATGAGCCTGGAAGAGCCCGGCCGCCTTGAGGAAGAACGCCGCCTGGCCTACGTGGGCATTACCCGGGCGATGCAGAACCTGGTGATGACCTACGCCGAGACCCGCCGCCTGTACGGAAGCGAGACCTACAACAAGGTGTCGCGCTTCGTGCGTGAGGTGCCGAAGGGTCTGATCCAGGAAGTGCGCCTGTCCAACAGCGTCAGCCGCCCGTTCGGTGGGGGCCAGCAGCAGAACTCCAGCAGCCTGTTTGCAGGTTCCGAGATCCCGGAAACCCCGTTCAGCCTTGGCCAGTTGGTCAAACACGCGATCTTCGGTGAAGGGGTGATCCTCAACTTCGAAGGCGCCGGCGCCCAGGCACGGGTGCAGGTAAACTTTGCCGAGGGCAGCAAGTGGCTGATGATGGGTTACGCGAAACTCGAAGCCGTCTGAAACACTTTTAAACATGAAGGTTATTGGCCCGCCCTTGTTTTTAAGGCGGGCGGGCCAATATCCGTAACAAGTCCTACAGACCATTCTGGATCGGTCTTACGCAAAAGCCCGAAACATTATGTCGCTAGCCACTGTCACCACACCTGTGCAACATGGCGCGCGTGCAATCCACAAATGGGAATTCCCTTTATGAAACGTTTTCTTAGCATCGCCATGGCGTTGTGCATCGGCCTGACGATGAGCCTCGACGCCAACGCCAAGCGCTTCGGTGGCGGCAAAAGCATGGGCTCGGCACCGACTCACCAGACCAGCCAAATGGCCCCATCCGCCGGTGTCGGCGGTGCTGCCGCCACTGCAGGCGCGGCCGGTGCCGCTGGCGCTGCGGCCAAGGCCGGCGGTGCTTCGCGTTGGTTGGGCCCGCTGGCCGGTATCGCCGCCGGTGGCTTGCTCGCCTCCATGTTCATGGGCGGCGGCTTCCAGGGCATGCAGATCTTCGACATCCTGATCATGGCGGTCATCGCCTTCCTGATCTTCCGTTTTATCGCCGCCCGTCGTCGCAAGCAGCAGGAGCACATGGCTCCAGCCGGCGCGCCGATGCAGCGTGAAGTGTTCGAGCAAAAGCCAGCCGCAGGTTCGATCTTCGGTGGTTCGGCAGCGCCTGCCGCCGCCCGTCCGGTGATCAATGCACCGGCCTGGTTCAACGAAGAACGTTTCGTCGAAGCGGCCCGCAGCCACTTCCAGTCCCTGCAGCAGCACTGGGACGCCAACGAAATGGACAAGATCGCCGAGTTCGTGACCCCGCAACTGCTGGAGTTCCTCAAGCGCGAACGCGCCGACCTGGGCGATGCGTTCCAGTCGACCTACATCGACGACCTGCGCGTACAGTTGGAAGGTGTGGATGATCGCGCCGACAAGACCATCGCCACCCTGACGTTCAGCGGCGTGTCGAAAACCTCGCGTTTCGACCAGGGCGAAGTGTTCAGCGAAAGCTGGAACATGGAACGTCCTCAAGGCGAGAACCAGCCTTGGCTGGTCGCCGGTATCCGCCAGAACGGCTGATGCCAGCGCTTGAGCAAGCCGTAAGCAAAACCCCGGACATGTTCCGGGGTTTTCTATTTCACGGTTGCACTTATAGCGAGCTACTGTATAAAACGCCCCTATAAACCGCGCCATTTAGCACGAGGATCCCGGCCGTGGAAGAAGTTATCGAACAATTGCGTGAAGCCAACGAACCGGTTCCGGTTCCTCTGGAACTGCCTGACGAAGACCAACTGGTGGAAATCGAAGAACAGCTGTTCATCGACATCCCGTTTGTCTTCCGCGAATTCCTGCTAACCGTCAGCGACGTGGTGTACGGCAGCCTGGAGCCGGTAACCGTCACCGACCCGCAGTCCCACACCTACCTGCCGGATGTGGCGGCCAACGCCTGGGATGCAGGCGTTGACCGCAGCATGATCCCAATCTGCCAGGACGGCGACGACTACTACTGCGTCGAAGAAGACGGCACCGTGGTGCTGTGGTCCGGCGAAGAAGAACTCGTCACCGAAGAAACCTGGGAATCGGTGTGGCACTGGGCGCGGGACGTCTGGCTGGAAAGCTGACACCCGCACTGCGAGCGTGTTGGGGCGCGCGAGCTTGCTCGCGCTGGGCTGCGAACCAGCCCCCGTCTAACCCCTCAATCCTTATGGTTATCCAGGGTCTCCAGCAAGGCGACCTGCATCCGCGTATGCACGCGGATGAACCACCGCCAGAGCACCGCCGCCACCGCCGCCGCGACCACGGCGATCAGCACCAGCAACTTGTTGGTCGGCAGAATGCTGGCCGACAAGGCGGCCAATAGCAGGAAGATCACCAGCAGCGACAAAATCGGGATCACCTCGGCGATCACCCGACGCACGCGCTGGGTATGCCGCCCGGCCATTTCCGGCTTGACGCTCATCTCCGCCAGCAGCATCGACAGCGCCTTGAGCTTGCGGTACGCCGCAATCAGGAACGGCAGCGACAACAGTAACGCCGCGCCCCAGATCAACGCCTTCTGCCAGCTCGGATCGCTGATCCAGCCCTCCAGATACCCGCCGATACGCAGCGCGAAGTAGCTGCCGGTAAAGAAGATCGCCACCACTAACGCCAGGTTCACCCCCACTTGCAGCACGATTTTGCGGATCATCGACGCCAGCAGCGCCCCTTCGCCCTGGGGCTGAATACTGCGCAGCCATTCGCCGTACATGCCGAACACCCGGCTCATGCGCTTGGGCATCGCGGCGGCAATCTTCAACGACAACGGGTCGGCGCCGCGAATCAGGTACGGGGTAAGCAACGTGGTGATCGCCGACACCGCCACCGCTACTGGATAGAGGAAGTCACTGGTCACCTGCAAGGTCATCCCCAGCGCAGCGATGATGAAGGAAAACTCACCAATCTGTGACAGCCCCATCCCTACGCGCAACGATGTGCGCCCGTCGTTGCCGGCGATAAATGCCCCCAGGCCGCAGGACAACATCTTGCCCAGCACCACGGCCACGCTGATCACCGCGATCGGCCAGGCATATTGCAGCAGGATCTGGGGGTCGATCATCAAGCCAATGGCGACAAAGAAGATCGCGCTGAACATGTCGCGAACCGGTTCGATCAGGCGCTCGATCTTAATCAACTGGCGCGATTCGGCCATGATCGCGCCGATCAGGAACGCCCCCAGCACCATGCTGTATTCCAGCTTGACCACCAACAGGCAAAAGCCGAAACACAGGCCCAGCACGGTGATCAGCAGCATTTCATTGCTGTCGAACTTGGCCACGTAGGCCAGCAAGCGCGGCACCAGCAAAATTCCGATGACCAGCGCGACAATCATGAACAGCGAGAGCTTGCCCACTGTCGAGAACACCTCGCCGGAGCTGACCGTGCCACTGACGGCGATGCTCGACAGCAAGGCAATGATGCCGATGCCGAGGATGTCCTCGACGATCAACACGCCGAAAATCAGTTGGGCGAAGCGCTGGTCTTTCAGCTTCAGGTCGTTGAGCGCCTTGACGATGATGGTGGTCGAGGAGATCGCCAGGATCGCGCCGAGGAACAGCGCGTCCATGGTGTTCCAGTCGAACCAACGGCCGATCTCGTAGCCGATCCAGATCATCAGGACGATTTCCAGGAAGGCCGCGATAAACGCCGTGGCTCCCACCTTGAACAGCTTGCGCAGGCTGAACTCCAGGCCCAGGCAGAACATCAGGAAGATCACACCCAGCTCGGCGAGGGTCTTGATCGTGTCTTCATCGTGGATCAGGCCGAACGGCGGGGTGTGGGGGCCGATGATGAAGCCGGCGACGATGTAACCGAGCACCACCGGCTGCTTGAGGCGATGACACAGGATAGTCACGACCCCGGCCACCAGCATGATCACGGCCAGATCCTGGATAAAGCTGATGGCGTGCATGGCGAGGGGCTCCTTGAGGGTACTGGCGCTTTTCCCACGTCCCCCGCGCCTTTGAAACTTCGCAAAGAGCGGAAGGAAAAGTCTGCCTTTATCGTAAGAAATGCCCCGAGAAGGACTTTTGAAGGTTAACACCACCACTTCCGCCGCAAAGCCGGTGCAATATATGGAAACAGATCGCTGCAGGCGTGACGGCAAGCCGCCCACCGGCGTCCCGTAAGGGAGGGCGCTGCAAAGACCCCAGCACCCGCAGAGGTGCCACCCCAACCAATGCCTAACCCGTGAGTGAGCTATGGAACCCGGAAACGCCCAACTGTCGATGACGGTATTGATGACCCCTGATATGGCCAACTTTTCCGGCAATGTCCACGGCGGCACCCTGCTCAAATACCTCGACGAAGTGGCCTACGCCTGCGCGAGCCGTTACGCCGGGCGTTACGTGGTGACATTGTCGGTGGACCAGGTGATTTTTCGCGAACCGATCCACGTCGGCGAGCTGGTGACCTTCCTCGCATCGGTCAACTACACCGGCCACACCTCAATGGAGGTGGGCATCAAGGTGGTGACCGAGAACATCCGCGAGCGCTCCGTGCGCCATACCAACAGCTGCTTCTTCACCATGGTGGCCGTGGACGACCAGCGCAAACCCGCCGCCGTGCCGCCACTGCAACCGCACAACAGCGAAGACCGCCGCCGGTTTGCGCAGGCGCAGCAACGCCGGCAGATTCGCCAGGAGCTGGAAAAGCGCTACCAGGAAATCAAAGCCGACGCGCTGTAAGTCCCGGACTGCAAACCCAATCAAAATGTGGGAGGGGGCTTGCTCCCGATAGCGGTGGTTCAGTCACATATGCATTGACTGACACACAACTATCGGGAGCAAGCCCCCTCCCACATTGGGTTTTGTGTAATTACAGGTCGATCGGCGTGGCTTCGAAGCGCACACGGGGATGGGCAATACGATCCTGGGCACGTACCAGCTCCAGTTCATAACTGGCGCAGGCCTGGGTTTCCAACAACACTTCATGCACCGCCGCTGCGGTGAACTCGAAAGCAGCCAGCAGGCTGTCGCCCAACAACACCCGCGCCAGGAACAACCCCGACGTCAGGTCGCCCACGCCCACCGGCTGCCGGGGAAACGCCAGCAGCGGCCGACGCAGGTGCCAGCAGCCGTCGGCCGTCACCAGCAGCATTTCAAAGCCATCCGGCAACTTACCCGGGTAATCCAGGTGCTTGACCAGCACGGCCTTGGGCCCGCGTGCCAGCAAGGCTTTGGCCATGCCCAGGCAGTCGAACAGCGATTGCGGCTTGCGTCCGGCGAAGCTGTCCAGTTCCAACTGGTTGGGGCACAGGAAGTCGGCCATGGCGGCGGCTTCGTCGAGCAGAAAATCACTGACTTCCTGCGGAACGATGCAGCCCTTTTCCGGATGGCCCATCACCGGGTCGCACAGGTACAAAGCCTTGGGATTGATCGCCTTGATGCGCGCAACGCCGGTGAGGATCGCCCGGCCTTGGGCCGCGCTGCCCAGGTAGCCGGAGAGTATGGCGTCGCAATTGCCCAATTCACCGATGGCCGCAATACCTTCCACCAGCGCTGGAATCTGCTGCGGCGCTAACACTTCACCCGCCCACTGGCCATACTGGGTGTGGTTGGAAAATTGCACCGTGTTGAGCGGCCACACGTTCACCCCGACCCGCTGCATGGGGAAAACGGCGGCGCTGTTTCCGGCGTGGCCAAAGACCACATGAGACTGGATCGCAAGCAGATGAGGTGTGCGTTTCATGCGGGAGATTTCCGTAAAACCATTGAAATTCTGGTCGCGCAGTATGCGACCAAACGCAGCCTGTACGACAGACCAGCGACACAGTTAAGCTGCTCTCACTTTGTTGGAGTTTTTCGCATGCTGACCCTGGGAAACATCTTCGTGTTGATGCTGCTGGCGACCGGCGCCGCCTGGGTATGGCACAACCACGGCCTGCGCGAGCGTGCGCTGGAGCGGGTCAAACAGCATTGCGCCAAGCTCGATATCGAGCTGCTCGACGGTGCCGTGGCATTGAAACGCATCGGTTTTGTGAAGGATGCCAAAGGCCGGCGGCGCCTGGCGCGCATCTACAATTTCGAATTCACTGTGACCGGCGAAACCCGCCACCCCGGGACCATCACCCAGTTCGGCGCCCACAGCGCACAGATCGAACTGGCGCCGTACCCGTTCGAGATCAAGACGCCGCTGCCCAGCGCCGACGTGATCGAACTCAGCCAGTGGCGCCAGGACCACGCCAAGCACCGTCAATGACGGCAGGCTGCGAGCGCTTGCTGTAGCGCGGCCACGTCCTGTGGCGCGCTGAAAATCAATTCGATACGCGAATCACGCCGCCATTCGCTGGGTTGCCAGACGAGTGGGCGGTTATCCACCGCGTTGCCGGAGATCCAGCCGTCGCTGCTGTGGATAACCAGTTTGGCGCGGCGCCAATCAAGGCTTGCCAGCCATTGTGCCAGCCGCCGGCGATCGAATGACTGACTCGGATGCCAGCGCCAACCAATGCTCCAGCCGCCCTCCTGGGCCTGACTCAAGCAGATCGGCAGCGTGGGGTCGCTCCACACAGCGTGCATTTGCGCCAAGCCTCTGGGTGCCACGAAGTTATCCACAGCCACGGCAGCCCGCGCATTCAGGCCTGGCAAGCGTTGCAACGGCAATTGCGCCTGACGCGTCCAGTAAACCGGAACCTCGGGTAACTGCCGTTCGATCGCCTTGCGCTGTGCCCCGTCCAGCGCCTCATCCTTGTTCAGGACCAACAGGCCGGCGCTGGTAAGTGCTTCGCGCTGTGCGTCAGGCAAGGGTTTGCCCGCCGCCAGGGCTTGCGCATCCAGCACCAGCACACAAGGCTGAACCGCCAGCACGCCTAACCATGGCACCTCGCGCAATTGCTTGAGCACCTGCGCCGGGTGCCCGAGCCCCGAGGGCTCGATAAACAGGCGGTCCGGCTTGGCCTTACGCAGCAAGCGGCCAAGTCCGACCTGGAACGGTGCACCATTCACACAACACAAGCAGCCACCCGCCACTTCGCCCAGGGCAATGCCGTCATCCGCCTGGGTCAGTAAGGCCGCATCCAGGCCGATCTGCCCGAATTCGTTGATCAACACCGCCCAGCGCTCGTTGGCCGGGCGTTGGGCAAGCAGGTGTTTGATCAGGCTGGTCTTGCCGGCGCCCAAGGGGCCGGCAATCACATGGGTGGGAATGTTCTGAAGCATAGAGGGCATCATTCAGGCCGTGTAGAGCGTTTGATCCTACGCGGTTATGCCAGCCAATCCAGCGTCAGAATTAACCGTCGTTCACCGGTTTTAAGCGACGGCGAACGGTGAATCAGCCCGTGCCCTTCGTTGCCATGCCACTTCGTGCCCTTGAGCAACGCCACTTCGCCGCAGTGAATCTGCTCGATACGCTCGCTGGGCTCGGCATCCGCGTGGCCCAACTGGCGGCGGTCCATCACGCCTTCGCGCAACCATTGGCTGCCGATGCCGGCATACGTGGTGATCAGCCGCACCGGCACATGATCGACGTGAAAGCGCGGGCACATGGCTTTGTCCAGCAAGCGCAAACGCACGCCGATACGCCGGGCGCCGAGCAGGCAGGCAAACGCGCTGACCAGCCACGACACATCGGCGATAAACCCTTCATAACCTTCAAGATCACAGCAATTTGCGGCTAAACCCTGCACGTTCGGCACCGCGTCTTCGCTGCCCAACTCGATGACCAGCGACTCGGCCAACGTTTCGTTGAGCGCCATCAGCAAGACGCCGAATTCGGCGATGTGCAACGGCAGTTGGCGCTGCCACAGCGCCAGGTTGACGCCGTCTTCAAGGATCTCGGACAGCGTCAGCGGGGTGTCGCCGCAGGTCTGGCGGATCACCGGGCGCAGGGGAATGAGCGGTGCCAGCATCAGGCGGCCGCCTCTTCATACCAAGGGCCAAAAGGATCGGCCAGCAAGGACCACGCGTCGACGCCCTGGGCCATTTCTGCATCGGTGAGCAGGCAGGCGTCCAACTCGTCACGCATCTGCGCGAAGTCGATGTTCTGCCCGATGAACACCAGTTCCTGGCGGCAGTCGCCGCTGCTCGGTTGCCAATTGCCCATGATCGCCGCGACGCTTTCTTCGTCCTGCGGCCACTGGCTTTTCGGCACAAAGCGCCACCAACGCCCGGCAAAGCCATGGCGCATCAAGCCCCCAGCCTGGGACCAACTGCCGGCGTCCTGATGCTTACTGGCCAGCCAGAAAAAACCCTTGGAACGCAGGAGTTTGCCGTTCACCCAAGGGCGGTCGATAAACGCGAAAAAGCGCTGCGGATGGAACGGTCGGCGCGCGCGGTAAGCCGTAGAGGCGATGCCGTACTCTTCGGTTTCCGGCACATGCTCGCCGCGCAGCTCCTGCAGCCAGCCGGGGGCCTGGGCGGCGCGGTCGAAATCGAAGCGGCCGGTGTTGAGGATTTTGTTCAGCGGCACTTCGCCCATGACCATCGGGATGATTTCCGCCTGGGCGTTCAGGCGTTCGAGGATGGCCATCAGTTCCTCACGCTCGTGGCGGCCGATCAGGTCGATCTTGCTGATCAAGATGACGTCGGCAAATTCGATCTGCTCGATCAACAGGTCAGTGATTGAGCGTTCGTCGTCTTCGCCGAGGGTTTCGCCGCGTGAAGCCAGGCTTTCGGCGGCCTGGTAGTCGAGCAGGAAGTTCATGCCATCGACCACGGTGACCATGGTGTCCAGCCGCGCGACATCGGCCAGGCTCTGCTCGTTTTCATCGCGAAAGGTGAAGGTTTCGGCCACGGGCAACGGTTCGGAGATGCCGGTGGATTCGATCAGCAGGTAATCGAAGCGACCTTCCCTGGCGAGTTTTCCGACCTCTTCGAGCAGGTCTTCGCGCAAGGTGCAGCAGATGCAGCCGTTGCTCATCTCCACCAGCTTTTCTTCGGCGCGGTTGAGGGTGACGTCGCGCTGCACCTCGCCGCCGTCGATATTGATTTCGCTCATGTCGTTGACGATCACCGCCACCCGCAGGTTGTCGCGATTGCGCAGGACATAGTTGAGCAGCGTACTTTTACCGGCGCCGAGAAAGCCGGACAACACGGTAACGGGAAGGCGATTGGGCATCAGGTCATTCTCATCAGATCGCCCGCTTAAGCCGGGCTGTATTTAATGTTATATTATAACAATACAAATAAGCCAATCCCCCGCTTGCCCATCATGACCAACGGGGCAATGCTGGCACCTGTCTACGTCGAGAAACCCTATGAAATATCTACTGTGCAGCCTGCTGTTGTTCATCACGGCCGAAGCCTGCGCCCAAGTACCGAGCCTGTCGGCGAACTGCACGCGCAGCGCCACCCTGCTGGCTTGCGTCGACCCACTGGGCAACGCCTACAACGTGGCGACGGTCGGCAGCACCACGTATTTGCGTGGTTTCGCAGTGATCGGCCAGCGCCACTGGGCTCAGACCAACAGCCGTTACGGGCAACTGACGTTCTTCACCGGCTTGGCCTCGGACGGCGAGGCGTGGGTCGGCTACACGCGGCGCGTGGGCTGGACCACGATCAACCGGTTTTCCAGCTCCGGTGGCGCCAGCGCCACGTTCACCTGCAGCCGCGTGACCGGCTGTTAGGCCTGGTTGTTTTTCTGTTCCTGGACCCAAGCCATGTAGCTGTTCACCGGCGGGTTCTTCTGGAAATAGCGCTGCAGGCCGACGAACAACCCCTCCGCCACCGCCTGTTGATGCCGCGCCGTGACCAGCCGCGCACTGTCCCGCGCATTGGAGATAAACCCGGTTTCCACCAGGATCGACGGCACGTCCGGTGACTTGAGCACCGCGAACCCGGCTTGTTCCACGCGCTTCTGATGCAACGAGGTGATGCCTTCCAGGCTACCCAGGATCGAGCTGCCCAGTTGCAGGCTGGAGGCGATGGTGGCGTTCATCGACATGTCGAGAATCACCCCGGCCAGCATCGGGTCCTTGTCCTTGAGGTTCAGCAGACTGGTGGCGCCCAGCAGGTCGGCGCCGTTTTCCCGTTGCGCCATGAAACGCGCCGTGGCCGAGGTGGCACCGCCTTCGGACAAGGCATACACCGACGCCCCCGACGCGGTGATCCGTGGTGCCGCATCCGCATGCACCGAGATAAACATGTCGGCGTTGTGTTTGTGGGCGATCTCCACGCGCTTGCGCAGCGGCACGAAGAAGTCATCGTTGCGCACCAGCTTCACATCGAAACCTTTCTCGCGCTTCAAGCGTTTGGCCAGCAATTGGGCAATGGACAGCACCACGTCTTTTTCGCGCTGGCCCTTGGAACCAATAGCGCCGGGGTCTTTGCCGCCGTGGCCGGGATCGACCACCACGATGATGTCGCGCTTGGGGTGCGCCCTGTCGACCGGCGGTTTGGGTGCGGCCGCTATCGGGTGAGGAACCTGAGTGGCGCTGCTGAGATCAAGCACCAGCCGGTGCCCTTGCCCATCCCCGGGCGGCAACAAAAAGCTGGTGAGCTGCATCGGCGTGGCGAGGTCCAGCACGATGCGCGTATCCGCCTTGCCAAAGTGCCCGGAGCGAATCGAGGTGATCCCGCTGTTCTTCAAGGCCAACTGAGAGAAGTCGCCACTGAGCCCGGCGCCGCTCAGGTCGATGATCAGGCGTTCCGGCGCGGTCAGGGAAAAAGTCTTGTAGTTCACCGGGCCACTGAGGTCGAAGACCAGTCGCAGCTTGTCGTCCGAGCGCCACAGGCGGGCGTTGCGAATCTGTGTGGCCGACGCGGTGAAGGGCAAGATGAACAGCGGGCTGACCAGGAGCAGGTTAAGGAGCTGACGTCTGTGCATGACAAATACCGCAGATAAAGGAGCGTCCTTACTCGACATGACTGAAAAAAGACCAGAACAGAAAATTCATCGTCGACTCAATAGTTATAATATAACATGTCTTTTTATCGCCAACGATGGACCTGCTCATGAATGCGCTGACTCTGCCGGATATCGCCGCGCAGGCTTCACGCCAAGCCTTGCCGCTCGACTGGGTGGGCATGTGCGGCATCGCCCTGCCCATTTTGCTCGACGGCCACCGCCTGGCCGCCACTGCTGACGCCGGCGTCAGCCTGGACGACGGCACGGCTCGTGGCATTCATATGTCACGCCTGTACCTGGCGCTGGAGAGGCTCGAGCAGCAGCCATTGACGCCGGCACTTCTGCGTAAGGTACTGCAGCGTTTTCTCGACAGTCATGAAGGTTTATCTAATAACGCCTACCTGCGTATCCACACCGATCTGCTGCTCAAACGCCCGGCATTGGTCAGTCCACTGGCCGGCTGGAAAGGCTACCCGGTGAGCATCGAAGCGCGTGTGGAAAACCAGATGTTCCACGTGGAACTAAAAATTGACGTTACTTATTCCTCAACCTGTCCGTGCTCAGCGGCCCTCGCCAGGCAGTTGATTCAGCAGCAATTTCTCGAAGACTTCGGCAACACACCGTTGCAGCAGGCCGACGTGCTGACCTGGCTCGGCAGCGCCAATGGCATTGTCGCCACGCCCCACAGCCAGCGCAGCAGCGCGCAACTGCGCGTCCAGTTGCGCGGCGAGCACCTGGCATTGACCGATTTGATCAACACGGCGGAGGCCGCGCTCGGCACCGCCGTGCAAACCGCGGTAAAACGTGCGGACGAACAAGCCTTCGCCCTGGCCAACGGGCAGAACCTGATGTTCTGCGAAGACGCCGCCCGCCGCTTGAACCTCGCCTTGAAACGCTCGGATGCCGTCCAAGCCTTCCACCTCAAAGTAATCCACGCCGAAAGCCTGCACGCGCACGATGCCGTGGCCGAAAGCCGCTGGACGAGGCACTCAGCATGATCACCTGTACGGCTTTACGCTGGGGCGCCCCTGGCCAACCACTGACCCCTGCGCTGGACTTGCGCCTGGAAACGGGCAGCCTCACCGGTGTGATCGGCGCCAACGGCACGGGCAAAAGCAGCCTGCTCAAAGTCATCGCCGGCCTGCAAAAACCCCTGGCAGGGAAAGTCACCTTGGACATTCCACGCCGTGGCGGCCTGTCGTTCCTGCCGCAGCAACAGCACCTCGACCGTCAGTTCCCGATCAGCCTGCAAGAACTGGTCGCCGCCGGCTTCTGGGGCTCGCAGCTCAGTGCGCCGCAACGCAGCCAGCGTTTGCAGGCGGTGCTGGAAGACTGGTGCCTGGGCGGCTTGGAACAGCGCCCGTTGATGGCGTTGTCCGGCGGCGAATTGCAACGCGCCCTGCTCGCCCGCATGAGCCTGGCCGACGCGCCGGTGCTGTTGCTCGACGAACCCCACGCGGCACTCGACGAAGACGGCCAGGCTTTGTGCTGGAAACACATCCACGCCTGGCACGCCGCAGGTCGCACGCTGGTCGTGGTCTGTCATGACTTGGCCTCCGTGCGTCAACACACCCAGCAAGTGGTGCAGATCAAAAGCACGGGCTGCCTGTTCGGGCCGAGCAAAGAACTGATCCGACCGCAACCGCACATGCAGGTGGCCTGATGCATCTCACCGCGCACCTGTGGCTGCCCTTTGTCGACTTCATCTTCATGCGCCGCGCCCTGATCGGCGGCCTGGTACTCGCCTGCAGCACCGCACCGCTGGGGGTGTTTCTGATCCTGCGGCGCATGAGCCTGATCGGTGACGCCGTCGCCCACGGCATCCTGCCCGGCGCCGCCCTGGGTTTCTGGTTCGCCGGCCTGAGCCTGCCCGCGCTGACCATTGGCGGCCTCGGCGCCGGCCTGAGCATGGCTGGGTTGGCAGCGTGGATCACCCGTCGCACCGGCCTGCGCGAAGACGCCAGCCTGGCCGCCATCTACCCCATCTCCCTCGCCGCCGGCGTGCTGATCCTCGGCCTTGCCGGCAAACGCCTGGACCTGCTGCACCTATTGTTCGGCTCCGCACTGGCCGTCGACGACACCACCTTGACCGGCATGCTCTGGGTCTCTGGCTTCAGCCTGGTCGCCATGGCGCTGATCTACAAACCGCTGCTGCTGGACACCCTCGACCCGCTGTTCCTGCAAACCGTCAGCCGCCTCGGCCCGCTGGCCCACGGGCTGTTTTTGACCCTGGTGGTGCTGAACCTGGTGATCGGTTTCCAAGCCATCGGCGCGCTGATGGTGGTGGGATTGATGATGCTGCCGGCCATCGCGTCGCGGTTCTGGAGCCGGCGCTTGCCGGTGTTGATCGCGGTATCGGCAGTGCTGGGCTGCCTGTCGGTGTGGCTTGGTTTGTTGCTGTCGTTCTATTACTCACTGCCCAGCGGCCCGGCGATTGTGCTGGTGGCTGGTGGTGGGTACCTGCTGTCCGTGGTTTTCGGTCCGGTGCATGGCTTGCTGCGCCGCCCTCCCTTGCTGTCATCCCAATGAGGTGTTTCCCGATGCGCGCTCTATTCGTGCTGTTCAGTCTGCTACTGCCGTTGTCCATGGCCCAGGCCGCCGACAAACTCCAGGTGGTGACCAGCTTCAGTATTCTCGATGACATCACTCACCAGATCGGCGGTGAGCACATCCAGATCAGCAACATGGTCGGCCCCGACGCCGACGCGCATACCTACGAGCCGAGCCCGGACGACGCCAAGGCGCTGCTCAAGGCCAAGCTGATCATCAAAAATGGTCTCGGCTTCGAGCCGTGGCTGGACCGCCTGGTGGCCAGCACCGAAACCCGCGCCACCGTGGTCACCGCCAGCAAAGGCGTGATCTCCCACACCATGGAGGAAGACGGCGAAACCATCCCGGACCCGCACGCCTGGCATAACCTGGCCAATGCCGAAATCTATGTGAACAACATCACCAAGGCGCTGGTGGCCGCCGACCCGGCCAACCAGGCCGACTACCTGCGCAACAGCCAGGCGTACCTGAAAGACATCTACCGCCTGCTCGCCGAGGCCAAGGCCAAGTTCGGCGCGTTGCCAGCGGGCAACCGCCGTATCGTCACCTCCCACGACGCCTTCGGCTACCTGGGCCAGGCCTATG
The DNA here is from genome assembly GCF_029320995.1 of Pseudomonas sp. D3. Classification (NCBI taxonomy): domain Bacteria; kingdom Pseudomonadati; phylum Pseudomonadota; class Gammaproteobacteria; order Pseudomonadales; family Pseudomonadaceae; genus Pseudomonas; species Pseudomonas sp. D3. The sequence continues at coordinate 154,620 of NZ_CP119772.1, forward strand.
GCATCCAGTTCCTGGCGCCCCAGGGTTTGTCCACCGAGCGTGAGCCTTCAGCCGCTGAAGTCGCCGCGCTGATCACCCAGATCCGCAAGGACAAAGTCAAAGCCGTGTTCATTGAAAACATCAAGGACTCGCGCCTGCTCAAACAGATCGCCAGCGAAAGCGGCGCACAGATCGGCGGCACGCTGTACTCCGACGCCCTCGCCGCAGAAGGCCCGGCCAGCACCTTTATCGGGCTGTTCGAATACAACCTCAACACCCTGTGCGCGGCGTTGGGCAAACCATGATCCGCAAGAACGCGTCCGGCGTGACTGTCTAGTTTGCCCGCCTGGCCTGACACAACGGCCAGGGGCTACACCTGATGGTCGGGGTTAAGCGCGCGGTTTGACGGTGCCGCAGTTATCCCCCAGCCACTGGGCGTGGCTGTCCAGGCTGCCCTTCTGCTGAATGCCGGTCGCGTTGAAGGTGCCGTTGACCGTGGTGGTGAACTCTTTCTGACTCTGGAAGGTGGCCACGCCGGTACCCTGGGCTTTCGGGCAACTGAAACGAAACTTCCACTGGTTGCCGCTCTTGTCGGTCACTTGCTGTTTGCAGCCCGACTGCGGGTCGGTCAGCGGGATCGAGTCGGAGGCGACCTGGGCGGGGGTGAGGCACACCTGGACGCCTTTGCCGGCCATGGCGATGCCTTGTTTTTCCAGCATGGCGCGCTGTTCCGGGGTCATCTGTTGCTTGAGCTGACCGAGAATCAGCGACAGGTCCGGCAGGTCCTGGTTATCCACTTTCATGTTGCTCGTAGTCAATTCCCACAAGCCCGGCGCCAGCATCTGCGCCTGTGCCGCCACGGGCAGTGACAAACCAATAACCATGGCCAAACCTAGCAGACGAGCATTCATCGAGTAACTCCTGGGCAATTGTGGGCGTTAGACGCCACAAAAGTGCCAGTGTTGCACGGCAAAGAAAATAGCGACATTCCTGACCGAACATGGTCTGTTAGGCACTGGATTGCCTGGAGTGACATCGTCCATGGATTTTTTTGGCCCGCACCTGCTCGCCTACTTTATCGCCACGCTGCATTTTCTCGGAACGCTTGCCGCGATCCATGCGGTGCTGACCGTCAGGACCGCCCAAGGCTCGATTGCCTGGGCCTTATCGCTGATGTTCGTACCCTACCTGACGCTGATTCCTTACCTGATCTTCGGCCGCAGCACCTTCGATGCGTACATCCAGGCGCGGCGCCAGGCCAACCAGGAAATGCACACCGCAATCAACGAACTGAACTGGCGCCCGTGGGTCGAGGAAGCCCTGGCCGCACGCAACTCCAGCGCCTACGCCTCGCTGCGGGCGATGCCCAAGCTGGGCCGCATGCCGTGCCTGGCGAACAATGAAGTGCGCTTGCTGATCAATGGTGACGCCACCTTCAGTGCGATCTTCGACGCGATTCGCGGCGCCAAAACCGCCGTGCTGTTCCAGTTCTTCATCATTCATGACGATGAACTCGGCAGGCAGTTGCATGCCTTGCTGAAGGAAAAAGTCGCCCAGGGCGTAGCCGTCTACGTGCTCTACGACCGCATCGGCAGCCACGCCCTGCCCTCTCGCTATGTGCAATCGCTGCGCGACGCCGGGGTGCAGGTCAAGGCGTTCGCCACCCGCAGCGGCTGGCTCAATCGCTTCCAGGTCAACTTCCGCAACCACCGCAAGATCGTGGTGGTGGATGGCATCACCGGGTTTGTCGGCGGGCATAACGTCGGCGACGAATACCTGGGCAAAAAACCGCCACTGGCGCCGTGGCGCGATACCCATGTGCAGGTCATCGGCCCGGTGGTGGCGTGCCTGCAGGAATCGTTTGCCGAAGACTGGTTCTGGGCTGCGCGGGAACTGCCGCCGCTGATCCTGCCGGACACTTACCCCGAAGACGGCGTGCTCTGCCAATTGCTCGCCAGCGGCCCGGCCGACCCTTATGAAACCTGCTCGCTGTTTTTTGTCGAAGCCATCCACGCCGCGACCGAGCGCGTGTGGATCACCAGCCCGTATTTCATCCCGGATGAAGCGGTGTTTGCCGCCCTGCGCCTGGCGGTGCTGCGCGGGGTCGACGTGCGCCTGTTGCTCCCGTCGCGGCCCGACCACCGCATTGTGTATGCCGCCTCCAGCCTTTACGCGATCGAAGCGGTGCGCGCCGGGGTGCGGGTGTTCCGCTATAGACCGGGGTTTCTGCACCAGAAAGTGGTGTTGGTTGACAGCGAAATCAGCGCCATCGGCAGTGCGAATATGGACAACCGTTCGTTCCGGCTGAACTTCGAGGTGATGTTGCTGACCGTCGATGAAGCCTTCGCCCAGCAAGTGGAGCACATGCTGCTCGATGACTTCGCCCAGGCCCATGAAGTCAGCCAGGAAGAAAGCCGCGAAACCCGCCGCCTGCAACAACTGGGCATGCGGATCGCGCGGCTTATCTCACCGATTCTCTAACTGACACTGCGATAAACATGTGGGAGGGGGCTTGCCCCGATAGCGGTGAATCAGTGCCCAATCCGCTAGCTGACACACCGCAATCGGGGGCAAGCCCCCTCCAACATTTTGCATCCACGGGGCTGCGCGAAAATGCTTCAACGGTAGATGTCTTCCCGCGTCCACGGCAGTTCATGGCTGCCATCGGCGAAGGGTTTTACTGCCAGTATGCGGATCGCACGGTTTATCTCACCGATTATCCAACAGACGCTGCGGTAAACATGTGGGAGGGGGCTTGCCCCGATAGCGGTGAATCAGTGCCCAATCCGCTAGCTGACACACCGCAATCGGGGGCAAGCCCCCTCCCACATTTTGCATCCGCCGAGCTGCGGGGAACGCTTCAGCGGTAGATATCTTCCCGCGTCCACGGCAGTTCATGGCTGCCATCGGCGTGGGGTTTTACCGCCAGCATGCCGATCGCGCGGCTTATCTCACCGATTCTCTAACAGACGCTGCGATAAACATGTGGGAGGGGGCTTGCCCCCGATGGCGGTGAATCAGTGCCCAATCCGCTAGCTGACACACCGCAATCGGGGGCAAGCCCCCTCCCACATTTTGCATCCACGGGGCTGCGCGAAAATGCTTCAACGGTAGATGTCTTCCCGCGTCCACGGCAGTTCATGGCTGCCATCGGCGAAGGGTTTTACCGCCAGGATCTGGTGCAGGTTGATCCAGCCCCGCGCAAACGCGTAGGCGCAACCGGCCAGGTACAACCGCCAGATGCGCAATGCCTGCTGCGGCACCAGCTTCGCCGCTGCTTCCAGGTTGTCTTCCAGGCGTTCGCTCCAATGGTCGAGGGTGCGTGCGTAGTGCATGCGCAGGCTTTCTACGTCGACCACTTCGAGCCCGGCTTCGCTGAGCTCGGCGGTCATCATCGCCAGGTGCGGCAGTTCGCCGTTGGGGAATACGTAGCGCTCGATAAAATCCCCGGCGCCACGGCCCACGGGGCGCCCGTCAATGTGCTTGGCGGTGATGCCATGGTTCATCACCAGGCCGCCTTCGCGCACCGCGCCAAACAGGGTCTTGCAGTATTGCGCCAGGTTGGCGTGGCCGACGTGTTCGAACATCCCCACGCTCACCACTTTGTCGAAACGGCCGTCCTGGGGCAGGTCGCGGTAATCGAGCAGTTGCAGGTCCACTTGATCATCCAGGCCCTCGGCTTTCACGCGCTCTTTGGCCAGGGCCAGTTGCTCCTTGCTCAGGGTGATGCCAAACACTTTTACCCCAAACTCCCGCGCCGCATACCGCGCCAGCCCGCCCCAACCGCAGCCGACATCGAGCAAATACTCCCCCGGCTGCAAGCGCAACTTGCGGCACAGGTGACGGAATTTGTCTTGTTGAGCCTGGTCGATGGATTCGCTGCCGGTTTCGAAGTAACCGCAGGAATACGCCATGTCCTGGTCGAGCCACAGCTGGTAGAACGCGTTGGACAGGTCGTAATGGTAGGAAATCGCCGCCGCGTCAGTGGCCTTGTCGTGGATCGAGCGCACCGGATGATTGTCCGCATCGTCATCGATCAGGGCATAACTCAACTCGTCACACACCCGGATCACCTCGGCGATGGAGCCTTCCAGCTCCAGCTTGCCCTCGACGAAGGCTTCGCCCAATGAATCGAGCGTGGGATGGAAAAGCGTGGACACAACCGTGGGGTCCTTCACCACGATGGTCACACTGGGCTCGGGGCCCAGGTTGAATTCATGGCCGTCCCAGAGTCGAAGACGCAGCGGTAGCTGAAGATTCTGTAAGGCCGGTGGAAGTTGCGCGAGCATGAGTAGTCCCCCCTTGTTTCAGACGTCTGGAAAGAGGGTAGACCATCCCACGACAACGTAGGAAGCTATCGATTTCATAACCTGCGCTTATGAAAATCGGCGTTCGAGCAAACCGTCCTGAATCCACTGTTTCAGCCACGAGACCGCTTGCAGGGGCGCACCCTCTCCATAGCTGACTGCCAACTGTGCGCACAGTTCTGAAAAACACCAGCCGGTGGTCACCATACCCGCCAAGGCGCAGGTTTCTGCGGGTTCCAGGCTGCGGTAGCGGCACACCTGCTGATGGCGCCACACCAGGCAGATCTGCGGCGTATCCAGGGGCTGGCCGGCGCGCAAGTCCGACTGGGCCTTGCCGGCGCGCCAGGTCTCTACGCTGTTGAAGCGGCAGAGTATCTGCTGAACGGTCGGCGCCAGGGTGACCTGCAAACCCGGCCAGTCGTGCGGTGACAGTCGCGCCATGTCGTCCAGGGTCAGCGGCGTACCCGGCGGCGCATCGAACGCCAGGGTAAAGGCCCACTCCAGCCGCGCCAGCTCAGACAGCGGGGCGCTTTGCTCAGCCACCAGGTGCTCCTGGATAAACGCCGCGAACCGCTGGCCCAACCAGCGCAAGCTGTAGTGGGCAGAGGGATAGCGACGCACGTAGGCCTCGGTCAACGAGGCGAATTCGTCATCCCCGAGCCAATACCAGAGGGCGCCGAAGTCTTGGCGTAACACGTCCTGCAACCGCGACAGGTAGGCATTGTGATAAATCGCCAGGCCCGTTTCCACATCCAGCGTAGGACCACCCAGCAACGTGGCGGCAAAGCCAGTGCCGGCCACAGGGGTTTCGGCCAATAAGTGCTCTTCGAAGGCCAGTTGCCAATCCGTCAGGCGCATAACGTTCTCCTGGCCAAGGCGGTCGCACCCAGCGTGCGGGCCTTGTCCAACTCGCTGAGCAGCTCTTCGAACGGCGGAAAATGGTCATCGCGCTCCAGCAACGTCGAGACCGGGCCCAGGTGCTCCAGGGTCTGTTGATACAGCGCCCACACCGGATCACACACCGGATGGTCATGGGTATCGACCACGTAATCGCCGTAGTCCATATGCCCCGCCAAATGCAGTTGGCGGATGCTCTGCGGCGGCAGGTTGTGAATGAACGTCCAGGCATCAAAACCGTGATTGCGCGAGCTGACGTACACATTATTGACGTCCAGCAGCAACTGGCACCCCGTCAATTGGGTCAGCGCGTTGAGGAATTCCCACTCGGTGAATTCATCCGCCTTGGCGCGCACATAGCTGGAGACGTTCTCCAGCACCAGCGGGCGCTGCAACACATCCTGCACCTGCAACACACGACTGGCCACGTGATACAGGCTTTCTTCGGTGTAAGGCAGGGGCAGCAGGTCATGCAATTGGTGCGCGCTGCCACGGCTCCAGCACAGGTGATCGGAGATCCACGCCGGCTGGATGCGCGCGGCGAGTTGCTGGAGCTGCTTGAGGTAATCGATATCGAGGGCATGGGGCCCGCCGATGGACAGGGACACACCGTGCATCACCAGCGGGTAGCGCTCGGCGATCGCGTCCAGGTAGTACAAGGCTTTACCGCCCTGCACCAGGTAATTCTCGGAGATCACTTCGAACCAATCCACGGCCGGCGATTGTTCAAGGATCTGCTGGTAGTACTCACTGCGTAGACCCAGGCCGTAACCCAGGCTCGGAAGGGACATGGACATCAGACACTCCTGGGCAAACGTGTCCGCAGCGGCAGGTGGCCGCTGCGGGGTACGCGGGGGCCGATTACTCGCCGACTTTGCCACCGGCCTTGTCGCACGCAGCCTTAGTCATGGCCTTGAAGCCATGACCCTTGCAAACCGCTTGGCCCTTGCAGGCGTTTTCAGCGGTCTTGCAGTCATTCATGCCTTTGCAGGAGGTGACGCCGTAGCAATGCACCGCAGCGTCGGCGGCCTGTACCTGGGTGGTGACACCGGCAAACAGGGTGGCAGCAGCGAGCGCCAGGGCAGCACCGGAAATGGCGTTTTTGATGGTCATGGGGTCATCCTCATAGAGCGTGGTTAGGTCGGCTGAGCGGCATGCTCAGTCCCGACATACCACTAGAGTGAGGTGCCCCCTTGCCGTTACAGCACCCTCGAAAAAAATCTGACAGTTATTTCTCCAGCTTCGACAACGGCTCCTGAAACCGCAGCAAACGCCCGGCATTGCCCAGCACCAGCAAGGTGCTGAGGTTGTGCAACACCGCCGCGATCATCGCGCCAGCAGCCCCCAACCAGCCAAACGCGGCGAACACCACGATGGCCAGCGTCCAGCCCAGGCCGATGATCACGTTGACCTGCAACGTGTGCCGACATTGACGACTCAAGCGCACACACGTGCCCAGGCGGCGCAAGTCGCTGCCAATCAACACCACATCCGCCGAGGCCAGCGCGATATCCGCACCGCCCGCGCCCATGGCCACACCGACCACGCCCGCTTTGAGCGCCAGGGAATCGTTGATGCCGTCGCCCACCACCATCGGCCGGAAACCGCTGCGGATCTCCCCCAATACGCGGTTGAGCTTGTCTTCCGGCAGAGCCTGGGCTTCGACATCGCTGATGCCCACGTCGAGGGCCAGGCTGTCGGCCACGCTTTGACGGTCGCCGGTCAGCAGCAGTTGGCGACCCAGGCCCAGGTCGCGCAGCTCTTGCAGGGCCTGGCGCGCTTCAGGTTTGACGCTGTCAGCGAGCAACAGCCAGGCAAGGAACGCACCGTTCAAGGCCAGCCCGGCAATCGGGCCATCATGGTCGGGGACGCGGGTGGTGGCGATGCCCAACTGCTCGAACAGCTCCGGCCGGCCCAGCGCCGCTTCGCCCTGCGCGGTCTGGGCCACCACGCCGAGGCCTTGGCGTTCGCGGATGTCGGTGAGCACCAACAGCTGTTCCTGCGTCGCCAACCCCGCCAACGCGCGGCTGACCGGGTGGCTGCTGGCCGACCCGAGGCTGGCCGCCAGGTTCAACAACCCTTGGCGGTCCGGCGCGGTGGTTTCGATGGACTGCAAACGCAGGGTGCCAAAGGTCAGGGTGCCGGTCTTGTCGACCACCAGCGAGGTCAGGTCCGCCAACTCTTCGAGGAACGCCGAGCTGCGGATCAGAATCCCATGCCGCGCCGCCACGGCAATCCCGGCAATCGCCGTGGCCGGAGCCGACAGCACCAGCGCGCACGGGCACGCCGCCACCAACACCGCGAGCATCGCTTGGGCGTCATGGGTGACAAACCACGTCACCGCCGCCAGCAACAGCACCAACACCATATAGCTGCCGGCGTAGCGCTCCAGCAGGCGCGTGATCGGCGGCTTGGAGCGCTCGGCGTTCTGCATCAGGGCGATGACTTTGCCCAGGGTCGACTCGTTGCCGGTGCGGGTCACCTCCAGGCGCAACAACCCGTCGAGGTTGATCGCACCGCCGAACACTTGCACGCCGACGCTGGCTTCCAGCGGCACCGATTCGCCGGTGATCGGCGCCGTGTCGAGGCTGGCCTGGCCGGACAGCACCACGCCATCGGCGGGCACGCGGTCGCCGGCGCGCACTTCGACGATGTCGCCGGTGTTCAGCGTGCCGTTGTCGACCTCGCTGATGCTGCCGTCCGCCTGCACCAGGCGCGCGTGGCTGCGGGTCAGTTTGCCGAGGGCATGGATCGCTTCCTGAGAGCCGATCACGCTGCGCTCTTCCAGCACATGGCCGAAGATCATGATGATCGGCAGCAAGGCGGCGGTCAGCAGATCGCCCGTGGCCCACGCGCCGAGCATCGCCAGGGCGATGAGCTGGTCGGTGATGCCATGCAGGCTGGGAAAACGCAGGCTGTACCAGGCCGAGCGCATCACCGGCACGGCCACCAGCAGCGAGGCCACACCGAGCAGCAACTGGCTGACGCCGCTCTGGTCCGGCGCCAGCCAGCGCCACACCAGGCCCAGCACGAGCAAGCCGAGGGCGAGCATGGCCAGGGTCAATTGCCGGGCGGCGCTGCGCTGCTCGGCGGATGTCAGCATGGGCGCGCTCATTGTTCGGCTCCCTGAATGATCAAGCGGGAGTCGTCTTTGGGATCGACCGTGGTCACGGAACCGGCCTGGCCGAGAATCTTCGGCAAGCGTTCGCGGTACAGGCGCAACAGCAAGCCGGGGTCTTTGACCTGGGCCAGGCTGGCGACAGTAGCGGTTTGCGCCTGGGCATTGGCCAGGCGTTCGCTGGCCTGGGCGTGGGCGACTTGCACCAGGCGGTCAGCCTGCTGGTTCGCGGTTTGCGTGAGTTTTTCCGCGTCGGTCCGTGCATTCGCCACGGCTTTGTCGGCTTGCTGACTGGCGGTGAGCACCGCGTTGAAGGCATTCACCGCCGGGCTCGGCAGGCTCGATTGCACATCGACGCGGGTGACTTCGATACCCACTCCCAAGCCGCTGGCGGTCAACTGCGCCAGGCGCTTGTTGATGCCTTGCACCAAGTCGCCGCGCAGCCGTTCACGGCGCTCGGCGGCGCCGTTGTCACTGCCGATCAATTCGGGGCGCGCCACCAGAATGGTGTCCAGATCCCGCGCCGCCGTCAGGGCCACGGCGCTGCGCGTCACCAGACGATCCAGCGCCGGCAGCACGTGCTCGCCCTGCAACACAAACGCATAAGGCTCGGTGACTTTGTAGAACACCCGCACATCCAGCTGCACCACGCCGGCGTCGCCGGTCAGCAGGTAGCCGGAGCCGGCCAGGGCATCGCTCAACGGCGTGGCGAAACTGGCCACGCGGTCGGCCTGCACCGCGGCATCGGAACGCAGCAGGTTGTCGATCCGCCGCTCGATCACCCGGTCCCCCGCCGGCAACAGCACGACCTGCTCGAACGGCTGCGGCCACGCCAGCAACAGCCCGGCATTCTGAACCCGATCAAGCGCGCCGAAGTGCAACACCACGGCGCGATTTTGCGGGTCGATCTGGCGCACATTGGAAAACGCCCAGGCCAGGGCGGCCAACACCGTCACCGCGTACAGCGCCATGAACGTCAGGCGCCCGGCCTGAATCCACGGGCTGTCCGGGCTGTCACGCTCGGTCATGGCTGGACGTCCTTCGGCCCGTCCACCAGTGCGCGGAACGGCGCGGCGTCGGTGCGCAGGATGATCTTGGTGCCCGGGGTGACCACGGTGCCCAGGGTGTCCAGCGAACGCAGCAGGTTGTACAGCTGGGGATTGCCCGCGTAGGCCCGCCCATAAATCTGCGCCGCTTCGACCCGCGATTGCGCTTCGATGTCGGCGGCTTTCACCGTGGCATCGGCCTGCACGATTCGCGCATCGCGCTCGGCGGCGGAGCGAATCTGCGCCGCCTCACGCTTGCCCACGGCGGTGCGTTCGGTGGCGATGGTTTCACGCTCGGCGCGCATGCGGTCGACAGTGGCGATGAGCGTCACCGACGGCAAGGTCAGCCGCTCGATGCCCACCTGCGCCACGCGCACGCCATAGGTGGTGAGCAATTGTTGATCGATCTGCTGACGCAACTGCGCTTCGAAATCGGCGATGCGCACTTGGCTGGCATCGGTATTGATCAGGCTGGACAGGTCGAAGCTGGCCGCTGTGGTTTCCAGCGCCGAGCCGACAAAGGTACGAATCTGCCGCGCTGCTTCATCCGGCTGGTTCTGCACTGCGCGCATAAAGCGCTGCACATTGTCGGCATCGCCCTGCACCTGCCACGCCACGTAAGCCTGCACGATGATGCGCAGGCCATCGCGGGTACCAACATCCTGCAAACCGCTGGAGGTGGTGCGCAGACGCAGGTCCACCGGGATCGCCGCTTCGAACGGCGCCGGCCAGCGCCAGCCCAGGCCCGGCTCCAGCAGCACCCGCGACGGGTTGCCGAAACGGGTAATCACCGTGGCTTCGCCGGACCGCACCTGCACCAGGCTCGCGGCCGCGACCGCAAACAGCACCAGCAACACGGCCCAGGCCATGCGCCGCCAAGGGAAGGGGCCGGCGGGTTGTTCATCACCGTGGTGGTGGTGATGGTGGCCGTGGTGGTGGTGACCATGATCGTGAGAATGAGCGCTCAACAGACAGACTCCTTATTGAACGGCTTTACGCGGCACCGAGGGATCGGCCGGCAAGGAAAAAGAACGCAGATCGATCGTCGGCGCACTGTCGGCGCCCAGGCGATGATCCAGAATCAGCAGCTTGGCGTGAGCCAGGCCCAGGGTCAGTTGGCCGAGGTACTGCTCCAGCACGAAGGCTTTGCCGGCGCTGGCGTAGGCCTTTTGTTCGGCGGCAAAGCGCAGGTCCGCCGCCTGGGCGCCGGCATTGACCTCACGCGCGGTGGCCTGGGCCTGGTCGCGGGCGGTGCTGGCTTGCAGCAGGGCCTGGTTGGTTTGTTCGCTGGCGGCGCCGCGTTCGCGGGAGATCAGCGCCTGGGCGCCGATCTGCGCCGCTTGCACGCCGTGGTAGGCGTTGGCGGCACCGGACGGTGGGTGGATGGCTTCGACCACCGTGGCGAGAATTTCCACGCCGCTGTCGAGTTTTTGCAGGTCCGCTTGCACGGCGCGGCCGATCTCTTCGGCCAGGCCGGTGCGTTGTTCGCCGAGCAATTCGTCGAGGGTGCGCGAGGCAAAGTCATGCACGAGGATACGGCTGGCGGTGCTGCGGATCAGGGTCGGCACATCCGCACTGTTATAGGTGGCGGCAAGCGCGGCCTGGTCGGTCAGGCCGATACGGTAGACGAAGCGCACATCCATATTGACGATCTGGAAGCTCTGTTTGTCGCCGCGGCTGCTGGCGATCACCTGGGATTTGTCATTCACATGGCTGGCGTCCCATAGGCGGTTGGCGATCGGCGGCGCCGGGCCTTCGGCCGCTGCGAGCTCCGGGCTGGCGGCTTCGCTGACGCTGGTCGCCAGCTCATGCACCACGCCGTTTTCCACGTTCAGCACGCGGCCCAACGGCCACGGCAACCCGGCGTGCAGACCCGGGCCGAAGACGTGCACCGGTTTGCCGAAGCGCTCATAAATCCCACGGCCTTGCAGGGGCACTTCATGCACCCCCGTCAGCGCCCAGCCGACGGCCAGCACCACCAGCAGCACCGGCAGAAACGCCCGGCGCATGTAGGTAAACGCCCAGATCTGGCGCAGGTCGATGCCGAAGCGGTTGTGCAATTCGTGCTGCAAGGCCTGCAGCGGTTGCGGCGGCCAGCGCAGCAGCCCGGCGATAAAACTCTGCGCCATCAAGCGCGGTTCGAGGCGCGGTTGGCGCGGGCTGAACAGCGACAGCACAGCCCTTAACAGAAACTCCAGCGCGACCAGCGCCGGCAACAGCCCAGCTAGCGTCGCCAGGCGCAGCGGCCACACCGACGCCGCACTGGCAAACAGCAGGCAAATCGCACTGATCAGCAGACAACTAATCGCCACCCGGCTTAGTTGCGCCAACTGCGCGGCTTCCGGCCATTGCGCGGCGGTTTCCTGGGCCAGGCGCCGCTCGAACACTAGCAGGCCAAAGGCCAATGCCAAGGCCAGCGCGGCGCCGATACTTGCGGATTGGCCGACCGCTGCCGCCGGCAAGCCCAGGTTCCAGAACTCAATGATGCTGACCAGCGCGAACAACGACCAACCGCCGAGCCACAACACCGGCGCACCGATCTGGGCCAGCAACCCTCTGCCGAAACGCCCCACCAGGCGCGCCTGCCAGCCGGCGGGTTCGCCCTCTGCTGCGAGTAAGTCGGGCGCCGACGCTTCCAGCGCCTGGGCACGCCAATCGGCAACCCACCACGCCGACTGCAACCCGGCCACCAGCACCAGCAACGCGCACGCGCAGTTAATCAACACCACCGGCCAGATCGACACCGGTGCAAACAGCGCAACAAACAGCGCCAGCACCCAGCCGCTGATGGCCAACGCAGTCAGGCTGATACCGGCTTGCCTCAATCGACGGGCATGGAACAGCCCTTGCTGAAAACGCGGCAGGCCTTCAACCGAAGCGCCGTCAGCTTCTAGATCCACTTGCATCCACTCATGCCCGCCTGTACATAATTCGTTACGATATAACACAATGCGTGAAATTTGTGTTCGTTAAACACCGTATTCACATGCCACACAGACCCACTGTGGGAGGGGGCTTACCCCCGATGGCTCTGGGTCAGTTGATGCATGGGTTGGCGGGTCCGCCGCCATCGGGGGCAAGCCCCCTCCCACATTTGTTCTTCATCGCGCTCCGGAGCGTGACTAAACCCCCATAAACACACGCTATCACTGGTGCAGGTGACGATTAATCGGCACACTCTCGACCAGTTTTTCGCGGGCTCACGGACAAGGAAGCGTCACCCCCATGATTTCGATCTATCAGCTCAAACCGCGGTTTCAAAACCTGCTGCGCCCCCTCGTGCAGCGCCTCTATGACAACGGCACCACCGCCAACCAGATCACCGTGCTGGCCGGGGTCATCTCCCTGCTGGTCGGCCTGCTGATCGCCGGCTTTGCCCAGCACCTCTGGGTGTTTGCGCTGATCCCGCTGTGGATGATCGTGCGCATGGCCCTCAACGCCATCGACGGCATGCTCGCCCGGGAATTCGGCCAGCAGTCGCGCCTGGGCGCCTACCTCAATGAACTGTGCGACGTGATCGCCGACAGCGCGCTGATCCTGCCCTTTGCACTGCTCCCCGGCGTCAGCCTGGCGCCGGTGCTGCTGGTGACCTTGCTGGCGGTGTTCAGCGAATACGCCGGGGTGCTCGGGCCGATGGTCGGCGCGTCACGGCGCTACGACGGGCCGATGGGCAAAAGTGATCGGGCATTCGTCCTCGGCGTGCTGGCCACCGGCGTGGCGCTGGGCTGGCTCGGCGCCGGCTGGGTCGATACGGTGATGTGGCTGGTCGCCGCCCTGCTCGCCTACACCCTGGTCAACCGGGTGCGTCAGGGCCTCAAAGAAGAACAACACATTTCCCCTTCTGCATAAGGATTTTGCGATGCGCGAACAGCAAGAACACACCTTCAGTACCCATGATAGCGTCGAGCTTTTCTACCGGCACTGGCCGGCTACCGCCCCAGCGGACGGCGAGCCGCGCAAGGCGATCCTGCTGTTCCATCGCGGCCATGAGCATTCGGGGCGCATCGCCCACCTGGTCGATGAACTGAACCTGCCACAGTTCGACTTCTTCGCCTGGGACGCCCGTGGCCACGGCCAATCTCCCGGCGAGCGCGGCGACAGCCCCAGCTTCGCCACCAGCGCCCGCGACGTGCAGACTTTCTGCGACCACATCGGCGTCACTTACGGCGTCGAGGCCGAAAATACTGCAGTCATCGCCCAAAGCGTCGGCGCGGTGATTGCAGCCACCTGGGTCCACGACTACGCGCCGAAAATCCGCGCGCTCGTGCTCGCCTCCCCGGCGTTCAACGTCAAACTGTACGTGCCCTTCGCCCGGCCGGGCCTGGCGCTGATGCGCAAGTTTCGCGGCAACTTTTTCGTCAACAGTTACGTCAAGGCCAAGTTCCTCAGCCACGACCCGGAGCGCGTCGCGTCCTACGACAGCGACCCGCTGATCACCAAGGCGATTTCGGTGAATGTGCTACTCGGTCTGTACGAAGCGGCCGACCGGGTTGTCGCCGATGCCCAGGCGATCCAGGTGCCGACCCAACTGCTGATCTCCGGCTCCGATTTCGTGGTGCATCGCAAACCCCAACAACAGTTTTTCGACCGCCTCGGCAGCCTGAAAAAAGAGCTGCATATCCTCCCAGGCTTCTTCCACGACACCCTCGGCGAGCGCGACCGCGCCGTGGCCGTGAGCAGCGCCCGGCGTTTTATCCTGCAGAACTTCGCGCACCCGCTGGACCGCGCCTCGCTGCTCGATGCCGACAAGCTGGGCGCCACCTGCGCCGAATCCGAATCCCTCGCCGCACCGCTGCCGCGCAATTCCCTGCGCGACCTGTACTGGCGTATGACCCGCGCCAGCATGGGCCTCGGTAAGAACCTGTCGGACGGCGTGAAGCTGGGCTTCGACACCGGTTTCGACTCCGGCAGCACCCTGGACTACGTGTACCGCAACACGCCCACCGGCAAAGGCCGGCTGGGCCGGATGATCGACACCAACTACCTCAACTCCATCGGCTGGCGCGGCATTCGCCAGCGCAAGCTGAATGTCGAAGAGCTGCTGCGCCTGGCCATGACCCAGTTGCGCACAGCGGACCGCGAAGTGCGCATCGTCGATATCGCCGCCGGCCACGGTCGCTACATTCTCGAAGCCTTGCAGGGCGTTTCGCCGCTACCGGAATCGATCCTGCTGCGCGACTACAGCGACATCAACGTGCGCGATGGTGGCGCACTGATTCGCGAGAAAGGCCTGGGGGATATCGCGCAATTCGTCAAAGGCGATGCGTTCGACCGCGCGGACTTGGCGGCGCTGGCGCCCAAGCCGACGTTGGCGGTGGTCTCCGGGCTGTATGAATTGTTTGCCGATAACGCCATGGTCGGCGGTTCGCTGGCGGGCCTGGCCGAAGCCGTGGAGCCCGGCGGTTATCTGGTCTACACCGGCCAGCCGTGGCACCCGCAGTTGGAACTGATCGCCCGCGCGCTGACCAGCCATCGCCAGGGCCAGGCCTGGGTGATGCGCCGGCGCAGCCAGGCAGAAATGGATCAACTGGTGGAAGCCGCCGGTTTCCGCAAGATCACCCAGCGGGTGGATGAGTGGGGCATCTTTACCGTGTCCCTGGCGCAGAAGATCTGAACATGCGCGAACCCGGCCTGTTAAAGCCCGCGTTCCTGTGGCTGTTGCTGTTGGCGCCGCTGTTTTTCAGCACCTATGGCTTTGCCACATGGGTCACCAGCCAGCGCAGCGACGTCGGCACACTGGTGTTCGATTGGGAAACCCACATGCCGTTCTGGGCCTGGACCATCGTGCCCTACTGGACTATCGACCTGCTCTACGGTTTATCCCTGCTGCTGCCCAACAGCCGCCATGAACTGAAGCAACATGCGCTGCGCCTGCTGAGTGCGCAGCTCATCGCCGTGAGCTGCTTCCTGATCTGGCCGCTGCGCTTCACCTTCGAAAGGCCGGAGCTGGACGGCGTGTTCGGCTGGCTGTTCGCCGTGCTGGCCGGTTTCGACAAACCGTTCAACCAGGCACCGTCGCTGCATATCGCGCTGCTGGTGATCCTGTGGATCATGTACCAACGTCACACCCAGGGCGCCTGGCGCTGGCTGGTACACGGCTGGTTCGGGTTGATCGGGGTTTCGGTGCTGACCACTTATCAACACCACTTTATCGACTTACCCACAGGCGCCCTGGCGGGTTGGCTGTGCGTGTGGCTGTGGCCGCTGGAACACCCGAGCCCGCTGTTGAATGCGCGGCTGACCCGCGATTCCACGCGCTGGCGGCTGGGGCTGCGCTACGGCCTGGGCGCGCTGGGGCTGATCACCCTCGCGTTTACCCTCGGCGGCGGGTGGCTGTGGCTACTGTGGCCGGCGTTGTCCCTGGGGCTGATCATGGCGAATTACGTCGCTCTCGGCGCGCCAGGTTTCCAGAAACGTGCCGACGGTCAACTGACCCCCGCCGCGCGTTGGCTGTATGCACCGTATCTGGCGGCGGCGTGGCTCAATTCGCGGTGGTGGACACGCACGCATCCACAACCCGACCTAATTGTGGATAACGTCTGGCTCGGGCGGCTGCCTACCGTGCGCGAGCAAGGTTCATTCACGGCCATCGTCGATTTGTGCGCGGAATTGCCGATTAATCCACAGGGCCGCGCCTATCAAGGCATCCCCGTACTCGACCTGATCGCGCCGACACCCGCCGAATGCCTGCAAGCGGCGCAAGCCATCGAACGCCTGCGCGCCAGCGGCGCCGTGCTGGTGTGCTGCGCCCTCGGCTATTCGCGCAGCGCTACCGCCGTCGCCGCCTGGCTGCTGCACAGCGGACGCGCCGCCACGGTGGATCAAGCACTGGCTATTATTCGTACAGCACGGACCCAGGTGGTCCTGCATCCCGCTCATCGCCATGCCTTGGAGGCCTTGCCCCATGCCTGCTGATATGGAACTTCAGGTCGTCGCCAGCCTGCTGCGCCGTGGCCGCTCACTGGATCAGTTATCCACAGGCCTGACGCTGCTGGGCGTGTTATTCGGCCTGGCGCAACTGTTGATGGCCAGCGTCGCGCCGATCTGCCTGCTGCTCAGCCTGTGGATGATTATCCTCGGCCTGCTGCAGAAGTACTGGGCACTGCGCGTGGCCTTCGACGCCGACCTGTTCACCCTGCTCGCCCGCGACACCGAACGCACCCCGGACCTCGACCAGGCCCTGCAAACCCTCGGCCTGCAGTCGCCCAAACGCGCCGGTCGGCCCTGGACCGAACGCCGTCGCGGCGCCCTCAAACTGCTGCGCAAGCAAGCCTGGCTGCTCGGCGCGCAAGTGCTGCTGACCCTGGGCGTGATCCTCGCCAGCCCTTGGCTACCTTTCGCCGGATAAGGAATCCCCATGTTTGAACCCGTGGTTGCCACCCTGATTACCTCGATGGCCCGCACCGTCACCGGCGCCCGTAGCCTGTGGCTGGGCTGCGCGCCGGTGCCGGTGCAACGCATCTACTTCGCCAACCACAGCAGCCACGGCG
Source organism: Pseudomonas sp. D3 (assembly GCF_029320995.1). NCBI lineage: Bacteria > Pseudomonadati > Pseudomonadota > Gammaproteobacteria > Pseudomonadales > Pseudomonadaceae > Pseudomonas > Pseudomonas sp. D3. Next base: position 171,457 of record NZ_CP119772.1, read on the forward strand.
ACTTCGTGTTGCTGTGGGCATCGCTGCCGCAGAACCTGCGCAAATTCACGCGCCCGGTGGCTGGCAGTGACTACTGGAATAAAAGTGCGCTACGCCGCTACATCATCCGCCGCGTATTCAACGGCGTGTTGATCGACCGTGAACGCAAAGACCCTGTGGATAACCCCTTGCAGCCCATGCTCGCCGCGCTGGAAGGCGGCGACTCGCTGATCATCTTTCCCGAAGGCACACGCAATCTGGAGGATGGCTTGCTGCCGTTTAAAAGCGGCCTGTATCACCTGGCAAAAAGTTACCCACAGGCCGAATTGATCCCAGTGTGGATTGCCAACCTCAACCGGGTCATGCCCAAGGGCCGCGTCCTGCCACTGCCTTTGCTGTGTACCACCAGCTTCGGCGCCCCACTGCAATTGGAAGACGGCGAAGACAAAGCGGCCTTCCTTGCCCGCACCCGCGACGCCCTGCTCGCCCTCGCCCCGGAGCATTTCTGACATGGATAGCCAAACCCTGATGCTGTTCGGTGGGATCGGCGCGATCCTGGTACTCGCCTCGCTGATCGGCCTGATCCTCAAGCTGCGCACCCGTGGCACGCCGAATGCGGTGATCGACAACCTCAACGCCCGCATCAACGCCTGGTGGGTGATGGTGGTGGTGATCGGCATCGCCTTCTGGCTCGGCACCGGCGCAGTGATCCTGCTGTTCTACGCCGTCTCGTTCTACGCCCTGCGCGAATTCCTCACCCTCACCCCCACCCGGCGCAGCGACTACCCGGCCCTGGTGGCCGCGTTTTACCTGGCGCTGCCGCTGCAATACCTGCTGATCTATGCCGACTGGTACGGGCTGTTCTCGATCTTCATCCCGGTGTACGTGTTCCTGCTGCTACCGATCCTCGCCTCCCTCGGCGGCGACAGCACGCACTTCCTGGAGCGTGCGTCGAAGGTGCAATGGGGCCTGATGATCGCGGTGTTCTGCGTGTCCTTCGTGCCCGCCCTGCTCACCCTCGACATCCCCGGCTATGAAGGCCGCAACCTGCTGTTGATCGCCTACCTGGTGATCGTGGTGCAACTGTCGGACGTGCTGCAGTACGTGTGCGGCAAGCTGTTCGGCAAACACAAGATCGCGCCCAACCTGTCACCGTCGAAAACCGTTGAAGGCTTTGTCGGCGGCATCCTGCTCTCCTCCCTGATCGGCGCCGCGCTGTGGTGGACCACGCCGTTCAACCCGTGGCAGTCGTTCCTGATTGCGCTGCTGATCAACCTGCTGGGGTTTGCCGGCGGCATTGTGATGTCGGCGATCAAACGCGACCGTGGCGTGAAGGACTGGGGGCATATGATCGAAGGGCACGGCGGGATGCTCGATCGGCTGGATTCGGTGTGCTTTGCGGCGCCGATCTTCTTTCATCTGGTGCGCTATTGGTGGACCTGACAAACAGCGCCCTCAAGCCTGACGAAGATCAACATGTGAATGTCAGCCTCCCATAAACATCCCCCACGATGCGACGTATCGACCTCATCGTTTGTCTTAAAGACGCGTGTAAGATACGTCGCACTTAGCCAGGGATGCTCACCATGTTTGACGCGTTAAAAGCGATCTGTCGCCGCTTGTTCGGTGCGTTAATGACTGTGGTGGGTGCCCTGTTCGGCCAATGGCGGCCGCCGTTCTGGCTGCGTGCCATCGGCCGTGGCGGGCTGAACCTGGCGAGCAAGGCCCGCGCTTACCCGCGCCAGGCCGGTGCCGGGGTGTTGGGCCTGGTGCTGCTGGCCGCCGCCGGGTTCTATGGCTGGCATTGGTACTCCAACCTGCCGCAGCCGCACACCGTGGGTTATTCGCTGCACAAACCCAACCTGACTGACTACACCCAGCAACCCGTCGTTGTGGATAACCTGCAGGTGCGTTTTGCCGAGTCCGTCGCCCCCTTGGCGGCGATAGGCAAGCCGGTCACCGCAGGCATTACCCTTAAACCCGCTGTGGCCGGTGCCTGGCGCTGGTCCGATGACCACACGTTGCTGTTCACTCCGGAAAAAGACTGGCCCATCGACGCCCATTACACCTTCGATTTGGCGAAGAAAAACCTGCTCGCCGACGGCGTGTTGCTCAACGAGTACAGCGGCCAGTTCTCCACCCAGCCGTTTCGCGCCAGCCTTTCACAGAACGAGTTGTATCAGGACCCGTCCAACCCGACGCTGAAACAACTGGTGGCGACTTTCCGCTTTTCTCACCCGGTCGACGAAGAAAGCCTGCGCAAGCGGGTTTCGATCATTCTCGGCAAAGGCCTCGCCTACCGCGACGCCCAATTGCCCAATCGGCCGGAAATCACCTTCGACGAGACCAAGCTCAACGCCTATGTACGCTCCGCCGCCCTGGCCACCCCACTGGAAAGCACGCCCGTCAGCGCCAAGCTCGACGAAGGCATCAAAGCCCGTGACGGTGGCAACGCCAGCAACGCGCCATTGGTGGCCGAAGTCACCGTGCCCGGCCGCTACCGCCTGACGTTTACCGCTGCCGAAGTGAGCTTTGTCGACAACGAACGCGGCGAACCCGAGCCGGTGTTGATGTTCAGCAGCTCCAGCGCCGTGGCCGATGACACCATCGCCGGTAAGGTCCAGGCGTGGCTGTTGCCGGAAAAAGCTGAGGACGACACGCGCCCCTATAACAGCAACGACATCGACGACGCGCTGCTGGCCCGTAGTACCAAGGTCAACCTGACCCACGTGCCCAGCGTCGAACCGCTCAACACCCTGCACGCGTTCAAGTTCAAGGCCCCGGCCGGTCGGGCGCTGTATGTGCGCGTGCCCGCCAACCTGGAAGCCATCGGCGGCTACCTGGCGAAAAACCCTACGGCGTCGCTGATCAGCATGCCGGCCTATCCGCGCACGCTGCAGTTCCTGTCTGACGGCGCCTTGCTCAGCCTCACCGGCGAAAAACGCCTGGGCTTCATGGCCCGTGGCGTACCCGGTGCCCATGTGGAAATTGCTCGCCTGCTGCCCAACCAGTTACAACATTTGGTGGACCAGAGCAGCGGCAGCTTTGCGCGGCCGAACTTCGGCAATGAGTACTTCGACCGCATGGTCGAGCGTCAATCACTGGATATTCCGCTGTCGTCCAACGACCCGGCGAAAACCGTCTACGACAACGTCGATCTCAGCCGCTACCTGAGCGCCAACGGCGGCCGACGCGGTATTTTCGTACTCAAGCTCAGCCCACAGGATGACCCGGCCGAGCGCACATTCGACTACTCCCGCAGCAGCACCAGCGACCTGCGCTTTATCGTGGTGACGGACCTCGGGATCATCGCCAAGCGCTCCAGCGACGGCAGCCATGACGTGTATGTGCAGTCCATCGGCAACGGTTCGCCGGTGGCCGACGCGCAAGTCGACATCATCGGCCGTAACGGTTTGCCGGTCGCCAGCGGCCACACCGACGCCGAAGGCCACGCGCATTTCGCCAAACTCGATGAACTGCGCCGTGAGAAAACGCCACTGATGTATGTGGTCAGTCGCGGCAATGACCAATCTTTCCTGCCGATTGCCCGTCAGTCCCAGCAGCTGGATTTGTCGCGCTTTGACGTAGGTGGTTTGCAAGAAGACGGTGCGATCGATCGCCTCAGCGCCTACCTGTTCACCGACCGTGGCCTGTACCGGCCCGGCGAAACCGCGCACCTGGGCATGATCGTGCGCAGCGGCAACTGGAAAGGCGCCCTGCAAGGCCTGCCGGTGGAGCTGCAAATCACCGACCCGCGCGGCCTGGAAGTGATTCGCCAGCCGCTGAAGCTGTCCGCCAGCGGTTTTGAAACCTTTGATTTCCCCAGCAGCGAAGCGGCCCCCGCCGGGGATTACACCGCGACCTTGCAACTGCTCGGCGAGAAACAGACACGCACCGACCTGGGCAGCGTCAGCTTCAAGGTCCGCGACTTCGAACCGGACCGCATGAAGGTCAGCCTGAGCCTGCACGACACGCCAGTGCAGGGCTGGATTGCACCGGACCAGGTGCTGGCCAAGGTCAGCGCAATGCACCTGTTCGGTGCCCCGGCGGCCGGCCGGCGCGTGACGGCGAAGATGTCCCTGAGCCCGACGCTCGCGGCATTTGAGCGTTACCCCGATTACCGCTTCCGCCTCAACGACGCGCTGGAAGAGGCCAGCACCGAAGACCTCGCCGAGAGCACCGTCGATGACAACGGCCAAGCCGTGCTCGACCTCAACCTGCAACGCTTCGCCAACAGCACTTACCGCTTGCAGGTGATGACCCAGGTGTTCGAGGCCGAAGGCGGGCGCAATGTGGCAGCGCAAAGTGCGTTGCTGGTGTCGTCTGCGCCCTACCTGGTGGGTGTGAAAAGTCAGGACTCACTGTCGTATGTCGCCAAGGACGCCCCACGCCAGGTGCAATGGTTGGCCGTCGCGCCGGATCTCACGCCGCTGGCGGTGGACGGCCTGACCAGCGAAGTGGTCGAGCACCGCTACGTCTCGGTGCTGGTGAAACAGTCCAACGGTACCTACAAATATGAATCGCGGATCAAAAACATCAGCCAGCCTACCTCGCCGCTGGTGATGACCAAGGACGGCGCCAAGCAACCCCTGAACACCGCCACTCCCGGCGATTTCACCCTGCAACTCAAAGACGCCAACGGCAAGCTGCTGAACCAGATCGACTACAGCGTGGCCGGGCGCGGCAACACCTCGCGCTCCCTGGAGCGCAACGCCGAGCTGCAACTGCGCCTGGATAAACACAGTTACGCGACGGGGGATGAGATCGCTATCAGTGTCCGCGCGCCGTACACCGGGGCGGGCTTGATCACCATCGAGCGCGACAAGGTCTACACCCAGCAGTGGTTCAAGGCCGACAGCACCAACAGCGTGCAACATATCCGCGTGCCCGCAGGGCTTGAGGGCAATGCCTACGTCAACGTGCAGTTCGTGCGGGACATCGGTTCGTCCGAGGTTTACATGAGCCCGCTGTCCTATGGCGTGGTGCCGTTCAGCATCAACCTGGATGCGCGGCGCATGCCCTTGAAGGTTGACGGCCCGGCGCAGATCGAACCGGGGCAGACCCTGGAGATCAAGGTCAACGCCGACCGCCCGGGCCGTGCGGTGGTGTATGCGGTGGACGAAGGCATCCTGCAAGTGGCGCGCTACCAGACGCCGGACCCGTTGGGCTTCTTCTTCCAGAAGCGTGCGCTTGAAGTCGGCACCAGTCAGATTCTTGACCTGATCCTGCCGGAATTCAGCCGCCTGCTCAGTGGGGCAGCACCCGGTGGCGATACCGAAGGCGCGCTGGCCAATCACCTCAACCCGTTCAAGCGTAAACATCAGCCGCCCGTGGCCTGGTGGTCCGGGCTGGTGGACTTGCCGGCCGGCGACACCGTGCTGCATTACCAGGTGCCCGACAGTTTTAACGGCAAGCTGCACCTGTTCGCAGTCGCGGTGGATGCCGACAGCGTGGGCGTCAGCGAGGCCACAACCGAGGTGCGCGGACCGCTCGTGATCACGCCAAACGTACCGGCTTTCGTGGCGCCGGGGGATGTGTTCAACGTGAGCGCCGGGGTGTTCAGCAACCTCGATGCGGCGGCGGATGTGAAGTTTGAAGTGCAGACCAGCGACGGCCTCAACGTGCAGGGCGACAAAGGCAGCACCTTGTCACTGCAACCGCGCAAGGAAGGCACCGCCGAGTTCAAGATCAAGGTCGGCGACACCCTCGGCTCGGCGGATCTGCGCTTTATCGCCGTGTTGCCGAACGGCAAGCGCATTCAGGTGGCGGAAACCACCTCGATCCGCCCCCTGAGCGAACATCGTGTGGCCTTGAGCCTGGGCCGTTTCGACAGCGCCAGCAAAGAGCTAAAGCCCACCCGCGAACTGTTCAGCCAACTGCGTGATGTGCAATTGGGTGTGGCGGCATCGCCGCTGGTGTGGGCCAACGGCCTCAAGCATTACCTGGATGACTACGGCTACGCCTGCACCGAGCAGTTGGTGTCCAAGGCCATGCCGGCGTTGATCTGGGGTGGCAACGCGCCCGAGGCCGAACAAGCCTTTGCCAGCGCGGTGCGGATGTTGCGCCAGCGCCAGAACCAGGCCGGTGGTTTCGGCTTGTGGGCCGCCAACCCCGACGTGGCGCCGTATGCCAGCCTGTACGCCACCGACTTCCTGATCGAAGCCAAGGAACGCGGGCTGCCGGTGCCGGAAGACCTGCTGGTACGGGCCAATACTTATCTGACGGACCTGGCCAACGGCCCGAGCGAAGGCCTGTCGGAATTGCGCAACCGTGCCTACGCCAGTTACCTGCTGAGCCGTCAGGGAACTCTGGTGAGCGGCGCGTTGAGCGACATCCGTGAGCGCTACGAGAGCTACTTCAAGGACACTTGGCAGAACGATCTGGGCGCCGCCTACCTGGCCGCCAGCTACAAGCTGCTCAAGCAGGATCGCCAGGCCGATACGCTGTTCCGTAAGATCCCATGGCGTTCGCTTGTGGATAAGTGGAACAGCGACGGCCTGTATTACGACCCGTTGGTGCATGACGCCGAACACCTGCACCTGCTGGCGCGGCACTTCCCCGAGCTGCTGGACGATGTGCCGACAGCACTGCTGGATAAACTCGGCAAGCGCCTTAACGAGCAACGTTACAACTCGCTGTCGGCGGCGCTGTTACTGCGCGCCCTGGACAACTATGGCCAGCGTGCGCAAAGCGACATGACCCTCAAAGCCAGCGCGTGGCTGGGCGACAAGCAGCAACAACTGCTGGAGATGGCCGGCCAGCCACCGCGCGCCGCCGTGCCTGGCGCCACGCAAAAGTTGCTGATGGAAAAATCCGACGGCCCGGCAGCCTTCTACATGCTCAGCGAAGCCGGCTTTGATAAAGGCGCCAAGCTCAAGCCGATCAACAATGGCCTGGAAATTATCCACGAGTACCTCGACCTCAAAGGCGAGCCGGTGAGCAAAGTCCCGGTGGGCGATGAGTTCCTGGTGCGCCTGCGCCTGAGGGCGACCGACCGCGATCAAGTCCAGCAAGTGGCGGTGGTCGACCTGCTGCCCGGTGGCGTCGAGCCCGTGTATAACTTGCCACCGGAGCCGGAAGCCGCCAGCGCCAATGACAGTGAAGGCGAGGAAGCTGACTACGTAGAAGACAGCGAACCGTCTGACGCCTGGCAAGCGCCGATCGGCGAAACCGAGCTGAGCAACTGGCAGCCGGACTACGTGGACGTGCGCGATGATCGGGTGGTGTTGTACGGCACTGCGCTGCGTGACGTAGGCACTTTCGTGTACCGCGTGCGCGCCACCAACGCAGGCACCTTCAATACGCCACCGGCCTACGCCGAAGGCATGTACGAAACCACCCTGCAAGGGCGCGGCAAAGTAGGCCAGCTTGAAATTACCAAGCCTTAAGCGCCTGACGCCGCTGCTGGCAGCGGCGGTACTGCTGGCGGGGCTGCGGCTGTGGCCGCATGCCCCGCTGGAACAGGCGGTGACATCGTCGAGGGTGGTGCTGGCCGACGATGGCTCGCTGTTGCGCATGACCTTGGCGGATGACGGGCAATATCGCTTATGGCTACCGCTGGAGCGGTTTTCTCCGTCATTGATCGAGGCCTTGCTGCTCAAGGAAGACCGCAATTTCTACTGGCACCCGGGGATCAATCCCCCGGCGTTGCTGCGGGCGGCCATGGCCACTTACAGCGGCGGCCAGCGCCAGGGCGGCTCGACGCTGAGCATGCAACTGGCGCGGCGCCTGTGGGACCTTAACACCCGCCAGGTGCCGGGCAAGTTGCAACAGATAGCCCTGGCGCTGTGGCTGGAGGCGCGTTACAGCAAGCACGACATCCTTGAGGCCTACCTGAACCTGGCGCCCATGGGCGGCAATATCGAAGGCGCCGAGGCGGCGAGTCGCATCTACTTCGGCAAGTCGGCGGCGCAGTTGTCGTTGTCCCAAGCGCTGGCACTCGCGGTAATTCCCCAGCAGCCCGGGCGGCGGGCGCGCTTCGGGCCCTCGCTGCAAAACGCGCGGCTGCGCTTGATGAACGACTGGCGCGCAACTTATCCACAGGACCCGCGCAACGACAGCCTGCTGGACTTGCCCCTTGAGGCGCGCAACCGCCAGCAGATCCCGTTTCTGGCGCCGCACTTGAGCGAACAGTTGCTCGCGTCCCAGGCGGGTAACGAGTTGAACAGCACCCTCAACCTGCCCTTGCAACAATTGCTCGAACGCCTGATCAGCGGCTTTATCGCCGAGCGGCGCGGTACGGGGGTGGAAAACGCCACGGCGATCCTGATCGACAGCCGCGACCAGAGCGTCAAGGCGCTGGTGGGCTCGGCGGATTACTTATCCACAGGCATCCATGGCCAGGTCAATGGCGTGCTGGCGCGGCGTTCGCCGGGGTCGACGCTCAAGCCGTTCCTCTATGGGCTGGCGCTGGACCAAGGGGTGATCCACCCCATGAGCATCCTCAAGGATTTACCCAGTAACTTCGGCTACTTCCAACCGGAGAATTTCGACGGCAGTTTTGTAGGGCCACTGACGGCGCGCGACGCGTTGATCCGTAGCCGCAATATCCCAGCCGTGTGGCTGGCCAGCCAGGTGAAGTCGCCGTCGTTATACGGCTTGTTGCAACGCGCCGGCATCAAGGGCCTGCGCGGAGAAAGCCATTACGGCCTGGCCCTGGCCCTCGGCGGCGGCGAGATGACGCCCGAAGAGCTGGCGCGGCTGTATCTGATGCTGGCCGGCGACGGGCACCTGCGGGCCTTACGCTATGTGCAGGAACAGCCCCAGGCCAGCGGCCCAGCGCTGCTGACGCCCCAAGCCGCCTTCATGGTGCGCGACATGCTGCGCCGCAACCCGCGCCCGGATGGCCTGCCCGGCCGGCATTGGCGCACCGCCTGGAAAACCGGCACCTCCTGGGGCTTTCACGATGCGTGGAGCGCCGGCCTGGTCGGCCCCTACGTGCTGGTGGTGTGGGTGGGTAACTTCGACGGGCGACCAAACCCGGCGTTCATCGGCGCCAAGACCGCCGCGCCGCTGTTCTTCCGCATTGCCGACGCCCTGCCCCTGGCCTTGCCCAACGTGCAGATCAAACCCGACAAGCCGCCGCCCGGCCTGATCCGCATCGACGTCTGCGCGGCCTCCGGCGAGTTGCCCAACCGCTGGTGCCCGCAAACCCGCAAGACCTGGTACATCCCCGGCGTCTCACCGATTCGCGTGTCCGCCCTGCACCGCCCGGTGCTGATCGACACCCGCACCGGCAAAGCCGCCTGCCCGCCGTTCGACCCGCAGTACACCCGCGAAGAAGTCTTCGAGTTCTGGCCCAGCGACGTACAACGCCTGTACCGCGCCGCCGGCCTGGCGCGACGCACGCCGCCCAACGTGATGAAAAACTGCCAGCCCAACCGCATCAGCGACCAGAGCGAAGCCCCGCAGATCCGCTCGCCGCTGACCCAGGTGAGCTATCAACTGCGCCTGTCCCAGCCGCAGGAGAGCATTGCGCTGAATGCCAATGCGGCCAGCGACGCGACGACGTTGTACTGGTTTGCCGACCAGACCCTGATCGGCCAAGCCCCGCCGCAATCCACGCTGAATTGGCGACCGGGCAAGTCGGGGGAGTATCGGTTGCGGGTCAGTGACGATCAGGGGCGCAGTGCGAGCCGGGGGCTGAGGGTGGAGTTTGTGCCGTGATCGGGCGCCTCTGTCGCCTGGCTCAGTAAAAGCGCCGATGAAGATCTGGAAATATCAGCTGCGCAAACCAGACCGGGAGCCCAGGAGATGGCCAGATAGGTTCCAGCCACTGGTTTCCGGATATGAACTTCTGCGTCATTTTCCTCACCTTTTTCCGATTTTTTTTCTGATTATTTTTGACCTATTCAACACGCTCGACATAGAAGGACTCCCCACCGCCCGTCGCGCCCGACAACCATCCCCAAACGAATCTCAAGGTGGTCCGCCCGGCCTGATCCAGGCCTACCGTGCCACGCGCCCGACCTGCGTGCCCATGCGGATTCGACCGCCTTGGTAAGTACCGGAAATGGCATTGCTTTCGACAAGCTAATGGCGTTTTTTTACCTGCGATTCAAGCAATGGACGCACCGAATTATTTTCTGGGTTAAGTAATTGATACCAAAAGACATCGCCCGAACAGCGGGTGTTTTCCCGTTTTCGCCTTGAAATATAATTTCACAATTTAATTGACGCCATTAAATCGCCACCATAGGATCGCCGCCAATTAATGGCACAAAGCCATACAGAGGGATCTGGAAATGTGGTGTTTGCTACGTGGGACCAGGCTCAACCTGATGTCCGCATTTTTTTGTCTGAGCGCCGCCGGGATGGCTCAAGCCGCCACGTTGCAAAACGCCCCAGGCGTCACTGACCTGATCCGTGATCGCCAGGATCGTCTGCTTGAAGAACAACAGCGCCGCCTTGACGAACTCAAGGACTTGCCTGGCAAAGCCACCGTCCCTGCCAAGCCCACAGCCCCTGCCGATGCCCGTTGTTTTCCTATCAAGGACATAGAACTCAACGGCGCCGACAGTCTTTCCATCAGCGAGCGCGCAAGGCTGCTCAAGCCATTTATCGACAAGTGCCTTGGCGTCACTCAGCTCAATGAGTTGCTTAAGGTCATTACCGATTACTACATCGAAAAAGGGTTGGTCACCAGTCGCGCTTACTTGCCACAGCAAGACTTATCCGCCGGTCATCTGAAGGTGCTGGTCGTCGAGGGCAAACTCGAAGGGCTGCGGGGGGCGCAAGACAGTCAATTTTCTAAGCGCGAGTTAGGCATGGCGTTTCCCGGCAAGACTGGTGAGCTCGTCAATCTTCGCGAAATCGAGCAGATGGTCGATCAGTTGAACCGCTTGCCATCGAACCAGGCGCAGATGGAGCTTTCCCCGGGTAAAGCCGTCGGGGGCAGCGAAGTGCTGGTCAGGAACACGCCTCAAACACCATGGCGGGCAGGTTTATCGCGCAGCAACGACGGCCAGCGCAGCACCGGCGAGCAACAGTGGGGCACCACGTTTGATTGGGACAACCCACTGGGCCTGGCGGACCAATTGAGTCTACGCGGCGGCCACGATGCGGTGAGCGATCACCAGCACACGTCCAACAACGCGATGCTCAATTACAGCTTGCCTTGGGGCTGGTGGAACTTCACATACACCTACAGCCAGAGCGAGTACCGCTCGCAGGCACAATCCAATGGCTTCAATTTCAAGCAGACCGGCGACAGCGAAAACCATCAGTTACGCGTTGAGCGGGTGATCCATCGCGACGCCGTGAGCAAAACCTCCGTCAGCACCGGCCTGTCGTACCTGCGTACCAACAATTTCATTGAAGACAGCAAGCTGGTACTGAGCAGTAACCGCATCAGTGAAGCGCAGTTCGGCATCAACCACGGCCGGCGAATTGGCGGTGCGTTCATCAACTTCGACCTGGGGATGCAGCAAGGCATCGGCGCGTTGGATGCCCAGGGTAATGGCCATCCGGGCCCTGGCGAACCGGACGCGCGCTACCGCAAATACACCGCCACCGCGAGCTACTTGCAGCCTTTCAAGCTGTGGGGTGAGTCGTTCAGTTTCAGCAGCCTGATGACCGGCCAGCACAGCGAAGACGTGCTGTTCAGCCCGCAGCGCACCAGCCTCGGCGGTCTGTCGTCGATCCGCGGCTACAAGGACCAATCCTTGTCCGGCGACAGCGGTGGCTATTGGCGCAACGACCTGCGCTGGAGCCGCCCGGTCACGTTTGAATGGTTGCACCCGGTATTTGCCGAATACGGCACCAGCCTCGGTTATGACCAAGGCGTGATCAGCGCTAATCGCTACAACGGTGATCAGCATGGGCGGTTGTCCAGCAACTCGGTAGAGCTGTTTGCTCGCGGCCAGCACCTGGCCGTCAGCGTGACGTTTGCCCACTCCCTGGAGCGCCCGCAAGCGTTGACCGAGCGCGAAGCGCCGATCTATTTCCGTATGGATTTATTCCTCTAATTTCGCCAATTTGAGACTTTCGACATGGACGTTCGCCAGTACGCATTCCTCGCGCGCCAGCCTTCTGCGGCCGTGAAAACCAGAGGGCAGTTCTGTGGCCTGCCCAAACGTTGGTTGGCGCTTCTGTTGGCCAACGTCATGTTCTGGCAACCGATGTGGGCTCAGGCCGAAGGGATTGTGGTGGCGACGCCGGGCACCAGCCTCGGGCAGGCGGGCAACGGCGTGCCGATTGTGCAAATCGCCACACCCAATGGCGCAGGGTTGTCGCATAACCAGTTTCACGACTACAACGTCGGCACCCAAGGTGTCATTCTCAATAACGTCACGGCACAAACCGGCATGACGCAACTGGGCGGCATCATCGTCGGCAACCCCAACCTGACCAAGGGTGTCGCGGCGCAGACCATCCTCAACGAAGTCGTAGGTGGCAGCCCGAGCCAGTTGCGCGGCTATACCGAAGTTGCAGGGCAATCGGCCCGTGTGATTGTCGCAAACCCGTATGGCATCAGTTGCAACGGTTGCGGCTTCATCAACACTCCGCGCGTCACCCTCACCACCGGCAAACCGGTATTGGATGCTGCGGGCCGACTGGACCACTATCAGGTCGATCAGGGCAGCGTCGCCATCGACGGTGCCGGGCTGAACGCCAACAATGTCGATCGTTTCGAGATCATCACTCGCAGCGCAACCATCAACGCCGAAATCCAGGCGAATAACCTGACGGTCATTGCCGGTCGCAACGACGTTAACGCCGATAGCCTCAACGCCACTGCTCGCGCCAACGATGGCAGCGCCAAACCGGAACTGGCCATCGACTCCTCTGCACTGGGCGGCATGTACGCCGGGGCGATCAAACTGGTTGGCACCGAGGCTGGGGTCGGGGTGAAACTGGCCGGCAATATGGCCGCCAGCGGCGGGGATATTCAACTCGATGTCAACGGCCAACTGAGCATGGCCCAGACCGCTGCCAGTGGCGCGGTCAACGTCAAAGCCGCCAGCCTCGACGCCCAGGGCCCGGTCTACGCCGGCACGGTCGTCAACGTGCAAACCCAAGGCGACCTGAGCAACCAACAATCCCTCGCCGCTCGGGACAGCATCACCCTCACCGCCGGCGGGCAACTGACCAACAACGGAATCATCGAAGCCGGAGTTAACGCCGACAACAGCCGCAACGCCAATGGTGACGTCAGCCTCATCGCACAGAACCTCAACAACAGCGGTAAAAGCGTGGCGGCCAGCCGCACCCTAACGGTCAGTACAACGCAAACCCTGACCAACCAGGGCGGGACGTTGAGTGGGCAAACCACCACGGTCAACGCCGGCACGCTGGATAACCAGAACAGCGGTCGGGTGCTGGGGAACGGTACGCTGAATCTCGCCGCTAATCAGGTGCTCAACACGCTGGGAGTCATCACCAGCCAAGGCAACCTGACCGCCAATGTTGGGCAATTGAACAACCACAATGGCGAGCTTTCCAGCGCCGGCAACACCACGGTGAATGCCTCGTCACTGGATAACAGCGATGGTCAGGTGACCGGTGACGTTGCACTGAACATTGGGCTGATCGGTGCACTGAATAACCAGAACGGTGTGCTAGGTTCCGGCAAGAACGTCAGTATCACTGCCGCCAGTCTGGACAGCAGCCATAACGGCAGCCTTGTCAGCGATGGCGACCTGACCGCACGCATTGCGGGCCTATTCGATAACCAGAACGGTGACCTCAGCGCCAAAGGCGTGGTTGACCTGCAGACTGGCAGCCTCGACAACCGTAATGGCAGCCTGTCCGGCAAGGACCGACTGACGCTGCGCAGCGATTCGCTGGACAACCGCACCGGTAAAGTACGCGCCGCCAACGATTTGCAATTGAACGTCGGGCAACTGGATAACCGCCAAAAAGGGCTGCTCAACAGTCAGGCCGCGATCAATTTCACCGGCACTCAACTGGACAACCGCGGTGGCCTGTTGAGCGCAGTGGGGCCAATGCGTCTGGACGCAGCCAGTACCGATAACAGTGGCGGTCGCATCGCCAGCCAAACCGATCTGATCGCCAACGTTGCGCAGTTCACCAACCTGGGGGGAGAACTGGTCGCCCAAGGCGCGTTGACCCTGAACGGCAAGGTACTGGATAACAGTGGCGGTGGCCTGGTAGGCGCCACAAAAGCGCTGAAACTCAACGTCGATGCGGTGGACAACCGTGGCGGGGAAATCTCCAGCGCCGTCGATGTCAGCCTGCAAGGCTCGCAACTGAACAACAGTGATAACGGCAAGATCCTCGCCGGCACCGATCTAGGCCTGCGTGTGGCACAGATCATCAACCAGACCCAAGGCCAGCTATTCAGCAAAGGCGCAACGACGGTTGCCGGCCAGAGCCTGGACAACAGCGGTGGCAGTCTCGTCACCCAACAAGGCCTGGATATTCGTCTCGACAATGCCTTGAGTAACGTCGAGGGCCTGATCAGCAGTGAAGGTACGTTGACCGTCAATGCGGCGAGTCTCGACAGCACTCGCGGTAGCCTGTCGAGTGCCGGTGCCTTGACGTTGACCACCTTGGGCATGCTGAAGAATCGGGGGGGCTCGATCAGCGCAGACAGCACCTTGACCCTCAACAGCGCCAGCCTCGACAACAGCCAAAAAGGCCTGATCAGCGGCAAGCGTGCGACGGTTGTAACGACCGGGACGTTCGACAACACTCAGGGCGGGCAATTGATCAGCAGCGACACCCTTGACCTGAGCGCGGCTCAGGTGAGTAACGGGGTTGCCAGCCGAATCGCCAGCGATAAAGCGTTGACCGCCAGTGTCACCGGGTTCGATCAGCAGGCTGGTCAACTGTTCAGCAAAACCTCCCTGAGCCTCGACTTGAACCACGGTCAGTTGAACAACCAGAACGGCCTGATCAACGCGCCGCTGCTGATGTTGAAAAACCTCAAGGACGTCAACAACCAGAACGGTGAAATCTCCAGCGCCCAGGCGTTCAGCTTGCTTGCCAGCAACCTGGACAACAGCAACGGCAAACTCATCAGTAACCAGAGCCTGACACTGCGCATTGATCAGCGGTTGACTAGCATCAAAGGCCTGATGTCGGCCCAGACGCTGGACGTGCGCAGCGAGTATCTCGACAACAGTGGCGGTCTGATCAGCAGCCGCGGCACCCTCGGGGTAACGGTAGACGGTCAGGTCGTCAACCAGGACGGCACCCTGATTGCTGACGGTAATGTGCAGATCAGCGCCGACAGCGTGGACAACAGCCGTGGCCAGATCGCCGGTAAAGCCGATGTCACGACCAACGTCGCAAACGTCAATAACCAGGGCGGACAACTGATTGCAACCGGTGGCCTGACACTGACCGGTACCAGCCTCGACAACCGCAACGGCGGCCTTGTCGGAGCAAACAACGCACTGAACTTGAGCGTCGGCTCCATCGATAACCGTGGGGGCGAGTTGTCGAGTGCATCCGACATCACCTTGGTGAGCAACCGCCTGGACAACAGCGATGGCGGTCAGGTGGTTGCGCAGGGCGCGCTGGCGCTGACAGTCGATCATGTCATCAACCGCGCCAAAGGTTTGCTGTCGGGCAAGTCTGACCTGACGTTGATCGGGCAGGATCTCGACAACAGCGGCGGCTCGCTGTTGAGCCAGAAAAACCTCAAGGCCGGACTCTCCGGCGCTCTGACCAACAGCCAAGGCCTGCTGAGTGCTGAAGGTGTGCTGGACGTGACCGCAGCCAGCCTGACCAATACCTTCGGCAGCCTGTCTGCTGCAGGCCCGCTGACAGTGACCGCCACAGGCGTCGTGCTCAACCAGGGTGGTGAGATCGTTACCGATGCAGGCCTGGCGATCAACAGTGCCGGCCTCGACAACAGCAACAAAGGCAGCATCAGTGGCAAAGGCGCGGTGAGCGTGAACACCGGAGCGCTGGATAACAGCCACAACGGACGGTTGAACAGCGGCGATACGCTGGACCTGACGACCGGCCAACTGACCAACCAGGACGGCGGCCGTATCGCCAGTTCCGGCGCTCTGACCGCGAGCATCACTGGCCTGGATCAACAGGGCGGCCAACTGTACAGCAACGCCGCCCTGACGCTGGACGTGAACCAGGGCCAATTGAACAACCAGAACGGGTTGATCAGTGCGCCGTTGCTGATGCTCAAAAATCTCACCGACATCAACAACGATGGCGGTGAAATCTCCAGCGCCCAAGCGTTCAACGTGACCGCTCGCAACCTGAACAACAGCAATGGCAAGTTACTGAGCAATCAGGCCCTGACCCTGCGCGTCGATCAGGCACTGACCAACCTCAAAGGGCTGATAGCTGCCGCCACACTCGACGTCAAAGCCACCAGCCTGGACAACAGCGGCGGGACGCTGACCAGTCGTGCCAATCTGGACTTGAGCCTCGACGGACTTCTGAATAACCAGAATGAAGGGCTGATCAACGCCACCAACGGTCTGACCATTAACAGCCGCGGCCTCAATAACCAGAGCGGCTCACTTTTGGGCAGCGCAATTGCCATCGATTTTGGTGCGGCCACAGCAGACCTGAACAACAGCGGCGGCCTGATCACCACCGTAGGTGTGTTGAGCATTCAGCACTTACGCGACCTGAGTAACCGCAACGGCGAAATC
Organism: Pseudomonas sp. D3; assembly: GCF_029320995.1. Lineage (NCBI taxonomy): Bacteria > Pseudomonadati > Pseudomonadota > Gammaproteobacteria > Pseudomonadales > Pseudomonadaceae > Pseudomonas > Pseudomonas sp. D3. The sequence continues at coordinate 188,028 of NZ_CP119772.1, forward strand.
TCCAGCACTCAAAGCCTCGATCTCAGCGCGCGGGCACTCGACAACACCGGCGCAAAACTGATCAGCAACAACGTGCTGACAGTGAATGCCGACACCGTGCAAAACCTCGGTGGTTTGCTGTCTGGCTGGCAGGGCCTGAGCCTGACCAGCAACGGCCTGGATAACCGCAACAAAGGTACGCTGTCGAGTCGCGACGGCGATGTTTCCGTCGCCGTCAGCGGTGAAGTACTCAATAGCGGCGAAGGCGCAATCGTCAGCCGGAAAGACCTCAATCTCAACGCCGCGAATCTGGATAACAGCAACGGTGGTGTGATCTCCAGTGGCGGCGCCCAGACCCTGACCCTCAGCGGTCTGCTGACAAACGCCCAAGGCGGTTTGATCGACAGCGGCGCGGCGCTGGTGATTCAGGCGATGACGCTGGGGAATGCCGGCGGCACCATCAACGCCCAGCAGGGCCTTAGCTTCACCGGCACCGCGCTGGATAACACCGGTGGCAATCTGGTCGGCAACGCGGCGGTGACCCTCGACTTGCTCGGCGCGCTGACCAACACCAATGGCAAACTGGCCAGCGTCGGCCCGCTGCGGGTTCAGCGCTCAACGCAAATCGATAACCAGGGCGGCCAGCTCGCCAGCCAAGGCTTGATGACGCTGCTCACCGGCGGCCTGGACAACCGTAATCGCGGTACCGTCGCGGCCAACGATCTGCTGACGCTCACCACGCCGGGCGCCCTGCAGAACAGCGCCGACGGCTTGATCTACAGCCAGACTGGCGACTTGAATATCCAGGCGGCCAACCTCGCCAACGCCAAAGGCACCTTGCAAAGCCAGGGCGCGTTGACTGTCATCACGGGCGGCGATATCGACAACCAGAGCGGCCGGATTATCGCCAAGGCCGGTGACCTGTCGATCAACGCCAACAACCTCGACAACCGCGGCGGCGTGCTTTCCAGCCTGCAAGCAGCGTTCACCACGCACCTGACCGGCGTGCTGAAAAACGGCTATGACCTGAACAACAACCGTCAGGGCGGCGTGACCCAGGCACAGCGCTTGAACCTGACCGCCTTGGGTGGCATCGATAACTACGGCGGACGGGTTTCGGCGCAAAGCGGTGACGCGATCATCACCACCGGCAACTTCGACAACCGTAACGGCGGCCTGTACGCCAAAGGCAAGATCAACGTCACCGGCAACGATTTTGACAACAGCGGCGACAATGATGGCCAGATTGCCGGTCAGCAGATCGACCTCAACCTCAGTGGCGCACTGAATAACCGGCTGGGCATCATCGAAAGCGACAGCACCCTGGCGATCAAGGCCGCGAGCCTCGATAACCAGACTGGCCAACTGCGTGCCCTGGGCAGCAGCGGTAAAACCGACTTCCAGATTGGCGGGCTGTTTGACAACCGCAACGGCACGCTGGAAAGCGCCAACACCGACCTGAGCCTGGCTGCAAGTGGCTTTCTCAATGATGGCGGCAGCTTGCTGCATGTGGGCGACGGCACGTTCGACATCTCCACCACTAACGTCACGGGCGCCGGCGGCTCGATCGTCACTCGCGGCGGCCTGACGCTTAACGCCGATAGCTGGAGCAACAGCAACGTCATCCAGGCCGCGCGCCTGAACGTCAACGTCAATAACTTCACCCAGACCGCCAGCGGCCAACTGTTGGCGTCCACCAGCCTCGTCGGTAGCGGCGGCAATTGGACCAACGACGGACTGATCGCCAGTGACGGTGCGCTGAGCCTGAACCTCGGTGGCACATACGCAGGCAATGGCCGGCTCAGCAGCCTTGGGACACTCGGACTGAGTGCCGGGCAAGTGAGCCTGAACGCGGCTTCGAGCATTGCCGGCGGCGGGGATACCACGGTGTCAGTCGGCGGCCAACTGAGTAACGTCGGTCGCCTGACGTCGGCGACTAACCTGACCGTCAACGCTGGGGGCATCAACAACCAGGGTACGCTGGGCAGCGCTCAAACGCTGACCGTGACCACCGGCACGCTGGTCAATGATCGCGGGCTGATCTTCAGTGGCGGCAACATGGGCCTGCGGGTCAATGCACTGAACAACAACTACGCCAACATCTACAGCTTGGGCAACCTCACGATTGACCGTGACGGCCAAGGCGCCCAGGCCACCAGCATCCTCAATAATTCCGCGTCGATTCAGAGCGACGGCAGCATGAGCCTCTCGGCGAGCACCATCCAGAACACTCGGGACGTGCTCACCGTCAACAACGCAGGCATCTACACCGCCAGGATCGGAGAAGTGACCTGCATCGAAGGGTACAACGCCGGTGACTGTAGCGGAAAACAGAACCACGTTTGGGAGATCGTCCAGCGCGAGAAACTTGAGGTCACTGCGGCCAGCGCTGCGGCCAGCATCACGGCTGGCGGCGACCTTACCCTGAACGGTGGTGACCTGCTGAACCAGAGCAGCACCATCGCAACGGGGGGCAACTTGAGCGCCACACTGGTCAACCTGACCAACAGCGGCGTTGAAACCGGTGAAACCGAAACTACCCGTATCTATAGGTCCGAGCGAGTCCGCGACGCGGGCAGCTGGTACGACGCCGCGAATGCCTTCACGAACCAGTACTGGTATCAAAGCAGCGGCTATAACGCCGCTAACCTGAGTGGCCTTCTGGGCGGGATGGCCAACTTTATTGGCATGACCGAAACTGAACTGCCGGGATTGGGCAGCTCCCGCAAGCTGGCTTCCGGCGACCAGAGCTACGCGGCGATCATCCAGGCCGGCGGCGCGGTCAACGTCAACGCTCAGAACACTATCGGTAACGGTGCCGTACGCCCTGGTTATACCTATGTAGGCAGCGGTCCGCGCACCGATACGGGGGCGGCGGGCAGTGCGTTCTCCACGCGCATCAGCCTCAACCAGCAATTGCCGCCCAACCTCTCCCAGCAGCAAGTCAACCCGCTGGCCTTGCCGGGCTTCGCGTTGCCCACCGGGCAAAACGGCCTGTTCCGCTTGAGCGCTCAAGACAGCAGCGCCCCAGCGAAGACCGGCGCGCAGAGCTGGACCATGGGCGGCGGCGCCGTCAATCCGGACCTGCGTCAGCAAGCACTGCCCAATGTTCAGTCCCGCAACATTCAACTGGGCAACAACGCTCAGGCTTCGGCCAGCAGCGTAGACCTGAGCGCGACAGATCGTCAGACGCCAAACGTGAGCGCTGGGGCCCGCGCATTCAATGCCAGCACGCCGGCCGCTGACGCGGATAGCTCAGCACTGCCCAGTCGTTCCACGGCGTTTACCGTTAATCGCGTCCAGGGCTTGCCCGCCAGCAGCGGTCAGTCCAAACCGCAGAAATACCTGATCGAAACCAACCCAGTACTCACCGACCTCAAGCAGTTCATGAGCTCGGACTACCTGTTGTCCAACCTCGGTTACGACCCCGATCAAAGCGCCAAGCGCCTGGGTGATGGTCTCTATGAACAGAGCCTGATTCAGCAAGCCGTAGTCGCCCGAACCGGCCAGCGCTTCATCGACGGCCAGACCTCCGACGAGGGCATGTTCAAGTATTTGATGAACAACGCCGTCGCCAGCAAACAGGAGCTCAACCTGTCGCTTGGTGTCAGCTTGACCTCCGAGCAAGTCGCGGCCCTGACCCACGACATTGTCTGGATGGAAAACGCCGAGGTGAACGGCGAGCAAGTGCTGGTGCCGGTGCTGTACCTGGCCAACGCCAACAATCGCCTGGCCGCCAACGGCGCCCTAATCCAGGGCCGTGACGTGACCCTGATCGCCGGCAAAGACCTGAACAACGCCGGCACGTTGAAAGCCACCAACAACCTCTCCGCCACAGCCGGCAACGACCTGGTGAACAGCGGCCTGGTCGAAGCGGGCAATCGTCTCGACCTGCTGGCCGGCAACGACTTGATCAACAAGGCCGGCGGTGTCATCGCCGGTCGCGACGTCTCACTGACGGCCGGCCGCGACGTGATCAACGAACGCACTGTCACCACCCACGAAAGCAGCAGCAGCTACCGAACCGAACGCACTGACTTCGTCGACAACGCCGCCCGTATCGAAGCCGCCAACGGCCTGACCGTCAACGCCGGGCGAGACGTCAACAACACCGGCGGCGTGCTCAAAAGCGGCACGGACACCGCGATCGCTGCCGGACGTGACGTCAATCTTGTCTCTGCTGAACAAGTCACCAGCGGCGTGCGTGGTTTGCATACGAACCAGACCATTACCCAATACGGCTCGACCGTCGATGCAGGGCAAGACTTGAAGGTCAGCGCTGGCCGGGATGTCACCGCGATTGCCAGTCAGATTGCTGCCAAGCGTGATGTGAGCATGAGTGCGGTGGGTGATCTGACCCTGGCTTCGGCGGCGGATGAGCAGCATTCGTATGGTAAGACGAAGAAGGTGACGAGTCAGGAGGATCACGTTCAGCAGGTTTCCACGACAGTGACTGCCGGAGGCAACGTCGCCTTGAACGCTGGCCAGGATTTGTTGGTAAGTGCCAGTCGTGTAAGTGCCGGGAAGGAAGCTTACCTGTACGCAGGAAACGATCTAGACCTGAACGCGGCGCAAAACAGCGATTACAGCTACTACCGCAAAACCAAGACCAGTAGCGGTTTGTTGTCCAGCAGCCAGAAGACACGCATCGACAGCAGCAGTTCTATCACTCAACAGGGCTCCTCCATCAGTGCCGACACGGTGGTCGTCCGTGCCGGTCGGGACATTGGCACTACCGCCAGTGACGTAGCTTCCACCAACGCCACCGGCCTGATTGCCGGACGCAATGTGGTGATTGACGGGGCGACGGAAACCTTCGAACAAAGCCATTCTACGTCGAGTAAAAAATCCGGTCTGTTGGGGACTGGTGGTATAGGTTTCACCATAGGTTCGACTAGCCTTCAAAATACCTCGAGCAGCACTACTGAGAGTAGTAAGGCCAGTACCGTCGGCAGCGTGCTTGGCAGCGTCGATATTCAGGCCGGTAAAGATCTGACCATAAAAGGTTCTGATGTTATTGCAGGCAAGGACATCAACCTCATTGGCCAAAACGTCAACATTATTGCTGCCGAAAATAACAACAAGAGCGAGCAAACCTCTAAAAGCAAAAGCGGTGGGTTGACGCTGGCACTCTCCGGAACTGTCGGCAGTGCGGTCAATACCGCTTATCAAACGGCCAAGCAAGCCAAGCAGGAAGACGACAGCCGTGTATCCGCCTTGCAAGGTATCAAAGCAGGGTTAACCGGTGTTCAGGCTTGGCAGGCTGCTCAGCAGAGCGGCGAAATGACTGCTGACAACGCTGGGCAGTTTGTCGGTATTAGCATCTCCCTCGGTGCGCAGAAGTCGAGTTCAAAACAAACCCAAGAACAAACGATTAGCCAAGGCAGTAGCCTGACCAGCGGCAACAATCTCGGCATTGTCGCCGTCGGTAACGGTACTCCTGGGGTAGACGGTGATATCCGTGTTCAAGGCAGTAACCTCAAAGCAGTCAACGACATTTCGCTGGCCGCTGAGCGGGATATCCGTCTTGAAGCAGCCGCCAATAGCCAAAAGTTGGACGGCAAAAACAATAGTGGCGGTGGCGCAATCGGGATTAGTTTGGGGGTCGGCCCTCAAGGCGGTGGCCTGAGTATCTTCGCCAACGCTAATAAAGGCACAGGTAATGAAAAAGGTACCGGCACCACATGGACTGAAACCACGCTGGATGCAGGACATCAGGCTAACCTGGTCAGTGGACGAGACACGGCCCTTAAGGGCGCACAAGTCAGTGCTGACAAGATCGCTGCCAGTGTTGGTCGCGACCTGACACTGCAGAGCCTTCAAGACACCGACAATTATAAGTCCAAGCAAACTGATGTGAGTGGCGGCGTGAGTGTCACGATCATCGGTACAGGCGGTTCAGCCAGTCTTAGCGTCAGCCAAACCAAGATCGACTCCAAGTACCAAAGCGTGCAGGAGCAGACCGGCTTATACGCGGGTAAAGGTGGTTATCAGGTTGATGTGGGTAATCACACACAACTTGATGGAAGCGTCATAGCAAGTACCGCAGAGGTCGATAAGAATCGGCTGAGTACAGGTACTCTCGGCTGGAGTGATATCAAGAACGAGGCCGAATACAAGAGCCAAATGCAAAGTGCCAGCGTCAGCAGTTCCAGTGACGGCAGTGGCGGTTTTACCAGCAATATGCCCAGCGGTACTTTGATCGCTTACAACCATGGTGGCAGCGCCAGCGGTACGACCTCATCGGCCGTCTCCAATGGCACCCTCGATATTCGCGACCCTGCCAAACAACAGCAAAATGTGGCGACCCTTAGCCACGACGTCGAACATGCCAACGACAGCATCAGCCCAATCTTCGATAAAGAGAAAGAGCAGAAGCGCCTACAACAGGTAAAACTGATCAGTGAGATAGGTACTCAGGTCTCGGACATCGTTCGCACCCAGGGTGAGCTCAATGCGGAAAAAGTCGCGCGCAAAGAGTTGGCGAGTCAGGGTAATGAAAAGCCTACCCAGGAGCAGATACGGGCAGCGAAGTCCTATAAGGAGGCTATGGAGCCATACGGCACGGGGGGCGACTATCAACGTGCGACTCAAGCCGTGACGGCGGCCCTGCAAGGATTGGCAGGAGGCGACATCGGATCAGCCCTAGCGGGGGCTTCTGCCCCCTATCTTGCGAATTTTATTAAGCAGCAAACGGAGGACAACGACACCGCTAGGATCATGGCGCAGGCGGTGCTTGGTGCAGTAGTTGCCAAGACTCAGGGGAATTCAGCTGCGGCGGGGGCGGCGGGCGCCGCTACAGGAGAGTTGATTGCTGCTCAGTTGTATCCGTCTATTAAACGTGAGGATTTGAGCGAGGCGCAGAAACAGACAATCTCGGCGCTCTCAACACTGGCGGCAGGTTTTATCGGTGGCGCGGTGGGCGGCGACTTGGCAGGGGCGGCGGCTGGCGCTCAATCAGGCAAAAACGCAACAGAGAACAATGAGCTAGGCAGTCGCCTGCTTGCAGAGAAGCGCTATCGCGACTACGCAGAGCAAAGTTGTGGCGGCGTGGCAGCAGATGTATGCCGGTCGAACTACAGCCAAAAAATCATGAATGAAAGCGGACCTGTCGTCGCTGTGTTGTCGGGTACCGGGGTTGCTGCAGGGGTTGTGCTACTGGGGCCGGAGTTGATGCTCGCTTGCGGCATGAACCCGACAATTTGTACGGAGCTTGGCATTGCGGCGGTTGAGTTGCCCTTTGGGGCTGCGACCACTGGCGGTACAGCGCTGGGCATGGGAGGATTTGGGAGTGCGGCGGCGAAGGAGGTAGCCGCCGCTGCCGATGCAACTGGTGCGGTGCAAGGTGCAAAAGGTCTTGGAAAGGACTACGTTGACATTCTTTCTCCAGAAGCAAAGCAACACATTTTGTACGGCGATAAGCCAGGCAGCGGTGGACATATGTGGCCAGGACAGGAAGGAAAGACAGTCTTTCCTGAAAGTTGGTCAGGAGATAAAATTGTTGACGCGATTGGCGATATCACGACATCTCCGAGCACTAAGTGGTACGCGCAAACTGGAACCGGTGGGGCTTATACAGCTAAAGGAGATGCTGCTAAATGGGTTGCTTATGAAACTCGTGATGGCGTGCGAGTGCGAGTTGTATACCAACCGGCTACAGGAAAGGTGATTACTGCCTTCCCTGATGATGCCCCTATTCCACCCTACAAGCCTATTAAGTAGAATTTATGTTTGCAGATCGTATCATTAAGTTTGGACGAAGGTTTGAAGGTCGATTGGATTCCGACCTTCTCCAAGGAGCCTTGGATTATGTCGCGTATAACGAAGAGAGTCTGGCTTTTGAGATTTTGTGCGATCATATTTGCGAATATGATATCTCTATCACGGACGAAGAATATAATGAGGCTGTTCGACTAGTTCTAGATATTGGACTTGATTTGGGTGAAGGTCCATTTAAGCATTTGTTGGGATTGAAGAAATAAAAAATAAAAATTATTTGGTGCAAAAGAAATACCTAAGGAATTAGGTAAAGTGTCTTTTGATGCAGCTAATGGTGTGGGAACCATCTACTCTCCAAGAGTCACCATGAGCGGAAGTGAAATAACATTTGATGAGTTTGCGATAGGTACTTCGAAAGGATTCATTGGCGTTGGTGCTGATGGGGCCGCTGAATTAGCAGGACCATTGAAGAAAATGCTTGCTTATGCTCAGTCCCAAGGTGCAGAAAAAATTACTCTGACAGGTCGCTATGCATCCCCAGAAGGCTCTAAGCTTGGGACAGGTAGTTTTGATAATGTAAATCAGAATTTTTCCTTTAGCTTTCCCGCGACTAAGGAAGGCTTGAGGGATCTTTTAAAAGGGGTTGGACAATGAAGGTTCGTCGAACACTTGAAAAAAGGATGAAAGATGTTGAAGCCTTAGGTCGTGGGTTCTTTCATGAGGAAGCTGAAGATGGTGACATTTTATTTTCTACTGGGATAGAGGGTGGAAGGTTAGATGTATATGTTGACGGTTTTTTCTTTGGAAATAATGAAGTTGCGAATAAGGTGTTGTTTGCTGATATTTCTAGTATTGAAAGTCACCTGAATGTAGAACTTTTTTCGAATTCGAGTCGCTCGGGGGATGTTGATTTTTACGTTCCCTTAGATGTGAAATGTGGCTTGTCCAATTTTGCGTTATTTTTACCATTCTTGACTTACTCTAATGTTATGAATATTTTGGTTGGGCTTAGAGAGGATTGGGTGAGGCAGATATCTCCTAAAGGATAGTTGGTGCAAAAGCAACTACTAACGCTCCAAATACACCCAGGTTCATTACGGACTCTGCCGGTAATACTATTGATTTAGATTATACCAAGGGACTCAGGGAAACGAATGTGACGGTCACGGGAACGCGTGGTGGTGTTCAGTATCCATTGCAAGGGCAAACTCCCGATTCTTATGCGAATCTTGGAAATGGGCATGTTGTTGTCTACGGTCCTGAGGGGCGTGCACTATATGATGTGTCTAGCTCTCGGATTAAGGTGGTCGAATGGAACCAAGCTCCGAATGGAACATATTTCCCCAAGAAGGGAAGTGATACAAAAGTTTTTGAGGGGGAATGTTCCTCAGTCGGTTCTTGATAGCTTGGGGTTGAAATGATGAAAGTTTATCAGGGTAATATTTCTAAAGAGTCGTTGAGTCTGTTTATTTCAGATATTGGCTCCGGGGAGTTTTTTTCATATGTAGGGCACTTGGTTTCATTAGAACAGGCAATTTCTGTTCTGGGTTTGCTCTCTCCTGATTTTATTGAGGTCAATGGTCACATTTTCTGGCTGCCTAACGCTCAGCAATACGATCCGCAAAAATTTCATTTGAACGGGCTGGTTGAGACCGAATCTAGTGTGTTGGAACAAAGTACATCGCGTAGAGACGTTGAACGATACAGAAATATTTTTTCAATAAATCAGTTCTTTTCAAAGTGGGAGGATGCACCGGGTCGACCCGTATTTAAAGTGGGCCTGTCGGAAGAAGATTATCGTCTTTGTCATTTATTTGCTGAACAGATCACTAGATATTGGAAGCGCGCGTTATCCGATGCCTTTCCAGAGAAGGTATTTCAGTTTGAAATTGCTGACGATCTTCTCGATGAATATGGTGTCTGTCTGACATTCTGGCAGTCGTAGTTTAAAGAGCGCACAGGATGTGTCCGCGCCATTAAAACCACTGCCAGAGGCTAAATAATAATTATGCGTTTAGAAATGGTTGAGGAAAGTCTTGTAGAAAAACTTAAGGTAGTCCGTGAGGAACAACGAAGACGTGCTGTAAAAGTGGCTTGCGAACTTGCTTTACAGGCCTGCCCAGTAGAAGTGTCTATTGTTGCCGAGTCTCTTAGGTATCTACAATCTGGTAATAAACTCACGACTGATCAGGTTTCTGGGCTAGATGCTTTAGCTGCACAGTTAGATGAGAAGTATTTTGACTTGCAAGACAGCCTGGACGAAGGGCAAAGCTTAAATGTAGAAGGCCTTCAGCTGTTTAGCCACGCTCGCGCTGTATCGGCGCTGTCCTTAGCTGGTGGAGAGGATTCGCTTATGGCAGCGACCGAAGCAATATATGAGGCATCATCAGCCGTTGATGATGGAACTAATATTTTTAAAGCAGTACTTTCGGTTTTGCCAAAGTCTTAATCAGCAGGCGTTTTGCTTTGGCTGATATCCGGCGCACTCTTGGGAGGAATAGGGGTCAGACCACGTTTTGCATTGAAGGAGTATTCGTGGCTATTGTTCCGTTCTTTAAAAAATAGAGTTATCCGAGTAGTGGTGGGTCGTCCGAAGGCTATTTGTTCCTAGTCGTATAAGGATGGTCTGACCCCTATTTTTATGCCGAAAAAGTCGCGCGCAAAGAGCTGGCCAGTCAGGGTAATGAAAAGCCTACCCAAGAGCAGATACGGGCAGCGAAGTCCTATAAGGAGGCTATGGAGCCATACGGCACGGGGGGCGACTATCAACGTGCGACTCAAGCCGTGACGGCGGCCCTGCAAGGATTGGCAGGAGGCGACATCGGATCAGCCCTAGCGGGGGCTTCTGCCCCCTATCTTGCGAATTTTATTAAGCAGCAAACGGAGGACAACGACACCGCTAGGATCATGGCGCAGGCGGTGCTTGGTGCAGTAGTTGCCAAGACTCAGGGGAATTCAGCTGCGGCGGGGGCGGCGGGCGCCGCTACAGGAGAGTTGATTGCTGCTCAGTTGTATCCGTCTATTAAACGTGAGGATTTGAGCGAGGCGCAGAAACAGACAATCTCGGCGCTCTCAACACTGGCGGCAGGTTTTATCGGTGGCGCGGTGGGCGGCGACTTGGCAGGGGCGGCGGCTGGCGCTCAATCAGGCAAAAACGCAACAGAGAACAATGAGCTAGGCAGTCGCCTGCTTGCAGAGAAGCGCTATCGCGACTACGCAGAGCAAAGTTGTGGCGGCGTGGCAGCAGATGTATGCCGGTCGAACTACAGCCAAAAAATCATGAATGAAAGCGGACCTGTCGTCGCTGTGTTGTCGGGTACCGGGGTTGCTGCAGGGGTTGTGCTACTGGGGCCGGAGTTGATGCTCGCTTGCGGCATGAACCCGACAATTTGTACGGAGCTTGGCATTGCGGCGGTTGAGTTGCCCTTTGGGGCTGCGACCACTGGCGGTACAGCGCTGGGCATGGGAGGATTTGGGAGTGTGGCGGCGAAGGAGGTAGCCGCCGCTGCCGATGCAACTGGTGCGGTGCAAGGTGCAAAAGAAATCGTGTCGGTTGACACGCAAGCAGCGCTGACGCAGCAGGTTGCTGACTTGCGCGCCACGTTAACAGGCAGCGCTAAGACCAGTGGTAACGTGGGAGTTGCACAGATCGACATTCCCGGCATTCAACCGACAATGGCAGCGTCCAGCCGTATTGGTGTAGCCACTGCTGATCAGCAGGCGTTAGGATTTGTCGGTGAGGTCCCCGAGACATTCCCAAGCACGGTTGTACCGACAGGAAGTAATCCCCCTCAAATGCTCAATAGAGCGGTAGATTCGGAGGCGAAAATTTTGAACAATATCGCGGCACAATTGGGGGACAACACATCGGTTATGGGAAATATTAACTTGCTCACAGAGCGTCCACCATGTGCAAGCTGCTCAAATGTTATTGATTTATTCAAAGCTAAGTATCCGAACATTACTGTCAATGTGTTCGATAATGGTGGTGTAATTCGTCCGACCAAAAAAGGACTCTGAGATGCTGCACGAAGAGCGTGTTAAATATGAAACTCTTAAGTTGTGGGCACTGGAATGCTATTACGAGGGATGCCGAGATCACGCGGTTATGAAGGGGTGGCCTCATGAACAGATCATGGGATACGTTGATTATCAATTTGAAAACGTCTTTGAGCGCCCAGTTGAGATCTTCATGTGGCGAGTCATCCTGTTGGTTCTATCTGGCGGGTGGCACCAAGATTGGTATTCTCGTGCGCGTCAATTGATTGAAGATCAAATCGTCAAAGATGGAGTTGATAACCTTCTGGCCGGAGTGCCTGATGATGAATCAGAGTTGTTTCTACATGACCTGAAAATTTTGAAGCTGATCTGAAGGTGCAAAAGCGACAGGAAACGGAGCGAAGTTTGCCGACCAAGCCAAGCTTGATGACCACTTTGCACGTCACGGTGGTGACTTTGGCGCGAAAAATACGCTTGAGTACCAAGCACAAGCTGATAAGTTCTTAACAGCGTCGAAGCCTGCGGGCGTGCTTGAAAAGGCAAGACCTAATGGAGATATCGTGCGTTACAACCCTGGCACTGATGAATTTGGTGTCGTATCAAGTGGGGGAAGTATTCGCACGTACTACAAGCCTGATCCAGCAGTGCATGGTAAGGGTTAAAACTTGGACTATTTTAATGCCCAATAACAATCAAACATATGTATGTCCGGTATGCAGATATCCTGATCTTGATGAGCCGGCGTATGACAGTTTTGGCTGTGCCTCGTACAATATTTGCCCATGCTGCGGGACGGAGTTTGGGTATGATGACTCGACAACCACTCATTCCGATTTACGCGGAAAGTGGGTTTCTGAGGGGATGCAATGGTGGAGCAAGCATCAACTAAAACCTAATGATTGGGATCCGGTCAGGCAACTAAAAAATAACTAAATGCTCTATTTGTTGGTGCAAAAGCAACTGGCGGGGCCGTAGACCGTGCTACTACTGGGATTGAGTGGGGCAAGGGGGAATGCCTTGGGAGGATTACCTTGGGACGCAACTGCCAGCTGGCTCTCGACTACCGCCGAACTTCAAGACGTTTGACTTTTTTGATAGAACGACCGGTGTTGCGACCAGTGCAAAAACACTTGATACGACCACTGCGGCTAAAATTGCCAATCCAAGTCAGGTTTATTCATCGCTCAAAGGAAATATTGATACCGCCGCAGGGTTTACTGAGTACGGTTTGAAGGACGTAACAGTATCCTCTAGTCAAATTACTAGTCGTGAATTGCAAGTGGCAGTTCCAAAATCTACGACGAGTGCTCAGTGGGATCAAATTAATAGAGCTATTGAGTATGGTCAGGGCAAAGGCGTTACGGTAAAAATTACCAAGGTGGATTAAGATGAGTGATGTCGTAAAAACAGCTTGGGCAGATGCGAAAATAAATAAGGATTTTATTTCCGTAAAAACTTTTTCTGGCTATCGAAGTAGCCAAGCGGATCCGCAAGGTGTGGAGCATTTTTTCAGCCCTGACGCTGCCGATAAAGAGCTAGGCTTTGCTGTGCTTGACGCCTTGGCTCATAGCCGATTTGTGCTTCCCGAGCCGCGAAAGGATGTTTGGATTCATCCTGAAGCTACTTTTGATATGGAGTTATACGACTACAACTTGACCAATCAACGATATGATCAATGGGTTGGCAGTACTTTGGAGCGCTATGGCTACAAGACTAAGCGTGCATTATTTAAAGATATGAAAAAATGCAGTATTGAAAGTAAGAGGGGGCAGATAACTATTCGTCCTAGTCATCACGAAAAGCTAGAAGCCTGGAGTGGTAAGGGACTAAGTGAGAGTGACTATGTCATTATCCCCTGCGGTAGTAGTCCTTCCGATGTAGGTGCGGCCTTACGCTTGGCTTTTAGTCGGTGCACCTAATGTGTAGAGGTTTCGAGTTGATCTGACACCGGCCTCGTGCCGGTGTTGTTTTATCTGCTTACTGCAAAACCTCCCGTCCTTCGCTGCTCGCTTTAGTCGTGGCCTGAGCGATCAGGGCATCAAGCATCTGCGCAACGAATTTCTGTTGGCTCTTGGGTAGTTGGTCGATGGCCTCCAATTGCTGCTGCCATTTCGGAGCCGGCCCACGTTTACGCACAGTGGTTTCCTGCTGCTGACCAAACAGCTCTTCGAGTGTGGTCGAAAGGAGTCGGGCCAGTTCTGGCAGCGCCGCTACCTGAATCCGCCGCTTGCCGGACTCATAGGCTTGGATGGTCTGCTGGGACACGCCCAGCCGTTCAGCCAGTTGGGTTTGGGTGATGCCGTGTTCTTTGCGCAGGCGGGCAATTCGCTCGCCCAGAGCAATGAAAAATTCACGTTCTTCGCTGGTGATGCTCATGGCTGTCGTCGACGAGATCTGTAATAGGACAGCCATTAACGGAGGAATAGGGGTCAGACCACGTTTTGCATTGAAGGAGTATTCGTGGCTATTGTTCCGTTCTTTAAAAAATAGAGTTATCCGAGTAGTGGTGGGTCGTCCGAAGGCTATTTGTTCTTAGTCGTATAATGATGGTCTGACCCCTATTTTTCCGGACTATCGAAAGGAAAATAGCAATGAGTACCGAAAATTTATCGCCTGAACTCGCATATCTTGCGATGTATGAGTTTCTTGTGGATCTGTATCAGCGAACAAAGTCGGACGAATTAGGCTCTTTATTGGGCGGAATGAGTTATCTTTCCGATGGGGAGACAGCCGACCCAGCCGTTTGGAAAGATTGGATGCTTTGCGTGACCAAAGCTTTGGCAGGACAAGGTAATCCTCAACTGAAATTGAAATAATTCGTTTCGGGTTGCCCCTGAAGAAGTTTCTCTGTGGATGCAAAATGGAGGGGTGGCTATTACCAATGGTGTCGGAGCTGGTGGACGTGTTTTCGTAACAACCCCTGGGGCGGCTAGGCAGTTTGAATTTTTAAGTCAAAATGGTTTAACTCCGCGCTGGAAAGTACCCATGTAGGCTTAGGCAAATAGAGCTCAGAAAATGATTGATGAGCTGAGCATTAAAATATTTCAGGGAAAACAGGGTCAGACCACGATTTTTTATTTGTTGGTTTGATTTTTAATGGTGGTCTGCCCCCTATTTCTCCCGGGTCAGTGATGATCAGGGGCGCAGCGCGAGCCGGGGGCTGGCGAACGCGCTTAACCGCTAAGCACTAGTCTCCACGTAGCTCGACTCCCCACCGCCCTTCGCGCCCGACAACCATCCCCACACGAAGCTCAACGTGGTACGCCCGGCCTGATCCACGCCTACCGTGCCACGCGACCAGCCGGCCAGCAGCTCGCCCTCAAGCGTCAGGCATTGATACAGCAACTCGATGGTATCGGCGCCTGTCACGCGCCCGACCTGCGTGCCCGTGCGGATTCGACCGCCTTGGTAAGTGCCGGAAATGGCATCGCCTTCGACAAGGTAATGAAACACCGTGCCGGCACCGGAGAGCCCGTGGGCGTTGTTCGCGACCGTAAAGTGGCGATTGTTCAAACGGGCGTGGATTGGGGAGAAGGGAGTGTCCATGAATGTCGCGTCCGTTCGTGGGGCTGGGTCGAGCCTGGAGACCCAGCGGGCCTCCAGGCGCTTGCCGTATTACTCCACCGTCACCGACTTCGCCAGGTTGCGCGGCTGGTCAACGTCGGTGCCCTTGAGCACGGCGACGTAGTACGACAGCAATTGCAGCGGGAGGGTGTAGAGGATCGGCGACAGAGTGTCGTGGATGTGCGGCATGTTGATGACGTAGGTGCCTTCGCCGTTGACCATGCCGGCTTTCTCGTCGGCGAAGACGATCAGTTGGCCGCCACGGGCGCGCACTTCCTGCAGGTTGGACTTGAGCTTCTCCAGCAATTCGTTGTTCGGCGCGACGGTGACCACTGGCATGTCGTCATCCACCAGGGCCAATGGGCCGTGTTTCAGTTCGCCGGCCGGGTAGGCTTCGGCGTGGATGTACGAAATTTCCTTGAGCTTGAGGGCGCCTTCCATCGCCACCGGGTATTGCGCACCACGGCCAAGGAACAGCGTGTGGTTCTTGTCGGCGAACAGCTCGGCGACTTTTTCTACGGTGCTGTCCATCGCCAGCGCTTCGCCGAGGCGGGTCGGCAGGCGGCGCAGTTCTTCCACCAGGGTGGCTTCGACGCCGGGGGCCAGGGTGCCACGCACTTGGCCCAGGGACAGGGTCAGCAGCAGCAGGCCGACCAGTTGGGTGGTGAAGGCTTTGGTGGAGGCAACACCGATTTCGCGACCGGCCTGGGTCAGCAGGGTCAGGTCGGACTCACGCACCAGGGAGCTGATGCTGACGTTGCAGATCGCCAGGCTGGCGAGGAAGCCGAGCTCTTTGGCGTTGCGCAGGGCGGCCAGGGTGTCGGCAGTTTCACCGGACTGGGAGATGGTCACGAATAGGCTGTCGGGCTGCACCACCACCTTGCGGTAGCGGAATTCGCTGGCGACTTCGACCTGGCACGGAATACCGGCCAGTTCTTCCAGCCAGTAACGCGCAACCATCCCGGCGTGGTAGCTGGTGCCGCAGGCCACGATCTGGACATTGCGCACCTTGGCGAACAGCTCAGCGGCTTGCGGGCCGAAGGCGTTGACCAGCACTTGCTTGTCGCCAAGGCGACCTTCCAGGGTGCGTTGCACCACGGCCGGTTGCTCGTGGATTTCCTTGAGCATGAAGTGGCGGAACGCGCCCTTGTCGGCCGCTTCAGCGCCGTCGCGGTATTGCACGGCTTCGCGCTCGACGGAATTGCCGTTTACGTCCCAGATCGCCACGCTGTCACGGCGGATGTCGGCAATATCGCCTTCTTCCAAGTACATGAAGCGGTCGGTGACCTGGCGCAGGGCCAGTTGGTCGGAGGCGAGGAAGTTTTCCCCCAGGCCCAGGCCGATCACCAGCGGGCTGCCACTGCGTGCGGCAACGACGCGGTCGGGTTGGCTCGCGCAGATCACGGCCAGGCCGTAGGCGCCGTGCAGTTCCTTGACCGTGGCCTTGAGGGCGGTGGTCAGGTCGCTGTAGTCCTTGAGCTTGTGGTTGAGCAGGTGGGCGATGACTTCGGTGTCGGTGTCCGAGGTGAACACGTAACCCAGGCCCTTCAACTGTTCACGCAGCACTTCGTGGTTTTCGATGATGCCGTTGTGTACCACGGCCACGTCGCCGGAGAAGTGCGGATGGGCGTTACGTTCGCACGGCGCACCGTGGGTGGCCCAACGGGTATGGGCGATGCCCAGGCGGCCGACCAGCGGTTCGCCGGCCAGGGCTTGGTCCAACTCGCTTACCTTGCCCGGCCGACGCAGGCGCTCCAGCTTGCCGGCGTTGGTGAAGACCGCCACACCGGCGCTGTCATAGCCGCGGTATTCCAGGCGTTTGAGGCCTTCGATCAGGATGGGGGTGATGTTACGTTCAGCGACTGCGCCAACAATGCCACACATGGTGTTTCTCCTAGATGATTGCCGCGCATATCAGCGTAATGCCGCGGGCTTGGATCTGGTCGCGGGCCTCATGCGGCAGGCGATCATCGGTGATCAGGGTATGGACGCTGCTCCAGGGCAGTTCCAGGTTGGGAATCTTGCGGCCGATCTTGTCGGATTCGACCATCACCACCACTTCACGGGCGACCTCGGCCATCACGCGGCTCAGGCCTAGCAGTTCGTTGAACGTGGTGGTGCCGCGCTGCAGATCGATGCCGTCGGCGCCGATGAACAGTTGATCAAAGTCGTAGGAACGCAGCACCTGCTCGGCAACCTGGCCCTGGAACGAGTCCGAATGCGGGTCCCAGGTGCCACCGGTCATCAGCAGCACCGGCTCGTGTTCCAACTCGCTCAAGGCGCGGGCCACGTGCAGGGAGTTGGTCATCACCACCAGGCCGGGCTGGTGGCCCAGTTCGGGGATCATGGCGGCGGTGGTGCTGCCGCTGTCGATGATGATGCGGGCGTGCTCGCGCAGGCGCATCACGGCGGCACGCGCGATGGCGCGCTTGTAGGCTGAGATGGGCTGGGCGGGGTCGCCGACGAGTTCCTGGGGCATGGTGATCGCGCCACCGTAACGGCGTAACAACAGGCCGTTGCTTTCGAGGGCGGCCAGGTCCTTGCGGATGGTGACTTCCGAGGTTTCGAAACGCTTGGCCAATTCGTCCACGCTGACTTCGCCCCGTTCATTGAGCAAGGTCAGGATGTTGTGGCGTCTTTGGGGTGTATTTCGTTTCGACATGGTGATTATAAGTTTCGTTTCGAAAGATAACGAAGGCAATAGAAACCTATAGGCGAAAGTTCGTCAAGCAGCATGCTGCAAATTTTTGAAACTGGCGGAGGGCTAATGTGGGAGGGGGCTTGCCCCCGATAGCAGTGTGTCAGTCATTAAGTGCTTTGACTGGACCTCCGCCATCGGGGGCAAGCCCCTCCCACATTGGCTATTTGTTGCAGATAAGCCTGTGGATAACTCAGCTCTTTTTGATTTTTACCGGGCGTTTCCAACCGTCGATGTTGCGCTGGCGGGCGCGGGCTACGGCTAGTTGGGACTTATCCACATCCTGATTGATGGTTGAGCCGGCAGCGGTGTTCGAGCCATCGCCAATAGTCACGGGGGCAATCAGCGAATTGTTAGAGCCGATAAATACGTCTTCACCAATAGTGGTCTGGTATTTGTTGGCGCCATCGTAGTTGCAGGTGATGGTGCCGGCGCCGA
Organism: Pseudomonas sp. D3; assembly: GCF_029320995.1. Lineage (NCBI taxonomy): Bacteria > Pseudomonadati > Pseudomonadota > Gammaproteobacteria > Pseudomonadales > Pseudomonadaceae > Pseudomonas > Pseudomonas sp. D3. The sequence continues at coordinate 206,425 of NZ_CP119772.1, forward strand.
CGTTGGTCCGCGCGCCAATCACCGCATCGCCCAGGTACGTCAGGTGACCGGCCTTGGCGCCTTCGCCCAGATGGGCGTTTTTCAATTCGACAAAGTTACCCACATGGGCCTTGGCTTCCAACACGCTGCCAGGACGCAGGCGTGCAAACGGACCGGCATCGCTGCCCTCGCCCATCACCGCACCGTCGATATGGCTGTTGGCCTTGATCACCACACCCTTGCGCAAGGTGCTGTCCTTGATCACGCAGTTCGGGCCAATCACCACATCGTCTTCAATAATCACGCGACCTTCAAGAATCACGTTGATGTCGATCAGCACATCCCGGCCCACCGTGACTTCACCACGCACATCGAAGCGTGCCGGGTCACGCAGGGTCACGCCCTGGGCCATCAGGCGGCGGCCTTCGCGCAGTTGGTAGTGACGCTCGAGCTCGGCCAATTGCTTGCGGTCGTTGGCGCCCTGCACTTCCATCGGGTCGTGGGGCTGTTCGGTGGCGACCAGCAAGCCATCGCTGACGGCCATTTCGATCACGTCGGTCAGGTAGTACTCGCCCTGGACGTTGTTGTTGGACAGACGGCTCATCCAGTCCGCCAGGCGATCGGCCGGCACTGCGAGAATCCCGGTGTTGCCTTCGGTGATAGCGCGTTGGGCGTCGCTGGCATCCTTGTGCTCGACGATCGCCGCGACCTTGCCGTCGGTGTTGCGCACGATGCGGCCGTAGCCGGTAGGGTCATCGAGTTCGACGGTGAGCAGGCCCATCTGGCCAGGCACGACGTGCTTGAGCAGGCGTTGCAGGGTTTCCACTTCGATCAGGGGCACGTCGCCGTAGAGGATCAGCACCGTGTCGGCTTTGATGAACGGCACGGCTTGGGCGGTTGCGTGGCCGGTGCCCAGTTGCTTGTCTTGCAATACGAAATTCAGGTCATCCGCGGCCAAGCGCTCACGCACCACATCGGCACCGTGGCCGATGACGACGTGGATGCGTTGCGGGTCGAGCTGCCTGGCGCTGTGGATAACATGGCCAAGCATGGAGTTACCGGCCACCGGATGCAGCACCTTGGGCAAGGCCGAGCGCATGCGGGTGCCCTGGCCTGCGGCGAGAATGACGATTTCTAGAGACATGAATGGCTACCAATCCTGGGCGGTCCGGCTTCAGACCAGAGAAGTGTTTTGCAAAAAAAGAAAAAGGGTAGCCGAGGCTACCCTTTTTAATCAATCACGCATGAGGCTTAACGGCTTAGCCGCCAAACTTCTTGCGGATCTGCTGGACGGTACGCAGCTGAGCTGCGGCCTCGGCCAGACGAGCAGCAGCAGAACCGTAGTCGAAATCTGCGCCTTTTTCGTTCAGGGCCTTCTCGGCTGCCTTAACGGCCGCCTGAGCGGAGGCTTCATCCAGATCAGCAGCACGTTGCACGGTGTCGGCAAGTACCTTGACCATGTTCGGCTGAACCTCGAGGAAACCACCGGAGATGTAAAACACCTCCCGTTCCCCGCCTTGCTTGGTCAGAGTGATCGGACCTGGCTTCAAGCTGGTGATCAATGGCGTGTGGCCCATGGCAATACCCAAGTCACCGAGTTCGCCGTGTGCAATCACCATTTCTACCAGACCGGAGAAGATTTCCCCTTCCGCGCTGACGATATCGCAATGGACTGTCATAGCCATCTGATTGCCTCAACCTGATGAGCGCCCGTTGCCGGGCGCCGGGATTACAGTTTCTTGGCTTTCTCGATCGCTTCTTCGATGCCGCCGACCATGTAGAACGCTTGTTCTGGCAGGTGGTCGTAGTCACCGTTGAGGATGCCTTTGAAGCCAGCAATGGTGTCTTTCAGGGAAACGTACTTACCCGAAGCACCGGTGAAGACTTCAGCCACGAAGAACGGCTGCGACAAGAAGCGCTGGATCTTACGAGCGCGGGATACCAACTGCTTGTCGGTTTCCGACAGCTCGTCCATACCCAGGATCGCAATGATGTCCTTCAGTTCTTTGTAACGCTGCAGCACGTACTGAACGCCGCGAGCGGTGTCGTAATGCTCCTGGCCGATCACGTTCGGGTCCAGCTGGCGCGAAGTCGAGTCGAGTGGATCGACCGCTGGGTAGATACCCAGGGAAGCGATGTCACGGGACAGAACGACGGTGGCGTCCAAGTGGGCGAAGGTGGTCGCTGGCGACGGGTCGGTCAAGTCATCCGCAGGTACGTATACCGCTTGGATCGAAGTGATCGAACCTTCCTTGGTCGAAGTGATACGTTCTTGCAGAACGCCCATCTCTTCAGCCAGGGTCGGCTGGTAACCTACTGCCGAAGGCATACGGCCCAGCAGTGCGGATACTTCAGTACCGGCCAGGGTGTAACGATAGATGTTGTCGACGAACAGCAGAACGTCGTTACCTTCGTCACGGAACTTCTCGGCCATGGTCAGGCCAGTCAGTGCTACGCGCAGACGGTTTCCCGGCGGCTCGTTCATCTGACCGTAAACCAGTGCCACTTTGTCCAGAACGTTGGAGTCCTTCATCTCGTGGTAGAAGTCGTTACCCTCACGAGTACGCTCACCCACACCGGCGAACACGGAATAACCGCTGTGCTCGATGGCGATGTTACGGATCAGTTCCATCATGTTTACGGTCTTGCCTACACCGGCACCACCGAACAGACCGACTTTACCGCCCTTGGCGAACGGGCAAACCAGGTCGATAACCTTGATGCCGGTTTCCAGCAGGTCGTTGCCGCCCGCTTGGTCCGCGAACGAAGGTGCTGGACGGTGAATGCCCCAGCGCTCTTCGGTGTCGATCGGGCCAGCTTCGTCAATCGGGTTACCCAGTACGTCCATGATCCGGCCCAGGGTCGCTTTACCGACCGGTACGGAGATGGCAGCGCCAGTGTCCAGAACACCCAGACCGCGCTTCAAGCCCTCGGTAGAACCCATTGCAATGGTACGAACCACGCCGTCGCCCAGCTGCTGCTGAACTTCCAGAGTGGTGCCTGCATCGCTTTGTACTTTCAAAGCGTTGTAGATGCTCGGTACGCTGTCGCGTGGAAATTCCACGTCGATAACGGCGCCGATGATTTGAACGATACGTCCGCTACTCATAGCTGGATCCTCTGAATATTTGAACCGTTAAACCGCGGCAGCGCCGCCGACGATTTCCGAGATCTCTTGGGTGATCGCAGCCTGACGCGCCTTGTTGTAGATCAGCTGCAAATCGCTGATCAGATCACCGGCGTTATCGGTAGCGTTTTTCATCGCGATCATCCGCGCCGCTTGTTCAGCTGCGTTGTTCTCGACCACCGCCTGGTACACCTGCGACTCCACGTAGCGCACCATCAAGCCGTCAAGCAGCTCTTTGGCGTCTGGTTCGTAGAGGTAGTCCCAGTGGTGCTTGAGTTCCTGATCCGGAGTCGCCACCAGTGGAATCAATTGCTCCACGGTTGGCTGCTGGGTCATGGTGTTGATGAACTTGTTGGATACCACGGACAGGCGGTCAATCCGGCCTTCCAGGTACGCATCCAGCATCACCTTCACACTGCCGATCAAATCATTGATCGACGGCTCTTCACCCAGGTGGCTGATAGCTGCAACGACGTTACCGCCGAAGTTGCGGAAAAAGGCCGCACCCTTGCTACCAACTACACACAGATCGATCTCGACGCCGTTTTCGCGGTTTACCGCCATGTCCTTGACCAGGGCCTTGAACAGGTTGGTATTCAAACCACCGCACAAACCACGGTCACTGCTCACAACCACATAACCCACACGCTTAACTTCGCGGTCGATCATGAACGGGTGGCGGTATTCCGGGTTGGCGTTGGCCAGATGCCCAATTACCTGGCGGATACGCTCCGCATAAGGACGGCTAGCAGCCATACGCATTTGTGCCCTGCGCATTTTGCTGACCGCCACTTTTTCCATGGCGCTGGTAATTTTTTGCGTGCTTTTGATGCTCGCAATCTTACTGCGAATCTCTTTTGCGCCTGCCATGTAACACCTATCAGGTTAGCAAGCGGGAGCCTTGCGGCTCCCGCTGCGGCTTACCAGGTTTGGGTGGCCTTGAACTTCTCGATACCGGCTTTCATGCCAGCGTCGATATCGTCATTGAAGTCACCCTTCACGTTGATCTTCGCCATCAATTCGGCGTGATCGCGGTTGAAGTAAGCAATCAGCGCTTGTTCAAAGCTGCCGACCTTGGCGATTTCAACGTCGGTCAGGAACCCACGCTCAGCGGCATACAGCGACAACGCCATGTCAGCGATCGACATTGGGGCGTATTGCTTCTGCTTCATCAGCTCGGTAACGCGCTGACCATGCTCAAGTTGCTTACGGGTCGCTTCGTCCAGGTCAGAAGCGAACTGGGCGAATGCCGCCAGTTCACGGTACTGAGCCAGAGCGGTACGGATACCACCGGAGAGCTTCTTGATGATCTTGGTCTGAGCGGCACCACCCACACGGGATACCGAAACACCGGCGTTCACTGCAGGGCGGATGCCCGAGTTGAACATGGCCGATTCCAGGAAGATCTGACCGTCGGTGATGGAAATCACGTTGGTCGGAACGAACGCGGAAACGTCGCCAGCCTGGGTTTCGATGATCGGCAATGCGGTCAGGGAACCGGTTTTGCCGGTCACTGCGCCGTTGGTGAACTTCTCTACGTATTCTTCCGAAACGCGGGATGCGCGCTCCAGCAGACGGGAGTGGAGATAGAACACGTCGCCTGGGTAGGCTTCACGGCCTGGTGGACGGCGCAGCAGCAGGGAAATCTGGCGGTAAGCCACTGCTTGCTTGGACAGATCGTCATAAACGATCAGCGCGTCTTCACCGCGGTCGCGGAAGAATTCACCCATGGTGCAACCGGAGTACGGTGCCAGGAATTGCAGCGCAGGAGATTCCGAAGCACTGGCAGCCACGATGATCGTGTTGGCCAGGGCGCCGTTTTCTTCCAGCTTGCGAACCACGTTGGCGATGGTCGATTGTTTCTGACCGATCGCTACGTAGACGCAATAAATGCCGCTGTTCTTCTGGTTGATGATCGCGTCGATCGCCAGAGCGGTTTTACCGATCTGACGGTCACCGATGATCAGCTCACGCTGGCCACGGCCGACTGGGATCATGGCATCGACCGCCTTGTAGCCAGTCTGTACAGGCTGGTCTACCGACTTACGCCAGATCACGCCTGGAGCAACTTTCTCGACCGCATCGGTCTCGGTGTTGTTCAGCGGACCTTTGCCGTCAACTGGGTTACCCAGTGCGTCGACTACGCGACCCAGCAGTTCCTTACCAACCGGAACCTCCAGGATGCGGCCGGTGCACTTGGCGCTCATGCCTTCAGCCAGACTGGTGTACGCGCCCAATACAACGGCACCTACGGAGTCTTGCTCCAGGTTGAGGGCCATACCGTAGACGCCGCCCGGAAACTCGATCATCTCGCCGTACATGACGTCGGCCAGACCGTGAATCCGCACGATGCCGTCAGATACGCTGACGACAGTGCCTTCGTTACGGGCTTGGGAGGTCACATCGAGCTTGTCGATGCGGCCCTTGATAATTTCACTTATTTCGGAAGGATTGAGTTGCTGCATTGCTCTGCTGCCCCTTCAAACTCAAGATTTCAATGCTTCGGCAAGGCTCGCGAGTTTGCCGCGAACCGAGCCATCGATAACCAGGTCGCCGGCGCGAATGACAATGCCCCCAATGAGGGATTTGTCTTCCGCAACTTGCAGGCGCACTTCCCGGTCGAGTCGTGCACTGAGAACCTTGGCGAGTTTGTCTTGCTGTTCTTGGTTCAATGCAAAAGCACTGGTCACTTCAACGTCTACCGACTTCTCTTGCTCGGCCTTGTACAGGTCGAACAGAGCGGCAATCTCCGGCAAAAGCGGGAGACGGTCGTTTTCGGCAACGACGTGGATGAAGTTCTGCACTTTCACATCGAACTTGTCGCCGCACACGTCAATAAACGTGGCGGCCTTGTCTGCGCTCGTCAGGCGCGGGGCCTTGAGCACGCGCTGCATGGTGTCGTTTTGTGACACTGCTGCAGCCAGGCCGAGCATGGCTGACCAAGAGGCCAGTTGCTGGTGGGCCTGGGCGTGCTCGAAGGCTGCCTTAGCGTAAGGTCGGGCCAACGTGGTCAATTCTGCCATGATCGCCCTCGCTTAAATTTCAGCAGCCAGTTTATTAACCAGCTCCGCGTGCGCGTTTTGATCGATTGTGGCACCGAGGATTTTCTCGGCACCGCCGACCGCCAGAGCACCCAGTTGGGCGCGCAGCGCGTCTTTGACGCCGTTCAGTTCCTGTTCGATCTCGGCATGAGCCGAAGCCTTCACACGGTCAGCTTCGACGCGGGCTTTTTCAACAGCCTCTTCGACGATCTGGTTGCCGCGTTTCTTGGCTTGCTCAATGATTTCAGCTGCCTGTGCTTTAGCATCGCGCAGTTGATGACCCACTTTCTCTTGGGCCAACTCCAGGTCGCGAGCTGCACGGCTGGCAGCGTCCAAACCATCCGCGATCTTCTTCTGACGTTCGTGCAAAGCCGCGATGACCGGAGGCCACACGAACTTCATGCAAAACACTACAAAAATGAAGAACGCAACGGATTGGCCAATCAGGGTTGCATTAATGTTCACGCCAACACCTCGCTCATTCGTTGTCCATCACCCCAATCAACTCGAAAATTCGAGTGATTAGCCAGCGAGTTGACCAACGAAGGGGTTCGCGAAGGTGAAGAACAGAGCGATACCAACGCCGATCATAGTCACGGCGTCGAGCAGACCGGCGACGATGAACATTTTAACTTGCAGCATTGGGACCATTTCTGGCTGACGCGCTGCGCCTTCCAGGAATTTGCCGCCAAGCAGGCCGAAACCAATGGCAGTACCCAGGGCGCCCAGGCCGATCAACAGTGCAACAGCGATAGCGGTTAGACCAACTACAGTTTCCATCTTTCCTCCCGACTTTTACGTCGTATGGTTTAGGTTTTTTAGATTTTAAAGCGGTAAAACAAATCGTTTCATAGCCCTTTCAGGCCACCTTCCCGTTTTACCGGGAAGGACATCAGACTAGTCGAGACTGGTCTTAATGGTTCTCTTCGTGCGCCATCGACAGGTAGACGATGGTCAGCATCATGAAGATAAACGCCTGCAGGGTGATGATCAGGATGTGGAACACAGCCCACGCCCACTGCAGAACAATGCCCAGGCCGCTAAGCCAGAGCAGACCGCTGCCGAACATCACAGCGATCAGAATGAACACCAGCTCGCCGGCATACATGTTGCCGAACAGTCGCAAAGCCAGGGAGATCGGCTTGGCGATCAGGGTCACGAATTCCAGCAGGAAGTTCACCGGGATCAGCAGGGCTTGAACGAAGATGTTCTTGCTGCCGAACGGGTGCAGGGTCAGTTCGCCGATGAAGCCGCCGATGCCCTTGACCTTGATGCTGTAGAAAATGATCAACGCAAACACCGACAGGGCCATGCCCAGGGTGGCGTTAGGGTCAGTGGTGGACACCGCACGGAATGGAATGTGGTGATCGCCGGTGATCAGGATGGCCAACTGAGGAATCCAGTCGACCGGAATCAGGTCGACGGCGTTCATCAGGAACACCCAGACGAAGATGGTCAGTGCCAGCGGTGCAATCACCGGGCTACGGCCATGGAAGCTGTCTTTCACGCTGCCATCGACGAATTCGACCAATACTTCAACGAAGTTCTGCAGGGCACCTGGTTGACCGGAAGTCGCCTTCTTTGCCGCCATGCGGAAAATCAGGACGAAGATCAGACCCAATGCGACCGACCAACCCAAAGTATCCAGGTGGAAAGCCCAGAAGCCCATTTCTTTGGCTTCTGCTGCGGTGTGGGCGAAGCCCCAGCCGCCGTTGGGAAGCTGACCGAAGGTCAGGTTCTGCAAGTGGTGCTGGATATAGCCCGAAGCGGTTGTTTCTGCCATGGTTGCCTCAAACGCCCTAAGGTTTCGAAAGTCTTGTTTTCATTAGCAGGGGAGCGAACCAGTTGACCAGTTGGGTCAACACGAAGACGCCGAATACAGCCAGCGGCGCCAATGGCTTCACACCTGCAAAGGTCAGTGCAAACAGCACTGCCGTCAAAATCAATTTCCCCGCCTCGCCGGCATAAAAAGACCGGACGATAGCCTGGGCTGCTCGGGCGCCGGAAAACCGAAAGGCCCTATGAGCAAAATACATATTGGGCAGCAAGGCTATCAGGCCTCCGCAGAGTCCCGAGTACCCGGCTACGACTCCATGCCAATACCAAAGCGCCAGTGCGGCGATCAGCAAAATGACAAATTGCGCCATTAGCACCGGGAAAACCGCCAAGCGATGGAACGACGACGTGTTTGGCGTGCGGGTTTCCACCACTCTTGCTCCTCAATGGTCGGCTGCCGGAAATCAATAACTTGGCATAATTTGTGCCGACAAAATGCGCGCAGAGTATAGGGGCGGTTCTGCCCCTATTCAACTGTCAGGTAGTGATTTCCGATCACGCGCTACATAAGCAATTGTTTCAGCGAATGTGGGCAAGCACGCCCTGAAGCTCATCAAGCGAGTTATAGCCGATGACCAATTGGCCCTTGCCTTTCTTCCCATGCCGAATCTGCACCGCAGAGCCCAGGCGCTCGGCCAGGCGCTGTTCGAGACGCGCGATATCCGGATCAGGTTTGGCCGTTTCGACCGGTGCAGGTTTGCCACTGAGCCACTGCCGAACCAGGGCCTCGGTCTGACGAACGGTGAGGCCTCGTGCGACAACGTGTCGCGCCCCTTCAACCTGTTGATTTTCCGGTAAACCGAGCAAAGCACGCGCATGACCCATTTCCAGGTCGCCGTGGGAAAGCATCGTCTTGATGACTTCCGGCAGTGCGATCAGGCGCAACAGGTTAGACACGGTCACGCGGGATTTACCCACGGCATCGGCCACTTGTTGTTGGGTCAGCTGAAACTCCTGCTGCAAACGCTGCAAGGCGATCGCTTCTTCGATCGGATTGAGGTCTTCGCGCTGGATGTTCTCGATCAACGCCATGGCGATGGCGGTTTCATCCGACACATCGCGCACCATCGCCGGGATGGTTTCCTTGCCGGCCTGTTGGCTCGCGCGCCAGCGGCGTTCGCCAGCGATGATTTCAAAGCGGCCGCCGCCAATCGGGCGTACCACGATCGGCTGCATCACACCCTGGGCCTTGATCGAATTGGCCAGTTCTTCCAGCGCCTGGGGGTCCATGTCACGGCGTGGCTGGTATTTGCCGCGCTGGATCAGGTCCAGCGGCAGATGCTGCAGCTCGCGCTCGTCGGCCTGTACCGCTTGTTCTTCAAGGGTCGTGACAGTCGGACCACTCAGCAGTGCATCCAGTCCACGTCCGAGACCTCGTTTCTTGACGGCCATGGGGTTTCCTTAAGTTGGCTGGGCTGCAGTGGTACGGGAGTTGCGGCGTTGACGACGAACCATCTCGCCGGCCAATGCCAAGTAGGCAATGGCACCACGGGAGGACTTGTCGTAAGCCAGCGCGGGCATGCCATAGCTTGGCGCTTCGGCCAGGCGGATGTTGCGTGGGATCACGGTGTCGTATAGCTGATCGCCGAAGTGTTCCTTGAGCTGCGCCGATACATCGTTCATCAGGCTCAGGCGCGGGTCATACATGGTCCGCAGCAGCCCTTCGACTTTCAGGTTCGGGTTCAGCAGTTCGGCAATGCGCTTGATGTTATCCACAAGGTCGCTCAAGCCTTCAAGGGCGAAATACTCACACTGCATCGGAATAATCACGCCATCGGCGGCCACCAGCGCATTGAGCGTCAGCATCGACAGCGACGGCGGGCAGTCGATCAGGATGTAATCGTAATTCTCGCGGATCGGCGCCAAGGCGCTGCGCAGACGGCTTTCTTTCATCTGCATTTCCAAAAGCACCACTTCCGCCGCCGTCAAATCGCGGTTGGCCGGCAACAGTTGATAACCGCCGTGTTCGGAATAGTGCATGGCCTGGCCCAGGTCGCACTCGCCAATCAGCAAGTCGTAGACCGAGTTTTCCAGGCCGTGTTTATCCACACCGCTACCCATGGTGGCGTTGCCCTGTGGATCGAGATCGATCAACAGCACCCGGCGCTTGGTCGCGACCAGGGATGCTGCGAGGTTGATGCAGGTGGTGGTTTTACCCACGCCACCTTTCTGGTTCGCTATCGCGAATACCTTAGCCATTCTTGCTTGTGTTCCCAATCATGCCGTGCGGCGCAGTATCAGCAGATGGCGTTGGCCTTGGCAACCGGGTACGGCCAAGGCGTGTTCGCTATCGAGGTGGAAGTCTGCCGGCAATGCTAGCAGCTCGTCGCTTGGATGAACGCCCTTCATTGCCAGCCAACGGGTGTCACGGTCGCCTAAGTGGCGGGTCCAGTTGCTGAAGTTCTCCATGCTGCTGAAAGCCCGGGAAACAATTCCGTTGAAAGGCTGCTGCGGCGTGAAGGCTTCGACGCGACTGTGGATAACTTGCAGGTTGTCCAGCTTCAGCTCGAGTTTGACCTGGGTCAGGAAGCGGGTCTTCTTGCCGTTACTGTCCAGGCACGTCACTTGCGACTCGGGAAACAGGATGGCCATGGGAATCCCGGGCATGCCGCCGCCGCTGCCCACGTCGAGCCAGCGGCCGTTTTCGATGAACGGCATCACGCTCAGGCTGTCGAGTAGGTGGCGCGAGACCATTTCGTCGGGGTCGCGCACTGCCGTGAGGTTGTAAGCCTTGTTCCATTTGATCAACAGGGCCAGGTAGCCCAGCAGCAACTCATGCTGGGCGGCGCTCAGGTCGACGCCCAACTGGCGTGCTCCTGTGGATAACTCTTCGGCGTGTTGCGAGGTGACCAACGAACTCAAGCGCTTTGCTCCAACTGACGGCCCGCGCCGCGTTTTTTCAAATGAATCATCAACAGCGAAATGGCTGCCGGGGTGACGCCGGGAATACGTGAAGCCTGGCCCAAGGTTTCCGGCCGAGTTATCCCCAGCTTGCTTTGGATTTCTTTCGACAGCCCGGAAATCCCGGTGTAATCGATATCCACAGGCAGCTTGATGTCTTCACTGGCGCGCAGACGAGCGATCTCATCTTGCTGGCGATCAATGTAACCGGCGTACTTGGTTTTGATCTCGACCTGTTCGGCGACCTGCGGATCGTCTGCACCACCGCCGGTCACTTCGACCAGACCGACGTAGTCGATTTCCGGACGGGACAGCAGGTTCAGTAGGTTGTACTCGTGGGTCAGCGGCGTGCCGAATTTTTCGGCGATCGCGTCGCCCTGCTCAGTGCCCGGACGAACCCAGGTACTTTTCAGGCGTTGCTCTTCCAGGTCGATGCTTTCGCGTTTTTTGCAGAAAGCCGCCCAACGTGCGTCATCCACCAAGCCCAGCTCGCGGCCTTTTTCGGTCAGGCGCAGGTCGGCGTTGTCTTCCCGCAGGATCAGACGGTATTCCGCCCGCGATGTGAACATTCGGTACGGTTCCTGGGTGCCCAGGGTGATCAGGTCGTCAACCAACACGCCGATGTACGCTTCATCGCGACGCGGGCACCAGCTGTCTTTGCCCTGTGCGCGCAACGCGGCGTTGGTCCCGGCCAGCAAACCTTGGGCGCCGGCTTCTTCGTAACCGGTGGTGCCGTTGATTTGCCCGGCGAAGAACAGGCCGCCGATCACTTTGGTTTCCAGGCTGTATTTCAGGTCTCGCGGGTCGAAGTAGTCGTACTCGATGGCGTAGCCGGGACGCACGATATGCGCGTTTTCCATACCGCGAATCGATTGCACGATCTGGATTTGCACGTCGAACGGCAGGGATGTGGATATCCCGTTCGGGTACAGCTCGTGAGTGGTCAAGCCTTCGGGCTCGATGAAGACCTGGTGGCTTTCCTTGTCGGCAAAGCGGTGGATCTTGTCTTCAATCGACGGGCAGTAACGTGGCCCGATACCTTCGATCACCCCGGAATACATCGGCGAACGGTCGAGGTTTGCCGCGATGATTTCGTGGGTTCGGGCGTTGGTGTGGGTAATCCAGCAGCTCACCTGTTTCGGGTGCTGCTCTTTCGAGCCCATGAACGACATCACCGGAATCGGCGTATCACCGGCCTGCTCGGTCATCACCGAGAAATCTACGGAACGGCCATCGATTCGCGGCGGCGTACCGGTTTTCAGGCGACCGACCCGCAGCGGCAGTTCGCGTAGGCGTTGTGCCAGGGCAATCGACGGCGGATCGCCGGCTCGGCCACCGGAATAGTTCTGCATGCCGATGTGGATAAGTCCGCCGAGGAAGGTGCCGGTGGTCAACACCACGGATTCCGCTAAGAACCGCAGGCCCATCTGGGTGACAACACCGCGTACCTGGTCCTGTTCGACGATCAGGTCATCGGCGGCCTGTTGAAATATCCACAGGTTCGCCTGGTTTTCCAGGGTTTCGCGCACCGCGGCCTTGTACAGGATGCGGTCGGCTTGTGCCCGGGTCGCACGGACGGCAGGGCCTTTGCGGCTGTTCAGCACACGAAATTGGATACCACCTTTGTCGGTGGCCATCGCCATGACACCGCCAAGGGCGTCGATTTCCTTGACCAGATGGCTTTTGCCGATGCCGCCAATGGCAGGGTTACAACTCATGGCACCAAGGGTTTCCACGTTGTGCGTCAGCAACAGGGTTTTTACGCCCATGCGTGCTGAGGCCAGTGCTGCCTCGGTACCGGCATGACCGCCGCCGATGACGATCACTTCAAAACGGGAAGGGAAATCCACCACGCACCTCGTGCCTGCTTATGTAGGTAATTAGGAATTGATTGGTTGAGCTGGTTTTAGAGCTTTGGCGGCCAGTATAGGGACTTAGCCCCTCCTAAAGAACCCTTTGCACAAAATTTAACCAGCTGTGGATGAATCACAGACAATAGAAATTAAAAGAGAGAAATATATTAAATCTTTGTTTTTATGTTTATTTCTACTGAGCCTACTTTCTGTGGATAGATCTCTACAACCCTTAATTCACGTTGTGTACAGAGATTCAAAAGTCTGTGGTCATGTGCCCATGAGTGGCGTGGATAAGTGCTCTAAGCCTGTGGATTAAACAGGTGGTTATCCACAGAGGGTTTTTTACTCAGGTTTCAAGCCCTGTTATCAACCGAGCACAGGGGCGGTTATTCACAGGGCTTAATCCACAAAAATAGACGCGCCAACGCAAATTGCGCCCACGGCGAAGCCACCAAAGGCTTGGTTATGAATAAAAAATGAGAGGGAGGTGGCTGAAACAAGAGCAACAGACAGGCTCGAATGGCCTGTCTGTGGACAACGAAGGACTATTTACCGATACAGAAGCTGGAAAAGATCCGTCCCAGCAGGTCATCCGAGCTGAACGCACCGGTGATCTCGCCCAACAGTTGCTGTGCCTGGCGTAAATCCTCAGCCAGCAGCTCACCGGCCCCCGCCAAGGTCAGTTGTGCCCTACCGTGCTCCAGCGCCGTGCTGGCATGGCGCAGCGCCTCCAGGTGCCTGCGACGGGCACTGAAGCTGCTTTCCGACGTCTGCTCATAGCCCATGCAGGCTTTGAGGTGTTCGCGCAGCAACTCCAGGCCCTCCCCAGCCGACTTGGCGCTCAGGCTGATAGTAACGTGGCCATCCTCGCTGGTTTCCATGGCAATGGCTTCACCGGTGAGATCGGCCTTGTTACGGATCAAGGTAACTTTGGCCGGGTCAGGCCGTTGTTCGAGGAATTCCGGCCACAGGGCGAAAGGGTCCAATGCCTCGGGCGCGGTGGCGTCTACCACCAGCAGCACGCGGTCTGCTTCGCCTATCGCCTTGAGGGCACGCTCCACTCCGATCTTTTCCACTTGGTCGTCGGTGTCACGCAGGCCGGCGGTGTCGACGACGTGCAGCGGCATGCCGTCGATGTGGATATGTTCGCGCAAGATATCCCGGGTGGTGCCGGCAATCTCAGTAACGATCGCCGCCTCACGGCCCGCTAGGGCATTGAGCAGGCTGGATTTGCCGGCGTTGGGCCGCCCGGCGATCACCACGGTCATACCGTCACGTAACAGAGCGCCCTGCCCGGCTTCGCGCAGCACTGTGGATAACTCGTCGCGGACTTTATCCAGCATCGCCAACACATGGCCATCGGCGAGGAAGTCGATTTCCTCTTCCGGAAAATCAATTGCCGCTTCCACATAGATGCGCAGGTTGATCAGTTGCTCGGTCAGGTTATGCACACGCAGGGAAAATGCCCCCTGCAGCGAGCGCAAGGCATTGCGCGCCGCCTGTGCAGAACTGGCCTCGATCAAATCGGCAATGGCTTCGGCCTGGGCCAGGTCGAGTTTGTCGTTGAGAAACGCGCGCTCGCTGAATTCCCCCGGCCGGGCCAGACGGCAGCCCAGTTGCAGGCAGCGCTGCAGCAACATATCCAGTACGACGGGGCCGCCGTGGCCCTGCAGTTCAAGGACATCTTCACCGGTAAACGAATTCGGGCCAGGGAAATAGAGGGCCAGGCCTTCGTCCAGCACCTGGTTGTCCGCATCCAGAAACGCGCCGTAATGGGCATAGCGCGGCTTCAACTCACGACCGCTGATGGCCTTGGCAGCCATGCCGGCGAGCGGCCCGGAAATTCGAACGATGCCGACTCCGCCGCGACCTTGTGCGGTAGCGACAGCAGCGATGGTTTCACGAGGAGCGCTCATCAGCAGGTTCCAGAACAAAAGTGACGGAAAGCAAAACGCCCCACTAGGGGGCGTCTTGAGTGGTTATCCACAGAGTAAGTTACGCCTCGGCTTTTTTGGTAGCCGCTTCGATCTTACGCGTGATGTACCACTGTTGAGAGATCGACAACACGTTGTTGACCACCCAGTACAGCACCAGACCAGCCGGGAACCACAGGAAGAAGAAAGTGAAGATGATTGGCATCATTTTCATCACCTTGGCCTGCATCGGGTCCGGCGGCGTCGGGTTCAGGCGCTGCTGGATGAACATGGTCGCGCCCATGATGATCGGCAGGATAAAGAACGGGTCTTTGATCGACAGGTCAGTTATCCACAGCATGAACGGCGCCTGGCGCATTTCCACGCTTTCCAGGAGTACCCAGTACAGCGACAGGAACACCGGCATCTGTACCAGAATCGGCAAGCATCCACCCAGCGGGTTGATCTTCTCTTTCTTGTACAGCTCCATCATGGCCTGCGACATTTTCTGCCGGTCATCACCATGTTGTTCTTTCAGCGCGGCCAGTTTCGGGGCCACGGCACGCATGCGCGCCATCGACTTGTAGCTGGCGGCCGACAGTGGGAAGAAGATCCCCTTGATCAGCATCGTCAGGAAGATGATCGAGAAGCCCCAGTTGCCAACGATGCTGTGGATATGTTGCAGCAGCCAGAAGATCGGCTGGGCAATGAACCACAGGATGCCGTAATCCACAGTCAATTCCAGACCTGGGGATAACTCTTTGAGCACTGCCTGGCTTTTCGGACCGGCGTACAGGGTCGCGCTGGTTTCAGCCTTGGCACCTGGTGCGACGGTCAACGCCGGGCCAGTAAAGCCAATGATGTAGTTGCCCTGGCTGTCCTTGCGGGTTTGAACCAGATTGGCTTCACCCTTGTTCGGAATCCAGGCGGTCACGAAGTAGTGTTGCAACCAGGCAACCCAACCACCTTGAACGGTTTCTTTCAGCGCGCCCTTGTCGATATCTTTCATCGACACTTTTTTGTACGGCTCGTTACTTGTCCACAGGGCGGCGCCCAGGTAAGTCGCGGTGCCGGTGGCGGTGCTGGAAGAAGGATCCGAGCTGCCATCACGCTTGAGCTGGGCAAACAGGTTGCCGCTCCACGGTTTGTTGCTTTCGTTGTCGATCAGGTAAGTGACCTTCAAGTCGTACAAACCGCGGGTGAAACTGAAGCGTTTGATGTAATTGACGCCGTCGAGGCTGAATTTCAGGTCGACGTTCAATTGGTTCTGGCCATCAGCCAGTTGATAAGTCTTCTGTTCGGTCGAATAAACCGGACGACCGGTAGCACGTGCATCCGGACCGTTGGTGCCGGTCAGGCCGCTTTGTGCCAGATAAACACGTTCGCCGCCGTTATCGAACAGCTGGAACGGAACATCCGGATGGTCTTGGCGACGTGGATACAGCGGCAGTTTCAACTGCGCGATATCACCACCTTGTGGATCGATAGCCAGGTCGAGCACATCCGTTTTTACGTGGATGAGGTCTTTATTGGTGACAACTGGCGTTTCTACAGGGGTGCTGGTCTCGCCATTCGCGCTGGGAACATCGGCACTCGCGGACGCATTGTTACCCAGCGGGGTGTCCGGTATAGCCGGCGCAGCCTGATTGGTAGCAACATTCTGAGTCGGCAGGGCAGCTTGGCCGTAGTCCTGGTTCCACTTAAGAACCATGACGTAGGACACGATTGCCAGGGCGACGATCAGGATCGTGCGTTTAATATCCATGATTACTCGGCCATCGAAGAAGAACGGGAGGTAGGGATAGGTGGAACCGGGTCATAACCACCGGGATTCCACGGATGACAGCGACCTAAACGACGAAAGGTCAGCCAGCCACCGCGCAGAAGACCATGATTTTCTATGGCCTCTAACGCGTAGCAGGAACAACTGGGGTAGAAACGACAGTGGTTGGCCATCAGAGGACTAATGGCATAACGGTAAAACTGGATCGGAACGAGGGCCAGTTTACGCATCGGTGCTGTCTACCCCTACAGTTTCGGTGCTGACTGCTGGTGCTGGCGTGCGGGTACGCGCCAAACGTTTCCAGAGCTTGCCGAAATGCTGAATCAATTCGGGGTTTTCTACGTCCCCCAAGCCTTTGCGCGCGACGATAACAATATCCCAACCAACCAGAGTGTCCTGGTGGAGGCGAAACGATTCGCGCATCAGACGCTTGAGGCGATTGCGCTCAACGGAGAGCTTTACGCTCTTCTTGCCGATCACCAACCCGAGACGGGGGTGATCCAGATCGTTGTTACGCGCAAGGAGCAGGAGATTTTTCCCCGGAACCTTGCCGGTGGGGGAGTCAAAGACTGCCTTGAAGTGCCGGGGGGTTAGCAGACGCTTTTCCCGACTGAAGTCCTGACTCACCACCAGTACCGGATTATCAAACTGCCAGACGCGCACGACCTTTGGCGCGGCGACGCGACAGGACAGCACGGCCGTTCTTGGTAGCCATGCGAGCACGGAAGCCGTGAGTACGGGCGCGTTTGATGGTGCTTGGTTGGAAAGTACGTTTCATGGCGTTGTTACCTGGTTCGTCCACAACGGGCCGGAATGGCCCCCGTTTTAAGAGACCGGCGATTCTAGAGAAAGCAAGCCTCTAGGTCAATTTCCAACCAGCTTTTCCTTGAATTAGTTCTTTGCAGGCCATCAGCGCTTTTCTGTCCGACCGCCGTACAGAGGCAATGCCATAGATATAAAAATAAAGAAGGAAGTTATTTAAAGCTTTTCTGTAAAGCTTATAAAAGCTAGGCAGGCAATCTTCTGTGGATAACTACCTCAAGGCCATATTCTACTTGATGTACAGAGAATGACAACACGGGGGAGAAACGGTGCTCTGCCTGTGCTGCGCTGTCGGATAAGCTGTGGGTGGAATGGGTTGTTATCCACAGGCCAGTTACCCACAGACTTTCGACCCCACTTGTGCAACGAGCTTAGGGGCGCTTATCCACAGAGCTTATGCACAGACCATTGGTCGCCTTTATTCGCGTTAACACGTTGATTTTGGCTGGCCTGTGCGCAACCTACATGTGGATAAGTGGACGGCCGACCGCTACAATGGCGGCTGTTTTTGCCTCACCGGCTTTCAACTTAGGGGATATCCGTGTCAGTGGAACTTTGGCAGCAGTGCGTGGAGCTTTTGCGCGATGAGCTGCCTGCCCAGCAATTCAACACCTGGATCCGTCCACTACAGGTCGAAGCCGAAGGCGACGAGTTGCGTGTCTACGCACCTAATCGTTTTGTTCTCGACTGGGTCAACGAGAAATACCTGAGCCGCGTTCTCGAATTGCTCGATGAACATGGCAACGGCCTCGCGCCCGTGCTCTCTCTGTTAATAGGCAGCAAACGTAGCTCCGCCCCTCGTGCTGCGCCGAATGCGCCATTGGCCGCGGCTGCGTCGCAATCCCAGGCGGCGGCCGCACCGGTCAACCACACGCCGACTCCTGCGTCGACGGCTTCGAAAGCCTCGGCGCAGAAAAACGCGCCGGCCAACGTAGAGCCGTCCCGCGACAGCTTCGATCCGATGGCGGGTGCCAGTTCCCAGCAAGCACCGGTTCGCGCCGAACAGCGCACCGTGCAGGTTGAAGGCGCGCTCAAGCACACCAGCTACCTCAACCGTACCTTTACCTTTGAGAACTTCGTCGAGGGTAAATCCAACCAGTTGGCCCGTGCGGCCGCCTGGCAAGTGGCAGACAACCCCAAGCATGGTTACAACCCACTGTTCCTTTATGGTGGCGTTGGCCTGGGTAAGACGCACTTGATGCATGCGGTGGGTAACCATCTATTAAAGAAGAACCCGAATGCCAAGGTGGTGTACCTGCACTCGGAGCGCTTCGTGGCTGACATGGTCAAGGCCCTGCAGCTCAACGCTATCAACGAATTCAAGCGGTTCTATCGCTCCGTGGATGCCTTGCTGATCGATGACATTCAGTTCTTCGCGCGCAAGGAACGTTCCCAGGAAGAGTTTTTCCACACCTTCAACGCCCTGCTCGAGGGCGGCCAGCAGGTCATCTTGACCAGCGACCGCTATCCGAAGGAAATCGAAGGCCTGGAAGAACGCTTGAAGTCGCGCTTTGGCTGGGGCCTGACCGTGGCTGTCGAGCCGCCGGAACTGGAAACCCGCGTAGCGATCTTGATGAAAAAGGCCGATCAGGCGAAAGTCGATCTGCCCCACGACGCGGCGTTCTTCATCGCCCAACGCATTCGCTCCAACGTGCGTGAGCTGGAAGGCGCACTCAAGCGGGTCATCGCGCACTCGCACTTCATGGGCCGCGACATCACCATTGAGCTGATTCGCGAATCCCTGAAAGACCTGCTGGCACTGCAGGACAAACTGGTGAGTGTGGATAACATCCAGCGCACCGTGGCCGAGTACTACAAGATCAAGATTTCCGACCTGCTGTCCAAGCGCCGTTCGCGCTCGGTGGCACGTCCGCGCCAGGTGGCCATGGCACTCTCCAAAGAGTTGACCAACCACAGCCTGCCGGAAATCGGCGATGTCTTTGGTGGTCGCGACCACACCACGGTCTTGCACGCATGCCGCAAGATCAACGAACTTAAGGAATCCGACGCGGATATTCGCGAGGACTACAAGAACCTGCTGCGTACACTGACTACTTGATGACACCAGCGCAGCTTATTAAGGCAAGGGACTAGACCATGCACTTCACCATTCAACGCGAAGCCCTGTTGAAACCCCTGCAACTGGTCGCAGGCGTCGTCGAGCGCCGACAGACCTTGCCGGTACTTTCCAACGTATTACTGGTTGTCGAAGGCCAGCAATTGTCCCTGACCGGCACCGACCTGGAAGTCGAGCTGGTGGGTCGTGTTCAGCTGGAAGAGCCCGCAGAACCTGGCGAGATCACTGTGCCCGCGCGCAAGCTGATGGATATCTGCAAGAGCTTGCCCAACGACGCGCTGATCGACATCAAGGTCGATGAGCAGAAGCTGGTGGTCAAGGCCGGTCGCAGCCGCTTCACCTTGTCGACCCTGCCGGCCAATGACTTCCCTACCGTTGAAGAAGGCCCAGGTTCGCTGACCTGTAGCCTGGAGCAAAGCAAACTGCGCCGTTTGATCGAGCGCACCAGCTTCGCCATGGCCCAGCAGGACGTGCGTTATTACCTCAACGGTATGTTGCTGGAAGTATCGGAAGGCATTATTCGCGCCGTGGCCACCGACGGTCACCGCCTGGCCATGTGTTCGATGAAGGCCGATATCGGTCAGCCGGACCGTCACCAGGTGATCGTGCCGCGCAAAGGTATCCTCGAACTGGCGCGCCTGCTCACCGAGCCGGATGGCAACGTCAGCATTGTCCTGGGTCAGCACCACATCCGTGCCACCACCGGCGAGTTCACCTTCACCTCCAAGCTGGTTGACGGCAAGTTCCCGGATTACGAGCGTGTACTGCCTAAAGGTGGCGACAAGTTAGTGGTAGGTGATCGCCAGGCCCTGCGTGAGGCGTTCAGCCGTACCGCGATTCTGTCGAACGAAAAGTACCGGGGTATTCGCCTGCAATTGGCTAACGGCCAACTGAAGATCCAGGCCAACAACCCAGAACAGGAAGAAGCGGAAGAAGAAGTGGGCGTCGAGTACAACGGCGGTTCGCTGGAAATCGGCTTCAACGTGAGCTACTTGTTGGACGTGCTGGGTGTGATGACCACCGAACAGGTTCGCCTGATTCTGTCCGACTCCAACAGCAGTGCACTGGTGCAAGAATCCGACAACGATGACTCGGCTTACGTTGTTATGCCGATGCGTCTGTAATCATGCTCAGCAGAAGCTAGATGTCCCTCAGTCGCGTCTCGGTCACCGCGGTGCGCAATCTGCACCCGGTGACCTTCTCCCCCTCCCCCCGCATCAATATTCTCCATGGCGCCAACGGCAGTGGCAAAACCAGCGTGCTGGAAGCCATCCATCTGCTGGGGCTCGCTCGGTCTTTCCGCAGTGCCCGCCTGTTGCCGGTGATTCAGTACGAACAATTGGCGTGTACGGTGTTTGGTCAGGTCGAATTGGCTGAAGGTGGCCACAGCAGCCTGGGGATATCCCGTGATCGCGGCGGCGAGTTTCAGATCCGCATCGATGGGCAAAATGCCCGCAGTGCGGCGCAGTTGGCAGAAATCCTGCCGCTGCAGTTGATCAACCCTGACAGTTTCCGTTTGCTGGAAGGCGCGCCGAAAATCCGTAGGCAGTTCCTCGATTGGGGAGTGTTCCACGTGGAACCGCGCTTCATGGCCACTTGGCAGCGCCTGCAGAAGGCCTTGCGGCAGCGGAACTCATGGCTGCGGCATGGTACACTTGACGCCGCTTCACAAGCAGCCTGGGACCGGGAACTGTGCCTGGCCAGCGATGAAATAGATGAATACCGCCGTGCCTATATCAAAGCCTTGAAACCAGTCTTTGAGCAGACCTTGAGTGAGTTGTTAGACCTCGAAGGGCTGACGCTGAGCTACTACCGCGGTTGGGACAAAGAGCGTGAACTGAGCGCAGTGCTCGCCACGTCCTTGCAGCGGGATCAGCAAATCGGCCACACCCAGGCCGGCCCCCAGCGCGCTGATTTGCGTCTTCGGTTAGGCGCACATAATGCCGCGGATATCTTGTCCCGCGGCCAGCAAAAGTTGGTGGTGTGTGCATTGCGTATCGCCCAAGGGCACTTGGTTAGCCAAGCCCGGCGCGGTCAATGTATTTATCTGGTGGATGATTTGCCGTCAGAACTCGACGAGCAACACCGCCGTGCGTTATGCCGCTTGTTGGAAGACTTACGCTGCCAGGTGTTTATCACCTGTGTAGACCACGAATTATTGAGGGAAGGCTGGCAGACGGAAACGCCAGTCGCTTTGTTCCACGTGGAACAAGGCCGTATCACCCAGACCCACGACCATCGGGAGTGAAGGCATGAGCGAAGAACACACGTACGACTCGACCAGCATTAAAGTGCTGAAAGGTTTGGATGCCGTACGCAAACGTCCCGGTATGTACATTGGCGACACCGATGATGGTAGCGGTCTGCACCACATGGTGTTCGAGGTGGTCGACAACTCCATCGACGAAGCTCTGGCCGGTCACTGCGACGACATCAGCATTATCATTCATCCGGATGAGTCCATCACCGTGCGCGACAACGGTCGTGGCATTCCGGTAGACGTGCATAAAGAAGAAGGCGTTTCGGCGGCAGAGGTCATCATGACCGTGCTCCACGCCGGCGGTAAGTTCGACGACAACTCCTATAAAGTCTCCGGCGGTCTGCACGGTGTCGGTGTGTCGGTGGTGAACGCACTGTCCAAAGAGCTGATCCTAACGGTGCGCCGTAGCGGCAAAATCTGGGAACAGACCTACATCCATGGTGTTCCACAAGAACCGATGAGGATCGTTGGCGAGAGTGAATCTACCGGTACGCAGATCCACTTCAAGCCATCGGCTGAAACCTTCAAGAACATTCACTTTAGCTGGGACATCCTGGCCAAGCGGATTCGTGAACTGTCCTTCCTCAACTCCGGTGTTGGCATCGTCCTCAAGGATGAGCGCAGCGGCAAGGAAGAGCTGTTCAAATACGAAGGCGGCCTGCGTGCGTTCGTTGAATACCTGAACACCAACAAGACTGCGGTCAACCAGGTGTTCCACTTCAATGTTCAGCGCGAAGACGGCATCGGCGTGGAAATCGCCCTGCAGTGGAACGACAGCTTCAACGAGAACCTGTTGTGCTTCACCAACAACATTCCACAGCGCGACGGCGGTACTCACCTGGTGGGTTTCCGTTCCGCACTGACGCGTAACCTGAACACCTACATCGAAGCCGAAGGCCTGGCCAAGAAGCATAAAGTTGCCACCACCGGTGACGATGCCCGTGAAGGTCTGACTGCGATTATTTCGGTGAAAGTACCGGACCCTAAATTCAGCTCCCAGACCAAAGACAAGCTGGTGTCTTCCGAAGTGAAGACCGCCGTGGAACAGGAGATGGGCAAGTACTTCTCCGACTTCCTGTTGGAAAACCCGAACGAAGCCAAGCTGGTTGTCGGCAAGATGATCGACGCAGCACGTGCCCGTGAAGCGGCGCGTAAAGCCCGTGAGATGACCCGCCGCAAAGGCGCGCTGGACATCGCCGGCCTGCCGGGCAAACTGGCTGACTGCCAGGAGAAGGACCCTGCCCTTTCCGAGCTGTACCTGGTGGAAGGTGACTCTGCTGGCGGTTCCGCCAAGCAGGGTCGTAACCGTCGCACCCAGGCCATCCTGCCGTTGAAGGGTAAGATCCTCAACGTCGAGAAAGCGCGCTTCGACAAGATGATTTCCTCCCAGGAAGTCGGCACCTTGATCACGGCGTTGGGCTGCGGTATTGGCCGCGATGAGTACAACATCGACAAGCTGCGTTATCACAACATCATCATCATGACCGATGCTGACGTCGACGGTTCGCACATCCGTACCCTGCTGCTGACCTTCTTCTTCCGTCAGTTGCCGGAGCTGATCGAGCGCGGCTACATCTACATCGCCCAGCCGCCGTTGTACAAAGTCAAAAAGGGCAAGCAAGAGCAATACATCAAAGACGACGACGCCATGGAAGAGTACATGACGCAGTCGGCCCTGGAAGATGCCAGCCTGCACCTGAACGACGAAGCGCCGGGCATTTCCGGAGCGGCGCTGGAGCGCCTGGTCAACGACTTCCGCATGGTCATGAAGACCCTCAAGCGTCTGTCGCGCCTGTACCCTCAGGAACTGACCGAGCACTTCATCTACCTGCCGGCCGTGAGCCTGGAACAGTTGGGCGATCACGCAGCAATGCAGGATTGGCTGGCCCAGTACGAATTGCGCCTACGCACCGTCGAGAAATCCGGCCTGGTCTACAAAGCCAGCCTGCGTGAAGACCGTGAACGTAATGTGTGGCTACCTGAGGTCGAATTGATCTCCCACGGCCTGTCCAACTACGTCACCTTCAACCGCGACTTCTTCGGCAGCAATGACTACAAAACCGTAGTCACCCTGGGCGCACAGCTGAGCACTCTGCTGGACGACGGCGCTTATATCCAACGTGGCGAACGCAAGAAGCAGGTTAAGGAATTCAAGGAAGCCCTTGACTGGCTGATGGCCGAAAGCACCAAGCGCCACACCATCCAGCGCTACAAAGGTCTGGGCGAGATGAACCCGGATCAACTGTGGGAAACCACCATGGACCCGGCTCAGCGCCGTATGCTGCGCGTGACCATCGAAGACGCGATCGGCGCAGACCAGATCTTCAACACCCTGATGGGTGATGCGGTCGAGCCTCGCCGTGACTTCATCGAGACCAACGCGTTGGCGGTGTCTAACCTGGATTTCTGATCCAAGTTGTAGGTTCTCAAAGTAGTTGATCATCTTCACAAATAGATGAATCGACGAACTTAGGAAAAAGGCCAATTCTCTGAATTGGCCTTTTTTTGTGCTCGAAAATTCGGTCTCCGACGACGCCCATCCGTAGGTCGTAACAACTGCGAAAAGATAGCCTGAAAAATCGAGCATTTCGGCACTTTTGTCGAGCGTTTCGGCACAGTAACCGCTCTTTGTTCAATCTATCCTCGAGGCCCACCTAAAAACTCAGATGGAGTCGCGATGAAAATCAGATTAGTCCTGCCTGCACTTTCCATGGCAGTAGCACTCAGTGGTTACGCTGCCGACTTCTCACTGACCAGCCGGGATATTGCTGACAACCGCCCGCTGAGCAGTCGTGAAGTGTTCCAAGGTTTCGGTTGCGAAGGCGGCAATACGTCTCCTGAGCTTTCCTGGAAAAACGCCCCCGCAGGTACTAAAAGTTACGCGATCACCGTCTACGATCCCGATGCCCCGACCGGTAGTGGTTGGTGGCATTGGACGGTGGTTAACTTACCCGCTTCTACCAATAGCTTGCCGAGAGGAGTGGGAGCGAACCTGCCTGCCGGTGCGGTACAAGGGCGAACCGATTATGGCCTGCCGGGATTTGGCGGGGTTTGCCCTCCTGTAGGGGATAAACCCCATCGTTATCAATTCACCGTATGGGCATTGAAAGTGGATAAGCTACCACTCGACGGTGAGGCCAGTGGCGCCTTGGTTGGGTACATGCTCAATGCCAATGCCCTGGCCAAAGCGACCATTACTTCAACTTACGGACGTTAAGAACAATGCGCCCCTGTGACGGCATACAGCACCGGGAAAACATTATCGATGCGTGTGTCATACGGGCGCGACAGCCCATTACCTTGCCAAGGGTGCCGGTGCTCGTGACCACCTTATGTCGAGTGCGACAGGGGGAAAAACTGTTGCAATGGGATGACAGGGAGATGCGCGCGGGGCCACAACATCTGATTCTGATGCCGGCCGGACGCGAGCTTGGTATCTCAAACTTCCCTGGACTTCACGGTCACTACGTAGCCGATGCGGTGACGTTTCCCGTCTCGACATTGCGTAACTTCAGCGCCCGATATAGCCAGCAGATCATGAGCCGTCGCGGTGTACTGAAGACCGATCTATGCGTACCGCTGGACAGGCACACAACGCAGGCATGGGATCAGCTATTGGCCTCTATCAATGCGAACGCGCCGGACGCATTACGCACGCTCTATGGGGAAGCGGTTCTTCTAAGCCTGTGCCTTGACGGCCAGCTCGGACCTCTGCTGATGGGGCGCAACGACCCCATTTGCGAACGAGTTCAGCAGATATTAATGGGCAGCCCGGAGAGAGACTGGACGGTTGCCAGCGTCGCACAACACCTGAACCTGGGTGAGTCGACGTTGCGTCGCCAACTCGCGAATGAGGGGGACAGTTTCAGGCATATTCTGGAGGGCGTTCGACTGGCGACAGCGTTGCAATGGTTGCAAACGTCTTCCCGCCCAATTGGTGAAATTGCCGGTGCCTGCGGTTACGCCTCGGCCTCGCGTTTTGCGGTGCGCTTTCGCTCACACTATGGCCTGTCGCCACGTGAATTGCGTGCAGCGATTTAAGCACTCCATTCCGCTGAGGTTTGACCCGTTTTATTAGCTAAAGAACACTGCCCATAAAAATGCTCCACGTGGAACATCAGTATTTTTAGCCGGCCGATGCTGCGGCCACACTCTCCAACCGATACCCATACCCATAGATCGTCAACAGTTGCCAACCCCGATCCGCGGTCAACCCCAGCTTGTTCCGCAGCCGATAGATATGTGTATCCAGCGGGCGGGACGAGACCATTTCTTCGTGGCTCCAGAACCGCTCATACAGATACTCGCGAGACAACGGGCGAGCCAGGTTTGCGAACAGGCAACTGGCCAGGCGGTATTCGCGTTCGGTCAGGTTGATCGGTTTGCCCGCACGGGTGACGGTCAGTTCGGCGTCGTCAAAGGTCAGGTCGTTGAAACTTTGCACTTCAGAGGTTGCCGACTTTTGCAGACCATGGCGGCGCAGGACGGCGTTAACCCGGGCTTTGAGTTCATTCGGCCGAAAGGGCTTACTGACGTAATCGTCGGCGCCGCTGTTCAGGGCGGTGACGATATCGGCCTCGGCATCGCGGCTGGTGAGCATGATCACCGCCGGGGGCGATTCCATGTGTTCACGGGTCCAGCGCAGCAAAGCGATACCGCTGATATCGGGCAGTTGCCAATCGAGGATCAGCAGGTCGAAGGTTTCCCGACGCAGTTGGCGCAGCAGGTCATCACCGCGTTCGAAGCAATGCACAGACCAGTGCTGTTCCAGGTTGCTGGGGATCTGTCGCAGTGTCTGTTCCACCCGCTGCAATTCAGCGGGTTCGTCATCCAGTATTGCGACACGCATGGGTAGGTCCTTTCAACTTGAAATATTTCAGCTGTCGGCCGGTCGAAGAGCGGGCGTCCTTGCTGCGCGAATGCCGGTCATTGAATCTGAAGAATTGTGGTCAGATTCAACGAGCCATGGGATCTCTCGGTACGCTGATATCAAAGGGCCGTTAATGCTTTGAAAACCGTGTGGCTCAGGGGGAAAGATACCGACTCCCGTGCGTAAGGAAAAGGATCAGTGCTACTGGCATTGCATAGCCCTGCGCGCAGCTGATACCGCGCCCCGATGTACGGTATGTTTCAACCAACGCATTCAGGAAAACCCCTGGGGCGATCAAAATGAGCTTCACTGGGTTCAGCATCACGCCGCGCACCACCTGGACGGAGAAACCGGGTCTATGACATCTTCAACTATCCATTTTCAGCAGCGGTGCGGGTTCCCGGCGGTCGCGCTGTGAAGCTGTGGCGCAAGGCCGAAAAGCGCCAGCCCACGCAAGCGCAGCTTTTGTTCCACGGCCTGGTCCGCGAGTGGTTGTGGATTGGCCTGGTGTTGCTGCCCTTCACCGCGTATCTGTCTTTAAGCTCGAGCCTTGCCTTTAACAGCCCGTTGTATGACAGCCTTCGCCGCCTGACTCCCCTGCCGGTTGATCCGCGTATTTTGCTGGTGACCATCGATGACCAAAGCCTGAAGAAGCTGGGTCAATGGCCGTGGCCCCGCAGCCTGCATGCGGACTTGATCAACCGTCTGAGCGCGGCCCAGCCGACGGCGATCTTGTTCGATGTGATCTTCAATGACGCGGGTAACATCGCCGATGACCAGCGACTGGCGGATGCGGTGTGCAACGCCGGCAACGTTCTGCTGCCCCTGGAACGCGATGGCACCGCGAGCTTAAGCCCGGCAGGCGAGCAGCTGTTACCGCTGCTCAAGTGTGCCAAGGGACTGGGCCATATCAATGTCGAAGCAGACAGCGACGGTGCTGTCCGTAGCCTGTATCTGCGCGAAGGCCCGCCTGGGAGCACCCTCCCGCAGTTGGCGTGGCAGGCGTATAGGTTGAGCGGGCAAACCGCGCAAATGCCTGGGCGCAGCGAGCAACCCAACACTCAGCGCTGGCATCGGGAATTCAGGGTTCGTGTCCCGTTCACGTCTGAGCAACATGCGTTTCCCAGTGTGTCCTATGTCAGCGTATTACACGGCGAAGTACCGGCCGAGTTGCTGCGTGACCGCCTGATCCTGGTGGGCGCGAGCGCCTATGGGTTGGGTGACCGTTTTGTGACGCCGCTCTCCTCCACTCCAGATACCACTGCGGGCGTGGAGATCCAGGCCAATGTGCTCAACGGCTTGTTGCAGGAGCGCAGCATTGTCGATCTCCCCGGCTGGCTCGCGGCACTGATTGCAACCGCCTGGGTGGCGTTGCTGCTGGGCCTGTTGTTGTACCGTCCGCGCTACGCCCTGTGGATGACCTTGGGTTGCATGGCCGGCGCGTTGCTCGGCGCATGGGCGCTGTTACGCCTTGGTCACTGGTGGTCACCCGCCGCGTGCCTGATCGGCTTGTTGCTCAGCTACCTGATCTGGAACTGGCGCCGCTTGAGCGTGATCCTTGCCTACTTTGGCTGGGAACTGGCGCGACTGGACAACGAACCCAAGGTGTTGCCCGAGCGCCGCCGTGCGCCGGCGAACAAAGGCGATGTGTTGCAAGGGCGCATCTTTGCCCTGGAGCAGGCCGTTAGCCGGACCCGTGATACCCGACGCTTCATGGCCGATGGCCTCGAATGCCTGCCGGTGGCGACCCTAATTACCGACCCACGGGGCAACATTTTGTTGGCCAACCGCATTGCCCGCGAAGTATTCGGTAATGATCTGGTCAACGAAAACCTGCTCGAACAACTCGCCGACCTGGGCTATCCGCCGCTGCATAACGGCGTGCGCCCGGCCCTGTCAGCCCTGGAACTCGTCGAGTTCCGTGACATCCACCAACGCAGCCTGCGCATGGAAATCGCGCCCTTGCTGCCCGCCGAAGGTGATATCGCGCTCGGCTGGTTGCTTAGCCTGACCGACTTGAGCAAGGAACGCGAAGCCCAGCAACACCGCGAAACCATGCTGCGCTTCCTGTCCCACGACCTGCGTGCGCCGCACTCGGCGATCCTCGCGTTGCTGGATGTGCATAACGGTGAGTCCCCGGTGTTTGCCCAGATCGAGCAGCAGGTTCGACGCGCCTTGAGCCTCACCGAATCTTTCGTACAGCTGGCAAAAGCCGAGGCTGACGGCTATCACTTCCAGCCAACCCTATTTGCCATGCTGGTGATGGATGCGTTTGACCAAGTGGCGGTGATCGCCCAGCTCAAGGGCATCCAGTTGGTCAACGACCTGGATGTGGCGGATGAAGGCATGGTGTCGGCCGATCAATCCCTGCTCACCCGTGCATTGTTCAACGTGCTGGAGAACGCGATCAAATACTCGCCGTCCGGAACCACCGTGAGGTTGAGCCACGGCAGCGCGCAAGGTTGGTTGGAATGTCGCATCAGCGACCAGGGCGCAGGCATTGCGGCAGAGGACTTGCCGGAACTGTTCAGCCAGTATTGCCGCTTCGATTCCGCCCAAGGCAGCGAAGGCCTTGGGTTGGGCCTGACCATGGTCAAGGCCGTCGTGGAGCGTCACGGTGGCCGTATCTGCTGCGAAAGCGTGGTGAGCAAAGGCACCACGTTCACCCTGCAACTGCCGCTGCTGGAAGACTGACAACACGTGCTTTTGCGCTGTGTATAAAAAACCGGTCTCAAGGACCGGTTTCTTTATGCAAAAAAATACTTATGCACGGTTTCAGTATTTTTATGAGTTCTGTAAATATCTAAGTAAATCAGCTTGTTACGAAGAAAAAATGCCACTTTTCGAACAAACCGTACACAGGTTATCCACAGATTCTCAGGCGACCGGCGTGTCCACCACCACCGGCTCCGGCGGCAGCGAACCCATGGCACGTTGCTGGGCTTCATTCCAGGCTGCAGCGCGGTCATTCAGCGCGGCAATTGCACGTGGGCCTTCACCTTCGGCGTACATCGGTTCCCCAATCACCACGGTGATGGTGCCTGCACGTTTTAACCAACCGGTTTTTGGCCAGAACCTGCCGGCGTTGTGTGCAATCGGTAAAACAGGCAGGTTGGCGTTGACGGCCAACGCAGTGCCGCCGCGTGAGAACTTACCGACGGTGCCGTAGGGCACACGCGTACCTTCCGGGAAGATCAGTACCCAAACGCCGTCCTTGAGTAGCTCGTGGCCCTTTTTGGCCACGTGCTTGAGCGCCGCCTTGGGGTTGTCACGGTCGATGGCGATCGGGCGCAGCATCGCCATGGCCCAACCGAAGAACGGCACGTACAGCAGCTCACGCTTGAGCACTTGGCTCAGGGG
This sequence comes from Pseudomonas sp. D3, assembly GCF_029320995.1. Taxonomy (NCBI): domain Bacteria; kingdom Pseudomonadati; phylum Pseudomonadota; class Gammaproteobacteria; order Pseudomonadales; family Pseudomonadaceae; genus Pseudomonas; species Pseudomonas sp. D3. Next base: position 236,250 of record NZ_CP119772.1, read on the forward strand.
CGAGAAGTACGCCGAGAGGAAGAACGTCTCCCATGTGCTCTGGTGGTTCGACAGAATCACACAGGGCTGATCCGGGACGTTTTCCGCGCCCTTGACCTCGAAGCGAATGTTCAGGAACACCTTGGTCAGCCACAACGCGCAGCGGCACCAATAGACGTTGATGAAGCGATAGCGCGCCTTGAACGGCAGGAAAGGCGCGATAAAAAAGCTCAGGGTGCACCAGAGAAACGAACTGGTGCCCAACAGCAGGTAAAAGAAGAAGGTTCTGATGGCCTGCAAAATCGACATGGCGGCATTTACCGTTGCGGGACACAGCCCGCCTGTTAAAGGCGCACTCCCGAACAATCCTTGGTCAGGAAGTCGAGGGTGGCTAGTTGTTGATAAGTTCTGCGGCAACCGCCGCCAGATCGTCAAAAATCAAGGTGCCTACCGGCAGGTTTTTCGCCTGGGTCTTTTCGCCTTTCCCGGTCTTTACCAAAACTGGCTGAGAGTCGACGGCTTTGGCCGCCTCCAGGTCACCGAGGCTGTCCCCGACGAACCATAGCCCAGCCAGGGGCACGTTGTAATGTTCTGAAATAGTTTTCAACATGCCGGGCTTGGGCTTGCGGCATTCGCAGCCCTCATCCGGCCCGTGGGGGCAGTACACCACCAGCCCTACCTCACCGCCCTGCTCCGCCACCAACGTGCGCAAGCGCGCGTGCATGGCGTCCAGGGTTGCGATGTCGTAGTAGCCGCGGGCGATGCCGGACTGGTTGGTGGCGACGGCCACCGTCCAGCCGGCTTTGCTCAACTGCGCGATGGCCTCAATCGCGCCGGGCAGTGGGATCCATTCCTCCACCGACTTGATGTAAGCGTCGGAGTCGTAATTGATCACCCCGTCCCGATCGAGAATCAGCAGTTTCAACATGATCAGCCCAGTACGGAAATGTCTGCGATGTTGATGAACAGACCGCGCAGACGCGCCAGCATGGCGTAGCGGTTTTTCCGCACGCCGGCATCTTCGGCATTGATCATCACCGCTTCGAAGAACGCATCCACCGGCTCGCGCAGCGTGGCCAGGCGCGCCAGTGCTTCGGCGTAGTTACGCTCGGCGATCAACGGCTTCACCGCATTTTCCGCCTTGGCGATGGCCGAGTTCAGCGAGAACTCCTTGGCATCGGCGAACAGGCCAGGGTCGACATCGGCGTTGCCCAGGCCTTCGGCCTTGCTCAGCAGGTTCGACACACGCTTGTTCACGGCGGCCAGGGCATCGGCTTCCGGCAGTTTGCGGAAGGCCTGTACGGCTTGCACACGCTGGTCGAAGTCCAGCGCCGAACCGGGTTGCAGGGCACGTACCGACAGGTACACCGAAACGTCCACGCCTTCGTCTTCGTAACGCGCACGCAGGCGGTCGAACACGAACTCCAGCACTTGCTCGGCCAGGCCGGCTTGCTTGACCTTGCCACCGAACTGGCCGACCGCGAACACCACGGCCTGGGTCAGGTCGAGGTCGAGCTTCTTGTCGATCAGGATACGCAGCACGCCCAGGGCCGCGCGGCGCAGGGCATACGGGTCTTTGCTACCGGTGGGCAGCATGCCGATGCCGAAGATACCGACGAGGGTGTCCAGCTTATCGGCAATGGCCACGGCCGCACCGGTCAGGGTGGTCGGCAACTCGGCGCCAGCACCGCGCGGCATGTACTGCTCGTTCAGGGCCAGGGCAACATCGTCTGGCTCGCCGTCGTTGAGGGCGTAGTAGTAACCGGCAACACCTTGCATTTCCGGGAACTCGCCAACCATTTCGGTGGCCAGGTCGCACTTGGACAGCAGGCCGGCACGCGCGGCCCAGGCGGTATCACCACCGATACGCGGCGCAATGTAGGCGGCCAGTTTGGAAACGCGCACGGCCTTGTCGTAGACGCTGCCGAGTTTTTCCTGGAACACCACGTTTTGCAGGCGCAGGTTGAAGTCTTCGAGCTTCTGCTTCTTGTCTTGCTTGAAGAAGAACTCGGCGTCGGTCAGGCGCGGGCGCACGACTTTCTCGTTACCGGCGATGATCTGCTGCGGGTCCTTGCTTTCGATGTTGGCCACGGTGATGAAGCGCGGCAGCAATTTGCCGTCCACGTCCAACAGGCAGAAGTACTTCTGGTTGTCCTGCATCGTGATGATCAGGGCTTCTTGCGGTACATCGAGGAAACGCTCTTCGAACGAGCACACCAGCGGCACTGGCCATTCAACCAGGGCGGTCACTTCGTCCAACAGGCTTGGCGGCACGATGGCGGTGCCTTCCTGCAGGCGGGCCAGCTCTTCGGTGCGCTTGCTGATCAGCTCGCGACGCTCGTTGGCATCGGCCAGCACATAGGCGGCGCGCAGGTCGTTGAGGTAGTTGGCTGGCGCGGTGATACGCACGCTTTGCGGGTGGTGGAAGCGGTGACCACGGGAATCGCGGCCGGCTTTCTGGGCAAGGATGGTGCAATCGATGACTTGGTCACCGAGCAGCATCACCAGCCACTGGGTCGGACGCACGAACTCTTCCTTGCGCGCACCCCAGCGCATGCGCTTGGGGATAGGCAGGTCGTTCAGGGAGTCTTCGACAATGGTCGGCAACAGGCTGGCCGTCGGCTTGCCTTTGATGACCTGGCTGAAGCGCAGTTTCGGGCCGCTCTGGTCGATCTCGCTCAACTCGACGCCACACTTCTTGGCAAAGCCCAGTGCGGCTTGAGTCGGCTTGCCTTCGGCGTCGAAGGCAGCCTGGCGTGGCGGGCCGTCGAGGTTGATGCTGCGGTCCGGCTGCTGGGTTTCCAGCGCGGTCAACAACACCGCCAGACGGCGCGGCGCGGCATAGACCTGCTTCGCCTCAAACTTCAGGCCGGCGCTTTGCAGGCCTTTTTCGATACCGGCCAGGAACGCATCGGCCAGGGTGTTCAGCGCCTTGGGTGGCAGCTCTTCGGTGCCCAGTTCAACCAGAAAATCTTGAGCACTCATTGTGCAGCCTCCAGCTTAGCCAACACTTCATCACGCAGGTCCGGGGGTGCCATCGGGAAGCCCAGCTTGGCACGTGCCAGCAGGTAGGCTTGGGCGACGGAACGCGCCAGGGTGCGTACACGCAGAATATATTGCTGACGCGCAGTCACCGAGATGGCACGGCGGGCGTCCAGCAGGTTGAAGGTATGGGACGCCTTCAACACCATTTCATAGCTCGGCAACGGCAGCGGCTGGTCGAGTTCGATCAGGCGCTTGGCTTCGCTTTCATAGAAGTCGAACAGTTCGAACAGCTTCTCGACGTTGGCGTGTTCGAAGTTATAGGTCGACTGCTCCACTTCGTTCTGGTGGAACACATCGCCGTAGGTCACTTTGCCGAACGGGCCGTCTGCCCACACCAGGTCGTAGACCGAGTCCACGCCTTGCAGGTACATGGCCAGGCGCTCGAGACCGTAGGTGATCTCGCCGGTCACCGGGTAGCACTCGATGCCGCCCGCTTGCTGGAAGTAGGTGAACTGCGTGACTTCCATGCCGTTGAGCCAGACTTCCCAGCCCAGGCCCCAGGCGCCGAGGGTCGGCGATTCCCAGTTGTCTTCGACGAAACGGATGTCGTGGACCAGTGGGTCCAGGCCGACATGTTTCAGCGAGCCCAGGTACAGCTCCTGGAAGTTGTCCGGGTTCGGCTTCAGTACCACCTGGAACTGGTAGTAGTGCTGCAGACGGTTCGGGTTTTCGCCGTAGCGGCCGTCAGTCGGGCGTCGACTGGGCTGCACATAAGCGGCGTTCCAGGTTTCCGGGCCGATGGCCCGCAGGAATGTAGCGGTGTGGAAAGTGCCGGCGCCTACTTCCATATCGTAGGGCTGAAGTACCACACAACCTTGCTCGGCCCAGTACTGCTGGAGGGCGAGGATCAAGTCTTGGAAGGTACGCACGGCTGGCGTAGGCTGGCTCACGAAATTCACCTGTTACTTGGGCTGCGATTTAAAGAGCGGGAGTATACCCGATTCGGCCGCGCCACCATCCCCTGGAGCCTTATGCCACGCTGCTTTTGGTGTTCTGAAGATCCGCTGTACATGGCTTATCACGATCAGGAGTGGGGAACGCCGCTGCGCGATGCGCAGGGTTTGTTCGAGTTACTTTTGCTCGAAGGGTTCCAGGCGGGCCTGTCCTGGATCACCGTTTTACGCAAACGCGAGCATTATCGGAAGGTCTTGTTCGGTTTTGATGCGCAGCGCCTGGCGCGGCTGAGCGATGCCGAGATCGAAGCGTTGATGCTCGATCCGGGCATCGTGCGCAATCGTCTGAAGCTCAACGCCACCCGCCGCAATGCAGCGGCTTGGCTTGCGCTGGAGGACCCGGTGGGGCTGCTGTGGTCGTTTGTCGGCGGCGTGCCCAAGGTCAATCACTTCAAGGACCGCAGCGAAGTCCCGGCGATTACGCCCGAGGCCGAGGCCATGAGCCGCGCCCTGAAAAAAGCCGGTTTCACCTTTGTCGGGCCGACCATTTGCTACGCGTTCATGCAGGCCTCGGGCATGGTCATGGACCACACCCGGGACTGCGACCGTTACGCGGACTTGGCCAACGCCGGTTAGAATGCGTGCTTTGCGCACCACACACGATCAGGAGTGACCTGTGGAAAAGTTTAAAGGCGCCTTGCTGGTAGGCGCTCTCCGGTTATTTGCCCTGCTGCCCTGGCGCGCCGTGCAAGCCGTAGGTTCGACGATTGGCTGGATCATGTGGAAAACCCCCAACCGCTCCCGCGACACGGTGCGGATCAACCTGTCCAAATGCTTCCCGGACATGGACCCGGCCGAGCGCGAACGCCTGGTAGGCCGCAGCCTGATGGACATCGGCAAGTCCCTGACCGAAAGCGCCTGCGCCTGGATCTGGCCGGCCCAACGCTCCATTGACCTGGTGCGCGAAGTCGAAGGCCTGGAAGTCCTCCACGAAGCCCTGGCCTCGGGCAAAGGCGTGGTCGGTATCACCAGCCACCTGGGCAACTGGGAGGTGTTGAACCACTTCTATTGCAGCCAGTGCAAACCGATCATTTTCTACCGCCCGCCGAAGCTCAAGGCGGTGGATGACCTGCTGCGCAAGCAACGCGTGCAACTGGGTAACCGCGTGGCCGCGTCCACCAAGGAAGGCATCCTCAGCGTGATCAAGGAAGTGCGCAAAGGCGGCCAGGTGGGTATTCCGGCCGACCCGGAGCCGGCTGAATCGGCGGGGATCTTCGTGCCGTTCTTCGCCACCCAGGCGCTGACCAGCAAGTTCGTACCGAACATGCTCGCGGGCCACAAGGCGGTCGGCGTGTTCCTGCATGCCCTGCGCCTGCCGGACGGTTCAGGCTACAAAGTGATCCTCGAAGCGGCGCCGGAAGACATGTACAGCACCGACACCGCCACCTCCTGCGCGGCGATGAGCAAAGTGGTGGAGCGTTATGTCGGCGCCTACCCGAGCCAGTACATGTGGAGCATGAAGCGCTTCAAGAAACGCCCGCCGGGTGAGGCGCGTTGGTACTGACTCAAGGGCAACACAAAACAATGTGGGAGGGGGCTTGCCCCGATAGCGGTGGTTCAGTCACATATGCATCGACTGACACACCGCTATCGGGGGCAAGCTGAACTGGTCAACTAATTTTGGACACCAGTTAAGGTTTCACGCCGCCAGTTTCTCCATAGCTACCGGCGACCGGTAGCCGTTGTAGCTGTGGAGCCTGACGTTGTTGTAACGCATCAAATAACGCTGCAAATCCACTCGGGCTTCATGCTCTGAGCTGTAGCCATCTTCTGGTACCCATTCTGATTTAAGGCTCCCAAAGAAACGCTCCATCGGGGCGTTGTCCCAGCACTCACCTTTGCGACTCATGCTTTGCAGGAGTCCATGCTTGCGCATTTCATTCCTGAATTTGTGGCTGGTGTACTGACAGCCTTGGTCGGAGTGAAACAGCACCTCTTTTGGACGGCCTCGCAACTCGACCGCCATTCGCAACGCTTCGCAGGTCAGCGTGGCATCGGAAATCATCGAAAACGACCACCCCACAATCCGGCGAGCGAACAGATCCAGAACTGCCGCGAAATACATCCAGCGCTTGCCGACTTTGATATACGTCACATCGCCACACCACACCTGGTTGATCGCTGTGACATCAAACTGGCGCTTGAGCACATGCGGCGCTACCAGCGCTTCCACGCCGGATGATTTGTACTTATGCCGCCGGCGTTGACGACTGATGACGCCCGCTTCACGCATCAGGCTGCGCGCCATGTACCGCCCGACGCGATGCCCCTTGGCTTGCAGTTCCTTAGCTAAAGTGCGCGATCCAGCAGATGCTCTGGACTCCTTGTGATGCTCGACCAGGGCGGCTTTGAGCTTTTCCCGCTCAGGTTTCACCTTGCCTTGGCGCTGACGCCAGGCGTAAAAGCTGCTGCGGTTAACACCGAACGCCCGACAGCAATTGTTAACGCCGTACTGCTCGTCCAGCTCACAGATCAACGTGAATGATCTTTGGCGTCCAACAGCAAGAGAGCACTGGCCTTTTTTAGGATTTCGATGTCCAGGTCTTTTTGCCTGAGTAACGCTTTGAGCTGCTGAATCTCTCGTTGATCGGCGGTAATAGCCTTGGCGCCAATCGGAGTCGAGCCCAGCCGCTCTTTGCGAACCTGATCGACCCAGCGGCGCAACGCAGTCGGGCCAATATCCAGACTGGCACAGACGTCGGGAACCGACTGCCCCTCGTCCAGCACCATGCTGGCCGCCTTGAGTTTGAACTCACTCGAATAAGATTTACGCATATCCAAACACCTCAGATTTGGGCGCCATCATAGCGCCCGATTGAAGTGTCCAAAATCATTAGGCCAGTTCAAGCCCCCTCCCACATTTGAGTTCTACTTAGGCCTGGCGGTCGAGTTTCTTCAGGAACACCGTCATCTCTTTTTCGGCCTGCTTGTCGCCATGGGCCTGAGCAGCCGCAATCCCCTGCTCCCAGGCCAAGCGTGCCGCCGCACGGTCTTCCAATCCCAACTGCGCCTTACCCAACAACTTCCACGCCGCCGAATACTTCGGATCAAACTCGACACACTTGTGCAAATGCTCGGCCGCCTTGGTGTTGTCCTTCAGGTCCAGATAACCCTTGCCCAGCCCAAAGCGCAGCAGCGCGTTATCCACACCCTTGGCCAGCATCTTCTCCAGGGATTCGAGCATGTCGGTGTACTCCGTTTAATCAGAAAAAGCTCAGCCCCACGTGGAACAGCTTCTCCACATCGCGGATATGTTTTTTATCCACCAAAAACAGGATCACATGGTCGCCGGTGGCAATTACCGTGTCGTCGTGGGCAATGATTACTTCTTCATCGCGAATGATCGCGCCGATGGTGGTACCCGGCGGTAGGCCGATGTCGCGGATGGCCTTGCCGATGACCTTGCTTGACTTCGAATCGCCATGGGCGATCGCCTCGATGGCTTCCGCCGCGCCCCTGCGCAGGGAGTGTACGCTGACGATATCGCCACGGCGCACGTGGGTGAGCAAGGTGCCGATGGTGGCCAACTGCGGGCTGATGGCGATGTCGATATCGCCGCCCTGGACCAGGTCGACATACGCCGGGTTGTTGATGATGGTCATCACCTTCTTCGCCCCCAGCCGCTTGGCCAGCAGCGACGACATGATGTTGGCCTCGTCATCGTTGGTCAGGGCCAGGAAGATATCGGCGTCGGCGATGTTTTCTTCCATCAGCAGGTCGCGGTCCGAGGCGCTGCCTTGCAGGACCACGGTGCTGTCGAGGGTGTCGGACAAATGCCGGCAGCGCGCCGGGCTCATCTCGATGATCTTCACCTGGTAGCGGCTCTCGATCGCCTCGGCCAAGCGTTCGCCGATCTGCCCGCCACCGGCGATGACGATGCGTTTATACGTCTCGTCGAGACGGCGCATTTCGCTCATCACTGCACGAATATTCGCTTTGGCGGCGATGAAGAAGACTTCGTCGTCGGCCTCGATCACCGTGTCGCCCTGGGGCAGGATCGGCCGGTCACGCCGGAAAATCGCCGCCACGCGGGTTTCCACATTCGGCATGTGCTCGCGTAGCTGGCGCAGTTGCTGGCCGACCAACGGGCCGCCGTAATAGGCCTTCACGGCGACCAGTTGCGCTTTGCCGTCGGCGAAGTCGATCACCTGCAAGGCGCCGGGAATTTCGATCAGGCGCTTGATGTAGTGGGTGACCACCTGCTCCGGGCTGATCAATACGTCCACCGGGATCGCATCGTTGTCGAACAGGCCGGCGCGGGTCAGGTAGGCGGCTTCACGCACCCGGGCGATCTTGGTCGGGGTGTGGAACAGCGTGTGGGCGACCTGGCACGCGACCATATTGGTCTCGTCGCTGTTGGTCACGGCCACCAGCATGTCGGCATCGTCGGCACCCGCCTGACGCAGCACCGTAGGAAATGACGCACGGCCCTGTACGGTACGAATATCCAGGCGGTCGCCGAGGTTGCGTAGGCGCTCGGCATCGGTGTCGACCACGGTGATGTCGTTGGCTTCGCCGGCCAAATGTTCGGCCAGCGTGCCACCGACCTGCCCTGCCCCAAGGATGATGATTTTCATCCGGTCACTCCCTTTAAACCGTTCAGCCGCGTGCGGCGGCGATCTTGATCAGCTTGGCGTAGTAGAAGCCATCGTGCCCGCCTTCTTGCGCCAGCAATTGGCGACCGTGGGGCTGCTTGATGCCGGCTGCCGTAGCGAGGTCCAGCTCCCGTGCGCCGCTGGTGCGGGCGAGGAAGGCTGCGATGACCTCGGTGTTCTCGGTGGGCAAGGTGGAACAGGTGGCGTAAAGCAGGATGCCGCCGACTTCCAGGGTCGGCCACAACGCGTCGAGCAGTTCGCCTTGCAGCACGGCGAGGGCGGCGATGTCGTCGGGCTGGCGGGTCAGCTTGATGTCCGGGTGGCGACGGATCACGCCGGTGGCGGAACACGGCGCATCGAGCAGGATGCGCTGGAACGGCTTGCCGTCCCACCAGGTGGCGGTGTCGCGGCCGTCGGCGGCGATCAGCTCGGCGTTCAGGCCCAGGCGTGCGAGGTTTTCCCGCACACGCACCAGGCGCTTGGCTTCCAGGTCGACGGCGACGACGCCGGCCAGGTCTTTTTCGACTTCGAGGATGTGACAAGTCTTACCGCCGGGTGCGCAGCAGGCGTCCAGCACGCGCTGGCCCGGGGCCAGGTCGAGCAGGTCGGCCGCCAGTTGCGCGGCTTCGTCCTGCACGCTGATCCAGCCTTCGGCGAAGCCCGGCAGGCTACGCACATCGGTGGCGGCTTCGAGCACAATGCCGTCGGGGCTGTACACGCACGGCGTGGCCGCGATGCCTGCATCGGTCAGCAATTGCAGATAAGCATCGCGGCGGTGATGGCGACGGTTGACCCGCAGGATCATCGGCGGGTGCGCATTGTTCGCCGCGCAGATGGCTTCCCATTCCTCGGGCCAGAAGGCTTTCAGGGATTTTTGCAGCCAGCGCGGGTGCGCGGTACGTACCACCGGGTCATGTTCCAGTTCGGCCAGCAGCGCTTCGCTTTCACGTTGGGCACGGCGCAGCACAGCGTTGAGCAGGGCTTTGGCCCAGGGTTTTTTCAGCTTGTCGGCGCAGCCGACGGTTTCACCGATGGCGGCGTGGGCCGGCACGCGGGTGTAGAGCAATTGATAAAGGCCCACCAGCAGCAGCGCTTCCACATCGGCATCGGCCGCCTTGAACGGCTTTTGCAGCAGCTTGGCCGCCAGCGCCGACAGACGCGGCTGCCAGCGCGCGGTGCCGAAGGCCAGGTCCTGGGTGAAACCGCGATCGCGGTCTTCGACCTTATCCAACTGGGTCGGCAGTGAACTGTTCAGCGAAGCCTTGCCGTTGAGTACGGCGGCCAGGGCCTTGGCGGCGGCCAGACGCGGGTTCATTGGGCGGCCACCCCGAGCAGCGTGCCCACGGCAAATTTCTCACGACGACTGTTGAACAAGTCGCTGAAATTCAGCGCCTTGCCGCCGGGCAATTGCAGACGGGTCAGACACAGCGCCTGTTCGCCGCAGGCAACCAGTAGGCCGTCTTTGCTGGCGCCGATGATTTCACCGGGGGCGCCCTTGCCGTCGGCCAGGGTGGCGGCGAGTACTTTCAAGGCTTCGCCATTGAGGGTGCTGTGGCAGATCGGCCACGGGTTGAACGCGCGCACCAGGCGCTCCAGCTCCACGGCCGGGCGGCTCCAGTCGAGGCGTGCCTCGTCCTTGTTCAGCTTGTGCGCGTAAGTCGCCAGGCTGTCGTCCTGCGCCTCGCCTTCAAGGGTGCCGGCAGCGAGCCCGGCAATGGCCTGGATCACGGCCGGCGGGCCCATCTCGGCCAGGCGATCGTGCAGGCTGCCGCCGGTGTCTTCGGCGGTGATCGGGGTGCTGACTTTCAGCAGCATTGGGCCGGTATCCAGGCCCGCTTCCATGCGCATCACGGTCACGCCGCTTTCGCTGTCGCCCGCTTCCACGGCGCGCTGGATCGGCGCCGCACCGCGCCAGCGTGGCAGCAGCGAAGCATGGCTGTTGATGCAACCCAGGCGTGGGATATCGAGAACCACTTGGGGCAGGATCAAACCGTAGGCCACCACCACCAGCAGGTCCGGTTTCAGCGTGGCCAACTCAGCCTGGGCCTCGGCGTTGCGCAGGGTCGGCGGTTGCAGCACGGGAATGTTGTGCTCCAGCGCCAGTTGCTTGACCGGGCTCGGCATCAGTTTTTGCCCGCGACCGGCCGGGCGATCCGGCTGGGTGTACACCGCGACGATGTCATAAGGGCTGGCGAGCAGCGCCTTGAGGTGTTCGGCGGCAAATTCGGGTGTGCCGGCAAAAACAATGCGCAGTGGCTCGGTCATGGGCGTTCTCGGTTAAAAGCAGTCACAAAAGAAAAAGGCTTGCCGCAGCAAGCCTTTGGAAGAAGGGCATCAAGCTTGCTGGCGGTGCTTTTTTTCCAGCTTCTTCTTGATCCGGTCACGTTTGAGCGTGGACAAGTAATCGACAAACAGCTTGCCGTTGAGGTGGTCGCATTCGTGCTGGATACACACCGCCAGCAGGCCTTCGGCAACCTGCTCGAAAGGCTTGCCGTCGCGGTCCAGGGCCTTGATCTTCACGCGCACCGGGCGTTCGACGTTCTCGTAGAATTCCGGCACCGACAGGCAGCCTTCCTGATATTCGCCCATTTCGTCGGTCAGCGCTTCGAACTCGGGGTTGATGAACACCCGTGGTTCGCTGCGATCTTCGGACAGGTCCATCACCACGACACGCTGATGCACGTTGACCTGGGTCGCGGCGAGGCCGATGCCCGGGGCTTCATACATTGTTTCAAACATGTCATCGACCAACTGACGAACCTTGTCGTCCACTACGGCCACTGGTTTGGCGATCGTGCGCAGGCGCGAGTCGGGGAATTCGAGGATGTTCAAAATAGCCATAAGCGTAATTGCTGCACATGTGAGGTAAAGGCAAATCGGCGTTGGGATGGACCCACACGGCCGGTGTGGAACGCTCGGAAGCCGCGAAGGCTATGGCGTTTCACGCGAACGTACATAATAAAGGAGATTGACCCCATGAGGAAATCGCTACTCGTCTTGCTGCTCTGGGCCCCGTTCGCCCTGGCCCTGCTTCCAGCGCCCGGCCCGAGCCTGGATCAACCGACGCAACAGGCCATCCAGCAATTTTTGTTACACAATCGCATCCTCGATTCACCCCTCGATCTCGATAACGCGCCCTACGTTGTCGCGGCAGAGGCCGGGCGTGTGCTGGGGGCTGATGGCGAGCGCGTGTATGCCCGCGGCGTCATGGACCCGGCCCAGCCCAGTTACGGGATCTTCCGCCGAGGCAAGGTCTACACCGACCCCCAAACCCAGGAGCTACTGGGGATCAACGCCGACGACATCGGCACCGCGCGCTGGGTGATGGCCGGCGACCTGACCTCCCTTGCCGTGCAGCGTGTCACCCAGGAAGTGCGCCCCGGCGACCGTTTACTCCTTACCGAGCCGCCCGTTGCGCTGGCCAGCCTGGAAGGCGCGCAGGCAGTGCCGTTTATTGAAGGGCACATCATCGACGTACCCAGGGGCGTTACACAGATCGGCGTGCTGGATGCCGTGACCCTGAATAAAGGCCGCCGCGACGGCCTGGTCGAAGGCCAACGGCTGAGCGTGCTCAAGACCGGCGCCACGGTACGCGACGCCCTCAGCGGCGCCCAGGTAAAACTTTCCGATGAGCGCGGCGGCACGCTGCTGGTGTTTCGCACCTATGAAAAGCTCAGTTACGGCCTGGTCCTCAGTGCCTCGCGGCCACTGGCGGTGATGGACCGTTTCGAGACTGCCCGTCAAACGCAATAAATAGGCTGCTAAATAAGTTACCAACAGAGTTATCCACAGCTTGTTCCGGTCAAGGATGATCAGATGTATCCGATAAACAACAGTGAAATTTCCCCGGCAGAACTGGAAGCCCGGCTACGTTTGCACCGGCTGCCGGAACTGGGCCCGAAGCGTTTTCGCCTGTTGATCGACGCGTTCGGCTGCGCCTCGAAGGCGCTCAGCGCGCCGGCCAGCGCCTGGCGCTCGCTCGGGTTGCCCGCCATCAGTGCCGAGGCCCGGCGCAGCCATGAAGTCCGCGAGGGCGCGAGCGTGGCGCTGGCCTGGCTGGCGCGTCCGGCCCAGCATTTACTGATGTGGGACCAGCCTGAGTACCCCGCACTACTGGCCCAGATCGATGACGCACCGCCGTTGTTATTCGTTGCCGGCGACCCTTCGATCCTGGAAAAACCCCAGTTGGCCATGGTCGGCAGCCGCCGCGCATCGCGTCCCGGCATGGACACCGCCGCGGCTTTTTCCCGCAGCCTGGCGAGCGCCGGTTTTGTCATCACCAGCGGCCTGGCTCTGGGCATTGACGGTGCGGCGCATCAAGCGGCTTTGGAGGTCGGCGGGAAGACAATCGGCGTACTCGGCACCGGCCTGGAAAAGTTTTATCCACAGCGCCACCGACGCCTCGCGGCAGCGATGATTGCCCAGGGCAGCGCGGTGGTTTCCGAGTTTCCGCTGGACGCCGCGCCCCAGGCCGGCAATTTCCCTCGGCGCAACCGCATCATCAGTGGTCTGTCGCTCGGCGTGCTGGTGGTGGAAGCCGGCATGGCCAGCGGTTCGCTGATCACCGCGCGGCTCGCGGCCGAGCAAGGGCGCGAGGTGTATGCGATTCCGGGCTCGATCCATCATCCAGGGGCCAAGGGTTGTCATCAGCTCATTCGCGATGGCGCGGTGTTGGTGGAAACCATCGAGCACATTCTTGAAGGCTTGCGCGGGTGGCAGGCGCTGTCGCGTCCGGTGCCGATGCCGGTGACCCATCCGCTGGTTGCACTGCTGCACGCGGCGCCGCACACCAGCGAAGCCTTGGCGATTGCCAGTGGGCGGCCGTTGTCCCAGGTGCTGGCGACACTCACCGAGTTGGAGCTGGAAGGCCAGGTGGTCTGCGAAAGCGGGCGCTGGCTCGCGCGCTGCTAGGTTTTGTAACGAAGATCGGTAAACTGCGCAGAGCTTTAGTCTGGAGAGTGAGCAATGGTCAACAGGTGGCGTGTGCTGGAAGCCGCACGAGAAATTCGCGCAGGCGCGGTGATTGCCTATCCAACCGAGGCGGTCTGGGGCCTGGGCTGTGACCCGTGGAACGAAGCGGCAGTGGACCGGCTGCTGGCGATCAAGAACCGCTCGGTGGATAAGGGCCTGATCCTGGTCGCGGATAATATCCGCCAGTTCGATTTTCTCTTCGAAGACTTCCCGCAAGACTGGATCGACCGCATGGCCAGCACCTGGCCGGGGCCCAATACCTGGCTGGTGCCTCATCAGAACCTGTTGCCGGAATGGGTCACGGGGGTGCATGACACCGTGGCGCTGCGGGTCAGCGACCATCCGCTGGTGCGTGACTTGTGCTCATTGGTCGGGCCGTTGATTTCCACCTCGGCCAACCCCCAGGGCCGCCCGGCCGCCCGCACGCGGATTCGCGTCGAGCAGTACTTCCGTGGCCAGGTCGATCTGGTGTTAGGTGGCGCCCTCGGTGGGCGCAAGAACCCAAGCCTGATCCGCGACCTGGTGACGGGTGAGGTTGTGCGGCCGTCGTGAGACCGGGTCGTGGCCATCGCGGGCAAGCCCCCTCCCACATTTGACCGTGTTGTCATGACGGACACTGATCGAATGTGGGAGGGGGCTTTCCCGCGATGGCGCCCTTAACCACGCCAGAAACCCAAAGCCTTACGGCAACAGAATGGTCGACCCCGTCGTGCGCCGCCCCGACAACTCCGTCTGCGCCTTGGCCGCGTCCTTCAGCGAGAAGCGCTGATTGATATCGATGCGCACCTTGCCGCTCTTGATCATCGAGAACAGATCATCGGCCATGGCCTGCAAGTCCTTGGGGTTGCTGGCGTAGGTCGCCAGGGTCGGCCGGGTGACATACAGCGAGCCCTTGGCCGCCAGAATCCCCAGGTTCACCCCGTCCACCGCGCCCGAGGCGTTGCCGAAACTCACCACCAAGCCGCGTGGCGCCGCGCAGTCCAGCGAGGTCAGCCAGGTGTCCTTGCCGACGCCGTCGTACACCACCGGGCATTTCTTGCCGTCGGTCAATTCCAGCACCCGCTGTGCGACGTTTTCCTTGCTGTAGTCGATGGTTGCCCAGGCGCCGAGGGATTTGGCCACCGCGGCTTTTTCCGGCGAGCTGACCGTGCCGATCAGCTTCACGCCCAGGGCCTTGGCCCACTGGCAGGCCAGGGAGCCCACGCCACCGGCTGCGGCGTGGAACAGAATGGTTTCGCCGCCCTTCAACTCGTAGGTCTGGCGCAGCAGGTATTGCGTGGTCAGGCCCTTGAGCATCGCGCCGGCGGCTTGTTCGAAGCTGATGTCGTCCGGCAGGTGAACCAGGTTCGCGGCAGGCAATACGTGCAGTTCGCTGTAGGCACCCAACGGGCCACTGCCGTAGGCCACGCGGTCGCCGACCTTGAATTGCGTGACCTCACTGCCCACGGCGTCGACCACACCCGCGCCTTCCGCGCCCAGGCCCGATGGCAAGGCCGGCGGCGCGTACAAGCCGCTGCGAAAGTAAGTATCGATGAAGTTCAGGCCAATGGCCGCGTTGCGCACCCGAACCTGCTGTGGGCCAGGCTCTGCTGGCGTGTAGTCCACATACTCAAGCACCTCGGGGCCGCCATGGGCGCTGAACTGGATACGTTTGGCCATCTGCACTTCTCCTGGGTTCGAATTCGGGTAGCCCCCTATCGGACTCCTAAGCTTGATCTTCGTCAACTGCGACGGACCTGAGTGCGGTGGTATCCTGTGCGCCCATTTGCCGCCGACGCCCAATGGCCTCGCGTAGCTTTGCCCGATTCAAGGTGATGCCATGACTACCCGCACCGAGGCTGTTAAAGCCTATCTACTTGATCTGCAAGACCGTATTTGCAGCGCCCTGGAAACCTTCGAGACGGACACGCGCTTTATCGAAGACGCCTGGACCCGGCCTGCGGGCGGCGGCGGTCGCACCCGTGTGATCGAAAACGGTGCGGTGATCGAAAAAGGCGGCGTTAACTTTTCCCACGTGTTTGGCAGCGGCCTGCCACCGTCCGCCAGTGCGCATCGCCCCGAACTGGCCGGGCGCGGGTTTGAAGCCCTTGGGGTGTCGCTGGTGATTCACCCGCACAACCCGCATGTACCGACTTCCCACGCCAACGTGCGCTTTTTCATCGCTGAAAAGGAAGGTGAAGAGGCGGTGTGGTGGTTCGGCGGTGGCTTCGACCTCACGCCCTACTACGCCAACGAAGACGACTGCATCCACTGGCACCGTGTGGCCGAGCAGGCCTGCGCGCCGTTCGGCGCCGACGTTTATGCGCGCTACAAGGCCTGGTGCGACACCTACTTCCATATCAAGCATCGCAACGAACCGCGCGGCATCGGTGGCCTGTTCTTCGATGACTTGAACGAGTGGGACTTCGACACTTGCTTCGCCTTCATCCGTGCCATCGGCGATGCGTACATCGACGCCTACCTGCCGATCGTGCAGCGCCGCAAGGCGCAGGCCTATACCGAACAGCAGCGCGAATTCCAGGAATTCCGCCGTGGTCGTTACGTTGAGTTCAACCTGGTCTACGACCGTGGCACCTTGTTCGGCCTGCAATCGGGCGGGCGTACCGAGTCGATCCTGATGTCGCTGCCGCCCCAGGTGCGCTGGAGCTACGACTGGAAAGCCGACGTCGGCAGCGAAGAAGCGCGCCTCACCGACTACTTCCTGCAAGACCGCGACTGGCTCGGCGTGGCTGCGCCCAAGGCGGCTGTCTGATGGACCGCTATGTCGTGTTCGGCAACCCCATCGGCCACAGCAAGTCGCCGTTGATTCACCGCATGTTCGCCGAACAGACCGGCGAGCAACTGGACTACAGCGCTCTGCTTGCGCCGCTGGAGGACTTCATCGGGTTTGCCCGTGAGTTTTTTCAGCAAGGCCGTGGCGCCAACGTCACAGTGCCGTTCAAGGAAGACGCCTACCGCCTGGCCGACACCCTCACCGCACGCGCCGAGCGCGCCGGCGCGGTGAACACCCTGAGCAAGCTGGCCGATGGCCGCCTGCTGGGCGATAACACCGACGGCGCCGGCC
The DNA here is from genome assembly GCF_029320995.1 of Pseudomonas sp. D3. Classification (NCBI taxonomy): domain Bacteria; kingdom Pseudomonadati; phylum Pseudomonadota; class Gammaproteobacteria; order Pseudomonadales; family Pseudomonadaceae; genus Pseudomonas; species Pseudomonas sp. D3. The sequence continues at coordinate 252,857 of NZ_CP119772.1, forward strand.
TGGTGCGCGACCTGACGGTGAATGCCGGGCTCAGCCTGCAAGGTCAACGCATCCTGTTGCTCGGCGCCGGTGGCGCGGTGCGCGGTGCGTTGGAGCCGTTGCTGGCCGAGCGGCCGGCGTCGCTGATCATCGCCAACCGCACCGTGGAAAAGGCCGAAATGCTTGCCGAGTTGTTCGACGATTTGGGCCCGGTGTCTGCCAGTGGTTTCGACTGGCTGTGTGAGCCGGTGGACGTGATCATCAATGCCACCTCCGCCAGCCTGTCGGGCGATGTACCGCCGATTGCGGGCAGCCTGATCGCGCCGGGCAAGACGTTTTGCTACGACATGATGTACGCCAAGGAACCGACCGCGTTCTGCCGCTGGGCCACGGAACACGGTGCGGCGGTGGCAATGGATGGTCTGGGCATGCTGGTGGAGCAGGCGGCGGAAGCGTTCTTCCTGTGGCGTGGCGTGCGCCCGGATTCGGCGCCGGTGTTGGCCGAGCTGCGCCGCCAATTGGCTTAACGCACGTCCAAAGGTTGGAGGGGGCTTGCTCCCGATAGCGGTGAGTCAGCCAAACATGCATCGGCTGCACGACGGCTATCGGGGGCAAGCCTCCTCCCACAGTTTTGATCGTATTCAGTCTTCGAAATGGATGGGGCAGTTGTCGGCGCCTTCCAGCTTTTTCAATTCCTCAACGACCTGCGGCCGGGCCCGGCGCAAGGTCAGGCTGCGCCCCAGCGCTTTCAATCGCCGCGCTTCCTGGTGCAGCATCTCCACCCCGGAATAGTCGATAAAGTTGATCTGCTGCGCCTCGATCACTACCCGCTCGCCCTGCAGGCTTTGCAGGCGCACTTGCAGGTAATGGCTGGCGCCAAAAAAGATCGAACCACCGACCCGCAGCACCTCTTCCTCGCCGTTGCGCCATTGCTGAACCCGCGGCTGCGAGGTGCGCTTGAGGTAGAAAAACAACGAGGCGAGCACCCCGGCGTAAATCGCGGTTTGCAGCTCCAGCAGCAAGGTGGCGATGCAGGTCAGGCTCATCACCACGAACTCGGCGCGACTGACCCGGAACAACGCGCGAATGCCCCGATGGTCCACCAGGCCCCAACTGATCAGCAGGATGCTCGCGGCCATGCTCGGGATCGGTATGTGTGCGATCAGCGCCGCGCCAAACAACGCGAACAACGCCACCCACAGTGCAGAAAATACCCCCGCCAACGGTGAACAGGCGCCCGCTTCATAGCTGAGGCCGGAGCGCGTAAAGGAACCGGCCGACAGGTAGCCGGAGAAAAATCCGCCGACGATGTTGGATAAACCCTGCGCTCGAACTTCCTGGTTGGCGTCGAGCAATTGCTGCGAGCGCGCCGCCAGCGAGCGGGCAATCGACAGGCTGGTCACCAACCCGAGCATGCCCACCGCCACGGCGCTGGGCAGCAGGCGCAAGACCATGTCCAGGTCCAGCGGCAACGGGCTGAATGGCGGCAGCTTGCCGATAAATGCGCTGACCAGTGCCACATGCCCGAACATCGCCGGCCACAGCCAGGCGGCCAGACTGCCCAGCGCGAGCGTGATCAACAGCGTCGGCCAGCGCGGCAGCAGGTATTTGAGCAGTGCGCCCAACAGCAAGGTGCCCAGCCCGAGCAGGAGTGAGGCGTGGTCCCACTCGGCGCCATGGTCGATCAGTTCCAGCAAGCTGTTGATCGCCGTGGCCTGGCTCGGCAAATCCAGGCCCAGCAGGTTGGGCAGTTGGCCGAGGGCAATCACCACGGCGGCGCCGAGGGTGAACCCCAGCACCACTGAATGGGAGATGAAATTCACCAACGCGCCGAAGCGCAGCAGGCCGAGCAACCACTGGAACACTCCGGCGAGGAAGGTCAGCAGCAGGATCAAGGTGATGTAGTCCTGTGAGCCCGGCACGGCCAGGGGGCTGATGCTGGCGTAGAGCACGATGGAAATCGCCGCCGTGGGGCCGCAGATCAGGTGCCAGGACGAACCCCAGAGGCAAGCGATCAACACCGGGATGATCGCGGCGTACAGCCCGTATTCCGGTGGGAGACCGGCGATGAGCGCGTAGGCAATCGACTGCGGCAAGGCCAGCACCGCGCCGCTGAGGCCGACGATTGCATCCCGACCGACGCTGGCGCGGGTTTGGCGCGGCAGCCAACTGAGGAAGGGAAAGAGTGTGTGGCGGTTGGGCCGGCGCATCGCAAACTCGGATAGAAAGGTTTGGCTCAGGGTATCAGTACACGCCGGCTTTTGTGGGAGGGGGCTTGCTCCCGATCGCGGACTGACAGTCAATGATGTAGTGACTGATCCACCGTTATCGGGAGCAAGCCCCCTCCCACATTTGGACAGTGGCCGGCTTTAGAGTTTGGCTTTTACAGCCGCCAACGCATCCTGGCCGTCCACGGTTTTTACGCCGTCGAGCCACTTGTCCAACACTGCCGGGTTGGCCTTGATCCACGCTTTTGCCGCATCCGCATTGCTGACCTTATTGTTGGCCACCTCGGCCATGATGCTGTTCTCCATCGCCTGGGTGAAACTCAGGTTGGTCAGCAGCTTTCCTACGTTCGGGCAGGCCTGTGCATAACCCTTGCGGGTCAGGGTATACACGCTGCCGGTGTCGCCGAAGTACTTCTCGCCGCCCTTGAGGTAATGCATTTTCAACTGCACGTTCATCGGGTGCGGGGTCCAGCCGAGGAAGGTGATGAAGCGCTGTTTCTTCACAGCCCGTGAGACTTCGGCGAGCATCGCCTGTTCGCTGGACTCGATCAGCTTCCATTTGCCCAGGTCGAAGTCGTTCTTCTTGATGATCTCCTGCAGCGAGAGGTTTGCCGGCGCGCCGGAGCCGATGCCGTAGATCTTCTTGTCGAACTTGTCGGCGAATTTACTCAGATCAGCAAAGTCATGCACCCCGGCGTCCCACACATAGTTCGGCACGGCGAGGGTGAATTCGGTGCCGTCGAGGTTTTTCGCCAACTGCACCACATCGCCGTTGGCCACGAACTTGTCGTAGAAACCTTGCTGCGCCGGCATCCAGTTACCCAGGAACACATCCACCTGGCCGTCCTTGAGCCCGCCGAAGGTGATCGGCACCGCCAGGGTGTCGACCTTGGCCTTGTAGCCCATGCCTGTCAGCAGAAAACCGGCGACGGCATTGGTGGCGGCGATATCGCTCCAGCCTGGATCGGCCATCTTCACCGTCTCACAACGGGCGTCTGCGTACACGGCGGCGCTGCTCAACGCCACCATGCCCGCTACGCCCAGCACCACAGTCAACTTTTGCATGGCTTTCCCTCTGTTTTATGGGTGTTGGCAGGGTTGTGGATAACGTGCCTTGCGCTCCAGGTCGTCGAGGTCGATATGGTTGCGCATGTATTGCTGACTGGCGTCCACCCGTGGCTGGTGATCCCAGCTCTTCAGCTTGCCTTGGCTCAGTGCTTCAAACACCAGGCGCCGACGGCGTTGGCTGGCGAGCACTTGTTGGTGGATCGCCGGGATGTCCCATTTGGCCCGCGCTTCAGTCAGAAAGGCTGCAAACAGCGCCCGGTGTTGCGGCGACTGGCTGAGTTCTTCCTGTTCCCGTGGGTCATTGTGTACATCGAACAGTAGGCAGGGATCGTCTTCGCTGTAGATGAACTTGTAGGCGCCACGGCGAATCATCATCAGCGGGCTGACGGTGCCTTCGGCCATGTATTCGCCGAACACTTCGTCGTGCCCGCCCTGGCCTTGCAAGTGCGGGACCAGCGAGCGGCCGTCCAGGGGCAAGTGCGGTTCGAGTGCGCCGCCGGCCAGCTCCACCAGGGTTGGCAACAGGTCGGCGGTGGAGACGGCCTGGGTCACACGGCGCGCGGCGAACTGCCCCGGCGCGCTGACCAGCAGCGGCACGCGGGCGGCCATTTCGAACCAGTGCATTTTGTACCAGAGGCCGCGCTCGCCGAGCATGTCGCCGTGGTCGCCGGAGAAGATGATGATGGTGTCGTCGGCCAGGCCGGTGTCGTCCAGGGTCTGCAGCAGCTTGCCGACATTGCTGTCGATGTAACTGCACGCGCCGAAGTAGGCGCGGCGTGCATCGCGGATCTTCTCCGGCGGCAGCGGCTTGTCCCATAGGTCGTAGACCTTGAGCAGGCGCTGGGAGTGCGGGTCGAGGTCGCCCTGGGCCGGCGTTGTGGGCAAAGGGATGTCGCTGTCGTCGTACAGATCCCAGAACGGTTTGGGAATGGTGTACGGGTCGTGGGGATGGGTCATCGACACGGTCAGGCAGAACGGCTGGTCGCCGTCCTCGCGAATATGGTCGAACAGGTACTGCTGGGCCTTGAACACCACCTCTTCGTCGAAATCCAGCTGGTTGGTGCGCACGCACGGCCCGGCTTGCAGCACCGAGGACATGTTGTGGTACCAGGTGGGGCGTACGCCCGGCTCGTCCCAGTTCACCGCCCAGCCATAGTCGGCGGGGTAGATGTCGCTGGTCAGGCGCTCTTCGTAACCGTGCAATTGGTCCGGCCCGCAGAAGTGCATCTTGCCCGACAGCGCGGTGCGGTAGCCGAGGCGACGCAGGTAGTGGGCATACGTCGGCACATCGGCGGGGAAATCCGCCGCGTTGTCGTAGGCGCCGATCTTGCTCGGCAACTGGCCGCTGACCAGGGTAAAGCGCGACGGTGCGCACAGCGGGCTGTTGCAGTAGGCGGCGTCGAACACCACGCCTTGTTCGGCGAGGCGACTGAGGTTTGGCAACTTGATCGGGGAAGGTCCGTAGAACGGAAGCATCGGCGCGGCCATTTGATCGGCCATGATGAAAAGAATGTTCTTGCGCTTCATGAGTCTTCGGCATTCCATAGGCGTTGTTTATGCGAATGAGCATGCGGCCCATGGAAAATGGGGTAAAGCCCATGAAAAGCAATGTCTAGGATAAGCACAGCTTATGTATGAAGCCCTCGGCGATGTATCCCTCGATTTGCTCCGCGCCTTCGAAGCGGCGGCGCGCCACCGCAGCTTTACGGCGGCGGCGATGGAGTTGGGCACCACCCAGCCGGCCATCAGCCAGCAGATCAAGCGCCTCGAAGAGCAATTGGCGATCCGCCTGTTTGATCGCATCTACCGTGGCATCGAGTTGACCGATGCCGGTGCCTTGCTGTTCGAACATGTCCAGGGCGGTTTGCAGACCATCAACCAAGGCCTGAGCGCGATCACCCAGCAGGACCAGCACGAAGTGCTGCAAGTGGCCACCGACTTCGCCTTCGCCGCCTACTGGCTGATGCCGCGCCTGCATCGCTTCCATGCAGCCAACCCTGAGGTCGACGTCAGCCTGGTGACCAGCGAACGCAATCACGCCACGTTGCGCAGCGATATCGACGTGGCGGTGCTGTTTGGCGACGGCCGTTTCAAGCAGGGCGACAGCCTGTGGCTGTTCAATGAAGAAGTGTTCCCGGTGTGCAGCCCGCAGTGGCTCAAGGACCAAGCCACGCCGCTGACCGTGCAGACCTTGCCCGACTGCCCGTTGCTGCACCTGCGCCAGGAACACAACAGCCAGTGGTTCGACTGGAGCGGCGTGTTCCGCGAGCTGGGCATTACCACCGCGCCGACCCCCGGCCAACTGCGCTTCGATAACTACACCCTGCTGATCCAGGCCGCGATTGCCGGCCAGGGCGTGGCCATCGGCTGGCGCCACCTGGTGGACAACCTGCTGGAACAGAAGTGGCTGTGCCGGCCGATCAGCGACACGGTGATCTCACGCTTGGGCTACTACGTGGTGCAACCGCAGCGCAAACGCCGGGGGCAGTTGGTCGAGCGGTTCGTCGATTGGCTGGTGGCGGAGCAGGCGCGCAGCGCACAGTCACTGACCGGCCTGGCTCTGCCGTCGATTGCGGTCTAGGATTTGTCGCACAGCGGTTCTGGATCTTGTCATGCAGCGTATCAAGGGCTATCACGCCCACATCTACTTCGATGCCCACACCATCGACCAGGCGCGCACCTTGTGCGAAGACGCGGCAACCCTGTTTCCGCTGCACATGGGCCGCGTGCATGAACGCCCCGTGGGCCCGCACCCGGAGTGGAGCTGCCAGTTGGCGTTCGACCCCGAATACATTGGCGCGGTGCTGCCGTGGCTGGCGTTGCATCGCAATGGCCTGGTGGTGTTTCTGCACCCTGATACCGGCAACGACCTAAAGGATCACACCGAGTACGCGATCTGGATGGGTGCGATGCGCGAGCTGGATCTGTCGGTTTTTTAACCTCCCTCGTCAAATACAGCCTGGCCATTCCCGCAGTAAAAGGCGGGAAGGTCGTAGGATCTATTTCGCGTCGTCTCATTATATGGGATTGATATTTATATATTGAGATATCGCCGAGCATAGGTTTATATTCGCCCATCTGCTTTTTTCAGCACCCACTCATTTCAGGTGAAGCGATGCCGGCGCAATTGATCGCGCTCGATTGGGGAACCAGTTCCCTTCGTGCTTATAAACTCGGCCCCGCAGGCGTGGTGCTGGAACAACGTGCGCTGGCGTTGGGGATCATGCATCTGCCCAGCCAACCCCGGGAGATTGCTGGCGTGCGCTGCAGCGATGGCTTCGAGTTGGCGTTCGACGCAGCCTGCGGCGATTGGCTCGACGCCCAGCCGGGCTTGCCGGTGATCGCCTGCGGCATGGTCGGCAGCGCCCAGGGCTGGAGCGAAGCGGCCTACCGCAACACCCCGGTCGACGTCGCCAGCCTCGGCCAGGCGCTGCACCGCGTGCGCAGTGTGCGCGGCGTCGATGTGCATATCGTGCCTGGCGTGATCGAGCAGGTCGGTTTGCCCAACGTGATGCGCGGCGAAGAAACCCAGGTGCTCGGCGTGCTGCAGGGCCTCGCGGCCGAGGTGTTGATCGGCCTGCCCGGCAGCCATTCCAAATGGGTCGAGGTGGTCGACGGCTGTATCACCCATTTCGACACCTTCATGACCGGTGAGCTGTTCGCGGTGTTGAGCAAGCACAGCCTGCTCGGGCGCACCCAACAACCCGCCGAACACTTCCAGGCGGCAGCCTTCGACCTTGGCGTGCAGGTGGCGCTGTCGGTAGACGGCGAGCGCGGGGTGCTGTCGACGCTGTTCAGCGCACGCACCCTGGGCTTGACCGGCAAACTCGCCCCCGACGAGCAGCCCGACTACCTCTCCGGCCTGCTGATCGGCCATGAACTCGCCGGCTTGCCTGCCGCCGCCAAACACCAGCCGATCATCCTGGTCGGCGCCGCGCCGCTCTGTGCCCGTTATCAACGCGCCCTCGACCTCTGCGGCTTCGCCCACGTCAGCCTGGCGCAAGAGGCCACCGAACGCGGCCTCTGGCAGTTGGCCCAGGCCGCCGGGCTCATTCAACCTGCAATGGAGGCCTGACATGCTCAAGCAAGCACTCACGCAAAACGGTTTGATCGCGATCCTGCGCGGTGTGCGACCGGACGAAGCCGAGGCGATTGGCCAGGTGCTGTACCGCGCCGGTTTTCGCGTGATCGAAGTCCCGCTCAATTCGCCGGACCCTTACACCAGCATCCGCACCCTGCGTGACAGCCTGCCCGCCGATTGCCTGATCGGCGCCGGCACGGTGTTGACGCCTGCGCAGGTCGAGCAGGTCAAAGCCGCCGGTGGCCAGGTGATCGTGATGCCCCACAGCGATGCCAAGGTCTTGCGCGCCGCGAAAGCTGCCGGCCTGTACCTGTCGCCGGGGGTTGCCACCCCGACCGAGGCGTTCGCCGCGCTGGCCGAAGGCGCCGACGTATTGAAGCTGTTCCCCGCCGAGCAAATGGGCCCGGCGGTGATCAAGGCGTGGCTGGCGGTGTTACCGGCGGGCACGTTGTTGCTGCCGGTCGGCGGCGTGAGCCCGGACAACATGCAGGTGTATTTCGACGCCGGCGCCAGGGGTTTCGGCCTGGGTTCCGGGTTGTTCAAGCCGGGCATGTCCGTGGCCCAGGTGGCGAGCAATGCCCAGGCGTATGTCGCAGCCTGGAACGCTCTGAACTGATCGCAAGTTTTGCGCCTTGGGCGCTGCATCGACAAGAGAGATAAGAAGATGAAAATCACCAAACTGACGACCTTCATCGTCCCACCGCGCTGGTGCTTCCTCAAAGTGGAAACCGACCAGGGCGTCACCGGCTGGGGCGAACCCGTGGTCGAAGGCCGCGCCCACACGGTGGCGGCTGCGGTTGAGGAACTGTCCGACTACCTGATCGGCAAAGACCCACGCAATATCGAAGACATCTGGACAGTGCTCTATCGCGGCGGTTTCTATCGCGGCGGCGCCGTGCATATGAGCGCGCTGGCCGGCATCGACCAGGCGCTGTGGGACATCAAGGGCAAAGCCCTGGGCGTGTCGGTCAGCGACCTGCTGGGCGGCCAGGTGCGCGACAAGATTCGCGTGTATTCGTGGATCGGCGGCGACCGCCCCGCCGACACCGCCCGCGCCGCCAAAGAAGCCGTAGCGCGTGGTTTCACTGCGGTGAAAATGAACGGCACCGAAGAGTTGCAGTTCGTCGACAGCTTCGAAAAAGTCGACCTGGCCCTGGCCAACGTCGCCGCCGTGCGCGATGCCGTCGGCCCTAACGTGGGCATCGGCGTCGACTTCCATGGCCGCGTACACAAGCCCATGGCCAAGGTGCTGATGAAAGAGCTGGACCCGTACAAGCTGATGTTTATCGAAGAGCCGGTGCTCAGCGAAAACTACGAAGCCTTGAAAGAACTCGCACCGCTGACCAGCACGCCGATTGCCTTGGGCGAGCGCCTGTTCTCGCGCTGGGACTTCAAGCGCGTGCTCAGCGAAGGCTACGTCGACATCATCCAGCCGGACGCTTCCCACGCTGGCGGCATCACCGAAACCCGCAAGATCGCCAACATGGCCGAAGCCTACGACGTGGCCCTGGCGCTGCACTGCCCGCTGGGCCCAATCGCGCTGGCCGCCTGCCTGCAACTGGACGCGGTCTGCTACAACGCGTTTATCCAGGAGCAAAGCCTGGGCATTCACTACAACGAGAGCAACGACCTGCTCGACTACGTGCGCGATCCGGGCGTGTTCGACTATGACCAGGGCTTCGTGAAGATCCCCAACGGGCCGGGCCTGGGCATCGAGATCAACGAGGAATACGTGATCGAACGCGCGGCCATCGGCCACCGCTGGCGCAACCCGATCTGGCGCCACGCCGACGGCAGTTTTGCCGAGTGGTGATGTCTGCCTGAAAAAATGTGGCAAAAAATGTGGGAGGGGGCTTGCCCCCGATAGCGGCGAACCCGCCGCCGAAGATGTCGACTGACACTCACCTATCGGGGGCAAGCTCCCTCCCACATTTGATCCGGTTTATTCAGTAAGTCCGTCCTCAATAAACATAAGAAGAGACAACCCCATGCGCCCTGAATCCCTCACCGGGCAGGCTTCTTTAGTCACGCCTAGCAGAAAGCGCTACTTCATCATGGTGCTGCTGTTTATCACCGTGGTGATCAACTACCTCGACCGCAGCAACCTGTCGATTGCAGCGCCGGCCCTGACCAGTGATTTGGGCATCGACCCGGTGCATGTCGGGCTGATTTTCTCGGCGTTCGGCTGGACCTACGCCGCCATGCAAATCCCCGGCGGCTGGCTGGTGGACCGGGTGCCACCGCGCATTCTCTACACCGTCGCATTGCTGCTGTGGTCCATCGCCACCGTGATGCTCGGCTTTGCGGCCAGCTTCATCGCGCTGTTTGTCCTGCGCATGGCGGTGGGCGCCCTGGAAGCCCCGGCCTATCCGATCAACAGCCGTGTGGTCACCACCTGGTTCCCCGAGCGTGAGCGCGCCACGGCGATTGGTTTCTACACCTCCGGGCAGTTCGTCGGGCTGGCGTTTCTCACCCCGGTGCTGGCCTGGTTGCAGCACCAGTACGGCTGGCACATGGTGTTTGTCACCACGGGCGGCGTGGGCATCCTCTGGGCGCTGATCTGGTACGCGGTGTACCGCGAGCCGAAGGACTTCAAAGGCGCCAACGCGGCTGAAATCGAACTGATCCGTGCCGGCGGCGGGCTGGTGGACATGCAGGCGCAAACCACCAAGGCACCGTTCAGTTGGGTCGACCTGGGCATCGTGCTGAGCAAGCGCAAACTCTGGGGCATCTACCTGGGCCAGTTCTGCCTGAACTCCACGCTGTGGTTCTTCCTGACGTGGTTCCCGACCTATCTGGTGAAATATCGCGGGATGGACTTCATCAAATCCGGCCTGCTTGCTTCCCTGCCCTTCCTCGCGGCGTTTGTCGGCGTGCTGTGTTCCGGGATTTTTTCCGACTGGCTGATTCGCCGTGGCGCGTCGGTGGGCTTTGCGCGCAAGTTGCCAATCATTGGCGGGCTGTTGATCTCCACCGCGATCATTGGCGCCAACTACGTGGACTCGACGGCGTGGGTGATTGCGTTCCTGGCGGTGGCGTTCTTCGGCAATGGCTTGGCGTCGATCACGTGGTCGCTGGTGTCGACCTTGGCGCCCGCCCGTTTGCTCGGGTTGACCGGCGGTGTGTTCAACTTCATCGGCAACCTGGCGGCGATTACCACGCCGATCGTGATTGGCTTCCTGGCCAGTGGGGATTCGTTCGCGCCGGCAATCACCTATATCGCCGTGCTGGCATTGCTCGGGGCGCTTTCCTACATTTTGTTGGTGGGCAAGGTCGAGCGGATCGAGTTGTAAAAAACCGGCGACCCCGGGGTTAATGCCAGTCAGTTAAGCGATAGAGCGGGTAACCGGTGGCGAGGGAGCTTGCTCCCGTTGGACTGCGTAGCAGTCCCCTCTGTTGGGGCCGCTTCGCGTCCCAGCGGGAGCAAGCTCCCTCGCCACAGTGACAGTGTTCTTCCTTAATTGACTGGCATTACGACCCTGGGGTGGCGCTTTTTTTCGGATTATGGCACCGACGCATCAGTTCAATACGCCTTCCAGAATCTCATAGACAATGCCCGTGCCCACTGCGATCAACACCACATCCGGGCCCGAACGGCGCCATTCATAGCCCTCGTAGTACGGCAGGCGCGCCAGGGCGCGGTTGTCGAGGCGTTCGCCATAGTAACCGTGGGGCATCGGCCGGCCACGGACCAGGCGCATATCCGGCGGCGGTGGCGCGCCACGGCCGAATTGGCCGTGATTGTCGCGGATGATCTGGCGCACCGGACCGAAGTCCCGGGGTGGGCCGCCGCGACGGTCGTCCTGCGGGCCGCGATGGTCGTCGCCACGTTGTTCGTGCTGGCCTGGTGGGCCGCCACGGTCGTCGTCGCGCTGGTCAGGCGGCGCGGCGTGCGCCAGGGCGCTGGCGGCAAGCACCAGCGCGCCACAACCAGCAATCACGGACTTGGGCATTTTCATCGGGAATTCCTCAGGGCACGCATACAAAAAAGGGATTTCGAACACGGTTCGAAATCCCTTGGTCTTGCTGTTTAGGCCACGGTTTTGCGGGTTGATTCCTCTGTATCAGGAACTTTACCTACCGTATACGAGGCGCTTACTTACGTGCGTTACGGACACCTGCTGACAGCGCTGCACATAGGCTCAGCACGCCGTCGATGGCTTGCTGGTCATTGCTGGCGTTGGCGATTTGATCGATCAGCGCCGAACCCACCACCACACCATCGGCCAAACGTGCGATGGCGGCCGCTTGCTCCGGCGTGCGGATACCAAAACCGATGCTGATCGGCAGGGCGGTATGGCGACGCAGGCGGGTCACGGCTTCTTCGACGTGTTCCAGGGTGGCGGCACCGGCACCGGTCACACCGGCCACCGACACGTAGTACACAAAGCCCGAGCTGCCATTGAGCACGGTCGGCAGGCGCACGTCGTCGGTGGTTGGCGTGGTCAGGCGGATAAAGTCGATACCGGCGGCCTGGGCCGGGTCGCACAGCTCGCCGTTATGCTCGGGCGGCAGGTCGACCACGATCAGGCCGTCGACGCCGGCTTCTTTGGCGTCAGCGATGAACTGCGGCACGCCGTATTTGTGGATGGGGTTGAAGTAGCCCATCAACACCAGTGGCGTGTAGTTGTTGTCTTGGCGGAACTCGCGAACCATTTGCAGGGTTTTGGCCAGGTTCTGCTTGGCTTCCAACGCACGGATGTTGGCCAGTTGAATGGCTGGGCCGTCGGCCATCGGGTCGGTGAAGGGCATGCCCAACTCGATCACATCGGCGCCGGCAGCGGGCAAGCCCTTGAGGATCGCCAGCGAGGTGTCATAGCCTGGGTCGCCGGCGGTGACGAAGGTCACCAGGGCGGCGCGGTTTTGTTCCTTGAGTTGCGCAAAGCGGGTTTGCAGGCGGCTCATTTAGTGTTTCTCCTGCTGGGACTGTTCCATGTGGTGCATCACGGTCTGCATGTCTTTGTCGCCACGGCCGGACAAGTTCACCACCATCAGGTGATCTTTCGGCAGGGCCGGTGCGCGTTTGAATACTTCGGCAAGGGCGTGGGCAGTTTCCAGTGCGGGAATAATCCCTTCCAGGCGGCAGCATTTGTGGAACGCTTCCAGGGCTTCGTGGTCAGTCACCGACGTGTACTGGGCGCGGCCGATGTCATGCAACCAGGCGTGTTCCGGGCCGATGCCGGGGTAGTCGAGGCCGGCGGAAATCGAGTGGGCGTCGATGATCTGGCCGTCGTCGTCCTGCAGCAGGAAGGTACGGTTGCCGTGCAGCACACCCGGTACGCCGCCGTTGAGGCTGGCGGCATGCTTGCCGGTTTCGATGCCATAGCCTGCCGCTTCAACGCCGATGATTTCGACGCTGGTGTCATTCAGGAACGGGTGGAACAGGCCCATGGCGTTCGAGCCACCGCCGATACACGCCACCAGGCTGTCCGGCAGGCGACCTTCCTGGGCTTGCATCTGGTCACGGGTTTCCTTGCCGATCACTGCCTGGAAGTCGCGCACCATTGCAGGGTACGGGTGCGGGCCAGCCACGGTGCCGATCAGGTAGAAGGTGTCATCAACGTTGGTCACCCAGTCGCGCAGGGCTTCGTTCATCGCGTCTTTGAGCGTGCCGGTACCGGACACTACCGGGATCACTTTGGCGCCCAACAGCTTCATGCGGAACACGTTGGCCTGTTGGCGCTCGATGTCGGTGGTGCCCATGTAGATCACGCAGTCGAGGCCGAAGCGCGCAGCCACGGTGGCGGTGGCCACACCGTGCATGCCGGCGCCGGTCTCGGCGATGATGCGTTTTTTGCCCATGCGCCGCGCGAGCAGGATCTGGCCGATGCAGTTGTTGATCTTGTGCGCGCCGGTGTGGTTCAGCTCTTCGCGCTTGAGGTAAATCTTGGCGCCGCCGCAGAACTCCGTCAGCCGCTCAGCGAAATAAAGCGGGCTTGGTCGACCGACGTAGTCGCGCTGGAAGTAAGCCAGTTCTTCGTTGAACGCAGGATCAATCTTGGCCGCTTCGTATTCGCGGGCCAGTTCGAGGACCAACGGCATCAGGGTTTCGGCGACGTAGCGGCCGCCGAATGCGCCAAACAGGCCGTTGGCGTCAGGGCCGTTGCGTAGATCGGTCTGGGACTGAGTCATGGGACGCTCCAGGAAAAGAATTCGGGTGGGAAGCAATGACGGTCACTCTACCCCTGACGTTCGGTGCTGAAAACCGATAAGATCGCCGTAACCTGTCAGGAAAACTCACAGATGAGCCGAGACCTTCCGCCCCTTAACGCCCTACGCGCATTCGAAGCCACGGCGCGCCTCAACAGCGTGAGCCAGGCGGCTGAGCAGTTGCACGTCACCCATGGCGCTGTGAGCCGCCAGCTTAAAGTGCTGGAAGAACATTTGGGTGTCAGCCTGTTCGTCAAGGAAGGACGCGGCCTCAAACTCACAGATGCCGGCGTGCGTCTGCGCGATGCGAGTACCGAGGCGTTCGAGCGCTTGCGCGACGTGTGCGCAGAAATCACCCAAAGCAGCGCCGATGCACCGTTCGTCCTCGGCTGTTCGGGCAGTTTGCTGGCGCGCTGGTTTATTCCGCGCCTGGGCCGCTTGAATGCCGACCTGCCCGATCTGCGCCTGCACCTGTCGGCAGGCGAAGGTGACCTGGACCCCCGCCGCCCCGGTCTGGACGCGCTGCTGCTGTTCGCCGAACCCCCGTGGCCAGCGGATATGCAGGTGTACGAGCTGGCCAGCGAGCGTATCGGCCCGGTCATGAGCCCGCGTTTCGCCGGTTACGAGCGCTTGCGCGACGCACCGGCTGCGGCGCTGTGTGGCGAAGCGCTGTTGCACACCACGTCACGCCCGCAGGCCTGGCCCAGTTGGGCGCAGCAACACGGGATCGAGCCCGGCGCGTTGAAACACGGCCAGGGTTTTGAGCATTTGTACTACTTGCTGGAAGCGGCGGTTGCAGGGCTGGGCGTGGCGATCGCGCCGGAGCCGCTGGTGGCGGAGGACGTGCGCGCCGGTCGCCTGGTGGCGCCGTGGGGCTTCACGCAAACCCCGGCGCACCTGGCGTTGTGGCTGCCCAAGCGCGCCGCAGATGGGCGCGCTCGGCAACTGGCGCAATGGCTCAAGGCTGAGCTGTTGCGCCAGCCGGTATAGCCGGAAAATCAGTTACCGCGTTTGCACAGCAGGTAAGCCGCCAGCAGGCCCAGTGCGCCAACGGCAACGCCGGCTGTGGTCCATGGGTGCTCTTGTGCGTAGTCCCGGGTCGCCACACCGGTTTCGCGGATTTTTACTTTGCTTTCTTCGTAGGCGTCGCTGATCAGGTGACGGGAATGCTTGAGTGCGTTCTCGGCATTGCTTTTCAGGGCCTTCAGGGTCTTGCGCGACTCATCGGAAGCATCGTCCTTGAGGTCCTCAAGGGACTTGAGCAGGCTCGAAATCTCGGCTTCCATGCTTTCCAGCGACGCTTTGCGTAAAGAAGTGTTGGCCATGTGGACTCTCCTGAAATGATTGAGTGGCGTGTGTAGATACCGACTACGGCCGTTTCAGAAAGTGCAGTAAATCTGAACTTTCGAATAGGAATGGTCGCCAGAAGCAGTATGAACTTTCACTGCTAGGCTTTATTGACGACCCTCAGGAGAAACGCCATGTCTGATCATCACACCTACAAGAAAGTCGAATTGGTGGGCTCGTCCGCCACCAGCATCGAAGAGGCGATCAACAACGCCTTGGCCGAAGCCAGCAAAAGCATCAAGCACTTGGAGTGGTTCGAGGTGATCGAAACCCGAGGCCATATCAAGGACGGCAAGGCCGCGCACTTCCAGGTTACGTTGAAGGTGGGGTTCCGAATTGCCAGTAGTTGATCGAAACGGTTGAACTTGCCGGCTGGCCGATTGCCATAACCTGCGCTACAACCAATGGGGGCCGATGCGACCTGCGTCGGCACGCTCGTTTCGATCAGCGCAAGGAAAGTGACGGATGAAGAAGTTCCTGTTAGCGGTAGGTTTGTTGAGCATGGCGGGCACCGTGCTGGCGGCGGGCAAGCCGTGTGAAGAGCTGAAAAGCGAAATTGCCGCGAAAATCGACGCCAAGGGCGCTTCGGGTTATTCGCTGCAAGTGGTGGCTAAAGGCGCTGCGGCCGACGGTAAGGTAGTTGGCAGTTGCGAAGGCGGCACCAAGGAAATTGTCTACAAGCGCGGTTAATCCTGCGTTGCAGACATAAAAAACCGACGCAGGTGCGTCGGTTTTTTTTCGCCTGCGAGGTTTAGCCCTTCATCAACTGCGCGAGCAGTTCGTAGGAATGAATCCGGTCGGCGTGTTCGTACAGGTCGCAGGTAAAGATCAGCTCATCGGCGCCGGTCTGTTCGATCAGCACCTCCAGTTTGGCGCGGATCTTCGCCGGGCTGCCGACCATCGCCAGGCCGAGGAAGCTGCCTACCGCGTCTTTTTCATGGGGCAGCCACAGGCCGTCCATGCTGTTCACTGGTGGGCGCTGCACCAGGCTCTGCCCGCGCATCAGCGCCAGGATGCGTTGGTAGACCGACGTGGCCAGGTAATCGGCCTGTTCATCGGTATCCGCCGCGACCAACGGAATGCCAAGCATCACGTAGGGCTTGTCCAGAACGGCCGAAGGCTTGAAGTGATTGCGGTACACGCGAATCGCCTCATGCATCAAGCGCGGTGCGAAATGGGAGGCGAAGGCGTAGGGCAAGCCGCGCTCACCGGCCAGTTGTGCGCTGAACAGGCTGGAACCGAGCAGCCACACCGGGACGTTGGTGCCGGTGCCGGGAACCGCAATCACCCGTTGGTCGGGCGTGCGCGGGCCGAGGTAGGCCATCAGTTCGGCCACGTCGTCGGGGAAGTCGTCCGCGCTGCCGGAGCGTTCGCGGCGTAGGGCGCGGGCGGTCATCTGATCGGAACCGGGCGCACGCCCCAGGCCCAGGTCGATCCGGCCGGGGTACAGGCATTCCAGGGTGCCGAATTGTTCGGCGATCACCAACGGCGCATGGTTGGGCAGCATCACGCCGCCGGAACCGACGCGGAGGGTCGAGGTGCCGCCGGCCAGGTAACCGAGTAATACCGAGGTGGCCGAGCTGGCGATGCCATCCATATTGTGGTGTTCAGCTACCCAGAAGCGGTTGTAGCCAAACTTTTCCACATGCTGGGCCAGGTCCAGGGAATTGCGCAGCGACTGTGCGGGACTGCCGTTGGCCCGCACGGGCACCAGGTCGAGGGTCGAGAACTTCACGTCGGACAGCGATTTCATAAGCCTGCTTCTCCAATAAGGGCGCAGGCTTCTTAGACGAACCAAAACCTGCCGCTTCATGTGCATGTTCTATGCAATGAGGGCATATACCCGAGATTCAATAGCGCGCGAGAAATTTCCTACCTTAGCGCTAGGTTTTTCTTACAAGTGAACTTTGGCAAAGCTTCTATCCTCAGAACCCTTACTGAAGCAAAACCACCGTTCGAGGAGACCGCTATGAGTATCGTGAAAAAAGCATCCGCGCATTGGGAAGGTGATCTGAAGACAGGTCTGGGTTCCATTTCCACGGAAACCGGCGTGCTGCGCGAAGCGCCCTACGGCTTCAAGGCCCGTTTCGAGGGAGGCAAGGGCACCAACCCTGAAGAATTGATCGGTGCGGCCCACGCCGGCTGTTTCTCCATGGCGTTTTCCATGATTCTCGGCGACGCCGGGCTCAAGGCTGACAGCATCGACACCCAGGCCGAAGTGACTTTGGACCAGGTCGACGGTGGTTTTGCGATCACCGCTGTACACCTGGTGCTCAACGCCAAGATTCCCGGCGCGAGCCAGGCGCAGTTCGAAGAACTGAGCAAAAAGGCCAAGGAAGGGTGCCCGGTGTCGAAGGTGCTGAACGCGAAAATCAGCCTGGACGCCACACTCGTCAACTGACACCGCCTTAAAAATGTGGGAGGGGGCTTGCCCCCGATTGCGATCTGTCAGTATCGGATGAGCCGACTGAATACCGCTATCGGGGGCAATCCCCCTTCCACATTTAGTTGTGCGTTAAATCAGAACTCGTGTTTCCCCGATGTGGTCCTATAGCCTATGCAGCCTTAGGCGCACACCCGTGCGCATGCATTCAGGGAGCTTCACACATGAAACGTTTTGCTTTGGCGATCATCTGCGGTGTGTTGGCCACATCGGCCGTGGCCGCACCCAAAGACTGCGAAGAGCTCAGGAAAGAGATCGAGATCAAAATCCAGGCCAAGGCGATTCCGTCCTACACCCTGGAAGTCATCACTGCCGAAGAAGCCAAGAACCACGACCGCGCGATGATTGTCGGTTCCTGCGAAAACGGTACCAAGGCGATCATCTACCAGAAGAACAACGACTGATCAGATGCAGTTCACGCTGCGCTCTTGCGCCAATAACTGACGCGCGGCGTTGTACAGCCGGATATTCGGTGTGTAGGCCAACGAGCGCCCCTCCAGGCGATAACGCTGGCCGGCCTCGAAGTGGTCGTACTGCAAGGTCATGAAGCAGGTCCGGTCCTGGGTTTGTGCCAATCCGCCAAAGCTGCCGCCGGCCGGCACTTCGAAATCAAAGCGCACCATCAGCTCGTGACTGCCCGGCGGGACCTGGAAGAAGCGTCCGTCGTTGAGGTTCTTCCCATCCAGACGTTGGGCCATCACCAGCTTGGCCCCCGGTGTCGGGGTGGCGAAATCGACCCAGGCCTGTTGCGGGTCCACCGGCGGGATGGGCGGCGAAGCACAGGCGCTGAGCAACAGGGCGGCGATGGGAAGCACTAGCTGGCGCATGGCGGGCACTCAACACAAGGAGAGGTTTGAGTATAAACACGCTACGCCATGGAAAAACGCCGGGCAGTCACGATAGGCTGGCGAGCCAATTACCCAAGGAGCAGTCGCGGCATGGTCAGGCGTTTTCTTCCAGGGTTGTGGGTTGTGCTGCTCAGCGGGTGTTCCAGCGTCGGTTATTACGGCCAATTGGCCAGCGGCCAGTGGCAGTTGCTGCAGGCCAGGGAGCCGGTGGCCAAGGTGATTGCCGACCCCGCGCGACCGCAGCCGTTACGTGATCACTTGGTGCAAGCGCAAAAGGCGCGCACGTTCGCCAGCGCGCAACTGCACTTGCCGGATAACCAGAGTTACCGGCTGTACGCCGATATTGGCCGGCCATATGTGGTCTGGAATGTTTTTGCCACGCAGGAGTTTTCCCTGGCGGCGCAAAATCACTGCTTCCCCATCGCCGGCTGCGTCGCCTATCGCGGCTATTACAGCCAGGGTGCGGCGCGGGGTGAGGCCGCGTTGCTCAAGCAGCAAGGCATGGATGTGTCGATTGGCGGCGTCGAGGCCTATTCCACCCTGGGTTGGTTCAATGACCCGATCATGAGTTCGATGCTGAGCTGGGGCGATGAGCGCCTGGCCACGTTGATTTTTCACGAGCTGGCGCACCAACGCTTTTACGTGAAGGACGACACCGAGTTCAATGAGTCCTTTGCCACCTTCGTCGAACAGGAAGGCACGCGCCAATGGCGCGTCGCCCGGGGCCTGGCGCCGATCGGCAGCGCGGCGCTGCAGCAGCGTGACCAATTTACCCGGTTGGTCCTCGATACCCGCAAACGTCTGGAAACACTCTACGCCCAGCCCTTGGCAGCCGATGCGATGCGGCGGGCCAAGGCGGCCGAATTCGAGCGCCTGCGCAGCGAATACCGGCGGGTGCGGGACAGTCAGTGGGGTGGCGACAAACGTTATGACGCCTGGGTGAATCTGCCGATGAACAATGCGCGGCTTCTACCGTTCGGGCTGTATGACCAGTGGGTGCCGGCGTTTGCGGCGTTGTTCCGACAGGACGGTGGGAATTGGCTGAAGTTCTATGCGGCAGTGGAGCGGATGGGCCATTTGCCGGTGGCACAGCGTAAGGCGGCGTTGAGGCAGTTGGAAGGTGCTGGCCGGTAGGGCCTCATCGGGAGCAAGCCCCCTCCCACATTTTGATCCGTGTACGCAGGCCAAATGTGGGAGGGGGCTTGCTCCCGATAGCGCCCTCAAGGCCGCTGCAAAAACGCCTGATGCATCTGCGCCAACGTCTGGAAATGCCAGGTCGGCGCTTCAGCATTCAACTCTTCGAAACTGCCGAACCCATACCCGACCGCCGCCGAATCCAGCCCATTGCTGCGCGCCCCGATCAAGTCGTGCTTGCGGTCGCCGATCATCAAGGTGGTGGCCGGGTCCAGGCGTTCTTCGCGCATCAAGTGGGCAATCAGCTCGACCTTGTTGGTGCGCGTGCCGTCCAGCTCGCTGCCGTAGATCACCTTGAAGTGCTTGGCAAAATCGAAATGGCGGGCGATCTCGCGGGCAAATTCCCACGGCTTGGAGGTGGCTACATACAACTGGCGACCCTGGCTGTTGAGGGCTTCTAGCAGCGGCATCACCCCGTCGAACACGCGGTTTTCATACAAACCGGTGACCTTGAAGCGTTCACGGTAGAAGTTCACCGCTTCCCAGGCCTTGGCTTCGTCGAAGCCGTAGAACTGCATAAAGGCTTGCAGCAACGGCGGGCCGATGAAGTGTTCGAGTGTGGTGATGTCGGGCTCGTCGATACCGAGTTTGCCCAGGGCGTACTGGATCGAACGGGTGATGCCCTCGCGGGGGTCGGTCAGGGTGCCGTCCAGGTCGAACAGTACGGTTGGATAGTGCAGGGTCATTGATCGAATCCTTGCGCCAGGTGCAGGTCTTTGAGCTTCACGTAGTTCGCGGCGCTGTAGGTGAAAAACGCGCGTTCCTTGTCAGTCAGTTCGCGGATCTGTTTAACCGGGCTGCCGACGTACAAGAAGCCGCTTTCAAGTTTCTTGCCCGGCGGCACCAGGCTGCCGGCGCCGATGATCACCTCGTCTTCGACCACGGCGCCGTCCATCACGATGCTGCCCATGCCGATCAGGATGCGATTGCCCACGGTGCAGCCGTGCAGCATGACTTTGTGGGCGATGGTCACATCGTCGCCGATCAGCAGCGGAAAACCATCGGGATTGAACGGCCCGGCATGGGTAATGTGCAGCACGCAGCCGTCCTGCACGCTGGTGCGCGCGCCGATGCGGATGCGGTGCATGTCGCCGCGGATCACGGTGAGCGGCCAAACCGAGCTGTCGTCGCCGATTTCTACATCGCCGATCACCACCGCCGAAATATCGACAAAAGCCCCGGCGCCCAGGGTTGGCGTGTGGTTCTGATAGGTGCGAAGGGTCACGATAGCCTCTCTCTCTTCTGCTGATAGCTGCGGTGGACGTTGATTGTAATTAAGATGGCCCCATCTTTGTTCTTACATGTTTCTTCAGCCAAGGTGCCAACCGTGAGCGCGAACAACCCTCTTCTGCAGCCCTACGACCTGCCGCCGTTCTCGGCGATACGTGCCGAGCACGTACAGCCGGCCATCGAACAGATCCTCGCCGACAACCGGCTTGCCATCGAAGGCATCCTGCAAAGCCAGGGGAAAAATCCGACATGGGCCGGTCTGGTCCTTGCCATGGATGAACTGAATGATCGTCTGGGCGCCGCCTGGAGCCCGGTCAGCCACCTCAACGCCGTGTGCAACAGCGCCGTGTTGCGTGAGGCGTATGAAAGCTGCCTGCCGGCGTTGAGCGCCTACTCCACCGAGATGGGCCAGAACCGCGAACTGTTCCAGGCGTTCGAGGCTTTGGCCAACAGCCCGCAAGCTGCCGGTTTCGATGTGGCGCAAAAAACCATCCTGGAACATTCGCTGCGCGATTTCCGCTTGTCGGGTATCGATCTGCCGCCCGAGCAGCAAAAACGCTACGCCGAAGTGCAAAGCAAACTCTCCGAGCTGGGCAGCAAATTCTCCAACCAACTGTTGGACGCCACCCAGGCCTGGACCAAACACGTTACCGATGAAGCCACCCTCGCCGGCCTGACCGACTCGGCCAAGGCACAAATGGCCGCCGCCGCCCAGGCCAAAGACCTCGACGGTTGGTTGATCACCCTGGAATTTCCCAGCTACTACGCGGTGATGACCTACGCCCAGGACCGCGCTCTGCGCGAAGAAATCTACGCCGCCTATTGCACCCGTGCGTCGGACCAAGGCCCGAATGCCGGTCAGAACGATAACGGCCCGATCATGCAACAGATCCTCGACCTGCGTCAGGAACTGGCCCGGCTGCTGGGCTATGCGTCCTTCTCCGAATTGAGCCTGGCCACCAAAATGGCCGACTCCAGCGACCAGGTGCTGAGCTTCCTGCGCGACCTGGCCAAGCGCAGCAAGCCGTTTGCCGCCCAGGACCTGCAACAGCTCAAGGCCTACGCCGCCGAACAAGGCTGCGCCGACCTGCAAAGCTGGGACAGCGGTTTCTACGGTGAAAAACTGCGTGAACAGCGCTACAGCGTGTCCCAGGAAGCCCTGCGCGCGTACTTCCCGATCGACAAGGTGCTCGGCGGCTTGTTTGCCATCGTGCAGCGTCTGTACGGCATCGAGATCGCCGAGCAGAAAGGCTTCGACACCTGGCACCCGGACGTGCGCCTGTTCGAAATCAAGGAAAACGGCCAGCACGTCGGCCGTTTCTTCTTCGACCTGTACGCCCGCGCCAACAAGCGTGGCGGTGCCTGGATGGACGGCGCCCGCGACCGTCGCCGCACCGTCGAAGGTGTGTTGCAAAGCCCGGTGGCCAACTTGGTGTGCAACTTCACCCCGGCCGACAGCGGCAAGCCTGCCCTGCTGACCCACGACGAAGTGACGACGCTGTTCCACGAATTCGGCCACGGCCTGCATCACCTGCTGACCCGTGTCGAGCATGCCGGCGTGTCCGGCATCAACGGCGTGGCCTGGGATGCGGTGGAGTTGCCGAGCCAGTTCATGGAGAACTGGTGCTGGGAGCCGGAAGGCCTGGCGCTGATCTCCGGCCACTACGAAACCGGCGAGCCGCTGCCCCAGGACCTGCTGGAAAAAATGCTCGCGGCGAAAAACTTCCAGTCCGGCCTGATGATGGTGCGCCAGTTGGAGTTTTCGCTGTTCGACTTTGAGTTGCATGCCACCCATGGTGACGGCCGCAGTGTGGCGCAGGTACTCGAGGGCGTGCGCGACGAGGTGTCGGTGATGCGTCCGCCGGCCTACAACCGCTTCCCCAACAGCTTCGCGCATATCTTCGCCGGTGGTTACGCTGCGGGTTATTACAGCTACAAGTGGGCTGAAGTGCTGTCCGCCGATGCTTTCTCCAAGTTCGAAGAAGACGGCGTGCTCAATGCCGAAACCGGACGTGCTTTCCGCGAGGCGATCCTGGCCCGTGGCGGTTCCCAGGCGCCGATGGTGTTGTTTGTCGATTTCCGCGGGCGTGCGCCGTCCATTGACGCACTCTTGCGCCACAGCGGCCTGAGTGAGGACGCAGCAGCATGAGTGACGTGCCAGTGATTACCAAAAAGCAGTTTATTGCCGGGGCTGTTTGCCCGGCGTGCAGCGAGCCGGACAAGTTGAAGATGTGGACCGAGGACAACGTTCCGCATCGCGAATGCGTGGCCTGCGGTTATACCGACACGCTGAATGATCAGGGCTTGTCGGTGCCCAAGGAGCTGGGTACGCGGGTCAATACCTCGGCGCTCAAAGCGCCGGACCCGAAGGTGCAGTCGGTGCAGTTCTTTCCTAACCCGAAGCTGAAGAAAGACTGAGATCCTGTCAGGGCGTAATCAGCGCTCTGGGGTCTTTGGTGGGTTCAACAGGGCTGGTGGTACCAGCCGTGTTGAACCAACTTTTCATTGAGCACAGGGCAAACTCGCTGGTGCTGCAATCGCCATTCGCCAAGGCTGTGCGCAACTTGTCGATATCGGCCTTCATCATGTAGCGAACACCGTCCTTGAGGCCCTTGCTGCTGCCGAAGCCGCCCAAGGTCATTTCGTTCAACGCCTCTTCCTTGCTCCAACCCTGAACCACCACGCGATACATCGCCGCCATCAGGCCGGTGCGGTCTGTGCCGTGTTTGCAGTGCATCAGCACTGCACCGTTGGCTTCGGCCTCGCGAATCGCCCTCAGCGCGGCGAGCACGTCAGCGTCATCGACATGGTTGGTGCGATAAACCAACTGGACCTGTCGGATATCAGGAGTTTTCAGCCAATCGCTGTCGGACTCTGGCAGAAAGTTGATTACGGTGCCGATCTTGAGTTTTTCCAGCAGAGGTACCGCGTTGCTGTCTGGCAGCGCGCTGCGATAGAGCGTGGGCGTCATCTGGTGCAGGTTGTATTGATTGCCAACCGGCTGCGCCCATTCGGATGAGCGAAGGGATGCGGTGTCGTCTGCCCAGGCGTGCGCGCTGGTGAACAGTGCCAGGAACGCGAGGCTGAGGGCCGGTAGCCATTGATGCTTGAACATGGGCGACGTAACCGATAGTGGGTTGGTGGGTGATGTCCAGAGTCGGTCATGCGGGGTCAATGGGGTGTGAGGGGCGCGTCAAAGAATCGTGAATCGCTGTCGGGCGACGTCCTGGGGCAGGCGACGCAAAAGCATTGACCGCCAAACGGCACTGGTCTTCCCGCTTGCGCCCCTATACTGTATATAAAAACAGTATAGGGGCATTTTCATGTCTGCACCTCTGCCGCCCCGTGGCCGGGGCACGGCGACCAACCTGCACAATCGTTTCGCGCCCACCGTCAGCGTGGCCGAGGACGACGGCTGGTATCAGGAAGTGCCGCCGACCCAGGGCACCGAAGTGCGTATCGAAACGGCCAAGACCATCATCACGCGCAACAACTCGCCGGACTTGCCGTTCGATCGCTCGATCAATCCTTATCGCGGGTGTGAGCATGGCTGCATCTACTGCTATGCGCGGCCCAGTCATGCCTATTGGGACCTGTCGCCGGGGCTGGATTTCGAAACCAAACTGATCGCCAAGACCAACGCCGCCGACGTGCTGGAACAGCAGCTGTCCAAGCCCGGCTACGTGTGTGCGCCGATCAACCTGGGGTCCAACACCGATCCGTACCAGCCGATCGAGCGCGAGTACACGATCACCCGGCAGACCCTCGAAGTGCTGCTGCGCTATCGGCATCCGGTGACCATCATCACCAAGGGCTCGCTGATCCTGCGCGATCTCGACCTGCTCACCGAACTGGCGCGCCAGCGGCTGGTGGCGGTGATGATCAGCCTCACCAGCCTCGACGACGAGCTCAAGCGCATCCTGGAGCCACGCACGGCGGCGCCCAAGGCGCGATTGCGGGCGATCCGGGTGATGCGCGAGGCTGGCATCCCGGTGGGGGTGCTGTGCTCGCCGATGATCCCGATGATCAACGACAGCGAACTGGAGAGCCTGCTCACCGAAGCCCATGCGGCCGGTGCGCAAAGTGCGGCGTACATGATGCTGCGCCTGCCGCTGGAGGTGGCGCCGCTGTTCGAGGAGTGGCTGGCCGCGCATTACCCGCAGCGCGCCGCCCATGTGATGAGCCTGGTGCGCCAGGTGCGTGGCGGGGAGGTGTATGACAGCCGCTTCGGCGTGCGCATGCGCGGAGAGGGGCCGTTTGCCGATCTATTGGCGCAGCGCTTTCGCAAGGCAATCAAGCGCCTGGGGCTCGACGGTCGGGAAGGCTTCAACCTGGATTGCACGGCGTTCTGCCCACCGGGCAGGCAGATGGCGTTGTTGTAGACTATCGAGCAAATATGCGCCGGCCCTGTAGGAATAGTCGCGTTTTGATATCACTGAAACCCGCGATCTAGAGCGGTTAATTCAGTTTGAGTTAAGTTTCGACGGCTACTTTGTCCAGCGAGTGACTGATGAGTCGGAACCCGGCTTTGTGGCGTTCCAAAACTATTTCATCGGCCCGGCGTCGAATTGACCTGAACCCTCCCTGCATTAATCAAGAGGATGCATCATGAGTGACAAGGATAAACAGCCGTTGGCTGCGTCGGCTTCAGCCGCTCAAGTGGCGGAGTCCGCCGATGCAGCGCTAAAGCACATCGTTGACGGCTTTTTGCATTTCCATCACGACGTCTTCCCTCAGCAAGAAGAGCTCTTCAAGAAACTCGCCACGGCCCAGAACCCGCGAGCGATGTTCATTACCTGCGCCGACTCGCGCATCGTGCCCGAGCTGATTACCCAGAGCTCGCCCGGCGACCTGTTCGTGACCCGTAACGTCGGCAACGTGGTGCCACCCTACGGGCAGATGAACGGCGGCGTTTCCACCGCCATCGAATACGCGGTCCTTGCCCTGGGCGTGCAGCACATCATTGTGTGCGGGCACTCCGACTGCGGCGCGATGCGTGCGGTGCTCAACCCCGCGAGCCTGGAGAAGATGCCGACGGTCAAGGCCTGGCTGCGTCACGCCGAAGTCGCCAAGACCATGGTTCACGACAACTGCGATTGCGCCAATGAAGGCGAGAGCATGAAGATGCTGACCGAAGAAAACGTCATCGCCCAGTTGCAGCATTTGCGCACCCACCCTTCCGTGGCCTCGCGCATGGCCAATGGTCATTTGTATATCCATGGTTGGATCTACGACATCGAGACCAGTGAAATCCGCGCCTACGATGCGGAAAAGGCGGCGTTTCGACCGCTGAACGGCACCGAGCCGATCCCCTCCGCGACGCCTAAAGCGCGCTTCTAACACACTTCCCTGCCGGGTAAAGCGGTGGCTGCCATGGATGCAGCCAGGCTTTGCCGCGCCCGGCGAATGCCTCGGGAGAGTCATCATGCGTGCTGCTCAATTAAAAGCTGTATTACCTCGGGAGCTGCTGGCTTCCGTGGTGGTGTTTCTGGTCGCCCTGCCGTTGTGCATGGGGATCGCGATCGCGTCCGGCATGCCGCCGTCCAAGGGCCTGATCACCGGGATTATCGGTGGCCTGGTGGTGGGCTGGATGGCGGGTTCGCCACTGCAAGTCAGCGGGCCGGCGGCGGGTTTGGCGGTATTGGTGTTTGAGCTGGTGCGCCAGCACGGCATGCTGATGCTCGGGCCGATCCTGCTGCTGGCCGGCTTCCTGCAACTGGTGGCCGGGCGTTTGCGTCTGGGTTGCTGGTTCCGTGTCACGGCGCCCGCGGTGGTCTACGGCATGCTGGCGGGGATCGGCGTGCTGATTGTGCTGTCGCAGGTCCATGTGATGCTCGACGGTGCGCCCAAGCCATCAGGGCTGGATAACCTGGCGAACTTCCCGGCCGCGCTGGCCGAGGCGATTCCTACCCTGGGCGGCGGCCTTGGTTGGCAGGCCGGTTTGCTGGGTTTGTCGACCATGCTCGTGATGTACCTGTGGGATAAGTTCCGCCCGCAACCGCTGCGGTTTGTGCCGGGCGCCTTGTTGGGGGTGGGCCTGGCAACGGTCACCAGCCTGGTGCTGGCGTTGCAGGTCAAGCGCGTGGAGGTTCCGGAAAACCTCGCCGACGCCATTGATTGGCTGCGTCCCAGTGACCTGCTGAACCTGGCCGACCCTCAATTGTTGATCGCCGCGTTCGCCGTGGCGTTTATCGCCAGTGCCGAAACCCTGCTTTCCGCCGCAGCGGTCGACCGTATGCACAGTGGTCAGCGTTCCGATTTCGATAAGGAATTGTCCGCTCAAGGTGTCGGCAACATGCTCTGCGGCCTGGTCGGCGCCTTGCCGATGACCGGCGTGATCGTGCGCAGCTCGGCCAACGTGCAAGCCGGGGCCACCACGCGCTTATCGGCGATGTTCCATGGCGTGTGGCTGCTGGGGTTCGTGCTGTTGTTGTCGAGCGTGTTGCAAAGCATTCCGGTGGCGAGTCTGGCGGGCGTGCTGGTGTACACCGGGATCAAACTGGTGGACGTCAAGGCGTTCCGGGCCTTGGGCCGCTACGGGCGGATGCCGATGTTTACCTATGCGGCCACGGCGCTGGCGATCGTCTTTACCGACCTGCTGACCGGCGTGCTGGTGGGCTTCGGGCTGACGTTGCTGAAACTGGCGTTCAAGGCTTCGCGTCTTAAAATCAGTCTGATCGATTTGCCTCAGATCGGCGAAATGGAGCTGCGTTTGAGCGGTGCGGCGACCTTTCTGAAAGTGCCGGCGTTAACCCAGGTGCTGTCGACGGTGCCTGCGGGAACCACCGTGCATGTACCGCTGAGTAACTTGAGTTACATCGACCACTCTTGCCTGGAGTTGCTGGAGGAGTGGGGCCGGGCCAATGCGGCCAAGGGCGCGAAGCTGGTGATTGAGGCGCGGGGGTTGAAGCGTCGGCTGGAAGGACGGGTGCGGACGACGACGGGGATCGGTTCGGCGCCGGTTACCAACTGACGGAGCCGGAGCAAAAATGTGGGAGGGGGCTTGCCCCCGATGGCGGTGAATCAGTGCCTAATCCGCTAGCTGACACACCGCCATCGGGGGCAAGCCCCCTCCCACATTTGTTTCGCGTCAGGCCGAAGATTCAGGCCGGCTGATCCAGCTCCAACTCAACGCCCAGCTTGCGTGACAGGCACGGCCAGCGCTTCCATGCCGCTTCCGTTGCCACGCTTTTGAGCTGCTCGCGATACGCCTCGACCGATTCCAGCGCAAAGCTGTCTTCGTCGAGCATTTCATCCACCGCATGGTGGACGGCTTCGTCCAACTGGTTGGCAAATGTCTCGCCGATCAGTTGATGGGCAATCAGGTTGGCCACGGTCGTATCCGCCGGAATCAACGGTTGGCCGAAATGCTTGATATACAGGTCATTGACCTCTTCAACCAGACGATGGGCCAGGTAGGCCTCGTCCAGCAGGCCGTCGAGGCCAATATGCCCCGCCAGAATCGCTGGCGGTTGCAGGAAAAATTGCTCGGCGATCTTCAGTACCGGCTTAACCTGGCTTTCGATGCCGGCCTCGCGGGCTACGTCGTTGGCGGCGTCCAGTAGGTCCGGGACGAGGTCGACGTAGGCAGTGACAAAGCGGGTCATGACGATGTTGCGATCCCCTTCCGCCAGGGTGATGGCCGGATGCAGGTGCGGCAATTGTTTCTCGAGTTGCTGGGCCAGTTGGCCAGTGCTGGCTTCGTGTTGATGGGCAAGGGAAATCTGCTCGCGCAATGCGGCGGTGTTCATGAAAGCTCCAGTGAAGCAGGCGTAGGAAAAGGGAAAGGACAAGGTAGTTCGTTTATACGAGCGTCTAAGACGCATTTGTCATAATTATTTCATGGTTATGCACCGCGGTTATATCGAATTGCCATCGTTCGTCGGATAAACGATTCCGTCCCCGACTTTATGGGCTCCGTCCGTCTGTTTTAGCTCATTTGCCCCCGCACATTGCGGGGTTGCAGGTGCTGTCTATACTCGGTTTTGTACGCGATTAGCTGATGACGCCAGACTGCATAAGCAGGTGAGGCTAAGCGGTTGTAAGCAGTATGGAAGCCGCGCCCTTCGCCGCAGGTGCAAACCGGCGGGATAACAAGAACGATAAGGGGAACCCGCAATGACGCGACATCCACATGTTTGGATGGGCCTCCTGTTGTGGTCAGTATTCGGTCAGGCGCATGCCGCCTGGACAACGAATATGGCGCCAGGGGCGACAGAAGTCAGTCACGCTGTGTTCGACCTGCACATGACCATTTTCTGGATCTGTGTGGTGATCGGCATTGTCGTATTTGGCGCGATGTTCTGGTCGATGATCCTTCACCGCCGGTCTACGGGCCAGGTGGCAGCCAAGTTCCACGAAAGCACCACCGTGGAAATCCTCTGGACCGTAGTGCCCTTGCTGATCCTGGTGGCCATGGCCATCCCGGCGACCAAGACCCTGATCAACATCTACGACAGCACGGAATCGGATATCGATATCCAGATCACCGGCTATCAGTGGAAGTGGCATTACAAATACCTCGGCCAGGATGTGGAGTTCTTCAGCAACCTGGCCACGCCTGCCGAGCAAATCCATAACCAGGCCACCAAGGGCGAACATTACCTGCTGGAAGTCGACCAACCGCTGGTGTTGCCGGTGGGGGCCAAGGTGCGTTTTTTGGTGACCGCTGCGGACGTGATCCACTCCTGGTGGGTGCCGGCCTTTGCGGTCAAGCGCGACGCGATCCCCGGTTTCATCAACGAGGCCTGGACCCGTGTCGAGAAGCCCGGCATCTACCGGGGCCAGTGCGCCGAACTGTGCGGCAAGGACCACGGCTTCATGCCTATCGTGGTCGAGGTCAAGTCCAAGGCCGATTACGACACCTGGCTTGGCGAGCGCAAGGCCGAGGCCGCCAAGCTCAAGGAGCTGACCTCCAAAGAGTGGACGCGCGAAGAGCTGGTGGCCCGTGGCGACAAGGTCTACCACACCACCTGCGTGGCCTGTCACCAGGCCGAAGGCCAGGGCTTGCCGCCGATGTTCCCGGCGCTCAAGGGCTCGCCGATCGCCACCGGCACCAAGGAAGACCACCTGCACCGCGTCTACTTCGGCAAACCGGGGACCGCCATGGCGGCTTTCGGCAAGCAGCTCTCGGAAGTGGATATCGCCGCAGTGGTGACCTACGAGCGCAACGCCTGGGGCAACAACAAAGGCGACATGGTCACGCCCAAAGACGTGCTGGCTCTGAAACAGGCGCAAAGCAAATGACAACCTTCATTGGCTGCGCCCTGAACCGCCCCGCCCACTCGTTTGCAGGAGAACGGCCATGAGCGCTGTGATCGATGACCATGGCCACGCCAGTGACCATGCCCACGGCCCCGCCAAAGGTTTGATGCGCTGGGTGCTGACCACCAACCACAAAGACATCGGCACGATGTACCTGTGGTTTGCCTTCACCATGTTCCTGCTCGGCGGTTCGTTCGCCATGGTGATCCGCGCCGAGCTGTTCCAGCCCGGCCTGCAGATCGTCGAGCCGGCGTTCTTCAACCAGATGACCACCATGCACGGCTTGATCATGGTGTTCGGCGCGGTGATGCCGGCGTTCGTCGGCCTGGCCAACTGGATGATCCCGCTGATGATCGGCGCGCCAGACATGGCCCTGCCGCGCATGAACAACTTCAGCTTCTGGCTGCTGCCGGCGGCGTTCCTGCTGCTGGTCTCGACCCTGTTCACCCCGGGCGGAGGGCCGAATTTCGGCTGGACCTTCTACGCCCCGCTCTCCACCACCTACGCCCCGGAAAGCGTGACCTTCTTCATCTTCGCCATCCACCTGATGGGTATCAGTTCGATCATGGGCGCGATCAACGTGGTCGCCACCATCCTCAACCTGCGCGCACCGGGCATGACCCTGATGAAAATGCCGCTGTTCGTATGGACCTGGCTGATCACCGCCTTCCTGCTGATCGCGGTGATGCCGGTGCTGGCCGGTTGCGTGACCATGATGTTGATGGACATCCACTTCGGCACCAGCTTCTTCAGTGCGGCCGGCGGCGGTGACCCGGTGCTGTTCCAGCATGTGTTCTGGTTCTTCGGCCATCCCGAGGTGTACATCATGATCCTGCCGGCCTTCGGCGCCGTCAGTTCGATCATCCCGACCTTTTCGCGCAAGCCGCTGTTCGGCTACACCTCGATGGTCTACGCCACGGCGAGCATCGCGTTCCTGTCGTTCATCGTGTGGGCGCACCACATGTTCGTGGTCGGCATTCCGCTGGTGGGCGAGCTGTTCTTCATGTACGCCACCCTGCTGATCGCCGTACCGACGGGGGTGAAGGTGTTCAACTGGGTCAGCACCATGTGGCAAGGCTCGCTGACGTTCGAGACGCCGATGCTGTTCGCGGTGGCGTTCGTGATCCTGTTCACCATCGGTGGTTTTTCCGGCTTGATGCTGGCCATCGCTCCGGCGGACTTCCAGTACCACGACACCTATTTCGTGGTGGCGCACTTCCATTACGTACTGGTGCCTGGCGCGATCTTCGGCATCTTCGCTTCGGCCTACTACTGGCTGCCGAAATGGACCGGCCACATGTACGACGAAACCCTGGGCAAGCTGCACTTCTGGCTGTCTTTCGTGGGCATGAACATGGCGTTCTTCCCGATGCACTTCGTCGGGCTGGCCGGCATGCCGCGCCGGGTGCCGGATTACAACCTGCAGTTCGCCGACTTCAACATGGTCTCGTCCATCGGCGCCTTCATGTTCGGCGCCACGCAGATATTCTTCCTGTTTATCGTGATCAAGTGCATCCGCGGCGGCCCGCCAGCGCCGGCCAAGCCATGGGACGGGGCCGAAGGCCTGGAGTGGAGCGTGCCCTCGCCCGCGCCGTATCACACCTTCACCACGCCCCCGGAGATCAAATGAACCGGTTTGCACAAATCCCCTGTGTGAGGGAGCTTGCTCCCGATAGCGGTGTGTCAGTCGACACCTTCATTGGCTGTAAGGCCGCCATCGGGAGCAAGCCCCCTCCCACACCGTCGGGTGATCGCCATGGCTGACTCCGTGCCGCTCAAGCGCCTGGTCACCCGCCTGCTGATCCTGGTGTTGGCGATGTTCGCCTTCGGCTTTGCCCTCGTGCCGATCTACGACGTGATGTGCAAGGCGTTCGGCATCAACGGCAAGACGGCCGGGCAATATGAAGGCGAGCAGATCGTCGATCCGTCGCGCCAGGTGCGGGTGCAATTCCTGTCCACCAATGCCATCGACATGGTCTGGGAGTTCCATTCCAAGGCCGATGAGATCGTGGTCAACCCGGGCGCGGTCAACGAGATGCTCTTCGTGGCCTACAACCCCAGCGACAAGCCGATGACTGCCCAGGCGATCCCGAGCATTTCCCCGGCCGAAGCGGCAATGTACTTCCACAAGACCGAGTGTTTTTGCTTTACCCAGCAAGTGCTGCAACCCGGTGAGCGCATCGAAATGCCGGTGCGCTTCATTGTCGATCGCGACATGCCCAAGGATGTGAAGCATTTGACCCTGGCGTACACGCTGTTTGATATCACCGCGCGCCAACCGCCCGTGGCTGTCCATAGCGGCGGCTAGCTACTGTTTGCCCGCTCAATCAGGAGAGCGAATACATGTCGACTCATGATACGTACTACGTACCAGCGCAAAGCAAATGGCCGATAATTGCGACGGTTGGCCTGCTGGTCACCGTGTATGGCCTGGCCGTGTGGTTCAACGACCTGAAGGCCGCCCGCCCGGAGTCCCACGGGCCGTGGATCTTTTTCGTCGGCGGCTTGCTGCTGGCCTACATGCTGTTCGGCTGGTTCGGCGCGGTGATCAAGGAAAGCCGCGCAGGGTTGTACAGCGCGCAGATGGACCGCTCGTTTCGCTGGGGCATGACGTGGTTCATCTTTTCCGAAGTGATGTTCTTTATCGCGTTCTTCGGCGCGCTGTTTTATGTGCGGCATATGTCGGCGCCGTGGTTGGCGGGCGAAGGCTCCAAAGGCGTCGCGCATATGCTGTGGCCGAATTTCGAGTTTGCCTGGCCGCTGCTCAATAACCCTGATCCCAAGCTGTTTCCCGCGCCCGAAGGCACTATCAGCCCGTGGGGCCTGCCGCTGGTCAACACCATCTTGCTGGTGAGTTCCAGCGTGACCATCACCATCGCCCACCATGCCCTGCGCAAAGGCCATCGTGGCGCGCTGAAAATCTGGCTGGCGCTCACGGTGCTGCTGGGCCTGTGCTTTCTCGGGTTCCAGGCCGAGGAATACATCCACGCCTACAAAGAGCTGGGCCTGACCCTGGGCTCTGGCGTGTACGGCGCGACTTTCTTCATGCTCACGGGTTTTCACGGTGCCCACGTGACCATCGGCACCATCATTCTGTTCGTGATGCTGATGCGCATCCTGCGCGGGCACTTCAATGCCGAGCATCAGTTCGGCTTCGAAGCCGCCAGTTGGTATTGGCACTTTGTAGATGTGGTTTGGATCGGGCTGTTTTTCTTCGTTTATGTGCTGTGAGGCGCGTTACCAAGGCGTATGCGACACCAACTGGCCGCTGAAAAAGCCCCAGGCGATCAACGCCGCGGTGATCACGGCCAGTACGACACGCACGGTCAAGGCCGTGACGAGGCGGTTGGAGTGGCCCTCGTCCTTGACCAAAAAGAACAAGCCGCTGAACAGGCTTGCGACGGTCGCGATCAGCATCAGGGCAATGGCGGCTTTGAGCATGGTCTGGCTCCAGGGCTTACAGAGGGAGGGGCGATGAAATTCAGTATAGCCAGTGCTATCCAGCGCTTTCGCCCCGGTATAGCGCCGACGTTGGTGGTGCTCGTGTTGCTGCCACTGATGGTGGGCCTGGGCTTCTGGCAACTGTCACGCGGCCATGAAAAACAGTTGATGGTGGACAGCTATGCCGAGCGCCGCGCCGCTGAGCCGGTAGGCAGTGCGCAACTCGGCGGCATGGCTGATCCGGCCTTCCGTCGCGTGCATCTGCGCGGCCAATTCGACGGTGAGCACAGTGTGTTGCTCGACAACCGCATGCGTAATGGCAAGGCCGGCGTCGAGCTGCTGCAACCGTTCCACGACCAGGCCAGCGGCCTGTGGCTGTTGCTCAATCGCGGCTGGTTGCCCTGGCCGGATCGGCGTGCGCCGCCGGTCTTCAGCACGCCGGAGCAGCCGGTGAATCTTGACGCCTGGGTG
Organism: Pseudomonas sp. D3; assembly: GCF_029320995.1. Taxonomy (NCBI): domain Bacteria; kingdom Pseudomonadati; phylum Pseudomonadota; class Gammaproteobacteria; order Pseudomonadales; family Pseudomonadaceae; genus Pseudomonas; species Pseudomonas sp. D3. The sequence continues at coordinate 286,601 of NZ_CP119772.1, forward strand.
TACGTCGCGCCCGGCGAAACCTTCCAGCTGCATGCTGACCCTGCGACCGCACAATGGCCGCGCCTGCTCACCGCGCTGCATCCCGCCGCGTTGTGGGCCGAGTTGGGCCGCAGCGGTTTTGTCTACGAGCTGCGCGCCGAAGCCGGCCCCGGTACGTATGAAACCACCTGGCCCATCGTCGCCATGGGCCCGGAAAAACACCTGGCCTATGCGGTGCAATGGTTCGCCATGGCGCTGGCGCTGCTGAGCCTTTACCTCTACCTCGGATGGCACAACGCAAAGGAGAAGCACCATGGGAGCGGCCATGAATCCACTCAACATGTCTGATGCGCCAGCGACGCCCGACCGGCGCAAGGGCCGCTGGCAACTGATCCTGATCCTGCTGATGGTGATCGGCCCGATGGCGCTCGCCACCTTTATGTACAAGCTGCAGTTCTGGGTGCCGGACAGTCGCAGCTACCACGGTGAACTGATCGGCAACGGCCAGACCCGCGCCGACATCGGCGTGCAGGCCGACGAACAGCGCTGGCAGTTGCTGGTCACTGCGCCCAGCGCCTGCGCCGCCGAGTGCCGGCAACTGGTGTACCTGGCGCGGCAACTGCAGATCGGCCTCGGGCGTGATGCCTCTCGCGCCAGTCACGCCCTGGCCAGCGCGCTGCCGATCGGCGCCGATTACGACGCCAAGCTCAAGGCCGAATACCCGCAATTGCAACGCTACCCGCTGGACCTGACGACCTTCGGCAAAGCTGCCGCCGCACCGGGCGAGGCGCAACTGTGGATCGTCGATCCCCACGGCAACCTGGTGCTGCGCTACGACACGACGGTCAAGGGCAAGGACTTGCTCAACGACCTGCGCCAACTGCTGAAACTGTCGAACATCGGATAAGGGCATTGTCATGGCCAAACCTGGATTTCGCCTCGCGCTGTTTGCCACCTTGCTGGCGCTGATCGTCGTGTTGCTCGGCGCCTACACGCGCCTGACCCACGCCGGCCTGGGTTGTCCGGATTGGCCGGGGTGCTACGGCTTTATCAGCGTGCCGCAAAGCGAAGCCCAACTGGCCCATGCCGAGCTGCATTTTCCGGACACGCCGGTGGAGGCCGGCAAGGGTTGGAGCGAGATGGTCCATCGTTACTTTGCCGGCACCCTGGGCCTGCTGATCGTGCTGTTGGCGGCGCGCTCCTGGCGGCATCGGCGCGACCCCGGCCAGCCGGTGAAGTTGCCGCTGTTCCTGTTGGCGGTGGTGTTCGCCCAGGCGGCGTTCGGCATGTGGACGGTGACGCTCAAGCTCTGGCCGCAAGTGGTGACGGGGCATCTGTTGGGCGGCTTTGCGACCTTGAGCCTGTTGTTTCTGCTGACGTTGCGTCTGTCCGGCGTGTTGCCTGCGTTGATCGTGCCCAAGCGCCTGCAATATTGGGCGACGGCGGGGTTGGTGCTGGTGATCGGGCAGATTGCGCTGGGCGGCTGGGTGAGCTCCAACTACGCGGCGGTGGCCTGTATCGATTTGCCCACCTGTCATGGCCAGTGGTGGCCGGCGGCGGACTTTGCCAATGGCTTTCACCTGACCCAGCACATCGGCCCCAATTACCTCGGTGGCCAGCTCGACAGCGATGCACGCACGGCCATCCACCTGACCCACCGCGTCGGCGCGCTGCTGGTCACCCTGGTGTTACTGGGCCTGGCCTGGCAACTGCGCGCCGTGGGCATGACCCGGCTCGCAGGCTTGCTGCTGATCGCCCTGGCGGCACAAATCTGCCTGGGCCTGAGCAACGTGTATTTCCATCTGCCATTGCCGGTTGCGGTCGGTCACAACGCCGGTGGTGCAGCCTTGTTGCTGACCCTGGTACTGGTCAATTACCACGCCCGCACCAGCCTGGTTCGGGTGCGCCGCCAGTTGCCGTTCGGCTGGCGCTTCAGCCCGCGCAAACACGTATCGGGCCTCATCACCCTTAAAGGAGAGATGCCATGGCGACCTTGATCGGCGCGCGTCACGGCCAGGCGATCTGGCGTGATTACCTGGAGCTGACCAAGCCGAAAGTGGTGGTGCTGATGCTCATCACCTCGCTGGTGGGCATGTTCCTCGCCACTCGCGCCGGGGTGCCGTGGGCGGTGCTGATTTTCGGCAACCTGGGGATTGCCCTGTGTGCCGGTGGCGCGGCGGTGGTCAACCACGTCGTGGATCGGCGCATCGATACGCTGATGGCGCGCACGCAAAAGCGGCCGATCGCGCAAGGGCGTGTGTCGCCCGTGGCTGCGCTGGCCTTTGCATTGTTTCTGGCTGTTGCAGGGTTGGCGCTGCTGCTGGCGTTCACCAACCCACTGGCGGCCTGGCTGACGCTGGCCTCGTTGCTCGGCTACGCGGTGATTTACACCGGCTTTCTCAAGCGTGCGACGCCGCAGAACATCGTCATCGGCGGCCTGGCCGGCGCGGCACCGCCGCTGTTGGGGTGGGTTGCGGTTACCGGGCATGTCAGCGCCGAGCCGCTGTTGCTGGTGCTGATCATCTTCGCCTGGACCCCGCCACACTTCTGGGCCCTGGCCATTCACCGCAAGGAGGAATACGCCAAGGCCGATATTCCGATGCTGCCGGTCACCCATGGCGAGCACTACACCAAGGTGCATATCCTGCTCTACACCTGCGCCCTGCTGGCGGTGAGCCTGATGCCCTACGTCATCCATATGAGCGGCCTGCTGTACCTCGGATGTGCGCTGCTGCTGGGCGGGCGCTTTCTGCAATGGGCCTGGGTGCTGTACCGTGGCGCTCAGCCGCACGCGGCGATCAACACCTTCAAGTACTCTATCTGGTACTTGTTCCTGCTGTTTATCGCCCTGCTCGTAGACCACTACTTACTGTTGAACCTATGACTCGAACTCAAAAAACTGTCTTCATTCTGGTGGCCATTGTCGCGTTGATCATGGGCCTGACCGTCAATAAAGTGCTCTCGGGCAAGGGCCAGGGCGACCCGACCGCCTTGATCGATGCCGGCATCATCCTGCTGCCGCAAAGCCGCCAATTGCCGCCGGTGACCATGACCAACCAGGACGGCCAGCCAGTGCTGGTCAATGAGTTGAAAGGCAAGTGGAGCCTGCTGTTCTTCGGCTACACCTTTTGCCCGGACATCTGCCCCACCACCCTCGCCCAACTGCGTCAGATCAAGAGCGAGTTGCCCAAAGAGGCTATGGATAAGTTGCAGGTGATCCTGGTCAGCGTCGACCCGAACCGCGACACGCCGACTCAGCTCAAGCAATACCTGGGCTATTTCGACCCGCAATTCCAAGGCCTGACCGGCGCGAATGTGGACGATGTGCAGAAGGTGTCGAACGCGGTAAGCATCCCGTTCATTCCGGCCGACACGACCAAGCCGAACTACACGGTCGACCACAGCGGCAACCTTGCGCTGATTGGCCCGGACGGTACGCAGCGTGGGTTTGTCCGTGCGCCGTTGAACAACCAGAAGCTGGTGGTGCAGTTGCCGGGGCTGTTGCAGCGTAAGTAACAGGCAACACAAAACACAGATGGGAGGGGGCAATCCCCCTCCTACATTGTTTGATCTGCGGTGTGTTGGAGATCGAGTCGGATCAGAACGCCGGCTTGATCGCGCCTTTGTACTTCTCTTCGATGAACTTCTTCACTTCAGGCGTGTGCAGGGCTGCAACCAGCTTCTTCACGGCGTCCGAATCTTTGTTGTCTTCGCGGGTCACCAGGATGTTCACGTAAGGCGAGTCGCTGCCTTCGATGACCAGGGCGTCCTTGGACGGGTCCAGCTTGGCTTCCAGCGCGTAGTTGGTGTTGATCAGCGCCAGGTCGACCTGAGTCAGCACGCGCGGCAAGGTGGCGGCTTCCAGTTCGCGGAACTTGAGTTTTTTCGGGTTGGCGGTGATGTCCTTGATGGTCGACAGGATGTTGGTCGGGTCCTTCAGGGTGATCAGGTCGTGCTTGGCCAGCAGCAACAGCGCACGGCCGCCGTTGGTGGCGTCGTTCGGGATCACGACGTTGGCGCCTTCAGGCAGGTCGGCCAGGGTCTTGTACTTGCTGGAGTAAGCGCCCAGGGGTTCCAGGTGGACCGCGCCGACGCTCACCAGGTGCGTGCCCTTGGCTTTGTTGAACTCATCCAGGTACGGCTGGTGCTGGAAGAAGTTGGCGTCCAGGCGCTTTTCAGCCACTTGTACGTTGGGCTGTACGTAGTCGGTGAAGACTTTGACCTGCAAGTCCACGCCTTCTTTGGCGAGCACAGGTTTAACGAACTCCAGAATTTCCGCGTGGGGTACCGGCGACGCGGCGACGGTAAGGGTCTCGGCGGCGTGGGCGGAAAACGCGGCAACGGCGGCGAAAGCAACCAGTAGTTTTTTCATTCAACAAGCTCCTTGTTCGGGTATCTATCGGCGTGTGGCCGGCAATAGCCGTTATTTTCGAGAAAAATGCACCACCAGCTTGTCGCCGACGGTTTGCAGAATTTGCACCAGGATCAACAGCATCACCACGGTGACCACCATCACATCGGTCTGGAAGCGCTGGTAGCCGAAACGGATCGCCAGGTCACCCAGGCCACCGGCACCGACGACACCGGCCATGGCCGTGTAGGACACGAGTGTAATAGCCGTCACCGTAATCGCTGCGAAAATGCCGGGACGGGCCTCAGGCAACAACGCATGGGTGATGATCTGGCGCGTGCTGGCGCCCATGGACTGGGTGGCTTCGATGATGCCGCGGTCTACTTCACGCAGCGCGGTTTCCACCAGGCGCGCAAAGAACGGCGTAGCCCCCACGACCAGCGGCGGAATCGCCCCGGCCACACCCAGCGAGGTGCCGGTGATCAGCACGGTGAACGGGATCATCACGATCAACAGGATGATGAACGGCAGCGAGCGCAGGATGTTCACGATCAGCGACAGCAACGCGTACAGGCCTTTTTGCTCGAACAACTGGCGCGGGCTGCACAGAAACAGCAGCACGCCCAATGGCAAGCCGAGCAGCACGGTGAAGAACAGCGAACCGAACAGCATGGTCATGGTATCGCCGGTGGCGAGCCAGATTTCGGACCAGTCGATATTGGCGAAGAAACTCAACAGCACTTCCATTAGCGCAGCACCTCCATGTGGACGTCGGCGGCGGTGAAGCGGGCAAAGGCTGCTTCCATGTCGCCGCCGGTGACGGCGAGGGTCAGTTGCCCGTAGGGGGTGTCTTTGATTCGGTCGATACGCCCGGCGAGGATGCTGTAGTCCACCCCCGTTTCACGGGCGACGGTGCCCAGTAACGGCGCGTAGGTCGCTTCGCCCTGGAACGTCAGGCGCACGATGCGGCCCGGTACGTGGGCGAAGTCATCGCGCTGCTCGCTTTCGTCGACCTGATCGGCTTCCTGGACAAAGCGCTTGGTGGTCGGGTGCTTGGGGTGCAGGAACACATCGGCCACCGAGCCTTGCTCGACGATCACACCGGCGTCCATCACCGCCACCTGGTCGCATACGCGGCGGATCACGTCCATTTCGTGGGTGATCAGCACGATGGTGAGTTTCAACTCGCGGTTGATCTCGGCCAGCAGTTGCAGCACCGAGGCGGTGGTCTGCGGGTCGAGGGCGCTGGTGGCTTCGTCGCACAGCAGGATTTTCGGTTTGGTCGCCAGGGCGCGGGCAATGCCGACGCGCTGCTTCTGGCCGCCGGATAGTTGCGCCGGGTACTTCTTGGCGTGGTCCGACAGACCGACGCGCGCCAGCAGTTCGGCGACGCGCTGGTCGATGGCCTTGCGCGACAATTCGCCGGCCAGGGTCAGTGGCAGCGCCACGTTGTCGGCGACGGTCTTGGAGGCCAGCAGGTTGAAGTGCTGGAAAATCATCCCGACCTGCTGGCGGAAACGACGCAGGCCGTTGGCATCCAGGGCAGTGACTTCTTCACCATCGACGTGGATCTGGCCGCCGCTGGGTTGCTCGAGACGATTGATCAGGCGCAGCAGGGTACTTTTTCCCGCGCCGGAGTGGCCAATCAGACCAAACACCTGGCCGTTCTCGACGCGCAGGCTGGTGGGGTGCAGCGCGGGGATTTCCTTACCGGCGACGCGGTAGGTTTTATGGACGTTATGAAACTCGATCACGTAGCGAACCTTGTGGGGCGCATGGAAAAGGGATCAGCGGTTAGCCGGGCGCGCATTTTAGCCTGTCCGTATAGCGTTTCTTAGCATTTATTTCGCTTTCAACCAGCGATTTGGCAATAACGCGATCAAAGGTCATAAAAAAGGAACGGTGCAAATTCGTGTCAGTCACTACTTAAGCAACTCGATTTCCCAGGTGCCGTGCCTGGGGTTTGCTCAAACGAGCCGGGGACCGCTCTGGCCACTTTGAATAAGGAGTTTTGTCTGATGAGTACCAAGAAGCCAGCCACCCCGCCGAAGAGTGAACTTGCGGGCACCGATACCCTGGACCGTGGCAACACCAACGCCAAGCTGCAGGCCCTGGAAGCGTTCCGTTCCGACGCGACCGGCCAGGCCCTGCGTACCAACCAAGGCGTGAAGATTTCCGACAACCAGAACACCTTGAAAGTCGGTGCCCGTGGCCCCTCGCTGCTGGAAGACTTCATCATGCGTGAAAAAATCACGCACTTTGACCATGAACGTATCCCGGAGCGCATCGTGCATGCGCGTGGTACCGGCGCCCACGGCTATTTCCAGACCTATGAGAACCATTCGGCGCTGACCAAGGCCGGTTTCCTGCGCAACCCAGGGCATAAAACTCCGGTGTTCGTGCGTTTTTCCACCGTGCAGGGCCCGCGTGGTTCGGGCGATACAGTGCGTGACGTGCGCGGTTTTGCGGTTAAGTTCTTCACCGATGAAGGCAACTTCGACCTGGTGGGCAACAACATGCCGGTATTTTTCATTCAGGACGCGATCAAGTTTCCCGACTTCGTGCATGCGGTAAAACCTGAGCCGCACAACGAAACGCCTACCGGCGGCTCGGCCCACGATACGTTCTGGGATTTTGTTTCGCTGCAGCCGGAATCGGCGCACATGGTGATTTGGGCCATGTCTGACCGGGCCATTCCGAAAAGCCTGCGCAGCATGCAGGGCTTCGGCGTGCATACCTTTCGCCTGGTGAATGCCGAGGGGCAGTCCAACTTCGTCAAATTTCACTGGCGCCCTACGGTCGGCACCTGCTCGCTGGTGTGGGACGAAGCGCAAAAGCTCGCAGGTAAAGATGCCGACTATCACCGTCGCGATCTGTGGGAGTCGATTGAAGGCGGCGATTACCCCGAATGGGAATTGGGTGTGCAGGTGATTCCTGAAGCGAAGGAACACGCGTTCGACTTCGATATCCTCGACCCCACCAAGCTGATTCCCGAGGAGTTGGTGCCGATTACCCCATTGGGCAAGATGGTGCTGAACCGTAACCCGGATAACTTCTTCGCTGAAGTCGAGCAGGTCGCGTTCTGCCCGGGGCATATCGTGCCTGGGATCGACTTCTCCAATGACCCGTTGCTGCAAGGCCGTTTGTTTTCCTACACCGACACGCAGATCAGCCGGCTGGGTGGCCCGAACTTTCATCAGTTGCCGATCAACCAGCCAGTGACACCGCTGCATAACAACCAGCGCGATGCCATGCACCGCAGCACCCTCGATAAAGGGCGCGCGTCTTACGAGCCGAACTCGATTGATGGCGGCTGGCCGAAGGAAACCCCGCCAGCGGCGCAGGATGGCGGGTTTGAGTCCTATCCGGAGCGCGTCGACGCCCACAAGATTCGCCAGCGCAGTGAGTCGTTCGGCGATCACTTTTCCCAGGCACGCCTGTTTTTCCGCAGCATGAGCTTGCACGAGCAAGAACACATCATCGCGGCCTACAGTTTTGAACTGGGCAAGGTGGAGCGTGAGTTTATTCGTGCGCGTCAGGTCAACGAGATCCTCGCCAACATTGACCTGGAGTTGGCCAAGCGCGTGGCGCAAAACCTCGGGCTGCCCGTGCCGACCAAAGGCACGGTGCCGGAGCGCAAAACCCAACCGGAGCGCTCTCCCGCGCTGAGCCAGGCGAATTTACTGTCCGGCGATATCAAAACGCGCAAAGTGGCGATTCTGGCGGCGAACGGTGTGGATGGCGTGGCGATTGCCGCGTTGAAGAAGGCGCTGGAGGCCGAGGGCGCACATGCCAAGTTGCTGGGGCCGACCTCGGCGCCGGTCACCACGCTCGAGGGTAAGAGTCTGCCGGTGGATGCCTCGATGGAGGGCTTGCCGTCGATTGCGTTCGATGCGGTGTTCGTACCTGGCGGTAAGGCGTCGATCACGGCATTGACTGGGGATGGCGTGGCGTTGCACTACCTGCTGGAGGCCTACAAGCACTTGAAGGCGATTGCCGTAGCCAGTGACGCGAAGCCATTGCTGGATCTGCTGAAGCTCGAAGCGGATGCGGGGTTGGTCGTGGGATCGGATGCCAAGGCGTTCAAGGTGTTCTTTGAAGCGATTGCCCGGCATCGGGTCTGGGAGCGTGAGCCGAAGGCCAAGGCGATTCCGGCTTAAGTCATCTGCTGTTGGTTAGACCGCCATCGGGGGCAAGCCCCGATGGCTTTATTCCGCCTTACGCGGAATCAGCACAACCTGCGCCGGAATATTCTTCAGAATCTGCCGGTGAATCTTCAGGTCGTACCCCGCATCAATGCGCTTCACCCGTTTGCTCAGCAAGGTCGCCAGCCATGGGTAATCCTGGGTGCGCGGTGCCTGGATGCTCACATCGCACTGGTAATTCACCACGTCGGTGGCGATGGCATCCAGTTGATGGCGCAGTTCTTCGATGTCAGTGAGGTTCAGCGCCACCGTGGTGCTCTGTGCGGCCGGGTCGATGACCTTGGCGACGGGCTGGGCTTCGGCGGCCTTGAGGGCGGCTTCGGCTTTGTCCAGCTCGGCTTTGCGCGCATGGGTGATGGCGCTGTTGACGCCACCGGTCAGCGCCGGGGCCTTGGGCATCAATGCACGGGCCCGGCTGAGGGCGGTGGCGGCGGCGTTGACATCACCTTTTTGCAACACGACCTGACTGCGTTGCAGATAGGCCTCGGCCAATTGGCGCTGATAAGCCACCAGCACCGGATCGTTGGGCGACTGGGCCTGTAGCGCGGCCAGTTGGTCTTCGGCGGTGGCCAGCTCGCTGCTGGCCAGGTTTTGCTCCAGTTGCGCGATGGCGACAGCGCGTGCGTCCGGGGCCTCGGGGGCGGCGGGCGGTGTACTTTGACAGGCGCCCAGCAGCAGGGAAAATGCGGCAAGGAGCAGATAACGGGAGGTGAACGGCTTCATTCCTGCGACTCTCTATTTGCGCAAAAAGCGAGCAAGTCTACACCCCTCGACGGGGCAGGACAAAACTCAGCAGAAAGAGGGCGGCGGCCGTGACCACAATCGACGGCCCTGCCGGAGTGTCCTTGAACCAGGACAGCGCCAGGCCCCCACACACGGCCAGCATCCCCAGCACGCTGGCGCCGATCGCCATCTGCTCCGGCGAACGGGCGTGGCGCTGGGCGGCGGCTGCGGGAATGATCAGCAGTGACGTGATCAACAATACGCCGACAATCTTCATCGCGACAGCGATCACCACGGCGATCAACAACATCAGGGTCATGCGCAGGGCGGGCACGGGCAAGCCTTCCACCGTGGCCAGTTCTTCATGCACGGTGATTGCCAGCAGCGGGCGCCACAGCGTCACTAGCAGCACCAGCACGGCGGCGCTGCCGCCGAGAATCCACGCAAGGTCAGTGGGGCTGATCGCCAGCAGGTCACCGAACAGGTAGGCCATCAGGTCGATGCGCACTTCGTGCATGAAGCTCAGCACCACCAGTCCCAGGGACAGGGTGCTGGGCGCCAGGATACCCAGCAGCGTGTCGGAGGCCAGCGGTTGGCGCTGTTGCAGGGTCACCAGCAGCACCGCCAGCAGCAGGCAGCCGACCGTCACGGCGATGGCCGGGCTCACATCCAGCAGGAAGCCCATGGCCACGCCCAGCAGTGCGGCGTGGGACAAGGTGTCGCCGAAATAGGCCATGCGCCGCCAGACCACGAACGAGCCCAGCGGGCCCGCCACCAGCGCGAGAGCCAAGCCTGCCAGCAGGGCGTAGAGCAGAAAATCAGCCATGCTTGCAGCTATCTCCATGAACGTGAGTGTGGGGCGTAGCGGGATCGTCGACCACGGCGCCATGCAGGTCATGGGCGTGGTCGTGATGGTGGTGATAAATCGCCAGGCTCTGCGCGTTCTTGCCGAACAGCTCGACGAACGCCGGGTCGCCGCTGACTTGCTCCGGGTGGCCAGAGCAGCACACGTGGCGGTTGAGGCACACCACCTGATCGGTGGTGCTCATCACCAGGTGCAGGTCGTGGGAGACCATCAGCACACCGCAGCCCAGGCGGTCACGCAGGCGGGTGATCAAGCTGTACAGCTCGGCCTGGCCGGCGACGTCGACACCCTGCACCGGTTCGTCGAGCACCAGCAATTCCGGTTCGCGTAACAGGGCGCGGGCCAGTAATACACGCTGCATTTCACCGCCGGAGATGCTTTGCACCGGGCTGTCGATGACCTGTTCGGCACCGACTTCCTTGAGTGCGGCTTGCGCGCGGGTGCGGTCCACGCCCGGCACCAGGCGCAGGAAGCGCAGCACAGACAAGGGCAGCGTCGGGTCCACGAAGAGTTTTTGCGGCATATAGCCGACACGCAGTTTGGGCTTGCGCCACACACTGCCGGTGTCGGGCTTGAGCAAGCCGAGCACGGCGCGCACCAGGGTGGTCTTGCCGGCGCCATTGGGGCCGATCAGGGTGACGATCTGCCCCGGTTCGACGCTCAACTGGATGTTATCCAGCACGTTTTGCCCGGCGAACGTGACCCCGACCTGTTCCAGGCGGATTAACGCGTTGCTCATCAAGCCCCCTGGCAACCGGCGCAGAGCCCGACGACTTCGACGGTTTGCCCTTCAACCTTGAAGCCGACATCGGCGGCGCTCTGGATGATGGCGTCGCTGATGCTTTTTTGCTCAAGCTCGATGGCGGCGTGGCACGTGCGGCAGATCAGGAACTGACCCTGGTGCGCGTGTTCCGGGTGGTTGCAGCCGACGAAGGCATTGAGCGAAGCGATGCGGTGGACCAGGCCGTTGTCCAACAGGAAATCCAGCGCGCGGTACACGGTGGGCGGCGCGGCGCGGCGACCGTCCTGTTCGCTGAGCACGCCGAGGATGTCGTAGGCGCCCAGCGGTTTGTGGCTCTGCCAGACCAGTTCCAGCACGCGCCGGCGCAGGGCGGTCAGGCGCAGACCCTGCCGTGCGCACAGGGTGTCGGCCTCCGACAGCGCGGTATGCACGCAGTGAGAGTGGTCGTGGGGACGGCTGGCGAGCGGTGTTATAGGCATGAGCGGCGACAGATATTTGATAGAGACGTTATTATGTTACCCGTTCCTACGCCATTGAGTGGTCATCGTGTCCCGACTTTTTCCCGTTTTTGTCGTATTTGTCGCCAGTTTGTTCATCGCGGGTGCCGCTCAGGCGCAGGTCAAGGTGCTGACCAGCATCAAGCCGCTGCAGTTGATTGCCGCCGCTGTGCAGGACGGGGTGGCGGTTCCCGAGGTGTTGTTGCCGCCGGGTGCGTCGCCGCATAACTATGCGTTGCGCCCATCCGACGTGCGGCGTGTGCAGTCGGTGGATCTGTTGTATTGGATCGGACCGGACATGGAAGGCTTCCTGCCGCGCGTCCTCAAGGGGCGCAGCCTGCCGACGGTGGCCGTGCAGGATCTTCCGGGCATGAAACTCCGCCGTTTCGCCGAAGATAGCCATTCTCATGCCGACGATGCCGACGAACATGACCACGATCATCGCCCGGGCAGTCTGGATGCGCATTTGTGGTTGTCGACGCTCAACGCTCGGGTGATTGCCACTCGCATGGGCGCTGACCTCAGCGCCGCAGACCCGGCCAATGCCGAGCGTTACCAGCACAACGTGAAGGCGTTCCTGGGCCGACTGGATGCATTGGACGCACGCCTGAAAGCGCGGATGGCCGGCATCCAGGACAAACCCTACTTTGTGTTCCACGAAGCCTTTGATTACTTCGAAGACGCCTACGGCCTCAAGCACGCCGGTGTGTTCAGCGTGGCCGCCGAAGTGCAGCCAGGCGCCCAGCATGTGGCGGCGATGCGCACGCGCTTGCAGGAAGTCGGCAAGACGTGTGTGTTCAGTGAACCGCCGCTGCGTCCGCGCCTGGCAGAAACGCTGGTCGCCGGTTTGCCGGTGAAATTGGCGGAGCTGGATGCGCTGGGTGGCTACACCCCGGCGACCGCCCAGGGTTACGAGCAGGTGCTGGACAAGCTGGGCAATGACTTGGCGGGGTGCCTGGAGTCGCTCTGAAAGACCAGGCATAACGTCTGTGGGAGGGGGCTTGCTGCCGATGTGGGGTGTCAGTCACGGCATGTGGCGACTGGTACGCCGTAATCGGGAGCAAGCTCCCTCGCACATTTTAGAGCGCGAACGGCAACTGGATCGCGACCTGCTGGCGCTGCGCCAGCCGATGCTCAAACTCCGCCGGGTCATGAATCAACACATCCTGCCCGGCAAACGACTCCGCCGCGATCAGGCGTGACAACCAGAACCGCACGCACGCCACGCGCAACATCGTCGGCCACAACTCGGCTTCCTTCGCGGTAAACGGCCGCAACCCGGCGTAAGCGCCGAGCAGCGCTCGGGCGCGCTGGCCGTCGAGCACGCCGTCGGCATCCGAGCACCAGTCATTCAGGGCGATCGCTACGTCGTACAGCATCGGGCCCGAGCAGGCGTTGTAGAAGTCGATCAAGCCCGACAGGTGCGTGCCTTCGAACATCGCGTTGTCGCGAAACAGGTCGGCGTGAATATTCGCGCGCGGCAGGGCGAGGATCTGTGCCTTGTGGGCCTCGATCTCATCCAGCGCGTCCTGCAGCAGGCGTTGTGGCGCTGCGTGCAGGTGCGAAATCAGCTGCGCGCCTTCGCTGAGCATCCAGTCCAGCCCGCGATCGGTCTTGCGCTCCAGCACCTTGTCACCCTGTGTTGCCAGGTGCAGGTGGCCAAGCAGGTCGCCGACCTGGGCGCAGTGCTGGGCGTTGGCGTCCTTGATGTGCTTGCCGGCCAGGCGCGGTTGCAGCAGCGCCGGTTTGCCGGCCAATTCGCGCAGGGCCACGCCGTCGGTGGTGCGCAGGGCGTAAGGCACCGGCAAATCGGCGTCGTGGAGCACGTCGAGCAGTTCGATGAAGAACGGCATTTCCTGCACCGGGCCGCGTTCAACCAGGGTCAGGACGAACTCGCCCTGTTCCAGGCTGATGAAGAAATTGGTGTTTTCGCTACCCGCAGCAATCCCCTGGAAGTCAAGCAGGCGGCCGAGCCCGTAAGGGGCAAGAAAGGTTTCCAGCTCGGGCCGAGCCAGGGGGGTGAACACAGACATGGTTAAAACTGCCAGTACGGGCGCCGCGGTGTGTGGCGCCAATTAAAGTTAAGAAATCATTTCCATTCGAAGATCTTCCATGACGGGATCAGCATATCCGGCTGGTCAGAGCGGATGAAGTTTGCATCGGTTCCGTCCGCGCGCACCAGGAAATACGGTGGGAAGCCTTTCTTCGTTATCTTGATTGCGTACAGGAAACCGTTTTGGCGGTATTCCTGAATGGTCCTGTCGCCTTCCGTGCGAATGGTAACTTCCGGATCGCCCGAAGGCGCACTGTCTGCCGCCATGGCAGCCATCGGAGCGAGTGCAAACAAGCCGGTCAACAGCAGGCGATTGAATGTGCGCATGATAACCTTGTCCCTTTGTTGTCTGTGGTCCGGCTATTCTAGCGCCTGACCCGCCGAAAAGGTTGATCCTGCTCATGAGCCAAGCCCCCCTCGTCCTGGTGGACGGTTCTTCTTATCTGTACCGCGCCTTCCACGCGCTGCCGCCGCTGACCACCTCAAAAGGCCTGCCGACCGGTGCGGTCAAGGGCGTATTGAACATGCTCAAGAGCCTGCGCAAGCAGTACCCGGAGAGCCCGTTCGCGGTAGTGTTCGACGCCAAGGGTGGGACCTTTCGCGACGACATGTACGCCGAATACAAGGCCAACCGCCCAAGCATGCCCGACGACATGCGCCTGCAGATCGAGCCCCTGCACCAGAGCGTGATCGCGCTGGGCTTCCCGCTGTTGTGCGTCGAAGGCGTCGAGGCCGATGACGTGATCGGCACCCTGGCCCGCAGCAGCGCAGCGGCTGACCGCCCGGTGGTGATCTCTACCGGTGACAAGGACATGGCACAGTTGGTCGACGGGCACATTACCTTGGTCAACACCATGACCGGTAGCGCCATGGACGTGGAGGGCGTAAAGGAGAAATTTGGCGTCGCTCCGGAGCAGATCATCGACTATCTGGCGTTGATGGGCGATTCGTCCGACAACATCCCAGGCGTTCCGGGCATTGGTCCGAAGACCGCTTCCGGCTTGCTGGTGGGCGTCAATGGCGGCCTGAAAGAGCTTTATGAGCAGTTGGATATTGTGCCGACCCTGCCTATCCGTGGGGCCAAGACGCTGCCGGCCAAGCTGGAAGAGCATAAGGAGATGGCGTTTCTCTCCTATCAGTTGGCGACGATCAAGATCGACGTACCGCTCGATGTTGGCTTGGACGATCTGCACCTGATCGAGCCGGATCGTGAAAAACTCCTGGAGCTGTATACCCTCCTGGAGTTCAAAAGCTGGTTTGACGAAGTGCAGCGCGACGCCAAGCGCACCGGGCTGGAGGTGGCTGCTCCGGTCATCGAGAATGCGCCGGTCGTGAATACTGAGCTCAAGTACGAAACCATCCTCGAACAGGCGCGTTTCGATGTGTGGATGAAGAAGCTCGGCGACGCCAAGCTGTTCGCCTTCGACACCGAGACCACCGGCATCGATGCGCAGCAGGCGCAATTGGTTGGCTTGTCGTTCGCGGTTCAGCCCTATGAAGCGGCCTACATCCCGCTGACCCATTCCTACATGGGGGTGCCGGAGCAATTGGACCGCGACACGGTCCTGCGCGCGCTCAAGCCGATCCTCGAAGACCCGAGCAAGCTCAAGGTCGGCCAGCACGCCAAGTTCGACATGAATATCCTGGCCAACTGCGCCATCGGTGGTGATCAGAGTTGTGGCATCACGGTGCAGGGCATCGCCTACGACACCATGCTCGAATCCTACGTCCTCGACTCCACGGCCACGCGGCATGACATGGACAGCCTGGCCCAGAAATACCTGGGTCACACCACCGTGAGCTTTCAGGATATTGCCGGTAAAGGCGCTAAACAGCTGACCTTTGACCAGATCTCCCTCGAACAGGCCGGGCCTTACGCGGCTGAAGATGCCGACGTCACCCTGCGTCTGCACCAGACCTTGTTCGAAAAACTCACGGCGATCCCCAGCCTGGTCAGCGTGCTGACAGATATCGAGATGCCACTGGTGCCGGTGCTGGCGCGTATCGAGCGCCAGGGCGCACTGGTGGATGCCAAGTTGCTCGGTGTGCAGAGCGTCGAGTTGGGCGAGAAGATGGTCGAACTGGAGCGTGAGGCATTTGCCATCGCCGGTGAGGAATTCAACCTCGGCTCGCCCAAGCAATTGGGCGCGATCCTGTACGAAAAACTCGGCCACCCGATCCTGAGCAAGACCGCCAAGGGCCAGGCGTCGACCGCCGAAGCGGTGCTCGCCGAACTGGCCGAGCAGGATTTCCCGCTGCCCAAGGTGCTGATGCAGTACCGCTCCATGAGCAAGCTGAAAAGCACCTACACCGACCGCTTGCCTGAGCAGATCAACCCGCGCACCGGGCGCATCCATACGTCGTATCACCAGGCGGTGGCGGCCACGGGGCGTTTGTCGTCGAGTGATCCGAACTTGCAGAACATTCCGATCCGCACGGCTGAAGGCCGGCGGATTCGTCAGGCGTTCGTCGCGCCTAAAGGCTACAAGCTACTGGCGGCGGACTACTCGCAGATCGAACTGCGCATCATGGCGCACCTGGCCAAGGACGAAGGCTTGCTGCACGCCTTCCGCAATGACCTGGACGTACACAAGGCCACCGCCGCCGAGGTATTTGGCGTGGAACTGGGCGCGGTCACTACCGACCAGCGTCGCAGCGCCAAGGCGATCAACTTCGGCCTGATCTACGGCATGAGCGCGTTTGGCCTGGCCAAGCAGATCGGTGTCGATCGTAAACAGTCCCAGGCCTATATCGACCGCTACTTCGCCCGTTATCCGGGCGTGCTGGCCTATATGGAGCGCACCCGCGCCCAGGCGGCCGAGCAGGGTTATGTCGAGACGATCTTCGGTCGGCGCCTGTACCTGCCGGACATCAACGCGAAGAACCCGGCCCTGCGCAAAGGTGCCGAGCGCACGGCGATCAACGCGCCGATGCAAGGCACGGCGGCGGATATCATCAAGAAAGCCATGGTCGCGGTGGATAATTGGCTGACCGCGTCGGGCCTGGACGCCAAAGTCATCCTGCAGGTACACGATGAACTGGTGCTGGAGGTTCGCGAGGATCTGGTCGAGCAAGTGCGTGACGAGATTCGCCAGCACATGAGCCACGCGGCGACGCTGGACGTGCCGTTGCTGGTGGAAGTGGGCGTGGGTGATAACTGGGACGAAGCGCACTGATGGCGTGGTTCTGCCACCCCCCGAGCGTGGTGGCAGAACGCTTTAGAGCCGAAAGCGCCGTCGGTTATTACAAATAGTTTTTTGTACCTGCCGGAACTTAACCCATGAAATGCCACTCAGATTTACTGAATGGGTGGTGAAGCCCTTCAATGCTCCTATGTTGTGTTAAGTGTTGGCAGATATCTGGACCCCGCCCTAGCGGTCCGGAACTTGAACCCCGAACTTCCCCTCCCCTACGAAGTCCGGGGTTTTTTTTGCCTGCGCAAAAGTTACTCGGCGATTTCCGCGCCCTTGTCGGCCAATTCCATCCAGCCGGCCAGCACGGTGTAGGCGTCTTCCAGGCCCAGGCGCTTTGGCGCCGAGAACAGCTGGATGGTGATGGTGTCACCCCAACCTTTACGGATTTCCGCCTGCACCTTCAGCAGCGTGTTCTTGGCGGCGCCATAGGTCAGTTTGTCGGCTTTGGTCAGCAGGATATGCATCGGCATGCCGCTGGCGACCGCCCAGTCGAGCATCAGCAGGTCGAAGTCGGTCATTGGATGACGGATGTCCATCATCAGGATCAACCCCTTCAAACTCTCCCGGCCACCCAGGTAAGCCTCGAGGTGACGCTGCCAGTGCAGCTTCAGCGGGATAGGTACTTTTGCATAACCGTAGCCTGGAAGGTCGACCAGACGCCGATCATCGTCTAGCTTGAAGAAGTTGAGTAGCTGTGTGCGGCCCGGGGTTTTCGAGGTGCGCGCCAGGCTGGCGTGGGTCAAGGTGTTCAGCGCGCTGGATTTACCCGCGTTGGAACGGCCGGCAAAGGCGACTTCAAAGCCCTCGTCATCGGGGCATTGGTCCACTTTGGCGGCGCTGAGCATGAAGGTGGACTGTTGGCACAGGCCGAGGATGGGGTTCTTGAGTTGCATGAGATTTCCGATGTGGGCGGTGCCGAAAAAGGGTGCGGCAAGCGGTGTCGTTTCCGTTTCAGTAGCGCCAGTATATAATGCCGCAGATTTTGTGTGTGCTTTGTCCCAGCGAAGGGTGAAGTTCACGGGAGCGATAGACCTTTATTGCGCATTAGAACGCAAAACGCTCCCAAACCCTGAAAAGGTCGATGTATGACCAGATGGTTGCTTGCTATCGGTGTCCTGATGCCGCTTTACGGCGCTCAGGCTACACAGGAACCGGAAGCGGTGTACAACCGAGTTTGCGTGGCTTGCCATGCTGGCCAACTGCCGAACGCCCCGAAGCGGGGTGACCAGGCAGCCTGGGCGCCCAGACTGGCGCAGGGCATGGACACGCTGGTGCAACACGTGACTCAGGGTTTCAAGGCAATGCCGCCGCGTGGTTTGTGCATGGACTGCAGTACCGAGGATTACCAGGCCATCATTGAGTGGATGGTGAGTAAGCCCGGTTAGATAACTCTTTAAACCCTTAGCCGTAGTTGGATTAGCTGATGAACAAACTGATCGTGAGTCTGCTGTTGACCTTGGGCATCACCGGTGTTGCCCATGCTGCAGGCGACGCTACTGCGGGTCAGGCGAAAGCCGCCGTGTGTGGTGCTTGCCATGGACCGGATGGTAATAGCCCGGCACCGAACTTCCCTAAACTGGCCGGCCAGGGTGAGCGCTACCTGACCAAGCAGATGCACGACATCAAGGACGGTAAGCGCACGGTCCTGGAAATGACCGGCTTGCTGACCAACCTCAGTGACCAGGACCTGGCGGATATCGCCGCTTATTTCTCCAGCCAGAAAGGCAGCGTGGGAGCTGCCGATCCGAAGCAAGTGGCCCGTGGTGAAGAGTTGTTCCGCGGCGGCAACCTGGAAAAAGGCATGCCTTCCTGCATCGGTTGCCACTCGCCTAACGGCGCGGGCATCGCCGCTGCGGGCTTCCCGCACTTGGGTGGCCAGCATGCGCAGTACGTCACCAAGCAACTGACGGACTTCCGTGAAGGCAATCGCACCAACGACGGCGATACCAAAATCATGCAAAGCATTGCCGCCAAGCTAAGCAACAAGGACATCGAAGCGGTTTCCCAATACGTTCAGGGTCTGCACTGATCGAAGAGCTACGTTAACACTCGATTAATCCGTTGATGCAAGCATAAAAAGGGTGGCCCAGGCCGCCCTTTTTTGTGGCCGGTGCCGTTACACTAACGAACTCATGCCCGCGTAGACCTGTCACAACAAAGGTCGCGTGAGGCGACCCTATTTGTTCAGGAGTAAAGCATGCGTAATCTGATCCTCAGCGCCGCTCTCGTCACTGTCAGCCTCTTCGGCATGACCGCACAAGCTGCCGACGTGCCGCTTGAAGCCGGTAAAACCTACGTGGAATTGGCCAACCCAGTGCCGGTGTCGGTGCCGGGCAAGATCGAAGTGGTGGAGCTGTTCTGGTACGGCTGCCCGCATTGCTACGCCTTTGAGCCAACCATCAACCCATGGGCTGAAAAACTGCCCAAGGACGTGAACTTCAAACGCATCCCTGCCATGTTCGGCGGCCCTTGGGATGCCCACGGCCAACTGTTCCTGACTCTGGAAGCCATGGGTGTCGAGCACAAGGTCCACAACGCGGTCTTCGAGGCTATCCAGAAACAAGGCAAGCGCCTGACCAAGCCTGAGGAAATGGCTGACTTCGTCGCTACCCAGGGTGTCGACAAGGACAAGTTCCTGGCTACCTTCAATTCCTTCGCTATCCAGGGCCAGATCAAACAGGCCAAGGAACTGGCACAGAAGTATGGCGTGCAAGGCGTACCGACCCTGATCGTCAACGGCAAGTACCGTTTCGACCTGGGCACCACCGGCGGTCCTGAAGCGACCCTCAATGTGGCCGACCAGTTGATCGCCAAAGAACGCGCCGCCAAGTAAGGGGCCTGCCATGCGCCGCTGGGGTACCGAACGCGTTGTCGGCCTGCATGACCCACAGGTCAACGAAGCTCACCTGGAATCCACAGGACTGCCGGCGGACAGCCGCCTGCGCCTGCTCAGCTTCAATATCCAGGTGGGCATCAGTACCGAGAAGTACCGGCACTACCTCACCCGTGGCTGGCAGCACTTGTTGCCCCACAACGGGCGTGCCGGCAACCTGCAGAAGATCGGCGACCTGTTGGGCGACTTCGACCTGGTCGCCTTGCAGGAAGCTGACGGCGGCAGCATTCGCTCGGGCTACATCAACCAGGTGGAACACCTGGCCCAGTTGGGCGCGTTTCCCTATTGGTATCAGCAACTCAATCGCAACCTCGGGCGTCTGGCGCAGCACAGCAATGGCGTGCTCAGCCGCCTGAAGCCATCGGCTATCGAAGATCACCCATTGCCGGGCCCCAAGGGCCGTGGCGCGATCCTCGTGCGTTTCGGCGAAGGCCCGGAAGCCCTGGTGGTGGTGATGATGCATCTGGCACTCGGGGGGCGTACCCGCAACCTGCAGTTGGCCTACGTGCGTGAGTTGATTGGCGGTTACAAGCACCAGGTGCTGATGGGTGACATGAACACCCATGCCACCGACCTGCTGCAGAATTCTCCGTTGCGTGACCTTGGCTTACTGGCGCCGCAAGTCGAAGCCACGTTCCCCAGCTGGCGCCCGCAACGCTGTCTTGACCATATCCTGCTTAGCCCGACCCTCACGCTTGAAAGCGTGCAGGTGTTGGCGCAGCCCATCTCCGATCACCTGCCGGTCGCGGTGGAGATTCGTCTGCCGGGTTCGCTCACGGCTGATGCATTGCCCGCGTTGAGCCCCGGCCCTCGCGGACCCCTTGCATGAGCGACGAAGCCCAGCGCTGGAAAGAGAAATACCTTAAAAGCATCGAACAACAAGACACGCTCGAACGCCGCTGGGCTGCCCGCCTCGACCTGCTGCGCCGAGGGTTGGTGCGCAGTACGTTGGCCGCTGAAGGCACCGACCGCGCGGTCGATCAATGCATGAAGGAAATGCGCGACGCAGTGCGCACCGACGACATGGATGCCGCCCTCGCTGCGTTGCTGCCGCGCCTGGAAAAAGCCGTACTGGATTCGGAGCAGCGTCGCGAAACCCGGATTGACCAGATGAGTACCGCGCTCGCGGCCCTGGTTGCGCAGTTGCAGAAACTGCCGCTGCCCCGCGAGGTGGCCCGCCCGTTGAAAACCTTCGCCAAGCAGTTGGATAGCCGCGTAGGCCAGGCGCGCGAGATCCCACTGTTGCTCAGTGAGCTGAGCAGCCTGCAAGGGCAGGCGTTGAATAACCTGGAGCCGGACGGCGAAACCCCGCGCCCCGGCCCCGGCCTGCTGCAACGCCTGTTTGGCGCCAAGGATGTCGCGAATGAAGCGCCGCCCGGCGAGGCCGCGCCGCCGCCTGCTCCGCCATCTTTACCGCCGCCCCCCGCCTCCAGGCCGGCGCCCGAGCCCGTCGCCGAGACGCCGGCGCAGCCTGACGAATTAGCCCAGGCCCTGCGGGCGTTCGCGCCGTTGCCGCAAGGCTCGGCCTCACCCCAGCCGGAACCCGTAGCGCCGGCCAAGGCGGTCGAGATCGTGACCCCCTCCGTTGCCGTCGAAGCCGTGTCACGAACTGCGCCGATCGCCCGGCCGGTCGAAGTGGCGGAGCCCGAGGCGCCTCCGGTCGAGGCGCAAGAGCCTGCCTCTGAAAGCGCACTCGCTGCGTTTATCGAAACACCCCCGGTCGAGGTCGATGCGCCGCCGCAAACTGTCATCGGCAGCCTGTCACTGCCGCCCGTGCAGGAAGTACCGGACCCGGACGAGTTGCAAGCGGACCCGGTCTACGCCCTGCCCGATTCGCCGGAGCCGTCCTACAGCTCCGTGGCCAAACACATTGAAGACACCTTACTTGGCCTGCTGGAAGACCTGTCGCTGCCCGAGCGACACCGGCCCCAGGCCGAAGCCATGCGCGAACGCCTGGCCCATGGTTTGAACTGGTACGAACTGCTGCCGATCCTCGACGATCTGGCCACGCTGATGCTGGCGATCACCGACAGCGGCCAACATGAGTTCGAGGCTTACCTAAAACAGCTCAACGAACGCCTCGAAGCGTTCCAGGGCCATCTGCAGACGGCCAGCGAAGGGTATGCCGACAGTCGCTCGGCCGCCCGGGAGCTGGACACGCAAATCCGTGAACAGGTCGACGGCCTGCAAAGCAGTGTGCAGGACGCCGCCGACCTGGACAGCCTCAAGCAGGTCTTGGAAAGCCACCTTGAAGGCCTGCTTGGCACCATGGACCAGCACCAGCAGCAACGTGATCAGCGCGAGCAGGAAGTGGCGGAGCGTTTGAAAGGGCTCGCGGAGCGCGTCGCCAATATGGAACAGGAGGCCCAGGGTTATCGCGATCACCTGGAAGTGCAGCGCCAGAAAGCCCTGATCGATCCGCTCACCGACTTGCCCAACCGTGCGGCCTGGAGCGAGCGCCTGGACCATGAGGTCAACCTCTGGCATCAGCGCGGCAATAGCCTGTCGCTGGCAATGCTGGACCTGGATCACTTCAAGCGTATCAACGACGGCTACGGGCATCTGGCCGGCGACAAAGTGCTGAAAATCATCGCCAACGTGCTGCGCAAGCGCCTGCGTCCTGGCGACTTCATTGCGCGATTCGGCGGTGAAGAGTTTGTGTTGCTGATGCCCGACTCCTCCCTGGCGAATGCCCTGGCCGCTGGCGAAGCGTTGCGAACGGCGATTGAAGTCTGCCCGTTCCACTTCAAGGGCGAGCCGGTGACGATCACGGTGTCGATGGGCGTGGCACAGTTCCAGCCCGGCGAGCGCAGTGACTTGGCGCTCAAGCGCGCCGACGAGGCGTTGTACCGGGCCAAGGCGGCGGGACGTAACCGGGTGCAGGCGGCCTAAAAGATGTTCCATTTTGTAATTTGACGTTTGGGCTACAAACGGTACGTTACACTGTTGCATTATCGTCTTCTGCGTAACGTGATCCGCCATGAAATCCGTGTACTTCGCTTTTGTGTTCCTCCTGCTCACCGGCTGCGCCAGCGGCCCGCGCCTGGATACCAGCCACCCCTCGGCCAACCACGACAACCGCGTGCAGTTCGTGGTGGTCCATTACACCTCGGCCAACCTTGAACGCTCCCTGGCGCTGCTGACCCATGGTCAGGTCAGCAGCCATTACCTGATCGGCGACGACGCTTCGGGCACCATCTACAAGCTGGTGGATGAAAGCCAACGCGCTTGGCATGCGGGGGAAAGCGAGTGGATGGGGCGTACCTGGCTGAACTCCAGCTCCATCGGGATCGAGATCGTCAACCCAGGGTTTCGCGACACGCCGACGGGCCGTGTGTGGTACCCGTACTCCGAAGCTCAGGTGCAATCGCTGGAGGTGTTGCTCAAGGACATCAGCACGCGCAATGGCATTGACCCCAAAAACATCATTGGTCACAGCGACATCGCGCCGCTGCGCAAGCAGGACCCGGGGCCGTTGTTTCCGTGGAAGCGCCTGGCCGAGAAGGGCTTGGGCGTCTGGCCCGACGCGCAGGCTGTGGCGCGCTACCAGGCGCAGTACGCCACGGATCTGCCGAGCATCACCTGGTTCCAGGAAGCGTTGGCGCACCTGGGCTACCAGACGCCGCAGACCGGTGAACTGGACGTCGCCACGCGCCATGTGATCGCGGCGTTCCAGATGCACTTCCGCCCTGCGCTGTTCGATGGCTCACCGGATGCCGAGAGTGCCGCGATCCTGCGCGCCCTCGACCGGCGTTAATCGCTACAGCGGTAACGCCATATAGAACTGCGTGCCCTGCCCCGGCCGTGAATACACGCCCATGCGGCCGCCATGCAGTTGCACGATCTCCTTGCACAGCGCAAGCCCCAGGCCGGCGCCGCCTTTCTTGCGGCCCACCTGCACGAAGGGTTCGAAGATGCGCCCCTGCTGGCCATAGGCGATACCTTCGCCGTTGTCCTCGACGCTGATAATCACCCGCTCGCCATGACGCCGTGCCTGCAGGCGGATCTGCCCGCCTTCGGCGGTGTGGCGCAGGGCGTTGCCCAACAGGTTGTCGAGCACGCGTTCCAGTTGCGCCTGGTCGGCATACAGTCGGGGCAGGTCGGGCTGGGGCTCTACCAGCAGCTCGATGTGTTGCGCATTCGCCGGCTCGGCGAAGCGCGCACGCGCATGCTCCAGTAGGTCGGTGACATCGCACGGGCCCAGGGTGAGTTTTTGCATGCCGTTCTGGTAGCGCGAAAAGTTGAGCAGGTCGTTGATCAACTGCATCAGGCGCTGCATCTCTTCATTGACCGTATCCAGCAGGTCCGCTTCACGGGACTCCGCAGGAAACTTCGCGCGTTCGCGGAACAAGCCGAAGGCCATGTGCATGCCGGTCACCGGCGTGCGCAATTCGTGGGAGGCGCGCAACACGAACTCGCTGCGTACCCGCTCAAAGGCGCGCTGCTCGGTGACGTCATGTAGCACCATCACTGCGCCGAGGATATGCCCCTGGGTGTGGCTTACCGGCGTCAGGCTGTAGGTCAACAGGCGCAGCTCACCCTCGACTTCCACCTCCAGGTCGTCCGGCGCCCGTTCCAGGTTGCCGCCGCGCAGCACCAGTTGCAGTTGATCGTCCATTTCCGGGCGACCCAGCGCATCACCCAGGCCCTGGCCGAGACGTTCCTCGTCCCAGCCCAACTGGCGCTGTGCGACGGGGTTGAGGTGCTCCAGGCGGCCTTGACGGTCAATCATCAACAGGCCGTCGTCGATACTGTCGAGCACCGCTTGCAGGCGCTGCTGGCCCGCCAGCAGCTCATCGATATTGGTTGCCTGATGCTGGCGCAACGCTTCGGCCATGATGCCGAAGCGTCGGGTCAGTTGGTTCATTTCCGCCGCTGAAGAAATGGGCAGGGTCACTTCGAAATCACCTTGCCCGATCTTGTCGGCGGCCTTGGCCAGCGCTTCGATCGGCCCGCCAAACCGTCGGGCGATGCCATGGGCGGTAATAAAACCGATGATCAGCACCGCGAGGCCTACCAGCCCCAGCAGCCCCGCGATCAACAAGGCGCGCTCGCGGGATTTGTGCTCGCTGGCGCTGATGTTTTCCAGGGCCTGCTTGTGCTCGGCGATCAGGCCGTTGCGCAGAACATTGAATGTTTCGTTGATTTTCTCTTTGCTGCCGGGCGGTGGGGACGCTTGTTGAGATTCGTCAAAAGCCGCCAGCAAGCGCTGGTAGTCGAGCCGGGCCTGACTGAAACCGCTGCTATGCCCGTCGCGCTGTTCGTGGGCAATGCCTTGGTCGAGCAGCTCGAAGTAATGCTGTTCCGCCGCTTGCAGTGCCTCCGGATTGGGGCGTTGTTCGAGCATCATCATCAACTGGTCGCCCAGGCTCTGGCGCAGCTTGAGTCCCAGGTCGAGGGTGATGAAGTTACTGCGAATCGATGACTCCTGGGTCTTGGCCATCTGCATCACGCTGACCAGCCCCAGGATCAACCCCAGCAGGGCGACGGTGATCAGCGCGGAGATACTCAGGAATAACCGAGTGCGCAGTTTCATCGCTAACTTCATAAGGTACAGCTCACAGGTTGTACTGTTTGCGTTTGCGGTACAGGGTCGACGCGTCGATGCCCAGGGTGCGGGCAGCCTGATCCAAGGTGTCGCTGGTGGCCAGTACGGCGCCGATATGCGCTTTCTCCAGTTCGTCCAGGCTCAACGCGGCACCGATACGGGGTGCATTGTGGGTCGGCTGTTCGGCCATTCCGAGGTGGCTGATTTCGACCTTTTCCTGCGGGCAGATAATGCTCGCGCGTTCCACCACGTTGCGCAGCTCGCGGATATTGCCCGGCCAGCGGTAGTTGAGCAGCGCTTCGCGCGCTTCATCGCTGAAGCCCCGCGCCGGTCGGGCGTATTCCTTGACGAAGCGGGCGAGGAAGCGGTCGGCCAGGGCCAGGATGTCTTCGCTGCGTTCGCGCAGCGGCGGCAGGTGCAAGGTGATCACGTTGAGGCGGTACAGCAAGTCTTCGCGAAAGCGGCCGTCGCGCACCATGTCTTCGAGATTCAGGTTGGTGGCCGCAAGGATGCGTACATCGGCGCGCCGGGTAACCGGGTCGCCCACGCGCTCGTATTCCTTGTCCTGGATAAAGCGCAGCAACTTGGGCTGCAGGGTGAGGGGAAAGTCGCCGATCTCGTCGAGAAACAGCGTGCCGCCGTCCGCCTGGTTAACCCGGCCCAAGGTGCTCTCGCTGGCGCCGGTAAAGGCACCGCGGCTATGGCCGAACAGTTCGCTTTCCATCAACTCCGCCGTCAGCGACGGGCAGTTGATGGTGACGCAGGATTTCTTCGCGCGCTTGCTCCAGCCGTGAATGGCCCGGGCCAACTCGCCTTTACCGGTGCCGGATTCGCCGAGGATGAGGATGTTGGCGTCAGTCCCGGCCACTTGGCGTGCAGTTTCCAGCACCACCATCATCGCCGGGCTGTGGGAGTCGAGGCCGTCTTTGGGTTGGCGTACTTCGCCTTCCAGCGCCTCCAGGCGCGCGGAGAGCTGGCGCACTTCCAATTGTTTGGCGGTGGCCAGGCGCAGTTGGTCGGGGCTGCACGGTTTGACCAGATAATCAGCCGCGCCGGCCTGGATCGCATCCACCGCAGTGTCCACGGCGGAATGCGCGGTCACAATCACCACGCGCATCCACGGCGCCTGGATGCGCATCTGCGCCAACACATCCAGGCCGTTGTCCTCGCCCAGGCGCAGGTCCAGGAAGCACAGGTCGAACACTTGGCGTTGCATCAGGGCATCGGCCTGAGCGGCGCTGTTCGCGGTGGCTACGGTGTAGCCCTCATCTTCCAGGCAATAACGGAAGGTACGAAGGATCGCGGATTCGTCGTCCACTAAAAGAATGCGGCCTTGAAGTTCCTTGGCTGATTCCATTTGTCCCGCGCTCCTGAATATGAATGATGGTGTTTAGTCCCGGAATAATCGGGCAAGTTGCATGGTTCATTCTGATTGATAAAACGCAACGTCGTGCAGCTATCTACGTGTGTCCCTACAAAGCCCGCGCCTGCTGGCGTTTTCATGCCTTCTTGCCACTTCGGCAGTGCGCTATTGGCTTTCTATCCACCCATCCGACCACTGGTGATCGTGCATTTCGCACGGCGTCCAGGTGGCCATCGTGCAGGATGCTGGGCTTCGTGTTGATCAAATATATTTAACTGATTGATTTTGTTGAGTTTTATTTTGTAAAAAAGCTGGCACGCCCTCTGCAATAGCTCTCCTAACGAATAATCAAAATGCGGGAGAAAGCAGCATGACTCGCCAAAGCCTCGCTCAACTGTGTGTATCGCCAGTGCGCTTGCAACAAGGCCTGTTCGCCAGCCTGGCCCTGATGGTCACGTTGATTGGCGGCCAGCAGTTGCAGCATTGGCAGCAGCAGACCCCGCATTTCGAACGTCCGGCAATGACCCAGACCCATTTTCGCTCCATTGATAGCCGTTCCGTTGGCAGCGTCTCTGCCGATGTAACGACTCCCCAACTGCGGATGGTTGACCAGGCGTCTGCCTTGGGTGAACTGCCATCCCAGGAACGTTGGGTGTTCTAGGCAACAAAAGGTCGCTTGAGTTGAGCGATTGCACGGCAGTACCGCTGTCACCCCTAAAAAAGCGTAAGGAGAATCACCATGTTGAGTTGGGCAATCACATTTCTGATCATCGCCATTGTGGCTGCAGTCCTGGGCTTCGGTGGGATCGCGGGCACTGCCACGGGTATCGCCAAGATTCTGTTTGTGGTCTTCCTGGTGATGTTCATCGCTTCGTTCTTCTTTGGTCGTCGCGGCCGAGGCTGAATATGACCACTTTGTCTCTCAAGGCCATGGCTGCCGTCCTGCTTCTGGGCGGCAGCGGTTTGGCGATGGCCGCTAACGACGGCCAGACCCGGGCCAACGAATTGCTCAGCGCGGACTCGCAGTACCGTGAAACGTGGCAAGGCGTGGTGAAGAAAGAAGAGCGCCTGCCGGAATGGGTCATGAACCTGTCCGGCACGGCCGAGCAAATGAATGCCGTTGAAGAAGATGGCGACAAGTACTTGGTCGGGCCCCTCTGCGAAACCGCAGACACCTGCCTGAACAAGCGCCTGATCGTCGCCTTCAGTTACGACAAGGAAGATGCCTACGCCATGTTGGTGGAAGTCCCGGCCGGCCTGCCGGCGGACAAGTCTCCAACGCGTCACGCCGATTACCGGTTTATCGGTAAGCCGGATGCAGGCATGCAAAAGCTGCTGATGGAGCAACTGAAGAAAGATCCGAATTGGTACTAGGTTCCGTCTGACGCATCTGTCGTCTGCGGGGCCGGCGTCCATAGAAAGAAGCCCTTGCGCTTCTTTCTGTTTGCATCGCTCACCAAGAGCGATGCATGGCCAGGGGGCCGGGTTGCTCTGATCCGTCGAGATCGGCGTGACCTACGGGTACAGGGAGTGCCTGCGCAAGGGCCGGGTCAGGTGAAAAGCTACGACGCAAGTTCACACGCTCTCGAGCTTGCTGGACTTGCGGCGGGCTTATGAGGTTCATCCCCCGCCTCTCATACTGCTCTTAGCCGAGAATCTGCTTTTTGCCCGCGACTAACCATTACTGGGTATGTCGTGGCGACCATCTATCGAGAAAATTTCGTTCACGCTATAGGACATTTCAGACAACAGCCCCCTGAATACACAGGCATTTTTGCGAATGCCTTCAGCGTGTCCTGCATCTCTAAGCGACCCTGATTTGACCGGTTCACGGCATATTCGCCGGGCAAAATGTCGCATTTGAACTGACCGTCCGGTCAGTTATTATGAAAAAAAGCCATGCCGATTCGGCATAGGGTAGGCGTTTACGGCATTAGACGTCGCCCCCTTGCATGGGAATAGTTGCGCCTTTTTTCGCCTGCCAGTAAGCCATTTCGGCCATGCGGCGGTGACTTTCTATGGAGGCAGATGCACACACTTTTTCGCTTCCGAGCGTTGCAGCTGGCGCATTTGCCTTAAGTTCACTTGAAGTAAGGGTAATGACATGAAGAAGGCAAAGCTAAGCCTCGCCTGGCAGATCCTCATCGGTTTGGTGCTGGGGATCGCAATCGGCGCCGTGCTCAACCATTTCAGTGCTGAAAAGGCCTGGTGGATCAGCAATGTGCTGCAGCCGGCGGGCGATATCTTTATCCGCCTGATCAAGATGATCGTGATCCCGATTGTGATTTCCTCGCTGATCGTCGGCATTGCCGGTGTCGGCGATGCGAAAAAGCTCGGTCGAATTGGCGTCAAAACCATCCTTTACTTCGAGGTCGTCACCACCATCGCCATCGTGGTCGGCCTGTTGCTGGCCAACCTGTTCCACCCTGGCACGGGCATCGACATGAGTACCCTGGGTACCGTGGATATCTCCAAGTACCAGGCGACAGCGGCGGAGGTGCAGCATGAGCATGCGTTCGTTCAGACCATCCTCAACCTGATCCCATCGAACATCTTTGCCGCCGTCGCGCGTGGCGAGATGCTGCCGATCATCTTCTTCTCCGTGCTGTTCGGCCTGGGCCTGTCGAGCCTCAAGCCTGAGCTGCGCGAGCCGTTGGTGACGATGTTCCAGGGCGTGTCCGAGAGCATGTTCAAAGTCACCCACATGATCATGAAGTACGCGCCTATCGGTGTGTTCGCGCTGATCGCGGTGACCGTCGCCAACTTCGGCTTCGCCTCTTTGCTGCCACTGGCCAAGCTGGTGATTCTGGTTTACGTCGCCATTCTGTTCTTCGCCTTTGTGATCCTGGGCCTGATCGCACGCCTGTTTGGCTTCTCGGTGATCAAGCTGATGCGCATCTTCAAGGATGAGCTGGTGCTGGCCTACTCCACCGCCAGTTCCGAAACCGTGCTGCCGCGGGTGATCGAGAAGATGGAAGCCTACGGCGCGCCGAAGGCCATCTGCAGCTTCGTGGTGCCGACCGGTTATTCGTTCAACCTCGATGGTTCGACCCTGTACCAGAGCATCGCGGCGATCTTTATCGCGCAGTTGTATGGCATCGACCTGTCGGTCGGCCAGCAACTGATGCTGGTGCTGACCCTGATGGTCACCTCCAAAGGCATCGCGGGTGTGCCGGGCGTGTCCTTCGTGGTGTTGCTGGCTACCCTGGGCAGCGTGGGCATTCCATTGGAAGGCCTGGCGTTCATTGCCGGCGTCGACCGCATCATGGACATGGCGCGTACCGCCCTCAACGTGATCGGCAACGCCTTGGCGGTACTGGTCATCTCCCGTTGGGAAGGCATGTACGACGATGCCAAGGGCGAGCGCTACTGGAACTCCCTGCCGCACTGGCGCACCAAGCAAGTGTTGCCGGCGGGTGAGGCCAGCCGCGGCTGAGGTCTGCCTGATGCGCACAAACCCCGGTAAATCCGGGGTTTGTCGTTTCTGTCAGCCCCGCTATCATTCGCCCCATCTTTCGGGGGATTCAACTGATGCTCAATGGCCTGTGGCTTGGCTTCTTTGTCGTAGCAATGGTGTCAGCACTGGCGCAATGGCTGGTCGGCGGTAACGCCGGGATTTTTGCGGCGATGGTGGAAAGCATTTTCGCCATGGCCAAATTGTCGGTGGAGGTCATGGTGCTGTTGTTCGGCACGCTGACGTTATGGCTGGGCTTTTTGCGCATCGCCGAAAAAGCCGGGATCGTCGACTGGCTGGCCAGGGCCCTCGGCCCGCTGTTTCGCCGGCTGATGCCGGAAGTGCCGGCTGGCCACCCGGCCATCGGTTTGATCACCCTCAACTTCGCCGCCAACGGCCTGGGCCTGGACAACGCCGCGACACCCATCGGCCTGAAAGCCATGAAAGCGTTGCAGGAGCTCAACCCGATCCCCAATACCGCGAGTAACGCGCAGATTCTGTTCCTAGTGCTCAACGCATCCTCGCTGACGCTGTTGCCGGTGACCATCTTCATGTACCGTGCCCAGCAAGGCGCAGCCGACCCGACGCTGGTGTTTTTGCCGATCCTACTGGCCACCAGCGCATCGACCCTGGTGGGCTTGCTCTCGGTGGCAGTGATGCAGCGCTTGCGGCTGTGGGACCCGGTGGTGCTGGCCTATTTGATCCCAGGCGCACTGCTGCTGGGCGGCTTCATGGCGTTGCTGGCGACCTTGTCCGCCACGGCGCTGGCCGGGTTGTCGTCGATCCTTGGCAACCTGACGCTGTTTGGCCTGATCATGCTGTTCCTGCTGGTCGGCGCGTTGCGCAAGGTGAAGGTCTACGAGGCGTTTGTCGAAGGGGCCAAAGAGGGCTTCGACGTCGCCAAGAACCTGCTGCCGTATCTGGTGGCGATGCTCTGCGCGGTGGGCGTGTTGCGTGCATCCGGTGCGCTGGACTTTGGCCTGGAAGGCATTCGTCATGTGGTCGCCTGGACCGGCATGGACACGCGCTTCGTCGACGCGCTGCCGACTGCGATGGTCAAGCCGTTCTCCGGCAGTGCCGCGCGGGCGATGTTGATCGAGACCATGCAGACCCAGGGCGTCGACAGCTTCCCGGCGTTGGTGGCGGCGACGGTTCAGGGCAGTACCGAGACCACCTTCTATGTGTTGGCGGTGTATTTCGGCTCGGTGGGTATTCAGCGGGCGCGGCATGCGGTGGGCTGTGCGTTGCTGGCGGAGTTTGCCGGTGTGGTGGCGGCGATTGCGGTGTGCTACTGGTTCTTTGGTTAAGGCTTGGATGGCTATCGGGAGCAAGCTCCCGATGAGGCCCTCAGCGTTTCGGCGCAGTGTTGCCTTGCGCCACCACCCAATCCACCACCTGCTTGTTCAACTGATCCCCCGCCAGCCCAAACCCGGCCACCACCGCTGGCACTTTGTTGTCGCTGACCGGCTGGCGCACTTCAAACCTTCGGCTGGCAATGATCCGCTGATCACTCCCACGCACCAGCCGCGCATCCAGGCGGATCACCACTTCCACCGCGCTGTCGCGGTATTCGCTCTGGAACGCCTGCAATTGCCCGCCCAGCTCGTAGTCGGCCTGCAGGTTGGTCTCGTCGCTACTCAGCAACGTCACCCGGCCATCGCGCTGGAAGCCGTCCATGAAGCGGTTGCGCAGCAACACCGGTGCCGAGTCGCTCCAACGTGAGTTGGCGTAGCTGCTGATCAGATCACCCTGGGGCACCACGGCAATGCGCGAGCTGTCGAGGAACTCGCTGGTCTGCGGCTTGGTCACGCGCAGCGACCAGGCTACCGGCGCCGCTTGGGCGGCCGCCGGGGCCGAGGCCAGGCGGTAGACGTCCGACGGGTTGGGACTGGGCAGGATCGAGCACGCGCTGACCAGTGCCAGGGCCACGGGGGCGATCAGTTGGTAAGCACGCTTCATGGCGTGAACTCCTTGTTCTTGTCGCTGCCCAGCAGGTAACCGCTGGGGTTGGCTTCCAGGCGGCGGGAGATGGCGCGCAGCGAACCGAGGGTTTCGCGCAGTTCGCGCACGGCCGGCGCCAGTTCGTTGAGGCCCTGCATGCCGCTGTTAACCGCGTTCTTGTTATCGGTCAGCAAGGTGTTGATGGTTGCAGTGCTTTGCTCAAGGGATTTCATCGCCTGCTCGGCGCTGCCGAAGACCTGCCTGCCTTGATCGTTGAGCAGGCCGTTGGCATTGCGCATCAGCGCCGTGGTCTGCTCGAGGGCGGCACCGGCCTGCTTGCTGACCTGCATCAGTTGCTGCATCACCACTTTGATATCGCCGCGCTGGTCGGCAATCGCGCCGGTGGTTTGTTCCAGATGGTCCAGGGTGTTGCTGATGCGCTCGACATTCTGTGCGGAGAACATGTCGTTGGCGTTGTGCAGCAGCAGGTTGATGCTGGTCATCAGGTCGTTACTGTTGTTCAGCAACCGTGCAATAGGTGATGGCGAGGCGATGATCTCCGGCAGGTCGCCGTCCTTGCCCTTGAGTGTCGGGCTTTGCGGTGTGCCGCCGCTGAGCTGGATGATCGAGGTGCCGGTGATGCCGGTCAGGGCCAGCTTGGCCTGGGTGTCTTCCTTGATCGGCGTCTGCCCGGAAAGGCGGATGCGTGCGAGCACGCGGCGCGGGTCTTTGGGGTCCAGGCGCAGGCTGATGACATCGCCCACCTTGATCCCGCTGTACTGCACCGAGCTGCCCTGGGACAGGCCGCTGACCGCCTCGTTGAAAATCACTTCGTAATCCTGGAACGCGGTGTCGACGCTGGACTTGGCCAGCCACAGGCCAAACAGCATCGCGCCGACCACCACAATCACGCTGAACAGACCGATCATCACATGATGGGCTCGGGTTTCCATGTCATACCTCGTTGAGCGGTTGAGCGGCATCCAATGCCGCGCGGCCCCGGGGGCCGTGGAAATATTCGTGAATCCAGGCGTCGTCGGTTTCGGAGACGACATCGATGGCATCGGCCACCAGCACTTTTTTCTGCGCCAGCACCGCGACGCGGTCGGTGATGGTGTACAGCGTGTCCAGGTCGTGGGTGACCAGGAACACGCTCAGGCCCAGCGCATCGCGCAGGGTCAGGATCAGTTGGTCGAATTGCGCGGCGCCGATCGGGTCGAGCCCGGCGGTGGGTTCGTCGAGGAACAGAATGTCCGGGTCCAGCGCCAGGGCACGGGCCAGGGCCGCGCGCTTGATCATGCCGCCGGACAGCGACGCCGGGTATTTGTCGGCCGCCGACAGCGGCAACCCGGCCAACGCCAATTTGACTGCGGCCAGGTGCTCGGCGTCGGCGCGGCTCAGGCCGGCGTGCTCGATCAGCGGCAGCGCGACGTTCTCGGTCACCGTCAGCGAGGAAAACAGCGCGCCCTTCTGGAACAGCACGCCAAAGCGCCGTTCCACCAGCGAGCGCGCCTGCTCCGGCAGGTTCGACAAGTCCTTGCCGAATACCCGCACCTCGCCTGCGCTGGGCCGGCGCAGGCCGATGATGCTGCGCAACAGCACCGACTTACCGCTGCCGGAGCCGCCGACCACGGCGAGGATTTCGCCCTTGTACAGATCCAGGTCGAGGTTTTCGTGCACGCTCTGGCTGCCAAAGCGATTGCACAGCCCACGGACTTCGATCACCGCCTCGCTGGGCGCTCGGGGTAGGCGACTCACCAGCCCATCTCCATGAAGAACAACGCGGCGACCGCATCGAGCACGATCACCACAAAGATCGATTGCACCACGCTGGAGGTGGTATGGGCGCCGACCGACTCGGCGCTGCCGCTGACCTTGAAGCCTTCCAGGCAACCAATGGCGGCGATCAGGAAGGCGAAGAACGGCGCTTTCACCATGCCCACCAGGAAATGCTTCACTCCAATGTCCGACTGCAGCAGCGAGAGGAACATCGCCGGCGAAATATCCAGGGTCAGCGCACACACCACCCCGCCGCCGACAATCCCCGAGAGCATTGCCAGGAACGTCAGCATCGGCAGCGACACCAGCAGGGCCAGCACGCGGGGCAAGACCAGCAGCTCCATCGGGTCCAGGCCCAGGGTGCGGATGGCGTCGATTTCTTCGTTGGCCTTCATCGAGCCGATTTGCGCGGTAAAGGCACTGGCGGTGCGGCCGGCGATCAGGATCGCGGTCAGCAAGACGCCGAATTCCCGTAGGAAGGAGAACGCCACCAGGTCCACGGTGAAAATCGTCGCGCCAAAGCTCTTGAGCACCGTGGCGCCGAGGAACGCCACCACGGCGCCCACCAGAAACGTCAGCAAGGCGACGATGGGCGCGGCGTCGAGGCCGGTCTGTTCGATATGCGCAACCATCGGCGTCACGCGCCAGCGCTTGGGCCGGAAAATGCTGCGGGCGAAGGTTTCAAGGATCAGGCCGATAAAGCCCAGCAGTTGCTTGCTGTCCAGCCACACCGCATCCACCGCGGCGCCGATGCGCGCCAGCACCTGGATGCCGGTGGCTTCTTCCGGGGCTTTTTCCGGTACGCAGAAATCATTCAGGGAGCGGTAGACGGTCTTGAGCAGTGCGCGGTCGGCGGCGGACAGGCTGCAGTCGGTTTGCTCGGCGGATTGCTCGATACGGTCTGGGCCCAGCAGCTCGACCAGCAGTGAGGCGCCAGCTGTGTCGAGGGCGCCGAGGCCATTGAGGTCGACGCGGGCGCCGGCGTCGTATCGGCCGTCGAGCTTGTCCGACAGCTTCTTCAGGTTTGTGTAGTGGGCAAGCGTCCAGTCCCCCGTAATCCTGAGTAACGGGGGGGCGGTGGACGTATCGAGGTGGGCTGTGCCGGCCGAGGTACTGGTGGTCATAAGCTCCGAGCTTGTCTGGCTATCCACAATGCCTACGTAATAGCACGATACAGCCTACTTTGGGTTGTCCGTTTGTGCTGTGTCAGTCACTTTGAAACGCAGCACGCCGATCACCTGCCCGTCTTCGGTCAGCACCTGGACTTGCCAGCGCCCCACCGCGTCGGCCGGGAAGTTCTGT
This sequence comes from Pseudomonas sp. D3, assembly GCF_029320995.1. Lineage (NCBI taxonomy): Bacteria > Pseudomonadati > Pseudomonadota > Gammaproteobacteria > Pseudomonadales > Pseudomonadaceae > Pseudomonas > Pseudomonas sp. D3. The sequence continues at coordinate 321,490 of NZ_CP119772.1, forward strand.
TTGTGGGTCCAGGCGCGGTAGCCTTCCTTGCGCCCGCCATGAATATCCAGGGCGATGCGGTCGACCTCCTTGCCGTTGAATTTCCACACGTGGTAGATCCGCTCATCCAGCCCGCGCGGGGCATTGATGGCGGTATAGGCATAGAGCCCGGCGCTGCGCAGTTGGGCGGCGCTGACTTCTTTGAGATCGTCGCCCGGCGTGCGGTCTTGCAACTGGGTGCTGATCGCCACTTCAGTCATCCACAAGGTGGCCGGTGGCACCCAACTGCGTAGGAACCATCCTGCGCAGCCAATGGCGGCCGTGACCCCGAGCAGCATCGCCCAGCCTTTGAGACTGCGCAGCGGCAAGCTCACGGCCAGGCTCGGGATCGACAAGGCCATGGCCACGCCGAGGGCCAGTTTGTAGCTCTCGGCGGTGGTCAGGTGCAGGATGATCGGCAGCGCGGTGAGCAGCGCGGCGAACAGGGTGAAGGTGTGTAAGGCGAGGAACAGCGAGCGTTTGGGCGCCAGCCACTTGTAATAGAGCGGGTCGGTGATCGACACCAGCGCCGCCGCGCCGAGCAGCCCGGTGAAGATCGATTGGCCGCTGTTCCAGGCGGTGGTGATGAAAAAGAACGGCAGCACAAAAAACAGACTTTCCTGGTGGATCATCTGGGTGGCGTAACGCAGCAGCGGTTCGGGGATTTCGCGCTTGAAGACTTTGGTGAACAGTTGGGTAAAGCTGTTTTCCAGCATCAGCCACAACCAGCTCACCAGCATGATGACCGCGATCCAACTGGCCATGCCCTGCTGGCGGTCCACCAGGATGAAGCTGCTCACCCCCGAGATGAAGCCGCCGAGTGCGATCACCCCTGGGTAGCGTTTCATCAGTTCGAGGATGCGCTGGATGTAGTGGTTCAGGTTCGGCATTCGGCAGTCACAGTCTTTGTAGGAAAAATCCCCGATAGAATAACGTCTTAGCCCTGGGTACGGTGCCTCATTGCGCGATCCGTTTGCGATAACTGCGCACGCCGATCAATACAATCGCGATCAGCCCGAGCACACCGGCACCTATCCAGTTCAGCATGTCGTAGCTCAGCAGCGGTTTTTCGATGCGCCAGTAGCCCGGCTGCTTGAATAGCTCGCGCATGGCCTGGTTGGTCTGCGCCAGGCTCACGGCCTTGATGCGTTTGACCGGGTCGCTGAAGTGACCGTTGTCGTAGTCGCCCGAGGCGCTCCAGTAATAGTCGGCCAGCGCGCTGTTGCCCTGCACGGCCCAGGCCTGGCGCGCGATGGCGGCCTGTTGCAGGCGGGCGAATGCCGCCGGGTCGAGGCCGTCCTTGAGCAGTTGGGCCTTGAGGTCCTGCAACACCTGTTCGGCTTCGGGGAGGGTTTCCCGTTCGAGGTCGGCATTCAGGCTGAGGAAACCGACGCCGCCGAGCACTTCGCGTTCGCTCCACGGGCCGTAGGACAAACCGTGCTTGAGGCGCAGTTGGCGATACAGCGCCCAGTCGAGGTAGTCCTTGAGCAGGTCGTAGGTTTCGTCATGCTGCTCGTCGAGCACCGGCTCGGGGAACAGCCAGTGCAGTTTGGCGCCGTTGCCGACCCAACCATGGATCAGGTCGCGGTGGCTGGCGGCGGCGTGCTGGATTTCCGGCAGGGCCAGATGCTCGGTCGGCTCGACCGGAACGAGTTGGCCATAGGTGCGTTCCAGATAGGCCGGTAGCAGCTTGTCGAGGTCGCCGACGATGATCAACGTCATGTTGTTGGGGGCGTACCAGTTTTTGCGCAGTTGCTCCAGTTGGTCGCGGGTCAACTGGTTGACCTGGGCGCGTTCGGTGCACTTGAGGCCCAGTTCGACCGCCAATTGGTTGCTGGCGGTGTGGCCCAGGTCCTGGCGGTCCAGCAGGCGTTGCAGGTGTGAGTAGTGGCCGCCGTCCTCGCGCTCGACCACTTGCTTGGCCGCGTTGATATGGGCGTCGGTCAGTTCGGTGCGAGTGAGGATCGCCCGTAGCAGGTCCAAGACCTTGCGCTGGTTTTGCGCGGGCGCCTCGATCACGAAGGTGGTGTCGGCATTGCTGGTGTAGGCGTTCCACTCGCCGCCCAGGGCTTGCATGCGTTCTTCGAGGTCGCCTTCACCGCCGCCGTCGATACCGCTGAACAACAAGTGTTCGAGCAGGTGCGGCAGTTCCTTGTCTGCGCAACGGAAGTCATCCAGGCCCACGCCGACCACCAGGCGAATCGCCACATGCCCGCGTTCGGTGCCCGGCTTGAGCAGTAATTGCAGGCCGTTGGGCAAGGTGTAGCCCTCGACTTGCAGGCGGTCAAAGGCAAAGGCGTGTACAGAGCCCATGAGCAGGCAGGCGAATAACAGGCGACGCATAACTGGCTTCCTGGCGAGTGAGGTCAGTGTTAACTGACTTCACTGGCCGTCTTACGTTCAGGGCGAATGTGTGATGTCGGCAATATCTTCGGCGGAGAGCGCGCCGATGTCGGACGTTTCCAACACTGCATAAGCACTGCTGCAAAACAACGAGTTCAAGCGTTTCATGTCGGCAATCAGTTCCAAATGCAGGGAGCTGGTCTCCAGGCTCTGCACGATCTTGCGTTGCAGACGGCTGACGTGGGCGTGTGCCAGGCGGCGCTCCTGGGCGCGGAAGCGGCGTTTCTCGCGCAGCAATTGGCGCGCGCTTTCCGGGTCGGCACTGAGGAACACCGACAGGCCCAGGCGCAGGTTGGCGATCAGTTGGCTGTGCAGGCCGGTGAGTTCTTCCAGGCCCACTTCGGAGAACTGGCGCCGTTGGGAGGTTTTCTGCTGCTGGACTTTGCGCAGCATGCGTTCGATCAGGTCGCCGGCCAGTTTCAGGTTGATCGACAGCTCGATGATCTCGGCCCAGCGGCGGTTGTCCTGTTCGCTGAGGTCTTCGCGAGGCATTTGCGCCAGGTAGAGTTTGATCGCGCTGTAGAGTGCCTCGACGTCGTCGCTGAGGCTGCGCATTTCCTGGGTGATGGCGGTTTGTTTGCCGCGCAGCACTTCGAGCATCGCGGTGAGCATGTTGTCGATCAGGTCGCCCAGGCGCAGGGTTTCCCGCACTGCGTTGGCCAGCGCCAGGCTTGGCGTGGCCAGGGCGGCGAGGTCCAGGTGGCGCGGCGTGGCCTTGCCGTTGGCCTCTTCCCGTTCGGGCAGCAACCACGCGCAGACCCGGGCCATCGGGCCGATGCTCGGTAGCAGGATCAGGCAACGACTGACGTTGTAGAGCAGGTGGAAGCTAATGACCATGCCTTGGGCGCTGTAATCCAGGCTGTCCATCCACAACACGAGCGGGTCCAGCACCGGGATGATCAACAACAGGCCGATCAATTTGTACAACAGGCTGCCCAGGGCTACCTGGCGTCCGGCGGCGTTCTGCATGTTGGTGCTGAGGAACGCCAGCACGCCGCTGCCGATGTTGGCACCGATCACCAGGCCGATGGCCACGTGCAAACCGATCACGCCGGCGCCGGCCAGGGTGGCGGTCAGCAGTACGGCGGCGAGGCTGGAGTAGGAAATCATCGCGAACAACGCGCCGATCAGGGCATCGAGCAGGATGTCGCCGGTCAGCGAGGCAAACAGCACCTTCACGCCCTGCGCGTGGGTGATCGGCCCGGCGGCTTCGACGATCAATTGCAGCGCGAGGATGATCAGCCCGAGGCCGATCCCGACCCGGCCCAACTGCCCGGCCCGCGTCTGTTTGCGTGTCAGGAAGAAAATCACCCCGAGAAAGATCAGCAGCGGCGACAGCCAGGACAGGTCAAGGGTGAGCACCCGCGCCATCAGCGCCGTACCGACGTCGGCGCCGAGCATGGTCGCCAGCGCGGGCATCAGCCCCATCAGGCCCTGGCCGACAAACGATGTCACCAGCATGGCGGTGGCGTTGCTGCTCTGCACCATGGCCGTCACCAGGATACCTGCGACAAACGCCAGCCAGCGCTTGGACATGTTTTGCCCGATGACGTGGCGCAGGTTGGAACCGTAGACCCGCAGGATACCGGTACGGACGATATGCGTGCCCCAGATCAGCAGGGTCACGGCGGAAAGCAGATTGAGCAAGGTCAGCATGCTCGGCCCCCCGTGTGGGTGGGCTCCAACAGGAGCCAATGAGAGTTGCCGCGTGCCGTTCTACGTCTTGTACTTAAGCTGTAGTTGGCGAATGGAATCTGCGCCAGCATCGCATAGCTAAAGTCGGGATTGAAACAAAACTGTCATGAGATCAATTTTTTGCAGATGAAAAAATGGGGCGCGAACGCCCCATTTCAGCAGCGGATCAAGGTTATTGACCCGGAATGTCCTTGCGCAGTTTCACAGGGTCCTGCTGTTTCTTCTTTTTCGCGATGGCGGTGCGCATCTTGATGTTCACCACTTCCACCGCCAGCGAGAACGCCATGGCGAAGTAGACGTAGCCTTTAGGTACATGCACGTCGAAGGATTCGGCGATCAGCACGGTACCCACTACCACCAGGAACGACAGCGCCAGCATCTTCAGCGACGGGTGCTTGTCGATGAAGTCGCTGATGGTGCCTGCTGCCAGCATCATCACCAGCACCGCGACCACGATCGCGGCGATCATCACCGGTACGTGGGACACCATGCCGACGGCGGTGATGACCGAGTCCAGGGAGAACACGATGTCGATGATCGCGATCTGGATGATGGTGTAGATGAACTTGCCGCCGGTGCCTTTGGGCTCTTCGTGGGTTTCGTCTTCACCTTCCAGGGCGTGGAACATCTCCTGGGAGCTTTTCCACAGCAGGAACAGGCCACCGAAGAACAGGATCAGGTCGCGCCCGGAAATGCCCTGGCCGAAGACCACGAACAGATCGTCGGTCAGGCGCATCACCCAAGCGATGGACAGCAGCAACAGGATACGCGTGACCATGGCCAGGGCCAGGCCGAAGAACCGGGTGCGCGCCTGCATATGCTTGGGCATGCGGCTGACCAGGATCGAAATCATGATGATGTTATCGATGCCCAGGACGATCTCTAGGGCCGTCAGGGTGAAGAAGGCAATCCAGATTTCCGGATTGGTCAGCCATTCCATGTGTATTCCTTTAAGCAAGTGTTAAACCGCGCCAGCTGCAGCGCCGCGCGGTGAGTCGGTAGGATTATAGAGTGCTGAACAGCGGAAAAATCCCCATCAGCAACGCGGCGAACATTATGCACAGGCAAACCAGCACTGCCCACTTCAGGGTGAAGCGTTGGTGATCGCCGAATTCGATACCGGCCAAGGCCACCAGCAGGTAAGTCGACGGCACCAGCGGGCTGAGCAGGTGTACGGGTTGGCCGACAATGGAGGCACGGGCCATTTCCACGGCGGTGATGCCGTAGTGGCTGGCGGCTTCGGCCAATACCGGCAGTACGCCATAGTAGAACGCATCGTTGGACATGAAGAAGGTAAACGGCATGCTCACCAGCGCGGTGATCACTGCCAGGTAAGGGCCCAGGGCGTCGGGAATGACCGCCAGCAGGCTCTTGGACATGGCGTCGACCATGCCGGTACCCGACAGGATGCCGGTGAAAATCCCAGCGGCGAAGATCAGCCCCACCACGGCCAGTACGCTGCCGGCATGGGCGGCGACGCGGTCTTTCTGCTGTTGCAGGCACGGGTAGTTGACGATCATCGCGATACTGAACGCCACCATGAACAGCACCGGCAGCGGCAACAGGCCGGCGATCAACGTACACATCAGGGCCAGGGTCAGTACGCCGTTGAACCAGATCAGCTTCGGACGGCGGGCGTCCGGGTATTGCGACACGCTGATTTCGCTGTGGTCGATCTCGTCGCCCTGCAGGTGCAGTTCACCCAGGCGCGCACGTTCGCGCTTGCCGTACATATAGGCGATCACCAAGATCGCGACCACGCCGGCGGCCATGGCCGGGATCATCGGTACGAAGATGTCTGACGGGTCCACGTGCAGCGCACTGGCGGCGCGGGCGGTCGGGCCACCCCAGGGCGTCATGTTCATCACGCCACCGGCGAGGATGATCAGGCCGGCCATGATCCGCGGGCTCATGCCGATGCGCTGGTACAGCGGCAGCATGGCGGCCACGCAGATCATGTAGGTGGTGGCGCCGTCACCGTCGAGGGACACCACCAGGGCCAGCACGGCGGTGCCGACCGAGACTTTCAGCGGGTCGCCCTTGACCATCTTGAGGATCTTGCGCACGGCCGGGTCGAACAGGCCGGAGTCGATCATCAGGGCAAAGTAGAGGATGGCGAACATCAGCATCACGCCGGTCGGCGCGAGCTTGGTGATGCCTTCGAGCATCATCGGGCCGATCTTCGGCGCAAAACCGCCGAACAGCGCGAACAGGATCGGCACGATGATCAGGGCGATCAGCGCGGACAGGCGCTTGGTCATGATCAGGAACATGAACGTGATGACCATGGCAAAGCCAAGGAAAGTCAGCATAGGAATACTCCAGGCGTAGCGCGGCTAGGGAATGGCGAACCGGGTGGGGTCAGCGCAGAACGAGAGGCACTAGGCTTACGGGCGGAGTGTGGGCGAACAGGCGGGTACGGGCGGACATCGGGAATCACCATTGTTGTTGTTAATAGCCGGTCTGTTGCCGGCAGTGGGGGCGATCCTAGACGCGTTAGCTTTCAGCCAGCTTTCGTTGATCAAACTGGTGATATGGAAATGACACACGGTCTCCAGGCCTGCGCAGATCAAAATGTGGGAGGGGGCTTGCTCCCGATGGCGCAGTGTCAGCCACGGTTGTATTGGCTGATGCACCGCGATCGGGAGCCAGCCTCCTCCCACATTCAGGGCAATTCGAGGCCGCCGGCGGCTTTGTGCAGTGCGCGTAGATGTTCACCGACCTGCTTGAGGTTGGCCTCGCAGGCGGCGATTTCGGCTGAGCGTGACGGGTCCAGCAGCGCCCTCACCTCTTTGTCCAGATCGCCGGTCAGGGATTGCAGCTGTTTTTGGCGCTCGGCGCTTTCCGATTCAAGGCGCTTTGATTCCGAGGGTTGCGGCAGGCCGTAGCCGCTGCTGCCGAGCAGTTCCGCCGGGCGGCTGAGGAAGCCGCTGTTGGCGAGAATTTGTTGCAAGGTGGCGTTGGCTTTCTCCATGCCGCCGTTTTTCAGCTCGCGGGCGCCGAGGTAGCGCTGTTTGACTTCGTCCTGGGCCAGCATCAATTGTTTGCGAAAGCTCGCCTGTTCCAGCAGCAGGAGCGCGGCGCTGGTGCGCAGGTCGGCCTTGTCGAACCATTGGCGGCGCTCTTGCGCACTCAGGGACAGCCAGTCTTCGACCTGGGTCTGCTTGATCGGCAGGTGCTTGCGCAGCACGTCGAACATCGCTTGATAGCGCTCGCGGAACGAGTCGAAGTGATAGCCCAGGCGCAGCGCCTCGCGCTTGTCGTTCAATACGCTGGTGTCGGCCAGGCCGCGCGCCTGCAGGACCTCCAGCAGCCCGTTGGGCGTGATGTTGTCCAGGCCGGTCAGTTGCGGGTTGGCGCTGCCGCTGCGCAACAGTTTCAGGCCTTCGACCGCGCAGTTGTTAGACAGGAAGAAGTAGTTGCCGTCGTAGCTCCAGTGCATTTCAGCCGCGTGCTCGACGGTGTCCTCGATCTCCCGACGCGTCAGCTTCAGCGGCACCGAGGCGAGGCCGCGCAACTCGGTCTTGGTGTACTCGTCGATGACCTGGGCCAGCGGCAGCACGAACAGCCGTGACGGGTACTTGCCCACCAGGCCATCCCAGCTCGACAGCTGTACGTCACCGACAAAGGCGCGGTAGGACAACACCAGATGCTGGTCCAGATCGAGCCGACAGTCCGGGCCGCGAGGGCGACCGGGCGCGCAGATCACCAGGCGCAACATGCTGTGGCCCCAGCGGCTGACCAGGTTCTGGTTGGCTTCGGCGAGCAGGTAATCGATTTCGTAGACCCGTTCCGGGTCGACATGGCCCAGGGGCGTCTTGGCGAAATCGTTGCCGGCGTTGAGAAAGGCGTAGGTCTTGGCGCAGGTGTCTTGCTCGGGCGGCGCCCAGCCAAAGTGTTCCTTGTAATAGCGGAACAGCGCGGGGCGGCGGCAGGCGTAGCTCGGGTCGAGGAGGAAATACTCCATGTTGACCGCGACGAACTCCAGCGGGCTGCTGGTTTCGTAGAGGTCCGGGCTGCGCGCGATCTGGCGGTTGTGCTGCTCGCGTTCACCGCGGCGGCCGACGTATTGCGGCCAGCCGGCGAGGTCCAGCAGGCGTGGGTCGTCGCTGAAGGTGAAGCGGCGGTCGTTCTGGCCACGGCATTGATCGGGCAGGCCGATCAGGCCGGTGATGCTGTTCTGGCGACTGCAACGCCGGATCAGCGTGCGCTCGTCGCTGGGCCACAGGCGCGCACGGTCGTAGATGTGGGTCAGTTCATGCAGCACGGTGGCGAGCATTTCCCGGCGCACGGTGCCGTGGGGGCGGTTGGTCTTGCGGGTGGCGGCGCTGCCGTCGGTCAGGCTGGTGAGCAGGTTGCGGTTCAGGTCCAGTTCGGACACCAGCGAGGCCTGGCCGTAGGCGTTTTCGGGCATCTTATCGGTCCAGCCGACATCGATGCGCCGGTCCAACTGCTCGATAAAGCGCGGCGGCAGTGAGCGCAACGCTTCATCGAGCAACGCCTGGCTGGCCTGCTGTTCGGCTGGGCTCAACCCTTCGGTTATGAGCCGCAGTTGCAGGCTGGCCTTAGCTGCGCCGGCACACAGCAGCAGAGCCCCGGCCAAGAGCCAGGCGTTGAGACGCCTCACAGCGCGAGAATGGCTTCGGCGAGGGTCTGGTCGCTGGCATCACGGGCTTCCGGCACGCGGGTGCGCAGGGTGTCGAAGGCGGCTTCGAGTTGCGCGCCACGGATCTCGCCGTTGGTGGCGACGAAGCTGGCGGCGTCATCGTGGGCTTCGCGCACGATCTTGGAGTCGCGGATCGAGGTGGTGGTGTCCGAGGTGAAATCAATGGTGCGCCCGGAGGCGCGCACGATGATGTTACTGGTGGCCTTCAAGGTTTGCGCATGGGCGACATCGGTCAACAACAGCAGGCCGAGAGCGGCGGCGATCAGCGGGCTACGCATGGAATGACTCCGAAATACAAAGATGGTTATTGGACGAGAATTGCTTGCGCCAGTTCAAGGTCACTGGCGTTAAGTTTTGGTTGGCTGCGGCGCAGACGATCCAGTGCTGATTCCAGTCGAGCCCCCCGCCATCGGCCGTCAGTGGCAATGAATGCGGCGGCATCATCCTGGGCGGCCAGTACCCACTTTCTGTCGAACGGCGCGGAGGTCACTTTGCTGGTGGCATACGCGCTCACGACGGTGCTCTGGGTGGACAGATCAAAGGCCGAAGCCAATGGTGACCAGCAGGCGGAAAACATCACAGGAACGATTAACCGGCGGTATGAAAAAGCCATGGGACTCGACAACTCAAAGCGAGCGCCAAGGCTAGCGCAATGGCCGGGCGAGAGCCAGCGCCGAGGCATCCGGGAGCGGCTGGCGCTCCCTTGTCCCGCCCTGTTATCAGATGGCCAGAATGGCTTGGGCCAGTTGGGCGTCTGTCGCGACGTTCAGTTGTGGCGCTTGCTGGCGGATCTGCGCAAGGGCGCTTTCCAGTTTGACGCCGCGAATGGCACCGGCGCTGGCGACGAAGCTGGCGGCGTCGTCACGAGCGGCACGCACGACCTTGTTGTCACGCAGGGAGGACGTGGCATCGGAGCTCGCATCGGAGGTGGCTTTCAGCGCGCCGACGATGGAGTCGGTGGTGACGATGAAGCTGGACGCGTGGGCGTTGGCGGCGAGGGCCAGCAGGGTGGCGGCGCTCAGCAGGCGAAGACGGGACATGGGGTGACTCCTGTAGATGAACAAATAAGGTCGCGCGGAGCGGCCACTGTGAAGCGGATGTGGATGCCATTGGCATCAGACGCCCGTTCTACACGGTTCGCCACGTGGTGAGCGGATATTAAGCTGCGGCCTGTCCATTCGAAAAGCGCCTTGACTGTCTAGTCACGCCAGAATGGCTTGGACAGCTCGACCAGGCGTTCGCCGGGGCTGATACCCGCGTCGGACAGCTCTCGCGGGTCGAGTTGGGCCAGTTGGTGGCGCTCGTGAGCCTGTTGCAGCCATCTGGAGAGCGTAGCGGCAGTGCGACGTAACAACGAGGTGCGCGGGGTTGGTGGGTTCATGGGGAGCGCCTTTCATGGTGTTTTTGGAAGACCATGTTGAGCGGATCGTTTCGACCGATACAGATACACTGGCGCTTAATTGTACTGCTTAATTGTTGTATTTATTAAACTGTACTGGTTGATCTGCAAGCTATCTGTTCCGGGGCACAAACACCCAAACCCAGAAACAACAAAGCCCGCCTCCGGTTACCCGGTGCGGGCTTTGCTTAACGAATCAGGTTGCTGGCTGTGGACCCGGTAGGTCAGGGCCAGCGAGCGCCTATTAGCGCCAGAACGGCTTGCTCAGCTCTTCGTAGCGTTGTGCTTCGCTGATACCGGCGTCAGCCAGCAGACGCGAATCCAGACGAGCCAGTTGATGGCGGCTGGAGATGCGGCGCTGCCACAACATCAGGTTGGCGATAACGCGCAGAGGCATGGAAGCCTGGGTGTTTACAGCTTTCTCTTCGAAGAACAGATCGGAACTGAGTGTACGTTCCATGATGACATCCTTCCGCTTGTGGCGGGATTAGGTAGTGGTTTAACTGATGCCAATGATCCTCCTCCCGCGCAAGACTCTCTAGATACAGTTCACCTGTATTGTGAGGGGGCAGTTAACTGTTTATGGCTGCTGTACTGTACGGAAATGGGGCAACTGTACCTGTCTGCACTTAATCAGTGCAAAAACGGCATTTTTGAAGGAGTGTGTGGGATATTTCAGTAGGAAAAGACCAGTACAGCAGTACAGTTTTTCCAAGGAGAGGGGGGTGGTGCAACCGAGCTGATGAAACTGTGTGTGCATCAGCTCGGCTGTGTATCGATCAATCCTTGAGCATGTGCCCGGTTTCTTCCAGGTTAATGTGCCAGCTCAGTGCTTCGCGCAGGATGTGTGGGGTGTGGCCACCAATCGCACAAGCGTCGTTGAAGTACTTGTTCAGCGCGTCGCGGTAGGCTGGGTGCACACAGTTGTCGATGATCACCCGTGCGCGCTCCCGTGGCGCCAGGCCGCGCAGGTCGGCGAGGCCCACTTCGGTCACCAGGATGTCGACGTCATGCTCGGTGTGGTCGACGTGGCTGACCATTGGCACTACGCTGGAAATCGCCCCGGCCTTGGCAATCGATTTGGTTACGAAGATCGCCAGGTGCGCGTTACGAGCGAAGTCGCCCGAGCCGCCAATCCCGTTCATCATCCGTGTCCCGCACACGTGCGTGGAGTTGACGTTGCCGTAGATGTCGAACTCCAGCGCGGTGTTGATCGCGATGATGCCCAGGCGGCGAACCACTTCCGGGTGGTTGGAGATTTCCTGCGGGCGCAGCACCAGCTTGTCCTTGTAGTGCTCCAGGTTGCCGAACACGTCGCTGTTGCGACGCTCCGACAAGGTGATCGAACTGCCGGAGGCGAAGGTCAGCTTGCCGGCGTCAATCAGGTCGAACGTCGAGTCCTGCAGCACTTCCGAATACATGGTCAGGTCTTCGAACGGCGAATCGATCAAGCCACACATCACGGCGTTGGCGATGTTACCGATCCCGGCCTGCAGCGGGCCGAGCTTATTGGTCATGCGGCCGGCGTCCACTTCCTGCTTGAGGAAGTTGATCAGGTGGCTGGCGATGCCTTGGGTTTCGGCGTCCGGCGGCGTCACTGTTGAAGGTGAGTCGGACTTGTTGGTGATCACGATGGCGACGATCTTCTCCGGCGGAATCGGGATCGCGGTGCTGCCAATGCGGTCGTCGACTTTTACCAGCGGGATCGGCGTGCGCGTCGGCCGATAGGTCGGGATGTAGATGTCGTGCAGACCTTCCAGGTTCGGGTTGTGCGCCATGTTGATCTCGACGATCACTTGCTTGGCGAAAATCGCGAAACTGGCCGAGTTGCCCACGGAAGTGGTCGGCACGATATGGCCTTGTTCGGTGATCGCGACGGCTTCGATCACGGCAATGTCAGGCAGCTTGAGTTGGTTGTTGCGCAGTTGCTCGACGGTTTCCGACAAATGCTGGTCGATAAACATCACTTCGCCGGCGTTGATCGCCTTGCGCAGGGTGCTGTCGACCTGGAACGGCATGCGTCGCGACAGCACGCCGGCTTCGGTCAGTTGCTTGTCGAGGTCGTTGCCCAGGCTGGCGCCGGTCATCAGGGTGATTTTCAGCGGCGACGTCTTGGCGCGCTCGGCCAGGGCTTGAGGTACGGCCTTGGCTTCACCGGCACGGGTGAAGCCGCTCATGCCGACGGTCATGCCGTCCTCAATCAGTGCGGCGGCATCAGCCGCGCTCATGACCTTGTTCAACAGCGAAGGCAAGCGGATACGATCACGGTACATGGATTGTTATCTCGGGATACGGAGGCAAGGTATGCAGTTTAGTGATTTCAAAAAATTTCGGCCCGCTACCATGGTCGAATGCCGGGCAGCGATTTAAGGCCTTTGGTCGGTTTTCATGCTGCAATAAAAAACCCTAGCCTACTGGAGGCCAGGGTTTCGGGTGTTGCGCTGGCGCAGTGTTATTCGACAGCCTTGACCATGTCTTCGATAACCTTCTTGGCGTCGCCGAAGACCATCATGGTTTTGTCCAGGTAGAACAACTCGTTGTCCAGGCCGGCATAGCCGCTGGCCATCGAGCGCTTGTTGACGATGATGGTCTTGGCCTTGAACGCTTCGAGGATCGGCATGCCGGCAATCGGCGAGTGCGGGTCGTTCTTGGCGGCCGGGTTGACCACGTCGTTCGCGCCGAGCACCAGTACTACGTCAGCCTGGCCGAATTCGGAGTTGATGTCTTCCATCTCGAACACCTGGTCGTAAGGCACTTCGGCCTCGGCCAGCAGCACGTTCATGTGTCCGGGCATACGGCCGGCCACCGGGTGGATCGCGTACTTTACGGTCACGCCGCGGTGGGTCAGCTTTTCGGTCAACTCCTTGAGTGCGTGCTGTGCGCGTGCCACTGCTAGGCCATAGCCCGGCACGATGATCACGGTATCGGCGTTGGTCAGCAGGAACGTGGCGTCGTCGGCCGAGCCGGACTTCACCGGGCGCGCTTCTTTCGAGCCGGCCGCAGCACCGGTATCCGGCGCATTGCCGAAACCGCCGAGCAGCACATTAAAGAACGAGCGGTTCATCGCCTTACACATGATGTACGACAGGATCGCGCCGCTTGAGCCCACCAGGGAGCCGGCGATGATCAGCATCGAGTTGTTCAGCGAGAAGCCGATCCCTGCCGCTGCCCAGCCGGAGTAGCTGTTGAGCATCGAGACCACCACCGGCATATCGGCGCCGCCGATCGGGATGATGATCAACACGCCCAGCACGAACGCCAGGGCCAGCATCAGCGCGAAGGCGCTGAGGTTGCCGGTGAACATGAAGGTCAGGCCAAGCCCCAGCGTGGTCAGGCCGAGCACCAGGTTCAGTTTGTGCTGGCCGGCGAACTGTACCGGTGCGCCTTGGAACAGACGGAACTTGTACTTGCCCGACAGCTTGCCGAAGGCGATCACCGAACCGGAGAAGGTGATAGCACCGATAGCGGCGCCAAGGAACAGCTCCAGGCGATTACCGGCGGGGATCGAGTCGCCCAAGTTTTTGACGATGCCCAAAGATTGCGGCTCGACCACGGCGGCAATGGCGATAAACACCGCTGCCAGGCCGATCATGCTATGCATGAAGGCGACCAGTTCCGGCATCTTGGTCATTTCCACGCGCTTGGCCATGATCGAACCGGCGGTGCCGCCGATCAGCAGGCCAACGATCACGTAGCCAATGCCGGCGGTGGCAAGCTCAGCGCCCAGCTTATAGATGAGGCCCACGGTGGTCAGTACCGCCAGCGCCATGCCGAGCATGCCGAACAGGTTGCCGCGTCGCGAAGTGGTTGGGTGCGACAGGCCTTTGAGGGCCTGGATGAAACAGATCGACGCAATCAGGTAGAGCGTCGTGACGAGATTCATGCTCATTACTTCGGCGCCTCTTCTTTTACTTTCGGGGCTTTCTTCTTGAACATCTCAAGCATCCTGCGAGTCACCAGGAAGCCGCCGAACACGTTGACCGCTGCCAGGGCCACGGCCAGGGTGCCCATGGTCTTGCCCAGCGGTGTAACGGTCAGTGCGGCGGCCAGCATCGCGCCGACGATCACGATTGCCGAGATCGCGTTGGTCACGGCCATCAGTGGCGTGTGCAGTGCGGGGGTAACGTTCCAGACCACGTGGTAACCGACATAAATCGCCAGCACAAAGATGATCAGGTTGTAGATACCGGGGGAGATAAGCTCTTCCATCGTCTGAATCCCTGCTTAGGCGTTTTTGCGGATGACTTGGCCGTCGCGGCACATCAGGCACGCGGCGACGATGTCGTCTTCGAGGTTGATTTCAAACTGCCCTTCCTTGTTGAAGACCAGCTTCAGGAAGTCCAGCAGGTTGCGCGCATACAGGGCCGACGCGTCAGCGGCGACGGCACCTGCCAGGTTGGTCGGGCCGCAAATGATCACCCCGTTTTCCACTACCACCTGATCGGCGACAGTCAGCGGGCAGTTGCCACCTTGAGCGGCGGCGAGGTCGATCACCACCGAGCCCGGCTTCATTTGTGCAACCGTATCGGCGCTGAGCAGGGTCGGGGCCTTGCGGCCCGGGATCAGGGCGGTGGTGATGACGATGTCGGCCTGCTTGGCGCGTTCGTGGACGGCCAGGGCCTGGCGTTGCATCCAACTGGTCGGCATCGGGCGTGCGTAACCACCGACGCCGACGGCGCATTCACGCTCTTCGTCGGTTTCGTAGGGCACGTCGACGAACTTGGCGCCGAGGGATTCAATCTGCTCCTTCACGGCCGGGCGCACGTCAGACGCTTCGATCACTGCGCCCAGGCGTTTCGCCGTGGCGATGGCCTGCAGGCCCGCGACGCCAGCGCCGAGGATCAGCACGCGCGCGGCTTTCACCGTACCGGCGGCAGTCATCAGCATTGGCATGAAGCGTGGGTAGTGATGGGCGGCCAGCAACACGGCCTTGTAACCGGCGATGTTGGCTTGGGACGACAGCACGTCGAGGCTCTGGGCCCGCGAAGTACGCGGCGCGGCTTCCAGCGCGAAGGCAGTGATGCCCTGCTCGGCCAGCTTGGCGATGGTTTCGTTGCTGAACGGATTGAGCATGCCCACCAACACGGTGCCGCTTTTGATCAGCGTCAGTTCGCTGTCGCTGGGGGCCACCACTTTTAGGATCAGCTCGGTGCCGAATGCATCGCTGGCGCTGCCTATGGTTGCACCTGCCGTTTCATAGGCACTGTCGACGATGCTGGCTTTAATACCCGCCCCGCTTTGTACAGTGACCTTATGGCCCTGGCCGATCAGCTTCTTGATGGTTTCCGGGGTGGCAGCCACCCGCGTTTCACCGGTCTGGGTTTCGAGAGGAACACCAATGTGCACGTCAAATCTCCTGCATGATCTTTTTGCTTTTGATCTTATTGTAAAAAGGCCAGCGCACCGTGAGTGGCACATCTGGGGCGGCCGATCAGCACGATCCCGCTGAAATGACAGCGGGGCGCGGCATTTTGCAGGCGAACTTTACGGCCTTCAAGGGATTATGACGGGTGACGAAAAATTAACTACAAGTCACCCTGTGACTGATTGCCGCAATGCTTTTAAATAACCCATTTAAATACAGATACTTAACATGACTATTTGGACTTTTCTCGGTTTCGCAATCGCCGTTGTGAATAGTCGGGCATTGGCCGGTAATAGTCGCTACAAGCTATGAGGGTTATGGCTTTGAGCCATATTTTCGTCGTACAAGTACAGTTTTCTTAAATGCGACATTTACGGATATCTGTAGTATTTGATGTTATCTGACTACATAGTCCATAAGTGGCGTTTGGTCCTTATATTCCTGGGCTGTAGCGCTTCGACTGGTCGATCAGCCAGTCCCTGAAGGCGTGCAGGGATGCGGATTCGACTTTTCTGTCAGGAATCATCAAGTAATACGCCTTCGAGTTGCTCAGCGCTTCGGGGCTTGCGATTACCAGTTGGTGCTCGGTCAGTTCGCGCTGGATGAGGAACGGTGGAATCAGCGCAATGCCCATGTCATGCATGGCCGCCTGGGACAACATCGAGAATAGCTCGTAACGGGGACCCGTCATGTCGCGGGGGATGTTCAACTGTTGCGCGTTGAACCACTGGCGCCAGGCATAGGGCCGCGTGGTCTGCTGCAGCAATGGCAGTTCCGCGATTTCCTGTGGGCTGAAATGTGTGCGGCTGCCGAGTAAGCGCGGGCTGCACACGGGGACGGGGTTTTCTCCCATCAGCCGGTGGGACTCGGTACCGGACCAGTCGGCATCGCCGAAATAGATCGCGGCGTCGAATTCAGTGTCGGCAAACAGGAAGGGGCGCGTGCGGTTGGTGAGGTTGACCGTGACTTCCGGGTGCTGGCGCTGAAAGTCCTTGAGGCGAGGGATAAGCCATTGGGTGCCAAAGGTCGGCACCACCGCCAACTCGATGACGTTCGCGCCCTGCTGCCCCATGACCGACAAGGTGTCGCGCTCCACCGCGTCCAATTGCGTGGCGACGCGACGGCTATACGACAGGCCCGCTTCTGTCAGCTTGACCCCGCGCCGCGAGCGGCGAAACAGCTCGACACTTAAAAACTCCTCAAGGCTGGCGATCTGCCTGCAAATGGCGCCCTGAGTGATGGAAAGCTCCTGCGCAGCCTTGGTAAAGCTCTCGTGGCGGGCCGCAGCTTCAAAGCTGACAAGGGCGGTGGTGCTGGGGATTTTTCTGCGCATGTACCTTGTCCTCACTTATAAGGCGCATTTGCGCCCTTCTCGGCTATTACGGAGTGAGAAATTAGCACAAGCCTATGCAAAAACCTCGTTTGCCCTCTGCACTTGCCGGGCCTAGTCTGCATCCACGACTTCTGATTTTCTTTGCGAGGACTTATTCATGGCTGGCAAGGCAAGCTTCAACTGGATCGATCCACTGCTGCTGGATCAACAGCTCACCGAAGAAGAGCGCATGGTGCGCGACAGTGCTGAGCAATTCGCCCAGGACAAGTTGGCGCCAAGGGTGCTCGAAGCCTTCCGCCATGAAAAGACCGACCCTGAGATCTTTCGCGAGATGGGTGAGACCGGCCTGTTGGGCGCGATGATTCCCGAGCAGTACGGCGGCAGTGGCCTGAATTATGTCTGCTACGGGTTGATTGCACGTGAGGTCGAGCGAGTCGACTCCGGTTATCGCTCGATGATGAGTGTGCAGTCTTCACTGGTCATGGTGCCGATCAATGAGTTCGGCACCGAAGCGCAAAAACAGAAATACCTGCCGAAACTGGCGTCGGGTGAGTGGATCGGTTGCTTCGGTCTGACCGAGCCTGACCACGGGTCCGACCCTGGCGCGATGATTACCCGGGCGCGCAAGGTAGATGGCGGCTACAGCCTGACCGGCGCCAAGATGTGGATCACCAACAGCCCGATTGCCGATGTATTCGTGGTGTGGGGCAAGGACGATGCCGGTGATATCCGCGGTTTTGTCCTGGAGAAAGGCTGGAAGGGCCTGAGCGCTCCGGCGATTCACGGCAAGGTCGGCCTGCGGGCTTCCATTACCGGCGAGATCGTCATGGACAATGTGTTCGTGCCCGACGAGAACATCTTCCCGGATGTGCGTGGCTTGAAAGGCCCCTTCACCTGCCTTAACTCCGCTCGCTACGGGATCTCCTGGGGTGCGCTGGGGGCTGCCGAGTTCTGCTGGCACACCGCTCGCCAGTACACCCTTGATCGTCATCAGTTCGGTCGGCCATTGGCAGCGACCCAGCTTATCCAGAAGAAGCTCGCGGACATGCAGACCGAGATCACCCTGGCCTTGCAAGGTTGCCTGCGCCTGGGGCGGATGAAGGATGAAGGCACTGCGGCGGTGGAAATTACTTCGATCATGAAGCGCAATTCCTGCGGCAAGTCGCTAGATATCGCACGCATGGCGCGGGATATGCTGGGCGGCAACGGCATCTCCGATGAGTTCGGGGTGGCGCGTCACCTGGTAAACCTGGAGGTGGTGAACACCTATGAAGGTACCCACGATGTACACGCCTTGATTCTGGGGCGTGCGCAAACCGGTCTTCAGGCGTTCTATTAATAGGAGCACGGGCATGGGCGCGCTTTCGCATCTGCGGGTACTGGATTTGTCGCGAGTACTGGCGGGCCCCTGGGCCGGGCAGATTCTCGCGGATCTTGGGGCTGAAGTGATCAAGGTCGAGCGGCCGGGTAATGGTGACGACACGCGTGCCTGGGGGCCCCCCTTCCTCAAGGACGCGTATGGCGAGAACACCAGTGAGGCGGCGTATTACCTGTCCGCCAACCGCAACAAAGAGTCGGTGACCATCGACTTCACGCAGCCGGAGGGGCAGAAGCTGGTGCGTGACCTGGCGGCGAAGTCCGACATCCTCATCGAGAATTTCAAGGTGGGCGGCCTGGCGGCGTATGGGTTGGACTATGCGTCGCTCAAGGAGGCCAACCCGGCGTTGATCTATTGCTCTATCACCGGGTTTGGCCAGACGGGGCCTTATGCGACTCGTGCAGGCTACGACTTCATGATCCAGGGGTTGGGCGGACTCATGAGCCTGACGGGGCGGCCTGAGGGTGATGAGGGGGCGGGGCCGGTGAAGGTGGGGGTGGCGCTGACTGACATCCTCACGGGGCTCTATTCAACGGTGGCGATCCTGGCGGCGCTGGCTCATCGCGAGCGTGATGGCGGCGGGCAACATATTGATATGGCGCTGCTGGATGTGCAGGTGGCTTGCTTGGCTAACCAGGCGATGAACTACCTGACGACAGGTGTGCCGCCAAAGCGCCTGGGCAATGCGCATCCGAATATCGTGCCCTATCAGGATTTTCCCACGGCCGATGGTGACTTCATCCTGACGGTGGGGAATGATGGGCAGTTCCGTAAGTTCGCGGAGGTTGCGGGTCAGCCGCAGTGGGCGGATGACCCGCGTTTCGCGACCAATAAGGTGCGGGTGGCCAATCGTGCGGAACTGATTCCCTTGATTCGCCAGGCGACGGTGTTCAAGACGACGGCCGAATGGGTGTCGCAACTGGAGCGAGTCGGCGTGCCGTGTGGGCCGATCAATGATCTGGCGCAGGTGTTCGCGGATGCCCAGGTCAAGGCGCGCGGGCTGGCGATTGAGTTGCCTCACGCACTGGCGGGGATGGTGCCGCAGGTTGCCAGTCCCATCCGGTTATCCAAGACCCCCGTGGAGTACCGTAGTGCGCCTCCTTTATTAGGTGAGCATACGGTCAGGGTGTTGCAGGAAGTACTGGGGTTGATGCCGGCAAATGTGGCTGCTTTAAAAGAGGCAGGGGTTATCTGAGTCCTCTCTTCTATATAGAGCGCGGTGAAGAGCGCTATATAGAAGAAAGTTGGTGATTTTTTAGCCAATTATAACTAATGGTTAAATAAGCAAAATTAAGGGTTGACGGCAAATCCTGTACGTCTATAATTCGCCCCACTTCCGGCGCAGTCGAAACGGAAAACTCCTTGGTAAACAAAGAGTTATACGAGATTCGACAGCGGCCTGCTTCAGTTCATCGAGGCCTGGAAGGAGTTGGTAGAGCAGTGTTGTTTGGCTCTATTAACGTTTCGATCTTCTCGGTCGAAAGCGGAGAAAAAGAGGTGTTGACAGCAGCGTGTAACGCTGTAGAATTCGCCTCCCGCTAACGAGAGATCGGAAGCGCAAGTGGTTGAAGTTACAAAGGAAACTTTGAAAACTTCTGAAAATAATCACTTGACAGCAAATGAGGCTGCTGTAGAATGCGCGCCTCGGTTGAGACGAAAGATCTTAACCAACCGCTCTTTAACAACTGAATCAAGCAATTCGTGTGGGTGCTTGTGGAGTCAGACTGATAGTCAACAAGATTATCAGCATCACAAGTTACTCCGCGAGAAATCAAAGATGTAACCAACGATTGCTGAGCCAAGTTTAGGGTTTCTTAAAAACCCAAAGATGTTTGAACTGAAGAGTTTGATCATGGCTCAGATTGAACGCTGGCGGCAGGCCTAACACATGCAAGTCGAGCGGTAGAGAGAAGCTTGCTTCTCTTGAGAGCGGCGGACGGGTGAGTAATGCCTAGGAATCTGCCTGGTAGTGGGGGATAACGTTCGGAAACGGACGCTAATACCGCATACGTCCTACGGGAGAAAGCAGGGGACCTTCGGGCCTTGCGCTATCAGATGAGCCTAGGTCGGATTAGCTAGTTGGTGAGGTAATGGCTCACCAAGGCAACGATCCGTAACTGGTCTGAGAGGATGATCAGTCACACTGGAACTGAGACACGGTCCAGACTCCTACGGGAGGCAGCAGTGGGGAATATTGGACAATGGGCGAAAGCCTGATCCAGCCATGCCGCGTGTGTGAAGAAGGTCTTCGGATTGTAAAGCACTTTAAGTTGGGAGGAAGAGCAGTTACCTAATACGTGATTGTTTTGACGTTACCGACAGAATAAGCACCGGCTAACTCTGTGCCAGCAGCCGCGGTAATACAGAGGGTGCAAGCGTTAATCGGAATTACTGGGCGTAAAGCGCGCGTAGGTGGTTAGTTAAGTTGGATGTGAAATCCCCGGGCTCAACCTGGGAACTGCATTCAAAACTGACTGACTAGAGTATGGTAGAGGGTGGTGGAATTTCCTGTGTAGCGGTGAAATGCGTAGATATAGGAAGGAACACCAGTGGCGAAGGCGACCACCTGGACTGATACTGACACTGAGGTGCGAAAGCGTGGGGAGCAAACAGGATTAGATACCCTGGTAGTCCACGCCGTAAACGATGTCAACTAGCCGTTGGGAGCCTTGAGCTCTTAGTGGCGCAGCTAACGCATTAAGTTGACCGCCTGGGGAGTACGGCCGCAAGGTTAAAACTCAAATGAATTGACGGGGGCCCGCACAAGCGGTGGAGCATGTGGTTTAATTCGAAGCAACGCGAAGAACCTTACCAGGCCTTGACATCCAATGAACTTTCTAGAGATAGATTGGTGCCTTCGGGAACATTGAGACAGGTGCTGCATGGCTGTCGTCAGCTCGTGTCGTGAGATGTTGGGTTAAGTCCCGTAACGAGCGCAACCCTTGTCCTTAGTTACCAGCACGTAATGGTGGGCACTCTAAGGAGACTGCCGGTGACAAACCGGAGGAAGGTGGGGATGACGTCAAGTCATCATGGCCCTTACGGCCTGGGCTACACACGTGCTACAATGGTCGGTACAGAGGGTTGCCAAGCCGCGAGGTGGAGCTAATCCCAGAAAACCGATCGTAGTCCGGATCGCAGTCTGCAACTCGACTGCGTGAAGTCGGAATCGCTAGTAATCGCGAATCAGAATGTCGCGGTGAATACGTTCCCGGGCCTTGTACACACCGCCCGTCACACCATGGGAGTGGGTTGCACCAGAAGTAGCTAGTCTAACCTTCGGGAGGACGGTTACCACGGTGTGATTCATGACTGGGGTGAAGTCGTAACAAGGTAGCCGTAGGGGAACCTGCGGCTGGATCACCTCCTTAATCGACGACATCAGCTGCTCCATAAGTTCCCACACGAATTGCTTGATTCATTGAAGAAGACGATAAGAAGCAGCCCGAAATTGGGTCTGTAGCTCAGTTGGTTAGAGCGCACCCCTGATAAGGGTGAGGTCGGCAGTTCGAATCTGCCCAGACCCACCAATTTTGTGTGGGAACCTGTAGAAATACGGGGCCATAGCTCAGCTGGGAGAGCGCCTGCCTTGCACGCAGGAGGTCAACGGTTCGATCCCGTTTGGCTCCACCACTACTGCTTCTGAAGTTTGAGAGCTTAGAAATGAGCATTCCATCGTGATGATGGTGAATGTTGATTTCTAGTCTTTGATTAGATCGTTCTTTAAAAATTTGGGTATGTGATAGAAAGATAGACTGAACGTTACTTTCACTGGTAACGGATCAGGCTAAGGTAAAATTTGTGAGTTGCTCTTAATTGAGTATTATCGAATTTTCGGCGAATGTCGTCTTCACAGTATAACCAGATTGCTTGGGGTTATATGGTCAAGTGAAGAAGCGCATACGGTGGATGCCTTGGCAGTCAGAGGCGATGAAAGACGTGGTAGCCTGCGAAAAGCTTCGGGGAGTCGGCAAACAGACTTTGATCCGGAGATGTCTGAATGGGGGAACCCAGCCATCATAAGATGGTTACCTTACACTGAATACATAGGTGTAAGGGGCGAACCAGGGGAACTGAAACATCTAAGTACCCTGAGGAAAAGAAATCAACCGAGATTCCCTTAGTAGTGGCGAGCGAACGGGGACTAGCCCTTAAGTGGCTTTGAGATTAGCGGAACGCTCTGGAAAGTGCGGCCATAGTGGGTGATAGCCCTGTACGCGAAAATCTCTTAGTCATGAAATCGAGTAGGACGGAGCACGAGAAACTTTGTCTGAATATGGGGGGACCATCCTCCAAGGCTAAATACTACTGACTGACCGATAGTGAACTAGTACCGTGAGGGAAAGGCGAAAAGAACCCCGGAGAGGGGAGTGAAATAGATCCTGAAACCGTATGCGTACAAGCAGTGGGAGCCTACTTTGTTAGGTGACTGCGTACCTTTTGTATAATGGGTCAGCGACTTATTTTCAGTGGCGAGCTTAACCGAATAGGGGAGGCGTAGCGAAAGCGAGTCTTAATAGGGCGTCTAGTCGCTGGGAATAGACCCGAAACCGGGCGATCTATCCATGGGCAGGTTGAAGGTTGGGTAACACTAACTGGAGGACCGAACCGACTACCGTTGAAAAGTTAGCGGATGACCTGTGGATCGGAGTGAAAGGCTAATCAAGCTCGGAGATAGCTGGTTCTCCTCGAAAGCTATTTAGGTAGCGCCTCATGTATCACTGTAGGGGGTAGAGCACTGTTTCGGCTAGGGGGTCATCCCGACTTACCAAACCGATGCAAACTCCGAATACCTACAAGTGCCGAGCATGGGAGACACACGGCGGGTGCTAACGTCCGTCGTGAAAAGGGAAACAACCCAGACCGTCAGCTAAGGTCCCAAAGTTATGGTTAAGTGGGAAACGATGTGGGAAGGCTTAGACAGCTAGGAGGTTGGCTTAGAAGCAGCCACCCTTTAAAGAAAGCGTAATAGCTCACTAGTCGAGTCGGCCTGCGCGGAAGATGTAACGGGGCTCAAACCATACACCGAAGCTACGGGTATCACTTAGGTGATGCGGTAGAGGAGCGTTCTGTAAGCCTGTGAAGGTGAGTTGAGAAGCTTGCTGGAGGTATCAGAAGTGCGAATGCTGACATGAGTAACGATAATGGGTGTGAAAAACACCCACGCCGAAAGACCAAGGTTTCCTGCGCAACGTTAATCGACGCAGGGTTAGTCGGTCCCTAAGGCGAGGCTGAAAAGCGTAGTCGATGGAAAACAGGTTAATATTCCTGTACTTCTGGTTATTGCGATGGAGGGACGGAGAAGGCTAGGCCAGCTTGGCGTTGGTTGTCCAAGTTTAAGGTGGTAGGCTGGAATCTTAGGTAAATCCGGGATTCTAAGGCCGAGAGCTGATGACGAGTTAACTTTTAGTTAACGAAGTGGTTGATGCCATGCTTCCAAGAAAAGCTTCTAAGCTTCAGGTAACCAGGAACCGTACCCCAAACCGACACAGGTGGTTGGGTAGAGAATACCAAGGCGCTTGAGAGAACTCGGGTGAAGGAACTAGGCAAAATGGCACCGTAACTTCGGGAGAAGGTGCGCCGGTGAGGGTGAAGGACTTGCTCCGTAAGCTCATGCCGGTCGAAGATACCAGGCCGCTGCGACTGTTTATTAAAAACACAGCACTCTGCAAACACGAAAGTGGACGTATAGGGTGTGACGCCTGCCCGGTGCCGGAAGGTTAATTGATGGGGTTAGCTAACGCGAAGCTCTTGATCGAAGCCCCGGTAAACGGCGGCCGTAACTATAACGGTCCTAAGGTAGCGAAATTCCTTGTCGGGTAAGTTCCGACCTGCACGAATGGCGTAACGATGGCGGCGCTGTCTCCACCCGAGACTCAGTGAAATTGAAATCGCTGTGAAGATGCAGTGTATCCGCGGCTAGACGGAAAGACCCCGTGAACCTTTACTATAGCTTTGCACTGGACTTTGAATTTGCTTGTGTAGGATAGGTGGGAGGCTTTGAAGCGTGGACGCTAGTTCGCGTGGAGCCAACCTTGAAATACCACCCTGGCAACTTTGAGGTTCTAACTCAGGTCCGTTATCCGGATCGAGGACAGTGTATGGTGGGTAGTTTGACTGGGGCGGTCTCCTCCTAAAGAGTAACGGAGGAGTACGAAGGTGCGCTCAGACCGGTCGGAAATCGGTCGTAGAGTATAAAGGCAAAAGCGCGCTTGACTGCGAGACAGACACGTCGAGCAGGTACGAAAGTAGGTCTTAGTGATCCGGTGGTTCTGTATGGAAGGGCCATCGCTCAACGGATAAAAGGTACTCCGGGGATAACAGGCTGATACCGCCCAAGAGTTCATATCGACGGCGGTGTTTGGCACCTCGATGTCGGCTCATCACATCCTGGGGCTGAAGCCGGTCCCAAGGGTATGGCTGTTCGCCATTTAAAGTGGTACGCGAGCTGGGTTTAGAACGTCGTGAGACAGTTCGGTCCCTATCTGCCGTGGACGTTTGAGATTTGAGAGGGGCTGCTCCTAGTACGAGAGGACCGGAGTGGACGAACCTCTGGTGTTCCGGTTGTCACGCCAGTGGCATTGCCGGGTAGCTATGTTCGGAATAGATAACCGCTGAAAGCATCTAAGCGGGAAACTAGCCTCAAGATGAGATCTCACTGGGACCTTGAGTCCCCTGAAGGGCCGTCGAAGACTACGACGTTGATAGGTTGGGTGTGTAAGCGCTGTGAGGCGTTGAGCTAACCAATACTAATTGCCCGTGAGGCTTGACCATATAACACCCAAGCAATTTGACTACTCGAAAGAGCATCAGATTGCGGTGTGTGAAGACGAAACGAACCGAAAGTTCGAATCTCACAAAACACCGAAAGCTATCACATACCCAATTTGCTGAAGCGAGGCCAGCTGGCCACGACTCAGTACCCGAATTTCTTGACGACCATAGAGCATTGGAACCACCTGATCCCATCCCGAACTCAGCAGTGAAACGATGCATCGCCGATGGTAGTGTGGGGTTTCCCCATGTGAGAGTAGGTCATCGTCAAGATTAAATTCCAGAACCCCTGTTTGCTTGCGCAGACAGGGGTTTTGTTTTAGTAGAAGTCCACGAATTTCACTGGGACGTTGCCAACGCAACGATCTGGTACACAGAATTTCTTGACGACCATAGAGCATTGGAACCACCTGATCCCATCCCGAACTCAGCAGTGAAACGATGCATCGCCGATGGTAGTGTGGGGTTTCCCCATGTGAGAGTAGGTCATCGTCAA
The DNA here is from genome assembly GCF_029320995.1 of Pseudomonas sp. D3. Lineage (NCBI taxonomy): Bacteria > Pseudomonadati > Pseudomonadota > Gammaproteobacteria > Pseudomonadales > Pseudomonadaceae > Pseudomonas > Pseudomonas sp. D3. The sequence goes on from NZ_CP119772.1 coordinate 347,017, forward strand.
GATTGAATTCCGAAACCCCTGTCTGCTAGCGCAGACAGGGGTTTTGTCGTTTATGGCGTTTGCTTTGGCCACACATCCGCTCAGATAACCCGCGGCCTATGATCAATGGCCAACCTTCTTGAAAGACTGCAAGACTTTGCAGTTTCGGGCACCTTACCGGGACCACCGGTCGGTTTCCCACTCAAAAAGAGGATCTTTCTCACAAAACCTTAAGATTCCACTTCATTTGGCCGAAAGCCTGATGAGCCATGCGTGCACCGATTTAGGGCGACCCAAGCGTCCACCTATGCGTTACATGGATGTTCCACCCTGCACGCTCCCCCCCTTTGGCAAAAGAAGTCGATGAAATGAATCTAAAGTTCAGTCATAAAATTCTGTTGGCCGCGTCAGGCGTCGTCGTCCTGGCTTTCGCTTTATTCACGCTGTACAACGATTATCTGCAACGCACCACCATCAAGCAAAACCTGGAGTCTTCCATCCAGCAATCCGGTGAGCTCACCGCAAGCAGTGTGCAGAACTGGCTCAGTGGCCGTGTGTTGGTACTCGAAAACCTGGCGCAAAACGTGGCTCATCAGGGGAGCGCTGCAGACCTTCCTGGCTTGGTGGATCAACCCGCGCTCACCTCGAACTTCCAGTTCACTTACGTCGGCCAAACCAACGGCGTGTTCACCCAACGCCCCGATGCAAAAATGCCCGACGGTTATGATCCGCGCCAGCGCCCTTGGTACAAGCAAGCCGTGGCTGCTGACAAAACCATGCTGACGCCGCCTTATATGGCTGCCGTTGGCGGACAGATCGTGACCATCGCCATGCCGGTGAAAAAGAATGGCGAGTTGCTGGGCGTGGTCGGCGGTGACCTGAGCCTGCAAACCCTGGTGAAGATCATCAATTCGGTAGACTTCGGCGGCATCGGCCATGCGTTCCTGGTCAGCGGCGACGGCCAAGTCATCGTTAGTCCTGATCAGGACCAGGTGATGAAGAACCTCAAGGACATCTACCCAGGCACCCGCGTAAGCATCGAGAAGCTAAACCAGGATGTTGTCCTCAACGGCCAGGATCGCATTCTGTCCTTCACCCCTATCAGCGGTTTGCCGGGTGCAGACTGGTACATCGGCTTGTCGATCGATAAAGATAAAGCCTACGCCCCTCTGGGTAAATTCCGCACGTCCGCGCTGATTGCCATGCTGATTGCCGTGGTGGCGATTGCAGTGCTCTTGAGCCTGCTGATCCAAGTGCTGCTACGGCCGCTGACAACCATGGGCGTTGCCATGCAGGACATCGCTCAGGGCGAGGGTGACCTGACCCGCCGCCTGAATGTGACCAGCAAAGATGAGTTTGGCGAGGTAGGTAGCGCGTTCAACCAGTTCGTCGAGCGTATCCACGCCTCCATTTCCGAGGTTTCCTCGGCAACGCGCCAGGTGCATGACCTGTCGCAGCGCGTAATGGCGTCGTCCAACGCCTCGATCATCGGTTCTGACGAGCAGAGTGCGCGCACCAACAGCGTCGCGGCGGCAATCAACGAACTGGGCGCCGCTACCCAGGAAATCGCGCGTAACGCAGCCGATGCTTCCCAGCACGCCAGCGGTGCCAGCGAGCAGGCTGACGATGGGCGCAAAGTGGTGGAGAAAACCATCCTGGCGATGTCGGAACTGTCGCAAAAGATTAGCCTGTCCTGCACCCAGATCGAGACTCTGAATGCCAGCACCGATAACATCGGCCACATTCTTGATGTAATCAAAGGCATCTCCCAGCAGACCAACCTGCTCGCGCTCAACGCCGCGATCGAGGCCGCCCGTGCCGGGGAAGCTGGCCGTGGGTTTGCCGTGGTCGCCGATGAAGTGCGTAACCTGGCTCACCGTACCCAGGAGTCGGCCGAAGAAATCCACAAAATGATTACTTCGCTGCAAGTGGGTTCGCGTGAGGCGGTGACCACCATGAACGCCAGCCAGACCTCCAGCGAAGAGAGCGTCGTAGTCGCCAACCAGGCCGGCGAGCGCCTAATCAGCGTGACCCAACGGATTGTTGAAATCGACGGCATGAACCAATCGGTCGCCGCAGCCACCGAGGAGCAGACCGCCGTAGTGGAAACCCTCAACGTCGATATCAACCAGATCAACCTGTTGAACCAGCAAGGCGTGGTCAACCTCAACGAAACGTTGAAAGACTGCGACGCACTGTCCCAACAGGCCAACCGCTTAAAACAACTGGTCGACAGTTTCAAGATCTGACCCCGATGGCAGAGGAGTGAGGCCTCTCGCTCCTACTGCTTAGCCAAGCATCTGTCGGACATTATCCAATGCGCCGTCGGCGAAGCTCTGCATAAAGTGTTCGAACCCTTCCTGCGCGGTATCGACCGGTTCGCCGATGAGCGTCCAGGTCGCCCTGGAACAGCCTGAATCCATTGCTTCCACACGCATTGCCGCCCACAGGCGGGCCACGCCCAAGGTGTTGTAGACGGTGGTCCAGGTCATGTACATGGCCTCTTCGTCACGGCTGTTGAGTTGCTCCACGGCACAATGGCCATCGTGGAAATACTTCGTGCGCAAAGCGCCTACACCGGTGCCGATTATTTCAATGTGCGACAAGGCGGGAATGAACGCATCAAAGCCTGCAAACTCACCCACCAAGCCCCACAGCCTGGCGGCCTCGCAGGCGACTACGACAGAGGCCACGACTGGCGTGCCCCGGGGGTTGCGGATCAATGTATCGGGTTGCAACGGTTTCATGAGGTTGTCCTGAAGCGGTTCAAAGAAAGCCGATGGCCTTGAGGTAGTCGCAGCCTTTGCCTAACAGCGCGGGGCTTTTCTCGGGGTACGGTGTGCCCATTTCTTCCACGCCCCGGCGTGCATTGTCGTGACGGATCATCGACGTATCGCCGATGTCTTCACCCAACCCGTCCAGGTAAAAACCCAGCACGCCAAACAGTGCGTTTTCGCGGCCCACTGTTCGCAGTTGCCGTTGCCATTGCGCAACACTGACCCGGTCGAATGTGTAGCCGGCGTCGCTGAATGCATCGAGGTACTGCTCCCAGCTCAAGGGTTGTGGGTTATGCAGGTTGTACACGCTGCGCCCGGCTGCAAAATGTGTGCAGTGGCGCGCGATAAAACGCGCAAAAAAGTCCACCGGCATTAGGTCGAAGTTCACCTCTAAACGGGGGACCAGGCCCAATTGCAGCGAGCCCTTGAGCATCAGCATCAGGCGATTTTTCTGTGGTTGGCAAACACCGCTTTGGCTGTTGAAGCTGATATTGCCCGGACGATAGATATTCACCCAGGCGCCTTGCTCCAGCGCACGGCCCGATAGCCGTTCGGCCACCCATTTGGACAGGTTGTAACCATTTTTGATGTAGATCGGCAGCGTTGCCGCCGCCGGCGACTCCAGGACCTGTCCCGTGGCGTCGATGGCGCTGCATGCCGACAGTGTCGAGATGAAGTTGAAGACCTTTTTGCTGTGTGTTTCACACAGGCGCATGCATTCCAGTACGGGGTCGACGTTGTCTTTCACCAGCGCCGCGTAGTCCATCACATGATTGACCCGCGCCGCGTTATGCACCAGCGCGCCAAAGTCCCTGGCGAGGCGCTCGTACACCTCACCTGCCAAGCCCAAGCCAGGCTGGCTGATATCGGCGGCGTACACTCGCACCCGGCTCTGGTCCAGATGTTCCAAGCGGTATTCATGCAACGCCTGGGTGAACCGTACCGGTGCCGACTGGTTCGGCAGTTCCCGCACCAGGCATGCCACTTCCGTAGCACCGCGGGCCAGCAACGCTTCGACGATGTGTACCCCGATAAAACTGTTGGCGCCCGTCACGATCACTTTGCGGCGGTCACCGGCGCAGGCCTCGGGCAGCACCTCAAGCGCCGGTTTGCGCTGTGCGTCTTGAACCGCCTGGCCGGAGGGTGCTTCGGCGCGCGGGCCGTCCTCCAGCAGCGTCGCGAGTGTACGAATGGTCGGCATTTCAAAAAAGCTGTTTAGAGGCAGACTGCGACCAAATTGTTCGCGAACCCGTAGCAGCAGGCTCGACAGCAGAATGGAATGGCCGCCGACGTTAAAGAAGCTGTCATCGATGGACAACGTCCCTGCGGGAAGCTGCAACAACTCATTCCATAGCCGCACCAGTTCAACCTGCAGCGGCGTTTGTGCGGCCTCTGCGGTGCGATTCGACGGGGGCGCCGCCGGCAGTTGCAACAAGGCCAGGCGATCGACTTTACCGTTGCCCGCGTAAGGCATGCCGGCTAATTCGATCCACCGCTCGGGTTGCAGGTAGTCAGGCAGCCACTGCCTTGCGTACTGCTTAAGGGCGTCTATCGTGGCGCCAGGCTCCGGCTGGGCGACCACACCGCTAATCCTGTGATCACCGTCGATCACCACCGCCACCTGACGAAACAGCCGGCTGGCGCGCAGGCACTGTTCGATCTCCTGGGGCTCGACTCGAAACCCCCGAATCTTCACTTGCTCGTCCCGACGCCCGCCCAGTTCGATGCCGTCGGCGGTCCACTTTGCGCAATCGCCGCTGCGGTAGGCGCGCAAGGACTGGCCGCCCGACAATGCCAGTTCGACAAAAGGGTCGTCGCGCCGTTGTGTTGCGTTCAAGTACCCCAGGCTCACGCCGGTCCCCACGATGTACAGCTCGCCCATCACCTGCTCGTCCACCGGCTGCAAGTGCTCATCGAGTATCAGCACCTGGCTGTTGGCGATGGGGCGGCCGACGTTGCGATTGCTATCCCCAGGCCGCAACGTCCGATGGGTGACCAGTACCGTGGCTTCGGTGGGGCCATAGAGATTGTGCAACTGGCACTGGCCGGCCAGTCGTTCGATCACATAGGGCTCACAGGCGTCGCCGCCGGTCAGCAGGTGTGCCAGGCCCAGCGGTTGATCCAGTGGCAGGATGCTGAGCAGCGCCGGCGGCAGGAAGGCATGGGTGATACGTTGCTGGCGGATCAGCTCCAACAGTTGCTGCGGGTCGCGTCGTTGCGTCTCGCTTGGGACAATCAACTCGGCGCCGGCAATCAGGCTGGGGAAGATATCCATCACCGAGGCATCGAAGCTCAACGAAGCGAACTGCAACACCCGGCTCTGCTCATTCAGCCCCATGCAACCGCCGAACCAGGCGGTGAAATGGGCCAGGTTGCCCTGGCTCAGCAGCACGCCTTTGGGGCGGCCGGTGGTGCCCGAGGTGAAGAGTGCCATACACGGTGCATCGGGGTTGGGGCGATGCCGCAGCAGCGGCGGCAACGTGTCGCGCTGATCGATTGCACTGACATCCAATGAAACGAAGCCATCGCGCAGTGGGTGGCGGCCATCATCCAGCAACACCCTGGCTCCCGCGCTGTCCAGCATGGCCTGTTGGCGTTGCGGTGGATGGTCAGGGGCCAGTGGCAGGTAAACCGCGCCGCAGCCCAGCACCGCAAGAATACTGGCGTACAACGCGGTTGTTTTTTCCAGGCACACCCCGACCACCGGCGGTGCCTCGACGCCTTCCAGCAGTGGGCCGAGCCGTTGCTGGATCGCCCGTGCTTGAGTGTGCAATTGCCGATAGGTCAGCACGCGGCCGGCAATGTTCAGCGCCGGCCGTGTGGCGAAGGTGAGCAGGCTGGCCTGCAATCGTTCGATCATCGGCACCTGCGCCGCCTGTAGCAGTTGCACGTCGGTCGTGTGATTGAACCGATGCACAAACGCCAGCGCTTCGAGCCTTTGCAAGCCGTGTTCGGGCCAGGCATTGGCGCCGGCCCCTGCGGGAAAATACTCAGGGTCGCGGGCGAAGCCGCTCACCAGCACAGCGACCCATTCCACCAGCGCAGTTACCGCTCGCAGGCGCAGTCGCTGGCCATTACCGCTGGGCTCTTCGACAAGGTCCAACACGACCCCCCAGCGTTGGCCAGCGTCATACGCGCGCAACTGTAGCTGCGGCAACCCGTACTCCGTCAGCGGGCCGACGCCCAGGCGCAGGCTGATGCGTGGAGCGGCGGCCAGGTGTGTCGGCAGTGACGCACTACCGTCCTCAATTACCAGGTCGGCAGCGTCATGACTCGACAGATGACCATATTGCTCCAGCTCCAGCCTCAGCGCACCGAGGGCATGGCTGATACCGAACCATCCAATTGTCAGACGTCTCATGCCGCTCTCCCGGCCACTGGCAGATAGTCGGCCAGTGCCTGGGCTACGCTCGGTGTCTGCAGCAAGCCGCTGTGCTGCAGAAAGCCCATGATGTTGCCGATCAGCGGGTGGTGGCGGGTGATGGGGAAATCCAGTGCCGCCATGTCGGCCCTCAGTGCATGGCGAACGTCAGTGCTCACGTCCAACTGATCGATCAGTTGCAGGTCGAAGGATTTTTGCAGCTCGTTGGTCAGGTAGTGCTTCAGGAAGATGGGCAAGACAGGGGCAATGCTGTCGCGCTCATCCGGGCTTGCCGCCTGCCAATAGAGGCGCACCAGGCGCGTCCAGAACTGCCCATGGCGCCCTTCGTCGAACAGGTGATCGGCCATCAAGCCACGGATGGAAGCCTTGACGCTGTGGTCCTTGGAAAACGCCGCCACGTCATGGGTCACGGTGTTCTCGGCGATGGCCACGCCAATCAATTCCACCGCGTCGCGCAGGTGCGCCGGGGCCTGTGCCTGCGCCGCCGGCAGGGCGCGGCTGAGTTCGATTTGCAGGGGCAGGTCCAGTGGCGGTATGCCGGTCATTTCCACGGTCTGTTGCAGGAAGTCTAGTGCGACCAGGGCGTGATAATCCTCGTCCACCACGACGGTCATCGCGTCGTAGCGACACACAAGGGGGAAGGGCAGCGCGAAACGGTTTTTGGCAATGTTGCGCGCGGTCTTGTCGACGATCTCGGTTTCGAAAATCACCACGTCATTGATGAACTTGTAGAAGCTTTGCAGCAGCACGAAGTCGCGCCACTGCGGGCAATGCTCAAGAAAGGTCGTGCTGAGGACCAGGGGCTGGCGGCAGAGCGGATAGATCAGCTTGTCGTCGTTTTCCAGCAGGCGGCGAGGGCGCGTGCGGATGGTGGCGCGGCGTTCCCAGTCTTCGGCGATGGAACGGTAGTCGGCGACGTTCATGGGCGCACCTGTTGCAGCAAGGTACGCACGTCGTCCCAGAGCTTAATGCGGTTTTCCACGGCGTTGATCGCGGTTTCAACGGCTTGTTGCTGGTACTCGGGAGCGCTGAGGGTCAGGCCTTGGAGCATCCTCTGTGCCGCTGGCTCATGGCCTTGGGTGTCCAGTTCGATGTGGCGGTTGAGGTAGTAGCCCAATGTAGGCGCTTGGCGATCGATGATTTCACTGCCCTGCAACAGCCGTTCGAACATGCTTGGGATAATACTTTCGCGGCCGTGCAGGAAGGCGGCGGCCACACAGTGGGTGGGCGCATTCAACGCGATGTGCAACGTGCTCGCGACGAAGCGGGCCACGCCGGGCAGGACATCGACCTGACCCAAGGCGGCATTGGCCCCGACGCCCCGCCGTTGCAGCGCGATGAAGGTATCGATGGCGTGGGTACTGGCGCCCACTTCGAGCATGGCTTCCCGGTACAGCTCGAAGTGACTGCAATGACCGCGCCTGGGGTGTTCGTCCGACTCCTCGCCCAGCACGATTTCGTTGATCAGGCGGGCGGCTTGCTGGTCGCTCGGTGGGAGCCAGGGCAACTGCGTACACGTCAGGTCCCGTTGCAGGCGTTTGGTGAGGGTCATGAAGTCCCAAACGGCAAATACATGGTTCTCCATAAAAAGTTGTAACTTGCCAAGTGAAGTTATTTCTTCAAATAACGGATGACTGCATAACTGCAGCTTTTTTTGTTTAAGTAGAACTTGATACATGGTTGATGCCTATAAGTTGTTACGACTGCTCTGAAAACAGTGATGGGCTTTTGCAGCCAAAAAGCAGACAGGTAACGGTTTAGCCAAGCCACGCGCGCAGCGCTGCCCAAACAGGGGTTCGTGCAGGCGGTTGAGGTGTTTGGTTTATTGAAGAGTGATAATAAGCTGATTAAACGTTTGGGCGAGCTTATAAATGTATTAGATGTTTTTTCGAAAAGATTCCGGTTGTGGGTAAGTTGTATTGTTAAACGTGGGAAGTTTCCCGGGCATTACGCAGTCGAATAGTGTTAACCGGGGCATCTTGACGCGGGGCTTTCCCAGGAGGAAGACAGCCCCGCAATGCTTAAAGGGTGAATTCGGCGGAAAACCTTACTTGCCGGCCGCCTCAAGGCCCTTTAGGTATGTGCTGATGACCTCCATGCCTCGCATTAGGTGATTGCGCAGCGTCAGGATGCTTTCGGCGACCTTCTTCTGCGCCACCAGGCTCAGCAGTTCGCGGTGATCTTCCTGGGACGTCTCGCCCAACCCCATCGCCTCAAGGTTGAAGCGCAGGAAGCGCTCCTCTTCATTCAAACCGTGTTCGACCAACGTGAGTAGCCGCCGGTTGGGCGCCTTGCCATACAGCGCCATGTGGAACAGGCGGTTGAGCCGGCCAATCTCGGTATAGTCTTTCTCCTGCTCCAGCGCCGTGATGAAGGCATCCGCCTGGGCAATGTCGTCTGCGCTGAGCAACGGAATCGACAACCGCAGCGCTTCGGATTCCAGCAGCATGCGCAAGGCGTAGGTCTCGGCTGAATTGTCTTCGATCAGCGGTGCAACCACCGCACCCTTGTGCGTCACGACATGCAGCAACGACTGGGCTTCCAACTGCCGAAGGGCTTCACGCACGGGCATGCGGCTGACGCCGAACAGGCTGGCCAGCTCTTGCTGGCGCATGGCGGTACCACAAGGCAAGCGGCCATCAAGGATGGCATTGCGCAAGGTTTCTTCGATTACGGAACGAGCAAGATGGGCGGGAATAGGCCCGCTGACCTTGATACTGCTCAAAGGGCTCGGCTTTTGCGTCACGGCTACGCTAGCCTCCTTATAGAATGGGTATGGCTTATTGGATCCAATGCACACTAGAGATTGCCTACAGGCTTGTCAAACGAGCAAGGTTTTCGGCTTGTAAGCGGCTAAACACGCGACTCTGAGCGCCCACATCATGCTTTTGCGGTGTCTTACACGCCGGTGTCAGATTGCGCTGAATTGAACACTTCACCGCCCTCGTTTATTCCATTGCCAGCGCCCAGCGCAGGTGATCGGCGCTACATTCCTATCTATGCATATTCACTAATGGTATTTAAAGTGCCGTTCTTATGCCTATAAAGTCACTCTCCTGTCCGACCGGGAGTGAATTCATGTCCGCCACCTCTACTGTTCCAACAGCGACCCCTAACGCCCAAACCTTCGAGATTCGTCCACTCCCCGGCAGCGTGGGGGCCGAGATCATCGGCCTGGATTTGTCCCGTCCGGTCAACGACGAGGATTTCGCCCGCATTCACCGCGCACACCTGGATCAGCATGTGCTGATCTTTCGCGACCAACGCATCACCCCCCAACAGCAGATCGCCTTCAGCCGCCGCTTTGGCGTGCTGCAGATCCATGTGCTCAAGCAGTTCCTGCTGGCCAACCACCCGGAAATCCTGATCGTCTCCAACATCATCGAAAACGGCCAATCCATCGGCCTGGGTGATGCGGGCAAATTCTGGCATTCGGATCTGTCCTATAAAGAACTGCCCAGCCTGGGCTCGATGCTGCACGCCCAGGAACTGCCAGCCGAAGGCGGCGACACCGTGTTTGCCGACATGCACAAGGCCTGGGACCAACTGCCCGCGCACCTACGCAAAGCCATACACGGCCGCAGCGCCGCGCACTCCTACACCGCGCGTTACAGCGAAAGCAAATTCGAAGGCAACTGGCGCCCGACGCTGACCCCCGAGCAGCTCACCCAAGTCGCCGAAGTGGTCCACCCGATTGTGCGCACCCATCCGGAAAACGGCCGCAAGGCGCTGTTCGTCAGTGAAGGCTTCACCACCCGCATCATCGGCCTGCCGGAAGATGAAAGCCGCGACCTGCTGGCCCAGCTCTATGCCCACAGCGTGCTGCCGGAAAATATCTACCGCCATCAATGGCAGCCCCACGACCTGGTGTTCTGGGACAACCGCTCGCTGATCCACCTGGCTGCCGGTTGCCCGAGCCATCTGCGCCGCAAGCTGTACCGCACCACCATCCAGGGCGACGCGCCTTTCTGATTCGGAGCATGACCATGTCCAGGAACATTCCATTTGCACGGCTGGCCGCAACGCTCGGCCTGGGTATCAGCCTGTTGGCCGGCAGCCTCGTCGCCCCAGCGGTTGCGCAGGCTGAAGGTGAGATTCGCATTGCCGAGCAGTTCGGCATCGTCTACCTGTTGCTCAACGTGGTACGCGACCAGCACCTCATCGAAAAATACGGCAAACAGGAAGGCCTCGATATCAAGGTCGACTGGACCCAACTCTCCGGCGGCGCGGCCGTTAATGATGCGCTGCTCTCCGGCTCCATCGACATCGCCGGTGCCGGCGTCGGCCCGCTGCTGACCATCTGGGACCGCACCCACGGCAAGCAGAACGTCAAAGCCGTTGCCTCCCTCGGTAACTTTCCCTACTACCTGGTGAGCAACAACCCCAAGGTCAAGACCATCGCCGATTTCACCGATAAAGACCGCATCGCGGTGCCTGCGGTGGGTGTGTCGGTGCAGTCGCGCTTCCTGCAATACGCGGCCGCCAAGCAGTGGGGCGACAAGGAATTCAATCGCCTCGATCAGTACACCGTCGCCGTCCCGCACCCTGACGCCACGGCGGCGCTGATCGCCGGCGGCACCGAGTTGACCGGGCACTTTTCCAACCCGCCGTTCCAGGACCAGGCCCTGGCGAACCCCAATGTGCATGTGGTGCTCAATACCTACGACCTGCTGGGCCCGAATTCGCCGACGGTGTTGTTCGCCACTGAAAAATTTCGCAACGACAACCCGAAAACCTACCAGGCCTTTGTCGACGCGCTGACCGAAGCCGCGCAGTTCGCCCAGAACGACAAAGGCGCCGCCGCCGACACTTACATCCGCGTGACCAAGGCCAAGATCGACCGCGCCGAGCTGCTGAAAATCATCGACAACCCGCAATTCGAATTCAGCGTCACGCCGAAAAACACTTACCCGCTGGCGGAATTCCTCTACCGCGTCGGCGCGATCAAGAACAAGCCTGAATCGTGGAAGGACTACTTCTTCCAGGACGCCAAGCCCCTGCAAGGAAGCTGAGATGAACGCGCCCTTGCCAGGCCACGCGGCCAGCAACCTGTCCGCTGCCGCCGCGCTGCTGGCGGTGGATAACGTCAGCCTCGAATACCGTACCCCCGAGCGCGTGGTGCGGGCCACGCACCAGGTCAGTTTCGAAGTCGACCCGGCCGACCGCTACGTATTGCTCGGCCCGTCGGGTTGCGGCAAATCCACCTTGCTCAAGTCCATCGCCGGGTTTATCCAGCCTTGCGAAGGGGAGATCCGCCTGCTGGGGCAGAAGGTCGAACGCCCCGGTCCTGATCGCATCGTGGTGTTCCAGGAATTCGACCAGCTGCCGCCATGGAAAACCGTCAAACAAAACGTGATGTTCCCGCTGCTGGCGTCAAACACCCTCAAGCGTCGTGCAGCCGAAGAACGCGCGCTGCACTACCTCGACAAAGTCGGCCTCAGCGCCTTTGCCGACGCCTATCCGCACACCCTCTCCGGGGGCATGAAAGCCCGCGTGGCCATCGCTCGCGCCCTGGCCATGCAGCCGAAAATCCTGCTGATGGACGAACCCTTCGCCGCCCTCGACGCCCTGACCCGCCGCAAGATGCAGGAAGAGTTGCTGCGGCTCTGGGAGGAAGTGCGTTTCACCTTGCTGTTCGTCACCCACTCCATCGAAGAGGCGCTGGTGGTGGGCAATCGCATCTTGTTGTTGTCGCCCCATCCGGGACGGGTGCGCGCGGAAATCCACAGCCATCAATACGACCTGCACAGCCTGGGCGGCGTGGAATTCCAGGCATCGGCGCGAAGGATTCATCGCCTGCTGTTCGATGAAGCGCCCGAAGCCGAACGTGAGTTGGGCTTCGCCGATGTCCGCATCGCTTACTGAAGGGGCCCGCTCATGCGCCAGGAATATGAAGTCACCCTCGAACCGCTGCTCAGCGTCCCCGTGGAACGCGAGCTGCCCCTGCGCCAGCGCCTGTGGCAACAAGGCTGGTTGCGCAAAGGCTTGATCCTGATCGTGCTCGCGATCCTCTGGGAAGCGGTTGCGCGCTACCAAAACAATGACCTTTTGTTGCCGAGTTTTCTGCAGACGTTTCACGCGCTCTACGACGGCCTGCTCAGTGGCGAGTTGTTGGGTAAAGTCAGCATCTCACTGGTGGTGCTGATCAAGGGCTACCTGATCGGCATCCTGCTGGCATTTGCCCTGACCACACTGGCGGTGTCGACCCAACTGGGCCGCGACCTGCTCAGCACCCTGACCTCAATGTTCAACCCGCTGCCGGCGATTGCGCTGCTGCCGCTGGCGCTGCTGTGGTTTGGCCTGGGCCAGAACAGCCTGATTTTCGTGCTGGTGCATTCGGTGCTATGGGCATTGGCGCTCAACACCTACTCGGGGTTTCTCGGCGTGTCCGAAACCCTGCGCATGGCCGGTCGCAACTATGGGTTGAAGGGCATGCGCTTTGTGCTGTTCATCCTGATTCCAGCGGCACTGCCGTCGATCCTCGCCGGCCTGAAAATCGGCTGGGCATTCGCCTGGCGCACGCTGATCGCCGCCGAACTGGTGTTCGGCGCCACCAGCGGCAAAGGTGGCCTGGGCTGGTACATTTTCCAGAACCGCAATGAGCTGTACACCGACAAGGTATTCGCCGGGCTGGCGGTGGTGATCCTGATCGGCTTGCTGGTGGAAAATTTGGTGTTCGACACCTTCGAGCGATTGACCGTCAAACGGTGGGGCATGCAGCGCTGAGGCTGGCTTGATCAATGAGTGATCAGACTTGCTCCCGCCGGCGTGTAGGAGCGTTCCTGATTTTTGTCCCGTTGAACGATCAACAAGCCTAGGCATTAACCTTTCGACGGTTAACCTTAAGAGACTTCGTTATGTCCGTCGAAAATCCCTACGCTGCTCCACTGGCCGATCTGAGTCAGTCAGCCGCTGATCAACCGATGTTCTTTGTTGTTGCGCCGCGCAAATTGTTGCTGATGATTTTGCTGTCCCAAGGTTTGTACATGGTTTATTGGAGTTACAAACAGTGGGCCTATTATCGTCAGGCAACCGGTGCCCGCATTTGGCCTTGGGCCCGAGGCTTTTTTGCGGTGTTTTTCTTTTACTCGTTCGCGATGAAGGTACGGCGAAAGTTTGAACTGACCAATACGCCGCATCGCTGGTGGCCACGGAGCCTGGCGCTTGGGTTGACCTTCAGCGCACTGCTGCCGCAGGCCTATGTCTGGTTTGTAGCGCCGATGACAGCACTGAAACTCAACCTCTGCCTTTTGATCGTCTATGCAGCCCTGGCGGTGCAGCTTCAGCATGCGGTGAATCGTGTTGAAGATGACGCGGAGGGCAAAGCCAACCATCGACTGACCTGGGCCAATGGCATCTGGATACTCATCGGGATGAGTTTCTGGGCGCTGACGACATTTTTGGCGCTCAACCCACCCGGGCCGTACTGAGTTTTTTCGCTGCGCTAAACACGTGTCCATGCACGGTGGACACGTGTTTCCAAAAAGCATTTTCCAGACACGCGCCTTCAAGGATTGCGCAAAAACACCACATACCCCCGAAACCACTCACTCCCCTTCAAATACCCCGGCGTTTCCCATTCTCCGCCCTGAATCAAGCCGATCTTGAACGGCAGCCCCAGCCGATTCATCCGTGGCAGATACGCCGCGTAATCCGGGATGCTCTGGCGCCCCTGGTACGTCTGCACCACCACTTCATCCACCACGCCGTTGAGCTGGGCGATGGCGGTCGGGTCGGCGTTGCTGCTCCAGTCCATCAGACCGGTGATGCTCAGGCGCAGGTCGGCGGGCAGGCGCTGGCGCAGGTCGCGCAGGAAGCCGGCGTATTCGTGCAGGTACTGGGTGCGGGCGTCGAAGTCGATCTGGATGCCGATCACCGGGTTGCCGGCGTCGCGCCAGCGTTGTACCTGGCCGAGCAACTGGGTGTAGACCCGGTCTGGCCAGCGTAGGGTGTGGGCGCGGTAGACCAGCCAGATGTCGCCCTGGGTGATGCGCGGCACACTCATGCCCTGGGCGATCAATTGCACGCCGCGTTGGGGCGCGCGGCGGGTGGCGTTGATCTGGCCCTGGAGGATGTACAGGGTTTTCGCCTGCTTGAGCACCGGCTGTGGTGTGACGCCGCTCCACAGCCAGAAGGCGTCATAGTCGCGGGCGTCGACGGCGCCGAAGGCCGGGCTTGCCAGCAACAGCAAGCCGAGCCACAACGGTTTCACCAGTAGTACTGCAGCGATTTGCCCCACTGCGTGTCGGCAAAGCCCGTCTTGAGCTGGCGGAACCAGGCCTTGCGCACGGCCGGCGTAACGTCTTCGCCGCCGCAACTGTTGTAGCCAGACGGCGCGTAGCAATTTAGGGCGCGGAACAGCGCGTAGGCCTTGTCGGCCTTAGGTGCCTTGGGGGTGCCGATCACCTGTTGGTAGCCGTCGAGCCGCGAGAAGGTGTCGCCCTTGAAGTCCGATGGCGTGCTGCCCAGGCTGCCGGCGGCGCGTGCCTGCTCAAGGGGCATGCTATCGAGGTTGTTGCGCAGGATGAACTCGCCGAAGCAGTTCAGGCCGTGTGGGTTTTTCGCGTCGTTCTGCAAGGTTGCGGCGGTTTGCGCAATGCTCGGGCAGGCGTAGCCGGATTCGGCCTTGTCGCCGTTCCACTGGAACAGTTTCAACGTCTGGCCGGCGCTGTAGACATAACCCAGGCTGGTGCCCAGCTTGTCGTCCGGGGCCGACGCCGGCAGTTGCTTGAGGTCGTCGTCGAAGGTGGCGAACTGGCCGCGCAGCAGGTCTTTATAGAGCAGCACGAATTGCGCGGTCTGGCGCTCCAGCGGGTCGTGCGCCTGGGCGATCTGCTGGCGCAGCAAGTCCGGCCCGGCGCTGTTGCGCAGCAGGATGTAGCGCACGTGTTTGGCGCTGATCGGCGAATCGGCGGCGAACACCTTGGCCAACTGGCCGCTGCGTTCGTAATTCATCGCCAGTGCCAGCTCCAACTGGTCGCGTTGCAGCGGTTGCTTGGCCAGCGGCAGCAGTTGCAGCCAGAGTTTTTCGGCGGCTTTCCAGTCTTGCTTGGCTTCCAGGGCCAGGCCGCGCAGGGTCTGTTGGCTGAAGGCGAAGTAATCCGGGTTCGAGGGCACGTCCTGGGGCAGGTGTTTCAACGCGCTGTCGGGTTGATGCTCGACGTACAGGGCATACGCCGCTTGCAGGTAGTCGAACAGCGCCGGTTCGTCGGCAAACACGGCTTTTTGCCCATCGAGGTCGGCGCGGATGAGGGTCGGCGGCGTATGCGCGCGCATCAGCATCAGGTCGCTGACGAGCAGGATCATCGGGTTCTTGACTGCCTTGCCGTTGACCATCAGCAGCTTGAGGTCGGCTTCGGCCACCAGCTCATCCACCGACACATTGCGCTGGGCGTCGGTGGCCTGGGTCAATTGCCAGGCATAGGCCTCAGCGAGCTTGGCGTCATCGTCCGCCAGCCAATACACCCGGCGCAGCAGGCCACGGGCGGAGGCGACATAATCACCCTGTGGATAAGTCTTCAGGTAACCGAGGAAGCCTGCTTCGGCGTCGCTCAGGGCGGACTTATCCACATGCTCGAGTTGCGGCATGCCGTATTCGTCGAAGGCGTCGGCCTGCGCCTGGTTCAGTGATGTCCGCGCGGTCATGTACAGCGCGGTTTCCTTCAGCCAGGGCAGATGACTGCTGCTGGCGCCGGCAAAACCGCGCTCGGCGTCACTGAAGCGGCCGCTGTAGAAGTCGGCGGCGGCTTGCAGATAAGTTCGAAGCAGTTGGCCTTCGGTGGATTGGATCTGCTGTGCGTCCACCACTTGGCCTTCCCAGGAGCAGGCCGTGAGCAATTGCAAACGCGCCTTCACCAGCAACTCGCGCTCGGCCGCCGGCATGTCGGCCTTGATCACCTGGCGGATAAACGCGGTGGCGCTGTCATCGTCGTTGCTGCGGCAGCGGCTGCCTTCGCCATTCAGGAAGTCAGCACCCGCGGATTTGTATTCGTCGCGCTTGAGGCCCAATGGCTGGAGCAGAGTATCGAGTTCGGCGCTGGGTGGGGCGTGCGGCGTGCTATCCGGTTCGGCCGGTGTGGCGGCGATCGGCACCAGGCGGTACACCGGGAACGGCACCGGACCGAAGCCTTGGGACAGGTCGTCCTCGCTCAAGGCGTTCGGCGCCAGGGGCGCGGCTTTTTTGTCGGCCAGCAACAGGCGCAGGTTGGTTCGGCTGTCATTGCCGGGGCTCAGGAACGGCAGGTTGTTGCACGTGTCCAGGCTGTCCCGCGAGACCCTCCAGTCGGGGTAGCACGAGTCGTCGGAGCTGGCGAGTGCCGGCTGGGAGAGACCGGCGAGCAGTGCCAGTGCCAGGGGTGACAGAAAACCGATGCGCATGACGTGTCCTTGATCCTGAATCCTTGGAGGGCGCCAATCATAACGTGATCCGGCGAATGCTTCGGCGAAGGCCTACAAAAATTGCTGATTTGTCTGACTGGGGGTAGTGGCAATTTAACTCCGCTGCCCTAGACTGCGCACATCGTCAGGGAGGTCGTGTGTATGAAGCAGTTATGTAGATCGGTACTGGGTTTTTGCTGCCTAGTGAGCCTGACGCCGATGGTCATGGCGGACGATCCGCTGTTGGACCACGCGCCCGCCGCCGCCGTCGGCGCCGATAGCGAAGCCCGTGGCGTATTGCGCGCCCGTGACCAGGCGATGCTCGCCAGTGAATTGTCGGGCCGTATTGTCGAGTTGCCGTTCAGCGAGGGCGAGTCGTTCAAGAAGGGCGACACCCTGGCGCGTTTCGATTGTTCGGCCTACCAGGCCCAGCTCAATGCCGCCTCGGCCGCCAGCCGTGGCGCCGGCGAAGAGCTGGCCCACAACAAACAACTGGCCGCGCTGAATTCGGTCGGCCGCTTTGAAGTGGCCCGCGCCGAAGCCAAACTCACCGAAACCCAGGCCCAGTCCCAGGTCTATCAGGTACAGGTCAAGCGCTGCAGCGTGCTAGCGCCGTATGACGGTCAGGTGGTGCAGCGCAAAGTCCAACGTTATGAAAGCGTCTCGGCCGGTGCGCCGCTGCTGGAAATCGTCGACAACCGGAGCCTGGAAATCCACTTGCTGGTGCCGTCGCGCTGGATGAGCAAACTCAAGCCCGGGCAGACGTTCAGCTTCACTCCTGACGAAACCGGCCAAGCATTCAGCGCCACCGTCAAACGCCTTGGCGCCCGCATCGACGAAGGCAGCCAGACCCTGCTGTTGGTCGCAACCTTGCCCAATGCCAGCGGCTTGATGGCAGGCATGAGCGGTACCGCTCACTTTGCACAACTGCAATGAACGCACCGATGACGGGCAATGCCGAGCGGGTATTCGCGCAGTTTCTCGAATTGGAACGCCAGACCCGCGCCGCCCAGAGCACTGAGCAATTGGCCTATAGCCTGGTTAACGATGGGCAACCGTTGTTCGGCTACCGCCATGCGGCGCTGTTGATCGCCGGCAAGGTGCGGGCGGTGACGGCGGTGAGTAGCGTCGACCCGAATGCGCCGTTTGTGGCCTTCGTCGAGCAGGCCGTGGCGCAATTGCCCAAACACGGGCTGGGTCAGACCGCTCGGGAAGTGCCGGCTGCGCAATTGAGTGAGCAGGTCCAGGCCGACTGGCAGAGTTTGTCCGCCGGCCATGTGTTCTGGTTGCCCCTGATCGACCCGCAAGGCCGCGTGTTCGGCGGTGTGTGGCTGGCGCGGGATACCCCCTGGAACCCGGCCGAGCAGGTGCTGCTGGCGCAGTTGGGCGATACCTACAGCCATGCCTGGCGCGCCCTGCAACCGCGCCAGCCATGGCGGCTGCGCCTGACCCGCAAGCGTCAGGTGCTGGTGGTGGTCGCGTTACTGTTGATGCTGCTGATTCCGGTGCGTCAATCGGTGCTGGCGCCCGCCGAAGTGGTGCCGTTGGCCGGCCAAGTGGTGGCAGCGCCGCTGGACGGGGTGATCGCCGAGTTCCTGGTCAAGCCCAACCAGACGGTGAAAACCGGCGACCTGCTGCTGCGCTTCGAAAGCACCACCCTCACGGCCCAGGCCGATGTGGCGGCGCGTGCCCTGGGCGTGGCCGAAGCGGAGCTCAAGGCCAATTCCCAACGCGCCTTTGCCGATGCCGAATCGAGTTCGCGTATCGACTTGCTCGCCGCACGGGTCGAGCAAAAACGCGCCGAGCGTGACTACGCCCGCGAACTGCTCAAACGCAGCGAAGTGCGCGCGGAGCGTGACGGTATCGCGGTGTTTGCCGACGCCGAACGCTGGACCGGCAAACCGGTGCAGACCGGCGAGCGTCTGCTGCAGATCGCCGATCCCAACCAGGCGGAGTTGCGCATCGAACTGGCGGTGGGCGATGCCATCGCATTGGCGCCTGACGCCCAAGTGGCGCTGTTCCTCGACAGCGACCCGTTGCAGCGTCACCTCGCCACCTTGCAACGCGCCGCCTACGAGGCGCAGCCCACACCCGGCGGGCAACTCGCCTATCGCCTCGATGCGCGGTTCGATGAGGCGCCGCCACGCATCGGCCTGCGCGGCACAGCGAAGCTCTTCGGTGAGCGCGCGCCCCTGGCCCTGTACCTGTTGCGTCGACCACTGGCCGGCCTGCGCCAGAGCGTCGGCCTCTGATGAACCTGCCCCCACTGCGTGAAGACCTGCAGCTGTCCAGTGCCGGCGCGGCCCTGGACGGCTCGCCGCGCTGGACCCTGGCCGACCCGGTGCGCGGGCGTTACTTCAAACTCGGCGCCACCGCCATTCGCCTGCTGCGACATTGGTCCCTGGGCGATCCGCAACACGTCCTGCAAGCCGCCAACCGTGAGCCGGGCCTGCCCCTGGGCGACAGCGAAGTGGATGAGCTGCTGAGTTTCCTGCGCGCGCATGACCTGATCGCCGCGCTGGACCCGCAGCAACGTGCCAGTTACGCCTTGAAGGCCGCCGCCCGTAAGCAAAGCCTGTGGCAAATCCTGCTGCATCAATATTTGTTCTTCCGCATCCCGCTGTGGCGCCCGGACGCGTTTCTCAACCGCGCCTGGCCGTGGCTGGCGCGGTTTGGGCCGGGGCTGTTGCGCTACGGCTTGCCGCTGACCCTGGGCCTGGGCGTGTTTCTGGTGGCGCGCGACTGGCAGCGCTTTCTGGCGACGTTTCCGCACCTGTTCAGCCTCGGCGGTGCCCTGGCATTTGGCACGGCGTTGTTCTTCGCCAAGCTGTGCCATGAGTTCGGCCATGCTTTTATGGCCAAGCGTGCCGGGTGCCGGGTGCAAAGCATGGGTGTGGCGTTCATGGTGTTGCTGCCGATGTTCTACACCGATGTGAGTGACGCCTGGCGCGTCAATGATCGTCGCGCGCGGTTGCTGATCGGCGCCGGTGGGGTCATGGCCGAGTTGCTGCTGGCCTGTGTGGCCTTGCTGGCCTGGTCGCTGTTGCCGGACGGCGCGGCGCGCACGGCGGCGTTCATGTTGGCCAGTGCGACGTGGCTGACCACCCTGGCGATCAACCTCAACCCGTTCATGCGCTTCGATGGTTACTTTCTGATCAGCGACCTATGGGGCGTCGACAACCTGCAAGGCCGCGCCTTCGCCCTTTGCCGCTGGCGCCTGCGCGAGTGGTTGTTCGGCTATGGCCAACCGGCGCCGGAACCCTGGGCGCCGAACATGCAGCGGCGTCTGTTGTGGTGGGGTTACCTGGCGTGGTTGTGGCGGGCGGCGCTGTTCCTGGGGATCGCCTTGGCGGTGTATCACCTGTTCTTCAAGCTGCTCGGGATCTTCCTGATGCTGGTGGAACTGGTGTGGTTCATCTGCCTGCCGATCTTCAAGGAGTGGCGCGAATGGTGGAGTCGCCGCAGCCAGGCCCATGCGCCCCGAGTGCTGCTCAGTGGCCTGGGCCTGGTGTTGATCGTGCTCGCCTTGGTGGTGCCGTGGCGCAGTGCCGTGGAGTTGCCGACCATGCTCGAGGCCGGGCGCGCCAGTGCCTTGCACGCGCCGGTGGCGGCGCGGGTGAAACAGTTGCGGGTGGTGGATGGGCAAGTCGTGACCCAGGGCCAGGTGCTGATCGAATTGGAATCGCCGGACCTGGACGCACGGCAAAGCATCGTGCGCCGCGAAGTGCAAATTTTGCAGTTGCAGATGCGTCGCCAAGCCGGGCGCAGTGAAACCGCGGCGGACGCTGGGATCAACGATCAGCGCCTGTCCCAGGCCTTGGCCGAATACCGCGGGCTCGCCGCCCAGCGCGAACGCCTGCTGTTGCGCGCGCCCCATGCCGGCACCGTGCGCGACGTGCTGCCGCAATTGAGCGTGGGCCGCTGGCTGTCGCCGAAAGACCCGCTGGCGCAAGTGGTCGAAGAGGGCGCACGCCTGCGCGGTTATCTGGAGGAGTCCGAGCTGTGGCGGGTGACGCCGGGGGCGAGCGGGCGGTTTATCGCCGATGACCCGATGCGCGCCGCCATCCCGGTGGTGTTGACCGACATCGATGCCAACGGCGTGGCCTATCTGGACCAGGAAGCCCTGACCTCCGACCACCACGGGCCGATTGCCGTGCGTCGTGACGAAAACCAGCGCCCGGCGCCGGTGCAGGCGCAGTACGGTGTGCGGTTGCGCAGTGCGCAACCGATCGCCACCCCCCATCAACCGCTGCGCGGCGTGGTGGTGTTGCAAGGGCGCAGCGAGTCGGTGCTGGGCGTGGCCTGGCGCCGGGCGGCGGCCTTGGGCGTGCGGGAAAGCGGGTTCTGACGGGGCGCATCGGTCGCGCGTTGGATCTGGATCGGCAGCGCCGACCTCTGCGGATGTGCGCTGTTCAGGGGCTATAAAGCCCGTTGATCCGGCGTCATCACCGCACGTAAACGCGGGTTTGCGTGCTGCCTGCCGGTTGCGAAACAACGAGCGAATCCGGGGCTTTTGTCCTAGAGTGGCGCCTGTTTGCGCAAGCGCAGGTTTGGCCCTGAAAACGGGCAGTGGCAGGGGAATTGGGGTGCGACGGTCTGTGGTAGAGCAAGACGACAAAGTTGGGGCAATTTCTGCCGTCAATCGCCTCGCGGGGGCCCGCGAAGGTGAGGGTTGGTTACGCCGCCTATGGTGGGTGCCGATTCTGGCGCTGGCGCTGGCCGTGCGTTTTTATGGCCTGACGGCCGCAGCGATCTGGGGCGATGAAGGCTCGAGCCTGCTGCTTGCCCAATATGCTGCGGTCGACCTGTGGTTTCACGCCGCCCACGATGTGCATCCGCCACTGTATTTTTTCCTGCTGCGCGGCTGGATCGAGCTGTTCGGCGATGGCATCTGGTCGATTCGCAGCATGAGTGCGATTCCCGGTGTGGTCGTGGTGGGCCTGGGCATCTGGCTTGTGCGGCAACTGTCCACCCGTCGCGCCGCTGTGCTGGCCGGTGTGCTGCTGGCGCTGTTCCCCAGCGCGGTGCGCTACAGCCAGGAAGTGCGTATGTACTCGCTACTCGGCGTGTGGCTGCTGGGCGCGACGCTGGCGTTGGTGTATTGGGTGCGCCAACCCGAGCGCACGCGCTACCTGCTGGTGTATGGGCTGCTGATGGCGGCCGGTTTCTACACTCATTACTTCACCGCGCTGTGTGTGTTGGTGCATTGGGTCTGGCTGGGGCTGTTGAGTGCGTCCCAGCCACCCGGCCGGCGCTTGATCACGCGTCCGGCCTGGTGGGGGGTCAACGTCGCAATCGTACTGGCGTATCTGCCTTGGCTGCCGAACCTGGTGGGTCTGGTGCAGCATGTCGAGCAGCTCAAGGTCGGCGGCGATATCGGCTGGGAATCGCCGGTCAACCTGTTCTCCGTGCCGTCGATGATCTGGCAGTTCATGTTGCAGGATGAAGGCCTTGGCTTATGGCCACCGCTGTTCTGGTCATTCCCGCTGCTGTTGGTGGCCGTGGTCGGTGTCAGCGCCTGGCACGATCAGGCGCGCTACCGGCCGGCCGGTCTGTTGGCGCTGTTTTTCTTGCTGCCGTTGCTGCTGGTGTACGGGGTGTCGTTTGTCTCGTCGGTGTTTATCGAGCGTTACCTCACCGTCTATGCCCTGGCTTTGCCGATCCTCCTGGCGCTGGCCATCGACCGCCTGCCCAGGCGCCTTTCATGGCTGGGCGCGGCATTGTTCGTGCTGTGCGTCGGTGTGGAACTGCTGGGGGTGAAGAACAACGCCACGGTGAATGTGGATGATCAGTTCAACGTGCCGGTGGAGTTCGTCAATCGCAACTACCAGGAAGGTGACCGCATCGTCCTCAGCGACATGCTGTGGTACCTCAGCTACGTCTATTACGACCGGACCGACGCCCAATTGCAGCTTTACACCCCGCCCAAGCCTGATGGCACTCCGACGCGGCCGAATGCCTATGGCTTCGGCACCCTGGTGGATCAGGACGGCGGGCGTATTTACCTCAACAGTTTGTCGGCATTGCCGGCCGATACCCGCCGTGTCTGGCTGATCAGCAGCAATGAAGCACCGGACGATTTTGCGCCGCTGCCGGACGGATGGCGTCAAAAAATGCAGCAGGACGGGGGCGGCGCCAGGGCGCGATTATTCGTGCTATGCCTCGGCCCAGAGCCATCGCAGCCAGAGGCTTGTCGCTAATATCCATTTAGAATGAAGGGAATATCAAAATAGTGGCATTTGACCGCTAGTGCACTTTGTAATCATCAGTTACGATTCGTATACAAATGGATTTTTGTCCTACAAAAAGTGGTGAAGGGATGCAGTATCACTTTATTTCCGGTTTGCCCCGCTCCGGTTCGACGCTGCTTTCTGCGATCCTCTTGCAGAACCCGCGCTTTCACGCCGGCATGAGTAGCCCTGTGGGCACCCTGTTCAACGGGGTGTTGGGGCAATGCAGTGCCGGCAGCGAGTTCGGTTCGGTCATCGATGCCAATACCCGGCGCCGCTTGCTGCGCGGCTTGTTCGATGCCTATTACGCCGACCGCGCCCCGGTCCCTGTGGTGTTCGACACCAACCGCCAATGGTGCGCCCGCATGCCGGCGCTGCACGACCTGTTCCCCCAGGCCAAGGTGATCGCCTGCGTGCGTAACGTGGCGTGGATCATGGACAGCCTCGAGCGTGTGTACCGCGCCAACCCCTTCGAAAACACCAAGCTGTTCAACGATGACGTCGAGCGCAACACCGTCTATAGCCGCGTCGAAACCCTCGGCCAGCGCAATCGCCTGGTGGGGTACGCCTGGTCGGCGCTCAAAGAGGCGTACTACGGTGAACACGCCGACTCGATGCTGGTCGTCGACTACGACTTGCTCTCCCAGGCCCCCGAGCGGGTCATGCGGCTGGTCTACGAATTTATCGGCGAGCCCTGGTTCGAGCATGATTTCGAGCACCTGAGCTACGACGCGCCGGACTTCGACGACGCCCTCGGTGTGAGCGGTTTGCATCGGGTCAAGCCGAAGGTGGAGCTGCAGGCCCGGCGGACTATCCTGCCGCCCGATCTCTTCGAGCAGTTTGCGCATATGTCTTTCTGGCGTGATGGCACCTCCAGCGCCGCCAATGTGATCCGTACCAAAGCCGATGCCGCGATCAGTTGATCGCGGTTTTTTTCATTGCGGGAATCAGCATTCGACCGACGGGTGAGCAGTATGTGGTGGAACAACGTTAAGGCACGGCCAGCAACAACCCATGCCAGCACCCTGGCGACGCCGATGATTATGTCCCTGGAACCGCGCATGCTGTTCGACGGCGCAGTCGCCGCCACCGTGGTCGATGCAGCCCAGGCTGACAGCCATGCCACCGCAGAAGCGGCCAAGGCGCCGGCCACCGAACACGCCGCCACCGGCAGCGAAAGCCACCCGCAGTCCGACGCGCCCGCCACCCCCGCACCGGTTGCCGTGCCGGGGCAGACCGTGGTGTTTGTCGATGCCCGCGTGAAGGATTCCGCCGATCTGCTCAAAGGCGTCGCCCCCGGCACCCAAGTGGTGCAATTGGATGCGAGCAAGGACGGCCTGCAGCAGATCGCCGATTACCTGGGCAGCCATCAGGGCGTCAGCTCGGTGCAGATCATCACCCACGGCAATGCCGGTGATCTGTGGCTGGGCAGTACCTATTTGTCCGCCGACAACGTCGCGGCCCGCAGCGAAGTGCTGGCGCAGATCGGCCAGGACATGAACGTGGGCGGCGATATCCTGATCTACGCCTGCAACACCGCCGCCGACGACAAGGGCATCAACTTTGTCGACGCCCTGGCGCAACTGACCGGGCGCGATATCGCCGCGTCCACCAACCGCACCGGCCTGGGCGGCGACTGGAGCCTGGAAATCGCCACCGGCTCCATCGAAAGCCATACCGCGTTGTCGTACCAGTCGATGTCGGCGTATCAGTACGGCCTGGCGACCATTACCGTGACCAGCAACGCTGACAGTGGCGTCGGTTCGCTGCGTTCGGCCCTGAGCAGCGCGGTGGCGGGCGATATCGTCACCTTCAACGCCGGCATGACGGTCAACCTGAATTCGCAACTGGTCATCAGCAAGAACCTGACCGTCGAAGGCGACCTGAACCTCGACGGCGTTGCTGATGTAACCATCAGCGGGCAGTACAAGACCCAGGTGCTCATGGTCAATTCCGGGGTCACTGCGACCCTGGACGGCCTGATCATTACCAAGGGCCTGGCGGCGGGCAATGGCGCAAATGCCGGTGTTGATGCGACGGCGGCGATGGGCGGCGGGATTGTCAACGCCGGCAACCTGACCCTGAAGAACGTCACTGTGACCGCCAACGCGGCCTCGGGCGGCGGCGGCGGCGGCGGGGTGACTGCACCTTATGTCGGCGGTGCGGTCGGAGGTGGCGGTGGCGGTGGCGGTGCCCTTGGCGGGCAAAACGGGGGACATGGCGGCAGTTCGGGCTTCGGTACGGGTGTTTATGGGGGTACCGGCGGTACCGCCAACCATGGCGGTACCGGTGGCGGTTATGACCCCGCCTACATGGGCGGCAGGGGCGGCAGCAACGTCGGCGGTGCGGGTGGTGTAGGCACCGCCAACTACAGTAACGGTGGGGCCGGCGGCACGGCGAACAACGGCACTATCTCCATTGGCGGTGGCGGCGGCGGTTCCGGCTGGGACAAAGCCGGCCGGGCCGGTGCCTCGGCCAGCGGCGGTATCTACAACGCCAGCACGGGTACCCTGACGGTCGTCGGGACTTCGGTGATTTCCAGCAACATCGCTGCTGGCGGCGGCGGTGGCGGTGGCGGCGGCCTGGGCGGTTCCGCCGACTCCGGCGGCGCCGCCGGTAAAGGCGTCGGCGCGATCTGGAACAAAGGCACGTTGTTGATGACCGCCGCCAACTTCGCGGCGATGACCGGCAACGTCGGTGGCAGCGGCTCCGGTGGTCCGGCGCTGGGCGGTGGCAGTACTGGCGCCAGCGTGGCGGCGGTGAACAATATTTTCAACGACGGCGGCACGCTCAACACCGCCTATGCGCCAGCACCGACCGCGACCATCGTGGTCACCAACACCGCGCAGCACATCGGCAGCACCTCGCAGGTGACCATTACCTTCAACCAGGCCGTGAGCGGATTCACCAGCGCCGATCTGACGATTAGCAACGGCACCCTGGGCACCCTGACTACCAGCGACAACATCACCTACACCGCGACCTTTACGCCGAGCGCGAGCGTGACCAGCGCCACCAACCATATTGTCCTCGACAATACCGGCGTCACCGGCACGTCGACGGGGACACCGGGGACCGGCACCACCTCGTCCAACACCTTCAGCATCGATACCGTGCGCCCAACCGCGACCGTTACGGTCGTTGCGCCGACGTTGAGCACCACGGTCAACTCGACGGTGAACATTACCTTCAGCGAAGCGGTGAGCGGTTTCAGTCTGGCCGACATGACGGCGTCCAGTGGCACCCTGAGCAGCCTGACCAGCAGTGACAATATCCACTGGACCGCGACCCTGACACCGAGCGCCAGCAACAACAGCACTGGCAATGTCATTACCCTGGACAACACCCTCTATACCGATACCGCGACCAACGCCGGTACCGGCACGACCACGTCCAACACCTATGCAATCGACACCGTGCGGCCGACCGCGAGCATCGTGGTGTCCGATACCGCACTGAACATCAGCGGTAACACGTCCCTGGTGACCATCACCTTCAGCGAGGCGGTCAGCGGGCTCACCGCCGGCGCCTTCACGGTCGCCGACGGCGCCCTGAGCGGCTTGGGCAGCAACGACGGCGGTACCACCTGGACCGCAACCCTGACAGCGACCCCCGGGGTCACCCGTACCGGCGATGTCATCGCTCTGAACAACACCGTGGTCAGTGATGGCGCGGGCAACGCCGGTAGTGGCACCACCAACTCCAACACCTATGCGGTCGACACCGCGCGGCCGAACGCGACTGTCGTGTTCGCCAACACCAACCTGGGCATCGGCCAGACCTCGCTGGTGACCATCACCTTCAGCGAAGCCGTGACCGGGTTCACTAACGCCGACCTGACAGTGTCCAGTGGCACCCTGAGCGCGGTGAACAGCTACGACGGTGGTACCACCTGGATCGCAACCTTTACCCCGACCGCGAGTATCGTCAGCGCGAGCAACCACATCACCCTGGACAACACCGGGGTCCAGGACATCGCGGGCAACGCCGGCAGCGGCACTACCATGTCGAACAACGTCGCCATCGACGGCGTGCGCCCGACCGCCACGGTGGTGGTCGCCAACAGCGCATTGGCGATAGGCCAGACCTCGCAGGTCACCGTGACGTTCAGCGAAGCTGTCGTCGGTTTCACCAACGCCGACCTGACCATCGCCAACGGTACGCTGAGTGCGGTGAGCAGCAGTGACGGCGGTATCACCTGGCACGCGACTTTCACCCCAACGGCTAACATCACCAATACGTCCAACCTGATTACCCTGGACAACACCGCCTACAGCGACACCAGCGGCAACGCCGGCACCGGCACCACCGACTCGAACAACTACGCCATCGACACCCTGCGTCCCACCGCGACCATCGTGGTCGCCGACCCAGCGCTGACCGCAGGCGAAACGTCGCTGGTGACGATCACCTTCAGCGAAGCAGTGACCGGTTTCACCCTCGCCGACCTGACGGCAAGCCACGGTAGCCTGAGCAGCCTGAGCAGCGCCGACGGCGGCATCACCTGGACCGCGACCTTCACCCCAGGGACGAACACCAACAGCGCGAGCAACGTCATCACCCTGGCCAACACCGGCATCGCCGACCTGGCCGGCAACGCGGGCACGGGCACTACCAACTCGGCGAATTTCACCATCGATACGGTGTTGCCCTCGGCGACCATCGTGGTGGCCAACCCGGTGCTGAAAATCGGCGATTCCTCCCTGGTGACGATTACGTTCAACGAGGCCGTGACCGGCTTCAGCAACGCCGACCTGATGATCACCAACGGCACCTTGGACGCGGTCACGAGCAGCGACGGTGGCATTACCTGGACGGCAACCTTCACCCCGAGCAGCGCGATCACCGACGCCAGCAACCAGATCACCCTGGACAACAGCGGCGTCCAGGCGGCGGTGTCGGGTAATGTCGGCGTCGGCACCAGCAATTCCAATAACTACGCCATCGACACCCAGCGCCCGACCGCGACGGTGGTGGTGAACAACGACCACCTGGGGATCGGCGGCTCGTCGCTGGTGACCATCACCTTCAGTGAAGCAGTGACCGGGTTCAGCCTGGCCGATCTGACCACCGACAACGGCACCCTGAACAGCCTGAGCACCAGCGACAACATCACCTATACCGTGACGTTGACGCCTGTGGCAGGCATCTCTCAGAACAACAATCACATTGTCCTGGACAACACCGGCTTGGTCGACGGCGTCGGTAATGTCGGGTCCGGCACCACGTTGTCCAACGCCTATGCGATCGACAGCGTGCGGCCAACGGCGACCATTGTGATTGCCGACCCTGTATTGAGTGCCGGCGAAACCTCCTTGGTCACGGTCACGTTCTCGGAAGCCGTCAGCGGTTTTGACAACAGCGACCTGAGCGTGCCCAACGGCACCCTCTCGGCAGTCAGCAGCGCGGATGGCGGCATCACCTGGACGGCGACTTTCACACCGACCGGCGACGTCCGCGACACCACCAACCTGATCAGCCTGAACAACACCGGCTACACCGACCTGGCCGGCAACGCCGGCAGCGGTGTCACTAACTCGGGCAACTTCACCATCGACACGGTGCGGCCAACCGCAACTATCGTCGTCGCCGACAATGCCCTGAAAATCGGCGACACCTCGCAGGTCATCATTACCTTCTCCGAAGCGGTCAGCGGTTTTACCAACGCCGACCTGACGGTCGCCAACGGCACGCTGACCGCCGTCGGCAGCAGCGACGGCGGCGTGACCTGGAGAGCCACCTTCACGCCGAACAGCGCGATCAGCAACACCAGCAACCTGATCACCCTGGACAACAGCGGCGTACAAAACGGCTCCGGCAACAGCGGCAGCGGCACCACCGACTCCAACAACTACGCCGTCGACACCGCACGCCCTACGGCCACCCTCGTGGTCGCGAATCCGGCTCTCGGCGTGGGTGGCAGCTCAGCGGTGGTGATCACCTTCTCGGAGGCGGTGAACGGGCTCAGCAACGCTGATTTGACGGTCAACAACGGCACCTTGAGCGCCGTGAGCAGCGCAGACGGCGGCGTGACCTGGACCGCGACGTTCACCCCGACGTCCGGCATTACCGACACCAGCAACGTGATTACCCTGGACAACACCGGCGTCGCCGATCTGGCGGGCAACAGCGGTAGCGGCACCACCGATTCCAACAACTACGCCATCGACGGCCAGCGGCCAACGGCGACCATTGTGATGGCCGACCCTGTATTGAGTGCTGGCGAGACCACGTTGGTCACGGTCACGTTCTCGGAAGCCGTCAGCGGTTTTGACAACAGCGACCTGAACGTCGCCCATGGCACCCTGAGCGCGGTCAGCAGCAACGACGGCGGCGTCACCTGGACGGCCTTCTTCACGCCTGCGGCGGGCATCCGCGCCGCCGGCAACGTGATCACCCTGGCCAATACCGGCATTGCCGACCTGGCGGGCAACGCCGGGGTGGGAACGACCGACTCGGCCAACTACAGCCTCGACACCGTGCTGCCGACGGCGACCATCGTGGTCGGCGACACCGCCCTCAAGGCCGGCGAGACCGCCTCGGTGACCATCACCTTCTCCGAGGCCGTCAGCGGTTTCACCCTGGCCGACCTGAGCGTGGCCCACGGCGTGCTGAACAACCTGGGCTCCAGCGACGGCGGCGTGACCTGGACCGCCACCCTGACCCCGACGGCCGACGTGACCGACACCAGCAACCTGATCACCCTGGACAACAGCGGCGTACAAACCGCCGCCGGCAACGCGGGCAGCGGCAGCACCGACTCCAACAATTATGCGATCGACACCCAGCGCCCGACCGCGACCATTTCGGTGACCAACGGCACCCTGGGCATCGGCCAGACCACCACCGTCACCATCGGCTTCAGCGAGGTCGTCACGGGCTTCACGCTCTCCGACCTGAGCGTGGCCAACGGCGTACTGTCCAACCTGGCCAGCAACGATGGCGGCAAAACCTGGACCGCCACCCTGACCCCGACAGCGGCGATTACCGACGCGACCAACCTGATCGTGCTGGATGCCGGCCAGGTCAGCGATGCCGCCGGTAACGCCGGCAGCGGCATTGCGATCTCAAACAACTTCGTGATCGATGGCGAACGCCCGACGGCGACCATCAGCATTGGCAACCCGAACCTGACCGTCGGCCAGACCACCACCGTCACGTTTACCTTCAGTGAGAAAGTCAGCGGCTTCGCGCTGGATGACCTCAGCGTGGCCAACGGCACCTTGTCCAACCTGGCCAGCAACGACGGCGGTAAAACCTGGACCGCGACCCTCACGCCGACGGCCAACCTTAATGCCCCGAACAACTTCATCACCCTCGATAACGGCCTGGTGAGTGACCTGGCGGGCAACGCCGGCAGCGGCCATGCCAACTCCAATAACTATGGGGTCAACACCATTGCCCTGACCGGCGACCCACTGTTCCGCGTCACTGAGCCGGCACCGCCACCCGGCGCGCCGGATGTGCCGCTGCAACCGATCGTGTTTGGCCGGCCTGTGGGCAACCTTGGTTCCCCCATCGGCTTCCCGGCATTGTTCGAACAGCGTGAAACGGGGGCGGGCTTGCCGCCCATCGGCAACATCTTTATTCGCAACGGCGCCTTGGCGCCCAGCTTCATTTCCCAGGTATTCAGCAGCGACAGTAGCGTGGCCGGCAGCACGCAGGGCTTCCTCGGCTTTGGCGCCGGCGACGGCGGGGTGTTTGGTTCAAGCACCTTGTCGGGGTTGTTCAATCGCGAGAGCGGCGGTGGGGACAGTGGCCTCAAGGCGTTCGACGGCAGAGCGATCCAGGGCGGCGGTGACGCGGCCCAAGGCCTGAGGGGCGGATTCGGCGCCCCGACCCTGGGCCAGCAATTGCAACAGATCAAAGACGTGGAACAGCGTCAGGTGATTGACCTGGCGCAGGCATTGCAACAGGTCGGCATCAGCGAAATGCAGGCCTGACACACTTAAATCATGGCGCAGTAACAGGGGCAGTCCAGGGATGAAAACAGTTCATAAGTTGTTCGGCGCCAGCGTGCTGGCGTTGGCGATCAGCGGTTGTGCGGTCACCAGCGAGCCGATTGAGCGCAGTGTCAGCGAGCAGCGAGCCCGCAGCGACCTGCACGGTATGTACAAGGATCAGGAGCCATTGAGCGGCCCGTTGACACTGCACGAGGCCATGGCCCGGGCGGTGAAATACAACCTCGAAGGGCGTTTGAAGATCATGGAGGAGGCCCTGGCCAAGCGCCAACTCGACCTCGCCAGTTTCGACATGCTGCCGCGCATGGCGTTGTCCGCCGGTTACGCCGGGCGCAACAACACCAACGCCTCCAGCAGCCAGAGCGTGCGCACCGGCACCCAGTCCCTGGAACCCTCGACTTCCCAGGACCGCGACCGTCGCGTGGCCGACTTGACCATGGTGTGGAACGTCCTCGACTTTGGCGTCAGCTACATCAGCGCCAAACAGCAAGGCGACCAGCGCCTGATCGTCCAGGAGCGGCGCCGCAAGGTGATCAACACCATCGTTCAGGACGTGCGCTCGGCCTATTGGCGGGCGGTCGCGGCCGAACGCCTGCTGACTCAGATCGACAGCCTGATGGCGCGTGTCGACCAGGCCCAGACCAACAGCCAAAGCATGAGCGAGCAGCGCATCGGCGACCCGATCCAGGCCCTGGGCTACCAGCGCTCGCTGATCGAAGCCACGCGCCAATTGCAGGAACAGCGCCGCGCGCTTTCGCTGGCCAAGACCGAACTGTCGACCCTGATCAACCTGCCCATGGGCACCGACCTCAAGCTGGCCACGCCGGACGACTACACCGTGCCGCAGCTCAAGGTCAACTTCGCCAGCCTGGAACAGGAAGCCCTGGCCAACCGCCCTGAACTGCGCGAGCAGGACTACCAGACCCGCATCAGCGCCGCCGAAACCCGCAAGGCCATGCTGCGCCTGCTGCCGGGCCTGGAATTCTCGGCCGGCGGGCATTACGACAGCAACTCGTTCCTGGTGGACAACCGCTGGGCCGACTACGGCGCCAAGGTCACCTGGAACCTGTTCAACGTGCTCTCCGCGCCGGCGGCGATCGACGTCGCCAAGGCTGGCGAAGAAGTCGCTACCGCACGGCGTCAGGCCATGTCCATCGCGGTGCTGGCGCAACTCTACGTCGCCAACGCGAACTTCCAGGACGCTGTGCGCCAGTTCAAGACCAACGAACAACTGGCCGACATCGACGGGCAGATCCTCACCCAACTGCGCAACCGTCACCAAGCCGCGGGCCTGGGCGAACTGGACCTGATCCAGGGCGAACTCAATACCCTGCAAGCCGACCTGCGCCGCGACCTGGCCTACGCCGACCTGCGCAACGCCTACGGCCAGATCTTCGCCAGCGCCGGGCTTGACCCGCTGCCGGAGCAGGTCGATTCCGACCGCGTGCAGTCCATCGCTACCGCGTTGGCCGGCCGCGAATCGGCGTGGGCCGCCGGCAACATCGCCACGCCGGTGCCCCGTGCCGTCGCCAAGTAACCTGGTGGCACCGACCGCGAGCATCACGCGTGATCAGCGTGAGGCTCGCAATGGTCATCGCGGCGTGGCGATCCTGCTGACCGGCTTGCCCGCGTCGGGTAAATCGACCCTGGCCCAGGGGCTGCAGGCTGCGTTGTTCGAACAAGGCCGACACAGCATCGTGCTCGACGGCGATGCCTTGCGCGGCGGCTTGAACAAAGACCTGGGGTTTGCCGACAGCGACCGCCTGGAAAACATCCGCCGCGCCGCCGAACTGGCAGCGTTGCTGGTGGACAACGGGCAAATCGTGATCCTGGCGCTGATCGCGCCGTTGGTCGAACTACGCACGGTGCTCGCCGACCGCCTGGGCGCGGACTATCGGGAAGTGTGGTGCAACGCCACCCTGGACATCTGCGAACGCCGCGACCCCAAAGGCCACTACGCCCGCGCCCGACGCGGCGAACTGCCGGGGTTCACCGGCATCGGCTCACCTTACGAACCGCCGCCGCAAGCCGCCCTGGTCCTGGAGACCGGCCAGCTCTCTGCGCAGCAATGCGTCGCACAACTGCAGGCATGGTTGCAAACCCTCTAGCGCAAGCTCGCGCCTGCTGGGGGGGAGGACTAGACTCGGATAAACCCACCTATCCGGAGCTCATCATGCAATCGCCTGAACACAGCTTGCCCTCCCTGTTCAAACAACTCGGCCTGGACGATGACCCGGCCGGCATCGAGCAGTTCATCACCACGCATTCACCGCTCAAGCCTGCGCTGCAACTGGCCGACGCGTTTTTCTGGACGGATAGCCAGAAGGCGTTTTTGCGTGAAGAAATTCTGGTGGATGCGGATTGGGCTGAAGTGGTGGATGAGTTGAACCTGATGTTGCGGCGTGGTCGAGAGGTGTAAAAAAATCTTTGCTGAAGCGCGGCAATGTAAAAAAAATGGTGTGCGGTAAAAAAACTGGGCTGTAGGCGGCCCAGTTAATTTTTCTGGAACGCTTGGCACCATGGCAATCGACCTGCGTGCTGGAAGACGTGTTTGAGTTTATTGAGGAAGAGGTGGAGCGGGTGATGCGCGAGGTTGGGAAATCTCCTATCGGCTAAAAGGAAGTGGATGATAGCGGGCAGAGAGAGGAACCCATATTTACAGGCGTTGACCACTTCTCAGTGAATACAAGGATGTTAAAAAATGACGCGCAAACAGATCTTCTGGTTTTGGGGAACCATGGATGCCCTTTATCTGATTCGCTATGCAGTGGTCAGCGCAATAGAGGGAAGGATTCCTTATTTAAGCGATCTTGAAAGTGCTTTATGGGTGCTGCGTGAGCATAGCGTTGTGCAGTTATACCTGTTCGGCTTTGCCATGCTGCTGCAAGTTTCCATCGTGATCTCGTGCCTACTGTTCTTTCTTGGACGTGAACAGGTGAGGTGGGTTACTTACCTTCAAACACCCTTGCGATTGGCTTTTATTGTGCCTTCTGTTTCGCTGTTGCTGGTAGGTGCTCAGCTTGTGCCTAACTACAACGTGGTGTTAATGGCTGCGTTAGTTGTTGTATCCGAGGCAGTGAAAGTCTGGAGCGTCTGGCGGTGGAGCAAAAGGTGCTGATATTTTCCAGCAGAGCCACTTAGGAGACTGAGCGGTCAATAAGCCGGTTGCACAGCAATCCTGAAGCCGACGCTGATCCAAATGTGGGAGGGGGCTTGCCCCCGATCGCGGTAGATCAGTCAACCATGTATTGCCTGAACCTCCGCTATCGGGAGCAAGCCCCCTCCCATATGGGTCATGCGGCGTTGTGGCTATCGTTGAAAATCCAACCCTCACGCTGAAACCCGCTTTACTTACCCAGGCGCCGCCTGAATGGCAGGCTGCACAGCGATCCTGAAGCCGACGCCGATCCAAATGTGGGAGGGGCGGTGCGACGATTCGACTTGCCCCCGATAGCCGTAGATCAGTCAACCATGTATTGCCTGAACCTCCGCTATCGGGAGCAAGCCCCCTCCCACATGGGTCATGCGGCGTTGCGGCTATCGCTGAAAATCCAACACCCGCGCTCAAACCCGCTTTACTGACCTCCATCTCCACCCACCCGCTAAATTGTTTCAAAACTTGACGCATTCGGCTCCATCCACCATATTGATAGTTAGCAAACTAACTGTATGCGAATGATCCAGTGCCCAAGACCCTCGAACAACTCCAGATGAACCTCAGCAGCAGCATGGTGGTGGGCGCCCGTAACTGGCGCAAAATCTGCCAGAACACGCTGGTGAGCTACGGTATTTCCGAAGCCTGCGCCGTGCCGTTGTTGATGATCGGCCGCCTGGGCGACGGGGTGCATCAGGTAAAAGTGGCCCAGGCGTCGGGGATGGAAAGCCCGTCGCTGGTGCGCCTGCTCGACCAACTGTGCAGCGGCGGCTATGTGTGCCGCGCCGAAGACGCCCACGACCGCCGCGCCAAGGCGTTGAGCCTCACCGCACGTGGCCGTGAGCTGGTGCAGGCGGTGGAGGCGCAACTGGTGCGTCTGCGCCGCGAGGTGCTGGCCGATATCGCGCCTGCCGACATGGAGGTTGCGCTGCGTGTGTTGCGCGCCTTTGAAGCCGCCCATCAACCTCCAGCGGTTGCGGCATCTTGAGGGGATTTTTTACCGGCATGCCGCCGGCCAAAGACTGGTTCTACGGGGTACGCACGTTCGCTGCGTCGATGATCGCGTTGTACATCGCCATGCTCATGCAAATGCCGCGTCCGTACTGGGCGATGGCCACGGTGTACATCGTCTCCAGCCCGTTTGTCGGTCCGACCAGTTCCAAGGCGTTGTACCGCGCGATCGGCACCTTCATGGGCGCGGCGGCGGCGGTGGTGTTTGTGCCGATGTTCGTGCAGTCGCCTTACCTGCTGGTGGTGGTGATTGCGTTGTGGACGGGCACCCTGCTGTTTCTCTCCATGCACCTGCGCACCGCGAATAACTACGCCTTGATGCTGGCCGGCTACACCTTGCCGCTGATCGCCTTGCCAGTGGTGGATAATCCCCTGGCGGTGTGGGACGTGGCCGAAGCGCGCACCGAGGAAATTTTTCTGGGTATCGCGGTGGCGGCGGTGGTCGGCGCGATGTTCTGGCCACGGCGCCTGATGCCGGTGTTCGATGGTTCGGTGGCCAAGTGGTTCAGCGACGCCCAGGTCTACAGCCAGCGCTTTCTGAGCCGCAACGTGGCGCCGGCAGAAGTCAGCGCCTTGCGCAGCGGCATGGTCGCCACCTTCAACACGTTGGAGTTGATGATCGGCCAGTTGCCCCACGAAGGCGCCCGGCCGCAGACGGTGCGCAACACCAAGGAATTGCGCGGGCGGATGATCCACCTGCTGCCGGTGGTGGATGCGCTCGACGATGCGCTGTACGCCATCGAGCACCGTGCGCCGGAGTTTCTCGAAACGCTCGCGCCGTTGCTGGCGGCGACGGATCAGTGGCTGCACAGCACCACCGAATCCGCGCCGTTGGAACGCTGGCGCGCCCTGCGTGACCAACTTGACGCCCTGCAACCGGCAGGCGAAGCGCTGGACGACCGCCACACGCTGCTGTTCTCCAACGCCCTGTATCGCCTGGGTGAGTGGATCGACCTGTGGCAAGACTGCCGCAGCCTGCAGGCCGCGATCCAATGTGAAAGCCAGGACACCTGGCGCGCCGTGTACCGCCACTGGCGCCTGGGCCGGCTGACGCCGTTTCTCGACCGTGGCCTGATGCTCTATTCGGCGTTTTCCACCGTCACCGCGATCATCGTCGCCTCGGTGCTGTGGATTCTGCTGGGCTGGACCGACGGCGGCAGCGCCGTGATCCTGGCGGCCGTCGCCTGCAGCTTCTTTGCGTCGATGGACGACCCGGCGCCGCAGATCTACCGGTTCTTTTTCTGGACCGCCATGTCGGTGCTGTTCGCCAGCCTGTATCTGTTCCTGGTACTGCCCAACCTGCACGATTTCCCCATGCTGGTGCTGGCGTTCGCCGTGCCGTTTATCTGCATTGGCACGCTCACGGTACAGCCGCGTTTCTACTTGGGCATGCTGCTGACGCTGGTGAATACCTCGTCGTTCATCAGCATCCAGGGCGCCTATGACGCCGACTTCCTCAACTTCGCCAACGTCAACCTGGCCGGGCCCGTGGGCCTGCTGTTTGCCTTTGTGTGGACGCTGATCGCGCGGCCCTTCGGTGCCGAGTTGGCCGCCAAGCGCCTGACCCGGTTCAGTTGGCGCGACATCGTCGGCCTGACCGAACCGGCGACCCTGGCCGAACACCGGCACCTGGCCGCGCAAATGCTCGACCGCCTGATGCAGCACCTGCCGCGCCTGGCGATCATCGGCCAGGACACGGGCATCGCCCTGCGCGATTTGCGCGTGGCGCTGAACCTGCTCGACCTGCTGGCCTACTCGCCACGGATCTACGGCGTACCGCGGGTGTTGCTCGACCAAGTGGTGGAAGGCGTCGGCGCTTACTACAAGGCCTGCCTCAAGGCGGGTGAACGCTTGCCTTCGCCCAGCGGTCTGCTGCTGACCCTCGACCGCACGCGCCGCGCCCTCAACGGCCAAGGCCTGCAAGACGAAGACGACACCCGCCTGCATCTGCTGCACGCCCTGGCGGGCCTGCGCCTGGCACTGTTGCCCGGCGTGGAAATGATTGGCGGCACCGAGACAGAGGCGCCGCTGCCTGATGGAGCGCCTTTATGATCGGTGATCTGGATATCAGCGGGGTGTTCCTGCCCACGTTGCTGGTGCTGATGGGCATTGCTTACGTGTTGTTTCTGGTGGTGCATGGGTTGTTGACCCGTCTCCACTTCTATCGCCTGGTCTGGCACCGGGCATTGTTCAACGTGGGGCTCTATGCGCTGTTGCTGGGCGCGGTGGACTCACTCAGTCGATACCTGATGACATGAAAAAACCTTTTTTGACCATCGGCCGTGTCGTCCTGACGTTGTTGATCGTGAGCTTCGCGGTCGTCGTCGTATGGCGCATGGTCATGTACTACATGTATGCGCCCTGGACCCGTGACGGCCACATCCGTGCCGACATCGTGCAGATTGCCCCGGACGTGTCCGGGTTGATCCAGCGGGTCGACGTGCGCGACAACCAACTGGTGAGCAAAGGCCAGGTGCTGTTCGCCGTCGATCAGGACCGCTTCAAGCTGGCCCTGCGCCAGGCCCAGGCCGCCGTGGCCGACCGCCAGGAAACCCTGGCCCAGGCCCAGCGCGAGTACAAGCGTAACCGTGGCCTGGGCAACCTGGTGCCGAGCGAGCAACTGGAAGAAAGCCAGTCCCGCGTCGCTCGTGCCCAATCGGCCCTGGCCGAAGCGCAAGTGACGGTGGACTCGGCCCAACTCAACCTCGACCGCTCGGTGATCCGCAGCCCGGTGGACGGCTACGTCAACGACCGTGCGCCGCGCACGCAGGAGTTCGTCACCGCCGGGCACCCGGTGCTGTCGGTGGTGGACAGCAACTCCTTCCATATCGACGGCTACTTCGAAGAGACCAAGCTCGACGGCATCCACGTCGGCATGGGCGTCGATATCCGCGTGATTGGCGACAGCGCACGCCTGCACGGCCATGTGCAGAGCATCGTCGCCGGTATCGAAGACCGTGACCGCAGCAGCGGCGCCAACCTGCTGCCCAACGTCAACCCGGCGTTCAGTTGGGTGCGCCTGGCCCAGCGGATTCCGGTGCGCATTGCGTTTGACGAGGTGCCGGCGGACTTTCGCATGATCGCCGGCCGCACGGCGACGGTGTCGATCATCGGCGACAAGCCCAAGGACGGAGCCCAGCCATGAAGCAGATTGTGGCAACCGCTGCGCTGGGTTTGCTGTTGTCAGCCTGCCAGGTGGTCGGCCCGGATTACCGACTGCCGGAGAAGGCCGCGATGAACCGTGGCGACCTGCAAGGGCAACTGGCGGGCGAGGGCAACAACGTGGTGTCGGCGCCGGTGCCGGCCGACTGGTGGAAGCTGTACAAAGACCCGCGCCTGGATGAACTGGTGCGCCAGGCCATGGCCTCCAACACCGACCTGCGCGTCGCCGCCGCCAACTTGCAGCGGGCGCGCTATCAGGTACAGGAGGCTCAATCTGTCGGCGGCTGGAGTGCCGGCGCCAAGGCCGAGGCCCAGCGCCTGCAAGAGTCCGGTGAAGCGTTTTTGCTCTCGGAAAAAGTCCCGGTGGGCAATATCGGTAGCGTGGGCATCACCACCTCGTATCAATTCGATCTGTTCGGCACCCTGCAACGCGGCATCGAAAGCGCCCAGGCCAGCGCCGATGCAACCCAGGCCGCAGCCGATATTGCGCGGATCACCCTGGTCGCCGATGTGGTGCGTTCCTATACGCAAGTCTGCGCGGCCAACGAAGAACTGGCGATCGCCAACCAATCCCTCGACCTGCAAGCCCAGAGCACGACGTTGACCCAGCGCCTGCGCGACGCCGGGCGCGGCGATGAAACCCAGGTCACCCGCTCGCAAACCCAGTACAAATCCTTGCGCGCCGATATGCCGCGCTATGCAGCTGCGCGCCAGGCCGGGCTGTTCCGCCTGTCGATGCTGCTGGCCAAGCCGGTGGATCAACTGCCGGCGGGCACCGGCACGTGCGCCGAACTCCCCCACATCGCCCAACTGCTGCCGGTGGGCGATGGCGCGACGCTGCTTAAACGTCGCCCCGATGTGCGCCAGGCGGAACGCCAACTGGCCGCCGCCACCGCACGTATCGGCGTGGCCACGGGCGCGCTGTATCCGGACATCAGCATCGGCGCCAGCATTGGCACGGTCGGGCTGCTCGACAACCTCGGCACGCCCGCCACCAACCGCTGGGGGTTTGGCCCGATGATCAGTTGGACCGTACCGACCAATGGCGCCCGTGCGCGCATCCACGAGTCCGAAGCGGCGACCCAGGGCGCCCTGGCGCACTTCGACGGGGTGGTGCTCAACGCCATCCGCGAAACCCAGACCGGCCTGGCGCAGTACACCGCGCAGTTACAGCGTCGCGATGCGCTGGCCGAAGCCGACGCGTCGGCCAAGGAAGCCGCCGACCAGACCCACCGCTTCTTCCAGGCCGGCCGCGCGTCGTTCCTGACCGACCTGCAAGCCACGCGCACCTACACCGATGTGCGTGGGCAACTGGCGGCGGCCAACACGCAGGTTGCCATGAGCCAGATCGATCTGTTCCTGGCCCTGGGCGGCGGTTGGGAAAGCGGACGAACGCAAGCCTCACAGCCCGGCAAACCCTGAGCAGGTAGCTATGCTTTGTCAGGCGGGCCGCCATGCTTTTTGACTGGCAGAGAGCCCGCCTGACACAGCTCGCGTTTGCTCATGGGGATTCCAATAATGAAAAACCCTTATGCTCCCGCTTTCTGGTGCGTGTGCTTCGCACTGGTGTTGTTATCGGCGGCTTACTTCTACGGCGTCATGCTCGCTCACCGAATCGACACGGCCATGGTGTTTCTCGACAGCGCCTGCCTGGTGATCGGCACCTTGTCCATCGGCGTCGTGGCCTGGGCGTCCTACCAAAATCTACGGGTGAAGAAAAAGCTCCTCGAACAAGGCAAGACCCGCGTTGCGATCTGGGACACCAAGGTCGCCCTGCGCCGGGTCGAAACCGTGTTCGACCGCTATTTCTGGGGCAGCTATTGGCAGCCCGGGCGTACCTTCCAGGAAGTCATGGGCGACCTG
The DNA here is from genome assembly GCF_029320995.1 of Pseudomonas sp. D3. Lineage (NCBI taxonomy): Bacteria > Pseudomonadati > Pseudomonadota > Gammaproteobacteria > Pseudomonadales > Pseudomonadaceae > Pseudomonas > Pseudomonas sp. D3. The sequence goes on from NZ_CP119772.1 coordinate 386,913, forward strand.
ACCGGCACGCCCCTGGAAAAAAGTCTCGAAACCCTGAAAAAACAATGCGTGCTGCTCGATCGACAAATTGCCGAGGGTAGGCATTGGCTGAATAACGCGCGGGAATTGTCCGATGTCGCCACGCAGATGGCCCGAGAGCGCTACCAATTGGACTTCTGTGATCCCAAGGTCGATACCCCCGGCAATGCCGTAATACACCGTGAATTCGAGGTGTTGGTGTACACCTGGACCGCCCGTTTGAAGAGTTTCGACCACCAGTTGGACGAGATCGAAATGGAATACTCCTGAACTTGTGTAGAACTGATCCCTCTGAAAGTCTGGGCCGTTCGCGGCCCCCAGTGCTAATCTTCCCCCCGTTTTTCGGCGGGCTTGAGCCAACCTCACTTGGGGTTCAAGGAAGACAGCCCACTTCTCACAGGATTTGATCAGGTCACTTCATGAATAAGCCAGCAGTCGTTCTTTTGGGTTTCGTTGTCGCCGTTGGCGTCGTCAGTGCAGGCGGCGCCTGGTTTACCGGTAAACAACTGGAACCGGTGCTGCAAACCGCGATCCAGAACGCCAACAAGGAACTCAAGACCTCCATGGCCGGTGTCGACGGCACGCTGGCCCTTGAGCTGGTGTCCCTGGACCGTGGCGTGTTCAGCAGCACCGCCCATTACCGCCTGAAAGCACAAGGCGCGGTCTTCGGCGAAGACAACCCGAACCCTGAATTGCTGTTCGTCGACCATATCGAACACGGCCCGCTGCCGGTCTCGCGCCTGGTCACGCTGAAATGGCTGCCAGTCATGGCCACCAGTCACTATGAGCTGGAAAAGAACCCCACCACCGAGAAGTGGTTTGCCGCCGCCAAAGACGTATCGCCGCTCAAAGGCGTGGCCAACATCGGCTACAGCCGCTCGGTCAACGGCAACGTCGAACTGCTGCCGCTGGAGTTCAAGGACGATAAGTCTTCCGTGAGTTTCTCCGGCGCCAACCTGAACTTCGACAGCAGCGCCGAAGGCAAGAAGGTCAAGGCCGACGGCTACATGAACAGCCTCAAGGTCGCCGTAGTCGACGCCAATGGCTCGCCGTTCGAAGCCGAACTGGCCGGGCTGACCGTGGCCAGCAACTTGGAGAAATCCACGTTCGGCTTCTACACCGGGCAGAACACCGTGGAACTGACCGACACCAAGCTCACCATGGGCCCGCAGAAGGCCGTGCTGACCCTCAAGGGCTTCGAGCAGAAAGACACCAGCGAAACCAAGGACAACAACCTGGCCGGCCGCGTCGACTACAAGATCGACGAGATCGGTTACCAGGGCAAACCCGTGGGTTCAGCCGCCATGGCGCTGAGCATGAAAAACGTCGACGTGCCGTCGATGCTGGTGCTGACCAAGCTCTATCAGGACAAAATGGCGCCGGTGCAGGCCGCTGCCGCCGCCGGTGAGCCGGCGCCTGAGCTGCAACTGAGCGAGGCCGAGCAGGCTTTGGCCGATACCAACGTCAACCAATTGCTGAGCGCCAAGCCGCAAGTGGCGGTGGAAAACCTGTCGCTGAAAACCACCCGTGGCGAAAGCAAATTCAACCTGATCGTGGACCTGGCCAAGCCGAGCAGCATGGAACTGCCGCCGATGGAGCTGGGCAAGCAGATCATCGCGTTGCTCGATGCCAACCTGAGCCTGTCTAAGCCTATGATCGCTGACGTTGCCGCCCTGCAGGCGCAGCTCGCCGGTGTGACCGCACCTGAAGCGATCGAGCAGCAATCCCAGATGGCCAGCGAGATGGTCAGCGGCGTTGCCGTCGGCACGCAACTGGCGACCCTGGTCGGCAGCGACGTGGTGTCCAAGCTGCACTACGCCAACAACGAAGTGACGTTCAACGGCCAGAAGATGACGGTTGAACAATTCCTCACCTTCGTGATGTCCAAAGTCGGTGCGATGAGCGGCGCGCAGTAAAAAATTCTGCACCACTCAGGAAAAAATAACGGGGGCGGGGTTGCGGGTGATACGGGTCAAATAGTCGCCATCGCGATTGGCTGATACCCCGCTATCCCCGGCAAGTCCGCCCCCGTATTCATTTTTTAGTGTGTCGGGCAATTCTGAACAATTGTTATGAGTTGGCCTTTTTCTCACTTTCTTAAGGGATAGTTCCTACAGGAAAGCTAGGCCGGGTCCCGAGACGCCGGCACCCTGCAGCAAATTGCTCAGGACCACCTATCGTTACAGCTTTCCGTGTGTAAGGAAGCTCACGATATGTTGCCAAACCCACCACTCAGTGCATCAGGCCGGTTGCGACTGCTCGTCGGGGTCGCCTTGTGCAGCCAGTTGCTGATGCCCACCTTTGCCGTGGCCGACCCGGCCTATGACGCCCTGATCATCCAGGCGCGCAACGGCAACTTCACCCCCGCGCTGACCCAACTGCGCCAGCTGTCTGCCGAACGCCAGACGCCTGGCCAGGTCAGCGACCATCTGGTGATCGCCGGGTGGGCCGGCCAGGACGCCGAAGTGCTGAAGGTGTATGAGGCCCAGGGCAAGAATCGCAACCTGAGCACCCAGGCGCTCGCCACGGTGGCGCGCACCTATCGCAACCAACAGCAGTGGGCCAAGGCCGAGGCGGTGTATCGCCAGGCGTTGCTGCGTGAACCGAATAATGTCGACCTGCAACTCGGCCTGGCGTTGACCCAGGCCGACGGCGGCCAAGCCAGCGAGGCGGTGCAGCGCACCCGCGCATTGGTCGCGGCCAAACCCGACGAACCCAACCGGCGCATGGCCCTGGGCTACGCGTTGACCCGCGCCGGCTTGAACTACGACGCTTTGTTCGAGTTCGACCAAGCGTTTATCCGCGCTGGCGACAAGCCTGAAGTGGCCCGCGAATACATCGTCGCCCTGCAAAAGGCCCGCCTGCCAGAGCCGGCCTTGCGCCTGGCGGCCCAGCGCCCGGGCCTGCTCGACCCGGTCACCCAGCGCCGCCTCGAAGGCGACCTGGCCGCCGAGCGGGTACGCATGGCCGAGTTCGCCACGCGCACCGAGAAAGAACGCTACGTGATCGCCGACCGTGCCCTGCAGGACTACGACACACTGCTCGCCCGCTGGACCCCCGATGCCAGCGCCCATGACGACGTGGTGCGCTGGCGCATCGACCGCCTGGGCGCGCTCAAGGCTCGGGCGCGCACCGCCGAGGTGATTCGCGAGTACGAAACCCTCACGGCCGAAGGCGTGCAACTGCCAACCTATGCGGTGCGCTGGGTGGCAGCGTCTTACCTCGACCAGCGCCAGCCGGAAAAGGCCGAGCCGCTCTATCGTCAGGCGCTGAGCGCCACCGACGCCGAGCCCGATGACCGGGTCGAAGACAGCACGGCCTTGTTCTACGCCCTGCAGGAAAGCGACAAAGGTGTCGACGCCCGCGAGGTCGCCAATACCCTCGCCAACAACCAGAAACCTCGGGTCGAACTCAAAGGCTTGCCCATCGGCAACCCCAACGACGCGTGGATGGATGCTCAACAACTGTCGGCCCAGTCCGGCGTGTACGGCGGCGATCTGCCGGGCAGCGAAGCCGGCCTGGATGCGCTGGTAGCACGGGCGCCGGGCAACGTCGGCCTGCACCTGGCCCAGGCTGACATGTACCGCGCCCGCGACCTGCCACGGCGCGCCGAAGCGATCCTCAAGGAAACCGAAGACCAGGTGCCGCGTGACATCGGCCTGGAAGTGTCCCAGGCCTACACCGCCATGGATCTGCAGGAGTGGCGCCAACTCGACGTGCTTGCCGACGACGTCATCGCCCGCAACCCCGACAGCCGCCAGGTGCAGCGCCTCCAGCGTCTGCGCAACGTCCACGACATGGCCGAGGTGCGCGTCGAGGCCTACACCGGCAAAAGCTATGGCGGCGGTAATAACGGTGACGTGGGGGCTGTCACCGGCAGCCGTGACTGGGGCATTGAAAGCGTGATCTACACGCCGCCCATCGATGAAGACTGGCGCCTGTTCGCCGGCGCCGGCTACGCCACCGCCGACTTTTCCGAAGGCACCGGCCAGCACCGTTGGCAGCGCGTGGGCGTGGAGCGGCGGACCCGCGACATGACCCTGGAAGCCGAGGTGTCCAACCACTCCTACGGCTTTGGCTCCAAACAAGGCGCGCGCGTGTCGATCGCCCGCGACATCAACGATAACTGGCAATACGGAGGCAGCCTCGATTACCTCTCGGCTACCACACCGTTACGTGCGCTGAATGCCGACATCACGGCCAACGGCGGCAGCGGCTTCATCCGCTGGCGCGCCAATGAAAGCCGTGAGTGGAAGCTGTCCCTCAGCCCGTCGCACTTCAGCGATGGCAACGACCGCGTCGAAACCTTGCTCACCGGCCGCGAGGGCATCTATAGCTCGCCGGGCGTGCAAGTGGACCTGGGCCTGGAAGTCAGCGCCAGCCGCAACAGCAAGGCCGACACGGTGTACTTCAATCCGAAGTCGGACTTCAGCGTGTTGCCCACCGTCACCGTCAACCATGTGCTCTATCACCGCTACGAGACCCAGTGGAGTCAGCAGTTCCAAGTCGGTGCGGGTACGTATAGCCAGAAGGATTATTCCACCGGCGGGGTCGGCTTGATCGGTTACGGCCAACGCGTTCGCTGGAACGACGTTCTGGAAGCCGGCGCCAACCTGAGCCTGATCAGCCGACCCTATGACGGTGTTCGCGAACGCGATCTGCGTCTGCTCGTCGACCTCACTTACCGCTTCTAGAAGAGCCTGACCATGACTGTCCTCAGCCGTTGCTTGCTGGTCCTGGGTGTATTGCTGGCCAGTGCCTGCGCCCAGCAGCCCGCCCCCTTCACTCCACCCGCCGAGCGGCCGACCTCGGCCAACGAAGCGCCGTGGCCGAAAAACCATTTCCTGGGCATTGCCTACCACGATGTCGAGGATCGCGACCCCGACCAGACGGTAGTGGCAGTGCGTACCGAACGTTTGATCGAGCAGTTGGCCTGGCTGCGGGAGAACGGTTACCAGGCGGTCAGTGTTGACCAGATCCTCGCCGCCCGCCGTGGCGGTCCGGCGCTGCCGCCCAAAGCCGTGATGCTCAGTTTCGATGACGGCTATTCGAGCTTCTATACCCGCGTGATGCCGATACTGCGGGCCTACCACTGGCCGGCCCTGCTCGCGCCGGTCGGCGCCTGGATCGATACGCCGTTGAACCAACCGGTGGACTTCGCCGGCTCACCGCGCCCGCGGGGTGAGTTCCTGACCTGGGAGCAGATCCGCGAAGTGTCCCGCTCCGGCCTGGTGGAAATCGCTGCCCACACCGATGCCAGTCACAAAGGGATCCTGGCCAACCCCCAGGGCAACCTCGAACCGGCTGCGACCTCCCTGCGCTTCGATCCGGCCACGGGCCGCTATGAAACCCAGGCGCAGTTCGAGGCGCGGATGCGCGCGGACGTCGTGGCGATCTCCAACAAGATCCGCAGCGTCACCGGCAAGGCGCCACGGGTGTGGGTATGGCCCTATGGCGCGGCCAAGGGCACCTCGCTGGCGATCGTCGGCGAGCAGGGCTATGAAATGGCCCTGACCCTGGAAGATGGCCTCGATAGCTCGGCTAACCTGATGAACAGCCCGCGCTTCCTGGTGGCGTCCGACCCGGACGGCGAACATTTCGCCAACAGCATCGTCGCGGTGCAAACCCGGGCACCGCTGCGGGTGCTGCATGTGGACCTGGACAACGTCTACGACCCGGACCCGGCCCAACAAGCGCGCAACCTCGACCAATTGGTGCAGCGCGTGGTGGACATGGGCGCGGGCACCGTGTTCCTGCAAGCCTTCGCCGACCCCAAGGGTGACGGCCTGGTGCATCAACTGTACTTCCCCAACCGCCACTTGCCGGTGCGTGCCGACCTGTTCAACCGTGTCGCCTGGCAGTTGCACACCCGTGCCCATGCCAGCGTGTATGCCTGGATGCCGGTGCTCAGTTTTGCCCTCGACCCCAAGCTGCCCCGCGTGACCCGCTGGGACCCGGAGACCGGCAAGGTCGGCCTCGACCCGGATCAATACCAGCGCCTGTCGCCGTTCGACCCGCAGGTGCGCAAGATCATTGGCGAGATCTATGAGGACCTGGCCCGCAACAATGCCATCGACGGCGTGCTGTACCACGACGATGCGTTGCTGTCCGACTTCGAAGACGCCAGCCCCGCCGCGCTCAAGGTCTATGCCGCCAACGGCTTGCCCGCCAGCATTGCGGCCCTGCGCGCCGACCCGGCGGTGATGCAGCGTTGGACACGCTTCAAGAGTCGTTACCTGATCGATTTCACCCAGGAGTTGACTGCCAAGGTCCGCGCCATCGGTGGTCCGCAGGTGCAGACCGCGCGCAACATCTTCGCCGAGCCGATGCTCAATCCGCAGAGCGAAGCGTGGTTTGCGCAGAACCTCGACGACTTCCTCCAGACCTATGACTGGACCGCGCCGATGGCCATGCCGCTGATGGAAGGCGAGACCCTCAAAAATTCCAACGTATGGCTGGAAAAACTGGTCGCCACGGTCAAGGCGCGCCCCGGCGCACTGGACCGTACCGTATTCGAACTGCAAGCCAAAGACTGGCGCACCAAGGCCGCGCCGGACCTGAGCGGTGCGCAATTGGCTGAGTGGATGGGTGTACTCAAACGCCAGGGGGTCACGAGTTTTGGCTACTACCCGGACAACTTCCTGGAAAACTCCCCGGACCTGAAGACAGTGCGTCCGGCCCTTTCCAACCAATGGAACCCTTGACCATGTTCGATAGAATCCTGGCTTTATTCGTACTGGCGCTGGTGTTGGGCGTGCCTCTGGGGCTGATCTTCCTGATCACCGGGCAATTCCTGATGGACTTCGTGTTCTTCTACCCGCTGTTCATGTCGGCGCTGTGGATCGCCGGCGGCTTGTACTTCTGGCTGCACTGGGAACGCCACTGGCCTTGGGAAGAAGACACGCCGGCACCGACCCTGGCCGGCAACCCGCTGATCTCGATCATCATCCCTTGCTACAACGAAGGCGATAACGCCGCCGAAACCATTCATGCGGCGCTGGGCCAGTCGTACCCGAACATTGAAGTGATCGCCGTCAACGACGGCTCCAAGGACAACACGGCGGCGGTGCTCGACGCCTTGGCCCTGGAGCATCCACGCCTGCGGGTGCTGCACCTGGCGCAGAACCAGGGCAAGGCCGTGGCCTTGCGCATGGGCGCCGTGGCGGCGCGCAGTGAGTACCTGGTGTGCATCGACGGCGACGCGTTGCTCGACAAAAACGCGGCGGCCTACCTGGTTGCGCCGATGCTCGACAACCCGCGCCTGGGTGCCGTGACCGGCAACCCACGCATCCGCACGCGCTCGACCTTGATCGGCCGCGTGCAGGTGGGCGAGTTCTCCTCGATCATCGGCTTGATCAAGCGCACCCAGCGCGTATTCGGGCGGATCTTCACGGTGTCCGGTGTGGTGGTGGCGTTCCGTAAAAAGGCGCTCGACCGCATCGACTACTGGAGCACCAACATGATCACCGAAGACATCGATGTCAGTTGGAAGCTGCAACTCGATCACTGGAGCATCTTCTACGAGCCACGTGCCCTGTGCTGGATTCTCATGCCCGAAACCGTCGGAGGCCTGTGGAAACAGCGCCTGCGCTGGGCCCAGGGTGGCGCCGAAGTGCTGTTCAAGAACATCCGTGGCATCTGGCAATGGCGGCATCGCTACCTGTGGCCGCTGCTGTTCGAATACTGCCTGTCCACCGGCTGGGCCTTCACCTTCCTGTTGTCGGTGATCTTCTGGGGGCTGGGCAAATTCATGGTCTTGCCCCAAGCGATTGCGGTGGACTCCCTGGTGCCGCCGGCGTTTACCGGGCTGGTGCTGGCGATGGTGTGCCTGGTGCAGTTTGCCGTGAGCATCCTGATCGACCGGCGCTACGAAAAGGACCTGTGGAAAACCCTGTTCTGGACCGTGTGGTACCCGATGGTGTTCTGGCTGGTCAGCTTGTTCACCACGCTGGTCAGTTTTCCCAAGGTGTTGTTCAAACAGCATCAGAAGCGCGCGCGCTGGGTCAGCCCGGATCGCGGTATCAAACCTGCCAATGAGGACGTGTGATCATGAAACTGGTCCGAACTCGTCAACACCCGGTGATGTGGGGCATCGATGTGCTCTTGACCCTGCTGGCCTGGGGCGGGCTGATTTGGCTGATGATGCGCGGCATTACGTCGATGCTTGACAGCCATGGCGGCCCACGCCTGGAAGCGCCGATTTTCGCGGCGCTCAACACCCTGCAAATCTACCTGTGGATCGCCCTGTTCAACGCGGTGATCCTGATCAGTTGGGCGCGTTACCAGCAACGCAAGGGGCGCAAGTTCGCCCAGCGCCGTGCCGAGGCCAATGTGCTCAGTGACAAGCACCTTAGTGAAAGTTTTAAGCTGGAGGAGGGAGCCCTGGAGCAACTGCGCAGGCCGGGTGTGCTGGTCATCCACAACGATGAGCATGGCGGCGTCGAGGACGTGAAGTCGCATGTCTCGCGCGACGTGGAACGCCCGCCGCTGACCCTGGTGCCCGGCCAGGAAAAAGGCAAAGACAACGGCTGAAGGCCAAACCAAGCCGCCCTTGGTGGTCGCTGTGGAGCCCCGGCGAGGCTCTACAGCGCCTCCACCGGTTCTGCCGCATCAGGCTTGCCGCTCGTCCCCAATCGGCTTTCCCTGCAATGTCGATAAATGAGCTCTAGTTCACAAAATTCTTGCGAACTTTTCCGTCTTTCCCGGTACTAACCTAACTCGGCAATAACTTGATGGCCAAGTAGTGGCAATTAATAAGGTATTCGCTGAATCAACATCAAAATAGTTGCCGTTTGTCGGAATAATACTTCCGATGAAGAACCTTTCGTCTTTTTTGATTATTTTTATTGTTATTAATCAGTGTATTGCATAACTAACTAGAACTGACGTGCAACTAATCCATTTTCTTGGGTCAGCCGAAGTTCGATGTTAGTTTGCCGCGCCTTGATTTTCGACGGATCGAACATGTCTTTGTTATTGCCACGGACTCGGTATCTTCTGTGTACTTTGTTGCTCGCCGGGTTAAGCCTGAACAGCGCCACGGCCGCCCCCACGCCGGGCGATCAGGACCTGATCCGCGACCGCCAGAACCGCCTGCTCGACGAGCAGCGCCGGCGCCTCGACGAGCTTAAGGACCTGCCCGGCAAAGAAGCCAAGCCCCAGGCCCCGGCCACGCCCGCCGACAGCCGTTGCTTCCCGATCCGGGACATCACGCTCAAAGGCGCCGACAGCCTTCCCGCCGCCGACCGCGAGCGCCTGCTCAAACCCTATGTCGGCCAGTGCCTGGGCGTGTCGCAGCTCAATGAACTGCTCAAGGTCATCACCGATTACTACATCGACAAAGGCCGGGTCACCAGCCGCGCCTACTTGCCGCAGCAAGACCTTTCCAGCGGCCACCTCCAGGTGCTGGTGGTCGAAGGCAAACTCGAAGGACTCAAAGGCGCCCAAGGCAGCACCGTGACCGATCGCGAACTGGCCATGGCCTTTCCCGGCAAGGTCGGCGCGGCGCTCAACCTGCGCGAAGTCGAGCAACTGGTGGACCAGCTCAGCCGTTTGCCCTCCAAGCAGGCGCAAATGGAACTGACCCCCGGCACCCAGGTAGGCGGCAGTGACGTCGTGGTCAAGAACACCCCGCAAAAGCCCTGGCGCGCCAGCCTGTCGCGCAACAACGACGGGCAGAAAAGCACCGGCGAACAGCAATGGGGCGCCGGCCTGGAGTGGGACAGCCCGCTCGGCCTGGCCGACCAACTGGTGCTGCGCGGCGGCCACGATGCCGTCAGCGACCACCAGAAAACCTCGAAAAACAGCATGCTCTACTACAACGTGCCGTGGGGCTGGTGGAACTTCAGTTACACCTACAGCGAGAGCGATTACCGCACCCTGGCCGACCTCAATGGCTATAAGCTCAAGCAGTACGGCGACAGCCAGAACCACCAACTGCGCGCCGAGCGCGTGATCCATCGCGACGACGTGAGCAAGACCTCGGTCAACGTCGGCCTCGCCCATTTGCGCACCAACAACTACCTGCTCGATGCGCGCCTGGGCCCCAGCAGTAACCGCCTCAGCGAATTGCAGGTGGGTATCAACCACGGGCGGCGTATCGGCAGCGGGTTCGTCAACTTCGACCTGGGCATGCAGAACGGTATTGGCGCCTTCGATGCGCAAAGCAACAACCAGAAACGCGATCGCGAGGGCAACCTCACGTCCACGCCGAACTACCGCAAATACACCGCCACCGTCAGCTACCTGCAGCCGTTCACGCTGTGGGGCGAGTCCTTCAGTTTTTCCAGCCTGGCTACCGGCCAACGCAGTGAAGACGTGCTGTTCAGCCCGCAGCGCATCAGCCTCGGCGGCTCGGCCTCGGTGCGCGGCTTCAAAGACCAGCAACTGAGCGGCGACAGCGGCGGCTACTGGCGCAACGACGTGCGCTGGGCGCGCCCGGTGACGCTCGATTGGCTGCGCCCGGCCTTTGCCGAATACGGCGCCAGCGTCGGCTACGACCAAGGTGTGATCAGCCACGGTCGCTACAACGACGACGTACACGGTCGGGTCTCGAGCAACTCCCTGGAGCTGTTCGCCCGGGGCAAACACGTCAGCACCAGCGTGACGTTTGCCCATTCTTTGGAACGCCCGGCAGTGATGAGCGAGCGCGAAGCGCCGATCTACTTCCGTATGGATTTCTTCCTGTAATTCAACGCCCCGTTACATCGAGAATTTGAAAATGGATGTTCGCCAATTTGCCTTTCAGGCCCGCCAACCTTCTGCCGCACTGAAGCCGCGCGACGCGTTCTTCGGCCTGCCCAAGCGCGGGCTGGCGTTGATCCTCGCCAACGCGCTGTTCTGGCAGCCGCTGCTGGCCCAGGCCGAGGGCATCGTGGTCAGCGCGCCCGGCACCAGCGTCGGCGCCGCGGGCAATGGCGTGCCAGTGGTGAACATCGCCACACCGAACGGCAGTGGCCTGTCGCACAACCAGTTCAAGGACTACAACGTCGGCCCCAACGGCGTGATCCTCAACAACGCCAGCGGCGCGGTGACCAACACCCAACTGGGCGGCTACATCGTCGGCAACCCCAACCTCAAGGGCGGCGCGGCCAGCGTCATCCTCAACGAAGTCAACGGCGGCAACCCCAGCCAGTTGCGCGGCTACACCGAAGTGGCGGGGCAGTCGGCCAAGGTCATCGTCGCCAACCCCTACGGCATCAGTTGCAACGGCTGCGGCTTCATCAACACCCCCAACGCCACCCTGACCACCGGCAAACCCGTCATCGACACCGTCGGCCGCCTGGACCACTACCAAGTCGACGGCGGTGGCGTGACCATTGACGGCCAGGGCCTGAACGCGAGCAACGTCGACCGCTTCGAAATCATCACCCGCTCGGCCAAGATCAACGCGCAGATCAATGCGCGCGAGTTGACCGTGATCGCCGGACGCAATGACGTCGACGCGCAAAGCCTGAAAACCACCGCGCGCGCCGACGATGGCAGCGCCAAGCCGGAACTGGCAATCGACTCCAGCGCCTTGGGCGGCATGTACGCCGGCGCGATCAAGCTGGTGGGCACCGAAGCCGGGGTGGGCGTGAAGCTCGACGGTACGTTGGCGGCCAGTGGTGGGGATATTCAGCTTGATGCCAATGGCCATTTGAGCATGGCGCAGGCCGCCTCCAGCGGCGCGGTAGACATCAAGGCGGCGAGCCTAGACGCCGGCGGGCCGGTGTACGCCGGTACCACGCTCAAGGTACAAACCAAAGGCGAGCTGAACAACCGCAAGACCCTCGCCGCGCGCGACAGCATCACCCTGACCAGTAACGGCCAGTTGACCAACAACGGCATCATCGAAGCCGGCGTCAACGCCGACAACACCCGCAATACCAATGGCGACGTCAAGCTCGACGCCCAGCACATCACCAACACCGGCACGGTGGTTGCCAACCGCACGCTCACCGCCACCGCCACGCAAACCCTGAACAACCGCGGCGGTACCTTGAGTGCCCGACAGGCGCTGAACGTCACTGCCGACAGCGTCGACAACCAGAACAAAGGTCGCCTGCTCAGCGATAACACCCTGACCGTCAACAGCGTCCAGCTCAACAACCGCCATGGCGGCGTGATCTCCAGCGACGGTGCGCAAACCCTGATCGTCAGCGGCTTGCTGGACAACAGCCAGGGCGGCTCCATCGACAGCACTGGCGCGATTGAGCTGCGCGGCCAAACCCTGGACAACGGCACCGGCAGCCTGACCAGCGGCGGCGCGATCACCCTCGACCTGATCGGTGATCTGATCAACCGCAACGGCAAGCTGGCGAGTGGCGGGCCGTTGCTGGTCCAGCGTGCCGGCCACCTCGATAACCAGGGCGGAAAACTCGCCAGCCAGGGTCTGCTGACCCTGTTCGCCAACAGTATCGACAACCAGAACAGCGGTACGCTGGCGGCCAACGCTGGCGTGAAACTCACTACCAGCGGCCTGGTGCAGAACGGCACCAACGGTTTGATCCACAGCGAAAAAGCCGGCCTTGACTTGACGCTCGGCAGCCTCGACAACACGGGTGGGCGGCTCGCGGCCAAGGCCGGTGATGTGCTGATCGACGCCAGCCAGTTCAACAACGGCAACGGCGCCGTGTTCGCCGCCAATCGCGTGTCCCTGCGTGGCGGCAATGTCGACAACGCCGGGCAGATCGCCGGGCAAACCGTCGACGTCAGGCTGCGTGGCTCGCTCACTAACCGTGGCTTGATAGAAAGCGCCACGACCCTCGACATCGGCACCGCCAGCCTGACCAACAGTGGCCAGATGCGGGCACTCGGCCCCGGCGGAAAAACCCGTTACGCCATCGATGGCCTGCTGAACAACAGCGGCAGCCTGGAAACCGCCAACACCGAGCTGAGCCTCGCCGCCGGCACGTTCCAGAATACTGGCGGCAGTGTGCTGCATGTGGGCACGGGCGCGCTCGACCTCAGCGGCATCAGCCTCGATGACGTCGGTGGCAGCCTGGTGACCCACGGCGACCTGACGCTCAACAAAGCCAGCTGGACCAACAGCACGGTAATTCAGGCAGGGCGCTTGACGGTCAACGTCGACAACCTGCAGCAGACCGCCAGCGGCAAATTGCTCGGCAGCAGCAGCCTGATCGGCCGCGGCCAGGACTGGACCACCGCTGGCGCCATCGCCAGTAACGGCGGTCTCGACCTGACGTTCGGCGGGGCCCTCAACAACAGCGGTCGCGTCACTGCCGCCACCGACCTCAGCCTGCGCGCTGCCGCCGTCAACAACCTCGGCACCCTCGGCAGCGGCCGGGCAATGACCGTCACCGCCGCCAGCCTGCTCAACGACCACGGTCTGATCTTCAGCGGTGGCGACATGGGCCTGCGCGTTGACCGCCTGAAAAACCTCGGCGCCGACATTTACGCCATGGGCAACCTGCGCGTGGACCGCGACGGCCAGGGCGGGTTGGCCAGCAGCATTATCAACAGCTCATCCTCGATCCAGACCGACGCCGGCCTGATCCTCGCGGCGAGCACGATCCAGAATATCCGCACGATGCTGACCAGCGAATCGGGTATCTACAGCGCGTCCATCACGCCCACGGCCTGCATCTTCAACGTCACCGGCGGCGACTGCGACGGCGGCAAGGAAAACCGTCCGTACCTGATTGCCCAGCGTGAGCACTTGATTGTCACGCAAGCCAGCGCGGCCTCGAGCATCACCTCCGGCGCCAACATGTTGCTCACTGGTGGAGCGTTGCTCAACAGCAGCAGTAGCATCGCAGCGGGCGGCAATCTGACCGCCACCGTCAACCAACTGACCAACGTGGGCCTGGTGACCCACGACACCCTCAGCGAACGCATCTTCGCCTCCGAGCGCAGTCGCCACCCGGAAATCTGGGCCGGGCCGGCCGCTGCCTTTAGCCAGCGCTATTCGATCGGCGGCGCGAATTACGATCCGCAGAACATGAGCGGCGTGGAAGCTGCCATGGCTGCTTTTATCGGCACCATGGAACGCGAATGGGGCGACCTCAAGACGACTGAGCTGGCACCCTCGGACCAGCGCTATGGCGCCGTGATCCAGGCCGGTGGTGCGGTCGATGTGAGGGCCCAGGCCGGTATCGACAACAGCGTTGTACGCGGCGGTTACACCTACGTGGGCAGCGGTGTCAAAGCCGACACCCGCGCACCGGGTTACTCCACCCTGATCAGCCTCAACTCGCAATTGCCGCCGGATGTTGCCCAGCAACAGATCAACCCGCTGGGCCTGCCCGGCTTTGGTTTGCCCACCGGGCAGAACGGCTTGTTCCACCTCAACGATGGCAACGGCGTCAACGGCCTGCCCACCAGCCAGTTCACGGCGAGCCCGCATAAGTACCTGATCGAAACCAACCCGGCGCTGACCGACATGCGTCAGTTCCTGGGTTCGGATTACCTGCTGACCAAGCTCGGCTACGACCCCGACACCGCGCAAAAGCGCCTGGGCGACGGCTTCTACGAACAACGCCTGATCCAGCAAGCCGTCCTTGCCCGCACCGGCCAGCGCTTCATCGACGGCCAGACCAGCGACGCCGACTTGTTCAAGCACTTGATGGACAACGCCATCGGCAGCAAAACCGCGCTCAACCTGTCGGTAGGCGTCAGCCTCACCGCCGAACAGGTCGCCGCCCTGACCCACGACATCGTCTGGCTGGAAAACGCTACCGTCGCCGGCCAGCCAGTACTGGTGCCCGTGCTTTACCTGGCCCAGGCCAACAACCGCCTGGCCCCCAACGGTGCATTGATTTCCGGCAGCGACCTCAGCCTGATGGCCGGCACCGACCTCAACAACGTCGGCACCTTGCGCGCCACCAGCAGCCTGCTCGCCAGTGCTGGCGGCAACCTGACCAACAGCGGCCTGATGGAAGCCGGCGGGCGCCTCGACCTGCTCAGCGGTAATAACCTGAGCAACCGCGCCGGTGGCGTGATCGTCGGTCGCGATGTCAACCTCGCCGCCGGTGCCGAGATGCTCAACCAGCGCACCGTCACCACCCACGAAAGCGCCAGCAACTACCGCACCGAACGCAGCGACTTCGTCGACAACGCCGCCCGCATCGAATCGGCCAACGCCCTCACCCTGCAAGCCGGCGGCAACATCAACAACGTAGGCGGCGTGCTCAAAAGCGGCGCCGACACCACCGCCCAGGCCAAAGGCGACGTCAACATCAGCGCCTCGCAAACCCTGAGCAGCGGCAACATCGGCAGCCGTTCGAACTTCACCACCATCGCCCAGCAAGGCTCCGTGGTCGAAGCCGGCCGCGACCTGCATGTGGTCGCCGGGCGCGACATCAGCGCCGTGGCCAGCCAGGTCGAAGCCAAGCGCGACGTCAACCTGATTGCCACCCGCGACCTCAACTCGATCGCGGCAGCCAACGAGCAGCATTCGACGTACAACTCGAAAAAAATCAAAAGCATCGAAGACCACGTGCAGCAAGTGTCCAGCGTGATCAAGGCCGGCGGCGACGCCACCCTGAGCGCCGGGCAGAACCTGCAACTGGTGGCCAGCCAGGTGAATGCCGGCAACGAGGCGTACCTGGTATCCGGCAAAAACCTCAGCCTGCGCAGCGCCGAAGACCAGGACTACAGCTTCTACAGCAAGACCAAGAAAACCTCCCAGGGCAAAAAATTCCGCCTGGATGAAACCGATGTAGTGAACAACGTTGGCAGCCTGGTCAGTGCGGGGACGAACAGCACCGTCGTCGCCGGTGCAGACCTGCTGCTGGCCGGCAGTGCCGTCACCGCCGAAAAAGGCGCCACCCAACTGGTCGCCGGCCAAGACGTGAATATCCTCGCCGTCAGCAATGCCGACAGCGCCCGTCACGAACGCAAGGAAAGCAAAAGCAGCTGGGGCGGCCTGAAGTCGAGCAAGGTCCAGGACAACGTCGACGAAAAACGCACCACCGCCATGGGCAGCATGGTCTCCGGCGAAACGGTCACCGTCGCGGCCAAACGCGATGCCACCGTCACCGGCTCGTCCCTGGCCAGCACCGGCGACCTCGCCGTCCAGGCCGGCCGCGACCTGACCATCGACGCGGCGCAGAACACCTTCGCCCGTACCGACATGCACAAGGAAAAAAATCGCGACCTGACCGGCGTGTTGACCGGCAACAAGCTCGGTCTGGATGACATGACCGGCAACCAGAAGCTGTACATCAACAGCTCGAAGCACAACGGCACGGCCAATGAGATGACCTTGACCGGCAGCACTATTGGTTCGAGTGCGGGGAATGTGTCGTTGACGGCGGGGCGTGAGTTGAAGGTGGTGGCCAGTGATCTGGTGAGCACCAAGAACATGGAGTTGAGTGGTGCCAATGTCACCGTTACTTCAGGGATGGAGACTGCCAGTCAGACCAGTAAGGACAGTTCCAAGAGCTTGGCGGTTGGACGCGTGATCGCGGGCTCGGTAGTGGACACCGCCACCAGCATGCGCGACGCCGTCAAAGCGGCCCGTAGTGCTGATGACCCACGACTTAAGGCAGTCAAAATCGCCCAGGCAGCCCTAGCCGCCTACAACCTGAACGGCCAGGCTTCGGACGCCAATGCGCAAAGCTCCGGCTTCAAAAACAAAACCGGCGGCACGCCCGGCAACGGTTCGCTGATCAAGATCGGTACTGAACTGGCCAATAACCGCAGCAAGAACAGCAGCGAATTCAACAGTGTCACCGCCAAGCAGAGCACGCTCAACGCAGGGCAAGACTTGTCGATCGTTGCCACGGGCGCTGCGGCGGGTACTCAGGGTGATATCCAGATCACCGGCAGCAGCTTGAAAGCCGCCAACACCTTGTTGTTAGCTAAAAACGATGTGTTGATGCAAAGCGCACAAAACACCACCGACCGCAAAAACGAAGGGTCGAAAAGTAAAACCGCCATCGGCGCCAGCTTCAATATTGGCGAGCAAAACGGCTTCACCCTCGACCTCGGAGCGCAGGGTGCCAAGAACAATGGCAACGGTAACTCCGTCACTCAGGTCAATAGCACCCTCGATACAGGCAGCCTGTTGTTACAAAGCGGTGGCGATACCACCCTCAAAGGCGCCCAGGTTCGTGCGGACAGTATCAAGGCAGATATTGGCGGCAACCTCAATATCATCTCCCTCCAAGACACCGAGTCTTCGCGCAGCAAACAGAGCAGCGCAGGCTTCGGCGCCAGTATCTGCATCCCGCCGTTCTGCTACGGCTCTACCGTAGCGGGCTCGGCGAACCTTGCCGCCGCCAATATGAACAGCGACTACAAGGGCGTGACCGACCAGAGCGGTTTGTATGCGGGCACGGGCGGCTACGACATCAATGTCGGCAAGAACACCACCCTGCAAGGCGCGGTGATTGCCAGTGAAGCGTCAGCTGATAAGAACCGGCTCAGCACTGACCGCCTGATCGTCAGCGACATCAAGAATGTCAGCGAAATCAAAAGTCAGTCTGCCGGTATTTCGGTGTCTTCCAGTAGTACCAGCGGTGCGTCGATGGGCGGCAGCATCCCGATAGCACTCAAGGAGAAAGACCATAGCTACACCCGTAGCGCGGTCAGCGAAGGCACGATTGTGGTTCGCAATGCCGAAGGCGCCAATGACCTAGTGGGGCTGAACCGTGACACCGCCAATGCCAATCAGAAACTTGACCGGCCTGATGAAAAGGCCATGCAAGAGCGTATTGACCTGATCCAAAGCTCGGCGCAGTTGGCCAGTGGGGTGATCAGTGCGGTGGGCAAAGCCAAGGCGGATGAGGCAAAAGCACTAGCCGATGAGGCGAAAAGCCAAGCCAAGGCGGGCTCGCCAGGAGCACTAGCTGCGGCGGAGGCGGCCAATGCGGCCAATGCGGAAGCGTTGCGTTGGCAAGTCGGAGGCGATAAGAAATTGATGGCTGATATCGCTACCGGTCTGATTGCCGCAGGACTGGGCGGAGCGACCGGAGCGACGGCCGTGGGTATTGTTGCTAACACCTCATCCAGTGACATCTTTAACAAGATCGGTGATTTTGCTAATGCACAGAGGGACAAGTCTACCGACGCTACGACCAAGGCGGCCTGGGCTGAAGGCGGTGCTGCCCGAGTCTTGCTGCACGCGCTCGCCGGTGCGGCTATCGGCTTGTCTAGCGGTAATGCTGAAGCTGGGGCGCTGGGCGCAGGTACCTCTGCTGCGTTGATGCCTTCCATTGCTCAAGCCCTGGCCGATAGCGATATGTCGCCAGCCGATCAAAAAGCGATTGCTTCGTTGATTGCTGCAGGCGTCGGCACGGGGGTGGGCGCTGGGAGGGGGGTGACAGGTGGTTTAGTTGCAGGCGGCACTGCGTTCGCGGTAGACAAGTTCAACAGGCAGTTGCACCCGGAAGAGAAAGAACTCGCAAAAATGCTAGCCATGAAAAGCAACGGCAAATATACCGCCGAGCAGATTGAAGCGCAGTTGCGGCTGTCGTTCGTCAAAGGCACAGACATAACGCCTGGTGTAGAGATGGTGGCTACCAAAGACGGTATTTATGATCCCGGCGGAAACTGGATGCCCCTGGGCGACGGCAAGACATTTGTTCAGATGCCTGAGACCAGTGACCATAAAATCATCGCTTACATCAAGGAAAATACGGGCGCTTATGCGTGGACCATGGACGCGGAAAGCGGTTTCTCGCGCGTGTTGACGGGTGATCCATCCGCATACCCCCAGGGTGGAACGGGTAAACGCGACCGCCTGACTGGGTATGCTTTGGATGACAAGGGTGGGTACCGGGTACCCATAACGATTGAAGGGGTGGTTTACACACCCAGATATATGTCCTGCGGCACGGCAGAGTGTATTTCATCGGGAGCCAATATCGATCTGGCTGATGCCAATACGTTGAAATGGATAAAAGCGGCCGATGCCAAGATGGTCTCCGATGTTGGAACGGCCATGGGTGGCATAGCAGTATTCACGACGGGTGGCGCAGCCGCTGCGTTGTCTAACGGCTCAACAATCGCATCCCTCGTATCGGGTTACATGACGGACAAAACCCCGGAAGCGCTGACGAGTTATGGCCTCAGCGCAGGTTTCGAGCGTTTCGCTGTCAGTAAAGGTATTCCTGCCAGTGAGGCTGCGAGAGTATCCAATGCGCTGGGTGTTGCTAAAGTCTGGGACGAACTGGCCGAAAGGGCTATTGATGCTTTCAAGGGAAATTAGTATGAAGTCGGCTTTGTACAAATACCGGTATCTATTGGGGGCATTGTTGTTGATCGCCGCGTTACTCAATTGTTTTCTTCGTTTTTGGGGCGATGCAAGGCCATTTTTCAGCGCTCTGATGCTTCAGTTGTGGTTTGGGCAAGCTGTGTTTGCATATCTGAGAGGCGGCTGGATCTCTATAGGTCCAGGTGGTTTAGGTAAAGATGCAAGCCCAGTGGGGCGGGCATCACTGGCATCCGTATCTTTTGTTATTTATTTGTTGGGGTTTGTATTGAGTTTTGGTCAATGAAACTAGAGAAATCGGGTCAGACCATGAGGGGTGCCGATTTTCTTACTGAAAGTCATGCAGTTGGAATATTGAAGGGGAAATAGGGGGCAGACCCTGAGGGATCCCCACAAATCTACTCCAGGCTCTGCGCCTGATGGCGCACCTCATCACGCAGGGCTTTCTCCAACACTTCCAAGCCTTCTCGCCCACCAAAATCTGGGAAAATAGGGGTCAGACCACGATTAGTGCACCAATGTATATTGGTGGTCTGACCCCTATTTTTCCAGAGCGTTCAGCGAGTATCGGCAGCGCTAAAGCAGAATCCGGGAGTTAAGGCGGTTTTTGAATTTCCCAATCAAAAAGCAGCTGATAGGGCAACAGATATCCTTGTTGAGCAAAATATCAGAAATATTTCTGTAAGGGTGGCACCTTAATGACTAAATATAAGCTTGAATTTCGACATAGACCTAATTTTTCAGAGTCTATCGAAGATAGGCATAATAATTTTTTGAGAGTTGTAAGCGATTTGGGCGTTCCATGGGGTTTGAACGATTCCCTTAAAGTTCCCCCTATTGGAAGCGAGTTGGTGACCTCGGTGTCATTAGATAAGCTACTTCCAGTCGGCGTTAAAGGTCGTATTTCATACGCCCTGCGAGATCAGAAGTATCTGGAAGATGATGCGCAGTTTGATGATACTCTATTTATTGAATTTACAGCTTCAAAAGTCGACTATTCAGATTTGTTGAAAGTTGTTTTTCCTAGATATATTAAGGCGTTTGGTTCCTATCGCTCGGCTTTGCATGATTGGAGTGTTACGAGAAGCGATTGGCCTTTAGTGGTAGAAGCTTGTGAAGCTACAAAGAAAGACGTCAATGGTAGGGATGGTGTTTTTCGTATAAATGCAGCGAATTATTTCGATAAGGAATTGTGTTTTCGTGCTTTTGGAAAGGGACCTCGTGAACTTGTTGATTTAATAAGTGATTATGTAGAAGAAGTGCGTGAGTTTGAAGATGGAGTTTTGATTGTGATTAGTTATAATCCGCTATCTGCCGACGAGCTCCTCAGTGCGGGTGATCGACTAAAAAGCTTGGTGATTTGATTGTTTTTTTGGTCAAGATGGTCGGTGTAGGGCTGTTTTGACTGGGCCTGGTAGAGTTGTTGGGGAGATTCTGCTTTTATGGTTCTTTAATGAAATGGTTTTATATATCGGCCGGGCAGTTATGGTTTAACTGCCCGGATTCTGCTTTAGATCTTCGAGTTTGATTTCCGTCCAATAACATCCAGCAGATCGCACCCATCCCGCAGCGGTATAGCCAGCAGCAGCGCAAAATCATGCAACACAACCGCATCACTGCTGATCTTTTCCCGAAATGCCAGATTCTCCAAAAACTGAGTCACCGCACGAATACGATACGCGGCAGCCTCATGGAGGACATCGAGGGGCGCTTGCGTGTCGATCACCAACGCGGGAATGGTTGAGTCGTGGCCTGTTAATGGCATGGGAAATAGTAATGGCCCAATCAGCGCTCTTGGCGGATTGTTTACCGCGACAGCTGAGCTTCAAACATAGCCTTCAGTTGTGCCTCGCGTTGAGGCAGTACGGGACGGGTAAGCAAGGCGACGAGGTGTTGAAATTGCTCCAGCTGATTGCCCGAAAACGTGTTGGAAATCGGCCGAGTAGGATAGAGCCCCGTGCTGTAAAACGAAGGCCAAAACCTTACCCCAAGCTGATGCAGGCACGAGGAGCGGCAAGGGCCGAGGTACGCAAGAATGGGCATCCGAAGAAGGTTAAGTAAGTGCCATTCTGGTCTGCCCCCTATTTCTCGTGGTCTGACCCCTATTTCTCTTTAATGGTGGGGCCTAGAGTTGATTATCTGCACAAACCGGGGCGGCACCCAGGCCGCCCGATTTTATTCAGGTTGGATCGGCATTGAGCCTGCGGCTGATCACATCCAACAAATCACACCCATCGCGCAGCGGAATCGCCAGTAGATGGGCAAAGTCTTGCAGCACCACGGCATCGCTGCTGAGCTGTTCGCGAAAGGCTAGGTTTTCCAGCAGTTGAGTGACGGCTCGAATCCGGTACACGGCGGCGTCGTGGAGGACGTCGAGGGGTGCCTGAGTGTCGATGAGCAGGGCGGGTACGGTGCTATCGTGACCGGTTAGGGGCATGTATCGATTCATTTGAAGTCTCGTTTAGAGGGTATGAGATCTACCACCTAATCGTCGCCAAACGAATTAGGTGGCAGCTGTACGCAGGTTGGCGAACCGGAAACGAGTAACCGGCAGACCCGAAGGTCTCCCACGCACAGCCGCCATAACAGCGACTCTGCGGGTGCAAAATGCCTGCAAAAAAACGCAGAACGCTTTTGCACTCGTTTACGGATCGCCAAATCCGATCGCCCGGTTGGGCGACGGCCGGACTATAAGCCCCCTGCCCAAAACCACGCAAGGTATAGCACCCCGCCACTCCCTCAAGCCCCGCAGCCCTCAAAACGCCCCCACCCGGTCAGGTTGCATGGATTGCAGCGTTTTCAAATGACATGAGTGGATGGGGTAATGCTCAAGGCGCGTTACGCGTTCCAAGCCAGAACGCTGCCCGGTCAAGGGCAAACACTGTACCTGTGGCGAGGGAACAAGCTCCCGCGCCACAGGTCGCTTTTCGAGCGTTGTGTTTTTTCACTGAGCAGCGTGAGGGCTGGCCTGCCCTCACAGCGACTTTTGACCTCAGAACAACTTGCGCTGCACCGCCTCATCCAGCGTGCTGCGCGTCAACGCCTCGACCACTTCCCGCGTGTCCGCCTGGAACGGGATGCCCACGATCAGCACCAGGTGCATCCAGGTGCGTACCGACTCACTCTTTTTGACGCGCCCGAGTTCTTTGCCGTCTTTGTCCTTGAACACGGTTTCCAGGGTGAAGGTGTTCTTCGCCGTGGACGGGATGATGAAGAACGTCACGCCAGTGATGATCGCCGAGGCCATGCTGAACTGTTCGTTGTTGTACAGGGTGGCGTCGGCGTAGATGTCCGAGTCGACCTTGTCGGTGCTCACCCGCGAGAAGCGGTTGGACTGGCGAAACGAATCCGCCACGGCCTTTTCCCACAACGCCGCCGGAGCGCCGGCGGCGGTGTTGCCCGGGCCGCTGTTGACCTGGTTGAGCGCGGTGGTGCGCACGAACGCGGTGGGTTTTTGCGCCGGTGCGTTGGCGGTCGGCGGCCAGGTTTGTACGGGCGGCAGTTCGTGTTGCGAGTAAGACACGCAACCTGTCAGCAAGATGGCCGCGAGGACCAGGCTGTGTTTGATCAATCCTTTCATATGTCGCTCCTTGAAATTACGGTTTGGCCAGCTTGGCAGTGGCGCTGTCGAGCAGTTGCGCGACCAGTTCGTTCAGTTGCTTGGCGCCCATGGTTGGCGCCCAGTATTCGCGACCATAGAGGCCGACGTTGCGCTCGAACTTGACCTCGTGTTTGGCGCTCGCCAGTTGCTTGCCGTCGCGATCGACGATCACCAGGTCGCCGGCCACGTCAAAGGTGTCGACGTAGATCGGGCCGTTGACCCAGATCCAGACCGTCAGCGTCAGCAAGGCGCCGGGGACATAGCCCGGGTGGATGCCACGGTGGCCCTTGAGGGAGGTCATGTTGAACTTGAGCGACACGTCCTGCTCGCCCAGGCGCACGGGGTATTCGGTGACCTGCTTGAAGTAGCCCGCAGTACTCACGTACTGATTGAGCTGGGCGGTGAGCGAGCGGCTGATGGCAGTTTTGTTGGCGTCGTTGACGTCGGCGACGCTCACCGTCACATCGGCGACTTGTGCGCTGCGCGGGCTGGTGACGGCGGCGGGGTGGAGCGGGGCGCCAATGGGGCCGGTGACGGTGTAGGACACACAACCGGTCATCGACAGGGCGGCGATCAGGGTCGCTGCTCGGAAGAGGTTTTTCAACACGCAATATCCCTATTAATAAATGAGCCAGGCCACTGTCTCGACCGGCGGGCCGAAAACTTGAGGAATGTGCGTCACCGCACGCCATCCGACGAAACACCTTGAGAACCCCTCTCAACCCCGTAAAATGTCGCAGCCGTTGCGACACGACATGTTCAGGGATGAAGTCAGTTACGCGCGTGTTCTTGCCTTTGCGCAGGCCTGCCTGCCCCCCCTCCCTGAAACTGCCGCCCTTGGCCCGACGCCTTCGACCTTGAAGGAGTGGGTATCGCCTCGTGCCCGGTTTTGCGCTACACCGAGCTCTGCTGATTTCCTCACTTTAGGAGCAACATGTGAAAACACTGTCCCAAATCCTGCTCTCCGGCTTTGCCGCTGCAGCGCTGTTGACCGTGGCCGGTTGCGCCACGGAGAGCAACCGCGCGATGCCGGTGGAACAAGTCGCCAGCGCCCACGTCGCCTATTCCGGCGTGCGCGTGCCGATTGCCGTGGGCAAGTTCGATAACCGCTCCAGCTACATGCGCGGCATTTTCTCCGACGGCGTCGACCGTCTCGGCGGCCAGGCCAAGACCATCCTGATCACCCACTTACAGCAGACCAACCGCTTCAGCGTGCTGGACCGCGACAACATGGGCGAAATCTCCCAGGAAGCCGCGATCAAAGGCACCGTGCAGAAGCTCAAAGGCGCTGATTACGTGGTGACCGGCGATGTGACCGAGTTCGGCCGCAAAGAAACCGGCGACCGCCAGTTGTTCGGCATTCTCGGCCGTGGCAAGACGCAAGTGGCTTACGCCAAAGTCGCGCTGAATATCGTCAACATCAGTACCTCCGAAGTGGTGTATTCCACCCAGGGCGCCGGCGAGTACGCGCTGTCCAACCGTGAAGTGATCGGCTTCGGCGGCACCGCCAGCTACGACTCCACCCTCAATGGCAAGGTGCTCGACCTGGCCATGCGCGAAGCGATCAACCGCCTGGTCGACGGCATCAACGCCGGCGCCTGGAACCCGCGCAACTGATCAGCAACACCTCAAGGAGCAATACACGGATGAGCAAGGCAGTGAAGTTGGCGCTGATGCTGACAGCAATCGCGACGGTCGCCGGGTGCCAGACGGCGCCCCAACCCCTGTATCAATGGGAAAGCTACCAGCCGCAGGTTTACGAGTACTTCAAGGGCGAGCCCAAGGAAGCGCAGGTCGAGGCCCTGGAGCGCGATCTGCAAAAGATCAACGCCAGTGGCCGCAAAGCGCCGCCGGGTTACCACGCCCACCTGGGCATGCTGTACCTGAGCATGGGCAAGGATGACCAGATGGTGCAGGAGTTCCGCACCGAGAAGGCGCTGTTCCCCGAGTCCGCCGCGTACATGGACTTTTTGCTGAAAAACGCCAAGACCGGAGTCGCCACTAAATGAGCCTATTGAAACTCACCGGCGCCTTGCTCGCCCTGGCCTTGCTCGGCGGTTGCGCTGCCCCCAAGACCATTGATTACACGGCGTACAAACAGGCGCGGCCGAAGTCGATCCTGGTACTGCCGCCGATCAATGAATCGCCGGAAGTGCAGGCGTCCTACAGCATGGTCTCGCAGGTGACCTACCCGTTGGCCGAAGCCGGCTACTACGTGCTGCCGATTGCCCTGGTGGACGAAACCTTCCGCCAGAACGGCCTGACCACCGCCAACGATATCCAGGGCGTGGCGCCAGCCAAACTGCATGACATCTTCGGTGCGGATGCGGCGCTGTACATCACCGTCAGCGAATACGGCACCCAGTACATGCTGATCTCCAGCAACACCACGGTGACCGCCTCGGCCAAACTGGTGGACCTGCGCACCGGCATCACCCTGTGGACCGGCTCGGCGCGCGCGTCTAGCGAGGAAGGCAACAACAACAACGGTGGCGGCCTGGTGGGCATGCTGATCACGGCGGCGGTCAAGCAAGTGATCAACAGCTCCACCGACGCGGCGCATCCGATCGCGGGCATCACCAGTGCGCGCCTGCTCTCGGCAGGGCAGCGCACCGGGCTGCTGTACGGTCCGCGTAATCCGAAGTACGGCACGGACTGATCTCACCGACGATCAAATGTGGGAGGGGGCTTGCTCCCGATAGCGGCGGGTCAGTCACCCGATGCAGTGGCTGATACTTGGCAATCGGGAGCAAGCCCCCTCCCACACTGATCGAGGTGTTATCTAAACCAGGATTCCACCCGAATGCTAACGGCGAGGCAGCGCACCGGGCTGAGTTAACCGTCTCGATTCTGGCACCACCGAAAATCAAATGTGGGAGGGGGCTTGCTCCCGATAGCGGTGGGTCAGTCACCCGATGCAGTGGCTGACAGTTGGCCATCGGGAGCAAGCCCCCTCCCACACTGATTGAGGTGTTATCTAAACCAGGATTCAGGCGGGGCAGCGCACTGGACTGAGTTAACCGTCTCGATTCTGGCATCACCGAAGATCAAATGTGGGAGGGGGCTTGCTCCCGATAGCGGTGGGTCAGTCACCCGATGCAGTGGCTGACAGTTGGCCATCGGGAGCAGGCCCCCTCCCACACTGATCGAGGTGTTATCTAAACCAGGGTTTAACCCGAACACCCCGCACCCTGCGTCTGACCTTGTGAACGGATCATTTATTCACGAGGTTCAGTCCATGTCCCGTCCTCTGCTTTTCCTGCGTCCTGCTGCCCAGGGCTTTGCGGTTACCTTGCTGGTGGCGCTGGCCGGTTGTGGGCTGTCTTCGTCGCCTGATTTAGCCAAACCGGCTGAGCCCGTCGCCGAGCTGCAAAACACGCCGGTCCAGGGTGCTTTGGTCAAGCGCATGGCGATGCCTGCACCGATGCGGATGCAGGCGTCGGCGAGCCTGGATTACCGCAGCGAGCCCCGCGAGCAATACGCCAACCTGCCGGACAATCCGGTGCATCGGGTCGCCGAAACGCCGGTCTCGACCTTCAGCATCGACGTCGACACCGGCAGCTACGCCAACGTGAGGCGTTTCCTCAACCAAGGCCGTCTGCCGCCCGAGGGCGCTGTGCGACTTGAGGAAATGCTCAACTATTTCCCCTATCACTACGCGTTGCCCACCGACGGCTCGCCCTTTGGCGTGACCACTGAACTGGCGGCCACCCCGTGGAACCCGCGCACTCAACTGCTGCGCATCGGCATCAAGGCGTCCGACCGCGCCGTGGCGGAGTTGGCGCCGGCCAACCTGGTATTTCTGGTCGATGTGTCCGGCTCCATGGACCGCCGCGAAGGCTTGCCGCTGGTGAAAAGTACCCTGAAATTGCTGGTGGATCAGTTGCGCGACCAAGACCGCGTGTCCCTGGTGGTCTACGCCGGTGAGTCGCGCGTGGTGCTTCCGCCGACCTCCGGGCGCGACAAAGTGAAGCTGCGCAACGCCATCGATCAGCTCAGCGCAGGCGGCGCTACCGCCGGTGCATCAGGCATCGAATTGGCCTACCAGATGGCCCGCGAAGGCTTTATCGAGCAGGGCATCAACCGCATCCTGCTGGCCACCGATGGCGACTTCAATGTCGGCGTCAGCGATTTTGACAGCCTCAAGCAGATGGCCGTCGAACAGCGCAAAAGTGGTGTGTCGCTGACCACCCTCGGCTTCGGTGTGGATAACTACAACGAACACCTGATGGAACAACTGGCTGACGCGGGCGACGGTAACTATGCCTACATCGATACCCTGCGCGAAGCGCGCAAGGTGCTGGTGGACCAACTCAGCTCGACCCTGGCGGTGGTGGCGCGGGACGTGAAAGTGCAGGTGGAATTCAATCCGGCCCAGGTCAGCGAATACCGCTTGCTGGGTTATGAAAACCGCGCGTTGAAGCGTGAGGATTTCAATAACGACAAGGTCGACGCGGGAGAGATCGGCGCCGGGCACACGCTGACCGCGCTGTACGAAATTGTACCGAAGGGCGAGCAGGGCTGGTTGGAGCCGCTGCGCTACGCCTCCGCACCTGCGGCGCAGGGCCAATCCGCTGAGCTGGCCATGTTGCGCGTGCGCTATAAGCCGGCGGCCCGTGGTGCGAGCCGTTTGATCGAGCGGCCGGTGGCCAGCCAGTCGGCCAAGGCCAGCGACGACCTGCGCTTCTGCGCCGCCGTGGCCGCCTTCGCCCAGCAACTCAAGGGCGATGGCCGCTACACTGGCAGCATGACGTTGCAGGACACCGCCGCACTCGCCCGCTCGGCCCGGGGCGACGACCCGTTCGGGCTGCGCAATGAATTCGTGCAACTGGTCGAAGTGGCCCAAAGCCTCAAACCTTGATCGTCAACACGCCGACCGGAAAGGAGTTCGCCACCGACATGCCCGCTCCAGATGATTCACCCAGCGACGAATCGCTGCTGGCCCGCTACCGAACCGGTGACGGTGCCGCGTTCGAAGTCTTATACGCGCGGCATCGCCAGGGCCTGTACCGCTTCCTCGTGTCCCTGAGCAACAAGGCCGAACTGGCCGAGGAAATTTATCAGGAGACCTGGCTCAGCCTGATCCGCAGCGCCACCCAGCCACAAGGCCGGGCGAGTTTTCGCACCTGGCTGTTCCAGATCGCCCGCAACCGCCTGATCGACTACTGGCGCAAGCACGGCATCCACAACCCGTTGCACGACAGCTACGATGAGCAACTGCACGCCCAGCCCGACACCTGCGCCGGCCCCGAGCAGCAACTGAGCCTGAGTCGCGACCAGGCGCGTCTCGACGCCGCGTTGCAAGACTTGCCCGAAGACCAGCGCGAAGTCTTCCTGCTGCGCCTGCACGGCGACCTCGAAGTGCCGCAAATCGCCGCGCTCACCGGCGCCCCGCTGGAAACCGTCAAAAGCCGCCTGCGTTACGCCCAGCAGAAACTGCGCCGCCTGCTGGCCGAGGAGATACCCGCATGACCGACTCCCGACACACCCCCGACGACCGGCTCATCGAGCATGTTCGTCAATACAGCAGCGGCGAACCGCCGGCGTCCCTCGACGCCTTCATCCTTGCCACCGCCCGCCGCGAAACCCCGGCGCCGCAACCGAGTGTGTGGCAACGCTGGCTGCAAGCCTGCCAACGTCCGCGCTGGCAAATGGCATTCGCCACCGTCGCAGGCTTGGCGCTGATGATCGGCGTGGTCATGCGCTCGCCCGTGCCAGCCCCCGACATCTCCCCCGCGACCTTCTCCGCGTTCCACGAAGAAGCAAGCCGCCCCGCCCCGCCAGCACTCTCCGCTCCCGCGCCGATGGCCCGAATGGCCGCCGCGCCCAAGACCGAAAGCGCGCCGGTCCAAGCCGAAATTGCCGGTGCGCTGGCGGATCAATCGATGGCCAAACTCAGCAAGCGTGCGCCGGTCGCACTGCCTTCATTGGAGGAGGCGTTGCAGGAGATCGTGAACCTGCGCGCGGCCGGGGAAAGCAAAGCGGCGGATGAGAAGTTGCTGGCGTTGCACGCGCGCTTTCCCCAGGAAGACTTGCCCGCGCGGTTGGAGATGTTGCAGCAGTAGTCAGAAGCTGGCGTGTGGCAAGCCCGCGCCAGTATCAATCAACGCCGACGGGCTCAACGTCGGCCCAGTGTTCGCGTATCTCGAGAATGTCGGGTAGGCAGTCCATAAAAACCTCGACCAATTCCGGATCGAAGTGTTGGCCGCTTTCCTGCTGGATTAACCCTGTGGCGTCTTCAACTGACCAGGCAGGTTTATAGGGGCGCACGCTGGTCAGAGCATCAAACACATCAGCCACGGCAACTATTCGGGCGGCATGGGGAATGTCTTCACCCGCAGTCCTGCTTGGGTAGCCGGTGCCGTTCCATTTTTCGTGATGGTTCTGCGCGATGATCTGCGCCATATGCAGCAGTCCAGAAGGGTGCTCACCGATGATCTTGGCACCGATAGACGTGTGCTGGCGCATGATGGTCCACTCGTCTTCAGTGAGCTTTCCCGGCTTTTGCAGGATCGCGTCGGGAATGCCTATCTTGCCAACGTCGTGCATGGGCGCTGCATGCAGCAAGTCTTCTGCTGCCAACCGGCTGTAACCCGCGCCCAGGGCCAGCGTCTTGGCATAGTGGCTCATGCGGATAACGTGCAGTCCAGTTTCGTTGTCCTTGAACTCGGCTGCGGTACCCAGCCGCTGAACGATCTGCAAACGTGTATCGCGTAGTTCTTGTGCCTGCACCAAGGACAGATGGGTGCGCACACGCGCTTTGACGATGCCGGGATTGTAAGGTTTGCTGATGTAGTCCACGGCCCCTAGCTTAAGGCCGAGCATCTCGTTGTCAGCCTCGGCCAGAGCACTGACGAAGATAATGGGGATAGAGGTCGTGCTCGAGTCCTGTTTGAGCGCCGTGCAGACGTCATAGCCCGAGAGCCCGGGCATCATGATGTCGAGCAGAATCAGATCCGGCCGATCAGCCTGCGCCAGCTCTAGCGCCTTGTAACCGTCCTTGGCGAAGAGTAAGCGGTACTCATCTTGTAGCGTGTGGCGCAGCACCTGGAGATTGGTCGCTTCATCGTCGACCACCAGCAAGGTCTGGCGAGTGTCCTTCATGTACTTCATGCAATGGACCTGCTCATGCTTGAGTTTCCAGGGTGTGGTCGGCAACGAGTTGCTGCAGCAGGGTTTGAGCTCGCCCAAACTCAAAAGCATCGACCGCCGTTCGCAAAACCTGAACGTGTGTATGTTCGCCCAGGCTCTCGAGCCCGGCGCAGACCTTCTCTAGCGCTGCGTCGTTCAATTCGTTGTGCGCAAGGCAGGCCAGCAGTTGGTGCATATGGGCTAGCAGTTCGGAAGCTGAGGGCTGGGCTAAGGGGCGTTGCTTCTCAACGAGTAGCGCGTTGCTGGCCTGTAATTCTCGGGTTACGGACGCTAGCAGAGTACGCAGCTCGGTGATTTGAGGGCGTGCCTCTTCATGCCTTCCTGTCCTGACCCTATCCTCCAGCGTGCTGGCCAGCTCGGCCACGGAGGGGAGCGATAAGTTGCCGGACGCCCCATGGATGCCATGTAGGCTGAGAAGTGTCGTCTCCCAGTCGATATCGGCGTCCGCGTCACCCGGCAACGGATGGTTTGTAGCCGCTGACTCCAGGAATTGCTTGAGTGCCTTGGCCAGTCGCTTTTCACTGCCCCATAGTGAGATGCCTGAGTTCCAATCGATCAGTGGGTGCGGTGCAAGGGTTTTATCGGTGTCGCCGGGGAGAGCGGGGGCGCGTTCGATCTTCAAGACCCCGGCGATCTCATCGAACAGTCGAGGTACGTCTAGCGGCTTGACCGCGAAACCGTCCATTCCGGCCTGCTGTGCGGTTTGTCGGTCTTCGGCCAACACGCTGGCGGTGAGCGCGATGATCGGGGTGTAAGGGCGAGCGTGTGTGCGCTCGTACTGACGGATAAGCCGCGTTGCCTGCAGGCCGTCAGTGCCTGGCATGTGCACATCCATCAAGATGAGATCGAAGTGATCGCTTATGAATTTCGCGACAGCTTCGCCACCATCGCGCGCAGCCACGACCTGATGTCCGCGGCCACTGAGTGTCAGGGTCAACAACTCGAGGTTTTGGGGCACGTCATCGGCGATCAGAATCTTCAGCGGTGGCAACACCTGCTGGGGCGCCGCAACCGGTGTCGCCTCGGGTTTTTGTCCTATCGGCAGGGGCAGTTGCACATGGAAGATACTGCCATGTCCGAACTCGCTCACCACCTCAATACTTCCCCCCATCTGCTCGACCAACTGACGCGCAATAGTGGTGCCCAAACCGGTACCGCCGAAACGCCGGCTGATGGACGCGTCGGCCTGAGTAAACGGTGCAAAAATCAGTTCGATTTGCTGGGGCGTCATGCCAATGCCGGTGTCCGCGACTTTGACGTGCACCATGGCGTCCGTATAGCTAAATGAAACTTCAATACCACCACGCTCGGTGAACTTGATGGCATTGCCGACAAGGTTGGTCAGGACTTGCAAGATTCGAAGGGGATCACCTTGAAAGTATTCAGGCATGTCGGTCGGGTAGTGCGGGGTGAGCGTCAGGTGCTTACTCTGCGCGCCCAAGCGCATTGAGGATTCGATCTGTAGAGCAAGCCCTTTGAGCGAAAAATCAATGGACTCCAGCGTCATGCTCCCATTTTCCATTTTGGTGGTATCAAGAATGTCGTTGATCAACCCGAGTAGTAATCTGGATGATTGCCCCACTGTGTGCAGGTGGTTGCGCTGGATCGATGTCAGATCACCCTGGAGAAGTAACTCGGTGAAACCGATGATCGAGTTCATCGGTGTACGAATTTCGTGGCTCATATTGGCCAAAAAGGTGCTCTTGGCGATGGCCGCGCGTTCGGCGCGTTCAGCGGTCTCGCGTAATGAGGCTTCCAGCGTGTGACGCTCGGTGATGTCGGTGACGAAACCGACAAACAGTAGCTCATTGGGCAGGTCTACCCGGCCGACAGCAAGCCGCATTGGCATCAGGCTGCCGTCCTTACGCAAGCCCATGACCTCCCGGCCGATGCCGATGATCTTCGGAGCGCCCGTGGTCTTGTAGTTATGCAGGTAACCATCGTGCTGCGACTGATCGGGTTCGGGCATCAGCATATTGATGTTGCGGCCAATGGCTTCATCGGCGTTCCAGCCAAACAGCCGTTCCGCCGAATGGTTGAAACTTTGGATCAGGCCTCGGCTATCGATAGTGATAATGCCATCGACTGCGGTGTCTAGGATGGCATCCATGCGTGACTTGCTTTCCTCAATCTTGAGGTTGTTCTCTTCCATCGTTCGGTACAGCTTGCGTGAATGGATCAAGCCATTGAGTGCAAGCACCAGCACCGTCACCGTGACGGTGAACGTGGAAAGCGCGATAGACGCGAATGTAGTGTTAAGCAGAACACCTGGCGAGGTGCTGTTCGGCACACCGACGAACCGGACTGCTGCCATGCCGGTGTAGTGCATGCCAGCAATTGCCGACCCCAAGACGGTCCCACTGACCAGCAACCGTTGCATTGAGGTCAATGTGGTTCGTAGCAGTCGGTAATGCACCCACAAGGCGAACACGGCGAGGACGATCGCCAGCACGATGGAAAGCGTGAAGATGAGCGGGTCATAACGCATCTGCAATGATGTTTGCATCGCTGCCATGCCGCTGTAGTGCATCGCCCCGATACCTAAGCCCACCAGGGTGCCACTCATGACGAGATGCAATCCGGTGACGGTGGGACTTGCAAGCATGCGCAGAGCGAGCCAGGAAGCTACGCAAGCCGGCAGCAGAGAAAAAAGGGTCAGGCCGGTGGCGTAGTGGACGTGGGTATGCAGCTCGAACGCCAACATGCCGATG
Organism: Pseudomonas sp. D3; assembly: GCF_029320995.1. Lineage (NCBI taxonomy): Bacteria > Pseudomonadati > Pseudomonadota > Gammaproteobacteria > Pseudomonadales > Pseudomonadaceae > Pseudomonas > Pseudomonas sp. D3. Next base: position 419,554 of record NZ_CP119772.1, read on the forward strand.
AAGTGCATGGTCCAGATGCCACCGCCCAGGGCGAATGCACCTGTGCTGACAGCCATGTGTCGATGCAACGCGCTTTCGGCTTTGCGTGCAATCTGTGCGGTTTGCAGCGACATGGTGGCCGAAAAGATCGACACCAGGATAGATAGCACTACCAAGCCCGGATTGTGCGAGCCCGGCACGTAGAGTGCTGCGACCGGCGTGTCGATAAACAGGCTATAGAAACCCCCCATGTCGCGTTGACTCCTTAATGCGGAAGATGGTCGGTTAAAGGGCACAGAACCGGTGATTAGAAGCATCGGCGAGTGAGCTGAATTCTTGAGGGAGGGGCGACGATACGTGTTGCCAATGGGCTTGCAGGGTCGGGGCTGGCGGCGAGACGCAGCGTCTCACGGTCTCGTCGCCACTTCGTGCGGTCTGATATGACGCGTCTCATTCGAACGCGATCCCGGCCCTGCTTGGGTTTCCATCGGACCGCTCTAAGCAAGGGCTATTCAGGTGTTTTTGCGGATATGGCACCGGCCTTGCTCTGGCTCTGGTTACCAGCCCGACTGGCAACCCAATAATAAAAACAGGTGCCCGATGCCCAGCCCAGCCCCCTTTCCCTGTTCTGCCCGTGGCGGCGTCATGAGTCGTGTGTCGCTGACCGTTGGCATCACCCCGAGCAGGTCAATCGACTGATTCTGGACGTTGTGCAACCGCACTGACGCTCCTGCTGGCGGACGCTGGCGGGGCGCCAGGACCAACCGTTTCAAGGAGATTTCGCGATGACCCTTTCGATCAATCCGCAACGCAGCATGCGTGCCGCTGTCTGGCACGGCCGTAACGATATCCGCGTCGAAGACGTTCCGCTGCCCATTTCGCCGCCTGCGGGTTGGGTGCAAATCCGCGTGCAGTGGTGCGGAATTTGCGGGTCCGATTTGCATGAGTACGTGGCCGGGCCGGTGTTCATACCGGTTGACGCCCCGCACCCGCTGACCGGGATAAAGGGCCAGTGCATTCTCGGTCATGAGTTTTGTGGTGAGATCGTCGAACTCGGCGCCGGCGTGCAGGGCTTCAGCGTCGGCGAGCCGGTGGCGGCCGATGCGTGCCAACATTGCGGCACGTGCTACTACTGCACCCACGGGATGTACAACATCTGCGAGAACCTGGCCTTCACCGGGCTGATGAACAATGGCGCCTTCGCCGAACTGGTCAACGTGCCAGCCAACCTACTGTACAAATTGCCGGCGAACTTTCCGGCTGAAGCCGGGGCACTGATCGAACCGCTGGCCGTGGGCATGCACGCAGTGAAAAAAGCCGGAAGCCTGCTCGGGCAAAACGTGGTGGTGGTCGGTGCCGGCACCATTGGCCTATGCACCATCATGTGCGCCAAAGCGGCCGGTGCCGCGCAGGTGATCGCGCTGGAAATGTCCGGAGCGCGCAAGACCAAGGCCCGGGAAGTGGGAGCGACCCATGTGCTCGATCCGAATGAGTGCGATGCCCTGGCCGAAGTACGACGCCTTACGGGCGGGCTCGGCGCGGATGTCAGTTTCGAATGCATCGGCAACAAACACACGGCCAAGCTCGCGATCGACCTGATCCGCAAGGCCGGCAAGTGCGTCCTGGTGGGAATCTTCGAAGAGCCCAGCGAGTTCAACTTTTTCGAGTTGGTGGCGACGGAAAAACAGGTAATGGGGGCGCTGGCCTATAACGGTGAGTTTGCTGATGTGATCGCGTTTATCGCTGATGGACGGCTGGATATCACGCCGCTGGTGACGGGGCGCATTCAGTTGGAACAGATTGTGGGGCAGGGCTTTGAGGAGTTGGTTAAGAATAAGGAGCACAACGTGAAGATTATTGTGTCGCCTGCTCGGGTTTGAAGTGAGCGACGACCGTTCACTGATCGAGCCATCGCTTCGACCGCCGCTCCATGCTCCCGGTTGAGGACTGGCAAAAGCTCAATCGCACAAAAAAGCCCCGCCAGAGCATCACCCTGCGGGGCTTTTTATTAGCCTGCTGCTGTCACGGTTTTTTGCCGGCCGATTTGCCGTTCTCTTTAATATAATCGCCATAAAAAGCGGCCAGTAGCCACTAGACAACTGATGTATAGCCTCGTACCTTCAATCTAAACGCCCTGCGAAACCTTTCTTACGCCTCATTTGCTGGTGTGAAATAGCCAACCTAAAAACCGACGTATACCCGGATATTGAGGTAACAGGTTCGATGCAAGGGACACACTCAGAAAGCCTACCCAGGCGCGACGCCCGGCCAGAATTTTGGCAGCTTTCCATGCGTTGTTGCCAGTTGGCGGGTAGCGTAGACGTTGCCTTCTTTTTTATTTTTCTCATTCTGGGCTCGCCCATTTTGGCGTGGATAAACGTGGTCAGTGTGGCCATGTATGTCTATGCCTATCACGCCTTCAAGCAGCGACGAAATCGGCTGGCAGTTCTCCTGATACGCATTGAAGTACTTGTACACGCAGGGCTGGGCACCGTTCTAATCGGCTGGGGAAGTGGTTTTCACTATTTCTTGTTAATGTTTATTCCAGCCCTGTTCGTCAGTATGCGGGCCCGTAGCGCCTGGATATACGCCGGTTGGCTTTGGGCCTACTACGTAAGCCTGGATGTACTGATGTGGTTCGTAAGTCCTCTGCAACCCATCTCCTCCAATGCTCTGTTGGGTGTGCATGTTTTCAACCTGACAGTGGTGTTCTGCATGTTCAGCTATCTCGCGCTGTTCTATGTGGTCACGGTATCCCGCGCGCACAAGAGCCTGGCGCGCATGGCAACGACGGACTCATTAACTGGCCTATTCAACCGTCGGCACATGATTGCGCTGACCGAGAAAATTCTGGCACGACATCATAGGCGCCCCAGCAATCTCACCTTGATGTTGATGGATATAGATCACTTCAAGCAGGTCAATGATTTGCACGGTCACGATACCGGCGATCGTGTCCTCGAAGCGGTGAGTGAACTACTCAAATGTTCAATGCGAGAGCAAGACTTTATCGGCCGCTGGGGCGGCGAAGAATTTCTCTGCATATTGCCGGACACGGATTTTAGCCATGCAACTGATAGCGCAGAACGTATACGCAAGGCTGTGCAGGCGTTGGAGATTTACAGCAATGGCAAAAAAGTCAGCGTGACTCTGTCCATCGGCGTCACTCAATATCGCGTTGAGGAGGTGCTCAGCGACGCTATTGCACGGGCCGATTGCGCGCTCTACGAGTGCAAGTTAGCCGGACGCAACAGGGTCGAGGTAGTTGGGGTCTAGATCTCTGATTTCGGCCGATTCGGGTAGCCCAGCTTTTTTTGCCTATTCCACAAACCACCTGATCGACACCGAGCACGGCGTGGTCTTACTGCTTACGGGGCCGCGCCGATGCTAGCCGGCGTTCAGACAATCTAAACATCCGACTGTTTTCAGCAGGATCGTCCGATCGCTGCCTGTCGAGACGAACGGGAGTCGGCCCAGAGCTGACGCATGCGACAGACGCCTGTCGGCCTGGACCGGACTTTTGAGTGCGGGAATTGCCCCATTCTCATCTTCCAGACACGAGCGACTGCTATGCAGATACGTAAACTGACCTACGACGACCTGCCTCACGCGAGCGCTCTTTGCCTCGACGCGTTCATGATTGCGGTTGCGCCCTCGCTGTCGACGCAGGGTGTGGAGACCTTCGCCAAGGTGGCAGCGGCGCAGGCGTTTGCCGACCGTATGGAGGGCGACAACCTAATGCTGGTGTGTGTCGCGGATGGGGCGATAACGGGGCTGATTGAACTCAAGGAAGGGCGCCACGTGGCGATGCTGTTCGTCACGCCGGGCTCGCAGCGTCGGGGCATCGGCATGCGCCTGATGGGCGCTGCACTGGAGCAAGTCAGGGATGAGGTCGTGACGGTCAGGGCATCGTTGTCTTCGGTGGCAGCCTACGAAAGCTATGGATTCGCCCTGTCAGGAGACGTGGGCGAGTTCGCAGGGCTTATCTATCAGCCGATGGAGAAGCGGCTGCCTTGATTCTCGACAGTAGTGTTCGGCGTTTGATTTCAGTGCGCCTTACTTCCTGTATGCCTCCAGTTATAGGGGTAGACAGGAACGGATAGCCAGAAACAAGAAAGCCCGCACAGGGCGGGCTTCTTGGGGTGTTTCGTAGACTGTCTGAGACAGCCCGAGACTGCTATATGGTGCACCCGGCGGGATTCGAACCCACGACCCCTGCCTTCGGAGGGCAGTACTCTATCCAGCTGAGCTACGGATGCTTGTGCGGGCGCCATCATACCCATGTCGACCTTGGGCGTCCATGCTGGTTTTTGGCCGTTGGCGGGTAGGAATTGTCTGTGTTGGGGCTCTGCGCCGGGCGCGAGGGAGCGGTGGCGGGTAACCGGGTTGAAGGTCGCTGATCCGATAAATCTGGCAAATGTGCGGTTTTTGTTCTTTTTTTCGAACATCCTATTGCCCTATACCCCCATTGATCCTAGGATTCGTTTGAGATTTCAAACGCTCTGTCTCCCGTGCGCTATCCACTTGCTTGCACGCTGGGGCTGATTTCCCTGACGGCAGCCCACAAGGCGCCTTTCAAAAACTCTAATTCGCTCCGCGCGCGCGCGGTGCTGTTAAGGAAAGCCGACATGCAGCTTAAAGATGCCCAGTTGTTCCGCCAGCAAGCCTTTATCGATGGGGCTTGGGTCGATGCGGACAACGGTCAGACCATCAAGGTCAACAACCCCGCCACGGGCGAAATTCTCGGCACCGTGCCGAAGATGGGCGCCGCTGAAACCCGCCGCGCTATCGAAGCCGCCGACAAGGCGCTGCCGGCCTGGCGTGCGCTGACCGCCAAGGAGCGCGCCAACAAGCTGCGCCGCTGGTTCGAGCTGATCATCGAGAACCAGGAAGACCTGGCCCGTCTGATGACGCTGGAACAGGGCAAGCCGCTGGCCGAAGCCAAGGGCGAAATTGTCTACGCCGCGTCCTTTATCGAGTGGTTCGCCGAAGAAGCCAAGCGCGTCTACGGTGACGTGATTCCCGGTCACCAGCCGGACAAGCGTCTGATCGTGATCAAGCAACCGATCGGCGTGACAGCCGCGATCACACCGTGGAACTTCCCCGCTGCGATGATCACGCGTAAAGCCGGCCCGGCCCTGGCCGCTGGTTGCACCATGGTGCTCAAGCCAGCATCGCAAACGCCGTTCTCCGCGTTCGCCCTGGCTGAATTGGCCCAGCGTGCCGGCATTCCGAAAGGCGTGTTCAGCGTGGTCTCCGGCAGCGCCGGCGATATCGGCAGCGAGCTGACCAGCAACCCGATCGTGCGTAAATTGTCCTTCACCGGCTCGACCGAAATCGGTCGCCAGTTGATGGCTGAATGCGCCAAGGACATCAAGAAAGTGTCCCTGGAATTGGGCGGCAACGCGCCGTTCATCGTGTTCGATGACGCTGACCTGGATAAGGCCGTCGAAGGCGCGATCATCTCCAAGTACCGCAACAACGGCCAGACCTGCGTCTGCGCCAACCGTCTGTACGTTCAAGACGCGGTGTACGACGCGTTCGCTGAAAAACTCAAAGTGGCGGTGGCCAAGCTCAAGATCGGCAACGGTCTGGAAGACGGCACCACCACCGGCCCGCTGATCGACGGCAAAGCTGTGGCCAAGGTCCAGGAGCACATTGCTGATGCCCTGGCCAAAGGCGCTACGCTGCTGGCGGGTGGCAAGGTCATGGAAGGTAACTTCTTCGAGCCGACCATCCTGACCAACGTGCCGAAAAACGCCGCTGTGGCGAAGGAAGAAACCTTCGGCCCGCTGGCGCCGCTGTTCCGTTTCAAGGACGAAGCCGAAGTGATCGCGATGTCCAACGACACCGAGTTCGGTCTGGCTTCCTACTTCTATGCTCGCGACCTGAGCCGTGTATTCCGTGTGGCCGAAGCCCTGGAATATGGCATGGTCGGCGTCAACACCGGGCTGATCTCCAACGAAGTGGCACCGTTCGGCGGCATCAAGGCTTCGGGCCTGGGCCGTGAGGGTTCCAAGTACGGGATCGAGGATTACCTGGAAATCAAATACCTCTGCCTGGGCATCTAAGCCCGGCAAGGCATTGCTGCAAGCGCAAAGGGCACGAGAGCGCTGACCCTTTGCGCGTTTTACATCGTTATTCGTAGTGGCCGGGAACGCTGTGGCAGTCGATCATCGCATGCTGCCCTAGTTGCCTCCCCGCCACGTATTCCTTGGACCACGCCACCCGATGAGTGGCGAATGAGGACTTTATGAGCAAGACCAACGCTTCTTTGATGAAACGCCGCGAAGCCGCTGTACCACGCGGTGTTGGCCAGATTCACCCGATCTTCGCCGAATCCGCGAAGAACTCCACGGTGACCGACGTTGAAGGTCGCGAGTTCATCGACTTCGCCGGCGGTATCGCCGTGCTGAACACCGGTCACGTACACCCGAAAATCATCGCGGCCGTGACCGAGCAGCTGAACAAGCTGACCCACACTTGCTTCCAGGTACTGGCCTACGAGCCTTACGTGGAACTGTGCGAAAAAATCAACGCCAAGGTCCCAGGTGATTTCGCCAAGAAAACCCTGCTGGTCACCACCGGTTCCGAAGCCGTTGAGAACGCCGTGAAAATCGCCCGTGCCGCGACTGGCCGTGCTGGCATTATCGCGTTCACCGGCGCGTACCACGGTCGCACCATGATGACCCTGGGCCTCACCGGTAAAGTCGTGCCTTACTCGGCCGGCATGGGCCTGATGCCAGGCGGCATCTTCCGCGCGCTGTTCCCGAACGAGCTGCATGGCGTGAGCGACGACGACTCCATCGCCAGCATCGAACGCATCTTCAAAAACGATGCCGAGCCGCGTGATATCGCTGCCATCATCATTGAGCCAGTGCAGGGCGAAGGCGGTTTCTACGTCGCGCCTAAAGCCTTCATGAAGCGCCTGCGTGAACTGTGCGACAAGCACGGCATCCTGCTGATCGCCGACGAAGTGCAAACCGGTGCCGGCCGTACCGGTACGTTCTTCGCCATGGAACAGATGGGCGTGACTGCCGACCTGACCACCTTCGCCAAATCCATCGCTGGCGGTTTCCCGTTGGCCGGTGTGTGCGGCAAGGCCGAATACATGGACGCCATTGCGCCAGGTGGCCTGGGCGGCACCTACGCCGGTAGCCCGATCGCTTGCGCCGCGGCCCTGGCCGTGTTGGAAGTGTTCGAAGAAGAACACCTGCTGGATCGCTGCAAAGCCGTCGGCGAGCGTCTGGTCACCGGCCTCAAGGCCATCCAGGCCAAGTACCCGGTGATCGGCGACGTGCGTGCCCTGGGCGCGATGATCGCGATCGAGCTGTTCGAAGGTGGCGACAGCCACAAGCCAAACGCCGCTGCCGTCGCCTCCGTGGTGGCCAAGGCGCGTGAGAAGGGCTTGATCCTGCTGTCCTGCGGCCCTTACGGCAACGTGTTGCGCGTACTGGTCCCGCTGACCGCGCCGGATGCGCAGTTGGACAAAGGCTTGGCAATCATCGAAGAGTGCTTCTCCGAGCTGTAAGCACGGGCTGAACCGATCGATAGAAAAAACCCGCTTCGGCGGGTTTTTTTTGTGCCCGATACAGCACATTCAACGGCTGTTCATTGTGCGTAGGCCACCGCATTGTCTAAGGTGCAGGCATTGCGGATGGAGCGTGCTGGATGAGTGCTGTTGATTTGCCCGCTGTACCCCGAGTGTTGATTGCCGAGGCAGACCCTTGGTCGCGGGACCTGCTCAAGCAGGTGTTGTTGAATGTGCGCTGCGATGCACGGTTGGATGTGTGTGCCGATGGCTGGCAAGCGGCTACGCTGCTGCGCGACAAAGCCTACGACCTGATCGTGGCGGACTGGGAACTGCCGGGCATCGATGGCCTGAGCCTGTTGCGCAACGTGCGCCAGCAGCGTCGTTCGCCCGCGCTGCCGTTCATCCTGCTCAGTAGCCGCAATGACAGCGCCAGCGTGCGTGAGGCCTTGCCCCTGGCGTCCACGGCGTATCTGACCAAACCCCTGAACATGGAAGGCCTGACCCAGCGCCTGCAAGACCTGCTGCTCAACGAAGGCGAAAGCGTGTACTGCGAAGTGCCGCGACTGGCGCCGGGCATGACCTTGCCGGTGTTCCTCGAGCGCCGCCGCGATGCCTGCGATGGCGCGCCGCTGTGGGTCGATGTGAAGGCCGCCGTGCAAGACAGCCTCGGGCCGGAGGGCCTGGACCTCAATCGCCTGGAAGACCGGGTGCGCATGGACCCGCAGATCACCGCCGTGCTGATTGCCGCCGCCAACAGCGCGGGCAATCACGGCACGCCGGTGCAGACCCTGTCGGCGGCGCTGCACACGCTGCTGGCCGGGCAAAGCATGAACCTGATCCTCGGTCTGGCCCTCAAGCACCACGTGGTGTTGGGTGATCCAGGCCTGGTGGCGTATGCCGAGCGTCACTGGCAGTTGTCCCAAGACACCGCCGACTACGCCCGCCGCCTGGCGCGCATGCTGGAGCTGGACCACGAGCGCTGTTACAGCGCGGGCATCCTGCATCGGCTCGGCGACCTGGCCTTATTGCGCTGCCTGGAAGACTGGCGCCAGGGTGGCGGGGCGTTGGATGACGAAGTGATTGGCGAGTCCCTCCACGCCTTGGGTGCCGCTTACGGTTCGTCGTTGCGCACGCGTTGGCGCTTGCCGCTGGAGCTGCGCCAGTTGATCGCGGCGGTCTACTCGCTGGAGGGCGGGGTGTATTCGCGGGAGGCGCTGGTGATGAACCTGGCGGCGCAGATGGCGCGGTTGACCGAGCATGAAGGGCTGGAAGCACTGGCCAGGAGCAAAACCGCGCGCTTGCTCAAGGTGGGGTTGTCGGAGCTGATGAGGTTGCGCAAGGCCTAGAGGGCTATGCAATTCAAATGTGGGAGGGGGCAAGCCCACTCGCACATTTGATCTGTGTTGATCCTCTAGCCAGCAACCACGCGGTTTTTGCCCAGGCGCTTGGCTTCATACATGGCGGCGTCGGCGCGGCCGAACAGGCTGTTCAAGGTCGAGTCTTGCTCGTTGAGGCTGGCCAGCCCCTGGCTGACCGTCACGGTAAACGCATGGCCGTCATAGCTGAAGCTCAACGCCTGGATTTCCTTGCCAAGCCGTTCAGCGACTTGCAGGGCCGTCTCCGGCGCGCAACCGGGGAGTACAGCGGCGAACTCTTCGCCGCCAATCCGCCCGAACAGGTCGCCACGGCGTAATACGCTACGACCGCTCTCGGCGATGCGCCGCAACACTTGATCGCCCTCCAGGTGGCCGTAGGTGTCGTTGACGTCCTTGAAGTCATCGATGTCCAGCAGCAGGAACGCCAGCGGCGCAGCCTGGGCGCAGGCACTGTCGAAGGCCTGGTTGGCGCATTCGAAAAAGTGCCGGCGGTTGCTGCTCTGGGTCAGCACGTCGGTGGTGGCCAGACGGTGCAGCTCCAGCTCCATTTGTTTCTTGTCGGTGATGTCCTCGGCCATGCCGACCACAATCAGCGGTTCACCCGGCTCGACCTGCTGGTTGATATAGCACTTGTCGCTGAGCCAGCGAATCTGCCCGTCGGCCGTGATGATGCGGTACTCGCGGTCTTCCACGGCGCCTTGGTCCAGCACGCGGGCCAGGCTGTGTTCGGCGTAGTCGAGGTCTTCGGGATGAATGCTGTTGCGCCATTCCCGGTGGTCGGCCAGCAGCAGGCCGGCTGAACGGCCGAACACCCGCTCATACGCCGGGCTCACATACAGCACGCGCCGCGACTCCCAGTCGATGGCCCATAGCACCGCACTCACGCTGACCAGCAGTGAACTCAGTAATTGTTCACGCTCACTCAGCCGCTCGACCTCGCCCTGGGCGTGCATCAACGCCAGCAAGTTCGCTGCGGTAGGGGGGCGTGGGGTTTCAGCGGTCGGGGGATCGAGTAGGTGAGTCTTTTTTTGGACCATCGGCACAACTCTCTCTGGGCGCGCCGCAGGGTTCAGCAGCGGTCACAACAAGGGGCCGCCATGATGGCGAAGTGTTGTTTGAGAGGGGTGAATTGCGTCTAAGTTCCGTCATCGGGGGCGATTTTGACGGATTAAGGGGTGTCTGGAGAATGGCGTCAAAAAAGTGATCGCGGGGGGAAGGCAAGCCTTCCCCCGGCGTGTTCACACCGCTGCTGGGCGCAACGAATAAGTCTTCAGTTGGTGGGCAAAATCGCGCAGGGACTGGATGCCGCTGGCCTCGGCCTCATGCACCCACTCCTTGATCGCGGCCAGCATATCGTGGCCGTTGGAGCTGGTTTTGAGCCAGATCTGCTGCAGGGCCAGACGCTTTTCGTAGATCACTTTCAGGGCCTGGCTGTGTTCCAGCATGCTCTGGATACGCAGGTGGTGACGGTCATCCAGCAGGCTGGTTTCCCGCGACAGCAGGCGTTTGGCACGGTGGAACTGGTGGCGCACCGAGTGATCGACCTTCTCCAGTTCCTGCTTGACCAGCGGGCCGATCACCAGCTTGCGGTACTGGGCCATGATCTGGAAACGGTTGTTGAGGATCGCCATGGCGGTGTCCATGTCCAGGTGGCCCTTGCCTTCCACGCGGTGGGCGATCGGCGCGACACGCTGCACCTTGGCCAGGCGCAGGAAGCTGAACAGTTTGATCCACGCCCAGCCGAGGTCGAACTCCCATTTCTTCACCGACAGCTTGGCGGAGTTGGGGTAGGTGTGGTGGTTGTTGTGCAGCTCTTCACCGCCCACAATGATGCCCCACGGCACCAGGTTGGTCGCCGCGTCCCGGCATTCGAAGTTGCGATAGCCCACGGCATGGCCCAGGCCGTTGATCACGCCGGCGGCCCAGAATGGAATCCACATCATCTGGATCGCCCAGATAGTGATACCGATGGTGCCGAACAGCAGAAGGTCGATCACACCCATGATTGCCACACCCAGCAGCGGGTAAGGCGTGTAGAGTTTGCGTTCGATCCAGTCGTCCGGGCAGTTCTTGCCGTAGATGCGCAGTGTCTCGGGGTTCTCCGCTTCGGCGCGATAGAGCTCGGCGCCTTTGCGCAATACGGTAGACAGGCCTTTAATGACGGGACTGTGTGGATCGTCGACGGTTTCGCATTTGGCGTGGTGCTTGCGGTGGATGGCGGTCCACTCGCGGGTGTTCTGCGCCGTGGTCAGCCACAGCCAGAAGCGGAAGAAGTGTTTCAGGCCAGCATTGAGCTCCAGGGAGCGATGGGCTGAATAGCGGTGCAGATAGACGGTGACCCCAATGATGGTCACGTGGGTCATCAACAGGGTGACTGCCACCAGTTGCCAGGCTGACAGGTCAAGAAAACCGTTGTACCACATAGGCTGTATGGCCCTCAGATAAAGAAAAAAACAGCTTACGCATTATCACTAAGCCTACAGAGAAAACCAGCCGACCTTTCAGATAGAAGTGAGCGGATGTTTCTTATTCTATAATCCCTAACCTTTGTAGGGCGAATCTAGCTTTTTAGTAAGGATTATTGGCCATATGTTGTTTTCATACCGAGGGGCCCGGCGCGCAGGGTTGGTATATCTGCTGGTTTCGCTGCTGTGGGTCGTGCTTACTCACCGGGTATTGATCGAGTTTCTCGATAACCCGGACGAGTTAAACCGGTGGCTGCAGCTGCGCGGCTACGTGTGGGTGGCCATCAGCGCCCTGGTGATTTACCTGATTTGTGCGCGCTTTGCACACGTCAACCAACGGCTGCAACCGCTGAAAGAGAGCCGCGAACGCCTGCGCCAGGCCGCTGCCGTGTTCGATTGCACCCGCGAAGGGGTGCTGGTCACCGATGCCCAGGGGCAGATCGTCCATGTAAACCGGGCCTTTATGGCGATCACCGGCTACCGGCGCGAAGATGTCATGGGTGAGCAGCCCAGCCTGTTCAAGTCAGGCCGCCATTCGTCGAGTTTTTATCAACAGATGTTCCAGGCTCTGGAGCAGACCGGCGAGTGGAGCGGCGAAATCTGGAACCGGCGCAAAAGCGGCGAAATTTATCCACAATGGCAAACCATCCGGGTGATTCACGATGACCTGGGCCAGGTCAGCCATTACGTCGCGGTGTTTTCCGATATCAGTGCGATCAAGGATTCCGAGCACGAACTGGCGCACCTCGCTCACCACGATCCGCTGACCGACCTGCCCAACCGCCTGCTGTTCACCGACCGCGCCGAGCAGGCCCTGGCTTCGGCGCAAGTGCATAAACGCGGCTGTGCATTGCTGCTGCTCGACCTGGACCACTTCAAGATCATCAACGACAGCCTTGGCCATAACGTCGGCGACCAATTGCTCAAACTGGTCGGTGAACGCCTGAAAAGCCAGTTCGGCCCCGGCGTGACGCTGGCGCGGCTGGGAGGGGACGAATTCGCGGTGTTGGCGGAAAATTGTCCACAGGTGGTGCAAGCCGCCGCGTTCGCGCAACGCATGCTCGATGCGATGAAACTCCCGTTTGTTTTTGATGGACATCAATTGTTTATCAGCGCGAGCATTGGCATCAGCCTTTTTCCCAGCGACGCGCTGAGCGCCGAACAGTTGTTGCGTAACGCTGATTCCGCGTTGTTCAAGGCCAAGAGCGTCGGCCGTGAAGGCTACGCGTTGTACACCGAAGAGTTGACCGCCCACGCCCAGAACCGCGTGGAGATTGCCAGCGAGCTGCGCCGCGCCCTCGACCAGCAGGAGCTGCGTGTCTACTACCAGCCGGTTCACGACCTGCAAACCAGCCGCCTGGTCGGCGTCGAAGCCCTGGTGCGCTGGCAGCACCCGGAACGCGGCCTGGTGCCGCCGGTCGAGTTCATCCCCATCGCCGAACGCACCGGCCTGATTGCCGATATCGACGCCTGGGTCATGCACCAGGCGTGCGCCCAGATGTGCCAGTGGCTGGCTGACGGCGCGCCGCTGAGCTTTATGGCGATCAACGTGTCCAGCCGCATGTTTGCGCGACGCGAGTTGTATGAGCAAGTCGCCCAGGTGCTGCATGACACCGGCCTGGACCCGGCTTACCTTGAGCTGGAAGTCACCGAAAGCGCAGTGATGGAAGACCCCGAAGTGGCCCTGGAGCAACTGCACCGCCTGCGCGAGCTTGGCCTGCGCCTGGCCATTGACGATTTTGGCACCGGCTATTCCTCGCTGCTGCGCCTCAAGCGCCTGCCGGTGCAGAAGCTCAAGATCGACCAGGGCTTTGTTGCCGGGTTGCCGTGGGATGAAGACGACGCCGCCATCGTGCGCGTGGTGATCGCCCTGGCGAAAAGCATGGGCATGCAGGTCCAGGCGGAAGGGATTGAACAGGTGGAACAGGCGCGGTTCCTGTTGGATCACGAATGCGGCATGGGGCAGGGGTATTGGTTTGGGCGGCCGATGCCGGCGAGTGAGATCGATTGGGCGCTGGCGCCCGTTATTCGACAGCCCTCCTCGAACGAGACTTGAAACACCGCCAAAATGTGAGTGCGGGCTTGCGCTCTGTGAGGGACTGTCGGACGAAATATTCGCAGCCTGTCGACACCCTCATCGCGAGTAAGCGCGGCTCCCCCAGGGGTCAGCAGCGTCTGTGCGTCAGTATTTTCACCCTCAAAACCTTCGCAACCCCGCGTCCTGCCAGAAAATTCTTTTTGGTTATATAAACATTCTTAAATAGTATTTTTAAGAATATCCGCGCTTATCTACTATCGCCCTCACGCCGCAAGCAGTGCCGCTACTGCGCGGCACTCTTCATTTCAGGAGCGAGACCATGAGCGCATCTCTACGTAGCGTCGACGGCCAGGACGAAGCAGCCATTTTGCGTGAGATCCAGAGCGCGTTGCGCGATCTGCGCTTTGGCGCGGTGGAAATCACTGTGCACAACGCTCAAGTGGTACAGATCGAACGCAAAGAAAAATTCCGCCTGCAGAACCCGGGTAACAAACCGAGCTAAGCAACCACGGCGATTCGCACGCTAGACCCGCAACTATAAGAAAAAGCCAACACCCCAGAATTTCAGGAGCTTTCTATGTCGTCGATTCGCCGTTACGCCCTGGCCGCGTTGGCCAGCGCCGTGTTTGCTGGCTCTGCCGTGGCCAAGGACTACGAGTTGCTCAATGTCTCGTATGACCCGACCCGTGAGCTGTACCAGGACTACAACGCTGAGTTCACCCATTTCTGGAAACAGTCCCACCCCGGCGACACCGTCAAGATCCAGCAATCCCACGGTGGCTCGGGCAAGCAAGGCCGTGCGGTGATCGACGGCCTGCGCGCCGATGTGGTGACCCTGGCGCTGGCCGGTGACATCGACGAAATCGCCAAGTTGGGCAAGACCCTGCCGCAAAACTGGCAGACCCGTCTGCCGGACGCGAGCACCCCGTACACCTCGACTATCGTGTTCCTGGTGCGCAAGGGCAACCCAAAAGGCATCAAGGACTGGGGCGACCTGATCAAGAAAGACGTGTCGGTCATCACCCCGAACCCGAAAACCTCCGGCGGTGCGCGCTGGAACTTCCTCGCCGCCTGGGCCTACGGCCTCAAAGCCGGGGGCAGTGAAGCCAAGGCCCAGGAATACGTGCAAGCGCTGTTCAAGCACGTACCGGTCCTCGACACGGGCGCGCGCGGTTCGACCATCACCTTCGTCAACAACGGTCAGGGTGACGTGCTGCTGGCCTGGGAAAACGAGGCGTTTCTGGCGTTGAAAGAAGACGGCGGCGCCGGCAAGTTCGACATCGTCGTGCCGTCCTTGTCGATCCTCGCCGAACCGCCGGTGGCCGTGGTCGACAAAAACGCCGAGAAAAAGGGCAACACCGAGATCGCCACCGAATACCTCAAGCACCTTTACAGCCCGGCGGGCCAGGAGATTGCGGCGAAGAACTTCTACCGCCCACGCGATGAGAAAATCGCCGCCCAATACGCCCAGCAGTTCCCGAAACTGGACCTGGTGACTATCGACAAAGACTTCGGCGGCTGGAAAACTGCGCAGCCGAAATTCTTCAATGACGGTGGCGTGTTCGACCAGATCTACACGGCGCAGTAAAAACACCGCCCTCTGTAGGAGCGAGCTTGTTCGCGAAGAAGGTCCAGGCACCGCGTGCACCCAGAATGTGCGCGTTATCGTTGACGTTTTTCGCGGGCAAGCCCGCTCCTACAGAGCACGCATTCACCTGCGGGTTTTGTGTGTCAGACCTGCTAACCAAGGACTCTTATGTCGCGTCGTATTTCCCCCGTCATACCCGGCTTCGGGCTGACGCTGGGCTACACCGTGGTGTACCTCAGCCTGATCGTACTCATCCCGCTCGCGGCGATGTTCGTACACGCCGCTCAACTTACCTGGGATCAGTTCTGGAACATCATCACCGCACCGCGTGTGCTGGCGGCATTGAAATTGAGCTTCAGCACCGCGCTGTACGCCGCGCTGATCAATGGCGTGATCGGTACGCTGCTGGCCTGGGTGCTGGTGCGCTACACCTTCCCCGGGCGCAAGATCATCGATGCGATGATCGACCTGCCGTTCGCCCTGCCCACCGCCGTCGCCGGTATCGCGCTGACCGCGCTGTACACGCCGACCGGCCTGGTCGGCCAGTTCGCCGCCGACCTGGGTTTCAAGATCGCCTACAGCCCCTTGGGCATCACCCTGGCGCTGACCTTCGTCACGTTGCCGTTCGTGGTGCGCACGGTGCAGCCGGTCCTCGCCGATATCCCCCGGGAAATCGAAGAAGCCGCCGCCTGCCTGGGCGCTAAGCCGTTGCAGGTGTTCCGCTACATCCTCGTGCCTGCGTTGCTGCCGGCCTGGCTGACCGGCTTCGCCCTGGCGTTTGCGCGTGGCGTCGGTGAGTACGGCTCGGTGATCTTCATCGCCGGCAACATGCCGATGAAGACCGAGATCCTGCCGCTGCTGATCATGGTCAAGCTCGACCAGTACGACTACCACGGCGCCACCTCCATCGGTGTGCTGATGCTGGTGGTTTCCTTCGTGTTGCTGCTGCTGATCAATTTGCTGCAGCGGCGCATCGAACACCCATAAGGAGGCGCGGAACATGTCCCAATCGTCTATCTCCGCCGCGTCCTCGGCCAACGCCGCCCGGCGTGGCAGTGCGCTGTCGCGGCGCATCCTGATCAGCCTGGGCTGGCTGGTGTTCTTCCTGTTCCTGCTGCTACCGCTGTTTATCGTGGTGTCCCAGGGCTTGAAGAATGGCCTCGGCGCGTTCTTCACCGCGATTCTTGAGCCCGACGCGCTGTCGGCGCTCAAGCTCACGGTGGTCGCCGTGGTGATCTCGGTGCCGCTCAACGTGGTGTTCGGCGTCAGCGCCGCGTGGTGCGTGAGCAAGTACTCGTTCCGTGGCAAGAGCATCCTGGTGACGTTGATCGACCTGCCGTTCTCGGTGTCGCCGGTGATCGCAGGTCTGGTCTATGTGCTGATGTTCGGCGCCCAGGGCTTCTTTGGCCCGTGGCTGCAGGAACATGACATCCAGATCGTGTTTGCCTTGCCCGGCATCGTGCTGGCGACCATCTTCGTCACCGTGCCGTTCGTGGCCCGGGAGCTGATCCCGCTGATGCAGGAACAGGGCACCCAGGAAGAAGAAGCCGCGCGGCTGCTCGGCGCCAATGGCTGGCAGATGTTCTGGCACGTCACCGTGCCGAATATCAAATGGGGCCTGATCTACGGCGTGGTGCTGTGTACCGCGCGGGCCATGGGTGAGTTCGGCGCGGTGTCGGTGGTGTCCGGCCACATTCGCGGCGTGACCAACACCTTGCCGCTGCACGTCGAGATTCTCTACAACGAATACAACCACGTTGCCGCGTTTGCGGTAGCGAGCCTGTTGCTGCTCCTGGCGCTCTTCATCCTGCTGCTCAAGCAGTGGAGCGAGAACCGTATCAACCGCCTGCGCGCAGCAAGCGGTGAGGAATAATCCATGTCCATTGAAGTCCGTAATGTCAGCAAGAATTTCAACGCCTTCAAGGCCCTGAACAGCATCAATCTGGACATCCAGAGTGGCGAGCTGGTGGCGTTGCTCGGCCCGTCCGGCTGCGGCAAGACCACCTTGCTGCGCATCATTGCCGGCCTGGAAACCCCGGACGAAGGCAGCATCGTGTTCCACGGTGAAGACGTCTCCGGCCACGACGTGCGTGATCGCAACGTCGGTTTTGTGTTCCAGCACTACGCGCTGTTCCGCCACATGACCGTGTTCGACAACGTCGCCTTCGGCCTGCGCATGAAGCCGAAAAACCAGCGCCCGAGCGAAAGCCAGATCGCGGTCAAAGTCCACGAATTGTTGAACATGGTGCAGTTGGACTGGCTGTCGGACCGCTACCCGGAACAACTCTCCGGCGGCCAACGCCAGCGTATCGCCCTGGCTCGCGCCCTGGCGGTGGAGCCCAAAGTACTGCTGCTCGACGAACCGTTCGGCGCCCTCGACGCCAAGGTGCGCAAAGAGCTGCGCCGCTGGCTGGCGCGCCTGCACGAAGACATCAACCTGACCTCGGTGTTCGTGACCCACGACCAGGAAGAGGCGATGGAAGTTGCCGACCGTATCGTGGTGATGAACAAGGGCGTGATCGAGCAGATCGGCTCACCGGGCGACGTCTACGAAAACCCGGCCAGCGATTTCGTCTACCACTTCCTCGGCGACTCCAACCGCCTGCACCTAGGTGAAGACCAGCACGTGCTGTTCCGCCCCCATGAAGTGTCGCTGTCACGTCATGAACTGGAAGACCACCATGCGGCCGAAGTGCGCGATATCCGGCCGCTGGGGGCGACCACGCGGGTGACCTTGAAAGTCGAAGGCCAGAGCGAGCTGATCGAGGCCGAAGTGGTGAAAGACCACGACAGCCTGACTGGCCTGACCCGTGGTGAAACCCTGTTCTTCAAGCCCAAGGTCTGGCAAAAAGCCTAAACCCCGCCACAAACCCAATGTGGGAGGGGCGGTGCGACGATTCGACTTGCCCCCGATTGCAGTGGATCAGTCAACATCTTTAGTGACTGATCCACCGCTATCGGGGGCAAGCCCCCTCCCACATTTAGGCTTCTCTCGGCTTTAGATCGCGGCGAGCGACTGGCCCGGAGCGGTGTTCAATCTGCTCTTTGAGCTCATGCCGCAACCCCAGCAAAAACGCCAACTCCGCCACCACGAACAACGGCCCGACGATCAGCCCCGACACGTCATCCACAAACGCTGGCTTCTTGCCTTCGTAGTAATGCCCGACAAACTGAATCACCCAACCCACCACGAACATACCGACACCGCCGCTGAGCCAGACCGTCGTGCTTTGCGCCGCCAGCACGTGCCCGGCCCATACCGACAAGCCCATCAGCACGCTCATCAGCACGCCCAGCGCGAGTTCCAGGCGCAGGTAGAACCACGCGGCAAGCAACGCGACGATCAGCGCCGGCGACAGCCAGAACCCGGCCAGCGGCCACTCCGGGCGTGAAAGCAACCCGGCGACGGCGAGCACGATCAGCGGGATGCCGATAAAGTGGCTGGCGATATTGCGCGGGTCGCGGTGGTAGGCGGCGTATTGACCGAGGTGGTCGACGAGGCTTTTCATTGTTATTCCTCCTGTAGGATGTTTGATCATGCCTTGTCAGCCTTCGCCTAACTGTCAGCTGGGCGACAATCTTCGGAGTTCTCATGAACGCAGAGCAATGGCGACCCCGGCTGGCTACCGGGCACTGGTTCCGCCACCTGCCCGCCGCTTTTCAGCAGAGTTTGCTGGCCCACGCCCGGCTGCGGCAGCTGACGGCGGGGCAATACCTGTTCAAGCGTGGTGACCCGCCCTGCGGCTTGTATGCGGTGCTCGACGGCACCCTGCGTATCAGCGCGGTAAGCGAGCAGGGCAAGGAGGCGGTGCTGAGCCTGGTGGAGTTGCCCTACTGGTTCGGCGAAATCTGCCTGTTCGACGGCCTGCCACGCACCCACGACGCCTGCGCGGTCGGACCCTGTACGGTGTTGCAGGTGCCTCAGCAGGCATTGCTGAAGATTCTCGATGAAACCCCGCAGTACTGGCGCGACTTGGCCTTGTTGATGAGCCAAAAGTTGCGCCTGAGTTTTATCGGTCTCGAACAGCTCAGCCTGATGCCGGCGTCGGTGCGGCTGGCCCATCGCTTATTGATGATCATTGAGGGGTACGGCGACATCGAACACTCAAAACGCCGGCTGCAGTTGCCCCAGGAGGACCTGGCGGCGATGTTGAGCCTGTCGCGCCAGACCACCAACGCCTTGCTCAAGGACCTGCAAGCCCAGGGCATCGTGCGCCTGGGTTATGGCGAGATCGAAATCCTCGATGCACAGCGCCTGCGTGAGGCGGCGCATGCCTGAGGGTGTTAGCCTGCAAGCCTGACCAATCGAGGTGTGTTATGCACGTGCTGTTAGTGGAACATGAATCCGAAGAGGCACAGCGGATGGCCCAGGGCTTGAACGAAGCCGGTTATTCGGTGGAAGTCGCGGCCAACGGGATGGTGGCGCAGCGGCTTGTCGAAGGCACCGAGTACGACCTGGTGATTCTGGATGTGATGCTGCCCGGGCAGAATGCCTGGAAGTTGCAGCAGGCGATTCGGCACAAGGGCGAGACGCCGGTATTGTTTCTGACCAGTCCGGGTGGGATCGAAGACCGTCTGCGCGACTTGGAATTGCATGAGGATGATTATTTGCTCAAGCCGTTTGAAGACAAGGCGCTGGTCATGCGGGTGAAAAAGCTACTGCGTCGTGATCGCGGGCGCTGACAGATGTGTGGCCTGGGCTCTCGCGATCGCGGGCAAGCCCGGCTGTTAAATATGGGAGGGGACTTTCCCCCGATGACGGTGGATCAGTTGATGAATGCGCTAGCTGATACACCGCCCCTCTCATAGTTTGATTTTTTAGTTATTAATAAATAGCTTCTTATTCCTTAACGAATATAAACCCCGTCCCTATACTGTTCAGCAACGTTAAACGCTGCAGGAGGGCACACCCATGCACAGCGAATCGATTCGTTACCTGATCGTGCCGGGCTGGCAAGGATCGCCAGAAGATCATTGGCAAACTCATTGGCAGAACAGCCTGCCCAACAGTGCGCGGGTGGAACAGGCCGATTGGCTGACGCCGCGTCGCGAAGACTGGGTGGCCGCGCTGGCCGAGGCGATTGCCGCCGACAGCACCCCGGTGATTCTGATCGCCCATAGCCTGGGCTGCATCACCGTGGCCCATTGGGCCGCCACTGCACCGCTGCAGTTTTTGCGGCAGGTACGTGGGGCGTTGCTGGTGGCGCCGGCGGATGTCGAACGCCCGACCTGTGCCCCCGCCTTGCGCAACTTTGCGCCGATTCCGCGCGACCTGCTGCCGTTTCCCAGCCAGGTGGTCAGTTCCGACAACGACAGTGCCGTCAGCGCCCCCAGGGCCCTGGAGCTGGCGCGCAATTGGGGCGCCGAAGCGGGCATTTTGTCCGGCGCCGGGCATATCAATGTGAAGTCCGGCCACCAGCGCTGGGAGCAGGGTTTCGCGTATCTCTATCGCCTGCAAAGCCGCCTGGAGCATCACGCCCGGCGCACGGCCTGAACATTTTTCAACGCCCCGTCCCTGAGCGGATTGGGGGCGGGAGCCTGCCATGAGTCTGCATGAAACTTTCGGTCAGCCGCTGTTGACCTTCCCTGATGCCGAAAAGAGCCCGCTGAGCATCCGCGCCAAGGCGCTGGTATTCGTCGACCCACGTTCGCGGCAACTGCGCGAAGCACTGGAAAACCTCGCGCCTCGCGCCTTGCCGGTGTTGATTCGCGGCGAGACCGGCAGCGGTAAAGAGTTGCTCGCGCGGCATATTCACCGGGGCAGTGATCGCCCCGGGCTGTTTGTCTCGGTCAATTGCGGCGCGATCAGCCCGACGTATGCCGATGCCGAGCTGTTCGGCTACGCCGCCGGCGCCCACAGTGGCGCGGCGAGCAGTCGGGCCGGCTGGTTTGGCTCGGCCAATGGCGGCACCTTGTACCTGGATGAAATCGGCGACTTGCCGCTGCCGATCCAGGTCAAATTGCTCGCCGCCCTGGAAAACCACGAAGTCACCCGCGTCGGCGCCCATCAGCCGAGCCCGGTGGACGTGCGCCTGGTAGCGGCGACCAGCATTGACCTGGCCCAGGCCGGGCCGTAGGCAAGTTCCATGAGCGCCTGTTCCATTACCTCAGCGAAGGCCGACTGGACCTGCCGGCCTTGCGCGAGCGGGTCGGCGACATCCTGTCCCTGGCCGAATACTTCCTCGGCATCTACAGCCAGCGCCTGGACCTGCCAGTGCCGCGGATCAGTGACGCGGCCCAGCGTGTGCTGGAACACCATAGCTGGCCGGGCAATACCCGCGAGCTGGAGAACGTCATCCACTTTGCCTTGCTGGTCAGCAGTGGCGACGAGATTTTGCCGGAGCATTTGAACCTGCCGACCGCCGGCTCGCCGCTGGAGCAGGTGCAGCGGATATTCGAAAGCGCCAGTGCGGCCGAGCAGGCAACCTTGCGCAAATTCCTACATGAACAAAATGGAATATCAACGTGAATAAAAGATATTGTTCGGGAATAAAAAATCTAGGTATTGTCGCTCTCACGCCGCGATAGCACTTCGCTGGCACTCCACACCCATACGGTCGTCAGAGACGCCCCGGAATGTCGATAAGGACACTGCATGAAAAAGGTTCTGTTGTTTACCGCATTGGCGGCTGCCCTGACTGCAGGCTTCGCCCAGGCCAACGAAAAACTGGTGGTGGCCGCCACCCCGATCCCGCACGCCGAGATCCTCGAACTGGTCAAGCCGACCCTCGCCAAAGAAGGCGTGGATCTGGAAATCAAAGTCTTCACCGACTACGTACAGCCCAACGTGCAGGTGGCCGAGAAGCGCCTGGACGCTAACTACTTCCAGACCCTGCCGTACCTGGAAAACTTCAACAAGGGCAAGGGCACCAACCTGGTCACCGTGGTGGGTGTACACGTTGAACCCTTCGGCGGTTACTCGAAAAAGATCAAAAACATCTCTGAGCTCAAAGATGGCGCCACCGTGGCCATTCCGAACGAAGGCTCAAACAGCGGCCGTGCCCTGTTGCTGCTGCAGAAGGCCGGTGTGATCACCCTGAAAGACCCGACCAACGCGCTGGCTACGCCAAAAGACATCGCCAGCAATCCGAAACACCTGAAGTTCAAAGAGCTGGAATCGGCCCTGCTGCCACGCGTGCTGGACCAGGTTGACCTGGATCTGATCAACACCAACTACGCCCTGGAAGCCGGCCTCAACCCGGCCAAGGACGCGTTGATCATCGAAGACGCCAAGTCGCCGTATGTGAACTTCCTGGTGGCGCGCCCGGACAACAAGGACAGCGTTGCTATCCAGAAACTGGCCAAGGCCCTGACCAGCCCGGAAGTCAAAGCCTTCATCGAGAAGAAATACAACGGCGCGGTCGTGCCGGCGTTCTGATCGAGCAGTAAAACCCTTCAAGGTTTAAACGCCGACGGCTCACACAGCGTCGGCGTTTTTTTAGGGTTGGAATTTGGAATACGCTCAAAACGGTGGGAGGGGGCTTGCCCCCGATAGCAGGGGTTCAGTCAATGCATCGGTGACTGTCATACCGCCATCGGGGGCAAGCCCCCTCCCACATTTGATTTTCATCTCACAGTGGATTTTTCAGGGTTTCATAGCGCTCGGGTGTTGATCGCCCTTCGCAACGCCACCAGCCACTTCACCAGCTTCTGCGGATCAATCGGTTTTGCTTTGTTCATTGTTCACTCCCTCGAATCACAGACCCCACAACCATAGCTGCCACTCGCCGAACCCGCGAATCCGGCGGTCATCTTTTACTGTGCCTGTTCTACCGCTATCGGGAGTCAGTCGAGTCGTCCTGATGGCGGGCCTCGGGTGAGGCCCGCTTTAGCTATCTAAACTCCAGCAAAATGGCTACTACTATCATCCAGGTAAAACCAGTGGCCATTACCATCAAATTGATGACTAAATGCCGTTTTAGGTGAGGTGGGAAGTGTTCAAGGTCAGCAGGGTTTACCTCTCCAATAATGATGGACGCCCTTGACCACACGACCATTCCGGCAATCTTTGATATTTCCAAGAGAGACCAGATCAATCCCCGTCTCCCCAGGCTTGGCCCCCAAAGATAAATGTAACGGCTGTTCTTCAAGGCTTCCTTTATATCATCAAGGTGGCAGCGGCTTAGGTACAGACTGTGTGCAATACCGGCAATTGCGAGCAGACCGGGCACCCCTATAAAAATGATCGCAACCCAGGGATTCCAATTATCGATACTGGTCAAGGTTGTGTGGCCTCGTAGATTTTCCCACCTATATATTCTCCACCCATACCACCGACAGTCGTACCTACCCATGCGCCAGTTCCCACTATGGCAGCGACGCAGACGACGCCTCCGATACCTCCTGTAGCTACACCGATTGCTAAGCAGATCGAACCGCTTGCAGAACTAGCCAAAGCGCCACCTGCAACACCGAGGGCAGTAGAAAATCCGAACTTTCCTCCTTCAGTAAACTTGATCTTCTCGCAAGCCGCGTCAGAACCGCCTTTACACACCTGCTGAATAGCCAGCAACGAGGACACGCCACCAATACCAATGGCGATATAGCCCCCCGTCTTCATATATTTGGCTGCACGACTGACCGCCTCTACATGGGCGGAATACCCCGGAATCTTCCCCGCCGCACCGGCCTTGTCCCAATGATGTACCAGGCTCCGACTGGATATTCCGAGTGCCGTCTTCAACTTGGGATGATCGCCCAAGGTTGTCTGGCCGCGCAGACGAGTGGAGTTCAGAAGGTGAGCATCCAACTGCGCGAGCAGGCGCTGGCGTTCGGCGAAGAACTGTGGCGATTTGAGGTGGCCGTGCTGGCGATAGGTTTCCTGGTGCAAACGTTCGATGGCTTGGAGGGTGTCGCGCAGATTGGCCAGGTGCTTTTCCATCACCACCGCGCTGACGCCTAGCCAGGTTGAGGTATGGCCGATAAAACCGGCGATTTCTGCGCCGTGTCGATATAGAAAGTCGGCCTCGTCTGGCGTCAAGGGATCGAGGGAGGCGTCGACCTGTTGAGCGGCCTGCATCAGATGCGCTTCCTGGTAGGTACAAGAGGTGTTGTTCGGATCGCTCAGCACGATCATGGAACCGGCTTTAACTTCGCTCAGATTAGGGTTGAGCGCCTGAAACTTGCGCATCACGGCCGTGTTGCGGGTGGAGAAAAGCGTGGCCTCCAGTGCTTCGCGAGTCATGCTTTTTGGCACCACATAGAAGCCTGGTTCCTGGGCCTCTACGCTGTTGAATGCCACGGGTGCCGGATGGCTTGAAGGCGTGAAACTTGATGGGGGCGGCGTTTGCGGGCGGCTGGTGACGGGGGGTGGGGCCGGTTCAGCGGCTTGCCTGGCCGCTTGTGGTGCGACGCCTTCATTGCCGTAGGTTGCCGTGAACACGGAGGGGAGCAACTGCGCTTGGCATGGGCAACTGCTGAAACTATCCAGCGTGCCGGCCACACGCTTGCCATGACTTACTATGTGCGATACGCCACCGACTATCGTATAAGTTTGCCCATTTTTTCCACACGTGACGTCGCCGCCTTCACGAGCATGAAGCAGGCCGAATATGTTAACTCTCGGATCACCATCCAGAACTATCCCGCCGCAGGTCGTTTTATCACCCCGGCCAATGAAATAACCTTCAGTCATTGTTCTTCTCCATTAGAGACGGCCGCGTAAAAAGGTGTGGCCGTTAGTTAGCTGTCCGTTTAAAAATTATCCAATGGCGGTACGCTAAGTAATCATCAGGTGGTGTTACGTCTTCTGGTTAAACACTCAAACAGAGGGCAAAAAATCTTCAGCCATCGGCACACCCTCACGCGCTATGAGTAACGTATGGTTTTGGGGTGTATTGATGATTTGGTCACCATTACTGAGCAGGCTACCCACCAGCGCAATATGGCTATTACCTTCTCCGGCGGCCGTTACAATTTGTGCCTGAGTGCCATCGGCGTACACGACGTAATCGCCTTTCTGCGCGGCACGTACTTGTTGACCGTTATCCAACTTGAATTGCATCGGCGAAGTTGCGTGTTGAATGACTCAGCCGTTGCCGGTTTGGCTGCCTTGCGCTGCGATGCGGTAAATAGCGATAGGCGGATGAGCTTTGATGTGCTCCTGCCGCTGCTTGACTATCGCTAACACGTGTTCGTTGCAGGTATCCGGTGTTCTCTCTGCCAATCTTGATTTGTCTAAATTGCTTAGGAACTCTGATGAAACTTCATTGGTGTACAACGGCGACGATACTACATTCATTTTTATTATCCTGATCCGTGGGTTTAGTGCGCTGCTTTCCTTTGTCACTGCAGTTGGAATGATGTGTCTGGTGTCTATCAGACGGTGACAGTGGTCAGCGTGTGTTTATTACTCCGCTAACGTGATGATGTGGAAGTTGAAAGTAAAGTCAGACGTTTCCGAAAACAGAGTCGTAAGAGTCTGAGTAGGTAGTGGTATTTTTATAAGGAGGGAGAGTGATTTCGCGTATAGGCGGCAATTACGTTGGAGCTGCATGGTTAGTGTCTATTCTCTGCGCAATCTGCGAAGTTCACGGCGCCGATGGTTTTGGCTGAGAGTGCTCCAACTGATCCATCGCTATCGGGGGCAAGCCCCCTCCCACATTTGGAATGTATTGTCAGGCGGCTATTCAGGTTTTGCGCCAGACGCTGGCCAACCAGGGCTGCTGCTCGCGAGGTAGTCCGGCTGGGCGGTAGTAGTGCTCCAGTTCCACAAAACCGGCGGTTGTCAGCAACGATTGCCACGCCTCCACGTCGTGATAGGAACCATACCGCGGCCCATTCCAGCCTTCCCGGTTGTCACCGCGTGGATTGGAGCTGAACAACACCCCGCCCGGTTTCAGCGCGCCCTGCAACTGCTTGAGCACGCGTGGCAGTTCCTGCTTGGGGATATGAAACAGCACCGCATTGGCAAAGATCCCATCGAAGCGTTCGCTGGGTAGATCC
Source organism: Pseudomonas sp. D3 (assembly GCF_029320995.1). NCBI lineage: Bacteria > Pseudomonadati > Pseudomonadota > Gammaproteobacteria > Pseudomonadales > Pseudomonadaceae > Pseudomonas > Pseudomonas sp. D3. The sequence continues at coordinate 445,478 of NZ_CP119772.1, forward strand.
AGCTTCAAGAAGTCCTGCTGCAGCACCTCGCAGCCGCTGTCTTCGCGCGCCATCTGCGCAAAGCGCTCGGAGCCGTCGAGCCCCACGGCGATATGGCCCATGCGCGTAAAGGTCTGCAAATCCCGCCCCGGCCCGCAGCCGAAGTCCAGCACGGTAAACGGTGGCACGCCCTGGAGATGCCGCAGCAGCGCCTCGATGTTCTGGCTCACATCGTGATCGCGGGTGCCTTCACGGAAGTCCTCGGCCACGCTGTTGTAGTGGCCGAGGGTGGTGGCAGTGATCTGGTTGAGGTCGCCGGCTTGAGGGTCATGACGGGGAATACCGGGCGCTGAGATGGCCCGACTATACCTCACCGCTTGTTCAGCCCCCGCGCCAACCGATCCCCACCCAACTGAATCACCGCCACCAGCACCACCAACAGCACAATCACCGTCAGCATGATCTGCGTATCAAAGCGCTGATAGCCGTAGCGGTAAGCGATATCCCCCAACCCGCCCGCACCGATCGCCCCGGCCATCGCCGAGGAGTTGATCATGGTCACCAGGGTGATGGTGAACCCGCCGACAATCCCCGGCAGCGCTTCGGGCAGCAGCACATGCCAGATGATGTGCCAGCGCCGACAGCCCATGGCTTGCGCGGCTTCGATCAAGCCGTGGTCGACTTCGCGCAGGCTCACTTCGGCGATGCGCGCAAAGAATGGCGTGGCGGCGATGGTCAGCGGCACCACCGCCGCCCACACGCCGTAGGTGGTGCCGACGATCAGCCGGGTGAACGGGATGAGCGCCACCATCAGGATCAGAAACGGAATCGAGCGGAACAGATTGACGAACGCTCCCAGCGCCCGGTTCAGCGCCGGAGCCTGATAGATGCCGCCCTTGTCGCTGGTGACCAGGAACACCGCCAGCGGAATCCCCACCAGCAACGCGATCAGCGACGACACACCGACCATCAACAGCGTGTCGATGGCGCCCTGCACTAAACGATCAAACCACATAACCCAGCACCTCCACGTGTTGTGCCCAATTCCCGGCACGGCTGCGCAGTGTGTCGGCCTCATGCGGCGAGCCGTTCACCGCCAGCAGCAATTGCCCCAGGGCATGCCCCTGAATCCGTTCCACGCCGCCTTGCAGCAGGCGCACGCGCCCGCCGAGGGCGCCGAACAGCGCGGCCAGGTCGGGCTCATCGGTGGCGCTGCCGGTGAACTGCAAACGCAGGACCAGCGCTGCGTCAGCCGAGGCCGGCGTGGCTTGCAAACGGTTTTGCAGTTCTTCCGGCAGGCCGTGTTGCAGCGGCGCCAGCAGGGTTTTGCTGACCGCGTGCTGCGGGTCGCCAAACACCTGCCACACCGGGCCTTGCTCGACGATGCGCCCGTGTTCGAGCACCACCACGCGGTCGCAGATCTCGCGAATCACCGCCATTTCATGGGTGATCAACACGATGGTCAGGCCCAGGCGCTGGTTGATCTCGCGCAGCAGGCCGAGGATCGATTGGGTGGTCTCCGGGTCGAGGGCCGAGGTGGCCTCGTCGCACAGCAGAATCTCCGGGTCGTGGACCAGCGAACGGGCAATGCCCACGCGCTGTTTCTGCCCACCGGAGAGTTGCGCCGGGTAGGCCTTGTGCTTGTCCTTGAGGCCCACCAGTTCTAGCAGTTCACGCACCTTCTGCTCGCGCTGCAACTTGGGGATGCCGGCAACTTTGAGCGGCAACTCGACGTTCTGCCACACGGTCTTGGCCGACATCAGGTTGAAGTGCTGGAAGATCATGCCGATGCGCCGCCGTAGCGCCACCAGGCGGTCTTCGTCGAACTCGCCGATGTCGACCTGATCGATCAGCACGCGCCCGCTGCTGGGCTGTTCCAGGCGGTTGATGGTGCGGATCAGCGACGACTTGCCGGCGCCGCTGCGGCCGATGATGCCGAACACTTCGCCGCGCTGGATCGCCAGGTCGATGCCTTGCAGGGCATGCACCCTGCCGTCGTAGGTCTTGCCCAGGTTGATAAAGCGCACATGGGCGCGGTTAAGGTGCGGATGCAGTTCAGTCTGCTCGGCGGTCCTGGGCGCGGTGCCCTGGTCGCGCTGTTGGGCGTTGGCGGCCGTCATGCTCAGCCTTCCCAGCCGACTTGATAGAGCTTGCCGAGGGATTTATCCAGCGCGGCGCGCACCACCGGCGAGTGCTGGTAGATGTCGACGAACTTGATCACCCGTGGGTCGGTTTTGGCTTTCGGCTGGATCACGAACTGGATCACGTATTCCGGGTGGTCGAGGCCGTCGAACAGCAGCGCCGACTCGGCATCGAAGGTCTTGGACAGGCGGATATACGCCGGATAACCCTGCACCAGGTCCGCATCGTCATACGCGCGCACCAACTGCACGGCCTCGACTTGCAGGATTTTGAGCTTCTTCGGGTTGGCGATGATGTCTTCTTCGGTGGCTTTGTAACCCACGCCCGGCTTGAGCGTGATCAGCCCCGCCTTGGCCAGCAATTGCAGGCCGCGCCCGCTGTTGATCGGGTCGTTGGCAATCGCCACGCTGGCGCATTGGGGCAGGTCGTTGAAGGTTTTGAATTTCTTCGAATACAGCCCGACGTTGTTGATGATGCCCGGCGCATACGGCACCAGATCAAACCCGGCGGCGGCCTTGGCGTTTTCCAGGAACGGGATGTGCTGGAAGTAGTTCACGTCGATATCGCCAGCCGCCAGGCTGACGTTGGGCGCGATCCAGTCGGTGAACTCCACCAGCTCGACTTTCAAACCTTGTTTGCCAGCCTCGGCCACAGCGGCTTCCAGGGGAATCGCGAAGGCGGCGGTGGTGCCGACTTTCAGCGGCGCATCGGCGGCGAATACCGCCGAGCTGAACAACCCGAAGGCCAGGGCCAGTGCTTTGACTGGGTTGTTGAGGAATGTCTTTTTCATATTGGATTTCCAGTCATAAGGTATTAGGACCAACAATGCATATCCAATGTGGGAGGGGGCTTGCCCCCGATAGCGGTGGTTCAGTCACCTGATTCGTTGCTGATTCACCGCTATCGGGGGCAAGCCCCCTCCCACATTTTTCGATCAGTGTCGGTAGGTGGAACCGGTGTGTTGTTCGGGTAAGCGGGCGCCGGTGTGAAAGACTTTTTCCCGCAGCGTCCCCGGCTCATATTCGGTTTTGTACGACCCACGCCGCTGCAACTCCGGCACCACCAAGTCGATGAAGTCCACATAGCTTTCCGGCGTGACGATGCGCGTGAGGTTAAAACCATCCAGCCCGGTTTCACCGACCCAGGATTCCAGCTCGTCCGCCACCTGCTCGGGCGAACCGACCAGGGTGATGTAGCGCCCGCCGAGGGCGTGCTGCTCGAGCAATTTGCGCCGGGTCCAATCGTTGTTTTGCAGGTGCTGGGTGGCCGACTGGATCGCATTGCTCTTCACGTACTGGATCGGTTCGTCCAGTTCGTACTGGGAAAAATCGATCGCCGTGGACGCCGAGAAATGCGCCACGCCGGCTTCCGCGCTGGCGTAGCTCAGGTACTCGGCGTGCTTGGCCCAGGCCAGTTCCTCGGTGGCGCCAACGATGACGTTGAGGCCCATGAACACCTTGATGTCGTCCGGGTTGCGCCCGGCCGCCACGGCGCTGGCGCGCACCTTGTCCACCTGCAGCTGGGTGCTGGCCTTGTCCCGCCCGCTGATGAACACGCACTCGGCATGCTGCCCGGCGAACACCAAGCCACGCGCCGAAGTGCCGGCCTGGAACAGCAGCGGTGTGCGTTGCGGCGACGGCTCGCACAGGTGATAACCCTCCACCTGGTAGAACTCACCGTGGTGCTCGACTTTGTGGACCTTGCCCGGCTGCGCATACACCCGCGCCTGCGGATCGTTGAGCACGGCGTCATCTTCCCAACTGCCTTCCCAGAGTTTGTAGAGCACCTCCAGGTATTCGTCGGCCTGGTCGTAGCGCCGGTCATGTTCGACCTGTTCGGTCAGGCCCATGGCCTTGGCGGCGCTGTCGAGGTAGCCGGTGACGATGTTCCAGCCGACCCGGCCACGGCTCAGGTGGTCGAGCGTCGACATGCGCCGGGCGAACAGATACGGCGGCTCGTAGGTCAGGTTGGCGGTCAGGCCGAAGCCGAGGTTTTTGGTCACGGCGGCCATGGCCGAGAGCAGCAGCAACGGGTCGTTGACCGGCAGTTGGATCGACTCTTTGAGCGGCACGTCGACCGATTGCTGGTACACGTCATAGACGCCGACGATATCGGCGATGAACAACCCGTCGAACAGCCCGCGCTCCAGGGTTTGCGCCAGGTCGGTCCAATATTCGAGGGTTTTGTATTGGGTGGACGTGTCCCGTGGGTGCGTCCACAAGCCGTGATTGATATGCCCGATGCAGTTCATGTTGAAGGCATTGAGCAGGATTTTTTTCTTCGCCATTCAGAGGGTCCCCCGCAGTGGCGGTTTCTCATCGTTGAGGTAGTAATTGCCGACGGCGTGGTACTTCCAGCGCACCGGGTCGTGCAGGGTATGCACGCGGGCGTTGCGCCAGTGGCGATCGAGGCCATGCTCGGCCAGGGTCGCCTGGCTGCCGGCGAGTTCGAACAGGGTGCTGCCGGCCGCCAGGGAAATGTCGGTACTCAGGGCGCGCACTTCGGCGACCGCGATCGAGGCGGCGGCCACGGTCTGGGCGTTGCTGTCGGCCTGGGCGCGGTCGAGAAACTCACCCGCGCGTTCCAGCAAGGCTTCGGCGGCGTGCAGGCGGATGCTCAAGTGGCCGAAGCTCTTCAGCGTCAGCGGGTCTTCGCTGGCTTTGTCGTGGCCGGAGTCGATCCACGGGCGGGTCTTGGTGCGTACAAAGTGCAGCGCATCCTCGAAGGCGGCGCGGGCGATGCCGGTGTCGATGGCGGCGTGGAGGATCTGCGCCAGCGGGCCGACCGTGGTCGGGCGTTCGAAAGCGCTCTGGAACGGGATCACGTCGTGCGCCGCGACCCACACGTTGTCGAACACCACCGAACCGCTGCCGGTGGTGCGCTGGCCGAAGCCGCTCCAGTCGTCGATCACCGTCAGGCCCGGGCTGTCGCGCGGCACGAAGGCCAGGTGCTGGATACCGTGTTCATCCACCACGGACGTCGGGATGCGCTGGGCGTAGATCGCGCCCGTGGCGTAGAACTTGCGGCCGCTGATCCGAAAACCGTCGCCGTCGCGGGTGATAGCGGTCACGCGGTCATGGGCGGTCTTGGTGCCCAGTTCCGCCAGGGCATTGCCGAAGCGTTGGCCGGCGAGTACTTCGGCGTACAGGCGTTGTTGCTGCGCGGGGCTGCCGTTCACGCGCAGCACGTCGAGGGCGTAGAAATGATTTTGCGGGATCTGGCCCAGCGAGGCATCCGCCTGGGCGATCAGCGCAATGACCTTGGCCAGGTTGACGTTGGACACGCCGGCGCCGCCGTAGGCTTTCGGCACACTGATGCCCCACAGGCCGGAGCGGGAAAATACGTCCAGTTCGGGCAGCGGCAGGCGGCGCTCGCGGTCGCGTTGGGCGCTGTCGCGGCGCAAGTCGTCGGCCAGGTCACTGGCGACAATGAGGGCTTGTTCGTCGCTGGTGATAACCGCGACGTGGTGAGAAAGAGTCATGCGTATTTCTCCAGAGGTCTGGTCGGTTAAATCCAGGAGTGGCGAGCCGGCAACGTGCCGTTCAGGCGATAAGCGCCCACTGCGTGATACTTCCAGCGCACCGGGTCGTGCAGGGTGTGGACCCGTGCATTGCGCCAGTGGCGGTCGAGGTTGAATTCGGCGAGGGTGGCGCGGCTGCCGGCCAGTTCGAAGAGCTTTTCGCTGACCAGCAGAGACACTTCAGTGGTCAACACCTTGGCCTCGGCCACGGCAATCGAAGCGCGTGCGGCGGATTGCGCGGTAATCGGCGCGGCGCTGACCTGGTCCAGCACCTGGCCGGCCTTGCGCAGCAGCGCTTCGGCGGCGTGCAGTTCGATCTTCAGCTTGCCGATATCGGCGATCACATACAGGTCATCGCTGGCGCGTTCGACCTTGGCGTCGATCCATGGGCGTGAGCGTTCGCGGACGAACGCAATGGCGTCATCCAGCGCACCACGGGCGATGCCGGCGTCGATGGCGGCCTGGATCAACTGCGAGACCGCGCCCTGGATATTCGGGCTTTCGCCGAGGCGCCAGTTTTCGACCACCAGCTCTGCATCCACCGGCACCCGGTCGAGCAGCACGGTGCCGCTGGCGGTGGTGCGTTGGCCGAAACCGGACCAGTCATCGACGATGCGCAGCCCTTGCGTGCCACGGCGCACAAACGCCATGACCTGCTTACCGTCATCGTTCAGCGCCTTCACCGCGACCCAATGGGCAAACAGTGCCCCGGTGGAGTAGAACTTCTCGCCGCTGATCACGTAACCGTCGCCTTCGGCGCTGATCCGCGCCTTGAGCTCCAGGGTGTTTTTGGTGCCGCGTTCCGGGCCGCCGTTACCGATGCGCCAGCCGTCGAGCACGCTTTGGAACAGCTGTTTTTTCTGGCGTTCGGTGGCGGCGCCCTGCAGCAGGTGCAGGATGCCGAAATGGTTCTGCGGGATCTGCCCGAGTGCCGGGTCGGCCGCGCTGATGATCGCGAAGACGTCGGCCAGGGTGGTGAACGACACCTGCGGGCCGCCGTACTCGCGGGGAATGGAAATACTGCCCAGCCCGCTGCGGGTGAACTGCTCGATCTGCGCCCATGGCAGCTTGCGCAGTTGGTCGCGTTTGGCGGCCTGCACGCGCGCGGCCTGGGCCAGCTCGTGGGCCGCGCTCAGCGCTTGGGCGTCGTCGCGCAGCACAGCGGCCGGCAACAGCAGGGGGGCTACGTCCAGATCACGCTGGGGGGGTGTTAGAGCCAAATTAGACATCAGCGCCGCTCCTTGGCTGCACGTAATGCCCTGGCGTTCTGCACCGGGGTAATTCTGACCATACCGACCTCGCATTCAATGAAATGAAAACAAAACAATCAGGAGTGTCCGGTGGTCCGGTGTATATACCCTAAGCGTGTTAAATTTATAAATAAACTAACTTTTAGGAATATGCATAGAAGGGCCGTTACCCACGTTTCAGGGGCGACGCGGTTGATAGACCGGCGCGGCGCTGGCCGGGCGCTTCGGCGCCGCTGGCACATAGGCGGCGATGCGCAATGTGCGGGCCGGCGCCCAGCGTGAGTTATTGCCCACGCGATCGAGAATGCAGTACGTGACCTCCAGCCGGCTGTCGTCGCCGGCTTCGATAATGATCGCCGAGGGCACCCACACCTGCACCGTAATGCCGACGGTTTTGGCCTGGATTTTCGGCAGGTCCAGGCGCACATCGCCCCAGCGCAGGGTGATGGCGTCGCCGCTGGTCATGTTCAGGTAGGGTTCGATGGTCAGCGGAATGCCGCGCCGCACCTGGCTGCTGTTGACGCCGTAGCGACGAATCATGTCGGGCAGGCCCACGGGGGCGAGGTTCTGGTTTTCGTCGCGGTACAGCGCGCTCGGTTGGCCGCCGGGGTAGTTGGTCTTGACCCGCACCGTGGTCACGGCTGAGCGCGCGGGGCCGTGGCCGATCTGCATGACCTGGTAGTGAACCCGCGCATCGCCGTCCTGCACAAAACTTTCCGGCACCCGCAGTTGGGTGGCGGTGCCGACCTTGCACGCGGTGACGCGCCGTGAGTCGGCAAAGCAGTTGTTCCAGAACAGCTCGATCAGGTCACCCTCGTCCATGCCGGGGTAGGGCGCGATGTTGACTTGCAGTTGTGTCGCCGCCAGGGCATTGATGCCATTGCGAAGCGCCTGGGGCAGGGTCGGGGCAGTGAGCAGGGCCGGGGTTGCGGTGCGCGTCATAGTAATCTCCTTGATGCAGCCAGCAGCAATCGTTCCGGACCCTTGGCGCGGGAACGCGACGGGGCCGAAAGGAACGATTCAGTGAAAAGCCGGGATAGGATCCAATCCTCTGGGCGCTAGATAAGAGCGTTGGCCGGAGGGCGTCAATGGCGGCAAAAGGCTAAACGGCGGGTTTGGGAAGATTCAGAACGGTCTGACCGGGAGGGGGCATTTTAAGGGCAGTGCGGGGGGGTGTTTTACTTAGGCAGGCCGGGCGTTCTTGTAGGGTGGGAGCGGGCTCCCACCCTAGCGTTGCACCGCGTTAATGCGCGAGAAACTTGCTCAGGAACTGCTTCGTGCGTTCTTCCTTGGGGTTGGCGAACAACGCCTTGGCCTCACCTTGTTCAACGATCACTCCCTTGTCGAAGAAGATCACCCGGTTGGCGACGTCCCGGGCAAAACTCATTTCGTGGGTGACGATCACCATGGTGCGGTTTTCTTCGGCGAGGCTGCGAATGGTCGCCAGCACTTCGCCCACCAGTTCCGGGTCGAGGGCCGAGGTGGGTTCGTCGAACAGAATCACTTCCGGCTCCATGGCCAACGCCCGGGCAATCGCCACGCGCTGTTGCTGGCCGCCGGAGAGGCGCCGTGGGTAGGCGTCCTCCTTACCGGCCAGGCCGACCCGGGCCAACAGCTTGCGGCCCAGGGCGGTCGCCGCCTCGCGGGGCATCTTCTTGACCACGATCGGGCCTTCGATGACGTTTTCCAGCGCGGTGCGGTGCGGGAACAGGTTGAAGTTCTGGAACACAAAACCCACGTGCTGGCGCAGGCGCCGCACCAGGCCTTGTTGCTGATTGAGCGGCTTGCTGCTGTCGATCTCGATGTCACCGACCTTGATCCGACCGCTGGTGGGGGTTTCGAGGAAGTTCAGGCAGCGCAGGAAGGTGGTCTTGCCGGAGCCGCTGGGGCCGATGATGGCGACGACTTCGCCTTCCTTGACCTCCAGGTCGATGCCGTTGAGCACCACCTGGCCGTTGAATTGTTTGGTCAGTTTTTCAACCACGATCATGCTTCAAGACTCCAGGTCATGCCGGTTGACCCGGTCTTCCAGACGATTTTGAAAATACGCCAGGATACTTGCCAGGACCCAGTAGATCAGGGCTGCGGACAGATACATGGTGAAGATTTCGAAGGTACGCGCCGAGACCAGTTGCGCCTGGCGGAACAGCTCGGGCACTTGGATGGTGGCGGCCAGCGCCGTGTCCTTGACCAACGAAATAAAGCTGTTGCCCAGCGGCGGCAATGCGGTACGCATCGCTTGCGGCAGGATGGCCCGGCGCAGGGTCTGCGCGCGGGTCATGCCGATACTGGCAGCGGCTTCCCACTGGCCGCGCTCGATGGACGAGATGGCGGCCCGCAGGATTTCACAGGCGTAGGCGGCCATGTTCAGCGAGAAGCCGATCATGGCGGCCGGGATCGGGTCCAGCTCGATGCCCACTTGCGGCAAGCCGTAGTAGATCAGGAACAGCTGCACCAGCAGGGGCGTACCGCGAAAGAACGACACGTAGACGCGAGCGATCCAGCGCAGCAGCATGAAGCGCGACAGGCGCATCAAGGCCAGGCCGAAGCCCAGCAGCAAGCCGAAAAACATCCCGCCGAGGCTGAGGATTACCGTGAAATACGCGCCCTTGAGCAGAAAGGGCGCGGAGTCCAGTGCGAGTTGGAAACCTGCTTCCATTATTGAGTGACGTCAGCGTTGAAGTACTTCTCGGACAGCTTCTTCAAGGTGCCGTCGGCGCGCAGGTTGTCGAGCGCTTTGTTCACTGCCTCGAGCAATTCAGGCTCGCCTTTGCGCAGGGCAATACCGGCTTCCTGGCGGGAGAAGGCGTCGCCGGCAGCGGCGGTGTCCTTGGCTTTCTTGGCGTATTCCAGCGCGGCCAGGCGGTCGATCAGAATCGCGTCGATGCGGCCGATGCGCAGGTCCTGGAACTTGGTGGGGTCATCGTTATAGGTCTTGATGATGGCTTTGGGCTGATTGTCCTTGAGCCATTGTTCGTAGTTGGTGCCCAGGCCCACACCGACTTTCTTGCCGGCCAGGTCGGCGGCGGTCTTGATGGTGTCGACGTTTTTGGCCAGGGTCAGGGCCTGGATACCGGAGACGGTGTAAGGCTTGGAGAAGTCGTACTTCTTCTTGCGCTCGTCGGAGATGGTGACTTGGTTGACGACGGCATCCAGGCGCTTGGATTCCAGGGCGGCGAGGATACCGTCCCATGGCGTGGCTTGCAGTTTGACCTTGACGCCCAGCTCCTTGGCCAGCGCTTCCGACAACTCAACCTCGAAACCGCTGAGCTTGCCGCTTTCGTCGACAAAGCTGAACGGTGGGTAGGTGCCTTCGAGACCGATCTTGATCTCACCGGCTTTCTTGATGTTGCCCAACTGTTCGCCAGCCACGGCCTGGCCCAACCAACCAGCGCCGAGGGCCAGGCCCAGTGTGCCGACCAGCAATGTGCGACGGAATACAGAAATAGTCATGAAGAGCCCCTGTGTTGTTATGTTGAGCGAAGCAGGTGACGCGGTAGGCGTATCCTGCCTTAAAGCGCGTAGCGCGTCTTCGCTTACGGCGCGATGATAAAGCCGGTTTTTAAGACTTGAAAATAATATAAATCTAAATTTATATTCTATTTTTGAATATGTACTGAATCCAATGTGGGAGGCGGCTTGCCCCCGATAGGGCCGAGTCAGTTTATGCATGTATCACTGACCCACCGCTATCGGGGGCAAGTCGAATCGTCGCACCGCCCCTCCCACATGTTGATCCCTGTTTATTCAGTTAAATACGGCGTTGTAAGCAAACAACGCCGGCGCGCCGCCGGTATGCAGGAAAATGATTGGGCCATCCTCAAAGCGCTGACGCCCGATACCGTCCAGCAAGCCGGCCATGGCCTTGCCCGTGTAGACCGGGTCCAGCAGCAAGCCTTCCTGGCTCGCCAATAGCTTGACCGCTGAAAGGGTGCCGGCGTTCGGTTCGCCATAACGCGGGCCGAAGTATTCGTCCCACAGGATCACCTTGAAGGCCTCGGGGATGTCCACACCGAGCAACGCGGCGGTGCGTTCGGCCAGGCCCTGCACTTTTGGGAACTGCGCTTCTTCAGTGCGCGATACGGTGATGCCGATCACTGGCAACTGCGGCAGCACTTCGCTCAACGCCAGGGCCAGGCCGCTGTGGGTGCCCGCACTGCCCGAGGCCAAGACCACGGCGGCAAATTCAATCCCGCTGTCTTCGATCTGCGCGGCCAGTTCCAACCCGGCCCGCACATAGCCCAGGGCGCCGAGCGCATTGGAGCCGCCGATGGGCACCAGATATGGCTTCTTGCCGTTGCTGCGCAGGCGATCGGCGATGGCGTTGAGCTGGTCGTCGACGTTGTCGAGGTTCTCCACCAACTCGACCTTGGCGTCGAACAGCTCTAGCAGCAGACGGTTGCCGTTGCCCAGATAGTTGGGGTCTTCGGTGCCGGTGGGGTTTTCCAGCAGGGCGACGCAGCCCAGGCCCAGCTTGGCGGCCAGGGCGGCGGTCTGGCGCACGTGGTTGGACTGGATGGCGCCGGCGGTCACCAGGGTGTCGGCGCCCTGGGCGATGGCATCGGCCGCCAGGTATTCGAGTTTGCGCAGCTTGTTGCCGCCCATGGCCAGCGGCGTGGTGTCGTCGCGCTTGACGTAGATATCCCTGCCCAGCCAGGTCGACAGCCGCTCGAGTTTTTCCAGGGCGGTGGCGCCGCCCAGCAGTTCCAGACGGTTAAAGCGGTCGAGCTGTTGTTTGATCATGGCTACGCACGGTGGCTAAGTGATGGGGCGACTATAGGCAGGCACTTTTCATCGGGCAACCGCCAATCGCTTATCCTCGATGGTTCTTAGCATTGCACCATTGGTTCTTAAGGGCGCCCAGGGTGCCTATCGTAAAGTGATGGCCATTTTGTCAGGAGTGAATACCGTGAGTGAGCGTTCCAGTCATTGGCAATTACCCACCATCGTCAGCCAATTGCGCAGCGCGCGGGACCAGTGGCGAACGCGCAATGGCCGCATGAGTGGTGAGCACGGCGGTCGCGAGTTGCCCTCGCGCGAGGCCGTTGGGCAGATCCTTGAAGCGCTGTGCGGCGCACTGTTTCCGATGCGTCTGGGGCCGGTGGACCTGCGTGAAGAAAGTGAAGACTTCTACGTCGGCCACACCCTCGACGTCGCCTTGAATGCCTTGCTCGCCCAGGCGCGCCTGGAGCTGCGCTACGCCGCGCGCCAGGGCGGCCAGGATGACAGCGCGGTCGACGCCCACGCCATCCGTCTGATCCAGGATTTCGCCCTGGCCTTGCCGTCCCTGCGCAGCCTGTTGGACACCGATGTGCTGGCTGCCTACCACGGCGACCCGGCCGCGCGCAGTGTGGATGAAGTGCTGCTGTGCTATCCGGGCATTCTGGCGGTGATTCACCATCGCCTGGCCCACCATCTGTACCGCGCCGGCCTGCCGTTGTTGGCGCGCATCAGCGCAGAGATCGCCCACTCGGCCACGGGCATCGACATACACCCCGGCGCGCAGATCGGCCCGAGTTTCTTTATCGACCATGGCACGGGTGTGGTGATTGGCGAAACCGCGATCATCGGCGAGCGCGTGCGTATCTACCAGGCGGTGACGTTGGGGGCTAAGCGCTTCCCGGCGGATGAGGACGGGCAATTGCAGAAAGGCCATCCGCGGCATCCGATTGTCGAGGATGACGTGGTGATCTATGCCGGGGCGACGATCCTCGGGCGGATCACCATCGGCAAGGGCTCGACCATTGGCGGCAACGTGTGGCTGACCCGCAGCGTGCCAGCGGGGGCGAACATCACGCAGGCGAATCTGCAGCATGACGACGGCACCCAAAAGTAGCGCACACCCTTAAACATCACACCAAACCCTGTGGGAGGGGGCTTGCCCCCGATAGCGGTGGACCCGTCAATGCTTGTGCTGGCTGACCCACCGCCATCGTGGGCAAGCCCCCTCCCACAGGTTGACTGCATTTCAAATGTGAGCCGTATTGCAGTCTGCAACCGCTGGATGATTTACCTCGCCCAAATGTCATACCAATCCTTGAGCATTAGTTCCAAACCGCCTATCCATGTTCAATTTGAACGTTCGTTCATCAGCATGACGACGGCACTCAAAAGTAGCGCACACCCTTAAACATCACACCAAACCCTGTGGGAGGGGGCTTGCTCCCGATAGCGGTGGACCCGTCAATGCCTGTGCTGGCTGACCCACCGCCATCGGGGGCAAGCCCCCTCCCACAGGTTGACTGCATTTCAAATGTGAGCCGTATTGCAGTCTGCAACCGCTGGATGATTTACCTCGCCCAAATGTCATACCAATCCTTGAGCATTAGTTCCAAACCGCCTATCCATGTTCAATTTGAACGTTCGTTCATCAGCATGACGACGGCACTCAAAAGTAGCGCACACCCTTAAACATCACACCAAACCCTGTGGGAGGGGGCTTGCTCCCGATAGCGGTGGACCCGTCAATGCTTGTGCTGGCTGACCCACCGCCATCGGGGGCAAGCCCCTCCCACAGGTTGACTGCATTTCAAATGTGAGCCGTATTGCAGTCTGCAACCGCTGGATGATTTACCTCGCCCAAATGTCATACCAATCCTTGAGCATTAGTTCCAAACCGCCTATCCATGTTCAATTTGAACGTTCGTTCATCAGCATGACGACGGCACTCAAAAGTAGCGCACACCCTTAAACATCACACCAAACCCTGTGGGAGGGGGCTTGCTCCCGATAGCGGTGGACCCGTCAATGCTTGTGCTGGCTGACCCACCGCCATCGGGGGCAAGCCCCTCCCACAGGTTGACTGCATTTCAAATGTGAGCCGTATTGCAGTCTGCAACCGCTGGATGATTTACCTCGCCCAAATGTCATACCAATCCTTGAGCATTAGTTCCAAACCGCCTATCCATGTTCAATTTGAACGTTCGTTCATCAGCATGACGACGGCACTCAAAAGTAGCGCACACCCTTAAACATCACACCAAACCCTGTGGGAGGGGGCTTGCTCCCGATAGCGGTGGACCCGTCAATGCCTGTGCTGGCTGACCCACCGCCATCGGGGGCAAGCCCCCTCCCACAGGTTGACTGCATTTCAAATGTGAGCCGTATTTCAGCCAGCAACCGCTGAACGATTTGCCTCGCCCAAGCGTCATACCAATCCTTGAGCCAGTGTAGGAATCATCTACCACTCAGCCCTGCGATTAGTCCAAAACCGCCTATCCATGTTTAACTTGAACGCTCGTTCAAGTTAAATCGGTGGTTCGCTGCCCGCTCACAACAGGAGGCTTACCTTTGCTGAGTCCGTTATACACAGCCACATCTCACACCCCCGGGGTGCATCGTTCATGAGTGCGCCGACCACCCCACCCAGCGGTCTGGTGCGCATGAATGCGCCCGTGTTCTATTTCGCCGCAAGTTTCATCCTGCTGTTTGGCATCACCGTTATTGCAATCCCGCAACAGGCTGGTGCCTGGCTGCTGGCGGCGCAAAACTGGGCGGCCAATACGGTCGGCTGGTACTACATGCTCGCGATGACCCTGTATCTGGTCTTCGTGGTGGTCACCGCGCTATCGGGCTACGGCAAGATAAAACTCGGTGCCGACCACGACGAGCCCGAATTCAGTTACCTGTCCTGGGCCGGCATGCTGTTCGCCGCCGGGATCAGCATCACGCTGTTTTTCTTCTGCGTCTCCGAGCCGCTCACGCACCTGGTGCAACCGCCCCAGGGCGCGGCGATGAACGCCGACGCTGCACGCCAGGCCATGCAGATCCTGTTTCTGCACTGGGGCCTGCACGGTTGGGGTGTGTTCGCCTTCGTCGGCATGGCCCTGGCGTACTTCGCCTACCGGCATAACCTACCGCTGGCGTTGCGTTCGGCGCTGTACCCGCTGATCGGCAAGCGCATCAACGGCCCGATCGGCTACGCCGTGGACGGCTTCGGCATCATCGCCACGGTGTTCGGTCTCGGTGCTGACATGGGCTTCGGTGTGCTGCACCTCAACTCCGGTCTCGATTACCTGTTTGGCATTGCCCACACCCAGTGGATTCAGGTGGGCTTGATCACCCTGATGATGGGCGCGGCGATCCTGGTGGCGGTGGCCGGTGTGGACAAGGGCGTGCGCGTGATGTCCGACATCAACATGCTGCTGGCCTGTGCGCTGCTGCTGTTCGTGCTGTTCGCCGGGCCCACCCAGCACTTGCTCAACACCCTGATCCAGAACATCGGTGACTACCTCGGCGCGCTGCCGACCAAGAGTTTCGACGTGTACGCCTACGACAAGCCGAGCGACTGGCTGGGGGGCTGGACGGTGTTCTATTGGGCCTGGTGGATTGCATGGTCGCCGTTCGTGGGCCTGTTTATCGCGCGCATTTCCCGTGGCCGTACCATCCGCGAGTTCGTGTTCGGCGTGCTGCTGATCCCGCTGGGTTTCACCCTGGCGTGGATGTCGATCTTCGGCAACAGCGCCATCGACCAGGTGCTCAATCACGGGTTGACCGCGCTCGGCCAGTCGGCCATCGATGACCCGTCGATGAGCCTCTACCTGCTGCTGGAAACCTACCCGTGGAGCAAGACGGTGATCGCGGTCACGGTGTTTATCAGCTTCGTGTTCTTCGTCACCTCCGCCGACTCCGGCACTGTGGTGCTCTCCACCCTGTCGTCCAAAGGCGGCAACGCCGATCAAGACGGGCCGAAGTGGCTGCGGGTGTTCTGGGGCGCGATGACCGCGCTGGTGACCAGTGCCTTGCTGTTTGCCGGGAGCATCGATTCGCTGAAGTCGGCGGTGGTGCTGACCTCGCTGCCGTTCTCGTTGATCCTGCTGCTGATGATGTGGGGGCTCCACAAGGCCTTCTACCTCGAATCGCAGAAGCAGATCGCCCAGTTGCATTCGTTGGCCCCGGTGTCGGCCACGGGCAAGGGCCGTGGCGGCTGGCGCCAGCGTTTGAGCCAGGCGGTGCATTTCCCGTCGCGCGATGAGGTGTATCGCTTCCTTGAGTCGACGGTGCGCCCGGCGATTGAAGAAGTGACCGCCGTGTTCGTCGAGAAGGGCCTGAGTGTGGTGACCCAGCCTGACCCGTCCAACGACAGCGTCAGCCTGGAAATCGGCCATGGCGAAGAGCACCCTTTCGTCTACCAGGTGCAAATGCGCGGCTATTTCACACCGTCGTTTGCCCGTGGCGGCATGGGCTCCAAGGAGCTCAACAACCGTCGCTACTACCGGGCAGAAGTGCACTTGAGCGAGGGCAGCCAGGACTACGATCTGGTGGGCTACACCAAGGAGCAGATCATCAACGACATCCTCGACCAGTACGAGCGCCACCTGCAGTTCCTGCACTTGGTGCGGTGACGTCCAAGGCCCTGTTCCCGAGTGGGCAGGGCTCGCTTCACTTCACGCCAAGCCCCGTAATGCGGGGCTTTCTTAAATTTAATTTCATGTGCCCCAACCGCGTTTTGACGCGCAACTGTCATCTGGCCACTGCGTAATTGTGTGAAGCGTTTGACGCTTTCATTTCAGAACAGTGACGGAGACCGGTAACAATGAAGACGTTATTAAGCCCCATGGTGGGTGTCGCCATGGCGAGCTTTATGCTGTCCGCCCATGCCGATTTTATCGATGACAGCCACGCCGATGTGACCCTGCTCAACCGCTATCTCAACCAGCAGGGGCGTGACGTGGTCGGCAGCAACGCCAAGGCCCATAGCATTCGTGATTGGGGCCAGGGTTTCGAGTTCAACTTCAAGTCCGGCTACACCGAGGGCCCCGTGGGTTTCGGCCTCGACTTGCAGGCGTTCTACGGTTTGAAACTGGACTCCGGCGGCGACCTCAATGACAAAGACCACCAGGGCCGCTACCCCGGCAGCATGTTCCCGCTGGACAACGGCAAATCCGCTGACCAGTTCGGCGTGCTGAGCCCAACGTTCAAGACGCGCTTCGCCAAGGATGAACTGCGGATCGGTACGCTGTATGGCAACAACCCGGTGCTGGCCAACACCGACGGCCGCCTGTACCAGCAGACCAACACCGGTGTGCAACTGGTCTCCAAGGACCTCACCGACTTCACCTTCACCGGTGGCGATATCTTCAAGACCAAGATCCGCAATGAAACCGGCGACCAGGGCATGATCACCGCCGGCGGCACCAAGGAGAGCGATCGCTTCCTCTTCGGCGGTGCCGACTACACCGGCTTGCCGGGCACCACCGTCAGCCTGTGGTATTCCAACCTTGAGGATTACTACCAACAGTTCTTCCTCGGTGCCAAGCGCCATGACGCCTTGTCGGTCGGTGCGATCGACACCGATGTGCGTATGTTCCGCAGCCTGGGGGTGGGCGGTAACGCCGATGGCGACAAGAATTATTCGGCAGCGGGTGTCTATGGCGATGGCGTGAACAAGGGCCGCATCAACCAGTCCACCGTCAGCCTGTTGGAAAGCTACAGCCTGGACGGTCACACCGTCGGTCTCGGCATCCAGAAAAACAGCGGCAGCAGCGACTTCCCGTACCTGGATTCCGGCCTGAACAGCGGCGACAACCGTCAGGGCCCAGGCTCAGGTGCCGACACCCCGGCGCTGACCAACATGCAGTTGAACAAATTCCAGCACGCCGGCGAACGCACCTGGCTGGCGCAGTATAAATATGACTTCGGCAAACTGGGCCTCAACGGTCTGACATTCTCCGCCGCCTATGCCCATGGCGATGACATCCGCACCGCACAGGGCACTACCAGCGAATGGGAACGCAACGTTGCCGTGGCCTACCAAGTGCCGACCGGCACCCTCAAGGGCCTGGGCGTGACCTGGAAAAATGCCCACGCCAGCCCGGACATTACCGGTGCCACCGTGCAGGATGAAAACCGCTTTTATGTCAGCTATGTCGTTCCACTTTGGTAGGCGTTTGCTGTAAAACGGAAGGGCAACGTTAAGCGATTCAGCTGCTTAAAAGGCCTGGGAATAGGCTTATTCCCAGGCCTTATTTGCCCCCGTCCAAGAGAGGATTCGATGACTTATATCGCTGCCGAAAACCGCTATGAATCTATTCCTTATCGCCGCGTCGGCCGCAGTGGCTTGGTGCTGCCGGCGCTGTCCCTGGGGCTGTGGCACAACTTTGGCGACAGCACTCCGATTGATACCCAGCGCGCCCTGCTGCGCACCGCGTTCGACTTAGGCATCAACCACTTCGACCTGGCCA
Organism: Pseudomonas sp. D3; assembly: GCF_029320995.1. Lineage (NCBI taxonomy): Bacteria > Pseudomonadati > Pseudomonadota > Gammaproteobacteria > Pseudomonadales > Pseudomonadaceae > Pseudomonas > Pseudomonas sp. D3. The sequence continues at coordinate 463,552 of NZ_CP119772.1, forward strand.
ACAACTATGGCCCGCCGTATGGCAGCGCCGAGATCAACTTCGGGCGTTTGCTGCGCGAAGACTTCAAGCACTACCGCGACGAATTGATCATCTCCAGCAAGGCCGGCTGGGACATGTGGCCCGGCCCATATGGCCAGGGCGGCGGTTCGCGCAAATACATCCTGGCGAGCCTGGACCAGAGCCTGCAACGCCTGGGCGTCGACTACGTGGATATTTTCTATTCGCACCGCTTCGACGCCGACACACCCCTGGAAGAAACCGCCAGCGCCCTTGCCACCGCCGTGCAACAAGGCAAGGCGTTGTACATTGGTATTTCCTCCTACTCCGGGGTGAAAACCCGCGAAATCGCAGCCCTGCTCAACGAGTGGAAAGTCCCGCTGCTGATCCACCAACCGGCCTACAACCTGCTCAACCGCTGGGTGGAAAAAGACCTGCTCGACACCACCGAAGCCCTCGGTGCCGGGGTGATCGCGTTCACGCCGTTGGCCCAGGGGCTGTTGACCGACAAGTACCTCAATGGTGTGCCGGCCGATGCGCGGGTGAATCGCCCCGGTGGCGGTTCGTTGCAGGCCAAGCACCTGTCCGAAGCCAACATCGCTCACGTGCGTGCGCTGAATGAAATCGCCAAGCGCCGCGGCCAAAGCCTGGCCCAACTGGCCTTGGCCTGGACCCTGCGTGACCCACGGGTGACCAGTGCGCTGATCGGCGCGAGCCGGCCGGAGCAGATTATTGAAAACGTCGGGGCGCTGAAGAACCTGAGTTTCACCGTCGAGGAACTGGCGGAGATCGATCGGTTTGCGCTGGAAGGCGGGATTAACTTGTGGGAAAAGCCATCGACGGCTGAATAACCTGGCAGCACACAGTCAATGTGGGAGGGGGCAAGCCCCCTCCCACATTTGATTTTCAGTGTGGCGACTCTCGTGTTCGGCTCAGAACGGCACATCCCCCAAAATCGTCGCCCGGTGCATCACCCGCCGCTGCGGCCGGTAGTCATCCACCGCGTAATGCTGGGTGACGCGGTTATCCCAGAACGCCACGTCATTCTCCTGCCAGCACCAGCGAATCGTGAACTCCGGGCGTGTCGCGTGGGCGAACAGCAGCTTCAAGATCGCCTCGCTTTCCGCCGGTTCCAGTTCATTGATTTTGGTGGTGAAGCCCTCGCTGACAAACAGCGACTTGCGCCCGCTTACCGGGTGGGTGCGCACCACCGGGTGCGTCAGCGGTGGGTTCTTCTTGCGGGTTTCTTCCCAGCGCGCCAGGTCTTCGGCAGTGTTGCCAAAGCGCTCCAGCGGGAAGGATTTGATGAAGTCGTGCGTGGCGGTGAGCCCATCGAGCAGCCCCCTCAACGGCTCGGACAGGGCCGCATACGCGGCAATCCCGCTGGCCCACAACGTGTCGCCACCAAACGCCGGCAGCAACTTGGCACTCAGCACCGCACCGAGGGCCGGAGTCGGCAGGAAGGTCACGTCGGTGTGCCATACGGCGTTGTCACGCACGTCGGTGACGGCGGTGTCGAGGATCAGTACTTCGGGCTGTTCCGGCACGTTAGGGTAGATCGGATGAATGTGCAGGTCGCCGAAGTTCGCCGCGAAACGTGCTTGTTGCTGCGGGGTGAGCGGCTGGTCACGGAAGAACAGCACCGAATGGGTGAGCAACGCCTGTTCGATGGCGTCGCGCTGTTCGGGGTTCAGCGGCTGGGTGATATCGACGCCACTGATCTGGGCGCCAAGGGCGGTGCTTAATGGGGTAACGGTCAGGCGGCTCATGGGGTTCTCATCACTCAGTGTGCCTGGCCATGCCACGGCACTAATTTACGCTGCAGGGCACGCAGGCCCATTTCCATGGCGAAGGCGATCAGCGCGATCACCAGAATCCCCAGCACCACCACATCGGTGACCAGGAACTGCGCCGCCGACTGCACCATGAAGCCCAGGCCGCTGGTGGCGGCGATCAGCTCGGCGGCGACCAATGTCGACCAGCCCACGCCCAGCCCGATGCGCACACCGGTGAGGATGTCGGGCAGGGCGCTCGGCAGGATCACGTGGCGAATCAGTTGGGCGCGCGTGGCGCCCAACGACTGCGCGGCACGCAGCTTGGCCGGGTCGACCGTGCGCACGCCGGTCGCGGTGGCGATGGCGATCGGCGCAAAGATCGCCAAGTAGATCAGCAGCACCTTGGACAGCTCGCCGATGCCGCACCAGATCACGATCAGCGGCAGGTAGGCCAGGGGTGGAATCGGCCGGTAGAACTCAATCAGCGGGTCGAGAATGCCCCGGGCGATACGATTCGAGCCGATGGCAATTCCCACCGGCACCGCGGTCAGCACCGCAAAACCCAGGCCCAAGCCGATGCGGCCGAGGCTCGCGCCGAGGTGCTGCCACAAGGTGGAGTCCATGTAGCCCGTGGTCGCCAGCAACCAGCCTTTTTGCAGCACGGCGGACGGCGGTGGCAGGAAGAGCGGTTCGATCAGGCCGCTGGCGGTCACGGCCCACCAGATCGCCAGCAAGGCGATCAGCGTCAGCAGGCTGATCCAGCGTGTGCTGAGGCTGCGCCGCAGCGGGATAACCGCGTGCGCCACCGGCTTGGCGGCCGTGGCGGGAAGTTCGTAGCTGCTCATGCGCACACCTGCCGTTGGGAGAACACTTTGCCCAGCACGTGTTCGCGGGTTTCGATAAAGCGCGGGTCGGATTTGATCGCTCGCGCAGACTCGCCGGCGGCATAGCGCTGGCCGAAATCCAGGTGCAGGCGCTCGACGATCTGACCGGGGTTGGGTGCCAGCAGGATCAAATCGGTGGCGAGAAATACCGCTTCTTCGATGTCGTGGGTAATCAGGAACACCGGCTTGGCCGTGCGCCGCCAGACTTGCAGCAGCAGCTCCTGCATCTGTTCGCGGGTGAACGCATCGAGGGCGCCGAAGGGTTCGTCCATCAGCAGCACACGCGGGTCTGCCGCCAAGGCGCGGGCCAGGCCGACACGTTGCTTCTGGCCGCCGGACAGTTGCCAGATGCGCCGGCTGTCGAAACCGGCCAGGTCCACCAGCGCGAGCATTTCCCGGGCGCGCACTTCGCGTTGCGCCTTGCTCACGCCGGCCAGCTCCAGGCCGAAGCCGACATTGGCCAGCACGTCCTGCCAGGGCAGCAGGGCATCGTCCTGGAACACCACGCCGCGCTCGGCACTCGGGCCTTTGACCGGCACGCCATCGAGGCTGATGCGCCCGGCAGAGGGTTCGACAAAACCGGCAATCAAGTTCAACAGCGACGTCTTGCCACTGCCGGACGGGCCGAGGGCCACCAGCAATTGCTGGGGCCCAAGTTCGAGTGAAATGTCAGACAGTACCGGTTCTGTGGCGCCTGGGTACTGTGCGCTGATGCGCTCCAGTTGTAGCAAGGCCATCGCGATGAACTCCTGATCAGTGGGTAATGAACTTGGCGCTGATATAGGGGGCGTAGTCCGGCAGCACCGCTTCGACCTTGCCTTGTTCCTTGAGGAACGCCGCGGTATCCGTCACTGCCTTGGTGGTTGGCGCGCCCAGCAGGGTCACCTGCTCAGCGGCCAGCGGGTAGACATTGCCTTGCAGCAGCGCAGGGATGTCGCTGGCCTTGGCGCCGGAGAGCTTCACCAGCTTGTCGACGTTGGCTTTGTCGGCGAGCCAGGCTTGTGGGTCTTTGCGGTATGCGGCGTAGGCATCCAGGGTGACTTTGGCGAAAGCGCTGACGATTTCCGGGTGCTTCTCGGCGAAGTCCTTACGCACGATCCACGCGTCGAAGGTCGGCGCGCCGAACGTGGCCAGCTCGCCGGAAGTGATCAGCACCTTGCCGTTTTCCTTGGCCACGCCCAGGGCCGGGTCCCACACGTAGGTGGCGTCGATATCACCGCGCTTCCAGGCGGCGATGATGGCTGGCGGCGCGAGGTTGAGGATGGTCACTTTCGACGGGTCGATGTTCCAGTGCTTCAGCGCGGCCAGCAGGCTGTAGTGGCCGGTGGACACGAACGGCACGGCGACTTTTTTGCCGATCAGGTCCTGCGGGCTGTTGATCCCCGAACCGTTACGCGCCACCAGGGCTTCGGCACCGCCGATCTGGGTGGCGACGAGGAAGGTCTGCACCGGCACTTTGCGCGTGATGGCTGCGGTCAGCGGGCTGGAACCGAGGTAGCCGATCTGCACGTCGCCGGACGCGATGGCGGCGATGATGTCGGCGCCGTTGTCGAATTTGCGCCAGTCGATCTTGGCGTTCGTGGCTTTTTCATACGCACCGTCGGCCTGGGCGACTTTCGCCGGGTCCACGGTGGTCTGGTAGGCGATGGTCACATCCGTCGCCTGGGCAAACAGGCTGGCACCGGCCAGGGACAACGCGGCCAATAGGCGCAGAGGGGTAAGCAGTTTCAAGGGGAAGCTCCTCAATCAGGCCGCCGAGAATCGGCATGTGAGGAGACTAAATGATCTAAGAACTCGAAAATAAATAACTTTTTCGAATTAGCTTATGAGGAGAAGGGTGGAGGGGATTCTTCACCCCAATGAGGGTAAATGTGGGAGGGGGCTTGCTCCCGATGGCGGTGGATCAGTCAATGCATGTACTGACTGACCCACCGTCATCGGGGGCAAGCCCCCTCCCACATTAGAGCTCATTCCCCTGAGGGAACGAGTTCGGCTTTTAGTTGCTGATCGCGAGGATGCTGGCCTGGTACGAGCCGACAAACACATCGAAATCGCCCACTTCGTTCTGCTCCAGTTCCGCCTGTTGCGCCAGCGAGGTGCGCGCCAGTTCTTCAAAGTGCGCCTGCTCTGCGGCCGGCAGCGGCTCCTTGCGGAAATACTCGGCATGCACCTCGCTCTGGTGCAGGGAGAACTGCGCAAAACTTTCCTTGCGCTCGGCCATCGCGGCCAGCACCTGGGCCGACGGCGTCAGGGACGGGTCGTTGACCTTGGCCAACTGGGCGTCCAGTGCCTGGCTGTGTTCGGTAATGCCGTGACTCTCGTCGAGCAGGGCGGCCAACGGTGCGATCTTTTCCAGCAACTCGGTGGCCCATTCCTTCATGTCCACCGCCTGGCCCTTGCGCTGCAGTTGCAGACCCGGACGCCGGCCTTCCTTGACCACGCTGAGGAAGTTCGACGTGGCGTTGCCGCACTCGTTGTCGGCGAACAGCGGGCTGTCGTTCAGCGCGCAATACAGCAGGAAAGCATCGAGGAAACGCGACTCCTGCAGGTCGATACCCATCGGCAGGAACGGGTTGATGTCCAGGCAGCGCACTTCGATGTACTGGATGCCACGGGCCATCAGCGCCTGGATCGGCCGCTCGCCGGTGTAAGTCACACGCTTGGGACGGATGTTGGAGTAGTACTCGTTTTCGATCTGCAGGATGTTGGTGTTGAGTTGCACCCACTCGCCGTCCTTGTGGGTGCCGACTTCGACATAAGGCGCGTAGGGCGTTGCCACCGCTTCGCGCAGGCTGTCGGTGTAGCTGGCCAAATCGTTGTAGCACGGTGTCAGGCCGGCCTGGGCGTTGCTCTGGTAACCCAGGTCGCTCATGCGCAGGCTGGTGGCATACGGCAGGTACAAGGTGTCGGCATCCAGCACGTCCAACTGGTGCGAACGGCCGCGCAGGAAGCCTGCGTCCAGTGCCGGCGAGGCACCGAACAGGTACATCAGCAGCCAACTGTTGCGGCGGAAGTTACGGATCAGGGCGATATAGGCGTTGGACTGATAGTCGCGATCGGTGCCGACGAACCCTTCCGCTTCCTTGAGCAGCGGCCACAGGTGTTCCGGTAGGGAAAAGTTGTAGTGGATGCCGGCAATGCACTGCATGGTCTTGCCGTAACGCAGGGCCAGGCCCTTGCGATACACGTACTTGAGCTGTCCGATATTGGAGGTGCCGTAGTAGGCAATCGGAATGTCTTCCTCGGCCGGCAACGGGCACGGCATCGAGGGGCTCCACAGGTATTCGCTGCCGAGCTTGCTGTAGGCAAAGCGATGGATCTTGTCCAGATTGCTCAGGGTATCGGCCGGGTTGGGCAGGGCTGGGGTGATGAATTCCAGCAACGATTCCGAGTAGTCGGTGGTGATCTGTGCGTGGGTCAGCGCGGCGCCCAGGGCTTCGGGGTGCGGCGTCTGCGCCAGGCGACCTTCATGGGTGACACGCAGGCATTCGCGCTCGATGCCGTGCAAGCAATGCTCCAGCAGGGAGAGGTGTTCGCGCTTGCCGAGCAGGGCCAGGCGGCGGTTGAGAAGTTCGCTCAAGTTGGATTCCTTCACGCGTCAGTCGCCCCAATATGGGGGTGGGCAGGACGGTCTACAAGGGTGAAGTTAAAACTGGCGTGATCGCCTGGTTTTGAGTCGATTTGACCCGTTTTGAAAAAGCCTACTTCACTCCATGAATTGGGCTATAGCGCAGCAAGAAAATTCCGACGCCGTTATCGCAGCGCCGAAATTAACTCAAATCGAGGGTGGGGAGCTATAGGACAGCGAAGGTGCCCTGCGCTTTTGCGACAAGTCTTTCACCTTGGTACACGTCGGCCTCGACCACCAACGTGCGCCGACCCGGGTGAATAACCCGTGCGGTACACAGCACGTCGCCGTTTTCCACCGCACGGATGTAGTTGATTTTGCATTCGATGGTCGCGCTCTGCTGGTCGAACCCGTGGGCGCTGGAACAGGCCAGCCCCATGGTGATGTCGACCAGGCTGAAAATCACCCCGCCATGGAGCTTGCCTGCGCGATTGCGCAGTTGCGGCTCCAGGCTCAGGGCCACCTCGGCAACGCCCTGCTCCAGGCGTTGCAGGCGGCAGCCGATCAGTTCGCTGAACGCGCTCTGGGTCAAACCGGCCGGAATCTCCATCAGCGCTTCTTCAACTGTTTGGCGTTGGCGAACAGCGAGGCCATGGCATTGTTGCTCGGCGCTGCGATCGCGGTTTCCTTGCGCGGCGCGTTGTTTTGCGACTGGCGTGGCGCCGAGCCCGGGCGGGCGCCACGGGCACCGTCGATTTTCTCGCCGGGGGTGTCGCTCATGCGCATCGACAGGCCGACGCGTTTGCGCGGGATGTCGACTTCCATGACCTTGACCTTGACCACGTCACCGGCCTTCACCGCTTCGCGTGGGTCTTTGATGAACTTCTCCGAAAGCGCGGAGATATGCACCAAACCGTCCTGATGCACGCCGATGTCCACAAAGGCACCGAAGTTGGTCACGTTGGTCACCACGCCTTCGAGGATCATGCCCAGTTGCAGGTCCTTGAGGTCTTCGACGCCGTCCTGGAACTCGGCGGTCTTGAACCCTGGGCGTGGGTCGCGGCCAGGTTTTTCCAGCTCTTGCAGGATGTCGGTGATGGTCGGCACGCCGAAGGTTTCGTCGGTGTACTTCTTCGGGTCCAGGCGCTTGAGGAACGCGGCGTCGCCAATCAGCGAGCGGATGTCGCGGTCGGTCTCGGCGGCGATGCGTTGCACCAGCGGGTAGGCTTCCGGGTGAACCGCCGAGGCGTCCAGCGGGTTGTCGCCGTTCATGACGCGCAGGAAACCGGCAGCCTGTTCGAAGGTTTTTTCACCCAGGCGTGCGACTTTTTTCAGCGCGGCGCGGGTCTTGAACGCCCCGTTTTCGTCGCGGTGGGTCACGATGTTCTGCGCCAGGGTCGCGTTGAGGCCGGAGATCCGCGCCAGCAGTGCGACGGAGGCGGTGTTCACGTCCACACCCACGGCGTTTACGCAGTCTTCCACCACCGCATCCAGGCCGCGCGCCAGTTTCAGCTGCGACACGTCGTGCTGGTATTGGCCGACGCCGATGGATTTCGGATCGATTTTCACCAGTTCGGCCAGCGGGTCTTGCAGGCGACGGGCGATGGACACCGCGCCACGGATCGACACGTCGAGGTCCGGGAATTCCTTGGAAGCCAGTTCCGATGCCGAGTACACCGAAGCGCCGGCCTCGGAAACCATGACCTTGGTCATCTTCATGGCTGGGTATTTTTTGATCAGTTCGGCGGCCAGTTTGTCGGTTTCACGGCTGGCGGTGCCGTTGCCGATGGCGATCAGGTCTACCGCGTGCTTGGCGCACAGGGCCGCCAGGATCGCGAGCGTCTGGTCCCACTTGTTGTGGGGCACGTGCGGATACACGGTGGCGTGGTCGAGCAGCTTGCCGGTCGAATCGACCACGGCGACCTTGCAGCCGGTGCGCAGGCCTGGGTCGAGGCCCAGGGTGGCACGCGGGCCGGCCGGTGCGGCCAGCAGCAGGTCGTGCAGGTTGTGGGCGAATACGTTGATCGCTTCGGTTTCGGCGCCGTCACGTAACTCGCCGAGCAGGTCGGTTTCCAGGTGGGTGTAGAGCTTGACCTTCCAGGTCCAGCGCACCACTTCACCGAGCCACTTGTCCGCAGGACGGTTCTGATTCTGGATGCCGAATTGTTGACCGATCATGCCTTCGCACGGGTGCATGGTGCCCGGCAGTTCGTCGCCGACTTTCAGCGCGGAGCTGAGAATGCCTTCGTTGCGGCCGCGGAAAATCGCCAGGGCGCGGTGGGACGGCATGCTTTTGAGGGGTTCGTCGTGTTCGAAGTAGTCGCGGAACTTGGCGCCTTCTTCCTCTTTGCCGGCGATCACGCGGGCGCTGAGGATGGCTTCCTGCTTCAGGTAGGTGCGCAGCTTTTCCAGCAGGCTGGCGTCTTCGGCGAAGCGCTCCATCAGGATGTACTTGGCGCCTTCGAGGGCGGCCTTGACGTCGGCGACACCTTTTTCGGCGTTAATGAAGCGCGCGGCTTCGGTGTCCGGGGTCATCGAGGGGTCGTTGAACAGACCGTCGGCCAGGTCGCCGAGGCCGGCTTCCAGGGCGATCTGGCCCTTGGTGCGGCGCTTCTGTTTGTACGGCAGGTAAAGGTCTTCGAGGCGGGTCTTGGTATCGGCGAGTTTGATGTCGCGTTCCAATTGCGGGGTCAGCTTGCCCTGCTCCGTGATGCTGGCGAGGATGCTGATGCGCCGTTCGTCGAGTTCTCGCAGGTAGCGTAGGCGCTCTTCCAGGTGCCGCAGTTGAATGTCGTCGAGGCTGCCGGTCACTTCTTTTCGGTAACGGGCGATGAAGGGCACCGTGGAGCCCTCATCCAGTAGAGCGACGGCCGCTTCGACCTGTTGGGGGCGTGCACCGAGTTCCTCGGCGATGCGGCTGTTGATGCTGTCCATAAAACCACCTGAAATTCTTAAAAGCAGCTCGCAGGCCCGGAAAAACAAGGCCCGGCGAGGCTGGTTGAGCGGCCCGACTGGCGCCGCTGCCTGGGTCAAGAGGCTGCCTATTGACCCTCGAAATCGAAAAAATCACGACAAGCGGGTGAAAAAAGCCCGGCAGTAAACGGTAACGATCTGACGTTGCCCTGCACGAAGGCGCCGCATTATAACCAGCGTTCTGTCCTTGGGGGGTACTGCGCCACAGGTTGTAGGGCGCGGGTTCGCTGGCAGTAGAGGAAAAATCTGCTAACAATGCACTCGGTGCGTATAACCGCAGCTAGGCCATAATGCGCGCCGAGATAAGAGGAGCATCCAATGAGCAGCACTGCACAAACTGCTGAAGGCGAAAAAATTCTCATCGTTGATGACGATCCGGGGCTGAGCAGCCTGCTGGAGCGTTTTTTCAACTCCAAGGGCTACCGTGCCCGCTCGGTGCCAAACACTGAGCAGATGGACCGCCTGTTGGGGCGTGAGGTGTTCAACCTGGTCGTGCTCGACCTGATGTTGCCCGGTGAAGACGGCCTCACCGCCTGCAAACGCCTTCGCGGCGCGAACAACCAGATTCCGATCATCATGCTCACCGCCAAGGGCGATGAGCTGAGCCGCATCAAGGGACTCGAACTGGGCGCTGATGACTACCTGGCCAAGCCGTTCAACCCGGACGAGCTGATGGCGCGGGTCAAGGCCGTATTACGTCGCCAGGCAGCGCCGGTGCCGGGCGCACCCGGTAGCGAGGACGAAAGCGTCACCTTCGGCGATTACGAACTGTCGCTGGCCACCCGTGAGCTCAAGCGTGGCGATGAAGTCCACATGCTGACCACCGGCGAGTTCGCCGTGCTCAAGGCGCTGGTGATGAACGCACGCCAGCCGCTGACCCGCGACAAACTGATGAACCTGGCCCGTGGTCGGGAATGGGATGCTTTGGAGCGCTCCATCGACGTGCAGATCTCTCGTCTGCGACGAATGATCGAGCCGGACCCGTCCAAACCGCGTTATATCCAGACGGTGTGGGGCGTGGGGTATGTGTTTGTGCCGGATGGCACTGCAACCAAGTGACCGATGATTTGCAGGGGCGGGCATCCTGGCGTTTGGCTCCGTGAGGGTCGACGGGATGTCCGGCGTCTGCAATTCTGCGAGCGCTGCTCGTTCCTGCAAGGTGTCTAGCTGTTTCCTATGAAAACCCCGCTGTGGTTCCCGCAAAGTTTTTTCTCCCGCACCCTTTGGCTGGTGCTTATCGTCGTTCTGTTTTCCAAGGCACTCACGCTGGTTTATCTGCTGATGAACGAAGACGTGCTGGTGGATCGACAGTACAGCCACGGTGTCGCCCTGACCCTGCGCGCCTATTGGGCGGCCGACCCCGAGAACCGCGAAAAAATCGCCAAGGCGGCCACGCTGGTGCGCGTGGCGGGTGCAGGTGTGCCGGAAGGCGAGCAACATTGGCCCTACAGTGAGATTTACCAGCGCCAGATGCAGGCGGAACTGGGCGACGACACCGAAGTGCGGTTGCGTATGCATGTGTCACCCGCACTCTGGGTGCGCGCGCCGAGCCTGGGGGAAGATTGGCTGAAGGTGCCGCTGTATCCGCACCCTTTGCGAGGGCAGAAGATCTGGAACGTGCTGGGCTGGTTCCTGGCTATCGGCTTGCTTTCAACGGCATCGGCGTGGATTTTCGTGCGTCAGCTCAATCAACCGCTTAAACGCCTGGTGTTTGCCGCCCGCCAGTTGGGACAGGGGCGCAGTGTGCGCCTGCCGGTCAGCGACACGCCCAGTGAGATGACCGAGGTATACAGTGCGTTCAACCAGATGGCCGAGGATGTCGAACAGGCCGGGCGCGAGCGCGAGCTGATGCTCGCGGGCGTGTCCCATGACTTGCGCACGCCCTTGACGCGTTTGCGGCTGTCCCTGGAGTTGATGGGCGACCATACCGATCTCACGGATGACATGGTGCGTGATATCGAGGACATGGATGCGATTCTTGACCAGTTCCTGGCATTTATCCGCGACGGCCGTGACGAGGTGGTGGAAGTCGTCGACCTGACGGACCTGGTGCGCGAGGTGGTGGCGCCTTACAACCAGAATGGCGAGCAGGTGCGCATGCGCCTGGAGCCGATCCAGCCGTTCGCGTTGCGTCGGGTCTCGATGAAGCGCCTGCTGAACAACCTGATCGGCAACGCCTTGCACCACGCCGGCTCGGATGTGGAAGTGGCGGCGTATGTCTCCGGTGACAGTGCTGCGCCCTATGTGGTGCTGAGCGTGATGGATCGGGGGGCCGGTATCGACCCGGCCGAGCTGGAAGGCATTTTCAACCCCTTCACCCGTGGCGACCGCGCTCGGGGTGGCAAGGGCACCGGTTTGGGGCTGGCGATTGTGCGGCGGATTGCCTCGATGCATGGCGGCAATGTTGAGTTGCGCAATCGCGAGAACGGCGGGCTTGAAGCACGGGTCCGCTTGCCGTTGGGGTTGATGTTGCCCAGAGATGCGGTTTAAACAACCAGGATCAAATATGGGAGCGGGCAAGCCCGCTCCCATACAGGTTTTTCAGCGTGTTTAAGGTGTTACGCGATCAGCCCTTGCCTTTGGTCCTGGTCATATTCGCCCCACCACTCTTCTCCAGATGCTGAATGATGATCCCCGCCACATCCTTGCCGGTGGTGGTCTCGATGCCTTCCAGGCCGGGTGATGAATTGACTTCCATCACCAGTGGGCCATGGTTGGAGCGCAGGATATCCACACCCGCCACGCTCAACCCCATGACCTTGGCCGCCCGTAGCGCGGTCATGCGTTCTTCGGGGGTGATCTTGATCAGGCTGGCGCTGCCGCCACGGTGCAGGTTGGAGCGGAACTCTCCAGGCTTGGCCTGGCGTTTCATCGCGGCAATCACCTTGTCGCCGACCACGAAGCAGCGGATATCCGCACCGCCGGCTTCCTTGATGTATTCCTGCACCATGATGTTCTGCTTGAGGCCCATGAACGCCTCGATCACCGACTCCGCCGCCGTGGCGGTTTCGCACAGCACCACGCCGATGCCCTGGGTGCCTTCCAGCACCTTGATCACCAGCGGCGCGCCGTTGACCATTTCGATCAGGTCGGGAATGTCGTCCGGAGAGTGGGCAAAGCCTGTAACCGGCAGGCCGATACCCCGGCGCGAGAGCAATTGCAGCGAGCGCAGCTTGTCCCGTGAGCGCGCAATCGCGACGGATTCATTCAGCGGGGAGACGCCCATCATTTCAAACTGGCGCAGCACCGCGCAGCCATAAAAGGTCACCGAGGCGCCGATACGCGGGATTACCGCGTCAAAGCCTTCCAGTGGTTTGCCGCGGTAGTGGATCTGCGGCTTATGGCTGGCAATATTCATATACGCACGCAACGTGTCGATCACCACCATTTCATGGCCGCGTTCGGTGCCGGCCTCGACCAGGCGGCGGGTGGAATATAGGCGCGGGTTTCGCGACAGCACAGCAATCTTCATGCAGCACCTGGGGCAGAAATAGTAGAGACCGGGAACACCGGCTTGTCTTGAACGTACTTGACGCCGGGATTGACCACCAACTGGCCGTCAATCAGCGCTTTGGAACCGAGGAGCAGGCGGTAGCGCATGGCCTTGCGGCAGGCGAGGGTGAATTCGACCCGCCATACCCGGTCGCCCAATGCCAGGGTGGTGCTGATCACATAGCGCACCTGCGCATGACCATTGGAGCTCTTGATGGTTTTCATCGCCATCAGCGGCGCTTCGCAGCGTCGGTGACGCAACTGCACGACGCTGCCCAGGTGTGCGGTAAAACGCACCCATTTCTCACCGTCGCGCTCAAAGGGCTCGATATCGGTGGCATGCAGGCTTGAGGTGCTGGCTCCGGTGTCGATCTTCGCGCGCAGGCCTGCCACTCCCAAGTCGGGAAGTGCCACCCACTCACGCAGACCGACAACGGTCAAATGGTCAAATGTCTTCAATATGGGTAACCGGTCAATTCGCCCAGGCTTGAGGGGAAACCTCGGCCAGCGCGTTGAATGCGGGTCTGGCGAACCAGTAGCCCTGCATCAGAAATATTCCACAGTCGGACAGGAAGTCACGCTCACCGGCACTTTCAATGCCTTCAGCGATGACAGTAACGCCCAACTGCTCACAGATTGTGACAATCCCCTGGACGATGACCTGGCGGACACGATCCTGGTCGATATTGCGGATCAGCGCCATGTCGAGTTTGATCAAGTCAGGTTGGAAATCGGCCAGTAGGTTCAGCCCCGAATAGCCCGCGCCGAAATCGTCGATGGCAGTTTTGAAGCCGAATTCGCGGTATTCACGCAGAATATTCGTCAAATGGCGATGGTTATCTATGTGCTCGCTTTCCAGCGTCTCGAAAATCAGCTGATTCAGCGGAAAATTGTGCGTGCGGGCGGCCTCCAGGGTGCTGCGAATGCACAGCTCGGGTCGATACACCGCGTTGGGCATGAAATTGATGGAAAGATAGGTTTGCATCCCCAGGGCGGCGGCGCCGGCGATCGCTTTGGTGCGGCAGCGCTGGTCGAAACGGTAGCGGTTGCTATCGTTGACCTGGTTTAACACCGACAACGCGCCCTCACCCTGCGTGCCTCGCACCAAGGCTTCGTGGGCGAACACCGAATGGTCGCGAAGGTCTACGATCGGTTGGTAGGCGAATGCAAAATCAAAACCCAATTGCTCGCTTTGCTGGCAGCCCACGCAACGCTGGTTGGGCGATGTGAGTGAAGTCGGGAAGTCGGTCACAGCGTATCCTCGCGAAAACAGGCGGCTACCTGGCGTATCTTAGGTGAGCCTTGGGGTTTATGCGTCGAAGCGTTTCAACAGTTAAAGTTGCGGCATTTTTCAGTGCGAGGAATTCAAGTGGCTCAGAAGCAGGCAGAGGAAGACAAAATCCGTCTGGACAAGTGGCTATGGGCGGCGCGCTTCTATAAAACCCGTGCCTTGGCCAAGGCCGCTATCGAGAGTGGCAAGGTGCATCATCGCGGCGAACGCTGCAAGCCGGGCAAAGAGCCGCGCGTCGGCGATGAGTTGCAGATTCGTATAGGGTTTGACGAAAAAACGGTCGTGGTCCAGGCGCTTTCCGCCGTGCGCCGTGGCGCGCCCGAAGCGCAGGCGCTGTACGCCGAGACCGAAGCCAGCATTGCCAAGCGCGAAAACGCAGCGGCCATGCGCAAGGCCGGTGCCACAGGCATGACCACCGATGGCAAGCCGAGCAAGAAGCAGCGCCGTGACCTGTTCAAGTTTCGCGGCAGTGGTAATGACGATTGACCGCGCACATCTTCAGCGCAAAGCAGATCGATGCATGTGGCAGCGCGCGCCGGCCCCCAGATCAGCAACACCGAAGCATGATCCCCAGGGACACCCTGGCTCGAACGGTCTTTCAACGCGCAGGTTTTCTCCAGCCCCGGGAAATAGTCGCTCATCTGAATCAGCGCCGCTGAGCAGCATCGACATCAAACGCCGCTGGCTGGCCACGGCCCACGCATGCAGCCAGGTCGAATTGTTCGCCAGCGGGGCATTGAGCAGGTGAAACAGCCACTCGTCGAAAAACACGCACAGCATCTGGCCCGCGGGCCACAGCCAAAAACACAGCAGCCCGATTGCGAGTAAATTGCAAAGAGCCCATCGCCGGGGATTCCACTTGGCTTGGAACAAACCCGGATTGTTCATAAACTGTCCCTCTTCGCTCTCTATAAGCTCTCTGTTTTCAGGAGAGGGCCGCACCATAATGGTGCTAAAGCGTTCATTTTTATAAAATTTGTAATAATCTTGTCATCAATTCAGATACCTAGACCTATGACTGATTTACCGGATACCGACTTCACCCAACGCTTCATCTTCGACGAGAACGACGCCCGTGGCGAACTGGTCTCGCTGGAGCGCAGCTATGCCGAAGTCCTCGCCAAGCACCCCTATCCGGAGCCTGTCGCGCAACTGCTCGGTGAGTTGATGGCCGCCGCGGCGCTGCTGGTAGGCAGCATGAAATTCGACGGCTTGCTGATCCTGCAAGCCCGCTCCGAAGGTCCGGTCCCGTTGCTGATGATCGAGTGCTCCAGCGAGCGTGAGATCCGTGGTCTGGCCCGGTATGACGCTGACCTGATCGCCCCTGACGCCACCCTGGCCGACCTGATGCCCAACGGCGTGCTGGCGCTCACCGTCGACCCGACCGAAGGCCAGCGTTACCAGGGCATCGTCGACCTCGACGGCGAAAACCTGTCGGACTGCTTCACCAACTATTTCGTCATGTCCCAGCAGATTGGCACGCGTTTCTGGCTCAACGCCGACGGCAAGCGCGCCCGTGGCCTGTTGCTGCAACAGTTGCCCGCCGACCGCATCAAGGATGACGACGACCGCACTGAAAGCTGGCGCAACCTCACTGCCCTGGCCGGCACCCTGACCGCTGAAGAGCTGTTGGCCCTGGACAACGAAACCATCCTGCACCGCCTGTACCACGAAGAGGCTGTGCGCCTGTTCGATGCGCAGGGCCTGCGCTTCCATTGCAGTTGCTCCCGCGAGCGCTCGGCGAATGCGCTGGTCAGCCTCGGCCTGGAAGATGCGCAAAACCTGGTGGTGGAACACGGTGGTCATATCGAGATCGACTGCCAGTTTTGCAACCAGCGGTACCTGTTCGACGCCGCTGATATCGTCCAATTGTTCGCCGGCGCTGGTATCGACACGCCCTCTGATACCCGCCACTAAAACGTTTAAGCACAGGTAAATCACCTGACAATTGCCGGATTAGCGCTGTTCTGACGGGAGGGCCCTACTTTTTTTGGGCTTTTCTGGCATAATCCGGCCCACTTTTTTCGCGGTAGTAGTGCGCAACTTTCTACTACAAAACGTTTGGAGCACTCGGCCATAGGCCGACGGGGAACCTCATGACGCAAGCCAATAACGCCGTATACACCGATCTGAGTGTTGACGATCTGGTCAAAGAAGCCCTGCAGCGCGGTGAAGGCGTGCTTGCCGATACTGGCGCGCTGGTCGTAGAAACCGGTCACCGTACCGGCCGTTCGCCAGTTGACCGTTTCATCGTTGAAGAGCCTTCGACCCAGGACGCCATTGCCTGGGGCCCGATCAACCGCAAGTTCCCGGCCGACAAGTTCGATGCCCTGTGGGCTCGCGTCGAGGCATTCAACAACGCGCAAGAGCATTTTGTTTCCCACGTCCATGTAGGGGCTTCCGAAGACCACTACCTGGCCGTGAAGATGACCACCCAGACTGCCTGGCATAACCTGTTCGGTCTTTGCCTGTTCATCAATCCGGCCCAGTACAACCCGGCCGGCCGTGATGAGTGGCAAGTGCTCAACGTGGCCAACTTCGAGTGCGTGCCTGAGCGTGACGGCACCAACTCCGATGGTTGCGTGATCCTCAACTTCGCCCAGAAAAAAGTGCTGATCGCCGGCATGCTTTACGCCGGTGAAATGAAGAAAGCCATGTTCTCGGTGCAGAACTTCCTGCTGCCGGCCGTCGACGTACTGCCGATGCACTGCGCCGCCAACATCGGCGAAGCAGGCGACGTGACCCTGTTCTTCGGTCTGTCCGGCACTGGCAAGACCACTCTGTCCGCCGACGAAAGCCGTTACCTGATCGGTGACGACGAACATGGCTGGGGCGAGGGCGTGGTGTTCAACATCGAAGGCGGTTGCTATGCCAAGTGCATCGACCTGTCCGAGAAGAACGAGCCGGTTATCTGGAAAGCCATCAAGCACGGCGCCGTTCTGGAAAACGTCGTCATCGACGAGGCCAAGCACGCCGACTACAGCGATGTCAGCCTGACCCAGAACAGCCGAGCCGCCTACCCGCTTGAGCACATAGCCAAGCGTTCCGAGAAAAACCTCGGTGGCGAGCCAAACGCGGTGATCTTCCTGACCTGCGACCTGACCGGCGTACTTCCGCCTGTGTCGATCCTCAGCGAAGAACAAGCCGCCTACCACTTCCTGTCCGGCTACACCGCACTGGTGGGCTCGACTGAAATGGGTTCGGGCAGCGGCATCAAGTCGACCTTCTCGACTTGCTTCGGCGCGCCGTTCTTCCCGCGCCCGGCTGGCGAATACGCCGAGCTGCTGATCAAGCGCATCCGCGGCTTCGGCTCCAAGGTCTACCTGGTCAACACCGGCTGGACCGGCGGCGGCTACGGCGTCGGCCAACGCTTCAACATCCCGACCACCCGTGGCGTGATCGCAGCGATCCAGAGCGGCGCGTTGATCGGCGTTGAAACCGAACACCTCAACACCATCAACCTGGACGTGCCATTGGCTGTGCCGGGCGTTGAGACCGGCCTGTTGAACCCCCGTAACACCTGGGCTGACAAGGCTGCCTACGATGAAGCGGCGAAGGCGCTGGCGGGTTTGTTCGTTGAGAACTTCAAGAAGTTTGACGTGAGCGAAGCGATCAAGGCAGCGGGTCCGAAGTTGTAAGATTCGGTCGTTGTGAAAAGGCCGCCCCATGTGGGCGGCTTTTTTTTGGTTCTTCACGGAATCTCGGGAAACACAGAAACAAGAACGCCGATTTGGTTGATGATGTTCGTGCGAGCAAACACATCTAACAAACCGGCGTTCTTATGCGAGATATTAATACTTTCCTTCCCTTTTGGGAGGGCTTTTCTGTCGTCAACATCAAGCCTGACGGCGATGCCCTTCAGATCGACCTGATCCCCCATGCCACCCGGTTCCCATATTGTGGCGGCTGTCAAAAGCTCTGCTCAACCACTCATGAGTATTGCGAGCGCATCATTCGTGACTTGCCTATTCTCGGCCATGCGGTGCGCTTGAGCGTTTTGCTCCGGCGCGTTGGTTGCCGCGATTGTGGCAAGCGCATGGAGGCGGTTAGTTGGCTGGATCGCTATGCCCGCATGACCCGGCGCCTGGCAGATGCCGTCATTCAAGCGTGCGAGCGCCTTCCAACGCTGCACGTGGCGCAGATGTTTGGCCTGCATTGGGAGACCGTTCGTTTACTGGAGCGTCGAGCCCTGCAAGCAGCATTAAGCGTTTTGCCAAAGGCGAAACCGCGACGCTTGGTCATGGACGAGTTCGCACTCTTCAAAGGTCATCGTTATGCCACCGTTGTCCTGGATGCGGATACGCGACGGGTGCTGTGGATCGGCGAAGGCCGTAGTCGGGCGGCGGTTAGACCCTTTTTTGAAGAGCTGGGGCCCGAGGGCTGCGCGCTAATCGAAGCGGTGGCGATGGACATGAACACCGCTTTTGATCTGGAGGTTCGTCACCACTGCCCCAAAGCGCGAGTGGTCTACGACCTCTTTCATGTGGTGGCCAAATATGGTCGAGAGGTAATTGACCGGGTTCGTGTCGACGAAGCCAATCGACTGCGCCATGACAGGCCTGCACGCAAAGTCATCAAGCAGGCGCGATGGTTACTGCTGCGCAATCCTGAGAACCTGAAAAACCCAGAGCAACAGGTTCATTTGCAGGATCTGCTGGCGGCCAACCAGTCGCTGATGACGGTCTATTTAATGAAGGCTGAACTCAAAACGCTCTGGACGCCGAGCACCGCCTGGGACTGGAGATCAGCTTGGAACCAATGGCTGCGTCACGCCCATGAAAGCGAGATACCTGCCCTGATGCAGTTTGCCAAAAGACTAAAGGGTTACTGGCGAGGCATCGTCAGTCGGGTTCGCTGGCCAATGCACACCGGTCAGTTGGAAGGAATAAACAATCGAATAAAGGTGATCAAGCGTATGGCGTATGGTTACCGGGATAGCGAATTCTTTTTCATGAAGATCAAGAGCGTCTTTCCCGGTAATCCGTGAAGAACCATTTTTTTGCGCGAACGGTCAGTTGGCGCCTGCGGCTGTTTTGCTGGTTAGCTCAGATTTTCCAGCGTCTGCGTGTCCCAGCTATGGGTTTTGATCGCCAGATAAAGCATGCCGATGGTCAGCGGCACCTTTTCGCCACGCCCCTTGGCCCGCCGCTTGAGGAACACATCAAACACCGGTGGGTTGAAGTAACGATAAGTGTCGTAGTCGCCCAGATCGAGGGCGAATTCCTGCTCCAGTGCTTCCATGAGTTGCTTGGCCTCGCTGCCGTCGCAGCCGAGGTCGAAGTTGAGTGAGGTCTGCAGGCGAATGGTCTTGTGTTTCGGCAGGCCGATTTCTTCGTGCAGCAGTTGCAGGAGCTGCTGCATGACGGGGTCTTCGGGGAAGTTGGGGGCGAGGTTCATGGTGGGGGCACGCAGGAGTGGGTGAGGGGGATGGTTGCGTTTGAGGCGAAATTTGTTTCGGGTGATGAAGAGTGCCAAGCCTATCAATAACAGGGCTAGAGGAAGGAGTTGAATGCTAAGGATGATGGCGACGTAGGGTAGCCAGAACAAAAGGACTAACCCAGTGACGACGAAGGTAACGGCGAAACGCTTTCTTAGCATGCAGTCGGTGATTTTGTAGTAAAGCAATAAATAGCAGGCAAGAAATAACGCCGTCTGTAGGTAAAGCCATTGATTATGGTTCATGTGAATACACGTGCATTGAGATGCTTGAGCGCTGAGTGTCTATGCCACCGCTCGCCTGAGCATCGAGGCCGATGATGATGTCTGCGCTATGCAAGTTGCAGGGTTTGCGAGATATCAAATCGCTGAGCGCTTGCTTGCCGTTAGGCTTTACGGTGAAGCGAATCACGGAGAGCGTGACGCCGTAATGACCGATGTATTGAGTCCTTTCTAAATTCACGGGCTTTTGCCGAAATAGTTGAGAAGCCGCTATTTTCGGTCAGCCGCAGGTCACTTCTATAGAGGGCCACGCGGGTGTTTGAAGCGGTTTAGGAAGAGGATTACGCTGTATTTGACGGTTTCTTACAGGCGCTTCCGGCATTTTTTATTTCGCTAGCGACTTGCCGGGTAAAACCAATCAATTGTGGGCGCTGCGTTTGCCCGTCCTCCAAGGCAAAAGCTGATCTTGGCGTAGTACCCAGTGCTCGATAAAACCACATCACAATCTGTAGAAAAATTCTGCCAGCGCTCTAAATTCAGCGTATGTTTCACCGCAAAATCTTGTAGGACGATCCCGTCCACTACTTAAAGGGAGTTAAGCATGGGTTTGCTTCGTGTCGCTTCGGCGATGTCATTGTGTGCGGTAGCGTTTTCAGTTCAGGCCGAGCAGTTGCCAATCGAGGTGCTCAGTGCGGTGGTCAAGGACCAGAAAATCGCCGACGCCGAAGTCCTGCTGCAACGTAACGGCGCACAGAACGTAGTGGGCCGTACCAACGCCCAGGGCCAGGTGACCCTCACCAGCGAAGCGGCCGATGATGCCAGCAACCTGCTGATCATCAAGAAGCCCGGCTATTCCAACCTGGTAGTGAAGTGCCCGTGTGCAGGCATGACCTACGCCATCAGCCCAGTGATGGAAAACCTCGACGGCCTGCGTGTGGTGCTGACCTGGGGCAAGACCCCGGAAGACCTCGACTCCCACATGATTTTCCCCGGCAACAACATCTACTTCGAGAATCAGCAGGGTGCCGATGCTGAGCTGGATGTGGACGACGTCGACAGCTACGGCCCGGAAACCATCACCCTGCAGAAAAAACACTTCGGCGAAAGCTACGTGTATGCCGTGCATGACTTCACCAACATCGCCAACCCAGGTTCGCGTCAGCTGTCCAACAGTGAGGCCAAGGTGTTCGTGTACATGGGCCAGTCCCTCGTGCGTACTTACTACGTGCCGAAAAACCGCAGTGGCAACCTGTGGACAGTGTTCCGCATGACCGGAAGCGGTGACTTCCAGGATATCAACACCTTCAGCGGTGTGAAGGTGGACGCCAAGGACGTGCTCAATGAAGTCAAACCGTTGCTGGATGACAGCGTTGCAGTCGCGGCCGTGGCTGTCAGCTCTTCCGCGCAAACGGATGCGAAGCGTCTGAACCTGCAAGGTGAAGCGGCCTACCAGGCTGGCAAGCTGGAGGAAGCCATCGACCTGTTCCGTCAGGCCATCGACCTGGACAATAGCTTCGGCAAAGCCTACGGCAACCTGGGCCTGGCCTATCAGAAGGCCGGCAACACCGCCGAGTCGATCTGGGCCAACCGCAAGGCCATCGCCCTCGCTACCGGTGCCAATGCTGCGACCGTGCGTGCCGGCGCCTACTACAACATTGCGCGGATCTACGAAGCAGCGGGGCAGTTCGCGGATGCGTTGCGTCACTACCAGTTGGCCAAGGAGCAGAAGGCCAATCCGGTGTATGACACGGCTATCGAGCGCGTGCAAAACCGCTGATTTAGCTGTAGGGCAGTTCTAATGTGGGAGGGGGGTTGCTCCCGATGGCGCTAATTCAGTCGATTAATTTCTGACTGATACACCGCCATCGGGAGCAATCCCCTTCCCACATTTGGTTTGTGATGTTCCTACTGACACAGTCGAACTTGTCGCATTTGGCCCAAGGCCATTGCCCCAGTCTGTGTATCATCCTGTCTCTTTTTTCCTTGCGACCTATCTCGATTCGCTGAGCATCCCAGGCTATGTTTTTGAGCCACCTTCAGCGGTCAATGGAGTGACAGCTTATGCACGACACCCTCCAGCAGGTCTTTGGTTATCCACAATTTCGTTTGGGCCAGGAAGCCGCGGTCAGTGCCGTGCTGGCCGGTCGTTCGGCGGCGGCGATTTTTCCTACCGGGTCGGGTAAGTCCCTGTGTTACCAGTTGTCGGCGGTGTTGCTACCGCACCTGACGCTGGTGGTGTCGCCGTTGCTGGCGCTGATGCAGGACCAGTTGGGTTTCCTGCAACGCCATGGCATCTCGGCCGGTAGTATCGATTCGGCGCAAAGCCGCGATGAGGCCAATGAGGTGATGGCTCGTGCGCGTTCGGGTGAGTTGAAAATCCTGATGATTTCCGTGGAGCGCTTGAAGAACGAGCGTTTTCGCAACTTCCTGCAAAGCGTGCCCATTTCGTTGCTGGTAGTGGACGAGGCGCACTGTATTTCCGAATGGGGCCACAACTTCCGTCCGGACTATTTGAAGCTGCCGGACTACCAGCGTCAGTTCAATATCCCACAAGCGCTGCTGCTGACGGCTACAGCGACGCCCAAGGTGATTGCCGACATGCAGGCCAAGTTCGCCATTGCGCCTGACGACGTGATCACCACGGGCTTCTACCGGCCGAACCTCAACCTGTTGGTAGAGCCGGTGAGCGGCGCGGACAAGCGTCGGCGGCTGGTGCAATGGATGAGCGAGCGGCCCAACCAACCGAGCATCGTCTACGTCACGTTGCAGAAAACCGCCGAACAGATCGCCGAGCACTTGAATCGCAATGGCATCCAGGCCGAGGCGTATCACGCCGGCCTGCCCCACGACAAACGCGAGGGCATCCAGCAGCGCTTCATGGGCGGGCGTTCCAATTGCATCGTCGCCACCATCGCGTTTGGCATGGGCATCGACAAGAGCGATATCCGCAATGTGGTGCATTTTGACCTGCCCAAATCCATCGAGAACTACAGCCAGGAAATCGGCCGTGCCGGGCGTGACGGGCAGCCCTCGGATTGCCTGGTGCTCGCCAACCGCGACAGCCTCAATGTGCTGGAAAACTTCGTGTACGGCGACACGCCCGAGCAGGAAGGCATTCGCCGTGTGCTGGAAGAGTTGCAGGCGGCGCGGGGGGATGGGCAGTGGGAGTTTCTGCTGCGGTCGCTGTCGGACCACAGCAACATCCGCGAGCTGCCCCTCAAAACGCTGCTGGTGCAGTTGGAACTCAAAGGTGTGATCGCGCCGCGCTATGCGTTTTACGCCGAGTACCGGTTCAAGTACCTGATCGAGCCCGACGCCTTGTTGGCGCGGTTTTCCGGGGAACGGCAGGCGTTTGTCGCAGCGATCATCCAGGTGTGTAAACGTGCCAAGACCTGGGCGACAGTGGATTTCGACGCGCTTTATCAACAGCACCACGCCGAGCGCAATCGCGTGGTGAAAGCGCTGGATTACTTCCAGGAACAGGGCCTGATCGAGCTGGAAAGCAAGCAGATGACGGAGGTTTACAGCCTGCTGAATACCGATTTCGACCCGCAGGTGTTGAGCGCCGAGTTATACACAGGCTTCAAGCAACACGAGGTCACAGAAGTGGCGCGGATTCACGCGATGCTCGATCTGTTTGCCACCGAACACTGCCTGGGCCAGCGCCTGGCCCGGTATTTTGGTGATGAAAATGCGCCGCAGCGCTGCGGGCATTGTTCTGTGTGTCACGGCCATGTCGCGCATCTGCCCGCGCCGCCGAGCCTGGCGCCGCTTGTGGATAAAAACTTCATGGCGCTGTGCGGTGATTTTATCCACAGGCATCATGAGCACAACGGCCAACTGCCCGGCGCCGAACGGCTGACGCGGTTCCTGGGGGGTATCAGCGTGCCGCTGTTCACCAAGTTGAAGGCACGCGGCATTCCTGGCTTTGCTGCGCTGGAGGACTACCCCTACGCCGAGGTCCGCGAGTGGGCCGAAATCCATTTGAGTAATCTGTAAACCCACTTTGACGAGAGGTGCCCATGCCTGACTCCATGCCCCAGCGCGCCGATTACCGCCACTTCCAGCCGATCATCACGCGCTGGCACGACAATGATGTGTATGGCCATGTGAACAACGTGACCTATTACAGTTTCTTTGACACCGCAGTGAATACCTACCTGATCGAACACGGTGGCTTGGATATTCATGACGGCGAGGTGGTGGGGTTTGTGGTCAGCTCGGCGTGTGATTACTTTGCGTCCATCGCCTTTCCCGAGCGCATCGAAATTGGCCTGCGTGTCGGCAAGTTGGGCAACAGCTCGGTGCAGTATGAGTTGGCGGTATTCAAGGCTGGCGAGGAGGACGCCTGTGCGGCGGGGCGCTTTGTGCATGTGTTTGTGGATCGGGGAACGAACCAGCCGGTGACGATTCCGGGGATGTTGCGCGAGGCGTTGCAGCGGTTGGTGGCCTAGAAACCCATGTGGGAGGGAGCAAGCCGAATCGTCGCACCGCCCCTCCCACATTGTTTCTTCAGTGTTCTCTAGATCTGATCAATCACGGTCGTGATGCTTGTTCTTGCGATGCCCATAGGCATGGCCACGACCACGGTGATCATCCCGGTCATAACGACGGTTGTCACGGCCACGGTAACCACGGTCGTCTTCATTGCTCTTGTTGCCCATGTAGTTGCCCAGTGCGCCACCCGCACCGCCGCCTGCGGCTGCGCCGATCAGGCTGCCGGTGGTGCCGCCCATGCTGCGGCCTACCACGTTGCCGCCCGCTGCGCCCAGGGCGCCGCCAATGGCTGCTTCGCCGCGGCTGCGCTTGTCGGCGCCAACCGCACTGCCGCCCGCGCCGCCCAGGGCCGCACCGATGGTCGAACCGGTGTTACCGCCGACCTGCTGGCCGACAACCGAACCGAGTACCCCGCCCAATGCGCCGCCCACACCGGCTTCGGTGGTGCCGCCGGCCATGGCTGCGCCACTGACCAGTCCAAGGGACAACAAGAGAATCGAGGAGAACTTCATAGAGAGACCTCAAGAGGATGACGGCGCGATCCTGAGGCTGTGTCGACATTGTGACAATAGAAATCCGACCAGTAACACGACTCGTACACAATTCGCCAAGTTATTGTTTTCACTAAGGAACTTAAGTGATTTTGGCGGGTCTGTAGTTACTTCGGAAGGGCCGCTTTTATGCAAAAGCGGCCTTTTTTGTGCCCGGAATTTACGCCGAGCGCGCCATGATCAGGCCATTGTCGCTCGCCGCCTCCAGGCGAATCGCCACAAACTTCGACGTCGGCGTATGGCTGCCATCCCCGGTGCTTTCCAATGGCACCAGCGGGTTCACTTCCGGGTAGTAAGCCGCTGCCTGTCCCGCCGGAATATCGAACGCCAGTAAGGTGAAGCCTTTTACGCGGCGTTCACGGCCGTCTTCCCACAGCGACACGATGTCCGCCTTCTGCCCCGGTTTGAAGCCCAGGCGGATGATGTCGGCTTCGTTGACGAACAACACGTCACGCTGACCTTTCACCCCGCGATAGCGGTCGTCCAGGCCATAAATGGTGGTGTTGTACTGATCGTGGGAGCGCATCGACTGCATGATCAGGTCCGGCACGCGTCCGGTGGCGTGAGTGCGTTCGTGGATCAGGTCCTTGGGCAGGACGTTCGGGCGGAAGTTGGCGCGGCCCGAAGGCGTGCTCCAGCGACGTGCCCCGGCGGAGTTGCCCAGGTAGAAACCGCCTGGGTTCTTGATGCGTTCGTTGAAGTCCGTGAAGCCCGGGATGGTGTCGGCGATCAGCTCGCGAATACGCCCGTAGTCGGCCACCAGCCAGTTCCAGTCCACCGGTTTGCTGCCCAGGGTCGCGGCGGCGATGCCGGCGAGAATGGCCGGCTCGGATTTCATCAGGGGCGACAGCGGTTGCAACTGGCCGTTGGAGCCGTGGACCATGCTGAACGAGTCTTCTACCGTGACCGCCTGCGGGCCTTCGGCCTGGATGTCGATGTCGGTGCGGCCCAGGCACGGCAAGATCAGCGCGTCTTTACCGTGCATCAGGTGGCTGCGGTTTAGCTTGGTACTGATTTGCACGGTCAGGTCGCAATTGCGCAGCGCTTCGAAGGTGCGCGGGCTGTCTGGCGTCGCTTGGGCGAAGTTGCCGCCCAGGCCGATAAACACTTTGGCGCGTCCTTCCAACATGGCGTGGATCGCTTCGACCACGTTGTGGCCGTTGGTTCGCGGCACCTGGAACTGGAAACGCCGCTCCAGAGCGTCGAGGAACGCCACCGGCGGACGTTCGTTGATGCCCATGGTGCGGTCGCCCTGCACGTTACTGTGGCCGCGCACCGGGCACAGGCCGGCGCCCGGGCGCCCGATATTGCCGCGCAGCAGCATCAGGTTGGCGATTTCCTGGATGGTCGGCACCGAGTGACGATGCTGGGTGATGCCCATCGCCCAACACATGATCACGTTCTTGCCTTTGGCGTACATGCGCGCCGCTTGCTCGATTTCCACCAGGGGCAGGCCGGACTGCGCGACGATTTCATCCCAGGAGGTGTCGTCGATCTGGCCGAGGTAATCGAGCACGTTGATGGTGTGTTCGTTGAGGAAGTCGTGGTCGAACACCGCTTCCTTGCCTTCGGCCTGGGCCTGGCGTTCCCATTGCAACAGGAACTTGGCCATGCCGCGCAGGATGGCCATATCGCCACCCAGCGCCGGGCGGAAGTACGCGGTGTTGGTCGGCTTGTCGCCGTTGGTGAGCATTTCCAGCGGGTGTTGCGGGTGCTGGAAGCGTTCCAGGCCGCGCTCTTTGAGCGGGTTGATGCACACCACCTGTGCACCGCGTTTCACCGCTTCGCGCAGCGGTTCGAGCATGCGTGGGTGATTGGTGCCGGGGTTCTGGCCCCAGACGAAAATCGCGTCGGCGTGTTCGAAGTCATCAAAGGTCACGGTGCCTTTGCCGACGCCGACACTTTGCGCCAGGGCCACGCCGCTGGCTTCGTGGCACATGTTCGAGCAATCCGGGAAGTTGTTGGTGCCGTAGGCGCGCACGAACAACTGGTAGAGGTACGCCGCTTCGTTGCTGGCGCGACCCGAAGTGTAGAACTCGGCCATGTCCGGGCTGGGCAGGGCGTTGAGGTGCTTGCCGATCAGCTCGAACGCCGCCGCCCAACTGATGGGCTGATAGCGGTCGGTCTGTGCGTCATAGCGCATCGGCTCGGTCAGGCGGCCCTGGTATTCCAGCCAATAGTCGCTCTGCTCGATCAGGGCGGTGACGCTGTGTTTGGCGAAAAATGCGGCATCGACGCGGCGTTTGGTGGCTTCCCAGTTGACCGCCTTGGCGCCGTTTTCGCAGAACTTGACCATGCCGCTTTCCGGCGAATCGCCCCAGGCGCAGCCCGGGCAGTCGAAGCCGCCGTTCTGGTTGGTCTTGAGCATCATGCGCAGGTTTTTCAGCGCGTTGTCGCTGGTCAGCCATGCCTGCGCCACGCTGATCAGCGCGCCCCAGCCGCCTGCGGCACCTTTGTAAGGCTTGTAGCGCGGGGTCGGGGTTTGGTCGGCTTGATGATGATTGCTCACGGCTGTTTCTCCATCGCAGGGCTGTAGACCCGCGGCGCACTTTTCTGCGGCAGGTGGATGAGATTGAGGTTGTGCCGGCGTGCCCATTGCAGGGCCAGGCCGGTGGGCGACGACAGGCTGACCAGGGTCTGGATGCCCGCGCGCAGGACTTTCTGGATCAACTCAAGGCTGCAACGGCTGGTGACAATTGCCAGGCCGCCTTCGCTGGGAATCCGTTGGCGGATCAATGCGCCGATCAATTTATCGAGGGCGTTGTGTCGGCCAATGTCTTCGCGGCCCAGCAACAACTCGCCTTGGTTGTTCATGAACACTGCCGCATGCACCGCGCCGCTGTGCTGGCCCAGAGGCTGGAACGCGCTGATGCGCTGGCGCAGGCCGTCGAGCCATTCGGCCGGT
Source organism: Pseudomonas sp. D3 (assembly GCF_029320995.1). Taxonomy (NCBI): domain Bacteria; kingdom Pseudomonadati; phylum Pseudomonadota; class Gammaproteobacteria; order Pseudomonadales; family Pseudomonadaceae; genus Pseudomonas; species Pseudomonas sp. D3. Next base: position 491,143 of record NZ_CP119772.1, read on the forward strand.
GGCAGGGGCGCGCCGGGCAGTACCTCAAGGTCCGGCAGGGCTTGCTCCAGCGCTTCCACGCCGCATAACCCGCAACCGCTGGTACCGGCCAGTTGGCGGCGCTGCTGCTTAAGGTTCCAGAACGCACGGCTGGAAATCTGCACCTGAGCGTACTGGGCAGAGCCCGTACCGCTGAGTTTGAGGTCATAAATGTCGCTAACGTCGGCGATAATGCCGCTGCCGATGCTGAAACCTACAATGAAGTCTTCCAGGTCTGTCGGCGTCACCAGCATCACGGCCTGGCTGATGTCGTTATAGGCGATCGCCAACGCCACTTCTTCCGCCAGCGCGGTGCTGGCGACTTCAGTGTGTTCGAGAGTGCAAAACTGGTAGCTCTGGCTGGCGGCGGGCGCGGGCGTTTGAAGAGCGGGCGCCGCGCAGACTGGGCGCTTGGCGTTCATGGGGCAGTACCGACGGCGGATGGGTCAGTGGTTAGACTAGGCGCGACAAAGCGTCGCGTCTAATTGCCAGTACTGATCTACCGATAGATGACGTCGATCAAGACTCTGTCTGCGATTTCTGAAACAGCGCGAAACATGCTTCCGCCAACGCCGAACGCGGGGCGCTGCGTCGCATGATCAACCCCAGGCGGGCCAGGGTGTGGGCGTCTTCAATCGGTTGCAGGCGCAAATGCTCGGTCAGGGCGTCCAGGCCGCCGTCCAAGGGCATCACCGCACAGCACAGCCCGCCGTGGACTGCTTGTAACAACTGATGGACCGCATCGGTCTGCAACAGCGGCTGCGGCTGCAGGCCTCGGCTATGGAAGTTGTGATCGATGGACTGGCGGAAGTGCATGCCACTGGTGAGCATGCCCAGGGGCAGTTCGATCAGTGCCTCCCAGCTCAGCGGCTTTTCGCCGAAGCTGAAATAGCGTTGGTCGTACAGCAGGCCCATGCGGGTTTCGCCGAGGGCCAGGGAGTCGAAGCGCTCGTTGTCCAGGCGGTCGAGGTACGACACGCCGAGGTCCAGGCGATTGCTCGCCAACTGTTCGAGGATTTGTTCGGAGCTGAGTGCCGACAGCTCAAAGCGCAGGCTTGGGTGTTCTTTGTGCAGTTGTTGCATCAGCGCCAACGGATCGAAACTCGACAGCGGCACCACGCCCAAACGCAACGTCCCCACCAGGTTACCGCGACAGGCGGCGGCTTCGGCCAGCAGGCCGTCATACGCCGCCAGCACCGTGCGCGCCCAGGCCAGCACGCGTTCACCCGGTGCGGTGAAGCCTTCGAAGCGCTGGCCGCGGTTGACCAGCGGAAGCTCAAGTTCTTCTTCGAGGCTGCGCAGGCGCATCGACAGGGTAGGCTGGGTGATATGGCAACGCGCTGCCGCCTGGCCGAAGTGACGGGTCTCGTCGAGGGCGATGAGGAATTTCAGCTGCTTGATGTCCATCTTCGCTCCAGGGCTTATTCCAATGGCGGGGGGATTCTAGCGCGTTTGGATCTTTGGCCGGGTTGGAACCCGATTCTGTAGGACTGGTCTAGTCTTTTGCATCTGGAACTTAACCCCCAAGGAGAGAGCACCATGAGTATTCTCAGCTTTGTAAAGGAAGCCGGCGAGAAGTTGATCGATCTGTTGACGCCGGGTAATGCAAACGCCAGTGATCAGTTGAAGGCGCATGTGGCCAAGGTCGGTCTGGGTAATCCGAACGTACAGACCGCTGTCGACGGCGACAAAGTGACCGTGACCGGTGAAGTGGCCAGCCAGGAGGAGAAAGAGAAGATCCTGTTGGCGCTGGGCAACATTGCCGGTGTCGCGAGCGTGGATGACCAGATCAAGGTCACCAACACCGACCCGATTGTGGCAGCGCGTTTCGTCGTGGTGAAAAAGGGCGACACCCTCAGCGCGATTTCCCTGGCGGTGTACGGCAAGGCCAACCTGTACAACAAGATATTTGAGGCCAACAAGCCGATGTTGTCGAGTCCAGACAAGATCTACCCAGGGCAGACACTGCGTATTCCTGAGTAGTACACGCGGTAAAACTGTGGGAGGGGGCTTGCTCCCGAACGCGGCGTTTCAGTCGATGCATAAGTTGACTGACCTACCGCTATCGGGAGCAAGCCCCCTCCCACAGTTGTTCAGAGTCCGGCAATGAGATCTCGGTAGTCATCTACCGCTGCAAATTCAGCTGTGTCCTTGGGCCCTTTCTGGCTGTCCGGTGCTTTCACCGCCAGCAGATGCCCCACGCCAAAGTCTCGGGCGCTGCGCAGGATCGGCAAGGTGTCGTCGATAAACAGGCTGCGCGCCGGGTCGAAGTCAATGTCGGCTTGCAGGGCGTCCCAAAACTGTGGGTTTTCCTTGGCGAAACCGTAGTCGTGGGAACTGATCAACCGCTCGAAATACGGCGCCAGTTCAATGCGCTCCATCTTCAATGACAGCGAATCACGATGCGCGTTGGTGATCAGGATCACGCGCTTGCCGGCCTGTCTGAGCGCGGCCAGAAAGGTGTCCGCATCCGGGCGCAGCGCGATTAAGTGGGCGGTTTCCAGCTTGAGTTCGCGCACTGGGATCTTCAGCTCCGCACTCCAGAAATCCAGGCAATACCATTGCAACTGGCCGGCGTTACGCTCGAACAGCGGCTGCAGCTCCATCTCGGCCATGGCCCGGCTCACCCCGTGCAACTCGGCGTAGCGTTGGGGCAGGTGCTCCATCCAGAAGTGGTTGTCGTAATGCAGGTCGAGCAGGGTGCCGTCCATGTCCAGCAGGACGGTGTCGATGGCGTGCCAGGGCAAAGAGGGCATGGGGCGTTCTCATGTAAGTAAAGATATCCGACACAGACAATCGGAAAAGCCACGGTATAGTAACCCGATCACGCCAAGGAGCCGCTCATGCGCCAGAAACCCACCGTCCTCGCCCGCGAAATAGTCGCCAGTAGCCGTTTGTTCCGCGTGGAGGAAGTGCAACTGCGCTTTTCCAATGGCGTTGAACGGACCTACGAACGTCTGGTGGGGCGCGGTGCCGGCTACGGCGCGGTGATGATCGTGGCGATGATCGACGCCGACCACGCGTTGCTGGTGGAAGAGTACTGTGGCGGGACCGACGCCTATGAGATTTCCTTGCCCAAGGGCCTGATCGAGCCGGGCGAGGATGTGTTGGCGGCGGCAGACCGCGAACTCAAGGAAGAGGCCGGCTATGGCGCGCGCCAGTTGGAGCACCTCACCGAGCTTTCGCTGTCGCCTGGCTACATGAGCCAGAAAATCCAGGTGGTACTGGCCACCGATCTGTATGAAGAACGCCTGGAAGGCGATGAACCCGAGCCGATGCGTGTAGACAGGGTCAACCTGCGCGAGCTGTCGCAACTGGCGCAAAACGAGCAGTTCAGCGAAGGCCGTGCCTTGGCCGCGCTGTACCTGGTACGAGACCTGTTGACCCAGCGTGGAGCGTTCAGCGCATGAGCGAACTGTTTCTAGGCCACCCGTTTATTGCCCCGGTGATCGAGCTGGCCCACCAGGCCGGTGAGGTCATCATGCCGTACTGGCGTGCCAACGTGGCCGTGACGTCCAAGTCCGATGATTCACCTGTGACGGCGGCGGACCTTGCCGCTCATCATCTGATTCTCGCCGGCCTGACCGCACTTGACCCGAGCATCCCGGTGCTTTCCGAAGAAGACGCCGATATCGACCAGGACGTGCGTGCCGGCTGGCAGCGCTGGTGGTTGGTGGACCCGTTGGATGGCACCAAGGAGTTTATTTCTGGCAGCGAGGAATTCACCGTCAACGTCGCCTTGATCGAACAGGGCCGCGTCGTGTTTGGCGTGGTGTCGATGCCCACCAGCGGCCGCTGCTACTTTGGCGGCGCGGGCCTGGGGGCCTGGCGTTCGGATGTGAATGAAGCGCCGATGCCGATCCAAGTGCGCCAGGCCCCGGCCGCCGGCGAGGCGTTTACCGTGGTTGCCAGTCGTCGGCACAGCAGCCCTGAGCAGGAGCGTTTGCTCAAGGGTTTGAGCGACGGGTTGGGCGAGCTGAAGCTGGCGAATATCGGCAGCTCGTTGAAGTTTTGCCTGTTGGCCGAAGGCAGCGCCGATTGCTACCCGCGCCTGGCGCCGACATCCCAGTGGGATACCGCCGCAGCCCAGGGCGTGCTCGAAGGCGCGGGCGGTGAAGTGCTGGAGTTGAGCGGCGAGCCGTTCAGCTACCCGGCGCGGGAATCCTTGCTGAACCCGTTCTTCCTGGCGTTGCCCGCCAAGGCCGCGTGGCGTGAACGCTTGCTGACCCTGGCCCGTTCGTAAGGCCTCAGCAGATCAAAATGTGGGAGGGGGCTTGCTCCCGATGGCGGTGGTTCAGTCACAGATGTACCGACTGATACCCCGCCATCGGGAGCAAGCCCCCCTCCCACCTTTGTTTTTTGGCGTGGCGGCTAGCGGTGCAGGACGTACTGGCCGCTGAACGCCACTGCGTGCTCGTCACTGCCGTCATTCACAATCCACGTCTCCAGCGTCAACCGCGCGCGACCGTGTCGCTTGTACGTCGTCACAAAGCGCTTCCACACCTTCTCCTCCGGGGCCTGGCAGACCACGGTCGCGTCTCGTGTGACCGGCAGCGGATAACTGATCTGCCCTTCCTGGATCACGATATGCCCGTCTTCAACACCTTCTTCGCGCAGTTGCAAATGCAGCCAGCCCCAACCCGCTAATACGGCGCCGCAATAGAGGCTGCCACCGAACATGGTGCTCTTGTGGTTGATATTGGCTTGCAAGGGCAAGTGCAATTGCAATTGGCCGTGTTGCCAGTCGAGCACCTTGAGGCCCATTTCCCGGGTGAGGGGAATGTCGTGGTGGAGGATGGATTCCAGGTAACGGCTGTCGCGGCTCATGGCGGCCTCTTGGTGGGTAGGGTGGGTCATTCGTCGTCGCTGCTGTGGCTGGCGCTATCGGCAAAGTTGAGGCCGTGCTTGCGCAGCTTGTCGTGCAGGGTTTTGCGCGGTACGCCGAGGGCTTCGGCGAGGCTGCGCAGGGAGCTGTGGGGGCGGGTCAGTTCGGCGGCGATCAGGCTTTTTTCGAACTGTTCGACTTGTTCGCTCAGGCCGCCGGGGGTGGAGGTCAGCACGCCGGCGGACGGATTGTCCTGGGTGTTGTCCAGCGCCAACTCCAGGCCCAGGGCAAAGCGCTCGGCGGCGTTCTGCAATTCGCGCACATTGCCCGGCCAACTGTGGCGCAGCAGCAACGCACGCTGGCCCGGCTGCAGTTCGTGCAGCGGCAGGCCATGGCGGCTGCTGGCTTCGTCGGCAAAGTGCTGGAACAGCATCAACGCATCTTCACCGCGCTCGCGCAAAGGCGGAATGCGCAACGGTGCGACGTTGAGGCGGTAATACAAGTCGGCGCGGAAGCGGCCCTGGTCGGCGGACTGGCGCAGGTCCTCCTTGGTGGCGGCAATGATGCGGATATCCAGCGGGATCAGTTGATTGCCGCCCAGGCGTTCGACCACGCGCTCCTGCAGCAGGCGCAGCAGCTTGACCTGTACATCCAGGCTCATGCTTTCGATTTCATCGAGGAACAGCGTGCCGCCGTTGGCGAATTCGAACTTGCCGATGCGGCGTTTTTGCGCGCCAGTAAAGGCGCCTGGCTCGTGGCCGAACAGCTCGCTTTCGACCACCGATTCGGCGAGCGCTCCGGCGTTGATCGCCACGAAAGGCCCACTGCGCCGGCTCGACAAGTCGTGCAGTGCGCGGGCGACCACCTCTTTGCCGGCGCCGGTTTCGCCGAGGATCAGCACATCGGCCTTGGTTGCCGCCAGCGCGCCGATCTGCTCGCGCAGGCGCAGCATTTGCGGGGAGTGCCCGACCAGGCGCGTGCTCAATTGCTGGCGATCGCTGAGGGCCAGGCGCAGGCTGCGGTTATCCAGCACCAGCCGGCGCAGGGCCAGGGCGCGGCGCACGCTGTCGAGCAGGGCGTCGCTGGCGAACGGCTTTTCAAGGAAGTCATAGGCCCCGGCACGCATGGCCTGCACCGCCAGCGGTACATCGCCGTGGCCGGTGATCAGCAGCACCGGCAGGTCCGGGTCCTGGCCGTGCAGCTCGGCCAGCAGCTCCAGGCCATCCATGCCGGGCATGCGGATATCGCTGACCACCACGCCCGGCCAATCCCGCGACAGGCGTGCGGTGAGGCCGGTGGCTTCGCCCAGGGGCAGGACTTTCAGCCCGGCCAGGTCCAGGGTCTGGCACAGGGCCTGACGCAAGTGTGGATCGTCGTCGATCAACACTACCTGGATCTGGTTATCGATACTCATACACTGCGGTCCTCGGACGGTTGCAGACTGACGCCCGGCGAGCCGGCACGCAATTTCAAGGTTAACAGCGCGCCGCCTTGCTTGTGGTTGGCAAACAGCAGTTCGCCACCAAAGGCACGCATCAAGGTGTCACAGATCGCCAGGCCCAGCCCGAGGCCTTGGGTGCGGGTCTTGGTGGTGTAGAACGGCTCGCTGGCGCGGCCCAGGGCTTCCATGCAAAACCCCGGGCCGTTGTCGCGAATGTACAGATTGACGCCCTGTTCGGTGGTTTCGGCACTCAGCCAGAGTTTGCGCGGCGGGCCTTTTTCGGTGAGGGCGTCGAGGGCATTGGCCAGCAAGTTGCCCAGCACCTGGCGCAGGCGGGTTTCACCGGCCTCGACCCATAGGGTGGCCTCGGGCAAGTCACGGATCAACTCGACTTCCATCGCGCGCCGCCGCTTGGCCAGCAACGCCAGCGCGTCGTCCAGCGCCGGTTGCAGGGCGACGCTTTCCGGCGCATGCCGATCGCGCCGGGCGAAAGCGCGCAAGTGGGCGATGATCGAGGCCATGCGCCCGGTCAGTTCGCTGATCAGCTTGAGATTGCCGCGGGCATCGTTGGTGCGCTCATGGTCGAGCAGGATTTCGGCGTTTTCCGCATAACTGCGAATCGCCGCCAGGGGTTGATTGAGCTCGTGGCTGATACTCGCCGACATGGTGCCCAGCGCCGATAATTTGCCGGCCTGCACCAGGTCATCCTGGGCGCGCACCAGTTCCTGCTGGGCGTGTTCGCGCTCCAGTACTTCCTGTTTCAGGCGCCGGTTGAGGCCTTCCAGGTCGCTGGTGCGCTCGGCCACGCGCATTTCCAGCTCGCGCCGGGCCTTGGCTTCGAAGGCGATGCGGTCCAGGTAGTGCCGACGGCGCTGCATCATCAGGCCCAGCAGCAACATCAGCACCAGCAGCGTGGCGCCGCCCACCGCAACCACGGTGCGCACCGGGCGGTTGATCAACGATTGTGGCGCGAGGATCTCCACGTTCCAGCCGGTTTCGGCGATGACCGTGGATTGGCGCAGCCACGCCGTAGGGCTCAAGACCAGCGGTTGCGGATCGCGGGTGGGGTAGGGCTGGATGGCGATAATCGCCTGGTGCTCTTCGGCCGTCAGTGGCCGGGTGGCGCGAAATCGCCATTGTGGGCGCGAGGTCAGGATCACGACGCCGTTGTGGTCGGTGACCAGCAGTTGCTCCGGGGTGTTGCCCCACAGGCTTTCGGTGTGGTCCAGGTCGACCTTGACCACCAGCACACCGATGATTTTCGCGCCATCGCGCACCGCGGCGGCGAAGAAGTAGCCGCGTTTGGCCGAGGTGGTGCCCAGGCCGAAGAACCGCCCCAGGCGCCCGGCCATGGCTTCGCTGAAATAGGGGCGGAACGAGAAATTGCGCCCCACGAAGCTGTCTTGCTTGTCCCAGTTGGACGCGGCGAGGGTCTTGCCGGTGGTGTCCATCAGGTACATCACTTCGACCCCGGCCTGGGCGGCGACGTCCTTGAGCAGCAGGTTGGCGTTGACCAGATTAGTACTGACCTGCGGTGCCGCCAGCGCGGTGCGCAGGGCTGGCAAGTCGCCGAGGATCTGCGGCAGTACTTCATAGCGATGCAGGGTGCCCAGCAGGTTGGCGACGTACAGGTCGAGGGTCTGACGGTTCTGCCCGGCCAGCTCGCTGCGATAGTAGCGCTCGGCCAGGTGCTCCAGCGGCCACAGCAGCGGCGCCAGGCACAGCGCCAACAGGGCGAGGCTGCGCCAGCGGGGTCTTCGCGGGAGGGATGGGGTCATGGGGGTCATGCGCCTGAGGGTACAGGCGCATTATGCCTAGTGCTGCCGTGCAAGACACTCGCGCAATGCGTCTTGCCACGACGGTTGGCTGACCTGCCACTGCTGTTGCAGGCGGCTGCAATCGAGGCGCGAGTTCAGTGGGCGCTTGGCCGGCGTCGGGTAGGCGCTGGACGGGATCGCTTCCAATTCGGCGCAGGGTTGGCCAGCGGCGCGCAGGTGCTCGCCAATCGTCTGGGCGAAGCCGAACCACGATGTTTCGCCTTGGGCGGTCAGGTGATAGACGCCCCAGTCGCCCGCCTGCCCGGCCTGCCAGCGCTCGATCAACGCGCGGGTACTGTTGGCGATGGTGCCGGCCCAGGTCGGCGCGCCGATCTGGTCGGCGACGATGCGCATCTGCGGTTTTTCTTGCAGCAGGCGCTGCATGGTCAGCAGGAAGTTCTTGCCGTGAAGGGAGTAGACCCAACTGGTGCGCAGGATCAGGTATTCGCCCCCCACGGCCGCGATCGCCTGCTCACCGGCGAGCTTGCTCTGGCCGTAGACGCCCAACGGGTTGGGGATGTCGGTTTCGGTGTAAGGCGCAGGTTTGCTGCCGTCAAACACGTAGTCGGTGGAGTAGTGGATCAGCGGCACGCCCAAGGCCTTGGCTTCTTCGGCGAGGACGCCGGGCGCGGTGGCGTTGACCGCGAAGGCCGCGTCCGGCTCGCTTTCGGCCTGATCGACCGCAGTGTGGGCTGCGGCGTTGATGATCAGGTCGGGGCGATGGGCGCGCACTTGCTCGCGGATCTGGTCAACGTGGGCCAAGTCCAGCCTGTCGCGGCCCAGCACGATGAGTTCGCCCTGGCCCTGGAGCCGTTGTTGCAGCGCTTGGGAGAGTTGGCCGTGTTGGCCGGTGATCAGGATTTTAAGGTGGCCGCTCAAGGGAACAGCTCCGCGTCCTTCAGGTCTTTGCCGTTCTGATCCTTGGCGGACAATATCGGTGCGCCGTCCAACTGCCAATCGATGTTGAGTTCGGCGTCGTTCCAGCGAATGCAACGCTCTGCAGCAGGCGTGTAGTAATCAGTCGTCTTGTAGAGAAACTCGGCGTAGTCGCTGAGTACCACAAAGCCGTGGGCGAACCCCGGTGGAATCCACAGTTGGCGGCTATTGTCGGCAGATAGGCGCACGCTTGCCCATTTGCCGAAATTAGGTGAACTGCGGCGGATATCCACCGCCACATCCAATACTTCACCCGCCGTCACGCGTACCAGTTTGCCCCGCGCATGTTCGATCTGATAGTGCAAGCCCCGCAGCACGCCTTTTTGCGAGCGCGAGTGGTTGTCCTGCACAAATTGCGTTTGTAACCCTGTGGCCTGGGCAAAGTCCCTGGCGTTGAAACTCTCGTAGAAAAAGCCGCGCTCATCGCCAAAAACCTTCGGCTCGATGATCAATACATCGGGCAACTCAGTGGCAGTTACATTCATTCAGTATCCCCGGCGAGCGTGTACAAATATTGACCATAGCCGGTTTTGCCGAAGTACTTGGCGCGTTCCAGCAGATGCTCACGATCGATCCAGCCATTCCCGTAAGCGATCTCTTCAAGGCACGCCACTTTCAGTCCTTGACGGTGCTCAATGGTCTGCACATAGGTCGAGGCTTCGAGCAGGCTGTCGTGGGTGCCGGTGTCAAGCCAGGCGAAGCCACGGCCGAAGCGCTCTACATGCAGATCGCCGCGTTGGAGATAGGCATTGTTTATATCGGTAATCTCCAGCTCTCCGCGTGGCGAAGGCTTGACCGCCTTGGCGATCTGGATCACGTCGTTATCGTAGAAATACAGGCCGGTCACGGCATAGCTGGATTTCGGCTTCGCCGGCTTCTCTTCGATAGACAGGGCACGGCCCTCCTTGTCGAAGTCGATTACGCCGAAGCGCTCTGGGTCTTTGACCCAATAGCCGAATACGGTGGCGCCGGACGGGCGTTTGGCGGCGGTGCGCAGTTGATCACCGAAGCGATGGCCGTGAAAAATGTTGTCGCCCAGAATCAGGCACACGGAGTCGTCGCCGATGAATGCTTCGCCAATGATGAAGGCTTGAGCCAGTCCGTCTGGAGACGGCTGCTCGGCATAGGTGAAACGCACGCCAAACTGGCTGCCATCCCCCAGCAGGTTGCGATACTGCGGCAAGTCCACCGGTGTGGAGATCACCAGGATGTCCTTGATTCCGGCGAGCATCAGCACCGAGATCGGATAGTAGATCATCGGCTTGTCATACACCGGCAACAGTTGCTTGGACACGCCCAGGGTAATGGGGTGTAAACGGGTGCCGGAGCCGCCGGCCAATACGATTCCCTTCATCATGCAATCAGATCCTTCATGTCTGTGTTGCCCAATCGTTGGCCCTGATAACTGCCGTCCTGGACCCTGCGGCACCATTCCAGGTTATCGAGGTACCACTGCACGGTTTTGCGTAGCCCGGTTTCAAAGGTTTCTTCCGGCACCCAGCCCAACTCGCGTTCGATCTTGCTGGCATCGATGGCGTAGCGCTGGTCGTGGCCGGGGCGGTCCTTGACGAAGGTGATCAGGTCGGCGAAGCGCGCGACACCGGTCGGGTGTTGCGGCGCCAGCTCTTCCAGCAGGGCGCAGATGCTGCGCACCACGTCGATATTCTTCTGCTCGTTGTGGCCGCCGATGTTGTAGGTCTCACCGACCACGCCTTCGGTTACCACCTTGAGCAGCGCGCGGGCGTGGTCTTCGACGAACAGCCAGTCACGGACTTGCAAGCCATCGCCATACACGGGCAACGGCTTGCCGGCGAGGGCGTTGAGGATCACCAGGGGGATCAGCTTCTCGGGGAAATGAAACGGCCCGTAGTTGTTCGAGCAGTTGGTCAGCAATACCGGCAGGCCATACGTGCGCTGCCAGGCGCGAACCAGGTGGTCGGACGCGGCCTTGCTGGCCGAGTAGGGCGAGCTGGGGGCGTAGGGCGTGGTTTCCGTGAACAGATCGTCCACGCCGTGCAGGTCGCCGTACACCTCGTCGGTGGAAATATGGTGGAAGCGGAACGCGCTCCTGGCAGGCTCTGCGAGCGTCTGCCAATAGGCGCGGGCGGCTTCCAGCAGGCTGTAGGTGCCGACGATGTTGGTCTGGATGAAATCCGACGGGCCGTCGATGGAACGGTCGACATGGGACTCGGCCGCCAGGTGCATGATCGCCTGGGGCTCGAAGCGCGCGAGTACGGCGCTGACGGTGGCCTGGTCGACGATATCGGCCTGGACGAACTCGTAGCGGCTGTTGGACGCGATGCTGGTCAGCGACTCCAGGTTGCCGGCGTAGGTCAGTTTGTCCAGGTTGAGCACTTCGTGCTCGGTGTGTTGAATCAGGTGGCGGATCAGGGCGGAGCCGATAAAACCAGCGCCACCAGTAACAAGAATGCGCATGTCGGAGGGCCTTTTCCTTAGACGGACATTAAGCGGATGGAGCATAGCTTGAGTTGTGACGCGGATCTGTGCAAGCGCGGCACGTCGGGGGGGTTGCCTAACCCCCTTCAATAATGGCGATATAAGTACCTGATAAAAACCCGAGGTCGCCCCATGTTGCTCGCCACGTTGATCCATCGCGCCAGCCTGCCCTGCCCACAAGTGGGGCCCGACCAGGCGGTACGGTTACTTGAGCAGCATTACGGCCTCACGGGCACCTTACGGTCCCTGGGCAGCCAGCAAGACCTCAACTACAGGGTCGACAGCGACGGTGGCCGGTTTGTGCTGAAAATCTGCCTGGGCGACTACGCCGCTATTGAACTGCACGCCCAGCACGCCGCGCTCCGCACGTTGCAGACACAGGACAGGTTGCGCGTCCCACGGGTGATCAAGGCCCTGACCGGTGAAGACCTGCTGACCGTGACCGTCGACGGGCAAACCCTGCACCTGCGGCTGTTGGATTACATCGACGGCCAACCCTTGACCCACCTGCCTCACGTGGGCCGCGAGGTCATCGCAGGTTTCGGTGAATTGTGCGGGCGGATGAGCCAGGCGCTGGCCGATTTCGCTCACCCAGGCCTGGAACGGACCCTGCAATGGGATCCGCGCCACGCTCAGGAACTGATCAGCCACCTGCTGGCGACCCTGCCAGACCTGCCCCACCGTGCCGCATTGGAGCAAGTGGCCGAGCAAGTTGGTACGGGCATTCGGCCCCTGGCGGATCACTTGCCGTGGCAAGCGGTACACATGGACATCACCGATGACAATGTGGTCTGGCAGCGCGATGCCCTGCGCCATTGGCAAGTCCAGGGGGTGATCGATTTCGGCGATCTGGCGCATACCTGGCGCATCGCCGACCTGTCGGTGACCTGTGCCGCGCTGTTGCACCATGCCGAGGGTGATCCCTTTGCCATCTTGCCGGCAGTCCAGGCTTGTCACGCCGTTACGCCTTTGCAGCGCGCAGAATTACAGGCGCTGTGGCCGCTGATCGTCGCCCGTGCGGCGGTGCTGGTACTCAGCAGCGAACAGCAGCAACGCCTTGATCCCGATAACGACTACCTGTTGAAAAACGCCGAGCATGAGTGGGAAATTTTCCACGTTGCGACGTCGGTGCCGTTTGAATTGATGGAGGCGGCGATCCTGTGCAGTGTCGGGCAGACGCTGCCGCCGATCGCTAGCGAGGGGTTTGCGCCGCTCTTGCCGGGGCTGGTGGGGCGTGAGTTCGCGCTGATCGACCTGGGGGTGCTCAGCCCGCACTTTGAGGCGGGCAATTGGGAACAACCTGGGATTGACCGGCGGTTACTGGACGAGGCTGCGGCGGTTCACGGGTTGGCGGCCAGTCGCTACGGCCAATACCGTTTGTCGCGCACGAACCCAGACAGCGCCACGGAACCGCAGACGCTCCCGCTGCATGTCGAGTTGCACCTGCCCCACGGCACAGCGGTGGAAGCGCCCTTCGCCGGGGTGCTGCACGTCGGCGCCGATGGCCTGTTGTGGGTGCAGAATGGCCCGTTGAGCCTGCGGTTGTGGGGCGTAAAAACCCTGTTGAAAGCGGGTTCGACGGTGGTGGAAGGGCAAATGCTGGGCGAGGTCCACGCCCCCCTGACCGTGCAATGGTGCCGCGCCGATCTTGAACCGCCGTTGTTCTGCACGCCGAGCCGAGCATTGGCGTGGCAAGCGCTATGCCCGTCACCCTCGACGCTGCTAGGGCTGGCCTGCGATGCCGAACCAGAGCTCGACCCTGAAGCCCTGCTGGCGCGCCGCGACGCCAGCTTCGCGCGCTCGCAGAAGCACTATTACGTCGACCCGCCGCGCATCGAACGGGGCTGGCGCAACCACCTGATCGACATGCAGGGCCGCTCCTATCTGGACATGCTCAACAACGTGGCCGTGCTCGGCCATGGTCACCCCCGCATGGCGGCGGTGGCAGCGCGGCAGTGGTCGCTGCTCAACACCAACTCGCGTTTTCACTATGCGGCGATTGCCGAATTCTCCGAGCGTTTGCTGGCGCTGGCGCCGGACGGCATGGATCGGGTCTTCCTGGTCAACAGCGGCACCGAAGCCAATGACCTGGCGATCCGCCTGGCCTGGGCCTACAGCGGTGGGCGCGACATGCTCAGTGTGCTGGAGGCCTACCACGGTTGGTCGGTGGCGGCGGACGCGGTGTCCACGTCGATTGCCGACAACCCCAAGGCCCTGAGCAGTCGTCCGGAGTGGGTGCATCCGGTGACCGCGCCCAATACCTATCGCGGCGAGTTCCGCGGGCAGGACAGCGCGCCGGATTACGTGCGAAGTGTGGAGCACAACCTGGCGAAAATCGCCGCAAGCAAACGTCAATTGGCCGGCTTCATCTGTGAGCCGGTGTATGGCAATGCCGGGGGTATCTCCCTGCCGCCGGGCTATTTGCAGCAGGTGTATGCGTTGGTGCGCGCCCAGGGCGGTGTGTGCATCGCCGATGAAGTGCAGGTGGGTTATGGCCGCATGGGGCATTTCTTCTGGGGCTTTGAAGAGCAGGGCGTGGTGCCCGATATCATCACCATGGCCAAGGGCATGGGCAACGGTCAGCCGTTGGGGGCGGTGATCACCCGTCGGGAGATTGCCGAGGCGCTGGAGGCCGAGGGGTATTTCTTCTCGTCATCGGGGGGCAGCCCGGTCAGTTGCCGGATCGGCATGGCGGTGCTGGATGTGATGGAGGAAGAAAAGCTCTGGGAAAACGCCCAAGTGGTCGGTGCGCATTTCAAGGCGCGCCTGGAAGCCCTGATCGACCGTCATCCGTTGGTCGGCGCCGTTCACGGCTCCGGTTTCTATCTGGGCTTGGAGCTGGTGCGCGACCGGCATACCCTGGAACCCGCCACCGAAGAGACCACACTGCTGTGCGACCGCTTGCGTGAGCTGGGGATTTTCATGCAACCGACCGGCGACTACCTGAACATTCTCAAGATCAAGCCGCCGATGGTTACTTCCAAACGCAGTGTGGATTTCTTTGTCGACATGCTGTCGAAGGTGTTGGATGAACAGCCGTAAATAATCGATTGTTATCGGTTATTTGCTGTCATATTTATCGACTATGTTCTTTTGATGCTGTTAAGGCCGATTTTTATCCGCTATAAAGTCGGCTTTCACCCTTTCGGAGCCCTGATTGCCATGACCACCCTGCACAGCACACCTCGCGCCGATGGCTTTCATATGCCCGCCGAATGGGCGCCACAGACCCAGGCCTGGATGATCTGGCCCGAGCGCCCGGACAACTGGCGCCTGGGTGGCAAGCCGGCGCAGGCCGCGCACGTGGCAGTGGCCAAGGCCATCGCGCGTTTTGAGCCGGTCACTGTCGCGGTTTCCGCCGGCCAATACGAAAACGCCCGCGCCCGTTTGGATGTGCCCAATATCCGGGTGGTGGAAATGTCCAGCGACGACGCTTGGGTGCGTGACACCGGCCCGACCTTCGTGATCAACAACAGTGGCGAAGTGCGCGGCGTGAACTGGGATTTCAACGCCTGGGGCGGTTTTGACGGTGGCCTGTATGCGCCGTGGAACCGTGACGCGCAGGTCGGCGGCAAGATTCTCGGGATCGAGCGCGCGCCGCGCTACGGCACCGAAGGGTTTGTGCTGGAAGGCGGTTCGATTCATGTCGACGGCGAAGGCACCCTGATCACCACAGAAGAATGCCTGCTCAACCGCAATCGCAACCCGCATCTCGACCGCGAAGCCATCGAGGCGGTGCTGAGCGCCAACTTGGCTGTGGATAAGATCATCTGGTTGCCGGACGGTCTGTTCAACGACGAAACCGATGGCCATGTGGATAACTTCTGCTGCTATGTGCGCCCAGGCGAAGTTTTACTGGCCTGGACCGACGACCCGCAAGACCCGAACTACTCCCGCTGCCACGCGGCCATGGACGTGCTGCTAAGCAGCACTGATGCCCAGGGACGCTCGTTCACAGTGCATAAAATGCCGATTCCGGGGCCGCTCTATGCCACCGAGGAAGAGTGCGCGGGTGTGGACCCGGTGGACGGCAGCCAGGAGCGCAATCCTTGCGTGCGTCTGGCCGGTTCCTACGTCAACTTCCTGATCGTCAACGGTGGCATCATCGCGCCGAGCTTCGACGACCCACTGGACAGCCAGGCCCTGGAAATCCTGCAGAACCTGTTCCCGCAGCACGAAGTGGTGATGGTGCCGGGCCGCGAACTGTTACTGGGTGGGGGTAATATCCATTGCCTGACCCAACAACAGCCTGCCCCGCAGAAAAATTGAGTGCAGTTGTAACAACGCCGGAACAGCGAGCGGGCGCCAGCCGTTTTTAGCGTTCACAACAAGCCCGCGGCCCCGTAAGGCCGTGGGCTTTTTTGTGTCCGATTGCCTATAAACACGGCACATTGGCATAGCTCTTGTATTGGCATTGTCACAGTAGCTCACGGTGATGACTGCGCAGTTCTGTCATAAACCTTGAGTAAGTTAGCCGCTCACGCAGTAGGAGAGAGCGCTGAAATGAATGCCAATATCGACGTGATGCACGCGCGCACGTTCCACCCCGTGCGGGTCAACAGTGACGAAATTCATGCGCTGGCGCTCTGGTTGAAGACACACGGCTCACGGCAGATCAGGCAGCAGCCAGATTTACGCAGCGTGATGAATGAGCGCTACCCGGCTGGTTTTTTCAGCGAGGATGAAATGCATGCATTGTGTGAATTGATGCACAACTAGGAACGCGCCTATCAAAATGTGCGAGTGAGCTTGCTCGCCATTGCGGTGTGCCCTCCACTGAATAAGTGGCTGACCGACACCGACCGCGCGCAAGCGCCCAATTCAATTTGCACGCGTTATGTCTTCCCAAACGTCTGACTTGAAAAATACGTTACTAAATACGTATTTTTTCTGTATGGATGAGATTTCCAGGCGATGGCTAAAGCGCTGTAGGCCGTGGCTTAGAATTTTTTTGCCTAAATACAGACGATTCGCGAAATTGACACATAGTTCAGCGCGAGACTAGCATTGCGTCCAACGCCTGTGGCTAACAGCCATGACTCAACCAATAAAAAAAGGCCCGCGGCAGTTAAGTCGTCCGCGGGCTTTCTTTTTTTCGGAAAAAGTCGACACCAAAACAGCAAAAAGGAGCTTGGTGTCGTAGCGCGTATTCAATCAGTAATAAGGAATAAAAAAAATGTTGAAACAACGGATGAGTCTGATCGCTCTGGGGATTTTGAGCGCATCGACAGCAATGGCAAACGACCAGGAACAATCCAAGGGTTTCGTTGAAGACAGCCATCTGAACATCGCAGCACGTAACGCCTACATCAGCCGTGACTACAAGAACGGCAAGCAAGACAAAGCCGAATGGGGCCAGGGCTTCATCGGCAAGTTTGAGTCCGGCTTCACCCAAGGCACCGTCGGTGTGGGTGTGGACGTGATTGGCCAGTACGCCATTCGCCTGGACGGCGGTAAAGGCCGCAGCGGCGCGGGCGGTATCGACTTCTTCAAGCAAGGCGACAGCGGCTCAGCCGCCAACGACCTGGCCAAAGGCGGCGCGGCGGTGAAGTTCCGCCTTTCCAACACTGTGCTCAAGTACGGTGACCAGTTCCCGAACGTGCCCGTGCTGGCTTACGACAACTCTCGTCTGTTGTCGGAAACCTACACCGGTACCTCGATCGTTTCCAAAGAGATCGAAGGTCTGCAACTGGATGGCGGTCACTTCACCAAAGAAGCGCGTAAGAGCGCCGAAGGTACCGACAGTGGCCGTCTGAAAAGCATCGATTACATCGGCGGTAGCTACAAATTCACCGAAAGCCTGTCGGCAGCGCTGTACGCCTCCGACATGCAGGACGTGCTGAAGAAGCAATACGTCAACGTCAACTACGTGTTGGCCCTGCCAGAAAAGCAGTCGCTGACGTTTGACTTCAACGGCTACAAAACCAAGCTGGATCGCAGCTTCGCCCTGGAGAACCAAGGTGATGCGGACGCCCGCGACAACAAAATCTGGAGCCTGGGCGCCACGTGGGCTGTCGGCCCGCACAGCTTCACCGTCGCTCACCAGCGCAGCACCGGCGACACCGGCTACCTGTACGGCGGATACCACAACGCTGGCGGCATCGGCGACGGTGGCAACACCATCCTGCTGGCCAACTCCTACTGGTCCGACTTCAACGGCAAGGACGAGCGTTCGTGGCAAGCGGCCTACGGCATCGACTTCGCTACCTTCGGTGTGCCTGGCTTGACCTACAACGTGGCTTACGTTCGCGGTACCAACATCGACGACGGCAGCGGCCGTGGCGATGGCACCGAGCGTGAAATCTGGAACCAGTTCAAGTACATCGTTCAGAGCGGCCCGGTCAAAGACCTGAGCCTGCGTGCTCGTGCCTCGTGGTTGCGCGTTTCCAACAACGCCAGTGATTACAACGTAGGCGGCAACGAATACCGTCTGTTCGTCGACTACCCGATCAACGTTTTCTAATTGATCCGGCGTCGCGCCTGATTGCAGGCGATAGAAAACCCCGACTGGTTCGGGGTTTTTTTATGTCGGTGGGTCAGTCCTGCCAGTTTTGCAGAATCTTGCGTGCGAGGGATGCTTTGACGTAGTCAGTCATCAGCATCAGGCCTTCATAGGGCTCGATCTTCTTGTTGTCGATGCACAGTTGCGCCATCTGCAACAGCACCTGGCGTTTCTTGCGGTTGACCCGCGCACCGGGCACGCCGAATGCGGTTTTGCGCAGTTCGGGCAGCGGGGCTTCGGGTGTGAGTTCGATGGTCACCCAGATACCTTGGAGAAACTGCAACGTGACACTGGCGATGTGTTCGATGGGCAGCGGTTGCGCCAGATTGGCGAACACGAAATGTTCCGGCGTCAGGCGCAACGCGGTCTGCGGCGCACGTTTGAATCGGCGGATACCCAGCCACAGAAATATCAGCGCAATACTGGCAATTCCCGCCCCGGCACCCACGGCCGACAGCGCTGTGCCTTTCAAGCGTTCGGGGGCAAGCCAGGGCTCGCTCATCATCGCCAGCCCCAGCAACACAAACGGCACCGCCAGCACCGCCATCAACACGGCACGCCGACGACCGCCTTCGTGCAGGGCATGTTCGCCTTGTGCCGAGGCAGCCAGGGTTTCCAACAGATGAGTCTGGGCTGTGTGTTCGCCGGCCGCTTCGGCGAACAGGTCGCGGGACAGTTGCTCACGCAGTGAGTGCGCCGCGCTGAAAAGGGCATCGATTTGCAGGCTTGCAGCCTGTGCGTCCACTGCACGGGTGGCGCTGTGCATAGCGTCGGCCCAGGGCACGCGCAGTGCGTGCAGGCGCTCGCCGTTGGAGGGGTGGGAGTCGGTCGGGTGGGGTTGATGCGTTTCCAGTGCTTCGTCGGGTGCCTGCAATTCTTGGCCGTGCAATGCGGCGAGGGCGGCGTTCAGCACATCGCCCTCAACGGGGGTGTCGCAATGGGCCAGTAGCACGTCTTCCACAGGCGTCTGCAACACCGATATCCGCAGCAGCGCCGAGGCCGCTGCTGCATTGCCTGCCAAGCAGCCACCGGCGGCATCCGCCAGCAACTCTCGCTCACGGCTCCAGCGGTTCACCGCATGATCGAAGTGTTGCATGAAAAACACCCCGAACAGGAACGACGGGCGCATCAACCAAGCCTGGATCAAATCGCTGTCCATCATGGTCTGCTCCAGCGTTTCCAGGCTGCGGCTGACGCCATCGTAGATCGGCACAAAGCGCAGGCTGTACTCGGTGTCTTCCCCGACAAAATGCGCCAGTTCATGGCCGATCACCGCGTCGACTTCTTCGCGGCTCAGTAACCCCAGGTACAGCAGCGGCACGTGCAGGGTGCGCCCGCGCAGCGGCGTTTCCGCAGGCCGCACCGTGGCGGGGCTGGAGGTCACGTAAAAGCCCAGGGCGAGGCTGACCACAATATGATCCGGCGGCAACGCGCTCAGTTTGTCGGCCAACTTGCGCACCTGGCGCCATAACCCGGGCGCCTGTTCAGCCGTCACCACCCGTCCGAACATCTCGAGCGGCGTGGGCTCGAACATCACCAGCATGTGCCGCAGTTGTTTGAGCAGCAGCCAGATCGAATACAGGCAGAATGCCGCGATTACCCCCAGCCACCCCATCAGCTTGACTTCGCCCTTGCCCAACTGGCCGATATGCCACAGCGCCAGGCCCTCATAACTCAACGCCAAGGCGACCGTTGCCGCCATCGCCACCACATGGCTCACCAGCACATAGGGCAATAACCGGCTGCCCAGGGAAAACACCTGCAGCAACTGTTCTCGCGACTGCTGTGCACGTCGCCCCGCCCATTGCGTACCGGCCAGCGCGGCCATGCCGATCAGCGCGGCAAGCAGCCCCAGGCCAATGACCCAGGCTGCCAGCGCGTGCAGGATGCGATTTATATGGCGAGCGGTAGGCAGCTCGGCCTCCATTCGCGCCAGTCGGGAGAGAAACTGCTCAGGGCTGAGGCCGTCACTGCCCACAGTAATGGGGACCGTCGGATTTTCCTCCAGCCACGTCTTCAGGACGGGCTTCATCACGTTGACATAGGCCTGGGCTTGGTCGGGAACCCGTGCGCCCTCGGTGGCGCGCTGCAATTCCCATGTTCCAACGCCGGCCAGCAGCAAGGGAGAAATGATCAGGAGGAAAATCAGTTTTATGGCGTTCATGGGAGTCCGTTCGCAACGCAGAATGCGAACGTTTATACCGAAGAACCGGTGGGGTGGGCGAGAGGAACGGTCTTCCCGGGCGCTAGGAAAAAGCGCCGCGGGAAGGAGGCGGGCTCCGTAGGCCTAATCGTCAACCTCAGGCTTTGGCCGGCGCGAGCTTCTTGCAGTTTGCCTTGCGGGTCGGGTATTGCTCGCACTTGCGCAGCACGGTTTGCACCTGCTGCGCGTTCCGCAATTGCTGATTGGCCAGCAACTTCTCGGTGATGAACAGTTCTTCCGAGCCCAGGTTGCGTTCGGCCTTGTCGATCATCGCCAGCGCCGATTCCCCGTCGCCGCGCTTGAGGTGGTAGCTGATCATCAGGTCATAGGTCGACGGGCCTGCCAGGCTCCAGTCCTTGATGGCCTGCAACTCTTTCAAGGCTTCGCCGTTCTTGCCCTGGGCCAGGCGCACGGTGTACGCGGTGCGACGAATGCCTGGCTGATCCTTGACCGGCGAGGCCAAGGCTTTGCGGATAAACCCATCGGCCTCGGGCAGCTTGTTTTTCTCCAGGGCGTCGTTGGCGAAGTAGGCATCCTTGTAGCCCTGCATGGCCTTGGCCACTTGCGGCGTACCTTTTATCTTCGTCCAGCTCTCGGGGTTGATGCGTGCACGGCGCTCCTGGCGGTATTCGCGCTGCAGGTACTGGCGCAACTCGGTGTCGCGATCCATCGCCGACATGTGGGAGCGATTGAAATACTGGGTGGTCGCGGAGATGCCGGTGGTCAGCCCGTCTTTGACCAGCACGTCCAACTCCTGGGTGAAGCGGTTGAGATTGAACTGCTGCAGCGAATCCTGCATGGCGTTCTTGCGTGCGGTCAGGAAGCCGCTGAGCAACGGTTTCTGTTTGCCCTGGAAGTCGTTGAGGCGTTCCAGGCTATGGGTAGCGGCGCGCGGTGCGTAACCGGCGCGGATCATCAGGTCGGTGCCGAGCAGGTCGGCCTGGTCTTCCTGGGTGCGGCCCCACGCGGTGCTCCATACATGGTCGGAAAACGTGTTGGCCAACGTGGTGTAGAGCACGGTGTTGCCGATGGTTTTCTGGGTGCCGGCGGGGTCTTTGCTGAACAGCTTCATCGTCCCGGAACTGCGGTCCACGCCGGTATCGGCGGCCATAGTGGCCAAGGCAACGGTGGACGCCACGGTGGTGAACATCTCTTTCTGCTGCTGGAAGGCCGCCATGCGGTCGTGGTGGTGCAGCAGAACGTGGCTCATTTCGTGGCCGAGCATCGCGGCGATTTCGTCTTCGCTGCCGACGTTATCCAGCATGCCCAGCGGCACGAACACATTGCCGTAAGGGTCTGCCGAGGGCCCGAAGCTGTAGCTGTCGGTGATCTTCACCTGCAAGACCGGCAACTCACCCGGCCAGCCCTTGGACAGGCGCGTGACAATCCCCTGCAGGTACACCTGCAGCATCGGGATATCCACCAGGTTCTGCTGGCGTGCTTCGGCCGCCGGTACCGCGCGCCCGTCATAGCTCAAGCGCTGCTGGCTCTGGCGTTGCGGGTCGAGCTTGTAGTACTGGCGCACGTCGGTGTTATCCACGTAGTGGCCCTGGACCCTGGATTGGGTCGAGGGGCCCACCAGGTTCAGGAACGCCTGGTCGGCGCCTTTCAATGTCGCGCAACCACTGAGTACCGTGCTGGCCAGCACGCTGGCTGCCAATAGAGATCCCTTCACCGCACCGCTCCTTTTATTGATTGCAGCCCGCACCAAAACCGATGGTGGAGTTGTTGCGGCTGTCTTTGGTCTGGCTTTTGGTCAGGCCCTGGCAGGGCAGGTCGACCACATTGAGCGGCGGCTCGATGCGCAGGTCCATGGTGTCCAGCCAAACCTTCTGGCCCGCCAGCTCAACCTGCACCAGATCCAGCGCCTTGTTGTACTGCAACACGGGGACGGGTTGGGTCGGCGTGTCTTTTTTCGGCAGCTCGCGCTGTTGTTTACCCTGTTCATCCAGCACCGCCACCGGGTCGGCCAGGAACGCCTTGATGCTGTGGGTTTCCGCCCAGGCACCCTGAGTGAAGAGCGCAACGAGCACGACGATCAGACTTCTGTTCATCCTTGGATTCCTTGAGTCAAATGACAAAGCGGCGCACTCAGCGATCACGATCGAAAAAGGCTTCGATCCGTTCGCTGAACAACACCAACGACAGCAACACAATGCCCAACACGTTCACCGGCGTGATGTGGCTGAGGCTCAGCAGCACACTGACCCCGGCAAGCGCGGACATCACCAACAGCCATGACGGGCACGGCGAAGAAAAAAACCAGATTTCCTGGCGCCGCCACCGGCTCCAGGTGCGCAGGCTCGCCAGCCGCCGCGCATGCAGCGCCTTGAGCACGGCGATCAACGCCAGCAGGCCCAGTTCCAGCAGGTCCAGCCAATTAAACGGCAGGCCAGGAAAGTTGGCGGGCTCATGGTCATAGTCCATGCCCACATTGATCAGGTTGTCGAGGGCCATGGCATGCAGATAAACGCCCGGTAACTGGCCGTGTACTGGCGACTCCACCAGATCACCCGTCGAGGTGATATTGGCCCCGACCAGTACCAGGCGGTCGCGCAGCAACTCGGCGACCAGGGCTTGGTCGTCCGGGTCGCTGACTTCCAGGTCGCTGGCCGCTAACGTCAGCGTATAAGGGCAGCGTGCCTGCTCCGAGTCATCGAGTTTCCAGAACACCGCCTGGAACAACTGCGCCACCCCATCCAGCAAAAAATGCCGCGCCGGCGCGCAGTGGCGCACATCGGCGATCCGCGCCTGCTCCGGCGCCAACTTCAGCCCCCATTGCACCGCGATTGGTTGCCGGCCTGCGGCGGTTTGAGCATCCACCGGCGGCGACGGGCAGGCCTGTGTCTCACAGAATGCGCGGTACAGCGCCAAGGCCGGGGTTTCCATCAGGCCTATCGGCGTATTCACCGCCAACGGGTACTTGTCGTCCACCCCCGCCCACGCCACCAGGCCCGGGCGACTGACCTCGACAAACGGCGCCAGCGTATTGGCCTGGCCCGCCTCGCCACGCCCCACCCCGGTATTGGCCAGCCACAACGGAATGCCCTGACGCTGATAGCGCTCGAACACATTCGCCAGTAACTGACTGCCCCGTGCAGGATCGCCGAAAGAATGGTCGTGGCTGTAGAGCAAATCGACGAACACCGCCTTGGGTTTGAACGCCAGCAAGCGCTTGAACAACTTGCTCTGCTCGCCATAGGGCATCGGCCAGGAGGTGGCGTTGCGCATCAGGTACGCATCATCGATCAACACCACCGCCACCCGCTGCTGGCCGTCATTGGCGTAGTGGCTGGCGAACATACGGTTGAGCCACTGCGCCGACGCCTTGTCGCTGGAACTGGCCAGGCCGAAAGGATCGAGGATCGCCAGCAGCACGATGAGGACCGCCAGCCAATAGCGGCGGTGTTTGAACAGCGGAGGGGTCGACAACATCCATGTCTCGATAAAAAGCACAAGCAAGGCAGGGGTTTTAACGTGGCGGGGAGGGGGTGTCAATCGGGAAAGTGGCGAAGTGCCATATTTCTGCGTGTGGGTTGTCTGCCTAGTCTGAAACGCCTTGTTAGCCTTAGTGGCGCGACAACAGAATCCGGAGCGATTCAAATCGCTGCCGCTTTAAAGCCAGAGTGTCAGCCTCTAAATTTAGAGGACCCAGGGCTATCGATGGCTGGCAAGGGAAGCATTGCTTACACATGTTCAGATCGCCAACGAGCGACTCACCAGCATGAGTGCCAACAACAAGATACGAAAACCCCGCACAGGGCGGGGTTCGGGGGCTACGTGATCAGTATCGCCGCTAAGGTTTCACGCGCGTTTGAGCTGGGGCTGTTCTTGCAGACGATCCCAACCCAGGCAGGCCAAGGCCAATGTGCGGGGCACCGCTTCGCGGCCGTTGCTGTAGCGGGTGATGCTCCGCGTGCCGACACCCAATGCCTCGGCGGCTTGCGACAGGTTGAGCCCGGTACGCGCACGCCAACCGATGAAGATGCGCGTGTTTTCATCCGGCGCTGCCTGAGCCAAGGCGTCCAGGTACAGCGTGTCGGCGCCGATTTGAATGTCCAGTTCGGGCCATTCCACCGTCCATCCGTCATCGCCCACGGTCGCGCCTTTGAACGCTTTGGCCGCTTGCAGCGGTTTGAGCCCTGGGTAGGTGGCCACGTCGCGGGTCATATCCAGCAGAAACTGTTGGCCGTCGATAAATGTCAGCTCCAGCACATGGCCGGGACGCGCCTGCACAGCCCGCAGGCGGGGGCGTTTCATGGATGCCATTTATGCCATTCCTCCAGTAATTCGTCTTTGTGCAAACGCACCCAGGCCAAAGCCTCTTTCAGCACCACCGTCGGCGCTCGGCCCAACATCGCCTCACATGTTTCAAGGCTTATCAAGACATCGACGCCGCCGCCCGTCAAGTGTACGTGGGGCGGTAGGTGGTCTTTTTCCCGCAGCTCTATGCGGTACTTTTCGCGAAATCGGTGTTTGGTAGACATGCCCGAATCGTATCGCCAATTTGGCGATACATCAAGTTGTCGGAGGCGGTCATGAGCGCAGCGGCCACGTGGAGTTGAGGGGGTATCTCGACGGTCTGAGAGACGCTCAGGCTTATTTGTCGCCGCCTGGAGGCGCCTCAGTTACGGAGATCTTTGAGCCAAGGTTTTTAAAGTGCTCCGTCAATATTCACGAGCACTACACCGAGTGTTCAGGCAAACGTTACGCGACTCGGTGGGCTAACGCCTCATGAAGCGAAGCAGATTGTTCGTTTTTATCAATTGACTGACAGCGTTAGGTTGGATGTCACCGCTGGTGGTTTGCTTTTCAACGGGACGGCGGACTCAGACAGTTTCCGTGAGGCAGCAGATCTATTGGAGGCGGCTATGAAAATTGGCTGTGAATTGACATCGGAGCGTAATAAAAAGAAGTGGGGTGCGCGGAAAACTGCAGGTTAGTTGTTTGAGTGTGGACGTTTTGTGGACGTTTTCACTAAATTCACCCTACACGTTTCTGAAGTTTCCCAACCTCCAGAAACCACAAAGCCCCGCATTGCGGGGCTTCGAGATATGGTGCCGGCACCAGGAGTCGAACCCGGGACCTACTGATTACAAGTCAGTTGCTCTACCAACTGAGCTATACCGGCGTGTTAGGGCGACGATTATAGCGATTGAAAAAGTTCTGTAAACCCCTGAAATCTGACTATTTTTGCGAAAACCCAAGTTTTCGCCCTTCGCCCTGCATTTATCCGCTTCTCCAGCAACAAATTACCCCAATCAGCGCTCGTGCATGGCCTCTGCACGGGATTTGATGATCGGTTTGAGCAGGTAGCTCAAGATGCTCTTCTTGCCGGTGATGATGTCTACGGAGGCCACCATGCCGGGGATGATCAGCAGGGGTTTTTCGTCGGTGCCCAGGTGGCTGCGGTCGGTGCGCAGTTTGATGAGGTAGAAAGTGTTCTTCTTCTCTTCATCCATCACGGTGTCGGCGCCGATCTGTTCGAGTTTGCCTTTTAGGCCGCCGTAGATGGTGTAGTCGTAGGCGGTGAATTTGATCATCGCTTCCTGGCCGGGGTGGAGGAAGGCGATGTCTTGCGGGCGGATTTTGGCTTCTACCAGCAAGGTGTCGTCCAGCGGTACGACTTCGGCGATATCGCTGCCGGGCTGGATCACGCCACCCACGGTGTTGACCAGCATTTGCTTGACGATGCCGCGCACGGGCGAGGTGACCATGGTGCGGCTGACGCGGTCTTCCAGGCCTTTGGATGTGGCCTGGGCCTTGCTCAGGTTGGTGCGCGCTTCATTCAGTTGACCCAGGGCTTCGCTGCGGAATTTGCCGCGGGTCTCGTCGATTTTGCGTTGCACTTCGTTGATGGCGGCCTGGGCGCGAGGGATGGCCAGGGTGGTGCCGTCGAGCATGCCGCGGGTTTCCACTTCGGAGCGCTTGAGACGCAGCACTTCTACCGGCGAGATCGCGCCCTGTTGTACCAGTGGCTCGGACATGCTGATCTCCTGGCGCAGCAGGCTCAGGCTGTTGCGGTATTGCTCCTGTTTGGACGCAAATTCACGCTGTTCCTGCTGGCGTTGCAGCAGTTGCTGTTGCAGCCCGCCGATTTCGTCCGACAGTTGCTGGCGCCTGCTCAGGTACAGCGACTCTTCGTTCGAGGCCTGATTGGGCACCGCTTTGCGCGCGTCTTCGGTGATATTCAGGGGGCGATTTTCGATTTCTGCGCTGAGGCGCTCCACACGCAGCTCCATGGCCACGCGGTCGGCTTCGGTTTCGCCGACGTTGGAGGCAAAGCGTGTGTCGTCCAAGCGTACCAGTGGCGCACCGGCGTCGACGATTTGCCCTTCATGCACGTAGATCTGAGCGACGATGCCGCCTTCCAGGTTTTGGATCTTCTGGATGCGCGAGGAGGGGATCGCCTTGCCTTCGCCTTTGGTCACTTCATCGATGATCGCAAAGTGTGCCCACAGCAGCAGGAACACAAAGAAGCCGATCACGCCCCAAATGGTCAGGCGCACGATGCGCGGGGCGTCGTCGACCAGGGCTTTTTCGACTTCGGGCAAGGGTTGGTCTTCGAGCGAGTCGGTGCCCCTGAAATAGCCGAAGATGACGTCTTTCAAACGGCGTGGGCCGGAATTAAGCGACACTGATTT
This sequence comes from Pseudomonas sp. D3, assembly GCF_029320995.1. NCBI lineage: Bacteria > Pseudomonadati > Pseudomonadota > Gammaproteobacteria > Pseudomonadales > Pseudomonadaceae > Pseudomonas > Pseudomonas sp. D3. The sequence goes on from NZ_CP119772.1 coordinate 517,986, forward strand.
GCCCCTTTTTCAGTGCTTCCATAACGGCCGCTTTTGGACCGTCTGCGAGTATCTGGCCACGGTCGATCACCAGCAGGCGATCCACCAGGCTCAGCAGTGAGGCGCGGTGCGTAACCAGAATCACCGTCTTGTTTTCGATGACCGACTGCAAGCGCTGTTTCAAGCGCTCTTCGCCAGTGTTGTCCATGGCGCTGGTCGGTTCGTCCAGCAGCAGGATCGGTGGGTTCAACAGCAACGCACGGGCGAGGGCGACGTTTTGTCGCTGGCCGCCGGAGAGGTTTTGCCCGCGTTCGCCCACTTGCAGTTCGTAACCTTGCGGATGCAGCCTGGCAAATTCATGCACGCCGGCAAGTTCTGCGGCTTGCAGCACCATTTCATCATCCACGTAGCGCGCGCCCGAGACGAGGTTGTCGCGCAAGGTGCCGGCCAGCAGTTGGATGTCCTGGGCCACATAGCCGATGTTATGGCGCAATTCGCTGACATCGATCTGGCGAATGTCCACGCCATCGACCAGCAATGAGCCCGAATCCGGCTGGTAAAGACCGACCAGCAGTTTGGCCAGCGAGCTTTTACCCGAGCCGCTGCGCCCGATGATGCCGATTTTCTCGCCCGGCTTTACATTCAGGTTGATGCCGCGCAGTGCCAGGGTCTGTTGGTTCGGGTAGGTGAAGTCGACTTCGCGGAACGTCATCGCGCCTTGCAGTGCCTTGCGGCTGAGCGGGCGTTCGTCGTAGTTGCGTTCTTGCGGCAACTCCATCATCTGGTCGACCGAGACCATCGTCACCTTGGCTTGCTGGTAACGCGTCAGCAGGCCCGACAGTTGGGCCAGCGGGCCCAGTGCGCGGCCGCTGAGCATGTAGCAGGCGACGAGGCCGCCCATGCTGAGGACGCCATCAATGATCTGGTACACGCCGAAAATGATCATCGCCACGCCGGCCACTTGCTGGATCAGCAAGGTGATGTTCATGGCCAGGCCGGACAACACCTTGACCCGCAGTTCCAGGCGGCTGAGGGTGCCAATAGTATGTTCCCATTGATACTGGCGTTCGCTTTCTGCGTTATTGACCTTGACCGCATCGAGCCCGGCGAGGGTTTCGATCAGGCTCGACTGGCGCTCGGCGCCTAGGGCCATGGTGCGCTCCAGTGTCGCAGTCAGCGGTTTTTGCAGCATGTGGCCGATACCCAGGGCCAGCGGGAAGGCGATGATCGGAATCCACACCAGGTGGCCGCCGAGCATGGCGATCACCACCAGGATGATCAGCGTAAAGGGCAGGTCGATCAGGCTCGCGAGGGTCAGCGAGGTGAGGAAGTCGCGCATCCCCTGGAATTCATGGATGTTCTGCGCAAAGCTGCCGACCCGTGCCGGGCGTACTTTCATCGCCATGCCCACGATGCGCTCGAACAGCGTCGCGGAAATGATCAGGTCGGTTTTTTTGCCCGCCAGGTCCAGGCATAAACTGCGCAGGCTCTTGAGCAGCAGGTCGAACAGGTAGGCGCCGCAGATACCAATAGCCAGCACCCACAGGGTCGAGGTGGCTTGGTTAGGGACTACGCGGTCGTACACGTTCATCACAAACAGCGGTGCGGCCAGGGCGATCAGGTTGATCACCAGGCTCGCGGCGATCGCGTCGGCGTAGAGCCAGCGCGAGCGCTTGAGGGTGTCTCGAAACCACGAGCGTGCGCGCGGGATCAGCGTGCCGCTGGTGATGTCAAATTTATGCTGCGGTTGGGCGAAAAATACCCGACCGCTGTAATCTTGACTCAATACTTCACGGGCGACGTGTACTTCGCCGCCGTCGCTTTCGCTGAGCAGCAGGCGCGCCGTGTCACCGTCCCATCCCAACAGCACCGCGCTGCGCCCTCCCTTGAGCAGTAGCATGGCGGGCAGCGCGATGGACGGAATCTGTTCCAGCTTGCGTTGCAGCAACCGGCCCTGCAAACCCGCCCGAGCGGCTGCACGCGGCAGCAACTCGGCGCTCAGACGCTGGGCCGCCAGTGGCAGCCCAGTGGTCAGCATCGCGCGGCTGGCGGGTTTGTAATGCAGTGAACAGAGTGTCAACAACCCATCCAGCAGGGGGTCGTCATGCTGACTGCGCGGGTCATGGTTGAGTTGCGCCACACCTATTTCAGAATCCAAGCTGACTCTCTCTTACTGCTGAGTGGTCCAACGCCGTCAAGAATCAGTTCATCCCTGGCAGGTTTACCGACGGTTTAATATCGTTCTGCACAACCGATGCCATCGGCGCTACCACGCCCTGACTTCTCAGCAGTTGGCCCATGTCGGCCTTGATTCGATACTGCGTATATAGCTGCAGGTTTTTGATCTGCGCCAGGCGCTGCTGAGCGGTGAACAGTTCATTCTCGCTGTCGAGCAAGTCGAGCAGTGTACGCTCACCGAGGCTGAACTGCTGTTGATACGAGGTACGTACTCGCGTGCTGCGGTCCACGTATTCCTGCGCGATCGGTACTTGCTGGGTGGCGTTATTGTAGGCGTTCCACGCCAGGCCCAGTTCTTCGTTCAACTGACGCAGGGCGTTGTTGCGGATATCCAGCGCCTGGGTGGCCTGGGAGGCCTTGGATTGCAGGTTGGCCTTGTCGCTGCCGCCGTTGAACAGGTTGAACTGCATGTTCAACATGGCGGAATAGCTGTTGTCATGGCCTGGGTCGCCGGCGATGTTGTCGTTGGCCGAACGTTGCAGCACGGCATCAAAGCGCGGGTAGAAGGTCGCCTTGGCGGATTCGTACTGCTTTTCAGCGGCGGTGATATCCGACTCGGCAGAGCGCAATGCCGGGTTGTCCGCAATCATCTGGCGGCGTGCTTCATCCAGGCTGGCCGGCAGCAAGGTCACGATACCCAGTGGCTTTTCGAGTTGGTCGGGGTCTTGGCCGACCACGCTCATATAGTTGGTATTGGCGTCGGCCAGGTTGGTCTGTTCGGTGATCAGGTTGTTTCGAGCTTGAGCCAGGCGGGCTTCGGCCTGGTCCATGTCCGCCATTCTTCCGACGCCACGGCTGGTGCGCAATTTGATCTGGTCAAAAATACGTTCGTGGCTTTTCAGGTTTTCTTCTGCCAGTTGCACCATCTCGCGACGGGTCAAGACATCCAGATAAACCTGGGCGACCGTCAGGGCGGTGCGCTCGGTCGTGTTGAGCAGCGCATAGCCACGGGAATTGGCGGTGGCTTGTTGGCGGCCGATTTCATTTTGGGTGCCAAAACCTTGGAACAGGTTTTGCTGCAGACGAATGGTCGACTCGCCGCGGTTCAAGGTTTTCCAATCGTGGCTGTTGCTGGCCGCGCGGGTAGTGGTGTTGTCCGAGCTTTCACGGCCATAACCGCCCAGCAAGTCGACTTTAGGCAGGTAGCCGCCTTTGGCTGCGTCGACTTGGTAGTCAGCAGCAATGCGTGCATTGACACCCGATTGGATCTCCGGGTGAACTTCCACCGCTTTCTGCATGGCCTCCGGCAGGGTTTGAGCCTGTACGAAACTGGCGGCTAGAGCAAAAGGCAAAGCTTTGAATAAGTGCAAACGCATTGTGATTCTTCCCTGGGGATTGGTTGCCTGAAAAACCGCAACAGACTTGGATAGTGCATTGGAGTGGCAACCGAAATCACTGCTCGTCATTGGAGCTGGACGGTGCAAACAGAAAGTCGCGATGCCGCTTAAATATCAATGTGACATTACCGGGCGGATTGTTTAGGATGGCGTCAAATAGGTCAATACCTTGACGGAAAAGTAATTTGCCGCTTGAAACAACAAATTATTGACGCCAAATTTTTTTTACATGGGATTAACGTACTCCAGCTATTGAATCGGCACGAGAGAAAAAGGCCGGTCTCCATGATGGATACCCCTGCACGGTAATACACGGAGAGTCTTTTATGAGCAGCGTTGCGGTCGTCAAAAGTATTGTCGGTCAAGTGTTTGCGGTATCCCCGGAAGGGATTCGTCGCCTGCTGGTAGAAGGGGATCGCTTGTTCACAGGGGAACTGGTGGAAACCGGTCCTGCTGGCTCCGTGTCGCTGGAGCTTGCCGATGGCCGCACCCTTGACGTGGGTCGTGACACTCAATGGAGCGCGAACACGCCTGACTCGGTGACCGACCTGAGTGCCGCCACTGCCCAGGCGGCACCCTCCGTTGCCGAACTGCAGCAAGCCATCGCTGCCGGTGCCGACCCGACCCAAGACTTCGAAGCCGCCGCTGCTGGCCCAACTGCCGCCGGTGCGGACGGCGCCGTGGGCGGCGGCCATAGCTTTGTCGTGCTGGAGACCACCGCAGGCACCGTTAACCCTACTATCGGTTATCCGACGACCGGCTTAAATGCAGCCGATGCCGCAGCCAATCAATTCAGCGCCGCTACCAATAACAGCCTCGCCGCGCGCGACGTCACCATTACCCTGACCGCCACGCCGAGCATCACCGAAGCCGGTGGCGTCGTCGTCTATACCGCGTTTATCACCCAGGCGCCGACCAGTGACCTGACCGTCACCTTGTCCAACGGTCTGTCCGTCGTGATCCCCGCCGGCCAGACCTCGGGTGCGCTGAACGTCACGTTCGCGGGCAATGACACGCCTTACCTGGATGCCTCGTCGATCTCCGCCACCATCGCCGGCACGTCCGGCGGCGGCAACCTGGTCATTACGACGGACCCGGCGCCGGCGGTTACACTGATCAAGGACACCATCGATACCACCACCGTCACGCTGAGCGCGAACGCGTCAGTCGATGAGGGCGGCAAGATCGTCTATACCGCGACCGTGAACAACGCCGCGCAAACCGACGTCACCATCACGCTGTCCAACAACACCACCATCACCATCGAAGCCGGTAAAACCACGGGCACCGTCAGCGTCGATACGCCGGCGAACCTGGCCGACGGCAAAGACCTGAGCATCAGCGCCACCATCACCGCTGCGAGCGGCGGTAACTACGAAAACCTGGCGATCAACCCGGAAGCCGCGACTACTACAGTGGTCGCTGTCGACAATCCGAGCGTGCTGGTCGCGGACACCAACACCGTTGTCGAGGATCAGGCTGCCACTGGCAACGTGCTGAGCAATGACAGCGACATCGACAACGTGCTGAGCGTCGCGACGTTTACTGTCGACGGCAATACGTATGCCGCAGGCAAAGTCGCCTTTATCGAAGGTGTCGGCTCCATCACCATCGGTACGGATGGCGCGTATACGTTTACCCCGGTCAAGGATTACAACGGTGAAGTGCCGCAGATCGGCTACACCACCAATACCGGTTCGAGCAGCACGCTGGACGTGACGGTGACGCCGGTTAACGATGCGCCGGTGGCCGCGGTCGTTGAAGCTGGCGGGGCTGAAGATTCGGCCCAGGGCATTGCGGTCAAACTGAGTGCGACCGATGTGGATGGCCTGGCCAACGTGAAATCGTTCACCGTCGGCACGCCGACTAACGGCACGTTCTACACCGACGCGGCCATGACCAAGCCGGTGACGGGCGCTATTGATGCCACCAATGGCGAAGCCACGGTGTACTTCAAGCCAAATGCGAACTTCAACGGCACCGCGGACTTCACCTACACCGCGACCGACAGCGGTAATGCTGACGGCAGCAATCCGCTGACTTCTGCTCCGGCTAACGGCACCATCACCGTGACTGCGGTCAACGATGCGCCGGTGGCTGAAGTCACTACCGCGACCGGTGCTGAAGACCCAAGCGTAGGGATCGCGGTCAAGCTGAGCGCCACCGACGTAGATGGCCTGGCGGACGTGAAATCTTTCACCGTCGGCACGCCAACCAACGGCACCTTCTACACCGACGCGGCGATGACCAAACCGGTGACCGGCGCTATTGACGCAGTCGACGGCGAAGCCACCGTTTACTTCAAGCCAAACGCGGACTTCAACGGCACCGCGAACTTCACTTACACCGCCACCGACGGCGGTATTACTGACAACGGCAGCCCGCTGACGTCGGCTCCCGCCAACGGCACCATCACCGTGACTGCGGTCAACGACGCGCCGGTGGCTGAAGTCACTACCGCGACCGGTGCTGAAGACCCAAGCGTAGGGATCGCGGTCAAGCTGAGCGCCACCGACGTAGATGGCCTGGCGGACGTGAAGTCTTTCACCGTTGGCACGCCAACCAACGGCACCTTCTACACCGACGCGGCGATGACCAAACCGGTGACCGGCGCTATTGACGCAGTCGACGGCGAAGCCACCGTTTACTTCAAGCCAAACGCGGACTTCAACGGCACCGCGAACTTCACTTACACCGCCACCGACGGCGGTATTACTGACAACGGCAGCCCGCTGACGTCGGCTCCCGCCAACGGCACCATCACGGTGACTGCGGTCAACGACGCGCCGGTGGCTGAAGTCACTACCGCGACCGGTGCTGAAGACCCAAGCGTAGGGATCGCGGTCAAGCTGAGCGCCACCGACGTAGATGGCCTGGCGGACGTGAAATCTTTCACCGTCGGCACGCCAACCAACGGCACCTTCTACACCGACGCGGCGATGACCAAACCGGTGACCGGCGCTATTGACGCAGTCGACGGCGAAGCCACCGTTTACTTCAAGCCAAACGCGGACTTCAACGGCACCGCGAACTTCACTTACACCGCCACCGACGGCGGTATTACTGACAACGGCAGCCCGCTGACGTCGGCTCCCGCCAACGGCACCATCACGGTGACTGCGGTCAACGACGCGCCGGTGGCTGAAGTCACTACCGCGACCGGTGCTGAAGACCCAAGCGTAGGGATCGCGGTCAAGCTGAGCGCCACCGACGTAGATGGCCTGGCGGACGTGAAATCTTTCACCGTCGGCACGCCAACCAACGGCACCTTCTACACCGACGCGGCGATGACCAAACCGGTGACCGGCGCTATTGACGCAGTCGACGGCGAAGCCACCGTTTACTTCAAGCCAAACGCGGACTTCAACGGCACCGCGAACTTCACTTACACCGCCACCGACGGCGGTATTACTGACAACGGCAGCCCGCTGACGTCGGCTCCCGCTAACGGCACCATCACGGTGACTGCGGTCAACGACGCGCCGGTGGCTGAAGTCACTACCGCGACCGGTGCTGAAGACCCAAGCGTAGGGATCGCGGTCAAGCTGAGCGCCACCGACGTAGATGGCCTGGCGGACGTGAAATCTTTCACCGTCGGCACGCCAACCAACGGCACCTTCTACACCGACGCGGCGATGACCAAACCGGTGACCGGCGCTATTGACGCAGTCGACGGCGAAGCCACCGTTTACTTCAAGCCAAACGCGGACTTCAACGGCACCGCGAACTTCACTTACACCGCCACCGACGGCGGTATTACTGACAACGGCAGCCCGCTGACGTCGGCTCCCGCCAACGGCACCATCACGGTGACTGCGGTCAACGACGCGCCGGTGGCTGAAGTCACTACCGCGACCGGTGCTGAAGACCCAAGCGTAGGGATCGCGGTCAAGCTGAGCGCCACCGACGTAGATGGCCTGGCGGACGTGAAATCTTTCACCGTCGGCACGCCAACCAACGGCACCTTCTACACCGACGCGGCGATGACCAAACCGGTGACCGGCGCTATTGACGCAGTCGACGGCGAAGCCACCGTTTACTTCAAGCCAAACGCGGACTTCAACGGCACCGCGAACTTCACTTACACCGCCACCGACGGCGGTATTACTGACAACGGCAGCCCGCTGACGTCGGCTCCCGCTAACGGCACCATCACGGTGACTGCGGTTAATGACGCTCCTGTGCTGGGCAACGCTTCGACCAACGCATTCGGCGACACCTATATTGAAGGCAAGCCTGGCGGCTACGTGGCGGCGACCTTGACCGTCAGCGACGTCGACAACAGCACCCTGCAAAGCGCCAAAGTCACACTCGTCAACCACCTGGCAGACGATGTGCTGATCGCAGATGTCAGCAACACCAAAATTGCAGTCAGCTACGACAAAGCCACTGGCATCCTGACCCTGTCTGGTGAAGCCACCAAGGCGGAATACCAGGAAGTCCTGCGTTCGGTGCACTTCGCCAGCGAAAGCGAGAACCCGGACCCGGCCAATCGCACCCTGACCATCACCGTCAACGACGGTCAGTTGGATTCGGCCCCCGTGACCTCCGTGGTGAACGTGGTTCCGGTGAACGATCCGCCTGAGGTCAAGTTCGACAGCACCACGTTCACTGAGCAAAAAGACGCGGTCGCGCTGGTCGAAAACCTGACCATCAAAGACGTCGACAACACCACCTTCAGCAAAGTCGTGGTCACCGTCGACCACCTGGCTTCGGGGGATGTGCTCAGCAATACCGACGTGCTCAAGGCCCTGGCCGTTGCCGGCATTACCATCACCCAGAGCGGCAGCGCCGCTGACGGGAAAATCGTCTACACCCTCACCAGCGACTCGGCGACCGGCAGCAGCGCCGCCGACTTCGTCAAGGTGGTTGAAGCCATCACCTTCCAGAGCCCGGGCGACAATCCTGTCGGCACCGATCGTACCGTCACCATCGCTGTGACTGACGTCGGCGGCGGCAACCTGGATCGCGAACCACCGGAAACCGGCAGCGCCACCGGCAAGGTCACTATCGACCTGTTCAACGACGCGCCGATTGCATCGGCCGACAACACCACCGCCGATGAAGACCATACGGCCAAGATCGTTCTGGACGGCAAGGATGTGGACGGTACCGTCTCCAACTTCGTCATTACCACCTTGCCGGAGAACGGCAAGCTGTACAGCGACGCCACGCTGCAAACTGAACTCAAGGTCGGCGACTCGGTGCCAGCGGGTGCCGACGGCAAGGCAGCGGTTTACTTCGCCCCGACCGGCGACTGGAGCGGCAAAACCGAGCTGACCTTCACTGCGGTCGACAACGGCGGTAAATCGAGTACCGTAACCACCGCCGACATCACGATCGCGCCGGTTACCGACACCCCGCACCTGGGCCTGCTTGGCGGCGGCGTGGTGACCTCGATCAACTTCGACGGCGCCAATCTCAATGGTTCGTGGGGCGACGTCGCGGTAGGTAATGCTAACAACCCGGCCGTCAATGGCACCCCGAGCACTCCGTGGCTCACGGGTAATGCCGACGGCCAAGTCGAAATCGGCCAAAGCAGCATCTACGGCGTAGAGACCCCAGGCAACAGCCAGGTCATCGAGCTTGAGAAAAACGCCGGCGACGACGCCAGCCTGTACACCATCATCAAGGCGGAAGCCGGCACGGCTTACACCATCTCGGTCGACTACTCGCCACGTGCGGGTGCCGAGGACAATTCGGTGATCGACGTATTCTGGGGCGGCGTCAAAGTCGGCACCCTGGACACCACCACCGTTGGCATGAAGACTTACACCTTCGTCGTGCCGGTCACTGCTGACGGCGATGCCAAGCTCGAATTCAAAGCCCCGGCTGGCGATACAAACAACTCGGTGGGCGGCGTGCTGGACAACATCAGCGTCACCCAGGTGCTGAACACCGGCCTGGAAGACCATGCGATCAAGCTGTCGACCATCGACGCATATGCCACCGACAAGGATGGCTCCGAGACGCTCAAGCTGGAAATCAGTGGTGTCCCGGTCAACGCGACCATCACCGATGGCACGCCGGGTCACACCTTCACAGCGACGGCTGGCAATCAAAGCGTCGACATCAGCGACTGGAACAAGGCCACCCTGGTCTTCAACCCGGCGGAAAACGCCAACGGCCTGGTGAACCTGACTGTCACTGCGACTGCGCAGGACGGCACCGCTGATCCGAAATCCGAGTCGATCACCCTGCCGATCAATGTGATTGCAGTGAATGATGCACCGGAAGCCATGGCCACTACCGCGACCGGTTCCGAAGACCCGGTTCAAGGCATCGAAGTTAAGCTTTCGGCTACTGATATCGATGGCGTGGAGAACGTTAAATCGTTCACCGTCGGCACGCCGACCAACGGCACCTTCTACACCGACGCGGCCATGACCAAACCGGTGACCGGCTCGATTGATGCGGTCAACGGCGAAGCGACCGTTTACTTCAAGCCAAACGCGGACTTCCACGGCACTGCGGACTTCACCTACACCGCTACCGACGGCGGCAACGCTGACGGCAGCAGCCCGCTGACGTCGGCTCCCGCCAACGGCACCATCACCGTGACTGCGGTAAACGACGCGCCGGTGGCTGAAGCCACTAGCGCGACCGGTGCTGAAGACCCAAGCGTAGGCATCGCGGTCAAACTGTCCGCCACCGACGTAGACAGTCCGACGGACGTTAAATCGTTCACGGTCGGCACGCCAACCAACGGCACCTTCTACACCGACGCGGCCATGACCAAACCGGTGACGGGCGCTATTGACGCAGTCAACGGCGAAGCCACGGTTTACTTCAAGCCAAACGCGGACTTCCACGGCACCGCGGACTTCACCTACACCGCTACCGACGGCGGCAACGCTGACGGCAGCAGCCCGCTGACCTCGGCTCCCGCCAACGGCACCATCACCGTGACTGCGGTCAACGACGCGCCGGTGGCTGAAGCCACTAGCGCGACCGGTGCTGAAGATCCAAGCGTAGGGATTGCGGTCAAACTGTCCGCCACCGACGTAGACAGCCCGACGGACGTTAAATCGTTCACCGTCGGCACGCCGACCAATGGCACCTTCTACACCGACGCGGCCATGACCAAACCGGTGACCGGTTCCATTGACGCAGTCAACGGCGAAGCCACGGTTTACTTCAAACCAAACGCGGACTTCCACGGCACTGCGGACTTCACCTACACCGCTACCGACGGCGGCAACGCTGACGGCAGCAGCCCGCTGACCTCAGCTCCAGCCAACGGCACCATCACCGTGACTGCGGTCAACGACGCGCCGGTGGCTGAAGCCACTAGCGCGACCGGTGCTGAAGACCCAAGCGTAGGCATCGCGGTCAAACTGTCCGCCACCGACGTAGACAGCCCGACGGACGTGAAATCGTTCACCGTCGGCACGCCTACCAACGGCACCTTCTACACCGACGCGGCGATGACCAAACCGGTGACCGGCTCGATTGACGCAGTCAACGGCGAAGCCACGGTTTACTTCAAACCAAACGCGGACTTCCACGGCACCGCGGACTTCACCTACACCGCCACCGACGGCGGCAACGCTGACGGCAGCAGCCCGCTGACCTCGGCTCCCGCCAACGGCACCATCACCGTGACTGCGGTCAACGACGCGCCGGTGGCTGAAGCCACTAGCGCGACCGGTGCTGAAGACCCAAGCGTAGGGATCGCGGTCAAACTGTCCGCCACCGACGTAGACAGCCCGACGGACGTGAAATCGTTCACCGTCGGCACGCCTACCAACGGCACCTTCTACACCGACGCGGCGATGACCAAACCGGTGACCGGCTCGATTGACGCAGTCAACGGCGAAGCCACGGTTTACTTCAAACCAAACGCGGACTTCCACGGCACCGCGGACTTCACCTACACCGCTACCGACGGCGGCAACGCTGACGGCAGCAGCCCGCTGACTTCGGCTCCAGCCAACGGCACCATCACCGTGACTGCGGTCAACGACGCGCCGGTGGCTGAAGCCACTAGCGCGACCGGTGCTGAAGATCCAAGCGTAGGGATTGCGGTCAAACTGTCCGCCACCGACGTAGACAGCCCGACGGACGTTAAATCGTTCACCGTCGGCACGCCTACCAATGGCACCTTCTACACCGACGCGGCCATGACCAAACCGGTGACCGGCTCGATTGATGCGGTCAACGGCGAAGCGACCGTTTACTTCAAGCCAAACGCGGACTTCCACGGCACCGCGGACTTCACCTACACCGCTACCGACGGCGGCAACGCTGACGGCAGCAGCCCGCTGACCTCAGCTCCAGCCAACGGCACCATCACCGTGACTGCGGTCAACGACGCGCCGGTGGCTGAAGCCACTAGCGCGACCGGTGCTGAAGACCCAAGCGTAGGCATCGCGGTCAAACTGTCCGCCACCGACGTAGACAGCCCGACGGACGTGAAATCGTTCACCGTCGGCACGCCTACCAACGGCACCTTCTACACCGACGCGGCGATGACCAAACCGGTGACCGGCTCGATTGACGCAGTCAACGGCGAAGCCACGGTTTACTTCAAACCAAACGCGGACTTCCACGGCACTGCGGACTTCACTTACACCGCCACCGACGGCGGCCCGCTGACGTCGGCTCCCGCCAACGGCACCATCACCGTGACTGCGGTCAACGACGCGCCGGTGGCTGAAGCCACTAGCGCGACCGGTGCTGAAGACCCAAGCGTAGGCATCGCGGTCAAACTGTCCGCCACCGACGTAGACAGTCCGACGGACGTGAAGTCCTTCACCGTCGGCACGCCAACCAACGGCACGTTCTACACCGACGCCGCCATGACCAAACCGGTGACTGGCTCAATTGACGCGGTCAACGGCGAAGCGACCGTTTACTTCAAACCAAACGCGGACTTCAACGGCACCGCGAACTTCACTTACACCGCCACCGACGGCGGCAACGCTGACGGCAGTAGCCCGCTGACTTCGGCTCCCGCTAACGGCACCATCACCGTGACCCCGGTCAACGACGCGCCGACTGCGAGCAATGGCCACATAGAAAGCAGCGAAGACACCCCAGTCGATCTGAAATGGTCGACGTTCGGGGTCAATGATGTGGATTCCACGAACCTGAAAGTCGTCTTCACCAGCTTGCCCAACGGTGCCATCGAGTACAAAGTCGACGGTGTTTGGGTCCAGCTCAACGCAGCTGATCTGAAAACTGATACGTCGCCGGGCAAGGCTTTCAGCCAGGCCGACTTCGACAATCACAATGTGCGTTACAGCCCAGCGGCCAACGAGTCGGGTGATAGCAGCTTCGGCAACACCGGCGTCGGTAACAAACAGGGCGATTACACCGAACTGAAATTCCAGGCTACCGATGGCCTGCTCAACAGCGGCACTCAAACCATCACCGTGGATATCCACCCGGTGACGGACGTTCCTGTCGTGACGGTCGGCTCGTTCGGTGACGTGCCAACTGGCTTGACCATTCAAACCTGGACCGGCGGGAACCTGCCTGGTGAATTGGGTACGAACGGTAATGGTGTTGTTCAGTCCAGCGATTTGATTCGGGTCATCAACGCCCAAACGCCTGGCAGCGCAGCCTCCACGGGTGTGACCGCAAACGTGAGCAACGGTAATGTGGTGGAATTCACCGCGACCAAAGTCTCTGGCCTGGTTTACCTGGAAGCCGGCAAGAGCTACAGCTTCACCGGCAGCGCCGATGACAGCCTGGCGGTTACCGTCGGCGGCAAGTTGGTGTCGACCGAGACCTGGAGCCAGGGCAGCGGTATCAACGCAACCCCCTTTACGCCGACAGAGTCGGGTTATTACACCCTCGACATCTATCACTACAACCAGAACGGCCCGGGCAACTACGACGTCAATGTCTCGATCAACAGCGGCCCGTCGATGGCGTTGGGTAGCAGCGGCGTGCAGACCTATACCAGCCTGGACGCGTTGAAAGCCGCCGGCGCGGTCTTTAACGATGCTCACGTGGTCAACGGAGAAGGCTATTACACCGGCTACGTTTACAACCACGGCCTGGAAGACAGTGCGATCAAGATCAGCCCGATCACGACCACGTTTGTCGACAATGACCAGTCGGAATCGCACAAGGTAGAAATCAGCGGCCTGCCTGCAGGCGCTGTCATTACCGACGGCGCCACGGGCCACAGCTATACCTCGACGGGTGCGACCACCCAGTACGATGTCAGCAATTGGAACCTGGGTACCTTGACCGTCACTCCGGCCAAGGATGCGACGGCCAATTTCGATCTGACTGTGACGGCAACGGCCAAAGAGTTGAGCACGCAGGTTGAAGAAGTCACGACTGGCAAGGTGAGCGTCGTGATCACTGCGGTCAACGATGCGCCAGTGGCGATCGCCACCACGGCGACCGGTGCTGAAGACCCAAGTGTCGGGATCGCGGTCAAGCTGTCCGCCACCGATGTCGATGGTCTGGCCAACGTCAAGTCGTTCAACGTCGGGGCGTCGAGCAATGGCACCTTCTACACCGATGCGGCCATGACCAAACTGGTGACCGGCGCCATTAACGCGGTCAACGGCGAAGCCACGGTTTACTTCAAACCGAACACGAACTTCAACGGCACGGCGAACTTCACCTACACCGCCACCGACAGCGGCAACGCTGACGGCAGCAACGTACTGACCTCGCCAGCGGCCAACGGCAGCATCACCGTGACTGCGGTCAACGATGCGCCGGTGGCTGTGGCGACCACCGCGACCGGTGCTGAAGATCCAAGCGTAGGCATCGCGGTCAAGCTGAGTGCGACGGACGTAGATGGCCTGACGAACGTGAAATCGTTCACTGTCGGCACGCCAACCAACGGCACCTTCTACACCGACGCAGCGATGACCAAAGCGGTGACCGGCGCTATTGACGCGGTCAACGGCGCAGCCACCGTGTACTTCAAGCCAAACGCGAACTTCAACGGCACGGCGAACTTCACCTACACCGCCACCGACAGCGGCAACGCTGACGGCACCAACGTACTGACTTCGCCAGCGGCCAACGGCGCCATCACCGTGACTCCGGTCAACGATGCGCCGGTGGCTGTGGCGACCACCGCGACCGGTGCTGAAGACCCAAGCGTAGGTATCGCGGTCAAACTGAGCGCAACCGACGTAGACGGCCTGACGAACGTGAAATCGTTCACTGTCGGCACGCCAACCAACGGCACCTTCTACACCGACGCGGCGATGACCAACGCGGTGACCGGCGCCATTAACGCAGTCAACGGCGAAGCCACGGTTTACTTCAAACCGAACGCGAACTTCAACGGCACTGCGAACTTCACCTACACCGCCACCGACGGCGGCAACGCTGACGGCACCAACGTACTGACTTCGCCAGCGGCCAACGGCGCCATCACCGTGACTCCGGTCAACGATGCGCCGGTGGCTGTGGCGACCACCGCGACCGGTGCTGAAGACCCAAGCGTAGGTATCGCGGTCAAACTGAGCGCAACCGACGTAGACGGCCTGACGAACGTGAAATCGTTCACTGTCGGCACGCCAACCAACGGCACCTTCTACACCGACGCGGCGATGACCAACGCGGTGACCGGCGCCATTAACGCAGTCAACGGCGAAGCCACGGTTTACTTCAAACCGAACGCGAACTTCAACGGCACTGCGAACTTCACCTACACCGCCACCGACAGCGGCAACGCTGACGGCAGCAACGTACTGACCTCGCCAGCGGCCAACGGCAGCATCACCGTGACTGCGGTCAACGATGCGCCGGTGGCTGTGGCGACCACCGCGACCGGTGCTGAAGATCCAAGCGTAGGCATCGCGGTCAAGCTGAGTGCGACGGACGTAGATGGCCTGACGAACGTGAAATCGTTCACTGTCGGCACGCCAACCAACGGCACCTTCTACACCGACGCGGCGATGACCAACGCGGTGACCGGCGCCATTAACGCAGTCAACGGCGAAGCCACGGTTTACTTCAAACCGAACGCGAACTTCAACGGCACTGCGAACTTCACCTACACCGCCACCGACGGCGGCAACGCTGACGGCACCAACGTACTGACTTCGCCAGCGGCCAACGGCGCCATCACCGTGACTCCGGTCAACGATGCGCCGGTGGCTGTGGCGACCACCGCGACCGGTGCTGAAGACCCAAGCGTAGGTATCGCGGTCAAACTGAGCGCAACCGACGTAGACGGCCTGACGAACGTGAAATCGTTCACTGTCGGCACGCCAACCAACGGCACCTTCTACACCGACGCGGCGATGACCAACGCGGTGACCGGCGCCATTAACGCAGTCAACGGCGAAGCCACGGTTTACTTCAAACCGAACGCGAACTTCAACGGCACTGCGAACTTCACCTACACCGCCACCGACAGCGGCAACGCTGACGGCAGCAACGTACTGACCTCGCCAGCGGCCAACGGCAGCATCACCGTGACTGCGGTCAACGATGCGCCGGTGGCTGTGGCGACCACCGCGACCGGTGCTGAAGATCCAAGCGTAGGCATCGCGGTCAAGCTGAGTGCGACGGACGTAGATGGCCTGACGAACGTGAAATCGTTCACTGTCGGCACGCCAACCAACGGCACCTTCTACACCGACGCGGCGATGACCAACGCGGTGACCGGCGCCATTAACGCAGTCAACGGCGAAGCCACGGTTTACTTCAAACCGAACGCGAACTTCAACGGCACTGCGAACTTCACCTACACCGCCACCGACGGCGGCAACGCTGACGGCACCAACGTACTGACTTCGCCAGCGGCCAACGGCGCCATCACCGTGACTCCGGTCAACGATGCGCCGGTGGCTGTGGCGACCACCGCGACCGGTGCTGAAGACCCAAGCGTAGGTATCGCGGTCAAACTGAGCGCAACCGACGTAGACGGCCTGACGAACGTGAAATCGTTCACTGTCGGCACGCCAACCAACGGCACCTTCTACACCGACGCAGCGATGACCAAAGCGGTGACCGGCGCTATTGACGCGGTCAACGGCGCAGCCACCGTGTACTTCAAGCCAAACGCGAACTTCAACGGCACCGCGAACTTCACCTACACCGCCACCGACGGCGGCAACGCTGACGGCACCAACGTACTGACTTCGCCAGCGGCCAACGGCGCCATCACCGTGACTCCGGTCAACGATGCGCCGGTGGCTGTGGCGACCACCGCGACCGGTGCTGAAGATCCAAGCGTAGGCATCGCGGTCAAACTGAGCGCAACCGACGTAGACGGCCTGACGAACGTGAAATCGTTCACTGTCGGCACGCCAACCAACGGCACCTTCTACACCGACGCAGCGATGACCAACGCGGTGACCGGCGCCATTGACGCGGTCAACGGCGCAGCCACCGTGTACTTCAAGCCAAACGCGAACTTCAACGGCACTGCGAACTTCACCTACACCGCCACCGACAGCGGCAACGCTGACGGCAGCAACGTACTGACCTCGCCAGCGGCCAACGGCAGCATCACCGTGACTGCGGTCAACGATGCGCCGGTGGCTGTGGCGACCACCGCGACCGGTGCTGAAGATCCAAGCGTAGGCATCGCGGTCAAGCTGAGTGCGACGGACGTAGATGGCCTGACGAACGTGAAATCGTTCACTGTCGGCACGCCAACCAACGGCACCTTCTACACCGACGCAGCGATGACCAACGCGGTGACCGGCGCCATTAACGCGGTGAACGGCGCAGCCACCGTGTACTTCAAGCCAAACGCGAACTTCAACGGCACGGCGAACTTCACCTACACCGCCACCGACAGCGGCAACGCTGACGGCACCAACGTACTGACTTCGCCAGCGGCCAACGGCGCCATCACCGTGACTCCGGTCAACGATGCGCCGGTGGCTGTGGCGACCACCGCGACCGGTGCTGAAGATCCAAGCGTAGGTATCGCGGTCAAACTGAGCGCAACCGACGTAGACGGCCTGACGAACGTGAAATCCTTCACTGTCGGCACGCCAACCAATGGCACGTTCTACACCGACGCGGCGATGACCAACGCGGTGACCGGCGCCATTAACGCGGTCAACGGCGCAGCCACCGTGTACTTCAAGCCAAACGCGAACTTCAACGGCACGGCGAACTTCACCTACACCGCCACCGACAGCGGCAACGCTGACGGCACCAACGTACTGACTTCGCCAGCGGCCAACGGCGCCATCACCGTGACTCCGGTCAACGATGCGCCGGTGGCTGTGGCGACCACCGCGACCGGTGCTGAAGACCCAAGCGTAGGTATCGCGGTCAAACTGAGCGCAACCGACGTAGACGGCCTGACGAACGTGAAATCGTTCACTGTCGGCACGCCAACCAACGGCACCTTCTACACCGACGCGGCGATGACCAACGCGGTGACCGGCGCCATTAACGCAGTCAACGGCGAAGCCACGGTTTACTTCAAACCGAACGCGAACTTCAACGGCACTGCGAACTTCACCTACACCGCCACCGACAGCGGCAACGCTGACGGCAGCAACGTACTGACCTCGCCAGCGGCCAACGGCAGCATCACCGTGACTGCGGTCAACGATGCGCCGGTGGCTGTGGCGACCACCGCGACCGGTGCTGAAGATCCAAGCGTAGGCATCGCGGTCAAGCTGAGTGCGACGGACGTAGATGGCCTGACGAACGTGAAATCGTTCACTGTCGGCACGCCAACCAACGGCACCTTCTACACCGACGCGGCGATGACCAACGCGGTGACCGGCGCCATTAACGCAGTCAACGGCGAAGCCACGGTTTACTTCAAACCGAACGCGAACTTCAACGGCACTGCGAACTTCACCTACACCGCCACCGACGGCGGCAACGCTGACGGCACCAACGTACTGACTTCGCCAGCGGCCAACGGCGCCATCACCGTGACTCCGGTCAACGATGCGCCGGTGGCTGTGGCGACCACCGCGACCGGTGCTGAAGACCCAAGCGTAGGTATCGCGGTCAAACTGAGCGCGACCGACGTAGACGGCCTGACGAACGTGAAATCCTTCACTGTCGGCACGCCAACCAATGGCACGTTCTACACCGACGCGGCGATGACCAACGCGGTGACCGGCGCCATTAACGCAGTCAACGGCGAAGCCACGGTTTACTTCAAGCCAAACGCGAACTTCAACGGCACCGCGAACTTCACCTACACCGCCACCGACAGCGGCAACGCTGACGGCACCAACGTACTGACTTCGCCAGCGGCCAACGGCGCCATCACCGTGACTCCGGTCAACGATGCGCCGGTGGCTGTGGCGACCACCGCGACCGGTGCTGAAGACCCAAGCGTAGGTATCGCGGTCAAACTGAGCGCAACCGACGTAGACGGCCTGACGAACGTGAAATCCTTCACTGTCGGCACGCCAACCAACGGCACCTTCTACACCGACGCAGCGATGACCAAAGCGGTGACCGGCGCTATTGACGCGGTCAACGGCGCAGCCACTGTGTACTTCAAGCCGAACGCGAACTTCAACGGCACGGCGAACTTCACCTACACCGCCACCGACAGCGGCAACGCTAACGGCAGCAATCCGCTGACCTCGACCCCGGCTAACGGCACTATCACCGTGACCTCGGTCAACGACGCACCGACCCTGGACCTGAGCACCGCAGACGGCTCCGTCCTCACCAGCTACAGCACGGCCTACGCCGAGCGCGGTACGGGTGGGGTAGCAATCACCGGTAGCGTAGCGATCGGTGACGTCGACAGCACCCAGATGCAAAGCGCGACCATCACCTTGAAAAACGCCAGCGCGGGCGACCAGCTCAGTTCGAGCCTGGTGACGGTGGGCGGTACTTACAAAGGCGTCACCCTGACCAGCGTCGGCACTGACGTCAGTGGCAAAATCGTCCTGACCCTGTCGGGTGCAGCTGACCCGGCCACCTACAAGTCGTTGCTTGAGTCGTTCCAGTACTCCAGCACCAGCAAGTATCCGACCACGGGTGATCGCACCGTCGAGATCTCGGTGAAGGACAACGAAGGTTCTGACAGCCTGAGTTCGTCGGTGGCGACCAGCACCATTACCGTTACGCCACAGGCTTATGTGGTGACTGAAGGCGGCGGCGCTGCCGATGTCATCGACCTGAGCAGCACCTCGGCCAACAACGTGGTGGTCGGCGACAAAGGCGGTATCGTCAATGCGGGCAGCAACTACAACATTGCCTTCATCGTCGATACCTCGGGCAGTATCGGTAGCAGTGCGATGACGTCGATCAAGACACAGCTTGCGACCGTGTTCGATACCTTGATCAGCAATGCCGGTAAGAGCGACTCGGGTATTGTGAAAGTGTTGCTGGTCGACTTCGATACTCGGGTCGAAGCGCAGGTCTCGGTCAACCTCGCCGACGCGGCCGGTGCCAAAGCTGCCTTGCAGGCTGTGTTGACTCAGATGGCGTCAAAATCGAGCGACATGACCAACTATCAGGATGCGTTCAACGCCGCCACCAACTGGTTCAAGAGCGACGAAGCCACGAGCAATGTGGGTGCAAAAAACCTGACGTACTTCATTACCGACGGTGCGCCGAACGTGTACACCGCCGTTCAGGGCAACCCTCTCCTGGGCTCGACCGGCTGGTTCGGCTCGAATGTTTACTTTGACAGCATTGTCAAGAACTCCAACTACGTCTTGGGTCAGACCAACTCGGTCGCCGCGGTAATCAATGGCAAGACGCAGGTGATTGTCGATGGAACCGGCCAGGTCTATTCCTACGATGGTTGGGGCACTAAAACTTACGAAGGCACCGTGGTTGCCAACAGCAGCGGCGGCTTTGACGTGGCGTCGGTCTATAACAACGCCAGCACCGCCATGAGCAACGCCCAGTCGGCCTACTCCGATCTGGTCAACGCGGTGCCAGGCAAGGTTGTCGTCGAGGCCATCGGTCTGGGCTCGAGCATTGATACCACCGTGCTCAAGCAGTTTGATACCGATCACACCGTCGCCACGATCGACACTGCGAAGCTGGCGGATGCCATCACCGGCCACGCGGCCGATACCGGCGCCGACACCCTCACCGGTGGTTCGGGTAACGACATTCTGTTCGGCGACCTGATCAGCTACAAAAACCTTGAAGGCAGTGCTGCACTCAAGGCGTTCGCGGCCGACAAACTGTCCACGACGGTCGACCACATTGACGACCGCACCTTGCATCAGTTCATCAGCGAGCACGTCGCCGATGTGGGTGCATTGGCCAGCGCGTCGAACATCTACGGCACTAACGATGGTGCTGACAGCCTGATCGGCAACGCCGGCAACGATATTCTGTTCGGCCAAGGCGGTAACGATGTGCTCTCCGGCGGTGCGGGTAACGACATCCTGGTAGGCGGCAAGGGCAACGACACCCTTACCGGCGGCGCGGGGGCGGATACCTTCGTGTGGCTCAAAGGGGATACCAACACCGGGACTGGCGTCGATACCATCACCGACTTCAAGCACGGTGAAGGCGATAAGTTGGACCTGTCCGATTTGCTGCAAGGCAATAACGACACCAACTTGTCCAGCTACCTGAAGTTGACCACCGACTCGTCAGGCTCGACGCTGAGTGTCAGCAGTACCGGTTCGTTCACGGCGCAGGGTGGCGGTACGGCTGATGTCACGATCAAGATCGATGGCGCGAGCTGGGGCAGTGGCAGTGCCGCAATCAACAGCCTGATCGCTGGTGGCGACCTGACCGTCAAGCATCACGACTGATCACCCTGGAGCGCCAATCTTTCTGGATTGGTGCTCCACGGGCACCAGCTTTGGGAAAATGTGTGTAATCTCTGTGGGAGCCAGGTGGGCGCCTGCAGGGATTTTTTATTGGGAGAACGCTGATGTTCTACGTGCAACGCGATCAATACAACGCTTTGGTTCGCGTCGAGGCGCAGGCCTTCGCCGAATCCACCGGGACTCTACCGGCGGATCATCAGGACATTCAGGCGTGGTTTGCCACGGATGTGATCGACAACAGCCTCAAGCAGCTCCAACAGAGCGACTCCGAGATGATTCGGGTGCTCGATGACTTGATCCAGGTGCTGACCGCCAAGGGCGTGATCCGCATCACGGACTTGCCGCCCGCCGCGCAGGTCAAGGTGATGGAGCGTACCCATGCTCGGACGGCGCTGGGCGGGTTGAGTGAGCTGATCAATGACGATGAAAGCGGTTTGATCTGAGGCGAGCGCACCTCCTTAACGGCATGAGCGTCAAGGAGGCATGATTATTCGTCGCTCCACTTCCACGGCGACGGCTCACCGACCAGTTGGCCTTGCACCCCTTCAATACCCATCTCGCGAATCACGCGTAACTCACCTTCGGTTTCCACGCGCTCGGCAATCAACGGCAAGTCAATGCTGTGGGCGGCCCGCTGGATCGCCTCGATAAAAATGCGCTTGTGGCTTTCCTGATCAATGGCTCGGATATAGCTGCCGTCGATTTTGAGGTACGCCAGGCCCAGTTTCGCCAGGTTGCCGATCATGCTGAAACGCCCACCGAAACGTTGCAGGCCAAGGCTGTATCCCAGGCTGCGCATGCGTCGGGTGAGACGCTCCAATTGGAGTTGCTCGGGCACTTGCTCTTCGCCGATCTCCAGCGTCAGGCGCGCGCCGAGTGCGGGATGTTGCGCCAATCGCTCGAACATCCGCTCCAGGGCTTGCGGGTCATTCAGGGTCGCCGCCGAGAGGTTCAATGCCACCGATTGGTTGTGCTCTGCCAGGTGCTTGATCACCAGGTCGAGCATCAGTTGGTCAAGCCGTGCCGTCCAGCCGAAGCGCTCCAGCCAGGGCAGGAAGTGCCCCGCCGCAATGGTCTGGTCCTGGTTGTCGAGCAGGCGTGAGAGCACCTTGTAGTGCAGCACCTGACGGGTATCGCTGCTACTGACCACCGGCTGGAAAAACAAGCGGAAGCGCCCTTGATTCAGGGCATCGTCGAGCAGGGTGTGCCAGCTGTGCGAGTCGTCGCTGACGGTGCCCGAGGTCTGCTGCTCCAGGCATACCCAGGTTTGGCCGCCACCGGCTTCAGCTTGGGCCAGGGCCTGGTCGGCCAGCATCAGCAGGTCTGCCGAGGCATCGCCGGGTTTGTAGGGTGCGAGCCCGATGTAGGCCACGATCGACATGTCTGTGGCGCCCGTTTCGTGCAGGCTCTGCAGGATGATTTCCAGCGCCTGGGCCAGTTGCACCGCTTCGTGACGCACCAGGCCTGGGGCAAGCACCGCGAACTCGCCGCCACGGCTGCGGGTGATCAGGTTATGGGTTTCCGGGTACTTGGCACAGGTACGCACCAGTTGCTGGCTGACGGCTTGCAGCAGTTGGTCGGTGCGTTGCCCGCCCAGGCGCTGGTTGAGACCGCCCAGGTCGTTGACCCGCAAGATCAGCAGATAGCCTGAACTGGCTTCCTCCAGGTTGCTGACCCGCGAGTTGAGCTGCATTTCGAAATAACGCCGGTTCGCCAACCCGGTCAGGCTGTCCTGATAGGACTCCACGCGCAGCTTCTCGCTGCGTTCGGTCTGTTCATTGAACAACGCCTTGAGCTTCTCGACCATCTGGTTCATGGCCTGCACCACGCGCCGCAATTCGGGGGTGCGGGGCAGGTCGGGCAGGCTGATGAATTCGCGCCGTGCAATGGCGTGGGACTGCTCGACCATATAGTCCAGCGGCTTCAACTGACGGCGCAGCAACAGTGCGCCCAGCACCGCACTCGCGGCACCGCAGAGCAGCAACCAGCCCAGGCTGCCCAGCGCGCTCTGCCAGAGTTTGGCCAGGGCAAACATCGGGTGGCTGACCACCTCGACCCGTGCCGCCTGCTGCCAGCCACGGCTGACGATCGCATCGCCGCCGGCTGGCGCGAGGCCGATCATTTTCACGAACCAGGCCGGTACGCCGCTGGCATCAGGCTCGGCGGCACGCTCCACCAGCACCTGGTTATTACTCAGGTCCACCACGCGGATGCTCGCGTAGTAGCCACTGTCAAAGATCGAGCTGACCATCAGCTCGGTCATCGCCGGGTCATCGATGTTCGGCGTCAGCGACAGCGCCAGTGCGGTCGCCGCGTCCTGGGCGTGGGAACGCAACTGGTTGACGTACTGCGCACGCGAGCTTTCCAGGCTGACGATGAAGCTACCGCTGAAGGCAACCACTAGAAACACACAGATAGCGATCAGCAATTGTTTGAACAGTGACATCGTAGCTCCTGTTAATTACCCGAATTGGCCGGAAACCCTTCGGCGGTCATTTTTTTCAAGACATCCTGCCAGCGTGACAGGCGCTTGGTATCACCGACTTTCTTGTTGCCCGCTGCGCCGGTCAGCCACAGCCCTTCGCCGTTGAACGCGTAGACGGGCAGCAGGTCCGGACGCTGGCTGGCCGGCAGAATGGGGTCCATCAGGCTGTCCAGTACCAACGGCATGGCTTCCGGGCTTGCATAGTAGGTCAGTACCATATGCGCACGATTCTGGCGCAAGGCCTTGACGTAGGTTATGCGCAGCTTCTCGGCCGGGACACCCAAGTGACGCAGGCTGAAGTATTTGGCGATGGCATAGTCTTCACAGTCACCGGCGCCTTTCCACAGGGATTGAATGGGCGTCGCCCAATAATCAATCTCGTGCCACAGGTCGATATCTTCCTCGTAGTGCAACTGGCGGTTAAAGAACAAGTTGACCACGTTGAGTTGTTCGGTCTCGCTGACCTGCTTTTGCGTCGCCAGCAGTTGCTGCCAGGCATCGATACGCTGGCGCCCTGCGCCCAGAGGCCCGTAAAGCGCCTCGGCGCGGCGGCTGATCTGGCTGAAATCCCAATCGGCGAGCAGATTGCCCAGCAGGCCGCCACCCAGCAACAGCGTGATGGCCAGACCGTACAGGAACCGAGGGAAGTTAAAGCGTATCGCCACCGCGATTACCCGAGCTTGCAGCATTTAAGGTGTGGCAATGGTGCGGTGATACCGGGTAAAAAACAATGGCACGATGAAATCACTTTGCAGCAATTTAGCCTAATTGAGTGCCGGTAAATTGGCTGTTTTCCGCTCGTCTGAAAGGAATGCGCCAATACCATCAAAATAATGACACCTCATACCGCCTGCTACAGAATGTCGCAACGAAAGCGCCGACAAAAAGACCTGCGGTCGGCCTTATCTGCCGACCGTTAACGTCTTTGATTGCGCCGTGAAGGAGCTCTGGCCATGAGTCGTACCGATGATCTATTTGCCCTGTGCGGCAATAGCCGGCCCCGCGACCCCAAGGGGCGAAACGCACGGCTGCATTTTTTCGGCACCCTTCCGTTCGATGATGGCACCCGCCTGAACCAGAAAGACGGCTCGCGCTTTTCCACCCATGCGCCATCGGCCTATGAGCAACCCCAGCCTTACGACTTGAGCGCACCGTGCCCTACAGTGGTGGCACTGGTCTCGGTCAATGGCGGCGTCGGCCGCAGTACCTTGGTCACGGCGTTGAGCAGCGGCTTGCAGCGCCTGGGCGAGTCGGTGGTGGCGCTGGACCTCGACCCTCAAAACGCGTTGCGCCAGCACTTCGGCGTGGACCCTGAACTCCTTGGCGTCGGCCGTGCCAGCTTGCTCAACACGCGATGGGAGACCCTCCTGCAAGCAGGGTTCGCCGGTTGCCAGGTGATTCCCTTTGGGAACACCGGCATCCAGCAGAAGGACAACCTGCAGGGTTGGCTCACGCGCGAACCGAAGTGGCTGGCACAGCACCTGTCGACGTTGGGGTTAAGTGAACGACAGATCATGCTCATCGATACCCCGGCCGGCGATAACGTCTATCTGCATCAAGCGTTGAGCGTGGCTGATTTCGTGTTGGTCATCGTTCAGCCGAATGCCGCCTGTCTCGGTACGCTGGACCAATTGGACGCCGTGCTGGCGGGTTACCTTGAGCGTGAGCGCCCGCCACAACGCCTCTACGTAATCAATCAATTGGATGAGCGCTCGGCGTTCAGCCTGGACATGGTTGACGCATTCAAACTGCGCCTGGGCGACCGTCCGTTGGAAGTCGTGCATCGCGAACCGTCGATCAGCGAAGCGCTGGCCTTTGCGACGGACCCCTTGGATAAACTCGCGGGGAGCGTGGCCTGCGACGATATCAACGCCCTGTGCCGGTTATTTATCGCGCGGAAAAAGGCCCGCTAAATCACGCTTTATGCGCTTAACGCCAAATGCTTATGCACAATCGGCAGGTTGGCAGCGCCCCGGAACCGGCCCTGGGTGGAGCCATTCTCAACACGCTGCAACTGCCTGTTTTGCGTGCGTTTTATTCTGTGAACAAAAAATGACCAATGTGGCGTTTTGCCTGTAGCGCAGACGTTTAAATCCTCGGTAAAGATTTCATCAACAGAGTTATCCACAGGGCGAGTGCAGAAAAAGCCGCCCCTTAATCGCGCTCAGCCAGCACCATAAGGTTGCGCGGGGTCAGCGTGGTTTCGCAGAAGCTGCCTACTTCAACCTTGTAGCCTTGTTCGCGCAGAAACAGTGCCCGATCCAGCACCAACCACAGCTCGAGCGGGCGCCGAAACAACCCTCGCAGCAGTTCCAGGTTTCTGACCTCGGCCAAGCGCCGCCACCCGTGCGCCTCCAGCGCTGCCCAATCCTGCTCGCCTGTGGATAACCCTTTGAGGCTGGCCAACTCGCGGCAATAGTCGGCAAAGGGTTTATCCAGCCAACTGGCAGGCAAGGAAGGCGTGGGCAAGTACGTGTCGCAATGGCGCAATTGGCGCTGCAGGTGATCGAAACCCAGGCGCCTGGCCATGGACGTATCCCGTTGCTGGCGTACCCGCTTGCCGGCGGTGACGGTTTCGCTGAGGGGCAGACCCAGGTCATCGACCGATAACTGCAACGCCGAAGCGCGGCCTGCGCCCGACAGCGGCTGGTAGCGGTCGGCGTGGATGCGGTTGTAGCAGCACGGCGCCAGCGCCAGTTGCTTGCAGCCGGCAGCGCTGGCCAGTTGCAGCAGGCGCACGTGCAGGTCACCGCAGGCGTGCAGGGCGACGGGGGTGTGTTCGGCGCTGAGCGTTACATCGGCCAGCACGTCTTGCAGGCGATGGGTGACCGGCAATTGATGGTGGTCGCTCAAGGCTTGGCCGGAGCTGATCAGGGCCGGATCGTATTCCAGGCAGGTCAGCTGTTGCCCGGTGTGCAGCAGGCGGCGGCCGAGGTGGCCTTTGCCGGCGCACCAGTCCAGCCAGTGCCTGGGTGTTTGCGCGAACCGCAGGGCGGCGCCGAACGCTTCGATCTGTTGCCACTTGCGGCCGGGCACATCGACGTTCAGGCGGTGGCGGGCGGGTGCCAGGGGCTGGGTCGGTAACTTATCCACAGCACTGAGACGCAGCGCTTGCGCGGCCAGTTGTGGAAAAGGCGCGGGGGCGGGCAGCTCGTGGGGCTGGTTGTGGCTGCTTTCCGCGTCGGCCAGCGAGCGCCGGCGCAGCCACTGGGCGAGCTCGGGGTGTTGGTGTTCCCAGGGTAGCTGGCGATGCGTGAAGGGCCGCGGTCGCCACAGCCCTTGGTGCTCGGTGAGGAACGCATCCAGCGCCTGGAAACGCGCTTCAACGTCCCTGGCAGGCATCGACTCGCAGCCAGCGTTCCAGCAGTTTGAAGCCGCGCACCAGTACGTAGGCCATCAGCAGGTAGAACAGCCCGGCGGCGAAGAAGATCTCCACCGGCAGGTACGTGCGCGCAATGATGGTGCGCGCCATGCCGGTCAGTTCCAGCAGCGTCACGGTGCTGGCCAGGGCGCTGGCCTTGAGCATCAGGATCACTTCGTTGCTGTAGGCCGGCAGGCCGATGCGCGAGGCGCGCGGCAGGATGATGTAGAACAGCGTCTTCGGCTTGGACATGCCCAAGGCCCGCGCTGCTTCGATTTCACCCGGCGGGATGGCCTGGATCGCACCGCGCAGGATCTCGGCGATATAGGCGGCAGTGTGCAGGGTCATGGTGGCGGTGGCGCACCAGAACGGATCGCGCAGGTATTGCCACATGAAGCTGTTACGCACCGCATCGAACTGCGCCAGGCCGTAGTAGACCAGGAACAACTGCACCAGCAACGGCGTGCCGCGAAAGAAGAAAATGTAGCAATAGGGCAGGGTACGCACGTACCAGCGGCGCGAAGAGCGGGCGATGCCCAGCGGGATCGCCAGCAGCAGGCCGGCAATCACCGCGATAGCCACCAACTCAAGGGTGAGGGTCGCGCCCTGGGCCAGTTTGGGCAGCCATTTGATGATCACGGCCCAGTTCAGGCCCAGGTCGAAATGGGACAGCCAGCTATAGTCGCCGCTCATTGGGTGCTCCTTGCAAAGCCACGACTGGCGCGTTTTTCCAGGAAGTGCATGCCGGTCATGGCCAGCACGGTGAGGCCCAGGTACATGAACGCCGCCACCATGAAGAAGGTGAACGGCTGCTTGGTCACGGTCACGCCGATCTGCGCATGGCGCATGATTTCTTCAAGACCGATCACCGATACCAGCGCGGTGTCTTTCATCAGGATCATGAACAGGTTGCCCAGGCCCGGCAGGGCGATGCGCCACATCTGCGGCATGATCAAGCGGGTGAAGATGCGAAATTTCGACAGGCCCAATGCCACACCGGCTTCGCGGTGGCCCTTGGGAATGGCGAGGATCGCGCCACGGAACACTTCCGTGGCGTAAGCGCCAAAGCACAGGCCCAGGGCGATGACCCCGGCGGCAAAGGCGCTGAGAGACAGGTCGGGGTTACCGAAAAACTCCCCGAGGGCACGCATCAGGTTGACCGTGCCGAAGTAAATCAGCAGCACCCACAACAGTTCGGGAATACCGCGAACGAGGGTCGAGTAAGCCCCGCCCAGCCATTGCAACGGCTTGTACGGGGAAGTCTTGGCCAAAGCGCCGGCCAGGCCGAGTACCAGCCCCAGGCACAGGGCCGTGAGCGCCAGCTTGACGGTCATCAGCGCGCCAGCGGCGAGCGCCGGGCCGAATCCGTAGAGATCGAAATTCATGGTGTTTTCATATCGCGGCAGGCAAGGCTGAAAGCCGGCGCGCCCCTGGGAGCGCGCCGGGCATACCGTTCAGATCATTCGATGCTGAAAGGGAAGTACTTGTCGTTGATCTTCTTGTAGGTGCCGTCGGCCTTGATCTCTGCCAGGGCTTTGTTCAGGCGTTCGCGCAGCGGGTCGCCTTTGCGCACGGCGATACCGATTTTGTCGCTCTCGACCACCGGGTCGCCCTTGAACTCGTAGGCGGAACCGTCTTTGCTCTTGAGCCATTCGTACTGCACGTACTTGTCGGCGAGGATGCCGTCCAGGCGACCGGATGTGAGGTCGAGGTAGGCGTTTTCCTGGGTGTCGTAGAGCTTGGCGGTGGTGTCAGGCAGCTTGTCTTCCAGGTAGGTACCGGCCAACGTTGCGCGTTGTGCGCCGATAATCTTGCCCTTCAGGTAATCCGCGTCGGGCTTGAAGTCTGCTGTGGCTTTCGGCGCGATGAACTGCAGCTTGTTGGAGTAGTACGGGTCGGTGAAGTCGACGGCTTGTTTGCGTTCGTCGGTGATCGACAGCGAGGACACCAGGAAGTCGAACTTCTTGGCGTTCAGCGCTGGGATGATGCCGTCCCAGTCCGACACATACACTTCGCACTTCTCGACTTTCATCTTGGCGCAGAGGGCGTCGCCGATGTCTTTGTCGAAGCCGACGACGTTGCCGCTGGCATCTTTATTGTTGAACGGCGGGTAGGCCGCTTCGATCCCCATTTTCAGGGTTTCTGCCATGGCCGTGGCGCTGAACGCCATCGAAACGGCCGCGGCCAGAAGGAATTTTTTATAGTTCTGCATGCAGGTTGCTCCGTTAGCGGTTGCTGGACATGAATTGTTTGCAGCGCGCCGAAAGCGGGTTGTCAAACACCTGCTGTGGCGATCCTTGCTCTTCGACCAGGCCCTGGTGCAGGAACACCACTTCACTGGACACCTGGCGGGCGAAGCCCATTTCATGGGTGACCAGCAGCATGGTGCGGCCTTCTTCGGCCAGCGCGCGGATCACATTAAGTACTTCCTGGACCATTTCCGGGTCAAGGGCCGAGGTGGGCTCGTCGAACAGGATGACTTTGGGCTGCATCGCCAGGGTGCGCGCGATGGCCGCCCGTTGCTGCTGGCCGCCGGACAGTTGCGCGGGGTAGGCGTGGCGCTTGTCGCTAATGCCGACCTTGGCCAGCAGGGCTTCGGCCACTTCGATGGCTTCGGCCTTGCTCTGGCCGAGTACACGGCGTGGGGCCTCGATGATGTTGTCGAGGATGCTCATGTGCGGCCACAGGTTAAAGTTTTGAAACACAAACCCGATTTCGCTGCGCAGGCGGTTGATCTGCTTGCCGTCGGCGGCCATCAACTCGCCGTTCTTCGCCGCCTTGAGCTTGAGCTCTTCGCCGGCCACCAGGATCTGCCCCTGGTGCGGGTTTTCCAGCAGGTTGATGCAACGCAGGAATGTGGACTTGCCGGAGCCGGAGGAACCCAGGATCGAGATCACATCGCCATCGCGAGCGGTCAGCGAGATACCTTTGAGTACCTCCAGCTCACCATAGCGTTTATGCAAGTTGCGGATTTCAAGCGCGGGCGCGGCCAGAGCCATGTGCGGTCCTCATTGTGTTCGTTGCGTTCCTGCTGTTGGGTTGCCTTCCTGGCGAGGCGCCAAGCTAGCATAGCGTTTGGATGGCAGCCAACAGCGCGGCGGATGGTCAACAGGTGGTCTGCGGCAGGGTGTCGCATCGGCACAGCAGCGTGTCGCGCCAGCAACAACCGAACAGCCGTTTGAACCTGAAAATCCCGCAGGCTTCGCGTGAAAAAGGGCGCGATGGTGCCAGCTTTGGGCGGGTGTTGGAAGGGTTAACCGGGCAAACGGCACTCCTTGGCCCTCTTATGGGGCGTTACGTACTTTTTGTGTGTATTTATGGTGCGTTCGCTGGGGTGAAAGTGGGTCGCTCGGTAACGCTATAGCGGAATGCCATGATTCTCAATGACTTGCGAGGTCTGTTGAATCGTCCTACAGCCCGCGTCAATTGCGGATCTGTAATATTTTGGCGCAAATATTGCGTAAAAAATAAAGAACGCCCCGTTTGTTTCTTTTCACGAGGAAGGCACACACCGGGCGGATCGTTTTCGCAATTCCTCGTAAAGGTGTGTCAATGAGTAGTACGCAAAGCTCCAATGACCTCGAACAGGGGCTCAAACCGCGTCACGTCACCATGCTCTCGATTGCCGGCGTCATTGGTGCCGGTTTGTTTGTCGGCTCCGGCCACGCGATTGCTGCCGCCGGCCCTGCGGTACTGCTGGCCTATGCCGCTGCCGGCGCGCTGGTGGTATTGGTGATGCGCATGTTGGCCGAGATGGCCGTGGCGTCACCGGACACCGGTTCGTTCTCTACCTACGCTGATCGGGCGATCGGGCACTGGGCCGGTTTCACCATCGGCTGGCTGTACTGGTGGTTCTGGGTGCTGGTGATTCCATTGGAAGCCAACGCCGCCGCGACCATTCTTAATGCCTGGTTCCCCAACGTGGCCATCTGGGCGTTTACCCTGATCATCACCTTGCTGCTGACGGCGACCAACCTGTTCAGCGTGAAGCACTACGGTGAGTTCGAGTTCTGGTTTGCGCTGATCAAAGTCGTGGCGATCGTCGGCTTTGTGATCCTCGGCCTGCTGGCGATCTTCGGCTTCCTGCCGAACAGCCAGGTCAGCGGTGTCTCTCACCTTTTCGACACCCAGGGCTTCATGCCGAACGGCATGGGCGCGGTCCTGGCGGCGATCCTGACCACCATGTTCTCGTTCATGGGCACCGAGATTGTCACCATCGCTGCCGCTGAGTCGAAGGACCCGGGCCAGCAAATCACCAAGGCCACCAACTCGGTGATCTGGCGGATTGGTTTGTTCTACCTGCTGTCGATCTTCATCGTGGTGTCCCTGGTGCCTTGGAACGATCCGACCCTGGCTGCCGTGGGTTCCTACCAGACCGTGCTGGAAGGCATGGGCATCCCGAATGCCAAGCTGATCGTCGATCTGGTGGTCTTGGTTGCCGTGACCAGCTGCCTCAACTCGGCGCTGTACACCGCCTCGCGCATGCTGTTCTCCCTGGGCCGTCGTGGTGATGCACCCGCCGTGGCCAAGCGCACCAACAAAAGCGGCACGCCTTACTGGGCGGTGATGCTGTCCACGGGCGCAGCGTTCCTGGCGGTCTTCGCCAACTACGTGGCGCCCGCGGCAGTGTTTGAATTCCTGCTGGCCAGTTCCGGTGCCATCGCGTTGCTGGTGTACCTGGTGATCGCGGTGTCGCAACTGCGCATGCGTCAGAAACGTATTGCGGCGGGCGAGACGCTTGTCTTCAAGATGTGGCTGTTCCCAGGCCTGACCTACGCGGTGATGGTGTTCATCGTTGGTACGCTGACCATCATGCTGTTCCAGGAAGCCCATCGGGTCGAGATCATCGCGACCGGGGTCCTGAGCTTGCTGGTGGTGGCGGCGGGGCTGTTCGTTTCGAGCCGTCGCAAGGCACAGAGAGTCGGCGCTGCGGTGCTGAATTGATGTGATGGAAGGCGGTGCTTGAGTGCGCCGCAGTTCAAATGTGGGAGGGGGCTTGCCCCCGATAGCGGTGTATCAGTCAATTAGATATCGACTGACACACCGGAATCGGGGGCAAGCCCCCTCCCACATTTTTTTTGCGTCAGTCTTGAAGTCGGTGGCGTCTTCTTCGCCTTCCTGCTCCAGCACCAATGCCAGCAGAGGGTGCGCGAGGAACACCGCGCACAGCGCTTGCTGGCTGATTTCGCCGGCAAACGCATCCGGCTTGGTTGCGACGGCGCGCTGAATTGATGTGATGGAATGCGGTGCTTGATTGCGCCGCAGTTCAAATGTGGGAGGGGGCTTGCCCCCGATAGCGATGTATCAGTCAATTAGATATCGACTGACACACTGGAATCGGGGGCAAGCCCCCTCCCACATTTTTTTGCGTCAGTCTTGGGAAGTCACCAGCGCCTGGGATGCGGCGACGTAGTCCGCCTGAAACGCCGACGACTCGATCCACGCCAGCGCCGCCGCTTCATCCTCGGTGTCGGTGGCCCACTGCCGATATTCGATCAGTGCCGCCAGGATAAAGTCGGTGGCGTCTTCTTCGCCTTCCTGTTCCAGCACCAATGCCAACAGCGGGTGCGCCAGGAACACCGCGCACAGCGCTTGCTGGCTGATTTCGCCGGCAGTGCGCATCTCGACAAACAGTTCGGTCAAATCCACCGACTCAAGATCGATGCGGCTGTCATCGCCGGCAAACGCATCCGGCTTGGTTGCGACGGCGCGTTGGGTGCGGTTTTGCTTGGCCTTGGCCTTTGCCCGGTGGGCGCGTTTTTGCTGCTTGTCTGGCGAGGCCATGGGCTCACGTCCTTGGTTCAGGATCTGGATCGGGTATTGAAGCGCAGGTTGGGGAAAATCCCAAGGAGTTCTAAGCACGCGTCGCCATGCGTTGGCCCGGTGTGCCGGGTGTCAGCTCGCCATGCTTTAGCCACGCCAGTGCAATCGGCCACAAGCGATCCTTATATTCGCTGCGAAAGAATGCGAAATGCCCGACCTGCGTTTCTCCAATATCACCAGGAGCGATGCGCAGGTGAGTGCGTTCGCT
This sequence comes from Pseudomonas sp. D3, assembly GCF_029320995.1. Classification (NCBI taxonomy): domain Bacteria; kingdom Pseudomonadati; phylum Pseudomonadota; class Gammaproteobacteria; order Pseudomonadales; family Pseudomonadaceae; genus Pseudomonas; species Pseudomonas sp. D3. Next base: position 551,092 of record NZ_CP119772.1, read on the forward strand.
GCGGTCGAAGTAGTTCAGCAACCGCTCGATGGCCGGCACGGTGCCGAAGGGATCGTCGGTGATGCTGATCGCCAGCACGTGCGCCGTTACCCGAGCAAAGGTTAGTTCGCCCAAGTCGCGCGCGCTGGGCCGTGTTTCATAGCTGGGCGTCGGCGTACTCCAGTCCCGCACCACGCCGGCCGGGGTATCCTCCAGCCAGCCCAGGCGCTTGCCCGGGAAGTAGCCGAACAGCGCCGTTACCAGTGGCATCAGCACATGCCACTTGCCAACCATCCGCCAACGCCCGCTCGCCGCGTAATCGCGCCAATAGGCGAATTGTGCGCCCACCGTCACCAGGCGCCGAATCACCGCGCCCGACGCCCCCAGCCCCGCCGCACAACCGCCAAAGCTGTGACCGACCACGTCGATCGGCTGCCCCGGGAACTCGCGCTGCGCCCGCTGCAATATCGCCTCGAAATCCAGGCTGCCCCAATCCGACCATGAGGCTTTGAAGCCTCGCAGCGAGCCGCAGCGAGACTCGCCGATGCCGCGATAGTCGTAGGTGATGACGTCGAAGCCGTTGGCGAACAGGTAGTCGGCAAAGCGTGAATAGTGGCGACAGCGCACGGAGGTGGCGGCGTTGATGATGACGACCGGGCGTGTAGGGTCGGTTCGGATATGACGCCAGGTGAAGCCGCCAAGCGGGTAGCCGTCTGCGGCGGGGTCGAGGAATGCTTCGGGGGTGGGTCTGGTGGGCAGGTCCATAGGTCAACTCGATATCTGCGCTTTTGTTGTGGGCGTGTAGGCCCGCGCGCTTTTTATAAGAAGTCGAAACTACCAAATTTAGGCCGTCATGGGCACGAAGACTGTCACGTTGCTCGACGTTATCCTCTTGGGTGCTTAGGCTGGCGATCTTTCGATCGAGCTGAGTCAGCCCATGACCCGCGACACCCTCGAACACAACCAGATCCCCATCTACTTCGTCGCCGTCCTCCTGGCCGCCGCTTTCGGTCTGCTCGCGCCGTCATGGGCGCATGGCCTCGGCTTGCTGGTCACGCCGGCCATCGCGGTGCTGATGTATGCGATGTTCCTGCAAATCCCGTTTCTGGCGCTGCGCCAAGGCGTGGGCAACCAGCGTTTCCTGGCGGCGTTGCTGCTGGCCAATTTCATCCTCGTGCCCATGCTGGTGTGGCTACTGACGCGTGGCCTGGTGGAGCGCCCGGCCTTGCTGGTGGGCGCGTTGCTGGTGTTGCTGACGCCGTGCATCGACTACGTGGTGGTGTTTACCCATATCGGCAAGGGCGACTCGCGCTTGATGCTGGCCGCGACGCCGGTGCTGTTGTTGCTGCAGTTGGTGCTGTTGCCGGTGTACCTGGGTTTGATCCTGGGTGCGCAGTCTGCGGTGGTGGTGGAGGTGTGGCCGTTTGTCGAGGCGTTCTTGTTGTTGATCGTCGTGCCGATGGTGCTGGCGGTGAGCACCACGTCGCTGGCGGGGCGATCCCCGGTCGTCAACGCTTGGAACAGTGCCTGGGCCTGGTTACCGGTGCCGGCGATGGCAGCGGTGCTGTTTGTGGTGATCGGCTCGCAAATCACCTCGGTGGTGCGCGATATCGGCCTGCTGCTGCCGGTGATTCCGGTCTACGTCGGCTTCGTGCTGCTGGCGCCATTGATGGGGATGTTCGCCGCGCGATTGTTCGCGCTGCCGGCGGTCACGGCGCGCGCGGTAACGTTCAGCGCGTCGACGCGTAACTCGCTGGTGGTGTTGCCCCTGGCGCTGGCGTTGCCCGAAGGCGTGCGCGGGTTGGCTGCGACGGCGGTGATCCTGCAAACCCTGGTCGAGTTGATTGGCGAGTTGATCTACGTTCGCCTGATTCCGGCGTTGGTGTGGCGCGCAGATCGGCCAGAAGCATGAATGTTCAGGTCTGTTCAGGCGCTATTTGGGATGCGTTCGGCACCATAACCCGGCGCTTCCCACCTGGCAGGAAAATCGATGGATCACCGCAACCGTTTTCGCCTGGAGTCCCTGGGCATTTTCCTGATTGCTTTGTTGCTGTTTACCTTGGGAATCTGGGATCAGCAGCCCCAAGGGTTTGACGGACGCTGGGCGCTGTTCCTGCAGGAAATGTTTCGTCATGGGGCGAGTCTTTTTCCGACCACCTACGGCCAGCCTTACGCTGACTATCCCGGTACCGCGACGTTCTTCAGTTTTGTATTCGCCCGGTTGTTCGGCGCGCCCAACCACCTGGCGAATATCCTGCCCACCGCGTTGGCCTCTGCCGGAGTGGTGGCGCTGATCTATCGCTTGCTGGTCCCTTCCAGTCGCCCCTGGGCGCTGCTGACGGTGCTGCTGACCTTGCTCACCACCCAGTTGCTCGAAAAGTCGCGCTCGGTGTGCCTGGATCAGATGGTGGCGCTGTTATGCGTCGGCAGCTTCTACCTGCTGCACAGTGGCGAACGCCTTGGCTCGCGCCTACGGCGGCTGGCGGTGTTCCCGCTGTTCATCCTGGGCTTTGCGATTCGCGGGCCGTTGGGCTTGATCGAAGTCTGCGGTGTGGTCTGCGTGTACTGGGCGTTGGGTCGCCCGGGAGAGCGGCTCAAGCAAGTGCTGATCCACGGCGTTCTCGGGTTGCTGCTGTTGGCGTGTTGCTGGTGGCTGCTGATGCAATTGGCACGGATCAGTGGGGGCCAGGCCTTTGCCGATGAAGTGTTCAAGATGCAAGTCGGTGGGCGCCTCGATGAAACCGGCGAACCGTTCTATTTCTACTTCCAACTGAGCCTGTACCGTTACTTCCCCGTGGTGCCCCTGGCCTTGGCGAGCATGGTTGCGCTGCGGCATCGCTGGTCGGAACGCTGGGGCAGCGACGACGTGCAGCTGGTCGCACGGCTCGGCGCCTGCGGCTTGATGATTCTGCTCGGGCTGTCGGTGCCGCACTTCAAGCGCGCTTATTACATCCTGCCCATGGTGCCGATGTTTGCCGCTGTCGCCGCCTATGGGCTGCTCCACGCGCAGAAAGGGTTTGTCGGGCTGCGTCGCTGTTACACGTGGCTCGTCGCAGCGCTGCCGGCGTTGTGCGTGGTTGCAGTCTTTGTGTGTCGGCACGGGTGGCAAAAGCACGGTTACTGGCCGGACGTTTCGTTGCCGTTGCTGATCGGCGTGTTGGTGATCCTGCAGGTGGCGGCATTGATCGCCTGGCGCCGGGAGGGGCGCTTGGTGTGGCTCAGTGCGATCGCACTGGCCGCGCAGTGGTTGTTGCTGGTGACGGTGGTGGAGCCGGCCAAGGACCTGCAGTTCGACACCCGGCAGTTTGTCAGTCAGGTGGAAGCGCTTCGCGCAGAAGAACCGGGAACGTTGGTGTTTGTCGGCCTTGGGCGGGACACCTGGGGGGTGCGCTACATGATGAACCTGGATCACGACGAGCAGCCGCTGTTTATCGGGCGCAACCAACTGGATCAGTTGGAGGCACTGCCGCGGCCGTCCTGGGTGATCGTGGCGCGCAAGGAAACCGAGCAGTTGAAGGGGACTCCAGTGGAGCACCTGGCACCGATGTTCAACGGACGACTGAACGACAATCCGTTGTTGGTGTTTTTGCTCAAGTAGACGGCGCGAGGCGGGTATTGCATGCTGGGGCGGCGGTGAGCCGCCCCGCTTTGGATCGGTAAAACGAAGACAACAAAAAACCCGCACTGGGCGGGTTTTTTGTGTGCTTCAGATGATACTTGCACCACCTGAAACTTAATAGTGGTGCCCAGAGACGGAATCGAACCGCCGACACGGGGATTTTCAATCCCCTGCTCTACCGACTGAGCTATCTGGGCAACGGGGCGCATTAAACTGGTTTTTCAGGGGGTCGTCAAGCAAGTTTTCAAAAAATATTTAATTATTACCGTCGCTTACGTGCCGACCCCGATTTTTGCTCAATTATTGAGCAGGCGGCACGTAGCCTTCGGCCTTGGCGTAATCCTCGCCGGAAAAGAACTTGTCCATCTCGCCTTGCAGGTATTTGCGGTCTTCGGCGTTCATCATGTTCAGGCGCTTTTCGTTGATCAGCAGCGTTTGGTGTTTCTGCCAGTCGGCCCAGGCTTTGGCGGAGACGTGATCGAAAATGTCCTGGCCCTTGGCACCCGGGAACGGGGCGCGCTCCAGGGCGGGCAGTTCTTCGTGGTACTTGCGGCAGATGATGGTGCGGGTCATGACGAAACTCCTGCGTTCAATACGTCGGCCGCGCGCTTCAGCAGTTTTTTCACCGGGGCGGCAAGGCCCAGGCGCGGCGGGGTGGCGAGGTTATACCAGAGCCAGTCGGCCTCGGCCACGTGGTGGGCAGATTCCTCGACCTGGACCAGCCAGGGTTCGATGGCCAGTTGGAAGTGGCTGAAGGTGTGGATCAGCCCCGGCAGTTCCTGTTGTTTACCCAGTTCCAGCGCGTGCTGGTGGGCGAGGTGTTCGAGGTCTTGCAGGTCGTCCAGCTCCGGCAAGCTCCACAGACCGCCCCACAGGCCCGTGGACGGGCGACGGTAAAGCAGGATCGCGCCGTCGCCGTTGGCGAGCATGGGCATCAGCGTGCGCCTCTGGGGGATGGTCTTGCGCGGCTTGGGGATCGGGTAGCGCGTCTCCAGGCCGAGCATGTGGGCTTCGCAGCCTTTTTCCAGCGGGCATAGCAGGCAACTGGGCTTGCTGCGGGTGCAAAGGGTGGCGCCCATGTCCATCATCGCCTGGGTGTAGGCGTTGACGCGGTCGTGGGGCGTGAAGCGCTCTGCGGTGGCCCAGAGTTGTTTGGCCACCTTGGGTTCGCCTGGGTAGCCTTCCTGCGCGGTAAAGCGTGCCAGCACGCGTTTGACGTTGCCATCGAGGATCGGCGCGCGCAGGCCCATGCTCAGGCTGGCGATAGCGCCGGCGGTGGACAGGCCGATGCCAGGCAGTTCGGTGAGTTTCTCCACGTCGCGGGGAAACTCGCCGGCGTACTCGGCCACGACAATCTTCGCGGTCTTCTGCAGGTTGCGCGCGCGGGTGTAGTAACCCAGGCCGGTCCACAGGTGCAGTACCTCGTCTTCCGGTGCGGCAGCCAGGGCTTCGACCGTTGGCAGGGAGGCCATGAAGCGGTCGAAGTAATTGAGCACGGTGCTGACCTGGGTCTGTTGCAGCATGATCTCCGAGACCCACACCCGGTAGGGCGTGATGCCCTGTTGCCAAGGCAGGTCATGGCGACCGTGGCGGTCGTACCAGTTCAGTACCGCCTCGGAAAACTGCTCGTTTTTCATCGTTTGAACAGGCCTTTCAACGCGTCTTTCAACTGTGGGTTAACTTTGTCGAGCTTCTCTTCCAGCTTCTCGTTGAGGCGGTTGCCGGCGGCCTTGATGGCGACCTGGCCGAGGCCGTCCTTGTCCAGGCGGCACGCCTTGGCGCCCAGCTCCAGCGGGCCACGGCAGCGCAGCGGGACTTCGATGCCCTGGAAGTTGGCGCCTACCTCGCACGCAGGGTCCGGCACTTCGCGCTGGTCACCCTCGACGACGATGCCGACGCGATAATCCATACCCAGCACGCGCAGATCGATGTCGCCGTTGCCGTTGACCGTGAGGCCCGGGATGCGCACCTTCAGGTCGGGGTTATTGGCCACGCCGTTGCGGAACGTCAGGTTGCCCTTCAATTCCTGGAACGGTGTGTCCTTGGCGCGTGGCTCGCTGCTCAGGGTCTTGCGGTTGAGCAGGGCGATGCCGGTACACAGTTGCTGTTCAAGGTTGGCATTGAGCAGCACGCCGTTGTTGATCACGAAGCTGGCGTTGCCGTTGAGGCTATCGATCAGTGCCTTTTGGCTGTTGCCTCGGCCGCTGAGGTTGCTGTCGAGGGTGATCTGGCCCTTGATCGGCGGCGTCTGCCCCTGGGCTTGCAGGATGCGTTCGACCGGCACTTGCTTGATATGGCTTTGCAGCGCCAGCACTGGAATATCCTGGCGTACATCGAGGCTGCCATTGGCCTGGAAGCTGCCGTTGTAGAGGCCGCCGCTCAGGCTTTCGAGCTTGAGCTGGCCGTTGAGGCCGCTGGCCTTGAGCACGGCGTTCTGGATCGGCAGCTTGCTCAGGGTCAGTTGGCCGAAGGCCAGGTCGGCCTCCACGTCCAGTGTGCGCAGGCGGGTCAACGGCAGCAGCTTGTCGGTGCTCCAGGCGCCTTTGGTGGGGGCGTCCGGCAGCGGTGTGGTGCCGCCGGCGGCCATGGCGCCGGCTTCGCTGTCCTGAACTTCGGCTTGGCGTGCGGCGGTTGCGCCCTTGGCGGATTCGGACTTGACCGGCAGGTAGTCGTCGGCGTTGAAGGTGTCACCCTTGAGTTGCACGCGCAGCGATTGCTTGGCGAAATCGTCCACGGCGACGCGGCCGGTGAAGGTGCTGCTGTCGAGTTTCAGGTTGAGGTCTTCCAGGGCCAGGCGGGTGGGCGTGCCTTGGAGGCGGCTGACCAGCTCGACCTTGCTCAGGCTGTCCTCGGCCATCGGTGGCAGCGGGTTGCCGATGCTGTCGAGGAACTTGGCCAGGTCAAACTGGGCGATGGACAGCGCGCCGCTGATCTGCGGGGTCTTGTCCAGGTCGTTGACCTTCAGTTCGCCGAGGGCGCGCAACTGGTTGGCCGAGAGTTTCAGGTTGGTCCATTCGGCAATGTTGGCCGCCAGGTCCACCAGCAGTTGGCCTTGGGTGGAGAAGGTCACGGTTTTGCCTTGCAGCGGCTCGCCGGTGGCTTCACCACTGATCCTCATGTCTTCGAACTGATAACGCTTGAGCGCACGCTGAATGCGCAGGTTGCCGTTGAGTTCGGTCTTGACGCGCATGACCGGCTGGTTGCTGCCGAGGAACGCGGTGAGCTTCAGCGGAATACTTGCCCCTTCGTGGATGGCGCCCGCACTCAGTTGGATGCTTTCGGCGCTGAACTGCTTGCCGGTCTGTTCATCGTTGTATTCGATGCGGGCGTTGTTGATGGTCAGGCTGTCGATGTCCAGGCGGATGGGCTGCGGCGGTTTCTCTGCCTTCACCTCGGTCGCCGGTTCCGCCGGTTGCGCTGGGGCTGGGGTATCGGTGGTCGCCTCGGGGGCGTTCTTGCCGATGTCTTCCCAGTTGCCGTGGCCTTGCTTGTCGCGGTTGAGGCGCAGGTTCAGGCCTTCGACACGCACATCGCTCATCTGTACTTCGCGGCGCAGCAGCGGCAGCACGCGTACCGACAGGCCGAGCATCTGCAGATCGGCGAACGGTTGGGTCGGGGTGGTCAGGGTCGCGACGCTGGCTTCGTGCAGTTCCAGGCCCAGCCAGGGGAACAGGCTCCAGCCGATGTCGCCATTGAGCGTCAGCTCGATGTGGGCCTTGTCGCGGGCAATCTGGCGAATCTCGTCTTTGTAGTCGTTGGGATCGAAGAGATGGGTCAGGGCAAAGCCGAGAGCCACAATGATCAGCAACAGCCCGAGAAGTACCAGACCCAGGATTTTGCCGAACGCTTTCATGGGCGAGTCCTTGTATGTCGATTTCAAAATTTAGCCGCAGAGTATAGCGCCCGATGGCCTGCGTCAGTTCACGGATCGTTACATTGTATCTAGCGTCGGGACGGTATTCTGGCGTCAAAAAACACAAATAATTCCCAAAAGGTAGTGGCACTTTGGTTTTTCTGTACGCCGTTGATGCTAATCTCTGCGCGTTCGTCCGCCTTCTGCGACGTAACGTCGCGCTTTAAATGGAGTTCTATTCAACAAAACGGCCACGCTTTGCGTGCAAGGCCGAAGGAGAGCGCGCCTGACGAACACATACTAATAACTGGGGGAAACACCAATGAGCACTAGCACTGCGGCGGGTATCACTGCCGCGCAGCCTGCGTTCCTGTCCAAGGAGCGCATCATCGCCAAGCCCGGGTTCAACCGTTGGCTGGTTCCACCGGCCGCCCTGGCCATCCACCTGTGTATCGGCATGGCCTACGGCTTTTCGGTGTTCTGGCTGCCGCTGTCCAAGGCGCTGGGGATCACCACGCCGGTCGCCTGCGCGCCGGATATGAGCTTTATCGCCCAGGTCTTCTCGTCCCAGTGCGACTGGCCGATCTCCATGCTCGGCTGGATCTACACCCTGTTCTTCATCTTCCTGGGCTGCTCGGCAGCGATCTGGGGCGGCTGGCTGGAACATGCCGGGCCACGCAAGGCGGGCGTCGTCTCGGCATTGTGCTGGTGTGGTGGCCTGCTGATTTCGGCGCTGGGGATTTATACCCACCAGATCTGGTTGATGTGGATCGGCTCCGGCGTCATTGGCGGTATCGGCCTGGGGCTGGGCTATATCTCGCCCGTGTCGACCCTGATCAAGTGGTTCCCGGACAAGCGCGGCATGGCTACCGGCATGGCGATCATGGGCTTCGGCGGCGGCGCAATGGTGGGTGCGCCCCTGGCGGCGGCGCTGATGGGGCACTTCGCTTCGCCAACCAGCGTGGGCGTGTGGCAGAGCTTTTTGGTGATGGCGGCGATTTACTTCGTGTTCATGATCGGTGGCGCACTGTCGTACCGCGTCCCGCCGACCGGCTGGAAGCCTGAGGGCTGGACCGCACCGGAGAAAAAAGCCAGCAACGCGATGATCACCCACCGTCACGTTCACGTGAACGTGGCCTGGAAAACTCCGCAATTCCGCCTGGTATGGCTGGTGCTGTGCCTGAACGTATCTGCCGGTATCGGCATCCTCGGCATGGCTTCGCCGCTGCTGCAGGAAGTGTTCGGCGGCAAGTTGCTGGGTGTGGATGTGCCGTTCGGTCAACTGAATGCCGGGCAACTGGCGTCGATCGCGGCGATTGCGGCGGGCTTTACCGGGTTGTTGAGCCTGTTCAACATTGGTGGCCGGTTCTTCTGGGCGTCGTTCTCCGACTACCTTGGCCGTAAAAACACCTACTTCGTGTTCTTCGCCCTGGGCTTTGCCCTGTATGCACTGATCCCGAACCTGGGGCACCTGGGCAACGTGGCGCTGTTCGTGGCGGCGTTCTGCATCATCCTGTCGATGTACGGCGGCGGTTTTGCGACCGTTCCGGCTTACCTGGCCGACCTGTTCGGCACCCAGATGGTCGGCGCGATCCACGGTCGCCTGCTGACCGCTTGGGCTGCGGCGGGCGTGCTGGGCCCGGTGTTGGTGAACTACCTGCGTGAGTATCAGTTGAGCATCGGCGTCGAACGCGCCGCTGCCTACGACATCACCTTGTACATCCTCGCCGGCCTGCTGGTGCTGGGTTTCATCTGCAACTTGCTGGTGCGCCCGGTGGACGACAAGTACTTCATGACCGACGCCGAACTGGCCGCCGAACAGGCGCTGGGCCATGACAAGGGCGCCGATTCGAGCACCGTGCTCGAATGGCAAGCCTCCGCCGGCAGCAAGCCGCTGGCTGTCGCGGCATGGTTGGTCGTGGGTATTCCGTTGGCGTGGGGTGTGTGGGTGACCCTGCAGAAGACGGCGGTACTGTTCCACTAAGACCGTCTGCCCCTGTGGGCAGTCTTGTTGTGGCGAGGGAGCTTGCTCCCGCTGGGTCGCGAAGCGACCCCAATCGATTTACCGCATGCCTCAGGCAGGTCGCGGTGACAGGTTTTGGGGCTGCTGTGCAGCCCAGCGGGAGCAAGCTCCCTCGCCACGCAAGCCCGCCCCCCTACTTGTATGCACATGTCTATCCCCGACCCTCCTCGCTTCAACTCGTCAGTCTTATCCCCTTCGATGTTTCTGTTTAGCGCCCGCGCCCCTATAATGGCTGCCTTTTTCGCCCAATGATTTTGCGGAGCTGGTGATGGCCGAACGTAAGGCGTCCGTCGAGCGCGACACTCTGGAAACCCAGATCAAAGCCTCGATCAACCTGGATGGCACCGGAAAGGCCCGATTTGATATCGGTGTACCTTTTCTTGAGCACATGCTGGACCAGATCGCCCGTCATGGGCTGATCGACCTGGATATCGTCAGCAAGGGCGACCTGCATATCGACGACCACCACACGGTGGAGGATGTCGGTATCACCCTCGGCCAGGCGTTTGCCAAGGCCATCGGCGACAAGAAAGGCATCCGTCGCTACGGCCACGCCTATGTCCCGCTGGATGAAGCGCTGTCGCGTGTGGTCATCGACTTCTCCGGCCGCCCAGGCCTGCAGATGCACGTGCCCTACACCCGCGCCACCGTGGGCGGTTTCGACGTTGACCTGTTCCAGGAATTCTTCCAGGGTTTCGTCAACCACGCACTCGTCAGCCTGCACATCGACAACCTGCGCGGCACCAACACCCACCACCAGATCGAAACCGTGTTCAAGGCATTCGGTCGCGCGCTGCGCATGGCGGTGGAGCTGGATGACCGTATGGCCGGGCAAATGCCATCGACCAAGGGCGTCCTGTAATGCAGACGGTCGCGGTTATCGATTACGGCATGGGTAACCTGCACTCGGTGGCCAAGGCCCTCGAACACGTAGGTGCCGGCAAGGTGCTGATCACCAGCGATGCCAATGTGATTCGCGAAGCCGACCGCGTGGTGTTCCCAGGCGTTGGCGCGATTCGCGATTGCATGGCTGAAATTCGTCGTTTGGGCTTTGACAGCCTGGTGCGTGAAGTCAGCCAGGACCGACCGTTCCTGGGTATCTGCGTGGGCATGCAAGCCTTGCTCGACAGCAGTGAAGAGAACGACGGCGTGGACTGCATCGGCTTGTTTCCAGGCCAGGTGAAGTTCTTCGGCAAGGACCTGCATGAAGACGGCGAGCATCTGAAAGTCCCGCACATGGGCTGGAACGAAGTGCGTCGCACCGTCGATCACCCGCTGTGGCATGAAATCCCGGACATGGCGCGCTTTTACTTCGTCCACAGCTATTACATCGCCGCCGGTAACCCGCGCCAGGTGGTGGGTGGCGGGCACTACGGCGTCGACTTTGCCGCCGCGCTGGCCGAAGGTTCGCGTTTTGCGGTGCAGTTCCACCCGGAGAAGAGCCATACCCATGGCCTGCAATTGCTGCAGAACTTCGCTGCGTGGGACGGTCGCTGGTAAATGGCCAAGAAGCCGAAGCTGCCGATCCTGAACCTCACGCCCGAACAGGAGCGTGAGGCTACCAACAAGATCAAGCGCTTCATGGAGGACCGTTTCGAGCTCAAGCTGGGCTCGTTCGAGGTCGCTGAGATCCTTGAGTTGTTCACCCTTGAAGTTGCGCCGCACTATTACAACAGGGCGATTTTCGATACGCAGACGCTCCTTAGAGAAAGGTTCGAAAGTATCGAAAGCGACCTGTGGTCGCTTGAGAAACCCTGATTTCCCAAGCATTGCTGAATATCGAATAAGGTTTGCCAGATGCTGATTATCCCCGCTATCGATCTCAAGGACGGCGCTTGCGTGCGTCTGCGCCAGGGCCGCATGGAAGATTCCACGGTGTTCTCCGACGACCCGGTGAGCATGGCTGCCAAATGGGTGGAAGGTGGTTGCCGTCGTCTGCATCTGGTGGACTTGAACGGCGCCTTCGAAGGCCAGCCGGTCAATGGTGAAGTGGTGACCGCGATCGCCAAGCGTTACCCGAACCTGCCGATCCAGATCGGCGGCGGTATCCGCTCCCTGGAAACCATCGAACACTACGTCAAGGCTGGCGTGAGCTACGTGATCATCGGCACCAAGGCCGTGAAAGACCCAGCCTTCGTCGCCGAGGCCTGCCGTGCGTTCCCGGGCAAAGTGATCGTCGGCCTGGACGCCAAGGACGGTTTCGTCGCCACCGACGGCTGGGCTGAAATCAGCACGGTGCAGGTGATCGACCTGGCCAAGCAGTTCGAAGCCTGCGGCGTGTCCGCCATCGTTTATACCGACATCGCCAAAGACGGCATGATGCAGGGCTGCAACGTGCCGTTCACCGCTGCGCTGGCGGCAGCCACTAAGATCCCGGTGATCGCTTCCGGTGGCATCCATAACCTGGGTGACATCAAGTCGCTGCTGGACGCCCGGGCCCCTGGGATCATCGGCGCCATCACCGGCCGTGCGATCTACGAAGGTACCCTGGACGTCGCTGAAGCCCAGGCTTACTGCGATGCCTACAACGGCTGAGGACTGACCATGGCGCTGGCCAAACGCATCATCCCTTGCCTGGACGTCGACAACGGTCGCGTGGTCAAGGGCGTCAAGTTCGAGAACATCCGTGACGCCGGCGACCCGGTGGAAATCGCCCGTCGCTACGATGAGCAAGGTGCCGACGAGATTACCTTTCTCGACATCACCGCCAGCGTCGACGGTCGCGACACCACGCTGCATACCGTCGAGCGCATGGCCAGCCAGGTGTTCATCCCGTTGACTGTGGGCGGCGGCGTGCGCACCGTGCAAGACATCCGCAACCTGCTCAATGCCGGTGCGGACAAGGTCTCGATCAACACCGCTGCAGTGTTCAACCCGGAGTTCGTCGGCGAAGCCGCGCAGCACTTCGGCTCGCAGTGCATCGTGGTGGCCATCGACGCCAAGAAAGTCTCCGGCCCCGGCGAAACCCCGCGCTGGGAGATCTTCACCCACGGCGGGCGCAAGCCGACCGGCCTGGACGCGGTGGAGTGGGCGATGAAGATGGAAGGCCTGGGCGCCGGTGAAATCCTGCTGACCAGCATGGACCAGGATGGCATGAAAAACGGCTTCGACCTCGGCGTGACCCGCGCCATCAGCGATGCGCTGGGCATTCCGGTGATCGCCTCTGGCGGCGTCGGCAACCTGCAGCACCTGGCCGACGGCGTGATCGAAGGCCACGCCAGCGCCGTGCTGGCGGCGAGTATTTTCCACTTTGGCGAATACACCGTCCCCGAGGCCAAGGCATACATGGCCGCGCGCGGTATCGTGGTGCGCTAAACGCTGCTGGACACCATGGCAAGTGCGCGGCACTCTCTGCGCTTGCCATGGATTCCGGTAACTTTCATGTTCAAAGACCTGCTGCTCGCCCTCGCCAGTACTTCCGTGCTCATGATCGGTGCGGTTCAAGCCGAAGAATCGTCTGACGCCTCCCTGGTGTTGCTGACGGAAAACTTCCCGCCCTACAACATGGCGAAAAACGGCAAGAACTTTGCCAAGGAAGACAACATCGAAGGCATCGCCGTGGACATCGTGCGCGAAACCTTCAAGCGTGCCGGCATTTCCTACAACCTCACCCTGCGCTTTCCTTGGGAGCGGATCTACAAACTTGCCCTGGAAAACCCCGGCTACGGCGTGTTCGTGATGGCTCGCCTGCCAGAGCGTGAAGCACTGTTCAAATGGGTCGGCCCTATTGGCCCGGATGACTGGGTGATGCTGGCCAAGGCCGACAGCAAGATCCAGCTCGGCGAGCTGGCGCAGGCGCGGCGCTACAAGATCGGCGCCTACAGGGGCGACGCGATTGCCGAGACCCTGGAAAGGCAGGGCCTCAAGCCAGTGCTGGTGTTGCGTGACCAGGACAACGCGCAAAAGCTGCTGGATGGTCAGATCGACCTATGGGCCACCGGCGACCCGGCCGGCCGCTACCTGGCGCGCCAGGTCGGTGTGACCGGGCTCAAGACAGTCCTGCGTTTCAACAGTGCCCAGTTGTACCTGGCGTTGAACAAGGACGTGCCGGATGAGACGGTGGCCAAGCTGCAGGCGGCGTTGGATCAATTGCGCCAGGAAGGCCTGCTGGACCAGATCATGGCGCGCTATTTGTAGCGATAGGTGCCGTTCTTGCCGTGCGCCGCCATCGCCTGATTGCTGCGCACGCTGATCATCAGCTTGATATCAATCCATTCCACGCCCCGGGCCTTGAGCTTGGGCAGTTCGCGTTCGAGCACCGCCAGGGTCTGTGGATAAGGATGGCCGATCATCACCGCTGAGCCCTGTTTATGGGCCAGTCTGATTGCGCTCTGCAATTGCGTGGTGATCGCGGCTTCGGTGCGTTCATCGTCGAGGAACACATCCCGCGAGATACTGGCCAGGCCGATCTTCTGCGCTTCGGCGGCACCGACGGTCTGCGCGCTGGTGCGGCTGTCGACAAAGAACTTGTGACGCCGTTGCAACTCGCCCATCAGCCAGGCCATGGCTTCGGGCTGGGCGGTCATGCGGCTGCCCATGTGATTGTTGATGCCGGCGGTGTAGGGCACGGCCTTGAACGCGGCGTCCAGGCGTTTGCCGAGTTCTTCGATAGGCAGCTCGGGGTGCCAGGCGAACGGGCCGGTGGCCGGGTCCATGGGCATGTGCAGGATCACGACCTTGCCGGCCTTGTGCGCTTCGCGGGCGAATTCGGCGGCATGCGGCGTGTCGGGCATGATCGCCGTGGTCACCGGGCCGGGCAGGGCCAGCACGCGGCGATCCCGGGGCAGGTTTTGCCCCAGGTCGTCGATGATCAGGGTCAGGTAGGCTTTGTGCGGCTCGCCGGCCGGGGTCGCGTGGGCGACCCCGGCCAGGCTGCACAGTGCAGCGATGATCAGGGCAGCGCGCATATCAACGGCTGCGCGTGATGCTCAAGCCCTTGAGCAGGCTCAACGCCTGGGCCAGTTGATAATCATCGTCCTGCGGCATTGGTTTGGCTTTGGTGCTGCTGCCGGTAGGCTGGTCGGCGCCGCCGTTGCCATTGCCCAGGTGACCTTGCAGGTCGGCTTCCTTGTAGTACTCGCTGTCGGCCTCGTTGGTGATCTTGGCCTTGCGCACTTCGATGTCCGGCACGATGCCCTGGGCCTGGATCGAGCGGCCGTTCGGCGTGTAGTACAGCGCGGTGGTGATTTTCAGGGCGCGCTCGTTGTTCAGCGGCAACACGGTTTGCACCGAGCCTTTGCCGAAGCTGGTGGTGCCCATCAGCACGCCGCGCTTCTGGTCTTGCAGGGCGCCGGCGACGATCTCCGAGGCCGAGGCGCTGCCGCCGTTGATCAGCACAGCCAGCGGCACGTTTTCGCTGAGGTCGTTGCCGGTGGCTGAGAAGCGCAGCTCGGAGTTGGCGATACGGCCCTTGGTGTAGACGATCAAGCCTTTGGTGATGAAGTGGTCGACCACTTCCACCGCCGACTGCAGCACGCCGCCGGGGTTGTTGCGCAGGTCGAGCACGATGCCGTTGAGCTTCTTGCCGTTGTCTTTACGCAGCTTGGCCAGGGCCTTGGCCACTTCGTCGCCGGTCTTGACCTGGAACTGGGTGATGCGGATGTAGCCGTAGCCCGACTCCAGCAACTGGCTCTTCACGCTCTTGACCGTGATGGTCGCGCGGGCCAGGGTCACGTCGAACGGGTTACCGCCGTCGCGCACCAGGGTCAGGGTGATTTTCTGGCCGATCTTGCCGCGCATCTTGTCGACGGCTTCGGTCATGGTCTGGCCGCGGGTCGGTTGGCCGTTGATCTTGACGATCAGGTCACCGGCCTGGATGCCGGCCTTGGACGCCGGGGTGTCGTCGATCGGCGAGACCACTTTGATCTGGCCATCTTCGGCGCCGACTTCAATGCCCAGGCCACCGAACTCACCGCTGGTGCTTTCCTGCAGCTCGGCGAAATCTTCCGGGCCGAGGTACGCGGAGTGCGGGTCGAGGTTGCTGAGCATGCCCTTGATGGCATTTTCCAGCAGGGTCTTGTCGTCTACGGGTTCGACATAGGCTGCCTTGATCCGGTCCATGACCTCGGCAAAGGTGCGCAGCTCGTCCAGCGGCAACGGCGCCTTGGTGGTCGCGGCCGTGCCAGCGGGTGCAGCCGGTGCGGCCTGGTCGGCGAAAGCCAGAGGCGCGCCGATCACCAGAGCGATCGTCAGGGCCAGCGAAGTGAGGCGGGACAAATGCAGCATGTCGAACGAACTCCTAATGTAGATGCGACCCTATCCTTGGGTGCGGCACCATTGTGCAGGGTCGCTCGGGCGGCCCTGCTGACGAATAGCGAAGTACAGCGCCGGGGTGTCCTGGCCGCCACTGTTACCGACAGTGGAGATGGATTCACCGGCTTTTACCACATCACCTGCCGACTTGAGTAAAGTCTGATTGTGGCCATAAAGACTCAAATAGCCATTACCGTGGTCGAGAATCACCAATAGACCGGCGCCCCGCAACCAATCGGCAAACACCACGCGACCGCCGTGGACGGCGTGGACCTGGCTGCCGGCGGCGGCACTGATCATCACCCCATCCCACTTGGCGCGGGTGTCATCGCCACGGGTTTCCCCAAAGCGTGCCAGTAGTCGACCATCAACGGGCCATGGAAGTTTGCCGCGAGCTGAAGCAAAAGGGCCGCCGAAGGATTCGCCCGCGCTGGAAACCAGCGGGCCAGGCGCTGCATGCGCCGGTTTACGTGGGGCCGGAGCGTCGGTAGTGGCTGCCAGTTCGGCCTCACGCTGACGCTTTTTTTCTGCTTCCTGCTGGGCGATCAGCGCTTTTTGTCGCGCTTCCTCGGCCTCGCGTGCCTGGCGGGCCAGGGTTTCTTCGATGGTTTTCAACACTTTGCCGAGGTCGGCCTGGTCCTGCTCGCGGGCTTGCAGCTTAGCGTCACGGGCCTTCACGTCGTCATTGAGCTTGGCCAGGGCCAGTTGGCGTTCCTTGCGCACCTTGTCGAGCTGGTCGCGCTGGGTGTCGAGGGCGCTTTTCTGGTCGAGCAACTGTGACTGCTGGTCGGCGATTTCCTGTTCGACGTTGGCCAGTTGGCGCAGGGTTTCGTTGAAACCCTTCAATTGAGCCAGGCGGGCCTTGCTCAGGTAATCGTAGTAGGTGAGGGTGCGCGCGAATTTTTCCGGGTTCTGCTGGTTGAGCAGCAGCTTGAGGTATTCCTGGCGGCCGCTCTGGTAGGCGGCGCGGGCCTGGATCGCGATCAGGCGTTGCTGTTCAACGCGTGCGCTCTGGAGTTTTTTTTTCTCAGCGTCGAGTCGCTCCAGTTCCGACTCGCTCTTCTTTAATTCTTTTTGTAGCTCCTGGACTTGTTTCTCCAGCTGGCCCATTTCGGTTTCCGTGCCGCGCAGGTCTTTCTGCACCCCGGATTTTTCTTCCTGGAGCTTGCCGAGCAGTTTTTTCAGCTCGGTAATGTCCTGACGCGTAGCGTCCAACTGTTGTTGGGTTTGTGCGCGCTCATCGGCAAATGCCGGTTGGAGCAAGCAGACAAGAGCGAGGGTAATCAAGGCGCGAAGCATAGAGGCGGGCGACACCAGGGAAATGGACGGCCTAGTATGCCCGCCAAGCGCTGCAAAAAAAACGCCCATTTGGGGCTTCTGGGCAAGATAGGTGCCGAGTGGCGCTGGTATGGCGAAAAGACATCCACCAAACACGAAGAGTCCAATGTGGGAGGGGGCTTGCCCCCGATTGCGGTGTGTCAGTCACCTGATGAGTTGACTGGTCCACTGCTATCGGGGGCAAGCCCCCTCCCACATTGATTTTCGGTGTTGCTTAGATCAGACCAGGATTGAGGTGCCGGTCATCTCTTTCGGCTTCTCCAGCCCCATCAACATCAACATGGTCGGCGCCACATCGGCCAGCACGCCGCCGTTGCGCACTTTGAAGTCGCGCTTGCCGACGTAGATGAACGGCACCGGCTCGGTGGTGTGGGCAGTGTGGGCTTGCCCGGTGGATTCGTCGGACATTTGCTCGCAGTTGCCGTGGTCGGCGGTGATCAGCGCTTCGCCGCCGACTTTTTCCAGGGCTTCGACGATGCGGCCCACGCACAGGTCCAGGCATTCCACCGCCTTGACCGCGGCGGCCAGGTTGCCGCTGTGGCCGACCATGTCGCCGTTGGCGTAGTTGACCACGATCACGTCATAACGCTGGTGATCAATGGCATCGACGATCTTGTCGGTCACTTCCGGCGCGCTCATTTCTGGCTGCAGGTCGTAGGTCGCGACTTTTGGCGACGGGATCAGGATGCGCTCTTCGCCCGGGAACGGTTCTTCGCGGCCACCGGAAAAGAAGAAGGTCACGTGGGCATATTTCTCGGTTTCGGCGATGCGTAGCTGGGTCTTGCCGTTTTTCGCCAGGTAGTCGCCCAGCACGTTTTCCAGGCTGCCCGGGGCAAAAGCCGACGGGGCCGGGATGTTGGCGGCGTATTGGGTGAGCATGACGAACTCGACGTTCGGCTGGCGCGCGCGTTCGAAGTCCTTGAAACCGGCATCGACGAATACGTGGCTCAGCTCGCGGGCACGGTCGGCGCGGAAGTTCATGAACACTACGGCATCGCCGTCTTCGACTTTCACCGGCTCGCCGATGGTCGTGGCTTTGACGAACTCATCGCTCTCGCCACGCGCGTAGGCGGCTTCCAGGCCTTCCTGGGCGGTGGCGGCGTTGAATTCGGCCTGGCCGTCGACGATCAGGTTGTAGGCCTGGGACACGCGGTCCCAGCGGTTGTCGCGGTCCATGGCGAAATAGCGACCGACCAGGCTGGCGATACGGCCCTTGCCCAGGGCGGCGAAGGCGGCGTCCAGCAGTTCGATCGACGACTGCGCGCTTTTCGGCGGCGTGTCGCGGCCGTCGAGGAAGGCGTGCAGGTAGATCTTGTCGGCGCCGCGCTTGAAGGCCAGTTCGGCCATGGCCACGAGATGGTCCTGGTGGCTGTGTACGCCACCGTCGGACAGCAGGCCCATGAAGTGAACGGCCTTGCCGGCGGCGACGGCTTTATCGACTGCCGCGCAGATGGTCGGGTTCTCGAAGAACTCGCCATCGCGGATCGCTTTGGTCACGCGGGTGAAGTCCTGATAGACCACTCGTCCGGCGCCGAGATTCATATGGCCGACTTCCGAGTTGCCCATTTGGCCGTCCGGCAGGCCCACATCCATGCCCGAACCGGAGATCAGGCCGTTGGGCAGGGTGGCGGTCAGGCGGTCCAGCACCGGCTTGTTGGCCGAGTACACGGCGTTGTCGTGGTGGCTTTCACTGTGTCCGAAGCCATCGAGAATTATCAGGACCAAAGGTTTAGGCGTCGTAGTCATAGATCCTCTCGCGGCGGTAATTAATGAAGGGGATTGAAAAGGGAGTGGCAGTTTAAAGCGAAGTTCCGACCACGTCACCGCTTTACGGGGGTTGGCCCCCCCTGACGGCTGTGTATACTTACCGCCATTTTAACGCCCTGGAACCTCCTTGATGGTTGATCACCTGATTGCATTTGCCACTGCCCACTACCTGCTCGCGGGTGCCTTCGTCATCCTGCTGGCGCTGCTGATCGCTCATGAAATGAGCCGCGGTGGCCGCAGCCTGAGCACGTCGGAGCTGACCGCGCTGGTCAACAAGGATGAGGCCGTTGTCGTGGATATCCGTCCGGCCAAGGATTTTGCCGCCGGTCATATCGTCGGCGCCCTGAACATTCCCCAGGACAAGCTGATCGCGCGCCTGGCCGAGCTGGAAAAGCACAAGGCCAAGACCATCATCCTGGTCGACGCCCAAGGCCAGCATTCCGGCACTCACGCCCGCGAAATGCTCAAGACCGGCTTCACCGCCGCCAAGCTGTCTGGTGGTATCAGCAGCTGGCGCGCCGATAACCTGCCGCTGGTGAAGTGATATGAGCCAGGTTGTCGTGTATTCCAGCGATTGGTGCCCTTACTGCATGCGGGCCAAGGCCTTGCTGGAGAAGAAGGGTGTTGCCTTCGGAGAGATCAAGGTCGACGGCAAACCCCAGGTGCGCGCCGAAATGGCCCAGAAGGCGGGGCGCACGTCCGTGCCGCAGATCTGGATCGGCGCCAAGCACATCGGCGGATGCGATGACCTGTTTGCCCTTGAGCGCGCCGGAAAGCTGGACGCGCTGCTTCACGTCTGACTCCTAAACCCTAAAAGACCCCAAGATCAAGAAGGATCTGCGATGACTGACCAACAGAACACCGAAGCAGCAGAAGCCCAAGGCCCACAGTTTTCGCTGCAGCGCATCTATGTGCGCGACCTGTCGTTCGAAGCACCGAAAAGCCCGGCCATCTTCCGTCAGGAATGGACCCCAAGCGTTGCGCTGGACCTGAACACCCGTCAAAAAGCGCTGGAAGGTGACTTCCACGAAGTCGTGCTGACCCTGTCGGTCACCGTCAAGAATGGCGAAGAAGTGGCCTTCATCGCTGAAGTGCAACAGGCCGGTATCTTCCTGATCCAGGGCCTGGACGAAGCGTCCATGAGCCACACCCTGGGTGCGTTCTGCCCGAACATCCTGTTCCCGTATGCCCGCGAGACCCTGGACAGCCTGGTCACCCGTGGCTCGTTCCCGGCGCTGATGCTGGCTCCGGTGAACTTCGATGCCCTGTACGCGCAAGAGCTGCAGCGCATGCAACAGGAAGGCGCACCGACTGTTCAATAAGTCGATGCGGTAAAAAATGTGGGAGGGGGCTTGCCCCCGATGCCGGAGTGTCAGTCGACATCTATTTGACTGACCCACTGCAATCGGGGGCAAGCCCCCTCCCACATTTGTTTTGTGCGTTACTTGAAACCGAGTTGGCGCCAGCCTTCGTAGACGGCTATGGCGACGGTGTTGGACAGGTTCAGGCTGCGGCAACCTTCGCGCATCGGCAGACGCAGGCGATGGCCGTCGGGCAGGGCGTCGAGCACCTCGGCGGGCAGGCCACGGCTTTCCGGGCCGAACAGGAAGGCGTCGCCGTCGGCGAAGCTGGCATCATGGAACGGCCGCGAGCCCTTGGTGGTGAACGCGAACAACCGAGGGTGGCCCAGGCTTTCCAGGCAACTGGCGAGGTCGGCGTGGCGCTTGAGGGTGGCGTACTCGTGGTAGTCCAGCCCGGCGCGGCGCAGGCGCTTGTCGTCCATGTCGAAGCCCAGGGGCTCGATCAAATGCAGGTGGCAGCCACTGTTGGCGCACAGCCTGATAACGTTGCCGGTATTCGGCGGAATTTCTGGTTGAAAAAGGATGACGTGAAACATGCACGGCTCCGAAGGCAAAGATGCGCTGCATTCTACCCTCGAAGAGGACCCCAGGCCGAAGCTATTGCCGAGGGTTTTGGGCTCTTTGGCGATTGTCGGCCTGATGGTCGGCCTGATGATCGGTCGTCTGACTACCCCGGACCCGGTCGAGTTGCTGCAGGTGACGCCGGCAACTGACGGTGCGGTGGTGTGGTTCAACAGCGAACCCAAGCTGCATGGCGAGCATATCGACGGCACCGTGGCGCTGTTGTTCGACGCGCAGGGCCAGGCTGCCAGCGGGCAGCTCAAGGTCAATGACAAGGATGTGAACTGGCGCGTGCGCAAGACCGATGGCGGTCTGTTGCTCAGCCTGGTGGCGGCGCGGCCGTTGCGTGGGGAATGGTCGGGAGAGAAGGCTGAAGGCCGCTGGCGGCTGGAGATCCATCTCCAAGAGCAATAAAAGAGGGAATCCCCGGCCTGCCTGTACCAAGGTTCCCGAAACGGGCTGGGGCTATGGGCGCTGTGCCGCATAAGCCCCGGGTGTAAAGAAGGGAGTTCCCGGCCTGCCTGTACCAGGGCTCCCAAAACGGGGTGAAGCCAGTGGGCTTCGGTGTTAAAGAGGGAATCCCCGGCCTGCCTGTACCGAGGTTCCCCAAAGCGGTGTGGAGCGCGACGCGGTTCGCATCAAGCACCCCGGGTGTAAAGAGGGGATTCTCGGCCTGCCTGTACCAAGGTCCCCGAAACTGGGTTGTATCTGGGTTATTGCAGGGTGCGTGCCACAGTGGCCAAGTTGCCCAAAAAAAGCGCTCCAGACAGCGCAAAGCCCCGGTATACGGGGCTTTGGTGTTTTCGGTTTTCAGGTTTTATTCAGTGAGGCTGAGGTTTCAGGTGTTGGTGCCGTGCTCGATGCCGGTTCATGCTGCATTCAAGCGGTGCATGCTTGTGAAACCTTGTGAAGATCTAAATGTGGGAGGGGGCTTGCCCCCGATGGCGGTGGGTCAGTCAAATAGATGTCGACTGACACTCCGGCATCGGGGGCAAGCCCCCTCCCACATTGGATCTTCAGTGGACCTGAGATTCAGCCCTCATCACCTTCGTCATCATCCCCGCCATCCACCTTCATCCCCAGCTCCTTGATCTTGCGCGTCAGGGTGTTGCGGCCCCAACCCAGCAGCACGGCCGCATCGCGGCGGCGACCGGCGGTATGCTTGAGGGCGGTTTCGATCATGATCCGCTCGAAGGCCGGCACGGCGCTGTCCAGCAGGTTCGACTGGCCGCGTGCCAGGGCCTGGTCGGCCCATTGGCGTAGCGCCTGTTCCCAGTTGGTCACGGGCGCCGAATCCTGCGGCAGGCTGAGCAATTCCGGTGGCAGGTCGCCGATATGCACTTCGCGCCCGGACGCCATCACCGTGATCCAGCGGCAGGTGTTCTCCAGTTGGCGCACGTTGCCGGGCCACGGCAGGTTCTTCAGGTATTCCTCGGTCTCGCTTTTCAGCAGCTTCGGCTCGACGGCCAGCTCCTGGGCAGCGCGGCTGAGGAAGTGGCGCGCGAGGGTCGGGATGTCTTCGCGACGGTCCGACATGCGCGGGATATGGATGCGGATCACGTTGAGGCGGTGGAACAAGTCCTCACGGAACTTGCCCGCATGCACCAGGGTTTCCAGGTTCTGGTGAGTCGCGGCGATGATGCGCACGTCGACCTTGACCGGCGTATGCCCGCCCACACGGTAGAACTCGCCGTCCGCCAGTACGCGCAGCAAGCGGGTCTGGGTATCGGCCGGCATGTCGCCGATTTCATCGAGAAACAGTGTGCCGCCGTCCGCTTGTTCAAAGCGCCCGCGTCGCAGGTTGGCCGCGCCGGTGAAGGCACCTTTCTCGTGGCCGAACAGCTCGGATTCCATCAAGTCCTTGGGAATCGCCGCCATGTTCAGCGCGATAAACGGCGACGCCGCCCGTGGGCTGTGGCGGTGCAGGGCGTGGGCCACGAGTTCTTTACCGGTGCCCGACTCGCCATTGATCAGGACGGTGATGTTGGAGTGGCTCAAGCGCCCGATGGCGCGAAACACTTCCTGCATCGCCGGCGCTTCACCGATGATTTCCGGGGTGCGGGTCAGGGCGGGCGGGGCTTCCTGGTTCTGCTGTTCCTGGGCGTGCTGGTTGGCGCGCTTGACCAGCGCCACCGCTTCGTCCACGTCGAACGGCTTGGGCAGGTATTCAAAGGCACCGCCCTGATAGGACGCCACAGCGCTGTCCAGGTCCGAGTGCGCGGTCATGATGATCACCGGCAGGCGCGGGTGTTGCTCGCGAATCCGTGCCAGCAGGTCCAGGCCGCTGGCACCGGGCATGCGGATGTCGGAGATGATCACGTCGGGCTGCTGGCGCGCCAGGCGGCTCATCACCCCATCAGCGCTGTCGAAGCTCTGGGTGGTCATGCCTTCCTGTTGCAGGGCTTTCTCGAGGACCCAGCGGATAGAACGGTCGTCATCGACGATCCAGACAGTTTCACTACGGCTCATGTCGATGGGGCTCCTTGTTCCAGAGGCAGAAAGATCGAGAACGTGGTGTGGCCAGGATGGCTCTCACATTCGATCAGACCCTGGTGCTGGCTGATGATGTTCTGGGTAATGGCCAGGCCCAGCCCGGTACCGTCCGGGCGGCCGCTGACCATGGGAAAGAAAATGGTTTCCTGCAGTTCTGCAGGAATGCCCGGGCCGTTGTCGGTGATTTCGACTTTGGTTACCAGGCGATGGCGCACGTGGCCGATGGTGAACTGGCGCAAGGCGCGGGTGCGCAGGCTGATGCGGCCCAGGCGCAGCTCGTTCTGGCTGCTGATGGCCTGCATGGCGTTGCGCACGATATTGAGTACCGCCTGGATCATCTGCTCGCGGTCGATCAAGACGTCGGGAATGCTTGGGTCATAGTCGCGCACCAACGTGATGCAACCCTGGCTTTCGGCCTCGACCAGATGACAGACACGCTCCAGCACTTCATGCACGTTGGTCATCGCCAGCGACGGCAGCTTGTTGGAGCCGAGCATACGGTCCACCAGGTTGCGCAGGCGGTCGGCCTCTTCGATGATGACGTTGGTGTAGTCCTTGAGGTGCTCGTCCGGTAGCTCGCGCGCCAGCAACTGCGCCGCGCCGCGAATCCCACCCAGCGGGTTCTTGATCTCGTGGGCCAGGCCGCGCACCAGCATCTTGCTGGTCTCTTGCTTGGACAGCTGCGCTTCTTCCTTGGTGATGCGCAGCAGGCGGTCACGCGGGTGGACTTCGAGCAGCAGCAGGGTGCTGCCGTTGCTCAGGATCGGGGTCACGGCGTAGTCGACGGTCAGGGTCTGGCCGGTCAGGGCGGTGAGCATCGCTTCGCGCTTGGTGAACGGGTGTGCCTGCTCCACCGCCTGGCGCAACGAGCTCAAGGCTTCGGCCGACTCGGTGAACAATTCGCTGATGAACTGCCCATGGCTGCGCTGGCCGCTGATGGCCAGGAGCATCTCTGCCGCCGGGTTCATGTACTCAAGGCGCAGATCGTCATTGAGCAGGATGGTCGCGGTGGTCAGGTTGTCGAGTAACAAACGGTGCAGTGCATCGCTGATGGTCATCAGGACCTCTTTTGGAGCAAGGCGCGGGCTTGAGGCACACGCTGATACAAGGAAAATGCAAAAACCAAACCAAGGCTCCGAAAAGAAGCGTTTAAGCCCTGAAATAGGGGTTTAAGGCGCGAAACTGTGGCGTTCTGCCAGCTTTGTCGGGTAGTTTCGAACCAAAATGGGCTGGGCCGGTGGGAAGGGTGCAATGCGTTGCACCAATGTAGTGCGGTTTTGTGACGTTTGTTCAGAAATATGCCGCGTGAACCTCCGATTGCACGCAATACCAACGTGGGAGGGGGCTTGCTCCCGATGGCGATGGCCGAGTTACCCATGAGGTAGCTGACACACGGCTATCGGGCCCAGGCCCCTTTCCGCTTGGGTACGCTGCCTTAATCTGGGTGGCGGCACAGTTCGGCGGTAGCGCGAATCATCGCCAGCTGGCGCAGCGGCTCATTGCGCCGCTCATGCACCGCCTCGGCCAACCATTGCGGGCACTGCGGGTCACTGCGCTGGGGGGTGAAGTCGGCCAACTGCTGTAGTAGGCGCTTTTGCAGTTGGTCCAGTTGCGGGCGAATCTGCTTGACCAGATCCGGGCGTGGATCGTCGGGTGCCTTACCCTGGAACTGCCAGTCGGACAGGTGGGCGTACTGCACCAATTTGTTCGCTTCGATCTGCGCCGAGAAAAATTGCCCGGCAGCGGCAGGGTCGAGCTTGTAGCTCGGTGCCAGGGCGACGACGCTGGCGATTACCTCTTGCTCGCGTTTCTTGTCTTCCACGGGCTTGTGGCTGTCCCACTTGCTCAGGGCGACCTGGTCGGCGATTGCCAGGCGTTCGGCGACGCTGTTGAGTAAAGGTTCGAGGCTGGGCGGCGCAGCGCTCGCACTGGCACTGACCAATAACAGAGCGAACACAAGTCTACGTTTCAATGCTGATCTCCTTGTGGGAGGGGGCTTGCCCCCGATAGCAGAGTGTCCGTCAGCACCTGTATCAACTGATCCACTGCTATCGGGAGCAAGCTCCCTCCCACCTTTTTGATTGGGTTTGCAGGTGCGGAGCTGTGTAATCCGCGGGCAAAAAAAGACCTCCCGAAGGAGGTCTTTTTCGATCACGCCACGTTAAGCGACGCTACCGGATCAGCAGCTGTAGTACAGCTCGTATTCCAGTGGGTGCACGAAGGTACGCACCTTGATTTCTTCTGCGCTTTTCAGCTCGATGTAGGCATCGATGAAGTCGTCGCTGAACACGCCGCCTTTGGTCAGGAACGCACGGCCCTTGTCCAGCTCTTCCAGGGCTTCTTTCAGGCTGCCGCACACTTGTGGGATCTCTTTGGCCTCTTCAGGCGGCAGGTCGTACAAGTTTTTGTCGGCGGCGTCGCCAGGGTGGATCTTGTTCTGGATACCGTCCAGGCCAGCCATTACAAGCGCAGCGAAGGCCAGGTATGGGTTGGCTGCCGGGTCCGGGAAGCGAGCTTCGATACGGCGAGCGCGAGGGCTGGACACGTAAGGAATACGGATCGAGGCGGAGCGGTTACGGGCCGAGTAGGCCAGCATTACCGGTGCTTCGAAACCTGGGACCAGACGCTTGTAGGAGTTGGTCGATGGGTTGGTGAAGCCGTTCAAGGCCTTACCGTGCTTGATGATACCGCCGATGAAGTACAGGGCAGTGTCGGACAGGCCGGCATAACCTTCACCAGCGAAGGTGTTCTTGCCATCTTTGGCGATGGACAGGTGAACGTGCATACCCGAACCGTTATCGCCGTACAGTGGCTTAGGCATGAAGGTAGCGGTACGGCCGTAGGCAACGGCAGTGTTGTGTACGCAGTACTTCAGGGTCTGAACTTCGTCAGCCTTGGCCACCAGGGTGTTGAACTTCACACCGATTTCGTTCTGGCCGGCAGTGGCCACTTCGTGGTGGTGTACTTCGATGACCAGGCCCATGTCTTCCATGGCGTTGCACATGGAGGTACGGATTTCGTGGTCGTGGTCGAATGGTGGAACCGGGAAATAACCGCCTTTGATGCCTGGACGGTGGCCATGGTTGCCGCCTTCAACGTCCTGGTCGGACATCCACGAACCTTGTTCGGAGTAGATCTTGAACATGGAACCGGAGATGTCGGACTTGAACTTCACTTGGTCGAAGATGAAGAATTCTGGTTCCGGGCCTACGAATACGGTGTCGCCGATACCGGTCGACTTCAGGTATTCCTCGGCACGCTTGGCGATCGCACGTGGGTCGCGGTCATAGCCTTGCATGGTCGACGGCTCGATCACGTCGCAGACGATGATCAGGGTTGGCTCTTCGGTGAACGGGTCCAGCACGGCAGTGCTGTCGTCCGGCATCAGGATCATGTCGGAGGCTTCGATGCCTTTCCAGCCGGCAATGGAGGAACCGTCGAACATTTTGCCTTCTTCGAAGAACGCGTCATCCAGCGCGTCGCGAGCCGGCATGGTCACGTGGTGCTGAGTGCCTTTTGTGTCCGTGAAGCGCAGATCAATCCATTTAACGTCATGATCTTTGATGAGTTGAACCGACTTCGACATGGTGTCCTCCGGGGTGGCTTCGGGCTGGGTAGTGGAGTTAGCCCTTAGAATGTGGGTGATGCCGGCGCGGATAGTCCGCCATGGCAACCTGCCTCACAAGAGAGCAAATTGCATGCCAGTGCGCCAGCATGGCTTTTTTGCGTCAAAATGGCCCCTATAAAGGTGCAAACTGCTGAATTGGAATAAATAACGCACCTCAATGTAGCGACGCCTCACAGAAACGACCCGTTTTGGTGCGTTGCGTCGGTGATGCATATTAACTGGTTAAACCTTGAGCGATTTCCGCTATAATCCGCGCCCCCCTTTTTCGGCAGGCCCGGCGCGCGCTGTTTCCATGAAATTAATCGTTAAAGTCTTCCCCGAGATCACCATCAAAAGCCGACCGGTACGGATGCGTTTCATCCGTCAGTTGGCCAAGAACATCCGTACCGTGCTCCGCGATCTGGACCCGGCGGTGGTGGTGAACGGTGTGTGGGACAATCTCGAGCTGGAAACCCGTGTCACCGACGCCAAGGCCTTGAAGGATATGACCGAGCGCCTGAGCTGCATGCCGGGTATCGCGCATTTCCTGCAGGTGGACGAGTACCCGCTGGGCGACTTCGACGACATTACCGAAAAGTGCAAACAACACTTCGGCAGTGAGCTGGAAGGCAAGATTTTTTCGGTGCGTTGCAAGCGTGCCGGCAAGCATCCGTTCAGCTCCATGGATGTGGAAAAATACGTCGGCAGCAAGCTGCGTCGCGAGTGCGGCGCCGCCGGAATTTCCCTCAAAGCGCCGCAAATTGAAGTGCGCATGGAAATTCGCGACCAACGGTTGTTTGTGATCCACAACCAGCACAATAGCATCGGCGGCTACCCGCTGGGCGCCCTGGAACAGACCCTGGTATTGATGTCCGGCGGTTTCGATTCCACGGTGGCGGCCTACCAGATCATGCGCCGCGGCCTGATGAGCCACTTCTGCTTCTTTAACCTGGGCGGGCGTGCACACGAATTGGGCGTGATGGAAGTCGCGCACTATATCTGGAAGAAGTACGGCAGCTCCCAACGCGTGCTGTTTGTCAGCGTGCCGTTCGAGGAAGTGCTGGGCGAAATTCTCGGTAAAGTCGATAACAGTCATATGGGCGTAGTATTGAAGCGTATGATGTTGCGCGCGGCGTCCCGAATTGCCGATCAACTGCAGATCGACGCGCTGGTGACCGGCGAAGCGATTTCCCAGGTGGCCAGCCAAACGCTGCCGAACCTGTCGCTGATCGACTGCGTTACCGAGAAGCTGGTGCTGCGCCCGCTGATCGCCAGCCACAAGCAGGACATCATCGACCTGGCAGAACAAATCGGCACCGCCGACTTTGCCAAGCACATGCCTGAATATTGCGGGGTCATTTCGGTGAACCCCAAGACCCACGCCAAGCGCAACCGCGTGGAGTATGAAGAACAACAGTTTGACATGGCGATTCTGGAGCGTGCGCTCGAGAACGCCAAACTGGTCCCGATCGATCGTGTCATCGACGAGTTGGGCCAGGATGTGCAGATCGAAGAAGTCAGCGAAGCCCTGGCGGGCCAGATCGTCATCGACATCCGTCACCCGGATGCCGCTGAAGATGAGCCGCTGGGCATCGCTGGCATCGACGTACAAACGCTGCCGTTCTATGCATTGAACGCGCGTTTCAAGGAACTGGATAACAGCCGTCAGTACCTGCTGTATTGCGACAAAGGCGTGATGAGTCGCCTGCATGCCCACCATTTGCTCAGTGAGGGGCATGCCAATGTGCGCGTTTATCGACCGAGCTAAGAGCCCGGGGCTGTACGCCTGTGGCCTGCGTCACCGGCCCCCCGACTCTGCCGTCAAGCCGTAACGGCAAGGCCTGACTCTACTGTTAATCGCTGCCACGACCTGTCAGCACACCGAATCCTCTGATCGAGATACACAAGTGATCGAAAATCTACGTAACATCGCCATCATTGCTCACGTTGACCATGGTAAAACCACCCTGGTAGACAAACTCTTGCGTCAATCCGGCACCCTGGAGCGCAACGAGCTCAACGACGAGCGCGTGATGGACTCCAACGACCAGGAGAAAGAGCGCGGTATTACCATCCTGGCTAAAAACACCGCTATCAACTGGAACGGCTACCACATCAACATCGTGGACACCCCGGGCCACGCCGACTTCGGCGGCGAAGTAGAACGCGTAATGTCGATGGTTGACTCCGTTCTGCTGCTGGTTGACGCTCAAGACGGCCCTATGCCGCAAACCCGTTTCGTGACCAAGAAGGCTTTCGAAGCCGGCCTGCGTCCGATCGTGTGCATCAACAAGGTTGACCGTCCAGGCGCGCGTCCGGACTGGGTTCTGGACCAGATCTTCGATCTGTTCGACAACCTGGGTGCTACCGAAGAACAACTGGACTTCCAGGTGATCTACGCTTCGGCCCTGAACGGTATTGCCGGTCTGGAACACACCGCCATGGCGGAAGACATGACCCCGCTGTACCAGGCGATCGTTGACCACGTTCCACCACCGAAGGTTGACCGTGACGGTCCGTTCCAGATGCAAATCTCGGCACTGGACTACAACAGCTTCCTGGGTGTTATCGGCGTTGGCCGTATCGCTCGTGGTAGCGTCAAGCCGAACACCCCGGTTGTCGCTATCGGCGCCGACGGCAAGAAGCGCAACGGTCGTATCCTGAAGCTGATGGGCCACCACGGCCTGCACCGTATCGACGTTGAAGAAGCTTTCGCCGGCGACATCGTGTGCGTCAGCGGCATGGACTCGCTGTTCATCTCCGACACCCTGTGCCAGCCGGACACTGTCGAGGCGATGAAGCCTCTGACCGTTGACGAGCCAACCGTTTCCATGACCTTCCAGGTAAACGACTCGCCTTTCTGCGGTAAAGAAGGCAAGTTCGTGACTTCCCGTAACATCAAGGAACGTCTGGACAAAGAGCTGCTGTACAACGTGGCACTGCGCGTTGAAGAAGGCGACTCGGCTGACAAGTTCAAGGTTTCCGGCCGTGGTGAGCTGCACCTCTCGGTACTGATCGAAACCATGCGTCGCGAAGGCTTCGAAATGGGCGTTGGTCGTCCTGAAGTGATCATCCGTACTGTTGACGGCGTGAAGCAGGAACCGTTCGAAAACGTCACCATCGACACCCCTGAAGAATCCCAGGGCAAGGTCATGGAAGAGATGGGCCTGCGTAAGGGCGACCTGACCAACATGGTGCCGGATGGCAAAGGCCGTGTGCGTCTGGAATACAACATCCCTGCGCGTGGTCTGATCGGTTTCCGTAACCAGTTCCTGACCCTGACCAACGGTGCTGGCATCCTGACCTCGATCTTCGATCGCTACGACACCATGAAGTCCGGCGACATGTCCGGCCGTCAGAACGGTGTTCTGGTTTCGGTTGAAACCGGCAAGGCGCTGACCTACTCCCTGGAAACCCTCCAGGCGCGTGGCAAGCTGTTCGTTGAACACGGTCAAGAGATCTACAACGGTCAGATCGTTGGTCTGAACAGCCGTGACAACGACATGGGCGTCAACCCAACCAAAGGCAAGAAGCTCGACAACATGCGTGCTTCGGGTAAAGACGAAACCATCGCTCTGGTTCCACCGGTGAGGTTCTCCCTGGAACAGGCCCTGGAATTCATCCAGGACGACGAGCTGTGCGAAGTCACGCCTAAGTCGATCCGCCTGCGTAAGAAGATCTTGGACGAAGGCGAGCGTACCCGCGCTGCCAAGAAAGCCAAGAACTGAGTTAACTCAGGCTGAATGAAAAACGCCCCCGGTCGAAAGGCCGGGGGCGTTTTTTTATGTCTGGGATTTTTGTGGTGACTATGCGGGCCTCATCGGGGGCAAGCCCCCTCCCACAGTTTGATTTGTGAACGCCTTCAAAATGTGGGAGGGGGCTTGCCCCCGATAGGGCCCTTAAGAACCCTGCAAAACGTGAATCAGAACTTATCGAGCGTCTTGAAATTGGTCTCGCGCACCACTTCCTTCGGCTTGTACGCGCAATACCCTGGCCGTGGGCCGATTTTCGGGTGGTTGCGGCAGGTATCCGGGCGCTTGTCATAAATAGTGCAAAAGCGCGTCTTACGATCCAGGTACAGGCAGTCGTTGTTGCTCATGCGCTGCAGGGTGAAGATCTCGGATTTGCTGTTGTAGCGCTCGACGATGCCTTCCTTCTGCAAGCGCTTGGCGATGTTCTTCGGCGGGTCGCCACGCTCGAATTCATCGACGATGCCAATGCGGATCAAGTCTTTGATCTTCACTTCGACCGGCAGCGTGCAGCAACTGGACACGCAGCCCCCGCACATGTGGGCGGAATATTTCTGCCAGGTCTCGAGACGGTCGAGTTCCGCGGCGGCGATCAGTTGAGGCTTCATCAGGGTTCCAAGGTGGGGCGGTATCCGGGCGCGCGATCATACCGGGATTGATGGTTTTTTGAACAATATTTTCGGGTTTTCAGCTGGAAGGCCGATCGAGTGGTGATCGGGCACGACCCCTGCATCAGATTTATGCCAAGGTGAATGAGTTAAAAAACTGCCGAACCAGAGCGTCGGCCGTCTGTCAGACCGACTAGTCTCTAGCAACTCCTTCAATCTCGCCCGAGGTCGCACCGATGTCTCAGGAACCGCTTGCACGAGAAGCAGAGGTAGCCGCATTTCGCGATGCTGTCTTGACCAAACTCACCTACGCGGTGGGCAAAGACCCGGATCATGCCTTCGACCACGACTGGTTCGAAGCCATTGCCCTGGCCGCCCGCGACCAGATGGTCGAACACTGGATGGACCACACGCGGCGTATCTACCGTAAAGGCCAGAAGCGGGTGTATTACCTCTCCCTCGAATTTCTCATCGGCCGCTTGCTCTACGACAGCCTGAGCAACCTCGGCCTGCTGGAGATCGCCCGCGAAGCGCTGGTGGACCTCGGGGTAGACCTGGAGCGCATCCGCCTGCTGGAGCCCGATGCGGCGCTCGGTAACGGGGGCCTGGGTCGACTGGCGGCGTGCTTTATGGAAAGCATGTCGACCTTGGGCATTGCCGGCCACGGTTATGGCATTCGTTATGAGCACGGGCTGTTCCGCCAGGCGATTGTCGATGGCTGGCAGCAGGAACAGACCGAGCGCTGGCTGGATTTCGGCAACCCGTGGGAGTTCGAGCGGGCCGAAGTGATTTACCCGATCGGTTTTGGCGGCAGCGTCGAAACCCTGCCGGATGCCGCCGGCAAGCTGATTCAGGTGTGGTCGCCCAGCGAAACCGTGCGGGCCGTGGCCTACGACACCCCGGTGGTGGGCTGGCGCGGTGCCAGCGTCAACACCCTGCGGCTGTGGCGCGCGCGCGCCGTGGAAGACCTGCACCTGGAGCGCTTCAACGCCGGTGATCACTTGGGCGCCGTCGCCGAAGTGGCCCGCGCCGAAAGCATCTCCCGAGTGCTTTACCCGGCCGACAGCACCGAAGCGGGGCAGGAACTGCGCCTACGCCAGGAATACTTCTTCGTCTCGGCCTCGCTCCAAGACTTGCTGCGCCGCCACAAGAACATGCACGGCTCGGTGCTGAGCCTGGGCGAACACGCCGCGATTCAGCTCAACGACACCCACCCGTCCATCGCCGTCGCCGAGTTGATGCGGCAACTGGTGGACCTGCACGACGTTCCC
Organism: Pseudomonas sp. D3; assembly: GCF_029320995.1. Classification (NCBI taxonomy): domain Bacteria; kingdom Pseudomonadati; phylum Pseudomonadota; class Gammaproteobacteria; order Pseudomonadales; family Pseudomonadaceae; genus Pseudomonas; species Pseudomonas sp. D3. The sequence continues at coordinate 583,573 of NZ_CP119772.1, forward strand.
TGGGAAGCGGCGTGGGATGTCACCGTCGAAACCCTGTCGTACACCAACCACACGCTGCTGCCCGAAGCCCTCGAAACCTGGCCGGTCGGCCTGATGGAACGCATGCTGCCCCGGCACATGCAGATCATCTACCTGATCAACGCGCAGCACATCGACTCGCTGCGCGCCAAGGGCATCCACGATTTCGACGTGCTGCGCGCCGTGTCGCTGATCGAAGAAGACAACGGCCGCCGCGTGCGCATGGGCAACCTGGCGTTCCTCGGCTCCCATAGCGTCAACGGCGTATCCGGCCTGCACACCCAACTGATGCGCAGCACGGTGTTCTCCGAACTGCACAAGCTGTACCCGGAGCGCATCAACAACAAAACCAACGGCATCACCTTCCGCCGCTGGCTGTACCAGGCCAACCCCCAGCTCACGTCGATGCTGGTGGATGCGTTGGGCCCGGATATTCTCGACAACATGGAAACCCGTCTGGTCGAACTGGAAACCTTTGCCGAGAAGCAGGCCTTCCGCAAGGCCTTCGCCGAGCAGCGCCTGCACAGCAAGCGCGCACTGGCCGAGATCATCCACGAGCGCCTGGGCATTGCGGTCAACCCGGCGGCGATGTTCGACGTGCAGGTCAAGCGCATCCACGAATACAAGCGCCAGTTGCTCAACCTGCTGCACACCGTGGCGCTGTATCAGGCGATCCGTGCCGAGCCTGAGACCGACTGGGTGCCACGGGTGAAGATCTTCGCCGGCAAGGCGGCGGCGAGTTATCACCAGGCCAAGCTGATCATCAAGCTGACCAACGACATCGCTCGCACCGTCAACAACGACCCCACCGTGCGCGGCTTGCTCAAGGTGGTGTTCCTGCCCAACTACAACGTCAGCCTGGCGGAAAGCATCATTCCGGCGGCGGACTTGTCGGAGCAGATTTCCACCGCCGGCTATGAAGCGTCGGGCACCAGCAACATGAAATTCGGCCTTAACGGCGCGCTCACCATCGGCACCATGGACGGCGCCAACGTGGAGATGCACGAGCGCGTGGGCGCCGAGCACATGTTCATCTTCGGCCTCAGCGCCCAGCAGGTGGAAGCCCGCAAGCATGCCGGTGAATTCAACGCCGGGCCGGAAATCGCCGCGTCCCATCGTTTGAGCGATGTGTTGCAAGCGATTCGCGGCGGGGTGTTCTCGCCGGATGATCCGGGCCGTTATGTGGGCTTGATCGATGGGCTGATCGACTACGACCGCTTCCTGGTGTGTGCCGACTTCGATTCCTACTGGGATGCCCAGGCCCGGGTCGACGCGCATTGGCATGACTCCAAGGAATGGTGGCGTTCGGCGGTGCTCAATACCGCGCGAATGGGCTGGTTCTCTTCGGACCGCACCATCCGCGAGTACGCCACCGAAATCTGGAAAGCGCTCGACTAAGCCCCGCAGTACAAGTGTGGGAGGGGGCTTGCCCCCGATAGCGGACTGTCAGTTTGCAGATATGTCGACTGGCACACCGCTATCGGGGGCAAGCCCCCCTCCCACATTGGTCTCGCGTCGATATACTAGGCCCCGGTTTGCTTAGGGAATATCGACCATGCAATGGATTTTCATGCTGATTGGGCTGGCGCTTGGCTGGACACTCGATGAGTCGTTCAGCGACGCGGGCATCGGCGCGCTGCTGGGGTTGGGCATTGGCCAGGCGATTCGCCTGTCGATGCTGGCTTCGCGCACGGATGAACAAGGCCGTCAGTTGGAGACCGCGCAGAAAGCGCTCACCGCGCTGGAGCAACGCCTGGCGCAGTTGGAAAAACCCGCACCAGAACCTGCGCCGCTCGCACACAGTGTGTTGGTCGAATCCCCCGTTGCCGAATCTGCCCTGCCAGCCGAGGCACCCGAACTTGTCTGGGAGTTGCCCGTTGAACTGGCGCCAACGCCCGTCGCCATCGTTGCCGAGCCAAGCCAGGCATTGCCGGCGGATGTCTGGACACCTGCCGAGAAACCGCATGCGCATGAACCACTAATCCCCCGAGGCCCCAACCTGATCGAGCGCGCCATCAGCGGCGCACGCAATTGGCTGTTCGGTGGCAATACCGTTCTGCGCGTCGGCGTGGTGCTGTTGTTCCTCGGCTTGGCCTTTTTGCTGCGCTATGCCACTGAAGGCATGGTGGTGCCGATCGAACTGCGTTATGCCGGGGTTGCCGCCGCCGCCGTGGGCCTGCTGGGCCTGGGCTGGTGGTTGCGGCTGCGCAACAGCAATTACGGCTTGATGCTACAAGGCACTGGCATTGCGGTGCTGTACCTGACGGTGTTTGCCGCGATGCGCCTGCACCCGTTGATCGACCCGAGTGCGGCGTTGGGCCTGCTGGTGGCGGTCACGCTGTTTTCGGCGATCCTGGCGATTACCCAGGATGCGTTGGGCCTCGCCTGCGCAGCGGCGCTGGGCGGTTTTGCCGCGCCGATCCTGACCTCCACCGGCGCCGGTAACCATGTGGCGCTGTTCAGCTACTTCGCCCTGCTCAATGCGGGCATCCTCGCCATCGCCTGGTTCAAGGCCTGGCGCCTGCTCAACCTGATCGGCTTTGTCGGCACCTTCGGCATCGGCTTCGCCTGGGGCCTGCGCTCGTATGCCCCGCAGCTGCTGTGGAGCACCGAGCCGTTCCTGATCCTGTTTTTCCTGATGTACCTGGCGATCGGCCTGCTGTTCACCCGGCGCAAATTGCTGGAGATGAACGACGCGCCCGAGGACGACAGCCGGGGCGCGCTGCTGCGCTGGTCGGCAGCCAAGGGCGATTATGTCGACGGCAGCCTGCTGTTCGGCCCGCCGCTGGTGGGCTTCGGCTTGCAGTTCGCACTGGTACAGCACCTGGAGTTTGCCGCTGCGTTCAGTGCCCTTGGCCTGGGCATTATTTATATGGGCCTGGCCCGCTTACTCAGTGGCGGGCGCGCCTTGCTGCTGGCGGAAACCTGCCTGGCCCTGGGCGTGATCTTCGCCAGCCTGGCGATTCCCCTGGGCCTCGATGCGCGCTGGACCGCAGCGGCCTGGGCCGTGGAAGGCGCCGGGATCTTCTGGCTCGGCTTGCGCCAGCAACGGCCATTGGCGCGGGCGTTTGGCCTGTTGTTGCAACTGGGCTCGGCGCTGGCGTTCCTCAGCGAACTGCGCGTCGGCACACACACATTGCTGGACGGCGTGCCATTGGGTGCGTTGTTGCTGGGCGCTGCGTTGTTGTTCAGCTTCGCGCAGTTGCGCAAAGCATCCACAGAACAGGCGGCGGCGTGGGAGCGCAAGGGCCTGCCGGTATTGGCCAGCCTCGGGCTGACCTGCGTGTACCTGCTCGCACCGCTGCTGTTGCTGACCCAAGGCACCGCCATCAGTTGGGCGCTTGCTGGCCTGGTGACGCTGTCTGTCGGCTTGCGCATTGGCTCGCGGACCTTCCTGTTCACCGCGTTCGCCGTGCAACTGCTGGGCGGCGCGCTGTTCCTGCTGCGCCTGCAAGGCGGTGAAGGGGCGGCGGTATTCAGCGCAGGTTGGGGCGGTTTGCTGACGGCGTCGCTGATCGGGCTGGCGTTGATCGGCGGCATGCTGCTGGCGGCCCGCGACGACATGGTGCGCAGCGATGTGCGGCTGTTGCGCGGGTTGTCGGTGGTGCTGCTGGCCGGCCTGGTGTTGATCAACCTGGCCGTGCTGTTTGTGCTGCCCTGGGACAGCGCCAGCGGGGTGTGGGCGGCGAGTGGTTTGCTGGTCATCTGGTTGAGCCTGTACCTGCAACAGCGCGTCAGTTTCGTCTTCGGTTTGCTGCTGCAACTGCTCGGCGGCGCTTCGTTCCTGTTGGCGGTGCCGGAACTGCTCGGGCCCTTGACCCATGAAGGTTTGCGTCCGTTGGGGCACAGCGGTTTCTGGACGCCGATGGTGCTGGGCCTGGCCGCCCTGGTCGGCGCCTGGCGCTTGCAGCGCGAACCCCATGCGCCGGTGTTTGCCGTGCTGAAGCTGCAACGCCTGTCCGACTTGTTGTTGGTGTGGGGCGCGGCCTGGTGGGCGCTGGCGCTGATCGGCGAAGTGCTGCGGTTCATCCCGCAAGAGCTGCAGGGCGCCTTCCTGCTGGGTATCGCAGCGGTGAGCGTGGCGATCTGGACGCTGTTCGCGGCGCGTCTGCGCTGGGCCTCGCTGGGTATGCTCTGCACCTTGCTGATGCCGGCTGCGGCTGCGGTGTTGCTGGTATCCGCGCATAGCTACTATCACCCGGCGGCGCAGTTCGGCTGGCTGGCCTGGCTGGCGGTGTTCGCGGTGCATTTCATCTCGTTGCGGCGCTTGGCGGCGGTGGCGCCGGCCAACGTATTGAGCGTTGCCCACGTGTTGGGGAGCTGGATGTTGATCGGCGTCCTGGCGCTGGAGCTGCGCTACGGCCTGTTGTTGCTGTCGAGCGAATACAACGCCTGGCGCTGGCTGGGCTGGGCGCTTCTGCCGAGTCTCTACCTGGTGCTGGCGGCTGCGCCACGCAGTTGGCCGTGGCCGGTGTCGGCCTATCCCAACGAGTATCGAGTGCTGGCGGCGCTGCCGTTGGCGCTGCTGATGCTCGGCTGGTTCTGGCTGGCCAATAGTTTCAGCGACGGTACGGCCGAGCCTTTGCCCTATGTACCACTGATTAACCCGCTGGACCTGGGCCTGCTGTTTGCCCTGCTCGGTGTGTATCTGTGGTCGCGCAGTGTGGCGCCGCAGCGCGGGCCACGTGCGCAATGGATCGCGCAGGGTGTGGCGGGGGTTTCGCTGTTTGCGTTCTTCACCGCGCTGGTGATGCGCACAGCCCACCATTGGGGCGGCGTGCCGTTCCAGTTGGACGCGTTGCTGGAGTCGATGCTGGTGCAAGCCGGCTTGTCGATCGTCTGGACCCTGATCGCCCTCGGCCTGATGATCGGCGGTCACCTGCGCCATCGTCGCGAAGTGTGGCTGATCGGCGCGGCACTGATTGCCGTGGTGGTGGCCAAGCTGTTTTTTGTCGAGCTGAGCAATCGTGGCGGCTTGGCGCGGATCGTGTCGTTCATTGGCGTAGGCGGGTTGTTGCTGGTGGTGGGTTATTTCGCACCGCTGCCGCCCAAGCGTGCCGAACCTGTGTTGGAAACTGAAGGAGCATCCTCTTGATCGGTAAGTTGAGCGTGGCGGTAGTGGGCGTGTGTGCGACGTTGTCGGTGTGGGCCCAGGAAACACCCGCCGACTTCACCACCCAGGTGCCGCTGAGCGTCAGCGGCAATGGCCCGTGGTATCGCCTCGAATTGCCGTTGGCCGTGCAACTGAGCGCCCGCCAGACCGACCTCAGCGATCTGCGCGTGTTCAATGCCGCCGGCGAGCCCCAGGCCTATGCGCTGTCGCGCCAATCCGCGCAACACACCGAAAACCGTAACGTTGCCGATGTGAAGTGGTTCCCGCTGTACGCTGCCGACACCCGCGAAACCTTGCCGGCGGTGGTGATGAAGTCCAGCGCCGAAGGCACCTTGCTGGAAGTGCGCCCCTCCACAGCCTCCGCGGCCGGCCAGCAGGTGCTGCGCGGCTGGGTGCTCGACGCCAGTGCGATCAAGGCCCCGTTGCAGCAACTGAGCCTGGACTGGAGTCACGAGCAAGAAGGCTTCCAGCGGTTCAGCATTGAAGCCAGCGATGACTTGCAGCACTGGACGCCCTGGGGCGACGGGCAAGTGGCGCGCTTGTCGTTTGCCGACGAGCGCGTCGAGCAGCATGACGTCAGCCTGCCGGGGCAACCGGCGCGTTACCTGCGCCTGTTGTGGCAGGGTCAGGCAGCGCCGCTGTTGACCTCGGCCAAATTGGCCAGTGCCACCCGCAGTAGCCAGCCGACGCCATGGGTGTGGTCGCAGCCGCTTTCCGGCACGCGGCTGCAGGCGGGGGAATACACCTGGCAGTTACCGGCGGGGCTGAATGTCGAGCGCCTGCGCGTCGAATTGACACAACCCAATACGCTGGCGCCCGTGACCCTGTCGGGGCGGCGTGACAGCAAGCAAGCCTGGCAGCCGCTGAGCAACGGTTTGCTGTACCGCCTGACCCAGAACGGCCAGGACGTGGTGCAGGATCAATTGCAGTTGCCGGGCCAGGCGGTCGCCGAACTCAAGTTGCAGGTGGATGAGCGCGGCGGTGGCCTGGGCGCTGCCGCGCCGACCCTGCGGGTTGCCGTGCGCGCCACGCAGTTGGTGTTCCTGGCGCGAGGTGAGCCGCCGTTCACCCTGGCGCTGGGGAACGCGTCGGCCAAGGCGGCGAACCTGCCGCTGTCGACCCTGATCCCTGACTACAGCACCGAGCGTCTTAACACCTTGGGGCAGGCGAAGGTGGCCGGGGAAATCGCGGTCACGTCGCCTGCGCTCGTAGCTGCTGTCGACACCGAACCGAACTGGAAAAAACTCGGGCTCTGGGCCGTATTGCTGCTCGGCGTGGCGGCGCTGGGGGCCATGGCCTACAGTTTGCTGCGCAAGCCAGCGGCGGCGCGTTAAATAAAGTCCATGAACTCTATTGGGTTTAAATCCTCTGATAGGAGGAAATACGCCCCAACTCGCGTTAAACTGCGCGGGTTTTTAGCCCCCCCCATACATCGGAGCCTTCCATGTCCCGCGTTACCCTGAGTCGCTATTTGATCGAGCAGACCCGCAGCAACAACACGCCTGCCGATCTGCGCTTCCTTATCGAAGTGGTGGCGCGTGCTTGCAAGGAAATCAGCCATGCCGTGTCCAAAGGCGCGTTGGGTGGTGTCCTGGGCAGCATGGGCACTGAAAACGTCCAAGGCGAAGTGCAGAAGAAACTCGACGTGATCTCCAACGAGATCCTGCTCGAAGCCAACGAATGGGGCGGTCACCTGGCCGGCATGGCGTCCGAAGAAATGGACAATGCCTACCAGATCCCGGGCAAATACCCAAAAGGCGCCTACCTGCTGGTGTTCGACCCACTGGACGGTTCGTCCAACATCGACATCAACGCCCCGGTCGGCACCATCTTCTCGGTACTGCGTTGCCCGAACGAACACCTGAGCCAGAACGAAGCCCTGAACGAAAAGGCCTTCCTGCAACCGGGCACCCAGCAGGTTGCCGCCGGTTATGCGATCTACGGCCCGCAGACCATGCTGGTCCTGACCCTGGGCGACGGCGTCAAAGGCTTCACCCTGGACCGCGAAATGGGCAGTTTCGTCCTGACTCACGAAGACATCGTGATTCCTGCGGCTACCCAGGAATTTGCGATCAACATGTCCAACCAGCGCCACTGGGAAGAACCGGTCAAGCGCTACGTCAACGAGTTGATGGAAGGCGAAGACGGCCCGTTGAAGAAAAACTTCAACATGCGCTGGGTCGCGGCGATGGTTGGTGACGTACACCGCATCCTGACCCGGGGTGGCGTGTTCATGTACCCCCGTGACAGCCGCGAGCCGTCCAAACCGGGCAAACTGCGCCTGATGTACGAAGCCAACCCGATGTCGTTCCTGGTTGAACAGGCGGGCGGTGTGTCCACCGACGGCCACCAGCGTATCCTCGACATCCAGCCCGAAGGCCTGCACCAGCGAGTGGCGGTGTTCCTGGGTTCGAAGGAAGAAGTTGAGCGTGTGACCGGCTACCACAAGCAGTAACGGTGGAAGGGAGCCAGCGCTCTCGCCTGGTTTAAGACGTGAAGTCTTGAACGATAAGAAGCCCCGAAACGTTTCAGCGTTTTCGGGGCTTTTTTGTTTTCGTTCGTCGGGAACCAGACACCTGTTTTCCCTTCTAAGCTTCTGGCAGATCCCCAACCTGCTTTGTCCCTCCAGGAGTTATTCCATGTCGTTACGCCGTCTCGCTTTGCTGGCTTTTTGCGTGCTGTTGGCCGCTTGCAGCAAGGTCAATCAGGAAAATTACGCGAAGCTGTCGGCTGGCATGGCCAAGACCGAAGTGGAGTCGTTGCTGGGTAAGCCGACCGATTGTTCCGGCGCGCTGGGCATGTCCAGCTGCACCTGGGGCGATAAAAACAGCTTTATCAGCGTTCAATATGCCGGTGACAAGGTTCTGATGTTTTCCGGGCAAGGCCTGAAGTAAACCGGGGCGAAAGCCTGCGGGAGAAGAAGAATGATGCGTTTTGTTTTGTTTCTTTGCGCCAGCCTGTTTTTGGCGGGCTGCGCCAGCCATTCTGGCGATGATCTGCAACCCAAGACCGCGAGTAACGTCAACCTCAAGCGTTACCAGGGCACCTGGTACGAATTGGCGCGATTACCGATGTACTTCCAGCGCAACTGCGCGCAGTCCGAGGCCCGCTACACACTGCTGCCAGATGGCGATATGTCGGTGTTCAACCGCTGCCTGACGACAGAATGGAAGTGGGAAGAAGCCAAGGGCACGGCCACGCCGCAAGTGCCGGGCAAGACCGACAAGCTCTGGGTGGAATTCAATAACTGGTTTACCGCGCTGTTGCCGGGCGTCGCCAAGGGCGACTACTGGGTGCTGTACGTCAGCGATGACTACAAGACCGCCCTCGTCGGCAGCCCGAGCCGGCGCTATATGTGGATCTTGTCGCGCACGCCGACGGTCAGCGCCGACACCCGCGAAGACCTGCTGAGCAGGGCGCGGCAGCAGGGTTATGACACCACACGTTTGATCTGGCGCACGTCGGACAAACAGATGGCGAAGACCTCGCAATAATCCTGGATCAGCACAAATCCAATTGTGGGAGGGGGCTTGCTCCCGATTGCAGTGTGTCAGTCAGCACATCTGATACTGATACATCGCTATCGGGAGCAAGCCCCCTCCCACATTTTTAACCGAGTAACTCTCTCAAAACCTGGGTGAACGCCCGGCGGCTCTCTTCTTCACCGGCATGCCGCCCGTCGCGCACCACCCACTGGCCGTTGACCATCACATCGCGCACCTGCCGATCGCCGCCGGCGAACAGCCAGCGATTGAGAATCCCGTCCGCCGTCGCCGTCGCCAGGTACGGATCGTTACCGTCCAGCACCAGCCAATCGGCGCGCTTGCCCACTGCCAGCCGACCAATCGGCTGGCCCAGCGCCTGGGCGCCGCCGTCCAGCGCGGCATCGAACAGCGTGCGGCCGACCATCGGCTGATCGTGGCGATACAGGCGATTGCGCCGCTGATCGCGCAGGCGTTGGCCGTATTCCAGCCAGCGCAGTTCTTCCACCACGCTCAGTGACACATGGCTGTCGGAACCAATGCCCATGCGCCCACCCTGGGCGAGGAAATCCACCGCTGGAAAAATCCCGTCGCCCAGGTTGGCTTCGGTGGTCAGGCACAAACCGGCAATTGCACGGCTGCTGGCCATGCGCGTCACTTCCGCGGGATCGGCATGGGTGGCGTGTACCAGGCACCAGCGTTCATCGACGTCGACATTGTCGTACAACCATTGCAGCGGGCGTTTGCCGCTCCAGGCCAGGCAGTCGTCGACTTCTTTCTGTTGCTCGGCGATGTGGATATGCACCGGGCAGGCCTTGTCGCTGGCGGCCAGTACTTCGTTGATCTGTTGCGGCGTGACGGCGCGCAGGGAGTGGAAACACAAGCCCAACTGCTGCGCCGGTTGTGCGGCGAGGATCGGTTTCAGGCGCGCCTGCAGGTCCAGGTAATGTTCGCTGCTGTTGATAAACCGTCGCTGGCCTTCATTGGGTGCCTGGCCACCAAACCCTGCGTGGGTGTAGAGCACCGGCAGTAGTGTCAGGCCGATCCCGCTGCTGGCGGCCGCCTGGCTGATCTGCCGCGACAGTTCCGTGCGGTCGGCATAGGGCTGGCCGCTGACGTCATGGTGGACGTAATGAAACTCCGCCACCGAGGTGTAACCGGCCTTGAGCATCTCGATATACAACTGGCGCGCAATGATCTGCAGTTGCTCCGGACTGATCTTGCCGACCATGCGGTACATCAGCTCGCGCCAGGTCCAGAAGCTGTCATTCGGGTTGCCGGCCACTTCGGCCAAGCCCGCCATGGCGCGCTGGAACGCGTGGGAGTGCAGGTTCGGCATGCCCGCCAACACCGGGCCCCTGAGCCGTTCGGCGCCATCTGCACTGGCATTGGCCGCAACGTGGGTCAGCCGGCCATCCGCGCCGACTTCAAGACGTACATCGTTGGCCCATCCATCAGGCAGCAGTGCGCGTTCGGCAAAGAAAGCGGACATGTTCAGGGCGCTCCGGTCGTGTGTTTATTTGTATATACATATACAGACGTTTGCCTGCTCGGTAAACTCCGGCAATCTATGCATCTTTTTCCCCTGCAAGGATTCCCCGTGCCGACTCCGCCCGCCAAGTCTTCACTGGCTGCCCACCTGGACGAAAGTCCGGCGCCCTTGTATGCCCGCGTTAAACAGATGATCAGCCAGCAGATCCTCAGCGGCAACTGGCCGCCGCATTACCGCGTGCCGTCGGAGAGTGAACTGGTCAGCCAGCTGGGTTTCAGCCGCATGACCATCAACCGCGCCCTGCGCGAACTCACCGCCGAAGGTTTGCTGGTGCGCATGCAAGGCGTCGGCACGTTTGTCGCCGAGCCCAAGAGCCAGTCGGCGCTGTTTGAAGTCCACAACATTGCCGATGAGATCGCCTCCCGTGGTCATCGGCACACCTGCCAGGTCATCACCCTGGGCGAAGAGGCGGCCGGTTCCGAGCGCGCCGTTGCCCTGGAAATGCGCGAAGGCGGGCGGGTATTCCACTCGCTGATCGTTCACTTTGAAAACGATATTCCCGTGCAAATCGAAGACCGTTTCGTCAACGCCCTGGTCGCGCCGGAATACCTGCAGCAGGATTTCACTCAGCAAACGCCCTACGCCTATTTGAACCAGGTCGCACCGTTGACCGAGGGCGAGCACGTGGTCGAAGCGATCCTCGCCGATGCGGCCGAGTGCAAGTTGCTGCAGATCGAACCGAGCGAGCCGTGCCTGTTGATTCGTCGACGCACCTGGTCCGGTCGCCAGCCGGTGACCGCCGCGCGCCTGATCCACCCAGGTTCGCGTCATAGCCTGGAAGGACGTTTCAGTAAATGAGTGCCGTGACCGTCTGGCGCGCCGCGAATTATGTGCGCATGCCATGGAAAAACGGTGGCGGCAGCACCGAAGAAATCAGCCGCGATGCCGGCCACGGCCTGGAGGGCTTTGGCTGGCGCCTGTCGATTGCCGATATTGGCGAGTCGGGCGGGTTTTCCACCTTCGCCGGTTACCAGCGCGTGATCACGGTGATCAACGGCGCGGGCATGGTCCTGACCGTGGACGGCGAGGAACAGCGTGGGTTGTTGCCGCTGCAACCGTTCGCGTTCAAGGGTGACAGCCAGGTGTCGTGCCGTCTGATCAGCGGGCCGATCCGCGATTTCAACCTGATCTATTCGCCCCAGCGTTTCCAGGCGCGGTTGCAGTGGGTGGATGGGGTGCAGCGGTTTTTCAGTACGGCGCAGACTGTGTTGGTGTTCAGTGTGGCGGATGAGGTGACGGTGCTCGGTCAGGTGTTGGGTCATCATGATTGCCTGCAGGTGGACGCTAATACCGGCTTGTTGGATATCTCGGTCACGGGCCGCTGCTGCCTGATCGAACTGACTCGACTCGGTTAAAAAATGTGGGAGGGGCGGTGCGACGATTCGACTTGCCCCCGATAGCGGTGGACCAGTCAGCTTATCTGTAGCTGACCCACTGCAATCGGGGGCAAGTCGAATCGTCGCACCGCCCCTCCCACATTGTTTCCCACTGTTTTTGCGATCTGTTTCCAGCACCCCGCACCACTTTGTTACCGAACGCCCCAGCGTGGCGCAAACCCGCAGCGTTGCTGTCAAACCTCCTCGCTGCAAACCGCCCTCGCAAGAAATTTCATCAAGCCTCGAAGCCTTAATTTCCAAGGCTCCCACGCGTTCGCCAAAAAATCCCCACGACTCACTCATCAAGTTGGCCGCTCGATTGCATATGCTTGTATGTACAAGTAAAGGTGTGTGCGTAAGAGTCCACTTCGCACGCATCCAGTTCGCGCATCGATCGCTGAGGAGTTCTGGTTGTGACCGATTTTTCTAACGCTAAGCCTACAAAATACCGTGACGTCGAAATCCGCGCCGCCCGCGGTAACACGCTCACCGCCAAAAGCTGGCTGACCGAAGCGCCGCTGCGCATGCTGATGAACAACCTTGACCCGCAAGTGGCCGAAAACCCGAAAGAGCTGGTGGTGTACGGCGGCATCGGCCGTGCGGCGCGCAACTGGGAGTGTTACGACCAGATCGTCGAGAGCCTCACCCATTTGAACGACGACGAAACCCTGCTGGTGCAGTCCGGCAAACCGGTCGGCGTGTTCAAGACCCACAGCAATGCCCCGCGTGTACTGATCGCCAACTCCAACCTGGTGCCGCACTGGGCCAGTTGGGAACATTTCAACGAACTGGACGCCAAGGGCCTGGCCATGTACGGCCAGATGACCGCCGGCAGCTGGATCTACATCGGCAGCCAGGGCATCGTCCAGGGCACCTACGAAACCTTCGTCGAGGCCGGCCGCCAGCATTACGACAACAACCTCAAAGGCCGTTGGGTACTGACCGCCGGCCTCGGCGGTATGGGCGGCGCGCAACCGTTGGCCGCGACCCTGGCCGGCGCATGCTCGCTGAACATTGAATGCCAGCAGGTCAGCATCGATTTCCGCCTGAACAGCCGCTATGTCGACGAACAAGCCAGCGACCTCGACGACGCGCTGGCGCGCATCGCCAAATACACCCAGGAAGGCAAAGCGATCTCCATCGCCCTGCTGGGCAACGCCGCCGAAATCCTGCCGGAACTGGTCAAGCGCGGCGTGCGCCCGGACATGGTCACCGACCAGACCAGCGCCCACGACCCCCTCAACGGTTACCTGCCGGCCGGCTGGACCTGGGACGAATACCGCGCCCGTGCCAAGACCGAACCGGCTGCCGTGATCAAGGCCGCCAAGCAGTCGATGGCCGTTCACGTCAAAGCGATGCTGGCCTTCCAGAAACAAGGCATTCCGACCTTCGACTACGGCAACAACATCCGTCAGATGGCGCAGGAAGAAGGCGTGGAAAACGCGTTCGACTTCCCGGGTTTCGTACCGGCTTACATCCGCCCGCTGTTCTGCCGTGGCATCGGCCCGTTCCGTTGGGCCGCGCTGTCGGGCGACCCGCAAGACATCTACAAGACCGACGCCAAAGTCAAAGAGCTGATCCCCGACGACGCGCACCTGCACAACTGGCTGGACATGGCCCGCGAACGCATCAGCTTCCAGGGCCTGCCGGCGCGTATCTGCTGGGTCGGCCTGGGCCAGCGCGCCAAGCTGGGCCTGGCGTTCAACGAAATGGTGCGTAGCGGCGAGCTGTCCGCGCCGGTGGTGATCGGCCGCGACCACCTCGACTCCGGCTCGGTGGCCAGCCCCAACCGCGAAACCGAATCGATGCAGGACGGCTCCGACGCCGTGTCCGACTGGCCGCTGCTCAACGCCTTGCTCAACACCGCCAGCGGTGCGACCTGGGTTTCGCTGCATCACGGCGGCGGCGTGGGCATGGGCTTCTCGCAGCACTCCGGGATGGTGATTGTCTGCGACGGCACCGACGAAGCGGCCGAGCGCATTGCCCGCGTGCTGCACAACGACCCGGCCACCGGGGTGATGCGTCACGCCGATGCGGGTTACCAGATCGCGATCGATTGCGCCAAAGAGCAGGGCCTCAATCTCCCAATGATCAAGTAACAAATGTGGGAGGGGGCTTGCTCCCGATAGCGGTGGGTCAGTGCCAGATGTTCCGGCTGTCACACCGCCATCGGGAGCAAGTCGAATCGTCGCACCGTCCCTCCCACACTGAACCTGTAAACAATCCATCAGAGGTTGAACACCCATGGCTGCAAATGACGCGCGTGCAAGCACCACCCCGTTGATCGAAAGGCGTTCGATCGACTACATCCCGGAAGCGGAAAGACACGGTCGTCTGTTTAGCCAGTTCACCCTATGGATGGGCGCCAACCTGCAAATCACCGCGATTGTCACCGGGGCCCTGGCCGTGGTGCTCGGCGGTGATGTGTTCTGGTCGTTGATCGGTCTGTTGATCGGCCAACTGCTCGGCGGCGGCGTTATGGCGTTGCATGCGGCGCAAGGGCCGAAACTTGGCCTGCCGCAGATGATCTCCAGCCGGGTACAGTTCGGGGTTTATGGTGCGGCCATCCCGATCGTGCTGGTGTGTTTGATGTACCTGGGTTTCACCGCCACCGGCACCGTGCTTTCCGGTCAGGCGCTGGGCCAGTTGTTCGGTGTCAGCGACAGCGTCGGTATCCTTATCTTTGCCAGTGTCATCGTGCTGGTCACGGTGCTCGGCTACCGGGTGATCCACTTCATCGGCCGGGTCGCCAGCGTCATTGGTGTGATTGCCTTTGCCTACCTGTTCAGTCGCCTGATGAGCCAGGCCGACATTGGCGCACTCCTGCAAATCCGCCACTTCAGTTGGAGCAGTTTCCTGCTCGCGGTGTCGCTCGCGGCCTCCTGGCAAATCGCCTTCGGCCCCTACGTGGCGGACTATTCACGCTACCTGCCGAGCAAGACGTCCTCGGTGAAAACCTTTCTGGCCGCTGGCGCGGGTTCAGTGATTGGCGCACAGGTGGCGATGGTCCTCGGTGTGTTTGCCGCCGCCCTGTCCAACGGGCAATTCGCCGGTCACGAAGTGGCCTACATCGTGGGCCTGGGCGGTACGGGGGCCACCGCTGCGCTGCTGTACTTCAGCATCGCGTTCGGCAAGGTCACCATCTCCACGCTGAACTCCTACGGCAGCTTCATGTGCATTGCGACCATCATCAGCGGCTTCCGCGGGCGCCTGGAAGTCACGCGCTTGCAGCGCCTGGCTTTCGTGCTGGCCATCGTCGGTACCGCGACCCTGATCGCGTTGCTCGGTCAGCACTCGTTCCTCGGTGCGTTCAAGTCTTTCATCCTGTTCCTGCTGGCGTTCTTTACGCCCTGGAGCGCGATCAACCTGGTGGACTACTACTGCATCACCCGCGAGCGTTATGACGTGACCGCGCTGGCCGATCCGAACGGGCGCTACGGGCGTTGGAACCCGCTCGGTATCAGCGTCTATGTGTTCGGCGTGCTGGTGCAATTGCCGTTCATCTCCACCAAGTTCTACACCGGTCCACTGGTGGCCGCCCTGGGTGATGTGGATATTTCCTGGATCATCGGTCTGATACTTCCGGCAGCCATGTACTACGTGTGTGCGAAAAAATGGCACGGCGCCGTGCCCGATCAACTGATTCTGCCGCTCGAGCAGAACAGTGCAGTACCACCTGCAACGAGCGGGGCCGGTCGCGCTGCGGCGCAGGCCTGATTGGATGTGGACCGGGCAGGATGCCTCTTGACTGCCGTAAGCCAATTCATGATTAGGAGCGTCACACAATGAAATCGAACAAGACCCTGCTGACCACATTGCTTTCCCTGGGCTTGCTGGCAAGCACCGGCGCCCAGGCGGCCGGTTGGTGCGAGTCCGGTAAACCGGTGAAATTCGCCGGCCTGAACTGGGAGAGCGGCATGTTGCTCACCGACATCCTGCAAACCGTTCTGGAAAAGGGCTACGACTGCAAAACCGACAGCCTGCCGGGCAATTCCATCACCATGGAAAACGCCCTGAGCAGCAACGACATTCAAGTGTTTGCCGAAGAGTGGGTCGGTCGCAGCGAGGTGTGGAACAAGGCCGAGAGGGCCGGCAAGGTCGTCGGCGTCGGCGCGCCGGTGGTGGGTGCGATCGAAGGTTGGTACGTGCCGCGTTACGTGATCGAAGGCGATGCCAAGCGCAAGCTGGAGCCCAAGGCGCCGGAACTGAAGAACATCGCCGACCTGGCCAAGTACGCCGCCGTTTTCAAGGACCAGGAAGAACCGTCCAAAGGCCGTTTCTATAACTGCCCGGCCGGTTGGACCTGCGAGCTGGACAACAGCGCGATGCTCAAGAGCTACGGCCTGGAAAGCACCTACACCAACTTCCGCCCCGGCACCGGCCCGGCGCTGGATGCGGCTGTGCTGTCGAGCTACAAGCGCGGCGAGCCGATCCTGTTCTACTACTGGTCGCCAACGCCGCTGATGGGCCAGGTCGATTTGGTCAAGCTGGAAGAAAAACCCGGCGTGGATAAAAGCGTGAGCATCAAGGTCGGCCTGTCCAAGACCTTCCACGAGCAAGCGCCGGAACTGGTGGCCATGCTGGAAAAGGTCAACCTGCCGATCGATCTGCTGAACCAGAACCTCGGTCGCATGGCCAAAGAGCGTATCGAATCACCGAAATTGGCGCAGCTATTCCTCAAGGAACACCCTGAAGTCTGGCACGCCTGGGTGAGCGACGACGCTGCCAAGAAAATCGACGCGGCCTTGTAGGTCATGCGTACCCGGCTACCCTGAGGGGCAGCCGGGCGCCTGGCCACAACCCACTGGATCGAGAGCACGCTATGTTTCCTGAGAGTTTTACGTTTTCCATTGCCAACTGGGTCAACGGTTGGGTGGATTCGCTGGTGACCAACTACGGCGATGTGTTCCGGCACATCTCCGACACCCTGCTATGGGCCATCGTCAACCTGGAAGGCCTGCTGCGCGCCGCGCCCTGGTGGCTGATGCTGGCCATCGTCGGCGCCGTGGCCTGGCATGCCACGCGCAAGGTGGTGACCACGGCAGTGATAGTCGGCCTGTTGTTCCTGGTCGGCGCGGTCGGCCTGTGGGACAAACTGATGCAGACCCTGGCCCTGATGCTGGTCGCCACGCTGATCTCGGTGCTGATCGGCATTCCGCTGGGCATCTTGTCGGCGCGCAGCAATCGCCTGCGGTCGGTGCTGATGCCGCTGCTCGACATCATGCAAACCATGCCCAGCTTCGTGTATTTGATCCCGGTGCTGATGCTGTTCGGCCTGGGCAAGGTGCCGGCGATTTTCGCCACGGTGATCTACGCCGCGCCGCCGCTGATCCGCCTGACCGACCTGGGGATTCGCCAGGTCGACGGCGAAGTCATGGAAGCCATCAACGCCTTCGGCGCCAACCGCTGGCAACAGCTGTTCGGCGTGCAACTGCCGCTGGCGCTGCCGAGCATCATGGCCGGCATCAACCAGACCACCATGATGGCGTTGTCGATGGTGGTGATCGCCTCGATGATCGGCGCCCGTGGCCTGGGCGAAGACGTACTTGTCGGTATCCAGACCCTCAACGTCGGGCGCGGCCTGGAAGCCGGGCTGGCCATCGTGATTCTCGCCGTGGTCATCGACCGCATTACCCAGGCCTACGGCCGTCCACGGCATGAGGCGAGCAAATGACGACTGTCAGCAAAATCGAAGTGAAAAACGTCTTCAAGATCTTCGGCAACCGCGCCAAGGACGCGCTGGGGCTGATCGGCCAGGGCAAGACCAAGGATCAGGTGCTGGCCGAGACCGGTTGCGTGGTCGGCGTCAACGACCTGTCCCTGAGCATCGGCACCGGCGAGATCTTCGTGATCATGGGCCTGTCGGGCTCGGGCAAGTCCACCCTGGTGCGCCACTTCAACCGCCTGATCGACCCCACCAGCGGCGCGATCCTGGTCGACGGCGAAGATATCCTGCAACTGGACATGGATGCCCTGCGCGAATTCCGTCGGCACAAGATCAGCATGGTGTTCCAGAGCTTCGGCCTGCTACCCCACAAGAACGTGCTCGACAACGTCGCCTACGGCCTGAAAGTGCGCGGCGAAACCCAGCAGGTCTGCGCCGAGCGCGCGCTGCACTGGATCGACACCGTGGGCCTCAAAGGCTACGAAAACAAATACCCGCACCAGCTCTCCGGCGGCATGCGCCAACGGGTCGGCCTGGCCCGCGCACTCGCGGCGGACACCGAGATCATCCTGATGGACGAAGCCTTCAGTGCTCTCGACCCGCTGATCCGCGCCGAGATGCAGGACCAGTTGCTCGAACTGCAAAAGACCCTGCACAAGACCATCGTGTTCATCACCCACGACCTCGACGAGGCGGTGCGTCTTGGCAACCGCATTGCAATCCTCAAGGACGGCAAGCTGATCCAGGTCGGCACGCCCCGTGAGATCCTGCATTCGCCGGCGGATGAGTATGTGAACCGGTTCGTTCAGCGGCGGGCGGCGGTGGTCTGATCCGGATTATGTGGGGCGGCTGCTGGCCTCATCGGGAGCAAGCCCCCTCCCACCTTTGGAATGCATTCCCCTGTGGGAGGGGGCGTGCTCCCGATAGGGCCGGTAAGGCTGCTCAAGAACTGAAGAAGGTATGAAGATGTCCCAGGCAGCAAAAGTCATCATCACCAACGCCCCCCTGCGCTGGCAGGACGTGGTCGCCGTGGCCTGTCACGGCGCGGTGCTCGAACTCTCGGGCCAGGCCTGGGCACGCATCGACAATGCCCAGGCCATCGTGCAGCGCATTGTCAGCCGCGGCGAGCGCGCTTATGGCGTGAACACCGGCCTGGGCGCGCTGTGCAATGTGTCGCTGGAGGGCGAGCAACTCAGCCAGTTGTCGCGCAACACCCTGTTGAGCCACGCCTGTGGTGTCGGCCCGGTGCTCAACGACGAACAGACCCGCGCAATCATCTGCGCGGCGATCGTCAACTACAGCCAGGGCAAATCCGGCCTGCATCCGCAGGTGGTGCATGCGCTGCTGGCGCTGCTCAATCACGGCATCACGCCGCAAGTGCCGTCCCAGGGTTCGGTGGGCTATCTGACTCACATGGCCCATGTCGGCGTAGCGTTGCTGGGTATTGGCGACGTGAGCTACCGGGGCCAAATCGTCGCGGCGCAACAGGCCCTGAGCGCAGAAGGGTTGCAGCCGGTGGTGCTCGGCGCCAAGGACGGCCTGTGCCTGGTCAACGGCACGCCGTGCATGACCGGCCTGAGCTGCCTGGCCTTGGCCGATGCCCATCATCTGTTGCAATGGGCCGACGTGATCGGCGCCATGAGTTTCGAGGCCCAGCGCGGCCAGATCGATGCGTTCGACGCCGAAATCCTCGCCCTCAAACCGCACCCCGGCATGCAGCAGGTCGGCATCAACCTGCGGGCGTTGCTCGACGGCAGTGAAGTGATCGCGAGCAGTAAAGGCGTCCGCACCCAGGATGCCTTGAGCCTGCGTTCGATCCCGCAGATCCACGGCGCGGCCCGCGACCAAGTGGAACATGCGACCCGGCAGGTCGAGACCGAACTCAACAGCACCACCGACAACCCGCTGCTGCTCGGCACGCCGGACCGCTACCGCGTGGTGTCCCAGGCCAACCCGCACGGGCAGTCCGTGGCGTTGGCCGCTGATATGCTGGCGATTGCCATGGCCGAGATCGGCGCCGTCGCCGAGCGCCGCCTGGACCGCCTGATCAACCCCCACGTCAGCGGCTTGCCGGCGTTCCTGGTGAGCAACCCGGGAGTCAACTCCGGGATGATGATCGTGCAATACGTTGCCGCTTCCTTATGCGCGCAGAACCGCCAGTTGGCGCAACCGGCGGTGCTCGACAACTTCGTCACCTCGGGCCTGCAGGAAGACCACCTGAGCATGGGCACCAACGCCGCGCTCAAGCTGCACCAATTGTTGGCCAACGTGACCCAGATCCTCGCCATCGAGTACCTGCTCGCGGCCCAGGCCTTCGAGTTTCTCAAGGGCCAGCGTTTCGGCGCGGGCACCGACCGTGCCTGGCGCCTGCTGCGTGAGCAGGTCGCGCCTTACGCGCAGGACCGCTGGCTGGCGCCGGACATCGCGACCGCCGCCGCGCTGCTCAAGCACAGCACTTCGCTGCACCAGACGTTTCCCGAATTGCACTGAACAATAATTTCCAAGGAGCATGAATGTGACTGCGCTAACTCTGATTCCAGGCCAACTGACCCTTGCCCAACTGCGGGCCATCTACCAGCAGCCGGTAACCCTCAGCCTGGATGACAGCGCCACGGCGCAGATCGAGGCCAGTGTTGCCTGTGTAGAGCAGATTCTCGCCGAGAACCGCACCGCCTATGGCATCAACACCGGTTTCGGCCTGCTGGCCTCGACCCGCATCGCCAGCGAAGACCTGGAAAACCTCCAGCGCTCCCTGGTGCTGTCCCACGCCGCCGGTGTCGGTGAGCCGATCAGCGATGCGCTGGTGCGGCTGGTCATGGTGCTCAAGGTCAATAGCCTGAGCCGTGGGTTTTCCGGGATTCGCCGCCAGGTGATCGACGCGCTGATCGCGCTGATCAACGCCGAGGTGTACCCGCACATTCCGCTCAAAGGCTCGGTCGGTGCCTCCGGTGACTTGGCGCCCTTGGCCCATATGTCCCTGGTGCTGCTCGGCGAAGGCAAGGCGCGCTACAAAGGTGAATGGCTGGAGGCGAATGCCGCGCTGAAAATCGCCGGCCTCACGCCGCTGACCCTGGCCGCCAAGGAAGGCCTGGCGCTGCTCAACGGCACCCAGGTGTCCACGGCGTATGCCCTGCGTGGCCTGTTCGAGGGTGAGGATCTGTTCGCCGGCGCCCTCGCGTGCGGCAGCCTCACCGTGGAAGCGGTGCTGGGCTCGCGCTCGCCGTTCGATCCGCGCATTCACGCCGCGCGCGGCCAGCGTGGGCAGATCGATTCGGCGGCGGCTTATCGCGACCTGCTGGGCGAAAGCAGCCAGGTGTCGCAGTCGCACCAGAACTGCGACAAGGTGCAAGACCCTTATTCCCTGCGCTGCCAGCCACAAGTCATGGGCGCCTGCCTGACCCAGTTCCGCCAGGCCGCCGAGGTGCTGGTGATCGAGGCCAACGCGGTGTCGGATAACCCGCTGGTATTCGCCGCCGAAGGTGACGTGATCTCCGGCGGCAACTTCCACGCCGAGCCGGTGGCCATGGCCGCCGACAACATGGCGCTGGCCATCGCTGAAATCGGCTCGCTGAGCGAGCGGCGTATCTCGCTGATGATGGATAAGCACATGTCGCAACTGCCGCCGTTCCTGGTGGGCAATGGCGGGGTGAACTCCGGCTTCATGATCGCCCAGGTCACGGCTGCGGCACTCGCCAGCGAAAACAAGGCGCTCGCCCATCCCCACAGCGTCGACAGCCTGCCGACCTCGGCCAACCAGGAAGACCATGTGTCGATGGCTCCGGCTGCGGGCAAGCGCTTGTGGGAAATGGCTGAAAACGTTCGCGGCATTCTGGCCGTGGAATGGCTGGCGGCGTGCCAGGGCCTGGACCTGCGCGAAGGCCTGAAAACCTCGCCGAAGCTGGAAAAAGCACGCGCCATCCTGCGCGGCAAAGTAGCGTTCTACGACAAGGACCGCTTCTTCGCCCCGGACATCATCGCCGCCACCGAACTGCTCGCCAGCCGCTGTCTGAACGAGCTGGTGCCGGCCAAGTTGCTGCCGAGCCTGTAACCCGAGGAGTCTGGGATGAAAGCCCTTTGGCAACACTGCCACATCGCAACCATGGCGCACGGCAACTACTCGATCATCGAGGACGCCGCCATGGTCACCGCCGGTCAGTTCATTGAGTGGATCGGTCCGCGCAACGAAGTGCCGACGGCGGATTACGCCCAGGTGCATGACCTGCAGGGTGCGTGGGTCACCCCCGGGCTGATCGATTGCCACACCCACACGGTGTTCGGCGGCAATCGCAGCGGTGAGTTTGAACAACGCCTCGAAGGCGTCAGCTACGCCGACATCGCCGCCCAGGGCGGCGGTATTGCCAGCACCGTGCGCGCCACCCGCGCCGCCAGCGAGGATGAACTGTTCGAAAGTGCCCACAAGCGCCTGCGCAGTTTGCTGCGCGACGGCGTGACCACGGTGGAGATCAAATCCGGCTACGGCCTCGACCTGGCCAGCGAGCGCAAGTTGCTGCGGGTGATTCGTCGCCTCGGTGACGCGCTGCCGGTCAGCGTGCGCGCCACGTGCCTGGCCGCCCACGCCTTGCCGCCGGAGTACAAGGACCGCGCCGACGCCTACATCGATCACATCTGCAGCGAAATGCTCCCGGCCCTGGCCGCGGAAGGGCTGGTGGATGCGGTGGATGCGTTCTGCGAATACCTGGCGTTCTCGCCCGAACAGGTGGAGCGCGTGTTTAAAGTCGCCCGGCAACTCGGCCTGCCGGTGAAGCTGCACGCCGAGCAACTGTCGTCGCTGCACGGTTCCAGCCTGGCCGCGCGTTACCATGCGCTGTCGGCGGATCACCTGGAATTCATGACCGAAGAAGACGCCATCGCCATGGCCGCTGCCGGCACCGTCGCGGTATTGCTGCCGGGCGCGTTCTACTTCCTGCGCGAAACCCAATTGCCGCCGATGGACGCCCTGCGCAAGCACGGCGTGAAGATCGCCATCGCCAGCGACCTCAACCCCGGCACCTCGCCGGCCTTGTCGGTGCGCCTGATGCTGAACATGGCCTGCACCCTGTTCCGCATGACCCCGGAAGAAGCCCTGGCTGGCGCCACCCAACATGCCGCCACCGCGCTGGGCATGGGCGCCACCCATGGGTCGCTGGAAGTGGGCAAGGTCGCCGACTTTGTCGCCTGGCAGATCGATCGTCCCGCCGACCTGGCCTACTGGCTGGGCGGCGAGCTTGAAAAACGCGTCGTGCGCCACGGCGTCGATGTCACTGTTTAAGGAGTCGCGCTGTGGATAAGGTTCTGAACTTCAAACAAGGCCGCGTACCGCTGCTGATCAGCATGCCCCACGCCGGCCTGCGCCTGACGCCTGCGGTTCAGGCCGGGTTGATCCTCGAGGCGCAAAGCCTGCCGGACACCGACTGGCACATCCCCGCGCTGTATGACTTTGCCGAAGAACTCGGCGCCAGCACCCTGGCAGCGGAGTACTCGCGGTTTGTCATCGACCTGAACCGGCCGTCCGACGATAAACCCTTGTACGTCGGCGCCACCACCGGCCTGTACCCCGCGATCCTGTTCGACGGCGTGCCGTTGTTCCGCGACGGCCTGGAGCCGTCCAAGGAAGAGCGCGCCACCTACTTGGAACACATCTGGACGCCATACCACCGCACCCTGCAAGACGAACTGGCACGGCTCAAGGCCGAATTCGGCTACGCGCTGTTGTTCGATGCACATTCGATCCGCTCGGTGATCCCGCACCTGTTCGACGGCAAGCTGCCGGACTTCAACCTCGGCACCTTCAACGGCGCCGCGTGCGCTCCTGAACTGGCCAACCAATTGGAAACCATCTGCGCCGCGCATCCGCAGTACACCCATGTACTCAACGGGCGCTTCAAGGGCGGCCACATCACCCGGCATTACGGCAATCCGGCGCAGGATATCCATGCCGTGCAGTTGGAGTTGTGCCAGAGCACGTATATGGAGGAGTTCGAGCCGTTTCGTTATCGCGAGGATTTGGCGGGGCCGACGCGGGGGGTGTTGAAGCAGTTGTTGGACGGTTTTCTGGCGTGGGGGCAAAAGCGTTACGGCTGAAATCGTTCCAAGTTTGGGGGGGCGCCACTTCCAACACACCGCCCAGGCGCACAGTCAAATGTGCGTCAGGTAGGGAGTAACGGCTTCAGGCGTGCAGGTTAAAGAGCCGCGTGTTTTTCAGGGCGGCCCGCTGGGCGTTTTCGACATCGCCCATGGGCTGGGCCTTTACGTAACTCAGGGCGAGCAGTTGGCGAGAACCGAGCACGACCAGCCCTAACTGATATTGATAAATGCGCTCGGTACCTCTGCAGAACTGGTTGTGAGGGTAAATGGCGTCCACGTCCTGCTTGGCATCGTACTGATGTTACGTTGGCACGAGGTCTCGGTGAGATATTCAGACGATGATATTTCCCTTAGTTAGGGCTATCCAGATATGGAGATTGAAACAACTCAAAATACAGTTTGCTGTTTCCTCTCGGAAAGCAAACGTCTGCATCAATTCTCGAGACTAAATACATGTAGTAGTCATAGCCAAAATGAAACTCACAGACTGGCGATTTCAGCTTGCACCAAATCCTTTCTCTCAGTATTGCTGTGAGAACTGGGGCCAGCCGATCGACCTCAACTTCTTGCCCTTCCGTGTAAGGCTCGCCCTCGGAATTAAACTCAAGATTGTTAACTGTAAAAGAGGACGCGCCCAAGCACCGGCAAATACTGATAACTGTATTTATATAGTCGGTTTCGGTGAGCAGATACTCCTCTTCCGAAACGCTATTTCCAATGTCATGAAAGCTGGTCCAGTCGTCACCCTGCAGAGGCCCATATTTCGTAATTCGATAGGAGTATTTCATCTAATGAACCCTCAGGGTCAGCCCCCCCTATTAATATTGTCATTAAGCGTAATAATCAATGAAGTCTTCCAGAGACGACTCGATTATGGCCTTTCTGAAGGGGCTTTTAATGACTTCTATTTGCGACAATATTCGTGTTTTCAGCTCGTTAGCTACTTCGGCCATGTCGTTATCCAATGCTTCGACTGTGTTGTCCGAGATGGTCTCAAGCAAAGCGCTCATCAATAGATATTCGTCATCGTTGGCCCGATTTTCATGATCAATGGGATCGTCCGGCTTGGTTGCCAGATAGTCCAACGGGTTGGACAGTTCGAAGCCAAAATACTCGTCGCCCGACAGGAGTATCGTGAGATCGTTTGCAAAGTTGACGCGGGTGAGGATTCTCCCCCCCATCGGCGCGGCCATGAAGCATGAGAGCCGTCTTTTTTTTGGGTCAAATAACCTGAGTGTGGTTTGTGGAACACTATAGAGCGATTTGTGAAGTTTGATTCGACCCGCGATAGTTTTTTCTATATTGATCTGTGCCGTGTGGTTCTCACCCGGGACCGAGAACCTTAGGCAGGCGAGGTCACCCTGTTCAGTGAATGAAAAAATGTCCGAGTTTTCTGAAATCCAATGCTCTGAACTCACATGCTGCTTATTTGATGCTTCGAGGCAGACGACGGAAGAGTTGGTGTCGAAAACCCATCTGACAGAAGCGTCTCCATAACATATCAGCGAGGTTTCTATGAGTTCAAGGTCAGGGATGATGAACATTATTAAAAGCCTTCCATTTTTATTGCGGGAGGAATGAGACCACCATTGGGTCTCGGAATCGTCCCTTTCAGAATCATATCAGACGTTATCGGCAGACCAGGGTCAGTGGATTTTCCGCCGTAAATGGCGGCACCGCTTTCGCCACGGGGGCCGCTAGGTCCATAACTCGTAATGACATTTCCTTGGGCTCCACCTTTACCATGAGTTACCACAATGTTGCCCTCATTATGGAATATCAGGTTGCCATTTTTGGCTTGATAGATCCCTTGAGGACTACTTAGGACGTGTCGCTCCAGACCGCTATCCAGTCGCCCGTGATAATCCTTTCCGCGTCTGACTTTTCCGTTTTTTGCGTTACTGATGATTTTGGATACCGGACAGCCTGCGAATCCCAGTGGGTCGATCCAGGCAATCGGGTTTATACCGTAAGCATATAAATTCAGCCCTCCCGCCAACCCAATCGGATCCGGCGTCGTAAACCGCCCCACATCCGGATCGTAAAACCGAAACGTGTTGTAGTGCAGCCCGATTTCCCGATCCAGATACTGCCCCTGAAACCGCAGGTTCTGCTCTTCAATGTAGTAAGGCTCACGCACCTCTTCTACCGTGTTCCCCCACACCCGATAAGTCGCCCGCCACACCGTTTCCCCATCAGCTTCCGTCAGTTGCTCCGGCAACCCATTCAAGTCGTTGTGGTAATAGCGCACGCTCTGGTGTTCGCCCACGCCATCAACCCGGGCCAGTGGCGTATAGCCATCGTCCTCATAGAGATACAGGCTGGTTTGACTATGCCGATGCTCCTGCAGCAGGCGCAGGCTATCCCAGGTGAAGCGGGTTTCTCCCAGCGCATAACCCCGGCTGTCGTGTTCGGTTTTGGCGATGCGTCGGCCAAGCGGGTCGTAGGTCATGTTCACGACCGTTTCTCGCTCGCCTTTTTGGCTGCGCACTTGGATCAAGCGGTGTTCAGCGTCGTAAGCGAAATGCTGCACACCTCGCGCAGCACTGCGCTTTTCGATCATTCGGCCAAAGCCGTCGTAGCGGTAACGCTTGTCCTGATAGGTCAGCAATCGGTTATGGCGCACCAAGCCGCCAGAGGTTTGCGGGCCGTCGAGCAGGTTGGCGGCGGCGTCGTAGGCGAAGGTTTCGCGCTGACCTTGAGTGTTGTCCTGGGTGGCGATGATGCGGCCGGTGGCGTCGTAGTGCAGCAGTTGGCGGTGTTGCGCTGCGGGTTGCTGGTCGAGTTTGCCGATCAGGTTGTCGGCGGGGTCGTACTCGAAGTGCTTTTGCGCCGCTGCCGGCATCAACGAGGGCTGGCCGGCGTGGCGGCGCTGGCGTGCGCGCAGGCGGCCGCTGCGGTCGTATTCGCTGCGGGTGGTGATCTGGCCTTGGGTACGCAGCACTTCGCGGTGTAGACGGTCGCGTTCGAAGTCGCTGATGACGTGGCCGTCGAGGTTTATCTGGTGCAGGTGGCCGCTGCCGTAGTACAGGCGATTGAGCCAGCGGCCGTCGGGTAGTTGGGTTTGGATCAGGTTGCCGAGTTCGTCGTAGTGATGGTTCAGGCTTCCAGCGGCGCTTTGTTCGGTAAGCAGTTGGCCCAGCGGGTCGTAGGCGAAGGCCAACGCCTGCGTAGTCTTATCGTTGCCGGTGAAAGTGATGGCGGTGAGTTGATCCAACGGGTCGTAGGCGTATTCGGTACGGCCGTCATCGGTCACTTTCGCCAGCAAGCGCCCGACGGCATCGCGCTCCAGGCGATGCACTATGGAAGACGCCTCATTCAAGGGCACGTATTCGACAGCGGCCAGGTTATCCAGGGTGTCATAGGTATAGCGCCGCGCACTGCCGTCGAGGTCTTGCTGCGCAGTGAGACGGTCGCCCTGGTCCCAGGTGAAACAGTATCTTTCGGCGTTTTCGTTGGTCAGGGTTTGCAACCGGCCATAGGCGTCGTAGCGGAATTCGATCTGCCTGCCGTGCGCATCGACCCGCTGGCGTACCTGGCCGCGACGGTTGTGCTGGTAGAGCGTGGTGTGGCCGGCGGGGTCGGTGTAACCCACCAACTGACCGCTGGCATCACGCTGATACTGCTCGGTGCGCCCGTCCGGCAGTTGGCTGCTGAGCAAGCGCCCTTGAGCGTTGTAGCTAAATTGAGTGCGTTCGCCGAGGGCGTCGGTGATGACCTGCAAATAGCCGCGCTCGTCGTAGCGAAAGCGCGTGGGGTGGCCTGAGCAATCGACATGCTCGGACAATTGCCCGAATGGGTTCCAGCGCAGCTTTTTATTTTTGCCGGTGGCGTCGATGATTTCCACCACCTGGCCAAACGCGTCATAGCGGTAGCGCGTTGTCTGACCAAGTGGATCGATTTCGCTGACGCAGTTGCCGCGCGGGTCGTACCGGTATTGCCAGGCCTGTCCGGCGGCATCGGTTTCCACCAACGGCAGCGACCAATGCTGCAGCCACAAGGTGGATTCGATCCGCCCCAACGGATCTTGCGTCTCGCACAGGTTGCCGGACTCGTCGTAACCGAACTTCCACTGACCGCCCTGAGGATCGGTGGCACTGAGCAACTGGCGCTCGTCATTCCATTCGAACTGCCAGGCTTGGCCGAGGTTGTCGGTGTATTCGGTGATCTGGTACTGGGCATTCCACCGACGGGTGCTGACCCGTTGCAAGCCATCGGTAATCCGCGTGATCCCAGCGTGTAGGTCATAGTCGAACTGGTAGTCGTCGCCCTCATCGGTCCAGTGTCGGATCACGCGCCATTCGGCGTTGTCCACACAGGCCCATTGGTAATAGCAGCGCAGCCCGCTGGGCCGTTGGTGCTCGACCATGCGCTGGCCGCTGTCGTAGGCAAAGCGGCGCTGCACATGCCCAATTGCATCGCGAACTTCGGCCAGGTCGCCAGCGGCATCGTAGTGGTAGCTGGCTAACACTTCGCGGCTTTGATCGGGGAACAGCCGTTCGATCTGTTCCACGCGCCCGGTCCATTGACGGCTGTAGCCCAATTCGATTCGCACATCATTGAAGGAATCGCGTAACCGGCTCAGCCGACCTTGGGCGTCATAGTCGAGGAGGATGCGGTTGTCGTTGCGGTCCCCTAACTGGCTCAGGCGCAGGTGCGACGGGTTGCCGGGCGTTGGTTCGAACAGCCGATAGAGCCCGTCGACGCTCTCAATCAGCAACTGGCCATTGGCATGGCGCCGCACGCTCAGGCCTTCGCCCGCGCTGAACACCGCGCCGCCCAAGGGGATCACGCCCATGTCGATCTGCCGGGCCTGCTCGTCGGTGTAGACCAGGCGCTCGCCGCCCTCAGGAAGCCCACCCGTCTCGACGAAGACTTCGTAGATCACACTCCAACCGGCGCCGAACAGGCCATCGCGGCGTTCATCCCGACTGCTGTAGTAACGCTGCCACTCGATCGGCAACAGGCCCGGCAGGGCGAAGTCCACGTCGTCTTCACCGTCGAGAACTTTCGCGCCCGTGGCGCTGTGTACCGGGTTGGGCGAACCTGCGGCCGCAGCGGTCAACGCATTGCTCACCTGGCCGCTGCCCCACGACGCCAGCCCGCCCACGGCCATGCACGGCAACGTGCTGAAGAACTTCGCGCCACCGCCGCGCAACGTCAGCAGCGCCGTCACCGCCAGCCCGACACCGGGCGTCTTGCCGCTGCGAATCTCGCGAACCACCACGGGCGCTCCGCCGATGATCACATTCGGCGAAATCTGTACCGTCCCAACCTTGGCCTCGCAGGTGCTGCGATCCCCACTGCGCACGGCGGGCTGGCCGTTGATAAATACGCGACTGGAACCCTCGGCCATGTATTGCTCTGGCATCGGCGGGTGTTTATGGCAGTCGACTTTATCGCCAGGACAAGGCGCAGCGCCCGCCACCGGAGAGGCCACCGTTGGGCGCCATAGCTGAGAGAAAAACCCTTCAGCGATATCCAGATAAGAAGGCTCACCACCTGGCGCTGCGATTACATCCGAGATTTTGCCAGCCGCCCGCGCAGCGGGTTTGCCGTTGATGAATACGTTGGGCGAACCGCTGCTGATGAAGGCGTCGATGACGGGAGGAAACAGGGCATTGGCGAAATACTCACATAATCGTGAGAGGCCTTTATCCGCGCCGGTTTTGCTCATGCCGACGCCGACCACCGCACCCACCACGGCGCCGAGTACTACGCAGCCGAGACCGCCAGTCGCCACGGTGACACCCGCCGCCGCAACCACCGCCGCTGTCGCCAATGCGGTCACGGCCACGTTGGCGGCAATCTCCAGGACTCCGCCTAAAACGTCGGCCAGCATTGAACTGTGCAGAAGCGCATCGCCCTCGCGGGCAGCCCAAGGCGTGTCAGTCATGCGTAACGATCCGTGTCTGAAAAAGACCCGGATCAAATCACGCAGTGGCGGTATTGCTCAGGTGAGACTTTCCGATGCGCTTGTAGGAATGCTCCTGAGGTTGATCGGCCAAACTCTCCACTTGTATGCCAAGCACCTGCACGCGGCGGGCGTAAGCGCGCTGCTGTACTGCGGCCAAAGTCTGGTCCATGGCTGTTTGCGGGCGCAGAGCGAGGTGGAGGAGGGCGACTGGCTTTGATAGCTGCCTGTTGGCTCACCTGGGTAGCGAACTGCTGACACAGGTCTAAGCGCTCAAGGACATGCTCATTGCACAATTCGGGTTTATAGTGCCAGACGGCAGAATAAAAGACGTCCCCCCAGGGATGAACCCGACCCCCTACGGAGCGCGCAATGCAGACTTGGTACCCGCAGATCAAACCCTACGCCCGGCACGATCTGGCTGTCGACGACACCCACACCCTGTACGTCGATGAAAGTGGCTCTCCCGAAGGCTTGCCCGTCGTATTCATTCATGGTGGCCCTGGCTCCGGTTGCGACGCCAACAGCCGCTGCTATTTCGATCCGAACCTGTACCACATCATCACCTTTGACCAGCGTGGCTGCGGGCGTTCTACCCCCCGCGCCAGCCTGGAAAATAACACCACCTGGGACCTGGTCGCCGACCTTGAGCGCATTCGCGAGCACCTGGGCATCGATAAATGGGTCTTGTTCGGCGGCTCCTGGGGTTCGACCCTGGCGCTGGCCTACGCGCAAACCCATCCCGAGCGCGTGCACGGTTTGATCGTGCGCGGGATTTTCCTGGCCCGGCCCCAGGACATCCGCTGGTTTTACCAGGAAGGCGCCAGCCGTCTGTTTCCGGATTACTGGCAGGATTACCTTGCGCCGATCCCCCTGGACGAGCGCCACGACCTGCTCGCCGCGTACCACAAACGCCTGACCGGCAACGACCAGATTGCCCAGATGCACGCCGCCAAGGCCTGGTCCACCTGGGAAGGGCGCATGTTGGGCCTGTGCCCGAGCCCGCAGTTGATCGAGCGTTTCGCCGAGCCCCAGCGTGCGCTGTCGATCGCCCGCATCGAGTGCCACTACTTCACCAACAATTCCTTCCTGGAACCCAACCAGCTGATTCGAGACATGCACAAGATCGCCCATCTGCCTGGCGTAATCATCCA
Source organism: Pseudomonas sp. D3 (assembly GCF_029320995.1). NCBI lineage: Bacteria > Pseudomonadati > Pseudomonadota > Gammaproteobacteria > Pseudomonadales > Pseudomonadaceae > Pseudomonas > Pseudomonas sp. D3. The sequence goes on from NZ_CP119772.1 coordinate 613,931, forward strand.
CGGCCGCTACGATATGATCTGTCCGCTGGATAACGCGTGGGAGTTGCACCAGGCCTGGCCGAACAGTGAACTGCAGGTGATCCGCGAGGCGGGCCATGCGGCGTCCGAGCCCGGCATCACCGATGCCTTGGTGCGCGCGACCGGCGAGATGGCGCGCCGCCTGCTGGACCTGCCGCCTGAAGAAGCATGAAGGGCCTGTTGCAACGGGTGCGTGGCGCCCGGGTCGAGGTCGCGGGCGAAATCGTGGGGGCGATCGACCAGGGTTTGCTGGTGCTGGTGGCCGTGGAACCTGCGGACACCGTCGAGAGCGCCGACAAACTGCTGCATAAGCTGCTTAACTATCGGGTGTTCAGCGACGACGACGGCAAGATGAACCTGTCGCTCAAGGATATCGGCGGCGGTTTGCTGCTGGTGTCGCAGTTCACCCTGGCGGCGGATACCAAAAGCGGGCTGCGGCCAAGTTTCTCCACCGCCGCGCCGCCGGCTCTGGGCGCAGCACTTTTTGAACACTTGCTGTTACAAGCGCAACAATTGCATGGCAAGGTGGCGTCCGGGCGTTTTGGTGCGGATATGCAGGTACATTTGGTCAATGATGGCCCTGTGACCTTCCTCTTACAGACATGAATGTATTAAAAACGACGTTAATGCCTAAAAACGCAGGGTTTCGCTATAAATACTTCGTTGTCCCTGATGCGTTGTCTCGCGGGCTACTAGATAATCGCGCGCTACGGGGATCAGCGTTGTTTGGTCCATTTTTGACTTAGGTAGAGACTTGTCCGACAGCCTCAGGGGAATCATTTTGCCCCAGGGGAGTCGGAACAATGCTCGCCAACCTGGCATATAGATAGCTGGCCGTTGGTTTTTTGATCTGTTTTCGGCGAGGGTTGCTCGTGATTGTTAGTCCCTGTAATGCACCAAAATTGTCTGCCAAACGGTTACGAAACGCACTGGTGACGGGCTCCGCCCTGTTTTGCCTGTTCGGCGCGGGTCAACTGTGGGCATTCAGTCTGGATGATGTGTCGGCCAAGGCAAAAGAGCTGGCCGGGCAGAAATACGAAGCTCCGCGCAGCAATCTGCCGAACGAATTCCGCGAAATGAAATTCGCTGATTATCAGAAGATTCGTTTCCGTAACGAAAAAGCCGAGTGGGCCGATCAGAACACCCCGTTCAAGCTGTCCTTCTATCACCAGGGTATGCACTTCGATACACCGGTGAAAATCAACGAAGTCACCGCCGACAACGTTCAGGAAATCAAATACGACCCGACGCGCTTCGATTTCGGCGACGTCAAGTTTGATCCCAAGTCCACCGAGCAGTTGGGTTATGCCGGTTTCCGTGTGCTGTTCCCGATCAACAAGGGCGACAAGCAAGACGAAATCCTGACCATGCTCGGGGCCAGCTATTTCCGCGTCGTGGGCAAGGACCAGGTGTATGGCCTGTCCGCCCGTGGCATGGCGATCGATACCGCGCTGCCGTCCGGCGAAGAGTTCCCGCGTTTCACCGAGTTCTGGATCGAGCGTCCAAAGCCGGGTGACAAGCACCTGGTGATCTTCGCTCTGCTGGATTCGCCGCGTGCCACCGGTGCCTATCGCCTGATCCTGCGTCCTGGCACCGACACCGTGGTCGACGTCAAGTCCCAGATGTTCCTGCGCGACAAGGTCAGCAAGCTGGGCGTTGCCCCGTTGACCAGCATGTTCCTGTTCGGCGCGAACCAGCCGTCCAAGGTCCTCAACTACCGTCGCGAGCTGCATGATTCCAGCGGTCTGTCGATCCATGCCGGTAATGGCGAGTGGATCTGGCGCCCACTGAACAACCCTAAACACCTGTCGGTCAGTAACTTCACCGTAGAGAACCCGCGTGGTTTCGGCCTGCTGCAACGCGGTCGCAACTTCAGTCACTACGAAGACCTGGACGACAACTACGACAAGCGGCCAAGCGCCTGGATCGAGCCTGAAGGCGACTGGGGCAAGGGTTCCGTCGACCTGGTAGAGATCCCGACCGCCGACGAAACCAACGACAACATCGTGGCCTTCTGGAGCCCGGAAAAACTGCCGGAAGTCGGCCAGCCGCTGGATGTCGCCTATCGCCTGCACTGGACCCTGGACGACGCCGCGTTCCATTCGCCGGACAGCGCCTGGGTCAAGCAGACCCTGCGTTCCACCGGCGACGTGAAGCAATCCAACCTGATCCGTCAGCCGGATGGCAGCGTCGCGTACCTGGTGGACTTCGAGGGCCCGTCCCTGAAGAAACTGCCGCCGGACGCGCCGGTTCGCAGCCAGGTGAGCGTGGGTGACAACGCTGAGTTGGTCGAAAACAGCGTGCGTTACAACGAGCACACCAAAGGCTGGCGCCTGACCTTGCGCATGAAGATCAAGGACGCAGGCAAACCGACTGAAATGCGTGCGGCCCTGGTCCAGGACATCGTGCAGCCTGAGCCCGAGAAGGTGTCGACCCAAGTACTCAAAGCCGACAAAGTGCTGGCCAAACAGCATGAGAAACAGGCCAAGAAAGACAAGGAAGCCAAGCAGCCAGAAGCTGCCCCAGCCACACCGGAGCCGATCAAGACCGAGCAAGTCCTGACCGAAACCTGGAGCTATCAGTTGCCTGCCGATGAGTAATTCTCAAGTCCAGCCAGAGACTCTGTCCGAGTATCTGGCGCACCTGCCGATGACCGCAGAGCAGCGCGCCGAACTGGCGGGCTGCACATCCTTCAGCGAACTGCACGAACGTTTGTCGTCCAAGGTGTTCGATGCGCCGGTCGACGCTGCCCAAGCGTCGGTTGGCCGCCGGTTGACCCTCAGCACGGCGGAAGAGCTGGAGGATGCCGAAATGCTGGCGCTCGACGCCAGCGGCCGTGTGTGCCTCAAGGCCACTCCGCCGATTCGTCGGACCAAGGTTGTGCCTGAGCCGTGGCGCACCAATATCCTGGTGCGCGGCTGGCGCCGGCTGACCGGCCGCACCAACCCGCCGACGCCGCCGAAAGACGAACGCGTGCTGCCGGCGGCGCGCTGGCGCACCGTCGGTTCGATCCGTCGCTACATCCTGCTGACGCTGATGCTCGGCCAGACCATCGTGGCCGGCTGGTATATGAAAGGCATCATGCCGTACCAGGGGTGGTCGCTGGTCGACTTCGACGAGATCCGCAACCAGACCCTGCTGCAAACCGCGACCCAGGTACTGCCTTACGCGCTGCAAACCAGCATCCTGATCATGTTCGGGATCTTGTTCTGCTGGGTGTCGGCAGGTTTCTGGACCGCGTTGATGGGCTTCCTCGAGCTGCTGACTGGCCACGATAAATACCGGATCTCCGGTAAAAGTGCCGGTAACGAGCCGATTCCGAAAAATGCGCGTACCGCGCTGGTGATGCCGATCTGTAACGAAGACGTGCCCCGCGTATTCGCCGGTCTGCGTGCGACGTTTGAATCAGTCGCGGCTACCGGTGATCTGGACCGCTTCGACTTCTTCGTGCTCAGCGACAGTAACGACGCCGACATCTGCATTGCCGAGCAGCAAGCCTGGCTCGACGTGTGCCGCGAAGCCGGTGGCTTCGGCAAGATCTTCTATCGTCGCCGTCGCCGTCGCGTCAAACGCAAGAGCGGCAACCTCGACGACTTCTGCCGTCGTTGGGGCGGTGATTACAAATACATGGTCGTTCTCGACGCCGACAGCGTGATGAGCGGCGAATGCCTGACCAGCCTGGTGCGCCTGATGGAAGCCACGCCGGATGCCGGGATTATCCAGACCGCGCCACGGGCGTCGGGTATGGACACCCTGTATGCGCGCATGCAGCAGTTCGCCACCCGTGTGTACGGTCCGCTGTTTACCGCCGGCCTGCACTTCTGGCAGTTGGGTGAATCCCACTACTGGGGTCACAACGCAATCATCCGGATGAAGCCATTTATCGAGCACTGCGCCCTGGCGCCGTTGCCGGGTAAAGGCGCGTTCGCCGGTGCGATCCTGTCCCACGACTTCGTTGAAGCCGCGCTGATGCGCCGTGCCGGCTGGGGCGTGTGGATTGCCTACGACCTGCCGGGCAGCTACGAAGAACTGCCGCCGAACCTGCTGGACGAACTCAAGCGTGACCGTCGCTGGTGCCACGGCAACCTGATGAACTTCCGCCTGTTCCTGGTCAAGGGCATGCACCCGGTCCACCGTGCGGTGTTCCTCACCGGCGTGATGTCCTACCTGTCGGCACCGTTGTGGTTCTTCTTCCTGGTGCTGTCCACCGCGTTGCTGGCGGTGAACACCTTGATGGAGCCGCAGTACTTCATGGCGCCGCGCCAGTTGTACCCGCTGTGGCCGCAATGGCATCCGGACAAGGCGGTGGCGTTGTTCTCCACCACTGTCGTGCTGCTGTTCCTGCCGAAGTTGCTGAGCGTCATCCTGATCTGGGCCAAGGGCGCGAAAGAGTTCGGTGGCAAGTTCAAGGTGACAATGTCGATGCTGCTGGAGATGTTGTTCTCCATGCTGCTGGCGCCCGTGCGGATGATCTTCCACACCCGCTTCGTCCTCGCCGCGTTCCTCGGCTGGGCTGCGACCTGGAATTCGCCGCAGCGTGACGACGACTCCACCCCATGGGGTGAAGCGGTCAAGCGCCACGGTCCGCAAACCCTGCTCGGCTTTCTCTGGGCGCTGTTGGTGGTGTGGTTGAACCCGAGCTTCCTGTGGTGGCTGATCCCGATCGTCGGTTCGCTGATGCTGTCGATCCCGGTGTCGGTGATTTCCAGTCGGGTCAAGCTGGGTCTCAAGTCCCGTGACGAGAGCCTGTTCTTGATCCCTGAGGAATACAATCCGCCGCAAGCGCTGCTGTCGACCGAGAAGTACACCCACGAAAACCGTTGGCACGCCCTCAATGACGGGTTTGTGCGTTCGGTGGTCGACCCGCAGCAGAACGCCCTGGCTTGCGCCTTGGCGACCTCGCGTCACCGTGAGGCGGAGCCGATCGAGTACCTGCGTGGCGAGCGCGTGCGTTATGCGTTGAAAGTCGGCCCTGCCGGCCTCACCAACGCCGAACGCCTGGCCTTGCTCAGTGACCCGGTGGCCCTGGCCCGCTTGCACGAGCAGGTCTGGAGCGAAGGGCATGCCGAGTGGTTGGGGGCCTGGCGCGAGTCGATCAAGTCTGATCCCCACGCGCCATTGCTGCCGTTGCAACCGCTGTCGTCCCAGGCTCAACCGGCCTGATTCAGACGCCCCCGAGGGTTCTCCTCGGGGGCATCTCAAGCGCTGGTCCTACAGCGTTTCCCGCTTCTTCCTTTGCACCCTAACTCCTTGTTATTTCGAAACAAAAGTCCCCGGTTCGAGGCGTATTGCCGTGCCTGTGTCTGAGTTAGCATCGCCCCCCGAAATTTGACTCGACCACAGGGGGATTCATGATCAAAAGGTATTGTTCGGCATTGCTGATGGGCGCTGTCGCATTGATTCACGGTGGTCTGGTGCAGGCCGGCGCGCTGGACGACGCCGTTCGGCGTGGCGTGCTGAAAGTGGGCACCACGCCCACCTACGTGCCATTCGAGATGACCGATAAACAGGGGCGTATTGTCGGTTTTGAAGTCGATTTGCTCCAGGCGATGAGCCGTGCCCTGGGGGTTGAACTTGAGCTGGTGGCGGTGCCGTACACCGAGTTGCTATCGGGGCTGATGGCGAGGAAGTTTGATCTGATTGGCAGCGGCATGACGGTCACGCAGGAGCGCAACCTCAAGCTGAATTTCAGTGACTCCTTTATCGTGGTAGGCCAAACGGTGTTGCTGCATCCCCGCCTCGCCGGCAAGGTTGCCAGTATCGAGGACCTGAACGAAGCCGGCTACCGCATCGCCACCACTGAAGGCACTACCGCAGAGGCTGCGGCGCGACGATTCCTCGGGGCGGCTCGGCTAAGCAGTTTCGCGACGCCGGAGGAAGGGGTGCGCCAGGTGGTGATCGGTGCGGCCGATGCGTTTATCCATGACGCGCCCTACAACCTGATCGCGATGACTCGGCCGGAAAACCAGGCGTTACTGGCGCTGGAGCAACCCTTCACCTACGAGCCCCTGGCGTTCGGCCTGAAAAAAGGCGATTACGACAGCCTGAACTGGATCAACCATTTTCTCAACCAAGTGGCGCAGGACGGCACCTACGATCGGCTGTACGACAAGTGGTTCAAGGACACCGACTGGATGACGGAGGTCGACTGAAAGTCATAAGTGCTTACACATCAACCCATTGCCTGAGCCGGGCGATAAGGTGTCTATCCCTGCGCCTCTGCGCGGCGCTGTAGGGATATTCCGACATGCATCGACAACAATTACCCGCGAAACCTTTGTGCCGGGCAGCGAGTGGGTTAGGATCGCACCCCGAAATGGTGCAGCCCTTTTGCGCGCCGCCCTCATAAGAATCGTTCAGGGGACTTGATGATGAAAAAGTATCTTTCGATGCTGCTGCTCGGCGTCACCGCGCTGGTCGCGGCCAACGCGGCTCAGGCCGGAGCCATCGACGATGCGGTCAAGCGTGGCACGCTGAAAGTCGGCATGGACCCGACCTACATGCCGTTCGAAATGACCAACAAGCGCGGTGAAATCATCGGCTTCGAAGTCGACATCCTCAAGGCCATGGCCAAGTCCATGGGCGTCAAGCTGGAGCTGGTGTCCACCGGCTACGACGGCATTATCCCAGCCTTTCTCACCGGCAAGTTCGACATGATCGGCAGCGGCATGACCCTGACCCAGGAACGCAACCTGCGCCTGAACTTCAGCGAACCCTTCATCGTGGTTGGCCAGACCCTGCTGATTCGCAAGGACCTGGAAGGCACCATCAAGTCCTACAAAGACCTGAACGACGAGAAATACCGCCTGACCTCCAAGCTCGGCACCACCGGCGAGATGGTGGCCAAAAAGCTGATCTCCAAGGCCAAGTACCACGGCTACGACAACGAACAGGAAGGCGTGCTGGACGTGGTCAACGGCAAGGCCGATGCCTTTGTGTATGACGCGCCGTACAACGTCGTCGCCGAGAAGAAAGTCGGTAACGGCAAGCTGGTGTTCCTTGAAGAACCCTTCACCTTCGAGCCGTTGGCCTTCGGTCTGAAGAAAGGCGATTACGACAGCATCAACTACATCAACAACTTCCTGCACCAGATCAGGAACGACGGCACCTACGATCGCATCCATGACAAGTGGTTCAAGAGCTCCGAGTGGCTCAAGGACATGGAATAAGGCTGGCGGAATACCGAGTCGCGCCTATCGCGAGCAAGCCCGCTCCCACACTCGACCGAGTTCCAGCATGAGAATGCGGTCGAGATGTGGGAGCGGGCTTGCTCGCGATGGCGGTATGACAGGCGACACACATCCCGGAACCTGAAATGAAACAGAAAAAAGCCCAATGGCCCTGGCACCTGCTGACCGTGGTCGTGCTGGTCGGCCTGGCGGGCGCCTTGTACTACGCCACGTCGCTGATGTCCTACGAATGGCGCTGGAACCGCGTGCCGCAATATTTCGCCTATCAGGCCGAAACGTCCCAGCGCGCGGCGGATGTGTCCACCGTTGTCGAGTTGGTGCGCAAAGGCGATGTGGCTGAAGTCACCCTGCGCAACGATGCGGGCACCGAGCAAAAGCTCACCGTGGCCGACAACAGCCTGCAAGTCGCACGTGGCGATGACGTGGCCGAAGGCGATGTAGTGGGCGTGACCCGGCAGTGGGCGCTGGGGCCATTGATGTGGGGCTTATGGACCACCTTGTGGCTGTCCGTGGTGTCCGGGGTCCTGGGCTTGGCGATCGGCCTGGCGACGGGTTTGTGCCGGCTGTCCAGCAACCCGACCTTGCGCGATCTGTCGACGATCTACGTCGAACTGGTGCGCGGCACCCCGCTATTGGTGCAGATTTTCATTTTCTATTTCTTTATCGGTACGGTGCTCAACCTGTCCCGGGAGTTTGCCGCGATCGCTGCGCTGTCGCTGTTCACCGGGGCCTACGTGGCGGAAATCGTCCGAGGCGGTGTGCAATCGATCACCCGAGGCCAGAACGAAGCCGCGCGCTCGCTGGGCTTGAGTGCCAGCCAGTCGATGCGCCATGTGGTGCTGCCGCAGGCGCTCAAGCGCGTGCTGCCGCCCCTGGCCGGGCAATTTATCAGCCTGGTGAAAGACACCTCGCTGGTGTCGGTGATCGCGATTACCGAGTTGCTCAAGAGCGGCCGCGAAGTCATCACCACCTCGTTTTCGCCGTTTGAAATCCTGTTCTGCGTGGCAGGCCTGTACCTGTTGATCAACCTGCCGCTGTCGAAAATGGCCAGCCGGCTTGAGCGGAGGCTCGCGCAAAGTGATTGAAGTCCGCGATCTGGTAAAAGTCTTCGACACCCGTGGCCAAGTGGTGCGCGCGGTGGACCACGTCACCACCCAGGTCGCCAAGGGCGAAGTGCTGGTGGTGATCGGTCCGTCTGGCTCGGGCAAGTCGACCTTCCTGCGCTGCCTCAATGGCCTGGAAGCGTTCGATTCGGGTTCGGTGAGCATCGACGGGCTGCAACTGGCTGATCCGAAAACCGACGTGAACGCCTATCGCCGCGAAGTCGGCATGGTGTTCCAGCACTTCAACCTGTTCCCCCACATGACGGTGCTGGAGAACCTGTGCCTGGCGCAAAAAGTCGTGCGCAAGCGTGGCAAGAAAGAGCGTGAAGCCAAGGCCCTGGCGTTGCTGGAAAAGGTCGGCATTGCGCAAAAGGCCAACGAGTTTCCCTCGCGGCTGTCCGGCGGCCAGCAGCAGCGGGTGGCGATTGCCCGTGCGCTGGCGATGGAACCCAAGGTGATGCTGTTCGACGAGCCCACCTCGGCCCTCGACCCGGAAATGGTCGGCGAAGTGCTTGACGTCATGAAAACCCTGGCCCTGGAAGGCATGACCATGGTCTGTGTCACCCACGAAATGGGCTTTGCCCGTGAAGTGGCGGACCGCGTGCTGTTCTTCGACCATGGCAAGCTGCTTGAAGACGCGTCCCCGGCCGAGTTCTTCGATGCGCCGAAAGACCCGCGCGCCCAGGCCTTCCTGCGCCAGGTGCTGTAATCACGCTCACACTATGGAAGCGTTAAAGTCGGAACTTGCTGACAAGCGTCTGTAGGTCCAGGCTCAACTGGGTCAACTGAGCGCTCGCTGCCGCCGTTTCTTCACTGGCGGCGGCGGTTTGCTCGGACACATCGCGCACCTTCAACACACTGCGATTGATCTCCTCGGCCACCGCGCTTTGTTCCTCGGCGGCGGCGGCAATCTGCGGGTTCATTTCCTGGATGACCGACACCGTGCGGGCAATCGCCGCCAGGGCGTCGCCGGCGTCGCGGGTCAAGCCGACGCTGTTGTCTGTCAGGCTGCGACTGCTGTCCATGATGTCCGCCACCTGTTGGGTGCCGGAATGCAGGCTGAGGATCAGTTCTTCAATTTCCTCGGCCGACGCCTGGGTGCGCCGGGCCAGGCTGCGCACTTCATCGGCGACTACCGCAAAGCCTTCTCCGGCACTGCCCGCGCGCGCGGCTTCGATGGCGGCGTTCAACGCCAGCAGGTTGGTCTGCTGGGACACTGATTTGATCACGTCCAGCACACTGCCGATCTTTTGGCTCTCTTGCTGCAACGCCAGCATTGCTCGGCTGGAGAGGGCCATTTCACTGGCCAGGTGGCCGATCTGTTCAACGGCCTGTGCAACCACCTTGTCGCCGACGCGGGTCTGTTGGTCGGCTTCACTCGCCGCGATCGACGCTTGTTCGGCATGCCGCGCGACCTCCTGGGCGGTGGCGAGCATTTCATTCATTGCCGTGGCGACCTGATCGGTTTCGTCCTTTTGATTGTTGACGCCGGCGCGGGTCTGTTCGGTGACGGCCGACAACTGCGTGGCCGCACTGGCGATTTGCCGGGCGCTGTCGCCAATGCCGCTGATCAGGCCGCGCAGGTTGCGGATCATCTGCCCGATGCTCTGCTGCAACTGGCCCATTTCATCACGGCGCTCCACGGCGGGGTTTTCGCTTAAATCGCCCGCTGCGATGCGGTTGGCGGCGACCAAGGCTTCACGCAACGGCAGGGTGATCTGCCGGGCGATCCACCAGGCGGCCAGGGCGCCGAGCAGCAGAGCGGCAAGCGTGACGCTGACCAGCAGTGTTCGGGTGTGCTCCGCTTCCCGGTCGCGTTTGAGGATCTGGCCCTGGCTCACCAGGTCACTTTGTTCGAGCAACTGGTTGAGTTGCTGTTCAAAGCGGTTCTGCGCGGTTTCGGCGGTGACTTGGGTCTCCTTGAGTTTGATCAGCAAGGTGCGGTAGGTGGCCAGATCCGTGGTGAGCACGACAGAGTCGACGGGTAGGCTTGTGACGGCGGCTTGAGCGATATCCAGGGCGTCGAGGGTCTTGCCCACCGCTTCGGCATAGGCTTGCAGCGACTCGGCGGCCCAGGCGGGGCTCTGGGCGCGATCTTCGGCCTGTTCCATGGCTTGGCGCAGGCTCTCTATAGCGTCGAGGGCCTGCTGGTCTTGCTGGTCAGGCAGTTCGCTGGCCAGTTGCGCGAGGGTATCGCTGGCTTGCAGGGCGATCTTATGCAGCGGCGGCCGGGTGTTTTCCCGCTGTTCGATCAAGGGCGGCAATTCCATTAGCGCCGCTTTGAAGCTGGCCACGAGACGCTCCGCTTCCTTGAGGCGCTGCAGGTCGGTCGGATCAATGACGTGCTGTGACAGGTAGTCGAGATGCTGATCGATTTTTTTGATCTGCTGCGTCATTTTGCCCAGGCTGGCGGTGTCCGTGAGGGTGCGGTAAACGATGCGGTCGGCGCGCATCGCCTCGGCGTCGGCCGCCAGTTGGCCCAGCACCGTCAGGTTGCTGGAGCGGAACAGGGCGGCATTCAAGGCCTGCCAGCCGGTCATGGCAATGATGAAACTGAGGATCAGCACCTGGCCAAAGCCCAGGGCGAGTTTGAGTCGGACGCTGGCGTTGACCAGCAAGTGGGTCAGCCGAGGAAACATGGTGAACCTCCAAATCTGAAAAAGCGCTGCGCAACCATGCAAACGCTAAATCGATTTGGGGTGAGGGCGGGCTGATAAGTGCGTAGGAAATTTCACAAGTTGCTGAAGTGCGGCGACCCGGATGGCTCGCCGCCCAGCGCCGGTCAGATGCGGAAGCGCCCAACCAGGGTTTGCAGGTAGATGCCCAGGCGCGCCAGTTCAGCGCTGGAGGCGGCGGTCTCTTCACTGGCCGAGGACGTTTGCTCCGACACATCGCGCACGTTCAATATGCTGCGGTTGATCTCTTCGGCCACGGCGCTTTGTTGCTCGGCGGCGGTGGCAATCTGCGAGTTCATCGCCTGAATGGTCGACACGGTGCGGGTGATGTTTTCCAGGGCGCTGCCGGCGCGGCGAGTCAACTCGACGCTGCTGTCGGTCAGCCCGCGGCTGTTGTCCATGATGGTTGCCACCTGCTGGGTGCCCGTTTGCAGGCCGCCGATCAGCTCTTCGATCTCTTCCGTGGATTTTTGCGTGCGTTGAGCCAGGCTGCGCACTTCATCGGCCACCACCGCGAAGCCACGCCCGGCTTCACCGGCTCGTGCCGCTTCAATCGCAGCGTTAAGCGCCAGCAGGTTGGTTTGCTGGGCCACCGACTTGATCACGTCGAGCACGCTGCCGATCTTGTCGCTTTCGCGCTTGAGATGGCCCATGGCCTCGGTGGAGTTGCCGACCTCAGTGGCCAGGCGTTCGATCTGGGCGATGGCTTCACCGACCACCTTGTCGCCTTCGCGGGCCTGCTGGTCCGCCACCAAGGCCGCTTCGGAGGCTTCCTCGGCGTTGCGCGCAACTTCCTGCACGGTCGCGGCCATTTCATTCATGGCGGTGGCGACCTGGTCGGTCTCGATTTTCTGATTGTTGACCCCGGCGCTGGTCTGCTCGGTGACCGACGACAATTGTTCGGCGGCGCTGGCGATCTGGGTGACGCCGTCGCTGATGCCGCCGATCAGTTCGCGCAGGCCCACGGTCATGCTTTGCATGGCGCGTTGCAGTTGGCCCAGTTCGTCCTGGCGTGTGGATGTCAGGTCGTGGCTCAGGTCGCCCGAAGCAACGCGCTCGGCCACCTTGAGGGTCTGATTCAGCGGGATGACGATCTGGCGCGTGATCGCCCAGGCGGCCACCAGGCCAAAGATCAATGCCAGTACGGTGGCGAGCAGCAGCAGGTACCTGGCCTGGGCGGCATCGGTGTCGCGCACTGCGGTCTGGGAAAGCGTGAGTTTATCGCTGCGGCTCAGCAGGATATCGCCTTGTGCGCTCATGGTTTTGAGTGCGACGGCGGTGGCCACCTGGGAGTCGCGGAACTGGCTGACAGCGGCGCGATAGGCTTGCAGCGAGACACTGGCCTGTTGCAGGTCCGCCTGGTATTGCGCCGGCAATGCGCCTTGCAGTTCAGTGATCTTCTTCAGGGCGTTGTCGATGGCGTCGAGCGCAGGTTGCTCAGCCTCGACCTTGCCGCTGTAGGTGTAGCCGCGAACCTGGAAGCGCGCTTGCTGGATCAGCTTGCTCAGTTCGACCACGCTATTGAACTGGGTGACGCTGTCGCCTTGCAGCAGGGACTTCTCGACTTCATTCACCTTGAGCACGGCATTGTCGGCGGTATTGCCCAGCTTGCTGCGCGCGTCTTCGCGGTTGGCGCCGGCTTGCGCCATATCGCTGAATGCGCGTTTGTATTGGTCCACGGCGGCCAATTGCTCATCGACCAGGGCGATGTCCGTGGGGTTTTCGATCAGTGTACGGGCGGTCTTCATGCCGCTGTCCAGCCGGTTCAGCAGGTCGCTGACGGCTGCCGTGCCTTGTTCGCCACGGCGCATTTCATAGTCCAGGCGGGCGATACGCAGGTCTTTGGTCAAGACATTGAGGCTGGAGATATACCCCAATTTGTCGCCACGGCTGGTCACATCGCCCAGGCCGGTCCAGCCGGTGAAGGTGATCAACAAGGTAAGGAGCAACACCAGGCCAAAGCCTACGCCCAGCTTGTGGTTGACGCTGACATTCCCCAGCTTTTCGGCTAACCAACGATACATGCTGCGAACTCCCCTAGAGCAAGGCTTGGAATTATTCGAAGGTTATCGGCGGCGCATGAAAAATCTGTAGGAATAGGGTGGCTAGAACAGCCGGGCGAGCAGGGCGGTGACGGCGGTCTCCACGCGCAGGATGCGTGCACCCAGTTGCACCGGTTGCAGGCCTGCCTTGGTCAGCAGGTCGACCTCGTAGGGAATCCAGCCGCCTTCCGGGCCGATAGCCAAGGTCACCGGCTCATCCAGCCCGCGCGGGCAGGATGGGTAATCGCCGGGATGGCCGATCAGGCCAAGGGTGCCTGCGGTCAGAGCGGGCAGGCGGTCTTCGACGAAGGGTTTGAAGCGTTTTTCGATGATGATCTCGGGCAGCACCGTGTCCCGCGCCTGCTCCAGGCCGAGGATCAATTGCTCGCGAATCGCCTCGGGCTCCAGGAAGGGGGTTTGCCAGAAGCTCTTTTCCACGCGGTAGCTGTTGAGCAGCACTACCTTCGGCACGCCCATGGCGGCGACGGTTTGCAGCACCCGGCGGAGCATTTTCGGGCGGGGCAGGGCCAGCAACAGGGTCAGCGGCAGTTTGGCCGGTGGCGGCAGGTCGAAGGCTACTTGCAACTCGGCTTCGTGGGCTTCCAGGCGCAGCAGTTGTGCATTGCCCATCAGCCCGCCGATGCGCCCGACCCGCAGGTTGTCGCCCACCGTCGCGCGGTGCACGTCCTGCATATGCACCAGGCGCCGGTCACGCAGGATCACCCGGTCGGCCGCGATAAAGTCGGCCTCTTCAAGCAGCAGCAGGTTCACGGCTGGGTTGCTGGCGGCTGGTCGTTGTCGTCGGCGGCTTGGTCGTCGGGGTGTTCGCCACGCTTGGTGATCAGGCTGCTGAACAGGATGCCGATCTCGAACAGCATCCACATCGGCACGGCCAGCAATGTCTGGGAGAAGATGTCCGGCGGGGTCAGGATCATGCCGACCACGAAGCAGCCGATGATCACGTAGGGGCGGACCTTCTTCAGGTATTGCACGTTGACCACGCCGATCCACACCAGCAACACCACGGCCACCGGGATTTCGAAGGCCACGCCGAAGGCGAAGAACAGCGTCATCACGAAGTCGAGGTAGCTGGTGATGTCGGTCATCATCTCAACGCCGGCCGGGGTGGCGGCGGCGAAGAACTTGAAGATCAGCGGGAACACCAGGAAGTAAGCGAACGCCATGCCGGTGTAGAACAGCAGGATGCTCGACACCAGCAAGGGCACTGCGATGCGCTTCTCATGCTTGTACAGGCCGGGGGCGATAAAGCCCCAGATCTGGTGCAGGATCACCGGGATCGCGAGGAACAGCGAGACCATCATCGTCAGCTTCAGCGGCGTGAGGAACGGCGACGATACGTCGGTGGCGATCATCGTCGCGCCCGCTGGCAGGTAATGGCGCAGTGGCGTGGAGACGAAGGTGTAGATCTGCTGGGTAAAGGCGAACAGCCCGGCAAAAATTACGAAGATCGCCGCCACGCAACGCAGCAGGCGGGTACGCAGCTCGGTTAGGTGCGAGACCAGCGGCATGTGCTGGTCGTTTTCCGGTTTATCAGCGCTCATGGGGCTCGCGGCGGCAATGTAGGGTCATGGGGAGCAGGCGCCGCGATGGGCGCCGGCGCTGGCTCGGTTGGCGTGGTCGGGGTGGCGGGCGTTGCTTCAACTGCGGGCGTGGGCGCGATGCTGTGCTCGGCCACGGGCGCCACCGGCTTGGCCTGCTCCTGCACCGGCGTCAGAATATTGCGCGTCTCTTGCTCCAACGACAGGATGTGTTCGTTGTGCAGTTGGCGGCGGATTTCGTCGGCGCCGATTTCCCGTTCAACTTCCTGTTTGATGGCGTTGAAACTGCGTTTCAGGCGCCCGATCCACAGGCCAGCCGTGCGCGCGGCACCGGGCAGGCGTTCCGGCCCCAGGACCAGCAAGGCCACGAGGCCGACGAGCAGCAGTTCAGAGAAGCTGATACCAAACATTAGTCAGTGCTCACGAGTCTTTGCGGATCGGCTCTTCAACTTTTTCAGCCTGCACGTCGAAGGTCCGACGCTCGGTGATCGGCTGGGCCGCCTGGGGGTGCACAGGCTGGACCGGTGGCGCCGGGTTGACGGCGGGGTCGGCCGGCTTTTCGTCGTCGTTCATGGCCTTGCGAAAGCCCTTGATCGACTCGCCCACGTCGGTGCCGAGGTTTTTCAGTTTCTTGGTGCCAAATACCAGAACGACTACCACCAGAATAACGATCCAGTGTTTCCAGTCAAAAATGCCCATGCTGCAATTCCTCTGTAAAAGTTATTCAGGCGGACGGGCGCGAGGCCTTTTCGACATGCCCGGACAAGCCGAAGCGACGGTCCAGTTCATCCAGCACGGCCTGCGGATGCTGCCCCAGTTGGGCGAGCATGACCAGGCTGTGGAACCACAGGTCGGCGGTTTCGTAGATCACATCGCTGCAGTCACCGCTGATCTCGGCATCCTTGGCAGCAAGGATGGTCTCGACGGATTCTTCGCCGAGCTTTTCCAGGATCTTGTTCAGGCCTTTGTGGTACAGGCTGGCGACGTAGGAGCTTTCGGCATCCGCGCCTTTGCGGTCTTCCAGCACCTGGGCCACACGGTTCAGGGTATCGCTCATGTTCAGTGTCCTGCCGAGTAAATGGCGTGCGGGTCTTTGAGTACCGGCTCTACAACCTTCCACTCGCCGTTCTCGAACACGCGATAGAAGCAGCTGTGGCGGCCGGTGTGGCAGGCGATACCGCCGATCTGCTCGACCTTGAGGATCACCACGTCGGCGTCGCAGTCGAGGCGTATCTCGTGCAGGGTTTGTACGTGCCCGGACTCTTCACCCTTGCGCCACAGTTTGCCACGTGAACGTGACCAGTAAATGGCGCGCTGCTCAGCGGCGGTGAGGCTCAGCGCCTCGCGGTTCATCCAGGCCATCATCAGCACGCGCCCGGTCTTGTAGTCCTGGGCAATGGCCGGCACCAGGCCGTCACTGTCCCACTTGATCTCGTCCAGCCAGTCTTTCATCTTCGGCTCCGGCAATTTGCGACAGTGTATAACCGGATTGGCTACCGACGCACGATCAGATAAACACCCACGGCGACCATGATACCGGCCGGCCAGTGGCCCAGTTGGTTCAGCGGCCCGCCGATGGCCAGCATCACCCCGCCGACCAGATGCGCGGCGCCCAGCAGGCGCAGGAACCAGTCGTCCTTGCGCGTGTGCCACGGCGGCGCCGGGTCCTTGGCGTGGGGCTGGGACATGCGCTCCAGCAGGTCGCGGGTCATGTTGGCCAGGTGCGGCAGTTGCTCCACCTGGCTCTGCAGGTTGCCCAGCAGGGTTTTCGGGCTGACCCGTTCGCGCATCCAGCGTTCGAGGAACGGCTGGGCGGTGTTCCACAGGTCGAGGTCCGGGTACAACTGGCGGCCCAGGCCTTCAATGTTCAGCAGGGTTTTCTGCAGTAGCACCAACTGCGGCTGCACTTCCATATTGAAGCGCCGCGCGGTCTGGAACAGGCGCATCAGTACCTGGCCGAAGGAAATGTCTTTTAGCGGTTTTTCGAAGATCGGCTCGCACACGGTGCGGATCGCCGCTTCGAATTCATTGAGCTTGGTTTCTGCGGGCACCCAACCCGAATCGATGTGCAACTGCGCCACGCGGCGGTAGTCACGCTTGAAGAAGGCGAACAGGTTGCGCGCCAAGTAGTCCTGGTCTTCCGGGGTCAGGCTGCCGACGATGCCGCAGTCGATCGCAATGTACTGCGGGCTCCACGGGTTGATGGTGCTGACGAAGATATTGCCGGGGTGCATGTCGGCGTGGAAGAAACTGTCGCGGAACACCTGTGTGAAGAAGATCTCGACGCCGCGCTCGGCGAGCATCTTCATGTCGGTGCGCTGGTCGGTCAGCGTCGCGAGGTCGGTGACCTGCACGCCGTAGATGCGCTCCATCACCAACACTTTAGGGCGGCACCAGTCCCAATACACTTGCGGCACGTACAGCAGCGGTGAGCCTTCAAAGTTGCGCTTGAGCTGGCTGGCGTTGGCCGCTTCGCGCAGCAGGTCGAGTTCGTCGTAGATGGTTTTTTCGTAGTCGGCGACCACGTCCACCGGGTGCAGCAGGCGCGCGTCGGCGGAGAAGCGTTCGGCGGCGCGGGCGAGAATGAACAGCCACGCCAGGTCCTGGCCGATGATCGCCTTGAGGCCTGGGCGAATCACCTTCACCACCACTTCTTCGCCGGTCTTGAGCTGCGCCGCATGCACTTGCGCCACCGAGGCCGAAGCCAGGGGCTCGACGTCGAAACGGCTGAACACGTCGCTGATCTTCTTGCCCAACTGCTCTTCGATCAGCTTCATCGATTGCTGCGAATCGAACGGCGGCACGCGGTCCTGCAGCAGCATCAGCTCGTCGGCGATGTCTTCGGGCAACAGGTCGCGACGGGTCGAGAGGATCTGCCCGAACTTGATAAAGATTGGCCCCAAATCCTGCAAGGCCAGGCGCAGGCGCGTGCCACGGCTCAGGTCCAGTGGCTTGCGTGGGAACCAGCGCCACGGCAGCACGTAACGCACGGCCAGCAGGAACCACGGCAAGGGCAGGGCGAACAGCAGGTCATCGAGGCGGTAGCGGATGACGACGCGCTGGATACGGAACAAACGGCGGACGGCGAGCAGCTTCATGCGTTATCGCTTGGATCAAGGGAACGGCTCAGGCGCTCGAAGCGGGCCTCAAGGCGTTCCAGGTCGATTTTGGCCTTGTCGAGTTCACGAAAGCGCGCTTGCGCTTCCCGTTGTCCGACCAGGGTGCGCGATTCTTCGCTCAGGTATTCGGCGAGGTTCTGGTTGAGGCTGGCGAACCCCTGCTGGTACCAGCGCGTGCGGCTGCGCAGGTGACCGCTGATCAACTGGGTGGCCACGGGGCCGATCCAGCGCGACAGTTCGTATTCCCAGTCCAGTTCCAGGTCTTGCAGCACGGCGGCCAGGTCCATCAGCGCCGCGCTGTCGCCTTCCAGCGCTACTTCGGGGCTGTGGAGGATGGCGGTCTTGTTGCGGCTCAGCGCCAGGTGCAACAGGCTCGAGGCCGGCGCACGCAGGGTGCAGTCGGCCTCGGCGGCCCACTGGGTCGCGAGCAATAGGCCTTCATCGCTGGGCAGGATAAACAGCTGCAAGGCCGGGCTCGTGCAGTCGACGGCGATGATCTTGCCGTTCAAGTGCGCGAGCCGCGCCAGGGCGGTGCTGTCCAGGCGCAGCACCCGGTTGACACCGAGTTCGACGCTGGCGAGCAGGCCTTGGAACAGCATCAGGGCTTGATGCCGCGGTGCAGGGCGACGATGCCTGAGGTCATGTTGTGGTAGGTCACGCGGTCGAAACCGGCGTCTACCATCATCGACTTCAGGGTTTCCTGGTCGGGGTGCATGCGGATCGACTCGGCCAGGTAGCGATAGCTCTCGGCGTCGTTGGTGATCAGCTTGCCCATCAACGGCATGAAGGCGAACGAGTAGGTGTCGTAGACCTTGGACATCAGCGCGTTGGTCGGTTTGGAGAACTCCAGCACCAGCAGGCGGCCACCGGGCTTGAGCACGCGCAGCATCGAGCGGATCGCGTCTTCCTTGTGGGTCACGTTGCGCAGGCCGAACGCGATGGTCACGCAGTCGAAATGGTTGTCGGGGAACGGCAGCTTTTCCGCATCGGCCTGGACGAATTCGATATTGCCGGCCACGCCTTTGTCGAGCAGGCGATCACGGCCGACCTTGAGCATCGAACCGTTGATATCCGCCAGCACCACCTGGCCGGTCGGGCCGACGAGCTTGGAGAACTTGGCCGCCAAGTCGCCGGTACCACCCGCGATGTCCAGCACGCGGTTGCCAGTGCGTACACCCGACAACTCGATGGTGAAGCGCTTCCACAGGCGGTGCATGCCGCCGGAGAGCACGTCGTTCATCAGGTCGTACTTGGCCGCAACGGAGTGGAACACTTCAGCGACTTTTTCCGCTTTCTGGCTTTCCGGGACGTTCTTGAAGCCGAAGTGAGTGGTGGGTTCGGCATCGCTGCCTTTGCGCTGATCAGTCATATCGCTGTCACCAAAATTGAATGCGGGACATGATAATCCCCAAGGCCTGCTTTGTCTTGGCAAGGCTGAAGGTAAGATAGGTGCTCACCGAGACCTTTTGCCGCATGGCAGGTGTTCAAGTCGTTATAAAGAGGAGTCATTGCAATGGCCCGTATCACTGTTGAACGTGCGCATTCCCTGGGTAAAGAAGGCGCACGGGCGAAGGCCGAGAAGCTGGCACAGAAACTCCAGGATCAATATGGCCTGCAGCCTTCGTGGTCGGGCGATACGTTGAACCTCAAGCGTTCGGGGGTTAAAGGCACGGTGTTGGTCGCCGATGATCTGTTGCGTATTGATGTGGAACTGGGCCTGTTGATGTCGGCCATGAGTGGCACCATCAAGACTGAAATCGAGAAAGCCCTGGATAAAGCCTTGGCCTGATCCCGCTGTTCTTAGGGTGCCGATTCTAATTTTTCTGCCTACTTTGTGCCCACGCCCTCAACTTCTGCGGGCCGTTCCTCCACCCTTTTTACGTGAGGTGCATCATGGCCAAAGTTATCCTGAAGAAAAAAATCGACGCCCCGAGCCACGCCCTGGACGACGTTAAAACCTATGCCCGCAAGATCTGGCTGGCAGGCCTAGGGGTCTATGCCAAGGTCGGAAGCGAGGGCGGCGAGTACTTCAAAGAGCTGGTTAAGACCGGTCAACATGTTGAAAGTAAAGGCAAAAAAGTTGCACTTGAACAACTTGATGCGGCCAACAGTCAGATTGACCAAGTAACGAGTAATATCGCCAGCGTCAAAGGTCGGGTAGAAGTTCAACTGGATAAAGTTGAAAAAGCTTTTGACACGCGTGTTGCAAGTGCCTTGAATCGAATCGGCATTGCGTCTAAACATGACGTGGAGACACTCTCTGCTAAGCTCGAAGAGCTGACGGCATTGCTCGAACGTGTCGCGCGTAAACACTAAGGAGACATCGGGATGGCTGTTAAAAAGACTACTCAGAAAGAAGGCAGCTCGTGGGTCGGGAAAGTTGAAGAATATTCCCGCAAGATCTGGCTGGCTGGTTTAGGCGTTTACTCGAAGATCGACAGTGACGGCAGCAAACTCTTCGAGACATTGGTTAAAGACGGCGAGAAGGCCGAGAAGTTGACCAAGAGCACCGTCGGCAAACAAGTGGATGCAGCCAAAGCGACTGCAGGTTCCGCCAAGTCGAAACTCAGTGATAAATGGGGCGAATTGGAAGGGGCTTTCGACAAACGTCTCCACAGTGCCATTTCACGACTGGGTGTTCCTAGCCGTAGTGAAGTGAAGGCACTGCACAGCAAGGTTGACACGCTGACCAAACAAATCGAAAAACTCACCGGTGCCAAAGTGACGCCGGTGAAGGCTGCTGCTGCGGCTAAGCCAGCGACTAAAACCGCTGCCGCCAAGCCACTGGCTAAAGCCGCCGCCAAGCCGGCTGCCAAACCTGCGGCCAAAGCGCCCGCCAAAGCCGTGGTTAAACCGGCTGCCAAGCCGGCTGCGAAAGTTGCGGCGGCTAAACCGGCGGCCAAGCCTGCCGCTAAACCAGTGGCCGCTAAAGCCGCTGCCAAGCCGGCCGTTAAACCTGCCGCCAAGGCCGCAGCCAAACCCGCCGCTAAACCGGCTGCCGCCAAACCTGCGGCCAAGCCAGCGCTGGCCAAACCTGCCGCCGCGAAGAAGCCGGTAGCCGCGAAGAAGCCCGCAGCAGCGAAGCCGGCCGTGGCCGCCAAGCCTGCGACCCCGGCGCCCAGCGCTTCAAGCGCCAACTCGGCAACCGCGCCGACTGCTGCGCCTGCACCGACTGCAGCGTCGGTAACCCCGACGCCATCCAGTCAGTCCTGATCTACTCGGGACACATAAAAAACGCCCGGCCTGTGAAGGTCGGGCGTTTTTTTACGTGCGCATAATGGGCCGGTCAGTTGTACGTGATCGACACCGTCACGGCGCTGGCCAGGGTGCCTTGGGTGACCGCTGCGCCGGTTTTATGGTACGCCGCTGTGAGTGGCAACACCGCCTTGTTGCTGCTGGTCTCCACCGTGCGGCTGCGCTGGGCGTCGGTGCCGTTGGCGGGGATGGTGTAACCGGGTGTCGCGCGGTGCAGCAGCCAAAGGGCCGTGCCGCCTGAGGTTCCCGTATTGGCAAACAGCACGGCGTTGCCGGTCGAGGCGCTGCCCGCGAACAGGAACGTGACGTTGCGGATGTCCGATTCGCAGTCGGCCGATATCTCGAAATCGAAGGCGCCTGTGGAGGGCGTTGCATCAAAGTCGGCGATCTTGATGGTCGGCAGTGTGAGGGTACGGTTCAGATCGCCGGCCGCCAGGTTGCAGGTACCGGCGTTGACCTGGCCGACAAAGTTCAAGGTGCCTGTGGTTGCGGCCTGAGCCGCATGGGCGCTGAGGCCAGCAGTGATTGCCAGCAGTCGCGGCAGCGTGCGGATGTTCATCGGGTAATCTCCGGCGTTTCAGTTATAGGTAATGTTGACGGTGGCGGTACTGGCGAGCGTGCCTTGGCTGACCGCGCCGTTTTGGTGATAGGCGGCGCCGAGTGGCAAGACCGCACGGTTGTCGGAAACCACCAGCGTGCGGCTGCTATCGGTGCCGTTGGCGCTAATCGTCTGGGCCACCCCATTGATCCGCGAATACAGCCACAGCCCGATGCCACCGGCGCTGCCGGTATTGGCGAAGAGCGCGTCGTTCCCGGGGGCGGGCGTGCCGGCGAGCCGAAAGGTGACGTGGGTGGCGTCGCTGCAGTTCGCCGTCAACTCGAAGTCGCGCGCGCCTGCGCTGATGGCATTTTGGAAGGCGCTGACTTGAACCGGGTCCAGCGAGATCGTGCGGTTGACGTCACCGGCCGCCAGATCGCAGGTGGCGGCGGGTCTGACGAAGCGTACCGAGTTGTTGAGCCGCAGGCTAAAGCGGCCTAAGTAACCCCAGGGGCCGTGCAGTCTGTATTCAAAGATAGTTCCGGCAGGCACGACCCCGTCTGTTACCGGCCCGATTTTGTAAAGGGTCACCTTCGCGTTTGTGAAGGAGGGGTGCCTTCCGGGAGGCACGACGGCACCGGAAAAACTTTCGATGGCATAGGCACTGGTCGATGGGCGGGCGTCGCTGATGAGCAGCCGCATGCCAACCCCCGGTGCCTCGGTCGGATAGGACCCGGTTGTCGGGTCCAACGGTCTTGCATAGCGCCCGAAGGCCGAAGCTGGGGTGCCGGTGCGGCAATTGTAGAAGAGGGCAGGCACAGAGCCGCTGAATGCTTGTTGGGCGATCACACTTCCCAGCGGCAGGCTGTCGGGGACGGTAATCACGGCCGGGAGGGAGAGGCCAAGCTCGGCGTCAGGAGGATAGCTCTCGCACGCCGCTTGAGCCGCGATTGGCAAGCCAAGCACGAGCAGTATTGAAACGAGGTTTGTGGAGTGTTTCATCTTCAGTCCCGCCATAAAAAGTAGGGCGCTTGCCTGCGCCGGATCAACCGCCCGCACCACCTTTGCAGGCGCCCGCGTTCAGATGGCGCAGGCGGTTCGCGCCTTTAGCCGTCGATTGCGTACCCAGGTCGTAGTCCAGCCGACATATGCCCCCGGCATTGGCCCCCCACTTGACCGTCAACTGCCCCTGCGGGCGCGCCACACGGACAAACGCCTTACCGCCCTGCCCGACAATGCCGACACTGGCGCCGTCTTCATCGAAGACATCCGAACCAAAGGGAAGTGGATTGCTATCCTCGCTCAGGGCCGTGATCAACAAGGCCAGGCCGCTGACCGTGGCGAATTGCAGCTTCACCACCGAACCGGCGCGGGGGGCGACGTTTTGCGCGGCGCTCTTGAGCTCCACATCGACGGAAAGGTCCTTGGGGTCCAACTCGACGACGTTGCGGCGGTACGGCGTGAGGTGGGGGACCACGGCATAACCGCGCTTGCCGATTTGAGCGCTGTGGTTGCCGTTGATCCGTGCGCCCTCGGCGTCGGGCGCCTGGACGATGCCGACGGTATCGCCCAACTCCGGCGCGAAGGTCACGCCGCCGGCATGCGCGACCATGCCGCCGGTCATGCCGAACGATGCCGAACGGTAGGCACTGCTCTGGCCAACGCTGGCGGAAAGCACACCTTGGCCGGTCTGGTATTTCATGTCGGCACTGCTGGCGTTGCCTCTGCCGTGCGTCTGGCTGGCGCCGATGCCGTAGCTGAACGCGCTGCGTTCACCCAGGCTGCCGCCGAGGGTCACGCGCTCGCCGCTGCTTTGATCGCCGCGATAGGCCGTGGTGGTCAAGGTCGGCGAGCGTGGGCCGTTGCCCAGGGGCAGGCTCAGGGTCAAGTCCACTTGCTTGTCGACGCGTTCGCTCAGCAAGTCACGGCTGCGCTGGGCGCTGAGGGTGTAGTGAATGCCTTTCCAGGCACCGCTGTAACCGGCGGTGAAGGTCAGGTTGGCGCTTTTGCGGTTCCAGTAGTTTTGTGAGGAACCGGTCAGGTACACCGTGCCGACGCCCAGGCTCTGATTGAGGCTGATATCCATCCGGTCACGCAGCCGCGACAGGCTGTCGACGCGCAGCCCGTCGATGGCGAGGCCACGCACGCGTGCCGCGTCGGCCACGCTCAGGAAGCCTTCGGTGGAATACCGGTAGGTGCCGAGCGCAAAGTGGGTGCCGGTGTCTGCGAAGTTCTTGCTGTAGCGCATCTGCAGGCTTTGCCCCTCAAGGAAGCCGTGCCCTTTCAGGTGAGCGCTGGAGTGGGTCAGGTCCAAAGACAGCGCGCCAAACGCCGTGTTGAATGCCGCACCCGCCAGTTGCGAGCTGTAGTCGTCGGCCAGCACCGCGCCGGTGTAGCCGGTCAACAGGTTGCTGAGGCCATGCTGGTAGGTGGCCTGCAGCAGTTTGGGAGGGTGGCGCACGCCAATTTCATCCAGTTGGCCGAGACTCACCGAGTAGCGCTTATAGCCGGCACGCAACAGGTTGGCGTTGGCGGCGAACGGCACGACGAACTCACGCCGACGCCCGTCGGCTTCGGTGATCGTGACGTTCAGGTCGCCCCCATAGCCGGTTGGGAACAAGTCATTGAGCACGAACGGGCCGGGGGCGACGGAGACCTCGTCCAATAACACGCCGCGTTGGCGCACGCTGACCCGCGCGTTGGTCTCGGCGATGCCACGCACGACGGGCGCAAAGCCGGTCTGGGAGTCTGGCAGCATGCGGTCATCGCTGAACAGGCTGGCCCCGCGCAGGCGCACGCTGTCGAATAACTCGCCCGGGGTGTGGATCTCGCCCACCATCAGTTGTGACTGCAGCGGGCTTACGTCGCGTTGCACGTAGGTGGCGTTGCTTTGATAACCCGAGGCGCTGTCGGTTTGGCTGTAGCTGCCGTTGTGGCGCCAATGCCAATCGCCCAGGTTAAGCCCGGTATTGAGGCCCAGATAATGGGAGCTGAGCGCGCGGCCGTTGGTGCGGGTCGCAAAGGTATTGGCGTTGTAGCGCACAAAGGCGGCATCGATGCCGCTGTCCCACTGGCGCGGGTCGACATAGCCGCGCGCCTTGCGTGCCAGGTAGATCTGCGGAATCTGCAGGTCCAGGCGGTTTTCGCCGGCGTCGAATGGGCTGCTGGCGCCCGGCAGGTAGGTGGCAATGTCGGCGCAGTCGGCAAACGGTGAGGGGGCTGCGACACCGGCTTGGGCGGATTGCCGGTCGACCGCGTCCAGGTCGACGCCGAACCTGAGCAGCGCCTCACGCGCCAGGCACAACTGCGCGGTTCTCTGGCCTTCAACCGCCGCGAACGACACGGTTTCGCGCCCGATCCACTGGCCGTTGAGGTGGACATCGGCGCGGTAGCTGCCGGGCAGCACAATGTTGCCCTGGCTGAATTTTGAAATATCGACCTGCAGGCCGCCCGCGCGATCCGCAAAGAAGGCCGGGTTGAAGGCGACATGCTCCGCCGCGTGGGCATCCAGGGCATGAGCGCTGCTCAGCAGTAACAGGCATCGCGTCGTTAGCCGCAATCGAGGGTGTGTCAGGGGCCCGTGGCCTGGCCTGGCGGGCATGTTCAAACGCATGGTGACCGTTCCCGGAAAATAGGTGCTGTCCGAATTCGGGCATGGGTAAGCCCTGCCCCGAAAAAAGGGCATCAACCGAACGTGTGGAATGCAGTGAGTGAGGCGGCCAGCCGGCCTGCAGAGGTGCTGGCGGATGTATTTAGGCGGTCATGGCGCGACCTTGGTGCTGTGCGAGACCTTGGCCCCGAAATCGTCGAGCGTGCGGAACTCTACGGTGGCCGCAGCACCTGGCGGCGTGTTGAGGGTGGGTAGCGCGAAGCGCTGGCGAGCGCCGGGTGTCACCATGTTTTCGGCGCCTGATGTGGCGACCTGGCGGGGATGACGCCGCCCCGACTCCAGCAGGTCGATCTGTTCGAATGTCACGTGATAAGGACTCGGGTTGTAGACCTCCAGCGCCTGGCCTTGCGCGCTCGAAACGCGGCGCCATTGCAGTTTTCCAGGCGCGGACTCGACCGCGTAGGGCAGGTTCTGCGGGCGGAAAAACAGCTTGATCCGCGAGCGGAAGGCGAGTTGCAACTGGTTGCCCTGTTGGGCGCCTGGCGTCTGCGCGGGCACTTCCAGTACGTTGAACCAGAACAGGCTTTCCTCGGCCGACGGCAAGGTGTCGCCCGTGTAGGCCAGGCGCACGACCTGTTGTTTACCCGGCTCCATGCGAAAGATCGGTGGCGTGGCGACAAAGGGGATTCCGGCGAGGTCCGGCGTCGAGCGCTCGTCGCCGTTGTCCAGCCATGCCTGGATCAGCACCGGCGCCTGGTTCTTGCTTTCGAGCCGGACCGTCACCTCCTTGGCTTGCTGCGGGTAGACGATGCGCGTGCTGTTGATCACCACGCTGGCCTGCACGACGGCGGCGCCGAACAGCGCCCACGTCAACAGCAGGCACTTGGCTGGCAGGTGTGAAAGGGAAGTAGCGTTCATACCGTCAGTCACTGGGTGGAGGCAGGGGTGAGGCCCGCCGAATGGCGCACGCGGGCGCCGAAGTCGCTGACCGTCGTGAACTCAACCTGGGGCGCGCCACTGGGGCGTTCGCGCAGCAGCGGCAGTACAAAGCGTTTCACATCACCGGCCGGCATCAACAGGCTGTCGTTGGCGGCCTTGTTCGGTGCTTTGCTGAAGCGTTTGCCGTCGCTCAGCAAGTCAACCGAGGTGAGGGAAATATGGTACGGCGTCGGATTGGTTGCCTGTAGGGCAAAACCCTGGTCGTGGCGCACCAGTTGCCATTGCAGTTTCGCCGGGGCGCTGCTGACCGGGTAGGGCAGTGCCTGCGGTCGCAGGAATACCCGCAAGCGGCTGCGGAACGCGAGTTCGATCTGGTTGTTCTGCGCGGCATCGGCGGCCAGCGGGGGGACTTCGAGCACATTCAGCCAGTACAGGCGTTCACGGTCGCCGGGGGCTGATTCGCCGGCATAGCGCAGGCGCACCGCCTGTTGCTGATGGGGCTCGATGCGGAAGATCGACGGCGACAGGCTGAACGGTGTTTGCGCTGTCGCGGGTGTCGAGCGCACGTCGCCGGCATCCAGCCAGGTCTGCACCAGCGCCGGGCGGTTGCCCTTGTTCTCCAGGCGTACAACCACCTCTTGCCGGTCGGCTGGGTAGATTACGCGTGTGCCGTAGATAATCACGCCCGCGTGGGCGCTGGATGCTAGCAGCGAGAACCCTCCGACAGCACAGCAGGCTAGGGCAAGGCGGGCGATTGTTTTCATCATCTGAATGCTCTTCGAGTCAGCGGGCAGACCCTGCACGACGGCGCAGGTCCGTTGCGTGCAAGGCCGGCATGCTGGTCCCTTAATCGGCGTACTCGACCAGGAAGCCGACCCGCGTGCGGACCGTTCCTTCGGTGGCGGCGCCGCTGGCGTACATTTGCGCGGCCAGTGGGATGACGGCCTGGTTGTCGGCGATCACCACCCCCGCCGATTTCTCGGTGTAGACGTGGATGGGAGAGCCATCGCGGTTAGTCACTTCGATCTGTACGTTCTTGGCGTTGGTGGTGTCGGCCGGGTCGTTGTAGCCATCGATGTTCAAACGCCCGGTCGCCACATCGATGGCCGGGCTGGTTGGGTCGAAAGCCACCATCGCGGTGCGGCCGTTAGCGCAACTGCCTTCGCCCGGCCCACCGATGCGAATGGTGAAACCGGTCAGGTTGGCGCGATCGCCCGGGTTCGCCAGGCGCGCAGCGGCGACGCCTCCCAGGTTGACGTCCTTGACCACTGCGCCGGTGCCCGGCGCCGAGCCTTCGACGGTACAGGTCACGTCGTTCACCAACCCACTGAAATTGAGGGTGCCATCCGTTGCCGCGAGAGCGGGTTGCGAGACGGCGGCGGTCACGGCAAGCATGGCCGCAACGGTGGATAGTGCGTTGTTGTTCATAGTGTTTCCGATCGTAAATTAGCGGTAGCCCCGTCACCACTTCAAACCATGGGTCTGAAGTTTGTTTGTCGTTTTCAAGTGGAGAGGACGGCGTAATTGTTCGCTGGAACCAGTGGTTTTCCTATAGAGAAGTAACGAAATTTGTCTCGTGATTGTTCGAAAAAACAATCGGCGCCTATTCGGGTTTTTTCTAAATAGCGCTGTTGCAACTTTTCTGTAAGACACAACTGTCAGACACTGCTGAAAGCGTCAGTCTTAGTCTGTTTCAGTATTGCTCAGTGGTTTGGCCTGGGATATACCGAGCGTGTAATGGCGAGAGTTTGTTTGTCATGAGCTGAATCCACTTATGCAGGTTTCGTGATGACTACTTCACTTTCCGATACCTATGCGGTCATGTTGCTCGATGACCATGAGATGGTTCGACAGGGGATCGAATTGGGGCTGAGCAAAGAGGCCGATCTCACTGTCATCGGCTCCTTCGGGACCGCCAGGGAGTTGCTGGAGGCGCTCGCCCAGCGGTCGGCGGATATCGTGGTGATGGACTTTATCCTGGGGCCCTCGGACATGGATGGCCTCAGTCTGATCCAGACGCTGAATCGACGATTCAGCCAGTGCAGGCCTATTGTTGTTGCTTCGCACTACACCCCCGCTACGGTCTCACTGGCGTTGAACGCCGGAAGTTGGGGCGTGTTGGGCAAAACCCAGAATCTGATTGAATTGATCACGGCGATTCGCACGGTCGCCCAAGGCGGGATTTACTTGCAGCCTTGTATGTTGCCGACACTACGGGGGATACCGCCGATTCGCGATATTGCGACAACCGGATCGAACAAAGAGTTATCGATCCCGCAACGCTTGCATGCTTGCCTCACGCCCAAGGAGCAGGAAGTACTGCGTTGTTTTTTGGATGGTATGACCGTCAATTCGATTGCGGCAAAGTTCTCGCGCAGCGCAAGTACGATCAGCACGCAAAAACAATCGGCTTATCGAAAATTGGGCATCCGGAGTGACTGCGAGCTGTTCAAGTTCTCTCACCAGTTCGGTGAGCCTCAATGACGCAGTGTCTGTAAGACGGACAGTTAAACCGGATCGTCCATATAGCGCAGCGCCAAGCGCTCCGTTGCTTCCCGCGCCGCCGGCAACAGGTGCGGCGCGACCAGCATCATGATCTGGTACACCACCACCTGCACCTCGCCTTCTCGGTCGAGAATGCGTTGGTAGTCCAGGGAAAACAGCAGGGTCAGCGTGATCTGTTCCACCAGTTGGCCCAGCGCCTGGGTGCCGCTGACCAACTGCCCCGCCGCCTGCAGCCGTGCGAGCAATGACGCCAGGGTGCGCTTGAGCGCCGTGAGCAGGTTGCGAATGCCCCTTGCCAGCTTCGGCAGGCGCCCCGCCAGGTTCGACAGGTCCTGGAACAGAAACCGGTAATGGGCCATGCGCTCGACAATCAGGTGCAGGAACAGCCAGTAATCCTGGGCCTCCAGTTGCGCGCCCGGCGGTGGATCGAGCAGGGGCGACAGCTCACTCTGAAAACGCTCGAACAGCCCGAGCACCAGCGGCTCCTTGCCATGGAAGTGGTAGTAGAGATTGCCGGGGCTGATCCCCATTTCATTGGCCACCTCCATGGTCGACACGTTGGGTTCGCCCTTGTGGTTGAACAACTGCAGGGCACATTCGAGGATACGGTCGCGGGTCTTCATCCGGTCTTCTTAAATAGGATCGTTGAGCTCAGCGGACCCGCACGTAAGTGCCTGGCGCTGCTTCCATCGGAGGGTAATTCTGGTTGCCCAGGGCGGTGAGGGTTTCGCGTTGTACGCCCGAGCGCTGTTGAATCCAGGCCAGCCACTGTGGCCACCAACTGCCTTCGACATGGCTGGCGTCGTAGTACCAGGCGCGCGGGTCGCTGCTCAGCTTGAGGTTTTCGACGTAGTTGGCCTTGGGGTTGCCCGGCGGGTTGAGGATGCTCTGGATATGCCCGCTGTTGGACAACACGAAGCGCCGCTCACCGCCCAGCAATTGGGTGGAGCGGTACACCGCGTCCCATGGCGTGATGTGGTCGTTGATCCCGGCCACGCTGAAGCTGTCCACCGTGACCTTTTGCAGGTCGATGGGCGTGCCGCACACCTCCAGGCCACCGGGATGGCTCAGCGGGTTGTGCTTGAAGAAGTCCAGCAGGTCGCCATGCAGGGCGGCGGGCAGGCGCGTGTTGTCGTTGTTCCAGTACAGGATGTCGAAGGCCGGCGGTTCCTTGCCCAACAGGTAGTTGTTTATCCAGTAGTTCCAGATCAGGTCGTTGGGGCGCATCCAGGCAAACACCTTGGCCATGTCGCGGCCATCCAGCACGCCCTGCTGGTAGGAGCGGCGCTTGGCGGCTTCCAGGGTTTGCTCGTCGGCGAACAGGGTGGCGGGGCTGTCGATCTGGCTGTCGAGCAGGCTCACCAGATAGCTGGCGCTGGAGACACGGCGCAGTTGGCGCTTGGCTTGCAGGTGGCCTTGCAGGGCGGCGATGGTCAGGCCGCCGGCACAGGCGCCCATCAGGTTGACCTCGCGGGCGCCGGTGATGGCGCGGCAGACGTTGAGTGCCTCCTCCAGCGCGGCCACATAGGTGGACAGGCCCCATTCGCGGTGGCGTACATCCGGGTTGCGCCAGCTGACGATGAAGGTCTGCAGGCCATTTTTCAGGGCGTACTGCACAAAGCTGTTGGCTGGGCTCAGGTCGAAGATGTAGTACTTGTTGATTTGCGGCGGCACGATCAGCAGCGGTTTGGCGTACTGTTTTTCGCTCATGGGCTTGTACTGGATCAGCTCCAGCAGTTCATTGCGAAACACCACCGAGCCTGGGGTGGTGGCAACGGTCTTGCCCACTTCAAAGGCGTGCTTGCTGACCTGGCGCGGCAGGCCGTTGTTGTGCAGCAAGTCTTCGAACAGGTTACTTACGCCGCGCACCACGCTGTTGCCGCCGGAGTTGAGCAACTCCTTGATGGCTAGCGGGTTGAGCAGGGTGTTGGAGGGCGATACCGCATCGTTGATCAGGCTGAAGGCGAAGTGCGCACGGGCGCGGTCATCGGCGTTCAGGGTGCTGTCATCGATCCAGCGGCGGGTCTGTTTCTGCCAGCTCAAATACGCCTGCAGGCTACGCCGATACAGCGGGTTGAGGGCCCAGGTCGGGTCGATGAAGCGGCTGTCGTGGGGGTTGGGTTCATGCACCGTTTCGCCGAGCAGCACGCGCCCCAGTTGGCCGCCGAGGGCCAGGGCATGACGGGCGGTATGCACCGGGTTGCGCAAACTGTGGGCGGCGACGCTGCGCAGAGTCGACAGCAAGTCCCGGCCGCGCAGGCCGGTGATCGCATTTTGCGCGTTGATGAACACGGCAGGGGTGGGCGCCGGGTTCGTCACGGGTCTTTCTCGCATGAGCCAACACTCCTTCGTCAAACCATCAACAGGCACGCCAATTCAGAACCATAGTCGGTTCTCGGCAAGTTGCGCTGCGGTGTGGTCCTTACACCGCCGGACGGGGATGAATCACCGCGCGCAGGCGCTCCTCCTCGAGAAATTTCATGATGATCGGCGCCACGGCTTCGGCGCGGGTGATCAGGAACAGGTGGCCATCATCGATGATGTGCAACTGTGCGTTGGGAATACGCCAGGCGAGCATGCGCATGTTGATCAGCGGGATCAGCGGGTCGTCGTCCCCGGCCAGCACCAGGGTCGGCTGACGGATCTTGTGCAGCCAGTGGATGCTGGTCCAGCCCAGCCCTGCGAACAGTTGCCAGTAGTAGCCCAGCTTGCCGGCCGAGCGCACTTTGCTCGCGTGTTCGGCGGCCAGTTTCGAATCGCGACGGAACGAGCCGCCATAAATCATCGGCGCAATGCGCACCACGTGGGACGGCTGGATATAGCGCCGCGGGCTCGCCATCAGCCACAGCACTTTCGGCTTGCCTGGCACCATCACCGCACCGGCGGCGGTCGCGGCGAGAATCAGCTTCTTGCAGCGCTCCGGGTAGTCGTAGGCAAACTGCTGCGCCAACGCGCCGCCCCAGGACACGCCCACCACATTCACCTGGCCGTAGTCCAGGTAATCGAGCATGCGCGCGGTGAGTTTGGCCAGGCCGGGAAAGCGATACG
Organism: Pseudomonas sp. D3; assembly: GCF_029320995.1. Taxonomy (NCBI): domain Bacteria; kingdom Pseudomonadati; phylum Pseudomonadota; class Gammaproteobacteria; order Pseudomonadales; family Pseudomonadaceae; genus Pseudomonas; species Pseudomonas sp. D3. Next base: position 645,532 of record NZ_CP119772.1, read on the forward strand.
GCCGCTTGGGCGTGGAGGAACCGCCGACGCCCGGTACATCGAAGGCGATCACTTCCAGGTCCGGGTCCAGCGCCTGGACGAACGGAAACACCAGCTCGAGGTTGGCGCCGATGCCGTTGAAGATCAGCAGCGGCGTCAAGTGCGGCTTGCCCGGGCGTACCGCCGTGCGGATGGTTTGGCCATCCAGGTCGATGGTGCGGAAGATGAACGGTTGCGGCATGCTCAAGCCCTGTGAAGTATTCCAGCTAGAATGCACTCCAAATGTGGGAGGGGGCTTGCTCCCGATAGCATCACTGCGGTGTAACAGATACACCGCGCCGCCTGCATCGGGGGCAAGCCCCCTCCCACATTTGATCCCATTTCAATGCAAAAAAAGTGTGCTCTAGCGTTCATGCACATAGGTACCCGGTGCGGCTTCGGCTGCGGCGTAGGTTTTATTGCCTAATGTCGTCGGTGCCTTCTTCAACTTGCCCGCCCGTTCTGCCTGCCACACCTGCCAATGCAACCACCAGGAATCCGTGTGCTTGGTGGCATTTTCCTGCCACTCCAGCGGTTTTCCCGCCAGGCTGTCGCTGGTCTGGTAGCGCGCCTTGGGGTTGCCCGGCGGGTTGAGAATGCTCTGGATATGCCCGCTGCTGGACAGCACAAATTCCACCTTGCCGCCAAACAGTTGCGCCGACTTGTAGCAGGACTGCCACGGCGTGATGTGGTCGTTGGTGCCAGCCAATGAGTAGATATCGGCTGTGACCTGCTTGAGGTCGATCGGCGTGCCGCACACCTCCAGGGCATTGGCGCGCACCAGCGGGTTGTTCTTGAACAGCTCGATCAGGTCGCCGTGGAATGCCGCCGGCAAGCGCGTGGTGTCGTTGTTCCAGAACAGGATGTCGAACACCGGCGGCTCGTTGCCCAGCAGGTAGTTGTTGACCCAGTAATTCCAGATCAGGTCGTTGGGGCGCATCCAGGCAAACACCTTGGCCATGTCGCGGCCTTCCAGTACGCCGGCCTGGTAGGAATGGCGCTTGGCCGCTTCCAGTGTCTGTTCATCCACAAACAGCGCCACCTGCGTGTCCAGCGTGGTGTCGAGCACGCTCACCAGCAGGGTCAGGGCGTTGACCTTCTTCTCCCCCAGCGCCGCGTAGTGGCCGAGCAGGGCGGTGCAGGTGATACCGCCGGAGCAGGCGCCGAGCATGTTGATGTCTTTGCTGCCGGTAATCGCGGTGACCACATCGACCGCTTCCTTGAGCGCCTCGATATACGTCGACAGGCCCCATTCGCGCTGGGCCTTGGTCGGATTACGCCAACTGACGATAAACGTCTGCTGGCCGTTGCGCAGGCAGAAACGTGCCAGGCTCTTATCCGGGCTCAGGTCGAAGACATAGAATTTGTTGATCTGCGGCGGCACCACCAGCAGCGGGCGTTCGTGGACCTGTTCGGTGATTGGCTTGTACTGGATCAGCTCCAGCACGTCATTGCGAAACACCACCGCGCCTTCGGTGGTGCCCAGGGACTTGCCCACTTCAAAGGCGCCCATGTTGACCTGGCTCGGCATGCCGCCGTTATGCACCATGTCCTTGGCCAGGTGGGACAGGCCGTCCAGCAGGCTTTTGCCGCCGGTTTCAAAGAAGCGCTTGACCGCCGCCGGGTTGGCCGCCGTATTGGAGGGGGCCATGGCTTCGGTCATCAGGTTGATCACGAAGTGACCGCGGCTGATGTCCTGCTCCGACAGGTTGCTGTCGCCGATCCAGTCGTGCAGTTCCTTGCGCCACGCCAGGTAGGTTTGCAGGTAACGTTTGTAGAGTGGGTTCTGGCTCCAGGCCGGGTCTTGAAAGCGACGGTCATCGCTTTCGGGCGCTAGCACGGACTTGCCGAACATCACATTTTTCAATTCGACGCCAAAGTGGGCGACATGCTTGACGCTGTGCAACGGTTGTCTGATGGCTTGGCTCAGCACCATCTTCGCCGAGGCCAATAAGTCCTTTTTACGTAACGCGATGATCGGGTTCAGCCCCAAGGTGTTTTCCGAGGCCTGGCGTTTCAAGTCATCGTTATTCTTGTTACTCATCTACGACGCTCCATTGTCCGAAAGACGAGTACCGGGTACCGCTGCGCACCACGTTTCGATACACAACACAAGCCAGGTACTGCGACTCGGGTGACCGTTGATACCGCATCGTCAAATGCAGGGAACTTGCCAGTTCCATTGGTTACCCGAGTTTATTTTTTTTCGCAAGTGGGCCAATCATTGGCCACAGGAGTGGGCATTCAAGCAGATGGAATTAGAAAATGCCCTCTAAAGAGCAAGAAGCCTGGGCTAGAGCATCAGCCGCACGACCGACTGATCCGGGTCGCGGGTTTTACCGGCCGCTTTGAGTTCGGCGAGGTAATCGATCCACAGCGCGTCCTGACGCACGGCCAATTGATAGAGGTAGTCCCAGGTGAACAATCCACTGTCGTGCCCGTCGTCGAAGATCAATTTCAGTGCGTACTGACCGGCCGGTTCGATCTTGCTCAAGCGCACGTTGAGCTTGCCGAATTGCAGGATCGGTTTGCCGTGGCCCTGGACTTCGGCGGAAGGCGAATGTACCCGGAGGAATTCGGCGGGCAACTGGTAGACCTCTTCGGCGCCGTAGGTGAGGCCGAGGGTGTTTGAGGTTTTGTGCAGGTTTACAGCAGTAGGAAATTTCGACATTGATGAGGGTCCTGAATAAACCGGCTTCAAAATGTGGGAGGGGGCAAGCCCCCTCCTACATTGAAGCAAAGCAGTGCTGTGTGAGGTTTACAGGATATAGCGAGACAGATCTTCGTTCTGCGCCAATTCGCCCAGGTGGCTGTTGACGTAGTCGGCGTCGATCTGGATCGCTTCGCCATTCTGCGCACCGGCCAGGTCGCCGGCGCTGAAGGACACTTCCTCGAGCAGGCGTTCGAGCAAGGTGTGCAGGCGACGGGCACCGATGTTCTCGGTCTTCTCGTTGACCTGCCAGGCGATTTCCGCCAGGCGCTTGATGCCGTCCGGCAGGAACTCGATGGCGAGGCCTTCGGTTTTCAGCAGCTCACGGTATTGCTCGGTGAGCGAGGCGTGCGGCTCGCTGAGGATGCGTTCGAAGTCGCCCGGGGTCAGCGCCTTGAGCTCCACGCGAATCGGCAGGCGGCCTTGCAGTTCCGGCACCAGGTCGCTTGGTTTGCTCAGGTGGAACGCACCGGACGCGATAAACAGGATGTGGTCGGTCTTGACCATGCCCAGCTTGGTGTTGACGGTGCAGCCTTCGATCAGCGGCAGCAGGTCGCGCTGTACGCCCTCGCGGGACACGTCGACGCCGCCGGAGTTACCGCGCTTGGCCACTTTGTCGATCTCATCGATAAACACGATGCCGTGCTGCTCGACCGCTTCCAGGGCCTTGGCCTTGAGTTCTTCCTCATTGACCAGGCGCCCGGCTTCTTCGTCGCGCACCAGCTTCAGCGCGTCCTTCACCTTGAGCTTGCGGCTTTTTTTCTTGCCCTTGCCCATGTTGGCGAACAGGTTCTGCAACTGGCTGGTCATTTCTTCCATGCCAGGCGGCGCGGAGATGTCGACGCCGGACATTTCGGCGACTTCGATCTCGATTTCCTTGTCGTCCAACTGGCCTTCACGCAGGCGCTTGCGGAACAGCTGACGGGTGTTGGAATCCGAGGCGGGTGCGGCGTCTTCGTTGAAGCCCATGCGGGCCGGTGGCAGCAGGGCGTCGAGGATGCGTTCTTCGGCGGCGTCTTCGGCGCGGTGGCTGACCTTGGTCATTTCCTGTTCGCGCAGCAGTTTCAGAGCGGCGTCGGCCAGGTCACGAATGATCGATTCAACGTCGCGGCCCACGTAGCCGACTTCGGTGAACTTGGTCGCTTCGACCTTGATGAACGGGGCATTGGCCAGCTTAGCCAGGCGCCGGGCGATCTCGGTTTTACCGACGCCGGTCGGGCCGATCATCAGGATGTTCTTCGGCGTTACTTCAACGCGCAGTTCTTCCGGCAGTTGCATCCGGCGCCAGCGGTTACGCAGCGCGATGGCAACGGCGCGCTTGGCATCGTCCTGGCCGATGATATGGCGATTGAGTTCATGGACGATTTCGCGGGGAGTCATGGACATAGTGTTTGCGGTCCTCAAGCGGGAATAAGCCTACGGCTTACTCGGCGAGGTCCTGCTCCTCAATGGTGAAGTTGTGGTTGGTGAACACGCAGATATCGCCGGCGATACCGAGTGCGGTCTCGACGATTTCGCGGGCCGACAGGTCGGTTTTCTTCAACAGTGCGCTGGCTGCCGCTTGGGCGAAGCCACCGCCGGAACCCATGGCGATCAGCCCGTGTTCAGGCTCAACCACATCGCCGTTACCGGTGATGATCAGGGACGCGTCTTTGTTGGCGACGGCCAGCATGGCTTCGAGGCGGCTGAGGGAGCGGTCGGTGCGCCATTCTTTGGCGAGTTCGACGGCGGCGCGAACCAAATGACCCTGGTGTTTTTCCAGTTGGCCTTCGAAACGCTCGAACAGGGTGAAGGCGTCGGCGGTAGCGCCGGCAAAGCCCGCGAGCACCTGGCCGTGGTACAGGAGGCGCACTTTCTTTGCGTTGCCTTTCATCACGGTATTGCCAAGAGAAACCTGGCCGTCGCCGCCCATGACGACTTTGCCGTGGCGACGTACTGAAACGATGGTGGTCAAGAGGAGAGTCTCCACGCAGCGGGGCGAAAATGCCCTGGTGGGAACTGATATGGGGGTAGCGGGGATGATTTCAACCTTGGGAGGTTGGTACGGACGAATGGTGTCTATTGGTCTGACACACTTTCGAGAACCGCCTAAAACCAATGTGGGAGGGGCGGTGCGACGATTCGACTTGCCCCCGATCGCGGTGTATCAGTCGCCGAAAATATTGACTGATCTACCGCTATCGGGGGCAAGCCCCTCCCACATTTTGATCCGTATTGGCTTTAGATCAGCGGCTCTGGCGCTGTTGTAACAACAGGTTGCTAAAGCCCGCGCCGGCCAATTGTTTCTGCGCCACGGTCAGTTGTTCACGGTTGCTGAATGGCCCCACCAACACGCGATACCACGTCGCGTCCTTCACGGTGCCGGATTCCACCGTGACCGCCTGGCCCAGCAGGATGATCTGCGCCCGCACGCGATCGGCGTCCGCCTGTTTCGGGAACGAGCCCGCCTGCAGGAAGAACTTGGTCACCGGCGCCGCCTTGGTGGTCGCAACCGGCGGCGGTGGCGGCGGGGTGATCCCGGCCAGCGCGGCCTGGGCCCGTGCCGTGTCGATTTTGGCCGCTTCCGCCGGGGTGACCGGCGTGGTCGGTACTTGCGGCGTCGGCAGGGTTTTCTCCGGCACGGCGTCGGGCGGCACGATCACTTCCGATTCCGGCAGCAGCGTGTAGAAGTCGTACTTCGGCTTCACCGGCGCGGTCGGGCTTGGGGCGGTCTTGTTGGCTTCGGCCATTTTCGTGGCTTTTTGCTGCTCCTGTTTGACCCGTTTGACGTCATCGCCCTGGCCTGGGTCCAGCTTCATCAGAAATACGATGAACGCGCCGACCGTGAGGCCGATGGCCATCCACAGCCAGCCCGGAATAGGCTTCTTCGCCGGTGCCTGGTAGCGGCTGGCGCCACGCTTGGGTGCAGGTTTTTTCTTGGCAGCCAACTTACATACGCTCCAGAGTTTCCAGGCCCAACAGTTCCAGGCCTTGCTTGAGGGTCCGTCCAGCCAGTGCGGCGAGGCGCAGGCGACTTTGCTTGTGGGCTTCGTCGTCGGCGGTGAGGATCGGGCAGTTCTCGTAGAAGCTGGAGAACAGCCCGGCGACTTCGTACAGGTACGTGCAGAGGATATGCGGCGTGCCTTTCTCGCCGACGCTGTTCAGCACTTCAGCGAATTGCGCCAGTTTGGCGCCCAGTTCCTGTTCCTGGGGCGCTTCCAGCACGATCTGCCCCTGCACTTCGCTGAAGTCCTTGCCCAGCTTGCGGAACACCCCGGCCACGCGGGTATAGGCGTACAGCAGATACGGCGCGGTGTTGCCTTCGAAGTTGAGCATCAGCTCGAAGTTGAAGCTGTAGTCGCTGGTGCGGTGCTTGGACAGGTCGGCGTATTTCACCGCGCCAATGCCCACCACGCGAGCGATGTTGCGCAGGTCGGCGTCCGCCAGCTCCGGGTTCTTTTCCTTCACCAGGTTGTAGGCACGTTCCTGAGCTTCGTTCAGCAGGTCGATCAGCTTCACGGTGCCGCCGTCACGGGTCTTGAACGGGCGGCCGTCGGCGCCGTTCATGGTGCCGAACCCCATGTGTTCCATGTGCATCGGGTGCGTGACGAAACCGGCGCGGCGCGCTACTTCGAACACCTGCTGGAAGTGCAGGGCCTGGCGCTGGTCGACGAAATACAACGCACGGTCGGCCTTGAGCACGCCGCTGCGGTAGCGCACGGCGGCCAGGTCGGTGGTGGCGTAGAGGTAGCCACCATCGGCCTTGACGATGATCACCGGCAGCGGCTCGCCCTCGGCGGTCTTGAATTCTTCGAGGAACACGCACTGCGCGCCGTTACTTTCCACCAGCAGGCCTTTGGCCTTGAGGTCGTTGACCACGTTGATCAGGTCGTCGTTGTAGGCGCTTTCGCCCATGACGTCGGCCATGGTCAGCTTGACGTTGAGCAGTTCGTAGATTTTCTGGCAGTGGGCCAGAGAGATTTCGCGGAAACGCGACCACAGCGCCAGGCATTCCTTGTCGCCGGCTTGCAGCTTGACCACCAGGCCACGGGCGCGGTCGGCGAAGGCTTCGGATTCGTCGAAGCGCTTCTTCGCGGCGCGGTAGAAGTTTTCCAGGTCCGACAGCTCGTTGCTGGTGATCGGGTTTTCCTGCAGGTAGGCCATCAGCATGCCGAACTGGGTGCCCCAGTCGCCCACGTGGTTCTGACGGATCACGGTGTCGCCGAGAAACTCCAGCACCCGTGCCACGCCGTCGCCGATGATGGTCGAGCGCAGGTGGCCGACGTGCATCTCTTTGGCCAGGTTGGGCGCCGACAGGTCGATGGCCACGCGCTCTGCGGGGCCGGCCTTGCGCACGCCGATTTTGGCGTCGGCCAGGGCGGCATCGAGGCGTGAAGCCAGGGCCTCGGTGTTCTGGAAGATATTGATAAAGCCCGGGCCGGCGATTTCGGCCTTGCTCACCTGCGGATCGGCCGGCAGCGCGGCGATGATTTTCTCCGCCAGGTCGCGCGGCTTCATGCCGGCCGGCTTGGCCAGCATCATCGCGATGTTGCTGGCGAAGTCACCGTGGGTCTTGTCGCGGGTGTTTTCCACCTGGATCGCCGGCGTCAGGCCTTCAGGCAACACACCTTCGTTGACGAGTTGGGTGAGGGCTTGTTGGATCAGCTGGCGAATGGTGTCTTTCATGGTGTTCTCTTTCGACCGCAAGCGGTGGCGCGCGATGCGCAGGTGGAAAAACTGGGCATTATCCGTGGCGAGGGCAGGCTTGCCAACCGTTCAGACCAGATGGCGGACCTGCGGGCCTCATCGCGGGTAAGCCCGCTGCCACATTTAAGCGTGTTCACATTTCAAAATGCGGGGCCTGGCGTGCCGGTGATGGCGATTTAACTATCAATACAAATCGACCGGGTCCACATCCATCGACCATCGCACCTGGCGTCCGCTGGGCATTTGCTCCAGCGCAAGTAACCAGCTACTTAATAGCCGATGCAGCGGCGCGCGTGACGTCGCCTGCAAGAGTAGCTGAGCGCGATACCGTCCGGCTCGGCGCTCCATGGGCGCGGGCACCGGGCCGAGCAATTCGATGCCGCTCAGGCCCAGTTCGCCGAGCAGACGTTCGGCGGCGCTGCAGGCTTCATCGAGAAACCCCTCCGCCTGGCCCGGCTTGTGCGCCTCGGCACGCAGCAGCGCGAGGTGAGCAAAGGGCGGCAGGCCGGCGGCGCGGCGTTCGCTCAAGGCCTGCTCGGCAAACGCGAAATAACCTTGTTCGGTCAGTTGAATCAGCAGCGGATGGTCAGCCAGGTGGGTCTGGATGATCACCTTGCCCGGCTCCTCGGCACGCCCGGCACGCCCGGCCACTTGCACGATCAACTGCGCCATGCGCTCGCTGGCGCGGAAGTCCCCGGAGAACAAGCCGCCGTCGGCATCCAGGATCGACACCAGGGTCACCCGGGGGAAGTGATGCCCCTTGGCAAGCATCTGCGTGCCCACCAGGATGCACGGTTGGCCCTTCTGGATGGTGGCGAACAGCTGGTTCATCGCGTCTTTGCGCGAGGTGCTGTCGCGATCGACCCGCAGCACCGGGTAGTCCGGGAACAGAATGCCCAGGCGTTCTTCGGCGCGTTCGGTGCCCGCGCCAACCGGTCGCAGGTCGACTTTGCCGCATTGCGGGCAATGACGCGGCACGCGTTCCACATGGCCGCAGTGATGGCAGCGCAACTCGCCATGGCGCTGGTGGACGGTCATGCGCGCATCGCAGCGTTCGCATTCGGACATCCAGCCGCAGTCATGGCACAACAAGGTCGGCGCGAAGCCGCGACGATTGAGAAACACCAGGACTTGCTGGCCAGCGGCGAGGGTCTGGCCGATGGCTTGTTGCATCGGCCCGGAAATGCCGCTGTCCAGTGGCCGGCTTTTTACATCCAGGCGTAGGAAGCGCGGTTGCTTGGCGCCGCCTGCGCGCTCATTCAGCCGTAGCAGGCCATAACGGCCGGTGTAGGCGTTATGCAGGCTTTCCAGGGAAGGGGTGGCCGAACCCAGTACGATCGGGATGTCTTCCTGGCGCGCACGCACCAGGGCCAGGTCGCGGGCGTGGTAGCGCAGGCCTTCCTGCTGCTTATACGAACCGTCGTGTTCTTCGTCGATGATGATCAGCCCGGGGTTTTTCATCGGGGTGAACAGCGCCGAGCGGGTGCCGATAATAATGTCGGCCTCGCCGTCCCGCGCCGCCAGCCACGACTCCAGGCGTTCACGGTCGTTGACCGCCGAATGCACCAGGGCGATGCGTGCGTTGAAGCGCTGTTCGAAACGCGCCAGGGTTTGCGGGCCGAGGTTGATCTCGGGGATCAGCACCAGCGCCTGTTTGCCCGCCTGTAGGGTTTCGCGGATCAACTGCAGATAGACTTCGGTCTTGCCGCTGCCGGTCACGCCGGCCAGCAGGAACGCGTGAAAGCTGTCAAACCCTGCGCGAATGGCTTCATAGGCCGCACGCTGTTCGGGGTTCAGCGGCAATTCCGGTTGGGCCAGCCAGTGTTCATGGCGCGGGTCCGGGGCGTGCTTGCGGATCTCGACTTGCACCAGGCCTTTGGCGAGCAGCAGGTCGAGGCTGTCTTTGCTCAGCATCAGCTTGCTCAAGAGCTGATGGGCCACGCCATGGGGGTGCTGGGCCAGCGTCGCGAGGGCTTCACGCTGGCGCGGAGCGCGGGCGATGCGCGGGTCGTCGAGGCGTGCGCCGGGCACCGTCGACCAGAAGCGCTCCTGGCGTGCTTCAGCCAACTCGCCCTGGCGCAGCAGCACCGGCAGCGCCCAGCTCAAGGTGTCGCCCAGGCTGTGCTGGTAATACTGGGCAGTCCACAGGCACAGCTTGAACAGCGCGGGTGGCAGCGGCGGGGTGGCGTCGAGGATGGCCACGGCCGGCTTGAGCTTTTCTGCCGGGACTTCGCTGTGATCGGCCACTTCTACCAGGATGCCGATCATTTCCCTGCGCCCAAAGGGCACCCGTACCCGCATGCCTGGCTGCAACTGCGCCCGCAGCACGCCAGCCGGGGCCCTGTAGTCGAACAGGCGGCGCAGGGGCGAGGGCAGGGCTAGGCGCAAAATGGCGTCGGGCACGCGAGGGGTTCTCTATAAGGAGGGTGATGACGAAGGGCGGGAGCCTAGCAGACGAGGGATGCGTTGGGTATGCCGCGGTTTTCGGATGAAAGGGGCGTTGGTGTACTGAATCGATGCAGAGCGGCGCTTGCGCGTTTAAAAAGGTCTGGTAGAATTCGCGGCCTAATTACGTGCGGTATTCGACAATGGTGTCGAGTGGCGGCACGCTAGCCTGAGGAAGTCACCATGAAAGCCGGTATCCATCCAGCGTACGAAACCATCGAAGTCACCTGCAGCTGCGGCAACAAGTTCGAAACCCGTTCGAACCTGTGCAAGCCACTGGGCACTGACGTATGCAACGAGTGCCACCCGTTCTACACCGGTAAGCAGAAAACTCTGGACACTGGCGGCCGCGTACAGCGCTTCGCAGATCGCTTTGGTGCTTTCGGCAAGAAGCCTGCTGCTACTCCGGCAGAGTAAGGCTCAAAAGCCCTATGGGCTTTTGCCAGCTGTTGAAAAAGGCGCCCCTTGTGGGCGCCTTTTTTGTGCCCGCGATTTGGCTGTCGGCGGCCCGGCAGGAACTCCAGCGCAATTGCGCTTGTTGAAATCGATATCGGAAGAAAAATTGTAGACATTTTTTAAGTGGATTGTGAGCAGTCCGCTCCTTGTATCCCGCAGCTCTTGGCCAAAAGTCGTAGTGCATAGCCCTTGACACCAGTGACTGTCCAGTCTTGTAGGGGCTTTACGACACGAGTATCCTCGGCGGTCCGTCGACCAACAGTAAAAGCGGAATGCCGATATGTCTGATTTGAAAACTGCCGCTCTCGAATATCATGCCCTTCCTCGTCCAGGAAAGCTGAGTGTAGAGCTCACCAAAGCCACTGCCACCGCCCGCGACCTGTCGCTGGCCTACAGCCCTGGTGTTGCCGAGCCTGTACGTGAAATCGCCCGTGACCCTGAATTGGCGTACAAATACACCGGCAAAGGCAACCTGGTTGCAGTGATTTCCGATGGCACCGCGATTCTCGGCCTGGGTAACCTCGGCCCATTGGCCTCCAAGCCAGTCATGGAAGGTAAGGGCGTTCTGTTCAAGCGCTTTGCCGGCATCGACGTGTTCGACATCGAAGTCGATTCCGAGAGTCCGCAGGCTTTCATCGACACCGTCAAGCGCATTTCCATCACCTTCGGTGGCATCAACCTGGAAGACATCAAGGCACCTGAGTGCTTCGAGATCGAAAAGGCCCTGATCGAGCAGTGCGACATTCCGGTATTCCACGATGACCAGCACGGCACCGCGATCGTTACTGCGGCCGGCATGATCAACGCCCTGGAAATCGCTGGCAAAACCCTGGCTGACGCCAAGATCGTCTGCCTGGGCGCCGGTGCTGCGGCCATTTCGTGCATGAAGCTGATCGTCAGCATGGGCGCCAAGCTGGAAAACATCTACATGGTCGACAGCAAGGGCGTGATCCAGTCCGAGCGTACCGACCTGAACCAGTACAAGGCGATGTTTGCGCATCCGTCCTCCAAGCGCACCCTGGCTGAAGCCCTCGACGGTGCCGACGTGTTCGTCGGCCTGTCCGGTCCGAACCTGCTGAGCGCTGAAGGCCTGAAGGCCATGGCGGCCAACCCGATCGTGTTCGCCTGCTCCAACCCGGACCCAGAGATCGCGCCGGAACTGGCACACGCCACCCGCGACGACGTGATCATGGCCACCGGCCGTTCGGACTACCCGAACCAGGTCAACAACGTACTGGGCTTCCCGTTCATCTTCCGTGGTGCCCTGGACGTTCGCGCCAAGCGCATCAACGAAGAAATGAAAGTGGCTGCCGCCAACGCCCTGCGTGAACTGGCCAAGCTGCCGGTGCCTCAGGATGTGTGCGATGCCTACGGTGGCGCCAAGCTGGAATTCGGTCGTGAGTACATCATTCCGAAACCAATGGACAAGCGCCTGATCACCCTGATCTCCGACGCCGTGGCCAAAGCCGCGATTGAGACCGGTGTGGCCACCCTGCCGTATCCGAAAAACTACCCGCTGCAAAGCGTGGATGATGTGTTCAACGGCTAAGCCGTTGTAGCGCACCAACAAAAAGCCCCGGCTCTCGCGAGTCGGGGCTTTTTGCTGTCTGGCTATAAACCCAAGGCCTGCGCAGAACCAAATGTGGGAGGGGGCTAGCCCCCGATAGCGGTGTGTCAGTCACCTGATGAGTTGACTGGTCTACTGCTATCGGGCTCCCACATTGGATCTGTGTCCAAACACAGACTCCGTCAGAACAGATCGATCGGTGCCGCCTCATCCGCCGGCAGCGGGCTGCCCGGTGCCACGCCATTGCCCAGTTCGTTGATCGACGGCGGCGTGTCTTCGCTCTTGAACAGCTCGAAGTACGCATTCGGCGTGCTCGGCGATGCCGCTCGGCCACTGACCGGGTCGATCCGCAGGCTGAGGATGCCTTCCGGTTCTGGCTGGGTATGCAGCGGCTTGTCCTTCAGGGCCGCGCCCATGTAGCTCATCCAGATCGGCAGCGCGACGGTGCCGCCGAACTCGCGGCGGCCGAGGCTTTCCGGCTGGTCGTAGCCGGTCCATACGGTGGTCACGTAGTCGGCGTTGTAGCCGGAGAACCAGGCGTCCTTGGATTCGTTGGTGGTACCGGTTTTGCCCGCGATGTCTGCGCGGCCCAGGGCCAGTGCGCGGCGGCCGGTGCCTTTTTTGATCACGTCTTCCAGGATGCTGTTGAGGATGTAGGTGGTGCGGCCATCCACCACGCGCTCGGCCACCGCCGGTACTTGAGGTTCAGGTGCGGCCGCCGGGTTGGCCACGGGCGTGGCGCCTGGGGTCGGCTCGATGGTGATACCGCCGTTGCTCGGTGCGGCCAGGCCATCGCTGGCTACCACGCCGTTGACCACATCCCCCGGCACCCGTGGCGGGTTGGCGGTGAACAGGGTGTCGCCATTGCGGCTTTCAATCTTGTCGATCAGGTACGGCGTGATCTTGTAACCGCCGTTGGCAAACGTGCTCCAGCCGGTGGCGATTTCCATCGGCGTGAGGGTCGCCGTCCCCAGGGCCAGGGACAGGTTCGGCGGCAGGTCCGACTTGTTGAAGCCAAAGCGCGTGATGTAGTCGATGGTCTTGCTCACGCCCATCGCCTGCAGCAAGCGGATCGACACCAGGTTGCGCGACTTGTACAGCGCCTCGCGGATGCGGATCGGGCCGAGGAAGGTATTGGTGTCGTTCTTCGGGCGCCAGACCTTGTCCAGGTACTCGTCGACAAACACGATCGGGGCATCGTTGACCAGGCTGGCGGCCGTGTAGCCATTGTCCAGGGCGGCACTGTAGACGAACGGCTTGAAGCTCGAGCCCGGCTGGCGCTTGGCCTGGGTGGCACGGTTGTAGTTGCTCTGCTCGAACGCGAAGCCGCCGACCAGGGCGCGGATCGCACCGTTCTGTGGGTCGAGGGAAACCAGCGCGCCTTGGGCGACCGGCACCTGGCTGAATTTCAGGTTGTCGTCTTTCTGGCGTTGCACGCGTATCAAGTCGCCCACCTGCGCCACGTCCGACGGCTGCTTGGGCATCGGGCCCATGCTGTTGGTATTCAGGAATGGGCGCGCCCATTTCATGCTGTCCCACGCCACATGCGCTTCGCCGGTGCGGGTCAGTACCTGCACGCCGTCCTTCTTCACCTGGGTGACGATGGCCGGTTCGAGGCCGCTGATCGTGCGCTGCTTGCCGAGTTCGGTGGTCCAGGCGCTCAGGGTCTTGCCCGGCAGGCGTGATTCGGGGCCGCGGTAGCCGTGGCGCTGGTCGTAGGTGATCAGGCCTTCATGCACCGCGCTGTTGGCGATTTCCTGCAAGTTGCTCGGAACGGTCGTGGTTACGCGAAAGCCTTCGGTGTAAGCCTCGCTGCCATAACGGCCGACCATCTCGGCCCGCGCCATCTCCGCAATATACGGGGCGTTCACTTCCGGGGTCGGTACGTGGTAGCTGGCGTTCAACGGCTCGGCCACCGCGCTTTCATAGGCGCTCTGGTCGATTTTACCCAGCTTGTACATGCGCCCCAGAATCCAGTCGCGCCGCTCTTTGCTGCGCGCCGGGTTGGCCAGCGGGTTGAAGCGCGATGGCGCCTTGGGCAGGCCGGCAATCATGGCCATCTGCGCCAGGCTGGCATCACGAATCGACTTGCCATAGTAGACCTGGGACGCGGCTTCGATGCCGTAGGCGCGGTTGCCCAGGTAGATCTTGTTGACGTACAGCTCAAGGATCTCGTCCTTGGTCAACTGACGTTCGATCTGCAGTGCCAGCAGGATCTCGGTGGCTTTGCGCGAAAAGCTGCGCTCGCTGGTGAGGAAGAAGTTCTTCGCCACCTGCATGGTGATCGTGCTGCCGCCGGATTGAATGTGTCCGCTTTTTACCAATTGCGTGGCGGCCCGCACCAGGCTGCTGGGGTCGACGCCGTAGTGGTTGGCGAAATTATCGTCCTCGGCCGACAGCAGGGCGTTGATGAAATTGGGCGGAATATCCGCGAAACGGATCGGGGTGCGGCGCATTTCGCCGAACTCCGCGATCAGTTTTTCATCGCTGCTGTAGACCCGCAAAGGAATCTGCAACTGGATGCTTCTCAGGGCCTCTACGGAGGGCAAACCCGGACTAAGGTAGAGGTAGGCGCCGCTGAGGACGAGCAGCAGCCCGCAAACCATGGCGACAATGGAGTACCCGAAAAACTTCAGCAGACGAATCAAGGCTTTTGGATTTCCAGAGAAAAGAATGGGTTAGGCGCCGGGGCATGCATGGCAAACGATGAATCGCCCCGAGCTGCAGATAAAAAGCGGGAAAAAACGCTGGGCATTAAAGCATTTTTCAGCTTGGGGCGTCATTCGCGCCTCGCAAACAAGGCGACCGAATGCACGGTGCCCCGCGCCAATCAGGCGGTATGACAGGGAAAGTTTTAGGGAGTTTTATGAGAAAGGGATTTTTCAGGCAAAAAGTCGAGACCGTCCTGGGTGTCGACATTCAGGACACGGGCATCCGGCTGATCGAACTCGGCCGCTCGCCCACTGGCTACACCGTACAACGCTACGCCACGCAGACGCTACCGGCCCAAGCCGTGGTCGATAGCAGCATGCTCGACCTCGACGGCGTCGGGCAGGCGTTGTCCCAGGCGTTAGCCCGGTTGCGCACCTCGGCCCGGCAAGCGGCCGTGGCCGTGTCGGGCCCCTCGGTGATTACGCGGGTGATCGAGTTGGAGGCAGGGCTTAGTGAGGAAGAAATGACCTGGATGATCCAGATGGAGGCCGACCAGTACATCCCGTACCCGCTGGATGAGATGGCCCTGGATTTCCAGGTTCGCGGGCCATCGGCCCAGAACCTGGCGCGGGTTGATGTATTGCTCGCGGCGTGCCATAAGGCCCAGGTAGAGGCTCGGGTCGCGGTTTTGAGCCTGGCTGGGCTGGTGCCGACGGTGGTGGATGTGGAAGCATTTGCATTGGCGCGCGCTTGCAGTCAGGATTTCGCCAGCTTCACGCCGGGCCATCGAGTCGATGGCGCACAATGGGCCGTGGATGCCCACGGGATGGGAATTGCTTGCGGGTTGGCCCTGAGGAGTTTCGCTTGATGACACGAATCAACCTTTTGCCCTGGCGCCAGGCGCTGGCGGAACGGCGGCGCAAATTCTTCCTGGTGCTGCTGCTGGCGTTTGCCTGCGTGGCGCTCGCTGCAGTGTGGCTGGCCGATCAGGTGATCGACCAGGCGATCAATCGACAAGTGACGCGCAATAGCCACTTGGACAACGACGTTGCCGTCCTCGACTCGCGCATCAAGACCATCGATGACCTGCAGGAACAAAGCCAGCAATTGGCGGAGCGCATGAAGGTCGTGCAAGACTTGAACGAAGCCCGCTCGGCCGGTGCCCAGCTCTTGGATCAGTTGGCTCGCGCGGTGCCTGACGGGGTGCATTTGCACGAGGTTGTGGCGAAGGGCGATACGGTCAGCATCCGAGGCAGCGCTGACTCCAGCCAGGACATCGCCCAACTGATGCGCCGCCTGCAAGCGTCCGAAGGCGCCCACGCCACTCGGCTGCAACATGTGCGGATGGAAGATGGCCAGGGCAGCAACGAGTTTCAATTGATGGTGCGCCAGGGAGAGTCCGTCGAGGCCCAGCCGTGAGCCTGCCCAGGCTCGACTTTTCCGCTCTCACCCATAACGCTGCGAACTGGCCCTTGCCCGCCAAGGCCCTGCTCGGCTGCGCGCTCGCCGGCCTGGTGCTGTGGGTGGGCGATGGGATGTACCTGAGCCCATCGCGGGAGCGGCTGGAGGGGATCGAGGCGCAGGGCGCCGTTTTGCAGCGCCAAGTGGCCGAAAAGGCTGGCCTTGCTGCCAGCCTTGAGGCGCGCAGCCTGCAGTTTCAGGCGATGCAGGCGAGCTTTTCCGGGCTGATGCAGCAGTTGCCTGGCGCGGCCGAGGTGCCCGCTTTGCTCGAAGATATTGCCCGGCTGGGCGCGGCCAATGCGGTGCTCGTCGACGATATCGTGCTGTTGGATGAGCAGCCCCGGCCACTCTATATCGAGCAGCCGTTACGCCTGCGCGTCACCGGGGCTTATCACGACCTGGCGATGTTTGTGAGCGCCTTGGGCGGCTTGCCGCGCATCGTCACGGTGCATGATGTCGCGCTGCGAGTTGATGGGGCGGCATTGCGCCTGGAGTTGCTGGCCAAGACGTATCGCAATCCATCGCCGGGCGCTCAGCCGGGCCAGGCCGCCGAGCCGGGGCCGCGCTTTGTCTATGACGCGCTTGCCTTGCGCAATCCGTTCCAGCCACGCGCCTTGCAGGTCGATCACGTGCCTGGCCGGCCCGCGCTCGCGCCGGACCTCGGCCGCGCCCGTGGGGTCCTGGAAGGTATCGCTGTCGACCAGTTCGAAATGGTCGGCACGCTGTCCCGAGGCATGCAGACCTTCGCCCTGCTACGTGCCGCGACCACCGTCCACAGGCTGGCGGTCGGCGATTACCTTGGGCCGGACCACGGTCGGGTCACGGCCATTGATGAAGGCCATGTCGAATTGGTCGAGTTGTTTCCCGATGAACAGGGCGCATGGCTGGAGCGCCCGCGAACCCTCGTGCTAAACGTCAACTCATAACGGAATCAAACAATGAAAAGGACTTTCTCGTCCTTCGGTGTGGCGCTATGGATAGCGTTCACGGCACCGATGGCTGCTGCTGTGCCCAATCGTGTGGATCTGATCCAACTGCCGCCCCCCGGCAGCGCGGCATCAGGCACCTATACCGGCGACAAGCTGAACCTCAACTTCCAGAACATCGAGCTGCGCGCTGTATTGCAGCAGATTGCCGATGTGGCGGGCCTGAACCTGGTCGCCAGCGACGATGTGCAGGGTTCGATCACCCTGCGGCTCAAGGGCGTGCCTTGGGATCAGGCGCTGGACCTGGTGTTGCAAAGCAAGGGGCTGGACAAGCGGGTAAAGGCCGGCGTGCTGTTGGTGGCGCCCGCCGAAGAGTTGGCCGCGCGCGAACTGCTGACGCTGGAGGCGCGCAAGCAGATGGCCGAACTGGCGCCATTGCGTCGCGAGCTGCTGCAGGTCAATTACGCCAAGGCTGCGGACCTGGCCAAGTTGTTCCAGTCGGTGACGGGCCTTGAAGGCACCACCGATGAGCGTGGGTCGGTGGCGGTGGATGACCGCACCAATAACATCATTGCCTACCAGACCGGCGAGCGCCTGGAAGAGCTGCGACGCATCGTGGCGCAGTTGGACATTCCGGTGCGCCAGGTGATGATCGAAGCGCGGATTGTCGAGGCCAATGTCGACTACGACAAAAGCCTGGGCGTGCGCTGGGGAGGGCAGGTCAATCGCGGTAACTGGGGCGCCGGTGGTGTCCAGCAACCCCCGGCGCCAGGGACGGAGCCTGTGGACAATCCGCCCAGTGCGCCCTTCGTCGACTTGGGCGCGCTCACCGGCACTTCCGGCCTGGGTATCGCGTTTATCACCGACAACCTGCTGCTGGACCTGGAACTGACCGCCATGGAAAAAACCGGCAACGGCGAGATCGTCTCGCAGCCCAAGGTGGTCACGTCCGACAAGGAAACTGCACGCATCCTCAAGGGCACCGAGATTCCCTACCAGGAGTCCAGCTCCAGCGGTGCAACCTCGGTGTCGTTCAAGGAGGCGTCGCTGTCCCTGGAAGTCACCCCGCAAATCACGCCTGACGACCGCGTGATCATGGCGGTGAAAGTCACCAAGGATGAGCCGGATTATCTGAACAAACTCAACGACGTACCGCCGATCAAGAAAAACGAGGTCAACGCCAAGGTGCTGGTCAGGGACGGCGAGACCATCGTCATTGGCGGAGTTTTCTCCAATACCCAAAGCAAAGTGGTAGATAAAGTGCCATTTTTGGGCGATGTGCCGTATCTTGGCCGCCTTTTCCGGCGCGATGTGCTGGCGGAGAAAAAATCCGAGCTGCTGGTATTCCTGACTCCACGTATTATGAATAACCAGGCGATTGCTGTGAGTCATTGATTCTGTGCGAAATTTGATTCTTGTAGGACCGATGGGCGCTGGAAAAAGCACCATCGGCCGTTTGCTGGCCAAAGAGCTGCGCCTGCCATTCAAAGACTCCGATAAGGAAATTGAATTGCGCACGGGCGCCAATATCCCGTGGATCTTCGATAAGGAAGGCGAGCTGGGCTTTCGTGACCGTGAGCAGGCGATGATTGCCGAGCTGTGCGGCTGCGACGGCGTGGTCTTGGCGACCGGCGGCGGTGCCGTGATGCGCGAGGAGAACCGCCGGGCACTGCATGCCGGTGGTCGGGTGGTCTATTTGCATGCGTCGGTCGAGCAGCAGGTAGGGCGCACCGCGCGCGATCGCAATCGCCCACTGCTGCGCACCGCCGACCCGGCGAAAACCCTGCGGGATCTGCTGGCGCTGCGCGATCCGCTGTATCGGGAAATCGCCGATCTGGTGGTGGAAACCGATGAGCGGCCACCTCGGATGGTGGTGCTCGACATTCTTGAGCGCCTGCAACGGCTGCCACCCCGTTAAAGCCAGGCCCGAAATGCGCTATTCTCGGCGGCGCGTTATCACCCTGTGGGGTGTGGCGTAGAGCCATCAGGCGACGTCGGATCGCGACATTGCCGGTCGTTAATACATCTTCAACGCGGGGACACATGCAGACACTTAAGGTTGATCTAGGCGAGCGCAGCTATCCGATCCATATTGGCGAAGGTCTGCTGGACCAACCCGAGTTGCTCGCACCGCATATTGCCGGTCGGCAAGTGGCGATCATCTCCAATGAAACGGTCGCGCCGCTGTATCTTGAGCGTCTGAGCCGTAGCCTGGCGGCGTATTCGGTGATCTCCGTGGTGCTGCCCGACGGCGAAGCCCATAAGAACTGGGAAACCCTGCAACTGATTTTCGATGGCCTGCTGGCCGCACGCCATGATCGGCGCACCACTGTGGTCGCCCTCGGTGGCGGCGTGATTGGTGACATGGCCGGTTTTGCAGCCGCCTGTTACCAGCGCGGCGTGGATTTCATCCAGGTGCCGACCACCCTGCTGTCCCAGGTCGATTCGTCGGTGGGTGGCAAGACCGGCATCAACCATCCGCTGGGCAAAAACATGGTGGGCGCGTTCTATCAGCCCCAGGCCGTGCTGATCGACACCGCGACCCTCAACACCCTGCCACCGCGCGAACTGTCGGCGGGCTTGGCGGAAGTCATCAAGTACGGGCTGATCTGTGACGAACCGTTCCTGACCTGGCTGGAAGAACATGTCGACGCTCTGCGCGCGCTCGACCAGGTGGCGCTGACCGAGGCGATCTCGCGTTCCTGCGCCGCCAAGGCGCTGGTGGTGAATGCCGACGAACGGGAGTCCGGCGTTCGGGCCACCCTGAACCTGGGCCACACCTTCGGCCATGCGATCGAAACGCACATGGGCTATGGTGTGTGGTTGCATGGGGAAGCCGTAGCGGCTGGCACAGTGATGGCATTGGAGATGTCGCAACGCCTGGGCTGGATCAGCGCCCAGGAGCGGGATCGTGGCATCCGCCTGTTCCTGCGCGCAGGATTGCCGGTGATCCCGCCTCAGGAGATGACCGAGGCGGATTTCCTCGAACATATGGCGATAGACAAGAAAGTGATCGACGGTCGACTGCGACTGGTGCTCCTGCGTCGCATAGGCGAAGCGGTAGTGACCGACGATTATCCGAAAGAGATTTTACAGGCCACGCTGGGAGCGGATTACCGCGCCCTGGCCCAGCTTAAAGGTTAATAAGAGCCCGATGACTAGTTTGCATGCCGACGAGGCGTTCCTCGGCCATTACCAGTTAAGCCACGACCCTTTTGCTCCACGGGTACCTGGTTTCAAATTTTTCCCTGCGCAGCGCAAACCGGTGCTCGGGCAATTGCATCATCTCGCGCGCTACAGCCAGCTGTTGCTGGTCGTCACCGGCCCGTTGGGCAGTGGCAAGACCCTGTTGCGCCAGGCGCTGGTCGCCAGCACCAACAAGCAATCGGTCCAAAGCGTGGTGGTGTCGGCCCGTGGCGCCGGTGATGCGGCGGGTGTGCTGCGCCAGGTGGCCCAGGCCCTGAATGTTTCCAGCGCCGAGCCGAATGCGATCCTCAAGCAAGTGGTGCAACTGGGCCTGACCGGCCAAGAAGTCTACCTGCTGGTGGATGACGCCGAGCAGCTTGACGAATCTGCCCTCGAAGCGCTGCTGGCGCTGGCGGCGGGCACGCCCGAAGGTCGCCCCCATGTGTTCCTGTTCGGTGAATCGTCCCTGATCGCCGCTCTGGAGCAGATCAGCGGCGAGCAGGAGCTGTTCCACGTCATCGAATTGCAGCCGTATGAAGAGGAAGAAACCCGCGAATACCTGGCGCAACGTCTCGAAGGCGCCGGGCAGGGCATCGAACTTTTTTCCGCTCAGCAGATCTCTGATATTCACGAAAGCTCCGACGGCTGGCCTGGCACCATCAATCAGGTCGCCCGGGATGCCATGATCGAAGCCATGATTGCCAGCCGCTCTGCGGTTAAGCGTCCAAAGATGGGGTTCACTATGCCTAAGAAGCACGTATTGGCTATTTCCGCCGTTGTCGTGGTCGCTGTCGCCGCTGCCTGGTTGATCCCGGGTCGCAGCAAGGCACCGACCACTGCTGGCGCGCCAACCGAACAGGCGCAGTTGCCACTGGGTAAACCGACGCCAAATGTCGAGTTCGCCAACTCCGGCCAACCGACCAGCCTGCCGATGGTCGGCCAGCCTGTCATGCGTGGCCCGCTCGCCGAAGCGGCCGGCGGTATCTCCGAAGGCGACGACGGCGTGCCGGTGGAAGGCTCCAGCGCCGTACCGCCGACCGTGACCACCACCGCGCCACCTGCGGGCGTCCCCGCCGGTCAACCGGCGGCAAAACCAACGCCTGCGCCTACGGTCGCGACTGCCAAGCCGGCGCCCGTCACCAAACCGGTCGCACCAGCGCCAGCACCTGCCGCCAAGCCAGCACCGGCGCCCGTCACCAAGCCGGTTGAAAAACCCGTGACCGTTGCCAAGGCCGGCGCCACCGGCAGCAGTTGGTACACCGGCCAGCCTAGCGGTAACTTCGTGGTGCAGATCCTCGGCACCAGCTCCGAAGCCAACGCGCAAGCCTTCGTCAAAGAGCAGGGCGGCGAGTACCGTTATTTCAAGAAAGTGCTCAACGGCAAGCCGCTTTACGTGATCACTTACGGCAGCTTCTCAAGCCGTGCTGCCGCCGATACCGCTATCAAAGCCTTGCCAGCGAAGGTTCAGGCTGGTAAACCTTGGCCTCGCACTGTTGCCAGCGTTCAACAAGAACTGGCAGCAACTCGCTGAAGATCCGGCGGCCTTACCCAGGCCGCCCTCCCGGCACCTCAAAAAAACCGCAAGTGCGTGCAGCCTTCAAGGCCGCGCGCGTTGTGGTGTCTGCGTCACAGTGGCTTTTGAGTCGTAGCGGTCAAAATTAAAAAAGTTTTGACTAGCACAGCATATCGCTTTAAACCTTTCATAAATGCGACATAGATTTGCGACATCTCGTCGCTAAATTTGTGAGCGTCTGTGTCGGTGTGTACAATGACCTCCCTTTTGCCCCTGCAAAGCCGACGAACGTTCGGCGTGGAAGGTAACTGGTTGAATTGAAAAGAAATTTGCCTCGATATAAGAGGCAGCCTGGTGAGAAAGCGTCTATGAAAGCAGGTCTGTACCAACCCGATGAATTCAAGGATAACTGCGGTTTCGGCCTGATTGCCCATATGCAGGGCGAGCCCAGTCATACCCTTTTGCAAACGGCCATCGAGGCCCTGACCTGCATGACCCACCGTGGTGGGATCAACGCCGACGGCAAGACCGGTGACGGGTGTGGCTTGCTCATTCAAAAGCCCGACCTGTTCCTGCGCGCTGTCGCCAAAGAACATTTCGCGGCCGACCTGCCCAAGCAGTACGCGGTGGGCATGGTGTTCTTCAACCAGGACCCGGTCAAAGCCGAAGCCGCTCGCGAGAACATGAACCGCGAAATCCTCGCGGCCGGCCTGCAACTCGTCGGCTGGCGCAAAGTGCCGATCGACACCAGCGTGCTCGGCCGCCTGGCCTTGGAGCGCCTGCCGCAGATCGAACAAGTGTTCATCGCGGGCGACGGCCTGAGCGACCAGGACATGGCGATCAAGCTGTTCACATCGCGTCGTCGCTCGTCCGTGTCCAATGCCGCTGACACCGACCACTACATCTGCAGCTTTTCGCACAAGACCATCATTTATAAAGGCCTGATGATGCCGGCGGACTTGACCGCCTTCTATCCGGACCTGAGCGATGAGCGCCTGCAAACCGCAATCTGCGTGTTCCACCAGCGCTTCTCCACCAACACCTTGCCGAAATGGCCGCTGGCCCAGCCATTCCGCTTCCTCGCCCACAACGGCGAGATCAACACCATCACCGGCAACCGCAACTGGGCTGTGGCCCGTCGCACCAAGTTCGCCAACGATTTGATGGACCTGGAAGAACTCGGCCCGCTGGTCAACCGCGTCGGCTCCGACTCCTCCAGCATGGACAACATGCTCGAACTGATGGTCACCGGCGGCATCGACCTGTTCCGTGGCGTGCGCATGATCATTCCGCCTGCGTGGCAGAACGTCGAGACCATGGACCCCGATCTGCGGGCGTTCTATGAGTACAACTCGATGCACATGGAACCGTGGGACGGCCCGGCCGGCGTGGTCATGACCGACGGCCGCTACGCGGTGTGCCTGCTCGACCGTAACGGCCTGCGCCCGGCGCGTTGGGTGACCACCACCAACGGTTTCATCACCCTGGCGTCGGAAATCGGCGTATGGAACTACCAGCCGCAAGACGTGATCGCCAAAGGCCGCGTCGGCCCTGGGCAGATCCTTGCCGTTGACACCGAAACCGGGCAGATCCTCGACACCGATGCGATCGACAACCGCTTGAAGTCGCGTCATCCGTACAAGCAATGGCTGCGCAAGAACGCCCTGCGCATCCAGGCAACCATGGAAGACAACGACCACGGTTCGGCGTTCTACGACATCGACCAGCTCAAGCAGTACATGAAGATGTACCAGGTCACGTTCGAAGAACGCGACCAGGTGCTGCGTCCGCTCGGCGAGCAAGGCTACGAGGCGGTCGGCTCGATGGGCGACGACACGCCGATGGCCGTGCTGTCCCAGCGCGTGCGCACGCCATACGACTACTTCCGCCAGCAGTTCGCCCAGGTGACCAACCCACCGATCGACCCGCTGCGTGAAGCCATCGTGATGTCCCTGGAAGTGTGCCTCGGTGCCGAGCGCAACATCTTCCAGGAATCGCCTGAGCACGCCTCCCGCGTGATCCTCAGCTCGCCGGTCATTTCCCCGGCCAAGTGGCGCTCGCTGATGACCCTGGAGCGCCCAGGCTTCGACCGTCAGATCATCGACCTGAACTACGACGAGAGCCTCGGCCTTGAAGCCGCGGTGCGCAATGTCGCGGACCAGGCCGAAGAAGCCGTGCGCGCCGGGCGTACCCAGATCGTGCTGACCGACCGTCACATTGCACCGGGCAAGCTGCCGATCCACGCCTCCCTGGCCACCGGCGCGGTCCATCACCGCCTGACCGAAAAAGGCCTGCGCTGCGACTCCAACATCCTCGTGGAAACCGCCACCGCCCGCGACCCGCACCATTTCGCGGTGCTGATCGGTTTCGGCGCCTCGGCGGTGTACCCGTTCCTCGCCTACGAAGTGCTCGGTGATCTGATCCGTACCGGCGAAGTCCTGGGCGACCTCTACGAGGTGTTCAAGAACTACCGCAAAGGCATCACCAAGGGCCTGCTGAAGATCCTGTCGAAGATGGGCATCTCCACCGTCACCTCCTACCGTGGCGCGCAGTTGTTCGAGGCCATCGGTCTGTCGGAAGAAGTCTGCGACCTGAGCTTCCGTGGCGTGCCGAGCCGCATCAAGGGTGCGCGTTTCGTCGACATCGAAGCCGAACAGAAAGCCCTGGCGGCCGAAGCCTGGAGTGCGCGCAAGCCGATCCAGCAAGGCGGCCTGCTCAAGTTCGTACACGGTGGCGAATATCACGCCTACAACCCGGACGTGGTCAGCACCCTGCAAGCCGCCGTGCAGCAGGGCGACTACGCCAAGTTCAAGGAATATACCGCGCTGGTGGATAACCGCCCGGTGTCGATGATCCGCGACATGTTCAAGGTGAAAACCCTGGATACGCCGCTGGACATCAGCGAAATCGAACCGCTGGAATCGGTCCTCAAGCGCTTTGACTCCGCCGGTATTTCCCTGGGCGCCTTGTCGCCCGAGGCCCACGAAGCCCTGGCCGAAGCCATGAACCGCCTGGGTGCGCGTTCCAACTCCGGCGAAGGCGGTGAAGACCCGGCGCGCTACGGCACGATCAAGAGCTCGAAAATCAAGCAAGTGGCGACTGGCCGTTTCGGTGTAACCCCCGAATACCTGGTCAACGCCGAAGTGCTGCAGATCAAAGTCGCCCAGGGTGCCAAGCCCGGTGAGGGCGGCCAACTGCCGGGCGGCAAGGTCAACGGTCTGATCGCCAAGCTGCGTTATGCGGTGCCGGGCGTGACCCTGATTTCGCCGCCGCCGCACCACGACATCTACTCGATCGAAGACTTGTCGCAGCTGATTTTCGACCTTAAACAAGTCAACCCGCAGGCCCTGGTCTCGGTGAAATTGGTCGCGGAAGCCGGCGTGGGCACCATCGCCGCCGGTGTGGCCAAGGCCTATGCCGACCTGATCACCATCTCCGGCTACGACGGCGGCACCGGCGCTTCGCCGCTGACCTCGATCAAGTACGCCGGCGCACCGTGGGAGCTGGGCCTCGCCGAAACGCACCAGACCCTGCGCGGCAACGACCTGCGCGGCAAAGTCCGCGTGCAGACCGACGGCGGCCTGAAAACCGGCCTCGACGTGATCAAGGCCGCCATCCTCGGCGCCGAAAGTTTCGGCTTCGGCACTGCGCCGATGATCGCCCTGGGCTGCAAATACCTGCGCATCTGCCACCTGAACAACTGCGCCACCGGCGTCGCCACTCAGAACGAGAAGCTGCGCAAGGATCACTACATCGGCACCGTCGACATGGTGGTGAATTTCTTCACCTACGTCGCCGAAGAAACCCGTGAGTGGCTGGCCAAACTGGGCGTGCGCTCCCTCGAAGAGCTGATCGGCCGCACCGATCTGCTGGACATCCTCGAAGGCCAGACCGCCAAGCAACAACACCTGGACCTGACGCCGCTGTTGGGCAGCGATCACATCCCGGCAGACAAGCCACAATTCTGCCAGGTGGAGCGCAACCCACCGTTCGACAAAGGCCTGCTGGCCGAGAAGATGGTCGAGATGGCCACTTCGTCGATCAACGACGCCAGCGGCGGCGAATTCAGCATGGACATTTGCAACTGCGACCGCTCCATCGGCGCACGCATCTCCGGCGAAATCGCGCGCAAGCACGGCAACCAGGGCATGGCCAAGGCGCCGATCACCTTCCGCTTCACCGGCACCGCGGGCCAGAGCTTCGGCGTGTGGAACGCCGGCGGCCTGCACATGTACCTGGAAGGTGACGCCAACGACTACGTGGGCAAGGGCATGACCGGCGGCAAGCTGGTGATCGTTCCGCCTAAAGGCAGCGTCTACAAGACCCAGGACAGTGCCATCATCGGCAACACCTGCTTGTACGGCGCCACCGGCGGCAAGCTGTTCGCCGCCGGTACGGCCGGTGAGCGTTTCGCCGTGCGTAACTCCGGTGCCCACACGGTGGTGGAAGGCACTGGCGATCACTGCTGCGAGTACATGACCGGGGGCTTTGTCGCGGTACTGGGCAAGACCGGTTACAACTTCGGTTCGGGCATGACCGGCGGTTTCGCCTACGTGCTGGACCAGGACAACTCCTTCGTCGATCGGGTCAACCACGAGTTGGTCGAGATCCAGCGGATCAGCGGCGAAGCGATGGAATCCCACCGTAACCACTTGCAGCACGTGCTGGACGAGTACGTCGAGGAAACCGGCAGCGAATGGGGTCGTAACCTCGCTGAGAACCTTGATGATTACCTGCGTCGTTTCTGGCTGGTCAAGCCCAAGGCTGCCAACCTGAAATCGTTGCTTTCCAGCATCCGTGCCAACCCGCAGTGATATGCGCCTGAAGAGTTTGATGAGGTTTTAACATGGCTGAACGTCTGAATAACGACTTCCAGTTCATCGATGTCGGGCGCAAAGATCCGAAGAAGAAACTGTTGCGTCAACGCAAGAAAGAGTTCGTGGAAATCTACGAACCCTTCAAACCCCAGCACTCGGCCGACCAGGCCCACCGCTGCTTGGGGTGCGGTAACCCGTATTGCGAATGGAAGTGCCCGGTGCACAACTTCATTCCCAACTGGCTGAAACTGGTGGCCGAGGGCAACATCCTCGCCGCCGCCGAGCTGTCGCACCAGACCAACACCCTGCCGGAAGTCTGCGGCCGGGTGTGCCCGCAGGACCGTCTGTGCGAGGGTGCTTGCACCCTCAACGACGGCTTCGGCGCGGTGACCATCGGTTCGGTGGAGAAGTACATCACCGACACCGCCTTCGCCATGGGCTGGCGCCCGGACATGTCCAAGGTCAAGCCGAACGGCAAGCGCGTCGCGATCATCGGCGCGGGCCCGGCGGGTCTGGGCTGTGCCGACGTGCTGGTGCGTGGCGGCGTGACCCCGGTGGTGTTCGACAAGAACCCGGAAATCGGCGGCCTGCTGACCTTCGGTATCCCCGAGTTCAAGCTGGAAAAAACCGTGCTGAGCCACCGTCGCGAAGTGTTCACCGGCATGGGCATCGAGTTCCGCCTGAACACCGAAGTCGGCAAAGACGTGACCATGGAGCAACTGCTCGAAGAATACGATGCCGTATTCATGGGCATGGGCACCTACACCTACATGAAAGGCGGCTTTGCCGGTGAAGACCTGCCGGGCGTGCACGACGCGCTCGATTTCCTGATCGCCAACGTCAACCGCAACCTGGGCTTTGAAAAGTCGCCGGAAGACTTCGTCGACATGAAAGGCAAGAAGGTCGTGGTGCTGGGCGGTGGCGACACCGCGATGGACTGCAACCGCACCTCGATCCGCCAAGGCGCCAAGTCGGTGACCTGTGCGTATCGTCGTGACGAAGCGAACATGCCGGGCTCGCGCAAAGAGGTGAAGAACGCCAAGGAAGAAGGCGTGAAATTCCTCTACAACCGCCAGCCGATCGCGATTGTCGGTGAAGACCGGGTCGAAGGCGTGAAGGTGGTCGAGACCCGTCTCGGCGAACCGGATGCCCGTGGCCGTCGCAGCCCTGAGCCGATCCCGGGTTCCGAAGAGATCATCCCGGCCGACGCCGTGGTCATCGCGTTCGGCTTTCGCCCAAGCCCGGCGCCGTGGTTCGAGCAGTTCCAGATCCAGACCGACAGCCAGGGCCGCGTCGTCGCCCCGGAACAAGGCCAGTACAAGCACCAGACCAGCAACCCGAAAATCTTCGCCGGTGGCGACATGGTGCGCGGCTCCGACCTGGTAGTAACGGCGATCTTCGAAGGCCGCAATGCCGCCGAAGGGATCCTGGATTACCTGCAGGTCTAACCCATTTCATCTTTGAAATGTGGCCAAAATGTGGGAGGGGCTTGCCCCCGATAGCGGTGGTTCAGTTAAAGATACTGAGACTGACACACTGCAATCGGGAGCAAGCCCCCTCCCACATTTGGTTTTGATGTGCCCAAGAGATTGTCGTAAATCAACGCGATAGACAAAAGGCACGGCTCATCCCGTGCCTTTTGCGTCGCGCTCTGAGAAAATGCCCGTACTTTTTTTGCGGATGCCGACATGACTGCCCTCAAGAACGACCGTTTCCTTCGTGCCCTGCTCAAGCAGCCCGTTGACGTCACCCCTGTGTGGATGATGCGTCAAGCCGGTCGCTACCTGCCGGAATACCGCGCCAGCCGCGCCCAGGCAGGTGACTTCATGAGCCTGTGCATGAACCCGGAGTTCGCCTGCGAAGTCACCCTGCAGCCGTTGGACCGCTACCCGGAACTGGATGCGGCCATCCTCTTCTCCGATATCCTCACCATTCCTGACGCCATGGGCCAAGGCCTGTACTTCGAGACCGGCGAAGGCCCGCGTTTCAAGAAAGTCATCAGCACCCTGGCCGACATCGAAGCGCTGCCGATCCCGGACCCGCACAAAGACCTCGGTTACGTGATGGACGCCGTCAGCACCATCCGCCGCGAGCTCAATGGCCGCGTGCCGCTGATCGGCTTCTCCGGCAGCCCCTGGACCCTGGCCACCTACATGGTCGAAGGCGGCTCGTCGAAAGACTTCCGCAAGACCAAGGCCATGCTCTACGACACCCCACAGGCCATGCACTTGCTGCTGGACAAGCTGGCGCAGTCGGTCACCTCTTACCTCAACGGCCAGATCATGGCCGGCGCGCAAGCGGTGCAGATCTTCGACACCTGGGGCGGCAACCTGTCGTCGGCGGCGTACCAGGAGTTCTCCCTGGCCTACATGCGCAAGATCGTCAGCGGCCTGATCCGTGAACACGAAGGCCGTAAAGTGCCGGTGATCCTGTTCACCAAGGGCGGCGGCCTGTGGCTGGAAAGCATCGCCGATGTCGGCGCCGATGCCCTGGGCCTGGACTGGACCTGCGACATCGGCGAAGCCCGCCGCCGCGTCGGCAACCAGGTCGCGCTGCAAGGCAACATGGACCCGACCGTGCTGTACGCCAAGCCGGAAGCCATCTGCACCGAAGTCGGGCGTATCCTGGCCAGCTACGGCAAGGGCAGCGGGCATGTGTTCAACCTGGGTCACGGCATTACGCCGGAAGTGAACCCGGAACATGCCGGCGCGTTCCTGCGTGCGGTGCATGAGTTGTCGGCGCAGTATCACGAGTGATTGGCGCGCAATAAAAAACGCCCGGCTTATGCCGGGCGTTTTTGTTTGTCAGGCCGTTTGCAGCGGCGCCAGTTTCGCCAACTTCAGCGCCACCAGCAACGCGCCGATCAACAGTGCGACGATAAACCCACCAATCCCGTTCCACCCGGCGAAGTGCCAGAAGAACCCACCCGCAGTGCCGGCAACGCTCGACCCCGCGTAGTAGCAGAACAGGTACAACGACGACGCTTGCCCCTTGGCCTTCACCGCGCGGCGGCCGATCCAGCTGCTGGCCACCGAGTGGGCGCCGAAGAAGCCGAACGTGAACACCAGCATGCCGGGTATCACCAGCCACAGCGGGGTGAACAGGGTCAGGACGATGCCGGCAAGCATCGACACGATGGTGGCCCACAGCACGCGGCGGCGGCCGAGGCGGTCGGCCAGGGAGCCGATTTTCGCCGAGCTGTAGATGCCCGAGAGGTACACCAGCGACAGCAGACCGACCACGGCCTGGCTCAGGTCATACGGGTCGGCCAGCAAGCGGTAGCCGATGTAGTTGAACATCGTCACGAACGCGCCCATCAGCAGGAAGGCCTCGAGGAACAGCCACGGCAGGCCCGCGTCCTTGAAGTGCACGACAAAGCCGTCCACCAGGCTGCGCGGCTTGAGGCTACTGGCGCGGAAGTTGCGCGATTCGGGGAGGATTTTCCAGAACACCGTCGCGGCGATCAGGGCCAGGGCGCCGATGATCAGCATTGCCGTGTGCCAACTGACGAAGTCGATCAACACACCAATGATCAGCCGCCCGCTCATGCCGCCGATGGCGTTGCCGCCGATGTACAGGCCCATGGCGAGGCCGATGTGCTGGGGGTGGATCTCTTCGCTCAGGTACGTCATCGCCACGGCGGCCAGGCCACTCAGCGACAGCCCCACCAGCGCGCGCATCAGCAAAATCCCTTCCCAGCTCGGCATCAGGCCGCTGGCGATGGTGGCCAGCGCGGCGCAGAACAACGCGGCGACCATCACCGGCTTGCGCCCCAGCGTGTCGGAAATCGGCCCGGTGATCAGCAGGCCCAGGGCGAGCATCGCCGTAGACACCGACAGCACCAGGCTGCTTTGCGCCGCATTGATGGAAAACTCGTGGGACAACGCCGGCATCATCGGCTGCACGCAATACAGCAGGGCAAACGTCGCGAACCCGCCGGAGAACAGCGCCAACACGGTGCGCATGAACATCGGCGTGCCTTTTTCGATGTACGCGTCATTGAGCTGCGCCACGACCTCATCCAGGGCGGTCGGCGGGACTTCTTGAGCGAATGGAGCGACAGCAGATTTCACGGGGACCTCGGGGAGGAAAAGCCTGCCAGGACCGGCAATCTGAAAAAGAATATAGCTGCCTAATGATTCTTTCCAATATATTGTTCGACCTGTTTGATAGCTTTTACGACCTAATGGTATTGCTATGGAATTACGTCATCTACGGTACTTCATTGCCGTCGCCGAAGAACTGCATTTTGGCCGGGCGGCGCAGGTCCTCGGCATCTCGCAACCGCCTCTGAGCCAGCAGATCCAGGCGCTGGAGCACGAGGTGGGCGCGCGCTTGTTCGAACGCACCAACCGTCGGGTCGAGCTGAGCGAAGCCGGGCGGTTGTTCCTGCACGAGGCGCGACTGGTGCTGGCGCAAGTCGATAAGGCCGCAGATGTGGCACGCCGGGCGCAGTTGGGTGAGCTGGGTGAACTGAAGATCGGCTTCACGTCGTCGGCGCCGTTCAATTCGAGCATCCCCCAGGCGATCTTTGCGTTTCGTCAGGCGTTCCCGGCGGTCCACCTGAATTTGCAGGAAATGAGCAGCGCTGTGGTCGCCGAGTCGCTGGTGGATGAGTCGATCCAGGTCGGCTTGATGCGCCCGCTGCCGTTGCCGGATTCGCTGAGTGTGGTGGAGTTGATGCGCGAACCCTTGGTGGCGGTGCTCAACGCCGGTCATCCCTTGGTGCAAGGCAGCGAGTGCGGTTTGCACCTGGCGCAATTGGCAGACGAACCGTTCGTGTTTTTCCCGCGCAGCTACGGCAGCGGCCTCTACGCGCAACTGCTCAACCTCGCCCGCGACGCCGGCTTCAGCCCGCACTTTGCCCAGGAAGCCAGGGAGGCGATGACCATCATCGGGTTGGTGGCGGCGGGGTTGGGCGTGTCGGTGCTGCCGGCGTCTTACCAGCGCATCCGCATCGATGGCGTGGTCTATCGCACCTTGCTCGATCAGGAGGCGGTGACGGCGGTGTGGCTGGTGCAGCGCAAGGACGTGCAAACGCCGATGGCGAAGGCGTTTGTGGAGTTGTTGAGGCGTAAGGCGGCGGTTCGCAGCGCGCTTGGGTTGCGGTGAGTTTAGCGGCAGATGAGCGGCGGTTTGCCAGCAATTGCTGAGGGGAGGTTTTCAGGCATACTGCCCGAGTTCCCGAAAGGGGCTTGTGAGACTCTGAGGATCCTGGGCAACCAGCAATCGCAGAGCCAGGCAGGAAGCGGCGATGACAAGCCAACCTGTTTGTGAAGAGGGCGCCGAAAGGCGCCCTTTGTCGTTTCCGGGTCTACTGCATTCCAGCCGAACGCAACCCCGCCATGATGTCCCGATCCAGCATGCTCACCCAACGGTTGTAGTTGCGATGGATCTTGCCGTCCTTGTAGCCCAGGTCGCGGCTGTCGCGGTAGTTGATGGCGTAGCTGTTGCGGGTGTAGCGGATGTCGATGGCGGCGTAGTACTGGTTGCGCACAGTGATCTCGGCCTGCACCCGTTGGGGGCTCTGGCGTAGCACGGTCCATTCGCGTTTTTGCAGGGCGGCGACGATCACCTGTTTGACTTTTTCTTCGCTGATCTGGGCACTCGCTGGCAAGTCGTGCTGGGTGTTGAGCACCGGTTTGCTGGTGCAACCGGCGCTGGTCAGCAGGGCCAGGGTGATCAGGGTGGCGCGTAGCAAGGAAGACATTCCGTTTTCTCCAGTCGGTTAAAAGTCAGGGCCAGCGGCGGAAGATCAACGAGGTGTTGACGCCGCCAAAGGCAAAATTGTTGTTCATCACGTAGTCGTGGTGCATCTCGCGAAACTCACCTTGCAGGTAATCCAGCTCGCCGCACTTCGGGTCGACTGAATCCAGGTTGAAGGTGTGGACGTACTGGTCGCGGTTCATCATCTCGATGCTGAACCACGACTCCAGCGCCCCGCACGCGCCCAGGGTGTGGCCAAGGAAGCTCTTCTGCGAACTGATGGGCATGCGGCTGCCGAACAGGCTGTGGGTGGCCAGCGTCTCGGCGATGTCGCCCTGGTCGGTGGCGGTGCCATGGCCGTTCACATAGCCGATGGCCGAGGGCTCAAGCCCGGCGTCTTCCAGGGCCAGCTCCATGGCGCGGCGCATGGTTTTCTGTTCCGGGCGGGTGGTGTGCTGGCCGTCGGCGTTGCTGCCGAAACCGACAATTTCGGCGTGGATATGCGCGCCACGGGCCAGGGCGTGTTCCAGTTCTTCGAGCACCAGCATGCCGCCGCCTTCGCCGATCACCAGGCCGTCGCGGCCGCTGTCGTAGGGGCGCGGGCTGGTCTGTGGTGCATCGTTCTTCAGGCTGGTGGCGTAGAGTGCGTCGAACACCATGGCTTCGGTGGGGCACAGCTCTTCGGCGCCGCCGGCGAGCATCAGCGGCAGGCGGCCGAACTTGATCGCCTCGTAGGCATAGCCGATGCCCTGGCTGCCGCTGGTGCAGGCGCTGGACGTGGGGATCAAGCGCCCGGTGAGGCCGAAGAAGATGCTGATATTCGCCGCCGTGGTGTGGGGCATCATGCGCACATAGGAGTTGGCGTTCAGCCCCTCGGCCACCGAGTTGAGCAGCATGTTGCCGAAGGCCTTGATCTCGTCGGTGCTGCCGGTGGACGAGCCGCAGGCCACGCCCATGCGCCCGTCCTTGATCGACTCGTCGCCGAGTAAGCCGGCGTCTTTTAACGCCTGTTCCGCCGCCCACACCGCCAGGCGCGATACGCGGCCCATGCTGCGCAGTTGTTTGCGCGTCCAGTGCGCGGGCACGACAAAGTCATCGATCGGCCCGGCCAGACGCGTGTTCAATTCGCTAAAACGGTCCCACTCGTCCATGCGCCGGATGCCGCTGCGGTTGGCGCGAAAGTTGGCGGCGATGGTGTCCCAGTCGCTGCCCAGGGAGGTCATGCCGGCCATGCCGGTTACTACCACGCGCTTCATCAGCACAGACCTCCGTTCACGGCCAAGACCTGGCGGGTGATATAGCCTGCTTCGGCCGACATCAGGAAATTCACCGCGCCGGCGACTTCTTCCGGCGTGCCCATGCGCTGCGCCGGGATCATCTTCATCAGCTCTTCCACCGGCACGTTTTCATCGAGCATCGCGGTGTCGATCAAGCCCGGGGCGACGCAGTTGACGGTGATCTTGCGCTTGCCCAACTCGATGGCCAGAGCCTTGGCCGCGCCGATCAGGCCGGCCTTGGAGGCGCTGTAGTTGACCTGGCCGCGATTGCCGATCAGCCCGGACACCGAGGTGATACACACGATACGCCCGGCTGCGCGCCGACGGATCATCGGCATCATCACCGGGTGCAGCACGTTGTAGAAACCGTCGAGGTTGGTGCGCATCACCACGTCCCAGTCGTCTTCCGACAAGGCCGGAAACGCGCCGTCGCGGGTCAGGCCTGCGTTGAGCACCACGCCATAATACGCGCCATGTTGCTCCACGTCGGCTTCGAGGATTGCCTTGCAGTCGGCACGCTCGGAAACGTCGAATTGCAGCACCCGCGCCTTGCGGCCCAGGGCCTCGATCTCGACCTGCACCGCGTCGGCTTCTGCTCGACCGCTGCGGCAATGCAGCACGATGTCGTGCCCGGCCTGGGCCAGGCGCAGGGCAATGGCGCGGCCGATGCCACGGCTGGAGCCGGTGACCAGTACGGATTCAGTCATGGCGTTTCGTCCTTCGATTCATCTAAATAGGTGGCCGCCTGGGGCGGTCTAAATACGTTCAGGCGGGCACTGGCGTGGATACCCTCGCCGGTCAGGTGGCATTCGAACACACCCATGCCGTTGTCGTCTTCCAGGGAACGCAGGCCGTGGATCGTCAACTCGGCACCGGCTGGGAAGTGCTCGACGTTGCACTCGAACTTACGTGTGCCCAACAGGAAGCCCAGCTCCACCGCCTGGCCGTTCTGGCGCGCGCGGCAACCGGCGTAGGCCGCGACGCTTTGCGCCATCAGCTCGATACCGACCCAGGCCGGCAGGCTGCCGTCCGGGCGATTGAACAAGCCACCGGGCTTGACGCTGAGGCGGGTGTGAATCTGCTCTTCATCGAACGACAGCACCTGGTCGAGCAGGATCATGTCGCCCGCATGGGGCAGCAGTGTGGCGAGTGGCCAATCGATCATGGGGCCTCTCCGATAATCAGGCTGACGTTGTTGCCACCGAACGCAAACGAGTTGCTCATCAGGCAGCGTTTTTCCAGGGCGGCGCCGTTGCGTGCCCACTGCAAGGCGGGCAGCGCCGGGTCGCCCTGGCCGTCCCATACGTGGGGGGGCAGCCGGCCGTGGGCCAGGCTCAGCCAGCAGAACGCCGCTTCCAGCGCGCCGGCCGCGCCCAGGGTGTGGCCGCTCATCGGTTTGGTCGATGAACAGGCCACGCCGTCGGGGAACAGGCTGGCGACGGCCAGGCTTTCCATGGCGTCGTTGTGTTGGGTGGCGGTGCCGTGCAGGTTCAGGTAGCCGATCTGCTCCGGCGTTAAGCGAGCGCTGGCCAGGGCCTTGCGCATCGCCTGCAAGGCGCCTTTACCGCCAGGCTCCGGCGCGGAGATATGGTGCGCATCGCAACTTGCGCCACTGCCCAGCAGCGCGATGGGGGCGGGTTCCCGAGTCATCAGGAACAGCACCGCCGCTTCGCCGATGTTGATGCCGTTGCGGTTCACCGAAAACGGGTTGCAGCGCTCGCTCGATACCGCCTCCAGCGCGCTAAAGCCGTTGAGGGTCAGCTTGCACAGGCTGTCGACGCCGCCGCAGATCACCGCATCGCACACCCCCAGGTCCAGCAGGCGCCGGGCGCTCATCAAGGCGCGGGCGCTGGAGGTGCAGGCGGTGGAAATCACATAGGCCGGGCCGCTCAGTTGCAGCCAGTCGGCGAGGAAGTTCGCCGGGGCGCTGAGTTCCTGTTGTTGGTAGTCATAGTCGCCGGGGAACTGGTGATCGCGCAGGTAATGGGCAATGCCGCGACTGGCTTCGTCGATGCCCGAGGTGCTGGTGCCGAGCACAATGCCGACCCGCGCCGCGCCGTAGCGTTGGATCGCCTGGCGGATCTCGTCCTCGATCTGTAACGCGGCTTCCAGCAACAACTGGTTATTGCGGCTGCTCTGCTGGCCCAGCTCGGGCGGGATGGTCGCCAGTTCGCCCGGCACACCGGCAACCGGCAGCACCCGCTCGGGCACCCAGCCGCTTTCGGCGCGCATGCCGGAGCAGTCGCCGGCAAACAGGCTGCGGCTGACGTCGGCCTGGCCGCGCCCGAGGGCGCAGATCACGCCGAGGGCATTGAGGTAGGCGGTCATCGCGCCATTCCCAGCGGGGTGATGCGATAGCTCAGGGGCTGCCCGCTCATGTTCACGCGAAACACCTCGGATGACTGATACACGATTTGCCAATGGCCCGGCAGGGTGCGCGTCAGGTCCATCGCTTGGGCGTTCGGGTAAAGCGCGCGGAGGTCATCCGCCGAGCTCAGTGCAAACAGCAACGCGGCGAACAGCTCGCGCGCCTGGGGATTGGGCGGCAACAACCCGTCGGCCTGCCACTGGCCGTCGATCAGTTTTTGCCGGGCCAGGGGGATGCCCAGCGGGTCCATCATCGACCAGCGAATCGCACGGCCTTCGCGCTGGATCACCAGCAACCAGTCCTGGCTCTGGCCGTCCGCCAGGCGCTGCACGTGCAGTTGCATTGGCAAGGCGAGTGCCGGGGCTCTTTCCGGCAATGACGGTTGGCTGGCGCAGGCGCTCAGCAGCAACAGGCAGCCGATCAGCAGCAAACGCATCATGGTGCCGCGCTCGCCAAGGGCTTGCGTGCCACGCAGTTGACCAGGGTTTCCTCGCGCTGGCCCACCGGCGGTGCCTTGCGCAGGCCCCAGCGTTCCAGCAGGCCGAAATCACTGGCCCGGCTCCACCACAAGTAGGGGTACGAGACGTTCTGCGCGCCGAACTCAAAGCCCTGTTCGTGCAGCATCTGCAGGTACTCTTCGGCGCTTTTCTGCACCTGCATGGGGTGGCGGAACAGCCAGCGAATCACCCAGGTGTCGATATAGGCCTCGGTGGACTCGGCAAACAGCAAATAGCCGCCGGGCTTGAGCACCCGATAGAACTCTTTCAGTGCGCGATGCTGCTCAACCAGATGATGGAAGGTCTGGTGGCAAAACAGGATATCGACACTGGCGTCCGCTACGTTGAGGGTGGCGCAGTCGCTGCCGATCAGCTCGACGTTCAGCCCTTGGCGCGCGGCCTCCGCCTTGCTCAGCTCAAGGCTGTGCGGGTCGGCATCCAGCCCGATCAGGCGCGACGGCTCGAACACTTGCTGTAGCAGCTTGAAGGATTTGCCCTGGCCGCAGCCGGCGTCCAGCAATACCGGCGCCACCGGCAGCGGCTCGCTGAACAGGCGGCGCAGGTCGTTGATCGCCACGCGCAACACGTCGTGCTGCCAGGTGTGGCTGCGCAGGAACCAGAAGCCGAACTTGGTTTCTTCGACGTAATTCTTGCTTAAGTACTGACTGCTCACACGGCATCCCCTGCACAAATTTCCGACAACATCCGTAACCGCCGTTTGGGCTCGCTGACAAACGGGTTGCGCTCATCCCAGGCGTAGCCGGCGAGGATCGAGCTGATCATCCGGCGAATCTCCGGCGAGCTGCCGGCGTGAAAAATAACATCCTGGAACGTCCCGGCGTACCAGCCTTCAACGTAGCAGCGGAAGGTGTCGACGCCGCGCTTCAGTGGTTCGGCAAACTCGCGCTGCCAGTCCACGGCTTCGCCGTTGAGCTGACGATGCAGCACGCCGGCCGCCATGCTCGCCGAACGCATGGCGATGGTCACGCCCGAGGAGAACACCGGGTCGAGGAATTCTGCCGCGTTGCCCAGCAGCGCAAAGCCCGGGCCGTGCAAGGTTTTGACGTTGGCCGAGTAGCCGCCGATGGTGCGCGCGGGGGTGTCCCACACGGCGTTCTGCAGCACGCCGGACAGGCTCGGGGTTTCGTCGATGAACCCGCGCAGGCAGGCGTCGAGATCGGCGTCACGGCCGGCAAAATGCTCCTTGGCCGCCACCACACCTACCGAGCAACGGCCGTTGCTGAACGGAATGGTCCAGAACCAGATGTCGCGTTGGGTCGGGTGGGTTGTCACGAGGATCTTGGTGCGGTCGAAGCCTG
This sequence comes from Pseudomonas sp. D3, assembly GCF_029320995.1. Classification (NCBI taxonomy): domain Bacteria; kingdom Pseudomonadati; phylum Pseudomonadota; class Gammaproteobacteria; order Pseudomonadales; family Pseudomonadaceae; genus Pseudomonas; species Pseudomonas sp. D3. The sequence goes on from NZ_CP119772.1 coordinate 683,136, forward strand.
GGTGTTCGATGCGGTCCTCGACATGGGTGAACACCGCCTGGCGCACCGGGAAGTCCGACGGCGCTTCGAGGTCCAGCAGGCGCGGCAGTACGCGGCCATAGCCGCTGGCATCAAGCACGAATTTGGCTTTGACGTGATACTCGCTGCCGTTCTCCCGGCGCACATGCAGGTAGTGGGTTTCACCGCTGAAATCCACGCCGACGATGGTTTCGCCGTAACGGATGTCGACGCCTTGCAACGCTGCTTGATCGGCCAGCAACTTGTCGAACTCGCCGCGCTGCACCTGGAAGGTGGTCGGCTTGCCGTGGCTGAACGTGTCAGCGAAATCAAACGCGCTGTAGCGCTCGCCCCAGGCGAACGCGGCACCGGTTTTTACTTGGAAACCCGCCGCCTGCACGGCGTCGAGCATGCCGGCTTCTTCGATAAAGTCGATGCAGTGCGACAGCAGGCTTTCACCAATCGAAAAGCGCGGGAAATGCTGGCGCTCGATAATCAGCACATCATGCCCTTTACGCTTTAACAGCGCGGCGGCGATGGCACCGGACGGGCCGGCACCGATCACCACCACCTGGCGACGTTCCATTTCAACTATGGGCACGAGGGCTCCTTGCCAGTTTGGCGATAATCACATTCATGAGGCATGCTTCTGGCGGCCGGCCCAGGGCGCCAGCATAAAGCTGAAGGCCAGGCCCAGGCTGACCGACAGGCCGAAATTACTCACCGCAGGCGTACTCGACACCGCCAGCAGGCCAAACGACAACCACGTCGTCAGCGCCGCCAGCAGTGTTCCCAAAAGGCTCACCGCGGGGCCGCCGATCTGCTCACGCATCAGGATCGCGTAGTCGACACTGATGGCGGTGACCAGCAGCAGGCCGAACAGGCTGAACAGCGTCAGCGGCTGGCCCAGCCAACCGAAGCTGGCCAGGCTGCACAGCGCGGCCAGCAACGGCAGGGCGACAATGCGCAGTGCGCCGCCAAACCCGAAGGGCACGATCAGCAACAGCACGATCAGCCCGCAGGACATCAGTTTCAATTCAGCCGCGCTGATCTGCGTGGCGGCGAACACCCGGTTCAAATCCCCCAGGCGATCCACCAGTTGCACTCCCGGCAAGTCCACGGCCTGCACCTGCAGCAGCGCTGGGTTGTTCAAGCCTTGCAGGCTGACCATGGCTGCTACGCCGCCGTCGACCGGGCCCAGCCACAGCGTGCGCCAGGGTTCGCCCAGCGGCCCGAGCAGTGCGGCGTCGATGTCTTCGGTGGGCAGCGCTTGCAGTTGCGCGACTTCGGCTTGCAGTGCGCCGACGGGCACGCCGAGGTCGAGCAGCGGCTGCCAGTGCTCTGGCAGTTTATTCAGGGCCTCGCGCAACTGTTGTTGCTCGGCGGGCAGGTTGACCAGTTGATTGAGCGCCAGATAACCCTGGAGCTTGTCCATATTCACCAACTGCTCCAGGCGCTGGCCCAGGGCGGCCTGGCGTTCCAGCAACTGCTGCTGATTGTCGGCGCGCACCAGGAAGAACTGGCTGGTGGGTTGGAACCCGGTGATCCGCGCCACGGCCTGGGCTTCCTGCAGCAATTGCGGCGGGGCGCCGATCCACTGGCGCAGATCGTTTTTACTGTTCAATTGCCACAAGCCGCCGGCACAAAACAGCAGCACCCACACCAGCAGCACTGCGCTCGGCACCCGTTTGATCAACCCGCTACGCATCAGCCACAGGCCTTCGGCGATGCGCAGCGGCCATTGCGCCGGGCGCAGTTCGACACCGTTGAGCAGCGCCGGCAGCAGGCACACGGCGCACAGGTATGCACCGGCTAGGCCTGCGGCGGAGAACACGGCGATCTGGGTCAGCGCCGGGAACGGCGTCCAGGCCAGCGCCAGGTAGCCGATGCAACTGGTCGCCAGGCTCAGGCTCAGGCCCGGCAGGGTCAGGCGCAACGCCGGCCAACTGCGCCACGGCTGCAGGCTCCAGCTTTTCGACAAGTAGTGCAGCGGGTAATCCACCGCCACGCCAATCAGGCTGGAGCCGAGCACCAGCGTCATCACATGCATATGCCCGAACAGCGCCACACAGGCCACCGCGCCGAACAGCATGCCCACCAGCACCGGCACGAAGGCCAGCAGCACGCGCCAGCGCCGGAACGCCAGGAGCAACAGCAGCAGAATGCCGACGGTCGCGCCGCCGCCGACCCAGGTGATTTCGCGGGAGGCTTGCTGTTGCCCTGCGGCGGCGTAGAGCAAACCGCTGGCCGCGAGCAGTTGCGCGCCGTGCTCGGCGGCCTGGGCGCGGCTGGCCTGGAGCAAATCGGCGACTTGCAGCGGCAGTTTCATATCGAAGGCATTGCCGGTGGTGCGCGCGCGCAGCATCACCCAGCTCTTGCCGTCGGCATCGGCGATCAACGTGCCGCTGCCGATATCCAATTGCACCGCGCCGCGCTGCGGCTGGCTGTTCTGAATGCGCCCGGTCAGGCCCAGCCAGTCGTCCTGGCTCGGCACCAGGCTGAACCCGGTGAACGGGTCGAACAGCGCTTGCACGCGCTGCTGGATGAACGCGTCGGGGTGGTCGATCAGTTGCTCGCGGTCCTTGGCCGCGAGCATCGACAGGCGACCGCGCAACAACTGCGCACGCAGCGCCGGCAGGTCGGCTTGCAGGTTCCATTGGACTTTTTCAAACAGGCCGCTGGCTTGCCAGCGCTCACCCAATTGCTCGGCTACGTTGACCGCTTGCTGGCGGTCGGCGTGCCCCACCAGGACCAGCATTTCGCGGTTCAGCGGTTCCTGCATGCGCTGTTCGGCTTGCAGTTCGAGGGCGTCCGGCGTGCTACCCGGCACCAGTTCCATCAGGTTGGCCGACAACGGCGCGCCATGGCGCCATTGCCAGCCGGCCAGCGCCAGCACGGCCACCAGCAGGATCAGGAACAGGCGCGGCAATAAACGCTCACTGGGCAAAGTCGTGTTGCTCCGCAGCGCTCAGGGGAAGGTCGGCGCTGCTGTCCTGCATGCGCAGCACGGTGCTGTCGCCCTGGGTTTCCAGCAGTTCGATGGTGTGTACCAGCGTGCCGCCGTCGATATTGATCTGATTGAACACTTGTTTGAGCAGCAGCGAGCGCGGGGTCAGCGTCAGCTTCCACTGCTCGGCTTCACCCTGTAGTTGCAGGTCGAAGTCACGCTGCAAGCCGCTGCTGTCGCCCTGCAGCACGGCGAGGAACAGGCGGTTCTGCTCGGCCCCGGCGCTCTTGTTCGGCAGCGTTTGCCAGCCATTGGCATCCCGCCGCGCAATGCCTTGGGCGCTGATGCGGTAATCCTGTTGCAGCGGGGTTTTGAGCAGCCACAGCAGGCCGTGGTCCTTGGCCAGGACGAAGGTGCCTTTGCTGACCAAGGGTTGCGGCAGGGCGCGCAGGTGTTTTTCCTGGATGAAGCTGCCGTGGATCACGCTGGGTTTGGCCAACTGGTCGCTGAGTTGCTGTAGGTCGAAGGCATGGGCCGCCGCCGAAAAACCAAACAACGCGAACACTGTAGGAGCGAGCTTGCTCGCGAAAAACCTGAGGGCACCACGGGGTGTCAGGTGACCAGCGTTATCGTTGACGATCTTCGCGAGCAAGCTCGCTCCTACAGGGGTCAGCATTTCAAGGCCCTTTCGACGGCGTGGGTGAAGACTGTGGGGGACGCCAGTTGCATCTCGCGGCTGGCGATGTCTACCGCCACTTGCACCGTGCTGGCGCGGGTCAGGCGTTCGCCGCTGGCGCGGTCGGTGATCAGGTAGTTGACCTTCAAACGGTTCTCCCATTCCACCAGGCTGGCGCGCACGTTGATCGTCTGGCCGAAGGTAGCGCCGCGCACATAGCGCAGTTGCAGGTCGATCACCGGCCAGGCGTAGCCCGATTCGAGCATCGCCGTGTAGTTGTGGCCGATCGTGTCGAGCAGGGCGCAGCGGGCGATTTCCAGGTACTTCACGTAGTGCCCGTGCCAGACCACGTTCATGGTGTCGATGTCGAAAAACGGCACGAGGATTTCAGTGTCGCAATGCAGCACGCCCTGACTACGCATGCAGCCTCCAGTGTTGTTCGGCGATGCGTTGCAGGCACAGGCGCAGTTCGCCTTCGAGGGCGCGGTCTTCGATCACCGGCGGGAAGTCTTTGGCCAGCTCGCTGTGCATCGCCGCCAACGCCGGCGGCAGCGGGCGCGCTTCGGCGGCCTGGGCGCGCAGCCACACGCCTTGGTTGGCGGCGAGCAGGGTGGCGGCGGCGACTTGCTCGGTCAGTTCCAGCACGCGGATTGCGTCGCGGGCGGCGATGGTGCCCATGCTCACTTTGTCCTGGTTGTGGCACTCGGTGGAGCGCGAGAACACACTGGCCGGCATGGTGTTTTTCAGCGCTTCGGCGGTCCAGGCGCTGGTGCCGATCTGCACGGCTTTGAAGCCGTGGTTGATCATCGCGCGATCGGCCGGGGCTCCCGACAGGTTGCTCGGCAGGCCGTGGTTGTAACGCACGTCGACCAGCAGCGCGAGCTGGCGGTCGAGCAGGTCGGCGACGTTGGCCACCAGGGTCTTGAGGCTGTCCATGGCGAAGGCGATGTGCCCGCCATAGAAGTGCCCGCCGTGCAGCACGCGCTCTTCTTCGGCGTCGATGATCGGGTTGTCGTTGGCGCTGTTGAGTTCGATCTCGATGAACGAGCGCAGCCAGTTCAGGCTGTCGGCCAGCACGCCGAGGACGTGGGGCGCGCAGCGCAACGAGTAGCGATCCTGCAAACGGTGCAGCGGCGCGGTCGGCGCATCAATCGCCAGATCCTTGCGCAACCACGCGGCGACTTGCATCTGCCCCGGGTGCGGTTTGGCGGCGAACAGGCGCTCGTCGAAGTGTTCCGGGTTGCCTTGCAGCGCCACCACGTTCAGCGCGGTGATGCGCGTGGCCAGTTGCAGCAGGTAGTCGGCGCGGGCGAAGGCCAGGCAGGCGAGGCCGGTCATCACGGCGGTGCCGTTCATCAGCGCGAGGGCTTCCTTGGGGCGCAGTACCAGCGGTTCCCAGCCCAGTTCGCGGTGCACGTCGATGGCCTGGCGGCGTTCGCCACGGAACAGCACGTCGCGTTCGCCGGACAGCGTCGCGGCCACGTAGGACAGCGGCGTCAGGTCGCCGCTGGCGCCCACCGAGCCTTCTTCCGGGATCAGCGGCAGCACGTCGTGTTCGAGGAACGCGTGCAGGCGCTCGAGCAGTTCCACGCGCACCCCGGACACGCCGTGGCACAGCGACTGCAAACGCGCCGCGAGCACGGCGCGGGTGGCTTGGGCGTCGAGCAACTTGCCCAGGCCGCAACCGTGGAAGGTGTAGAGGTGACGCGGCAGGGCTTCGACGTGCTGCAACGGCACGGCCACCACGCAGGAGTCGCCATAACCGGTGGTCACGCCGTAGATCACGCCTTCCTTGTCCAGCAGCGAGTCGAGGAACTGCGCGCCCTTGGCGATGCGCTGGCGATAGGCGGCATCGTCCTGCAAGTGCGTGGGCACCTGACGGTTGGCCAGGGCCAATACGTCTTCAATGCGCAAAGCGCGTTCGCCAAACGTTACCGGCTCAAGATGCGTCGTCATCGGTCTTCCAGAAAGGGTAAAAGTTGAACCATTGTTGGGGCGCTTCCAGGCAGAACTGGCCCAGGCGTGCGGCGTAGCGCGCGGTCCACAGGGTTATGACCTGCTCGCGGGTGCTGCGTTTCCATTCGATCAGTTGGGTAAACGGTTCGATGGTCAGGCGATAGCGGCCCTGGTGCTTGAGGCACATCAGCAGATTCACCGGGCATTTCAGCAGCCCGGCCAGCAGCCACGGGCCTTGGGGGAAGGCGGCATCGTGGCCGAGGAAGTCCACGCGCACCGTGCGCCCGCCGTGCAGCGGCACGCGGTCACCGGCAATCGCCAGCCATTCGCCGTCGTCCAGGCGTTGGCTGAGCAGCAGCATGGTGGCCGGGTCCAGCTCGCTGACCTGGATCAGGCGCAAATGGGTCGCGCCGGCTTCGCCCAGCAGGCGGTTGAAGCGTTCGGCGTGCTTGGTGTGGACCAGCACGTTCATGGTGACTTTTTCGCCAATCTCCGCGAGCGCGCGGCACACTTCGAGGTTGCCCAGGTGTGCGCCCACTAGCATCTGCCCGCGTTCGCCACGCAATTGGCCGCGCAATTGCGCCGGGTCGTTGATTTCGATCTGCTCGATGCGCAGCTTGCCGTTCCACACGTCGAGCTTGTCCAGCAGCGCATCGGCAAACGCCATGAACTGGCCGAAGACTTTGCGCTGGGTCGGGCGCAGTTCATCGCGGCCGCTCCATTGCGCCAGGCGCTGCTGGTATTGCCAGACGCTCTGGCGCGCGGTGCGGCCGAACAGGAAGAAGTACAACACGATGCCGTACAACAGCGGGCTCAACAGCCGGCGCCCGAGCAGCTTGGCGGCGACAGCGGTGAGTTTCATCAGCCAGAAACTGCCGCGCTCTTCGCGGTCGGCCCAGTGTTTGCCGCTGTCGCTCATGCCTGCCACCGTCGCCACAGAATCATCGGTGCGCGCACCAACATGCCGAAGAACAGCCGGGTGTGCATGGCCGAGATGCGCACGTTGTCGCGGAACAGGCGGAAGTGCGACAGGCCGTCGGCGGGGTAATGCACCTTGGTCGGCAGCCAGCGCATCGGCTGGTTGCGCCAGGCCAGGCGCACCAGGATGTCCGAGTCGAAATCCATGTGGGTGCCGATGTAGGCCGAGTTCATCAGGGCCAGGGTCGGTGCCAGCGGGTACACGCGAAAGCCGCACATCGAATCGCGAATCTGCAGCGACAGCGTATTGATCCACACCCACACGTGGGTCAGGTAACGCGCGTACAGGCGGCCCTTGGGCACGCTGTCGTCGTATTCGGGATAGCCGCAGATCACCGCCGTGGGGTGCCGGCGTGAGGTGTCGATAAAGTTCTCGACTTCGCGCAGGTCGTGTTGGCCGTCGGCGTCCACTTGCAGGGCATGGGTAAAGCCCAGGCGCGCTGCTTCGCGGAAACCCGCCATCACGGCGCTGCCCTTGCCTTGGTTGCTCGGCAGGGTGAGCAGGCTGACGTTGTCGAGGCTCGCCAATTGCGCCAGCACCGCCGCGCACGCCGGGCTGCTGCCATCGTCCACCAGCAGGCACGGCAGGCCGCTGTCGAGCAGGCTGTGGACCACGGCCGGTACGGCGGCTTCATGATTGTAGACCGGGATCAGGGCGCAGGGGTTATGCATGATGCACCTTCTTAAGGTTACCGCTCACCTTGTGGCGAGGGCGCTTGCTCCCGCTGGAGTGCGAAGCGCTCCCAACCCAGGCTGCGCAATTAACCTGGATGATTTCGGTCGCCTGTATTGGGGCCGCTTCGCAGCCCAGCGGGAGCAAGCTCCCTCGCCACAAGAGCTCAATCATCTGTCGCCTCCAGTTGAATCCGGCCACTGGAGCAGGCCGCGACGCCGTTACGGTAGGCGAAATACAGCTTGCTGCGTTCCGGGTCGAAGCGCAGGTGCAGTTCGATCTGGTCGCCGGGGCGCACCAGTTGCTGGAACTTGAGCACTTCCATGCCGGCAAAGGTCGCCGGCAGGTCGAGCAGTTGCTGGCCGAGGTTGAACGCCCACTCCACCTGCACCACGCCCGGCAGCACTGGCGTCACCGGGAAGTGGCCGCTGAAGTAGGCCAGGTCCGGCGGGATGCTCAGTTGCAGGGTCCATTCGCCGTCGGCTTCGACTTGCTCCAGCACGTCGGGTGCTTTTGGCCGGGGCGCGAGCAGCAGTGCTTCAATGTCGGCCTGGGGCAGCTTGCCTTGGCTGTTCAGGGGCAAGTGCCGCAGTAGACGCCAGCGACGCGGCAGGGCCAGGGCTTCGCAGTGTTGGCTGAGGTGTTGGCGCAGGGTTTGGGTGACGGTACGCCGGCCCTGGTTGCGCAGGGCATGCAGGCCGTCGGCGCTCAGCACCACGAGGGCCCCGAGGCTGGCGCGGTTTTCCTGGACCACGCCCAGGCGAGTGTCGGCGACCCAGGGGTGCGCCATCAGGGCCTGTTCGAGCATGGGCAGGGAGATACGTTTTTCTTCCAGTTTGACGATGCGATCCAGGCGGCCCAGCAGTTCGAAGCGGCCGTCGGCATGCAGGCGGGCGGCGTCGGCGGTCTGTTCGATATGCCCGACGGGCAGGTACGGTGAGGCGATGCACAGGGCGCCGTCGGCGTCCTGGCTCAGTTTTACGTCGGCGAACGCTTGCCACGGTTGCGCGCCTTGGCGCCAGGCAATGCCGCCGGTTTCCGAGCTGCCGAGGATTTCCGTCGGCCATTGCTGCAAGCGCTCGTACAGGCTGGCGGCCGCGTCGATGGGCAACGCGCCGCCGGAGGAGAACACCCGCGACACTTGGCTCAGGGCCGGCCAGTCGAGGTTGTCGCCCATCCGCTTGAGCAGCGCCGGGCTGGCGACCCAGGCGAACTGCGCGTGCTCGCGGCTGGCGCGCTGCAAATCCTCCGGGAAGGCCAGTTGGCGGCGCACGAAGGTGCGGCCGGCGCATAACGGCCATAGCACGCGGAACAACAAACCGTAGATGTGCTGGGTGGCGACGCTGCCGATGATGCACGCGTCTTTAAGGTCTGCGCCCCACAGCGCTTCCAGCGCCTGCACCTCGTTGGCCAGTTGGCGCAGGGTCTTGTCGATGCGCTTGGGCTCGCCGCTGGAACCGGAGGTACACAGGCTTAACTGGCAGGCATCCAGATCGAGCGCGGCAGGGCTCAACGGCGCTTGATACAGCACGTCCAGATCGGCCGCTTCGGTCAGCCAGGCGTCGACGGCATCGGCCCAGCGTTGGCGGGTCTGCGGTTGCAGATCGGCGGGCAGCAGCACGCCGACGCCGGCGCGCCAGGCACCCAGCAGGGCGATCGCCAGCAGGCCGGCGTCTTCCAGATGCACGGCCACGCGCTGAATGCCGCGTGCGTGCAGGCCTGCCGCCAGGCGCAGAGATTGCTCCCACAGTTGGGCGTGATTCATCGCAGGCTCGGTGGTGACCCAGCGCTGTTCCAACGGCTCAAGCAGCAAGTGCTCAAGTTTCAACCCATTCATACGCGGCCTCGAACCCTTTGTCGTACCAGCCATTCCACGGCAAACAACAGCCCCATCAGCCCGTAGGCGATCAGGCCGTTGTACAACGTCCACCAGCTCAGTGGCGCCCACAGGGTGAGGGCGGCGGCGAGCAGGCCATTACACAGAAAAAACACGCTCCACACCACGGTGACCTGGCGCGTATACACAATGGCTTTCGGCGGCAATTGCGGCTCGGTCATGCGTGCCAGGCGCTCGACCATCGGCGGGCCGTATTTCAGGCTCAGGCCGAACAGCGTCAACATGAACGCACTGACCAGGCTCGGGTACCAGCGCAGCAGGTGCGGGTTGTCAAACCAGGCCAGGGCCAGGCAAAACACGATGATCGCCGCTGCCATCCAGCGGCTGCCGGGGCGCCGTGCACCCGTGAGCGCGCGCAGCAACCACAGGCCGCCGAGCAGCAGGCCGAATTGCCAAGGTGCAAAGTGTTCGGTGCCGTAATACACCGCAAAGGGGTACAGCAGCCCCGCCAGCAACAGGCCAAGGCCGATCAGCCGGCTCATGCGGCAGGCGCGACCAGACGGTACACCGCCTCAACCACGTCATTCACGGTGCGCACGGTCTTGAACTCTTCGGCCGCGATCTTCTTGCCGGTCTGGCGCTTGATATGGTCGATCAGGTCCACCGCGTCGATGCTGTCGATTTCCAGGTCCTGGTACAGGTTGGCGTCGAGGGTGATGCGTTCAGGTTCCAGTTCAAACAGTTCCACCAAGGCAGCGCGCAGGGTGTTGAAAATATCGTCACGAGTTTGCATGGTACGGTCTCAAGCTGCCTTTCTGGCCGTGACGAACGCCGCAAGGCTGGCCACGTTGGTGAAGTGATTGCGGGTGTCCTTGGCGTCGGCATCTATCTTGATGCCGTACTTTTTCTGGATCGCCAGGCCCAGTTCCAGGGCATCGACTGAGTCCAGGCCCAGGCCTTCGCCGAACAGGGGATCTTCGCTTTTGATGTCGTCGACGCTGATGTCTTCCAGGCCCAGGGCCTCGATGATCAGCGTCTTTATGTCGTGCTCAAGGCTGTTTGGGTTGCTCATCTTCGGCGAGCTCCTTAATGAAATAGTGATGCAGGTAATCGTTGAGCTTGCGTGAAGCCTGGGGCGCGGGCCCGAGTGCGGCGAACGCCTGTGGTTCTATATCGGCACCCACCCGTAAACTGAAGTGAAAGCGGCGTTTAGGAATGCGATACCAGGGTTCGGCCTTGGTCAGGGTGGTCGGGCTGACCTTGATCACCACGGGGGTGATGATTGTCGCACCGCGCAACGCAATCGCGGCGGCGCCGCGATGAAAGGCAGGCGCCGCGCCGGGTGTGGTGCGGGTGCCTTCTGGAAAGATGATCAGGGTCTGACCTTCGCGCAGGGCATCGGCGGCGGCGTCGAGCATGTCCGCGCTGCCGTCGTTGCTGATGTAGCCGGCATCGCGCACCGGTCCACGAGTGAACGGGTTTTGAAACAGGCTCTGCTTGACCACGCAGTTGGTCTGGCGCATCAGGCCGATCAGGAATACCACGTCGATCAGTGACGGGTGGTTGGCGACGATCATCTGGCCGGGGCGCCCGAGTTTGTCGGCGCCGTCGACACTGAAAGTCAGAATGCCCAAGCGCTGCATCATCCGAATGAACAACCAGAACAGGCGACTGATGGTGTGGCGCGCACGCCGTTGGTGCTGCTTGGCAGTCCCCGGCAGGCAACTGAGCAACGGAAATACCAACAAACGCAGGCACAGGCCGCCGACGCCAAACAGCGTGAAGCTGGCGGCGGTGGCGAGCAGGCGCCAATAGTAGGCGTCCCGTGGCTTATCGTTCACGGTTTGCGTTGCCAGTTCCATACGCGGTTCTTCCAGGCATGTTGGCAGGCGCCCTGTTCGGTCAACAGGGCACGCAGCAGGTTCAGGGCGTGGGGCCACTGGGTGTGAGTGGGTTGGACAGTGCTGCTGGTGAGTCCCAGTTGCCACTCGTCGCCTGGTGTCAGCAGCAGGCCGAGGGCGTAAGGGAAGGGTACATCCATGATCCAGCTGGCGTAGGCCTCGGGGGGCTGCTCCTCGGTGATCACCAGCAGTACCGCCGGTGCGCCTTCGTGGAGCAGCGCGGCCGCTTCGAGCATGCCGTGTTCCAGGCCATCGCCGGCGGCGGCAAGGGCGGTCATTTCGCTGGTTTCATTGCGCAGGATCGACCACAAGCCAATCACCGCGTTATGCACCGACAGGCTGAACTGGGTCGGTGACAGTGGCTGGTCGTTGGCCAGGTCGCTAAGGATGTCGAGGGTGCGCGGGGTTTCGCCGTGGCGGGAAATGAACACCAGCGGCAGGTCTTGCAAACCCTCGGCCATCGGCCAGCCTACGCTGAATGCCATGCGCGCCAGGCGGCTCAGGCGGCGGCGCTGCATGGCCGGTAAAAACGAGACGTCGGGGGAGGCTTCGCTGGCGGGCAGCAACACGGGGGCCTTGCACCAGGCGCGCCAGTCGTCCGCACTTTCGAGGCCCGGGGCCCAGGCGCGCCATTGGGCGATATTGAAATTGATCACTGAGAAGTTATCCCGCCCCTGCGGGCTTCCATGTGCGGCCACTGGCCCCGAATACCGGGACAGGGAGCAACAGCCGAATGGCGTGCATTATCCCGGTGCTGCGGGGTTCTAGCAAACTTTGGTAAACAATTGTTCACGGCTGATTACAATTTGCAGGGGAAGATTTACAGATTGTCCTCGGCTGAGAGCCGAGTTGGATTGTCGGACTGTTCCTTTTCATTTGTACGTTGAGTCCTGCATCCGGGCATCAATGCAGCAGTGCATGGATGAACGAGGTAGCTAACAGGCGCTTTTGCCCTCTACACTCGGGCATTCATTGGTACCCGGAGGTTTTTCCATGCGGCGCGTGGTGTTCAATCAAAAAGGCGGGGTTGGCAAGTCCAGCATCGCCTGTAACCTGGCGGCGGTCAGCGCCAGTGAAGGCTATCGAACCCTGTTGGTGGACCTTGATGCACAAGCCAACTCCACTCAGTACCTCACTGGGCTGACTGGCGACGATATCCCGATGGGTATTGCCGAGTTCTTCAAGCAAACCCTGTCTTCCGGGCCGTTCGCCAAGAAAAACCGGGTGGATATCTACGAAACGCCGTTCGACAACCTGCACGTGATCACCGCCACCGCCGAGCTGGCGGACTTGCAGCCCAAGCTCGAGGCCAAGCACAAGATCAATAAGTTGCGAAAGCTGCTGGATGAGCTGAGCGAAGACTACGACCGGATTTACCTGGATACCCCGCCGGCGTTGAATTTTTATGCGGTGTCTGCGCTGATTGCCGCTGATCGTGTATTGATCCCCTTCGATTGCGACAGCTTCTCGCGCCAGGCTCTGTATGGCGTGCTGGCGGAAATCGAAGAATTGAAGGAAGACCACAACGAAGGCCTGGAAGTGGAAGGCATCGTGGTCAACCAGTTCCAGGCGCGGGCGAGCCTGCCGCAGCAGATGCTCGACGAGTTGATTGCCGAAGGCTTACCGGTGCTGCCGGTGTACCTGGCGAGTTCGGTACGCATGCGTGAGTCGCACCAGCAGAACAAACCACTGATCCACCTGGACCCACGGCACAAGCTGACGCAGCAGTTTGTGGAGTTGCATAACCTGCTGGAAAACGCCTGACCTAAAGCACCACACTGGCCTGCGTTGTGCTCAAGGTCGGGTTAAACCCCTTGGCTACGCAGCCAGCTCATCAACTGCGGTAACGGAAACGCCCCACTCTGGCGCGCCACTTCGCGGCCGTTCTTGAACAGAATCAAACTGGGAATCGAGCGAATCCCCAACTGCGCTGACAACTGCTGATTGGCCTCGCTGTCGAGCTTGGCCAACCGACATTTACCCTCTAACTGCCGAGCCGCCTGCTCAAACACCGGCGCGAACGATTTGCACGGCCCACACCACTCGGCCCACACATCCACCAGCAACGGCAGGTCGCCCTTGATCTGACTGGCGTAGTCGCCCTGTTTCAGCTCAAAAGGCTGGTTCAACAACACCGGTTGCTTGCAGCGCCCGCACTTCGGCGCGTCAGCCAGGCGTTCGCCGGGGATGCGGTTGAGACCGTTGCAGTGCGGGCAGGGAATGACGAGAGGGTTGGACATGGTGGCGCTCCTTTGAGACTGGCCAATAGATCCTATTTGGAGTCGGGCATAGGTTTTATCAAGATCGAGGGCGACGACGCATATGCTCACAGATTCGCCTGGGTGGATTTGTGCAGGGCTATCTAGGCTTTGAGGGCTTGTTCGACATAGCACCATTGGTCCGTTCGCAGTTATAGCAAATTGCGATAATTGGCGGTCGGGTTTAACCTTCATAGCAAGATGCGATAGGGATGTTGCATGCGAGTGATTAGTGCGAAGCAAATCCGAAATGCCAAGGAAAAATGGCCCCATTCAGCCAGTGCGTTGGATGAGTGGTATCGGAAAATAAAAGTCCTCAGTCCTGAAGACTTTGCGGCGTTGAGATCGGTTTTCCCCACAGTGGATAAGGTGGGGGTATTACACGTCTTCAATATTGGCGGCAACAAGCTAAGACTCGTTGCGGCTGTGCGCTACCGCATGCAACGCCTTTATATCCGGCATGTTCTGGACCACCGGGAATACGACAAGGGTAAATGGAAGGAGTAACTGGAAAATGAGTGTACTGATCGAGCAAGTAGCCGAGCACTGGCAATTCATATCGCCGCTGTTGCGTAAGCCTAAAACGGAGGCTGACTATGACGTCCTGGTGGAAGCGCTCGACGAATTGTTGGATATCGTCGGGGAAGACGAAGCGCACCCGTTGATGGGGGTGGTCGATATCATCGGTGACTGGGTCGAGGCGTATGACTTGGAGCATTGGCCAGTACCAGAGGCGAGCGGCGTCGACGTATTGCGATCGATGATGCAGGAGCATGGTTTGACGCAGAGTGATTTGCCAGGTGTTGGTGCTCAATCGGTTGTCTCAGAAATCCTCAGTGGAAAGCGCCAGCTCAACGTGCGGCAGATTCGTTGGCTGGCGGAGTTCTTCAAGGTGCCGGTGGACATGTTCATCTGATCATGCCCAGGACGATGGGCGATCGGCTGTCGATGTCTCCTTACGAAGAACAACTAATCTCCAAATGCTTGCCCCAATCCGGCGGCCGCTGCGCGTACTGCTCCATCCCCGGCTGTTCCTCAAACGGCTTGCTCAACACCTCGTGCAGCCGTCGCACTTCGCTGTAATCCCCCGACTCGGCGGCGGTGATGGCGTTCTGTGCGAGGTAATTGCGCAGGATGTACAGCGGGTTCACCGCATGCATCCGCGCACGGCGCTGTTCTTCGCGGTACTCGCCATCGCGCGCCACGCGGGCCTTGTACGTGTCGGCCCAGGCATCGAACCCGAGCCTGTCGACAAAGTCGTCACGCAACCGCGCCAGCGCGAGCGCCGCCGGCTCATCGCCCAGGCGCCGGAAGAACAGCGTGTAGTCAACGCTGCTGTTCTGCATCAACTGCAGCAAGCGCTCCACCAGTTGCGGGTCATCGTCTTCGGCGGTGGTCAGCCCCAGCCGGCGGCGCATCAGGTCCAGGTAGTGCGCCTGGTACAGCGGCAGGTACAGGCCGAGGGTTTCCTTCAAGGCGTCGACGCTGATAAACGGTGTGAGCGCCTGTGCCAGCGCACTGAGGTTCCACTGCCCGATCGGCACCTGATTGCTGAAGGAGTAGCGCCCTTCATGATCGGAGTGGTTGCAGACGAAGTGCGCGTCAAAGTCGTCGAGAAACGCAAACGGCCCGAAGTCGAAGGTGATGCCGAGGATCGACATGTTGTCGGTGTTCATCACCCCGTGGCAGAAGCCATAGGCCTGCCATTTGGCGATCAGTGCGGCGTTGCGTTCGACGACTTCGCGGAACATCGCCAGGTACGGTTCGGGCTGTTCCTGGCTCTCGGGGAAGTGCAGCTTCAATACATGTTCCGCCAGTTCCGCCTGCTGCTCGGGCTTCTTGGTGTAGTAGAAGTATTCGAAATGGCCGAAGCGGATATGGCTATGGGCCAGGCGCAACACCATCGCCCCGCGTTCCTGCTTCTCACGCCAAACCGGCGTGCTGGAGCCGATCACGCACAGCGCACGGCTGCTGGGGATGCCCAGTGCGTGCAGCGCTTCTGACGCCAGGAACTCCCGAATCGACGAGCGCAGCACTGCGCGGCCATCGCCCATGCGCGAGTAGGGCGTCTGCCCGGCGCCCTTGAGGTGCAGGTCCCAGTGTTCGCCGGCGCGGTTATATACCTCGCCGAGCAGCAAGCCACGGCCATCGCCCAGTTGCGGGTTGTAGGAGCCGAATTGATGCCCGGAATACACCATCGCGCGCGGTTCGGCTTCGGCCCACAGTTTGTGGCCGCCGAACAGCTCCGCGAATACGGGTGTTTCTGCTACGGCCGGGTCGAGGTCGAGCAGGGCCATGGCGGCGTCGCTCGCCACGACCAGGCGCGGTTCGTCGAGGGGCTCGGGCAGGACGTGGGTTGAGAACGCGTCGCCCAGGCGTGCGAAGCGGTTGTCGAAGGTCAGTTCGTCGAGGGCTTTCACCGGCCATCTCCAGCAGAATGTCCGAGCATTCTGCTGGGGATAGGCGCTTTAGTCGAGCGTGGAGGGCGGCGGCTCGGGTGCGTCGACCACTTTGCCTGGCGGTGGCTGCGGTGCGTCTGGGGCCTTGGCCGGGTTGGCGACGGTGTGCTTTTCGTCTTCCACCGGCACCAGTTTGTACTCCTGGCCGTGCAGGTTTTTCAGGTAAACCTCCATCTGCCGGAACGAGATGTTGATATGGTTATTCTTGAACTCGCGGTTGATAAAACGGTTCACTTCGTCGACCACCGGGTTGCGGTCACCGAGGTCACGCACGTGCATGCGCAGTTCGTGGTCGAGGGTGCTTTCGCCGAAATTGAGGAAGTACACGTGCGGTTCGGGGTCTTTCAGGACCCGTGGGTTTTCCCGCGCGGCCTGGAGCAGCAGGGCCTTCACCAGGTCGAGGTCGGAGCCGTAGTCCACGCCGAGTTTGAGGGTGACCCGGGTAATGGTGTCGGTCAGCGACCAGTTGATCAGTTGCCCGGTGATGAAGGTTTTGTTCGGGACAATGATGTCCTTGCGGTCGAAGTCGGTGATGGTGGTGGCGCGGATGCGGATCTTGCTCACCGTGCCTGACAGGTTGCCGATGGTGATGGTGTCGCCGATCCGCACCGGGCGCTCGAACAGGATCATGATGCCGGAGATAAAGTTGGCGAAGATCTCCTGCATGCCGAAGCCCAGTCCCACCGACAGCGCCGCCACGAGCCATTGCAACTTGTCCCAGCTCACGCCGAGGGTCGACAGGGTCGAGACAAACCCCACGCCGGCAATCACATAAGACAGCAATGTGGTGGTGGCGTAGGCGCTGCCCTGGGCCAGGTCCAGCTTGGACAGCACCAACACCTCCAGCAAACCGGGCAGGTTGCGCGCCAGGGCGAACGTGATGCCGATGATGATCAGCGCGCCGAGCATGTCGCCGATGCTGATCGGCACCATGCTGATATTGGCCCCGGTGCCGCTGGTGTATTCGTAGAGGGTGACGTTGTCCAGGTAGGAAAACACCGAGATCAGATCCGACCACACCCAGTACAGCGCCGCGATGAAGCCGCCGAGCAGGGCCAGTCGGATCAGGCGCATGGATTGTTCGTTGACCTGTTCAATGTCCAGGGTCGGCTCTTCGATCACCGCCTCGCCGTCGCCGGCTTCTTTGGCGGCCTGGCGTTTTGCCAGCGCCCGCGAATAGGCCAGACGCCGGGCCGCGACGCCCAGGCCGCGGACGAATGTGGCTTCGATCACCAGCCAGAACATCAGCAGGTACAGGGTGTTGATCAACCGATCGCTGAGCTTCAGGGCGGTGTAGTAATAGCCAAAGCACACGGCGATAAACAGTGCGATGGGCAGCGCGGTAAACAACAGGCCCGCGCCTTTGCGAAAGAGTGAGGCTTTCTCGTGGGTCGTGCTGTGCAACAGCAGGCGGCCCAACAGCCAGGCCATCAGCGCGTAGCAGGTCAGCACCACGCCGATGCCGAGCACGTCGTCGGCCAGTGCCGCCGGCTGATGCTCGGCAATGGCCACCACGGCCACCAGCGCCAGTACCACGAGCCCGAGCTTGCGCACCCAGCCTTGCAGGAATTCGACCTGCGGACGTTCCCAGCGAAAGTGCAATTCGGCTACGCCGCCCGGCGCGAGGATTCGGTAGGCGGTGTAAAACACCATCCATGCCTGGGCGATCTGCAACAGTGCGGCGCCCAGGTTGGCGTTTTGCCCGCGGGCGTCGATCTGCAGCGCATAACCGCATAACGCCAGGCCCAAGGCCACGGGCATGGCCAGCAGGATATTCACCAGGATCGCCTGGGGCGTGTGCCATTGGCTGTCACGCTTGAAGTGGCCGATGTCCAGGTGGACCTTTTTCAGGCGTGCGTACAAGGCGTTGCGCCGCCACAGCAGCGCGCCGATCAACAGCAGCAACGGCAGGAACAGCAGCGGGCGCTGGGTCAGGCCGTCGTACAGTTCGCTGACACTGGAGGCCCAGGGCAGGGAGGTGACTTGCTTGCTCAGGTGATCCGGGACGGTTTCCAGCCACTCGGTGTCCAGTGGCTTGTTGCTGGGAATCCAGAACATCTGTTCATCGAGAGTCGCACGCAGGCTGGTGGCGGTGCTGAGCAGTTGTTTCTGGTTCAGTTGCAGGGTGATCGATTCATTGAGCAGCGCGCTCAGCTCGCGGCTCAGGCGCTCGAGCAGGTCGCTGCGGGTAATCGCCAGTTCCAGCAGGGTGCGCCGCAATTGCGGGGTGACCTCATCCGGCGGCTGGTTGGCCAGCAGGTTATCCACGTAGGTGCTGGGCGAGCTGATCAGTTCGCGTTGCTGGTTGACCTCGAACTGGTACAGGCGAATGTTGGCGATGTTGTCCGCCAGGTCGCGGTCGACCGTCAGGCGCGGCAAGGCCTGCTTCTGTTTGTACAGAATCTTCGACAGCAGCAGGCTGCCCTTGAGCACGTTGATCTGCTCGTCCAGCGCCGAGTCGCTCTGGGTCACGGTGTCCAGTTGCTGCTTGGTCTGCAGGTTCTTCTGGGTCAGGTCGTTGAGGCGGTCGGTGCTTTTAAGCAGGTAGTCGGACAGTTTCAGGTTGGCCGCGCTTTCCGTGGCCAACAGGCTGCTGCCGCCGGCTTTCTGAGCTTCGATGGACTGTTGGGTCACCGTCTGCTGGGACTGGGCTAGGCGTTTCTGGTTGATCAGGGTTTGCAGGTCCTGGATCTCTTGCTCCAGGCGCGCGGTTTTTTCCACCACCAGGTCATGCTGGCTGTTGCCCAGGTCTTGCAGTTGGCTGTTGCCGGCCAGTTCCTGGCGGCGCAGCGGGATCAGTGCATTCAGCGACGCCAGTTCGGCGTTCAACTGGTTGCGCTGGTCGGCGCTGAGGGTTTTGCCATTGTCCTTGCCAGCCTTGAGGGTCGCGTTGATCTGCTGGATGCGCGTCTGGCTGCTGCTGATTTCGGTCTGGGCGCGCTCGGGGCGGGTCTGGGCGGCGATGGTCAGGCTGTTGGCGTCGGCCAGGTCTTTTTGCAGGTCGCCTTGCTGGGTGGTGCGCTGTACCAGCAGTTGCTCCAGTTGCGGCACCGGCAAGGTGGCGTAGCGCTGGGCCACCGGGACGACTTTAGTCGCCTTGAGCCGGGTCAATTCGCGCTGGTTTTCGCTGGTCAGGCGCGGGGCGTCTTGCAACTGGCGCTTGAGATCGGCCAGGCGCTGCTCGTAATCCTGCTTGTTGCCCAGGTAGGTCAACGTCTGCTGCAGGATCGCCTGCAGCGCCTTCATGTCGGCGTCGGGCAGCTTGCGGTCGGGCAGCTTGTCCAGGGTTTGCTGGATAGCGTCGGCGTTGGGCGGGTCGGCGGCGTATACGCTGCCGACACAAAGGGTCAGGCCCAGCAGGGCAGTGGCGAGAAAAGTGCGCAGGGTAGGCATAGAGACCGGTCGAGCAAGGTGAAGAAACGGGGCAGTGTTGCCCCGCAGTTTAGAGGAAGAGTCCGGGGCCCGGGCGACTTCCTTCGGGGAATCTGACGCCGACTTTGCCGATCTTGTTCCCGTCCATGACCGCGACGGTCCAGATCGTGTTGTTCCACTCCACCTGGTCGCCGACCACCGGCGCGCCGCCGACTTTCTGGGTGATGAAGTGGCTCAATGGCATGTCCGCGTCGATGCCTTCGAGTTGCAGGCCATACAACGCCGATACCGCGCCGAGCTGGGCGTCGCCTTCGAGGACGAAGTCGCCGAAGAAGCGCAAATCCAAGCCGCGTTGCGGCGCCTGGCTGAACAGTTTGCCCAGGGCTGGCAGGTTGTGTTCGTGACCGATCACGCAGAGCAGGTCGTCGGCTTCCAGCACCGTGCTACCCGACGGATGGAGCAGTTGCTGGCCACGGAACAGTGCCGCGATGCGCGTGCCTTCGGGCATTCTCAGTTCGCGCAGGGCTGCGCCGATGCACCATTTTTCCGCGCCCAGGCGGTAGACGAACAGCTCCCACTCGCTGGTGACGTGGACTTCCAGGGCAGCGCGGGAAATCGGCGCCGGCTCCGGTGGTACGGTTACTTTCAGCAGCTTGGCCACCCACGGCAGGCTGGTGCCTTGCACCAGCAGCGAGACCAGCACGATAAAGAACGCCAGGTTGAAGTACAGCTGCGCATGGGGCAGGCCGGCCATCAGCGGGAACACCGCAAGAATGATCGGCACCGCGCCGCGCAAACCGACCCAGGCGATAAAGGCTTTTTCACGGTCGTGGAACGCCTTGAACGGCAGCAGGCCGACCATCACCGACAGCGGCCGCGCAAACAGGATCATCCACAGCGCCAGGCCCAGGGCGGGCAGCGCAATCGGCAGCAGATCGTGGGGCGTGACCAGCAGGCCCAGCACCAGGAACATGCCGATCTGGGCGAGCCAGGCCATGCCGTCGAGCATATGCAAAATGCCATGACGGCTGCGCACCGGGCGGTTGCCGATCACCAGGCCGCACAGGTACACGGCGAGGAAGCCGCTGCCGTGCAGTGCGTTGGTCAAGGCGAAGACAAACAGGCCGCCGGCGATCACCAGGATCGGGTATAGGCCGTTTGCCAGGTTGATCCGGTTGACCATCTGCAGCATCAGCCAGCCGCCGCCCAGGCCGATGAAGCCGCCGATGCCGAACTCGCGCACCAGGTGAATCAGCAGGCTCCAGTGCAGGCCGGTCTGGCCGCTGGCGAGCATGTCGATCAGGGTGACGGTCAGGAACACCGCCATCGGGTCGTTGCTGCCGGATTCGATTTCCAGGCTGGCGGAGACCCGTTCGTTGAGCCCCTTGCCGCCGAGCAGCGAGAAGACTGCGGCGGCGTCGGTGGAGCCGACAATCGCGCCGATCAGCAAGCCTTGAATGATATTGAGGTCGAACAGCCAGGCTGCGGCCATGCCGGTGAGGCCGGTGGTAATCAACACCCCCACCGTGGCCAGCGACAACGCCGGCCAGAGTGCCACGCGAAAACTTGCCACCCGTGTGCGTAAGCCGCCGTCGAGCAGGATCACGGCCAGGGCGAGGTTGCCCACCAGGTAGGCGGTGGGGTAGTTATCGAAGATGATGCCGCCGCCGTCGACGCCGGCAACCATGCCCACGGCCAGGATGATCACCAGGATCGGGATGCCCAGGCGGGACGAAAGAGAGCTCACCAGAATGCTCGCACTCACCAGCAACGCGCCGATCAAGAACAGGCTGTTGATGGTTGTCGCATTCAAAGGCAGTACTCCATGGGCAAAATTAAGACGGGCGCATTCTGACCATGCAGTCTGCGTGCCAGCGATTCTAACCTGTTGAATTGCCGCGCTGTCAAAAAGGTTTTAACGACGGGCGCCGATCTAAATATGGGAGGGGGCTTGCCCCCGATAGCTGAGTGTCAGTCAGCACATCTGATTCTGATACACCGCAATCGGGGGCAAGCCCCCTCCCACATTTTTAGAGGCGAAACCGCCCGACCATCCCATTCAAATCCACCGCCAGGCGCGACCACTCGCTGGTCGGCCAGGTCGCAGATCAGCGTCGCGGATTTTGCTCATTTGGTTGAGGGCGAACACACCGAGAAACAACATGAGTGTGCCAATCAGGGCGAAGCCGAGGAAGGCGCGCGGCGCGATATTCATATTACGAAGAGACATGCGGGAACCCTGGGAAGATGCGCGATCCACGCGGCCATGAGGCGGGAAATGCATCACCTATCGGCAGTACGACTAAAATCTAAAAGCGCATGTGCTTTTATCGCATCTGACGAGGGGTTGGGCCGATTCAGGAACCTGATGGGGGAAATGCAGTCACTAAGGCTCGAAAGTGTGGCCCGGCCCTTAACCATCGGGCTGCGCGCCGGGGATAACCCTGGCATCCGAGGTGAATTTTCTTTATCGTCACCGCCCTTTTAAAAGCCCAGGAAATCAAAATGTTAGAAGCATCCCTCAGTCAACTGGAACAACTGGTCAGCGACCTGGTACAGCAGAATCACGACCTGTTGGGCACTCATGAATCCCTCAAGGCGGAACTGGCCCGCGCCAAGGATGAGAACGACAGCCTGCAACTGAACCTGATGGAGCAGGAAGAAAAGAACGGCGCCACCGCTGCGCGTATCCAGGCGTTGGTTGAGCGTGTGAGCGCAGGTCCTGTCAGCGCATGAACGAAGGGATAAAGGTCGTTTCGATTCTCGGAGAGGATTACTCGATCAAGGCACCGGCCGGAGAAGATCAAACCCTGATGCGCGCCGTGACCCTGCTCAAGGCCTCCCTGGCGACTACCAAGCAAAAGTACCCGACCCTGATCGGTGACAAGCTATTGGTGCTGGCCGCGCTGAACCTGTGCGCCGAGCAGATCGAAATGCAACAGCGTCACCAGCAGGAACTCGACCGTTACCAAGAGCAAGTCAGCGCCACGGTCGAGGTGATTTCCAAGGCTATCGGCCAGCCTTAGAACCACTCATCCTGCATGCCGAGGCACGTATCATCGCGGGCCTCGAGAATTGCCAGTTCATGATGGCAGCCCGGTACTTCCCAGGTCAGGAAGTACCGGGCTGCCTGGAGCTTGCCTTTATAGAAGGCAGTGTCCGCCGCATTCCCCTTGGCCAGGCCTTCTTCGGCGCGAATCGCCTGCTCCAGCCAGCGCCAGCCAATCACCGTGTGTCCGAACACCTTCAGGTACAGCGCCGAATTCGCCAGGCTGCTGTTGACTTTGCCTTGGGCGAGATCCGTCAGCAGGCCGATCGTCACGCTTTGCAGGCGCGCCACCAGGTGTTCCAGCGGCTCTCTCAAGGCATTCAGCGAGGGGTATTGCTGCGCCCGTGCGCCCGTTTCGGCGATCAACCGAATCAACTGCTTCAGGCCGGCGCCGCCGTTCTGCGCCAGCTTGCGCCCGAGCAGGTCCAGGGATTGGATGCCGTGGGTGCCTTCATGGATCGGGTTGAGGCGGTTGTCGCGGTAGTACTGCTCCACCGGGTATTCACGGGTGTAGCCGTGGCCGCCGAGAATCTGGATCGCCAGCTCGTTGGCCTTGAGGCAGAACTCCGAGGGCCAGGATTTGACGATCGGAGTCAGCAGGTCGAGCAGTTCGTGGGCGTGCTTGCGCTCGCCGTCGGTTGCCAGCGTGGTGGTGTCGTCGAATAGGCGTGCGGCATACAGGCCGAGGTCGAAGGCGCCTTCGACGTAGGCTTTCTGGGTCAGTAGCATGCGCTTGATGTCGGCGTGCTGGATGATCGACACCGGCGCGGTGCTCGGGTCTTTGCTGTCCGGCAGGCGGCCCTGCGGACGTTCGCGTGCGTACTCCAGGGAATACAGGTAACCGGCGTAACCGAGCATCACCGCGCCCATGCCGACGCCGATGCGCGCTTCGTTCATCATCTGGAACATGCAGCTCAGGCCTTGGTGCGGCTGGCCCACCAGATAGCCGACGCAGTGCCCGTTATCGCCGAAGTTCAGCGCTGTGGACGTGGTGCCGCGCCAACCCATCTTGTGGAATAGCCCGGCCAGCAACACATCGTTGCGCTCGCCCAGGCTGCCGTCGTCGTTGACCAGGAATTTGGGCACGATAAATAGCGAAATACCCTTCACCCCGGCCGGCGCGTCCGGCAGCTTGGCCAGGACCATATGCACGATGTTTTCCGACAGTGGGTGGTCGCCGCCGGAGATAAAAATCTTGTTGCCCTTGAGGCGATAGCTGCCGTCCGCCGCAGGCTCGGCGCGGGTCCGAATGTCCGACAGCGACGAGCCGGCATGGGGCTCGGTCAGGGCCATGGTGCCGAAGAAACGCCCCTCGATCATCGGCTGCAGGAAGCGTTGCTTCTGCTCCTCGGTGCCGAAACTTTCGATCAGGTTGGCGGCGCCCATGGTCAGGAACGGGTAGGACGTTGACGCGGCGTTGGCCGACTGGAAGTGCGCGAAGCAGGCCTGGGACAGCAATGTCGGTAACTGCATGCCGCCGGCTTCGAAACTGCGCGCGGCATTGAGAAAGCCCGCTTCGAGGAAGGCGTCCACCGCCGGTTTGACTTCCGGAATCAGGATGGCCTTGCCGTCCTCGTAGCGTGGTTCGTTTTCGTCGTTCTTGCGGTTATGCGGCGCGAAGTACTTCTCGGCAATGTTCCGGGCGGTACTGATGGCCGCGTCGAAGGTTTCGCGATTGTGTTCGGCAAACCGCTCGCGCTGGGTCAAGCCCTCGGCATCAAGGACTTCGTACAGCTCGAAAGCCAGATTGCGGGAACTGAGTAGCGTCTCGGACATGGCGGCTTACCTGTGTGGGAAGGGGCCTGAGTCTAAGTGCGGGAATGGAGGGCGGCTAGCAAGATTGATCTGGGTGATGGAGGGGCAGAACGCGGACGAGGAGTTTAAATGCAGTCGAATGTGGGAGGGGGCTTGCCCCCTCCCACATGTTGACCGCGTTTCGGCAGTTAGCCGATGGTCATCAGGCTGGCGTTACCACCGGCTGCTGCGGTGTTGACGCTCAACGCACGCTCGATCACCAAACGCTCCAGGGCAATTGCAGTTTCGCCTTGGGACAAACCATGCACCCCGACAATCGCCCCGCCACGCTGGGCGACTTGCTGGCAAACCGCGCGCAGTTGATCGGAGTCGCCGTGGTGCAGGACTGCGTCGAACACGACTTCGTCCTTGGTCCAGTCGGCCACACGCTTGATCTTCGCCTGAATCTCCCTCGGCAGGCGTGGGAACAAGGCTTTGGTCAGCTCAGTTTCCGGCCATACCGCCGAACCGCCGACGGCCAATACCGCCGCCAGTTGGGTCAGCAGGTCGCCTTCCACTTCCGCCAGGCACAGCACATGCTCGCGGGGCAGGATGGCGTAGCTGTTGCGCTCGCCGGTCGGACCGGCCAACAGGCGGGTGATACCGCTTTGCGATTGCGCGGCGAACCGGCTGCACAGGGCACTCAGTTCGCTGAACGTGTTGCTGTCGGCCCAGGCTTTTAAGGCGGTCAGCGGTTGGCTCATGGCATCGCGCAGGCGCACGTCCGGTGCGGACAATGCATCACCCCGAGCGAAGGATTGCTCGATCGCATCGGTAGGACGCGTCGACAGCAGGCGGTACAGGTACAGCGGGCCACCGGCTTTCGGGCCGGTGCCCGACAAACCTTCGCCGCCAAACGGCTGCACGCCGACCACAGCCCCGACAATGTTGCGGTTGACGTAGACGTTACCGGCATGAACGTTGTCGATCACCTTGGCGATGGTCTCGTCGATGCGCGTGTGTACGCCCAGCGTCAGGCCGTAGCCGGAAGCGTTGATCTGGCCGATCAACTGGTCGATCTCTTTGCGCTTGTAGCGCACCACGTGCAGCACCGGGCCGAAGATCTCCCGTTGCAGCTCGTCGAAGCTTTCCAGTTCGATCAGGGTTGGCATCACGAAGGTGCCGCGCTTGATCTCTTCGCCGTCGGCAATCGCCACCTGGTACACGGCGCGGCCTTTGTCGCGCATGGCCTGGATGTGCTTCTCGATGCCGGCCTTGGCGTCGGCGTCGATCACCGGGCCGATATCCACCGACAGGCGCTCAGGGTTGCCCAGACGGCATTCAGCCATGGCGCCCTTGAGCATTTCGATGACGCGGTCTGCAGAATCTTCCTGCAGGCACAGGACACGCAGGGCCGAGCAACGCTGGCCGGCACTGTCGAAGGCCGACGACACCACGTCGATGACCACTTGTTCGGTCAGGGCCGAGGAGTCGACGATCATCGCGTTCTGACCACCGGTTTCGGCGATCAGCGGAATCGGCCGGCCCTGGGCATCCAGGCGCCCGGCGACATTGCGCTGCAGCAGGCGTGCGACTTCGGTGGAACCGGTGAACATCACGCCTTTGACGCGCTCATCACCGACCAGACGCGCACCGACGGTTTCGCCCCGGCCCGGCAGCAGTTGCAGCACGCCTTCCGGAATGCCGGCTTCGAGCAGGATGCGCACCGCTTGTGCGGCCACTAGCGGGGTTTGCTCGGCAGGCTTGGCCAGTACCGGGTTGCCGGCGGCCAGTGCAGCGGCGACTTGACCGCTGAAAATCGCCAGCGGGAAGTTCCACGGGCTGATGCAGACCACCGGGCCTAATGGGCGGTGGGCGTCGTTGGTGAAATCGTGACGCGCCTGCACGGCGTAGTAACGCAGGAAGTCCACGGCTTCACGCACTTCGGCGATGGCATTGGCGAAGGTCTTGCCGGCTTCACGGGCCAGCAGGCCCATCAGCGGCTGGATCTCGCCTTCCATCAGGTCGGCGGCACGTTCGAGGATCGCGGCACGCTCGGCGGGCGGGGTGGCCTGCCAGATCGGGCCGGCGTTGATGGCGCACTGGATCGCGTTGTCGACGTCGTCGACGGTGGCTTCCTGTACGTGGCCGACCACATCACGCAGGTCGGACGGGTTCAGCACCGGCGCAGCGGCTTCATTGCTGGCGGCGCAGCCCAGCATCGGCGCGGCTTTCCAGTGGTTGTGTGCGGTGGCCAGCAGGGCGCAGGACAGCGACGCCAAGCGGTGTTCGTTGGCCAGGTCGATACCGGCCGAGTTGGCGCGGTCGCTGCCGTACAGGTCACGCGGCAATGGGATACGCGGGTGCGGCAGGCCGAAGCCGCCTTCCAGCGTCGCCATTTGCTCGATGCTGGCCACTGGATCGGCCACCAGCTCCTGGATCGAGATGGACTGGTCGGCAATGCGGTTGACGAACGAGGTGTTGGCGCCGTTTTCCAACAGGCGACGCACCAGGTAGGCCAGCAGGGTTTCGTGGGTGCCGACCGGTGCGTACACGCGGCACGGACGGTTCAGCTTGCCATCGGCAACCTTGCCGACTACCTGCTCGTACAGCGGTTCGCCCATGCCGTGCAGGCATTGGAACTCGTACTGGCCGGGGTAATAGTTCTGACCGGCGATATGGTAGATGGCCGACAGGGTGTGGGCGTTGTGCGTGGCGAACTGCGGGTAGATGACTTCCGGCACCGACAGCAGTTTGCGTGCGCAGGCAATGTAGGACACGTCGGTGTACACCTTGCGGGTATACACCGGGTAGCCTTCCAGCCCTTCGACCTGGGCGCGCTTGATTTCGCTGTCCCAGTACGCGCCTTTTACCAGGCGGATCATCAGGCGGTGGCGGCTGCGGCGTGCCAGGTCGATGACGTAGTCGATCACATACGGGCAACGCTTCTGGTAGGCCTGGATCACGAAACCGATGCCGTTCCAGCCGGTCAGTTGCGGCTCGAAGCACAGGCGTTCGAGCAGGTCCAGGGACAGCTCCAGGCGGTCGGCTTCTTCGGCGTCGATGTTCAGGCCGATGTCGTATTGCTTGGCCAGCAACGTCAGGGACAGCAGGCGCGGGTACAGCTCGTCCATCACGCGTTCGTACTGGGCGCGGCTATAACGCGGGTGCAGGGCCGACAGCTTGATGGAAATGCCCGGGCCTTCATAAATCCCACGGCCGTTCGAGGCTTTGCCGATGGAATGAATGGCCTGCTCGTAAGACGCGAGGTACTTCTGTGCATCATGTTCGGTGAGTGCGGCTTCACCGAGCATGTCGTAGGAATAGCGGAAACCCTTGGCTTCGAACTTGCTCGCATTGGCGAGGGCTTCGGCGATGGTTTCGCCGGTGACGAACTGCTCGCCCATCAGGCGCATGGCCATGTCGACGCCCTTGCGGATCATCGGCTCGCCGCTCTTGCCGATGATGCGGCTCAGGGACGAGGTAAGGCCGGTTTCGTTATGCGTGGAGACCAGTTTGCCGGTCAGCAGCAAGCCCCAGGTGGCGGCATTGACGAACAGCGACGGGCTATTGCCCAGGTGCGGCTGCCAGTTGCCGGTGCTGATCTTGTCGCGGATCAGTGCGTCACGGGTGCCTTTGTCGGGGATGCGCAGCAGCGCTTCGGCCAGGCACATCAGTGCCACGCCTTCCTGGGACGACAGGGAGAATTCCTGCAGCAAGCCCTGGACGATGCCGGCACGGCCGCCGGCGCTCTTCTGATTGCGCAGTTTTTCTGCAATCGACGCGGCCAGCTTATTCGTGGCTTCGGCCATCTGTGCCGGCAGGCGAGCCTGTTCGATCAGCATCGGCACCACTTCCGGCTCAGGGCGACGGTAAGCGGCGGTGATCGAGGCGCGCAGGACGGATTGCGGCAGGATGCTCTCGGCGAACTCGAGGAAACACTGGTGGGCGTGGTCGGACTGGACCTCGCCGGCATCATCGGCTTCCTTGCTGCTCAAGCCATTGAGCTCGGTCAGGGTTGCACCACCCTCTAGTTTCTCCAGGTAATTAAAAATCGCCTGCTTGATCAGCCAGTGCGGCGTGCGATCAATGGAGGTCGCGGCCGCCTTCAGGCGTTCGCGGGTCGGGTCGTCGAGTTTGACCCCAAGGGTGGTCGTAGCCATTTTCTTATCCTCATGGGTGCCACTACCGAGTGGCATCAGCTGGCGGCAAGATTAGCTTCGCTCTGGAAGAGGTGCAACCGGGTGCAACCCTTTTTATGCATGAAATTTTCGACGTTCAATCGGAAAAAAACCAGACCTCGACCGAATCCGCTTCGATTTTGTGCATTTGCTTCTGAGATCGGCTGTGCTTGCTCCGAAAAGGAGCAAAAACGGGGTGTTTTGAGCAAAACACATCAAGGTGCAACTTATTCGCAAGAAACTGGTTGCACCTTATTTGCTTTGTTGAATAGCATTCGCGGCCAAGGTGCAACCGCGCTTATGGTGCGGTTCATCGGCTGGCGGCTTTCCTGGGGAAACGTCAGTCATAAATGCGTGCGATGTAGGTACATCCACTCACTGAATCAGTGGGTGGCCGTCTGACAGACCGCCGCTACATAAAAACAAAGCCAGGGCGTCACTTCTATGAGCGTTAGCAATCCAACCCTGATCACGTTCGTGATCTACATCGCAGCAATGGTGCTGATCGGCTTAATGGCCTATCGCTCCACCAACAACCTTTCCGATTACATCCTGGGCGGTCGCAGCCTCGGTAGCGTGGTGACTGCCTTGTCAGCCGGTGCTTCCGATATGAGCGGCTGGTTGTTGATGGGCCTGCCGGGTGCAATCTACATGTCCGGCCTGTCGGAAAGCTGGATCGCCATCGGCCTGATCGTCGGTGCGTACCTCAACTGGCTGTTCGTGGCCGGTCGCCTGCGCGTGCAGACCGAGCACAACGGCGACGCCCTGACGCTGCCGGATTACTTTTCCAGCCGTTTCGAAGATAAAAGCGGCCTGCTGCGGATCATCTCTGCGGTGGTGATCCTGGTGTTCTTCACCATCTATTGCGCTTCCGGCATCGTAGCCGGTGCCCGACTGTTCGAAAGCACCTTCGGCATGTCCTACGAGACCGCCCTGTGGGCCGGCGCTGCGGCGACCATTGCCTACACCTTCGTGGGTGGTTTCCTGGCCGTGAGCTGGACCGACACCGTACAAGCCACCCTGATGATCTTCGCGCTGATCCTCACACCGATCATCGTGCTGCTGGCCACTGGCGGCATCGACACCACGTTCCTGGCGATCGAAGCGAAGAACCCCGACAACTTCAACATGCTGAAAAACACCAGCTTCATCGGCATCATCTCGCTGATGGGCTGGGGCCTGGGTTACTTCGGCCAGCCGCACATCCTCGCGCGCTTCATGGCGGCGGATTCGGTGAAGTCGATCGCCAAGGCGCGTCGCATTTCGATGACCTGGATGATCCTGTGCCTGGCCGGCACCGTGGCCGTGGGCTTCTTCGGTATTGCCTACTTCTCGGCGCACCCGGAAGTGGCCGGCCCGGTCAACGAGAACCACGAACGTGTGTTCATTGAACTGGCCAAGCTGCTGTTCAACCCATGGATTGCTGGCGTTCTGCTGTCGGCGATTCTGGCGGCGGTCATGAGCACCCTGAGCTGCCAATTGCTGGTGTGCTCCAGCGCCCTGACCGAGGACTTCTACAAGACCTTCCTGCGCAAAAACGCCTCCCAGGTTGAACTGGTGTGGGTCGGCCGTGTCATGGTGCTGCTGGTGGCGTTGATCGCCATCGCCATGGCTGCCAACCCGAATAACCGCGTGTTGGGCCTGGTGAGCTACGCCTGGGCCGGTTTCGGCGCTGCGTTCGGCCCCGTGGTACTGATCTCGGTGATCTGGAAACAGATGACCCGCAACGGCGCACTGGCTGGCATTCTGGTCGGCGCGATCACCGTGATCGTGTGGAAGCATTTCGAGCTGCTGGGCCTGTACGAAATCATCCCAGGCTTCATCTTCGCCAGCCTGGCGATCTACATCGTCAGCAAGCTGGGCGCGCCGACTGCGGGTATGGTTGAGCGGTTTGATGCTGCGGAGAAAGACTACAACCTCAACAAATAAAGCCTCGGGCGTTATGCGCCCGATGTGTTGAAGAAAACGGCTCGCTATCTTTTGGATAGCGGGCCGTTTTTCTGTCTGGAGCTTAAGCAAAGTAGATAACGACCAAACCGATCATCCCTGCCAGGCCTGTCAGCGCGGTGCCGTGAAGCATAAGTTTTGTTCTGCGCGGAAAGGCTTGTACCTGTTGAAGGTCAATAACACCCCGTCTTACATTTATCCTCGGCAGAGCAATGGCCACATACAATGCGCAAAGCCTCATCATCCTTTCGCGCGGTGAGTTTCCCCAATAGCTGCTGTGGAAGGCGACCAGGCGGCACTTGTCCAAGAGCGCTTCCATGGGTTCAAGTTTTCGGTAACACAAGAAGAACCCGATGATGTTGGTGATGATGACTGCGGATGCAGAGCTGATGGCAATCAAGGAAGTAGCAGGGAGATTCAAGAAGTAATCAATACTCATACAAAAGTTCTCCTACCTTCTCGCCGCCTTCCCCACCTAAGTACCCACCGGCCGCACCTCCGGCTCCCCCGGCCAATAGCATGCAAGCTAAGGATACCGGACCAGTGGTGGGGGCCAATATGGCAAAGCATAGGAGTGATCCGGCAGCGCCGCCCACCACGCCGCCTGACACCCCTAACGTCAGTTTCCCAAGTTCCACATATTTTGCTCTTCTGCATTGTTCTTCCCGCCCGGTAGAACACGCCTCCTTGATCTCCAACGCCGTTGCAGTCGTACTCAGCGCGATGCCTAGCGGCGTGCCTTTTTTCAGCAGTTTTGCCGTCTTCGAAACCCGCGCAATCGTTTCGCTGTACTTCTTTATCTCTCCACTATGCAAATAACTCTTGGTCGAGATACCCAGCATTTTCTTGATCGAACCTTCATTGCGTAGCCCTGTGCCATAACGCGCAAAACTACGCATTTGCGCGTCCAGTTTGGCAAACAGGGTTTGGCGTCGAGCGAGGAACTCATCTCGCGCAGCGCCGCCACCCCGGCGCAGGGATTGTTTGTGCAATGCATCAATTTCTTCGAGGGTTTTTGCAATGTTTTGCAAGTGTCGACTCCAGGCATCACCCGCAGTGCCTATCCCCAGCGAAGCGTAGCCCAGCAACTTTTTCAGCAAGTCGTAGTTGTGCAGTGCAAAGGCATCTCCGCCTTCGGCCATCACGCTATGGCGAATATCCCAGGCGGCTCGCATCAAGTGTGACTCTTGCGGGGTGCAGATCGCAGTGGCTTCGTCACCGATGATCACTAACTGTCCTGGCAGTACGACAACATTGCGGATGTGAGTATTGAGCGTGTCGAACTTGGCGTCGGCGTATGGGCTCAAGCGCAAACTTGCCTTGAGCTCCACCGAGGTTTGTTGGCGGTCATTGATGAAGGCATAGGGCTGAGGCATTAGCGACTCCCCAGCCATAGTGATCGGTTCGAAGAGAGGTCATTGCTTGCCATGGAAACAGTCCTTTTTGAATGAGCATGGCTGCGCAATTTAAAGAGCGGTTCGAGCGGTGTCGTGGTTTTGGCGGGGGATTTTTCGGTGGTTTTTTGCTTTTGGGAAAAGGGCTACTGAGTTGCGGTAGGTTTCCGACAGAGGCGTGAATTTTCACTGCCTTTACGCCGACGACCTCGCGGTACAAGGTCGCCTGCTTCACGCGCCATGCGGATGTTAGCCATGACGCGCGGGCCGATGACCTGGCCTCAGACGTGCGTTGCAGCCAGCGCCTGTTGCAGATCCTCGATCAAATCTTCAATCGCCTCAATCCCCACCGACAGGCGAATCATCTCCGGTTTCACGCCGGCCTTGGCCTGTTCCTGCTCGTTCATCTGGCGATGGGTGGTGGACGCCGGGTGGCAGGCCAGGGATTTGGCGTCGCCGATGTTCACCAGGCGCTTGAAGATGTGCAGGGCGTCGTAGAAGCGTACACCGGCTGCGTAGCCGCCCTTGAGGCCAAACGACAGGATCGCCGAGGGTTTGCCCTGCATGTATTTCTGCGCCAGTGCGTGGTGCGGATGATCGGGCAGGCCGGCGTAGCTGACCCACTCCACTTCGGCGTGATCTTGCAGGAACTGCGCGACCTTCAGCGCGTTCTCGGTGTGGCGTTCCATGCGCAGGGCCAGGGTTTCCAGGCCTTGCAGCAGTAGGAAGGCGTTCATCGGCGCCAGCGCCGCGCCGGTGTTGCGCAGTGGCACGGTGCGGGCGCGGGCGATGAAGGCGGCGGGGCCGAATTTTTCGGTGTAGACCACGCCGTGGTAAGCCGGCTCGGGCTGGTTGAGGCCGGGGAATTTTTCCGCGTGTTTCGTCCAGGGGAACGTGCCGCTGTCGACAATCACGCCGCCCAGGGAGTTGCCATGGCCGCCGACGTATTTGGTCACCGAATGCACCACGATATCGGCGCCGAACTGGATCGGTTTGCACAGGATCGGCGTGGCCACGGTGTTGTCCACCATCAGCGGTACGCCACGGGCGTGGGCCACATCGGCCAGGGCTTCGATGTCGATGATATTGCCTGCCGGGTTACCGATGCTCTCGCAGTAGACCAGCTTGGTGTTGTCGTCGATCAGTTCGGCGATGGCGGCGGCGGAATCGTCGCGGGCGAAGCGCACATCGACGCCGAAGCTCGGCAGCAGGTGGGCGAACAGGGTGTAGGTGCCGCCGTAGAGCTGCGGCGTGGTGACGACATTGTCACCGGCGCGGGTCAGGGTCTGGATCGCATAATGAATCGCTGCGCTGCCGGCGGACACGGCCAGCGCAGCGATACCGCCTTCGAGCGCGGCCATGCGCTGTTCCAGCACATCGTTGGTCGGGTTCATGATCCGCGTGTAGATATTGCCGGGCACGTCCAGGTTGAACAGGTCGGCGCCGTGCTGGGCATTATCGAATTCGAAGGCGACGTTCTGATAGATCGGCACCGCGACGGCTTTGGTGGTCGGGTCGGACTTGAAGCCGTGGTGCAGGGCGATGGTGGCGTCTTTCATGGTTTTTGTTGACCTCCTTGGTTTTTATGGGCGCCCCCTGGCAGGGTGGGAGCTGGCTTGGCTGCGATGGCTTCATCGCGGTGTGCAGGTAATACCGCGTCAGTTGCATGCGGGCAAGCCCGCACACAGAGTAGGGGTTAGATTGTTTTCAGTCGTACACCTGTATTTGCGGCATAAGCACCGCCCGGCATGCGCCCCTGCACCTTTGCCCGTGTAGCAGGTAAACTTCGCCCCCTGCGCAGGAGCAACCATGAATTATCGTCACGCCTTTCACGCCGGCAACCACGCCGATGTCTTCAAACACCTGACCTTGACCCGACTCATCGCCTTGATGTCGCGCAAGGAGCAGCCGTTCGCCTACCTCGACACCCATGCCGGCATCGGTCTGTACGACTTGCAGGGCGACCAGGCCAACCGCACCGGTGAATACCTGGAGGGCATCGCCCGTCTGTGGGGCAAGAGCGACCTGCCGCCATTGACCGCCGACTACATGCGCGTGCTGCACGAGATGAACCCGGATGGCCAATTGCGCTATTACCCAGGTTCGCCGGAACTGGCACGACGCCTGACCCGTCCCCAGGACCGCGTGCTGCTCAATGAAAAGCACCCGGAAGACGGCGTGTTGCTCAAGGACAACATGAAGGGTGATCGCCGCGTCAAGGTTCACCTGGGCGAAGGCTGGCATGTGCCGCGCGCCATGCTGCCGGTGCAGGAAAAGCGTGCCTTGATGCTGATTGATCCGCCATTTGAGCAACTCGACGAAATGCAGCGCTGCGCGGCGTCGCTCAAGGAGGCGGTCAGCCGCATGCGCCAGACGGTCGCGGCGATCTGGTATCCGGTGAAGGACCAACGCATGTTGCGCCGTTTCTACCAGGACCTGGCCGGCACCGGTGCGCCGAAGTTGTTGCGCGTGGAATTGCTGGTGCATCCGCTGGACACGCCCAACACCCTGACCGGCTCGGGCCTGGCGATTGCCAACCCGCCGTGGGGTTTGGAAGAGGAATTGCGTGAGCTGCTGCCGTGGCTGTCCAAGCAACTGGGCCAGACCCAGGGCGGGTGGCAGATGGATTGGCTGATTGCCGAGTAACCGAGTCTGGCGCAAATCAATGTGGGAGGGGGCTTGCCCCCGATAGCGGTGGTTCAGTTAAAGATACTGAGACTGACATACTGCAATCGGGGGCAAGCCCCCTCCCACATTTTTTTAGATCGGGCAAGTCACGCCGGTGCCGCCGATCCCACAGTAACCCTGCGGATTCTTCGCCAAGTATTGCTGGTGATACGCCTCGGCGAAGTACACCGTCGGGGCTTCGTCGATTTCCGTGGTGATGGTGCCCAGGCCGGCCTTGCTCAGCTCTTGCTGATACGCCTGCGCACTGGCCTGCGCCGCCGTCAATTGCTCCGGCGTGGTGGCGTAGATCACTGAACGGTACTGGCTGCCGATGTCATTGCCCTGGCGCATGCCTTGGGTCGGGTTGTGCAGCTCCCAGAACATCTTCAGCAAGTCTTCGTATTTCAGCTTGGCCTGGTCATACACCACCAGCACTACTTCGCTATGGCCGGTCAGGCCCGAGCAGACTTCTTCGTAGGTCGGGTTCGGCGTGTAGCCGCCGGCATAGCCGACCACGGTGCTGACCACGCCATCGCGCTGCCAAAATTTGCGCTCCGCCCCCCAGAAGCATCCCAGGCCGAAGATCGCGAAGCCGACGTCGTCGATGAACGGGCCGAGCAGCGGGTTGCCGTTGACGAAGTGCGTTTCCGGCAGGGTCATCGGGGTTTCACGGCCGGGCAAAGCTTGTTCTGCAGTAGGAAGCACGTTTTTGTTCACCAGAATTTCCGAGCGCAAGACCATGAGCAGTCCTCTCGTCAGGTTGAGTTAACAGTAAAGAGTCAGACAGCCAGTGTGCCCGAGTGTTACAGCGCTGTCAGGCGATTGGCCCGCGAGGATAGCGTTTAAGCTTCTCGAGCAGCTCTGAACCGGGAATAGGCCGGTCGAACAGATAGCCCTGGCCGACGTCGCAACGGTGCCGACGCAGGAACGCCAACTGATCGGCGGTCTCGATGCCTTCGGCCACGACCTTGAGCTTGAGGTTGTGGGCCATGGCGATCACGGCGGAGGTGATTTCCATGTCGTCCTGGTTGTCCGGGATTTCGTGGATAAAGCTGCGATCGATCTTGATGATGTCGATCGGGAATTTTTTCAAGTAGCTCAGCGACGAGTAACCGGTGCCGAAGTCGTCCATGGCCAGGGTCAGGCCCAGGCTCTTCAACTGGTCCAGTTGCAGGCGGGTGTCCTCGGTGGCTTCCAGCAGCAGGCCCTCCGTCAACTCCAGCTCGAGCAGGTTGGCCGGCAGCTCTTCTTCTTTGAGGATCGCGGTAATCGAGGCCACCAGGTCCGGGTCGGAGAACTGCTTGGGCGACAGGTTGATCGCCACCTGCAGGTTGCCCAGGCCGGCGGCGCTCAGTTGCTTGCTCATGCGGCAGGCCTGGCGGGCGATCCATTTGCCGATGGGGATGATCAGGCCGGTTTCTTCGGCCACGCTGATGAACTGGTCGGGGCGGATCATGCCCTTTTCCGGGTGGTTCCAGCGCAGCAGCGCCTCCATGCCCAGCAAGCGGCCGCTGCGCAGGCACAGTTTGGGCTGGTAGAACACGTCCAGCTCGTTCTGGGTCAGGGCGCGACGCAGGTTGTTTTCCACAAACAGCTTGTAGCTGGCCTCGGCGTTCAGTGCTTCGGTAAACACCTGCACCTGGTGTTTGCCGTTGGCTTTGGCCTTGTGCAGGGCTAGCCCGGCGTTGCGCATCAGGGTTTGCGGGTCGCGGCCATGCAACGGCGCGCAGGCCAGGCCCACGGAGCCGGTGACGCTGATCAATTGGTTGTCGACGAACATCGGCTTGTCGAGGGTCGCCAGCAGTTGGCTGGCGACGAACTGGCCGCTCTCCAGGTCGGTCTCGTCGAGCAATACCGCAAACTCGTTACTGGCAAAGCGCGCCAGGCTGCCGCCGGCGCTGAGGCTGTTGCGCAGGCGCCGGGCCAGGCTGATCAGCAGCTTGTCGCCGGTCTGGTGGCCGAGGCTGTCGTTGATCCGCTTGAAGTTGTCGATGTCCACCAGTAACAGGCAGATCGGGCTGTCGCTGTCGCGGGCAAAGCGTTCGTCGAGGTTGCGGATGAACGCCGGGCGGTTGCCCAGGTTGGTCAGGTTATCGGTGTAGGCCAGGCGCTCGATGCGCTGCTGCGCCAGCTTGGTCTGGGTGATGTCTTCGTAGATGCCGATGTAGTGGGTCAGCTCGTGATTGTCGCCATAGACCTTGGAGATCGACAATTGGCCCCAATAGGGTTCCAGGTTCTTGCGCCGGCTTTTGAATTCACCCTGCCAACTGTTGCTCTGGGCCAGGCTCGATGGCGCGTCGAACAACAGCTCGTTGAGGTTTTCCAGCGCCGGCAATTGCGCCAGGCGATGGCCGTGGACCTCTTCGGTGCTGTATTGGGTGATCGCGGTAAAACTGGGGTTGACGTACTCCACCACGCCATCGCAATTGACCAGCAGGAAGGCGTTGGCGCTTTGTTCCACGGCGCGCTGAAACAGGTGCAGCGCGCTGGTGGCGGCACGAAGGTTGTGGTTGTTGATCACTTGCGCGAACTGATCCGCCAGCTCGCCGGCAAAGGCGATTTCGTCGGACTGCCAGACGCGCGTGTCGCCGCCTTGTTCCAGGCACAACACGCCAACGACCTGACCATCGACGCGGATGCTCGCGTCGAGCATTGCATGTGTGTCTTTGGCCTTTAGGGATTCGGCCATTTCGCGGGTGCGGAGGTCGGGCTTGACGTTGCTGGCGTCGATCGCACGGCTGGTTTGCAGGGCTTCGAGGTAGTCCGGAAAGCCGCTGGCGTCAATCGGCTCGGGCAAGTGGTGCTGCTGATCGGCGCGGTGGTACGCCGAGATCGGCACCAGGCGCTGGTCTTCGAGGTTCCAGATGCTGGCGCAATCGATCTGGTAGATGTCGCAGGCGCTGCGGGTGATCAGCTCGGCGGCTTCCTGCAGCGAATTGTTCGTGGTGTAGCGCTGGCGGGCGAGCAGCAGGATCAACGCTTGCTGGGCGCGCACCCGTTCCAGGTGCAGCAACTGTTCCTGTTGCGCGCGCTGGTTGAGTTCCAGGGCGATCTGCAGGCGGCTGTTCTGGCTTTCCAGGTCTGCCGTTGGCGTCGTCGACGGACTCTCGCTGAACACGCCG
This sequence comes from Pseudomonas sp. D3, assembly GCF_029320995.1. Classification (NCBI taxonomy): domain Bacteria; kingdom Pseudomonadati; phylum Pseudomonadota; class Gammaproteobacteria; order Pseudomonadales; family Pseudomonadaceae; genus Pseudomonas; species Pseudomonas sp. D3. Next base: position 720,284 of record NZ_CP119772.1, read on the forward strand.
TCGACCACCATCAGGTAGCCCCGCAGCAGGTGGCGATTGTGTTGTTTGTAGGCTTCGCCCATTTCCAGCAGGCTCAGGGGGCCGTCGTTGGTGTGCAGGGTGTAGCGCACCAGGTAATGAGGGCTCTCGGTCAGTTGCTGCTGGATCGCATCGTGCAGTTGATAGCGCGCCTGCGGCTCCATCAGGCTGGCGTAGGGCGAGCCGATCAAGGCGCACAGTTCAACCGCCGGCAGGCCGAATGGGCGCTCGCAATTGGGGTCTAGGTAGAGCAGGGCCCAGCTTGCCTCATTCTGCCGCTCGAAACGCAGCATACCGAGGCGCGAAGGCACCGGTAATTGCGTCACTACCTCGGCCGCCGTCCGGGCAACATCGGGTTGGCTTTTCATGGGGAAGCTCACTTGAAAAAACGCACACGGCGCCGGGCTCTCGCCCTCTTTACTGTTGCCTGCCGCAAGGTTGCATCATGCAGGCCGGGCTGACAAGAGAGGATGAAGGCTAAGTGCTATATGGATTATATCGGTTGCGTAGGTGATTTCTGCAGTCGAGGCGACGGAAGGTGTACAAACCTGTTTATTTGTACAAAAAAAGCCCCGCCAAGTGGCGGGGGTTGAGGAACGAGCGTGGCGCTCGGAAATCGATGCAATCAGGCCTCCCGGTTACCAGGGAGGCCTATCGCGGCTTACAGCAAGATGGTGCGGATATCGTTCAGCAGTTGGCTCAGGCGCTGCGTGAAGCGTGCAGCCGCCGCGCCATTGATCACACGGTGATCGTAGGACAACGACAGTGGCAACATCAGCTTCGGCTGGAACGCTTTACCGTCCCATACCGGCTGGATAGTCGCCTTGGAAACACCCAGGATCGCTACTTCCGGCGCGTTGACGATTGGCGTGAAGCCAGTGCCGCCAATGTGGCCGAGGCTGGAAATGGTGAAGCACGCGCCTTGCATGTCGTCTGCGGTGAGCTTTTTGTCGCGGGCTTTGGCCGCAAGCGCAGCAGCCTCGGCCGCAAGCTGCAGCAGGCTCTTCTGGTCGACGTTCTTGATGACCGGCACCAGCAGGCCATCCGGGGTGTCGACCGCAAAGCCGATGTGAACGTACTTCTTGCGAATGATCGCCTTGCCGCTTGGCGCCAGCGAACTGTTGAAGTCCGGCAGCTCCTTGAGCAGGTGCGCGCAGGCCTTGAGCAGCAGTGGCAGCACGGTCAGTTTCACGCCGGCCTTCTCGGCCACGGCTTTCTGCGCAACACGGAAAGCTTCCAGGTCGGTGATGTCGGCCTGGTCGAACTGGGTCACGTGCGGGATGTTCAGCCAGCTGCGGTGCAGGCTCGACGCGCCGATTTGCATCAGACGGGTCATCGCCACTTCTTCGGTTTCGCCGAAGCGGCTGAAGTCCACGACCGGGATCGGCGGGATGCCCGCGCCACCGGTAGCGTTGCCGGCAGCCGGGGCTTCCTTGGCCTTTTGCATCATGGATTTGACGTAAACCTGCACGTCTTCCTTGAGCACTCGACCATGAGGACCGGTGGCCGCGACGGCGTTCAACTCGACGCCGAATTCACGGGCCAGTTGGCGCACAGCAGGGCCGGCGTGAACCTTGGCGCCGCTTGGCGCCGGTGCAGCCGCCGGGGCCAGTGCGGCCTCGGCTTTTGCAGCCGGTGCCGGAGCAGCGGCAGCAGGGGCGGTTTCAGCCTTGGCAGCCGGCGCAGCGGCCGGTGCTGGAGCAGCCGCCGGCGCAGCGCCTTGGACTTTCAGCTTGAGGATGAAGTCGCCAGTGCCGACTTCGTCTTCCAGCTTGACCGCGATGCTTTCCACCACGCCGGCAGCCGGCGAAGGGATTTCCATGGAGGCCTTGTCGGACTCCAGGGTGATCAGCGACTGGTCGGCTTCGACGGTATCGCCGACCTTGACCAGCAGCTCGATGATCTTGGCCTTGCCCGACGAACCGATGTCCGGGACATGAATGTCCTGAACGGTGGCCGCAGCCGGTGCAGCAGCCGGGGCCGCTGGGGCCTCGGCAGCAGCAGCGGGTTTTTCAGCCGGCGCCGGTGCAGCAGCGGCAGCCGGGGCAGGGGCCGCATCGGCGGCGCCCTCGATTTCCAGCTCCAGCAGTTCGTCGCCTTCTTTCAGGCGATCGCCCAGCTTCACTTTCAGGCTCTTGACCACGCCGGCCTTGGGAGCCGGGATTTCCATGCTCGCCTTGTCCGATTCCAGGGTCAGGATGCTCTGGTCGGCTTCGACGGTGTCGCCGACCTTCACAAACAGCTCGATTACTTCACCTTCACCGCTGCCGATGTCAGGTACGCGAATGAGTTCGCTCACAAAAAGTCTCCTCAGCAGTCCAGTGGGTTGCGTTTTTCCGGGTTGATCCCGAACTTGACGATGGCGTCAGCCACCACCTTGGGTTCGATCTCACCACGGTCAGCCAAGGCTTCCAGGGCTGCCAACACCACGAAGTGACGGTCGACTTCGAAGAAGTGACGCAGCTTCTTGCGGCTGTCACTGCGGCCGAAACCGTCGGTGCCCAGGACTTTGAATTCCTTGGACGGGACCCACTGGCGAATTTGTTCAGCAAACAGCTTCATGTAGTCGGTGGACGCGATAACCGGACCCTTACGGCCAGTCAGGCATTCTTCGACGTAGCTCAGCTCAGGCTTCTGGCCTGGGTGCAGGCGGTTGTTGCGTTCTACGGCCAGGCCGTTGCGACGCAGTTCGTTGAAGCTGGTCACGCTCCACACGTCGGCGCCGACGTTGAAGTCGTCACGCAGGATCTTCGCCGCTTCACGCACTTCGCGCAGGATGGTGCCGGAGCCCATCAGTTGCACGTGGTGCGCTGCTTCCTTGGTGTCTTCTTCGAGCAGGTACATGCCCTTGATGATGCCTTCCTCGACACCGGCCGGCATGGCAGGTTGCTGGTAGGACTCGTTCATCACGGTGATGTAGTAGAAAACGTCCTGCTGCTCCTGGGTCATCTTCTTCATGCCGTCCTGGATGATCACCGCCAGCTCATAGCCGTAGGTTGGATCAAAGGTGCGGCAGTTCGGAATGGTGGCCGCCAGGATGTGGCTGTGACCGTCTTCGTGTTGCAGGCCTTCGCCGTTCAGCGTGGTCCGGCCGGCGGTGCCGCCGATCAGGAAGCCACGGGTACGGCTGTCGCCTGCTGCCCAGGCCAGGTCGCCGATACGCTGGAAGCCGAACATCGAGTAGAAGATGTAGAACGGCAGCATCGGCTGGTTGTGGCTGGAGTACGAGGTCCCGGCAGCGATGAAGGAGCTCATGGCGCCCGCTTCGTTGATGCCTTCTTCGAGGATCTGGCCCTTCTTGTCTTCTTTGTAGAACATCACCTGGTCTTTATCGACTGGCTCGTAGAGCTGGCCGACGGAGGAGTAGATGCCCAACTGACGGAACATGCCTTCCATACCGAAGGTACGGGCTTCGTCCGGGATGATCGGCACGATGCGCGGACCGACTTCCTTGTCCTTGACCAGTTGCGCGAGGATTCGCACGAAGGCCATGGTGGTGGAGATCTCACGGTCGCCCGAGCCGTCGAGGATAGCCTTGAGGGTATCCAGCGCAGGTGTCGGGATGTTGAAGCTCTTGGCACGGCGCTGTGGCACGAAACCGCCCAGTGCGGCACGACGCTCGCTCAGGTAACGGGCTTCGGCGCTGTTCGGCTCCGGCTTGAAGAACGGCAGGTTTTCCAGCTCTTCGTCCTTGACCGGGATGTCGAAACGGTCGCGGAACAACTTCAGGCTGTCGACATCGACTTTCTTGGTGTTGTGCGCGGTGTTCTTCGCTTCGCCGGCACCGGTGCCATAACCCTTGATGGTCTTGGCCAGGATGACAGTCGGTTGTTCTTTGTGGTTGACCGCTTCGTGGTACGCCGCGTAGACCTTGTACGGGTCGTGGCCGCCACGGTTGAGTTTCCAGATCTCGTCGTCGGACAGGTCGGCAACCATCGCCTTGAGTTCCGGCGTGTTGAAGAAGTGTTCACGCACGAACGCGCCGTCTTTGGCTTTGTAGTTCTGGTACTCGCCGTCGATGACTGCGTCCATGCGACGTTGCAGGATACCGTCGACGTCCTTGGCCAGCAGTGGGTCCCAGAAACGGCCCCAGATGACTTTGGTCACGTTCCACTGAGCACCGCGGAACACACCTTCGAGTTCCTGGATGATCTTGCCGTTGCCGCGAACCGGGCCGTCGAGGCGCTGCAGGTTGCAGTTGATGACGAAGATCAGGTTGTCCAGCTTCTCGCGGCCGGCCAGGGAGATGGCACCCAGGGATTCCGGCTCGTCGCACTCGCCGTCGCCCAGGAAGCACCAGACTTTCTGCTTGCCTTCGGGGATGAAGCCACGGGCTTCCAGGTACTTCATAAAGCGCGCCTGGTAGATCGCCTGGATTGGGCCCAGACCCATGGAAACCGTCGGGAACTGCCAGAACTCAGGCATCAGCCAAGGGTGCGGATAGGACGACAGGCCCTGACCGTCGACTTCCTGGCGGAAGTTGTTCATCTGTTCTTCGCTGATGCGACCTTCCATGAACGCACGGGCGTAGACGCCTGGCGAGGTGTGGCCCTGGAAGTAGATCAGGTCGCCACCGTGTTCGTCGGTCGGGGCCTGGAAGAAGTAGTTGAAGCCGATGTCATACAGGGTTGCGCTGGACGCGAAGCTGGAGATGTGACCGCCCAGGTCAGAATCTTTCAAGTTCGTGCGCATTACCATCGCCATGGCGTTCCAACGTACCAGCGAGCGAATGCGGCGTTCCATGAACAGGTCGCCAGGCATGCGTGCTTCGTGGGTAACAGGGATGGTGTTGCGATATGGCGTGGTGATGGCGTAGGGCAGTTGCGAGCCACTGCGGGTCGCGAGTTCGCCCATACGGGTCATCAGGTAGTGAGCACGGTCTTCGCCTTCTTTGTCGAGAACCGATTCCAGGGCGTCCAGCCATTCCTGGGTTTCGACGGGATCGAGGTCTTGCATGGCTTGCTCCAGGGCGGAAAGGCTACCAGAATCGGTTGCCTGAAGTTTGCGACTGGCCTTGTGGGCAGACGACATAGATTCTTGGATGGCCGGAGGTTGTTCCGGCGTCCTGTAGTTTTACTACAAATCGTCGGCCATTTCAGCCTTTCGAATGTATATACGAGTAGTAAAACTACACAAAACTGAGCGGGGTACTCGGTCAGTTAGGTGAGCATAATCGTTATCGTTGATCTTTTGCGAACAAGAAAAGGTAGAAGTTTAATGTTGCCTGCCAAAATTTATGAATTTTCAGCTATTTATAACTTTTGTTCGACAGTCCTTTGCCGAGCGTGGTTCCTGCGTTCACAGCAACAAGCCCATAACGCGCCGATCAAGGATAGACCATGAGCCTTCCAACGCTGGCCGAACTGCCGGCCATTCTTTTGCCGTTCGCCGATCGGGCAGTGCAGTCATTTCGTGATGCAGTGGCTGCGCTGGACGACGATCATGGCCTTTGCGCGTGGACGTCGCAACGCTGGGCCGACTTCGCCCGCGTGTGCGCCGCCAGTGATTTCGTCATTGAACAGAGTGTTCGTGACCCTTTGATGTTGCTCGAATTGGTCGCCTGGGGCGAGCTGGACCGTGGCTTTGCGCCGGGCGAGCTGTGCGGGCAAATCGCCGGTGCTGTGCAACAGGCCCAAACAGAAGATGAGCTGGGCCGCGTCCTACGCCGCCAGCGCACCCGCCAGCAAGTGCGCATCATCTGGCGCGACCTGACCCGCCAGGCGGACCTGGTGCAAACCTGTCGCGAGCTCTCCGACATGGCCGACGCCAGCATCGACCAGGCCTACCAATGGCTGTACCAACGCCATTGCGCACAATTCGGCACGCCGACCGGGGGCCGCAGCGGTGAGCCGCAGCACATGGTGATCCTCGGCATGGGCAAGCTCGGTGCGGTGGAACTGAACCTGTCATCCGATATCGACTTGATCTTCGCCTATCCCGAGGGCGGCGAGACGGTGGGCGTGAAGCGCGCCCTGGATAACCAGGAATTTTTCATTCGCCTGGGTCAAAAATTGATCAAGGCCCTCGACCCGATGACCGTCGACGGTTTTGTCTTCCGGGTCGACATGCGCCTGCGGCCCTACGGCTCAGCCGGCGCGCTGGTGCTCAGCTTCAATGCGCTGGAACAGTATTACCAGGACCAGGGCCGCGACTGGGAGCGTTACGCCATGATCAAGGCGCGCGTCGTGGCCGGCGATCAGGTGGCCGGTGCGCAGTTGCTCGATATGCTGCGACCGTTCGTCTACCGCCGCTATTTGGACTTCTCCGCCATCGAAGCGCTGCGCACCATGAAGCAGTTGATCCAGCAGGAAGTGCGGCGCAAGGGCATGGCCGAAAACATCAAGCTCGGCTCGGGCGGCATCCGCGAAGTGGAATTTATCGCCCAGGCGTTCCAGCTGATCCATGGCGGGCGCGACCTCAGCCTGCAACAACGGCCATTGCTCAAGGTGCTGGGCACCCTGGAAGGGCAGGGCTACCTGCCGCCGGCGGTGATCGCCGAGTTGCGCGATGGCTACGAATTCCTGCGTTACACCGAGCATGCGATCCAGGCGATTGCCGATCGCCAGACCCAGATGCTGCCGGACAGCCCCGAAGACCAGGCGCGCATTGCCTTTATGCTCGGCTTTGCCGATTGGGCCGCGTTCCATGAGCGCCTGATGTACTGGCGTGGGCGGGTGGACTGGCATTTCCGCCAGGTGATCGCTGATCCGGATGAAGAAGACGGCGAAGAACGCGAATTGGTCGTCGGCGGGGAATGGTTGCCGTTATGGGAAGAGTCCCAGGACGAAGACGCGGCCTGCCGCCAATTGGCCGAAGGCGGTTTCACCGACGCGCCCAAAGCGCTCAAAGCCCTGGCCGGCCTGCGCGGGAGCCCGCAACTGCGCGCCATGCAACGCCTCGGTCGCGAGCGCCTGGATGCGTTTATCCCGCGTCTGCTGGCCCAGGCCGTCGAGCACGTCAGCCCGGACCTGGTGCTGGAGCGCGTATTGCCGCTGGTGGAAGCCGTCGCCCGCCGGTCCGCCTATCTGGTGTTGCTCACGGAAAACCCCGACGCCCTACGCCGCCTGCTGACCCTGTGCGCCGCTAGCCCGTGGATCGCCGAACAGATCACCCGCTTCCCGCTGTTGCTCGACGAATTGCTCAACGAGGGCCGCTTGTTCAAACCGCCGTTGGCGCCGGAACTCGCCGCCGAATTGCGCGAACGCCTCACGCGCATCCCCGAAGATGACCTTGAGCAGCAGATGGAAGCCCTGCGGCACTTCAAGCTAGCCCACCGCCTGCGGGTGGCCGCCTCGGAAATCGCCGGCAGCCTGCCGCTGATGAAAGTCAGCGACTACCTGACCTGGCTCGCCGAAGCCATCCTCGAACAAGTGCTGGCCCTGGCCTGGCGCCAGACCGTCGCTCGCCACGGCGCGCCGCAACGGCTGGACGGCACCTTGTGCGATCCTGGGTTCATCATTGTCGGTTATGGGAAAGTCGGCGGCATCGAATTGGGGCATGGTTCGGACCTGGACCTGGTGTTTATCCACGACGGCGACCCGCAGGCCGAAACCGATGGCGCCAAGCCGATTGACGGCGCGCAGTTCTTTACGCGCCTGGGCCAGCGGATCATTCACTTGCTGACCACGCAGACCAACTCGGGGCAATTGTATGAAGTGGATATGCGCCTGCGACCTTCGGGCGCATCCGGTTTGTTGGTGAGCTCCCTCGGTGCCTTCGCGCGCTATCAGGAAAACGAAGCCTGGACCTGGGAACATCAGGCGCTGATCCGCGCGCGGGTGCTGGTGGGCAGCCAGGATGTGGGCCGCGCCTTCGAGCAGGTGCGGGCCAAGGTGTTGGGTCGTGAGCGCGACCTGACGAAGCTGCGCCAGGAGGTCAGCGAGATGCGCGCCAAGATGCGCGACAACCTGGGGACCCGGGCCACGGCGGCCGGTACCGGCGCCAATGCCTTCGAACCCACAGTGGCGTTCGACCTCAAGCTGGACGCCGGAGGTATCGTCGATATTGAATTTATGGTGCAATACGCGGCTTTGGCGTGGTCTGCGCAACATCCATCGTTGCTGCGCTACACCGACAATATCCGCATTCTAGAGGGCCTGGAGCAGGTCGGGCTGATGCCCGCCGCCGATGCCCATTTGCTGCGCGAGGTGTATAAAGCTTACCGTTCCGCGGCTCACCGCCAGGCCTTGCAGAAAGAGGCCGGTACGGTGGCCGGGGATCAGTTCGCCGACGAACGGCGCCAGGTGATGCGAATCTGGCAGGCACTGGGGTTAAGCTGACACTCGATTTAATGAGCGACGCCAATCTAATGTGGAAACCGGCTTTATGTGGAAGCGGGCTTGCTCGCGGTGCAGGCGCTACGGTCTGTCTATCAGGCCGCGGTGATGCTATCGCGAGCAAGCCCGCTCCCACACAATGCACGCCCTACAGTAATCATCGAGGCGGGGAGGCGTAAGCCTCCCCGCATCGTTTGTGGAAACTACATGAATATTCTGATCGTTGGGCCCAGTTGGGTCGGTGACATGGTGATGGCGCAGACACTGTTCCAGTGCCTGAAACAACGTCATCCCGACTGCCAAATCGACGTGCTCGCCCCTGAGTGGAGCCGGCCGATCCTTGAGCGCATGCCGCAAGTGCGCAAGGCCTTGAGCTTCCCGCTCGGCCATGGCGCCCTCGAACTGGCGACCCGCCGTCGCATCGGCAAATCCCTGGCCGGCCAGTACGACCAGGCGATCTTGTTGCCCAACTCGATGAAATCGGCGCTGGTGCCGTTTTTCGCCGGCATTGCCCAGCGCACCGGCTGGCGCGGCGAGTTTCGCTACGGCTTGCTCAACGACGTGCGCAAGCTCGACAAGGCGCGCTACCCGCTGATGATCGAACGCTTCATGGCACTGGCTTACGCGCCGGGTGCCGAGTTGCCGACGCCGTACCCGCGCCCGAGCCTGCAGATCGACCCGATCACCCGCGATGCGGCCCTGGTCAAGTTCGGCCTGGCCCTCGACCGTCCGGTGCTCGCGCTGTGCCCCGGCGCCGAGTTTGGCGAGTCCAAGCGCTGGCCGTCGGAGCATTACGCCAAAGTCGCGGAGATGAAGATCCGCGAAGGCTGGCAGGTGTGGCTGTTCGGCTCGAAAAATGATCATGCGGTGGGCGAAGACATTCGCCAGCGTCTGATCCCCGGCCTGCGCGAAGAGGCGGTGAACCTCAGTGGCGACACCTCGCTGGCCGAAGCTATCGACTTGCTGTCCTGCGCGGATGCGGTGGTGTCCAACGACTCCGGGCTGATGCACGTCGCGGCGGCGTTGAACCGCCCGCTGGTCGCGGTGTACGGCTCGACTTCCCCAGGCTTTACGCCGCCGTTGGCCGACAAGGTCGAAGTGGTGCGCCTGGGCCTGGATTGCAGCCCGTGTTTTGAACGCACCTGCCGTTTCGGCCACTACAACTGCTTGCGCCAGTTGCTGCCGCAACCGGTCAGCGATGCCTTGCAGCGGTTGCAGGGCACTGTGGTCGAGGTTCACTGAGTTGCGGGTACTGGTAATCAAGACCTCATCCCTGGGCGACGTGATCCATGCGTTGCCGGCACTGACCGATGCGGCGCGGGCGATCCCGGGCATCCGGTTCGACTGGGTGGTGGAAGAAGGCTTTGCCGAGATCCCCACCTGGCACCCGGCGGTGGACAAGGTGATTCCGGTGGCGATACGCCGCTGGCGCAAAAACCTCTGGCAAACCTTCAAAAGTGGCGAATGGCGGCGCTTCAAACAACGTATCCAGTCGACCAAATACGACCTGGTGATCGACGCCCAAGGCCTGTTGAAAAGTGCCTGGCTGACTCGCTACGTGCGTGCCCCGGTGGCCGGTTTCGACAAGCATTCGGCCCGTGAACCGATCGCGGCGCACTTTTATTCACGGCGCCTGGCTGTAGCCCGTGGGCAGCATGCGGTGGAGCGCTTGCGCCAACTGTTCGCCGTCGCCCTCGGTTATGACTTGCCCAAGGCCTTGGGCGACTACGGCCTGAGTGTCGACAAGCTGCTCGGCCTGCCGCCGAAAAAACCCTTTGTGTTGTTGTTGCACGGCACCACCTGGGACACCAAGCACTGGCCCGAAGCCTACTGGCGCGAGCTGGCAGAACGCATGGGCCGCCTGGGCGTGGACGTGAAGTTGCCGTGGGGCAATGCCGCCGAAAAGGCCCGCGCCGAACGCCTGGCCCACGGCTTGAATAACGCCGAGGTGCTGCCCAAATTGAACCTTGCCGGCGTCGCCCGTGTTCTGGCTGGCGCCCGCGCCTGTGTCGCGGTAGACACCGGCCTCGGTCACCTGGCCGCGGCCTTGGACGTGCCGACCATTTCCCTGTTTGGCCCCACCAACCCTGGCCTGACCGGCGCCTACGGCAAGAGCCAGATTCACCTGGCCAGCGACTTCCCGTGTGCGCCCTGCCTGCAAAAGCAATGTACTTATCAACCCACGGCCGACGATCTGCGTCGGTTCGACCTCAAGCGCGAATCGCCCCTGTGCTTCACGCGGCTAAACCCCGAGCGTGTGGCGAGCCGGCTGAGCACGTTGTTACTGGCCGAGGAGATGCACTGATGCAACTGGCGTTTATTCTGTACAAGTATTTCCCGTTCGGTGGCTTGCAACGCGACTTCATGCGTATCGCCCTGGAGTGCCAGCAGCGCGGTCATCAGATCCGTGTCTACACCCTGATCTGGGAGGGCGATGTGCCGCCCGGCTTCGAAGTGCTGGTGGCGCCGGTCAAGGCGCTGTTCAACCATCGACGCAACGAAAAACTCTACGCCTGGATTCAGGCCGACCTGGCCAAGCGCCCGGTGGACCGCGTGGTTGGCTTCAATAAAATGCCGGGGCTGGACGTGTACTACGCCGCCGACGGCTGCTTCGAAGACAAGGCGCAAAACCTGCGTCACTCGATGTACCGCTGCTTTGGCCGCTATCGCCACTTTGCCGAGTACGAGCGCGCGGTGTTCGCCAAGGACGCCAAGACCGAAATCCTGATGATCTCCGAAGTGCAGCAGCCGCTGTTCATCAAGCATTACGACACCCCGTTGGAGCGCTTCCACCTGCTGCTGCCGGGCATTGCCCAGGACCGCCGCGCACCACCGAACGCTGCCGAAATCCGCGAAGGTTTTCGCCAGGAATTCCACCTGGCCGACGATGACCTGCTGCTGGTACAGATCGGCTCGGGCTTCAAGACCAAGGGCGTGGACCGCAGCCTCAAGGCCCTGGCCGCGTTACCGGCCGAGCTGAAAAAACGCACGCGCCTGCTTGTCATCGGCCAGGACGACCCCAAAGTATTCCAACTGCAAAGCGCTACTCTGGGGCTGGGCAATAACGTGCAGTTCCTCAAGGGCCGCAGCGATATCCCGCGTTTCCTGTTGGGCGCCGACCTGTTGATTCACCCGGCGTACAACGAAAACACCGGCACCGTTCTGCTCGAAGCTCTGGTGGCCGGTTTGCCGGTGCTGGTATCGAAAGTGTGTGGGTATGCCCATTACATCGCCGAAGCCGACAGCGGCCTGGTGCTGGATGAGCCGTTCGAACAAGCGCAGCTCAATGAGTACCTGTCCCGTATGCTCACCGACACTGCACAGCGCACGGCCTGGAGCCGCAATGGGTTGGCCTTTGCCGAGACGGCCGACCTCTACAGCATGCCGCAGTGCGCTGCGGATGTGATTCTGGCGGAGCCAAAACGATGAAGTTGATTCTTGCCGAACCGTTCAAGACCTTATGGGACGGGCTCGATGCCTTTGCCGAAGTCGAGAAACTGCAAGGCCAGGTATTTCGCGAACTGGCGGCGCGTCGCACATTGCGCACCGAGGTTGAGGGTCGCCCGTATTTCGTGAAGATCCACCGGGGCATCGGCTGGGGCGAAATCTTCAAGAACCTGATCACCGCCAAGTTGCCGGTGCTGGGTGCCGGCCTCGAGTGGGCGGCTATCCATCGCCTGCAGGACCTCGGCGTGCCGACTATGACTGGCGTGGCTTTCGGCGAAAAGGGCAACAATCCGGCCGATCAGCACTCGTTCATCATCACCGAAGAATTGGCGCCGACCATCAGCCTGGAAGACCTGGCCGTCAACTGGGTCGCCGAACCGCCGTCCCCTGCGCTGCGTCATGCCCTGACCGCGGAACTCGCGCGCATGGTCGGTGACATGCACCGGGGCGGCGTCAATCACCGCGACTGCTACCTCTGCCACTTCCTGCTGGACACTTCACAGCCGATCGATGCGCGCAACCTCAAGCTCTCGGTCATCGACCTGCACCGCGCCCAACTGCGGGCCCATCTGCCGCTGCGCTGGCGCGATAAGGACTTGTCCGCGTTGTATTATTCGGCACTGGATATCGGCCTGACCCGACGCGACAAACTGCGCTTCCTCAAGGGCTACTTCCGCCAGCCGCTACGCCAGATCCTGGCCGAGCAATCGGCGTCGCTGGACCTGATGCAACGCAAGGCCGACAAGCTCTACGCGCGCAAACAACGTTACGGAGATGCGCTCTGATGGCGGGTTGGAACCTGGAACCCGCATACGCTGGCCTGGCGAATGATTTTGGAAGCCTTGAAGCGGTGTTCGCCCTGCAAGGCGAGCGGCTGACCCGCGACCCGCTGTCGGAAGTGATCCGGGTGGAGCGTGGTGGGGTCAATTATTACGTGAAGCGCTATGTCGGTGCCGGCAAGGGCCTGCGCCGCTACCTGGGCAAGCCGCGGGTGAAGTCCGAATGGCAGAACCTCAAGCGTTTCGCCAAGTGGGGCATTCCCACTGCCGACGTGGTCGCTTGGGGTCTGGAGCGTAATGGCCTGGCGTACGCCCGGGGTGCGCTGATCACACGTGAGTTGCCCAGGACCGAGGACTTGTCGGTGCTGGCCGAGCGCAACGATGTGCGCCTCAAAGACCCTGCGTGGGTCGATGCGGTCAGCCGCCAGCTCGCCGAATACACGCGTACCCTGCACGATCATCACTTTACCCATAACGACTTGAAATGGCGCAACCTGCTGATTGATGATCAGCGCACCCTGTACCTGATCGATTGCCCCAACGGCGACTTCTGGCGCGGGTTCTGGCTCAAATACCGCATCACCAAAGACCTGGCCTGCCTGGACAAGGTGGCCAAGTATCACCTGTCGGCCACCCAGCGCCTGCGCTTCTACCTGCAATACCGCGAACGCGCGCACCTGAGTACGTCGGACAAGCAGCGAATTCGCCATGTGGTGAAGTTTTTCGAGGGACGTGAATGAGTGATTTCCTGGCGGCCGAAGACCGCGCCCTGCTGGAGCGCAACGGCCTCGCCCACTTCGATGCCCTGTGGGCCAAGCAACTGGACGCGGTGGACGAGCCGAACACCAGCCATGGCGGCTGGAGCAGCGTGTTTCGTCTGGAGCTCGACGGCTGCGGTTATTACCTCAAGCGCCAGAGCAACTACCTCACGCGCAGCTTGCACCGACCGTTTGGCGAGCCGAGTTTTTCCCGCGAGTTTCGCAACATCAGTCGTTATCGCACGTTGGGCATCCCGGCCTTGCAGGCGGCGTTCTACGGTGAGCGCAAAGTCGCCGGCGAGCACCGCGCAATGCTGCTGACCCGCGCCCTGGACGGCTGGAATGACCTGGACTCGTTGCTCGAGCAGTGGTCGCAACTGAGCGACGCCCAGCATAGTGCGATCCTGCTGGCCTGCGGCCAATTGGCGCGCCGCCTGCACAGCGTGGGTCAGGTCCACGGTTGTTTTTACCCCAAGCATATTTTCCTGCGGGCCACCGGTGACGGTTACACCGCGCAGCTGATCGACCTGGAAAAAACCCGTCCGCTGCTGTTTGGGTGGCGTGACCGGGTCAAGGACCTGGAGCCGCTGTTGCGCCGTGCGCCGCAGTGGTCGGATGCGCAAATTCGTCACCTGCTCGCGGTATATCTGGAGCACCCTGAAGACAGCCCGCTGGTCGCCACCTGGCAGCAGCGCCTGACCGCTCGCCGCAGTCACAAGGAGAGCCGCTGATGCGTTTATCCGCGCTGAAAAATGCCGGCCGCACACCGAGCCTGCCGATGACGATCGAACTGGCGGACGCGGCGGGCCCCGGCCAACTGCAATTGCTCAGCCTGTTGCGCGTGCTGCCGGGCCAGCGCTATGTGGGCGCGGCCGTTTGGCGCGGTCGCGCGGTGTTGGCCAAGTTGTTGGTGGGCAGCAAGGCGGCGCGGCATTTTCAGCGTGAGCTCAAGGGCGTGCGCCTGTTGGCCGAACAAGGCCTGACCACGCCGCTGCTGCTGGCCGATGGTTTGCAGGAAGGCGAGGGCGGCTGGCTGCTGTTTGAGTTTATCGACGGCGCCGAAAGCCTGGCCGATGCCTGGCAGGCGGTCGAAGGCTTGCCGCCGTTGGCCGATGAGCAGACCGCCGTGCTCGCTGAAGCGCTGGGCGCGATTGCCCGCATGCACGCCAAGGGCCTGTGGCAGGAAGACCTGCACCTGGACAACCTGCTGCGCCAGAGCGGCAAGCTGTACCTGATCGATGGCGGCGGGATCTGTGTGGAACAGGCGGGCCAGCCGCTGTCGCGCAACCGGGTGCTGGAAAACCTCGGGGTGTTTTTCGCTCAGTTGCCGAAAAACCTCGCACCGTTTACCGAAGAATTGCTGGTGTATTACTTGCTGAGCAACGGCGAGCACGCGTTACCGCTGGAAGCCCTGGAGAAGCAGGTGCGCAAGGTCAGCAACTGGCGCCTGAAGGACTTCCTCGACAAGGTCGGCCGCGAATGCACGCTGTTCAGCGTGGTGCGCGGCGCGTTTGGCTTGCGTGCGATCCGTCGCGAGGAAGAACCCGCGATGCTCCCGGTGCTGGAGCAGGCCGATGCGTTGCTCGACCAGGGGCATTTGTACAAGACCGGCGGTGCGGCCAGCGTGGCCAAGGTCGAGGTGGCCGGCCGCCCGCTGGTGATCAAACGTTACAACATCAAGGGCTTTGCCCATTGGCTCAAGCGCTTCTGGCGCCCGAGCCGCGCCTGGCATTCCTGGCGCGAAGGCAATCGCCTGGCGTTCCTCGGCATTGCCACGCCCAAGCCGCTGGCCGTGCTGGAAAAACGTTTTTTCTGGCTGCGCAGCCGTGCTTACCTGGTCACTGAATACCTGCCAGGGCCGGACATCATCGAACGCTTTGCGCCGTATGTGGAGCAGGGCGACGCGCCTGAAAACGAACTGCTCGCGCTGGACCATCTGTTCGCCGAGCTGATACGCGAGCGCATCAGTCATGGCGATTTCAAGGGCCACAACCTGTTCTGGCACGACGGCCGCTGGGCGTTGATCGACCTGGATGCGATGCATCAGCACAGCTCCGTCGCCAGCTTCGCCGCGGCGTTTGCCAAGGACCGCGCACGCTTTATGCGTAATTGGCCGCAAGGCAGTGCACTGTATCAGGTCATCGATCAGCGCTTGCCGAGGGAGATCGGCGCTGCCGGTTGAAGAAGGCCTTCAATCCCATCGCGAGCTTGACCGCTTCGGATCTTTCTTGCACGGCGCGTCGGCGTGTCGGGTCTGCGGTATCAAAGGAGTGTTTCGTGAACCATGGAACCCAAGTGCTGCTGGCCGCAACCCTGCTGACGCTCTGCGGTTGCGGAACGATCAACACCGTCTTTCGCCCGGACGCCGTCGCCAGTCAGAACCTCAAGGAATCTCGCAGCTACTGCGAGAACATCCCGCGCATCTACAGCGGGGTGATCTACGGGTTTTGTACGCTCAATGCCGAGCCCGTCCCTGAAAAAAGCCTGAATGAGCGAGCCCTGTCGGACCACGAGAACAATGCCTTCCCGATCATCGCTATCGAGTTCATCGGCTCCAGTGTGCTGGATACGCTGGTCCTGCCCTATACGATCTACCGTCAGAACAAGGACGGCAGCATCGAGATCTTCCGCTGAGCCTCCTTGATGCTTGCCGCTAACAGCTTCCCCCTGCTTTTAAGCTATAATCCCGCCCTTTAGCTGTTTCCTGCCCAGACGGGAAGCACACTTTTTTCAGGCGCAGCGCGCCTGCATGCAGACTAAAAGAGGCTAGACCCCTGTGGCATTGACGATTCTTGGCCTGTCCGGCGCCCTTAGCCATGATCCTTCCGCAGCCCTGTATATCGACGGCAAGCTGATTGCGGCCGCCGAAGAAGAACGCTTCGTTCGCGACAAGCATGCAAAGCACCGCATGCCCTACGAATCAGCGAAGTTCTGCCTGGAACAGGCCGGTATCAAGCCTTCCGACGTTGATGTGGTCGCGATCCCGTTCGCACCGATCAGCCTGTTCGGTGAAGCGCGTTGGCACTATGCCAAGCGTTACTGGTACGCCCCGGACCGCGCCCTTGACGCGATCCTGATGGGCAACCGTCGCTACAAGCGCTACCGCAACAAGATCGTCTGGTGCCTGGAGCAACTGGGCTTCGATCCGAAGAAAATCAAGATCGAGCCGGTTGAACACCACTTGGCCCACGCCTCCAGTGCCTACCACTGCTCCGGTTTCAAGGAGAAAACCGCGATCCTGGGGATCGACGGCAAGGGTGAGTACGCCACCACGTTCTTTGGCTACGGCGAAAACGGCAAGATCCACAAGATCAAGGAATTCTACGATCCGGACTCCCTCGGCGGCCTGTACGGCGCGGTCACCGAGTTCCTCGGTTTCGAGATGCTCGACGGCGAGTTCAAGGTCATGGGCATGGCGCCTTATGGCGATGCCAGCAAGTACGATTTCTCGCGCCTGGCCTCCTTTGAAAACGGCGAGCTGGTGATCAACACCGACTATGCCAACGTCATCGGCCTGCGTCGCTACAAAGAGAAGGGCAAGGGTTTCTACTTCTCGCCGAAGCTGATCGAGTGGCTGGGTCCCAAGCGCGAAGGCGACATCGCCGATGAGCCTTACATCCACTACGCGGCGAGCATGCAGGCGCTGTTCGAGAAGCTGTCCCTGCAGATGATCGACTACTATCTGGGCGACGTCCTCAAGGAAACCGGCAAGCTGGCCTTCGCTGGCGGCTGTGCGCTGAACGTCAAGCTGAACCAGAAGATCATTGCCCGTGACGACGTGAAGGAGCTGTTCGTGCAGCCGGCGTCCGGCGATGCCGGCACCGCCGTGGGCGCAGCCGCTTACGTGTCCCACGCCCGTGGTGTGCCGGTGGAGAAGATGGAGCACGTCTATCTCGGCCCGTCCTACAGCAACGAAGACGTGATCGCCGCCTGCGCCAAGCACCCGAGCAAGCCGAACTGGCGCAAGATCGACAGCATGCCTAAACGCATCGCCAAGATCATGGTCGACGGCAACCCGGTGGCCTGGTTCCAGGGCCGCATGGAGTTTGGCCCGCGTGCTTTGGGCGGTCGTTCGATCATCGGTTGCCCGAGCGCCACCGGCGTGGCTGACCGCATCAACCATCAGATCAAGTTCCGCGAGCGCTGGAGGCCTTTCTGCCCCTCGATGCTCGACACCGTGGCCCCGCTGATGATCAAGGTCGATCACCCGGCGCCGTTCATGACCTTCACCTTTGAAGTGTCGGAAGAGTGGAAGGCCCGCGTACCGGAGGTGGTCCATGAAGATGGCACGTCCCGCGCCCAGGTGCTCAAGCGCGAATACAACCCGCGCTACTACGACATGATGAAAGAGCTGGAAGTGCTGACCGGTAACGGCGTGTCCCTGAACACCTCGCTCAACCGTCGTGGCGAAGCGATGATTTGCTCGCCGACCGACGCGCTGAACATGTTCTTCGGTTCCGATCTGCAGTACCTGATCATGGAAGACATCCTGGTGGTCAAGGACGGCGTGGACCCTTATGACGCGATCGGCTGACCGCCACATTCTGCAGTTCTGCCACGGCTATGACGGGCCGTTCCTGGACTGCGCCCGGCAGTACGCTAGTTTGTTTGCAGGCACCGGCTACAAGGTGACCACGGTGTTTCTCACCGGGGTCGCCGATCCCGAAGTGGCCGCTGGTTGCGCATCTGATGAAGTGTTGTTCATGGAATTCAGCTCCAAGGCCATTCGTGGCCTGAAGCTGGGCGCCATCGGCAAGCTGCGCAAGATCGCCGCGTCGCGCAACTTCAGTTTCTGCATTGCCCACCGTTTCAAGCCGATCTATATCGCGTTGCTCGGCACGCGGCTGCCAGTGATTGGCGTGCATCACGCCTTCGGTGACTACCAGCGCCGCAGTCGCAAGCTGTTTGCCGGGATTTTCCGCAAGCGCCTGAGCCTGCTGGGGGTGTCTGACGCGGTGCGTGACGACATGCGCCGCTGCCTGCTAGCGTGGCCGACGGCACGTATCCAGACCTTGTATAACCGTATCGACGTCGAGGCCATGCAGGCCAGCCAGGTGCCCGTGCACGAGGCGCGCGCTGCGCTGGGGTTGTCGCCGGGCGAATGGGTGGTCGGCAATGTCGGTCGCCTGCATCCGGACAAAGACCAGGCCACGCTGCTCAAGGGCTTTGCCCTGGCGCTGCCGCACTTGCCGGCCGAAAGCCGCCTGGCGATCCTCGGCAGCGGGCGCCTGGAGCAAGACCTCAAGCACCTGGCGCATGAGCTGAACATCGCCGACAAGGTGCTGTTCCTCGGCCAGGTGCCTGAGGCTCGCCGGTATTTCCGGGCCTTTGATGTGTTTGCCCTGAGCTCCGACCATGAGCCTTTCGGCATGGTGCTGCTGGAAGCCATGGCGGCCGGCGTGCCCTTGCTGGCCACGGCCTGCGGCGGGGCGAAGGAAGTGGTCGAAGGTGTCGGTATCCTGTTTCCCTTCGGCGATGCCGAACATCTTGCCCAGGGTCTGCAGCATCTGGCGGCGATGGATCACCACCAGCAACTGCAGTGCGCCGAGATGATGCTGGAGCGCCTGCGCACGCGCTTCTCGGATCAGGCGGTACGCGATACCTTCTGGCAATTGCCGCACGTTATTGAACTGACCGCGGGGGCTTGATGCTCAATCGATTTCAAGGCTGGCGCGAACGGGGCTGGTCCGTCGTTGACGCGCCTTTCTACAACGAGGCTTGGCAGCGTTTTGGCGGCAGTGTCGCCACCCATCCCCAGGTGATCGAGCGCTTGGCGGGGCTGGCCGACATCCCGGTGCGTTACCTGGCCTGGGAGCAAGAGGGCGCACTCAAGGCATGCATCGCCACCTGGGGGCGGGACCTGGCGTTGTCCAAGGATGTGCTCAAACGACGGGGCAAGAAGGGCCTGTTCGACCTGGGCAATGCGGAGTTGATCCTGCCCGCCGCACCTGACGCCCAGGCGCCCTTGCGGCACCGCGCCCGTTACCTGTCGACCCTGAACGAAGGCCGCTTCAGCGGCCTCAAGCCCCAGGCCGAGCAACTGGCCATGGCCCGTACCCCGGAAGAACTGTCGAAGAAATTCCGCTACAACCAGCGCCGCGAACTGCGCCTGCTGGAAGAGGCCGGTGGCGTGGTGCGGCCGGTGAGTGAGTTTTCCAGCCAGGAACTGGCGGCGATCTACTGCGATTTGTTCCTGCGGCGCTGGGGTTTTGTCGCTACGGGTGCCGAGCACATGGCCGAGGTGATTGAGCTGCTGCGCGAGTGGCTGATCGGCTCGGTGATTTTCCTTAATGATGCGCCGATTGCGGTCCAACTGGTGTATCGGGTCGAGTCGCCTGAGTGGATCAGCGTGGAATACGTCAACGGCGGCGTCGATCCCGAAACCCGTGCGTTCAGCCCGGGCAGCGTGCTGAGTTTCCTCAACACCCAGAGCGCCTGGGAGCAGGCGCGTGACGTCGGTAAGCCGCTGCGGTTTTCCTTCGGGCGCGCCGACCGGGAGTACAAGGACCGTTGGTGCAACCCTGTGCCGGTGCTGACCGTATGAGTCGCAAACAGCAACTGCTCAAGCGCCACCGGCGCAACAAGCGCATCGGCGTATTGATCGGCTTGGTGCTGCTGGTGTTGATCGGTATCTGTGTTGCCTGGTGGCTGCCGTTTGTACTCGGCGTGCTGGCCTGGGCAGCCCATGAAGCCTGGTTTGCTGATCACCTGTTCTATGAGCCACGCGAAGATTATCAATACCGTTTTTCGGCGGACGCGCAGCGCACTGATGTTCGCTTCGAGGGCAGACGACTGCGGGTTGATTCGCCCCTGGAAGCCGATGCAACGTTGGTGTTGGCCGTCAAGGTCAAGAGCGGCTGGCTGGGGCGCTTCCTGGACCCGGCCATTGACGTCCTCGGTGCAGACAGCAGCGACCGGCAGACATTCGAGCGCGGCGTGAATGGCGTCCGTTACCTCAACCTCAGCGGCCTGGCCCCGGCCCTGATGGCAGGCGAACTGCGCCTGCACGGGCGTTTTTGCAGCCTGCAGGGCGCACCACGGCTGTGGGCCTGGGCCACTCCAGATTATTCGGAGCAACGGGTGATGGTCATCGCGCCCCATGCCGACGATGCCGAATTGGCGGCTTTCGGTCTTTACAGTCAGGCCGAGAAGCCCTGGATCGTGACCCTCACTGCGGGCGAAATCGAAGCCGAGCACTATCAGAAGATGGGCCTGGACTCGGTCGAAGCTGCGCGGATCAAAGGACGTCTGCGCGCCTGGGACAGCATCGCCGTGCCGCGTTGGGCTGGCGTGCCGCAGGAGCATTGCGTGCAATTGGGTTATTTCTGCCTGCAATTGTCGGCGATGCGCGCCGCGCCGGATCAGCCCATCGCTTCGCGCGAGGCGGATCTGTCGGATATCCGCTTGTTTCGCCAATTCAACTCTTTCCCGTTGCCGGCGGACCATGACGGCCTGCCGACCTGGAACAACCTGCTGGCGGACCTGCGCCAATTGCTGCTGACCGCACGTCCCGAGGTGATCGTGTTGCCCCACCCGGTGCTCGACCCGCACCCGGACCATGTCTGCGCGCAGCAAGCGGTGATCGAGGCCCTGCAAGGGCTGGCGTGGCAACCCACGACTGTGTTGGGTTATGCCAACCACCTGCACGACAACGACCGCTGGCCCATGGGTGACGCGGGCGCCGGGATTGCCTTGCCGCCGCTGTTCGACGACACGCTGGCGCTGCGGCCCTGCAGCCTGCCGCTTTCGCTGGCCCAACAGCGCGACAAGGCCATGGCGCTGGGCATGATGCATGACCTGCAGCCCGCGCCGCCGCTCAAGCGCCGTGTCCGACGCTGGCTGCAGCGTGTATTGGCGGGTCGTGCGCCGTCGCCCTATGGTGAGAACGAGTTTTTCCGCAAGGCCGTACGACGGCATGAGTTGTTCTGGCATTTGTGAAAGGGAAAGTCATGAAAGTTTTGTTTCTGGTGCAGAAAGAACAGCGCGCCATTCTGGATCGTCTCTACGAAGGCGTGGCCGCGCACTGCGAGTGCGATACGCGCTGGTTGAGCAGCGACGAGCAGCGCAACCTGCGGGCCTACTTCCGCCGTGAAGTCGACGTGATCCGCTATGACCGCATTGTCTTCTTCCTGCGTTTCAAACAGGAAATCCGCCAGGCCGGGTTCATTCGTTCGATCCCTAATCTGGTGATCCTCGAGCACGATGCTTACCAGAACTACATTCCCTGCAAGTACACTGGCAAGTTCAGCGCGCACTACCGCCGTTTGCCATGGGCACGGGTTATCAGCTCCGGCTATATGGTCACCGAGCGCCTGCGCGCGGAAGGCTTTGACGCGGTATTTGTGCCCAAGGGCTACGACCAGGCGCTGTTGCAGGCACCGCCAGTCGAAGAACGGCGCGAGCGCGACATCGAGCTGGCGTTTGTCGGCAGCACCAACAGCGTGGCTTACAGTGGTCGCAAAGCGTTGCTTGATCAGTTGGCACAGGTTGAACCTTTGGTGGTGACACGTACCAAGTCCGGCGAGGAATACTGCGCGACCCTCAACCGTATCCGTTTTTTCGTCAGTGCCGATGTGGGCATGGGCGAGTACATGATCAAGAACTTCGAGGCCATGGCCTGCGGCTGCGTGTTGCTGGCGTTCGATCAAGGTGCCGCCGAAAACCAGGCCCTTGGCTTCAAGGACATGGTCAATGTGGTGTTCTACAAAGACATCCCGCAGTTGCAGGAAAAGCTGTCGGTGTTGCGCTCCGACCCGCAGTTGGCGGCAGACATCGCACGTAACGGGCAAGACCTGGCTGTCAGCCAGTTCAGCTTTGCCCGTATCGGCCAGCGCATTGTCGATGCACTCCAGCCACCCCTGCGGCCCCGGGCGCCCTTGAGTTTGCTGGAGCGGTTACGTTTGACGCTGGGCGTTTGATGGCGGCCAACCCGGCCTAAAATATTGGCTACATGACTTCATAGAGGCAGGCATGCAATTCTCCGATCAAAGCGACATAACGCTCGTGGTGACCAGTTGCGGTCGCTTCGATTTGTTGAAACGTACGCTTGAGACCTTCGATCTGTTCAATACGGCCGATATACGCGAAGTCTTCATTACCGAAGACTCCGGCGATGAAGCCGTGCGCCTGGCGATTCCTGAGCACTGGCGCAGTCATTGCTCATTCTTGATCAACCGCCCGAAGCTTGGGCAACTAGCATCCATTGATTTGGCTTACGAGTCGGTCAATACCCCCTATATATTCCACTGCGAAGATGACTGGGCGTTTTATCGACCCGGTTTTGTCGAGGATTCCAAGGTGGTGCTGGAGCTACGTCCCGACATTCTTCAAGTCTGGTTGCGCAACTACGTGTACGACTTGCAGGTGCACAGTCCCTACATCCATCTGGGGCCGCGCGAAGTGATCGGCGGTGTGCCTTGTTATCCCTTGTTGTCCGACAAGCCAGAGTGGCAGGGCTTCTCGCTGAACCCGGGCCTGCGGCGGATCAAGGAGTACCGGTTGTGCGCACCCTATGCAGGGTTCGAGGGTGAAAAGGGGCTTTCCAGGCGGTACGCGCAGTTGAATCTGGGCGCTGTGACCCTGGAAGGCGATGCGGTCCTGCATACCGGCTTCGGCCTGCATGTGGCGACAGCAGAAGAACGCTTGAACAAGGCTCGGCGCAAGCGTCGAGAGCGGATCAAGCTGGTAGCCATGCTGATACTGGGTGTCGGTATCGGCTGGTTGATCCGTTAGTTACGTATGACAAGCCACCATAACGCTGCATAAGGTCATTTTTTTGATGAGTATCCTCAACATCATGTGGGCCGGTGGTTCTGCTTACGCCTCGG
Source organism: Pseudomonas sp. D3 (assembly GCF_029320995.1). Lineage (NCBI taxonomy): Bacteria > Pseudomonadati > Pseudomonadota > Gammaproteobacteria > Pseudomonadales > Pseudomonadaceae > Pseudomonas > Pseudomonas sp. D3. Next base: position 743,389 of record NZ_CP119772.1, read on the forward strand.
TGCAGAAGGTTCATCAACAGATACTGTCCCACGTCGTCGGCCTTGCGCCGGGCGACACCTGGCTGCTTCAGGGCAGTGCAGCGGCGGGCGAGCAGGCGCTGGAGTGGAAACTCTCCTCGGCCCAGCTCAAGGGCAAGCACCTGTGGAAGCTGCTGATGCCGAGGTTGCGGGCGCGTTTTCAAAAGGCGCTGCCCGACGGCTTGGAGGTCGTACTGCTCGACGGCGTGGGCGTCGCCCGGGTGATGTTGCCGATGCTCAAGCGCTTGCCGCAGGTGCGGGCCGTGGTTTTATTTCATGGTGCCACGCGCTTGCGTCGGGCCGACCTGAAGCTGTTCGGGCAGTTCCCAGCGGCGCAATTGACGCTGGCGGCGGTGTCGCAAACGCTGGCTGACTCGCTTGAGTGTTACCTGCAACGGCCAGTGGCGGTGCTGCGCAGCGCTTTCGACCCTGTCGCTTTTTGTGCTGCCGCGCTTTCTCGGGAGGAGGCCCGGATGCGCCTGGGGCTGCCGTTGGACGCTGCGCCGGTGCTGGGTGCGGTCGGTCGGCTGGTCGATGACAAGGGATTTGGTTGTTTGCTGGAGGCGTTCGCCGGTGTGTCGCCAGATTGGCCTGATGCGCGCCTGGTGATCGTCGGCGAGGGGCAGGCGAGGTCTGCCCTTGAGGCGCGTATCGAGCAGCTCGGCTTGCAGGGCAAGGTGTCACTGTCTGGTCATCTGTCGGACGCGGCGACGCTTTACCGGGCCTTTGACTGGGTGGCCGTTCCGTCGACGCAAGAAGGTTTGGGGTTGATCCTGCAGGAAGCGGTGATGGCCGGTGTGCCGGTGCTGACCAGTGACTTGGCGGTGTTCCGCGAACAGCTGGCGGATGCGGGCTGGTACGCCCCATCGGGCGATGTGCAGGCCTGGGGCCATCTGATGGCCCATGCATTTGCCACGTCCGCGCGGGAGGTGCTCGCGGCTCAGTCGCGGGCGCTGGCGCCGGAGCAAGCCTGGAAAGACTTCAGTGAAACCTCCCAGCGCCTGTTTTCATGCCGCTAGCAGTGCTTGCTCCAGTGCGGGCATTGGAAAGCGATCGTTCAGCTTCTCGCGTGCAATATAACGCGCGAAGTGCTGCAAGTTGCGTCGTGCGAGTTCCGGGCTAAGGGGGGCGCGCAGAAAGCGCATGTCGGCCACGTCGATCAGCCCCATTTCGTTGTCTGGCGTCACGACAATATTGCCCAGGTGCAATGAGCGGAAGTAGATGCCCGCAGCATGCAATCGACGGATGAGTGCCACCAGCGGGTCGAGGTTCGATTGCCAGTCAAAGCCTTCCTTGTTGGAAATCTGACGCAGGGTTTCCCCCGGCAACGGTCGATACAGCACAGCGGTCATGCCGGGCGCTGCCAGTTGAAAGAATGCAAGAACGGTCAAGGTCGGAATGCCGCGTTGCTGCAGTTGCGCCACGTTGTCGATGAACCGTTTGGAATACGGGCGAAACAGCGCGGACGAAAACAGACGTTTGCGACGAAACAGTTTAAGGATATTCCCGTCGGCCAGCAGGTAGACTTTCGGGCCGTAGCTGTCCTTCTCTAGGACTCTGGCGCCTTCAATCATCGCGGTTAAATCGACTTGGGCAAGCCTTGAACATTGCATTGTTGGAAAGCCTTGTGGGAGTCGCGGGGCACAGTGGTCGGTAATAATGCCGAAAATTTCAGGTTTTAACCATGCCGGGTGGCGGGTTGAACGTATTCAGGAGCGGGTGATGCAGGCAAGTCGTTGGGCGCAGGGATGGATGTTTTTTGGGTTGCTTTGGTTTTTGCTAGCGATTGCCTTCGCGCCGACCAACAAGATTTATCAACAAGGGTTGACCCTGTTTCTCTGGTTGCCGGCCATGGTCTTTGCCTGGTCGGCGCGTGAGCGTCTCAAGGAGGTCTGGCGCGAACAGCGCTGGATGTGCCTGATGGTCGCAGCGCTCGCCGTCTGGGGTGCAGTCAGCCTGACGTGGACCAATGCCGAAGATCCTTCGCGCGAAGCCAAGCGTATGCTGTATATCGGCGTGTTCCTGCTGTTTTTTCCGGTATTCGCCTGTGGCCGTACCGAGCAGGTCATTCGCGTGATGCAGTGGGGTGGTTTCGGGCTCGCCTTGTCGTCGCTGCTGGCAATCATCAAGTTTTATGGTCTTGAGCATAATGATTGGAACGCCCGTCTCAGCGGGTTGGGGCAATTGGATCATCCGATTCTTGGCGCCTACGTGATTGGCCTGGCGGCAGTCTGGCTATTGCACTGGTTGCCGCGTGGTCGCTGGATGCAAGTGGCGTGGGTCTTGTCCATCGCGCTGCTCGGTCTGTTCGTGGTGCTCAGCCAAAGCCGCGGGGCCGCACTGGCACTGCTGCTGACGGTCGTGGCCATGCCCGCCTGGTGCCGTGACCGTCGTTCCGCAGTGATTGCCGTCGTCGCGGTCGTGGCCGCGCTGGCGGTGTTCTTTGCCATGCAATCGTTGATGCTGGCCCGTGGTGTCTCCTACCGGCCACAGATATTTATGGCCGCCTTGCAGATGATCGCCGAGCATCCGTGGGCCGGCCTGGGCTTGGGCGGTGATTACAAAGTCTTTGCCGATAATCTCTACTTCGACCACGCCCACAACCTGTTCACCCACGTGGCCATCGAATTGGGCCTGCCGGGGCTGCTGCTGTGGTGCGGGCTGTGGTTCGGTGTGTTGTGGCAAGCCTGGAAGGCCCGCGACACTCTCTATGGCAAGGGCATCATAGGCATGTGGGTGTTCTCGTTCCTGGCCATGCAGTTCGATGCTGCAAGCCTCACGGGTACGCCACGGGCCGAGTGGTTCATCTCGTGGTTGCCGATTGCGCTGGCCAGTGTCTTGGTCTGGGCTCGGGCCAAACCCGACGCTTGTGATAAAGTTCGTGTCTTATCCAATCAGTGAGCTCGACACATGAGTGACGCACCGCCCAAAGCGGACCAGGAATCCAGCCTGAAAATCTATTTCAGGCTGCTGGGCTATGTGAAACCGTATATCGGCATGTTCGTGCTGAGTATCGTGGGCTTCGTGATCTTTGCGTCCACCCAGCCCATGCTCGCCGGGATACTCAAGTATTTCGTGGATGGCCTGAGCAATCCCGATGTGGTGTTCCTGCCCAATATTCCGTTGTTCAAGGACCTGAAGTTGCTGATGGCCGTGCCGCTGCTGATCATCCTGATCGCCGCGTGGCAGGGCCTGGGGTCTTTCCTGGGTAACTATTACCTGGCCAAGGTTTCCCTGGGACTGGTGCACGACCTGCGGGTTCAACTGTTCAACAAGCTGCTGGTGCTGCCCAACCGCTATTTCGATACCCATAACTCCGGGCACCTGATTTCGCGCATCACCTTTAACGTCACCATGGTCACCGGGGCGGCCACGGATGCGATCAAGGTCGTGATCCGCGAAGGTCTGACGGTGGTGTTTCTGTTCGGTTACCTGCTGTGGATGAACTGGAAGCTGACCCTGGTAATGCTGGCGATCCTGCCGATGATTGCGCTGATGGTCGGCAGCACCAGCAAGAAATTTCGCAAGCAGAGCAAGAAAATCCAGGTGGCGATGGGGGACGTGACCCATGTGGCCTCCGAGACCATCCAGGGCTATCGTGTGGTGCGCAGCTTCGGTGGCGAAAGCTATGAGCAGCGTCGCTTTGCCGCCGCGAGCCAAGGCAACACCGATAAACAACTGCGCATGAACAAGACCGGTGCGGTCTACACCCCGATGTTGCAACTGGTGATCTACACCGCCATGGCCGCACTGATGTTCCTGGTGCTGCTGCTGCGCGGTGAGGCCACGGCGGGTGATCTGGTGGCGTATATTACCGCTGCCGGTCTGCTGCCCAAGCCGATCCGCCAACTGTCGGAAGTCAGTTCGACCATCCAGAAGGGTGTGGCGGGCGCCGAAAGCATTTTCGAGCAACTGGACGAAGAGCCTGAAGTCGACAAAGGCACAATCGAACGCGACAAGGTCAGTGGCCGCCTGGAAGTGCGTAACCTCAACTTCACCTACCCCGGCACCGAACGCCATGTGCTCAAGGACATCAGCTTTACCGCTGAGCCTGGGCAGATGATTGCTCTGGTGGGACGCTCGGGCAGCGGCAAGTCGACCCTGGCCAGCCTGATTCCGCGTTTCTACCACCATGAACACGGTGAAATCCTGCTCGATGGTGTCGAGATCGAAGACTACAAACTGCTCAACCTGCGCAAGCACGTCGCCCAGGTGACCCAGCACGTGACCCTGTTCAGCGACACCGTGACCAACAACATCGCCTACGGCGACCTGGCCGGCGCGCCACGGGCCGACATCGAAGCTGCCGCGATAGATGCCTACGCCAAGGACTTCATCGACCAGTTGCCTAAAGGCTTCGACACCCAGGTCGGCGAAAACGGCGTGCTGCTGTCCGGCGGTCAACGCCAGCGGCTGGCAATTGCCCGCGCCTTGCTCAAGAATGCGCCGCTGCTGATTCTCGACGAGGCCACCTCCGCCCTCGACACCGAGTCCGAGCGCCACATTCAGGCGGCGCTGGACAAGGTCATGCAAGGCCGCACGACCCTGGTGATTGCGCACCGCCTGTCCACCATCGAGAAGGCTGACCTGATCCTGGTGATGGACGACGGTCGTATTGTCGAGCGCGGCACCCACGCCCAATTGCTCGCACTGAACGGCTATTACGCCCGCCTGCATTCCATGGGCCTGGATGCACCCGTGTCGGCGGATATCACCTGACAAGCCGGGTGAGGCGGGCAATCCGCCTCACCCAGGTTCCTGCAACATCTTCTGTCACACCCCCACAAGCCTCTTGTAACCCTGTGCTAATATCGCGCCCCTGTTCATTTTGTATGTGGGTTGCTCCATGAAGTTGTCCATGCCGCGATTCGATCAAGCCCCTGTCTTGGTGGTCGGCGATGTCATGCTCGACCGTTACTGGCATGGCGGAACCTCACGGATTTCCCCTGAGGCGCCGGTACCGGTAGTCAAGGTCGAGCAAATCGAAGACCGTCCAGGTGGCGCTGCCAACGTTGCCCTCAATATTGCCGCCCTCGGCGCCCCAGCTTCCCTGGTGGGCGTGACCGGCGACGACGAAGCCGCCGACAGCCTGGCCAACAGCTTGCGCGGTGCTGGCGTGCGCGCGTTGTTCCAGCGCATTGCCCATCAGCCGACTATCGTCAAGCTGCGGGTCATGAGCCGTCACCAGCAACTGCTGCGTATCGATTTCGAAGAGCCCTTCGCCACCGACGCCCTGGCCCTCAGTGCGCAGGTCGATGAGTTGCTCGAAGGCATCAAGGTGCTGGTGTTGTCCGACTACGGCAAAGGCGCCCTGAAGAACCACCAGATGCTGATCCAGGCCGCCAAGGCTCGCAATATCCCGGTGCTGGCCGACCCCAAGGGCAAGGACTTTTCGATCTATCGCGGCGCCAGCCTGATCACGCCGAACCTCAGCGAGTTCGAAGCCATCGTCGGCGGTTGCGCCGATGAGCACGAGCTGGTGACCAAGGGCGCGGCGCTGATGGCCGACCTCGACCTGGGTGCCTTGCTGGTGACCCGCGGCGAGCACGGCATGACCTTGCTGCGCCCAGGCCACGCGGCGATGCACCTGCCGGCGCGGGCCCGTGAAGTATTTGATGTCACCGGCGCCGGCGACACCGTGATTTCCACCCTGGCTGCCTCCATCGCGGCCGGGGAGGAGTTGCCCCACGCCGTGGCCCTGGCCAACCTGGCGGCGGGCATCGTAGTCGGCAAGCTCGGCACCGCCGCGATCAGCGCGCCCGAACTGCGTCGTGCGATCCAGCGTTCCGAAGGCTCGGAGCGTGGCGTGTTGAGTCTCGAGCAATTGCTGCTGGCGATTGACGATGCGCGGGCCCACCACGAAAGCATTGTGTTCACCAACGGCTGCTTCGACATCCTGCACGCCGGCCACGTGACTTACCTGGAGCAGGCGCGCGCCCAAGGCGATCGCCTGATCGTCGCGGTCAACGACGATGCGTCGGTCAGCCGCCTCAAGGGCCCGGGTCGTCCGATCAACAGTGTCGATCGACGCATGGCAGTCCTGGCTGGCCTGGGCGCGGTGGACTGGGTGATCAGCTTCCCGGAAGCGACCCCGGAAAACCTCCTGGCCCAGGTCAAGCCCGACGTACTGGTCAAGGGCGGCGACTATTCCGTCGATCAGGTGGTAGGGGCCGACATCGTCAGCGCCTACGGCGGCAAGGTCAAAGTGCTGGGGTTGGTCGAGAACAGTTCGACCACCGCTATTGTCGAGAAGATCCGCAACAATGAGTGAAGCCAAGAAGCGCGTCCTGATCACCGGCGGTGCTGGCTTCATCGGCTCGCACCTGGTCGATGCATTGCTTGCCAAGGGCTACGCGGTGCGGGTGCTGGATAACCTGTCCACCGGCAAGCGCAGCAACCTGCCGCTGGACAATCCTCGTGTCGAACTGCTGGAAGGCGATGTGGCCGACGCCGATCAGGTGGCGCGTGCCGCCATCGGCATGACGGCGGTGGTGCACCTGGCAGCGGTGGCTTCGGTGCAGGCGTCGGTGGATGATCCGGTCAGCACGCACCAGAGCAATTTCGTCGGCACCTTGAATGTCTGCGAAGCCATGCGCAAGGCCGGGGTCAAACGCGTGGTGTTTGCTTCCAGCGCCGCGGTGTATGGCAACAACGGCGAAGGCGCTTCGATCGACGAAGAGACCACCAAGGCGCCATTGACGCCCTATGCCTCCGACAAGTTGGCCGGTGAGCATTACTTGGATTTCTACCGCCGCCAGCATGGCCTGGAGCCGGTGATTTTCCGCTTCTTCAATATCTTCGGGCCGCGCCAGGACCCGTCGTCGCCGTATTCCGGCGTGATCAGCATCTTCAGCGAACGTGCCCAGCAAGGCTTGCCGATTACCGTGTTCGGCGATGGCGAGCAAACCCGCGACTTTATGTATGTGGAAGACCTGGTGGACGTGTTGGTGCAGGCCATCGAAGCCGCCGACGCGCCTTTGGGGGCGATCAACGTCGGTTGGAACCGCACCACCACCCTCAAGCAGGTGCTGCAGGCGTTGGAAGAGGCGGTGGGCGCGCTGCCTGCCGTGACCTACGGGCCGGCGCGGTCGGGGGATATCCGCCACTCGCGGGCGAATAATCAACGGTTGCTGGCCAGTTTCAAACTGCCCGAGCCCACACCGTTGAAAGTGGGGCTGGAACGTTTGCTCAAGGCTTGATCGTTTGCCCTGTATCTGTAGGCGCGAGCAAGCTCGCTCCTACAGTTTTTGGTGTCGGTCTTTAGCTGTTGGCGTTTTTCTTCGGCACGATCTTACGCAACATCTGCCGCGCCTTGCCGGTAAGGCGCTTGAGTTTCGACTCTTTTTCCGGGGCTGCCAGGCCTTGCTGCCTGAGCCAATCCTTCCAACGAATCCGCTCGTCGCGCACCACCCAGCCTTCCTGCTGGGCGAAGCTCTCCGCCAGGTACAAACCCCGCGTGCTGGCCGGGTAGAGCTGATCTTTCTTGACGGTGTACAGCTCGGCGAGGGGTTGGCCGTCCTTCAATGGCATCAGGTACAGGTCCGGGCGCTGGCGGTCCAGGCGTGCGACCAGTTGATCGCCTTCGAGTCGCTCATCCACATGGAACAGGCTCAGGGACTTGGCTTCCTTGGGCACTTCCAGGCGCAAGTCATAAATCAACTGCAGTGACGCTGTGGGCAAGTGGACGTAGGCCCGTGGACGCTCGATCAGTTGCGTGGTCGCGCAGCGCACCGGGCGGGCTGCGCCGGACAAGGGGCTCAAGCGAAACGGCAGGGCTTCGCGGTAATGCAGCGCGGTGGAGTAGGGCGCCGGTAGCCAGGTGTCGTTGAAGCGCCCGCTGAGCCAGCCTTCGGGCGTCTCCAGCAGGCACTCTTCGGCAATTTCCTGGATGGCGGTGTGCAGCGGCAGGTTCAGTTCATGGGCGGGGACGTAGCCGGAAATCAGCTTGAGCACTACGTCGCCACGGTCCTGGCGGCGTTGGCGTACCAGCACCCAGTAATCCTTGTTTTGCCAATGCAGGGTCAGGCGTACCGACACGCCGAGGTTGGCCAGTTCGAGGGCGAAACGCTCAGGGTCTGCCACGTCTACCGGCTTGCGCCGTTGCAGGGTCTGGGCAAAGTTGAGCGGCATGCCCACGCTCTGGTAGCTCAGGCCTTCGGGGGTGGCTTCAACGTGCAGTGGCAGAGTCTTGAAGTTGCTGGGGTTTTTTCTTATGAGCGTTCGCGACATGTCGGCTCCTTCTAACGTCGGGGCGGCCGCGTCGGCGGCATCATAGTTGACGAATGACCTGGGCAGCGGTCGCCACGTTGTGAGCCAGGTGTAGCGGATTAATGGTCCCGACAATAGCACTGGCGACGCCCGTTTGCGCAAACAACAACATGAAACTGGCACGTATGGGGTCCATTCCCGGCTCCAGGCACACATGGCCGCTGGCGAGGGCTTTTTTTACCAGGATGCCTTTGCCATGGGCGGCCGCATAATCAATGACGGCTTTCTCGGCCTGTTCGTTCAAGTTGTAGGTGACCATCGCGCAATCACCCTGTTCCAGAGCCTTCACGCCGCCTTCGACGGTTTTACCGGAGAAGCCGAAACCGCGAATTTTGCCCTCTTGTTTCAAGTCCGCCAGGGTCTGGTAAACCTCGCAATCGTTGAGGATGTGCAGGTCGTTGCCGTCGGAATGCACCAGCACCAGGTCGATGAAGTCGGTTTCCAAGCGTTTCAAGCTGCGTTCGATCGACAGCCGGGTATGCGCCGCGCTGAAATCGTGACGGGACACGCCATTGTCGAACTCTTCGCCGACCTTGCTGACAATCACCCATTCTTTGCGCTGTCCACGCAACAGCGGCCCCAGGCGTTCTTCGCTACGGCCATAGGCCGGCGCGGTATCGATCAGGTTGATGCCCAACTGACGGGCCTGGCGCAGCAGCAGGCGCGCTTCGTCATCATCGGGAATCTGGAAACCGCTAGGGTATTTGACCCCCTGGTCGCGACCGAGCTTGACGGTGCCCAGGCCCAGCGGCGACACCAGCAGGCCGGTACTGCCCAGCGGGCGGTGCAGGTCGTGCAGGGTGGGCAGGCTCATGGCAACAGTTGCTCCCAGGCCGGTTGGCCGATGGCCGGTTTGGGCAACTCGGGCAGCGGAGTGGCAGGCCCGGGTTGGATGCCGTCGCGTTCGAGGGCGTGGATCACCCGGTCGGCGAAGTCCGGCGCCAGGGCCAGTTTGGTCGGCCAGCCTACGAGCAGGCGGCCCTGTTCGGCGAGGAAGGCGTTGTCGGGGCGCGTCAGGCCCGACTGCAGCGGCTCGGCACGGTCGACGCGCAGGGTGGCCCATTCGGTGTGACTCATGTCGATCCACGGCAGCAGATGCGCCAGCTCTTTCTGGGCCGTGGCGATTTGTTTTTCAGGCGTGCGCGCTACACCATCGGCCTCGGCGATATCACCGCCCATGTACCACACCCAGTTGCCATCGGCGGCCGGGTGCGTGGTCACGGTGATACGCGGTTTGGTGCCGCCGCCCAGGCAGTGGGCGTACAGCGGCTTCAAGCCCGGACCTTTGGCGATGATCATGTGCAGCGGGCGTATTTGCATGGCCGGCTGGCTCAGGCCCAGGGCGGCGAGCAGGTCGGCAGTGCCGCCGCCGGCGCTCAAGATGATGCGCTGGGCGCGGATCTCGCGACCGTCGACTTTCAAGCCGACCAGTGTGTCGTTTTCCCGCAGCGGTTCGATGTGCTGCCCGGCGAGCAAACCGTCGCCGGCCAGGTGCGCCAGGCGTTCGATCAGGCTGGGTACATCGATGACCAATTCCGCCAGGCGATAGACCTTGCCCTTGAAGCGACGGTCTTGCAGGGCCGGCGGCAGGTCGTCGCCTTTGACCTGATCGACACGGCCGCGCACGGCCTTGCTGGCGAAGAAGCTGGTGAGATTGCCCGCGAGTGTGCCGGGGGACCACAGGTAATGGGCTTCGGAGAGCAGGCGCACGCCAGTCAGGTCCAGCTCGCCGTTACCGGCCAGGGCCTCGCGCCAGCGCCGCGGCATATCGGCAATCGCTTCGGAGGCCCCGGTGAGGGCGCCGTGTAGCGCGTATTTCGCACCGCCGTGAATGATCCCCTGGGACTTCACGCTTTGCCCGCCACCCAGGGTGGCGTTCTCCACCAGCACCGTGGAAAACCCCTGGCGGCGCAGGCGCGCATTCAGCCAGAGGCCGGCAACCCCGGCGCCGACAATCAGAACGTCGGTGGAAATAACGGATGGCATGGGCAACCTCAGTGTTCAAATCAAGGTGCCAAGTATACAGGCTCAATGGATCGATCTTTGCCCGGGATCAATATTAGGAGGGCTGTCAGTGCCCGGCGGTTTTCGAGAACAACTGAATCACCACCACGCCCAGCACGATCAATCCCATCCCGAGCATCGCCGGTAGATCGAGCTTTTGCCCATAGATAAACAGCGCCGCAATGCTGACCATCACAATGCCCATCCCGGCCCACACCGCGTAGGCCACACCCACCGGCACGGTGCGCACCACCAGGGTCAGCATCCAGAACGCCACGCCGTAGCCGACGATCACCAGCAGCAGCGGGATCGGTGTGCTCAAGCCCTTGATGGCTTTCATGGAAACGGTGGCGATCACTTCCGAGCAGATGGCGATGGCGAGGTAATAGTAAGCAGGGGTCATGGGGCAGTCCTCGGTGTAGAGCGCGCTGGATAAGGTCGGCATTTTAGCGCGTCGCCAGATGGGGTAAAGTCATTACCTATCCGAATTAAAGATGGGTCACGCCGTGAGTGTGCAGTGGAACCTGGAGCAGATGCGCCTGTTCGTCAGCGTCGCCGAGCAGCGCTCGTTTTCGGCCGTGGCGCGTCAGCAGCGCAAGGCCCAGTCGGCGGTCAGCAACGGCATCGCCTTGCTCGAAGCGGACCTGGGCGTCAGCCTGTTCGAGCGTAGCAGTGGCCGTCAGCCCCGCTTGACCGAGGCCGGTACGGTGCTGCTCGAAGAGGCCAGGGAAGTGCTGCGCCAGTGCGAACGCCTCAATGGCCGCGCGATGTCGTTGGTGCGCGGCGAAGAAGCCTGCCTGCGGCTGGCCCAGGATGAGGCGATGCTTTATCAGCCGGTCCTCGATAGCCTTGACGCCCTGGCCGGTCGATTTCCCAACCTTGAAGTGCAGCTTTCCAGCGCGGCCCAAGGCGATGTCGCACGCAAGCTGGTGGAGCGCAGGGCCGATCTGGGCATGTTGTTCTATCACGATCAAATCCCCGAAGCGCTGGAGCGTCGGGTCGTCGGCAGTGTGGAAATGGTCACAGTGTGCGGGCGCAACCATCCGCTGGCGGCGCAGAAAACCGTGGACTGCCAGGGGTTGGCGCAATATCGCCAGTTGCTGATGTCGACCCAGACCAGCGTCTACCCCGGCAGCGAGGCTGCCAGCCCGCAGGTGTGGCGCGCCGACAGCTTCTACGTGCTGGCCGAATGGCTTATCCGTGGCCTGGGTTGGGCCTGGTTGCCCCGGCATGTCGTGCAATACCCGGCCTATCAGAACCAGATGGTCGAACTCGTCAGCGAATGGACCCCGCCGGCCCTGGTTGTTGAGCTGGTATGGCGCCGCGATGAACCCTTGGGCCCCGCCGCGCGCTTTCTCGCCGAACGTTTTGCCGAGTGCTTGCAGGCGATCGACTGAAAAAGCCGATAAACTCCGCCGCCATGAATAGAACTCTCTACAGCTGTCTGTTTTACCTGGCGCTGCCGTTGGTGGCTTTACGTCTGTGGCTGCGTGCGCGCAAGGCGCCAGCCTATGCCAAACGCGTGGGCGAGCGGTTCTCTTACGGCTTGCCGCTGATGCAACCGGGCGGGATCTGGGTGCACGCCGTGTCGGTGGGCGAAAGCATCGCCGCCGCGCCGATGATCCGTGCCCTGCTGGAGCGTTATCCAGAGCTGCCGATGACCGTCACGTGCATGACGCCGACCGGCTCCGAGCGTATCCAGGCGTTGTTCGCGAATGAACCGCGCGTCCAGCATTGCTACTTGCCCTATGACGTGCCCTGCGCGGCCAAGCGTTTTCTCGACCGTGTACAGCCGAAACTGGCCGTGATCATGGAGACCGAGCTGTGGCCCAACCACATCCACGCCTGCGCGCAACGCGGGATTCCGGTGGCGCTGGCCAATGCGCGGTTGTCGGCGCGTTCGGCCAAGGGCTATGCACGTTTCGCCAAGCTGACAGGGCCGATGCTGGCAGAAATGAGCCTGTTTGCTGTGCAGACTGAGACCGAGGCCGAGCGTTTTCGCAGCCTGGGCGCGCGGCCGGACACGGTGCAAGTGACCGGCTCGATCAAGTTCGACCTGACCATCGACCCCGAGCTACTGGCGCGCGCGGCCGCGTTGCGCGAGCAGTGGGGTGCCAGCGAGCGCCCGGTGTGGATCGCCGCCAGCACCCACGAGGGCGAAGATGCGGTGGTGCTCGCGGCCCATCGCCAATTGCTCGCCAGCTACCCCAATGCGCTGCTGATTCTGGTGCCGCGCCATCAGGAACGCTTCGGCCCGATGTTTGAGCTGTGCGGGCAACAAGGGTTCACCACGGTGCGCCGCTCCAGTGGCGAGCCGGTCACCGCGCACACCAACGTATTACTCGGTGACACCATGGGCGAGTTGCTGTTTCTGTATGCCTTGGCCGACAGCGCGTTTGTCGGTGGCAGCCTGGTGGCGACTGGCGGGCATAACCCGCTGGAACCGGCGGCGTTGGGCAAGCCGGTGATCATGGGGCCGCACCGGTTCAACTTCCTCGAAATCAGCGCGATGCTGCGCGACGCCGGGGCGTTGCGTGAGGTGGATGACGCCGAAGGCTTGGCCGAGGCCGTGCGGCAGTTGTTCGAGCTGCCGCAGGATGCCCAGCGGATGGCGCAGGCGGGGCTTAAGGTGATGCAGGCCAACCAGGGCGCGCTAACCCGTTTACTGGATGGCCTGGATAGGCTGATAACGCACTAAATGTGGAAGGGGGCGTGCCCCCGATAGCGGTGTGCCAGATGAAGTCATGTCAACTGACACGCCGCCATCGGGAGCAAGCCCCCTCCCACATCGGTTCTGTGGTGTGTCAGTCAACATTGGTGCACCTGACACGCCCTATCGGGAGCAAGCCCCCTCTCACATTAGTAGCCAGGTCGGGCCTTCAACTGCTCGGAGGCGGCCTTGGCCAGGTCCGGCGGCAGGAAGTCGCGGTCCGGGTTGTAGTCGGCCTTGAGATAGCGCTCCAGGTCCTGCAGATCTCCTGGGTTCAACGTGCCCGCTGCCTGCTTCAAGCGCAGGCTGTCGAGGATGTAGTCGTAGCGGCTATTGTTGTAGTTGCGCACCGACGCATAGAGCTGGCGCTGGGCGTCGAGCACGTCGACGATATTACGCGTACCCACCTGATAACCGATTTCCGTGGCTTCCACCGCGCTCTGGTTCGAGATGATCGACTGGCGGCGTGCCTGGACCTGCTCTACGTCGGTGTTGACCGCGCGGTGCAGGTTGCGCGTGTTTTCCACCACCTGGCGGCGCAGGCCTTCGCGTTGCTGCTCGGTCTGGCCCAGGCGCGAATACGATTCGCGCACTTGCGAGCTGGTCAGGCCGCCGCTGTACAGCGGGATATTCAGGCGCAGGCCGATGGTGCGTTGCGAGACATCGCCGCCGTAAGGCGTGCCGAAGGCATTCGGGTTGCTGAAGCCCAGGGCGTCGTTATCGCCTTTTTCGTACTGCGCCACGGCGTCCAGAGTCGGCGCATGCCCAGCCTTGCGCTGCTTGAGGGTTTCCTCGGCAGCGGTGACCGCGTAGTTGCTGGCGAGCAGGTTCAGGTTCTGGCGGCCGGCGGTTTCGACCCACGCCTTGGCGTCGTTCGGCAGCGGCGGCAGCACCGGGAGTGTATGCACAATGCCCTGGATCGAGTTGTATTGACGGTTGGTCAGCGTGATCAGCGCTTCGAAGGCGTCATCCACCTGGCGTTGCGCGACGATCCGGTTGGCTCGCGCGGTGTCGTAGCTGGCCTGCGATTGCAGCACGTCGGTCTTGTCCGACAGGCCCACATCGAAGCGCTCGTTGGACTGGTCCAGTTGGTGCTTGAATGCGTTTTCTTCGGCCTTGGTAGAGGCCAGGTTGTCCTGGGCGCGCAGCACGGCGAAGTAGTTCTCGGCGCTTTGCAGGATCAGGTTCTGTTCGGTGGCCGAGAGTTGCAACGCAGCCTGTTCGTTGACGGCTTCGGCGGCTTGCAGCTGGAACCAGCGGTCGGCACGGAACAAGGGTTGGCTCAAGGTCGCGCGCCAGGAATGCGCATCGCGGTTGGCGGTGGCGGCCGGGGTGTCGATCTGGGTGCGCGAATTGTTGATATCGGCACCGGCCGACAGGTTGGGCAGCAAGCCTGCGCGGGCCTGGGGCACGACTTCTTTTTGCGCGTCGTATTGGGCGCGGGCGGCGGCCAGGTCGGCGTTGTTGTTCGCCGCTTCCTGGTAAACGCTGACCAGGTCGGTTCTGGCGGACAAGGGCGCTTCAGCTGCCCAGACCATTCCGTTGGTCGCACAAGACACGGCAAGCGCCAGTGAGAGTTTGCGCAGCATGAATTGATCCCTAGTGTGAATATTACGGTAATAATTTATCGCCCAACGCTACGGCTGGCCATTCCTGGCGTCAAGCATTGGGGCAGTCCCCGAGTGTAGTGGCGGTTACACGGCACAACAATCCTGCAATTGCGCCATTCATCACGCTGTTTGCTCCGCTATTGGCAATTTGCCCCCACCCTGGTCTAGACTGGCCGCGTTCTTGTCGGGGTGCCTTGTTGGAAGGCTGAGATCGGTAAATACCGGATCCCGTTGAACCTGATCAGGTTAGCGCCTGCGTAGGGAACAAGATTTCTCGTCACCCGGCGAGTCCTCTTGTGCTTCGTCCGGGATGAACGTTCGACCATCGAACAGCTCTCGCGTACCGAGCACAGCACTGTTTTCAGTGCGTCCATCCGTCACAGGTTCGCTCCGACAAAAATCCACCGCCTGGATAGTTGGAGAGCCCGTGATGAGTACAACACCAAAAAATACCGTGCATTTGAGTGAATCGGCCAAGGTCGACTCCGGCTCCGTGCAACCCTTTACCCGCTCGCAAAAAATCTACGTGCAAGGCACCCGCCCGGACATCCTTGTGCCGATGCGCGAAATCAGCCTTGATGTGACCCCCACCGATTTCGGCGGCGAGATCAACGCCCCCGTGGTGGTCTACGACACCTCCGGCCCCTACACCGACCCCAACGTCATCATCGACGTGCGCAAAGGCCTGGGCGATGTGCGCTCGCCGTGGATCGAGTCGCGTGGCGACACCGAACGCCTGTCCGGCCTGAGCTCGCACTTCGGCCAGCAGCGCCTCACGGATGCCGAACTGACCGCGCTGCGCTTTGCCCATGTGAAGAACCCGCGCCGTGCCAAGGCCGGTGCCAACGTCACCCAGATGCACTACGCGCGCAAAGGCATCATCACCGCTGAGATGGAATACGTCGCCATCCGCGAAAACATGAAGCTCGAAGAAGCCCGTGCCAGCGGCCTGCTCGATCAGCAACACGCCGGCTACAGCTTCGGCGCCAGCGTGCCGAAGATCATCACCCCGGAATTCGTGCGCGAAGAAATCGCCCGTGGCCGCGCGATCATCCCGGCCAACATCAACCACACCGAACTGGAACCGATGATCATCGGCCGTAACTTCCTGGTGAAGATCAACGGCAACATCGGCAACAGCGCCCTGGGTTCGTCCATCGAAGAAGAAGTGGCGAAACTGACCTGGGGCATTCGCTGGGGGTCGGACACGGTGATGGACCTGTCCACCGGCAAGCACATCCACGAAACCCGCGAATGGATCATCCGCAATTCGCCGGTGCCGATCGGCACGGTGCCGATCTATCAGGCCCTGGAAAAAGTCGGCGGCGCCGCTGAAGACCTGACCTGGGAGCTGTTCCGCGACACCCTGATCGAACAGGCCGAGCAGGGCGTCGACTACTTCACCATCCACGCCGGCGTCCTGCTGCGCTACGTGCCGCTGACCGCCAAGCGCGTCACCGGCATCGTCTCGCGTGGCGGTTCGATCATGGCCAAGTGGTGCCTGGCGCACCACAAAGAGAACTTCACCTACACGCATTTCGACGAAATCTGCGAAATCATGAAGGCCTATGACGTCAGCTTCTCCCTCGGCGACGGCCTGCGCCCAGGTTCGATTGCCGACGCCAACGACGCCGCGCAATTCGGCGAGCTGGAAACCCTCGGCGAGCTGACCAAGACCGCCTGGAAGCACGACGTGCAAACCATGATCGAAGGCCCCGGCCACGTGCCGATGCAACTGATCAAGGAGAACATGGACAAGCAGCTCGAATGCTGCGACGAGGCGCCGTTCTACACCCTCGGCCCGCTGACCACCGACATCGCGCCGGGTTACGACCACATCACCTCCGGCATCGGTGCGGCGATGATCGGCTGGTTCGGTTGCGCCATGCTCTGCTACGTCACGCCCAAGGAACACCTGGGCTTGCCCAACAAGGATGACGTGAAGACCGGGATCATCACCTACAAGATCGCCGCGCATGCAGCCGATCTCGCGAAAGGGCATCCCGGCGCGCAGATCCGCGATAACGCGCTGAGCAAGGCGCGCTTCGAGTTCCGTTGGGAAGACCAGTTCAACCTCGGCCTCGACCCGGACACTGCACGCTCGTATCACGACGAAACCCTGCCGAAGGACTCGGCCAAGGTCGCGCATTTCTGTTCGATGTGCGGGCCGAAGTTCTGCTCGATGAAAATCACCCAGGAAGTGCGTGAATACGCGGCCAACCAGCGCATCGATGCGGTAGATGTGGAAGTGGCCAAGGGCTTGGCCGAACAGGCGGAGCGGTTCAAGCAGGAAGGCAGCCAGCTCTACAAGAAGGTCTGATTCGAGGTTGTAGGCGCTTTTAATGGCCTTATCGGGGGCAAGCCCCCTCCCACACTTGAACGTGTTCACCATTCAAAATGTGGGAGGGGGCTTGCCCCCGATAACAATCTTTCAAACAACAAATGCCCCTCAGAGATTCCATCCTTGAGCATTCAACCCAGCACCTATTCCCCCGACATCGCAGTGCCGACTGACAAACGCGTCTTCGGCGCCCGCGACCTCTTCTCCCTGTGGTTCTCCCTCGGCATCGGCCTGATGGTCCTGCAAACCGGCGCGCTACTCGCACCGGGCCTGGGCCTGGCCGGTGGGTTGCTGGCGATTTTCCTCGGCACCCTGGTCGGCGTGCTGTTGCTCGCCGCCGTCGGTGTGATCGGCAGCGACACCGGCTTGTCCGCCATGGCCGCGCTCAAGCTCAGCCTCGGCGCCAAAGGCGCGAGCCTGCCGGCATTATTGAACCTGCTGCAGCTGATCGGGTGGGGCGCGTTTGAACTCATCGTCATGCGCGATGCCGCCAGCCTGTTGGGCGCGCGGGCGTTCAGCGACGGCAGCCTGTTTGCCAGCCCGCTGCTGTGGACCCTATTTTTCGGTGGCTTGGCGACCCTGCTGGCGGTCAGTGGCCCACTGACGTTCGTAAGGCAGATCCTGCGCAAATGGGGCATCTGGCTGCTGCTAGCGGCCTGCCTGTGGCTGACCTGGAACCTGTTCGCCAAGGCCGACCTCGCCACACTGTGGGCCCAGCCCGGTGACGGATCGATGCCCTTCGCGGTGGGGTTTGATATCGCCATCGCCATGCCGCTGTCGTGGCTGCCGCTGATCGCCGACTACTCGCGCTTCGGTAAACGCGCGAAAAGCGTGTTCGGCGGCACGGCGCTGGGCTTCTCTATCGGTAATTTCTGGCTGATGAGCCTGGGTGTGGCCTACACCCTGGCGTTTGCGCCGAGCGGTGAAGTGAACGCGCTGTTGCTGGCGCTGGCTGGCGCAGGGCTGGGGATTCCGTTGTTGCTGATCCTGTTGGATGAGTCGGAAAACGCCTTTGCTGATATTCACTCGGCGGCGGTGTCCAGCGGGATTCTGTTGCGCCTGAAAGTCGAGCACCTGGCCTTGGCCATCGGTGTGCTCTGCACGCTGATCGCCTGCTTTGCTCCGTTGGCGCAGTACCAGAACTTTCTGCTGTTGATCGGCTCGGTATTCGCGCCGCTGTTTGGCGTGGTGCTGGTCGATCATTTCATCCTGCGCCGCCGCGGCCAGGGCGTGCTCGCCACGCTACGCTGGACGGCGCTGCTGGCCTGGCTGGGTGGCATCGGCACCTACCACATGCTGGCCAACCTGTATCCGGATATCGGCGCGACCCTGCCGGCACTGGTGCTGGCAGGGCTGTTGCAGTTCATCCTCGGGCGCGCCTTCAACGGCGTGCAGGCACCAGCTCAGGCTTGATGATGCCTTCCAGGCGCGAGTAAGGAATCTGCAGCTCGACATGGCCCAGGGCATAGGGCGCGATCGTGGTGGTGGGGTACTTGAGGGTCACGCCACCGGAGGTCAGCGCCACGTTCGGGGTTTTCTGGAACGGGTAGCTCTTGACGAATTCCGGCTCCAGGCTCAGGCGGGTGCTGATCAGCCAGCTGTTGTGTGCGACCTGGGCGGCTTTCCAGAAGGCCTCTTCCTTGCCGGGCAGCAGCATGTCGCTCAGCGAAAGGGCTTTTTGCTGCTGGCGCGAATAGTTGATGAAGGCGCGGCCCGGTTCGCCGTGGGTGGCGCCCTGGTCTAGGTAGCTGGACAGTTCGACGATCACCAAGCCGTCATGCTGCTCACGTACCTTGGCCTGCAAGTACATGCTGTTGCGTGGTGCGGCGGTGCTCAGGAACTGCTCGCGGTAGGTCGCCAGGCTCGACGGCAGCGGGTCGCTCGACCGCGTGCGGGTCATTTCCAGCAGGCGTTGTTCGATCAGCGCGTCGAGCCTGGGCTCCTTGGCAAAATGCACGGTGTCGATATTCACCAGCGGGCAATCGGCGTTGGTGCAGTCCGGCTTGCTTTGCTCGCTGGCGTCGCGGGTGGCGTCCAGCGGGGTGCGATAGCTCGGTTGGAACAGGCTCTGGCAGGCGCCGAGGGTCAAGGCGATACACGCCACGGAGGCGATTTTTAAAAGCGACATGTAGGGTCTTCGTCCGTCGATAAGCGCGAAATTTATGGAGCTTCGACTACCGGCATGGCAGTCAGTTCGCCACTAAGCTGATTAGAGTGAGTTTGACGCCCGCCGTCTATCCCGGCAACCGGAAAGGGGCTGCGCCAACCGGCGAGAGCGCGTTAGGATGGCGCGAATTGCACGGGCATAACGAGGAAGGATATGACGGACATCGCGAAATCCACGCCGAGCACGATTGAGATCGTTCAGCGCGACAATGCCTACCAGGGTTTCTACAAGCTCGATCGCGTACAACTGCGCCACGAAAAATTCGACGGTGGCATGAGCCGGGTGATCAACCGCGAAGTCTTCGTGCGGCATGACGCCGTGTGCGTGCTGCCCTATGACCCGCAGCGCGATGAAGTGGTGCTGATCGAGCAGTTTCGCGTCGGCGCCATGGGCCGTACCGCTAACCCGTGGTTGGTGGAAATGGTCGCCGGCCTGATCGATAAGGATGAAGCGCCGGAGGAGGTTGCACACCGCGAAGCCGAAGAGGAAGCTGGGCTGACATTCTCCGCACTGTGGCCGATCACTCAATATTTCCCTTCGCCCGGCGGCAGTACCGAATTCGTCCACTTGTACCTGGGGCGTTGCGACAGTTCGGGCGCCGGTGGCGTCCATGGACTGGAAGAAGAAGCAGAAGATATCCGCGTCAGCACCTGGGCTTTCGAAGACGCCTTGCAAGCGGTGCGTGATGGTCGGATATCCAATGCACCCAGCATTATTGCCTTGCAATGGCTAGCGCTCAATCGCGCGGAAGTGAGGGGGTTATGGCAGTAAAGGCACGGGAACGATACCGAGTTGACCTGATCGGGCTGCAAGCCGCCTGCGAGGCCAACTATGCGCGGCTGATGCGCCTGCTGCCCGACATGCGCCACGCCCCCGAGGCGCGGCGCATCGCCGTGACCCACGGCGACCAGATGCTCGGCGTGCTGACCCTGGAAGTCATCGTCAATTGCCCCTACACCACCACCCTGCGCGTGCGCCAGGAACACAGCCTGCCGTGGCTGCCGGTGCCGCAACTGGAAGTACAGGTGTACCACGATGCGCGAATGGCCGAAGTCATCAGCGCCGAACATGCGCGACGCTTTCGCAGCATCTATCCTTACCCCAATGTGTTCATGCACCAGCCCGATGAGAAAGCACAACTCAATGTGTTCCTCGGTGAATGGTTGAGCCACTGCCTGGCCCTGGGCCATGAGTTCGCAGTGGTGCGGTAGATGTGAACTGCGTCTGCTTCCTTGGGTTTCCTCTTTGTGTCCTGCCCAGCATAATCGCGCCACACGTCCATTCCTGTGATTGCCTTGGGAGAGCGCCTTGCCCCGCGTATCCACCGTGACCCACGATGCACCGGCGTTGCTGGTGCAGTTGTCCGACAGCCACCTGTTTGCCGAGGCCGACGCCACGCTGGTGGGCATGAACACCCGCGAAAGTTTGCAACGGGTGATCGACCTCGTGCGCGAGCAGCAGCCCCAGGTCGACTTGCTGCTGGCCACGGGGGACTTGTCCCAGGACGGTACGCTGGCCTCCTATCAGCACTTTCGTGAGATGACCGCGTTCTTTGGTGTCTCGACGCGCTGGATTCCCGGCAACCACGACGAGCCGCAGATCATGGCCCACGCCGCCCTGCACAGCGACCTGCTGGAACCAGTGGTCGACATTGGCAATTGGCGCATTACCCTGCTGGACTCCGCCGTATCCGGTTCGGTGCCCGGTTATCTGCAGGACAGCCAACTGCAACTGCTGGCCCAAGCCTTGAGCGAAGCGCCGCACCGTCATCATCTGGTGTGTTTCCACCATCATCCGGTGCCCATCGGGTGTGCGTGGATGGAACCCATCGGCTTGCGCAACCCGGAGGCGCTGTTTGCCGTCCTGGACCGTTTTCCCCAGGTCCGGGCCGTGCTCTGGGGCCATGTACACCAGGAGATCGACCGCCAGCGCAACGGCGTGCGCCTGCTGGCCTCGCCGTCCACCTGCATCCAGTTCGCGCCGGGCAGCGAAGACTTCAACGTCAGCACCGAGGCGCCAGGCTATCGCTGGCTGCGCCTGCATGCCGACGGGCGGTTGGAGACTGGGGTCGAGCGCGTCAAAGACTTTGCTTTTACCGTCGATTACGCCAGCAACGGCTACTGAAGGTGGGAGGGGGGGTGCTCCCGATAGCGGTGGTTCAGTGCCACGTGTATCAACTGGCAGCCTGTCATCGGGAGCAAGCCCCCTCCCACATGGGTTCCGCTGTGACTGGAAGACAGGGGACTCGCCACTCCGATCCCTGTAAACTGCGCCTTTTTGGCGCAAGCACGGAGAGCCCGGCATGTCCGCTTCGATCCTGTATATCCACGGTTTCAACAGCGCGCCGGCGTCCAATAAGGCCAGCCAGTTGATCGGTGTGATGGACACCCTCGGCCTGGCCGACCAGTTGCGCGTGCCGGCCCTGCATCACCATCCCCGTCAGGCGATTCCTCAGTTGGAGGCGGCCATCGCGGAACTGGGGCGGCCACTGCTGGTCGGCAGCTCCCTCGGCGGCTACTATGCAACCCATCTTGCTGAACGCCATGGCCTCAAGGCGCTGCTGGTCAACCCGGCGGTCAGCCCCCATCGGATGTTCGACGGTTACCTGGGCACACAGAAGAACCTCTACACCGATGAAACCTGGGAACTGACCCACGATCACGTCACGGCGCTGGCCGAGCTGGAAGTCCCTGCCCCCCAGGACGCCGTGCGTTATCAGGTGTGGTTGCAGACCGGGGACGAAACCCTGGATTATCGCCTCGCCCAGCAGTATTACCGGGCCTGTGCCTTGCGCATCCAGGCCGGTGGCGACCACGGTTACCAGGGTTTTGCCCGGCAGTTGCCGGCGCTGTTGAGCTTTGCCGGCATTGGCGCCGATCAGTATCAATCCTTCGATTTCGCGGCACTGTAATTGCCTTGCAAATCCCAGGTTACTTTTTAATCGAACGAATCACGACGAGACCCCATGGCCACTCCCAGCGCTAGCTCTTATAACGCCGACGCCATCGAAGTCCTCTCGGGCCTCGACCCGGTGCGTAAACGCCCTGGCATGTACACCGACACCAGTCGGCCGAACCACCTTGCCCAGGAAGTCATCGACAACAGCGTCGACGAAGCCTTGGCCGGGCACGCCAAGTCGGTGCATGTCATTCTCCACGCGGACCACTCCCTGGAAGTGTCCGACGACGGTCGCGGCATGCCGGTGGACATCCACCCGGAAGAGGGCGTGTCGGGCGTCGAGTTGATCCTCACCAAACTGCACGCTGGCGGCAAGTTCTCCAACAAGAACTACCAGTTCTCCGGTGGCTTGCACGGTGTGGGTATTTCCGTGGTCAACGCCTTGTCGACGTTGGTGCGGGTCAGGGTCAAGCGCGACGGCAACGAATATGAGATGACCTTCGCCGATGGCTACAAAGCCACCGACCTGCAGGTGATCGGCACCGTTGGCAAGCGCAACACCGGCACCAGCGTGTACTTCGCCCCGGACCCGAAATACTTCGATTCGCCAAAATTCTCCATCAGCCGCCTCAAGCATGTGCTCAAGGCCAAGGCGGTATTGTGCCCGGGCCTGCTGGTCACCTTTGAAGACAAAGGCACTGGCGAAAAGGTCGAGTGGCACTACGAAGATGGCCTGCGCTCCTACCTGGAAGACGCTGTCAGCGACTTCGAGCGCCTGCCCAACGAGCCATTCTGCGGTAGCCTGGCCGGGAACAAAGAAGCCGTTGACTGGGCGCTGCTGTGGTTGCCCGAGGGCGGCGACAGCGTGCAGGAAAGCTACGTCAACCTGATCCCCACCGCCCAGGGCGGCACCCACGTCAACGGTTTGCGCCAGGGGCTGCTCGACGCCATGCGCGAATTCTGCGAATACCGCAGCCTGCTGCCGCGTGGCGTGAAGCTGGCGCCGGAAGACGTGTGGGAGCGCATCGCGTTCGTGCTGTCGATGAAAATGCAGGAGCCGCAATTCTCCGGCCAGACCAAAGAGCGTTTGTCGTCCCGCGAGGCGGCGGCGTTTGTCTCTGGTGTGGTCAAGGATGCCTTCAGCCTGTGGCTCAACGAACACCCGGAACTGGGCCTGGCCCTGGCGGAGCTGGCGATCAACAACGCCGGGCGTCGCCTCAAGGCCAGCAAGAAGGTCGAGCGCAAACGCATCACCGCGGGCCCGGCACTGCCGGGCAAACTGGCCGATTGCGCCGGGCAGGACCCGATGCGTTCCGAGCTGTTCCTGGTGGAAGGTGACTCCGCCGGCGGTTCCGCCAAGCAAGCGCGGGACAAGGAATTCCAGGCGATCCTGCCGTTGCGCGGCAAGATCCTCAACACCTGGGAAGTCGATGGCAGCGAAGTCCTGGCCAGCCAGGAAGTGCACAACATCGCCGTGGCCATCGGTGTCGACCCCGGCGCGGCGGACATCAGCCAACTGCGCTACGGCAAGATCTGCATCCTCGCCGACGCCGACTCCGACGGCCTGCACATCGCCACCCTGCTGTGCGCGCTGTTCGTGCAGCACTTCCGTCCGTTGGTGGATGCCGGTCACGTCTACGTCGCCATGCCGCCGCTGTACCGTATCGACCTGGGCAAGGAAATTTTCTACGCCCTCGACGAAGGCGAGCGCGATGGCATCCTCGACCGCCTGATCGCCGAGAAGAAACGCGGCAAGCCGCAGGTCACGCGATTCAAAGGCCTGGGTGAGATGAACCCGCCGCAACTGCGCGAAACCACCATGGACCCGAACACGCGGCGCCTGGTGCAGTTGACCCTGGACGACTTCGCCGCCACCTCGGAAATGATGGACATGCTGCTGGCAAAAAAACGCGCGCCGGACCGCAAGTCCTGGCTGGAGTCCAAAGGCAACCTCGCCGAGGTCCTGGGCTGATGCGCACAGGTTTCGCCCTGGCGATCCTGATGTTGAGCGGGTTGGCGGCCACTCAGGTGGTCGCCGCGCCCGTGGCTGAGCTCAAACTGGTGTCCGAACACCCGGTGGACGGCATGCGCGGCGGTAACCTGTCGGGCCTGGCCTTGTGTGGCAAAGAATTGTGGACGGTTTCCGACCGTGACGACGACCAGATCTACCGCCTGGATATCAGCGCGCCGACCTGGCAGGCCGAAACGGTGACGATCGACGTGCCGCCGGTGCCCGACTCCGGCCTGCCCTGGGGGCTGCGTTCGCGCACCAAGGCCGCGTCGCTGATTCGCGGTGGCGACCTGGATTTTGAAGGCATCAGTTGCGATGCCGCCGGTAACCGTTACGTGGTCAGCGAAGCCCATGCGGCGGTGCTGAAAGTACCGGCGAGCGGTGCGCCCGAGTGGTTGAAAATCGCCCCCGGCATGGTGCGTGAAGCCCGCGCCAGCGGTATGTTGCTGCATTTCAATGCCTTGTTCGAAGGCCTGGCGGTGAACCCCGAAGGCAATCAGATCTGGCTGGCGGCGGAGCGTGAGCGGCGTGGGCTGATCTCCATCAAACGCCCGCAAAGCCTATGGGATTGCGACGGCGCATGCGTGCTGTTGAGCGAGGCCGGCCAGGAAATGCAGCCGGTGCAGTTCCCCAACGCCAAGGCGGTCTCCAAGGATTTTTCCGACCTGGCGCTGTTCAACGGCAAGTTGTTTACCCTGGAGCGCAATGCGTTTCAGATTTGTCGGCGCGATGCGGTCACCGCTAAGGTCGAGCTGTGCTGGTCGTTTGCCGACGAAACCCTGACGCCCGAGCGGCGCTACGCCCAGCCATATGGCCTGGCCGAAGCCCTGGTGCTTGACGCAGACGGTGCCTGGTTGGGCATCGACAATAATTTCGGCGCGCGTGCCGATGGTGAGAAACGCCCGGTGGTCTATCGTTTCGCCGCCCCCGCCGGTGGCTGGAGCGCCCAGCCATGAGCCACCCCTGTTTTGAATTGACCCGGCGCCGCGGCATTTCCGCGGCGCCTTACCAAACAATGATGAGGCCCGCATGAGTGACATCCTCGCAGACAGCTTAGACGGCGTAGAACGCCGGTCGCTGGCTGACTTCACCGAAAATGCCTACCTCAACTACTCCATGTACGTGATCATGGACCGTGCCTTGCCGCATATCGGCGACGGCCTGAAGCCCGTACAACGGCGCATCATCTACGCCATGAGTGAGTTGGGCCTGGACGCAGATTCCAAGCACAAGAAGTCGGCGCGTACCGTCGGTGACGTGCTCGGTAAGTTCCACCCCCACGGCGACTCGGCCTGCTATGAAGCCATGGTGCTGATGGCCCAGCCGTTCAGCTACCGCTACACGCTGGTGGATGGCCAGGGTAACTGGGGTGCGCCGGATGATCCCAAGTCCTTCGCCGCCATGCGATACACCGAGGCGCGCCTGTCGCGTTATTCGCAAGTGCTGCTCAGCGAACTGGGCCAGGGCACCGCGAACTGGGGCCCGAACTTCGACGGCACTCTCGACGAACCCCTGGTGTTGCCGGCACGTTTGCCGAATATCCTGCTCAATGGCACCACCGGCATCGCCGTTGGCATGGCCACCGACGTACCGCCGCATAACCTGCGGGAAGTCGCCGCGGCCTGCGTGCGCTTGCTCGATGAGCCCAAAGCCACGGTCGAGCAGCTCTGCGAGCATATCCAGGGCCCGGATTACCCGACCGAAGCGGAAATCATCACGCCGCGCGCCGACCTGCTGAAAATGTACGAAACCGGCAAGGGCTCGGTGCGCATGCGTGCCGTCTACCACGTCGAAGACGGCGACATTGTCGTCACCGCACTGCCGCACCAAGTGTCCGGCGCCAAGGTGCTGGAGCAGATCGCCGCGCTGATGCAGGCCAAGCCGTCGAAATTGCCGCAGGTCACTGACTTGCGTGACGAGTCCGACCACGAAAACCCGTGCCGCATCGTGATTATTCCGACCAACAGCCGGGTCGACCATGAAGTGCTGATGCAGCATCTGTTCGCCAGCACGGACCTGGAGTCCAGCTACCGGGTCAACGTCAACATCATCGGCCTGGACGGCAAGCCGCAGCTGAAGAACCTGCGCAATCTGCTGGTGGAGTGGCTGGAGTTTCGCGTGCAGACCGTGCGTCGCCGCCTGCAATTTCGCCTGGACAAGGTCGAGCGCCGCCTGCACCTGTTGGACGGCTTGCTGATTGCCTACCTCAACCTGGATGAAGTGATTCACATCATCCGCACCGCCGAGCACCCGAAAGCCGACCTGATCGCGCGTTTTGAACTGAGCGAGATCCAGGCCGACTACATCCTCGACACCCGTTTGCGTCAATTGGCGCGACTGGAAGAGATGAAGTTGCGCGACGAACAGGACGCGTTGCTCAAGGAACAAGCCAAGCTGCAAGCGCTGCTGGGCAGCGAAGCCAAGCTCAAGAAGCTGGTGCGCAGTGAGCTGATCAAAGACGCCGAGACCTATGGCGACGACCGTCGTTCGCCTATCGTTGAGCGCGCAGACGCGAAAGCACTGACAGAAACCGAGCTGTTGCCAAACGAGAAAATTACGGTCGTTCTGTCGGAAAAGGGTTGGGTTCGTTCCGCCAAGGGGCATGATATTGATGCGACGGGCTTGTCGTACAAAGCTGGCGATGGCTTCAAGACCTCCGCTGCCGGGCGTTCCAACCAGTTTGCGGTGTTTATCGACTCCACCGGGCGCAGTTACTCGGTGCCGGCGCACACCTTGCCATCCGCGCGCGGGCAGGGCGAGCCGCTGACCGGGCGCCTGACGCCGCCACCGGGGGCGAGTTTCGAGTGTGTGTTGCTGCCGGAAGATGACTCACTGTATGTGATCGCCTCCGATGCGGGTTACGGCTTCGTGGTCAAGGGCGAAGACCTGCAGGCCAAGAACAAGGCCGGCAAGGCGCTGTTGAGTCTGCCGAACAACGCCAAAGTGATCCTGCCGCGTCCGGTGGACGATCGCCAGGGCAATTGGCTGGCGTCGGTGACCACTGAAGGGCGTTTGCTGGTGTTCAAGATCAGCGACCTGCCGCAGTTGGGTAAAGGTAAAGGTAACAAGATCATCGGTATTCCCGGCGAGCGGGTAGCCAGTCGCGAAGAGTACGTGACGGACATCGCGGTGATCCCGGAAGGCTCTACCCTGGTGCTTCAGGCCGGCAAGCGCACGTTGTCGCTGCGCCCTGACGACCTTGAACACTACAAGGGCGAGCGCGGCCGGCGCGGCAATAAATTGCCTCGTGGCTTCCAGCGAGTAGATGCTTTACTGGTGGAAACGCCCGTTTAGCGCGGATTAGAGCTCTCGATCTACGATTTAACGCGTAGATCGACGCTTTCGCGCTGGAGTCATGGCGCATATTCACGGATGATATGGCCTTTCCAGCGCCGGCGTGGCCGAGCGTGTTTAGGTTATTTTTAGTATTACATTGTGGTTTGCCTTGTGGCAGCCGCCTGGATGGGATGATGACTGCTCCACGCCTTCCTTTTATTTTCGTGCTCGCTGGCCTTCTCGGGCTGGCGGGTTGCAGCACACACCAGCCGGTGTCGCTGTACCAGCTGGACAGCGGAAGTCCGGCTCAGCCAGCTCAAGCCGCTGGCATGGCCGTCTTGCTGGGCCCGGTTGTTGTTGCTGACTACCTGCAACGCGAAACATTGCTGCAACGTCAGAACGACGGCAGCCTGCAAGGTTCCACCGATGGTCGTTGGGCGGGCAGCTTGTCGTCCGACATCAACCAACTGATGTTGCGCCAGGTGGCGGGTCAGTTGGACAGTCAACGTGTGGTCCTGGCGCCTGCGCCCACCGGTTTTTCTCCGGATGTGCAGGTGTTGCTGACCATTACCCGACTCGACTCCGGTACCTCGCAACCGGCGATTCTCGATGCGCAATGGCGCTTGATCGACCGCCGCGGCCAGGTGCGTGATAGCCGCATCGTGCATCTGCAGGAAGAGCATGCCGGCACCACTGCGTCCCAGGTCCAGGCCCAGGGCGTGCTGTTGCAGCATCTGGCTCAGCAATTGTCGGTGGCCCTCAAACCATTGGCCAACCAGCCACCGGTCGCCGAGGCGCCGCGCAAGCAAGCGCCAGTACAGGCCAAGCCGGCTGCACCGGAAAAGCCGAAAATTCCGATGGCTACGCCGATCCGCACGGACATGGAAGTGTTCAGGTTCTGATCTGAATGGCTCCAACAAAAAAGGCCCGCTTATTCAGCGGGCCTTTTGTTTGTGCGCGATTTACTTGAGGCGTGTGGAGTCCAAATGTGGGAGGGGGCTTGCCCCGATAGCGATGTGTCAGTTGCAGCCTTTTTGACTGACACTCCGCCATCGGGAGCAAGCCCCCTCCCACATGTCAGTCAGTGCTTGGCACGGGTCTCGTGCATTCGCGCCAATTGCCGCTCCAGCATCGATGGGTACGGCTCCATCAAGCGTTCTACGCAACTGGCGCCCTCAGGGCTGGCAATCGGGCGGATACGTGCGCGTTGGCGGATCAGCGTGTCTTCACTGATCTTGCGCTCAACCAGCAGCAGGTTGCGGCTGTGTTGGGACAGGGCCAGGGCGTCCTGGGCGATCTCGGTCAGCAACAGGTCGATCTGGCTCATACCGAACAGGTCGTCGCCGACGGTCAGGCCCAGTTGCAACTGCAACGTGATGCCGCTGTCGGCCACTTCGATCTGCAACTCATGGCCCAGGGCGCGTAGCAGCTCGCCGCAGCAGATGGCGTTGGTCAGGTAGTCTTCGCCGCTGTCTTCGCTGTGGAACAGCATCAGTGTGCTGCCATCGTTCAGGGTGTGCAGTTCGCTCTGGTAGAGCGAGGCGGCCTGGTCGAGGCAGTCGCGGTAGCGTTCCAGTAATTCCGTCAGGCGGGCGCGGGGCAGGCGGCGCAGTTGGTCCTGGGCACCCAGTTGCACGGCCAGGACAGCGCTGTGCTGGGGCTCGGCGTTCTTTACCGGTGCGGGCTTCGGCGCGACGACCGGGCTGCTGGCAGAGGTGTCGCGCAGGTCGGCGAACGGGTCTTCGTCGTCCAGCTCGTCTTCTTCGGCCCTGATCACATGGCGTGGTGCAGGCTTCAAGCCAGCGACCGGCGCGCTTTCGTCAAAGCCCGGGTCGCGCAGGTTGCGCACTTCAAAGGCGGGCTCGTCGTCGTAATCGCTGTCGTCGAACTCGGGCTCGGGTTCAACCTCGGGCGCTACCGGTTCCGGAGCGAAGCTGGCGTGAAGCTGGCGCGCAAGGTCGCCGATCTCGTCCTGACGATCGGTGGCCGGGGTGTGTTCGTCGATATCCCGCAGCCAGATGCGCAGTTGCATCAGCGGCGTGGAGATATGCCGTCCCAGGCGCAGGCTCAAGGCCAGGGCCAGGGCTAGCAGGATCGCGCTGAGGATGCCCATGCTTTGCAGGCTGATGGTCATCGGCTGCTGGAATTGCTGCATGTCCAGGCTGATGCGCAATTGGCCGGCTTTCACATCCTGAAACGTGATATTGCTCTGGTACAGGCCTTCGGCTTCACCCAACAGGCCGTTTTTCGGGCGTTGCCCGGCTTCGGCCATGATCCGGTTGTCCACGCTGTAGATGGCGGCGTGGGCCACCAGCGGGTTCTTGGTCAGGTTGTTGAGCAGCACGTTGAGGCTGAGGATGTCGTTGGACACCAACAGTTCGGTCGCCGAGGTGGCGGTCTGGGTGGTCAAGCTCTCGCCCAGGGCATCGGCTTGCTCGTGCATGGCCTGTTTGAACTGCAAACCCATCACGCAGGCGTAGATCACCAGTGCCAGAGCGACCAGGATCACGTTATGGCTGGCGATGCGTAATGCGATCGGTACACGGCGGTGGCGCAGTGCCCGGAAGATCAGCAGGAAGAAGTTATCGGTTTTTACTGGCGTGGGCCGGTTCACTTGAGCTCGGCTCTTTAGTCCGTGAAATTGACGCGCAGTATAGCGACAGGCCCAAGACCGGCAAAGCGTTGGCTGTGCCCGGTGGTCACTGAAAGTGGGTAGAATGCGGTTTTTTTCCAGCCTGGGGGTGCGCTTTGCGCGAAATTGTCCTGATTAACATCACGGGGGAAGACCGGCCAGGTCTCACCGCCGCCATTACCGGTGTTTTGGCCCTGGGTGGTGTGAACATTCTCGATATCGGCCAGGCGGTGATCCACGACACCTTGTCGTTCGGGATTCTGGTGGAAATTCCCAGCACTGAGCAGGCGTCGTCCGTCCTCAAGGACATCCTGTTTACCGCGTACAAGCTGGATCAGCAGGTGCGCTTTACCCCGGTGTCCGAAGAGGATTACCGGCAGTGGGTGTCTGGCCAGGGCAAAAAGCGCCATATCGTGACCTTGTTGACCCGCAAAGTGACGGCCGAGCAGTTGCAGCGCGTCAGCTCGATCACCGCGCAATACGGTTTGAATATCGACCATATCGACCGTCTGTCGGGCCGCATGCCATTGGACACGCCGGCTGACCAGGGCAAGGGCTGCATCGAATTCTCCGTGCGCGGCGAGCCGGCCGACCCCCAAGCCTTGCGTGCCGACTTCCTGAGCGTGGCCCAGGAGCTGAATGTCGATATCGCCTTCCAGGAAGATTCGCTGTTTCGCCGCAACCGCCGCCTGGCGGTGTTCGATATGGACTCCACGCTGATCGAAGCCGAAGTCATCGACGAGTTGGCCAAGGCCGCCGGTGTCGGTGAGCAAGTCTCCGCAATCACCGAGCGCGCCATGGCCGGCGAGCTGGACTTTCGCGCCAGTTTCAAGGAGCGCCTGGCGCTGCTCAAAGGCCTGGATGTCAGCGTGCTGGACTCGATCGGTGCCTCCCTGCGCCTGACCGAAGGCGCCGAAACGCTGTTCGCCGAACTCAAGCGCCTGGGCTACAAGACCGCGATCCTGTCCGGCGGCTTCACCTACTTCGCCAAGCAATTGCAGGCCAAGCTGGGCATCGACTATGTGTTCGCCAACGAGCTGGAAGTGGTGGATGGCAAGGTGACCGGCGTGGCCGTGGAGCCGATCGTCGACGCGCAGCGCAAGGCCGACTTGCTGCGGGAATTGGCGCACAAGGAAGGTTTGCGTCTGGAACAGACCATTGCGGTCGGCGACGGTGCGAATGACTTGCCGATGCTGGCAATTGCCGGGTTGGGTGTGGCGTTTCGTGCCAAGCCGCTGGTCAAACAATCGGCCAAGCAGGCGATTTCGACCCTTGGGTTAGACGGTGTGCTGTATTTGCTGGGCTTTCGTGACCGCGACGGTCAGTTGTAACTGACAAATGTGGTCAAAAATGTGGGAGGGGGCAAGCCCCCTCCCACATTAAACTTTTGCAGGTTTCGGATCAGGCTTTCGGCAATGCGATACCCTGGCCCATCTGCACGGGCGAACCCGCCACCAGTGCTTCTGCCCACGTCACCTGATCTGGCCCGAACAGCACGATTGCAGTCGAACCCAGCTTGAAGCGACCCAGCTCCGCACCTTTCTCCAGGTGAATCGGCGCACGCGCGGCTTCGTCGTAGCGGAAGGTTTTCAGCTCGCGCTTGGGCGGCGTGACCAGGCCGGCCCATACGGTTTCAATCGACGCCACAATCATCGCGCCGACCAATACCACCGCCATCGGGCCGCGTTCGGTGTCGAACAGGCAGACAACACGCTCGTTACGCGCAAACAGCTCCGGCACGTTCTCGGCGGTGGTCTGGTTGACCGAGAAAATCCGCCCTGGCACGTAGACCATCTCACGCAAGGTGCCCGCCAGTGGCATATGCACCCGGTGGTAGTCCTTCGGCGACAGGTAAATGGTGGCGAAATCGCCGCCCATGAACGGCGCAGCCACGGCCGCATCGCCGCCCAGCAATTCCAGCACGCTGAAGCTGTGGCCCTTGGCCTGGAACACGCGACCATGTTCGATCGGGCCGAGTTGGCTGACGGCGCCATCGGCGGGGCTCAGGACGGCGCCCGGGGTTTGATCCAGTGGGCGCGCGCCGTCTTTCAGGGCGCGGGTGAAGAACGCGTTGAAGTGCTCGTAGGCCGTCACGTCTTCAACCAGGGCCTGGGACATGTCCACTTGATAGCGCTTGGCGAACCATGTGGTGAAGGCGTTCTTGAACCAGCGCACGCGGCACTCGGCAATGCAACCGGCCAGACGCGACAGCAGGTGGTGCGGCAGCAAGTACTGGCTGAGGATGAACAACTGCTTTTTCATTAACTGTCCTTAAACCTTAAATCTCGACGGGGGTGTCGGGGTGGTTGCCCCATTCGCCCCAGGAACCGGCATAACCTTTGACTCGCGGATAACCGAGCGCCTTGGCCACCAGGTAGGTGAAGCCAGAGCGGTGGTGAGTCTGGCAGTGGGTGATGATTTCTTTATCTTGGGTCAGCCCGAGGTTCTCGAGGATCTGCGGCATGTCGCGGCGGATGCGCAGGTTGCGCGCCTTGTCCATGCCGGCGGTCCATTCGAAGTTCACGGCGCCGGGGATGTGACCGCCCTTGGCTGCCAGGACTTTTTCGCCGGAATATTCCAGCGGGCCGCGTGCGTCCCAGATGCCCAGGTCTGCAGCGCCGAGACGGCTTTGCAGGTATTCGCGGGTCGCGGTGGGGCCATCATGCAGGGTGAGGCTGACAGGCCCGCCAGCCGGGGCCGGCACTTCGGTAGACAGCGGGTGCTTGTCTGCCAGCCACGCCAGCAGGCCACCGTCGAGGTAGTGGTATTTTGTGTGGCCGATCACGTCGAGCAGCCAGATAAAACGCCCGGCCCAGCCACCGCCTTCGTCGTCATAGACCACGTAGGTCGCGTCCGGGGTGTGGCCCAGTTCGCCGAACAGTTTCTCCAGATCAGCCTTGTTCGGCAACAGACCGGGAGCTGGCGCCTGGCCCAGTTGGGTGCGCTTGGGGTCAACGAAATGCGCGCCGGGGATATGCCCTTCGGCGTAGCGGGCGGCGCTGGTGAGGTCCACCAGAATCAGTTGGTCGGCATCGAGGCGGCCAAGCAGGTCGCTGTATTCGATCACCAGCGGCAAGCCAGAGAAGTCAGGCATGTGAGGTCTCCTGGGCACAAATGTTGGCGATAAAAGACGGCGATTGTAGCGCAAGCATCAACCGGTGCGGTTGGTAAAGCTGTGCAGGGCTTTTTCGATGCATTGAGCGGTTTTACCGAAGGCCTGCACGGTGGTTTCCGAGAGCGGCCCACCACCCTGGTCGGCGATCATCACCATGACCACCCGACCATTGCAGCTCAGTGAGCGCAACAGCAGGTGTTCGCCGTTGAACAGGCGACGCAGGATCGGCGGCAACAATGCGGCGAATTGCGCGTGGTTGTCGGGCGTGAAGCGCACTTGGGCGGGTTTTTCGAGCATGCGTTGCAGCAGCGTGCTGTTGACCACGTCCAGGCTCAAGTTCGTGGCGTCCCTCGGCAGGCCGGCGGCCTGGTGGACGCGCAAGGTGCTCAGGGCGCGATCCGCCATGAACAGCAAGACGCGCTGCATGCCGCTGGCCTCCAGGGCTTCCTTGGCGCAGGTGGTCAGGTGCATGGCGTTGGCGAAGCGGCTCGGCTCCACCAGTAATTCGGTGCAACGCTTGCGCCAAACGGCCAGGGCCTCGGCCGTCGGCGGTGGTGCGGGCAGCAGGCCGCGATGGATTTTCTGTACATGCCACGGCCAGATCAGCGACAGCGCCGGGTGCCAGAGGTCGGGCATCAAGGTGGCGCGAGCGTTGATCACCGCTTGCTGGTGAACCTGTTGCTGCACCTCGCTCAACGGCTGTTGCAGGTACAGCGCGGTGAGGTATTGCCAGCGCTCGGTATGCGGGCAGGTCCAGGATTCCTGGGCCGACATCGCCAGGCCGTTAGCCAACAACACTGTATTGGCCGGCTGGTTCAGCCAGCGCCGCAAACTGGGCTCGGCATCCAGCAATTGTTGCTGGCGCAGTGGGTCGTCTTCGCGGGCGATGCGCAATGCCTTGACCAGCAAGCGTTGCTCGGTCAGCAACAGGTGATAGCCCTGGGATACCCAGATCGGCAGGTGCCAGGTTTCGGTCAAGCCGAGGCACAGGTCCAGCAGGCGCACGCCGAACAATTCCTGCTCGACCCGGCGCGCCGATTGACCTTTGTGGATCACCCGCAGCTCCCATTCTTCCAGGAGCTTGGGGTAGGCCACCGCCATCGGCCACAACGGCGCCAGAAACAGCAGGCTGCCCCAGTGGATGTCCTGCCACAGCCGCGCCAGGCGGCTGGCGAACAAACCGCTGGCTTGCTGCGACGCGTGCCGGCTGACCAGCACCAGCTGGCGAAAGGCGACGGGGATTTCATTCATCGGCACTGACGGTAGGCGTGCCAGCAGGTCCTCGGCGCGTTTGAGGCCGAGACGGTTAAGTGCCACTTCAAGGTTTTCTGCCGGTTCCGCCATGCTGCCATGGGTGTGGCTGTTGGCCTCGCGCATCACGCTGAGTACCAGCGACGGGCTGCCCTGCATCAGCTCGGCAATATCTCGCAAAGAACTGCGGCTATCGCGGATGGCTTTGCACACGCGGTCGTGGCTGGCCTGGGGAACCGGCAGCCGAACGTCGTCCAGGCACTTGATCCAAGCCGCGAGAGAGAGGGGTCTTACAGATGGGTCTGTCTTTTCATTGGCCATGATTGGGGGCGCGATCATCACTTACTTCAACACGCCCTAAACGGGCCGAACTGGCTTTTCGCCTTGACGGTCTATAGTCTGGCGCAGTTTTGCCGATAAGTAGAACAAGAGTTTTCCAGTTCCTCCAAATATGTCCATGAACCCGACGGCGCAAGTACAAATTCCCTATGGCTAAAATAATCGGCATCATCGTCGTCCTTGCAAGCGTGCTCGGTGGCTATGTCCTATCTCACGGTAAGATTGCTGCGTTGATCCAGCCCTTCGAAGTGATGATTATTGGCGGCGCGGCATTCGGCGCATTCCTGCAGGCCAACCCCGGCTACATGACCATGCACGTGATCAAGAAGTCGCTGGGCATGTTTGGCTCGCGCTTCTCCCACACCTTCTACATGGAAGTGCTGGGGCTGGTTTACGAGATCCTCAACAAGAGTCGCCGTGAAGGCATGATGGCCATCGAAGCGGACATCGAAGACGCCTCGGCGAGCCCGATTTTCGCCAAGTACCCGGCAGTGCTCAAAGACGAGCGCATGACCGCCTACATCTGCGACTACTTGCGCATCATGTCCTCCGGCAACATGGCCCCCCACGAGCTGGAAGGCCTGTTCGACATGGAATTGTTCAGCCTCAAAGAAGAGCTGGAACACCCGTCCCACGCGGTCACCGGCGTTGCCGACGGCATGCCCGGCTTCGGTATCGTTGCGGCGGTACTCGGTATCGTGGTGACCATGGCCTCCCTGGGCGAGGGTGACCAGGCGGCCATCGGCATGCACGTGGGTGCGGCGCTGGTCGGTACGTTCTTCGGTATTCTCGCGGCCTACGGGTTCTTCGGCCCGCTCGCGACCTCCCTGGCCCACGATGCCAAGGAAGAAATCAATCTGTACGAAGCGATCAAGGCCAGCCTGGTGGCTTCGGCCTCCGGCATGCCGCCTTCACTGGCGGTGGAATTCGGTCGCAAGGTGCTGTACCCGAAACATCGCCCGAGTTTTGCCGAGCTGGAACAAGCGGTTCGCGGTCGCTAAGCCATGGAAAACAACCAGCCGATAATCATCAAGCGCGTCAAGCGCTTCGCTGCGGGGCACCATGGTGGCGCCTGGAAAATCGCCTTCGCCGACTTTGCAACGGCGATGATGGCGTTCTTCCTGGTGCTGTGGCTGATGTCCACCGCGACCCCCGAGCAAAAGATCGCCATCGCCGGTTACTTCAAAGACCCGATTGGTTTCTCGGAAAGCGGCACGCCCTTCGTGATCGACCTGGGCGGTTCGCCGCAGTTGGCGCCGGAGCGCACCATCAACCCTGAGGTCAAGACTGAGGCACCGCAGGAAAACATTCCGATCGAGCGTAAAACCGTTGAAAGCCTGGCCGAACAGGTCGAGCAGGAGCGCCTCGAATTATTGCTGAAGGAGTTGCAGACCAAGGTTGACGAAAACCCGCAGCTGCTGAAATTCAAGGATCAGATTTCGTTCGAAATCACCCCGGACGGTTTACGCATCCAGATCACCGACGCCGCCAACCGGCCGATGTTCGACTCCGGCAGTGCGCGATTGAAACCGTACTTTGAAGACATCCTGCTGGCCATGGCCGACACGATCAAGGCCGTGCCGAACAAGATCAGCGTCAGCGGCCATACCGATGCCAAGCCGTATGCGGGGCAAGGCGACTTTGGCAACTGGGAGCTCTCGGCCAACCGCGCCAACGCCGCCCGGCGTGCGTTGGTGGCCGGCAGCTACCCGGACTCGCAAGTGGCGCGGGTGGTGGGTTTTGCTTCGTCGCAGCTGTTTGATGCCAAGGAGCCGTTCAACCCGATCAACCGCCGGATCGATATTGTTGTGCTGACCAAAAAGGCTCAGCGCGCGATTGAAGGTGATCAGCCGCCACCGCCTCCGACCCCAGATGCGGGCGCGCAGGGCGGAGCACCGGTCGACCCGAACGCGATCCCGCCGGGGCAGGAGCCATTGCCGGCGCATGAGCTACGGCAGAAGCTGAACCTGTTTGATGATGGCGGCGCGAAAGACCCGACGGCGCCTGTCAAGGGCTCGTAAGCTGCATACAACAAGGCCGCGATAAACGCGGCCTTGTTGTATGCGCTGTTTAGTAACTGCTCTCAGGCAAACTCGCAATAATCGACCGATAGCTGTTCATCCGTTGTTGCTGTACGCGGCCATCTTCCAGCGCCTTGAGCAGGGCACAACCGGGTTCGCGGTCGTGTTTGCAGTCGCGGAAGCGGCAGGTGCCGATCAGGTCGTTGAACTCGATGAAACCGGCTTCCACGTCGCTGCGGCTGACATGACCGAGGCCGAATTCACGAATGCCCGGGGAGTCGATCAGCTCACCGCCGCCGGGGAAGTGGAACAACCGCGCGGTGGTGGTGGTGTGGGTGCCCTGGCCGGACAGCTCCGACAGCGGGCCGACACGGGTGTCGACTTCCGGCAGCAGGCTGTTGACCAGCGATGACTTGCCCACGCCCGACTGGCCGACGAACACGCTGATGCGCCCGTCCAACTGCTGTTGTAGCTGTTCCATGCCATTGCCGTGATGGGCCGACACTTCCAGCACCGGGTAGCCCAGGGTGCGGTAGACCGCCAGCAATGCGTTGAGCGCCGGGGCGTTCTGTTCGTCGATCAGGTCGAATTTGTTCAGCAACAACAGCGGACGAATGCCCGCATGCTCGGCCGCGACCAGATAACGGTCGATCAGGTTGGCGTGGGGCTCGGGCAGGGGCGCGAAGACGATGACGATCATGTCGACGTTGGCCGCCACCGGCTTCAACTGGCCGCGGCTGTCGGGGCGACGCAGTTCGGTGGTGCGCGGCAGTTGGGCGACGATCACGCCGATGCCTTGGTTGCCGGCACGCCACACCACGCGGTCGCCGGTCACCAGCGCCGGCAGGTTGGCGCGCAGGTGGCAGCGGAAGACCTGGCCGGCGAGTTCGCCTTCGAGCGCCTCGACTTCGACCTGCACACCAAAGTGCGCGATCACCAGGCCCGTTTGTTCGGGGCCCAGGTCGCCGCCCTCGAGCGCTTCCACGGCGGAGGATTCACGTTTGGCGGCGCGTGCGGCGCGTTCGCCCTGAATCTTTTCGATGCGCCAGTTTTGGCGACGGTTGAGCTGGCGTTTGGCCATTGGTGTTCCGTGTCGATAATGCAAAGGTTAGGTAAAACGGTCGCGAGTCTAGCACGGCCCCGCCTGCTAAACTGTGCGGCTACGCCAAGGTGCCAAGAGAATCAAGCCATGCAAAACCCACAAAATCTGATTTGGATCGATCTGGAAATGACCGGTCTGAACCCCGACACCGACGTCATCATCGAGATGGCGACCATTGTCACCGACAGCAACCTCAATACCTTGGCCGAAGGTCCGGTGATCGCCATCCACCACAGCGACGCCATCCTCGCCACCATGGACGAGTGGAACACCCGCACCCACGGCAACTCCGGCCTGACCCAGCGCGTGCGTGACAGCCGCATCAGCATGGCCGAAGCCGAAGCCGAAACCATCGCCTTCCTGGAAAAGTGGGTGCCCAAGGGCAAGTCGCCGATCTGCGGTAACAGCATCTGCCAGGACCGCCGCTTTCTTTATACCCACATGAAGGCACTGGAAAGCTACTTCCACTACCGCAACCTGGATGTGTCCACTCTTAAGGAGCTGGCCGCGCGCTGGGCGCCGGAAGTCAAAGACAGCTTCCATAAAGGCAGCACTCACTTGGCGCTGGATGATATTCGTGAGTCGATCGCCGAGTTGCAGCACTACCGCAAGCACTTCATCAAGGCTTGATGCCGGCTCTCTGTGGCGAGGGAGCGTGCTCCCGCTAGAGTGCGCAGCACGCTCGGTTCAGCCATCTGGATCTACCTGCCACACGCCATTCTCCGATACCTGGGGCTGCTGCGCAGCCCAACGGGAGCAAGCGCCCTCGCCACATTGTAAGGATCGCCATCATGCTGTTGATGCTCTACCTCATCGCCATCACTGCCGAAGCGATGACCGGTGCCTTGTCTGCCGGTCGGCGCGGCATGGACTGGTTTGGCGTGGTGCTGATCGCCTGCGTGACGGCGTTGGGCGGCGGTTCGGTGCGCGATGTGCTGCTCGGGCATTACCCGCTGACCTGGGTCAAGCACCCGGAATACCTGGTGCTGACGTCCGTCGCCGCGCTGGTGACGATCTTTATCGCACCGCTCATGCGCCGCCTGCGTTCGCTGTTTCTGGCGCTGGATGCGGTGGGTTTGGTTGCCTTCACCCTGATCGGCTGCATGACCGCCCTGGAAATGGGCCACGGTATGCTGGTGGCGTCGGTCAG
Source organism: Pseudomonas sp. D3 (assembly GCF_029320995.1). Lineage (NCBI taxonomy): Bacteria > Pseudomonadati > Pseudomonadota > Gammaproteobacteria > Pseudomonadales > Pseudomonadaceae > Pseudomonas > Pseudomonas sp. D3. The sequence continues at coordinate 782,302 of NZ_CP119772.1, forward strand.
CGGTGTGATCACCGGGGTGTTTGGCGGCATCCTGCGGGATATTTTCTGCAACGACATCCCGCTGATCTTTCGCCGTGAGCTATACGCCAGCGTGTCATTCCTCGCCGCCTGGTTCTACTTGCTGTGTCTCTACCTGCAGTTGCCGAGCGAGCAGGCGATCTTACTCACCCTGTTCAGCGGCTTTCTCCTGCGCCTGCTGGCGATCCGTTTTCACTGGGAAATGCCCAAGTTCGTCTACAACGACGACGTTCATTGACGCTCGGCGTGCTGCTTCAGCGCCCATTCCACGTGTTCGCGCACCAGCTCCGAGGGGTAGTCCCGGCGCGCCTTCAAGGCTTCCAGCACCGGAATGCTTGATGGCGCGTTGCCCAGGCCCACCGCCAGGTTGCGCAGCCAGCGCTCGTAGCCGGCGCGGCGTAGGGGCGAGCCTTCGGTGCTGCTGAGGAATTTATCCTCGTCCCACATGAACAGTTCGGCCAGTTGCGCGTTATCCAGGTTGTGCCGTGGCTTGAAATCGCTTTCGGCGGTGGAGCGGGCGAAACGATTCCATGGGCAAACGATCTGACAGTCATCGCAACCGAAAACCCGGTTGCCGATCAGTGGGCGCAAGTCTTCAGGGATCGCGCTCTTGAGTTCGATGGTCAGGTAGGAAATGCAGCGCCGCGCGTCCAGCACATAGGGCCCGACGAACGCGTTGGTCGGGCAAATATCCAGGCAGGCGGTACAGCGGCCGCAATGTTCGGTAGCGTGAGGCGGATCGACCGGCAACGGCAAGTCGACAAACAGCTCGCTCAGGAAGAAGTAGCTGCCGGCCTTGCGATTGAGGACCAGGGTATTTTTGCCGATCCAGCCCAGCCCGGCTTTTTCGGCGATGGCTTTTTCGAGCACCGGTGCGCTGTCGACAAAGGCGCGAAAGCCGAAGGGGCCGATTTGCGCCTGGATGCGTTCGGCCAGTTGTTGCACGCGCTTGCGGATCAGCTTGTGGTAGTCGCGGCCGAGGGCGTAACGGGAGATGTAGGCTTTTTCCGGTTGGGCCAGCAGTTGCGCCATGTGCGTGTCGCCGGGCAGGTAGTCCATGCGCAGCGAGACCACGCGCAAGGTGCCCGGCACCAACTCTTCGGGATGCGAGCGTTTGCTGCCGTGGGCGCCCATGTACTCCATCTCGCCGTGGTAGCCCGCGTCGAGCCAGCGTTGCAGGTGCTGTTCATGCTCGGCCAGGTCCAGGCCGCTGATGCCGACTTGTTGAAAGCCCAGCTCGCGGCCCCAGTCTTTGATCGATTGGGCGAGCGCGGGCAGATCGGAGGTAATAGCAGGCATGAGACACGGGAAACCACAGGTTAGATGGGTATAATTCTGCCAGACATCGGAGCTTGAAGACGTATGCCGCAGACAAAACACGAAATAACCGACGTTCAGCCCCTGTTGCCCGGCAATTTGCCGCGACTGGCTGCGCGTTCCCCGGACGCCCATAAAGGCCAGTTCGGTCACTTGCTGGTCATTGGTGGTGACAGAGGCTTTGGCGGCGCTGCGTTGCTCAGTGCCGAAAGTGCGCTGCGCAGCGGCACGGGCATGGTGTCCCTGGCGACCCGCCTTGAACATGTGCCCGCCGCATTGGCGCGCTTGCCGGAAGTCATGACCGTCGGTGTGAGTTCGGCCAACCAGTTGATGGGGTTGCTGGAAAAAATCTCGGTTATCGTCATCGGCCCGGGCCTGGGTGATGCCGCCTGGGGCAAGAGCCTGCTGTCCGTCGCCGCTAATGCCAAACAGCCGCAAGTCTGGGACGCCGATGCCTTGAATCAACTGGCGACCGGCAGCGTAAGCCTTCCTGCCAACTGCTTGATCACCCCGCATCCAGGCGAAGCTGCGCGTTTGATGGGGATGTCGACAGCAGAGGTTCAGGCGAATCGTCTTAACGTGGCGCGCGCGTTGAGCCAGAAATTCAACGCAGTGGCTATTCTCAAGGGGGCGGGCAGTTTGATTGCCAGCCCGGACGGCCGCGTTGCGCGCTGCGACCAAGGCCATCCGGCCATGGCGACCGCAGGGCTCGGCGACGTTTTGGCCGGCCTGGTGGGTGCGTTGCTGGCGCAGGGCATGCCCGCTTATGACGCCGGTTGCCTGGCCGTGTGGTTGCACGCCACGGCGGGAGCTCGGCAGGGCACCTTTGGTCGCGGCCTGGCTGCCAGCGACCTGATACCCGCCATTCGTCAATTGCTTGAGGAACAGTCACCGTGTCTGAAGTAATCCTTTTCCTGGCGGATGAAGAGGCAATGGTTGCGTTCGGTCATCGGATTGCCCAGGTGACGGGCGGGGCGGGGCTGATCTTTCTCGAAGGCGACCTGGGGGCGGGCAAGACCACGCTGTCCCGGGGGATCATTCGCGGGTTGGGCCATGCGGGGGCGGTGAAAAGTCCGACCTTTACGTTGGTCGAGCCTTACGAGATCGGTGCGATAAGAGCCTTCCACTTTGACCTCTATCGCCTGGTAGACCCCGAAGAGCTGGAGTACATGGGTATTCGGGATTATTTCGAGGATGACGCGCTGTGCCTGATCGAGTGGCCAGATAAAGGCACAGGCTTTTTGCCAAAGCCGGACCTGACCATTACCATTACGCCGCATGATCACGGACGTCGGCTGAAGTTGTTGCCCCAGGGCGCGCGCGGTGAGTCGTGGTGCGCCGCTCTGGCATTGGAATTCAAATAATTGGTGGGGTTAGGTATGCGCTTTCGCGCGTTGGTTGCTGTCGTAGGGGTGTTGCTTGCGGCAATGACTGTGAATGCTCTGGCTGCTTCACAGGTGAAGAGTGTTCGCCTGTGGCGAGCGCCGGATAACACGCGACTGGTGTTCGACCTGTCTGGCCCGGTCCAGCACAGCGTCTTTACCCTGACGGCGCCTGATCGCCTGGTGATCGACATCAACGGTGCGACCCTGGCCGCGCCGCTGAAGGTGTCTACCGCCAACACCCCGATTACCAGCATGCGCTCGGCCCAGCGCACGCCGACCGATCTGCGCGTGGTCATCGACCTGAAAAAGGCCGTGACCCCGAAAAGTTTCTCCCTGGCGCCCAACGCCCAGTACGGCAACCGCTTGGTGGTTGACTTGTACGACAACGCCGCCGATGCCGCGCCACCGCCCGCGCCGACGCCGAGTGTGGCAACCGTGCCGGCTGTGCCGGTCAGTCAGTCGCAACCGCAGGTCAAGTTGCCGCCGCCACCGCCGGCGCCTGCGGGTAAACGTGACATTATCGTGGTAATCGACGCCGGTCACGGCGGCGAAGACCCGGGCGCTTCCGGCTCGCGTGGTCAGCATGAAAAAGACGTGGTATTGGCCATCGCCCGTGAATTGCAGCGCCAGGTCAGCGGCATGAAAGGCTATCGCGCCGAGCTGACCCGTACCGGCGACTACTTCATCCCGCTGCGCGGCCGCACCGAAATCGCGCGCAAGAAGGGCGCCGACCTGTTCGTCTCGATCCACGCCGACGCCGCGCCTTCGTCCGCCGCCTTCGGCGCCTCGGTGTTTGCCCTGTCGGATCGCGGCGCCACGTCCGAGACGGCCCGCTGGCTGGCCGACAGTGAAAACCGTTCCGACTTGATTGGCGGGGCCGGCAACGTGTCCCTCGACGACAAGGACAAGATGCTTGCCGGTGTACTGCTCGACCTGTCGATGACCGCCTCGCTGACCTCCAGCTTGAACGTCGGGCAGAAAGTCCTGAGCAACATCGGTCGCGTGACATCGCTGCACAAACAGCGCGTTGAGCAGGCCGGGTTCATGGTGTTGAAATCGCCGGACATCCCGTCGATCCTGGTGGAAACCGGGTTTATCTCCAACGCCAACGAAGCCTCGAAACTGGCCAGCGCCAGCCACCAGCAGGCATTGGCACGCTCCATCAGTGCCGGTGTGCGTCAGTTCTTCCAGCAGAACCCGCCGCCGGGCACGTATGTCGCCTGGCTGCGCGACTCCGGGAAAATCGCCCAGGGCCCGCGTGACCATCGTGTACAGCCTGGCGACACCCTGGCCATGCTGGCGGTGCGTTTCCAAGTGTCGGCCGCGACCTTGCGCAGCGCTAACAACCTGAAAACCGATGAGTTGAAGGTCGGCCAGGTGTTGACCATCCCCGGCACTGAATTGGCGGCACAGTAATGAGTGAATCGATCCTCAACAGCGGCTCGCGCATCGAACTGCTCAGCCCGCGCCTTGCCAACCAGATTGCGGCGGGCGAGGTGGTCGAGCGGCCGGCTTCGGTGATCAAGGAGTTGCTGGAAAACAGCATCGACTCCGGCGCCAAGCGCATCGATGTCGACGTCGAGCAGGGCGGCGTCAAGCTGCTGCGGGTGCGTGACGACGGCAGCGGCATCTCCTCCGACGACCTGCCACTGGCTCTGGCGCGGCACGCCACCAGCAAGATTCGCGACCTTGAAGACCTTGAGCGCGTGATGAGCCTGGGCTTTCGCGGCGAGGCCCTGGCCTCGATCAGCTCCGTGGCGCGCCTGACCCTGACCTCGCGCACGCGCAGCGCCGACCAGGCCTGGCAAGTGGAGACCGAAGGCCGCGACATGGCGCCTCGGGTCCAGCCGGCTGCGCATCCGGTGGGCACTTCGGTGGAAGTGCGTGACCTGTTCTTCAACACCCCGGCGCGACGCAAATTCCTCAAGGCCGAGAAAACCGAATTCGATCACCTGCAGGAAGTCATCAAGCGCCTGGCCCTGGCGCGGTTCGACGTGGCATTTCATCTGCGTCACAACGGCAAGACCATCCTCAGCCTGCACGAAGCCAATGACGACGCCGCGCGCGCCCGGCGGGTGGCGGCGGTCTGCGGCGCGGGGTTCCTGGAGCAGGCGCTGCCGATTGAAATCGAACGCAATGGCTTGCGCCTGTGGGGTTGGGTGGGGTTGCCGACGTTCTCGCGCAGCCAGGCGGACTTGCAGTATTTCTTTGTGAACGGGCGGGCGGTGCGCGACAAACTGGTGGCCCACGCGGTGCGCCAGGCGTATCGCGACGTGCTGTTCAACGGGCGGCACCCGACGTTTGTGCTGTTCTTCGAGGTCGATCCGTCGGTGGTCGACGTCAACGTACACCCGACCAAGCATGAAGTGCGCTTCCGTGATGGGCGCATGGTGCATGACTTCCTCTACGGCACCTTGCACCGCGCGCTGGGCGATGTGCGTCCGGATGACCAACTGTCCGCGCCGATCGTGACGGCGGTGGTTCGCCCGAGTGGCCCGGAAGCCGGCGAGTTCGGCCCACAGGGCGAAATGAGCCTGGCGGGCAACCTGCTGCAATCGCCGCAACCGCAGCCGAACTACACGGCGCCGGGCACGGGTTCGGGGGCGGGCTATCAGTATCAATACACTCCGCGTCCGCAATCGGCGGTGCCGGTAGCTGAGGCGCAGGCGGCCTACCGTGAGTTCTTTGCGCCGCTACCGGGGGCCGAGCCGAGCGCCGTCGCCCTGCCCGAAGGAGGGGGTGATATTCCGCCATTGGGCTATGCGTTGGCGCAGCTCAAGGGCATCTATATCCTCGCGGAAAACGCCCACGGCCTGGTGCTGGTGGACATGCACGCGGCCCACGAGCGGATCATGTACGAGCGCCTGAAAATCGCCATGGCCAGCGAAGGCCTGAGCGGCCAGCCGCTGCTGGTGCCGGAATCCCTGGCGGTCAGCCAGCGTGAAGCCGATTGCGCCGAAGAGCACGCCAGCGTGTTCCAGAAGCTGGGTTTCGAACTGCAACGCCTGGGCCCGGAAACCCTGGCGATCCGCCAGATTCCCGCGTTGCTTAAGCAAGCCGAGGCCAACCGGCTGGTGGCCGACGTCTTGGCGGACCTGATGGAATACGGCACCAGCGACCGTATCCAGGCGCACATCAACGAGCTGCTTGGCACCATGGCCTGTCACGGTGCGATCCGCGCCAATCGCCGCCTGGCCTTGCCGGAAATGAACGGCCTGCTGCGCGATATGGAAAACACCGAGCGCAGTGGACAATGCAACCATGGCCGACCGACCTGGACCCAAATGGGCCTGGACGATCTGGACAAACTGTTCTTGCGCGGCCGTTGATGAGTGCCTTGCCCCCCGCGATCTTCCTGATGGGCCCCACGGCCGCCGGCAAGACCGACCTGGCCATCGAGCTGAGCAAAGTGCTGCCCTGCGAGCTGATCAGTGTCGACTCTGCCTTGGTTTACCGTGGTATGGATATCGGAACTGCCAAGCCTTCAAAGGAACTGCTGGCTCACTATCCGCACCGATTGATCGACATCATCGACCCCGCAATGAGCTATTCGGCGGCAGATTTCCGCACCGACGCGCTGGCGGCTATGGCCGAGATCACCGCGCGCGGCAACATCCCGCTGTTGGTGGGCGGCACGATGCTCTACTACAAGGCTTTGCAGGAAGGCCTGGCGGATATGCCGCCGGCCGACGCCCAGGTGCGCGCCGAGCTCGAAGAAGAAGCAGCGCGCCTTGGCTGGCAAGCCCTGCACGACCAATTGGCGGCAGTCGATCCGGTGTCCGCCGCGCGCATCCACCCCAACGACCCCCAGCGCCTCAGCCGAGCCCTGGAAGTCTGGCGGGTAAGTGGTCAGACCATGACCGAGCATCGGCAGCGACAATCTGCGCAAAGTGCTGACGCAGGCGCATCGGGGCGGTCACAATTGCCCTATACTGTGGCGAATCTGGCGATTGCTCCGGCAAATCGCCAGGTGCTGCATGAACGAATTGCACAAAGATTCACAATTATGTTGGAACAGGGGTTTGTGGACGAGGTCGTAGCACTGCGTTCAAGAGGTGATCTGCATTCAGGGTTGCCTTCGATACGTGCTGTAGGCTATCGCCAAGTCTGGGATCATCTGGATGGCAAGCTGACGTCAGCCGAAATGCGGGAGCGCGGCATTATTGCCACGCGCCAATTGGCGAAGCGTCAGTTCACCTGGCTGCGCAGTTGGAGCGATTTGCACTGGCTGGACAGCCTGGACAGCGACAATCTGTCACGCGCCTTGAAATACTTGGGAACGGTCTCCATATTGAGCTGAGTCCTTGCAATTGCCGTCTATCCTTGGGGGTGTGACGGCCATAAGCTATCTATTTTCCGATTTTTTATTATTGATCCTTAAAGGAGTGCGGCACATGTCAAAAGGGCATTCGCTACAAGACCCTTACTTGAATACTTTACGTAAAGAGAAAGTTGGGGTTTCCATCTACTTGGTCAACGGTATCAAGCTGCAAGGTACGATCGAGTCGTTCGACCAGTTCGTGATCCTGCTGAAAAACACCGTCAGCCAAATGGTTTACAAGCACGCTATCTCGACAGTCGTTCCAGTTCGTCCAATCCGTCTGCCTAGCGCGGCCGATGGCGAACAGGGTGACGCTGAGCCAGGTAACGCCTGATAGGAGTCTCCTTTGTTCTTTGAGCGCCACGGTGGTGGTGAGCGAGTGATCCTCGTTCACTTGGATGGACAGGACCCTGAGGCGCGCGAAGATCCGCAGGAGTTTCAGGAGTTGGCTAATTCGGCCGGCGCCGAGACCGTTGCGTTTTTTAACGTACCGCGTCATCGGCCAACCGCCAAATACCTGATTGGCAGCGGCAAGGTCGAGGAACTGCGCGACCTGGTCCATGCCGAACAGGCCGATCTGGTGATTTTCAATCACATCCTCACGCCCAGTCAGGAGCGTAACCTCGAACGTGTTTTCGAGTGTCGCGTGATCGACCGTACCGGCCTGATTCTCGATATTTTCGCCCAGCGCGCCCGTACCCATGAGGGCAAGCTCCAGGTTGAACTGGCCCAGCTTGACCACATGAGCACCCGGCTGGTGCGTGGCTGGACTCACCTTGAGCGCCAGGGTGGCGGTATCGGCATGCGTGGCCCTGGCGAGACCCAGCTCGAAACCGACCGGCGACTGCTGCGGGTTCGCCTGCGTCAGATCAAGGGCCGGCTGGAAAAAGTCCGCAGTCAGCGCGAACAATCGCGACGTGGCCGCAGCCGAGCGGATATCCCTACCGTTTCCCTGGTGGGTTACACCAACGCCGGCAAGTCCACGCTGTTCAACAACTTGACCAAATCGGACGTGTACGCGGCCGACCAACTGTTCGCGACCCTTGACCCGACCCTGCGCCGCCTGGAACTGGCGGACCTGGGGCCGATTGTCCTGGCCGACACAGTGGGCTTCATTCGTCACTTGCCGCACAAACTGGTCGAGGCATTTCGGTCTACGCTCGAAGAGTCGAGCAACTCCGACCTGCTGTTGCACGTGATTGATGCGGCTGAGCCTGATCGCATGTTGCAGATTGAACAGGTGATGGTGGTGTTGGGCGAGATTGGTGCCCAGGACTTGCCCATCCTCGAGGTCTATAACAAACTCGATTTGCTTGAAGGCGTTGAGCCACAAATTCAGCGCGACGAAGACGGCAAGCCCCAGCGGGTCTGGTTGTCGGCGCGTGATGGTCGCGGCCTGGACTTGCTTGAGCAAGCGATCGCCGAGTTGCTCGGCAACGATTTGTTCGTCGGCACCTTGCGCTTGCCTCAGCGTTTTGCTCGACTGCGTGCACAGTTTTTCGAGTTGGGCGCGGTACAGAAAGAAGAGCACGATGAAGAAGGTGTCAGCTTGCTGGCCGTTCGATTGCCGCGCTCGGAGCTGAATCGGCTAGTCAGCCGCGAAGGCGTTATACCGACAGAGTTCATCGAGCAACACACTTTGCAATAAAAGCCTGAGAAAGCGGTTGTGCCGCAGTAGCAGGCATTCTGTAGCATTGGTCGGCGCGCCGTGGGTGCGTCTTTGCTTTATCAGATGGAGAGCGCTATGGCTTGGAATGAGCCGGGTGGCAACTCGAATAATCAGGATCCTTGGGGTGGTAAGCGCCGCAATAATGGCGACCGCAAGGGGCCACCGGATCTCGACGAGGCCTTCCGAAAGCTGCAGGAAAGCCTGAATGGGTTGTTCGGTGGTGGAAAAAAACGCGGTGGTGACGATGGCGGTCGCACAAGCAAGGGCGGCGGCTACGGCCTGCTGGGCCTTGGGCTTGTCGTGCTCGCGGCTGTGTGGCTGTATAGCGCGGTCTACGTGGTGGACGAGCAGGAGCAGGCCGTGGTGCTGCGCTTCGGCAAGTACTACGAGACTGTCGGCCCAGGCCTGAACATCTACTTCCCGCCGATCGACAAGAAGTACATGGAGAACGTCACGCGTGAGCGTGCCTACACCAAGCAGGGCCAGATGCTGACTGAAGACGAGAACATCGTCGAAGTGCCGCTGACCGTGCAGTACAAGATCAGCAACCTGCAGGACTTCGTGCTGAACGTCGATCAGCCGGAAGTCAGCCTGCAACAGGCGACTGAGAGCGCCTTGCGCCACGTGGTGGGCTCCACCGCGATGGATCAGGTGCTCACCGAGGGTCGTGAGTTGATGGCCAGCGAGATCAAGGAGCGCCTGCAACGGTTCCTCGACACGTATCGCACCGGTATCACCGTCACCCAGGTCAACATACAGAGCGCAGCCGCACCGCGCGAAGTACAGGAGGCCTTTGATGACGTGATCCGCGCCCGTGAAGACGAGCAGCGTTCGCGCAACCAGGCTGAAACCTACGCCAACGGCGTCGTGCCGGAAGCCCGTGGTCAGGCCCAGCGCATCCTTGAAGATGCCAACGGTTACCGCGATGAAGTGGTCTCCCGTGCCAAGGGTGAAGCGGATCGCTTTACCAAACTGGTCGCCGAGTACCGCAAGGCACCGGAAGTTACGCGTGAGCGTCTGTACCTGGACACCATGCAGGAAGTCTTCAGCAACACCAGCAAGGTTCTCGTGACCGGCAGCAAGGGTGGGCAGAACAACCTGCTGTACCTGCCGCTGGACAAGATGATCGAAGGTGGTCGTAGCGGCGCCAGCGCACCGGCTACCGGTTCGAATGCCGCTGCCAACGAAGCGAGCGCCCGTGCGGCCGCTGACTTGCTGCAACAGCAAACACGTACCAGGGAGAGTCGTTGATGAACAATAAATCGCTGACAGCCCTGATTGTGGGCGTCGTCGTGGTCATCGCTGCCTGGAACTGCTTCTACATCGTGGCTCAGACCGAGCGTGCGGTGCTGCTGCAATTCGGTCGCGTGGTCCAGGCGGATGTCCAGCCGGGCCTGCATGTGAAAGTCCCCTACGTCAACCAGGTGCGCAAGTTCGACGCACGCCTGATGACCCTGGATGCACCGACACAGCGTTTCCTGACCCTGGAAAAGAAAGCCGTGATGGTTGACGCCTACGCCAAGTGGCGCGTCAAGGATGCCGAGCGCTTCTACACCGCGACCTCCGGCCTCAAGCAGATTGCCGACGAGCGCTTGTCGCGTCGTCTGGAATCGGGTCTGCGTGACCAGTTTGGTAAGCGCACCCTGCACGAGGTGGTGTCCGGTGAGCGTGATGCGCTGATGGCGGATATCACTCGTTCGTTGAATACGATGGCGGAAAAAGAGCTGGGGATCGAAGTTGTCGATGTCCGGGTCAAGGCCATCGATCTGCCGAAGGAAGTGAACCGCAGCGTGTTCGAGCGCATGAGCACCGAGCGTGAGCGTGAAGCGCGTGAGCACCGTGCCAAAGGTAACGAGCTGGCCGAGGGTATCCGTGCGGATGCCGACCGTCAGCGTCGTGTGCTGTTGGCCGAGGCCTATCGCGAGTCTGAAGAAGCGCGTGGTGATGGTGATGCGCAAGCCGCGTCGATCTACTCTAAAGCCTACGGCCAGGACCAGGAGTTCTACGCGTTTTACCGTAGCCTGCGTGCCTACCGTGAAAGCTTCGCGAGCAAAACCGACGTCATGGTGCTGGACCCGAGCAGCGACTTCTTCCGTTACCTGGAAAAGTCCAAGTAACTCAATGTTCACTCCCGTCGGGCGGCTAAAACGCCTGGCGGGGTGATCCTTTGAGAAAACGGGTGTATGATGCGGCAGCCGGGAAATTCCCGGCTTTTTTGCGTCTGCATGTTTGATTCGGCAGGCGCGACAGGTTTTTCGAGGAAAGTGCCCGACGAGGCCGTTTGCAGGCCGTTCGTCACGTCGCTCTTGCGCGTGGTTTATGCCAGGGGCGGGCATTTTCTGCTTCACTCAAGGCTCGGCCGAGGGTTGGCCGCCCGGATCATAGGGGAATGGCGTAATGGCAACGGTAGACCGCTGGCTGCTGCCAGATGGCATCGAAGAAGTACTGCCACCAGAAGCTGCGCGCATTGAAGTTGCGCGTCGCCAGGTGTTGGATCTGTTCCAGAGCTGGGGTTACGAGTTTGTCGTGACCCCCCATATCGAGTACCTGGAATCCCTGCTGACCGGCGCGGGCCAGGACCTGGATCTGCGCACCTTCAAGGTCATCGACCCGCAATCGGGCCGGCAAATGGGGTTCCGTGCCGACATCACGCCGCAAGTGGCGCGCATCGATGCGCACACCCTGCGTCGCGAAGGCCCGAGCCGTCTGTGCTACGCCGGCAGCGTGCTGCATGCAAAGCCGCGGGCGTTGTCGTCGTCGCGCAGCCCGATCCAGTTGGGCGCCGAGTTATACGGCGATGCCAGCCCGAGCAGTGACGTGGAAGTCATCAGCCTGATGCTGGCCATGCTGCAACTGGCTGACGTGCCGGATGTCCACATGGACCTGGGCCACGTTGGTATCTACCGTGGCCTGGCCCGTGCGGCGGGGTTGTCCGGTGAAGTGGAACAACAGTTGTTCGATGCCCTGCAGCGCAAGGCGATCGACGAAGTCATTGCCCTGACCGAAGGCGTGCCGGCCGAACTGGCTGACATGCTGCGCGCGTTGGTGAACCTGTGCGGCAGCCGCGAAGTTCTGGATGCTGCACGTGAGCGCCTGGCCAATGCGCCGGCGCCGGTATTGGCGGCACTGGATGACGTGCTGGCGATTGCAGAGCAGTTGTCGGCACGGTTCCCGCAACTCCCGCTGTATTTCGACCTGGGCGAGTTGCGCGGCTACCACTACCACACCGGTGTGGTGTTCGCGGTGTTTGTGCCGGGTGTTGGCCAAGCCATCGCCCAAGGCGGTCGCTATGACGATATCGGCGCCGACTTCGGTCGTGCGCGTCCGGCCACCGGTTTCTCCACCGATTTGAAAACCCTGGTGACCCTGGGGCGTGCTGAGGTCGAGCTGCCGTCTGGTGGCATCTGGATGCCCGACAGTACGGATGCAGCACTCTGGCAGCAGGTTTGCCAGTTGCGCGGTGAGGGTCAGCGTGTCGTCCAGGCTTTGCCTGGGCAACCATTGGCCGCCGCCCGTGAAGCGGACTGCGACCGGCAATTGATTCTGCAGAACGGGCTTTGGCAAGTATCGCCACTGGCTTCTTGAGTTTTCCTGCCGGCCAACGCCGGCACCAAGTTTGCGCGAATGAGGACAAGTGTTATGGGTAAGAATGTCGTAGTCCTGGGCACCCAATGGGGTGATGAGGGCAAAGGCAAGATCGTTGATCTGCTGACCGAACATGCTGCCGCCGTAGTGCGCTACCAAGGCGGCCACAACGCTGGCCACACCCTGGTCATCGATGGCGAAAAAACCGTCTTGCACCTGATCCCGTCGGGCGTACTGCGCGAAGGCGTGCAGTGCCTGATCGGCAACGGCGTCGTGGTTGCACCGGATGCCCTGCTGCGCGAGATCACCAAACTGGAAGAGAAAGGCGTACCGGTGCGCGAGCGCCTGCGTATCAGCCCGTCCTGCCCGCTGATCCTGTCCTTCCACGTTGCGCTGGACCAGGCCCGTGAAAAGGCGCGTGGCGAGCTGAAGATCGGCACCACCGGTCGCGGTATCGGCCCGGCCTATGAAGATAAAGTCGCGCGTCGCGGCCTGCGTGTTGGCGACCTGCTCAACATGCCGCGCTTTGAAGACAAACTGCGCGAACTGGTGGAATACCACAACTTCATGTTGGTGGGTTACTACAAAGAGCCAGCCATCGAATTCGACAAGACCCTGGCCGAATGCAAGGAATACGCTGAGCTGCTCAAGCCGCTGATGCTCGACGTGACCGCCGAGCTGCACGACCTGCGTCGTGCTGGCAAAGACATCATGTTCGAAGGCGCTCAAGGCTCGTTGCTGGACATCGACCACGGTACCTACCCGTATGTGACCAGCTCCAACACTACCGCTGGTGGCGTGGCTACCGGTTCGGGTGTTGGCCCTATGTTCCTGGACTACATCCTGGGCATTACCAAGGCTTACACCACTCGTGTCGGTTCGGGTCCATTCCCGACTGAGCTGTTCGACGAAGTCGGTGCACACCTGGCCAAGCAAGGTCACGAGTTCGGCGCAACCACCGGCCGTGCTCGTCGTTGTGGCTGGTTCGATGCCGTTATCCTGCGTCGTGCTATCGATGTGAACAGCATCTCGGGTATCTGCCTGACCAAGCTGGACGTGCTCGACGGTCTGGAAACCATCAACATCTGCGTCGGCTACAAAGATGCAGAAGGTAAGAGCGTTGCTCCGACTGACGCTGACAGTTACGTGGGGCTGCAGCCGGTGTACGAAGAAGTGCCAGGCTGGACCGAATCGACCGTGGGTGTCAAAACCCTGGAAGAGCTGCCAGCCAATGCGCGTGCTTACATCAAGCGCGTTGAAGAGCTGATCGGCGCGCCGATTGACATTATTTCGACGGGCCCGGACCGCAACGAGACCATCGTTCTGCGTCACCCGTTCGCTTAATAAGCTGTTGATGTAAAAAGCAAAGGGCTCCTTCGGGAGCCCTTTGTCGTTTCAGTTCGCCAAACGGCACGACCCTTGCTGTATTTCCTTTTTTCGCGGTGCTATCAAATTAATGGCACCCGTGGTGGAGGGATTCCCGATGTCTGCCGTTCTCTCATTGTTACAAAGTCGACTGTTGCGGCCGGTGTTCGTTACCCTAGGTATCGCTCTTTTGGTGCAAGTGCTGGTGGCGGTTGCTCTAACTCGGAGCACAGTCACGGCGCTGGAAGCTGATTTGGGCAATCGCCTGGGGCTCGACAGTCAGAAACTGTCGAGCGAATTGGCCCAGGCTGGCAAAGAAGTCACATCCAGCCTGGACAGCTTGTCCAGCAGCACCCGTCAGCGTCTGACTGCTGGGCTTTCCGCGCGCCTGCAGGAAGAGCAGAAGCAACTGCGTGCGACCCTGGAAAAAGACCTGCAAGACTCCGCTAATGACATGGCGCAATTGCTGGCCTCCGTGGCGCCCCGTGCCATGTGGGACAACGATGTGCCGACGCTGTCGGAGTTCGCCCGACGGGCCCAGCGCAATCCCAACGTGTTGTTCGTGGTGTATGACGACGCTGCCGGTGAGCATCTGACGCGCTATCTGAACCGGGAAAACCCGATCAACCAGGCTTTGCTGGAAAAGGGCAAGGGCGACCGTGCTCTCGATAAAGTGCTGGACGCCGCCAAGGCGGACGCCTCCGTGTACTACGTCGAAGCGTCCATCAGCCCCAACGGTGTCGAGATCGGCAAGGTCCGCATGGGCGTCTCGACCGCGTCGGTAGAGGCCGACCTGCTGGCGCTGGATAAGCGCTTTGCGGCACTGATTGCCAGCGGCGATCAGTTGGTGGGTGACAGCCTCAAGGGCGCTGCGGCGGATAGTGCTGCCGCCATGGGCGCGAGGTTGCAATCGGCGCAGGCGACCGCTACCCAGATGACCGCCAACACCACGAGTGTCGTGCAAGAAGCGGCGGGTACGCTGCGCTGGCGCATCGGCATGGGGCTCGCGGTGGTCGGTTTTGGTGTCTTGCTGCTGATCGCGGTGGTGCTCGGGCGGCGCGTGGTTAATCGTCTGAAACTGTTGATCGCGGCCATGGATGACCTGGCGGCGGGCGAGGGTGACCTGACCAAGCGCGTGCAGATCAACAGCAAAGATGAGATCGGCGACATGGCCTCCGCGGTCAATCGCTTTGTGGATAAGTTGCAGCCCATCGTGCGCGAGGCCGGCGATGTGGCGCAGCGTACCGGTGTGGAAATCGGCGCGATGACCTTGCGCAATGCCGGCGCCGACGCGGCGGCGGGTTTGCAGCGCGACGAAGTGGCCGAGAGCCTGCGCGCGCTGTCGCAGATGGCCGATGAGGCCCAGGCCGAAAGCCATGCGATGCAGGCCGCGCTGCAGCAGGTGGTGGATATTCGCCAGGCTACGGATGAAAACTCACGCACGTCGGCTGAAGTGGGCAGCTTGATCGAAGCGCTGGCGGGCCAGGTGCAGGCCGGTTCCAAAGTCATCGAGCGCCTGGCAGCGCAAAGCGAGCAGATCGAAGTGGTGCTGACAGTGATCCACGGCATCGCCGAGCAGACCAACCTGCTGGCGCTCAACGCGGCCATCGAAGCGGCGCGTGCCGGTGAGACCGGGCGTGGCTTTGCGGTGGTGGCAGACGAGGTGCGTGCGCTGGCGAGTAAAACCCAGAGCTCCACCGGTGATATTCAGGCGCATATCGTGGCGTTGCAGCAGGGCGCTCGCGAGGCGGTCGAAACCATCGGCAAGGCAGGGCGCCAGGCCAACGAGGGCTTGCTGGTGCTGCGCGACAGTGTGCGTTTGCAGCAGACGGTGCAGGTCTCGGTGGAGCAGGTACACGCGGCGATTGGCCTGGCCACTCGTGCGGCTGAGCATCAAGCTCGGGGCGCGCATGCGGTACGTGGGCGGGTCGAGGTGATTCACGCTCAGGCCGAGCGTGCCGCGCAGGCTGTGGTAGAAACCACGGCCAGTGGCAAGGTGCTGGATGGTTTGGCGGCGCAGTTGAAGGCGAGCCTGGGGCAGTTCCGGGCTTAGTGTTGTCTGTGCCGCCGCCATCGGGAGCAAGCCCCCTCCCACAGTTGACCGAGTTCCAGCATTTGGAATGCGGCCGAATGTGGGAGGGGGGGGCTTGCCCCCGATAGCGGTTTCAGCGGCTCAAATACATCCGAGTGGTGAGCAAATAAACCGGCACCCCCGACACCAGAATCAACAACCCTGCATAAGGCGCTGCCGCCGCGAACTCCACGTTCGAGGTATGCGCCCACACGGCGGTCGCCAGGGTATTCAACCCGGTCGGGCTCAGTAGCAACGTCGCCGTCAATTCCTTCATCGCATCGAGAAACACCAGCGCGAACGCCGCACCCAATGCCGGGAAAATAATCGGCAAGGTCACCCGGCAAAAAGCGCTGAACGATGAAGCACCCAGTGTGCGAGCGGCTTCCTCCAATTGCGGCGCAGCCTTGTTCAGGGCTGTGCGAATCGGCGCCTGGGCCAATGGCAAAAACAGCAGCGCATAAGCAATCAGCAACAGTGCTGACGTCTGGTACAGCGCCGGCACGTAATGCAAGGCGAAGTACACCAGTGTCAGTGCAATCACCAGGCCGGGCAGGGCGTGCAGCAAGTACGGCAGGCGCTCGGCCCAAATCGCCAGATGGCCTTTATAGCGCACCACCAACAACCCCACCGGCACCGCGAGTACCAGGCACAGTGCCGCGCCACCCAGCGACAGCGCCAGGGAGGACAGCAACGCCTGGCCAATTTCGGTCACCGGGAACGCGGCCGACGAGCCTACCGCCAGCCAATAGCCGAGCATCCCCAATGGAATGCCGCTGCC
The DNA here is from genome assembly GCF_029320995.1 of Pseudomonas sp. D3. Lineage (NCBI taxonomy): Bacteria > Pseudomonadati > Pseudomonadota > Gammaproteobacteria > Pseudomonadales > Pseudomonadaceae > Pseudomonas > Pseudomonas sp. D3. The sequence goes on from NZ_CP119772.1 coordinate 798,814, forward strand.
GATGATCGCCAGCGTCAGGCAATACAGCTGCCCCAGCGGCGCCCACTTGCCCAGTCGAACCTGCTCCGCATGCCGCGCCGCACCCTGGCCGATACGCACATGTCGACCCTTGCCGCGCACGCGCAACTCCAGCCACAGCAGCGTCAGGCACATCGCCAGCAACACCGCCGACAACATCGCGGCATTGGCATTGCTGAATTCCAGTTCGAATTGCTGGTAGATCGCTGTGGTAAAGGTCTGCAGGCCGATGATCGACAGCGCGCCGAACTCCACCAGCATATGCAGCGCGATCAGCAGTGCCCCGGCCAGCAGTGACGGCCACAGCAAGGGCAAAGTGATGCGCCAGAACACGCCCCAGCGATTCAGTCCCAGGGTGCGCGCAGACTCTTCAAGGGAGGGGTCGAGATTGCGCAGGGTCGCCGCCACGGGTAGAAACACCAGCGGGTATTTGGACAGGGTCATCACCAGGATCGCCCCGCCGAGCCCTTCGAAGTTGGCGCTCAGCGACACCCAGGTAAAGCTGCTGACAAACGCCGGCACCGCAAACGGCAGGCACAGGATCACGCCCCACAGGCGGCGCCCCGGTAGGTTGCTACGCTCCAGCAGCCAGGCCAGGGACAGGCCAATCACGCCGCACGCCACCGTCACTCCAATCATCAGGGCCAGGGTGTTGCGCAGCAGCCCGAACACATACGGCCGCCACAGCAGATGCACCGCTTCCGCCCAGCCGGCTTGCCAGGCTTTGAGCCCGACATACGCCAGCGGCAGCAGGCTCAAGCCAACCAGAAGCAGCACGGGCAGCAACAGCCAGATCGAAGGACGCTTGCGCCTCGGGCTGTAACCCCCGCGCAAGGCCGGGGTGGGGAGCGATGGGTTCATCAGTTCAGGCCAACGTCACGTTCCATTTCCAGGGCTTCTTCAGCGTTGCCCAGGTCGGCGGGGGTGACTTTCGGCGGTTGCAGCTCGCTGAACGGCTTGAGGCCGCGATTGGACTCCATGCCCTTGCGCAGCGGGTATTCGGCCGAGGTGTTGGTGATCACGCGCTGGCCTTCTTCACTGGTCATGAACGCCAGCAGTTGTTGGGCTTCTTTCGGGTGCTTGCTGGATTTCAGCGCGGCAGCGGAAGACACGGTGATCAGGCCGCCAGCATCGCCATTGGTGAAGTAGTGCAACTGCGAGTCCAGGTTGGTTTTTTCCTTCTTCAGGGCAAACCAGTAGTAGTTATTCACCAGAACGGTGGCGACTTCGCCGTTTTCCACGGCTTTGAGGGCGACCATGTTGTTGCTGTACACCTTGCCGAAGGCGCGCAGGCCGGTCAGCCATTCTTCGGCGGCCTCACGACCGTGCAGCGTGATGATCGCCACGGCCTGCTCCTGGAACGCGCCGCTGGTGGGTACGAAGCCGACCTTGCCTTGCCATTCGGGGCGGGCGAAATCCAGCACCGACTTGGGCAGGTCTTTCTCGGCAATCAGTTTCGGGTTGAAGGCTACGACGCGGGTGCGTGCGGTCACGCCCATCCAGTCGCCATTCCTGCTGACATAGTCCTTGGGTAATACATCGAGCGTGCTGGCGTCGATTTTTGCCAGCAGGCCTTGCTCGCCGAGTTTGTTCAGCGGCGGCGATTCTTCTGTGTAGATAACGTCGGCCGGGGAGCGCTCGCCTTCTTCGACGACCTGGCTGGCCAACTGGTTGCTGCTGCCTTTGCGCACATTGACGTGGATGCCGGTCTTGGCTTCGAAGGCCTTGGCGAGGTCATCGCCGACTTCTTTGTGTTGGCCGTTGTACAGGGTTAGGGAGATTTTGTCGGCGCAATAGGCCGCGGGCGAGAGCAGGGTCAGGCCGAGCAGAGTGATGCTCAGGCCGCGCAGAAGAGATGTCTTGAGATGGGTGTCGCGGATCATCATCCGGAAGTTTCCTCGCTTGAGTGCAACAAATCGTTGCAAGGATAAACGATAAAGCTTCTCAAGTGCGGACGAGGGGGAAATCGATGGGGAAGTTTTCATGCCCCGGAAACGAAAAAACCCGCTTTCGCGGGTTTGATCTGAATTTGGTGCCCAGGAGAAGACTCGAACTTCCACGACCTTGCGATCACCAGCACCTGAAGCTGGCGTGTCTACCAATTTCACCACCTGGGCATTATCAAGCAACGTTGCCGCTGTCGATGGAGCGAACTATACGGCGGGCTTTTTGATCTGTAAACCCCTGATTCAAAAAAATAAATCGGGATTTGCTTTAAAAATCAAAGGCCTGAAACGCAAAAACCCGCTTTCGCGGGTTTTTGGGAGACTCAAGGTTGAACCTTGAGTTTGAAATTGGTGCCCAGGAGAAGACTCGAACTTCCACGACCTTGCGATCACCAGCACCTGAAGCTGGCGTGTCTACCAATTTCACCACCTGGGCAGCATCAACAACGTTGCCGTCGTCGATGGCGCGCACTATACGGAGTGGTTTTTGAACTGTAAACCCCCGCCATGAAAAAAGCCTGGAAAATTTCGCCAATGGTCGTGCAAGGTGCGTCTTGGGGGCTACAAAGTGTTTTAAAACGCTTGTTGACGCCTGAAATTTCCCGTTTCAATACGCGTATGCCAAACTAACCCACATATAGACAAGGTGAAAACTCTCTAATGGCCGATTGGCAGTCCCTCGATCCCGAGGCCGCTCGTGAAGCGGAAAAATATGAAAACCCTATTCCTAGCCGCGAACTGATCCTGGCGCATCTCGCCGATCGTGGTTCGCCTGCTAGCCGCGAGCAGTTGGTTGAAGAGTTCGGTCTGACCACCGAAGACCAGCTCGAAGCCCTGCGCCGCCGCCTGCGTGCCATGGAGCGCGATGCTCAGTTGATCTACACCCGCCGTGGCACGTATGCGCCCGTGGACAAGCTCGACCTGATCCTGGGCCGCATTGCTGGCCACCGTGACGGCTTCGGCTTCCTGATCCCGGATGACGGCAGCGACGACCTGTTCATGAGCCCGGCGCAAATGCGCCTGGTGTTCGATGGCGACCGTGCGTTGGCGCGCGTGTCGGGCCTGGACCGTCGCGGCCGCCGTGAAGGCGTGATCGTCGAAGTAGTGTCCCGTGCCCATGAGTCCATCGTCGGGCGTTACTTCGAAGAAGGCGGCATCGGCTTCGTCATTCCGGACAACCCGAAGGTCCAGCAGGAAGTGCTGGTGACCCCGGGCCGCAATGGCGCCGCCAAGGTCGGTCAGTTCGTGGAGGTGAAAATCACTCACTGGCCAACCCCGCGCTTCCAGCCCCAGGGCGATATCGTCGAAGTGGTCGGCAACTACATGGCGCCGGGCATGGAAATCGACGTCGCGCTGCGCACCTACGATATTCCTCACGTGTGGCCTGACGCCGTGCTCAAGGAAGCCGCCAAGCTCAAGCCGGAAGTCGAAGATAAGGACAAAGAGAAGCGCATTGACCTGCGCCATCTGCCGTTCGTCACCATCGACGGCGAAGACGCCCGCGACTTCGACGATGCGGTGTATTGCGAAGCCAAGCCTGGCAAGCTGCGCCTGTTCTCGGGTGGCTGGAAGTTGTACGTGGCGATTGCCGACGTCTCCAGCTACGTGAAGATCGGTTCGGCGCTGGATAACGAAGCTCAGGTGCGCGGCAACTCCGTGTACTTTCCTGAGCGTGTGATCCCGATGCTGCCTGAGCAGTTGTCCAACGGCCTGTGCTCGCTGAACCCGAAAGTCGACCGTTTGGCCATGGTGTGCGAGATGACCATCTCGAAAACCGGCGAAATGACCGACTACCAGTTCTACGAAGCGGTGATCTACTCCCAGGCGCGCCTGACCTACAACAAGGTCAGCACCATCCTGGAAGCGCCGAAGACCAGCGAAGCCAAGGCCTTGCGTACTGAATACGCCGGTGTGGTGCCGCATCTCAAGCAGCTGTATGCGCTGTACAAGGTGCTGCTGGGCGCACGCCATGTGCGTGGTGCGATCGATTTTGAGACCCAGGAAACCCGGATCATTTTCGGTTCCGAGCGCAAGATCGCCGAGATCACCCCGACCACCCGCAACGACGCGCACAAGCTGATCGAGGAATGCATGCTGGCGGCCAACGTGGCCACCGCGGAATTCCTGAGGAAGCACGAAATTCCTGCGCTGTACCGGGTGCATGATGGTCCGCCGCCGGAGCGTCTGGAAAAACTGCGCGCCTTCCTCGGCGAGCTCGGCCTGTCCCTGCACAAAGGCAAGGATGGCCCGTCGCCGAAGGATTACCAGGCACTGCTGGCCAGCATCAAGGACCGTCCGGATTTCCACCTGATCCAGACCGTGATGCTGCGTTCCCTGAGCCAGGCGGTGTACAGCGCCGACAACCAGGGCCACTTCGGCCTGAATTACGAGGCGTACACCCACTTCACGTCGCCGATCCGGCGTTACCCGGACTTGCTCACGCACCGCGCGATCCGCAGCGTGATCCACTCCAAGCAGGACACCCCGCACGTCAAGCGCGCCGGTGCCATGACCATTCCGAAGGCGCGGATCTATCCATACGACGAAGCGGCCCTGGAACAGCTCGGGGAGCAGTGCTCCATGAGCGAGCGCCGTGCCGACGAAGCCACCCGCGACGTTGTGAACTGGCTCAAGTGCGAGTTCATGAAAGACCGCGTAGGCGAGTCGTTCCCAGGCGTGATCACGGCCGTGACCGGCTTTGGTCTGTTTGTCGAACTGACCGATATCTACGTCGAGGGCCTGGTGCATGTCACCGCCTTGCCGGGTGACTACTACCACTTCGATCCTGTGCATCACCGCCTGGCGGGCGAGCGTACCGGTCGCAGCTTCCGCTTGGGCGACACCGTCGAAGTGCGCGTGATGCGCGTCGACCTGGACGAGCGCAAGATCGACTTCGAGATGGCCGAAAAAACCATCGCCGCGCCGATCGGCCGTAAAAAGCGTGGCAGCGAAACCGCCGCTCCGGCCACCAAAGGCAAGGGTGCTCCTGCGAAAGCTGCCGCCACCGAGCCTGCGCCGGCGAAGGCTGGTCGTCGTCCGGCTGCCAAGGACAAGGCCCCTGAAGCCTACCGCCCGAGCGATGCAGCGGCGAAAAACGCCGAGCTGCGCAAGAGCCGTGAGTTGAAGCAGCAGTTGCTCAGCGAAGCCAAAAGCGGTGGTAAAGCGGCGTCTGGGGGAAAGTCCCAAGGGGCGGAAAAACCGTCGAGCAAGCCCAGTAAACATCGTAAAGGCCCGCCCAAAGCGGGTTCGGCTCCCGCGAAAAGCGGCGGGTCGCGTAAACCTAAGGCCAAGTCATGAGTCTGGAAAAAATCTACGGCGTCCACGCCGTAGAAGCACTGCTGCGTCATCACCCTAAACGCGTCAAGCAGGTTTGGCTGGCGGAAGGTCGCAGCGAGCCGCGCGTGCAGGCGTTGGTCGAGTTGGCCAACGAAAACCGCGTAGCGATCGGTCAGGCCGAGCGTCGCGAAATGGACGTGTGGGTTGAAGGCGTTCACCAAGGCGTCGTCGCGGATGTCAGCCCGAGCCAGGTATGGGGCGAGGCCATGCTCGACGAGTTGCTCGACCGGACCGAAGGCCCACCGCTGTTGCTGGTGCTGGACGGCGTGACCGACCCGCACAATCTCGGCGCCTGCCTGCGTTCGGCGGATGCTGCTGGTGCGCTGGCGGTGATCGTGCCCAAGGACAAGTCGGCCACGTTGACGCCGGTTGTGCGTAAAGTCGCGTGCGGGGCGGCGGAAGTGATTCCGCTGGTGGCCGTGACCAACCTCGCGCGCACCCTGGAGAAACTCCAGCAGCGCGGCCTGTGGGTCGTGGGTACGGCGGGGGAGGCGGAGGTCAGCATTTATGACCAAGACCTCACCGGCCCGACCATCCTGATCATGGGCGCCGAAGGCAAAGGCATGCGTCGCCTGACCCGCGAGCATTGTGATTATCTGGTTCACCTGCCAATGGCCGGTAGCGTTAGTAGCCTCAATGTGTCGGTTGCGACGGGTGTGTGCTTGTTTGAAGCCCGACGCCAGCGCGGCGCCAAGGCCAAGACCAAGAAGTAATTTTGAGTCTGGCATAGATGCAAAATGTGGGAGGGTGCTTGCTCCCGATAGCGGTAAGGCAGTCACACATTGTGTCACTGATAAACCGCAATCGGGAGCAAGCCCCCTCCCACATTTGTTTTGAGGTGTCTGGATGATTGTTCAAATAATCACCAATCACCTTGCGCCCGTCCTCCCCCTTCTCTACAATTGCGCCCCTTGCCTTCCTGGCAGGCACCGATGTGCCTCCCTGCGGCAAGATCCATAAGTGTCATTCACTCCTTGTCTGACCGTTTTTGAGCGGCAGGCTACAACCCGTAAGGAGCATTCATGCGTCATTACGAAATCATCTTTTTGGTCCACCCGGATCAAAGCGAGCAAGTCGGCGGCATGGTAGAGCGTTACACCAAGCTGATCGAAGAAGACGGCGGCAAAATCCACCGTCTGGAAGATTGGGGCCGTCGTCAACTGGCCTATGCAATCAACAATGTTCACAAGGCTCACTACGTGATGCTGAACGTTGAATGCACTGGCAAGGCTCTGTCCGAGCTGGAAGACAACTTCCGCTACAACGATGCTGTGATCCGTAACCTGGTCATCCGTCGCGAAGAAGCCGTTACCGGCCAATCCGAGATGCTCAAGGCTGAAGAAAACCGCAGTGAGCGCCGTGAGCGTCGCGACCGTCCTGAGCACGAAGGCGCTGAAAGCGCTGATAGTGATGACAGCGACAACAGCGATAACGCTGACGAGTAATCCACGGACCTTTTAAGGAGCCTATCAAATGGCACGTTTCTTCCGTCGTCGTAAATTCTGCCGCTTCACCGCTGAAGACGTGAAAGAGATCGATTACAAAGATCTCAACACTCTGAAAGCCTACGTATCCGAGACCGGCAAAATCGTTCCAAGCCGTATCACCGGTACCAAAGCACGTTATCAGCGTCAGCTGGCCACCGCTATCAAGCGCGCCCGCTTCCTGGCCCTGCTGGCCTACACCGACAGCCACGGCCGCTGAGACCGGGCAGTCGACAAGTAGTAAGGGATTGAATGCATGCGCGCCTTAGCTGAGTTCATCATGCGCGGTCGTGTGCAGGCCACTCTGGTAGTGGCTGGAGCTGCAGTGTTGCCGTTGTTGTTTTGGTTGAGTGCCGCCGCGGTTTGCCTTGTGCTGCTGCGGCGCGGTTCGGACGCCTTGAGCGTCCTGGGTGTAGGCGTGTTGTCAGTGTTGGTGAGCTGGCACTTCCTGCAAGATCCAACGGCCCTTTTGGTGCTGCTCGGGACTTGCGGTCTGGCGTTGGTTTTACGCGCCGGTTACTCCTGGAATCGCGTGCTGCTGGTCAGCACGGCCGTGGGATTGTTGTGTGCGGTGAGTCTGGGAACCGTATTCGGTTCCTTCATCGAATCATTGGCGCAGACGTTTCAACACGTTATGCCGCTGGTGATGGGTGAGTCTTACGAGAAACTCTCGGCAGACCAGAAAGCAGTTCTCGCTTCACTGACGGTCCCACTGATGATCATTTCGACGGCGGTTTCGTTGCAGATCTTTAGTGTGTTGTGCCTGATTCTTGGGCGCTACTGGCAGGCGTTGTTGTATAACCCCGGTGGTTTCGGACGCGAGTTTCGCGCAATCCGAATCCCCAAGCGCGTTGCGCTGTCACTGCTGGCCGTCATGTGTGTTGCTCCGCTTATCGGGTGGAACGCCTTGATCCTGTTGCCGCTGTGCAGTGTGCCGCTGTTCTTCGCTGGGCTGTCTTTGCTGCATGGACTGGTCGCGCAGAAAAAATTGGCCAGTTTCTGGCTGGTGGGGTTTTACGTCACGGTCTTGCCGCTCATGCACTTGATCGGTCCGTTATTCGTGGTCTTGGCCATTGTCGATAGCCTGATTGATATTCGCGGTCGTCTCGCGTCCAAAGACGCCGATAACGCGAACGGTGAAGGTTAAAAGTTAGAGGATTTTCACATGCAACTGATCCTTCTGGAAAAAGTCGCCAACCTGGGCAACCTGGGCGACAAAGTAAACGTTAAGGCCGGCTACGGTCGTAACTACCTGCTGCCATACGGCAAAGCCACCGCTGCAACCGCTGCCAACCTGGCTGCGTTTGAAGAGCGTCGTGCTGACCTGGAAAAAGCAGCAGCAGACAAAAAAGCTTCGGCCGAAACTCGCGCTGCCCAACTGGCTGAGCTGGAAGTGACTATCACTGCCACCGCCGGTGACGAAGGCAAGCTGTTCGGTTCGATCGGCACCCACGACATCGCTGACGCACTGACCGCCTCCGGCGTTGAAGTTGCGAAAAGCGAAGTTCGTCTGCCGAACGGCACCATCCGCAACGTAGGTGAATTCGACGTAGCCGTGCATCTGCACGCTGAAGTTGAAGCCACCGTACGCGTTGTCGTGGTAGCAGCTTAAGCAACACCTAACTGACTGGCACCTCGCGTGCCAGGCGGTTAACATCGGGCACGATCCTGTTTACAGGTCGTGCCTTTTGTTTTTTTACACACCCCCTAATTCCAAGTGGCCATGAACGATATTTCAGCTCCTGAGCAATACGATCTGCAAACCGCTGCCCTTAAGGTGCCGCCGCATTCCATCGAGGCCGAACAGGCCGTGCTCGGTGGTTTGATGCTGGACAACAACGCCTGGGAACGCGTGCTGGATCAAGTCTCGGACGGTGATTTCTATCGGCATGACCACCGCTTGATCTTCCGCGCCATTGCCCGGCTGGCCGACCAGAACTCACCGATCGACGTGGTGACGCTGGCCGAGCAACTGGACAAGGAAGGCCATACTTCACAAGTCGGCGGCCTGGGCTACCTGGGCGAACTGGCGAAAAACACGCCGTCGGTTGCCAACATCAAGGCCTATGCGCAGATCGTCCGTGCGCGGGCCACGCTGCGGCAATTGATCGGTATCGCCACCGAGATCGCTGACAGTGCCTTCAACCCGGAAGGCCGCACCGCTGAAGAAATTCTCGACGAAGCCGAACGGCAGATTTTCCAGATCGCCGAAGCCCGCCCGAAAACCGGCGGCCCGGTCAGCGTCAACGACCTGTTGACCAAGGCCATCGACCGGATCGATACCCTGTTCAACACCGACAACGCCATCACCGGCCTGTCCACCGGCTACACCGACCTCGATGGCATGACCAGCGGCCTGCAACCGTCTGACCTGATCATCGTCGCCGGCCGTCCATCCATGGGTAAAACCACCTTTGCGATGAACCTGGTGGAGAACGCCGTACTGCGCAGCGAAAAGGCCGTACTGGTCTACTCGCTGGAGATGCCAGGCGAATCGCTGATCATGCGGATGTTGTCGTCCCTGGGGCGTATCGACCAGACCAAGGTGCGTGCCGGTCGTCTGGAAGACGACGATTGGCCGCGCCTGACCTCGGCCGTCAACCTGCTCAACGACCGCAAGCTGTTTATCGATGACACCGCGGGTATCAGTCCCTCGGAAATGCGCGCACGTACCCGTCGCCTGGTGCGTGAGCACGGCGATATCGGCCTGATCATGATCGACTACCTGCAGTTGATGCAGATCCCAGGTTCCAGTGGCGACAGCCGTACCAACGAGATTTCCGAGATTTCCCGCTCGTTGAAAGCCTTGGCCAAGGAATTCAACTGCCCGGTGGTTGCCCTGTCGCAGCTCAACCGTTCCCTGGAGCAACGGCCGAACAAGCGCCCGATCAACTCTGACTTGCGGGAATCCGGAGCGATCGAGCAGGATGCTGACGTGATCATGTTCGTTTACCGCGATGAGGTCTATCACCCGGAAACCGAGCATAAGGGCATCGCTGAAATCATCATCGGTAAGCAGCGTAACGGCCCCATCGGCACCACGCGCCTGGCCTTTATCGGCAAATACACCCGTTTCGAAAACCTTGCGCCGGGCAGCTATAACTTCGACGACGAGTAAAAGCGCCTTTTCTAATTCCTACTGCAAAGGTCGGAATTGGTTAAAATTTGTGCTATATTCCGCGCCCGCGATTTTTCATCTCAACACCGGTCACCGTCATGCAAACAGCCAAGCCGTTATTTGACTATCCCAAGTACTGGGCCGAATGTTTCGGTCCTGCGCCATTCCTGCCGATGAGCAGGGAGGAGATGGATCAGCTTGGCTGGGATTCCTGCGACATCATCATCGTCACCGGTGATGCCTACGTTGACCATCCGTCGTTCGGCATGGCAATCATCGGCCGGCTGCTGGAGTCCCAGGGCTTCCGCGTCGGGATCATTGCCCAGCCCAACTGGCAGTCCAAAGACGACTTCATGAAGCTCGGCGAGCCGAACCTGTTCTTCGGCGTCGCGGCCGGCAACATGGACTCGATGATCAACCGCTACACCGCCGACAAGAAAATCCGCTCCGACGACGCCTACACCCCAGGCGGCATGGCCGGCAAACGCCCGGACCGCGCGAGCCTGGTGTACAGCCAGCGGTGTAAGGAAGCCTACAAGAACGTGCCGATTGTCCTCGGTGGCATCGAAGCGTCCTTGCGCCGCATCGCCCACTACGACTACTGGCAGGACCGGGTGCGCAACTCGATCCTGATCGACGCCGCCGCCGACATCCTGCTGTACGGCAACGCCGAGCGTGCCATCGTCGAGGTGGCCCAACGCCTGTCGTGGGGCCACAAGATCGAAGACATCACCGACGTGCGCGGCACCGCGTTCATTCGCCGTGATACGCCGGCGGGCTGGTACGAAGTGGACTCCACGCGTATCGACCGGCCGGGCAAGGTCGACAAGATCATCAACCCGTATGTGAACACCCAGGACACCCAGGCCTGCGCCATCGAGCAGGAAAAGGGCCCGGTCGATGACCCGGAAGAAGCCAAGGTCGTGCAGATATTGGCCAGCCCGCGCATGACCCGCGACAAGACCGTGATCCGCCTGCCATCGGTGGAAAAAGTCCGTGGCGACGCGGTGCTCTATGCCCACGCGAACCGCGTGTTGCATCTGGAAACCAACCCGGGCAACGCCCGCGCCCTGGTGCAGAAGCACGGTGAAGTGGACGTGTGGTTCAACCCGCCGCCCATTCCGATGACCACCGAAGAAATGGACTACGTGTTTGGCATGCCTTACGCGCGTGTCCCGCACCCGGTGTATGGCAAGGAAAAAATCCCGGCCTACGACATGATCCGTTTCTCGGTGAACATCATGCGTGGCTGTTTCGGCGGCTGCACCTTCTGCTCGATCACCGAGCACGAAGGCCGGATCATCCAGAACCGCTCCGAAGAGTCGATCATTCGCGAAATCGAAGAAATCCGCGACAAGGTCCCGGGCTTCACTGGCGTGATTTCCGACCTCGGCGGCCCGACCGCGAACATGTACCGTATCGCCTGCAAGAGCCCGGAAATCGAATCCGCGTGCCGTAAGCCGTCGTGCGTGTTCCCTGGTATCTGCCCGAACCTGAACACCGACCACTCGTCGCTGATCCAGCTGTACCGCAGCGCCCGTGCGTTGCCGGGTGTGAAGAAAATCCTGATCGCTTCCGGCCTGCGCTACGACCTGGCCGTTGAGTCGCCGGAGTATGTGAAGGAGCTGGTCACCCACCACGTCGGTGGTTACCTGAAGATCGCCCCGGAACACACCGAGGAAGGTCCGCTCAACCAGATGATGAAGCCGGGCATTGGCAGCTATGACAAGTTCAAGCGCATGTTCGAGAAGTACACCAAGGAAGCGGGCAAGGAACAGTACCTGATCCCGTACTTCATCGCCGCCCACCCCGGCACCACCGATGAAGACATGATGAACCTGGCCCTGTGGCTCAAGGGCAACGGCTTCCGCGCCGACCAAGTGCAGGCGTTCTACCCTTCGCCGATGGCCACCGCCACCGCGATGTACCACTCGGGCAAGAACCCGCTGCGCAAGGTCAGCTACAAGAGCGAATCGGTGACCATCGTCAAGAGCGAAGAACAGCGCCGCCTGCACAAGGCGTTCCTGCGCTACCACGATCCGAAAGGCTGGCCGATGCTGCGTGAAGCGCTGACCCGCATGGGCCGCGCCGACCTGATCGGCCCGGGCAAGGATCAACTGATCCCGTTGCACCAGCCGGCCACCGACAGCTACCAGAGTGCGCGTCGCAAAAACTCGACGCCAGCCGGCAGCCACAAGGTCGCCAAGGAAACCACCACCAAGATCCTCACCCAACACACCGGCCTGCCGCCCCGTGGCAGCGACGGCAGCAACCCCTGGGACAAGCGCGAACAAGCCAAGGCTGCGGCCATGGTGCGCAACAAACAGGCCGCTAAGGAACGCACTGATGCGGCCAAGGGTAAGGGCGGCAAGCCAGCCCGCAAGCCGGTGGTGCCGCGTTGATCGCAGCCTGAATATGCCAAACGCCAGCCTCGTGCTGGCGTTTTGCTTTCTAGCCGGTGGGTAGCCTGTTTGTTAAGGTGGCGCCCATTAAATCGCCATCGGGAGCAAGTCGCACCGCCCCTCCCACATTAGATGTGTGAATACATTCAAAATGTGGGAGGGAGCTTGCCCCCGATAGCGTCAGTCCTGTCCCCAACTTTTCAAGGAAGAACACCCCCCATGAGCAACCCCCTGCTCAACATCGGCATGGACTCCAACCGCTCGCAGTTCATGGCGCGCCAGCGCATCGAGAGTGAAGTCAACCTGCCCCGGCTGTTTGCCATCATCGACGCCGACCCTGGCATCGTCGGCGCTGGCGTGGTGTATATCGACGCCGACTTCAACGTCGTGACCCTGCGCGAGTTCAAACCGATCTGCAGCATTCGACCCAAGCGCATCATTGTGCGCGAAGCGCAGAAATACATCGCCCCGGCACAGTTCGCCGACCAAGTGCTGAACAACCCACGCGAATCGCGATTGGTGAGTGAAGCCTTCAACACCACCTTGTCCTGCGGCGGCGCGGTCATTGGCTGGCTGGTGGTGTTGAGCGGCACCATCGCCATCCCGTTTACCGCCGGAGCCAGCACGGTCGTGACGGCCATCGGCTATACCGCTGCCTCGGCCAGCACCGTGTCGTGCCTGGTCGGTGGGTTCCGTACACGCAACGAAATCGTCAACCCGGCGATGAACGATTACCTGGATAACGAAGAGTGGTACCAAGCGGCGACCAAGATTCTCGACGGTGCCGCCTTGGTCGGCGTCGGCGCATCGGCGTTGACGACAGTCAAGCTGGTCAACGTCGCTCGTGCGGCCACAGGCAAAAGCATGCGTCAGGTGCTGAAAGGTCTGAACGGGCAGGAGCGGGAGAAACTCACCAAAGAACTGCTGAAAGTGGCCGACCCGCAAATGTCGAACAAGATGCGCAAGCTGCTGCAACTGAGCGGCGAGTTGCCTAAACGCTTTACGCCGACCCAGCTCAAGCACGCCACCTACGTCCAATTGGGCGATGCCTTCAGTGCGGGGCTGAGCGTCTGGGGCTTGAAGCGTTCGGATAACTACAAACAGGCCAAGACCTTGGCGATTGGCTTGTACGAAGAGGGCGAGTGATGAGTGGTGTTCCGTCGCTGAAACCGTTTTTGCTGGAGCATTTCCCCGCGTTCATCGGCGTGATTATCGCCGGTTGTCTCGGCGGTTCGGCGGCGATTTCCCTGGCGGCCAGCACCTATTTTGCCGACGTGCCCATGGCCACCAATGCCAGCGTGTCCTGGTTCGTGGTGATAGCGGCTGCACTGTTCGTGGTCAACAGCAACTTTTTGGTGGTGCGCGGCCGAGCCTGGGCCGTGTGGGGGATGGTGGCGTTTTTTGCGGCGTGCCTGCTGGTGGTCCTGCCGACGCTGCACTACCGGCCGCACTGGTTTATCTACAGTGAAAGCCTGTTCTGGCCATTGCTCGGGTTGCTGCTGATCAACAGTAAGGGTTATCGGTCGATGGTGAGCAAGTTGGTCGAAGTGCGGCGGTTGCGGGAGGCGGCAAAGGCCGGGCTGTAGCCTCGGCGCGCGGTTTCAGACTTTGACGTTCTGGCGAATGTTCCAGCCGTACTTGACCGCGCCGCCGTCCTTGCCGCCGTCGGATTTTTGCGGCTGGTAGCTGACTTCGACCGTGGCGAAGTTCAGGGCTATCACCTCAGTCAGTACATCGCTGCTGGTCACCGCGTCGGTTTGGTAGGACGTGACCATGACTTCCTTCAGCGTGATCACCAGATACTCCACGGCATTACTGCCACCGGCCTTGCGCACCACCAACCGCGCCTCCGGGTAATGCTTGCCGGTGGAGCAGGCCATCATCAGGTTGGGTGAAGACTTGTCCATGACCTTGGAGATGGACAGGTTTTCGATATTGACCTTGCCGGCGCCACCGCCGCTGCCGGTATGCATGGAACCGGTCTGGGACATGCCCCAGCCCCATCGGCTGATCTCGATTTCGTCGCGATGCGCTTGGTCTTTGGACTCGCCCTTGATGTCCCCCAACTTCAAAAACATATCAGTTGCCATTGTCGCTCCCTGTTTTGGTGTGCGCCGGAAGTGGCGTGGGGCGTACTTTTTCTTATTCGGGATATGGCTTACAAGGTGCTGCATCACGATCAGGAAGTGCCTGTCCGGATAAAGCGAAACTTCTGACATTTTTCGGGGGGAGGCAGTCTTTACCCTCTGCGCTCTTGTGAACCTCAGGAGTAAAGGGATGACTTCCAGCGTATTCAGAGACGGTTTCCTCAGTTCCAATTACATGACGCGGCAGTGGTTGGAAAACAGCATTGATCTGCGCAAGTTATTTGCGGCGATTGATGCTGATCCGGCCATCGTCGGTGCCGGCGTGGTGTACCTCGATGCGCAACTACGGATAGTCGTGCTGCGTGAATTTCAGCCGATTTGCAGTATCGCGCCGAAGAATGTGATTTTGCGCGAGGCGCCCAGCTATGTCGGGCGGGTGGAGTTCGCTCGGCAACTGGCGAATGAACCGCGAGACTCGCAGGTGGCGTTTGAGGCGGTGATTATGGGGTTGGCGTGTACTTCGGCGGTGATTAGTTGGTTGGTGATAGCGGGTGGGTTAGGGTTGAGTCCGTTTACGTTTGGGACTACCGGCGTAGCGGCTGCGATTAGCGTCGTAGGCGCGTCAGCCAGCACTGCTCAATGCTGGATTGGCATTCGCCGGACTAGAAATGAAATTAATGACCCTGCCCTTAACGACGCCATGGACAGCGATCAATGGCATCAGGCCTTAATGGCCGGGCTGGATGCGGCTTCGTTGTTAAGCGCTGGTACAGCAGCAATGTCGACAATCCGACTCGTCAATACGCTTAAAAAGACAACGGGGAAAAACACGCACCAGGTACTCAAAGGCTTGAATCGGCAAGAACGGGTAAAGCTCACTAAGGAGTTACTGAGCATCAACCATCCGGAGATGACTCGAAAAATGATCAAACTCAAACAACTGGCTGGAGATATGCCCAAGCGCTACACCTCGGCAGAAGTAAGAAATGGGACCATCTTGCAGATGCTCGATGCCCTTGGCGCGGCGTTGGGCGTTGCTGGCAGCGTGCGGTCCGGGAACATCCGGATTATCGCGGTTGGGCTGTATGAGGATATATCAGAGTGAGACTTCTCGGACGGAAACCTCTCATACCGATACGCCCTTTTCTTTTGCGCTACTTTCCTGTGTTTATCGGCGTAATTTTTTCGAGTCTTTTCGGCACTGCTACTCTTGTCGTGCTGGTGGAAAACTACTATTTCCCATCGTTAACGAATGCTGCTGCTGAAAATATCGGGAGGGTGTTAGCTCTCTTTATCACGCTCTGCAATTTCATGATCGCCTACGGGCGACCTAAGTGGGTCTGGGGCATGTATGGCCTTTTCATCGCCTGCCTGTTGGTCGCTGTGCCAGGTTTTCATTTTTCACCGAACCCATTCATTTACGCTGAATGCTTCTTTTGGCCGGTACTCGGCCTGCTGCTGCTTCGCAGCAAACGCCACCGGGAAATGCGTGCCAAATGCGTAGAACTTCGCCATATGCGCGGGAAGGTAATGGTGGCCATTGAAAAGCGGCGTAAACACGAGCGCGCAATAATCAGAATAAAGAAATCGAGGTAATGTGTGAGACCTCTCATACCTATACGCCCTTTTCTAAAACGTTACTTACCCGTGTTTCTCGGGGGGATTTTTTCAAGCATTTTTGCTGGATCTTCCGTAGTGGTGGTAGTGCAAAATTACTATCTCAAAGCCATTTCTTTAGCTATTTCGGCACAAGTAGCGTGGTGGGCATGTGTCGTTCTGGCATGCGCCTTGAGTCTTAGCAACATTATGATTGTCCGTGGGCGACGAGACTGGGTGTGGGTCATGGTTGTCTATTTTGGAGCCTGCCTGGTTACCGCTCTTCCGGCCATTCGTTATTCCCCTCATCTGTTCATCTATGCCGAAAGTCTGTTTTGGCCATTGCTTGGTCTGCTGACTCTCAACAGCAAGCGCCATCGTGAGATGCGTGGGAAGCTTGTTGAACTTCGTTTTAGGCGAAAACGGATACAGAAAATTGCTGACAGGCTACAAAAAAGGTGATTTTGCTTTGATTAATTGGGAGCGTTGCCTCATTCCCGACAACTTACTGTTCGGGAACATACGGATCGTCGCGGTTGGGCTGTATGAGGATATATCAGAGTGAGACTTCTCGGACGGAAACCTCTCATACCGGTGCGCCCTTTTCTTTTGCGCTACTTTCCCGTGTTTATCGGCGTAATTTTAGCGGGCATCTTCGGCAGTTGTAGTGGTCAACTAATCCCGGACACGACGTTAAGTTTTTCCTCGGCCCGCGCTGGTGCCAACCCCTCGTTGAATTGGTGAGGCCGAATCCAGTTGTAGCGATGCATCAAAAAATGGCTGATATCGCGCTGTGCTTCCTGCGCAGTTCGATAGCCCACGGTCGGTATCCATTCTGTTTTCAAGCTGCGAAATACGCGCTCCATCGGTGCGTTATCCCAGCAGTTTCCTCGTCGACTCATGCTCTGGCGCATGCGGTATCGCCACAACCGCTGGCGAAAGAGTCGGCTTGCATATTGCGATCCTTGGTCCGAGTGGAATAGCAGATCCGAAGGCCTGCCACGCTGCTCGTAGGCCATATCCAACGCTTTGATCACCAGCTCAGCGTCTGGCTTTTCCGACAGCGCCCAACCCACGATCCGACGCATACAAAGATCCAAGACGACAGCCAGGTAATGCCACTTTCCTTGCGCCCAAATGTAGGTGATATCGCCGCACCAGACTTGATTGGGCGCTGCCACATCGAACTCGCGGTTCAATGTGTTCGGGATATCGAGTCTTTCTACTGTTGCTCGTTTGTAGGCATGGGAGCCGGGTTGTTTGCTGACTAAATCAAGCTCGCGCATCAAGCTACGCACTTTGAATCGACCGAGTTGCTCACCGTCTTCACGCATCAGCGACAGAATGCTACGACTGCCCGCAGAGCTGCGACTTTGCGAGAACAGCTCACTGACGCGACTACGTAATCGAAGCCGTTCAACATCGGGCGTGCGGCGCCGCAGGCGCTGGGCGTAGTAACACGAGCGAGTGACGTCAAACACCTTGCACAGCCAATCAACCGGCTCATGGGCGCTCAACTGGTCAATCAGCGCGAACGCTCGTGATCTTCCGACATCAAGAGCGCGGTAGCCTTTTTTAGTATTGATTTCTCTCGCTCAAGCCGAGCAATCCGGGCTTCCAGCTCCTGAATTTTTTGCTGCTCCGACGTCAGTGCCTTGCTCTGCGGAGTGATGCCTTTATGTTCTTTCTGAATCTGGTCAACCCAGCGGCGCAATGCCGACTCACCAATGCCGAGTGAACGGCTGGCTTCGATGTAGCTGTAGTTTTGTTTGAGCACAAGGTCGGCAGCCTCGCGCTTGAATTCAGCGGAAAAGGAACGGCGTTGTTTGGTCATCTGACACCTCGATCTGGCGAGCATTCTCGCCTAAATGGGTGTCCGGTTTCATTAGACCACTACAAGTTCTTCTGTTGTTGTGCTGGTGGAAAACTATTATTTTCCATCGTTATCGAACGCGGTTGCTAAAAGTGCCGGCGTGGTCCTGGCCTGGTTTATCGCCCATTGCAATTTCATGATCGCCTACGGGCGCCCTAAGTGGGTCTGGGGCATGTATGGCCTTTTCATCGCCTGCCTGTTGGTTGCGGTGCCAGGTTTTCATTTTTCACCGAACCCATTCATTTACGCTGAATGCTTCTTTTGGCCGGTACTCGGCCTGCTACTGCTTCGCAGCAAACGCCACCGGGAAATGCGTGCCAAATGCGTAGAACTTCGCCATATGCGCAGGAAGGTAATGGTGGCCATTGAACAGCGGCGTAAACACGAGCGCGCAATAATCAGAATAAAAAAACCGAGGTGATTCCCCACCCAGCCCCCCACCAAACCGATACCGCCCCACCCACTCCCTGCCACAAATATGTGCAGCTCTTGCACCATCGCACCAACGTTGGCGCCGTTTTGGTGCTGTACTGCACCGGGTCTTACGATAAAGCGCAATGACCGCCGCTCTGGCATAAGTCTTGCGCGCGTTGTGTCCATGCCCTGGCTCGCAGGAGGCCGCCGTGTCGATTCATGTCGCGTTGCACCACGTTACGCATTACCGCTACGACCGCGCTGTTGAACTCGGCCCACAGATCGTGCGTTTGCGCCCGGCGGCCCATAGCCGCACGCGGATTTTGTCCTACGCACTGAAAGTGCTGCCCGAGCAGCATTTCATCAATTGGCAGCAGGACCCCCAGGGCAATTACCTGGCGCGCCTGGTGTTCCCGGAAAAGACTGACGAACTGCGTATCGAAGTCGACCTGGTCGCCGAGATGGCAGTGTTCAACCCGTTCGACTTTTTCCTTGAGCCCTACGCGGAAAAAATCCCGTTCCGCTACGCCGCCGACGAGCAGCGCGAGTTGGCGCCGTACCTGGAAACCTTGCCGCTGACGCCGAAGTTCGCCGCTTACCTGGCGGGTATCGACCGCACGCCGCTGCCGGCCGTGGATTTTCTGGTGGGCCTCAACCAGCGCCTGGCCGCCGATATCGGCTACTTGATCCGCATGGAACCCGGCGTGCAGACCCCGGAATTCACCCTGGAAAACGCCTCCGGCTCGTGCCGCGATTCAGCCTGGCTGCTGGTGCAATTGCTGCGCAACCTGGGGCTGGCGGCGCGGTTTGTCTCCGGTTATCTGATCCAGCTCACCGCCGACGTCAAAGCCCTCGATGGCCCGTCCGGCACCGAAGTGGACTTCACCGACCTGCACGCCTGGTGCGAAGTGTATTTGCCCGGCGCCGGCTGGATCGGCCTGGATGCCACCTCCGGGTTGTTCGCCGGTGAAGGCCATATTCCGTTGGCCTGTAGTCCCGATCCATCGTCTGCCGCGCCGATCAGTGGCCTGGTGGAGCCGTGCGAGTGCGAATTCACCCACGAGATGTCGGTAGAGCGCATCTGGGAAGCGCCACGGGTGACCAAGCCCTACACCGAAGAACAATGGCTGGCGATCCAGGCACTGGGTCGGCAGATCGATGGCGACCTGCTTGCGGACGACGTGCGCCTGACCATGGGCGGCGAGCCGACCTTCGTCTCCATCGACGACCCAGACGGCGCCGAGTGGAACACCGCGGCCCTGGGGCCGGACAAACGTCGCCTGTCGGCCGAGCTGTTCCAGCGCATGCGCAAACACTACGCGCCCAAAGGCCTGGTGCATTTCGGCCAGGGCAAGTGGTACCCCGGCGAGCAACTGCCGCGCTGGTCGCTCAACTGTTACTGGCGCCGCGATGGTGAGCCGATTTGGCACAACAGCGCGCTGATCGCCGACGAACAACTGGATTACGGCGCTGATGGCGTGTTGGCCGGGCGTTTCCTGGCCAGCGTTGCCGAGCGCCTGAAACTGCCGGCGCGGTTTGTGTTCCCGGCCTTTGAGGACAACTTCTACTACCTGTGGCGCGAAGGCGCGCTGCCGCAAAACGTCACCGCTCTGGACCCGCGCCTGAGCGATGAGCTGGAGCGCGAGCGCCTGCGCAAAGTGTTCAGCCAGGGCCTGGATAAAGTCATCGGCCAAGTGCTGCCTCTGGCGCGCACCGCCGCCAATGACCGCTGGCAGAGTGGGCGTTGGTACCTGCGCGACAACCATTGCCGACTGGTGCCGGGGGATTCGCCGCTGGGTTATCGCCTGCCGCTGGCCTCGCAGCCCTGGGTGACGGCGGCGGAGTACCCGTTTGTCCACCCGACCGACCCCAACCAGGACCTGCCCGAGCTGCCGAGCACGGCGCAATTGCAACGCCATGGCGAACCGGCGCCGAGCGCCGAACGCCTGCCGAAGATCGACGAGTCCGCCGACTGGCTGACCCGCACCGCGCTGTGCGCCGAAGCGCGGGAAGGCCGCCTGTATCTGTTCATGCCGCCGCTGGAACGCGTCGAGGACTACCTGGAACTGGTGGCCGCCATCGAAGCCACCGCCGAAGAACTGCACTGCCCGGTGCTGCTGGAGGGCTACGAGCCGCCGGCGGATTACCGTCTTAGCAACTTCCGGGTCACGCCTGACCCAGGTGTGATCGAGGTCAACGTGCAGCCGTCCGCCACCTGGGACGAGTTGGTGGAGCGCACCGAGTTCCTTTACGAAGAGGCGCGGCAAACCCGCCTGACCACCGAAAAGTTCATGATCGACGGGCGCCACACCGGCACCGGCGGCGGTAACCACTTCGTGCTGGGCGGCGCGACACCCAAGGACTCACCGTTCCTGCGGCGTCCCGATTTGCTGCGCAGCTTGATCAGTTACTGGCACAACCATCCGTCGTTGTCCTACCTGTTTTCCGGCTTGTTCATCGGCCCGACGTCCCAGGCGCCCAGGGTCGATGAAGCCCGTAACGATGCGCTGTATGAGCTGGAAATCGCCTTCGCGCAAATGCCCGCGCCAGGCGAAGAATGCCCGCCGTGGTTGGTGGACCGGCTGTTGCGCAATCTGCTGATCGACGTGACCGGCAACACCCACCGCGCCGAATTTTGCGTCGACAAGCTCTACTCCCCCGATGGCGCCACCGGGCGCCTGGGCCTGCTGGAGTTGCGCGCCTTTGAAATGCCGCCCCATGCACGCATGAGCCTGACCCAGCAATTGCTGCTGCGCGCGCTGGTGGCACGCTTCTGGCGCGAGCCGTATGCGCCGCCGAAACTGGCGCGCTGGGGCACCGAGTTGCATGACCGCTTCCTGCTGCCGCACTTCATCGAGCAGGATTTTGCCGATGTGATCGTCGAACTCAACGCCGCCGGCTACCCGCTGCGCGCGGAATGGTTTGCCGCGCACCTGGAGTTCCGCTTTCCTAAAGTCGGCGACTACGCCGTCAGCGGCATTGAACTGGAACTGCGTCAGGCTCTGGAGCCTTGGCATGTGCTGGGCGAGGAGGGCGCGGTCGGCGGCACGGTGCGTTATGTGGATTCGTCCCTGGAGCGCCTGCAGGTGAAGTTGAGCGGGCTGCCACCGCAGCGCTATTTGCTGACCTGCAACGGCATCCCGGTGCCGCTGCAACCGACCGGGCGCATCGGCGAGTTCGTCGCCGGCGTGCGGTATCGCGCCTGGCAGCCGGCCAACTGTCTGCAACCGACCATTGCGGTGCATGCGCCGTTGGTGTTCGATCTGCTCGACACCTGGATGCAGCGCTCCCTGGGCGGTTGCCAGTATCATGTGGCGCATCCGGGCGGGCGGAACTACGACAGCCTGCCGGTGAACGCCAATGAAGCCGAGAGTCGGCGCATGGCGCGGTTTTTCCGCTTGGGGCATAGCCCGGGCAAGCTGCCGGTGCCGACCGTAGTGGTGAACGATGAATTACCGATGACCTTGGATCTGCGACGTTTCCCAAATAAAAATGACTGAATGCAATCCAAAATGTGGGAGGGGCGGTGCGACGATTCGACTTGCTCCCGATTGCGGTGAATCAGCCGATACATGAGTTGACTGACCCACCGCAATCGGGAGCAAGCCCCCTCCCACAAAGGATTTGCAGTGTTTGTTAGGTTAATCTGAGCCCCCTTGCCTCTGCCGAGCGTTCCATGTCCGACTTGCTCGACCGTTACCCGCTGACCGCGGGCACTTATCACGAACTGCTGGACGATAGCGGCGCGGTGCGTGCTCATTGGCAGCGCCTGCTCGACCACCTGCAACGCAGCACCCCCGCGCAACTGGCCCAGCGCCAGGCGTTGCTGACCCGGCAGATCCAGGAAAACGGCGTGACCTACAACGTCTACGCCGATCCCAAGGGCGCTGATCGCCCGTGGGAACTGGACCTGCTGCCCCACGTGCTGGCGGCCGATGAATGGCTGCACTTGTCGGCCGGCATCGCCCAGCGTGCGCGGCTGCTCAACGCGGTGCTGGCGGACCTTTACGGCCCGCAACGCTTGATCAAGGAAGGCTTGCTGCCGGCCGAACTGGTGTTCGGGCATAACAACTTCCTCTGGCCGTGCCAGGGCATCCAGCCGCCCGACGGCGCGTTTTTGCACCTGTATGCCGTCGATTTGGCGCGCACCCCAGATGGCCGCTGGTGGGTCACCGCCGACCGCACCCAGGCCCCGTCCGGCGCCGGTTATGCGCTGGAAAACCGCACCATCGTGTCGCGTGCCTTTCCGGATCTGTACCGCGACCTGCAGGTGCAGCACCTCACCGGTTTCTTTCGCACCCTGCAGGAAACCCTGGCACGCCAGGCGCCCAGCGATGAGCAACCGCCATTGATCGTGCTGCTCACGCCCGGGCGTTTCAACGAAAGCTATTTCGAACACCTGTACCTCGCCCGCCAGCTCGGCTACCCGCTGGTGGAAGGCGGCGACCTCACGGTGCGCGACAGCACGGTGTTCCTGAAAACCCTCAGCGGCCTGCGCCGGGTACACGCGATCATGCGCCGCCTGGACGACGATTTCTGCGACCCTCTTGAGCTGCGCACCGACTCGGCCCTCGGCGTGCCCGGCCTGCTCGACGCCGCGCGCCAAGGTAACGTGTTGGTGGCCAATGCCCTGGGCAGCGGTGTGCTGGAGTCCCCTGGCCTGTTGGGCTTTCTGCCGAAGATCAATGAGTTTTTGTTTGGCGAAGAACTGATCCTGCCGTCCATTGCAACGTGGTGGTGCGGCGAAGCGCCGGTGCTTACCGAAGCCCTGGAGAAACTGCCCGAGCTGCTGATCAAGCCGGCATTCCCTTCGCAAAGTTTTAATCCGATTTTCGGTCGCGACCTGGATGACGAACAACGCCAGGCCCTGGCCGAGCGCATGCGCGCACGGCCTTACGCGTATGTCGCCCAGGAGCTGGCGCAGCTGTCCCAGGCGCCGGTGTGGCACACCGTCGAGGATCACCTGCAACACCGCGCCATCGGCATGCGCGTCTACGCCGTGGCCAGCGCTGACGGTTACCGGGTATTGCCCGGCGGCCTGACCCGCGTGGCAGCCGATGCCGATGCCGAGGTCGTTTCGATGCAACGCGGCGGCGCGAGCAAGGACACCTGGGTGCTCGGCGAACGCGCAGCCGGCAGCGAGCACTGGCGCGCGCAGCGGCCGATCGGCGCCCATGACCTGGTACGCCGCGACCCTTATCTGCCGTCGCGGGTGGTGGAAAACCTGTTTTGGTTTGGCCGTTATTGCGAGCGCTGCGATGACAGCGCGCGCTGGCTGCGCATCGTGTTGGCGCGCTATGTCGACGGCGACGATCCGCTGGCGTTGCAGGCGGCGGTCGAGCTGGGCGAAAGCCTGCACTTGCTGCCGGAGGAGGGCGAGTTGCCCGAGCGCCTGCTCGCGGCCTTGCTCGGCGACGACTGGCCGTCGAGCCTGCGCGCCAACCTGCAGCGCTTGCAGTGGGCCGCGTCCCAGGTGCGCGGTAAGTTGTCCCGGGAGAACTGGCAGGCCCTGGTGGAGCTGCAACGCGAAGCCCTGGAGCTGGAAAGCGAAACCCCGGACTTTGGCGAGTTGCTGGACTTCCTCAATCGCCTGGTGATGTCCCTGGCGGCGTTGTCCGGGTTTGCCCTGGACGACATGACCCGCGACGAAGGCTGGCGCTTTCTGATGATGGGTCGGCGCATCGAGCGTCTGCAGTTTCTCAGCAGCAGCCTCGCGGCGTTCCTGCGTGGCGTGGTGGTGTTCGATCAAGCTGGGCTGGAGTGGTTGCTGGAACTGGGCAACAGCAGCATCACCTACCGCTCGCGCTACCTGGCGGTGCCGCAACTGATCCCGGTGCTCGACTTGTTGCTGCTGGATGAGCAGAACCCCCACGCCGTGCTGTTCCAGTTGAAGCTGGTGAGCCGCACCTTGCGTCGCCTCAACGACGATTTCGCGGTGCCCCGGGAAACCGGCCTGGCGCCTTTGGTCGAGCGCCTTGCGCGGTTCGACCTGGGTTGCCTGGAAAACTCGCTGTTTGGCGAGGCCAGCGTGCGTGCCGCGTTGGACGGCCTGGCCGACCTGCTGCAAGCGGTCGCCGATGAGAGCGGGCAAGTGTCGGATCGCCTGGCCTTGCGCCATTTTGCCCATGTGGATGATGTCAGCCAGCGAACGGTGTCGGTGTGATGAGTGCGCGCTATCAGATTTTTCACGATACCCATTACCACTACGACAGCCCAGTGTCCCTGGCCCAGCAGTTGGCGCATCTGTGGCCACGGCCATGCGCCTGGCAGCGCTGCACCTCGCAGCAGTTGGATATCAGCCCGTTGCCGTCGTCGCGCCGCGATGAGCTGGACGTGTTCGGCAACCCGATCACCCGCCTGGCGTTCGAGCGGCCCCATGATGAATTGTTGGTGAACGCCGGGCTGACCGTGGAAGTGCTGGCGCGGCCGCTGCTGGATTTCCAACAGTCGTTGGCCTGGGACCAAACCCGCGACAGCCTGACCTACAGCAGCCAGCCGCTGTCACCGGCGTTGATCGAAGCCTGTCGCTTTCGTTTCGAATCGCCCTACGTGCATTTGAAGAAAACCTTCGTCGATTTCTCCGAAAGCTGTTTCCCTCCTGGCCGTCCGTTGCTGCTGGGAGCCCAGGCCCTGATGGAAAAAATCTTCGGCGAATTCACCTTCGATGCCGAAGCCACCCAAGTCGCCACGCCGCTGGTGGAAGTGCTCGAGCGCCGACGCGGCGTGTGCCAGGACTTCGCTCACCTGATGCTCGCCTGCCTGCGCTCACGGGGCCTGGCGGCGCGCTATATCAGCGGCTACCTGCTGACCCAGCCACCGCCCGGCCAGCCACGGATGATCGGCGCGGATGCGTCCCATGCGTGGATTTCGGTGTATTGCCCGGTGTTGGGCTGGGTGGACTTTGATCCGACCAACAATGTGCAGCCGGCACTGGAGCACATCACCCTGGCCTGGGGCCGGGACTTCTCCGATGTTTCGCCGTTGCGTGGGGTGATTCTGGGGGGAGGGAGCCATGACCCGGAAGTGCGGGTGACGGTGATGCCGCTGGAGTAAAGATCATCCCCGCGCAGGCTGCGGGAATGATCAGAATCCGGTGTTTCTCAGGCGTCTGGCGCCGGGTCTTTCGGTGTTTCGGTGTCGTCGGTTGTCACTTCGCCTTCCGCATCCGGGTTCAATGCGCCGGCCTCTTCATCTGCAGCGGCTTTCTTGCGTTGCAGCTTTTCGTCTTTCTTCTGTTCCTTGGCCAAGTCTCTTTGACGTTTGGCGAAGGAGTAATTAGGTTTGGCCATGGGCGATCCTCTAGGGTCGAAGGTGAGGGTGGGCGGCGCGCAGCTGCCTTGGGTCGCTATGGTAGCAGCTTCGCGGCGCGCTTGGCCTTCACTTACCGCAGGCGTATGCGGCCAACAGACCGCTGAATAGATGATTGAGGTGCATGATCCGTACTCCAGTGGGTGATGGACCGATCATAGGCGGGCTGTGGCACTTTGGCTGGTTGATTGTGTCGATAAGTCTGATAGCCTAAAGTTGTATACAATCTGTTGATTCAGGTCATAAGAATTTCTGCCTGTCTCAGGCACGCTTGTCGCAATACGCGCTTTTAAAACCCTGCCTTGGAGATTCACATGTTTGCCAAACTCGTTGCTGTTTCCCTGCTGACTCTGGCAAGTGGCCAGTTGCTTGCTGCAGAGTGCAAGGTCACCGTCGACTCTACCGACCAGATGTCCTACAACACCAAGGAAATCGTGATCGACAAGAGCTGCAAGACGTTCACCGTCGAGCTGACTCACTCCGGCAGCTTGCCGAAAAACGTCATGGGTCATAACTGGGTGCTGGCCAGCGCCGCCGACATGCAACCGGTTGCGACCGACGGCATGGCTGCCGGCCTCGACAAGAACTACCTGAAAGAAGGCGACGAGCGCATCATCG
Source organism: Pseudomonas sp. D3 (assembly GCF_029320995.1). NCBI lineage: Bacteria > Pseudomonadati > Pseudomonadota > Gammaproteobacteria > Pseudomonadales > Pseudomonadaceae > Pseudomonas > Pseudomonas sp. D3. The sequence goes on from NZ_CP119772.1 coordinate 825,014, forward strand.
CCCACACCAAGGTGATTGGTGCTGGCGAGAAAGATTCGGTGAGCTTTGATGTGTCCAAGCTGAAAGCGGGCACTGACTATGCGTTCTTCTGCTCGTTCCCGGGCCACATTGCGATGATGAAAGGCACTGTGGTCGTCAAGTAAGACCGCGTTATCGTTCATCGGGGGCAAGCCCCCTCCCACACTTGGAATGCATTTCGAATGTGGGAGGGGCGGTGCGACGATTCGACTTGCCCCCGATGGCTGCCTGACAATCAACACAAAACTATCTGGTTCACCTCACGGCGCAAACGGCATCACCCGCTTGTGCTCGGTCTTGCGATACGTCTCGCAGATGATCCTGAACGCGTCCTCCCGCACTGGCTCGCCGTGCAGGAACGCATCGATCTCGGCATAGGTCACGCCATGTGACGCCTCGTCCGGCTTGCCCGGCGAGAGGTCTTCCAGGTCGGCGGTCGGGACCTTCTCCACCAGCGACTCCGGCGCCCCGAAGTGCCGCGCAATCGCCCGCACCTGATTCTTCACCAACCCGCTCAACGGTGCCAGATCGCAGGCGCCATCGCCGAATTTGGTGAAAAAGCCCATCACCGCTTCCGCCGCATGGTCGGTGCCGATCACCAGGCCACTGGCTGCGCCGGCGATGGTGTACTGCGCGACCATGCGCATGCGCGCCTTGGTGTTGCCCAGCACAAAATCACGCGATACCGCAGCCTTGCCTTCAAACGCCGCCACTTCATTGGCCAGGCATTTCACCGCCGGGCCGATGTTCACGGTGTGGCGCTCGTCCGGTTCGATAAAGTCCACCGAGGCCTGGGCGTCGATTTCATCGAACTGGGTTTCGTAGGGTAGGCGCACGGCGATAAAACGGTAGCCTTCGTCGCCGGTACTGGAACGCAGTTCCTGCATGGCGCGTTGGGCCAGCAGGCCTGCGGTCAGGGAGTCGACGCCACCGCTGATGCCCAGCACCAATGTCTTGAGCCCTGAATTGCGCAGGCAGTCCTGGATAAAGGTCACGCGCCGGGCGATTTCGGACTCAAGGGCGGCCTGGTCTTTGAACGGTGCTTGAACCTTGAGCTGCTGCGCAATCTCACGCTGTACGGCTTGCATGATTCACTCCTTGCTGGAAAGGGCAGGTACTTTGAAAACGTGCCGCAAATAGGCGACGAAATTCGGGTCGGTGCAGTGGGTCTTGCCCGCTTCATCGGAGATCTTCGCGACGGGCTGGCCATTGCAGGCCGTCATTTTAAGCACAATGCTCATCGGTTCCACACCTGGAATATCGCAGGTCAGGTTGGTGCCGATGCCAAAGCTCACATTGATTCGACCGCGCAGCGCCCGGAATATCTCCAGGGCCTTGGGCAGCGTCAGGCTGTCGGAGAACACCAGGGTCTTGCTCATCGGCTCGATGCCCAGCTTGTGATAGTGGGCGATGGCTTTTTCTGCCCATTGCACCGGGTCGCCGGAGTCGTGGCGCAGGCCGTCGAACAGCTTGGCGAAGTACAAGTCGAAGTCGCCGAGGAAGGCATCGGTGGTGATGCAATCGGTCAGGGCGATACCCAGCAGGCCGCGGTATTCGCGGACCCAGCAATCAAGGGCAGCGATCTGGCTGTCGATCAGGCGCGGGCCGAGTTGCTGGTGGGCCATGATCCATTCATGGGCCATGGTGCCCAGCGGTTTCATATCGAACTCGCGGGCCAGGTGGACGTTACTGGTGCCGACAAACCGGCCGGGGAAGTCATGCTTGAGCACGCTCACCACTTCTTCCTGCACGCGGTAGGAGAAGCGTCGGCGCGTGCCGAAGTCCGCCACCTGCAGCTCGGAGAGCTCGTCGCTGCTGGCGTTAGCGGTCAGCCAGTCGAACTTGCGGTACAACTGCTCGCGGGCCTGCTCCAGGGTCACGGACTGGTAGCGGTAGCGGTTACGCACTTCGCTGATGATCGCGAGCATCGGCACTTCAAACAGGATCACATGCAGCCACGGCCCGCGCAGGCGGATAAACAGCTCGCCGTTTTCGATGCCGGTGTGGACATAGCGCAGATTGAAGCGGAACAAGCCGAGGAAACGCAAAAAGTCCGGTTTCATGAAGCTGATGCGTTCCAGGAAACCCAGTTGGTCAGGGCTCAGGCTCAGCTCGGCGAGGCGCTCGATCTGGTAGCGGATCTCCGCCAGGTACGGGCGCAGGTCTTCACTGTTGCGGCAACGAAACTCCCATTCAACTTCCACGTTGGGGTAGTTGTGCAGCACCGCCTGCATCATGGTCAGCTTGTAGAAGTCGGTGTCGAGCAGGTTCTGCACGATTCGATCGGCAAACACACTCTCGCTCATAACGGGAATCTCCAGACGGGACGGCGACGGGCGCCGACCTTTACGCACAATTAGGGAAGGGGGCTAGTGGCGCATAGACCTGTGGGGTTTTGCCAGTGATTTTTTCAGTGAGGCCACAGGCACTATCGGGGGCAAGCCCCCTCCCACAGGTTGGAATGCGTTTCAAATGTGGGAGGGGGCTGCAGACAACACAGGTTCACACCTGCTCCATCATCCACTTCACAAACTCCCGCACCTTGGGCACCTCCGCCGAATGCTCGGGGTACGCCAGGTAATACGCATCCTGGCTCGGCATCGCATGCTGCCAGGGGATCACCAACTTACCGTCGGCCAGCTCTTCTTCCACCAGGAACCGCGGCAACAGCGCCACGCCACAGCCCACCTGCGCTGCACGAATGCACATATAGAAGGTGTCGAAGCGCGGCCCGTGATAGCTGTGCTCGGTGTGAAAGCCCTGGTCGGCGAACCAGTCATGCCAGCCCTGGGGCCGCGAGGCGTTTTGCAGCAGCACCAGGCTGCTCAGTTGCGTGGGGTCGGTGAATGGCTGCGCGGGCAGGCTTTCCGGGGCACACACGGGGATCAGTTCTTCGCTGAACAGTTTCAGGCTCTCGGTGCCGGGGCGTGAGCCTTGGCCGAAGTAGAACGCCATATCGGCCTTGCCTTGCAGCAGCTCGTCCGGTTCCTGTTCGTTGCACAGGTCCAGGTGGATCTGCGGGTGACGCAAGCGCCAGCCCTTGAGGCGCGGCACCAGCCAGCGGGCGCCGAAGGTGTAGGGCGTGGACACGCGTAATACTTCGGTCTCGCCGCCGTAGGAGCGCAGGTAATGGGTGGACATCTCCACCTGCGTGAGGATTTTGCGCACTTCCACCAAATACAAATTACCCGCCGGGGTCATTTGCAAGCGTCGGCGTACCCGGCGAAACAGCAGGTGCTGCAGCAGTTCTTCCAACTGCGCCACCTGTTTGCTCACCGCGCTTTGCGTAAGGTTCAGCTCCTCGGCGGCGCGGGTGAAGCTCAGGTGGCGGGTGGCGGCTTCGAAACACTGCAGGGCAGTGATCGAGGGCAAATGTCTTTTGTTCTGCACGGCACGCCTCGTTTTGTTCTTTGCATGAATAAACGGAATGATATCTCGCCTAATCGTCGTTTGTTGGCAAGTCTTGGGGCAGCTACAAATAAGCCTTGGATCGCCGTGCGGGCTGCGGCGCAATTTTTCTGTTTGTAGATTGAAGGAGTGACCCATGGTCGCCGCATTGCTTGATCGTCTCGGGGTAAACCCGGCGCTGTACCAAGCGGGGAAACAACCCGTGCATTCGCCGATCGATGGCAGCCGTATCGGCAGTGTGAACTGGGAAGGTGCCGCCGAGGTGGAGCAACAGGTCAGTCGTGCCGAGCATGCATTCGAGGCCTGGCGCAAAGTGCCGGCCCCGCGTCGCGGCGAGCTGGTGCGCCAGCTCGGCGACGTGTTGCGCGAATACAAGGCCGACCTGGGCGAACTGGTCTCCTGGGAAGCCGGCAAGATCACCCAGGAAGGCCTGGGTGAAGTGCAGGAAATGATCGACATCTGCGACTTCGCCGTCGGCCTGTCGCGCCAGTTGTATGGCTTGACCATCGCCTCTGAGCGCCCCGGTCACCACATGCGTGAAACCTGGCACCCGCTGGGCGTGGTCGGCGTGATCAGCGCGTTCAACTTCCCGGTGGCGGTGTGGGCGTGGAACACCACCTTGGCCCTGGTGTGCGGCAACGCCGTGATCTGGAAACCGTCGGAAAAGACCCCGCTGACCGCCCTGGCCTGCCAGGCGCTGTTCGAGCGCGTGCTGAAAAAATTCAACGACGCGCCGCAATACCTGAGCCAAGTGATCATCGGCGGCCGCGAGGCCGGTGCGGCGCTGGTGGATGACCCGCGTGTCGCGCTGATCAGCGCCACCGGCAGCACCCGCATGGGCCGTGAAGTGGCGCCGAAAGTCGCCGCGCGGTTTGCCCGCAGCATTCTCGAACTGGGCGGCAACAACGCGATGATCCTCGGCCCAAGCGCCGACCTGGACATGGCCGTGCGCGCCATCCTGTTCAGCGCCGTCGGCACCGCTGGGCAGCGCTGCACCACGCTGCGCCGGCTGATCGCGCATGAATCGGTCAAGGAAGAAATCGTCACCCGCCTCAAGGCCGCCTATTCCAAGGTGCGCATCGGCCACCCGCTGGAAGGCAACCTGATCGGCCCGCTGATCGACAAGCACGGCTTCGACAGCATGCAGGACGCCCTGGAGCAAGCCCTGAGCGAAGGCGGCAAGGTGTTCGGCGGCAAGCGCCAGTTGGAAGACAAATTCCCGAATGCCTACTACGTGTCGCCGGCGATTGTGGAAATGCCGGAGCAAAGCGACGTGGTCTGCACTGAAACCTTCGCGCCGATCCTGTACGTGGTTGGCTACAGCGACTTCGCCGAAGCCCTGCGCCTGAACAACGCCGTGCCGCAAGGCCTGTCGTCGTGCATCTTCACCACCGATGTGCGCGAAGCCGAGCAGTTCATGTCGGCGGTGGGCAGCGACTGCGGCATTGCCAACGTCAACATCGGCCCGAGCGGCGCAGAAATCGGCGGCGCGTTTGGCGGTGAGAAAGAAACGGGCGGCGGGCGTGAGTCGGGTTCGGATGCGTGGCGTGGGTACATGCGTCGCCAGACCAACACCGTGAACTACTCGCTGGAACTGCCGCTGGCCCAGGGCATCACCTTCGACTGATTACCTGTCGAAACACGGTTAAAAAGGTGGGAGGGGGCTTGCCCCCGATGGCGGTGTGTCAGTCAACAGATGTAAAGCTGATCCACTGCCATCGGGAGCAAGCCCCTCCCGCATTTGACCTCATTTGCAGTTCGGAATAGATGTTTGTTAGGTCTCATCGGAGTCTGGCAATGGCACTGCGCGAAACATGTTTGTGGGAACAACTCACCCCTGGCCGGCCGGATCGCGCCGCGCTCAAGGGTGAAGTGACGGTGGATGTGTGCGTGATCGGCGCCGGGATTACCGGTTTGTCGGCGGCCATTCACTTGCTGGAACAGGGTAAAACTGTCGCCGTGCTCGAAGCCCATCGCACCGGCCATGGCGGGTCGGGGCGCAATGTCGGGCTGGTCAACGCCGGGCTGTGGATTCCCCCGGACGAGATCGAAGCCGGTTTCGGCGAGGCGGTGGGCAGCCAGCTCAACCGTATGCTGGGTGCGGCGCCGTCGCTGGTGTTCAGCCTGGTCGACAAATACAACATCGATTGCCAATTGCGCCGCGAGGGCACTTTGCACATGGCGCACAACGCCCGGGGCGAGGCGGATTTGCGCAGTCGTGAAGAACAATGGCAGCGCCGTGGCGCGCCGGTTGAATTGCTCACCGGCGCGGCCTGCGAGCAAGCCACCGGGACTAAAAAAATCGCCGCTGCGTTGCTGGATAGACGTGCCGGCACCTTGAACCCGATGGCCTATACCAGCGGTCTGGCCAACGCGGCCGTGGGGTTGGGCGGGCAGCTTTTCGACCATTCCCCCGTCACGCAGTTGGAACGCCAAGGTGCGAATTGGTCGGTGCAGACCGCGAACGGTGCGGTGCAGGCTGCACAAGTGGTGATCGCCTCCAATGCCTACACCGAAGGCGAATGGACTGCGCTGCGGCGCAATTTCTTCCCTGGCTATTACTACCAGGTCGCCTCCGCGCCGCTGACCGACGACGCGGCCAAACACATCCTCCCCGGCGGCCAGGGTTCCTGGGACACACGCCAGGTGCTCAGCAGCATCCGCCGCGATGCCGATGGCCGCCTGTTGCTCGGCAGCCTGGGCAACGGCAACCAGAAACCGGCGTGGTTCCTCAAGGCGTGGGCCGATCGGGTGCAGCAGCACTACTTTCCGTACCTCAAATCGGTGCAGTGGGAATGCACTTGGACCGGCTGCATCGCGTTCACGCCGGACCATCTGATGCGCTTGTTCGAACCCGCGCCCGGCCTGGTGGCCGTGACCGGCTACAACGGCCGCGGTGTGACCACCGGCAGCGTGGTCGGCAAGGCCTTTGCCGACTACTTATGTCACCAGAATCCCCAGGCGTTGCCGATTCCGTTTGCGCCGATGCAACCGCTGGCCGGGGTGGGCCTGCGCAGTTGCCTGTATGAAGCCGGATTTTCGCTGTATCACGCCGGCCAATGCTTGCGGATCGTGATCTGATCAGCGAAATAGCCCTCAGAAGCCGGCATGTTCTTCGCCGGCTACTCATCTGTATTGGTGCAAGTTGTAGCAATCACGCACTGTAAATGTGCAGTTCCGTTACGTGCATGGTTACAGCTGTAGGAAGTGTCGTTTGGCTGTCCGGTTGCAGGTGCGACCCGTGGAGGTTGTACTTTTTTGGTCCATGGGTTGCACCTATTGAAGTTAGAGGGTTGCACGTACTGACGAACGGCGCCGAAACGCCTGCAATAACAATGACACCGTGTCTTTTTGAAGAATAAAAAAGTAATGGCACGCGGCTTGCTCTGGGCTTTCACTGAAAGTTTTAGTTGAAGGTTTGCAGTGAATACGTAGTGCCAATAAACAAAAACCTCGGAGCACCACTCATGTCCCAGACGTTTTACAAGAAAGGTTTTCTGGCCCTCGCCGTTGCAGCGGCGCTGGGTGTTTCTGCGTTTGTTCAAGCTGATGTGAAGATTGGCGTGGCGGGGCCGATGACGGGCGCTAACGCCGCTTTCGGTGAGCAGTACATGAAGGGCGCCCAGGCGGCAGCCGATGCCATCAACAAGGCCGGCGGCATCAACGGTGAGCAGATCAAGCTGGTTGCCGGCGACGATGCCTGTGAACCCAAGCAGGCCGTGGCTGTGGCCAACCGCCTGGCGGACCAGGACAAAGTGATCGGCGTGGTCGGGCACTTCTGCTCGTCCAACACCATCCCGGCGTCCGAGGTCTACGACGAAGCCGGCATCATCGCAATCACCCCGGGCTCCACCAACCCACAGGTCACCGAACGCGGCCTGGGCGCCATGTTCCGTATGTGCGGACGTGACGACCAGCAAGGCATCGTGGCCGGCGACTACATCGTCGACGTGCTCAAGGGCAAGAAAGTCGCGGTCATCAACGACAAGGACACCTACGGCAAAGGCTTGGCCGACGCCACCGCTGCCCAGTTGACCAAGCGCGGCGTGAAACCGGTGCTGGAAGAAGGCCTGACCCGTGGCGAGAAAGACTTCAGCGCCCTGGTCACCAAAATCCGCTCCCTGGGCGCCGACGTCGTGTACTTCGGCGGCCTGCACCCGGAAGCCGGTCCGCTGGTTCGTCAGATTCGTGAAGCGGGCCTCAAGGACGTGAAGTTCATGTCCGACGACGGCATCGTGACCGACGAACTGGTGGCGACCGCCGGTGGCAAGCAATATGTGGATGGCGTGTACATGACCTTCGGCGCCGACCCGCGCCTGCTGCCGGACAGCAAGGCGGTGGTTGAAGAGTTCCGTAAAAACGGCACCGAGCCAGAAGGCTACACCCTGTATGCCTACGCGTCGGTCCAGGCCCTGGCTGCCGGCTTCAACGGTGCCAAGTCCAACAAGGGTGAAGAAGCTGCCAAGTGGCTCAAGGCTCACCCGGTAAAAACCGTGATGGGTGAAAAAACCTGGGATGCCAAGGGCGACCTGAAAATCTCCGACTACGTGGTTTACCAGTGGGACAAAGACGGCAAATACCGCCAGTTGGAAAAGCAGAAGTAATCCAGGTGGGAGGGGGCTTGCTCCCGATAGCGGTGTGCCAGTCAACAGATGTGTAACTGACCCACCGCATCGGGGGCAAGCCCCCTCCCACAGGGGGACTGTGTTGTTATTGAGATCTGTCTTTTCCTCCAGAAGGACCGCACACCTAGCGGTGTGCAGGTTCTCACCGCGTGAGATTGCGTTATGGATGGTATTTTCCTGCAGCAACTGGTCAACGGCCTGACCCTCGGGTCGGTCTATGGCCTGATCGCCATCGGCTACACAATGGTCTATGGCATCATTGGCATGATCAACTTCGCCCATGGCGAGGTTTATATGATTTCCGCTTACCTCGCGGCGATCAGTCTGGCACTGCTGGCTTACTTCGGCATCGAATCCTTCCCGCTGCTCATTCTCGGCACTCTGGTCTTCACCGTCGTCGTTACCGGCGTTTACGGTTGGGTCATCGAACGGGTCGCCTACAAACCGCTGCGTAACTCCACCCGACTGGCACCGCTGATCAGCGCCATCGGGATCTCCCTGATCCTGCAGAACTACGCGCAGATCGCCCAGGGCGCCAAGCAACAAGGCATTCCGACCCTGCTGGCCGGCGCTTGGCGCGTCGATATCGGCACCGGGTTCGTCCAGTTGACGTACACCAAGGTCTTCATCCTGGTCGCTGCCTTCGCCGGCATGGCCTTGCTGACCTACATCATCAAGTACACCAAGCTCGGCCGCATGTGCCGCGCGACCCAGCAAGACCGCAAGATGGCCTCGATCCTGGGCATCAACACCGACCGCGTGATCTCCTACGTGTTTGTCATCGGTGCCGCCATGGCGGCCCTGGCCGGCGTGTTGATCACCCTCAACTACGGCACGTTCGACTTCTACGCCGGCTTCATCATCGGCATCAAGGCCTTCACCGCAGCGGTACTCGGCGGCATCGGTTCCCTGCCTGGGGCCATGCTGGGCGGGATCATCCTCGGTATTTCGGAGTCGCTGTTCTCGGGGTTGATCAACTCTGACTACAAAGATGTGTTCAGTTTCTCCCTGCTGGTGGTGATTCTGATTTTCCGTCCCCAGGGCCTGCTTGGTCGCCCACTCGTGGCGAAGGTGTAAACATGTCTGCTGCCAAATCGATTGATATCAAAAAAAGTGTGGTCGATACGGTCCTCGCCGGGCTGATTGCGTTGATCGTGTTCGGTCCGATCGTCGGCGTGGTGCTCGACGGCTACAGCTTCAACCTGCAACCTGCGCGCGTGGCGATCCTGGTCGCCATCGTGATGGCCGGTCGCTTCGCCCTCAGCCTGTTCCTGCAAACGCCCAAAGGCGTGAAGATTCTGCAGGGCTTCGAGAGCAGCGGTTCCGGCGTCCACGTGCTGGCGCCGGACTACAAGTCGCGGCTGCGCTGGATCATCCCGGCGCTGATCGTGATCGCCATCGTGTTCCCGATCTTCGCCAACAAGTACCTGCTCACCGTGGTGATCCTCGGGCTGATCTACGTGTTGCTCGGCCTGGGCCTGAACATCGTGGTCGGCCTGGCCGGCTTGCTCGACCTGGGTTACGTGGCGTTCTACGCGATCGGTGCCTACGGCCTCGCGCTGGGGTATCAATACCTCGGCCTGGGTTTCTGGACGGTGCTGCCGCTGGCGGCCATCGCGGCGGCGCTGGCGGGGTGCCTACTCGGCTTCCCGGTGTTGCGCATGCACGGCGATTACCTGGCAATCGTGACCCTGGGTTTTGGCGAAATCATCCGCCTGGTGCTGAACAACTGGCTGTCGTTCACCGGCGGGCCAAACGGTATGCCGGTGCCATCGCCGACCTTCCTCGGCCTGGAGTTCGGGCGTAAAGCGAAGGATGGCGGGATTCCGTTCCACGAGTTCTTCGGCATCGATTACAACCCCAACATCAAGTTCATGTTCATCTATATCGTGCTGTTCCTGGTGGTGCTGGCCGTGCTGTACATCAAGCATCGCCTGACCCGCATGCCGGTCGGCCGCGCCTGGGAAGCCTTGCGCGAAGATGAAATCGCCTGCCGTTCCATGGGCCTGAACCACGTGCTGGTCAAGCTCTCGGCCTTCACCATTGGTGCGTCCACCGCCGGTCTGGCCGGGGTGTTCTTTGCCAGCTACCAGGGCTTCGTCAACCCGTCGTCGTTCACTTTCTTCGAGTCGGCGCTGATCCTGGCCATCGTGGTACTGGGCGGCATGGGCTCGACGGTCGGCGTGGTGATCGCGGCGTTCGTCTTGACCGTGGCGCCGGAACTGCTGCGCAGCTTCTCCGAGTACCGCGTGCTGCTGTTTGGCGTATTGATGGTGGTGATGATGATCTGGCGACCGCGCGGCCTGATCCGGATCAGCCGTACCGGTGTGACCCCACGTAAAGGAGTGGCGCCATGAGCAAGGAAGTCGTCCTGTCCGTGGAACATCTGATGATGCACTTCGGTGGCATCAAGGCCTTGAGCGACGTAAGCCTCAAGGTCGAACGCAACTCGATCTTCGCCCTGATCGGCCCCAACGGCGCCGGCAAGACCACGGTGTTCAACTGCCTCACCGGCTTCTACAAAGCCAGTGGCGGCAAGATTGAGCTCAACGTGCGCGGCCAGAAGACCAACGTGATCCAACTGCTCGGCGAACGCTTCGAGGCCGTCGATTTCGTCTCGCCGAAAAGTTTCTTCAGCCGTGTGTACTACAAGATGTTCGGCGGCACCCACCTGGTGAACCGCGCCGGTCTGGCGCGGACCTTCCAGAACATTCGCCTGTTCAAGGAAATGTCGGTGCTGGAAAACCTGCTGGTCGCCCAGCACATGTGGGTCAACCGCAACATGCTCGCGGGCATCCTCAACACCAAGGGCTACCGCAAGGCTGAAAGCGACGCCCTCGACCACGCGTTCTACTGGCTGGAAGTGGTCGACCTGGTGGACTGCGCCAACCGCCTGGCCGGCGAGCTCTCCTACGGCCAACAGCGCCGCCTGGAAATCGCCCGCGCCATGTGTACGCGGCCGCAGATCATCTGCCTCGACGAACCGGCAGCGGGCCTCAACCCCCAGGAAACCGAAGCCCTCAGCGCGATGATTCGCCTGCTGCGCGACGAACACGACCTCACCGTGGTGCTGATCGAACACGACATGGGCATGGTGATGAGTATTTCCGACCACATCGTGGTCCTCGACCACGGCAACGTGATTGCCGAGGGCGGGCCGGACGCGATCCGCAACGACCCGAAAGTGATTGCCGCCTACCTCGGCGCCGATGAGGAGGAGCTTGTATGAACGGGCCTATCCTCGAAATCAAGGACCTGGACGTGTTCTACGGGCCGATCCAGGCCCTGAAGAAAGTCTCGCTGCACATCAACGAAGGCGAAACCGTCAGCCTGATCGGCTCCAACGGCGCGGGTAAATCCACGCTGCTGATGTCGATCTTCGGCCAGCCACGGGCGGAGTCCGGGCAGATCATTTACAACGGCGTCGACATCACCCAAAAGTCGTCCCACTACATCGCGTCCAACGGCATCGCGCAGTCGCCGGAAGGTCGGCGGGTGTTCCCCGACATGACCGTCGAGGAAAACCTGCTGATGGGCACCATCCCCATCGGCGACAAGTTCGCTCAGGAAGACATGCAGCGCATGTTCGAGCTGTTCCCACGGCTCAAGGAGCGGCGTAACCAAAGGGCGATGACCATGTCCGGTGGCGAACAGCAAATGCTCGCCATCGCCCGCGCACTGATGAGCCGGCCCAAGTTGCTGCTGCTGGACGAACCGAGCCTGGGCCTGGCGCCGATTGTGGTGAAGCAGATCTTCGCGACCCTGCGCGAGCTGGCGGCCACCGGGATGACCATCTTCCTGGTGGAGCAGAACGCCAACCACGCGCTGCGTCTGTCAGACCGGGCGTATGTGATGGTCAACGGCGAGATTCGCCTGACAGGCACCGGTAAGGAGCTGCTGGTGAATGAAGAGGTGCGTAACGCTTATCTGGGCGGACATTAAAAAACACGCGGCCCACATGAAAAGACGCCCTGACTTGCTCCAAGTCAGGGCGTTTTTTTATGCCGGGCGCCTAATCTCGAAATTGTGGAAAACAATTTTGGGACTTGTTGTCGCGCGGCATAAAGACGCTGCAAACACTTGTTTTGTCATGATTTTGACTTGTCCCCGATTGCTGTGGAACGGCCTGTGGGTAACGTGGGAGTAGCTGGCTGCAGGCCTTTGATTACGTGGGCTACAGAGGGTTGATCGGTTTTTGAGCAGGGCGTTTTTCGTAACCTGTCGAAGGTTTTGTCAACCTGTTTATCGAAACAGCAATATGACCAAAGCACGTCGTTCCAGCCTGTGGATAAGTCTGTGACTAAACTCTGGAAAGACTCCGGCAGGCGGCGTAATTACTGGCTTGGAGCCATCCCGTTACGCTGCTCTAATGTCCAGGATGGAGGAAGGGCTACATAAGCGCAGGGAGCGGGTCAAGCAAAAAACTTCCATGGACGTGCTGCAGGCCTTGTAGATAGCGGCTTGAGCAGTTTTCGACTTGCCCCCAAAGACTGTGGACCGCCCTGTGGATAAGGTGCGCGTAGCTGGCTGTGAGGTACGGCCAGCAAGGCTTGGGCGCCGCTGGGTGTTTTTTGTACAACGGCCTTGGCCCAACCCTCCCGATGAGGGGCATGGCGCCGGGTAATCTGCGCCATGCCCCTATAGGGGCGTCTGTGGTTTGACGACTGGAGTAACTGCATGACCGATAGCCCCGCCTCTCTTCCTGTGGCGCCTGGCAGCCCGACGCTGCGGCTGCGCGAGCGAATCCGCTATAACCTGGCCTTGCTGGATCTGCGCGGGCGCGGTTTTGTCTTGATCGGCGGGCTGTTGCTGCTGGCCTGGCTCAGTTCGGGCATCTACAAGGTGCAGCCCGACGAGCAAGGCATTGTGCTGCGCTTTGGCCGATGGCAGCAGACCGCCGAATCGGGGTTGCACTACCACTTGCCCTATCCGATCGAAACCGTCCTGCTGCCCCGGATCACTCAGGTCAACCAACTGCAATTGGGCAGCGGCGCCAGTGGCTTGAGCTCCGCCGGTAACGGCGCTCGGGACAAGCAGATGCTGACTGGCGACGAGAATATCGTCGAAGCCGATTGCACGGTGTTCTGGCGTATCAAAGATGCGCGTTTCTACCTGTTCAAGATCAGCGACCCTGAGCGCTCGGTGAAATTGGCCGCCGAGAGCGCCCTGCGGGAAGTCATCGGGCGCACGCCGATCCAGTCGGTGATGTCCGACAAGCGGGCGCAGATTGCCGATGAAACCCGCGACCTGCTCCAGCAACTGCTGGACCACGAACAAGCCGGAATCCTGATCACGCAGGTGCAATTGCAGCGGGTCGATCCGCCGCCCCAGGTGATCGATGCGTTCAACGATGTGCAACGCGCCCGTGCCGACCAGGAGCGTGCCCGCAACGAAGCCGAAGCCTACGCCAACGATGTGATCCCACGGGCCCGTGGCGATGCGGCGCGCATCACCCAAGACGCCGAAGCCTACAAGGCCCAGGTGGGCAACCTGGCTGACGGTGAGGCCAAGCGCTTTCTGTCGGTCTACAACAGCTACGTTCAATCCAAGGAGGTGACCGCCTGGCGCTTGTACATGGAGAGCATGGACGAAGTCTTGAAGAAGGCGTCCAAGGTCATCATCGATTCTTCAGGTAAAGGCATGTCTGGCGTGGTGCCTTATATGCCGCTGAGCGAGCAGGGCAAACCCGTGCAGAAGGACACCCGACCATGATCGGCAAACTCAAGTGGTTGGCTGCGGCCCTCGCGGCGGTGGCGCTCTGGGCGCTGGCGTCTTCGGCCTACGTGGTGGATGAGTCGCAGCAGGCGCTGATTATCCGCTTTGGTGCGCCGATGGGCGTGGCCGGCGAGCCGGGGCTGAAATTCAAGGTGCCGTTCAGTGATTCGGTGGTGTTCTATGACAGCCGCCTGCAAACCTTATTGTCTCCCGCCGAGCAGGTGATTCTGGGCGACCAGAAGCGTATTGAAGTGGAGACCTTCACGCGTTTTCGTATCAGCGACCCTCTGCGGTTCTACCAGGCGGTGGGCACCCTTGATCAAGCCAACGCGCAGTTGACGCAGATGGTCAGTTCCTCGGTGCGCCGGGAGTTGGGTGAGGTTGCCCTGCGTTCGTTATTGTCACCGGCACGTCGGGACGAAGTGGCCATCATCGAGAAAGACGTCGCCGACAAAGCCCGGTCCCTGGGGATTGAGGTCACCGAAGTGCGCCTGCACCGCGCGGATTTGCCGTTCGAAGCCAGCCAGGCTATTTACGATCGCATGAAGTCCGAGCGCCAGCGCGAAGCCAAGGAATTGCGTGCCCAGGGCTTCGAGTGGGCGCAGCAGATCCAGGCCAAGGCCGACCGCGACCGTACTGTGTTGCTGTCTGAAGTCCAGCGCCAGGCGGCGATCACCCATGGTGAAGCGGACGCCGATGCCAACCAGATTTTATCGCTGGCCTTCAGCAAGGACCCGGCGTTCTACAAGTTGTATCGCTCGTTGCAAACCTACCGCCAGACCTTGGCCGAGAGCCAGCCGATGCTGGTGTTGACGCCCTCCGCTGAATTCCTCAAACAGTTTCAAACCGGGCCTGCGGCTGTCAGTGGGAAATGACGGCCCTTCGCGTTCCCGCTGACAGCAAGGCGTTGTGCCGGCGCCTCATAGGGCGCCGGGCTCAGCGGTTCTCTGGGATCACGCCCTCTTTGTTCAGGAATTTTCTGCATGTTATTTGAAGGTGCGCTGCACGGGCTGAGTATGGTCTTTCAGGTGTTTGTCCTGGACTTGATCCTGTCTGGCGACAATGTGCTGGTCATTGCCCTGGCCTGTCGAGGCCTGCCGGCAGAGCAAGTGCGGCGGGCGGTGATGATCGGCACCAGCGGGGCGATTATCCTGCGCGTACTGTTGACGACCCTGGCCGGCTGGCTGCTGCTGGTGCCTTGGTTCAAGTTGGCCGGGGCGCTGTTGTTGGTGGTGATTGCAATCCGTTTACTCTGCGAAGAAGAAGCAGCAGAAGACGGCCAGCCGCCGGTTCCTTCGCTGATGACCCTTGGCAGTGCGGTGCTGACGGTGTTGAGCGCCGACCTGATCATGAGCCTGGATAACGTGGTCGGGCTGGCGGCTGTGGCGCAAGGCAATCTGTTCTATCTGGTGCTGGGCCTGCTGTTGAGCGTGCCGATGTTGATGTTCGGTAGCGTCTGGGTCAGTGGCCTGTTGCAGCGTTATCGGATGCTGGTGCCGGTGGGGGGCGCCCTGTTGGGGTACATCGCGGGTGACATTGCGGTATCCGATCCGGTGGTGGTGGGGTGGGTCAATACTCAGTCCCCCGCGCTGAACCAGGTAGTGCCGTTGTTGTGTGCTGTCTTTGTGCTGGTCCAGTCAGGGATTATCCAGCGCCAACGTCTACGCTTGCCCCGGCCTGCGCCCAGGTTGCGAACGGTGGTGCCGGTGCCGGTGATTGAGCCGGTGCTGATGCTGGCGCAGGTGCAGTCGCTGCCGCTGCCGCTGCCGCTGCCGCGTGAGCCGGTTGCGCCACAGCCTGTCGAGGTACTCGCGGAGGCTCGCCACGAAAAGCGCCCCTATGCGGGGCTGATCCGCGTGCTTACCGGTATCGTCGTGATTCTGCTGGCCAGCGGGTTGCTATACGGCCTGATTGGCGGTTTGTCTGGCCACCTGATGCCCACGCCACAGAAGGACAACGCTTACCTCTGTACCGGCGCGAGCACTACGCTTTACTTCCGACCGGGTGGCAGCACGGTGCGCCTGGTGGCCGGTGGCGGTGAAGCCAAAGGCTACGTGGACTACAAGAAAATCCTATGGGAAAACCCCCAGAGCGCAGAGCGTGATTTGCACCTGAGCCTGCCGGATGAAATCGAAAAAACCAGCGCCACGGTGGTGACCTTGAACGGCGGCAGCTTCGCACAGATCCAATGTGCCTTAAGCCGATAGACGGCGCGGTTGCCGCTGCGCGCCGAGCCGGGCATGCTGCTCACGGTTTTTATCTGTGGCTACAGCGGCCCTTCGAGGAGAGCAACATGACATCCACTCTGTTTATCACCGGCGCCACGTCCGGTTTCGGCGAAGCCTGCGCCCGTCGGTTTGCCGAAGCCGGCTGGAAACTGGTGCTCACCGGTCGTCGTGCCGAGCGTTTGAACGCGCTGGTCGAAGAGCTTTCCAAGCAGACCGAAGTACACGGCCTGGTGGTCGACGTGCGTGACCGCAAGGGCATGGAAGACGCTATCGCCAACCTACCGCCGTCGTTCGCCACGCTGCGTGGCCTGATCAACAACGCCGGCCTGGCCGTGGGCACCGACCCCGCGCCCAAGTGCAGCCTCGACGACTGGGAAACCATGGTCGATACCAACATCAAGGGCCTGCTGACCACCACCAGCCTGCTGCTGCCACGCCTGATCGCTCATGGTCGCGGTGCGGGGATCGTCAACCTGGGCTCCATCGCCGGCAGCTACCCGTACCCGGGCAGCCACGTGTATGGCGGTTCCAAAGCGTTCGTGAAGCAATTCTCGCTGAACCTGCGCTGCGACCTGCAAGGCACCGGCGTGCGCGTGACCAACATCGAGCCGGGCCTGTGCGAAAGCGAGTTCTCCCTGGTGCGCTTCGGCGGCGACCAGGCGCGCTACGACGCCACCTACGCTGGCGCCGAGCCGATCCAGCCGCAGGACATCGCCGACACCATCTTCTGGGTGCTGAACACCCCGGCGCACGTCAACATCAACCGCCTGGAGCTGATGCCGGTGAGCCAGACCTGGGCCGGGTTTGCGATTGAGCGTGGGGCCAAGTAAGGGGTTAGACCGAGTCGCCTGCATCGGGGGCAAGCCCCCTCCCACATTTGAATGGGTTCACACATCAAAATCTGTGAACCCAATCCAGTGTGGGAGGGGGCTTGCCCCCGATGAGGCCCCTGAGGTCAACCGAGAACCTTGACCAACCCCTGATAACAAGTCGCCAGATGATACGGCGTGGTCGACGGCATATCCCGTCGGCTCACGCTGCCCTGGGCATCCAGGCACTCATGCCAGCCTTTGGCATGCAGGAAGCGTTGCTGCAACGCAAGCAACTGGCGCCGCAGCACGGCTTCGCTGCCCGGGCGCAAGGTCAATGCGCGCAGGTATTCCGCCTGCGCCCAGATGCGCTGGGTGCCGTCGCGCACACTGCCGTCCAGGGTGAGCATGCCGCTGACCGCACCAGTCTGCTTATCCACACCCTTGTGCTCGGCATAAGCAAAGGCCCGCGTCAGCGAAGCATGCAGCGGTGTGCCGCGCAGCACGTCTGAAGACTCGAGCAAGAAGAACCATTCGAACTGGTGCCCCGGCTCAAACCAGTTATCCACAGCACCCAGCGGTTTTTCCATCATCACGCCATGCTGGGGCTCGATGAAACGCTGCTGCATGGCCGTCGCCAAGGCCAGTAATGCGCTTTGCACCTCGGCGTCTGCACGCACCGCCAGGGTGGCGAGGAAGCCTTCAGCCAGGTGCATCAACGGGTTTTGCAATGGGCCGGACTTGAGCGACGACCAGTTACGCTCCAGCACCGCCTCGTACAGGCCATCGCCGCTGGCGAAGCGTTGGGCGACCACTTCCAGCGCCGCATTTAACACCGACTCCACCAGCGGTTCGCGCACTTTGGCCCAGTAATGGGCGCAGGCGAAGATGATGAAGGCGTGGGTGTAGAGATCCTTGCGCTTGTCCAGCGGCTGGCCGGCGGGGTCGATGCTGTAGAACCAGCCGCCGTGCTCGGCGTCGTGGAAATGCCGTTGCAGCGAGCGGAACAACGCGGCGGCGCGGTCTTCGGCAAAGGCTGCGCCGGGTTCGCCGATCAGGCTGGCGAACAGGTACAACTGCCGGGCGCAGGCCATGGCACGGTAGCGTTGCGGCGGCAACGGCCGGTGGTCGGCGTCCAGCGCCTCATAGGGCAGCGCCAGCTCGGCGTTCCAGCCCGGGCCCTGCCAGAGCGGCACGATCAGGTCATGGAAGTGCGTGAGCACGGCATTCAAGGAAGGCTGAGGGGCGGAGCTTGGAGCGATGGGCATCGGCTGGCGTCGTCACGGCAGGGGTGTAGGCGCGCATGGTAGCAGGCTTGGGAGCGGTGGTGTCTGCGCCACCGCTATCGGGGGCAAGCCCCCTCCCACAGGTTTGAGCTGTGAACCCAAGCGAATGTGGGAGGGGCGGTGCGACGATTCGACTTGCCCCCGATGAGGCGCTTAATCGCGCCGCAAATCAGCCAGCCAGCAACCAAACCCCAGTCGCCGCCGAGGCCGCCCCGGCAACCCGCACCAACGGCGCCGCCGCAGTCGGCAGCCAGCGCACCAGCGCATAACCGGCAGCGTGCAACACAGCGGTTGCGCCGACAAATCCGGCGGCATACGCCCAAGGGCTGGACATGTCCGGCAGCTCCAAACCATGGGCCACGCCGTGGAACAGCGCGAACAACGCCGTGGCCCCCAGCGCCATGAACAATGGCGGCCGCACCGCCAGCGCAACGGCCAGGCCCAGGGCCAGCACCGAAGCGGCAATCCCGCTTTCCAGCGCCGGCAACGCCAGGCCTTCAAAGCCCAATAGGCCGCCCAGCAGCATAGTGCCGACGAAGGTGCAGGGCAGCGCCCAACGCGCCGCGCCTTTTTGCTGGGCGGCCCACAAACCGACCGCCACCATGGCCAGCAAATGGTCGAGACCGCCCAATGGATGGCTGATACCCGCCACCAGGCCGTTGTCACCGTGACCCGGGTGAGCGAAGGCCAGGGCTGGGGCGAGCAGCAGGGCGGCGGCGGTGAAGAGTTTTTTCAGGCTCATGGACAGCTTCCTTATGGGTTGATCAGGCCGCGGTCAGCAGGCCCTGGCGTTCGATGAAGGCGACGATCTCATCCAGGCCGACGCCGGTTTTCTGGTTGCTGAACACAAAGGGTTTACCGTTGCGCATGCGTTGGGTGTCGCTGTTCATCAGCTCCAGCGAGGCACCGACCAGGGGCGCTAGGTCGATCTTGTTGATCACCAGCAGGTCGGATTTGCAGATACCCGGACCGCCTTTGCGCGGCAGCTTGTCGCCGGCCGACACATCGATCACATAGATGGTCAGGTCCGACAGCTCCGGGCTGAACGTCGCCGACAGGTTATCGCCGCCCGACTCGACCAGGATCAGGTCCAGGCCGGGAAAGCGCCGGTTGAGTTGGTCCACCGCTTCCAGGTTGATCGAGGCGTCTTCACGGATCGCCGTGTGCGGGCAGCCGCCGGTTTCCACGCCGATGATGCGTTCGGGCGCCAGGGCCTGATTGCGCACCAGGAAGTCGGCGTCTTCGCGGGTATAGATGTCGTTGGTGACCACCGCCAGGTTGTAGCGATCGCGCAAGGCCAGGCACAGGGCCAGGGTCAGGGCCGTCTTGCCGGAGCCCACCGGGCCGCCGATGCCGACACGCAAAGGTTGTGTGTTCATGTGCTTCTCCAAAATAAAAGGCGCCAAAGTAAACGCGCTTATGAACGGAACAGGCGGCTGTACTGGCGCTCGTGGGCCATGCACGCCAGGGACAGGCCGAACGCGGCGCTGCCCAAATGGTTGGGCTCGATGCGGCCGGCGTCCTGTTGGGCGTGCTGCAGCAGGGGCAGCAGTTCACTGGTCAGGCGCTGCGCGGCTTGCTGGCCGAGCGGCAGGGTTTTCATCAGCACGGCCAATTGGTTTTCCAGCCAGCTCCACAGCCAGGCGGCGAGGGCGTCGTCCGGGCTGATGCCCCAGGCGCGTGCGGCCAAGGCCCAGCCCAGCGCCAGATGCGGCTCGGCGTGTTGTGCGAGAAAATCACGCGCCGCGTCGTCCAGTTCCGGCAAGCCGTTGAGCAGTTGCTGCAGGGAGTACCCCATCTGCCGGCTCTCCTGATACAGCTCGCGGGTCTCGCGACTGGCGCGGTGTTCTTCGCACCGTTGCGCCAGTTGCGACCAATCGCCGGCCACGGCGGCGCGGCAATGCGCGAGCAACAGTGGCGCTTCGAAACGCGCGAGGTTGAGCAGCAACTGGTCGCTGATCCAACGGCGGGCGCCGGGCGCATCCTTGACGCGGCCATTTTCCACGGCCATTTCCAGGCCCTGGGAATAGCTGTAGCCGCCAATCGGCAATTGCGGACTGGCCAGACGCAGCAGCGCCCAGGCTGGGTTCATAAACGCACGCCGAATTGATGCAGCTTCGGCGGGTAGTTGAAATCTTCATCGCCATGGCGCGAATGATGGTGCCCGCCGCCGTAGGCCCCGTGTTCCGGTTGGAACGGCGCTTCGAGGCTTTCGGTCTGCGCGCCCAGTTGTTCAAGCATGGCCTTGAGCACGTAATCATCCAGCAGGCGCAGCCAGCCGTCGCCCACTTGCAAGGCCACATGGCGATTGCCCAGGTGATACGCGGCGCGGGTCAGTTCAAATGCGTTGCGGCAGGTGACGTGCAGCAATTGTTCAGGGCGCGCGCAGACACGCACGACACGTCCGTCTTCAGCCTGTAGGAACTCGCCATCGTGCAGCGGCGGCTGGCCACGCTCCAGGAACAGGCCGACGTCTTCGCCGTCGGCACTGAAACAGCGCAGGCGGCTTTTGCTGCGGGCTTCGAAGTTCAGCAGCAACTCGGCGGCCCAGAGGGCTTGCGGGGCGATTCGGCGGTGGATCACCAGCATCAGAAGGCTTCCAGCTATGAGCGATAAGAGAGCTAGAGCAAGGGGCTTGCCAATCACGTGCGGGGGTAGGAATTCCCTGTAGGTAAACAGGCCGTGCCACCGAATAGGGCGTCAGCTATTTTTCTGCGTGCTTCAATTTGGTGCGCGCACTGGAAGTGTGGCACTGGATGGGTGCATTTGTGTGGATATCGTGTACGTGCAGTATGAAGTTTCCTTCATCTATTTCGCACTTGTACTTTTTCGGATTTCTCCTACGCGGTAACCGGATTCGGCGTTCAAAAAGCTACGCACTATTTCTTTAGGATTTGCGCCGTCTTTACACCACAGCGATGTTCGTCATGTTCAAGTCACTTTTCTTTTTAATCCTTTTCTCTCTCTCTTGTGTCATCTCATCGGCCTCGGCCAACCTGAAATCCCAATCGACCTTCGGCTCTTCGCTGCAAGGTGTTCCATCGTCTTCGGTGGCGAATGTGATCGACCGCGCCCATGCCTTGCTGGGCACGCCTTACAAATGGGGCGGCAGCTCGGCCGAGCAGGGGTTTGATTGCAGCAGTTTCCTGGTCTATCTGTTCAAGACCGAAGCCAACATTCATATCCCGCGTACCACGGCGGCGATGCACCGTTCAACGGCCGCGACCGTCAAGCGCAACGAGCTCAAGCCGGGGGACGCGGTGTTTTTCAAAGGCAACGGGCGCGGCCAGGTCAGCCATGTGGGGCTGTATATCGGCGAAGGTAAATTCATTCATTCGCCGCGGGCCGGCAAGAACGTGCGCATCGATTCGCTCGGCAACAACTACTGGAACAAGAACTACACCGGCGCCAAGCGTTTCCATAAAGCGGGTTGACGGCTTACTCGGTGCTGCCGAGGCCCTGCCAGTGCTTGAGGCCAATGAAGATGAAGCGCAACTGCTGGGTGATTTTCGCCTGGGGCGTGAGATGGGCGGGCAGCGCGTGGGCGGGCGGGTCGATGATGTCAGGCAGGGTGGCGAACACACTTTTGACGATCAGGTCGGCCATCACGTGCAGGCCGTCGGCATCCAGGTGCTGGAGCTTGGGCATCAAGGTCAGGTCGGCGGCCAGGTCACGGGTGATGTCTTCGCGCAAGGCGCCGATGGCTTGGCGCACGGCGAGGCAGCCACCGTACTGTTCGCGGGCCAGGAACAGGAATTGCGAACGATTGGCTGAGACCACATCCAGGAAGATCCGCACGGACGCATCGATAATGCCGCCCATCACGAATTCGTTGTGGCGCACCAGGCGGATCGTAGCGCGGAAGGTCTGGCCGACTTCGCTGACCAGCACCAGGCCCAGTTGGTCCATGTCGGCAAAGTGACGATAGAACCCGGTGGGCACGATCCCGGCCGTCTTGGCCACTTCGCGCAGGCTCAGGCTGCCGAACCCACGGCCACACTCCATCAGATGGCGGGCTGCGTCCATCAGGGCGAGGCGGGTCTGTTGCTTCTGTTCGGCACGGGGCAGCATGGCAGGCGGGCTTTGTCGGCAAGTACAGCGACGCACTCTAGCAAAACCGCTTCATTGACGTCGAACTTGGCGGGGGATTGCTGCGTGGATACGTGACACGTTCTGCAAAAAGTCAAAAGCCCGATCCAGGGATCGGGCTTTTTTCCGGGCCACCACGGGCTTAGCTCTGAGCTTGATGCAGTTCTTGCAGACGGTCAGCACCACCTTCAGCAACACCTTGGGTGTAGGCGCGTTCGTTGGCTTGTTCAGCACCACCTTCAACCAGACCTTTCTCTTCCAGGCGGTTGCGGCCGTTTTCGGTTACACCTTCGGTGTAAGCGCGTTTGTTGGCTTGTTCCGAACCATTTTCAGCAACGGCACCTTTGGCGTAGTCACGGTTCTCTTCTTCTTGCGACCCGCTACGGGCGAGGGTTTGGCTGAACTGAACGGCATCGGCTTTGACTTGTGGGATCGCTTGTTCAGCGGCCGGCAGGGCAAAAGCACTGGAAGCGAGGACAGACAGCAGCACGGTAGCGAGTACTTGGCGTTTCATGATCGGTTGCTCCTTGGGAGGGCGATTAAGTGGGTACGGGGCTAATGCTACTCTCGATAAGTCGATATAAAAGTTCATAAACACAATGGTAATAATCAACGGAATTGATTGTTCTCGTAGGAGGCTCTAAGTCGTGCCTCTCAAGCCCGCGGTTTTGCACCGTACTGGGTATTTTCGACACGCACCTGGGTACCAATGGTGCGCTGGCGTAGGAAAAAACTGTCGAGGCGGTCAGAAAAATGGGTTTTTTCTGGCAAAACGCCGATCGGGTTAAACCCCGGGGTGGTTTGCCAGTCCTAGCTGTATAAGTTGTCTTAAGGGCTGTGACTCGGCCAGTCGTATTCAGGAGTTCTGTGCAATGACGCGCACTCGTAAAATCGTCGCTTGGTGTTGCGCCAGCATCGTTCTGTCAATCGTCGTGGTGGTGGTGTTTTTGTTGTTCTTCGACTGGAACCGCATCAAACCGCCGCTCAATGCCAAGGTCTCCGAAGAACTGCATCGCCCGTTTGCCGTCAATGGCAACCTGGCGGTGGTGTGGCGCCGTGAACTGGACCAGGGTGGCTGGCGTGCCTGGGTGCCATGGCCCCATGTGATCGCCGAAGACCTGAGCCTGGGCAACCCCGAGTGGTCGAAAACCCCGCAAATGGTCACGCTCAAGCGAGTGGAACTGCGTATCTCACCGTTGGCCTTGCTGGTGCAGCGCGTGGTGATCCCGCGCATCGACCTCACCGAGCCGAGCGCCGAGTTGCAGCGCCTGGCCGATGGGCGTGCCAACTGGGTATTCACATTTGATCCCAAGGACCCCAACGCTGAGCCCTCCAACTGGGTGGTGGAGATCGGCGCCATCGGCTTCGACAAGGGCCACGTGACGCTCGACGACCAGACCCTCAAAACCCAGCTGGACGTGATCGTCGACCCGTTGGGCAAACCCATCCCCTTCGGTGAAATCGTCGGCGAGACGGATGCCAAAAAGGCCCTGGAAAAAGGCGCGGCCCCCCAGGACTACGCGTTCGGTCTCAAGGTCAAAGGCCAGTACCACGGCCAGAAACTCGACGGCAGCGGCAAGATCGGCGGCCTGCTCGCTTTGCAGGACGCGGCCAAGCCGTTCCCGCTGCAAGCCCAGGTGAACATCGCCGACACCCGCATCGCCCTGGCCGGCACCCTGACCGACCCGCTCAATCTCGGCGCCCTGGACCTGCGCTTGAAACTCGCAGGCGCAAGCCTGGGCAACCTGTACCCGCTGACCGGTGTCACCCTGCCGGACTCGCCGGCCTATTCCACCGACGGGCACCTGATCGCCCAACTGCACCAAGCCAGCGGCGCGACGTTCCGCTACGAAAACTTCAACGGCAAGATCGGCGCCAGCGATATCCACGGCAACCTGGCCTACGTCGCCAGCCAGCCACGCCCCAAACTCAGCGGCACGCTGGTGTCCAATCAACTGTTGATGGCCGACCTTGCCCCCTTGATCGGTGCTGATTCCAACGCCAAGCAAAAGGCCCGGGGCGGGATGAGTAAACAGCCGGCGACCAAAGTACTGCCGGTGGAAGCCTTCCGCACCGAGCGTTGGCGTGACATGGATGCCGACGTCGAATTCACCGGCAAACGCATCGTCCACAGCACCGACTTGCCCTTCACCGACCTCTACACGCACCTGGTGCTCACCGACGGCGAACTGAGCCTGCAACCCCTGCGGTTCGGCGTGGCTGGCGGCAAGCTCGATGCGCAGATTCGCCTGAACGGGCGCGTCACGCCAATGGAAGGCCGCGCCAAATTGACCGCGCGCAACTTCAAGCTCAAGCAGTTGTTCCCGACCTTCGAACCGATGAAAACCAGCTTTGGCGAACTCAATGGCGATGCGGATATTGCCGGGCGCGGCAACTCGGTGGCGGCGTTGCTGGGCTCGGCCAACGGCGACCTGAAGATGCTGATCAACGACGGCGCCATCAGCCGGGGGCTGATGGAAATCGTCGGGCTCAACGTGGGCAACTACGTCGTCGGGCGTTTGTTTGGCGACAAGGAAGTGAAGATCAACTGCGCAGCGGCGGACTTCGGCATCAAGACCGGGCTCGCGACCACACGCTTGTTTGTGTTCGATACCGAGAACGCGATCATCTACATCGATGGCACGGCGAACATGGCCTCGGAGCAGCTTGACCTGACCATCACCCCGGAGTCGAAAGGCTTCCGCCTGTTCTCCCTGCGCTCACCGCTGTATGTGAACGGTCCGTTCATCAAACCGAATGCCGGCGTGAAAGCCATCCCCCTGGCACTGCGCGGCGCCGGCATGGTCGCGTTGGGGATCATCGCCGGCCCGGCCGCCGGGTTGCTGGCACTGGTCGCGCCGAGCGGTGATGTGCCCAATCAGTGCGCGCCGTTGTTGCAGCAGATGAAGGAAGGCAAGGCGCCGAAGACTGTGAAAGGTTGATTCGGCGCTAATGCCGGTCAGTTAAGCGATAGAGCGGGCAACCGCTAACCCGTGGCGAGGGAGCAAGCTCCCTCGCCACAGTGACAGTGTTCTTCCCTACCTGCTCACACTCTCGTCCATGGCGGGGATGGCCCTATCATGGTTTCTGACGAACTGACGGTCAAAAGGGGAAGCGGGCTAACCCGCTTCCCCCTTTTTAGATGCGCAGTCATTTACAGACTTTCGAGAATATCCGCCATGTCATCCGCATGCTCTTCTTCCTGAGCCAGGATTTCTTCAAGCAGACGGCGAGTGGTCGGGTCTTTATCGCCGATGTACTGGATGATTTCGCGGTAGCTGTCGACCGCAATCCGCTCGGCGACGAGGTCTTCGTAGACCATTTCCTTCAAATTGTTGCCGGCCACGTATTGCGCGTGGGCGTTCTTCGACAGCAGGTCCGGGTTGAATTCCGGCTCGCCACCCAACTGCACGATACGTTCGGCGAGTTTGTCGGCGTGTTCGCCTTCCTGGGTCGCATGTTCGAGGAATTCTTCAGCGGCGATCTGCGCTTTCACGCCGCTGGCCATGAAGTAGTGGCGCTTGTAGCGCAGCACGCAGACCAGTTCAGTGGCCAGCGAGGCGTTGAGCAGGCGAATGATCTCTTCGCGGTCGGCGCCGTAGCCTTCGGTCACGGCGCCGTTTTCGACGTTCTGGCGGGCGCGCTGGCGCAGGGTCGCAACGTCAGTCAAGTGTGCTTCGGTCATCTCAATCTCCTGGTGCTAATCCGGTTTTACGCCACGCTCTGCCGGCGTGATCGCTCCAAGGTGTGAGTCGTGCGCAACGCAAAAAGTTTTATTGGATTTACCGACAGGTGTCATCAGCGCGTCGCCGGATTGGGTTAGCCTGCTCGCATCCTTTCTTGATCAAGGACGTTCGCTTCATGTCGCAGTCGTTAGCCACGCGTTACCCCTTGGTGCTGGTGCCGGGCATGCTGGGGTTTGTGCGCCTGGGATTGTTTCCCTACTGGTATGGCGTCGTCCCGGCGCTGCGGGCGGGAGGGGCGCAGGTGGTTGCGGTGCAGGTGGCGCCGCTCGATTCCAGCGAGGTGCGCGGTGAGCAGTTGCTTGTGCAGGTCGAGCGGATTCGCCGCGAAACCGGCGCCGACAAGGTCAACCTGATCGGCCATAGCCAGGGCGCGCTCACCGCGCGTTATGCCGCCGCCAAGCGCCCGGACTGGATCGCGTCGGTGACGTCGGTGGCCGGGCCCAATCACGGTTCGGAGCTGGCGGATTATTTCCATGCCCATTACCCGATGGACAGCGTCAAAGGCCGGATCGTCAGCGCGCTGTTTCACCTGGTCGCCGCCGTCATGAGCCTGCTCGAAACCGGCTACCGTGGCCCGCGCTTCAAGGCGGACCTGCACGCCTCGCACCAGTCGCTGACCCGCGCGGGGGTGGCGTTGTTTAATCGTGAATATCCCCAGGGATTGCCGCAGACGTGGGGCGGGCAGGGCGCCGAAGCGGTGAATGGCGTGCGCTATTACTCGTGGTCCGGCACCTTGCAACCGGGTAAGACCGATCGCGGGCGCAACCTGTTCGATGGCACGAATCGCAGTTGCCGCCTGTTCGCCCGCAGCTTCGTGCGCGAGAAGGGCCAGTGCGATGGCATGGTCGGGCGCTACAGCTCACACCTGGGCACGGTGATCGGCGATGACTACGCCCTCGACCATTTCGATATCGTCAACCAGTCGCTGGGGTTGGTGGGCAAGGGGGCGGAGCCGATCCGCTTGTTCGTCGAGCATGCGCGGCGGCTCAAGGCGGCCGGGGTGTAGCAGGTGCACCGCGTTATCGTTCATCGGGGGCAAGCCCCCTCCCACAGTTGACCGAGGCGCCAGAGCGAACGCGGTCCAATGTGGGAGGGGGCTTGCCCCCGATAGCGATAGCTCAGGCAACGCCCAGCTTACGCCCGACCGGCGTGGTCCAGCGCTCCGACAAAATCACCCCGCCCAACGTCAACAGCCCGCCCACCAGGTGATACAGCGCCAGTTCTTCCTTCAACACCAGCGCCGCAATCAGCGCGGTAATCAGCGGCAGCAGGTTGAAAAACAACGTGGTGCGGCTCGGCCCCAGGGTTTTGACCGAGTGCATCCAGGCCAACGGCGCGAGCATCGAGGCCAGCAGGCAGGCGTACAGCACCAACGGGATATTCGCCCAGCCCAGCCCGGCTTTTGCCGAAAACAGAAACAGCGGAAACAGCACCACCACCGCCACCAGCACCTGCAAATACAGCAACACCAACGGCGGCAGGCGCAGCTGCCATTTTTTCAGCAGGGTGCTGTAGACCGCGTAGGCCAGGGTGGCGACCAGCATCATCGCGTCGCCCAGGTTGACCCCGTGTTGCAGCAACGCGCCCAGGCTGCCGGACGACACCACCACCACCACGCCGGCGAACGACAGCAGCGCGCCGCTCAGTGCGCCAAACGTCAGGCGTTGGCCGAGGCTGATGATCGCCGCCGTCAACGCCATCAATGGCATCAGCGACAGGATGATGCCCATGTTGGTGGCGCTGGTCAGCGACGCGGCGTAATAGGCCAGGCTTTGATACACCGCCATGCCCAGCACGCCGAGGATAAATATCTTGCCCAGGTTCGGGCGGATGATCGGCCACTGCGCAATCACCGGCTTGAGCATGAACGGGGTAAACAGCAGCGCCGCCAGCAACCAGCGGTAGAAGCCGATTTCAGCGGGGAAGATCGAACCCACGGCCAGTTTGTTGACCACGGTGTTGCCGGCCCAGATGAAAATGGCCAGCAGGGGATACGCGTATTGCATTGAAAGCAGCCCAATGTGTTGATGAGGCGCGATTATCCCCCTGTCTGGATCGAAGCCTATACTGCGATCCAGACAAACGACCTCTGAATCCAGACAACATGCCCCGACACACCGTCCGCCTTGCGGATTTCCCCAGCCTGCCGAGCCCGGTGTACTTCCGTTACTCCGATTTTGCCCCGAACACCGAATGCACCCCGCACCGGCACTTCTGGGGTTCGTTGGATTATTCGGCCAGCGGGGTGATGCGCATGGAAGTGGCCGGCAGCCGCTTTATGTCGCCGCCGCAGTACGCGGTGTGGATACCGCCGGACACCGAGCACAGTTCCTACAATGCCCAGGCAATTGTCTACCGCTCGGTGGGCCTCGCCCCGGCGTTGTGCGCGCAACTGCCCAAGCAGCCTTGTACCCTGGCGATCAGCGATATCCTCAAGGCGATTCTCAGTGACTTCGCCCAGCGTGACGTCAACATCCCCCACACCGAAGCCGATATCCGCCTGGCCCAGGTGTTGGTGGACCAGCTCAAGCAGGCACCGGTCCACGATGGTTTCCTGCCCTACGCGCGCCAATCCGGGCTGCTCGGCGTGCTCGAAGGCATGCAGGCCGAACCGGGGGATAGCCGCCCCTTGGCGCAATGGGCCGAGCAGGTGCATGTGAGCGAACGCACCCTGGCCCGCCAATTTGTGCGCGAGCTGGGCATGAGCTTCGGCGAATGGCGCCAGCGCCTGCGCTACCTGGCAGCCATCGAAGCCCTCGACAGCGAGCGCAGCGTGCAACAGGTGGCCTTCGACCTCGGCTACAGCACCGCCTCGGCGTTTATCGCGATGTTCCAGCGCCACGCCGGCTGTACCCCGGAGCAGTACCGACGGGCAAACATCCGTGGCCGGTGAAGATGTTACAAGGTTTGGCTACACTCGTCGGTAGGCCGTGCCGTCCGGCACGGTAACAGGGAGAAAACTCCATGAAGATGCTGCGAATTCCGTTGTTGATGATGGGCCTGATGCTGTGTTCCCAAGGTTTTGCCGCGACCGCCCAGCAAACTAAAATGACCACCTGCAATGCCGAGGCCACCACCAAGACGCTCAAGGGCGAGGAGCGCAAGACCTTCATGAAAACCTGCCTGTCGGCGCCGGCGGCCAATGATGCGAAGACATTGACCCCGCAGCAGCAGAAGATGAAGGATTGCAATGCGTCGGCGAAAACCAAGGCGCTGATTGGCGATGCACGCAAGACGTTCATGAGCACCTGCCTCAAA
Organism: Pseudomonas sp. D3; assembly: GCF_029320995.1. Classification (NCBI taxonomy): domain Bacteria; kingdom Pseudomonadati; phylum Pseudomonadota; class Gammaproteobacteria; order Pseudomonadales; family Pseudomonadaceae; genus Pseudomonas; species Pseudomonas sp. D3. The sequence continues at coordinate 854,196 of NZ_CP119772.1, forward strand.
GGCTGATGGCGATTTCGCGGCCGCTGAAGAGCAAATGTGTGAGGCTGGCTTGCCTGCGATAGCACGCCAGCTCCCACACTTGATCGCATTCACCACCGATCCCCTCGCTTGATTCCGCCAAGGCTGGCAGACTGCCCATCCTTTAACGCCGTTCGTTTTGAGGCTGTATGCCAACGTTTTCTCAGCGTCACGTGTTGTTGCTGGCCAGTTACATCATCATTTTCGGCGGGTTACTGCTGGTTCTGCCGCTGAAGTTACTGCCCAGCCTGCTGGCCGGTCTGTTGGTGTTTGAACTGGTCAACATGCTTACCCCTCAACTGCAACGGCTGATCGAAGGTCGGCGTGCGCGCTGGCTCGCCGTCGCCTTGCTCGGCACCTTGATCGTCAGCGTGTTGGCCCTGATTTTTGCCGGCGCGATCAGCTTCCTGCTCCACGAAGCGGAAAATCCCGGGGCCTCCCTCGACAAATTCATGGGCGTGGTCGACCGCGCGCGCGGCCAACTGCCACCGTTTCTCGATGCCTACCTGCCCGCCAGCGCCGCCGAATTCCGGGTGGCCATTGGCGACTGGATCAGCAAACACCTGAGCGACCTGCAACTGGTGGGCAAAGATGCCGCCCACATGTTCGTCACCCTGCTGATCGGCATGGTGCTCGGCGCGATCATGGCGCTGCAGCGCGTGCCTGACCTGACCAAACGCAAACCCTTGGCCGCCGCGCTGTTCGATCGTCTGCACCTGTTGGTCCAGGCGTTTCGTAACATCGTCTTTGCACAGATCAAGATCGCGGCCCTCAACACCGTGTTTACCGCCGTGTTCCTCGCCGTGGTGCTGCCGCTGTGCGGGATTCACCTGCCGCTGACCAAAACCCTGATCGTGCTGACCTTCCTGCTCGGCCTGCTGCCGGTGATCGGCAACCTGATGTCCAACACCCTGATCACCATCGTCGCGCTGTCGCTGTCGATCTGGGTGGCGGTGGCGGCGCTGGGGTATTTGATCGTGATCCACAAGGTCGAGTACTTCCTCAACGCGCGGATCGTCGGCGGGCAGATCAGTGCCAAATCCTGGGAGTTGTTGTTGGCGATGCTGGTGTTCGAGGCCGCGTTCGGCCTACCAGGCGTGGTGGCTGGGCCGATTTACTACGCGTATTTGAAGAGTGAGTTGAAGCTCGGTGGGATGGTCTGAGGGGGCGCCAGGCTGAACGCAGCCAGCGCTTGAGGCGTAAGCAGGCCTAAATGTGGGAGGGGGCTTGCCCCCGATGGCGGAGTATCAGGCGATGCATCTGTTGCTGACACACCGCCATCGGGGGCAAGCCCCCTCCCACATTTGGATGTTCAGTGGCAGTGAGTGGGTGATGGATCAGCAGCCGTAGCGCTTGCTCGCCTCAATCGCCAACCCGCTACCGATACTGCCAAAGATATTCCCTTCCACATGCCGCGCATTCGGCAGCATCGCCGAGATGCTGTGGCGCAGCGCCGGAATGCCGCTGGAACCGCCGGTAAAGAACACCGTGTCCACCTGCGCCACGTCCACCGACGCGTCGGTGAGCAATTGGGTGACGCTGTTACGCACGCGCTCGAGCAGCGCATCGATGGCCGACTCGAACAGCGCACGGCTCAGGTCCACGCTCAACCCTGGCTCCACCCGGTCGAGCAGCACATGGCGGCTGTTTTCGTGGGTCAGCTGGATCTTGGTTTCTTCGACTTCCATCGCCAACCAGTGCCCGGCACGCTGTTCGATCAGCTTGAACAGGCGGTCGATGCCGCCGGTGTCTTCGATGTCGTAGCGCATGCTGCCCAACGCCAGCTGGGATTTTTGCGAGTACACCGAGTTGATGGTGTGCCACGTGGCGAGGTTCATGTGGTGGCTGGTGGGCATGTAGGCGCCGCTTTTCATGCGACTGCCGTAGCCGAACAGCGGCATCATGCCGGCCAGCGAGAGCTGTTTGTCGAAGTCGGTACCGCCGATGTGGACGCCCCCGGTGGCGAGGATGTCGTCGTGGCGGTTGTCGTTGTGACGACGGTCCGGCGACAGGCGCACCAGCGAGAAGTCCGAGGTACCACCGCCGATGTCGACAATCAGCACCAGCTCTTCTTTTTCGATGGTGGACTCGTAGTCGAAGGCCGCGGCAATCGGTTCGTACTGGAACGAGATGTCCTTGAAGCCGATCTTGCGTGCCACGTCGACCAAGGTGTTTTCGGCTTCCTGGTCGGCCATCGGGTCGTCATCGACGAAAAATACCGGGCGACCCAGCACCACTTCTTCGAACTCGCGGCCGGCAGCAGTTTCGGCGCGGCTCTTGAGTTGGCCGATAAACAGCGCCAGCAAGTCGGTGAACGGCATCGCGGTGCCCAGCACGCTGGTGTCATGCTTGATCAGCTTGGAACCCAGCAGGCTCTTGAGCGAGCGCATCAGCCGGCCTTCGTAGTTCTCCAGGTATTCGTGCAGCGCCAGGCGACCGTAGACCGGGCGGCGCTCCTCGAAGTTGAAGAACACCACCGACGGCAAGGTGATTTTGTCGTCCTCCAGCGCGATAAGCGTTTCCATGCCGGGACGAATCCAGCCGACGGTGGAGTTGGACGTGCCAAAGTCGATGCCGCAGGCACGGGCTGGGGATGGGTTTTTCATGTCTATCGGGTTCCGGTTGAAAAACGGCCGCGCAGTGTATGCCACCCGCGCGCAGATGCGTAGGCCGACGATCTGTTAAATAGCCGGCCGCGCGCCTTGAAAGACCAGCGTTTGCCCCCAACTTGTCCAGCATACGGTCGGTGGCTGCAAGGTTATTCGTGCGGTGCCGATAAACTTCTGACGCAGCCATCGGCTTGGGATTGAGTTCAGTCAATCCAAACGCTGCAAACCGGCGCATGCTGTGCCGCTGGCTGTGCGATATCGATGACGGAGGGTGACCCCCCAGATGGACTTTAAAGACTATTACAAGATCCTTGGCGTGGAGCCGACGGCGGACGACAAGGCGATCAAGACCGCCTATCGCAAGCTGGCGCGCAAATATCACCCGGACGTGAGCAAGGAAAAAGACGCCGAAGCCAAGTTCAAGGACGCGTCTGAAGCCTATGAAGCGCTGAAAAGCGCCGACAAGCGCGCCGAGTACGATGAGTTGCGCAAATACGGCCAGCATGGCCAGCCGTTCCAGGGGCCACCGGGCTGGCAGAGCCGTGGCGGCTACAGTGGCGGCGAGGATCAGGGGGATTTTTCGGACTTTTTCAGCTCGATCTTCGGCGCCCGTGGCGACGGCTTCAGCGGCGGTCAGCGCCGCAGTACCGGGCGCAAAGGCCAGGATGTGGAGATGCAACTGTCGGTGTTTCTTGAAGAGACGCTGTCCACCGAGTCCAAGCAGATCAGCTTCCAGGTACCGCAATACGACGCTTCGGGCCGGCATGTCAGCAACACCGTCAAGAGCCTGAACGTGAAGATCCCCTCCGGGGTCACCGACGGGGAGCGCATCCGCCTCAAAGGCCAGGGCGCACCGGGCATTGGCGGTGGGGCCAACGGTGATCTGTACCTGATCGTCAAGTTTGCGCCGCACCCAACATTCGAGGTCGAAGGCGAAAACCTGGTGATCACCGTGCCGGTGGCACCGTGGGAACTGGCGTTGGGCACCGAAGTCGCCGTGCCGACCCTGACCGGCAAGATCAACCTCAAGGTCCCGGCCGGCAGCCAGAACGGCCAGCGCATGCGCGCCAAGGGCCATGGCCTGATGAACAAGGGCGGGCAGCGCGGTTATCTGTTCATCCAACTGAAAGTGGTGATGCCCAAAGAGGCCAGCGAGGAAGTGCTCGGGTTGTGGAAGGCACTGGCCGACAGCGCCGCCTTCGATCCGCGCAAAGGCTGGAACAACTGATCCACCCGGGCAACTGTCTTGCATAGTTAGGCCCAGGCCCGTGGGGGCCATGAATAAGCTGCTCATTTTCACAATGAGGTAGTTTTTCATGGCCCATACCCAAGCCCCGCTTCCTGCGGGAGACCAAGGGCAGCACTACGCAACGCTCGCCAGCCTGATACCGCAGGCACTCGTCAACGCCTCCGCGCACAACCGCGCCGCACTGCGCCAGCTCAGCCCTGAGTTGCCTGGCTGGTACATCTGGACCACCCAGCAGCAAAAAGACACGCTCAAGACCTTTGTCGACGCCAGTTGGAACTCATTGAACCAATGGGAAGCGCAGATGGCAAAGGTCCAGACGGTCACGGCGTTCGCCCAGCCGTTGTTGGAAGCCGCATTAAAAGACGCCGGTTACACGCTGGATGTGCAGCAAACGTATCTGCTGCTGTATGTGCCGGCAGAAGACGCCTTTGGCCGGCAAACGGGCGGGTTCAAGACCAAGACGTTTTCCCTGCTGCAAGCGGCGCTGAACAACTTTGAAGCACCGGAAGCGGCGCCCGGCTTTTTCAACAGTGCTTCAGGTTTCATCACCCGGCCCAACGATGACACCGGTCGTTTTGAGCGTGTCACCACCGCGCTTCCCCTCGATACGTTCGTCACGCTCTGCCGTGAGCTGGACCTGGGCGGTCAGTACCAGGCCTACCTCAATAGCCACCTGCGCTCCGCCAATGTGGTCGACGAGGCGTTGTTGCGCCTGCGCTTTACCCGCTGGAAAAAAGACGCCCTCAAGGTCGCGGCGCACCTCGCGTTGCTCAAGGGGGATATCGGCGCGGATGATTTTGCGTTGCTGTTGAAAGTGGCCAGCGGTGAGCAAAACATCAAGATCGGCGACAAACAGATCTGGTACAGCACGCCCTGCCTGATGCACCTGCGGCTTCAAGGCTGTTTGCTCATCGAGCCGAGCGTGATCCGGCGTTATGGCACCTGGTTTATCGCCTGGTTTCCCGACGATCCGGTCCAGCCGATCAAGCGCTACGAGTCGTTTGCCCAATTCCGCCAGGACATGACGGACCGCCTGACCCACGGCAGCCAAGATGACGACCGATCCAAGGGCATCGAACCCACGCAATACCAGGTGTTTTTCAGCCGTTTTGTGGCCAAAAAGGACCGCCCCTATTACTTTCGCCGGTTGACGGAGTTGGTCGACGACGCGCCGCAGCAGTCATGGGCGGCGCGGTGGATGCGCTCGGAGCGTGGGCAGTTCTGGTCAAAATTGCTCGCGCCGACGCCGTTCACCCAGGTGCTGGGTGACCCCGCCCATACCGTTCGAATCCCCATCAAAGGCCCGAATCTGGATATCAACAGCGACCCGATCAAGGGGCTCTGGAGCATCATCGACCTGTGGGACGAACTCTACGAAAGCCAGCTCGAGCGCTTGCTGGACGATGGGCTCGCCGAAGCCATAACGACCGCGCATGCCGATGCCGCCAACCGCGCCCGCCGCTGGTCGCATTACCTGGGCCTGGGCATGTTGGTGTTGAATACGGTCTCGATGGCGGTGCCGCCATTGGGCTATGCGATGTTGGCGGTGACGGCTGCCCAGTTGCTGTTTGAGGTCTTTGAAGGGGTTCATGAGCTGAGCTCGGGGGACCGCGAGGCCGGCTGGTTGCACGTGGGCGATGTGTTGGAAAACCTGGTGATGCTCGGCGCCGGCGCAGTGGTTTTCCACTTTAGCGTCTCGCCGTTTGTCGAAAGCCTGAAGTTGGTTAAAGTGCCCGGCGGCAAAGTCCGGCTCTGGAAGCCGGACCTGAAACCCTATGTGCGCAACATCAACATCGCGGCGGATTCGCTGCCCTCGGCGGAAGGCTTGCATATCTATGGGCGTGACCAGATTCTGCTGCTCGAAGGCCAGCCCTTGGAGCTGAAAAAAGACCCGTACCCCGGCAAATATCGCATTCAGCATCCGCGGCGCCCCGATGCCTACCAGCCGGAGATCCGTCACAACGGTTCCGGTGGCTGGCACCATGAGATGGAGCAGCCGCTGAGCTGGCAGCCGCCACGCTTGATGCAACGCCTGGGATCGTCCATGGAGGCTTTCAACGACATCGAGCTGGAGCAGATTCGCACGGTCAGTGACGTGGATGACGGCGTATTGCGCCGCGTACACAGCGAAAGCGCGGCGGTCCCGGCCGTGCTTAACGACACGGCCAGCCAGTTTCGGGCCTACGCCGATGCGGTGAAGGTGAGCGAGCTGATTCGCAGCGGCAACCTGTCCAGCCCCTTGGCCCAGTATGCGGTGCCGCTGGCGGTAGAGCTGCCAGAGTGGCCGGCTTCGTGGGCCATTGAAGTGACTGAGGGCTCGGGAGCAGCGACCCAACGTGTTCGGTACGCGCCTGCGGGGCAGTCCGCGACGCAGGTGATCAACATCAGCATGACGGACCTGATGACCGGCAAATTACCCGAACGCATCATCCAGGCGTTCAGTCGAGACCAGGTGGCGCAGATCCTGCGCCAGTTCTATCAGTACATTCCCGTCGATAACGCCGCGCGCATAACGCTGCTTCAATCGGCCCTGGCGGATTTTTCGGTCGGGCAACGCGCGCGGTTGTTCAACAGTTTGTATCACCGTCAGGCGCCTGTCGCCGACTCGGCATTGCAGGTGTTGCAGCGTGATTTCAAAGGTTTGCCGAATGCCATGGGCCGCGAGTTGCTTGACGGTGCGCCTACGGCTGAGCTGGTGAGCCTCAAACACACCGGCAAGGTGCCGCTGGCGCTGGCTCAGAAGGCCCGTGGCATGCAGCGCCAGGTGCGCCTGGTGCGCGCCTATCAAGGGCTGTACCTGGAGGCCCTGGTCGGCCCGGACACCGAGACGCTGGTGCTCAACACCCTCGAAGCGCTGCCCGGCTGGCAAGACGACTTGCGGCTGGAGGTGCGCGAACGTGACTACGAGGGCGCATTGCGCGCCAGTGTCGGCCCCGTCGACGCGAGCAGCCGCAAGGTGCTGGTGTGGGTGTCTCCAGGTCGGTATCAGGCGTTCGATGAAGCGGCCAATTCGCTGTACATCATCAACAGTCTCTATGGCTCGATCCAGCATGCTTTGCCTGATGCGCATCGCGTTTCCCTGGGCTTGCCTCACGTCGGGCAGGGGCAACAATTGAAGGCGCTGATCCAGCGACATGCCTTGCCCCGGCCGCAATTACGCAGTCTGTTGCAAATGCTGCCCGAGAGCCGGCCGTTCTTCGTCGCGCCCAGCGTCTTGCCCGGCAATCGCCGTGGCTATCCCTTGAGTGGCCGGGGCGTAGGCCTGGGGGACTGGGATCGCCTCCTTGAGGCGCGCCTGAGCAGCTTGTACCCGGACTTCACCGACGAGGAGGTGATTGCGCTGCGGGCGGCCAATGATCCCTACAGCGACCTGTGGCTCAAGGCGCTGGAGCGCGAGTACAAGGTGCTGGATGCCGCGCTGCAACATTGGATGAGCGTACCGATTGAAGGCGTGGGTGAGTTCGGCAGCCCGGCCTATCGCGAACAGTTGCTGATGCGCAGCGAGATCGTGCGCGCGCTCAAGGATGCCTGGCGCCGGATCGGCGCCCGGCATTACGACGCCGCCGGGCGCTACCTGGGGCAGAAGATCGAACTGGCGAACAAACCGTTTCACCGGCAACTGCAAAGCCTGCCGGCATTGAGTGCCAACTTTGACCATGTGAGCGGGCTGGATCTGTCGAACTCCGATTTCAGCGATGTAAACGTGCCGTTCCTGTCGCACTTTACCGCCCTGCAAGCCCTGGATATTGCCGCGTGCGAGCTGACTCGACTGCCGCCGCAGATCACGCAGATGTCACGTCTTGGGGTGCTGGAAATGGCGGAAAACCATATCGTTCTGGATGCAGAGGCGGTCGGGCGGTTGAGGCTGATGCGGCATTTACGCGAACTGTGGCTGGATGGCAACCCGTTGGGGCTCGCGCCTGATATCAGCCAAATGCATGAGCTGCGATTGCTCTGGCTGGGCGGCACCGGGCTGACCGACTGGCCTGTAGGCCTCCTTGAGGTGCCACGGCCGCGCTCGTTCGTGCTGGATTTAAGCGCCAACCCCATTGACCGCATACCCGCCGTGGCCCTGGGCTCTGATCAAGCCGGTGTGCTCGCCCGCGCGCGTGTTGACCAGTTGCTCTTGACGCCAGAGGTGCGCAGCACGCTCAGAGGCTATATCGAATCCGTCGGTATTGACCCGCAGCGGCGCCTACCACCCGCCGGGACGCAAGACAGTGCGCACTGGATGGCCGGTTTGACGGCGGACGAATGGCAGGCCAAACAGCCGGTCTGGGATGCCGTGGAAGGCGCGCACGGTTCGGAACCATTTTTCGATGAGATCAGAAAGCTGTCGGAGTCGTCCGATGCGCTTTTAGCGCCGTACAAGATCGAACTGACGGCGAAAGTCTGGCGCATGCTCGAGGCTGCCGACGCCGAACCCCGGCTACGCGCAAAACTCTTCCAAATGGCCACGGCGCCGACTACCTGTGTTGACGCCGGCGCCCAACTGTTCAACGCGATGGGGGTCGAGGTACTGCAGTGGGAAGCCCATGCGTCGGGTCGCCCGGAATGGGTCCGGCTTGAACTGCTGGACCTGGCCAAGGGCAAGTCGCGCTTGGAGGAGGTGGGCAGGATCGCCCGCGCCCGCGTGGAAGAACTCAGGGCACAGGGGCGGCCTTTTCCTCGTTACGATGCCGAGGGGAATTTGGTTGCCCAGTACGATGACCAAGGCAACCGGTTACGCACGCTGGATGAGGTGGAGATCCACCTGGCGTATGTCACCGGGCTTGCCCAAAGGCTGGACCTGCCCTGGCAATCCAGGAGCATGCGCTTCAGTGAACCGGACGTGACCCCCAAGATGCTCGATGACGCCTATGAGCGTGTCACGCGCCTGGAGGAGGGCGATCTGCTGCGGGAACAACTGATCGAGCAGGACTTCTGGCGCAACTACCTTGAAGCCACAAACGCCGAGGCGTTTGAGGTGCTGCTCAATAAGAGCCGGGCGCTGGATGATCTGCTGGAAGCGCAGACGGCGTGGGCCACCGATGGCAACCTGTCGGATACGCAAAAGGCCGCACAACGAAAAATCATCGAAACCACCGCCCGCACCCTGGGCAAGCCCGCCAGCGAAATCGCCCCCGGCCAGGTGATGAGTGACGCGCGATACTACGCAGACATTGCCGTGTTGGCCGAGGAAAGTAAAAACATCCTGCGCCGGCTCTGCGACCAGGCGATGGGGCGCCGCGTCGATTGATCATGCGGCGTGCAACGCAACCCTGAAAACCTCGGTTTTCAGGGTTGAATCAGCGGCGCTAAAACAAGAAATACCGCTGCGCCATCGGCAGCACGTCCGCCGGTTCGCACCACAGCAACACGCCGTCGGCCTTGACCTGATACGTCTGTGGGTCCACGTCGATGTGCGGCAGGTAGTCGTTGTGGATCAGGTCGGTTTTCTGCACGTTGCGACAGCCCTTGACCACCGCGATCTGCTTCTTCAAACCCAAGGCTTGCGGTAAGCCGGCATCCTCGGCGGCCTGGCTGATAAAGGTCAGGCTGGTGGCGTGCAGGGCGCTGCCGAAGCTGGCGAACATCGGCCGGTAGTGGACCGGCTGCGGCGTGGGAATCGAGGCGTTGGCGTCGCCCATCAGGCTTGAGGCAATCGCGCCGCCCTTGAGGATCAGGGTCGGCTTGATGCCGAAGAATGCCGGGCGCCACAGCACCAGATCAGCCCATTTGCCGACTTCGATGGAGCCGACGATATGGCTGATGCCGTGGGTGATCGCCGGGTTGATGGTGTACTTGGCGATGTAGCGCTTGGCGCGGAAGTTATCGTTGCCGGGGCCGTCGCCGGGCAGGGCGCCGCGCTGTTTTTTCATCTTGTCGGCGGTTTGCCAGGTACGCGTGATCACTTCGCCGACGCGGCCCATGGCCTGGCTGTCGGAGCTGATCATCGAGAACGCGCCGAGGTCGTGCAGGATGTCTTCGGCGGCGATGGTTTCGCGGCGGATGCGGCTTTCGGCGAAGGCCACGTCTTCGGCGATGCTCGGGTCGAGGTGATGGCAGACCATCAGCATGTCGAGGTGTTCGTCGATGGTGTTGCGCGTGAATGGCCGCGTCGGGTTGGTTGAGCTGGGCAGCACGTTGGGGAAACCGCAGGCCTTGATGATGTCCGGCGCGTGGCCGCCGCCGGCGCCTTCGGTGTGATAGGTGTGGATAGTGCGGCCCTTGAGCGCGGCCAGCGTTGTTTCGACGAAGCCGGACTCGTTGAGGGTGTCGCTGTGGATCGCCACCTGCACGTCGTATTGGTCGGCGACGTTCAGGCAGTTATCGATGCTCGCGGGTGTGGTGCCCCAGTCTTCGTGCAGCTTCAAACCGATGGCGCCGGCCTTGACCTGCTCGATCAACGGCTCGGGCAAACTGGCGTTGCCCTTGCCGGTGAAACCGATGTTCATCGGGAACGAGTCGCTGGCTTGTAGCATGCGCGCCAGGTGCCACGGGCCGGAGGTGCAGGTCGTCGCGTTAGTGCCGGTGGCCGGGCCGGTGCCGCCGCCGATCATGGTGGTGACGCCGCTGGTCAGCGCCTCTTCGATCTGCTGCGGGCAGATGAAATGCACGTGGGAGTCGATGCCGCCGGCGGTGAGGATCATGCCTTCACCGGCGATCACTTCGGTGCTGGCGCCGATGGCCATGGTCACGCCGGGCTGGATGTCCGGGTTGCCGGCCTTGCCAATGGCGTGGATGCGGCCGTTCTTGAGGCCGACGTCGGCCTTGACGATGCCCCAGTGATCGATGATTAGCGCGTTGGTGATCAGGGTGTCGACCACTTCATGGGCGAGCAATTGGCTCTGGCCCTGGCCATCGCGGATGACCTTGCCGCCACCGAATTTCACTTCTTCGCCATAGACGGTGAAGTCTTGTTCCACTTCGACAAACAGCTCGGTGTCGGCCAGGCGGACCTTGTCTCCGACGGTGGGGCCGTACATGTCGGCGTAGGCTCGGCGGCTGATTTTCATGTGTGGTTGCCCTGAAAAATTTATGTTGAATGTGAGTCAGCTATCGGGGGCAAGCCCCCTCCCACCTGGGAATGCATTCCAACTGTGGGAGGGGGCTTGCCCCCGATGAGGCGCTAAAGGTCGCCCATGATCCGCCCGGCAAACCCAAACACCCGCCGCCCACCGCCGAAATCGACCAACTCGACGTCGCGACTCTGCCCCGGCTCAAACCGCACCGCCGTGCCCGCTGGAATATTCAGGCGCATGCCCCGGCTCAGCGCACGGTCGAAGGTCAGCGCGTCATTGGTTTCGAAAAAATGATAGTGCGAGCCCACCTGGATCGGCCGGTCGCCGCTGTTGGCCACGCTCAGGCTGACGGTGCGGCGGCCGACGTTGAGTTCGATGTCGCCAGGCTGGATCTGAAATTCACCAGGAATCATGCAGGTTGCCCCAGGGTCTTGTAGTAGAGGGCGGTCGGGCTGTAGCGCCCGTCCGGGCTTTGGCAGTAATCGGGCAGCTCACCGACCTTGGTGTAGCGCAGCGACTGATAGAAGGCTTCGGCCTCGGAGCCGGCTTCGGTGTCCAGGTACAGCAGGCCGCGCTTGTGTTGGCGCGCGGCGAGTTCCAGGGCTTGCATCAATTGGTGGCCCAGGCCGTGGCGACGGGCGCTGCTGTGTACCAGCAGTTTTTGCACTTCGGCGCGGTTCAAACCGTTGGCTTTCTGGCACAGCGCCAGTTGTACGCTGGCGATCACGCGCTCGTCGCGCACCACCACCCACAGCAACAGGCTGGCGTCTTCGATGCTCGCTTGCACGCCGTGCAAATACGCGCGGGCCTGGGCCTCATCGAAGTCGGCCATGAAGCCGATCGACGCGCCGTGCCTGACCGCATCCAGCAACAGCTCGATCAAGCCCTGGCGATAGTGGGCAAAACTTTCAGCATTGACTCGACGCAGTTGCGCGGCGTTCATCGATCTCACTCCTGGGGCGGTTCGGCGCCCGGATTCAAGGTCAGTTGCATAAAGGTCAGGTCGAGCCAGCGGCCGAACTTGATGCCCACTTGCGGCATCTGCCCGGTGGTGCTGAAACCCAGGCGCTCATGCAGGCGGAGCGAGGCCTGGTTGCCGCTTTCAATGGCCGCGACCATCACGTGTTTGCCGCCGGCGCGGGCGCGTTCGATCAGGGTTTGCATCAGGCGTGGGCCGAGGCCTTTGCCGCGCTGATCGTTGCGCACGTACACCGAGTGCTCGACGCTGTAGCGAAAACCCTCGAAGGGGCGCCAGTCGCCGAACGAGGCGTAGCCCGTCACTTCGTGGTTTTCCACCGCGACCAGGATCGGGTAGCGCTGCGCCTGGCGCGCACTGAACCAGGCCAGGCGGTTAGCCAGGTCTACCGGCTGTTCGTTCCAGATCGCCGTGGTGTTCAGCACCGCGTCGTTGTAGATGTCGCGGATCGCGGGCAGGTCGTGCTCGGTTGCATCACGAATCATGGCGGGGCCTCACGCGATGGGTTGGTGGACGGTCACCAGTTTGGTGCCATCGGGAAAGGTGGCTTCCACCTGGATATCCGGGATCATTTCCGGGATGCCTTCCATCACCTGCTCGCGGCTGAGCAGGGTGGTGCCGAAGTGCATCAGGTCGGCCACGGTGCGGCCGTCGCGGGCGCCTTCCATCAGCGCCGCGGAGATGTAGGCGATGGTTTCCGGGTAGTTGAGCTTCACACCGCGCGCCAGGCGCCGTTCGGCGACTAAGCCTGCGGTGAAGATCAGCAGTTTGTCTTTTTCCCGTGGGGTCAGGTCCATGGTTCAAGGTCCTTCATAAAATGCATTCTTAAATACAATGGAGATCAAGTGTGGGAGGGGGCTTGCCCCCGATGGTGGTGGGTCAGTGACAGATGCATTGCCTGACACTCCCCTATCGGGGGCAAGCCCCCTCCCACATTTTGATCTTCATGTGCTCCAGATTCGGGGTGCCACGGCCTCTCGCCCCAGCACCGCCGGGCGCAACAGCCGCCATAAATCAATCAACCAGCCCCGCGCCAGCAGCGCTTCGCTCGCCAGGCAGCGGGCGACCAGCAGGCCGGGCAGTTGGGTCAGGTCGCCGCGCACCGCGTGGGGCAGCGAGCGGCAGTGTTCGAGTAACTCAGGCTCGATATCGCCGGTCAGCAACAAGGTGGCGAAGACCGGTTGCCCGTCCAGGCCGATCGGCGAGTCGAGCAAGCCATCGTCGCCCACAATGCGCTGGCGTTCGTGCCAGAGCAACTGGCCGTCGCGGCGGATGTTCAGGTGCGCTTGAAAGTGCCCGAGGTCGAAGCGCTCGCCGCTGGCCGGGCGGCCCAGGGCGACTACGTCCCAGTAGAACAGCCGCGCATCGCCGTGCAGCGCGATGCGTGTGCTGAGTTCGGCCTGGGCGGCGCTGAACACGATGGTTTCCTGGGGCAGCCATTCCAGGGTGGCGCCGGCCTCGACGCTCAGCTCGAGTTGCTGAAACGCCGGGCCGCTGGCGCGGTACCACTTGGCCGCGCCAGGGCTGGTCAATTGCGCCCAAGCGCCCTCGGCGACGTGGGCGCGGATGTCCAGGCGGTCGCCGCCGGCAATCCCGCCGGGCGGATGCACGATGATGTGCTGGCACACCTCGGGGCCTTCGGCGTACAGGTGTTTTTGCACGCGCAGCGGGCCGAGGTGGCGACGCATCACCGGGCGCGTGGTGTCGCCGAAACGCGCGTAGCCGAGTTCCAGCTCGGCGTGCCAGCTGGGGGTGAACAGGGCAGGGGAAACGGGCAGGTTCATGGCGTGTGCTTGTCGTTAGGAGGCTACAGATTAGATGGTTACGAGACCGCGCACACCGTCGCTTTCCATATTTTCTCCACGGCCTTGCTGGACGATTTCACCGCGCGACATCACCAGGTACTGGTCGGCCAGTTCGGCGGCAAAGTCGTAGAACTGCTCCACCAACAGAATCGCCATGTCGCCACGGGCCGCTAGTTTCTTGATCACCGCCGCGATCTCCTTGATCACCGACGGCTGGATGCCTTCGGTCGGCTCGTCGAGAATCAACAGGCGCGGGCGGCTCGCCAGCGCGCGGCCAATCGCCAACTGCTGTTGCTGGCCACCGGACAAGTCACCCCCACGGCGGTGCTTCATTTGCAGCAGCACCGGGAACAGTTCATAGATAAACGCCGGGACTTCCCGGGCTTCGGCGCCGGGGAAGCGCGACAGCCCCATCAGCAGGTTTTCTTCCACCGTCAGCCGCCCGAAAATCTCGCGCCCCTGGGGCACGTAGGCGATCCCGGCGTGTACGCGCTGGTGCGGCTTGAAGCCGGTGATGGCCTTGCCTTCCCAGTTCACCGCGCCCTCTTTGGCGGGCAGCAGGCCCATCAGGCACTTGAGCAGGGTAGTCTTGCCCACGCCGTTACGGCCGAGCAGGCAGGTGACTTCGCCGATCTTCACGTCAAAAGACAGCCCGCGCAGGATGTGGCTGCCGCCGTAGTATTGGTGCAGCTTGTCGACTTGCAACATATCCAAAATCTCCTCAATTCCCTGTAGGAGCGAGCTTGCTCGCGAAAAACCTGAGGGCGCCGCGTGCATTCAGGCTGCCCGCGTTATCGTTAACGATTTTCGCGAGCAAGCTCGCTCCTACAGAAAAAGCGAACTCAGCGCCCGAGGTACACCTCGATCACGCGCTCGTTTTCCTGCACCTGTTCCAGCGACCCTTCGGCCAGCACGCTGCCCTGGTGCAACACGGTCACATGGTCGGCAATCGAACCGACAAAGCCCATGTCGTGCTCCACCACCATCAGCGAGTGCTTGCCCGCCAGGCGCTTGAACAGTTCGGCGGTGAATTCGGTTTCGGCGTCGGTCATGCCCGCCACCGGTTCGTCGAGCAGCAACAGTTGCGGGTCTTGCATCAGCAGCATGCCGATTTCCAGGAACTGCTTCTGGCCGTGGGACAGCAGGCCGGCCGGGCGCTGCACCGAGGCGGTCAGGCGGATGGTGTCGAGCACTTCATCGATGCGGTCTTTCTGCTCGCCGCTCAGGCGTGCGCGCAGGCTGGCCCACACCGACTTGTCGGTCTTCTGCGCCAGCTCCAGGTTTTCGAACACGCTCAAGGCTTCGAACACCGTGGGTTTCTGGAACTTGCGGCCGATGCCGGCCTGGGCGATCTGCACTTCGCTCATCGCGGTCAGGTCGAGGGTTTCACCGAACCAGGCGTTGCCGTGGCTGGGCCGGGTCTTGCCGGTGATCACGTCCATCAGCGTGGTTTTGCCCGCGCCGTTGGGGCCGATGATGCAGCGCAACTCGCCAACGCTGATGTACAGGTTCAAGGCGTTGAGTGCCTTGAAACCGTCGAAGCTGACGCTGATGTCTTCCAGGGTCAGGATCGTGCCGTGGCGCGTGTTGAGGCCCGTGCCGGCGGCCTGGCCGATGCCGATCGCATCGCGGCCGCTGCCGGCGTCGAGAATAGGTTCGAGCATAAATTCTGCGGTCGCCGTGACTCTCATTGTTCACCCCGTTTCTTCAACAGCCCGATCACGCCCTTGGGCAAATACAGGGTGACGATGATGAACAGCGCCCCCAGGAAGAACAGCCAATACTCCGGGAACGCCACGGTGAACCAGCTCTTCATGCCGTTCACCACCCCGGCACCGAGCAGCGGCCCGATCAAGGTGCCGCGCCCACCCAAGGCCACCCACACGGCGGCTTCGATGGAATTGGTCGGCGACATTTCGCTGGGGTTGATGATGCCCACCTGCGGCACGTACAGCGCCCCCGCCAGGCCGCACAGCACCGCGCTCAACACCCACACGAACAGCTTGAAGCCACGCGGGTCGTAGCCGCAGAACATCAGGCGGTTCTCGGCATCGCGCAAGGCGGTCAGTACCCGGCCGAACTTGCTGCGGGCCAGGCGCCAGCCGATGTACAGGCTGCTCACCAGCAACAGCACGGTGGCCACAAACAACGCCGCGCGCGTGCCCGGTTCGGTAATGCCGAAGCCGAGGATGCTGCGGAAATTGGTAAAGCCGTTATTACCACCGAACCCGGTCTCGTTGCGAAAGAACAGCAGCATCCCGGCGAAGGTCAGGGCCTGGGTCATGATCGAGAAATACACGCCCTTGATCCGCGAGCGAAAGGCGAAGAAGCCGAACACCAGCGCCAGCAACCCCGGCGCCAACACCACCAGGCACAAGGCCCAGAGGAAGTGCTCGGTGCCGACCCAGTACCAGGGCAATTCGGTCCACGACAAGAAGGTCATGAACGCCGGCAACTCATCGCCGGAGGCCTGGCGCATCAGGTACATACCCATGGCGTAACCGCCGAGGGCGAAGAACAAGCCGTGGCCGAGGGACAACATCCCGGCGTAACCCCACACGAGGTCGAGCGTGAGCGCCACGATGGCATAGCAGAGAATCTTGCCCACCAACGTCAGCGTGTAAGCCGAGACGTGCAGCGGATTTTCCGGCGACAACAGCGAACACAGCGGCAGGGTCAGCAGCAGGATCAGGATCACAGCGCCGACGGCAATCGTCAGCTTGGGGCCGGCCTTTTGTGTGGCCGTGAGCATCAATGGCTGGTTCATCAGTCGATCACCCGTCCTTTCAGTGCGAAGAGGCCTTGCGGGCGTTTCTGGATAAACAGAATGATCAGCGCAAGGATCAGGATCTTGCCGAGCACGGCGCCGATCTGCGGTTCGAGGATCTTGTTGGCGATCCCCAGGCCGAACGCGGCCATCACGCTGCCGGCCAATTGGCCGACACCGCCGAGTACCACGACCAGGAAGGAATCGATGATGTAGCTCTGGCCCAGGTCCGGGCCGACGTTGCCGATCTGGCTCAGCGCCACGCCGCCCAACCCGGCGATGCCGGAGCCCAGGCCAAACGCGAGCATGTCCACGCGCCCGGTGGGCACGCCGCAGCAGGCGGCCATGTTGCGGTTCTGGGTGACGGCGCGCACGTTGAGGCCCAGGCGCGTCTTGTTCAGCAGCAGCCAGGTCAGCACCACCACGCACAGGGCGAAGGCGATGATCACGATGCGGTTGTACGGCAGCACCAGGTTGGGCAGCACTTGAATGCCGCCGGACAGCCAGGCGGGGTTGGCCACTTCGACGTTCTGCGCGCCGAACACCAGGCGCACCAGTTGGATCAGCATCAGGCTGATGCCCCAGGTGGCGAGCAGGGTTTCCAGGGGGCGGCCGTACAGGTGACGAATCACCGTGCGCTCCAGAGCCATGCCGATGGCGGCGGTGACGAAAAACGCCACCGGCAGCGCGATCAGCGGGTAGAACTCGATGGCGTACGGCACGTAGCGCTGCATCAGCAACTGCACCACATAGGTGGAATACGCGCCGAGCATCAGCATCTCGCCGTGGGCCATGTTGATCACGCCCAGCAGGCCGAACGTGATCGCCAGGCCCAAGGCCGCGAGCAACAGGATCGAACCGAGGGACATGCCGCTGAAGGCCTGGCCGAGGATCTCGCCCAGCATCAATTTGCGTTTGACCTGGGCCAGGCTGGTCTCGGCGGCGGTATGCACCGCAGCGTCGGTTTCCACGCCGGGGGCGAGCAGGGTTTCGAGGCGGGTGCGGGCCAGCGGGTCGCCGGTGCTGCCGAGCAAGCGCACGGCGGCGAGGCGCACCGCCGGGTCGGCGTCTACCAATTGCAGGTTGGCCAGGGCCAGGCTGAGGGCGGTGTGGACGTCTTCGACGGTTTCGGCGGCGACGCGCTGGTCGAGGAATTTGAGCTGCGCCGGTTGCGCGGTTTTTTGCAGGGTTTGCGCGGCCGCCAGGCGCACCTTGGGGTCGGCGGCGAGCAGTTGCTGGCTGGCCTGGACGTTGTCGATCAGACCGCGCAGGCGGTTGTTCAGGCGCACGGTCTTGGTTTCGCCATTGACCGTGAGTTGGCCTTGTTGCAGGGCGTCCACCAACTCGATGCGCGCTGGGTCGGGCTGGGCGGCCCAATCCTGCAGCAGTTTGGCTTGTTGCGTCGGGTTGGCGGTGAGGAAGTCTTCGGCGTCACCGGCGTGTGCGCCGAAAGGCAGCAACAGCAGGGCCGTGAGGATGAAGCGGTAGACGGCAGTGGGCATAACAAAATGTCCTGAGCATGCACGGGTCGGCTTTATGTGGGAGGGAGCTTGCCCCCGATAGCGATGTGTCAGGCAATGCATGTGCTGACTGATCCACCGCTATCGGGGGCAAGCCCCCTCCCACAAGGGTCCGTGGCGGGGCTTTAGTTACTTTTCACGGCGTAATCAGGTTTCTTGTCGTTGCCGGGGATGTACGGGCTCCATGGCTGTGCGCGGATCGGTTCCTGGGTCTGCCAGACCACCGAGAACTGCCCGTCGGCCTGGATCTCACCGATCATCACCGGCTTGTGCAGGTGGTGGTTGGTCTTGTCCATGGTCAGGGTGAAGCCCGACGGCGCGGCGAAGGTCTGGCCGGCGAGGGCTTCACGCACTTTGTCGACGTCGGTGGACTTGGCCTGCTCCGCCGCCTGTGCCCACATATGAATGCCCACGTAGGTGGCTTCCATCGGGTCGTTGGTCACGGCTTTGTCCGCGCCCGGCAGGTTGTGTTTCTTGGCGTAGGCTTTCCAGTCGGCGACGAACTTGGTGTTCACCGGGTTCTCCACTGACTGGAAGTAGTTCCAGGCAGCGAGGTTGCCCACCAGCGGCTTGGTGTCGATGCCGCGCAGTTCTTCTTCGCCCACCGAGAAGGCCACCACCGGCACGTCGGTGGCCTTCAGGCCCTGGTTGGCCAGTTCCTTGTAGAACGGCACGTTGGAGTCGCCATTGACGGTGGAGATCACCGCCGTCTTGCCGCCGGCGGAGAACTTCTTGATGTTGGCGACGATGGTCTGGTAATCGGCGTGGCCGAACGGGGTGTAGACCTCTTCGATGTCTTTATCCGCAACGCCCTTGGAATGCAGGAACGAGCGCAGGATCTTGTTGGTGGTGCGCGGGTACACGTAGTCGGTGCCCAGCAGGAAGAAACGCTTGGCGCTGCCGCCTTCTTCGCTCATCAGGTATTCCACCGCCGGGATCGCCTGTTGGTTCGGCGCCGCACCGGTATAGAACACGTTCGGCGACATCTCTTCGCCTTCGTATTGCACCGGGTAGAACAGCAGGCCGTTGAGCTCTTCGAACACCGGCAACACCGATTTGCGCGACACCGAGGTCCAGCAGCCGAATACCACGGCGACCTTGTCCTGGGTCAGCAACTGCCGGCCTTTTTCGGCGAACAGCGGCCAGTTCGACGCCGGGTCCACTACCACAGGCTCCAGCATCTTGCCGTTCACACCGCCCTTGGCGTTGATCTCGTCGATGGTCATCAGCGCCATGTCTTTGAGCGAGGTTTCGGAGATGGCCATGGTGCCGGACAACGAATGCAGGATGCCGACCTTGATGGTCTCGGCGGCCTGCACGGTCCAGGTCATGCCCATGGCGGCAATCGATGCTGTGAGTGTGAAAGCCTTGATCAAGCTGCGACGCTTCATGGTGCGATCTCCGTGAACTCGATGTTGTTATGAGGGCGTTGCACAGGCTTTTGCAAAGGCTGTGCCGAGGTGCGTATTCGCGGGGGCGCGTGCAGCGATGCACATGCGTTGAGGGGCATCGGTGCACCAGTTCGGCGCCGTTACGGGCGCGCCGTGCACGCTCGCGCACCCTAAAGGGGCTGTTTTGGGCGTTGGTTAATTAGCTACCGCTTGAGCCGGGTTCGGCGTGACAAGAATGCCCCCTGACAACATCGATTCAGGTGTTCTACAGGGAGTGTTTATGGCTATCAGATTATCGCGGGAAGAACGTGCCGCCGGTTCACGCAGGGGCGCTGCGAGCCTGCCATTGCTGAGCCCGGAATTTTTAAAGGAAGAAGATGCGGCTTACTGGGCGCACACCCGGATCGGTGCCAAAAGAGACCGTGAGTACGGCGGGGTGATTGTGCGTGGGGCGACGGGCAAGTATCTGGCGACCGAGCCTGTGCCTGGGGAAAAACAGGCGTTCGACTTGCTCAAGGTCCTGGCGGTCGGTGCCGACGGTTTTTATCAGCAACCCAAGGGCTACACCTGTGTGGCCAGCTACCATTCGCACCCGGCGATCCATGCGCAAGTCGCCCGGGACGACCCCTCGATGGATGAGCGCATGGTCAAAGCGTTCGTGAATTTTTTTTCGTCGGCCGACTTCTTTTACGACGTCAATGAGCGGCAGTTTTTCCCGGCGGCGTATCTGTCCGGGCCGGACGGCTCGCTGATTCGCTATGCGCCCAGTGGCTCGCCAAGGGAGCGAAGTTTCGCGCTGTGGATCGGCGCAGGCAAGCCGGCCGGCAACGCGGTGGGGGTGTATGGCCCGTTCAGCGAGTTCGTGAAGAAGCTCTCCACCCTGGGCGAGTTGAGCCTGATCGTACCCACTGCATTGTGGGGCGGCTCCATCGGCACGGTGCCGGCGGATTGGGTGGTGTTCGAGCCGTTCACGTCTAACGCCGTGACCCGCCAGCCCTTGTTTACCGCGCTCCTCGGCAGCGCTGAAGCGGCGGTGAGTGCGGCGCAGCGTCATGCCCCGACGACGGCCGACCGTCGCACCTTCGGGGTTGTGCTCAAGCATCTGACGGACGAACGCTATGTGGCGACTTTTCCAGAGGAGGCGCGCCCGCCCTTGTTCGCCGCAGCAGGGCTGTTCCCCGAGAGAGCCCCGGGCAAACTGAAGCTGCCCTCCAACTTTCGGCTGGAAGCCCTCTACTACCGCTCTAAACCCGAGCCAACGGATATCCCCGAAAACGAGCCCTGGTTGTACGCCACATTCCCGACGCCTGCGGAGTTGGTGGCGGCGATCACGCAGTCAGAAGCGACCCAGGACATACAGAACAGCAGCCGAGGTTTGCGCCTTTACATTCAAACCTCGGATGACGCACTGCTTGTACTCAAGGTGCCACTGGCGAGTGATGCCGGCGGGCTGGTCAAAGAGGGCCGCGATGGCCTGCTCGACGACAATGGTGCCCAGGCCGCGCTGAAGGCCGGCACCCTCAGCCCGCGCGACTACGTGCGTCGGGTGATTGCCGCGACGGCGTTGTCAGTGGTCGAGGCTGGGTTGCTCTGGCGCACGGTCGGTGCGGTGGACAATCGCTCGGCGGTGTTGAACGGTTTCCATCAGGCGGTATTAAGCCCGCCCTTTATTGGCGCGCACGACGCGGCCGTCTATGCCCACGAGCAGATCGGCTCACGGCGCGACCGTGCCTACGGCGGCTACATACTCAAGGACAAGGACGGCCGTTTCTTCATCACCCAGCCCCAGGCAAGCGACCCCAACCCGTTCGCCCATAAGCTGTTTTTTTCGGCGGATATACCGGGCCCGTTGATCCCGCCCGAGCCGTACTTCGTTCACGGCCGTTACGGCTCCCACCCGGCGCTGTCGATGGTTGACCCCGGCTGGGTCAAGCAACGCGACTGGACGCGCGAAGACGCCCTTATCAACCTGCAGATTTTTGACGCCGCTGAACTCCACGACGTGATCCAGTCAGGGCGCCCTGCGTACTTGTCGGGGGCCGAGGACTGTTTGCTGGCGTACACCCCGAGCGGCTCCGTGCAGGAGGCACTGCTGTTAACCGCCACCGCGCCGAAACCGGGTGGCAGCGTGGCCCAAAAGCGCATGGCCAGCGGGTTTTTCAAGCCCGCACTGTGGGTCGCCAGGTTAGCTGAGGCGGCTGATTTGCGGGTGGTCCAAGGCAACCCGTTATGGGGCCCGCGCTCGCCGATCTATAAGGATTGGACGCCGTCTTTCGACTATGCGCTCAGGCTCGGCGCACCCGACTATGCCACCTATGGCGCGCTGTTCAGCACGGCGGATGAAGCCGCCCGTGATCTGCATGCGCGGGTCCATGGGCGCAACCTGCCCGAGCAGGCGTACTTTGGTTTTATCCTCAAGCACAAGGAAACGGCACACTACGTGGCCACCGAGGTGGTGGGTGTCAATCAACAGGCCAAGTTGTTCAATCTCAACAGCGTGTTTGCGCCGACACCCGCGAGTGACTATCGGTTTCCTGATGGGTTTGTGCTCTGCGGGCTGTTTCGCTCGCAGCAATGGCAGCCGAGCGGGCTGTCGCCGTCCAGTGCCTGGCTGACCCGCTATTTTGTGATGCCGATGGTGTTGTACGAGGCGATTTACGAGAGCAAGCGCAGAGGGGCGAAATACAACAGCGGTAGAAACCTGCCGGTGTATTTTTCGACGCAAGAGGGGGCCTTGTTGCGATTCGTACCGCTGCCCTTCAACGTCGGTAGTGGCGGGCCGGTGGAAAGCGCCTTTGAAGCGGCCAGTACCGCGTTGGCCTCCGGTCAGAAGACGACGCAGACGTTTGTCCGGGAGTGGGCCAACGGCGGGGAACTCAACGTGGTGCGCACCAGCCAATGCTGGGACAAACACGGGCGGGTGCCGCTCACCTGGTCCGGCTACGAAAACCTGACCCGACGCCGCGTTGGGCCGGCGTTTGCCAGCCCGGACGATGCGGCGCGTTATGCCGCGGCCATTGTCGGTGAGGGCCGGCGCCGCACCTATGGCGGCGTCTTGCTCAGGCTGCCCGATGGCTTGTTCGTGGCGACTGATCCGCTGGTGGTGCCGCCCCAGGGGTTTGCACTGAACTGGATTTACCCTGAGTCGGCGATTACGCAAGGGCTGTATCCGCCGGGAAGTACCATCGTCGCGCGGTATCGCTCAGTGCTCAGGCAGGAGACGCAGATACTGTTGTCGGCCACCCAAAAAGCCGTCTATCAGAGCATGTTGCCCACCAGCGTGTTGTCGGACCTGTTGCGCCGTAAAGTCCACATCAAACGCGAATACCTGTTCGGCCCCGAGGGTGTGATCCTGAGTTACCAACTGACCGGGTCCCCCGAGGAGGAGGCGCTCAAGCCGACGTTGGCGGCCTTGAACCTGGTCAGGGAGGATGTCGCGGACAATCAAATCGAACGGCAACTGCGCAGCGGCGCGCTGGCCCCGGTCGACTTCGTCACACAGGTGGCGAAGGCTGGCGATTTACAGGTGGTCAACGGTAATCATCTGTGGGGCTACCCGCGACGGTTGAGCGCGCCGTTCGTGCCGAACGTGGTCTCCCAGGCGGCGCTGGCGATCAAGCAGGTGTTTGCCGATGCGCCGTGCAGCCCGATCTTTACCCAGGCTTACGACGCCGTGCGTTATGCACAGCGGTTGTCGTCGCCGCAGGCGCAGTTGCGGTTCGGTTATGTACTCAAGGACGCGCGCAAGCAGGCCTACATGACGACCTTGCCGTTGGTACGCGGCGACTACACGCGTTTCGAGCAGGTCTTCGTCGATGGCTTGTTGCCCCAGGGTTATACGCTGGAGGGCTTGTATTTGTGCGCCTCTACCCTGGCGATTGCGCCAACGAACGATGCCATGGCGCTGAGCTTTTTCTCGCCCCAGGCCCTGGCCAACGGCGTCAATTTTGTCAGCAGCCTGGCCGGTAACGGTGCCCTGCCGCTCTACCTGCTGTGCGCCGACGGCGCGTTGCTGAGGTATTCATTCACCAAGAACGGGCGGCAATCGCTGAATGCGCTGAACGCCGAGGCCAGAACCCTGGAGCCTAAGTTGCTGGCCGGCACCGCGACGGTTGCCGACTACGTGCGCGGGCTTGCGACCCAGGGCGAGTTGTATGTGCGTGTCAGGAGCGCGGTGTGGGGCAAGGAACAAGCTGTTACCGCGCAGTGGCAGCCCAACGCCGCGCCCTGGCCTGCGCAGGACAACCCGCATTTTCTGTCATTTTGCGGACCGCTGTTCAACCATGCCGACGACGCCGCGCGCTGGGCCGAAAAACAGCTGGGCAGCTTCAAGGGCCGCGAATACCTCGGCGCCGTGCTGGCGCCGCCAAAGGGGCGGGGGTTTGTCGCGCTTGAGCCGGTGGAGGACCACCGTGCGTGGCTGGCGGACACGATTTCACAACTGTTCTGGTTCGGCCATCTCGGCTTCGATATCACGCCCGATCACCCGCTGTTCTTCTACACCATCAAAGCGCTGCAGGCGTTTTACAAAGTCATCCCCTTGCGTCTGAATCTGCCGTCGCTGGATCAGCGCTTGTTGGACAACTTTGTCGACAAGGACGATCTGCGCCTGTACCTGAACATCATCGGCAGTAACCGTCCGGTCGCCGACAGTGTGTATCTGTCGTGTCGCGGCGGTGCGCTCCTGAAGTATGTGCCGGGTTTCACGGAGGATGAGACGCGACTGCTGAGTGTCGACGCATCACCGTTGCCCAGCGTGCTGGTCAGCGGCTTGCGCGAGGCCGGCATGCTGGCCGTGCTGGAAACCGATGCCTTCTGGACGCGTCCGGGCGCACTGGGCGCGGAATGGCAGGTCAAGGATGTACTCGCCGAGCCGGACCCGCAGGCCGTGCTGTACGGTCGCGACAAGGACGAACTCTGACAGGTGTTCAGCGCTGCCGAAGCCGGCCGCCGTGGATCGACCGATCCACGGCGGCGTCGGCGTCAAGCGCGCGAGGGTTGCGCCAACAGCCGCGACAGCAGCAGGCGATCCAATGCCCACACGACGATCAACGACGCGCCCACCAACGGAAAGATGATCGCCAACCCGAGCATGATCACCATCGCGGTTTTCCACTTCGGCAGGTCATGACGCAACGGCGGCACACCCAGGCCGCCCGCCGGTCGCCGCTTCCACCAGATCACCACGCCGCTGACGGCGCTGAGCAGGATCATCAGGCAGATCAGCAGCACGATCAGTTGATTGACCCAGCCGAACATCTTGCCCTCGTGCAACATCACGCCGGTCTCGGTCGCCCGCGCCACGCCGTTGTAGTGTTCCCAGCGCACATCGGCCAGGACCTTGCCGGTGTACTGGTCCACATGCAGGGTCGCGTCATTGCGCGGGTCGTTGGCGAATACGGCGACAGTGAATACGCCCTCGGCAGTGGTGGGCGGGGTGATGCTGTAGCCGGGTTCGACCTTGCGTGCGGTGGCCAGGTCGACCACTTGTTGCAGGCGGATGGTGGGCGCGGCAGGGGCGGCATGCATCGCGCCGTGGTTCATGTGTTCGGCATGGTCGCCGGACACCGGCATCGGTGTGTTTTCCAGGGCCCAGGGCACGGTCTGTTGTGTCGCGGTGTTGAGCACGCGGGCCTGTTGATCGGAGGTCGGTATGGCGTTCCACATCGCCGCCGGGAAGCGGTTCCACAGCTCGGCGTATTGCTTGCCCCAGAAGCCGGTCCAGGCCATGCCGCTGAGCAGCATCACCAGCAACAACGCGGCGCCCCAGAAGCCGGTGACCACGTGCAGGTCGCGCCAGAACACCCGGCCACGGGTGGTGAAACGCGGCCACAGCACGCCGGACGATGACTTGCCGCGCGGCCACCACAAGTACACGCCGGAGATCACCAGCATCACGCCCCAGCCGGCGGCGAGCTCGATCAGGCGATCACCCACGGTGCCGATCATCAACTCGCCGTGCAGGGCGCGGGCGATGGCTTGCAGGTTGTTTTTCGCGTCCTGCGTGCCGAGCACGGTGCCGCGATACGGGTCGACGAACACCGTCACTTCGCGGCCGCCGTCGTGCATGACGAACTGGGCGCTGCTGGTGGCGTCGGCCGGTGGCAGGTATTTGCTGAGCGTGCCCCGGGGGTAGGCGGCCTTGGCGCGCTGCAGTTGCTCGTCGGCGCTCAGCGCGTGTTCGGCGGCGGGGACGGTGAGCAGGTCGCCGTACATCAGCGGGTCGAGCTGGGGCTTGAACAGGTAGATGATGCCGGTCAA
The DNA here is from genome assembly GCF_029320995.1 of Pseudomonas sp. D3. NCBI lineage: Bacteria > Pseudomonadati > Pseudomonadota > Gammaproteobacteria > Pseudomonadales > Pseudomonadaceae > Pseudomonas > Pseudomonas sp. D3. The sequence continues at coordinate 879,796 of NZ_CP119772.1, forward strand.
CGCCAGCAGCACCATGAAGGGGGCGACAAACAGCCCGGCGTAGAAGTGCCAACGCCAGGCCAGGTTGTAGAAGGAGATTTTTTGTGTGCTCATCAGGGGGCTCCGCAAGGTTTTGATTTTTCTGGGTCGGTTACACCGCCATCGGGGGCAAGCCCCTCCCACATTTGAAGTGCATTTCAAGTGTGGGAGGGGGCTTGCCCCCGATGCTTTAGAAGCTCATGTCGACCTTGGTCCAGAGCGTGCGCCCCGGCTCATTGATGGCTTGCGGATCGTTGGCCGGGTAGCCGAACCCGGCGTTGCCGGCCAGGTTCAAATGCTCGGCGTAGGCTTTGCCGAACAGGTTGTCGACGCCGGTGCTGACCTTGAAGTTTTTATTGATGCGGTACGCCGCGTTCAGCGAGAACACGCCAAAGCCGCTGCTCTTGTCGTAGTCCTTGCCGACCACGTTGCCTTTGTTCTGGTCGATGCGGTTTTGCGCGGCGACCACTCGCCACAAGGCGCCGGCGCTCCAGTCGTCCTCGCTGTAGGTCAGGCCCAGGCGCGCATCCAGCGGCGGCATTTGCGGCAGGGGCTTGCCGTCGCTGCTGTTCTTGCCCCAGGCATAGGCGAGGGTGGCGTCGGCCTTCCAGTGTTGGGTCAGCTTGTACGCCGCGCCCAGTTCGCCGCCCATGATCCGTGCGTCGACGTTACGCGCCTGGGACGTGGTGCCCATCATTCCGGCCTGGTAGTCGAAGAGGATGAAGTCGCGCACCTGGCCGATATAACCCGAGGCCCAGGCTTCGAGGTCAGCGGTCTTGTATTGCGCGCCGAAGTCGAGCTGAGTGGTTTTCTCCGGCTTCACGCCATCGAACGCATTGACCGAACCGGCCGCGCCGGTGTTGGCGGAAAACAGTTCCCAGTAATCCGGGAAGCGCTCGGCGTGGCCCAGCCCGGCGTAGAGCGTGGTCGGGGTGTCTGCCAGGTCGTGCTCATAACGCATGAAACCCGAGGGCAGGGTGTCGGCGCGGGTGTCATCGGCGGTCGGGTTGGGGCGCGCCGACATGCCTGAACCGATGGTTTGGCGGAAGTCCCTGGCCGAGGCGCGGTCCAGGCGTGCGCCGGTGATCAGGCGGTCGCGGTCGGCGGCGTACCAGGTCAGTTCGCCGAAGACGCCGTAGTTATGGAAATTGGCGTCCTTGTTGCGCGGCAACTCCTTGTAGGTGTCGACGCCCATGCTGCTGCGCTGGCGGTGTTCGTTGGTCTGCGCATCCAGGCCGCCGATCAGTTGCAGGTCGGCCCAGCGCCAGGTCGCCTTGATTCGCGCGCCGAGGGTGCGGCGGTCGACGTTGGAGGCCATGGGGCCGGCCATCATCCCGGTGCCTGACGGGACGCGCAGGCTGTAGTTGTCCATCACGTGGTCGGCGTAGTTGTAGTAGACCTGGGCTTCGACCTTGTCCAACACCTCACCGATATTGGACTTCTCGAAGCGCAGCCCCAGGCTTTCGCGCAGGAACTGCGAGCCGTCCATGCTGCGCCCGGCGTAGCGCGCCTCGCCATCGCCGCGGCCGGCGCTGAGTTCGAGCAGGGTGTCGGCGTCGGGGGTGAAGCCGACCGCGACGTCGCCGTTCCACTTGTCGTAGCGCGAGGCGACCGTGTCGTTATTGCCGTCCTTGTAGTCGTCGGAGTGCGCTTGGTTGCCGATCACCCGCACGTAGCCCAGGGGCCCGCCGGCAGCGGCATCGACGACTTTGTCGAAGCGCCCGTTGGAGCCGGCCAGCACGCTGGCGTTGAGCCGCGTGCCCAGTTCGCCGAAGTGCTCGGGCTCGCGCTCGAACAGGACGGTGCCCGCCGATGCGCCCGGGCCCCAGAGCACGGTTTGCGGGCCTTTGATCACGGTGAGTTTGTCGTAGGTTTCCGGGGAAATGTACGACGTAGGCGCGTCCATCCGGCCGGGGCAGGCGCCGAGCATCATGCTGCCGTTGGTGAGGATGTTCAGGCGTGAGCCGAACATGCCGCGCAATACCGGGTCGCCATTGGTGCCGCCGTTGCGCACCAGGGCGAAACCGGGGATGGTCTTGAGGTAGTCGCCGCCATCGCTGGCGGGCACCGGCTGGCGTGGGTCTTTCGGGTTGGTGACCACCGTCAGCGGCGAGCTGGGCGCGATCGCCGTGATCACGGTGGGGCTCAGTTCGTGCTCGGCGTGCTCATCGGTATCGGCATGGGCCTGTGGCATCAAGAGCGCGCCGCACAAAACGGCGAACACGGAGGTGCTTCCCAAACGGGTGTCAGCAGAAAACCTGGACATGAAAAATTCCATCGATCAATCGTAAACAACACGGCCAGCAGCCTGCGGCTGTCTGTCTAAAGTCGGCCGGGGTGAGGTAACGGTATTGAGTGCTTACGCGGCGATGGGCGGGGCACGGCTGCGTGCGCCGGGGAAAATGCTCTGCCGGGCATGGCCCAGGCGCGGTGAGGGGGTGAGGGCGTTGATCGGCGATGGGGCGCCGAGGGTGAGGTGGGACACGCTGCCAGGCAGTGCCGGGCAACTGAAGAGCAGGCTGCAATAGCCGCACTTTTCCCAGAGGACGTGGTGTTCGTCGGGGGCCTGTTTTTGCGTCGGACGCTGTTGCGGTTCGCCGTGGCACTCGGGCATGTCCATGGACATGCTCATGGACATACCGGCGTGCTGATTCATCGGCATCGCTTGGGAAATCAGCGGACCGATAAAGATCATCAGCATGGCGAACAGGCTGATCCAACTGCCGCGCTTAAGGCTTATGGGCCGGCGGCGATGCACGGACAACCTGGCGCGCGGGGCGCCCATCGAGTGTTGGCCTACTCGGCGTGTTTATGCTCGTGGGGGGGCATCTGCGGGACTTTCTGTACGGACACTTGCACCTCGACGTCCCCGGCCTTTTCGAAGGTCAGGGTCAGTGGGAAGTGTTTGCCGTCAGCCAGCACGCTGCGGTCTTTGAGACCGAACAACATCACGTGATACGCCATGGGCGCGAAGGTCAAGTCACCCTTGGCCGGCACGGCAACGCTGGGCACTTGTTGCATCTTCATCAAGGCGCCTTGCATCACATGCTCATGCAGTTCGGCTTTGTCTGCCACCGGGGTCTTGACGCTGAGCAGGCGGTCCGGGGTTTCGCCGGTATTGTGAACCACAAAGTAGGCCGCGACGGTCGGCGCATTGGGTGGCAATTCCTGGGACCAGGGATCGCTGACCAGCAGGTCGCCGGCCTTGTAGTCATCAGCATTGGCAGCACTGAACACCGGCAGCAGCAACGCGGCCAGAAGCAGGGAAGATTTGAGCATGGCAGTTCTCCAGAACGGTTCTAAACGCAGTTGATTTGCGAAGACCATCAGACCGTTGGAGAGGCACGCGGGTTAAGGCTCGGCCATTGCTGGCGCGGCGTGGGCGACTGCAATGACGGCGGCGGCAGGCTCTGCACCGCCTCGAACCGTGTGACATACAACAGCGGCACATGCCCCGGCAACGCCACCAACGGCGCCGAGCCCGAGCAACACCAGCAATGCTGCATGGCGGAGTGATCGTCCTGCTGCGGTGCCGGGATGTCCAACTTGCCCAGGGCAATGGTTTTCAGGCTGGCGCCATTGGACGAACAGAAGCTGCCCCACAGCAGTTGCTGCACGGGGTCCTTGGACTGCTGCATCGCCCCGGCCAGCGGCATCGCAAAGGCGTTGAACAGCACTGCAAAGCAGGCGATCCAGACGATTGCAAAGCGTTGACGGGCCATGGCGGACAATCCGTAGGGTTAAACGATCAGGTGGGTATTTAGCCTGATCGGGGGGGATAAGTAAAAAGTGGCGGTGTGGTTTGGTGTCGCAGTGTGTCAGACCGCTGTGGCGTGAAGCTTGAGGCCCAGCGCTTTCATGACTTTCATGATAGTCGCGAACTCGGGATTGCCAGTGCTGGAGAGGGCTTTGTACAAACTTTCTCGTCCTAGGCCGGCGTCGCGAGCGACTTGGGTCATGCCTTGGGCGCGAGCGATATCGTTCAGCGCTGTGCGAATCAACAGACCGTCGCCAGCATCTTCTTCAAAGCAAGCATCCAGATAGGCGGCCATCTCAAAAGGAGTCTTAAGGTATTTTGCCGCATCGAAACGGGTAAAAGATTCGCTCATAAGTCACTCCTGGCTGCCAAGATTTTTTGCCATGTGTATTGCACGCTTGATGTCTCGGCTTTGTGTTGATTTGTCGCCGCCCATCAGCAGCAGATAAACCACCTTGTCTCGGCGAGTGAAGTAGACCCGATACCCGGGGCCTTGGTGGATTCGCATTTCGCAAACACCCTCACCTACAGCCTCACAGTCGCCGAAGTTTCCTGCTTGCGCCATGCGCAGCCTCGTCACAACGCGTACTTTTGCGAGCGGATCGCGCATTGCTTCGAGCCATTTGACAAACTCGATGGATTCTTCGAACTCAATCATCGCAAATCGTATTCCTTGGGATACAGAATGGCAAGCTGCGACGCGCTGCAAAAGCAGTGCATCCCCATCGCGCAAGCTGGTGCAAAACCGCGAGAGGGGAGGTTAGGGCGGGGGCGTTTAGCTGAACCAGCCGGCTGGTTCGGAGTTGGTCGTAAGGTGAATCGTCTTTCTGCTGGGTAAACCAAACAGTGGGTGTTTTGGCTAGGTGTTCGTACAAACAGAAACGTGCGACACCTTTTTGAGGTTGCTGGTCGCAAACGTGATCTCTAGTCTGCGGACATCGCTGCAAACTCAGCGATCATGCGACTGCTACGCAGTCGAACGGGAGCAAGTTCCCTCGCCACAGCAAGTCCCCACATTGGCGAGGTGTCGTTTAGCGAGACCAGATTGCCTGTAGCACCGCAGCCACGGTTGTGAATTCTCGATCTGCCGCAGCCAACACCGGCCGCCTCAACACCAACACCGGCACCCCACGCTCGCGCGCCACTTCCAGCTTCGGTTCGGTGGCGGTGCTACCGCTGTTCTTGCTGATCAGCACATCGATCTGTTGTCGATCGAACAACGCACGCTCGTCTTCGATCAGAAACGGCCCACGCGCGCCGATCACTTCGCAGCGTTCATTGCCCGGATACACCTCCAGCGCGCGCAGCGTCCAGAACTGCTCCTGCGGGATTTCATCAAGATGCTGCAACGGCTCGCGGCCCAATGTGAACAGCGGGCGCTTGAATGGCTTCAGTGCATCGATCAGCTCCGCCCAGTCACCGACTTCGCGCCAGTCATCTCCCGCTTGCGCTTGCCACGCCGGGCGGCGCAGGGCCCAACACGGAACACCGCACAACCGCGCCGCCTGGGCGGCGTTGTGGCTGATCTGTGCCGCGTAAGGATGGGTGGCGTCGAGGATCAGGCTGATCTGCTCGTCGCGCACGAACTGCGCCAAGCCTTCAAACCCGCCGTAGCCACCGACCCGCACTTGGCACGTGAGGTCAGTCGGCACGCGGCCCACTCCGGCCAGGCTGTAGATATGTTCCGGCCCCAGGGTGCGGGCGATGGCGAGGGCTTCGGTGACGCCGCCCAGCAGCAGGATGCGTTTCATAGTGGCTTGATCACGTCCAGCAGGGTGATCGGCAGCGCCTGGCGCCAGGTGTCGAATTCACCGAGCGGCTGGGCCTGGGCCACGTGGATACGGGTCAGCTCGCCGCCGTGTTGGGCGCGCCAGGCCATCAGGGTCATTTCGCTTTGCAGGGTCACGGCATTGGCGACCAGGCGCCCGCCGGGGCGCAGGTGTTGCCAGCAGGTCTCGAGCACGCCGTCGCGGGTGACGCCGCCGCCGATGAAGATCGCGTCGGGCGTTTCCAGGCCGCCCAGGGCTGCGGGTGCGGTGCCGCGTACCAGTTGCAGGCCTGGCACGCCGAGCGCGTCGCGGTTATGTTCGATCAGCGTTTGGCGGCCGGCATCGGCCTCAATCGCCAAGGCGCGGCAGCTCGGGTGGGCACGCATCCATTCGATGCCGATGGAGCCGCTGCCCGCGCCCACGTCCCACAGCAGTTCGCCGGGCAGTGGCGCCAGGCGGGCCAGGGTCATGGCGCGCACGTCGCGTTTGGTCAGTTGACCGTCGTGCTTGAACGCCGCGTCCGGCAGGCCGGCGAGGCGCGACAGGCGCGGGGTATTGGCGTCGGCCAGGCAGTCGATGGCGACCAGGTTCAGATCGGCGACTGAGGCGTGCGGCCAATCGTGGGCCACGCCATCGAGACGCTGCTCATGCGCACCGCCCAGATGTTCAAAGACGCTCAGACGACTCGGCCCAAAGCCGGCTTCAACCAACAGCGCCGCAATCGCCGCCGGGCTCTGCCCGTCATTGCTCAACACCAGCAAGCGCACGCCGCTGGCCAGATGCGCATTCAGCGCCGCCAAGGGCCGGGCGACCACGGATAACGTCATCACGTCCTGCAACGGCCAGCCCAGGCGCGCGGCCGCCAACGACACGGAGGAGGGCGCCGGCAAAATCAGCAACTCTTCAGCCGGCACCTGCCGCGCGAGGCTGGCGCCGACGCCGTAGAACATCGGATCGCCGCTGGCCAGCACGCACACCGGTTCGCCGCGCCGCGCCAACACCGGTTCCAGGGAAAACGGGCTCGGCCATAACTGGCGCTCGCCGCGAATACACAGCGGCAACAGGTCCAGTTGGCGTTGGCCTCCGATGATCCGCGACGCGCGCAACAAGGCATGCCGGGCGTTTCTGCCCAGCCCTTTGAAGCCGTCTTCACCGATGCCTATTACCGTCAGCCAGGGCGACATATGAATTCCTTGAACGACATCCGACGGGCAGGCTTTTCATGCCGTCGGACAAAGCAGGCATAATACCGCGCCTTGACCCGCGAACCGGTAGCCCCGTGAACCCAATCCCTGCTCTGAACACCTTGCGCCCCTCGGCTTGTCCGGGGTTGCTGCGTATCGTCCAGGCGTTGGACGGCGGCATTTGCCGGATCAAACTGGCCGGCGGCGCCATCAGCGCCGCGCAAGCCCATGCCGTGGCGGATGCGGCCCAGGCCTATGCGGGCGGGGTGATCGAGGCGACCAACCGCGCCAACCTGCAGATTCGCGGGATCGGCGCCGAGCAGGACGCCTTGATCGCAATGCTCCTTGCCGCAGGCCTCGGGCCCAGCACCGCCGCCGGTGACGACGTGCGCAACCTGATGCTCAGCCCCAGCGCCGGTATCGACCCGCAGATGCTGTTCGACACGCGCCCGCTGGCCGACCAGATCCTCGCCACCCTGCAAACCCACGCGCGCTTCCATGAGCTGTCGGCCAAGTTCGCCGTGCAACTGGATGGCTTTGAGGCCCTGGCGATGCTCGAACATCACCATGACCTGTGGCTGTCGGCCTTTGAACAACACGGCGAGACGCTGCTCGCGTTCGGCCTGGCCGGTTGCCCGGGGTTGGATGCGCCGCTGGCGGCGGTGCGACTGGAGCAGGGGCACGCCTTGGTGGTGGCGGTGCTGGAACGGTTTCTGGACCTGGCCACGCCGGCGCACACGCGGATGCGTCATCTGCCTGTGGATAACTTCCTCGCGGGTCTGCACCTGCCGCTGTTGCCGGTCGATGGCTTCAAACGCCCGGCCAGCGGGGCGTTGCTGCACCTGGGAAGTTATCCACAGCGTCAGCAGGATCGGGTCTACGTCGCCGCCGTGGCGCCGCTGGGTCGACTCGACTCAAGCATGCTCAAGGGCGCAGCCCAACTTGCCAATGAGTATGGCGACGGCACGCTGCGCTTTACCCCCTGGCAAGGCCTGCTGCTGCCCAACGCCAAAAGCCACGATGCCGCCGCGATCACTGCGCGTCTGGAACAGTTGGGCTTCCTCTGCTCGGCGGAGCAACCGCTGGCGCACCTGATCGCCTGCACCGGCTCCAGTGGCTGCGGCAAAGGCCTGGCCGACACCAAGGCCGACGCCGTGCAACTGGCCGCGCTGCACCCCGGCCACGCGGTACACCTGTCCGGCTGCCCGCGTTCCTGCGCGGCGGCGCACAGTGCGCCGGTCACTTTGCTGGCGGTCAGCCCCGGTCACTACGACGTCTATTTTCGCGAGGCAGCCCAGCCCGGTTTCGGCCGGCTGCACGCGCGCACTCTTTCTATTGAAGCGGCGGGCGCCCTGCTGCGCGCTCACCCACGGAGCAACACCGATGATTGATTACATCCGCGACGGTCAGGAGATCTATCGCAACTCCTTCGCCATTATTCGCGCGGAAGCCAAGTTGGAGCGCATCCCGGCCGACCTGGAAAAACTCGCGGTGCGGGTGATTCATGCCTGCGGCATGGTCGAGGCGATCGACGGCCTGCAGTTCTCCGAAGGCGCAGGCAAGGCCGGGCGCGCAGCGCTGGCCGCCGGCGCGCCGATTCTGTGCGATGCGCGGATGGTCTCCGAAGGCGTGACCCGTGCGCGGCTGCCGGCCAACAACGAAGTGATCTGTACCCTGCGCGACGACCGCGTGCCGGCGTTGGCGCAGGAGCTGGGCAACACCCGTTCCGCCGCCGCCCTGGAACTGTGGCGCCCGCACCTGGCCGGCAGTGTGGTGGTGATCGGCAACGCGCCGACCGCCTTGTTCTACCTGCTGGAAATGCTCGACGCCGGCGCGCCGAAACCGGCGTTGATCCTTGGCTTCCCGGTGGGCTTCGTCGGCGCCGCCGAATCCAAGGCAATGCTCGCCGCCGACAGCCGTGGCGTACCGTTCGTGATCATGCAGGGCCGTCTGGGCGGCAGCGCGATGGCGGCGGCGGCGGTCAATGCCCTGGCCACGGAGGTCGAATAATGTCGGCACGCGGACGTTTGATTGGCCTGGGCGTAGGCCCCGGCGACCCGGAACTGATCACCCTCAAGGCCCTGCGCCTGCTGCGCGAATCGCCCGTGGTGGCGTACTTCGTGGCCAAGGGTAAAAAGGGCAACGCCTTCGGCATCATCGAAGACCACCTGGTGGCGCAGCAAACCCTGATGCCGCTGGTGTACCCGGTGACCACCGAAGCGTTGCCGGCGCCGCTGTCCTATGAACAAGTGATCAGCGATTTCTACGACAGCGCCAGCCTCGACGTCGCCGCGCACCTGGACGCCGGCCGCGATGTGGCGGTGATCTGTGAAGGCGACCCGTTCTTCTACGGCTCCTACATGTACCTGCATGACCGCCTGGCCGAGCGTTACGAAGCGCAGGTTATCCCCGGTGTGTGTTCGATGCTCGGCGGCGCCTCGGTGCTCGGCGCCCCGCTGGTGTATCGCAACCAGAGCCTGTCGGTACTGTCGGGGGTGCTGCCCCATGAAGACCTCAAGCGCCGCCTGGCGGATGCCGACGCGGCGGTGATCATGAAGCTGGGGCGCAACTTCCCAAAGGTGCGCCAGGTGCTCGAAGAGCTCGGCCTGGCCGAGCGTGCGCTGTATGTGGAGCGCGCGACCATGGCCAACCAGAAGATAGTGGCGTTGGATCAAGTCGAGCCGATGTCCTCGCCGTATTTCTCGCTGATCATCGTGCCTGGTGAACGGTGGCAAGGTTGATGCGCCCGGCGATTGTCATTCTGGGGCAGGGCAGCCTGGCCACGGCGCGCCGGATTGCGCAGGTGTATCCGGGCGCGGTGATCCACGGCCTGCTGGGCCGGGTTGACGGCGCAGACCAAACCTACAGCGAATTCGGCACGACCCTGCGCCAGCTCTATCAGCAAGGCACGCCGTTGATCGCGCTGTGCGCCGCCGGCATCGTGATCCGCACCCTGGCGCCGCTGCTGCTGGAAAAAGGCGAAGAGCCCGCCGTGCTGGCGGTGGCCGAAGACGGCAGCGCGGTGGTGCCGTTGCTCGGTGGCCTGGGCGGGGTGAATGGCATGGCGCGGGAGATTGCCGCTGCGTTGGGCGCGACCGCCGCGATCACCACCAGTGGCGAGCTGCGGTTCGGCACGTGCCTGCTCAACCCGCCGACGGGTTATCGACTGGCGGACCTGGAGCTGGGCAAGCGCTTCGTCTCTGACCTGCTCGCCGGGGAAAGCGTGCGTATCGAAGGCGCCGCGCCGTGGCTTGACCAGGCCAACCTGCCGCAGGACCAACAGGCGCGCCTGGCGATCCACGTGGGCAGCGCCGAGCGTGTACCGGCGCCCAACGAGTTGCTGATTTATCCACAGAACGTATGCGCCACCTGCAAGCCCGGTGCGCAATTGGCGCAGCGTGTGCGCGCGGCGTTGCATGCGTCGGGGATTGCCGTGCAGTCCCTGGCCTGCCTGTTGGCCAGCGATACCCAGATGGCCGAACCGTCGTTGCACGAAGCGGCGTTGGAATTGGGTGTGCCGCTGCGTTTCGCCGAGGTGGCGCAAGCGGAAGACATCGTTGTTTCGGTCGCCGAGCAGCCCCTGAACGTGTCCCAAGTCGGTCGCCCGCGTGGCCGCCTTGCGGTGATCGGCCTCGGCCCTGGCGCCGCCGACCTGATGGTGCCGGCGGTGAAGGCCGAACTGGCGCGCTGTACCGATGTGCTGGGGTACGAGACTTACGTGCGCATGGCCGGGCCGTTCCGTGACGATCAGGTGCAGCACTGCACCGATAACCGCGAAGAAATGCAGCGCGCCCGCCACGCCTTCGAATTGGCCGCCCAAGGCCGTTCGGTGGTGGTGGTGTCGTCCGGCGACCCTGGCGTATTCGCCATGGCGGCGGCGGTGATCGAGGCGCTGCATGAGTCCAGCGACCCGGCCTGGCACCAGGTCGACCTGCAAATCCTGCCGGGTGTTTCCGCCTCCCTGGCCACCGCCGCCCAAGCCGGCGCGCCGTTGGGGCATGACTTCTGCGTGATGTCGCTGTCGGACAATCTCAAGCCCTGGTCGATCATCGAGCAGCGCCTGGACCTGGCGTCCCAGGCCGACCTGGCCCTGGCGTTCTACAACCCGATCTCGCGTGCGCGCCCGTGGCAATTGGGGCGCGCCCTGGAGATCGTCGCGCAACACCGCAGCGCCGAAACACCGGTGGTGCTGGGCCGCGACATCGGGCGTCCGGGCCAGACCCTGCGCGTGACCACGCTGGGGCAACTGACCCCGGAACAGGTGGACATGCGCACCATGGTGCTGATCGGCTCGTCCACCACCTGCGTGTTCCCGCGTGCGGGCGGCGGTGAGTGGGTGTACACACCGCGCTGGTACGGAGAAAAACCGGCCTCCTGAAAACCGCCGCGCAACCGCCGGAAAGCTCCGAATGACGCTGGGTGAACACCCGCCGTCATTCGGGGCTTTTTCTTTTTTTGTCGATGAAATACGCACGTGCCCACGGGGCACCCAACGAATGCTGGGCAGCGCCGTGCGGGCACTGTCGGCAAGGCATGTTTGTCGTGTGGAAAGCCCGCCAGCGCCTGGACTAGTGTGGACACACGCCCCATGTGGGGTGCTTGTGGAGAACTGAAAATGGAGCGACATCACAGAAGGATCAACAGCACCAAGCGGCGCAAATTGATTGCGGCCTATAAGCTGCCCGGTGCGCCGGGGACGCACGCTGTTTTACCGCTGGATACCGAGGACGACTGCAACGCGGCAGTGGTCAACAATGGCGTGATCTCGTTCGCTGATGGCCTGAGCGGCCTGAACCGCGAATACATCCGCAAAAGTTATCTGTTGGCCAGCAGCTACGTGAGCGATGTCTTGAAAGTGCGTCGCGGCACGGAGGGTTGGTACGACGAATTTATCAAGGTGATGATCAGCCTGGGCTGGCTGCCGGTGCGTAGCCGTTTCGAGCGGGTCTCAAGCGCCGGTAAGGGCCTGACGGTGCAACTGGCGGCGCTGAATATCATCGCGACCCTGCTGGCCTCGACCTCGTTGACCGGGCCACTGCTGGCGGCCCTACCGAAACTGGCTGCCGATGCGCTGGACGCCTTGAAGCAGATGCCCGCGTCGTTCGAGCTGTTCAAGCGCAATAGCACGGTGCATCAGGGCGGCGATTTTGGCCTGGCCTCCTGCGCCGAAACCGACGGCGAAGTCATGATGGTGCTGGTGACCTACAGCTCCCATGGCGTCAGCAAACAGGTGGGGCTGCCCTTTCTTGAGTGGGACAGTTCCTCGTTCGAGGCCTTCAGCGGGCAAACCTGCCTGGTGCTGAATACCTCTGTGGTCAACGAAAAAACCATCCAGTTGATGCGTGAGAGTGCGGGCGACAAGGTGCAACTGGCGATCGCCAAATACCGGATCTAAGGCACCAGGTAGCCGCGCACCCCGGTAAAGATAATTTGTGCGGCCAAGGCGCACACGAACAAGCCCATTAACCGACTGACAATTTGCAAGCCCTGGTCACCGAGAATCCGTTCGATACGGTTGGACAAATACAGCACCACACCCACCGTGAAGCTGGCCAGGGCGATGCTGAGGATGGCGGTGAGCTTGTCATCCCAATGGGGCTGGCTGACGCCCATCACCAGCAGCGCCCCGATGGTGCCGGGGCCGACGGTGAGGGGAATGGTCAGCGGGACGATGGTCACGTCCTGCTGCACGTTATCGGTCTGCACCGCCGACTTGCCCTGGGCCATGCCCAGGGCCGAGATAAACAGCACGCTACCGGCGCCGATGCGGAAGGCGTCCACGGTGATGCCGAACACACTGAAAATCACCCGGCCGAACAGGTAGAGCAAGACGCTCGACACCAGGGTCGCCAGCGCCACTTTCCAGGCCAGGCGTCGCCGTTCTTTGCTGGAGTAGCCGCGGGTCAGGCTGATAAAACAGGACAACACGAAGAACGGGCTGTAGAGCACCAGCATCTTCAGGTAAACGCTGAATAACACGTGGAGCATGGGGGTGGCTCGCGACAGAAGGAGATTGGCGGAGTCTATCAGGCGACAGCGCACAAATGTGCGAGGGGGCAGGCCCCTCCCACATAGGATCTGTGGTGTTCATCCATTGTGTGGCAGACGCAGGCTCAGTGTGGGAGGGGGCTTGCCCCCGATGGCGGTGTGAGAGTCAGCTTATGTGTAACTGTTCCAGCGCTATCGGGAGCAAGCTTGCCATTGCCGTCTTTCAGTCGATGCATCGGTGACTGATCCGCCGCCATCGGGGGCAAGCCCCCTCCCACATAGGATCTGTGGTGTTCATCCATTGTGTGGCAGACGCAGGTTCAGTGTGGGAGGGGGCTTGCCCCCGATGGCGGTGTGAGAGTCAGCTTATGTGTAACTGTTCCAGCGCTATAGGGAGCAAGCTTGCCATCGCTGTCTTTCAGTCGATGCATCGGTGACTGATCCGCCGCCATCGGGGGCAAGCCCCCTCCCACATAGGATCTGTGGTGTTCATCCATTGTGTGGCAGACGCAGGTTCAGTGTGGGAGGGGGCTTGCCCCCGATGGCGGTGTGAGAGTCAGCTTATGTGTAACTGTTCCAGCGCTATCGGGAACAAGCTTGCCATCGCTGTCTTTCAGTCGATGCATTGGTGACTGATCCGCCGCCATCGGGGGCAAGCCCCCTCCCACATAGGATCTGTGGTGTTTATCCATTGTGTGACAGACGCAGGTTCAGTGTGGGAGGGGGCTTGCCCCCGATGGCGGTGTGAGAGTCAGCTTATGTGTAACTGTTCCAGCGCTATCGGGAACAAGCTTGCCATCGCTGTCTTTCAGTCGATGCATTGGTGACTGATCCGCCGCCATCGGGGGCAAGCCCCCCCCACACTGAGCCTGCGTTTGACGTTAAGAGGGCGCGCGCTCCGGCTGTGGCTGGCGCTGCGCCACCCAGTATTCCACCAGTTCGCGCAATTGCGACAACTCCACCGGTTTGGCCATGTGCCCGTCCATCCCGGCCTGGCGTGCGCGCTCTTTGTGTTCCGAGAGGATGTGTGCAGTGAGCGCCACCACCGGCGTGCGAATGCGCTGGTGGCTGACTTCCCAGGCCCGTAGCTGCTGGGTCGCGGAGAAGCCATCGAGGATCGGCATTTCACAGTCCATCAACACCAGGTCGTAGCGCTGGGCTTTCATCGCCAGCAGGGCTTCTTCGCCGTTGCTCGCGGTGTCCGGGTTGAGGTTGAGCTTGCCGAGCATGCCGCGGATGACTTTGGTGGAGATGCTGTTGTCTTCGGCCACCAGGATGCGGAAGTCGCTGGGCACGGTGATGGGCGCCGGGATGTTGAGGGGCGCGCGTGGCTGCCCGCCGCCTTTGCTGCGCTGGGTCAGTTCGTCGGCCAGGGTGGTCTTGAGGGTGTAGCCGGCCACTGGCTTGGCGAGGATGCGCTTGATCCCGCAATTGCGCGCAATGATCTTGCTCGGCGCGTTACTGATGCCGGTGAGCATGATCAGCAGGATGTCGTGGTTCAGGCTCGGGTCTTCCTTGATCTTTGCCGCCAGTTGCATGCCGGTCATGCCGGGCATGTTCTGGTCCAGCAGCACCACGTCGAAGTAATCACGCAGGTGCGCCTTGGTGCGCAACAACGCCAGGGCTTCCTTGCCCGACGGCACGGCGCTGACGTTGAGGCCCCAGGCGGTGCATTGCTGCACCAGCACTTTGCGGCAGGTGTCGTTGTCGTCCACCACCAGCACCCGGGCACCCTTGAGCGGGCCGTCGAGGTCGGAGGTCGGGTGTTCCAGGCGTTCCGGGTCCAGCGGCAGGGTCAGCCACAGGGTGCTGCCCTGTTGCGCGCCGCTCTTGATGCCGAATTCGCCGTTCATCAACAGGATCAACTGGCGGGCGATGACCAGGCCCAGGTGACCGCTCAAACGGGTGGCCGAGAGGAAGTTCTTACTGTGCAGTTCGCTGTGCAGCAACGCATCGCGTTCGGCGGCTTCCATAGGCAGGCCGCTGTCTTGCACGGCAATGCGCAGGCGCGGCTTGGTGCTGCGCTCGTCGAGGGCGACGACGATCAACACTTCGCCTTCGTCGGTTTTCTGCAGGGCGTTTTCCAGCAGGCTCAACATTGCCTGGCGCAGGCGCGTCGGGTCGCCGCTGATCACCCGCGGCACCTGGGGCTGGATAAAGCTGATCAGCTCGACGTTCTGCTGCTCGGCCTTGGCGCGGAAGATGCTCAGGCAATCTTCGATCAGCGCATTGAGGTCGAATTGCACGTCGTCCAATTCGATCTGTCCGGATTCCAGCTTGGAGATATCGAGGATTTCGTTGATCAGTGTGAGCAGTTCGTTACCGGCGCTGTGGATTGTCTGCACATAGTCGCGCTGCTTTACCGACAACGGCGTGCCCAGCAGCAGCTCGGTCATGCCCAGCACGCCGTTCATGGGGGTGCGGATTTCGTGGCTGATCTTTGCCAGGAACTCGGCCTTGGCGGCGATTTCGGCGTTGCTGGCCGCCAGCTCACGGCTGAGGTTGAAGCGTGCTTCGACAAGGGCGCGTTGGCGCTCGCCCAGGGCCAGGCTCATCAGCAGGCCGCTGAGGCAGATAAAGCCGAGCAGGGTAATGATCAAGCCTTGCGGCGCCAGTCGCGTGAGGCCAAGCAGGGCGGGCAGGATGATCAGTATGCCGATGTTGAACACCACCATCCCCGCCACGAACAACCGCGCCGGCCGGTAGCCTTTTTGCCAGTGATACGCCGAGACAAACAACATGCTCAGGCCGGCCAGGGCCACCAGGGCGTAGGTGATGAAGTTCAGCGGCAAGGTGTTGACGAACAACAGCAACAGGCCGCACAGCACGATCAGCAGAATGTCGGCCATCAACAGTTTGTTCAGCGGGTGCGGGCCCAGGGGCATGAAGAAGCGATAGGCAAACATCAGCCCGCACGGCGCGGTCAGCAGCAGGGCGAGGTAGGCGCCCGGTGTCTGGACCGCGTGCCAATTTTTCAGCCATGGCCCCAGCAGGTTGAGCAGCAACGCCAGGCTGAGCATCAACAGCAATTCGCTGGCCGCCAGCCACAGGCTGCTGCGTGAGCGGTGGTAGGCGAAGCGGGAGAGGTTGTGCAGGATCAGCATCAGCAGGCAGCCGAACAACAGGCCGTAGATCAGCGTCTGGGTCTGGTCGGCGGCGGCGAGTACGGCCGGTTCCAGGGTGATATAGGGGCGCAGTTCGTGTTCCGAGACCAGGCGCAGGTAGACCTCAAGGGGCTTCGGGCTCTGTGGCATCGGCAGCATGAAGTCGCTGCTGGGCAGCGGTCGCTCGGATTGGGGCTGGCGGGTGCCGGTGGTTTGCTGTTCCACCAGGGTGTCGCCATCCAGCACATAGAGGCTCAGGTGGGAAACGTCCGGGGCGAATACCCGCAGCACTTGCTCGTGCTGGCCGGGCTGCAGCTTGAAACGTACCCACAACGCACCCTCCGGCTCGGCGGCGGTGATCCGGTCCAGTTCGGTGGGGCTGAATTGGTTGGTGTAGCGCGGGGAACGAATGTCGCTCAGTTGCAGGTCGGCTTGTTCATCAAGCAATACTGCCCAGCCACTGCCTTGCGCGGCGGCCTGGGCCGGGAGCAAACAGAGCAATGTCAGCAGACTGAGAGTGAAACCTATGGCGATCCTGAGCCAGCGCACGGCGAAATCCCTTCGTAGGTTGATGCACGGGTTAACTATGCGCGGGGTGACCTGAGTACGGCAAGGGCCAGAGGCCCTCACCTAACCGAACGGATAGCGACTTAATGCGTCTCGCCACGTTCACGGGCAATCGCGCGATAGCCGATGTCTTTGCGGTAGAAGCAGCCTTTCCAGCTGATTTTTGCGGCCAGCTTGTAGGCCTGTTGCTGCGCGGCGTCGACACTGGCGCCCATCGCCGTGGCACACAGCACACGGCCACCTGCGGTTACGACCTTGCCGTCCTGGAGCGCGGTGCCCGCATGGAACACCTTGCCTTCCAGCGTCGCCGCCGCGTCCAGGCCTTCAATCACATCGCCCTTGGCGTAGTCGGCAGGGTAACCACCGGCCGCCAGCACAATGCCGACGCTCGGACGTGGGTCCCACTGCGCTTCAACCTTGTCCAGGGCCTGGGCCAGTGCGGCTTCCACCAGCAGCACCAGGCTCGATTGCAGGCGCAGCATCACCGGTTGGGTTTCCGGGTCGCCGAAGCGGCAGTTGAACTCGATGACTTTCGGGTTACCGGCTTTGTCGATCATCAGACCGGCGTAGAGGAAACCGGTGTACACGTTGCCTTCGTCGGCCATGCCACGCACGGTTGGCCAGATCACCAGGTCCATCACGCGTTTGTGCACTTCGCTGGTGACCACCGGGGCCGGGGAGTAAGCCCCCATGCCGCCGGTGTTCGGGCCGCTGTCGCCGTCGCCGACGCGCTTGTGGTCCTGGCTGGTGGCCATCGGCAGGACGTTCTTGCCGTCGACCATCACGATAAAGCTGGCTTCTTCGCCGTCGAGGAACTCTTCGATGACCACGCGCGAACCGGCTTCACCGAAGGCGTTGCCGGCGAGCATGTCGCGCACGGCGTCTTCGGCTTCCTGCAAGGTCATGGCGACGATCACGCCTTTGCCCGCAGCCAGGCCGTCGGCCTTGATCACGATCGGCGCGCCTTTTTCACGCAGATAAGCCAGGGCCGGCTCGATCTCGGTGAAGTTCTGGTAGTCGGCGGTCGGGATCTTGTGGCGCGCCAGGAAATCCTTGGTGAACGCCTTGGAGCCTTCCAGTTGGGCCGCGCCGGCGGTCGGGCCGAAGCAATCCAGGCCGCGGCTGCGGAACAGGTCGACGACGCCGGCAACCAGGGGCACTTCCGGACCGACGATGGTCAGGGAAACGTTTTTCTCGGCAAAGTCTGCCAGTTGTTCCAGCGCCAGCACGTCGATGGCGACGTTTTCGCACTTGGCTTCAATGGCGGTGCCGGCGTTGCCGGGGGCTACGAATACTTTCTGGACGCGTGGGTCCTGGGCAACTTTCCAGGCCAGGGCGTGTTCACGGCCACCGCTGCCAATGATCAAAACATTCATTTCAAAAACCTCTGAGAAACGCTGTGCTTCCCTGTAGGAGCGAGCTTGCTCGCGAAGGTCGTCAACGATAACGAGGGAAACCTGACACCCCGTGGCGTTTTTGAGCTTTTCGCGAGCAAGCTCGCTCCTACAGTCGGGAAGCGGTGCTGTTTAGTGACGGAAGTGGCGCATGCCGGTGAAGACCATGGCGATGCCGGCTTCGTCAGCAGCAGCAATCACTTCGGCATCACGCATCGAGCCGCCCGGTTGGATCACCGCGGTCACGCCAGCGTTCGCGGCATTGTCCAGGCCGTCGCGGAACGGGAAGAACGCGTCGGACGCCATCACCGAGCCCGCAACCTGCAAACCGGCGTGTTCAGCCTTGATCGCAGCGATACGCGCCGAGTTTACGCGGCTCATCTGGCCGGCGCCGACACCGATGGTCTGGCGGTTTTTGGCGTAGACGATGGCGTTGGACTTAACGTACTTGGCCACTTTCCAGGCGAAGATCAGGTCGTTGATTTCCTGCTCGGTCGGCGCGCGCTTGGTCACCACTTTCAGATCGGCGCTGCTGATCATGCCGATGTCGCGGCTTTGCACCAGCAGGCCGCCGTTGACGCGCTTGTAGTCCCAGGCAGCGGCACGTTCAGCCGACCACTCACCGCAGGCCAGCAGGCGCACGTTGGCTTTGGCGGCGACGATGGCGCGGGCTTCTTCGCTGACGGACGGGGCAATGATCACTTCGACGAACTGACGCTCGACGATGGCCTTGGCGGTCTCGGCGTCGAGTTCGCGGTTGAAGGCGATGATGCCGCCGAAGGCCGATTCGGTGTCGGTGGCGTAGGCCAGTTCGTAGGCCTGGCGGATACCGCCTTCAGCGTCCGGGCTCACGGCCACGCCGCATGGGTTGGCGTGTTTGACGATCACGCAGGCCGGCTTGACGAAGCTCTTCACGCATTCCAGCGCGGCGTCGGTATCGGCCACGTTGTTGTAGGACAGTTCTTTACCTTGCAGTTGGGTCGCGGTGGCGATGCCCACTTCGGCCGGCTTGGCTTCCACGTAGAACGCCGCACTCTGGTGCGGGTTCTCGCCGTAGCGCATTTCCTGGGCCTTGATGAACTGGCTGTTGAAGGTCCGTGGGAACTGGCTGCGACCTTCTGTGCTGAGGGTCTCGGCGGCCTGGTTCACGGTGCCCATGTAGTTGGCGATCATGCCGTCATAGGCGGCAGTGTGTTCGAACGCCTTGAGCATCAGATCGAAACGCTGGGCGTAGGTCAGGCCACCGGCTTGCAGGCTTTCAAGCACCTGGGCGTAGTCGCTGGCGTTGACCACGATGGCCACGTCTTTGTGGTTCTTGGCGGCCGAGCGAACCATGGTTGGGCCACCGATATCGATGTTTTCGATGGCGGTCGGCAGGTCGCAGCCCGGCTTGTTGATGGTAGCTTCAAACGGGTAGAGGTTCACCGCGACCAGATCGATCGGCTTGATGCCGTGCTCGTTCATGATGGCCTCGTCGATACCACGACGGCCTAGGATGCCACCGTGGATTTTCGGGTGCAGGGTCTTGACCCGACCGTCCATCATTTCTGCGAAACCGGTGTAGTCCGCGACTTCAACTGCGGCCACGCCGTTGTCCTGCAGCAGTTTGAAGGTCCCGCCCGTGGAGAGGATTTCCACACCCAGGGCTTCCAGCCCCCGGGCAAATTCGAGAACCCCGGTCTTGTCGGAGACACTGATCAAGGCGCGGCGGATCGGCAGGCGGGTGGTCTGGTCGGTCATTTCAATTTCCATCAAAAGCAAAGGAGTCAGCAAAAAAGGCGACCGGTGTTACGCGGGCGCCTTTCTGGTCGGATTGAATGCTTACAGCAAATCGTATTGTTTGAGCTTTTTGCGCAAGGTGCCACGGTTCAGACCCAGCAGTTCACTGGCTTTGGTCTGGTTGCCCTTGACGTAGTTCATCACGCTTTCGAGCAAGGGCGCCTCGACTTCGGAGAGCACGAGGTTGTACACGTCCGTGACGGAAGCGCCCTCAAGGTGGGCGAAATAATTGTGCAGCGCCTTCTCGACACTCCCGCGAAGGGTCTGGCCTTCTTCGCTCGGCGTGTTGAGGTGCTGTTTCAAATTGACGTTGTCGCTCACGGGTGTTGTTCCACTCACTAAAGTCTCGGTCATCGTCGTCATGCGGCCACCCCTTCTCCGTCCCCTGTCACCAGGCTCTTGTCACGCTCGCTGAAGTACTCTCGAACGGTGGCGACCTGTGCTTGCGTATCATCCAAACGATTGAACTGGGCGCGAAACTCCCTGGCGCCCGGCAGGGTTGCGAGATACCAGCCGACATGCTTGCGAGCAATGCGTACTCCCATCACGTCTCCATAGAAGACGTGCAGGGCGGCCAGATGCTCTAGCAGAATACGTTCCACCTCGATCAACCCCGGTGCCGGCAGGAGCTCGCCGGTACGCAGAAAATGCTCGATTTCACGAAAAATCCACGGCCGCCCCTGGGCGGCCCGGCCAATCAACAGGCCATCGGCGCCGGTCGCGTGCAGCACGCGCCGGGCTTTCTCGGCTGAGTCGATATCGCCATTGGCAAACACCGGCATCGACACCGCCTGCTTGATCGCGGCAATGGTGTCGTACTCGGCTTCACCGGTGTAAAGGTCGGCGCGGGTGCGGCCATGCACCGCCAGCGCTGAAATACCCGCCTGTTCGGCGATCTTCGCCACCGTCAGGCCATTCTTGTTGTCCCGGTCCCAACCGGTACGAATCTTCAGGGTGACCGGTACATTCACTGCGGCGACAACGGCCTGCAGGATCTCGGTGACCAACTGTTCATCTTTCAACAGCGCGGAACCGGCGGCCTTGTTACAGACCTTCTTGGCCGGGCAGCCCATGTTGATATCAATGATCTGCGCGCCCAGCTCCACGTTGGCCCGGGCCGCCTGCGCCAGCATCTGTGCATCGCCACCGGCGATCTGCACCGAGCGGGGCTCGGGATCGCCTTCGTGGATCATGCGCAGCCGCGATTTGCGGGTGTTCCACAAGCTCATGTCGCTGGTGACCATTTCCGAGACTACTAGACCCGCGCCCAAACGCTTGCACAGCTGACGAAAGGGCTGGTCGGTGACTCCCGCCATTGGGGCGAGAATCAAGCCATTGTGCAATGTGTATGGGCCGATGCGTACCGCCGACATAGGACTTCCCTGTTGTGGGGCCGGATCATTAGAGTTCGAAAAAGGGTTGGCATGATACCCGCTCTCGATGACTGGATAAAGGCTGAATTGGATAAAATCTGAACAGTTATTTCTTTATCGCTGCTGGTTTGGTTGCCGGCGGTCCGGTCAATAATCTGCCGTCAAACCTCGGTGACCGAGCCGATTCACTCGGGCGAGTGGAAGCTCAGGCTGTAATTCACGGCTTTGTTGCCGGGGTCGAGGATGTCGAGGGAGATATGGATCGGCGTCTGCGACGGCATTTCGCTGACCCCGGCCAACTCACCGCTCAGGTATTCGGCGGGCTTGAAGCGACGACTGGCGATCAGGCTGCCGTTCAGGTCGGCAAACCGCAGTTCCAGCAGCGGAAACGGCTGGGAGAACGTCGCACGGTTATAGATGATGGCATCCACCACCAGCGCGCCGGCGAATTCCGGGTGGCTGCGCACCACCAGGTTGCTGCTCTTGATGTGCGCGATATCGACCCGTGATGGCACCGTGCAGCCCAGTGTCGGGCACAGTTGCTGGAACCACGGGCGATAGGCGTCCTGGCGCGCCAGGTCGTCGAATTGGTAGGCAATGTACTGGCCAGCGAGGCCGGCGGCGGCGATCAGCACCAGCAGCAGCCAGATCAGGCGACGGCCCCAGCTCGACGGGCGTTTGCCTGAGTACAAGTGCAGCGGGTCATCTTCGAGATCCTGCAGCAGGTCGTCGTGGGCGCTGGCGGCAGTGCGCGAGCGCTTGCGGCCGGACAGCGGGCGCTCGTCGGGTTCAGGTTCGTCGGCTTCGTCGCTGACAGCGCTCACGGGCGGGTCGAGTTGCTCGTGCTCATCGGCGGGCGTGGCGCGCAGTGGTGGCTCATCGTCGATGTCGTCGGTGTCGAGTGACATTGACGGCTCGGTGCGCTGTTTGGTCGCAGAGGGATTTGCCGGTTCAGGTTCGTCTTCGGGCGCCTTGGCGCGTTCTTCAGGCGGTTCGCTGAACAGGCTGGCGGCCCATTTTTCTTCCTCGGCCTTGATCGTGTCGCGGCTGGCGCTGAGGGCATCTTCCTTTTTGCGCCGGTCGGCGCCTTGACGGCGTTCCGCACCCTGCGGCTGGGTGTGCTGAATCTCGCGGCGTTCCAGCTTGGCCAGCTCTTCGTCCAGGTCCAGGTTGTCCAGGTCCAGCTCTTGGGCTGTCCACTGCTTCTGGCTGATTGCCCGGGGCGCCTCGGCGGCGTGTTCCGCTGTGGCCGGCTGTTCAGGCTTCGGCGCTTGCGCGTGGGCGCGCTGCTCCAGCAACTGGCGCGCAGCGTTGAACACTTGCAGGCACGAGCCGCAGCGCACGACACCGCGTGCCACGTTCAACTGAGCATGGCTGACGCGAAAGCGCGTTTGGCAATGTGGGCACTGGGTGACGAAACTGTCGGTCATGCGGCCATCCGATTCAGGCAAGCGCTCATTCTAGCGCCGACGCCCGCTGATGCGTACCCAGCCATCACGATTGGCGATCGGGTCGAGCTCGAAATCCTGTGCATAGGCGGCGGCAACGTCGTCACCCTGTTCGGCGAGGATGCCCGACAGTGCCAGACGGCCCCCCGGCTTGACCAGGCTCGACAACTGCGGCGCCAGGGCCACCAGCGGACCGGCGAGGATATTGGCCACCAGCACATCCGCCTGCACCTGGGGCAATTGCTCCGGCAGGTACAGTGGGAATTTGCTTTCAGCAATGTGGTTGCGCCCGGCGTTATCGCGGGAGGCTTCCAGGGCTTGTACGTCGATATCGGTGCCGACGGCTTCCTTGGCGCCCAGCAATAGGGCAGCAATCGCCAGAATCCCCGAGCCGCAGCCGAAGTCCAGCACGTGGCAATCGTTCAGGTCCTGGCCGTCCAGCCATTCCAGGCACAGCGCGGTGGTCGGGTGTGTGCCGGTGCCGAACGCCAGGCCCGGGTCCAGCAGCAGGTTCACCGCCTCTGGTTCAGGCGCGGCATGCCAGCTCGGGACGATCCACAGGCGCTGGCCGAAACGCATCGGCTGGAAATTGTCCATCCAGCTGCGTTCCCAGTCCTGGTCTTCGATGATTTCGCTGTGGTGCTCGGGCAGCGGGCCGCCGGTGAGCAGTTCCATATGGGCCAGGACGGCGGCGGCATCGGTGCCGTCTTCGAACAGGGCCAGCAAGTGGGTGTGGGACCACAGTGGGGTGGTGTTGAGTTCCGGCTCAAAGATCGGCTGGTCTTCGGCGTCCATGAAGGTCACCGAGACGGCGCCCACTTCAAGGAACGCGTCTTCGTAGGTTTCGGCTTGTTCTGGGCTGATGGCGAGACGGACTTGCAGCCAAGGCATGGCGGGCACCTTTGAAAAAATGAGTGTGCAGCGGGGAGGGGCTGCGAAAGCGCGCAAGTTTACGCGAGCGGCGGGCAGAAGACGACTGTGCTGACTGTACGCCGGTCAAATGTGGGAGGGGGCTTGCCCCCGATAGCGGTGGTTCAGTCTCAGATAAGTTGACTGACACACTGCTATCGGGAGCAAGCCCCCTCCCACATTTGGACTGTGTGCATCTTCAAAATAGAGCGCACAGAAACAACAAAGCCGCCCGAAGGCGGCTTTGTTGGGTGGAGCACTTACTGGTTGGCCAGCTTGTGTTCCAGGTAGTGAATGTTCACACCACCTTTGCAGAAGCCTTCATCACGGACCAGATCCCGATGCAGCGGGATGTTGGTATTGATGCCGTCGACCACGATTTCGTCCAGGGCGTTACGCATGCGGGCCATGGCCTCGTCACGGGTGGCGCCCCAGGTGATCAGCTTGCCGATCAGCGAGTCGTAGTTGGACGGAACCTTGTAGCCGCTGTACAGGTGCGAATCGACGCGAACGCCGTTGCCGCCTGGAGCATGGAAATGCTTGACCAGGCCTGGACTCGGGATAAAGGTTTTCGGGTCTTCGGCGTTGATCCGGCACTCCAGGGAGTGGCCGTGGATCTTCACGTCGTCCTGGGTGAAGGACAGCTCGTTACCGGCGGCGATGCTCAGCATCTCCTTGACGATATCGATACCGGTGACCATCTCCGAAACCGGGTGTTCTACCTGTACGCGAGTGTTCATCTCGATGAAGTAGAAACGACCGTTCTCGTAGAGGAACTCGAAGGTACCGGCGCCACGGTAGTTGATGTCGATGCATGCCTTGACGCAACGCGCGAGCACTTCCTCACGGGCTTTCTCGTCCAGGCCCGGTGCCGGTGCTTCTTCCAATACCTTCTGGTGACGACGTTGCAGCGAGCAATCGCGGTCGCCCAGGTGGATGGCGTGGCCCTGGCCGTCGGACAGCACCTGCACTTCCACGTGACGTGGGTTGGTCAGGTACTTTTCCAGGTAGACCATCGGGTTGCCGAACCAGGCAGCCGCTTCGGAGCGAGTCTGCTTGGCCGCTTCGATCAGGTCTTCTTCTTTATGCACCACGCGCATGCCGCGACCACCGCCGCCGCCTGCGGCCTTGATGATCACCGGGTAACCGACTTCGCGACCAATGCGCAGAGCGGTTGTCTCGTCTTCAGGCAGCGGGCCGTCGGAGCCGGGAACGGTTGGCACGCCGGCTTCGATCATGGCGTCCTTGGCCGAGACCTTGTCGCCCATCAGGCGAATGGTCTCGGCTTTCGGGCCGATGAAGGCAAACCCGGACTTTTCCACCTGTTCGGCGAAATCGGCGTTTTCCGCGAGGAAGCCGTAGCCCGGGTGAATGCCATCAGCGCCGGTCACTTCTGCGGCGGCGATGATGTTCGCGACTTTCAGGTACGAGTTCGCGGCCAGTGGCGGGCCGATGCAGATGCTTTCGTCCGCCAGTTTTACGTGCATCAGTTCGGTATCGGCCGTCGAGTAAACAGCGACGGTCTTGATGCCCTCTTCCTTACAGGCGCGCAGGATACGCAGCGCGATCTCGCCGCGGTTGGCGATCAGGACTTTTTGCAGTTTCTTCGCAGGTTTCAACATCGAAGGCGCTCCGCGGTTCAAACGATGGTGAACAGCGGCTGGTCGTATTCAACCGGCTGACCGTTTTCTACCAGGATGGATTCGATGACGCCGGCTTTTTCGGCCGTGATGTGGTTCATCATTTTCATCGCTTCCACGATGCAAATGGTGTCGCCCACTTTCACGGTCTTGCCGACTTCAACGAAGGCTGGCGAGGTCGGTGCCGGGGTGCGGTAGAACGTACCGACCATTGGCGACTTGACCACGAAGCCATTCAGCACAGGCGCGGCCGGGGCGGCAGGCGCGGCGGCAGCAGGTGCGGCAGCCGGAGCAGCGGGTGCCGGGGCTTGCATCTGTGGCGCGTAGAACTGCTGGGCCGGAGTCTTGCTGTGACGGCTGATCCGGACGGACTCTTCGCCTTCCTTGATTTCCAGCTCGTCGATACCGGACTCTTCCAGCAGTTCGATCAGTTTCTTAACTTTACGGATATCCATGAATCATCAACTCCCAAGGGTCGGTCAGGGGCGCTTGGCCGGTTGTTCAAGTTGTTCCAGGGCGGCCTCCAGGGCCAGTCGGTAACCGCTGGCGCCAAGGCCGCAGATCACTCCTACCGCAACGTCGGAGAAGTAAGAGTGATGGCGGAAAGGTTCGCGTTTGTACACGTTCGACAAATGCACTTCGATGAATGGGATGCTCACCGCCAGCAGCGCGTCACGTAATGCAACACTTGTGTGCGTAAAAGCGGCGGGATTGATCAGGATAAAGTCCACGCCTTCGCCGCGCGCGGCGTGGATGCGATCAATCAATTCGTACTCGGCGTTGCTTTGCAGGTACAGCAGATGGTGGCCGGCTTCACGAGCCCGTCGCTCCAGATCGAGGTTGATCTGTTCCAGGGTCACAGCCCCGTAGACGCCCGGTTCGCGGGTGCCGAGCAGGTTCAGGTTGGGTCCGTGAAGAACCAGTAAGGTCGCCATCGGCTGTTCCTTGTTATTGATGTGGGTACGGCAGAACCCGGCGACTATGCCGCAAAGTCTTTATGACTGTCCAGTTCTATGCAGTAGGCTGCACGATTAGCGAGGATTGCGCAAAATTTGTGACCAAGTTGCCCGGCCTGGTCATTGGCAACACGATTTTGAAAACACAGGAGGTCAAATGTGGGAGGGGGCTTGCCCCCGATAGCGGTGGATCAGTTACAGATATTGAGACTGGCACACCGCTATCGGGGGCAAGCCCCCTCCCACATTGGTTCTTCGCATGGCGCTAGATCGGGTCAGACGCGGAAGGCTTGGACGGCAGTGTTGAGTTGGCCGCCCAGCACCAACAGGTGTTCACCCTGGCTGCGGCCCTGGCCGATGCGTAGCAGGTTGTCCTCACCCAGCTGATGAATCCGTTCGCTGTTATCGCGGATCTCACTCACGGCACCGCTCTGCTGCGCGGTCACATCGGCGATGCGCACGGCGGTGTCGGAAATGGTCTGTATCGCTCCGACAATTTCATCCAGCGCGCCGTCGGCCGCTTGTGCTTGCTGGGCGGTGGCTTCGGCGTGTTCGACCTGCGCGCGCATGCCTTCCACCGACTGGCGGGCAGCGGTTTGCAGGCCGGCGATCAGGCCCTGGATTTCGGCGGTGGCGCCTGCGGTGCGTTGGGCCAGGGAGCGCACTTCGTCGGCGACCACGGCGAAACCGCGCCCGGCTTCCCCGGCGCGGGCGGCTTCAATGGCCGCGTTGAGCGCCAGCAGGTTGGTCTGGTCGGCTATCGAGCGAATCACCGTCAACACGCCGCCGATGGTCGCGGACTCTTCGGCGAGTTTCTCGATCATCTGTGCGTTTTGCTGCACTTCGCCGACCAGCGCATGCAGCCCGGTCAGGCTCAGGCCGATCACCCGCTGGCCTTGTTCCACCGCCTGGCCCGCGCTGCGGCTGGCGCCGGCGGCCTGGCTGGCGTCGCCGGCCACCTGCTGGATGGTTGCTTCGAGTTCGCCCAGCGAGTCGCGGATCTGCGCGGTGTCCCCGGCCTGACGCTCGGCGCCGTCGTGTAGGCCGCTGCTCAACTCGGCCAGGGCGCGACTGCTGCCCGCCACTTCCTCGGCATTGCCGCGAATGGTGCCCACCAAGTCCACCAGATAGGCGCGCAGGCGGTTGAGGGAGGCTTCGATGTCGCGCAGTTCGCGGTTGGTCTTGCCCAGGGCAATCGGCTGGCTGAAGTCGCCTTCGGCCCAGGTCGACAGGGCCGGTGCCAGGTTGGTCAGCACCCGCGCCAGGCGCCGTTGCAGGGTATCGATCAGCAGCGCGATCAGCAGGATCAGGCCGATCATCACCCCTTGCATCAGGCGCACTTCGCCCTGGATCGCGGCGTGTTGCCCACGCACGACCGGCTCCAGGCCCGCGATCGCCTGTTGCACGGCGGCGATTTTCAGTTGGGTGCTGGCGGCCAGGTTGGCGCGCTGCTGGATTTGCTCGCGGGTACGCTTGAGTTCGGCCGGGTAGCGGGTCAGCAGGCTGTTGAGTTCGCGCTTGAGGTCGACGCCGGTGTCTTGTGTTTCGGCTTTTTCGCTGTTTTCCAGGCCCATCAGTGCCGAAAAGTCATCGGTGTTCGAACCGGCGCTGGCCTTGACCCCGAGTAAGGGCAGTTGCTCCAGCAGGTCGGCCTGGCCACGGATATTGGCGACTTCGCGCTCCACATCGTCCGCCAGTTCCGCCCGCCCGCTGCTCACCAGCTTGTCGCGGGCCAGGGACAGCTTGCCCAGGTGCTGCGAGGCTGCCAGCAGCGGCGGCAGGTAGCGCGCCGCGTCGGGCGAATTGACCGCGCTGGCGTACTGGCTCAGTTGCTCCAGGTTCGCGCCCAATTCGCGCTCGGCTTGCAGCAGCAGCGCTTGCGGGTCGCCGGCCAATTTGCCGGCGGCGAGCAGGTCGGTTTTGCTGAAGGTATCGAGCTCCTTCAGGCTGGGGCGCAGGCTTTGCGCGAGGTCGGCAGGCAATTCATCCAAGTGCTGCAGCAGGCTTTCCAGGCTCTGGCTGGCGCTGCTCAAGCGCAGGGCGTCGCCGCTGGCCAGGTAGTCGTCGATATTGCGTGCGGCCTGGTTCTGGAAGGTCTGCGACAACCCCAGGTAGCGTTCCATCAACAAGTAAGGCCGCTCCAGTGCGCGTTGCGACCACCAGAGCGTCGCCCCGAGTGCCAGGCACACGGCCACCAGCAGGAGGGTATTGAGATTGGTCAGCAGCTTCAGGCGCATGCGTGGTTTCAACCGACAGCAAAAGTTAAGTGCCTGAAGTTATTGCGTTTCCATTACAAAGTTATGACGGAATCACTGGATTCCGGTGAAAAGATGGCACTTTGCTTTGATGTGCGCGCGGCTTGAACGCGATTGCGTCCGGCATCCTTGGCGCGGTACAGCGCCTCGTCGGCTAGGGTGGCCATCATCAGGCTGTCGGAATCGTCGCACAGCTCCACCAGCCCGGCGCTGAAGGTACACCACAGGTCATGCGGCTGGGCCGGGTAGTGAATTTCGGCAAAGCGCCCACGAATCTCATCCAGCACCTTGCAGGCCGATTCCAGGTCGGTATCGGGCATCACAATCGCAAACTCTTCACCGCCGTAGCGGCCGATGTAGTCGGTCTTGCGCAAGCGCTGTTTGAGAAACAGCGCCAGGCTCTTGATCACCCGGTCGCCCATGGGGTGGCCGTGGCTGTCGTTGACCCGCTTGAAGTGGTCGATGTCGAGCATGGCAAAGCTCAACGGCTTGTTCTCGCGGCGTGCGCGGAAGCTGCAGTCTTCGAGCAGTTGCAGGATATGGGTGTGGTTGTACAGGCCGGTCAGGCTGTCGCGCACCATCCGTGCCTTGAGGTTGCGCGCACGGGCCGCGCGGTTGCGCACGGTGGTGATCAGGTGGCGCGGCTTGATCGGCTTGGTGAGGAAGTCGTCGCCGCCTTCGCTCATGGCGTCCAGCTGTTTGTCCAGGTCGTCCTCGGCCGACAGGTAGATGATCGGCACGCTGACGTAACGGTCGTTGTGACGAATCACCTTGGCCAGTTCGGTGCCGGTACAGGCGGGCATGTACATGTCGAGGATGATCAGGTCGGGCTGGAAATCCGCCAGCTCGGCCATGGCCTTGATCGGCTCGATCAGCGTGCGGGTGATGATGCCGGCACTGTTGAGCAGGCGCTCGGTGTGCAGCGCCTGCGCCCGTGAGTCGTCGATGATCAGCACTTTATAGGGGTCGTACTGCGCAACGCAGGTCAGCACTTCGATCTTTTCCAGCAGGCTCGAGGCTTCCAGCGTGCCGGTCAGGAACTCTTCGCCGCCGGCGCGCACGGCGGCGAGGCGGGTCGGGGTGTCGGTTTCATGCAGGCTGAAAAACAGCAACGGCAGCTTTTGCTCCAGGCCTTCCTGGGCCTCGGCGGCCAGTTGGAGGCCCAGACCCGGGCCGCAGAAGTCCACGTCCATCACAATCGCCGACGGCAGGCGCTCGGCCATCGCCACACGATACGCCGCCACGCTGTCCAGGGACTGGGCGCTCAAGCCAAAGAATTCCAGTTGCTTGGCCAGGCGCTCGGCGCGATCGTGATCGGCCAGCATCACGTAGATCGGCTTGCGCATCGGCGGCAGGAAGGTTTGCTCAAGCTGGTCGCCCTGGCGCAGGCCGGTGCGGGACAGGCGTTGCATCAGGCGGTTGATTTCGGTGATCAGTTGGCTGCTCAGGCGGCCGCGATTGGCGTCCACCGCTTTGAGCGACTCGCCGATATGCTGGGCCAACTGGTGGTGCTCGGGCTGTTCGAAGCGTTCGGCGAAGCGCAGCAGTCGCAGGTTGGCTTCGCTGAGTTCGGAGAAGTCGACGTCGGACCATTCGCTGCGCTGCAGGCGCTGCCAGATCTCAAGAATTTGACGTGCCTGATGAATTACCCGCTGGGCAAAGTGCTGCTTGAGACGCTCACGGCTGGGGTCTTCTGGCTCGGTCATATCTTGACTACTAGTGAAGGTGCGTACTGAGGTCGACTAATGGCTCTATGCTAGCACCTCTTTTCGGTTCGATGAGTGTCATACGTCAATTAACTGCGTATCCCTGGCATTCAGTTGCTGACTCATTGGTCGCACAGCGAAAAAAACCTGCATCCTTTATAGTCGGATGCCCCCAGGTACGCCCATTGGATGACGGCTGTGCGATGAAAAGCCCCGCATTGACGGGCACGATGGGGTAGGGTTGCTGTCGGAGTGTTTGAACGCACGCCGTCGATTGAAGTGCATGAACTCAAGTGATTGAAAGGATATCGCCATGCTGGACTGGAAAAACCGTGCAGGCAGTGCCAAAGGCCCCGCCCCTGAACCCAAGTCGGGCAACCGCAGCTATTTGCGTAGCATGCTGATGAGCCGAGCGGTGCTCAGCGTACTTGGCTTGTATCTGTTGGTTACCGGTGCTTTGGGTTGGTACTGGAGCGAAGAGCCGGCGCTGTTCCCGGTCCAGCAGAACGCCCAGCTTGCCGCCGAAAAGGAAGGCAAGCAGATGGTGGTGGGTTACACCACCGTGGAAACCCTCAAGACCGTGGCCGGCACCTTGCTGAACAAGCCCGGTGGCTATATTTCCAACGACCGTTTCCCGCCTGGCCTGTGGATGGACAACATGCCGAGCTGGGAATACGGCGTGCTGGTGCAGGTGCGCGACCTGACCCGTGCCTTGCGTAAGGATTTCGCCCGCTCCCAGTCGCAGTCGGCGGAAGACACCGACCTCGCCAAGGCTGAGCCGCGTTTCAACTTTGACAACAAGAGCTGGGTGCTGCCTTCCAGCGAGTCGGAGTACCAGGAAGGCATCAACTCCCTGAGCCGCTATGAAGCGCGCCTGTCCGACCCGAACCAGCGCGGCGCGTTGTTCTATGCGCGCGCCGACAACCTCAACAACTGGCTGGGCGATGTCGCCACGCGCCTGGGTTCGTTGTCGCAACGTCTGTCGGCGAGTGTCGGCCGGGTCAAGCTGAACACCTCACTGAAAACCGAAGCGCTGGCGCCGGGTCAAGTGCCGCAGCTCGATGAAGAAGTGGTGGAAACCCCATGGATGCAGATCGACAACGTGTTCTACGAAGCCCGTGGCCAGGCCTGGGCCTTGTCCCACTTGTTGCGCGCTATCGAAGTCGACTTTGCCGACGTGCTGGCCAAGAAAAACGCTACGGTCAGCGTGCGCCAGATCATTCGTGAGCTGGAGGCTTCGCAAGAGCCGGTCTGGAGCCCGATGATCCTCAACGGCAGCGGCTTTGGCATACTGGCCAACCACTCATTGGTGATGGCCAACTACATTTCCCGGGCCAACGCGGCCGTGATCGACTTGCGTCAACTCCTTAACCAAGGGTAATGATGGACGTGACTCAAAAGGAGGCCGCGCACCGCGCGGCCTCCGATGCGGAACTGATCTGCTGGGTCGACGAGCACGACAACCTGCTCGGCGCCCTGGTCCGGTCCGACCTTCGCCAGCGTGGCCTGATCGGCCGTTGCACCTTTATCTTCCTGTTCAACTCGGCAGGTGAACTGTGCGTGCATCGCCGCACCCTGAGCAAAGCCCTGTACCCCGGATTCTGGGACACGGCCGCGGGCGGGATGGTGGCGGACGGCGAGAGTTATGCCGATTCGGCCGCCCGGGAGCTTGAAGAAGAACTCGGCGTAGGCGGGGTGGAACTGGTTGAACACGACCATTTCTACTTCGAGGACGGCGACAGCCGGCTCTGGTGCAAGTCCTACGCAGCCGTATGGGATGGCGCGCTGAGCCTGCAGCCTGAAGAAGTCATGGAAGCGCGCTTTTTACCCCTTGAAATAGTCCTACAGGAAGCTGAACAAAAGCCCTACTGCCCGGACGCGCAAGAGGGCTTGCGCCGCTATCTGGCCTCACGTCGCTAAAGTTGTATAAATTGGCGCCATTTGGCCCTTAGCAAGTGGGCCTTTTGTGGTTACACTGCGCGACTTTTCACCCGAACCGCCTTGGCGGGTCGGTAGCGCTGCCCCTGCCTGAGTGGGGCTTCGCGGTCGGCAACCTCCTGAGCGTGTGCCGATCAGTCTTTGTCCTCACAAGAGGATTGCCGGTGGCCAAAAAAGCCGCATCCTTCGCCGCCCTCGGCGGCCTGGTATTTTCCACCGACGCAGGTCGACACTGCCCGGATTGTCGTCAGCCCGTGGACGCCTGTACCTGCAAACAAACCCTGATCCCCGAAGGCGACGGCATTGCCCGCGTGCGACGCGAGAGCAAAGGCCGTGGCGGCAAAACGGTGACCACCATCACCGGCGCGCCGCTGGCCGAAGACGCCTTGAAGGAACTGGCTACCACGCTGAAAAAGCGCTGTGGCACCGGTGGCGCGTTGAAAGACGGGGTCATCGAGATCCAGGGCGATCACGTCGAGTTGCTGTTGGCCGAGTTGATCAAGCTCGGGTACAAGGCCAAGAAGTCCGGTGGCTGAAAGCCTCTTCCCAGCCTGTGTCTAAACTCTGTCCTGCGAGTGGGGTCTGACCTTGCTTACAGGCAAATCGTCATTTTCATTCTTTAGACTGCGCCAGCCTCGAACGAGGGGCGGCGCCTTCGACTTCATTTATAGGGGACTTCGATGTCCGTACGACGCACACGCAAAGACGATGGCAGCCAATGGACAGTTGCGGACAGCCGCAGTGTTTACGGGATTCGCCATTGGGGGGCCGGGTATTTCGCGATCAATGATGCCGGTCGCGTTGAAGTTCGTCCGAACGGCCCGAACAGCACGCCGGTCGACCTGTACGAGCAAGTCGACGCGCTGCGCAAAAGCGGCTTGTCCTTGCCGTTGCTGGTGCGTTTTCCCGACATCCTGCAAGACCGCGTGCGCCAGTTGACCGGCGCATTCGACTCGAACATCGAGCGCCTGGAATACCAGAGCAAATACACCGCGCTGTACCCGATCAAGGTGAACCAGCAGGAAGCGGTGATCGAAAACATCATCGCCACCCAGGACGTGTCCATCGGCCTGGAAGCCGGCTCCAAGCCGGAACTGCTGGCCGTGCTGGCGCTGGCGCCGAAAGGCGGGACCATCGTCTGTAACGGTTACAAGGACCGCGAATTCATCCGCCTGGCGCTGATGGGCCAGAAGCTGGGTCACAACGTGTTCATCGTGATCGAGAAAGAGTCCGAAGTTGGGCTGGTGATCGAAGAAGCCGCCAACCTCAAGGTCAAGCCTCAGATCGGCCTGCGCGTGCGCCTGTCGTCCCTGGCGTCGAGCAAGTGGGCTGACACCGGCGGCGAGAAGTCCAAGTTCGGGCTGTCGGCGGCGCAACTGTTGTCGGTGGTCGAGCGCTTCCGCGCCGCCAGCCTGGACCAGGGCATCCGCCTGCTGCACTTCCACATGGGCTCGCAGATCGCCAACCTGGCCGACTACCAGCACGGGTTCAAGGAAGCCATTCGTTACTACGGCGAACTGCGCAACCTCGGCCTGCCGGTGGATCACATCGACGTCGGCGGCGGCCTGGGCGTTGACTACGACGGCACCCACTCGCGTAACGCCAGCTCGATCAACTACGACATGGACGACTACGCCGGTGTGGTCGTGGGCATGCTCAAGGAATTCTGCGACGCGCAGAGCCTGCCGCACCCGAACATCTTCTCCGAGAGCGGCCGTTCCCTGACCGCCCACCACGCCATGCTGGTGGTGCAAGTCACCGACGTCGAGAAACACAACGACGAAATGCCGCAGATCGAGAACAAGGAGAACCTGCCGGAAACCGTGCAATGGCTGGTAGACCTGCTCGGCCCGACCGACATCGAGATGGTCACCGAAACCTACTGGCGCGCCACTCACTACATGAGCGACGTGGCCACTCAGTACGCCGACGGCAAACTGACCCTGGCGGAAAAAGCCCTGGCCGAGCAATGCTACTTCGCCGTGTGCCGCCGCCTGCATAACTCGCTGAAGGCGCGCCAGCGTTCGCACCGCCAGGTGCTCGACGAACTCAACGACAAGCTGGCGGATAAATACATCTGCAACTTCTCGGTGTTCCAGAGCCTGCCGGATACCTGGGCCATCGGCCAGGTACTGCCGATCCTGCCGCTGCACCGTCTCGACGAAGAGCCGATGCGCCGCGCGGTATTGCAGGACTTGACCTGCGACTCCGACGGCAAGATCAAGCAATACGTCGACGAGCAGAGTATCGAGACCAGCCTGCCGGTACACGCGTTGAAGGATGGCGAAGATTACCTGCTGGGTATCTTCCTGGTCGGCGCGTACCAGGAAATCCTCGGTGACATGCACAACCTGTTCGGTGACACCGACTCGGTGAACATCTACCAGCGTGCCGACGGTTCGGTGTACAGCGCCGGGATCGAGACCCACGACACCATCGAAGACATGCTGCGTTATGTTCACTTGTCGCCGGAAGAGTTGATGACGCATTACCGGGACAAGTGCGCGAGCGCGAAGATCAGCGCCAGCGAGCGCACGCAGTTTCTCGATGCGTTGCGTCTGGGCCTGACGCGTTCGTCTTACCTGTCCTCATAAGTGCAGCGACCCGGCTCCAATGTGGGAGCCGGGCTTGCCCGCGATGGCGGTGTGTGATGCAGTGATTTAACTGCCGATACCCCGCCATCGTAGGCAATTCCGCCCTTCCTTCAATTCCCGCCCAACCAAAGCCCCCGCCGCTTGAGTCGCCAGGCAATCGCCCAGAGCGTCAGACTGCGCACCGCCATGAACAGCAGAAAGGTTATCCACAGCCCGTGGTTGCCCAAACCCTGCAACGCCCCGGCGAACGGCAGCGTAATCAGCACTGTCAGCAGCATGCCATTGCGCATTTCCCGCGCACGGGTGGCGCCGATAAACAGCCCGTCCAGCAGATAACTCCACACCGCAATCAACGGCAGTACCGCGAGGTAAGGCAGGTAGATGTCGGCGGTTTCGCGCACGCTGGGGATATCGGTCTGCATGGCGATAAACAGATGGCCGGCGAAGCTGAACAGCAAGGCAAAACCGACGCTGGCGATCAGCGACCAACCGCAGGCGACGACCAGTGAGCGGCGCAACGCGTGGCGGTCATGGGCGCCGATGGCGTGGCCGCACAGAGCTTCGACGGCGTGGGCCAAACCGTCCAGCGCATGGGCGGTCAGCAACAGGCCATTGAGCAGCAGCGCGTTGGCCGCCACCGTGGCATCGCCCAACCGGGCGCCTTGTACCGTGATCATGAAAAACACCGACTGCAACGCCAGGCTGCGGATAAAGATGTCGCGGTTCACCGCCAGCAGCGGGCGCCAGCTGTGCCACCGTTGCAAAGCGGCCCAGGCGATATGCCCGGGGTAGGCGCGCAGGGCTTTTTGCGTGAGGGCCAGGCCGAGCAGTGCGCCGGTCCATTCGGCGATCACCGACGCCCGCGCGGAACCGACCACCCCCCAGTCCAGGCCGAGTACAAACCACAGGTTCAGGGCGATGTTGACCAGGTTGGTGGTCAGCAGGATCGCCAGCGGTGCGCGGGCGTTTTGCGTGCCGAGGAACCAGCCGACCAGGGCGTAGCTGGCGAGGGCCGCGGGCAGGCCGAACAGGCGGGTGTGGAAAAATTCGCGGGTCAGTTGGTTCAGTTCGGGGGAGGGTTGCATCCACTCCAGGGCCAGGTGACTCAGGGGGATGCCCACCGTGCCAAGCAACATCGCCAGCCCCAGCGCGAGCAACAGACCTTGCAGCAGGATTTGCCGCAGCGCCGCGCCGTCATTGCGCCCGGCGGCTTGGGCGGCGAAGCCGGTGGAGCCCATGCGCAGAAACCCCATGGCCCAGGCGAGGAAGGTATACAGGCTGGCCCCGACGGCGACGGCGCCCAGTTGGTGGGCGTGGGGCAGGTGGCCGATGACTATGCTGTCGACCAGGGCAACCAGCGGTACCGAGATGTTCGACAGGATCATCGGCGCGGCCAGGGCCCAGACGCGGCGGTGGGTTGGGCGGTGGCGCCAGTCGCTGAGCAGTGAAGTCATTTGGGCTCCTTGGGGGAGTGGCATTGTAACCGTCCCCCAGCACGCCGCAGAACCAATGTGGAATGGGGGGTTAAATGTGGGAGGGGGCTTGCTCCCGATGGCGGTGAGTCAGTCAGCTTATTTGTAGCTGACCCACTGCAATCGGGGGCAAGCCCCCTCCCACATTTAGCCCTCATTCCACATTTAGCCCCTCATTCCACATTTTGATCTCCAGTGATTTTGATCTCCGGTGATGTTGATCTTCGGTGTTTGTGGGATTTGGCTTGGGTCGGGGGATGCGAAGAACCAAACCGCCCTCCGTCGGTCAATGTGACCGGCGCCACAGCGGCTTGGCCGGCGCTGATATATAGTTCACCCCTCGGTTTCCTCTGACTACGAGTGCCTCATGCTTAACAAAGGACTGTTCCTGGCTTGTGCGCTGGCCCTGCTGAGCGCCTGCGATTCCTCCGATAAACCGGCTGCCCCGCCCGCCCCAGCAGCGAGCAGCGTAGCGCCGAAGGCAGCCAAGGCGGCGGTGGATGTGGCGGCGTTGAAGCAGCGGTATGCCGGGCGTGAGCTGAGTGTGGTGGACGTGTCGGAGGTGCAGTTGGACGGCGCCAGCACGTTGTCGGTGAGTTTTTCCATCCCGTTGGACCCGGAGCAGAAATTCGCCGACAAGTTGCATCTGGTGGACAGCAAGTCGGGCAAGGTCGACGGCGCCTGGGAGCTGTCGGATAACTTGATGGAGCTGCGCCTGCGCCACCTGGAACCGCAGCGCAAGTTGGTGCTGACGGTCGACCCCGGTGTGCGCGCGGTGAATAACAACCTGTTGCCCGCCGAGTACATCGCCCGCCTGGAAACCCGCGACCTGCAAGCCACTGTCGGCTTCGCCAGCCGTGGCACGCTGTTGCCCACGCGCCTGGCCGAGGGGTTGCCGGTGATTGCGCTGAATGTCGACAAGATCGACGTCGAGTTCTTCCGGATCAAGGCCGAATCCCTGCCGTCGTTCCTCGCGCAGTGGGGGCGCAACACCAGCCTGCAAAGCTATGAATCGCGCGAACTGCTGCCGCTGGCCGATCTGGTCTACGGCGGCCGTTTCGACCTGAACCCGGCGCGCAATACCCGTGAAACCCTGTTGCTGCCGATCGCCGGCCTCAAGCAATTGCAGCAGCCGGGTGTGTACCTGGCGGTGATGCGTGCGTCGGGCACCTACAACTATTCGCAACCGGCCACGTTGTTCACCTTGAGTGATATCGGCTTGTCGGTTCACCGCTACGCCAATCGCCTGGACGTGTTTACTCAGGCGTTGGACGGCGGCAAGGCGCTGGATGGCGTCGACCTTGAAGTGCTCGACGCCGAGGGCCGGGTGGTGGGCCAGGGCAAGACCGAGAAGGGCGGTCACGCCGAACTGCCGTTGCCGAAAAAGGCCCAGGTGCTGCTGGCCAAGCAGGGCGAACAGACCAGCCTGTTGCGCCTGGACAGTGCTGCCCTCGATCTGGCGGAGTTCGATATCGGCGGGCAACCGTCGCACCCGCTGCAATTCTTTGTGTTCGGCCCGCGCGATCTGTATCGCCCTGGCGAAACCGTGCTGCTTAACGCCTTGTTGCGCGACAAGGACGGCAATGCAGTTAAACCGCAGCCGGTGAGCGTCGAAGTGCGTCGCCCGGATGAGCAGGTTAGCCGTAAATTCGTCTGGGATGCCGACGCGTCCGGCCTCTATCAATATCAACTGCAACTGGCCGGCGAAGCGCCGACCGGGCGTTGGCAGTTGGTGTTCGACCTGGGCGACGGCAAGCCACAGTTGTATGAATTCCTTGTCGAAGACTTCCTGCCCGAGCGCCTGGCGCTGGAGCTCAAGGGCAGCGACACGGCATTGAGCCCGGCGGAGAACCCGGTCATCCAGGTCAATGGCCGCTACCTCTACGGCGCGCCGGCGGCGGGCAACCGGGTCAGCGGGCAGGTGTATGTGCGCCCGCTGCGCGAGGCGGTGAAATCGCTGCCGGGTTACCAGTTCGGCTCCGTCACCGAAGAAGAGCTGAGCCAGGATTTTGAACTGGATGAAAGCGTACTCGACGCCAAGGGCCAGGAAGCCCTGAGCCTGGAAAGCAAATGGGCCGACGCCAAGTCGCCGCTGCAACTGATCGTGCAAGCCAGCCTGCACGAATCGGGCGGACGCCCGATCACCCGGCGCCTGGTGCAGCCGATCTGGCCGGCCGAGCAACTGCCGGGTCTGCGCGGGCTGTTTGACGGCAAGGAAACCAACGGCGACGGCCCGGCGGAATTTGAAGTGCTGCTGGCCAACCAGGCCGGGCAGAAACTCGCCGCGAAAAACCTCAAGGTGCGCCTGGTGCGCGAGCGCCGCGACTACTACTGGAATTACTCGGAGAGCGACGGCTGGAGCTATCACTACAACCAGAAATTCCTCAACCTTGACGAGCAGACCCTGAACATCAAGGCCGGCGACACCGCCAAGGTCAGCTTCCAGGTGGAGTGGGGCCCTTACCGCGTCGAGGTCGAAGACCCGCAGACCGGGCTGGTCAGCAGCCTGCGCTTCTGGGCCGGTTACCAGGCCCAGGACAACACCGAAGGCGGCGCCGTGCGGCCCGATCAGGTCAAGCTGGCGCTGGACAAGCCCGCCTATGGCGACGGCGATACCGCCAACGTCACCGTGACGCCGCCGGCGGCCGGTAAAGGCTACCTGCTGGTGGAGTCTGCCGAGGGGCCGCTGTGGTGGCAGGAAATCGACGTGCCAGCCGAGGGCAAACGTTTCGCCGTGAAGCTCGACCCGAAATGGGCGCGTCATGATCTCTACGTCAGCGCCCTGGTGATTCGCCCCGGCGAGCGCAAAGCCAACATCACCCCCAAACGGGCGGTGGGCCTGCTGCACCTGCCGTTGGATCGCACCCAGCGCAAACTTGCGCTGACCCTCACCGCCCCGGAAAAAATGCGCCCCAAACAAGCGCTGACGGTGAAAGTCGCCGCAAAAAATGCCGATGGCAGCGTGCCCAAACAGGTGCATGTGCTGGTGGCGGCGGTGGACGTGGGCATCCTCAATATCACCGAATACCCGACGCCCGATCCGTACTCCAGCCTGTTCGGCCGCAAGGCGTATGGCGTGGACCAGTTCGACATCTATGGCCAACTGATCGAGGCCGGCCAGGGGCGCCTGGCGAGCCTGGCCTTCGGTGGTGACGCTGCGTTGGCCAAAGGCGGCAAACGCCCGGACACCAGCGTGACCATCGTCGCCCTGCAAAGCGCGCCGGTGACGTTGAACGAGCAGGGCGAGGGCGAAATCAGCGTCAATATCCCGGATTTCAACGGTGAGCTGCGCCTGATGGCCCAGGCCTGGAGTGATGATCGCTACGGCATGGCTGAAGCCAAAACCGTGATCGCCGCACCGCTGATTGCCGAATTGTCTGCGCCGCGCTTCCTTGCGGGTGGCGACCAGACCACCTTGGCGCTGGACCTGTCCAACCTGTCGGGCAAGGCGCAAAAGCTCGATGTGCAACTGAGTGCCGAAGGGCAGTTGGAGCTGGTCAACGGTGGCGCGCAATCGGTTGAACTCAAACAAGGCCAGCGCACCACGCTGCGCATCCCGGTGAAAGCCTGGGGCGGCCTGGGGCAAGGCAAGTTCAAGGTCACGGTGAACGGCCTGGACCTGCCCGGTGAAAACCTGCCGCCGTTCAGCCGCGAATGGACCCTGGGCGTGCGCCCGGCCTACCCGGCCTTGCTCAAGCAGTATCGCGCGGTGCTCAAGGAGCAGCCGTGGAGCCTACCGGCGGGCGCGCTCGATCAGTTCGACAGCTCGGGGCGCGAGGCGTTGCTGAGCCTGTCGAGCCGGCCGCCGTTGAACCTCGGCGCGCAAATCACTGCGCTCAAGGCTTACCCCTACGGTTGCCTGGAGCAGACCGCCAGTGGCCTGTACCCGTCGCTGTATGCCGACGATGCCTTGCTCAAGCGCCTGGGCGTCAAGGGCGAGCCGGACGCCGAGCGCAAACGCAAGATCGAGCTGGGCATCGAACGCCTGCTGGGCATGCAGCGCTACAACGGCAGCTTTGGCTTGTGGGGCGCCGATGGCGAAGAGGAATACTGGCTGACCGCCTACGTCACCGACTTCCTGCTGCGCGCCCGCGACCAGGGCTTTGCCGTGCCGCCGGACGCCTTGAAAAAAGCCAGTGAGCGCCTGCTGCGTTATGTGCAGGAGCGCAACCTGATCGAAGTCGACTACAGCGACAACGCCGAGCACACCCGCTTTGCCGTGCAGGCCTACGCCGGCCTGGTACTGGCGCGCAGTCAGCAGGCGCCGTTGGGCGCGTTGCGCAGTCTGTTCGAGCGGCGCAGCGATGCGCGTTCCGGGTTGCCGTTGGTGCAACTGGCCATCGCCTTGCAGAAAATGGGCGACCAGCCGCGCGCCGATCAAGCCTTGCTCGCAGGGTTGGCGGCGCAACGCAATGCCAAGGAATGGCTGGCCGACTATGGCAGCCCGCTGCGGGACCAGGCGATGATCCTGGCGCTGCTCGAAGAAAATGACCTGGCCAAGGGCAAGCGTGAAGAGCGTTTGTTTACGCTGTCGGATCAATTGGCGGCCAGCCCGTACTTGTCGACCCAGGAACGTAATTCGCTGTTCCTCGCCGGGCGCCTCGGGTTCGCCCAGCCTGAGTCGAATTGGCAGGTGTCGCTCACCGGCAGTGGCGGCGTGCGCGAATTGAATAATCAACAGTCGACGTTGGCGTTGGCCGGCGCGCTGCTGTCCAGCGACCTGAGCCTGAGCAATCAGGGCGAGACGCCGGTGTACCAGCAGTTGACGATCTCGGGTTATCCACAGGTGCCACCGGCTGCCGGCGGCGACAACCTGAGCATCCGCCGCGAATACCTGGGCATGAACGGCCAGCCGCTGAACCTGCGTAGCCTCAACAGCGGCGATCTGGTGCTGGTGCATCTGGCGGTGAGCGCCAAGCAGCGCGTGCCGGACGCTCTGGTGGTGGACCTGTTGCCGGCGGGCCTGGAGTTGGAAAACCAGAACCTGGCGCAAAGCGCCGCAAGCCTGGAAAACGCCAGCAGCCAGGTGAAGGAATGGCGCGAGTCGATGCAGAACGCGTCACTCAAGCATCAGGAGTTTCGTGATGACCGCTATGTGGCGGCGATGAACCTGGATGGCTATGGCACCACGCACTTGTTGTATCTGGCGCGGGCGGTGACGCCGGGGACGTATCGGGTGCCGCCGCCGCAGGTGGAGTCGATGTATCGGCCGAACTGGCAGGCGGTGGGGGAGACTCCGGTGGATTTGGTGATCAAGGGGCGGTGATGGCGCGATGTGGGAGGGTGGCTAAGTCTGGGAGGGAGGCTAAATGTGCAGTGGAGGCTAAATCTGGGAATGGGGGCTAAATGTGGGAGGGGGCAAGCCCCCGATTGCGGTGTATCAGTATCAAATCTACTGACTGACCCACCGCTATCGGGGGCAAGCCCCCTCCCACAGGGATTTGTGGTGTTTTTTGGTGGGGGGTTAGTGGACGACCCAACTGAGCAGCCATAGGCCGAGCATCAGCCAGATGATGCCCATGATGATCGATGCGCGCATGAAGGCGCGAACGGCCGAGTACAGCAGCATCAGGCCGAGGATCAGGGTAATGATGCTGATGATGGACGTGTCCATGCCCAAGGTGCGCGACAGGCCATCGATAAAGTTGCCACCGGCGTGGGTCAAGGCACCGAAGATGCCGCTGAGGCCGTCGACGATAAAACGGATGACGGAGCCGAGCGCCTGGCCCAACCATTCGAAAAAGCTTTCTACCTGCATGTGCGTGTCCTGATGAGAAGGTGGGCGTGTCTGTGCCTTTGGTTGTTGATAACGCCGGCTAGTTCCCTGCAAGCATAGAGGTTTGCCCGTTTGAATTTGCGTTTAGTTGCTCGCTGGACCCTGGCGAGCCTGCTCCTGGTGATTGCGCTGTTGTGGGCGGCCGACCGCATCTGGCCGTTGCCGTTGCCTAAGGATGATTTGGCGCGGGTGGTGCTGGCCGAGGATGGCACGCCGTTGTGGCGATTTGCCGATGCCAATGGCGTGTGGCGTTACCCGGTGCAAACCGGTGAAGTGTCGCCGTATTACCTCGATGCGCTGCTCACCTACGAGGACCGTTGGTTCTACCAGCACCCCGGCGTGAACCCGTTGGCGCTGGCGCGGGCGACGTGGCAGAACCTGACCGGCGCGCGGGTGGTGTCGGGTGGCAGTACCTTGTCGATGCAGGTCGCCCGTTTGCTCGATCCCCATTCGCGCACGTTCCACGGCAAGCTGCGCCAACTGTGGCGCACCGCGCAGTTGGAATGGCACTTGTCCAAGGCCGAGATTCTCAATCTGTACCTGAACCGCGCGCCGTTTGGCGGCACGTTGCAAGGCGTGGCAGCGGCCAGTTGGGCTTATCTGGGCAAGTCGCCGGCGCAACTGACTCATGCCGAAGCCGCCTTGCTCGCCGTGTTGCCCCAGGCGCCGAGCCGCCTGCGCCCCGACCGCCACCCCCAGCGCGCCCAGGAAGCCCGGGACAAGGTGCTGCGCCGCCTCGGCGAGTTCCAGGTATGGCCCGCGTCGGCGGTGGCCGAGGCCCTGGAAGAACCGTTGCTGCTCGCGCCGCGCCTGGAGCCCAGCCTGGCGCCCTTGCTTGCCCGCCGCCTGAACCGCTCCGACAGCCCGCCGCTGATCCGCACCACCCTGGACGCCACCCTGCAACGCCGTCTCGAAGACCTGCTGCTGGGCTGGCGCGCACGTTTGCCGGAATACACCTCGGCGGCGATCCTGGTGGTGGAGGAAGACAGCATGGCCGTGCGCGCCTACTTAGGCTCGGTGGATATCAATGACGCCAAGCGCTTCGGCCATGTGGACATGATCAGCGCGTTGCGTTCGCCGGGCTCGACCCTCAAGCCCTTCCTGTATGGCATGGCCCTGGACGAGGGGCTGATTCACTCCGAATCGCTGTTGCAGGATGTGCCCAGGCGTTATGGCGATTACCGGCCGGGTAACTTCTCTATGGGCTTTACCGGCGCGGTGCCGGCGAGCACGGCGTTGTCCAGTTCGCTCAACCTGCCGGCGGTGCAGTTGTTGGAAGCCTACGGGCCGAAGCGCTTTGCCGCGCAGATGCGTATCGGTGGGGTGCCGTTGGCGTTGCCGGCGTTGGCCGAGCCGAACCTGGCGTTGATCCTGGGCGGCGCGGGCAGTCGCCTGGAAGATCTGGTGAGCGGTTACAGCGCCTTCGCCCGCGACGGGAGGAGCGCCACGATTCGATTACAGCCGGACGATACGCTTAAAGAACGGCCATTACTGTCGCCAGGGTCCGCCTGGATTGTGCGGCGTATCCTCAGCGGTCAGGCGCGGCCCGACCGCGACCCGCGTGCCGAACTGGTGCAGCGCCCGGCGCTGGCCTGGAAAACCGGCACCAGCTACGGTTTCCGGGATGCCTGGGCGATCGGCGTGGGGCCGCGCTATTTGATCGGTGTGTGGATTGGTCGCCCCGATGGCACGCCGGTACCGGGGCAGTTTGGCCTGGCCTCGGCCGCGCCGTTGATGTTGCAGGTGCATGACGTGTTGACCAACCGCGACAGTCAGCGCGGCATCAGCGCGCCGGTCAAACCGGTGCCGACGAATGTCGGTGTGGCGGCGATCTGTTGGCCGCTGGGCCAGCCCATGAGCCGCAGCGATCCCAATTGTCGCCGCCAGCGCTTCGCCTGGACGCTGGACAACACCACGCCGCCGACCTTGCAGGCACTGGATCAGCCGTTGAGTGTGGGCTTGATGGAAAGCGTCTGGGTCAGCAGCAAGGGCTTGAGGGTGGACGCCCATTGCCCCGGCGCCGTGTTGAAAAACATCGCCCTGTGGCCCGCGCCGTTGGAGCCCTGGTTGCCCAGGGCTGAGCGTCGTGATGCGCGCCTGCCGGCCGCTGACCCCGATTGCCCGCCGCCGGCACTGGCCGCGTCGTCGCCGTTGTCGATCGTCGGCGTGCGCGAGGGCGATCAACTGCGCCTGCCCGCCGCCAGCCAACAGACGCTGCGCCTCAACCTCTCCGCCCTGGGCGGCAGTGGCCGGCGCTGGTGGTTCCTCAACGGCGCGCCGTTGGGCGACAGCGCCAACCAGGACAGCATCAGCGCCAGTTTCGAGCAATTGGGCCGCTACCAGCTCAGCGTTCTCGATGAAGCCGGCCAAACCGCCCGAATCGAATTCAGCGTCGTCGACTAAACCCCATCACTGCCAAGCCAGCCCCCACATTCTGATGTGTGAATCCATTCAAATGTGGGAGCAGGCTTGCCTGCGATAGCGCCCTAAAGTCCATCACCCGGATTCACTTGCCTTCATCCCTGATCCCCCCGAAGCTATACGCCTTCAGGAGCCCCCCATGAACCTCGAACACCTCACCGAACGCCTGCATCGCATCCGCGATACTAACAACTGGAAACAATTCCACAGCCCGAAAAACCTGGCCATGGCCGCCAGTGTGGAAATGGCCGAGTTGGTCGAAATCTTCCAATGGCTCACCGAAGACCAGTCGCGCCAGTTGTCCGCCGACACACTCGCCCACGCTGGCCAGGAAGTCGGCGATATCGTGCTGTACCTGCTGTTGCTGTGCAGCGAGTTGGGCCTGGACATGAACGAGGTGGTGCGCGCCAAGCTGGCCGACAGCGAACGGCGGTTTGCCCATGAGTGATCGTCACTTCGACCAACTGGCCACGCGCTTTGCCGAGAAAATCTACGGCGGTGCCAAAGGCGCAATTCGCCTGGCAGTGTTGCAGGCCGACCTCACCGAAGCCTTGCCACAGCGGCCGCTGCGCGTGCTGGATATCGGCGCGGGCCTGGGGCATATGTCGCTGTGGCTGGCCGAGCGTGGGCATCAGGTGACCCTGGCCGAACCCGCCGAGCCGATGCTTAGCGGTGCGCGCCAACGCTTCGCCGAGGCCGGGCAGACCGCGACCTTTATCCACGCGCCCTGGCAAGACCTGCTCGGCCAACTCACCGAGCCCTACGATGTGGTGCTGTGTCACGCCGTTCTCGAATGGCTGGCCGAACCCCACGCGATCCTGCCCGTGCTGCACCAGTTGACGGTGCCCGGTGGCTGGTTGTCGCTGGCGTTCTACAACCGCGATGCACTGATTTACCGCAACCTGCTCAAAGGCCACTTCCG
Source organism: Pseudomonas sp. D3 (assembly GCF_029320995.1). Classification (NCBI taxonomy): domain Bacteria; kingdom Pseudomonadati; phylum Pseudomonadota; class Gammaproteobacteria; order Pseudomonadales; family Pseudomonadaceae; genus Pseudomonas; species Pseudomonas sp. D3. The sequence goes on from NZ_CP119772.1 coordinate 924,766, forward strand.
CAAAATGCGCAAGAACGACATGGCCGGCGAAAAGCAAAGCCTGACTCCGCAACAGCCGCTCGACCCGCGAGAGTTGGCGGCGCAACTCGATGGGCTTTGGCAGGTCGAAAGCCACAGCGGCGTGCGGGTGTTCCATGACTATATGCCGGTGGAATTCCAGGCCCGCGTGGATTTGAAGGAGGTGTTGGAGATGGAGCTCGCTCATCGTCGTCACCCAAGTTTTGCCGGGCTTGGGCGGTATTTGCACTGGATCTGCCGTCCGGTTTAAGCGGCCCAGTCAGTGGAGGTCGAAATGCGTCGTTTCGGGTTAATCCTGTTGTCCCTCGGGCTGGGCGCCTGCTCCAGCCCCAATCCTTACGTGGCCGCCTCGGCGCCGATCCCGCCGGCGCCGGCCCAGGCGGCCCAGACCTTTGATGCCAGCGCGTATCCCGCGCCGGTGCGTGACTATGGGGCCTATCGCATTTGGGCCTGGCGCAACGGCCAGTTGCCGGCGGGCACGGCCTGGGCGGACTCGGCGCAAGTGGCCGAAGCGGTCAGCGGCGCCCTCGACCAGCGTGGCTTGCGCCCCCTGCACGACAACCGCGCGCCCGACCTGCTGGTGAGCGCCGACGTGCATCTGGAGAAGCGCCTCAAGCAGGTCCAGGATGACTACGGCTATGGGTACGGCGGCTACAATCGTTATGGCAACGGCTACGGCATGTACAACTCGGCGCCGATCGTGCGCACCTATGAAGTTCAGGTCGTCGTCGTGCGGGTCAATCTGTTCGATGCGCGCAGCGGTCAGCCGGTGTGGAGTGCCAGTGCTGAAACCGGCAGCCAGGGCAGCCTCAGTGAGCGGGCGGATGCGTTGCGCCAGGCGGTGCAAAAGGCAATGACGGCGTATCCTCCCAGTTAACAGCTATTCTCATTTAATGCCCGGATCGCTCGTTGGAGAACCACCATGTTTCGACGTATCGCAACGCTCGCTTTTGTCGCGCTGTTGGGCGGTTGCCAGACCAGCCAGGTCAACCACGACTTCGATGCCAGCCGAGACTTCGGTGCCTACCGCAGTTGGGCGTGGAAAGACCCGGCTGTGCAATACCGTCCCGATGATCCGCGGATCAAGAGCGACCTCACCGAGCAACGTATCCGCCAGGCCGTCGGCGAACAACTCGACCAACGCGGCCTGCGCCCCGCAGCGGTGGGCACCAGGGCGGACCTGACTGCACAGGCCTACCTGATCGTCGAAGACCGCCAGCAACAAGTCAGCACCAACTACGGTGGCGCCTGGGGCGGGCCGTGGAATGGCTACTGGGGCGCGCCGATGTACAACGAAACGCGCAGCATCAGCTACAAGGTGGCGACCCTCCAGATCGACCTGCTCGACGGCAAGGACGGCAAACTCGTCTGGCGCGGTAGCGACGAGCAAATCATGGCCAACTCGCCCGACCCGCAGGATCGTAGCAACGCCATCCGCAAGACGGTCAGCCGAATCCTTTCCAGCTATCCACCGCACTGAAACTGCGTTGCCCGAGCGAGATCACCGGCCGGTTTCAGCCAATCGGCCGCCATCTACCCACCATGTGTTCAATATCCCCCGAGCCTTTTAACCACAACTCGCCACTGGAACCAGCGCCGCTGGCGTGCAGGGCGACCGCGCTGGGCAGGCGTACCGGTTTCTTGAACTCGACGTCTATGTCGATATTCGCCACGGGCAGGTGCTCACCCAGGGCGGCGAGGGTCCGCGCCTTGTTCCACAGGCCGTGGGCAATGGCTTGGGGGAAACCGAATAATTTGGCAGTCAGGGCGCTTAAATGGATCGGGTTGTAATCGCCGGACACCCAGGCGTAGCGACGGCCGATATCGGCGGGGGCTTTCCAGTGGGTCAATTCGCTGAGCTGGGAGGGCGTGGGCAAGGCGTCGTCCGCCGCCGCGCCGTCGAGCTTCACGCCACGGCAGAGCATGCGGCTCTGCGCTTCCCACAGCAGGCCGAGGGCATCTTCGACGGTGGTCACCACCTCAAACGTCGCGCCCTTGGCGTGGGGCTGGAGGTTTTCTGCGTGTACGGCGATGGTCAGGTCACTCACCGCACTCAAGGGCCGGTGAACACGGATGCGATTGCTGAGGTGGACCAGCCCCAACAGCGGGAACGGAAACGATGGGGCCGTCAGCAGTTGCAACTGCAGGCCGAATGCCAGGATGTGTGGATAAGTTGCCGGCAGCATTGGGCTGTCGGCAAAGCCGCACACCTTGCGATACGCCGCCACATGCTGGGGGTTGACGCTCACACGGCAGCGAAACCCCTGCTCGGGCAAGTGGCTGCCGGTGATTTTGCGCTTGAGCACCGCGTGCCAGTACAACGGCGCAAGCATCGGTGGGCGGTCGAGGGTTTTCCATTCCATGCTTACGCTCCCAGCACACTTTGCCCACACACCCGCAGCGCTTGGCCGCTGACCGCGCCGGAGCCCGGTTGACCGAGCCAGGCCACCGCTTCGGCGACATCCTGCGGCAAGCCGCCCTGGCCCAGCGAGCTCATGCGGCGCCCGGCCTCACGCAGCGCGAACGGGATATGCGCGGTCATCTGGGTTTCGATAAAACCGGGGGCTACGGCGTTGATGCTGATCCCCCGCGCCTTCAACCGTGGTGCCCAGGCCTGGGCCAGCCCGATCAGCCCGGCCTTGCTCGCGGCATAGTTGGTTTGCCCGCGGTTGCCGGCAATCCCGCTGATGGAGGCCAGCAGCACCACGCGCGCGTTGTCGTGCAGGGTGCCGCTGTCGAGCAGGGCCTTGGTCAGCACTTGTGGCGCGTTGAGGTTGACCGCCAGCACGGCGTCCCAGTATTCCGGGGTCATGTTGGCCAGGGTTTTGTCGCGGGTGATGCCGGCGTTATGGACCAGAATGTCGAGGCCATCGGGTAGTTGTTCGATCAACTGGCGGGCGGCGTCTTCGGCGCAGATATCCAGCACGACGGTGCGCCCTCCCAGGCGCGCGGCCAGGGCTTCGAGGTCGGCCTTGGCTTGGGGCACATCCAGCAGAATGACCTCGGCGCCGTCACGGGCGAGGGTTTCGGCGATGGCGGCGCCAATGCCCCGCGCCGCGCCGGTGACCAGCGCTTTGCGCCCGGCAAGCGGGCGCGTCCAGTCTTCGACGGGGGTGGTGCAGGCTTCCAGACGAATCACCTGACCCGAGATATAGGCACTTTTGGGCGAGAGGAAAAACCGTAGCGCCCCTTCCAACTGGTCCTCGGCACCTTGGCCGACCGACAGCAATTGCAACACGCCACCGTTGCGCAGTTCCTTGGCCAGGGAGCGACTGAACCCTTCGAGGGCGCGCTGGGCGCTGGCGGCGAACGGGTCGCTGAGACTTTCCGGGGCGCGGCCGAGGATCACCAGGTGCGCGCTGTGATCGAGATTTTTCAGCAGTGGCTGAAAGAACTCACGCAGTTGCTTGAGTTGGTCGGTGTGTTGCAAGTCGCTGGCGTCGAACACCAGCGCCTTGAGTTTGGGGCCGTGCCCGGGAATCCAGGCCGGTGCTTCCATTGCCCCGGCGCCGTAGCTATAAATGGCCTCGGTGAGTTTGTGCGCAAACGCCAGCACCTTGGCCGCCAGCGCGCCGCCGCCGAGCAGCAGTGCGCCATCGACCGGGCGCAGGCGCCCGGCTTGCCAGCGTTCCAGGCGTACCGGTGACGGCAGGCCAATGGCGGCGACCAGGCGATGGCCGAGGCTTGAGTTGGCGAAGTCAATATAACGGTCAGACATGGAACGCTCTCCGAAGGCTGGGGTTCAAAGGGTTGACCACCCCGGGGCGGCAGTCGTTCGATTGAGCCTAGGCTAGTCTGAAGGACTTACCCCACAACCGACAGGGAGCTTTCCATGACTCAATTGCGCCGTGTAGCGATCATTGGCGGTAATCGGATTCCGTTCGCCCGCTCCAATGGCCCGTATGCCACAGCGAGCAATCAGGCGATGCTGACGGCCACCCTGGAGGGCCTGATCGAGCGCTACAACCTGCACGGCCTGCGCCTGGGCGAGGTGGCCGCCGGCGCGGTGCTCAAGCATTCACGCGACTTCAACCTGACTCGCGAATGCGTGCTGGGCTCGCGCCTGTCGCCGCAAACCCCGGCCTATGACATTCAGCAGGCTTGCGGCACCGGGCTGGAAGCAGCGTTGCTGGTGGCCAACAAGATTGCCCTGGGCCAGATCGAATGCGGGATTGCCGGAGGGGTGGACACCACGTCCGACGCACCGATCGGGGTGAATGAAGGGCTGCGCAAGATTTTGCTGCAGGCCAATCGCAGCCGGTCTATGGCGGACAAACTAAAAGTCCTGTTACAACTTCGTCCGCATCACCTCAAGCCGGAACTGCCGCGCAATGGCGAACCGCGCACCGGTTTATCCATGGGCCAGCACTGTGAACTGATGGCGCAGACCTGGCAGATCCCCCGTGCCGAGCAGGACCAGTTGGCCCTGGAAAGTCACCAGAAAATGGCCGCGTCCTACGCCGAAGGCTGGCACAACGATTTGCTCACCCCGTTTCTGGGCCTCACCCGTGACAACAACCTGCGCCCCGACCTGACCCTGGAAAAACTCGCCGGCCTCAAGCCCGCCTTCGAGCGTAGCGCCAAAGGCACGCTCACCGCCGGCAATTCCACGCCCCTGACGGACGGTGCTTCCCTGGTGTTGCTCGGCAGCGAAGCCTGGGCCAGGGAGCGCGGCTTGCCGATCCTGGCTTACCTGCGCGACGGCGAAGCGGCGGCGGTGGATTTCGTCAACGGTGCCGAAGGCCTGTTGATGGCGCCGGTGTACGCCGTGCCGCGTTTGCTGGCGCGGAATGGCCTGACACTGCAGGACTTTGATTACTACGAGATCCACGAAGCATTCGCTGCCCAAGTGTTGTGCACGCTCAAGGCATGGGAAGATGCGGATTACTGCAAGACCCACCTGGGGCTCGACGCGGCGCTGGGTTCGATTGACCGCAGCCGCCTCAACGTCAAGGGCAGTTCCCTGGCCGCCGGGCATCCGTTTGCCGCGACGGGCGGGCGTATCGTCGCCAACCTGGCCAAGCTGTTGGACGTCGCGGGCAAGGGGCGCGGGCTGATTTCGATCTGTGCCGCCGGAGGGCAGGGCGTGACGGCGATCATTGAGCGTTGAATTGCGTGGAAAATTGGCATATTGGATGCATTCTTCGGTGGTCAAAGCTCGCTAGCCCCTCCCCGAGGCGAGCCGATTGCCGTATAACGAGTGCCATACGCGTGTTTGGTAATAAAGGACCCACAATAAAAGCTGATGAAGACTCCTAAACGCATTGAACCCCTGATCGAAGACGGTCTGGTCGACGAAGTGCTGCGCCCACTTATGAGTGGTAAAGAAGCAGCTGTTTATGTGGTGCGCTGCGGCAATGAATTGCGTTGCGCCAAGGTTTACAAGGAGGCGAACAAACGAAGTTTTCGTCAAGCGTCCGAATACCAGGAAGGCCGTAAGGTCCGTAACAGCCGGCAGGCCCGGGCCATGGCCAAGGGCTCCAAATTCGGCAAGAAAGAAACCGAAGATGCCTGGCAGAACGCCGAAGTCGCGGCGTTGTTCCGCCTGGCCGGTGCGGGCGTTCGCGTGCCCCAGCCGTATGACTTCCTGGAAGGCGTGCTGTTGATGGAACTGGTGGCCGATGAGTACGGCGATGCGGCGCCGCGTCTGAACGACGTGACGCTGGAACCGGACCAGGCGCGCGAGTACCACGCGTTCCTGATCTCCCAGATCGTGCTGATGCTGTGTACCGGCCTGGTGCACGGTGACCTGTCCGAGTTCAACGTACTGCTCACGCCGACGGGCCCGGTGATCATCGACCTGCCCCAGGCGGTGGATGCGGCGGGCAACAACCACGCGTTCAGCATGCTGGAGCGGGATGTGGGCAACATGGCTTCCTACTTCGGACGTTTTGCCCCGGAGTTGAGGACTACCAAGTACGCCAAGGAAATGTGGGCGCTGTACGAAGCCGGCACCTTGCACCCTGGCAGCATCTTGACCGGCGAGTTCGACGAACCGGAAGAACTGGCGGATGTCGGTGGCGTGATCCGCGAGATCGAAGCGGCGCGACTGGATGACGAACGGCGCCAGGCGATCCGCGCGGCGGATGATGCCCCCGCGAGCAAGACAGCGGAAGAACCGCCGCCGCCTTGGATGCAGTGATCTCCAAACCGTTGGAGATCTAAAAATGTGGAAATGATCTTCAGGTAATTGAAGATCTAAATGTGGGAGGGGGCTCGCCCCCGATGGCGCCGTGTCAGTCGATACTTATATTGACTGGTCCACTGCTATCGGGGGCAAGCCCCCTCCCACATTGGTTTTGTGTACACCCCTTACCGCTTCCCCCTTCAGTCGCAGCAACTTCCCGAGGTGTGGGAATGATCTCCAGGCAATTGAAGATCTAAATGTGGGAGGGGGCTCGCCCCCGATAGCGCCGTGTCAGTCGATACTTATATTGACTGGTCCACTGCTATCGGGGGCAAGCCCCCTCCCACATTGGTTTTGTGTACACCCCTTACCGCTTCCCCCTTCAGTCGCAGCAACTTCCCGAGGTGTGGGAATGATCTCCAGGCAATTGAAGATCTAAATGTGGGAGGGGGCTCGCCCCCGATAGCGCCGTGTCAGTCGATACTTATATTGACTGGTCCACTGCTATCGGGGGCAAGCCCCCTCCCACATTGGTTTTGTGTACACCCCTTACCCCTTCCCCTTCAGGCGCAGCAACTTCCTGACGTGTGGAAATGATCTCCAGGCAATTGAAGATCTAAATGTGGGAGGGGGCTTGCCCCCGATGGCGCCGTGTCAGTCGATACTTATATTGACTGGTCCACCGCTATCGGGGGCAAGCCTGAACTGGCCTAATGATTTTGGACACTTCAATCGGGCGCTATGATGGCGCCCAAATCTGAGGTGTTTGGATATGCGTAAATCTTATTCGAGTGAGTTCAAACTCAAGGCGGCCAGCATGGTGCTGGACGAGGGGCAGTCGGTTCCCGACGTCTGTGCCAGTCTGGATATTGGCCCGACTGCGTTGCGCCGCTGGGTCGATCAGGTTCGCAAAGAGCGGCTGGGCTCGACTCCGATTGGCGCCAAGGCTATTACCGCCGATCAACGAGAGATTCAGCAGCTCAAAGCGTTACTCAGGCAAAAAGACCTGGACATCGAAATCCTAAAAAAGGCCAGTGCTCTCTTGCTGTTGGACGCCAAAGATCATTCACGTTGATCTGTGAGCTGGACGAGCAGTACGGCGTTAACAATTGCTGTCGGGCGTTCGGTGTTAACCGCAGCAGCTTTTACGCCTGGCGTCAGCGCCAAGGCAAGGTGAAACCTGAGCGGGAAAAGCTCAAAGCCGCCCTGGTCGAGCATCACAAGGAGTCCAGAGCATCTGCTGGATCGCGCACTTTAGCTAAGGAACTGCAAGCCAAGGGGCATCGCGTCGGGCGGTACATGGCGCGCAGCCTGATGCGTGAAGCGGGCGTCATCAGTCGTCAACGCCGGCGGCATAAGTACAAATCATCCGGCGTGGAAGCGCTGGTAGCGCCGCATGTGCTCAAGCGCCAGTTTGATGTCACAGCGATCAACCAGGTGTGGTGTGGCGATGTGACGTATATCAAAGTCGGCAAGCGCTGGATGTATTTCGCGGCAGTTCTGGATCTGTTCGCTCGCCGGATTGTGGGGTGGTCGTTTTCGATGATTTCCGATGCCACGCTGACCTGCGAAGCGTTGCGAATGGCGGTCGAGTTGCGAGGCCGTCCAAAAGAGGTGCTGTTTCACTCCGACCAAGGCTGTCAGTACACCAGCCACAAATTCAGGAATGAAATGCGCAAGCATGGACTCCTGCAAAGCATGAGTCGCAAAGGTGAGTGCTGGGACAACGCCCCGATGGAGCGTTTCTTTGGGAGCCTTAAATCAGAATGGGTACCAGAAGATGGCTACAGCTCAGAGCATGAAGCCCGAGTGGATTTGCAGCGTTATTTGATGCGTTACAACAACGTCAGGCTCCACAGCTACAACGGCTACCGGTCGCCGGTAGCTATGGAGAAACTGGCGGCGTGAAACCTTAACTGGTGTCCAAAATTAGTTGACCAGTTCAGCCCCCCTCCCACATGGGTTTTGTGTGCACCACTTACCCCTTCAGGCGCAGCAACTACCCGACGCCAACTCCTTGAGAATCGGACAATCCGGCCGATGATCACCGTGGCAGTGTTCCACCAGGTCCTGCAACGTATCGCGCAACTGCCCCAGTTCGCGAATCTTCTGATTCAGCTCTTCAATATGCTGGCGCGCCAAGGCCTTCACATCGGCGCTGGCCCGCTGTCGGTCCTGCCACAAGGTCAGCAGCTTGCCGACCTCTTCCAGGGAAAACCCCAGGTCCCGCGAACGCTTGATAAACGCCAGGGTGTGCAACTCGTCGGAGCCGTACACGCGATAGCCGCTGTCGGTGCGCTGGGCAGCTTTCAACAGCCCGATGGATTCGTAGTAGCGGATCATCTTGGCGCTCAAACCGCTTGAACGCGCCGCCTGGCCGATGTTCATGCTCATGGATGTGGGTCCTCCAGATCCTTGGGTTTCCAGGTTTTCAACAACAGCGCATTGCTCACCACGCTGACGCTCGACAGCGCCATCGCCGCACCGGCCAACACCGGGTTGAGCAGGCCGAACGCCGCCAGGGGAATGCCGATCAAGTTATACACAAAGGCCCAGAACAGGTTCTGGCGGATCTTTGCGTAGGTCTTGCGGCTGATCTCCAGCGCCGCCGGCACCAGGCGTGGATCACCGCGCATCAGGGTGATGCCAGCGGCGTGCATGGCCACGTCGGTGCCGCCGCCCATAGCGATGCCGATATCGGCGGCGGCCAGGGCTGGAGCGTCGTTGATGCCGTCGCCGACCATCGCCACCACGCCGGTTTTTTTCAGTTCGGCGACGGTGGCGGCTTTATCGGCCGGGAGCACTTCGGCGTGGACATCGTCGATGCCCAGTGCCTCGGCGACGACCCGCGCACTGCCGCGATTATCGCCGGTGAGCAAGTGGCTGCTGATGTGCCGCGCCTTGAGTTGGGCCACGGCTTCCAGCGCGCCGGGCTTGAGCGTGTCGCCGAAGGCGAACAGCCCGAGTACGCGCGGTTGCGCGCCTTGTTCGATCAGCCAGGACAAGGTGCGGCCTTCGGCTTCCCAAGCCTTGGCCGAAGGGCTCAGTGCGCCCGCGTCCAGCCCGTTGTCTTCCAGCAGGCGGCGGTTGCCCAGGGCCAGTGGCCGACCGTCGAGGGTGCCGGCAATGCCGCGCCCGGTCAGGGACTGGCTGGCGCTCACATCGGCGACGTTCAGCCCTTGTTCGCGGCAGGCATCCAGCACCGCCTTGGCCAGCGGGTGTTCGCTGCCGCGTTGCAAGGCGCCGGCCTGTTGCAGCAGTAGCGGCTCGTTGCCGTCTACCGCCGCCAGGTGGGCGATTTTCGGCGTGCCGGAGGTGAGCGTGCCGGTCTTGTCGAAGACCACCGCGCTCACGGCATGGGCGCGCTCCAGCGCTTCGGCATCCTTGATCAGAATGCCGTGGCGTGCGGCGACGCCGGTGCCGGCCATGATTGCGGTCGGTGTGGCCAGGCCCAGGGCGCACGGGCAGGCGATCACCAGCACGGCGACCGCATTGATGATCGCGGTCTCCAGCGAGGCGCCGTACAGCCACCAGCCCAGCAGCGTGAGCAAGGCCAGCACCAGCACCGTCGGCACGAAGACCTGGCTGACTTTATCCACCAGTTTCTGGATCGGTGCCTTGGCCGCCTGGGCGTCTTCCACCAGGCGGATGATTCGCGCCAGCACGCTTTCCGCGCCGAGGGCCACGGTGCGCACCAGCAAGCGCCCTTCGCCGTTGATGGCGCCGCCGGTGACCTTGTCGCCCGGTTGTTTCGGCACCGGCAGGCTTTCGCCGCTGATCAGCGCTTCGTCGGCATGGCTTTGGCCGTCGACCACTTCGCCGTCCACCGGGAAGCGCTCGCCGGGTTTGACCAGCACTTGGTCGCCGAGCTTCAGCGCGCTGATGGCGACGTCTTCTTCGCGGCCGTCAACCACCCGAATCGCGTGCTCCGGGCGTAAGGCTTCCAGGGCCCGGATCGCGCTGGCGGTCTGGCGTTTGGCGCGGCTTTCCAGGTATTTGCCGAGCAGCACCAGGGCGATCACCACCGCCGAGGCTTCGAAATACAGGTGCGGCATGCTGCCGGCGGGTGCGGTGAGCCATTCATACAGGCTCAGGCCGTAACCGGCGCTGGTGCCGATTGCCACCAGCAGGTCCATATTGCCTGCACCGGCGCGCACGGCTTTCCATGCGGCAATATAAAAGCGCGCACCGAAGATGAACTGTACCGGCGTGGCCAGGGCGAACTGCACCCAGGCCGGGAGCATCCAGTGCAGGCCGAAGGGCTGTGCCAGCATCGGCAGCACCAGCGGCAATGCGAGCACAATCGCCAGCAGCAGCGCCCAGCGTTCGTGGTGCAGGCGTTGGGCTTGATCGGCCTCGGTCTTGGTTTCGCTTTGGGGCAGGGACGCGCTGTAGCCGGCCTTGTCGACGGCGGCGATCAGTACGGCGGGGTCCATTTGGCCGAGCACCTCGATATGGGCGCGCTCGTTGGCCAGGTTCACGCTGACACGTTGCACCCCCGGCACCTTACCCAGCGCGCGCTCGACACGCCCGGCGCAGCTGGCGCAGGTCATGCCGCCGATGGGCAGGTCAAACGTGGTGGTTCCATTCATGGGGCAGTCCTCCTGAAGAAGTTGCCCCTAGGATCAACCTTGACCTGTGGGGAAGGTCAAGCGTCTTTAGTATTCCAATGCCGCCGGCTTGAGGTACATGCCTTCCGGGCCTTGGGCGATGCGTAATTTGCGCACATCACCGGCTTTCAGCGTGATGTTCTGCGCGGGTGGCGCCAGCAGGCTCGGCAGGCAGCCAGGCGATTGGCCCGGCAGCAGCTTCAGGCGCAGCGATACGTTGCCGGCCGGCAGGTTGAACGAGGTGGACTGTTCCTGGAACAGGCGCCCGGCCAACTGGTCCTGGATGTACAGGCCGATCTCGCAGTTGGTCGGTACTTCTAGGCGTTCGCGGGAAATGATCAGCACCGCATAGTCTTCGGCGGCGCTGGCCATGGGCGCAGCGGCAGACAAGCTCATCAGGCCGACAAGGGCAAAAAACGACCAGCGCATGGCGCGTGCTCCGTGGTTCACATCAAAGATGGGTGAAGCTTGGCCGACTGCGTCACCGAATACCAGCCCGGCGGATATTTTTGCCGCTTGACCTTGCCATCGTGGCAAGGTCGATACTGCGTCCACCCTCATTCAAGGAGTCATGTCATGCAAGTATTCAACGTTGAAGGAATGACCTGCGGCCATTGCGTCCGGGCGGTGACCCAGGCAGTGCAGAATCAGGACCCGGCAGCCGAAGTGAACGTGGACCTGGCGGCAAAGCAAGTCAGCGTGCAGAGCCAGTTGAGCCGCGACGTGATCGCCGGCTTGATCCGGGAAGAAGGCTACAGCGTCGCCTGATTTAATAGTTAGCGAGCTATCGTAATGTTCAACGCACCCAAGCGCGGCTAGACTGTCGGGCTGCCGACATACTTGGGTGCCTGATGAACCTGCGCATACTCCTGATTTTGGGCGCCTTGAGCGCCTTCGCGCCGCTGGCGATTGACTTTTACCTGCCGGGCTTCCCGGCAATGGCCACGGCTTTTGCCACCGATGAAAAACATATCCAGTTGACCTTGGCGGTGTACTTCGCTGGCCTGGCCATCGGTCAATTGATCTACGGTCCGCTGGCGGATCGCTTTGGTCGCCGTGTGCCGCTGCTCAGCGGTGTCACGTTGTTTACGCTGGCATCCTTCGCATGCGCCTACGCGCCGTCCCTGGAATGGCTGATCGGCGCACGCTTCGTGCAGGCCCTCGGCGGTTGCGCGGGCATGGTGATTTCCCGCGCGGTGGTCAGCGACAAGTGTGATGTGGTGACCTCGGCCAAGGTGTATTCGCAACTGATGCTGGTGACCGGCCTGGCGCCGATCCTCGCGCCATTGGCGGGCGGGTTGATGGTCGGTGTGTGGGGCTGGCAGTCGATCTTCCTGGCCCTGACGGTGTTCAGCGTGATGGCCGCGATCGCGGTGGCGGTCGGCTTGCCGGAAACCTTTCCGGCCCATCAGCCTCGGCAACCGTTGTCCGGGTCGCTGCGCCGCTATATCGACCTGTTGTCAGACCGGGTCTACCTCGGTTACGCCCTGACCGGGGGTATTTCGATTGCCGGGATGTTTGCCTACATCGCCGGTTCGCCGTTCGTGTTCATCAAACTCTATGGCGTGCCCGCCGAGCATTACGGCTGGGTATTCGGCTCCAACGCGGCCGGCTTTATCCTGATGGCCCAAGTCAATGCGCGCTTGCTCGCCAGGCGCGGGCCGGCGTTCTTGCTGTCGCGCACGGTGTGGCTCTACATGCTGGCGGCGTTGGCGCTGCTCGGCGTTGCGGCCTTGCGCACCGATGCGTTGTGGCCGTTGCTGGTGCCGCTGTTTATCTGCATTGCCAGCCTGGGCTGCATTTTGCCCAACACCTCGGCCTGCGCCATGAGCGGGCAGGGCGCACGGGCCGGTAGCGCCTCGGCAATGCTCGGCTGCATTCAGTTCGGCGTGGCGGCGGGAGCGGCTTCGTTGGTGGGCGTGTTGCACGACGGCACGGCAATGCCGATGGCCATGGTCATCAGCGTGTGCGGGGTCTTGGCGGTGACGATTGGGATGTCGACCCAGCGCCTGCAACGGGCACGAGCCCTGCAGGCGCAGGTCTGAAAAAGTGTCGGTCAGCCAGCGGCGGAACGTTGCTGGCCGAGTGGGAACCGGTGGGGCGCCTGGATGCGCGCTTGCAGCGTCTCGGCGAAGGCGCGGGCCTCGGCCTCACTGCGGAAGGTGATGGCGTCGCCGTCGAGACGGACCTGCCATTTGTTGCCCGGGGATTTTGCTAACGCTTTTATCAGGATCTTCATTGCTGACTTCCTCACGTAAAAAAATCGTTGCAAAGGCCGCCAATATAAACCCGAATACGCTCACAAATATGACAAAGGTCAATTCTCTGACTAGTGGCGGCGTCCATCACTCACACGAATGACGGACGACACCGACAGACCTTTTTCAGAACCCTTCCAGCACGATCTTGCCCTTGGCCTTGCCGCTTTCCAACAGCGTATGGGCGCGGCGCAGGTTCTCGGCGTTGATCACCCCGAAGTGTTCGCCCAGCGTGGTTTTCAGGGTGCCGGCATCGATCAGTTCGGCCACGCGATTGAGCAGGTTGTGTTGCTCGATCATGTCCGGGGTCTCGAACATCGAACGGGTGTACATGAACTCCCAGTGCAGCGACAGGCTCTTGCGCTTGAGTGTGCTCACGTCCAGGGCCTTGGGATCGTCGATCAGCGCCAGCTTGCCCTGGGGCTGCAGGGCTTCGACCAGTTGATCCAAATGCTGGTCGGTCTGGGTCAGGCTGGCGACGTGGGTCACGTGGGCCACACCGGCGTGTTTCAGGGCTTCGCTCAGCGGCTGGCGATGGTCGATCACCAGGTCGGCACCAAGGGCCTTGGCCCAGGCCTGGGTCTCCGGGCGCGATGCGGTGCCGATGACCTTCAATGCGGTGAGCCGGCTGGCCAGTTGGGTCAGGATCGAACCCACGCCGCCGGCGGCGCCGACGATCAGCAGGCTCTGGCCTTCATCCGCTTGACCCTCGCGCACTTGCAGGCGTTCGAACAACAGTTCCCAGGCGGTGATGGCGGTCAGTGGCAAGGCGGCCGCTTCGGCAAAACCCAGGCTCTTGGGCATATGGCCGACGATGCGCTCGTCCACGGTGTGCCGTTCGCTGTTGCCGCCCGGGCGTACCAGGGAACCGGCGTAGAACACCTTGTCACCGGCCTTGAACAGCGTCACTTCACCGCCGACGGCCTTGACCACACCGGCCACGTCCCAGCCGAGCACCTTGGCGGCGCCGTTTTCCGGGGCGACGTTCTGGCGGACCTTGGTGTCCACCGGGTTGACCGAGATGGCTTTGACTTCCACCAGCAGGTCGCGCGGGCCGGCGATCGGTTCCGGCAACTCGATGTCTTGCAGGGATTTCGGATCGTTGATCGGCAGTGAGGCGTAGTAGGCAATGGCTTTCATGGGGGCTCCGGAAAAAGGGCGGTGATCAGGCAAGAAACTTCAGGCGCTTGAGTTCGAAGTGCGCGAGCACGTCGGCGGCCTTGGTGCGGAAACTCTGGATGTGTGCGCTCTGGTCGTGGTCGGCCAGGGCGGCGTCGTCGCGCCAGCGTTCGAGCATGTAGAACGTCTCGGGATGCTGCAGGTCCTGGTGCAGGTCGTACTGCTCGCAACCGGCTTCCTGGCGGGTCGGTTCCAGCAGGCCGCGCAGCAGGGGCTCGAGGATGTCTTGTTGGCCAGGTTTGGCGATCAGCGTGGCGATGACGTTAAAGGCAGAGGACATATTCAACTCCTGACGCGGGATGTACGGGATGGGCAGATGATTGGCTATTTCCCGTGCAGATAAAAGCGGCTAAAACAGCAGGCTGTTTCAACAATATATTGATAATGGGTGGGATTGGATGCTGCGCTTTGATGATTTGCAGTTGTTCGTGCGCGCGGCGGACCTGGGTAGTTTGTCGGCCGCAGCGCGGGTCATGGACCTGTCGCCGGCGGTGGCCAGCGCGGCGTTGAAGCGCATCGAACAGCAACTCGGCACGCGCTTGCTGGCACGCTCTACCCGCAGCCTGCGCCTCACCGCTGAAGGTGAAGGCTTTCTGGAATATGCGCGCGCTGCGCTAAGTTCTCTGGATGAAGGGCGACGCTTATTGGCCAGTGCCCAGGACCGTGTCAGCGGCGTGTTGCAACTGTCGGCGCCCTCGGATTTTGGCCGCAACCAGCTGTTGCCCTGGCTTGACGAGTTCCAGCGTGAATACCCGCAACTGACCGTGCGCCTGCTGCTGGGTGACCGCATTGCCGACCTGTTCCGCCAGCCGGTGGATATCGCCCTGCGCTATGGCGAACCGGAAGATTCCAGCCTGGTCGCGCTGCCTGTCGCGCCGGATAACGTGCGCGTGCTGTGCGCGGCGCCCAGCTATCTCGCACGCCACGGCGAACCGCGCTATCTGGAGCAACTCGCCCAGCACAATTGCCTGCTGTATATGCTCGGCAGTCGCGTGCATGACCACTGGACGTTTCATGACGGCAAACGCGAAGTCAGCCTGACTGTCGGCGGCGACCGCTTCAGTGACGATGCTGACGTTGTACGTCGATGGGCTGTGGCAGGGGTGGGCATCGCCTACAAGTCCTGGTTGGATGTGAGCAGCGATGTCCTCGCCGGGCGCTTACGCGTGATTCTGCCTGAGCTGCGCGGCGAGCGCACGCCGCTCAACCTGTTATGCGCCCATCGTGCGCAGTTGAGTAAGCCCATTAATCTGCTGCGGGAAATGCTCGTGTCCCGCTGTGCGACATTGACCGCGCAACGGTCGGAACAATTCACCAGTGGGTAATAGCCTCCACGAAAGCAGGAAATTTCACTCAGATCCTGTCCCTATCCGCGCTGTCAGACGCCGGGGAACTGGTTGCTCGCGCACCTATACTTTGGCGCCAACCACAGCAGACAAATGATCTAACAAGGAGTGAACCGATGGAACAGGCACCTTGCATCAGTCAGATTGCCAGCTTGCTCGCCGAGCCAAAACGCACCGCTATGCTCTGGGCCTTGATGGACGGCTCGGCCAAGTCTTCGCACGAACTGGCGACGCTCGTCGGGCTGTCGCCGGCCTCGGCGAACGCGCATCTGGCGCGGCTTACCGGGGGCGGTTTGCTGCGCGTCGAGGCCCGTCGCGGCAAGCGCCTGTTTCGTGTGGCGGCGGCTGATGTCAGCACCGCGATCGATGCGTTGGCCAGCACCACCATGGCCAGTGCCGCGCGCAGCACACCGCAGGCTTCACCGATGACGCTTGCGGCTCCGGCCCTGCTGCGCCATGCGCGGTTATGCCATGGCCACCTGGGTGGCGAGCTGGCGGCGCAGCTGTATCAGCGGATGATCGCGGCTGGGTGGATCGAGCGCTGCGAGCACCGCACCCTGGTCACGGTCAAAGGCGCGCAGCACCTGGCCGGCTTCGGCATCTTTACCCAGGCGCTGGCGTTACCGCTGGTGTGTGACTGTTTCGATTGGAGCCAGCAGCAACCGCATCTGGGTGGCGCGCTGGGGGCCGGGCTGTTGCAGCTATTTTTGCAGTCGAACTGGATCAGTGCGATCAACGAGTCCCGCGCCTTGCTGGTCAGCGACACCGGGCTCGCGGAAATCACGCGGTTGGCCGGGCCCGACGCGCTCTGATGCCGGATGGCGTCGTTCAGAGTTGCGATCAGGTCGCACCCAGCAATAACCCGGAAAAACGATGCCCCACACTCCCAATAGGGATTTTTCACACGGGGGATGGGGCATGGGTACGCACGGCTATAGCGCAGCAGAACGGCTGGAACGGTTGCCCATCAGCGGTTACCACCGAGTCATTTTTATCATCATCGCCCTGGCGTTTTTCTTCGACTCCATGGATCTGGCGATGATGACCTTCCTGCTCGGCTCGATCAAAACCGAGTTCGGCCTGAGCACGGCCCAGGCGGGCTTGCTGGCCAGTTCGAGTTTTTTCGGCATGGTGGTGGGCGCGTCGTTGTCCGGGATGCTCGCGGATCGATTCGGGCGCAAGCCGGTGTTCCAGTGGAGCATCGTATTGTGGGGGATCGCCAGCTACTTATGTTCCACGGCGCAGACGGTGGAGACGCTGACGCTGTTTCGCATCCTGCTCGGCATTGGCATGGGCATGGAGTTTCCCATTGCGCAGTCGATGCTTTCGGAGCTGATTCCGGCCAAGAAGCGCGGGCGCTATATCGCGTTGATGGATGGCTTCTGGCCGTTGGGTTTTGTGGCTGCGGGGGTGCTGTCGTACTTTTTGCTGCTGGTGATCGGCTGGCGCGACATCTTCCTGGTGCTGGCGGTGCCGGCGGTGTTTGTGTTGGCGATTCGGTTTTTTATCCCGGAGTCGCCGCGCTGGCTGGAGCAGGCCGGGCGACATGCGGCGGCAGATAAGGTGTTGCTGGGGATCGAGCAGAAAGTGCGCGACTCCCTGGGCCGCGCCGACTTGCCGGAGCCCATTCGCCTGCCACGGGTGGAGAGTGTGCCGGGTAACTTCTTCTCGGCGTTCCAGCAGTTATGGTCGGCGCAGTATCGCCAACGCACGATGATGATCTGGAGTGTGTGGTTCTTCGCCTTGCTCGGGTTTTACGGGCTGACGTCGTGGTTGAGTGCGTTGTTGCAGCAGTCGGGGTTTGCGGTGACCCAGTCGGTGTATTACACCGTGATCATTTCCCTGGGCGGGATTCCCGGCTTCCTGATGGCGGCCTGGCTGGTGGAGCGTTGGGGGCGCAAGCCGGTGTGCGTCGTGACGTTGCTCGGCGGTGGGGTGATGGCGTTTCTGTATGGGCAAAGCGCGGTGGTCGGCGGCAATGTGGGCCTGCTGATTACCTCGGGGCTGTTGATGCAGTTCTTTCTGTTTGGCATGTGGGCGGTGCTGTACACCTACACGCCGGAGTTGTACCCCACCTCGGCGCGGGCGACGGGGGCCGGGTTTGCGTCGGCGATCGGGCGGGTCGGGTCGTTGCTCGGGCCGCTGGTGACCGGGCTGGTGTTCCCGATCACCGGGCAGGGCGGGGTGTTCGCCTTGGGCGCATTGTGCTTTGCGGTGGCGGCGTTGGTGGTGTGGGTGTTTGGGATGGAGACGAAGGGGAAGACGCTGGAAGAGTTGAGCGAAATTTAACTGGTAATACACAACGCATGTGGGAGCGGGCCTGCTCCCACATGGTGAGTCGGTGTTTATTCAGTTATGGCTTCACCAACCGCGCATCCAGGCTGTTTTGCGCCA
The DNA here is from genome assembly GCF_029320995.1 of Pseudomonas sp. D3. NCBI lineage: Bacteria > Pseudomonadati > Pseudomonadota > Gammaproteobacteria > Pseudomonadales > Pseudomonadaceae > Pseudomonas > Pseudomonas sp. D3. The sequence continues at coordinate 942,698 of NZ_CP119772.1, forward strand.
GGCGTTTGGCCTGGTCCTGGGTCATGCCCAGGGCGGTGTGCAGCGCATAGAAGTTCTCGGTGACATAACCGCCGAAGTACGCCGGATCGTCCGAGTTTACCGTCACCTTCACCCCACGCTCGAGCATGTCGAGGATGTTGTGCTGGGCCATGTCGTCGAACACGCGCAACTTGGTGTTGGACAGCGGGCACACGGTCAGCGGGATCTGTTCGTCGATGATCCGTTGCATCAGGCGCTCGTCTTCGATGGCGCGCACGCCATGGTCGATACGCTGGATTTTCAGCAGGTCGATGGCTTCCCAGATGTACTCGGGCGGGCCTTCTTCGCCGGCGTGGGCCACGGTGAGGAAGCCTTCGTGGCGGGCACGGTCGAACACGCGCTGGAACTTGCTCGGCGGGTGGCCCATTTCCGAACTGTCCAGGCCCACGGCCACGAACGCGTCACGGAACGGCAGCGCCTGGTCGAGGGTTTTCTCGGCTTCGGCTTCGCTCAAGTGGCGCAGGAAGCTGAGGATCAAACCGCTGGTGATGCCCAGTTGCTGCTCGCCATCTTTGAGCGCGGCGGCGATGCCGTTGAGCACCACTTCGAACGGCACGCCACGGTCGGTGTGGGTTTGCGGGTCGAAGAAGGGCTCGGTGTGGATCACGTTCTGCGCTTTGCAGCGCAGCAGGTAGGCCCAGGTCAGGTCGTAGAAGTCCTGGGAGGTGCGCAGCACATCGGCGCCCTTGTAATACAGGTCGAGAAACTCTTGCAGGTTGTTGAAGGCGTAGGCCTTGCGCAGGGTGTCGACGTCGTTCCAGGGCAGCGCAATCTTGTTGCGCTCGGCCAGGGCAAACAGCAGCTCAGGCTCCAGCGAGCCTTCCAGGTGCAGGTGCAGTTCAGCCTTGGGCAGGGCGTTGAGCCAATCGTACATGTCTAAAATCTCATCAGGTGCAATGGCGGCATTCTACAGGCGATGACTGAAATAATCGGCAAAACCTGACCAGGAGGAGAGTATCGGTCCTATTCGCACAAGGGCGGTGCGAACTAAGCTGTAACGAAACGTTAGCGGTGTAGTGCAGTCTGTACCTCATCCACGACTGATTTGCCGCACAAAAGGCCCGCAATGCTCACATTCCTCAAGCAAGAAAAATTCATGCTGCTGGCGCTGATTGCCGCCATCGCCGCATACCCGCTGGAGCACTGGATGCTCCATAACGGGCAAATGGTCGCGCTGCTGGCCGGCATGGCGCTGATCGGCTTTATCGTGGTCGCGTCGATGCGCGTCGCCCACCATGCCGAGCAACTCGCGGAAAAGGTTGGCGACCCCTACGGCACCATGATCCTGACCCTGGCCGCCGTGCTGGTGGAAGTGGTGATCCTGGCGATCATGATGAGCAACGAACCGTCACCGACGCTGGTGCGCGACACCATCTACTCGGCGGTCATGCTCGATATCAACGGCATCCTCGGCCTGGCCGCGCTGATGGGCGGCATCAAGCATGGTGAACAGTCCTACAATGATGATTCGGCGCGGACCTACAGCGTGATGATCCTCACCGCCATGGGCGTGTCGATGGTGGTGCCGGAATTCATCCCCGAAGCAGACTGGAAGATTTACTCGGCCTTCACCATCGGCGCGATGGTGGTGCTCTACACCCTGTTCCTGCGCATGCAGGTGGGCCCGCACAGTTATTTCTTCAGCTACAGCTACCCGGACAAACGCCGCAAGACGTTGCCGGAAGAACAGGCGCCGCCGGTGAACCTGGCGCTTTCCATCGGTACGCTGGTGTTCGGGGTGATTGTGATTGGGGCGCTGGCCGAGGTGATGTCCAAGACCCTCGACCTGGGCCTGGAAGGCACGGGCGCACCGCCGGTGGTGACGGCGATTGTGGTCGCGGCCATCTCGGCGGCGCCGGAAATTCTGACCGCCTTGCGCGCCGCCCTGGCCAACCGCATGCAGTCGGTGGTCAACATTGCACTGGGCGCATCGTTGTCGACGGTGATCCTGACGGTGCCGGTGATGGAAGCGATGGCGCTCTACACCGGCCAGCCGTTCCAGATGGCGATGACGCCGGTGCAAAGCGTGATGGTGTTGATCACGCTGATCGTCAGTGCGATCAACCTCAACGATGGCGAAACCAACGCCATCGAAGGGATGACCCACTTTGTGCTGTTTGCGACCTTTATCATGTTGTCGCTGTTGGGGGTGTAACCGGTTCTTCCGCGTCCCGCAGAACGGTGTTTGACTCAGGTTCCAGCGATGAGCTGGCGGGCGGCCTGGCTGTGATCGGCGATCAAGCTTTTCAAGTCCAGGCCTTCAACCTGGCCGTCGATCACCCGCCACTTCCCGCCGATCATCACCCGGTCCGCCCGGTCGGCGCCGCACAACAGCAGCGCCGAAATCGGATCGTGACTGCCGGAAAAGCGCAGCTCATCCAGTTTGAACAGCGCCAGATCGGCCTGCTTTCCTACGGCTAACTCACCGATATCCGAACGGCCAAGCAACTGCGCCGAGCCTTTGGTCGCCCAACCCAGCACGCCTTGCGGGGTGATCTTTTCCGCACCATAACGCAGGCGCTGGATGTACAGGGCCTGGCGGGCTTCGAGGATCATGTTCGACGCATCGTTGGACGCCGAGCCGTCCACGCCCAGGCCGATCGGGGCCCCGGCGGCGAGCAGGTCCAGGGTCGGGCAGATGCCGGAGGCCAGGCGCATGTTCGAGCTTGGGCAATGGCAGATACCGGTGCCGGCGGCGCCCAGGCGGGCGATCTCATCCGGGTTGAAGTGAATGCCATGGGCCAGCCAGGTGCGCGGGCCGAGCCAGCCGACGCTGTCGAGGTAGTCCACGGTGCGCAGGCCGAAGCGTTGTAGGCAGAAGTCTTCCTCGTCGAGGGTTTCCGCCAGGTGCGTGTGTAGGCGCACGTCGAGGCTCTCGGCCAGTTCGGCGCTGGCTTGCATGATTTCTGGGGTGACGGAAAACGGTGAGCAGGGCGCCAGGGCGATCTGGATTTGCGCGCCGTCGCCGCGTTCGTGGTACTGGCGGATCAGGCGTTCGCTATCGTCCAGAATCACCGCGCCCTGTTGCACGGTTTGTTGCGGCGGCAAGCCGCCGTCGGCTTCGCCCAGGCTCATGGACCCGCGAGTGAGCATGGCGCGCATGCCCAGTTCGCGCACCGTGTCGACTTGCACGTCGATGGCATGTTCCAGGCCGTCCGGGAACAGGTAGTGGTGGTCTGCCGCCGTGGTGCAGCCCGAGAGCAGCAATTCCGCCAGCGCGACTTTGCTGGCCAGCGCGAGTTTTTCCGGGGTCAGCCGCGCCCACACCGGATACAGGGTTTTCAACCAGGGAAACAGCGGCTGATTGACCACCGGCGCCCAGGCGCGGGTCAGGGTCTGGTAGAAGTGGTGGTGAGTGTTGATCAGCCCCGGGAGGACCACATGCTCGCGTGCGTCGAACACTTGTGTGCAGGGCAGTGCAGGCGCTTGCCCGATGGCCAGCAGTTCGGTGATCACACCGTCTTGCAGCACCAGGCCGCCACGGGCATCGAGGCCGTTGGCAGTGAAAATCGCGAGGGGGTTTTTTAACCAGATACGGGTCGCAGGCATGGGCCGGCTCCTCTGAATGATGGGTTCAGGTTTGCCAGCTCAGTGTTGCCCTGTCTGCTGATCCAGGGTCGCCGGTGAGGGCGAGGTGGCTAGATTACGTGTAGTTCTAGATCCGGTCTACCTGTAGGAGCGTGCTGCTCTCGAGCTCATCGCACGCCAGCTCGCTCCCACATTTGATTGCGGCTTACCAGGGAACGGTGTTGCCTCTGTAGTCCACAAAGTGATGGCCGCCTTTGCCGGTGTAGGCATTCACCTGATCGACCAGGCCGCGCACGCTGGTCTCGACATCAATGTGCGCGTTTTCGCCGCCCATGTCGGTCTTGACCCAACCTGGATGCAGCGACAACACGGTCATTTTTTGCTCACCGAGCTGGGTGATAAAGCTGTTGGTCATCGAGTTGAGGGCGGCCTTGCTCGCCTTATAGAGCGCCAGGTCGGAGCCGTCGGGGATGGTCACGCTACCCAGGACTGAACTCATGAACGCCAGCACGCCGGAGTCCTTGCGGATCTGCCCGGCAAAGCGCTGGGCCAGGTTGATCGGCGCCACGGCGTTGGTGAAAAACAACTGGCCGACTTCCGCCAGGGTGGCGTGGCCTGGCTCCTGGTTCGCCGGGCCCTTGATGCCGGCGTTGACGAACAGCAGGTCGAATGTGCGGTCCTTGAGACGCTGGCTCAGGGCGATCACGGCTTGCTGATCGTCCATGTCGAGTTTCTCGATCTGTACCGGGCCCACGGCTTTCAGGGCGTCGGCCTTGTTCGGGTCACGCACGGTGGCGGTCACGTCCCAGCCATCTTTGAGCAACTGCTTGACCAGGCCAAGGCCCAGCCCGCGTGAGGCGCCGATGATCAGTGCGGTTTTTGGCGTAGACATGGAGGGCTTCCTTTGGCGTCGCGGTTCAGGGAGTTCAGCGGATAACCTTAGCAGTTTCAGCGTTGCAGCAGGATTCGCCCTCGGCTCAGGTCGGCAAGCTGGCTTTGCAGGGTATCGATGTGTGCTTCGCCCAGGGCCAGTTGCAGCTCCACGCCGTTGGCGGTGAAGTGTTCCTCCACCACCAGCCCGCCGAGTTCGGCGACCCGCAACTTGACCAGGTTCAGCTCGGAAAACCCGCAGGCGCAGCTCAACGGCACGCGGCTGATCAGCTCAATGCGCTCGGCGGTTTGCAGGCATTTGTTGGCGCCGCCGCCATACGCCCGCGCCAGCCCGCCCGTACCCAGTTGAGTGCCGCCGTACCAGCGAATCACCAGCACCACCACCTGATCGAAGCCCTGGGCCTCAATGGCGGCGAGGATCGGTCGCCCGGCGGTGCCGCCAGGTTCGCCGTCGTCGTTGCTGCGGTACTGGTCGGCGAGCTTCCAGGCCCAGCAGTTGTGCGTGGCGTTCAGGTCGCTGTGCTGCTCGATGAACGCCTGCGCTTCTTGCGCACTGGTGATCGGTGCGGCGAGGGTAATAAAGCGGCTTTTGCGTATTTCTTCGCGAAACTCGCAAAGGCCGATGAGCGTGAAAGGCATAAGAGGCGTCGTCTAGAGGACAGGCTTGATGCCACAGCCTTTGAGAATGATATGGATCAGGTTGGTGCCGGCGTCTTCCATATCTTGCTTGGTCAGCTTGGTGCGCCCGGTGACGCGGCAGATCTGGGTGGCGAAGTCGGCATAGTGCTGGGTGCTGCCCCACAGCAGGAAGATCAGGTGGACGGGGTCGACGGGGTCCATCTTGCCGGCTTCGATCCAGGCCTGGAACACCGCCGCCCGGCCACTGAACCAGGCGCGGTAGTCCTGCCCGAAGTATTCGGTGAGGCATTCGCCGCCGCTGATGATCTCCATGGCGAAGATCCGCGAGGCCTGGGGCTGTCGTCGGGAAAATTCCATTTTGGTGCGGATGTAGCGGGTGAGGGCCACGGCCGGGTCGTCCTCTGCGGTCAGCGCGTTGAAGGTGCTGTCCCACAGTTCGAGGATATTGCTGAGCACCGCGATGTACAGGCCCAGCTTGTTGGTGAAGTAGTAATGCAGGTTGGCCTTGGGCAGCCCGGCGCTGGCAGCGATGGTGTTCATGCTGGTGCCCTTGTAGCCGTGACGCGCGAACTCGTCTTCGGCGGCTTGAAGAATCGCTTGCTCGTTCTTTTGTCGAATGCGGCTGGCGGGCTTCCCAGCGAGGGTGTTGTGGGCAGGAACTTCGAGGCTCATGGAGGTTTCCGTGCTGATCGATAGAGGCGACGTGTGCACAGATAACCCACCCTCAAGCCTCAGACAAGTCCTGAAGCAATAAAACCATTAAAGCGGTTCCAGCGTATCGCCTTGCAGCGCGCTGTTTGTGGCGGCGCTCGCTTTGGCTTCCGGCAGTAACAGGCACAACGCGATGGCGGTCAGCCCGCCGCTGGTGATGGCCGAGTCGAACAGGTTTTGTACCAGCGTCGGCATCAAGTGCAGCAGGTTCGGTTGGGCGGCAATGCCCAGGCCGACGCCAAACGAGGTGGCGATGATCAGCATGCTGCGTCGGTCCAGCGGCGCCTGGGCGAGAATACGCACGCCGGCGGCCGCCACGCTGCCGAACATCACCAGGGTCGCGCCGCCCAATACCGGCTTGGGGATTTGCTGCAGCACCGCGCCGATCGACGGAAACAAACCGAGGCAAAACAGCACCACGCCGATGTACAGGCCGACATAACGGCTTGCCACGCCAGTGAGTTGGATCACGCCATTGTTCTGGGCGAACGTGGTGTTGGGGAACGCGCTGAAGGTGGCGGCGATCATGCAACTCACCCCGTCGCCGAGTACGCCGCCCTTGAGTCGGCTTATATAAGAAGGGCCGCTGATGGGCTGGCGGGCAATCATGCAGTTGGCGGTAAGGTCGCCCACGGTTTCGATGCTGCTGATCAGATATATCAGCGCGATCGGTAGGAAGGCGCTCCAGTCGAAGTTGAAACCATAACGAAACGGGATCGGCAGGCTGATCAACGGCAGGTCGGGCAGGGCCTGGGGCACCAGTTTTCCGCTGAACCAGGCCGCGAGGCTGCCGAGGGCCAGGCCGATGATGATCGCCGAGAGACGTACCCAGGGTGTGTTCGAACGGTTGAGCAAGATGATCGTCAACACCACGAACAGGCCCAAGGCCAGGTTGATGGGCGCGCCGAAGTCGGGGGCATTAAAACCACCGCCGAGGTCGGTGATACCCACTTTGATCAGGCTGATGCCGATCAGGGTAATCACGATGCCGGTGACCAGCGGTGTGATTACCCGGCGCAGTTGCCCGATAAACCGGCTCAGGACGATTTGTACGGCGGCGCCGAAAAAGCACACACCGAAGATCATCGCCATGATGTCTTCCGGGCTGCCGCCGCGTTGCTTCACCAGGAAGCCCGCCGACAGTACGGCGCCGAGAAACGCAAAGCTGGTGCCTTGCAGGCAGATCATGCCGGCGCCGATGCCAAACGGCCTGCGCGCCTGGATGAACGTGCCGACACCGGAGACCATCAGCGCCATGCTGATCAGGTAGGGCAGGTGAGCAGCCAGGCCCAGGGTGGAGCCGATGATCAACGGCGGCGTGATGATGCCGACGAAGGCGGCCAATACATGTTGCAGGGCGGCCAGTAGGGCGGGCAGGGGTTTTGGGCGGTCGTTGAGGCCGTAGATCAGATCGCTGGGGCTGGACGTTTCTGGTGGCATGGCGGGCAAACTCGAGGCGGACGGTTCTAGGTCCTGGTGTCCTTGCAAAAAGCTGTCCACTTGCTCAGCTTTTTGTGCGAGGCCCGAATTAGCGGGTTGCCGCGAGGCTCTCGAGGAAACTTTCCAGCACCAAATGAGGGCGGCGCCCCTTGCGCGTGACCGATGCCAGGCTCAAATCGTAAAAACGTGTAGCCGGTTTCAGCGCGCGTAGTCGGCCTTGTTGCACCCACAGGCTGGCGTAGTGATCGGGCAGGTAGCCGATGTAGCGGCCGGTGAGGATCAGGAACGCCATGCCTTCGCGGTCCGAAGCGCTGGCGGTGCAGTTGAGTGCCTGGTAGTGGGCCTGGATATCGGCGGGCAGGCGAAAGGTCGGGGCGATCGCATCCTGGCTGTCGATCCGTATATCGTCCAACTGCTTGTCGTCGGCGTAGAACAGCGGATGGCCGACGGCGCAGTAGAGCAGCGAGCGTTCGCTGTACAGCGCCTGGTATTCCAGGCCGGACAGCGCGCTGGCCTGGGGCACCACGCCAACATGCAGGCGGCCGTCGAGTACGCCCTGTTCCACTTCATTGGGGGCGATCATGCGGATCTGAATCTGCACGTCCGGGCCGCGTTCCTTCAACTGCGCCAGGGCGTGGGTGATGCGCATATGGGGCAGGGTGACGAGGTTGTCGGTGAGGCCGATGGTCAGTTCGCCGCGCAAATGCTGGTGCAGGCCGTTGACCTCGGTGCGAAAGCTTTCCAGGGCACTCAATAGTTGCAGCGCCGACTGATAGACCTCGCGGCCTTCTTCGGTCAGGGAGAATCCGGCGCGCCCGCGCTGGCACAGGCGTAATCCAAGGCGTTGTTCCAGATCGTTCATCTGCTGGCTGATGGCCGAGCGCCCAATGCCGAGCACGCTTTCCGCCGCCGAGAAGCCGCCACACTCCACCACACTGCGAAATATGCGCAGTAGGCGAATATCGAAGTCGCTGACTTGGGCCAGCGGATCGGGTCGACGGATGCTCATAGTTTAGTGAGAGCCTGACTGAAGGTTAGAAGAGTTGGGTTTCATCGACTTTATCCTCATGGCAATTTAGCTGCAAGAACGCTTTTCAATCCCGACGCTGCCTTTTGCCTTGCGAGGTTTTGCTGATGAACATGCCCGAAAACGCCCCTTCGTCCCTGGCCAGCCAACTGAAGTTGGACGCTCACTGGATGCCGTACACCGCCAACCGTAACTTCCAGCGTGACCCGCGCCTGATCGTGGCCGCCGAAGGCAGTTGGTTGACCGATGACAAGGGCCGCAAGATCTACGATTCGTTGTCGGGCCTGTGGACGTGCGGCGCCGGGCACACCCGCAAGGAAATCCAGGAAGCGGTCGCCAAGCAACTGGGTACGTTGGACTACTCGCCGGCCTTCCAATACGGTCATCCGTTGTCGTTTCAACTGGCGGAAAAAATCACCGACCTGACCCCGGGCAACCTCAACCATGTGTTCTTCACAAACTCCGGCTCCGAGTGCGCCGATACGGCGGTGAAGATGGTGCGTGCGTACTGGCGCCTAAAAGGTCAGGCCACCAAGACCAAGATGATTGGCCGTGCCCGTGGCTATCACGGGGTGAACATCGCTGGCACCAGCCTGGGCGGTGTCAATGGCAACCGTAAGATGTTTGGTCAAGCGATGATGGACGTTGACCATCTGCCTCACACCTTGCTGGCGAGCAACGCATTCTCGCGCGGCATGCCGGAGCAGGGCGGTATTGCGTTGGCCGATGAACTGCTCAAGTTGGTCGAGTTGCATGACGCATCGAACATCGCCGCGGTGTTTGTCGAACCGATGGCCGGCTCCGCTGGCGTGCTGGTGCCGCCGCAGGGTTACCTCAAGCGCCTGCGTGAGATTTGCGACCAGCACAACATCCTGTTGGTGTTCGACGAAGTGATCACCGGTTTCGGCCGTACCGGCTCGATGTTCGGTGCCGACAGTTTCGGCGTGACCCCGGACCTGATGTGCATCGCCAAGCAAATCACCAACGGCGCGATTCCGATGGGCGCGGTGATTGCCAGCAGCGAGATCTATCAGACGTTCATGAACCAGCCGACGCCTGAGTACGCGGTGGAATTCCCTCACGGCTACACCTACTCGGCGCATCCGGTCGCTTGCGCGGCTGGGCTGGCTGCATTGGACCTGCTGCAGAAGGAAAACCTGGTGCAGAGCGTAGCCGAAGTCGCCCCGCACTTTGAGAATGCGCTGCACGGTTTGAAGGGCAGCAAGAACGTGATCGATATCCGCAATTACGGCCTGGCCGGCGCGATCCAGATTGCCCCGCGTGACGGTGATGCCATCGTGCGTCCATTCGAGGCCGGCATGGCCTTGTGGAAAGCCGGCTTCTACGTGCGTTTTGGCGGCGACACCCTGCAGTTCGGGCCGACCTTCAACAGCAAGCCGCAGGACCTGGATCGCTTGTTCGATGCGGTCGGCGAAGTGCTGAACAAGATCGACTGATTTCTCCTTCTATATAGAACAACTTTTCAGGAACCCTGCATGAGCCTTATCCAGCATTTGATCAACGGCCAGTTGGTCAGCGAGTCCGGTCGCACTGCCGATGTGTACAACCCGTCCACCGGCCAAGTGATTCACCAAGTGCCGCTGGCCAGTCGCGAAACCATCCAAAGCGCGATCGACTCGGCCAAGGCGGCGTTCCCGGCCTGGCGTAATACGCCGGCGGCCAGGCGTGCCCAGGTGATGTACCGTTTCAAGCAGTTGCTGGAGCAGAACGAAGCGCGTATCTCGCAGTTGATCAGCGAGGAGCACGGCAAGACCCTGGAAGACGCGGCAGGGGAATTGAAGCGTGGGATCGAGAACGTGGAGTACGCGTGCTCGGCGCCGGAAATTCTCAAGGGAGAGTACAGCCGCAATGTGGGGCCGAACATCGATGCCTGGTCCGATTTCCAGCCATTGGGCGTGGTGGCCGGGATTACCCCGTTCAACTTCCCGGCGATGGTGCCGTTGTGGATGTACCCGCTGGCGATCGTCTGCGGCAACTGCTTTATCCTCAAACCGTCGGAGCGTGATCCGAGTTCGACGCTGTTGATCGCGCAATTGCTGCAGGAGGCCGGCCTGCCTAAGGGCGTGCTGAGCGTGGTACATGGCGACAAAGGCGCGGTGGATGCGCTGATCGAAGCACCGGAGGTCAAGGCCTTGAGCTTTGTGGGCTCGACGCCGATTGCCGAGTACATCTACGCCGAAGCGACCAAGCGCGGCAAACGTGTGCAAGCGCTGGGCGGTGCGAAGAACCATGCGGTGCTGATGCCGGATGCGGATCTGGATAACGCGGTCAGTGCCTTGATGGGCGCGGCGTATGGTTCCTGTGGTGAGCGTTGCATGGCGATCTCGGTGGCTGTCTGCGTGGGCGATCAGGTGGCGGATGCGTTGATCGCCAAGTTGGTACCGCAGGTCAAGGCGCTGAAGATTGGGGCGGGCACGTCGTGCGGTCTGGATATGGGGCCACTGGTCACTGGCCAGGCGCGGGATAAGGTCAGTGGCTATATAGAAGACGGCGTGGCTGCGGGGGCTGAGCTGGTGGTCGATGGCCGTGGCTTGAGCGTTGCCGGGCATGAGCAGGGTTTCTTCCTTGGCGGCAGTTTGTTTGATCGCGTGACGCCGCAGATGCGTATCTATAAAGAAGAAATCTTCGGGCCGGTGCTGTGCGTGGTACGGGTCAATAGCCTGGAAGCGGCGATGCAGTTGATCAACGATCACGAATACGGCAATGGCACGTGCATCTTCACCCGTGATGGTGAAGCGGCGCGTCTGTTCTGTGACGAGATTGAAGTGGGCATGGTCGGCGTGAACGTTCCACTGCCGGTGCCGGTGGCCTACCACAGCTTTGGTGGCTGGAAGCGCTCGTTGTTTGGTGACTTGCATGCTTATGGACCGGATGGGGTGCGCTTCTATACCCGGCGCAAGGCAATTACCCAGCGCTGGCCGCAACGGGCCAGTCATGAAGCGTCACAGTTTGCCTTCCCTAGCTTGTAAGGCGTGTTGAAAGCCGGCCCTTTGGGGCCGGCTTTCGCGTTTCTGGGGCCTTTTTGACCTATATGACAGAATTGTGAAGAAAGGTGTTGACGGCAAATCCTGTACGTCTATAATTCGCCCCACTTCCGGCGCAGTCGAAACGGAAAACTCCTTGGTAAACAAAGAGTTATACGAGATTCGACAGCGGCCTGCTTCAGTTCATCGAAGCCTGGAAGGAGTTGGTAGAGCGGTGTTGTTAGGCTCTATTAACGTTTCGATCTTCTCGGTCGAAAGCGGAGAAAAAGAGGTGTTGACAGCAGCGTGTAACGCTGTAGAATTCGCCTCCCGCTAACGAGAGATCGGAAGCGCAAGTGGTTGAAGTTACAAAGGAAACTTTGAAAACTTCTGAAAATAATCACTTGACAGCAAATGAGGCTGCTGTAGAATGCGCGCCTCGGTTGAGACGAAAGATCTTAACCAACCGCTCTTTAACAACTGAATCAAGCAATTCGTGTGGGTGCTTGTGGAGTCAGACTGATAGTCAACAAGATTATCAGCATCACAAGTTACTCCGCGAGAAATCAAAGATGTAACCAACGATTGCTGAGCCAAGTTTAGGGTTTCTTAAAAACCCAAAGATGTTTGAACTGAAGAGTTTGATCATGGCTCAGATTGAACGCTGGCGGCAGGCCTAACACATGCAAGTCGAGCGGTAGAGAGAAGCTTGCTTCTCTTGAGAGCGGCGGACGGGTGAGTAATGCCTAGGAATCTGCCTGGTAGTGGGGGATAACGTTCGGAAACGGACGCTAATACCGCATACGTCCTACGGGAGAAAGCAGGGGACCTTCGGGCCTTGCGCTATCAGATGAGCCTAGGTCGGATTAGCTAGTTGGTGAGGTAATGGCTCACCAAGGCAACGATCCGTAACTGGTCTGAGAGGATGATCAGTCACACTGGAACTGAGACACGGTCCAGACTCCTACGGGAGGCAGCAGTGGGGAATATTGGACAATGGGCGAAAGCCTGATCCAGCCATGCCGCGTGTGTGAAGAAGGTCTTCGGATTGTAAAGCACTTTAAGTTGGGAGGAAGAGCAGTTACCTAATACGTGATTGTTTTGACGTTACCGACAGAATAAGCACCGGCTAACTCTGTGCCAGCAGCCGCGGTAATACAGAGGGTGCAAGCGTTAATCGGAATTACTGGGCGTAAAGCGCGCGTAGGTGGTTAGTTAAGTTGGATGTGAAATCCCCGGGCTCAACCTGGGAACTGCATTCAAAACTGACTGACTAGAGTATGGTAGAGGGTGGTGGAATTTCCTGTGTAGCGGTGAAATGCGTAGATATAGGAAGGAACACCAGTGGCGAAGGCGACCACCTGGACTGATACTGACACTGAGGTGCGAAAGCGTGGGGAGCAAACAGGATTAGATACCCTGGTAGTCCACGCCGTAAACGATGTCAACTAGCCGTTGGGAGCCTTGAGCTCTTAGTGGCGCAGCTAACGCATTAAGTTGACCGCCTGGGGAGTACGGCCGCAAGGTTAAAACTCAAATGAATTGACGGGGGCCCGCACAAGCGGTGGAGCATGTGGTTTAATTCGAAGCAACGCGAAGAACCTTACCAGGCCTTGACATCCAATGAACTTTCTAGAGATAGATTGGTGCCTTCGGGAACATTGAGACAGGTGCTGCATGGCTGTCGTCAGCTCGTGTCGTGAGATGTTGGGTTAAGTCCCGTAACGAGCGCAACCCTTGTCCTTAGTTACCAGCACGTAATGGTGGGCACTCTAAGGAGACTGCCGGTGACAAACCGGAGGAAGGTGGGGATGACGTCAAGTCATCATGGCCCTTACGGCCTGGGCTACACACGTGCTACAATGGTCGGTACAGAGGGTTGCCAAGCCGCGAGGTGGAGCTAATCCCAGAAAACCGATCGTAGTCCGGATCGCAGTCTGCAACTCGACTGCGTGAAGTCGGAATCGCTAGTAATCGCGAATCAGAATGTCGCGGTGAATACGTTCCCGGGCCTTGTACACACCGCCCGTCACACCATGGGAGTGGGTTGCACCAGAAGTAGCTAGTCTAACCTTCGGGAGGACGGTTACCACGGTGTGATTCATGACTGGGGTGAAGTCGTAACAAGGTAGCCGTAGGGGAACCTGCGGCTGGATCACCTCCTTAATCGACGACATCAGCTGCTCCATAAGTTCCCACACGAATTGCTTGATTCATTGAAGAAGACGATAAGAAGCAGCCCGAAATTGGGTCTGTAGCTCAGTTGGTTAGAGCGCACCCCTGATAAGGGTGAGGTCGGCAGTTCGAATCTGCCCAGACCCACCAATTTTGTGTGGGAACCTGTAGAAATACGGGGCCATAGCTCAGCTGGGAGAGCGCCTGCCTTGCACGCAGGAGGTCAACGGTTCGATCCCGTTTGGCTCCACCACTACTGCTTCTGAAGTTTGAGAGCTTAGAAATGAGCATTCCATCGTGATGATGGTGAATGTTGATTTCTAGTCTTTGATTAGATCGTTCTTTAAAAATTTGGGTATGTGATAGAAAGATAGACTGAACGTTACTTTCACTGGTAACGGATCAGGCTAAGGTAAAATTTGTGAGTTGCTCTTAATTGAGTATTATCGAATTTTCGGCGAATGTCGTCTTCACAGTATAACCAGATTGCTTGGGGTTATATGGTCAAGTGAAGAAGCGCATACGGTGGATGCCTTGGCAGTCAGAGGCGATGAAAGACGTGGTAGCCTGCGAAAAGCTTCGGGGAGTCGGCAAACAGACTTTGATCCGGAGATGTCTGAATGGGGGAACCCAGCCATCATAAGATGGTTACCTTACACTGAATACATAGGTGTAAGGGGCGAACCAGGGGAACTGAAACATCTAAGTACCCTGAGGAAAAGAAATCAACCGAGATTCCCTTAGTAGTGGCGAGCGAACGGGGACTAGCCCTTAAGTGGCTTTGAGATTAGCGGAACGCTCTGGAAAGTGCGGCCATAGTGGGTGATAGCCCTGTACGCGAAAATCTCTTAGTCATGAAATCGAGTAGGACGGAGCACGAGAAACTTTGTCTGAATATGGGGGGACCATCCTCCAAGGCTAAATACTACTGACTGACCGATAGTGAACTAGTACCGTGAGGGAAAGGCGAAAAGAACCCCGGAGAGGGGAGTGAAATAGATCCTGAAACCGTATGCGTACAAGCAGTGGGAGCCTACTTTGTTAGGTGACTGCGTACCTTTTGTATAATGGGTCAGCGACTTATTTTCAGTGGCGAGCTTAACCGAATAGGGGAGGCGTAGCGAAAGCGAGTCTTAATAGGGCGTCTAGTCGCTGGGAATAGACCCGAAACCGGGCGATCTATCCATGGGCAGGTTGAAGGTTGGGTAACACTAACTGGAGGACCGAACCGACTACCGTTGAAAAGTTAGCGGATGACCTGTGGATCGGAGTGAAAGGCTAATCAAGCTCGGAGATAGCTGGTTCTCCTCGAAAGCTATTTAGGTAGCGCCTCATGTATCACTGTAGGGGGTAGAGCACTGTTTCGGCTAGGGGGTCATCCCGACTTACCAAACCGATGCAAACTCCGAATACCTACAAGTGCCGAGCATGGGAGACACACGGCGGGTGCTAACGTCCGTCGTGAAAAGGGAAACAACCCAGACCGTCAGCTAAGGTCCCAAAGTTATGGTTAAGTGGGAAACGATGTGGGAAGGCTTAGACAGCTAGGAGGTTGGCTTAGAAGCAGCCACCCTTTAAAGAAAGCGTAATAGCTCACTAGTCGAGTCGGCCTGCGCGGAAGATGTAACGGGGCTCAAACCATACACCGAAGCTACGGGTATCACTTAGGTGATGCGGTAGAGGAGCGTTCTGTAAGCCTGTGAAGGTGAGTTGAGAAGCTTGCTGGAGGTATCAGAAGTGCGAATGCTGACATGAGTAACGATAATGGGTGTGAAAAACACCCACGCCGAAAGACCAAGGTTTCCTGCGCAACGTTAATCGACGCAGGGTTAGTCGGTCCCTAAGGCGAGGCTGAAAAGCGTAGTCGATGGAAAACAGGTTAATATTCCTGTACTTCTGGTTATTGCGATGGAGGGACGGAGAAGGCTAGGCCAGCTTGGCGTTGGTTGTCCAAGTTTAAGGTGGTAGGCTGGAATCTTAGGTAAATCCGGGATTCTAAGGCCGAGAGCTGATGACGAGTTAACTTTTAGTTAACGAAGTGGTTGATGCCATGCTTCCAAGAAAAGCTTCTAAGCTTCAGGTAACCAGGAACCGTACCCCAAACCGACACAGGTGGTTGGGTAGAGAATACCAAGGCGCTTGAGAGAACTCGGGTGAAGGAACTAGGCAAAATGGCACCGTAACTTCGGGAGAAGGTGCGCCGGTGAGGGTGAAGGACTTGCTCCGTAAGCTCATGCCGGTCGAAGATACCAGGCCGCTGCGACTGTTTATTAAAAACACAGCACTCTGCAAACACGAAAGTGGACGTATAGGGTGTGACGCCTGCCCGGTGCCGGAAGGTTAATTGATGGGGTTAGCTAACGCGAAGCTCTTGATCGAAGCCCCGGTAAACGGCGGCCGTAACTATAACGGTCCTAAGGTAGCGAAATTCCTTGTCGGGTAAGTTCCGACCTGCACGAATGGCGTAACGATGGCGGCGCTGTCTCCACCCGAGACTCAGTGAAATTGAAATCGCTGTGAAGATGCAGTGTATCCGCGGCTAGACGGAAAGACCCCGTGAACCTTTACTATAGCTTTGCACTGGACTTTGAATTTGCTTGTGTAGGATAGGTGGGAGGCTTTGAAGCGTGGACGCTAGTTCGCGTGGAGCCAACCTTGAAATACCACCCTGGCAACTTTGAGGTTCTAACTCAGGTCCGTTATCCGGATCGAGGACAGTGTATGGTGGGTAGTTTGACTGGGGCGGTCTCCTCCTAAAGAGTAACGGAGGAGTACGAAGGTGCGCTCAGACCGGTCGGAAATCGGTCGTAGAGTATAAAGGCAAAAGCGCGCTTGACTGCGAGACAGACACGTCGAGCAGGTACGAAAGTAGGTCTTAGTGATCCGGTGGTTCTGTATGGAAGGGCCATCGCTCAACGGATAAAAGGTACTCCGGGGATAACAGGCTGATACCGCCCAAGAGTTCATATCGACGGCGGTGTTTGGCACCTCGATGTCGGCTCATCACATCCTGGGGCTGAAGCCGGTCCCAAGGGTATGGCTGTTCGCCATTTAAAGTGGTACGCGAGCTGGGTTTAGAACGTCGTGAGACAGTTCGGTCCCTATCTGCCGTGGACGTTTGAGATTTGAGAGGGGCTGCTCCTAGTACGAGAGGACCGGAGTGGACGAACCTCTGGTGTTCCGGTTGTCACGCCAGTGGCATTGCCGGGTAGCTATGTTCGGAATAGATAACCGCTGAAAGCATCTAAGCGGGAAACTAGCCTCAAGATGAGATCTCACTGGGACCTTGAGTCCCCTGAAGGGCCGTCGAAGACTACGACGTTGATAGGTTGGGTGTGTAAGCGCTGTGAGGCGTTGAGCTAACCAATACTAATTGCCCGTGAGGCTTGACCATATAACACCCAAGCAATTTGACTACTCGAAAGAGCATCAGATTGCGGTGTGTGAAGACGAAACGAACCGAAAGTTCGAATCTCACAAAACACCGAAAGCTATCACATACCCAATTTGCTGAAGCGAGGCCAGCTGGCCACGACTCAGTACCCGAATTTCTTGACGACCATAGAGCATTGGAACCACCTGATCCCATCCCGAACTCAGCAGTGAAACGATGCATCGCCGATGGTAGTGTGGGGTTTCCCCATGTGAGAGTAGGTCATCGTCAAGATTAAATTCCAGAACCCCTGTTTGCTTACGCAGACAGGGGTTTTGTTTGTCCGCTCGAAAAGTGCGAAGAGGCTTGCGACGATCCAGCATCCGACAAATTTGCACAGTTATTTCTGAACTAGACCACTAGAATAGGCACCTAACCTTTTTTAGCGTCCGAGCCCTATCTATGCCCGATCCGGATGATGCCCCCAAGGTGTCGGATTTACCCCTGGACGACCTGGTGGCATGCCATGAGTGCGATTTATTGATGCGCAAACCTGTGCTCGCGCTCGGCGAAAAAGCCCAGTGCACGCGTTGTGGTTACGAGCTGTACGCGCACCGCCACAACGTCGTCGAACGAAGCCTCGCCTTAGTGCTGGCAGCACTGTTGCTGTACATCCCCGCGAACTTTTTGCCCATCATGCAGCTTAATCTACTCGGGCAGTCCTCAGAGGACACCGTATGGACCGGCGTAGTCGGCCTGTTCGACACCGGCATGCGCGGCGTCGCCGCCGTTGTGTTCCTATGCAGCATGGGCATTCCCCTGCTCAAGCTGCTCTGCCAATTGGCGGTGTTGCTCAGCATTCGCTGGAACATCGGCCGCAGTTACGGGCTGCTGCTGTACCGCATTTACCATCACCTGAAAGATTGGGGGATGTTGGAGGTGTACCTGATGGGCGTCCTGGTGGCGATCGTAAAACTCGCCGACATGGCCTCCATTACGATTGGCCTGGGCCTGGTCTGCTTCGTCAGCCTATTAATGGTTCAGGTTCTGCTTGAGGTGGTGATGTCGCCCCACCAGATCTGGCAATCACTGTCAGGGGAGGATGATCATGCGGGCGATTGATGCAGGCATTCTGATTTGTACCGAATGCCACGAATTGAACAAGCAAGAACCGGACACCGATGAGCAAACCTGCGCTCGTTGCGGTGCGCTGGTCCATGCCCGTCGCCCCAACAGCCTCACGCGAACCTGGGCGTTGCTGATCACCGCCGCGATTCTCTATATCCCCGCCAACTTGCTGCCGATCATGACCGTCAATTCTCTCGGCCAGGGCGACCCCAGCACCATCATGTCCGGTGTGATCCAACTGGTGCAGCACGGCATGTTCCCCATCGCTGCCGTGGTGTTCATCGCCAGCATCCTGGTGCCGACGTTCAAGCTGGTGGGCATTGGTCTGCTACTGTTCTCGGTGCAGCGTCACCAACCGCTGTCCGCGCAACAACGGATTATCATGTACCGCTTTATCGAATTCATCGGCCGCTGGTCCATGTTGGATATCTTCGTGATCGCCATCCTGGTGGCGGTTGTAAACTTTGGACGGCTTGCCAGTGTCGAGGCCAATCTCGGCGCGGCGGCGTTCGCCAGTGTGGTGATCTTGACGATGCTTGCCGCAGTAACTTTTGATCCCCGACTGATTTGGGATAACACGGAGTCGGACGACGACCATGAGTGATTTGCCTAAAGCTAAAACCCGCCCGGCCTCCAACTGGTCGGCCATTTGGGTACTGCCCCTGATCGCCCTGATCATCGGCGGCTGGTTGGGCTGGCGTGCCTACTCTCAGCAAGGTATCGAGATCCAGGTACGCTTCGAAAGCGGCGAAGGCATCCAGGTCAACAAGACCGAAGTGGTCTACAAAGGCATGCCTGTGGGCAAGGTCAAGACCCTGGCCCTGGACGACGAAGGTAACAATCGCGGGGTGATTGCCACCATCGAGATGAACAAGGATGTCGAGCCGTACCTCAAGACCAATACGCGTTTCTGGCTGGTCAAACCCAGCGTCAGCCTCGCCGGCATCACCGGCCTGGAGACGCTGGTGTCGGGTAACTACATTGCCGCCAGCCCTGGCGATGGTGAGTCCACGCGCAAATTCAAGGCGCTGTCTGAAGAGCCGCCCTTGTCCGACGCCAAGCCCGGCCTGCACTTGACCATCAAGGCCGACCGCCTTGGCTCGCTCAACCGCGGCAGCCCGGTGTTCTACAAGCAGATCCAGGTCGGCCAGGTCAAAAGCTACTTGTTGTCCGAGGACCAGAGCACCGTCGAGATCAAGGTCTACATCGAACCGACCTACGCCAGCCTGGTGCGCAAACACACGCGTTTCTGGAACGCCAGCGGCATCAGCATCGACGCGAACCTCTCCGGCTTGAAGATACGCAGCGAATCACTCTCCAGTATCGTCGCCGGCGGTATCGCCTTCGCCACCCCGGAGAATCGCAAGGACAGCCCGCCGACCGATCCGAGCCTGCCCTTCCGCCTATATGAAGACTTCGACGCCGCCGCCGCCGGCATCAAGGTCAAGGTCAAACTCAGCGACTTCGAAGGCCTGCAGGCCGGGCGTACCCCGGTGATGTACAAAGGTATCCAGGTCGGCAGCCTGAAAACCCTGAAGATCGACCCGGACCTGTCCAGTGCCAACGCCGAGCTGACCCTCGACCCATTGGCTGAAGACTACCTGGTACAGGACACCCAATTCTGGGTGGTCAAACCGTCGATTTCCCTGGCCGGTATCACTGGGCTCGAGGCGTTGGTCAAAGGTAACTACATCGCGGTTCGTCCCGGTGACAAAGGCACTGCCCCCCAACGCGAGTACGTGGCTCGGGCCAAGGCACCGCCCTTGGACCTGCGTTCTCCTGGCCTGCACATGGTGCTCTTCACTGACAACCTTGGCTCCCTGGATGTTGGCAGCCCGATCCTCTACAAACAGGTCAAGGTCGGCTCGGTGCAGAGCTACCAGTTCTCACGCAAAAACAAACAGTTGGTGATCGGTGTCCACATCGAGAAGGAATACGCCAACCTGGTCAATGGCTCGACGCGTTTCTGGAATGCCAGCGGTGTAACCTTGACCGGCGGCCTCACGGGCGGTATCCAGGTAAAAAGCGAATCCTTGGCCAGCCTGATATCTGGCGGTATCGCCTTCGAAACGCCGGAACCGAACGTGCCGCTGAGAAAGCGTATCCCACGTTTCCGCCTGTTCACCGATCGTGAAGCGGCGAATCAGAGTGGCACCCTGGTGACCATCAAAGTCGACCGCGCCGACGGCCTGCGCCCCGGCACCCCGGTGCGTTTCAAAGGCCTGGACGTCGGTAAGATCGAGAGCGTCGACCTCAGCGCCGATATGCAATCGGTGCTGCTCGGTGCGCGCATCACCCAGGTCGCGGATCGCATCGCGCGCGTCGGCAGCCAGTTCTGGGTGGTCAAGCCGGAACTGGGCTTGATGAAAACCTCGAACCTGGAAACCCTGGTCACCGGCCAATACATCGAGGTGCTGCCCGCAGTGAAAAACGCCGGGACACAAAAGAGCTTTGTCGCGCTGGACCAACCGCCCGAAGCCGTCCACCAGGAGGCCGGCCTGAGCCTGACACTCAGCGCCGCACGCCGTGGTTCGCTCAAAGAAGGCGTACCCGTCACTTACCGCGAAGTCACCGTGGGCAAAGTCACCGGCTACGAGTTGGGCCAGACCGCCGACCGCGTGTTGATCCATATCCTGATCGAACCCAAGTACGCGGCATTGGTGCGCAGCGGCAGCCGCTTCTGGAACACCAGCGGCTTTGGTCTCGACTTCGGCCTGTTCAAAGGCGCGACGGTGCGCACCGAGTCCCTGGAAACCCTGGTCGCCGGCGGCATCGCCTTTGCCACGCCCGATGGCGAACGCATGGGCAGCGCCGCACGGCCGCAGCAAACCTTCCCGCTGTTCGACAAGTTTGAAGATGAGTGGCTGACCTGGGCACCTAAGATTCCGCTGGGTAAGTAGACCGAGGCGCGGCTATCGCGGGCAAGCCCCCTCCCACCTTCGAGCGCATTCCTACAGGATAAACTCGGTCAAATGTGGGAGGGGGCTTGCCCGCGACGAGGCCCTCAAAAACACCGCCAAACCCCAGCCCACAAAAAAGGCCGCGATCCATAAGATCGCGGCCTTTTTGCATTTCAACGCAAAACGTCAGACCTCATCCAACTCCGGCTCATCCGCCTGCACATTTACCGTCGCCTTCACCGCATCATGGCGACGGATGTACTTCCAGTCCGCCTCATCGATGTAGATGCCATTCGGCCCGCTGCCGCCTTCTAGGTCGATCGCCACCTGGGCGGACACCTGCGGCTTCACACTCGCCAGGATCGGCACGAAGCCCAACTGCAGGCTGGTTTCCAGCAGCGCCGCCTGGTTCTTCTCGTCGATGTCGGCCGCTTCATCGAGGTAGTACGGCAAGCGCACACGCCCGGCCTGGTCGCGGTCCATCAAGTGCAGCAACAAATACATGTTGGTCAGCGCCTTGATGGTCATGGTGGTGCCGTTGGACGCCGCACCGTCGATGTCGGTGTGAATCACTGGCTGGCCATTCACCTTGGTGATCTCGAACGCCAGCTCGAACAAGTCCTTGAGACCCAACTGGTTATGGTTGGCCGCGACCAGGCGCGCCAGGTATTCCTTGGCCTCTTCGTTCTTGTTGTCCTGATCGGCGCTCTGGCTCAAGTCGAACACCGACAGGGTTTCGCCTTCTTCGTACTGACCGGCGCTGTGGATGATCTGGTCGATATGCTTGAGCGCTTCCTTGTTTGGCGCCAGCACGATGCGGAAACTCTGCAGGTTCGACACCTGGCGCTTGTTGATCTCGCGGTTGAACAAGGCCAGTTGGTGTTCCAGGCTGTCGTAGTCGCTGCGGATATTGCGCAAGGTCCGCGCGATGTCGGTGACCGCCGCGCGCCGCGCCTTGCCCAGGGTCAGGGCTTCGTCGGTGCGGTGCGCATACGCGTTGATCAGCAGATGCAGGCGACGCTCCACGTCGTCCTCGCTGTCGAACTTGGCCACGCCCTTGAGGCGTACCTGGGCGTACAGCGCTTCGATCTGGCCATCGGCGCGCAGCAAGCCCTGCCAACTGTCCTGATAGTCGTTGAGCAGTGGCAGCAGGTTGTCCATGGAATCGTCGACCGGGTCCATGAACGGCGTGCCGAACGGCAAGTCCGCCGGCAGCAACTGGCGACGGCGCAACGCGTCATCCAGGGTGCGTTGCTTGGCTTCCATATCGCCGATCTGGCGACCGACCAGTTGCAGCTTGGCCGACAGTTGCTGCACGCGTTCGGTGAACGCATCGCTGGAACGCTTCAATTCATCCTGGGCCGCTTCCATCTGCGCCAGCTGTTCCAGCTTCTCGCCTTCTTCGGCGCTCAGGGTCTGCGCGCGGCGGAAATCTTCCAGCGCCTTTTGCGCGTCCAGCACTTGCTGGTACAGCGCTTCGGTCTGGGTTTTGCTCGCGGCGCGGTCAGAGGCAACCGCCTGTTGCGTCTTGAGCTGCTTGAGTTCTTTTTCCAGACGCTCTTTCTGGTCGCGCAAGGCTGCGCGATCCGCCAGGGCCTGCAAGGCGGGTGGCTCGATGTGGGAGATGTCGATGGACAGCCCCGGCACTTCAAAGCGCTCACCCTTGAACCCATCGAGGATCAGTTCCAGGGATTTGACCCACTGGCCGTCCTCATCCAGCGTGATGCCATGCTCGCCCAACGGCAGGCTGAACAACGAACTGTTGAACAGACGCATCAGACGCTCGACATCCTGCTGTGAGAATTCCTCGCGCAGTTTGGCGTAGCTGTTGTTGTCGGCGTGGTCGAGCTGCTGCTTGACCGACTTCAAGCGTTTTTCCAGGTCGCGCAGGCGCTCGTCCAAGTCCTCGGCGCTGAACTGCCGCGACTGCGCCAGGGCGCCGGCGAGTTCATCGTGGGCATCCTTGGCCGCCAGCAGTTGCTGTTCCAGCACCTTGACGTCATCGACCAGCGCAAAGCGATGCTTGAGCACCGACAGCTCGCCCAGCCAACGCTGGATGCCGCTGATTTCGCGCTCCAGGCGCATCAGCTCCTGGGTGCCGCCACGCTGGTTGTTCTGCAGCGCGTCCTGCTCGTTGCGGTAGTGCTCGGCCTGGAGGGTCAGCTCTTCCTTGCGCGCACCGGCGTAGTCCGACCAGGTGCCCAGCAGCGAATCCAGCAGCGGCGACAGGCGATGCAGTTTGCCGCGCAGGATGTCGCGTTGTTTCACGCCATTGGCCAGGGCCTCGACCAGCGGGCCGGCGGCGACCAGCGAGTTGTAGTCCTGCTCCATGCGTCGCACGTCGCGGAAGGCTTCTTCACACGCGGCGATGTAATCGACACTGCCGGAACGCAGGCTGTGCTCGAACGCATCGAGGAACAATTGCTTGAGCTTGGCGGCAGTGATTTCGCGCATGTGCAGCAGGTTGATAAACAGCGCGCGGAAGGTCTTCAGGCTCTGTTCGCTGGTGGAACGCAGCGGGATCAACGTCAGGTCCAGCGGGATCGACGTGTGGCCGCCGACCAGCAAACGGCGTAGTTCATCGGGCTTGAGTTCGTAGGCTTTCAGGCCCTCGCGCTCAAGGTTGGTGAACAGCTCTTTCTGGCGCAGGCAGGTGTCGTTTTTCTGGTAGTGGGCCAGGTCCAGCTTGCCGGCGTAGGCAAAGAACTGGTGACCGAAACCACCGCCCGGGCCGCGTCCGACCACGCCGATCACGTGCGGGCCGTGGGGCAGGGAGACTTCGACGAGGATGTAGCTGGTGTCGGTGGCAAAGTAGAAGCGCCGCGATTGTTCCAGGGTGTACTTGCCGAAACTCATGTCCGACATGCGCGCCAGGATCGGGAACTGCAAGGCGTTGATCGACGCCGATTTACCCAGGTTGTTCGCGCCATACACCGACAGCGGCTCTTCCAGCGGGAACAAACCCAGGCTGTAGCCGGCGGTATTCAATAGGGCGAAGCGGCGGATGCCGTAGCGTTCCTTGCTCATGCATCGGTCTCCTGTTCTTCGGCAATGGCGCGGGCCAGGGCGTCTTCTTCGCTGTCTTCGGCAAAGTCGCTCAAGTCCAGCGGGTCATCGGTTTCCAGCAGTTTTTCGTCGCTGTCTTCGTTGATGATCACCGGCGCCGGCAATGGCAGCACGCTGTGGATGCTGGCCGCGAGGTCGCGGTCCTGCTGCACCGACAGGCACACATCGAGGAAGCGGTGCATCGGCGGCAGGAAGCGATAGATGCCGTTGTCCTCGCTGGCAAAACCCAGCTGGGTCATGCGGCGCATGATTTTTTCTTCGAGCTCTTCCTGGGTCTGCACTTCGGCCTGGATAAACAGGTCGCGGTATTTCTCCAACAGCGACGGCAGTTCATCGCGGCCGAGGCTGCCGCCGTCGAGCACGGCAATCGGGTCGCGGCCCTGGTCGGCCAGGTGCTCGACGATGATGAAGGTGAACAACGCCAGGCGTTGCGCGGTCTTGTTCACCTGCGCGCTGGCGATGGCGGAGTCCGGCACGAAGTAGTAGAAACCGCGCGTATCGCAGACCAGCTCAAAGCCCAGGGCCTTGAACAGCGTGCGGTACTGGTCCTGGAAGTTCGACAGTTGCGCGTACAGCTCCGGGTCGCGGCGGCTGACGTGGTAACCCTTGAACAGCTCGCGAAAGATCGGCGCCAGTTGGGACAGTTCGGATAGATCAAGATGCATAAGGGGTGCTCGCAGAATGCTCGGCCGCGTCTGTGCTGGCCGGGAGCAGGGCGAATGAGCGCAGGCTGACCTGATGCTCGTGTGTGTGGTAATCGCGGCGCTCCAGGCGCTCGCGCTTGAAGCGTTTTTCGCGGGACAGGCGCGAGAACCAGTACAGCAATTCGTCGGTGGCGCCGTCCGGTTCCTGTTCCAGCAGCCAGGTCATCAGGTCCGGCATCGGCAGCGCGTCTTCGCAGCGTTCGAGCATTTCCTTGACCGTGCGCGGTGCGCGCTGGGCTTCGCCGGTAGGGGCCTTGTGCGCCTTGGGGAACCGCGCGGGTTTCGGCTCGAAGTTCGCCAGGGCATACACATAGGCTTCGACCTGACTGGCACTGCCGAGGAAGGTGCTTTGCGGCCGGGTAAACATCGGCATCGCGGCCTGCGGCACCGCGTCCAGGCCTTTACGGCGAATGGCCGACAAGGCAAGCGCTGCGCCACGGGTCACGGCGTTGTGCCGACGCGCTTCTTCACGCAATGGCAGCAGCAGCTCGCGGGCGTGACGCAGGGTCAGTTGGGCGCTGGTCTGCATTTCGAGGATGCGCGCGTGGGTGCGCAACAGCATGTCGTCGTCGACCAGATGGCCAAGACGCTGCTGCTCGGTGAGCATGCGCAGCAGCACGTTTTCGACCTTGCGCACGCCTTGTTCGAAGGCGCCGTCGGCGTTTACCAGTTGGATCATCGGTTCGACGTATTCGTCCCAGGTCGCCAGCACTTCGGCGTAACGCTGACGCAACGGGATCTGTCGGTCGCTGGTCTTGGCGCGGTCGGCCACGGCGACGAGGGCCTGCTCGTCGTTGGCGAGCTTTTTCAGCACGTCGCGCACGCGCATGTCGAGCAGGCGCAGTTGACGGGCCAGGTCGTGGCCGTCACGGATGTCGAAGGCGTCCTGGATATAACCGGCCAGGCGCTCGAGGTGGCGCAGGTAGGCTTCGATTTCCAGGCACAGGCCAAGCCGGTGCTCCTTGCGAAGATAGGCCAGGAAGTCGTGGATCTGCGCGTTGAGCTCGAAACGGTTCGGGCTCTTGGCGACAGGCACCAGGATATCCAGGCGAATCCACACGTCCAGCAAGCTGGTGATGTCCTGGGGCGTGCTGTCCAGTTGTTGGGCGGCCAGTTGTGCGCGCAGCTCGCCGAGGCTCAGGGTGCCTTGGTCGAAGTGTTCGCACAGTGGCTCAAGTAAGGCCCAGTGTTCGGCGAGGGCGCGCAGGACGCGCTTGGGTTCGATCATGGGAATGGCCGGCTGGTTGGCGATTAAAAGTCGCGATTGTACTGCATCAGGCGCGGGATTTATCCACAGCCGGTCAGTGCGCAGTGGGCGATTGTTACCGAACAGCGGTAGAATCCCCGCTCTTTACTTATCCACAAGTGGCCGAGCTGTGCTTATCGAGTCCCGACGTCGCGCTTACTTGACCGCCATGCAGGTGGTCAACTGGCTGCCCCGCACCGAACTGCCGTTTGCCGCCCCGTCGCGGCTCGAGCTGCTGCAGGTGCTCGAGCCCGAAGAGGCCTTCGAGACCTCGGGGGAAGAGGCCGCAGCGCCGGTGGCGGTGGTCAAGCCTGAGCCGCCGGTGCGCCCGGTGGTAGAGCGCGCCAAGGTCGAGGTGCCACGCCCGTCGCCGATGGCCAAACCGCTGGTGGCTGAAGAAGCGGCGCCGGTGGTCAAGGCGCCTGTCGTCCCACCCCCACGATTTGCCCTGCAACTGCTGCGGGCCGGGCGTTGCCTGTTGCTGGTGGAGCTGCCGACCGGCGAGCGCTTCCAGACCCGCGACCCGGCCTACATGTTGCTCAAGGACATGCTGCGCGCCGCCGGCTTGCCCGACAGCCCGCAAATCGTCGGCGACCCGGTGCGCTGGCCGTTGCTGGTGCGCGGCACGATGGACCAGGGCCCGGACGCTGCGCGAGATTTTGTGCAAGGTTTTGTGTCGGCGCGCCTGGAAGACGAACCCTGCGTGTGCCTGTGGCTGATCGGCCTGCCCGCCGTGCGTTTTGCCGGCGAAGCCGATGCCGAAGCCTGGTACCGCGAGCTGCAGGTCGAAGGCCTGGGCTCGGTATGGGCCCTGCCGGGCCTGGAATTATTAATGGAAGAGCCACAGCGTAAGGCTGATGTCTGGCAAGCCATGCGCCGGCTGATGGCGCGCTGGAAAACAACCGATGAGTGAGGCTTTATCCTTTCGCCCGATGACCGAGGCCGACCTCGACGCCGTGCTGAAAATCGAATACGCGGCGTATAGCCACCCCTGGACCCGCGGGATTTTTCTCGACGGGCTGGGCAAGTACCAGATTTGGTTGATGTTCGAAGGTGAGCAGCAAGTGGGTCACGGGGTGGTGCAGATCATCCTCGATGAGGCGCATTTGCTGAACATCACCGTCAAACCGGAAAACCAGGGCCGCGGCCTCGGCCTGGCGCTGCTGGAGCACCTGATGTCCCGCGCGTATGCCGCCACTGCACGAGAATGTTTCCTCGAAGTGCGTGACAGCAATACCGGCGCGTTCCGACTGTACGAGCGCTATGGCTTCAATGAAATCGGGCGTAGGCGCGATTACTACCCGGCCGTCGGTGGGCGCGAAGATGCGGTCGTGATGGCCTGCACCCTGGTCGATTAAACACGCAACCCATGTGGGAGGGGGCTTGCTCCCGATTGCGGTGTGTCAGGCACTTATCGGTTACTGGCACTCCGATATCGGGAGCAAGCCCCCTCCCACATTTGGATCTACGGTGTGTCAGCGGTTGCCGTCGACAGGGTCCAGATCAGCCAATTCGGCCTCATCCAGCCCGTTGCCGCCGCCGATATCATCTTCATCCACGATGCTCAGGTCCCAATCGGCCTGTTCGCCTTCGCCTGCTTCCTGTGCATCCCGCGCGCCGTCCTCACGGATCAGGTTTTCCGGGCTCATGTCGTCATCGGTCGACGCGCCGGCCATCCCGGCCTCACCCACCCGTTCGTCGGGCATCCGGCGTTTGCGTTCGCCACGCGGCAGTTCATCGCCGATTTGCGCCGTCGGCTCTTCCTCGTCAAAGTCCAACTCGCGCATCTGGCCCATGCGATCCTCGTTGTCATCAATCGGTTCCGGCTGGGTAGCGCCGTATGGACGTCGTGATTCAGTCATGGCCAATCCTCATACTGTGGGGCTTATAGTGTGTGGACAGGCTTGGCGCCCCAAGATTCAAGTAATTGCCCGCCGACTATCTTTATTCCCGGCGTGACCCGGACGGGCGGTCGTCTGTCAAAGCTGCGCATCATTCCTGAGGCTTTCCCTGATGAACGAACTACAAGACCTGCTTGATAACAACGAACGCTGGGCAGATGCGATCACACAGGAAGATCCCGAATTCTTCGCCAAGCTGGCCCGCCAGCAAACACCGGAGTACCTGTGGATCGGCTGCTCAGACGCCCGTGTACCGGCCAACGAGATCGTCGGCATGCTGCCGGGTGATCTGTTCGTACACCGTAATGTGGCCAACGTGGTGCTGCACACCGACCTTAACTGCCTGTCGGTGATTCAGTACGCCGTCGATGTGCTTAAGGTCAAACACATCCTGGTCACCGGCCACTATGGCTGCGGCGGCGTGCGGGCCTCGATGCAGGACCGCCAGTTCGGCCTGATCGACGGCTGGCTGCGCACCATTCGCGACCTGTACTACGAAAACCGCGAGATGTTGGCGCAGTTGCCGAGCGAAGAAGAACGCGTCGACCGCATGTGCGAGCTGAATGTGATTCAGCAGGTGGCCAATGTCGGTCACACCAGCATTGTGCAAAACGCCTGGCACCGCGGGCAGAGCCTGTCGATCCACGGCTGCATCTACGGCATCAAGGATGGCCGCTGGAAGAGCTTGAACACCACCATCAGTGGTTTTGAGCAGTTGCCGCCGCAGTATCGCTTGCGCCCGCTGGGTGAAGTCTAAGGGCGCTTGCGCTCGCGCCACTCGGTCATGAACGCTTGCCCCTCGGCGTTCAACGGCTCCTGGCTGCCGGTGATCCAGCCCCGGCAGTTCAGCTCGCCGCATTGGCAAGCGAACTGCCGGAACAGCGTGTCCTCGGTGCTGGCGTAATCCAGGGTCAGCCGGGTGTCGGCGGGGATGGACTGCACGGTCCAGAGCTCCAGGTAGGTGGTGTCTAAAAATACATTCGGGTTGCAGGAGTGGTGCAGCAGGCCGCAGAACCAACAGTCGTACAAGTGGATGCGTGGCGACACCTGCAAGGTGTGCGGGCGTCGCTCGTTCACCGCGTAGCCGGAGACCTTGGCAATGCGCACGCGACTGTCAAAGGGGATGCGAGCCTTGATCCCGGCTCCGGCGCCGTCCGTGGTTTGGATGACCTGGAAGTGTTTGGACGAAGGGTAGCCCTGCTCGACGAACAGTGTCTTGAACGGGTAAAGGCAATCATTCATAGCGTTTACAGCCTTATCCATGGTTCGAGTCTTCATAACTCTCCTTGGTTGGGCTGCATCGACCTGCGGGTGGTGTCTGACTGCCAGTCTTGCAGCGGATGGGCCCGGATCAAGACTCGCTGAACATAAAGCCGATTTCTACTGTCAAGTTTGACAGTAGAAATCGGCTTTTTTGTGCGCGTTACAGCGCAGGGGTGGTGATTGCCGGGGCGGGGGCGGCGTCTTTCAGTTGCTTGAGCTGGGCTTTGATCGCGGGCGTGGCGCATTTGGCGTTCGCCTGCTCCGGGGTCAGGTTGCGCACCGAGGTGTAGAACAGTTCACAGGTCTGCTCTTTGCGCGTGACTTGCCAGGTGTTCATGCACGCCTTGAGCAGCACATTCGCATCGCTCGCCGGTTTCTGGCCCATTCCGGCTTGCCAGCAGGCGGCGCTCAAGTCCTGGCCCATCACTTTCAAACCGGCCTCGTCGGCCTTCTGCGCGTTACCGTCGTAGGTGTCCGGGCTGGCCGCGTACCAGATGTAACTGGGGTGGTTGGCGCCCAGCACCGAGACGGTTTTACCGGGGGCCGGGCTGATCTGCGCCAGGCCCAGCACGCCCACGGTTTGCCCGTATTGTTGCTTGATCCAACTGCGCACCGGGGCGCCGAACGCCACCATCGGCAACGAACCTTTGGGGGGCTGGCTCAGCTGCGCGACCATGCGTGTCTGGTAGTCGGTGAAGTAGCTGTAGACGTTTTCCAGGTCCTTACCCGCGTTGGACGGCGCGGCGATCGGCGCGATGTCGATGATGGTCTGGTAGGCCGGGGTTTCGCTGGCCGGAATGCCATTGTCGACGAGCAGGGTGGCCCAGCGGTCGGTGGTGGCCGATTCCAGGTAATCCTGGGCCTGGGTCAGTGAATAATCCGGCGGGAAGTGCAGCAACTCGATGCTTTTACGGTTTTCCAGGGCCATGCCCAGCGGCAGGAACAAGTACCAGTTGTAGGCCCACTTGCCGTCGCTATTGAGCCGGCTCGCGCCCTGGTAGGCCAGGTCGGCGGTCGCGAGCAAGCTCGTCAGCGGGAGGCCATAGCTGTCGGGCACCCCGCTGAAGGTCGCCGCGACCTGGCCATCATGGATTTTGACGCTGACTTTGGCGCGGCTGTAACCGTCGCGCTGCAGGCTCTGGTTCAGGTAATGCTCGGCGGTCTGCTCCAGCGTCCAGGGCCGAAAGCAGATCACATTGCAGTTATTGGGGTAAGCGAACAACTGGGTAACCCGTTGCGTGCTGCCCAGGGGGACTTCGATGTCGGCCTGTACGACCGCACTCGCCAGCAGTGCGGCCAAGGTGAAGGACAACCTGGTCGGTTTAAACATAGATGATTCCTTGTCCGCGAAAGCCTGCCTGTGCGGGGTGAAAGCCCACCCTCACACAGTAGCGGCTGACCAGGAAAACCGCGTGCAAAATTGCCGGGCATGTCGCTATTGGATAAGCCGTCCTACACCTCGAACTGCAGCGCATTGCTCAAGTCGCCCATCGGTTTCTGGCCGCGGGCGATCATGGCGTCGTCGCGCTGCTTGAGCCCGTCGAGTGTCTCCAACTGAAAAACGCGGGTGATCAGGCGCAGGATCGACGCAGTGTCGTACACCGTATGGTCCACCGTGCCTTTGCGCGCGAACGGCGACACCACAAGCGTCGGAACCCGCGTGCCAGGGCCCCAGCGGTCGCCCTTGGGCGGTGCCACATGGTCCCACCAGCCGCCGTTTTCATCGACGGTCACCACCACCACCATGTTTTTCCACTGCGGGCTTTCCTGCAGCACCTTCAGGGCGCGGGTGATATGGCGATCACCCGAGGCGACGTCGGCATAACCGGCGTGCATATTGAGGTTGCCCTGGGGTTTGTAGAAGGTCACGGCGGGTAGTTTGCCCGCCTGCGCGTCGGCAAAGAACGTGTTGGTGCTCGACTCATCGCCCAGGCCCGCGTCGCGCAGGCGCTTGTCACGCTCCGCGCGGTTTTCCGGGCCCTGTTGCTTGAAGTAGTTGAACGGCTGGTGGTGGTACTGGAAGTTGGGGATCTTCGGAATGCCGCCCGAGTCCTTGAACTGCTCCAGCGTCGCCTGCCAGGCCCCGGCGTACCAGGCCCAGTCGATGTGCTTTTTCGACAGCTTGTCGCCGATGTGTTCGTGCGTCTGCGGCACCAGCACGTTGGGCAGGTCGGGCTTGGCGTAGTCCGGGTTTTGCGGGTCGCGAATCCAGGTCGGCCAGTAGGGCGGGGCCAGGGTGTTCACGGCGTAACCGTCCGGGGTCAATGCGCTCGGGCCGAACTGCGGCGGGCCGCTCATGGCGCTGGCCGGGGATTTGTCCAGGGGCTTGAGGCGTGGGTCGTTGGGATCATCGCTTTGCAGCGTGGCGATCTGCGCCTTGGCCACCGACTGCGCCGCGTTCGGATAAACCGGCGCGGTGGCGCTGATCAGGTATTGGTGGTTGAGGAACGAGCCGCCAAACGCGCCCTGGAAGAAGTTATCGCAGAGCACAAACGCCTTGGCCACGTCCCACAGGCGCAGGGAATAACGGCTCTGGGCGTAATGCCCCATCACCAGGCCGCCGGAATCGGCCCATGCGACGAAGCCGTCGTTCTTGCCGCCGTTGATCTGCATCTGGTTCTGGTAGAACACGTGCCACAAATCACGGGTGACCAGGCTCAAGGGCAGGTCTTCGGCGTTCGGGCCCTTGAGGGCGAACGGGGCGTTGGGCAGGTTTTCCTGGAATTGCACTTCACTGGGGTAGGTCACCCCGTCGACGCTTTGCGAGCCGACTTGCAACACGCCACCCCACACCGGGGGCAGGGTGGTCAATACGCTGGCGTCGCGGTCGCGCTGCTGATAGTCGGCAGCGGACAACGCCGACAGCGGTTTCTCCAGCCCCGGGAAGTCGGCAAACAGGTTGTTGAAACTGCGGTTTTCGGCGTAGATCACCACGACGGTTTTCACTTGGTCGTGTAACGCTTTATCCAACTCTTGCGGCGTAAGCGGCCGCGCCACCGGTTTGCCCGGCGCTTCGCTGGAATTGCCGCAGCCACTCAAGGTCGCGCCCACCCCCAGCACCGCCGCACCCCCCAGGAAACGCCGTCGGCTGGTGTCTACCGGCGGTTGGTCGATGGAATCAGAGGCAGGGCGGTCTTCGTGCTCGTCACTCATTGCGGGGAGTCCTTGCTGGCTATTTATTGCAAGATATTTCGCCAGGACGGTAGCAGTGGAATGTGACGGAGGGAAGACAGCTCGAAGTTACACGCTTTAAGCGGCAAGCCTGGAGCTAAAAACCTCAAGCTTGTCGCTGCGTTTAAGGCATCACCGGCGGCAAATACTTCAACGTCGCCCCCAACGCCCACAGCAGGAACAACACCAACGGCGCGTGTACCAGCAACTGCACGAACGAAAACCCGATCAAATCCCGCGCCTTCAGCCCCAACACGCCCAGCAACGGCAGCATATAAAACGGGTTGATCAAATTCGGCAGCGCCTCGGCCGCGTTGTAGATCTGCACGGCCCAGCCCAGGTGGTATTGCAGGTCATTAGCCACTTGCATCACGTAGGGCGCTTCGATGATCCACTTGCCGCCGCCCGACGGGATAAAGAAGCCCAGCACCGCCGAATACACACCCATCAACAGGGCATAGGTGTCGTGGGAGGCGATGGACGTAAAGAAGGTCGAGATATGGTGGGCCAGCGTCTGGCCGTCGCCGCCCTTGACCACGGTCATCAGCGCGGCAATCGAGCCGTACAGCGGGAACTGGATCAGCACGCCAGTGGTGGTCGGCACCGCGCGGGCGACCGCATCGAGAAAGCTGCGCGGGCGCCAGTGCAGTAGCGCTCCGACCATGATGAACAGGAAGTTATAGGTGTTCAGCCCGGAGATGGCGCTGATCGCCGGCTTGGTCGAAAACTCGTGGAACAACCAACCCGCCGCCAGCAGCGCCAGCAGGATGGTCAGCACCGGGCTGTGCTCCAGCCATTCGCCCGGGCGCGTCGGGGCCTGCGGCTTGGGCAGGTTGAAGGCCGGGTCGACCCCGCAGGCCTTGGCATCACGGGCGCTGTTCGGGCCGGGTGCGGTCGCGTAGGCGATGATCAGCGAGACCACGATCAGCGCCAGCAACAGTGCGCCGGATTGCCACAGGAAGATGGTGTCGGTGAACGGGATCACCCCGGTGATCGACAGGATCGACGGCGGCAAACTGGCCGGGTTGGCCTGCAACTGCGCGGCCGACGACGACAGCCCCAACGCCCACACCGCACCGAGGCCCAGGTAGGCTGCGGCGCCGGCAGCGCGGTAGTCCATGCGCAAGTCCGTGCGCCGCGCCAATGCGCGCACCAGCAAACCGCCGAACACCAGGGACAGGCCCCAGTTGAGCAAGGAGGCAACCATGGAAATCAACGCCACCCAGGCCACGGCCGAGCGGCCGTTCTTCGGGATGCGCGCCAGGCGGTCGATCAGCCTCACCGCCGGCGGCGAACTGGCGACCACATAACCGCCGATCACCACGAAGGCCATCTGCATGGTGAACGGGATCAGGCTCCAGAACCCATCGCCGAACGCCTTGGCTGCCTCGGTCGGCGCGGCGCCCATGCCCAGGGTCGCCACGGCGACAATGATCACGGCGAGGGCGGCAAACACCCAGGAGTCAGGAAACCAGCGTTCGGCGAAATTGGAGCAGCGCAGGGCAAATCGGGCATAGCGGCTTTCTTCGAGAGCATCGGCCACGAGTCATTCCTCTTATAGTTGTTATGGTGATGGCAGTTTTACGGCATGTTCCGCTACGGCCATTGATATGGGAATGCAGTTATCTTCATCGATCAATGAGGAAAACAAATATATCCGCCGCGATTGCCATCATCCGGCTCAGCTCATAACCTGCACGCCATTTTGTTTGTCTGCCGAGCCTCAACATGACTGCCACCTCGCTTGCACAGGCGCAGCGTTTTTCCCGCTCCGACTACAAAACCCTGGGCCTGGCCGCCCTCGGCGGTGCCCTGGAAATCTACGACTTCATCATCTTCGTGTTTTTCGCGCTGACCCTCAGCCAACTGTTTTTCCCGCCGGAAATGCCCGAGTGGCTGCGCCTGCTGCAAAGTTTCGGGATATTCGTTACGGGCTACCTCGCGCGCCCGCTGGGCGGCATCCTGATGGCGCACTTCGCCGATCACCTGGGGCGCAAGCGCGTGTTCAGCCTGAGCATCCTGATGATGGCCTTGCCCTGCCTGCTGATTGGGATCATGCCGACCTACGCGCAGATCGGCTATTTCGCACCGCTGATCCTGCTGGTGCTGCGCGTGCTGCAAGGCGCGGCGGTGGGCGGTGAAGTGCCCAGCGCCTGGACCTTCGTCGCCGAGCATGCGCCGACTCATCACCGCGGTTACGCCTTGGGCTTCCTGCAAGCCGGACTGACCTTCGGCTACCTGCTCGGCGCACTGACCGCCACGCTGCTGGCGCAACTTTTCACCCCGGCGGAGATCCTCGACTACGCCTGGCGCTTCCCCTTCCTGCTCGGCGGTGTCTTCGGCGTGATCGGCGTGTGGCTGCGCCGCTGGCTCAACGAAACCCCGGTGTTCCTCGACATGCAGGCGCGCCGCCAAGCCGCCGCCGAAATGCCGCTGCGCACCGTGTTGCGCGAGCATCGCAGCGTATTGCTGCCGGCGATGATCCTCACCTGCGTGCTCACCTCGGCCGTGGTGGTGCTGGTGGTCATCACCCCGACCATGATGCAGAAAACCTTCGGCATGACGCCCAGCCACACCTTCGCCCTGAGCGCGCTGGGCATCGTGTTCCTGAACCTCGGGTGCGTCCTGGCCGGCCTGTTGGTGGACCGCATCGGCGCCTGGCGCGCGGTGCTGGTCTACAGCCTGTTGCTGCCGCTGGGGATCGCGGTGTTATACGCCAGCCTGATCGCCGGTGGCGTCTGGCTCGGCGCCGCGTATGCCGTGGCAGGCTTGAGCTGCGGCGTGGTCGGCGCAGTGCCGTCGGTGATGGTCGGGCTGTTCCCGGCGCCGGTGCGGGTGTCGGGCATTTCCTTCACCTACAACATCGCCTACGCGCTGTGGGCGAGCACCACGCCCTTGATCCTGATTGCACTGATGCCGACCAGCCCATGGATTTGCGTGGGCTATTGCGTGGTGATGGGCGCGGTGGGGGTGGTGAGTGTGGCGCTGTTCAGCAAGCGCCACACGTTAGCCGCCTGAGGGCGCGGTCAGGAAGTGCCGAGCCCATCCGAATCTTCCGCTATGGCGCTATGATTCATGCAACCACTCCCCACGAGGATGTTTCATGAGCGCAGGACACAACCACGCCCAGGTACGCGCCGGTCACGAACGCCCGTTATGGATCGCCCTCGGGCTGACCAGCAGCTTCATGATTGCCGAGGTGATCGGTGCCTTTATCACCGGCAGCCTGGCGCTGTTGTCCGACGCCGCGCACATGATGACCGATGCCCTGGCCATGGCGATTTCCCTGGTGGCGATCCAAATCGCCAAACGCCCCGCAGACCGCAAGCGCACGTTCGGCTACGCGCGCTTTGAAATCCTCGCGGCGGCCTTCAATGCGTTGCTGCTGTTTGCAGTGGCGTTCTACATCCTGTTTGAGGCCTATCAACGCCTGCAGGCGCCTGCGCAGATCCAGTCGACGGGCATGCTGGTGATCGCCGTGCTGGGGCTGCTCGTCAACCTGATTTCCATGCGCCTGCTCCGCGCTGGCAGCGGCGAAAGCCTGAATGTCAAAGGTGCGTACCTGGAGGTCTGGAGTGACATGCTCGGCTCTGTCGGCGTGATCATCGCAGCCGTGGTGATCATGTTGACCGGCTGGGGTTGGGTCGACTCGGTGGTGGCGGCGGCAATTGGTTTCTGGGTGTTACCGCGTACCTGGGTGTTGCTCAAGGAGAGCATGAATGTGCTGCTGCAAGGTGTGCCCGACGGCATCGATATCGACAGCGTGGAACAGGCCATCCGTGGCGTACCTGGCGTGAAGGATGTACATGACCTGCATATCTGGGCACTCACCAGTGGCAAGAACGTGCTGAGCAGCCATCTGGTGGCGGACGCGGTGCCGGGCGTCGAGCAACAGGTCCTCGCTCAAGTGACGCAATTGCTGCATGAACAATTCGATATTTCCCACGTCACGCTGCAGGTCGAGGGCGAGGGTTTTCATCGTGACGGGCCCGAAGAAGCCCATGCTTGAGCCTTACTAACGGATTTGTAATGTTCGCCCCACCGCCCTGATAAGTACCGAAAGTTACAGTGCCCCGGCTTGGATTTATCCGCCATTTCATGGGCCTGGAACTCTCGTTATGCCAACTCGTGCAAGAACATTACTGTGCTCGATCGTCGTGTTGCTGGCGACGGCGCCCAGACCCTGAGCCTCGACGCTGCCCTGCAAACCGCCTTCGCCAATAACCCCGACCTGGCCGCCGCGCAATGGGAGATCGACATCGCCAGCGGCGGTCGCCAGCAGGCGGGGTTGATCCCCAACCCGCTGGCCTCATGGGATGCCGAAGACACCCGCCGCGACACCCGCACCACCACGCTCACGTTAAGCCAGACCCTGGAACTGGGCGGCAAGCGCGGTGCGCGCATTGAGCTGGCCACGCGTGGCCAGGACGTCGCGGCGCTGACCTTGCAACAGCGCCGCAACGACGTGCGCGCCGAGGTGATCGACCGTTATTACGGCGCCCTTCGCGCCCAGGAACGCCTCGAGCTGGCGCAACGCTCCCTGGCACTGGCCGAGCGCGGCCTGGTGGTCGCCAATGGCCGTGTCAGCTATCGTCGCCTGTCCACCGGCAACACGCCGAACGAGCCCTTGCCGCCGCTGCGGCCGGTGTCCGAATCGAGTTTCACGCCGACCATGGCAAACGCATCCAGGCCAACACCCACGGTGTCCTGGGTGAAACCGGACTCGAACTTGCCGATCAGCCTCTGCGACCAGGCTTCTGAATAGCCGTTGCCGGTCGGGCTGGATTGGCCTTTGCGATCATCGCGATTGAAGTAAAAATTACGTGCTAGCACCTTCACGCTGCTGCCTTCGATAAAGCCTTCGGGCTTGTTTTCCACGGCCAGCGCTGCCAGGGGCAGTGTGACGACCAGTGAAAGGGGAAGGGGGTCATCACGGATACGCATGTTTCGCTCCTCGGTATTGGCAGTTATCAGCTTTTTATGGAGGCGCGCGTTCTTATTGATTTGGCCCGGGCTGATAGTTGCAAACTGCGGATAACGGCTGCGTTGCGTGAGCATTACAATTGTGGAACCTCGGCGCTACCTAACAAAGAAGTAATCTTCTGGTGAACCTCGCGTCAGGGTTGCTTCGTTAGTCTCGACACTGAACTAAAAAAGAGTCACGCCGGGCATCGAACCGCTCTTCAGAAAACCCCGGCCACGCCGATGCAGGTCAGATTCGTCCTTTTCTCATGACCATCGGTGTCCCATGTTCAACACCCGTTTGAAGCAGGAGCTGTCTGCTCTTCGCGAAGAGTTGTCCAGCTTGCAGCAGGTCAAGGAAAGCCTGGAAAGCGAAATGTTGTGCCTGACACTGGACGCCGAAGGCCGGGTGGAGTGGGCGAATGCCAACTTCCTGCAGGAGCTGGCGTACTCGATGTCGCAACTGCTGGGGCGGCCCGTTGACGAGCTGGTGCCGGCCTACCTGCGTCAGGACGAATTCCAGCAGCGCTTCAAGAACGCACTGGTGCGCGGCGAACACTTTGCCGGTGCCGTGCGCCTGTTGCGCGGCAATGGCAAGGAAGCGTGGTTGCGTTCGATCGTGCAGCCGGTGCGCAGCTCCGACGGGCGCATCAAGCATATTTCGATGTTCTCCAGCGACCTCACGCGCACCATCGAGGCGTCGCGCGAGCACGAAAACCTGATCTCCGCGCTGGTGCGCTCCACGGCCGTGATCGAGTTCGACCTGGACGGGCATGTGCTCACCGCCAACGCGGGTTTTCTCAATGCGATGGGTTACAGCCTGGCGCAGATCCAGGGCAAACATCACCGTATGTTCTGCGAGCCGGCGGAATACAACAGCGCCGAGTACCAGAACTTCTGGAAACGCCTGAACGCTGGCGAGTTTGTCGCGGCACGTTTCAAACGCGTGGACAGCCATGGCCGTGCGGTATGGCTTGAGGCCACCTATAACCCGGTGCTGGATGCCAATGATCGTCTGTACAAAGTGGTCAAGTTCGCCACCGTGATCACCGAGCAGGTCAACCGTGAACAGGCGATTGCCGAGGCGGCCAACATTGCCTACAGCACCTCGCTGCACACCGACAGCAGTGCCCAGCGCGGCACCACGGTAGTGACGCAGGCGGTCGACGTGATGCGCGAGCTGGCCCACCACCTGCAGCAGGCCGGCGAGGGCATCGAGGCGCTGAATGCCCAGTCCCAAGTGATCGGCAGCATCGTCAAGACCATCAGCGGCATCGCCGAACAGACCAACCTGCTGGCGCTCAACGCGGCCATTGAAGCGGCGCGTGCCGGCGAACAGGGGCGCGGGTTTGCGGTCGTGGCCGACGAAGTGCGCCAACTGGCGTCGCGCACCAGCAGGGCCACTGAAGAGATTGTCGGGGTGGTGCGTCAGAACCAGGACATGGCCCGTGACGCCGTGAACCTGATGACCGACGGCCGCCAGCAAGCCGAGCAGGGCCTGGCCCTGGCCGCCGAAGCCGGCACGGTGATCGTGGAAATCCAGGACGGCGCGCAAAAGGTCGTCAGCGCAGTCGGACAGTTCGCCAACCAGCTGTCGAGCTGACCCGTAGGGCTTGTGCTTGAGGTATCGTAGTTTTTTTCACGATTGAAGAGCCGATCCTCCATGAGCCCTAATCACCGCCGCCCCGTTCCGCTGTCCAAGGCCTACCGCTTGCTCAACCACGGCCCGACCGTACTGGTCAGCGCCGCGCATAATGGCCAGCGCGCTATCATGGCCGCGGCCTGGGCCATGCCGTTGGATTTCGAACCGCCGAAAGTTGCCGTCGTGCTGGACAAGGCCACCTGGACCCGCCAACTGCTGGAACGCGCCGGCACCTTCGTGTTGCAGGTGCCCTGCGCGGCCCAGGCCGATCTCGTACAGACCGTGGGCACTACCAGCGGCGCCGATCTGGATAAATTCGCCGCCTATGGCTTGCACACCTTCAACGGCGAACACACTGAGGCGCCCTTGCTCGAAGGCTGCGTCGCCTGGCTGGAATGCCGCCTGCTGCCCGAGCCGCATACCCAGCAAACCTACGACCTGTTCCTCGGCGAAGTGGTTGCCGCGTATGCCGACGAGCGCGTGTTCAGCGACGGGCATTGGCATTTCGAAGGCTTTGATCAACTGCGCACCCTGCACCATGTGGCGGGCGGGCATTTCCTCACCATCGGCCAGCCGATAGACGGGCATCCGCTCACGCCCGCCGGTTGAGCCTGTTCAGCGCCCGAGCATCTTCACCCAGCGCGCTGGGGGCATGCCGTAGGTGCTGCGAAATTGCCGGGTCATATGGCTCTGGTCGCTGAAGCCGGCGAGCATCGCTGCGTCCACCAGCGGTCTGCCCTGGGCCAGCAGGCTGCGTACCAGATCCAGCCGGCGCATGGTCAGGTAGCGGTAGGGGCTGGTGCCGAACAACAAGCGAAAATCCCGCGACAAGGCCCAGCGGTCGCGGCCGGCGTGGGCGGCCATTTCATCCAGGGTGATGCTGCGGCCCAGGGCGCTGTGGATAAATTCCCGGGCGCGTTCGGCAGCCACGTAATCGAAGGTCTTGCGGGTGGTGATCGCGCCCGAGGCGTTGCTCAAGGCTTGGGCCAGGTCGAACAGGGCGTCCTGCTCCTGCAACGGGTCGATCGGGCAGTCCAGGCTTTGCAGCAACACTTCGCTGGCGCGGTGCAACCACGGGTCGGTGGACACTCCGCCGGGGATAAACGGCAACGGCTTGCCGCCGAGGATCTGTTGGATCAGCGCCGGTTCCACGTAGATCATGCGGTACTTGAAACCTTCCTCGCTGCCGGCGCGGCCGTCATGGGTCTCGTCAGGATGAATGACCATGGTGGTGCCGGGCAGGCCATGGGTCATGCCACCGCGATAATGAAAACTCTGCACGCCGAACAAGGTCCGGCCGATGGCATAGGTGTCATGGCGATGCGGGTCGAACGCAAAGCCGGCAAAGTACGCCTCGATGCGGTCCAGGCCGCTGGCGTGCGGCGCGCGGTGCAGCCAGTCGAGGGTGGGGGTGGGTTTACCCATGGTGACTTGTCACAAGAAGAGGTGGAAACACGTTAGCCGAGTCTGAGGCCCTTGTCTGCCGGGGTCTTGTACGATTGTGCAGGGGGCAGGCGAGGCCTATGATCGCGGTTCGTGCCTTGTGCTGATGGAGCGCCCCCATGGATGTCCTCAACCCTGCCTACGTGGCGCCCCTGAGCTCGCTGGCCCTGCTGTGGACGGTGGCGGTGGTCACGCCTGGCCCCAACTTCTTCAACACGGCGCAACTGGCCGCCAGTTGTTCGCGCCGCCATGGTGTGGTGGCCTCGGCGGGTGTGGCTACGGGTACGATCCTGTGGGGGTTGGCGGGTGGCCTGGGCATAAAGTCGCTGTTTAGCGCCGCACCCATGCTGTACCTGGCGTTCAAGATCATCGGTGGCTGCTACCTGATCTACCTGGGCTTGAAGCTGTTCAAGCGCTCGGCGCCGGCGATGGGGCAGAGCCTGTTGCCGGACGGGCCCCGACGCTCGTTGTTTTCCGCCTGGCGCCTAGGGTTGCTGGGCAATCTGTCCAATCCCAAGGCCGCGTTGTTCGTCGCCACCATCTTCGCGTCCACCATGCCGCCGTCGCCGTCACCGATGCTGCTGACCCTGGCGGTGATCATCATGGCCACCTTGTCGTTCAGCTGGTATTCCAGCGTGGCCCTGGTGTTTTCCAGTGAGCGCATGGCCGACCTCTACAGCCGCTCGCGCAAATGGCTCGACCGTTTTGCGGGGGGGTGCTACATGCTGTTCGGTGTACATCTGGTAGCGAATCGCTGACCGCTCATGGTAAGAAGCCTTACTTTCAACAGTGAGGTCGGGTCATGAGCAAGGTGCGCGTAGGGATTATTTTTGGTGGTCGTTCGGCCGAGCACGAAGTCTCGCTGCAGTCGGCGCGCAACATCGTCGATGCCCTCGACCGCTCGCGCTTCGAGCCGGTGCTGATCGGCATCGACAAGGCCGGCCACTGGCACCTTAACGACACCTCGAACTTCCTGATCAACCAGGAAAACCCGGCGCTGATCGCCCTCAACCAGTCCAACCGCGAACTGGCGGTGGTGCCGGGCAAGGCCAGCCAGCAAGTGGTGGAAACCACCGGCAGCGGCCTGCTGGCCCACATCGACGTGATCTTCCCCATCGTCCACGGCACCCTCGGCGAGGACGGCTGCCTGCAAGGTCTGTTGCGCATGGCCGACCTGCCTTTTGTCGGCTCCGACGTGCTCGGCTCGGCAGTGTGCATGGACAAGGACATCAGCAAACGCCTGCTGCGCGACGCCGGTATTGCCGTCACGCCGTTTATCACCCTCAACCGCAACAACGCGGCGCGCACCTCGTTTGACATGGCGGTGCGCAAGCTCGGCTTGCCGATGTTCGTCAAACCCGCCAACCAAGGCTCCTCGGTGGGCGTGAGCAAAGTGAACGACGAGGCCGAATACCAAGCCGCCGTCGAACTGGCCCTGGGCTTTGACGAGAAAGTGCTGGTGGAGTCTGCCGTCCAGGGCCGCGAGATCGAATGCGCCGTGCTGGGCAACGAAAATCCGATCGCCAGCGGTTGCGGCGAGATCGTGGTGAGCAGCGGCTTCTATTCCTACGACAGCAAATACATCGACGACCAAGCGGCCCAGGTGGTGGTGCCGGCCGATATCAGCGTTGAAGCCAGCGAGCGGATTCGCCGCCTGGCCGTCGAAGCGTTCGAGGTGTTGGGGTGCGCAGGGTTGGCGCGGGTCGATGTGTTCCTCACCGAGGACGGCGAAGTGCTGATCAACGAAATCAACTCGTTGCCGGGTTTTACCCGCATCAGCATGTACCCCAAGTTGTGGCAGGCGGCGGGGATGAGTTACAGCGAGTTGGTCAGCCGCTTGATTGAGTTGGCGTTGGAGCGGCATGCGGGGCGTAAGGGCTTGAAGATCAGCCGATAGTCATCGGCCCGCGCGTCAGTAACGCCATTAGGCGTTACTGAGGACTTCCCGGAAAACGTCCGGTCTTACTTCTAGTGTCGGCGGCTCGAGTGATTTCGACCGGGTGTACTGCGCCGTAAAGCCCTGCTTTGACCTCCTGAATGGCGGTCAGTAACTCTTCGCCGATATTGCGTTTGGCGTCACGCTCCTTCAGTTGTTTCTCAGTGAGTGGCATGTTTCATGTCCTTCGCGATCTTGTACAGGATATGCGCTGGAGTATGCTCGGTAGCGCCCTTGGCGTCAGCGTAAGCATCAATCACCCAACGCCTCGCCCTCCCGCCGAGGATCGGCACCGCCGCTCAGCATCACCTTGCCCTGCGCATCCCGCGTGCGAACGATCGCCTGGATGCCACTGGTCATCTCGATCTCGCTCAGTGCATGGCCCTTGTCCTTGAGCGCCTGTTTCAACGCCGGGCTGAACATGCCGCTTTCCAGTTCGGTTGCGCCATTGCGGCTGCCGAAGTTGGGTAGGCTGATGGCGGCTTGCGGGTCGAGCTGCCAGTCGAGCATCGCCACCAGGGATTTGCTCACGTATTCGATGATCTGCGAACCGCCCGGCGACCCCAGCGTAGCCAGCAATTCACCGCTGTGGCGGTCGAACACCAGGGTCGGCGCCATGGCTGAGCGCGGGCGTTTGCCGGGTTGCACGCGGTTGGCCACCGGCTGGCCGTTTTCCTCGGGAATGAACGAGAAGTCGGTCATCTGGTTGTTGAGCAAAAAGCCCTGGACCATCACGTGGGAGCCGAACGCGGCCTCCACCGTGGTGGTCATCGACACGGCGCCGCCCTGGTCATCCACCGCCACCACTTGCGAGGTGGAGATGCGCAGCGGCGAGCGGTCCGGGGTATACGCCACTTGAATGCCCGCTGGTTGGCCCGGCTTGGCGACGCCCAGGCTGCGTTCACCGATCAAGGCGGCGCGCTGGGCCAGGTAGTCGGGGGCGACCAGGCCTGCGACCGGCACCGGCACAAAGTCCGCATCGGCCACATACAACGCGCGGTCGGCAAAGGCCAGGCGGCCGGCTTCGGCGATCAGGTGAACCGCCTCGGGCGTGGGCTCAAGGCCAGCGGGCGAGGCGCTCTTTAGCGGCGTCATGGGCGCGATGGCCAGGCGCGGGTCGCGGGCTTCCAGGGCCTGCAACGTGCCCATGATTTGCGCGATGGCAATCCCGCCCGACGACGGTGGCGGCATGCCACAGATTTTCCAGCGCTTGTAGTCGCTACACAGCGGCGCACGTTCTTTGGCCACGTAGGCTTTAAGGTCCGCCGGGGACAGGCTGCCCGCGTTGCGGTGGCCCTGCACCTTACGCGCGATTTCGTCGGCAATCGGGCCGTGGTACAGCGCGTCCGGGCCTTCCTTGGCGATGCGCTTGAACACCGCCGCCAGTGCCGGGTTTTTCAACCGCGTGCCGGTGGCTTTGGGCGTGCCATCGGCGTTCAGAAAGTAGGCCGCCATCTCCGGCGACTGTGGGATAAAACGGTCTGCGGCAATCAGGCTGTGCAAGCGCGGCGAGATGGCGAAACCCTGTTCCGACAGACGAATCGCCGGCTCGAACAACCGGGCCCATGGCAGATGCCCGCTCTTCTTGTGCGCCATCTCCAGCGCTCGCAACACCCCCGGCGTACCCACCGAGCGCCCGCCGATCTGCGCTGCGGTGAACCCCATCGGCTGACCGTCGGCCTTGAGGAACAGGCGCTCCGTCGCCCCGTCCGGTGCGGTTTCCCGGCCGTCATACGCGTGCACGGTGTGCCCGTCCCACAGCATGATGAAGGCACCGCCGCCAATCCCCGACGACTGCGGCTCCACCAGCGTCAACACCGCCTGCATGGCAATCGCCGCATCGATGGCCGAACCGCCCTGGCGCAGCATCTCGCGCCCTGCCTCGGCCGCCAGCGGGTTGGCGGCCGCCGCCATATGGCGCTCGGCGTAGCGCGGGCTGAGGTCGCTGCGATAGCCCGAGCCCAACTCCGGCGCCGGAGGCGGTTCGTTGACCGGGGTGTGGCAGGCCACAAGGGCCAGGGTTGCGGCAATGACCGTCAGTTGACGGCGGGCAATCGAAAACACGCGCTGAACTCCGTTCATGTTGAGAATGATCTGTTGTTCTAGGGGTACTGCTTTTTACAGGTAAATCGTGCCTTGCATATACAGCACGGCCTTGCCGGAAATAATCACCCGGTCGCCCTTGAGGACACAGCGCAACTGGCCTTTGCGCGCACCGCCTTGCTCGGCGCTCAGGCGTGTTTTGCCCAGACGCTCGGCCCAGAACGGCGCCAGCGAGGTATGCGCGGAACCGGTGACCGGGTCTTCATTGACCCCCACATTCGGCCCGAACCAACGGGAAATGAAATCAAACCGCGTGCTCTTGGCTGTCACCGCAATCCCGCGTTTGGGCAGGCCCTTGAGCTGGGCGAAGTCCGGCGTGAGCGCAGCAACCTGGGCTTCATCGTCGAGCAACACAATGTAGTCATCGGTGCCGAACACCTCGGCGTGTTCAATCCCCAGCGCGCTCAACATTGCGGCAGGCGGCTCGCACGGTTGTGGCGCTTTCGCCGGGAAGTCCATCGCCAGTTCATCGCCCTCGCGTGTTACCCGCAGCTCGCCGCTGCGGGTTGCAAACCGCAGCACCTCAGGCGCATCCGCCAACGCATGAATCAACACCCACGCCGCCGCGAGCGTGGCATGGCCGCACAGGTCGACTTCGACGGTCGGGGTGAACCAGCGCAGCTCATAAAAACCGTCGCGGGGGACGAAGTAGGCGGTTTCGGACAGGTTGTTTTCGGCG
This sequence comes from Pseudomonas sp. D3, assembly GCF_029320995.1. Classification (NCBI taxonomy): domain Bacteria; kingdom Pseudomonadati; phylum Pseudomonadota; class Gammaproteobacteria; order Pseudomonadales; family Pseudomonadaceae; genus Pseudomonas; species Pseudomonas sp. D3. The sequence goes on from NZ_CP119772.1 coordinate 987,649, forward strand.
GCGATGTTTTGCAGTTGCGCGTCGCTCAGCCATTCGGTCAGTGGGCACACCGCTGCAGGGTTGCCGCCGAAGGGGTGTTGGCTGAAGGCGTCGACTTGGTAGATGTCCAGTTTCACCGTGGTGTACTCCATGCGTGCGGGGAGGTTGGACACTAACAGCGGGCTCTGGGGAGCGTCAAAATACAGAAGGCGTGTTTTTTTGCGCGCATGCAAGCTGCCGGGAAGGGTGCGGCGCAGCTTTTTCGGTGTCTCAGAAAAATGCCCCGACAGGCCGGGGCATTTTCAGCTCGCGGTTTACACGCTCTGGTGCTATTTCTGCGCGTGGTTTTGCTGGCTGCCACCGCCGATCTGCCACACGTAGGGCGGTTCGGTGCCATTGATCTCCCAGTCACCGAGGATCCGCTCTTTATAGATCAATGGATTATGTGAGGCGGCAGTGCGCGCATTGCGCCAGTGTCGGTCGAGTTGCAGGCTCGCGCGTGCGGCGGATGCGCCCAAGGCGTTGAACAGGTCGCTGGTGGCGCGAAGCACCAGATCGGCAATCACCACTTGCGCTTGGGCCGACTCCAGCTCTGCGGCAATATTGGCCTCGCGTTCGGCCTGCGCATACTTGGCGAAGTGTGCCACGTAGGCGCGTTGTGAGGCCTGTGCGGCGCGCAGGGTCGCCGCTTCAGCCGTGTAGACCTGCGCCGAGGCCTTGCCGACCACCTGCTGCACCTGCGCATCGTCACGCGCCGCCGGCGCATTGCCATGGCTGAACACGCGGGCGCGAACACGGACCTGTTGGGCCACCTCTCGCACGGCCGCCTGCCCCGACCCGACCAGGACGGCCAGCAGGGTCAGTTGGTAAAACGCCGTTTGGTATTTAAAGCGCGTGGAGAAGTCGATCAGGTGGTCGTCTTCGACCACTGCGTTTTCAAACACGGAAGTGCCGCTGCCAGTGGTGCGCTGACCGAAGCCATCCCAATCGTCGCTTTGCCGCACACCCGGTTGCTGCACGCGGACCGCTGCGATCACGTCGGCACCGGTGTCGTCCCGTTGGGCGTAGAGGTCGATCCAGTCGGCGAACAGGCTGCCGGTGCTGTAGAACTTGGTGCCGTTGGCGACCCATTGCTCGCCCTGGCGGCTGATTCGGGTAATCACCTGGCCGATCTTCACGTCGCCGACTTCGGTCCAGGCATTGCCGACCAGCTCCCCGGCCACAAACCGCTCGAACCAGGCGTTCTGCGGGCTGAATGCCTGGGCGTTGAGGCGGTCTTCGACAAACGCAAAATGCCCGCGCAGGGCTTGCGTCACGTTGGAGTCGGCGGCCGCCAGTTCAATCAACAGTTGGAACAGTTGCGGCAGCGAGGCGCCGGGCCCGCCGAATTCGACCGGCACACGCACGGCGCCGAACCCGGCTTGCTTGAGCCATTTGATCGGTTCGAACGGCAGCGTGCGGCTGCGTTCGCGCTCGACCGCGCCCTCGGCAATACGCGCAAAGATCGGTCGAAAACGTGCGGCGAGCGCGTCGTAATCAGTACCGACAGACAGTGTGTTCAGCGTGGCGAAACTGGACATGGAATGGATTCCTCTTCAGCGCAGATAAACGTCAAGTCAGGTCAGAGAATGTGGACGGTTTGGTGTGATCGGTGGCGTTCGCGCCGGTTTTGAATGCACCGCGATAACGTGCCGCCGGATGGTCGTCTGCGGCATACGGCGAAGTGCCGTCGAGCAGGTTTTCACGCAGGGTGGCGCCGTCATAGGACGTGCGGACACGGCCCCGGCGTTGCAGCTCCGGAACGATGAACTCGACGAGGTCTTCGAAGGTGCCCGGGGTGATCGCATAGGCCAGGTTGAAGCCGTCGATACCACCGACGTCCACCCAGCGCTCCATTTCGTCGGCCACCGTTTTCGGGCCGCCCACCAACACCGGGCCCAGGCCGCCGATGCTGCGGTGTTTGATGATGTCGCGTGGCGTCCACTTGCGGTCGGGGTCGGCGGTGGCGAGCAGTTCCAGCACCGAGCGGATGCTGTCGTTGTCGATGGCCTCCAGGGGTTGGTCCGGGTCGTATTCGGAAAAGTCGATGCCGGTCCAACCGCCGTAAAACGACAACATGCCTTCGCCATTGGCATAGCTCAGGTAGTCGCGGTATTTGGCTTGCGCGGCTTCATCGCTTTCAGCGGTGATCACCGTCAACAGCGTGAACACCTTGACCGAATCACGGCTACGGCCCGCTTCCACGGCGCGGTGGCGGATGTCATCGGACACCTCGCGCGCCTGTTCTGCGGTGGCCGGGCTGATGAACACCCCTTCGGCGTGCTTGGCGGCAAACGCCCGGCCACGGCTGGAGGCACCGGCCTGGAAAATAACCGGGGTGCGCTGTGGCGACGGTTCGGACAAATGGATGCCCGGCACATCGTAGTATTTGCCCTTGTGACCGATCGGGTGGACTTTGCTCGGGTCGGTAAAGATCCCGCGCTCACGGTCACGCAGCACCGCGTCTTCATCCCAGGAGCCTTCCCACAGTTTGTAGGTCACGTCCAGAAACTCATCGGCGATGTCATAGCGTTCGTCGTGCGAGATCTGTTGCTTGAGGCCCAGGTTGACCGCCGCGCTGTTGAGGTACGAGGTCACCACGTTCCACGCCACGCGGCCCTTGGTCAGATGGTCGAGGGTCGAGAACTTTCGCGCCAGGGCGTAAGGCTGTTCATAGGTCAGCGCCGAGGTCACGCCAAAGCCCAAGTGCTGGGTGACGGTGGCCATGGCTGGCACTTGAAAGAAGGGATCGTTGACCGGCACCTGGTCGGCGTCGAGCAGGGAGGTTTCCACCGAGCCGCGATAGATGTCATAGACGCCGACGACGTCGGCGATAAACACCGAGTCGAAGTAGCCGCGCTCAAGCAGCTTGGCCAACTCGACCCAGTAATCGAGGTCTTTGTATTTCCATGCCTGGCTGTCTGGGTGACGCCAGGTGCCCGCAGCCTGATGACTCACGCAGGTCATTTCAAACGCATTGAGGATAATGCGGGAAGCCATAGTCGATTAACTCCAGTTGTCTTGATTCATGGGGCGCGCACGGCGGTTCAATCGTGGTTTAAGGAGGTAAGTGCATAGTTCATGCCGAGTGCTAACGGGCTGTAATACCTGGGGTTTTGCCGACTTTTGGGCTGGGTGCCTATCACTGGGGCAACACTTTGTTGTTTGGGTGAACGCTGGCGAACACCGACCCTGCCTGGCCGTGATCGCGGGCGTCAGGAATAGAAGCTCGGCGTCGGCGGTTTCTGCTTCAAGGCCCACTCGCCGAGTTCGCGGATGCGGTAGTCCACCGGGTCGTGCAAGGTTTGGGTTCGCAGGTTTCGCCAGTAGCGATCAAAGCGCCGCGAGGCGTGGGTGGCGCGGGCGCCGGTGACCTCAAACAGCCTCGAACTCAGGTCCAGGCCGACCCGGGTGGCATGGACCTTGGCGCTGCCGATGGCCAGGGCCAGGTTCGCGCGCTCCTCGGCGCGCAGCTGTTCGCCGCAGTTCCAGGCCTTGTCGAACAACGCGTTGGCCCGTTCGGCCAGGGCGCGTACCGCCTCCAGGCCGACCCAGAACTCGCCGTAGTGGGCCAGCACATAAGGGTCGTCGACCGCCCGCTCGACCTCGGACTTGAACCAGACGCGTGCTTCGTGGGTGGTGTAGTGCTGCGCCTGCTCAAAGGCGCCTTCGGCAATGCCGAGGAACAGGTTGACGAACGTCAGTTGCGCCAACAGCGGTCGCAGCCCGGAAAACACCGTGCTCAGCGGGCCCGGGTCGAGCAGCAGTTCATCCTCGGCCACCCGCACGCGTTCGAAACGGGCGCTGCCGCTGTCGGTCTGGCGTTGGCCCATATTGTTCCAGTCGTTGAGCAGGGTAATGCCGACGCGGTCGGTGGGGATGGCGGCGATCAGCAGTTTGCCTGCGCCACTGTCCTCCAGCGCCGAGGCAATCAGGCGGTCGGAGTCGCTGGCGCCGGAGCAAAAGCTCTTCATCCCGGAAAACTCGCGCCCGCCGTCGACACGCGTGGCCACGGTGCGGGTGTCCAACGGGTTGAGGGCGTTGCCCCAGAACCAGCGCTGGCGGACGGTTTGTTCCAGCCAGGGCTGCCACTGATCGGGTCGCGAGAACAGGCGCACAGTAGCCAGCATCAAGTGTTGGAAACCAAACACATGGGCCATCGAACTGTCGACCTTGGCGAACTCGCGCACGATGTTCAGCGTGTCGCTCCAACTGGCGCCGAGGCCGCCGAATTCACAGGGAATACTCAGGGTCAGCAGGCCGCTGTCGCGCAGGGCATCACGCTCGCGTTTGGGCGTGCCGCCGCGCTCGTCACGCTCGGCAGCCGTACTGGCCCAGTCGGCCGCCAGGCGGCGGGCGACGTGCACAGGATCGTGGGGGGTGGTCACAGGGGAACTCCTTGAAGTTGAAAACAGCGCCGGGCCGCCCCTGGATGACGGCCGGTCCCGGGGTGTAGCGCGAGGTGTTCTACAGCCCAAACAGCCGGGCGGCATTGCCATAGAGGACGTTGTCGAGCACCTCGGGTTTGAAACCCAGGCGCAGGACATCCTCGATGGATTGACGAATTGGGCGGAACGGATAGGACGAGCCGAACAGCAACTGTTCTGCCAGAAAGCCGTTGGCCGCTTGCACGTAGGCGTCGCTGCCGGGCTGGAACAGGTACATGTCCGGCACCAGGTAGATGTTCGGGTAGCGAAACGCCACGCCGAGCGCTTGCTGCACGTTGGGCCAGTAGCCGTGGTAGCAGACGATCGACAGCTGCGGGAACGCCCGGGCGACCTTGGCCAGGTGTTCGGGGTTGTTGAAGGCAGGGTCCGGGGTGGTCGGCCCGCTCATCAGAAACAGCGGAATGCCGCGTGCCTGCAAATGCTCGTAGATCGGCCAGTACAGCGGGTCATCCGCCTGCCTGGCCGGTTCGCCAAACCCTGGCTCCTGGTCGATCCCGGCCAGGCCCAGCCCCGAGATGGCGCGCTCGATTTCGCCCAGCGCGCCGTCGATGCCCTGCAACGCCGGGTCGATGCTGGCGATGCCGAGCAATTCGGCGTGGTCGCGCACGATGCTGTGAATCAGGTCGTTGGGTAGGTGCTGGCCGGGCGTGTGCCGACCGACCACCACCGCCCGGCTCAACCCGGCGTCGCGCACTTCATCGAGAAACCCCTGGGGTGTGCGCGAACGGGCGAAGTGCTCGTCGTCGCCACGCGTGCCCACCCGCCGGTTCAGCCAGCGGGCGGTGGCGGTCTCGGCGCTGCCTGGGGTGGCGCCGAAAAAATCGTGCAGGTACGCCGGGCGGCAGCGCATATCAATCACGTTCATGCCGTGGCCTCATCCTTGACCGATGTGTGGCCGGCCCGCACATCGAACGCGCCGCCGGTGAGTACTTGGTCGCGGACCGTGACAGGCTGTTTGCCCAACAGCGGGAACACCAGTTCGGCAAAGCGGAAAGCCTCTTCCAGGTGCGGGTAGCCGGACAGTACAAAGCGGTCTACGCCGAGGTCGGCATATTCCTGCAGGCGCTTGGCCACGGTCTGAGGGTCGCCGACCAGCGCCGTGCCGGCGCCTCCGCGCACCAGGCCGACACCGGCCCACAGGTTGGGCGAGACCTCGAGCTTGTCGCGCTGTCCGCCATGCAAGGCGGCCATACGGCGCTGACCTTCGGAGTCCATCTTGGCGTAATTATTTTGCGCGTCGGCGATCACATCGTCGTCGAGGTGGCTGATCAGTTCTTCGGCCGCCGCCCAGGCCTGCTCGTTGGTTTCACGCACGATCACATGCAGGCGCACGCCGAAATGCAGCGTGCGCCCATATTTTTTTGCGCGCTCGCGCACATCGGCGATTTTCGCGGCCACGGCCGCCGGCGGTTCGCCCCAGGTCAGGTAGGCGTCGACCTGCTGGGCCGCCAGCTCATGGGCGGCCGGGGACGACCCGCCAAAATACAAGGGCGGGTGCGGTTGCTGCACGGGGTTGAAGAAGTTCTGCGCGCCTTCGACGCGCACATGCTTGCCGGTGAAATCCACCACCTCGCCACTGAGCAAGCGCCGCCAAACGCTCAGGAACTCGCCAGCGGCTTCGTAGCGTTGGTCGTGGTCGAGGAAAATACCGTCGGCGGCCAACTCGGTGGCATCACCGCCGGGCACCACGTTGAGCAGCAAGCGGCCGTTGCTGGCCTGGTCCAGTGTGGCCGCCTGACGGGCCGAAGCGGTGGGGTTGCCCAGCGAGGTGCGCAGCGCCACCAGCAACTTCAGGCGATGGGTGACCGGGACCAGGCTGGCGGCGGTAATCCACGGGTCCAGGCAACTGCTGCCGGTGGGAATCAACACCCCGTCATAGCCCAGGCTCTCGGCGGCTACCGCGATTTGCTGCATGTATTTGTTGGTGGCCGGGCGGCCGCTGTCGGATCGGCCCAGATAACGGGTGTCGCCGGACGTGGGCAGAAACCAAAAGATATCAAGACTCATCAACACGCTCCTCGCTGCAAAAATAAGAAGCCCGCTGCCTTGGGTAAGGTAAGACGGCAGCAGGTTGTGCAACGCAGGGCCGGCACGGCTCTATAGAGGCGCTTGTTGGAACAAGTCTGTGGCTGTGGCCGATAGTTCTAAGAGAGCAAGCATCGTACCAATTCATTAAGTTATTGATTTATAAGGTAATGATTGGTTTGTGTGCGGCGATGAGTGTCGCTGGAAGAGGGCAAGTGTTGAAACGCTGTTGCCTGGCAAACAGTTGTGCGCAAAGACAGAAGTGTTCGCTGGGCAACAGGCTTTACCCGCTGGATTTGCGCATGCTGTAACCGCGCCATCCATTCCCGCCACAGAGTGGAATCGCAGAAACAAGAAAGCCCGCACGAGGCGGGCTTCTTGGGGATTCATAGGCGGCTGTGAACGTCTATGGATCGGTGCCTGGAATAGGTCAGATGCGGAAACTGCCCACCAGATGCTTCAGCCGTGCCGCCTGCTGTTCCAGGTCGGCGCAGGCGCGCAGGGTCGATTGCAGGTTTTCCACGCCTTCCTGATTGAGCGTGTTGATCTCGGTAATGTCCATGTTGATCGACTCCACCACCGAGGTCTGTTCCTCGGTGGCGGTGGCGACCGACTGGTTCATGCCATCGATCTCGCCGATGCGTTGGGTCACGCTGTTCAAGCGCTCGCCGACCTGGTTGGCGATTTCCATGCTGTCTTGGCTATGGCGCTGGCTGTCGCTCATGGTGCTGACCGAATCCCGGGCGCCGACTTGCAGCTCCTCGATCATCGTTTGCACTTGTTGTGCCGACTCCTGGGTGCGATGCGCCAGGTTGCGCACTTCATCGGCCACTACCGCAAACCCGCGTCCGGCTTCCCCGGCCCGTGCGGCCTCGATGGCGGCGTTGAGCGCGAGCAGGTTGGTTTGCTGGGAGATGCTGGTGATCACCTCAAGGATCTGACCGATATTCACCGTTTTGCTGTTCAGCGATTCGATATTCGTACTCGACGCGCTGAGCATTTCCGACAGCTGATGCATTGCGCTGATGTTGCGCTCGACCACTTGCTGACCCTGCTCGGCCAGACCCCGTGCGTCGCTGGCCTGTTGCGAGGCCTGAGCGGCATTACGGGCTATTTCCTGAGCAGCGGCACCGAGTTCGTTGATGGCAGCGGCGACGCTGTTGGTACGGCTGGCCTGTTCGTCGGAGTTGAGCATCGATGAGTTGGAGGCGCTGACCACGCGCATGGCCACTTCGTTGACGTGCTCGGTCGCTGAGGAGACTTCTCGGATCGAGGTGTGGATACGTTCGACAAAATCGTTGAACGCATTGCCCAGGGTGCCGAACTCGTCTTGCGTGTGGATGACCAGGCGTTTGGTGAGGTCACCTTCGCCTTGGGCAATGTCCTCCATTGCGCGGGTCATAATGTGCAGCGGTTGCAGCAGTATGCGGATCAGTAAACTCAGCAGGACGATGATGAGGATCACCGCAACGATGGTGGCAATCACCGCCGAATAGCGGAATTGGCTCAGCGTCGCGTAAGCCTTGTCTTTATCGATTGAGAGACCGATGTACCAGTTGACGGAAGGTAGACCTTTGATCGGTGCGAAGCTCAGCAAGCGGGCTTGCCCGTTGAACTGGACCTCGGTCAGCTCGCCGGAAAGTTTCGGTGTGTGTGCAGGGTACAAATCCGAAAGCGACTTCATGACCAGCGCTTTGTCCGGATGCACCAGTATCTTGCCCTGATCGTTGACCAGGAAGGCATAGCCCATGCCGCCAAAGTTCAACGAGTTGATGAGTTCCACCAGGCCATCCAACGCCAGGTCACCGCCAACCACACCGATGCTGCTGGAAACCTTGCTGATGACACTAATGACCATCTTGTTGGTGGCCAGATCAATATAAGGCTCAGTCAGTATGGCGCCGTTGGCGTTCATACCGTCCTTGTACCAAGGGCGGGAGCGCGGGTCATAGCCATCGGGCATCTTGGTGTTCGGACGAATACTGAAACTGCCGTCGACCTTGCCTAGGTAGTCGGTGAGAAAACTTGAGGTCAGGACGCTCTCATCCATCAGCGTCTCGGCATTGGCAGGCTCCCTGGCAATGTTCTGCGCCAGATTCCTCACCAAATTAATCCGCCCCTCCAGCAGGTTACGAATATTGGTGGAGGTAGAGTCACCCATTTCAGTCAAATAGTTTTCCAGGCTGACGCGAGTTGCATTGCGCTGTAAATAGTCGTTGTACAACGTGAATAGGGTGAAGGCGAGCATCACAATCAGCGACACGGCCAACAGAATTTTGTGACTGAAACGAAGGCTTCTATTCATGGCGTATTGAGTTCGCTAGGTCTTTTGCGTGGACTGTCCAAGGGTATCGGCCGTCGCCCGGTAAACCTTGAGGTGTGAAGGGGTTGGTCGTCGCGCTGGAGGGTTGAGTTGTCCCTGGTCCCGATAACTGCCGGTGGTCGATTCCATTTGCCGTGCCAGTGCCTGCAAATGAGGCAGCACGTTATTGGTGAGGTCCACGGGGGTACGCCGTGAACGGTTGGAGGCGAAGCTGATCGCAGCCACCACTTTTCCGCTGCGTTCGCGTAGCGGCACGGCACGGCGACAGAAATGGTTCCGGGTTCCATCTCGTCTATGGTCAAGGCGTAATTGACGTTGTATATGTGGTTGTCTTATTGATTTTTAATGAGATTAAATATTTATGGCGTGATTTTTCACAATGAGTAATCAGGTTAACCGAATCGACCGACAGGTCGCGTTCGGAAAACCAAATGGTGTTCAGGGCCGCTAACGCCAGACCGGCAACAGGCCCAAGGAAAACAGCACATGTGAAGCCGCACTGATCACGCCGAAAAACAGCACCAGGGCAATCATGGGGTGGCCGCCCCACACGCGATACCGCGGGCTGCCAAAGCGTTTACGTGATGCGCTGGCCAGCAATGCAGGGGTAATCACGGCCCAGAGGGTCGCCGCCAGACCGGCGAAACCGATTGCATGGATAAACCCTTCGGGCCACAACAGCCCGCAGAGCATGGGCGGCAGGAAGGTGGTACCTGCGGTTTTCAGGCGACCTCGCGGACTGTCGTCAAACCCCAGTACGTCGGCCAGATAATCGAACAGCCCCAGAGTCACACCAAGAAAGGAGCAGGCGACGGCGAAGTTGGAAAAAAGGCTGAGGAACACGTCGATTTTCGCGCTGTTGAGCATGGCCCCTAACGCGCTGATCAGTACGTCGATATTCCCGCCACGCTGAGCGATATCTTTGAACCCGTCCCGGGGAATGTTCCCCATGCTGCACACTATCCAGACGACATAGAGACCTAGCGCGATGAGGGTGCCGCTGACCAGGCAGGCCCGGATACGCTGCGGATCTTTGCCGAAGTGTTTCATCAGGCTGGGCACGTTGCCGTGAAAGCCGAAGGACGTCAGGCAGAAGGGCAGGGTCATCAGCAGGTAAGGGAGGTAGTGGCTGTCCGTTGCGTTGCGATTGAGCAGCGTCGCCGGTTGCACATGATCGAGCAACCCGCCGAAGGTCAGGAAAAACGCGAAGATTTTTGCACCGAAAATCACCGTGGTCACCCGGCTCACCGCTGCCGTGCTCAGCCACACAATGACCGATACCGTTAGGGTGAAATACAGGCCCCCGGCCCGCGCCGATAGATTCACGCCCAATGACTGGGCGCTGTGATGAATCACTGAACCACTGGCAGAGATGTAGGCGTAGGTCAGCGTGTACAGGACAAAGACGATGCTCAAGCCGTTCAACACATTCCAGCGATGACCCAACAGGTCTTTGGTGATCGTTGAAAAACTGGCACCCGGACGATAGTTGAGGTTGGCCTCAAGAATCATCAACCCGGAATGCAAGGTGCAGAACCAGGCAATCAATAGGACCGCGACGGAGCCATAGAACCACAGGCCGGACATGACGACCGGCAGCGAAAACATGCCTGCGCCGACAATGGTGCCACCGATCATCATGGCGCCGCCGAGCACCGAGGGCGACCGTTCGAGTGCAACGGGGGGAGCTGAAGAGGACGTAGACGTGCTGCGCATGGCAAGGCCTGCATTTGAATTGTTAGAGAACTTTTCTTTCAGTGGGCGAAGAGGTCGGCGTCAAAAAGGATCGGCGCCATTCAGCGTTGCCGATGATGGCGCCGACAGCGCGTCAGCGCATGGCCAGCAAGCGTGACAACCGACGGGCTCTCTCCAGCAGCAGGCTGTCCTGTCCGGGCAACGCGTCGAACGAAAGGCCGACCGGTAGCGAGAGTGTTTCCGCTACCGGAACGGTGACGCTGGGCGCCGCCAGGTTGCTTGCCGGGTCGGTGTTGCGCACGAACCTCTCGAAGTTGCTTTCTGCCTCGCACTCCGTGAGTAACGGCGCTGTGCAACTGACGGTGGGGTACGCAATGACGTCCAGTTGATGAGCATTGAACAGACGACTGTATTCACGACCCAGCTGCAGTTTGCTCATCAAGGCCTGCACATAGTCCGTGTAGGAAATCGCCGGGCTTTCGAGTTGTGCCGTCAGTATTTTCTTGATGCTCGGGTCCTGGATCTGCGCCAGGATGCTTAGGAATTGGTCGCCCCAGCCTTCTTTCATCAGGAATCGCGGGAAGTCGATGAAGAACTCATAAATCGGCAATGGGAACTGAATGCTCTCATTGATTTCCCCGATCAACAGGTCATCGACCGGAACCAGCTCCACGCCCCGATCTGCCAGTACTTCGATCGCCGCGAAGCAATCGTGTCGGACTTTTTCGTCGAGGTTGGCCCAGAAGAATTTTTCCGGTATGCCCACCCGGAGCGGTCTGTTGGCGTCCAGCGTAGCGGGGAGGGCCCCGGTCAAGTGACGGTGGATGAACTGACAGTCTTGCAGTGTGCGGGTCAGTAGCCCCGGCGTGTCCTTGGTCTGGGAAACGGGCACGATGCCATCGACCGGGTAGCAACCCGTGGTGGGGCGAAACCCGACGATCCCGCAGAACGCAGCGGGGATGCGCACCGAACCGCCGGTGTCGGTGCCCACGGCGCAGGGCACCAGGCCTGCGGCGACGGCTGCCGCGCAACCGCCGCTGCTGCCGCCGGCGCTGTAGCGTTCGTCGACCGGGTTGACTACGGCGCCGTGGGTTCTGTTGGCTGACGTCACCCCGAACGAAAGTTCATGCATATTGTTTTTGCCAACGGCCCTCGCCCCCAGCGCCTTGAAGCGCTCGACAATCCCGGCATTGGAGAACGGGTAATAAGCGGCCAGCCCCGGCGTTCCTGCGGTGGTCGGCATGCCGCAGACATTGATGTTGTCCTTGAAGGAAACGGGAATGCCATACAGGCTCGCCTCCCGATCCGCGCCGGGGGCACCCTCGAACCCCGCCGGATCGAACGTGATGAAGCTGTTCAGGTGTTGATGATCAAACTGTTTGTCGCGCAGGGATTGGTGCCAGGTGTCCAGGCAGTGACTGCCGCTGCGAAATCCGCTGACGAGTTCTTCAATTGAATGCTGGCTGTACATAAAACGGGTCTCGTCTATGGGGAGGGAGGCTTGCGATGAAGGCGTCAGCAATAGCGGTATTGAGCGTGCAGCCCGTCCAGCGGATTGTCGGCAATCAAGTCGCCACCTAGACTACTGATCACCGCACAGGCACCGTTGAGCGCTGTTTGAATGGCGCCTTCCGCCCAGCCACCGGTGAAAGAGCAGCCGCACCCGGCTAGGTACAACCCCGTGTCCTGTTGTGGGTCGAGGGCCGTTTTGAATTGGTAGAACAAGCGCTCCGAGTAAATATCGTCACCTGGAAAGTTGAGTTTGAAGGCACCCAGCGAATGCTTGTCGGTCAGCCAGTCATACTCCAGGACGTAGCGCTGGTAATTACCATCGAGCGGTAGCAGGTGGCTGGCAAACGCTGGAGCGCTCATGGCCAGTTCATCGACAAGACGCAGGCAGCGCTGAACTTTGTCGGTCATTGAAACCATCTTGTGGGAGTCGTCCTCCCAGGTGTAGCTGATCAACACCACGCCCCAGGACTCAGGATCCTGAGGCGCGTAATCGAGGCAGTACACGCCCTTCACCAGGGTGTCTGTCTGGACGTTCTGTGGCAGGCCGTGTTTCAACCAGAACTTGTCTTTGGTCAGGATGAACAGCTTGGACGAACCGACCATATGGGTCTCGTTGATCGCTCGCGCCACATCACGATTCACTAAGGCCTGGTTCTGCGTGAGCTTCATGTTCACCTGCAGCGCCCGGGTGGTGGTCGTGGTAATTACCCGGTCGCAGGCATAGGTTTCGCCATTGCTGCCGGCCAGCAGGATTTCACCGTTATCGCCCTTATTGATGGACTCGATGCGGGTACGACAGATTCGGTCGCGCAGGGGCATGCCGTTGGATGACGTATCGGCAATCAACTGCGACAGCGACGAGATGCCCATAGGCACCAGCCGTTGATTGACTTCGAGGCCATTGACCACCAGCCGCAGAATTTCGGTAAAGGAGGCGCGGTAGACCGATTGGAAACCGCCCGAGCCAATCCCCAGCGACCCGAATAGATGGAAGTCTTCGGGTTTGCGCCACTGTTGTCCGCCGGGCGGGTTACTGCCGGTGAAAATCCGCACCATGGCCGAATAGAACGAGCTGTCGCCGAAGCAATCCAGATAGCGCTGCCATTCCGGCTGCACTTTCGCGTAGTTGTGTTGTTTGAGTAACTCGGTCAGTAACAACGGAGGCGCCAGGCAGGTGCCGTCATCGAAGGTCACGCCTTCTTTCAAAAACGCATTCCAGCCCCGATGGACCGTGCTGAAAATCGCTGGCGGCGGCTGCATGGCCGCCCAGTGATGAGTCTCGCCGCGGTAGTGAATTTCAGTGTCCACGACACCGGGGTCGGGAAATGTTTCTGTGGTTTTGATACCGAAGCGGTTCAGGTAGTGAAACAACCCGACCTCGCTGGGAGGAAAGCGCATTGCACCCATTTCGGCGATGAATTGCGGGTGGTCGTCGTCAAAGCGCTGGGTCAGCAAGCGCCCGCCCAAGTGTTCCTCGGCGGCCTCGAACAGCGTGACCCGACGGGCGCCGGCACGTAGCAGTTCGTAGGCGGCGACTAGCCCGGTCAGCCCAGCACCGACAATGCCGATGTGTCTGTTGGCCGTTTCTGGTGGCAAGTAACCGATCGCGTCCACGGCGTTGCGCAAAAACTGGCCGTAGTCGTACAACAGGTCAACATACGGAAAGGAACAGGGGGATGTGGCTTCGTCGAAGCCGGTACTCATAACGGTCACGTGTGATTCTCGATAAATCAGATGATTAACTGCAGGCTTTCAATCGCTCGGGAGGGATTGAGCAGAAGTACTTTTTTGCCTTTGATTTTCCAGATGCCCTCGACGTTAATCAGTTGATGCTCGACGGTGACCGGGAAATGCCATTCGCTGTCACCGCGGGCTTCGCAATACAGCATGTTGGTGCTACTCGATGCGCTGAGATCATCGTCTTCCAGGTGGATCAACGAACGCTGGGCGATATGCAAACCGCGACTCTTGGGCTGTTGCGAGTAGTTGCGCGCGTTGGTCAAGCGGTTGATGCGCAACGTGGTCAGAAACCGGTCTTCATACAGCAGCGAGGACTCATGGAGAGGGCTGGTCTGTTCTCGCCTCAACGGTATCCAGTAGGTGTATTCGGGAGTCAGCAGTTGTTGCCAGGCACTGAAGTCTTGCTGGTCCAGCAGCTGGATTTCGCTGGCAATCAACTGTTCGATCGCGTGTTTATTGTTCTGATGGAGTTGCATGGTTTTCCCGCATCAAGTGCTGCCAGCTGTTGTAAAAGTTGCGCATCGCCATTTCGCTGGTGCCCGAAACCACCTGGGTCCGCTCATAGGATTCGTTCGATTCAAAGAGTCGTGCCACGTTGACCCACTCGTTGGCGTGACTGCGCAATCCCTCCGTCGCCCGCTCGTACATTTCCACATCGTCGTGGGCTACCATCGAGCAGGGGGAATTGATCAGGTTGTTGTACTGGACGGTTCTTTCCAGCAACTGGATGGGGGCACCCAGCAACTCGAAGATCCATGACTCGACCACCGTCTCCTGGGCGCTGATCGGCTTGATCACCCGCAACGTCTGGATCGGTCCCTTGACCATCAGGTTCGGGAAATAGACGGTGTTGTGTCGGGTGTCTTCGAGAATCTCGCTGGCCTGGCGTTCGCCATAGCTCTGGACCATCAAGTCCCAATACCCCGGAATGTCGGCATAGGCTTTATGGATCGAGTTGCTGACACCGGTATGCCCATGGCCGTTGGGCCAGGTGCGAATGCCCATGTTGGCGAAAAACTCGTAGGACGCCATGAACGGCGAGAACAGCTCGACCACCATGGGCGAAGGGCTGGTCTGGTCGCTGGTTTCCTTCCACAAGCGAATCGCTTCGCCCGCCGAGGACTCGTGGGCAATCATCGGGTGACAGGTGTCGGTCTGGTTATCGACGACCATTTTCCAGTTGCAGCGATGTCGGTGCAGGAGCGGCTGACCAACGATGCGAAGCTGACCCAGGGGGGAGCGCAGCACCATGTTGTCCAGTGTCGATAATGACTCGCCGAAAAACGTGTTGAAATCGATGCCTTCCGCCTGGAGGCGGACAAACACAAAACCGCGATAATTCTCCACCGCCGCGACGGCTTGCATGCCTCTGTGGGCAGAGCACGTACTGAGGTCGCAATCGTCGTATTCCTTCTTCACCGGAATACTCAACAGTTCGCCATCGGTCTTGAATGTCCACGCATGGTAAGGGCAGCGGATGAAACGGCCGACGTTACCGCGAGGCTCGGCCAACACTTTTACGCCTTTGTGCGGGCAGCGGTTATGCAAGACAATAATCTCGCCATTTTTTTGCCGCACCATTGCCAAGGGTTGTTGGGCAATGTCGGTGGTGAAAAAGTCACCAGGCTGCGGGATCAGACTGTCGTGCCCCACGTAGCACCAACTGGCGGCGAAGACGCTGTGTTGTTCTTGTTCAAAGATCTGTTGATGAAGGAAGAGCGATTTGTGCACTTCTCTGCCGTTGAAGTAATTGTCCAAACGGTTGTCCTCGTTAGATCGCCAGCTTCAGGCGTTGGCTTTTGGCCCGCGAGACGCAGGGATAAATCGTTGTGCTACAGGCGGCTTCTTGTTCGCTCATGATGAAATCGCGATGATCGACTTCGCCCTCGACGACCTCTATTGCGCAGACGCCGCACTCACCGCGCCGGCAGTCATAGAGCGGGTCCAGGCCGGCCGCCTCGAGCGCCTCGAGTAAGGATTGATCGGAATTAACGTTGACGCTGACCCCCGACTCGACGGCGTCAATCACAAAGGCCGACGCATCGTCTTCACGGACCACATTGAAGATTTCAAAATGGATGCGCTCGCGCGCCAGGCCATTGGCCTCGGCATGGCAAAATACTTCGTTGAGCATCGATTGCGGGCCGCAGACGTAGAGCCGGTCATGTGGTGCCAGATCGGCCAGCACCTGGCTGACAGAGCGACGGCCCTCGGGCCGATTGGAGAAGTGCAGGTGCAAGCGTTCCTGCAGCAGTGCCTGCATTGGCAAGGCATAGGCCGCGTCATCGTCGCTCCTAACGAAATAGTGTAGGTGGGCGCTTCGATTCAATGACGTCAGGTGTTGAAGGATCCCGGTCAGCGGCGTAATACCGATGCCGCCGGCAATCGCAATGTCCCTGCCGACGTCTTCAGTGAGCGGGTAGGTGAACGTATTGAACGGGCCATTGAGCTGTACGGTGTCGTTGACGGCCAGCGAACGAATGTAGCGACTGCTGACCGAGTCGGCAGTGAGCCGGATGGCAAAGACGACGCTGCCTTGCTGCGTAGTGCGGTCTGCCAGCTGTACCGCCGAGTAGTGCCGCCATTCATTCAACTCGGGGATGAACCATTTGAAATGTGCGCCCGCTGCCGGCACCGCACACCCCGTTGCTAGCGGGCTGACGGTGATTTCTTTGATAGAGGCCGAGAGCATTCGGCAATCAGTGATTGTGTAGTTCATACGAGAGTCAGCTTTCCTGGCTTAGCGGCGTTTCATGCAGGTAGATCCATTGGGCGTTGTGGTGATGCATGCCAATGATCGCCACCGAAACCCGTGAGCTTTCGCGCTGGCCGAGGCGATGGGTTTCCTTGTAGCGAATCGCCACGCTGTTGCCCTCCTGCCAGACCGTATGCAGATCGCTGATGACGATCTCCAGGCCTGGCTTGGCGCCGACTGCACCTTTAAACATCTGTTCGACTGTCGCCCGGCTGACAATGGCTGCCGAGGTGGTGACCATGGTGAACTGCTCGGCAAAGGCCGATATCAGTGGTTCAAGCGTGGCCTGCCCCTTACCGTTTGCGTCGGTGAACAGGGTGTGGATCAGCTCGTGCACGTGATGAATGCTGTGGTGCGCCTGTTCAACTATTTTGTTGTGCATGACAGTCCTTTTGAGTGTTCAACTGACTCAGTTGAAAGAGTGGGAACAGGCCCACCAGCGCGGCGATGGCAAAGGTCACGTGGTAGGCCTGGGTGGTATCGAAATGCTTCAAGAGCAGGTTGAAAACCATCAGGAAGAGGGCAGCGCCGATGCTGAATGACATCTGTCGGTTGATGTTCCAGATGACACTGGCCTTGTGGGTGTCATTGCCCTCGAAGTCCATCAGCGACGTGGTTTGTGCTGTGTTGGCACCGATGCCGCCGCCGATCCCCATCAAGCTGTAGGCGATGACGATCACCAGATAGTCTGAGGGATCGTTCACCAGTAACAGGGTGGCGATGCCGGCGCTGTGCAAGAGCATGCCGAGGGCAAACAGCCGCTTGGCGCCCATCCGGTTATAGACCCGGCCACAGATCAGCATCGCGATGAATGCGCCGATGGCGTAGAGGATCATGAACATCCCTGTCAGTCGGGCGCTGAAGTGCAGGGTGTTTTGCAGGAAGAAGATGCTCATCAAGTTGACCCCCGTGAACACCCCGGGAATTGCGTAATAGATAAAGATGGAGGTGCTGAGTTTTTTGCTTTTGAGCAGGCTCAGTTCAATGATCGGATTTTTGCAGGTGCGGTAGTGCACCCCGTACAGCACGACGAACGTAACGCCGGCCATGACGAAGAGGGCGGCCACCCATGCCGGAGCGTCGCCGCCATACAACGACATGCCCATCAATAGGCTGCCGAGTGCGGCGCTGACCAGCAGCAAGCCCTTGATGTCGGGCCTGGGCAAAGTCGTCGGTCGCGCTTCGTTGATCCAGAACCATGACAGCAATGCCGCAATCAGTGAGAACGGGATGTTGCTGTAGAACACCCAGCGCCAGGAGCTGCTGTCGACGATGCCGCCGCCGATGGTCGGTGAAATGGCGGGCGCAATCAGGGCAACGGCCATGACCAACGTGGATATTTTTGCCCGCTGCTCGCCCTTGAACAGGTTAAACGTCAGTGCCTGTCCGACAGGAATCAACAGGCCGCCGCCAATCCCCTGGACGAAGCGCCAGATCACCAGCTCGTTGAAACTGTCGGCCAGCCCACACATCCACACGGAGGCTGTAAACACGATCATCGAGGTGGTGAGGATTTCCCGACTGCCAAAACGACCGGCCAACCAGGTGCTGACCGGAATGATCAGCGTCAGCCCCAAAATATAAGCGTTAGCCACCCAGGCAACGTCTGAGGTACTAACGTGCAGCGCTGCCGATATACTCGGTAATGCGACCGCTGACATAAAGATATTAATGCAGTCTATAAAAAAGCCGATCAGAAATATCAGTGCAACTTTGTAGCGATAGGTCATGTTGTTTCCCCTTTGCCGTAAAGCATAGGGGCGGTGGACTTGAACTGTCGATACGACTATCCTTGAAACAATGTTTGACAGGATTTAACAGTGAGCCATATTTCTATGCACACTCATCTTAATCGGGTCCAGACATTCCTGGCCGTGGTCGATTTTGGTTCTTACACCAAGGCTGCCAATTACCTGAGCATCAGTAAGGCCATGGCCAGCCTGCATGTCAAGGCGCTGGAGGACGTGCTGTCAGCGACGCTGTTGATTAGAAATACCCGAAATATATCCCTCACCGAAATCGGTCATGACTTTTATGAAGAATTCAAAGGTATTGTCGCGGACATCGATAATGCCTTCGATAATGTATTAAAAGGGCATAATCGGGTGTCCGGAAAGTTGCGTTTCAGTTCCACCAGTGAATACGGCGAGGCCTATATTCTTCCGTTGATACCGCAATTTATAGAACGCTATCCGGAAATAAAAATCTGTTATAATTTCAACTCGTCACTCAATGATCTGGTGGCAGAAAAGTTAGATCTGGTAATCCGTTTAGGCAATTTGGCGGACTCGGCTTTCAAGAGCCGTAAACTGGCAGATTATGAAATTGTCCTGGTGGCTACCGAAACGTTTCTTGCACGTCACCCGGTGCAGAATCCTCAGGACCTGAATACGGTGCCGTGGATCGCCAACAGCAACCTGCAGGCACCGACCCAGTGGACGTTGAGCCATCCGCACTTGGGGACTGTCGAGATCAACGGGATTAATCAGTTTGAATCCAACTCTTCCACGGCCATTCGCTCCATGGCGTTGGCGTCGCTAGGCGTCTCGGTGCTGCCCGCCTGGGTAATCAAGGACGATATCGCCAGCGAGCGGCTAATCCGGTTGTTGCCCGACTATTCGCTGCCCTCGCAGTCGGTCAACGTGGTGTTTCCCAACAGCCCGCATTTGCCCCACAAATCGAGGGCATTCATCGATTTCCTGTTGCTGCATCTGGCGCAGTAAGCACCCAATAAAAGCCCCTGAATCGAGAGATCCAGGGGCTTTCGTTTAACCGGATACTCGTCTTGACTGAGCAAACCCAATGTCTGCTATTTGGCCGATTTCTGCTGTTTGGTCAGCGCCAGCAACCTGTTAAAACCCGTCATCGAGCGCACACCATAACCTCGCAAAACCTAACATCGGACCGAGTGCGCGGGCCTGGCGCGATGTTGACAAATGTGACGTCGGACGGGCTTGGAGCCATTAAACCGGCCGGTTTAGAAAGACCAAGCGAGCTGCCAGAGCGGCCATTACCGCAGCGAAGCCATAAGCGCCTAGGCGTTTGGGGATCAAGCCGTTGCGCAGGCGCGCATGAAGCCGTCCGGCGCAAAATCCGAGTAGGGAATGAAACACCAAGGCGATCAGCGCAAGCAGCACCCCTAAGAACATCAACTGCAACGTGACGCTGCTGGTGCCGACGGTGACGAATTGCGGTAGGAATACCATGAAGAACAACAGCGCCTTTGGATTTAACAGGCTGTTGAGCGTGGCTCGGGCCAGGATTTTCCGCAATGAAGCCTGTGTAGGTTGAGTGTCAGTATCCGAAGGGGGAGCCTTCAATGCTTGCCAAGCCAACCCCATCAGATAACAAGCGCCTGCCCACCGCAACAAGTCGAACGCCGGTGCCCAACTCATCACCAGCGCCCCTAGACCCGCGCTAACCAGGACGGTCATCAGCAAATCGGCCAGGGTTATGCCGAGTGCTGCCGCGAGGCCAGCTCGCCAGCCGTGAGCGACTGCGTGGCTGGTGACGATTGCCATGTTAGGGCCTGGCACAATAAGCAGCAGCAAGGCGGCAACAATGAATAGGTAGAGATTAGTAGCGTCTGGCATAGCGCAATACCTCCTTGGATGAGGAGTCATGCTAACCGGTAATGTTCAGGTAGGAGCAGGTACAGCGGCGGGGGGATTTGGGCGGAACAGTCTGGTGCGGAGTAAGTCGGCCCTGAATTCGCAGGCACTCGATGTCTGCTCCTGGCCGGACATAGCCGCTTATGACTGACCGCTTTCGGCCGAGGCTGTGTAAAAACGTTTTTTCGGTGCGACAGGTACTCAAAACTGGACTGGCAATCGTGCTTCTATGCGAAATCCACATCTGCTGACGGGCAAATAAATTTCAGATTTAACGTAGACGCGCACACTTCAATTTTGGTGAGGCGTTTTTACACACTCTAGGCCAGAAGCAGTCGTTAGTTGTTGACCGAACGGCACCTTGTGAAGGGCCGGTTATTTGGCCGAAACTACTCCAGGAAAGCCGAGACCAATTAGTCATTGATCGATCAACTGTTTCTCCTAGATATCCTCAAAAAAGCGATCAGACTGTAAATCGTCAAGGTTGAAACTGTGCCTGAACTCGTCAGCTTGTGATTCCTCAAACTTGAACATCTGCGTTACCGATCCAACAATATAATTAGGGGGTAGATACTCGACCAACCCTTCCCCATCCTTGAAGCAGTGGATTACCCGGTGGAATAGTTCTGGCTGAAGGGGGATAGCGGCATTTGGGTTATGGAACATGTAAATGCCATCGTGCCAGGCTTCGTGGTAGTCGGTGCCTTCAACGATGGACTTAAAAGGATGAGGGTTGCCCTGCGCATCCGTGCGCACACCGTAGACTGCTGCAATCGACGTACTGCTCCGAATTCCTGCGAGACGCCCCATACGGTTGAACTTTGGAATCGTCGCGCCGGTGGCCAGCATAACGGCTGAGACATGCCGATTCCCCGGCTGAGCGAAGAAATTTGAAGCGATCGTCCGCCCCTCATACTCATGGCGCTCCACCTGCACCATTTTTCCGTCGACCAACTCCAGACCATAAAGGAATTTTTGTAGGGATCCTTGTGAAGTCGCCATCGACATCCCCTTCGAGTAATCATGGACCGCGATCACGAATGGATGCCCCTTGGTGTGGGGTAACTCCCAGTAGGGCAGTCCCAGGGGCTCAGGTCGGTGGCGCACCTTTTTGGCTAGCGTCCTCTGGAACTTGAATGGCATAGCCTTTTCAACGTGCTCCAGCAATGCGGACAGATTTTCCTCTTCGAGAGGTTGACCAAGTGCATCTTCTTCGCCTTCCAACTCAGCGACCGTGACAGCTTCTACCGCAACGGCCATGCCTCCTTTGGAAAGCAGATAATCCGGCTGAGGATGCGAATGATCAATTATGAAGTCGAGTTCATAGAAAGCAGCCTGGAGATAAAGCTCGAACAAACGTGAGTTGAACTCATTGCCCTGTAAGCCTCGGATGAAGATTCCATCGGGGTCTTCAAACCAATGAGCCAACTCCTCCATGGCAACCCTCGCCGGATAATAGACTGGATCATTCAAGAGCATCTTTAGGTAGCGATTTTGCTTATGAACGGGAACCTTTGAGGCGAAAATGCCGAACGGGCTTTCTGCCTCATCGCTCTGGGGAACCATCCCGGCCACAGCTTTTTCAACGATTCTTGGAATCACCTTGGTGGCTTCCTGAATCGCCGAGTCGGCGGTGGAAAGTGAAACCACCGTCTCCACTGCACGAAAACGCTTGGCCATGTCTCGAGCCAAAACAATCGCGTTGTAGTCTTTGTCGATATGACAGAGCAAAACCACTGCCAGCAGAGTTACCCCTTCCGTCTCGCAGGTATACCAGCTCACTTCAGTGGAGAAATCTTTTACGTGGGGTGAGCGGCCATAAAAGTAGGCCTCGAACCTGCGCTTGCTGATGGGTACGAACATTGTGAGTGTTACTCTTGCAGTTTTGAAGTTTGTGTAGCTGAGCAGTTATCGCGTCGGTAGAGCCGGCTCGGCGGGTCGTTTCACATTTCGCACGACTGATCTTTCCATCTCTTTGTTTTCTAGCGTGATCCCGAACCGGCCAGACAGCACCTCTCGCCCCTTGGATGTCAATCCAAGTGCCCGACTATCAAGGTCTTGAATAACCCACTTGCGACTTATGACCATCTGTAGAAAAGCCGCCCCGAGTGCGCCCGCAAGATGAGGGCGCCGCATGCTCCAGTCCAGGCATGAGCACGCGAAACGACGTCGCTGTGCCCTTAGCTTTTCTATCTCGATACCAAGCCCCGTCATCGCTTTTTCGCCGATCGTCGTAAGCTGATACATACCGTCCCCAGCAACCGGCACGGTTAACCAGCCTGACTCCATGAAATGGTCGTGCAGTTGTACAGCCAATGTTCCTGCCATGTGGTCATAACAGGTACGCGCGAACTGCAATCGGGTTGGGGTCGTTGAAACATATCGTGTATCCGCGTTTTGGCTAATCACCATGAGGGCCTCAATAGCCTGGGCCACTTGCGCGTCCGCCAGGCTGTAGTAGCGATGCCTGCCCTGCGTGTGCAGCGTTACCAACCCGTCCTCTTTTAGTCTTGCCAAATGCGCACTCGCCGTGGATGCACTCACGTCGGCGATGACGGCCATTTCGGTACTGGTACGTGCGTGGCCGTCCATCAGCGCACAAAGCATTTTCGTCCTCGCAGGTTCGGCAATTGCGCCGGCTACCCGAGAAATCGCGGTGTCGTTGCTTTGAACGTCCATATTTCGTTCCTGAGCGAATCGTCGGCATGAAGGGTGTTCGATAGTAGCCGTTCTTTGTGAACAGGACTTTTGGAATGACGCCTTTTGAAGCAGCTACCCATGCTGATCCCTACGTTTATTACTCAGGCCTCAGGCGACAAAACGGCCTGTTATTCGATGCAGATCTTCGTTTATGGATTGCAAGTGGTGCCAAGTTTGTCGAAGCCATTCTGGGGCATCCCGACTGTCGGGTGCGTCCGCTAAACGAGCCGATTCCTCCCGCCATTGCGCAAGGCGTGGCAGGAACGATTTTCGGTCGTTTGATGCGCATGAACGAGGGCCCGCAGCACCTGTGCCCCAGGATGGCTATCGAGCCTGCCTTGGCCTCTGTCGAGACAGAAAACATCGCAGACATCGTGTCACACGTGGTCGAGACCCTCGATAACCCGGTCGATAACCTGGATGAGTTGATGTTCACGTTACCGGTTTCCGTCATTGCCGCCTTGATAGGCCTTCCATCCAGCCGGCTAAAGGAAGTCGCGAGGCTGACACGGGATTTTGTTGCCTGCCTGTCGCCGTTAAGCGACGAAATTCAGCTCGGTGAAGCCAATTCCGGGGCCACTCGGCTAAGCGAATTATTCACCGCGTTGCTAAACAGCGACGATGAACGTAGCCGCTTCTTGAGCCATATCTGGAGCGGATGCGAAGGCACCGCCTGGGGAGATCACGATGCGTTGATCGCTAACCTGATCGGTCTGTTGTCACAGACCTGCGAAGCCACCGCAGGCTTGATCGGCAATACCCTCGTAGCGCTCCATCGTAACCCTGACCTGATTGAAGACATGCAACCTACGCCGATGCTCGTTGCAGACTTGGTAGCAGAGGTAGCGCGCTACGACTCGCCGGTGCAAAACACCCGGCGATTCGTAGCAAAGCGATGCACTATCAGGGGCCGCGTACTGGAGGCGGGCGATACCGTTCTATTGTTGCTCGCTTCAGCCAACAGGGATTCCTGCACGAACCCAGACCCCGATAGCTTCTTGCTCAAACGAACGCAAAGACGAACCTTCAGCTTCGGCTCAGGAAGACATGAATGTCCAGGCCAGCAACTTGCATTGACTATCGCCTCCGAGGCGATTTTGGTATGGCTACATCGCCACCCAGCCTCGTCTGTTCGTCCTTATCGGTGGAGCTATTTGCCCTCCCTTAACGGCCGCATTCCTAAGTTTTATCGTGATAGGGAAACTCAGTGCGAAATTGCGCTCCACTTGACCACCCGTTTGCATTCGACCTGACCAGTCACTTGCATTCGTTCTGACCAGCAATTGCATCGGATTTGACCAACACGCGTTGAAACCATGATCGGCAGAGAACGGCCCAGAGTGTGTAAAAACGTATTCGATCAGCAGCATCGTAAGGCGCTGGGTCAAACCACGTTCTGTGTAGATGTCCGACAGACCGAAAACCATCGAACGATGGGATCGTCTAAAACCAGTGCTCGTTCATTTTCGAAAGAAACTCTGGGTTAACCGGCGCGCTGGATGCTGAGCCGATGACCGAGTCAATCCCACACTTCGGACACAAAGCGGTGGTATCCAGATCGACCCACTCTGTGATTTCTGCGGACGAAAACACACTTAAGCAGTAAAAACAGCCACAACGATCACTTGCTTCAATTTGGGCTCGGTGATTTTTACAAAATCGGTGCGCTGAAATTACATCCATGGGTAAGCCCTTCAACTTCAAATTCAGTAGCATATCGTGCTTACGTCAGAGTACGTGAAGACCCGGCTAACGTTGCTATGATTACCCAAAGTGTTAACGCAGGATTGCCCATGAAACGTTTCATTCAAGGTGAGCATCGCGGACAAAGTACTTTGCTTCCCGAAAGCCTTGACGACTACGTCAGTGACACAAATCCGGTGCGAGTAGTCGACGTTTTCGTCGACGAACTCGACCTGGTCAATCTACGTTTTGAAGGCGTCATTCCAGCCGATACCGGCCGACCTGCTTACCACCCCGCAATCTTGCTGAAGATCTACATCTACGGCTATCTCAACCGCATTCAATCGAGCCGGCGTCTTGAACGAGAAGCCCAACGCAACGTCGAGTTGATGTGGCTGACAGGGCGTTTGATGCCCGATTTCAAGACCATCGCCAACTTCCGAAAAGACAACAGCAAGGCCATCCGAGGCGTCTGCCGCCAGTTCGTGGTGCTGTGTCAGCAGTTGGGCCTGTTCGGAGAACATCTGGTCGCCATCGACGGCAGTAAATTCAAAGCAGTCAACAACCGCGACCGCAATTTCACCAGCGCCAAACTGAAGCGGCGAATGGAAGAAATTGAATCGAGTATCAGCCGCTACCTGACGGCACTCGATGCTGCCGACCGGCAAGAACCAACAGCTTCCGAGCCCAGCGCCGTGCGGTTGGAAGAGAAAATCGCCAAGCTCAAAACTCAAATGAAGGAACTTCAGGCGATCGAAATCCAACTCAACGAATCGCCAGATAAACAGGTCTCACTTACCGATCCAGACTCCCGTTCCATGATGACGCGCGGCACGGGAATCGTCGGTTACAACGTGCAGACAGCGGTCGATACCCAGCACCATTTGATCGTTGCGCACGAGGTGACCAACGTCGGTTCCGACCGCGATCAACTCAGCTCGATGGCCAAGCAGGCCCGCGAGGCGATGGCGTCAGATACGTTGTCGGTGGTGGCTGACCGAGGTTACTTCAAAAGCGAACAAATCCTGGCTTGTCACGATGCAGGCATCACCGCCTATGTGCCTAAGCCGATGACCTCTGGAGCCAAGGCTGACGGGCGTTTCAATAACGATGCCTTCATCTATGACGCGACCAAAAACGAATACATTTGCCCGGCAGGAGAGGCGCTGATCTGGCACTATTCCTACGTTGAAAAAGGCCTGAAGTTGCACCGGTACTGGAGTTCGAAATGCCAAGGCTGCGCGTTGAAATCGCAGTGCACACCGAGCACGGAACGACGAGTTCGACGCTGGGAGCATGAAGAGGTATTGGAGGAGATGCAGCATCGGCTGAGCAAAGCACCAGAGATGATGCGAGTCCGAAAACGGACGGTTGAGCATCCCTTCGGGACGCTCAAACAATGGATGGGAGCGACGCACTTCCTGACGCGAAAGCTGGCCGGGGTGAGTGCGGAGATGAGCTTGAATGTGCTCGCCTACAACATGAAACGAGTCATGAAAATCATCGGTGCTCACGGTTTGATGAAGGCGCTGTCGGCCTAAAAAAGGCTGATTTCGGCCCATCCCAGAGGCTGTAAAAACCGCATTGACGTGTCCCAGGTCGCGACTGATGCGACCCGCAACATTGACCGTGCTATCGCTCAGCAAACGAACGTCGATGACCCAAGACGATGAGGCAATGAGCGTTTTTACACACTCTGGGCCAAAAGCAGCCAAAAGCAGCTCCTTGACCGCCGATTAGCCGGGCGGCTCGTTACTTCTCGTGTGAACAACTCGGGAGTCCACCGTCACTCATTCGCTAGTGCTCAATATTTGCGGGCTTCACGTGCGACAGGTAGGATCCGCCCCATCTACGCTACTGCGTTAACGCGTTCGCCAGGCTACCCATGGATCACCCGCACGAGCTACCGCCGTGCATGTATGGACACAGGTAAAGCATGACCCGAAACCTCGCATCGATTGGCCTGATGTTCGCCCTGGCCGGTTGCCAGAGCCTCAACGACATGGGCAAGAGCACCGCCGACTACATCAAGGCGGCACGGCGGACTCCGATGGAACGCTACCTCGAAGAACAGCGCAACCGTTACGAGCCGCTTGGCACCTTCGATTACACGCGGGACGACAACCAGAGCAAGGCCTGCCGTGAAGCCATTTACAGCAGGGATGTTGCACCCGCTAGTATGGAGATGGTCAAGGGAAGCAGCGATGCTGGTAATGCGATGTGCCGGCATGTGCTCGGCACGTTTTACGAGAGCGGCAACGGCGTCACTCAGAACATCGGTATGGCCCGCGGTCTGTATCTCGAAGCGGCAAAGGATGACCCTTACGCCTATGTCGAACTCGGGCGCATGGCGCGCGACGGGGTGGGCGAGCCAGCTGATTGGATTAAAGCCCGTGATTACTACCGACTGGGGGGACGATCTGGTGCGGTGGCACTGGGTGGGATGATGGAGCACGGACAGGGCGGTGCGCACGATGTGCCCGGGGCCTTGAAGCTTTACATTGACGCGACGCAGAAGTATGGCGACAAAGCTTGGCAGGCGATACAGCCACTGTTGGCGCGAGGGCTCGAACTCGACGCCGGGCAAGTGCAGAAGTACAACCGGTTGTGGACCGAACGATTTGTACGCGAGCAGCGCAACCGCTTGTTGATGTCTACGGTGTTCCAGCATGTTAAGGCATCCGGTCAGACCTTCACGGTCACCGTGCTTTACCGGTTCACGGCTGGGCAGCCCCGTTCCAAGGCCTATCTGGTCAAGAGCTGCGGCGATCCGGTTATCGACAGTCTTGTGGTGTCGGCAGTGGACGGCCTACCCATGCAGGATCCCTACCTGGTGCCGGCGGGCGAGGACATTCCGCCCATCCAGGTGCCTGTCGTATTAATGCCAACTGCTGGTTGAAGCCTTGTGTTGCCATTGCTGACCTCATCACTGGCAAGCCGGCTCCCGAACAGTCCAAACTTCGAGAGTAGCGTGGGAGCGGACTTGCCCCGCGATGAGACCGGTTCAGGCAACGCTGCGGCCAGCCTACACTCAAGAGCGCTGCTACAGCCGTCAGATATGAATGAAGGCAAGCGCAGCGCGCATGACTGCGTCCGCTCTTTCTTCTGCACCTGACCTAGTACCCAATCCAGCAACCTGCGCCCGGCATCAAGCTCGGAACTCACCGGCCAACGCTTCGGGTTAGCCCCAGTAGCGAACGTCTGCTATTGGCCGTTTTCTACCGGTCATGCCCACGAATCGCGCGGGTCAAATTCGATGCAAATGACTGGTCCGGCCGAATGCAAATGGGTGGGCACGTCCGTGCACTAACCCAGCTCAGCAATGATCGCCGTTATTTTTGCAGCATGGCCGGATAGGGGTAGACAGAGGTGGACAGCCAGAAACAAGAAAGCCCGCACGAGGCGGGCTTCTTGAGGTGATTCATAGACTGCTGTAGACGTCTATGGATCGGTACTTGGTGTACACAGTCATTTGAACTGATCTTGTAATGCGCTGTATTTAAAGGGTTTATTAAAGTACCTGTCGGTTAGGCATACATGTG
Source organism: Pseudomonas sp. D3 (assembly GCF_029320995.1). Taxonomy (NCBI): domain Bacteria; kingdom Pseudomonadati; phylum Pseudomonadota; class Gammaproteobacteria; order Pseudomonadales; family Pseudomonadaceae; genus Pseudomonas; species Pseudomonas sp. D3. The sequence goes on from NZ_CP119772.1 coordinate 1,015,701, forward strand.
GGCATACACGCTGCATGCTTCTGCCTACGGATGTAGTGGTATTCCGATATGGTAGTGGGTACACATGCCTGCCTGCTTTGGAGCAAACCTCCAGTCCGGCTCATGACGCTCTGTCTATCAGCCAGCCCACGAGGCCGTTACGAACGGCTTGGAGCGCTAGCATCTCTGGCCCCCAGTAAATAAACGCTCCGTCACTACTTTCCGTAGCTAAAGTCTTGAGGCTTGAATCTGGTGAGTGCGTGACGAAGTAGAAATGTGTAAAGCCGCTCATGTCCGCGAATTTGTCCTGATATGAACGGTACACCGACGCTGAGGCTTTTGATTTCACTTGGATGCCAATTCGCTCCTGGGTAATGGGAGACAAGAGATCAAGATCAATGTCTTTCTCCACCTCGCCCGCCACTCCTGTTCGCTGCCAACCGGCCTGCCGAAAAATCAAATCAGTGAGCGTCTCAAGATCCTTGGGATGTAGGTTTTTGATAATGGGTATGACCGCTGCAATCAGGTTGTCGACGGCTAACTGGGCTTCTGCGACATGAGGCTCAGATGTACCCATGATTTTGTGAATCAAGTAGTCAAACTCTCGGACGGTACAGATTGTTCCTTGGAAGCTCTGTACTGCTAGAAGCTTGCCGCTCAAGTGCCCTTTGATGAGGGATCGTCCATTGACGTCAGTGTCACGCCACTCACCTGATACCTGGCGGATTTTTGTTTGGTCTGGGAGCTGCCTAATTCCAGGCGTAGCAAAGCACCACCACAGCCGGTCAGAAAAGAAGGTTATCCAAAGAGTAGTCTCCGGCTCCTCGTAGAACTGTCGCACCTGGTTTATGTGCCGTGTGACGCTGCCCTGGTCCGAACTTGCCGGGAAGGAGTTACGCGCAGCTTCCCAATCTCCACTTACGCAGTGCTCATGGGGCACATCACGATACCCAATTCTCAATGTGCCGTTTTCGATGCACTCCTTTTCCCATTGTCCGCTGGGACCTAGCTTGATGAAAAAAGCCTTGATGGGTTTGACGTTCAACAATTCGATACCTCTCCGTGGTGGGATGGAGCTTTCGGCTGCACGAGCTTGGTGACATGCAGAGTAGCTGATTGGGTACTGCTTGGGTCCTGAAAAACTGCCGGGGCCCCTGCGGGATTCCTTAGGTCACGGGGCATGAAACCCGCGGGATCGTGGTAGCGGCAACCACACCAGCTTACTGAAATTTCAATGTTGAAATTGAAAGGATCTTGAAGAAAAAAGGGCATCGTTACCGTATTGGTAACGGTACTCGCAGATGGCTGAAAGCGTAGGGCATATGCACAGGTGAACTGGAGTTCACCAGGTTCACCTGTTCACTAAGCTGGGTGCCCTTCCGCTAACACGATCCGGCGGGTTTCCTACCCCGTACCTAGAAGAATACTTCAGGGTCCCCACCATCGAACCAAACCCAAGAGCGTGCCCCACCTCGCTTCGCTGAAGGAGTAATACTAAAGGGGCTAGGGGGTTACCCTAATAAAACCGTGTTACGGGTGTTACGGGTGTTACATAAGTATATAACTATATGATTTTAAATGATTTATATGGCGTTACACAGCTGGGGATGGTTCTCCCATATGCGTGTTACATGGCAAATAGGTGTTACATCACTGAATGCCTTAGGAGGAGCTGTTTGTGATGATTACGGCGGGTGCCATCGACTAGGGGTTTTCGTTTAGACGGGCCGCTACCGGCCGAGGCTGTGTAAAAACAGTTTTGAGCGCGACCTTTACTCAAAACCGGACTGAAAATCGCGTTTCTACGCGAAATCCACATCTGCTGACGTGCCGATAAATTTCAGATTTAACGTAGACGCGCACACTTCAATTTTGGTGAAGCGTTTTTACACACTCTGGGCCGATAGCGGACATTAGGAAGAGGCTATTGGCTGAAATCGGTTATGCAGGAAGACCTTCTAAGGCAAATTGTCGGGCGATCGGGCTGGCAAAAAGCCATATGAATCGGTCCTGCCATTCCGTTATGCTCCATGGGCAGTTTTGCATTCCAGGTACGGAGAGATTGGTAATGGGGATTTCAAATGATTAGTCGTGGGTCTGAATGGCATCGGTGGGAGCCGCACATTCATGCCCCGGGTACGGTTCTGAACAATCAATTTGGCTCAGACAACCCGTGGGAACCCTACCTTCAATCGCTTGAAGAACTGATACCTGTAGTGGAGGCGATAGCTGTTACTGACTATTACGTCACGGACACCTATGAGGCCTTCCTTAAACACAAAGAGGCTGGCAGGCTGCCAAGTGTCCAGCTTCTCTTTCCGAACATTGAGCTTCGCCTTGATGTTGCCGCGAAATCCGGCTTTGTGAACATCCATCTGCTGATCAGTCCAGAAGATCCTGATCACCTGTCAGAGATTAAACGGATCCTTAAGCGCCTTCAGTTTCAAGCTTTCGGCGACCGGTTTGATTGCACACGGGATGAGCTGATAAAACTCGGGAAGTGCGCTGACTCCTCGATTGTTGATGATGGCGCTGCTTTACGGCATGGAGCGACGCAATTCAAAGTCAATTTCGACCAGCTCCGAAAGGTTCTTGGTGAAAGCGACTGGGCGAAGAAGAACATCCTAGTCGCTGTAGCCGGTAATGCGGGCGATGGGACATCCGGAGTTCGACAGGCTGCGGACGCGACCATACGCCAAGAAATAGAAAAGTTCGCACATATCATTTTCTCTAGCAGCTCCGCACAGCGAGAGTTCTGGCTCGGCCAACGTTCTAGCATGACTCCAGAGGATTTGCGCATTCGCTATGGCGGATTCAAACCATGCCTCCACGGCAGCGATTCCCACGACCAGAAATCGGTGGGACAGCCGGTAGATAAACGTTTCTCATGGATCAAGGGAGCACTCGAATTTGATGCCCTCCGTCAGGCTTGCATTGACCCAGAGGGGCGCGCTCACGTTGGCGAGCTGCCTCCTCGTTCTGCCATGCCTTCCCAAGTTATTTCCCATATAAGAATCAATAACGCAGCCTGGGCGGAATCGCCCAGCATCCCTCTAAATCCTGGGCTTGTGGCAATCATTGGCGCGCGAGGTTCGGGTAAAACCGCTCTCGCCGACATCATCGCTGCCGGCTGTGATGCGATCACCGAAGAGAGTTGGAACGCAGATGAGAACAGCAGTCCATCCTTCCTGGCACGTGCTCGACGGTTGATGGGAGATGCATCCACTACTCTTACCTGGGGAGGGGGAGCCTCCGTCGAACGCGCTCTTGATGGGAGGGACGCGAATGGCCATATGTCCTTTGCGCGGGCTCGCTACCTTTCTCAGCAGTTCGTTGAAGAGCTGTGCTCGGCAAAAGGTATGTCCGACGGCCTGGTGGACGAAATCCAGAGGGTCATCTTTGATTCACACACCCCAGATAGTCGCGATGGAGCTATCGATTTTGGCCAACTTCGCGAGCAACTGACGGCTCGCTTTCAACAAGCTCGCGCTCGAGAGGCTGCGGCAATTGATGACATATCAGAGCGAATCGCGATCGAATTTGAGAAGGAAAGCTCAGTTGCTTTGCTGACCACTCAAGTCTCTCAGAAAAAGCAGCAGCTCCATGGGTACTCCATCGATCTGGCAAAGCTCGTAGTCAAAGGTACAGAGGCGCATGCGATTCGGCATGCCCAGTTAAGTACGGCGGCCGAAAGCCTGAGAGGCCGAATCCAGGACTACGGTAATCAGCGTCGCACCTTCGTCGCGTTACAGGACGAGGTACGGAGCATGCGAGCAACAGGTGCGCCTGAAATCCTTCGGCAGGTACAGGCCAGGCACACTAATAGCGGCCTAGGGCCCGAGCAGTGGGATCAGTTCCTCCTGATTTATAAGGGGGATGTCGACCAGAGTCTGACCGCCTATATCAAATGGGCTGACGATGAGATCGCGAAGTTTAGGGGCGTTCCCCCGCCACCAGGCGATCCGCTGACTCCTCTCGTCGCCGATACGGTGGACATCACCTCTTTGGCACTAGCACCTATCACTGCTGAGATGACAAGGCTCGAAGCGCTTTTCAGTGCCGATAAGTTGATTCAAGATCAGTTCAAAGCTCTTTCCGACCGTATCACTCAAGAAAACACAATTCTCAAATCTCTTGAGACCAGGCTTACAGACGCCCAAGGGGCAGAAGCGCGGCGTAAGATGCTCCAGGCCGAGCGTAGTGACACGTATGGTCGTGTATTCGAGGCAATCATCAATGAGCAGGGTGCCTTAGCCGATCTCTACCATCCGCTAATGGTACGTCTGGAGGCCTCATCAGGAACCCTACAAAAGCTCGGCATATCAGTTCGTCGATCAGCCGATGTCGGCGAATGGGGAATCATTGGAGAAGAAAAGTTGCTCGATAGGCGAAAGGGCGGGCCGTTCAACGGCCGAGGGTCGCTGATCGATGCTGCAACAAGAGAGCTCAAGCTTGTATGGGAGACGGGTTCCGCTTTGGAAATCCAGACAGCAATGGCGGCTTTCATGGATAAGTACCGCAGGGACTTTATCGCTCATGCTCCAGTTTCTCAGTCCCAGCAAGGGGAGTTCCGCGCTTGGTCTAAGCAATTTGCTGCTTGGCTTTACAGCACTGGCCACATTACGGTCAGCTACGAGATTTTGTACGACGGTATCGACATCAGGAAGCTGTCACCAGGGACGCGGGGTATTGTGCTGCTCCTGTTATATCTGGCGCTCGACGACGCAGATGATCGACCTCTGATCATCGACCAGCCTGAAGAGAACCTTGATCCTAAATCGGTTTTCGACGAGTTGGTCTCTCTCTTCGTAGCCGCGAAAGCCAAGCGTCAGGTGATTATCGTCACCCACAACGCCAACCTTGTGATCAATACCGATGCCGACCAGATCATCGTGGCAACCTCGGGCCACCATACTCCGGGTGGCCTACCGCCTATTTCCTATGTGTCAGGGGGGTTGGAGAGCTTAGAGGTTCGTAAAGCAGTGTGTGAAATTCTTGAAGGGGGCAATACTGCGTTTCAGGAGCGAGCCAGAAGACTGCGAGTAAGGTTGGAGCGGTGAAGTGTGAACGGGGCGGGAAGTCATACCCACCCCGTTCAGGGTCTTATGGTCTGCAAACAGGTGCGATAGCACTCGTGATTTAAGATGAGTACGGGTATGACCAAAACGATCATCAGACCTACCTCGTCCCATGATACATGCGTGGGCTGTTGGATGATGAAGCGTTGGGGCTTTTTAAGAATGTCATAGATAATCAGTCAATAGACTAGTCAAACCAGGACACTGGACCGCTGTTTGAATCCCCCAGGGTTTTGTAGACGTTTCCGAAAGTCCGCTTTTGGCCAAATATTGCTCGTACGGACGGTAGAAACCGGCCAAAAGCAGTCATACCGGCTGAGTCCCCTCTGCGGCGGCCTCCTAGCAGAAGCCGCGTCAAACAATTCACGGTTGTAAGGGAGTGAAAAAGCGCATCCAGAAAGCGTTGGGCCATCATGAAGTTGATGTTGCTCACGAATACACCGAAGGATATTCAGGCCATAGCCTTGCACGGATTATCAAGAACATCATCAGCTAATGGAAATGCTGGCCAAGCCTGTAACTGACAACAGATCCATAATAAGCAGGAGGTGAGCACTGAGGCTGGCATTGCCAAAACTTATTGTACCCCCCTAAATGCATCAATCTTCTATCGAGCCGAGTACGACTATTTGAACATCGACATCGACATTGACTAGTGGCTAGGGCATTTGAGCCGCTTCTTAAGCATCATCAGGCCGAAAGCCTACAACGTCATAACCAGGCTGGTTGTGGGGGCAGGGATTACCCTCGTGATATCTCAGTCTCGTATATTTGAGGCTATGATTGTTGCTGGGTTCGAGTCATATTTTGGACGCTCCGAAGTACTTAGAGATTACCTAGATCAAGACTCCAACCTGCACTGGGGCACTTTTCTCATAGTAGTAGGAATGGTTTACCATCTGTTGATGACGGTTGGTACTGATTTAGTAAATACGCAACTACAACGCGTTCCAAAGTATCCAGAGCTGAAATTAGGTGTTGTGAATGCCGATGGCGAAGAGCTTTCAGGTGACAGCATTCAACTCAGAGGAGCTATATGCACAGTTCCACCAGAAGATGAAATTCCGAACTACGTTAAAGTTATCAATGTTCCTGGCGGGCGCAATGGGTTTAACATGTTTGGAGGTATGTCAACAGGTTTCATGGAACAAGGTCTCAATGATAAGTTTTTCAAAGAAAGAGCTAAATTTCTGAGGACCTGGGGTGGGTCTGAACTCCTATGCTTCAGGATAAGCAATGACTCTCGTGTTCTTGCGAAAAACGTAAGCGTCTGTCTTGTTATCCGGCGGGACGTTGGAGTGGCGGTGGATAACACTAACGACTACTTCCCAGATATACCATCCAAACAAAAATCACAGCGATATGACTTTTTGCAGCCAAACTCAATACCATCATACGATATCAAAAGAGGCCATTCCGATCAGGAGTATATTTTTACATGGGATGTTGGCGACGTGCAGGCAGGCACTGTAGTTGAATCAAAAACTGCAATGTTCATCCGGGCGGATCGAAACACGTTTATACGCGCCACCACCTACTGCGACGACCTTCCCGAACCTATTAGTAAAGAATATCAAGTGAAAGCAACAACTAAAGAAATCACGCAAATAATGGTCTCAGATCTGAAAGCCGACGATGCTGAGTTCTCCGCCATCCTAGACAATGCTGTTATGGATGGCTACTTGGGAAGACGTGCGGAAAAGGAATTCAACAAATACCAACATGAATCGCAAGAGCATTTGCCTGACTGATTATACCTTACCAATAATGCGACTCTGGCCATTTCCTTTGATACCTACGACAACGATGCCCATAGGGATCCCTTTGAGCAAGAAATGTTTTGCGATAGAGTCGGCGTTGTTTTTTTCTTCTGCGTCGCCAATATATAGTTGAATTTTTTAGGATGCCCTTCTGATGGCAAGAGTAGTGACAAAAGATGACTGCTTGGCAGAGATAAAAAGATTCTTTAAGTGTTATATTGCCTACTGTCAAAGCCCATACCCGGACGCCGTGAGAGAAGTTCTTGCATCAACTTATAGCATAAATGATAAGTTAAGGAAGGCTGGGTTTCCCAATTTTTTCGACAGCGATGAGTTTCTAGCTATTAAAGCTATACGCAATTACGCAATTCACCAAGCCGAAATACATAACAATGCTAGGGCCTTGCCACTGGTATCCAATGTCCCTGTAAAAGCTGATCTTAGTATACTTTGCTTGATACCTCAGGATGTAATTGAGTCGATTTTTGAAAGTACAAATCAAGAGGGAAGAAGCGCCATTGAAAAATCATGTGTCTCTTACAAAAGCTATGTAGATATATATCCTTGCATTTTCAATTTTGGAGTTCAGCTTTTTCTATATACTGAGACAAATAACCTAGCAGTTAGCACTGACGAGTATCTTGTATTTCAGAAGTCTATTGAGTTTGAGAGAAAACATAACTATCCGCATCATGTGAAAGGTGGTTTTAAATTGCCTTATGGAGGTGATGTCAATGAGTTTATTGAGAGTTGTCTCCACTCTATAGAAAAAAGAAACGAATTGCAGAGCTCGCTGTACTCAGAGGAAGATGGAATGTTAACTTTTAAGGGCCGCAGCTAAATTTTGTATTGCCCCTGATTTTCTGTAAGCTCAGACCCGCTCCCTTATGTAGTGGTCTAATGAAACCGGACACCCATTTAGGCGAGAATGCTCGCCAGAACGAGGTGTCAGATGACCAAACAACGCCGTACCTTTTCCCCTGAATTCAAACGCGAGGCTGCCGACCTCGTTCTCAAGCAGGATTACAGCTTCATTGAGGCCAGCCGCTCGCTTGGTGTCGGGGAGTCGGCTTTGCGCCGATGGGTCGACCAGGTGCAACAAGAACGCACGGGCGTCACCCCGCAGAGCAAAGCGCTGACCCCGGAGCAGCAGAAAATCCAAGAGCTGGAAGCCCGAATTGCTCGCCTTGAGCGGGAAAAATCGATCTTAAAAAAGGCTACCGCGCTCTTGATGTCGGAAGATCTCGAGCGTTCGCGCTGATTGACCAGTTGAGCATTCACGAGCCGGTTGATTGGCTGTGCATGGTGTTTGAAGTGACCCGCTCGTGCTACTACGCTCGGCGTCTCAGGCGCCGCACACCGGATGTAGAACGCCTTCGATTGCGCAGTCGGGTGAACGAGTTGTTCACCCAAGGCCGCAGTGCTCCCGGTAGCCGTAGCATCATGGCCATGATGCAGGACGACGGCGAGCAGATCGGGCGATTCAAAGTGCGCAGCCTGATGCGCGAGCTGGAGTTGGTCAGCAAACAACCGGGATCGCATGCTTACAAAAAGGCGACGGTCGAGCGGCCCGACATTCCTAATATTTTGAACCGGGAGTTTGATGTGCCCACTCCTGACCACGTCTGGTGTGGCGATATCACTTACATCTGGGCTCAAGGGAAATGGCAGTATCTGGCGGTTGTGCTAGATCTTTTTGCCCGCCGTGTTGTGGGCTGGGCGTTGTCGGGAAAGCCGGATGCGGACTTGGTCATCAAGGCCTTGGACATGGCTTACGAGCAGCGAGGGAAGCCTCAAGGTCTGCTGTTCCACTCCGACCAGGGCTCGCAATATGGAAGCCGGAGTTTTCGTCAGCGCCTTTGGCGATATCGCATGCGTCAGAGCATGAGCCGGCGAGGAAATTGTTGGGATAACGCGCCGATGGAGCGGGTGTTCAGGAGCCTGAAAACCGAGTGGATACCGGCCATGGGCTACACGACCGTCCAACAAGCTCAGCGGGATATCAGCCATTTTTTGATGCACCGATACAACTGGATTCGACCGCACCAATTTAATGGTGGGCTGCCACCGGCTCAGGCCGAGAAAAAACTTAGCGTCGTGTCCGGGATTAGTTGACCACTACATTTATTCATGGTTAGACCAATGGTAGGCCCGAAGCAGCCGACCCTCGCCGGTTGCTTCGGGGAAGGTTTAATTTAAGCGGCCAACAGATCAATCAGGCTGTGTTGGCGAGAGCGATCTGCGAGTTCTTTCCAGTTCCAGCTTCCAAAGCGTTCGCCCTGTTCAGGGATTTCTAGCTTCATTAGTGCAACCGGGTCCCGACTAATAAGGTTGCGTGCAGCCCACAGCTTGCCGCCGGTCTCCAGCAGTGCTTTCGCGGCCTCGTTCCACTTTTCTTCCAGCACGGTGTTCGCGAGATGCGCTGCATTGTTCTCGATCTTGGCGCGTTCTTTTTGTGCTTCTGTGATGTGCAGATCAATCGTCACCAGCTCCTGCTCCAGCGCGGTGACGAGCAGTTGTTGGCGGCGGTGATGCTCAACCGCAGCCGTGAGGTTTTTTGCGGCCTTTTGAGCTTCGGCGTTGGCTGCTTTCTCGCCCTCTACATCGCCCCAAGCGACAGCCTGTGCATAAGCGGTGGCTGCGTCCGTTTCAGCTTGTCGAGCTTTTGCCATGTCTTCCTGATCGCTCTGGCGGACCTGCTGCAACCGTGTCTCAATGCTGTTGCGCTTTTCGTTGAGTTCCATCTCGTCGGCTTTCCAGGTCGCCATGGCGCTGATGTAGCCCGCAGCCAAGCTTTCACGGTTCGCCAGTGCCTCAAGGCGATCTATCTTTTGATTCAGGAGGTGGATTTCAAGCTCCCGCGAGTCGATGCGTCTTTTGTGATCGTTGATTTCATCCTGCACAGCCTTTTGTCGGCGCTGCTGGATCACCTCAGGGCTATCTAGTGCTACTTCCAAAGGCGCGAGATCGCGCTGAATGCTTTCCATTTCGAGGGTCATTTTGTCGCGGCGGTCTTTCAGTTCTTGGATAGTGTTCATCTGTATTGTCTCTTGGCATTGCGGTTTATAAGGATGGTTGAACGGCTGGCGAGGCCGGGAATGAGCCGGCGCTACCTCGATCAGCAGGCATGCCGTCAGGCGGCCTTGGCCTCGCTTTCATCCGTTCCTGGAACGGTCTTCACCACATAGCAGCGCTGGGGCCCCAGCCCGGGCAGGCGAATCAAGCTGTACGCCTTGCCATCGCTTCCCGGTTCAAGCACGCCCCGTTGCAGCAGCTCCTTGTTCACCGCACTGATGTTCATGCCTTTGAAGATTTCGGCCCTCCAGGCTTCAGGCAGCACGTAGTAGGTGTTGGTGGTGTGCAGGGCGTCGCCCATCCCATGTTCCATCGTCTTGCGAAAGCCCAACCGGTCAATCGTGCGTGGCCCGTGCTCATCGATCTTGGCGGCGGCAGACTCCCAACGTGTGAAGCGGCTTTCTCCAAAGCGCTCGATGACCTGGTGCAGTCGAGCCACAATCGCATCCCCCTCAAAGTTACCGGCGCCGCCGCGTTCGGCTAGCCACGCATGCAGACACACCCGTGCGGCAGTCGTGGCTGTGCCGTCCGGCCAGCCAGTGACGCCGAAGGCGGTGGCCAACTCACCGGCCGCTGCTGCGAGCCCGAAACGAAGTGCGGCACGCTGTGCCTGACCACTGGCCGAGGCGGGCAAGTTTTGGGTGATGAACTGTTCAACCGTGCGGCGCACTATCACCGACCATCTGAGCATTTCTCCAGGCGCACACAGCGCGTTCAGGAAGGCCGTGAGGGGCGTGCCGTAGTATTTGGCTACACGGGCCTTGAGCGCATCGGAAAGGGCGGCGGCGTCTTCAAAACCGTTCAGCACGTCGAACATGCCGAGGCCTTTGCTGGCATCCGCAGGCACGGCGAGCATGCGCACCTCCATACCGGCTTTCAGCTCCTTGTTGGCATCCGCCATGTGCTGCGCCAACGTCTTCTCGCCGGTCGAGAGAAACAGCAAACGCCACTCCTGCACCTGTCGGCCCGCTTGACCTCGATCATTCGCCCGGGCCTTGCCGGTGCCGTTGCCGAGCATGTAGACCGTCTCGCCGATAATGCGCGGGTCGCACATGCCGATTTCATCCAGCACCAGGAGGCCGTCTGAGTGCGCAGCGGCGATGGACTCCAAGGCGTTATCTGTCGATCGCCACGAACGCACCAGACGCGGTCCGCCATAAACCGAGGCAGCGACCTGCAAGTGGGTAGTCTTGCCCCCGGAACTGTCGCCGTAGAGATGGAAGCCGCCCGACTCATGCCCGAGCAGGTTGAGCAGAGGCCCTGCAAAGGCCACAGAGACGACAAACGCCAAGCGATTGTTACCAACGCACAGCGCGCCGATTTGCTGCTGCCACTGCTCCAGAGAGCCCGCCTCGCTGATCGGGGGCAACTGCGCACCGGCCTCATAAAAATGCAGGTGTTCGGCGTGCGAGCCAATCTGTTGTTCGGGCAATAGAAACGCCTTGTCGTGCCAGCCCAAGCGCGTTACTAAGCGTGCGCGCTGGGCGCTATCGAAGCCGCCGAGGTAACTCTGCAGGTCGTTGCGTGCGTTACGTCCAGATCGGCTTCCCGCGAGGCGCAGGCCCATGTCTACCAGGGGACCGAGTACATCCTTGCCGAAGTCGCCAGTCATGGTTCGGGCCGGAATATTCCAGCGCTTTTTGGCGCCGTCCGGGTCGTCGAACTCGACCAACAAACCCCAGTTGTGGCCCTTGTCGTCGCGAGTGCGGGCGATGATTTCGAGAGGCGAACACACAGGACGCGCCTCGCCATCATCGCCGGAATAAAACACCCCTTCAGACGTCAGGCGAAAGCCGCCCGGCAATAGGTCATTTTTCGATTTCGCGGGGCGTTTGGCGGGCGCCTTGGACGCCTGTTCTTGAGGTTCAGTTGGCTCAGCGGCACTGCCGAAAAACTCACCGCTACGCACCAGCTCGGCTACGTGCCCAGCGGTCCAGCCTTTGGCTAATGCGTCTGCTGCATCGTCGCCGTCAGCCCATTTTCCACCTTTGACGAGTGTCTGCTTTCCGCCTTTGCTGCTGGGCTTGAGCTTGAACACGTCGAGCGAGATTCGTTGCACTGAAGCGGCGCCCAGCTCAATTAACTTGAGTTCGATGGCGTCCATGCAGGCCTTGCCGCTCACATCGTTATCCGGCCACAGCACCACCGTGCGCCCGTTTAGTGGTGCCAGGTCAGCCTTGTGCCAAGAGTTGGAGCCGTTTGGCCAGCAGGTGGCTACGTGTTCCGGCATCAGTTGAGCTGCGGCGTCAGCAGCCTTCTCGCCTTCACACAACACCACTGGCGCATCGGCGCGCTGTGCCAGCTCATCCAGGCGCAGCAATGGCCGAGGCTCCGGCAACCCTTGCCAGCGCCATTGTGTAGTTTGCCCATCGGAGCGCTTGCACCAGGTCAACGGCGCAAAGACTTTTCGCGGCTTGCCGTCTTCATCGGGACGCAGGTCGAAGCGATACAACGCCATGACTGGTTGGCCCGGCACATCGCGATAGATCCACACCTTGGACGGGGCGCCGTGTTGTCGGTGCTTGGCAGGGCACTTGTTCATGGCCTCGACTGGGATCGGTTGAATCGCGATCCACTCAGGCACTGCGCTTTTCGTCGGTGTGCTTTTGGTGGTTGCAGATCCTGCGGAAACGCTGAGCAGATCTGCCAGCTTTTTACAGGCATCAACGTCCGTGCCGCCGTCGATGTAACGCACCAGGTCGATCAGATCGCCGCCCTTATCGCCGGTGGCAAAATCCGCCCAGGTGCCTTTGCTCAAATTGACCTTGAGTGAGCCTGCGCGCTTGTCCGTGCGAGTCGGATTCGGGGCTGTGTATTCCTTGCCGCCGTCGACACGTTTGCCGTTTGGCAGCCAGTGAGCAAGCACACGGTCGATGTTCTTCAGGGCACCACTTTTTACGTCGGCAAAGCTCGGACGTTTTGGGATGTTTCCGGTGCGCTGAGTCATGGTGTGGTCCTCGACTCAAGCAATGCCTCATTCACGTCGTCGATTAGCGCCTTTGCCATTTCTCCGAGGTAAAACGCAGGCCAACTAAAACGCTCGCCCGCATCGCTGATGGCAGCGTCGAGGATCAGTTGATTGGCGTGGTGCAGAATCTGGGAGACGGCTTCAAGTGCGTCCTCCAGCGGGATACCGGGATTCACCCGAAATAGGTTTTGGCCGTTACCGTTGGCAGGGGAAAACTCGGAGCGTCCACGCGTGCTGGAGTGGGTCACAGCGCACCGCCTTTCTGGCCCATCGGCACAGATGAGGCATCACCGTACATGGTGAGTGTTTTGATCAAGCCCAAGGTGCCACGCACGTCCCAAATAACGGACGACAGCACGCGGTTGGAAAGCAGAGGTTTATCGCCGTCTAAGTGATCTTCCAACAGCATGAGAACTGAATCGGCACGGTCGAGCGCACAGGTGATGGCGTCGATAGGCAGACCGGCTTCGGCGTCTTGACTGACGCAGAGCAGATCCTCGGGCAGTGCAAAGCCTGGGAGCATGCTCATTGAGCACCTCCCACGGCTTCCAGGGCGCGAGCCTTGGACATATGGGCGTTGTATCGGGAGAGACGTGTAGCGAGGCTGGAGTTGGCGTGTAAAGCGGCGAGAGCCATAGCTCGGTGAGCGGCGGCGCGAATTTTGGACGGATTGGTGGCGTGCATTGGGCGAAACTCCTTTGTCTGGGGAGCTGCCACGGTTCGCCGTCAAACGAATTAGGGTGGCAGCTGTACGCAGGTTGACGGACCGGGGACAAAGGAACCCGGCATACCCGAAGGTATCCCGCGCACAGCCGCCATAAACAGGATGTGCAGGCACAAAAAAAGCGCCTGCAATCGTGATGGGGGCGCCTGTGCGCCAATGTCTGAACGGGCCGTCAAACCCGGTCGCTGATTTTGCAGCGACGACCAGAGAGTAACGCCCGCTTTTTGAAAGTGCAACTATGCGGATCACTTGCGAATTTTTTCGGTGGGGGATAAATTGATCAGGCATGTAGATTTACCTCAACGCCTCCGGTTGCCGCCGGGGGCGTTTTCGTTTCGGGCATGGACGTCCCAGCGCAGGGAGACAAAGGGCAAGAGGTCGCCTTCGAGGCAGGCGCGTGCATCCTCATAGGCGTCGATTTGTTGGCCTTCGTCGACGATGATTGCTTGGGGGGCTTGGCAGGGAACTGACAATGCGCACCAGATGCCATCTGCCCATCGCATCACCATCACATCCCGGTTAAGGCGTTTTTGCTCTGTGCGGTGGCGTTCAAAACGCTGCATACCTCGTGATGAGAAACCGACTTTTCTAAGTACAGAAAAGGGCTGCAAGATGGCCGTGTGGGCAACACGATTTTTCATGCTGCCACCTGATCGCGGGCAGCGATTCGTGCGCGTGTCCATGCCTGAACTTCCCCCAATACCCACGCAACCGGAGCGCTTCGGGCATTGCTGTTACTCAGCTTTACCGGCAACGGGAATCCGCTTTCAGGTTGACGCATCAGCTTGTAGATAGTCGGGCGTGCGAGCCCTACGATTGAAATGACCTCGGGCATGCGGATGAGGGTCATGGAGGGGTCGTGTGAGGGAATTGCTTTTAATACGGTAGTCATAGCGAGCTAACCCTTTGTTAATTGAGACAACGGGTCATACGCTACGCAGGGGAACGGGAGTGGACTGTGTCCGCTCCCTTTTTTATTTCAGAGGTCTAAGCTTCAGAGCTTCGAGGTGGCGTCGAATGGTCTTTTCCGTGCCGTGAACCTCCTGGTTGAAAAGGAGATTGGTCAGTTCAGCATCGGTCAGACTTCGCATTTCAATTTTCCGACCGTTAATGATTTGCTCAGCAGCAGCCTTGATTTTTGCTCGTCTATCCAATGTGTCAGTCTGTATTTTTGAGCTGGGATCTCGGTTCCCCTTCCCAGCTTCCTGGCCCCTTCTCGTCGCTTTTGTCGAAAAAGCGTCGTCGAGAATTCGATGCATCAGGCTTGATGTGTTGAAGCCTTTTTGAAACACATCCATCTGCTCAACTTGGCGATAAAGACTCGCCATCAACAGCGCCTGATTCGCCTCTCCTAGCAACGTAGCAAATTCTTCTCGTGCTCTGATTTCGTTTCCGCTACTGCGGTCCCGCTCTTTTTCAATCAGGGCAAGGTACTGGCGGGGTGAGTTTTGCCTCAGTTGCTCTATTAAATCTGCATCAATGTCGTAGGTCGCCAGTTCAAGGTCGAACAGCCAATTTGCGAGCGTCTCAACGGCCTGCGTTCCAAGTACCAGGGCAAAGGTCGCCGCGAGCTGTGAGTCTGCTGCAGTATGGCTGACCCTAAGGCACTCTCGAATCGCGCTTGGCAAAGAGCCTGCTTCCGCAGAGTCGGTATGGTCATAGATGGCATCACGTAGGTGATAAAGGGTTCGTGTGACCGACTCTGCACATGGTGAGTAGGAGCCATCTTCAAGCCAGAACGACGTGGCAGTGTTGATCAGATCGAAGGCATCTTTGAAGTGGTTGTTGAATTGCGGAAACAGCGCAAGACTGCGAACGGCTGCCTCGACGTCGTCCTGATCCCACACCAGGCACGTTACTTCGAAGCCTGCGATTTCGAGTTCGAGCTCTTCTGCCCCGATGCCCCGCTCAAAGTCCATTTAGATCTCCCCGCCGCCCCGAAGCCGGTAGGCTGTTACAGCGATTTGCGGATGGAAACGCCGATGCCAGCAGGGTTGCGGGTGTGGCCGTTCTGTAACACGACTTCTTCATGTAACACGTGGTGCTCTGAAGTTCTTCAGTTCGTGTAACGCGTAATATATTCAATAAAAACAATAGGTTGTAGGTTGGCGTAACGCGCGTAACACCAGTAACACCATTTTTTAAGGGGTATAGGGCCGTGTGCTTCACACGGCCTTCCCAAATTGACCTTGCACTACATTGCCGGCCTCTAGGGAATCAAGATGATCGGCGTACCACTGCATCATCTTTGTGCGTTGCTCTAGGTACTGGGCTTTGTTGTAAATCCCCCGAACACCTTGTGCCTTATGACTGAGTTGGGCCTCGATATGGTCAGCAGGATAGCCATGCTCGTTGAGGATTGTGCTGGCGATGTGGCGGAAGCCATGACCTGTCTGGCGACCTTCGTAACCAAGACGCCGGAGCGCCATAAGGAAAACGGTATCGCTTCGGGGTTTGGTGCGGTCGCTTCTACCTGGGAACAGGAGCGCGTAGGCCCCGGTAAGCTGGCGGAGCTCCAATAGTGCTTCTACAGCTTGAGTGCATAGTGGCACCAGGTGCTCACGACCTTTCTTACGACCCTTGCGCTCGACTGGAACGGTCCACAGCTTCTTGTCGAAATCGAACTCCACCCAATGTGCCTCTCGGAGTTCGCTGGGGCGTACAGCCATCAGGGTTAACAGTTGTAGGCCAAGCTGAACATCTTTGGCGTGGGGGTAGGAGCGTATCGCTCGGAGTAACCCTGGAAGCTCATCTGGGGAGACGTGGGCGTAGTTCTCTGCCTTTCCCGAGGACAGAAATTTATGCACCCCCTCCAAAGGGTTGTTGACGGCTCTGCCCGTCACGCGCGCCAGGTCATAAATATCTTTGCAGTAAGCCCTCACACGGCTCATCTGTTCCAGAATCCCCTGACGCTCAAGCCCTCTCAAAAGCTCCATCCACTCCATCGACATGATAGAGGTGTAGGGGCGTTTACCGAGCGAGGGGAATACATGGCGTTCGAGTGCGCCAAGTATCCTTTTGGCCGTACCAGCATCCCAGCCGCTCAGGCGAGATGTGTGCCACTCCCTTGCCAGTGCTTCAAAGGTGTCGTTGGCCGCATCGATCTCGGCGGCTTGGCGAGCTTTCTTGGAGGTGATTGGGTTCTTACCTTCCGATGCGTCAGCGCGTAGATCAGCTGCTTTCTGCCGAGCGAAAGCGCCGCCCACTTCCGGGTAGCCACCAAGACCAAGCCATGACCATTTGCCGTCTGGCTTCTTGTAGCGTAACTCCCAAGACTTTTGGCCGTTTGGCTTGACCCTGAAATACAGCCCTGAGCTGTCTAGTTCGCGGTATGCCCCGGCCTCAGGCTCCAGGCTGGAAAGTGTAGTGTCAGCGAGAGGGCGCCGCTTGATATCTGTGCGTTTCATCCTTGTATGCCTTCAGTTCAATTATTTATGAAGCATACACGTGGGCATACACGGTGGGGAAGGATAGGGGTAGACAGAGGTGGACAGCCAGAAACAAGAAAGCCCGCACGAGGCGGGCTTCTTGAGGTGATTCATAGACTGCTGTAGACGTCTATGGATCGGTACTTGGTGGCTACACAGGGACTTGAACCCCGGACCCCAGCATTATGAATGCTATGCTCTAACCAACTGAGCTATGTAGCCAAGTGGCGCGCATTATTCGCGGAGAACGACAAAGCGTCAAGCGTTTTTATTGAATTTTTATCTACGCTTTCAACTGTTTAACGAAAAGCCCTGGCTGGGCCGACGGGTGGCGGGGGATTTGCAGGTCTCCCGCAGTTGATCGGCGTTGACGGTCAGGACGTGCGGGGCATGCAGTCGATGGAGCGGTCGACCACGGTTTTGGCCATTTCCAGCAGGTGCCACACGGCGTGGATTTTGGCGCGGTCGTGGGGTGGCAGGTGGTCGCCGCAGTCCAGCACGGTCGCCGAGGCGCTGTGGATCAGGTGGGCGATGTAGAGCTGGGCGTCTTCGAAGCTGAGGTGTTCGTTGACGGCGAGGCAGTCGATGGGCGGATCGGGGAGTGCTTTGGTCATGGTGTAGCTCCTATTGAACGAGAGAGCGGCCACCTACGCTGCTAAACGAGGGGTGGCAGCTGTACGCGGGTTAGCAGACCGGTCAATAGGAAAACCAGCGCGCCCGAAGGCGCCCCACGCACAGCCACCATAAGCGGAGACATGAACCATGCGTCTATTGAAACGGGCTGCTAAACCCGATCACTGATTCCAGTGACGGATCGAAGACTAGCCAGCGGTTTCCACAGGCACAAGGCGCCGGGGATTGTCTAGGAAACATCCTTCAAATTAAAGCGATCCACCCTGCTGGCCTTTTACAAAGCATGACCGCAACGTCGTTAGCTCCCTAACGGGATAGCCTTGCCGCGTGTAAAAGTGGCACATTGTCGCACCTGCACCTGTGCATTCCCCCGTTGTACGGAACCCTCTTATGGCTCTTGGCAATTCCCCCGCCGCCGGGCAAACCAGCCCGCTGGTCATGCGGATCATCGGCGCGGTGGCGCTGGCGCATTTGATCAATGACTTGATCCAGTCAGTACTGCCCTCGATCTATCCGATGCTCAAGGCCAGCTATGGCCTGACGTTCACCCAGGTCGGGCTGATTACCCTGACGTTCCAGCTCACCGCCTCGCTGTTGCAGCCGTGGGTGGGTTATTACACCGATCGGCATCCCCAGCCGTTTCTGTTGCCGTGCGGGATGGTCTGCACCCTGGTGGGGATTGTGATGATGTCCCAGGTCGGCAGCTTCGCGCTGATTTTGCTGGCGGCGGCGTTGATCGGGATTGGTTCGTCGACCTTTCACCCGGAGGCGTCCCGCGTGGCGCGGCTGGCGTCGGGCGGGCGTTATGGCCTGGCACAGTCGACGTTCCAGGTCGGCGGCAACGCGGGCTCGGCGTTCGGCCCGTTGCTGGCGGCGGCGATCATCATTCCGTTCGGCCAGGGCAATGTGGCCTGGTTCGGTCTGTTCGCGATCTTTGCGCTGGTGGTGCTGTATGCGATCAGCCGTTGGTATCGCACGCACTTGAGCCTGTTCACGCTCAAGGCCGGCCAGGCGGCGACGCATGGGCTGTCGAAGCAACGCGTGATGGCGGCCCTGGTGGTGCTGGGGCTGCTGGTGTTTTCCAAGTACTTCTACATGGCGAGCATCACCAGTTACTTCACGTTTTACCTGATCGAGAAGTTCGACCTGTCGGTGGCCAGCTCGCAGTTGCACCTGTTCCTGTTCCTCGGCGCGGTGGCGGCGGGGACGTTCTTTGGCGGGCCGATTGGCGACCGGATCGGGCGTAAGGCGGTGATCTGGTTTTCGATCCTCGGCGCGGCGCCGTTCACCTTATTGATGCCCCATGTGGACCTGTTCTGGACCAGCGTGCTCAGCGTGATTATCGGCTTCGTACTGGCCTCGGCCTTCTCGGCGATTGTGGTGTACGCGCAGGAGTTGGTGCCGGGCAATGTGGGGATGATCGCCGGGGTGTTCTTCGGGCTGATGTTCGGTTTTGGCGGGATCGGTGCGGCGCTGCTGGGGCACCTGGCGGATAGTCGCGGCATCGAGTACGTGTACCGGCTATGCGCGTTCTTGCCGCTGTTCGGGCTGCTGGCGATCTTGCTGCCGCGCACGAAAAAGGCTTGATACTGTTGGGCAGATATCCCTCTCGCCCAACGGTTGCCAGCGAGGCTGGACTACGGTTGTAACGGGGTGCGCGTGGCGCGCTTTAGGTGTTCGCGCGCCCGTGACAGGCGTGAGCGCACGGTGCCGATCGGGATGTCGAGGGCGTCGGCGGTGTCCTGATAGCTGCCGTCGGTTTCCAGCGAGGCGTACAGCGTTTTGCGCATCTCGGTGGGCAGGTCCTTGATGGCGACCAGGGTTTTTTCCAGGCGGCGGTTGACCTCGAACTCCCAATCCAGATTCTGGCTGTCTTCCTGGCCGTGCCACAGCGCCTCATCGAATTCGCAATGCACCGGTTTGGCATACATGCGCCGGAAGTGGTTGCGGATCAGGTTCTGCGCAATGCCGCACATCCAGGTGCTAAGGGTTGCCTGGCCGCTAAAGCGCTCCCTGTTGCGCCAGGCCTCCAGGTACGTCAACTGCAGAATATCGTCCGCATCTTCCGGGTTGAGTACGCGCTTGTGTATGAAGCGCCGGAGCTTCTTTTGCTGATCGTCCGTCAGGTGGAGCATGAATTGAGGCGAGCCGCCAACAAGGTGAGCTAAAGCACCAATAGGGATATCCATGATTTTTTCCTCAGGGTGGACGCGATCGAAATGGTTTCGATGGGAACCCCTTTAGCACCGGCTGTGCCAAACAGAAAAAATTCACAACGTGTTGATTTATATAAATAAATATTTTTTGCTTGGAGGGTTTTGTGCGGTTTTTTGCAAAAGCCTGGGTAGGGTTGTGCCGGTAATTTCAAAACCGCGCATAGAGGAAATTTGTTGGAACCGTAAAGCCTGCGTTTGCCACATAGGGACACAAACTCTACGTCCTGGCCCGCCCCATGAAAGTCGAATCGCTCAACGATGTGCAACTGATCCAACGCGTGGAACAACCGCGCGTCAGCGCTGGCCAAGCAGCGGCTGCGGCGACAGGGCTCGACGACATCGCCCAGATTTTCAATCAGGAAGTTGCGCTTAACAGCCAGGCGTTGAACCGCCGCGCGATGGGGGTGGCCGTGCCTGCCGTCGAGCAGCTCGCGCGGATCTACGATCAATTGGGCCACCCGGCCCAGGAGACCATGGCGTCAATGGCGCGCCGGGTGCGTTCACAACTGATGCACAAAGTCAGCGCGGACAAGTTGCTGGCGCTGACCGGCGGCGACCCGGCGCGCGCATTCGTGGTGCTCAAGCATGTGGCGGCGCAAGCGCAGGCCGAAGTGCGCGTTAGCGAAGAGGCCTTGGCGCAAGAGGCGATTGATCGGTTGCGGGTGCGCTTCAAGGGGGAAATCCAGGCCGGCCTGAACATTGCCTTTGCGCTGGAGCAGGCCGCTGGCAATCCGCAAGAGCGCCAGGCCGTGCGTTCGCTGTATTACGCCAGTGTGGTCACGCGCCAATCCTTGGCAACGATGATGCAATCGTTGCTGGGCCTGTTCGGCGGTGACCGCTTCGCTGACGGCCTCAATGTGATGCGCCGGGCCCTGGCTGATGACATCGCCGCGCATTCGCCCTCGGTGCCCACGGCGCAGTTGCGCACGTTGCTGCTGGGGCTGCAAAGCTGCGCTCAGTTGGGCGGGGCGTTAGCCAATTGCCAGGCATTGCTGCAACGCCTGAGCACCGATGAGGACTCAGTGAGCCTGTTGCAGCGCCTGCTGGGGTACACCGCCACGGGTGTCGATTCGGGCGAGGTATTGCGCCTGGCCGAAGACCTCGGTGGCGAGCTGGCGGCCGGCCAACTGGTGTCCCTCAACGGCCTGTACCCGGTGATCCAGCGCCTGCCTCAGAGCTTGTGGCGTGACAGCCGCGGGCGTCAGGAGGCCCTGCACAAATTCTTGTTGGTGATGGACGAGTTCGCACGGGTGGAGCGGGGCAACGCCCACATTGCCAGCGAATTGAGGGGGAGCGCATGAAGGCGCTGGCGACCATCAACGCTGTGCTGCTCAAGTTGGCGCGGCGTGCCGAAGTATTGGGCGCGGTGGTGGTCATGGCCATTGTGTTTATCTTTATCGTGCCGTTGCCGACCTGGCTGGTGGATATTCTGATTGCGCTGAATATCTGTATTTCCTGCCTGTTGATCGTGCTGGCGCTGTATTTGCCCGGGCCGTTGGCGTTCTCTTCCTTCCCCTCGATTTTGCTGCTGACCACCATGTTTCGTCTGGCGCTGTCGATTGCCACCACGCGTTTGATTTTGTTGGAGCAGGACGCGGGCGACATCGTGGAAGCGTTCGGCAACTTCGTGGTGGGCGGTAACCTGGCGGTGGGGCTGGTGATTTTCATGATCCTGACGCTCGTCAACTTCCTGGTGATTACCAAGGGCTCGGAGCGGGTGGCCGAAGTGGCGGCGCGTTTCAGCCTCGACGCGATGCCGGGCAAGCAGATGTCCATCGACAGCGACCTGCGTGCCGGTTTGATCGACGGCGGCCAGGCGCGTGACAAGCGTGAGCAGTTGGGCCGCGAGAGCCAGTTGTTCGGCGCAATGGACGGCGCGATGAAGTTCGTTAAAGGCGATGCGATTGCCGGGCTGGTCATTGTGGTGATCAACCTATTGGGCGGTTTTTCCACCGGGATGTTCCAGCACGGCATGAGCGCTGGCGACTCGATGGCGTTGTATTCGGTGCTGACCATCGGTGACGGCCTGATTGCGCAAATTCCCGCGCTGCTGATCTCGCTGACCGCCGGCATGATCATCACCCGTGCGGCGCCGGATGGGCGCAAGGGTGCCAGTAACATGGGCGCGGAAATTGCCCGGCAGATGACCAGCGAACCCAAGAGCTGGATGATCGCGTCGGTGGGCATGCTGGCTTTTGCCGCCTTGCCAGGCATGCCTACGTTGGTCTTCATCCTCATTTCGATGATGACGGGCGGCCTCGGTTATTACCTGGCGCGTCAACGCCAGCGCGAACAAGAGCCGCCAGCGGAAGCCACCGATGTGGTTCGCCCTGAAGACAACGGCGACGAAGATTTACGCGGGTTCGATCCGTCGCGTCCCTACCTGTTGCAGTTTTCGCCGGTTCTGCAAGGTTCGCCCGAGGTCACGGAACTCATCCACGGGATTCGCCAGGCGCGCAATGCGATGGTCGCCAACATCGGCCTGACGCTGCCACCGTTCGAGGTCGAACTCGTCGCCTCGCTGGCCGACGATGAGATGCGTTTTTGCGTCCACGAAGTGCCGATGATCAAGGCGTCGGTGGTCATGCTGGTGGCGGTGGAACGCAAGGCGCTGGCGGACGAGCCGGCCCACGCGGTGCAGGGGTTGCCCGAGCGCGACGAGCAGGACTGGCTGTGGCTGCCGCCCGACGATCCGCTGCTGGATGACCCGCAGTTGGAACGCTTCAGCGCAACCAGCCTGATCATCGACCGCATGAAGCAGGCCATGATGCTCAGCGGCCCGCAGTTTCTTGGGATTCAGGAGAGCAAGGCGATCCTCGGCTGGCTTGAGCACAACCAGCCGGAGCTGGTGCAGGAGCTGCAGCGGATCATGCCGCTGTCGCGCTTCTCGGCGGTGCTGCAGCGCCTCGCGGGTGAAGGTGTGCCGTTACGTGCCGTGCGCCTGATTGTCGAGTCGTTGATCGAGTACGGTCAGCATGAACGTGAGCCGGACGCCTTGGCGGACTACGCGCGCATTGCGCTTAAATCGCAGATTTTCCACCAGTACAGCGAGGCGGACGGCCTGCATGCCTGGCTGTTGTCGCCGCAGACCGAAAACGTGCTGCGCGAGGCGCTGCGCCAGACCCAGACCGGGGTGTTCTTCGCCCTCGACAACGACAGCAGCGCTTCGTTGGTCAACCTGCTTAACCAAGCGTTTTCCGTGCGGCCCAAAAGCAAGAGCGTGATGTTGGTGGCCCAGGACCTGCGCAGTCCCTTGCGCACGTTGCTGATTGAAGAGTTCAGCCATGTACCGGTGCTGTCGTTTGGTGAGCTGGGGAGCGCCTCCAAGGTCAAGGTGCTGGGGCGCTTTGACCTGGGCCAGGACGAGCTGATGCGAGGAGCGGCGGCATGAGCGCAACCTGCATACCCGCGCCAGGGAGGACATGCTGATGTTTGAGCTGCGCGTGCTGGAAGGTTTGAATCAGGGCGCTGCGTTGCCGTTGTTTGGCGAGCAGTGGAGCCTGGGTTGCCACGCTGACGCGGATCTGCTGCTGACCGACGCGGGAGTGGTCGAGCATCACGCGTGGCTGCGGCTGATCGACGGGTTCTGGTCGGTGCAGGCTGAAGCTGGGCTGTTGCAAAGCAGCAGCGGGCAGGCGCTGGCACAGATTGCCGACCTGGCGCTCAATACGCCGTTTTCGCTGGGCAGCATTCGCCTGTGCGTCGCCTTGGTCGATCAGCCTTGGCCCCGGGCGGCAGCCCCGCAGGCACCCGCGGCAGCCGAGCCGCGCCGCGAGGTGCCGGCAACGCTGGTGTTGTCGGCCATCCCGCCGTTTCAGCAGAAGCGCCTGATCAGTCTGGTGCTGGCGTGCGCGGTCATCATCGTGGCGGTCGGCATGGCGTCCACCGGCGAGCATGAGGCCCAGGCATCGCTGATGCCCGTCGTGCCGCAAAAGCCTGACCTTGCCTCGCCGTTCGAGGTGCGCCAGCAGTTGCTCAAGATGCTCGGCGAGCGCGAGCTTGACCATCGGATCAGCTTGCAGGTGATCAATGGGCAGATCGCCCTCAATGGCGATGTGTCCCAGGAGGAGGTGGAGCTCGTCGCGCGCATGCTCAGCCGTTTTGGTGAGCAGTTCGATACCGCCGTGCCGGTGATCAGCCGTGTGCGGGTACGTGACAACGTCCTGCCGTTCAAGATTTTGCAGATCGTCGGCGGGCCGAGCGGCCATGTGGTGCTGGAACACGGCGATCGCTTGTTCGTCGGCGATGAAGTGGATGGCCTGCGGTTGGTGCTGATCGACAACAGCAAGGTGGTGTTCGACGGCACGCAACGCTTTGAGGTGCACTGGTGAGCGGCACGGTGCAGGAGCGTCTCGACGCGTGGCAATTGATTCAGTCCCAGGGGCTGGCCCGTTTTGCGCCGGTGTCGATGCGCGGTCGTATCCAGCGCGTCAACGGCATGCTGCTGCAATGCCGGCTGCCCCAGGCGCGTATCGGCGATCTGTGCCAGGTCGAAAAAAATCCCGGTGATTACATGCTGGCCGAAATCATCGGGTTTGATCAGCAGGATGCGGTGCTCAGTGCCCTGGGCAATCTGGAGGGCGTGCGCGTCGGCGCCGCAGTGGAGCGCCTGGGTGTGCCGCACCGGGTGCGGGTCAGTGATGAACTGTTGGGCCAGGTGCTGGATGGTTTTGGTCGCCCGATCGCAGGCGAGGGGCCCAGTGCGTTCGTCGAGGCGGATACGCCCGACGCGACCGCGGTGTTGTGCGAGGCGCCATTGCCCACGGAGCGCCCGCGCATCAGCCGCGCGTTGGCCACTGGCGTGCGCTCGATCGATGGCCTGCTGACGTTGGGCGAGGGCCAGCGCGTCGGGCTGTTTGCCGGCGCCGGTTGCGGCAAAACCACCTTGTTGGCCGAGATCGCCCGTAACGTGGAGTGCGATGTGATTGTGTTCGGCTTGATCGGTGAGCGGGGACGGGAATTGCGTGAATTCCTCGACCACGAACTGGATGATCAATTGCGTGCCAAGGCCGTGTTGGTGTGCGCCACGTCCGACCGCTCCAGCATGGAACGTGCGCGGGCCGCGTTCACGGCGACCGCACTGGCCGAAGGTTTCCGGCGCAAGGGCAAGCGCGTGTTGTTGCTGATCGACTCCTTGACCCGTTTCGCCAGGGCCCAGCGCGAAATCGGCCTGGCCGCCGGCGAACCCTTGGGCCGTGGTGGTTTGCCGCCCTCGGTGTACAGCTTGTTGCCGCGCTTGGTGGAGCGCGCCGGGTTAACGCGCGAAGGCGTGATCACCGCGATCTACACCGTGCTGATCGAGCAGGACTCGATGAGCGATCCGGTGGCCGATGAAGTTCGTTCGCTGCTCGACGGCCATATCGTGCTGTCCCGCAAGCTGGCCGAGCGCGGCCACTACCCGGCGGTGGATGTGTTGGCGAGCCTTTCGCGAATTTTGAGCAACGTTGCCGAGCCTGGGCACATCCAGGCCGGTACGGCGTTGCGTCGCCTGTTGTCGGCTTACCAGCAGATCGAGCTGATGCTCAAGTTGGGCGAGTACCAGCCCGGTAACGATGAGCTGACCGATCTGGCCGTGGACAGCCGCCAGGCGGTGGATGGTTTCTTGCGCCAGGACTTGCGTGAGCCCTCGCCGATCGCCACGACCCTGGATCACTTGATGGAGCTGACTGCCTATGTCCCTTTCTGAAGTCTTGTCGGGTGAAATCGACACCTTGCGGCGTTTGCGTCGCTACCGCGCAGACCGCGCCGAACGTGCGCTGCGCGAGGCCAAGCGAGCACAGCAAGCACTGGTCGCGCATATCCAGCAGGCCCAGGCGACGCTTGAGCAAACGCGCCTGGAAGAGGCCCGACAATGCGCGCAACTGCTGAGTGAACACCAGGGGCAGGTGGTGACCTTCAAGGCGCTGAAAACCTGGAGCGCCAAGGAGCACGACTTGTCGGCCGGCACCCGCCGCGAAGAAAGCCAGTTGAAGGACCTGCAAGGGCAGCGCGAAGAGCAGGCGGCGCAGGTCGGCAGTGCGCAAAAACAGGTGACGTTGTGCCTGCGCCAGGTGGAAAAAATCCAAGAACTCTCCCATTTACTGACGCAGGAACCGCTATGAACCACGTTTCCGTCATCCCGCCTGAACGCCTGAACCTGCGTGAGTTTCGGCTAGATCGTGTACCGGTGATCGACGCCGTGGTGCCGTGGGAGGACCGGCGACTGTTTGCCCAGTTGTTGAATGATGACAGCCACGACGCGGGCCAATGGCCGTCCCTGGCCGGAATCAAGGCTTCAGGCGATATCTCCCTGGTCGATGCGTTGAGCGAGCGATTGGTTTCGCGGATTGACGGCGCTTCGCAGTGGCCGCTGACGGCGGTCTTGTACTTGCCGCACCTGGGGCGGATTGACAGCCGCATCGGTCGAGAGCAGGGCGTCTGGACGATTGAATTGCAGGCGGAGCGCGAGAGCACGACACGCTGGCTCAGCGGGGTACGGCAGCAGTCTGAGCAAAGGCTTGCCGAGAGCCTGGCGCGGCCGGTCAGCCTGCGCTTAACCCACACGGCGCCGGCATGATGATGCCCGCTCTGGCGTTGCCCACGGTCAAGGGCGATGTGGCGGCGGCCCGGCAGCGCTTGGGGCGTGGATTGCGTATGCCGTATCAGGTTGGCGAGCTGCGTGGCGAGTTACGGCTGGAGCCCGGCACTGCCCCCGTGGGCATCCAGCCGCTGTGTTTCGAAACCGCCTGCGGCGTATTGGGGTTCAGTGAGCCGGGGCCGCAATTCAGCTTGCTGGGCGAATGCCCGGTGACGTTGGCGCAGGCGGGCAACGATCCGGACTCCTGGTTCTGGGCCTTGTTTCAGCATCATTTGAGCGCCCAGGTGCGGGCGCTGTTGGGGCATCTGCGGCTACTGCCCTCTGCGCGGCCTTTGAACTTCGGTTGCCGGCTGTGCGTGACGCTCGGCGCGTCCCACGTCGTGGGCTATTTGTGGCTGTCGGCGCAGAGCTTTCTGGCGTTGTGCGAGGCGGGGGCATGGCGCCGCATGGCCAGCCCGATGCCGGCGCGTTTTCAGTTGGCGCTGCCCGTGACGATCGGGCGCCTGCGCGTTCCCCTCAGCCAATTGCGCGGCCTGCGGGCCGGCGACGTGCTGGTGTTCGAGCAAGCGTTTTTCCAAGCCCATGGCGAGGGTCATGTGCAGGTCGGCGGCCACCGTCTGTGTGTGTTTATTGATGATGAATCTGGGCCTATCTGCCTGACCCTTACTTCGATCGAGGAAGCGCCTTTGGAAGAGGATTTTGCAACACCGCCCTACTCGGGGCATGAAGACGACACGCCGGTGATGGATGTCTTTGGGCATGAGCCGTTCGATGAGCTGAGCATGGCGCTCAATGTGCGATGTGGCACGCTCAACCTGACCCTCGGCGAGCTGCGCAACCTGGCGCCCGGCGCGGTGCTGGGCATTTCCGGGTATGCGCCGGGCATGGCCGGGTTGTATTACGGCGACCGCCCGCTGGGCGTGGGGCAATTGGTGGAAGTGGACGGGCGCTTGGGGTTGCAGATGTCTCGTGTGATCTTTTCCCGATGAGTTTTCAAGGGATAGACCCGATTGTTCTGGCCATGTTCGTGGGCGCATTGTCGTTGATGCCCATGCTGTTGATCGTCTGCACCGCGTTCTTGAAGATCGTGATTGTGCTGATGATCACCCGCAACGCGATCGGTGTGCAGCAGGTGCCGCCGAGCATGGCCATCAACGGCATCGCGTTGGCGGCGACCCTGTTCATCATGGCGCCCGTGGGGTATGAGATCGCGGAGGTCGTCAAGGTAACGCCCCTGGACTTGAGCAACGTGAGCATGCTTCAACAGACCGGGCTTGAAGCGGTGCAGCCGTTGCGGGCTTTTATGGTCCGTAACAGTGACCCGGACATCCTCACCCACCTGCTGGAAAACACCGCGCGCATGTGGCCGCCGGCCATGGCGCAGGAGGTCCAGCGTGAAGACCTGATCCTGCTGGTCCCGGCGTATGTGCTGTCGCAGTTGCAGGCGGGGTTCGAGATCGGGTTCCTGATCTACATCCCCTTTATCGTGATTGACCTGATTGTCTCCAACCTGCTGCTGGCGCTGGGTATGCAAATGGTCTCGCCCATGACCATTTCGCTGCCGCTCAAATTACTGCTGTTTGTGATGGTGTCCGGCTGGTCGCGGCTACTGGACAGCCTGTTCCTTTCCTATCTCTGAGCTGCCTATGGAACCGATCGTACTGTTCAAGCAGGGCATGCTGCTGGTGGTGGTGCTGACGGCGCCGCCGCTGATTGTCGCGGTGATCGTGGGCGTCCTGACGTCGCTGATCCAGGCGTTGATGCAGATACAAGACCAGACGCTGCCCTTCGGTATCAAGCTGGTCGCCGTTGGCATCACGCTGGTGGTGACCGGGCGTTGGATTGGCCTGGAGTTGGTCCAGTTAATCAACCTGACGTTCGACATGATCGCCCGTTCGGCCTTGAGTTGAGGCGTGCCCATGCTGCTCTATCTTGATTTTATGCCGAGCCTGCTGATTGGCATGGCTCGCATTTACCCCTGCGCTTTTCTCGTCGCGGCGTTCTGTTTCCAGCACATTCGCGGCATGCCCAGGCACGCCGTGGTGATGGTCATGGCGTTGATGCCGGCGCCGGGTATTCATGCGGCGCTGGCGGGCCAGGAGCTCTCCGCGATGATGTTGGGCGCGCTGGTGCTTAAGGAGGCGATCCTCGGTTTTTTGCTGGGCGTGTTGCTATCGATGCCGTTCTGGATGTTCGAGTCGGTCGGGGCGCTGCTGGATAACCAGCGGGGGGCATTGGCCGGTGGCCAGCTCAACCCATCGCTGGGTCCCGACGCTACGCCGATAGGGCATCTGTTCAAGCAACTGGCGATTTTTTTATTGATGGTCAGCCTGGGCCTGGGATCGCTGACCCAGGTGATCTGGGACAGCTACCTGATCTGGCCGCCTACGGTGTGGTTTCCGTTGCCGGCGGCCAATGGCTTCAGTGTGTTTGTCGAACTGGTCGGCGACACCTTCACCCACATGATGCTGTACGCCGCGCCCTTTATCGCCGTGCTGCTGTTGCTCGAGTTCGGCGTCGCGCTACTGGGGATCTACAGCCCGCAACTGCAGGTGAGTACGCTGGCCCCGCCGATCAAGTGCCTGGCCGGCATTGGTATTTTGCTGCTGTATTTCGCGCTGCTGCAGGACTTGATCGTCGGGCGCATGGCGCTGCTCGGTGACCTCAAGCACTTCCTGGGCCTGCTGTTCAAGGGGCCTTGGGCATGAGTGACTCGGGGGAAAAAAAACACCCCGCCAGTGCCAAGAAACTGCGTGACCAGCGCAAGAAAGGCCAAGTCGCGCAGAGCCAGGACGTGCCCAAGTTGCTGGTGCTGACGGCCTTGAGCGAGATCGCCTTGTTCACGGCCGACACCAGCATGCAGCGCTTCCAGCAGATGATGGCGCTGCCGATAGCGCGAATCGGGCAACCGTTTGTGCGTGCCCTGGAAGAGGTGCTGACGGAGGCATTGGTGTTGTTTTTCTCCTTCGGCCTGATGATGGTCGGGGTCGCGATCGGGGTGAAGTTGATCAGCAGCTGGATGCAGTTCGGGCTGCTGTTCGCCCCCGAGTCCCTGAAGCTGGACTTCAATCGCGTGAACCCGCTGACCCAGCTCAAGCAGATGTTCTCCGCCCAGTCCCTGATGAACTTGTTGATGGGCATCGGCAAGTCATTGCTCCTGGGCTTGATCCTGTACGTGGTGATTCGCCCTTCACTGAGCGCCTTGATTAATCTTGCCAACAGCGACCTGCAAACCTACATCCTGGCGTTGATCGCACTCTTTCGATATTTGTTGCATGCGTGCCTGGGGCTGCTGCTGGTGCTGGCGCTTATTGACCTGACGTTGCAGAAGTACTTTTTTGCCAAGCGCATGCGCATGACCCAGGTCGAGGTCGTCAAAGAGTACAAAGACATGGAGGGCGACCCCCACGTCAAGGGCCAACGGCGCTCGTTGGCCTATCAGTTGGCCCAGGAAGAACCCAAAGTCAAGCTGCCCAAGCTGGAAGAGTCCGACATGCTGGTGGTCAACCCGACGCACTTTGCCGTCGCGTTGTATTACCGCCCTGGCAACACACCGCTGCCCAAACTGGTGGCCAAGGGCACGGACGCAAATGCGCGCAAGTTGATTGATCGAGCCAAGGCGGCCGATGTCCCGGTGATTCAGTGCGTGTGGCTGGCCCGCACGCTGTACGAGGAAAAACTCGGGGCGAGCATTCCTCGCGAGACCTTGCATGCCGTGGCGTTGATCTACCGGACCTTGCGCGAGCTTGACGAGGAGGCCAAGCGTGAAACCCTTGAGTTGCCGGAGCTGGAGCAGCGCTGATCAGCGGCTGGCGAACCCCTCCAAGGCTTCAAGGTCGGCCAGCGAGAGCATCCGGCTGAGGATGTGATCCACGGCCTCACGCTGGGCGGGCAGGGCGTGCCAGATGGTCAGTGCGCCCTGGGTATCGAGGTAGATATAACAGCCGTCAAACGCCATTGCCTGATCGAAGCGGCGCTCCAGCACGCGTTGCAGTTGCCCGGTTTGCAAGGCTGCCTGGGTGATTTTCAAGGCCAACCCCGGGCGGGCGTTGGCAGGCTGTGTGTGCAGGGAGATGCCTAGGCACAACGGCAGGTGAGCGGCATCGCCGCTCACCAGGCTATCGAAGAATGCCCGCCGATGCCGCTCATCGTCAGGCACCCTCCCGGCGTTCATCGCTCCAGTGACACCGTTTGATAGTCCGAACGCTCCCCGGACGGGCCGGGTTCGACGCGCATCTGTGGCGGCCACCAGATCACCATCTTATCGCTGGTCGATTGTGGGCTTGAGCAGGAGTCCCCTTTGCAGGTCGGGGTGCAACCGCTGATGAACAACACGGCAGTCATCAGGGTGGCGCACAACAGTCTTGGGTTCATGGCGTGGTCTTCCGGGTTGGCGTGAGCAGGGATGGGCGCGGCACACTCAGGTGTTCATCCTTCACCACGGGGCGCATGGCGATAAACACTTCGGCTTCTTCACCCGGCTTGAGCCAGGCGCGCGGCCAAACGGTGACCGCAAGGGTCTGGCTGTTGCTGCATTCCTTTTCATCGATGCGCACATTGCGCTTGTACTGGTTGCGCAGCACCACGACGGCCACGTTGAACTGCGGGCCGGTGTACCACTGGCTGCGCTCGCTATTGAGCGCCAACAGCTCGCGAGGGGTACACAACGTATTCAACGCCAGCGGCATCGCTGCGGCCTTGAAGGCCTTGGGCACTTGGCCGCTGACCAGATGCGCCAGGGTGCTGGTGATTTCGTTGCGGTTGATCACCGGCTGATGCGGCTCCATGCGTCGTGCCAGGGGTTTTAGCGCGGCTTGCAACTCGCTTTGGTCAGCTTGAGGCAAATACCGTGATGGGTCGGACTGATCGCCGATCACGCGCGGGGTGAGAATGAACAACCGTTCGCGCCGGTTGTTCTGGCGTTCCGTCGAGGAGAACAGCGCTTTGCCCAGCAACGGAATATCGCCCAGCAAGGGGATCTTGTTTTGCCTGTCCGCACTATTCGTCACATGGAAGCCACCCACCACCAGTGAGCGTTTTTCCGCCATGACGGCCTGGGTGCTGATCTTGCCTCGACGCACATCGGGGCCGAAGCGTTCGGGGTTGGACTCGTCGAAGTTACCGTCTTCGATATCCACCGCCAGATGGATCTGATGGCCGCCGCGGCTGGTGATGACACGGGGCACGACCTGGAAGCTGGTGCCGACGGTGATGGGCAAGATGGTCGCGTTTTCGCTGCCGGCCGTCAGGTATTGGGTGCGGTTGAAATCAATCACCGCCGGTTGGTTTTCCAGGGTGAGCACCGACGGGTTCGAGACCATGGTTGCCAGCCCGCGAGCTTCCAGGGCGCGCACGTCGGCGTAAAAGCGCTCGCGATTTTCGATCGACAATTGTGATGAGGTGCCGGGTGCCATGTTGACGGCGCCCCGGAAGCGACTGTTTTGAAACCCCCAGTTGACGCCGAATTCGCTTAATTGCGAGCGTTCGATGTCGAGGATGATTGCGTCGATTTCCACCAGCTTGCGCGCCACATCGAGCTGACTGATCAGGTCGCGGTACATCCCCTGACGCTCCGGCAGGTCATAAATCAGAACCGCGTTGTTGCGCACGTCGGCCTCGACGCGGATTCGGCTGGGGTTGACCGGCGCCCGGGAAGTCACCGATATGCCGGCGTCCACCGGCCCGGTGGGCGCGGGGGTGCCGAGCATTTGCCCCAGCAGCGGGTTGCTCAGACGCGGGAACGCAGGCGCCAGCGGCGCGGGCTGGGACTGCGCTGCGGAGCGTTGAGCCATGCCGGTGAGCATCGTGGGATTACGCGGGTCCAGCAGCCCGCGCAGCATGGTGGCGACGCCTGGGAGGGTGATTCTTTCGTTGCGGTATTCAATTTGGCGGTCTGCGGCATTGGCGAACTTGAGCGGGTAGTTCAACACGCTCTGCTTTTCGTCCGGGGAGCGGCGCTGGCTGCTGAACTGCTTGATCTGTTCGATATAGCGCCGGGGACCGGAGACCAGGACGACGCCGTCCTCCGGCAATTCACCCCAGCCAAAACGACTGTCGAGCAGGCCGATATCGGTCAGTGCTTGCTTGAGGTCGGCAATGGTTTCGGACGACACCTCCAGGCGTGCGGACTCCTGCTGATCAAGGGTGCTGATGTGCAGGGTGTTGTTGTAGAGATACCACTGGAAGCGGTGCTCTACGCCGAGCCTGTCGAGCAGCGACTGCGGGGTATTGGCGCGTATCTTGCCATTGACGTTGCCCTCCAGCAGGCCCTCGATCTGAAGTTGGGTGCCAAATGTCTGGGCAAAATCCTCGAGGACTTCACGCAGTGGCTTGTACTGGGCTTCATAGGCGTATGCCGTGTTCTTCCATTCTGCGGGGATGGCGGCGAGGGCGTCTTGCGCCGGGGCCAGCAAGCAGGTCAGGGCGATCAGGCACCGCCAATCGGCGCGTCTGGATGAAGTTTCAGGCGGGTCAATGCGCAAGCTGTCGCGCTTGTGGTTCTTGTTGTGCATAGAGGCTTCTCTGATTAGTACAGCAACGAACGTAGGGAGGTGGGGTTGCGTTGAGGCGCCGCTCTGTGAAGGCGCGCGACGGTGGCGCGCCAGGTATCGCGTTGGTTGAGCAGGGACTCGAGACAGCGCTGCAGTCGCTGTTCGTCGTGCCTGTCATGCAGGCAATGCAGCAGCCAGAGCGCACCGCTGGCTGGCGCCTGAGCGAGAGCGCCCTGAAAGTGATCCAGGCTGACCTCGCCCACTCGCAGCCAGGTCATCAGCAGTGATTTGTCTGGGCGAAGTGGGGTCAGCTGAACACTTAGCAACAGGCTGTTCGAACAATGACGCAGGACAATTTCGTCATTGTTTTCGAATAACCTTAACTCTCCAGTGCCACGTCTCAAGCACTCGGCCAGCAGCGCGTTCAATTTACTGTCCGCTGTCCAGGCCGGACTTCAGGAGCATATGTTTGACGCGGGTGTGTTCATTGAAGACGTATTCGGAGGTTCGATGCTTGGCGACGAGATCGAAAAAAAACGCCATGTCTTCGTCCGCCCCGGAATTGCTTTCTACTGCTTGGTTGAGGTCTCTTTTAACCACCCGTGCGTCGTTTAGAAGCCGATGGGTATAACCGTCGTAATAGTTCATGGAATTACTCCGTTGGGATGTCCTCCTTGTTGGTTTGTATGTCGAATTGGTTCCATGGCTGGCCATTTATATTTCATTAAGTGTGTTTAAAGCCCATCGTTTGAATGGCTGTCGTCAGGCTTCAGGAAGAGGTTGACCAAGGACGTCCAGTCGATCCGAAAGTCCCCCTCTTCGGTATTCAATATGAGCGATTGCGGTTTGATCGTATTGTCGGCGCGCAGTGTCCAGTGCGTACTGCCGCGGTTGGCCAGGCAGGCCCGCACCGCCTCCAATTCGAGCGGATGGCAAACCAATGCGGCCTTGACCGCTGGCACATGGCTCGCCAGCAACTGCTTGATCAGGGCCGCCATGCGTTGGGGGGCGGGGGTGTCTTCAAGCAGCAGGTGAATGGCCTGGTTGGCGATGGCGGTGGCGTATCGTTCAAGGTTGTCACACAAGGCCTGACGCTCGATTTCCCAGCGTTTGAGTTGCGCGTTGGCACGTTGCCATACTTGCAGGCTGGCTTTTTCGAGCAGCTCTTCACGCTGGGCGTGTGCGGCCTTCAGCAATTGCCTGGCCTCGGCCTTTGCCTGATCCACCACACTGCTGGCCTGTGTGTAGCTCGCCAGTGTTTCGCAAGAGATCATGCTCCCCGGCAGGGGCGGCGCGCCCCCTGGCGAGTTGATTTTATATCGACATAACATCGTTAATCTCCGTGCCCCTCTGAGGCCGCAGCACTACCGTTCCTGTTCATCGCGCCAATACGCCACACCACGGCATGCCAAAGGGTGTCGAGGCGGCTATGGGAGTCACCGAGCGAAAGCGCCTTTTCTTCCAGATCCAAAATACGCCGGCGAGGAAAGCGCAACCTGACGCGCTGCCAGGTGGCCGGCGTGACCCAGGCGCGGAGCAATTGCAGCGGGTCATTGTCGGGCTGCACCATATCCAGGGGCAGGGCCTTGGACAGTCTGTTGCACCACTGCCGATGGTTGTCATCGAGTGCTGTTGCATAGGCGGGACGGCAGATGCCGTCAATCAGTGCGAGCCCCAGGTCGAGTTGATTCGCTGAGGCGAGTGCCAGTTGCAGGAGTGCGGGATCGGGCATTGGCGGCAGGCAAGGGGCCACGCCATAAGGTGTGCCCGCGACGACCTGCCGGCTGCGATGCAGCTCAGTTAGCGCGGCGTGTTGATCGAGGGTTTTCCAGTCTTCGTGGGCACACAACCAAGGCGTGGACCACCATTGGGCCCATGAGAGATTACTCATTGCGTGCATGGACAGGCGCATCCAGGGATGGGCCGTCCGGCAGCGCGTGTGCGGCTCGTTGTGTGCGTCTATGCCAGAACACGCCCCCCGCAACCATCAGCGCCAAGGCGATCAATGCGAATATCACGCTGGCCCGCCAAAAACCGATGTCATCTCCTGGCACCAGGAAAGGCCCGAAGTAAGCCAGTTTTTGCTGCTCCAAATAGGCGGTTGCAGGCACGAAGACGACAGTCAGTTTTTGCGGGTTTTCCACCGCTGCGGTCATCCCCGGGATACTGCTCGCAACCATCCTGCGCACACGGGCCCTGATGTTGTCGGGGTCGAGTCGGGGGTCGTGTTTGATGAACACCGAGGCGGATGCGGGTTGTACGGGTTCTCCCGGAGCGACGCGTTCGGGCAGCACCACGTGTACGCGAGCCACGATGACCCCATCGATGTTCGATAACGTGGTTTCCAGCTCTTGGGACAAGGCATAGATGTAGCGTGCGCGCTCTTCAAGCGGCGTAGAGATCACGCCTTCTTTGCGAAAGGTGTCGCCCAACGTCGCGCGCGCGACCCGAGGGAGGCCGGCGGCCTCCAGGGTTCGCACGGCGCGGCCGATATCGGTGGCGTTGACCACCACGACAACGCCATCTTTCGCGGGAACTTTGGTGGCGCGGATATGTTTGTCTGCCAGTTCGGCAACGACTTCGTTGGCCTCCTGTTCGGTTAACTGACGATGAAGTTCGACACGGTCACTGCAGGCATTGAGCAAGAATGAGAGCGACAGGATGACGAGGATAAGCAGCGGGCGAGTCATCTTGGCCTACTGCAAGTTGCTGATTTTATCGATGCACTGCGCGGTTTTACCGACGCTCTTCGATAACATATGCGTCAGCAGGAGGGCATCGGAAAGTTGGCCTGGATATTTTCGCGCCTCCTCCAGTTTGTTCTTGCTGCTTAATGCACGCAGGCTTTTGGTCATACGCTCAGTCACGGAATTCAGCTTGCCTGCGGCCTCGGAAAGCATGTTCTGTGGCATCGCATGATTGATCGCCGTACTCGGGAGTGAGGACGGCGTGAGCGTTGAGTTGAAAAAGTTTACATCGGTGGCCGAGGTAGATGCCTCCAGTGTTCCGGAGGCGCCAGGGAGTTGATGGGTTTCAGTCGAGCGGATGCTTCCTATCATCATGTTGCCCCTGTTAGATAAGGGTTAGAAGATGAGCGTGTTTAGGGTTGTTGCTGACAACGCTCGTGGCGGTGTGACCTTCCCGGCATAGCCTGTCGGGAAGGCCAGCAAAGGTTCAGCTATTACAGACGGAGCATGTCAGAGGCTGCTTTAATACCGCTGGTATTAGCGTTCTCTGCCGCTCTAAAAGCGTTTTTTACGCCGTCTTTGCGCTTCTTTGCTTCTGCAGCATCTATACCCGCATCTGCTTGTTCAGCAGACATGTCGCCACCGTTAGCGCCAGCATAGGAGGCGCCAGAATACGAGCCAATCGAACCGATAGTCATGTTTTTTTCTCCGTACTTAACGTTAGTCTCACTAGAGTCAGCGATATATAAAAGACGCGGTTGCATACCTATATCGCTGTTCCATAACGTATGTGGCTCAAGTGGTTCATGCGTTCCATGTGTTGCGGGAGGGTATGTTTCAAAAAATGTAATTGCGTACAGTCGGGGCGTGGGGTCTCAGCTTAGTGATATTCCCAAATGCTTTATTCGGTGGTAGAGCGTTCGCTTGGCGACGCCTAACGCTATTGCCACACTGTCCACACAGTGGTCGTGTTGACGAAGCGACTCTTCAATCAGCGATTTCTCCATTTGTTGTAATCGCGTCTTTAGGTTCATTTCAAGGTCATGTCGGTTTATTACCGCTGCTGAGAGCGGTGGCAGGCCCAATACGAAACGCTTGGCCGTCGAGCGCAGCTCGCGCACGTTGCCTTTCCATGGATGGCACAGCAGTTGTTGTAATAACTGCTTGCCGGGAGGCGAAGGTGCGGCGAGCCGGAAGTGCTCGGCCTCTTGCTCAATCATGCTCAGGAACAAGGGAATAATCCGCTCTCGTCGATCCCGCAAGGCCGGAAGGTGGATATTGACGACATTCAGGCGAAAGTAGAGGTCGCGTCGGAAGGTGCCTTGCTCGACCATGTCGTGCAAGGCTTGCTGGGCCGATGCGATTACACGCATGTCTACCGGGATAAATCGTGTGGAACCCAGGCGTTCGACCCCGCGCGACTCCAATACACGTAACAGCTTGGCTTGCAGTGACAGCGGCATGCTGTCGATTTCGTCGAGGTAGAGGGTGCCCAGATGGGCGGCTTCGACAAACCCCGCCCGCGATTGCATGGCGCCCGTATAGGCGCCGCTGTTGACGCCGAACAATTGGCTTTCGGCAAGGGTTTCCGGGATGGCTGCACAGTTAACTGCAACGAAGTTTCCTTTGCGACGGGACAGGTGGTGTATGCGTTGCGCCAACGTATCTTTACCTGTGCCGGTTTCTCCCAATAGCAGAATGTCGATATCGAGAACGGCCGTGTTGTTGACCGTCATTTCGATGACCGGGCAATCGCTAAACGCCATGTCCGTTATAGGAGCGTTTTCGCAGAGCGTCGACATAGTGTTGTGCTCCGATACTGTTGCCACTTCAGGAGGGCTATTAACCTATGGGCCGGCACGCAGTTAAACAGGAAACCTTAGTGTTGTCATGATGCGCTGCTTGAGCAGTAGAGGCGGTCGGGTATTTGAATCGCAAGAACTTTAAAGTTGCAAGGGCTGCTTGGGGTAGTTGCCCGTTGTTAGCGTAAGATAAATCTTAGAGTGATGAAGAATAGTTGGGAAGTTTGATGGGTGTGCAGATATGTTGCGGTCTGTGTTCTAAAATTCTTGTTGTTTTATAATGTGTGGCGATGTTTCGCATCTATTGATGCATCGCCCTTTATAGCGCGGCTTCTACCGCAATCAACGTTTGCACGTTAAATGAACCGGCTAGACAGCCCTCTACCTGCACAAAAACTCACCCGGGCTGGCCCTCCTCACTCCGCACATTGATAGCCATTAAAAAAAACAGCCCTTTGGCACCGATAACATCGTTTCTCGGGCGCACGGCTTTTCAATATATTGGCCGCCAGATCCGGTTAATGACTCACCATTCACCACACTCAGTGCGAGCCGTCTTAATGAACAATAAACCTGACAGCGCAAGGCTTGAAAATGCCGGAGCGGGGACCCGAGCGGTCTGGGCAGGGGAGCAAGTCAGGCACCCCTACAATGCCACTCAAACACCTATCGTGGTCAGTGCCGCTTACGGTTACGACGACATCGACGTCTGGTACGACGTTGCTCTGGGCAAGGCTCCGGGCTTTATCTACAGTCGCATGAGCAACCCGACGGTCGAGACCCTCGAAGCAAAAATCCGCGAGTTGGAAAATGCCGAGTCCGCCGTGGCCTTCAGCAGTGGCATGGCGGCGATCAGCAGTGTGCTTTACACCTTCCTGGCCCACGGCAATCGTGTGGTGTCCACTAAGGACAGCTATGGCGGCACCAACAAGATTTTCGAAGAGTTCCTGCCGCGCATGGGTGTGGCGGTGAGCTTGTGCGAGACGTTCGATCACGAGGAGATCGAGCGTGAAATCGCCAAAGGCTGCCAGTTGGTGTACCTGGAAACACCGACCAACCCGACCCTGAAAATACTCGATATCCAGCGTCTGGTGGCTGCGGCCAAGCGCGTCGGTGCCGTGGTGGTGGCGGACAACACCTTCGCCACGCCGCTGAATCAAAACCCGCTGGCGCTGGGCGTGGACGTGGTTATCCACAGCGCGACCAAGTTCCTCAGTGGCCATGGCGATGTGCTCGGTGGCCTGGTATGTGGCAGCGAATCGTTGATGGAAAAGGTGCGTCATTACCGCGAAATCAACGGTGCGACGCTCGATCCCTTCTCGGCCTACATGATCATCCGCGGCATGAAAACCCTGGTGCTGCGTCTGCGTCAGCAGCAACACAGTGCCCGCGCCCTGGCAGAGTTCCTTTGCACCGAACCGTTGGTGGCGTCGGTGAATTATCCCGGCTTGCCCCGCCATCCGAACCACGCCGTGGCGTGTGCGCAAATGTCCGGTTTCGGCGCCATCGTCAGTTTTGTCCTGGTCGGTGGCATGGACACGGTCAAGGTGCTGTTGCCGCGCCTGCGCTTTGCTCACTGCGCGGGCAATCTGGGTGCGGTGGAAACCATTTACGGCCCGGCTCGGACCACCAGCCATGTGGAAAACACGCTGGAGGAACGTCTGGCCCTGGGGATCTCCGAAGGGCTGGTACGCGTCTCCGTCGGCATCGAAGACACCGATGATTTGCTCGACGATCTGCAGCAGGCGTTTGCCTTTGTCAGGCATTCACGGGATGAACAGCTACCAGCAAGCAATCAGCCCTCAATCAATGAACCGTGCACTGAGGTAGCCAGTTGAAGTTTTAACGTTACTCCCTCACGACAGGGCCGTCAGTGAGGCGTTCATGAAGCGGAATAATAATAAAACCCAGTGGCGACATTTTTTGACTCTGCCCCGTAACTCTACGCAGACGTTAAGGCGTGCCTTGCCACCTTTCATGAGAACAACCATGTCCATAGAAGAGCAACAACTCAACCCGCGTGCCGGTTTCAAACAGGAAATGCAGACGCGCCATATTGTCATGTTGGCATTGGGCGGCGTGATTGGTACCGGGCTGTTTCTCACGTCCGGATACACCGTTAACCAGGCCGGTCCGTTAGGTGCGGTCATTGCTTACATCATCGGCGCACTCATGGTCTACATGGTCATGATGTGCCTGGGCGAGTTGGCGGTGCAGATGCCGGAAACCGGCTCCTTCAGCACCTACGCCACGCGCTTTCTCGGCCCGGGTACCGGCTACACCGTGGCCTGGCTGTATTGGCTGACGTGGACCGTGGCCATCGGCTCGGAATTCACCGCCGCCGGTATCCTCATGGTGCGCTGGTTCCCGGACACGCCGGTGTGGATCTGGAGTGCGCTGTTCGCTGGCGTGGTGTTCCTGACCAACGTGATCTCGGTGCGTTTGTTTGCCGAGACCGAGTTCTGGTTGTCCTTGATCAAAGTAGTGACGGTGGTGGTGTTCCTGATCATCGGCGGCGGGGCGATTCTCGGCCTGTTGCATATCGATCAGGCGCACAGCACTGGCCTGGGTAACTTCACCCGCGAGGGCTTGTTCCCCACCGGTTTCATGTCGATTGCCATGACCCTGTTGGCGGTGTCCTTCGCCTTCTCCGGTACGGAGTTGATCGGTATCGCTGCCGGTGAAACCAAGGACCCTCAGCGCAATGTGCCGCGGGCCATTCGCACGACCGTGTTGCGTCTGGCGATCTTTTTCGTCGGCACCATCTTCGTCCTGGCGACGCTGTTGCCCCGCGAGCAGGCCGGTTTGGTGGAGAGCCCGTTTGTCACGGTGTTCACCTACATCGGCATTCCTTACTCCGCCGACATCATGAACTTCGTGATCATCACGGCGCTGTTGTCTGCGGCCAACTCCGGGTTGTACGCGGCCTCGCGGATGCTCTGGACCTTAAGCGACCAGGGCCACCTGCCTAAGCAGTTCTCTAACCTGACCCGCATGGGGACGCCGTTGAATGCCATCGTATTGAGCATGTTCGGCGGCGGTGCCTCGTTGCTCAGCAGCGTGTTTGCCGCTGACACCGTCTACCTGGCGCTGGTGTCGATTTCCGGGCTGGCGGTCGTGGTGGTGTGGATGAGCATCGCCGCGAGCCAGATCGCGTTCCGCCGTCACTATGTGGCCAATGGCGGTGATGTCCGCGACCTCAAGTTCCGCGTCCGGGGTTATCCGTGGGTGCCTCTGGGAGCGCTGGTCTGCTGCAGCCTGGCCTGCGTCGGGATCGCTTTCGACCCCGAGCAGCGGGTGGCGCTGTACTTCGGTTTGCCATTCATCGCCTGGTGCTACTTCGTGTATTACATTACCCGCAAGAGCCGCGAGCGACGCTTGTCGCTTGCCCCCTTGGCACAACCGTCCGATGCATTCTAGACAGGGTGGGCAAGCGTGCTCGGTGCGGGGGGCGTCAATGAGGTCCAGACCATGAAGCAAAAGCCGTTACCCCCATTGAACTGGCTGCGGGCATTCGAGGTGTCTGCCCGCTGTCTGAACTTTACCCACGCCGCCGAGGAACTGTTTTTGACCCAGGGCGCGGTCAGCCAGCAGATCCGCCAATTGGAAAGCCATCTGGGGGTGGCGCTGTTCAAGCGCTTGCCCCGTGGCTTGGGGCTGACCGAGGAAGGCCAAGCCTATCTGCCGGTGGTGCAGGATGCGATCACTCGGCTGGCGGTGGGGACCAACGAGATTTTTGGCCAGCACAAACGCCGGCCGATCAAGGTGCGTGGCAGCCTG
This sequence comes from Pseudomonas sp. D3, assembly GCF_029320995.1. Lineage (NCBI taxonomy): Bacteria > Pseudomonadati > Pseudomonadota > Gammaproteobacteria > Pseudomonadales > Pseudomonadaceae > Pseudomonas > Pseudomonas sp. D3. Next base: position 1,056,899 of record NZ_CP119772.1, read on the forward strand.
GCGTTTTTCGTCCATTGGCTGGCGCCCAAACTGGTCGACTTTCGTCAGGCCCATCCCCATGTCTACATCCGCTATATCAGCAACATTTGGGTCAAGGAGCTGGATGGCGAAGACGATATGGAAATTCGCTGGGGTCATGGTCAATGGCCCGGCCTGGTCTCGCAACGGCTGACCTGGGACACCTTGTTTCCGGTCTGCTCGCCCGCCCTGATGGCGCGCTCGCCGCTGAAGGTCGCGGCCGACGTGGCCCAGCATCCGTTGCTACATGTTCTGGGTTACGAAGAGGGCTGGGGTTACTGGTTGAACATGGTCGGAGCGGACACCGTCGATTCGTCGACCGGCATGCAGTTCGACACGCTGATCTGCACCTTGCGCATGGCCGAGTTGGGGCAGGGGATTGCCCTGGCCCGCTCCTCGATGGTCGACGAGATGCTCCAGGACGGGCGTCTGGTTGAACCCTTCGCCCAGCGCATCGAAGCCAGCGAATCGTTTTATCTGGTACGCGGTTCGGGGGCCGACCAGCATCCCGACGCGGTCATGTTTTCTACCTGGCTGGTCGAGCAGGCCCATCGTTATAAATGAATGGCCGGAGCCAACCATGCACTATGTGAGTACACGAAATTCGGCCACGCAGGTCGATTTTGAAAAGGTCGTGTTATCCGGTATTGCCGAGGACGGCGGACTGTTCGTGCCCTTCGAGTTGCCGCTGTTCGAACCCCAGGACATGGCCAATTGGTCGATCTTGGCCTATGACGAACTGGCCTATCGGGTCATGAGTCCGTTTGTGGGGCGGGCCATCCCTGACGTGGATCTCAAGCGCATGCTCAAAGAGGCGAGCCGCCGCTTCAGTCATCGCTCCGTGGCGCCCTTGCATCAGGTCGACCGCAACGAATGGGTGCTGGAGCTGTTCCACGGGCCTACCGGTTCCTCGAAGGATTTTGCCGCCCAGTTGCAGGCGCAGTTGGTGCAGTATTTTCTGCACAAACGCCAGCGCCGCGCGGTGGTGCTCGGCGCTACCAACGGTGATACCGGGCTGGCGGCCATCGAGGCGTTCAAGCACTGTGACGACAGCGTCGTGGTGGTGTTCTATCCGGCGTCCGGCGTACCACAGAATCAGTTGCAGCATCTGCAGGCGGTGGCTCACCCGAATGTCCACACGTTCGCCGTCAACGGTAGCTTCGATGAGTGCCAGACCATCGTGAACCGGCTGTTCCGGCAGTGGCCATGCACGCAGCACGAGGCAATCAGTTTCAACTCCAGCAACTGGGTCAGTGTGTTGGCGCAACTGGTGTTTTATTTCCACGCCGTGCTGCAACTGGGAGGGGCTCAGCGTCTGATTGGTTTCAGCGTGCCCGCCGCGAGTTTTGCCGAGGTCTATGCCGGTTACATTGCGCAGAAAATGGGCCTGCCGATCACCCAGATGATCGTTGCGACCAATCAGAACGACGCGTTGCATCAGTTGTTTCTGAAGAACCACTACTCCAGGTTGCGAACCAACAAGACGCTGTCGCCGGCCATGGACCTGTCGATTTTTTCCAACCTTGAACGTTTCCTCTGGGAGCTCTACGGGCATGACGATCAGGCGGTGAGCGCGCTGATGGCCGCGTTCGAATCCAGCGGCGAGATGACCATCGCCAACGAGTGCTGGTTGCAGGCGCGGATGATCATCGACTCCTACGCAGTCAGCGATGACGAAACCCTGGAGGAAATGACCTCGCTGTACCGTGACACCGGTTACGTCATTGATCCTCACACCGCCACCGGCGTCCTGGCCGCTCGACTGTACCGCCGCAGCCTGGTCGCGCCGATGGTCACCCTGGGGGAAATCTCACCGGCCAAATCGGCCGTGCTGCTCGGCGAATTGGGGATCGGCGCGCCGGCGCCAAACAGCCCGCTCGTGGAGCAGGGCCCGGCACAGCATTACCGGATTCAACCGGACGACCTCGACACCATCCATCAGTTGCTCGGCGCGCTGTGACGGCGTTGCACCAGGAGGTCACGTGAAGCGCATTCTGGACCCGCTCGATGAACGTATCATCGCTGAGCTGCGGCTCAATGCCCGGGCGGCCCACGCCGAGCTGGCGACCAAGGTCAATCTGTCGCGCAATGCCGTGCGCCAACGGATCGAACGGCTCGAGCGCGACGGTGCGATACAGGGTTATACGCTGCGCACGGGGGAGGGGCGACAAGCCTCTTCGAGCATCAATGCGGTGATTTTTGTCTATCGCTACGACCGCATGCGCGGCGCGGATGTGCTGCAGGCTTTGCAGGCAATACCGGAAGTCATCGGGTGCGATGTCATGAGCGGCGAGTTCGACCTGATGCTGCGCGTCGGCGCTGCGAGCCCGGAGCGGGTGCATAAGGTCTGGAATGAAATCTCCGCGCTGCCGGGAGTGGAAAACACGGTGACTTCATTCGTTTTATCGTCTGTCGTCTAGCCGGTTTTTTGCTGTGAAAAAGTCAACGTCGGTTGGCTTTTTTTATGCCCGGACGCTTTGCCCAGGCACTGGTCAAAACGCCCATGAAATAGAGCAAATTGGCATATTTCACTGCCGAGGGCGTGTGCCTAATCTAGTGCCAACAACCCATCACCCAGATCAAGGGCAATAAGAATATGACTGAATACAAACTGGCGCTGGTCGGCTTCGGTGGTGTCAACCGGGCGTTGGCTCAGCTGATTGCCGAACGTAACGACAGCTGGAAAAACGAACTGGGTTTTACCCTGAAAATCGTCGGCGTCACTGATCTGTTCCTCGGTTCGGTGATCGGTCGCGACGGCTTGGATGCCGCGCTGCTGGCCAATCTTCCGGCGGTCAAGGGGGCCTTCGCGCAACTGCCGGGTGGCGAAGCCGATGCCCTCAACGAAGCGGTGATCAAAGAGTCCGGTGCGGACATCATTGCCGAAGCGACCTTTACCAACCCGGTGGATGGCGAGCCGGCGACTTCGTTCTGCCGCTGGGCGCTGGAGAACGGCAAACATGTGGTCACCACCAACAAGGGGCCGATTGCCCTGCACGGTGGCGAGCTGAAAGACCTGGCCCAGCGCAATAACGTCGCCTTTGAATACGAAGGTTCGGTGATGAGCGGCACACCGGTGATCCGCCTGGCTAGGCAGTTGCTGGCGGGCAGTTCGGTTGTCGGTTTCGAGGGGATTCTCAATGGCACATCCAACTTCGTCCTGACCCGCATGGAAGGCGGCCTGGGTTTTGCCGAGGCGGTCAGCGAGGCACAGGCATTGGGGTATGCCGAAGCCGACCCAACGGCGGATGTCGAGGGGCACGATGTGCGTCTGAAGGTGGTGATTCTGGCCAACGAGCTGCTGGACGCCAAGCTGAACGTCAACGATGTCAGTTGCAGCGGGATTGCCTCACTCGGCCTTGGCGACATCGAAAAAGCCCGGCAGGACGGGGCACGCTGGAAGCTGATCGGCGCGGCTACGCGGCATGCCGATGGTTCGGTCAGTGCCAGTGTCGAGCCGCGCCGGTTGAACCATGATCATCCGCTGGCCGCTATTTGCGGCGCCACCAATGCCGTGTCGTTCGCCACCGATCTGCTCGGCGCGGTGACGGTTTCGGGGCCGGGAGCTGGGCGCACGGAAACAGCGTTTGCGTTGCTGTCGGACATCATCAGCATCCATCAGTCTGTTGCGCACAACTAGGAGAACGCCTGTGAATCTATCGAGTCTTGCGCTGGCTGCCGTGGCGCCGCACATCGAAGTCTTCAACCCCTTTGACGGGACCGTTGTCGGGACCGTCGCGGATGTTTGTGCATCGCAGGTTCCGCAGTTGCTGGTGCAGGGTCGCAGCGGTGCGCAAGCCTGCGCCGCACTGCCGCGTCATCGTCGGGCACGCATTCTCGAACAGGCCGCCTTGCACATCGAACGCGATGCCCCGGCATTTGCCCGGCTGATTGTCGAAGAAGCCGGCAAGACCCTCAAGCAGGCGGAAAAAGAGGTCAAACGCTGCGTCAACACCCTCAAACTGTCTGCCGAAGAGGCCAGGCGCAATGCCGGGGAAGTGGTGCCGTTCGATGCCTATGAGGGCTCCGAGTCGCGCCAGGGCTGGTTCTCTCGCGAGCCGCTGGGCCTGATCGTCGCGATCACCCCGTACAACGATCCATTGAATCTGGTGGCGCACAAGCTCGGTCCGGCCATTGCCGGCGGCAACGCGCTGATTCTCAAACCGTCTGAGCTGGCGCCGTTGTCGGCGATCAAATTGGTCTCGTATCTGGTTGAGGCCGGGTTGCCCGAGTCGGTGGTCACCGTCGCCACCGGCGGCGCGGAATTGGCCAAGGCCTTGGTCGCCTGCCGTGAGGTGCGGATGATTTCCTTTACTGGCGGCTTCGTCACCGGCGAGCAAATTGCCCGCACGGCCGGCCTGAAGAAGCTCGCCATGGACTTGGGCGGCAATGCGCCGGTGATCGTCATGGCGGACTGCAACCTTGCGGCCGCCGTCGACAGTTGCCTGTCCGGGGCCTTCTGGGCGGCGGGACAGAACTGCATCGGCACTCAGCGCCTGCTGATCCAGGCGTCGATCTACGAGCTGTTCCGCGAGCACTTCGTCAGCCTGGCGCAGAAACTGGTGACCGGCGACCCATTGCTTGCCAGCACCGACATCGGCCCGATGATTACCCCCCAAGCGGCGCAGAATGCCGAGCAGGTGGTAAACGAAGCGTTGAAGGAAGGTGCCCGGTTACTTTGCGGCCACCGGCGCCAGGGCCCGTGCTACGCCGCCACCGTGCTGGAAAACGTCGATCATGCCAGTCGCCTGTGGCGCAACGAAGTGTTTGCCCCAGTGGTCGTGTTGCAGCCTTTCGAAACCTTCGAGGAGGCCATCGCGTTGGCCAATGAACCCGAATACAGCCTGCACGCGGGGATCTTCACCAATGACCTGGCGACGGCGATGAGTGCGGCGCGGCGGATCGAGGCGGGTGGCGTGATGATCAACGACTCGTCCGACTATCGTTTTGATGCGATGCCGTTTGGCGGCTCCAAGTACGGCAGCCTCGGCCGGGAAGGCGTGCGCTTTGCCTATGAGGAAATGACCCAGCCCAAAGTGGTGTGTCTGAACACCTTGGGTTAAGCGATTCACGGCAAATAAAATCAGGTCGTTTGGCATTGGGAAGGTCTGGTCACCCGCCCAATGCTTTTTTCTAGCATTAGCCATGCATTATCTGCCGCGTCGCACGGGCACCTCCCGGTGGTTCTTGTTATCCTGGCTGCCCTCTTTCATGGACGAATACCGAGACAAGCCATGGCTAACCTCACCCCGTCACGCCTCGGGAAGATGCTTCAGGGGCTGCTCTTTGCCCTGATTGGTATCAGCTTGTTGGGCATTGCTGTCAATCTCACGCTTGAACGACGCGAATTCCTCGCCCACGCACAGACCGCCGATGGCATCGTCAGTCGCTTGAATGCCGGTGGTTCGCATCCTGAGATCGCCTTCACCACCCGCAGTGGTGAAAAGATTTCCTACCCCCAGGGCGGCTTTATTTTTGGCTATCAGCAGGGTCAGCCGGTGCGGGTGTATTACCTGCCCGAGCAGCCGGCCAGTAGCGCCATGGTCGATACCCCTGCCGCACTGTGGGCCACTCCCGGGTTACTCGGTTGTATAGGGCTGCTGTTCACCCTTGCCGGCCTGTTAAGGGGCATCCGTCCGCGCGGTCGCGGCGCAGTTCATTCACATAAAGGACTTTGAACGATGAGCTACAACATCCCGATCCCACTCAATGCCAGTCGCTGGCAGTATCAGACCGCAAGCGGTGGCGGTCTGACCGTAGCCCTGGTGGCCGGCAGTGGCGGTTCGATCATCCTGCGTTCGCCCCAGGGCGAGAACGTCAGCTACCGCTACGGCGGCGTCGGAGTGGGGATCGGATTTGGCGCGCGCCTGCCGCGTTTCGGCAAGATCAATATCCAGGTCAAGGGTAAGAGCGTAGCGGCAGCCGGTGCGGCGGAGGCTTTTCCCAGCACTGGCATGGTGTTTGTCAGCGACGCCCTGGTCGGCCGTGACCTGACCAGTGACGACATCACCGGGCCTTGCCTGTATACCGAAGTGGGGGCGGGGCTGGTGGTCGGCGGTTCGGCCATGGCGCTTTTGTTCGGGCTTGATCCCAAGCTGCTCGCGTTGGCGGCGGTTCTAAGCTCCAACCCGGCGACCTCGCTCATTGCCTCCGCCACGGTCAACCGGCAGTTGCTGCAGTCGGCCAAGGGCGCGGTAGTCATGGCCGGCATGAACGCTGGCGTGCAGGCCGGTGGTGGCGCCGTGATCAGCATGGGCTATCTGTTCTAGTCGCGCAGAGCGGGTCGATATAACACCCACAAAAAAGCCGCGAATAAACGCGGCTTCTTTGATTCCGACAACGCTTAGACGTTGAAGCGGAAGTGCATCACATCGCCATCTTTGACGATATATTCCTTACCTTCCAGGCGCCATTTCCCGGCTTCCTTCGCACCGGCTTCACCCTTGTACTGGATGAAGTCGTTGTAGGCGATCACTTCGGCGCGGATAAAGCCTTTTTCAAAGTCGGTGTGGATCACGCCGGCAGCCTGTGGCGCGGTGGCGCCGACCTTGACGGTCCAGGCGCGGACTTCTTCGACACCGGCGGTGAAGTAGGTTTGCAGGCTGAGCATTTCGTAACCGGCGCGGATCACGCGATTCAGGCCAGGCTCTTCCAGGCCCAGGGCCTCGAGGAACATGTCCTTTTCTTCGCCGTCATCGAGCTCGGCGATTTCCGCTTCGATCTTGTTGCACACCGGAACCACGATCGCGCCTTCTTCGTCGGCGATGGCCTTGACCACGTCGAGCAGCGGGTTGTTCTCGAAGCCGTCTTCGGCGACGTTGGCGATGTACATCACCGGCTTGGTGGTCAGCAGGTGGAAGCCCTTGACCGCGGCCTTCTCGTCAGCGCTCATGGTCTTCATCAGGCTGCGTGCCGGCTTGCCCACGGTGAAGTGAGCGATCAGTTGCTCCAGCAGGCCTTTCTGGACCACGGCGTCCTTGTCACCACCCTTGGCGTTACGCGCAACTTTCTGCAGTTGCTTCTCGCAGCTGTCGAGGTCGGCGAAGATCAGTTCCAGGTCGATGATCTCGATGTCGCGTTTCGGGTCGACGCTGTTGGAGACGTGAATCACGTTCTCGTCTTCAAAGCAGCGGACCACGTGGGCGATGGCATCGGTTTCGCGGATGTTGGCCAGGAACTTGTTACCCAGGCCTTCGCCTTTCGACGCACCGGCTACCAGGCCGGCGATGTCGACGAATTCCATGGTGGTCGGCAGGACGCGCTTGGGGTTGACGATCAGCGCCAGTGCATCCAGGCGCGTATCCGGCATCGGCACGATACCCGTGTTGGGTTCGATGGTGCAGAAGGGGAAGTTCTCCGCCGCAATACCGGACTTGGTCAGCGCGTTGAACAGGGTGGATTTGCCGACGTTGGGCAGGCCGACGATGCCGCAATTGAATCCCATGGTGTTTCCCCTCGGAAAAGAGTCAGGCCTTCTGGCTGTGCAGGTTTTTCATCGCGCGGTTCCATTCCCCGGCGAGGATATCCGGCAGCACGCCGAGGGCAAAATCGATGCAGGCATCGAGTTTTTCCTGTTCGGCGCGTGGCGCACGACCCAGGACGAAATTTGAAACCATACTGGCAACGCCTGGGTGGCCAATGCCGAGCCGCAGGCGGTAAAAGGTATTCTGATTGCCCAACTGCGCGATGATGTCGCGCAGGCCATTGTGCCCGCCATGCCCGCCGCCTTGCTTGAGCTTGGCAACGCCGGGTGGCAGGTCCAGTTCGTCATGGGCCACCAGGATCTCTTCGGGTTTGATCCGGAAGAACCCCGCAAGCGCCGCGACAGCCTGGCCGCTGCGGTTCATGTAGGTGGTGGGAATCAACAGACGAACATCCTGACCCTGATGCGAAAAGCGTCCGGTCAGGCCAAAATACTTGCGATCGGCCACCAGGTTTACACCTTGGGCGTGGGCGATGCGCTCAACAAAAAGGGCCCCCGCGTTATGCCGGGTCTGTTCGTATTCGGCGCCTGGATTTCCCAGGCCAACGATCAGTTTAATGGCAGTCACGACAGGGGCCCTTCCTTTGGAGTTGTGGATAACATTGCCGACCTGAGTGCGGCGAAAGTGGACGACAAGAGATCATTTACTCAAGAGTAAACGCCGCGTTATCGCCCGCTTTCTCGCTACGTTTCGGTCCGCGATGTTTCCTCAAGCTCCGGCAATACAGAGTGAATTACTCTGCAGCGCCTTCTTCAGCTTCTGGAGCAACGCGTGGAGCGTGAACGTTGGCAACCGCTTTGTCATCACCGTGAACCAGTGCGACAAACTCAACGCCTTTAGGGGCTTTGAGGTCGGACAGGTGGATGATTTCGCCGATTTCCATGGCCGACAGGTCGACTTCGATGAACTCAGGCAGGTCTTTCGGCAGGCAGGTCACTTCGATCTCGGCAACAACGTGCGAAACTTCGCCGCCTTTCTTGATCGGAGCTTCTTCACCAACAAAGTGCACAGGCACGATGGCGGTCAGTTTCTGGCCGGCAACGACGCGAACGAAGTCAGCGTGCAGCACGTGGCCTTTAGCTGGGTGACGTTGCAGCGCCTTGATGATGACGTTCTGCTTGGTGCCGCCGATGTTCAGCGAGATGATGTGGCTGTAGGCCGCATCGTTTTCCAGCAGTTTGGCAACTTCTTTAGCCAGCATGCTGATGGATTCAGGGGCTTTTTCGCCACCGTAAACTACAGCTGGAACCAGGCTTGCGAGACGACGCAGGCGGCGGCTCGCACCTTTCCCCAGGTCGGAACGCACTTCAGCATTCAGAATAAATTCGTTCATGTTGTATCTCCAAAATAACCACATTCGCCCCAGCGTTTGCGACCAGCGCTAAAGGCGATATGGGCAAAAAAGCCCCGCCCCAACAATATGCTGGGGCGGGGCGCTTTTCGTCAGTGAGGTGATCCGTTGGTTTGACCCTTAACGGAACATCGCGCTGATCGATTCTTCGTTACTGATGCGGCGAACCGCTTCGGCAACTACCGGTGCGATATCCAGTTGACGGATACGCGAACAGGCTTGAGCTGCAGCGGACAACGGGATGGTGTTGGTCACCACCAGTTCGTCCAGCATTGAGTTTTCGATGTTCTCGATCGCTCGGCCCGACAGCACAGGGTGTGTGCAGTAGGCGAAGACTTTTGCCGCACCGTGCTCTTTCAAGGCTTTAGCCGCGTGGCACAGGGTGCCTGCGGTGTCGACCATGTCATCAACCAGAATACAGGTACGCCCTTCGACATCACCGATGATATGCATCACTTCAGAGTGATTGGCTTTCTCGCGGCGTTTGTCGATGATCCCGAGATCAACGCCCAAGGATTTGGCAACAGCCCGTGCACGCACGACGCCACCAATGTCCGGGGACACGATCATCAGGTTTTCAAAGCGCTGGTCTTCGATGTCATCCACCAATACGGGGGAGCCGTAGATGTTATCTACCGGAATATCGAAGAACCCCTGGATTTGGTCAGCGTGCAGGTCAACCGTGAGAACACGGTCGATGCCTACCACGGTGAGCATGTCAGCCACGACTTTCGCGCTGATAGCCACACGTGCGGAACGCGGACGGCGATCCTGACGGGCATAACCAAAGTAAGGGATTACAGCTGTGATTCGAGTCGCTGAGGAGCGGCGGAAGGCATCAGCCATCACGACGAGTTCCATCAGGTTATCGTTGGTCGGAGCGCAGGTCGGCTGAATAATGAAGACGTCTTTACCGCGAACGTTTTCATTGATCTCGGCGGTAATTTCGCCGTCGGAGAACTTACCGACAGAGATGTCACCGAGAGGGATATGCAGCTGACGAACGACACGTCGAGCCAGATCGGGGTTGGCGTTCCCCGTAAAGACCATCATCTTGGACACGCGCAGTACCTAGAGGCTGAGGGTAACCTGGATGAGTAAAGGAAAATGGCAGGGGCGGCTGGATTCGAACCAACGCATGGCAGGATCAAAACCTGCTGCCTTACCGCTTGGCGACGCCCCTGTATCTGTTGCAACGAGTACCCAGTACTCGGTTCCTTTTAGAGCAGACTTTGCAGCTTGCGATGCAACATCGAAACGTTGCTTCCTTTTGCCACAAACCCTGTAAGGGTCTCTGTAAGAAGGGCCGAGACTTTATCAGCTTCAGCTTTGTTTGGGAAGCCCCCAAACACACAACTTCCAGTGCCGGTTAATTTTGCTTCGGTAAATTTACCTAACAAACTCAAAGCGTTACGTACTTCTGGGTAACGCCTTGCTACAACCGGTAAGCAGTCATTTCGACTGTTTCCCTTGGGAACGGGGCGCACTTTAATGGGAGGAGAGTTACGTGTCAACAGCGGATCTGAAAAAATTTCTGCTGTACTTACAGATACTTGCGGGACAAGCACGACATACCACGGCTCTTCCGGGTATTCAGGGGTGAGTTTTTCCCCCACACCCTCGGCAAAAGCAGCGTGCCCGCGCACGAAAACCGGGACGTCGGCACCCAGGGTCAGGCCCAGCGTGGCCAGGCGATCGAGGTCCCAGCCGAGCTGCCACAAGTGGTTCAGACCCAGCAGTGTGGTCGCGGCATTCGAGCTGCCGCCACCGATGCCGCCGCCCATGGGCAGGACTTTATCGATCCAGATGTCGATGCCGAGCGTGCAGCCGGATTGTGCCTGAAGTTTTTTCGCGGCCTTCACGATCAGGTTACTGTCGTGGGGCACGCCTTCAAGTTCGGTGTGCAGTCGGATCACGCCATCGTCGCGTAGGGCGAACGTCAGTTCATCGCCGTAGTCGAGAAATTGAAACAGCGTCTGCAACTCGTGGTAGCCGTCTTCGCGGCGACCCAGAATGTGCAGCATCAGATTGAGTTTGGCCGGGGAGGGCAGGGTCAGTTTCTCTACGCTCACGTTATTGCCCCAGCTTGCGCGGTTGCCAGTCCTTGATCACCAGCGTGACGTCAAGGTCGGTGCCGTGCAGTTTGATCCGTTCAGGCAGCCAATAACCGCTCTGCTGCACGTAGCTCAGGTATTCGACCTTCCAGCCGTCCTGTTCCAGGGACGCCAGGCGGCTATCGCCATTGAGGCTCAGGCGGCTTTTGCTGTCAGGTGCGGGCAAGCCGCGTACCCACCATACCAGGTGCGACACCGGCAACTTCCAGCCGATCTGCTCTTCCAGCAGCGCCTCCGGGGAGGCGGCTTCGTAGCGACCCTGGTTGGCCACTTCGAGGCTGACTTGCCCCGGTCGGCCGGTCAGGCGGGCGGCGCCTCGACCCAACGGGCCGGACAAGCGGATATCGAAGTAATCCTGGCGTTGCAGCCAGAACAAGGTGCCGCTGCCGGAATCTTTCGGCGCACGCACCCCGACTTTTCCTTCGATCTGCCAGCCATCAATGCTGCTGAGCTGTGCCTTGTGCTGTTTCCATTGCGCCGGGCTGCCCTGGCCTTCAACGGATTCGCGGGCGCCAAAGCCCGCACAACCGGCGAGCAAGGCGATGAAGCTGAAAACAATAAAGTGGCGCAAGAACATAAACTTAAAGGGTCTCGGAACCGGTCAGGCGCTTGATGGTGCTGCGCAGGATGGGGCTTTCGGGTTGTTCCTTGAGGAACTTTTCCCAGATTTGTCGGGCTTCGCGCTGTTTGCCGTTGGCCCAGAGCACTTCGCCCAGGTGTGCAGCGACTTCCTGGTCGGGGAAGCGCTCCAGCGCCATGCGCAGCAGGCGCTCAGCCTCGTCCAGGTTGCCCAGGCGGTAATTCACCCAGCCCAGGCTGTCGAGTACGGCCGGGTCTTCCGGGTTGAGCTTGTGGGCCTGTTCGATCAGCACCTTGGCTTCGGCGTAACGCGTGGTGCGGTCGGACAAGGTGTAACCCAGGGCATTGAGCGCCATGGCGTTTTCCGGATCGCGCTTGATGATCAGGCGCAGGTCCTTTTCCATCTGTGCCAGGTCATTGCGTTTTTCCGCCTGCATCGCGCGGGTGTAGAGCAGGTTCAGATCGTCGGGGTATTGCAGCAAGGCTTGTTGCAAGACTTTCCAGGCGCGCTCGCCCTGATGGTTGGCCGACAAGGTCTCGGCCTGGATCAGGTACAGCTGGATCGCGTAGTCCGGTTCAGCCTCGCGGGCCGCAGCCAGGCGTTTTTCCGCCTCGTCGGTACGACCGTTGCTCATCAGGATGTCGGCCTGGCGCAACTGGGCGGGCAGGTAATCGTTGCCAGGACCGACCTGGGCGTATTCGAGCAGGGCGGCCTGGGGGTCGTTGTTTTCTTCGGCGACGCGGCCGAGGTTCAGGTGCGCCGAGTCCACGTGGCTTTCGCGCTCGATCAACTCTTCCAGGTAGCCCTTGGCCTCGTCCCAGGCCTTGGCTTCCAGGCACACCAGCGCCAGGGAGTAGCGCAATTCGTCATCGTCCGGGTATTGCTGGACCAGGTTGGCGAACTGCACTTTGGCGTCCTCCATGCGGTCCTGCTCCACCAGCGTGCGCGCGTAAGTCAGGCGCAGGCGCTTGTCGTCCGGGTATTTCTTGATGCTTTTTTCCAGCAGCGGAATCGCTTCTTTGCCGCGATTGAGGTTCTGCAGCAGGCGGGCGCGCAGCAAGATCGGCGCAATCTCGCCTTCTTCCGGCGGGTTCTGTTCGAGCAGCTTCAGTGCGGCTTCGGCTTCGTCGTCCTGTTGCAGCAGCAAGGCCTTGCCGAACACGAGCTGGCTGTTCTTCGGGTGTTTTTGCAGCAGGCGGTCGAAACTCTTCATCAGCCCGTTGCGCGTGTCCGGGTCGGTGTCGGCCGCCGACAGCGCAAGAAAGTCGAAATGAGTGTCGCCCTTGCCCTGCAGGACTTTCTCCATATAGGCCATGGAGTCGTCGTAGCGCCCGGAGCGCGCCAATTGAATGGCCGCCGCCCGTTGGGCTTCCAGATCGTCCGGCGCGTTTTTCGCCCAGATCAGCGAAGTGTCCAGTGCGGCCTGATCGGCCCCCAGGTACTCGGCGATGCGAAACGCCCGCTCCGAGATCCCCGGATCTTGCGTATTGATGGCCTGGGTCACGTAATTATCCAGCGCAATATCGAAACGATTGCGCTGGCCAGCCAGTTCTGCGGTCAGCAGGCTGTACACCGTTTCTTCGCTGAACGAGGAGTAAACCTTGGGTTTTTCAGGGGCTGGGGTGCTCTCTTCCACCGGCGGTGTACCGTCCGGCGACACGGGGGCCATGGCCTGGCAGCCGTTGAGGAAGACAAAAGCAAGGAGCAACGCGGAGGATCTATTCATATAGGAAGAGGACGACTAACCTGCGGTCGGATCATCATGACACAAGCCTTCGGCCAAACATAACCGAGTCTCAATGGATGCCTTTATAGGCACAACGCATAGGGACAATAGACGACGGTGGTTGTTCTGAATCTATCGAAGTAGGACAATTGTCGGCTTTCCGACATCATCAGCGATATTGAATGGCCTTCCTTGCACTCGGTATTAACCACAAAACTGCCTCCGTAGACGTGCGCGAGCGCGTGGCGTTTACGCCTGAGCAGTTGGTTGAGGCCTTGCAGCAGCTCTGCCGACTCACCGACAGCCGCGAAGCTGCGATCCTTTCGACCTGTAATCGCAGCGAGCTTTATATAGAGCAGGAGCATCTTTCAGCGGATGTCGTACTGCGCTGGCTGGCCGATTACCACCATTTGGACGTCAACGACCTGCGCGCGAGCGCTTATGTGCATGAGGACGATGCGGCAGTTCGTCACATGATGCGTGTGGCGTCCGGTCTCGATTCGCTGGTATTGGGCGAGCCGCAGATCCTCGGCCAGATGAAATCCGCCTACGCCGTGGCGCGTGAGGCTGGCACTGTGGGGCCGCTGCTGGGGCGCCTGTTCCAGGCCACGTTCAATTCCGCCAAGCAGGTGCGCACCGACACTGCCATCGGGGAAAACCCGGTGTCCGTGGCATTTGCCGCCGTCAGCCTGGCCAAACAGATTTTCAGCGACTTGCAGCGCAGCCAGGCCTTGCTGATCGGTGCCGGTGAGACCATCACCCTGGTCGCCCGCCACCTGCACGACCTCGGCGTGAAGCGTATCGTCGTCGCCAACCGTACCCTGGAGCGTGCCAGCATCCTGGCCGAACAGTTCGGCGCCCACGCCGTGCTGTTGGCGGACATCCCGGCCGAACTGGTGCGCAGCGACATCGTGATCAGTTCTACCGCCAGCCAGTTGCCGATCCTGGGTAAAGGCGCGGTGGAAAGCGCGCTGAAGCTGCGCAAGCACAAGCCGATCTTCATGGTCGATATTGCCGTTCCCCGCGATATCGAGCCGGAAGTCGGCGAGTTGGACGACGTTTACCTGTATAGCGTCGACGATCTGCACGAAGTGGTCGCCGAAAACCTCAAGAGTCGCCAGGGCGCGGCCCAGGCCGCCGAGGAAATGGTCAGCGTCGGCGCCGAAGATTTCATGGTGCGCCTGCGCGAACTGGCGGCGGTGGACGTGCTCAAGGCGTATCGTCAACAGGGCGAACGCTTGCGCGACGAGGAGTTGAGCAAGGCCCAGCGTTTGTTGGCCAATGGCGGCAACGCCGAAGACGTGCTGATGCAACTGGCCCGTGGCTTGACCAACAAATTGCTGCACGCCCCCAGCGTACAACTGAAAAAACTCACTGCCGAAGGCCGCCTCGATGCGCTGGCCATGGCGCAGGAACTCTTTGCCCTCGGTGAGGGCGCGTCAGATAGCTCTTCGGATAAAAAACCGCAATGAAAGCGTCACTGCTCAACAAACTGGACGTGCTCCAGGACCGTTTCGAAGAACTGACCGCCTTGCTCGGCGACGGCGAGGTCATCTCCGATCAGACCAAGTTCCGTGCTTATTCCAAGGAATACGCCGAAGTTGAGCCCATTGTGGTCACCTACCAGAACCTGTTGAAAGTACAGGCCGACCTTGAAGGCGCCCAGGCGCTGCTCAAGGACAGCGACCCGGACATGCGTGAAATGGCCGTGGAAGAAGTCCGTGAGGCCAAAGACAAATTGGCCGAGCTCGAAGGCGACCTGCAACGCATGCTGCTGCCCAAGGACCCCAACGACGGGCGCAACGTCTTCCTCGAAATCCGCGCCGGCACCGGCGGCGACGAGGCGGCGATTTTCTCCGGCGACCTGTTCCGCATGTATTCGCGTTATGCCGAACGGCGCGGCTGGCGCATCGAGATCCTGTCCGAGAACGAGGGCGAACACGGCGGCTATAAAGAAGTCATCGCCCGCGTCGAAGGCGACAATGTGTACGGCAAGCTGAAATTCGAATCCGGTGCGCACCGCGTGCAGCGGGTGCCGGCCACCGAATCCCAAGGCCGTATCCACACCTCGGCGTGTACCGTGGCGGTGTTGCCCGAGCCGGACGAGCAGGAAGCCATCGAGATCAACCCGGCGGACCTGCGCGTCGACACCTACCGTTCATCCGGTGCCGGTGGTCAGCACATCAACAAGACCGACTCGGCGATCCGCATCACGCACTTGCCGTCGGGCATCGTGGTGGAGTGCCAGGAAGAGCGTTCCCAGCACAAGAACCGGGCGCGGGCCATGTCCTGGCTGTCGGCCAAGCTGAATGACCAGCAGACCAGCGCCGCCGCCAACGCGATTGCCAGTGAGCGCAAACTGCTGGTGGGTTCGGGCGACCGTTCCGAGCGCATCCGCACCTACAACTTTGCCCAGGGCCGGGTCACCGACCACCGGGTCAACCTCACGCTCTACTGCCTGGACGAGATTCTCGCCGGTGGCATCGACGCGGTGATCGAGCCATTGCTCGTCGAATACCAGGCCGACCAATTGGCGGCGATAGGTGAATAAATGACCATCATCGCCAGCCTGCTCCGCGCCGCCGAGCTGCCCGACTCGCCCACCGCACGCCTGGACGTGGAGCTGTTGCTCGCGGCTGCCCTGGGCAAGTCCCGCAGCTACCTGCACACCTGGCCGGAAAAAATCGTCAGCAGCGAAGCCGCGCTGACCTTCGCCGATTACCTGCAACGCCGCCGCGCCGGTGAGCCGGTGGCCTATATCCTCGGCCAGCAAGGCTTCTGGAAGCTGGACCTGGAGGTCGCGCCCCACACGCTGATCCCACGCCCGGACACCGAACTGCTGGTCGAGGCGGCCCTGGAATTGTTACCCGCAACGCCGGCCAAGGTGCTCGACCTCGGCACTGGCAGCGGTGCCATCGCCCTGGCCCTGGCCAGTGACCGCCCGGCCTGGCACGTCACCGCCGTCGACCGCGTACTCGAAGCCGTGGCCCTGGCCGAACGCAATCGCCAACGCCTGAACCTGCACAACGCCACCGTGCTCAACAGTCATTGGTTCAGCGCGTTGCAGGGCCACACCTACGATCTGATCATCAGCAACCCGCCCTACATCGCCGCCAACGACCCGCACCTGGTGGCCGGCGATGTGCGCTTTGAGCCGGCCAGCGCGCTGGTAGCCGGTCATGACGGGTTGGACGACCTGCGCCTGATCATCGCCGACGCGCCAGCGCACCTCGCTGCTGGCGGTTGGCTGTTGCTGGAACACGGTTACGACCAGGCCGCAGCGGTGCGTGACCTGTTGCTGAGCCAAGGCTTTGAAGGCGTACACAGCCGCATCGACCTCGGCGGCCACGAACGCATCAGCCTGGGACACCGGCCGTGCTGACCGATCAGGAGCTGTTGCGCTATAGCCGACAGATTCTGTTGCAGCAGGTCGACATCGACGGCCAATTGCGCCTGAAAAACGCCCGCGCCTTGATCGTCGGCCTCGGCGGCCTGGGCGCGCCCGTGGCGCTGTACCTGGCGGCCGCCGGTGTCGGCGAGTTGCACCTGGCAGATTTCGACACCGTCGACCTGACCAACCTGCAACGCCAGATCATCCATGACACCGACAGCGTCGGCCTGAGCAAGGTCGATTCGGCCATCCGCCGTCTGAGCGCGATTAACCCTGAGGTCAAACTGCTCACTCACCGGACTGCGCTGGATGCCGATTCCCTGGCGGCGGCGGTGGCGGCGGTGGATGTAGTGCTCGATTGCAGCGACAATTTTTCCACCCGCGAAGCGGTCAACGCCGCCTGCGTGGCCGCCGGCACACCGTTGGTCAGCGGCGCGGCGATCCGCCTGGACGGGCAACTGTCGGTGTTCGACCCGCGCCGCGCCGACAGCCCGTGTTACCACTGTTTATACGGGCACGGCAGCGACACCGAACTGACCTGCAGCGAAGCCGGCGTGGTTGGCCCGCTGGTCGGTCTGGTGGGCAGCCTGCAGGCGCTTGAAGCGTTGAAATTGCTCGCCGGTTTCGGCGAGCCCTTGGTCGGACGCTTGTTGCTGATCGATGCCTTGACCACACGTTTCCGTGAGTTGCGCGTCAAGCGCGACCCCGGTTGCAGCGTGTGTGGGACGCACCGTGGTTAAGGATGCACCGATCGGTGTGTTCGACTCCGGCATCGGCGGGTTGACGGTGCTGGAGGAAATCCAGCAACTGTTGCCCCATGAGTCGCTGCTGTACGTCGCCGATTGCGGGCACATCCCCTACGGCGAGAAAACCCCTGACTTTATTTACGAGCGTTCGCACCGGGTCGCCGAGTTTTTCCGCGAGCAGGGCGCGAAGGCCTTTGTGATTGCCTGCAACACGGCGACCGTCGCCGCCGTGGCCGATTTGCGCCAGGACTACCCCGACTGGCCGCTGGTGGGCATGGAGCCCGCCGTCAAACCCGCCGCCGCCGCGACCCGCAGTGGCGTGGTCGGTGTGCTCGCCACCACTGGCACCCTGCAAAGTGCCAAGTTCGCCGCGTTACTCGACCGTTTTGCCACCGATGTGCGGGTGATTACCCAGCCGTGCCCGGGCCTGGTAGAACTGATTGAAACCGGCGACCTGGGCAGCCCGGCCCTGCGCCAGCTATTGCAAGGCTATATCGATCCGCTGCTCAGCGCCGGTTGCGACACCATTATCCTCGGCTGCACCCACTACCCCTTCCTCAAGCCGCTCCTGGCGCAGATGTTGCCCCCCAGCATCAGCCTGATCGACACCGGCGCCGCCGTGGCTCGCCAACTCAAGCGCCTGCTGGGCGAACGCGATCTGCTGGCCACCGGCAAGCCGGAGCCTGCCCAGTTCTGGACCAGCGGCGATGTGTATCACCTAAGAAATATCCTACCGACACTATGGAAACATCCCGGAGTTGTGAGAAGCTTCTGCTCGTGAAAATTTCGTGAATTTTCGCCGTTAGACGCTGAACGTCTGGCACTGCGTTGGCTTCTATAGGTGAGATTGTCTGTGTAAAACCCTATAACTTCGATCGGAAAGGATGTTTCTATATGAAGCGCTTGTTCTGTTTGGCTGCGATTGCAGCCGTTGTGGTGGGACACTCTTTTTCGGCGCAGGCCGCCGGTCTTGAGTTTGGCCTGGGGGCCACCAGTGATTCGACGCTCACCTATCGATTGGGGCTGACGTCAGATTGGGACAAGAGCTGGATGCAGAGCGACGTCGGTCGCCTGACCGGCTATTGGAGTGGCGCTTACACCTATTGGGAAGGTGATCACCGTGCAGGCGCGAGCAGCCTGTCGTTCTCGCCGGTGTTTGTGTACGAGTTCGCCGGGGAGTCGGTAAAGCCTTACATCGAGGCCGGGATCGGGGTGGCGGCGTTTTCCCGCACGCGGCTGGAAGACAACAACCTTGGCCAGGCTTTCCAGTTCGAAGACCGCCTGGGCTTCGGTTTGCGCTTTAACGGCGGGCATGAAGTGGGCATTCGGGCGTTGCATTATTCCAACGCCGGAATCAGCGACCATAACGACGGCGTAGAAAGCTACTCGTTGCACTACACGATGCCGCTGTAACTTCAGAACCCTGCAAAACCCTGTGGGAGGGAGCTTGCCCCCGATAGCGCAGTGTCAGTCGCAGAATTTGCCAACTGACCCACGGCTATCGGGAGCAAGCCCCCTCCCACATTGAGATCAGCGGTAAGCCGTCGCTATCCCTTCGCGCTCGGTCAGGCATTCCGGTGCGCCCATCTCGAACTCCCGGCAAATCAGCGGCCGACGCTCATAAATCGTACACATCATCGTGTTGCGATCCAGCGCCGCGCACCAGCCGTCGTCCAGGCGCAGCATGACTTCGCCGCCCCAATCATCGGTGTCGATATAGCGCTCGGGCACGCCCGTGTCGGTGATCAGCATGACTTCCAGCTGGCAGCAGCAGGCCGCGCACGTCGAGCAGGTGACGACGGGGTCGGTGATTTGGGTATGGGGGATGTTGGTCATAGGCGCGCAGTGTAAGGCAAGCGGGTGCCACAGGTGTGAAAGGGCTGACAGACGTTAACGGGCCAGCCGCTGCAATCCGACGAATAGCAGCGCCCACAGCGGCGCCAGGCCGGCCAGGGTTGGCGTCACGCCGTAACCGAACTGCACCCCCGCCAGTTGACTGCCCGCGTAATAAGACAGCGGCCCGCCGAGTGCCCCGAGCAGCGCCGCGCGCCACCAGGGGCGAGCCGTCCAGGCCAGGCAATGGCGCAACGTGGTAGCCAGCAATGCCCACAGCAACATCAGCCAAAAGGGAATCAGCGGGCCCGGCTCACCGAACTGGAATACCCCTGCCGCACGTAGCGCGCTATCCAGCAGCGTGCCCGCGAGCATCACGCCGACGATCAGCGCGCCGTCCTCGGCCCACGAACTGATCCACAGCAGGTGGACCGCCAGGACGGCCAGTCCGACCAATAACCATGCGCTGTCGCCGCCCAACACGCACGCAAACCAGCCGCACTGGAACAGCACGGCATTCGCCAGCGGTTTAAGCACTGAAACGCCCGAGCAACGGCGGGTTGATGGCTGCCGGCTTGGCCAGCAGCAACTGCGCGGTGCCGATGGTGCGCTCCATAAAGCCGCCTTCGCAGTAGCACAGGTAAAACTCCCACAACCGCAGGAAGTATTCGTCGTAGCCCAATTCCATGAGGCGGCCGTGGGCTCGGCGAAAGTTCTCATGCCACAAGCGCAGGGTTCGCGCGTAATGCAGGCCGAAATCTTCCATGTGCAGCAGGTTCATGTCGGTGTCGCGGCTGACAATCTGCAGCATGTTCTGCACAGAGGGCAGGGCGCCGCCGGGGAAAATATAGCGCTGGATAAAGTCGACGCTGTTCTTGGCCTGTTCAAAGCGTTGCTCGCGGATGGTGATGGCTTGCAGCAGCATCAGGCCATCGCTCTTGAGCAGGTGGGCGCACTGTTTGAAGTAGGTCGGCAGGAAGCGATGGCCCACCGCTTCGATCATTTCGATGGACACCAGCTTGTCATATTGGCCGCTCAGGTCTCGGTAGTCCTGCAGCAACAGCGTTACCTGGTCTTGCAGCCCCATGTCGCTGATGCGTTGCTGGGTGTAGATAAACTGCTCCCGGGACAAGGTCGTGGTGGTGACCTTGCAGCCATAGTGGCGCGCTGCATACAGCGCCATGCTGCCCCAGCCGGTGCCGATCTCCAGCAGATGGTCGGTGGGTTTAAGCGAGAGTTTCTGGCAGATGCGCTCCAGTTTGTTCAGTTGCGCCTGTTCCAGGGTGTCTTCGGGGCTCAGGAACTGCGCCGCCGAATACATCATGGTCGGGTCGAGGAATTCTTCGAACAGATCGTTGCCCAGGTCATAGTGAGCGGCGATGTTTTTCTGTGAACCCTTGCGCGTATTGCGGTTGAGCCAATGCAAGCCTTGGGTGAACGGCCGCGCCAGTTTGGCCAGGCCACCCTCCAGTGCGTCGAGTACTTCCAGGTTGCTGACCATCACACGCACCACCGCAGTCAGGTCCGGGCTGCTCCAATACCCGTGGATAAACGCTTCGCCGGCACCGATTGAACCGTTGGCCGCCACCAGCCCCCACACCGCCGAATCGAGGATCTGGATTTCCCCCAGCAGGTGCGCTTCGCGGGCGCCGAACACTTGGCGTTCGCCGTCCTCGACCAGCACCAACTGACCGTGGCGCAATTGGCTGAGTTGACGCAACACGGCCTTGCGCAGCAGTGCGGTGGTCACGCCGTTGACGTTCAGGCGGTTGGCCTTGACCGATAAGTTAGGGGATTTCATGGCGGCGATCCTTGGTGTACCCGACTGCGGTGCGAGAGGCGCCATCGGCGGCCTGATGGGGGAAAATCGGTGTGCGTTTGAGCAACAGGCGCAGGGCCTGCCAATAAATCGCCAGGCAGGTCTTGGCGGTCATCCAGGGGAAGCGCCACAGGTAGCGGTGCAGGCTGGCGCGGTTGAGCGTTTCCTGGTGCAGGCTCAAGGTGGCGTCGAAGACTTTTTGATCGCCCTGCCAATCGGCCATGTGTACGCCAAGCCTGGCAGCGGGCGGGCTGAAGCTCATGCGGTATTCCAAGTCGCGCGGCAGGAACGGCGACACATGAAACGCCTTGGCCACGGCGAAATGCTGATGTTCACCCGCGTCCAGCGCCAGGGCCGGCAGCACGTAGTGATAGCGTTCGCGCCATGGGGTGTTGGTCACTTCACACAGGATCGCGGCCAATTGTCCGTCGGCCTCGAAGCAGTAGAAGAAACTCACCGGGTTAAAAGCCAGGCCCCAACTGCGGGCCTGGGTCAGTAGGCAGATAACGCCCTGGGGGGTGCGCCCCAGCGCCTTGCCGACTTCCTGGCGCACGGCATCGGTCAAGCTCATACCGTGGCGCGTGAATTCACGCAGGTAATCCTGCTGGCGAAAGCCGAAGGCGGCCAGGCGACCGGCGCCGGCCAGGGGCGAGAGCCCGAGCACTTCGTCCTGTTCGCTTAAGTCCAGGTACAGCAAGCCGATGCGGTAACGAAAGGCATGGGCCTTGGGCGCAAACCGTCGATGGGCGATCCAGCCGCTGTACAGGGCGCTGTTCACAGGGTTTCTCCAAGCGCGCGGGCCACGCGCAAGGCGCTGACCACGCCGTCTTCATGGAAACCGTTGGCCCAATAGGCGCCGCAATAGTAGGTGTGCTGCGCGCCGCACAACTCTTCCCAGCGCGCTTGCGCGGCCACGGCCGCCAGGCTGTATTGCGGATGGGCGTAGGTGTAGCGGGCGAGGATCTTCAGCGGGTTGATCATTGACGTTTGGTTGAGGCTGACGCAAAAGGTCGTGGCGCTGTCGATGCCTTGCAGGATGTTCATGTCATAGGTCACCGCCGCCTGGGTCTGCGCGTTGCCGCTGAGCCGGTAGTTCCAACTGGCCCAGGCCAGTTTGCGGTCGGGCAGTAGGCGCGTGTCGGTGTGCAGCACCACGTCGTTGTCGGCGTAGGGCAGGGCGCCGAGGATCTGCTGCTCGGCGCTGCTCGGGTCGCCCAGCAGGGCCAGCGCCTGGTCGCTGTGGCAGGCGAACACGACTTTGTCGAAGGCTTCGGTGCCGGCGGCGCTGTGGATAATCACGCCGTCTGCGGCGCGCTCGACCCGATGCACGGGGCAGTCGAGGCGAATATGTTCACGAAAGCCGCGGGTCAGGGGTTCGATGTAACTGCTTGAGCCGCCCTCGATCACGCACCATTGCGGGCGGTTGCTCACCGACAGCAAACCGTGGTTCTTGAAGAAGCGCACAAAAAACTGCAAGGGGAAACCGAGCATGTCCGCCAGCGACATCGACCAGATCGCCGCGCCCATTGGCACGATGTAATGCCGGATGAATCGCGGGCCGTAGCCGCCGGCGTCGAGGTAGTCGCCCAGGGTCATGTCGGCGCTGATGCGTTGCGCTTGCAGGTCCAGCGGCGCCTCGCGGTTGAAGCGCAAAATATCGCGCAACATGCCCCAGAACCCTGGCGACAGGAGATTGCGCCGCTGGGCAAACAGGCTGTTGAGGGTGTTGCCGTTGTACTCGAACCCGGTGCTTTGGTCGCACACCGAAAAACTCATCTCGGTGGG
The DNA here is from genome assembly GCF_029320995.1 of Pseudomonas sp. D3. Lineage (NCBI taxonomy): Bacteria > Pseudomonadati > Pseudomonadota > Gammaproteobacteria > Pseudomonadales > Pseudomonadaceae > Pseudomonas > Pseudomonas sp. D3. The sequence continues at coordinate 1,079,746 of NZ_CP119772.1, forward strand.
TTTGAACGTCACGCCGATCTGCCCCAGCAGGCGGATGAAGTTGGGGTAGGTCCAGTCGTTGAATACGATAAAGCCGGTGTCCACCGCATAGCGTTTACCCTCGACGGTCACGTTGACCGTGTGGGTGTGCCCACCAATGCGGTCGCCCGCTTCGAACAGGGTGATGTCGTGGCTACGGCTGAGCAGGTAGGCGCTGGTCAGTCCGGCAATACCGCTGCCGATAATGGCGATCTTCACAGGTCGTCCTTTTTCGGCGGCGGGCTACGCAGCATGCGTTTGCCGATGATCAGTTGCGCGCGATTCGGCAGTTTCGACAGCGGCCACAGGGTGGCGATGAGCATCGCCGGGAAGGCGATCTCCAGCGGACGCTTGTTCAGCTTGGCGAAGATATACCGTGCCGCCTTGTCGGCAGACCAGCTCATGGGCATCGGGAAGTCATTGCGCTCGGTCAGCGGCGTGTCGACAAAACCCGGGCTGATCACGGTGACGTCGATGTTTTCCGGCGACAGGCTGATGCGCAGGGATTCGAACAGGTAGCGCAACCCGGCCTTAGACGCGCCATAGGCTTCGGCGCGCGGCATCGGCAGGTAGGTCACGGCGCTGGCCACGCCCACCAGGTGCGGCGTGCGCCCGGCGCGCAACAGTGGCAGCGCGGCTTCGATGCAATAACTGCTGGCGAGCAGGTTGGTGCGTACCACGTGCTCGATGATCGACGCGTCGAATTGCTTGGCATCGACATATTCACAGGTGCCAGCGTTGAGGATCACTGTGTCCAGCGCCCCCCAGACCTGGGCGATGTGTTCGCCGATTTCGCGCACGGTCTGGCTGTTGGTCAAGTCGCCGGCCACGATCAGCACTTGGCCGGGAAAGCGTTGGGCGAGCGCTTGCAGCGGGCCTTTGGTGCGCGCACTCAGGGCCACGTGGGCGCCGCTGTTGAGCAGCTCCACAGCGAGGGAGGCGCCGATGCCACTGCTGGCGCCGGTCAGCCAATAACGACGGGCTGGTGTGAGGCTCATCCGATTCTCCTTTTCAGCCAACTGACCACACGGCCGACGACCGGCAAGTGTTCGTAAAGCATCGCGCCGGCATCGAAATAATCCCGATGGCGGTACACCTTGTCGCGCCACATCAGGTGCGAGCAGCCTTCCACCCGGATGACCTTGCCCTTGGCCAGGCGCGGGTGGCAAAAGCTCATTTTCCAGCGCAGGTAACCTTCGCCTTCGGCGACCTGGTCGAAGCCGTGGAAGTCGAAGCGCAACTGGCTGACGTTACCGTACAGCTGCGCGAAATACTGGTGCAGCGCCGTGAGCCCATGCACGTCGTGCAGCGGGTCGGTGAAGGCGATGTCCTTGCTGTACAGGCTGTCGAGCAGGTGCAGGTTGTGCTTGTCCAGAGAGGCAAAGGCCTGGGCGAAGCGGCGCAGGAAGTCACTCATATTCGGCTCCCACTGCTTGGCGCGACGGCAGGCTGCGGAACGCCGCCAATGCCCGTTCGCGGGAGTGTTTCAGGTCGACAATCGAACGCGGGTAATCGGCCACGCCGAACAGGCCGCCGGCAGCCTGCGGGTCGTGTACGTCCTTTTTATTCAGCGCCGCCAGTTGCGGCAGCCAGTGCTTGATGAACACGCCGTCGCCGTCGAATTTTTGCGACTGGCTCAGCGGGCTGAAAATCCGGAAATACGGCGCCGAATCGGTGCCGGTGGAGGAGCTCCACTGCCAGCCGCCATTGTTGGCCGCCAGGTCGCCGTCGATCAGGTGGCGCATGAAGAAGCGCTCGCCTTCGCGCCAGTCGATCAGCAGGTTTTTGGTCAGGAACATCGCCACCACCATGCGCAGGCGGTTGTGCATCCAGCCGGTGTCCAGCAGTTGGCGCATGGCGGCGTCGATGATCGGCAAACCGGTGCGTGCCTGCTGCCAGGCGGCGAGGTCCTTGGGCGCGTCGCGCCAGGCCACCGCCTCGGTTTCGGGGCGGAAGGCGCGGTGACGGGACACCCGCGGGTAGCCCACCAGGATGTGCTTGTAGAACTCACGCCAGAGCAGTTCGTTGATCCAGGTGATTGTGCCGATGTCGCCGCTTTCGAACTCGCCCTGGTTGCTCTGTAACGCGGCATGCAGGCACTGGCGCGGCGAAACCACGCCCGCCGCGAGGTACGCGGAAAGCTGGCTGGTGCCGGGCTTGGCCGGGAAGTCGCGCTCGTCCTTGTAGTAGCTGATCTGCTGCTCGGCGAACGCGTCGAGGCGGCGGCGCGCTTCGTCTTCACCGGCGGGCCAGAGGGCGCGCAGCGTCTCGCTCGGGGCTTCGAAACCGTCGACCTGTTGCGGCACCGGGTCGCTGTTCAGCGCGAGGGCCGCTTGAGCCTTGGGCGTTGCCACCAAGCGCGGCACGGCGCTGTGCAGGCGCGCGTAGCAGACCTTGCGGAACTGGCTGAATACCTGGAAGTAGGTGCCGGTCTTGGTCAGCACGCTGCCGGGCTGGAAAAGCAATTGGTCCAGGTAACGGTGGAAGCTCACGCCTTCGGCTTCCAGGGCCTTGGCCACCGCCGCATCGCGACGGCTTTCGTGGATGCCGTATTCCTCGTTGACGTGTACCGACTCGACCGACAGCTCCCGGCACAGTTGGCCGAGCACGGCGGGCGCCTGGTCCCAGGTCGGGGCAGAGCGGATCAGCAAGGGAATATTCAGTGCGCCAAGGGCCTGGCTCAAGTGCTGCAGGTTGCGCAGCCAGAAGTCGACCTTGCACGGTGCGTCGTCGTGGGCCAGCCATTGCTGCGGGGTAACCAGGTACACCGCCGCCACCGGGCCGCGCTGGCTCGCGGCGGCCAGGGCGGTGTTGTCATGCAGGCGCAGGTCGGTGCGCAGCCAGATCAAATGCATTTAAAGAAGTCCACGCTGGATCAGTATCTGGTGAGCCGACAATGGGTCTTCGGCGACGAACAATTCAGGGATATCGCCGGTCAATACCGTCAACTCGGCCTGGTGGATGCATACCGTTGGGCCGACGATCAATTTTGGGCAGCGGATGCCGCCCAGAAGTTTTGCGAGTGCCGACAGATGGAGTGCCTGGCTCGAATACAGCAGCACCGCCCGTGGTTGCAGGTGCTCCACCGCCAGCGCCAGTTCGCCGGCTGGCAGCGGCCAGTCGAAGACTTCCACCGGGCAATCGGCGCTGCTGGCCAGCCACGCGCTGAGCCACAGGTGCGGCTCCAGCGGCAGGTCGGAATGATTCACCAGCAGCAGCGGCGCACCCTGCAGTTGGCGATTGTTGTGATAGATCCGCGCGCCGAACTTGCTGCGCAACCAGGACAGGAAGAACACCCGTTCCATCTGCGCGCCGAATTGGCCCTGCCAGCGTTGCTCCAGTTCGCTGAGCAGCGGCAGCAGCAGTTGTTCGCACAGGGTGCGCGGCGGGTAGAGCGCCATGGCCTGGTTGAAGGCGTCATCGACCCGGCGTTCGGCCAGTTCGCTGATCGCCTGCACCAGGGTCTGGCGCAGGGTGTGCCATTCGTTTTCGACGGCGTCGGGGGCGACGTGCGCGGAGTCGATCAGGTTTTTCACCTGACTGACCGGCACGCCGCGATTGAGCCAGGTGAGGATGGTGTTGATGCGTTGCACATGGTCGTGGCTGAACAGCCGGTGGCCCTTGGGCGTGCGCTGCGGCACGATCAGGCCATAGCGGCGTTCCCAGGCGCGCAGGGTCACGGCGTTGACGCCGGTCTGGCGCGCCACTTCACGAATCGGCAGCCAGCCGTCTTCGAGGGCTTGGACGAGATCTTCGCCGGGGTCGTCTTGCATGGCTGCTGTCATGAGGCTTTTCATGGTTTAGATCGCATTACGCAGGCTGAGATTTTCCGGGTGCGGCTGCAAGTAGGCCTGCTGCGCGATGTAGCGGTCCGGGTGGAGGCGAAAGTGGTGCTTGAGCAAGGTCAGCGGCACCACCAGCGGCACGATGCCTTGGCGGTATTGGCCGATCACGGTTTGCATTTCCTGCTTATCGTCGGCGCTGATGGCCTGCTTGAGGTAACCGCTGATGTGTTGCAGCACATTGGTGTGGGTGCCGCGGGTGGCGCACTTTTTCAGCCCGCTCATCAGCGCGCTGAAATAATCGGCGCCCAGCGCGTCGAGGTCCTCGCCCCTGGCCATGCTGCCGAGCAGGTTGCCGAGGCTTTTGTAATGCGCCGGGCTGTGGGCCATCAGCAGGTACTTGTAGCGCGCGTGAAAAGCCAGCAGGCGATGGCGGGTCAGGCCTTCGCCGAGCAATTGTTGCCAACTGGCGTAGACGAAGACGCGGGTCAGGAAGTTTTCCCGCAGCACCGGGTCATTCAGACGACCGTCTTCTTCCACGGGCAGGTTGGGGTGGCGTGCGCAAAAGGCCTGGGCGTAGATGCCACGCCCGCCGCCGTCCACCGGTGCGCCGTTTTCACGGTAGACCTTGACCCGTTCCAGGCCGCAGGACGGCGACTTTTGCATAAAGATGTAGCCGCTCAGGTCGGTGTGCTCGGCGGCCATCTTTTCGCCGTATTCGCCCAGCGGCGCAGTGACATTCAGTTCGCGATGCACGGTGCCGACGGCTTGAGGGGCTGCGGCATCGCCCACCAGGCGAATGGTTTCCCGAGGAATACCCAGGCCGATAGCCACTTCCGGGCACAACGGCAGAAAGTCGAAGTACTCGGCGAGCACTTCGCTGCAGAGTTGCGATTGCTTATGGCCGCCGTTAAAACGCACGTTCTCGCCCAGCAGGCAGGCGCTGATACCAATCTTCGGCTTGATGGACGTGGTGCTGGACATGGCCAAACCTCTGCAAGATTCCTGTACAAATAAATAACCGTGTACAGCTAAACATCATCATAGGTCTGATGCTGTACAAGTCAAATATTTTGTACAAGTATTTGCGTGAAGGCTATTTCCAGCCGATTCGCCAGTCCTCGGCGTTTTGCAGGGTTTGCCAGGGCAGGCGTTCACCGCGCTTGGTCATGACGGCTTGCAGCTCGATGTCGAGCACGGTGCCTTCTTCATCACAAAACAGTTCGGTGACCAGGAAGTGTTTTTCCTTGTTGCGCGGGTGTGCTGCTGTCCACTTCGACAGCAGCAATTTGGTCGGGTTGATGCGGTTCATTGCAGGTGCTCGATCAAGCGTCGCGCGGCTTCCTGGCCACTGAGCCAGGCACCTTCGACGCGGCCCGACAGGCACCAGTCGCCACAGACGTACAGGCCCAGGTCGGCGTCAGCCAGCACGCCGAATTCATGGGCGCTGGACGGTCGTGCGTAAAGCCAGCGGTGCGCCAGGCTGAACGAGGGCGCAGGCATCGCGCTGTGCAGCAGTTCGGCGAAGGCACCGTGCAGGTGCTCGATCACCGCTTCCTTGGACAGGTCCAGGTGCTCCTTGCTCCAGGCGCTGGTTGCGTGCAGCACCCAGGTGTCGAGGGAGGCGTCGCGCCCCGGTTTGCTGCGGTTGCGCGCCAGCCAATCGAGCGGGCTGTCTTGCACGAAGCAGCCTTCCATCGGAGTTTCCAGCGGCTTGTCGAAGGCCAGGGCGATGGCCCAGGTGGGGTCCATCTTCACGCCGGCGGCGGCACTTGCCAGCTTCGGTGCGTCGGCCAGTAGGGCGGTTGCTTGCGGGGCGGGGGTGGCGATGATGACGTGGCTGAACGGACCGTGGTTGCCGCCGTCGGCGTCCAGCAGGTTCCAGTGGTGTTTGCCTTGGAACACTTCGGTGATACGGCAGCCGAACTGCACCGGCAGGTCGTCGAGCAGGGCGCGGGTGATGGCGCTCATGCGCGGCGTGCCGACCCAGCGAATCTGTTCGTCGGGGGAGGGCGTGAGTTGGCCGGACTTGAAGTTATACAGCTGTGGCTTCCATTGCTCGGCCCAGCCGTTGCTTTGCCAGCGTTGCACTTCGTTGACAAAGCGCCGGTCGCGGGCGGTGAAGTACTGGGCGCCCATGTCCAGTGCGCCGGCGTCGCTGCGCTTGCTGGACATGCGGCCACCACTGCCGCGGCTTTTATCGAAGAGTTGTACAACGTGCCCGGCGTCTCGTAACGCTCGGGCGGCGGAGAGACCGGCGATGCCGGTGCCGATGATCGCGATGGGGACAGTCATGGGAGGCCTCGTTTTACCGTTGGGTACAGACTACGCCGACACCAATAGCTGTACAATATTGTTTTTTGGTATAAGTTTTGGCGTACCTGATCGTTTGGCATGACCTATGGTTAAAGCTGAGGCTTAAATCAATGTCACGCCCGATTACAAATGATCCCTGCATATAAAATAGACCAGTGATCGGTGGCGAACGTTACATGAGGAAGATCCCATGCACATTTTGCTGACCGGCGGTACCGGCCTGATCGGCCGTCAACTTTGCCAACATTGGCTGACGCAAGGGCATCGCCTGACGGTGTGGAGCCGTCACCCTGAACAGGTCGCCAGGTTGTGTGGCGATGCGGTGCGCGGTGTCGCCAGCCTGCAAGAGGTTATCGGCCCGGTGGACGCGGTCATTAATCTGGCCGGCGCGCCGATCGCCGATCGCCTCTGGACGCATAAACGCAAGGCGCTGCTGTGGAGCAGCCGCATCAGCCTGACCGAAACCCTGCTGGCGTGGCTGGAAAGCCTGGCGGAGAAACCGGCGGTGTTGATTTCGGGTTCTGCCGTGGGGTGGTACGGCGACGGCGGCGAGCGCGAGCTGACCGAAGCCAGCGGCCCGGTGCAGGACGACTTCCCCAGCCAGTTGTGTGTCGCCTGGGAAGAAACCGCCCAGCGCGCCGAAGCCCTGGGCATTCGCGTGGTGCTGGTGCGTACCGGGCTGGTGCTGGCGGCCGAGGGCGGCTTTTTGTCGCGGCTGTTGCTGCCGTTCAAGCTGGCACTGGGCGGGCCGATCGGTAGTGGTCGGCAGTGGATGCCGTGGGTGCATATCAACGATCAAATCGCGCTGATAGATTTTCTTCTGCACCAGCGCGACGCCAGCGGTCCCTATAATGCCTGCGCGCCGCACCCCGTGCGTAACCGCGAGTTTGCCAAGACGTTGGGCCAGGTGTTGCACCGCCCGGCGTTCATGCCCATGCCGGCCTTCGTGTTGAAGGTCGGGCTGGGTGAGTTGTCCGGCTTGTTGCTGGGCGGCCAGAAGGCTTTGCCCGAGCGCCTGTTGGCGGCCGGTTTCACTTTCCAGTTCACTGAGTTGAAGGCGGCCTTGGACGACTTGTCCGGCCGCCTCTAAAGATAGGATGTTGCATGACGGATCACGCGTTGTTACTGGTCAACCTGGGGTCACCGGCGTCTACTTCGGTGGCCGATGTGCGCAGCTACCTCAATCAGTTCCTGATGGACCCTTACGTGATCGACCTGCCGTGGCCGGTACGGCGCTTGTTGGTGTCGCTGATTCTGATCAAGCGCCCCGAGCAATCGGCCCATGCCTATGCTTCGATCTGGTGGGAAGAGGGCTCGCCGCTGGTGGTGCTCAGCCAGCGCCTGCAGCAGCAGATGACCGCGCAGTGGACCCAGGGCCCGGTGGAGCTGGCGATGCGTTATGGCGAGCCGTCCCTTGAAACGACCCTGATGCGCCTGGCCGCCCAGGGGATTCAGAAGGTCACCCTGGCGCCTTTGTACCCGCAGTTCGCCGACAGCACCGTGACCACGGTGATTGAAGAAGCCAGGCGGGTGGTGCGCGACAAGAAGCTCAAGGTGCAGTTCTCGATCCTGCAACCGTTCTACGATCAGCCGGAATACCTCGATGCGCTGGTGGCGAGCGTGCGGCCCTATGTGGAGCAGGACTACGATCACTTGCTCCTGAGTTTCCACGGCCTGCCCGAGCGTCATCTGACCAAGCTCGACCCTACCGGCGCGCATTGCTTCAAGGATGCCGATTGCTGCCGCAACGCCTCGCCGCAGGTGCTTGCCACGTGTTACCGCGCGCAGTGCTTCAGCGTCGCCCGCAACTTTGCCGAGCGCATGGGCCTGCCGGACGGCAAATGGTCGGTGGCGTTCCAGTCGCGCCTGGGCCGGGCGAAGTGGATCGAACCTTACACCGAGGCACGCCTGGACGCGTTGGCTCAGCAAGGCGTGAAAAAGCTGCTGGTGATGTGCCCGGCGTTCGTCGCCGACTGCATCGAGACGCTGGAAGAGATTGGCGATCGCGGGCGGGAGCAATTTCGCGCAGCGGGCGGCGAGGAGTTGGTGCTGGTGCCGTGCTTGAATGACAGCGAGCACTGGGCGGTGGCGCTTAACACCCTGTGTGAGCGCGCGCCGGTGGCACTGTAAGGTGGGAGGGGCTTGCTGCCGATAGCGGCCTGTCAGGCACTGGATGAGGTGACTGTTGTACCGCTATCGGGGGCAAGCCCCCTCCCACAGGTGAAGGTTCAGGGCCACGGTGACGTTGTCTGTGCCGTTGTAATGCGCCAGCAGGTTATTCTTCTTCCTTCACCGGCGCAGGCGGTGGGCGCAGGCCGATTTCCGCCGAAAGATTGAGCTCTTTACCGTTGCGCATCACCTGGATCGTGACCTTGTCGGTCGGCTTGATCCGCGCCACTTGGTTCATTGACTTGCGGCCATCACCGGCCGGTTCGCCGTCGATGTTGAGGATCACATCCCCCAATTGCAGGCCGGCTTTCTGTGCCGGGCCATCGCGGAAGATCCCGGCGACCACGATGCCCGGGCGCCCGGTCAGGCCAAACGACTCGGCCAGTTCCTTGGTCAGCGGCTGCACTTCGATCCCCAGCCAGCCGCGGATCACCTGGCCGTGCTCGACGATCGACTTCATCACTTCCATCGCCAGCTTGACCGGGATCGCAAAACCGATGCCCTGGGAGCCGCCGGACTTGGAGAAAATCGCCGTATTGATGCCGGTCAGGTTGCCGTTGGCATCCACCAGTGCACCGCCGGAGTTGCCGGGGTTGATCGCGGCGTCGGTCTGGATGAAGTCTTCGTAGCTGTTGAGGCCCAACTGGTTACGCCCGGTGGCGCTGATGATGCCCATGGTGACTGTCTGGCCGACGCCGAACGGGTTGCCGATGGCCAGCGCGACATCGCCGACCCGCAGTCCTTCGGAGCGGCCGATGGTGATGGCGGGCAGGCTTTTCAGGTCGATCTTCAACACCGCGAGGTCGGTTTCCGGGTCGCTGCCGACGACGCGAGCCAGGGTTTCGCGGCCGTCGCGCAGGGCCACTACAATCTGGTCGGCACCGGTGGTCACGTGGTTGTTGGTGAGGATGTAGCCTTCCGGGCTCATGATCACCCCGGACCCCAGGCTCGATTCCATGCGCCGCTGCTTGGGACTGTTGTCGCCGAAATAGCGGCGGAACTGCGGGTCTTCGAACAGCGGATGCGCCGGCTTGTTGATGACCTTGGTGGTGTACAGGTTGACCACCGCAGGTGCCGCGATGACCACGGCGTCGGCATAGGTCACCGGGCCTTGCACCACCGCGTTGGTTTGCGGGGCCTGTTGCAGGTTCACATCAAGGCTCGGTAAGCCCACCCACTGGGGGAAACGCTGAATAATCAACATCGCGATCAGCACGCCAGCCAGCAATGGCCATCCAAAAAAACGCAGTGCCTTGAGCATCAAGTAAGTCCTGACAGGTTGCAGGGGGCGGGAGAGCGCCCATAATGTCGCGCATTATACGAGGCTGCGAGCGCCTCGGAACGGGATATTTAGGAGTCTTTTATGGCCGTTGCTTTGAGCACCCTCGTCGAGGAAGCGGACCGCTACCTTGGCAGCGCAAAAATTGCCGATTACTGCCCCAACGGCCTGCAGGTCGAGGGGCGCCCGCAGGTGATGCGCATCGTCAGCGGCGTCACCGCCAGCCAGGCATTGCTGGACGCCGCCGTTGAAGCCCAGGCCGATCTGGTGTTGGTCCACCACGGTTATTTCTGGAAGGGCGAAAACCCGTGCATCACCGGCATGAAGCAGCGCCGCCTGAAGACCCTGCTCAAGCACGACATCAGCCTGCTGGCCTACCACCTGCCGCTGGACCTGCACGCCGAGGTCGGCAACAACGTCCAGCTGGCTCGGCAGTTGGACATCACCGTCGAAGGCCCGCTGGACCCGGCCGACCTCAAGATCGTCGGCCTGGTCGGCTCCCTCGCCGAACCGCTGTCGCCGCGTGACTTCGCCCACCGCGTGCAGAGCGTCTTGGGGCGCGAGCCGCTGTTGATCGAAGGCAGCCAGATGATCCGCCGCGTCGGCTGGTGTACCGGTGGTGGCCAGGGCTACATCGACCAGGCGATTGCGGCCGGCGTCGACCTTTACCTGAGCGGCGAAGCCTCCGAGCAGACCTTCCACAGCGCCCGCGAAAACGACATCAGCTTTGTCGCCGCCGGCCATCACGCCACCGAGCGTTACGGGGTGCAGGCATTGGGCGATTACCTGGCGCGGCGTTTCGCCCTGGAGCATTTGTTTATCGATTGCCCCAACCCGATCTAACGAACACCTCCAATAACTGTGAGAGGGGGCTTGCTCCCGATAGCGTTGGTTCAGTCAATGAATGCGTTGAATGGCACACTGCAATCGGGAGCAAGTCGAATCGTCGCACCGCCACTCCCACATTTGACCGCGTTCGGCCGGCCATCGCCGCCAAACCTCGGGGCATATCCATATACCGTTTCGATCTAGCTGGCGCCCTGAATAGAAGCAGGTGCTGTGCTAGCATGCCTCGCTCGAACACGGCCCGCTGGCCGTCCATAAGATCGTTTTTCCGTGAGTAGCCATGGTCGACAAACTGACGCATCTGAAACAGCTGGAGGCGGAAAGCATCCACATCATCCGCGAGGTCGCCGCCGAGTTCGACAACCCGGTGATGCTCTACTCGATCGGTAAAGACTCCGCCGTGATGCTGCACCTGGCGCGCAAGGCGTTCTTCCCGGGCAAGCTGCCGTTCCCGGTGATGCATGTCGACACCCAGTGGAAATTCCAGGAGATGTACACGTTCCGCGACCGCATGGTTGAAGAACTCGGCCTGGACCTGATCACCCACGTCAACCCGGACGGTGTGGCGCAGGGCATCAACCCGTTCACCCACGGCAGCGCCAAGCACACCGACATCATGAAGACCGAAGGCCTCAAGCAGGCTTTGGACAAGTATGGTTTCGACGCCGCGTTCGGCGGTGCCCGTCGCGATGAAGAAAAGTCCCGCGCCAAAGAGCGCGTGTACTCGTTCCGCGACAGCAAGCACCGCTGGGACCCGAAAAACCAGCGCCCGGAGCTGTGGAACGTCTACAACGGCAACGTCAACAAGGGCGAGTCGATCCGTGTGTTCCCGCTGTCCAACTGGACCGAGCTGGACATCTGGCAGTACATCTACCTGGAAGGCATCCCGATCGTACCGCTGTACTTCGCCGCCGAGCGCGATGTGATCGAGAAGAACGGCACGTTGATCATGATCGACGACGACCGCATCCTCGAGCACCTGTCCGACGAAGACAAAGCCCGAATCGTCAAAAAGAAAGTACGTTTCCGTACCCTTGGCTGCTACCCGTTGACGGGCGCGGTGGAGTCCGAAGCCGAGACGCTGACGGACATCATTCAGGAAATGCTCCTGACGCGAACTTCCGAGCGCCAGGGCCGGGTCATTGACCACGATGGTGCCGGCTCGATGGAAGATAAAAAACGTCAAGGCTATTTCTAAGGGGCTGTCATGTCGCATCAATCTGATTTGATCAGCGAGGACATCCTCGCCTACCTGGGCCAGCACGAGCGCAAGGAAATGTTGCGCTTCCTGACCTGTGGCAACGTCGACGACGGCAAGAGCACCCTGATCGGGCGCCTGCTGCACGACTCCAAGATGATCTACGAAGATCACCTGGAAGCCATCACCCGCGATTCGAAGAAGGTCGGCACCACCGGTGACGACATCGACCTGGCGTTGCTGGTCGACGGCCTGCAGGCCGAGCGTGAGCAGGGCATCACCATCGATGTCGCCTACCGCTACTTCTCCACCGCCAAGCGTAAATTCATCATCGCCGACACCCCTGGCCATGAGCAGTACACCCGCAACATGGCCACCGGTGCCTCTACCTGTGACCTGGCGATCATCCTGGTCGACGCGCGCTACGGCGTGCAGACCCAGACCCGTCGCCACAGCTTCATTGCCTCGTTGCTGGGCATCAAGCACATCGTGGTCGCCATCAACAAGATGGACCTCAATGGTTTCGACGAAGGTGTGTTCGAGCAGATCAAGGCCGACTACCTGAAGTTCGCCGACGGCATCGCCTTCAAGCCGAGCACCATGGCGTTCGTACCGATGTCGGCGCTCAAGGGCGACAACGTGGTGAACAAGAGCGAGCGTTCGCCGTGGTACACCGGCCAGTCGCTGATGGAGATCCTCGAGACCGTCGAGATCGCCAACGACCGCAACTACACCGACCTGCGTTTCCCGGTGCAGTACGTCAACCGTCCGAACCTGAACTTCCGCGGTTTTGCCGGCACCCTGGCCAGCGGCATCGTCCATAAGGGCGACGAAGTCGTGGTGTTGCCGTCGGGCAAGAGCAGCCGCGTCAAATCCATCGTCACCTTCGACGGTGAACTGGAGCACGCAGGCCCAGGCCAGGCCGTGACCCTGACCATGGAAGACGAGATCGACATCTCCCGTGGCGACCTGTTGGTGCATGCCGATAACATGCCGCAAGTGACCGACGCCTTTGACGCCATGCTGGTGTGGATGGCCGAAGAACCGATGCTGCCGGGCAAGAAATACGACATCAAGCGCGCCACCAGCTACGTGCCGGGTTCCATCACCAGCATCGTGCATCGTGTGGACGTGAACACCCTGGCCGAAGGCCCGGCAAGTTCGCTGCAGTTGAACGAGATCGGCCGGGTCAAGGTCAGCCTCGATGCCGCCGTCGCCCTGGACGGTTACGCGAGCAACCGCACCACCGGCGCGTTCATCGTCATCGACCGCTTGACCAATGGCACCGTGGCTGCGGGCATGATCATCGCGCCGCCGGTTGTCCACGGCAGCGCCGCGCAGCACGGCAAGTTGGCGCATGTGGCCACCGAAGAGCGTGCCCAGCGTTTCGGCCAACAGCCGGCAACCGTGTTGTTCAGCGGCCTGTCGGGCGCCGGTAAAAGCACCTTAGCCTACGCGGTTGAGCGCAAGTTGTTCGACATGGGCCGTGCAGTGTTTGTACTCGATGGCCAGAACCTGCGTCACGACCTGAACAAAGGGTTGCCGCAGGACCGTGTCGGGCGTACCGAGAACTGGCGTCGTGCGGCTCATGTCGCACGCCAGTTCAACGAAGCCGGCCTGCTGACCCTGGCCGCGTTCGTTGCGCCGGATGCCGAAGGGCGTGAACAGGCCAAGGCGCTGATCGGTGCCGATCGCTTGCTGACGGTCTACGTGCAGGCTTCACCGCTGGTGTGCGCCGAGCGTGATCCGCAAGGCTTGTACGCGGCCGGTGGGGATAACATCCCTGGCGAGTCCTTCCCATACGACGTGCCGTTGAATGCCGATCTGGTGATCGACACCCAGGCCCTGTCGCTGGAAGACAGCGTCAAGCAAGTGCTGGAGCTGTTGCGTCAGCGTGGGGCGATCTAAACCTCGCGGCCACAAAAAAAGCCCGCCACCGAGTGATCGGTGGCGGGCTTTTTTACATTCTCAAGATCGGGCTTGGTCAAATGTGAGAGGGGGCTTGCTCCCGATTGCAGAGTGTCAGTCACTGCATCGGGTGACTGAAGCACCGCTATCGGGGGCAAGCCCCCTCCCACATTTTGATCAGTGGCGGTCTGGATAATCTGTGTGAAGTTGGCTGAGAAGCGCATCCTTCTCTTCCCACAACCGATTGATCCAGCCCTGGAACGCCAATCGATATTCCCCATCCTGCTCATAATTCTTGCCAATGAACTCAGGCGGGATCGGCACTTCTTCGAACCGCACCACCACGTCCTGCACATTCCCGCACAACAAGTCCCAGTAGCCGGGGCGCCCGGCGGGGTAGTGGATGGTCACATTGACCAATGACTTCAACTGCTCACCCATGGCATCCAGCACAAACGCAATACCGCCGGCCTTGGGCTTGAGCAAGTAGCGAAAGGGCGAGTTCTGCTGCGCATGCTTGCCCGGCGTAAAGCGCGTGCCTTCGGCAAAGTTGAAAATGCCCACCGGGTTCGCGCGAAACTTCGCGCAGGTCTTGCGGGTGGTTTCCAGGTCCTTGCCTTTTTTCTCCGGGTGTTTTTCCAGGTAGGCCTTGGAGTAGCGCTTCATGAACGGAAAGCCCAATGCCCACCAGGCCAGGCCGATCACCGGGACCCAGATCAGCTCCTGCTTGAGAAAGAATTTCAGCGGGCGAATCCGTCGATTGAGCACGTATTGCAGCACCATGATGTCGACCCAGCTCTGGTGGTTGCTGGTCACCAGATAAGAGTGCTGGTAGTCCAGCCCTTCCAGGCCTTTAAGGTGCCAGCGGGTGCGCCGCACCAGGTTCATCCACGCGTTGTTGTTGCTGATCCAGGCTTCATGGGTGTGGTTCATTAGCCATTCGCTGAAACGCTTGGCGAACGGCAGTGCCTTGAACAGCGCGACGATGAACAGGAACGAACACAGCAGGATCGTGTTCAGCGCCAACAGCAACGACGCGATCACCCCGCGCACGGCGGCAGGTAGAAAATCCAGCATTTAGATCTCCATAGGTCGGTTGGCGGCTTGGATCGCGGTCAGCGCGATGGTGTACACAATGTCGTCGACCTGGGCGCCGCGCGGCAGGTCGTTCACTGGTTTGCGCAGGCCCTGGAGCATCGGCCCCAGGCTGACGCAATCGGCGCTGCGTTGCACCGCCTTGTGGGTGGTGTTGCCGGTGTTCAGGTCGGGGAATACGAAGACCGTGGCCTTGCCCGCCACCAGGCTGTTGGGTGCCAGTTGCCGGGCGACGGTTTCGTTGGCGGCGGCATCGTATTGCAACGGGCCGTCGATCAGCAGCGAGCTTTGCTGTTCATGGGCGAGCAGGGTGGCTTCGCGGACTTTTTCCACTTCTTCGCCGCTGGCCGATTCACCGCTGGAATAGCTGATCATCGCCACCCGTGGCGTAATGCCGAACGCCGCCGCCGAGTCGGCGCTTTGCAGGGCGATTTCCGCCAGTTCGGCGGCGCTCGGGTGCGGGTTCATCACACAGTCGCCGTACACCAGCACCTGTTCGGGGAACAGCATGAAGAACACCGACGACACCAGGGTGCAGCCCGGCGCGGTCTTGATCAGTTGCAGGGCCGGGCGGATGGTATTCGCGGTGGAGTGGATAACCCCGGAGACCAGGCCGTCGACTTCATCGAGCGCGAGCATCATGGTGGCGATCACCACGGTGTCTTCAAGTTGCTGTTCGGCCATCGGCGCGTTGAGGCTCTTGCTCTTGCGCAACGCGACCATCGGTTCGACATAACGCTCGCGGATCAGGTCCGGGTCGAGAATTTCCAGGCCTTCGGGCAATTCGATGCCGTGGGCGCGGGCGACCGCTTCCACGTCCGTCGGCTTGGCCAGTAACACGCAGCGGGCAATGCCGCGGGCCTGGCAGATCGCGGCGGCTTGCACGGTCAACGGCTCGCTGCCTTCGGGCAAGACGATGCGCTTGTTGGCGGCCTGGGCGCGCTGGATCAACTGGTAGCGGAACACCGCCGGTGACAGGCGCATCTCCCGTGGCGTGCCGCAGCGTTGGTGCAGCCAGCGCGCATCGAGGTGGCTGGCGACGAAATCGGTGATGATCTCGGCGCGCTCGCGGTCATCGATGGGGATTTCCTTGTTCAGGCTGTTGAGCAGGTTCGCTGTCTCGTAGGAGCCGGTACTTACCGACAGCACCGGCAGCCCGGCCTGAAAGGCGCCTCGGCAGAGGTCCATGATGCGCGGGTCGGGCAGGGTGTCGCTGGTCAGCAGCAGGCCGGCCAGGGGTACGCCGTTGATCGCGGCCAGGCTGACGGCGAGGATGATGTCGTCGCGGTCCCCCGGTGTCACTACCAGCACGCCCGGCTTGAGCAGTTCCACGGTGTTGCGCATGGTGCGGGCGCAGATGATGATTTTGGTCATGCGCCGGGTTTCATAATCACCGGCGTTGAGGATCTGCGCGCCCATCAGGTCGGCGACGTCGCGGGTACGCGGCGCATTGAGTTCGGGCTGGAAAGGAATGCAGCCGAGCAGGCGGAAATCCCCGCTGCGCAGCAACGGCGAATGCTCCTTGAGGCGCGCCGAAAAGGCTTCCATGCTTTCATCGGTGCGCACCTTGTTGAGGATCACACCGAGCACTTTCGGGTCTTTCGGGCCGCCGAACAGCTGGGCCTGCAGTTCCACGCGGCCGGAGAGTTCGGTGAGCACTTCGTTTTCCGGCGCCGAGACCAGGATCACTTCCGCGTCCAGGCTCTTGGCCAGGTGCAGGTTGACCCGCGCCGCATAGCTGGCGCTGCGGGTCGGCACCATGCCTTCGACGATCAGCACGTCCTTGCCCACGGCGGCCTGCTGATACAGGGTGATGATTTCTTCGAGCAACTCGTCGAGCTGGCCGTCGCCGAGCATCCGCTCGACATGGGCCAGGCCCAGAGGCTGCGGCGGTTTGAGGCCATGGGTGCGAGCGATCAGCTCGGTGGAGCGTTCGGGGCCGGTGTCGCCGGGGTGCGGCTGGGCAATCGGTTTGAAGAAGCCGACTTTCAGCCCGGCACGTTCAAGGGTGCGCACCAGCCCAAGGCTGATGGAGGTCAGACCCACACCAAAATCGGTGGGCGCGATAAAAAAAGTCTGCATGCGAATTCTCTGGAGGTGCATGGCTTCGGTGGCGCTCTATGGTTGAGTGCCTACCGGGAATCAGGCGCCAAGGTTATCGTTATTCGCGCTCCTGCGCACACCAGCCGCAGGCAAAGGGCTGGCCTATTTTTTCCAGGCGGTGTGCGGGGTCGAGTACCCAGGTGCGCGATTGCCAGGGCGGCTGGTGGCGCAGGTGTTGGGTGTGGCCGCAGGACAGCTCGGCAACCCAGTGCCCGTCGTCGTCCTGGTGGAATCCGAGGATGACGGCGACCGTTGATCGACCCCGTCCGTCCGGGTTCTGTTCGCTTTCGGGCAAATCCTTGTTTAGACTTGTCCGTTCTTCATTCTTATGCAAAAGGTCTCGCCCCATGACGATCGCCGCTAACAAGGCAGTCTCCATCGACTATACCCTGACCAACGACGCTGGTGAGGTCATCGACAGCTCAGCCGGCGGCGCGCCGCTGGTCTACCTGCAAGGCGCAGGCAACATTATCCCGGGCCTGGAAAACGCTCTGGTCGGCAAGAGCGTCGGTGATGAACTGACCGTTGTCGTAGAGCCTGAAAATGCTTACGGCGAATACTCCGCCGAACTGGTCAGCACCCTGAGCCGCAGCATGTTCGAAGGTGTCGACGAACTGGAAGTGGGCATGCAGTTCCACGCTTCCGCGCCGGACGGCCAAATGCAGATCGTGACCATCCGTGACCTGGACGGCGACGACGTCACCGTCGACGGTAACCACCCTCTGGCAGGTCAGCGCCTGAACTTCCAAGTGAAGATCGTGGCCATCCGCGAGGCTTCCGAGGAAGAAGTCGCCCACGGCCACGTGCACGGTGAAGGCGGTCATCACCACTGATTGATGTGTTGATCAGGTGGTAGCCAAAACGCCCCGACTGGTTCGGGGCGTTTTTTTTGTGCGCGCAATAAAGAACAGCGATTTATTGCGCCCAAACAAAAATGCCCCGGACCTTTCGGTACGGGGCATTTCTTAACTGTTACGCAGGTAAACCGGCGTGGCAGTTTATCGCTTAGGCTGCAACAGCAAGGTTCAGAGCCTTGATGTGGCCATTCAAACGACCTTTATGGCGAGCAGCTTTGTTCTTGTGGATGATGCCTTTATCGGCCATGCGGTCGATAACTGGCACAGCCAGAACGTAAGCAGCTTGAGCTTTTTCAGCGTCTTTTGCGTCAATGGCCTTAACTACATTCTTGATGTAGGTACGAACCATGGAACGCAGGCTGGCGTTGTGGCTGCGACGCTTCTCAGCCTGTTTTGCACGTTTTTTGGCGGAAGGTGTGTTGGCCACCGTCGAGCTCCTCGAAAGACTTTTTAGGAAATAGCAAACAAAATAGGCCGCGAATCATGCCGATGAGTTGATGGGTTGTCAAGGGCGGCTGATGCGAACTGCTGAGTGGTCGATCTGAAGAGGCGGGTGATTTATTTCCGGCGCTTGACCTGTAAACTCGCGAGCTTTGGCGCTGTGCTGTTGCAGGCGCGCAGTATCGCATAAGTAGGCGCGTAGTTCGCCTGCTCTTTATCTATAGGCGCAAACTCTTTCAATGAATCTGCTCAAATCGTTGGCTGCCGTCAGCTCAATCACGATGATCTCCAGGGTTTTGGGGTTTGTGCGTGACACCCTGCTGGCGCGCATTTTTGGCGCCAGCATGGCCACGGATGCGTTCTTTATTGCCTTTAAACTGCCCAACCTGTTGCGGCGGGTCTTCGCCGAGGGCGCGTTTTCCCAGGCGTTCGTGCCGATCCTGGCGGAATACAAGACGCAGCAGGGCGAGGAGGCGACCCGCACATTTATCGCCTATGTCTCGGGCCTGCTGACCCTTGTGCTGATGCTGGTGACCCTGGTTGGCATGCTCGCCGCGCCCTGGGTGATCTGGGCCACGGCGCCCGGGTTTGCCAATACGCCGGAAAAATTCGCGCTGACCACTGATCTGCTGCGGGTGACTTTCCCCTACATATTGCTGATCTCCCTGTCCTCCCTGGCCGGCGCCATCCTCAATACCTGGAACCGTTTCTCGGTGCCGGCGTTCGTGCCGACCCTGCTTAACGTCAGCATGATTATTTTTGCGCTGTTCCTCACGCCCTACTTCGATCCGCCGGTCATGGCCCTGGGCTGGGCGGTATTGGCCGGTGGCCTGGCGCAATTGCTCTACCAACTGCCGCACCTGAAAAAGATCGGCATGCTCGTGTTGCCGCGCCTGAACCTCAAGGACACCGGCGTCTGGCGCGTGATGCGCAATATGCTGCCGGCGATCCTCGGGGTGTCGGTCAGCCAGATTTCCCTGATCATCAACACCGCGTTTGCGTCGCTGCTGGTGTCCGGTTCGGTGTCGTGGATGTATTACGCCGATCGCTTGATGGAGCTGCCGTCCGGCGTCCTCGGCGTGGCCCTGGGCACGATTTTGCTGCCGACGCTGGCGCGTACCTACGCGAGCAAGGACCGCCAGGAATACTCGCGCATTCTCGATTGGGGTTTGCGCCTGTGCTTCGTGCTGGTGTTGCCGTGTTCCCTGGCGCTGGGAATCCTGGCCGAGCCACTGACGGTGTCGTTATTCCAGTACGGGCAATTCAGCGCGCACGATGCCTTGATGACCCAGCATGCGCTGATCGCCTACTCCGTCGGTCTGCTCGGCATCATCGTGATCAAAGTGCTGGCGCCGGGTTTCTACGCCCAGCAAAACATCCGCACGCCGGTGAAGATCGCGATCTTCACGCTGATCGTCACGCAGTTGCTCAACTTGGTGTTTATCGGCCCGCTGGCCCACGCCGGCCTGGCCTTGGCCATCAGCGCCGGTGCCTGCATCAATGCCGGCCTGCTGTTTTACCAACTGCGCAAACAGCAGATGTTCCAGCCGCAATCGGGCTGGGGGATATTTGCCCTCAAGCTGCTGGTGGCGGTGGCGATGATGTCGGCGGTATTGCTGGGCCTGATGCACTTCATGCCGGCCTGGGATCAAGGCCATATGCTCGAGCGCTTCCTGCGCCTGGGCGTGCTGGTGGTGGCGGGCGTGGTGGTGTACTTCGGCATGTTGCTGCTGCAAGGTTTCCGCCTGCGGGATTTCAATCGCAAGGCGCTGGGTTAGAGGGTTTGCCGCGATAAAACCGGTGTTTTATCGATTCCATCCGTTTTGCCCTGCGCTGTTGCCTGTGATCCGGGGCCGGGTGTGGTTATAATCGACCACTTTATGAGCAAGAAGCGCGTTATGCAGCTGGTTCGAGGTCTCCACAACCTGCGCCCCCAGCATCGGGGCTGCGTCGCCACTATTGGCAACTTTGACGGTGTACACCGTGGCCACCAGGCTATCCTGGCCCGGCTGCGCGAGCGTGCGGTCGAGTTGGGCGTGCCCAGCTGCGTGGTGATTTTTGAGCCACAGCCGCGGGAATTCTTTACCCCGGAAACGGCACCGGCGCGCCTGGCCCGCTTGCGCGACAAGCTGCAACTGTTGGCGGAGGAGGGCGTGGACCGTGTGCTGTGCCTGGCCTTCAACCAGCGTTTGCGCAGCCTCAGCGCCGCCGAGTTCGTCGACCGTATCCTGGTGGATGGCTTGGGCGTGCAGCATCTGGAGGTCGGCGACGACTTCCGCTTTGGGTGTGACCGGGTCGGCGATTTCGATTTCCTGCAACACGCTGGCGTGACCCAGGGTTTTACCGTCGAAGCCGCGCAAACCGTCGAACTGGACGGCCTGCGCGTGAGCAGTACCCAGGTGCGTAATGCCCTGGCTGCCGCCGACTTCGCCTTGGCTGAGCGTTTGCTCGGTCGCCCGTTCCGCATTGTCGGGCGGGTATTGCACGGCCAGAAGCTGGCGCGCCAACTGGGCACGCCAACCGCTAACGTGCAGCTCAAGCGCCGTCGTGTGCCGCTGACCGGGGTTTACCTGGTGAGTGTCGACATCGACGGCCAATCGTGGCCGGGAGTCGCCAATATAGGCGTCAGGCCCACGGTTGCAGGTGATGGCAAGGCCCACCTGGAAGTTCACCTTTTGGATTTTGCCGGGGATTTATATGACCGGCGTTTGACGGTGGTTTTCCACCAGAAGCTGCGTGAAGAGCAGCGTTTCGCCTCCCTTGAGGCGTTGAAAACGGCGATCAATGCGGATGTCGCCGCCGCCCGTGCCCTAGCCGCACCTAGCGCCCATCGCTAACCGAAGAGCCTTAAATGACCGACTATAAAGCCACGCTAAACCTTCCGGACACCGCCTTCCCAATGAAGGCCGGCCTGCCACAGCGCGAACCGCAGATCCTGCAGCGCTGGGACAGTATTGGCCTGTACGGAAAGTTGCGCGAGATTGGCAAGGATCGTCCGAAATTCGTCCTGCACGACGGCCCTCCTTATGCCAACGGCACGATTCACATCGGTCATGCGCTGAACAAAATTCTCAAGGACATGATCATCCGCTCGAAGACCCTTTCGGGTTTCGACGCGCCTTATGTCCCGGGCTGGGACTGCCACGGCCTGCCGATCGAACACAAAGTCGAAGTGACCCACGGCAAGAACCTGGGCGCCGATAAAACCCGCGAACTGTGCCGTGCCTATGCCACCGAGCAGATCGAAGGGCAGAAGTCCGAGTTCATCCGCCTGGGTGTCCTGGGCGACTGGGCCAACCCGTACAAAACCATGGACTTCAAGAACGAAGCCGGTGAAATCCGCGCCTTGGCCGAAATCGTCAAGGGCGGTTTCGTGTTCAAGGGCCTCAAGCCCGTGAACTGGTGCTTCGACTGCGGTTCGGCCCTGGCTGAGGCGGAAGTCGAGTACGAAGACAAGAAGTCCTCGACCATCGACGTGGCCTTCCCGATCGCCGACGACGCCAAGCTGGCCGAGGCCTTTGGCCTGGCAAGCCTGGCCAAGCCGGCCGCCATCGTGATCTGGACCACCACCCCGTGGACCATCCCCGCCAACCAGGCGCTGAACGTACACCCGGAATTCACCTACGCCCTGGTGGATGTCGGTGATCGCCTGCTGGTGCTGGCCGAAGAGATGGTCGAGGCCTGCCTGGCTCGCTACGAACTGCAAGGTTCGGTGATCGCCACCACCACCGGCACCGCGCTGGAGTTGATCAATTTCCGTCACCCGTTCTACGACCGCCTGTCGCCGGTGTACCTGGCTGACTATGTTGAACTGGGCGCCGGCACCGGCATCGTTCACTCCGCTCCTGCTTACGGCGTAGACGACTTCGTGACCTGCAAGGCTTACGGCATGGTCAACGACGACATCTTGAATCCGGTACAGAGCAACGGTGTTTATGCGCCGTCCCTGGAATTCTTCGGCGGCCAGTTCATCTTCAAGGCCAACCAGCCGATCATCGACAAGCTCTCGGAAGTCGGCGCGCTGCTGCACACCGAGACCATCAAGCACAGCTACATGCACTGCTGGCGCCACAAGACCCCGCTGATCTACCGCGCCACCGCGCAGTGGTTTATCGGAATGGATAAAGAACCGACCAGCGGCGACACCCTGCGTAACCGCGCGATCAAAGCCATCGAAGGCACCAAGTTCGTCCCGACCTGGGGCCAGGCGCGCTTGCACTCAATGATCGCCAACCGTCCGGACTGGTGCATCTCCCGCCAGCGCAACTGGGGCGTGCCGATCCCGTTTTTCCTCAATAAGGAAAGCGGCGAGTTGCACCCGCGTACCGTCGAACTGATGGAAGTCGTGGCCCAGCGCGTTGAGCAGGAAGGCATCGAAGCCTGGTTCAAGCTGGACGCCGCCGAGCTGCTGGGCGACGAAGCGCCGCTGTACGACAAGATCAGCGACACCCTCGATGTGTGGTTCGACTCCGGCACCACCCATTGGCACGTGCTGCGCGGTTCGCACCCGATGGGTCACGAAACCGGCCCGCGCGCCGACCTGTACCTGGAAGGTTCGGACCAGCACCGTGGCTGGTTCCACTCCTCGCTGCTGACCGGTTGTGCCATCGACGACCACGCACCGTACCGCGAACTGCTGACCCACGGTTTCACCGTCGACGAAAACGGCCGCAAGATGTCCAAGTCCCTGGGCAACGTGATCGCGCCGCAAAAGGTCAACGACACCCTGGGCGCCGACATCATGCGCCTGTGGGTCGCCTCGACCGATTATTCGGGCGAGATGGCCGTGTCTGAGCAGATCCTGCAGCGCAGCGCCGATGCCTACCGTCGTATCCGTAATACCGCACGCTTCATGCTGTCGAACCTGACCGGTTTCAACCCGGCCACCGACATCCTGCCGGCCGAGGAAATGCTCGCCCTGGACCGTTGGGCCGTGGACCGTACCCTGTTGCTGCAACGCGAGTTGCAGGAGCACTACGGTGAATACCGCTTCTGGAACGTCTATTCGAAGATTCACAACTTCTGCGTGCAGGAGCTGGGCGGTTTCTACCTCGACATTATCAAGGACCGCCAGTACACCACCGGCGCTAACAGCAAGGCGCGCCGCTCGGCGCAGACCGCGCTGTATCACATCTCCGAAGCGTTGGTGCGCTGGATCGCGCCGATCCTGGCCTTCACCGCCGACGAACTGTGGGAATACCTGCCGGGCGAGCGTAACGAGTCCGTGATGCTCAACACCTGGTACGAAGGCCTGACCGAACTGCCGGCCGACTTCGAATTGGGCCGCGCATACTGGGAAGGCGTGATGGCGGTGAAGGTTGCCGTGAACAAGGAGCTGGAAGTCCAGCGTGCGGCCAAGGCCGTCGGTGGCAACCTGCAAGCCGAAGTCACCCTGTTTGCCGAGGAAGGCCTGAGCGCCGACCTGGCCAAGCTGAGCAACGAACTGCGCTTCGTGCTGATCACCTCCACTGCGAGCCTGGCGCCATTCGCCCAGGCCCCGGCGGACGCCGTGGCCACCGAAGTACCTGGCCTGAAGCTCAAAGTCGTCAAATCGGCCTTCCCCAAGTGCGCCCGTTGCTGGCACTGCCGTGAAGATGTCGGCGTGAACCCTGAGCATCCGGAAATCTGCGGTCGTTGCGTCGACAACATCTCTGGTGCTGGCGAGGTTCGCCACTATGCCTAACGCCAGTCGTTTCGGACGTCTTGGCTGGCTCGTATTGAGCGTGCTGGTCCTGGTCATCGACCAGGTCAGCAAGGCTCACTTCGAGGGCACCCTGGAGATGTTCCAGCAAATCGTGGTGATCCCGGATTACTTCAGCTGGACCCTGGCCTATAACACCGGCGCGGCGTTCAGCTTCCTTGCCGATGGCGGCGGCTGGCAGCGCTGGTTGTTCGCCCTGATCGCCGTGGTGGTCAGTGCGGTGCTGGTGGTCTGGCTCAAGCGCCTGGGTCGCGATGACACCTGGCTGGCCATCGCCTTGGCACTGGTGCTGGGTGGTGCACTGGGCAACCTGTACGACCGCATCGCCTTGGGCCATGTGATCGATTTCATTCTGGTGCATTGGCAGAATCGCCATTACTTCCCGGCGTTCAATTTTGCTGACAGCGCCATCACCGTCGGTGCAATCATGCTGGCACTCGATATGTTCAAAAGTAAGAAAACCGGAGAGACCGTTCATGACTGATCAGGTATTGGCTGAACAACGCATCGGCCAGAACACGGAAGTCACCTTGCATTTCGCATTGCGCCTGGAGAATGGCGACACGGTCGACAGCACGTTCGACAAATCCCCGGCTACCTTCAAGGTGGGCGATGGCAACCTGCTGCCGGGTTTTGAAGCGGCCCTGTTCGGCTTCAAGGCTGGCGACAAGCGCACCCTGCAGATCCTGCCGGAAAACGCCTTTGGCCAGCCCAACCCGCAGAACGTACAGATCATCCCGCGTTCGCAGTTCCAGGACATGGACCTGTCGGAAGGCCTGTTGGTGATTTTTAACGATGCGGCGAATACCGAGCTGCCGGGTGTGGTCAAAGCCTTCGATGATGCGCAAGTGACCATCGACTTCAACCACCCGTTGTCCGGTAAAACCTTGACGTTTGACGTAGAAATCTTCGACGTTAAAGCGCTCTAACCGACAACGCGGTTCAAAATGTGGGATCGGGCTTGCTCGCGATTGCTGACTGACATTCAGTAAATCTGTTGGCTGATACACCGCTATCGCGAGCAAGCCCGCTCCCACATTTGCCCGCATCGTTATATAGAGATCAGCCGCGCCCGCGGTTGCAATGATCCAATTTCTTGCGCTGCAAGACACGAGGCACAGCATGCAAATCAAACTCGCCAACCCCCGTGGCTTCTGCGCCGGCGTGGACCGGGCGATCGAAATCGTCAACCGCGCCCTGGAAGTCTTCGGGCCGCCGATCTACGTGCGCCATGAAGTCGTCCACAACAAATTCGTGGTCGAAGACTTGCGCGCTCGCGGCGCCATCTTTGTCGAAGAACTCGATCAGGTGCCGGACGACGTCATCGTAATCTTCAGTGCCCATGGCGTATCCCAGGCGGTACGTACCGAAGCGGCAGGCCGCGGCCTGAAAGTATTCGATGCCACCTGCCCGTTGGTCACCAAGGTGCATATCGAAGTCGCGCGCTACAGCCGCGATGGCCGTGAATGCATCCTGATCGGCCACGCCGGCCACCCGGAAGTCGAAGGCACCATGGGCCAGTACGACGGCAGCAACGGTGGCGCGATCTACCTGGTGGAAGACGAAAAAGACGTCGCCAGCTTGCAGGTACACAACCCTGAGCGTTTGGCCTTCGTCACACAGACCACTTTGTCCATGGATGACACCAGCCGGGTGATCGATGCCCTGCGCACACGCTTCCCTGCGATCGGCGGCCCACGCAAGGACGACATCTGCTACGCCACGCAAAACCGCCAGGATGCGGTCAAGCAACTGGCCGATGAATGTGATGTGGTGTTGGTTGTCGGCAGCCCTAACAGCTCCAACTCCAACCGCCTGCGTGAACTGGCTGAACGCATGGCCACGCCGGCGTACCTGATCGACGGCGCCGAGGACATGCAGCGCAACTGGTTCGATGGCGTCGAGCGTATCGGCATCACGGCGGGCGCCTCGGCGCCGGAAGTCCTGGTGCGCGGCGTGATCCAACAGTTGCAGGCCTGGGGCGCCACAGGTGCCGATGAGTTGGCCGGTCGTGAGGAGAACATCACTTTCTCCATGCCCAAGGAGCTGCGGGTTCGTTCGCTGCTCTGAGTCCCAGGGTGTCGAGCGAGCCCTGGCATAATGCCTGCTCGGTTTTATCTCGGCGCAGGCTGATGCGCCCGCTGGGGGCCAGCACTACTTGAAACAGGCTTTGTGCCTGGTCCGTGGCGCATACATGCACGGTGCCGGCACGAAAGCCCCCGCCAGCAAAGACCGGCTCGCCTAGCCCGCTGAAGCGTACCTGGCTCCTGACCGGTCCATTGCCCACGATCTGCACGCGCCCATTGTCCTGGTGCTCCAGCAGCACGGGATTATCGTCGTCCAGATGGCCGCGCCCGCTCAGATCCACGATCACCCGCCAGCCTCGGCTCCAATCATCGTCCACGGCATGCATGACTACCGTCCGGTTGCGTGCGATGGCTTCGGTGCGCGCATAGCGCAGGCCGCCAACCAACGACTGGGCAGCGCTTTGTCGCTGCTGGGATTCCAGCAAGCCCCTGAAACTGGGTACCGCCAACTGCGCAAGGATGCCGCTCAGGATAAGCCCGAGCAGTAGCTCGATCAGTGTGAAACCTCGCTGTGTCATGTGCCGTCCCTCCGTGGACGTGATGGATTCTCAGATGGCATGCCTAGGTATAGCGTCCAGCTCGTGGTGTTGAATGCTGGCCTTTATGTCCAAAGTATTTCCCTTTGTTCCGGGAGCAGCGCAGGCCAAAAACCGGCGCTAGTCTTGGGCCGCACAGCAGGGTTTTCCTGCTTTTTTTCCGGCCTTCGATAGGGATGACGACGGTAATGCTTGCTTGCCCGACTGCCTTTTTTCGACCTTTAACTGCCCACCACCAAACCGGCATGACCCTGATCGAGGTGGTGGTGGCGGTGCTGATTCTCGTGATCGGCCTGTTGGGGGTCGCGGTGGTCCAGCTCGCCGCGCTCAAGTACACCGACAGCTCGCGGATGGCCAGCCAGGCGAGCTTTATCGTCTACGACATGCTGGACCGTATTCGCGCCAACTCCGGCGCCGACTACTCGTGGGCGCGAAGCGAGCGTGCGCCACCGTTCACGTCGACGGCCAGTGTGCGTGACCTCGACCTGCACGATTTCGAGGCCAATATCATCGGTTTCGCCGGCGATAGCGGCAGTGGCTCGGTGGTCGTGCGTGCCAATGAAGTGATCGTCAGCATCAGTTGGGATGACGCCCGGGGGGCAAAAAATGCAGGGGCGAGGGAAACGTTCACGCTCGCCAGTCGCGTCGCCGACGAATCGCAGGTGATGCAATGAAGCGGCGGGTGCTGGGTTTCAGCTTGCTGGAGTTGCTGCTGGCATTGACGCTTGGGCTGGTGCTGAGCCTCGGGGTCAGCCAAGTCGCCATCAGCGCTCGAACGACCCATGCCAGCCAGCAGGCCGCCATGCTGCTGCAGGATGATGCGCGGTTTGCGCTCGGCAAACTGATTCAGGACATTCGCCTGGCGGGCATGTTTGGTTGCCTGGATACGGCGTTGATCGAAGGTGCGCCGTTGGCCTTCGAACGGCCCATCAGTTGGAGTGCCACGGGCGCTTCAAGGTCGCTGACCCTGGTTAGCGCCGAGGTCGGTGAGGACGGCGGCAAGCCGGATTGGACTGTGTTGTCCGACTGCTCAGGTTCCGCCCACGCTTATGCCGGCACCCCACCCCCTGCTGCGCCGGGGCAGATACGCTTTGCGATACGTCAGCTTACCTACACCTACGAGGCTGGCCAGTTGAAAGTCAGCACCCCGGCAGCTCCGGCCAAGACAGTACTGGTGGACAACGTGCAGGCGTTCGAGATCAGTTTCGGCGTGGCGGCCAAGCCTGACTCGACGCATGTGGTGCGATATGACCCCGGCCCGGCCGACGAATCGCTGATACGCAGTGTGCGCATCCTGTTGACGCTGCAAGACCCGGCAGGGTTGGTGAAGGCGCAAACCTGGAGCGTGGTTGCGGCGCTGCGTAACCGGCTGGGGTAGGGCGACCATGGCGCTGTTTCGCATTGTTGAACGACGGCAGGCGGGCATGGTGCTGCTGATCAGTCTGGTGTTCCTGTTGTTGCTATCGCTGATCGGATTGTCTTCGATGCAAGGTGCGGTGTCCCAGCAGAAGGTCGCCAGCAGTGTCTGGCACCGCAACCAGTCGCTGCAAAGTGCCGAAAGTGGCCTGAGGCTGGGGGAGGCGAGTGTGCGTCAGGCCGGTGGTGCGGGGCCTGTGTGCTCGTCGATCATCACCTGCGCGCCGCCGCGCGAGTCGTCTTCGGTGATAAGCCCTGGAACCCATCCCGTTTCGGCGGTGAACTGGGTTGCCATGAGCGGCGGTCTCTACGCTGTTCAAGCGCTCGGGCCGGCGGTGGGGCTGGTTCACTTGCCCCCGCAGATGCCGGCAATGGTGTATCGAATCACGGCGGTGGGGCTCAGTGGCCAGTCGCGCACGGTGCTGGAGGCCATGTATGCAAGGGTGGATGAAGGCGGGCGCTCGCGGTTTCGGCGAGTGATGTGGCGGCAACTTTATTAAGGAGCAGTGCAATGGGCATGGATAGCCAGGGTTTTACGTTGATTGAATTGCTGATCGCCGTAGCGATCATCGCTGTGCTGGCCGGTATCGCTTATCCGGGGTATGTCGGCCATGTAAACAGGGCCTACCGCGCGGAAGTTGTCGTGCTGTTGACCGAGCACGCTCAGCATCTGGAGCGG
Source organism: Pseudomonas sp. D3 (assembly GCF_029320995.1). Lineage (NCBI taxonomy): Bacteria > Pseudomonadati > Pseudomonadota > Gammaproteobacteria > Pseudomonadales > Pseudomonadaceae > Pseudomonas > Pseudomonas sp. D3. The sequence goes on from NZ_CP119772.1 coordinate 1,108,177, forward strand.
TATTACACGAAGAACGCCAGTTTTATTGATGCAAGCGGCGTCAGCGTTGGCAATGATCGCTATAGAATCACTGCAGTATTGAACCCTCAGGATTTCAGCCTGCTGGCCACACCTGGCGTCGACTCTGTCATGGCGGGCGACGCGTGCGGGGCATTCAGCCTGACTAGTTCCGGTGTGCGAACCAATCCGGGAGCGGCGCCGGGAATGTCACGCAAGGCGTGCTGGGGGCAGTGATGGGTGTGCTGAATGAGTGGGCGCCGAGTGCGCTTTTCCCTTTTTATCGGCTGGATCAAATGATGGCTAAGCAACAGCGAGTGGTGGTTGTCGGTGGCGGAGTAATCGGCTTGTTGACGGCGTTCAATCTGGCGACCCAGGGGCAGGCGGTCGTACTGCTGGAGCGCTCGGAGCTCGGGCAGGAGTCCTCGTGGGCAGGTGGCGGCATTGTCTCGCCACTGTATCCATGGCGCTACAGCCCGGCGGTCACGGCTTTGGCCCATTGGTCCCAGGACTTTTATCCACAACTGGCCGAGCGCTTGTTTGCTGATACCGGCGTTGACCCTCAGGTTCACACCACCGGCCTCTACTGGCTGGACCTGGAAGATGAAGCCGACGCATTGGCCTGGGCCGCGCGCGAAGGGCGACCATTGAGCAAGGTGGCTGTGTCGGCCGTCCATAATGCGGTTCCGGTGCTCGGCGGTGGCTACTCCCAGGCGATCTACATGGCGAATGTGGCGAATGTGCGCAACCCGCGCCTGATCAAATCCCTCAAGGCGGCGCTGCTGGCGCTCCCTGGCGTGACGGTTCACGAGCAGTGCGAAGTTGACGGGTTTGTGTTGGACGGCGACAACGTCGTCGGGGTGAATACGCCCACTGGGCCGGTTCTTGGTGATCAGGTCGTGCTTGCTGCGGGTGCCTGGAGTGGGGAATTGCTGGGCAAACTGGGATTGTCACTGCCGGTTGAGCCGGTCAAAGGCCAGATGATTCTGTACAAATGCGCCTCGGACTTTCTGTCGAGCATGGTCCTTGCCAAGGGACGTTATGCGATCCCCCGTCGTGACGGGCACATTCTGATTGGCAGTACCCTGGAACATCAAGGGTTCGACAAGACGCCGACCGAATCGGCGCTGGAGAGCCTGAAGGCTTCGGCCGTGGAGTTGATTCCCGCCTTGGCGGATGCCGAGGTGGTGGGCCATTGGGCGGGCCTGCGGCCAGGCTCGCCGGAAGGTATTCCCTACATCGGCCCGGTCCCTGGTTTCAACGGGCTGTGGCTCAATTGCGGGCATTACCGCAACGGCCTCGTGCTGGCGCCTGCGTCCTGCCAGTTATTCGCCGATTTGCTGCTGGAGCGCACGCCGATCATCGACCCCGCACCCTATGCGCCGGCAGGTCGGATCAACGTTGGATAGCTTTCGGCCCTTGTTCCAGGTGCGCCTGGGTGCAATACCATTCTTGCCGTGAGCTCAGTGCTCGGTCCTGCGGCAGATGCACGCCGCAGTGGGCGCAGCGCACCATCGGCGTGGCGTCGGGTTCGCCGGAGCGCTGCTGTTTGATGGCCGGGTTTTTGAATTTGCGCCAGAACCATACCGCAGCAGCAATGACGGCAATCCAGAACAGTAGACGAACCATGATGGGTAGTTTCTCGACAAGGAATGCGCCAGTTTAGCCAAGGACGCGGCAGGCGCACAGCGCAATAATGCTTGCGCATAAAAAAGGGAGCCCCGAGGGGCTCCCTTTTTACATTGCGTCGAATGATCAGTCGAACACGCCGAAGGTCATGTAGCTGAACCACGAGCGATCCTGGTTGTTGCCCAGGGCTTGGGGGGCTTCTTCTTCGATCACATTGCCATTTTCATCATGGGGCTTGAGGTCCGCAGGGATGGCTTCCTTGGCGTCCTGGTACTGCTTGATCACGTCCTGGTTGGCGCGGGTTTCGCCCGGCGGCAGCGGTGGGCGGGACTCGATGAGGCCCAGGGTGTACTTGCTCAGCCACGAATGGTTGTCGGCTTCGGCAACCTGAGGTACGAACTGGCCGTCTTGCAGGCTTGGGTGGTCCGGGTAGTTGAGTTTCAGGGTTTCCAGGCTGGTGGTCGCCAGGGCGTCCAGGTGCAGGCGCTGGTAAGCCTCGGTCATCACCGCCAGGCCGTCACCCACGGAAGGGGTTTCCTGGAAGTTTTCCACTACATAGCGACCACGGTTGGCAGCGGCCACGTAGGCCTGACGGGTCAGGTAGTAGTGAGCCACGTGGATTTCGTAGGCGGCCAGCAGGTTGCGCAAGTAGATCATGCGCTGCTTGGCGTCCGGCGCGTAGCGGCTGTTGGGGTAGCGGCTGGTTAGCTGGGCGAACTCGTTGTAGGAGTCGCGGGCAGCGCCCGGGTCACGCTTGGTCATGTCCAGCGGCAGGAAGCGCGCCAGCAGGCCCACGTCCTGGTCGAACGAGGTCAGGCCCTTGAGGTAGTAGGCGTAGTCCACGTTCGGGTGCTGCGGGTGCAGGCGGATAAAACGCTCGGCGGCGGACTTGGCAGCTTCCGGCTCGGCGTTCTTGTAGTTGGCGTAGATCAGCTCGAGCTGTGCCTGGTCGGCGTAGCGTCCGAACGGATAGCGCGACTCCAGGGCCTTCAGCTTGGCTGTGGCACTGGTGTAGCTATTATTGTCCAAGTCTTTTTGAGCTTGTTGATAAAGCTCGACTTCGCTCAGGTTTTCGTCGACGACTTCCTTTGTTGACGAGCAAGCAGCAGTCATGGCGAGGATGGCGATCAGCAGCAGGTGTTTCACTTGCATGGCGGCTTGCGTCCCTATGACGGCCGCTGTCTTGGGCGGGGCCGTCCTGTTATGATGAGCGCCCCGTTGAAAGCATCGGGGCAAAAGACGCCGTATTTAACCACAAGCGCGCAGCCGAAACCAAAGGCTGTGCCACGCCTAGTCTGAGCATGTCCGATAAAATTGAACTTCGCGCAGAGGTGCCGTCCGAATTGGGCGGCCAACGCCTCGATCAAGTCGCCGCACAATTATTCGCTGAGCACTCGCGCTCGCGCCTTTCCGCCTGGATCAAAGACGGCCGCCTGACTGTGGATGGAGCGGTTATCCGCCCGCGAGACATAGTCCATGGCGGTGCGATTCTTGAGCTGACTGCCGAGCAGGAAGCCCAGGGAGAATGGGTCGCCCAGGACATCGAGCTGGACATCGTCTATGAAGACGACGACATCCTGGTCATCAACAAACCCGCAGGCCTGGTGGTTCACCCGGCGGCCGGGCACGCTGATGGCACCTTGCTCAATGCCCTGTTGCACCACGTGCCGGACATCATCAATGTCCCGCGCTGCGGCATCGTACACCGCCTGGACAAGGACACTACCGGCTTGATGGTGGTGGCCAAGACCATTCAGGCCCAGACGCAGCTGGTTACACAGTTGCAGAGTCGCAGCGTCAGCCGGATTTACGAGTGCATCGTAATCGGCGTCGTGGTGGCGGGTGGCAAGATCAACGCGCCTATCGGCCGTCACGGCCAGCAGCGCCAGCGTATGGCGGTGATGGAAGGCGGCAAACAGGCCGTTAGCCACTACCGTGTGCTGGAGCGTTTCCGCTCCCACACCCATGTGCGGGTCAAGCTTGAAACCGGCCGTACCCACCAGATTCGCGTACACATGGCGCACATCAACTTCCCGTTGGTCGGAGATCCTGCCTACGGTGGTCGCTTCCGTATTCCGCCAGCGGCCAGTGTCACCATGGTTGAATCGCTGAAATCCTTTCCGCGCCAGGCGCTGCATGCGCGTTTCCTGGAGCTGGATCATCCGACGAGCGGTAAGCGGATGAGCTGGGAATCGCCTCTGCCGGACGATTTGGTCTGGTTGCTGTCGCTACTCAAGCAGGATCGCGAGGCATTTGTCGGGTGAGTAACTGGCTGATTCCTGACTGGCCCGCGCCGGTTCAGGTCAAGGCCTGCGTCACCACCCGTGCGGGCGGCGTCAGCCTGGCGCCGTTCGACAGCCTCAACCTGGGCGATCACGTCGAGGACAGCCCTGAGGCTGTGCTTGAGAACCGCCGTCGCCTCACCGAAGCCTTTCATATCCAGCCGGCGTGGCTGCGCCAAGTCCACGGAGTGAGCGTGGTCGAGGCCGACCCCGGGCGCATTGCCGAAGCCGATGGCAGTTGGACCAGTACGCCGGGCATCGCCTGCACCTCCATGACTGCTGATTGCTTGCCTGCGCTGTTCTGCAACCGCGCCGGCACGCGCGTCGCCGCCGCTCATGCGGGTTGGCGTGGCTTGGCCGCAGGCGTGCTGGAAGCCGCAGTCGAAAGTCTGGAAGCCGAGCCTGCCGACATACTAGTCTGGCTGGGCCCGGCCATTGGCCCGCAAGCCTTCGAAGTCGGCCCGGAAGTGCGGAAAGCGTTCGTGCAGCAACTGCCGGGCACCGCCCAGGCCTTTGTGCCCAGCCGCAATCCCGGCAAGTTCATGGCCGACATCTACCAACTGGCTCGTCTGCGCCTGGCCGCACGCGGTATCACTGCTGTTTATGGTGGCGGGCTCTGCACTGTGAGCGATCCGCGCTTCTTTTCTTATCGTCGCAGTCCACTTACGGGTCGGTTCGCCTCCCTTATTTGGCTGGAGCGCTAGACTCTTCTGATCTACGTCAATAGTTGGAAGCTTGAATCTCCCAGAATCGACCACATCTATAGTGCTATCTGGCAGGTTTCTTCATTCAGGATGTGTTTGTAGCTCCGGCCTGCTCAAAAGGAAGGTGACTAATGCGTATTGATCGTTTAACCAGTAAATTGCAATTGGCCTTATCCGACTCCCAATCCCTGGCGGTTGGCCTCGACCACCCGGCCATTGAGCCCGCCCACTTGATGCAGGCGCTCCTGGAACAGCAAGGTGGTTCTATCAAGCCCTTGCTGATGCAGGTGGGCTTCGACGTCAACAGCCTGCGCAAGGAGTTGAGCAAAGAGCTCGACCAACTGCCGAAAATCCAGAATCCTACCGGCGACGTGAATATGTCCCAGGATTTGGCGCGCCTGCTCAATCAAGCGGACCGTCTGGCCCAGCAGAAGGGCGACCAGTTCATCTCCAGCGAGCTGGTGCTGCTCGCCGCCATGGACGAAAATAGCAAGCTCGGCAAATTGTTGCTGGGCCAGGGCGTGAGCAAAAAAGCCCTGGAAAACGCCATCAACAACCTGCGTGGCGGCGAAGCGGTGAACGACCCCAACCACGAGGAGTCGCGCCAGGCCCTGGATAAATACACTGTCGACCTGACCAAGCGCGCCGAAGAAGGCAAGCTTGACCCGGTGATCGGCCGTGACGACGAAATTCGTCGCACCATCCAGGTTCTGCAGCGTCGCACCAAGAACAACCCAGTGCTGATCGGGGAGCCTGGCGTGGGTAAAACCGCGATCGCAGAGGGCTTGGCCCAGCGCATCATCAACGGTGAAGTGCCAGACGGCCTGAAAGGCAAGCGTTTGCTGTCCCTGGACATGGGATCGCTGATCGCCGGCGCCAAATTCCGTGGCGAGTTCGAAGAGCGCCTCAAATCCCTGCTTAACGAGCTGTCGAAGCAGGAAGGGCAGATCATTCTGTTTATCGACGAACTGCACACCATGGTCGGCGCTGGTAAAGGCGAAGGCTCAATGGACGCTGGCAACATGCTCAAGCCTGCCTTGGCGCGGGGCGAGTTGCACTGTGTGGGTGCCACTACGCTCAACGAATACCGCCAGTACATCGAGAAGGATGCTGCCCTTGAGCGGCGTTTCCAGAAAGTGTTGGTGGAAGAGCCGAGCGAAGAGGACACCATCGCGATCCTGCGGGGCCTGAAAGAACGCTATGAGCTCCACCATAAGGTGGCGATCACTGACGGCGCGATCATTGCGGCGGCCAAATTGAGCCATCGCTATATCACCGACCGGCAACTGCCCGACAAAGCCATCGACCTGATCGACGAAGCGGCTAGCCGTATCCGTATGGAGATCGACTCCAAGCCGGAAGTGCTCGACCGTCTGGATCGGCGCCTGATTCAGCTGAAAGTCGAATCCCAGGCACTGAAAAAAGAAGAGGACGAAGCGGCGAAAAAACGCCTGGAAAAACTCCAGGAAGAAATCCTCCGTCTGGAACGCGAGTATTCGGACCTCGAGGAAATCTGGAACGCGGAAAAAGCCGAAGTACAGGGTTCGGCGCAGATCCAGCAAAAGATCGAGCAGTCGCGCCAGGAGCTGGAAGCCGCACGCCGTAAGGGTGACCTGAACCGCATGGCCGAGTTGCAGTACGGGGTGATCCCGGACCTGGAGCGCAGCCTGCAGATGGTCGACCAGCATGGACACAGCGAGAACCAATTGCTGCGCAGCAAGGTGACCGAGGAAGAAATTGCCGAAGTCGTCTCGAAGTGGACCGGTATCCCCGTGTCGAAAATGCTCGAAGGCGAGCGCGACAAGCTGATGAAGATGGAAAGCCTGTTGCACCAGCGCGTGATCGGCCAGGAAGAGGCGGTGGTCGCGGTGTCCAACGCGGTGCGGCGTTCCCGTGCCGGGTTGTCCGACCCTAATCGTCCGAGTGGCTCGTTCATGTTCCTCGGCCCGACCGGTGTGGGTAAGACCGAGCTGTGCAAGGCCTTGGCCGAGTTCCTCTTCGATACCGAAGAGGCCATGGTACGGATCGATATGTCCGAGTTCATGGAGAAACATTCCGTGGCTCGCCTGATCGGCGCCCCACCGGGCTACGTAGGCTACGAGGAAGGCGGTTACCTGACCGAAGCGGTACGGCGTAAGCCTTACTCGGTGATCCTGCTGGATGAGGTCGAGAAGGCCCACCCGGATGTGTTCAACATCTTGCTGCAGGTGCTGGAAGATGGCCGGCTGACGGACAGCCACGGGCGTACTGTGGATTTCCGCAACACGGTGATCGTGATGACCTCCAACCTGGGCTCGACACAGATCCAGGAACTGGTGGGTGATCGTGAAGGCCAGCGCGCCGCTGTGATGGATGCGCTGACCTCGCACTTCCGCCCGGAATTCATCAACCGGGTCGATGAAGTGGTGATCTTCGAGCCGTTGGCACGGGATCAGATCGCGGGTATCACCGAGATCCAGTTGGGTCGTCTGCGCGGCCGTCTGGCCGAGCGCGAGCTGTCGCTGGAGCTGAGCCGCGAGGCGTTGGACAAGCTGATCGCGGTCGGTTACGACCCGGTGTATGGCGCACGGCCATTGAAGCGTGCGATCCAGCGCTGGATCGAAAACCCGCTGGCGCAGTTGATTCTGTCGGGCAGCTTTATGCCAGGCACCAGCGTCAAGGCCACGGTGGAAAACGACGAAATCGTCTTCCACTGAGTCCAGTCCATAGGGCTATAAAGGGAAGGCCTCGCATTGCGAGGCCTTTTTTTTCGATAGGGCGTTGAACTGTAAGGCAAAGACTTGTAAAGTGCGCCCCGCAGCAACGTCAGCCCACGGGTTTCTTCTCCCCAAGAAGAAATCAGAAAGAAGCGCAAATCATTGTCTTAAAAGCAATTTAAAGGGTTGACAGGGGTTTTTAAGATTGTAGAATAGCGCGCCTCAGAGACGCTAACGTAGCGATACGGAAGGGTCGAAGAGAAGGTTACATCGCAGTAAAAGTTGTACATTTGAAATGTGTAGTTCCGTGATAGCTCAGTCGGTAGAGCAAATGACTGTTAATCATTGGGTCCCAGGTTCGAGTCCTGGTCACGGAGCCAATTTCAAAACCGGGGTATAGCGCAGTCCGGTAGCGCGCCTGCTTTGGGAGCAGGATGTCAGGAGTTCGAATCCCCTTACCCCGACCATTTTTGGGTCGTTAGCTCAGTTGGTAGAGCAGTTGGCTTTTAACCAATTGGTCGTAGGTTCGAATCCCACACGACCCACCATTTTTGAGACCAGTTAGCGCTGGAATCAGATCTTAAGATCAGCGGCCAAAAGCCTTGATCGCAGAAGGCGGCTGAGAGGTCGCCTTTTTTTACCGGGGTATAGCGCAGTCCGGTAGCGCGCCTGCTTTGGGAGCAGGATGTCAGGAGTTCGAATCCCCTTACCCCGACCATATTAAAAATCCTCGTATCGAAAGATACGGGGATTTTTTTTGCCTGAAATTATCTCAAATCCAACACAAAACTAATGTGGGAGGGGGCTTGCTCCCGATAGCAGTGTGTCAGCCACTCATTATTTAGCTGACTCACTATCATCGGGGGCAAGCCCCCTCCCACATTGACCGCGTGTTTAGTGAAGTTTGAGACGTGGCTCGGTTCCGCGCCCAATCCGGCTGCCCAGCATCAGCATTGCCGTGCGGAAGACGCCATACAGCGCCATTTGGTGCATGCGGTACAGCGACACATAGAACATCCGCGCCAGCCAGCCCTCCAGCATCACGCTGCCTGTCAGGTTGCCCATCAAGTTACCCACCGCCGAGAAGCGCGACAGCGAGATCAGCGAGCCATAGTCGGTGTACTTGTACGACGGCAGGTCCTTGCCTTCGATCCGCAGTTTCAACGATTTGGCCAGCAATGAAGCCTGCTGGTGCGCAGCTTGGGCCCGTGGCGGTACGTTGCGGTCGGTGCCGGGTTGTGGGCAGGCGGCGCAGTCACCGAAGGCGAAGATGTTTTCATCGCGGGTGGTTTGCAGCGTCGGCAGCACCTGTAGTTGATTGATGCGGTTGGTTTCCAGGCCGTCGATGTCCTTGAGGAAGCCCGGCGCGCGGATGCCGGCGGCCCACACTTTCAGGCTGGCCGGAATCACTTGGCCGCTGCTGGTGATCAGTGCGTCGGCCGTCACTTCGCTGACCGCCGAATTGGTCAGCACCGTCACGCCGAGCTTCTCCAGGGTTTTATGCACAGGCCCGCCGATCCGCTCCGGCAGGGCAGGCAAGACCCGTGGGCCGGCTTCGATCAGGGTGATGTGCATGTTTTCCGGTTTGATCCGGTCCAGTCCATAGGCCGCCAGTTCATGGGCGGCGTTATGCAGCTCGGCCGCCAGTTCAACCCCGGTGGCGCCGGCGCCGACGATGGCGACGCTGATTTTTTCGACCACGTCGGTTTGCCCAGCATGGGCGCGCAGATAGTGATTGAGCAGTTGCTGATGGAAGCGCTCCGCCTGTTTGCGCGTGTCGAGGAACAGGCAGTGTTGCGCCGCGCCTTCGGTGCCGAAGTCGTTGGTGGTACTGCCGACCGCGATCACCAGGCTGTCGTAGTCGAGCACGCGTGCAGGCACTAGCTCGCGGCCTTCTTCGTCGAGGGTCGCGGCCAGTTGGATTTTCTTCTGTTCACGGTCGAGCCCGCTCATGCGCCCTAGCTGGAACTCGAAGTGGTTCCATTTCGCCTGGGCGACATAATTGAGTTCGTCTTCCGAAGAGTTCAGGGAGCCGGCGGCCACTTCGTGCAGCAGCGGTTTCCAGATATGGGTCAGGTTGGTGTCCACCAGCGTGATGCTGGCGCTGCCGCGCTTGCCCAGAGTGTTACCCAGGCGGGTAGCCAACTCCAGGCCGCCGGCACCGCCGCCGACGACAATAATACGATGGGTCATGGGGATATCTCGCAAGGCTAAAAAAAATCGGAGCAGTTACCCCCGCGAGCGCCAGGCAGCTCATAGCGTCAGGTAACTCAAAAGGCGGCTCAGCAGGCCGAGCCCGATCACCACCACCAGCACCACGCCAAGGAGCAGCCACGGCCGGAAAGGCTTGCGCTCGACTCGGTTCTGGGAGAGTTGCAGGTACTCTTCGACATGCTGTTGGTCGTCGGGGTTCAGGCGGCTGGTCATATAAGGCCTCGTCAGGTAGACGTTGCAAAAGGGCGCCACGTTACACTCAGGCGGTTGGCGATATCGCCATAAGCGTAGCCTGTGCCCGAGTCATAGGCTGATGCCTACGTCGAACACGATGCTGCGGCCCAGATTGTTGCGCAAGAAGTCCGGCGCGTCCGGGTGGGCGAACAGCACCCGGGCAAACGTCGGTCCCACCAGCGACAGCGAGCGCCAGCCCTGGCGCAGGTATTCGGTGGGCGGCGGGAAATGACTGTTGAGGTCCAGCACCTCGCGCTTGAGGCTGGCGAAGGCGACGAGATCCAACTCGCCCAGGTCCATCCCGCGTTCCTTGTAGTTGTGCGCTTTTTTGCGCAGGGTCGGCGCCAGGCGCAGCAGGAATTCATGGGCCGGAATCCGCCGTGGCTTGGCTTCGCGCCTGACCAGTTGGCTGAGGGAGAATGCACTGCGTCGGCGCAGCAATTCGTCGCGCCATTCATCGTTCAGGCGGCGTCCCTCGTCCAACACGAAAAACACCTCGAAACTGGCGTCACGAAACAGCACGTCCGGCGGTTCTTGCCCGGCGGCATGAAACTCTTCGGCGCGGTACGGCACGTTCAGGCCTTGCAGCAGGCGCTGGCAGACCCAACGCTCACGCTCCCATTTGCGGGCATTGGACAGGAACGCATTGGCTTGTTCGGCTGCTACGGTGAGCAGGCGCAAATAATCTGAGTCATCCATGCGTGCAGCTTAGCGCCCAAATGTGATCTTAAAAACAAACTCTATCGCGAAAGGATAAAGTCTGCTGGTCACTATTTTGTATCTTGTTATCATGAGAAACAATCATGCTAAGCTGATGTACGAATTTCAGAGCGCGCGCTCCTATCAACGTCAGCGGTGTTCTCTAGATCCCATCATTTTTTGGCAGGATGCCCTGATGAGTTTTGAGTCGGCCCACTTCGTCCAGGTGCCTCCAGAGAAATTGCGCGGCTTCTTCGCGGCGGCCGGACTCGATGAGGTCGAGCAACTGGATGTGTTCCTGACATTGCGTCACAAGGCGACTGCGATCGATATTCGCTTTGTAGCCCATGAAACGCCGGAGCTGGTTCTGCTGGCGCAGGGCATCAATGAAAAAGACATTCCCCGAGCACTGCACGATCAGTTCGTGAAATTGGGCGCCGATCTGGAACAGTTGGGCGCGGGACAGCGTGTTGATCCCCCCATCAATCAGGGCCTGTTGCTGCTGCCTGGCGCTGGCAAATGCGGCTTGGTTTACCTGATAGCCGGGTTCGAGCAGGGCGGCTGGCTCGATAGCCATGCGGAAGCGGTAGCTCTGGATGTGAGCCTTCGTGTTATGCACGAAGTCTTTGAGCTCCCATCCTTGCCCCGGTTTGCGCTCCACCATGGCTTCGCCAGCCAGTCTGTTCAACACCTTGAGCAATTGCCCTCGGGGCACTTCGTAACGCCGCAACAGCTGAGCTTCGAAAAAGTGGCCAGGTATTTCGCCAGCCAAAACGTCGTCGACTACGCGAAGATAAAAGTCTTCGAAAGGGTCGCTGGCGAGAGGGAATGCGGATGCCTGGATCTCCCCGGCGTCTTGTTTCAGAAAGTAGCCGCGATTGGGCTCTTGGGTCGCAAGATTCCACTCGGCAAGCAAGGCAAACACTCGTCGGATAGGCGAGCGCGAAACACCCAGCGCTTGCGCGAACGTCTGCTCGCGCAAGGGCTCACCGGCCCGCATCGACCTGGCGCGAAGCATGTCGATGACGTGCGGCGCCAACTGCAAGGCAAGGTCTTTCTTGATCACAGGCTCTCTCTCGAATGGTCGGCGTCAGTCTGTTCCTATCGGGGCCGGGCCCCCTATCGAACTGGGGTGGGAAAATACCATACCAAGCCGCGCCGAGTGTCTGCGCCAAAGGCACAGGCACGTGTTGAACAACCTTTGTGAAGCTCCTTTCCAGGACGGATACCTGCCCTCTGCTTAAATTCAACGCTCACCTTGGCTTTCAATTCAATGAATTGCCATTCCTGCAACGCATCGAAGCCGCCGCCGCCGCTGGTTTTCGCGCGGTTGAATTCCCGTCGCCTTATGAGTTCGACGCGAGCCTGCTGGCTGATCACTTGGGTCAACACAACCTGCCGTTGATTCAATTTGCTGCGCCGACCGGCGTGACCAAGGGCATCGCGGCGTTGCATGGCAAGGAAGATGATTTTCGCAGCAGCTTGCTCCAGGCCGCCAGCTATGCAAAGGCGCTGGCGTGTTCGGACGTCCACATCATGTCGGGCATTACCACTCAGGATGACGCGGCGCTCGTGTACGGCGGAAACCTGGAGTACGCGGTGAAATACCTTGAAGACCAGGGTTTGCGTCCACTGATCGAAGTCATCTGCGTGCAGGAAATGCCGGGCTATTCCATGTCCGACTTCAGCAAGGCGCAGCAAGTTCTGGAGACTTTTCCGAGTGTCGGGCTGATTCTTGATCTGTACCACGCCCAGCGCCTGACGGGAGACGCGGCTGATGTCCTGGCTCGTTTTTATGAGCGAACCGTTCATGTGCAAATCGCCGACTGTCCGGGTCGTCACCAGCCGGGGACGGGGAACATGGACGTCTGCGCCTTGTTCACAGCACTAGAGCAACGCGGTTATCAGGGATGGATCGGCTGTGAATACCGTCCTACCGGCCTCACGGTTGAAAGCCTGGATTGGATCAAGCGGTTCAGTGGTTAGTTAGCGATGCGTAGAAGGCGCGACTAAAGGCGGCGAGTGTGTCCTCGGAGACAGCGTCCTCTTGCCGCTCCCATCCATTCAGACCTTAGAAAGTCCCTGCGCTAAAGCCCGGTGTAGACTGTCGACTCGACGTTCTCCCAAGCATGAGGTGTGCAGTGAAGTTTTTCGCAGTGCTGGTGTTGAGCCTGTTGCCCGTGTGGGCCCAGGCGGTTGAAGTGGGTGAGCGCGTGGCACCCTGGACGCTGCTGGATCAGTTCGACCAGGCTTACACCCTGGATGACCAGGCACAGATCTTGTTAGTGGCCCGTGGCATGGATGCCGCCAAGCTGGTAGACGCGGCCCTGCAGGGCCAGCCCAAAGGCTATCTTGAAGCGCGGCATGGGGTGTTTGTCGCGGATATCCAGCGTATGCCTCGGCTGGTCGCCAAGCTGTTCGCGGTGCCGGCCATGCAGTCCTACAACTACCGAGTCATGCTGGACCGGGACGCACGCATCGCTCCGCGTTATCCCGCGCCTGTGGATAAAGTGCTATGGCTGCAATTGGATAACGGCAAGCTGACCGCGCGCCACGAGTATGGCTCTGCTGCTGAGCTGCGTGAGGCACTGGAGCAGGTGAAACTGTGATCAGTGCGGCGGTGCTGGCGCCGCAAACCCTCAGCATCGGCTGGCTGTTGTACGCGCCAGTGCTGCTATGGGCGATCCTGCGTTCGCCATGGGTCGAGCTGTTTGCTGACCGGCGGCGTCAGCACTTGCTGTTCGGTACGGTGTTCGCGTTATTCATGCTGTGGTTGGTGAGGCGCGACTTCGATACGGGGGTCTCCTACCACTTTATCGGCATGACGGCCGTGACCCTGCTGCTCGACTGGCCGCTGGCAATCGTCGGCGGTTTTTCCGCGCAGATGGGCTTGCTGTTACTGGGCCGCCAGGACCTGGCCGCAGTGGGTATCAACGGTCTGCTGTTGATCGTGCTGCCGGTGTTGGTCACTGAAATCTGCGCGGTGTTTGTCGAACGGGCACAACCGCGCAACCCCTTCGTCTATATCTTCTGTTCCGGTTTTTTTGCCGCCGCATTGTCGGCCTTGCTCTGCCTGTTGGCAGGGCTGGGGTTGCTGTGGTTCGACGGGCGTTTCGCGATGCCGGAATGGCTCGAGGATTTTGTCGGTTACCTGTGGCTGATTATCTTTCCCGAGGCCTTCATCAACGGCATGGTGATCAGCGCCCTGGTGGTGTTTTGCCCGGAATGGCTGGAGACATTCAACCGCTCCCGTTACCTCTCGGCGCCCTGGAAAGATGACGATTCGCAGACTTGACCCAGATCAAATCGCGCCCAGCTTGGCTGGCCCATGCTTTGTGAAACTTTTCCTGAGCAAGGTGGGAGCGCGGATCATGAGTGTGTATGAATGGGCACGTCAGGAGTTGCACAGAAGCCAGGACGCGGCACAAGAAATCGGTTTTGACCCAGGCTTGACCTTGCGCGCGATGCTCAGCGCGGTGGTGCAGCAGAGCAAGGGTGTGCGCAGTTTCGAAGACCTGGCCGACGAGCTGCAATACCTTGCAGAGAACCTCGACGACCAGCAGGAATATGCCTTTATGCGGCCTTAATGGCGCGGTGGCAGATCTTCGGAAAACAGCTCGTCTTCGGCGTCCTGATCTGCGGGGATCTTATGTTCCTCAGCGGCCCAGGCACCCAGGTCGATGAGTTTGCAACGGTCCGAGCAGAACGGCCGGTTGGGGCTGGTCGCGTTCCATTCCACGGGGGCGCCGCAGGTTGGGCATTCGACGGTCAAGGGTTGGCTCATGATCGGCCTCCACGCAAAGTAAGGTAAAAGTGGTGCAGTCGTTCGACCTCGCTGTGCAACCAGGCGAGGTCGCGGTCGTTGACCAGCACGTCATCGGCATGGTTCAGGCGCTCTTCGCGGCTGGACTGGGCCTTGAGTATCGCCTGCACCTGTTGTTCGCTGATGCCGTCGCGCTGCAGGGTACGCTGAATCTGCACGGATTGCGGCACGTCGATCACCAGGATGCGTTGGGTCATGCTGTGCTGGCCGGATTCGATCAGCAGCGGCGATACCAGGATCGCGTAAGGCGAGCGCGCACGCGCCAGGTGGTTGCGAATCTCCTCGCCAATCAACGGGTGCAGCAAGGCTTCCAGCCAGCGGCGCTCTTGCGGCACTTCAAAGATCAACTTGCGCAATGCGGCGCGGTCCAACTGGCCGTCGGGCTGCAGCACGCTGGCACCGAAGTGTTCGACAATACTGGCGAGTGCCGGCCGGCCAGGCTCGACCACCCAGCGGGCGGCGTGATCTGCATCTACCAAGTCTACGCCGAGGTCGCTGAAGTGCTGGGCCGCAGCGCTCTTGCCGCTGCCGATGCCGCCCGTAAGGCCAAGAATCCAGGGTGTTGCAACAGGAGTGGTCATCTGAAACCGACAGACTGCAAATAGAAGTCGGTTATTTGACCACCCCAGAGCACGGCAATCCAGCCGGCAATTGCCAGATAGGGACCAAACGGCATCGGCGCAGAGGCCTGGGTCTTGCTCCGGCGCAGCAGGATCAGCCCGCCGCACACGCCCGCCAGCGATGAGATCAGCAACGTCATCGGCAGGATTTGCCAGCCGCCCCAGGCGCCGAGCAGCGCCAATAACTTGAAGTCGCCGTAGCCCATGCCGTCCTTGCCGGTGGCCAGCTTGAACAGCCAGAACACCGTCCACAGGCTCATGTACCCGATCACCGCGCCCCACAGTGCGTCGGGCAGGGGCACCAGCAACTCAACACTGTTAAGCATCAGCCCCAGCCACAACAGCGGCAGGACCAGTACGTCGGGCAGCAGTTGGTGGTCCACGTCGATCAGGCTCATTGCCAGTAAGCCCCAGCTCAATAGCATCACCGCGCCGGCTTGCCAGCCAAAGCCGAAATGCCAGGCCACCACGGCCGAGATCACTCCGCACGCCAGTTCAGTAAAGGGATAACGTGCACTGATCGCTTCGCGGCAATGTGTACAACGGCCCCGGAGCATCAGGTAGCTGAGCAGCGGGATGTTTTCCCAGGGCCGAATCGGCTGATTGCAGTGCGGGCAGCAGGAATTGGGCTGCATCAGGTTGTATCTCGGCCCGACGGGGTCGCCGGGCAAACCGAGCACCTCATGGGCCTGTGCGCGCCATTCGCGTTCGAGCATTTTCGGCAGGCGCCACACCAGCACGTTGAGGAAACTGCCCACGATCAGGCCCAGCACCAGAGCCATGACGACAAAGGCCCACGGCTGCTGGCTCAGCAACAGGTTCAAAATGCCGTACCGAGTTGGAAGACCGGCAAGTACAGGGCGATTACCAGGGCGCCGACAATCCCTCCGAGCACCACCATGATCAGCGGTTCCATCAGGCTGGTGAGGTGGTCGACCAGGTTGTCGACGTCAGACTCGTAGTGGCTCGCGACCTTTTCCAGCATGTGCTCCAGGTTGCCGGATTCTTCACCAATCGCCGTCATCTGGATCGCCATGCCGGGAAACAGGCCGCTGGAGGCCATGGATCGGTTCAACGGCATGCCTGTGGATACATCGTGACGCATATGCTCGATAGCCTGTTTGAATAGCTGGTTGCCGGCAGCGGCGGCCACTGAATCCAGGGCCTGTACCAACGGCACTCCGGCCGCGAAAGTAGTCGAAAGCGTGCGGGCGTAACGGGCGACTGCCGACTTTTTCAGCAGTGTGCCTGCCAGGGGCGCTTTCAACAAACCGGCATCCAGCCAATGGCGAAAACCAGGCGATGCGCGATAGGCCTGGCGCAACCCGAAACCTCCCGCGCCCAGGCTGAGCGCCAGCATCCACCACGCTTGTTGCAGGAACTCGGACAAGGCAATCACTTGCAGGGTAAAGCCGGGCAGCTTGCTGTCGACGCCGGCGAACAGGTTCTGGAACTGCGGCACCACATGGATCAGCAAGAGACTGCTGACAAGGCTGGCGACGGCGATGACGGCAATGGGGTAGGTCATGGCTTTCTTGATCCTGGCCTTGAGCCGCTCGCTCTTTTCCAGGTGAACCGCCACTCGCTCCAACAGGGTTTCCAGGGCGCCGGCCTGCTCACCTGCTGCCACCAGGTTGCAGTACAAATCATTGAAGTAACGCGGCTGTTTGCGCAATGCCGACGCCAGGTTATTGCCGGCGCCGATCTCCTGTTTCAAGCCATTTACCAGCCTGTACAGGTGGCGGTTGTCGAAGCCTTCGCTGATGACGTCGAAGGCTTGCAGTAACGGAATGCCGGCCTTCAGCAGCGTCGCCAACTGGCGGGTGAACAGGGCAATATCCGCCGGTTTGATCGGCGGAGTGAGGCTTGGCAGGCCGCGAGATTGCTTGCGCACGCGGGCAGGGAAAATCCCTTGCTGGCGCAGTTGTGCCTTGATCAGCGCGAGGTCGTGGCCGATGGCTTGCCCGGTCACCCTGCGTCCCTGGCGGTTGATGCCTTCCCAGGCGTATGTCGTGGAAGCGTTGTTCATGTCTCTGTTCCGCACACAGGTTGTCGAATCTTTATAGCGTAGTCAGGTGACGGATTCGGACTGCTCGGCGTTCAACGATAAAATGTCAGATTGTGCGTCTTCTACGCGATTGGCCGCTCGTGGGTGAGTACACTGGCGCGGCTGCACAATACGGGGCGCAGGACGCGCCTTGTCATGGGTTTTATTCTGGAGAGCAATGTGATGCGTCAGAAAGGTTTTACTTTGATCGAGTTGTTGATCGTCGTGGCAATCATCGGCATTTTGGCCACCATTGGCTTGCCCATGTACACCACGCACCAGGCCAAGGCCAAGTTCACGGCGGGGTTGGCTGAAATCACAGCGTTGAAAGCCGGCTATGAGGATGTATTCAACCAAGGCACGGCGCCTACCGTGCCATTGATCGGTGGCACCAGCCCGACGGCCAACTGCAAAATCGATGTGACTGGGGATGTCGCCACCGGCGCCGGTTCCATCGGTTGCGAAATACTCGACGCCCCGGCACCGATACTGGGCAAGACCATCACCCTGACGCGCAGCGCCACCGCCGGCTGGAAATGCACCACGACGGCAGAGGCCAAGTACGCCACCAAAGGGTGTGGCGCCGACGGGGCATGACTGCTAAACCCTCCACACGGACGTAAAGGTGGCTGATGTCGTTATCCCCGCAGCAGCGCGATACTACTTTCCTGGTGATTGCGGCGTGCTTGCTCGCGCTGGGTATCTGCGCACCGTTCAGCGGGCATGACTGGCAGCGCGCGATGCAGGTGGCCATGGGCCTGTGCGCGGTGGTGTATGGGCTGACGGTCGTCCCCGTCGAGCGTCTGGTGGACCGGCCGACGGCGCTGGGCCTGGCGCTGATCGTTGTGCTGGGCCTGGTGTCATCGGCACTGGCCCATCAGCCGCTCTGGGCCTTCACCGAGGTTGCGCTGTTCATCAGTTGTGGGGCGATTGCCGTCGCGGTTGCCCTGCTGCGCCGGCACGCGGGTGAGCCTTTGGACCGCGTGCTGATCCTGATTGTGGTGCTGCTGTGCCTGATCAAGTCGATCCAATACCTGTACGCAGGCGCGCTCGCCTTCACCAGTGGCGCGCGGGTTGTTGATCCGGACTCTTTGCTGTCCGGGTTTTCCAACAAGCGCTTCTACGGTCAATTCCAGACCTTCACCCTGCCATTGCTGGCGCTGCCTTTGCTGATGCCCAAGGTCTCCCGTTCGGTGCGCGGCGCGGTGTTTGCGTTGCTGTGTGTCTGGTGGTTGATTGCGATCAGCGGCGGTACTCGTGGCACTTGTCTAGGCATGGCGGTGGCGGGTGTGGCGTTGGCACTGCTCGGGCCCTGGGGGCGACGCTGGTTGGCGTGGCAATTGGCCGCGGTGTGCGGCGGCTTGATGCTGTATGCGGCGTTTTTCACGCTGTTGGCGGGCGTTCTGGGCATTGAGGTCGGGAGTGGCGTCAGCGATCGCCTCACCACTTCGCTGTCGGGGCGTGGCCCGATCTGGTTGCAGGCCTGGCACATGATCGTCGAGCGTCCGTGGCTGGGGTTTGGGCCGATGCACTTCGCGGATATCGCCAACCCGATCGCCGCGCATCCGCACCAGGCGATCCTGCAATGGGCCAGCGAGTGGGGTGTCCCATCGGCCCTGTGCGTGGTTGTTTTGGCGTGGCGCGGCGGCTGGGCCACCCTCGGCGTACTACGGGCGCGTGCCTGTTCCACTGAACGTGCGGACGTGCTGCGCGGGTGCCTGTTCGCGGCGTTGCTGGGTGCGCTCACGCAAGCGATGGTCGACGGCGTCATCGTGATGCCCAACTCGCAGGTCTGGTTGGCGCTGGTGGTGGGCTGGCTGATGGCGCTGCATGTGTGGCGCGCCCCTCCTGGCGCGTCGCTGCCATGGGCCTGGCGAGGGTGGCGAGTGGCGGGTGTACTGTCCGTTGGGTTGCTGGTGTGGGTCGTGATGCGTGATGCGCCGCACATCAAGCAAGCCCAGCAAGATTACCTTGAGGACGGCAACCAGCACCTGCAGCCGCGCTTCTGGGCCCAAGGGGTGATTGCCCTGCGACGCCAGTGAGTTGCCGGACGCCCGATGCGGTGCTAGCTTTAGCCCACCGCCCGTGTAGCTCAGCCGGTAGAGCAGCGCACTCGTAACGCGAAGGTCGCAGGTTCGATTCCTGTCTCGGGCACCAAGGCAACACCGTTTTCAGATGATCCCAGAATGGTTCTGAAGGCCAGGCGAGTCGGCATTCATGCCCGCTCTTTTGTATCTGCGCAACCTTGATGACCCAGATGCATCCCCATTCCTAGATCTAAGAGAACAACATGACCACGACTGAAATGACCCAGGAAGTTCGGCACCAAGCAGCCCTCGACAAATACCTCGAGGAATCGCCGCAGCTTAAAGAAGAGATCAAGGACCTGAGCGCTGACGATCAGCGCGACCAGCTCCAGTGGGCATTCGAGGACGAGGCCGAGAGCCAGGGTCTTCAGCCATGGGAACTGACCCTCAAGTACACCTCGACCGCGGACGAGTTCGAAGCCGCACGGCTGGTCTTGCACAAGGAGGCGGCTGAAGTGCTCGGCGTCGAATGGGACGAGTATTGCGAGATGAATAACCTGGTGGTTTGAACGGCTGTTGCAGGAGCCGGCAATCCGGCTCCTGCAACGAGTTTCAGAGGCTGAGGCGCATCGACAAGTCCACCGCCTTCACATCCTTGGTCATCGCGCCGATGGAGATGTAGTCCACCCCGGTTTCAGCGATGGGCAGCAGGGTGCTTTCGTTGATCCCGCCGCTGGCTTCCAGCTTGGCCTTGCCGCCGTTCAGGCGCACGGCTTCACGCATGTCGTCCAGGCTCAGTTCGTCGAGCATGATGATATCGGCGCCCGCCGCCAACGCTTCGCGTAATTCTTCCAGACTTTCCACTTCGACTTCCACCGGCTTGCCCGGGGCGATCTTGTGCGCGGCCGAAATCGCCTTGGCAATGCCACCACAGGCGGCGATATGGTTTTCCTTGATCAGGAACGCGTCATACAAACCGATGCGATGGTTGTGGCAACCGCCGCAGGTCACGGCGTATTTCTGCGCCAGGCGCAGGCCCGGTAGCGTCTTGCGCGTGTCCAGCAGCTTGACCTGAGTGCTCGCGACGAAATCCGCCAGGTACTGGGCGCGCGTGGCCACGCCGGAGAGCATCTGCAGAAAGTTCAGTGCGCTGCGTTCGCCGCTGAGCAGCGAACGTGCCGGGCCTTCGAGGTGAAACAGTGCCTGGTTGGGGCTGACGCGTTCACCGTCGGCCACCTGCCAATGCACCGCGACCTGTGGGTCCAGTTGGCGGAACACCGCGTCCACCCAGGCTGTGCCGGCGATCACAGCCGCATCGCGGGTAATGATCGAGGCCTTGGCCAGCCGTTCGGCCGGGATCAATTGCGCGGTGATGTCGCCGCTGCCGATGTCTTCCAGCAGTGCGCGGCGCACGTTGGCTTCGATTTCGGCGGTGAGGTCGGCAAGACGGAGATTCGGCATAACAGGCTCCACAAACAAAGTGCGGCGATTATAGGGGCAGTGTGCGTTTGAACCCAGTGGCCTGCTCATTTACAGCGTTATGACAGAGTTCACTGGCGCAACTCCCCTCATTTGCAAGATAATCTCGCGCCTTGCAATTGGCGTCATAGCTTTGACGTGCGGGTAAGCACCGGGTATACGCAGTGCCCAAAGGGGCCTGTCGCCGATCTTTGCCCAACCCACACCGCGGTTTCAGGAGGCCAGGATGCACAATGATGGAAAGGTGGTGCCGATCAATAAGGCACAGACCGCGCCATCGCCGCTCGCGCGGCTGCCGGTGGTGTTGCTGCAGGTTCGCGACAAAGCTGCGCAGCAACTGCAACAAGGTCTGCAGGAGCTGTTCGACAACGCTGACGACAGCCTGTTCGAAATGGCCGACAAGGCTCGTAACAACGTCGACCACCCTATTTTCTTTGAAGCCATGCGCGACCTGCGGCTCAAGCGCAAGAATTTCGAACGTGTGTTCATGGAGCAACTCTTCAAGGCCTTCGCCAGCCTGGGCGGGGCGGGGCGAGGTGAGCTGCAGATAGTGCCGGTGATGTCCTACGAGGCGCTCTCGGACACTTCACGTGGTGATGTGGAAAGAACCCTGGCGCTGGATGCCATGCTCGGGCGGGTGCGGCGACTTGACGGTCTGGCCCTGGAGCAACTGACTGCCCGTCTGAGTGCCTTGCTGGGCCGGTACATGGATGACCGTGAGAACCCCCTGGGCCCGGCGCGGTTGTGTGAATTCTTTCTGCGCGCGGGACGCAGTCTGGGCGTGGAGATTCGCGTCAAACTGATCATGCTCAAACTCTTTGAGAAATACGTGCTCAGCGACGCCGACCACCTGTACGCAGACGCCAATCAGTTGCTGGTCGCTACGGGCGTACTGCCTGAGCTCACGGTGGTGCCGGCCCGCCGCCCTGGTGGGCGCGTGGCGCGCGAGCATCAGCGTTCAGAGCGCTTGCCGGCGGCGGATCAACCGGTCGATGAAAACGGCCAGCCCGCCTTTGCCGAACTGCGTGAACTGCTGGCGGCTGTGCGGGGCAGCGTAGCGCCCACCCTGGAGGCCAGCGCCGAGCCCCAGCCCATCGCCACCCGCGATCTGCTGCGCCTGCTGTCCCATTTGCAGCAATACGTGCCGGAGCCGGACGTCGAGGATGACTTCGATCTGCGCAACCAACTGAAGCAACTGCTGACGCGTGTCAGCGTCAAGAGCGGCAAATCCAGAATCGTGGAAGCGTGCGACGAAGACGTGATCAATCTGGTCGCGCTGTTGTTCGAATTTATCCTCCATGACCACGCCGTCCCGCACGCCTTCAAGGCCTTGATCGCCCGCCTGCAGATCCCGGTGCTGAAACTGGCGGTGCTGGACAAGAGCCTTTTCAGCCGTGCCGGCCATCCGGCGCGGCGGCTGCTCAACGAAATCGGCAGCGCCGTCGTCGGTTGGAGCCCGGGTGAAGATTACCTGCGTGACGGCTTGTACCTGCGTATCGAGCAGGTGGTGCAGCGTCTGCTGAATGACTTTGCCGAAGACCCGGCGATTTTTTCCGAACTGCTGTCGGAATTCTCCGCGTTTACCGCTGACGAGCGCCGGCGCAGTGCGTTGCTCGAACAGCACACCCGCGGCGCTGAGGCGGCACGCCTGCGTACCGACGCTGCCCGTCAGCGCGTGGCCGACGTGCTGAACCGGCGCTTGCTGGGCAAGGTCCTGCCACGGGCGGTGGTGCAGTTTGTGCAGCAGGCCTGGAGCCAGGTGTTGTTGCTGGCTAGTCTCAAGCACGGCGAGCAATCGGTGCAGTGGCAGACGGAGCTGCGCACCCTCGACGAGTTGATCTGGAGCGTGAGCCTGAGGGACGACACCGAGGCCGGGCGGCATTTGCTGGCGCAGTTGCCGGGTTTGCTCAAGGCGTTGCGCAACGGTTTGACCGGCGCGGCGTTCGATCCCTTCAGCACCCGTGAGTTCTTTGTGCGGCTGCAGGCCTTGCATGTTCAGGCGTTCGACGGTACGCAGACGTTGATCGAGGTGCGTGAGCCCTTCGTATTTGACCCTGGTTTGCCCGATGCTGCGCAAGACCTGGCGGCGGATGATCCGGACTTGCTCAAAGCGCGCCAATTGCGCATCGGCGTTTGGCTGGAGTTAGAGGCCCCCCCGGAAACCCTCCTGCGCTGCAAACTTAACACGATCATGGCGCCGGCCGATCGCTATATTTTTGTCAACCGCAGCGGGCTCAAGGTGCTTGAGCACAGCGCCGGCCAACTGGCCCAGGCGTTCAAGCGTGGCGTGCTGCGTATCCTGGACGATGCCCCGCTGTTCGAGCGTGCGCTGGCGACGGTGACGGGTAACCTGAGTCAATTCAATCGCGGCAAGTGATCGCAACCACAGGGCTGAACGCGGCATACTGGTCACAATTGGTCACACTCAAGGAACCTGTATGCAGTTGGACCCCGTCAGCGGTTGGTGCCAGGGTGTTCGTCATTGCCCTTCGCCCAACTTCAACGAGCGACCCGCAGGCGAAGTTTCGCTGTTGGTGGTGCATAACATCAGCCTGCCGCCGGCGCAGTTCGCCACCGGTAAGGTGCAGGAATTTTTCCAGAATCGCCTGGATGTCACGGAACATCCTTACTATGAAGGGATTGTTGACCTACGCGTGTCAGCGCATTTTCTGATTGAGCGCGACGGAGTGGTGACGCAGTTTGTGTCCTGCCTCGACCGCGCATGGCACGCCGGGGTTTCCAGCTTCGAGGGGCGCGAAACGTGCAATGACTTTTCCCTGGGGATCGAACTGGAAGGCACGGATGACCTGCCATTTACCGATGTCCAATATGCGTCACTGATCGACCTGACACGTCAGTTGCTGGCGACTTACCCGGGTATCACCCGTCAGCGCATTTGTGGTCACAGCGATATCGCCCCGGGGCGCAAGACCGATCCCGGGCCCGCTTTTGATTGGGTGCGCTTTCGCAGCGCCCTGCAGGATGGAGAACACGCACAATGAGTTTCCTGGTATTGGTGCTGGCGGTCTGGATCGAGAAGTTCTCGGCCTTGCGCCAAAAATTGCAGCGCGACGGCGGATGGCTGCGCGAACTGGCCAAATTGGAATCGAGCCCGCGCCTCGGCAAACAGCCCTGGTTGATTCTGGCGCTGCTGGTGGTGCTGCCGGTGGCCGTGCTGGCTCTGTTGCTGCTGGTGCTGGAACCCGTGGCATACGGCCTGTTGGCGCTGCCGGTACACCTGCTGGTGCTGATCTACAGCCTGGGGCGCGGTGATCTGCTGGCGGGGCTCGGCCCATTCCGCGATGCCTGGCGGCGCGGCGACCTGCAAGCCGCCGAGCATGTGGCCGAGCGTGACCTGAAGGTCGGTGCCGACAGTGGCGAGCAATTGCTGGAGCGTGTTCAGGGGCATCTCTTGTGGCAGGCCTACCAGAGCTTTTTTGCGGTGATTTTCTGGTATTTCCTGTTGGGCCCGGTCGCGGCCCTGGCCTATCGCCTGCTGGCGTTGGCCAGTGAACACAGCCAGAACCCCCTGGTGGCCGAGCGTGCCGGGCAACTGCGGCATGCTTTTGACTGGTTGCCGGTGCGCTTGCTGGCGGCCAGCTTTGCTTTGGTGGGCAACTTTGTCGCGGTCAGCCGTGTGATGCTCCACGAGCTGTTGAACTGGGACATCAGTGCCGCGCAACTGGTGAACAAAGTCGGCCTGGTGGCCGCTGAAATCCCGCCACCGGTGGTGGGTGCCGACGGCATCAACAGCCTGGATCGCCTATGGGAACTGCTGCTGCGCGCGGCGGTGCTGTGGTATGCCGGTTTCGCCATCTGGACCGTGTTGCCCTAGCGGTCACGGTCAATCCCTGTGGGAGCAAGCCTGCTCCCACAGCTCGTTAACTTTACGTTACAAAACTCCCTTTCGATTTGAGCTATACAAGCAGAGCGCCAAATAGTGGCTATCTGCCGCCGCCCTGCGCCTCAAATAAAAATAATAGGAAGGGAGTTCACCTGTGAAGAGCTTGCTCTATCCCGCCGTCGCGCTGATGAACCGCCTGAGCTTCGGCATGAAGTTCAGTTTGATCAGCGTGTTGTTCCTGCTGCCGATGCTGGCCACCAACTATTTCCTGGTGCGCGACTCCTGGCGTGAGTTCCAGGGCACTCGCATCGAACTGCAAAGCCTGGATTTGCTCGGCAGCAGCCTGGCCTTGCGCCGTGACCTGGAAACCCTCAACAACCAGGTGCAGATCAACGCGACCCTCGGCCAATCCGGTAAGGCGGGCGATCTGGAAGGCAGCATCAATACCCTGGAACACAGCGTGCTGGCGCGCCTGCAAGGCCTGCGCGCGATGGCGACTGACCCCGAACAAGTCGCCGCGTTCGACGCCAAGCGCGACGAGCTGGTCGCCGCCTTCAAGGCCCAGCAGCAGGAGTCGTCGCTGCTGAGCAAAAGTGCGCTGATCGGCAAGTTGCTGAACAAGGCGCAGATGCTCAGCCAGATCATCGCCAGCCAATCCGGCTTGAGCCGCGACCCGCAGAGCGATCTACGCCAGCTCAGCGAGCTGATCACCAGCGTCACCCCGCAGGTCACCCAGACGTTGGGCGAAGGGCGCGCAATGGGCGCGTACTCCCTGGGCCAGGGTTTTCTCAACTCGTCCTCCAGCACGCGTTTCGACGAGCTGTTGCAGCAGTTGGAAAAGCTCCAGGCCGAATACGGCTTGAAGCTGCAGGACGCCCTGGGCTCCAGCAAATCCGCCCACGCGGCGCTCGACAGCCTGGCCAAGGCCAGCAACGCGAGCCTCAAGCAAGGCAGTGAACTGTTTGAAGAGCAGGTGGTGATGGCCGAGACCCTCGACGCACCGTGGCAGGGCTTCTACGAAGACGTGAGTCAATTGATGGCCCAGACCTACCAGCTCAATGAGGCCACCCTGGGCTTTCTCGGACGGCAGTTGGAACAACGGCTGACGCAAAACCGAACGCACATGCTGGTGCTGGTGTCGGCCCTGGCGGCGGTGTTTTTGCTGATCTTTTATCTGTACGCCGGTTTCTATGCCTCGACGCGCACGACGTTGCGGCGCCTGGGGGCGATGATGGACAAGGTGGCGGCGGGCGATATGACGGTCACGTTTGTCGCCCAAAGCCGCGACGAGTTGGGCGACCTCGGCCAAGTGTTCAATGGCACCGTGGCCAAGATCCACGACCTGATCGAGCGCGTCGGGCACACCGTCAGCCAGGTTGAATGGCAGGCCGGCCAGGTTGAGGTGGTCTCGGCCCGCAGTAACCAGGCGGTATCCGGGCAGCGCAGCCAGATCGAACAGGTGGCGACGGCCATGAACCAGATGTCCTCCACCGCCCAGGAAGTGGCGCGCAGCGCGGCGGCGGCGGTCAGCAGCGCGCATAGCGTCAACGATGAAACCGTCAGCGGCCGTGGCCTGGTGCAGTCCCAGCAAGGCAGCATTGCGCGGTTGGCGTCGGAGATCGACGAGTCGGTACGGGTGATCAATCAACTGGCCACCGACAGCCAATCCATCAGCAGCGTGCTGGAAGTGATCAAGAGCATCGCCGAGCAAACCAACCTGCTGGCGCTCAACGCTGCGATCGAAGCGGCCCGTGCCGGGGAGCAGGGCCGTGGTTTTGCGGTGGTAGCCGATGAAGTGCGCACGTTGGCCCGGCGCACCCAGCACTCTACCGAAGAGATCGAGCAGATGATCAGCCGACTGCACAGCGGTGTTGGCGCGGCGGTCAAGGCCATGGGCACCAGCCATGCGATGGCTGAAGGCACGGTGGGCCAGTCGGAAAAGGTCCAGCAGGCCCTGGAGAATATTCTTGGCGCCGTTGGCATGATCGTGGATCAGAACCAGCAGATTGCCGCCGCCGTGGAGCAGCAAACCGCTGTCGCCCACGATATCGACCGCAACATCGTCGAAATCAACCGCGCCGGCGAACACGCGGCCGACGGCGCGCATCAGACCGAAGCGGCCAGTCGGCAGTTGTCGCAGCAGGTGATCGAGTTGAAGCAACTGATCGGCGCGTTTCGGGTGTAGGCCGTAATCGTAGGATTAGTCTTTTACTGCTGTGGCGTTTGTCTTGATTTTGCGGCGCATCTTTTCTATCGGCGTGAATGGGTGAAAATTTGTTTCATCTGGTCACAGTCCCAAGGAGGCACGGCGATGATCGCTGTATTCGGCATCAGAGGGCACTGCGCCCGATGTGACATGACGTTTGAACTCAAGCCTTGGCAATTGAACGCGATTGCCATCGACGAGCCTTTTGAGTGCACGTATTGCCAGTCGGGCCTGCAGTTGCGTTGTCGCAAACAATTGCGTCAATTTCGCGCCCTGGACCAGTGGGCGCTGGTTCGCCCGAGCATGATCATCCTGACCTGCGCGACCTTGCTGATGGCACTGGTGGCAGAGTGGGTGGGTTTGCTCAGTATGATCGAGCAGCTCAACCTTTCGCTGGTGGCGGTGCTGATTCATTTCCTGGTGTTGCGCTATGCCCGTCATCGGCAACGCATGACCCTGAACCTGCAGGCCGTCAGCGCGCTACCAATTGAACAGCTCGCACGCATTGCGTGTGCTCGCCTGCGCCAGCGATAACGGGCTGAGGCCCATGCGCTCGGCCAACGCGGCGCAGATCTCGGGCAGGTGTTCCGGGCTGTTGCGCTGGCCGGGGTGCATGACGGGCGCCATGTCCGGCGCATCGGTTTCCAGCACCACGGCCTCCAGAGGCAGTTGCGCGAGTACTTTGTGCATGCGCAGCGCCTGCGGCCAGGTAGCGGCGCCGCCCAGGCCCAACTTGAAACCCAGCTTGATGTACTCACGCGCTTCTTCGCGGCTGCCGGCGAAGGCATGGATGATGCCGCCCCGTGGCAGGCGGATGCGCTTGAGGGTGGCGATCACGGCGGCATGACTGCGGCGCACGTGCAGCAGGGCCGGCAGTTGGAAATCCACGGCCAGCTTGAGTTGGGCTTCGAACAGTTGCTGCTGGCGTTCGCGGTCGAGGTGTTCGAGGAAGTAATCCAGGCCGATCTCGCCCACCGCGCACAATTGCCGGTGGCCCCGCAGACGGGTCAGCCAGTCGCCCAGGGCTGTCAGGTCGGCGGGGCGATGCTCGTCGAGGTACACCGGGTGCAGGCCGAAGGCTGCGAACAAGCCTTCATCGTCTTGCACCAGATCCCACAGCCGTTGCCAATTTTGCTGATACACCCCCAACACCACCATGCGCTGCACGCCGAGTTGGCGGCTGTGCGCGAGGACTTGCCGGCGATCGTTGTCGAAGTCCGGGAAGTCCAGGTGGGTGTGGGTGTCGATCAGCTCCACGCTCACACCTCGTGAATACGCTGCTTGAAGGTTCGGCCGATGGCGTTTACGCCGGGTTGATACTGCTGCTCTTCAATTGCGGCGAGGGCCAGGCGCAGCGCGGTGTCGGCGATCAGTTGATGTTGCTGGGCCATGGCATTGACCGGCAGCGGCAGGAAATCCAGCAACTGGGTATCACCGAACGTGCCCAGGCGCAGCGGCCGCGACTTGAGCGGGAAGTCATGCAGTGCGTCGAACACGCCTTGCAGCAGCACGTAGGACGTGGTCACCAGCGCGTCAGGCAAATGCCCCAGGCGCTGCAGCAATTGCTCCATCAGTTGCCGGCCGCAGTCGCGGCTGAACGCTTCGCCGTGTTCAACGATCACTTCACCGCCAAACCCTTGCAGCGCTTCACGGAAACCGGCGGCGCGCGCCTGGCTGATGCTCAGCTCGGGTCGCGCACCGATCAGCGCGATCTGCTTGGGCAGCGGTTGCAGCAGGCTGCTGGTCAGTTGCTGGCAGGCTTGGCGATCGTCGCTGACCACCGAGCAGAACTGCGCGGGGTCCATCTCGCGGTCGATGGCGATGACCGGCAAACCCTTGGCTTGCAGCTCGCGATAACTGTCATCGCTGGCCGGCAGGCAACTGGCAACGAACAGCGCGTCGCAGCGTCGGGCGCGGAACAGTTGCAGCAATTGGCGCTCGCTATTGGCGTCGTCGTCGGAGCTGGCGATCAGCAATTGATAGCCACGCGCACGCGCGCCCTGTTCCAACAACTTGGCAATCCGTGCGTAACTGGGGTTTTCCAGGTCCGGCAGGATGAAACCCAAGGTGCGCGTATGCCGACTGCGCAGCCCGGCAGCCTGAGGGTTGGGGGTGAAGCCATGGGCTTGGACCACCGCACGCACACGCTCGACGGTTGCGCTGCTGATGCGTTGCTGTTCGGCTTTGCCATTGATGACATAGCTGGCGGTGGTCACGGACACACCGGCGAGACGGGCGATATCACTGAGTTTCAAACCGGGATTTCCTTGTTTTTTAGAGCTTGCCCCGACAGTTTGTCCAATCGTAACCGATTACTGCAGACGACCAATGTCTCAGCTCAGGTGCCGAGAGGGTCTTCAAGGATGCGCAATTAACGCGTAATCTGCCATGCATTCTAGATTAAACGTTTCAGCAGGCGTATTTTTGCGATGTTCGCCACTGAGTGATTGCTGCCAACCGACTGCTCAGTCAGTTTGTGCGTGAACGACTTTAGACTGATTTATTCAAAACAATACCTAGTGCGCCCGCCGCACTAACTAGGAGAACGGCATGCTTGAGCTCACCATAGAGCAGATATCCATGGGCCAGACGGCTGTGGATAAATCTGCTGCCTTGCACCTGCTCGCTGACAAGCTGGTGGCCGACGGCCTGGTCGCCGAGGGTTATCTCAGCGGCTTGCAAGGCCGTGAAGCCCAAGGCTCGACCTTTCTCGGCCAAGGTATTGCGATCCCCCACGGCACGCCCGAAACCCGCGACCAGGTGTTTTCCACCGGCGTGCGCCTGCTGCAGTTCCCCGAAGGAGTGGACTGGGGCGATGGCCAGATCGTCTACCTGGCGATCGGTATTGCCGCCAAATCCGATGAGCACCTGCGCCTGCTGCAACTGCTGACCCGCGCCCTCGGTGAAACCGACCTGGGCCAGGCGCTGCGCCGCGCAGCTTCCGCCGAAGCGTTGCTGAAACTGCTGCAGGGCGCGCCGCAGGAATTGGCGCTGGACGCGCAAATGATTGGGCTCGGTGTGTCCGCCGATGACTTTGAAGAACTGGTGTGGCGCGGCGCACGCCTGCTGCGCCAGGCCGATTGTGTGAGCAATGGCTTTGCCGCCGTGTTGCAGCAGGTCGACGCGCTGCCCCTGGGCGATGGCCTGTGGTGGCTGCACAGCGAGCAGACCGTCAAGCGCCCGGGCCTGGCGTTTGTCACCCCGGACAAACCCATGCGTTACCTCGGCCAGCCGCTCAACGGCCTGTTCTGCCTGGCCAGCCTCGGCGAAGCGCACCAGACCTTGCTGGAACGCCTGTGTGCGCTGTTGATTGAAGGGCGAGGCCAGGAACTCGGCCGCGCCACCAGCAGCCGCGCGGTGCTTGAAGTGTTGGGCGGTGAGTTGCCGCCCGACTGGCCCAGCGCCCGCATCGCCCTGGCCAACGCCCACGGCCTGCACGCACGGCCAGCGAAGATCCTCGCGCAACTGGCGAAAAGTTTTGACGGCGATATTCGCGTGCGCATCGTCGATGGCGCGGTGGGCGCCGTGTCGGTGAAAAGCCTGAGCAAGCTGCTTAGCCTCGGCGCCCGGCGTGGCCAGGTGTTGGAGTTTGTCGCGGAGCCGGCGATTGCTGGCGATGCGCTGCCCGCGTTATTGGCGGCGGTGCAAGAGGGGCTCGGCGAAGAGGTCGAGCCGCTGCCTGCCGCGAGTGCGCAAGCCGCCGTTGTGGATCTCGAACCGGCGCTCAGCGCGCCGCTGGCCGGTAGCCAGATCCAGGCCATCGCCGCCGCCCCCGGCATCGCCATCGGCCCGGCGCATATCCAGGTGCTGCAACCGTTCGACTATCCGCTGCGTGGCGAGTCCTCGAGCATCGAACGCCAGCGCCTGCACGCCTCACTGGCGGACGTGCGCCGCGATATCCAGGGCCTGATCGAACGCAGCCAGGCCAAGGCGATCCGCGAGATTTTCATCACCCACCAGGAGATGCTCGACGACCCGGAACTGACCGACGACGTCGACACCCGCCTCAAACAGGGTGAAAGCGCCGAAGCCGCCTGGATGAGCGTGATCGAAGCCGCCGCCAAACAACAGGAGTCGTTGCAGGACGCCCTGCTCGCCGAGCGCGCCGCCGACCTGCGCGACATCGGTCGCCGCGTGCTGGCGCAGTTGTGCGGTGTCGAAACCGTCCAGGAACCGAGCGAACCCTACATTTTGGTGATGGACGAAGTCGGCCCGTCGGATGTCGCACGCCTCGACCCGGCCCGCGTCGCCGGTATTCTCACCGCCCGTGGCGGGGCCACCGCCCACAGCGCCATCGTCGCCCGCGCCCTGGGCATTCCCGCGTTGGTGGGCGCCGGCCCGGCCGTGTTGCTGCTGGCCGCCGGTACGCCGTTGTTGCTCGACGGCCAGCGTGGCCGCCTGCATGTCGACGCCGACGCCGCGACCCTGCAACGCGCCACCGTCGAACGCGACACCCGTGAACAACGCCTGCAAGCCGCCTCGGCGCAGCGCCATCAACCGGCCCTGACCCGCGATGGTCACGCCGTGGAAGTGTTCGCCAATATCGGCGAAAGCGCCGGCGTGGCGAGCGCGGTGGAGCAGGGCGCCGAAGGCATTGGCCTGCTGCGCACCGAACTGATTTTCATGGCCCACCCCCAGGCGCCGGACGAAGCCACCCAGGAAGCCGAATACCGCCGCGTACTCGACGGCCTCGGCGGTCGCCCGTTGGTGGTCCGCACCCTCGATGTGGGCGGCGACAAACCGCTGCCGTATTGGCCGATCGCCGAGGAAGAAAACCCCTTCCTCGGCGTGCGCGGCATTCGCCTCACGCTGCAACGCCCGCAGATCATGGAAGCGCAGTTGCGCGCGTTGCTGCGCTCGGCGGATAACCGGGCGCTGCGCATCATGTTTCCGATGGTCGGCAGCGTCGATGAGTGGCGCGCGGCCCGGGACATGACCGAGCGCCTGCGCCTGGAAATCCCGGTGGCCGACCTGCAACTGGGGATCATGATCGAAGTGCCGTCCGCCGCGTTGCTCGCGCCGGTGCTGGCCAAGGAAGTCGATTTCTTCAGCGTCGGCACCAACGACCTGACCCAGTACACCCTGGCCATCGACCGTGGCCACCCGACGCTGTCGGCCCAGGCCGATGGCCTGCACCCCGCCGTGTTGCAATTGATCGACATCACCGTGCGCGCCGCCCATGCCCATGGCAAATGGGTCGGCGTGTGCGGTGAGCTGGCCGCCGACCCGCTGGCGGTGCCGGTGCTGATCGGCCTCGGCGTGGATGAGTTGAGCGTGTCGGCCCGCAGCATTCCTGAAGTGAAGGCGCGGGTGCGTGAATTCAGTCTGAGCGAGGCCCAGAGCCTGGCCCAACAAGCACTCGCGGTGGGTTCGCCCGCTGAAGTGCGAGCCCTTGTGGAGGCCGTGTAGATGGCAAGGATTTTGACCCTGACGCTGAACCCGGCGTTGGACCTCACGGTACGCCTGGCGCGCCTGGAACCCGGTGAAGTCAATCGCAGCGAGACGATGCTGACCCACGCCGCCGGCAAGGGCGTGAATGTCGCCCAGGTGCTGGCTGACCTCGGCCATCACGTCACCGTCGGCGGTTTTCTCGGCGAGGACAACCCCCAGGCCTTTGAGGCGCTTATCGCTCGCCGTGGGTTTGTCGATGCGTTCATCCGCGTGCCCGGCGAGACCCGTAGCAATATCAAGATCGCCGAACACGGTGGCCGCGTCACCGACATCAATGCGCCGGGGCCGCAGGTCAGTGAGCAGGCACAGCAAGCGTTGCTCAATCAACTCACGTTGATTGCCCCAGGGCACGATGCGGTGGTGGTCGCCGGCAGTTTGCCGCGCGGTGTCAGCCCGCTGTGGTTCCAAGGCTTATTGGAGCAACTGAAAAACCTCGGCTTGAAAGTTGCCCTGGACACCAGCGGCGAAGCCCTGCGCGCCGGGTTGAAGGCCAGCCCGTGGTTGATCAAGCCCAATACCGAAGAACTCGCCGAGGCCCTGGATTGCCCGACGGACTCCGTCGACCAACAGGCCCAGGCCGCCGAGCGTTTGCATGCCGAGGGCATCGAGCATGTGGTGATTTCCCATGGTGCCGACGGCGTGAACTGGTTCAGCCCCGGCACGGCGTTGCATGCCACGCCGCCGAAGGTCAGCGTCGCCAGCACCGTCGGCGCAGGTGATTCGCTGCTGGCCGGGATGCTCCACGGTTTGCTCGGTTTCGATGTGCCCGAAACGACCTTGCGCCGTGCCACGGCAATTGCCGCGATGGCCGTCACGCAGATCGGGTTTGGCATCAGCGATGACGCGCAGTTGGCGCGTCTCGAAAGCGGCGTCCATGTGCGCCCGCTGACAGAACAATAAGAGGGTTTGTGATGAATTTAGCCATTGTTACCGCCTGCCCGAACGGCATGGTCACCAGTGTGCTGTGCGCCCGTTTGCTTGACGCCGCCGCGCAGCGCCAGGGTTGGAGCACCAGCGTCGAAGTGGTGGACGTGCAGCACCCGGAACGCCAGCTGTCCCAGGCCACGCTCGATGCCGCCGAGTGGGTGTTGCTGGTCAGCAGCACGCCGGTGGATATGCAGCGGTTTGTTGGCAAGCGCGTGTTCCAGAGCACCCCAGCCCAGGCCTTGCAGGACGTCGAGGCCGTGTTGCGCCGTGGCGCCGAAGAGGCCCAGGTGTATGTCGCCAGCCAAGCCCCGGTGGCGACGAAACAGGCTCCGCGGATTGTCGCGATTACCGCCTGCCCGACTGGCGTAGCCCACACCTTCATGGCCGCCGAAGCGTTGCAGCAGACCGCCAAGCGCCTGGGCTATGAGTTGCAGGTGGAAAC
Source organism: Pseudomonas sp. D3 (assembly GCF_029320995.1). Lineage (NCBI taxonomy): Bacteria > Pseudomonadati > Pseudomonadota > Gammaproteobacteria > Pseudomonadales > Pseudomonadaceae > Pseudomonas > Pseudomonas sp. D3. Next base: position 1,141,498 of record NZ_CP119772.1, read on the forward strand.
CCAGGGTTCGGTCGGCGCACGCACACCGTTGAGCCCGCAAGCGATTGCCGAGGCCGACGTGGTGTTGCTGGCGGCGGATATCGAAGTCGCCACCGAGCGCTTTGCCGGCAAGAAGATCTACCGCTGCGGCACCGGCATTGCCCTCAAGCAAGCCGAAGCGACCCTCAACAAGGCCCTGGCCGAAGGCGTCGTGGAAAGCGCGGCGAGCGGCACGGTGGCCAAATCGGAAAAAACCGGGGTCTACAAACACCTGCTGACCGGCGTGTCGTTCATGTTGCCGATGGTGGTGGCGGGCGGTTTGTTGATCGCCTTGTCGTTCGTGTTCGGCATCCATGCCTTTGAAGAAAAAGGCACCCTGGCGGCGGCTCTGAAAACCGTCGGTGACCAGGCCTTCATGCTGATGGTGCCGCTGCTCGCGGGCTATATCGCCTACTCGATTGCCGACCGGCCTGGGCTGGCCCCCGGCATGATCGGCGGGTTGTTGGCCGGTACGTTGGGCGCGGGCTTTATCGGCGGGATTGTTGCCGGTTTCCTTGCCGGTTACTGCGTCAAGCTGATCACTCGCGCGGTGCGCCTGCCGCAAAGCCTGGAGCCGCTCAAGCCGATCCTGATCATCCCGTTGCTGGCGAGCCTGTTCACGGGCCTGGCGATGATCTATCTGGTGGGTCCGCCAGTGGCGCGGCTGCTCACCGGCCTGACCGACTTCCTCAGCACGATGGGCACCACCAATGCTGTGCTGCTCGGCATCCTGCTCGGCGGCATGATGTGCGTTGACCTGGGCGGGCCGATCAACAAGGCCGCGTATGCGTTCTCCGTCGGCTTGCTGGCGGCGTCCAGCGGTGCGCCGATGGCCGCGACCATGGCGGCCGGTATGGTGCCTCCGATTGGGATGGGTATCGCGACCTTCCTGGCCCGGCGCAAGTTTGCCCAGACCGAACGCGAGGCCGGCAAGGCCGCGATGATTCTGGGCCTGTGCTTTATCTCCGAAGGCGCGATTCCGTTTGCCGCCAAGGACCCGCTGCGGGTGATCCCGGCCAGCATCGCCGGCGGCGCGCTGGCCGGCGCCCTGTCGATGTACTTCGGCTGCAAACTGGCGGCGCCCCATGGCGGCTTGTTTGTGCTGATCATTCCGAATGCGATGAACCATGCGCTGCTGTACTTGCTGGCGATTGTCGCCGGTAGCGTATTGACGGGGCTGGTGTACGCGCTGATCAAACGCCCGGAAGCGGTGGAGCTGGCGGTCACCTCAGCCCAAGCCTGACGCAGATCCAAATGTGGGAGGGGGCTTGCCCCCGATGGCGGTGGATCAGTCAATTCATGGGTGACTGACACATCGCCATCGGGGGCAAGCCCCCTCCCACATTGCGATCTGCAGTGCCTTGAAGGCGGTGTCATATCGGCTTCATCCCCCTATGTTCTAGTTGCCCTTTTGATACTCAAGAGGGCACTTGCATGAGCCACTTCGATCTCAGCCGTCGCCGCGTAATGCAAGCGGTCGGCGCGGGCCTGTTGTTGCCGGGGCTGGCGCCGGCGGTGATTGCCTCGGTCAAGGACCGGCCGCAACTCACCGATGGCGTGCAGTCCGGCGACCTGCTCGGCGACCGCGCAATGATCTGGAGCCGCAGCGACCGCCCGGCGCGGATGGTGGTGGAGTGGGACACCCGCAGTGTGTTCAGCAACCCCCGCCGATTTGTCTCGCCGCTGGCCGACACCCGCAGCGACTTTACCGCCCGTGTCGAACTCACCGGGCTGCCCGCCGACCAGGCGATTTTCTACCGTGTGCAGTTCGAGGATGCCCAGACCGGCGTCGCCAGCGAGCCCTGGTTCGGCCACCTGCGCAGCGTGCCGCAACAGCGTCGTGATATTCGTTTTGTGTGGAGCGGCGACACCGTCGGCCAAGGCTTCGGCATCAACCCGGACATCGGCGGCATGCGCATCTACGAAGCCATGCGGTTGCGCCTGCCGGACTTTTTTATCCACAGCGGCGACACCATCTACGCCGACGGCCCGGTGCCGGCGCAACTGACTACCGAGAGCGGGCGCATCTGGCGCAACATCACCACCGAGGCCAAGAGCAAAGTCGCTGAAACCCTCGATGAGTATCGCGGCAATTACCGCTACAACCTGCTGGATGAAAACGTGCGGCGCTTCAACGCCGAAGTGCCGCAGATCTGGCAGTGGGACGACCACGAGGTGGTGAACAATTGGTCGCCGAGCAAGCAGCTCGATGAGCGTTACCAGACCCGGGACATCAACACCCTGGTCGGCCGTGCGCGTCAGGCCTGGCTGGAATATTCGCCCATGCGTCGACAAAGCGCCGACGGCGGCGGGCGGATCTATCGCAAGCTCAGTTACGGCCCGCTGCTGGATGTGTTCGTGCTCGACATGCGCAGCTATCGCGGGCCCAACGATGACAACCTGGGCGGCGCAAAACCCTTCCTCGGCCGAGAGCAACTGGACTGGCTCAAGCGCGAACTCAAGGCGTCCCAGGCGCAATGGAAGGTGATCGCCGCCGACATGCCCATCGGCCTCGGCGTGCCTGACGGCGAAGTCAGCCCAGGTGTGCAGCGCTGGGAAGCGATCGCCAACAACGACCCCGGCCCGGCCCAGGGCCGCGAATTGGAAATCGCCGAGCTGCTCGGGTTTCTGCGCGCGCAGCAGGTGCGCAACCATGTGTGGTTGACGGCGGATGTGCATTACTGCGCGGCGCATCACTACCACCCCGATCGTGCAGCGTTCCAGGACTTCGAGCCGTTCTGGGAGTTTGTCGCAGGGCCGCTGAATGCGGGGAGCTTCGGGCCCAATCCGCTGGATAAAACCTTTGGCCCGCAGGTGGTGTTCGAAAAAGCACCGCCGGCGCAGAACACGTCGCCGTTTGCCGGGTTCCAGTTTTTTGGCGAAGTGCAGATCGATGGGCAGACGGCAGAATTGACGGTGATGCTGCGCGATCTGGATGGGGTTTCAGTGTTCGAGCAAAAGCTGCAACCGGTCTGATTTGGAAAGCAGCCAACACTAATTTGGAAAGCAGTCAAAACTGATTTGGAATGCAGTCAAAAACTGATTTGGAATGCAGTCAAAAACTGATTTGGAATGCAGTCAAAACTGTGGGAGGGGGCTTGCCCCCGATGGCGGTGGGTCAGTAACCCATGAATTGACTGATACACCGCCATCGGGGGCAAGTCGAACCGTCGCACCGCCCCTCCCACATGGGTTCTTCAGTGTTTGCAGGATCTCAGTAGACATCCCGGCGATAGCGGCCCTGCTCGATCAAGCGCTCCACCGTCTCGCTGCCCAGCACCTCATGCAGCACCTGATCCACCCCCGCAGCCATCCCCTGCAAACTGCCACACACATAGATCGCCGCACCGTCCGCCAGCCATCGCCGCAACACGTCCGCCGATTCGCGCAGGCGATCCTGTACGTAGATCTTTTCCTCCTGGTCGCGGGAAAACGCCAGGTCCAGCAGCGCCAGGTCACCGCTGGCCAACCAGCCTTGCAGTTCGTCCTGGCACAGGTAGTCGTGGGCGATTGTGCGTTCGCCGAACAGCAGCCAATTGCGCTGCTGGCCATCGGCAATGCGCGCCTTGAGCAAGCTGCGCAAACCGGCCAGGCCAGTGCCGTTGCCCAGCAGGATCAACGGCGCAGGTGCGTCCGGCAGGTGGAAACCACTGTTGCGGCGCAAGCGCAGGGTGATGCTTGAGCCGAGGGCCGCGTGTTCGGTCAGCCAGCCCGAGCCCAGGCCGAGTGTGCCGTCTGGATGACGTTCCTGGCGCACGATCAACTCCAGCACGCCGTCGCTGGGAATCGAGGCGATCGAGTATTCGCGCATGCCCAGGGGCGCCAGCGCGTTCACCAGCGCCTGGGCATGCAAGCCCACCAGATGGGCGCGGTTGTCCGGCAGTTGGCGGGTGGCCAGGGCCTGGTCGAGGGTGTGGGCCAGGCCGTCGATCAGCACGCTTTCGCGGCTGGCCAAGCCCAGGCCCTCGAGGAACTGCGTAATGGCCCCGGTGCTGTTGCGCGGCAGGATTTCCACCAGGTCGCCGGCCGTCCAGCTTTGCCCTGACGGCGCGCTCAGCGCCAGCAGGTACACAGCCGAACCGACACTGCCAGGATTGAGCAAGGTGCGCTGGTTCAAGCTGCAGTTTTCATACTGTGCGCTCGGCCACGCCGCTGTCGGCGCATGCCCGGTGAGTTGGCCCAGCTGTTGTTGCCAGTGCAGCAGGGCGTCGGTGTCGCCGCTGTCGACTTCCACGGGGGCGAACAATGGGTTGCCGCCCTGGTGGGTCAGCCAGAAATGCAGGCGCCGGGCAAAGCCGCAGAAGTGCGTGTACTGGCGATCGCCGAGGGCCAGTACCGAGTAGTTCAAGCCCTTGAGGGACAGGTCCTGGCCGAGCACGCTGCGCTCGAAGCCTCGGGCGCTGTCGGGCGCTTCGCCGTCGCCGAAGGTGCTGACCACGAACAGCGCATTTTCTGACTGGCGCAGTTGGTCCTGGCTGACGCTGCCCAGCGGCTGCACGTTGACCGGCAAGCCGGCCGCCTGCAATTGCCCGGCGGTCTGCCAGGCCAGTTGTTCGGCAAAACCGCTCTGGCTGGCAAAGCCGATCAGCCACGCCGGCGCGTGACTGTGATTGGCGCTGAGGCTCTCGCGGGCATTGCGTACCTGACGCTTTTTACGGCGGCGGTCGAGGTACAGCAACCAGCCGGTGATGAAGAACAGCGGCATGAGCAGCGAGCTGACGGTGAGGATGATCCGCCCCACCAGGCCGAAGTAACTGCCGGTGTGCAGTGCATAAATGCTGGTCAGCAATTGAGCCTTGAGGCTTTTGCTGGCGTAGCGGTCGTGGGATTTCACCTCCCCGGTCGCAGGGTCCAGGTTGATCTGGTTCAGCGCGCGGTCGTGGGGCGAATCTTTCAGCAGGTAAAACACCGTGGCCGGCTGCCCGGCGACCGCTGGCATGCGGATGTTGTAGGCGCTCAAGCGTGGGCCGGCGCTGCTGTAGATGCTGCTCCAGATCGCCTCGTAGTTGGCCACCGGCGCCGGGCCTTGCGGCGGCGGGCCGCGTTTGCGCATCCGTTCGTTCTGCGGGGCGTCGGACAGCAGCTTGGTAAGACCCCGGTTGTACCATTCGTAGGACCAGGACAGGCCGGTCAGCGCCGCCAACAGATAGAACAACAGGCACCAGGTGCCGAACACCGAGTGCAGGTCCCAATTGAAACTGCGGCCCTTTTTGCGCCAGTCCAGGGTCAGCCACGCGCGCCAGCTCGCCACCTGGCGCGGCCAGCGCAGGTACAAGCCGGAGAGACAGAAGAACAGCAGAATCAGCGTGCAGGCCCCGGTGATTTGCCGGCCGGTGTCGCCCATCGCGAGGAAGCGGTGCAGTTGCAGGATAAACCCGAACACGTCCTGGCCGACGGCGTCGCCCATGTAGGCGCCGGTGTAGGGATCGAAGTACCGCATCTGGCCGCGCCGTTCACCCGGCGGTGGGGTGAAGAACACGCGCGCGGCGCTGCCGCTGTCGGTTTCCACCCAGAGCATCGACACGGTTTTGCCTTCGCTGGCTTCGAGCTTGCGCACCAGCTCGGCGGGCGGCAGTACCCCGGCCTCGCGTTTTTCCACGCTCAGTACGCTGGGGTTGAGCGCACGCAATAGTTCATCCTGGAACGACACCGCCGCCCCGGTAATCCCCATCAAGGCCAGCACCAGCCCGGCAGTGATGCCGAAGAACCAGTGCAACTGGAACAGGGTTTTCTTCAACACGTCGGACCGCCTCGCTCATCTGGGTATCTGTAGCACGGCGCGCATTATGCCGTGGGTTGTCGAGAAACTTTGTTGTTTAGCACGCAAAAGCCCCACGCATCCGATGCGTGGGGCTTTGGTTTCTGGTTGACCGCTTAGAAGTGGAAGCTGGTGGTCAACAGTGCGGTGCGCCCGGCCGCCTGGTTGGCGAAGTGGGTCGAGAAGGCCTTGTCGTAGTAGGTCTTGTCGGTCAGGTTCTGCACGTTCAGTTGCAGGTCGACGTTCTTGGTCAGCTTGTAGCTGGCCATGGCGTCGTAGCGGGTGTAGGACGGTACATACACGGTGTTGCCGACATCGCCGTAGACCTCGTCGACATAGAACGCACCGCCGCCGATGGTCAGTTTCGAAGTGATGTCATAGGTGGTCCACAGGCTGAAGGAGTTCTTCGGCGTATTGGGCATTTGGTTGCCCTCGTTGGAACCGGCGCTGACGACCCCGTTGCGCCCGTTGCGACCGGCTTTGACCAGTTCGCTGTCGAGGTAGCTGTAGCCGGCGAACACTTGCCATTGATCCGTGAGTTTGCCGCTGGCCGAGAGCTCGATGCCGTCGACTTGGGATTCGCCGGCGTTCTGGTAGGTCAGGGCATCGACCAAAATGCGCGTGTTCTTCTTCTCGGTGCGGAACACCGCAGCCGTCAGCGAAAGGCGGTCGTGGAACAGATCCCACTTGGTGCCCAGCTCATAGTTGACGGTTTCTTCCGGTTGCAGGTCGCTGGTGGCGGCGCCGGCAGACAGTGGGTTGCCGTCGGAGCCTTCACCCACCAGGCCACCGGCCGGGGTTGCCGAGGTGGCGTAGGACGCATAGATGCTGGCGTTCTCCACAGGCTTCCAGACCAGGCCGCCCTGCCAGTTGAAGAATTGGCTGTCTTCCTTGATCTTGGTGCGCCCGGCAGCGGCGTTGGTGTTGGCCACGGTGTCGAAGGTGTCGTAGCGCAGGCCGACGTTCAGCAGCCATTTCGGGTCCAGTTCGATGGTGTCGAACACGTAGGCGCCGCGGCTGGTGGCTTTGGTGTTGGTGCCGTTGTAGTTGCGCGCGATGCTACCGGTCCAGGCGTCGTCTGGGTTCGGGTTGCTCAGCGAGGTGCATTGGCCGCCCAGGCTGCCTTTGGCCACGGTGCAGACCGGGTTGGCGTTGGGGCTGATGGTGTAGCTGCTGACACGGGTTTCTTCGCCGGTGAATTCGAGGCCGGTGGAGTAGGTGTTCTTGAAACCCAGCGCCTGGAAGCTGCCGAACAGGTCGGTCTGGTTGGTGGTGGTCTCGGTGGTCGACACGCGGCTGTTGGCGCGGCGCCACACGGTGCCGAACTTGTTGACGTTGAGTTTGCTGTCGTCCGGCTGCGTGAGGATATAGTCCTGGCCGGTGTTGCCATGGCGCAGGGTGTTTTTCAGCGTCATGTTGTCGTTCAGGTCATGTTCGACGGAGACCGTGCTGATATCGGCGCGGGTCTTGCGGAAGTCGCGGCTCTTGAGGCCGTAGAAGTTATTGCTGTCGCCGCCGTCGTTGGGTTTGTCGTGCACGTGGGCGGTGGCGGTCGCGGAGCCGTAGCCGTAGGGAATCCCCGAATCCGGCAGGTCGTCGCTTTCCATGTGGTAGTAGCTGACGTTGACGCGGGTCGGCGTGCCCAGGCCGAAGGTCAGCGACGGCGCCACGCCCCAGCGGTCGTAGTTCACTGCGTCGCGGCCGGCCACGTTCTGCTCGTGGCTCATCAGGTTCAGGCGGAACGCGGCGCTGTCGTCGAGGAATTGGCGGTTAACGTCGAGCACGTAGCGGCGGGTCTGGTCGGAACCGTAGGTGAAGCCGCCGTTGGTGAAGTCCCGCGCCTGGGGCGTCTTGCTCACCAGGTTGAGGCTGCCACCGGCCGAGCCACGCCCGCCGAACGAGGAGTTCGGGCCTTTGCTGACTTCGATCGATTCAATGTCGAAGATCTCACGGGTCTGGCCGCCGGTATCGCGCACGCCGTCCAGGTAGGTGTCGCCCTGGGCGTCAAACCCGCGGATGAACGGGCGGTCGCCCTGGGGGTTGCCGCCTTCGCCGGCGCCAAAGGTAATGCCGGGCACGGTGCGCAAAGCATCCTGCAGCGAGGTGGCAGCGGTGTCCTTGAGTACTTGCTGCGGCACCACGGTGACGGAGCGCGGCGTGTCCACCAGCGGCGCGGTGTATTTTTGCGAAGAGGCTTTCTCGACCTGATAGGAGGTGGCGTCCTGTTCTTCCCCGGTGATGCTGGTGGCGCCCAGGGAGATGCTGTTGCGCTGGCCTTTCTGTTCGGTGTCTTCGGCCGCTTGCGCCAGATGGGCGACGGAGCTGGCGCCGAGAGCAACGCCGATGGCCGAAGCCAGCAAGCGTGGTGAACTGGTAGGTGTTTTTAAGCAAGTGCGCGACATGACGTGTCCTTTCCCCAAGGATGTGAGGCCGCGGAATATAGATTGAACAAGACTTTGTATCAATTGCGATTCATTGCTATTCGTAGCGAATTTACATTCTTTACACTTTTCCCTTACGGTTTTTACGATCTCGTTCGTCTATGCGTTTTACAGATTGGATAAGAATCAATACCATTAACGTCTTTCCGCTCTCAGGTAGTGCCCATGTTGCTGCATATTCCCGGCCTGTTCTCTCGTGAGGAAGTGCAGCGCATCCGCCAAGCGCTGGAAGCCGCCGACTGGGCCGACGGTAAAATCACCGCCGGGTACCAGTCCGCCAAGGCCAAGCACAACCTGCAATTGCCCGAAGGCCACCCGCTGGCCAAGGAAATCGGTGCGGCGATGCTTGAGCGGTTGTGGCAAACCCCGCTGTTCATGTCGGCGGCGTTACCGCACAAAGTCTTCCCGCCGCTGCTTAACTGCTACACCGCCGGGGGCAGTTTCGATTTCCATATCGACAATGCCGTGCGCCAGCCCAAGGGCAGCCATGAGCGGGTGCGCACCGACCTGTCGTCGACCCTGTTCTTCAGCGACCCGGAGGAGTACGACGGCGGCGAACTGGAGATCCAGGACACCTTCGGCCTGCAACGGGTCAAACTGCCCGCCGGCGACATGGTGCTCTACCCCGGTTCCAGCCTGCACAAAGTCAACGCCGTGACCCGTGGCGCACGCTACGCCTCGTTTTTCTGGACCCAAAGCCTGGTGCGCGAAGACAGCCAGCGCACCTTGCTGTTCGAGATGGACGGTGCGATCCAGCAACTGAGCGCGGATGTCCCCGACCACCCGGCGTTGATCCAGCTCACCGGCACTTACCACAACCTGTTGCGTCGCTGGGTCGAGGTCTGAGCATGGGTTTTTTATTGCGCCGTGAAGAAGTGCTCAACGTCGAACAGTTGCAGCGCATGCTCGACGACTCACCGGTGCGCGCGGCCCAGGCGATCCTGATCGCGGCCAAGGAGGGCGTGGTCGATGCCCAGGCCTTGCTCGGGCAGATCCTCTTGGAAGGGCGCGGCATCGAGCGCGATGAAGCGCTGGCACTGCGCTGGTTCCAGATCGCGGCGCAGGGCGGGCACTTGATGGCGCGCAATATGTTGGGGCGCTGCCGGGAGCATGGCTGGGGTTGCACCGCCGACGAAGCGGCGGCGGCGTGGGAATATCAGCTTGCGGCCGAAGCCGGGTTGGACTGGGCGCAGTACAACTACGCCAACCTGCTGGCCACCGGTCGCGGCGTCGCCGAGGATCAAGCACACGCGCTGAGGTGTTATCGCCAGGCGGCGGAGCAGGGCCATGCGAAGTCGATGAACCTGTTGGGACGCTATCTGGAAGAGGGGCAATTTTGCCCGAGGGATCTGGACGCTGCCGTAGCGTGGTATCGACGCTCAGCCGAAGCTGGTGATTTTCGTGGGCAGTTCAGTTATGCGGCGGTGCTGGCCGACAGCGGCCAGATCGAGGCGGCGCTGGCGTGGCTGCGCACGGCGCTGGCAGGCGGCAATTTGAAGTTTTTGCGGGTGGCACACAAGGCGTTGGCGGCGGCGAATGACCCGCGGATTCGGGCGATGGCCGATGCCTATGAGCAACGTGCTCTGACCTGTTTCTGAACTATAAAAAACCCATGACGAGTCATGGGTTTTTTGTTTTAGGGCCGTCTTATACGTAGTACGACTTCAACGGCGGAAAGCCATTGAATTCAACCGCGCTGTAGCTGGTGGTGTACGCACCGGTCGACAACCAGTACATCCGATCACCGATTGCCAGGTTCAGCGGCAGGCCGTACTTGTAGTTTTCGTACATGATGTCGGCGCTGTCGCAAGTAGGACCGGCGATCACCACTTCTTCCATCTCGCCTTTCTTCTCGGTCCAGATCGGGAACTTGATCGCTTCGTCCATGGTTTCGATCAGGCCGGAGAACTTGCCCACGTCCGTGTACACCCAACGCTCGACGGCGGTACGCGATTTACGTGCAACCAGTACCACTTCACTGACCAGGATGCCGGCGTTGGCGATCAGCGAACGGCCCGGTTCCAGGATGATTTCCGGCAGGTCGTCGCCGAAATCCTCCTTGAGGAAACGGATGATTTCTTCAGCGTAGGTTTCCAGGCTGTTGGTGCGGGTGATGTAGTTGGCCGGGAAGCCGCCGCCCATGTTGATCAGCTTGAGGTGGATGCCGTCTTCTTCCTTCAGGCGCTCGAAGATCACTTTGACCTTGGCAATCGCCGCGTCCCACACGCTGATGTCGCGCTGTTGCGAGCCGACGTGGAACGAGAGGCCATACGGCACCAGGCCCAGGTCACGCGCCAGGATCAGCAGGTCCATGGCCATGTCGGTCTGGCAGCCGAATTTACGCGACAAAGGCCAGTCAGCCGTGGTCGAGCCTTCGGTGAGGATACGCACATAGATTTTCGAGCCCGGTGCGGCTTTGGCAATGTTGCGCAGGTCGGCTTCGGAGTCGGTGGAGAACAGGCGCACCCCCTTATCATAGAAGTAGCGGATGTCCTTGGACTTCTTGATGGTGTTGCCGTAGCTGATACGGTCGGCGCTGACGCCGCGGTCCATCACTTTGTCGAGCTCGTAGATCGAGGCGATGTCGAAGCTCGAACCCTTGTCTTTCAACAGGTCGATGATCTCGACGGCCGGGTTGGCCTTGACCGCGTAATAGATGTTGGCAAATTCGAAACCGGCGCGCAGGTCATCGTAGGCCTGGCTGATCATCGCAGTGTCGATCACCACGAACGGGGTTTCTTGCTTGTCGGCGAACGCCTTCATTTTGTCAAAAGTGGCGCGCGCGAAATAGTCTTCGACGTTGATCGACATGCTGGGAACTCCTAAGGGCAAACTAAATTGATCAATGGGTGCAAATGAACGTCCTCCGTATCCCCACTTTGGTTCGCCTACTTCCCAAGGCATGTCGCCGAAAGCAAAAAGGCCATGGGAATAACCGCTTCCCTTGGCCTTGCTGTCTCGTCGTCAGTACTTGAGCCGGATGGATCGTTTCCAGCATGGACGTTCGGCGCGAACTTTAGGACTTGAGGGGCCATAGATCAACTAAAAATGTCGCGTTTTTGCACGCGTTCGTCGCGGGACCGCGTGCAGCTACTTATGTAACCGACAGGTGTGACGGATTGATGTTCCCCGCAGGCGGATAATTGAGGGTATTTCCCTGACACACCACAGGCCAAATGTGGGAGGGGGCTTGCCCCCGATGGCAGTGTGTCAGCCATGAATATATTGACTGATACACCGCCATCGGGGGCAAGCCCCCTCCCACAGTTTTACGCGTGTTGTGTCAGATCAGGCCAGCGCAGTCTCGGCAGGCGAAACGATACTGGTCTTGCCCCCACGCGACTTACCGGAGCTCAAGTACTCGGCAATCGACTCCTGCGTCACTTCACCCAAAAACACCCGCTCGGCATCCAGCACCGGCAACCACGAGCGGTTGAACTCGTACATGCGCGACAACAGGATGCGCAAGTGCTCGTCATACGCCGCCGTGGCGTTGAACTCGAGCAGGTATTGACCGCAAGTGCCGGTCTGACGGTGCAGGTCGCGACGTCGCACATAACCCAGCGCCTTGTTCTCGGCGCAGGTGACCACCACATAGCGGCGGTCGAGTTCGTCCATCAGATCCAGGGCCTCGGCCACCGGGGTTTGCGGGCTGACCGACGGCGCGTTGTCCGCTGCATCTTCGGCTTTTACCAGCAGCAGACGCTTGAGGGTGCTGTCCTGGCCGACGAAGTTGCTGACGAACTCGTCCACCGGGTGCGCCAGCAGGGTGTCCGGGTGGTCGATCTGCAGCAGCTTGCCGGCGCGGAAGATGGCGATCTTGTCACCCAGCTTGATGGCTTCATCGATGTCATGGCTGACCATGATCACGGTCTTGTTCAGTGCGCGCTGCATCTCGAAAAATTCGTTCTGGATCATTTCGCGGTTGATCGGGTCGACCGCGCCGAACGGCTCATCCATCAGCAGCAACGGCGCATCCGCCGCCAGCGCACGGATCACGCCGATGCGCTGTTGCTGGCCACCGGACAGTTCGCGCGGATAGCGGTGCAGGTACTGCTTGGGTTCCAGCTTGATCATGCTCATCAACTCGCGGGCGCGGTCGTGGCATTTCTGCTTGTCCCAGCCCAGCAACTTGGGCACCACCACGATGTTTTCCTCGATGGTCATGTTCGGGAACAGGCCGATCTGCTGGATCACGTAGCCGATATTGCGACGCAGGGTCACTTCGTCGAGGTCGGTGGTGTCTTCGCCGTTGATCAGGATCTTGCCCGACGTAGGTTTGATCAGGCGGTTGATCATTTTCAGCGTGGTGCTCTTGCCGCAGCCCGAGGGCCCCAGGAATACGCAAATCTCGCCTTCATTGACGGTCAGGCTTACGTCGTTCACGGCGGAGACAGTTTTGCCGTTGCTTTGAAAAGTCTTGGTCAGGTGTTGAAGTTCGATCATTTGAGCAGTCCTTTTGGAGTCAGCGAGCGTTGCAGCCATTGCAGAAGCAGGTCGGCGAAGATGGCCAGGAGACTGACCAGCACGGCGCCGACGATCAGCATCGACATGTCGCTGCGGCTGATGGAAGCCAGAATAAGTACACCCAGGCCGCCGGCGCCGATGGTGGCGGCGATGGTCATCACGCCGATGTTCATCACCACGGCGGTGCGCACCCCGGCGAGGATCACCGGCACGGCGATGGGCAGTTCGACCATGCGCAGGCGCTGGCCGAAGGTCATGCCGATGCCTTTGGCGGCTTCGCGAATACCCGGGTCCACGCCGGTCAGGGCCAGGTAGGTGTTACGCATGATCGGCAGCAGGGAGTAGAGGAACACGGCGGTGATCGCCGGCATTGGCCCCAGGCCCTGGCCGAATGTGGAGTAGAACGGCAGCAGCAGACCGAACAGGGCGATGGACGGCACGGTCAGCAGCACGGTGGCGCTGGCTTGCAGCGGGCCGGCCAAGCTCGGGAAACGGGTCATCAGCACGCCGAGGGGCACGCCGACGACAATCGCGAGGATCACGGCGATGCCGACCAGGGTGATGTGCTGCCAGGTCAGGTGCAGGACGAGTGCCCAATCAAGATGGGAAAAGGCGTTCAGAAATTCCATGTCTTCTCCTCTTAATTAGTTGATCGGATGTTGGCGCAGGAAATCTGCGGCCACGGCGGACGGGCTTTCATGGTCGACGTCGACCCGCGCGTTCAACTGGCGCATGGTTTCATCGTCGAACAGTGCGGCCAGCGGCTTGAGGTCTGCCGCCAGTTGTGGGTGTGCATCGAGGTACGCCTGGCGCACCACCGGCGCGGCGGTGTAGTCCGGGAAGTAATGTTTGTCGTCTTCGAGCAGCTTCAATTTGAAGGCGCTCAGGCGACCGTCGGTGGTGTAGACCAAACCGGCAAACACCTGGCCATTACGCAGCGCGGTATAGACCAGGCCGGCGTCCATCTGCCGGGTGTTTTTGCGGGTCAGGTTCATGTCGTACAGCTTGACCATGCCGTCCATCCCGTCGGAACGGTTGGCGAATTCGGTGTCCAGGGCCACCAGGCGCGTGCCTTTGTTTGTTTGCGCCAGGGCTTGGGTCAGGTCGCTGATACTGTTGATCTGCGGAAATTCCTTGGCCACGTTCTCTGGCAGCGCCAACGCGTAGGTGTTGCTGAATTTAGACGGCGACAGCCAGGCAAGACCTCTTTTTGCATCGAGTTCTTTCACCCGTGCGTAGGACTGTTCGCTGCTGAGTTTCTCGTCCACATGGTTGTAATTCACCAGCGACACCCCGGTGTATTCCCAGAGCATATCCAGTTGCCCGCTTTCCTGGGCACTGCGCGCCAGATTGCTGCCCAGGCCGCCGGTTACGCGGGTGTCATAGCCCTTGGTGCGCAGGTACTGGGCAGTGATTTCGGCCAGCAAGGTCTGTTCGGTGAACACCCGGGCGCCGATGCGGATGACTGGTTTTTCTGCGGCTTGCGCAATACCTGCGAACAGCAGGACGCAGCTCAATATCAATGTCAGTTTTTTCATGTTGGTTCCTATGCCAAGCCTTAAGACGGACGCAACCCGCGTTCCAGCCAGAGGCGGCTGGCCATGGTCACCAGGCCGTCGAGCAGCAATGCCAGCAACGCGGTACATGCGGCACCGAGCAGCAGTTGCGGATGGTTGTTCAGGGCGATGCCGGGGAAGATCAGGCTGCCCAGGCTGTTGGCACCGATCAGGAACGCCAGCGGCGCGGTGCCGACGTTGATCGCCAGTGCCACGCGCACGCCGCCGATGATGATCGGCACGGCGTTCGGCAACTCGACGCGAAACAGCACCTGGCGCGGGGTCATGCCGATGCCGGTGGCGGCTTCTTTCAGCGAACCTTGGACGTTTTTCAGGCCTTCGTAGGTGTTGCGCACGATGGGCAGCAAGGAGGCGAGGAACAGCGCGAAGATCGCCGGGCCGCTGCCGATGCCGAGGACGCCGAGGGCGATGGCCAGTACGGCCAGGGGCGGGACGGTGTTGCCGATGTTGAAGATTTGCATGAAGCGTTCTGCGCGCCCGACCATGTTCGGTCGGCTGAGCAGGATACCGGCGGGGATGCCCACAATCAGGGCGGCCAGCATGGAGACTAGGACGAGAATCAGGTGAGCTTGCAGGTAAAACAACAAATCGTCGCGGTACAGTTCGATCGTGTTGATGCCGATCCAGTGGATCAGCAGGGCCAGGAGAGCGACGACAACCGCTCCTCCTATCAGCCCTTTGCCATAGCGAATAGCCACAGGCGGACTCCTTTTGTTCAGTCGGCGAACACATTTCTTCGTGGCATGCCATTTCTGGCTGTCAACGGATGTGGACGCGAAAAGCAGCTCGCCAATGCCGGTAAGACGGCATGAGGTCGAGCTATGAGCGCAGCCTCGTCAGGCTAACTTGCTGATTTTTCAGCCCCTGTTCCGAGTGCGGTAGCAGGGGAGTGGACGTCTCTACCTTTTAAAAGGTTCCATACTTGGCAGTATTTAGCCACCCCCAACCGGGTGAACGGTGGTCCGGCACCCTGGGTTTGCGCTATACTCGCCGCCCTTTTTTGACTCACCTGCCAGGCGATTTCCCATGACCCACCAGGCCGCCGAAGTCGCGAAACGCCGCACTTTCGCCATTATTTCCCACCCCGATGCCGGTAAAACCACCATCACCGAGAAGCTCCTGCTGATGGGCAAGGCAATCGCAGTGGCCGGCACGGTGAAATCCCGCAAATCCGACCGCCATGCCACCTCCGACTGGATGGAAATGGAAAAACAACGGGGTATTTCCATTACCACGTCGGTCATGCAGTTCCCATATCGCGATCACATGATCAACCTGCTCGACACCCCGGGCCACGAAGACTTCTCCGAAGACACCTACCGCACCCTGACCGCGGTGGACTCGGCCTTGATGGTCCTCGACGGCGGTAAGGGCGTCGAGCCACGTACCATTGCGCTGATGGACGTTTGCCGTCTGCGCGACACGCCGATCGTCAGCTTTATCAACAAACTCGACCGCGACATCCGCGACCCGATCGAGTTGTTGGATGAAATCGAAGCCGTCCTGAAGATCAAGGCCGCGCCGATCACTTGGCCGATCGGTTGCTACCGCGACTTCAAGGGGGTGTACCACCTGGCCGACGACTACATCATTGTCTACACCGCCGGCCACGGTCACGAACGCACCGATGTGAAAATCATCGAAAAGCTCGACTCCGACGAAGCCCGCGCCCACCTGGGCGATGAGTACGACCGTTTTGTCGACCAGTTGGAACTGGTGCAGGGCGCCTGCCACGAATTCAACCAGCAGGAATTCCTCGACGGCCAACTGACCCCGGTGTTCTTCGGTACCGCGTTGGGCAACTTCGGTGTCGACCACGTGCTCGACGCCGTGGTGGACTGGGCCCCGCGCCCGCTGGCCCGGGTCGCCAACGAGCGTACCGTGGAGCCGGTGGAAGAGAAATTCGCCGGCTTCGTGTTCAAGATCCAGGCGAACATGGACCCCAAACACCGCGACCGTATCGCCTTTATGCGCATCTGCTCCGGCAGATACGAAAAAGGCATGAAGATGCGCCACGTGCGCATCGGCAAGGACGTGCGCATCGGCGACGCCCTGACGTTCTTCTCCTCGGAGCGTGAACAGCTCGAAGAAGCCTACGCCGGCGACATCATCGGCCTGCACAACCACGGCACCATCCAGATTGGCGACACCTTCACCGAAGGCGAAACGCTGGGCTTCACCGGTATCCCGCACTTCGCCCCGGAACTGTTCCGCCGCGTGCGCCTGCGCGACCCGCTGAAATCCAAGCAACTGCGCCAAGGTTTGCAGCAACTGGCGGAGGAGGGCGCGACCCAGGTGTTCTTCCCCGAGCGCAGCAACGACATCATCCTCGGCGCCGTCGGTGTGCTGCAGTTCGATGTGGTCGCCAGCCGCTTGAAAGAGGAATACAAGGTCGAATGCTCCTACGAGCCAATCACCGTGTATTCGGCGCGTTGGATCGATTGCAGCGATAAGAAGAAGTTGGAAGAGTTCTCCAACAAAGCCGTGGAAAACCTTGCGATCGACGGCGGCGGTCACCTGACCTACCTGGCCCCGACCCGGGTCAATTTGGCGCTGATGGAAGAGCGCTGGCCGGATGTGAAATTCCGCGCGACCCGCGAGCACCATTAAGGTCTGAGCGCTGGACAAGAGGGCGAAGCTGTCATGGCTTCGCCCTTTTTCATGGGCGCGACAAAACAACCTGTGGGAGGGGCGGTGCGACGATTCGACTTGCTCCCGATAGCGGTGGATCAGCCACTCTCTGTGCTGGCTGATCCACCGCTATCGGGAGCAAGCTCCCTCCCACATTTTTTGATCTCCCCCGGTATGGGATTGGCGAGAACCCGGCATTGGGACTAGCGTCAACGCTGGCGGTACTAAACAGCCGTCGTGCGGGACTCACCTACTGACTGGAGGGGATCGACCATGAGTATTGTTCAACGCGTCGTGCTGTTGCTAAAGGTGCTGGTGCTGTTGTCATTGGGAATGTCGACGGCCTGGGCACATAACCCCGTACAGAGCGGGGCGGCGGTGTTTGCGGTTCAGAGTGGGGAGGGCAAGGTCCTGCAGTTGGCCAAGTCCGAATCGGAGGCTGGCGATGAGGATCAGGGTGGCAGCAAGGGCGATGACGACTCCACCACCGACGAGCCGGGCGATGACAGCTCGGATGATGAAGGCGATAGCCAAACGTAGATCCGGCGAAAAAAAGCCCCTCCCACCAGGCTGATGCGCAATCTGACGGGAAGGGCTGTAGAACGCTGTGTCACCGCGCTCCCCACACGGGAGCGCGGTGCTCGTTTCAGGCGACGAACTGCTCCGCATAGTGGCAAGCCACCTGGCGGTTATCCAACGGCCGCAACTGCGGCTCCTCGCTGCTGCAACGCTCGGTCGCATACGGGCAGCGCTTGTGGAAGGCGCAACCCGACGGTGGGTTCAGCGGGTTGGGCAACTCGCCGACGATCTTGATCTTCGGCTTGTTCGGGTCCGGGTGAATGGTCGGGGTCGCCGACAGCAGCGCCTGGGTGTACGGGTGCAAGGGGCGGGCGTAGATGTCGTCCTTGGGGCCGACTTCCACTGGGCGGCCGAGGTACATCACCATCACGTCGTCGGCAACGTGTTGCACCACCGCGAGGTTGTGGGAAATGAACACGTAGGCGGTGTTGAATTCCTGCTGCAAATCCATGAACAGGTTAAGCACCTGGGCCTGGATCGACACGTCCAGCGCCGAGGTCGGTTCATCCGCCACCAGCACTTTGGGTTGCAGCATCATGGCGCGGGCCAATGCGATCCGCTGGCGCTGGCCACCGGAGAACATGTGCGGGTAGCGCTGATAATGCTCAGGGCGCAGGCCCACCTGCTTCATCATCGCCTGGACCTTTTCGCGGCGCTCGGCGGCGGACAGGTTGGTGTTGATCAGCAACGGTTCGCCGAGTTGATCGCCGACTTTCTGCCGTGGGTTCAGCGAGGCATACGGGCTCTGGAATACCATCTGCACGTCTTTGCGCAATTGCTTGCGCTGCGCTTTGTTGGCGCCGGTAACTTCCTGGCCGGCGATTTTCAACGAGCCTGAAGACGGTTCTTCAATCAGCGTCAGCGCACGGGCCAGGGTGGATTTGCCGCAACCCGACTCGCCTACCACCGCGAGCGTCTTGCCGGCTTCCAGCTCAAAGGACACGCCGTTGAGGGCGCGCACGGTGGCGTGGCCCTTGAACAGGCCACGGGACACTTCGTAGTGACGGGTCAGGTCGCGGGCGGTAAGAACGACGGCCATTACGCCACCTCCTGGTTCAAGGGGTAGAAGCAGCGTGCAAGGCTGTTCGATTTAGGGTCCAGGCCCGGACGGGTCTGGCGGCAGCTGTCCTGCACGTAGGGGCAACGCGGCGACAACAGGCAACCTTGCGGGCGGTCATAACGGCCGGGCACGATGCCGGGCAGCGTGGCCAGGCGCGCGGCACCGAGGCTGTGCTCCGGGATCGCCTTGAGCAGCGCTTCGCTGTAGGGATGCGCCGGAATATCGAACAGTTGCGGCACCTGGCCGACTTCCACCGCTTGGCCGGCGTACATCACGCACACGCGCTGGGCGGTTTCTGCCACGACCGCGAGGTCGTGGGTGATCAGCACCAGGCCCATGTTCTGCTCTTTTTGCAGGGCCAGCAGCAGGTCCATGATCTGCGCCTGGATGGTCACGTCTAGCGCGGTGGTCGGTTCGTCGGCGATCAGCAACTTCGGTTCGCCGGCAATCGCCATCGCGATGGCCACACGCTGGCTCATACCGCCGGACAATTGGTGCGGGTAGGCGTCCATCCGGCTGGCAGCGCCAGGGATCTCGACTTTTTCCAGCAGTTCGATGGCGCGCTTGCGCGCTTGCTTGCTGGACATCTTCAGGTGCAGGCGCAGCACTTCTTCGATTTGGAAGCCCACGGTGTAGCTGGGGTTCAGTGCGGTCATCGGGTCCTGGAACACCATCGCCAGGTCTTTGCCGACGATTTGCCGACGCTGGCGGTTGCTCAGCTTGAGCATGTCTTTGCCGTCGAAGTTCAGGGCGTCGGCGGTGACGATGCCGGGGTGCTCGATCAGGCCCATCAGCGCCATCATGGTCACGGATTTACCCGAGCCCGACTCGCCCACGATCGCCAGCACTTCGCCTTTGTCGACGCTAATGTCGAGGCCGTCGACCACCGGCACGGCGGTCTTGTCGCCGAAGCGCACGTTGAGATTTTTGATTTCTAACAGTGACATGGGAAGCTCCTCAGGCGGCGTTCTTG
The DNA here is from genome assembly GCF_029320995.1 of Pseudomonas sp. D3. NCBI lineage: Bacteria > Pseudomonadati > Pseudomonadota > Gammaproteobacteria > Pseudomonadales > Pseudomonadaceae > Pseudomonas > Pseudomonas sp. D3. Next base: position 1,161,002 of record NZ_CP119772.1, read on the forward strand.
AGTTTCGGGTCTAGCGCATCGCGCAGGCCGTCGCCCATCAAGTTGATTGCCAGCACGCTGAGCAAAATGGTCAGACCCGGCAGGCTCACGACCCACCAGGCGCGTTCGATGTAGTCACGGGCCGAAGCCAGCATGGTGCCCCACTCCGGCGTTGGCGGTTGCACGCCCAAGCCGAGGAAGCCGAGGGCTGCGGCATCGAGAATCGCCGAAGAGAAACTCAGGGTCGCCTGGACGATCAGCGGTGCCATGCAGTTGGGCAGCACGGTGATGAACATCAGGCGGGGCAGGCCGGCACCGGCCAGGCGGGCGGCGGTCACGTAGTCGCGGTTCAGTTCGCCCATCACCGCAGCGCGGGTCAAACGCACGTAGGACGGCAGCGACACGATGGCGATGGCGATCACGGTGTTGATCAGGCCAGGGCCGAGAATCGCGACAATGGCAACGGCCAGCAGCAGCGACGGCAGGGCCAGCATGATGTCCATCAGGCGCATGATGGTCGGGCCGAGCAGGCGCGGGAAGAACCCGGCGAACAGCCCGAGCAGGATGCCCGGAATCAGCGACATCACCACCGACGACAAGCCGATCAGCAGCGACAGGCGCGAGCCCTGGATCAGGCGCGAGAGCAAGTCACGGCCGAGTTCGTCGGTGCCGAGCAGGAACTGGATCTGCCCACCTTCCAGCCACGACGGCGGGGTCAGCAGGAAGTCACGGTATTGCTCGCTGGGGTTGTGCGGCGCCACCCAGGGGGCGAAGAGCGCGCAGAACACGATCAGCAGCATAAACAGCAGGCCGGCAACTGCGCCTTTGTTCTGGGAGAAGGCTTGCCAGAATTCTTTGTACGGGGACGGGTACAGCAGGCTTTGATCGACTGCTGACACTGGAGTGGGTGTGGTCATGGTCATGATCTCAGCGCTGGTGACGGATGCGTGGGTTGGCGAAGCCGTAGAGGATATCCACCACGAAGTTCACCACGATCACCAGGCAGGCGATCAGCAGAATGCCGTTTTGCACCACCGGGTAGTCCCGCGCGCCAATGGCTTCGATCAGCCATTTGCCGATGCCGGGCCACGAGAAGATGGTTTCGGTCAATACCGCACCGGCCAGCAAGGTGCCGACTTGCAGGCCGACCACGGTGAGGACCGGGATCAGCGCGTTACGCAGGCCGTGGACGAAGACGACGCGCGCCGGCGACAGGCCTTTGGCCTTGGCGGTGCGGATGTAGTCTTCGCGCAGTACTTCGAGCATCGACGAGCGGGTCATCCGCGCAATCACCGCCAGCGGGATGGTGCCGAGCACGATAGCCGGCAGGATCAGGTGGTGCAGGGCGTCCCAGAACGCATCCGGCTCGTTTGCCAGCAGGGTGTCGATCAGCATGAAACCGGTGCGTGGCTCGATGTCGTAGAGCAGGTCGATACGCCCGGAAACCGGGGTCCAGCCCAGGCTCACCGAGAAGAACATGATCAGGATCAGGCCCCACCAGAAGATCGGCATCGAATAGCCCGCGAGGGAGATGCCCATCACCCCGTGGTCGAACAGCGATCCTCGCTTCAAGGCCGCGATCACCCCCGCCAACAGGCCCAGGATACCGGCGAACAACAGGGCGGCCATGGACAGTTCCAGGGTCGCCGGGAAGAGTGCGGTGAACTCGGTCCACACGCTGGTGCGCGTGCGCAGGGACTCGCCAAGGTCGCCTTGGGCGAGCTTGCCGACATAGTCCAGGTATTGCGCATACAGCGGCTTGTTAAGGCCAAGGCGTTCCATTGCCTGTGCGTGCATCTCGGGGTCGACGCGGCGCTCGCCCATCATGACTTCGACGGGGTCGCCGGGAATCATGCGAATCAACGCAAAAGTCAGCAACGTGATGCCGAAGAATGTGGGGATCAATAACCCCAATCGGCGGGCAATAAAACTAAACATCTTGTGGTGTACCTCAATCAGCCGGTTAGGCAGGTTCGGCACCGTCAACGTCGACGGTGTCGAGCGTTTTTCTTATTTACTTCACCTGGGTGGTGGCGAAGTTATTGTTACCTAGAGGGCTTTGGGTAAAGCCTTCTACGTTTTTGCGCATGGCGGTGAACAGTTTCGGGTAAGCCATGGGAAGCCATGGTTGATCCTTGCCGAAAACGTCCTGTGCCTGTTCATAGAGCGCAGCCCGTGCTGCCGGTTCCTCGATTGCGCGGGCCTTGTCGATCAAGGCTTGAAACTCCTCGTTACACCAGCGCGCGTAGTTTTCGCCGTTTTTGGCGGCATCGCAACTCAGGTTAGGCGTGAGGAAGTTATCTGGGTCGCCGTTATCACCTACCCAGCCTGCGGAAACCATGTCGTGCTCACCGGCTTTGGCGCGCTTGAGCATCTCGCCCCATTCCATGACCTTGATGTTGACCTTCAGGCCAACCTGGGCCAGATCCGCCTGCATACGCTGGGCGCCCATCATTGGGTTGGGGTTGGTCGGGCCGCCGTTGGCGCGAGTGAACAGGGTGAATTCGGTGCCTTCCGGTACGCCGGCTTCCTTGAGCAGGGCGCGGGCCTTGTCCAGGTCGCGTGGCGGGTTTTTCAGTGTGTCGCTGAAGCCTAGCAGCGTTGGTGGATACGGGCCGGTGCCCACGACGGCGTTGCCTTCGCCAAACAGTGCTTTGGTATAGCCGGCCTTGTCGAACGCGATGTTGATCGCGTGACGTACCCGCGGGTCGCTCATGTACTTGTGGGTGGTGTTCAGGGCGGTGTAGCTGGTGGTCATCGCCGCCAGTTCATCGATCTTCAGGTTCGGGTCTTTCTTGATGCTTGGGATGTCATCCGGCTTTGGATACAGCGCGACCTGACACTCGTTGGCCTTGAGCTTCTGCAGGCGCACGTTGTTGTCGGTGGTGACCGCGAGGATCAGCGGGTCGGCCGGTGGCTTGCCGCGGAAGTAGTCCGGGTTGGCCTTGAAGCGCACCTGGGCGTCCTTGGCGTAGCGGGTGAAGATGAACGGGCCGGTGCCGATCGGCTTGGCGTTGAGGTCATCGGTCTTGCCGGACTTGAGCAACTGGTCGGCGTATTCGGCGGAGTGAATCGAGGAAAACGCCATGGCCAGGTCGGCCAGGAACGGTGCTTCACGGCGCGTCAGGGTAAAGACGACAGTGTGATCGTCGGTCTTCTCGACGCTCTTGAGCAGTTCCTTGAAGCCCATGCTTTCAAAGTACGGGTAGCCCACGTTGGACTTGGTGTGCCACGGGTGTTTCGGGTCCAGCTGGCGCTGGAAGCTCCAAAGCACGTCGTCGGCGTTCAGGTTGCGCGTGGGTTTGAAGTAGTCGGTGGTGTGGAACTTGATGTCTTCACGCAGGTGGAAGGTGTAGGTCAGGCCGTCGGCGCTGATTTGCGGGAGGTCTTTGGCCAGCGCGGGGACCACTTCGGTGGTGCCGGGCTTGAAGTCCACCAGGCGGTTGAACATAGTTTCGGCGGCGGCGTCGGCGGTGACGGCCGTGGTGTACAGGACCGGATCGAAACCTTCCGGACTGGCTTCGGTGCAGACCACCAGCGGTTTGGCCGAAATGCCAACCGCCACGCTCAACAGCGCAGCGGCAATGGCGGCTTGTAACGGGAGCATGTTCATTCGGAGCCCTCTGCAATCGATGGGACCAGACAAGCGTAGAGGGCGGGCTCGTCCTGAGCCCGCCGTCTACCTGGCGCTGATTAAAGAATGTTGAACGGGATGGTGGTGACCAGGCGGAACTCTCGGATGTTGCCGTCAGCCTGGTTGGCGCTGGCGCGGTGAGTCACATAGGTGCCACGAATGGTGGTGGCCTTCAGGGCACCGCTTTGGATGGCATAGGAAGTACCCACGCCGTATTCCTGGTGATGCTCGCCGTCTTGGGCCTGAATGCCGTTGTAAGCGAACTTGCTCACGCCGCCGTCGCCGGTGTAGTGAGTGCCGTCGATGCCCCAGCCGCGAGCCGAGTAGATGTTGAACTTCAAGCCAGGCACGCCGTATTCGGCCATGTTGAGGCCGTAGGCAACCTGGAAGGACTTCTCGTTCGGACCGTTGAAGTCAGAGGTCAGGGAGTTGGCCAGGTAGATACCGTTGGTTTCGTGCAGGTAGTCGAAGTACTCGTTGCCGTTCACTTCCTGGTACGAGAAGGTCAGGCTGTGCGCCTGGTGGGTCAGGCCGAGCGACAGCGAGTAGGTATCGTTGTCGATCTTGCCCATCAACTTTTTGCCTTCGTCGACGGTCTTGTAGTAGTTGAGACCTGTGGTCAGGGCCAGGGTTTGGCTGTCACCCAGTTCATGGGTAGCGCCGAAGTAGTACTGGTTCCAGAAGTCCTTGACGTTGGCGCCGAAGAAGCTGGTTTTCAGGCTTTTGAGTGGCTGCCAGTTCACACCGGCGGTGTAGACGTGGTCGGCTTCCTGCCTGCCATTGCCGTATTCGCTGCGGAATTTCGACAGGCTCTGTTCGGTACGTGGCGATACGCGATCGAAGTAGGCGCCCTGGAACGACAGGTTGCTGAACTCTTCGCTGTTGATTGCCACACCTTCGAAGCTCGAAGGCAGCGCACGGTTGCCAATGGTGTCGATGATGCCGCTGCTGAAGTTCTGGCGACCGGCGGTCAAGGTGGTGTTCGACACGCGGAACTTGGCGTTGGCCAGGCCCAGTTTGCTCCACTGGCCTACGGCGTCGCCGTCGGAGTCAGCCAGGGTGCGGTTGGAGCCGCCCTTGATGTCACGCTTGCTGCGGTCCAGGGCCACTACGTTGTAGGCCGCGACTTCGGTTGCCACGCCCACGGTGCCTTGGGTGAAGCCCGACGAATAGTTGAGGATGGTGCCTTGCAGCCAGTTCGTGCGGTTCGCGTCGGTGCGCTCCTGGCCGTGCTTCTCGTAGGTAAAGCGCTCGCCGCGGAATTTTTTCTCGCTGGAGAACCAGTTACGCGTGGTACCGCCCAGGCTCGATCCTTCGATAAAGCCCTTGGCCTCGCTTTGGGCGCTGGCGCCGGCCAGTGTGGTAGGAACGAAGTCCTGGCTCTGGGTTTCCGCATAGGCGGTCGCCGTGATGCTGCTGATGGCCAGGGCCAGAAGCGCTTTGCTGCTCAGTTTCATGGATGAAGCTCCTTTGGTTCTCTTTTTTTTATGCCGGTCTTTTAGGTGAACCGACTATTGGTGTGTAACTCGTTCAAGCATTTGCAAACGTTTGCCGTAGGAAATTTCCCAATAGAAGGCTGCACGTTTGCCGAAGAGTGTTATCCACTCTCCGCAATCCGGTTATTTTCTTATGGGGTGATACTGACGTCCGAGAACACGTTGCGGCCGAAGGGGCTCACTTTGAAACCTTCGACTTTGGCGCTTAACGGCTGGTTGACCGTCGAGTGGGCGACGGGCGTGATCGGCACCTGCGCTTTGAGCAGTTGCTGTGCCTGTTTGTACAGAACAGTCCGTTGTTCGCGGTCGGTGACGACCTTGGCTTGCTTGATCAGCTTGTCGTATGCCGGGTCACACCACATGGAGTAGTTGTTCCCGCCAATGGCGTCGCAGCTGTAAAGGGTGCCCAACCAGTTGTCCGGGTCGCCGTTGTCGCCGGTCCAGCCGATCAGGCTGATGTCGTGCTCACCGTTCTTGGTGCGCTTGATGTACTCGCCCCACTCGTAGCTGACGATCTTGACCTTGAGACCGATCTTGGCCCAGTCGTTCTGCAGCATCTCGGCCATCAGCTTGGCATTGGGGTTGTACGGCCGTTGCACCGGCATCGCCCACAGGGTGATCTCGGTACCTTCCTTCACGCCGGCGGCCTTGAGCAGCTCCTTGGCTTTCTCCGGGTTGTAGGCGGCGTCTTTGATGCTGTCGTCATAAGACCACTGGGTCGGTGGCATGGCGTTGACCGCCAGTTGCCCCGCGCCCTGGTACACGGCGTTCAGGATGCTCTGCTTGTTCACCGCCATGTCCAGCGCCTGGCGCACTTCGAGCTGGTCGAATGGTTTATGGCGCACGTTGTAGGCGATGTAGCCAAGGTTGAAGCCTGGCTTGGTCAACAGTTGCAGGTTCGGGTCGGCCTTGAGGGCGTCGACGTCCGCCGGGCGCGGATGCAGGGTGATCTGGCATTCGCCGGCCTTGAGCTTTTGCACCCGCACCGAAGCGTCGGTGTTGATGGCAAAGATCAGTTGGTCGAGCTTGACCCGGCTCGGGTCCCAGTACTGCTTGTTGCCTGTGTAGCGGATCTGCGAGTCTTTCTGGTAGCGCTGGAAGACGAACGGGCCGGTGCCGATCGGCTTCTGGTTGATATCGCTGGGCTTGCCTTGCTTGAGCAACTGCTCGGCGTACTCGGCCGACAGAATCGAGGCAAAGCTCATGGCGATGTTTTGCACGAACGCCGCGTCGACCGTGTTCAGGGTCATCACCACGGTGTACGGGCCGGTTTTCTCGACCTTGGCGATGTTCTTGTTCAGGCTCATCCCGTTGAAGTATGGAAACTCGGTGGGGTAGGCCTTGCGAAACGGATGTTCGGGGTCAAGCATGCGGTTGAAGGTGAACAACACGTCGTCGGCGTTGAAGTCACGCGTGGGCTTGAACTCTTTATTGCTGTGGAATTTCACCCCTTCACGCAGTTGGAAGGTGTAGGTCAGGCCATCTGGCGAAATATCCCACTTGGTGGCTAGCCCCGGTACGACGTTGGTCGCGCCCCTTTCAAACTCAACCAAGCGGTTATACAGCGGCTCGGCGGCATCGTTGTCGGTGGCGGTGGTGTACTGCGCGGTGTCAAAGCCTGCCGGGCTGCCTTCCGAACAGAACACCAGGCTCTTTTTCTCGGCGGCGTGGCCCATCGTGGCTACAGCCAGCAGGCTGGTGCCAAAAATTGCGGATAGAACGGTGGTATGGCGCATGACGATCCCGATCCTTGTTTGTAGTTGTCATCAGCGAGCAATCACCCCGGCATACGGCCAGGGGGACATCACTGATCCCACACACAGCAAGTGCCCATCAGATTGGAGCCTCTGCTGTCCTACGACGTTAGGGGTCGAGGACTTCGCAGTAAATGCGCAAAATCTGACTGACCTTGTAGGCAACGGAGCCGCGAATCGAAGTTCATTGCCGTAGGACGGCAGCGAGCGCGAATGTGGTCTGTTTCCTACTGGTCTGGCGGATGCAATAGCGGCGACGTTATCAAGCGTCGCCGCTATCGGTCCTTACTTGCCGCTTACGCCCACGCCGTAGAAGGAGTTCAGACCAAACGGGCTGATCTTGAAGTCCTGTACGGTGTTGCGCATGGGTTGATACACCGTCGAGTGCGCGATAGGTGTCATCGGGACTGCATCTTTGAGGATATGTTGCGCCTGCTTATACAGCTCGGTGCGTTTGGCGACATCCGATGTGGCCTTGGCTTCTTTCACGATGCCGTCGAATTTCTTGTCGCACCACTTGGAGAAGTTGTTACCCGACAGCGAGTCGCAGCCGAACAGCACGTTCAGCCAGTTGTCCGGGTCCCCATTGTCGCCGCTCCAGCCAATGATCATGGCCTGGTTCTCGCCGCCTTTGGAACGCTTGATGTACTCGCCCCATTCGTAACTGACGATGTTGACCTTCAGGCCGATCTGTTTCCAGTCGTTCTGCAGCATCTCGGCCATCAGCTTGGCGTTTGGGTTGTACGGACGTTGTACCGGCATGGCCCACAGGGTGATCTCGGTGCCGTCCTTGATCCCGGCTTCCTTGAGCAGTTCCTTGGCTTTGGCCACGTCGTGCGGGGCATCTTTGATGGTGGTGTCGTAGGACCACTGGGTCGGCGGCATGGCGTTGACCGCCAATTGGCCAGCGCCCTGGTACACGGAGTCGATGATCTGCTGCTTGTTCACCGCCATGTCCAACGCCTGGCGTACGCGCAGGTCGGACAGCGGGTTAGGCGCGGTCTGGCCCTTGAGCACCGGCATGACGTTGTAGGCGATGTAGCCCAGGTTGAAACCGGCCTGGTGCGGCAGTTTCAAATCCTTGTCGTCGCCCAGTGCCTTGAGGTCGGCCGGACGCGGAAACAGGGTGATCTGGCATTCGTTTTTCTTGAGTTTCTGGATGCGTACCGACGGGTCGGTGGTGATGGCGAAGATCAGGTTGTCGATCTTCACGTCCTCAGGTTTCCAGTAGTCCTTGTTGCCGGTGTAGCGAATGTTCGAGTCTTTCTGGTAGCTCTTGAACACGAACGGGCCGGTGCCGACTGGCTTCTGGTTGATGTCCTGTGGCGTACCGTTTTTCAGCAGTTGGGCGGCGTATTCGGCCGACTGGATCGACGCGAAGCTCATCGCCAGGTTCTGGATGAAGGCGGCGTCCACGGTGCCAAGGGTGAACTTGACCGTGTGGGCATCGACTTTCTCGATGTTCTTGATGTTGGTGTCCATCCCCATGTCCGTGAAGTACGGGAACTCGGTGGGGTAGGCCTTACGGAATGGATCGTCTTTGTTGATCATCCGGTTGAAGGTGAACAGTACGTCGTCAGCCGAGAATTCACGAGTGGGCTTGAAGTACGGGGTGGTGTGGAACTTGACGCCTTCACGCAGGTGGAAGGTGTACGTCAGGCCATCCGGGGACACGTCCCAGCGGGTGGCCAGGCCAGGAACAACGGCGGTGCCGCCACGTTCGAACTGGCTTAGGCGGTTGAACATGGTTTCGGCCGAAGCATCGAAGTCTGTTCCGGTGGTGTACTGGCCTGGATCAAAACCGGCCGGGCTCCCTTCGGAGCAGAACACCAGGTTAGTCGCCGCTTGGGCGAAAGGCGCTGCGGCCATAAGGCCAGCGCTAACAAGTAACGGAATGACTGCGTGTTTAAGCATGTTGGCCTCATGATTTGTTGTCATTTTTGGTAGTGAGGGCGACCTCGTGAGTCGACCTGCGGATACTTATGCAGGGGCCATACCCATTGCAAGATGCTGAACGGTTGCAAGGGTGAAAGAGTGGTACGAACGTACAAGAATGTCGCAAATATGAAACTTACGACACAAATGCGTACATTTTGAGGGTTTTTTCGGGGCGGAAGAGGCACCAAAAAGGCCCAACTGAGACGTCTGGCGCACTCAGTTGGGGCGTTGCTGTTACTTATCTAGACTCACGCCGTAGAACGGGGTCAGGCCAAAGGGGCTGATCTTGAAGTCCTGCACTTCCTTTCGAAGCGGCTGGAAAACCGTCGAGTTCGCAATAGGCGTTATAGGTACTTGTTCTTTAAGTATTTTCTGCGCCTGCTGATACCACTTGATACGCTGCTCGCGGTCGCTGCTGACCTTGGCCTGCTGCACCAGTTTGTCGTAGGCGGGGTTACACCATTTGGCGTAGTTGCTGCCCTTCACTGCGGCACAACTGTAGAGCACGCCGAGCCAGTTATCCGGGTCGCCGTTATCGCCGGTCCAGCCGTAGATCATCGCATCGTGCTCGCCATTCTTGGCGCGCTTGATGTACTCGCCCCACTCATAGCTGACGATGTTGGCGTTGATGCCGATCTTTGCCCAATCCTGCTGGATCATTTGTGCCGACATTCGCGCATTCGGATTGGAGGCGCGCTGTACGGTCATCGCCCACAGGTTGATGGTAGTACCGGGTGCAACCCCTGCTTCTTTTAGTAGCGCTCGCGCCTTGGTCGGGTCAAAGGGGGCATCCTTGATCGTCGGGTCATAAGACCACTGTGCGGGAGGTAATGCGTTCTGCGCCAATTGGCCGGCGCTCTGGTACACGGCCTTGATGATCGCGGGTTTATCGATGGCCATGTCCAAGGCCTGGCGCACTTTGAGTTGATCCAGCGGCGGATGCGTCACGTTGTAGGCCAGAAAGCCGAGGTTGAACCCCGCTTGTTGCAGCACACGCAGGTTGGGGTCTTGTTTCATCACCTCGATATCGGCGGGGCGCGGGTAGCCGCTGACCTGGCATTCGCCGGCCTTGAGTTTCTGCAAGCGCGACGCGGCGTCCGGGGTGATCGCGAACACCAGGTTGTCGAGCTTCACATCCTCGGGTTTCCAATACTGTTTATTGGCGACATAGCGAATCTGCGAGTCCTTTTGGTAGCGCTTGAATACAAACGGCCCGGTGCCCACCGGTTTCTGGTTGATCTCTTCGGCCCGGCCTTCCTTTAATAGTTGGGCTGCGTATTCGGCGGATTGCACCGAGGCGAAGCTCATTGCCAGGTTCTGTACGAACGAGGCATCGACGTTATTCAGGCTGAAACGCACGGTGTGCTCGTCCAGCTTGTCGACGCTTTTGATCGTGGTGTTCAAACCCATGTCGGTGAAGTAGGGCGACTCGGATGGATAGGCCTTGCGAAACGGGCTTTGGGCATCCAGCAGGCGGTTGAAGGTGAACAACACGTCATCCGCGTTGAAGTCGCGGGTGGGCGTGAAGAAATCGGTGGTGTGGAACTTGACGCCGTCACGCAGGTGGAAGGTGTACGCCAGGCCGTCCTTGGAGACCTCCCAACTGGTCGCCAGGCCGGGCTCGACCTCGGTGCCGCCGCGCTTGAACTGGGTCAAGCGGTTGAACACGGTTTCGGCAGAGGCATCAAAATCGGTGCCGCTGGTGTACTGGCTGGGGTCGAAACCGGCGGGGCTGGCTTCAGAGCAGTAGACCAGGGTGCTGGCGGCCTGGGCCATCGGCATACAGGCCAACAGGCCGGCGGCGAGGAGCAGTGGTTTGAAGGTGATTCTGTCCATGGAGACCCCTGAGATGGCTGGCATATAACACTGCCCAAACGAAAAAACGGCGGTCACCGAGGTTACCGCCGTTCAGGGGGGAGCAGATAGTGGATGGGTGCTTATCAGTTCAGCGTCGGTGTGATTTCTATACGTGTAGGCGCCGAGGGTTCTATGACATAACCGTCGCTGCCAATTTCATTGCTGGCTCGTATCGTTATCGTCCTTGAGGCTTTTGCATGGATGTCAGTAATAGGTTCGAGTTCACCATCCTGTTCGTCTAGTTTGGTAACGATGAAATCGGATTTTGCGGTGACGGTGGTGACACCTTCTGCCGGGTCATAGTGGATGTAGTAATGTGGATCACGTCCGCTACCAAAGACGGTGCCTTTGAATCGAGAACTCTGAAATTCATCCGGGGCAGCGCCTAGCAGCCATTGATTGGCAACTTCAGACACTCGTGCTCTTAGTGCGGGATCAGGAATGACTCTTTCAAGGGCCTCGACATTTTTTTGTATGGCTTCATTGAGTTCGTCGGTTGAGAATTTCTTGCCTGCTTCCTGCTGCTGCTTGGCGATGTCAATTTCCAGTGCGATGCCATCCGGTGTTTGTATTGTGAACTTGCTGCGATTGATATCTTTAATGAACTGCTCACTGTAATCGCTTGTGCCTAACGTCGAAGCGCTGGCTTTTGGGGGCAGTGTGGCCTTGGCTGGGTTCTCTTCGGTTGTCCAGGAGATTTGCGGTAGGGTGTTACCTTCATCGTTCACGACAATGCCGTAGGTATAACCGTGTTCATTAAGATTGAAGTATTTGTCCAGTATGTCGGCCCCCTTCATTTTCGAGCCATCCAGTTCCAGGAACTGGTCTGAAATCATTGGCGAGAGCTTGGCTTCGGTACTTGGCGTCGGCGAAACCGAGCGTTGCCATGGCCATTTCATGCCGCCATCAGCCGGCGCTCTTACCCATTCGCCGTCACGGCCAGGATGGACGCGCATCACCGCCCTGCCGGTCGCAGGGCTGATAATCGACGTTGCGCTATCCCCCATCCGGTAACGGCTTTCGATCTCGAATACCTTGCTGCTGCCGGTTTCATCGGTATGACGGACAAAGTTCCAGCGCTTGCCCTCGCTGTCCGTGACTCGATAAACACCCAGCGCATCGGGCGTGGTATTGGCGATGAATTGCTCGCCATTAGGCACGGCATGCTCGCTCATTTTTACGAGGCTGGATGAAGGCGTCCGGAAGCGGTTGGCCGTAAAAGGCGGTGTATTCAGGGTGGGAGGGATGCCTGATCCGTCCGCCTGCGGTGTATGGATTGGGTTTTCACCAATGGGCGGAACCGGTGCCTCTGGCGACGGGAGTTTTTCTTGCGGCAGTTCAAACGGATCTTTCGCCGCCCCGCTGGCGCCCGCCGAAAACAGCGTGTTAAGTGTGCCGTCGAAGGTTTTCCAGGCGCCATCTTTGCGTTCTGCCTGGGTATCGCCCGACCCGGCTTTTTCAGCGCCCAGCGCGATTTCCGTAAGGCCGGTACCGACTGCGGCAGCGGCGAGCGGCCAGCCAAGGGGCGCCAGTTTGGCAAAGAGTTGCGCGCCCACCGAAATGTCATGAAGCCAGGTATCCCGGTTGACCTCTTTGTTGGATTTGATTGCCGTATCGGCGTCGCTGGTCATGCGCGCTTTCGCCTCGTCCTTGAGGTGCGTAAAGACGTCGTTCTCGATTTTAATATCACCGCGGTCGATGGTTTTGCCTTCCCAGCTCTCCCAGTCGCCACTGGCGAGATGGGCCAGTGAAGAGTCCACGCCGTACTTGCCGAAAGCACCGCCGTCCTGGCGGTTATAGGCGGAAAAGTGTGAGGCCAGGGCTGCGCGTTTTTGCGGGTCCTTGGCTTGATCGACCACCCAGTCGTCCATTTTCTTCAGCGAGTCGAAGCGTAAAAACGCCGGGGTGGCGCCCGCAATCCAGAGTATTTGCCTGCCGTCTCGACGGTTGTTTTCGTAGTTGTATTGGCCGTCATCCAGATCGGCAAATCGAATGATGTTGCTGGGATAACCGTTTATATCGAAGGCATGTGCCCGAAGTTTGCCTTTTGCCGGTGCCTCCGCGCGCAGTTGGTCAACGGTGATGGGGGTGTTTTCATCAGCGGCAACATTAGAGACCGCCCCCATCACCAACTTATAGTCATCACGGCTGAATTTATGTTCGTCGGCCAACAGCGCCTGTTCGGTCGGGGACTTGGCCTCAAATGCCTTCAACTGCTGGCGGGCCTGATTGACGAATTCGCCTTTTGCCACCGCACGAAAATCGCTTTCGTGCGTGTTCCAGAACTCGTCGATTTTTTTCGTGGCGATACCTTGGAAGTTGGCACTCCATACGCCACGCATGAAGACGGAAGGGGAGAAGGGGAATTCGTTGTGCGCGCCGTAGCCGTTTTTCTTGCTCTGCCCTGGACCTTCGGTATAGATGCCGCCGTTGCTATCCAGCTCGCCGGGGTCCCAGTCATGTTCGGAGAAGTTATTCAGTACCGCCTCCGTCAGGGTTTTCGAGTTGTGAGGCTCCTCACCGGGGTGCTCCCAACCTGACCGCGCGCGTGCTTCCGTCACGCCGCCGTGAAAGCGATGCAGGTACAGTTTGTCGGCGTCCAACGGTTCCAGTTTGGCCAGTTGGTCCTTGGGTAAATGCTCCCGGAGGATGTTCTGCGCCAGTTGTTTGGCCTGCGCGCGCAGGTTTGGCATCGCTTGCGCCACGCCTGTTGCCAGCTTGGTGTAGGCCAGTTTTTGAGGCGCCTGGGTATAAAACTGCCCGGCAGCGGCGCGCTGTGTTTCAAGCGCGCCTATGGATTGCTTTTCGTTTGGCGGGGCGTCGAAGGTTTTCTGGCGATTTAACTGGAGCACGCGCTGCTGGCTCTGGCCGACGTTGGCGGTATTGGGTTCGCCATAAAACGTCGCGATCGTCTTCATTGACGCGCCGATAGACCCTGCGCCGAAGCTCAGGTTCAGGGATTGTTTTGGGGCAGGCGCAATGACGCTGGCGGCGTCGAGCAAAGGCCCGGCGACTTGTCTCCAGCCCGAGGTGTCGTTGAGCGAAAACTGCTTTTCAACCCCGTAGACCTTGGCTGACATGGCACCGGTGGATGGAACGATTTTCACCGTGGCAGGATCGATTTTCTGTTCGCGTAACCAGTTTTGCACCACCGGGCCTTCGAACACGTTGCGATAGTGCCCCAGCCATTGCCCCAGGACTGTCTGGGGCGGCACCGCAATCAGCCCGGCCGGGAGGCCATCGATTTTTTTCTGCCATTCGCGGGTGAAACCTTCCACCAGTGCGGCGTCACCTGGTGCGGCAGGGTGGGCAGTGGCCTCATGGCGCTTGTAAATATCTGCGACTGTGCGTTGCTGCTCTGATAGCGCCTGTTCCCCGCGTATGGAGGGGGAGCGGTAGGTGTCGGTTGGCGCGGGCGCGGCAAAGGCATGGGGCCGTTCAAGCGTGTCTGTCGTGGCCTTTGTCAGGTCTGGCAAACCATAGAAATGCGCGACTTTGCCCAGCTCGAACGTATCGCGCAGGGCATCGTTATAGTGAACGGGGTCCGCGCCGCCACTGGCGATGACCTTGCTCGCTGACAATATGGGGCCTGCAACCGTTGACCAGCCGGAGTTATCGGTCAGGCTGAGCGTGCGGCGCTGGCCGTGAATGGCGGCCGAAATTGCACCACTGTCGGGAAGAATGACGATGCTTGCGGGCGCAATGCCTTTGCTCTTTATCCAGTGTTGAAAGTCGGGGTTACTTAGCGCGATGGCCAATTGGGTTCGCCACTGTCCCAGTGTGGAGTTTGGCGGGATTTGAATCGGGGCGGCGTATTCGCCTCTTGTGCTGTTGAGCGCACTGAGGAAGTTTTGCACCAATTGGCTATCGCCCGGCGCGCGCGGGGTAGAGGGCGTGGCGGAGTCGGATGAAGTATCCGAGGCGGCTGACGGGCTGGGGGTGAAGGTTTGGGTCGACGCTGGGTTTACGACGGAAAGTGTCATCGTTGGAGTTCTCGGTAGTGATGTGGATACACGCCCGCAGATCACTCCTTGTTTATCTGAGGGTACTGATGTGTGCCGAAAATCGAGAAAACGATTCCACGCTAGATGTCAGCGGGGGTTACTGCTGATTGCCATTCACAAAAAAACGGCGCGAGCCTGAGGTCGCGCCGTTTTTTGGGTTCGTGGGAGGGTTATTGAAGCACTTCAATGACCCCCTCCGCCGACATACTGACCTGGCTGGTGCCGGCTTCCACTTCCGGCGTCGGCGCCGAGTCCATCTCTGCGGCTTTCATCATCATGGCGCCGCGCGCGTAAGGCTGTGGATAACCATTGGTGTTGAAGTTCAGGTTGACGATCTTGTAACCCTTGCCGCCCAACGCATCGGTGGCCAGTTGCGCACGCGCCTTGAACGCGTTGACGGCGTCTTTGAGCAGTGCATCCTCGCTGGCCTTGCGGGTCGGGTTGGCGATGGCGAAGTCCATGCTGTTCATCTTCAGGTGGGTCAGCATTTCGCCAGTGAGCTTGGACAAGGCGGCAAAGTCCGAGCTTTCCATGCGCAGTTCGGCACGTTCGCGCCAGCCGGTGATTTTCTGGTTCTTGTTGTCGTAGATCGGGTAGCTGTTGCGGCTACCCTGGCGCAGGGTCACGCCTTTGACTTCGCGAGCCTGGGCCAGGGCCTTGTTCATGGTGGTGGTGATTTCCGCGGCGAGCTTGCCCGGGTCGGTGTTTTGGGATTCGGTGTAGAGGGTGACGATCATCTGGTCGCGGGCTACTTCCTGGCTGACCTCGGCCCGCAGGGAAATCTGGTTGTAATGCAGTTCATCGGCGGCGACGGCCGGAAGGCTGGCCAGGACCCCGGCGCTGAGGGTGAGAACGGCAGCATTGCGAATGAAACGGGACATGGAAACTCCTTGGGATGTTCGTGTCGATATGACTGTAGACGGTGGTGTCGGGTTCTTCGGGTTTACACATTCGCTACACATTGTCGTGGCGCCGACGAACGGTAATTTACCGCGCCTGCGTCAAAGAGCCACACACGCCGTGCCAGCGTGTCTGCTTCGTTTATACTCCTGCCGATCCGCCTGCAGCGCTCACCGGGAGAGCTCATGCTCGCCGTCGTAAAACTGACTTCCGCCACCCGCCAGAACCTCTGGCGCCTGACGTTCATTCGCACCCTGGTGCTGGCCGCGCAGGCCGGTTCGGTCGGGCTTGCCTATTGGTTCGACCTGCTGGCGCTGCCATGGCTGCAACTGAGCGTGACCCTGGGCTTTTCCACCGTGCTGTGTGTGTTTACCGCCATCCGGTTGCGCACCACCTGGCCGGTGACCGAGCTGGAGTACGCCCTGCAGTTGGCCTGCGACCTGTTTATCCACAGTGTGTTGCTGTATTTCTCCGGCGGTTCCACCAATCCGTTTGTTTCGTATTACCTGGTGCCCCTGACCATCGCGGCCGTGACCTTGCCGTGGCGCTACTCGGTGGTGCTTTCCGGCATCGCCCTGACCCTGTACACCTTGCTGTTGGCGCAGTTCTACCCGTTGCAGACGTTCCCCATCGCCCGGGAAAACCTGCAGATCTACGGGATGTGGTTGAGCTTCGCGCTGTCCGCTGCCGTCATCACCTTTTTTGCCGCCCGCATGGCCGAAGAACTGCGCCGTCAGGAAGAGTTGCGTGCCATTCGCCGCGAAGAGGGCCTGCGCGACCAGCAACTGCTGGCCGTCGCCACCCAGGCTGCCGGTGCAGCTCATGAGTTGGGCACGCCCCTGGCGACCATGAGCGTACTGCTCAACGAAATGACCCAGGACCATCACGACCCGGCGCTGCAAGAAGATCTCGGCGTGCTGCGCGAACAGGTCAAGCAGTGCAAGCAAACCTTGCAGCAACTGGTACGCGCCGCCGAAGCCAATCGCCGCCTGGCGGTGGAGATGCAGGACGTGACCCAGTGGCTCGACGAAGCCTTGAACCGCTGGCACTTGATGCGCCCCGAAGCCAGTTACCGTTTCCACCTGCTGGGGCAGGGCAGCGTGCCGCGCTTGGCGCCGCCGCCGGACTTGACCCAGGCCCTGCTCAACCTGCTGAACAATGCCGCCGATGCCTGCCCCGAAGGCCTCGAAGTGCAGTTGGACTGGAATACCGAAGACCTGACCATCAGCATTCGTGACCACGGCGCCGGCGTGCCGCTGGCCATCGCCGAGCAGATCGGCAAACCGTTCTTTACCACCAAGGGCAAAGGCTTCGGCCTCGGCCTGTTTTTGAGCAAGGCCAGCGTGACCCGCGCGGGCGGCTCAGTGAAGCTCTATAGTCATGAGGAAGGTGGCACGCTCACCGAGCTGCGCCTACCCCGTGTCGCACGAGGAGATATCGATGAGTGACGAGATCCAAGTCGAAGGCGAAGAACTGCCGCACCTGTTGCTGGTAGATGATGACGCTACCTTTACCCGCGTCATGGCGCGTGCCATGAGCCGTCGCGGTTTTCGCGTCAGCACGGCAGGTTCCGCAGAAGAAGGCCTGAGCATCGCCCAGGCCGACTTGCCGGACTACGCCGCGCTCGACTTGAAAATGGACGGCGACTCCGGCCTGGTGCTGCTGCCCAAGCTGCTCGAACTCGATCCGGAAATGCGCGTGGTAATCCTCACCGGTTATTCCAGCATCGCCACCGCCGTCGAAGCCATCAAGCGCGGCGCCTGCAACTACCTGTGCAAACCGGCGGACGCCGACGACGTGCTGGCGGCCTTGCTCTCCGAGCACGCCGACCTCGACACCCTGGTGCCGGAAAACCCAATGTCGGTGGACCGCCTGCAGTGGGAACACATCCAGCGTGTGCTGACCGAGCATGAAGGCAATATCTCGGCCACCGCCCGTGCCCTGGGCATGCACCGTCGTACCCTGCAGCGTAAGTTGCAGAAGCGCCCGGTACGGCGCTGAACGCCGGCTGAACAATCTGCTTCAGGCCGCACGGCGCCTTGAACCGATCGTCTATGATCGGTTCAAACGCCTGTTACATTTTCTTACAGAGCCTGAACGATGAATCAGAACGCTGAGTACTCCGCGGTCAATGACGCGGTGCGTGGGCACTTTTTTCGCCGAACCTGGGCGATGATCACGCCCTATTGGCGCAGTGAAGAGAAGGGCAAGGCCTGGTTGTTGTTGGTGGCGGTGATTGGTTTGTCACTGTTCAGCGTCGCGATCTCCGTGTGGATCAACCACTGGTACAAGGATTTCTACAACGCCCTGGAACATAAGGACACGGCGGCTTTCTGGCAACTGATTGGCTATTTTGGCGGTATCGCTGCGGTGGCCATCCTCGGTGCGGTTTACCGTTTGTACCTAACCCAGATGCTGACCATCCGCTGGCGTGCCTGGCTGACCGAAAAACACTTTGCGCGTTGGCTCAGCGACAAAAACTACTACCAGCTGGAGCAGGGCGATTACACCGATAACCCGGACCAGCGGATTTCCGAAGACCTCAATAGCTTCACCTCCAGCACCTTGAACTTGGGGGTGGGGCTGCTGCGCAACGTAGTCAGCCTGGTGTCGTTTTCCATCATCCTGTGGGGCGTGTCGGGCAGTATCGAAGTGTTTGGCTTCACCATCCCCGGCTACATGTTCTGGTGTGCTTTGCTTTATGCCGCCGTGGGCAGTTGGCTGACGCACTTGATCGGCCGTCGCTTGATTGGGCTGAACAACCAGCAGCAACGCTTTGAAGCGGACTTGCGTTTTTCCATGGTGCGGGTGCGCGAGAACGCCGAGAGCATCGCCTTGTACAACGGCGAGCCGAATGAAAATCGACGTTTGAGCCAACGCTTCGGCCGGGTCTGGCATAACTTCTGGGACATCATGAAAGTGTCCAAGCGCCTGACCTTCTTCACTGCCGGCTACGGCCAGATCGCAATCATCTTTCCGTTTATCGTCGCCGCGCCGCGCTACTTCGCCGGCAAGATCGAGTTGGGCGAGCTGATGCAAATCAACTCGGCGTTCGGCAACGTCCAGGACAACTTCAGCTGGTTTATCAGCGCGTACACGGAGCTGGCCAGTTGGCGCGCCACCAGTGATCGTCTGCTGAGTTTCCAGCAGGCCATGAGCGATAACGAGCAGCGCCCTGCGGCCATCGACGTGCGCCCGGAAGGCGAGCGCCTGGTGGTAGAGAAGCTCGGCATGGATCTGGCCGATGGTCGCCACTTGCTCGCCGACGCCGACATGATCGTCGAGCCAGGCCAGCGCCTGATGCTCAGCGGGCGTTCCGGCAGCGGTAAAAGTACGTTGCTGCGTGCCATGGGCCAACTGTGGCCGGCGGGCCACGGCAGCATTCGCCTGCCGGCGGCGCGCTACCTGTTCCTGCCGCAGAAGCCGTATCTGCCGATTGGCACGTTGAAGGCCGCGCTGAGTTATCCACAGGACGACGGCGTGTACGTGGACGAACGTTATGCACAGGTCCTGCAAACCTGCCGCTTGCCGCACCTGGTCGCGCGGCTGGAGGAAGCCAATCACTGGCAGCGCATGCTCTCGCCGGGCGAGCAGCAGCGCCTGGCCTTTGCCCGTGCATTGTTGTTCGCACCGCAGTGGCTGTACATGGACGAAGCGACCTCGGCCATGGATGAAGAGGATGAGGCGACGTTGTACCAGGCGTTGATCGATGAACTGCCGGGGCTGAGCATCGTCAGCGTTGGCCATCGCAGCAGCCTCAAGCGCTTCCATGGGCGGCATGTGCGGATCGACAGTGGGTTGTTGCAGGAACAGCCCGTCTCCTGAGGCCCAACTCGGTCAGTGTGGGAGGGAGCTTGCTCGCGATAGCAGTGTGTCAGTCAGCCCATGTATCAACTGATCCGCCGCTATCGGGAGCAAGCTCCCTCCCACAATGGCATCCCCGCTGGTCTGGAGATTGAGGCCCAACAAAAAGCCCGGCTGATCATCGATCAGCCGGGCTTTTTTTACAGCGCCTGAAAAGACTTACTTCTTCAAGCCGTAATGCTCATCCAGCATGCCTGGGGCGTTCGGCGTTTTTGGCGCGTAGTCCCGTGGCGGCTCCTGGTTTTCCCGTGGCGGGGTCAGGCGATCCCGTGGGGTCTGCGGTGCATCGGAATGCAGCGCGGCCAGCAGGCGCTGACGGGTGATGTCGTCGAGCGCCAGGCGGTTGGCGCCATCGGCGAGGTGATCCTGTACTTCCTGGTAGCTCTGTGTGAGCTTCTTGACCAGGGTCGCGGTGCTGTTGAAGTGGGTAACAACTTCGTTCTGATAACTGTCAAAACGTTCCTGAATGTCATCCAACTGACGCTGCGTGCGGTTAGGCGCGGCATTCGGCAGCAAGCGAGCAACCAGGAATCCAATGGCGACACCGGCAACCAGGGCAAGAGTCGGCAACAACCAAACTAAGAGCGAGTGTTCCACGAGTCCTTCCTCTATAAACGGCTTTGCTTTACGTTAACGGCTCGGACCTGCGCTGTATACCGCGATTAAGCTCGCAATGATGCCATGCACAGACTTTTAGCTAGACGAGTCGACCCTTTGAGAGGTCACGGAGTTCATTCCTTGCTCATGCGTGAAACCCCTGTTTTGATCGATGGCCCGGTAGGTCAATTGGAAGCCCTGTACCTCGACAACCCCGAACCACGTGGCCTGGCGCTGATCTGCCATCCGAATCCGGTGCAGGGTGGGACGATGCTCAATAAAGTCGTTTCGACCCTGCAACGCACCGCGCGCGATGCCGGTTTGATCACGTTGCGTTTCAATTACCGTGGCGTCGGTGCCAGCGCCGGCACCCATGACATGGCCAGCGGTGAAGTAGACGATGCCGAAGCGGCCGCCACCTGGCTGCGCAAAAAACACCCCGACCTGCCCATCACCTTGCTCGGTTTTTCCTTTGGTGGCTATGTCGCCGCCAGCCTCGGTGGCCGTCTGGAAGCCAAGGGCGAAAAGCTCGCGCACCTGTTCATGGTCGCCGCTGCGGTGATGCGTCTGGGCGATACCGACGTGCTGCCCCAGAACTGCCCGTTGACCCTGATCCAGCCGGAAACCGACGAAGTCGTCGACCCGCAACGCGTCTATGACTGGTCCGCCGCCCTGAAACGCCCCCATGAGCTGCTGAAAGTGGCAGAATGCGGACACTTTTTTCATGGCAAGCTGACCGATCTGAAGGATCTGGTGCTGCCGCGCCTCTCGAATTGATAGCAGTCTGATAAGCGATTACCCATGACGACTCGTACCCGTATCCTCACCGGCATCACCACCACCGGCACGCCGCACCTGGGCAACTACGCCGGGGCGATCCGCCCGGCGATCCTTGCCAGTCAGGACGCCAATGCCGACTCCTTCTACTTCCTGGCCGACTACCACGCCCTGATCAAATGCGATGACCCGCAGCGCATCCAGCGCTCGCGTATGGAAATCGCCGCGACCTGGCTGGCCGGTGGCCTGGATGTGAACCGGGTGACGTTCTATCGCCAGTCCGACATCCCCGAGATCCCCGAGCTGACCTGGCTGCTGACCTGCGTCGCCGCCAAGGGCCTGCTCAACCGCGCCCACGCCTACAAAGCGTCGGTGGACAAGAACGTGGAAAACGGCGAAGACCCGGATGCGGGCATCACCATGGGCCTGTACAGCTACCCGGTGCTGATGGCAGCGGACATTTTGATGTTCAACGCGCACAAGGTGCCGGTCGGCCGCGACCAGATCCAGCACGTGGAAATGGCCCGCGACATCGGCCAGCGGTTCAACCACCTGTTCGGCAACGGTAAAGAGTTCTTCACCATGCCCGAGGCGTTGATCGAAGAAAGCGTCGCCACCTTGCCGGGCCTGGACGGTCGCAAGATGTCGAAGAGCTACGACAACACCATCCCGTTGTTCAGCAGCGCCAAGGACATGAAAGACGCGATCTCGCGGATCGTCACCGACTCCCGCGCGCCCGGTGAAGCCAAGGACCCGGACAATTCGCACCTGTTCACCCTGTACCAGGCGTTTGCCAGCAAGGCCCAGGAGCAGGAGTTTCGCGCCGAGTTGTTGCAAGGCCTGGGCTGGGGCGAGGCGAAGAACCGTCTGTTCCAACTGCTGGACGGTCAACTGGGTGAATCCCGCGAGCGCTATCACCAATTGATGTCGCGCCCGGCGGACATGGAAGACCTGCTGCTGATCGGTGCCCAAAAAGCCCGCGCCGTGGCCGCGCCGTTCCTCGCCGAACTGCGTGAGGCAGTGGGCCTGCGTTCGTTCGTCAACCAGGCCGCAGCGCCGGTCAGCACCAAGAAAAAGGCCGCCAAAGCTGCACGCTTCGTGAGCTTTCGTGAAGACGACGGCAGCTTCCGCTTCCGCCTGCTGGCGGCCGATGGCGAGCAACTGCTGTTGTCGCGCAATTTTGCCGACGGCAAAGCGGCTGGCGCAGTGACCAAGCAATTGCAAAGTGGCGCTGCGCTGGACGTGCGCACTGAAGCCCTGAGCTTCAGTGTATGGCTGGACGCCGCCGCAGTGGCCGACAGCGCTACGTTCGCCGATGCCGCGTCGCGCGATGCCGCCATCGAAGCCCTGCGCGTCGCATTGACCCCCCTCGAGGATTAACCCGACCAAGGGTTGATTGCCATTATCCGGGGCCGTCGTTACAGTGACGGCCCGTTTTTGTTGCCTTGCTAACGAAATTATGACGCCCCTAGAACGATATCAAGCTGATCTGAAACGCCCTGAATTCTTCCACGATGCGGCCCAGGAAACGGCGGTGCGTCATTTGCAACGCCTGTACGAAGACCTGGTCGCGGCCTCGCAGAGCAAACCCGGGGTGTTCAGCAAGTTGTTTGGCAAGAAAGGCTACACGCCGGTCAAGGGCCTGTACTTCTGGGGCGGCGTCGGTCGCGGCAAGACCTACCTGGTGGACACCTTCTTCGAAGCGTTGCCGTTCAGGGAAAAGGTCCGCACGCACTTCCACCGCTTCATGAAGCGCGTCCACGAAGAGATGAAAACCCTGCCGGGCGAGAAAAACCCGCTGACCATCATCGCCAAGCGGTTCTCCGCAGAAGCGCGGGTGATCTGTTTCGATGAGTTCTTCGTCTCCGACATCACCGACGCCATGATCCTCGGCACCTTGATGGAAGAGTTGTTCAAGAACGGCGTGACCCTGGTCGCTACCTCGAACATCGTGCCCGATGGCCTGTACAAGGATGGCCTGCAACGCGCGCGTTTCCTGCCGGCCATTGCGCTGATCAAGCAGAACACCGAGATCGTCAACGTCGACAGTGGCGTCGATTACCGCCTGCGGCACCTGGAGCAAGCGGAGTTGTTCCACTTCCCGCTCAACGATGCGGCGCAAGAAAGCCTGCGCAAAAGCTTCCGCGCCCTCACGCCGGAATGCACCCAGGCGGTGGAAAACGACAAGTTGATCATCGAAAACCGCGAAATCATCGCCTTGCGCACCTGCGATGACGTGGCGTGGTTCGACTTCCGTGAACTGTGCGACGGCCCGCGCAGCCAGAACGACTACATCGAACTGGGCAAGATCTTCCACGCCGTGATCCTCAGTGGCGTGGAGCAGATGAGCGTCAGCACCGACGACATCGCGCGCCGCTTTATCAACATGGTCGACGAGTTCTATGACCGCAACGTCAAGTTGATCATCTCGGCGGAAGTCGAGCTCAAGGACCTCTACACCGGCGGTCGCTTGAACTTTGAATTCCAGCGCACCCTGAGCCGCTTGCTGGAAATGCAATCCCACGAGTTCCTGTCGCGGGCGCACAAGCCCTAAGCACGACGCAGCTCCAATGTGGGAGGGAGCTTGCTCCCGATAGCGGAATGTCAGTCAATGATGTAGTGACTGATCCACCGCCATCGGGAGCAAGCTCCCTCCCACATTCGGCCTCTGTACGGCCCTGATTACGCGGCTTGCTGGAACTGCTGGCGATACTGGTTCGGTGACAGCTCGGTGTGCTGCCTGAACAACCGCGCAAAGAAGCTCGCATCGTCGTAACCCACCTCATAACTGATGGTCTTGATGCTCTTGCGGCTGCCCGAAAGCAGTCCTTTTGCCGTCTCGATCCGCAGCCGTTGCAGGTAATGCAGCGGTTTGTCGCCGGTGGCGGTCTGGAAGCGGCGCATGAAGTTGCGGATGCTCATGCCGTGTTCCCGGGCGACGTCCTCGAAGCGGAACTTGTCGGCGAAATGTTCTTCGAGCCAGTGCTGGATTTGCAGGATGATCACGTCCTGGTGCAGCTTCTGCCCACCGAAACCGATCCGTCCCGGCGAGTAGCTACGCTGCACTTCGTAAAGAATGTCGCGGGCCACGGCCTGGGCGATATTGGCGCCGCAGAAGCGTTCGATCAAATAAATGTAGAGGTCGCAGGCGGAGGTGGTACCGCCGGCGCAGTACAGGTTGTCGGCGTCGGTGAGGTGCTTGTCCTGGTTAAGTTGGACCTTGGGGAAGCGCTCGCTGAAGGCATTGAAGAAACGCCAGTAGGTCGTCGCCTCCTTCCCATCGAGCAGCCCGGCTTCGGCCAGCCAGAACACCCCGTTGGCTACGCCGCAGACTACGGCGCCGCGGGCGTGCTGTTCACGCAGCCACGGCAGCACTTGCGGGTAACGCGTACACAGGGCGTCGAAGTCATCCCAGAAAGCCGGTAGCACGATGATGTCGGCGTCTTCCAGCCCGCCGTCCATCGGCATGATCACATCACTGAAGCTGTGTGCCGATTGCCCGTCGGGGCTGACCAGGCGGGTTTCGAACGCGGGGGTCAGGCCCAGGCCTTGTTGTTTGCCGTAACGCAGGCTGGCGAGGTGGAAGAAATCCTTGGCTTGCATGAGGGTGGAAGCGAATACCCGATCAATGGCCAAAATGCTGACGCGCCGCAGGGGCGTGGAGATTTGGTTAGACATAATTTCATTTATTCTTATAGGGGAAAGTGGTCACCAGACGGCTGGATCGTCTTATTTTTTGTCGCATGTGTCCAGTGTCCCGTGACGTCGTCGGGGCATAGGCTCTGTGGTTCGTCTTTGTCCGACAATCCACGCAGGTGACCCATGATCCCCAGAACCTTGTTCAGTTCGGAACACGAGCTCTTCCGCCAGAGCGTGCGCACCTTCCTTGAAAAAGACGCCGCGCCGTTCCACGCGCAATGGGAGAAGCAGGGCTATATCGACCGCACGCTGTGGAACAAGGCCGGCGAGGCGGGGATGTTGTGCTCCCATCTGCCGGAGGAGTACGGCGGCCTGGGTGCGGACTTTCTTTACAGCGCAGTGGTGATCGAAGAAATCAGCCGTCTGGGGCTGACCGGCATCGGTTTCTCCCTGCATTCGGATATTGTCGCGCCGTACATCCTGCATTACGGCAGTGAGGCGTTGAAGCACAAATACCTGCCCAGATTGATCTCCGGCGAGATGGTCACGGCCATCGCAATGACCGAGCCGGGTGCCGGGTCCGATCTGCAAGGGGTCAAGACCAGCGCAGTGCTGGACGGCGATGAGTATGTGATCAACGGCTCCAAGACCTTCATCACCAACGGCTTTCTCGCCGATCTGGTGATCGTGGTCGCCAAGACCGACCCCAAGGCCGGCGCCAAGGGCACCAGCCTGTTCCTGGTGGAGGCCGCCACGCCGGGCTTCGATAAGGGCAAGCGCCTGGAGAAAGTCGGCATGAAGGCCCAGGACACCTCTGAGCTGTTCTTCCAGGATGTCCGTGTACCCAAGGAAAACTTGCTGGGCCAGGCGGGCATGGGCTTTGCCTATTTGATGCAGGAGTTGCCCCAGGAGCGCTTGACCGTGGCGATTGGCGCGCTGTCGTCAGCCGAAGCAGCGCTGCAATGGACGCTCGACTACACCCGTGAGCGGAGGGCGTTCGGCAAGGCGATTGCCGATTTCCAGAACACCCGCTTCAAATTGGCGGAGATGGCCACCGAGATCCAGATCGGCCGCGTGTTCGTCGATAAGTGCCTGGCATTGCACCTTGAGGGCAAGCTCGACGTGCCCACCGCCGCGATGGCCAAGTACTGGGCCACGGACCTGCAATGCAAGGTGCTCGACGAGTGCGTGCAATTGCATGGCGGCTACGGCTTCATGTGGGAATACCCGATCGCCCGCGCCTGGGCGGATGCGCGGGTGCAGCGGATTTATGCGGGGACCAACGAGATCATGAAGGAGATTATTGCGCGGGCGCTCTGATTTCGGTGGTGTGGCTGAGGGCCTCATCGGGGGCAAGCCCCCTCCCACAGTTGACCGAGTTCCCATATGAGAATGCGGTCGAATGTGGGAGGGGCTTGCCCCCGATGGCGGCCTAAAGGTCAATCAAGGCGCCGGATTCGGATGATCCTTCTGAATCGCCTCAATCCCCTCCAGCACCTCTTTCGACAGTTTCAGGTCTGCGCTGGCAAGGTTGCTGTCCAGTTGCTCAAGCGTCGTCGCACCAATGATGTTGCTGGTCACGAACGGCTGCTGCGTAACGAACGCCAACGCCATCTGCGCCGGGTCCAGGCCGTGTGCGCGGGCCAGTGCCACATAGCGGCTGCACGCCGCTTCCGACTGCGGGTTGAAGTAGCGGCTGAAGCGGCTGTATTCCGTCAGGCGGGCTTTTGCCGGGCGTGCGCCGCCTTCGTATTTGCCGCTGAGCATGCCGAACGCCAAGGGCGAATAAGCCAGCAAGCCGCACTGTTCGCGAATCGCGATTTCCGCCAGGCCCACTTCAAAGCTGCGGTTGAGCAGGTTGTAGGGGTTCTGGATCGACACTGCGCGGGTCCAGCCACGGGCTTCGGCCAGGGCGAGGAATTTCATGGTGCCCCAGGGTGTTTCATTGGACAGGCCGATGTGGCGGATCTTGCCGGCCTTCACTTGCGCGTCCAGCGCTTCGAGGGTTTCCTCCAGCGGCGTCAGGTCGTCTTCGTCCTTGTGCGTGTAGCCCAACTGGCCGAAGAAGTTGGTGCTGCGCTCCGGCCAATGCAACTGGTAGAGGTCGATCCAGTCGGTCTGCAGGCGCTTGAGGCTGGCATCCAGGGCGTCGACGATGTGCTTGCGGTTGTGGCGCGGGTGGCCGCCGCGGATGTAGTCGATGGTGTTGCCGGGGCCGGCGATCTTGCTGGCGAGAATCCAGTCGGCCCGGTCGCCGTGGCTTTTGAAGTAATTACCGATGTAACGCTCGGTGGTGGCGTAGGTATCGGCCTTGGGCGGCACCGGGTACATTTCCGCCGTGTCGAGGAAGTTGATCCCTGCGGCCTTGGCCCGTTCGATCTGTGCGAAGGCCTCTGCCTCGCTGTTCTGCTCGCCCCAGGTCATGGTGCCCAAGGCTATCGCGCTTACGTTCAGATCGGTACGGCCCAGCTGTCGATAATCCATCGGGTGCTCCTTTGGGGAAAACAATCATAAAAGCAGGTTGAAATTTTTTTCGCAATCTGCATAATTGCCCACCTCTTTCTGCAGTGGAAGTGATGCGCCGCCTGCCGAAGAATCTTGCCGTTGAACGGACGCGCCGACCCGAGCCCCCGATAGCGTCTGTATCCGGCTGCCTTTGACTTGTCAAAGTACGCACTATTCAGTAAGATCCGCCGTCTAATTTACAGGGCGGCCCCTGAGGCTATTAAAGAATGACAACTTTTACTGCAAAACCGGAAACAGTTCAGCGCGACTGGTTTGTCGTCGACGCCGCTGGTCAGACTCTGGGTCGTCTGGCCACTGAAGTCGCCAGCCGTCTGCGTGGCAAGCACAAGCCTGAATACACCCCTCACGTTGACACCGGTGACTACATCGTGATCATCAACGCTGAGCAGGTACGTGTTACCGGCAACAAAGCGCAAGACAAAATGTACTACCGTCACTCCGGTTTCCCAGGCGGCATCAAGTCTTCTAATTTCGAAGGTCTGATCGCCAAGAAGCCTGAGGCCCCGATTGAAATCGCGGTTAAAGGCATGCTGCCGAAGGGCCCACTGGGTCGCGATATGTTTCGCAAGCTGAAAGTCTATGCGGGCGCTGCTCACCCTCATGCTGCTCAGCAGCCCCAAGAACTGAAGTTTTAACGGAATAGTTCATTATGTCGGCGACTCAAAATTACGGCACTGGCCGTCGCAAAACCGCAACCGCACGCGTTTTCCTGCGTCCGGGCACTGGTAACATCTCGATCAACAACCGCACTCTGGAAAATTTCTTCGGCCGCGAAACTGCCCGCATGGTAGTTCGTCAGCCGCTGGAACTGACCGAGACCGGTGAAAAGTTCGACATCTACGTCACCGTTATCGGTGGCGGTGTAAGTGGTCAAGCTGGCGCAATCCGCCACGGTATCACTCGCGCTCTGATGCAGTACGACGAAACCCTGCGTGGCGCTCTGCGCAAAGCTGGCTTCGTGACTCGTGATGCCCGTGAAGTTGAACGTAAGAAAGTCGGTCTGCGTAAAGCGCGTAAGCGTCCGCAGTACTCGAAGCGTTAATTCGCTTTACGTTCCACAAAAACGCCCAGCCTCCTCACGGAGCTGGGCGTTTTTTATTGCCTGCGATTTATGTATAAATTTCGGCGTGACAACTTGCCACAGCCGTAGACCCCCTATACTACAAGGCTTGGAGCTGGAGCTCCGGGTAATTCCCTTGTCAGAGGTGGGGCTTTTCATTACCATTCGGCAAAATTTTTATAAGTTCAGATTTAATACTTAGTAGACGCCTGATTTAACAGGCCAAAAAGCTGATGGGAGAGGACTGAATGAGCAATGACGGCGTGAATGCAGGCCGGCGTCGCTTCTTGGTAGCAGCCACATCCGTGGTGGGTGCTGCAGGAGCGGTGGGGGCTGCGGTCCCGTTCGTGGGGTCATGGTTTCCCAGTGCCAAGGCGAAAGCCGCAGGTGCACCGGTGAAAGTGAATATTGGCAAGATCGAGCCAGGCCAGCAGATGATTGCTGAGTGGCGCGGTCAGCCGGTCTTCATTGTTCGTCGAACGGAGGAAATCCTGGGAAATCTGAAAAAGATCGAAGGCCAGTTGTCTGACCCAAAATCTGAGTTTTCCGACCAACCCGCCTACGCCAAAAACGAAGCACGTTCGATCAAGCCAGAGATTCTGCTGCTGGTCGGTCTGTGTACCCACCTGGGATGCTCACCTACTTTCCGCCCTGAAGTGGCGCCAGTCGACCTGGGCAAGGATTGGGTCGGCGGTTATTTCTGCCCCTGCCACGGTTCGCACTACGACCTGGCCGGCCGCGTCTACAAATCGCAACCTGCTCCACTGAACCTGCCCGTGCCTCCGCATAACTACGAATCTGACGACATCATTGTCATTGGCCTCGACAAGGAGAACGCGTGATGAGTAAGTTCATGGATTGGGTCGATGCGCGCTTCCCCGCCACCAAAATGTGGGAAGACCATCTCAGCAAGTATTACGCGCCAAAAAACTTCAACTTCTTCTACTTCTTCGGCTCCCTGGCACTGCTGGTGCTGGTCAATCAGATCGTCACCGGCGTCTGGCTGACCATGAGCTACACCCCGTCGGCGGAGGAGGCGTTTGCTTCCGTCGAATACATCATGCGTGACGTCGAGTACGGCTCGATCCTGCGCCTGCTGCACTCCACCGGCGCCTCGGCGTTCTTCATCGTGGTCTACCTGCATATGTTCCGTGGTTTGCTCTACGGTTCGTACCAGAAGCCGCGTGAGCTGGTGTGGGTGTTCGGCATGCTGATCTACCTGGCGCTGATGGCTGAAGCCTTCATGGGCTACCTGCTGCCGTGGGGCCAGATGTCGTACTGGGGCGCCCAGGTGATCATCTCGCTGTTCGGCGCGATCCCGGTGATCGGCAACGACCTGACCCAATGGATTCGTGGTGACTACCTGATCTCGGGCATCACCCTGAACCGCTTCTTCGCCTTGCACGTGGTGGCCTTGCCGATCGTGATTCTCGGTTTGGTGGTGCTGCACATCCTGGCGCTGCACGAAGTGGGTTCGAACAACCCTGATGGTGTGGACATCAAGAAGCACAAGGACGAGAACGGCATCCCGCTGGATGGCATTCCGTTCCACCCGTACTACACCGTAAAAGATATTGTCGGTGTCGTCGTGTTCTTGTTCGTGTTCTGCTCGATCGTGTTCTTTTTCCCGGAGATGGGTGGTTATTTCCTGGAGAAACCTAACTTCGAACAGGCCAACGCCTTCAAGACGCCTGTGCATATTGCCCCGGTCTGGTACTTCACACCGTTCTACGCGATCTTGCGGGCGATCCCCGACAAGCTCATGGGCGTGATCGCCATGGGCGCCGCCATCGCAGTGCTGTTCGTGCTGCCGTGGCTCGACCGAAGCCCGGTCAAGTCCATGCGCTACAAGGGCTGGTTGAGCAAGATCTGGCTGTGGGTGTTCTGCATTGCGTTCGTTATCCTGGGTGTACTGGGTGTACTGGCGCCGACTCCTGAGCGCACGTTGCTGTCGCAGGTCTGCACCTTCCTGTACTTCGCCTACTTCATTCTGATGCCGTTCTACACCCGGCTTGAGAAGACCAAACCGGTTCCGGAAAGGGTGACTGGCTGATGAAAAAATTATTCGTTGCATTGATGCTTGCGGCGCTGCCGCTACTGTCCTTCGCTGCCGAGCAAGGCCCCGAGTTGGAAAAAGTCGCTATCGACGTGTCTGACAAAGCGGCCATGCAGGACGGCGCTCGCACGTTCGCCAACTATTGCATGGGGTGCCACAGCGCCAAGTTCCAGCGATACGAGCGCGTGGCCGATGACTTGGGCATTCCGCACGAGGTGATGCTCAATAAGCTGGTGTTCACCGGCGCCAAGATTGGCGACCACATGAACATCGGCATGCAGCCGGCGGACGCCAAGGCCTGGTTCGGCGCTCCGCCGCCCGACCTGACCCTGGTGGCGCGGGTTCGCGGCACCGATTGGCTCTACGGCTACCTGAAATCCTTCTATGAAGACCCTGCACGTCCATGGGGCGTGAACAACGTGGTGTTCCCGAACGTCGCTATGCCTAACGTTCTGGTCGGCCTGCAGGGTCGCCAAGTGATAGGATGCAAGCAGGTTCAGGTAGTAGATGGCGGCAAGAAGCAATTTGACCCGTTGACCGGCACGCCGCTGACACATGAAGCGTGCGATCAACTGACCATCGTGCCCAAGTCCGGCGCGCTGAACGAAGAGCAGTTCGACGAGAAGGTCAAGAATCTCGTGACCTTCCTGGCCTACTCGGCCAACCCGGTCAAACTGCAGCACCAGCGCATTGGTACGTATGTCTTGCTGTACCTGGCTTTCTTCTTCGTATTCGCTTATCTGCTCAAGCGCGAATACTGGAAGGATGTGCATTGATCCAACCGTAAGCAATTGCTGTTAATCTTGCGCGCCCAGCGGCATCTCTAAACCGTAGCGACCTGGTCATCAGGTACTACCGAGATGCTCTCTGGGCGCGCTCGTTTTTGAGCTTCCGATAATTTCAACAAGCGAGGAGGACCGCCATGGGCGTGACCAATCGGTTGGCCTGTTACTCCGACCCCGCCGACCACTATTCCCACCGAGTACGCATCGTGCTCGCAGAGAAGGGTGTCAGCGCCGAGATCATCAGTGTGGAGGTGGGTCGTCACCCGCCGAAACTGATCGAAGTGAACCCTTACGGCAGCTTGCCCACCCTGGTCGATCGTGACCTGGCGTTGTGGGAGTCAACCGTGGTGATGGAATATCTGGATGAGCGTTACCCGCATCCGCCTTTGCTGCCGGTATACCCGGTGGCGCGTGCCAACAGCCGCCTGCTGATCCATCGGATTCAGCGCGACTGGTGCGGGCTGGTGGATTTGATTCTGGATTCGCGCAGCAAAGAGGCGGCCCGTGTCGTGGCGCGCAAGGAATTGCGCGAGAGCCTGACGGGTGTTTCGCCACTGTTCGCCGACAAGCCTTTTTTCCTCAGCGAGGAACAAAGCCTGGTGGATTGCTGCCTATTGCCCATACTCTGGCGCTTGCCGATTATGGGCATTGAACTGCCGCGGCCGGCCAAGCCGCTGCTTGATTACATGGAGCGCCAGTTTGCGCGTGAGGCTTTCCAGACGAGTCTGTCTGGTGTCGAACGCGATATGCGCTAAGGCTTAAGGAGCCGTTGATGAACTCCAGTCGACCCTACCTGGTTCGCGCGCTCTATGAGTGGATTGTGGACAACGATTGCACCCCGCACATGCTGGTCAATTCCGAGTTTCCTGCGGTTCAGGTTCCGCAGGGTTTTGCCAGTGACGGGCAGATTGTGCTGAACGTATCGCCGAGTGCGGTGCGCCACCTGCACATGGACAACGAAGCCGTCAGCTTCGAAGGGCGTTTCGGCGGTGTGCCGCATACGCTGTACGTGCCGATTGGCGCCATCCTCGGGATTTACGCCCGGGAAAATGGTCAAGGCATGGTGTTCGATCTGGAGTCGCCTTTCGAGGATGACGACGCGATCGAAGGGGAAGACGACGATGAAGTGCCGCCACCGGATACCGAGCCACCGCGTCCAAGCGGCCGGCCCAGTCTGAAAGTGGTGAAGTAAGCGGCTGTTGCCTTCGGGCGAGCCTGAAAAATGCCTCGGCGGTTGCCGGGGCATTTTTTTGCCTGGTCGTTGTAGATGAAAGACATGCCGGGGACGGTGATCGTACAACCGCCATGGGCTATGATGCGTCTTCAGTTCACCAAGAAAGATGACCCAACATGGAAAGCACCAACACCGCCCCGCGTTTTCCCCGCAAGCGCCGCAGCCTTGCCCAGGAATTGGTCACGGTGTTGTCCGAGCAGATCCGCGACGGCCAACTCAAGCGTGGCGACAAATTGCCCACCGAATCGGCGATCATGGAGGCCCATGGCGTCAGCCGCACGGTGGTGCGTGAAGCCATCTCGCGCTTGCAGGCGGCGGGACAGGTGGAAACCCGCCACGGTATCGGCACCTTTGTGTTGGACACGCCAAGCCCCAGCGGCTTCCGCATTGACCCGGCCACCGTCGTGACCCTGCGTGATGTGTTGGCGATCCTGGAACTGCGTATCAGCCTGGAAGTGGAGTCTGCGGGCCTGGCCGCGTTGCGCCGCAGCGACGAACAATTGGCCGGCATGCGTGCCGCCCTCGACGCCTTGAATGAAAGCGCCGCCCATGCCGGCGATGCGGTAGCGTCGGACTTCCAGTTCCACCTGCAGATTGCCCTGTCCACCGGCAACCGCTACTTCACCGACATCATGACTCACCTGGGCACTAGCATCATTCCGCGTACCCGCCTGAACTCGGCGCGCCTGGCCCAGGATGACCAGCAGCACTACATGAAGCGCTTGAGCCGCGAACACGAAGAAATCTATGAAGCAATCGCGCGTCAGGATTCGGACGCGGCGCGGGCGGCGATGCGCTTGCATTTGACGAACAGTCGGGAGCGGCTGCGCCATGCCCATGAAGCGGCAGAACGGGCCGAGTGATCAAACCGCCGGTGGGCGAATGTCGGTAGGCGGCGCTGTGGTCAAGGCATCAAGCACGATCACGTTCTGCTCGATTTGTGCCGCCATGAAGATGTACTTAGCCGTTACCAGAACCCACGGGTCTGCCTGGCTCTGCGTCTGCGGATGACGGGAATGAAAAGCCTCAAGAGCCAAGGACTTGGCCCTTGAGGACAGTCATGCAGTCACGACAAACGGTACGCCTCAAGCAGGTGTATTGGGCGTGTAGTCCTTGAGCAGCAAGTAAGTACTCCACCCCCACCAATCAGCGGTCCAATGCTTGTCGTTCAAGTCATTCACGTCCTTGCGCCGCAGCACCTTGTCTCCCTGCATCTTGAACAACGGCGAAAAGTTATTCGCCGGGTTCTGCGCCGCATTCAGATCCGGCACATACAGCGGCGCCTTGAAGTGGGCCGGGGAGGGCGCGACGCCGCTGATAAACGCGTCGAAAATCTCATCGGCCGACGCCTGCACGGCGCGTTGGACCTGGGCCCGGTTGGCCGCGTCGTCGGCATCGAAGTAGCGTTTATCCCCGTAGGCATGCCACTCGTCACCGACGGCATTGCGTACCTTGAGCCCGAACTTGCTGTCTTCATCGTGCATGAAGCGGCTGACCAGTGAGCCCAAATCCCCGGGCGTCACCACGGCGGCCAGTTGTTTGCGCGGCACTCGCAGGTGGCCGGCGGAAAACAGGTCGGTCAGGAAGTGATCGGCAAAACTGTTCATTGCATAGGCCAGTTCCAGCGCCTGGTCGGTGCCGCTCTGATGGGCGATGACCGCTTGTTGCAGCGCTGCCGTATGCCCGGCCAGGTAGGCCGACAGCGCCCATTCGCCGAAGTGGTCGGCGTTGTCCGCCGCCAGCTTCAAGTAACGCCCCAGGGGAAACAGCGCCGAAACCACACTGCCACCGCCGGTGATGCGGTTCCACTCCTCGGACAACGTATCACCGAGCGCAGCGTAGGCGTCGTGGGGTGATTTGCCGTCCTTGATCGCCTGGTTGACCGCGTTGATCTCCTTTTGCATCACCGCCAGGATCTTCGGTGCTTCCTCCCGTGACGCCGGCAGCACCGCCAGCGAGTTGAATGCGGCGCTAAAGCGTTGCACGCGCTCGGCAGGGGAGGTGCCATCACTGATGGGTTGGCCGGGAATGCCATAGAAGTCACCGCCCAGGGCGATCACTTGACCATAGGTCA
Source organism: Pseudomonas sp. D3 (assembly GCF_029320995.1). NCBI lineage: Bacteria > Pseudomonadati > Pseudomonadota > Gammaproteobacteria > Pseudomonadales > Pseudomonadaceae > Pseudomonas > Pseudomonas sp. D3. Next base: position 1,195,176 of record NZ_CP119772.1, read on the forward strand.
GCGCCAGGCCGTTGGGCAGGTGCAGTTCGACGTGTCGGGCGGCAATCGCCGGGGCGTCCTTGGCGAAGCGCAACAGCGTGTCGTCACCGATGGCGGTGTGTTCAGCGCCTTCGAAACGCAGGGTGGGTAGGTTTTTTTCGGGTGCTGCGAGTTCAAGACCGGACATGTTAGCTCCTTGCTATGTCGTGGGGACCTTCCTTTTTACTGTATGCATATACAGTTATTTGAGCATAGAGGAAAAAAATCCTACGTCAACACGCGCTGTCTCAACAGGCGGTTCGATGAACGTCGATGAATTGCAGTTGACGAAATATTTTATAGTTGTACGATGACGTATGACATAACCAGAACCAACAATAACCTTTCGATAGAAAGTCTTTGCCAGGGTGTTCGAATAATGAATCCACAAGAACTGAAGTCCATCCTCTCCCACGGTCTGCTGTCTTTCCCCGTGACCGATTTCAACGCACAAGGTGATTTCCATCAGGCCGGCTATATCAAGCGTCTGGAGTGGCTAGCCCCCTACGGCGCCACTGCACTGTTCGCTGCCGGCGGCACCGGTGAGTTTTTCTCCCTGGCCGCCAGCGAATATTCCCAGGTTGTGAAGACGGCAGTGGATACCTGCGCCACCAGCGTGCCGATCCTCGCCGGTGTGGGTGGTTCGACCCGTCAGGCCATCGAATACGCTCAGGAAGCCGAGCGCCTCGGAGCCAAAGGCTTGCTGCTGCTGCCGCATTACCTGACCGAAGCCAGCCAGGACGGGGTTGCCGCCCACGTGGAAGCGGTGTGCAAGTCGGTCAAGATCGGCGTGGTGGTCTACAACCGCAACGTCTGCCGCCTGACTGCGCCACTGCTGGAGCGCCTAGCCGAACGTTGCCCGAACCTGATCGGCTACAAGGACGGCCTGGGTGACATCGAATTGATGGTGTCGATCCGCCGTCGTCTGGGCGACCGTTTCAGCTACCTGGGTGGCTTGCCGACTGCAGAGATTTACGCCGCTGCCTACAAGGCGCTGGGCGTGCCGGTGTACTCCTCGGCGGTGTTCAACTTCATCCCGAAAACCGCGATGGACTTCTATCACGCCATCGCCCGCGACGATCACGCCACTGTCGGCAAGATCATCGATGACTTCTTCCTGCCGTACCTGGACATCCGTAACCGCAAGGCCGGCTATGCGGTGAGCATCGTCAAGGCAGGCGCCAAAATCGTCGGCTACGACGCAGGCCCGGTACGCACGCCACTGACCGAGCTGCTGCCGGAAGAATACGAAGCCCTGGCCGCGCTGATCGACAAGCAAGGTCCGCAATAACTTATCTATAAGGCCGCTGAGCAATCAGCGGCCTTTTGCGTCAGGAGAAGATTCGTGTCCCAAGCCAAACGTTTTGAGAACTACATCAACGGCCAATGGGTGGCCGGCGCTGATTATTGCGTCAACCTCAACCCGTCGGAGTTGTCCGATGTCGTCGGCGAATATGCCAAGGCGGATGTCGCCCAGGTCAACGCCGCCATCGATGCTGCCCGTGCTGCGTTCCCGGCCTGGTCCACTTCCGGAATCCAGGCCCGCCATGACGCGTTGGATAAAGTCGGCAGCGAAATCCTCGCCCGCCGCGAAGAACTTGGCACGCTGCTGGCTCGGGAAGAGGGCAAGACCCTGCCTGAAGCCATTGGCGAAGTGACCCGCGCCGGGAATATTTTCAAGTTCTTCGCCGGCGAGTGCCTGCGCCTGTCCGGCGACTACGTGCCGTCGGTGCGGCCGGGCGTCAATGTTGAAGTCACCCGCGAAGCCCTTGGCGTGGTCGGCTTGATCACCCCGTGGAACTTCCCGATCGCCATCCCCGCGTGGAAAATCGCTCCGGCCCTGGCCTACGGCAACTGCGTGGTGATCAAGCCGGCGGAGCTGGTGCCGGGCTGCGCCTGGGCCCTGGCGGAAATCATCTCCCGCGCCGGTTTCCCCGCTGGTGTGTTCAACCTGGTGATGGGCAGCGGGCGTGTGGTCGGCGAGGTGTTGGTCAACAGCCCGAAAGTCGACGGCATCAGCTTCACCGGCTCGGTCGGTGTGGGGCGTCAGATCGCGGTCAGTTGTGTGTCGCGCCAAGCCAAGGTGCAGTTGGAAATGGGCGGCAAAAACCCGCAGATCATTCTCGATGACGCCGACCTCAAGCAGGCCGTCGAGTTATCGGTACAGAGCGCGTTCTATTCCACCGGCCAACGTTGCACCGCCTCCAGCCGCTTGATCGTGACGGCCGGCATTCATGACCAGTTCGTCGCGGCCATGGCCGAGCGCATGAAGTCGATCAAGGTCGGCCATGCCTTGAAAAGCGGCACCGACATCGGCCCGGTCGTCTCCCAGGCCCAGTTGGACCAGGACTTGAAATACATCGACATCGGCCAGAGCGAAGGTGCGCGGTTGGTGAGCGGTGGCGGCCTGGTGACCTGCGACACCGAGGGCTATTACCTGGCGCCGACGCTGTTTGCCGACAGCGAAGCCGCCATGCGCATCAGCCGTGAAGAGATCTTCGGCCCAGTGGCCAACGTAGTGCGCGTGGCGGACTACGAGGCGGCGCTGGCCATGGCCAACGACACCGAGTTCGGTTTGTCGGCGGGGATTGCCACCACCTCGCTCAAATACGCCAACCACTTCAAGCGCCACTCCCAGGCCGGGATGGTGATGGTCAACCTGCCGACGGCTGGCGTGGACTATCACGTTCCGTTCGGCGGCCGTAAGGGCTCATCCTATGGTTCGCGTGAGCAAGGTCGCTATGCGCAAGAGTTCTACACCGTGGTGAAAACCAGCTACATCGGCTCGTAACACGCAGCACCCAGTGGTCACCGGCTTGTGTAGGCGCCGGTGACCACTGGACAAAACACGCATTACCCGCAAAAAAAATAATTAGTGGGAGTACTTCTATATGCAAGCGACCAAGCCGACCCATGTCCGCTATTTGATCCTGCTCATGCTGTTCCTGGTGACTACGATCAATTACGCCGACCGGGCCACCATCGCGATAGCGGGTTCCAGCCTGCAAAAAGACCTCGGCATCGACGCGGTCACCCTCGGTTACATCTTCTCTGCATTCGGTTGGGCCTACGTGGCCGGGCAAATTCCCGGCGGCTGGCTGCTCGATCGGTTCGGCTCGAAAAAAGTCTATGCCCTGAGCATCTTCACCTGGTCACTGTTCACCGTGCTGCAAGGCTACGTCGGTGAGTTCGGTATCTCCACGGCGGTCGTGGCGCTGTTTATGCTGCGCTTTATGGTCGGCCTGGCCGAAGCGCCGTCCTTCCCGGGCAATGCACGGATTGTGGCCGCCTGGTTCCCCACCGCCGAACGTGGTACGGCCTCGGCGATTTTCAACTCGGCGCAGTACTTCGCCACGGTGCTGTTCGCGCCGCTGATGGGCTGGATCGTCTACAGCTTCGGCTGGCAGCACGTGTTTATCGTGATGGGCGTGATCGGCGTTGTTTTCTCACTGGTCTGGCTGAAAGTTATCCACAGCCCGCGCCAGCACCCGATGATCAACGAAGCCGAGTTCAATCACATCGCGGCCAATGGTGCGTTGGTCGATATGGATCAGGACAAGGGCAAGGGTAAGAAAACCGACGGTCCGAAGTGGGATTACATCCGTCAGTTGCTGACTAACCGCATGATGCTCGGCGTGTACCTGGGCCAGTACTGCATCAACGGCATCACGTACTTCTTCCTGACCTGGTTCCCGGTGTATCTGGTGCAGGACCGTGGCATGACCATTCTCAAGGCCGGTTTCGTTGCCTCATTGCCGGCGATCTGCGGGTTTATCGGCGGTGTATTGGGCGGGGTGATATCCGACTACCTGCTGCGCAAAGGCCATTCCCTGACCTTCGCCCGCAAGGCGCCGATTATTGGCGGCCTGCTGATCTCCAGCAGCATCGTGGCCTGCAACTACGTGGATATCGAGTGGATGGTGGTGGGCTTCATGGCCTTGGCCTTCTTCGGCAAGGGTGTTGGCGCACTGGGCTGGGCGGTGGTGTCTGACACGTCGCCGAAACAAATCGCTGGCCTCAGTGGCGGCCTGTTCAACACCTTCGGTAACCTGGCGTCGATCACCACGCCGATTGTCATCGGCTACATCATCAGTACCACTGGTTCGTTCAAATGGGCCCTGGTGTTTGTCGGCGCGAATGCGCTGGTGGCGGTGTTCAGTTACCTGGTGATTGTCGGCCCGATCAAACGCGTGGTGCTCAAAGAGCCGCCAAGCCAAGGGCCCGAGTTGACCCACCTTACCCAAGCGCATTCCTGAAGGGGCCGAGTGATGCAGTTGATTGAACATGCCGACTCGCCGCGCTCGATTCGTTTGCACGAGCGCGACAACGTGGTGATCGTGGTCAATGACCAGGGTGTACCGGCCGGGACCGAATTCCCGGACGGCCTGGTGACCGTGGATTTCATTCCACAAAGCCACAAAGTGACCCTCGAAGATATCCCCGTAGGCGGCCGGATTATTCGCTACGGCCAAACCATCGGCTACGCCTTGGCGCCGATCCCACGCGGCAGTTGGGTGCAGGAAGATCAACTGCGCATGCCTACCGCGCCGCCGTTGGACAGCTTGCCGCTGTCTACCGAGGTGCCTGAGGCCCAGGCACCGCTGGAAGGGTTTACCTTCGAGGGCTATCGCAATGCCGACGGTACGGTCGGCACGCGCAATATCCTCGGCATCACCACCACGGTGCAGTGCGTCACCGGTGTGCTGGACCATGCGGTCAAGCGCATCAAGGACGAATTGCTGCCCAAGTACCCGCATGTCGATGACGTGGTGGCGCTGACCCACAGCTACGGTTGTGGGGTGGCGATCACTGCGACGGATGCGTATATCCCGATCCGCACCGTGCGCAACCTGGCGCGCAACCCGAACCTGGGCGGCGAAGCCCTGGTGATCAGCCTGGGCTGCGAGAAATTGCAGGCCGGGCAGGTGATGCACGATAACGACAGCTCCGTCGACCTGAGCGAGCCGTGGCTGTATCGGCTGCAGGATTCCAGCCACGGGTTTGGCGAGATGATCGAGCAGATCATGGCGCTGGCCGAGGCGCGCCTGAAGAAACTCGACCAGCGCCGCCGGGAAACCGTGCCGGCGTCCGAGCTGATCCTGGGCATGCAGTGCGGCGGCAGTGATGCGTTTTCCGGCATCACCGCCAACCCGGCGCTGGGTTTCGCCTCGGACTTGTTGCTGCGGGCGGGGGCGACGGTGATGTTTTCCGAAGTCACTGAGGTGCGTGATGCCATCTACCTGCTGACTGCTCGCGCACAGACCAGGGACGTGGCCGAAGCATTGGTCAGAGAGATGGACTGGTACGACCGTTATCTGGCCAAGGGCGAGGCGGATCGCAGTGCCAACACGACGCCGGGGAACAAGAAGGGCGGGTTGTCGAATATTGTCGAGAAGTCCCTGGGCTCCATCGTCAAGTCTGGCAGCAGCGCGATCAATGGGGTGCTCGGCCCGGGTGAGCGCTTCAAGGGCAAAGGCCTGATCTTTTGCGCCACGCCCGCCAGCGACTTCGTGTGCGGCACCTTGCAACTGGCGGCGGGGATGAACCTGCATGTGTTCACCACCGGGCGCGGCACGCCTTACGGTCTGGCGATGGCGCCGGTGGTGAAGGTCTCGACCCGCACGGAGTTGGCGCAGCGCTGGCCGGACCTGATCGATATCGACGCCGGGCGCATAGCCACCGGGCGCGCGACCATCGAGGAGTTGGGGTGGGAGTTGTTCCACTTCTACCTGGATGTGGCCAGCGGCAAGAAGCAGACGTGGGCGGAGCAGCACAAGCTGCATAACGACATTACGTTGTTCAACCCGGCGCCGATTACTTGAGACCGAGTCGCCTTCATCGGGGGCAAGTCGAACCGTCGCACCGCCCCTCCCACACTGAGTCTGCGTCAGACATATAATGGATGAACACCGCAGACCCTATGTGGGAGGGGCGATGCGACGGTTCGACTTGCCCCCGATAGCGGTCTATCAGGCGCCGCTGGGCCGTATGGCTTATCATTAGCCCCCTAACGACGCTCACCAAGGTTCTCCCCGGCATGCTGGCTATCTTCCTCTCCACCCTCACCATCACCGCGCCGGTGTTTGCCATGTTGTTCCTCGGCGTGTTGCTCAAGCGCATCAACTGGATCAACGACAACTTCATCCACACCGCGTCGTCGCTGGTGTTCAACGTCACCATGCCGGCGCTGCTGTTTCTCGGCATCCTGCATGCCGACCTGCATTCGGCGCTCAAGCCAGGTTTGCTGATCTACTTCGCCGTCGCCACGCTGTTGAGTTTTGCCCTGGCCTGGGGCTGGGCGATTTTCCGCTGCAAGCGTGAAGACCGGGGCATCTACACCCAGGGCGCTTTTCGCGGTAACAACGGGGTGATCGGCCTGGCGCTGGCGGCCAGTATGTACGGTGATTACGGCATCTCCCTCGGCGCGATCCTCGCGGCGTTGGTGATCCTGTTCTACAACACGCTGTCGACCATTGTGCTGGCGGTGTACAGCCCGGTGATCAAATCCGACCCGTGGAGCATCTGCAAAAGTGTCCTGGCCAACCCGCTGATCATCAGCGTGATCGCGGCCGCGCCGTTCGCCTATTTCCAGATCGGCTTGCCGGGCTGGCTGGAAAAATCCGCGCAGTACCTGGCCGACATGACTTTACCGTTGGCGCTGATCTGCATCGGCGGCACCTTGTCGCTGGCGGCGTTGCGCAAGAGCGGCAACATGGCGTTGAGTGCGAGCTTGATGAAGATGATCTGGCTGCCGCTGGTCGCCACTCTGGGGGCGTGGTTGCTGGGGTTTCGTGGGCCGGAACTGGGGATTCTGTTCCTGTACTTCGGCGCACCGACCGCAGCCGCGAGCTTTGTGATGGCCAGGGCGGCCGAGGGCAATCATGAGCTGGCGGCGGCGATTATCGTGATCACCACCTTGATGGCGGCGGTGACCACGAATATCGGGATCTTCGTGTTGCAGGCGGGTGGCTGGATCTGAATCTTGTGATCGCTATCTGAGCGTCACGGCTTGTCTGCCTGATACGCCTCAATCACTTCCTGCGCCGCCCGAAACGCTTCGATCGCCGCCGGCACACCGGCATACACCGCGCAATGCAGCAGCGCCTCGCGGATTTCCTCCACCGTGCAGCCGTTGTTCAGCGCGCCGCGCACATGGCCTTTGAGTTCCTGCGGGCACTTGAGCGCGGTGAGGGCGGCGAGGGTGATCAGGCTGCGTGTCTTCAGCGGCAAGCCGTCGCGGTTCCACACGCTGCCCCAGGCATGTTCGTTGACGAAGTCCTGCAGCGGCTGGGTGAATTCGGTCGCGTTGCCCAAGGCGCGGTCGACGAACGCATCGCCCATCACCTGACGACGCATTTCTACCCCTGGCTTTTTCGGATCGGTCATTGCGATTCCCTCTTGTGTTGGCGGCGCCAGGCTCGCAGCGTGCTGAACAACAGGAAAGCCACCAGCACTGGCAGGACGTAATACAGCATCAGTTGTTCGAGTTTGTTGGCCAACGGCATGCCGGTGGTGAATGCCATCACATGTAGCCCATACGCCAGGTACAGCCCCAGCAGCACCAGGCCTTCGGCACGGGTCACGCGGTAGCCGGAATAAAACACCGGCAGGCACAGCACCACCACGCCGAGCATCACCGGCAGGTCGAAATCCAGGGCATTGGGCGACACCGACAGCGGCGAGGGCGCGAGCAGTGCGGTCAGCCCCAGTACGCCCAGCAGGTTGAACAGGTTGCTGCCGATCACGTTACCCACGGCGATTTCCCGCTGGCCGCGCAGGGCTGCGATCAGCGAGGTGGCCAGGCACGGCAGCGAAGTGCCGACGCCGATCAGCGTCAAGCCGATGATGCGCTCCGACAGGCCCAGATCGCCCGCCACATCCACAGCCGCACCCAGCAACAAATGCCCGGCCAGCACCAGCACCAGCAATCCGCCGAACATCAGCAATACGCTGCTCAGCCAGGGCGCCTTGGCCACGGTGTCCAGCGTGCGCGGGCGACGTGAATGGCGGGTCTGGTAGTGCAGCACGCCGAGGTAGGCCAGCAAGGCCACCAGCAGCAGCGAACCGTCGACCGGCGTCAGTTCTTCATTGGCCGCCAGGGTAAATACCAGCAGGCCGGCGAGGATCATCACCGGGATATCCAGGCGCACCAGTTGCCTCGAGACCCGCAGCGGAACGATCAGCGCCGACAGGCCCAGGGTGACGAGGATGTTGAAAATGCTGCTGCCGATCACGCTGCCCACCGCAATGTCGGTGTTGCCGGCCAGGGTGGCTTGCAGGCTGACCGTCATCTGCGGCGCACTGCTGCCGAAGGCGACGATCGTCAGGCCAATGATCAACGGCCTGACCTTAAGGCTGGCAGCCAGGCGCACCGCGGCGCGCACCAGGATTTCGGCACCGACGATCAGCAACACCAGGCCGCTGATCAATTCGATCAGGCTCCAGGGCGAGAGGGCGGTTAATCCGTAAATGGCCAGGGCTCCGTCTTCAATTGCTCAGGGCTTGCACGCGCACCCGCGCGGTGCCGCTGCCCAGCATGCCCAGTTGCGTGGCGGCCTGGCGTGACAGATCGATCAGCCGCCCACGGGTGTGCGGGCCGCGATCATTGATGCGCACCACCACCGATTTGTCGGTATCGAGATTGGTCACCTTGACCTGCGTGCCAAAAGGCAGGCGCCGATGGGCGGCGGTCAGGGCGTTCTGGTTGAAGGGTTCACCGCTGGCAGTTTTTTTGCCATGGTGCTTGGCGCCGTAATAGGAGGCGGTGCCGGTTTCGTCGTAGCCGTTGGGGTTGATGAGGCCGCTGGCGCAACCGGCCAGTAAAGAGAACAGGGCTAAAAGGCCAAGTAAGCGCTTCATTATCAAGGTGCCCTCATCACAAATGTGGGAGGGGGCTTGCCCCCGATAGCGGAGTGTCAGTCACTACTGTTTTGACTGAATCACCGCTATCGGGAGCAAGCCCCCTCCCACAGGAGGTCCGAGTCGAGCATGAAATCTCACTCGGACCGTTCACCGCTATCAGCTTTCGAGCTTGCTTTTCAGCAGTTCGTTCACCTGTTGCGGGTTGGCCTTGCCTTTGGAGGCTTTCATGGCCTGGCCGACAAAGAAGCCGAACATCTTGCCGCGCTTGGCTTCGTCTGCCGCGCGGTATTGTTCGACCTGTTCCGCGTTGGCCGCGAGCATGTCATCGAGCACGGCGGAGATGGCGCCGCTGTCGGTGACTTGCTTGAGGCCACGCTTGTCGATGATCTCATCGGCATTGCCTTCACCGCTGGCCATGGCTTCGAACACGGTCTTGGCAATTTTGCCGGAGATGGTGTTGTCCTTGATCCGCAGCAACATGCCGCCCAGTTGCTCGGCCGAGACTGGCGCTTCGTCGATTTCCAGGGCCTGTTTGTTCAACAGGCTGCCCAGCTCCACCATCACCCAGTTGGCCGCCAGCTTGGCGTCCCCGGCGATGCTCACGACTTTTTCGAAGTAGTCGGCTTGCTCACGGCTCGAAGCCAGGACGCTGGCGTCATAGACCGACAGGCCGAACTGCGCCTGGAAGCGCTCGCGTTTCTGCGGCGGCAATTCCGGCAGGGTGGCGCGGACGTCATCGAGGAACGAATCTTCGATGACTACCGGCAACAGGTCCGGGTCGGGGAAGTAACGGTAGTCGTTGGCTTCCTCTTTGCTGCGCATGGCGCGGGTTTCGTCTTTGTTCGGATCGTACAGGCGGGTTTGCTGGATCACCTTGCCGCCGTCTTCGATCAGTTCAATCTGGCGACGCACTTCGGTGTTGATCGCCTTCTCGATGAAACGGAACGAGTTGACGTTCTTGATCTCGCAGCGGGTGCCGTACTCGACCTGGCCCTTTGGCCGGACCGACACGTTGCAGTCGCAGCGCAGCGAGCCTTCGGCCATGTTGCCATCGCAAATGCCCAGGTAACGCACCAGCGCGTGGATCGTCTTGACGTAGGCCACGGCTTCCTTGGCGTTGCGCATGTCCGGCTCGGACACGATCTCCAGCAGCGGCGTGCCGGCGCGGTTCAGGTCGATACCGGTGGCACCGTTGAACTCTTCATGCAGGCTCTTGCCGGCGTCTTCTTCCAGGTGCGCGCGGGTCACACCGACACGCTTGATGGTGCCGTCTTCCAGCGGGATGTCCAGGTAGCCCTTGCCGACAATCGGCAACTCCATCTGGCTGATCTGGTAGCCCTTGGGCAGGTCCGGGTAGAAGTAGTTCTTGCGTGCGAACACGTTGTGCTGGCCGATCTCGGCGTCAATCGCCAGGCCGAACATCACCGCCATGCGCACCGCTTCCTGGTTCAGCACCGGCAACACACCGGGCATGCCCAGGTCTACCAGGCTCGCCTGGGTGTTGGGTTCTGCGCCGAACGTGGTGGCACTACCGGAGAAAATCTTCGATTGGGTGGCGAGCTGGGTATGAATCTCCAGCCCGATCACAACTTCCCATTGCATAGTGTTCTCCTCAGAAGCCGGTAGGGGTGCGGGTGTGCCAGTCAGTGTTCAACTGGTACTGGTGCGCCACATTGAGCAGGCGGCCTTCCTGGAAATACGGGGCAAGCAATTGCACGCCGACCGGCAGGCCATCGACGAAACCGGCGGGCATGGACAAGCCCGGCAAGCCCGCGAGGTTGGCGGTGATGGTGTACAGGTCTTCCAGGTACTCGGCGATCGGGTCGCCGGTCTTGGCGCCGATCTTCCAGGCCGGGTTCGGCGTGGTTGGGCCGAGGATCACGTCGACTTCTTCAAAGGCCGCCATGAAGTCGTTTTTGATCAGGCGACGGATTTTTTGCGCCTTGAGGTAGTACGCGTCGTAGTAACCGGCCGACAGGGCGTAGGCACCGACCATGATCCGGCGCTGCACTTCGACACCGAAGCCTTCGCCACGGGAGCGTTTATACAGGTCGTTGAGGTCTTTCGGGTTTTCGCAGCGATAGCCGAAACGCACGCCGTCGAACCGCGACAGGTTGGAGGACGCTTCGGCCGGGGCGATCACGTAGTACGCCGGAATCGCGTGCTGGTTGTTCGGCAGGCTGATGGACTTGATCACGGCGCCGAGCTTTTCCAGCTCCTTGACGCTGTTGTGGACCAGTTCGGCGATACGCGGGTCGAGGCCGGCGCTGAAATACTCTTTTGGCACGCCGATGCGCAGGCCTTTGAGCGAGGTGTTGAGGCTGGCGCTGTAGTCCGGCACCGGCTCATCGATGCAGGTGGAGTCCTTTGCGTCGAAGCCTGCCATACCTTGTAACAATATTGCGCAATCTTCGGCGGTGCGTGCCAGTGTGCCGCCCTGATCGAGGCTGGAGGCATAGGCGATCATGCCCCAGCGAGACACGCGACCGTATGTCGGCTTCAGCCCGGTGAGGTTGGTGAACGCGGCGGGCTGGCGGATCGAGCCGCCGGTGTCGGTGGCCGTGGCGGCCGGCAGGAAGCGCGCGGCAACCGCCGCCGCCGAACCGCCGGATGAACCGCCTGGCACGCAGTCCAGGTTCCACGGGTTTTTCACCGCGCCGTAGTAGCTCGACTCGTTGGCCGAGCCCATGGCGAATTCGTCCATGTTGGTCTTGCCCAGGGTCACGGCCCCGGCGGCGGCCAGCTTGGACACCACGGTGGCGTCGTAGGGCGCCTTGAAGTTGTCGAGCATCTTCGAGCCGCAACTGGTGCGAATGCCCTGGGTGCAGAACAAGTCCTTGTGGGCGATCGGTGCGCCCAGCAGCGCGCCGTTCTCACCGTTGGCGCGACGTGCGTCGGCGGCCTTGGCCTGGCTCAAGGCCAGCTCCTCGGTGAGGCTGATGAAGCTGTTGACCTTGGGGTCGAGCGCGCCGATACGCGCCAGCAAGGTCTTGGTCAGCTCTTCGGATGAAAACTTTTTGTCGGCGAGACCGCGGGCGATCTCGGCCAGAGTCATGTGATGCATGAAAGGCTCTTTCCCTTTAGTCGATGACTTTCGGAACCAGATACAGGCCGTTTTCGACCGCTGGCGCGATGGACTGGTAGGCCTCGCGATGATTGACTTCGGTCACGACGTCTGCGCGCAGGCGCTGGTTGGCTTCCAGCGGGTGAGCCAGGGGCTCGATGCCGTCGGTATTCACGGCCTGCATTTGGTCAACCAGCCCGAGAATGCTGTTCAGGGCTGCGGTGGTCTGTGGAAGATCGGCATCATTCAGGCCAAGCGAGGCCAGATGTGCGATTTTTTCCACGTCGGAGCGTTCAAGCGCCATGGGATTCTCCAGTGGAAAACAGAACGGAGGGCGTCCGTGTGTTAGATTGTCGGAACACTACCGCATTTCTACGGTCATATGGCCGCGATTGTGGGGGTTGGTGCGTAGAAAGTCGGCCAATTTAGCACATTGGCGCCTTGCCCAAAATCCCTGTCGTTGTTAGAGTTTGCCGCACTTTTTTACCCACGCGTTGCCTAGGGTCCTTTCCCCATGTTCAAGAAACTGCGTGGCATGTTTTCCAGCGATCTTTCCATTGACCTGGGCACTGCCAACACCCTTATTTACGTGCGCGAGCGCGGTATCGTCCTGAATGAGCCATCGGTTGTGGCTATTCGGACCCATGGTAATCAGAAAAGTGTCGTTGCCGTTGGCACCGAGGCCAAGCGTATGCTTGGGCGAACACCAGGCAATATCGCTGCCATTCGTCCGATGAAAGACGGCGTGATCGCCGACTTCAGTGTCTGCGAGAAGATGCTGCAGTACTTCATCAACAAGGTTCACGAAAACAGCTTTCTGCAGCCCAGCCCTCGTGTGCTGATCTGCGTTCCGTGCAAGTCCACCCAGGTGGAGCGTCGTGCCATCCGTGAATCGGCGCTTGGTGCCGGTGCTCGTGAAGTGTTCCTGATCGAAGAGCCAATGGCTGCTGCGATCGGTGCCGGCCTGCCGGTTGAAGAAGCGCGCGGTTCGATGGTGGTGGATATCGGTGGTGGTACCACTGAAATCGCCCTGATTTCCCTGAACGGCGTGGTGTATGCCGAGTCCGTCCGTGTTGGTGGCGACCGCTTCGACGAAGCGATCATCACTTATGTGCGTCGCAACTACGGCAGCCTGATCGGCGAATCCACCGCCGAACGCATCAAGCAGGAAATCGGTACCGCTTATCCGGGCGGCGAAGTGCGCGAAGTCGATGTTCGCGGTCGCAACCTGGCCGAAGGCGTGCCGCGTGCCTTCACCCTGAACTCCAATGAAGTGCTGGAAGCTCTGCAAGAGTCCCTCGCCACCATCGTTCAGGCAGTGAAGAGTGCCCTGGAGCAATCGCCTCCGGAGCTGGCTTCCGATATCGCCGAGCGTGGCCTGGTACTGACCGGTGGTGGCGCCTTGCTGCGCGACCTCGACAAGTTGCTGGCCCAGGAAACCGGTCTGCCGGTGATCGTCGCCGAAGACCCGCTGACCTGCGTCGCCCGTGGCGGTGGCCGTGCACTGGAAATGATGGATAAACACACCATGGACCTGCTCTCCAGCGAATAAGTGGTTGCTGGTAAGCCCATGTTTCGCCCGCAGGCAGCACTTTGCAGTGCTGCCTGTTGGCGTTTATCTTCTTCAATCTGCATCCAGGCCGGTTAGATGCCGTATGAATAGAGAGAACATTTGCCTGGGAGGAGCGGCCTATTAAACCGCTTTTCGCCAAAGGCCCCTCATTGGGCGTGCGCTTATTGGTGCTGGTCGTGCTTTCGGTCGCGCTGATGGTGGTCGATGCCCGCTTTGCACTGCTCAAGCCCGTGCGTAGCCAAATGTCGCTGGTGTTGATGCAGACTTACTGGATCACCGACCTGCCGCAACGTCTCTACCAGGGCGTGGCCAGCCAATTCGGCAGCCGCACCGAGCTGGTCGCCGAGAACGAAAAACTCAAGACTGAAAACCTGCTGCTGCAGGGGCGCATGCAAAAGCTGGCGGCCCTCACCGAGCAGAACGTTCGGCTGCGCGAGTTGCTCAACTCCTCCGCGCTGGTCAACGAGAAGGTCGAAGTCGCCGAGTTGATCGGCATGGACCCCAACCCCTTTACCCATCGCATCATCATCAACAAGGGTGAGCGCGACGGTGTAGTCCTTGGCCAGCCGGTACTCGATGCCCGTGGCTTGATGGGGCAGGTGGTCGAGTTGATGCCCTACACCTCGCGCGTATTGCTGCTGACGGACACCACTCACAGCATTCCGGTGCAGGTCAACCGCAACGGCCTGCGCGCGATTGCCAGCGGTACGGGTAATCCGGAGCGTCTTGAGCTGCGTCATGTGGCCGACACGGCCGATATCAAGGAAGGCGACCTGCTGGTCAGTTCCGGCCTGGGCCAACGCTTCCCGGCGGGTTATCCGGTGGCGACGGTCAAGGAAGTGATCCACGACTCCGGCCAGCCCTTCGCTATTGTCCGCGCCGTGCCGACTGCCGCGCTGAACCGCAGCCGCTACCTGTTGCTGGTGTTCAGCGACAACCGCACCGCGGAAGAGCGCGCCAACGACGCCGCTCAGGCCCAGGAAGCGGAAGACAAGCGTAACGGCACCGTGCCGATCATCCCGGCGACCGTGCCAAAACCCGCGCCGGCTACACCGCCTGCAACTGCGCCGGCGCCGGCTGCGCCCGTGGCCACGCCAGCCAAGCCGGTCGCTCACAGCACTCGCCCGGTGAAACCAGCGGCGACTAAACCGCCGGCCGCCCAGCCTGCGACCACGCCGCCCGCTGCGAAGCCGCCGGCCGCCGCCCCGGCAACCACGCGGCAGAGGGAGGAATAATGGCCGGTACTCATTCGCACAATGGCTGGATCGTCTGGCTGACCTTTGCCCTCGGCTTGTTGCTCAGCGTATCGCCGCTGCCGCAGTTCATGGAAATCCTGCGCCCGCTCTGGCTGGCTTTGCTGCTGGCATTCTGGTCGCTGAACCTGCCGGATAAAGTGGGCATGGTCACGGCGATGTTTCTGGGCTTGGCGGAAGATGTGCTCTATGGCACCTTGCTGGGGCAGAACGCGTTGATCCTGACCCTGATCACTTTTCTGGTGCTCTCGTTGCAGCAGCGTCTGCGCATGTTCCCCATGTGGCAACAGTGCCTGGTGATCCTGGTGATCTTCGGCTTGGCGCAGTTGGTGCAGCTATGGCTCAGTGCCTTGACCGGTAACCGGCAGCCGACCTTGGCGCTGGTGTTGCCGGCCCTGGTCAGTGCGTTGCTGTGGCCGTGGGTCAGTTTCGGTCTGCGCGGGTTATGTCGTCGCTATAAAATCAATTGAATGGATTGCGAGGCTCTGCCTGGTTATCGAACCCCACAGGGAGAGTCTGCAATGAATTCGCTTTATCTGGCCTCGGGCTCCCCAAGGCGGCGTGAACTGCTGACCCAGATCGGTGTGCCCTTCACCGTGGTCAGCGCCGCGATTGATGAAACGCCTCTTACGGACGAATCTCCCGTTTCCTACGTCGAGCGCCTGGCGCGTGCCAAGGCGGCGGCGGGTTTTGCTGCCCTAGGGGAAACCTCGGGGGGCTGCGTGCTGGGCGCCGACACGGCGGTGATCGTTGATGGCCAGATCCTTGGCAAACCAGTGGATCTGGCCGACGGCCTGGCCATGTTGCTGGCTCTGGCAGGGCGTGAACATGAAGTGCTGACGGCCATTGCCCTCACGGACGGTCAGCGCTGTGTAACCCGATGTGTAAGCAGTCGGGTACTTTTTCGGGGGATTTCTGTCGAGGAGGCTACAACCTACTGGCACAGTGGAGAACCCCAGGACAAAGCCGGAGGCTATGCTATCCAAGGGCTAGGCTCGGTGTTCGTGGCCGGGCTCACTGGCAGTTATTCCGCCGTGGTAGGCCTGCCGGTGTGCGAAACCGCTCAGTTGCTTGGCCAATTCGGCATACCCTGTTGGCAAAACCTTACCGTGCGCTGAGCCTCGTACACAGCGCCCAGCCTTAAGCGACCGGTCACTATTGTGAAAACGCCTGAACGAGACCCAGCCATGAGTGAAGAGATTCTGATCAATATCACGCCGATGGAATCGCGCGTGGCGGTGGTAGAGAACGGTGTTCTGCAGGAAGTTCACGTCGAACGCACCCAGAAACGCGGGATCGTCGGCAACATCTATAAAGGCAAGGTCGTGCGCGTATTGCCGGGCATGCAGGCCGCCTTCGTCGACATCGGCCTGGACCGTGCCGCGTTTATCCATGCTTCGGAAATTTCCCTGCGTGAAGGCCCAGCGGTGGAAAGCATCAGCGCCCTGGTGCATGAAGGGCAGAGCCTGGTGGTGCAAGTCACCAAGGACCCCATCGGCTCCAAAGGTGCGCGGCTGACCACCCAACTGTCGATTCCTTCGCGCTACCTGGTGTACATGCCGCGCACCGCGCATGTCGGCATTTCGCTGAAGATTGAGGACGAAGCAGAGCGCGAGCGCCTGAAAAAAGTGGTCAGCGACTGCGTTGCCGCCGAGGGCATCAAGGAAGCGGGTGGGTTTATTCTACGCACCGCCGCTGAAGGCGCCGGTGCCGATGAAATCCTCATGGATATCCGTTATCTGCGGCGGTTGTGGGACCAGATCGGCGCACAGATCAAGACCGTCGGCGCCCCCAGTGTCATCTATGAAGACCTGGGCCTGGCCTTGCGTACCTTGCGTGACCTGGTCAGCCCCAAGATCGAGAAGATTCGCATCGACTCGCGGGAAACCTTCCAACGCACCACGCAGTTCGTTGCCGAGCTGATGCCGGAAATTGCTGACCGCCTGGAGCATTACCCAGGCGAGCGGCCGATCTTCGACCTGTACGGCGTCGAAGACGAAATTCAGAAGGCCCTCGAACGCAAGGTGCCGCTCAAGTCCGGTGGCTACCTGGTGGTGGATCCGGCCGAAGCCATGACCACCATCGACGTCAACACCGGTGCGTTCGTGGGGCATCGCAACCTTGAAGAGACCATCTTCAAGACCAACCTCGAAGCGGCCACTGCGATCGCCCGCCAATTGCGCCTGCGCAACCTGGGCGGGATCATCATCATCGACTTCATCGACATGGAAGATGAAGAACACCAGCGTCAGGTGCTGCGCACCCTCGAGAAACAACTGGAGCGTGATCACGCCAAGACCAACATCATCGGCATCACCGAGTTGGGCCTGGTGCAAATGACCCGCAAGCGCACCCGCGAAAGCCTGGAGCAAGTGCTGTGCGAGCCATGCAGCAGTTGCCAGGGACGCGGTAAATTGAAGACGCCTGAAACGGTTTGCTACGAGATTTTCCGGGAAATCCTACGAGAGGCGCGAGCCTACCAGGCTGAAGGTTATAGAGTGCTTGCCAACCAGAAAGTGGTCGACCGTCTGCTGGATGAAGAGTCCGGTAACGTGGCCGAACTGGAGGGGTTTATCGGTCGTACTATTCGGTTCCAGGTCGAAACCATGTATTCCCAGGAACAATACGACGTGGTGCTGCTCTGATCCTCATTCATTTGTTTTCCCTGATTCCGACAGACCTTGATCTGTGGTCCGACTACTGCCTTGAGGGTCGCCTGACATGGAGCGTCTGATACGCTTTTTTGCCGCTTTGACCCGCTGGGGCCTGGGCCTGTGCGCCTTGCTGCTGGTATTGGCGGCGGTGTACGTGAGCCTTGGGCGTGAATTGACCCCGTTGGTCGCCGAATACCGCGCCGAAATCGAAGCCAAGGCCCAGGCCGCGTTGGACATGCCGCTGCAGATCGGTCGTCTTGAAGGCCGCTGGAGCGGTTTCGCGCCTGTGTTGCTGGCCCACGACGTGATGGTGGGCGAGGGCAGCAATGCCTTGCGCCTGGACCAGGTCCAAGTGGTACCGGACATCTGGGCCAGCCTGATGGCGCGCGACGTGCGCATCGCCCACCTGGAAGTCAGCGGCCTGCAACTGAGCGTCAAGGAGGACAAGGATGGCCACTGGGCGCTGCAAGGCCTGCCGGTGCAGGACGACCAGCCGCTGGCCCCGGAGCAGTTGCTCAACCGCATGCAGAGCGTCCAGCGGGTCTCGTTGCTGGATAGCCAGGTCACGTTGCAGCCGTTCGACCAGGCGCCGCTGACCTTCACGTATGTGGGCCTGAGCCTGCAAACCGGCACCACCCGCCAACGCCTGGACGCCCGCCTGACCCTGCCGGATGGCCAGCCCCTGGCCCTGAGCCTGCGCACGCAAATCCGCGCCAGTGCCTGGAAAGACGCTGAGGTTCAGGCCTACCTGAGCTTGCCCCAGAGCGATTGGGCCACATGGATTCCGGCCAGGTTGACCCAGCAATGGAAACTCACGCAGTTCAAGGCTGGCGGCGAATTCTGGCTGACCTGGGCCAAAGGCACCGTGCAAAGCGCGGTGGTGCGCCTCAACTCGCCGCAAGTGAAGGGCAGCTACGCGGATCGCAAGCCGGTACACATTGAAAACCTCGCCCTGACCGCTTACCTGCAACGCAGTGAGAGCGGCCTCAAGGTGCTGTTCGATTCGTTGGCGATGAACCTCGGTGATACCCGCTGGGAATCGCGCCTGCAATTGCAGCAACGCCTGGCCACCGACAAGGAGCAGGAAGTCTGGAAGCTGCAGGCCGACCGCCTCGACCTGACCCCGATCACCCCGCTGCTGAATGCTCTGGCGCCATTGCCGGAAGGATTCGCCAAGACGATCGAACACCTTAAGGCCACCGGCGTGCTGCGCAATGTGTTGGTGGATTTTCGCCCACAGGACACGACCGATCAGAAAGTCAGCTTTGCCGCCAACCTCGACCGGATAGGCTTTGACGCCTACTTCGGTGCCCCTGCCGCACGTAACATTTCCGGCAGCATCAGCGGCGACCTGGGACAGGGCGAGTTGCGCATGGACAGCAAGGACTTTTCTCTGCATCTCGACCCGATCTTTGCCAAGCCCTGGCAGTACATCCAGGCCAATGCGCGCCTGACCTGGAAGCTCGACCAGCAAGGCTTCACCTTGATCGCACCGTATATCAAGGTGCTGGGCGAGGAGGGCAAGGTCGCCGCCGACTTCCTGATTCGCCTGCATTTCGACAATAGCCAGGAAGACTACATGGACCTGCGGGTCGGCATGGTCGACGGCGACGGGCGTTTCACGCCTAAATACCTGCCGGCGGTGCTGAGCCCGGCGCTGGATGAATGGCTGCGCACTGCGATCCTCAAGGGCGCGGTCGATGAAGGCTTCTTCCAGTATCAAGGCTCGTTGAATCACGACGCATTGCCCGCCTCGCGCAATATCAGCCTGTTTTTCAAAGTGCATGATGCTGAATTGGCGTTCCAGCCGGGTTGGCCCCATGTGAGCAAGGTCAACGGCGAAGTGTTTGTCGAGGAAAGCGGTGTCCGCATCCTGGCCAGCAAGGGCCAACTGCTCGACACCGGCGTCAAGGACGTCTACGTCAATATTCCTCACGCGCCTGCGGGCAAGGATAGCCACCTGCTGCTCACCGGTGGTTTTGCCGGCGGCCTGGGTGATGGCCTGAAAGTCCTCCAGGAAGCGCCGATAGGCACCGCTGCGACCTTTGCCGGTTGGAAAGGCGAGGGCGATCTGCAGGGCAAGCTGGATCTGGATGTCCCGTTGGCCAAGGGCACCGAGCCGAAGATCGTGGTGGATTTCCAGACCGACAAGGCGCGCCTGCAATTGGCCGAGCCGACCCTGGACCTGAACCAGCTCAAGGGCGATTTCCGCTTCGACAGCGCCAAGGGCCTGAGCGGGCAGAACATCACGGCGCAAGCCTTCGATCGGCCGATCAGCGCGCAGATCTTTGCGGATGGCAAGCCGGGCAAGATCAGTACCCGCGTCACCGCCAGAGGCCAGGTCACGGTCAAGCGCCTGACGGACTGGTTGAAAGTCAGCCAGCCGCTGCCAGTGTCCGGCGATATTCCGTACCAGTTGCAGCTCAATTTGGACGGTGCTGACAGCCAGTTGATGGTCAGCTCCAACCTCAAAGGTGTGGCGGTGGACCTGCCGGCGCCGTTCGGCATGCCGGCCAGCCAGGGCCGTGACAGCGTGTTCCGCATGACCTTGCAGGGCGCCGAACGCCGCTACTGGTTCGATTACGGCGATCTGGCGAACTTCACCTTTGCGGCGCCGCCGGACAAGTTCAGCGAAGGCCGCGGCGAGTTGTTTCTGGGTAATGGCGATGCGCTGCTGCCCGGTGGCAAAGGCCTACGCATTCGCGGTGTGTTGTCGGAGTTGGACATCGAACCGTGGAAGAAACTCGTCGATCGCTACGCGGGCAACGACCCGGGAGGCAGCGCGAAACAGCTATTGAGCGGTGCCGACTTCAAGGTGGGCAAGTTGACCGGCTTTGGGCAGCAGTTCGACCAGGTCAACCTCCAACTGGACCGCAAACCCGCGGCCTGGGGCCTGCAGTTTGACAGCCAGCAGGCCAAGGGCACGGTCAACCTGCTGGACGCCAAAGGCGCGCCGATTGCGGTCAACCTGCAGTACGTGAAATTGCCGGCCTTGGACCCAACGGTACAGGCGGATGAGAATGCGCCCGACCCATTGGCCGACATCGATCCCAAGGTTATTCCAGCGCTGGATATCAGCATCGATCAACTGTTCCAGGGGCCGGACCTGATCGGCGCCTGGTCGTTGAAGATCCGGCCGACCGCCAAGGGCCTGGCCTTCAACAACCTGGACCTGGGCCTCAAGGGCATGCAGCTCAAGGGGGCAGGCGGTTGGGAGGGGGCTGCGGGTGACAGCAGTAGTTGGTACAAAGGGCGCCTGGATGGCAAGAACATTGCCGATGTCCTCAAGGGGTGGGGCTATGCACCTACCGTGACCAGTGAAGACTTTCACCTGGATGTGGACGGCCGTTGGGCGGGCTCGCCCGCTTGGGTCGGACCCAAGCGTTTTTCCGGCAGCCTGGATGCAACGTTCCGCAAAGGTCAGTTCGTTGAAGTGGAAGGCGGCGCCCAGGCGTTGCGGGTGTTCGGCCTGCTTAACTTCAACTCGATCGGCCGCCGGCTGCGCCTGGACTTCTCCGACCTACTCGGCAAAGGCTTGAGCTATGACCGGGTCAAAGGCTTGCTCGCGGCCAGCAACGGGGTGTTTGTGACGCGCGAGCCGATCACCCTGACGGGGCCGTCGAGCAATCTGGAACTCAATGGCACCTTGGACCTGGTGGCTGATCGCGTAGATGCCAAACTGCTGGTGACCCTGCCGGTGACCAATAACCTGCCGATCGCCGCGCTGATTGTCGGTGCACCGGCCATTGGTGGCGCGCTGTTCCTGATCGACAAGCTGATTGGCGACCGTGTTTCGCGTTTTGCCAGCGTGCAGTACAAAGTGGAAGGGCCATGGAAAGACCCGAAAATCACCTTCGACAAGCCATTTGAAAAGCCAAACTGAGAGCCTGTGGAGTAGCATGGCTGCATGCCATTTATGGAGTGTCGGCCGATGTCCTTTGCGGTAATTCAAATGGTCAGCCAGAGCGATGTGCTGGCCAACCTGGCCCAGGCCCGGCGCCTGCTGGAGCAAGCGGCGGCCCAGGGAGCGCGGCTGGTGGTGCTGCCGGAAAACTTCGCCGCCATGGGCCGCCGTGATGTGGCTGACATCGGTCGCGCCGAGGCGCTGGGCGAAGGGCCGATCCTGCCATGGTTGAAACAGACCGCCCGCGACCTCACCTTATGGATAGTCGCCGGCACTTTGCCGCTGCCGCCCAAGGACCAACCGAACGCCAAGGCCAACGCCTGCTCGTTGTTGATCGATGACCATGGCGAGATCGTCGCCCGCTACGACAAGCTGCATTTGTTCGATGTCGACGTGGCGGATGCGCGCGGTCGCTATCGTGAGTCCGATGACTATGCTTTCGGGAGCAACGTCGTCGTGGCGGATACACCGGTGGGCCGCTTGGGCCTGACGGTGTGTTACGACCTGCGCTTTCCGGAGCTGTACAGCGAGTTGCGCGCAGCGGGGGCTGAACTGATTACCGCGCCCTCGGCCTTCACTGCGGTGACCGGCGCCGCACATTGGGATGTGCTGATTCGTGCGCGGGCCATCGAGACCCAGTGCTATCTGCTGGCGGCCGCCCAGGGCGGGGTTCATCCGGGGCCACGGGAAACCTATGGGCATGCGGCGATTGTCGATCCATGGGGCCGCGTGTTGACGCAACAGGATCAAGGCGAAGCGGTGTTGCTGGCCGAACGCGACAGCAGTGAACAGGCGTCGATACGGGCGCGCATGCCGGTGGTCAACCACCGGCGTTTTTTCTCGCGGGGCGCGCAGCGGCCTGCTTCAGAACGATGAATTTAAGGCCAAACCTATGAGCGAGTTGTTGTCCTCAGTCAGTGAACACCTCCTGGCACCCGGTGGCGTGACCATCGAAAGCCTGCAAACCGTGCTGGGCGATCTCGCCGGGCCGGGCATCGACGCGGCCGACCTGTATTTCCAGGGGCAGATTTCCGAGTCGTGGGCCCTAGAAGATGGGATCGTCAAGGAAGGCAGTTTCAACCTCGATCAGGGCGTCGGCGTGCGTGCGCAATCCGGTGAAAAAACCGGTTTCGCCTATAGCAACGCGATCACCCTGGAAGCCCTGGGCCTGGCTGCCCGTGCCGCCCGTTCGATTTCCCGCGCTGGCCAGAACGGCACGGTGCAGGCATTCAGCACCCAGGACGTGGCTCAGTTGTACGCGCCGGATAACCCCCTGGAAGTGATCAGCCGTGCAGAAAAAGTCGATCTGCTCAAGCGTATCGACGCCGCGACCCGCGCCCTCGACCCGCGTATCCAGCAAGTCACCGTGAGCATGGCCGGGGTGTGGGAACGCATCCTGGTGGCGTCCACCGACGGTGGTCTGGCGGCAGATGTGCGGCCGCTGGTGCGTTTTAACGTCAGCGTGATCGTCGAACAGAACGGCCGCCGCGAGCGCGGAGGCCACGGCGGTGGCGGGCGTACCGACTACCGTTATTTCCTCGCCGAGGACCGCGCCATGGGCTATGCCCGCGAAGCGCTGCGCCAGGCGTTGGTCAACCTGGAAGCCATCCCTGCACCTGCCGGCACCTTGCCGGTGGTGTTGGGCTCGGGCTGGTCCGGCGTATTGCTCCATGAAGCCGTGGGGCATGGCCTGGAAGGCGACTTCAACCGCAAGGGCAGTTCGGCCTATAGCGGGCGCATGGGCGAGATGGTCGCCTCCAAGCTATGCACCATTGTCGATGACGGCACCCTGGCCGGTCGCCGTGGCTCGTTGAGCATCGACGACGAAGGCACCCCGACTGAATGCACTACATTGATCGAAAACGGCGTGCTCAAGGGCTACATGCAAGACAAGCTCAACGCCCGCCTGATGGGCGTGGCACGTACCGGTAACGGTCGCCGCGAATCCTACGCGCACCTGCCGATGCCGCGCATGACCAACACCTACATGCTTGCAGGCGAAAGCGACCCGGCGGAAATCATCGCCTCGGTGAAACGCGGGATCTACTGCGCCAACCTCGGCGGCGGTCAGGTCGACATCACCAGCGGCAAGTTCGTGTTCTCCACCAGCGAGGCGTACCTGATCGAAGACGGCAAGATTACCGCGCCGGTCAAAGGGGCGACGTTGATTGGTAACGGGCCGGAAGCCATGAGCAAGGTGTCGATGGTCGGTAACGACCTGTCGCTGGACAGCGGCGTGGGCACGTGCGGCAAGGATGGGCAGTCGGTGCCGGTGGGCGTGGGTCAGCCAACCTTGAAAATTGATGCGATCACCGTGGGTGGCACGGGGTCGTAAGAGCGGGAGCTTCGGGTGGCGAAGACCGCCACCCGGGGAAGAGGATCAACGCAGGCCGCGTTGAGTCTCGTCCAGCTCACGGATGTACTTGAACATTTTACGGCTGGTGGCCGGCGCCTTGTTTTGCGCCAGTTCGTGCTGGGCCTGACGGATCAGGGAGCGCAGTTGCTGGCGATCCGCGTCCGGGTAGTCCAGTACGAATTTCTCCAGCACCGCGTCATCGCCCGAGATCAGGCGGTCACGCCAACGTTCCAGGTTATGGAAGCGTTCGTTGTACTGGCGAGTGGAGGCATCGAGTTGATCGAGCAGGGTCAGAATCGCGTCAGTGTCCTGATCGCGCATCAGCTTGCCGATAAACATGATGTGCCGTTTACGCGCGATATTCGCGGTGTGCTTGGGTGCATCCTGCAGAGCCCGACGCATTTCGTCGGTCAGCGGCAGTTTTGCAATCAAGTCAGGCTTGAGCGTTGTAAGGCGCTCGCCGAGGTCAACCAGAGCATGCAGCTCGCGTTTGACCTGGGTTTTGCTTTTCTCCCCATCGAGGGAGTCGTCGTAAGAATCAACCATGGTGGCAGTCCGCAAAGAAACGCCGCCATGATAACCAGTCGGGGGCCGCTTGTCCGGCCCGGTCGCTCGATGGCCTTAACCGAAAGCAGAATTTGAGTGGAGAAAACCATGAGTGCAGCCCAAAGCGTCGGTCCGCAAGCGTTACCGGCACTGCAGGAACAAGTCGAGCAGATCCTTGCCGAGGCCAAGCGCCAGGGGGCCAGTGCCTGCGAGGTGGCTGTGTCCCTGGAGCAGGGGCTGTCGACGTCGGTGCGTCAGCGGGAAGTCGAAACCGTCGAATTCAACCGCGATCAGGGGTTCGGCATCACCTTGTATGTAGGCCAGCGCAAAGGCTCGGCCAGCACGTCGGCGAGTGGGCCGGAAGCAATTCGCGAGACGGTGGCCGCCGCATTGGCGATTGCCAAGCACACGTCTGAGGATGAAAGCTCGGGTCTGGCCGACAAGGCGTTGATGGCCAAGGATCTGCAGGATTTCGACCTGTTCCATGCCTGGGACATCACCCCGGAACAAGCCATCGAGCAGGCGCTGACCTGCGAAGCGGCGGCGTTTGATGCCGATCCCCGGATCAAGAACGCCGACGGCACCACCTTGAGCACCCATCAGGGCTGCCGCGTGTATGGCAACAGCCATGGCTTTATCGGCGGTTATGCCTCGACGCGCCACAGCCTGAGCTGCGTGATGATCGCCGAAGCCAACGGCCAGATGCAGCGTGATTACTGGTACGACGTGAACCGCCAGGGTGACTTGCTGGCCGACCCGGTCAGCATCGGCCGGCGTGCTGCGCAACGTGCCGCAAGCCGCCTGGGCGCGCGCCCGGTACCGACCTGTGAAGTGCCAGTGCTGTTCTCGGCCGAACTGGCCGGTGGCCTGTTCGGCAGTTTCCTGGGGGCGATTTCCGGCGGCAACCTGTACCGCAAATCGTCGTTCCTCGAAGGTGCGATTGGCCAGAAGCTGTTTCCGGAGTGGCTGACCATCGATGAGCGTCCGCACCTGATGCGTGCCATGGGCAGCTCGTCGTTCGACGGCGATGGCCTGGCGACCTATGCCAAGCCGTTCGTCGAAAACGGTGAGTTGGTCTCCTACGTGCTGGGCACTTATGCCGGGCGAAAACTCGGCCTGCCGAGCACTGCGAACTCTGGCGGTGTGCACAACCTGTTCGTGACCCACGGCGAAGAGGACCAGGCGGCGCTTTTGCGGCGCATGGGGCGCGGCCTGTTGGTGACCGAATTGATGGGCCAGGGCTTGAACATGGTCACGGGGGATTATTCCCGCGGTGCGGCGGGTTTCTGGGTAGAAAACGGTGAGATCCAGTTTGCCGTCCAGGAAGTGACCATTGCCGGCAATATGCGCGACATGTTCAAGCAGATCGTTGCCGTGGGTAACGACTTGGAGCTGCGCAGCAATATCCGTACAGGTTCGGTCCTGATCGAGCGGATGACGGTCGCCGGTAGCTAATCCTTCCGACGTTTCACCAAAAGGCGCGCCATCTTGCAGATGGCGCGCCTTTTTTGTGGCTGCGTTTCAGGTTGATTGGCTTGGCGCTCTTGTTTTGATTCTCAATATCATTTAATAATAAATATCATTATCAAGCGAGTGCGGATCATGAGTGCTGTCCTGCATGAGGACCCCTATCTGGAAAGCTGGCGTTGGATGAGTCGTCAGATTCGCTGCTGCCTCGATCCCAATGAGCCGCGCCTGATCGAACACTACCTCAATGAAGGTCGATACCTCGCGTGTTGCACCGCGACCCATCCGTGGACGATCGCTGAAACGGCCTTCCGTCTGCTGATCGACACCGCCACCGACATCGCCTTGCCGTGGCATTGGCGATCCCAGTGCCTGGACCAGGCCTGGCGCCCGCTGCGCGACCTGGAAAAACTCTCCCGCTGTGCCTGCCGCCTCAAGCGCTGGCAGAGCTTTGCCTGGCAATTGGCGACGTGCGAATTGCTGCCTTCGATTTCCGTTTCTGACTGGGTGCAAGGATCTTCCGATGAGTAATAGCCGTATCGAACGTGACAGCATGGGCGAACTGCAAGTCCCCGCCGAGGCCTTGTACGGCGCGCAAACCCAGCGCGCGGTGAACAACTTTCCGATCAGCCACCAGCGCATGCCGGCGCCATTCATTCGTGCGCTGATCCTGGCCAAAGTTGCAGCGGCCAAGGTCAACGTCGACCTCAAGCAAATCAGCGAAGGGCAGGGCAAGGCTATCGTCGATGCCGCTCAAGGCTTGCTGGAAGGCGATTTCATGCCGCACTTCCCGGTGGATATTTTCCAGACCGGTTCCGGCACCAGTTCCAATATGAACGCCAATGAAGTGATCGCGACCCTGGCCAGCCGTTTGCTCGGCGAGGCGGTCAACCCCAACGATCACGTGAACTGCGGCCAAAGCAGCAACGACGTCATCCCAACCACTATCCACGTCAGCGCGGCGCTGGTGCTGCATGAGCAAACGTTGCCGGCGTTGCAGCACCTGGTGCAGGTCATCGAACAGAAGGCCGAAGAGGTCCACCCATTCATCAAGACCGGCCGCACGCACCTGATGGACGCCATGCCGGTGCGCATGAGTCAGGTGCTCAATGGCTGGGCGCAGCAGCTCAAGGCCAATATCGCTCATCTACAGGACTTGCTGCCGAGCCTGCAAGCCCTGGCCCAGGGCGGTACGGCTGTCGGCACTGGGATCAACGCGCACCCGGAGTTCGCAGTGCGTTTCAGCCAGCAACTGAGCAGCTTGACCGGCGTGCAATTCACCCCGGGCAAGAACCTGTTCGCGTTGATCGGCTCCCAGGACACCGCCGTCGCCGTCTCCGGCCAGTTGAAAGCTATCGCTGTGTCGTTGATGAAAATCGCCAACGACTTGCGCTGGATGAACTCCGGCCCGCTGGCAGGCCTGGGTGAAATCGAACTGGAGGGGTTGCAGCCTGGCTCTTCGATCATGCCCGGCAAGGTCAACCCGGTGATCCCGGAGGCGACGGCCATGGTCGCCGCGCAAGTCATCGGCAATGACACGGTGATCACCATTGCCGGCCAATCCGGCAACTTCGAGCTGAACGTGATGCTGCCGATCATCGCCCAGAACCTGCTCAGCAGCCTCGAACTGCTGGCCAATTCCAGCCGCCTGCTGGCGGACAAGGCCATCGCCAGCTTCAAGGTCAATGAGGCAAAGCTCAAGGAGGCGCTGTCGCGCAACCCGATCCTGGTCACCGCACTCAACCCGATCATTGGTTACCAAAAGGCCGCTGAAATCGCCAAGCAAGCCTATCAGCAAGGTCGTCCGGTGATTGATGTCGCCCTCGAACACACGGACTTGCCGCGCAGCCAACTGGAGGTCCTGCTGGACCCGGAAAAGCTCACGGCTGGCGGCGTGTAATCATCGACCCTGCTTTGGAGGCTCACCATGGAGCATTGGAAACGCACGATCGAACGGGCCAATCGCTGCTTTATGCAGGGCGAACTGGTCGACGCTCGCGAAGCCTATTTGCAGGCCCTGGCCCTGGCTCAAGTGTTGTTCGAACGCTGGGCGAACGCCGACGAAGCAGTGGCCGCCTGTGTCATTTCCCATCACAACCTGGCGGACCTGCACTTGCGCCTGAACCAGCCGGAAGAAAGCGCAGAATACCTCTGCGCCATCCACCAGCGCCTGTTACAGACCCTGCAGGACCGGCGTCTGAGCCCGCAACTGCGTGATGCGGCGCTGCGCCAGAGCAGCAAAACCTACGTCGAGCTGTTGAACTTCATCAGCGATTACGGCGAATACCCCCGTACCCATCGCTTGCTGGGCGGTACTGCGGCGCAACCGACCCCTCCTCAATACGGAGCACACTGATATGTCCTACACCTTGCCTGCCTTGCCTTACGCCTACGATGCCCTGGAGCCGCATATCGATGCGCAAACCATGGAAATTCACTACACCAAGCACCACCAGGCTTATATCAACAACCTCAATGCCGCCGTGGAGGGCACCGAGTTTGCGGGCTGGCCGGTAGAGAAGCTGGTATCGAGCGTCCAGCAACTGCCCGAGAAACTGCGCGCTGCGGTGATCAATCAAGGCGGTGGTCATGCCAACCACTCGTTGTTCTGGGCGGTAATGTCGCCCAAAGGTGGCGGCAAACCCGAGGGCGCGCTGGGCCAGGCGATCGATGAGCAACTGGACGGCTTCGACAGTTTCAAGGACGCCTTCACCAAAGCCGCGTTGACGCGCTTCGGCAGCGGCTGGGCCTGGCTGAGCGTCACCCCGCAAAAGACCTTAGTGGTGGAGAGCAGCGGCAACCAGGACAGCCCGCTCATGAACGGCAACACTCCGATCCTCGGCCTGGATGTGTGGGAACACGCCTACTACCTGCTCTACCAGAACCGTCGGCCTGAATACATCAATGCTTTCTACAGGGTTATCAACTGGCCGGAAGTTGCTGCCCGCTACCAGGCCGCCCTGGCCTGATATCACCCTCTCTACCAAGACTTAAGGCTGACTATGGGCACTGAAACACTGGCGATCAGCGGCGTGCGAATGTTTCGTTATACGTTTGGCTCGCTGCTGCTATTGGCAGGTACTGCATTGCTGGTGGCTCAAGGATTCGCCTGGCTGGACTTGGAGCCGCGCATCCTGCGAGCCCTGCAGGGTGGGGCGATCTGCGCGCTCGGCACCGCGTTGGGCGCCGTGCCTGTGTTGGTTATCCGGCGCATGCCGGCAGCGTTGAGCGATACCTTGCTGGGTTTCGGTGCCGGAGTGATGCTCGCGGCGACAGCGTTTTCACTGATCGTACCGGGCATTGCGGCGGCTGAAGGCCTGGGGCTCACCCCGTGGGGCGCGAGTGGCTTGATCAGCGTTGGCATCCTGCTGGGGGCGTTCGGGTTGTACCTGGTCGACCGCAAGGTCTCCGGTGCCAGCCCGGAAATGCTGGTCGGCACGCCGGAGCACCCGGTGATCCCGCCACGCATCTGGCTGTTCGTATTTGCCATCATTGCGCACAACATCCCGGAGGGTATGGCCGTGGGCGTTTCGGCGGGCGGCGGTATGCCGGATGCCGACAGCCTGGCCATGGGCATTGCCTTGCAGGATGTGCCCGAAGGCCTAGTGATTGCGTTGGTGTTGGCCGGGGCAGGGATGTCGCGGGTCAAGGCGTTCCTGATCGGTGCGGCCTCGGGTCTGGTCGAGCCGATATTTGCCGTGCTTTGCGCCTGGTTGGTGAGCCTGGCAGAAGTGTTGCTACCGCTAGGCTTGGCGTTGGCTGCCGGCGCGATGCTGCTGGTGGTCACTCACGAGGTGGTCCCCGAGTCGCGGCGCAATGGCCATGAACAGCTCGCCAGCCTGGGATTGTGCATTGGGTTCTGTTTGATGATGGTGATGGATACCGCGCTGGGCTGAAGCTGTTGCGGCTTCAGCCGCTGTCTCAAAGGGTGGGCTTATTCACCCTCATCAAAGAAGTTATTGATCAGCTTGACCAGGGCGTCCATCGCTTCCTGCTCTTGCTCGCCTTCCGTCTTCAAATGAATCTTGGTGCCCTTGCCGGCGGCCAGCATCATCATCGCCATGATGCTTTTGCCGTCGACCATGGATTCTGGGGTGCGCCCAGCGCGGACCTGGCAGGGGAACTGCCCGGCGATGCCGACGAACTTGGCTGAGGCCCGGGCGTGCAGGCCCAGCTTGTTGATGATTTCAATTTCCAGAGCGGGCATCGCGGGGGTGTTCCTTTCAGCTAAGGTCTCGGTGGCGAACCTGGACGTTCTTGAGGGTTTGTTGCAGCGTCTGGCCCAGGCGTTCGGTCAGATAGACGGAACGGTGGTGGCCGCCGGTGCAGCCGATGGCAATGGTGACATAGGCCCGATTGCTCGCGGCAAAGCGCGGCAACCATTTGAGCAGGTAGCTGGAGATGTCCTGGAACATCTCCTCGACATCCGGTTGCGCGGCCAGATAGTCCGCCACAGGCTGGTCCAGCCCTGATTGATCACGCAACTCAGGCTTCCAGTAAGGATTGGGCAGGCAGCGCACATCGAATACCAGGTCGGCATCCACCGGCATACCGCGCTTGAAGCCAAACGACTCGACCAGAAAGGCCGTGCCGGGTTCAGGCTGGTTCAGCAGGCGTAGCTTGATCGCATCGCGTAGTTGGTACAGGTTGAGGCTGGTGGTGTTGATCTTGAGGTCGGCGAGGTCAATGATCGGCCCCAGCAGCGTGGTCTCGTCCTCGATGGCTTCGGCCAGCGAACGGTGTGGGCTGCTGAGGGGGTGGCGTCGACGAGTCTCGGAGAAGCGTTTGAGCAGGGTTTCTTCGTCGGCATCCAGGTACAGCACATCGCAGTGAATGTGCTTGGCACGGACTTCCTCGAGCAGTTCCGGGAAGCGCGAGAGGTGGCTGGGCAGATTGCGGGCATCAATCGAAACGGCCACCAACGGCTGTGCCAGTTCGGTGTGGATCAGTGCGCGCTCCGCCAACTCCGGCAGCAGGCCTGCGGGCAAGTTGTCGATGCAATAGAAACCGTTGTCCTCAAGAACATTGAGGGCGGTGCTTTTACCTGAGCCGGAGCGGCCGCTGACGATGATCAAACGCATGATTAATGCCCGTTTTGTTCATCCAGGACAACCTGATACAACGCCTCATTGCTGCTGGCGCTGCGCAGTTTGTCGCGTACTTCCTTGCGGTCGAGCATGCTTGCAATCTGCCGGAGCAGTTCCAGGTGTGCATCGGTGGCGGCTTGCGGGACCAGCAACACAAACAGCAGGTCGACCGGCGCACCGTCGATGGCGTCGAAATCGATGGGAGCGTCCAGGTGCAGCAGGGCGCTGACAGGTGTCTCGCAGCCTTTGAGGCGGCAGTGAGGAATGGCGATGCCGTTACCAAAACCGGTCGAGCCGAGTTTTTCACGGGCAATCAGAGCCTCGTAGACATCTTGCATCTCCAATTCAGGCACTTGTTTGCTGATCAGGTTGGCAATCTGTTCGAGGGCTTTCTTCTTGCTGCCCCCCGGCGCGTTCACAACGGAACGGCCGGGAGTCAGGATGGTTTCAAGTCGGATCATGGGTGGGGAGTGTTAGCGGCCGGTGCCCTGAAGGAGGCTCTGCTGCTTTTCCTTATGCTTTTTGATTTGGCGATCCAGCTTGTCGGTCAGGTCGTCAATGGCGGCATACATATCAGAATGCTCAGCATTGGCGACGACTTCCCCGCCGGGTATACGCAAGGTGGCTTCGATTTTCTGCTTCAGCTTTTCGACAGTCATAATGACTTGCACGTTGGTGATCTTGTCGAAATGCCCCTCAATTCGTTTGAGTTTTTCGCCGATATAAGTGCGCAGCGCTTCGGTCACTTCCAGTTGGTGTCCACTGATATTGACTTGCATACAGCTTCTCCTTCGTTGCCAGTGCATAAAGCGACGGGTAGGAATACCCGCCACTGGAACGCTGTGGCCTGCCC
Source organism: Pseudomonas sp. D3 (assembly GCF_029320995.1). Taxonomy (NCBI): domain Bacteria; kingdom Pseudomonadati; phylum Pseudomonadota; class Gammaproteobacteria; order Pseudomonadales; family Pseudomonadaceae; genus Pseudomonas; species Pseudomonas sp. D3. Next base: position 1,226,813 of record NZ_CP119772.1, read on the forward strand.
GTCACATCAAACGCTTACGCTCGCTGGAAGGCGCAATCCCAAGGGACTCGCGGTACTTGGCGACGGTTCGACGGGCGACCTGAATGCCTTGTGCCTCCAGTAAACCAGCGATCTTGCTGTCACTCAACGGCTTTTTCTGATTTTCCGCGGCAACCAGTTTTTTGATGATCGCGCGGATCGCCGTGGACGAGCATTCGCCGCCTTCGGAGGTGCTGACATGGCTGGAGAAAAAGTACTTCAGCTCATATATACCCCGCGGGGTATGCATGAATTTTTGCGTCGTTACCCGGGAAATCGTCGATTCGTGCATGCCCACCGCTTCTGCGATGTCGTGCAGAACCAGGGGTTTCATCGCTTCGTCGCCGTATTCCAGGAAGCCGCGCTGGTGCTCGACGATCTGGGTGGCCACTTTCATCAGGGTTTCGTTGCGGCTTTGCAGGCTCTTGATGAACCAGCGCGCTTCCTGCAACTGGTTGCGCATGAAGGTGTTGTCGGCACTGGTGTCGGCACGACGCACGAAACCGGCATATTGCGGGTTGACCCGCAGGCGCGGCACCGATTCCTGGTTCAGTTCCACCAGCCAGCGCTCGTTGTCCTTGCGCACGATTACATCGGGGACGACGTATTCGGCTTCGCTGGACTCGATCTGCGAGCCCGGACGCGGGTTGAGGCTTTGCACCAGCTCGATGACGTGGCGCAGGTCGTCTTCCTTGAGCTTCATGCGGCGCATCAGTTGGCTGTAGTCGCGGCTGCCCAGCAGGTCGATGTAGTCGGTGACCAGGCGCTGGGCTTCAGCGAGCCAAGGGGTCTTGGCGGGCAGTTGGCGCAATTGCAGCAACAGGCACTCGCTAAGGTTGCGTGCGCCAATGCCGGCGGGCTCGAACTGCTGGATGCGGTGCAGGACGGCTTCGATTTCGTCCAGCTCGATGTCCAGTTCCGGGTCGAAGGCTTCAAGAATCTCTTCGAGCGTCTCGTCCAGATAACCCTGGTTATTGATGCAGTCGATCAGGGTCACGGCGATCAGGCGATCGGTGTCGGACATCGGCGCCAGGTTCAATTGCCACAGCAAGTGGCTCTGCAGGCTCTCGCCGGCTGAGGTGCGGGTGGTGAAATCCCACTCGTCGTCATCATTGCTCGGCAGGCTGCTGGCGCTGGTCTGGTAGACGTCCTCCCAGGCGGTGTCCACGGGAAGTTCGTTGGGGATGCGTTCGTTCCATTCGCCTTCCTCCAGGTTATCCACCGTAGGGGCGGTTTCCTGGTAAGAGGGTTCCTGCACATCGGAATTGGGTTTTTGCTCGACGTTGTCGGCCAGTGGGTCTGCATTATCGAAGTCGTCGCCTTCTTCCTGGCGTTCGAGCATCGGATTGGACTCCAAGGCTTCCTGGATTTCCTGTTGTAGGTCCAGTGTCGACAATTGGAGCAGGCGGATGGCCTGTTGCAGCTGCGGTGTCATCGTCAGCTGCTGGCCCATTCTCAGGACTAGCGATGGTTTCATGGCAGGGGCTTAACACCTTATTCGCCGGCGCAATGCGCCATCCACGACAGGGCGCGTGAGCGCCAAACATAAGCAAATTATATGCCTGATATCGGGGGCTTTGCCTAGAGCGCGGTAACAATAAAAATCCGGAGGTTTTCATTGACTCCCGCGCACCTTGGCGAACGGCCTGCCACCGCCATTTTCTACCGGCAGGCTTACAGGCGGAACTCGTGGCCCAGATACACTTCCTTGACCAGTTCGTTGGCCAGAATAGTGGCCGAATCGCCTTCTGCGATCAGTTGCCCATCATTGACGATATATGCAGTTTCGCAGATATCGAGGGTCTCGCGGACATTGTGGTCGGTGATCAGTACACCGATGCCCTTGGCCTTGAGGTGATGGATGATCTGCTTGATGTCGCCAACCGAGATCGGGTCGACACCGGCAAAAGGTTCGTCCAGCAGGATGAACTTCGGCGCAGTGGCCAGTGCGCGGGCAATCTCCACGCGGCGACGTTCACCACCGGACAAGCTCATGCCGAGGTTGTCGCGGATGTGGTTGATGTGGAACTCCTGCAGCAGGCTTTCCAGCTCCTTGCGGCGGCCGTCGCGGTCGAGTTCCTTACGGGTCTCGAGGATCGCCATGATGTTATCGGCGACCGACAGTTTGCGGAAGATCGACGCCTCCTGGGGGAGATAGCCGATACCGGCGCGCGCGCGGCCGTGCATCGGCTGGTGGCTGACGTCCAGGTCGTCGATCAACACGCGACCCTGGTCTGCCTGAACCAGGCCGACGATCATATAGAAGCAAGTGGTTTTGCCGGCACCGTTGGGGCCAAGCAGGCCGACGATCTGGCCGCTGTCGATCGACAGGCTGACGTCGCGCACGACCTGACGGCCTTTATAGGCCTTGGCCAGATGCTGGGCTTTCAGGGTTGCCATTACTCGGCCTTCTTCTTCGGCTGGATAACCATGTCGATACGTGGGCGTGGTGCGGTGACCTTGCTGCCGTTGGCGCGACCGGCGTTGGCGATCTGCTTCACGGTGTCATAGGTGATCTTTTCACCTTCCGTGGAGTTGCCGTCGGGGCTCAGTACCTTGGCCTGGTCGATCAGCACGATGCGGTTTTGCTGGGCGTGATACTGGATGGTTTTGCCGTAGCCCTTCATTGGTGCGGTATCGGCGGGCGCCTGCTTCTGTTCGAAGTAAGCCAGGTTGCCCACGGAAGTCACAACGTCGATGTCGCCAGCAGGGGTGCGAGTCAGCGTCACCGTGTTGCCGGTGATCTTCATCGAGCCCTGGGTAATGATCACGCCACCGGTGTAGGTCGCGACGCCTTGTTTGTCATCGAGCTGTGCATCGTCGGCCGAAATGTGGATCGGTTGCTGGCTATCGTTCGGCAGAGCCCAGGCGCTCACGCTTCCCAGTGCTGCGCCCAGACCGAGCAAAATAGGGAGGGTTTTAACGAGCCTCATACTGTCCTCTTACGTTCGATAGCAGGTGTATCCTGCTTTCTTTCAAATACGCTTTCATTCCCTTGCCAGTCGATACACCGCCAGCGCCGTCGATTCTAACGTCTTGCTCGGTCTGCGCATATTGCTTCTGTGGGAATACGGTCATGCGACTGCTGGTAATGATGGTGTCGCGGTTCTGCGCGTCAGTCCGTGCGACGCGTACCGAGTCGATCAGTTCCACTTCGGTGCCGTCCGGGTTGACTTCGCCACGCTTGCTGGTGACGTGCCAGGGGAATTCGGTGCCGCGGTACAGATTCAGGTCGGGGTTGGTCAGCAGGGTGACTTCGGATGCCTTCAAGTGTTCGACTTTGTCCGATGTCATTTCGTACTGCACTTTGCCGTCAGGTAGGAACTGCACGCTGTAGGCATTGGTGGCGTAATAGTCGATAGCGCCTTGGTCAGCCTGCGCAACAGGCTGGTCGAGAAAGCGCTCCGGGCTGATATTCCAGTAGCCAACCGCCAGGAGCAGCGCGGCGATGACCCCGAATAGCAGGAAGTTGCGAATCTTTTTGCTCAGCATAAAACGCTCTATAGGTAGGCGGCGTGGGCCGCTTCAAGGCTGCCCTGGGCACGCAGGATCAACTCGCAGAACTCGCGGGCGGCGCCTTCGCCGCCACGGGCCGTGGTGATGCCGTGGGCATGCTCGCGAACAAATGCCGCCGCATTGGCGACAGCCATGCCCAAGCCCACCCGGCGGATCACCGGCAGGTCGGGCAGGTCGTCGCCCAGATAGGCAACCTGCTCATAGCTTAGGTTGAGTTGGCCAAGCAGCTCGTCCAAGACGACTAGTTTATCCTCCCGGCCCTGATACAGGTGAGGAATCCCCAGGTTTTGTGCGCGGCGTTCCACAACCGGGGTTTTTCGACCGCTGATAATCGCTGTTTGCACGCCCGCCGCCATGAGCATCTTGATGCCCTGGCCGTCGAGGGTGTTGAACGTCTTGAATTCGCTGCCGTCTTCGAGGAAGTAAAGGCGGCCATCGGTCAGCACGCCGTCAACGTCGAAAATCGCCAACTTGATGTGTTTGCCGCGTTGCAACAGGTCGCTGGTCATTTACATCACTCCCGCACGCAGCAAGTCGTGCATGTTCAGGGCGCCAATCGGGCGGTCGTCGCCATCGACCACCACCAGCGCGCCGATCTTATGGTCTTCCATGATCTTCAGGGCCTCGGCCGCCAGCATTTCCGCGCGTGCAGTCTTGCCGTGGGGGGTCATCACCGCATCGATGGTGGCGGTGTGGATATCGATAGTGCGGTCCAGGGTGCGGCGCAGGTCTCCGTCGGTGAAGACGCCGGCCAGGCGTCCGTCGGCTTCCAGGACCACGGTCATGCCCAGGCCCTTGCGGGTCATCTCCATGAGCGCGTCCTTCAGCAGGGTACCGCGCTGTACCTGGGGCAGTTCATCGCCGGAATGCATGACGTTTTCCACTTTCAACAGCAGGCGTCGGCCCAGCGCACCGCCCGGATGGGAAAACGCGAAGTCTTCCGCCGTAAAACCGCGCGCTTCCAGCAGCGCCACGGCCAAGGCATCGCCCATGACCAGCGCGGCGGTGGTGGAGGAGGTCGGTGCCAGGTTCAGCGGGCAGGCCTCAGCGGTCACGTGAACATTCAGGTTTACTTCGGCGGCCTTGGCCAGTGTCGACTCCGGGTTGCCGGTGATGCTGATCATCTGGATGCCCAGGCGTTTGATCAGCGGCAGCAGGGTCACGATTTCGTTGGTGGTGCCGGAGTTGGACAGTGCGAGGATGATGTCATCCTTGGTGATCATGCCCATGTCACCATGGCTGGCTTCGGCCGGGTGGACGAAAAACGCTGTGGTCCCGGTGCTTGCCAGGGTGGCGGCGATCTTGTTGCCGACGTGACCGGACTTGCCCATGCCGACCACGACAACGCGGCCTTTGCTGGCCAGAATCATCTCGCAGGCGCGCACGAAATCTGCGTCGATATGGGCCAACAAGCCTTCTACGGCTTCAAGCTCGAGGCGGATGGTGCGTTGTGCGGATTGGATAAGGTCGCTGGATTGGCTCATGTCTGAAATCGTATAGCCTGACGAAAAGTCGGCGATTATAACGGTAATGATCAATTCCCTCACGCAAGTTCGTCAGCCTTTAGTCGTCAGGCGCTTCAGACTCCTTCCTCGGTAACATAGCCAGCAACGTTTTTTCCCTGTCCCCAATCTGAACAAGCGCTGTTCCGGCCTTGGGGGCTCTGCACCAGCAGTGATATAGTTCGCCGCCAGCTCGGTCCACCCAGCCCATGTGGCTAACTATATATTGCGCAACCGTTGCAAACGTTTGTCGCAAACGTGGTGTCTGAGTGAAAGGCTGCATCCCAAGGAGTTTAGATGAGTGCCGATAACGCCTACGCGGTCGAGCTGAAGGGCCTTACCTTCAAGCGCGGGACGCGCAGCATCTTCAATAACGTCGATATTCGCATTCCCCGCGGCAAGGTCACGGGCATCATGGGGCCTTCCGGTTGCGGCAAGACCACCCTGTTGCGCCTGATGGGCATGCAATTGCGCCCCAACGCAGGCGAAGTATGGGTCAACGGCCAGAACCTGCCGACGCTGTCGCGCAGCGATCTGTTCGATGCGCGCAAGCACATGGGGGTCCTGTTCCAAAGCGGTGCGCTGTTCACCGACCTCGATGTGTTCGAAAACGTCGCGTTTCCGCTGCGGGTGCATACTCAGCTGTCCGATGAAATGATTCGTGACATTGTGCTGCTGAAACTGCAAGCCGTGGGCCTTCGCGGAGCCCTCGACCTGATGCCGGACGAACTGTCCGGCGGCATGAAGCGTCGTGTCGCATTGGCGCGTGCTATTGCCCTCGATCCGCAGATTCTCATGTATGACGAACCCTTCGTGGGGCAGGACCCGATCGCCATGGGCGTGCTGGTGCGCCTGATCCGCCTGCTCAACGATGCGCTGGGGATTACCAGTATCGTGGTCTCCCACGACCTGGCCGAGACCGCGAGCATCGCCGACTACCTCTATGTGGTCGGTGATGGCCAGGTGCTGGGGCAGGGAACGCCGGAAGAACTGATGAACGCTGACAACCCGCGCATTCGCCAATTCATGACCGGCGATCCCGATGGCCCGGTGCCTTTTCATTTTCCGGCAGCGGACTACCGCTCAGATCTTCTGGGGAAGCGCTGATGCGCAAGACATCTCTTATCGAGAAGGTGCGCCTTTTCGGTCGTTCCGGCATCGACATCATCGAAGTGCTCGGCCGTTCGACGATTTTCCTGTTCCACGCCTTGCTCGGCCGTGGTGGCATTGGCGGCAGCTTCGGTCTGCTAATCAAGCAACTGCACGCCGTCGGTGTGATGTCCCTGGTGATCATCGTGGTCTCCGGGCTCTTCATCGGCATGGTGCTGGCGTTGCAAGGCTTCAATATCCTGTCCAGCTACGGCTCGGAACAGGCGGTGGGGCAGATGGTCGCCCTGACGCTGTTGCGTGAACTCGGCCCGGTCGTCGCGGCCCTGTTGTTCGCCGGGCGCGCCGGTTCTGCGCTGACCGCCGAAATCGGCAACATGAAGTCCACCGAGCAGTTGTCCAGCCTGGAGATGATCGGTGTGGACCCGCTCAAGTACATTGTTGCACCGCGCCTGTGGGCCGGCTTCATTTCCCTGCCGCTGCTGGCGATGATCTTCAGCGTGGTGGGTATCTGGGGCGGTTCATGGGTTGCGGTGGACTGGCTGGGGGTCTACGACGGCTCCTACTGGGCCAACATGCAAAACAGCGTGACCTTCAACGGCGACGTGCTCAATGGCATTATAAAGAGCATTGTCTTCGCCTTTGTCGTGACCTGGATCGCCGTATTCCAAGGCTATGACTGTGAGCCCACTTCAGAAGGGATCAGTCGCGCCACCACCAAGACCGTTGTGTACGCCTCGCTGGCGGTACTGGGCCTTGACTTCATTATGACCGCCTTGATGTTTGGAGACTTCTGATGCAAAACCGCACTGTGGAAATCGGTGTCGGCCTTTTCTTGCTGGCTGGCATCCTGGCTTTACTGTTGCTGGCCCTGCGAGTCAGTGGCCTTTCGGCCAGTCCCACCGCCGATACTTATAAACTTTACGCGTACTTCGACAATATCGCCGGTTTGACTGTCAGAGCTAAAGTGACCATGGCCGGTGTGACCATCGGCAAGGTCTCGGCAATCGATCTGGATCGCGACAGCTTCACCGGGCGAGTGACGATGCAGTTGGACAAGAAGGTAGATAACCTACCAACCGACTCTACTGCGTCTATCCTCACTGCGGGCTTGCTGGGCGAGAAATACATCGGGATCAGCGTGGGTGGTGAAACTGCTCTGCTCAAGGATGGCTCGACCATCCACGACACACAGTCGTCGCTGGTGCTTGAGGACCTGATCGGTAAATTCCTGCTCAATACGGTCAATAAAGACGCCAAATGAGGACTCTGTTCATGATCTCTACCTTGCGACGTGGTCTGCTGGTACTGCTTGCAGCACTGCCGTTGATGGCCAACGCGGCGGGTTCTGCGCACGAACTGGTGCAGGACACGACCAGCAAAATGTTGGCTGACCTGACCGCCAATAAAGAACAGTACAAGCAAGACCCGACTAAGTTTTACGACTCGCTCAATACCATTGTCGGCCCGGTCGTGGACGCCGAAGGTATTTCGCGCAGCATCATGACGGTCAAGTATTCGCGCAAGGCCACGCCCGCGCAGATGCAGACATTCCAGGAAAACTTCAAGAAGGGCCTGTTCCAGTTCTACGGTAACGCCCTGCTCGAATACAACAACCAGGGGATCACTGTCGATCCCGCCAAGGATGAGTCGGGCGATCGCACCAGTGTCGGCATGACCGTCAAGGGCAGCAACGGCGCGATCTATCCTGTGCAGTACACGTTGGAAAAGGTCAGCGGCGAGTGGAAGCTGCGTAACGTGATCATCAACGGTATCAACATCGGCAAGCTGTTCCGTGACCAGTTCGCTGATGCGATGCAGCGCAATGGCAACGACCTGGACAAGACCATCAATGGTTGGGCTGGTGAAGTGGCCAAGGCCAAGGAAGAGACCGATAAAGCTGCTGGGAAGCCCGCGCAATGACCGAGGCGGCTGTTCGTATCGGCGACGCCGGCGAGTTGTTCCTCAGCGGTGTGCTGGATTACCGCACCGGGCCGGACTTGCGCAAGCAGGGGCAGGCGCTGATCAAAGCGAGCACCGCGCCGTCGCTGGTGCTCGATTGCTCGGCGGTGAGCAAGTCCAGCAGCGTCGGTTTGTCGTTACTGCTGTGCTTTATACGTGATGCCGAGGCAGCCAAAAAACCGGTCAGCATAAGTGCGCTGCCCGATGACATGCGTGAAATTGCCGAGGTTTACGGTCTGACCGAGCTGTTGGCGCATCCTTAATACACATTTTCAAGGAAGCCCCCCGTCAGAGTCCTGCTATGCGGGGTTCGCAGGCGCGGGGCTTTTTTGTATGATGTGCGACCCGTGCGCACTGGGCGCCGATAGAGGTTGAGCATGCAGGCCCTAGAAGTTAAGAGCTTCCTTGAAGGAAAGCTGCCGGAAACGAACGTAGAAGTTGAAGGCGAAGGCTGCAACTTCCAGCTGAATTTGATTAGCGATGAACTGGCGGCGCTGAGCCCGGTCAAGCGTCAACAGCAGGTCTATGCCCATTTGAACCCGTGGATCACCGATGGCAGCATCCATGCGGTCACTATGAAATTTTTCAGCCGCGCGGCCTGGGCCGAGCGCACCTGAGCCCCCAAGGCGTCGAGATTCTTATGGATAAATTGATTATTACCGGCGGTGCCCGCCTTGATGGCGAGATCCGCATTTCCGGTGCGAAAAACTCCGCCTTGCCGATCCTGGCAGCGACCCTGCTGTGCGATGGCCCTGTGACCGTGGCCAACCTGCCGCACCTGCACGACATCACCACCATGATCGAGCTGTTCGGTCGCATGGGCATTGAGCCGGTGATCGACGAAAAACTGTCGGTTGAAATCGACCCGCGCACCATCAAGACTCTGATCGCCCCGTATGAGCTGGTGAAAACCATGCGCGCGTCGATCCTGGTGCTTGGCCCGATGGTCGCCCGTTTCGGCGAAGCCGAAGTGGCCCTGCCTGGCGGTTGCGCGATCGGTTCGCGTCCGGTGGACCTGCACATCCGTGGTCTTGAAGCCATGGGTGCTACCATTGACGTCGAAGGCGGCTACATCAAGGCCAAGGCGCCGGAAGGCGGCCTGCGTGGCGCCAGCTTCTTCTTTGATACCGTGAGCGTGACCGGTACCGAGAACATCATGATGGCCGCGGCCCTGGCTAACGGTCGCAGTGTGTTGCAAAACGCCGCGCGCGAGCCGGAAGTGGTCGACCTGGCCAACTTCCTGATCGCCATGGGCGCCAACATCCGCGGCGCCGGCACCGACACCATCACCATTGAAGGTGTAAAACGCCTGCATTCGGCCACCTACAAGGTGATGCCGGACCGCATCGAGACCGGGACCTACCTGGTCGCCGCCGCCGTCACCGGTGGTCGCGTCAAGGTCAAGGACACTGATCCGACCATCCTTGAGTCCGTACTGGAAAAACTTAAGGAAGCCGGCGCTGAAATCACCACCGGTGAAGATTGGATCGAGCTGAACATGCACGGCAAGCGGCCAAAAGCCGTCAACGTGCGGACCGCCCCGTACCCGGCGTTCCCGACCGACATGCAAGCGCAGTTCATCTCCCTGAACGCGATTGCCGAAGGCACCGGTGCCGTGATCGAGACCATCTTTGAAAACCGCTTCATGCACGTGTATGAACTGCACCGCATGGGCGCGAAGATCCAGGTCGAAGGCAACACGGCCATTGTGACCGGCATCGACAAGCTCAAAGGCGCGCCCGTCATGGCCACCGACCTGCGGGCCTCGGCCAGCCTGGTGATCTCCGCACTGTGCGCAGAGGGCGACACGCTGATCGACCGCATCTACCACATAGACCGTGGCTACGAGTGCATCGAAGAAAAACTGCAGATGCTCGGCGCGAAGATCCGCCGGGTACCGGGCTAGTCCAAGGACTGCAATTGTGGCGAGGGAGCTTGCTCCCGCTGGGTCGCGAAGCGGCCCCAAGAGCGGGACTGCTACGCAGTCCAACGGGAGCAAGCGCCCTCGCCACAGTTTGCGGTTAGCTGATTTGTTTCAAATCGAGGCTGTAATGGCCTCGATCTGTGTCTGGCGCCGTTTGCGACCAGACCGCAATAGCCTGATGAAGGACTGACGTTTCCCATGTTGACCATCGCACTGTCCAAGGGCCGTATCCTTGACGACACTTTGCCGCTTCTGGCTGAAGCGGGCATCGTGCCGACCGAGAATCCGGACAAGAGCCGCAAGTTGATCATCCCTACGACCCAGGACGACGTTCGCCTGCTGATCGTGCGGGCTACCGATGTGCCGACCTACGTTGAACACGGTGCCGCCGACCTGGGTGTCGCCGGTAAAGACGTATTGATGGAATACGGTGGCCAGGGCCTGTACGAACCACTGGACCTGCGTATTGCCCTGTGCAAGCTGATGACCGCTGGCCGGGTCGGTGACGTCGAGCCCAAGGGGCGCCTGCGGGTGGCCACCAAGTTCGTCAATATCGCCAAGCGTTACTACGCGGAGCAAGGCCGCCAGGTCGATATCATCAAGCTGTACGGCTCGATGGAGCTGGCACCGCTGATCGGCCTGGCCGACAAGATCATCGACGTGGTCGACACCGGCAACACCCTGCGCGCCAACGGCCTGGAGCCCCAGGATTTCATTGCTGACATCAGCTCTCGCCTGATCGTCAACAAGGCATCGATGAAGATGCAGCACGCGCGTATCCAGGCGTTGATCGACACCCTGCGCAACGCAGTGGAGTCTCGACACCGCGGTTGACTCACCCGCGTAGCCAAACGGCTGCGCCCGTCTATCCGCCTCATAGCCAGAATTCTCAGGTGCCCAAGCGGAAAACGACTGCTGGGAAGGTGCGCTGACGTTCAATAACGAATCGCGCCTTACCCCAAAAGGCAAGTTATGTTAGTAGAAGATTCTTTTTCAATACCTAGCCACGCGTAGCAGCCTGCCTTTTGAGGCAAGGCCCTACGGGTTGGTACTGTGGCCGCGCCATGCTGCGTTGCGGGACTTGGTAAGGAAACAACCCTTACCGGCGTCCCGCGCCTTGCCTGGCACGACCGCAGCACCAACGCGATTCGTTATTGAATGTCAGCGCACCTTCGGGCGCCTGAGTTTTTGCCAATCCTATGAGGCCCTCGCTATGACCACGTCCACTGCAATTGCCCGACTCAACGCTGCCGACCCGGATTTCGCCCATCATCTGGATCATCTGCTGAGTTGGGAAAGTGTGTCCGACGACTCGGTCAACCAGCGGGTGCTCGACATCATCAAGGCCGTGCGCGAGCGCGGTGACGCCGCGTTGGTGGACTTCACCCGCCAGTTCGACGGTTTGGACGTCAAGTCCATGTCGGACCTGATCCTGCCCCGCGAACGCCTGGAGCTGGCCCTGACGCGCATTACCGTGCCGCAGCGCGAAGCCCTGGAACTCGCGGCGGCGCGGGTGCGCAGTTACCACGAGAAGCAGAAACAGGATTCCTGGAGCTACACCGAGGCCGACGGCACCGTGCTGGGCCAGAAGGTCACGCCGCTGGATCGCGCCGGGCTGTACGTGCCGGGCGGTAAAGCCTCGTACCCGTCGTCGGTATTGATGAACGCGATTCCGGCCAAGGTCGCCGGTGTGACCGAAGTGGTCATGGTGGTGCCGACGCCGCGCGGTGAAATCAACGAGCTGGTCCTCGCGGCAGCCTGCATCGCCGGTGTCGACCGTGTGTTCACCATCGGCGGCGCCCAGGCTGTCGCGGCGTTGGCCTACGGCACTGAAAGCGTGCCGAAGGTCGACAAAGTGGTCGGCCCCGGCAACATCTATGTCGCCACCGCCAAGCGCCACGTGTTTGGCCAGGTCGGTATCGACATGATCGCCGGCCCTTCGGAAATCCTCGTGGTGTGTGACGGCCAGACCGACCCGGACTGGATCGCCATGGACCTGTTCTCCCAGGCCGAACATGACGAAGACGCCCAAGCGATTCTGGTCAGCCCTGACGCCGAGTTCCTCGACCAGGTCGCCGCCAGCATCAACAAGCTGATGCCGAGCATGGACCGCGCCGAGATCATCGAGAAGTCGATCAATGGCCGTGGTGCGCTGATCCTGGTGCGCGACATGGAGCAGGCCATCGAAGTGGCCAATCGCATCGCACCGGAGCACTTGGAGTTGTCCGTGGCCGACCCGCAAGCCTGGCTGCCGTCGATTCGTCACGCCGGGGCGATCTTCATGGGCCGCCACACCAGCGAAGCCCTGGGCGACTACTGCGCAGGTCCCAACCACGTGTTGCCGACCTCCGGCACCGCGCGCTTCTCGTCGCCACTGGGGGTGTATGACTTCCAGAAGCGTTCGTCGATCATCTTCTGCTCGCCACAAGGCGCTTCCGAGCTGGGCAAGACCGCCTCGGTACTGGCCCGTGGCGAATCCTTGAGCGCCCACGCACGTAGCGCCGAATACCGCATCCTTGAAGACAATAAGGGGAACTGAGACATGAGCAAATTCTGGAGCCCCTTCGTCAAGGACCTCGTGCCTTACGTACCCGGTGAGCAGCCCAAGCTGAGCAAGCTGGTCAAGCTCAACACCAATGAAAACCCCTACGGCCCGTCGCCCAAGGCGCTGGCGGCCATGCAGGCCGAGTTGAACGACAACCTGCGCCTGTATCCGGACCCTAACAGCGACCTGCTCAAGCAGGCCGTGGCCCGCTTTTACGCGATCGACGCCGGCAAAGTGTTCCTCGGCAATGGTTCCGATGAAGTCCTGGCACACATCTTCCACGCGCTGTTCCAGCACGACCTGCCGCTGTTGTTTCCGGATATCAGCTACAGCTTCTATCCGGTGTACTGCGGCCTCTACGGCATCAAGTCCGACCCGGTGCCGCTGGATGAGCAGTTCCAGATCCGCGTAGCGGACTACGCCAGGCCGAACGGCGGGATCATCTTCCCTAACCCGAATGCGCCGACCGGCTGCGTACTGACGCTGGACGCGGTGGAGCAGATCCTCAAGGCCAGCCCGGATTCGGTGGTGGTGGTGGATGAAGCCTACGTCGACTTCGGCGGCGAAACCGCCATCGGTCTGGTGGATCGCTACCCGAACCTGCTGGTCACCCAGACCTTGTCCAAATCGCGCTCACTGGCCGGTTTGCGCGTGGGCCTGGCCGTGGGCCACCCGGACCTGATCGAGGCGCTGGAGCGGGTCAAGAACAGCTTCAACTCCTATCCGCTCGATCGCCTGGCGATTGTCGGCGCGGCGGCGGCGTTCGATGACCGTGAGTACGTCGAGAAGACGTGCCGGTGGGTGATCGACAGCCGTGAAAAGGTCGTCGGGCAGTTGGAGGAGAAAGGTTTTGAAGTGCTGCCGTCGGCGGCCAACTTCATCTTTGCTCGTCACCCACGGCACGACGCCGCCGGCCTGGCGGCCAAGTTGCGTGAGCAAGGGGTGATTGTGCGGCACTTCAAGCAGGCGCGGATTGACCAGTTCCTGCGGATCAGCATCGGTACGCCGGAGCAGAACCAGGCGCTGATCGATGGCCTAGGCGAGCTCTAAGTCACACTGAAGATCTAAAAATGTGGGAGGGGGCTTGCCCCCGATAGCGGTAGATCAGTCGTTTAGATGTCGACTGACACTCCGTCATCGGGGGCAAGCCCCCTCCCACATTCAGTTTTGCAGTGCTGGTTAGATCAGCGGGTCATCCGGCTTCTTGTGCTTCCAGCCGTCATTGCCCGGCAGCAGCAGGTTCAAACCAATCGCCACCACCGCACACAGGGCGATGCCCTTCAGGCCGAAATCGTCCGGGCCGTTGCCGGTGCCGACCAGCACACCGCCAATCCCGAACACCAGCGTCACCGACACAATCACCAGATTGCGCGCTTCGCCCAGGTCGATCTTGTGGCGAATCAGCGTGTTCATGCCCACGGCAGCAATCGAGCCGAACAGCAGGCACAGAATCCCGCCCATCACCGGTACCGGAATGCTCTGCAGCAGTGCGCCGAACTTGCCGATAAACGCCAGGCTGATGGCAAACACCGCCGCCCAGGTCATGATTTTCGGGTTGTAGTTCTTGGTCAGCATCACTGCGCCGGTCACTTCGGCGTAGGTGGTGTTCGGCGGGCCGCCAAATAGGCCGGCGGCTGTGGTGGCAATGCCGTCACCCAGCAGGGTGCGGTGCAGGCCGGGCTTCTTCAGGTAGTCGCGACCGGTCACGCTGCCCACCGCGATCACACCGCCGATATGCTCGATCGCCGGCGCCAGGGCCACCGGGACGATAAACAGGATCGCCTGCCAGTTGAATTCCGGCGCGGTGAAGTGGGGCAGGGCGAACCACGGTGCGGCGGCAATTTTGGCCGTATCGACCACGCCAAAGTAGAACGCCATGGCAAAGCCCACCAGCACGCCGGAGATGATCGGCACCAGGCGGAAAATGCCCTTGCCGAACACGGCCACGATCACTGTGGTCAGCAGCGCCGGCATCGAGATCAGCATCGCCGTCTGGTAATGGATCAACTCGGCGCCGTCGCCGGATTTACCCATCGCCATATTGGCGGCAATCGGCGCCATCGCCAGGCCGATGGAAATGATCACCGGGCCGATCACCACCGGCGGCAGCAGCCGGTCGATGAAACCGGTGCCCTTGATCTTCACCGCCAGGCCCATGAAGGTATAAACGAAACCGGCCGCCATCACCCCGCCCATGGTCGCCGCCAGGCCGAACTGGCCCTTGGCGAGAATGATCGGGGTGATAAAGGCAAAGCTCGACGCCAGAAACACCGGCACCTGCCGTCCGGTCACCACCTGGAACAGCAACGTGCCCAGGCCTGCGGTGAACAGTGCGACGTTTGGATCGAGACCTGTGATCAGCGGCATCAACACCAACGCGCCAAATGCTACGAAGAGCATTTGTGCGCCAGACAGGATCTGGCGCCAAAGCGGGTCGTTGAATTCATCCTGCATGCTCACGCGTCCTTCTGCTTGGTACCGAAGATCTTGTCACCGGCGTCGCCCAGGCCTGGGATGATGTAGCCGTGTTCGTTCAAGCGCTCATCGATGGACGCGGTGTAGATCTGCACGTCCGGATGAGCCTTCTCGACGGCGGCGATACCTTCGGGCGCGGCGACCAGCACCATGGCGCGGATGTCCTTGCAACCGGCCTTCTTCAGCAGGTCGATGGTGGCAACCATGGAACTGCCGGTGGCGAGCATCGGGTCGATGATCATCGCCAGGCGCTCGTTGATTTCCGGTACGAGTTTTTCCAGGTAGGTGTGGGCCTGCAGTGTTTGTTCATTGCGGGCGACGCCCACGGCGCTGACTTTTGCGCCCGGGATCAGGCTGAGTACGCCTTCGAGCATGCCAATGCCGGCGCGCAGGATCGGCACTACGGTGATTTTCTTGCCGGCGATTTTCTCGACCTGGACGGGACCGGCCCAACCGCAGATCTCGTAGCTTTCCAGGGGCAGGTCTTTGGTGGCTTCGTAGGTGAGCAACGCTCCGACTTCCTGAGCAAGCTCACGGAAGTTCTTCGTGCTAATGTCGGCGCGGCGCATAAGGCCGAGCTTGTGTCGGATCAGCGGATGGCGGATCTCGCGAGTGGGCATGGGAAAGGCTCCGGCGGCGGGCAAAAAAAACGGCCTAGATTAATCTATCCGAGGGTGTTGTCCTATAGACATCTAGCACGTTAGTCCATTAAGGCTTGAACGTTGCGCTTCACATGCGTACCTTTGCCCGCTTTTCTTGCCACAGCACCCCCTGGAGAGCGCCATGTCCGCTGATCTCGAGCATATCCGTCAAATCATGCGCGAGGCTGACTGCCTGTACACCGAAGCGCAAGTCGAAGAGGCGATCGCCAAGGTCGGCGCACAGATCAACCGCGAAATGGCCGACACCAACCCGGTGGTCTTCTGCGTGATGAATGGTGGTCTGATCTTCGCTGGAAAATTGCTGACCCATCTGCACTTTCCGCTGGAAGCGTCCTACTTGCACGCCACGCGTTATCGCAACGAAACCAGCGGCGGCGACCTGTTCTGGAAAGCCAAGCCGGAAGTCTCGTTCATGGACCGCGACGTGCTGATCATCGACGACATCCTCGATGAAGGGCACACCCTGGGCGCGATCATCGACTTCTGCAAACACTCCGGTGCCCGCAAAGTCCACACCGCCGTGCTGATCGACAAAGACCACGACCGTAAGGCTCGGCCTGAGATGAAAGCCGATTTCGTCGGCCTGCCGTGCATCGACCGCTACATCTTCGGTTATGGCATGGACTACAAAGGTTACTGGCGTAATGCCAATGGGATTTACGCCGTTAAAGGGATGTAATGCATGACTCGCTTTCTTGATCAGACGCTGTTTGCTGAATTGGCCGAGAAAGCGGCCGCCAGCCCTCGTGGCCGACACCACCACAACTTCCACGAAATGGAAGAGCCCTGCCATCGCCTCGCCGTGGGCTTGCAACCCAGCACCTACGTGCCGCCTCATCGGCACCTGAGCGCGGACAAGGCAGAAACCCTGCTGGTGCTCCAGGGGCGCCTGGGTGTGCTGGTGTTCGGCGACAGCGGTGAAGTGATCGCCAAGCGTGTGATGCAGGCGGGCGGCGAGTGTTCGGGCATCGATCTGCCGCCGGGGGTATTCCATGGCTTGGTCGTGCTGGCGCCTGACACGGTGATGTTCGAGTGCAAGGCCGGGCCGTATCGACCGGTGGGCGAGGGCGAATTGGCCGACTGGGCACCTCGCGAAGGCGATGCCGATGTGGCCGAGTATCAACGCTGGATGCTTGCCCAGTTCGATTGAGCTACAGTGCTGGGCTATCTTTCCCGGAGCGGCCTATGAGCCTATTGATTCGCACCTGCGCCGCCCTGGCGCTGAGCCTCAGCCTGCCGCTGGCCGCCGCCCCGGCGCCGATGCACAGCCAATTCCTGCCGCCGGACGACCTGGCCCTGCGCGCCGCAGCGCCCGATCAGCAGCAACTGTTGCAAGTCACCGAGTACGCGGTGGTGGTGGGTAACCAGCGTCAATCCACGCAACAGCCGATCCCCGTGACGTCGCCGTTGATGATTCGCCTCAAGGGTAAGTCCTTGAACAAAGGCGCGACCATCGCTCAGGTGATCCTCAATTTTGACGCCGAAAGTAAAAGCCTGAAAAAGCCGGTGTTCGACGACAAGACCAGAACCCTGACCCTGTCCTACCCTGCGGTCCAATACCGCATGATCGTCGACCTGCTGCGCAATGACACGGTGTATGTGCAGTTCCTCAGTTATGCCAACGGGCATATCTGGGCGGATTTGCACACCGGCGCCGTTCGCTCCAAGTAGCGAGATCACTGAAGAACCACTGTGGGAGGGAGCAAGCCCCCTCCCACAGTGGTTCTCAGTGCTTTCGAAGCCGGCGCCTCGCAGGTAGACTTTACCCCCCCGTGTAAATGTCTGCAGGCTGGAGTCGGTAATGCGTAAAGATAAGAAACAGGTGATTGGTGACGAGATCGGCGACGATCAAATCAAGTTGTTCCTGAACTTCGAGCCGGTCGACGCGACTTCACCGTCCCTGCACAAGCTGACCAAGGCCTACCGTGGCCTGCGTATCGACGACTTCGAGCGCTTCCTGGGTTTCTTCAAGGAAGCCGGCCTGGACCTCGACGGCAAGGACGAGCATGGCCAGACCTTTGTCGACCTGATCAAGGACCAGCGCAACGCCGCCGAGTACATTGAGCTGATCGATAACGCCCGCGGCTGATCGCAGGCGAAAAAAAGCCCCGCTTCTCAGATCGAGAAGCGGGGCTTTTTTATCTCGAGGCCTTAAGCGTAGCTTTCAGCTTCGTTGTTGTGCTCAACCAGTTCCAGGCTGATGTTGTTCTGCGCGTTGATTTTGCGGTACAGCTCGGCGTCAGTCTCCAGGACCTTTTCACGGGCCGGGAAGATCTCGTGCAGCTTGGCCGCCCACTCGCCCGCAGTCTTGTCCGGGAAGCAACGCTCGATCAGTTCGAGCATGATCGACACCGTCACCGAAGCGCCCGGGGACGCGCCCAGCAGCGCCGCCAGCGAGCCGTCTTTGGCCGCGACCAACTCGGTGCCGAATTGCAGCACACCGCCTTTTTTCGGGTCTTTCTTGATGATCTGCACCCGTTGGCCGGCCACTTCCAGGCGCCAGTCTTCGGCTTTTGCTTGCGGGTAGAAGCGGCGCAGGGATTCCAGGCGCTGTTCCATGGACTGCATCACTTCGCTGACCAGGTACTTGGTCAGGTCCATGTTGTCCCGGGCCACGGCCAGCATCGGGCCGATGTTACCGGCGCGTACCGACATCGGCAGGTCAAGGAACGAGCCGTGCTTGAGGAACTTGGTGGTGAAACCGGCGTAAGGCCCGAACAGCAGGGACGTCTTGCCGTCGACCACGCGGGTGTCCAGGTGCGGCACGGACATCGGCGGCGAACCCACGGCGGCCTGGCTGTAGACCTTGGCCTGGTGGTGCTTGACCACTTCCGGGTTATCGCAACGCAGCCACTGGCCACTGACCGGGAAGCCGCCGAAGCCTTTGCTTTCTTCGATACCCGAGGCTTGTAGCAGCGGCAGGGCTGCACCACCGGCGCCGAGGAACACGAACTTGGCGTCCACGTCGCGGCTGTTGCCGCTGTTGACATCCTTGATGCTCACGGTCCAGCCTGCGCCATTGCGCTTGAGGCCGGTCACGCGTTTGCTGTACTTGACCTGCGCATCAGGCGAGCTGGTCAGGTGGCCCAGCAACTGGTTGGTCAGGGCGCCGAAGTTGACGTCGGTGCCGTTCTGCACGCGGGTTGCGGCGATTTTTTCGTCGAGCGGGCGGCCCGGCATCATCAGTGGCATCCACTCGGCCATATCGTTGCGGTCTTCGGTATAGCGCATATCCGAAAATGCGTGGTGCTGGCTGAGGGTTTCAAAGCGTTTCCTGAGGAATGCCACGCCTTTGTCGCCCTGCACGAAGCTCAGGTGCGGCACTGGGGTGATAAAGGACTTGGACGAGCCAAAGGTGCCTTTTTTGGTCAGGTACGCCCAGAACTGCTTCGACACCTCGAACTGGGTGTTGATGTGGACGGCTTTCTTGATGTCGATGGAACCGTCGGCGGCCTGGGGTGTGTAATTCAGCTCACACAGCCCGGCATGGCCGGTACCGGCGTTGTTCCACGGGTTGGAACTCTCCGCGGCACCCGAGTCCATCAGCTCAACGACTTCCAGCTTGAGGCCGGGGTCGAGCTCTTTGAGCAGTACGGCCAGGGTGGCACTCATGATGCCGGCCCCTACCAGTACTACGTCGACTGCTTCGTTATGCGCCATTTAACGCGTCTCCAAAATCTGCAGCACCAAATTGACGGCATGGCTGCCAGGAGTGACGGGGCGGTTCACGTGTTGCCCCAGGTTACCCATGGCCAGGATCGCCATGTCCGTTTCGCAATTCTTTGCAAGTTCAGCGCACGCTTCCTGCCGGGCTAATCTGCCTATGAACGCATTCATGGGCGACTGTGGCAATTCGACTTATGGTCAACGGCGTGCGATTCATGCAATCAATCCGTAGCGGACAGGCTCAAGCTCCGGTTTTTAAGGAGTACTCGGTCCTGTGTGATTGGGCTGTTCCAGACGCTG
This sequence comes from Pseudomonas sp. D3, assembly GCF_029320995.1. Taxonomy (NCBI): domain Bacteria; kingdom Pseudomonadati; phylum Pseudomonadota; class Gammaproteobacteria; order Pseudomonadales; family Pseudomonadaceae; genus Pseudomonas; species Pseudomonas sp. D3. The sequence continues at coordinate 1,246,490 of NZ_CP119772.1, forward strand.
ATGGTGCTTGTACTAACGCCAAACTATTCATTTGCTCGCCACACTCTTGTGAAGTTGTGAAAACCCGTTTTTTTCACGCTCTTTTGAAGACGTGAACCTCAAAAAAGGGCTGCCCAGCCTGGCACCTGGCCCGGAAAACCTTGCCGGCATGCGGCAAAACGGGCAAACAACTCAAGTGGCCGAGCGCAATGGCAGCTCTGGCAGATTCGGTAAAGGCGGGTGGTTTGCAAAGAAAACAGCAAGCGCGCCAGCTTCACACGATCTGTGTGGGCGGCTCTCTGTGGGCGATCTGGGGGGGCTAATGCCGAGGCATTAACGATGTTGCGAGGCCCGATCAGGAGACGTCCTTATAATCGGGGGGAGATTGTAGCGAAGAACGCTAAGGAAAAGGGCGTGTTTTATGACTTTTATTAGGCGTTTGGTCAGGCGGTCAACGGCTGGTGATGCGCCGACTGCGCCGAGCGCGCGCTGATGCGGGCGCTGGCGGGCAGTGGGTGGTGCATCCAGCTCAAGCGAATTTCTTCGATTTCCACCCAGCCTTCGCCGACCGGAGGCTGGCTGCACTCTTTGAAGGCTTGGCAGCGGCCTTGCGCATCGAGCAGGGCAAATTGGCGAAGGACGGGCTTGCGCGTAAACAGCGACCAGAGAAAAGACATGGGATCGGCCTCCTGAAATTGAGACCAAGCATGCCTGCGGGGGATGACGAGCGCATGTATCGACTGTGACATATTGGTGACATCGAACCCCTGCAATGCCCGTGAGTCATAGGTTGTAACTGACGCTAGTTCCCGGCAAGGGCCGCCCGCTATACTGCTGGCCTGTCGGTACTCGATTTCTGGAGAGAAGAGCATGTTGCAACGCCTGTTGTTCGGTTTGATCACTGTGACCAGTTTGACCCTGGTTGGCTGCGCCAATAGCCCGCAACAACTCAGCCCGCAACCTAAGCTCACCACGCAGTTGGCTCCGGTGGGTCACGGTCAGCCGGTGTCGGTGCGTGTGGTGGATGGTCGTCCTTCGCCTACCCTGGGCTCCCGTGGTGGCCTGTACCCGGAGACCGCCCTGGTGTCGGTAAGCGCCGCCGACGTGCTCCCCAAGCTGCAAGCCCAGGCTGAGGCGGCGGTGCGTCTACTCGGTTTTACCCCGGCGAACTCGCCGGGCGCTCCGCAGTTGACCATCACACTGGCCGAGCTGAAATACCAGTCGCCCAAAGAAGGCCTCTACGTGACCGAGGCCTCTATCGGCGCGACGTTCAAATCCGACGTCAGCGCCGGTACCCGTCGCTACAGTGGCCGTTACGGTGCGTCCCTCAACCAGCGTTTTGGCATGTCGCCTAACCAGGAGACCAACACCAAGCTGGTCAGTGATGTCCTGAGCGACGCCCTGACCCGTCTGTTCAAGGACCCGAGCATCGGCCAATTGCTCAGCTCGCAATAACGGTTGATAAAAGACCGGGCTCAGCGCTGAGCCCGGTTTTTTTTGCCTGGCGTTTCATGCTGCGGTGTCGATAGCGAAGTCGAGCATGCTTATCCCGGTCAGCAGATCCGTCTCCGGCAGGTCCGCATGCTGGTGCCCGCCGAGGGCGCAATACACCAGCCAGTGGCGGTCCTGGACGTTGAACGCGAGGCCGCCGATCAGCGCCTCTTGCTCATCGCTTGGGGCAATCAAATACAGCCGATCCTGGTTTTGCGCGTGCAACATGACAAGCTCCCGAGTGTTCGAAGGGCCATAGAGTGAACGGTTAAGGTGACGTTCAGGTGACGCCGGAAATTACTGGATACATTAGCCGTCAATGGGGAAGGGAGCTTTAGGCGCAGGAGGCGACTATCGTTCAGGTTTGTATCTGAATTGATACCAAGGCACTGTTTCAACGAGGTTTGTGATGGCGCTGCCCGGACTGCTGATCAATGTTGTTGCTCTATTAGTGGCTTGCCCTGGGGCTGCGCTGCTATCCATTACCCGTTTGAAGGAACAGCGCGCCATGGCCAGGCTCGCCGCGCAAAGCGAAGAGCGCGCCATCGACCAGCCCATGCTGTTTCTGGATGTGCGCACCGAACGGGCGCATCGCCTGGCTTATCGTATTGGTTTCGCCTGCCTGGGGCTCGCGCTGCTGAGCTCATGGATCAGTACACGTTTTTAGTTGCGCCCTGAAACGACTGCGGGAGCGGGCTTGCTCGCGATAGCGGAGTAACAGTCGGCACATCTGTGACTGAACCACCGAATCGCGGGCAAGCCCGCTCCCACAGGTTTGGATAGGTGTATTACAGCGGGATGCCCGCTTTGACCCGATATTGATTGCGCACTGGCGTTGCATATTGCACCACCAGAAACGGCCGGTGTTCGATCGGGCACTCGTTCAAGCGCCGCTCCCACTCCGCTTTGGCCTTGGCCAGCTCGTCGGCCGGGAAGATATCCACTGCCTTGGGCACCTGCAATTGCGGGTCGGCGTCACTCCACTGGGCATATGCCAGGTAGTGAACCGGGAATAAGCGATAACCCCCGAGAATCTGCCGGTCCATTTCCACGGCGAGCAGTTTGGTGTCTTCGAAACGCTCGGTGATCGGCGGCGCAAAGTTCACATGCACCCGGCCCTTGTAGCCGGTAATGCCGAGGGCAATGCTCACATCGTCTTCGCCCTGCGCCTTGGTGTAGGTGCCGGTGGTGGCGCGGATGTACAACTCGCGGGCCTTGGCGGCATCGCACGGGTCGTACTCGTAGCTGATGGATACCGGCGTCAGGTTCAGTGACTGGATCACCTCGGCAAACGGCTCGTCCTTGCGGCTGACGTGAAACATCTTGAGGATCGCCGATTCGGTGCGGTCATCTCCATCCTTGGCGCGGCCTTCGGCCTGGGCGATCCAGATCGACTGACAGTCGTGGCGTATCGAATGGTTGATGTAAGCCGACAGCAGTTGGTAGGCCGCCATCTTTTCCTTTCGCCCGGTGATCGAGCGATGCACGATGAAACTCTTGTTCAGGCGCATCAGGTCGCTGACAAACGGTTTTTGCAGCAGGTTGTCGCCAATGGCGATACGGGGCGTCGGCAGGCCGGCGTGATACACGGCATAATTGACGAAGGCCGGGTCCATTACGATATCGCGATGGTTGGCCAAAAAAATGTAGGCGGTGCCCGATTTGAGCTGTTCCACGCCCGTATAGGTCACGCCGTCGGTCGCTCGATCAATGGTGTGGTCGACGTAATACTCGACTTTGTCCTGCAGCGTGGCCACGGTGGTGACATCGGCGAATTCACGGCGTAGCTTGCGGGCGATCATTGGCTTGAGCAGCCAGCCCAAGGCGCCGGCAAAGCGCGGGAAGCGGAAGTGGGTCAGGATGTCCAGAAAGGCCTTGTCACTGAACAGCCGCTCCAGCACTGCCGGGACTTCGCTGTCGTTGTAAGGTCGGATGGTATCGAATTCGCCCATCATGCTCTCTTGTTAGAAACGGCTAGGGTAAGTAGAGAAAATACCAGGGTGCGGCCTGAGTAATGGGCTCGGCCGAAATATAACCCTGTAAATAGACCGGCGATTATACGCACAAGTCACCTGGGAGGCTGCGATGCTGGAAACTGCGCTGTACGATTGTCCTTATTGTGGCGAGGTGGTGGAAACCACGGTGGATTTATCCGGCGGTGACCAGACTTATATAGAAGACTGTCATGTGTGTTGCCGACCGATCATTTTCAGTCTGCAGGTCCATGGTGAAGAGTGGATGCTCGAAACGCGCAGCGAAAACGAATAGCAGGTGCGCCCATGCAGCGAATCTATGAACCGGAAAACCTGATGGAAGGCGAGTTACTGCAGCAGATGCTCGCCAGCGAAGGGATCGAGGCGCACTTGGTGGGGCGCCATTTGCTCGGCGGTACGGGTGAGTTGCCGATTTTCGGGCTGCTGGGGCTGGAGGTGGACAATGACCAGGCTGCCTACGCCCGCGAGCTGATCACCACCTATAACTGTGCGCAACCGTTGCCCAGCGATGAACCCGACAGCTTCCCTGATGTATTGGTCTGTTAGGCTGTCGGTCGGTTTACCCAAGAGTCGTGTTGCCCCATGTGTGGACGTTATGCCCTGTTTCGCTGGAATCCCACGTTTGCTGCTTTGCCGGGCTTTCCGGCGGATCAGCAGGCCCAGTGGAATATTTCTCCCAATGATTCGGTGCTGATCCAGCGCGCCGCCGACGGCCAGCGCACCCTGGCGCGCGCCCGTTGGGGCCTGACGCCGCCATGGCTGACGGATCTTTCCCGTACTCCGGCGCATGCCCGTGCCGAAACCCTGGCTGAGCAACCGATGTTTCGCGAAGCGTTTCGTCAACGCCGTTGCCTGCTACCGGCTAACGGTTTCTACGAATGGCGTGGCACCCAGCGCAAGCGGCCGTACTGGCTGACGCCAGGGGAAGGTTCGACGCTGTTTTTCGCGGCTATCTGGGAAGCCTATCCAGTGCAGGAACAAGTGTGGTTGAGCACAGCGGTGGTGACGCAGGCGGCGCAGAGTCAGCGGCGGCCGTTGATTCTGGACGCGGCGGGGCAGGAGGCGTGGCTGAACCCCGAAACGCCCTTGCACGTATTACAGGGGTTGCTGGCCAGTGAGCCTGTCCCTTTGCGCGAGCGGGTTTTGGCCAACATGGTCAACGATCCCAAGCTCAATGGGCCTGAGTGCCTGACCCCGGCTTGAATTTTGATCGGATTGATCCAGCCTGTTGCTGTGGCGGGAATGTGGGATGTATCCGAAATTTAGCGTCTACACGTCTGATGTATCTAGCGTCGATACAAATCACCGCCTAGGATACTCGCCATGTTTTCAAGGCGTCTTTCAGGGAGAGTGTGTTGATGAAGAAATCATTGGCCGTAAGTGTATTGGCGGCGGCGGTGCTGCTGGCCGGGTGTCAGTCGGTCAACACCACTAGCGGCGGTGCCGTTGGGGTGGAGCGCAAGCAGTACATGTTCAGCATGCTGTCGAGCCAGGAAGTCGACCAGATGTATGCGCAGTCCTACCAGCAGACCCTGGGTGAGGCTGGCGGCAAAGGCCTGGTGGACAAGACCAGCGCCAACGCCAAACGCGTGCAGGCCATCGCCAACCGCCTGATCGCCCAGGCGCCTACCTTCCGTCCGGATGCGGCGCAGTGGAAGTGGGAAGTGAACCTGATCAAGAGCGATGAGATGAACGCCAACTGCGGGCCGGGCGGCAAGATCTTCGTGTACAGCGCGTTGATCGATAACCTCAAGCTCACCGATGACGAACTGGCTGCGGTGATGGGCCATGAAATCGCCCACGCCTTGCGTGAACATGGCCGTGAAGCCATGTCCAAAGCCTACGGCATCGAGATGGCCAAGCAAGGCGCCGGCGCGTTGTTCGGCCTGGGCCAGGACAGCCTGGCGCTGGCCGATACCGTGGCCAACTACGGCATGACCTTGCCCAACAGCCGCAGCAATGAAAACGAAGCGGACCTGATCGGCCTGGAGCTGGCGGCCCGCGCCGGTTACAACCCGAACGCGGCCATCACGTTGTGGAACAAAATGGCCAAGGCTTCGGAAGGCGCGCCACCGGAGTTCATGAGCACTCACCCGGCCTCCGACAGCCGGATCGCCTCGTTGCAGGCGGCGATTCCGAAGGTGATGCCGCTCTACCAACAGGCCAAGAAGTCCTGATAATCCAAGCCTTATGAAGATCCAAATGTGGGAGGGGGCTTGCCCCCGATGGCGTTGGGTCAGTTAGCGCATGCATTGACTGATCACCGCTATCGGGGGGGGCCCCCCCTCCCACATTGGATTGGGTTTGCAGGCTTAGACCCTTAGATCCAGCCGCTGCTTTGCATGGCCTTGTACACCGCCACGATCGCCAGGACGAAAAACGCCGTAGCCGCCAGTCGACGAATCAAGGTCAACGGCAATTTCTCTGCGGCAAAATTCCCCGCCAGAACCACCGGTACGTTGGCAATCAACATGCCCAGGGTGGTGCCGATAATCACCAGCCACAGCTCAGGGTATTGCGCTGCCAGCATCACCGTGGCGATCTGCGTCTTGTCGCCGATTTCGGCGATGAAGAACGCAATCAGGGTGGTCAGGAACGGCCCGAACTTGCGCGAGGTGCTGGCTTCGTCATCGTCGAGTTTGTCCGGTACCAGGGTCCACAGCGCCGTGGCGCAGAAGCTCGCCGCGAGAATCCAGTGCAGCACCGCATCCGAGAAGAAACTACCGAACCAGGCACCCACTGCACCGGCGGCGGCATGGTTTGCCAGGGTCGCGGCGATGATGCCGGCGATGATCGGCCAGGGTTTGCGAAAGCGTGCGGCAAGGATGAGCGCGAGCAGTTGGGTCTTGTCGCCGATTTCGGCCAAGGCAACGATTGCGGTAGGTACGAGCAATGAATCGAGCATCAGGTAGGTTTCCAGGGGCGGGTCGACACGGCTATGACACGTACAGCCTTCCCGCCCCGGGTAAGGTGTGCGTGTCATAGGTCTTGTCAAACCCCGGTCCGTCTGAGCGGACTCCTGGGTCGCATACGCCATGGTCTGTTGACCAAGTATGTTGACGTATGCCGGACGAGCGTGGCGCTCGTGGGAGACTACTCCCCTAGGACGGAGCGGATTCTGCCTAGGCGAAATCCATTCGGCAAGTGTTCTTTTTCAAACGCCTGTCAGCCGCGCTTGGCGCGATAGATGCGAAAACCGTTGCCTTCGGCCTTGATCGCACACACGCCCAAGTGCTCTTCGATCAGTGGCTGGTACTTCAGGAAACTGTTGGCAACCAGCCGAAGTTCGCCGCCTTTTGCCAGGTGTTTCGCAGCTTTTCGCAGCAAGTTCTCCGTGGCGAAGTAGTCGGTGTGGACTCCCACATGGAACGGCGGGTTGCTCAGGATCGCGTTCAAGCCCATCGGCGCGGCGTCGATGCCATCCGCCGTCAGCACCTCGGCTTCCAGACCGTTGGCGGCCAGGGTCAGGCGGCTGCTGGCGGTGGCGAAGGCATCCACATCCAGCATCGTCACTGTATTGTGCGGGTAGCGACGTTTGACCGCCGCGCCCAACACTCCAGCGCCGCAACCGAAGTCCAGCAGGTGGCCACTGGGCAGTTTGTCCAAGTGTTCCAGCAATAATTCGGTACCGCGATCCAGGCGGCCGTGGCTGAATACGCCCGGCAGGCTCACCACCTTCAGCGGCCCCTCGGCCAGCGGCACTTCGAAGACCTGCGCCAGGCTCTCCAGCTCCACCGCTTGCGGCGCGTTGGCCACGGTGATTTGCCACAACTGGCAGTGGCGCGCGTTATCGAGTTTGCGCGGCTTGCCGAAGGGGATCATCTGCTTGGCGGCGCTTTCGATACCGCCTTTTTTCTCCCCCACCAGAAACAGCTCGGCGTCGGGCAGGCGTGCGGCCACGGCGTTGAGCAGGTAGTCGGTCAGGTCCTTGGACTTGGGCAGGAAGATCACTGCCGCATCAAACGCGCGCTGCGGCACATTCACGCCGAACTGGCTGCGCTCGGGGAAACGTGCGTCGAGCGCCGCCTGGTCACCGGCATGCCAGCACCAGCCATGCGCATTGGGCAGGCGGCCGAGCAAATCGTCAGCGGGCAACCCCACCAGCAGCAGGTTGCCTTGAAAAAGTTCGGCCTGACGAAGCAGTACTTCACTGCGCGGATCCATGGTCTGCTCCTTGAAAAGGGGCGCAGTTTATCAACTGACGACGCGCAGCGGGGCGCCGCTGAAAAAGCCGCGGGCGTTTTCTGCCAGTTGACCGACGATCCGCTGCCGCGCTTCGCGACTGCCCCAGGCATTGTGGGGCGTGACGATGAAGCGCGGGATGTCGCCGGCCAGCAGCGGGTTGCCATGCACCGGGGGTTCGACGCTCAGCACATCGGTCGCCGCGCCGCCCAGGTGCCCATTGCGCAAGGCATCGGCCAGGGCCTGTTCGTTGATCAAGCCACCGCGCGCGGTGTTGACGATAAACGCGCCGGGCTTGAGTAGCGCCAGCTCGCGGGCGCCGATCAAGTCGCGGGTGTGTTCGTTGAGCGGGCAGTGCAACGTCAATGCGTCGACCTGCGCCAGCAGTTCATCCAGCGGCACGCGATCGGCGCGGGCAGGGCGCCCGGGAATAGCGCCGAGTATGACGCGCATGCCGAAGGCTTCGGCCAGCCGCGCGACGGCGCTGCCCAGTTCGCCATGCCCGAGCAAGCCGAGGGTTTTGCCTTCGAGTTCGACGATCGGGTGATCCAGCAGGCAAAACTGCTTGGCCTGTTGCCATTTGCCGGCCTTCACGTCCCGCTGATAGTCGTTCAAACGCGTCGCCAGGTTCAGCAGCAGCATGATCGTATGCTGCGCCACCGACGGCGTGCCGTAGCCCTGGCAGTTACTCACGGTGACGCCATGGGTACGGGCGGCTTCAAGGTCGACGTTATTGGTGCCGGTGGCCGACACCAGGATCAGCTTGAGCTCGGGGCAGGCCGCCAGGGTTTCGCTGTTGAGCGCAATCTTGTTGCTGATGGCAACTTGGGCGCCTTGCAGGCGCTCGAGCACATTCTGCGACGTGGTCTGCTCAAATAGCTGCAGGTCGCTGAAGCAGTTTCGCAACTCGCTGAGGTCGAGGTCCCCCAGGTCCAGGGACGGGTGATCAAGGAAGACGGCGCGGCGATTGTTCGTCATCAACTGTACCTTTTGTGACAGGGTTCGAAGGCGTAATCTACCGAGCCTATCAGATGAAATAATCTGTTACTTCATGGAGTGAGTATGTACGTCGCCGAGTTTTTGACTGTGGCCCTGATTCACCTGTTGGCGGTAGCCAGCCCCGGCCCGGATTTCGCGGTGGTGGTCCGTGAAAGTGTGACCCACGGCCGTCGCGCCGGGACCTGGACTGCATTGGGCGTGGGCTCGGCGATTTTCCTGCACGTGGGGTATTCGTTGCTCGGCATCGGCTTGATCGTGTCCCAGTCCATCGTGCTCTTCAACGCACTGAAATGGGCGGCGGCGGCGTACCTGCTGTACATCGGCTTCAAGGCCCTGCGCGCGCAGCCGGCCAAACCTGCCGCCGAAGGCGAGTTGCACCGCGAAGTTGGCGAGCGCACTCCGCGCGGGGCGTTTACCGCAGGCTTTGTGACTAACGGTTTGAACCCCAAGGCGACGTTGTTCTTTCTGTCGCTGTTTACCGTAGTGATCAACCCGCACACCCCGCTGGCGGTGCAGGCTGGTTATGGCGTGTACCTGGCGGTGGCCACGGCGTTGTGGTTCTGCCTGGTGGCGATGTTGTTCAGCCAGCAGCGTGTCCGCGCCGGTTTTGCGCGGATGGGGCATTGGTTCGATCGGACGATGGGAGCGGTGTTGATTGCGATTGGGGTGAAGTTGGCGTTTACCAGTATGAAGTGAGTCGAACTCTCTTACGGCCGGCACCAAGATGGAATATGGTTTTGTCCTTGGCGGAACCAGCGGGTTCGAAAGCCAATTTTTGTATAGGCGGCATCACCATCTCCTGTTGGGGAAATCGACTTCACGTACTGGATGGGCGCTTTCCGGTAAGGGGTCGGTAAGCCCCTCGACATCTGTCTTCTCCTCGAATATTTGACCGTTGTTACCGACCAGCCTATAGCTATACGAAGGCAGTCTTTTCCCCCATTCGTCCACAATGAGGTAGCGCCCAAACCCTGGCTTATCCGGTTCTGGGAGCCAGTCGGGTAACAGCTGCGGGCGGGGGTCCCGACAATCGGCATAACGCCAGCGTGAAAAGCACTCGGGGGCACGTCCTGTGCGCAGGCTTTGTAGTTTCCAGAAGTCTGGCGTCGATTGACCATCTGCCACGACATTGCCGTCGGGATAGGTGAAAACGGTGTGGTTTCCCTCTTTTTTTTCCTTTGGCCCCGCCGAATAAACTATGAAATCGGAATGTATGACTGGTTCGAAATATACCTGCCGCGCCTGTAATGCTTGGTAACTGAGGTAAATGCTGCCCTCGCCGGCCAAGCCCACAGTTTTTTTATAAGGCCCCAAAAACTCTTCATCGACCCAAGGGTAGTAATCCTTCTTGATCGTCAGATCGCCTTCAACCTTGATATCAGCTCCTCCCCGTGGCGAGTCGTTGTAGTCAAATATCACAACCACGCCCCCGCCTCCCCCAGAGGTCACATTCTCGCCAAAACGCGTTGGATCAGCATAAACCACACCAAATGTCACATTCGCCAGATGCCAGCGGCACGCGCCACCGCCATCTTTCGGCAGTTCCACTTGGTAGAGATCACTCTGCCCCTGGCGCTCCAGTTCCTTGTAAACCGAGTGATGACCATCCCGTTCAGTGCGCTGGCCGCTGGCGCCGTAGTCGACACGCTTACAAATGGGCGAGCGATACATCACCCACATGGTTTCGGTTTTCAGCTCCTTGGGCAGTTTTACGGTGACGGTTATTTTTTCGCTGTTAGCAGGCGGGGCCAGGCTGTGGTCCTGACGGCATCCACTGAGACTAAAAAACATCGCGCACACAACAGTGAGCAGGCGCAGAAACCGGATTTTGTTCTTTCGCGTGTTGATCGGCTTAACCATAGGTTTTCTCGTAATAAGCTTTTGGGTCGGCAATGGCGTTAAAGCGCCGCAGCGCCTCGGCGCCACCTGCTACTTGCTGGGTGATATGCAGGGCGTGGTCTACCAGGCGCTGTAAGTCGAGGAACACGCGATTGCGGGCCAGTTCTTCCTCGTGAATGCTCCCGTAGTAATCCTTTAGCTGTTGTTCGAACTTGCGCCGTTGGACCTGTCGCTCCAGCAACGGATCGCGCTCGGCGTCAATCGATTCCAGTAATTGGTTATGGATATAGGGTTGGTATTGCGACATGAAGTGATCGCCAATACGCAGCATTCGACCCGTCGCCGGGTTGCTGTAACGAGGGAAGAACCGGGCCCGGCTTTCGGCGTTCAACGACGTGTTCAGGCACTGCGTGGCCTGCTCGACCTGCAGGTCACCGTCCTCGCTCAGGCTGGGGACCAAATACAGCTTGGCTTTTTCCGGCAGTTCGTAGGCGATAGTGCTGCGATAGGGCGTGCCATCGGGTTTTCGGTAAGCAGGGTATGGAGTGATCTCCTGTTGCTGGTGTTGCTCGGCACGGAAAAACATGGCGATCTCACCGTGATGGCTGAACGGGTCTTCATGTTTGAATACTGCGCTGGAGACGGCTTGACGTAGCGACCAACTAAACCCAGCGAGCAGGCCGACAGGGCCATAGGCGTCATATAGGTAATTGTCCAACGCGGCCTCGGGGGGGCACGCGAGGAATGGCGTCCATGTCGTTGACATGGCGAAAGTGCCATAGGTCGCCCAAAAACTGTACGGCGTGGAGGGTAAAGGTGCGGGGCATGCCGTAGGTGTAGAGCAGGGGGTTATGGTTTTTCAGCGAGGCCGCGTGGATGAGGCCGAGGGCGCCGCCCAGGCTATGGCCGCAGATGAACAATTTTTTATCGCGAGCACCACCAAGAATCGTCTTGCCAAAATCAGTATCAAAAACTCTTCTCGCCACCTCAAAGGCATCGCGAAAGCCAAGATGCACATTGCCCACAGCAGTAAGGTCAGGGCAAGGAACCTTGGGCTCGCAAATCGCAGCGATCTCCGGTTTCACAGGACGAAAGGTCGCATCGGTGATGAGGTCAGCAAGCCCTTCCATCTCAGTACCGCGCCACGCCACCAACACCTTGGATGCATTGATAGCGTAAAACAGCTGGGTGTGACCTTCCGGCACGTCTGCCTTAGCGGTATCCAAGACTTTGATCGTCAAATAACGATCACTAAAAGGCACATCAACCACCACACAGGGCCATGCCTGGCCGTTATCCCAAACCCGAGGTGTACGTGACAAATCCAGGCATTGCTGCTCGAAAAACTCGTTGACGGAACCCAGTTCGCGTTCATCCCGCGTGCTATACGCCAGAATACTCATCAAACCCAGGTTGTAGGCATTGACCAGGCTGTACCCAGGCTGGTGATGCAACATCAGAGACCAGGCGCGAAATGGGCAGACTTCCAGCACATGACGACGGTCCAGTTCATCGCCACTGACGGTGAAGCCGTTGAACTTTCGTTCCGGGAAATGAAACGTCGGTAGCTGATTCGAATCATTCAAGGGGGGCTGGAAGGTTGGTTGTCGGTCACATAATTGACCGATTCGCAGATAGTGGTAACAGCGCCCCGCAGCCAACGCCTGCTTCTCAATCGGCGAAAAGCCTGAGCGTTGCGGGCCATACAGCGGTGTACGATCCCCGATAACCGGCCGAGGGGGCTCTGCGCGTTCAGCACGCAAACGACGCGTTTGCAGTTGATCGGCCAAAGGGTTGGCCTCCATCAACAACGTGATAGACAGCGGATGCAAGCCCTCGATGCGAATCACCCCCTCGGCATCGCTGCGGCCAAGAAACTCCGGCACAACACGCTCACGAGTGGCCTCATTCATCGCACGGTAAGGCAGGTTCGCCAGGGGCTCGCCCTGTTCATCCAGCAATTGGAACTCTATCCAATGCCGTTTCTGTTTGCCGCCGATGAATTCCTTGTTCGGGTTGAGTGTGTCCGTGCGGTGCATGGGATCGTTGTGCATAGCGGTCCTTTAGCGATGGGTGCGACGAAAGTCCAAAGCGTAAAGAGTTGCTATCCGTGACGAATGTCGGAAGGTTCGCCTTTCAGCGAAGGGTGCTTCCTGATCTTATTTGCTTATGTCCCGAAGCGGATGCTGGCTCAAAGCTAGCATTCACAGGAGGCTGCAAATCATTCCTTTGGCTGATTTGGCCAGCACATAACGTCTCTACAGTGCAGGTCTTCAAGCCAAGACCGTGCAGTCATAAAAAGGGATTCGTATGTTGCAGACCCGTGTTATCCCGCCCGCCGAAGGTGCGTACCAATATCCGCTGTTGATCAAACGCCTGCTGATGTCCGGGGCCCGTTACGAGAAGACCCGGGAAATCATCTACCGCGACAAACTGCGCTACACCTACCCGACCCTGATCGAGCGGGTTGCTCGCCTGGCCAATGTGCTCACTGACGCCGGGGTCAAGGCCGGTGATACCGTCGCTGTGATGGACTGGGACAGCCACCGTTACCTGGAATGCATGTTCGCCATCCCGATGATCGGCGCGGTGATCCACACCATCAACGTGCGCCTGTCGCCCGAACAGATTCTCTACACCATGAACCACGCCGAGGACCGCTTTGTGCTGGTCAACAGCGAGTTCGTGGGGCTCTACCAGGTCATTGCCGGGCAGCTCACCACCGTCGACAAAACGTTATTGCTGACCGATGCGGCGGAGAAAACCGCCGAGCTGCCCAATCTGGTGGGGGAGTACGAAACCTTGCTGGCCGCCGCCAGCCCGAAGTACGATTTCGAGGATTTTGACGAAAATTCTGTCGCCACCACCTTCTATACCACCGGTACCACCGGCAACCCCAAGGGCGTGTACTTCACCCATCGCCAATTGGTGCTGCACACCATCGGCGTGGCGACCATCATGGGCAGTGTCGACAGCGTGCGCCTGCTGGGCACCAACGACGTGTACATGCCGATCACGCCGATGTTCCATGTGCATGCCTGGGGCCTGCCGTATGTGGCTACCATGCTGGGCCTGAAACAGGTCTACCCCGGCCGTTATGATCCGGAATACCTGGTGGAGCTGTGGCGCAAGGAGAAGGTCACCTTCTCCCACTGTGTGCCGACCATCCTGCAGATGGTGCTCAATGCCAAGGCCGCCCAGGGCGTGGACTTTGGCGGCTGGAAGATCGTCATCGGCGGCAGCGCCCTCAACCGCACGCTGTATGAAGCGGCCAAGGCCCGTGGGATTCAACTGACCGCTGCGTATGGCATGTCCGAGACCGGGCCGCTGGTGTCCTGCGCCCATCTTAACGATGAGCTGATGGCCGGCACCGAAGACGAGCGCACCACTTACCGCATCAAGGCCGGTGTGCCCGGGCCCTTGGTGGAAGCGGCGATCATCGACAGCGACGGCCATTTCCTGCCCGCTGATGGCGAGTCCCAGGGCGAGTTGGTGTTGCGTGCGCCGTGGCTGACCGAGGGCTACTACAACGAGCCGCAAAAGGGCGCGGAGCTGTGGGAAGGTGGCTGGATGCACACCGGCGACGTGGCGACTCTCGACGCGTTTGGGGTGATCGATATCCGCGACCGCATCAAGGATGTGATCAAGACCGGTGGCGAGTGGGTCTCGTCCCTGGCCCTCGAAGACCTGGTCAGCCGCCACCCGGCGGTACGCGAAGTAGCGGTGGTCGGCATCGCCGACCCGCAGTGGGGCGAGCGCCCGTTTGCCTTGCTGGTGGTGCGTGATGGCCATGTGATAGGGGCTCGCGAGCTCAAGGAACACCTCAAGCCGTTCGTGGAATTGGGCCACTTGAGCAAGTGGGCAATTCCAAGCCAGATCGCCATTGTTACTGAAATTCCCAAGACCAGTGTCGGCAAGCTCGACAAAAAACGTATCCGCATCGACATCATCGAATGGCAGGCCAACAACAGCACGTTCCTGTCCACCCTTTGATACCCTTCGCCGTGCTCGTTCGGGCACGGCAATGCTCTATCTCGCGGCTTCACTTGTGATTTGCCGATTTTCAGCCATCCTTGCCGCGTCGGCCTTCGTCGACGTGGCGAAAGGGCTGTGGCAGACGGGTCGGTGATGCAAATCACACTTTAGAGGGATCAAGCGGTACCCCCTGCTGGCTATAGTCCCTCTCAGAGTTTTTCAAGGATGTTGCACTTCGAGCCACGGGGGCTCGGTTGCCGGAGCGGCATTGGAATCGTTGTATTTCGGCCGTTACATGCATCACAGAAAGAACTCACTGCCATAACAATAATGCACATGGAGTAGCGTCGATGACCTCAGTAAACCAGTTCTGGCGCCGGGCAAGATTGCCCCTGGCTGTCAGTCTCGCCTCTACGCTCGCCGGGCCGGCATTCGGCGTCAGTTTCAACATTGGTGAAATCGAAGGTAGCTTCGATTCGTCCCTTTCCGTGGGAGCCAGTTGGTCGACAGCCAACGCCAACCGCGACCTGATCGGCGTCAACAATGGTGGCAAGGGCTTGTCCCAGACCTCCGATGACGGCCACTTGAACTTCAAGCGCGGCGAAACGTTCTCGAAAATCTTCAAGGGTATCCACGACCTGGAGTTGAAATACGGCGACACCGGTGTGTTTGTGCGGGGCAAGTACTGGTATGACTTTGAGCTCAAGGACGAAAATCGTGAGTTCAAGGACATCAGTGACAACGGCCGTCCTATGGGCGCCCGGTCTTCTGGCGGGGAAATTCTCGACGCATTCATTTATCACAACTACTCGATTGCCGATGAGCCCGGTTCCGTGCGTTTCGGTAAGCAGGTTGTGAGCTGGGGCGAAAGTACCTTCATTGGCGGCGGTATTAACTCCGTCAACCCGATTGACGTGGCGGCGTTCCGTCGCCCTGGCGCCGAAATCAAGGAAGGCCTGATTCCGGTCAACATGTTCTATGTGTCACAGACTCTGACCGAAAACTTGTCGGCGGAAGGCTTCTATCAGTTGGATTGGGAGAAGACCGTCACCGATAACTGCGGAACATTTTTCTCCCAGGCGGACGTCATTACGGGCGGGTGCAATGACAACCTGCGGTTGCTCAGCAAGCGCTCTGTCATAACCGCGGGCGGTGGTTTGCCGCTGATGAATCGGTTTGGCGTCGACATTAACGAAGAAGGTGTACTGGTCAAGCGCGGCGCTGATCGTGACGCACGCGATAGCGGGCAGTTCGGCGTAGCCATGCACTACAACTTCGAGCCGCTGGACACTGAGTTCGGCGCTTATTTCATGAACTACCATAGCCGTGCGCCGATTTTCAGCGCCAAGGGCGCATCGGCGGCGACTTACGCCGCAGCTAACGCATTGACGTCCACGCCAGCCAGTAGTCTGCGTCCACTCATCGTGGCCGGTAACTCCAGCTACTTCGTCGAATATCCAGAAGACATTCGCCTGTACGGTTTGAGCTTCTCGACGACCTTGCCTACCGGCACAGCGTGGAGCGGCGAGATCAGCTACCGGCCGAACGCACCGGTTCAGCTCAACACCACCGACATCTTGTACGCGGGCGTTACACCGCTGATTGGCTTGAATGGCGCCTCCCCGCTCAAGGGCGCCGCAGGTCAGGATCTGAATGGCTACCGCCGCAAGGAAATTACCCAGATCCAGACAACCTTTACGCACTTCTTTGATCAGGTCATGGGCGCCAGCCGGCTGACGCTGGTGGGCGAAGTGGGGATGACCCACGTCGGTGGCCTGGAAAGCAGCTCGAAAGCCCGCTACGGGCGTGATCCGGTATTTGGCCCTGGGGAAGGCCCACTGTGTGCGACGCTTAACGCGGGAACCATTGCGGGAGCAGGCGCAGGTACTGACCGCAGTAATCTGACGGCCAACTGCAACAATGACGGCTTTACCACCGCCAACTCCTGGGGCTATCGCGGCCGGGCAATCTGGGAATACCCGGATGTGTTTGCTGGCGTGAACCTCAAGCCCAACGTGGCCTGGTCCCACGACGTCAGCGGTTATTCGCCAGGCCCAGGCGGCAACTTCGAAGAAGGTCGCAAGGCTGTCAGTCTCGGCCTGGATGCTGAATACCAGAATACCTACACCGCGAGCCTGGCCTACACCAACTTCTTCGGCGGTAAGTATTCCACTGTAGACGACCGTGATTTCATCGCCCTGAGCGTCGGCGCCAACTTCTAAGCACACTGCATTTCAGGAAGAACCAGAACATGAAAATAACTAAAAGTCTGTTGCACGTTGGTGTGCTTGGGCTGTCGATCCTGGCGAGCAACGTCATGGCGGCGGTATCGGCGGATGAGGCCGCCAAGTTGGGCACGACCCTGACCCCGATGGGCGCCGAAATGGCCGGTAACGCGGCAGGCACCATTCCTAAATGGTCGCCACTGGCAACGAATGCTGGCGCCGTCGACGCCCGTGGTTTCCTGGCCAACCCTTACGCCAGTGAGCAACCGCAATTCACCATCACCGCGCAAAACGTCGAGCAATACAAAGACAAGCTGGCGCCGGGGCAGTACGCGATGTTCAAGCGCTACCCGGAAACCTTCAAGATGCCGGTCTACCCGACCCATCGCGGCGCCACCGTACCGGCCGAGGTGTTCGCCTCGATCAAGAAGAACGCCACCACCACCAACCTGGTGTCCGGCGGCAACGGCCTGGAAAACTTCGAAACCGCCGTGCCGTTCCCGATTCCGAAAAGCGGCGTTGAAGTCATCTGGAACCACATCACCCGCTACCGTGGCGGCAGCGTGACCCGTCTGGTGACCCAAGCCACGCCGCAAACCAACGGTTCGTTCAGCCTGGTGTATTTCAAAGACCAGTTCGTGTTTCGCGACAAGATGAAGGACTTCGACCCGAAAAACCCCGGCAACGTGCTGTTCTACTTCAAGCAGCAAGTGACCGCGCCGGCGCGCCTGGCCGGTGGTGTGCTGCTGGTCCACGAAACCCTCGACCAGGTCAAGGAACCGCGCTCGGCGTGGGTCTACAACGCCGGCCAGCGCCGTGTGCGCCGGGCGCCGCAAGTGTCTTATGACGGGCCGGGCACCGCCGCCGACGGCCTGCGTACCTCCGACAACCTCGACATGTACAACGGTGCGCCGGACCGCTACGACTGGAAACTGGAAGGCAAGAAAGAAATCTACATCGCCTCCAACAGCTACAAGATCGACGATCCGAAACTCAAGTACGCCGACATCATCAAGGCCGGCCACATCAACCAGGACCTCGCACGCTACGAGCTGCGCCGCGTGTGGCACGTGGTCGCGACCCTGAAGGAAGGCCAGCGCCACATCTACGCCAAGCGTGATTTCTTCATCGACGAAGACACCTGGCAAGCGGCGGTGATCGATCACTACGACGGTCGCGGCCAACTGTGGCGCGTCGCCGAAGCCCATGCCGAGAACTACTACGACAAGCAAGTGCCGTGGTACGCCCTGGAAACCCTTTACGACCTGCAGTCCGGCCGTTACCTGGCCCTGGGCATGAAGAACGAAGAGAAGCAGGCGTATGACTTTGGCTTCACCGCCACCACCAGCGACTTCACCCCAGCGGCCCTGCGCCAGGACGGTGTTCGCTAAGCTGTACGCGTAGCCAAATGTGGGAGGGGGCTTGCCCCCGATAGCGGTCTGACTGCCAATAAATTTATTGGCTGACCCAGCGCAATCGGGAGCAAGCCCCCTCCCACATTTTTTGTAGCAGTTCTTTTTCAGGCAAATGTTGCAAAGATCTACAAAGCCGCCGCTTTTACCGCTAGTCTGCGGACATCTGCAATGCCGACAACAGCCTTCTACAAGAGCCCGGCGATGACTGATTTGTCCCGAATCCAGGGGTCTGCCAGCGCGGTAATCCCGACCCTGGAAGGTCGCTTCTACAGGCCTCCGTTGCCTGACGGCTACGTGCTGCGACCGCGCCTGTGCGAACGGCTGAGCGCCGGCCTGGAAGGGCGATTGCTACTGGTCTGCGCACCCGCGGGGTTCGGCAAGAGTTCGCTGGCTGTCGAGTTCTGTCAGAGCCTGCCGGCCCATTGGCAAAGTCTTTGGTTGGGCCTGAGCCCACGGGATAACGACCCCGGCCGTTTCCTCGAGCGTCTGCTTGACGGCTTGCAGCAATATTTCCCGCAGTTGGGTGCCCAATCCTTGGGCCTGCTGAAAATGCGTCAGCGTCACCAGCCGTTTGCCTTTGAAGAATGGCTCGATGGCTTGCTCGATGAGCTGGCGCTGCATTTGTCCACGCGTGCGCCTTTGTTGCTGGTGCTGGATGACTACCATTTGGCCCAGGGCCCGGTGCTTGATCGCTGCCTGCAATTTTTCCTCAATCATTTACCTGATGGCCTGCTGGTGCTGGTTACCAGTCGCCAGCGCCCAGACTGGCACCTGGCGCGCTTGCGCTTGTCTCGGCACCTGCTGGAGTTGCATGAGCAAGACCTGCGCCTGACCCACGCCGAATCCTTGGCGGTGTTGGATCGCCACAGCAGTTCGCTGCGCGGCGAGGCGCTGGATAACTTGATCCGGCGCAGTGAAGGCTGGGTCGCAGGCTTGCGTTTCTGGCTGTTGGCGGCCTCCGAAGCCGGGAATGAAGGCGCCTTGCCGCAAAGCCTGCACGGCGGTGAAGGGTTGATACGCGACTATTTGCTGGAGGAAGTGATTGATTGCCTGCCGGCGGAAGTCCAGGCGTTCCTCTACGAAACCGCCTCGCAGGAACGCTTTTGCAGCGAACTGTGCGACGCCATACGCGACGCTCATGACAGCGCGGAAATCCTGCGTTACTTGCAGGCTCACCAGGTATTTCTGGTACCGCTGGATGAGCAGGGGCACTGGTTCCGTTATCACCATTTGTTTTCCGACCTGCTGCGCACCCGGCGCGCGAACAGCGCCGCGCTGCCGCCCGCCAGCCTGCACCTGCGCGCCTGTCGCTGGTTCAACGCCCAAGGGCTGATCGATGAAGCGGTCGAGCAGGCGTTGCGCGCCGGCCATCTGGATGTGGCGGCGAGCTTGGTGCAGAACCTGTCCGAGGAACAACTGCTGGCCGAGCAGAACGTCGGCATGCTCTTGCGTTGGAAAATGGACTTGCCCGACAGCCTGCTGATCAGCACACCCCGGTTGATCGTGCTGTATAGCTGGGCCTTGGGCCTGGCGTGCCAGTTGGATGCGGCGGAAGAACTGTCCGGCTACCTCAGCCGTTTCCTGCCGGCGCCATCGGCCACCGCGCAGAAGTCGATGCTGGCGCAGTGGCTGGCGCTGAGCGGGATCATCGCCCGGGGTCGAGGTGACCGCGAGTTAACCCAGCGCTATTGCAGCGAAGCCTTGGAAAGCCTGCCGCAGCGCCGTTACGGCCAGCGCCTGATGTGCCTGTCGACTCTCTCCAACCTGGCGATCGTCGACGCCGATCTATGGCGCGCCCGTGGCTTGAACCGCGAATCCCTCGAGTTGGCGCAGCGTGTCGGCAACCCACTGTTCGAGGCCCTGGCCCATTACGACCGCGCCCGGGTCTTGCAGGCGCGCGGTGAAATCCTGCGCTCGCTGGATGAAGTACGCCAGGGCCTGCAGCGCTTGCACGACCTGTCGCCCCAGCGGCTATACGCCGTGCGCGCCCGATTATCGCTTTACGAAGGCTACCTGCTGCTGGCGCGTTATCAGCCGGAAGCCGGCCTGGACCGCCTGCGCGCCGGCCTGGCCGAAGCCCGTGCTTGCCGGGATATCAGTGTGCTGATCGGCCATTGCGTGATTGCCAACGTCGAAGGGCGTCGCGGCGATTTCGCCAAAGCCTTCGCCGAATTGGCTGAGGCCGAGCGCCTGATGCACATCTGGGACGTGCCGCCGATTTACTACCTGGCAATGATCACCCTGATCAAATGCGAGCTCTGGTTAGCCCAGGGGCGTACCGACCTGGCCGATGCCTGGCTGACCCGCCTGGGGCAAACCTACAACGGTGAACACGCGGCGGCCGCCCCGGAGTTTCATCCGCATCTGCCACAGCATATCGAGCTGCAGCAGGCCGCGCTGGATGCCATCCGCCATCAACCGGCGGCGGCACTCCAGCGGCTCGAAGACCTGGCGCAACACGCCCACAGCAGCGGGCGCCAGATGATTGCCCTGATGGCGCTGACCCAGCAGGCGCAGTTGCTGCTGGAGAACGGCCTGGAGGCCAAAGCGCGAGAGGTGTTGGCCCGCGCACTTGAAGCCGGCGCCGGGGGGGCGCTGCAACCCTTCCAGCGATTGCTTGAAGGGTATCCCGACTGGATGCGCGATCAACTCGGCCAAGATCCCCATGGGGTATTGAGCCAGTGCCTGTTGGGGTTGCTGCCGGCCGTCGCGGTCAGCGAGCCGGCGCCCAACCATCAAACCCTGAGCGTCCGCGAGCTGGCGGTACTGCAACTGATCGCCCAAGGCTGTTCGAACCAGGAAATCAGTAAGCGACTCTTCATTTCCCTGCACACGGTCAAGACCCACGCCAGCCATATCAACAGCAAACTGGGGGTGGAGCGGCGCACCCAGGCGGTGGCGCGGGCGCAGGAGCTGCGGTTGATTGGTTAAAGAGTGAACGCCGTGACGAGCGAGCTTGCTCGCGGTGGGCTGCGAAGCCACCCCAGTCTGGTTTAATAGTGCAATTATTCTGGCGAGATTCGTCCGAAACTACCCTTCATTTGCACCCGAGGCCCGTTCATGGACACCGCAAAGCCGACCCTCATCCGCGAAACCTTCCCCGTCGGCCCGTTGCAGTGCAACTGCACCATCATCGGCGACCCCATCAGTAAAAAAGCCATCGTAGTCGACCCCGGCGGCAATCACGAACTGATCCTGGCGCGGCTCGATGCGCTGGGTCTCAAGGTGGTGAGCATCATTCACACCCACGCCCACCTGGATCACTTCCTGGCTTCCGGCCAGTTGAAGGAGAAGACCGGTGCAACCCTGCACCTGCACAAGGCCGACCAGTTTCTCTGGGACAACCTGGAGATGCAGTGTCAGATGTTTGGCGTGCCATATACGCCGGTGCCGTCCCCGGACCGTTGGCTGGCCGACGATGAAGAGCTGGCCTGCGGTTGCGGCGTAGCATTGCATACGCCGGGGCACACGCCGGGGTCGATGAGTTTCTGGTTTGCCGACGCCAAACTGCTGATTGCCGGGGATACGCTGTTTCGCCGGGGCGTGGGCCGCACGGATTTGTGGGGCGGGGACCAGGCGGCGATCGTGCGGTCGATCAAGCAGCGGTTGTATACGTTGGATGAGGCTGCGACGGTGGTGACCGGTCACGGGCCGGATACGCGACTGGGTGATGAGATGCGTGAGAACCCCTTTGTGCGCGCATGACTGCAGCGCAAGCGGTCAAGCCCTGTAGCAAAAAACTCAGCATGTGTTCAGCGTGCGTCTGCTACGGTTTGTGCCGCGACGGTAGTCCTGAATCTTTTGTTACAGGTCGGGATGTGTCCACGGAATTTTTACCGTTTGTCGCGTTCAAACCTCGGCAAAGATCCATTGTCCATGTCCTCTGCACCACAGAGTGCAAAAGTAGGAGCTCCTCCATGTTCACTCCGCGTCGTCTGCTAGTTGTCGCTACTGCCGTAGCCTTGTTATCTGGCTGTGCTTCACCTAATCCGTATGACGGTAGCAGTCAGGGACAGGCGAGTAATGAATCCGGTGGCATGAGCAAGACCGCCAAGTACGGCGGCCTCGGTGCCCTGGCCGGTGCGTTGGCCGGTGCGGCCATCGACCATAACAACCGTGGCAAGGGCGCGCTGATCGGTGCGGTCGTCGCGGGGGCAGGCGCAGCGGGTTATGGCTACTACGCCGACCAGCAGGAAAAGAAACTGCGCGAAAGCATGGCCAATACCGGTGTTGAGGTTCAGCGCCAGGGCGATCAGATCAAACTGATCATGCCGGGTAACATCACCTTTGCCACCAACTCGGACGCGATCTCCAGCAGTTTCTACATGCCGCTGAACAACCTGGCCAACTCGCTCAAGCAGTTCAGCCAGAACACCATCCAGATCGTGGGTTACACCGATAGCACTGGCAGCCGCCAACTGAACATGGACCTGTCCCAACGCCGTGCGCAGAGTGTGGCGAATTACCTGACATCCCAAGGCGTCAGCGCCGCCAACCTGAGCGCTCGCGGTGCCGGTCCGGATAATCCGATTGCCAGCAATGCCGACGTCAACGGTCGCGCTCAGAACCGGCGTGTAGAAGTGAACCTGGGCCCAATCCCAGGCCAGCAGTACGGCCAGCCTGCTGCCCAGCAACAGGCGCCACAGCAGAACAACCAGTTCCAGGGCAACCCGTACTCGCAATACCAGTAATCACCCGCTAATAAAAAGGGCGCCCTGCAGTGAATGCAGGGCGCCCTTTTTTATGGCTGTCGGTTACATCAATCGATGTACTCGAACACCTTCACGATCCGCTGCACGCCGGATACACCCTGTACCAGGTTCGCCGCACGGGTCGCTTCCGCCTGGGTCAGCAGGCCCATCAGGTAAACGATGCCGTTGTCGGTGACGACTTTGATGCGCGAACCGGGAATTGCGTTATCGGTCAGCATCTGCGCCTTGATCTTGGTGGTCAGCAGCGCGTCGTTGCTGATGGCCAGCAGGGTGATCGGGTCCATCACCTGCAATTCGTTGTGGACCTTCTTGACTCGCTGCACGGCCGAGGCGGCTTGTTCGGCCTGGGCCTTGAGGTCGGCACGCGGCGTTTGGCCGGCGAGCAGCACCACGCCGTTGAAGCTGGTCACGACGATGCGCGACGCGCCATTGCCCAGGTCCGTAGCGGCCTTGGCGACGTTGACCTCGACCTTGGTTTCGATCAGCGAGTCGTCAATCTTGCTGCCGAAGGTGCGGGTGCCCTTGTCGTCCTGGATAGGGGTGTCACGTGTCGCGGTGATTGCCGTGCTGCAGCCGCTGATGCCGAGGCACAGCGCGATCGCCAATAGGCTGAGGCGTTTAACGGTCATTCTTCACTCCCGAACAGTTGGCTGTCGATCAGATCGCACAGGCAGTGGATCGTCAGCAGGTGGACTTCCTGAATACGTGCGGTGACATTGGCCGGGACGCGAATCTCCACGTCCTCGGGCAGCAGCAATGAGGCCATGCCGCCGCCGTCGCGACCGGTCAATGCTACGACAACCATTTCGCGATCATGTGCGGCCTGGATCGCCTGAATAATATTCGCCGAGTTGCCGCTGGTGGAAATCGCCAGCAGCACGTCGCCCGGTTGGCCCAGGGCGCGGATCTGCTTGGAGAAGATTTCGTTGTAGCTGTAGTCGTTGGCGATCGAGGTGATCGTCGACGAGTCGGTGGTCAAGGCAATGGCCGGCAGGCTAGGACGCTCGCGCTCGAAGCGGTTGAGCAACTCGGACGAGAAATGCTGGGCATCGCCGGCCGAGCCGCCGTTGCCGCACGAAAGCATTTTGCCCTCGTTGAGCAAGGCGTTGACCATGACCTGACTGGCTTGCTCGATGTGCGGTGCAAGTACGTCCATCGCCTGTTGCTTGGTGTCGATGCTGGCCTGGAAAAGCTGGCGAATTCGGGATTGCATGTCCATCTGTGTGACCTTAAGTAGCGCGGCTATTTGGCACAGGAATGTGCAGCCCGCAAAGCAAAGAGCAAAAGTGTGTGGTGAAGATGTCCGGCGAATCAGCTGTCGAAGGCATCTTTGAGCCAGTTCAAATCAGCTTTGCCAGACGGTGTGCTTTCAATGGCAACCACATCGAAACGGCAGGGGGAATCAGCCCAGCGATGCTCCTTGAGCAGGAAAAACTGCGCGGCGAGTATCAGCTTCTGACGCTTGCGCCCATCGATACTGGCGAGCGCGCCACCCCATTGTGCGTGTTTTCTGTAGCGGACTTCGACGAATACTACTGTATCGCCGTCAAGCATGACCAGATCAAGCTCGCCGCGGTTACACAACCAGTTCTGCGCCAGAAGACGCAGACCCTGTTGTCGAAGGTACTCAAGTGCTTGGAGTTCGGCATCCTTGCCGCTTTGTGCGCTGGACCTCTCGGGCATCAGCGTGGGGTATCGGGCAGACGCTGGACTTCGCCTCCGACGAACTTCGCCCAGGGCATCTGGCGGTCAACGCGCTGGTTGGCGCTGATGCCCAGGCTGCCGGAGAGGCCGTCAATGCGTGTGTCTGGCAATGCCTTGAGTTGGCCCACGCGTGGCGCCAGGCGGTATGCATCGACGCCCATCGCGTACAGGCGGCCAAGGCTGCCATTGGCTTGTGGCCATTGTGCGGCAACCTGGTTGCGCAGCGGGTCGGTGGTGTTGAGCAGCCAAGGGGTCTCGCAGAACATGACGTTGGTCATGTCCAGGTACTGGTTTTTGTCGCCGCTGGCGCTGAACACGTGGGATGTCGCATACACCGGCACGTCACCGGCGTACTGGAAGTTCAGGGTCGGCTTGATCTGCTGGGCCAGTTGCGGGGGGACGGCCATGAAGATGAACTCGATGTCCTGGCGACGCGAAGGCTGTGCGGCGACGTCGGTGCCGACGGCGCTTTGCAGGCTCTTGGCACGGCCTTCGCTTTTACGCAGTTGGAACAGATCGGCAATTTGCTGGGCGAGGGCGACCGGTTGGTCGACGTACTCGACGCCGACAACGGTGCCGCCGTTGGCTTCCCAATCCTGACGGAAGGCCTTGTAGACACGCTCACCCCATTCGCCACGGGGCACCATCGCGGCGGCGCGGTGCAGGCCGTCGGCACGGGCGCGGCGCGAGACTTCGCGAGCTTCGTCTTCAGCCGCCAGGCCGAACTGGAACAGTTGCGCCGGGTTTTGATCGGTCTCGCTGTAGTTCAATGCCAGGGTGGTAATCGGCAATTGCGGGCGCGCGCTGAGCTGTTTGACCAGCGGTTTTTCCAGCGGGCCGACGACCAGTTGCACGCCGGCGGCCTTGGCCTTGGCGTAGAAATCGTCGAGGGACGTCAGGCGCGAGCTGTCATAAAACTCGATGACCGGCGGCTTCTGCCCGGCTTGTTCAGCCTGGTAGTGCGCGGCCATGAAGCCTTCGCGTAGCGCTTTGGCAACGGCGGCCAGTGGGCCTTCCTGCGGCAGCAGCAGGGCGATCTTGTTCAGCGGCTGGCTCGCCAGCTCCTTGAGTTTGGTCAGCGGCGTCGGCAGTTGCACGGCCGCCGGGTGGCCTGGGTTTTGCGCGCGCCACGTGTCAATGGCGGCTTGCTGTTGCTCCAGCGTGCCGGCGCCCTTGACCGCCTGGGCCAAGGTGATCCAGCCGTCGAGCGTCGGGTTGCCGCTGGCTTGCAGTTGTTCGGCCGGCAGCGCGGCAATCAACGCCCAGATGGCTTCATGGTTGCTCTTCGCGGCGTCGCCTGTCAGCAGTGGCGCCATGGCCACACGCTCACGAGCGGCGGCCAGGGTCTGGCCGTCGGCTTCATAAGCACGCGCATGTACGGTGCCGGTGCGAACCTGCTGTTCGGCCGGCAGCTCCTTCAGGTTTTGCAGGCTGGGGTGGTTCAACGCCGTCAGCGCGGCCTTGGGCTGGTTGCGCGCCATGGCCAGTTCGGCGGCCAGGGTGCTGGCGAATATCTGCGCGGCGGGCTTGAGAGCATCCAGTGGCACCTGCGCAAGAATCTGCGACGAGCGGCCTGCGTTGTTCTGGTGGTAGGCCATGTCCGCCGCACTCAGGCGCAGCAGCGCAGCTTTTTCGGGCGTGTTGGCGGTGGTCGCCTGTTCGAGCAGTTGTTCGATACTGGCGTCCGGGGTCCGTGGCAGGTCGCCAAGGCTGGACGAGGGCGAGCTGGCACAGGCGCCCAGCAAGGCAGCGAGGCAGAGGGCGGAGAGCAGCCGCAGACAAGGGATCATGTAAATGTTCCTGATACCGATCAAATTAGCGTGGAATTGTACCCAAGCACTGGCCCAGGCGCGATGTTACTGGCGTGAAACCGTCAATTTAGATGGTGCAAATGTTGCGTTTGGGTGGGTGCGCCCGACCGACGGCTGAAACGGCATCCATCTCGATGGCATATTTCCAGGGCGCCTACGCGCTACAATGTGGTTTTTGCCAACCATCGAGGTGTGCGTTTTGACTGCTCCAGGTCCTTTGAATTCCGCTGCAGGCTCGCTTTTTGTCGTGGCGACGCCCATTGGCAACCTGGACGACATCAGTGCCCGGGCGCTTAAAGTGTTGCGCGACGTTAAATTGATCGCGGCGGAAGACACTCGGCACTCACAGCGTTTGATGCAGCATTTTGGAATCAGCACGCCATTAGCCGCCTGCCACGAGCATAACGAGCGCGAAGAAGGCAGCCGTTTTATCACCCGCCTGCTGGCCGGTGACGATGTGGCGCTGATCTCCGATGCTGGCACCCCGCTGATTTCCGACCCCGGTTACCACCTGGTGCGCCAGGCGCGTGCCGCCGGTATCAATGTAGTGCCTGTTCCGGGCGCATGCGCGTTGATTGCGGCGTTATCCGCCGCGGGGTTGCCATCGGATCGTTTTATCTTCGAGGGTTTCCTGCCTGCCAAGGCGGTGGGGCGTCGCGGACGTCTTCAGGCGCTTAAAGAAGAGCCGCGCACGCTGATCTTCTATGAAGCCCCGCATCGTATCCTCGAATGCCTGCAGGACATGGAGCTGGTGTTCGGTGGCGAACGCCTGGCGCTGCTGGCCCGTGAGCTGACCAAGACCTTCGAGACACTCAAGGGGTTGCCGCTGGAAGCGCTGCGCGCGTTTGTCGAGGGTGACAGCAATCAACAGCGTGGCGAGTGCGTGGTGCTGGTGGCGGGTTGGACGGCGCCGGAACATGAAGACGCCGTCGGTGGCGAAGCCATGCGTGTCCTGGATCTGCTGCTCAAGGAGATGCCCCTTAAGCGAGCGGCAGCGCTGGCGGCGGAAATTACCGGCGTGCGCAAGAATGTGTTGTATCAGGCCGCACTGGATAAACAGAAAGCCGAATAGTTCCGGGGTTAGGCCGGTATTCCGTCTGGACGTGATGGCATTGCTGCACTTTTAATACTTGTCCTAAGCCCGTCGTGCCGTTAACCTTCGCGGCGGAGAGTCGATTGGACAGTCGCTGCCTTCTATGAAAATTAGGGGGGGGAGGAAAGTCCGGGCTCCATAGGGCGAAGTGCCAGGTAATGCCTGGGAGGCGTGAGCCTACGGAAAGTGCCACAGAAAATAACCGCCTAAGCACTTCGGTGCCGGTAAGGGTGAAAAGGTGCGGTAAGAGCGCACCGCACGTCTGGCAACAGTTCGTGGCTAGGTAAACCCCACTTGGAGCAAGACCAAATAGGGTCCCAAGGCGTGGCCCGCGCTGGGACCGGGTAGGTTGCTAAAGATGTCCAGTGATGGCCATCGTAGACGAATGACTGTTCAAGACAGAACCCGGCTTATAGATCGACTCTCCACCTTTTTTCCTTCTGTCCGAATCTCGGACAGAAACCCGGTAGTAACGCAAGAATCCTTCCCTGCCAAATGATTGGCAGATGCATCTTCGTAATACCAAAAAAATCTTACTCTTAATAAATTACTTTAACTTTGAGCCATAGCTCTTTGAGCTATTAGTGCTTATTGAGCCAAAAATACCGCCGAACTCTGGTTTCTCCTCCTTTTACGCTCCTAAATCTCCGTTCTGTAAGGCTTTTCCTTGAATCCGCGCCTTGACGGTGTGGTGGGCGCATTCCTATAGTGTGCGCAAGTGGCGGAAAGTGGCACAAAGTGGGTTTTTTGAACGTAAAACGCTAAAATTGGGAGAAACGCATCTGTGTTTCGCGGAGCCAACGCTATTAGTCTCGATGCAAAAGGCCGTCTCGCCATGCCGAGCCGGTATCGTGACGAGCTCATTTCGCGAAGTTCCGGACAGTTGATCATCACTATCGATGCCGTTGACCCTTGTTTGTGTGTTTACCCCCTCGATGAGTGGGAGTTGATTGAAACCAAGCTGCGCGCCCTGCCTTCATTGCGTGAAGAAAACCGCCGTCTGCAGCGTTTGCTGATTGGTAATGCCGTCGACCTCGAGCTCGATGGCAGCGGTCGTTTCCTGGTGCCACCGCGTCTGCGCGAGTACGCCAAACTCGACAAGCGCGCAATGCTGGTGGGCCAACTGAACAAGTTCCAATTGTGGGACGAAGATGCCTGGGATGCTGTTTCTGCAGCTGACCTGGCTGCTATTCAACAACCGGGCGCCATGCCTGATGAACTGCGTGATTTGATCCTGTGACTATTGATAGCGGCTTTAACCACATCACCGTACTGCTTGACGAAGCCGTTGAGGCTCTCGCCGTACGCGCGGATGGCTGCTATTTGGATGGCACCTTCGGCAGGGGCGGGCACAGTCGGTTGATACTTAGCCAGCTCGGGTCCGACGGTAAACTCCTCGGGTTCGACAAAGACCCCCAAGCGATTGCCACCGGGCAAGCGCTAGCGGCCGAAGACGGCCGCTTTGTCGTTGTACAACGCAGCTTTGCCGAGCTGGGTGCCGAAGTCGCCGAGCGCGGCATGGCAGGCAAGGTGGCCGGGGTTTTGCTCGACCTGGGCGTGTCTTCGCCACAGCTCGATGACCCGGAGCGCGGTTTCAGTTTCATGAACGACGGTCCGCTCGATATGCGCATGGACCCCACCCGTGGTGTCAGTGCAGCCCAGTTCATCGCCACCGCACCGGTGGAAGAAATCGCCCGTGTGTTCAAGGAATACGGTGAAGAGCGCTTTGCCGGCCGCATGGCGCGTGCTGTGGTCGAGCGCCGGGAAATCCAGCCGTTCGAGCGCACCGCCGACCTGGCCGAAGTGCTGAAAGTCGCCAACCCTGCCTGGGAAAAGGGTAAGAACCCCGCCACCCGTGCGTTCCAGGGCCTGCGCATTCACGTCAACAACGAATTGGGCGATCTGGAGGCGGGCCTCGATGCCGCGCTGGAAGCCTTGGAAGTGGGTGGTCGCCTGGTGGTGATCAGCTTCCACTCCCTGGAAGACCGCATCGT
Source organism: Pseudomonas sp. D3 (assembly GCF_029320995.1). Classification (NCBI taxonomy): domain Bacteria; kingdom Pseudomonadati; phylum Pseudomonadota; class Gammaproteobacteria; order Pseudomonadales; family Pseudomonadaceae; genus Pseudomonas; species Pseudomonas sp. D3. The sequence continues at coordinate 1,275,903 of NZ_CP119772.1, forward strand.
CAAGCTGTTCATGCGTCGCCTGGTCAAGGGCGAATCCGACAACCTGCCGCGCAACCTGCCGGTGCGTTTCGAAGCCTTCGTGCCGAAAATCAAAGTCCATGGCAAACCGCAGTTCGCTTCCGAAGCTGAACTCAAGGCCAACCCACGTTCCCGTAGCGCCGTCATGCGCGTCGCAGAGAAGTTGCGGTGAGCAGGCTTTTCGCCAAGCCCCTCCCGGGCGGTAGCTTCTTTATGTTGCTGCTGTATATCGGCGTGTTGGTGTCTGCGATTGCGGTGTCCTACAGCGCCCATTACAACCGCCAACTGCTCAATACCCTGTACGGGGAATTGAGCGTGCGCGATAAAGCGCAGGCAGAGTGGGGCCGGTTGATCCTCGAGCAAAGCACCTGGACTGCCCACAGCCGCATCGAAATACTCGCCACCGAACAGCTGAAGATGCACATCCCGAGCGCGGCCGAAGTGCGAATGGTGGCGCCATGATGAAACTCGAAGGCGCACTTTACCCGTGGCGCTTCCGTCTGATGCTCGGCTTGCTGGCCTTGATGGTCGGCGCAATCGCCTGGCGGATCATTGATCTGCAGGTAGTCGACCGCGACTTCCTGATCGGCGAGGGCAATGCCCGTAGCCTGCGGCATATTCCGATTCCTGCACACCGCGGCCTGATCACCGACCGTAACGGTGAGCCCCTGGCCGTCAGCACACCGGTGACCACGCTGTGGGCCAACGCCAAGGAATTGCAGGTGGCCAAGGACAAGTGGCCACAACTGGCTGCCGCGTTGGGTCAGGACCCGAAAGCCTTGGCCGAGCGCCTGGAAGCTCAGGCCAATAAAGAATTCATCTACCTGGTTCGCGGCCTCACCCCCGAACAAGGCCAGCAAGTGCTCGACCTAAAAGTCCCCGGTGTCTACGGCATCGAGGAGTTCCGCCGCTTCTATCCGGCCGGTGAAACCACCGCGCACATGGTTGGCTTTACCGACATCGATGACCATGGTCGCGAAGGTGTGGAGCTGGCCTACGATGAATGGCTGGCCGGCGTGCCTGGCAAGCGACAGGTCATCAAGGATCGACGCGGCAGACTGATCAAAGACGTCCAAGTCACCAAAAACGCCAAGGCCGGAAAGCCCTTGGCGTTGTCGATTGACCTGCGCCTGCAATACCTGGCCAACCGCGAGCTGCGTAACGCGATCATCGAGAACGGCGCCAAGGCTGGCAGCCTGGTGATCATGGACGTGAAGACCGGCGAGATTCTCGCCATGGTCAACCAGCCGACCTATAACCCGAACAACCGTCGCAACCTGCAACCGGCGATGATGCGCAACCGCGCGATGATCGACGTGTTCGAACCGGGTTCGACCATGAAAGCCATCTCCATGAGTGCCGCCCTGGAAACCGGGCGCTGGAAGCCCAGCGACAAGGTCGAGGTCTACCCAGGCACCTTGCAGTTGGGCAAATACACCATTCGTGACGTGTCCCGTACCGAAGGTCCGGTGCTGGATCTGACAGGTATCCTGATCAACTCCAGTAACGTGGGCATGAGTAAGGTTGCCTTCGATATCGGCGGCGAAACCATCTACCACCTGGCGCAAAAGATCGGCCTGGGCCAACCCACCGGCCTGGATTTTCCGGGTGAGCGCGTGGGCAACCTGCCTAACTACCGCGACTGGAAAAAGGCCGAGACCGCCACGCTCTCCTATGGCTATGGCCTGTCGGTGACAGCGATCCAACTGGCTCACGCTTTCTCTGTATTGGCCAATAACGGTCGAATGGTTCCTTTGAGCCTGATCCACGTCGACGAAGCGCCGAAAGCGACCCAGGTGATTCCGGAAAACGTCGCCAAGACCATGCAAGGCATGCTGCAACAAGTGATCGAAGCACCGCGCGGCGTATTCCGTGCCCAGGTGCCGGCGTATCACGTGGCTGGCAAGTCGGGTACAGCGCGTAAAACCTCGGTCGGCACCAAAGGCTATGCCGAGAACTCCTACCGCTCGCTGTTCGCCGGCTTCGGTCCGATGAGCGACCCGCGCTACGCGATCGTCGTCGTGATTGATGAACCTAGTAAAGCGGGCTACTTCGGTGGCCTGGTGTCGGCGCCGGTGTTCAGCAAAGTGATGTCCGGCACCCTGCGCCTGATGAACGTCACGCCGGACAACTTGCCGCCGACCCAACAAGCGAACGCCGGACCGCCGGCCGCCGCAGTAAAAGCCAATGGAGGGCGCGGCTGATGTCTCTTAGCCTGAACAAGATTTTTGCCCATGCCGGTCGCGATCTGCTGATCCGCGAGCTGAGCCTGGACAGTCGTAATGTACGCGCCGGGGACCTGTTCCTGGCGGTGCCTGGCGGCAAATACGATGGTCGTGCGCATATCGCCGATGCCCTGCAACGCGGCGCCGCAGCCGTGGCTTATGAAGTGGACGGCGCCACCGTGCTGCCAATCACCGACGTGCCGTTGATTCCCGTCAAAGGCCTGGCCGCGCAACTGTCGGATATCGCCGGGCGTTTCTACGGCGACCCGAGCCGCCACCTGAACCTGATTGGCGTGACCGGCACCAACGGCAAGACCAGCGTGACCCAACTGGTCGCCCAGGCCCTTGACCTGCTGGGTCAGCACTGTGGCATTGTCGGCACCCTGGGCACCGGTTTCTATGGCTCGCTGCAAAGCGGCCTGCACACCACGCCGAACCCGATCGCCGTGCAAGCGACCCTGGCCGACCTGAAAAAGGCCGGTGCCAAGGCGGTTGCCATGGAAGTGTCGTCCCACGGTTTGCACCAGGGCCGCGTTGCCGCACTGGCCTTCGATGTGGCGGTGATGACCAACCTGTCCCGCGATCACCTGGACTACCACGGCACGATGGAGGCCTACGGTGCCGAGAAGGCCAAGCTGTTTGCCTGGAATGACCTGAAGTGCCGCGTGGTGAACCTGGATGACGCGTTCGGCCGCGAGCTGGCTGCCCAAGACAGCGAAGCGCGCCTGATCAGCTACAGCCTGGAAGATTCCCGCGCCTACCTGTATTGCCGCGAAGCCCACTTCAGTGACGAGGGCGTGCGCGCCACGTTGGTGACGCCGCAGGGCGAGCACCATTTGCGCAGCACCCTGCTCGGCCGCTTCAACCTGAGCAACGTGCTTGCCGCCATCGGTGCCTTGCTCGGCCTGGACTACGCCCTCGATGAAATCCTGCAGGTGCTGCCGAAGCTGGAAGGCCCGGCTGGACGCATGCAGCGTTTGGGTGGCGGTTCGCAGCCGCTGGTGGTGGTCGATTATGCCCACACCCCGGACGCACTGGAAAAAGTCCTCTTGGCCCTGCGCCCGCATGCTAAAGGCAAGTTGCTGTGCCTGTTTGGCTGTGGCGGTGATCGCGATCGCGGCAAGCGTCCGTTGATGGCCGAGATTGTCGAGCGCCTGGCCGATGGCGTGCTCGTCACCGACGACAACCCGCGCAGCGAAGAGCCAAGCCAGATTTTCGACGACATCCGCGTCGGCTTTAAAGACGCGTCCAAGGCCAGCTTCGTTGCCGGTCGCGGCGCGGCCATTGCCCAATTGATTGCCAGTGCCAGTGCCGACGATGTCGTGGTCCTGGCCGGTAAAGGTCACGAGGATTACCAGGAAATCAACGGCGAACGCCATGCCTTCTCCGACCTGGTCGAGGCCGATCATGCCTTGACCGCCTGGGAGGTCGCCCATGCTTAAAGCGATTAAATTCAGCGAGCTGACCCAGGCCCTCTCGGCGCGCATTCTGTCGGGTGATTGCAGTTTCAATGGCGTCAGTATCGATAGCCGCGCGATCAAGCCAGGCCAACTGTTTGTCGCTCTGGCCGGTCCGCGTTTCGACGGCCATGACTACCTGAATGACGTTGCCGCCAAAGGCGCGGTTGGTGCCCTGGTGCAGCACGAAGTGGCAGATTCGACCTTGCCGCAATTGCTGGTGGCCGATACACGCCTGGCCCTGGGTCAACTTGGCGCGCTGAACCGTGCTGCCTTCGATAAGCCCGTGGCAGCCATCACCGGCTCCAGCGGCAAGACCACGGTCAAGGAACTGCTCGCCGGTGTCCTGCGCACGCGCGGGCCGGTGCTGGCCACCCGTGGCAACCTGAACAACGATTTCGGCGCACCGCTGACCCTGCTCGAACTGGCCCCGGAACACACGGCGGCCGTGATCGAGTTGGGTGCTTCGCGTGTCGGCGAAATTGCCTATACCGTGGCGCTGACCAAGCCTCACGTGGCAATTATCAACAACGCCGGAACTGCCCACGTCGGTGAGTTCGGTGGCCCGGAAAAAATCGTCGAAGCCAAGGGCGAAATCCTCGAAGGCCTCGATGCCTTGGGCACTGCTGTTTTGAATCTTGACGACAAGGCCTTCGAGACCTGGCGTGTACGCGCCGCCGGTCGCAAGGTGCTGACGTTCGCCGTGCTGAATGCAGCGGCCGATTTCCACGCGTCGAACATCACGCTCGACGCCCGTGGTTGCCCGTCCTTTACCTTGCATACGCCGCAAGGCGAAGAGCCCGTGCAGTTGAATCTGCTGGGCAACCATAACGTCGCCAACGCCTTGGCGGCAGCGGCTGCGGCTTACGCCCTGGGCGTGTCGCTGTTCGGTATTGCCACCGGCCTGGGCGCGGTGCAACCGGTCAAGGGCCGTACCGTCGCGCAATTGGCCAGCAACGGCATGCGTGTGATTGACGACACTTACAACGCCAACCAGTCCTCGGTCTGCGCCGCCATTGACCTGCTCAAGGGCTTTGATGGGCGCAAGGTGCTGGTGCTGGGCGATATCGCCGAACTGGGCGACTGGGCCGAACAGTCCCATCGTGAAGTCGGCGCTTACGCTAGCGGCAAAGTCGACGCGTTCTACGCTGTCGGCCCGAACATGGCCCATGCCGTCGATGCCTTCGGCCCCGGAGCGCGGCATTTTGCGACCCAGGCTGAGCTGATCCAGGCGCTGCGTGCGGGCGAACAAAATAAACACACAACCATTTTGATCAAGGGATCGCGCAGCGCGGTGATGGAAAACGTCGTCGTGGCCTTGTGTGGCTCAAGTACGGAGAAACATTAATGCTGCTGCTGCTGGCTGAGTATCTGCAACAGTTCCACAAAGGCTTCGCGGTCTTTCAGTACCTGACCCTGCGCGGGATTCTGGGTGTGCTGACCGCGCTGTCGCTGTCGCTGTTCCTGGGGCCGTGGATGATCCGCACCCTGCAGAACCTGCAAATTGGTCAATCGGTTCGCAATGACGGCCCGCAGTCGCACCTGTCCAAATCCGGCACCCCGACCATGGGCGGCGCGCTGATTCTGTCGTCCATCGGTATCAGCACCTTGCTCTGGGCCGACCTGCACAACCGCTACGTCTGGGTAGTGCTGGCGGTGACCTTGTTGTTCGGCGCCATCGGCTGGGTCGATGACTATCGCAAAGTGATCGAGAAAAACTCCAAGGGCCTGCCAAGCCGCTGGAAGTATTTCTGGCAATCGGTCTTCGGCCTGGCTGCGGCGATCTTCCTCTACACGACTGCTCCAAGCGCGGTCGAGACTACCTTGATTATCCCGATGCTCAAGGATGCGAGCATTCCGCTGGGCATCGGCTTCGTTGTGCTGACCTACTTCGTCATCGTCGGCTCCAGCAACGCGGTGAACCTGACCGACGGCCTCGACGGTCTGGCGATCATGCCGACGGTGATGGTGGGCGGTGCGCTCGGCATCTTCTGCTACCTGTCGGGTAACGTGAAATTCGCTGAATACCTGTTGATCCCGTATGTGCCGGGCGCCGGTGAACTGATCGTGTTCTGCGGCGCGCTGATCGGTGCAGGCCTCGGCTTCCTGTGGTTCAACACCTATCCCGCACAAGTGTTCATGGGCGATGTCGGCGCACTGGCGCTGGGCGCGGCCCTGGGCACCATCGCGGTGATCGTCCGCCAGGAAATCGTGCTGTTCATCATGGGCGGTGTGTTCGTGATGGAAACCCTGTCGGTGGTCATCCAGGTGGCGTCCTTCAAATTGACCGGGCGCCGCGTGTTCCGCATGGCGCCGATCCACCACCACTTTGAACTCAAGGGCTGGCCTGAACCGCGTGTGATCGTCCGATTCTGGATCATCACCGTGATTCTCGTACTGGTCGGCCTTGCCACCCTGAAACTGAGGTAGAAACGAGTGTCCCTGATCGCTTCAGACCACTTCCGCATCGTTGTCGGCCTCGGCAAGAGCGGCATGTCCCTGGTTCGCTTCCTGGCGAACCGGGGCACGTCGTTTGCTGTCGCCGATACGCGGGAAAATCCACCGGAGCTGGTCACGCTGCGCCGTGACTACCCGCACGTGGAAGTGCGTTGTGGCGAGTTGGATGTCGAGTTTCTGTGCCGTGCCGACGAGCTTTACGTAAGCCCCGGCCTGGCCCTGGCGACACCGGCCCTGCAAGCCGCAGCGGCGCGTGGCGTAAAACTGTCCGGCGATATCGACCTGTTCGCGCGCAACGCTAAGGCGCCGATCGTGGCGATCAGCGGTTCCAATGCAAAAAGCACCGTGACCACCCTGGTTGGTGAGATGGCGGCAGCGGCTGGCAAGCGCGTGGCCGTGGGCGGCAACCTCGGTACCCCGGCGCTGGACCTGCTCAGCGACGACGTCGAGCTGTACGTGATGGAGCTGTCGAGTTTCCAGTTGGAAACCACCCACGACCTGGGCGCTGAAGTGGCCACCGTGCTGAATGTCAGCGAAGACCACATGGACCGCTACAGCGGCCTGCCGGCCTATCACCTGGCCAAGCACCGGATTTTCCGCGGTGCCAAACAAGTGGTGGTCAACCGCCAGGACGCCTTGAGCCGTCCGTTGATGGGCGAGGGCCTGCCGTGCTGGACCTTTGGCCTGGGCAAACCCGACTTCAAGGCTTTCGGCATTCGTGAAGAGAACGGCGAGAAATACCTGGCCTTCGAATTCCAGAACCTGATGCCTGTACGCGAGCTGAAAATCCGTGGTGCGCACAACCAATCCAATGCCCTGGCGGCTCTGGCCCTCGGGCATGCCGTTGGTTTGCCGTTCGACGCCATGCTCGCGAGCCTGCGCACCTTCGGCGGCCTTGAGCATCGCTGCCAATGGGTACGCGACCTGAATGGCGTCAGCTATTACAACGATTCCAAGGCCACCAACGTCGGTGCCGCATTGGCCGCCATCGAAGGCCTGGGTGCCGATATCGACGGCAAGCTGCTGCTGATCGCCGGTGGCGACGGCAAAGGCGCCGATTTCAAGGACCTCAAGGGGCCGGTGGCCGCCCATTGCCGCGCCGTGGTGCTGATGGGGCGCGATGCCGACTTGATCGCCGCCGCCCTCGGTGATGCGGTGCCGCAAGTGCGCGCCAGCTCCCTCGACGACGCGATTGCCCAGTGCAAAGCCTTGGCCCAGCCGGGTGATGCGGTGTTGTTGTCGCCGGCGTGCGCCAGTTTCGACATGTTCAAGAACTACGAAGAGCGCGGCCAGCTGTTCGCCCGCGCCGTGGAGGCCTTGGCATGAATCTCAACTTCCGTAACATCATCAAGCCGTATCCGTCGCCGATCATTACCGGGCGCGGCATCGACCTCGACTTCCCGATGCTCGCCGGTTGCCTCGCGCTGCTGGGCCTGGGGCTGGTGATGATTACGTCGGCGTCTTCCGAAGTGGCTGCCGTGCAGTCGGGCAACACCTTGTACATGATGATCCGTCACCTGGTGTACCTGGTGATCGGCCTCGGCGCGTGCATCGTCACCATGATGATCCCCATCGCGACCTGGCAGCGCCTGGGTTGGCTGATGCTGATCGGGGCATTTGGCTTGCTGATCATGGTGATCCTGCCCGGCATCGGCCGCGAGGTGAACGGTTCGATGCGCTGGATCGGCTTCGGTGCGTTTAACGTGCAGCCGTCGGAAATCGCCAAGGTGTTCGTGGTGATCTACCTCGCCGGTTACCTGGTACGTCGTCAGAAGGAAGTGCGCGAGAGCTGGATGGGCTTCTTCAAGCCGTTCATCGTGCTGCTGCCCATGGCGGGCCTGCTGCTGATGGAACCCGACTTCGGGGCCACCGTCGTGATGATGGGCGCCGCCGCAGCGATGCTGTTCCTCGGCGGCGTCGGGCTGTTCCGCTTCACCTTGATGGTGGTGCTGGCGGTGGCCGCCGTGACCGTGCTGGTGCAGGCGCAACCTTACCGGATGGCCCGTCTGATCACCTTTACCGACCCGTGGTCCGACCAGTTCGGCTCCGGCTACCAGTTGACCCAGGCGCTGATCGCCTTCGGTCGCGGCGAGTGGCTGGGCGTGGGCCTGGGCAACAGCGTGCAGAAACAATTCTACCTGCCGGAAGCGCACACTGACTTCGTGTTCTCGGTGCTCGCCGAAGAGCTGGGCGTGGTCGGCTCGCTGTGTACCGTCGCGCTGTTCGTGTTCGTGTGTGTGCGCGGCATGTACATCGGCTTGTGGGCCGAGAAGGCCAAACAGTATTTCGCCGCGTATGTGGCGTATGGCTTGTCGTTCCTGTGGATCGGCCAGTTCCTGATCAATATCGGCGTGAACGTCGGCTTGCTGCCGACCAAGGGCCTGACCTTGCCGTTCCTCAGTTACGGCGGCAGTTCGTTGGTGATCTGCTGCGCCTGTCTCGGCTTGCTGCTGCGCATCGAGTGGGAGAGTCGAACCCACTTGGGCAGCGAAGAGATGGAGTTCAGCGAAAGCGACTTCGCCGAGGAGCCGACTCATGGGCGCTAACGTGCTGATCATGGCAGGCGGCACCGGGGGCCACGTGTTCCCGGCCCTGGCCTGCGCGCGTGAGTTCCAGAACCGTGGCTACACCGTGCATTGGTTGGGGACGCCGCGCGGCATCGAAAACGAATTGGTGCCGAACGCCGGCTTGCCGCTGCATTTGATCAACGTCACCGGCCTGCGCGGCAAGGGCAAGCTGTCCCTGCTCAAGGCGCCGTTCGTGTTGCTCAAGGCGGTGTGGCAGGCGCGCAACCTCATCCGTGAATTGAAACCGGTGTGTGTACTCGGTTTTGGCGGTTATGTGACCGGCCCCGGCGGCGTTGCGGCCAAACTCGCTGGCGTGCCGGTGATCGTGCATGAGCAGAACGCTGTCGCCGGCACCGCCAACCGCTTGCTGGTGCCGCTGGCGGCGCGGGTCTGCGAAGCGTTTCCGAATACCTTCGGCGCATCGGACAAGCGCCGCACCACGGGTAACCCGGTGCGCACCGAATTGTTTATGGACATCGCCCGTGAAGCCTTGGCCGGGCGCAAGGCGCACGTGCTGATCCTGGGCGGAAGCCTGGGCGCCGAGCCGCTGAATAAATTGCTGCCGCAAGCGCTGGCGCAACTGCCTGTGGACTTGCGCCCTGAGGTCTTCCACCAGGCCGGCAAGAACCACGATGAAGTGACCGCCACGCGTTATCGCGAGGCTGGTGTAGAGGCTGATGTGCAGCCCTTCATCAAAGACATGGCCCAAGCCTATGGCTGGGCCGACCTGGTGGTCTGTCGCGCTGGTGCGTTGACCGTCAGTGAACTGGCCGCCGCCGGTCTGCCGTCCTTGCTGGTGCCTTTGCCCCACGCGATCGACGATCACCAGACCCGCAACGCCGAATATTTGGCCGGGGAGGGCGCTGCCTTCCTGCTGCCGCAAAGAACGACTGGCGCCGCCGATTTGGCCGCACGCCTGACCGAGGTTTTGATGCAACCGGAACGACTCAACAGCATGGCGAGCACCGCACGCCGCCTGGCCAAACCTGACGCAACCCGCACCGTGGTCGATATCTGCCTGGAGGTGGCCCATGGTTGAGAATCAGAAAGCCATGCCGCAACCGGAAATGCGCCGTATCCGTCGTATCCACTTCGTCGGGATCGGCGGCGTGGGCATGTGTGGTATTGCCGAAGTGTTGCTGAACCTGGGCTACCAGGTGTCCGGCTCTGACTTGAAAGAGTCGCCGGTCACCGAGCGGCTGAAGTCCTTCGGTGCGAAAATCTTTATCGGCCACCACGCCGAGAACGCCACCGAGGCCGACGTGCTGGTGGTGTCCAGCGCCGTGAACACCTCTAACCCAGAAGTGGCCACCGCCCTTGAGCGCCGCATTCCCGTGGTGCCCCGCGCCGAAATGCTGGCCGAGCTGATGCGCTATCGCCATGGTATTGCCGTCGCCGGCACCCACGGCAAGACCACCACCACCAGCCTGATCGCCTCGGTGTTCGCCGCCGGTGGCCTGGACCCGACTTTCGTGATCGGTGGCCGCCTGAATGCAGCCGGCACCAATGCCCAGTTGGGCACCAGCCGCTACCTGATCGCCGAAGCTGACGAAAGCGATGCCAGCTTCCTGCACCTGCAACCGCTGGTGGCCGTGGTCACCAACATCGACGCCGACCACATGGCGACCTACGACGGTGACTTCAACAAGTTGAAGAAAACCTTCGTCGAGTTCCTGCATAACCTGCCGTTCTACGGTTTGGCGGTGGTGTGCCTGGATGACCCGGTGGTGCGTGAAATCCTGCCGCTGGTCAAGCGTCCTACCTTGACCTACGGCTTCAGCGAAGACGCCGACGTGCGTGCGATCAATGTGCGCCAGCAAGGCATGCAGACGTTCTTCACTGTGCTGCGCCCGGACCGCGAACCGCTGGACGTGTCGGTGAACATGCCGGGCAACCACAACGTACTCAATTCCCTGGCGACCATCTGCATTGCCTCCGACGAAGGCGTCAGCGATGAAGCCATTGTCGAGGGCCTGTCGGGTTTTGCCGGCGTTGGCCGGCGCTTCCAGGTCTATGGGCATCTGCCGGTGGAAGGTGGTGACGTGATGTTGGTGGACGACTACGGTCACCACCCGACTGAAGTCGCCGCCGTGATTAAAGCAGTGCGCGGTGGCTGGCCGGATCGTCGCCTGGTGATGGTCTACCAGCCGCACCGCTACAGCCGCACCCGCGACCTGTATGACGATTTCGTCAATGTACTGGCCGATGCCAACGTACTGCTGCTGATGGAAGTCTACCCGGCTGGTGAAGAACCGATCCCCGGGGCGGACAGCCGCAAGCTGTGCAACAGCATCCGTCAGCGTGGCCAGTTGGACCCGATCTACATCGAACGCGGTGTGGACCTGGCGCCGATCGTCAAGCCGCTGCTGCGTGCCGGCGACATCCTGCTGTGCCAGGGTGCTGGTGACATCGGTGGCCTTGCGCCTAAATTGCTGGCGAGCCCCTTGTTCGTCAAAGAAGCGTTTGCCGCAGAAAAGGGGAAGTCGAAATGACCACCCACTACGGCTCCCTGTTCTCCACCATCGCCCCCGCCGACTTCGGCCGCGTGGCCGTGCTGTTCGGCGGCAAGAGCGCTGAACGCGAAGTGTCACTCAAGTCCGGCAATGCCGTGCTCGAAGCGCTGCAGAGTGCGGGCGTGAATGCGTTCGGTATCGACGTGGGCGACGACTTCCTCGCCCGCCTGCAGGCCGAGAAGATCGACCGCGCCTTCATCATCCTGCACGGCCGTGGCGGTGAAGACGGCAGCATGCAAGGCCTGTTGGAGTGTGCTGGGATTCCTTACACCGGCAGCGGCATCCTCGCGTCGGCGCTGGCCATGGACAAGTTGCGCACCAAGCAGGTCTGGCACAGCCTGGGGATTCCAACCCCGCGTCACAGCGTGTTGTGCAGCGAAGACGATTGTATTTCTGCAGCCAAGGAACTGGGCCTGCCTTTGATCGTCAAACCAGCCCATGAAGGCTCCAGTATCGGCATGGCTAAAGTGAACTCGGCCGCCGAATTGATCGACGCATGGAAAGCGGCAAGTACCTACGATTCGCAAGTGTTGGTGGAACAGTGGATCCAAGGTCCCGAGTACACCATCGCCACCCTGCGTGGCCAGGTATTGCCGCCCATCGCCTTGGGCACGCCCCACACTTTCTACGACTACGACGCCAAGTACCTGGCTTCCGATACCCAGTACCGGATTCCCTGTGGCCTTGACGCAAGCAAAGAACAGGAACTGATGGACCTCACGGCGAAAGCCTGTGAGGCGCTGGGTATCGCCGGTTGGGCGCGGGCAGACGTGATGCAGGACGACCAAGGGAATTTCTGGTTCCTGGAAGTCAACACCGCACCGGGCATGACCGATCACAGCCTGGTCCCGATGGCCGCGCGCGCAGCCGGTCTGGATTTCCAGCAGTTGGTGCTGGCAATCCTGGCGGCCAGCGTTGCCGGTGAAGAAAGGCAGCGAGGCTAAGACATGAAAGGCGCATCGCTTCGTCATCAGCCCCCACACGCACCCGGCCGCAAGCCGGTGCCACGGGGTGCCAGCCGGATGGTGGCTAAAGAGCCGATGTCGGCGCGCCTGCCGAAAGCCAACTTTGGTTTCCTCAAGGCGCTGTTCTGGCCGGTGTTGCTGGTGGTGTTGGGCTTCGGTACTTATGAAGGCGCGCAGCGTCTGTTGCCTTACGCCGACCGGCCGATCACCAAGATCAGCGTACAGGGCGACTTGAGCTACATCAGCCAGCAAGCGGTACAGCAGCGCATCGGTCCGTTCCTGGCGGCGAGTTTCTTCACCATCGACCTGGCCGGTATGCGCCGGGAGTTGGAGCAGATGCCGTGGATCGCCCACGCCGAAGTCCGCCGTGTATGGCCGGACCAGGTGACGATCCGCCTGGAAGAACAACTGCCCGTGGCCCGTTGGGGTGATGAAGCGCTGTTGAACAACCAGGGCCAGGCGTTCACCCCGCGTGAGCTGGCCAACTACGAGCACCTGCCGCAGCTGTTCGGGCCGCAGCGGGCGCAGCAGCAAGTGATGCAGCAGTACCAGGCCTTGAGCCAGATGCTGCGGCCGCTGGGCTTCTCCATTGCACGCCTGGAATTGCGTGAACGGGGCAGCTGGTTTTTGACGACCGGGGCAGGCAGTTCCGGCCCGGGCATCGAGTTGTTGCTGGGACGCGACCGCTTGGTGGAAAAGATGCGCCGCTTTATTGCCATCTATGAAAAGACCTTGAAAGAACAGATTACGAACATTGCGAGCGTCGACCTGCGTTACGCCAACGGCCTTGCCGTCGGCTGGCGTGAACCGGCTGCGCCCACGGCAGCGCAACCCGCTGTCGCGAAGAATTAAGAAGAGGCAGGACCCATGGCAAACGTGCAAAGCGGCAAAATGATCGTCGGTCTCGATATCGGCACCTCCAAAGTGGTGGCGCTGGTGGGCGAGGTCGGGGAAGACGGCACGATCGAAATCGTCGGTATTGGCACGCATCCGTCCCGGGGCCTGAAGAAGGGCGTGGTGGTGAACATCGAGTCCACCGTGCAATCGATCCAGCGCGCCATTGAAGAAGCGCAGCTGATGGCCGGTTGCCGGATTCACTCGGCGTTCGTCGGCGTGGCGGGCAATCACATCCGCAGCCTGAACTCCCATGGCATCGTGGCGATCCGCGACCGTGAAGTCAGTGCGGCCGACCTTGAGCGCGTACTCGACGCGGCCCAGGCCGTGGCGATCCCGGCTGACCAGCGCGTGCTGCACACCCTGCCGCAGGACTACGTGATTGACAACCAGGAAGGCGTGCGCGAGCCCCTCGGCATGTCGGGCGTGCGCCTGGAAGCCAAGGTCCACGTGGTGACCTGCGCGGTCAATGCCGCACAGAACATTGAAAAGTGCGTGCGCCGCTGCGGCCTGGAAATCGACGACATCATTCTCGAGCAACTGGCTTCGGCCTACTCGGTACTGACCGATGACGAAAAAGAACTGGGCGTGTGCCTGGTCGACATCGGCGGCGGCACCACCGACATCGCGATCTTCACCGAGGGTGCGATCCGTCACACCGCCGTGATCCCGATTGCCGGCGACCAGGTCACCAACGACATTGCCATGGCGTTGCGCACACCGACTCAGTACGCCGAAGAGATCAAGATCCGTTACGCCTGCGCCCTGGCCAAACTGGCCGGTGCCGGTGAAACCATCAAGGTGCCAAGCGTGGGCGACCGTCCACCGCGCGAGCTGTCGCGCCAGGCTTTGGCCGAAGTGGTCGAGCCGCGCTACGACGAGCTGTTCACCCTGATCCAGGCGGAACTGCGCCGCAGTGGCTACGAAGATTTGATCCCGGCCGGCATCGTGCTGACCGGTGGCACCTCGAAGATGGAAGGCGCGGTCGAACTGGCCGAAGAGATCTTCCACATGCCGGTCCGCCTGGGCGTGCCCCATGGCGTCAAAGGCCTGGGCGACGTGGTGCGCAACCCGATTTATTCCACCGGTGTGGGCTTGCTGTTGTACGGGCTGCAAAAGCAGACCGACGGCATTTCCCTGTCGGGCCCGAGCATCCGCGACAGCTACCGCGGCGACGACGAAGCGAAAGCACCGTTGTTCGAACGGTTGCAGGCTTGGGTCAAAGGCAATTTCTAACGATTTACCGCAGCACCGCACCACTGTTGTAGAAGCATGCAGTAGGCGAAAAAACTAGAGAAAACGAAAGGAGAGGGAACATGTTCGAACTCGTAGACAACATCCCCGCAAGCCCGGTCATCAAAGTGATCGGTGTCGGCGGTGGCGGCGGCAACGCTGTCAACCATATGGTCAAGAGCAACATCGAAGGCGTTGAATTCATCTGCGCCAACACCGATGCCCAGGCGCTGAAGAGCATCGGCGCGCGGACCATCCTGCAATTGGGCACCGCCGTGACCAAGGGCCTCGGCGCCGGCGCCAACCCAGAAGTCGGCCGTCAAGCCGCCCTGGAAGACCGTGAGCGTATCGCTGAAGTGCTGCAAGGCACCAACATGGTGTTCATCACCACTGGCATGGGCGGCGGTACCGGTACCGGTGCAGCGCCGATCATTGCCGAAGTGGCCAAGGAAATGGGGATTCTGACGGTCGCTGTCGTGACCCGTCCGTTCCCGTTCGAAGGTCGCAAGCGTATGCAGATCGCCGACGAAGGTATCCGTCTGCTGTCTGAAAGCGTCGACTCGTTGATCACCATCCCCAACGAGAAGCTGCTGACTATCCTGGGCAAGGACGCGAGCCTGCTGTCCGCGTTTGCCAAGGCTGACGATGTACTGGCCGGTGCCGTTCGCGGTATCTCCGACATCATCAAGCGTCCGGGCATGATCAACGTCGACTTCGCCGACGTGCGTACCGTGATGAGCGAAATGGGCATGGCGATGATGGGCACTGGCTGCGCCAGCGGTCCGAACCGTGCGCGTGAAGCCACTGAAGCGGCCATCCGCAACCCGTTGCTGGAAGACGTGAACCTGCAAGGCGCACGCGGCATCCTGGTGAACATCACCGCCGGTCCTGACCTGTCCCTGGGTGAGTACTCCGACGTGGGTAGCATCATCGAAGCCTTTGCTTCCGAGCACGCGATGGTCAAAGTCGGTACGGTTATCGATCCGGACATGCGCGACGAACTGCATGTAACCGTGGTTGCGACCGGCCTGGGCGCAAAAATCGAGAAGCCTGTAAAGGTCATCGACAATACCGTTCACACCAGTCACAGCAGTCACGCCAGCCAAGCGGCTGCCGCTCCAGCGCCTTCGCGCCAGGAACTGCCGTCGGTGAACTACCGTGATCTGGACCGTCCGACCGTGATGCGCAATCAGGCTCAGGCCGGTGCTGCGGCGTCCCGTAGCCCGAATCCGCAAGATGACTTGGACTACCTGGACATCCCGGCATTCCTGCGTCGTCAGGCCGATTAATGGAATGTATCAGGGCTATGAAGGTGATTGGTGTTCAGCAAAGGTCTGGTCTGCTATTATCGCCAGCCTTTGTTGATACCAGTTCGCAATTTGCGCTGAAGCGGTCCAAGCCATGATTAAACAACGCACCCTGAAGAATATTATTCGTGCCACAGGTGTAGGTCTGCACTCCGGGGAGAAGGTATACCTGACCCTCAAACCTGCACCTGTCGACACCGGCATCGTGTTTGTTCGTGCCGACCTGGACCCTGTGGTGCAGATTCCTGCTCGCGCGGAAAACGTCGGCGAAACCACGATGTCGACCACATTGGTCAACGGTGACGTCAAAGTGGACACGGTGGAGCACTTGCTCTCGGCCATGGCCGGCCTGGGCATCGATAACGCCTACGTCGAGCTCTCCGCGTCCGAAGTCCCCATCATGGATGGCAGCGCTGGTCCCTTCGTATTCTTGATTCAATCTGCCGGCCTGGAAGAACAGGACGCAGCCAAGAAGTTCATTCGCATTCTGCGGGAAGTGACAGTAGAAGACGGCGACAAGCGCGCCACCTTCGTCCCGTTCGAAGGCTTTAAAGTGAGCTTTGAGATCGATTTCGATCACCCGGTATTTCGTGACCGCACCCAAAGTGCAAGCGTGGATTTTTCCAGCACTTCGTTCGTAAAAGAAGTCAGCCGCGCCCGTACCTTTGGTTTCATGAGTGACATCGAGTACCTGCGCAAGCACAACCTCGCACTCGGCGGCAGCGTTGAAAATGCCATTGTGGTCGACGCGGATGGTGTACTGAACGAGGACGGCCTTCGTTATGAAGACGAATTCGTGAAGCACAAGATCCTCGATGCAATCGGTGACCTCTACCTGCTGGGCAATAGCCTGATAGGTGAGTTCAAAGGCTTCAAGTCGGGCCACGCCCTTAACAACCAGCTGCTGCGCAAGTTGATTGAGCAGACAGATGCTTGGGAAGTCGTGACCTTCGAAGATGCCAGCACCGCACCGATCTCTTACATGCGTCCCGTTGCGGCGGTGTAAGTAACAACTCTCTTTCTTTAGTTTTAAGGGCTGCCTTCGGGTGGCCTTTTTTATTGCTATGGCTCGCTCGCCACAATGGCCTGCTCGCTTCAGTCATCGTTACTGTGCATCCACGATGCGATTGCGCCCCGTGTGCTTGGCCTCATACAGCGCCTGGTCCGCACTGAGCATCAAATCCTCCAGGGACATGCCACTGCGCTTTTCCCAGGTACTCAGGCCGATGCTCACGGTGATCGGCCGTTCATCTCCCGCCACCCGTGGCAAGTGCTCGACGCCACTGCGGATATGCTCGGCAATCAGCCATGCGCCTCGGTCATCGGTAGCCGGCAACACCACGGCGAACTCTTCACCGCCATAACGTGCGGCCAGGTCGGCTGGGCGACGGATGTTGCTGCCGATCACCTGGGCGACGTTGCGCAACGCCTCATCGCCGCCGTGATGGCCGTGGCGGTCGTTAAATGCCTTGAAGTGGTCGACGTCGATCATCAACAGCGTCAGCGGTTCGGCAGAGCGCTGAGCGCGGTCCCATTCCAGGCGCAGGCGGTGGTCCAGTTTGCGCCGGTTGGCCAGGCCGGTGAGCGCGTCGGTGGCTGCCAGTTCTGACAGCACCTTCTCTGCGCGATAACGGCGTCGCAGTTCCCGGCGCAGCATCCAGGTCAGCCATAGAAGGCCCAGACACAGGATGCCCGTGGCGCCGCTTGTCAGCATCGCCGCGCGTTTCCACGGCGCGAACACATCGTCGCTGGACAGCGCCACCACCACAATCAGGGGCAGCTCACCGACATTGGTGAAGGTGTACAGGCGCTCCTTGTCGGTGATGGCTGAGATGGCCCGAAAGCTGCCGCTCCCATCGCGCAGCATGCGCTTGAAGTTGGGGCGATCACTCAGGTCCTTGTCGATCATGTCGCGCTCCAGCAGCGGTTGCTGGGCCAGGAGAATGCCGCGGTTGTTCAACAGGTTGACCGAGCTGCTATGGCCGATGGTCAGGCCTTTGAACAACTGATCGAAGTACGCCAGGCGCATGGTGGCCACGGCGACCCCGGCAAACTCGCCGTTGGCGCCGGTGACGCGGCGGCTGAATGCGATGCGCCAGACCTGCTCGCAATTGCACTCAACCCTGAACGGCCGGCTGATGAACAGGTCGGTCTGGCCGGCGTTCTTATGTGCGATGAAGTAGTCGCGGTCAGCGAAATTGCGCGGGGTTGGCTTGAGCGTCGAAGAGTCAGCGATGACGGCGCCCTTGGCGTCCAGCAACAGCACTTCGCCTTTGAACGGCGCGGCCGCTGACCGCTCAAATTGCACCAGGTGTCGGATGTCCGCTGATACCCGGGACAAATCCTTGCGCTGGGTGGCCGCGATCAGCCCTTGCAGTGCGAGGTCATAGAGTTCGACGTTACGCAGCACATCGGCGTTGATCAGTTGCGCGATGTTGGTGGTTGAGCGTTTGGCCGCCTCCAGAGCACTGGCGTGTTCGCGGATCAACAGCACCGAGACCATGATCACGATCAGCGCGACGGTGAGGCCACTGCCCAGCATCAGCAACAGCTCTGGGCGTTCAGGTGGTGTACGGACGGGGCGTTGACTCATCGGGCAGACTTCGACGATAAAGATGCTGGCAGTTTAGTTCTACCCGATGAAAATTGATTGATGGGTTAAAAAGAAAGATCTGCGCTTTAGAACACGTTGATCGGATAGTCGACGATCACCCGGTATTCATCCACATCCCGATCCACCGCCGAGTAGCCGTTGCTGCCGCGGTTGGTCGCCCATTGCAGGCGCAGCGACAGATCCTTGGCCTTGCCGCCCTGCACCACGTATTTCATATCGATGTCCCGTTCCCAGTGCTTGGCGTCCTGGCCGTCGGCGCTGTACCAGGCGCTGTAGCCCCGGCTATTGGGGTCGACTTTGCTCAGGTCGGTCTTGCCGCTGCTATAGGACACGGCAGTGGTCAGGCCGGGCAGGCCGAGGCCGACAAAGTCATAAGCGTACTTGAGCTTCCACGAACGCTCGTTGGGGCCGTTGAAGTCCGAGTATTGCTGGGAGTTGTCCAGGTACACGCTGTCGCCCTGGGTGATGTAGTCGAACGGTGTGTTGCCGTTGACCCGCTGGTACGCGGCCGTGACGCTGTGGTTGCCCACGCCTACGGTGAAATGCAGGCTGTAGGTGTTGTTGTCGATGTTACCCAGCAGCGACTGGCCGCTGTCCTGGGTGTGGTAGTAGTGCAGGCCAGGGTTGAGGCTGACCAGATCGTTCAGTGCGTAGGTGTAGTCGAGGTCGTAGTAGTACTGGTGCCACACATCCTTGAGTTCGGAGGCGTACAGGTTGCTGGTCAGGCCCGGGATGCCGCTGAACGACACACCGGCCCAGTCCAGGTGCTGGCTGTCGGCGTGCTCCGGCAGTACGCCGTAGCTGGTGCCGATGCGCCCGTGGCCGCTCTGGTTATAGAGTTTGGTGAAACTGGCTTGGCCGCCTTCGATCATCCAGCCGTCAACGCTGTGGTTGGTCAGGCTCACGCCGCGAAAGGTCTGGGGCAGCATACGGGTCATGCCGCCGGCGATCACCGGGTTGTTGAGGAACAGGTCACCGGCTTTCAGTTCCGTGTCGAACGCGCGCATCTTCAGCGTGCCGCCAGCGGTGGAAAACGACCCCGGCGCCTTGCCGCTGCCGTCACTGTTGCCATACGGCAGGATGCTGGAACCGTCGGTGCCGCCACCGCCGTCGAGCTTGAGGCCGAGCATGGCGTGGGCATCCAGGCCGAAGCCGACAGTGCCCTGGGTGTAGCCGGATTCGAAGATGCCGAGAAAGCCCTGGCCCCATTCTTTGCTGTCATCGGTGTGGATGTCGCGACGGTCGCGGTTCATGTAGTAGTTGCGGGCGTTGAGTTTGAGGCTTGCGCCTTCGACGAAACCGTCGGTGGTGGAGGTGTCTGCCGCGTGGGCGAGGGGGGCGATCGTTGCTGCAATCGCGAGGAATAACGGGGTGAACGTCAGCGAGTTCTTCACCGGTGGAGCTCCTTTGGTCAAACGAAAACGGCCAATGTCGTGGGGGTGTGCCTGGCCTTTTTTACGGCAAAAAAAAAGCCGCTGAAGTCAGCGGCTTTAAGACTGTTTCCCAGTGTAGAGCCCTGGAAAAAAGTCGAGGGAAATTCGGGTAAGCGGGTCAGCTGTCTTTGCCGTCGCGCTCATCGATGCGTCAAATTAACGCAGGCGAGCGCTGCGATACAGAGTGTAACAAGATAATGACTGTTGCCCAAATCGCAACAGTCAGAGATTTGGCGCAAGCGGCGCGGTGCAGTGTGGGAGGGGGCTTGCTCCCGATAGCGGTGTATCAGTCACTGAAGTACTGACTGATCTGCCGCTATCGGGAGCAAGCCCCCTCCCACATGGGTCTGAAGTGTTCTCAAGATTTAGACGGGCAGGGTAATACCGAAGGTGTTGCCGCCCGCGTCACTGCGCACGAACACATCGCCGCCATGCATCAGCGCAATCGCCTTGACGATGGCCAGCCCCAGCCCGTGGTTGGCGCCGCTGTTGCTGCGTGATGCATCCACCCGATAGAAGCGCTCGAACAGTCGAGGCAGGTGCTCGCTGGCAATCGCGGCGCCGGGGTTGGTCACGGCGATCGCCACCTGATGCTCCTGCACGTCGATGTTCACCGCGATGACCTGCCCTGGCGCGGTGTGCTGCACGGCGTTGCTCAGCAGGTTGATCAGCGCGCGGCGCAGGTGGGCTCTTTCGATCTGTACCTGGGCGTCGCCGTGTACTTGCACCCGGACCTGGGCGTCTTCGAGGATGAAATCCAGGTAGTCGAGGGTGGTCGCCACTTCGTCGGCCAGGGAGCTTTCGATCAGCTTGGTGGCCTTGCTGCCCTGGTCGGCGCTGGCGAGGAACAGCATGTCGTTGATGATCGAACGCAGGCGCTCCAATTCTTCCAGGTTGGACTGCAGCACCTCGAAATAATGCTCGGCCGAGCGCCCGCGTGTCAGCGCGACCTGAGTCTGGCCGATCAGGTTGGTCAGGGGTGAGCGCAGTTCATGAGCGACGTCGGCGTTGAATGACTCCAGGCGCGAGTAGGCCTGTTCGACCCGGTCCAGGGTGGCGTTGAACGAGTTGACGAACTGACTCAACTCCGGCGGCAGTGGCGACAGTTGCAGGCGCCCGGAGAGTTTCGGCGGCGCGAGTTTCTGCGCCTCATCCGAGAGTTTGCCCAGCGGCTTGAGGCCGATGCGCGAGACCCAGAACCCCAGCAGCGCCGCCAGGACCACGCCGATGAACGCCAGGCTGATCAGCGCCACCAGCAAGTGGTGCTGGGTGGCGCGGAAGTTTTCGGTGTCGATGGCGATCATGAAGCGCAATGGCGGACGCTGGTCCTGGGCGGGGAACTGGCTCACCAGCACTTTGAACGGGTCGTTATGGCCGGCCAGGCGTAAGTCGCGTTTGCCGGTCGGGCCGGCGGCGAACGTGCGGATCTGCGCGTCCGGGCTGCCGTATTCGTAGTTCGGGTCGCTGCTCACCACCCAGAAACGGATGCGCTTGTCTTCCTCAGCCAGCAACTTGAGTTTGGCCTTGATCTTGGTCCAATGCTCCGGCGTGCCGAAACGCGTCACCGACGACTCCAGCACGCTGTAGCGCGCATCCAGTTCGGCCTCCGGTAACAGGCCCAAGCCTTGGTCCACTTGCTGATAGAGCGCGCCGCCGATCAACAGGAAGATCAGCAGCGCCACCAGGGTGAACATGCCGCTCAAGCGCAGGGCGATGGAATTAGCTGACACTGCGGCTCTCCAGCACATAGCCCATGCCGCGGATGGTGTGCAGCAGCTTGTGTTCGAACGGCCCGTCGAGCTTGGCGCGCAGGCGTTTGATCGCGACTTCGACCACGTTGGCGTCGCTGTCGAAATTAATGTCCCAGACCATCTCCGCGATGGCGGTCTTGGACAGAATCTCACCCTGGCGCCGCGCCAATACGCTGAGCAGCGAGAACTCCTTGGCGGTCAGGTCCAGGCGCACGCCGTTGCGGCTGGCCTTGCGGCTGATCAGGTCGATCCACAGGTCGGCGACGGTCACCTGCACCGGTTCGTGCCCGCCACTGCGGCGGGTCAGGGCTTGCAGGCGCGCCACCAGTTCCAGGAAGGAAAACGGCTTGCCCAGGTAATCGTCGGCGCCTTCACGCAGGCCGCGAATGCGGTCTTCCACGCGTTCGCGGGCGGTGAGCATGATCACCGGCGTTTGCTTGCGCGCACGCAAGGCGCGCAGCACGCCGAAGCCGTCGAGACCGGGCAGCATCACGTCGAGCACGATCACCGCGTAATCGTTTTCCAGCGCCAGGTGCAAACCCTCGACGCCTTCACGCGCCACGTCGACGGTGTAGCCTTGTTCCGTCAGGCCGCGATGCAGGTAGTCTGCGGTTTTTTCTTCATCTTCAACGATCAGGACGCGCATGACCCCGCCTTAATGTGTGGTCGCCAACGCGGGCGTTGGTGTGGGCCTGTGGAAAAACTTCTCAAGGTACAAGTATATGACCGGCGTGGTGAACAACGTCAGCGCCTGGCTCACCAGCAAGCCGCCGACCACCGCGATCCCCAGCGGTTGGCGCAGTTCCGCGCCGGGGCCTGCGCCGAGCATCAGCGGCACGGCGCCGAGCAGGGCGGCGAGGGTGGTCATGATGATCGGCCGGAACCGCGTGACACAGGCTTCGTAGATCGCTTCCTGCGGCGGCAGGCCTCGGACCCGCTGCGCTTCGAGGGCGAAGTCGATCATCAGGATGCCGTTCTTCTTGACGATGCCGATCAGCAACACCAGGCCGATCAGGGCCATGATCGAGAAGTCCTGGCCCAGCAGCCACAACATGATCAACGCGCCCAGGCCGGCCGAGGGCAAGGTGGAAATGATCGTCAGCGGGTGGACGAAACTTTCGTACAGCACGCCGAGAATGATGTAGACCGCCACCAGCGCCGCCAGGATCAGCCACGGCTGGCTGGCCAGCGAACTCTGGAACGCCTGGGCCGCGC
The DNA here is from genome assembly GCF_029320995.1 of Pseudomonas sp. D3. Taxonomy (NCBI): domain Bacteria; kingdom Pseudomonadati; phylum Pseudomonadota; class Gammaproteobacteria; order Pseudomonadales; family Pseudomonadaceae; genus Pseudomonas; species Pseudomonas sp. D3. The sequence continues at coordinate 1,298,552 of NZ_CP119772.1, forward strand.
CCTGGAAGTTGCCGAGGATGCTGGCCGGCATGCCGATTTCGTTTTTGGCCTGGTTGAGCATGATCACCGCATCCCCCAGCGCCACGCCGGGCGCCAGGTTGAACGACAGGTTGGCGGCCGGGAACATGCCGTCATGGCTGATGGACAACGGGCCCACGCTGGGCGGGTCGACCTTGGCCAAGGCCGACAACGGCACCATCTCACTGGTCAGCGGCGAGCGCAGGTAGAAATAATTGAGGCTTTCGGCTTTACCGCGTTGCTGGCTGTCGAGTTCCAGCACCACTTGGTACTGGTTGATCTCGGTCTGGAACTCGTTGATCTGGCGCTGGCCGAACGCGTCATACAACGCCTGGTCGACATCGGTGGCGGTCAGGCCGAAGCGCGCGGCGGCCTGACGGTCGATACTGATGTGGGTAATGCTGCCGCCCAGTTGCAGGTCGTTGGACAGGTCGCGAAACGCCGGGTTGGCGCGCAGTTTTTCGGTGAGGCGCTGGGTCCAGGTATTCAGTGTCGGGCCGTCGTTGCTCTTGAGCACGTACTGGTACTGGGCGCGGCTGGGGCCGGAACTGAGGTTGATGTCCTGGCCGGCACGCAGGTACAGCACGATGCCCGGCACCTTCGCCAGTTTTGGGCGGATGCGGTCGATGAACTGGCTGGCGGACACATCGCGATCGCCGCGGTCTTTCAAGGCGATCCAGAAGCGGCCGTTGGCGATGGTCTGGTTGCTGCCAGTGACGCCCACCGAGTGGGAAAAGTCTGCCACCGCCGGGTCATCCTTGATGATCTCGGCCAGGGCCTTGTGCTTGGCGACCATGTCCGGGTACGACACATCGGCCGCCGCTTCGCTGGTGCCGAGCACGAAGCCGGTGTCCTGCACCGGGAAGAAACCCTTGGGGATGAACACGTAGCCGAGCACCGCCAGCGCCAGCGTGACCACGAAGATCGCCGCCATGCTGCGTTGATGGGCCAGGGCGCGGCGCAGGTTGCGTGCATAAGCGGCCAACAGGCGTTCGCTGAAACTAGGCTTGGCGTTGGCGGGATGGGTCGGGGCGCGCATGAACAGTGCCGCCAGGGTCGGCGCCAGCGTCAGCGAGACCACCACCGAAATCAGGATGGTCGAGGTCGCCGTCAGCGCGAACTCCTTGAACAAGCGCCCGACCACGCCGCCCATGAACAGCAGCGGAATGAACGCCGCTACCAGCGAGAAGCTGATGGACACCACGGTAAAGCCAATCTCGCTGGCGCCCTTGATCGCCGCTTCGCGCTTGCCCAGTCCGGCTTCGAGATGGCGGTGAATGTTCTCCACCACCACGATCGCATCGTCCACCACAAAGCCCACGGAGATGACGATCGCCACCAGGGTCAGGTTGTTCAGGCTGAAGCCCATCAGGTACATCAAGGCGAAACTGGCGATCAGCGACACGCCGAGCACACTCGACACAATCAACGTCGCCGACAACTGGCGCAGGAATAACGCCATCACCGCCACCACCAGCAACACGGCGATCAGCAGGGTCACTTCCACTTCATGCAGGGAGGCGCGGATGGTCTTGGTGCGGTCGCTCAACACACTGACCTGCACTGACGCCGGCAACATGGCCTGCAGGCGCGGCAGTTGCGCTTGAATGCGGTCGACGGTTTCGACGATGTTCGCGCCGGGCTGGCGCGAGATCACCAGGTTGACCCCCGGCGTATCGCCGGACCACGCCTGTACGTAGGCGTTTTCCGAACCGTTGATGACTTTGGCGATGTCGCGCAGTTGAACTGGCGCGCCATTCTTGTAGGACACGATCAGTTGGGCGTAGTCCTCAGGCTGAAACAACTGGTCGTTGGTCGACAGGGTCGACACGCTGTTCTCCCCGTAGATCGCACCTTTGGCCAGGTTCAGGCTTGACTGCTGGATCGCCAAGCGGATGTCGGCCAGGGTCAGGCCGATGGCCGCGAGTTTGTCGGGCGAAGCCTGCACGCGAATCGCCGGGCGTTGCTGGCCGGTGATGTTGATCTGGCCGACGCCGTCGATCTGGCTGATTTGCCGTGCCAGCAGGGTTTCCACGTAATCGCTCAGCTCGGTGCTGGGCATGCTGGCGGAACTGACGCTGAGGATCAGCACCGGGCTGTCCGCCGGGTTGACCTTTTTCCAGGTCGGCAGGTTCGGCATATCGCTGGGCAGCTTGCCGGAGGCGGTGTTGATCGCCGCCTGGACTTCCTGGGCGGCGGTGTCGATGCTCTTGTTCAGGGTGAATTGCAGGGTCAAGAGGCTGGAGCCCAAGGCGCTGCTGGAGGTCATCTGGGTCATGCCGGGGATGGCGCTGAATTGCACCTCCAGGGGCGTGGCCACCGACGAAGCCATGGTGTCCGGGCTGGCGCCGGGCAGTTGCGCGGTGACCTGGATCGTCGGAAATTCCGCTTCCGGCAGCGGGGCGATGGCCAGTTGCGGGAAGGCAATCAGCCCGAGCAACACCAGGGCAAAAGTCAGCAGCAGCGTCGCGACCGGGTGGTCGACGCACCAGGCTGACGGCGAGCGGCTGTCGTTCATGGTTGCACCTTGGCGTCGACGGTCTGGATCACTTGCGGTGGCTCTTTGAGCACCTCGACCTGAGCGCCGGCCTTGAGCCGCGATTGGCCGTCGCTGACCAGCACATCACCGGCCTGTACGCCCTTGATGAGCGTCACATCGCTGTTCTGGTAGGTGACCTGCACCGGTACCACCTCCACCTTGTCGCCGTTGACCCGGTACACAAAGTGCGCATCCAGCCCGCGTTGCACCACGGTCGGCGGCACCACCAGGGCGTTCTTGTCGAGGCCGGTCTGGATCTTGATGGTCACCAGTTGCCCCGGCCACAGGCGCTGCGTGGCGTTATTGAACTCGGCCTTGGCGCGCAGGGTGCCGGTGGTGGAACTGATCTGGTTGTCGATCAGGCTCAAGTGGCCTTCGCCGAGCAGGTCGCCGGTCTGGCCGTCGGTGTCAGCGCCCAGGTAGGCGTCGACGCTGGCTGGGACGGGGGCCGCGATCAGGCCTTGCAAGGTGGGCAACATCTGTTGCGGCAGGGAAAACTCGACGGCAATCGGGTCGATCTGCGTGACCGAGAACAGGCCCTGGGTATCGCTAGTGCGCAGGAAGTTGCCTTCATCCACGGTGCGAATCCCCACGCGGCCGCTGACCGGTGAGCGAATCTGAGTGTAGGAAAGCTGCACCTTTTCCGCATCAATCGCGGCCTGATTGCCCTGGGTGGTGGCCTTGAGCTGGTTGACCAGGGCTTGCTGCTGGTCATAGGTCTGCTTGGACACGCCGTCGTCGACACTCAATGCCTTGTAGCGCTGGAGGTTGATCAGCGCCACTTGCAGTTGCGCCTGGTTTTCTCCCAGCAGGGCCTTGGCCTGGTCGAGGCTGGCGCGGATCGAGCGGTCATCGATGGTCGCCAACAGATCCCCTGCCTTGACCCGCTGGCCTTCCTTGACCAGCAATTGGGTGAGGATGCCGTCGACCTGCGGGCGGATCACCACGCTGTGCAACGACAGCACCGTGCCAATGCCGCTGACGAAACGCGGGATGTCCTGTTGCGCCACGCTCACCACCCGTACCGGGATCGCCGTCGGCGCCGCCAGCCTGGTTTTGGCCGGTCGCGTCAGCGCCCAGGCTGCAATCGCCAGCACCAGCAGGACACCCACGATCAGGGCAGTTTTTCGTTTAATTTGCATGGGGGTGAGGCGCCAGGGCAAAGGAACGGAAGAGTGAGGTGTCTTTATAGCCCGTCAACCCGGTCAGCAAGGTGACTGCTAACTGACAGCGCTGTCAGTAAACGCCGACCATTCGTACAGGCAGTGGTTAAAGATCCGAAGGGCGCAGGTATACTGCGCGCCAGTGTGGGCCGCAAGCTGGCCCCGCATCATTTTTTGCATGCTCCGGAGCTTCCATGACTTCCCCGACACAACCCCCTGTTGAAGCGGCCGACCTCGTCGATCCGGCCAGCGCCGAAGGCGTTGAAAAAACCGAGGTCCCGGCGTTTAAGTTTCCGTTCAAACCGGGTGAACTGGCCGGGGCCAAGAATGCCGCCCAGCCTTGGTACAAGAATGGCGCGAAGAACGGGCACACCAAGTCCCCAGGCATGGCGCCGCCGGGCACCCGTCGTTCGATGGGTAAACGCTGAGAGTAATACGTCGCACGCTGTGTCGACTACGTCCTACAACGTCCGCTGATATTTCTGATTGTAGAGCCACGACTGTTTCTTGAAAGCTTGCACAGCCTGCGCTGCGCCCCGGCTTTTTCCGCCGGGGTGGGATGGCTGAGGCTGGACTTTCCGGAAAAGGACGTTTCCTGTGGCTCTGATACACATGTGTGCAGTGCTCGCGTTATTGCTGTCGGTTGATAGCGTTGCCGCCAGTGATCCGCCACGGCGTGAAATTCGCTTTGCCGTTGCTGCGCAATTCTCCCCGTTCCAGAGCCGCAACCCGCAAGGGCAACTGGTCGGCCTGAACATCGACCTGGGTAACGCGCTATGCGTGCAGTTGAATGTGCGCTGTACCTGGGTCGATCAGGTGCTGGTGGAAAATTTCCCCGCCCTCGAAGCCCGGCAATTCGACGCAATCATGGGCATGGCGCCCACGTCGATACGTCGGCGCTGGGTGAACTTCACCGATGAACTCTATCCGTTCACCACGCGCTTGGTCGCCCACAGAACATCAGGCCTGATGCCGACCGTGCGCTCGCTCAAGGGCAAGCGTGTCGGGGTGTTGCTGGGTAGTAATCGCGAAGCCTTCGCCCATGCGCAGTGGGCGCCCAAGGGCGTTATTGTCAAGAGCTTCTGGCTCAATGACGAACTGATTCGCAGCCTGGTGGCGGGGGATATCGATGCGACCCTGCAAGGTACCGTGGAAATTCGCGAGGCACTGCTCGATACCGTCGATGGCCAGGACTTCGACTTCCTCGGCCCCGCGATTTCGGCCGAGCTATTGGGCAGCGGCGTGGCAATCGCGGTGCGCAAACCCGATACCGCCCTGCGCAATGCACTCAACCGCGCCCTTGAACAGCTGGTGCAGAACGGCGAATACCAGCGGATCATTCAGCCCTACCGCCTGGATACAGTCCCCGTTGCGCCAAAAGACTAGGCTGTGCGCAGCGGAATAAACGCATAGTTGGCCGGCACCTCGGTGGCAAGCTGTGCCCCCGCATCCAGCAACTGCTCGGCGATGTCCATCCCGGACACATGAAACACCCACTCATTCGCCACGCAAGGCTGGCTCGCCGCCAGCTCGATCGCCTGGGCAAAGGCATCCATCTGCGGCAGGTACGCAGTAAAACCATCGCCCTTGAGCGCTGTGGTGCGAATCCCCAGCAGGGTGCACACCGCTTCTTTGGTCTTTACATCGTCGCGGTCGGCCTGGCGTGAGCGGCGGATCAATTCAGCCAGTTCTTCATCCATCAGTTCGCCACCGGCAATCAACACCGGGCCCTGTTCCCACGACTCCGGCGGGCATTCCTTGGCGGCAGGGTTGAACGGGATGTGCGGGTTGATCTCCATCGGATAGATGCGGCAGACCAACGGCCGGCGGTCATAGATGCGGCACAGGTTGTCTTCGTCAAGATTCCGGCAGCGTCCGGGGTTGTAGGCGGCAAAGGTGATGGCCACGAATGCCTGGGTCTTACCGCTGGGTACCAGCACCGAACGGCGTTCGGCATGCTCGCGTTGTTGCAGCGGCAGGCCGAGGCCGTTGCCGAGAAAACCTTCCACCAGAACGATCACGCTGCCGCCGTCAGCCGCCCATTGGCGGGCTTCTTCGAGGGTCAGGGGCACATGGTGGTCGGTGCAGCATTTGCCACAACCGACGCAGGAAAAATGAGTGTTCATGGCAGATCTGTCACCAGGCTAGGTCAGAGGGCACGCTCGAACGGTGACGGGTTTTCGCCTCTTTTCAGCGTTCAAGGGCACTGAAAGCAAGTTGTGCGCCAGTGCCCGTCAGTCCTCGGTGACCGCATCGCGCAGCACAAACGTCATGCCGGCACTTTCGTAGAGCTGCCGAGCACGTTGGTTGCTTTCGAGGACCTTGAGGTCCACATAGGGCTCGCCGCGCTGTTTGAACACCTGGAAGGCATGCAGCAACAAGGCGCGGCCCAGCCCCTGGCCCTGGGCGCAGGGATGGACAGCGAGGTTCTTGATGAAGGCGCTGGTCCAGCACTGGGCCACGCCGAGAATACCTTCGGCATTGCTCGCCACCAGGCACAGCGAGGGGTCGAACTCGGCATCGGTCACGAACTGTTGCCGCCAGGTTTGCAGGTTGGCGACGCGGCCGCCGCCTTGTGCCTGGGTCATGCACAACACTGCATGAATCGCCGGGGCCCACTCGTCGCGGTAGTGATCCAGTTGTGTCCCGGCCGGCCACTGCGGCGCGGGCAGGTCACGGGTGAGGTCGCGGCGTAGCAGTTGGAAAAACTCGGTCACCGGTTACAGGCCCTTTTGCGCCACGGTCTGGGCGGCCACCACCAGGCATTTGGTCAGCTCGGGTGAGGAGAATTTGGTCAGCACGGCGTCGGCCCCGGCCACGCGCGCTTTTTCGCTGTTCATCGCGCTGTCCAGAGAGGTGTGCAACAGCACGTAGAGGTCCTGGAAATCGGGGGTTTCGCGCAGGGTGCGGGTGAGGGCGTAACCGTCCATTTCGGACATTTCGATGTCCGACACCACCACGTTGATTTGCCCGGCAGTGCCCTGCAACTCCAGCAATACGTCGATGGCTTCCTTGGCGCTACGCGCGGTGTGGCAGGTCAAGCCCAGGTTGCGCAGGGTGTGTACCGACTGTTGCAAGGCGACCTGGCTGTCATCCACTACCAGGATGCGCGCATTGCCCAGCACTTCGGCCTCTTCCATGGTCAAGTCGGTCGGCGCCATTTCAATCGGCACCGGGGCGATGGCGTGGATGACTTTTTCGATATCCAGCACCTGCACCAGGCCGCCTTCTACCTGGGTGACCCCGGTGATGAACGAGCGGTTACCGCCGGAGCCGAAGGGCGGCGGGCGGATATCGGTGGTCAGGCAATGCACGATCTTGCTCACCGCCTGCACATGCAGGCCCTGTTTGGAGCGGCTGACGTCGGTGACGATCAGGCAACCGCCGTCCGGGTCCACCAACGGCATTTCGCCGAGGGCGCGACTCAGGTCGATCACCGACAGCGAGGTGCCGCGCAGCATGGCAATGCCTTTGACGTGGGGATGGGACTCCGGCAGCTTGGTCAGCGGCGGGCAGGGGATAATTTCGCTGACTTTCAGCAGGTTAATGGCCATCAACTTGCCGCTGCGCAAGGTAAAGAGCAGAAGCGAGAGTGAGTCTGCGCGGGCTTTAGAAGTGGACATAAAAACCTTCTGTGGATCAGGGGGGGCCATCTATGGAAGGTTATCGACTTCATCGGCCCAGGCTTTAGGGGCATGTGCCGATGAAGTCGGCTTATCTCAGCCCTTCCACACCTGCGGGTTGACCAGGTCCTGCGGGCGTTGGCCGAGCAGGGCGCTGCGCAGGTTGTCCAGGGCACGGTTGGCCATGGCTGCGCGGGTTTCATGGGTCGCCGAGCCGATGTGCGGTAAGGTCACCGCATTGCTCAGTTGGAACAGCGGCGATTCGGCCAGCGGTTCCTTTTCATACACGTCCAGCCCCGCCCCGCGAATACGCTGGGTTTGCAGGGCTTCGATCAGCGCCGGTTCGTCGACTACCGGGCCGCGGGAAATATTGATCAGGATCGCGCTGGATTTCATCAGCGCCAGCTCGCGATGGCTGATCAGGTGCCGGGTCTTTTCGCTCAACGGCACCACCAGGCAGACGAAATCCGCTTCAGCCAGTAACTGATCCAGGCTGCGCATCTGCGCGCCCAGTTCCTGTTCCAGTGCGGTCTTGCGGCTGTTACCGCTGTACAGAATCGGCATATTGAAGCCCAGGCGCCCGCGACGGGCCACCGCAGCGCCGATATTGCCCATGCCGACGATGCCCAGTGTCTTGCCGTGTACGTCGCCGCCGAACAACGACGCGCCGACGCTGGCTTTCCACTGGCCGGCCTTGGTCCATGCGTCCAGCTCGGCGACCCGGCGTGCGCTGCTCATCAGCAGGGCGAAGGCCAGGTCGGCGGTGCTTTCGGTGAGGACGTCGGGGGTGTTGGTGAGCATGATCCCGCGTTCGTTGAGGTACGCCACGTCATAGTTGTCGTAGCCCACCGACACGCTGGACACCACTTCCAGTTGGCTCGCGCCTTCGAGCTGCGCGCGGCCCAGCTTGCGACCCACGCCGATCAGGCCGTGGGCGTGGGGCAGGGCTTCGTTGAACTGTGCGTTGATGTCGCCCAACTTGGGGTTGGGCGCGATCACCTCGAAATCCTGTTGCAGGCGTTCGATCATTTCCGGGGTGACGCGGCTGAAGGCGAGGACAGTCTTTTTCATTGCAGGCGGGCTCATCGACTACGGGAGAATGCCAAGCAAGCTAACATTTATCCCGTTAACGCAACACCACTGCAGGAGCGAGTTTGCTCGCGAAAAACGCAAAGACACCACGTAGGATCGTTCCTGTGCGTGGGAACGCATACGGTGACGCTCTGCGTCCCGGCTTCACGAGCGAGACGCAGAACGTCCGGGCCGCACTCCCCCGCTGAGCGTGGGAACGATCAATAAACGGATCACCGACCATGCCAGTAGTAAGGTAATGGCCCGCCCGAGCACGCCACATCGCAGTTGTTGCTCAAGGTTGCACCCACGGGGTGGCCAGTTGGAAAGTGATTAGGTAGCGCTCTTCGTCGGGGTTTCGGTAGTCATGGAAGCGACGAACGCCCACCATCAGCTGATACTGATCACCTGCTTGCCAATAGAACGTCCCGCCACCGTCAGAATCTCTCAGTTTGGCACGCCACTCAGGCGTATCGGCCAGCTCCGGGTTGCTCGCTTCATGAATGAGCACCCAGCCACCCTTGCGCCATTGCCCCTGTAGGTCCATTACAACCTTGAGTGTGTCATCCAGAAGCAACGGTTCTACTTGAGGGGACATCGTAATGTTCTCGACCCGCTCGCGATTGAATGCCACCGTGAAAAAACGTGCCATTGGCGTCACGAAACCATATTGAGGATCGATGAAGCGAAGGCGTGCATCGGTACGCGTTTGCCTCCCCCAAAATGTTCCGGGGATGGCGGGATCGATTTCTGCACTGGACCGCTGGCGCATGTCCTCCCATGGCTCGCCAAGCATCACTGCGATTTCAGGTTCGTCGGCGTAGAGGCTGATCGCTGACCACGCCAGTAATAAGATGATGACCAGCCCGAGCACTCCACGTCGCCGGTTTGTGCTCAAGCTCATGGTTGCACCCACGGGGTGGCCAGTTGGAAAGTGATTAGGTAGCGCTCTTCGTCGGGGTTTCGGTAGTCATGGAAGCGACGAACGCCCACCATCAGCTGATACTGATCACCTGCTTGCCAATAGAACGTCCCGCCACCGTCAGAATCTCTCAGTTTGGCACGCCACTCAGGCGTATCGGCCAGCTCCGGGTTGTAATTGACCCGGATGGGAATCCATCCGCCTTTGCGCCATTGCCCCTGTAGGTCCATTACAACCTTGAGTGTGTCATCCAGCAGCAAAGGTTCTACTTGAGGGGACATCGTAATGTTCTCTACCCGCTCGCGATTGAATGCCACCGTGAAAAAACGTGCCATTGGCGTCACAAAACCATATTGAGGATCGATGAAGCGAAGGCGTGCATCGGTACGCGTTTGCCTCCCCCAAAATGTTCCGGGGATGGCGGGATCGATTTCTGCACTGGACCGCTGGCGCATGTCCTCCCATGGCTCGCCAAGCATCACTGCGATTTCAGGTTCGTCGGCGTAGAGGCTGATCGCTGACCACGCCAGTAATAAGATGATGACCAGCCCGAGCACGCCACGTCGCCGGTTTGTGCTCAAGCTCATGGTTGCACCCAAGGGTTTGCCAAGGCCAACTTGATAAGATAGCGCTCTTCTGTGGGGTGTCGATCATCCTTGAATCGATTGACTACCAGCATGACCTGATATTGATCAGCTGCTTGCCAGTAAGATGTTCCACCGCCCATCACGTCTCGTAGCTGATCACGCCACTGCAGAGTATCGGCGAAAGGCGGATCGCTCTTTTCATGAATGGGTATCCAGCCACCCTTGCGCCACTGCTCCTGTAAGTCCAATACGACCTTGAGCGTGTCATCGAGCAGTAAGGGTTCGATTTGCGGGGACATTCGTACACCTGTGACGCGTTCTTCGCCGAAACTTATGCTGAAAAATCTAGCCAATGGCGTCACGAATCCGTATTGAGGATCCATAAAACGAAGGCGGGCATCAGTCCTTGTTTGTCTCCCCCAGTAGTGCCCCGCAATCGCCGGGTCGATATCCGCGCTGGAGCGTCGACGCATCTCTTCCCAAGGTTCGTCCAGTAGCAGCCTGATTTCGGGATCGTCTGCGTTTAGGCGGGCCGCCGTCCATGCCAGTAATAAGGTAATGACCAGCCCGAGCACGCCACGTCGCCAGCCTAACGTCGCCAGTCGGCTCATTGCAGGTTCCTGCCAAAGGCGATGTCGTCGATAGACTGTTCGATACGAATGCGTTCGGCGCTTTGCAGTAGTTCGTTGAACCGGGCTGCAGCTTTGAGCACGAAGATCATGCGTTGTTGAATATCGGACAGGTCGGCGAAAGGGGAGTTGCTGAAGCTGATGCTACGCCCGTCAAGGGTTGGGCTGCACTGGCTGGTCAGCGTCAGTTCAATTGCCTGCGCGACGCCGGAGGGTATGTCTGTGACGTAGGATAAATGGTTGGCTCGCAGCAGATTGACCAGTTTTGTGTCGCTGTAGAGGGTTGGTTGGAGGATATTACGCTGTTCGTGCAGGGCCATATTCTCAACAGCTTTAGCAATATGGCCACGCTCAATGGCTTCGAAGGTTTGCAGAATTTCCGAATAGTTCGTGCCAAATTCGAGCTTTTCATACCCAACTGGCCAAAGCACGGGTGGTTGATTAGCGCCATAAATATTTTTGCGTAGACGCAAGCAGGTTTTAAAATGCTCCAACCCCCGCTCCCTAAAAAACAAATGCAGCGCATACACATCTAAAAACAGCGTGGTATTGCCCATCGCCATCATTTCGTATACATGCTGGTAAAGCTGCTGTACCGCAGAAAACGGTTCCTGCTCTTGTCGCCAGTCGATACCGGGCACCGGGTTGTTGCGCCGGGCCTGTTCATAGTCGCGTTGGCGCTGTTCGTACTCGCCCAGCTTGGCGCGCCGTTCACGCTCTTCAGTGCTGAACAGCCCCCAGAAACCTTTTCTTGCATCTCTCTTCAGTTGCTCTTGTGCCTCATGTTCAGCCTGAATGCCTTCAATTGATTGCGCCGCATGCAGCAATCCACAGCCCACCTGCTTGGAGGCGAACGCCGCGAGGCCCGCCCACTGAAAGCGTGGGTCCGCACGCCACAGTTGGGCGTAGGCTGAGTTGATGGCGCGGTTACGCGCCTTGGGATCTGCGATCAGTACACCGTTGGGTGCCACGATAGCTTCGGCTCTGTCCTGGTACTGACGCCAAAGGTTTTCGCAGGTTGGCGCAGGCGTTTTGTTGGCGCTTGTTGAGAGCGGCGTCTGCGGGGATTTGGCAGCAGAAGGCGACGCACTTTTAGTGGGTTCTGGTGCTGCTGCACGGCTTCGAGGCTGCGCGGCGGGCGGTGCCACGTCAATAATCTGTGAGCTGATGGTCTGATGGGCAATCAGCCGAGGCGGCGGGTCGCACTTGCAGCGACAGATATCGCCGTCCAAGGCCGTGTTGACACCGTTTATTGTATCTACCAGCCGTGGCCCTTCGCAGACGATAACGCCGACTGTTTTGCAGGCAGGGCAATAGACCTGATCGCCTTCGCACGCTTGAGCCTGGTCGATAATGCTGCTGAGATCGCTACCGCTGCGCACGATACCGCTAGCTGTGGTTCTGTCCCCTACCGTGATGTGAAAGCGCTCCATCCCAGATATATCCCTTTGTAATCCTCAGGAAGGGCCACGGTAGGGAGGGTGGGATGAAGCGAAAAGTCAGACGCTTCCTGGTCTGGTGTAGGTGAGCTCCGTAATGATCGTTCTCTGCGTCGGAGCGGTCAGTTTCAGTTCGCCAACCGCACGCCGCCCAGGCTGCCGCTCAACTCATACGCGACCAACTCAGCCTGATGCGCCGCGAGAATTTCCGGCAGCGAGCCGCGCAGGTATTCCACCCAGGTCTTGATCTTCGCATCCAGGTACTGACGCGACGGGTAAATGGCGTACAGGTTCAGTTCCTGGGAGCGGTAGTTGGGCATCACCCGTACCAGCGTGCCGTTGCGCAGGCCTTCGATGGCGGCGTACACCGGCAACAGGCCGACGCCCATGCCACTGGTGATGGCGGTTTTCATCGCATCGGCCGAGTTCACCAGGAACGGTGATGTGTTGATCGCGACACTTTCCTGGCCGTCGGGGCCGTTGAAGCTCCATTTGTCCAGCAGGACGACCGGGCTGACCAGGCGCAGGCAGGCGTGGTTGAGCAAATCGTTGGGCCGTTGCGCGCAGCCTTTGGCCTTGACGTAGTCCGGCGACGCGCAGGCGATGCTGTAGGTGATGCCTAGGCGCTGGGACACGAAGCCCGAGTCCGGCAGTTCGCTGGCCAGCACGATGGACACGTCGTAGCCCTCATCGAGCAAGTCCGGCACGCGGTTGGCCAGGGTCAGGTCGAAGGTCACGTCCGGGTGAGTGCGGCGGTAGCGCGCAATGGCGTCGATGACGAAATGCTGGCCGATACCGGTCATGGTGTGCACTTTCAATTGGCCGGAGGGGCGCGCGTGGGCGTCACTGGCTTCGGCCTCGGCTTCCTCGACATAGGCCAGGATTTGCTCGCAGCGCAATAAATAGCGTTTACCGGCTTCCGTGAGCGCAATGCGACGGGTGGTGCGGTTGAGCAAGCGGGTTTGCAGATGGGCCTCAAGGTTGGAGACCGCGCGCGAGATGTTGGCGGTGGTAGTGTCCAGTTGTGCGGCGGCGGCGGTGAAGCTGCCGGCCTCGGCCACACAACTGAAAGCGCGCATGTTTTGCAAAGTGTCCATGGGGTGTTCTCAAGGGAGATGACAAATTGTGACAGAAAGTTACGTAGACCAGTGATCCCTACGAAGGGATTATCGCCTGAACGGTAATAAAGATTCACAGGAATACCAGCTTATCGCCATTCCCCTTGCGTCCTAGAATTGTGCCACCTACCCCGCATCACCCACCTCAGGAATTCGCAGCAGTGCCGCGTCGCATCAGCAGAGAGCTGAAGACTCTCAGTGTTTGGGCCTTATCGTTAGCAATCAGCGGCTGCATCGGAACCGGAGGAATCGCCCCCCAAGACCAGGCCCTCAACGCCAATACCCTGGCCACCGACGAGGCGATTCAGAGCGCCGCCCGGGACGCCCACTGGCCCACAGCACAATGGTGGCAGGCCTACGGTGACCCCCAACTCAACCGTTGGGTCGAACTCGCCACCCATGACAGCCCGAGCCTGGCCATGGCCGCCGCACGTGTGCGTGAAGCGCGGGCCATGGCCGGGATTGCCGAGTCGGCCGAGTCGTTGCAGATCAACAGCGACACCACCCTCAAACGCCACAACTGGCCGAACGATCAGTTCTACGGCCCGGGTGCATTGAGCGGTGCCAACACCTGGGACAACAATACCTCCCTGGGTTTCAGCTACGCCCTCGACCTGTGGGGCCGTGAAAGCAACGCCACCGAGCGTGCCGTTGACCTGGCGCACATGAGCGCGGCCGAAGCACGCCAGGCCCAGCTCGAACTGCAGAACAACGTGGTGCGCGCCTACATCCAGCTGTCGCTGCACTACGCCAACCGCGATATCGTCGCGGCCACGCTGGCCCAGCAACAGCAGATTCTCGATTTGGCGAATAAACGCCTGAACGCGGGCATCGGTACGCATTTCGATGTAAGCCAGGCCGAAACCCCGTTGCCCGAGACCCATCGCCAGCTCGATGCCCTGGACGAAGAGATCGCCCTGAGCCGTAACCAGTTGGCGGCATTGGCGGGCAAAGGCCCGGGCGAGGGCGCGCACCTGCAACGTCCGACCTTATCTCTCGGCGCGCCGCTTAAATTGCCGTCCAGCTTGCCCGCGCAATTGCTCGGCCAGCGCCCGGACGTGGTCGCCAGCCGCTGGCAGGTGGCAGCGCAGGCGCGTGGCATCGATGTCGCGCACGCCGGCTTCTACCCCAACGTCGATCTGGTCGGCAGCCTCGGCTACGTGGCCACCGGCGGCGGCATGCTGAGCTTTCTGACCGGCAAGAAACTCAACTACAGCGTCGGCCCGGCCATCACCCTGCCGATCTTCGACGGCGGCCGCCTGCGTTCGGAACTGGGTGAAGCCAGCGCCGGCTATGACGTCGCCGTGGCGCATTACAACCAGACCCTGGTCAACGCACTCAAGGGCATCAGCGACCAGTTGATCCGTCGCGAATCCATGAACAAGCAACAGGGCTTCGCCGCGGAATCGGTGGCCTCGGCGCAGAAAACCTACGACATCGCGATGATCGCCTACCAGCGCGGCCTCACGGACTACCTCAATGTGCTGAACGCCCAGACCCTGCTGTTCCGCCAGCAGCAGGTCGAGCAACAGGTGCAGGCCGCGCGTCTGACGGCCCATGCCGACCTGGTGACCGCCCTGGGCGGCGGGCTTGGCGCTGGCAACGATGTTCCGCAAGCTACCAAGACTGTCCCGAGCAAAACCCCGGCGGCGCTCGCCGTGTTTGATCACTGAGTAGGATTTAATGACTCCCTTGCCTGCACCGCTGCGCTGGCTGTATTCCCTTGAGTGGCGCCGTGGCTTTTTCGACTGGGCACGCAGTGATGGCGTGACCTGGGTGTACATCTTCAAGGTGCTGATCGCCGCGTTCGTCACGCTGTGGCTGGCCATGCGCCTGGAACTGCCGCAACCGCGCACCGCGATGATCACCGTGTTTATCGTGATGCAACCGCAGAGCGGCCAGGTGTTCGTCAAGAGCTTTTATCGCTTCCTCGGTACTTTGGCCGGGTCGGCGGCGATGGTGTTTCTGATCGCCTTGTTTGCGCAGAACACCGAGCTGTTCCTCGGCTCGCTGGCGATCTGGGTAGGTCTCTGCACCGCCGGCGCCACGCGCAACCGCAACTTTCGCGCGTATGGGTTTGTGCTCGCCGGTTACACCGCCGCGATGGTCGGCCTGCCGTCCCTGGCCCACCCGGACGGAGCGTTTATGGCGGCTGTGTGGCGCGTGCTGGAAATTTCCCTGGGGATTCTCGTCTCCACGTTGGTCAGCGCAGCGATCCTGCCGCAGACCTCCAGTGCGGCCATGCGCAACGCGCTGTACCAGCGGTTTGGCGTGTTCGCGCTGTTCGTCACCGACGGCTTGCGTGGGCGCAGCCAGCGCGAGAACTTCGAAAGCACCAACGTGCGCTTTATCGCCGAAGCCGTCGGCCTGGAAGGCCTGCGCAGCCTCACCGTGTTCGAAGACCCGCACATGCGTCGGCGCAACGGCCGGCTCAGCCGCCTCAACAGCGAGTTCATGAGCATCACCACGCGCTTCAACGCCTTGCACCAGTTGCTCGAACGCCTGCGTGCCGATGCCGCAGACCACGTCGTCGCTGAAATCAAACCGGGTTTGCAGGACTTGGCCGAAGTGCTCGACGGGTTCTCCGGCCGCGCCCTCACCAGCCCCGACGCGGCGCGGTTGGTCACCCAGTTGAGCGTCTACAAGGACGGCTTGCCCGCCAAGGTCCGCAGCCTGCGAGCGATCTTCCAGGAAGGCAACCCGAGCGAAGCCGAGCAGCTGGATTTTCATACCGCCTACGAATTGCTCTACCGCTTCGTCGATGACCTGCACAACTACGCGCAGACCCACGCCTCCCTGGCCGATCACAGCCATGCGCGGGAACAGTGGGACGAAACCTTCATCCCCAAAACCAACTGGCTGGCCTGCGTGGCCTCGGGGGTGCGGGCGTCGTTCATCCTGATCGTGCTCGGCAGTTACTGGGTGGCGACCGCCTGGCCCAGCGGCGCGACCATGACCATGATCGCCGCCGCCACCGTCGGCCTGTCCGCCGCCACGCCGAACCCCAAACGCATGGCGTTCCAGATGGCCTGCGGCACCTTGATCGGGGCGTTGGTGGGCTTCGTCGAAATGTTTTTCGTGTTTCCCTGGATCGACGGCTTCCCGCTGCTGTGCGTGATGCTCGCGCCGGTGATCATCCTTGGTGCCTTCCTCGCCTCACGCCCGCAATACGCCGGGGTCGGCGTGGGCCTGCTGATCTTTTTCAGCACCGGTTCGGTGCCGGACAACCTCACGGTCTACAACCCCTACACCTTCATCAACGACTACATCGCCATGATCATCGGCATGCTGGTGTGCGCGGCGGCGGGTGCGATCATCCTGCCGCCCAACAGCCGCTGGTTGTGGCGCCGCCTGGAACAGGACCTGCGCGAGCAAGTGGTGTACGCGATCAGCGGCAAGCTCAAGGGCTTGGCGTCGAGTTTCGAAAGCCGCACCCGCGACCTGCTGCACCAGGCCTACGGCCTTGCCGTCGGCCAGCCGCAAGTGCAACGCAACCTGCTGCGCTGGATGTTCGTGGTGCTGGAAGTCGGCCACGCGATCATCGAACTGCGCAAGGAGCAGGCGATCCTGCCGGTCCACCCGGCCTATGCCGAATCCCAGCCCTGGCGCCAGGCGATCCGCGTGATGGGCCGCTCCCTGGTGCGCCTGTTCCTGCAACCCAGCGCCAGCAACCTGGAGCGCGGGCTGATTGCCGTCGACCACGCGATCAGCCGCGTGCAGGCCACCGACGAACCCTTCGCGCCGCACTTCGATACCTCGGCCCTGCGCCGGGTGAAAAGCTACCTGCACTTTATCCGTACTTCGCTGCTGGACCCGCAATCGCCGCTGGCGGCCTACAAGCCCCAAGGCGCGCTTATGTTGAAAGGAGCTGGGCATGCCTCGTGAAATCGCGTTCCACGGCATTTACATGCCGACCATGACCCTGATGTTTTTGATCGCGGCGGGGTTGGCCTGGGCGCTGGACCGCTTCCTGGCCGGGTTCGACCTGTACCGTTTTTTCTGGCACCCGGCGTTGCTGCGCCTGAGCCTGTTCGTTTGCCTGTTCGGCGCCCTGGCGCTGACCGTCTACCGTTGAGAATGCCCCGATGAAAAAGTTTTTCAGCCTGCTCGCGACCTTGCTGGTACTGGCTCTGGCGATCTGGATTGGCCGCACGCTGTGGGTGCATTACATGGAAACGCCCTGGACCCGCGACGGCCGCGTGCGTGCCGACATCATCAACGTCGCCGCCGACGTCACCGGCGAAGTGGTCGATGTGCCGGTGCGCGACAACCAGTTGGTGAAAAAGGGCGACCTGCTGATGCAGATCGACCCCGAGCACTACCGCCTCGCCGTCAAACAGGCGCAAGCCCTTGTCGCATCACGTAAAGCCACCTGGGAGATGCGCAAGGACAACGCCCACCGCCGCGCCGACCTCGACGCGCTGGTGATCTCCAAGGAAAACCGCGACGATGCCAGCAACATCGCCGACTCGGCCATGGCCGACTACCAGCACGCCCAGGCACAACTGGAAGCCGCCGAACTGAATTTGAAACGCACTCAAGTCGTGGCGGCCGTCGACGGCTACGTCACCAACCTCAACGTGCATCGCGGTGACTACGCGCGCATCGGCGAAGCCAAGATGGCCGTGGTCGATATGAACTCGTTCTGGGTCTATGGCTTCTTTGAAGAAACCAAACTGCCCCACGTCAAAGTCGGTGATAAAGCCGATATGCAGTTGATGAGCGGCGAGACGTTGAAAGGGCATGTAGAAAGCATCTCGCGTGGCATCTACGACCGCGACAACCCCGAGAGCCGCGAGCTGATCGCCGACGTGAACCCGACCTTCAACTGGGTGCGCCTGGCGCAACGGGTGCCGGTACGGATTCATATCGATGAAGTGCCGGAAGGCGTGTTGTTGGCGGCCGGCATCACCTGCACGGTGATCGTCAACCAAACGCCGAACTGAAAGGTGGGAGGGGCGGTGCGACGATTCGACTTGCCCCTCCCACAATTGACCGCGTTAAGCCTTGATAAATGTCTCATGCAGATGGCGCCATAGCAGCGCGCCGCTGGCCTGCTTCTCGAACACCACGGTGGCGCGGCGATCGGTCCGGGTGCCGCTGTCATCGACCTGGTGTTCGCGGTACGTCACCGTGGCACCCCGCGCATGGCGGTCAATCCCGGTCATTTCACTCAAGGTGATTTTCAACCCCGGGCGCATGCCGCCCAGGCGAGTGAACAGGGCATTGACCCCAGCCGCATTGACCCGGGTGCCGGTGGCGGGGGCGACCATGCTGAACTCGGGTGAGAAGCGCGCCAGCAAATTGTGCAAGGTGCCCTCGGGCGCAACCCCGGCAAACCATTGTTCGATCTCGACGTGGGTCTGGATCACTTCTTCGAAAAAGTCGCTGTAGTCGATCATTTATAAACTCCCATTCAAACCAAAGCGTCGCTTCAACACTTTTTCCAATAATCCTTTGGGCAGTAACGCCGCCATCAACGGCAGCGCTCGACTGCCGTTGCCCGCGCGTAATAACCGCGGCGGTGTTGGTTGTTGCACGGCTTTCAGGACGTGGTTGGCAAATTGGCTGGCCGGTGTCGGGTTGTCCTGGGAGGCCTGGGAGCGCGCGCGGATACCGTCGCGCAACGGCCACCACGGCGACTTCTCATTGATCAACAACTCAGCCTGGGCCCCGGCGTTTTTTGCAAAACGCGTATCGATCGCCCCCGGTTGCACTTCCATCACCCGCACGCCAAACGGCGCCAGCTCCATGCGCAGGGCATCGCTCAAGGCATGCACGGCTGCCTTGGAGGCGCAGTAGGCACCGGCGAACGGCGTCACCAGCACCCCGGAAACGCTGCCGATATTTACCACCAGGCCTTTACCGCGACGCAGCGCGGGGAACAGCGCCTGGGTCACGCCGACGATGGAAAATACGTTGGTCGCGAACTGGCGCTGCATCGCTTCGGTGCCGCCGTCGAGCAACGGGCCCATGGCGCCGTAGCCGGCGTTGTTGATCAGCACATCCAGCTCGCCCCACTGCTCGGCCAGGTGCTGCAAGGCGGCGCTGTCGTTGACGTCCAGTTGCACGGCGTTGAAGCCGGCGGCGGACAAGTGGGCGACGTCTTCCGGTTGGCGGGCGCTGGCCCACACGTCGAAGCCGGCGGATTTGAAGGCCTCGGCCAAGGCGCGACCAATACCACTGGAACAACCGGTGATGAGTACGTTGGGCATGGATCAGTCCTTTGTCAGTCCGAGAAGCTGCCTTGCACATGCTCGGCGCGAAACTCTAGGGTTTGCGGGCGGTAGCCAGGGCGTAGCGGCGGGGTGGGCAGGCAATCGTCCCAGGTGGCGCCGGCCTGCAACTCGCCGGGGCCGCGATAGCGCGGGGCGGCGTAGACGTTGTCGGCCAGGTTGATCGTGTCGCCCGGCGCATAGGCGGCGACGCGCCAGCGCAGTTCGGTCAGCGGTACGTCGTTGCCGTTGTTCAGGCTCAGTTTCAGTGGGCGATCGGCGGGGCAGTCCTGTGGGGCGTAGATGATGCGCAGCTCCAGGCGCGCCAGTTGCGACGCTTCGCGATTGTCCAGCCACACCACCCACACCGCGACCAGGCCCAGGCCGACTGCAGCGGCCAGCGACACCGGCAGTGCCTTGGCCGGGTAGCGCAGCAACAGGACCAGCCAGGTGATGATCAGTAGAACGCCGAAAAACATGGAGACCACCTCGAATAGGGAACGAGCATCCTAACTTAAGCGTAGGTGGGATTGGCTACCTTGAGATGTGAGGTGGCTGGGCTGACGCCATCGGGGGCAAGCCCCCTCCCACATTCGACCGCATTCCAAATGATGTACTCGGTCCAAATGTGGGAGGGGGCTTGCCCCCGATGAGGCCCTCAGCACCACCACAACCCCAAAAACAAAAAGCCCCCACCCAAGCCACTGCGGATAGGGGACGCAATGACCTGGGCGAGGGCTTCTTATACGACTGTTTTACTGCGCGATCGTTTTCACCGACACACCGCGCTCAATCGGGGTCGAGCGACCATAGATATCTTCAAACCGCTCGATATCGTCCTCACCCAAATAGCTGCCCGATTGCACTTCAATGATCTCCAACGGGATCTTGCCCGGGTTGCGCAGGCGGTGTACCGAGGCGATCGGGATGTAGGTGGACTGGTTCTCGCAGAGCAGGAACACGTTCTCGTCACAGGTGACTTCAGCGGTGCCGCTGACCACGATCCAGTGTTCGGCGCGGTGGTGGTGCATTTGCAGCGACAGGCACGCGCCCGGCTTGACCGAGATGTGCTTGACCTGGAAACGCCCGCCCATGTCGACCGAGTCGTAGGAGCCCCACGGACGGTAGACTTCGCAGTGGTTCTGGGTTTCGCTGCGGCCCTGTTCGTTGAGGGTGTTGACCATCTGCTTGACGCCCTGGACCTTGTCCTTGTGGGCAATCATCATCGCGTCCTTGGTTTCCACCACCACGATGTTTTCCAGGCCGATCACCGATACCAGCTTGCCGTTGCCGTGGATCATGCAGTTCTTGCTGTCCTGGATCACCACGTCGCCCTTGGTGACGTTGCCGTTGACGTCTTTATCGTTGACCGCCCACAGCGATGCCCAGCAGCCCACGTCGCTCCAGCCCGCGCTCAGCGGCACCACGCAGGCGCGTTGGGTTTTTTCCATCACGGCGTAGTCGATGGAATTGTCCGGGCAGCAGGCGAAGGTGGCTTCGTCGAACGTCACGGTGTCGGCGTCTTGCGCGCTGCGTTCGAGGGTCAGCACGCAGGTGTCGTAGATGTCCGGATCGTGCTTTTTCAGCTCTTCGAGGAAGCGGCTGGCGCGGAACAGGAACATGCCGCTGTTCCAGAAATAACCGCCGCTTTTGACGAACTCGACGGCGCGTTTTTCATCGGGTTTTTCCACGAACTGTTGCACGCGGCTCACGCCTTCGGGCAACAGCGAGTCGTTGGTGGATTTGATGTAGCCATAACCGGTTTCCGGACGGGTCGCCGGTACGCCGAACAGCACCATCTCGCCGCGCTCGGCGGCCACGGTGGCCAGGGCCAGGGCGCGTTGCAGGGCTTTCTGGTCGTCGATCACGTGGTCGGCGGGCAGCACCAGCATCAGCTCGTCGCGGCCTTCATTGACCAGCATCATCGCGGTCAGCGCCACGGCCGGCGCGGTGTTGCGGCCGAAGGGCTCCATCAGGATGCGCTGGGTTTCCAGCTTGCGCACGCTCAGTTGCTCGTTGACGATGAAGCGATGGTCTTTGTTGCAGACCACGATGGGGGATTCCATTCCATCGAATACCAGGCGCTCCAGGGTTTGCTGGAACAGCGTGTGCTCGCCGGTCAGGGCCAGGAACTGTTTAGGAAACTGTTTACGGGAAAGCGGCCAAAGACGTGAGCCGCTACCACCGGAAAGGATTACTGGGATCATGCTGTTTCTCCTTGAATCGATTTGGGTCAGAGCTACGAAGGTTTGTCGTTTCACTCTTGTTTTTGTCTCGGGCCGGACTGACGCCTCTGTCCTCTGTAGGCGTGAGCTTGCTCGCGAAGAACTCCCAGACACCGCGTACATCCAGAATGCCCGCGTCATCATTGGCGATTTTCGCGAGCAAGCTCGCTCCTACAGTGGGTTGCTGTCAGTCCGAGAAATGTTTAGCGGGTCGACACGGGGCGCTTGACCCACACTGGCGACAGGCTGCTGCCGGAGCCGGTGACGTACAGCACCGCTGCTTCACCGCGCTCCAGGGCTACCGGCTTCACGTCGCCGACTTTCTTGTCGCCGTCGTACAGCGCCAGGCTGACTTTCACTGGGTTGATTTCACGTTCGCCACGGCTCTTGGCGGCCACGGCCTTGACCACGTCGGTCTTGCCGTCGGCGGTTTTCAGGGTCAGGGCCCTGTCGCTGAGGTTCTGCACGCGCACCAGGGATTTCTGTTTGTTCTTGAACGGCGGCTCTTCGATCAGTTGGGGCTGACCGCTGCTGTTGTTGACCAGGGTGTAGTAGTGGTCGGCGGCAAGTTTCACTGACACGGACTGGCTGCCGACCTTGGCGCTGTAGTCGCCGCCGGGCATAAAGCTGAAGTCGCTGCTGGCCAGTGGGGCCACTTCGCTCAGGTTGGTGCTGCCGACGGTGGCGCTGACTTCCTGGTTGGCGGCGTTGTAGACACGCACGAAGCTGGAGCCTTTCGGTGCGACAGGGCCGTACAAGGCCGCGTCGCCGGCGAAGGCGGACATCGATACCAGGCTCATGCCGGCAGCCAGGGCCAGAGTCTTGGCGAGACGACGCGGAGTCGTAGTGAAAGTCATGTGAGTTACCTCTCTTTCAGTTTTGCGCCCGGTCGGGCGTCTCGGATTTTGGGTGTTTAGCTGGGGTGTTCAGTGCCATGTTCTGTTGGCGCGTACCGGCTTGTTTAAGTTGCGCAACCCACTGCGGGTCGGCATCGCCGATTTCGTTGTTCACGGGCAGATAACGTTCAGGAAACTCCCAGATCAGCACCTGCGGCGGGCTGTTCTTGAAGTCTTCGCTTTTGAGGTAGCTGAGCATCGGCAGGATCGGGCCGTGGCCGTCTTCGGAGTAGTTGATGACATCGCTGCCCAGGGCTTGCTTGAGCGCGCCGACGAAGTTCCAGTTGGGGTTGGCGCTGTAGCTGGTGCCGACCAGTGCCACCGGGGTTTCGCTGTCGCTGAACAGCGCGTCGTCGCCTTTGGTTTCGGCCAGGCGCGTGACGCGTTTTTCCAGCGGCTCCTTGGGCGGCATCAGGTTTTCGAACAGCGGGTCCAGCGGCAGGAACAGACGCAGGTCGCCACTGTGCGGGGCGGTTGTCTCGGCCTCGGTGACAAAGCGCTGCGGCTCGCCGCTCAGTGGGGTCTTGGCGGCAATCGCCTTGGCCAGTTGCTTGGCGGCGATTTCGGCACCGTCCGGGGTCCAGTGGGTGTCGGTGCGCAGGAACACTTGCTGGCCGCCGAGCTTGGCCTGTTGCAACGGGCCAAGTAGGTCGGGGGCGAGGATCTTGTCGGCGGCGACACGGGCGTGGAAGTCCTGGTACAGGTTGGCGTGGATGCTCGCCGGTTTCACCTCACCGAGGTGCTCCGGATACAGGCGTACCTTGGCCGGAATGATCGCCATCACCAGTTGAATGCCTTGGGCCTTGAGCTTCTGGCGCACGCCTTCGACCAGGGCGTAGTTGCCCTCCAGGTTCTGGTCTTCGTTGACGGCCGGGTTGAACTCCTCGTCGCTGTACAACCAGTGATCGCGACCCAGCACTACGCCAGGGCGGCCTTCATTGAACAGCTTGTAGTCCAGCGCAGCCCAGAGGTTGGTGCCGATGCGCTTGATCGGGAACTGGTCGTCGTAGTGCGTCTCGACGGCCTTGGTCCAGCGACCATTGAGCACGGTGGCGTCGGCATTGGTGTTGAAGCCGAAGAAACTGCGCATCGACCAGGCGCCCAGGGCCAGCAGCACCAAGAGAAACAGCGCGATATAGAGGACGCGAAATGAACGGGTCATGGTCGGCTCCCTCAGAATTGGAAGTAAAGGAACGGCGAGAAACTCTGCGCCGACAGTTTGAGAATCGACGCCACGAACAGCAGCAGCACCGCTGCGCGCATGGCGTAGCGTGGCCAGTCAGCGGTCCAGTAGGCCGGTTGTACGGCGGCGTCTTTACCGACGGTGAAATCTGGCTGGTGGATGCTGCCAGGGTCGTCGCCAGGCACTGCCTTGATCAGGCTCGGGTCGGCCGGCTTGGTTTTCTCGGCAGGGCGGTTGCGGTAAAAGTCGCGCAGGCCAAAGAACGCCAGGGTTGCGTAGGCCACCACCAGGGTTGCCACTTGCAGGCCGGTGAGGTTGGCCCGGTTGAGTTCCGACAGCGACCACTCGCCAAAGCTGAACATCGCGCCGTACATGCGGCCGGCGACGTGCAGGTTTTCGGAACGGAAGATCACCCAGCCCATCACCACCAACAGGAAGGTGAAGACCCAGCGCACCGGGTTGAAGCTGCGCGGCGAGGTGTTGAGGCCGATGGCTTTCTCGATGGCCAGCCACATGCCGTGCCAGGCGCCCCACACGATGTAAGTGATGTTCGCACCGTGCCACAGGCCACCAAGCAGCATGGTCAGGAACAGGTTGCGGTAGGTGGTCAGCGTGCCTTTACGGTTGCCGCCCAGGGTGATGTAGAGGTAGTCACGCAGCCAGGTCGACAGGCTGATGTGCCAGCGCCGCCAGAACTCGGTGATCGATTGGCTGATGTACGGCTGCTTGAAGTTTTCCATGAAGCGGAAACCCATCATCAAGCCCAGGCCGATGGCCATGTCGCTGTAGCCGGAGAAGTCGAAGTACAACTGCGCGGTGTAGGCCAGCGCACCGAGCCAGGCATCGCCGGTGGTGGGGTTTTGCAGGGCGAAACAATGGTCGGCCACCACCGCCAGGGTGTCGGCGATGAAGACCTTCTTGATGAAACCCTGCATGAACCGCGTACAGCCCTCGGAGAACTTGTCGAGGGTGTGGGTGCGGTTGTTGAACTGGTCGGCCAGGTCGCGAAAACGCAGCACGGGGCCGGCGATCAAGTGCGGGAAGATCGCCACGAACGCCGCAAAGTCGATGAGGTTGCGCGTGGCCGGGGTGTCGCCGCGATACACGTCGATGATGTAGCTGATGGACTCGAAGATGTAGAACGAGATCCCGATCGGCAACAGCACGTGGGTGAGGATAAACGGCTCCAGGCCCGCTGACTTCATCATCACGTTGATGCTGTCGACGCCGAAGTTGGCGTACTTGAAGTAGCCGAGGATGCACAGGTCGAGCACCACGCCCAGCAGCAGCCAGCGTTGGGCCGGCTTGGTACGCACGCCGGCGGCACCGACCTTGAGGCCGATCCAGTAGTTCCACAGCGTGACGGCGGCGAACAGCGCCAGGAAGTCCACTCGCCACCAGGCGTAGAACACGTAGCTGGCCAGCAGCAGCAGCAGGTTGCGATAGCGTTGCCCGCTCAAGTAGTACAAGCCGAGAAAGATCGGCAAGAACAGAAACAGGAACACATTGGACGAGAAAACCATCCCGATCTCTCCACGTTTAACCAACAGTCAAGGGCCGGAGCCCCCCCAAACCCCCCCACGAATCCGGGGGGAGGTTGTATTGCGTTCTCACTGTCGAAATGCGGTCAGAAATGTGGGAGGGGGCTTGCTCCCGATAGCGGTGTGTCATTCAACACAGATGGCGACTGGTACACCGCCATCGGGAGCAAGCCCCCTCCCACATTTCTTTTTAAACCGCGTTTCGTCAGTGGCTTTTGTTGCCTTTCTCATGTGTCGGGTCGTAGACCTTGGTCAGGTCACCCCCCAGGCGAAAGGTCTTGAACGGCTGCATTCCATGTTTGCGCTCGAGCACATCCGGCGCGCAGGTGTAGAGGCTGCAGAACGGCTCAAGCCAGGCGAATTTCATGTCTTCCTTGAGGTCCTTCATGTCCTGCTCTTTGCCGTTCTTCTGCTCGAAGATCTGCGGGTCTTTGACCCCGGCCAGCACCTTGTCGCCCAGGCGTTTGAGCGCGCCGTTGTTTTCCTGGCGCAGGTCCACCCCGTTGACCAGGGCAAAACTGGCGATCATCGACAGCGGTGGCAGGGCGTAGTTGTGGTACGACAGGGCGCGCTGCTGACGCTTCAATTCGTTCGGCAGGAAGCCTTGGTCGTCGATCTGGTTGACGCCGACCTTGTATTCCTTCACCGACCAATCAAACAGGTCGCGACGGTTGGTCGCGATGGACGTCGCCATCACCGACCAGGCGGCCCAGTAGGAGTGGTTGTTGGTTTTTTCCAGCGGCAGGTTGTCCCAGTCGCTCACCACCTGATCGGCCAGCCGGTTGAACCAGGCTTCGATCAGCTGCGATTCCTGCTGGTGGTTGGCCAGCGGGTGCGAGTCGGAGAACTTCAGGCGCACATAGGCCGAGGCCATGCTGCCCAGCGCCCATTTGCGCATGGATTTGCCGGTATGGTTGAAGTCCTTGGACATCAACGCATCCGCCTTGGCCCAGCTGGTCAGCCAGTTCAAGGTGCATTCCAACTGTTCCGGGCGACCGTCGCGCATGAACTGCATCACGCGCTTGCTGGTGTCTTTTTCCAGCGTGGTGATGTCGGCGGTGCTGTCGCGGAAGGCTTTTTCCGACTGCACGTTCAGCGTGGAGCGCGCCTTGTCCGAACCTTCGTACTTGCTGCGAAACTGCAGCGAGCCGGTGTAGGGCGTCGGCATCGCGTCGCAGCCGTCCTTGAAGTCGCCGGTCTTGAACGCCTCGATCGGTGCAAAGTAGCCCTGGGGCGGGCGCAGCGGCGCGGCGGCATTCACGGAGCCAGCGAACATCGCCAGGCCCAGTAAGGTAGGGATCAATAACTTCTGCATAGGTAACCTCATTGCCCGGTAGAGGCAGTCTGTTGACCACCTGCGGGGAATACGTTGCGTGTGCAAATTTTCGCTTCGACTTTTTGCGCGGCAGCACCCGCTTCGGGGCCCTGCACTTCCACGGCCAGCAAGTTCTGCGAGGCCCAGTCTTCGTCGGTGCGCAGTTCAAAGGCGAAACGCCCGTCTGTATCGGATGTTTCGGGTTTCTCGATCTTGATGTCCTCGTGGCGCCCATTCATGTACCAGAGGGTGGCTTGCAAGGTTTTCACCGACGGATCGGCGAAGCGGATATCGACCTGATGGTTGACGTTGCGCAGGTCTTTGTTCGAGCTGTTGACCATTAATTCGTTCTTGCCGGGTTTCAAGGTGGCGCTGGCACTCATCTGCGCGGTCTTGCCTTCGCAGCCGTTGTCCAGCAACGACATCATCTGGCGATAGATGGTTTCCTGGTCGAGGCGGTACAGCGGCGAGAACTCCCAGATCAAGATCTTCGGCGGACTCTTCTGGAATTCGTCGCTGCCCAGGTACTGGATCATCGAGCCTTCCAGGCCACCGCCGGGGAAGGCGACGTTGAGGATGTCGGCACCGATTTCCTGTTCAAGGAAGCCTGCGAAGTTGTAGTTCTTGCCGCTGTGGCTGGTGCCGACCAGGGTGATCTGCGGGTTGCCCGAATCGCCGAACAGGTCGCCGTCGCCCGCTTCGCCCTTGGGCTCGGTGGTGAACTGGTCCATGTACTGGATCGCGTAGCTGGTGCCGCAGAGTTGCCCGGCCATGTTGTGCAGGGTGCCGGTCTTGCCCATGCGCCCGGAGCGCTTGGTCTCGAATTCACGCTTGGGAATCTCGGCGAACTCGGGCATCGCACGTACTTTGGCGCCGACGATTTTTGCGGTGCGCTGGGCGCCGTAAGGGGTCCAGTGCTGGTCGCCGCGGAAGTAGAAGTCGTGGGCCGGCAATTCATCCGGGAGCTGCTCGTTGGTCAACGGCGACAGGTCCGGCACCACGTAGCCCATCTTGGCGAAACGGCCGAGCATGGTTTTGTAGTTGCCCAGGGCCTTGTCGAAATCGAACGTGGCTTTTTCCTCGGGGTTGAGCTTATTGCGGTTCACCAGGCCACGGGTCGGTTGGTAGACCACCACCAGTTCCACGCCCTTGGCCTTGAACGCATCGTGCAGTTGTTGCATGCGTTTGTAGCCGGCGGGGCTGGTGTCGAATTCGGTGCGCAGGTCTTCCTGGGTACGGAACAGCCAGTCGCCCTGGGCTTGCACCAGGGTGGTGAAGTTCTGCTGATAGCGCGTGGTGTAGTTCTTCGCGTCATGCGCCGCCGGGCAGAGGCTGCAGCACGGTTCGGCGCTGAAGGTCGGCGCCTTGATTTCGTCGGCGCGCACGCCCTGGCTGGCCGCAAGCAGGCCGAGGGTCAGACCCGAGAGGCTCAGCAGTTTGATCATGTGTGGGTGCATAAGGGTCATCCTCAGTCCTGCATTTCGGTCTGGCGTTCGACAGGGTCGATCAGCACGGCTTTCTGCTGGCGTACCAGCAGGTCGAGAATTTCTTCCTGGCGCTCGCCAAGAATGCCGTTGAAGCTGATGCCGCTGGATTTGGTCGGCGCCAGCATCGACACGCGGTACAACTCGATGCTCAACGGCGAATCGATCGACAGCGGCCCGCTGCCGTTACCGGCCAGTTCACCGCCGACCACGATCAGCGAGACCTTGGCGTCGAACGGGTCGAGGGCGATGTCGCGGTCGGTGTCGGTCAGATCCTTGATGTGGCCGTAGACCCCGGTCAGGCCGTTGGCCATCGAGGTGTTTTCGTACAGCTTGATGTTGACGCTGTTACGTATACGGATGCCGTGGCGACGGTTGGCGATCACTTTGTTGCCCCACAACAGGTTGTCGCCGCTCTCGTAGAGCGTGATGCCGTCGGTGTGGTTGCGGTAGATCTCGTTGTCGGCGATCAGGTTGTTCACGCTGTTACGGTCGATCACCAGGCCCGAGAGTTTGTTGTCGTAGCTGCGGTTGTTAAAGATGAAGCTGTCGTTCACTTCCCGGGAAATGATGATGCCGTGCTTCTTCTTGGTCCCGTAGACGCTGTTGTCCGCGATGATCAGGCCGTGGGAACGGTCGTGGGGGTCAATCCCGTAGACAATGTTGTCTTTGTAGGTATTGCCCTTGATCACGAAGCCTTCGGTCTCGTAGCAGTAGAAGCCGTACCACATGTCCGAGAACTCGGAATCGATGATCCAGCCTGTCGGCTCAGAGCGCTTGAGCACCTTGGCCATGTTCGGCGTGTACTGGGAAATACTCACCCCATACGACTTACTGTTGGCGTAACCGAAACTGGCCATCTTGGTGTTGGCGATGTAGGTCTCGGTGCCGCCCCAGGCCAGCAGGAACGGACGGAATTCATTGGGCGACTGGAAGGTCGCCGGGCCGTTGGCCTTTTCTTTCCAGCCGGTGATCTTGGTATCGCGCACAAACAGTTGGCCGTCGTTGATCAGGAACGAACCGGCTTCCTGGGACAGGCGCAGTTCTTTGGTCTGCTTGTCGATGTCCAGGATGCCTTTGCGCCCGACCACGATCGGCAACTTGGCGAGGAACACGCCCGGCGAGGTTTCGCTGAGGTACTGCTTGGGCACTTTGCCCAGCAGGTCCTTGAGGTTCATGTAGCCGTCGTCGATAAAGATCGCCTGGGGAATGCCGTGCTGGCGCACCACCCACTCGGCCATCTTGTTATCGCCGCCGATGAAGTCCTTGAGCGCATCTTCCTGCATCATGCGGCGGATGCTGATTTTGCCGGGCTTCTTGCGCACGATCTTTTTTTCCATCGCCGCAGCGGTGTAGCCCGACAGGTCCGGCAGGGCCGGCTTGGGCATTTCCAGCGGCGCGGTCGGCGGGCTGGAAATGGTGTAGGTCTTGGCCTGTTGCAGTTCTTTGGCGATGGTCGGCGCCTTGACCGGCTGCGCGGTATCGGCGAAGGCTGTGGCGCTGGCCATCAGCATCGCGGTCACCAGCAAGCATCTGCCTGTGAAGGGGTGAGCAATCATTGCGCGGGCTCCCATCAGAACTTCCAGATCACGTCGACAAAGGCGCGATGCATGTACGAGTCGACCTGGCTGCCATAGGCGTCGCCCGGTTTGAACACGCCGGCACGAAAGCGCACCAGGGCCGACGGTTCGTCGATCGACTGGCTGAGCGCGGCCGGCAGCAGGCCTTTCTTGAAGTACTTGGTGACGACCAGGTCCATCTCCTGGCCCAGGTCTTTCTTGCCGTCTTCAAGGGGCAGGGAAGTGCTGGACAGGATCGCGCCGGTCACGTCATCGGTGTTGTTCTGCACGGCATCGATGCCGTTGCTGCCCACCGCCTTGTTGCCGTCGACGCGCCAGAACTTGTGGTACACCAGGCTGGCGTCATAGTCCTCGCGCAGTTGCCAGGAAGCGAACAGGCTCATGGACTGCATGTTGTTCATCTCGCCGCGAAACGCTTCGCCGAAACGGTGGACGCGGGACTGCGTGCCGGTCCAGTTCGAGCGGTTGCTCTGCAGGCCGTTCTGCTCGTATTCGGCGCTGGCGCGCGAATAGGCCGCACCGACTTGCCACTGCGGGTCGAGGCGCAGGCGCACACCCAGGTCGGTGGCCCAACCGCTCACGTCGTCGCTGCGCTTGGCGGCGGTGGGGCGGGTGCCGTCGGCGTTCAACGCGTTGACCGTGTCGCGGTCGCCCCGCATGCCGGTGACGCTGGCCCAGTAGTTGACGGTGTTGGTGTTGCGCCAGTTGTAGGCGTCGCTGTTGGCTTCGATGCCGAGCCACGTCAGGTCGCCGTTCTCGCGTTTGTCCAACGGGTCAGTGGCCACGCCCGGTTCGGCGTAGTCGAGCTTGCCGTCGTCATGGGTGTGGTGACCGCGCAGGCCGATCCACTGCCCCGGCGTCCACTGGTAGGCGGCGTCAGCGTAGAAGTGCTGGCGGTCCTTGTCCTTGGGCGACAGTTCCTTGAGGTCGGTGCGGTATTCGCTGAAACGTTCGGCGGCACCGACATTGGCCTTGAGCAGGGTCGTGTCGAAGGTCCAGTTCAGCGCTTCGATATTGGTGTCGCGCCATTGGCCGTCGTCATTGTGCAGACGTTGGCGACCGAGCTTGAGGATCTCGCCGGGGTAGGGCGTGAAGCCGCTGTAGCCGACCCAGAACTCGCGCATGGCCAGGTAGTTCTTCTTGGTCTTGCGGTCGTTGTTGCTCGATTGATCGGTTGCGTCACTCGACGACTGTTGCAGGGTGTCGGTCTCGATGATGTCGCTGGAAGCCACCGCCTGGCCCATGGCGTAGGCGCTCCAGTTGCCGCTTTCGCCGTAGATCCACGGGCGCAGGTCGAGGCCGATGCCATTGACGTCGCCACCCGCTTTGGTGCCCAGGTCGCGGTCGTCTTCGGACTGGCCGGTGATTTTAACGTCCATGCCGAAATTCTTGGTTTCAGTCAGCGCGGCCAGAGTCGGGCACGACCACAGCAGGGCGAAGGTCAGGCCGATACCGGCCTGCACGAATGGATTGAGCTTCA
Organism: Pseudomonas sp. D3; assembly: GCF_029320995.1. Taxonomy (NCBI): domain Bacteria; kingdom Pseudomonadati; phylum Pseudomonadota; class Gammaproteobacteria; order Pseudomonadales; family Pseudomonadaceae; genus Pseudomonas; species Pseudomonas sp. D3. The sequence continues at coordinate 1,329,580 of NZ_CP119772.1, forward strand.
TAGGGATTCCTCGCCGTCTTCTTCTTGCAGGGCGTGCAGTTGCAGCGTGCTCTGGGCCAGGGTGCCGCGCGCGGCCAGTTCCTGTTGCACCAGGCGTTGGCCTTCGGCGCGTTGTTCCGGCGTCAGCGGGGTTTCGAGCTGCGTGGCCAGGTCATTGGCCTCTGGCGTGTCCTGGGCTTTAGCCAATTGGCTGAAGACATAGGCGTTCAATGGGTCGGGCTTGGTGCCCTTGCCTTGGGAAAACAATTGGGCGATGGCGAAGTCGGCGCTGTTCTGGCCGTTGCGCGCAGCGGTCAGCAGGTGGTCCAGGGCCTTTTGCGAGTAGACCTTGCCCAGGTAGCCACGGCGGTAGATCTGGCCGAGGTAGTAATCGGCGGCCACTTCCCGGCCCACGGCTTTTTGGAAGTGTGCTTCGGCGGCCTTGGCGTCTGCCGGTACCCACTTGCCATCGTAGTAGAGCTTGCCCAGCAACAGCTCGGCGCGCGGCTGGTCGGCGGCGCGGCCGTTTTCCAGGTACTTCATCATCTGGTCGACGTCACCCAGTTCGGGGAAGTCGTAGAGCAATTGCGCCAGGCTGACCCAGGACGCGGGGTAGCCGGGGGCGATTTTTTCCAACAGGGCCTGGGCGGTTTTCTCGTCGGTGGTGCCCAGCGTAGCGTCGCCCAATACGCGGGCCACGCTGTCGACACGCTGCGCGGTGACGGTGCCACGGCTGTAGCCGGCTTCCATCTGCTTGAGCAGTTCGGCTTGTTTTTCCGGCTGGGCTTTTTTCTGGTAGACCGTGGCCAGCTCGACGTAGCAGATATCGGTGGTGTTCAGCGCGGCCTTGCAGATGCGCTCAACGTCATCCAAGTGCTGGTCGTAAGTGTCCTGGGTGCGATAGAGCAGCACTTGGGCCAGACCGGCTTCCGGGTAACCCGCCGCCTGCCATTGGTTGATCTGCTGCTGGGCGTTCACGTTGGGGAAGCTGTGTGGGTATTGCAGGTACAGCATCGCCAGCGGGATCAGGGTGTTGCCTTCGCCATTGGCGAAGGCTTTTTTCAGCAGACCTTCGGCTTCGTGGTGTTCGGCTTCGGTGGCGCCGGGCTTGGCCACCAGCAGACGACCCAGGCGGGCCTGGGCGCGCGGCGAAATATCCGCCGCAGCACGGTAAGTGGCCTCGGCCTGTTGGATTTGCGCCGGATCGCGGGTGCCTACCTGGATGTCGGCCAGGCCCACCTGGGCCTCGCTGTAACCCAGGTCTGCCAGTTGCTGGTAATTCTGCTGCGCGGTGACGGTATCGCCACGCTTGAGCGCTTCATTGGCCAGGCGTTGGTCGGGCAGGCCGGCGCAACCGGCGAGGGCGATGGCCAGCGCCAGGGGCACCGGTAGGGTTCGAAGGGCGCTCATGATTAAAGACCCGCAGCCATGGCTTTATCGATCAGCCAGTTCAGCGAGGGGCCACGGTCGCTGGTCACTTCCACCGGCCGGCCGGCGTAGGCGCTGTCCAGCGGAGCATCCGGCTTGATCTGCACGCGGATGTCGGAGGACAGGTCGGCGCTGTTCAGGCTGGTGCTGCTGACGATGGTGCCGGTGCGGGTCTGTTCTTCGTCGGCGACCTGGAAGTTCACCGGCGTACCTGGGCGAACGTCAGCGAACTGGCGATAGGAGAAGCGTGCTTCCACGTTGGCCAGGCTACCGCGTGGCACCAGTTGGAAGATCACGTCGCCTTTGCTCGCGTACTGACCGTCGGCCACCATTTGCTGGGCCACGACGCAGTCGCAAGGGGAGGTCAGGGTGCCGGTCATTTGCTTGCCGAACAGTTCTTCGACCTTGGCCGGTTGCAGTTGGTCTTCGTCCAGGTGGCCCTTGAGCACGTCGAGCATGCTGGTGCTGAAGGTGGCGAGTGGTGCGCCTTTGGCCGCCACCGCATCACCTTTGAGCAGGCTTTGCACGGTGCCGTCGCGGGGCATGGTCACGTTCATGCCGGGCACGCTGACCAGGCCGGCCTGGGCGTGGCTGACAAAGTACATGCCATACAGCGATTTGAAGACGAAACCGAATGCCGCCAGGCCCACCAGGAAGATCGCCAGGCTGAACGTCACGGCGCGCAAGCGGCCGAAGGGGCTCATGTTGCTGCCGCCGTCCTTGACCTTGCGCGCCTTGGTGAAGTTGTCGCGTTGCAGGGTGGCGAGTACGTCACCCATGGTCACGATATCGCCCGACAGGTGCGAGGTGATCAGGTGGCGCAGGGTCGAGATATCCTGCGCATCGAGGTTCTGGAACTGGCAACCGGTGCGCCCGCTCTGGCGGTCGTAGGAGCGAATCTGCAGCTCCACATCCATTGCCAGGCCGAGGTTATCGATGACGAACTGCAGGCGACCCTTGTGGACTTCGCCGACGGTCAACGGCTGCGTGGCGGTGAACGCCAGGCCGCCGGCGGACAGGTCGATGACCCGCGCTTCGGTCTGCGTGCGGTCAGTGTTGAAGAAGCGCAGCTTGGCCGGGATTTTGACTCGGGCGTGCTGGCGCTGGGCTTCGGATTCGTGGACAACGTTGGCGTTTACTTGGCTGTTCATCAGGGCAATTTCCTAGAGTTAATTCAGGCTTGGCAGGGTCAGACCATCATCAGCAACACGGCGACGAAAATGCTGCCGGCGGAGAAGGTCATGGTCCGAGACGACCAGGTGTTGAACCAACGTTGAAAGCTGGCCAAATCGCGGGTCAGTTTGGTGTCCTGGCGGGTCCAGGACTGTTGATCAAGGCGGAAGAACACGTAGATCTTCACCAGCGCGCCCATGATCTGGTTGTAATAGAGAATCACCGGGTACGCCGGGCCGATCCTGTGGCCGGAGCACGACAGCAGCACGGTCAGGATCAGGCGGGTGATGCCGATCCACAGCAGGTACGCGAGGATGAACGCGCCGCCGTACTTGAAGGTGGCGATGATTGCCACGGTCAGGCCGAGCAGGGAGGTCCACATCGACACGCGCTGGTCGAACAGCACCACGCTGGTGAACAGGCCCAGGCGACGTACACCCAGGCCCAGGGCGCGGGAGTTCTGGCGCAGGTTGTTGCCGTACCAGCGGAACATCAGCTTGCGGCTGGCCTTGATAAAGCTCTTTTCGGGCGGGTGTTCCACGGTGTTGATCGCGGCGTCCGGCACGTAGAAGGTGTCGTAACCCAGACGCATCAGGCTGAACCAGCTGGACTTGTCGTCGCCGGTCAAAAACTTGAAGCGGCCCAGGCGCCAGTGTTGCAGCGAGTCGCTTTCCACGTCGGCGATAAAGCCCGGGTCGGTGACGACGCTGGCACGGAACACCGACATGCGCCCGGTCATGGTCAGCACGCGCTTGGACAGGGCCATCGAGCACATGTTGATGTGGCGTTGGGCGAAGCGCAGTTTGTGCCACTCGCTCATGATGTAGCCGCCGCGCACTTCGCAGAACTCGTTGGTGGTCAGGCCGCCGACATTGCCGAACAACTGGAACCACGGCACGGTCTTGCGCACGACGCCTTCGGCGAGCACGGTGTCGCCATCGATCACTGCAACCACGGCGCGGTCATCCGGCAAGTGGCGGGAGATGGCGCGGAAACCGAAGGCCAGGCCGTCGCGCTTGCCGGTGCCGGCGATGCGCACGAAGTCGAGCTTCACATGGTCCGGCGGGTTCATGCGTTCCCACAGGCTCTTCACCAACAGCTCATCGGACATTTCCACCAGCGAGCAGACCACGGTGGTGGGGAATCCGCATTCGATCGCTTCGCGAATCACCGAGCTGTAGACCTGCGCGGTGGTCAGCGCATCGATCCGAAAACTGGTGACCATCAGGAACACATGGGACGGGTCCGCTGACTTGCCCAGCTTGCGCACTTTGCGCCGCAGGTGTGGGTAGACCACGTACAGGAACAGCATGCCGCGAAAGAAATGCGTCGCACCCATCGAGTAGCGCCAGATACCGACGGCACCAATCAGGAAAATAAAATTCTTCGACTCGGAGTCGAACGTACTCGCCGGCAATAGCAGGGCGAGTCCCATCAGCAGGCTCAAGAAGAACAGCCAGCCGGCGGATTGGAGCAGTACGTGTTTTAACTTGGACATAAGCGTCATCCGAAGGTGAAGAAGGCTTCAAGCTGCAAGCGCTGGGGATCAGGACGCTTGCAGCTCGAAACTTGCCGTTGCTGTTACCAGCAAATACCTTCGGTGCGGCCCGTCACGCAGGTGGCCTTGGACATGAAGCCCACCAGGTCGACCACTTGCTTGCCGTGTGGCGCGTTCTGCGCCAGGGCACGGAACTTCTCATCACGGTTGCCGAGGATGATTACGTCGGAGTTGTTGATCACATCATCGAAGTCCGAGTTGAGCAGGGACGACACGTGGGGGATTTTCCCTTCGATGTACTCCTTGTTCGCGCCGTGGACACGGGCGTACTCGACGTTGCTGTCGTAGATGCTCAGGTCGTAGCCCTTGCCGATCAGCATTTCCGCCAGTTCCACCAGTGGGCTTTCGCGCAGGTCGTCGGTGCCGGCCTTGAAGCTCAAGCCCAGCAGCGCGACTTTGCGTTTGTCGTGGCCGGCCACGATGTCGAAGGCGTTCTGCACCTGGGATTCGTTGCTGCGCATCAGCGAGTTGAGCAGCGGCGCTTCCACGTCCAGGGAGCCGGCGCGGTAAGTCAGCGCGCGCACATCTTTGGGCAGGCACGAGCCGCCGAATGCGAAGCCTGGGCGCATGTAGTACTGGGACAGGTTGAGGGTTTTGTCCTGGCAGACCACTTCCATCACTTCGCGACCATCGACGCCGACGGCCTTGGCGATGTTGCCGATCTCGTTGGCGAAGGTCACCTTGGTGGCGTGCCACACGTTGCAGGTGTACTTGATCATTTCGGCAACGGCGATGTCCTTGCGGATGATCGGCGCGTCGAGTTCTTCGTACAGCGATTGCAGGACATCACCGGAGGCTTTGTCGAATTCGCCGATGACGGTCATCGGTGGCAGGTCGTAGTCGGCGATGGCCGTGGATTCGCGCAGGAATTCCGGGTTGACCGCGACGCCGAAGTCGACGCCGGCTTTCTTGCCGGAGCAGTCTTCGAGGATCGGGATCACCACGTTGGCCACGGTGCCCGGCAACACGGTGCTACGCACGACGATGGTGTGGCGGGTGGTCTTGTCACGCAGGACAAAACCGATCTCGCGGCATACCGATTCGATGTAGTTGAGTTCCAGGTCGCCGTTTTTCTTGCTCGGCGTGCCGACGCAAATCATCGACAGGTCGGTATCGCGGATGGCGTCTGCGAAGTTGGTCGTGCCGCGCAGTCGACCGGTCTCGATGCCCTGGCTCAGCAGTTCGCCCAGACCCGGCTCAACGATCGGCGATTTACCGGCGTTGATCAGGTCGATCTTTTCCTTGGAGATGTCTACGCCGACCACTTCATGGCCACGGGCAGACAGGCAACCGGCACAGACTGCGCCTACGTAACCCAAACCAAATATGCTGATGCGCATCGCATTTACCTCTTTGTCATTGAAGACGGTATTAAATCTGCCAATAGATGGCCGGAGTTCATGTTTGCAAGCGTCACTGATGCCGCGAAAGTTAGGCGAATAGACGCCGACTTATCGCATGCAGGCATGTTGAATAACGAGTGACTAACTATTGCACTCAAGTTGTGCGCAACGTGGCCTTTTTATTGGGGCTTGCCCTCAAATGCAGCCGGCCTTCCTGGGAGAAGGGCCAGGCGCCAGTGCCGCAGGGTCTTGATAGAGGCAATAAGCCTTTAACTATCAATGCCTTGTGTTTCATCACTGACCCATTGGGGTAAACACAGCCTTGGCCTTATAGTGTGTGGCAATTCATCCTTGTCGCCGCTCTTAACTAATCGGTTGGTAATATCAGCCCTGAGTCAAAGTTAAATGTGACAACTTCGCTACTTCCGTTGGTCGCTATGTAAGTCATCTCTTACAGAAACAGAGAATTACGTTACCGGTGGTATGAGCGGTGCTTTAGGACGAAGTTCCTGGCCGCTCATCCTGTTTCCGGAAATTTCTTGAAATATGGGTAAAGATGGCACTGGTACTATATTGATAGCACTTGCTATTTGGGCCAGTAGTTGCGGGGAGTTGGTACGCGGGAATAGTTTTGTGCCACTAGTATTTTAAAAAAGTGGTGCCACTACGAAAAAAAATGATGAATGTCGAGTGAAATAAAAGTTATGGATGTGTCAATGTATTTTTTGACGCCAAACAATTGACGATTTGCGGGGTGGAATGCAGACAAAAATGTGGGAGGGGCGGTGCGACGATTCGACTTGCCCCCGATGGCGGTGTGTCAGTCATACATGTGTCGACTGACCCACCCCCATCGGGGGCAAGCCCCCTCCCACATATGATCTTTAGCGTCTATGAGGGCGGAGCAGGGCCTTATTCCGGTGCGTGATCGCGCAGGAACACCAGTTTGTCGGGCTTGGACTGCTCCGCATTGAAGCGATAACCCTGCACATCGAACTGCTTGAGCTGGGCCGGATCGTTGATGCGCTCTTCGATCACGAAGCGGCTCATCATGCCCCGGGCCTTTTTCGCGTAGAAGCTGATGATCTTGTACTGGCCGTTCTTCAGGTCCTTGAACTCGGTGTTGACGATCCTTGCGTTCAGGGCCGTGCGCTTGACCGCTGAGAAGTATTCGTTGGACGCCAGGTTGAGCAGTACGTCATCGCCTTGTTCGGCCAGGGCTTGGTTGAGCCACTCGCTGATCCGGGTGCCCCAGAAGGCGTACAGGTCCTTGCCACGGGCGTTGGCCAGTTTGGTGCCCATCTCCAGGCGATACGGCATCATCAGGTCCAGGGGGCGCAGCAGGCCGTACAGGCCCGAGAGCATGCGCAGGTGGTCCTGGGCGTAGCTGAAGTCGGCGTCGCTAAAGGTTTCGGCGTTCAGGCCCGTGTACACGTCGCCCTTGAATGCCAGCAACGCCTGCTTGGCATTGGCCGGCGTGAACGCCGGGCTCCAGCTGCCGAAACGCGCGGCGTTGAGGCCGCCGATCTTGTCGGATACATGCATCAATTCGCTGATTTGCGCCGGGCTCAGGTGGCGCAGTTGCTCGATCAGTGCCTGGGAGTGGTCCAGGTACTGCGGCTGGGTAAAGCGCTGGGTCGCAGGCCTGGACTCGAAGTCGAGGGTCTTGGCGGGGGAAATCACCATCAGCATGAAGTTGGCTCCTGTAATCGTGCGAGGATTCTAGGGTGTTGGGCGTTTTGACTCCACCTATGATGGCGATAGGCGCGATCCGCTATGATGGCCGGTGACTCTGGAGAGGGAGACCCTGTGTGCGAATAGCGTTTTTTTTGTCGGCGTGCCTGTTATGCCTCAATGCCCACGCGGCGCCCGTGGATGTGGCCAGCCTGGATCGTGGCGTCTGGCCGGAAAAACTCAGCAGCCCTGCGCTGTTCGACGTGGCCTCGCGCGCCGAAATCCTGATGTTCGCCCACAGCCTGATCGCCAGCGAAGCCCTGGATGAAGCGGCGCTCAAACAGCGCCTGGGCCTGAAGATCATCAACCTGGCGGCCATCGACGATCTGCGTCGCCAGCTCTGGCAGCGCCTGCTGGAGGGCTACACCTTCGCCCAGGAGAGTTGCGAGGAAGACGCGTCGTTCTGCTACCTGGTGGAAAACATGGACGACCTGCGCGAGCAGGCCGGCAAGTTTGAGATCAGCGAAAACTCCTTCTATATAGGTTGGGCCGGCCCGAGCCACAATTTCCACGAGCGTTACCTGGACGAGCTGCTACGCAAAGCCGCGCTGTTCCCGCAGATCAGCAGCGAAGTCGCGCGTTTCGGCGACCATGAGCGCAATGGCGATGAATTCAACGACCGGTTGTTCCTGCTGACCTTCGACGGCGGCCCAGCTCCGGTCAGCGGCAATACCGACTGGCTCACGGACTACCTGCGCAAGCAGAAGATGAACGCCACGTTCTTCGCCCTTGGCAGCAGCCTGCAAAACCGCGTGGAGCGCAGTTCCGCAGCCGATGTGCAGGCGCTGTACCAAGGCCAGTGCGTGGGCACCCAGGGCTGGCAGTACCGTTCCCACAGCCATTGGGTCGACTGGCAAAGCTCCATCACCCGCAGTGCCTCACTGGCGCAGAACCTGATGCCGGAGAACTACGTGCCGCTGTTCCGTCCACCCTACGGTCAGCGTCGTGCGGACAGCCAGGGTTTCTTCCAGTCCCAGGGTTTGCAGGTGGCGTTGTGGGATATCGACTCCCAGGACGAACCGGGCAAGCTCAAGGCCGATGAGTCGGCGCAGCGGGTGCTGACCTTGATGTTGTTGTGGCGCAAAGGGGTGATTGTGTTTCACGACACCCAGGATAAGGCGCGGGTGGCATTGCCGATTTTATTGCAGGCAACGGCGCAAAGCGGGCTGGGTTGGCAGGACTGCCGGGAGGCGTTTCGCTGAAAAGGCTGAAGTGCCTATTGCCGTTGGGGATGCGGCATTTCTGCGGTGATTTTGTAGGATGTTTCGATGCAGGCGGACTTCCGACTTTAACGGCGTGGCTGGCACTCGGCTAGTGCTATTCGTCATCCTGAAAAATAAACTTCAAAAAAACGTCAAAGTGCTTTTTCCTGTCATGGGTTTTGCGGTATTACGAAGTCAGATCGCCGAAACCTGCAACACAGGTGGCGTCTTCCAAGACTCCTCATGTGGGCAATGCACTTGACGTCCCTCAGGTGCATTCGGTGGTCGAATCGAGGCGCAGCACTGTTGTGGTATTGCGTCGACTGGCTCCCACAAAGGTGACCGAGTATGGATGATCATGGACGTAACCCTTCTTCCGACCAGCCAATCCTTTATGTGCTTGATACCAACGTACTGATCCACGATCCGAACGCGCTGCTTAACTTCGAAGAACACCACGTCGCCATCCCGATGATCGTGCTGGAGGAACTCGACAAACTCAAAAGTGGGCATCACAGCGTGGCAGCAGAATGTCGCCAGGCGATCCGCCTGATCGACAAAACCCTGGGCGAAGCATCACCCGAGGACGTCGAAGTCGGCGTGCCGATCCAGCGCGGCAAGAGCGGGCCCAAGGGCTTGCTGTCGATTCTGATGAGCAAGCGTAGCGAGCCCAACAGCCTGCTGCCGGAAAACCTCAACGACAACAAAATCATCAACCAATTGATCGACCTGCACGCACGTGACAAGGACCTGCGCGTCGTGCTGGTGACCAAAGACATCAATATGCGCCTCAAGGCACGAGCGTGTGGGATCGCTGCCGAGGACTACAGTACTGACCAACTGGTCGACGACGTGTCGATGCTGTCCCGTGGTTATCACACCATGACCGGCTCGTTCTGGGATCGCGTCAGCAAGGTCGAAACCCGTCAGGACCACGGTCGCACCTGGCACCAGGTGCAACTGATCGACAACCTGCCGGCGGTACACGTCAACGAGTTCATCATCGACGAACAGGGTTTTGTGGGCTGGATCAAAGAGATCCAGGTCGACAAGCTGCTGATCCTCGACCTGCATCAGGAACCCCTGTTGCACCAGGAAGCCTGGGGCCTGAAACCGCGTGATATCTACCAGAGCCTGGCGCTGTATGCGCTGCTCGACCCGGACATCCACCTGGTCAACCTGACCGGCGCCGCCGGCTCGGGCAAAACCATTCTTGCCCTGGCTGCCGCCATCGAGCAGACCATGGTGACCAAGCGCTATCGCCGCATCATCGCCACCCGCAGCGTGCAGGGTCTGGACCAGGAAATCGGTTTCCTGCCCGGCACCGAAGCGGAAAAAATGGAGCCGTGGCTGGGGGCGATCACCGACAACCTCGAAGCCTTGCACATGGATGACGAAAACACCCATGGCAGCGTCGACTACATCCTCAGCAAAGTGCCGTTGCAGTTCAAATCCCTCAACTACATCCGAGGTCGCAGCTTCCAGCAGAGCCTGATTTTGATCGATGAATGCCAGAACCTCACGCCGCACCAGATGAAAACCATCATCACCCGTGCTGGCGCCGGTTCCAAAGTGGTGTGCCTGGGCAACCTGGCGCAGATCGACACCCCTTACCTGTCCGCGACCAGCTCCGGGCTGACGTACCTGACGGAACGCTTCAAAGACTTCCCGAACGGCGTGCATATCGCGCTGCAAGGGGTGCCACGTTCGATTTTGGCCGAATACGCCGAATCTCACTTGTAAACGCGGTCGGTGTGGGAGGGGGCTTGCTCCCTCCCACATTTCTTTTACATTGGGTTTACAATCGACGCTCCTGATCAGGAGTATCCCTGTGCTGACTCATCTCGATTCCCAAGGTCGCGCCCATATGGTCGACGTCACCGACAAGTCCGTGACGTTCCGTGAGGCGGTGGCCGAAGCGCGCGTGCGCATGCTGCCCGAGACCCTGAAAATGATTGTCGACGGCGCCCATCCCAAGGGCGACGTGTTTGCCGTGGCCCGCATTGCCGGAATCCAGGCGGCGAAAAAAACCAGCGACCTGATCCCCCTGTGTCACCCGCTGATGCTCACTGGCGTCAAGGTCGAACTCAGCGCCGAGGGTGTGGACGCGGTGCATATCGTCGCGCGCTGCAAACTCTCCGGCCAGACCGGTGTGGAGATGGAAGCGCTGACGGCCGCCAGTGTCGCCGCATTGACGATCTACGACATGTGCAAGGCCGTGGACCGTGGCATGACCATCGAAAGCATTCGCCTGCTGGAAAAGCTCGGCGGTAAAAGTGGGCATTTCAAGGCGGATCAAGCATGAGCATCAACGTATTGTTTTTTGCCCGCTACAGCGAAGCGGTGGGCCTGGATTCGCTGGAGGTGGAAGGCGACTTCGCGACCGTCGACGCTGTGCGCCAGGCATTGGCCGGCGACCCGGGCTTTGAGGTGCTCAACGAAACCAGCTTGATGTGTGCGCGTAATCAGGAACTGTGCAGCCTCGACGAACCGCTGCAGGCCGGTGATGAAGTTGCGTTTTTCCCACCCGTGACCGGGGGCTGAGCGTGGCCATTCGTGTGCAGCCCGAGCCCTTTGACCCCGGTGCCGAAGTCAACGCGATGCACGCCGCCAATGTCGGCGTCGGCGCGGTGGTGAGTTTTGTCGGCTATGTCCGCGACTTCAATGACGGCCACGATGTGGCGGGGATGTTCCTTGAACATTACCCCGGCATGACCGAAAAAGCCCTGGCCAAGATCGCCGTGGAAGCCGAACAGCGCTGGCCGCTGCTTAAGCTGGAAGTGCTGCACCGCATCGGCGCGCTGGAACCGGGCGAGCCGATTGTCTTCGTCGCGGCGGCCAGCGCGCATCGCCAGGCTGCGTTTGATGCCTGCGCATTTGTGATGGACTACCTGAAGACCCGCGCGCCGTTCTGGAAGAAGGAAAATACCCCTGAGGGCGCGCACTGGGTCGAAGGGCGCGACAGCGATCACGCAGCAGCGGATCGCTGGAAATAGTCAGCCGAACATAGATGCAAATGTGGGAGGGGGCTTGCCCCCGATAGCTGTGGCACATTCAACATCTCTGTTGACTGACCCACTGCTATCGGGGGCAAGTCGAATCGTCGCACCGCCCCTCCCACATTGTTGACCGCATTTCAGCCTAAGGCCGTTTGCGTTCTACAGCACGGAGCAAGTGCGTCGACGGCGTCTCGCAACTGATCTTACGGCCCAGCAGCGTCTCGATCGACGGCAACTGATACGAGTCATCTTCCCCGGCAAAACTGATCGACACCCCCGCAGCCCCGGCACGGCCGGTACGGCCAATGCGGTGTACGTAGTCGTCCGGCATTTCCGGCAGGGTGAAGTTGATCACGTGGCTGATGCCGTCGATGTGAATCCCGCGCCCGGCCACGTCGGTGGCCACCAGCACGCGGATCTTGCCTTCGCGAAAGCCTTCGAGGGTCTTGATGCGCTTGTGCTGCGGTACGTCGCCCGACAGTTGCGCGGCGTTGACGCCATCGCGCACCAGGCGTTCTTCGATACGGCGCACTTCGTCCTTGCGGTTGGCGAACACCATCACGCGCTCCCAACCGTTGTCGTTGATCAGGTTGTAGAGCAGCTTGTACTTGTCGGCGCCGGCCACGGCAAAGATGTGTTGCTCGACGTTTTCGCTGGCGACGTTCAGCGCCTCGATCTCGACGATGGACGGGTCGGTGGTCCACTGCTTGGCGAGGTTCATCACGTCTTCGGTGAAGGTCGCGGAGAACAGCAGGGTCTGGCGTTCGTTTTTCGGCGGGGTCTGGCGAATGATCTGGCGTACTTGCGGGATAAAGCCCATGTCGAGCATGCGGTCGGCTTCGTCCAGCACCATCACTTCGACCATGTCCAGATGCACGTCGCCGCGCTGGTTGAAATCGAGCAGGCGGCCCGGGGTGGCGACCAGGATGTCGCAATGGCGGGCTTCGAGGTGCTTGAGCTGCTTGTCGAAGTCCATGCCACCGACGAACGTCATGACGTTGAGGCCGGTGTACTTGGTCAGGTCGGCGGCGTCCTTGGCGATCTGCACCACCAGTTCGCGGGTCGGGGCGATGATCAGCGCGCGTGGCTCGCCCATGTAGCGCTCTTTCGGCGGCGGCGTTTGCAGTAGCTGGGTGATGATCGAGATCAGGAACGCGGCGGTCTTGCCGGTGCCGGTCTGGGCGCGGCCGATGGCGTCTTTGCCGGCCAGGGTGAAGCCGAGCACCTGCGCCTGGATCGGTGTGCAGTAGGGGAAGCCCAGGTCCTGGATGGCGTGCATCAGTTCCGGTGCGAGCTTGAAATCGTGGAAGCGGGTTTTGCCTTCCTGGGGTTCAACGACGAAATCTTCGAGCTTCCACGGTGTGACGGGCGGTTTGGGCGCGCGTTCACGCCGTGCGGCTTTTGGCGCAGGTGCCGCAGCGGCTTCGGTCGGTTTCGGCGGTTCGGCGGGTGTCACCTCGAGCGGTTTCGGCGCGGCCACAGCGGCGGTCTGGCCAGGCTGTTTACCTTCGTGGCGGCTGCCGGTTGTCGGGACAGGAGCACTGGGAACTGGCGCGAGCGGCTCAGCCTCGCTTTTGCCGAACATCTTCTTAAGTGCTTTGAGCACGGTGATCTCATTAATTGGTTAAGGAATATACGCCGGCCAGTGTAATGCAAGAATCGGGCGCGGCGTAGTGCGTCTGTCATGTGGCTAAATAAACCGGGGCGTTCAGCGCAGACGTTCGGTCAACCACGTACCGATATCGCTGATCTCTTCAGGTAACACTTCGTGACCCATTGGGTATTCCTGCCATGTCACGGTGACACCACGGGTCTTCAAGTGCTCATAAGCGCTGCGCCCCATGGCGTTCTGTACCACATCGTCGTACTGGCCATGCAGGCACAGGACCGGAATGCGCTGCTGACTGGCGGACAACTCCAGTTCGTCGTCGAAAGTGGGCGCGTAAGTGGAGAGGGCAATCACGCCACCCAAGGCGCCTTGCCATTTATGGAACGCGGTGTGGAACACCACGGCGCCGCCCTGGGAAAAACCCGCCAGGAAAATCCGCGAGGCGTCTATTCCGCTGCTTTTTTGTTGCTTGATCAATTCCGTGACCATTTTGGCCGAGTCTTTCAGCTGTTCCAGGCTGATGGAGCGGGCCGGGCTCATGGCCTTGATGTCGTACCAACTGGGCATCTCGTAGCCGCCGTTGATGGTCACCGGACGGGTGGGCGCCTGAGGCAAGACGAAGCGGGTGGTCAGCAAGTTTTCCTGCAGCGCTTCGGCCACCGATTTGAAGTCGTAGCGATCGGCCCCCAGGCCATGCAGCCAGATGACACAGGCGTCTGCGGTGTTGCGGGGCTGAAGAATCAAGGCTTCGGTCATGTCTGCTCCATAAATGTGCGTGCGCTCCGATTAAGTGCGATGGAACGGTGCGCAATAGTTTGATCTGTTACGAGAATGTCGCAAGGTTGAATCTTTTTTCATTGACCTTGGGCTGAAACGACTCAGCAGCCACTCTGGTACGCGCTTTGCTATGTGTAGGTCGATGTCAGAACTTTCCTCGGACGGTAACACTATCAGTGCCTGCCGTTTATGGGATAGCAACTGGAATTACTGCGATCGCCTCATGCCGCTTGACCCTAATAAAAGCCAACACGGGTCGATATCGCCTCATAAGGGTGCGCTGAGGTTCTAGCTCCGACACAACAAGAGCAACTGGAGGTTTGAATGAAGGTATTGAAATCCACCCTGGCCATCGTTTCCGCGGCCGCTGTACTGGGTGTCAGTGGTTTCGCCCACGCCGGCGCCACCCTGGACGCCGTGCAGAAGAAAGGCTTTGTGCAATGTGGCGTGAGTGACGGCTTGCCGGGTTTCTCGGTACCGGATGCCAGCGGCAAGATCCTCGGGATCGACGCTGATTATTGCCGCGCGGTAGCCGCTGCCGTTTTCGGCGACGCGACCAAAGTCAAATTCAGCCAGTTGAACGCCAAGGAGCGTTTCACCGCGCTGCAGTCCGGTGAAGTCGACATCCTGTCGCGTAACACCACCATGACCAGCTCCCGCGATGCCGGCATGGGCCTGAAATTCCCTGGCTTCATCACTTACTACGACGGCATCGGCTTTCTGGTAAACAACAAGCTGGGCGTTAAAAGTGCCAAGGAACTGGACGGTGCAACCATCTGCATCCAGGCCGGTACCACCACTGAACTGAACGTTTCCGACTACTTCCGTGGCAACAACCTCAAATACACCCCGATCACCTTCGACACCTCCGACGAAAGCGCCAAGTCGCTGGAATCCGGGCGTTGCGACGTGTTGACCTCCGACAAGTCCCAACTGTTCGCCCAGCGCAGCAAGTTGGCCTCGCCGAAAGACTACGTGGTTCTGCCGGAAACCATTTCCAAGGAGCCGCTGGGTCCGGTCGTGCGTAATGGCGACGACGAGTGGCTGGCCATCGTGCGCTGGGTAGGCTACGCCATGCTCAACGCTGAAGAAGCCGGTATCACGTCGAAGAACGTCGAGGCGGAAGCCAAGTCCACCAAGAACCCGGACGTCGCACGTCTGCTGGGTGCTGACGGCGAATACGGCAAAGACCTGAAAGTGAAGAAAGACTGGGTCGTGCAGATCGTCAAGCAAGTCGGTAACTACGGCGAAGTGTTCGAGAAAAACCTCGGTAAAAGCACGCCGCTGGAAATTGACCGTGGCCTGAACGCGCTGTGGAACAACGGTGGCATTCAATACGCACCCCCTGTGCGCTGATCGCTGATGGTTCTATCACCCGGTGGGCCAACCGCCGGGTGATGTTCTGTTCCATTCTTTCCGGGGCACTTCATGCAAAATAAAATCGGCGCACCAAAGCAGAAGCTCAGCTTCAGCGATCCCAAAGTGCGTGCGTGGCTCTTCCAGATCATCACGATTGTGGCGGTGGTCTCGCTGGGCTGGTACCTCTTCAACAATACCCAGACCAACCTTCAACACCGGGGCATTACCTCGGGTTTCGACTTTCTTGAGCGCAGTGCCGGCTTCGGCATCGCGCAGCACTTGATCGACTACACCGAATCGGACAGCTATGCCCGGGTGTTTGTAATCGGTCTGCTCAATACCTTGCTGGTGACTGTGATCGGCGTGGTCCTGGCGACTCTGCTCGGCTTCATCATCGGCGTGGCCCGCTTGTCGCCCAACTGGATGATCAACAAGCTGGCGACGGTGTATGTGGAAGTGTTCCGCAACATCCCGCCGCTGCTGCAAATCCTGTTCTGGTACTTCGCGGTATTCCTGACCATGCCGGGGCCGCGCAACAGCCATAACTTCGGCGATACGTTCTTCGTCAGCAGCCGTGGCCTGAACATGCCGGCAGCACTGGCCGCCGACGGGTTCTGGCCGTTCGTGGCCAGCGTGGTCGTGGCCATCGTGGCGATCGTGCTGATGACCCGCTGGGCCAACAAGCGCTTTGAAGCCACCGGTGTACCGTTCCACAAGTTCTGGGTGGGCCTGGCGTTGCTGGTATTGATCCCGGCGTTGTGCGCGTTGATCTTCGGCGCGCCGTTGCACTGGGAAATGCCCAAGCTGCAAGGCTTCAACTTCGTCGGCGGCTGGGTGCTGATCCCTGAACTGCTGGCGCTGACCCTGGCACTGACCGTGTACACCGCCGCGTTTATCGCCGAGATCGTGCGCTCAGGCATCAAGTCCGTCAGCCACGGCCAGACCGAAGCCGCGCGCTCCCTGGGCCTGCGCCCCGGGCCGACGCTGCGCAAGGTCATCATCCCGCAAGCCCTGCGGGTGATCATTCCGCCGCTGACCAGCCAATACCTGAACCTGGCGAAAAACTCGTCGTTGGCCGCTGGTATCGGTTACCCGGAAATGGTTTCGCTGTTTGCCGGCACGGTGCTCAATCAGACCGGCCAGGCCATCGAAGTCATTGCCATCACCATGAGCGTGTACCTGGCGATCAGCATCAGCATTTCCTTGCTGATGAACTGGTACAACAAGCGCATTGCGCTGATCGAGCGGTGAGGAAACGAGCATGAGTTCGCATACGTTCAAACCTGATATGCCACCGCCGAGCAAAGTCTTCGGGCCGATGGCATGGATGCGCGCCAACCTGTTTTCCAGCTGGCTCAACACCCTGCTGACCTTGTTGGCGTTTTACCTGATCTACCTGGTCGTGCCGCCCATCCTGCACTGGGCCATCCTCGACGCCAACTGGGTCGGGACCACTCGCGCGGACTGCACCAAAGAGGGCGCCTGCTGGGTGTTTATCCAACAGCGCTTCGGGCAGTTCATGTACGGCTACTACCCTGGCGACCTGCGCTGGCGTGTGGACCTGACCGTGTGGCTGGCGATCGTTGGCGTGGCGCCGTTGTTCATCTCGCGTTTTTCACGCAAGGCGATCTACGGCCTGAGCTTTCTGGTGCTGTACCCGATCATTGCCTTCTTCCTGCTGCACGGTGGCATCTTCGGCCTGACCAACGTGGCCACCAGCCAATGGGGCGGCCTGATGCTGACCCTGGTCATCGCCACCGTCGGCATCGCCGGCGCCTTGCCGCTGGGGATTGTGCTGGCCTTGGGGCGACGTTCGAACATGCCGGCAATTCGTGTGGTCTGCGTGACCTTCATCGAGTTCTGGCGCGGCGTGCCGTTGATCACGGTGCTGTTCATGTCCTCGGTGATGCTGCCGTTGTTCCTGCCCGAAGGCATGGGCATCGACAAGCTGCTGCGGGCATTGATTGGCGTGATCCTGTTCCAGTCGGCCTACGTGGCGGAAGTGGTGCGTGGTGGCTTGCAGGCGATTCCCAAAGGTCAGTACGAAGCGGCTGCGGCGATGGGCCTGGGTTACTGGCGCAGCATGGGCCTGGTGATTCTGCCGCAAGCCCTGAAGCTAGTGATCCCTGGCATCGTCAACACCTTTATTGCGCTGTTCAAGGACACGAGCCTGGTGATCATCATCGGTTTGTTCGACCTGCTCAACAGCGTCAAGCAAGCCGCCGCCGACCCGAAATGGTTGGGCATGGCCACTGAAGGCTACGTGTTCGCCGCCTTGGTGTTCTGGATTTTCTGTTTTGGTATGTCGCGCTATTCCATTCATTTGGAACACAAGCTCGACACAGGCCACAAGCGTTAGGAGTTGTTGTTATGAGCGAAGCGATCAAACAGCCTGTGAGCCCTGAAGGCATTATCCAGATGCAGGGCGTGAATAAGTGGTACGGCCAGTTCCACGTGTTGAAAGACATCAACCTCAACGTCAAGCAGGGCGAGCGTATCGTGCTGTGCGGCCCGTCGGGTTCGGGCAAGTCCACCACCATCCGCTGCCTCAACCGCCTGGAAGAACACCAGCAAGGCCGCATCGTGGTCGATGGCGTGGAGCTGACCAACGACCTCAAGCAGATCGAAGCGATCCGCCGCGAAGTCGGCATGGTGTTCCAGCACTTCAACCTGTTCCCGCACCTGACCATTCTGCAGAACTGCACGCTGGCGCCGATGTGGGTGCGCAAGATGCCCAAGCGCAAGGCCGAAGAAATCGCCATGCACTACCTGGAACGCGTGCGCATTCCGGAGCAGGCCCACAAGTTTCCGGGGCAACTCTCGGGCGGCCAGCAACAGCGCGTAGCCATCGCTCGGGCGCTGTGCATGAAGCCGAAAATCATGCTATTCGACGAACCGACCTCGGCCCTCGACCCGGAAATGGTCAAGGAAGTGCTCGACACCATGATCGGCCTGGCCGAAGACGGCATGACCATGTTGTGCGTGACCCACGAAATGGGCTTCGCCCGCACCGTGGCCAACCGCGTGATCTTCATGGACAAGGGCGAGATCGTCGAACAGGCAGCGCCGAATGACTTCTTCGACAACCCGCAGAATGACCGGACCAAGTTGTTCTTGAGCCAGATTCTGCATTGATCGATGGTTGATGCTTGAAGCGATAAACCCGGCACCCGGCCGGGTTTATTTTTGCCTGCTGTTTTTACGCGGACGCTTGAGTTGCAAGCTGCGCATCTTTTGCGATCAGCAGATGGTTCAGGTCTTCGCCGGCATTGAGTGCCTCTATTTCGGCCAGTAGATGCGGATGTTTATCCAGTAGACGCATCAATGTGAGCAGTGGCGCGGGCGGAAAGATCTCAGCCCTTTCGTAGCGGGAAAACGCGTTATGGCCGCGGCCGGTCAATAGCCTCACCGCGTCTTTCTGCGTCAGATGCAATTTGCGGCGAATTCGTTTCATTTCGGCGGCGATGATTGTCCTGGCGTCTATTAACAACTTATCGCTGGCATCGGAATAACGCTCTGCGCTATCGGTGTCCGAATCGAATTCGACCTCGTGACAGACCTGGCATTCCCAGCCTGCAATATCGGGGATATCCCGGATCATGCCGCGTGTGTTGATCGTGAAGTTGCGACCTTCGAAATGCTGCATTGCGTCATGGGTTCCGCAGCTCATGCATTGTTGGGTTTTCATAAGGTTTTCTCCTTGAAGGAGATTACGGGAGGACCACCGCCTGGGCGGTAAGTCACTTTGATGTAAATCTCCGTACTGTAAATCTTGATCAGATAGACGTCCTGCCACACACGGTGGTCTGAATAGGTCGTCATTGACTTGTACAACATTCGATTCTCAAGGGCGCAGACCGCGAGTCGCATCTGGCCGATGTTCAACTCAAGTTGTCGAGCCCCCTCCCGCGCGCTTGCGGTGAATGCTCTGCTACCCAACCGGATGACATCCGCCTTGATCACCGCCAAATCGTAATGAGGTGTGTACTTTTCCATAAGACACCTAAGGCTGAAATTACCCTTTAAGGGTAATTTTAACAATCGAAAATACTGCTCCTTTTTCCTGCCTAAGAACCCTAGTGCGTTGCCTTTGTAGGCTGGTCCTAATATGGTGTAGGGGAATTCATCCTATGATTGGACGAAAGCCCAAAGCCCATGACAGACATCACCCCCCTGATCAAACGCTCCCTGGTCGACCAGGCCCTGGAGCAGCTGCGCCAGCGCATCACCCGAGGCGTGTGGGCCATCGGCGAGCGCCTGCCCACCGAGCCTGAGCTGGCGACGGAACTGGGCATCAGCCGCAATACCGTGCGCGAGGCCATGCGCGTGCTCGCATTCTGCGGATTGATCGAGATCCGCCAGGGCGACGGCAGTTACCTGCGGTCGATGACGGACCCGCTGGGCGCCATGCGCGCGTTGTCGCATTGCAGCCTGGAACAGGCGCAGGAGACGCGGCAGATCCTGGAAGTGGAGGCCATCGGCCTGGCCGCCGTGCGGCGCACCGAGCAAGACCTGCACCGGCTGCGCGCGGCGCTCGACACCAGCGCCGCGCTGTATCACGGGGAGTTGGAGGCCTACATCAGCGCTGATCTGGTATTCCACCAACAGTTGGTGGACGCGGCGCACAACCCGGCGTTGAGCGAGTTGTACCAGTACTTTTCCAGCATCATCGGCGCGCAATTGCGCCAGACCCTGAACATTTCGCCGCGCCGCCAGGCAGTGTTCGACCTGCACACCGCGCTGCTTGATGCCGTCGCGCAGCAAGACCCGGAGCGCGCCAAATCCCTCTGCCGGCAGTTGATCAATGAACCCTGAAGCCAAACGCACGCCCGAGTTGGAACAACTGCTGATCGACGCGGAGGCCGACGACGACGGGGTCCAGCACAGCCACCCGCTGGTGAGCCGGCCGTGGCTGTTGCTGCTGGGCCTGGTGCTGGTGGCGCTGAACCTGCGCCCGGCGCTGTCGAGCCTGTCGCCGCTGCTCAGTGAGGTCTCCAGCAGCCTGGGGTTGTCGGCGGCCAGGGCCGGTTTGCTGACCACGTTGCCGGTGCTGTGCCTGGGCCTGTTCGCACCGCTGGCGCCGATCCTCGCCCGGCGTTTCGGCGCCGAGCGGGTGGTGCTGGGGATTCTGCTGACGTTGGCCGCCGGTATTCTGCTGCGCAGTGCGTTCGGTGAAGTCGGGCTGTTTGCCGGCAGCCTGATCGCCGGTGCCAGCATCGGCATCATTGGCGTGTTGTTGCCCGGTATCGTCAAGCGCGACTTCGCCAAGCAGGCGGGCACCATGACCGGCGTTTACACCATGGCGCTGTGCCTGGGCGCGGCGTTGGCGGCGGGGGCCTCGGTGCCCTTGAGTGACTACTTCGGCAACAACTGGAACATCGGGCTGGGCTTCTGGATGCTGCCGGCGTTGCTGGCCGCGCTGTGCTGGTTGCCGCAAGTCGGGCACAAGCACGGCGCGCATCGCGTCGCCTACCGAGTGAAGGGCTTGCTGCGTGATCCGCTGGCCTGGCAAGTGACCTTGTACATGGGCCTGCAATCGTCCCTGGCCTACATCGTGTTTGGCTGGGTGCCGTCGATCCTCATCGACCGCGGCCTGAGTGCCACCGACGCCGGGCTGGCGCTGTCCGGTTCGATCATCGTTCAACTGCTCAGCGCCCTCACCGCGCCGTGGCTGGCCACACGCGGTAAGGACCAGCGCCTGGCCATCGTGGTGGTGATGCTGCTGACCCTCGGCGGGCTGATGGGCTGCCTGTATGCGCCGCTCGACGGGCTGTGGGGCTGGGCGATTCTGCTGGGCCTGGGGCAGGGCGGCACGTTCAGCCTGGCGCTGACGTTGATCGTGCTGCGCTCGCGGGATGCCCACGTTGCCGCCAACCTGTCGAGCATGGCTCAGGGCTTCGGTTACACCCTGGCGTCCTTGGGGCCGCTCGCGGTGGGCCTGATTCACGATTGGACCGGCGGCTGGGCCGCCACGGGCTGGGTCTTCGCGGTGATCGGCCTGGGCGCCATCGTCGCCGGCCTCGGTGCGGGGCGGGCGAAGTACGTCGACGTCAGCAGCGAGAGAGTCTAGAGATACACCACCTCCAGGGTCGCCGAACCGTCCATGACGATATCGGTGCTCAGGTCCAGGTTCTGTTTGGCGTTGATCACCGTCTCCAGGGTCAGCGTGCTGCTCAGGTTCTGGATCGCCGAGGGGCCGGCGGTGCTGCCGGCGGTGTCAGTGAAGCCCAGCAGGCTTTTGGCGCCGATGTCGATCGGGTTGCGGTTGGCCGTGCGCCAGGCCAGGCCGCCAGTGGTGGATTCGGTGCCGTAGACCTCGGACACGGCATCCACCACGGTCTGCTTTGGATCGAACGCCAGCGAGTACACGCCGATCTTGTTCGCGCTGTTGTCGAAGCCCAATCCGTAATAAATCTCGCTGTTGACGTGGGCCGAGCCGTCGCGGTTGTCGCGCATGCGCAACGCATAACGCACCGGACCGTTGCAGATCACCGTCAGGCCCAGGGACTTGAGGGGCAGCCGCGTGCCCGTCGCGAGGTTGAGGTCTTGCTGGGCGATCTTGCCGAAGTCCACTAGCCCGTTGGCCGACAGGCTCGGGGTGCAGGACGCCGGGATGATCACGCCGTTGACGTTCAGGTCGACGGTGGAGGCGGCATGCGCCGGGGGTAGGTTGACCAGCCCTGTACAGGCGACCAGAAAGATCAGCGATTTTTTCATGGTTCAACTCCTAGAGGTATTTCACGGTCAGGGTCATGGACCCGTCGATGGGTATTTCTTCGGTCAGCGGCAGCGAGGATCAGGTATCGATGGAACATGGGGGTCTCCAATAGTGTTTATAAGTAGGTGATTTCCAGGGTCGCCGAACCGTCGAGCGCTATTTCACTGCTCAGGTCCAGGCTGTCGAGCGGCGCGATAAAGGCTTTCAGGCTCAGTAACGCGCTGAGGTTTTGCAGGGCATTCGGGCCTTCGGTGCTGCCGGTGTTGGCGGTAAACCCTAGGAGGCTGCGTGCGCCGATGGGAAGTGGGGAGGCACTGGCGCTGCTCCAGGCGGCGCCGCCCGTGGTCGAGTCGGTGCGATACAACTGGGGCAGGTTGTCGGCACTCGCCCGGGCCGGGTCGACCAGCAAGTAATAGCGGCCGATTTTCTGCCCGCGTGCATCCAGGCTCAGACCATAGGCCGTTTCATCGATGCCGCCGGTGGCAGAGCCGGCGCGGTTGTCGTGCATGACCAGGGCAAATCGGGTCGGGCCGTCACAGGTGACCGTGAGGCCGAGCGCGCGGGCGGGCAGGGCGGTGTCCTTGTCGCGGTTCAGGTCGCTGACCGACAACGTGCCGAAGTCCACCGTGCCGTTGTTGGCCAGGGTGGGCGTGCAGGCGGCCGGCGCGAAGCGCGCTTGCAGATGCAGCTCGCGTGAGCGTCCGGAGGCGGGGGCATCGACCAGCGCCGAGGCTTCCCAGGTCTCGGCATCGCGCACCCGAAACGCCTCTTCCCGGGCCCAGGCACTGACCTGCAGTTGCGCAGAAAAACTGCGCCCGGCGGCGGGCTGGCCGTCGTACAGCGCGACGATGCCGTGGTCGGCGCGCCAAGTCAGGCTCGCCCCCACCTGGGCGGGCGCCTGGCCCGGGCCGGCGAGCAAGCCCAGTTGCACCGCGCGGCCATCGAGCACGGCGTCATGTACCTGCACGCGGTAGCTGCCGCCGTCGGTGAAGCGCAAACGCTCGGTGCCGGCGGCCAGGGCGCGGTAGAACAGGCTCATGTCGCCGGTTTCCGGGCAGTTGAGGGTCAAGGACAGGCGCCGTTCGCCGAGCAGTCGCTCGGCGGTCGGCGTTGACGCGATAGCGCGGTTCATCAGGCCAAAATCCAGGCGCGATTCGCTCAGGTCCAGGCGGCAGTCGTCCTGGGCCAGGGCGGTGCCGGTGAACAGCAGCAGGGCTGCCAGGCAGTGTTGAAGTTTCATGGGGAATTCCTCAAGGTCTCTGGCAACGGGCCGGTGCGGTTTCGAAATACACGTGGGGGTCGGCCTTGGCCGGCAGTTCAAAGCGCAAGTGGCAGCGCGGCTGGCCGGCGGTTTTGATCCACAGGGGGCGGGTGTCGAGGACGTCAGGCAAGAACACCTGGTTGCCTTCCTGGACCAGGGTGATGAACTCGCCGTCCTCGGTGGTGACGGTCGAGCCGCGTGGCACCGGGGTGTCCAGGGTCAGCAGGGCACGCCGGGTGAGGGACACGCCGAACTCGATACGGTCTACCGCGCCACGTCCTGCCGACACCACCGCGAGCCCGTTGTGGATATCGGCATTGCGCGGCAGCGAGCGGGTTTGCACTTCCAGCGGGCTGCGCCCATACGCGCTGAGCTGGGGCGCGACGGCCTGGCCCTGCCAGTCGGTCCACACCGGGCCGCTGGGGGTGTTGACCTTGATCCCGGCCATGTCGCCCACCGACAGCACGGCAAAGGTGTCGCGCACCGGGTAGGGCGAGAACGTCAACCCGTCGCCGTGCAGCACCACGCCGCCGCGTGCGCCGCCCTGGTAGCTGGAGCGTTCGGCGTCGGAGCGGGTGTAGTTGAAGTCCAACTGGCTGTAGAACGGCAGGGCCGAAACGCCGAGGGACGACTCGACCTCGCGGTCGCGGGTGTCATGTTCGACGCCGACCCGATACGCCAAATGGTCGTTGAGCTGTTCGTTGAGCCCAAGCCCGGTGCGGTGCTCGCCACCGGAATTGCGCACCCACGCGCGGCCACGGCGGCTTTCGCCCAGGGGCAGGCTGACCGTCATGTACAGGCTGTCGTCGTTATAGCGGCGCCCGCCCACATGCCATTCGGCGGTGGCGGACACCGACATGCCGGCGACTTGCGTGCCCCAGGAGGCCAGGGCGCGGCTGCTGCTGTCGCCCTGGAACGAGGACGAACGCGAAAACCCCGCGCTGAAGGCGCCCAGCCACGGATGCGACCACGAGGTGGTTGCGCTCTGCTGGTCGCGGTAGCGCGCGCGTTGCTGCTCGCGAGTGTCGGCGGTATAGGTCGACTCGGTGAGGTCGCGATAGCCCTGGGTGCGCCAGGAATTGGCCGCCGTGAAGGCCCAGCGTTCGCTCAGTTTCTGCGACCACGACAGGTCGGTCTGCACACCGCGCTCCTGGGTACGCCGCGAGGCTTCGGAGGTGACCACGGCGACTTGCACCTGGCTGTCCTGCCAAGGCAACAGCCCCAGGCTCAGGCCCGCCGAGCGATAATCCTCGGCCGCCAACACCCCACTGCCGAAGCTCACCTGCGGATGCGGCGCGGCGCTCCAGCCAGCACTCACCACCCAGGGTTCGGCGCCCGGGCCGTCGCCGATATTGCGCACCTGCCCGGCCGCCACCGAGTAACCGGGCGCGGGCAGGCCCAGGCCGAGCATGGCGGCGGGCACGGTGAAGCGCCGTTCTTCGCCGGTGGTTTCCTTAACCGTGACTTCGACGTCGGAGCGCCCATTCAGGCGCGGCACATTGCTCAAGCTGAACGGGCCGGCGGGCACCACCGTGGAGTGAATCAACGTACCGTTCTGGCGCACTTCCACCTGGGCCGGGCCGTTGGCGATGCCGTTGATGGTCGCGCTCTGGTTCTGGTCTTGCAGGGCCTGTTCGGTGAGCACTTGCACGCCGGTGATTTGCGCACCGGCGAGCACCGGGTTGTAGAGGTTGATCTGCCCGGCCTGCAACACCGCTTGATGGCTGGCGAAGGTGCGCTGGGCGTAGGCGTCCAGGTGGGTGGTGCTTGAGCTGCTGTCTTGCCAGGTCTGCACCTGGCGGCTGCGCACGATCCAGTCGCCGGCGTTGAAACCGACCTCGGTATTGGCCGAGCCGAAGCGGCTGGAGTCGTTGCCGTAGTGGTTGTACAGGCCGGTCACGTCGTAGTTGAGCAGCGCGGCAAACCCGCCGGTCTGATAGCCGGAAATGTCCTGGGTGACCGGGCGCAGGGCCTGGGTGGGCACCACCAGGTTCAGGCTCAGGTTGGCCGGGTCATGCTCGATCACGGTTTGCGGGTATTGCTGGAGAAAGGCGTAGCAACGGCTTTCCTGCGCCGGGCCCGATGACGGCGTTAGCAACTGCGCGGCGTCCAGCAGCGGCGGGTCGAAGCAGGTGGCGCCGTGCTGATCCACGCTGACATCGACGCGCCCGCGCCGCTGGCCGTTGACCGTCAGGTTGAGCGCATGGCGGCCTTGGGTAAAACGCGGGGCCTGCATCAGCAGGC
This sequence comes from Pseudomonas sp. D3, assembly GCF_029320995.1. Taxonomy (NCBI): domain Bacteria; kingdom Pseudomonadati; phylum Pseudomonadota; class Gammaproteobacteria; order Pseudomonadales; family Pseudomonadaceae; genus Pseudomonas; species Pseudomonas sp. D3. The sequence goes on from NZ_CP119772.1 coordinate 1,354,964, forward strand.
TGGCGAGTTCAGGGTCGATGCCGCGCTGGAGCAGGGTCTGTGGGTCAAACGAACCTGTCGACGACGGCGTTTGTGCCCATGCCAGGTTCGTCAGCAGCCCCTGACTGAGCGTCAGCACCAGCAATGCCAGGCGCGGTGAAACGCCAGGCACGGCTTTGCCGTCACGGAAATGGATGACTGTGTTCACACAAATGCACTCAGATAATGGAAGTGCCCGACTCGATTCCTTATCGCGCCAGACCTTCCCGATGGCCTTCAGTAGGCGGCCACTTCGTTATAGAGGCGCCGTTGCATCCCTGGGCGCCGTCGCATCACAGGGTTATGGGCGCGTCGTGGGGCGCGACTGCAAAGCCGTACACCGTGGCGGGTTGCAGGCGCACGGTGGTGGCCCCGGCCCTGGCCCCGTTGGCGGTGACGGTCAGCGTTTCACCCGGCAGTAGGTATGTGCGTGGCAGCATCGCCGAAGCGTTGCCGGGTAGCAGTTGCAGCTCCTGGGCCAGGCGCACCACATACGGGGAGGGGTTGTGGACGCTGAGTTGATCGGCCTTCAAGGTCCATTCCAGGCCCAGCCACGGCGTGCGATTGGGCGCCAGCCCCTTGGGGTGAATGATCACCGGCAGGTTCTGGCGGACTGTCACGCCGACTTGGGCATGCCCGGCCTTGGCCGGGTCGCGCTGGGCGGGCATGCCTTCGAAAATCACGCGTTTGAGGCGTTGGGTTTTCAGCGGCGCCTGCGTTTGCAGGATGAACCGCACCAATTGGCTCTTGGACGCCTCGACCCGTGTCAGCGGCGGGGTCACGAACAACAGCGTGTCCGTGTCCTCGGGGATGTTTTCGAGGGTCACGTGCAGCAGGGCCATTTTGTTGTCGGTGTTGGTGACCGAGACCGTGGCCTCGCCATCGGCCTCGTTGACGATCACCACCGAGGTATCCGGGACCATGCCGTCGGCACGCGCGACGCTGGCGCCGAGTACGGCCAATGCCACGCAGCAGAGGCGCGGCATTGCGCGCCAAACGGAAAAAATCAGGTTCATAGCAGGGCTCTTCAAATGGGCCGCCGAGCGCACGGTGCGTGACCGGGGCGTCGGCGGTGCGGTGTTAGAGGTAACGCAGGTCCAGCGTGATCGAGCCATCGAGGGGCACCTCTTCTTGGAGCGTCAGGGTGTTGGCCGGGCTGATCGAGGTGTCGACCCGCAGGGAGGCCACCAATTGCCGGATCGGCGCGGGCAGCGTGTCGCCGACGCGCGCAAAGCCCATGAACAGGCCCGGATACACGTAAGGCTCCGGTGACCATGTGCCGCCGTTGTCGGATGAGGTCAGGGTTTGCATCGCCTGCGAGTCGCCTACCGGCCCACGCAGCGAGAGGCTGACCGAGCCCAGGCGTTCGCCGGGTGCGTGGGGGTTCACGCCCAGCCCATAAAAATAATCCGGCGCCAGCGATGACTCGCGCTTGTTATCGATGCCCACCAAGGCGAACAACACCAGGCCTTCGCAACTGATGCTCAAGCCCATTAGCTGGTTCGGCAACACCGTGAACTCGCTGGCGTTGAGCGTCGTCGCCAGGATCTTGCCGTGCTCGACCAGGCCGTTGTCCGACAGCGATACGTTGCACGCGCTGGGGGTGATTCGGCCGTTGACCTCCAACTCCACAATGGAGAGGGCGAAGGCCAAGGGCGCCGCCGTGAACATAAAGGCGAATGTCGGCAAACGAGTAAGCAGGTTCATGGGGGGAGCTACCTGGTGTTGAACGGGTGGTACGGGCATCGGGCAAGGCGGTGGGTTACAGGTACTTGACTTCGATCGTGGCCGAGCCGTCGATCGCAGTGTCTTCGGTGATGGTCATGTTCTTTGCCGGGTTGATGAACGGGTTGACCGAGAGCGCCATCTGCGTGTTTTGGGCCGGGATAGGTATCAACGCCCCGCTGGCTGCCTTGATCGAAAGCAGGACCGAGGTGGCCCATGCGTCGTCATTCCATTGACGGGACCAGGTGGTGCCGTTATCGACGGAAGCGATAGGCAGGACGGTAGCCGTATCGGCTATGGCGTTGTCGAGCAACAAAATATAGCCGCCGATATGCTCACCGGTAGCGGTCTTGCCGACGCCAAATTCGCTGACGGTGATTGAGGAATCGGCGCGGTTATCGGTGGCTTTCATGGCGAACAGCGTTGGGGACAAGCAGTTAACGCTCAGCGTCAAGGTGGTCGGGGTCAGTAGGGTTCGGCTGTCCTGGTTAAGGTCCTTGACCGAAACCCGGCCCACGTCGACGGTGTTGGCCGAGAGGGTTGGCGTACACGCCGACGGCACGATCAGACCCTTGACGGTCAGGTCGACGGTGGAGGCGGCAAATGCCGGTGAAAAACTGCCGATCAGGCAGCCGGCGATCAGGGTTTTTATCGGGGTCTTCATGACGGGAATGCTCTTGGCGGATTGAGTGAGGTCACGGCGTTACAGGTACTTGACTTCGATCGTGGCCGAGCCGTCTATCGGGGTGTCTTCGGTGATGGTCACGTTCTTTGCCGGGAGGATGAACGGGAGTACCGAGAGCGCCATCTGCGTGTTTTTGGCAGGGACAGGGACTCGCGCTGCGCCGGGGTCGCGGATCGAAACCATAAAGGTTGTTGTCCAGGCATCATCCGGACGCATGGTGCCCCAGGTGGTGCCGTCGATCGAGAAGATAGGCGTGACGGTAGCCCCATCGGCGACCCCTTTGTCGAGGGTCATGTAGTAACCGCCGATACGCTCACCGGGGATCGTCTTGCCGATACCATATTCAGCGTGGGCGCCGGAGTCGGCACGGTTGTCGGTGGTCTGCATGGCAAACAGCGTCGCTGACTCGCAGTCGATGCCCAATTGCAGGGTGGTCGGGGTCAGTTGGGTTCGGCTGTCCTGGTTAAGGTCCTTGACCGAAACCCGGCCCACGTCGACGGTGTTGGCCGACAGGCTTGGCGTACACGCCGACGGCACGATCAGGCCAGTGACAGCCAGGTCGACGGTGGAGGCGGCAAATGCCGGGAAGGCGCAGCCGATCAGTACACCGGCAATGCTGGTGTGCAGTAGTTTTTTCATGACGGGTGAAGCTCCAGGGATGGATAGGAATACAGGGTGTCCAGGGAGGGACAGGGGCTTACGGTGTTACAGGTACTTCATCTCAAGGGTCGCGTGCCCGTCGACGTTGACTTCGTCGGTGAGGGTCAGGCCATCGGCGCGGGCAATTCGGGTGTAGAGCACGATGTCCGCGTCGAAGACCGTCACCGCCATTGGCTGAGTGGTGTTGTCTGCTGCGGCCACCGCGAGCAGGTTGAGGTGGCCCAACTGCGTACCGGGCGCCCAGGTGGTGCCGCCATCCAGGGACACGATGGTGCGCACGGCCTGGGTGTCTGCCACGGGGTTGTTCAACGTCAGCGAAACGCTGCCCAGGTTCTCGTCGTTGGGGGTCGTGCCCAGGCCGTGGTGGTTGGGAATCACCGCTGTGCCGTGGCGGTTGTCGATGGTGGTCAAGGCAAAGAACGTCGAGCCTTCGCACTGCACGTTCAGGCGCAGGGTGTTGCGGGGCAGCAGCGTGTGTCTGTCTTGGTTGAGGTCGCGCGAGGTCAGCTTGCCGTGGTCGACGGTGCCGCCATCCGACAAGCCCGGCGTGCAGGCTTTGGGGGTGATGACGCCGGTCACGCTCAGGTCGATCTGGCTGGCCGCCAACGCGCTGGACACGTTCGCCAGCAGCAGGCTCGCCAGCAGGGCGGGGAAATATTTATCCATGGTATGAACAACCTCTGTGGGCAATGCCCTGCGTGGACGATGAGTTACAGGTACTTGACTTCGATCGTGGCGGAGCCGTCGATCAGTACTTCGTTGCTCAGGTCCAGGTTGTTGGCGGCGGCGATCGTGGTGTCGATCAGCATCTCGGTGACCACGTTCTTGATCGGGATCGGCTTACGGTTCTGGCCTGTCGAGCCGTCGCCAAACGCCGCCAGCTTTTCACTCATCCACATCACATCGTCGATGGCACTCCAGCTCACGCCATCCAACGATTCGATCGGCTCGACGGCGACGTTATCGGCCACCGGGTCTCTGAGGGAGATCCAGAAAATGCCGATTTTCTGCAGGTTGTTGATCAGGCCCAAGCCGTAGCCGCTGCCGCCTTGGCCGTCCATTGACGAGCCGGGACGGTTGTCGGTGCTGCGCAACGCAAACAGGGTCTGGGCCTCGCAGTCCACGCTCAATTGCAACCGGGCGGTGGGCAGGATGGTCGGGGCGGTGGGGTTGAGGTCTTTTGCCGCGATCTTGCCGTGATCCACCTTGCCACTACCGGACAGTGTCGGCGTGCAGGCGCTTGGGGTAATCAAGCCGGTGACCGTCAGGTCCACGGTACTGGCGGCGAACGTCATGCCGCTGCCGACAAGGGCGATGGCGGCAGTGAGGGCGGCTAGGGACTTTTTCATGTGATAACGCTTCCGGTGCAAAGCTGACTGCCAAGAGGCTGGGGGCCCTTTGGCAGTTGCGTTGCGACCGACTGGAATGGCCGGTCGCGTCCCGCTCTTGGGATGCCGGGCAATTTATCGGGGGGAGGGCGTCTGGCAAATACAACAAATACGACATTGAGCGGATGTCGCACACGCACAATCGACTTGTCGGAACTCGTTTTGGTGTCTGTAGGAAATATATGGATTTCGTAGTTGTTGTATCGCTTGGCCACCCTATTTCGAATAGCTTCCCCGCCGATACAGCTTCACGGCCCATTCGAACGGATGTGAGCATCAGCGCTTGAACCCTCGCCCATCTGTCGGCGCAGGTTCTGTCGGCCGTCGAGGTTGTCGATCCCGGCGCCGCGCGCTTCTTGAAGTTGAGGTAGTCATGTCATCAGGCCCTATCCCAGGCGACCGAGCAGGGGATGACCTGGGCGCGCAGCCCCCATTGACGCGGCATTGGCGCGAACTCACGGTGCTGTTGGTGGACGATCACCCCGCATACTGCCTGCTGATGGGCGCGATGTTGGAGCGATTGGGGCTGGCCTTTGCAGTGTGTGTGCAGGGCCAGGCCGCGCTGGCGATTCTGGATGTCACCCGCGTCGACCTGATTTTCAGCGACTGCCGGATGCCGGTGATGGACGGCTATGCCATGACCCGTGAACTGCGTTGCCGGGAACAGCGCGCGGGTACGGAGCGCGTGCCGGTCATCGCCTTCACCGGCACGCTGGGACCGCGCGAAATCGAGCAGTGCCAGGCCGCCGGCATGGATGCCTGGCTGGCCAAACCCGTGACCTTTCAACAACTGCGCCAAGTGCTCGGCGACTGGCTGCCCGGCCCGCGCATCAGCGAGGCTGCGCAGCCGGTCATGGCGGTCGAGGGGCGCTGGCCGAGTCGAGCCCGCTTGGGGCAAATGTTCGGTTGCACCGAGGCGCTGCCTGGCATCCTGGCGAGCCTGGTGCATGAAGCCGAGCTCGATCTGCATGCACTGGCCCAGGCCACCGACTGCCTGCAAGCGCAGACAACGGTCGAGCACTTGCATCGATTGATCGGCAGCGTGGCGTTCTTCGGCGCCACACCGCTGGAGGTGCGCGGTCACCAGTTGATCGAGGCGATCAATCGCGATGGGGTGGCCGTACACCTTGAGCACTTGCTTGCATTGCGCCGCGACTTGATCGGGTATTTGAAGTATTTGTCGCTGCTAGGAAATGGATGACAGCTATAGGCGATGACTTCTGTAGGTCGTCAGAGTGAGCAATTTCTTTTTTTTCTGTGGGGCAAAATCCTGCTCCCATAGATTGCTGGGCTATCTGCCATTACGGCTTTGCGGGGCGGTTGTTGCTGATCCGATCCGGGAGTACTTTGCGCGGATTCAAGTTGCCATCATGGTGGTGCTCATGCTTCGCGTAATTATTGCTGACGATCATCCCATCGTGCGTATCGGGCAGAAAGTGGTGATAGAGGCCAACGGCCGGTGCAAAGTCGTCGCCGAGGCCGACGGCCCGGATCAGTTGCTGGCGCTGATGGACAGCACACCGTGCGATATCCTGGTGACGGACTTCGCCATGCCGGGTAACCAGCAAGCCGACGGCTATGGCTTGCTGGGCCTGATGCGGCGCCGGCATCCGGACTTGCCGGTGATTCTGGTGACCATGTTTGCCAACGTCGCCACATTGCGCGAATCGTTTGCCCAGGGCGCCCGGGCGATCCTGGCCAAAAGCGCGTCGGCCCGCGAACTGCCCTTGGCGATTGCCGCCGTCATTGAAGGGCGCACCTTCGTCAGCGAATGTTTGCGTGCGCAACTGGCCGAGGCCGGGACGGGCGACCAGCAAGCCGTGCCGCAGTTGTCCGGCAAGGAGCGCGAAGTGGTGCGCATGCTCGCCAGCGGCATGACCGTCAGCCAGATCGCGGCGCGGGTCAACCGCAGCATCTCGACCATCAGCAAGCAGAAAAGCACCGCGATGACCCGGCTGTGCATCTCCACCGATGTGGATCTGTTCGCCTACGCCCGCAGCAGTGGCATGGTGCCCTGAGCCCGCAGCGGTCAGCGGCTTATTTACCCGGCGAATGTTGGTAGCCTTGGCGCTGCGGGCGGCTTATCGTGCGCTATCTTTTCGACGCCAGCGGAGCCTGCCCATGAGTGATGCCCATAACGCCCTGATCAGCGAGTTCTACCACGCGTTCCAGCGCCTTGATGCGCAAGCCATGGCCGCCTGCTACACCGACGACGTGGTGTTCAGCGACCCGGCGTTCGGCGAACTGCGCGGGCGTGATGCCGGGGATATGTGGCGCATGCTCACCACGCGGGCCAAGGATTTTTCCCTGAGCTTCGACCACGTGCGCAGTGATGACAGCACCGGCAGCGCGCATTGGGTGGCGACGTACCTGTTCAGCGCGACCGGCAACACGGTGGTCAACGACATCGGCGCGCGCTTCGTGTTTCGCGACGGCAAGATCTGCGAACACCACGACCACTTCGACCTGTGGCGCTGGTCGCGCCAGGCCCTGGGCATCAAGGGGTTGCTGCTGGGCTGGTCGCCCGCGCTGAAAAACGCCGTGCGCGCCCAGGCGCTCAAAGGCCTGAGGGCATTTCAGGCGAGTCGTTGATAAGATTGGCGCTCCTCTGGTTTGCCGAATCGACCCGTGACTGATCTTTCTGAAGCCAAACCCTGGTTCGTTTACCTAGTGCGTGCCGCCAACGGTTCGCTGTATTGCGGCATCAGCAATGACCCGGTGCGCCGGTTTGCCTCCCATCAAAGCGGCAAGGGCGCGCGGTTTTTCCTCTCCAGCCCGGCCGTCGCGCTGGTGTACACCGAGCAGTGCGCCAGCAAAGGCGAGGCGCTGCGCCAGGAGCGCCTGATCAAAAAATTGAAGAAGAGCGCCAAGGAGTGCCTGGCGGCGAGTGGCGCATTGATCTGATTGATGGGCGCCTATCTCACCCCTGCGCAGTTTTGCAGGCTAAGCTGACCGCTCATTTCATTGAGCGGAGCCTGGTATGTCTGAATTGATCCTGCACCACTACCCGCAGTCGCCTTTCGCTGAAAAAGCCCGCCTGCTCCTGGGCTTCAAGGGCTTGTCCTGGCGCTCGGTGCTGATCTCGCCGGTGATGCCCAAGCCGGACCTGGTGGCCCTCACCGGCGGCTACCGCAAGACCCCGGTGCTGCAGGTCGGCGCCGATATCTACTGTGACACGGCACTGATCGCCCACCGCCTGGAGCAGGAAAAAGCCGGGCCGGCGCTGTTTCCCCAAGGCCTGGAACTGGTCACCCAGGGTTTCGCCGCCTGGGCCGATTCGGTGGTGTTCGCCCATGCCGTGGCGTTGGTGTTCCAGCCTGAATCCCTGGCGGCCAAGTTCGCCAAAGTCCCGCCCGAAATGCTCAAAGTGCTGGTGGCCGACCGCGCCAAGCTGTTCAGCGGCGGCACCGCTGCCCGCCTGCATGTGGAGCAAGCCAAGCATCAATGGCCGGCGATCATCAGCCGTATCGACCAGCAATTGCAGCACCAAGAGGGCGACTTTCTGTTCGGTGAGCCGTCGATTGCCGACTTTGCCCTGGCCCATCCGCTATGGTTCCTCAAAGGCTCGCCGGTGACCGCGCCGTTGGTCGACGCGTATCCCGCCGTCGCCACCTGGCTCGACCGGGTACTGAGCTTTGGTCATGGCACCGCCGCCGAGATGAGCACCGAGCAAGCCCTGGACGTGGCGCGTCATGCCACCCCGGCGGCGTTGCCCGATGAAGTGTTCGAGGATTTGAATGGCTTCACGGCCGGCCAGCCGGTGAACATTGCGGCCACCGACTACGGCACCGACCCGGTGGCCGGTGAGTTGCTATTTGCCGGCCGCGAAGAACTGATCCTGCGCCGTACCGACGAACGCGGCGGCACCGTGCATGTTCACTTCCCGCGCTTGGGTTTTTGCATTCAGGCGCAATAAATCCAAATTATTTTCAACCTGAGGTGAGGTAAACCCAGCGCCCATCCGTGTAGTGTTTGAAACTGCGACTAATTCGCATTAACAGCGTTTATCTACACGGATTCTCACAGCATGAAATCGACGGCGGGCGGTTGGGTTAAACAGTGGCTGGGAGCCTCGGTCTTGACGGTATCGGGGCTGGCGCTGCTGCCTCTGAGTGTGGCGCAGGCGCAGGAACAACAAAGCGCCCAGTTCAACTTTGCCCTGGCGGCCAAGCCGCTGCCCCAGGCGCTCAGCGATTTCAGCCGGGTCACCGGGCTCAGCGTGATCTATACCGACGAAGCCCCTTACGGTCTCAACGCCCCGGCCGTCAGCGGTCAGATGAGCGCGACCCAGGCCCTGCAACGCCTGTTGGGCGGCTCCGGTTTTACCTTCCGCCAGATCGACGCCCGCACCCTGGCCCTGGAGCCCGTGCCTAGCGACGGCGCGCTGAACCTGGGCGCCACCACCATCAGCGCGGTCGCCGAGCCCGCCGACAGCACCAGCTACCAGCCGCCGCCCACCAGCTCGGTGATGCGTTCGCGTGGCTTGCTGCTGGAGACCCCGCAAACCGTCAACGTAGTGCCCGCCCAAGTGTTGCGCGATCAACAACCGCGCAACCTGGATGACGCCCTGGCCAATGTCAGCGGCATCACCCAGGCCAACACCCTCGGCAGCACCCAGGATGCGGTGATGCTGCGCGGCTTTGGCGACAACCGTAACGGCTCGATCATGCGCGACGGCATGCCGATTGTGCAGGGCCGGGCGCTGAACTCTACGGCTGAACGGGTTGAAGTGCTCAAGGGTCCGTCGTCGCTGCTGTATGGCATCCAGGACCCGGGAGGCGTGGTTAATATCGTCAGCAAAAAGCCGCAGTTGGTGCAGTCCACCTCCTTGACCGTCCGTGGCTCCACCTTCGGCAACGGCAAGAACGGCAGCGGTGGCAACCTCGACACCACGGGGCCCATCGGTGACAGCGGCTTGGCGTACCGCTTGATCGTCGACCACGAGGACGAAGATTACTGGCGCAACTTCGGCACGCACCGCGAGAGCATGATCGCGCCGTCCCTGGCCTGGTATGGCGATACCACCAAGGTGGTGTTCGCTTATGAGCACCGCGAGTTTCTCTCGCCGTTCGACCGTGGCACCGCCATCGACCCCAAGACCAATCACCCGTTGGACATCCCCGCCACCCGGCGCCTGGATGAGCCGTTCAACAATATGGAAGGCCGCTCCGACCTGTATCGCTTCGAGGCCGATCACGAGCTGAACGACGACTGGACGGCGCACGTCGGCTACAGCTGGAACCGCGAGACCTATGACGCCAGCCAGGTCCGCATCGCCTCGGTCAATACCGACGGCACCTTGACCCGCAGCATGGACGGTACGCGTGGCGCATTGACCACCGACCGCTTCGCCACGGCCAGTTTGGAAGGCAAGGTCAAGCTCGGCGGCATGCAGCATGATCTGGTGTTCGGCCTCGACGATGAGTACCGCAAGATCTATCGCGCCGAACTGATCCGTCAGTCGCAGCGCAGTGCCTTCAGCTACGTCAACCCGGTGTATGGCAACGATGTGCAAGGCACCACGGTGAGCGCCAAGGACAGCGCGCAGACCGACTTGCTGCGCAGTGATTCGCTGTTCTTGCAGGACGCCATCCACCTGACCGACCAGTGGATCCTAGTGGCCGGCGCGCGCTATCAGATGTACGACCAATACGCCGGCAAAGGCGTGCCGTTCAAGGCCAATACCGACGGCAATGGCCAGAAATGGGTGCCGCGTGCTGGCCTGGTGTACCGCTACACGGACGAACTGTCGTTTTACGGCAGCTACACCGAGTCGTTCAAACCCAACTCGACCATTGCCGCGCTGAACGATGGCAGCGTGCTCCAGGGCAACCTGCAGCCGGAAGAATCCAAGGCCTGGGAGCTGGGAACCAAGCTCGATATGCCGGGGCGTATCACCGCCAGTGCGGCATTGTTCGATATCACCAAGCGCAATGTGCTGGTGTCCGTCGGTTCGGGTGTGGACACGGTCTACAGCATGGCGGGCGAAGTGCGCTCCCGTGGCCTGGAACTGGACGCCAGCGGCCAGCTCAGCGACCGCTGGAGCCTGATCGGCAGCTATGCCTACACCGATGCTGAAGTCACCAAAGACCCGGCGCTGCAAGGCAAGCGCCTGCAGAACGTGGCCAAGCACACCGGTTCGTTGTCGGCGGTGTACGACGTCGGCAGCCTGCTCGGCGGCGATGACCTGCGCGTCGGTGCCGGTGCGCGTTACGTCGGCCAGCGCGAAGGCGATGCCAATAACAGCTTCAATCTGCCGGGGTATACCGTGGCTGATCTGTTTGCCAGCTACAACACCAAAATCGAAGGGCAAAAGGTCAAGTTCCAGCTCAACGTGAAGAACCTGTTCGATCGCACCTACTACACCTCGGCCGCCAGCCGGGTATTTGTGTCGATGGGGGATGCGCGGCAGGTGTCGGTGTCCAGTACGTTGGAGTTCTGAACCGGTGGCGAGGGCGCTTGTCGAGTCGTCCGGGAACCCGTTCCCTCGCCACAAACCCCTGGAACTGTTAGCGTTGCCGCCCCTGACGGCTTTGTGGAAAACGGTATTGATGCAGTTTGGACGAAAGTTACACACCGGCGCGATGCTGGTCGGCTTGAGCTTTTTACTGGGTGGCTGCGCCAGCGTTTCGTCGACCTCCAACTCTTCAACCCTGGACCACCTGTTGGCCGACCCGGCCCTGAATGGCGCCACGGTTTCGGTCATGGTGCGCGACGCCCGCAGCGGCAACACGCTCTATCAACACAACCCGCGCACGCGGTTGGTGCCGGCCTCCAACCTCAAGCTGCTGACCACCGCGGCGGCGATGGATGTGCTGGGCCCGCAGTATCGGTTTTCCACCCAACTGCTGAGCGACGGCACGCAGCAAGGCGAGCGCCTGAGCGGCAACCTGTACCTGCGCGGCCTGGGCGACCCGACCACGCAGTTCGCCGATTACCAGGCACTCGCCGCGCAACTGGCCAGCCAGGGTGTGCGTCAGGTGCAGGGCGACCTGGTGTTCGACGACAGCTGGTTCGATGCGCAGCGCCTCGGCGTGGATTGGGCTCAGGACGATGAAAGCACCTACTACGGCGCGCAGATTTCGGCGCTGACCGTGTCGCCCAATTCCGATTTTGATGCGGGCACATTGATCGTCACGGCCACGGCGCCCATGAGCCCCGGCCAGCCGGTCAGTGTGGCGATCAGCCCGGCCACCGATTACGTGCAACTGAGCAACCGTGCGGTGAGCGGCTCCGGCAACAGCTATGGGATTACGCGCCAGCACGGCACCAATCTGCTGCAACTCACGGGCGCGCTGGCGCCGGGCAAGCACAGCCGGCAATGGGTGAGTGTGTGGGAGCCGACGCGACTGGTGGCCAATCTGTTTGAACAGGCATTGGCGCAGCAGGGCATCCAGGTGCTGGGCCGGCGCGTGATCGGGGGTGCAAGCCCTGCGACGGCGAGGCTGCTGGCGGAGCATCAATCGGCACCGTTGCAGGAACTGATCACGCCGCTGCTCAAACTCTCGAACAACAACATGTCCGAAGCCTTGCTCAAGGCCATGGGCCGCAAGACCGCGAACGCCGGAACCGCGCAGGCGGGTGTGGCGGCGGTGGCGGCCTTCATGCGGCGCCAGGGAGTGGACCCGGCGAGCCTGAATCAGGTGGACGGTTCGGGCTTGTCGCGGCGCAATCTGGTGTCGGCGCAGACGCTCACCGACCTGCTGTTGGCGACATCCAAACAGCCGTGGTTCGAGGCGTGGTACAACGCCTTGCCGATTGCCGGCAACCCCGAGCGCATCAGCGGCGGTAGCCTGCGTTATCGCCTGCGCGGCACGCCGGCGCAAAACAACTTGCACGCCAAGACCGGCTCCATGGGCGGCGTGTCGTCATTGAGCGGTTACATCACTGATGCCCACGGGCGGCGCCTGGTGTTTTCGATGATCAGCAACAACTACCTGAGCGACGCGGCACCGATCCGCGCCCTGGAGAACCGTCTGGCCGTCGCCCTGACGCAATGGCACGACTGATTCAGGCCTGGTAGCCCATCCGCCAGCTCACCGCCCGGGTCGCCGCCAGCAAGCGCTGCGCCGCCGGGCCATCTTCATCGGCATGGAACAGCGAGGTGGGGCCAACCACGGTCATCACCGCCGCGACCTGGCCGACCGCGTTGAACACCGGCGCCGACAACGCATCCACACCGGGCATCAGCAGGCCATGTACAAAGTGCAAGCCACGTGCGCGGATCTGTTCGCAGGCGCTGGCGTAGGCCTGGTCGTCCGCCAGGGCGTGGGCGATGCCCGCCTGGATCTCGCGCTCGCGCAATTCGACGGTTTCTCGCGCCGGCAAAAAGGCGCTGAACACCAGCCCGGTGGATGAACTGAGCAGCGGCAACACCGAGCCCAGTTGCGTCACCACCGTTACCGCGCGCACCGCCGGTTCGATCTGCACCACGGTCGCGCCCTGGTTGCCCCACACCGCCAGGAAGCAGGTTTCATTCAACTCATCACGCAGCTCGGCCAGGGGCAGGGCGCCGACTTTGAGCACGTCCATGCTGCTCAGCGCGGCGAGGCCCACGCGCAATGCTTCGCGGCCCAGGCCGTAATGGTTGGTGGTGCTGTTTTGCTCGGCGAAGCCCGAGGCGATAAGGGCCTGGAGATAGCGGTGAACCTTGCTCGCCGGCATCTGCACATGCTCGGCCAGGCGCGACAGCGACGTGGAGGGCGACAGTTCGGCCAGGGCCTTGAGGATGTCGGTGCCCACTTCGGCCGAGCGGACTTTCTGTTTACCTGTGTCGCGGGGCTTTTCCATGGGGCAACGGGAATCCGAGAGATGAGTGGGCGTCTTTATAGCTTGACGGTCGACAGTGATCAAATTACGTTATGCGTAACTGGATTACGATAAAAACAACTTCCGTCAGAGGATGATCCATGAACCTCGAATACCTGTCGGGCTTCGGTAATGAATTCGCCAGCGAAGCCCTGCCCGGCGCGCTGCCGGTCGGCCAGAATTCCCCGCAAAAAGCCCCTTACGGCCTGTACACCGAGCTGTTCTCCGGCACGGCCTTCACCATGGTGCGCAGCGAAGCGCGTCGCACCTGGCTGTACCGCATCCAGCCGTCGGCCAATCATCCGGCGTTCGTCAAACTGGAGCGGCAACTGGCGGGTGGGCCGCTGGGCGCGGTGACGCCGAATCGGCTGCGCTGGAACCCGTTGGCGTTGCCGAGCGAGCCGACCGACTTTGTCGATGGCCTGGTCGCCATGGCGGCCAATGCCGGGGCGGACCAACCGTCGGGCATCAGCATTTACCATTACTGCGCCAACCGTTCGATGGAGCGCGTGTTCTTCAACGCCGATGGCGAGTTGTTGATCGTCCCTGAACAGGGCCGTTTGCGCATCGCCAGCGAACTCGGCGTGCTGGAAGTCGAGCCGCTGGAGATCGTCGTGCTGCCGCGCGGCCTGAAATTTCGCGTCGAACTGCTGGATGCGCAGGCGCGCGGGTATGTCGCGGAAAACCACGGCGCCGCGTTGCGCCTGCCGGACCTCGGCCCGATCGGCAGCAACGGCCTGGCCAATCCGCGTGACTTTCTCACCCCGGTTGCCCACTACGAAGACCGCAAGCAGCCGACGACGCTGGTGCAGAAATTTCTCGGCGAACTGTGGGCCTGCGAGCTCGACCATTCGCCCCTCAACGTCGTCGCCTGGCATGGCAACAACGTGCCGTACAAATACGACCTGCGCCGGTTCAATACGATTGGCACCGTGAGCTTCGATCACCCCGACCCGTCGATCTTCACCGTATTGACCTCGCCGACCAGCGTACACGGCCTGGCCAACCTCGATTTCGTGATCTTCCCGCCGCGCTGGATGGTGGCCGAGAACACCTTCCGGCCACCGTGGTTCCACCGTAACCTGATGAACGAATACATGGGCCTGATCCACGGCGCCTACGACGCCAAGGCCGAAGGCTTCCTGCCCGGCGGCGCGTCGCTGCACAGTTGCATGAGCGCCCACGGGCCGGATGGCGAGACCTGCACCAAGGCGATCAATGTCGAGCTGGCCCCGCACAAGATCGATGACACCATGGCGTTCATGTTCGAGACCAGCCAAGTGCTGCGCCCGACCCGCTTCGCCCTGGACTGCCCGCAACTACAATCTGCTTATGACGCGTGCTGGGCCGCGCTGCCCGTCACCTTCAACCCGAACCGGAGATAACCCATGACTCAACCAACGCTTGCCCGCAGCTGGGTATCTTCCGCCAACGGTCACGGCGATTTCCCCCTGCAAAACCTGCCGCTGGGAGTGTTCAGTATCAACGGCTCGGCGCCGCGCAGTGGCGTGGCGATCGGCGACTGCATCCTCGACCTGCTCGCCGCCCGCGATGCGTTTGACGGTGAAGCGCTGCGTGCCGTCGACGCCAGCGCCGGCGGGCAGTTGAATGCCTTCTTCGAATTGGGCCGGGGCCCGCGCGTGGCCCTGCGCGAGCGTCTGCTGGAACTGCTGGGGGAGGGCAGCCCGCTGCAGGCGCGTGAGGCCGACGTGCTGCACCGCGCCGCCGATTGCCAGATGCACCTGCCCGCCAAGATCAATGACTACACCGACTTCTACGTCGGCATCGAACACGCGCAGAACGTCGGCAAACTGTTCCGCCCCGATAACCCGCTGCTGCCCAACTACAAGTACGTGCCGATCGGGTATCACGGCCGTGCGTCGACCATCCGCCCGTCCGGCACCGAGGTGCGCCGCCCCAAAGGCCAGACCCTGCCGGCCGGCCAGACCGAGCCGACATTCGGCCCCTGCGCACGCCTGGACTATGAGCTGGAGCTGGGCATCTGGATCGGCCAGGGCAACGCCATGGGCGACTCGATTGCGATTGGCGATGCGGCCGAGCACATCGCCGGTTTCTGCCTGCTCAACGATTGGTCGGCGCGCGATATCCAGGCCTGGGAATACCAACCGCTGGGGCCGTTCCTGTCGAAGAGTTTCATCACCAGCATCTCGCCGTGGGTGGTGACGGCCGAAGCACTCGCGCCGTTCCGCCAGGCCCAACCGGCGCGCCCCGAGGGCGACCCGCAACCGCTGCCGTACCTGCTGGATCAACGCGATCAGGCAGCGGGCGGTTTCGATATCGAACTGGAAGTGCTGTTGACCACGGTGTCGATGCGTGAACAGAACCTGCCGGCCCAGCGCCTGACCCTGAGCAACACCCGGCACATGTACTGGACCGTGGCGCAAATGGTTGCGCACCACAGCGTCAACGGTTGCCAGTTGCAGGCCGGTGATCTGTTCGGTTCGGGCACCTTGTCCGGGCCGCTGTCGGGGCAGTTCGGCAGCCTGCTGGAGATCACCGAAGGCGGCAAGAAGCCGATTGAACTGGCGTCGGGCGAGGTGCGTAAATTCCTCGAAGACGGTGATGAAATCATCCTGCGCGCCCGTTGCAGTCGCGACGGTTTTGCCGCCATCGGCTTCGGCGAATGCCGCGGCACCGTGGTCGCGGCGCGCTGAGAGGGGCGGGCGATGGAACTCTACACTTACTATCGGTCCACTTCGTCGTACCGGGTGCGGATTGCGCTGGCGCTCAAGGGCCTGGATTTCACTGCCGTGCCGGTCAACCTGCTGGTGCCGGCGGGCGGTGCCAATCGCCAGCCGGACTACCTGGCGATCAACCCGCAAGGTCGCGTCCCGACTTTACGCACCGATGATGGCGAACGGTTGATCCAGTCGTCGGCGATCATCGAATACCTGGAGGAACGTTATCCACAGCCGCCGCTGCTGTCCCCCGACCTGGCGACCCGCGCTCACGAGCGCGCGGTGGCGTCGATCATCGCTTGCGACATTCACCCGCTGCACAATTCCAGCACCCAGAACCTGCTGCGGCAGTGGGGCCATGATGAAACGCAAGTGCTGGCCTGGATTGGTCATTGGATCAGCCAGGGCTTGGGCGCGGTCGAGCAGTTGATTGGCGATCGCGGGTTTTGTTTTGGTGAGCGGCCGGGGCTCGCGGATGCGTTTCTGATCCCGCAGTTGTATGCGGCCGAGCGCTTCCAGGTGTCGTTGGCGGCGTATCCGCGCATCGGGCGGGTGGCGGCGTTGGCGGCGCAGCAGCCGGCGTTTATCCAGGCGCACCCCGCGAACCAGCCCGACACGCCTAAGGGGGCTTAGTGCACCACTGAATTGGGCGGCAGGTGCCCCAGCCGTTCGGCCAGGCGCAGGCGCTGGATCGGGTCGTCGCTGAGCAGCAGCGCGTGCTCCAGGTCGAAACGCTCGGCGCTTGGGCAATCCAGGCGTTGATACAGGCTGGCCCGCGCCAGGTAATCGGCGGCGCTGGCATGGCCCAGATCCAGCACGCGCTCGGCGTCGATCAGGGCCGCCAGCGGGTCGTCATTGGAAAGGTACAACTGGCGCAGGTTGCGTGACAGCCGTTGCAGGATAGAGCGTGGGGTGGCGGTGTGCAGGTGGTCGGCCTGCAACTTGAGGTTGGGGCCGTATTGGCGTTGCAACAGGTCGCGGCAATCGTTGGGGTACAGGCGGCGACCGCCACAGGGGTCGAGCAGGTGATCGGCGCCGGGCACCCGCAGCAGGAAGTGGCCGGGGAAGTTGACGCCGACCATGGGGATATTCAGGCGTCGCGCCAATTCCATCGCGATCAGGCCCATGGCCAGGGGTTGTCCGCGCTTGCGCTGCAACACCTTGTCCAGCAGGGCTGCGGCGGGGCGCAGCGGGGTGAAGTCATCCTGGGCGAACCCCAGGTCATTCAGGCGCCGCAACAGCGGTTGGCCGAGTTCATCCGCCGGCAACAGGGGCATGCCCAGGCTGACTTGCTGTTCGAGCGCGTTGAGGTCCTGCAAGATCAGCAGCGGGTGCACCGCCGCATCATGCTCGGCGGCAATCCACAGCGCGGCTTCAAACAGCGCAGGGGGTGAACGTTCCAGGCAGGCGAAAAAGGCGTGGCGGGGGTTCATTGCATTCTCCGGCGGATGCTCCCGTTTTAGCCTTGCTGTGAATTTTCGTCTAGTAGCTTGATAGAAATCCTACTTGCTTATGTCGCATGGCCCACAAAACCGGGCGGCTTATTCCAGCGCACTTCGGCAGTTTTCTGCCGCCCGCCTATACTTGGCGACACCAGAAGTGATTCGGGAGCTTGACGATGTTTGCTCTCATGCACAGCACCCGCCTTGAATCGCTGCACCTGAGCATCGACCCGATGACCGGGTTGAAGGCGGTCATAGCCATCCACAACAGCCGCCTTGGGCCCGCTTTGGGCGGTTGTCGTTACCTCGCGTATCCCGATGACGAAAGCGCGGTGGCCGATGCTGCGCGCCTGGCCCAAGGCATGAGCTACAAGGCCGCCCTGGCCGGTTTGCCGGTGGGCGGCGGGTGCGCCGTGATCCTGCGCCCGGCCCATGTGGAAAGTCGCGCGGCCCTGTTTGAAGCCTTTGGGCGGTGTGTCGAGCAACTTGACGGCCGCTATATCACCGCCATCGACAGCGGCACCTCGGTGGCCGACATGGATTGCATTGCCCAGCACACCCGCTTCGTCACCAGCACCACCGCTGCCGGCGACCCCGCCCCCCATGCCGCCATGGGCGTATTCGCCGGCATCCGCACCACCGCCATGGCGCGCCTGGGCAGCGACAACCTCGAAGGCCTGCGCGTGGCGATCCAGGGCCTGGGCAACGTCGGTTACGCCCTCGCCGAACAACTGCACGCCGCCGGCGCCGAACTGCTGGTCAGCGACATCGACCATGGCAAGGTGCAACTGGCCATGGAACAACTTGGCGCGCACCCGATCGCCAACGAGGCCTTGCTCAGCACCCCCTGCGACATCCTCGCGCCCTGCGGCCTCGGCGCGGTGTTCAATCGCAACAGCGTCGGCCAACTGCGCTGCGCCGCCGTGGCCGGTTCCGCGAGTGCGCAACTGACCAACCTGCAAGTGGCCGACCAACTGGAAGGGCGTGGCATCCTCTACGCCCCGGACTACGTGATCAACTCCGGCGGCCTGATCTACGGCGCCCTCAAACACAGCGGCGCCGAACTGCCGACCATCACCGCGCACCTGTCGAACATCGGCACGCGCCTGACCGAAATCTTCGCCCACGCCCAGGCCGAAAAGCGTTCACCTGCACGGGTGGCCGATGAACTGGCTGAGCGTCTGCTTTACCGATAGGCCACGCATTAAAAACGATGGGCACTGGTAAATCGGGAGCGGAAGCCCCTCCGCTCCGCCTGCTTTGGGAAAATTCTTACGCCTCTCTCGGAAAGTCTCACCTGAGCAGCGCGTTAGTTGCGTGATTTGATTCCGGCCTTTTCAGGCAGGGATTGCAGGCATGACTGACGCGTTTTGGGCCGCCCGCGAAGGCGACGCGCTGCTGCACACCTCAATGATGGCCGATGTTCTCGGCGGTGTGCTGGAAGTCGCGGCCTATGCCGCCATCACGTCCGTGGGCTGCCTGGCCGCAGGCGCGTTGATCGCTGCAGCGACCGGCGTGACCATCGCCACTGGCGGCGTTGGCTGCGTCGCCTTGGGGCTGGCGGTCGGCGCGGTGGTGGGGATCACCGCCGGGCTCTCGGGGGCTGACGTGAAGATCTCCAGTTGGTGCGAAACCGCCGCCAACTGGGTTTTTCCGCCGGTGATCGAGGCCTTTATCAGCAGCGGCTCAGACGACGTTTTCATCAATGGCAAACCGGCCGCCCGGGCTGCCGGAAAGATGATGGCTGTGCCGGTCGCGGCCAGTGAACCACCGGCCCCCAGTTTTCTGGACATGGCACATGGATTTTTCTCACAACTGTGGCGCCCGACGGTCGCCACACCCGCTGCCGGTACCGTGCCGTGTGCGCTGGACACCGTCGCCTGCACCAAGCACCCGCCGATGCCCGAGCAATTCATTGCCGAGGGTTCCAGTTCGGTCTTCATCAACGGGCAACCGGCCGCACGCAGCGGTGACCGCAGCACGTGCGACGCCAAGATCGGCAGCGTCGAGGGGCTGATTTCTGCCGATGTGCGTATCGGTGGCGACCCCGTCGTGGTGCGCGAAATTCGCAGTGGAAAGACACCGGGCGTCGGCTTGGCGATTGCCGCGCTGCTTGCGCTACGCGGCAATGTGAAAGGCTTTTGGAGCAACTTGCCATGCCTGGTCGGCGGCGCGTTGGCGGGCGGGGCCGTGGCGTATGGAACCAGCAAGCTCACCTCGGCACTCAACAGCGCGGTCAACGGTTCGCCCAACCCGGTGCATAGCCCGACCGGGGCCAAAATCCTCGGCGCCGAAGAAGAACTGGACTTCGTCCTGCCAGGCCTGCTCCCCATCGACTGGCAGCGCTTCTACAGCAGCCTCGATCAACGCCACGACGGCCTTTTCGGCGCCGGCTGGAGCGTTGCCTATGAGGTCGCCGTCGAGATCGATAAAGATGAATACCTCACCTACATCGACGAACAGGGGCGCCGCATAGACATCGGCTACCTCCCGTTGTCAGGCGGCGCCTTCAGCCCCGGCGAAGGCCTTGCGGTCAGGCGCAGCGCCGACGGCGCCATCCTGATCGAAAGTATCGACGGCCTGTATCGGCTCTTCGAGCCCGACCCTCTGAACCCTTCGCGGATGCGCCTGCATCTGCTGGGTGATCGTAACGAAGGGCGCATCTTTCTGGATTACGACGCCCAGGGTCGCCTGTGCCGCCTGCGCGACAGCCATGCGCTGATGCACGTCGACGTGAGCTACACCGTCGAGCATCCGCGGCGCGTGAGCCATATCGAGCGCCGTTACCTGCATCGGCAACATTTTGCTGGGCGCAGCGACGTGTTGGTCAGCTATCGCTACGACACCCACGGCGACCTGGCTGAAGTCCTCGACGCACAAGGCACGAGCCAACGACGTTTTGCTTACGACAGCGCGCGGCGCATGGTCGAACACCAACTGCCGAGTGGCTTGCGTTGCTTCTACCAATGGCGCGCAGTGCCTGGCCCGCAGGGTGAAGAATGGCGCGTCAGCCGGCATTGGACCGATGCCGGCGATGCATTCACCTTCGACTACGACCTGGATGCCGGTATCACGCGCGTCACTGATGGCCTGAAACGGGTCAGCACACGCTATTGGAACCCGCATTACCAGATCACCCGCTACGTCGATAACCTGGGCCATACGTGGCAGTTCGAATGGAGCGAAGATCGCCAATTGCTCGGCGCGATTGATCCGCAAAACGGCGAGTGGCGCTTCAGTTACGACGAATCCGGCAACCTGAGCACAGTGACCGATCCACTGGCCAGGATCAGCAACACCCAGTGGCTGGCGCATTGGGCATTGCCCGAAGTGGAAACCGACCCGGCGGGCAACCGTTGGCATTACCGCTACGACCGGCATGGCAACTGCATCGAAGAGATCGATCCGCTGGGCAACCGCACCCGTTATGTCTACGACGATTTCGGCCAGCCGGTGCAGATCATCGATGCCACCGACAAAATCCGGAAGCTGCACTGGGACGAGTGGAGCCAACTGATCGAGGAAGTGGATTGCTCGGGCTACGCCACCGGCTACCAGTACGATGCATTCGGCAATGTGGTGGTGCACACCAATGCTGAAGGTGAGTCGGTGCGCTATCAGTACAGCCGGCAAGGGTTGTTGCTGGAATGCCGATTTTCGGACGGGCGCCTTGAGCATTTCCAGCGCAACGCCAGTGGTTATCTGACGGGCTATGTCGACCCCGCCGGCAACATTTCCCGCTATGCCTACGACCGGCGCGGCCAGGTTAAACAACGCTGGGACGCGCATAACCGCTGCGTCACCTTCGACCACGATGCCTACGGGCGACTGCTGAAACTGACCAATGAAAACGGCGAAAGCTATCGCTTTGAGTGGGACGCAGCCGATCGCCTGGTGCAGCAACAAGACCTCGACCACAGTCGGCGCTGCTATGCCTATGACCCGCTGGATAACGTCGTCGCCGTAGGTTACCTGCCGGGAAGCGAAGGCGAGGCGGTAGACGCGCTGACACACCAGCTCCAACGCGACCCGCTCGGGCGCCTGGTCAGCAAAGTCACCGCCGACGGCACCACCGTTTATAAGCACGACCTGAACGACCAACTGGTCGCGGTCACCTTCACCGCTCTCGACGGTCGCGAGCAAGCACTTGGCTTTAGCTATGACGCGCTGGGGCAACTGCTCGAAGAACACAGCTCGGCGGGGTGTCTGCAACGCCATTACGACGAATTGGGCAACCTGACTCAAACCCACTTGCCTGACGGACGCTGGCTCAATCGCCTGTACTACGGCAGCGGCCATCTGCATCAGCTGAATCTCGACGGCCACGTCATCAGCGACTTCGAACGCGACCGCCTGCACCGCGAACTGCAACGCACTCAGGGTCAACTCAGAACAAATACCGACTATGACCGCAGTGGCCGGGTCCGCTCACGCCAGCGTCGCAGCATCGACCAACCGTGGCAGTTGCCGACATTGGTCGAAACCCACTACAGCTACGACCCCAGCGACAACCTGATCGGACGCCGCCGTACCGACCGCCAAGAGCACCTGGCCTACGACAGTAGCGGACGTATCCTCGTCAGCCAACAAATAGGCCGGATCGAAACCTATGCCTACGATGCGGCAGCCAACCTGCTCGACGGGCCACAACAAGGCGGCCTGGTACGGCATAACCGGCTGCTGACGTATCAAGACAAGCGCTATACCTACGACGCTTTGGGGCGAATGGTTGAAAAGCGTAGCGCTGTGCGTGGTTTGCAGCGTTTTGCCTACGACGCCGAAAGCCGGTTAGTTGAAGTACGCAATGACAACGGCAGCGTGGTCAGGATGGCCTACGACCCGCTGGGTCGGCGCATTGAAAAAACTGAACACGGCAGCGATGGCTGTCCGCTGGGCGAAACCCGGTTCACCTGGGATGGCCTACGGTTGTTGCAGGAGCATAAACACAGTCAGACCAGCCTCTATCTCTACGATGGCGACAGTTACGAGCCTCTTGCCAGGGTCGACGGTAACGGTGAATACCAACGCGTGCGGTATTACCACAACGACCTGAACGGCTTGCCGGAGCAACTCACCGACGCCGACGGCCATGACGTCTGGCGAGCGACTTATCGGGTGTGGGGCAATACGCGGGAGGAGGTGCGGGAACCTTACTTCATTGAAGAGCAGAATTTGCGGTTTCAGGGGCAGTATCTGGATCGGGAGACTGGGCTGCATTTTAATACGTTTAGGTTTTATGATCCCGATATAGGTCGCTTCACGACCCCAGATCCCATTAGCCTGGTCGGAGGATTCAACCTTTATCAGTACGCGGTGAATCCAACAGGGTGGTTTGACCCGTGGGGGCTCTCAGCCTGCGCGCCGACGCACCACATCGCCACCAATAAACATGCGAAATGGACCCCTAAATACCGCGTGCTGTTTGAGAAAAATGGGTTGGGTAAATTCAAAAACGGCAAGTCTCGCAAAGACGTCCTCAATGACCCACTCAACAAAGTAGACGTGCCTGGGCACAAAGGCCCACACCCTAAGAACATGCATGCAGAAATTCATAAACGGTTGAAAAGCGCCAGCAGAAAAGGGCAGGATCAGTTTAAAGCGGAGCTCGCAGAGCTTAGAAAGGAAGCATTGGACCCCACCTCAACCCTTAACAAGATTTTGAGGAAAGTCGACTTATGAATTACTTCAAACTCAATCCGAATGTCGCCAGTAAAAAGTGGGAAGGTTATGTAAACCTCGGAGAGCTTATTTACAAGGGAGAGGAAGTAGATGATGTTGAACTGTCCAATAGCCGAAAGCCTTGCACGATGAGGCCTCTGCACTATGACATTCTTGCCGCCGGAAAAACCGCTCCGGTCAATACCATCGGAGCGGACTTTTTTGTATTCGATGAATCTCTTGAGGGGCTGGATAACCTCGCCGCAGAGAACGTGCAATATCTGCCTATCACTCACGAAAGCCAAAAAGTACGTTACCGACTCTTGCATGCCTACCATCATGTTGACTGCGTCGATTGGGCGTTATCCAAGTACGAAGCCTGGCCCGAAGAACATGTGGTCAAAGAATGGCAGAATCCAAGAGGTCGTTTCTTTTTTGAGCCAGTACTGATCGCAGAAGAAATCCCTGAAACTGCTGAGGTCTTTCGTTTGGAAGGCTGGGGGGGGGCGTTCAACATCATCATTGGCGAAGCGTACAAAGAGAAATTACTCGCCCTTGATTTCGATCACTCTTTTTTGGAGTTTCACCTCATCACGCTCGTGTGATGGAAACGTCTTCACACCTTCGCATCAACAGGTGTGTTCCCACATCGATAAGGTCAATTAGCGATGAAAGACATAATTTCAAGCATTGAGAAACTCTCAACAGATCCTAAAAAGGTCAATGAATCACACAGAGCCAAACGGGACAGATTTATTTAGTATTTTCGAACCGATGAAAATCCGTTTTAAAAAGGCCCTGAATCAACGATTCAGGGCCTGTTCAATTCGGGCTTTATTCCGCCGGCGGGTTCAGCAACTCGGACAGCGCGTCCGGTTGGCTCTTGAATGCCTTGGCAAAGACATCGCGGTTTTTCGCCATGTAGATCCCGGCCTCTTCAACCTGCTGCTCGCTCAACGACGGCACGGCTTTTTGCAACACTTCTGCGAGCAACTCAGCGAGTTCAAGCATCTTGTCATGACGGTCAGCTTCGGCTTTATCCATGAACAAACGCTCCAGATCTCGGCTGCTGCGGTATACCACTTCGACGGCCATTCACCACCTCACATGCCTTCACGATAGTTGTCTTTTGCGAATACTGTATTTATATACAGCTAAAAGGGTAAGCCAAACCGTGCGGTTTGGGTAGTAGTTTTTTAATGTAGCCCGGAAATACAGGTTTGGAGTGCCTCATGTCACCCCGCCATCATCTTATCCCTGCCGCTGGCCTTTTTTCTGCATGCAGAACAACCGTCACGTCCAACCCGCATTATCCGGTCGAGCCGACCTAAGGAAGCATCATCGTGAAAATCAATTGGGCCGAAAAGCTGCGTCAGAATGTCCACGGGCTGGCCGAGTCTCTGGGCAATCTGTTTGTCGAGACGTTCCATTACCTGGCGTTGTTCGCTATCGGTGCGGTGACTGCCTGGGCGGCGGTGATGGAGTTTCTGGGGATGCTGGAGAACGGGCACATCAAGATCGATGACATCTTGCTGTTATTCATCTACCTGGAATTGGGTGCCATGGTCGGGATTTACTTCAAGACCAACCACATGCCGGTGCGCTTCCTGATCTACGTGGCGATCACCGCGCTGACGCGTCTGCTGATCTCCAACGTGTCCCACCACAACCCGCCGGACATCGGCATCATCTACCTGTGCGGCGGGATTCTGTTGTTGGCGTTCTCGATTCTGGTGGTGCGCTATGCGTCGTCGGCGTTTCCGTCGGTGAAGGTGCAAGGCCCGCACCGCAAGGGCGAGAGCCTTGAAACAGAGAAAGGTGAGCTTTAAAGCCTGACGCTGAAGGGTTGGGGACGGGTGGGCGGTCGCTGCAACAGTTTGTGACTGTCCCCGTCCGTCATCACCGTCAGGATTTCCATGGCGCTGTGGCCCTGTTCGATGGCAATCCCGAACTGGATGCTTTGCACCAGGCGCTTGAGCCGTTGCGGGTCGTTGCGTTGTTCGGCGCTGATCATGCGCTTGGCCACCACGCCCTGCTCATTCGAGAGGGTCAGCATGATGCTGCCATCCAGCCGCTGGATGCTCAGGTTGACTCGGTACTGTGGGGTGAAGGTGTCGGTGATGATCTGAAAAGGATTGTCCATGGTGCGTTACCGCCTGATAAGAACATGCAGTCATTGACGACCGGGGTCTGGATTAGTTCGCGTTGCCTGACCACCGGCCACTCCGTCGCTGAGGGTTCACAACGTCCGTTTGCCTCATGAGCTGTACAGCAAGGGGCGTGCCGTACAGCGACCTGTCTGACGCTGGAATGCACCTGTGGGAGGTGGCTTGCCCGCGATTGCGGTGGATCAGTTGATGAATTCGTGGCTGGGCGAGCGCAATCGCGGGCAAGCCCACTCCCACACGGGGTGGCGTCGTGCTTTGTTTCAGGGCAGTCACGAGAAAGCGGTGCACGATGGGCTGGCGGGGGAAGCAGGGATTTTTCGCGGGTTGCACCCGTGGGCACAGCGGTAATGACGAAGATGGGGGGCATCAGAAGATGTAACTAACTCCCCACCCTACCAGCGTTTTTGCTTGTAGTCAGGGTTAATTTGTAATGTAGGATTTATCTTTGCAAAGGGGTTGAATTGTTTCTCTGACTGCTCAATTGTGTCATCAAGAGGTCATGGTTTCACCACCCCGGTGTTGCAGTTTGTGACCTCTCGCGAGCTAGCTGAAATAAGGGAAGAACTATGCAAATCCAAGTCAATAGCGATAACCATATTGAAAGCAGCATCCGACTGGAGGAGTGGGTACGTAACACCATTGAAAGCACGCTCGAACGTTATGACGAAGACCTGACCCGCGTTGAGGTCTACCTGCGGGATGAGAACGGCGACAAGCCCGGTCCCCACGATTTAAGCTGCCGCCTGGAAGCACGGCCAAAGGGCCATCAACCGCTTTCGGTGCTGCATAAAGCCGATACCCTGGAACAGGCGATCGACGGTGCAGCGATCAAGCTGGACCATGCGTTGGAACATCTGTTCGGCAAACTGCAAGGCAAGCCACGCGCTGCTGCGAAAAATGTGCCGGCCAACAAAGTGAATGATGACGCGCTTGAAGAGGAATTCCTGGAAAACGAAAACGCTGCAATTAATAGCTGACAGTTTTTTCATTCCCAACTGAGAACGGGCCTGCTGATGCAGGCCCGTTTTTGTTTACCTGTCGCGTTGGAAGAAATACCTGCTTAACAGCGCCAGCCCGCCAGCCCCCGCGCCCGCAAACAGCATCGCCCAACCGGCGCCATGGCGTAGCGCCGCCTGGCCATCCGGACGCGCCAGGCCCATTGATGTCAGCCCCTCCAGCTTGCCCGCTGCAATGTTCTGACTGATGGCGGGCCAATCCAGTGCGGTGGTGGCCGGCAACACTTCGGCCAGTTGATGGCTGATCCCCAGCAAGAGCACCAGGCCCATCAGCGCGATATTGACCGCCAGGGTGATCAGTCGCGCACTGAGGTCGATTCCCGAGGCCATGCCCGCACGCTCCGCCGACACCGAACCGGTGGTGGTGTTGGTGGTCGGGGAGTTGGTCAGCGCCAAGCCCACGCCGGCCATCGCGCAACTGAACAGCACCAGCCCGATGCTTGGATGCGCGGCGCCATTGGCGGCGGCCATGGCCATAAAACCCGTGCCCATCACCCCCAGACCCAACGGGATGATCCGTTCGGCGCCGTAGCGCAGGGCCAGGCGTTCGGCCAGCGGCGGCACCAGCAAGGTGGGCAGGGTATAGGCGAGCAGGGCGCCGCCGGTGGTCAGGGTGTCGTAGCCCAGGCCCGCCTGGAAGTACAACGGCAGGTAGATCATGAACGGCCAGAAGCTGAAGTTCATGCCGATCGAACCCATCAACGCGCCGTTGAAACGTTGGAGGCGAAACACCGAGAAGTCGAACATCGGATGGGCGCTGCGCCGCTCAATGAAGATGAACAGCAGCAGCGCGGCCAGCGACAAGCCTGCCCAGCCGAGCATGGCCGGTGCGCCAAAGCCGTTCTCGGTGCCTTGGGTGATGAAGTAAACCAGCGCAAACACCGACAGCGTCAAGGTGATCATGCCGGCGATATCGAGGCGATTGCCGGCCGGATCGCGCGACTCCTGCACGCTGACATGCAGCAGCACCAATGTCAGCAGCGTGAGCGGCACATGCACGAGAAACACCCAGCGCCAGTCCGCAACTGCCAGGATCAACGCCCCCACCATCGGCCCGAAGCCCAGGCCCAGGCCCGCAATCACACCCCACACCGCGAATGCCCGCGCCCGCGCCGCCGGCTCACGGAACTGGTGCGACAAAATCGCGAACTGGCAGATCATCATCGCCCCGGCACCCACGCCCTGGACGAAACGCGCCCCGATCAGCAGGGACGCGTCTTCGGCCAGCCCACAGGCCAGCGAGGCCAGGCCGAACAGCCACAGGCACAGCACCAGCATGCGTCGCCGGCCAAAGCGGTCGGCCAACGTACCGGCAGCCATCAGCACGCTGGTGCAGGCCAGGGTGTAGGCGTTCATGATCCATTGGGCATCCTGGAAACCGGTGCCCAGTTGCTGTTCCAGCGTGGGCAGGATCACCGGCACGCTGGAGATTTCCAGGCCGAACATCAGCGCCACGAGGCACACGGCAGTGAGGGCGAGCGCGTTTCTGGCGGTGCTTGATGCGCTGACAGCCGATACAGCGACGGCGGGAGGCATGGGGACTTCCTTTCAAGAGGGGGAGCGTGCCATTCTCGCGGGAAGCAGATTCTTTATTCGTGACAAGTTTTCCTTCAATCAGGGAATTAAGGGCGACAATTACAGCATGGCCACCCCACGTTTTGATGGCGTTGAACTCTTTCTGCAGATCGTCGAGAGCGGCAACCTGACCGAAGCCGCCGAGCGGCTGAACCTTACCCGTTCGGCCGTGGGCAAAGGCTTGGCGCGACTCGAGGCACGCTTGGGCACGTGCCTGTTGCAGCGCTCCACCCGCCGCCAGCGGTTGACCGAGGACGGGCAGGCCTATTACGAGCATTGCCTGCGCGCGCTGGCCGAGCTGGAAGCGGCCGAATCCGTGCTGGAAAGCGGTCGGCAGCAGCCACGCGGGCGCTTGAGGGCGAGCTTGCCACTGGCCTTCGGGCATCACTACGCGGCACCGGCGCTGTGGGGCCTGCTGGATCGTTTTGCGCAGTTGGAGATTGATATTTCGTTTTCTGACCGACTGATCGACGTGGCCCAGGAAGGCTTCGATCTGGCGGTGCGCATCGGCGCGCTACCCGACACCGACCGCCTAAGCGCGCGGCGCCTGGGCGAACAGGCCATCGGCCTGGCGGCAGCCCCGGCGTATTTGCAGCGCGTCGGGCGAATCGAGCGCCTTGAGGATTTGGCCGGACACCGCGGCATTGCCTACCGCTGCACTGCGCCGCGCCTGGAGTGGCAGCTCAACGACGCCCAAGGCCGCCCGCACCGTGTGCAGGTCGCGTCGCCGCTGATGATGGACGACCTCCAGGCCGTGGCCGATGCCGCCATCGCCGGCGTGGGCCTGGCCTGGTTGCCGAGTTGGCTGATTGCGCACTATGTGCTGCGCGGGCAACTGGAAGCGGTACTGCCGAGCTACCGCGAGCAGCCCGCGCCGATCCATGTGATCTGGCCCACGGCGGCGCACATGCCGGCCAAGACGCGCTGCGCCATCGACGCCTTGGTCGCAGGCACCCCGAGTTGCCTGGCGGGCAGTTAGGTTTTGCCTTCAGGCAGGTGATTCATCCGTTCTCTTTTGCTTATGAGAATATTTATCATTAATATTGCGCTCTGATGAACCTGGCGCTTCCTGCATGAAAAGCAAAACCTCGCTTCCCGCCGCTTACCGCCTCGCGGTCACGTCACGCGCATTGGCCGCTGTGCTCGGCGGCTATCTGATGGCGTCCCTGGCCGCCATCTGCCTGGCGCTGTGGCTGCCCACGTCCCGCGCCGACGCGGTGATCACCGGGATGATGAGTTCGTTTGTGTTCTACCTGTTGGCGGTGCTGTGGTGCTTTGCCTGCCGCACGGCTTGGCGTGCGTGGTGTGGCGTGATGCTGCCGAGCGCGTTGTTCGCGACCCTGGCGGGTGTGGGTGTATGGATGGCACGCACATGAAAGAAGGATTTCGCCAGGCGATGGCCTGGTTGCACACCTGGGTCGGACTGATCTTTGGCTGGCTGCTGTTTGCGATTTTTCTGACGGGCACCTTGTCGTATTTCAAAGATGAAATCAGCCATTGGACCCAGCCCGAAGTGCAGGTCCACCCGTTGGACGATGGGCGCAGCCTCGCGGTGGCCCAAGCCTACTTGCAACAGCATGCGCCCAACGCCGCACGCTGGTTTATCACCTTGCCGGACAGCCGCGACCCTGGCCTGTCGGTCATGTGGCAAGACAAGGTCGACCCGAGCAAACGTGGCGACTTCATCCAGAAAGTCCTCGACCCGGTCAGCGGCCAAGCCGTGCAGGCCCGTGAAAGCAAAGGTGGCGAGTTCTTCTACCGCTTCCACTTCCAGTTGCAAATGCCGCATCCCTGGGGGCGCTGGTTATCCACCCTTGCCGCGATGGTGATGTTGGTCGCGTTGATCTCAGGCATCATCACTCACAAAAAAATCTTCAAGGACTTCTTCACCTTCCGCCCTCGCAAGGGGCAGCGCTCCTGGCTCGACGGGCATAACGCAGTGGGCGTACTGGTGCTGCCGTTTCATTTGATGATCACCTACAGCAGCCTGGTGATCTTCATGAGCATGGTCATGCCGGCCCCCATCGTGGCCTCTTACGGCAACGACAGTCGGGCCTTCTTCAACGACGTGTTCCCCGCCACCGACAACGCGCCGGCGCTCGGCCAGCCCGGCACCTTGTTGCCGTTGCTGCCGATGTACGAACAGGCGCGGGCGCAGTGGGCGGGTGGGCATGTCGGGCGGCTGGCGGTGAATAACCCAAGTGATGTGAACGCCTCGGTCAATGTGTTCCGCGCCGGTGCCGACCGCGTGGCGCATGATTTCGGCAGCACTGTGTCGTTCAACGGCAGCACCGGCGAGCTGCTGCGGGTCAGCGCCGAGCAATCGCTGCCGGCGGCGGTCGGCGGCAGTTTTTATGGCCTGCACATGGGTCATTTCGCCGGTCCGGTGTTGCGCTGGCTGTACTTTATCTGCGGGCTGGCGGGCACGGCGATGATCGGCACCGGGCTGGTGATCTGGCTCGGCAAGCGCCAGCTCAAGCACGCCAAAACCGGGGGCATGCCGTTTGAGCTGCGCCTGGTGGAAGTGCTGAATATCGCCAGTATGTCCGGGCTGTTGCTCGCCATTGCGGCGTTCTTCTGGGCCAACCGTTTGCTGCCGGTGAGCGTTGCCGAGCGTTCCGACTGGGAAGTGCAGGTCTTCTTTATCGTCTGGGGCCTGAGCCTGTTGCACGCCGTGCTGCGTCGAGGGCGCGAGGCCTGGGTCGAGCAACTGAGCGTTGGCGCACTGTTGTTTAGCGCGATCCCTCTGCTCAACGCGCTGACCACCTCGCACCACCTGGGCGTGTCGCTGGCGACGGGCGACTGGGCCATGGCCGGCTTCGACCTGACGTGCCTGGGCAGCGGTGTGTTTCTCGCCTGGGCCGCCTGGAAGATGCACCGTCGCTCGGCGCCCGAGCCCAAGGCCGAAAGGGCGCGCCCGCTCAATCTCAAATCGGAGGCGCACTGAATGTTGCTTGCATGGCTGATGTGCTACGTCGGGTTTACCGCACTGTGCCTGTCTACCGACCGTCACCATGGCGAACTGCTGCGTAGCAAGCCGTCGCCGCGTCGCCGCTTGGGGTTGCGCGTGGCTGGTGGGTGGCTG
Organism: Pseudomonas sp. D3; assembly: GCF_029320995.1. Taxonomy (NCBI): domain Bacteria; kingdom Pseudomonadati; phylum Pseudomonadota; class Gammaproteobacteria; order Pseudomonadales; family Pseudomonadaceae; genus Pseudomonas; species Pseudomonas sp. D3. The sequence goes on from NZ_CP119772.1 coordinate 1,385,891, forward strand.
CTGACGCTATCGATCTGGCCGGCGGTGGCCGCCACGGGCTGGGCCCAGGGCCTGGTGGAGTGGTGCGCGGTGTTGATGTTCAGCGCGCTGCTGCTGGTGCTGCTGTTGCCGTATCGGCCAAGGTTGGCCTTGAGCCTGGCGGGCGTTGGCCTGCTGGCCAGCCCCGTCGCGGCCTTCGCCACCCTGTGAGCTGCGCATGATGATCAGTCCGCCACCGGAACCCCAGGACAGCCAGCCCGCTGACGCGGCGGGTGGGCGTGCGCATTTCCTGCAGGTGTTTTTGTCCCAGCGTTCGCAGATGGAAGCGCTGGTCAGCCGGCGCGTGGGCTGTCGCGCCACGGCGGCCGACCTGGTGCAGGACTTGTTCCTGCGTTTCTGGCGCCGGCCGCTGGTGCAGGTCGAAGAACTCAGCACGTACCTGCTACGCTGCGCCGGCAATATCGCCATCGACCACCTGCGCAGCGAAAGCGCGCGGGTGCGCAGCAACGAAGGCTGGTTGCCCGAGCAGCAGGACAATCAGGGCTCCGAGCCCCAGGCTGCGCTGGAGGCCGGCAACGACCTGCGTCACGTCGAGGCCGCCTTGCGCAGATTGCCCGAGCGCACCCGCCAGATCTTCCTGCTCAACCGCATCCACGGCCGCAAGTACGCGCAAATCGCCAAGGCCATGGGGCTGTCCCAAAGTGCCGTGGAAAAACATATGATGCGTGCCCTCGAAGCCTGCAAAGCCAGCCTTCGTGAGCCATCGCCTCCACGCACGCTAGGGAAAGCACCGTGAACGTCACCCCGACGCCCGACCAGCAACAGGCCGCATTGGCTTGGCTGAGCCTGTTGCACGACCAGCCCAGCAGCGGCGACCAGGCCACCTTCAGCCGTTGGCTGCAGGCCGACCCGGCACATGTCCAGGCCTATTCCCAGGCCCAATTGCTCTGGGAGTTGAGCGAAGTACCGGCGCGCAAACTGGCGGATGAAGACGCGTTGGCCTTGCAGGGTTACCTGAATGCGATGCACACCTCGAAACGCTCGCGGGTCGTGCGCGGGGCCGGCGTGCTGGCAATGGCCGCGTGCCTGCTGGTGATGCTGTCGATGGGCGCCGGCTGGCAACCGTCGCGTTGGGTCGAGGACTTTGGCGCGGATTACGTCACGGCGCCGGGCGAGGTGAAAACCGTGACCCTGGCCGATCAATCCCACGTCACCCTGGATGCCGACAGCGCCATCGCCGTGGATTTCAGCCAGGGTGAGCGGCATGTCCAATTGCGTCGCGGTGCGGGCTTTTTCAGCGTGACTCACACCGGCGCGGCATTTGTGGTGGAAGCGGGCAGCGGTGAAACGCGGGTGCTGGGCACGCAGTTCGAAGTGCGCCTCCAACCGGCGGGCGCGCAGGTGACGGTGTTGTCGGGGCGGGTCGGCGTCACACCGGCCAAGCAGGCGCAGCAGCAAATTCTTACGGCGGGTCAGCAAGTGGCCTACGCCGATGGTGTCGTCGAGCCCTGGCACGCGGTCGACAGCGAAACACGCCTGGCCTGGCGCGACGGCTGGCTCAACTACTACAAGGCGCCGCTGGCCGACGTGATCGAGGATTTGCGCCGTTACTACCCTGGCCGCATCCTACTGCTCAACGACGAGCTGGGCGCCCGGCGTGTCAGTGGCAGCTTCCCGAGTAACGATCCGCACGCGGTGCTGAATGCGTTGCAGGCGGTGCTGGGGTTCGAGCAGCACACGGTGTTGGGACGGATGATCGTGGTGCGCTGATTACTTCAGCGCCGCCATGATCGCGTCAGGGCTGTACTCGCGAATCAACGTGCCATTCACGTCCACAAACGGAATCCCACCACCGCCCAATGCCTCATAGGCCTTGCGCGCTGCGGCGTTTTTGTCGATATCGAACGCCTGGTACGGAATACCTTTCTGGTCGAGGAAGCGGCGGATCTGTTTGCAGTAGCCACACCACTCGGTCGAATAGAGCACCACGCGCGCCGAGGCCCGCGTCTGCTCGGAGACCCCCTGGGACGGGTTGAACAGCCGTTCGACCTTGCCCCAGTTCTGGATCACCACCACCACCAGCAACACCAGCAGGACTTTTTTAAAGACCCCGCCGAGCATCAGTTACGGCGCTTGAGCTGGTCGGTCAGTTGGGTCGGCAGGCCCTTGATGATCAGGGTGCCGGCGGCTTCGTCGTACTCGATCTTGTCGCCCAGAAGGTGCGCTTCAAAACTGATCGACAGCCCCTCGGCGCGTCCGGTGAAGCGGCGGAACTGGTTGAGGGTGCGTTTGTCGGCCGGGATCTCCGGCGACAGGCCGTAGTCTTTGTTGCGGATATGGTCGTAGAACGCCTTAGGCCGATCTTCATCGATCAAACCCGACAATTCTTCCAGGCCCATCGGCTCGCCGAGCTTGGCCTGGCTGCTGGCATAGTCCACCAGGGTCTTGGTTTTTTCGCGGGCAGTTTCGTCGGGCAGGTCCTCGCTTTCAACGAAGTCGCTGAACGCCTTGAGCAGGGTGCGTGTTTCGCCTGGGCCGTCGACGCCTTCCTGGCAGCCGATAAAGTCGCGGAAGTATTCCGAGACTTTCTTGCCGTTCTTGCCTTTGATAAACGAGATGTACTGCTTGGACTGCTTGTTGTTCTGCCACTCTGACACGTTGATCCGCGCCGCCAGGTGCAACTGGCCCAGGTCGAGGTGGCGCGATGGGGTCACGTCCAGTTCGTCGGTGACCGCCACGCCTTCGCTGTGGTGCAGCAGGGCGATGGCCAGGTAGTCGGTCATGCCTTGCTGGTAGTGGGCAAACAGCACGTGGCCACCGGTGGACAGGTTGGACTCTTCCATCAGCTTCTGCAGGTGTTCGACGGCGGTGCGGCTGAACGTGGTGAAATCCTGGCCACCCTCGAAATATTCCTTCAACCAGCCGCTGAACGGGTGCGCGCCCGACTCGGCATGGAAGAAACCCCAGGCCTTGCCTTGTTTGGCGTTGTAGCTCTCGTTGAGGTCGGCAAGCATGTTCTCGATCGCGGCCGACTCGGCAAGCTCGGAGTCGCGGGCGTGGAGAACTGCGGGTGTGCCGTCGGGTTTTTTGTCGATCAGGTGGACGATGCAATGACGGATCGGCATAGGCTTCTCGGCTGGTTGATAGGGGAGCGGTTGGCCTCCCCGAAAAGTCGCCCAGTGTACCGCACCCATTGGCCAAGACGTGCTTGGAAGGTGTTTTGGAAGCCCTCCGACGGGCCATATGCCTTTTTTTCACGGTTTAGAGCGATAAAGCTGACCAAATGGGTAGGTAGAGGCGGATATTTCCCCGTCTCTGTGCTAGTTTTGCCCGGTCTTACGCCCAAGACTCGGCGTTAAGCGTGCATTCAGCACTTGTCAGGTCGAACCAATCCCCGATTCAAGCATCTATAACCCCGATCTCCGTGGTTATAGCCGGGGATGCCAGGCCTTGACGGTCGGGCTCGACGGCTGACACCGCACTCTGCAATCCATATGAATTTGATAGGGAAGGAACACCACAATGGCTATTACTAAAGACCAACTGATCGCCGACCTGGCTGAAGCAGTAGACGCACCGAAAACCACCGTGCGCGCTCTGCTGGATCAACTGAGCCAAATTGTTGCTGATCAGCTGGAAAACGGCGGCGAAATCACTCTGCCAGGCGTTGGCAAACTGAAAGTGACCGAGCGTCCTGCCCGTACTGGCCGTAACCCTTCGACTGGCGCTGCCATCGAAATCGCTGCCAAGAAAGTTATCAAGCTGGTTGTGGCCAAAGGCCTGACCGACGCTGTTAACAAGTAAGACGCAGCAAAAAAAACCGTGCGCCGGAGCGATCCGGGCACGGTTTTTTGTTGCCCGGGATTTGGGCTCAGTCTTTGCGTGCCCAGCGCTGACGCCACACCTGCTGCTCGGATGGGGTCTGGAAGGTCCAGGCGACAAACCGGCTCTGCTTCTGCCCTTGGGACATTTCCACCACCTGGCTCGCCAGTACACCGGCCTTTTTCAGCGCCGTCTGGATCGCGGGCAGGTTCGAGGCTTTCGACACCAGGGTGCTGAACCACAGCACCTTGTGGGCAAAGTGCGCGCTCTCGGCGATCAATTGCGTTACGAAGCGCGCTTCACCGCCTTCACACCACAGCTCGGCCGACTGGCCGCCGAAGTTCAGCACTGGCAACTTGCGTTTCGGATCGGCCTTGCCCAAGGCGCGCCATTTGCGTTCGCTGCCCTTGGTGGCTTCGTCCATGGACGCGTGGAACGGCGGGTTGCACATGGTCAGGTCAAAGCGCTCGCCGGGTTCCAGCAGGCCCAGCAGAATATGCTTGGGATTGCTCTGCTGACGCAGTTGGATCGCCTTGTTCAGGCCGTTGGACTGCACGATGGCCTTGGCGGCAGCGACGGCGGTGGGGTCGACTTCCGAACCGAGGAAGTGCCAGCGGTATTCGCTGTAGCCGATCAGCGGGTAGACGCAGTTGGCGCCCATGCCGATGTCCAGCACCTTGACCGGCGCGCCACGGGGGATTTCGCCGTCATTGACGCTGGCCAGCAGGTCGGCGAGGAAGTGTACATAGTCGGCACGCCCCGGCACCGGCGGGCACAGGTAATCCGCCGGGATGTCCCAATGCTGCACGCCATAGAAGGACTTCAACAGCGCCCGGTTGAACACCCGTACCGCGTCCGGGCTGGCGAAGTCGATGCTTTCCTTGCCGTAAGGGTTAATGATCACGAACTCCGCCAGTTCCGGCGTGGTCTTGATCAGCGCCGGGAAGTCGTAACGACCCTGGTGGCGGTTGCGCGGGTGCAGGGTGGCCTCTTTGCGCGGCACGACGGGTTTGGCCGTGGTGGCGGTTTTAGGCTTCTTGCGCGAAGGTTTCGGTGTGCTGGGGGAAGTCATGGCTGCATCGATTCTGGGGTTGTTTCAAAAGTGACGGGTATTGTCACACATTCTTGAGGCGACCCCGTTCAAATGTGGGAGGGGGCTTGCTCCCGATAGTAAAGTATCAGTCACCAACTGTTTGGCTGAGCCACCGCTATCGGGAGCAAGCCCCCTCCCACATTGATCGGGTTTGCAAAGGAAAAAAAAGAGACCCGCAGGTCTCTTTTTTCACACGGCTAGCCCTTACAGGCTGGAAATCCGCGCATGTTGCTCCGCCAGCTTGCCCAGGGCCTGTTCAGCCTCGGCCAGTTTGGCGCGTTCTTTCTCGATCACTTCAGCCGGTGCCTTGTCGACGAATGCCGCGTTGGACAGCTTGCCGCCGACCCGCTGCACTTCGCCTTGCAGGCGCAGGATTTCCTTGTCGAGACGGGCCAGTTCCGCGCCCTTGTCGATCAGGCCGGCCATCGGCACCAGCACTTCCATGTCGCCGACCAGTGCGGTCGCCGACAGTGGCGCTTCGGCGCCAGCCGCCAACACGGTGATCGACTCCAGCTTGGCCAGCTTCTTGAGCAGCGCATCGTTCTCGGTGAGGCGACGCTGGTCCTCGGCGCTGGCGTTCTTCACGAATACCGCCAGTGGCTTGCCCGGGCCGATGTTCATCTCGGCGCGGATGTTGCGCGTGCCGAGCATCAGGCTCTTGAGCCATTCGATATCGCTTTCGGCAGCCTCATCGATGCGGGCTTCGTTGGCCACCGGCCAAGGTTGCAGCATGATGGTCTTACCTTGGACACCGGCCAGCGGCGCGAGGCGCTGCCAGATTTCTTCGGTGATGAACGGCATGAACGGGTGCGCCAGGCGCAGCGCCACTTCGAGTACGCGCACCAGGGTGCGACGGGTGCCGCGCTGGCGTTCGACCGGCGCGTTTTCGTCCCACAGCACTGGCTTGGACAGTTCCAGGTACCAGTCGCAATACTGGTTCCAGATGAACTCGTACAAGACCTGCGCGGCCAGGTCGAAACGGAACTGATCGAGTTGGCGGGTCACTTCGGCTTCGGTGCGCTGCAACTGCGAGATGATCCAGCGGTCGGCCAGGGTCAGCTCGACGGCTTCGCCGTTCTGCCCGCAGTCTTCGCCTTTATCCAGCACGTAGCGCGCCGCGTTCCAGATCTTGTTGCAGAAGTTGCGATAGCCTTCGACGCGGCCCATGTCGAACTTGATGTCGCGACCGGTGGACGCCAGCGAGCAGAAGGTGAAGCGCAGGGCGTCGGTGCCGTAGCTGGCGATGCCGTCGGCGAACTCGTCGCGGGTCTGCTTCTCGATCTTTTTCGCGAGTTTCGGCTGCATCAGGCCCGAGGTGCGTTTCTGCACCAGGGATTCCAGGTCGATGCCGTCGATGATGTCCAGCGGGTCAAGGACGTTGCCCTTGGACTTGGACATCTTCTGGCCCTGGCCATCACGCACCAGGCCATGGACGTACACGGTCTTGAACGGCACCTGCGGGGTACCGTCCTCGTTCTTCATCAGGTGCATGGTCATCATGATCATCCGGGCGACCCAGAAGAAAATGATGTCGAAACCGGTGACCAGCACGTCGGTGGAGTGGAATTTCTTCAGGAATTCGGTCTGCTGCGGCCAGCCCAGGGTCGAGAAGGTCCACAGGCCCGAGCTGAACCAGGTGTCCAGTACGTCGTTGTCCTGTTGCAAGGCTACGTCCGGGCCGAGGTTGTGCTTGGCGCGCACTTCGGCTTCGTCGCGGCCGACATAGACCTTGCCCGACTCGTCGTACCAGGCCGGAATGCGGTGGCCCCACCACAGCTGACGGCTGATGCACCAGTCCTGGATGTCGCGCATCCACGAGAAGTACATGTTTTCGTATTGCTTGGGCACGAACTGGATACGGCCATCTTCCACGGCAGCAATCGCCGGCTCGGCCAGCGGCTTGGTGGACACGTACCACTGGTCGGTCAGCCAAGGCTCGATGATAGTGCCGGAGCGGTCGCCCTTCGGCACTTTCAGGTTATGGTCGTCGACGCTGACCAGCAGGCCGGCGGCGTCGAAGGCGGCAACGATCTGCTTGCGCGCTTCGAAACGGTCGAGGCCGGCGTATTCGGCCGGGATCTTGCCGTCGATGCTGTCGTTCAGCGTGCCGTCGAGGTTGAACACCTGGCAGGCCGGCAGCACGGCAGCGTTCTTGTCGAAGATGTTCATCAGCGGCAGGTTGTGGCGCTTGCCGACTTCGTAGTCGTTGAAGTCGTGGGCCGGGGTGATCTTCACGCAGCCGGTGCCGAATTCAGGGTCGCAATAGTCGTCGGCGATGATCGGGATACGCCGGCCAACCAGCGGCAGCTCGACGAACTTGCCGATCAGGGCCTGGTAGCGCTCATCGTTCGGGTTAACGGCCACGGCGGCATCGCCGAGCATGGTTTCCGGACGGGTAGTGGCGACGATCAGGTAGTCGTTGCCTTCAGCGGTCTTGGCGCCATCGGCCAGCGGGTACTTGAGGTTCCACAGGAAGCCTTTCTCGTCGTGGTTTTCCACTTCGAGGTCGGAAATTGCCGTGTGCAACTTGGTGTCCCAGTTGACCAGGCGCTTGCCGCGGTAGATCAGGCCGTCTTCATGCAGGCGCACGAAGGCTTCTTTCACGGCTTCCGACAGACCGTCGTCCATGGTGAAGCGCTCGCGGCTCCAATCGACGGACGAGCCCAGGCGACGGATCTGACGGCTGATGTTGCCGCCGGACTGATCCTTCCATTCCCAGACTTTTTCCAGGAATTTTTCGCGGCCCAGGTCGTGACGGCTCTGGCCGGTGGCTTCGAGTTGGCGTTCCACCAGCATCTGCGTGGCGATACCGGCGTGGTCGGTGCCCGGTTGCCACAGGGTGTTGCGGCCCTGCATGCGACGGAAACGGATCAACGCATCCATGATCGCATTGTTGAAGCCATGGCCCATGTGCAGGCTGCCAGTGACGTTCGGTGGCGGAATCATGATGGTGTAGGAATCGCCCGCGCCTTGCGGAGCGAAATAGTTCTCGGACTCCCAGGTCTGGTACCAGGAAGTTTCAATAGCGTGCGGCTGGTAGGTCTTATCCATGCGCGGCGGGACCCTAGTTGGCATTAATTCAGGAAAGCCGACAAGTATAACGGGGGAGAGGGGAGAGGGCGAGTTGAAGACGGCCTTAAGGTGCATGCGATCAACTGTGGGAGGGGCGGTGCGACGACTCGACTTGCTCGCGATCAAATGTGGGAGGGGGCTTGCTCCCGATAGCAGTGTGTCAGGCACTTATATGTCACTGACACACCGCAATCGGGAGCAAGCCCCCTCCCACAGGGGGTATGTGTCTGGTTTAAGACTGGTATTGACTGAGCAACCGCTCCATCCGCGCATCCATCCGGCGCTTGATCTCGGTTTCGATATGCGGGGCGAAGTCGTCGATCACGTCCTGCATGATCAATTGCGCGGCGGCGCGCAGTTCGTTGTCCAGGTGCAGCAGCAAGGCATCCGGGGTCTTTTCGGCAGGCGCTGCAGCGGGCGCCGCTTCGACAACCGGGGTGGCTGGGGCAGGTTGCGGTTCGAGCGGCTCAACCGGCTTGGCGCCGACCATGTCGAACAGCAGGGGAATCTGCACGTCGCCATTGACGGTCTCCGTCAGCAGCGGCGGTTGGAGGTTGCCGTCACCCAGCAACTGACGGATCGACTCCAGGTCGTCCAACAGGTGGTCGTCTTTTTTTATCGTATTCGGGGTGTCCATCATGCACTCAAAGTCGTTGTAGCCGGTGATCCTGCAAAGGATAGCCCTGTTCTCGATAGAAACGGAAACTCTCCCGCGCGGCCTGACGAATAGCCGGATCTTCCACCACTACTTCCGCCACGCGGGCGAACGCCTTGGCAAAGGCCGGGACTTTCAGGTCGAGGTTGACCAGCAGGTCATGGTGATCGCCGCAGCTGTCGCCTACACCCAGGACAACCTGGCCTTCGGGTTCAGCTTCTGCTGGGCCGTGGGGCACGAAACTTTCGCCCTTGAAGCGCCACAGGCGGGCGTCGAGTTCGTCGCGCTGGGCGGCATCGCTGCAATGCAGGTAGATGCGGTGGCCCATGCGCCAGGCTTTTTCGGTGAGTTTGCAGGCAAAGTCCAGGCGCGCGAGCGGGTCGGCGCTGGGCAATATATAGAAGTCGACTTGGGTCATTGCGGTTCCTGGAGCCCGAGGCGGCTGTAGCGCCGCCCCGGAGTCACGGTTTTCAGGCCTTGGCGCGATCCAGCAGGTACTGGGTCAGCAGTGGCACCGGACGGCCGGTGGCGCCCTTGTCCTTGCCGCCGCTGGTCCAGGCGGTGCCGGCGATGTCCAGGTGTGCCCAGTTGAAGTTCTTGGCGAAGCGCGACAGGAAGCAGGCCGCAGTGATGGTGCCGGCTTTCGGGCCGCCGATGTTGGCGATGTCGGCGAACGGGCTGTCCAGCTGTTCCTGATACTCGTCGAACAGCGGCAGTTGCCAGGCGCGGTCATCGGCGGCCTTGCCGGCGCTGAGCAGTTGCTCGATCAGTTCGTCGTTGTTGCCCAGCAGGCCCGAGGTGTGGGAGCCGAGGGCGACGATGCAGGCACCGGTCAGGGTGGCGATGTCGATCACTGCCTGTGGCTTGAAGCGTTCGGCGTAGGTCAGGGCATCGCACAGCACCAAGCGGCCTTCGGCGTCGGTGTTGAGGATCTCGACGGTCTGGCCACTCAGGGTGGTGACGATATCGCCCGGACGGGCCGCGCCGCCGCTCGGCATGTTCTCGGCACAGGCCAGGATGCACACCAGGTTGATCGGCAGCTTGAGCTCCAGCACCGCACGCAGGGTGCCGAACACGCTGGCGGCGCCGCCCATGTCGTACTTCATTTCATCCATGCCGGCACCCGGCTTGAGGCTGATACCGCCGGTGTCGAAGGTGATGCCTTTGCCGACCAGGGCGTAAGGCTTCTCGGCCTTCTTGCCGCCGTTGTATTGCATCACGATCAGGCGTGGCGGCTGGTCGCTGCCCTGGCCGACCGCGTAGAACGAGCCCATGCCCAGTTCCTTGATCTTCTTCTCATCCAGGACTTCGACTTTCAGGCTCTTGAATTCCTTGCCCAGCGCCTTGGCCTGCTCGCCCAGGTAGGTCGGGTGGCAGATGTTCGGCGGCATGTTGCCGAGGTCACGGGTGAACGACATGCCGGCGGCGATGGCCTGGGCGTGGGTCACGGCGCGTTCGACTTCAGCCTGGGCGGCCTTGATGGTCAGCAGGGTGACTTTGTTCAGGGCGCGCGGTTCGGCTTTCTGGCTCTTGAACTCGTCGAAGACGTAGCCGCCGTCGAGCAGGCTTTCGGCCAGCAGGCGGGTCTTGCCATAGCTGTCGCGGCCTTTGACGACGATTTCATCGAGTGCCAGCGCTGCATCGCTGCCGCCCAGGGCCTTGAGTGTCGTGAGAATGCCGCTGACGATCTTGCGGAACGGGCGGTCGCCGAGTTCGGCGTCCTTGCCCACGCCTACCAGCAACACACGCTCGGCCTTGAGGTTGGGCAGGCTTTGCAGCAGCAGGCTCTGGCCGACTTTGCCGGCCAGGTCGCCGCGCTTGAGGATCGCGCTGATGGCGCCGCCGCTCAGTTCGTCGAGTTGTTTGGCGGCAACGCCGAGCTTGCGGCCTTCGCCGACAGCGACCACGAGGGTGGCGGTTTTCAACGTTTCGGGGCTAACGCTTTTTACAACCAATTCCATGTTCGGGTCCCTTATAAAGGTCTGTGAGCCTGGAGTCTGTGTGCTCCGGCTTTAAAGCCTGGCGGCCGTGTAAACCGCCAGCGACAAAGCCCGCAGTTTGAACCTCGCTGGCGGAGCCTGACAACCCTTGCCGCACGCTTTGTGTACGCGCATGAGTAAGCCCCGTGACAGGCGCGGTCAATCACAGGATAATGCGCCATCTTTTTAGCCGGCCTGTTTAAACGGGTCGACTCGTTATGCTTGCTTGTTTGGCCGCCTTAGCCTGACAACCCTGGAGTGTCTGGTTTGATCGTCTTCCGTTATCTGTCCCGCGAAGTCCTGTTGACCCTGAGTGCCGTGAGCGCAGTGTTGCTGGTCATCATCATGAGTGGTCGTTTCGTCAAGTTTCTTGCCCAGGCGGCTTCTGGCGCCCTGGATCCGGGCTCGTTGTTCTTGATCATGGGCTTTCGCCTGCCAGGTTTCCTGCAGCTGATCCTGCCGCTCGGCCTGTTTCTCGGCATTCTTCTGGCCTACGGCCGGTTGTACCTTGAAAGTGAAATGACCGTGCTTTCGGCCACCGGCATGAGTCAGCAGCGTCTGCTGGCCATGACCATGGTGCCGGCCGCCGGTGTTGCCCTGATGGTGGCCTGGTTGAGCATGAGCCTGGCGCCTCAAGGCGCCATGCAGTTCCAGTTGCTGTTGAACAAACAGGACGCGATGACCGAGTTCGACACCCTGGAGCCCGGGCGCTTTCAGGCACTCAACGACGGCACGCGGGTCACCTACACCGAAACCATGACCGATGACCGCGCCAACCTCGGCGGTGTGTTCATTTCCCAGAAAAACTTTGGGCAGAACCAGAAAGATCGTGGTATTTCGATTCTGGTGGCCGACAGCGGCCGCCAGGAAGTTCGCCCCGACGGCAGCCGTTACCTGATCCTGGAAAATGGCTATCGTTATGATGGCAGCCCGGGCCTGGCGGATTATCGGGCAATCAAATACGACACTTATGGCGTAATGCTGGCTCGTCCTGAGATCAGCGAAGAAGTCACCGACCGCGATGCGCTCCCGACGTCGTCGCTTTTCGGCAGCCCCGAACTGCGCTCCATCGCCGAGCTGCAATGGCGTATTTCCCTGCCGCTTCTGGTGTTTATCGTGACCCTGATGGCCGTGCCGCTGTCTCGTGTAAACCCGCGACAGGGCCGTTTCCTCAAACTGTTGCCGGCGATCTTGCTGTACATGGCCTACCTGACCATCCTGATTTCCGCCCGTGGCGCCCTGGAAAAAGGCAAGTTGTCGCCAGTCATCGGCCTTTGGTGGGTGCATGGCATCTTCCTGGTGATCGGCCTGGGGCTGCTCTATTGGGAACCTATACGTTTGAAAATGAAGAGCCGTCGTGGCCTGAAGGAGTTGGCGCGTGACTAAGCTCGATCGCTACATTGGTAGCAGCGTACTGATCGCCATCCTGGCGGTACTGGGCATCATCCTCGGGCTGGCGTCGTTGTTCGCCTTCATTGATGAAGTGGGCAACGTCACCGACACCTATACCGTGATGGATGTATTGAGCTTCGTGGCGCTGACCGCTCCGCGTCGTCTCTACGAGATGATGCCGATGGCCGGGTTGATCGGCTGCCTGATCGGCCTGGGCGGCCTGGCCAGCAACAGCGAGCTGACGATCATGCGTGCGGCGGGGGTTTCCATCGGCCGTATCGTCTGGGCAGTCATGAAACCGATGCTGTTGCTGATGGCGTGCAGCGTGCTGATAGGCGAGTACGTGGCGCCACCGTCCGAAGCCACTGCCCAGGCCAATCGTGCCCTGGCCCAGGGTTCGGGCGATGCGCAAAGCGCCAGGCACGGCCTGTGGCACCGTCAGGGTGATGAATTCATCCACATCAACGCCGTGCAGCCCGACGGGCTGCTGATTGGTGTGACGCGTTACACGTTCGACAAAGAGCGGCACATGCTGACCTCCAGTTTCGCCAAGCGCGCGCAGTACAGTGCTGAGAAATGGACGCTGAGTGATGTCACCACCACTTACTTCCGCAATGTGGGCCAGGGCATCAAGGCCAGCACCGAAGTGATCAATGTGCCCACCGAACAATGGGACATCGCCCTGAAGCCGGAACTGCTCAACACTGTGGTCATGGTCCCGGAAGCCCTGCCGATCTCCGGTTTGTGGAGTTATATCCACTACCTCAAGGATCAGGGCCTGAATAACGGCCGTTACTGGCTGGCGTTCTGGGTCAAGGTGCTGCAACCGGTCGTCACCGCCGCGCTGGTGCTGATGGCGATCTCGTTTATCTTCGGCCCGTTGCGCTCCGTAACCCTCGGTCAGCGGGTCTTTACTGGCGTGCTGGTGGGCTTTGCCTTCCGTATTGCCCAGGATTTGCTGGGCCCGTCGAGCCTCGTGTTCGGTTTCTCACCGTTGTTTGCGGTGCTGGTGCCGACCGCTATATGCGCCCTGGCCGGGTTCTGGCTGCTGCGCCGCGCCGGGTGATCGTGCGCTTATGAACAAAAAATGCCCCGTTCGAGAGATCGGGGCATTTTTGTTCTGGTCAGCAAAGATGACGCCTGGCCCGAGCATCAGGTACAATTCCCGGCTATTTTTCAGCGGGCAGTCTGCCTGCAGCCTTTTTGAGTGTTGATCCGTGAGTGATTTGAGTCATATCCGCAATTTCTCCATCATCGCCCACATTGACCATGGCAAGTCGACGCTGGCCGATCGATTCATTCAGATGTGCGGCGGCCTTGCCGAGCGTGAAATGGAAGCCCAGGTGCTGGACTCCATGGACCTCGAGCGCGAGCGCGGGATCACCATCAAGGCCCACAGCGTTACCCTGTACTACACCGCCAAAGACGGTATCAAGTACCAGCTGAACTTCATTGACACCCCCGGCCACGTCGACTTCACCTATGAGGTCAGTCGTTCCCTGGCGGCCTGTGAAGGCGCGCTGCTGGTGGTGGACGCGGGGCAGGGTGTTGAAGCCCAGTCCGTGGCCAACTGCTACACCGCCATCGAGCAAGGCCTGGAAGTCATGCCGGTGCTGAACAAGATCGACCTGCCGCAGGCCGATCCGGACCGCGTGAAGGAAGAAATCGAAAAAATCATCGGCATTGACGCCACCGACGCCGTCGAGTGCAGCGCCAAGACCGGCCAGGGCGTCGACGAAGTGCTCGAACGCCTGGTGAAAACCATTCCCGCCCCAACCGGCAACTACGAAGATCCGCTGCAAGCGTTGATCATCGACTCCTGGTTCGACAACTACCTGGGGGTTGTCTCCCTGGTACGCGTGCGCCATGGCCGTGTGAAGAAAGGCGACAAGATCCTGGTCAAATCCACCGGCAAGATCCACCTGGTGGACAGCGTCGGTGTGTTCAACCCCAAACACACCGCCACCGTTGATCTGAAAGCCGGTGAAGTCGGCTTCATCATCGCCGGCATCAAGGACATTCACGGTGCGCCGGTGGGTGACACCCTGACCTTGAGTTCCACCCCTGACGTCGACGTGCTGCCGGGCTTCAAACGCATCCAGCCGCAGGTGTACGCCGGCCTGTTCCCGGTCAGCTCCGACGACTTCGAAGACTTTCGCGAAGCCCTGCAAAAGCTGACCCTCAACGACTCGTCGTTGCAGTACACCCCGGAAAGCTCCGACGCCCTGGGCTTTGGTTTCCGTTGCGGGTTCCTCGGCATGCTGCACATGGAGATCATCCAGGAGCGCCTTGAGCGCGAATACGACCTGGACCTGATCACCACCGCGCCAACCGTTATTTTTGAGTTGTTGCTCAAAACCGGTGAAACGATTTACGTCGACAACCCCTCCAAGCTCCCAGACCTGTCTTCCATCGAAGACATGCGCGAACCGATCGTGCGCGCCAATATTCTTGTGCCGCAGGAGCACCTGGGCAACGTCATTACCCTGTGTATCGAGAAACGTGGCATACAGCACGACATGCTGTTCCTCGGGACCCAGGTGCAAGTGACCTACGATTTGCCGATGAACGAAGTGGTCCTGGACTTCTTCGACCGTCTCAAATCGACCAGTCGCGGCTATGCTTCGCTGGATTACCACTTCGATCGTTACCAGTCGGCTAATCTGGTGAAGCTGGATGTGCTGATCAACGGCGACAAGGTCGATGCCCTGGCACTGATCGTGCACAAGGACAACGCGCACTACAAAGGTCGACAGTTGACCGAGAAGATGAAAGAACTGATTCCGCGCCAGATGTTCGACGTCGCGATCCAGGCCGCCATTGGTGGGCAGATCATTGCGCGGACTTCCGTCAAGGCACTCAGAAAGAACGTACTGGCCAAATGCTACGGTGGCGACGTCAGCCGTAAGCGCAAGCTGCTTGAGAAGCAAAAGGCCGGTAAAAAACGCATGAAGCAAGTGGGCAACGTGGAAATTCCACAAGAAGCCTTCCTTGCGGTGCTCAGGTTGGATAGTTAGGTCCTATGTCGCTAAATTTCCCGCTGTTGCTGGTCATCGCCGTTGCCGTTTGCGGACTCCTGGCGTTGCTCGATCTGGTGTTCTTCGCCCCGCGTCGGCGGGCGGCTATCGCGTCCTATCAGGGCAGCGTCAGCCAGCCCGACGTCGTGGTGATCGAGAAGCTGAACAAAGAACCTTTGCTGGTTGAATACGGCAAATCGTTCTTCCCGGTGCTGTTCATCGTGCTGGTGCTGCGTTCGTTCCTGGTGGAGCCGTTCCAGATTCCGTCGGGGTCGATGAAGCCGACCCTGGACGTGGGCGACTTCATCCTGGTGAACAAGTTTTCCTACGGGATTCGCTTGCCGGTGATCGACAAAAAAGTCATCGAGATCGGCGACCCGCAGCGCGGCGATGTGATGGTGTTCCGCTACCCGAGCGATCCGAACGTCAACTACATCAAGCGTGTGGTCGGCCTGCCGGGTGACGTGATTCGCTACACCAGCGACAAGCGCCTGTTCATCAACGGTGAGTCGGTGGCCGAGCAGCTACTGGGTGCCGAACCGAACACCCTGGGCAGCGCCGAGCTGTATCAGGAAAAACTCGGTGCGGTGGAGCACCAAATCCGCAAGGAAATGAGTCGCTACCGCGCAATGCCTGATGGCGAATGGAAAGTGCCGGCCGGGCACTATTTCATGATGGGCGACAACCGCGACAACTCCAACGACAGCCGCTATTGGGATGATCCCACCATTCCCAAGGATCTGCTGGGCATGGTTCCCGACCAGAATATCGTCGGCAAGGCCTTCGCGGTCTGGATGAGCTGGCCGGAACCCAAACTCAGCCACCTGCCGAACTTCTCGCGGGTCGGGCTGATCAAGTAATACAGACGGCGCTGTGATCACAGCGCCGAATGCTTTTTTGGGGCTTGGACAATCTCCAGCCTCATGCAGCGCCAACCAGGATTTGAATTTGAACACTGCGTCAATCGTCGATGGCCGCCGGTGCCACCAAACAGATATGGGTAAACCGTGAGCGTTTCTCTAAGTCGTCTCGAGCACCTGCTCGGCTACACCTTCAAAGACCAGGAACTGATGGTCCTTGCCCTCACACACCGCAGTTTTGCAGGGCGTAACAACGAACGCCTGGAATTCCTCGGTGATGCCATCCTCAATTTCGTCGCCGGTGAAGCCCTGTTCGAACGCTTCCCTCAAGCCCGTGAAGGCCAGCTGTCGCGCTTGCGTGCGCGGTTGGTGAAGGGCGAGACCCTGGCCGTTCTGGCCCGTGGCTTTGGCCTGGGCGAGTACCTGCGCCTGGGCTCCGGTGAGTTGAAGAGCGGCGGTTTCCGTCGCGAGTCAATCCTGGCCGACGCGCTTGAAGCGCTGATCGGCGCCATCTATCTGGATGCAGGCATGGAAGCGGCCAAGACGCGCGTCACCGCTTGGCTGACGTCCGAGATCGAAAGCCTGACCCTGGTCGACACCAACAAAGATCCCAAGACCCGCCTGCAGGAATTCCTGCAGTCCCGCGGGTGCGAACTGCCACGCTACGAAGTGGTGGATATCCAGGGTGAGCCGCATTGCCGCGTATTTTTCGTGGAATGTGAAATCACCTTATTGAATGAAAAAAGCCGAGGTCAGGGTGTGAGCCGTCGTATTGCCGAACAGGTAGCGGCCGCTGCAGCACTGATTGCCCTGGGCGTGGAGAATGGCCATGACTGATTCAACCGCAACACGCTGTGGCTATGTTGCCATCGTCGGCCGTCCCAACGTGGGCAAGTCCACGCTGCTGAACCACATCCTCGGCCAGAAGCTCGCGATCACCTCGCGCAAGCCGCAGACTACCCGTCACAACATGCTGGGCATCAAGACCGAAGGCACCGTGCAAGCGGTCTACGTCGACACCCCGGGCATGCACAAAGGCGGCGAGAAAGCCCTGAACCGCTACATGAACAAGACCGCCTCGGCCGCGTTGAAAGACGTCGACGTGGTGATCTTCGTGGTCGACCGCACCAAGTGGACCGACGAAGACCAGATGGTTCTCGAGCGCGTGCAGTACGTCACCGGCCCGTTGATCGTCGCGCTGAACAAGACCGACCGCATCGAAGACAAAGCCGAGCTGATGCCGCACCTGAGCTGGCTGCAGGAACAACTGCCGAATGCCCAGATCATGCCGATCTCGGCCCAGCACGGGCACAACCTCGAAGCCCTGGAGCGCGTGATCGCCGGCTACCTGCCGGAGAACGAGCACTTCTTCCCGGAAGACCAGATCACCGACCGCAGCAGCCGTTTCCTCGCCGCCGAACTGGTGCGTGAGAAAATCATGCGCCAGATGGGCGCCGAGCTGCCGTACCAGATCACCGTCGAAATCGAAGAGTTCAAGCAACAGGGCAAGACCCTGCATATCCATGCGCTGATTCTCGTCGAACGTGACGGCCAGAAAAAAATCATCATTGGCGACAAGGGCGAACGCATCAAGCGCATCGGCACTGAAGCGCGCAAGGACATGGAATTGCTGTTCGATTCCAAGATCATGCTGAACCTGTGGGTGAAGGTGAAGGGTGGCTGGTCCGATGATGAGCGCGCATTGCGCTCCCTGGGTTACGGCGACCTGTAAGGACACCGCAGGGCAAAAAATGTGGGAGGGGGCTTGCCCCCGATAGCAGAGTGTCAGTCACTAAATATTTTGACTGAGCCACCGCCATCGGGGGCAAGCCCCCTCCCACATTAGGTTTGTGTTGTTTTCACTAGTGCATTCCAGCAACGAGAACCCATGTCCTCAACCCCGCCTCCCAGCCAACCCGCCTATGTGCTGCACAGCCGCGCCTACCGCGAGACCAGCGCGTTGGTGGACTTCCTCACGCCCCAGGGGCGCCTGCGCGCGGTGTTGCGCAGTGCGCGGGGCAAGACAGGTACCTTGGCGCGGCCGTTCGTGGCGCTGGACGTGGAGTTTCGTGGCAAGGGCGAGCTGAAAAACGTCGGCCGCCTGGAAAGCGTCGGCAACTCCGCCTGGCTCAATGGCGAAGCGCTGTTCAGTGGCCTCTATCTCAATGAATTGCTGATCCGCCTGCTGCCCGCCGAAGACCCGCACCCGGCGGTCTTCGATCACTACGCCGCCACGCTGCTGGCCCTGGCCGAAGGCCGCCCGCTGGAACCGCTGCTGCGCGCGTTCGAATGGCGCCTGCTCGACGACCTGGGCTACGGCTTTGAACTGAGCAACGACCTGCACGGCGAGCCCATTGCCGCCGACGGCATGTATCGCCTGCAAGTCGACGCCGGCCTGGAGCGTGTGTACCTGCTGCAACCCGGCCTGTTTCAGGGCACCGAACTGCTGGCCATGAGCGAAGCCGACTGGAGCGCTCCTGGCGCTTTGTCCGCCGCCAAGCGCCTGATGCGCCAGGCCCTGGCCGTGCATCTGGGCGGGCGGCCGCTGGTCAGTCGCGAGTTGTTTCGAAAGCCCTGACAACCCCGTGTATGCTGTGCAGCGTTTCTTTCCCTTTTCAGGAGCGCTTCCGTGACCACCAGCAATCGCATTCTTCTCGGCGTCAACATCGACCACGTCGCCACGCTGCGCCAGGCCCGGGGCACCCGTTACCCGGACCCGGTCAAAGCCGCGCTGGACGCCGAAGAAGCGGGCGCCGACGGCATCACCGTACACCTGCGCGAAGACCGCCGGCACATCCAGGAGCGCGACGTGCTGTTGCTCAAGGATGTGCTGCAAACCCGTATGAACTTCGAAATGGGCGTCACCGAAGAAATGATGGCGTTCGCCGAGCGCATCCGCCCGGCGCATATCTGCCTGGTGCCGGAGACCCGTCAGGAACTGACCACCGAAGGCGGCCTCGACGTGGCCGGCCAGGAGGCGCGGATCAAGGCCGCAGTGGAGCGCCTGTCGCGGATCGGCTGCGAAGTCTCGCTGTTTATCGACGCCGATGAACGCCAGATCGAAGCCTCGCACCGCGTTGGCGCGCCGGCCATCGAGCTGCACACCGGGCGTTATGCCGATGCGACCACGCCGACCGAAGTCGCCGATGAGCTGCAACGCATCATTGAAGGCGTGAACTGCGGTCTCAACCACGGCCTGATCGTCAACGCCGGCCACGGCCTGCACTACCACAACGTCGAAGCCGTGGCCGCGATCAAGGGCATCAACGAACTGAACATCGGCCATGCGCTGGTGGCGCATGCGCTGTTCGTTGGTTTCAAAGGCGCGGTCGCCGAGATGAAGGCCCTGATCCTGGCCGCTGCCAAAGCCTGAGCAAACACCCTCTAGAAAACACTGAAGCTCAAAATGTGGGAGGGGGCTTGCTCCCGATGGCGGTGGATCAGCTACACATAAGCTGACTGACCCACCGCCATCGGGAGCAAGCCCCCTCCCACATTGTCCTCGGTGTTTTCGGTATGCGGCAATGCGAAGCCTTACTGTTTAGCCGTCGCAGGTGTATCGTATCTGCCCTTTGCAGGCCCTGCGCCTGCGGCAGATACGTGAGGTTGTTGTGTCCCGATCCTTTTCCCGTCGACAAATCCTGGGTGGTCTTACCGGCCTGGCCGTAGTGGGCGTCGGTGCCGGTGGCGGCTACCGCTATTGGCTGGGCAAGGTCGCCGAGGCCGAGGCGGGACACGACTACGAACTGATCGCCGCGCCCCTCGATGTGGAGCTGGTGCCGGGGCACACAACCCAAGCCTGGGCGTTCGGCCCGTCGGCGCCCGGCACCGAGCTGCGAGTGCGCCAGGGCGAATGGCTGCGGGTGCGTTTCATCAATCACCTGCCGGTCGCCACCACCATCCACTGGCATGGCATCCGCCTGCCGCTGGAAATGGACGGCGTGCCCTATGTCTCGCAATTGCCGGTATTGCCCGGCGAATACTTCGACTACAAGTTCCGCGTGCCCGACGCCGGCAGCTATTGGTATCACCCTCACGTGAACAGCAGCGAAGAACTCGGCCGTGGCCTGGTCGGCCCGCTGATCGTCGAAGAGCGCGAGCCCACCGGTTTCAAGCACGAACGCACCCTCAGCCTGAAAAGCTGGCACGTCGACGAAGAGGGCGCCTTTGTCGCGTTCAGCGTGCCCCGTGAAGCGGCGCGTGGCGGCACAGCCGGGCGCTTGTCGACGATCAATGGCGTGTCCCAGGCGGTGATCGATTTACCCGCTGGGCAGATCACCCGCGTGCGCTTGCTCAACCTCGACAACACGCTGACCTATCGCCTCAATATTCCCGACGTCGACGCGCAGATCTATGCGCTGGACGGCAACCCCATCGAGCCGCGCCCCCTCGGCAAGGAATACTGGCTCGGCCCGGGCATGCGTATCTGCCTGGCGATCAAGGCGCCGCCGGCGGGCGAAGAACTGTCGATCCGCAACGGCCCGGTGCGCCTGGGCACGTTCCGGTCGGTGGCCAACGCCGACGCGCCGACTGAATGGCCGCCTGCGCTGCCCGCCAACCCGATCAGCGAGCCGGACCTGGCCAACGCCGAGAAACTCAACTTCAATTTCGAATGGGTCGGCTCGGTGTCGGTCAACGTCGACAACGGCAAGCCGCCCAGCCTGTGGCAGATCAACGGCCAGGCCTGGGACATCACCGACAAGACCTGCGCCGACCGCCCGATTGCCAAGCTGGAGAAGGGCAAAAGCTACATTTTTGAACTGAAAAACATGACCCAGTACCAACACCCGATCCACCTGCACGGCATGAGCTTCAAAGTGATCGCCTCGAACCGCCACGCGGTGATTCCGTACTTCACCGACACCTACCTGCTGGGCAAGAACGAACGCGCCCGCGTGGCGCTGGTGGCGGATAACCCGGGGGTGTGGATGTTCCACTGCCACGTGATCGACCACATGGAAACCGGCCTGATGGCCGCTATCGAGGTGGCGTGATGCGCCAGTTTCGCCCCACGGCGATTATCGACCGCAGCCGCGAC
Source organism: Pseudomonas sp. D3 (assembly GCF_029320995.1). NCBI lineage: Bacteria > Pseudomonadati > Pseudomonadota > Gammaproteobacteria > Pseudomonadales > Pseudomonadaceae > Pseudomonas > Pseudomonas sp. D3. Next base: position 1,406,798 of record NZ_CP119772.1, read on the forward strand.
CAGGACTTCATGCGCGAAGCCCTGACACTGGCGGCACAGGGCGCGGCGTTGGGCGAAGTGCCGGTGGGCGCGGTGCTGGTGCAGGACGGTGTCATCATCGGCCGTGGCTTCAATTGCCCGATCAGCGGCAACGACCCCAGCGCCCATGCCGAAATGGTCGCCATCCGCGCCGCCGCCCAGGCGCTGAGCAACTATCGCCTGCCCGGCAGCACGCTGTATGTGACGCTGGAACCGTGCAGCATGTGCGCGGGCCTGATCGTGCATTCGCGCATCGCGCGGGTGGTGTACGGCGCGCTGGAGCCGAAGGCGGGGATTGTGCAAAGCCAGGGGCAGTTTTTTACCCAGGGGTTTCTCAACCATCGGGTGTTGTATGAAGGCGGGGTGCTGGCCGAGGAATGCGGGACGGTGTTGAGTGAGTTCTTCAAGGCTCGTAGAACCAAGCCCCCACTCTAAAGAACACTGAGGACAAATGTGGGAGGGGCGGTGCGACGATTCGACTTGCCCCCGATAGCAGTGTGTCAGTCAGCTTATCTATTGCTGACCCACCGCCATCGGGAGCAAGCCCCCTCCCACATTGAGTTTCATTTTTTCAGGGAGATTGGGGGTTACTTTTTGGCGATGATCACCGCCCGCATCGGCGCCGGCAGCCCTTCAATCGTCTTGCTGTGATCCTCTGGATCGAGGAAGTCGCTGAGGGACTGAAACTTCATCCACTCCGTCCCCCGCTGTTCCTCCACCGTGGTCACACTCACATCCACGCACCTCACGTCGCTGAAGCCGGCCCGGCGCAGCCAGAGCATCAATGCCGGCACCGACGGCAGGAACCACACGTTGCGCATCTGCGCGTAACGGTCTTCCGGTACCAGCACCTGTTGCTGATCGCCTTCGACCACCAGCGTTTCCAGCACCAGTTCACCGCCTTTGACCAGGCAGTCTTTCAGCGCCAGCAAATGCTCGATCGGTGAGCGACGGTGGTAGAACACGCCCATGGAAAACACAGTGTCGAAGCCTTCCAGGTTCGCCGGCAAGTCCTCGAACGGAAACGGCAGGTGCCAGGCGTTCGGTGCCGACAGGTAGCGCTGTACCGCCTGGAACTGGCAGAAGAACAACCAGTTCGGGTCCACGCCGATCACGCTGTCGGCACCGGCGCCGAGCATGCGCCACATGTAATAGCCGTTGCCGCAGCCGACATCGAGAATGCGTTTACCGTTCAGGTCCAGGTGCGGCGCGACCCGCGACCACTTCCAGTCCGAACGCCATTCGGTATCCACATGCACGCCGAACAGGTGGAACGGGCCTTTGCGCCACGGGCTCAGGCCCATCAGCGCGGTATGCATTTGCGCGCGGGTGGCGTCGTCGCAAACGGTGTCGAGGGTCAGGCCATTGAGCAAATCGACTTCGCTGGGCTGGATTTTCGGCAGTGCATCCAGCGCACTCTGCCAGCGCTCCAGGTCGCCATGCCCCTTTTCCATCTTGCTATCGAGTTGCGCTTGCAGGCCCTGGGCCCATACGGCCAGGGGAGTGCCGACCAAGTGGCGGGCGAGGGGGGACAGATCAATCATGGCAAGGCAATCAACGAGGCAAAGTTAAGACACTGGAACCACGGCACGACGGTCGAGAACCCGGCCGCCAGCAGGCGTTCGCGGTGTTCTTCGAGGCTGTCGGGCTTCATGACGTTTTCGATGGCGCTGCGCTTCTGGGCGATTTCCAGCTCGCTGTAGCCGTTGGCGCGTTTGAACGCGACATGCAGATCGGTGAGCAGCGCGTGTTCTTGCGCATCATTGAAACGCAGCTTCTCCGAGAGGATCAACGCACCGCCCGGCAACAGCGCTTGGCGGATGCGCCCGAGCAACGCCAGGCGCTGATCGGGAGCGATGAATTGCAGGGTGAAGTTCAGCGCCACCACCGAGGCCGGCTGGAACTGCAGCGCGAGGATATCGCCCTCGATCACCTGAACCGGCAGCAACTCCTGGAACATCGAGTCCTGGCCATTGAGGTACTCGCGGCAGCGCTCGACCATCGCCGCCGAGTTATCCACCGCGATGACGTGGCACCCGTCGGTGCGCACGTGGCGGCGCAACGCCTGGGTAACCGCGCCGAGGGACGAACCCAGGTCGTACAGTGCACTGTTGGGCTGGGCAAACTGCGCGGCGAGCACGCCGAGGTTTTCGACGATGGTCGGGTAACCGGGCACTGAGCGCTTGATCATGTCCGGGAACACCCGCACCACGTCCTCGTTAAAGGCGAAGTCCGGCACCTGGGGCAGGGGCTGGGCGAATAGGCGATCGGGTTCTTTGCTCACGGTTGTTCCAGCGACGAGGGGGAAAGGCCGGCATTTTAGCCAAGTTGCTCCGCAGATGCGCGGGTTGTCTGATGGAACGCCGAGGCGGTGATACCCCACTGGCCGAGCCAGTAAGTGCTGATCAGCAGGTACGGCGCGGCATCGAAGCTCAGCACAAACCGGTTGATGCCGATCAGCGTGTCGGAAACCACAAACGATATGGCACCCGCCGCTGCCAGTAACGCCGAGCGCTTGGGCACCGCGCTGCCCAGTCGCGCCAGCGCCCGCCAGAGCATCGCGCTGATCACCAGCGCGTAAACCACCACTGGAATCAGCAACTCGCCCAGCCCATGGGAAATCAGGATGCTCAGCAGCATCGCCCCGACGCCCAGCGCCAGCACCAACGGCAGCCACGCCAAGCGTCGGCAGTCGCTGAAATAGGCTTTGAGGTACGCCAGGTGCGCGCACAGAAACGCGCCCAGGCCAAAGATAAACAAGTCGCCCGGCCATGCCAGCAGCACATCGCCGACCAGGGAAAAAATCAGCCCCAGGCTGATCCAGCGTCGATAGTCGCTCGGCGGCGCATCATGCAGCCAGCCCAGCAGCGCCAGGACCGGCAACGGTTTGACCAGCAGGCACAGTAACGCCGCATGGACGGTCAGGCCGTAGATAAAGGTGCCGGCGCCCATCAACGCAAGAATCAGCCATGGCATATCAGTTCACCGTGATGGCGCAGTCGAACGTCTCGGTCGGTTCGGCTTCCGGTTCCCAGGGCTGCTGGGAGGTCAGGCGCAAACGGCCCTGGCCGGACGCGAAGGCCTGGAAGCGCCAGGTGGATTGGCCACCGCCGCCGATCACGCCGGATTCTGTGCTGCTGTAGACCTCGGGGCTCAGTGCGCGCAGCACGCCGCCGGCGGAATCCTGGATGGCCCAGCGGTAGCCAGTGGTGGGGTTGCTTGGCAGGGTCAGGATCAGGTTTTGTCCGGTTTTGAGTTGGAGCGGGCAGGTGCTCTGTTTTTCCACGCTGACGTTTTGCTGTGGGGCACTGGCGCACGCGGCCAGCAGGGCAAGGCTCAAGGGGAGAAGCAGGCGGGCAGCGGTCATGGGGGCTCCGTTGATGTGCGACGAAGGGCGAGCATAACCGAAGATGAGGCAGGGTGTGGCAAGCGGGCGGTGGCGGACTGCTTCTGTGGCGAGGGAGCTTGCTCCCGCTGGGCTGCGAAGCAGCCCCAAGGAGGTCACCGAGTTTATTCAGGCAAAACTCGGTGACTGGCTTTCAGGGCCGCTGCGCAGCCCAGCGGGAGCAAGCTCCCTCGCCACAGGGGAGAGGTAAAATCAGAAGAGCACCTTCGCCACATCCGCAAAACGCTTGGCGAAGTGCACGGTCATCCCTTCCTTCAGATACTCCGGCAGCTCTTCAAAACTGCCGCGATTGGGCTCGGGCAAGATCAGCTCGTGAATCTTCTGGCGCCGCGCCGCGATCACCTTCTCACGCACCCCGCCAATTGGCAGTACATGCCCGGTCAGCGTCAGCTCGCCGGTCATGGCCACGCCTTTCTTCGGTGGCTGGTTGCGCGCCAGCGACAACAGCGCACTGGCCATGGTCACGCCAGCGCTCGGGCCGTCTTTCGGCGTGGCGCCTTCGGGTACGTGCAGGTGGACGAAGGCTTCATCGAAGAACTTCGGATCACCGCCAAACGACTTCAGATTGGCGCTGACGTAGCTGTAGGCGATTTCAGCGGATTCTTTCATCACATCACCCAGTTGCCCGGTGAGCTTGAAGCCGCGGTTGAGCGTGTGGATGCGGGTCGCCTCGATCGGCAAGGTCGCGCCGCCCATGCTGGTCCAGGCCAACCCGGTGATAACGCCGGTGCCGGACAGCACTTGTTCGTTGCGGAACACCGGTATACCGAGGGAGCTTTCCAGGTCCTTGGTGCCGATCTTGATCACCGCGTCCGGCTCATCCAGCAGCTTGACCACCGCCTTGCGCACCAGCTTGCCCAGTTGTTTCTCCAACTGGCGCACCCCGGCTTCGCGGGCATAGCCGTCGATCAAGGCGCGCAGGGCGCCGTCGCTGATGGTCAGGCTGTTTTTCGACACGCCGGCTTTTTCCAACTGCTTTGGCCACAGGTGGCGTTTGGCGATGGCGACTTTTTCTTCGGTGATATAGCCCGACAGGCGAATCACTTCCATGCGGTCCAGCAAGGGGCCGGGGATCGAGTCCAGGGTGTTGGCGGTGCACACGAACAGCACTTTCGACAGGTCCAGGCGCAGGTCCAGGTAGTGGTCGAGGAATTCGACGTTCTGTTCCGGGTCGAGGGTTTCCAGCAGCGCCGAAGCCGGGTCGCCCTGGAAGCTCTGACCCATCTTGTCGATCTCGTCGAGCATGATCACCGGGTTCATCACTTCCACATCTTTGAGCGCCTGCACCAGCTTGCCGGGCATGGCGCCGATGTAGGTGCGGCGATGGCCCTTGATCTCGGCCTCGTCGCGCATGCCGCCGACGCTGAAGCGATAGAACGGCCGCCCGAGGGATTCGGCAATCGATTTACCCACGCTGGTCTTGCCCACACCCGGCGGCCCGACCAGCAGCACGATGGAGCCGGCGACTTCGCCTTTATAAGCGCCCACCGCGAGGAATTCGAGGATGCGACTCTTGATGTCGTCCAGGCCGGCGTGGTGTTTGTCCAGGACCTTGCGCGCATGTTTCAGGTCGAGCTTGTCCTTGCCGTACACGCCCCACGGCACTGAAGTCGCCCAGTCCAGGTAGTTGCGCGTCACTGCGTATTCCGGCGAGCCGGTTTCGAGGATCGACAGTTTGTTCAGTTCTTCATCGATGCGTTTCTGCGCCTGCGCCGGCAGCACTTTGCCTTCCAGGCGCTGTTCGAACTGCTCGACGTCGGCGCTGCGGTCGTCCTTGGTCAAGCCCAGTTCCTGCTGGATGACCTTGAGCTGTTCCTTGAGGAAGAATTCGCGCTGGTGCTCGCCGATCTTGCGGTTCACCTCGGCGGAGAGTTCTTTTTGCAAACGCGCGACTTCGACTTCCTTGCGTAGCATCGGCAGCACTTTTTCCATGCGCTTGAGCATGGGCACGCAGTCCAGCACTTCCTGCAGCTCCGTACCGGTCGCCGACGTGAGGGCGGCGGCGAAGTCGGTCAGCGGCGACGGGTCGTTAGGGCTGAAGCGGTTGAGGTAGTTCTTCAGCTCTTCGCTGTACAGCGGGTTGAGCGGCAGCAGTTCCTTGATCGCATTGATCAGCGCCATGCCGTAGGCCTTGACCTCGTCGGTCGGCTCGGTCGGCTGGTGCGGGTATTCGACTTCCACCAGGTACGGTGGGCGGTGGTGCTTGAGCCAGGTGCGAATCCGCACGCGGGTCAGGCCCTGGGCGACGAATTGCAGTTTGCCGTTTTCGCGGCTGGCGTGGTGGACCTTCACCAGGGTGCCGTACAGCGGCAGCGCGGAGGTGTCGAAATGCCGTGGATCATCTGGCGGCGTGTCCATGAAGAACAGGGCCAGGGAGTGATGGTCGGATTTGCTCACCAGCTCCAGGGTTTCGGCCCACGGTTCTTCATTGACGATCACCGGCAACACTTGCGCCGGGAAGAACGGGCGATTGTGAATCGGGATGATGTAGACCTTGTCCGGCAGGTTTTGCCCAGGCAGGGCCAGGCCGGTATTGGACGAGTGACCCTCGGCGTTTTCAGGGTCGGCGTATTCGTTGGCGTCGAAATCAGGGATATCTTGCTGGTCGCTCATGGGGCACCTGCATAGGGAAGTATGCAAGTTAGATGGGGCGGGCCAGCGGTGGTTTCAATGGCGGGGGCTAGATAGCAACATATTGCATGAAATTACTGCAGAGCCCCGGTCAAGGTGGGAGGGGGCTTGCTCCCGATTGCGGCGTGACAGTCACCCCATACGTTGACTGATACACGGTTATCGGGAGCAAGCCCCCTCCCACAGGGTTAGCCGCATGCAGTCAGCTGATTTTGTGGAGGTAGGCGGGCAGGGGTTGTTCCGGCAGTACCGACAACACCTTCAAGCGCTGCAACATCCGCTGCCGCGCCCGTTGCAGGTGCTCGCGCAGGTTCAACGCCGCCGCATCGAACGCGCCGTGCAGCAACAACTCCAGGATCAAGCGGTGTTCGGCGAGCATCGCCGGGTCGGCACCGATCCCCAGCAAGCGATAGAAAATCCGGCTGATGATCATCGGGCTCTGGCCCTGGCGGATCAGCGCGGCGATCTTGCGGTTTTGCAGGCCGGCCAGGCAGCGTTGGTGCAAATCCTCTTCGATCTGCTCGATGGCTTCCAGACTGCACTGTGGGCTGTCCTGGGCGTCGAGCACGCGTTGCAACATGGCTTCGAGCAGCGCGCGGTCAAGGTTCGGCGCGCTCTGGCGCAGCGCTTCGGGCTCCAGGCAGGCGCGCAGTTCGTAGTCTTCGGTGACTTCCCGCGCCGTCAGCGGCCCTGCCAGCCATTGGGAGTAGGGCTCTTTTTCGACCAGGCCACGGTCGCGCAGGCGCATCAGTGCTTCACGCACCACCGCGCGGCTGACGCCGTAGTGGTCGGCGGCGGCTTGCTCATCCAGGCGGTAATGGCCGAAAGCGATGCAGGTGGACAGCGCCGCGCCGATCTCCTCGACGATCCGCTCGCCCAACGGCCGTGTATCCACCAGTTCGTCCTCGTCGTTCAGGCCCAGGTGCGCCGGGCTCAGGGGCAGGCGCAGCGGTTCCATGGCCACGCCCTCGGGGTTGATCAGGTAACCCCGCCCGTTGAAACGGCAGATCAACCCTTCGGCATGCAGCAGGTCCAGCGCCTTGCGTACCGGCACGCGGCTGGTGCCAAACAATTCGGCCAGCGGCGCTTCGAGCAGGACCAGCCCGTGGCGGGCGGTGCCGTTGACGATCGCGTCACGCAAAAGCTGGTGAATCATCGCGTAACGAGAGGCCGAGGCGGACACTGCTTTCATCGTGTTCTCTGGGGTAAAGAGGTCGGGTGTATGTAGGACGCAGCCAGGGATTCTCTCATAGATGTACCTGTCACTCCGCGCCACGTCGGCGGCACTTTTTTGGGGCCTTGAAGGTAGGGCTGTTACTTTTCTGCACCAAAATGTACTTATTAATAAAAGATACATTATTAGCTTGAAGGCCCGCTGCAGGGTCCGCGCCAGGTTTTTTTGCTTCCTACAAAAGCATCTATCCCGCCGCTCTGGTCGATAAAGCGCAATCACAGAAAAAGCCGTCGACACAGACTGGCACGAAAGCTGCCTTTATAAAATGTACATTTTATTAATATGTACGTTTTGTGAGGATCAGCCTGATGTCAGACGCCACTTCAATGGCCGAGGCTTTCGCCAGCGGTCGCAGCGACCCGGTGCACGCCCTCGACCACGCGAGTCGGTCGGCACCCCCGGCCGTCATCCACATCGCCCCAACGGGGGAAGACGCACGCCTGTTGCGGGCTGCGCTGTCCGTCGAATCCCAACTGACTCTCTAAGGAGACACCCCATGGCTAAAGACATCCTCTGTGCATTCGGCGTCGACGTTGACGCCGTCGCCGGCTGGCTCGGTTCCTACGGCGGCGAAGACTCGCCAGACGATATCTCCCGCGGCCTGTTCGCCGGTGAAATCGGCGCGCCGCGCCTGCTCAAACTGTTCGAGCGCTACGGCCTGCGCACCACTTGGTTTATCCCCGGCCACTCGATGGAAACCTTTCCCGCGCAGATGAAGGCGGTGGCCGACGCCGGTCACGAAATCGGCGTACACGGCTACAGCCACGAAAACCCGATTGCGATGACCGCCGAGCAGGAAGAAATCGTGCTCGACAAGTCCATCGAACTGATCACCCACGTGACCGGTAAACGTCCGACCGGCTACGTCGCACCGTGGTGGGAATTCAGCAAGGTCACCAACGAACTGCTGTTGAAAAAAGGCATCAAGTACGACCACAGCCTGATGCACAACGACTTCCACCCCTACTACGTGCGCAAGGGCGACAGCTGGACCAAAATCGACTACAGCCAGCACCCCGACACCTGGATGAAACCGCTGGTGCGCGGCGAAGAAACCGACCTGGTGGAGATACCGGCCAACTGGTACCTCGACGACCTGCCGCCGATGATGTTCATCAAGAAAGCCCCCAACAGCCACGGCTTCGTCAACCCGCGTCACCTCGAAGAAATGTGGCGCGATCAGTTCGACTGGGTCTACCGCGAACACGAACACGCGGTGTTCACCATGACCATCCACCCCGACGTATCCGGCCGCCCGCAAGTGCTGCTGATGCTCGAACGCTTGATCGAACACATCCAGAGCCATGCCGGCGTGCGCTTCGTCACCTTCGACGAAATCGCCGATGACTTTATCCGCCGCCAACCGCGTACCTGACCCCATCCCACCCTCGAGGCGCGATCCATGTCCATCTACAACAAGCTTGACCTGACTGGCTGGAAACCCCGGCAACTGACGTCCCAGGAAGTGCGCTTCGCCACCTGGATCGCGTTTTTCGCCTGGGTGTTTGCGGTGTACGACTTCATCCTGTTCGGCACGTTGCTGCCGGAGATCGGCCGGCACTTCGGCTGGGGCGAGGTGGAACAAGCTGAAATCGCGACCTGGGTGGCGGTGGGTACGGCGGTGGTGGCATTTGCCATTGGCCCCGTCGTCGATAAGTTGGGGCGGCGCAAAGGCATTATCTTCACCGTGGCCGGTTCCGCGGTGTGCTCGGCGCTGACCGCGATCGGTGGTGCGTGGGGCAAGTCGCCGCTGATCCTGATCCGTTCGTTGGGCGGCCTGGGTTATGCCGAGGAAACCGTCAACGCCACGTATTTGAGCGAGCTGTATGGCGCCTCGCAAGATCCCCGACTGACCAAGCGCCGGGGGTTTATCTACAGCCTGGTGCAGGGCGGCTGGCCGGTCGGTGCGCTGATCGCGGCGGGATTGACCGCGCTGTTGCTGCCGATCATCGGCTGGCAGGGCTGCTTCATTTTTGCCGCGATCCCGGCCGTGGTCATCGCGATTATGGCGCGCAAGCTCAAGGAGAGCCCGCAGTTCCAGATCCATCAGCGCATCAGCGCGCTGCGTAAAAGCGGCGCGGTGAGCGAAGCGCAAAACGTCGCCGCGACCTACGGCGTGGACTACGACGAGCACAGCAAAGCCGGCCTCAAAGCCGCCTTCCGTGGCCCGGCCCGCCGCGCCACCCTGGTGATCGGCGCCGCGCTGTTGCTCAACTGGGCAGCGATCCAGGTGTTCAGCGTGCTCGGCACGTCGGTGATCGTCAGCGTTCACCACATCTCGTTCGAGAACTCGCTGATCATCCTCGTGCTGTCGAACCTGGTGGGTTACTGCGGCTACCTCAGTCACGGCTGGATGGGCGACAAGATCGGCCGCCGCAACGTCATCGGCCTGGGCTGGATGCTCGGCGGGCTGTCGTTCGCCGGGATGCTGTTCGGCCCGAGCAACATGGCGATGGTGGTCGGGTTGTACAGCCTGGGTCTGTTCTTCCTGATCGGGCCGTACTCGGCGGCGTTGTTCTTTATCAGCGAAAGTTTCCCCACCAGCATCCGTGCCACCGGCGGCGCGATCATTCATGCCATGGGCCCGATTGGCGCGGTGGTCGCAGGTTTCGGCGCGACGCAAGTGTTGTCCGCCGGCAGCGACTGGCAGACCGCCGCGCTGTGGTTCGGCGCCTTGCCGTGCTTTTTGTCCGGTGTGCTGATGTTTGCCGCACGCCATGTGCGTCCGGAAACCGTGCAGTAAGGAGGGTTTGATGAAGCGTAAAGTTGCCTTGATTACCGGTGCCGCCAGCGGCATCGGCCAAGCCCTCGCGGTGGCCTATGCGCGCCACGGCGTGGCGGTGGTGGGCGGGTATTACCCGGCCGATCCTCATGACCCGCGCACCACCGTGTCCCTGGTGGAACAGGCGGCTGGCGAATGCCTGATGCTGCCGCTGGACGTGGGCGATACCGCCTCGGTGGACGCCTTGGCTGCCCAGGCCGTGCAGCATTTTGGCCGCCTCGATTATGCGGTGGCCAACGCCGGTCTGCTGCGCCGTGCGCCGCTGCTGGAAATGACCGATCAACGGTGGGACGAAATGCTCAACGTCGACCTGACGGGGGTAATGCGCACCTTCCGCGCGGCGACTCGGCATATGCCCGCGGGCGGCGCGCTGGTGGCGATTTCGTCGATTGCCGGCGGCGTATATGGCTGGCAGGAGCACAGCCATTACGCGGCGGCCAAGGCCGGTGTGCCGGGATTGTGCCGCTCACTGGCGGTGGAATTGGCGCCGTTGGGGATTCGCTGCAATGCGGTGATCCCGGGGTTGATCGAGACGCCGCAATCGCTGGACGCGCAGAACTCCCTCGGGCCGGAAGGTTTGGCCAAGGCCGCACGGGCGATTCCGTTGGGCCGGGTGGGGAGGGCGGATGAAGTGGCGTCGCTGGTGCAGTTTTTGACCAGTGATGCATCGAGCTACCTCACGGGCCAAAGCATCGTCATCGACGGTGGCCTGACCGTGCGCTGGCCCGACTGACCCACGCGGTCGAAAAAGTGTGGGAGGGGGCTTGCCCCCGATAGCGGTGTGTCAGCCACCATTGTTTTATCTGAACCACCGCTATCGGGGGCAAGCCCCCTCCCACATTGGCACTGTGTTTTTTCAGGAGTTTTTGTATGACCCAACTGACCCATCGCCGCGCCGTCATTACCGGCGCCGGCAGCGGCATCGGTGCCGCCATCGCCCGTGCCTACGCGGCTGAAGGCGCACGCCTGCTGCTGGCCGACCGTAATGCCGTTAGCCTCGCCGAAACCGCCATCACCTGCCGCAACCTTGGCGCGCAAGTGTTCGAGTGCCTGGCCGATGTCGGCACCGTTGAAGGCGCCCGGGCCAGTGTCGATCGTTGCGTCGAGCATTTCGGCGGCATCGATATTCTGGTCAACAACGCCGGCATGCTCACCCAGGCGCGCTGCGTCGACCTCTCCATCGAAATGTGGAACGACATGCTGCGCGTCGACCTCACCAGCGTCTTCGTCGCCAGCCAGCGTGCCTTGCCGCACATGCTGGCGCAGGGCTGGGGGCGGATCATCAACGTCGCCTCGCAACTGGGGATCAAGGGCGGCGCCGAGCTGACCCATTACGCAGCGGCCAAGGCCGGTGTGATCGGCTTCACCAAATCCCTGGCGCTGGAAGTCGCCAAGGACAACGTGCTGGTCAACGCCATCGCGCCGGGTCCCATCGAGACGCCGCTGGTGGGCGGCATCAGCGACAGCTGGAAGCGTGCCAAGGCCGCCGAGCTGCCCCTGGGGCGCTTCGGCCTGGCCGACGAAGTGGCGCCCACCGCCGTGCTGCTGGCCAGCGAGCCGGGCGGTAACCTGTTCGTCGGCCAGACCCTGGGCCCGAACTCCGGCGATGTCATGCCATGAGCGGGGTGTAGCGATGTGCGGACTCTGCGGGCTGCTCGGCGAAGACCTGCACTGGAGCGACCCGCTGGGCGATGAGTTGCCCAGGCGCCGCGAACGCCTGCGCCGGATCGCCGCGATCAACCAGGTGTTGGCGGTGTTCCGGCTCAAGGTCGAAGACTTCCAGGGCGCCTCGTACCTGCTGCTGGGCGCCACCGGCAAACAGGCGTTGGCCAGCGGCCTGGATCAACTCTGGCAAGCGGCCGAAACCCTGCTCGGGCGGCCACTGGACCCGCTTGATCCGCAACTGCTGAACCACTTGGAAAACACACCATGCTTTCCGTAGGCACGCCCCATTGTGGCGAGGGAGCTTGCTCCCGCTGGAGTGCAAAGCGCTCCCAGCGCGGTGTCCGAAGAGGATCTGGCACACCTCGGTCGCTTGGTTTTGGGCCCGCTTCGCAGCCCAGCGAGAGCAAGCGCTCTCGCCACAGTCAACGCGTTCCGGCCGACGGCGGTGGGTATGAGGTGGAACGATGAGCATCGCTCTGAATGTGATCACCGGCTTTCTCGGCGCTGGCAAAACCAGCTTGCTCACGCGCCTGCTGCAAGGCGAAAGCCTTGGCGATACGGCGCTGCTGATCAATGAATTCGGCGACATCGGCATCGACCATCTGCTGGTGGAAGAAGTGGCGCCGGACACCGTGCTGCTGCCCAGCGGCTGCGTCTGCTGCTCGATTCGCGGTGAACTCAAAGACGCACTGCTCGGCCTCTTGCAACGCCGCGAGCGCGGTGAAATCCCGGCCTTCAAGCGGGTGATCCTGGAAACCACCGGCCTGGCCGACCCGGCGCCGATCCTTGCGACCCTCAACAACGACGTGCAACTGCGCGGGCGTTTTCATATCGGCCTGGTCATCACCCTGGTCGACGCCAGCCACGCCGCCCTGCAGGAACGCCTGCACCCGGAATGGCTGGCCCAGGTGGCGGCGGCGGATCGCTTGCTGCTGAGCAAGACCGACCGGGTGGACGGCTGCGAGCCGCTGCGTTTGCACCTACAGGCGCTGAACCCGGGCACGCCGATCCTGGATACCCACGACATCCACAGCGGCGATCAACTGTTGCTTGGCGAAGGCTTGCGCAGCGCCGAACCGGCGGTCGAAGTCAGCCGCTGGCAACTGCACCGGACCACCACGGCCAGCCATGGCGCCGCGCAAGTCTGCTGCCTGACCTTCGACCAGCCGCTCGATTGGGTCGGTTTCGGAGTGTGGTTATCGATGCTGTTAAGATGCCATGGCGAACGAATCCTTCGCGTCAAAGGACTGCTCAACGTGAACGCAAGCTCGGCCCCCATCGTCATTCATGGCGTGCAGCACTGCCTGCATGCGCCAGTCCACCTGCCGGCGTGGCCGGGCACCGACCGGCAATCGCGCCTGGTGTTTATCCTGCGCGGCCTCGATCCCACGCAGTTGCGCCGCTCGTTTGAAGCGTTTTCACGGCGGTTCGCGGCATGATCACCTTAAGAGTCCTTGGCACTTCGGTGACCTTGCTCGAATGCTTGCGCGTGCGGGCCGAGCAGGAACTGGGCATTCGCCTGGTGTACCAGGTGCATGACGTCGAACAGGCCCAGCGCATCGCGGTGATGCAGCCCGACAGCTACGACCTGTACGACCAGTGGTTCCACAACGTCGACTTCGTGTGGCCCGCCCGCGCGATCCAGCCCATCGACACGCGGCGCATCGCCTTGTGGCACGAGATCAACGACCTGCCCAAACGTGGTCGCCTGTCGCCCAGCGACTGCCTGGGCAGTGGCAGCGTGCCCAGTGAACGGCTGTTTGTGCAGCACGATGGCAGCCTCGGCAGCACCGTCACCGAACGCATCAGCATGTTGCCGCTGACCCACAACGCCGACAGCTTCGCCTACCGCCCCGAGCGCTTGCCCGAGGCCTTCAGCCGCAGCAATGAAAGCTGGGGCTGGTTGCTCGACCCGCAGTTGCGTGCGCGCACCGCCCTGCAAAGTGACGCCGCCATCGGCGCCCTGGATGCCGCGCTGGCGGTGCAGGGCGCTGGGCTGGCGACGTTCAAGGACATCGGCAATATGAGCATCGAAGAGATCGATGTGCTCGCCGATATCCTGGTGCGCAAGCAGAAAGAAGGGCACTTCGCGGCCTTCTGGTCCGACGATGAAGAAGCCGCGCAATTGATGCTCAGCCCGAGCATCGATATCCAGAGCCTGTGGTCGCCGACCCTGATGCGCCTGCACCGTGCGGGGGGGAAGTACCGCCTGGCAGTGCCGCGCGAAGGTTATCGCGCCTGGTTCGGTGGCCTGTCATTGTCGCGCCATGCCCAGGGCCCGGTGCTCGACGCGGCCTATGCGTACCTCAATTGGTGGCTGTCCGGCTGGCCGGGGGCAGTGATGGCCCGCCAGGGTTACTACATCGGCAACCCGGCACGCAGCCGCGATCACTTGACCAGCGCCGAATGGGACTACTGGTACGCCGGTAAACCCGCGCGGGAAGAATTACCGGGCAGCGATGGCCTGCCGCTGATCGATATCGGCGAAGTGCGCGACGGCGGGTCCTATGAACAGCGCATGGGGCATATCGCGGTGTGGAATTCGGTGATGGATGAACACAACTACCTGGTGCGGCGCTGGGGGGATTTCATGCGCGCGCGAGGGTGATGCCGGCCAACCGCCTGTCGCCAATAATATGACGCGAAATATCCCGGTTTTATTGTGTGCGCTTGCCTGAACTCCCAGCTAATCTGCTCAAACCCAACATCTTCTAAAAATAGATGTTTTTTTGACGCAGAGCCGGTCGTCGCAAGGAAGGCACATGACAAAGGGACGCAATGGCATCGAGAGGCGCACGCTTGCGCGGGGCGCGGCCATGCCGTGGCGTCACACGTTTCAGACCCGTATTGCCGGGGTGCTGGCCCTGTTGTTGTTGCTGGTGGTTGCCGGCACCTACTTCGCGGTCAAGGCTACCACCAGCCGCGCCGTGGAGAACCAGGCGCGGGTCCAGTTGAAAACCGGCACCCAAGTGTTCGAGCGCCTGCTGGACTTGCGCGGGCGCCGCTTGCAATACGGGCTCGACTGGCTCACCGCTGACGGCCCGTTCAAACACGCTGTGCTCGCAGGCAAGGCCGCGCCGATCCTGGCCGCTCTGCGGCAACACGGGACCGGCATTCGTGCCAGCGAAGTGTTTGTTCTTGGGCTCGATGGCAAGGTGATGGTCAGTACCTTGCCTATGCTCTCCAGCGGTCAACCGTTTCCTTACGACGCAGCACTGCGCCAGGCACGCCGCAGTGGCCTGCAAATGCTGATCGTGGCGATGGACGGGCGCCCCTATTTGCTGGTGCAAGACGAAGTGCTCGACCCGCTGCCCGTCGCCCGCGTCGTCATGGGCTTTCCCATGGACACGCTGTTCGCCAATGAACTGCGCTCCATGAGCAACCTCGACGTGTCGTTCCTCAGTGTGCAAGGCACACGCCCCGGCGCACTGCTCAGCACTCAGCCCGATGGCTACCAGGCCACCCTGCTCAGCCTGCTGCGCGACCCACACCCCAACCCCGAGGCGCAGATCGATCTGTTCTACGGCGAACGCGTGCTCAGCCATGTGCTGTCACTGGCCAACACCGGCGATGGCGATGAAGTGCGGGTGCTGCTGCAAAGCCCGCTGGACCATGCCCTGGAAGCCTTTGCGCCGCTGGGCCGGCAATTTCTCGGGATTGCCTTGGCGGTGCTGCTGATGTCGCTGGCCGGCGCGTTGTTTCTGGCGCGGCGGGTGTCGCGCCCGCTCAATGCGTTGGTGGAGGCCGCCGAACGCATCGGCGCCGGTGACTACCGCACGCCGGTGCGGGTGCGCGGCAACGATGAATTCGGCCTGCTGGCCCGCGCCTTCAACGCCATGCAAAGCGGGATTGCCGTGCGCGAACGGCAACTGGCCCATAACGCCCTGCATGACCCGCTCACCGGTCTGCCCAATCGGGCCCTGGCCATGGAGCGCCTGGGCAGTGCGATCAGTGCGCAGCGCCCGGTGGTGTTGCTGTACCTGGGGATTGAAAACTACCGGTTGATCAATGAAGGCTTCGGCCCGCAAGGCGTCGAGCAAATGCTCCGCGAAGCCAGCCGCTGTTTGTCCATGAGCCTGCTGGCCAGCGACACGGCGGCGCGCATCACCGGCAGCGAGTTTCTGGTGCTGCTGGAAAACACCCAGATCGACCGCGCCGTGGCCCGTGCCGACCGTCTCTATGCGCTGATCACCGAACCCCAGCGCATCGGCAACGACGAACTGCGCCATGAAGTGAGCATCGGCATCGCCGCGTACCCCACCGACGGCCAGCAGGTCGAGGAGCTGATCAGCCGCGCTGCCGTTGCCCGCCATGATGCGGCGGCCTTGCCTGGCTATCTGCAGATCTACCGCCAGGACCGGGACCTGGCGCACCAGCGCCAGATCACCCTGATCCGCGACCTGCGCCGCGCCGCCCTCGAAGGTGAGTTGTTCCTGTGCTATCAGCCCAAGCTCGACCTCAAGCACGGCCATGTGTGCCAGGCCGAAGCCTTGCTGCGCTGGCAGCACCCGAGCCTGGGGCTGGTGTCGCCCGTCGAATTCATCCCCCTGGCCGAACGCACCGGCAGCATAGGGAGCCTGACGTTGTGGGTGATCGAAGAAGCCATCCGCCAGATCGCCGAGTGGGCGCGCAGTGGTCTGCATATCCAACTGTCGGTGAATATTTCGGTGGACGACTTGGCCGATGACGACCTGGCGATTCGCGTCACTGCCTTGCTGCTGCAATACGGCGTACTGGCCCAGCAATTGATTTTTGAGATCACCGAAAGCGCGATCATGCACAACCCGCAACAGGCGCTCCGCGTGCTGGAACAACTGCGCGGCTGCGGCATCAGCCTGTCGGTGGATGACTTCGGCACCGGCTATTCGTCGCTGGCGCAATTGCAGCGCCTGCCGGTGCAGGAACTGAAGATCGACCAGTCCTTTGTGCGCAACCTCGACAGCACCAGCGGCGACGGCGTGATCGTGCGCTCCACCATCGAAATGAGCCACAACCTGGGGCTCAAGGTGGTGGCCGAGGGGGTTGAGTTCGAGCCCAGCCTGGCGCTGCTCAAACAGTGGAATTGCGACACCGCCCAGGGTTACTTGATCAGCCGGCCGTTGACCGCGATGGCGTTCGAGCGGTGGATGCGGCGCAGAACACGTTCTGCTGTGAAAAAAACGCAGTAAAAAAGGCGGCTACCCGCGAGGGAAGCCGCCTTTGTTGTGCTGCCGGTAACGCTTAATCCGGCAGTTTGAACGCCATCACATAGTCACCCTGCTTGGTGCCCAGGGAACCGTGACCGCCGGCCATGACCAGCACGTACTGCTTGCCGTCCTTGCCGGTGTAGGTCATCGGTGTGGTTTGCGCACCGGCTGGCAGGCGACCTTCCCACAGTTGCTTGCCGTTTTTCACGTCATAGGCACGCAGGTACTGGTCGAGGGTGCCGCTCAGGAAGGACACGCCACCGGCGGTGGTGAAGGTGCCGCCCAGGCTAGGCACGCCCATGGTCAGCGGGACCGGAACCGGCGAGCTGTCGCGCACGGTGCCGTTCTTGTGCATCCAGATGGTTTTGTGGGTGGTCAGGTCGACCGCCGCCACATAACCCCACGCTGGCGCCTGGCACGGCAGGCCCATCGGCGACAGCATCGCTTCGAGGATCACGCCGTAGGGCGCGCCTTTGTTTGGCTGCACGCCTTCGGTTTCGCTGACGCGTGGGCCCTGCTTGGCGATGTCGGCGGCCGGGATCAGTTTCGATTTGAACGCCATGTAGCTCGGGTTCACGAAGGCGATCTGGCGCACGGGGTCGACGGAAATGCCGCCCCAGTCGAACACGCCGAAGTTACCCGGGTAGACGATCGAACCTTGCAGCGATGGTGGAGTGAAAGCACCGTCGTAGCGCATGGATTTGAAATCGATGCGGCACAGCATCTGGTCGAACGGGGTCACGCCCCACATGTCACGCTCTTTGAGCGGCGGTGGCATGAAGTTCAGGTCAGACTTCGGTTGCGTCGGCGAGGTGTGATCGCCCGCGACGGCGCCTTGCGGTACGGCCACTTCGTGGATCGGCACCACTGGCTGGCCCGTGGCGCGGTCCAGCACGTAGATGCTGCCTTGTTTGGTCGACGCCATCACCGCTTGCTTCACGCCGGCGTCGGTCTTGATGTCGATCAGCGACGGCTGGCCGCCCACGTCCATGTCCCACAGGTCATGGTGGGTGAACTGGAAGGTCCACTTCACGTGGCCGCTGTCGATGTCCAGGGCGGTCAGGCCGGCGCTGTATTTTTCCGAGTCTTCGGTACGGTCGCCGCCGTATTGGTCGGGCATCTGGTTGCCCATCGGCAGGTAAAGCATGCCGAGTTTTTCATCCACGGCGAACATGGACCACATGTTCGGCGAGTTGCGGGTGTAGATCTTGCCCTCGGCCAACGGGGTGGTGTCGTCCGGGTTGCCGCTGTCCCAGTTCCACACCAGCTTGCCGGTGTGTACGTCGAACGCACGGATCACGCCGCTGGGCTCGTCGGTGGAGACGTTATCGGTGACGTGACCGCCGATCACTACCAGGTTTTTGGTCACGGCCGGTGGCGAGGTGGAGTAGTAACCGCCTGGGGCGAAGCTGCCGATATTGGCACGCAGGTCGACCTGGCCTTTGTCGCCGAAGTCTTCACACATCTTGCCGGTGTCGGCGTTCAGGGCGATCAGACGGGTGTCGGCGGTCGGTACGAAGATGCGTTTCGGGCAGGCGTTCGGTGCGGCAGCCGGGCTGGCGCTGCCGGTTGGGCTCTGCTCGGAGGCATAGACGGCGTCATCGTGATACGACACGCCACGGCAGGTCATGTGCGCCCAACCTTTGAAGCTCTCGGCGCCTTGGGTGGTGATCTTCGGATCGAAACGCCAGATTTCCTTGCCGGTATCCGGGTCGAGGGCAATCACCTGGCTGTGCGGCGTACACACGTAGAGCATGCCGTTGACTTTCAGCGGGGTGTTTTCCGCGGTGGTTTCACCGGGGTCGCCTGCGCCAGGAATGTCGCCGGTACGGAAGGTCCAGGCTGGCACCAGCTTGTGGGCGTTTTCCGGGGTGATCTGTGCCAGGGGCGAGTAGCGATCGCCGTAGGCCGAACGGCCGTAGGCGTTCCAGTCGCCATCGGCTTGGGTTGGCGCAGCGCTGGCCATGCCTGGCACCGCGTCGCGGTCCAGTTGGCCTTTGATTTCACCAGGGTGGGTGAATTGGCTGGCCACGGCAGCAGCGCCGGCCAGGACCACGGCCACGCTTAGCGCGCCGGTGCCCAGCGGTGCTGGTTGGCCACGCAGCAACGGGCGGCGAAACCATGGGAGCAGCATGATGATGCCCAGGGCGAACAGCAGCGCCAGGCGCGGCACCAACTGCCACCAGTCCAGGCCGACTTCCCACAGTGCCCACACGGTGCTGGCGAACAGCACCAGTGCGTACAGGCCCAGCGCGGCGCGGCGGGTGGCCAGCAGCAGAAGGCCGGTCAGGGTGATGCCGATACCGGCTAGCAGGTAGTACAGCGACCCGCCGAGTAGGCTCAGTTTGATA
This sequence comes from Pseudomonas sp. D3, assembly GCF_029320995.1. Classification (NCBI taxonomy): domain Bacteria; kingdom Pseudomonadati; phylum Pseudomonadota; class Gammaproteobacteria; order Pseudomonadales; family Pseudomonadaceae; genus Pseudomonas; species Pseudomonas sp. D3. The sequence goes on from NZ_CP119772.1 coordinate 1,426,071, forward strand.
CCACCGGCCAGCAGGGCGAGGCCCATGATCAGCAGCAAGACGCCTAGCAGCCTGGGCAGCAGGCGGCTTGGGCTTGAGGCACCATCAGTGCTCATAGTGTGTTTCTCCGTGACGTTGGAATTATGTATCCCCGTGTTGCTTCACTGTAGATGACGATTTGGCACGGGCTTGGTTCAGCGTTAATTGGTTTTTCTGGGGATAGCGGGGGTTATCCACAGGCGGGCGATTTATCCCCAGGCGCGCAAGGGTGTGAGACAGCGCTGTCTTTATGGCGAGGGTTAATCTGCAAGATGGGGTCGACCGAGGGTGAATCGTTTCAGGTTATTGCCGCCAAGGATAATGCGCTGGGGCGTTGAGAGAAAGCGAAAATCGTAAGATGCATTATTTCGGATTTGGTAACAGTGACGGATTGTCGCTGTTAAACGGGGGGAGTTTGCTGGTGTGGCGGCCTTGTAGTCAGCCCGGGGAGTGGGGTGTATATCCGTTTCTTTGGTAACGGCGGCTTATGGTTCCGCCCTTACGGCGGGTCACTTTTGAAAAGCGCAAAAGTAACCCAAACGCTCTTGCCCCACCACTCGGCACCTCGCTTAGGCTCGGTGTGGCCGAACGCAGGCTTGAATCCGTGGGCCGCCGTCATGGGCCATCCTTGGCCCAGGACGGCTAACCCGGCGTCCTGCCGGGTTACCCACGGATTCAAGCCTGCGTTCGGCCAGCGTGGTTTAACGGGGCGCCTAAGATCAAAAGCCAAAGCCAAAGGCAAAGCGAGGCGGCCTTATAGCCGACCTGATCCTGGAAGCCGAATCCGGTCAAAAATGTGGGAGGGGCGGTGCGACGATTCGACTTGCCCCCGATAGCGGTGGATCAGTCATGCATGTATTGGCTGACACACTGCTATCGGGGGCAAGCCCCCTCCCACATTTGGATCTCCATAGCGGCGTTTTTTTGGGTGGTTAGAAGGTGGTGCGTAGGCCAAATTGCACGCTTCTGCCTTCTGCCGGGGCGATGTCGCGCAGGATCGAGCTGGCGTAACGCACGGTCTGGTTGGTCAGGTTTTCGCCGTTGACGAAGGCCAGCCACTGGCTGCCGCCGACGTTGAAGCGATAGCCGGCGCTGGCGCCTAACGTGGTGTAGCCGTCGGTGCCGCTTTCGTTGGTCGGCACGCGGCCTTGTCCAGCGGCGTGTTCGATGTCGATGCGTGCTTGCCAGCGGTCCAGTTCCCACAGCAAGCCGCTGTTCAGGCGCAGGGGCGCAATGCGTGGCAGGGCTTCGCCGGTGTCGAGGTTGGTGGCGCGGGTGTAGTCGCCCGACAGTTCCAGCGCGAATTTGCCGTAGGCGCTTTCGCCGAGTTTCCAGTGATCCTGGGCTTCAAAGCCGGCGAAACGGGCGCGTACTCCCGAGTATTTGTATTCAGGGATGCCGGCTGCGTCTTCTTCACCTTCGTCGTTCAATGTGCGACCTGTGCCCAGTAGGCCGATGTAGTTGGAGAAGCGGCTGTAGAACACGCCGAAGCTGCCTTTGTGCGTGCCGTTGTCAAAGCGCAGGGCCAGGTCGCTGGACACGGCTTTTTCTTTTTTCAGGTTGGCGTCGCCCAATTCGTAGGTGCCGGTGGCGACGTGGGCGCCGTTGGCGTACAGCTCGTAGAAGGTCGGCGCGCGTTCGGTGTAGCCCAGGGTTGCGGCCAGGGACCAGATTGGCGTGAGGGTGTAGACCGCGCCGGACGATAGGCTGCCGGCGGTGAAGTCGTTGGTTTTGTTGGCATTGGCGAAACGTGCGTTGCCTTTGCCGTCCGGGTCGACGCTGGTGTGCTCCAGGCGCCCGCCGAGGCTGAGTTTCAGGCGCTCGGTGGCCTGCATTTCTTCGAGGATAAACAGCGCGCCGGCGTTGGTGTCGGTCTGGGGCACGAAGGCTTCTGCGCCGAGGGCCGAGAACTCGTTGCGGGTCACTTGTGCGCCGATCACGCCGTCGAACGGGCCGAGCGGCTGGTGGCGCGCTTCAACCCGTGCTTCGTAGCCCTTGTTTTTGAAGATCGTGCCGGTTTCGCCGCCTTCGATTTCGCGGTGTTCGTAGTCGGTGTAGCCAGCGTCGAGTTTCACCGAGGTGAACGGGCCTTGCAGGTTGCGGATCTCGGAGGCAAACGCGTAGTGGTCCTGCTTCATGCGGATGCGCACCGCCTGCTCGGCGGGTGAGCCGTAGTTGCTGTCGTAGGTGCTGTAGGACAGCCCGGCATAACCGTCGTCCCAGGTGTAGGAACCGCCCAGCGCTCCGCCGTCCTGGCGCCCGTCGCTGTTGCCCAGGCGGCCGTTTTTGCCGGGGCCGTCTTCGGCCTCCGGGGCGTGGCGGCTGCGGGCCTGGCCCGGGATTTTCAGGTCATTGAATTGCCGCGCATTGGCGTCCAGGTGCAGGGCGAAGGTGCCGTTGCCGGCTTCGAGCTTGCCGGCGCTGCTGCGCGTGGTGTCGGCGCCGCCGTAGCGTAATTCAGCAGCGCCGTGGATGCCTTCGATGGCTTCAGTGGGGATGCGGTTGTCGAAGGTGTTGACCACGCCGCCGATGGCGCTGCCGCCGTACAACAGGGCTGCCGGGCCACGCACGATTTCGATGCGGTCGACGTTGACCGGGTCCAGCGGCACGGCGTGGTCGTAGGACAGCGACGAGGCATCCAGCGCGCCCACGCCGTTGCGCAGGACGCGAATGCGGTCGCCATCCTGGCCGCGAATGATCGGTCGGCTGGCGCCCGGGCCGAAGTAGGACGACGACACGCCCGGCTGCTTGTTCAGGGTTTCGCCGAGGCTGCCTTTTTGTTGCAGGGTCAGGTCGTCGCCTTCCAGCACGGTGGTCGGTGAAGCCAGTTGCTCGCTGCCCAACGGGTTGGCGGTGATGACTTGGGGTGGCAGTTCCAGCGCGTGGGCTTCGGAGCAGATCAGCAGGGCGGCGGCGAGGGGGGACAAGCGCCAGGCAGAGGAGAGGGACATCGGACATTCCTTGGCAAAACGACAAAAAAGAGAAGGCGGCAGACGTGATCGAACGGGTTGTTTTTGCTTGTTGTCGTTATAATATAACATCTCTTTTTGCCCTGAAAAGAGCAACTTTTCCCCAGGGGCTATATTCAATGCGGTGCTTCCACCTGTTCGCCCCGTCGGCTAAGGTGCGCGGCTGTATTTCCTCTTTTTGCGATAGGCCTGGCATGACCGCGACAAGCAACGACCCGCTTCACGGCGTGACTCTGCAACACGTCCTCACTACCCTGGTGGAACACTACGAATGGAGCGGTCTGGCCGAGCGCATCGATGTTCGCTGCTTCAAGAGCGACCCGAGCATCAAGTCGAGCCTGACGTTCCTGCGCAAAACCCCGTGGGCGCGGGAGAAAGTCGAAGGGCTGTACGTGAAACTGATGCGCACCAAACGCCCGCTGGACTGAACCCATGAAGCGCTGTGTAGCGGCGGCCGCCCTGGCCGGTTGGGTGGGGTTGGCGGTTCAGCAATACCTGATTTTCTATTCGCGCTGGTCGACGGGCGCCAGTCTGTTGGGCGGGCTGATCAACTTCTTCAGCTTCTTCACGGTGCTGACCAACACCCTGGTGGTGGTGGTGCTGAGCTACGCCGTGGTTCATCGTGATTCAGCGGCGAAGCGGTTTTTCCTGGCGCCCAGGGTCAGCAGCGCGATTGCCGTCAGCATTGTGCTGGTGAGCCTGGCCTATAACCTGTTGCTGCGGCATTTGTGGCAGCCCGAGGGGTTCCAGTTCATCGCCGACGAATTGCTGCACGACGTGATGCCGCTGCTGTTTGTCGTCTACTGGTGGCGCTGCGTGCCCAAGGGCGCCTTGCGGTTCAAACATATTGGCCTGTGGGTGCTGTACCCGCTGGTGTACTTCGCCTATGTGCTGCTGCGCGGGGATATGCTCGGGCAGTACCAGTACCCGTTCATCGACGTCGGCACCCTCGGTTATCCACAGGTGTTTATGAATGCCGGGGGGATTTTGACCGGGTTTGTGCTGATTGCGCTGGCGGTTGTGGGTTTGGACAAATTGCTCAAGCGGGCACCGTAAAAAAGCGCGGGCTTGCCCGCGATGACCATGCGTATCTACACAATTTTATTGGTCGTTCGACGGACCTGTGGCGAGGGAGCTTGCTCCCGTGGCGGCCTGTGAGCCGACCCTTTGCTCGGGTTGGAATGAGTACATATCCATTATTCAGGTAACGGCCGCTATGGGTTCCGCCCTTACGGCGGCTCACTTTTGAAAAGCGCAAAAGTAAGCACGAAATCGATATCTAACTCGCCGAGGGACAGACGGCTTCCTCTCCGCGCTCATTACTTAATTAGTTAGTGGGTCTGACCCAGTAGATGCTGTTATTTTTTTGTGTCTGTAATCCAGTTCTTACATACCCGTTCGTAGTTAATAGATTCTCATTAACTTGCATGTAGTCTGTTTCTTACGGCTGTTTTTAAAGTTTTGGCAAATTGCCATAATTTTCCTATGTGTCTGGGTGTAACAAAGCTACGCAAATTTGCGAAGCGGACGGCTTACTTCTTCATGGCGGCAGGGGAAACTTGCCCGGCTTCGAACGTGATCCTGATTTGCAATACAAATAGTTGGAAAAGCCGTTTTGCGCGCAACCGCGTGATCCAAACTTTTGCCGAGATGGAATCAGGAACTACACCCTGTTCGTTGCTTGCTTAATAAGTCCTGCTGCACTGCTGCGGCAGGCTTTCTTAATGAGGTTTATTAATGTGTGAGTATTGGCAAATGAAAAGCAAAATGAAAACTGCACTGTTGGCTGTCGGGCTGTTGATGGGTTCGGCGTCCGTTGTAAATGCGGCGGATGGAACGGTTACGTTTATCGGGTCGGTCCACTCGGGTGCTTGCTCTATTAAGCCTGACTCCGTCGATCAGACCGTTAACTTGGGGGCGATTGCAAAGCATCAGTTGCAAAGCGGAGGCAAGTCTGAAGCCCGGCGTGTACTTATCGAACTTGAAGGCTGCGATTTGACGGGCCTCACAGATAAAACCGTGACGACCACCTTCACCGCGGCGCCCTCAAGCGCTGTGCCTGGCGCGATCGGCACTGTCGGCGGCGCGGGTGGCGTCGGCATCATGATGACGCATGGCAGCAAACTCGTTGAGTTGGGTGTCCCTACGACCCCGCAGGCCATTGTCGTCGGTGATAACACCCTGGAGTTCGGTGCCTATGTACAAGGCGCCGCTACGGACCCGATCGTCCCGGGTAGTTTCAGCGCGGTAACCAATTTCACCTTGGCTTATCAGTAAGTTCTTCCCCCGCCACTTAGGGTGGCGGGGACGCTGGTGGGAGAAATCGGTGAAAACATTCATACGCGTTGCTATCACCTCGTCATTGGCGATGTTCATCAACCCTTGCGTTTTCGCGCAAACGCCGGCGCAAGGCGATGGGGTCGTCACGTTGGGAGGAGAGGTCATTGACTCCGCTTGCGGGCTGGAATTGGCCAGTGCCGATCAATCCATCGAGATGGCTCCCGAACCAATAGGTCGACTCTTGCGCAATACGAGGGGAGAACCACACCCCTTCCAGTTGCGTCTGGTCAATTGCTCATTGAGTCGCCCTGACCCGTTGCGCCCAGGCGTAAGTCTGCCTGATTGGCAGCATCTGCAAGTGACGTTTGACGGTCCTCGCGATAGAGAAGGTCGCTCCTTTGCTGCCTTCGGCAATTCAGAGGGGGTCGCTCTTCATATTTGGGATGCGGCCGGTCAAGAGAGTGTTCCGGGTGAGCCGATGGCGCTGCTTCCGTTGGCTGAAGGTGACATGACACTTCACTACACGCTTCGCCTGGTTGGCAACGGACTGCCGCTGGTACCTGGCGCTCACCTTGCCGCAGTGCGGTTCAAGTTGGAATACTTTTGAACAGTGATGGGTTGCTTTCATGTTGAATGCGTCGAAGATCAAAAATACGCTCCGCCCAAGCCTGTTTGGCGGGTTGATGGCAGTGGTGGGAACTGCATTGAGTGCAGGGGATATCGAGTTTAATACGGATGTTCTTGATCTCGTTGACCGCACCAATATTGACTTGTCTCAGTTTGCACGCAGCGGGTTTATTCTGCCGGGCACCTACTCGATGGTTGTACAGATAAATAGCCAGCCCATTTCTGAGCAATCGGTGGCGTTCTATCCCCCGGATAATGATCCCAAAGGTAGTCAGGCCTGTATATCGCACGGTCTTGTGGAACAGTTGGGCCTGAAGGCGTCCGGCGCTGCCAAGCTCACCTGGTGGAAAGGCGGGGAGTGCCTGGATATACAAGGTTTACCGGGTATGGAAGTCAGTGGAGATTTGGCCACCTCCACGCTGAATATCAACCTCCCCCAAGCCTATCTTGAATACAGTGCCATCAACTGGGACCCGCCCTCCCGCTGGGACGAGGGCGTGTCGGGGTTGCTGATTGACTACAACGTGACGGCGCTCTCCAGCCACCAAAAGAATGACAGTGTCCGCAATAACTTCAGTGGTAACGGAACCGTCGGGGCCAATGCCGGGGCGTGGCGCTTGCGGGCAGACTGGCAGGGGCGTGTCGACAGAGATCGTGAAGAGGCGTCCAGGCATCCGAAGCTGGAATGGAGTCGCTACTATGCCTATCGCGCAATTCCTGCGCTGAAAGCGCGCCTGGTACTGGGTGAGGACTACCTGTATTCGGACCTGTTTGACAGCTTCCGCTTTACCGGCGCCGCACTCAATTCGGATGAAAGCCAACTGCCACCCAACTTGCGTGGTTACGCACCTGAAATTGTCGGGGTCGCCAAAACCAATGCAAGGGTCATCATCAGCCAGCAGGGGCGTGTGCTGTATGAAACGCTGGTCGCGGCAGGGCCTTTTCGTATTCAGGACCTTCATGACGCCGTGAGCGGCAGGCTCGATGTGCGGGTGGAAGAGCAGGATGGTTCGGTCCACACGTTTCAGATCGATACGGCAGGCGTTCCCTACCTGACGCGGCCGGGACAAGTTCGTTACAAACTGGCGACTGGGCGACCGTCCAATCTTCAGTACGGCGGTGATGGCAACTTTTTTGGTAGTGGCGAGTTCTCGTGGGGCATCAGTAACGGCTGGTCGCTGTATGGCGGCGGTATAACGGATAACAACTACCGAGCGATGTCTGTTGGGGCAGGTCGTGACCTGTTGGCGTTCGGCGCCGTGTCGCTGGATGCTACTCAGTCGCGCGCCAGTGTGTGGAATGAGACGCTCTCGGGGAAATCATACCGTCTTCAATATTCCAAGAAGTTTGAACAGTACGACAGCCAAGTCACCTTTGCCGGTTATCGCTTTTCCGAGAAGAACTATTTGAGCATGAGTGAATACCTCGATGCTCGACATTACGGAAGGAACGGCGAACTCGCCGGGCTCGACAAGGACAGTGAGTTCCACACAAGTTGGAGGCCCATTGGTGGCAGCAAGGCACTTTATACGGCCACGGTGAATAAGCAATTTCGGGATCTGGGTGCGACCGTTTACCTAAGTTACAACAAGCAGACTTATTGGGAACGCTCGGCCACTCAGCGTTGGAATGTGTCGGTGTCACGCTACTTTAATGTTGGAAGCGTCAAGAACATGAGCTTATCGCTGAATATGTACCGCACTCAGGAATATAACTATAAGGATAACGGCATGGCGCTGACGGTCAGCCTGCCGTTGGGGCGCAGCGGTACATTGTCGCTGGACGCCAATCGAGCGGCAGGCAATAACAGTCTTTCGACGCGCTACAGTGATCGCCTCGATGAGCGTAATAGCTACCAGCTCAGTGCCAGCGATAACGCTGCCAGTGGTTATCTGAGTCATGTGGGTGACCAGGTAGACATTGATCTCGCCGCCAGTAAACGCGAAGGCAGCTACACCAGCCTCAGTGTGTCCGCTCGCGGCGGCGGCACGCTCACGCCTTACGGTGCAGCACTCCATCGTACCAACAGTACGGGCGGAACCCGCCTGATGGTCGATACCGCCGGTGTCCCCGATGTGCCTGTGCGGGGTTATGGCGCACCGACCCGCAGCAACGCCTTCGGCAAAGCGGTCATTTCCGATATCGGCAGCTATCAGCGCACGGCGGCCAGTGTCGATCTGGAGAGTTTGCCGAGCAATGTCGAAGCCACTCAATCCGTCACGCAACTGACGCTCACCGAGGGGGCGATCGGTTATCGGTTCCTGGACGTGATTTCCGGCGAAAAAGCCATGGCGGTTCTTCGCCTGCCGGATGGCAGTTCGCCGCCCTTCGGCGCGACGGTGAAGAACGTCAAACAGCAGGACACCGGGATTGTGAATGACGGCGGCAATGTCTACCTGAGTGGTATTCAGGCCGGCGAAGAGATGATCGTCAGTTGGGGAGGGGCCGAGCGATGCATCCTCACGCTCCCAGGCGTTTTGCCCGCGAATGGCTTGACCGATGCCCTGCAACTGGGCTGCCGGAGGGTAGCCACTGATCAATCCTTGTCCGAGCCAGCGACGCTGACCGGCAAGCCTATCGATACGGAGAACACATCCTCATGATGCTCAATACACGCCTCACACTCCAGGCCTTCACGCTGCTGGCCCTGGGCTTGAGTCAGAGTGCCAACGCGGCGGTTGGCCTGGATCGTACCCGAGTGATTTTTGATGGCGGCAAAGATGCCACCAGCGTGAACATCACCAATAACAATACCCAGTTACCGTATTTGGCCCAGGGCTGGATCGAGGATGAAGAGGGCAAAAAAATCACCTCGCCCTTGATCGTGCTACCGCCGGTTCAACGCTTGGAGCCAGGGAAGCAAAGCCAGGTGAAAGTCCAGGCGTTGCCGGCGGCCAAATCGTTACCGCAGGATCGAGAGACGGTCTACTACTTCAACTTGAGGGAAATTCCGCCGCGCAGCGATAAGGCCAACACCCTGCAAATTGCGCTGCAGACCCGGATTAAATTGTTCTACCGACCGCAAGCCATTGCGCCAAGCCAGCAGGATCTATCCAACCCTTGGCAGGAAAAGCTAACCCTGACTCGCGAAGGCGAGCGGTATCGGGTGAATAACCCTACGCCTTACTACGTGACCCTGGTGGATGCGCGCAGCACCAAGGACGGTAAAACCGTGCCCGGTTTCGAACCCCTGATGGTCCCGCCCAAAGGTACGCTGACCTTGGGGCCAACGGCCACGGCACTCGGCACCACGCCGTATTTGGCCTACGTGAATGATTACGGCGGACGTCCGCTACTGGCCTTCACCTGCGGTGGCAACACTTGCAACGTCAACTTGCAAGTATCAACGGCTAATGAGTAGCGCCTGCTGCTGGAGAACATCATGAAGTCGCACCATGTGAAGGTCTTGGGCGGCCTGTTACTGGCCTTTGCGGGGGGCGCGCATGCCGAGGATGTCGAGGGCATGAATGGGCTGCTGAACATTTCCGGAACCATGCATGAAACCCCCTGCAGCCTGGAGATGGCATCACTCCATCAAACGATTGAGCTGGGCGCCGTGTCGACCAGCCAGTTGCAACGTCCCGGCGATCAGGCAAAACCCGTGGCATTTCAGCTGCGGTTTACCGATTGCCACCGCACGGCAGGCAGCATCCGCAGTGAACGTACCGGGAACCTGACATGGAGTGCCTTTCAACCCGTACTGTCGGTAGCGTTTTCCGCGCCTGCCGATGCCGATGATCCGCGGCTGGTCAAAGTGCAAGGCGTCACCGGGATGGGCCTGCATTTGACCGATGCACTGGGGCGGGATGTGCAGTTGGGTTCAAGGGGCGAACCTTTGTTTTTGCCCCTGGGCGGCAATATCCAGACCTGGAATGTTCAACCCACACGCACCTCTGCGGCGTTGACCAGTGGCGCATTTCGGGCCGTGGTGGATTTCAGGCTCAATTATGAGTAGGGGCAGAACGATGGCAACCTCAACCGGTCTGCGGGCCATTCTTATCGGTGGCGGCCTGCTGTGGGCTGTCGGCCAAGGCGTGCACGCTGAAACCAGCCTGACCATTCGCGCAGTCATCATTGCGCCGCCGCCGTGTGTGATTAACAGCGGCAGCACGCTCGATGTGCCTTTTGGCAATGACCTGCTGACGTCACGGGTTGACGGGGTCAATTATCGTCGAGACGTGCCTTACACCGTCACGTGTGATTCCCCGTTCAGCAACGCGTTGACCCTGGAACTCAAGGGCTCGGGGGCTGCGTTTGATAATGGCGTACTCGTGACCCGCAAACCGGATCTTGGGGTAAAGCTGTTCGTGAATGGGGCTGATTGGCCGCTGAATACGGCAGTGAATTTTACTTATCCGAACTTTCCGGTGGTGCAGGCGGTGCCGGTCAAACGGGCAGGTAGCAAGCTGACGGGAGGCGCATTTGATGCGACCGCCACCCTTGTGGTCGATTACCAATGAAGAGGAACGATCAATGACATTTTGGCAGCCGCGAGCGTTGCTCGTCTGCTGGTCCATCGGCCTTTGCAGTGGTGCTTCGGCCAACGTGACCTTTAGCGGAACACTGAATGAGCCTCCCCCTTGCACGATTGATGGCGGCAACACGATTGAAGTCGATTTTGGGGATGTCGGCGTAAAGCGCGTCGACGGTGTGAAATACCGCAAGGGGCTCGGTTACACCATCAGCTGTAGCCCCGCCACGCTCCCATGGGAACTGAAACTGAGCGTCAACGGCACCCCCACGACTTTTGATGGCTCAGCGGTGCAGACCAATGTGCCTGACCTGGGCATTCGGATTTTTCAGAATAACGTGCCGTTTCCACTCAATACGCCACTGGACATAAGCCTGTCGTCACCGCCGACATTGGAAGTGGTTCCGGTCAAACCGCTGGGTGCAGTGCTGACCCCGGCAAGGTTTACGGCGGTGGCCACGCTATTGGCCGAATACGAGTAGGAGTTGAGCCCATGCAACATGAAATGCTTCATAAAGGTTGGCCATGTGCCGGGCTGGCAGTGCTGTTCATCTTCGGCCTGATGCCTGAGGGGCATGCGGCGGACAACCTGAGTTTCAAGGGCAACCTGGTTGAAGAGGCCTGCACGATCCGCCCTGGCGACGAGGCAATCACGCTGGAACTCTGGGACGTTACCAGCAAGCACCTCTACATCAACACGCGCTCACAGGGGAAGGGTTTCAAACTGCACCTGGAGGACTGCGACACCACGATTGGCAACACGGTCACCGTCACGTTCGGCGGTAGGGAAAACATGGCACTCCCCGGATTGCTCGCGCTCGATGGTGGAAGCGGTGCCTCAGGTATCGCGGTCGGCTTGGAGACGCCGAGCAATAAGCCATTGCCGCTGAATACCGTCAGCGATGAACAGGTGTTGAGTAACGGCAGCAATGTCATTGAACTCAAGGCCTATGTGCAGGGTGAGCCGGATGCGATCAGGGATCAAACCATCGGGCACGGTCTGTTCACGGTGACCTCGACGTTCACGCTGGACTATCCGTAACCGCCTCAGACAAACCTCAACGCTCCCTAGGGCTGCTTTAAAGCGCGGGCTGAATGTTCGCTGGGCAATGCTTGGGTAGAGCAGCAAGAGAGATCAACATGAAACAACTATATGGTGCGATGGCGCTGTTCGTCCTGATTGGTTTCAGTACGACCGTGAGCGCAGCGACATGCCGTGTGAATGGCGGACCGTGGGAACCGATATTCGGGGACCTACCCCTACAGGTTCCCGTTACCGTTACCTTGGCCGCAGATCGTACACGGATCATGTTGGAAGGCGCGCGGCTTGAATGTGGGTTTTCCAGAGGGGCGCAGAGCCCGTCTTCCCGGCAGGACTACTGGTCAACGGGTAGCGCGGCGGGGACCCCCTGGGTGCCGGGTATCAAATTCAGCCAAGAAGGCGCTGGTTTACGAATGAATGGAGCGTACCGAAATATTCCTATCCCGAATGGAATACGGGTCGCCACGCTGCCTGACGACGAGAGAGGTTACCCGATCGATGTCACGCCCTATATTCTGGTGCGCAACAACCCGTCTAATCCGATCGATATTCGAATAGGCGATACGCTCGGGATCCTGCGTCTCGCCGCCACGAACAACTACAACGCAAGTACGGCGCGGATCTCAGTTACCTACACCGCCGCCAACAACTTCACCATCACCCCGTCAACCTGCACGATCAACAATAACAACCCGATCGAGATCAACTTCGGCAACGTCCACCAACGTGCAATCGGCGCCGATCCGCTGACAACGTCCATCCGCAGCGACCGCCGGCTCACCTACTCCTGTCCGGACGGCGGGATTACCACACCGATCACGATCTCTTACAAAGGCAATCCGTCGTCGTTTGATACACGCCTGCTCACGATGACCAACCCGGACGTAGGCACGGCCCTCATCCGTGCCGGGGCTGCGGTTCCGGTCAACGGTTCATTCCTGACCCGCATTACCAACAGCGTGGGGGGCGACGATGTGACGTTTTCTCTCGTTCGGCGAGCGGGGTCGCTACCTGCTGCTGGCGCCACCAGCGGCAGCGGGGTACTCGTGATGGGGGTGCCGTGACACTCGCGCCAGGCTCACGCTTCCTCACTGCCCTCGGCGCGCCAGTAACCGACGGCCTTGAGGAACGCTTCATCGACCTTGTGCGTGTCCAGCAGCACTCGGCGCACTTGGCGCGACAGCTTGGTTTCCATCGCCACGAAGGTGTACAGCGCACCGCTCGGCAACGTCAGTGTGCGCACGGTGTCGAGCAGGTCAGCCTGGCCGCGTAGCACCCAGATCACGTCAACCTCGGCCGCGCTTTGCAGCGCCTGTTGCTCGGCGGCATCGGCGATTTCAATCACCGCCAGCACCCTGCGCCCGGCCGGCAGTTCTTCGAGGCGGCGGGCGATGGCGGGCAGGGCGGTTTCGTCGCCGATCAGCAGGTAACTGTCGAAGATATCCGGCACGATCATCGAGCCCCGTGGGCCGCCGATGTACAGGTGCTGGCCGACTTGAGCCTGCTCGGCCCAGGTGGAGGCGGGGCCATCGCCGTGCAGCACGAAGTCGATATCCAACTCGCCAAGGCTCAGGTCGAAACGCCGTGGCGTGTAGTCGCGCATCGCCGGCTGCGGGCCATCGCCCTTGATGTTGAACGTCGGGCTTTGCAGGGCGGCCTGCTCGGCGGCGTTCTGCGCGAACATCAGCTTGATGTGATCGTCACTGCCCAGGCTGACAAACCCCGCCAGCTCAGGCCCGCCGAGGGTGATGCGGCGCATGCGCGGGGTGAGATCGACCACCCGCAGCACGTCGAGGCGACGGCGTTTGATCTCGTGGGTGACGCGATGGATGACGGGCGTATTCATTGGGTTTTCCCCTGGATAGGTTGAACGGCCGGGCCGTCGACGATGGCGTGGGCGGTGCTGTTGAGCAACGCGGCGACGCGCGCGATTTCTTCGGCGCTCCAGCGCCCGTGGTGCAGTTGCAGGGCATGGCGCAGGTTATGCACCCCCTCGTGGATTTCCGGCGGGCGATCATGGCCGCGCAGCGAGCGTTTGCTGACGTCGATGCGCGTGCGCACGCCTTCCAGTGCAATCGCCTGCTCACCTAAAGAAAGACGACCGGCGTCGGTGACGGTGTAGCGCTTTTTTCCACCTTCGGCGTCGCCGCTGATCAATTCGCTTTCTTCAAGAAAGGTCAGGGTGGGGTAGATCACGCCGGGGCTGGGGCTGTAGGCACCGTCGAACAGGCCTTCGATCTGGCGGATCAGGTCGTAGCCGTGGCACGGCTGTTCGGCGATCAGCGCCAGCAACAGCAACTTCAGGTCGCCGGGGGCAAATACACGTGGGCCGCGACCGCCGCGTTCGCGGCCGGGGCGTTTTTCGAAGCCGTCGCGGCCCTCGCCGTGGGGATGATGCTCGCTCATTTTGGGTCTCTCCGTTTTGGTTAAGATATAACTTAAGATATATCTTAAGGCTGTTCAAGATCAGTCGACCAACGGTCGCAGCCCGGGCCTACTTAACTACCACCGGCCTGCGTCAGGCGCCCACCATGCTGATGGCTCTTCCCATGCGCATGGAGCCAGTGCGATGAGCACATTGATTTCTTCCCCGTATTCGCCGACATCTCTGGAAATACGGGGCTATCTGCATCAGATCGGTCACCAGTTACTTGAAGCCGATACACCGTTACTGTCCAAACGGCCGCTCCCCGTCGAGTTGCAGCAGCTTGAAAAACTCAACCAGACGCTCAAGGCGCACACGCACGCTCATTTCGATAGCAGTCGTGCGCTGTATGCCGGTGTGGCACAGGCCGACCTGCAGAGTGAAGAGGGCAAACAACTGCTGGCGACGCTCCAACGCGACCTCACGCCGCAGCTGCAGAAACTCGATGAAGTCAGTGTGCTGGGCAGCAAAAGCCTGCGCACCTTCATGGCCAATGACGCTGGCCTGGCCGCGTTGGAACTGGAAGCCAAGCTCAACGTTCAGGGCTATCTGCTGCAGCGTGAGGAGGCGCGACTGGTGCAGAACCTGGGTTTGGGGCCGACCTTTCGACCGGGTATCTATGCGTTGACCTTCAGCTATCAAGCGCAGACGATCGAATTCGCCGGGGCCTTTGTGCTGACCGAAAAGAACACGCCCGTGGTCACCCAACTGACCCCGGCTGACGCTGTCGGCTACGTCGTGTTGTTTACCCCGGCCCGTGGCTTTGAGTCGTTCAGCTCGCTGGCCGCTATGAACACCCGGCTGCGCGACGCGATGGCGGTCGGCACTTGGCGCAAGGAGTTCATGAGCCTGCTGCCGCGGCAATACCAGGCACTTTCAGCCATGGGCATCTGGCCCCTGGCGCTGGCGCCCATCGATGGCGAACCGCTTTGCGAACACACCTACGACGCCAGGCTGGCCAAGCGCGCGCGGGATATCGACTGGGCCTTGAGCCTGGAAAACAACCCCGGCCACAGCGCCCAACAATTGCTCACGGACCTGGACGACGCCATCCGCGCGGCCTTGCCCGATCTCGGCCTGCGCCTGGAATTGCGCGCCCAACGCCTGCTGGACCGCTGCCTTGAATACAGCGCCCCGGCCTGGTATCGCAACGCGCCCAGCCCCCAACGCGAAGCCCTGGCACGCCACCTCAGCGAGTACGACGAGGCTCGGCAAACCCTGCTGAACCTGTTCGGCCATGCCGCCTCGCCGCCGACCCTGGCGCGTTACCAGGTGCTCGAACAACTGGCCAGCGACCTGGAAATCACCGACTTGGACCCCGACCGCTTGCAAGTGCGCACGCGCCGCAGTGTGGCCAGGGTCGGGACCTACGAGCAAACACACAGCCTGACCGAGCTGGCGCTACGGGGCCTGCACAGCGGTGACGAACTGGCGGGGTCGGCGTTTTTGCTCAATACCACCTTCACCTATGCCGACGCGCCGCTGGCCGAGGACTATCAGGAGCTGACCCCCGTCTACCTGGTCGGCCTGCTCAACACCCTCAAACCACGCGTGGAGTTTGAGACCGTGCGGCGCGAGTACTACGCCAAATCCGAGATCCACGCCGCCCTCGAACAGATGCTCGACCGCCGCATCCATGCCCTGGCCTACACGGCCAAGCTGCAAAACCACATCACCGAGGCAGACTATCAACGGTTTACCCGTCTGCGTCAGGGCGCCAGTGCGCCACTCGGCGCGAGCACCGTTGCGCTCAATGGCTGCGTGCTCAAGGACCTCTGGCTGCTGCGCGAGACCGACGCACAGGGTCGCCTCCAACGCTTGCTGCTGTGTACCCCCGAAGCGCCCCAGGCCCAGCAGTTTCATGGGTTCGACACGGAAATCCTCTGCCAGGCGCATATCCTCGCCTGGTGCGCAGACGCCGCCATGCGCGCTTATCTGCTGGAGCAAGTCGCCCTCACATCCCGTGCGGGCCTGCAAACTTTCATGGCCAGCCTGGGCTTCATCCCGGCGCAACAGGAATATCGCCACGTCACCTTCAGCGAGGCGAGCAGCCACGCCGATTGCCTCAAAGCCTTGCGTGCCCGCTTGCTGGATATTCAGACCGACGATTACCACTGGGGCACCCCGACCTGGTACCGCGCGGCCACCGAGGCGCAACGTCGCCAACTGACCCAACTGGCGGAAAATGCCGAAGGCGCCGCGCACACCTATGCGCAGCACCCGTTATCCGACGCGCGCTTTGTCACCTTCGAACGCTTCGTGCATGCCCAGGCCAAAACACAGCTCAACGCTCTGCTCGGCCGCCAGCGGCAAAACGACGTCGACCCCGATACCGTGTGGGTGCATTACCCCAAAGACTTCCCCGCCTTAACGCGCCCCGCGTCCGTCACCTATACCCGGCTGTATCGCGAGGGTTTTGAAGGCGCCGTGGGCTTCCTCGACGCCAAGTTCGAAACCGTCGCCACCTTCATGGGCCCGGCCGGGGTCAATCTGAGCAAGCTCACGCCGAGCAACGTCGCGCTCTCGGTACGCGGCGTGTGGATCGGCCAGCGCTACGCCGATGAAGTCAAAGCCAAGCTGCAAAACCCCGGCAGCCAAGGCTACCCGCTGCGCCGCGATGCAACGCTGACCATCAGCCAGCTACAACTGCACAGCGCTGCGCTGGAGTCGCGGCTCAAAGGCCATATCGCCCAGGCCGATCTTGATTGGCTTGAGCGCGCCATCCACAGCCTGGATGACACGTCGGCCGAAACGCGCAACACCTACTGCGTGCATCGCCTGATGATCGACGGCGACTGGGTGATCGACACCCTGCTGTTCAGCCACAGCGTGAACCCGGTGCTGCTCTACACGCCGCAGGCGCCGGATGGTGTTTTCTTCCGTGAAGCCCGGGTGTTCAACTACCTGCTGAAAAAAGTCGACGGCATGCTCGATTACTTCAGCGCGCGCGTCGGTGTGCAGTCCCAGGTTCGGGTGCGAGGTTTTCTGCAAACCGCCAAGGCTGGCCTGCCCGCAGACCTCAACAGCACCGACCTGAGCCCGGCGCGCTACGACTCGACCGAACGCGTTGCGCCCGTGCTCGACCTGCGCCACCTGCTGCACGACATGAAGCTGCAACGCAAGATCGACGACGTGGCTGCCACCACGGTCAATCGCAGCGACATGATCATGGGCCTGATCTGGAGTTGCCTCGAACCGCTGATCGCGATTGCGACCGCGCCGTTTCCGGTGTTGAGCCTGAGCCTGGGCCTGTTGCTGGCGCTCAAGGACGGCATGCTTGCCCTGCACGCCTATAACCAGGGCGACACGCATGCCGCGCTGCAACACTTTATCGGCTACCTGAGCAACAGCCTCGGCGCCGTGTTCAGCGATCTGCGCCCGGCACTGAAGTCCATCGGCCCGTTGGCGCGGCCCATGCGCCACCTCATGCGCCCGGCGGTGCAGCACCAGTCCATGGCGCTGATCAAACAACTGGAGCCACCGAGCCCCGCACCCGCCGGCATGCAGGCGGTGATGTTCGAAGGTCGGTCGTTGTGGGCTGCGAAAACCCCCGATGCGCTAGGCCGCTATCTGCTGTTTCACCAGGACCCAGTGAACGGAAAACTGCTCTCCACCGCACGCCTGGTCAACCAGAATGCCGAGGGGCACTGGGTGCGCTCGGGCCTCACCGGCGGGGCGCCGACACCACCCGCGCCGACACCCCACGCGTTGCAGCGCTATGAAGTGCCGACGGAGCGGATCAAGGACTATGAAACCGTGCTGACACTGGAGTTTGGAACCCTCTCCAGCGTGGATGAGTTTTTCGGTGATGGAACCCGCAATGCCCTGCTGATCTATGAAATGGGCCCGCTAGAAGCCCCGTACTTGAAGGCATACCGGCAGTTGCGCAGCGATGCCGACACGTTCTTCACACAGCTGCAACCCATCGTCCCCAGGGCCGATGTACTGGCCTTTGAAACAAACGCGACCCATCGGCACATCCTTGAAAGCGCCTTCAAGGAAAACCAAGGCCTGGTCGTGGGCGCCGTGCCGAGCTCGCTCGCTGGCAAACAGTTGCTGATCGACAACATGCACGCCCTCTACGCGCTTGGCGTGCGGCGCCTGTACATCGAATACCTGCCGGCGGACCTGTTCAGAGTCAAACTCAACAAGTTCAACGCCGGGGGCAGCTACAGGCACATCAGCGCCTATCTGAAAAAAGTCGAGAAAGCCCTGGGGATCGCCAAAGACTCGCCGCACGCCTATCGCGCCTTGATGCTTGCGGCGCGTCGCGAAAAAATCGCCGTCTGTGCGCTGGATGCGTCTACCGGCTACGAGTTGGACAGAGCCTTCTACCTGAGAAACGGCGCGCTGGTCAGTCCCCGGCCCAATGCCCAGCGAAACTTCTACTCCCATAAACTCATCGACGCCGACATCGCCGAAAACCCCACAGACGGCTGGGTCGCCCTGGCTGACAGCCGCCGCACCAACACCCACACACAAACCCCGGGCCTGGCCGACCTGCAAAAGACCCTGAGTGTGCGGGTCGAAGACGTCGCCGCCGGCCAGCCGGTGGGTGTCTGGAACGACACCGCCGGCGCGATCGCCGACGACCCGCTGGCCAAAGCCGATTTCAAGCTGACCCTGCAAACCCCGTACACCGCGCCCCCGGCGTTCATCACCGCAACCCGCGACGCAAGCGCCTACAGCGACTTCGACATAGACGCGCGGTTCACCCACGAGCTGCATGAAATGGGCAAAGGCGCCCACCCGTTCGACACCCGTTACGGATCGCTCGACCACAAAATAGCCGCCGCCGAAAGCGCCTTCAGGAAAACCCGCGAACGCCTGGATAAGCGCGCCGATGAGTTTTTCAAAACCGCTGAACTCCCCGCCCGGCCGACCTTGCCGGACTTGCCGGCGCACACGACCCAAGCTGACTTTATCCAGCAAAGCTACAAACACGCCCCAGGGCTGATTATCTGTGAGAGCCACGCCGAGCAATCGAGCAAGGCGTTGCTGATCGATCAGATGAGCACGCTCAAGGCACACGGGGTCAAAACCCTCTACATGGAGCACCTGTTCACCGACCTGCACCAGGCAGACCTGGATACATTCCATCGCACGGGGGTAGTGTCCACATCGCTCAAAGACCGCCTGTGGACCCTGGACCGTGGGCACATGCCCGAGTACCGCGGGCCGCACACTTACACCAGCGTGGTGGACGTGGCGGGCAAACACGGGATGCGCATACGCGCATTGGATTGCGTATCCAGCTACCACACCAAGGGCATGGCCGCCGCCAATACGTCGCGCCTTTCGATGTTCAATTTTTTTGCCAGCGAGGTCATCCGTAAGGACCAGGCGGCCCAAGGCGCGCATAAGTGGGTGGCGCATATGGGGAGTGCTCATGTGCACCCTGTCGAGGGCATTGCGGGCGTCGCTCAAACTCAAGGAGCCATCAGCCTGCGGACCTTCGATGTCCCAGTGGGTACAGCCACCGAGTTGCGTTCAGGACTGCAATGGACCGTTGCCTATGGATCGTCTTTGTACCCCAACCGGCTCACGGCGATCCGCAGCGACTTCACCTTGAGTGTCGTCGCCCCAGGCGCACGACCCCTTCGCGCCTATGTTCCGGTCGATCGTTCACGGCTGACACACCCCGGGCAGTTCATGGTCGAGCAGCGTTCACCCCACGAAGTGAACCTGGTGCATCACTCGCGCACTGGCGAGATTCTCACCACACCGGTGCAGATTGACGATCAAGGCCGCTTCTTCATCGAGCGCTGGGCCGAACTGAAGGACGAGCGGTTTAGCGCGTTCGAACGACTGCTCTCGGCGCTTGAACAGGTGATCAAGCTTAAGCGTGTTCAGTAAGCCGGAGCATCCGGATTATTTGGAGCATGTGCCTGATGGGTATACGTGTGACTTTGTATGGCCGAATTGGACGTTGCCGAAGCAGACGTGAGAGCGAGCGAAAATAGGGCGCAGACCAACAGTATTGTGACTGTGGTCTGACACCTGTTTTGCTGCTTTGGCAAGAAAGCGTAAGCGTCCAGGCAACACACGTTGCCGGCAAGGGCGAAATGATTTGAGTTCGATGCATTCCTTCTGGAGAATCCCCGCCTTTGGCTCGAAAGGATGCGTGCAATGAAGTTCGAAGGGACTTTTCAATACATGGGCAATCACGGGATCGTTTTCAACGTATCGCAGATCACCCTCACCGACAGCGAACGCGGGCGCCTGCGCGAGCTGCATTTTGGCGAGGCAGGACGCGCCCACTATGACGTCAACAACAAGGTCGTCGAGGTGTACGACAAGATGTTGGCCAAGAGCCTGCCGTGCGTGATGATGATCGGCATCTCCAAGCCGCTGACCCGGCAGCAGGGCGATGTCCTCAATGCCCAACGCACCAAGATCGCTAACCTTGCCGCCAGTGCCTTCGCTGGTGCCACCTCTGCAGTGGCCTCCCCATATGTCGGTGTTCCTGTAGGCGCCGGTGTGCGCATGTACGCCAATGAAATCTTGCCCACCTATCATGCCGGCGACGTACTGGTCAGCATCGAGGCGCAGGTCAGCGGCGGCATCGGCCCGCAACGCTCCAGCTCGACACTGATCATCAAGACCTGACTGGAGACGCACATGTCTGAAATTATCCAACTGGTCGTTGTCCTGGTGCTGTTCTTTCTGCTCGACCGGTTTCTCAAGGCGTATCTACTTCGCAAGTGGCTAGGGGTGCTACTAGTGGTGGGTGGCGCGGTCGGCTGCGTTGCTGCAAGCCAAATCCGCTTGTTGGGGTTTGATCTGGGGTTGCTGTCGATCTTTGCCGTTGCGCTGGGGGTGGGGTTGTTCCTGAAGCGGCGGCGGTTTGAGCGGGTTGGCTGAAGGGGGGAGGCGTTTGAGCTCATTCACCGTGGTCAACCCGTGCCGCACAGGTTGAACGTATAGAATAATGCTCGCACGTAGTTTCAATACTACAGTCGCGGTCTTATCGGCTAAGTTGGTTTTTATATCTATACTGCTTTTGTCGATATATCTGTGCGTCATTCAATTCTTACAGTCATTTTTTTAAAAGTCGTATTTATTGTATTTCTTCCTCCTGCGTAATGGCCTAGTGGCTTGCATGTTTCTCGGAGCGTGCCTGCATATCTTAAAGTTGATTTGATCGAATATGCCCTGGCGTTGAACGTTCACCAAAACACTGAACCTCAATGCCAGTGTGTTAGTTGGAAGTGAGTCCTGGCTTGCTTTTGAGTTAACCGCCTTCCTTTAAATGACTACAGGTATTCAAGCATGATCAAGAAGTTTACTGTTCTGCTCCCTCTGGCTGTTGCCGTACTGGGCTCTTCGGTTGCGATGGCCGCCAACGATGCAAGCACCACGATCAACATCAAGGCCGATATCCCTACCAAGCAGTTCCACGCTCAACCCCTGGACCCCAACTTCGGTCGTGACGAAATCATGTCCTACAACACCGTGACCGGTGAGTTGAGCACGCTGTCTTCCATGTTCACCCTGAAAAACACCGGTGGCTCGATCGACGCTTACCTGCAGGACGGCCCGGCATCGCTCACCAACGGTACAGACGCTATCGCGCTGACCATCAGCCTGGGCGACGTCGTCCTGACCGGCGCCCCTTTGGAAGTGGCTGCCGACGCAGAGTCCAACCCGGGTCTGCAAAAGCTGATGACCATCAAGGCCGCCAAGCCAGCGGACACTCAGAACGGTCAATACACCACCACGGCCACCGTGATCTTCGACAACGTGCCGCGCACCACGTTTTAAGCGCCCGGCAATCGATAAGGGTTTGCCTTATTGATCACACCCACCGACCGCAGGCGGTGTTCGCCTGGGGTCGGTGCTCCGATGGTTTGCTGTTCGCCCTAGAGTATTAAGTTCATGTTCCCGATGAAACCCATCGCGGCGGCGCTGGCCCTGCTTGCCTGTTCGGCTGCCTTGGCCGCGGCTGACAACAGTTACACGCCGCGCAGTTTGCTGGCTCAGGCGAAAGGTTTGCCGAGCGAATTCGAAGAGCATTTTTTTGATGTGCCGCTGGCCGTGCGCATAGAACGCGACGAAGTGTTCATGGGCGAGGCAATGGTGGTGCTTTCGCGCGATGATCGCCTCACGCTGCTGGACTTTACCGATACCAGCGACAGCCCGATCAAACCCGCTGAGCGCGATACCTGGAGCAGTTACTTGCAACAAGGCGTCGCGCTAGGCAGTTGCACGCAACACTGCCCGGAGAAGATGTTGGCGGTGCATTACAACCTGGAAAACTCGCTGGTCTCGATCCTCACGCAGAACGCCGAGCACGACACCGATCATCAGCGTTATTACCACCAACCCAAAGACGGCAGCACGGGCTTGATTGTCAGCAACCAGTTGAACCTCAACGGCGGGCAAGACCAGGCACTCGGCGGACGTTTCGGGGTTGAAGCCAGCAGCAGCCTGGGGAACTGGAGCCACGCGCTCAACCTGCAACTGGCACGCCTCGGCGGGCCGGACACGCAGCTGTATCACGCGTTGTATTCGCTGTATGCCCAGCGCGAATTCGAAGGCCAGTTCCTGCGCCTGGGCTATTTCACGCCCACTTCCGAAGGGCTTAATCGCCAGCCGCGCTCCTTTGGGGCGGCGCCGGATGTGGCCGTGGGTGTGATGCTCGGCAGTTCCGACAGCCTCGCGATCAGCAACCCCAAGCCCAGCGTGTACCCGATCTACGTCACCTCCAACCGCCAAGGCTCGGTAGAGATTTATCGCAACGGCCTGCTGATCAACACCCAGCCAGTGGCGGCCGGTTTGCAAAGCATCGACACGCGCGCGCTGCCCGGTGGCATTTATGAAGTGGAAGTGCGCCTGGTCGAAGACGGCCAGGTCACGGCCACCACCCAGGAGCTGGTGTACAAGCCCAATAACTGGCGCAACCACGACGAGCGCTGGCGCTACAACCTGTTCGCCGGCCGCGAAAGCACCCTGCTCAACAACTGGGATCAGCGCGACAAAGGCGACATGACCGCCGGCGCCTCGGTCAATTACCTGCTGCACCCGCGCGTGATCCTCGGCCTGTCCGCTCGCCAGGTGCAGGACCGCATGCAATACGGCAGCTCCATCGACTGGACGCTGGCGACCCAGGCGAGCGTCTACGCCAACGTCTACCAGACCCAGGACCACGGCACCGGCATGGACGTGCAAGGCCTCTACAGTTATGGCGCCGGCAGCGTGATTGCCAGCCACAACCGCAGTTGGCTGGACACGCGCAACACCTACGACACCCTGCCCGACGGTACACGGCTGCGCTCCCGACAAACCTTTGTCGGCCAGACCAGCACCTCGTCGCTGTCGATCAATCATCGTCTGCTCAACCAACATTCGCTCAATGCCCGCCTGTCCCACAGCCAAGGCAATGTCGAGGGGGTTGGCCTGGACCTGGGCTGGAGCAAACACGATGTGTTGTTTGGCAGCGATGCCAACTGGCGCCTGTCGCTGTTTGACCGCCCCGCCAGCCGCAGCACCGGCGACCAGCGCAACCGTGGCGTCGACCTGACCCTCAACCTGGCCCTCGGCGGGCCGGGCGAACAGTGGTCGGGCAGCATCGGCTCGCGCACTTCCCGCGACGGCAAGCGCGACAACAATGGCTCGTTGACGTACCGCAAAAGCATGCCCGATCACGTCTTACAGAACGTCTCGGCCACCGTGCTGACCGACACCTACGGCGTCGGCCTGTCCGGCATGACTAGCTTCCACGGTGACACCGTCGGCGGCGATGTTTTCGCCCAGCGTTCCTCCTACAACGGCAACCTCACCGGTGGCCTGAACCTGCACAGCACCTTCGCCGTCGGCGGCCAGAAGATGGCGCTGACCAGCCAGTACCACGGCAACGGCGCCGGCATGATCGTCGATGTGGAAACCGACCTGGACGACATCACCTTGCGCGCCGACGACCTCAGCGGTGGCAGCACCGCGCTGCGGCCGGGGCGCAACTTTGTACCGCTCACCGCGTACAGAACCGGCTCGGTGGCGTTCGACTTCGAAGGCAACCACCCGCCGTCGGCGAACATCCAGCCGCCGCGCAGCGCCTACCACATCAACAAGGGCGGGGTGGACTACCGCAAGATCAGCGTGATGAAAACCGTCACCGTGCTCGGTCGCCTGGTCGACCCACAAGGCCGGCCGCTCAAGGGCCATCACGTGATCAACCACGCCAGTCGTGGGGTCAGCGAGGTGGACGGGTTCTTCTCGATGGAAATGAACGCCGGCTCTCCGACCCTGCAAGTGCGCCAGGGCAACCAGTTGCTCTGCCAGTTCCGCCTCGACCCGAGCCAGGCCCGCACTGAAAACGATGTGCTGATGATCGGTGACCTGCGCTGCACGCCGGACACCTTGGCGGATGCCGCACTCACCCAGCAGAAGTCGGGCTGATTCTTACAGGACTGACGTCATGCACATCACGACGTATAGGGCAGGGGCACCTGCGCGGGCGCGGTCACGGCTATTTGGGATTCGCAAGTCTAGTGCGTTGGCGTCGGGCCAATCGTTAATGAGGGTGTAAAACAATGAAAGTATTAGCCGCAATCCTGGGCGTGTGGATGGTGTCCTTTGGGGTCCAGGCGGGCCCGAATATTAACGTCGGCGTGGTCTACGACTACCTGGACGGCAGCAAAAGCAGTTACCTGAAACGCATCTTCAACGGCGGCACCAGTACCGCCTTCGTCAAGGTCGAGATCCTCGAAATCGTCTACGACGCCAGCGGCGTGCCCCAGGAAGTGCCGCTGCACACCCAGGCTGACGCCACCGCACGGGATGGCCTGATGGCCAGCCCCGCACGGCTGATCGTGCCGGCCAATGGCATGCAGGGCACGCGCTTGTTGTACATGGGCGAGCGGGCCAGCGAGCGTTACTTCCGGGTGCGCTACATCCCGGTGGTGCCGGAAAAAGAGGACGCCTTCGCCGTGTCCGACGAGGAGCGTGAGGAATATCAAAAAACCTTGCAGGCCGGCGTCAGCGTATTGGCCGGCTACGGCACGGTGTTTTTCGTGCGGCCCAAGGACACCCGCTACGACACGCGCATCGACGACGGTGCCGGCCACTATGCGCTGCGCAACAACGGCAACAGCGTGATCGTGGTCGACGAGTTCAAGAACTGCGTGGCCGGTAAGCCGACCGACTGCCAGCCGACCACCAAAAACCACGTGCTGCCGGGGCGCGCCTTTACCTTCACTAAGGAGGCCGGGCGCCAATACACCTTCAAGCTGCAGGAAGGCGACAACCAGAAGAATCTAGAGGTGAAAGGATGAGCCGTTGGCCAGCGTGCAGGGTACTGACGGTGCTGGGCCTATTGAGCCTGCTCAGCTTCAGCGCCCTGGCGGCCCGCGAAGAGGCGGTGTTCCAGGTGTCGGTCAAGGTGCCCACCAGTGACTTTTATGTGTTGCCGCTCAACCCCGGTTTTTTGGAGCGCGAGCAAACCCTGAACTGGAACCCGGTGACTGAAACCCTGACCGCGCTGCGTGAGTATTTCGACGTGAAAAACGTGCTGGGCGCGGTGGATGCCTACCTCGCCTATGAGCCGGTGTTGTTCAACGGCAGCGACAACATTGCCTTGAAAGTCACCTTCAACCAGCAGGTGCTGGGGCTTGCCGCCGTGCGCGTGGTGCCGGAAGACGAGGCCCGCGTCGGCAAACGCGTGCTGCTGGAAATCGCCGCGCAGAAGCCTGACGACGGTTACCTCCCCGGCCAGTACTTCGGCAATGTGCAGATCATCTTTGATGCGTTGCGCCCATGAGCGGCGCAGCGTATTTGAATCGTTCGAGGACGAGTGAACCCATGCAAATCAAACACACGCTGTTGGGGCTTTGGCTGGTCGGCCTGCTCCTGGGGCTGCCCGCTGACGCAACGGCGGCCACCGTGGATATCCTGGCCTCGTTCCGGCCGGACCCCAGCCAGCCTTCGCGTAACGTGTTCAAAAACCACACGCCACCGGGTAACAGCTATTGCACCTGGGCGCCGCAGTATTGCAACGAGACGCGCTACAGCATCGGCTTTCCGATTGATTTTCGGATGAACTCGGCGATTACGCCGGGCGGGGACGACCGCAACCATATCCTGTTTCATGCGCCGACCGAGCGCCGCAATATAACGGTCTTGCACGAAAGCACCGGAGAGGCGGAAACCCTTCAATTCCGTATCAGTGGCATCGGCATGATGCTTAAGTGGATCGAGCCGAACCCCGGTCCCGGCGTGGGTTGGGAATCATCATGGGTTTACCCCCCGGCACCGTGCCAATACATCGGTACTGGGGTCGGCAGCCCCTCGTTCTATGCATTTACCTGGGGGTTGCCGGAAGGCAGCAGGGGATGTGCGCAAAGAGCGGCCACTGCCGTGCCTATGGGGACGTTTTGGATGGAGGGTTTGGGGTTCACCTACGAGTTGATCACGCCCAACCCATTGGGCATGAGGGCCGGTACGTATCGCGGGCAGATCACGTTCAGCGTGGGGCCTTACAAAGACTTCGACATGGGCGACGTGCTGTTGCCCGACGATGACCAGATCACCCTGAATTTCATTCTCTCGGTCGACCACGTCCTCAAGGTCGAGATCCCACCCGGCGGTGATCGTGTCGAGCTGCTGCCCCAGGGTGGCTGGCAGGGCTGGGTGAGCCAGGGGCGTAAACCGACGCGGCTGTTCAGGGATCAGACCTTCAACTTCTATTCCACCTCGCGCTTCAAGATGGGCCTGCAGTGCCAGTACGTCGAGGCGGGGGACAACACCTGCCGGATACGTGAGGCCGCCTCGGGGCGCTCGGTGCCGTTGCAGGTCGGCGTGACCATGCCCTACGGCATCGTCGACCCCGAGGGCCAGCCGATCCAGCGTCGCCCGCTGCGGCTGGATGGCACGGGCACGCAGTTGCTGCTCTCGACCATGTTCGTGAACCGCAAACCTGGCACCCTGCATTTCGAAGTGGCGCGTGATGACGTCGCGACGATGTTGCAGCCCGGTGAGGCCGCCGCCTATGAAGGGAGCGTCACGGTGATCTGGGATTCGGAGGTGTAACGGCGGCCGGCGCGAGCACCCTCGCGCCGGCCATTGCCTCATTGTTCGGGCAAGGGCTCGCGGTTATGGCGTTGGCGGGCCTTTTTCAGGGCCTCGCGGGTCAGGCCGCGCATCCATTCCTTCTCCTTGTACCCCAGGTCGTTGAGCAGGCGGTTGTTCAGCGCTTCACTGATCGGTGTGTCGGTCAGTACGACGCTTTCGGTGGTTTCCAGTTCGTCCGCGAGTGCCTTGAGCTTGTTTTTGAGCCGGTCTTTCTGCTGCGGTTCCTGTTCCTCGCGCCATTGCGCCTGCAGGGTTTGCAGGTCGTCCAGGCGGTAGAACTTCTCGGTGTACGCGCTGGCATTCTGTTGAGAGAGGGTGTCGTAGGTTTGCTGCAGGAAGGTCTCCCAGTACGGCTCCAGTAAGATCTGGTTGACCAGGCCGTCGCCCTGGCCCAGTGCCTGAACGGTGGTGTAAGCCTGTTGGATCTGGGGCGGGCTGACATTGGCGGTGTCGCGGTACAGCATGTGGTCCGACAGCCAGGGCAAGTCCAGCAGGTTGGCCAGCGCGGTCTGGTAGGCCAGGTGGATATCCACTTCGTCCACCTCGCCCGCTTCGCCATCCACCCGTTCTGAGCGCAGGTGCAGGCCTTCGCCACCGGCCGCTTTGGGCCGCAGGCGGCGGGCGACTTCTGCCTGGGCCACCTGGTTCAGGTGTTTGAGGCGCGCCGCGCCTTTGGCCAGGGTCACCAGTCGGCCTTCGAGTTCAGGCAGTGTCACCGAAAAGCGCCGTGCTTCGCTGGCCATCACCTCAATGCCCATCTCATTGAAAATCTGCGCGCCGCCATCGCCACACAAACCGGGGAAGCTCGACAGCTTGAACAACCGCTCGCGCAGTGCGCTGTCGGCGTGGGTGGCGTTGATCAAGCGCCACACCCGTTGCGTCAGCTGCGCTTGGTTGAGGGCATAGCGCTGCTGGTCCTGGGGGTTCTCAAAAAACTCGGGAGGCTCAAGCAGTTTGATCACTTCGAAAAAGCCCTGGGAGCCGTGTTCGTCTTCGACCGCGTCCCACAATTGCTCGCGGATACGCCGGGTGTTGGCGTCGACGCCAGCCAGCCAGGGGTCGCTGCTGCCTTGGGGTTCGTAGGTGCGATACGGGTCCAGCCCGGCCTCGCTGCGGTAGCGCTCGTACAGGGTGCGCTGATCGTCGTCCAGCGCGTTGCGGTCCAGGCGGGTACGCGCCACGGTGCGTGCGGCGGTGGGCTGCGGCGTGAGCGCGGGCAGGGCGGTGATCGGGTTGCCGCTCAGGTCGAGGTCGAACATGTCGTTCCTGGGGTGGGCAAACAGGCCGCGGGGCCATTGGCTGATTTGCGTATGGTTCAGGTCGAGGCGGCGCAGGTTGGGCATGCGCGTGATGTCCGGCGGGGCCGCGAGGGGGTTGTGGTCCAGAATCACGGTTTGCAGGCGCCGTAGATTGCGCAGGCGCGTCACGTCTTCAGGGAACAGCACCATGCGGTTGTTCGACAGGTTCAGGTTGCGCAGAACCCGCATCGCCGCCAGTTCGACCGGCAAGCTCGTCAGGTTGTTGTGGCTCAGGTCCAGGGAGCGCAGCGCCGGGAAGTGTTTGAGCAAGCCGCAATGGGTTTGCCCGACGCTGCTCTGGCTCAGGTTCAGGAACGTCACGTGCTCAAAGTTGACGGTCAGCGCAGGCAGCGACTCGGGTAACGGCATGCCGTCCAGATCGATCCGCGCGCCGGGCTGAGTTCTGCCCCAATCGTCGGTGTATTCGGCGTAGCGCTCGCCCCAGCACTGTTCAAGCAGGTGGGCCAGGCGTCGGCGGGCGGCCAGTTGTTGGCGTTCCTGCGCGCTGCCTTTGGGGTGATGGGTGGGCGATTGTTTCCAGGCCTGCAATTGGGTGCGCAGGGTGTGTTTTTGCAGGGTCAGCTCGTTCAGGGTGGTGCTCAGTTGGTCGGGGGGGATTTCGTCGATAAAACGGTTCAAGCGTTGCTCGCTCAGGCTCGGAAACAAGCGCTGCAGCACCTCGCGCGCAAACGTCGCGTGGGTATCGGCTGGGGCTGCGCGGCAGCGACTGAGCAGCGGGCCGCCGAGCAATTGCTGGGTGTGTCGCTCCATGACGCGGTGGGTTGCCGGCGCTGCCAGCAGCTTGCGGCGCTCGGCCAAGGGTTCCAGGGTGGTCATCAACCAGTTTTGGAAGCCGTCGCCGTCGCCGGGGTTGTAACCTAGCGTGCTACGTGACGCGTCGGGCAGCACCCGCAACACAGCCTCGTACAGACTGCTCGGGCTGTGCAACTGCCGGCCTGCAGCGTCGTAGACCGCGTAACCCAGGCTGTTGCGCACCAGTACTCGACGCGTGCTGGCGGTGTCCGGCCCGGCCTGGCTGCGTAGGGTGCCGGTGATGGAGGTTTGGCGGATTTGAATGTGCAGATCGGTGAGCGCATCGGTATGAAACAGCAGGGTCTTGAGCACCAGGCTTTCCGTCGCCGGGCTGGGCGACGCCGGTGGATAGAAGCCTTCGTAGGCGCGCACCGAATCGGCGGCCACGTGCAGCTCATGGGCCAGGTTGCGCAGGCGCAGCGGCCAGCGATGCTGGTCGGCCAAGGCCTGGCGTTCGCTCGGGCGGGCGGTCTCCAGCAGGCGGCGGGCCAGGCTCAGGTCGAGGTCGGGGTGGTCCTGGCGCAGGCCGATGATGCCGGGGTCGTCGCTCGCTTCACGGGCGCGGTAGACCGCCGGCGCGGTATCGCGGCTCTGGCTCAGTACGTAGCGGGCCAGTTGCTCGCGCAACGCTTGTACGCGCTGCGATTCGGGCACCTCGACGCCCAGCAGGGCGGTGATCGCCGCTTCATCCAGAAACCCCAGCACCCGTTCCGGCAAATGACCGGACAGCACCTCGCCGAGGCTGATGTGCAAGGTGTCGGCTGGGCTGGCGTGCGCGGCGCCATAGCGGTGCGACGTGCCGCTCAGGTCGGGCTTGAGGAACACCTGCAGGGCTTTGTCCTGGGGCCAGCCGTCGAGTTCGGTGACCATTTGCTCGAACCAGTCCGAGCTCGGGTCGGCGCTCAAGGCTTGCCCTGCGCGGATTTTTTCACTGGCGACCCTGATGGACTCGTCCGCTTCGAGCCGTTTGAGGCTGGCATCGAGCAGCGGCGGCAGGGGTTCGTTGTGCTCGTACATGC
Source organism: Pseudomonas sp. D3 (assembly GCF_029320995.1). Taxonomy (NCBI): domain Bacteria; kingdom Pseudomonadati; phylum Pseudomonadota; class Gammaproteobacteria; order Pseudomonadales; family Pseudomonadaceae; genus Pseudomonas; species Pseudomonas sp. D3. The sequence continues at coordinate 1,456,101 of NZ_CP119772.1, forward strand.
GGCGTAACGCGCCGTCTTCGGTGGCGCTGGCAACCCTTAGCTGCTCCAGTTGCGTGTCGCTGAACGGTTGCACCCGATGCCCAAGACGGCGCAGCAATTGCGCGCGCTCCCACGTGCGCGGGCGTTCGCCCTCATGGGTCACGGCGCCGTCGCCGTTCAATTGCAGGCGTGGCCGGTAGGCGTCCGGGCGTTCGGGGTGGACCACGCGGTGCGCTTCGCTGAGCGGGTCGTATTGCACCTCCAGGTGCTGGCCGCCGAGGGCCAGCAGGGTTTTGCCAGCATGCTGATGCAGGCCCGAGGGCGAGGGCACCGAGCCGTCGGGGATCGGGTTTTTCTGGGCGAACGCGCGGATGTCCGGGTTCCACAACCGCCGTGTGCCGTCGGCCCGCTCTACCGGGACCAGGCCTTCGATAAAGGGCGAGCGTTTGAGCCGCGCCAATTGACCAAGACTGCCGCCCGCCGCAAACAGGGCAAACTGCATCACGCTGTCGGCCACCCCCGTCACGTGTTCCCAGGCTTCGGTGCGCCGGCCCTCGGTCCAATCGACGAGGCCTTCGAACACCTCGTCCATGATCTGGTACGCGCTGTAGACCAGCATCAGTTCGCCGAGCACCGGCACGAACGGGGTCAGCACCAGCAACGCGGCATTGAGGATGTCGCCGAGCATCTGCTCCAGGTTGTCCCACCAGGCCCAGCGGGCGTGGCGCTCGACGTCGGCGGTGGACACGGCGAGGGTTCGCGCATCGTTGACGATTTTGTTCAGTTGCACGCGAAACAGGTAACTCCACAGGGTGTCCGCGTGAGGTGTCGGCGGGCGCTGGCGATAGTCGTCCTGCCAGCGTTGCACGCTGAAGTGCAGGTTGGGATCGCTGATCGGCGTGTCTTTCCAGCTCGGCCCGCTGTCGGTGCGGGCCTTCTGATGCCACTGGATGTGGCTGAGGCGCGCATTGAGCCCGGCAAAAAAAGCGCCGCGCTCGGCATGGGGCACGAACTGGCTGAAGAACACCTGATAGCGCGCCCGGTCGCGCAACTGACGGGTCAGTTCGGCCATGAACGCCTGCGGCGACGGGTACTCCTTGAGCGGGTGCTCGGGGTCTTCGGCGACGTAAGCGATCACTCGGGGGCTTGGCGCGGCGATAAACAGCGCGATGCCCACCAGGGCGACATTCATCACGCTGAGGGTATAGGCCTGGAGCGCCGTCGGCTGCTCGTTCACCCGCTCAAGCAGCATGCCGTGGGCGTCGGGCTTGAGGTCACCCTGGAGCAGGGCCAGGTGCGCGGCGCTTTTCAGCGCGGCCTTGTGGCGTGCGACCACTTCGTCGTGAACCGTGCGGGCCAGCGGCGGGTGGTTGAAGCCAAGCGCCTGGCTGAGCCTGAGTTGATACTGCGCGCCGATGTCGAGCTGGCGGCAAATGGCTTTGAAGCGCTGCGCCGTGAGCCGGGCGCCGCTGGTGCGGTGGCTGATCGACACGACATCGCGCTGGCCTCGCACGTCGCTCGGCCCGAGGAAGGCGAAATCGAGAAAGCGGTCGTCGGCGGCGAAGTTGCCCAGCGCCGCGTCGAGCAACGAGACGGTCTTGCTGGTCTGGGCGCCGGTCACGTTGAGCGTCCACCAGGCCTGGCTGGCGTCGACGTAGAGGCGCAGGTAAGTGTTGCGTACCTCCACGGCGCCGTAGTCGCGCAGGGCGTTTTTCAGCAAGGGTTCGGCGAAGGCGTACACATCGTTCAAGCCGGCGAGCCGTTCGTCCAGCAGGTTTTGCCGGTGCCAGTGCTCGGCAATCGCGGCCTTGAGCGGGGCTGGCGTGCTCACGACGTTGAGGCGGGTGGCTGTCAATGCGCCGAGGCGTTCAGGCGTGGCCTGGGTGAGCCAGCGCGGTAGGGCGTCGCGGATGTGCGCGTAGTGGGCGCCGTTGAAGGCGCTGTCGAGTGGCGGTAGAGCGGGCATGGATCAGGTCCTGATAAAAGGGTGATCCATCAGTGTGTTCAGCGCTGTTGCGCGGTGGTGGCAGATAGGTAGTGCAGCCGCGCGTCAGTGTTTGCCCGCCAGGCACAGCGCCGGGTCGCCCGGTTGCAGGAGTGGGTTGAGCATCGGCGCCATGCCCTTGAGCACCTGCACCGGCAAGGCTGACGTGAAGGTGAAGTGCTGCGCCGACGCCCCCGGCACAAACGCGGTGAGGGTGCCGAAGTGATGCGCGCCGATGTAGAACACGAAGGTCGCCGTGCGGTTGATCGATTTCGAACTGAGCATGCGCCCGCCGGCCCCCATGGCTTCGATGCGGTTATCGCCGGTGCCGGTTTTGCCGCCCATCGCCAGCGGTGTGCCGTCGGCCAGTTTGAAGCTGCCGGCCACGCGCTTGGCGGTGCCGGCGTCGACCACTTGCGACAGCGCGCCGCGCAACGCCGTGGCGACTTCGCTGGGCAGCACGCGTTTGCCGCGATTCGGGTCGTTGGCGACGTGGGTTTCGTAGGGCGTGCCGCTGGCGAATTGCAGGCTGTCGATACGCAGCACGGGCAGGCGCACGCCGTCGTTGAGGATGATCCCCATCAGTTCCGCGAGGGCGGCGGGGCGGTCGCCGGAGCTGCCGATGGCGGTGGCCAGCGACGGCACCAGGTGGTCGAACGGATAGCCCACGGCCTGCCAGCGCTGGTGGATATCGAGGAACGCTTCGATCTCCAGCATGGTGCGAATCCGGCTGTCACGCGCACTCTGGTGGCGGCTCTTGAACAACCAGCTATAGACCTCCTGGCGCTCGAACTCACTGGCTTTGACGATCTCGTCGAAGGTCGCTTCGGGGTGGTTGAGCAGGTAGCCCAGTAACCACAGGTCCAGCGGATGCACCTTGGCGATATAGCCCTGGTCCGGCAGGTTGTAAGCGCCGGGGCCGTAGCTCTGGTAGAGCCGTTCGAGGCGCTCGTCGGTGAGCTTATCGGTGGTTTTGAGGTGCTTCAGGTGCGAGCGCACGAAGCCGTTGAAACTCTCCTGGCTGGCCTGGGGCAGCAGGTAGCGGTGGACGGCGGCCAGGCGGATCGCGGTGGGGTGCAGGCTGTCCATGAAGGTGTCGAGCCGGGCCTGGGTGTCTTTGTGGCGGTATTTTTTCCAGAACTTGAGCAGGAATGCGGTGCCTTCGTGGTCGGCGAATTTGGCCAGGTATTCCTGGCGGCGCGGGTCGTTGTCGTCCTTGAGCAGCCGTGCGCTGTTGTCTTCGCCCGAATAGGTGGTGTAGCGCACCAGATCACGCATCAAGCGAATGAACGGCAGGTTGATCGACTCGCGCAGGGCATCGCGCAAGGTCGGGTCGCGGCCGTTGTCTTCGTTGCGAAAGTTATGGAAACGGTGCAGGCCGCCACCGGTGAAAAACGCCTCGCCGGGGTTGGCCGAATAGGTGCGGTCGAGGGCGGCGTCGAGCATCTTCGACAGGTCGCGGTCGCTGTGCTGGGTCAGGTAATTCAGCGCCCAACGCGAGAGCACGTCCTGTTCGGGCAGTTCGACGTTTTTCAGCTCGGCGGGCGTGCGCGCCTGGTAGCGCTCATGCAGCTCGGTGATGATTTGCAGGTAGGTGGTCAGCACCCGCAGCTTGGCGGTGGAGCCCAGTTCCAGCTTGCTGCCTTCGTTGATGTCGAACGGCTGGTCGGTGTTGTCGGTCTGCACCCGCACGCGTGCGCCGTCGGGTGTCAGTTCGTAGAGGGTGAAGCTGTAGCGCACCTGCGGCGTGCTTTGCGGGGTTAGCAGGCGCGGGCCGAGCAGGCCCATTTGCGCGGCGAACGTCGGGTCGGCCAAGTGCTTGAGGTAGTCGGTGGCCTGGGTTTGCAGCGCGTAGTGCAAGGTGCTGGTGGCCGACAGATCGAGGCGGTCGAGGTCATACAGCGAGCGGTTGAGCAGGTTGGCGAGACGGCTGCGCGCAACGTTGATGGCCTTGTTGGTTTCCACCGGCTGCAGGGTCGGTTGCTGCTGCCAGTCGCGGTAGGTCACAGGGCTGGCGAGGGCGGCGGCGGACAAGGTGGCGGGGATCACCTGGTTCTGCGCGAGCAGGCGGATATGGCTGTCGGTCAATTGCGCCAGCTCTTCGCGGCCTTTGGTCAGGTAGTGCGAGGGGCGGCGCTGGGCAATCATCAGCGACAACACCTGGCGCAGGGCCAGGCCGCGTCTGGCCAGGCTAGGCGGGTCTTGCGCGCTGTCGCTCAAGGCCTGGTTGACCTGATTGAAGTCGGCGCCGTACCACACCCGCAGCCCCTCGGCCAGGCCATGCACTTCGCCGTGGCCAGGCACCGCAGACAGCGGCACGCTGTTGAGATAATCGCGCACGATATTCTGCCGACTGCCCAGGGTGTCGGGCCCGGCCTGGTAGGCCCGGACGCTGGCGGAGAGCATCTGGCGAATTTTTTCGCCGCCGGACACGGTCAAGCCGTCGGGCGAATGGCGATATTTTTCGAGCTGCGTGGCCAGGGTGCTGCCGCCGGCGGTCTGCCCTGGTAGATGCAGGAGTTTGGCCACTTGCGACCAGGCCGCCTTGGCAAAGCGCGGCCAGTCGACCGCCGGGTTGGCCAGCGGTTGCTTGGGGTCGAGCAGGTCGCGGTCTTCAATGAACAGCAGGCTCTGCACCACCAGCGGCGGGATCGCGGCAAAGCTCGTATAGAGCTGTTGCGGGTAGGTGAAGGTGTACAGCGGCGCGGCGCGGCAATCGGTGATGCTCAGGCCGGCCTGGACTTTTTCCGCGTAGGGCACGAACAGCCCGTGCTCGGCATAGCCCAGCAAGGCCGGGGAGAAGCGCGTCTGGGCCTGGATCAGGTAATTGCGCTTGAGCAGGCGCGGTAGGAATTCACCGAGGGCGCTGTAGCCCAGGCGCCGGTCGAACGGGCCGTCGCCGGGATACACGATGGCATCGCTGGCGCCGGGTTCCAGGCGATAACTGAGCGATGCGGCCAACGGGCTTAGGTAGCGTGCTTGCAGGCGCGAGGTGCGCATTTCCACGCTGGCGGCCCAGCCCAGGGCTAGTAGCGCGAGCAACAGCACCAGCCACACCAGGCGCCACCACGCTGTTCGCGTGCGGGCGCGGTGTGGCAATGGCGGTTGATCCGGGCTGTCGGTTGGCAGCGCAGCCTGCTTCGAATCGGTTTGCCATAAAGCGCCCATAGTCGATTGATCCATTGACGTAGATTGATCGGACTTGGTTGAAGCGTAGTCGTTGGTGACGAAATGTGTCAGCTCACGGCTGTGGGCGTTTCACTCCGCTGCGCAGCAGCGCCAGCCAATTGCGGTCGTTGGCCTGGCCGATGCCGGTGCTTTTGACCCGCGCCACGTTGCCGGATGTTGCCCAGGCGTCCGAACGACGGATGCAGGTGCGCCCGGCCGTGTTTCAGGACATCGAGGGTGGTCGGCATGGGGAGATCCTTTCGCTGGGATTGCCGTGCTGGCAATCGAAGCGGCCCATGGTGACGGGGCCTCCCGGGCGCTGGTATGGCGATGCTTCCCGTTCGACCGTGGCCGGCTTCCGCGTTGTCTGCCTGATGGGCTGAAAGTGTTGAGACAGAGCCTTCGGGTGGGTATATGCGGCCTAGGTAGGGGCATGACGCTGCACCAAAGCTGTGCAATACTCGGCGCGCGTCAAAACGAGAAAATCCCTACGCTATCCAGGTAATGCCTCTCCACAAAAGGCGCTTTTACCGCGACTTCTCGCTGAATCTTGCTGTTTATTGAGTGAAAAACCCTGGGTTGAGCTTTTTATACTGCACCCCCGCTGAACTGGCCCCGGCCAGACGGGTTGGCCCATGAGGCGAGCTCGGTGAGAGGCGTCGTGGCGGACCTGCCGTGACGTCGAGTACTCGGTGGATTAATCCAATAACAAGACGAGGTTGTACCCCTATGCCAGTTGGCAACCACCTGCCTCATGGCGAGACCGCTCAGGGCGGCCCGCTGAAACGTGAACTGGGCGAACGGCATATTCGCCTGATGGCCCTCGGCGCCTGTATCGGTGTCGGCCTGTTCCTTGGCTCGGCCAAGGCCATTGAAATGGCCGGCCCGGCGATCATGCTCTCTTACATCATCGGCGGCCTGGCGATCCTGGTGATCATGCGCGCGCTGGGCGAAATGGCGGTCCACAACCCCGTCGCCGGCTCGTTCAGCCGCTATGCCCAGGATTACCTCGGCCCGTTGGCGGGCTTCCTGACCGGCTGGAACTATTGGTTCCTGTGGCTGGTGACCTGTGTGGCGGAGATCACCGCCGTGGCCGTGTACATGGGCGTCTGGTTCCCCGATGTGCCGCGCTGGATCTGGGCCCTGGCGGCCTTGCTCAGCATGGGCACGATCAACCTGATCGCGGTCAAGGCGTTCGGTGAGTTCGAGTTCTGGTTCGCCCTGATCAAGATCGTCACCATCATCGCGATGGTGATCGGCGGCGTCGGCGTCATCGCGTTCGGCTTCGGCAATGACGGCGTAGCGCTGGGGATTTCCAACCTGTGGGCCCACGGCGGCTTCATGCCCAATGGTGTGCAGGGCGTGTTGATGTCCCTGCAAATGGTGATGTTCGCCTACCTGGGTGTGGAAATGATCGGCCTTACCGCCGGTGAAGCGAAGAACCCGCAGAAGACCATCCCGAATGCCATCGGCTCGGTGTTCTGGCGCATCCTGCTGTTCTACGTCGGCGCCTTGTTCGTGATTCTGTCGATCTACCCATGGAATGAAATCGGCACCCAGGGCAGCCCGTTCGTGATGACCTTCGAGCGCCTGGGCATCAAGACCGCCGCCGGTATCATCAACTTCGTGGTGATTACCGCCGCATTGTCTTCCTGCAACGGCGGCATCTTCAGCACCGGGCGCATGCTCTACAGCCTCGCGCAGAACGGCCAGGCCCCGGCGACCTTCGGCTCCACCTCGCGCAACGGTGTGCCGCGCAATGCGCTGCTGCTGTCGATCGCGGCGTTGCTGCTGGGCGTGCTGCTCAACTACCTGGTGCCGGAGAAAGTCTTCGTGTGGGTCACCTCGATTGCCACCTTCGGCGCGATCTGGACCTGGGTGATGATCCTGCTGGCGCAGCTCAAGTTCCGTAAGAGCCTGAGCCCGGCGGAACAGGCGGGCCTCAAGTACCGCATGTGGCTGTACCCAGTCAGTTCCTACCTGGCCTTGGCCTTCCTGGTGCTGGTGGTGGGCTTGATGGCGTACTTCCCGGACACCCGCATCGCGCTGTATGTAGGCCCGGTGTTTCTGGTGCTGCTGACCGTGCTGTTCTACGTGTTCAAATTGCAACCGACCCAGGTTGCCCAAGGCGTCGCGCGCTCGGCGTAACGCTTGTTCAAGGCGGCCTGTCGCGCACAGGCCGCCTTGATGCCCTCAATCGTGGTGCAACGCGTGCAGGGCCGCGTCCGTCAACTGGCCGATGAGGCGGTTGCGCTCGGCGGTCTGCGTGTCGATCAGTGCTTGCAGCCGGTCGAGGTGTTCATCGGAGTGTTTGTCCGGCAGCTCCTTTTGCAAGCGCCCGACCTTGTTGCGGGTCACTTCCTTGATCGTTAAGAAGGGCGCGGGAAAGCGTCGTTCCAGGTAGTCGAGCCAGAAGTCGCGGGTTCGGTACGCGTTCGCCAGCCCAGGGGAATCCTTCAGCCCACGCAGCATTTGACGAGCCTGTTGGACATCATTGTCGACCACGCCGTACCCCTCCACTGAATACAACATTTGGTCCGCCTGGACCGGCAGGTTGAATTCCTCGCGTAACGTCACGCGATAGAACAGCGTGATTTCGGCGGGGGCCGGCGAACGCCCTTGTGCGGTCAAGCGGCGGGTGTGATCGTCGGCGAACTGATCGAGCTGCTCCAGGTAATACACCTGTTTGGCCAGGCCGAGCAGTTCGCGGTCGATCCGCTGCTTGTTGTACCGAGCGAGGGTCTGATGCACCCGGTGCAGGAGCTCCATGTTGCTGAACAGCAGCATGGCCCCGTCGCCGCAGGTGCCGGCAGCACTGGTGTTGAGGAAGACTTTTTCGCGCAGCTCGGTGGAGTCACCCAGGCCGTTGAGCAACCGCCAGACCCGACGCGTCAGTGTTGTACGTGTTGCACCGCCCTGCCGGTAATCCAACGATTTGGTCAGGTCTGCCAATACTCTGAAGGCGTCATCCGGGCGGGCGCCTTCCTGGCTTGATAGCGCGTCCCACAGTTGTTTCGCCGGCGCGTGTTGAGCGCTGTCGAGGGCGCGCAGCCAGGGCGTGACGTGACGTTCTGTCGCGGGCGCGTGAGTGATGCCTGGCACGGCTCGGGCCATGACAATGCCGCTTTCGGTGCGGTATTGCTCCAGGCGCTCCAGGGCTTGCGCGGACAGCGGGTTGTCATGCAGATAGATACGGCGGTTGCGCAGGCGCGCCCTGATGTGAGTAAAGACTTGTTCGGGAATGCTGCTGATCTGGTTTTCTTGCAAATACAGCGTGTTCAGATTGCCGTGCTCTGCGGCGCCTATCGGCCATTCATGGAGATCGGTGCCCCTTAGCCTCACGCTTGTGAGTTGGACCATCCGGGTAAGGTCCGGGGTGATGCCCAGGGGGTTGCCATTCAGATTAAGACTGCGCAGATTGACCATGTTGGCGAGTCGCCCGGCCGACGCTTCGGTTAAGCGAAGCCTGTTGAATTGCAGGTTCAGGTCGGTCAGTTGCGTCATGTCGGTGATGGCGGCGGGCAGTTCGGTCAGCTCGCAGTCGATGTGCAAGGCGCGCACGTTGGGGAAGAGGGCGAGGAACGCGTGGCCTGCGGCGGGGAAGGTGTTCCCGGCGATGCTCAAGTGCTCGATGTGCTCGAACCCGGTGAACCCCGTACCAAAGGCGTCTGTGGGCAGGTCGTTGTCGTCCAGTCGCAACGTCAGTGAGTGGACGTCAAACAAGCCCGCCACATAATGCAACGTCGACTCATCCCGTCGCCACGCCCTGCGCAGTTGGTTAGCGATGTGGCGGCGTTGCCCCAGATGCATGCCTAGCGGGTCGGTCTGGGGGGCGTCGATGGGGCGTGGGGTGTCGCTCCAGCGGGTCAGTTCAATGTCCATGAAGCGGAATTCGGCCTGGCGCCGGTCAAGCTCGAGCAGCGCGGCGGGCGCGTCCAGGTTGAGCTGTTGGATGAAGGCGCGGGCGTTGTCATTGTCAAACCTTGGATAGAGCGTCTGGACCCTGTTCATCAGGTCGGGCGTGCGGTTCCCCCCGAACGGCCACAGCCAGCTCCAAACGGGATACACCAGGAACGAGCGATCCAGCCCCATGGCGGGTTGTAGCCAGGGTTGCAAGTGAGGCAGGTCAAGCAGGCTTTTGATTTCGACCCGGCGGGACAGCGCCAGGTTGGCGATCTGCTCTTGCAGGGGTGAGAGGTCGAACTCATCGGTGATCCCCAGCGAGGTGCGTTCGGTAGGGCTCAAGGTCTGGACGATGGCCGCCAGCAATCGGCTGCCAGCGCCGACGGGTGCGGCGAGTGCCGTCCCCTGAGGGGTGTAGGCGTGGTAGATGCGGTGTTGCTTGACCAGCACGTTTCGGCGCGTTCCGGCCTGGTTGCCGGCGGCTTCGATGTGGGGGCCGTTGAAGTGACTGTCGCGTATCTCAACCCGAATGTCAGTGGGCCAGCCGGGCACGGCGTCGAGCAGGTGCAGGATGATCTTGTCACTGTCCGGGTTGATCATGCTGTCCAGATACAAACCTTCGAAAGCACGATTGAGGCGGACTTCATTGGCGGTGAAGCGGGCTTTTTCGGTGAGGCGCAGACTGACTTGGCCGTGTTCGTGCAGTTGCTTGAGTTCGCGGGGTGTTGCATGGCTCAGGATGCCTTCGACCGTGCTGTTGGGTAAGTCGGCGTGTTTGGCTTTGAAGCGTTCGTGCACGGCGTTGGGGCTTCTGCGTTCGCTCCTTTTGTACTGTGAATCGAACAGTTTGTCGGTTTCGTGCTCGGCAAACTCGATGACTTTTTTCACCAGTTTGAACAAGCGTTCTTCAGTGGAGGTGGGCAACTCTCCCAGCAAGGCGCTGATCAGTGCGTCGTTGCGTGTGAGTTCGTTCAGCAGCCGGGCCTCCTTGTAGTGCAGTTCGCTCACGCGGATCGTTTCAACATTCGGTCCCTCGGTGGCGGGGTGTTGATAGCGCACTTCATTGTGCGGGCCGATGATTTGCAGCCTGTGGCTGTTCGGCCACTCCGGCAACCCGGAGATCACCAGCAATTGCAGGTCTGGATCGGCATTCTGGGTATTGGGGTCTACCCGCAGCGCTTCGATGAAGCGTCGGATCTGTTGTTCGATCTTGAAGCGTTTGCAGGTGTCGGCCAGCAACGGCGGTGCCGGATGGCCGGCGCGGTGTACCTGGCGCAGCACGTGGTCGGGGGTATCGGTCAGGGCGAGGATTTGCTGGGCCTGTTCGCGGGTAAATGCGTAGTCCTTATGGCCCAGGCGGTGGAACAGTTGGTGTGTGTCCCAGGTCATCGGGTCCTCGCTGGCCAGTCGCCAGGCACCCTGGCCGTTGTGTTCCAGGAGCGGGGTGTCGACGCCGATCTTTTTCGGGTGTTTGAGCCGCCACTTGAACATCTTTTTATCGTAGGCGACCCGGTACAGGCTGCCGGACAGTGGCAGGTACTCGTTGCCCTCAATCGTGTAGATACCGTCGGCCCTGGGGGTGAGGTGAGGTGACAGCATCAGGTTGTGTTCGTAGGGCGACAGCGAGCCATTGACCAGGCTGACGAAACCTTCGGGGCTGCGCCGGGCGCTCATGTTATCGCCCAGGGTTTTGCGCAGGCCCTTGGCGTCGGTCGCGCTGCGCATGCCCAACTGTTGATGTTCGTGGGGGTGGAGCACCGAGGCGATGGCCAGATAGAAGCTGTCATGAGCCGGCGACACGGGGATTTCGCCGTCGTTGCGGATGTCGTAGGCCTGGTAGCGGCCACCGGGGTGCAAACGCAGGTTCACGGTGAGGTCGTCCGGACCACTGGGCACGAAGGTTTCGCCGCGGGCGACATCCGTGACCACGAAGGGCCGCTTAAGGGTGTCGCGTATCAGCGCGCCGGCAAACTCCCTGGCCCAGAGATCGGTGTCGGCGTTGAAGTCGCGGGGGTTGTACAGGCTGTCGATCACCGCGTCGATGCGCAGCGCGGTGCGGTGGTGATCGAGCATTTCAACAAACGCCACCGGCAGCGTGCCTCCTGTCAGGAACGCTTCTTGCTGACGCTGCGTCAGCGGGTGTTCGGCAAGCAACCGTTCCAGGTTGGCGGCGGTCAGGGGCGGGTTCAGGTCGCGCAGTTTTTTCAGCAAAGGCGTGACGCTGATCAACGCGGGTGACACCTTGACCGGCAGAAACCGCCGGGCCGCCGGTGCGGCGGCGAGTTCGCCTTTTTCATAGCCCCAGTAATCGAACAAGGCTGAAAACAGCGCGTGTCGCTCGATGCTTGCCAATGCGCTCACCTGTTGGCGCACGCTGCTGATGCGCGCGTCCTCGGAGGCGTTGGGCTGGTGCTCTTTACCCAAGGTCGAGTCGCGCGGTTGTTGGCGAATGATCAGTTCAAGCAGGTGCTCGTCACCTTCGGGGCCGCTGCCTGGGTCGTTGAGGTTTAGGTAGCTGCCGTCCTCGCGGCGCTTGAGGTTGATGGCATGGGGCCGCGGTGGGGGTTGCTCGGTTTTACCGTAGGTCTCGATCCGCGTGCCGTCTGGATTGTGGATATGCAGCAGGGTGTCGGTCGGCCAGCCGCTCAGTTGGGTCAGCAGGCAGAAGACCGTGCTGTCGGTATGCGCCGGCAGTTGGCCAGGCTGGGGGAACCGCTCGATGATTTGCTGGATGACTTGGTCGACCTGCAGGCGTCTGGTCCCTTCGATCAGGTTCAACGGTGCAGGCTGGGCGCGCCACACGCGGTTCAGCGTGTCACGCGTGGTGGCAGTGCTGAGCAGCATGTGTTCTAGGGCGGCCGGCGCGATCGTCGAGGCACCGCTGGGCAGCATGCGTTGCAGCAGCGCGTGGTTGGACAGGAGATGGGCGTTGTGCAAATCGAAGGTCCAGGCCTGGAGCGCCGGGTCGAAGGTAATCGCCGGGGTGTAGCCGTCCTTGCCGTGCGTGAGTACGTAGCGTTTGTTCACGTCGTCGAATTTGACTTCGACCAGCACGTCCTTCTCGCCCTGGCGCAGTTTGGCGTAGAGCTGCTCCTGGTCGGTGTAAATGCCCACGGCGTTGGGCGTGACGCCGTTGACCAGGCGTTGGTTGGCGTGGGCATAGGGTTGGGCGTCGGCTTTCCAGAGCCCATGGCTGCCATCGGCGCGCGTGATCCTGTGCGGGTTGCCGAGTTTTTCCAGGTACGCGTGCATGCGCTGGCGATGGGCTCTTCCGGCGGTTGAGATCAATTTGCCGCTGACCGCCAGGTCTGTGACGTCGGCCAGGGCCGAGGCAAACCCGCTGGCCTCGCCCTTGACCAGCTCATTCACGCCCTGGGCGGCGCTGTAGGTCAGGCTGCCCATGACCGTCAGTTGCATGACCCGGTTCATGCCGGTGACGCCGCCGGGCAGCGGGGTGAGCAGCAGTTGCAGTACCTCGCCGGCAATCGCCGCCGCCGCGTCCTTGAGGGCTTGCCAGTCTTTTTCCGAACGGGTTTGCGCCAGGGTGTCCAGGTCTGCCTGGAAACGTTGGATCTGCCGATAGGCACAGGCCTGCACCAGGGTGGTTTCGCGAGCGGATTTGATGTCGGTGCGAAAGCGGATGTTGTTCAGGGTTGTTGGCGGAAAGGCCAGATGAAAACCTTCGTACACCTGCCTGCCCAGCCAACTGGCGCCTTGGGGCGGGTGCTCTTTGTTGATGAGTGATTTGAACAGCGACAGCCCGATCAAGGGCAATTGCCGGGAGAACCAGCCCAAGTCGTTCTTGGCGTGGCTGTCCAGCAGTTGTGTGCGAAACGTGCGTTGCGCGGCCTGGGCATCGTCGTGGTATTGCAACGCCCCGCCGGGACGAAAGGGGAAGTAGGACAACACGCCAAGGCTGGCCACGCGGATCAGCAGCAAGGGCACCGGGATGCCGGTATCCCAGGCAACGAAGGGCACCGAGATCAGGGGGGTGATGCCGGAGCTCAGGTTCAGGGTGTCGAACGGCAACTGCGGGCCAGTGCCGTCGATGGCGGCGTTCAGCCGTGTGTAGAGGTCCAGGGTGACGCCGGTGGTGGCGCGGTTGCGGTAGGCTTCGATCGCGTCGAAGCTCAGGCTGGCCTTGGCCGCCGCGTCGAATAACGGGCGCAACGGTCCGCCCGGCGCCATCGCGGTGCGGGCTTTGTTGCGCAACTGTGCGCCCAGGTCCAATGCGCGGGCGGCTTCGATGAAGGTGACTGCGCTCAGGCTGCGGTCGTTGTCCGGCCCCACGATATAGCTGGCTTCCACCAGGCTGAAACCCGAGTCGCCGGGGATGGCGTGGGTGAAGCCGTAGTTGAGGCACGCCGCCTCCCACAGCGACATGTGCTTGAGGTGGTGAATGGAGTGAAAGTCGTACTCGGCTCGTCGCGCACGATTGGCGCCCTTGGGAATAGGCATGTAGCCGATCGGGGCAAGCGGGTCCGGTGGGTCCCAGGGAAAGCCCCGCTCGCGTTTTTCCTTGAACCGGGTGAAAAGGGTGTACTGCTCGGGATCGCGCCCGCCGATTTTTTCCCGCAGTTGCGCAAGGCCTTGGGTCTTGAAGTCGCGGGTCAGCGCTTGCTGGGCGGCTTCCAGAGCCGCCAGGGCTTTCAGTGCCTCGCGTTGCAAGCTGACATAGCGGGCGGTTTGCGCTGGGTTCAAGCTGCTCATGGCTTGAATGACGTTGTGCTGGATCTGCTCAAGGGCTTGTTGGCGTGACCAGGAACTGCGGGACTGCAGGTTCCCTGATAAACCGTTGAGCAGTTGATAAGTGGACATGTGCCATGACCTTTCACGATAAGTGGAAGGGCATGGAAGCATCGACGCGAAAACTGCCGGGGCTAACTATTTAATGACGACGTGGGCACTGAGCGACGTCCTTGCAAGGAACTGTCCAGGCGCTTGTTGAATTCCAGCCAGGTCGCCAGAAAGCCCATCAACGCCACGCCTGCCAACGCGCTGAACAACTGCATGGCCAACGCATCGCCGGCCAGGGCATTGAGCATGTCCGCCAGCGGCGCCAGCAGTACGCCGAGGCAGAACACCTCCAGGGAATAGCGGCCCATGCGGCAACTTTGTTGCGCCAGCCAATGGCGGGTCCAGCCGGCGTGGGGCAAGAGCTTGGCGGTGACATAGGCCAACGCGAGGAAGTGCACCAGGCGCACCGGCGACAGGTCGGTTTTGCTGATGGGGTACAGCAGGTCGCTGAGCCACGCGGGCATCAGTGCGTCATGCACCTCGGGCCAGCGCCAGGAGAGTGTGATGATCGCCGCCAGCAGCGAGTAGGCCGCCGCCGCGATAAACAGCGGCTGGCGCAGCAGCCCACGGGTTTGCGTCGGGCGTGGCCGGCGGGAATGAAGCGCCGCCGCGCCGCCGAGCACAAACAGCAACTGCCAGGTGACGGGGTTGAAGTACCACACGCCATCGGCGATTGCCCGCAGGTTCCAGCCCATCCACGGCGCCAGCAGGTACACACCCAGCGACACGCCCACCACCGCCCAGGTCTGGCGCAGCAGCAACGGCAACACCAGCGGCAAACCGCAGAGCAACACGATGTACAGCGGCAGCGGGTCCATCAGGTTGGGCTTGAAACGCAGCAGCAATTCATCGGTGAGCGCCTGCTGCGGCTGGGTGACGAAATGCGTCAGGCCCATCTCTTCGACCAGATCGCGGGTTTCCACATGGCTGTTGGCGAAGAACACGATGCCCATCAGCATCGCCAGCAAAAAGATATGCACCACGTACAGCACCCAGGCGCGCCGCAGGATTTTCAGCGCGGCAACCCAGTAGCCGTCGCGTTGCAGGATCTTGCCGTAGGCCAGCACGGCGGCGTAACCGGCGAGGAACACAAACACCTCCGCCGCATCGCTGAAACCTAAGTTGCGCAGGGTGATCTGGCCGAGGGGATTGTGGGGGACGTGATCCCAGAAAATGAAGATCAACGCCAGGCCCCGAAAAAAATCGATGCGTGGGTCGCGTCCGTTCAGCATGGCAGCGGGCTCTTGTACGAAGGGTTTAGTAATGACAGACGAGCGCGGCGGTTGTCTTACGCCGCACGTCGGGCGGGCGCAGGTTGGCGGTATTTATAAGCAATTGCAAAGGCTGGGTATTACTGAATGTCTCAATGGCGCAGCGGCGCTACCTGTTAATTCTGACAGTAGACGGCGTTCGGGCGCCGTGGCTTGCTGGAGCCAGTCGCAACGGGACAACGCTATGACCAGACTGTGGAAGGGGTTCTCCAGTTACACGGTGATTGGCATCGCTAATACGGTGATCCATTGGCAGCTGTTTTTTGTGTTCCGGGCCGCGCTGGACCTCAGCCAGGCCGTGAGTAATGTCCTCGCGTTTTGCGTGGCGGCGTCCTTTTCGTTTTATGTCAATGCGATCTACACCTTTTCCACGCCCCCCTCGCTGCCGCGTTACACGCTGTTCATGGCGTGCATGGGCAGTGTGAGCCTGGGCGTGGGGTGGCTGGCGGACCGTCGGCAGGCGCCGGGGATCATCACCGTGATGGTGTTTTCGCTGATCAGCCTGGTGTGCGGGTTTTTGCTGTCCCGGTGCGTGGTGTTTCGCGAGCGTGGGCAATGAGGGTCTCGCTGGTGGTGCCGGTGTATAACGAGGAGCAGGCGGTCGGCGTGTTTTACCGCAGCGTGCGGCAAGAGGCCTCGTTGCACGAGCATACGGTCGAGATTGTGTTTATCAACGACGGTAGTTCCGACTGCACCGCCGAGTATGCCCAGGCGCTCGCCTTGACCGATAGCCGCGTGGTGCTGATCAACTTCTCGCGTAACTTTGGTAAAGAAGCGGCGCTGTTCGCCGGGCTTGAATATGCCACGGGAGATGCGGTAATCCCGATGGATGTCGACCTGCAAGACCCGGTCGAGGTCATCGCGCAACTGCTGGCCGAATGGCAAAAAGGCGCCGACGTGGTGCTGGCCAAACGCCGGGATCGCACCAGTGACGGCTACTTCAAACGCCACAGTGCATCGCTTTTCTATCACCTGCTCAATCGAATTTCCTACACCCACATCGAAGAAAACGTCGGCGACTTCCGGCTGATGGACCGCAAGGTGGTGGACGTGATCAAGGCCTTGCCCGAGCAGCAATTGTTCATGAAAGGCGTGCTGTCCTGGGCCGGTTTTAACGTAGCCATCGTCGAGTACGACCGCGCCCCCCGTGCTGTCGGCCAGAGCAAGTTCAATGCCTGGAAACTGTGGAACCTGGCACTGGATGGCATCACCTCGTTCAGCACCTTGCCGCTGCGGTTGTGGAGCTATATCGGCGGCGGTATTTCCCTGCTGGCGCTGGTGTACGCCGGGTATCTGGTGGTGGACAAGGTGCTGTTTGGTAATGCGGTGCCGGGGTATCCGTCGTTGATGACGGCGATCTTGTTTTTGGGTGGGGTGCAGCTGATCGGGATCGGGATATTGGGCGAGTATGTGGGGCGGATTTATATGGAGGCCAAGCATCGGCCGAGGTACGTTATCCGGGACATCGTTCTAAAAAAGACAGGCATGCGTGGGGTTTGAATGAACGCAGTGAGGTAAACGATGACTGATTTCTGGCTGAGGCCGCTCTCAAGATGCCACCGGTTGATATTGTTTGGCGTAGCTGTCTTTTTGTTCGCCTGGCCACTGATCCTCGCTGACCACCTCTACCTTGATGACAACTTGCGAGCACTATCTGGCGGGATGACCTGGCAAGAGAGTGGTGTAACCTGGCAAGAGAGTGGTATGACCTGGCAAGAGAGTGGTCGGCTGTGGGTCGAGCTTTTCTATCAAGGGCTTTCTTTTAGCAGCGGCATGCCGGATGTTTTTCCATTGCCGTTAGTGTTGGCGATGGTGTTGTTTGTTTGTGCGCTTGACACGTTGGTTATGCACTTATTCCAACGATCTACAGCCGCAACTTGCCTGGTGGTATTACCACTGTGGTACAGCCCTTTTTTCCTGCAAAACCTTTCCTATCACTATGATGGCCCGACAACGGCTTTTGGGGTGGCGGCTGCTATTTATGCAATTACGTTTCGTCATCGCTCAATGATTTTGCGACAGGCCGTGGCGGGGCTGTTAATGGCGTTGGGGTTGGGTTTTTATCAAATGGTCATCAACGTATACATCGGATTGTGTTGTGTTGAATTGATTCGGGAAGTGGACAGGAACCTATCGTTACGTCGCAGTTTGCTGTTATTGCTCGATCAATGTTTGAAGTTGACCTTGGGGGTTCTGATTTATGTGCTGACGGCCTATCAGTTCACGGTTGCGGAACGAAAGGCTTTGCGCGTCCTTGACGGCGACTGGTTACGGCTTTTGAGCAATGACCTGCTGACGTGCGTGCAGCACATTGCATTGTTGGTTCACGACGGAAACCGTTGGTTAATAGCTCTGGTGCTCGCGCTCGCGGCGTGCGGCTTTTGCTTGAGCCTTTATCGCATTTTCAAAAGCGATAACACGTTTTTCCAAAGGCTTATGTTGAGCCTGATCTGCCTTATTGCCCTTGCAGTGGCCTTTCTTGCGATTCCGGGCTTGGCACTGGTTTTCAGGTTTTTTGACAGCAATGCCAGGTTGATGATGGGGATGTCGACATTTCTGGTACTGGTGTTTTATTTGTCCCGAAACGTGCTGGTGCTGGGCGGGGAGAAATGGGGACTGCTATTGCTGCTGCCGTTACTGGCAATGCTGGCTTTTTCTTATGCCTATGGGCGTGTATTAACGTTACAGAAGGAACTGGAAAACAGTGTCGTTCACTACCTGTCTTATGAGTTGATAACCAACGAGCGACTATCGGGTATCGAGCACGTTCAGATGGTCAATAACTTCAGCAACGATTGGTATGGTGGCGCTGAGGGCGCAATGAAGATAATGCCTGCTTTGAGGTATGTGCTTAACGTTCATGTCCTGCTCCAGCCAGAGTTACTGAGCCGTTCGGGAGTAATAGTACCGTTCCCACCTACTCAGAGCTTTGATTGGTGGGGCCGACAGCAGCAGGGAGAACGTCTGATCGAGAACCGCTTTTACAGTGTGTATCTTCAGGACAAGACTGCAGTTGTCGTGATGAAAGATATATCTGCCGACGGGAGGGTTCGTTAAGGGGCGCCTGAGCTCCAGGCGCCGTTTGGACTACGCAGCCACCACCTCATGCGGCTCAAAACTATCCGCCCGCGCCATCTGCCACATGCGCGAATAAAACTCGCCGTTCACTTCCCCGGTTAGCAACTCCCCGGGCTTGAGGAACACATGCAGCTGCGAGAACAGCTTGATTTCGGTGGCTGACATACGTCGCACCAAATGCTTGGCCGACAGTTGCGACGGGTGCTCCAGGCCCGCTGCCGCGAGCATTTCGGCCAGGGCCTTGAGGGTGTTGCGGTGGAAGTTGAACACGCGCTGGGCCTTGTCGGGCACGACCAGGGCGCGTTGGCGCAGGGGGTCCTGGGTGGCGACGCCGGTCGGGCATTTGTTGGTGTGGCAGCTTTGCGACTGGATGCAGCCGATGGCGAACATGAAGCCGCGCGCCGAGTTGGCCCAGTCGGCGCCGATGGCCAGGACGCTGGCGATGTCGAAGGCGCTGACGATCTTGCCGCTGGCGCCGAGTTTGATCTTGTCACGCAGGTTCAAGCCCACCAGGGTGTTGTGGACGAACAGCAGGCCGTCGCGCAGCGGCACGCCGATGTGGTCGGTGAACTCCACGGGCGCGGCGCCGGTGCCGCCTTCCTTGCCGTCGACCACGATAAAGTCGGGGAGGATGCCGGTTTCGAGCATGGCCTTGGCGATGCCCATGAATTCCCACGGATGGCCCAGGCAGAACTTGAAGCCAACCGGTTTGCCGCCGGACAGCTCGCGCAATTGGGCGATGAAGTGCATCAGCTCGATCGGGGTGGAAAACGCACTGTGGCGCGATGGCGAGACGCAGTCTTCGCCCATCAGAATGCCGCGTGTATCGGCGATTTCCTGGGTGACCTTGTGCTTGGGCAGGATGCCGCCATGGCCAGGCTTGGCGCCCTGGCTCATTTTGATTTCGATCATGCGCACTTGCGGGTTCTGCGCCTGCTCGGCGAAGCGCTCCGGGTCGAAACGGCCATCGCGGGTGCGGCAGCCGAAGTAGCCGCTGCCCAGCTCCCAGGTCAGGTCGCCACCGTTTTCGCGGTGATAGGGGCTGATGCTGCCTTCGCCGGTGTCATGGGCGAAGTTGCCCAGCTTGGCGCCCTGGTTGAGCGCGCGGATCGCATTGGCGCTCAGAGAGCCGAAGCTCATGGCCGAGATATTGAAGACCGAGGCCGAGTACGGCCGCTTGCATTGCGGGCCGCCGACCATCACGCGAAACGAGTTCGGGTCAGTCAACGGAGCGGGGCGCATGGAGTGGCTGATGAATTCGAAGCCCGACTGGTACACGTCGATCAAGGTGCCGAAGGGTTTGTCGGCGGTTTCGTTCTTGGCGCGCGAGTAGACCAATGAGCGTTGTGCACGGGAGAAGGGCAGGGCGTCGCTGTCGGACTCGAGCAGGTACTGGCGGATTTCCGGGCGAATGCCTTCGACCAGGTAACGGATATTGCCCAGGATCGGATAGTTGCGACGTATCGCGTGAGGGCTTTGCAGCAGGTCGAAGAGGCCGAGCAGGCTGAGGAGGCCGGTGACCAGGGTAATGGGCCATAACCATTCATGTTCGATGAAAGGCAGGCTGGCGAGGGTGAAAATGACGCACACGGCAAACACCGCGTAACGGCTTAGCAAGGACAGGCTCATACGGTTACCTTGGGGTCGGACTCTTCTGGTCGGTGCGGCATTCTGCGCCAGTAAGGAAACCCTGAACAACCTGTAGGTGCATTCGCTTGGGTCGCATAGACACGGCGGACTGGCCCGATATAGACAGTTGGCGTGAGGCGTTCAGGCCTTACCTCTAAGGCCGTTCCAGTGTCTGGAGCGGCTTTTTTGACTGCGGCACTGACCGCTCGTCGCCATCCCTCAGGGCCTATTCAACTGTCGGTTGAATACATCGACAGCCCATGTAGAGCTGGTCCTTAATGAATAACGTTAAGCATTAAGCGAGGATAAGAAGCTTTAAATGCGCCGAAACCCAAAACCTGTTTGAAACCGGTCGAATCCGACGCTGGTCCGCTGTCGTTTCCGTGGTGGAACGAAAGCTGAGCATGCTGGATGCAGCGGTTGACCTCGCTGACTTGCGTTCACCGCCCGGGAATCGGCTGGAACCGTTATACGGTGACAGGGAGGGACAACACAGTATCCGAATCAATGGTCAATTCCGGGTCTGTTTCATTTGGGGGCCTCACGGCCCTGAAAATGTTGAAATTGTGGATTACCACTGAGGTGAATCATGTTTAAGAATGGTATGCGGCCTGTACACCCTGGGGAAATACTCAAGGAAGAGTACCTGGAACCGCTGGGCCTGACCGCAGCCGCTCTCGCTTGCGCCCCTACGGTGAATGACATTGTGTTGATGCGTCGGAGCATCAGTGCGGACGTTGCATTACGCCTGGCAGTCGCGTTGGAAACATCTGCACAGTTCTGGCTGAACCTGCAGACCGCCTATGATCTGCGCACTGCGGAAATTGCCAAAGGCGCCCAGATTTACAAAGAAGTCGAGAGAGTTGCGCATTGCGCATGAGGTCGTATCGGGTCCTATTCGAACTCGATGGAAAGTTCGGGAGTTGATCCGACCGTTGCGTGATGCTTTTTCGAACGGGCCTACACCGCTGTTTGGCGAATGGGCAGCACCACCCGAAACGTGGTGCCTTTGCCCAACTCGCTGCTGACGGAGATTTCACCATGGTGTTTCTTGACGATGCCGTAGGAGAGTGACAGCCCCAACCCCGTGCCTTCGCCCACTGGCTTGGTGGTGAAGAACGGGTCGAAGATATTCTGCAGGGCGTCCGGGGCAATTCCGCAGCCGTTGTCCGCGACTTCCAGCCAGATGCTCTCGCCTTCCACGCCGTTGCTGATGGTAATGGTGCCGCGCTCCGGCCCGATGGCTTGCGCTGCGTTGATCACCAAATTCATCACCACCTGGTTGAGCTGCGAGGCCAGGCATTCGATTTCCGGCAAGGGCGCATAGTGCTTGATCACGTCGGCTTTGTACTTGAGCTCGCTGGCGACGATGTTCAGGGTCGAATCGATGCCTTGTTGCAGGTTGGCCCACTGCCAGGTCTGGTCGGTGTCCACCCGCGAAAAGTCTTTCAAGTCCTTGACGATTTGCGCCACACGGCCGATGCCTTCCTTGGATTCGCGAATCAGCGTCGGAATATCTTCCCTGAGAAAGTCCAGGTCCAGGCGATGGCGCAGGGCTTGGAACTGATCATCGCCGATCGCGGTTTCAGCCTGGCGGTAGGCATCGAGCATCTGCTGCAACTGCGTGAAATAGCCCTCGAGGGTGCCGAGGTTGGAGGAAATGAACCCCACCGGGTTGTTGATCTCGTGCGCCACGCCCGCAGCCAGTTGCCCCAGGGACGCCAGTTTTTCCGATTGCACCAGTTGGCTTTCCAACTGCTTGCGCTCGTCGATCTCCAGTTGCAGGGCCTGGCTGGCGTGGGTCAGCGCTTGGGTACGTTGTTCCACCAACAGTTCCAGCTGGCTGGTTTGCAAGGACGCGCGCCGGGCCATGTCCCATTTGGCAGTCAGGGTGTTGGCCATTTGCTGGACTTCGATGTTGTCAAACGGCTTTTTCAGGATCAGCAGCCGGTCATGGGCGTGCAGGCGAAACAGCAGCTCTTCCCAGGAATAATCCGAGTACGCGGTACACACCACCACCTGCAGGTTCGGGTCGACCTTCCACAGTTCTTCGATGGTTTGCGCGCCGTCCCAACCCTGGGGCATGCGCATGTCGACAAAGGCCAGGGCGTAGGGCCGTTGCGCGGCCATGGCGGCCTCGAGCAGTTGTAAACCTTCCTGGCCACCGTAGGCAGAGTCCAGCTCGAACAGCGGGCCTTGCGGTTTGTCGCTGGCGCCGAACAGCGTGGCTTCCATAGCGTCCAGGGCCTGGTTCTGTTCCAGGGGCGGCTTGAGGATCTTGCGGAAATCTTCGTGAATCGAGGGCGTGTCATCGATCAGCAGAATCCGCCGGTTCGGTGGTTGGTTCATGCGGGGCCTGCTGCATCGTTGAGGGGGATTTGCAAAGTGAACAGCGCACCCTTGCCCGGGCCGTCGCTATGGGCGGTCAGCCTTCCATTCATTTCAATGGCTGCCAGGGCACAGCTGTGCAGGCCGAAGCCATGGCCTTCCTTGCGCGTGGTGAAGCCGTGGGTGAAGATCCGCGTCATGTTTTCGGCGGGGATGCCTTCACCTTCGTCTTTGACGCTGATTTGCAGGATGCTGTCCTCCACGGTCGTGATCGACAACGTAATCTGCCGAGGCCTGTCGCTCAGGTTGGACATGGCGTACTTGGCGTTGCTGATCAGGTTTACCATGATCAGCAGCAGCCGGTGTTTGTCGGCCATGATCTCAGGCACCTGGGCATATTCCTTGACCACCGTCACATGATGGCGATTCAGTGCGCCGGAATTCATGCGCAGCGCGTCGTCCATCAGGGCACTGACCTGCAAGGGCTCCAGCACGCTGGAAACCCCGGCGTAGGATTGCTGGGTGGAGACGATGTCCTTGATGTGGTCGACGCTTTTGCTCAATTGCGCCAACTCATCGCTCATGCCCTGTTGCTCGACGGCGATGGCTTCCACCAATTGGTTGAGGTAGCCGGGCAGCAGTTTGCCTTTTTCGTCTTCGCGCAGGTAAGTGCCCAGGTCATCAGGGTGTTCGTTGATCAACTGCATGGCCTTGCCCAGCCCCGATGCTTTGCTGGTGCGCAGCTTGCGCGCGACCAGTTCGGCGGAGATGTTCACGCTGTTGAGCACGTTGCCCACGTTGTGCAACACGTTGGTCGCGATCTCCGCCATGCCGGCCTGGCGTGCGCTGTCGAGCAGTTCGCTTTGCGCATCCTTGAGCTGGCGGGTGCGTTTTTCCACGCGCTGTTCCAGGCTCGCGTTGGCGGTGTGCAGGGCGCGATTGACCCGGTTGATCTCGGCGAAACTGCGCAGCAGCCGAATGGCCAGGTACAGCAGCAACGCCACCAGCAGGGTGGAGAACACCAGTAAGTAGTTGTGATACTTCTGCTCGATCAGGTCGGAGGCCTGCTGATCCTGATTGAGGTGGGTGGTCAGCTCGTCCAGGCGCTCGGCCACCGGAACTGCGGCGATCTGTTCCAGCAGGGTGTTGACCAGCGGCTGTTCGCGCAGGATCAGCGCAATGTGGTTGCTGAGAATGTCCACCGGCAGATGGAAGTCAGCCGGCAAGCGTTCTTTGTTCACGGCCAGCAGGTTCAGGCCCAGCAGGATCTCGGCCGCGCGGTCGTCACTGGCGACCTGGGCGAATTCCATGCTGCTGAGCAACAGGTCATAGGTGTCGGTGGCCACGTTTTGCAGGGGCAGCCGGCCCTCGTCGTCGAGCCGGGAGAACGCAGCCTGGATATCGTCTTCGGCGGTCGGCAGGAACGCCAGGGAGTTGCGCAGCACCGCGTTATGGGATTTGAATTGGTCGATCCGCCGCGCTTTGTCCTGGATCGCCGCCTCGCCGGCGTCCAGGCTGGCTTGCCAGCCGGGCAGGTCTTTAGGCGCGTGGTATGACTCGTGGTGGCGCAGTTCCTCCCAGAGTCGGGTGATCTGCGTCAGTGGCGTCACCAGGGGATCGTAGTTGTGGGTCAGGGCGATTCTGGCCTTGAGCACTTCACTGTCCCACTGCGCATTGAGCTGCTGCATCTGGCGGATCAGGTCACGGGACTCGGTATAGCGGCTGGTCTGGTCGGAGGTTGACTTGATGTACAGGAACACCAGTACCGATGCCAGCAGCACGGTCGCGGTGGCCAGCAGCAATTGGACGACGTTGTGGCGGGAGAGTCTCATGACCGTCTGCTCATAGAGGTTTGCCCGCCCATTGGCCGGTCAGGGTCTTGAGAAATTTGATGATCTGGTCCTTGTCTTCTGCTGAGGGAATGCGCCCCAACTGGAAGGTGAACATCACGTCCACGGCTTCTTCCAGGGTTTTTGCTGAGGCATTGTGAAAATACGGCGCGGTGACGGCGACGTTACGCAAGCTGGGCACCTTGAACACGTTACGATCTTCGTCGTCGTGGGTAACGAGGTAGCGGCCCAGGTCGGTCTCGGCGGGAGGGCGGTCCTTGAAATAATCCCCCATGACGCCGAATTTCTGGAACATGTTGCCGCCGATATTCATGCCTTGATGGCAGGCGATGCAGCCATATTCCTTGAAACGTTGGTAGCCGTATTTTTCTTCGCGGGTGAGGATCTCGGTATTGCCTTGCAGGTATTGGTCGAAGCGTGAGTTGGGCGTGAGCAATGTGCGCTCATAAGTCGCCAGGGCATTTTGCACATTGGCCGCCGTTACGCCGTCGGGGTACACCTGGGTGAACTGGGCCTTGTAATGCGGCATGGCCGCGAGGTTGTCGACCACGGTCTTCCAGTCGCTGCCCATTTCCCGCGGGCTGATGACCACCTGTTCGACCTGAGCCTCGAGGGTGTCGACCCGGCCATCCCAGAACTGCTTGAAGTTCAGGCTGGCGTTGAACACCGTGGGCGTGTTGATCTTGGCCGGTTGGCCATCAACGCCCAGGGAAAACGGCTTGTCGTCGGCCCCGCCCGTCTCCAGTCGATGGCAACTGGCACAGGACAGGCTGCCATTGACCGACAGGCGTTTCTCGTTGAATAACTGGCGCCCCAGCTCAACCGTTGCCGCATCCAGCAGCGGCACCGGCGGCAGCGGTTTGAGCGGTTCATCCAGCGGCGCGGCCAACACGGGCAGGGCGCCGCCATACCCCAGGACGACGGCAAAGCCGAGTGCCCGAGGGGACAGGCGAGGAGAGCGAGAGGGGAGACGGCTCAAGCGTTCGTTCCTTGATAGACAGTTATTGGTCAGGCATCAGGCTGGGGTGCCCGGCCTGCATCAATTGAGCGAAGTCATCGGCAGCCACGGCTTTGCTGAACAGGAAACCCTGACCCTCCTCACAGCGGTGGGCTTTGAGAAATGCCAACTGCTCCAGCGTCTCGACGCCTTCGGCAACGATGTTCAAGTCCAGACTCTTGCCCAGGCTGATGATGGCACTGATCAGTTGTGCGTCCTGGCTGTTTTCGCTCAAACCGCGCACGAAGGATTGATCGATCTTCAGCACATCGATGGGAAACCGTCGCAAGTAACTGAGGCTGGAATAGCCGGTGCCGAAATCGTCGATCGACAGCCGCACGCCCAGGGCCTTGATGCCTCGCAGGGTGACGAGCGTGTCCTCGACGTTCTGCATCAGCACGCTCTCGGTGATTTCCAGTTCAAGCAAACCGGGCGCCAGGCCCGTGCGCTCCAGAATAGCCGCCAGGTTCGCGACAAAATTGCGCTGGCGAAAATCAATCGCCGAAATATTCACCGAGATACACAGCGCAGGCAGGCCGGCGGCGCTCCAGGCCTGCGCTTGCTCGCAGGCTTGGCGCAACACCCATTGGCTCAAGGGGACGATCAGGCCGCTGTCTTCGGCCACGGGAATGAAGGCTGACGGGTAGATCCAGCCGTGGTCGGGCTGGTGCCAGCGAATCAGCGCTTCGGCGCCGACGATCTGGCCGCTGTTCAAATCCAGTTTCGGTTGGTAGTGCAAAATAAACTCATCGCGCTGCAAGCCCAGCCGGATCGCGGTTTCCAGACTCTGCTGGGCCTGGGCGCGCAGGTTCATCTCGTTGATGAAGAAACTGAAGTCGTTGGGGCCACGGGCTTTGATGGTGTGCATGGCGGTTTCGGCGTTCTTGATCAACTCCACCGCGTTGAAACTGTCGTTGGGGTAAATACTGATGCCCAGGCTCGCGGTGACGCTCAAGTCATGCCCGGCCACATAGCGTGTCGCGCTGATGGCACCGAGCAGTTTTTCGGCAATGTACTGGGTTTGCTGAGGGTGCTTGATGTCGTTGAGGATCAGCACAAACTGGTCGGCGCCATAGCGAAACACCGAATCGGACTCGCGCACCGTGGCCACCAGGCTTTGGCTGACCTGCTTGAGCATGTCATCGCCGACCGGGTAGCCCAGGGCATTGTTGATGCGCTTGAAGCGGTCCAGTCCGATAAATATCACGGCCAACTGAGTGTCATGGCGCCTGCAGACGGCGATCGCCTGCGTCAGCCGGTCGCCCAGCAGGGCGCTGTTGGGCAGTTCGGTCAGGGCGTCGTATTGCAGCAGGTGCGAGACCTTGAGCAGTTCCTGCACGCGTTCTTCAATTGTGCGCTCCAACCCCATCAGTTTGAGCGCCGCGTCCTGGGCCAACTGCCATTTCCAGGTCAGCGCACTGGCCATTTGGCGGATTTCCAGGTTGTCGAACGGCTTTTTCAGGATCAGCAACTGGTCGCTGTATTGGATGCGCGCTTCGATGGCTTCGAAGGAATAGTCCGAGTAGGCCGTGCACAGGGCGATCTGCAGGTTTGGGTCGACGTTCCACAGCTGTTCGATGGTCTCCAGGCCGTCCCAGCCCGGCGGCATGCGCATATCGATGAACACCAAGGCGTAGGGCGCCTTGTCAGCCACGGCCTGGTTGACCAGGGCCAGCGCTTCCTGGCCCTGGTAGGCGGAGTCCAGTTCAAAGGTCTGGCGCACGGTGGGGGCGGTGCCGAACAGGGTTTCTTCGATGCTGTCCAGGGACTGGCCGCCATTGGCATCGGCGCACAGGATCTTGCGGAAATCCTCGTGGATGGAGGCCGTGTCATCGACGATCAGGATTCGTCGGTTGGCCCGTCCCGAGCACGGGTTCATGACTGACACCGGGGCGCGGGCAACTGGAAATTCTTACGCATCGGGCTTCCTTACCTTGAATGCTTCGGTAAACCGGGACGAGTCATGGCTTCATGCTACTAGCATAGTCGGGTCCCTTGAATAAGTACGCCAGTTGGCGTCAAATCAACCCCAATTACCCCAGCGTGCATCTAGCGCTCATCGCTTGTGCAAGTACAGCGATGGATTACGCCGGGGCGCGATGAAGCAACTGTGTGCCATTGTCAGGAGGTGTCGCCATGGATGAACAAACTGCTACGACGTCCCCTTACAGGCCAACTGTTTTGCTGGTCGACGATGAAGAGTCGATCCTCAACAGCCTGCGCCGCCTGCTGCGGGGCCAGCCTTATGATGTATTGCTGGCCGGCAGCGGTGCCCAGGCTCTGGAAATCATGGCTGCCCAGCCCGTCGACCTGCTTATGACCGACGCGCGCATGCCTTCGATGGACGGGGCGATGCTGCTGGCCGAGACCCACCGCCTGTACCCGGCCACCACGCGCATCCTGCTGACCGGCTATGCCGACATGACCATGATGATCAAGGCGATCAACGAAGGTCAGATCCACCGCTATATCAGCAAGCCCTGGAACGACGAGGAAATGCTCCTGACCTTGCGCCAGTCCCTGGAACACCAGCATTCCGAACGCGAGCGCGTGCGCCTTGAGCGGTTGACCCGCGATCAGAACGAGCAGTTGAAGGCCCTCAACGCCACCCTGGAAAAACGCGTCGCAGCCCGCACCAGTGAGTTGCAGCAAACCGCCGACATGCTCGACCTGGCCTACGATGAGCTAAAGCGCAGCTATGTGACCGGCACCGAAGTGTTTTCGCTGCTGGCCAACCTGCGCCTGCCCAAGCATAAGCAGACCAACCGCCAGTTGATCGAGCTGATCCGCGTGTACTGCAAAGCCCAGGCGGTGGACGAAGCCAGCGCCCGTGACCTGGCCATGGCGGCGGCGCTCTACAACATTGGCAAGTTGAGCTGGAGCGACGGCATGATGGCCGCGCCGTCGGACCTGCTGCACAGCAACGACCGCGAACGCTATCGGGTCTACCCGACGCAAAGCGAATCGTTATTGATGACCCTGGAACCGATGAAGGACGCCGCCCGGCTGATCCGCCATCACCAGGAACGCTGGGACGGCACCGGGTTTCCCGATCACCTCAAGGGCGATGCGATTCCCGAAGGCGCGCGGTTGCTCAAACTGGCGGTGGACTTCATCGAACTGCAGAAAGGCCTGATCCTGGAGCGGCAGATGAACAGCGGTGAAGCACTGCTGTACATCCGCAAGTACGCGGGGCGGCTCTATGATCCGGATATGGTCGAAAACTTCGTCCTGGCCTGCGCCACGTTCCTCAGCGACGTGACCCTGGGCGACCCCAACGTCAAAGTGCTAAGCACCCGTGAACTGGCCGAAGGCATGGTCCTGGCGCGCAACCTCAACGCCGATAACGGCATGTTGCTGCTCAATGCCGGCAAGGTGCTCAACCTGCCGCTGGTGGACAAGCTGATCGCGTTTGAAGCGATGGAGGGCGCCAAGTACAGCGTGTTTATCAAGGAGCCGGAAGAGCCGCAGCTTTTAGGCTGAGGCGCTTCATGGGATTATTGTGCCTTTGCATTCAAGGTGATTTTGTCCATGCCAACCACTATCCGCATCGCCGCCGCGCTCCTGATCGGCGGCGACGGCCAGACTTTGCTGGTGCGCAAGCGCGGCACCCAGGCGTTCATGCAACCGGGCGGCAAGATCGATGCCGGTGAACAACCGGTCGAGGCGCTGGCCCGTGAGCTGCACGAAGAACTGAACGTGCGTATTGAGCCGAGCCAGGCGGTCTACCTCGGCCGCTTCTCGGCCCCGGCCGCCAACGAACCGGGCTTCACGGTGCAAGCTGAACTGTTCCAGGTGCAGATCGATGTGCCGGTGACGCCGGCGGCCGAGATCGAAGAAGTGCGCTGGATCGACCCGGCCGGTGACGGCGGCCTGCACTTGGCGCCCTTGACGCGTGAGCTGATCCTGCCGTTTTATCGCCAATCGCTGACCACCACCGCCTGATTGGCGCGCTCAAAGGACTGAGCCGTGCGCCCCTCAACGCACGGCGCTGACCCCATCCAATGTGGAAAACGACGTGTCCTTGGCCGTGAGCAGAAAGTCGCGCATGTAGGGCGCGTCCAGCATGTCTGCACGAATCCCCGCATACAGCGTCGCAAACAGGCCTTTTTCACCCAGGCGCTTGGCCTTGACGTAACCGCGCGAGCTGTATTCATGCAGGGCCCAATGTGGCATGCCGCACACGCCACGACCGCTGGCGACCAGTTGCATCATCATCACTGTCAGCTCCGAGGTGCGCACCTGGGCCGGTTCCACATCGGCGGGTTCGAGGAACCGCGTGAAAATGTCCAGGCGGTCGCGTTCCACCGGGTAGGTGATCAGGGTTTCGCTGAGCAGGTCTTGCGGCACGATGTACGACTTGTTCGCCAGCGGGTGCTGGTTGGCCACGGCCAGCATGGCTTCGTAGGTGAACAGCGGCACATACGTGATGCCCGGCAGCTCCAGCGGGTCGGAGGTGACCACCAGGTCCAGGTCGCCACGGGCCAGGGCCGGCAGCGGGGCGAAGGCGAAACCGGACGCCAGGTCCAGCTCGACTTCGGGCCAGGCGTCGCGGAACTGGTCGATGGTCGGCATCAGCCATTGGAAGCAACTGTGGCATTCGATGGCCATGTGCAGGCGTCCGGCGGTGCCGCCGGCCAGGCGCGCGATGTCACGCTCGGCGCCGCGCAGCAGGGGCAGGGTGGCGTCCGCCAGTTGCAACAGGCGTAAGCCGGCGCTGGTGAAACGCACGGGTTTGGTCTTGCGCACGAACAACTGCATGCCCAATCGCTCCTCCAGCTCTTTGAACTGGTGGGACAGGGCGGACTGGGTCAAGTGCAGGCGTTCGGCGGCTTCGACCAGGCTGTCGGCTTCGCGCAAGGCGTGCAGGGTTTTCAGGTGGCGGATTTCCAGCACCGTGGCCTCCATGAGCAATATTGATGAACAATTGGAATGGGGTGAGTTTGTCTCATGTTGCTCGGACTGTCGACAGACAGGCCAAGGGCACGACGTTCATATCCAGCCATACATTACGAAAAGGCGCTGACCCGGAGCCCTGGCGGATGACGCGTGGGTGGACATAGTCAATTACGCATTTCTTATTTCACCGTAGGGGGGAGTGGGTATTTTGGCGCGAGACTCGTCCCGAAGGGCACTTCATACGTCGTTGGGATGACACCGTATTTCCACGCCAAGGATGTGCCCCATGACCGCTAGCAACGCTGCAAGTCCCTTCATCCCTCATCTGTACCCTGCGGCACCGCCGGCCAATCCGGCTCCTGCGCCAAACGCAGTTGCGACAACCTCGCGGGGCAGTGCCGGCGTCGAGCCCAGGGCCATTGCCGATGTGCAACCCCTTCCCACCGCCACCCACCTCGCCGCCCACGCCGTCAGCAGCCAGTTCGCGACACGGCCCGGCGTGCGCTCGGTCGTCAGGGAAATGCTCGGCGAGGCGATCAAAAGCCTGTATCCCACGCTGGAACTCGACGTAGCTCAGACCTCGGTGGCAGAGCCCATCGCGCAAAACCCGGTTCAATACCGATTGACCCCGCTGCTGGATGTCGCCCTCAACCACCTGGCCGCCGGGGCCGAAATCGATTTCACCGACAAGTATTCGTGGCCGCAGAAACTCGTCAAACAAGGCACAGGCACCACCCTCAGGGTTCCGCACCCATCAGGCGACCGGCGCGACGATATCGACATGTCGGCCATCGAACTGGTGATTCGCAGCCTTCGGCCCAGCCTCAGAGACGGT
This sequence comes from Pseudomonas sp. D3, assembly GCF_029320995.1. Classification (NCBI taxonomy): domain Bacteria; kingdom Pseudomonadati; phylum Pseudomonadota; class Gammaproteobacteria; order Pseudomonadales; family Pseudomonadaceae; genus Pseudomonas; species Pseudomonas sp. D3. Next base: position 1,486,819 of record NZ_CP119772.1, read on the forward strand.
TTTGCACGGGCCTTGACGCGCTATTGGGGACAAAGTGCCGCCGGCGCCACCGGCCCTGTCGCAGGCAATCGCTGGTTGTGGCTCAGCGGCATGCTCAGCGACAGCCTGCGCAGTGCGTCGCTGAAACAGCCCGGCCTCACGGATGCGCAACGCGCTACGCTTGATCAGGTGGTTGCCTGGCCCGAGCGTGCGCAACGTGTGAGTGCCAAAGGCGACGACGCGGCCCGGGTTTTCGTGCTCGACGCCACCGTCCGTTACAGTGGCGGTTCGTCCACGCAGCTCAGTCCCGATCTGCTGATCACCCGCCAGATCGGCGGCAGCACCCAGGTCCTGCATGCCGCTGCCAACGGCCTGATTACCCCTTACGACTCGGTGGAAGCCTTCGGCAAGGCATGGGGCGAGACGCTGGAGAACGACTTCGTCTTCGACAATTTGACCTGGAAGCGTCAGGAGCCGGACGCGAATATCTTCGATACGCAAGCGGGCATCATTCTAAATAACCAGTTGCAGGCGATAGACGCCATCGTGCTGCCTGAAGCCGGCGGCCTCAACGCTCTGGAGCAGCGCTTTTCCCTGGTCAGCGATCCGAGCCCGTGGTTTGTCGGCGCCTATGCCCCGGATTCCGAGGAACTGGCGCGGCTGCAGAAAAAACTGCCGCAGTGGATGCGCAATGCCGACCCGGCCGATCGCTTTGCCTATCACCGACACGCCCTGGAACTGGCCAGCGATGTACAACGCAATCAGGGCCGAAACTTTTTTTCGGACATCCCCGATATTCGCACCTATACCCAGCAACAGCTTCAAGCACAGTTGGAGAACACCGGGTTTCTCGCGGACCACCTGGAAGTCACCTTCAAGGTGCCGGTCGGCACGCTGGGCGGCGGCTATATCGAACGCGTCACGATGAGCCTGACCGACATGGCCTTGCGCAATCTGGCCGGGTTGCCCAAGGGCGAAATGGAAGTGCGTCACTTCGGTCAACTGATCACCGACCCCGCAATGCCCCAGCGCTTGAAAGACATCGTCACGCGGGTGGACATCGGCAAAAACTACCCCGCGTTGCTGCACTCCCACCTGCTTGGCGACAGTGATGAAGCACGTCGACGCAGCGCCTTGTTTGCCCAACAAGTCCCGCTCCAGCTCACCATGCAAGCGCTGGAACTCAAGCTCAAGGGCGAATCGGGCATCACCGCGCGAGGCTATCAGTATGTGGCGGCGGTGCTGAGCCCTGGCGCCGGGGCAAAACAGGTCGACGGGCAAGACATCGTCATTCGCCCCCTGGCGTTTTTACGCAAGCCCGGCGCGACACCCGATGTCGTCCAGAACATGTTTGTCATCGAGCCGGCCGATTCGGTTGTCGGCCCGCACATTCTCTACCGTCCGATGTTGTCCCCGGCGTTGCAGGCGTTTACGACCCGCCAAGCGCTGCTGGAGGCGGTGCAACAGCCCGGCCCTTTGCAGCAAAGCGTGCTGGCCTGGTTGCCCGACGACAGGACGCGCGCGGTGTACGGCAATGGCGGGTTCAAGACACCGAATATTGCCCGCTACAGCGTCTTTAACGCGTTCGATCCGCCCGCCCAACCGGCACCGACGGCGCTGGCCGTGGACGGCTATGACGCCGCGCGCGCATTACGCCAGGCCCTGGCGCAAGGGCGCCTGATGCAGCACGTGTACCAGAGCAATACCCACAGCCTGGTGAGCCTGGCCGAGGGGCAATCGGTATCGGACGCGCAAAGCCGCTGGGCCTCTTTCAAGGAACTGGGCGGGTTGCTGTTCAACACGCTGTTACCCGTATTGCGCGGGCCTGGGGCGATGGCGGGGTGGTTGTTGCAGTTGGCCGGCAGCGAGGACGACATCCGCAAACTGTCCAACCCCACCGCTCAGGACGACAGCACGGCTACCGTGGTGGACCTGCTGCTCAATATGGGCATGGTGTTGACCCATTCTGCGCCCGCAGACGTCGCGCAGCCGCCGGTGACGCTCGACGCGCTCAAAGCCATCCCGCAAAACAATGGGCCGACGCGTCGCGTGCCGGGTCAGACACCGAGCGCTCATCGCGCGACCCTCCGCCAAAGCAGCGTGGAGCCAACTGCCGGTGTCGTCGGCGATAATGCGAGCGTGCTCGATTTTGCGTTCTCCAGCCCACGCCGGTTGACCCCCGGGCAGCTCGCACAGATCGGGTCATTCCGGGTGCCCGCGCCGGCCGATGTCGGTGCCGCGATTGCCGAGGGGCAAAAAAGGGGGTTGTACCTGAGCCAGGGCCGACTGTACGCCAACATCGACAATCAGTGGTTCCGGGTGGCCAACGACTTGGACGGGGTGTTCATCATCGACGAGCACAATCGGGCGCGTACCGGCCCGCCGATCAGGCGTGACGCACAGGGGCGCTGGAGTTTCGACAGCAGCCCAAGGTTGCGCGGTGGCATGCCGCGCAAAAGTGGCGTCGCCGAGCGGGTTAAACAAAATACGCAGGCGAAACAGGCGCGAGGGGAGCAGTTCAGTCAGGCCGTCGAGGCTGCGTTGGTGCTCGATGGGCCAAGGGTCGATGCGCATAACCAGCTTGTCGTGACCATCACCGATTACCACAATGCCCGCAAGAAACTGCGCACGCTGTGGGGGCTGTCCACCACCGGCGAGCATCAACAGCGCTTCCTCACGCCCTATTTGACGCAGTTGGAACTCACGAAAAACCTCAGGCAGACAATCGACCAGCAGTTCGTGCAACTCAAGCAAAGCACTCAGGCGCACAGTGCGGCGGTTCAGACAGCCATTGACAGTCTGGCGCCGAAAAAACTGGGCGCAGTGGACGATCTCTCCGAAGAAAAACAGGCGCGCTCCAATCTCTACGGCGCAGTACTCGACAACTACCGTCAAATCGAACAGTTCTATAGAGCGCTGGCCGAAGACAGCAATCAACACGTGCCCAGCGGACGGTCGATGGCGGAGGTGGTGAGCGAGGCGAGGACAGGCTCCAAAAGCGCCTATATCGAGCTGATGGACAACTTCGGCAGGGTCTACCATGACTTGGAAAACGTGCGGGAAGCCGCCTTGGCCTCTGCCGCCGTGCTGGAAAAATGGACGAACGATTCGTCGTTCGGCAAAACCAAGGCCGCGCACTTCCTCAAGCTGCAAGACACACAGCCGCCTGCGATTATTGCCCTGCGCATGAAGCTGACCACCCTGTCCAACCTCAAAGAGCTGAGCCTCGATCGCTATGCCCGAACGACTGACCCGGTGGAGTCGTTTTACCTGCAGCGATTGAGCTCAACCAACCTGATTCCCGTCTACAGGGCTCACCTGGACCTGCGGCAGTACAGCGGTTACAGCTTGAGCGAACGCAAAGCGACGCTGGAAACCATCATCGGCACGTACCAGCGAGAGCTCAGCGACAGCCTGGCGATACAGGACGCGAATCCCAGCCTTCAGCGCGCCGAGTATCAGCAGCTGTTTGCCGAACGCCTGCGCGATGTTATCAACGATGCCCAAACCGACCTGGCTGAAGTGATTCGCGAGGAACAAGCGCTGGTGCCGGTCGCCGTCGCGCGTATCGATCAGCAACAAAAGCCGGCGGGCCAGCGAACGTTCAAAACCCGCGACAAGGAAACCTTGATCGGCACCGCGCGTCCTCACGCAGCAGGCGCCAGCGCCATCATTGATGTACTGGACCCGCAATCCGGCCAGCCGGTCGCCAGTTACAGCGAACACCCCAGCGACGGCGAGTGGGTCAAGATCGTTCCCGCGCAACCTGCACGGCCCGCGCAGTCGCCCAAGTCGCTTTCAACGCTTAAATCCGACGCCAGAAAACTGCTCGAAGAAAGCGCCGGCATTGAACGAACGATCGAGTTCCAGAAGCGCAAACTCAACGACCCGCAACGCCGCGAGGGCGTCAACCCGCTGGACTGGAACGACATGTTGCAAGCCCAGGCCGAGCGGCTTCAAGCGACCGCCCTGCAAGCCGAAACCAGCCAGAGTGGCAGGCCTGAAACCGCACAGTTGGTCAACCAGTGGCGCACAGCGGCGGACGAACTGCTCAACAAGGCTCGGCAACATTGCGCCGATGGCTACAAACGCCTGCCCCCCAAGCCGGAAAATATCGATTACCTGTGGAAGCACGGGTTCGTCGATATCAACCTGGTTCAGCGAGACACCGCGACCAAAAGCGGCGATGTCTTCACCGAATATGCCGTGCGTGAAAAAGGCAAAGTCGACGTCTTGTGGTATGCCCATTTCCACTACCCGGCCAAAGGTTCGCCGCGCAACCTCTACACGGCGGCGCATCTGAAGATCCCGTCGCAGCGCACCAAGACCCAGAAAGACCTGGTGGCCGAGGCGGGAAACAACCGCGTTGTGGAACAGATCGTCAGGGCACGGATAGGCTCGCCGCTGGATGAAAAACTGTTTTTGAAACTGTGACTGAACCGCTCTGATGAACAGCCGCAGCTCACGTTTTGTGGTTATTGGGCAACCCCTAGCGACCGGATATGCGGCAACGCGGCAGACTGCCTGCCAATGTCGGAAAACGGCAGCGACGGGTCGTCGGCATGGGTCAAATAGCGGTGCTCCGGCAGTTTCAGATGGGCCTTTTCGAACTCGTCGAAGGTTGCCGTGCGGCGGTTGTAATGAAAGTGCGCATACCACAGGGCGCGCGCTGGGGTGGCAGTCAGGTCCCAGACTTCATATTCCTGCATGAAGTCGCGATGCCCGTTCGCACGCCTCGCCAGTTCGGTCATCGACGCGGTTCGACGCACCTCGACCACGTGATGCCTGACCAGGTCATCGAGCATGCCGTCGGTGGGTTTGCGGCTGGCCAATGATTGTCGGGTGCGCAGGGCGCGGCCGGCGGCGGTCAGTTCGGTAGAGGTCTTGCGCAATTGCGAGAGGCTCGGTTCTTCGGGGTCAAGGCGCGCGATGCGGTTTGAGCGCAGGGTGAGTTCGGCGGCTTCGCTGACCAGCATGTGTTCAAGGTCCACCGGCAACATGCCCTGCCGGGCATAGGCTTCAACTTTGGCCTGGTACGCCGGCACGGCACGCAGGCGGTTCTGGGCTTCGCTCACCATCACCGACTTCACGTTTGCCTCAGGTGGGAACTCCGCGGGCGGGGCCGGTTGGCGCTGGGCCCGACCGTTTGGCCGTTGCTCCCAGGTCTCGGTGTGGCCGCTGAGGTTGTCGATGGTATAGCGCGTTGTGTTGGTGCGTGGGTCGGTGCTTTTTATGCCGATCAGCAGCCGGTTGTCGTCGCTTTCAAACACTGTTCCTTGTGGTTCGTCGGGCCGCGGGCGCCGCAGGCGAGGTGTTGTGCCGATACGGTTGCGGGCCAGTTGAATCATGCGTTCGAGGTTGTTCAGCAACGCGTCCAGGTTTTCCAGGTCAAAATGTTGCGGGTAGCCTGCGCTCAAGGTTTTAGCGCTGAGGCTGAAGCGCGTATAGGCATCGATACATTCGTTGAGGATTCGCGTGCGCTGGCTGACGGTGGTGGGGGTTTTGGTCAGTGCGAAATGCGTGTTCAGGGCCAGGTGGGCGTCGAGATAGACGCGATTGACCTCACTTTGCAAGTACAGCCAGGAAGGATCGGTGACGTGATCGTAGCGGTTGAACGTATCGATGCTGTGGACGGTGCGCAGGTGCGTGCGAAACCCTTCATCGTAGAGCTCGTTCCAGCGCGCCGTGTCATCGCGAGCCTCGCCCACCATCGTGCGCGTGTTGTGCAGGTCCGCGTCGATCTGTTGCGCGGTCCTGCGTGTGCTTCTGCCCTGGAGGCGCAAATCGGCCTCCAGCGCTACAAGGTTGATCTGGCTGCTCCATTCGTTCATGACCCGGAAGATGCGGTCGATCCGGTCGAGTGCCTGCACGATTTTCTGGCTGAGACCTTTGCGGGTTTGCAGAAACTGCAGAATGGCGGCGGGTCGTGCCGGCGGCACCTGGATGCCAGCGAATTGCTCGGTCAACGCCTGCAGAGCAGCCGCAGCGACTTTCAAGCGTTCCACGGTTCTGCTGGTGACGATCAAGGCGGCGCGGCTTTGCATGCCTTTGAGGACCAGATGCTCTCTGCTGGGGGTAAAGGCGATCACGTCCTGGATCGCGTTGGCCTGCTGAATCGCCAGCTCGATGTCCTTGGTGTAGGCCTGATCGAGGGTCGGTTGCAATGTCTTGCGGGTGGCGAAATCGCTTTGGTTGGACAGGTGTTGCAGGTTGTTGGTCGCGGCCAGTTGAGCGTCGAGCCCGTTGCTCAGCGTATTGATCGCATCGTCGAGCGCCAGTTGGCGGCGCACGACATGATCGGTCCACCAGATCGGCAACCGTTGTCGAATTGCCATCGGCCAGAGCGGGTCGAGGGTGTCTGCCAGGTGCCCGAGCGCGCCGCCGCCGCCGGCCAAACCACTTGGTTGCGCGGTGCCGTAGACCCCGAAGTGGGTGTCCCACTCGCCTGCTTCATCCAGGGCAATCGGCTGTTTGTATTTTTTCAGCGAGTTGCCGGCTAAGCGCCAATGCCCGTTCTGCAGTTCGACCTGGTAAACGTTGTCCTGACGCACAATAAAATGGCCGTCTGCATGCCGATAGACGTTGCGATACACGCCGTGGATCGCGGGGGACAGGTGGCCCAGGGCGATCTCCTTGTCGTACTCATACCCGCTGAAACGCTCGGCGATGCGGCGCGCCTTGCGGCTCATGGGCGGTTGCAGGTAGCGGCCGCCCTTGAAGGCGTTGCGCAACTGGCGCCCCCGGGTCCGCACGCGTGCCGCATTGGGCGTGATCAGCACCCCGCCGGCCACATCCACGCCGGCGTCGATCAATGATTGCAGGACTTGGGTGATGTCGTGCAGGCCCTGGACATGATCACCGCGTCTGAACGCATCCACCGCGTCATTGGCGCTGACCCAGCCATCGTAAAGGCCGATCACCGTACCCACCACGGGGACCACGCCGAGCGCCATCTTGATATAGCTGAAGGCCTGCACGCCCTTCATGGCGTAGCGTTCCAGGTACAGGTCGCTGTTGGAGCGCGAACTGGCGCGGTGGGCTTCCTTGACGCGGCCCATGTGGGCGTTGAGCAAATGGCCGGCCAGCGACGTGGTGACGGGCCAGGGGCTGCCGACGCCGATCAGTGCGTCGAAATGCCGGAGCACCGCTTGATTGATCCGGCTGACGTGGTTGGCCACGTTGCCCAGCAAGGCGCGGCCGGCCAGGTAATTGACCATCGAGCTGTTCAGGCATAGGTGGAACAGTGCCAGTCGGGCGGCTTCAAGATGGGTGTAGCTGCGTAGGGAGTGACCGTCGGGGATTTCAGGCAGATAGAGCAGGGTGAACCCGGAGTTTTTCTGACGGATGAAGGTGATGCCGGACAAGGTGCTTGAGCCGTCCTGGGTATCTGGCCCGCCGACACTGAGGTAGGCGGGGAGTAACTCGATATCGTTGCCATCGGCCCGCCAGGCCTGGGCGGTGGTGGCATTTATGGCGATGTTGAAGGTATTCAGTTCGCTGGCATTGATGTGCTTTTGCAGGAACGCCAGGCGCCCCTGGAGCGTGAGCATCTGGCGATGAGGTTCGAGCAGGCATTCGAGGCGATGATCACGGCTGAAGTACGCTTCGCGATCCGAACCTTGGTAGGTCTCGACGATCAGGTTTTCATACGCTTGGGCCAGGTCCAGCTCCGGCACCAGCGTGCGCAGGTAGTTGACGCTAAGCCCGGCCGTGAGTGCCTGGCCTTCCGTGGCGTCCTCGGTGTTGACCTCGACCTTCATGAACGACAACCGCTCGGAGATCGGTGTATCGATGTTGCTCAGCGCCAGCTCTTCCAGGGCCATTTTGACCCGAGTGGCGCTGGGGACCAGCACGGTCTTGGTCGGAGTGCCCGGTGCGCCGGCGGCTGCGACGAAATGCTGTTGGCGGGTGACGGATTCGGGCACGTCGAGCTGAACGCTGAACGGGTGTTTGAGCGAGAAGTCCCGGGACAGTCGTGCGTGCAGGCGTTTTTTGCAAAAGCTGCTGATCAGCGGCAGCTTCAGGTTCAAGGCCTCGTCGGCGCGCTGGAACGCCTGGATGTAGCGCTCCAGCAGGGTCTTGAGTTCGGCCCTGTCGGCTGGCGAAACCTGGCCGAGCCAGACCGGCAGTTGCGCGGCCAGTGCGCCGCTCTGGTTCTGCTCCAGAAGCTGCGCGTAGGCCAGTTCGCGCACGGCGTGGGTCGGTACGCCGAGTTCCTCGATCGCTTGCACGCGCAGGGGTTCCAGTTCCCTGGCTTGACGCTCGGTGTCGTCCGGGGCGCGCCGAAGCATCTCTTCAATCTGGGTGACCCAGCCATCGAGTTGCACGGTGAGGCTGTAGTCGAGCGGGGTCTGATTGAGCAGGGCCAGTTCTACGGACGAGGCGCCTGGCGGCGTCACGCCGAGCCACCGTTCAAGCGCCTGGAGCGAGTCGAAGTGCTGCAGCCCGCCCTGGCTGCCCGGCCAATACAGCAACAGGTCCTGGGGCGTTGACGCATCGCGCAGCGCCGCTTCCAGGGTGATGAGCAGCACGCCGTCCAGCTCTTTGCGCTGGGTGTTGGTTGCGCCGTTGCTGCGGTCGCTGATCGACAGCGTCAAGGTCGCCACCGACACGTTGAGTTCGGGATTTTGCGCGTTAAGCGGGTCGAAGGCGGCCAGGAGCATGTCGTGCCCGGCCTGGGTGATCTGGTTGAGTTGACGTTGCAGGCTGGCCTCGGCAAGCAGCCCATTCAGTCGCGCCTGGAGCAAGGTGTGGTAGTCGGGGTTGGCTTGCTGGGACAGCTCCAGCAGTTGCGGCCGGGGCTGATTCCACAGCGCTGTGGCCGCTGCATGGGCTTGCTGTTGCGCCTCGTGCAAGCGGCTGAGTTGGCTGCGCAGTGCGGCCAACTGCTCGTCGCTCATTGGCGTCAGTCGGGCGGGCGCCTGCACGGCCCCGAAGAGCGACTGCTGTTGCCGCAACAGTGCGTGGCGGCGCTGGGCCAATGGCAGGTCGGCGGTCAGTCCGGCGAAGACCGTGGGCGTGTTGTCGAAGGGCGCGTCGTCCTCGGCGGCAGTGAGTATGGAGGCCGGCGGCAAGGCGAAAAACCCCTGGTTGCGCTGTTGCCGGTCGACCTGATCGGCCGCTTCCAGCGCTTTGTGTCCATGCTCGGTGAGGTCTCTGCCGTGGGTGTATTTCAAGCTGGCCTGCTTTTCTTTGAGGCGATGTTCCAGCAGGTGCGTCACGCCGGCTTGCAAGGGCTCGTCGACTTCGCGGTAGTCGATCTGGTTGTCGCGTGTGATTGCGGCCACGCCGGGGAACAGCGTGGGGTGATCGAGCAACCACTGCTCCATGCTGACGCGACTGTTGAACAGGCTCAGCGCGGGTACTTCAGCGGGCAGGTATAACAGCTGGAGGACGATCTCTGCATCCAGGGTGATGACCAGCGCACCGGGTATCTCTGCATCGGCCAGCCCTGTGCGTTTGAGCAGCAGTTGCTCGGTATAGATCTTTTGACCGTCGAGCTGCAACGCGCCGCTCGGAGGGTCGAGGACCGTCAGCAACGGCTTCAATTGATCAGCCGTGATGGCCCCCGACGCGCAGGCCAACTGAGCGGCGGCCTGCAGATGGCTGCTGTACTGCGCGACTGCGTGATCGCGGCGCGAGACCGGCGTGCCGGGTGCGCGCGTGAACCACCAGTAGCGGACCCAGGCCGTTCGCAGGGCCTGCTGCACATTGAGCTGGGTAAAGGGTTTAACCAGCTCGAGCGGTTGCGCCGCGTATTGGGTTTTCCCCTCCGGCAGGCCGACCACCCGGCAGTGCTGGTAGAGCGAGGCGGGGACGGTGATTTGATGAACAAAGGCGCAGGCCTGGGTGAGCGTGACGTAACGCGCCGGCTGGTCGGCGGTAGCCGCAAAATGCAACTGCACGCTGTCGCCGTCCAGGCCCAGTTGCTCGTGGATGAACGCTTTGAGTGAGGCGTGAACACTGGGGGCATCGGTGGTGAGCCGGAACAGGTGTTCACGGCTGGCGTTCCAGCGGGCCGTGGCTTCCAGCAACAGACTTTCATTCACGGGACGAACCTGCGCGTGGGAAAGCGGCAGGAAATCGCGCACAGCAAGGGGGGAGAGCGGGTTGGGTGTAGCGGTCATGGGACGGCACTCGAAAAAATAGGGGCAGAGCGGTGCTTTACCGGTCGGAGCCCTATTTAAAGGTGAGGAACCAGGCGCGCAGGGATAGATAGTTAGTGGCCGACCGTTGAGCGGCATTCATCAAACTGTCACGCAACTGTGGCAGCGCGCTTGAACAAACTTCATCAGACTCGCGCTCTACTGGGGTTCTGCGTTTCGGTGTTTTTCATGCGCGTGTTGCTGTTATTGGCCGCTCTACTGTTCGGCCTGCCGTCTTTTGCGGCTTCTCGATGTGATGTCAATGTCCCGACTCAAACGGTCGACCTGGCTCAGGTGAGCATCGCTTACCAGAGTATCGGCCGTGCGTCCGATCCCGCCTTGCTGCTGGTGATGGGCCTGGGCGGGCAACTGATCCACTGGCCGGATGAGGTCGTTGTTGCGCTGTGCCAGCAAGGTTTTCGGGTGATCCGCTACGACAACCGCGACGTTGGTCTGTCCACCTGGCGCCAGGCCCCGGCCAGCGCCAACCTGACCTTTGAAGTGCTGCGCTACAAACTCGGCCTGCCAGTGGCGGCGCCGTACACGCTGACCGACATGGCCGATGACGCCCTGGGCTTGATGGATGCGTTGCAGGTCCAGCAATTCCACGTCCTTGGGGCGAGCATGGGCGGCATGATTGCTCAGCACCTGGCCGCGATGGCGCCGCAGCGGGTGGAAAGCCTGACGCTGATCATGACCAGCTCCGGCGCCGAAGGCCTGCCGGCGCCGAATGCGGCGCTGGTGCAATTATTGTCGCGGCGCAGCGCCCCCAATCGTGAAGTGGCCCTGGAGCAACAGGCTGATTTGCTGGCCGCGCTGGGCAGCCCGAACGTCAAGGATGATCGCCAGGTGTTGCTGCACCAGGCGGCGCTGTCCTACGACCGCGCGTTCAACCCCGACGGCGTGAAGCGCCAGATCATGGCGATCCTCGCCGAACCGAGCCGTGTGCCGTTGCTCAACCAATTGCGCGTGCCGACCCTGGTGGTGCATGGCACAGCTGACCCGTTGTTGCCGGTGATGCATGGCGTACACCTGGCTGCGCATATCCAGGGCAGCCAGTTGAAGCTGATTCCCGGCCTGGCCCATCGTTTCCAGGAAGCGTTCAAGGCGCCATTGCTGGCGGCGGTGTTGCCGTACTTGCAAGCCCATCGCGAAGACGCCGCCCATTGGGCGCAGATTGAGCCCCAGGTCTCGGCGAAGGTGTTGTGACATTGGTGTATCGTGCAACCTTTGCGGCGCATTAATGCCAGCGAGGTTGCCTACCATGAGTACTGCCCTGAAAATCGATTTCGTCAGCGACGTGTCCTGCCCCTGGTGCGTCATCGGCCTGCGCGGCCTGACCGAAGCCCTCGACCAGCTCGGCGCCGAGGTGCAGGCCGAGATACATTTCCAGCCATTCGAACTGAACCCGAACATGCCCGCCGAAGGCCAGAACATCGTCGAGCACATCACCGAGAAATACGGCTCCACGGCCGAAGAGTCCCAGGCCAACCGTGCGCGTATCCGCGACATGGGCGCCGAGTTGGGCTTTGCGTTCCGCACCGACGGCCAGAGCCGCATCTACAACACCTTCGACGCCCATCGCCTGCTGCATTGGGCCGGGTTGGAAGGCTTGCAGTACAACCTCAAGGAAGCGCTGTTCAAGGCCTACTTCAGCGATGGCCAGGACCCGTCCGATCACGCGACCCTGGTGCGCATCGCCGAGAGCGTCGGCCTGGACCCACAGCGCGCCGCCGCGATTCTCGCCACCGATGAATACGCCGCCGACGTGCGCGAGCAGGAACAGCTGTGGGTGTCCCGTGGCGTGAGTTCGGTGCCGACCATCGTGTTCAACGGCCAGTACGCCGTCAGCGGTGGCCAGCCGGTCGACGCGTTTGTCGGGGCGATTCGCCAGATCATCCGCGAATCCCAATCCTGACGCTGTTCCCATGTGGGAGGGGGCTTGCTCCCGATAGCCGTGGCACATTCAGCATCTCTGTAGGCTGAGACTCTGCCATCGGGGGGCAAGCCCCCTCCCACAGGGGGGCTCATTGTCCTCAAGAGAGTCCCTGGCCCGTCCCTTGCATTGACCCCCTAAAGCCCATCCGCGATCCGGCTGGGTGCTGCCATTAGGGGTGAAACACTACCTTGAATATTCTTGACCTCGACCACAGCCTTACGGGTCAGGCGCCGATTGCCCGGCGTTTGGCCAGTGGTCATGCCACCCGTCTGGACTTGTTGGACCTGGGCCCGAAACTGCGCCTGTGGTCCACCGAAAAAACCTGGAAGCGCTTCACCGAACGCCTGGCGGCACGGCCCCGGCCCACGGATGCGCGGCCGGAAATCCTGTTTGTCGGCTCCGGCGATTATCACCACCTGACGCCGGCATTTCTCGCCGACCTGAAAGAACCCATCAGCCTGATCCACTTCGACAACCACCCCGACTGGGTCCGCTTTGCGCCCAAGCGCCACTGCGGTTCGTGGGTCAACCGCGCGCTGAAGATGCCGGCGGTCAAGCGCATCGTCACCCTTGGCCCGTGCAGCGATGACCTGCATAACCCACAGCTGCGCGGCGGCAACCTCGGCGCCCTCAAGCGCGGGCAATTGCAGCTGTTCCCATGGCAGCACCCGCCTTCGAAAGTCTGGGGTCGGGTCGGCGATGGCGCCGGCCACCAGCAGCAGGAAAACTACCTGCACTGGCGCAATCTGGCGGAGCTGGACTGGGCCGCATTCCTTGAGCAAATGATTGCCAGCCTGCCCACCGAAGCCATCTGGATCACCCTCGACAAAGACGTGCTGGCCAGCGAAGACGCGGCCACCAACTGGGACCAGGGTGGCATGCGCCTGAGCCATCTGCTCCAGGCTCTGCGGGCCCTGGCGGCGCGCAAGCGGATCATTGGTATCGACGTGTGCGGCGAGTTCGCCAAGCCCGTGTTCAGTAACGCCTTCAAGCGTTGGGAGGCCAAGTCCGACCAGCCGCCGGCCGAGCGCTGGAGCGCCGAGGACTTGCAGCGCAATGCGGCGACCAACGAAGCCCTGATCAACCTGTTTGAGGAACTGTTTCCGTGACTTTGACCGTGGTGTTGCTGGTGGCCTTTTCCATCGTGCTCGATGTGGTCGGCCAGCTGTTTTTCAAGATGGGCCTGGACCGTTTGCCGGAGTTGGAGGGCGGCTTTCGCCTGAACGCCTTCTGGGGCCAGGTGTTCAACGCACCGTTGTTGTGGGCGGGGCTCGGGGCCTATGCCATTGAGTTTTTCGTCTGGCTTGAAGCCTTGTCCCGCGCGCCGCTGAGCCTGTTGTTTCCGTCGGCGGCGCTGGCTTATTGCGGGGTTGTGCTGGCGGGTAAGGTCGTGCTGGGGGAAACCGTCAGCCGCAGGCGTTGGATGGCCACGCTGGTGATTACCTTCGGCGTGATGTTAGTAGCGATTGGAGGGGGTCAGGCATGAGTACGCAAAATATCGACCGGGGCTGGTTGCACGAACGTCTTGGCACCGTGGTGTTGTGGGCCTTGCTGATCTGCACCGAGAGCGCCGGGCAGCTGTTTACCAAAGTCGCCGGTGACCAACTGGGGCAGATGAATTTCAACTGGCTGTGGTTGTCCGAAGTGGCGCGCAACCCTGGGATTCTGGCGGCGATTGCCAGTTACATCGGCGCGTTCTTCGTGTGGATGCTGATCCTGCGGCGCAGCAGCCTGTCCCTGGCGTTTCCGCTGAGTTCGCTGGTGTTTGTGGTGGTGTTGCTCGGTTCATGGCTGGGGCTGGGGGAGCACATCAGCCTGCTGCACTGGGTGGGCGTTGGGGTGATTATCGTCGGGATCGCGATGTTGGCCGAAGGCGAAGAAAACTGAAAGTATCGCGATGAAATACTGGCTCCATGTGGGAGGGGGCTTGCCCCCGATAGCGGTAGATCAGTCCCGTATGTATTGGCTGACCCTGCGCTATCGGGGGCAAGTCGAATCGTCGCACCGCCCCTCCCACATTTTTATCGATGTGCAATCAGTCGAATTTATAGCTGATCGCCGTCTGCACCTGGCCCTGGTTCACTTCGCCGGTCTGCTTGACGATGCTGCTGTCCGCTGCCGAACCCACCAGGTGTACCCAACTGGCACTGGTCAACAGCGACCATTTCGCCGCCAGGGGAAATTCGAAGCTCTGCGTGAACGTCAGGTTCTGGAAACCGCCGCTGGCGTTGTAGGGCCGAAAGCCCGAGGCGGCGGCTTCGCTATCGCTCACGCCGAAAAACGTGTTGGTCTGGCGTGCGTCGGCAAAATGCGCCATCAGGCCGCTGCTGCCAATGATCCCGCCACCCAACGGATAGCCTAGCTCGCCGCCGACCTTGCCAAGCACGCCGCCTTGGCCCTGGGCGCCACCCACGGCGCGACCCAGTTGGGCATAGACCCGCCAGAAGTCGGCCGGCGCGTACTGCACGAACCCGCCGACCTCGGCCATGCTCGACACTTCGCGCAACCCCGACAACGCGCCGTTGGCCGTGCGGCCCGAGAGGTAGTTGATGTACGGGCCGGCGCTGAAACCGTTGGTTTTCAGCGCGCTCCAGGTCAGGCCGTCATCGGTGCCGAGGCTGACGTTGCCCCAGTCAAGGTCGAGGTACGGAATGGCCGCGGTTTCATAGCGGGTGCCGGTGGGTTCTTTGGGCTGGTAGCTGATGCCCGCACCTGCTTCACCGGTGATGCCGTCGGCCTGCGCGGCTTGTGAAACGCTCCACAGCCCCAGTAATCCGGCGAATACAGCGGAGGTGATCCTGAACATGGTCACTGTTCCTTGATTGACTATGCGCGCATGAACGCGCAAAGCGCGGCGTTGGCGCAAGCACTCATCTTGTTTGTAGCAAGCTACAAAAATTGTAGCTCGCACGACACAAAACCGCCTGGCATCCGCGCAAACCCCCAGCGCCATTGGGCGTTGGCCAGTTGGCACAGTCCCTGCTCTAGCACCTTTTGCAAGCGCACAGAGCGCGCCCCTCCAAGGCCCTTCACCTAAAGGAAAGGCAGATGATCCACTGGCATATCGTGTGTGACTTCGACGGGACGATTACCCCCACCGATGTCATCGACAACGTCCTCCAACGCTTCGCCGGCCCCGAGTGGGAAACCATCGAGCAGGAATGGCTGGACGGGCATATCGGTTCACGCGAATGCCTGAGCCGCCAACTCGCGCTGATCAAGGCCACGCCCGCTGAACTGCTGGCCTATTTCGACAGCGTCGAGATCGACCCCGATTTCCCCGATTTCGTCGATCACGTCATCGGCCTGGGGGCGTCCATCGAAGTGGTCAGCGACGGTATCGAGCAAGGCATCGCGCGGATTCTGTCGCGCAATTACGTGAGCCTGCTGCCGATCCTCGCCAACCGCCTGCGCCAGGTCGACCAGAACAGCTGGCGCATTGATTTCCCGTATGCCAGCGATGCCTGCCGCGCCGCTTCCGGCAACTGCAAATGCAAATCCACCCCGCGCAACAAGCGCGTGCTGGTGATCGGCGACGGTAAGTCCGACATGTGCGTGGCCTCCACCGCCGACTTCGTCTTCGCCAAGGGCAGCCTTGCCCAGTACTGCGAGACCAACAACATTGCGTATGCGCGCTTCGACACCTTCGCCGAAGTGAGCGCATTGCTGGCCAAGCTGCCACAGGGCATCGCTGCCAACGCCACCACCTTTGCTGCTACTGACCTCTCTATTGAAAATCAGGAACTCTTCCACCATGTCTGATATCCGAATCGCGAGCGCCGAAGACCAGATTCTTCTGGATAAAGAAGCCAAATACTGCTCTTACGGCGACACCGTTCACTACATCGAACCGCCGCGTATTTTCAGCCGCTGCGAAGGTTCCTACGTGTGGGACACCGAAGACCAGGCCTACCTCGACCTGCAAATGTGGTACTCGGCGGTCAACTTCGGCTATGCCAACCCGCGCTTGAACAATGCGCTGAAACAGCAGATCGACACCCTGCCGCAAATCGCCAGCCAGTACCTGCACAAAGGCAAGATCGAGCTGTCGGAAATGATCGCGGTCGACGCCAAGAAGAAATTCGGCCTCGACGGTCGCGTTCACTTCAACGTCGGCGGTTCGCAGTCCATCGAAGACTCCCTGAAAGTGGTGCGTAACGCTACCAACGGCAAGAGCCTGATGTTCGCCTTCGAAGGCGGCTACCACGGGCGCACCCTCGGCGCCTCGTCGATCACCTCCAGCTACCGCTACCGTCGCCGCTACGGCCATTTCGGCGAGCGCGCGCAGTTCATCCCGTTCCCGTACCACTTCCGCGGCCCTAAAGGCATGACCAAGGAAGAATACGGCAGCCACTGCGTGCAGCAATTCGCGCGCCTGTTCGAGACTGAATACAACGGCGTGTGGGACCCGAAAGTCGGCCAGAGTGAATACGCCGCGTTCTACGTCGAGCCGATCCAGGGTACCGGCGGCTACGTGATCCCACCGCTGAACTTCTACCGCGAGCTCAAGCAGGTGCTGGATCAGCACGGCATCCTGATGGTGTCTGACGAAATCCAGATGGGCTTCTATCGCACCGGCAAGTTGTGGTCGATCGAGCACTTCGACGTACAACCCGACGTGATCGTGTTCGGCAAGGCGCTGACCAACGGCCTCAACCCGCTGGGCGGCATCTGGGCCCGTGAAGAACTGATCAACCCGAAGATCTTCCCACCAGGCTCGACCCACTCCACCTTCGCCTCCAACCCGTTGGGTACGGCGGTAGGCTTGGAAATGTTCAAAATGACCAGCGAAGTCGACTACGGCGCAATGGTCATGGCCAAGGGCAAGTTCTTCCTGGAAGGCCTGCAGGACCTGCAAAAACGCTTCCCGATCATCGGCGACGTCGATGGCCTGGGTCTGGCCCTGCGCTGCGAAATCTGTGGCCCGGATGGTTTCACGCCAGACAAGGCGACCCTGGACTACATGGTCGAAGAAGGCATGAAGGGCGACATGGTCGTGGACGGCCGCAAGCTCGGCCTGATCCTCGACGTGGGCGGCTACTACAAGAACGTGATCACCCTGGCACCGTCCCTGGAAATCAGCTACCCGGAAATTGAGCTGGGCCTGAAGCTGCTCGAGCAACTGCTGGTGCGAGCGACTAAACGGTGAGCAACGTCGGGATCGACCTCGGTGAGGGTGATGCCGGCTTCGTTCTCGGTGAAGGGCCGGTCGGCATCCTGTTGATCCACGGCCTGACAGGCACGCCGACGGAACTGCGCCAGGTCGCCAAGGGCCTGGCCAAGGTGGGTAATTGCACGGTGTACGTGCCCACCCTGGCCGGGCACTGCGGCGACAACAGCGACCTGCAGGCCACCGGCTGGCTGGACTGGTACGAAGGGGTGCGTAAAACCTTCGTCCAGGTCCGCCAGCGTCATGAACAGGTGTTTGTCGGCGGTTTGTCGATGGGCGCGGTGATGTCGATGTACCTGGCCTCGGAACATCCGGGCCAGGTCGCCGGGCTGCTGATGTATTCGACCACCTTGAAGTACGACGGCTGGAGCATTCACAAGCTGGCGTTTCTCACGCCGTTGTTGATGAAAATTCCGTTCGGCGTGCATATCTGTCGCTTCGAAGAGAAGCCGCCTTACGGCATCAAGAACGAACGCCTGCGGGCGATCGTCGAGCGGCAGATGAAGGAAGGGCAGAGCAGCGAGGCCGGTCTGTTGACCATGGAAGGCATCACCGTGCGCGAGTTGCACCGGATGAACGCCGTGGTCAAGAAACGCATGCCGCAGGTCAAGGCCCCGGCGCTGGTACTGCATTCGATCGAGGACGACATCACCAGCCGCTGGAACGCCGATTACGTGGAACGTCACCTCGGCGGGCCGGTGACCAAGGTCTTGCTGGACAACTGCTACCACATGATCACTGTCGACCTGCAATACCGTCGGGTGATCGAGTTGAGTGCTGAGTTTGTCGAGCTGCACGCCGGTCTTTGCAGATCCAAACAGGCTGATGGGGGAGCTGTAGCGCTTAAGCGAGACGGCGATGCAGCTATCGCGGTCTATCCGTTACACCGAGGTGATGCCATCACCGCCTCGCAGGGGCTCGAAAGCTCACACATTTGATCGGCGGCTTGCGACAAAAATAAGGGAAATATGTGATTACCACCCAAGCCTTCCCGACCATCCGGGCCATTCGGCGCAGTGCCTGGAATGACTGTTTTCCCGGTGCGCTGGAGGACTGGGACTACTACGTCGCCGTGGAAAATGCCGCCATCGACGATTTTCAATGGCGCTACCTGGCGGTATTTGAAGACGGAGCGCTGGTAGCCGTGGCCGCCGCGTTCATCACCCATTACCGCCTCGATACCACGGTGTCGGGCGCCGGCAAGCGCTTGACCTCGCGGTTGGAGCGACTGTGGCCGGGTGTTTTGCAAGTGGGGCTGTACGCAATCGGTTCGCCGGTGGCCGAGCGTTGCGACGTCGGGTTTGCCAGTAGCGTGCCTGAGGGGCACCGCCCGCTGGTGCTCAAACACCTGCTGCTGGCGGCGCGCCAGGACGCCGATGAGTTCGGCATCGGCCTGGTGGCGGTCAAGGATGCGCCGACGCAGGACCCGCACTGGGCCGACAGTTGCCGCGCGGCAGGCTTTCAAAGCATGCCGAGTTTGCCCACGGGCGTATTGCCGCTGCCTTACGGCTCGGTGGACGCCTACCTGGGCTCGCTGGGCAAATCCACACGCAAGGACTTGCGTCGCAAACTGCGTGCGCCGGGCCCACGGGTGGAGTGGCGGCGCAACATCGACGATGTGCTGCCCGAGGTCATGCGTCTGTATGAGTCCACGTTGACCCGTGCCGAGCTGCAGTTCGAACGCCTGCCCGCCAGCTACTTCACCGGCGTACTTGAACGCCTTGAACAGCGCGCGGTCTGTGCTCTTTACTGGGTGGGCGAGCACTTGGTGGCGTTCAACCTGATCCTGGTGGACGAGCATCGGCTGGTCGACAAGTTTTTCGGGCACGACGCGGAGTTTACCCGTGACTACAACCTCTACTTCCGCAGTTGGTTGACCAATGTCGACTACTGTATCCAACACAATATTGCGCTGTATGAGTGCGGACAGGCCGGGTATGCCAGTAAGCTGCGGCTGGGGTGTGAGTTTGAGGGCAATAGCCTGTTCTTCCGCCACCGTAACCGGCTGGTCAACGGCCTGCTCAGACTCGTGAAAATGTTTCTTCGACCGGATCGTTCCGACCCTGCCATGGCTGCTGCGATAAGCGAAACCCGATGATCACCAAGACCCGCCAAAAAGCCCGCCCCTTTGCCATTTCGCGCTGGAGCGTCCAGCGCAAGCTGGTGCTGGCGTTCTGGCTGGTCAGTGTGATTCCGACCATGATCGCGGCCGAACTGGCCGCCACCACGTTGTCGCAGATTTTCGACAGCAACGTGCGGATCTGGCTGCAGGAGTCGACCAAGATCGTCAAGGACGAGATCGGTGACATCCGGCATGACAACGCGCGCATGGCGAAATTGTTCCTGCGCTACACCAGCCCGCCCTCCAGCCGGCAGGCAGCCAAGCACGACCGGCTCACCGCCGATATCGCCCAAGCTACGGATATCGACGTGGTGGCCCTGATTCGCAGCAGTGATCACAAAGTGGTGTTCAGCACCGCCCCCGATGACATCGTCAAGCAGATCAACCTGACCAGCAACGCCGCATTGCAGACCGTCCAGCTGGAGGGGGTGAGTACCGGTATCGTGGTCTCGACCTTCGAGACCAGCCAGGAAGGCGTTGACTACGTGCTGCTGGTGGCCACCTACCTGGATAGCAGTTTCCTCACCAGCGTGGCCGATGTGCATTCCCTCGACCTGCGCCTGTACCTGGCCAACCCCAGCGGTTTCTCGGAAATTTTCGCGACCCAACGCTTCAAGGATCGCCCCTCGCACATCCCCAAAAGCGTCGAAGCCGAGTTGCGCAGCACCAAGCAGCCCAGCGAACAGTTCACCAACAAATACAGCGGTTTGTATTGGCCGATCTTCAACGATAGCGGCGAGCTGCAAGGCGTGATCTTCAGTGGCCTGCTGCGCCATACCAGCCTGGTGGGGCTGGTGAACCAGAGCAACTTGTTCGTGCTGATTTTCCTGGTTAGCTCGGCACTGTCCCTGGCGGCGGGACTGCTGGTGTCGCGGCGCTTGACCCAGCCGTTGCGCGATCTGTCCCAGGGCGTGAGCGCGGTGATCTCGGGCAATTATGCACACCGTGTGGCGGTCAGCGGCGGCGATGAACTGGCGCAATTGAGCAGCACCTTCAACCATATGACCGAGCGGCTGGGAGAGTTGCATCACCTCGAAGCCCAACTGCGCCGGCGCGACCGCTTGCACGCCCTGGGTGAAGTCGCCATGGGCCTGGCCCACGAAATCCGTAACCCGCTGGGCATCATCAAGACCGCCACCCAACTGCTGCACCGTCGCGCCGACTTACCGGAAGCCGACAAGCGCCACCTGGAATACGTGATCAGCGAAGTCAGCCGGATCAACGACCTGATCACCGAGTTTCTCGACTTCGCCAAACCCAACCCGCCGTTGCGCGTGTTGCTGCCGGCCCGCGCGCTGGTGGAAGACATTCTGGGTTTCTGCGGCCCCGAGCTGGCCAGCCACAACATCGATGCGCACATCGACGACCAGGCGCCCGGCGCGACCATCTACGCCGACGCCAAGCAACTCAAGCAGGCCTGCCTTAACCTGATTCTCAACGCCATCGATGCCATGCCTGAAGGCGGTCGCCTGACCCTGGGCATTCGTTCAGAGGGCGGCAATACGGTCATCAGCATCGCCGACACCGGCCAGGGTATTGCGGCGGATATGATCGAGCGCATCTTCACGCCGTTCGTCACCACCAAGGCCTCCGGCACTGGCCTGGGCCTGGCCAAAGTCTATTCGATCATGGAAAGTCACGACGGCAGCATCGAATGTGCCAGCGAGAATGATGCCGGCGCCACGTTCAGCCTGTACATTCCGGCGATTGGCGAAGACGATGAGGACACTCATGACGCATAACATATTGGTGGTCGACGACGAGCCCAAGCTCTGTGACCTGCTGTCGTCGGCACTCAGCCAGAACGGCATCCAGGTGTTCACTGCGGGGAACGGCCTGCATGCGCTCAAAGTGCTGGAGCAGGAAGACATCGACCTGGTGATCAGTGACTGGCGCATGCCGGGCATGGACGGGCCGGCGCTGCTGGCCGAGATCAAGGTGCGCTATCCCCAGGTGCCGGTGATCGTGATGACCGCCTACAGTACGGTGAAAAACGCCGTGCAGTCGATGCGTAACGGTGCGTATGACTACATCGCCAAGCCGTTCGATATCGACGAACTGGACATCACCGTGGCCAAGGCCCTGCAGTTTCGCGACATCATGCGCGACAACGCACGTATGCGCGCCGAGCTGGACGAGCAGGCGCAGTTCGACAGCCTGGTGGGCGACAGCCCGGCGTTTCGCAAGGTGTTGCAGGCGGTGGATTCGGTGCGCGACAGCAGTGCAACCATCCTGCTGACCGGCGAGAGCGGCACCGGCAAGGAAATGGTCGCCCGCGCCATCCACAAGCACGGCAGCCGGGCCGACAAGCCGTTCGTGGCGGTCAATTGCGCGGCGATCCCCGAAGGGCTGCTCGAAAGCGAAATGTTCGGCCATCGCAAGGGCGCCTTCACCGGCGCCGTGGCCGACCGGGTCGGGCGCTTTATGCAGGCCGACAAGGGCACGCTGTTTCTCGACGAAGTGGGTGACATGCCCCTGGCGCTGCAGGCCAAGATTCTGCGCGCCTTGCAGGAGCGGGTGATCGAGCCGGTGGGCGACCCCCGCGAGCGCAAGGTGGACGTGCGGGTGATCGCCGCCACCAACAAGAACCTGCTGGACGCGGTGGCCAATAAGGAATTTCGCGAGGACTTGTATTACCGCCTCAACGTGTTCCCGATCCCGCTGCCGCCCTTGCGCGAGCGCGTGGAAGACATTGCGCCCCTGGCCCGGCACTTCGCCCAGACCCTCAGCGCCACCGCCGGCAAACGCATCACCGGTTTCAGCCCCGAGGCCTTGCAGGCCATGACGGCGTATCACTGGCCGGGCAATATCCGTGAGCTGCAGAATTGCGTGGAGCGCGCGACCATCGTGGCGTCGTCGCCGGTGATCGAAGATATCGACCTGCCGGGTTATCTGTTCGCGTCCAAGCCCAGCGAGGGCGGCGTGATGGCGATTCTCAGCGACGGGCCGGGCATTCCCCAGGACCTGGATGCGGCGCTGGCGGAGGTGGAGAAAGCCTACATCCAGGCGGCGTTGCTCGAGAGCAATGGCGTACAGGCAGCCGCAGCGGCGAAGATCGGGATTTCCGAGCGCAGCTTCTGGTATCGCCTGAAAAAACTGGGGATTCAGATCGACAAAATAGTCCGCTGAGTTGCCTGGCACAGCACTGTTCTAAATGTGGGAGGGGGCTTGCCCCCGATGGCGGTGGATCAGATACAAATAGGCTGTCTGACCCACTGCTATCGGGGGCAAGCGCCCTCCCACATTTGGATTGTGGTGGGTCAGCTATGGAGGCGTACCCAGACGCTGACCAGCACTGTCGCTGCCATCAACCACGCCACCGCCGCCACGGCGAGCGAGGCCTCCAGCCGCAGGCGGTCGACCATCACGTAGAGCGTCGCCAGGTACACAAAGTACGGAATGATCGACCACATCCCGAACAGGATGGTGGTCTTCAAGTCGTCCACCGAGCGGCCCTTGCCGACGATGTAATGGGCGATCAGTGCAAAGGTCGGAAACAATGGCACCAGCCCGGCGATGTAGTAATTCCGGGTCTTAGCCAACGCGGCCAATATCAACACCACCGCCGCGCCCAGGGCGGCCTTCAATACCAGATCCACGCGCAGCTCCCTAGTGGCTTAAACCGTATTTCTTGACCTTGTCGAACAGGGTGGTCTTGGCCATTCCCAGTTCCTGGCTCGCCTGTGTCAGGTTGCCGCCGCTGCGTTGCAGGGCGTCGTTGAGCAGGTTGCGTTCGAAGGCTTCCACCGCCTCGGTGAAGGCCACGCCCTGGCTACCGCTGCTGGCGCCGCTTTTCTTGAAGGCCGGGAGGCCCAGGGCGAAGCGTTCGGCGACGTTGCGCAGTTCACGCACGTTGCCCGGCCAGTCGTGGCTCATCAGGTTGGACAAGGTCTGGTTGTCGAGGTCCGGCACGCTGCGGTCGAAGCGCAGGGATGACTGCTGCAGGAAGTGTTCGAACAGTTGCAGGATGTCTTCGCGGCGCTCGCGCAGGGGCGGCAGTTCCAGGGTCACGACGTTGAGGCGGTAGTACAGGTCGCTGCGGAACTGGCTGGCACGGCTTAATTCGTCAAGGTCGGACTTGGTGGCGGCGATCACCCGGCAATCCACCGCCACACTCTGGTTCGAGCCCAGGCGTTCCAGGGTGCGCTCCTGCAACACGCGCAGCAGCTTGATCTGCAGGTTGATCGGCATGCTTTCCACTTCATCGAGAAACAGCGTGCCTTCGTGGGCGTGCTCGATCTTGCCGATCCGCCGTTTGCCGGCGCCGGTAAAGGCGTTGGCTTCGTGGCCGAAGATCTCGCTTTCGAACAGGTTTTCCGGCAAGCCGCCGCAGTTCAGTGCAACGAACGGGTGGTCGTGGCGTCGGCTGAAATCATGCAGGCAACGCGCGACCAGTTCCTTGCCGGTGCCAGTCTCGCCTTCGATTAGCACGTTGGCCGAAGTATCGGCGACGTTGACGATCAAATCGCGTAAGTTCTGCATCGCTGGCGAGCGGCCGATGATGCGCCCTTCCAGGGAATCGCGCTCGGCCAACTGGCGGCGCAGCGACCAGACTTCTCGCGCCAGCCCGCGTTGTTCCAGGGCGCGGCGCGCCACTTCGACCAGGCGTTCGGGGGAGAAGGGTTTCTCCATGAAGTCATAGGCGCCGTTGCGCATGGCGCCGACCGCCATGGAAATATCGCCGTGCCCGGTAATCAAAACCACCGGCAGGCTTTTATCCAGGGTCTTGAGGCGGGTGAGCAGTTCCAGGCCGTCGATACCCGGCAGGCGGATATCGCTGATGACGATACCGGCAAAGTTCTCGCCGATGCGTTTGAGCGCCTCTTCGGCGCTGCCCACGCCGACGCTGAGGATGTCTTCCAGTGCCAGGGCCTGCTGGCAGCCGAGCAGCACATGGGGGTCGTCTTCGACGATCAGGACGGTGAGGTCAGTGTTTTTTTCTACGTTCATGACGACTCAGCTTTTTGAGCGCCCACCAGTGGCAGGCTCAGGACAAAGGCAGTACCACCGCCGACGGGGTGCTCCACGGCGAGGTTGCCGCCGGTGGCTGCGGCCAGGCTGGCGGACAACGTGAGGCCAAGGCCCAGGCCTTGTTCGCCGGGTTTGGTGGTGAAGAACGGTTCGAATAGATGCTTGCGCGCCTCGGGGTCGATGCCATGGCCATTGTCGCGCACCTGTAGGCGGTATTTGCCGTCGGCTTCATGGCCTTCCAGCCACAGCTCGGGCGCCGGTTGTGCTTGCATGGCATCGAGGGCGTTGCCGATCAGGTTGACCAGGATCTGCTCCAGGCGCGTCTGGTCGATCTGCAGTTGGGCCGGGGCAAAGTCGCGGTGCAACGTCAGCGGCAGGCTGTCGAGGCGCGCACCGAGCACTTGGAACGCTGCATCCACGGCCTTGCCCAGGCTGGCTTCGCCCTGGTCGTCGCCGCGACGCGCGAAGGAGCGCAGGCTGGCGGTGATGCGACCCATGCGGTCGATCAATTCGTTGATGGTCTTGAGGTTCGCGCTGGCGGTATCCAATGCACCGCGCTCCAGGAAACGCACGGTATTGCCGGACAAGGTGCGCAGCGCGGCCAGGGGCTGGTTCAGTTCGTGGGCGATGCTGGTGGACATCTGGCCGATGGCCGCCAGCTTGCCCGCCTGCACCAGCTCATCCTGGGCGCGGCGCAGGGTTTCTTCGGCCTGGCGGCGCTCGCGAATCTGCCCCTTGAGGCGCTCGTTGCTGGCGCGCAGGTCGGCGGTGCGTTCGGCAATCCGGCGCTCCAACTGGCTGTTGGCTTCCTGCAAGGCTTCCCGGGCGGCGAGGCGGGTGGCGATGACTTTGCGTCGTTCGTTCCAGGCAATCAGCAGGAACGCCACCAGGCCAAAGGCGACGGCCACCAGGATGCCTTGGTTGATCGCCGCCCGGCGCAGGTCGTTGAGCGGGGTGAGCAGGGTGAAATTCCACGGCGTGTCGCTCAGGGGCCGGGTCTGCGCCAGGTAGCTGACTTCGTGCTCGTCGGCCACCACTTCGCTGTTCGCCGGAAAGGTCAGCTTTTCCGTACCCTCGTTGAGGCGCTCGCGGGCCAGGGGCTCCAGCTCGTTCAGCGTCGCCCAGTAATATTGCAGGCTGTGTGCCAGGCGGTCCTTGGTCTCATCGCTCAGGGGGCGCACGGCTTTGAGGCGGCGGGCCGGGTCGCTGGAGAGGATGATGATGCCGTTCTCGTCGCTGACAAACGCTTCGAGACGCGCGCGCTTCCAGCGTTCTTCCAGGGCTTCGAGGCGGACCTTGACCACGGCGACGCCGATGATCTTGCCGTGTTCTTCCAGGCCATGGGCCAGGTAGTAACCGGGTTCGCCGTTGGTGCTGCCGATGCCATAGAACCGCCCGGGCTGGCCGCGCACGGCGTTTTGGAAATAGGCGCGGAAGGACAGGTCTTCACCTTGGTAACTGTCGGCATCGCGCCAGTTACTGGTGGCCAGCACACGGCCGGTGGTATCCATCACATAGATGGCCCGACTGCGGCTGCGCCGGTTCAGGCCTTCGAGGTAGTCGTTGACGGTTTTGCGGGTGTCCTGATTTGGCTCGGCCAGCAGCGCGGACACGCTGGACTCCAGTTCCAGGAGGCTGGGCAGGTAGGTGTATTTGCTCAGCTCGCTTTCGACGGTGCGGGCATGCAGCTCCAACTGGCGTTCGCCGGTATCGCTGAGGGTGCGGATGCCATAGTACTCACTGATCCAGAAGCCGATGTAACCCAAGCCGATCATCAGGGCGATGGTCAACGGCGGCAGGAACAGTTGGCGAATCAGACGAGGCTTCACGGCAAGTGATGGCGGCGCGGCGCGATAGAGGTTGGGGTCGCATTTCATCACAGATGCCTTGGGTCAACCAGAGCTTGCCAACTTGCGCGGCCCAGTGTGGGAGGGAGCAAGCCCTCTCCCACATTGAACCGGTTTCTACAGTGCAAGCTAGGTAGTGCTTAGTGCTGCAGGATTTTCTCGAGGAAGTGCTGCGCGCGTTCGGAGCGGGCGCTGATGTCGCCGAAGAACTCTTCTTTCGGGCAGTCCTCGATGATCTTGCCGGCGTCCATGAAGATCACGCGGTCGGCCACTTTGCGGGCGAAGCCCATTTCGTGGGTCACGCACATCATGGTCATGCCTTCCTGGGCCAGTTGCACCATCACATCCAGCACTTCGTTGACCATTTCCGGGTCGAGGGCCGAGGTCGGTTCGTCGAACAACATGACGATCGGGTCCATGGCCAGGGCGCGGGCAATCGCCACCCGTTGCTGCTGACCACCGGAAAGCTGGCCAGGGTGCTTGTGGGCGTGCGCTGACAGGCCGACGCGTTCAAGCAGTTGCAGGCCCTTTTGGGTGGCTTCTTCCTTGCTGCGGCCGAGCACCTTGATCTGCGCGATGGTCAGGTTTTCGGTGATGGTCAGGTGCGGGAACAGCTCGAAGTGCTGGAACACCATGCCGACGCGCGAACGCAGTTTCGGCAGGTTGGTCTTCGGGTCGGCGATGGACGTCCCGTCGACGATCACGTCGCCTTTCTGGAACGGTTCCAGCGCGTTGACGCACTTGATCAGGGTGGATTTACCCGAACCAGACGGCCCGCACACCACGATCACTTCGCCTTTTTTAACCTCGGTGCTGCAATCGGTCAGCACCTGGAAGTCGCCATACCACTTGTTGATGTTCTTGATAGAGATCATACGGCAAACCTTTTTTGCAGACGCTTGACCAGCAGCGAGGCGGAAAAGCTGATGATGAAGTAGACGACACCGGCGAAGATCAGGAACTGATTGGAGCGGCCGATGATGTCGCCGTTGGAGCGGGCGGAGTTGAGGAAGTCCACCAGGCCCACGGTGTAGACCAGCGAGGTGTCCTGGAACAGGATGATGCTCTGTTGCAGCAGCAACGGGGTCATCTTGCGGAACGCCTGGGGCAGGATGATCAGACGCATGGTCTGGCCATACGTCATGCCCATCGCCTGTGCGGCCCCCATCTGGCCCTTGGGGATAGACTGCACGCCGGCCCGCACGATTTCACAGAAGTACGCGGCCTCGAACATCATGAAGGCCACGACGCAGGAAGTGAACGCACCGATTGGCGTGTCTTCGCCGGTGATCCAGCGCAGCACGAAGGGCACCGCCAGGTAGAACCAGGTGATGACCAGCAGCAACGGAATCGAGCGGAAGTAGTTCACGTAGGCGCCGGCCAGGCGCGATAGCAGCTTGCTGGACGACAGGCGCATCAACGCCAGGGCTGTGCCGAGAGCAATACCGCCGACCACGCCCATGACCATCAACTGCAAGGTCATGATCATGCCGTTCCACAGGCCAGGGATAGCGGGGATGATGCCGCTGAAATCGAGTTCCATTATTTACCCCCCACGGAGATCAGGCCGGGCACGGCGACTTTCTTCTCGACCAGGCGCATCAGCAACATCAGGCTCATGTTCAGGGTGAAGTAGATCAGCGTGGCCAGGGTGAAGGCTTCAAACAGGTTGGCCGAGAACTCGGCGGTCTGCTTGGTTTGCGCCAGCAATTCCATCAGGCCGATCAAGGACGCCACGGAGGAGTTCTTGAACACGTTGAGGAATTCCGAGGTAAGCGGCGGAATGATGATCCGGTAGGCCTGGGGTAGCAGCACGTTCCAGTAGATCTGCGGCAGCTTGAAACCCATGGCGCGAGCGGCGGCTTCCTGGCCACGCGGCAGCGCCTGGATGCCGGTGCGTACTTGCTCGCAGACACGTGCGGCCGTGAACAGGCCCAGGCACACCACAACGCTCAGGTAGGCCGAGGTGGTCGGGTTCAGGTCTTGCTTGTACCAGTCCTGCAGGTTTTGCGGCAGCAGGTCGGGTATCAGGAAGTACCAGATGAACAGTTGCACCAGCAGCGGTACGTTACGAAACAGTTCCACGTAGCAGGTCGCGATGCCCGATACGATACGGTTTGGCACGGTGCGCATGACCCCCAGAATGGAGCCCAGCAGCAAGGCGATAATCCATGCCACGACGGCGATGGCAATGGTCCAGCCCAAGCCGGCGATGTACCAGTCGAGATAAGTCTCGCTGCCAACGCCAGTGGACTTGAAGAACACGCCCCAGTCCCAGTTGTAATTCATTAGGGTCTCCCCTCGAGATCGATCGATGTACAAGCACCCGCTTGGGGAAAATCCGTTCCCGCCTGACGGTGAACGCCAGGCACACACGATCGGCTCGAAAACCGCCCGGTCGAGTGTTCCAAAATAAAGCTAGCAGGTAGTAACAGACGCCTGAGGGAGTGTTGGCTCCCTCAGGAGATAAGGTTAGCCAGGAATCAGATTTTTACGTCAGGCGCTGGCTTGTCGCTCGGATTGGCGATCAGTTCCTTAACCTTTTCACTCATCGGGAAGTTCAGGTTCAGGCCTTTCGGTGGGATCGGGCTTTCGAACCACTTGCTGTAGATCTTGTTGATTTCGCCGGACTTGTACAGGGCGACGATGGCGTCATCCACGGCTTTCTTGAACGCAGGGTCTTCTTTGCGAACCATGCAGGCGTAGGCTTCGAAGGACTGCGGAGTGCCGGTAATGACCCAGTCGTCGGGCTTCTTGGCCTTGGCTTCTTCACCGGCCAGCAGGGCGTCGTCCATCATGAACGCGACGGCACGGCCGCTTTCCAGCATCTGGAAGGATTCGCCGTGGTCTTTGGCGGAGATGACGTTCATGCCCATCTGCTTGTCGGCGTTCATCGCCTTGATGATGCGCTCGGACGTGGTACCGGCGGTGGTCACGACGTTCTTGCCTTTCAGGTCGGCGAAGTCGCTATAGGACGGCTTGCCATCCTTGTCTTTCTTGACCAGCAGGCGGGTGCCGATTTCGAAGATGTTGGTGGTGAACGCAACTTGCTGGGCGCGCTCGGCGTTGTTGGTGGTGGAACCGCACTCGATGTCCACGGTGCCGTTCTGCACCAGCGGGATACGGGTCTGCGAAGTGACCAGGTTGTACTTGGCCTGCAGTTGGGGTTTGTTCAGGTCTTTTTTCAGGGCTTCGACGATAGCCAACTGAATGTCGTGGGAGTAGCCCACCGGTTTGCCCGAACCATCCGCGATGTAGGAAAACGGGATGGAGCTGTCGCGGTGCCCGAGGGTGATGGTGCCGGAGTCGTTGATTTTCTTCAGCGTGCCGGTGAGTTCGGCGGCGAAAACGGGAGTGCTGATCAGAGCGGCAGCGATAGCTGCGCCCAAGATATGGGGAACGATGCGCATCAATACTTCCTCGACATTTGTTTTTTTTATGAAGCCGGTTAAGCGGCTCTCTTATACAGCGAATGCCCATGACGGCTCCTGAGACATCTCAGGCAATCGTCCTGAAGTGTAGAGCATGAGTCGTGCCAGACCATGAGTAAATGACTAACTATATGATTTATATGGCTATTAACTTTATGTGACGGAATATTTGTAATGGCCAGATCCGGCAAACCGAATCAGGCATGGGGGGCGCGTTCGGAAAGCCGAATGGACGCGCCGATATAACAAAGCCCCTGGACCTTACGGCGCAGGGGCTTTTGTGAGAGCGGTCTGTCAGGCCGCCTGGATCTTGCTGCGGCTCAATTCAACCTTGGACAGGTAACGCTGCACGTTGGCCTGTTCTTCCGGGGTGGTGGACAGGCCGAGCTTGGTGCGGCGCCACAGCACATCCTCGGCTTGGGTCGCCCATTCTTCGGTGCACAGGTAGTCGACTTCGCGGGTGTACAGACCGCCACCGAGGTGGTCGCCGAGGTCGGCCAGCGATTGCACGCCTTCCAGCAGGCGCCAGGTGCGGCTGCCGTAGGTGGTGGACCAGCGGCGTGCGATGTCGCTTGGCACCCAGTCGAACCGGGCGCGGATGGCCGCAGCCAGGGCTTCTGGCGTGCTCATGTCTTCGCCGCCCGGCAGGCTCGCGTTGGCGGTCCAGCTTGGGCGCATCTGCGTGAAATAAGGCGCCAGGTGGGCCATCGCCGACTCGGCGAGCTTGCGGTAGGTGGTCAGTTTGCCGCCGAACACCGACAGGATCGGCGCCTCGCCAGTGCCGCCGGAGAGCGACAGGGTGTAGTCGCGGGTGATGGCCGACGGGTTGTCCGACTCGTCGTTGCACAGTGGGCGCACGCCGGAGTAGGTGTGGACGATGTCATCGCGGCTCAGTTGCTTCTTGAAGTGAGCGTTGACCACCTTGAGCATGTAGTCGGTTTCACCTTCAGTAATCGCCACTTTCGCCGGATCGCCGGTGTATTCGCGGTCGGTGGTGCCGATGATGGTCAGGTGGTCCAGGTATGGAATCGTGAAAACGATGCGCTGGTCTTCGTTCTGCAGGATATGCGCGTGGGCGCCTTCGTACAGTCTTGGCACGATCAGGTGGCTGCCCTGGATCAGACGGATGCCGTAGGGCGAATCCAGCTTCAAGTCTTCCTTGATGAACTTGGCGACCCACGGCCCGGCGGCGTTCACCAGCGCCTTGGCGCGGATCGAGAACAGGCTGCCGTCGGCGCGTTCCATGTTCATTTCCCACAGGCCCTTGCTGCGGTGTGCGCTGACGCAACGGGTCTGGGTATGGATGTGTGCGCCTTTTTCGCGGGCAGCCATGGCATTGAGTACCACCAGGCGGGCGTCATCGACCCAGCAGTCGGAATATTCGAAGCCTTTGGTGATTTCGCTTTTCAGCGGGCTATCGGGGCCGAACTTGAGGCTTTTCGAACCCGCGAGTTTTTCGCGCTTGCCCAGGTGGTCATACAGGAACAGGCCTGCGCGGATCATCCACGCAGGCCGCAGGTGTGGGCGGTGCGGCAATACAAAGCGCATCTGCTTGACGATGTGCGGGGCCTTGGCCAGCAGCACTTCGCGTTCGGCCAGGGCTTCGCGCACCAGGCGGAATTCGTAATGTTCGAGGTAACGCAGCCCACCGTGGATCAGCTTGCTGCTGGCGGAGGAAGTGTGGCTGGCCAAGTCGTCCTTTTCGCAAAGGAATACCGACAAACCGCGACCGGCTGCGTCTGCTGCAATGCCGACGCCATTGATCCCGCCACCGATAACGGCAACGTCATAGACTTCGGCAAGCGGTGGAGCAGGCAAGGTAGAAGGGTTCATCGGCTGGCCTCGCGATCTTTTCGTATTGGAATTCGAACATTAATGTTCATTTCCGAAAATGGTAGCTGATAAACGCGCCCACAGCCACCCGAATTCGATTGAAAAAACTCATCGAAGGGCGAGAAAAGGAAAATTTGTGAACATGTGCCTGGGGAAGGCTCAAGGAAATGGGGGCAGGATCAATCGCTATCGGGGGCAAGCCCCCTCCCGCACTTTGATGTGCGAACCCATTCAAATGTGGGAGGGGGCTTGCCCCCGATAGCGTCAGTGCAGGCGCTAGACCACTTCCAGCCGAACCTTATGCTGGTTCAACAACTGCACCAACGCCGGCACCGGCTGCTGGTCAGTCACCAGGCAGTCCACCAGGCTGATCGGCCCCAGGCGAATCATGGCATTGCGCCCGAACTTGCTCGAGTCCGCCGCCAGAATCACCTTGCGCGCATTGGCGATGATCGCCTGGGAAACCCGTACTTCTTGGTAGTCGAAGTCGAGCAGGCTGCCGTCTTCATCGATGCCGCTGATGCCTACCAGGGCGAAATCGACCTTGAACTGGTTGATAAAGTCGACGCTGGCCTGGCCCACGACACCGCCATCACGCCGCACATTGCCGCCGGTCAGCAGCACGTCGAAGTCGTCCTTGGCGCTGAGCATGGTGGCGACGTTGAGGTTGTTGGTGATGATTTTCAGGTGATTGTGGTTGAGCAACGCACGGGCGATGGATTCGGTGGTGGTGCCGATGTTGATGAACAGCGAGGCGTGGTCGGGGATTTGTGCGGCGATCGCTTCGCCGATGCGCTGTTTCTCGTCGCGCATCTGGTCGGCACGCATGGCGTATGCGGTGTTTTCGACGCTGGAATCATAGGCCGCGCCGCCGTGGTAGCGGCGCAACAGGTTGGCGTCCGCCAACTGGTTGATATCGCGGCGGATGGTTTGTGGGGTGACAACGAACAACTGCGCCATTTCCTCGATACTGACGTAGCCGCGTTCGCGGACCAGTTCGAGGATTTGTTGCTGGCGGGGAGGCAGATTCATGGGGCGTCCTTTGGGCTGCCATACAAAAGTGGCCCATGATGACGCAGGAATCTGCTCCCTGCCAGTTACAACCCTAAGGGGTTCCGGCGGATGGCTTATTCAGCGCCTTCGTGAGGTTCCCAATCACGGGTGCGGCTCACCGCTTTTTGCCAGCCGGCGTAGAGTTTCTCCTTGGCCGTTTCTTCGAGCTGGGGTTCGAAGAAGCGCTCGATCACCGCCTTGCCACGCAATTCCTCCAGGCTGCCCCAGAAGCCACAGGCCAGGCCCGCCAGGTAGGCGGCGCCGAGTGCCGTGGTTTCGCGCATTTGCGGGCGCTCGACCTGGGTGCCGAGGATGTCGGCCTGGAACTGCATCAGGAAGTTGTTTGCCACCGCGCCGCCGTCCACGCGCAGGGATTTGAGGCGTTCGCCGGAATCCTGCTGCATGGCGTCCAATACGTCGCGGGTCTGGTAGGCAATTGACTCCAGGGCTGCGCGAATAATGTGATCCACGCGCACGCCACGGGTCAGGCCGAACAGTGCGCCACGGGCATACGGGTCCCAATACGGCGCGCCCAGGCCGGTGAACGCGGGCACCAGGTACACGCCGTTGCTGTCCTTGACCTTGCCGGCGAAGTATTCGGTGTCATGGGCGTCGTTGATGATTTTCAGCTCGTCGCGCAGCCACTGTACGGTGGAACCGCCGTTGAATACTGCGCCTTCCAGGGCGTAGGCCACTTCGCCACGCGGGCCGCAAGCGATGGTGGTGAGCATGCCATGCTTGGATTTCACTGCTTTGTCGCCGGTGTTCATCAACAGGAAGCAGCCGGTGCCGTAAGTGTTCTTGGCCTGGCCCGGTTCCACGCACATCTGGCCGAACAGCGCGGCCTGCTGGTCACCGGCGATGCCGCCGATGGCAATGCCGCTTTTGGTGCGGCCGTAGATTTCCGACGAAGATTTTACTTCTGGCAGCATTTCGCGCGGCACGTCGAGGATGTCCAGCATCTTCGCGTCCCACTCCAGGGTGTGGATGTTGAAGAGCATGGTGCGCGAGGCGTTGGTGTAGTCGGTGACGTGGGTCTTGCCGCCGGTAAATTTCCAGATCAGCCAGCTGTCGATGGTGCCGAACAGCAGCTCGCCGTTGCGCGCACGTTTGCGGCTGCCTTCGACGTTATCGAGAATCCACTTGAGCTTGGTGCCGGAGAAGTACGGGTCGGTGACCAGGCCGGTGGTGTCGCTGATGTATTGCTCGTGGCCATCACGCTTGAGCTGCTGGCAGATTTCGGTGCTGCGGCGGCACTGCCAAACGATGGCGTTGTAGATCGGGCGGCCGGTGACTTTATCCCAGACCACGGTGGTTTCACGCTGGTTGGTGATGCCGATAGCGGCGACTTGGTCATGGTGCAGTCCGGCTTGGGCCAGGGCTTCGACCATCACCGCGCTCTGGGTGGCGAAGATCTCCATCGGGTCATGTTCGACCCAGCCCGCTTGTGGGTAATGCTGGACGAATTCACGCTGGGCGGTACAGACCACGTTAGCGTCGCGATCGAAAATGATTGCCCGGGAACTGGTGGTGCCCTGATCAAGGGCAATGATGTAGTTCTTATTCTGAATATCGGTCATGTCGATTGCCTTGGACGAGAAATAAGGATTGGGTAAGCCGCCTGTGCCACGAAGGGGCAGGGTGGACCAGGCTGGCTATCAGGAAATACGGGTGTTGCCGTTGACGGCGCTTTCTTCAGTTTCGGCGGCAGCGGGCGCGGTGCTTGGCAGATGACGCGCAATCAGCCCGCGATACGCTGCCGCACCCAGGCATGCACCGACAATCGGCGCGAAAATCGGCACCAGGAAGTAGGGAATATCACGCCCGCCAGTAAAGGCCATTTCACCCCACCCGGCGAAAAAGGTCATCAGCTTGGGCCCGAAATCCCGCGCAGGGTTCATTGCAAAGCCGGTCAGCGGGCCCATGGCGCTGCCAATCACCGCGATCAGCAAACCGATCAGCAGCGGCGCCAGCGGGCCGCGTGGCAGGCCGTTGTTATCGTCGGTCAGGGCCATGATCACGCCCATCAGGATTGCGGTGATGACCATTTCCACCAGGAAGGCCTGGGCCGTGCTTAGCAGCGCATGGGGGTAGGTCGAGAAGACCGAGGCCAATTCCAGGCTGGCCTGGGTGCCGCGCACCATATGGTGGGTTTGTTCGTAATCGAAAAACAGGTTGCTGTAGAGCGTGTACACCAAGGCCGCGGAGCAGAAGGCACCGGCGACCTGGGCGAGGATATAGAAGGGCAGTTTGCGCTTGTCGAAATCGGCAAAAATACACAGGGCGATGCTGACCGCCGGGTTGAGATGAGCCCCGGAGATGCCCGCGCTCAGGTAGATCGCCATGCTGACGCCGATCCCCCAGATAATACTGATTTCCCACAGGCCAAAGCTGGCCCCCGCGACCTTGAGCGCAGCGACACAGCCTGTACCGAAGAAGATCAGAAGCGCAGTCCCCAGGAATTCGGCCATGCATTGGCTCGAAAGTGAAGGCTGTTGAAGAGCAGTTGTCATGGAAAACCTCAATTTGTTGTTCTTGTCTGGCGTCTGGCCTCAACGGGCCTTGCGCGTTGTTCACCGTGTCGAGGATCCCCATCCCGGGCGCGGCTTACTGCTGGAATGCTGCGGGTGTATTCCTACAGTATTCGGAAACGAAAAAATATAGACAAGAATGACGCCTGTCAAAGGTCGAAAGTGAACCGTTGGTCATTTTCGAACTATAGGTTTGATGAATGATCACGCTCGCCACGGTAAGTATTGCCGGGAGTGAGGGGCGTACTAGAGCGTTTTGTGTGGGCTTGGCCTAGAATTGGCCATCCGTTTGCCACGCCAGGAGTGTCCATGACCCCCGCATTGGATTTGTTGAAAAAAGTTCGCGCCGAACATCGCATCCACAGTTATGAACACGATCCCAAGGCGGCGTCGTATGGCCTGGAGGCCGCGGAAAAGTTGGGTCTCGACCCGGCGCAAGTGTTCAAGACCTTACTGGCGAGTAGCGAGAAGGGCGAATTATTGGTGGCGGTGGTGCCGGTCGTCGGAAGTCTGGACTTAAAAGCCTTGGCCCATGCCGCTGGCGTGAAAAAAGTCGAAATGGCCGACCCGGCGGCAGCGCAGCGTTCCACCGGCTATCTGTTGGGCGGGATTAGCCCGTTGGGGCAGAAAAAGCGTTTGCGGACCTTTATCGATAGTACGGCGCAGCCGTTCCCGACGATTTTTGTCAGCGCCGGTAGAAGGGGGTTGGAAGTGGAGTTGGCCGCTGCGGTCCTGGCCGAGCATACCCAGGCCAAATTCGCGTCGATCGGGCGGGCCTGAAACCCGTTGTAGAAGGGCCTGAGATCCACTGTGGGAGCGGGCTTGCCCGTGATTTCGGTGTGTCAGTCACGGATGTTGACTGATCTGCCGCCATCGCGGGCAAGCCCCGACATTGAGTACAGGTTTCTTCAGTTGGCAGGGCTGTAGCGCCGCACACCTGAATCGGCGTGAGGCACCTGCGCCGCAGTGCTGCCGGATGCCTGGAACAACACCAGGTGTTCGGCGGCGACACGAATCCCCACGTCTGCACCGACTTGATGGTCGGCATGGCTGGGGAAAATCGATTCCAGCTGTGCGCCCGTCGACAGCTGCAGGCGGTACAGGGTCGAGGCGCCGAGGAACGTCTTGCCGACGATCCGCGCTTTCAATGCACTGTCCGGCGCGTAGACGATGTCATCCGGGCGCAGCAATACATCCACGGCGCCGCCTGTCGGCCAGGTATACGCCCGGTTGCCACGCAGGTCGCCGAGCTCGGTGCTGACGGATTCCGGCGTGCTCAATTGGCCACGGATGAAATAGCCCTGGCCGACAAAGCTGGCGACGTAGGGTGTCAGCGGCTCGTGATAGAGGTTGTAGGGCGTATCCCACTGCTCCAGGCGGCCTTCCTTGAACACGCCGACGTGGTCACTCACGGCGAACGCTTCTTCCTGGTCATGGGTCACCAGGATCGCACTGGTGCCTCGTGCCTTGAGAATGTCGCGCACCTCATGGCTGAGCTTGCGCCGCAGTTCGCCATCGAGGTTGGAGAACGGTTCGTCGAGCAGCAACAGTTGCGGCTCCGGTGCCAAGGCGCGGGCGAGGGCGACGCGTTGTTGCTGACCACCGGAAAGCTCGTGGGGAAAACGCTTGCCCAGGTTCTTCAGGTTAACCAGCTCTAGCAGTTCGGCGACCACGCGGTCTTTCTGCGGGTGCTTGCGAATGCCGAAGGCGATGTTGTCGGCCACGCTGAGGTGGGGAAACAGCGCGTAGTCCTGGAACACCATGCCGATACGACGTTTCTCCGGCGCCAGGGTGAACCCTGCACTGGAGATGACTTCGCCGGCCAGGCTGATTTCGCCTTCGTGGACCGGCTCAAACCCTGCGATCGCGCGCAGGGTGGTGGTCTTGCCGCACCCCGAGGAACCGAGCAGGCAACCGATGTCGCCGGCGTTGAGGTGCAGGTTGAGGTTCTGCACCACCCGCTGATCTTGATAGCCACATGCCAGATTGCGCAGGTTCAGCAGTAATGGCTGGCTCATGCGTGGTGGTACGCCGGTTCGACCAGAAATTCGAGCAGGGCCTTTTGCGCATGCAGGCGGTTTTCCGCCTGGTCCCAGGCGACCGAACGCGGGTCGTCGAGCAGGTCGAGGCTGATTTCTTCGCCACGGTGGGCGGGCAGGCAATGCATGAACAGCACGTCCGGTGCGGCCAGGTCGAGCAGGGCGCGGGTGACCTGGAATGGCGCAAACAGCTTCAGGCGCTTGGCAGTTTCGTCTTCCTGGCCCATGGAGGTCCAGACGTCGGTGCTTACCAAGTGGGCGCCGATCACCGCATCTTTTGGATCACGCAGGATTTGTACACGGCCATCAGCGTTGGCCAGGAACTCGGCGGACGGTTCGAAACCTTCCGGGCAGGCGATGCGCAGGTGGAAGTCGAATTGGATCGCCGCTTCTATATAGCTGTTGCACATGTTGTTGCCGTCGCCGATCCAGGCCACGGTCTTGCCCTGGATCGAGCCACGGTGTTCGAGGAAGGTTTGCATGTCGGCCAGCAACTGGCACGGGTGCAGGTCATCGGACAGGCCGTTGATCACCGGAACGCGGGAGTTGGCGGAAAATTCGGTCAGGGTGCTGTGGGCGAAGGTACGAATCATCACCGCATCGAGCATGCGCGACATGACAATCGCGCAATCGCTGATCGGCTCGCCACGGCCCAGTTGGGTGTCACGCGGCGACAGAAAGATGGCCTGGCCGCCCAGCTGGATCATGCCGGCCTCGAAGGACAAGCGGGTGCGGGTCGACGACTTCTCGAAAATCATCCCGAGCACGCGGTTTTTCAAAGGCTCGAACAGTACGCCGCGGTTACGCAGGTCTTTAAGCTCAATGCCTCGACGGATCACGCTGACCAGCTCTTCGGGCGTGCAATCCATCAGGGAGAGAAAGTGCCTTGCGCTCATCATTAACTACCTTTTTGCAACAGACCGCAGATACTCAAAGCCTTGTTTATTGTGAAAACGGGCGAGACCTGCGGCGAAAGCCGCACGGGGCGACGAAATAGGGGAAGGCGCGATCTTATAATTAAATGTCGCGTCTTACCAATAGGGCTACGGTGTTTAGGGGTGTTCAGATAGGCGCGATAGCGCTTTTGAAGACGATTTCCTGACAGCAGCGGGTCATTTGTACACTGGCGTTGCGACCTTTTGCAATCCGTGAGGGCGGGTCCAGGCCAGGCTGCGTCGGTTTCAGGGACTGTCCGGCAGGTTTTGAAACACTTTCTCACGTTTGCTCATGGCCTGGCCTGATGCCCCTCAATTCACGCGACGAACGTTGCTGGTGCCCGTTGCAGTCGCGGCCCATAGTCAGGCCAAAGCCCTAATAAAGAGACTGGCCATGACCAAGACTCTCCACCACCGTGCCTGCCATCTGTGCGAAGCCATTTGTGGTCTGACCCTGGAAACCACCCAAGCCGAAGATGGCAGCCTGGCGATCACTTCGATCAAGGGTGACGCACTGGACACGTTCAGTCGTGGGCATATCTGCCCCAAGGCCGTGGCGCTGCAGGATATCCAGAATGACCCGGACCGCCTGCGCCAGCCCATGCTGCGAGTGGGTAGCGAATGGCAACCGATTCCGTGGGAAGAGGCCTTCGCGCTGGTGGCCGAAAAACTGTCGGACATCCAGGCGCGCTACGGACAGAATTCGGTGGCGGTGTATCAGGGCAATCCCAGCGTGCATAACTATGGGCTGATGACCCACAGCAACTACTTCCTTGGCCTGCTCAAGACGCGTAACCGGTTTTCCGCGACGTCGGTCGACCAGTTGCCCCATCACCTCACCAGCCACCTGATGTACGGTCATGGCCTGTTGTTGCCGATTCCGGATATCGACCATACCGACTTCATGCTGATCCTCGGCGGCAACCCGCTGGCGTCCAACGGCAGCATCATGACGGTGCCCGACGTGGAGAAGCGCCTCAAAGCCATCCAGGCCCGGGGCGGTAAAGTGGTGGTGGTCGACCCTCGGCGCAGCGAGACGGCGGCGATTGCCGATCAGCACCTGTTTGTGCGGCCCGGTGGCGACGCCGCGTTGCTGTTCGGACTGCTCAATACCCTGTTCGCCGAAAACCTGACCCGTAACAGTCACTTGCCGATTGACGGCCTGGAGGACGTGCGCCGCGCAATCGCCGGGTTTACCGCCGAGGCCATGAGCCACCAATGTGCGGTGCCTGCTGAACAGATCCGCCAACTGGCGCGGGATTTTGCCGCCGCAGATAAGGCGGTATGTTACGGGCGCATGGGCGTTTCGACGCAGGCGTTCGGCACGCTGTGCCATTGGCTGGTGCAATTGATCAACGTGGTCACCGGCAACCTGGATCGTCCGGGCGGTGCCTTGTGTACTACGCCGGCGGTGGACCTGGTGGCCTCGACTTCCGGCGGGCATTTCAATCGTTGGCAGAGCCGTGTGTCAGGGCGTCCGGAATACGCTGGCGAGTTGCCGGTGTCGGCGCTGGCGGAAGAAATGCTCACCGAAGGTGAAGGGCAGATCCGCGCCCTGGTCACCGTGGCCGGCAATCCGGTCCTATCAACCCCCAATGGCCGCCAGTTGGAGCAGGCCCTGGACGGGCTGGAGTTCATGGTCAGCGTCGATCTGTACATCAACGAGACGACGCGTTATGCCGACTTGATCCTGCCGTCCACCTCGGCCCTGGAAAACGATCACTACGACACCACGTTCAATATGTTCGCGGTGCGCAATGTCAGCCGTTTCAATCGTGCGATCCTGCCCAAGCCTGAAGGCGCGCTGCATGACTGGGAGATCTTCGTTGGCTTGGCCAAGGCGTTTGCGGCGCACACCGGGGTCGCGCTCAAACCGACCCTGCCACCGGCGCAAATGATCGACTTCGGCCTGCGCGCCGGCGTGTATGGTGAGGCTTCCAGCCACAAATTGTCGTTGGCGATGCTCGCTGAGCATCCCCACGGCGTGGACTTGGGCCCACTCAAGCCCAATCTCGCTGCGCGCCTGAACACCGCGAATGGTCGGGTGCAGACGGCACCAGCGGTAATTCTGGCGGACCTGGCGCGTTTCGCGGCGCAACCGCTGCCACAGGCCAACGAATTGCTGTTGATCGGCCGCCGCCATGTGCGCAGCAACAATTCCTGGATGCACAACTATCACCGCTTGGTGAAGGGCAAGCCGCGGCACCAGTTGCACATGCATCCCGACGATCTGGCCAGCCGCCAATTGAGCGACGGGCAGCGGGTGAAGGTCAGCTCGCGCATCGGCATGATCGAGGTGGAGGTGGTCGCCAGCCTGGACATGATGCCTGGCGTGGTCAGCCTGCCGCACGGCTGGGGCCATGGTCGTCCGGGCGTGCAGATGATGATCGCGAGCAGTCAGCCAGGTGCCAGTGCGAACGACCTGACCGACGAACGGCAACTGGATGAGTTGTCGGGCAACGCCGCGCTGAACGGCGTGCCGGTACAGGTCGCTGCGGCATAATGTGCCCGAGCACCGCGCTGGGATTTTGCGTTACAATGCGCCACCGTGCCGACCTGTGAGTCGCAAAGTTCCAGCCGAGGTGTTCCATGGATATCATCGAAACGATCAAAGAGCAGATTGCCAGCAACACCATTCTGCTTTACATGAAGGG
The DNA here is from genome assembly GCF_029320995.1 of Pseudomonas sp. D3. Classification (NCBI taxonomy): domain Bacteria; kingdom Pseudomonadati; phylum Pseudomonadota; class Gammaproteobacteria; order Pseudomonadales; family Pseudomonadaceae; genus Pseudomonas; species Pseudomonas sp. D3. Next base: position 1,527,468 of record NZ_CP119772.1, read on the forward strand.
CTCTCCCAATGCCCCGCAGTGCGGTTTCTCCGCGAAGGCGTCCCAGGCCATCATGCAGTGTGGCGAGAAATTCGCTTACGTGGATATCCTGCAAAACCCGGAAATTCGCGCCAACCTGCCGAAGTACGCCAACTGGCCGACATTCCCACAACTGTGGGTAGCCGGTGAACTGGTCGGCGGCAGCGATATCATCACTGAAATGGCCGCTGATGGTTCGTTGCAAGCGCTGGTCAAAGACGCAGCAGTAAAAGCGGCAGCTCAGACTGAAGCTTGATGCTTGTGTAAAAAACCGCGCAATAAAAAGCCCCGCTTCTCCTAAGAGAGCGGGGCTTTTTTGTACCTGCCGGCTAAGGGTTATTCGCCCATCTGCGATTGCAGGTAGTTCTCCAGGCTGACCTTGTCGATCAGGCCCAGTTGTGTTTCCAGCCAGTCGATATGTTCTTCCTGGTCTTCCAGGATATCTTCCAGCAGTTCGCGGCTGCCGAAGTCCTGGGTCACTTCGCAGTGAGCGATGGCGGCCTTGAGGTCGCTGTGGCTCTTGCGTTCAAAGCCCAGGTCGCTGCTGATCATTTCCTGGGTGTGCTCGCCGATGTTCAGCTTGCCCAGGTCCTGCACGTTGGGCAGGCCTTCCAGGAACAGGATGCGCTTGATCAGGGCATCGGCGTCCTTCATGGCTTTGATCGATTCCTTGTACTCACGCTTGCCCAGCTTTTCCAGGCCCCAATCGTCATACATGCGCGCATGCAGAAAGTACTGATTGATCGCGACCAGTTCATTGGCAAGGATTTTGTTGAGTTGCTGGATGACTGAGATGTCGCCTTTCATGACTGGGGTCCTGCCCTGTATTCGCTGTATATAGGCCAGAGTTTGAGTGGCGAACCCCTTAGTGTCAAACCTAAGTAATTGAATAATAAATGAAAATTAATCTGAATAAGAATGTTTTAGTTCCGCGTCTTGGCCCTAACTAATTGAATTGCGGGCATAAAAAAGCCGGACACGAAGTCCGGCTCATTAAAATACGTTCATTCAAGCGTGCGTAAATTCTGCTGAATAGGGGCGCGCGGCCTGGGCTGTTTGCAGCTGCGTCAGGGTTTCCCGTACCACTTGTTTGGCGAGGCAAGCACATTTACCGCATTGGCTGGCAACGCCGGTCGTTTCACGCACTTCCTTGTAGCTGCAGCAACCTTCGTAGATTGCTTCGCGGATTTGTCCGTCGGTGACGCCAGTGCAGAGGCAGACATACATAAGGGAGAACCATCGCGGGTTTAAGGCTTAAGTGCGATGGATCTTAATGTTAACGAGAATGATTGTCAAAGTTGTTTTGCAGTGCTGGGCAGTGACTTGGCCTGCGCGCTGACGAACGGTTTTTTCAGTGTATGATGGTCGGTCTTCACGAAGCGTGACTGCGTCACAGGCTTGTCGCTTATGCGCGGCAGACTCAAGGCCGGTCCTTTTACTTCAATCGTCACCCCCTACATCAGGAGATATCCAATGAGCGTACTCGTCGGCAAACAAGCCCCGGATTTCGACGTACCTGCCGTTCTCGGCACTGGCGAAATCGTTGACAGCTTCAAGCTGTCTGAAGCCATCAAAGGCAAATACGGCCTGGTGTTCTTCTACCCGCTGGACTTCACCTTCGTCTGCCCTTCGGAGCTGATCGCTCTGGACCACCGCATGGACGATTTCAAGGCGCGTAACGTCGAAGTGGTCGCGGTTTCCATCGACTCCCACTTCACCCATAACGCCTGGCGCAACACGGCCATCAACGATGGTGGCATCGGCAAAGTCAAATACACCATGGCTGCCGACATGAAGCACGACATCGCCAAGGCCTACGACGTTGAGTCCGAAGGCGGCGTGGCATTCCGCGGCGCGTTCCTGATCGACGACAAGGGCGTTGTGCGCTCCCAGATCATCAACGACCTGCCGCTGGGCCGTAACATGGAAGAGCTGATCCGTCTGATCGACGCCCTGCAATTCCACGAAGAGCACGGCGAAGTTTGCCCTGCCAACTGGAAAAAAGGCGACAAAGGCATGAACGCTTCGCCAGAAGGCGTTGCAGCGTACCTGACCGAGAACGCCGGCAAGCTGTAAGCCAAGTTATCGGTACAAAAAAACCGGCCTGAGAAGGCCGGTTTTTTTATACGTGGGATTTCACTTCAGTCGCTGAAGTCTTCCCAGCCGCCCATCTGTTTCCAACGGTTGACGATGCCGCAGAACAGCTCGGCAGTCTTTTCAGTGTCGTAGCGGGCCGAGTGGGCTTCGCGACCGTCAAAGTCGATACCGGCGGCCTGGCAGGCTTTGGCCAATACGGTCTGGCCGTAAGCCAGGCCAGCGAGCGTAGCGGTGTCGAAGCTGGAGAACGGGTGGAACGGGTTACGTTTCATGTCCAACCGCGCCACGGCGGCATTCAGGAAACCCAGGTCGAAACTGCTGTTGTGCCCCACCAGGATCGCGCGTTTGCAGCCATTGGCCTTCAACGCCTTGCGCACGCCACGGAAGATATCGGTCAACGCCGCTTCTTCACTCACCGCCATGCGCAGTGGGTGATCGAGCTTGATCCCGGTAAATTCCAGGGCCGCTGCTTCGATATTGGCGCCTTCGAACGGCTCGACGCGGAAGAAGTGCGTGTGTTCTGCGAACACAAAGCCCTGTTCGTCCATGCCGATGGTCGTCGCGGCGATTTCCAGCAGTGCATCGGTGGCGCAGTTGAAGCCACCGGTTTCTACGTCGATGACAACCGGCAGATAGCCGCGAAACCGCTCGGCCATCGGGTGACGGGAACCGCCACCGCTGTGCTCGTGTTCGTCATCGTAATGGTCTTCACTCACTTGCTTTCCTCCAGCAGGCGCCAGCGCAGTGTTTCACCGGCGCGCAGCGGGATAACAGTCAGCTCGCCAAATGGCAGGCTGGCGGGGGCGGTCCAGTCTTCACGAACCAGGGTGATGCGGTCGGTATTCGCCGGCAGCCCGTAGAAGCGCGGGCCATTGAGGCTGGCGAAGCCTTCGAGTTTGTCCAGGGCGTTGCGCTGTTCGAACGCTTCGGCGTACAGCTCGATCGCCGCATAGGCGGTGTAGCAACCGGCGCAACCACATGCAGCTTCCTTGGCATGCTGGGCGTGGGGAGCCGAGTCGGTGCCGAGGAAGAACTTCGGGTTGCCGCTGGTCGCGGCATCCAGCAGGGCCACCTGATGGGTGTTGCGCTTGAGAATCGGCAGGCAATAGAAGTGCGGCCGAATCCCGCCCACCAGCATGTGGTTGCGGTTGTAGAGCAGGTGATGGGCGGTGATGGTCGCGCCGACGTTGGCCGAGGCCTCGGTGACGAACTGCACCGCGTCGGCCGTGGTGATGTGTTCGAACACCACCTTGAGGGTCGGGAACAGCTCGACCACGCGGCGCATATGCTCGTCGATGAAGACTTTTTCGCGATCGAACACGTCGACATCCCCACGGGTGACTTCACCGTGGATCAGCAGCGGCATGCCGACTTCGGCCATCGCTTCGATCGCCGGCAGGATCTTGTCGATACTGGTCACGCCGGAATCGGAGTTGGTGGTCGCACCCGCCGGGTAGAGCTTGGCGGCGTGTACGAAACCGCTGGCCTTGGCCTGGCGGATTTCGTCGGGCTGGGTGCGGTCGGTCAGGTAGAGCACCATCAGCGGTTCGAAGCGGCTGCCGGCCGGCCGCACAGCGAGGATGCGCTGGCGATAAGCGTCGGCTTCAGCGGCATTACGCACCGGAGGTACCAGGTTAGGCATGATGATGGCGCGGCCAAACGTGCGCGCAACATCGGCCACGGTTTGGGGTAACGCAGCACCATCGCGAAGATGAATATGCCAGTCGTCGGGACGCAGCAGGGTCAGGCGGTCGGACATTGGGGATTCCAGGCGGGTCAATCTGGTGGGAATGCTACCGGAAAAGACTCTTGCAGGCACTCGCTATCAAGTTTTGCAGGATGCATCCGATAGCCTTTGGTATGCCTTAACGATGTATGACGCTTTGAAGTGTTGTAGAAACCAGTGGAGCCTCCCGTGCGCCAGCATTATTTAGCCCTGCTCAGTGTGTTTGCCAGCCTGCCTGCGATGGCCCTCACGTTTCAGACACGTCTGGAGAATATTGAGTGGAAGGTGGAGGGCGACAAATTCGAGTGCCGTTTGACCCAGCCGATCACTGATTTCGGCTCGGGCGAGTTCGTGCGCCGGGCCGGTGAGCAGGCGACATTCCGCCTGAAAGCCTATAACGGCTCGCTCGGCGCGGGATCGGCGACCTTGCTGGCGGCTGCTGCGCCTTGGCAACCGGGCCGGGGTGATATCAACCTCGGAGCCGTGCGTGTCGGCAGTGGCGACGTGTTGTTCAACAGTTCCCAGGCCCAGGCCGGGCGGCTGTTCAATGGCCTGCTCGAGGGGCGCAGTCCGACCGTGCGGCATTACGGGCGTGAAGGTGGCTATTCGGAAATTCGCCTGTTGCCGGTGAGATTCAACAAGGCCTACAACGACTATCAACTGTGTACTACCAAGTTGCTGCCGATGAATTACGATCAGGTCAAGCAGACCGAAGTCGGCTTCCCCGGTGGCGGCATCGAGCTGGACGCTTCGGCCAAGAGCAAGCTGGCGGTGATCGTTGAATTCATGAAAGCCGATCCGACGGTCAACCATATCGAACTGAATGGTCACTCCGACAATAGTGGCAATCGCCTGACCAATCGCGATGTCTCGCGCCGTCGCGCATTGGCGGTAATGGACTACTTCAAGGCCAACGGCGTGCAGGAATCGCAGATCACCATGCGATTTCACGGCGAAAGCTATCCCTTGGCGCCCAATACCAACGCCGCTAACCGAGCGCGCAATCGCCGCGTCAATATCCAGCTCGAACGCGTGGCAGCCCCTGAGAAGCCTGCGGCCCAGGCCGCGCGGCCGAGCAACCCCGCGGCCACGTCATAAGCTGCGACCATCGGTCGCCCGCTCGACATAATCTGTCGCTTTATCTTCATTTGCTGTCGCGCCCCTGTAATTTCGCGGTTTTGATCGGTAGAATCGTTGCCTTTCCGTAAAACCCCGTGGAGTGATGGCATGGCCGACGTAAACAAGGTCGTTCTCGCGTATTCCGGCGGCCTGGACACTTCGGTGATCCTCAAGTGGCTGCAGGATACTTATAACTGTGAAGTGGTGACCTTCACCGCTGACCTGGGTCAGGGCGAAGAGGTCGAACCTGCACGTGCCAAGGCGCAAGCCATGGGCGTCAAAGAGATCTACATTGACGACCTGCGCGAAGAGTTCGTCCGCGACTTCGTTTTCCCGATGTTTCGCGCCAACACCGTCTACGAAGGCGAGTACCTGCTGGGTACCTCCATCGCACGTCCGCTGATCGCCAAGCGCCTGATCGAAATCGCCAACGAAACCGGCGCTGACGCCATTTCCCATGGCGCCACCGGCAAAGGTAACGACCAGGTGCGTTTCGAACTGGGCGCCTATGCGCTCAAGCCGGGCGTGAAAGTGATTGCCCCTTGGCGTGAATGGGACCTGCTGTCCCGTGAAAAGCTGATGGATTACGCTGAAAAGCACGCAATCCCGATCGAGCGTCATGGTAAGAAAAAGTCCCCGTACTCGATGGATGCCAACCTGTTGCACATCTCCTATGAAGGCGGCGTGCTGGAAGACACCTGGACCGAGCACGAAGAAGACATGTGGAAGTGGACCGTCTCCCCGGAGAACGCTCCCGACAAGCCGCAGTATCTGGAACTGACCTACCGCAACGGCGACATCGTCGCGCTGGACGGCGTCGAAATGACCCCGGCCACCGTACTGGCGACCCTGAACCGTATCGGCGGCGCACACGGTATTGGCCGTCTCGACATCGTCGAGAACCGTTACGTGGGCATGAAGTCCCGTGGCTGCTACGAAACCCCAGGCGGCACCATCATGCTGCGCGCCCACCGCGCCATCGAGTCGATCACTCTGGACCGCGAAGTGGCTCACCTCAAAGACGAGCTGATGCCCAAGTACGCCAGCCTGATCTACACCGGCTACTGGTGGAGCCCTGAGCGTCTGATGCTGCAACAGATGATCGACGCTTCCCAGGCTCACGTGAACGGTGTTGTGCGCCTGAAGCTGTACAAGGGCAATGTGATCGTCACCGGTCGCAAATCCGACGAGTCGCTGTTCGACGCCAACATCGCCACCTTCGAAGAAGATGGCGGCGCCTACAACCAGGCGGACGCAGCAGGCTTCATCAAGTTGAATGCACTGCGCATGCGCATTGCGGCCAACAAGGGTCGCAAGTTGTTCTGAGTGTTCCAGTCGAAATGAAAAGTGGCCCCTTGTTCAGGGGCCATTTTTTTTGCCCGTAAAAAAGGCACAACGGCCCTGATGTTTAAAGTTGTTTACGGTTGTGTAAAGTCTGTCGAGGGTTCGGCGTTTCAAAAACTTTGATACTTGGCGCGCCGAGGAATGAATTATTTACACCTGAATAGGAACTATGTCTTACAGAAAATTCACTCAAGAAAGTGCGGCGTAGATGTAAGTCGCGGAAAGTTCTGTAGGAAATTTATGGTGTAAATAAATATGTTAAATGGAACTGAAATCATCAGATTTTTTTTACCCGTCCGTCCGTGTGGTAGCGGCATGCAAGGGGCATTTCCTGAAACTGGTGTGCGCTGCGTTTACGACTGGCCCCCTAACCACCGGATATTTCTCTCAAAATATGTACGAGCCCGGAAAGGTCTGAAGGGCTCCATAAAACTCGAAACATCTGAGTTGGTGATTTTTTGTAGGTTAATTCCTATCTCGTTGTGGGTTGGGTCTCTGCTTGCTGTTGCTCGGGGTGGAACGCTATGCCAACTAGGAAACGACTAGGCTATTGTGCTTGCTCTGAATAATTCGAACAGCGAAATTGGACTTTCTCATGAATAAAGTGCTGATCGTGGATGATCATCCCGTCATTCGTCTTGCTGTGCGCATGCTAATGGAGCGTCATGGTTATGAGGTCGTTGCCGAGACCGATAACGGTGTCGATGCGTTGCAACTTGCGCGGGAACATATGCCGGACATTGTCATACTGGATATTGGGATTCCCAAACTCGATGGCCTGGAAGTTATCTGCCGGCTGTCGTCGACCAAGCAGGCCACACCGTTCAAGGTGCTGGTCCTGACTTCCCAGGCCCCGGGTCATTTCTCCATGCGCTGCATGCAAGCGGGGGCGGCCGGGTACGTGTGCAAGCAGCAGGACCTGACGGAATTGCTGAGTGCCATCAAGGCGGTGCTGTCCGGCTACAGCTACTTTCCGAACCAGGCGCTGAATTCGGTGCGTTCCACCATGGGCAATGCCAGCGAGGCCGACATGGTCGAGCGCCTTTCGGGGCGCGAGATGATGGTGTTGCAGCAACTGGCGCGCGGCAAAACCAACAAGGAAATCGCCGACGGCATGTTCCTCAGCAACAAAACTGTCAGCACCTATAAGACGCGGTTGCTGCTCAAGCTCAATGCCCGCTCACTGGTCGATCTGATCGAGTTGGCTCAACGCAATGGACTGGTCTAGAGGAGGGCGCCACCACATGGCTTGATAGCCAGGCGAATCGGCAGAAAAAAGCCTCCGTCAGGGAGGCTTCCGGCCGTTCTCGGCCGATCAGAGGTCGAAGTCGTAATCGGCCAGCTGTTTTTGCAAGCGTCGCTCTTCCAGGAGGTTATCGATGGTGCGGCGTTTGCTTAGATTGGTCTTGGCTACCTCTACAGGTGTTTCCTCTCCACCGTCATCCGACTCAACAAGGTCATCTTCCACTTCCAGTTGTTCTTTGCCAGTGCTCATAAGGTTAACTCCGGGCTAAGACTGCCGTTGGCGCTCCTTATAACGATATTCCATGAGCGGGTAAAAAAGATTTTTTCAATCGATGGATCGAAAAACCAATGATCTCTCAATCGTCCGACGTCTTGTCCTTGTATTCGCACAGGTCTTCGATGCGACAGCTGCCACAGCGCGGCTTGCGGGCTTGGCAAACGTAGCGTCCGTGAAGGATCAGCCAGTGGTGCGAATCGAGCAGATACGGCTTGGGGACAAACTTCATCAGTTGTTTTTCCACTTCCACCACATTCTTGCCGCGGGCAATGCCGGTGCGGTTACTTACGCGGAAAATGTGGGTGTCCACGGCCATGGTCAGTTGCCGGAATGCCGTATTGAGCACAACGTTGGCCGTCTTGCGGCCCACTCCCGGCAGAGCCTCCAGCGCTTCACGAGTCTGCGGCACTTCACCGTTATGCCGTTCGACCAGCAGGCGGCAGGTCTCGATGACATTCTTCGCCTTGCTGTTGTATAGACCGATGGTCTTGATGTATTCAGACAAACCTTCCACGCCCAAAGCATGGATCGCTGCCGGGGTGTTCGCCACGGGATATAGCTTGGCCGTGGCCTTGTTGACGCCAACGTCTGTGGATTGGGCCGAGAGAATCACCGCAATCAGCAACTCAAACGGCGTTGAGTAAGCCAGTTCGGTTTTGGGTTCCGGATTGTCTTCGTGAAGCCTGCGGAAAATTTCCAGGCGTTTTGCGGCGTTCATGGGGCAGGCGATTCCTTGCTGGAGGTCAGCGTGATTGTGAAAAATGGGCCCAGGCCTGCAACCCAGCGAGCAATAACCCGAGCAGGATAAACCCGGCCGGCATCAATTGGGTGGCGGCAGTGGCGCGTAACACCCCCAGGATGATCATGAGTGCGGCGAACAGAGCGACTAACCGTAGCTGCGCCTTGCGCTGGTCCGCCTCAAAGAAAGCATTATGTTCCAGGACGACGCATTGCACGCTGATCAGCGCGAGGTAGATGCCCAACTGCTGATACATCGGTAGCGCAAATGCCTGTAACAGTAACTGCGCACAGCTGACCAGCGTAGCGGCGACCGTCAGGCTGGCACCCAACCGCAGGGGCGCGCTCAGGCGTGAGCGCAGCGCGCGCATGGCCAGGCCGTAGAGCGTCACGATCAGCGCCGACAACGCCAGGAAACTCAGGGCTTTGGGCAGGGTGTCAGTCACGCCGAGCAACGGTGCCAGCATCGATGCATTGGCCAGGCCAACGGCTCTAGTCATGGGCGTCGGGCTCCAGCAGGGATGAGCGGTGCTCGTCGAAATAGCGCAAAGCGTCGTGGACGGCACTGATCACCGCTCGGGAGGTGAGGGTGGCACCGGCTATTTGATCGAAGGTCGAGCCTTGCATGTCCGTGCGCGAACGCCCCTTGAATGAAGCCAGCCAAGGGTTGCCGGGCTCGCTGATATGCCCACCCAGGCTTGGGGTTTCCGATTGCGCCAGGGTTTTGATTCCCAGCAGCTTGCCGTCGCGGTCGATGGCGATCAGCAGTTCGATCGGCCCAGCGTAGCCGCTGGTCGTCAAACGAAGCAGTACCGCGCGGGGTTGGCCCGACAGGGTCACCCGATAGCCACCCTGCAGTTGGCTCTCGGCGAGGGGCTGTGGGGCGATGGTCAGCGGGTGATCCAGTGGCTGGTTGTCATAGTGGTCGGCGGGTAGCAGGTCGCGCAGCGCCTGGCGCTGTAGCGCCTGAACCTGGCGCGCGGCGTGATCGGCGGTCAGGTGCTGAAGGGTGAGGACCAGCGTGCCGCCGCCGATGGCGATCAGCAACGCCAGCAACACACCTCTGCTCGATTTCATCGGCTGACCGCTGGCTGTTTCGCTGCCGCCAGGCGTTCCAGTGCCGGCACGGCCAGGTTCATCAGCAGCACCGCAAAGGCCACACCGTCCGGGTAGCCGCCCCACGTGCGAATCAGATATGTCAGCACGCCCACGCCCGCCCCGAACAGCAGCCGGGCCGTGGGGCTTTTCGGGCCCGAGACCGGCTCGGTGACGATAAAAAATGCGCCGAGAACGGTTGCGCCGGTCAGCAGATGAAACAGCGGCGAGCCGTGGGAGTCAGAGCCCGAGCCATTCCAGCACAGCAAGCTGATCACAAAGAGGCTGCCCAGCATGCCCAGCGGCGCGTGCCAACTGAATACCCGCTGGCGTAACAGCCACAGACCGCCCACCAGAAACGCCAGGTTCACCCACTCGCTGCCCTTGCCGCCGAAATGCCCAAATGCCGGGCTGCGAGCGAACAGTTCATCGATGGTCAGGCTCTTGTTCAGTCGCAGGGCATCCAGTGCAGTCGCCTGGGCCCAGGCATCGGGAGCGTCGCGTTGCAGGCCGAATACCTGTTGTGCGCCGGCCAGCAGGTCCAGGCCGTGGGTGGCCGGCCAGTGCGTCATGAGTTGCGGAAAGGCCACCAGCATCAACGCATACCCGACCATGGCCGGGTTGAAAGGGTTGCGATGGCCACCGTACAGGTGCTTGCCCAGCAGCAGCCCAGTGGCGACGGCCGCCACGCACAGCCACCAGGGGCAATAGGGCGGCAGTGCCAGGGCGAGCAAGGTGGCGCTGACCAGGCTGCTCAGATCGCTGCCACGCTGCCCCCGCAGGCGTTGCACGCCCGCATCTACCAACAGTGCGCCGCCCGTCGCCAGCAACAGATTGATCAACACGCCCCAACCGTATAACCAGAACATCGCCACCGCACCCGGCAGCGTCGCCAGCAACACCCGTTGCAGGGCTTGCTGAGGCTCAAGCGTGGCCATGGGCATCCACCTGGCGCTGTGCTGCGTCGAGCTTGTCGTGCGCCTCGGACAGCTGCTGTGGATCGGCGTTCTGATCCTGGGCTTTTTTCAATTCGGCGCGACGCATTGCCAGTTGGATCTTGGCGCGCTTGAGATCGGCGGTGCTGTCGGGGGCCGGTGTTGCGGGCGCGAGGTTCACCTCCAGGGCGGTTAGTGCTTGCTCTGCGGCTTCGAACTGTCGTTGCAGGACGATCAATTGCGATTGCTGTTCAAGGGTGGGCGGATGCCCGAATGCCTTCAAGGATTTGTGCAACTGCGCACGGCTCATCGCCATGTTGATCTTGGCCTTCTTGATCGCGGCATCCTGGGCTGCCTGGGCGGTATCGATCGGCACGGCGGCCAGCGGCGCGGCACGCTTGGCTCGGGCCAGGCGTTCGGCCTGCTTGTGTTCTTCTTCTCGTTGCAGGCGCGCGTTTCGTTGCTCAAAGCGTCGTCGTGCGCGGTCACGCTTTAAGCCACGCGCGCGGCGCTCGTGGTCGTTGGTCGCCAGGCCGCCGACAATCGGCAGCACCGTCGCCAGCGGGTGCATTTCGATGCAGTCGACCGGGCAGGGCGCGACGCACAGGTCGCAACCGGTGCATTCGTCGATGATCACGGTGTGCATCAATTTGGCTGCGCCGACAATCGCGTCCACCGGGCACGCCTGGATGCATTTGGTACAACCGATGCATTCGGCTTCGCGGATGTAGGCAATCTGTGGCGGCGCTTCGCCGTGGCTGGCGTCCAGCGTCAGCACCGGCACGTTCAGCAATTGCGCGAGTGCGCCGATCGTTTCCGGCCCTCCCGGCGGGCACTTGTTGATGGCTTCGCCTTGGGCAATGCCTTCGGCGTAGGGCTTGCAGCCCGGGTGCCCGCATTTGCCGCATTGGGTTTGCGGGAGCAGCGCGTCGATACGTTGAATCAGGTTCATGCTTTGATCATTGCGTTGAAACCCAGAAAAGCCACCGCCATCAGCCCGGCGCTGATCAGTTCGACCGGCAGGCCGCGGAAGGGCAGCGGAATGTCGTTGTCGGCGATCCGCTGGCGCAAGTCGCTGAACAGGCTCAGCACCAGCCAGAAGCCGAGCCCGGCGCCCAGGCTCAGTGCCGCCATGTGTGCCAGACCCTTGTCGTCTTCAATGCCCAGCAACACCACGCCCAGTACCCCGGCGTTGCCCAGTAGGAGTGGCCATAACCCCTCCGTCGGCAGTGTGGGGCGCAAGCGCGTGAGCAAGCCGAGCACCGGGCGGATCAGCAGCGCGGTCAGCGGTAAAAACACAAACAGTCGCAGGGCGGTCATCGCCAGCGGCTGCAGCAGGTAGTGGTCCAGCAGATAGCCCAGCATGCTGCTGACTGCCATCAACACGGTGGTGGCAATCCCCAATGCATGCACCCGCGAGCGTGAGTGCGCAGCCAACATCGGGTCGACGGCCAACGGCATCTGCAACACGAAGTTGTTGATCAGGGCGGCGCTGACAAGGGTGAGGAGCATATCGGTCATGGGCATGCCGGTTAAGCAAACAGGGCCTGATTATCCGGTAAGCGAGAAGGGGGTACTAGCTGAAAAGCCCTGTCGCCGCGACGACAGGGCTGTTTGCAGGGCTTACTTGATGCGTTGACCCGGCTTGGCGCCGCTGTCAGGGCTCAGCAGGTAGATTTCTTCGCCGCCGGGGCCGGCCGCCATCACCATGCCTTCGGAAATACCGAACTTCATTTTCCGTGGCTTGAGGTTGGCGATCATCATGGTCAGGCGCCCATTGAGCTTGGACGGGTCCGGATAAGCGCTCTTGATCCCGGAGAACACGTTGCGTTGCTCGTCGCCGATGTCGAGGGTCAGGCGCAGCAGCTTGTCGGCACCTTCCACGGCTTCGGCCTTGAGGATCAGCGCAACCCGCAGGTCCACGGCGGCAAAGGCGTCGAACTCGATCTCCGGGGACAGCGGCTCCTTGACCAGTTCGCCGTTGCCGGCCGGCGTCGATTCGCCGGTGTCTGTCGGGCTGGCGACCAGGTCTTCTTTCGAAGCGTCGCTCATGGCCTGGACTTTTACCGGATCGATGCGGGTCATCAGCGGCTTGAACTCATTCAACTGATGGTTGCTGAGCAAGGTAGCGTGATCGTTCCAGGTCAGCGGCGCGACGTTGAGGAACGCCTCGGCATCCGCAGCCAGCAACGGCAGCACCGGCTTGAGGAAGATCACCAACTGGCGGAACAGGTTGACGCCTGTGGCGCAGATGGCCTGGACTTCCGCCTGCTTGCCTTCCTGCTTGTTCAGCGACCACGGCGCCTTGTCGGCGATCCACGCGTTGGCGCGGTCGGCCAGGCCCATGATCTCGCGCATGGCGCGGGCAAAGTCGCGGGCCTCATAGGCGTCGGCAATGCTTGGCGCGGCGGCCAGGAACGCGTCAGTCAGTTCCGGCGCGGCATTCTCGGCCACCAGTACACCGGCGTTGCCCTTGTGGATGAAGCCGGCGCAACGGCTGGCGATGTTGACGACTTTGCCGACGAGGTCCGAGTTGACCTTCTGTACGAAGTCTTCCAGGTTCAGGTCGAGGTCGTCGACGCCACGGCCCAGCTTGGACGCGTAGTAGTAGCGCAGGTATTCCGGCGACAGGTGATCCAGGTAGGTGCGCGCCTTGATAAAGGTGCCACGGGACTTGGACATCTTCTGGCCGTTGACGGTCAGGTAGCCGTGTACGTTGATGCCGGTCGGCTTGCGGTAGCCCGAACCTTCGAGCATTGCCGGCCAGAACAAGGCGTGGAAGTTGACGATGTCCTTGCCGATGAAATGGTACAGCTCGGCGGTGGAGTCTTTGCCCCAGAACGCGTCGAAGTCCAGTTCCGGCGTGCGGTTGCACAGGTTCTTGAAGCTGGCCATGTAGCCGATCGGGGCGTCCAGCCACACGTAGAAATACTTGCCCGGCTCGCCTGGAATCTCAAAGCCAAAATACGGCGCATCGCGGGAGATGTCCCACTGTTGCAGCCCGGCATCCAGCCATTCGGCGATCTTGTTGGCGACGGCATCCTGCAGGGTGCCGCTGCGCGTCCAGGTTTGCAGCATCTGCTGGAAATCCGGGAGTTTGAAGAAGAAGTGCTGGGAATCCTTGAGCACCGGGGTGGCGCCGGAGATCGCCGACTTCGGGTCCTTCAGGTCGGTGGGTGCGTAGGTGGCACCGCATTTTTCGCAGTTGTCGCCGTACTGGTCCTCGGTGCCGCATTTCGGGCAGGTGCCCTTGATGAAGCGGTCGGCCAGGAACATTTTCTTTTCCGGGTCGAAATACTGGGTGATCGAGCGCGTGGCAATGTGCCCGGCGTCCTTCAACCGCAGGTAGATCTGACTCGACAGCTCACGGTTTTCGTCGGCGTGGGTCGAGTGGAAGTTATCGAAGTCCACCAGGAACTCGGCAAAGTCGGCGCTGTGTTCAGCCTGCACATTGGCGATCAGTTGTTCCGGGGTGATGCCTTCCTTTTCGGCGCGCAACATGATGGCCGAACCGTGGGCGTCGTCCGCGCAGACATAGATGCATTGATTGCCGCGATGCTTCTGGAAGCGCACCCACATATCGGTCTGGATGTACTCAAGCATATGGCCAAGATGGATCGAACCATTGGCATAGGGCAGGGCGCTGGTGACGAGGATCTTGCGTGGCTCGGACATTGGGGCTCGGCTACTTGATGAAACGGAGGTCGGTCACTATAAAGCGCCGGGAAATATATTTCACCCCGTGACGCTGTTTCAGAATCTTCCCGGCCTGCGAAAGCATGCCGTTAAGCCGCTGGAACGGTTAGGATAGCCGCCTGTTTTAGTCAGTCTTTTTTCGGGAGTAGCCCATGAGCGCCGTCAATCGCGCAGCGGTGGAAGCCGTTCTTCGCCAATACACCGACCCCTATTTGAACCAAGACCCGGTCAGCGCCGGCTGTGTACGCGCCATCGAGGTCCAGGGCGACCAGGTGTCGGTCCGGATGGAACTGGGCTACGCCGCTGGCCTGTTCAAGAGCGGCTGGGCGCAGATGCTGCAAATGGCCATCGAAGGCCTGGACGGTGTGCGTTCGGCCAAGGTCGACATTCAATGTGTGATCGCCCCGCACAAGGCCCAGGCGCAGATCCCCGGCCTGGCTAACGTGAAAAATGTGGTGGCCGTGGCCTCCGGCAAGGGTGGCGTGGGTAAATCCACCACGGCGGCTAACTTGGCGCTGGCGCTGGCGCGCGAAGGCGCTCGCGTGGGGATTCTCGACGCGGATATCTACGGCCCAAGCCAGGGCGTGATGTTCGGCATTGCCGAGGGCACTCGCCCGAAAATCAAGGACCAGAAGTGGTTCGTGCCCATCGAGTCGCTGGGTGTGGAAGTGATGTCGATGGCGTTCCTGACCGACGACAACACACCGATGGTATGGCGTGGGCCGATGGTCTCCGGCGCCTTGCTGCAACTGGTCACCCAGACCGCCTGGGGCGATTTGGACTACCTGGTGATCGACATGCCGCCAGGCACTGGTGATATCCAACTGACCCTGGCACAAAAAGTCCCGGTGGCCGGGGCGGTGATCGTCACCACCCCCCAGGACCTGGCGTTGCTGGACGCGAAGAAGGGCGTGGAAATGTTCCGCAAGGTCAACATTCCAGTGCTGGGCGTCGTGGAAAACATGGCGGTACACATCTGCTCCAACTGCGGCCACGCCGAGCATCTGTTCGGCGAGGGGGGCGGCGAGAAACTGGCCACCCAGTATGGTGTCGAGTTGCTCGCCTCGCTGCCGCTGGCAATGGTGATTCGTGAACAGGCCGATGGCGGCAAACCGACAGTGGCTGCCGAGCCCGACGGCCAGATCGCCATGGTTTATCAGGAGCTGGCGCGTCACGTGGGCGCGCGGATTGTGCTGCAGGAAGCGGCTGCTCCGGCCATGCCGACAATTACAGTCAGCGACGACTGAGCCCGTCGTAGGAAACAAGCCTCGAATTTGTCGGGGCTTTTTCTTGTCCGCAGAACGGCCGGGCATTGCTTGCTGCGCTCTTACACCGTTGCTCGTGTAAGCATTTGCTTACTTTCACGTAAGTGTTTGGTTTTTTTAGCGTTGCCGGACGTCTCGAATTGTCTGGCTATATTTCTAATCAATTGAAATATAACAATTATTTATTGGCTTTCGAGCGCGATTGCTCTGCAGGCAGCGGTTTGGGTTGCGTTGTACTTCCGTGGGAACTGGATACTATCAGCCCTGTGTCCACGGATTGACACAGCCATCAAGGAACGATGGTTTGAAGGAACGTCGCAGGATGCGATTCATCAGGATGATGAAAAAGGAATACAGGGACTAGGGAAAAAATGTGGGCGGGTCATACCGCCCCTTTTTTTGCCTGCAGAAAAGTAAAACGCCTGCCCCAGACACAAAAAAGGCCCACAAGGTTATTTCCGTGAATGGGAAATGCATAGGTAGTGTCTTTTTTTGATTCGGGCCCATCTGACTCTGCACGGGCGTAAGGCCATTGAGTTACCTTATAAGTGCATGCTTATTTATGCCACCGTCTGGATTGAATCAAGTCGTTTCGACTTAATAGTCCCCCTTTGTGCGGCGGCAGTAAGCGTTTCGGGAACACACCTTCCGATGTGGATGGGCTGCGTGATTTCTGCTCACCAGAACAGCATCCTCAATGCCAGCGCGATCACGACGATATTAAAAACGCACTCCATCCACTGGTCACCCTTCTTTAGCGCAAACTTCGCGCCGGCATTTGCACCCAATAGCGTGCCAATAACCAGGCAAAGTCCGTATTGCCAGTTAATGATTCCGCTGACGCCGAAAATTATTAGCGAGCCCACGGAGAGGACGAGTCCGCCGACTTTGCGGGTACCCACCGATTCGCTGATGGTCTTTCTGAAAAAGATAATGAATAAATACGTCGAGAGTTTGGCTTGTCCACCGAATAACCCGCCGATCATTCCTACTGGGATGAAGAGGATATAGCCAAACAGACGCCTGATCGCAGAGGGCGGTGTTTCGCCGCTACGAGGTTTTTTTATAAGGGAGAGTGCCACCAGCAACAATGTCAGCCCGCCAATTATTTTATGCAACAGCGCGGGATCTATTTGAAGAAGAAGGCTCGCTCCTCCCAAAGCCCCGGCGAGCCCCAGTGCCGCAGCTGGCACGGCAAGCGCATAATCGACCTTTCCCTGATTATGGAAGTGCCGCAGTCCGGCAATCATGGTGCCTACCGAGGCCAGGCGTGCGGTGGCGATCGACGACTGAGGCGCAATTCCCAGCCAGATCATCACCGGGACGGTTAAAAACACACTCCCACCGGTGTTGGTCCCGACGAATCCAGTTATTAATCCGAGGAAAACCAGGCCGGCGCCAGTCAGCCACTCATGCCCCATCATGTTGAGATGCTCGCGTAGGATTAACGTGCACGGTTTATTCGCTTAAGTAAGCAGGGTCTACGCAGCGATAGCAATTTCTGTTTCGGGAATTGGCGGTCACATTCATCGCCTTAAATGGCGAAGGCCACCACGCCACGGGCTAGCGCGTCCGGTAAATGATCTGAACGCATAATTTTGGCGTTCGGAAGGCGTGTTTGCCGTTCGCGGACAAGTCGTCAACGGGCGTGGTCGGGCAGTGTTCGAGGTCGGCTTTGCCTGTGCAATTCGTAAGTTGCCGGGAGGCTGATCTCACATCCTCTCCAGGGAGTGGGCATGAGGACCGTGCTATGAATGGGGGCTACCGCGCAGCTTAGAGCTTATGCCACGAACGAATCGAATAATGAGAAAAGCGCCACCCGCGTCGCCGGCGTTTAGAAGCTACGATGCAATCCGATGTGTCTATATATCGCAAGGCTTTTAGACTCAAAAGCCTGCGCCCATTAGGCGTTATGGTCGCTCACGCACGAATTATGTACGCCAGGATATAACGCCTTAGCGGGCCTTTTTATTGGGCAGCGACGCTGTCAGCGCTCGAGATCTTTGATCTTGCCTTTCACACCGTCCCACTCTTCCGCATCCGGCAACGACTCTTTCTTCTCCGTGATGTTCGGCCAGATTTCCGCCAGTTCGACGTTCAACTGGATAAATTCCTGCATATCTTCCGGGACCTCGTCCTCGGAGAAAATAGCGACGGCCGGGCATTCAGGTTCACACAGGGCGCAGTCAATGCACTCGTCCGGGTGGATGACCAGGAAATTCGGGCCTTCGTAGAAGCAGTCCACCGGACAGACTTCTACGCAGTCGGTGTATTTGCACTTGATGCAGTTGTCGGTGACGACGAAGGTCATTTCTAATTTTCTCCTCAGGCGGCGGCAGCGAAACCCCTTATGGTGGGGCCCGCGAGGTTTGAGAGCGATAGTCTGCGGACCAGGCTAAAAAGCCCGCAGCATCCCAAACCGCGCGAGATAATATCAGCTTGCAAGCGTCTGCGTTAGATCCGTGTCTTCAGTGTGTAGAGCATTTCCAGCGCTTTTCGCGGTGTCAAGTCGTCCAGGTCAAGTTTTGCCAACTCATCCAGCACCGGATGGGGCAGGCTGGCGAACATATCACTCTGGTGTGGCGCGCTGGATTTGCTGCTGGCCTTCTTCGGGCTGGCGATCACGGTTTCGTGGGGCAGGGCGGTGGCCTCCAGGCGGCTGAGGTGCTCGCGGGCGCGGGTGATCACGTCGTTCGGCACACCGGCCAACTGCGCCACGGCCAGGCCGTAACTCTGGCTGGCCGGCCCTGGCAACACATGGTGCAGGAACACGATACGCTCGTTGTGCTCGGTGGCATTGAGATGCACGTTGGCCACCAGCGGCTCGCTTTCCGGCAGCACGGTCAGTTCGAAGTAATGGGTGGCGAACAGCGTATAGGCGCGCAGGTGCGCCAGGCGCTCGGCCGCCGCCCAGGCCAGGGACAGGCCGTCGAAGGTGCTGGTGCCGCGGCCCACTTCGTCCATCAGCACCAGGCTGCGCTCGGTGGCGTTGTGCAGGATGTTCGCGGTTTCGCTCATTTCCACCATAAAGGTCGACCGGCCACCGGCGAGGTCATCGCTGGAACCAATCCGCGTGAAGATGCGATCCACCAGGGACAGCTCGCAACTGGCCGCCGGTACAAAGCTGCCGATATGCGCCAGCAACACGATAAGTGCGGTCTGGCGCATGTAGGTGGATTTACCGCCCATATTCGGACCGGTGATCACCAGCATGCGGGTATCGTCATCCAGCGACAGGTCGTTGGCGACGAACGGCGTGGTCAATACCTGCTCCACCACCGGGTGGCGACCCTGAACGATGCGCATGCACGGCTCGCTGACAAACCGCGGGCAGTTCAAGTCAAGGTTCAGCGCACGTTCGGCCAGGTTGCTCAGCACATCCAGTTCCGCCAGTGCGGCGGCGGTGTCTTGCAACGGCGCCAAGCGGCCGATCAAATCTTCGAGCAGCGCTTCATACAGCATCTTTTCCCGCGCCAAGGCACGGCTCTTGGCCGACAGTGCCTTATCTTCGAACGCTTTCAGCTCCGGGGTGATGAAGCGCTCGGCACCTTTTAGGGTTTGACGACGTTGATAGTCGATGGGCGCCTGCTCGGCCTGCTTGCTCGGCAACTCGATGAAGTAGCCATGCACGCGGTTGTAACCGACCTTCAGGTTGGCCAGGCCGGTGCGCGCTTTTTCGCGGGCTTCCAGGTCAATCAGGAACTGCCCGGCGTTCTCGCTCAGGGACTGCAGTTCATCCAGTTCGCTGTCGTAGCCAGTCTTGAGCACGCCGCCGTCACGGATGATCGCCGGCGGGTTGTCGATGATGGCTTTTTCCAGCAGCGCCGCCAGGTCCGGGTAGGTGCCAGCAGTTACTGCGAGTTGTTGCAGGTGTGGCGTGTCCAGTTCGGCCATCGCCACTTGCAGTTGCGGCAGGGCGCTCAAGGCATCACGCAGACGCGCCAAGTCACGGGGCCGCGCGTTGCGCAGGCCGATCCGCGCCAGGATACGCTCGATATCGCCGATTTCTTTCAACTGCGGCTGCAGCTTTTCGAAGCGATAGCCGTCCAGCAGGCAGGTAATCGACGTCTGCCGCGCTTGCAATACCGTTAAATCCCGCAGCGGGCGGTTCAGCCAACGGGTCAGCAAGCGGCTGCCCATGGCGGTCTGGCAACGGTCCACCACCGATTGCAGAGTGTTGTCGCGGCCGCCGGCCAGGTTGGTGTCCAGTTCCAGGTTACGACGGCTGGCGCCATCGAGCACGACGGTGTCGTCCAGGCGCTCATGGCGCAGGCTGCGCAAGTGCGGCAGGGCGGTGCGCTGGGTTTCCTTGGCATAGCTGAGCAGGCAACCGGCGGCGCCGATGGCCAGGGTCAGGGTTTCGCAACCGAAGCCCTTGAGGTCCTGCACGGAGAACTGTTGGCAGAGGCTTTTCAGCGCTGAATCACGCTCGAAATCCCACGGCGCGCGACGCTTGGTCCCACGACGACGTTCCGCCGGCAGGTCCTTTGGCCAATCATCCGGGATCATCAGCTCCACCGGATTGATACGCTCCAGCTCCGCCAGCAGGTTCTCCCAGCCTTTGGTCTCCATCACGCTGAAGTTGCCGCTGGTGATATCCAGTACCGCCAGGCCGAACAAGCGCTCATCGCCGAGCACCGCAGCGATCAGGTTATCGCGCCGCTCATCCAGCAGCGCCTCATCACTCACCGTCCCCGGCGTAATAATGCGCACCACCTGACGCTCCACCGGCCCCTTGCTGGTGGCCGGGTCGCCGATCTGCTCGCAGATCACCACCGACTCGCCCAGCTTCACCAGCTTGACGAGGTAGCCTTCCAACGAATGGTAAGGAATCCCACACATCGGAATCGACTGCCCCGCCGACTGCCCACGCGCGGTCAGGGTGATGTCCAGCAACTTGGCGGCCTTCTTCGCGTCTTCATAGAAGATCTCGTAGAAATCGCCCATGCGATAGAACATCAACTGATCAGGGTGCTGGTTTTTCAGGCGCCAGTACTGCTGCATCATTGGGGTGTGGCTGGAGAGGTCGGTCATACGTGGGGTTCAGCTCTGCCTGTCTATTTGACGATTCACATCTGTCTAATACTACAGGGATTTTTTAGGCATTGTCGGCGGGAGGCCGACGTTGATTTTGCGCAGGCGCAGATAACGCTGCGTCATCTTGGCGTCGGTGTGTCCACCCAGTTTTTGCGCATCGTTGCCCTGATCGTCGGTATCGGAAAGCGACTTGGCACGCAGGTCATGAAGGCTCGCGTCCTCGACCCCGGCCTTTCTGCAACTGATGGCGAAGGCGTCCTTGACCGAGCTGTAATGCACCGGCTTTCCGCCGCGCGGGGAGCAGAACAAGGTTAGGCCGCGAATTTTCCTGGGCAATGCTTTTACCCTGGCAATCAACTCCTCGAGGTCGGGCGTCATCTGTACCAATAGCCTTGCATTGGTTTTTTCCTGCTTGAAGGCGATCCCTTCGGCGCTGATGTCCGCCAGGCGGATGGCCAGGACGTCACCAATGCGCTGCCCGGTCAGATAGCACATCTCGTAAATCACCCGCATGTTGGCGCTGGAGTTGGCGCAGACGGCCTGGAACTCGCCGTGGGTGATGTATCGGTCGCGCTTGTGCTCCAGGTGCCGGCGGACGCCGATGCACGGATTTGAGTCGACGATCTGCTGTTCCAGGGCGTAAGTGAACACAGCGCGCAGCACTGAGATCACCCGGTTCGACATATTCGGAGTGTCTGCCATGTGCAGCTTTAGCGCGACGACGTGACGCTGAAGTACCTCGCGGGGCTCGAAGTCAGCGAAGTTTTCCTTCAGGCGCTCGCATGCCGCCTCATACTGCTTGAGGGTGTTCGGCTTTAGGGGTGGCTTGGTCCTTTTGCGCATGTGCTCGAGCGCATCGTCGATCAGCTTGGGCATTCCGCCCTGGGTGCCTTTGTCCAGCAACTTGGCGTACTCTGCCAGGGATGCCTGAAAGTCGGTGCCCAGGCGCTTCCACTTGCCCTTGCGGACCAGGTAATAAGCGCCATGCTTTTGGTACATGCACGCCGGCAGGTGCCGGTCCTTCTTGCGCGGACGCATCGATCTTCACCTCAACCCAGCCGAAGCTCCGGCCCCTTCCTTGATTGAATACCACCCAGCCGCCCAATGACAACTTGGCGCAGCACCTTCGGGTGACCATCACCACCTACCGCGAACCCGTAGCGTTCGGCGGTCAGCCACTTTATCTGTGCTCCTGGCTTCTTATAGCCCGTTAGGTCGGCAACTTCCTCTGCTGTCAGAAACATACCTACCTCCGCTCGTGTCGCGACACGTTTCTGTTATCGGCGGATGGTGTCGCGGCTTTCTTCGTGATCATTGGCGCGTAACCTTTCCTGGAGGCAGCGCCGGCTTCGACTCAATGAAACTGCTTGCGCTGTTCTCGCCGCCTATGTGGCGGAAATAGTCGATCTCAACCTTGGCGCTTTCGATCAATACGCGGCTGATGTCGGATACGGATTGCGCGCGCGATACCTCCTTGGCCAAGTCCTCATCGGACGCTTCGCGCACAGCCTCAAGCTGCGCAAAAAGGTGGTCCCGCAGGTCGCTCAGTTTGTTCTTCATGATTTCTTCTCCCGTATTGCTCTCTTGAGGTCTTGCTGGGCCAGGATCACGTCCTGCAATTCAGCGGGGTATTTGCGTATTTGGTTGCGCCTCCAATGCCTGTCCTTCGTCACGAGCATCAGGTTGGCCAAGTCGGTGTTACGTCTGTTTCCATCCCGTGCAGCGACAACACACTTGTCGGGAATCGGGCCGTGGGCCTGCTCCCAAACCCAGCGGTGCTCAAGAACCCATGTCCCGCACGGGAGCTTGATCCTTATGTTTCGTCCGTCGTCCCTGCGCTCACCGACCTCGATCCGGTTATGGGATTCTTGGCCGGGCTTGAAGCGAGTTGCCTCCAGGATCGATTGGTCTCGCTTTAGTCCGAGGTTTGTGGCCTTGTTCTTGATCTGGCCGGCAGTCTTGCCCACCTTCGCTTCCATCTCAGGCATGGGCGTCAGAGGATAGAGCTCGGTTAACAGGGCAACTTCTTGCTCTGTCCATCTACGGCCGATCCCATCCTTACGCACGACCATGACCTCGCTGAAAATGGTCAGCCAGCACCCGGCGGGCATCGATGCCGCACGATGCCGACATCGCGTAGATCTGGCCGAACGTGGTTTCTCGGCGCTGCAGGGCGTTGAACAGCTCGATCAGGCGCTGGCCCTTTGTACCGTTGCGGCGGCTCATAACTGGAGCCCATTTTGCCGTGGGGGTGGGGCGGCGGTCAGTTGCTCGCTTTGGCACATGGAAGTTGCCAGAGAAGCCCGTGCAGCCTGGCTTTCGTCGGTGGTGGTGCTGGCGGGTGTCTGTAGGAGCGAACTGTCCGGCAAGCAACTGATCCCGGTGTTGTTCAAGATCCAGCAGGTGACGCCGCGCGCGCTGTCGTGTTGCACGCTGATGACCTGCTCGCCGGCGGCGGCGGCCTGGCCGATGATCAGCAGCAGGGCTATGGTGATCAGTCGGCGCATGTGTGCAACTCCTCCAGGCGGGCCAGGCGCCGGGTTGTATCAATCTCCCGATCCAGCTCTTCACCATTGAAGTACTTGTCACCACGCACCACCATGATGTTGTCGTCGGCATCCTCAACGCAGGTGCGATCGCGCAGCCATTCATAGCGCCCGGCATTAGCCGCCATCCGCACGCGATCATCGATGTGCATCGAATCGGCAGTCATGGGAGTAGTGACGGTGTTGGCCAGCGCATCCAGCAGGATCTTCTGGCGGTTCTGCCCATCCAGGTACTGGCGCACGGCCTGGACGAAAACACTGTTCATGCTGCGGTCGCCAGTGTTCGCTGCTGCTTCGATCTCGGCGCGCAGCTTGTCGGGCAGGCGCACCACAAACTTGTCGGCGGTGCGTGAATCGTAATCTGTGGCGCTCATGGGATTCTCCTGGCCGATGGCTCAGATCTGAGCCATCGGCCGCTGGTGGTCGTCTACTTGCCGATGCCAATGAATGGGGTGGCGGCGCCGCTGGTCATGTACACGGGCAGTTTCCCGTCCCACTTCTCAATCGCGTTCAGCTCGACGACGCCCGGGTTCTTGCGCAGCGCCTCGCCGCGAATGTTCAGCGACTCAGCTTCGCCCTGGGCCTTGAGGATTGCGGCGTCCTTGTCGCCTTGGGCGGCGGCGCGCACCTTGGCAGCCTCGGCTTCGGTCTGGCGCAGTTCGTTCTCGCGCTGCTGGGCCTTTTGGGTGGCGGTGATGCTGTTGTTCAGAGCCTCGACAACCTGCGGCGGCAACACGATCTCGCCATTGAGGTAGAGCGACTCGACCACGATCCCCTTGTTGTCAAAGTGCTGCTGGACCTGGGTTTCGATAGCCTTCAGGAATGCCTCTTTGCCCGGGCCGTACACCTCGGATGCCTTGACCTTCGAGCCGGCGTTATTGAAGGCATTGCGCACCACCTGCGGCACGTTCACCTGGATGATCTCGCCCATCGACTTGCGGTAGGTCTGGAATAGCAGGGGAGCAGCCCCGGGCTTGGCGCGCAGCGTGATGCCGATCGGCGCACTGATCGTCATCCCGTCGCGATCCTGGAACTTGACCTGCTGCAGGTTGAAGTTCTGGGCGAACGTCGGGAACAGGAACAGCTCCTCGTTCGGTGTCAGCCACTTGTAGCCGACGGTGGCCTCGGTGGGCGCCACGCCCTTGTCGCTGCCCATCAGGTTGACTATCACGCCGGTGTAGCCGGCAGGCACCTTCGAGCAGCCCGCCGTGACGGCGAGCAGGCACAGCATTGCAATGGCGGCAATCCGCTTCATTGGTCTTTCTCCGTGGTTTTGGCCGATTGGCCAGGTTTGGGTGTGGTGATATGCAGGTACAAGCAGGCGCTGGCGATCAGCCAAACGGCGGTGCCGAAGAAGCCACCGACGACATCGAGGTCGGAGCTGCTGCTGATCAGGTCGCGGGCAGCGAATAGCAGCCAGCCGGCGGAGGCGCTGATATAGATCAGGATCGACATCAGCACCTTGAACAATTGGAACGGGGTCATCGGTTTACGAGACATTCACTTTCTCCTGGCCGAACGATTCCCGGCCGCGTTGTTGGCTTTCGCAAAAATCCTTGATGGGTACTGACCTGGGTCCGACGCGGAGCCACTTCGCTACTCACTTCGGGGTGATGATTCCTTTTCGCATGGCCTCCGCGACCATTGCCGGGCGCTTGTAAACGGATAGCTTGTGCATGACGCTTTCTATGCGGCCCTTAACAGATCGTGGCGACAGATCATCCCGTTGCGCGATTTCTTTATCTGTCATTCCAGAGGCAACACTGAGCAGGCAGACAAGCTCACGATCAGCCAGGCCCTTGTCTCTGTGTCCAATCCATCCAGACATCACTATTTCGCCGTCCATTTTTGGGTACCGTTAGTTCCTTTTGAAAAAGATTGAGCTATGCGCAAGCGCATGTCAAGAACCAAAAGTTCTTTCTTGGGGCGTGCGTCTGTGTTTGTGGAAGATTGCGGAGGGTAGGCGGGAGTCAAATGAGAAAGGGGCGGCGGCGCAGAGAAGGCGCCGTCCGAACTATTTGGCGAACATCGCCCACCAGAAAACGTGCCCAAGAATCGAGATCTGCTGGTCCTGGATGTCCTTGAACGAATAGTCCTCGTCTGGGTGTTCGTCGCGGTTGAAGCTGCGCAGCCGTATGCCCATCGGAAGGCGGTACACCTGCTTAACGCGCAATAGGCCGTTGTGGCTGATCGCGTACAGATCGCCATCGACTACATCTGAAAAAGATGACTTTCCGGTGTTCACGCCAACGACGGCGCCATCTCTCAATACTGGCATCATGCTGTTGCCGCGCACGGTGACGCACCTGGCTTTATCGAACTGAACTCCGTTTTGGCGGAGGCTCCGTTTGCCGAATCGTAAGCTTGAGTCCTGAGTTTCCTCTATGGAAAAGCGCCCCGAGCCGGCCGCCAATTCTACTTCGCGCAAAAACGGAACCGCTACCTCGTCGTCATCTAATGGGGTCG
Organism: Pseudomonas sp. D3; assembly: GCF_029320995.1. Taxonomy (NCBI): domain Bacteria; kingdom Pseudomonadati; phylum Pseudomonadota; class Gammaproteobacteria; order Pseudomonadales; family Pseudomonadaceae; genus Pseudomonas; species Pseudomonas sp. D3. The sequence continues at coordinate 1,553,072 of NZ_CP119772.1, forward strand.
ACTCATCCCAAACCGAAAGCGACAAGAGTTCCGGGTGCTCTCTCTGGTTCGGCTTGGCGGGCGCCGGCCGCTCAATTTGGGGAGATTCACCGGCGCCCCAGGCGAGCCACTCAACGCGCACGCCAAGCAATTGGGCAAGCTTCGCCATTTTGGGGGCGCCAGGAAGGTTTTCGGCGTTCAGCCATTTTCCTGCCGCCTTAGCTGTAACCCCAACGTGCCTGGCCAGATCAGCCGCCATTCCATAAGCCGGGTAACCCGCGTCGAGAGCCGATTGTTTGAGTCGCTGCGCGAAAGCATCGCGTGAATCGTTAAGTACCATAAGTTCTATTCTCTTCTCTCTTGACGGAACTTTCAGTTCCTGCGCAGAATGTACCCAAAGTACCTTCTTGAAATGGCAGAGGTGCCGCATGAACAGAGTCAAAAAGGCCGTGGGGGATGTCGGCGGTACGCCTACGGCTGCAAAAACCTGCGGGGTTTCCACGCGATCCGTTAACAAGTGGATCGCCGCTGAACGCTTGCCACGAACCGAGTACACCGGCGAAACCAGCTACGCCAAAAAACTTGCCGAGGCATCGGGAGGTAGGTTCACGTCTGCGTGGTTACTCGAGATCGTAAACCGGAACCAAGTTGCACCCGATGGCGTTGATTCTACGGCAGCCGGAACTTAAGGTTCAGCGCTTAAAGTACCTGTTAATACGTACAGTCATAGACAGAGGTGCGCCCGTTTTGAGCGGCTAGAACATGATTTTTAGGCAATAAAAAACCCGCTGTGGAGGCGGGTTCTTGTTCGCTACCAGTGTGGAGCTGGTGGCTTTGGTACTTCTTCGTCTGTGGAGGACGAATCAATGCAAGCGGAAAATAGCAACAAACATCCCGTAGCGCAAGACTCGCTTACTACTGAGCAAGGCTTTTGCGAAACCCCTATCGATAACAAAGGGGAGTACATGCTCCAGGTCGTTCCCGGTATTGGTTCCCGTGACGCCATTCAGCAGGCTCGCACCCTTGCCTCTGGCCTGGGCCAGATCTGCCAGCACATGCACGACAGCCTGAACTACGGCGAGATGGTGTATTGCGACGGAATGGCCACCTTGCAGTTTGTGGCCGATAGCGTCAGCGCGCTGCTCTGGTCTGTCCAGAAGGGCCTTCCCTCGGAAATCGCGGAGAGGGAGCAGGCATGAAAACCCAAACCCTCACACTTGAGCATGAGTTCATGGTCAGCGGCGGCCACGCCGTCCTCTCTGCGGCCGGTGGTGTGCCCGTCCATGAGTCGCTTGATGCGGCGACCAGTTTGCTAGAGGCGGTATCCGCTGGCCTGCGCGAATTGATGTGCGTTCCGGCCGTATCCAACCAGGCGACTCTGGCGTATTACGCCGCCGAGAACGCTCTCGCACTCGTTTACGCCTCACATGCCGCCGTCGACCCGGCGTCCGGAGGTATTGCATGAATGCCTCCTTTAAAGCACCAGAAATCCATGTGGTTGCTTCGGAGGCAGAGTTTCAGCTCATCTGCGCCAAGGAACAACTCGAATGGCTCGGAGCGATTGCCCGTGCCATCGCGATGAACGTTGAGCACGGAAAAGGCCGGGATGTTCAGGTGCTCGCCGGCCTGGCCAAGTATCTCGATGACTCTGGCGTCTCTTCCATTGAGTCAGCGATTGATCACTTCAAGGAGGTTGGTGAGAAGAACCCGGCGCCACGTTCTGCGCAATCTGAAAACGTGGCGCGGGAAAGCGGGGGTGTTCGATGACCATCGTCATCATCAATGACGGCGATGCCGTCACGACCACCTTGGCGATTGCCGAGGGAACGCTCAGCGATCACGCAAGCGTCATCAAGCTCGTTCGCACCTATCAGGCTGATCTGGAGGAGTTCGGACTTCTGGATTTCAAATCCGAAAGTACGGGAGGGCGCCCAACTGAGTACGCCTTCCTCAACGAGCCCCAGTCAACCCTGTTACTGACCTACATGCGCAACACGGAAATCGTCCGGGCGTTCAAGAAGAAGTTGGTGCGCGAGTTTTGGGAGATGGTCCAGCAGCGCAACCAGCGTGCCCCGGCATTGCCCGATGACTACATCGGCGCCCTGGAGCACCTGCTGGCCTCGAAACGTGCAGAGCAGTTGGCGATCGATGAGCGCGACAAGGCCATCGAAACCAAGGCCGAGATCGGTTCGCGTCGCGAAGCCACGGCCATGGCCACCGCTTCGGCGGCTGTTCGGCAAGTGCAAAAACTCAAGGATGACCTGGGCCTCGGTACCCGGCAGGCGGCAGTACTCGCCGTAGAAAAGGCTGTCGGCCGCAAGTTCGGCGTGTCCGGGTATGCCCCCCTACGCCGCTGGTGCAAGGCCCGAGGCATCACTGCCCCCAAGGTATTCCATCCCACTTTCGGCTTTGTCCGCTGCTGGCCCGCGGGCGCATGGATGGACGCTTACCAAATTGACCTGGCTGACCTGTTTGGCGCCGACGGAGAACAAGCATGAGCAAAGTAATCGACTTTCCGAAGCCTCCGACCGTGGAGGTTATCAACGAGGCCCACTTCGAAAAGAACAACGATGCCGCCCTGCTGTTGAAATGCTTCGAGGTCGTCAAGGACACGCTTGAGGTCATTAGCGAGCCCGAGTACACCATTGAGCGCGAGGATGACACGCACATTGATCTGATCCGTGCGTTCTATGCGTTGAAGGTGCTGTTCCGGCGCAGGACTGGCCACGATGCAGATCAGGTTGCCAAAGACCATTTTGACGCAATGAGTCGCCACTTGCTGGGGGGCGAGCCGCGCCCTGAAAACAAAATCCCCGTCGTCGTGTACCCGGCCGAGTGCCTGCCGGACGAAGCGTTCGACGGCCTGACCGACCAGCAGTTGGCTTGCGCAGCGTTCAACTACAGCGATCGCGTTCGCATCCTGATCATGGATCACACGCCGCACGCTTTGGCGTTGGACGAGGCACGCACTTTCTCCATTGATTCCACCACCGCACTCCGCCTGCTGGTGTTACGTCTGTCTGGTGGCTCAGTGGAAGCCATGGGTGCCGGTATGCGCCGTAAGCCTGGGGAGACGCTGCAATGAGTATTCTCACCAGCGGCACCACCCTGCATGTCAGCGCCACTGCTGAAGTGGTCGCCGGCCCCTGGCCGAATTATTCCAACTGCCGCCACCTACCTGAGCGCGACCGCTGGGAGGTCTACGCCATGGCGAAGGCCTCACGCGGCGCCCTGGAGGATCGCGGCGTGGTCATGACCGAGAGTTATGACGCTTTCATCGCCCGGGTAACGCGGGAGCTGGACATATGAGTGTTCAAGCCATGTCCTGGGCACTCACCCAGCAGGTTGTCACCGATTCGCATACGCGTCATGTGCTGCTGTGCCTGGCCAACTACGCCGATCAGTCCGGGCGCGCTGCATTCCCTGCCGTTTCGAGTCTTGCGCTTGATACTGGTCTGGCGCCGCGCACCGTTCAATACAGGCTTCGTGAGTTGGAGTCGATTGGCTTGATCAAGCGTGGAAACCAGGCCGTTGCCGCCGCGTATATCTCCCAGCGCGATCGTGTTCCGGTCTGCTACGACCTCGACCTTTCACGGGGTGCACCGGATGCACCCCGCTCCGAACGGGGTGCACCTGACGACGCAACGGGGTGCAAGCCAGAACAGAACGGGGTGCACGCCACGACCGAACGGGGTGCACCGGGTGCACCCAATCCACCCATTAACCATCCATTAACCATCCTTAACCAGAAAGAAGGCGCCGAGGCGCAACAGAAGGGTGGGAAGGCAAAGAACAAAAAGTTTGATCCTCTGACTGCTCGACCATCGAACGCATCGGAACAGGCCTGGGCTGACTTCTGCGAAATGCGGAAGGCCAAGCGCGCGCCGCTGACCTTGCGAGCGTGCGAGCTGATCGCCAAGAAGCTGGCCAACCACCCGGAACCTGACGCCGTACTGGATAAGTCCACCACCAGCAGCTGGTCGGACATCTACCCAGAATCAGTGCTGGCTGGTGCTGGCGCCAAGAACGGTAAGCCATCGGCCTTCAACAACCTGCCCAACCACACCCCGGATATGTACCAAGGAGGCGAAGATGGCCCAGCGTTCTAATTTCCGCCGCCAGCCTGAGCAGCGCACGTTCGCCGGCGAGTGTCCGGTCCACGGCTCAATTGATCGCTCCGAGGTTGAGCAGTTCGATGGTTCTATGTCTGTCCGCCCATGCAAGCAGTGCCAGTTCCACGGCCTGCGTGTATCGCCACAGGGGAGCGAAGAGCATTCGCAGGCGCTGGCCAACCTGCAAGCCGAAAGCGTCAACAGCGCGCTTGTAGGCTCTGGCATCACGCCTCGGTTTGCGGGGAGCACCTTTGCGACCTACCGAGCCACCACGCCGGCTATGACGCTGGCGCTGGAAACTTGCCAGGGCTATGCCGACAACTTCGGCGAGCATTTCCAGGCCGGCCGCAACCTGCTGCTGTGCGGCAACGTCGGGAACGGCAAAACACACCTGGCCAGCGGCATCGTCCAGGCCGTAATTCGCCAGCACCGGGCCGTGGCAGTGATCACCACCGCTGCCGAGATCATCCGCGTGTTCAAGCGCTCGATGGATCGCAATGCCGGGTACGCCGAGGGCGACGTGATCAACGAGCTGGCGAGTTTCGACCTGTTGGTGATCGATGAGATTGGCGCCCAGGCGGGCACTCACTACGAGCTGTCGGTTCTGCATGAAGTACTGGACCGCCGTTACAATCTGATCCGGCCAACGGTGGTGGCGTCCAACCTCAACGCCAAGGGATTGGGCCAGTACATCGGTGAGCGCGCTCTTGACCGCCTGCGCGAGAACAAGGCGCTGCTGGTCGGCTTCACCTGGGATTCGGCACGGGGGCGCGCATGAACGACTATCGCGAGCTGTACAGCGATGAGGCGGAACACGCCCTACTCGGCGCCTTGATGTTGGACGGCGATCTGTTCGACTCGATCACTGCCAGTGTCAAAACTGCCGACTTCCATGATCCTGAAAACGCAGCACTGTTCCAGGTGATGCTTGATCTGCACGCAACTGGCGCGCCGGTTGACCCGGTCACGCTTCACGATTTCAAGCCGTATCTACCCAGCAGCAGACCGACCATTGCCTACGCGGGTGAGTTGGCGAAGAACACGCCCAGCACTGCCAACTGGCGGGCTTACGCCAGGACCGTGAGCGAGCGAGCGGTGCTCCGTCGGCTGGTTGATGCCGCTGACGCCGTGCGTGATTCGGCCAACGAGAACCGGCCGGTTGCCGAGATCATTGCCAGCGCTCAACAGGCCATGGCTGACCTGCGCGACTTGGACACCGGTGAACCCGATTACAAGCGCATGGACGAAGTGGTGACTCGGAACATCGATATCATCGACGCCAAGTTCAACGGCGCCGTTCAGTCCGGGCTCTCTACCGGCCTGGCAGACCTGGACAAGCTGATCCGTGGGCTGCGCAAAAAGACGGTAACCATCGTCGCCGGCCTGCCAGGTAGCGGCAAGACCACGCTGGGCCTGCAAATCGCCCAGCACATTGCCTGTACCGGGCTCGGCGTTGGCATGGTGTTCTCTTTGGAGATGCCCGAGGAGGAGCTGGGCAACCGTGCATTGGCGTCCCTCGGCAGCGTCGACCTGCAGGTTCTGGACAATGGGAAGTTGCTGGATGAGGACTGGCCGCGACTGACCTCTGCGGTCAGCAAGATCATGGACAAGCCGCTCTACGTCAGCGACAAGTCCGGCCTAACCGTCGCGCGAATCCGCAGCATCTGCCGTCAGGTCAAGCGCAAACACGGCCTCGACGTGGTGGTGATCGACTACATCGGCCTGATTGGCTCCGACGGCAAAGCGTTCAACCGCACCGCCGAGCTGGGCAAGATCTCGACCGGAATCGTCAACATCGCCAAGGAACTTGAGGTCCCGGTAATCCTGCTGGCCCAGCTCAACCGCGACTCGACGAAGCGGCCAGGCAAGAAGCCTATCGCCTCTGACCTGCGCGATTCCGGCCAGATCGAGGCCGACGCCCACTGCATCATCCTGGTCCACCGCGACATGGACAGCGAGGAGGGGCAGAACGGGGCGACTGAGCTGCTCATGCCTAAGTGCAGGCACGCGCCGGTCGGTTCATGCGTTGTGCAGCAGCAGGGCAAGTTTGCCCGATTCGTCAACTTTGCGGGTCGCGAGCCCACCCAGGAAGAGGTGGAGATCAACCGCCCCTTCGCCGATCAGTACAAAGGAAGGAAGAACAATGAGAAGTTTTAAGCTGTTTGATCGCCTGCTGGGGCGTAGCGCCGCTCCCGCACCTTTCGTTGCCGGTGAAGCATTGGGCGCCCTGCGGTCCGCCATGGAGGCGGGCAAGTCTTGCATCCTTCCGAAGGGGGCCGTGTTCGTTCCGGCGCCCAAGCATCCCGAAGCAGAGCGTATCGCCGCCTCAATCCGGGATTTTCCCGAAGACTGGGGTTGGACGATGAAGGGCTACAAGATGATCCACACGCCAAGCGGCTTTGTCCTGTGGGTGGCAAATCAGGACTACGGCCTGGCTGAGGTCTACAGCAACGGCGGGAAAGGCGACTTCTCCAAGCCCGAGCAGGCCATCATCTGGCCGGCGGTCGAGGGCTGGCTGGCGCGGCACAAGGTCGGGTTCACCGGTCGACTACCGAAAGCAAGGATAACCGGGCGCAGCGGCACCTTCTGGTGTTTTGCCAAGGAGCATCCGTGGGCGGGTGTTGGCGATTCGCCGGAGGAGGCGTATCGAGCCTGGCGTCACTCTATCTCCGCCCAGGCCCGCAATGACATGAAGCCAAACGAATACCTGCAAGTGCGGGGTGCAACGCTATGAGCGGCGGAAAATCGTTAAACAGAATCGCCCAAGGCCCGGATGCAGAGCAGACAGGCGTTAGATTCCAATATTCACGATTTTCGCTACAGACCACGGATTGCGGGGCCTGCACCCTGCATCCACAAATTGTGATTGTGGAGGTTTGTAAAAGCCTCGGGAGTGCCGAAAATGAGTAACGTCACGGCGGCATTGCCGCGCAAAAGCATGAGCGACTTGGAGCGTCGATTCCTGAAAATCGCCGGCGAGGAGTTGGCCAAGGTGAATGTCGGCGGACCGCGGGCACTGGCCTATCTGCTGGATATGGTTGCGAGCTGGCATGGCAGCCGGGCTCAGATCGGATTCCACGACTTCGGACAGCGCTGGCTGGTCGATGGCAACGCGAAGAATAAACCCGCCGACCGGTTACTGCGTGACCTGTTTGGCCTGAGTGATCCAGATCCGAGGAAAGCCGCATGAAGAAGCGCACGTACACCAATAAGCCACTGGGCGATACGGAATACCTGCTGGAGCAATGGGGCTGGTGGCGGATGGATGGGATGGGCGTGCCTCGGTACGTGTCACCGCTCTATGCGCTGATCCGCGACAACAACGTCACCGAGGGAGGGATCAAGAATTACTGCGTCACGGATGACGTGGCCCTGGTGGTTGATCGGGCGGTAGCCAAGCTCGCTATGCGGGACGCGCAGATGGGAAACTTCATCTGGCTGTACTTCGGTGCGAAGTGGCCAGCCCTGCGAATTGCACGGGAAAACGATATGGGCGAGGCCAAGGCTCGCGAGCTGATCAAGGCCGGCGTGGCTTGGGTTGACTGTGCTATCGAGGTGTTTCGCGAGGCTGCGTAGAAATTTCTTTCCACGCGGATAAACACCTGTTTTTATGACACCGTGTTCAGCTTTTCAAGCGCGACACCACATCGAAAGCCCGGCCATTGTGTCGGGCTTTTTTTGTGTGCGCAAAGAGTTGATGACATGATGATGGCTCTATGCCGTCAATCATGAGAGCCGGAAATGGAATTTACGAATCAGCAAAAATTGATCATCACCATGCTCAGCGATATTCACGCAGAGCTTCAAATCGCCGACAGTCTCGATCCGGACTTTGTTCGCCGAGCAGTATGTGAGGGCCAGGGATGGGCCTTAAATTGGAAGTATCCCGGAATGTTTGAGGATCCTGCGGAAGACCCGGAAAACGTAAAATTTGTCGCTAACGTTCTGGAAATGTGGTCGATGCTAGAGGACTCGTTCAAGGCGCTTAATGCTGAACAGCGCGCCGAACTTGCAGTTGTCTCTGATCCATTCGGGAAAGATGTGCAATTCCCCGGTTTTGACGGAAATAACGAATATGAGCTACTGGCCATCGCCCGAATCTTCGTAAACGATCTGGAACGTTGGTCGGAGTTTACCGGCCGAATCAACAACTCTCATATGCGGGTTAAGGACGGCTACCAGCGAATGTTTGAAGTGTTCGACGGGATTCGCGACAGCAAGTATCAGTGCCATGATTTTGGCCTGCTCAATGTTGAACAGCTCGCCCAAGTTTTAAATGGGCGTCGCCACCCCTCGAACGTTTAACACGGTAGATTGCTCCGGCGGTGGTGGGGCCGCCACCGACCTAGATCGCTAGGACCAAAAACCGGATATCAACACCGGCTATTTGCACCCACTACGAGCCTCGGCATTTGCCGGGGCTTTTTCGTTTTCGGCTCCACCACACCCATTGCTCTGGGCTGGGTAATCCTTCTAGGTGTATAGGCCGGCTCAATGCCGTCGCCTCTTGCTTGTGTAGTGGCACTTAGGCATTATTGAGACTGCTTTCTCTGGTCAGCTCTCCATTCCCTCTCGCTTGGGAGCTGTTTCGGGGTTGGCAGACGGCCCGACCACGCGTTGGGCCTTTTTGATCCGATTGACCTGAGTCCCTGTATTCGTGGCGGCTTTCTCAATCATAAGGATCCACAGATTTCCCTTTGTATCTATTGATACGCCCGACCCTGCCTAGTGCGGGGTTTTTTTATGCCTTCGTTTTGTTGTGGGTAGACCACTGCCAGGGTGGGCCTTCGGGTGGGCCTGGACGCGGTATCGCCGGTAGTCACGCGTTACGAAAGAACACCGGCAGCATGAGCAGTCCACACCTGTGCTTCAGGGGCTGGCCCAGGCGGACTGATGGAAAGACATCGCACCTATTTCAAGGCTCGCCATCACGGCGGGCCTTTTCTCGTTATGAGGCACAGCAAATGTCCGGCTCTATCCAATCCAGCAACTACGTGCCGGGCGTTTCCGGCTGGAAGCTCGACCACGTCAGCGGCGACTTCGAAATCAACAGCGCCCAGATCCAAGTCGGCACCCTGCCAAGCGATCCTCAGTTGATCGCCGTCACGGCTCGAGTCTCGCTGACCAGGTCAAGGCTGTGATCCGCAAGGAGCTCATGCCGGGCGGCCTGCTTCACCGTTCACGCTAATCAACCCCCTAACTCCCTGAAGGGGAGGAACTGAGATGGCTCCCATGCCCGAAAAAGACCCTAACTTGTGGGCCGCTGCATTTGCCTGGCTTGCAGCGCACCAGCCGCAACTCTATGCCTCTGGCTTATCGGTGCTCATTGCCATCCTGCGGGTTGTGTATGGCGGCGGCACTCGTCGCCAGATGATCCTTGAGGGTGCCCTGTGCGGGCTGATTACCCTGGCTCTGGTGCCGCTACTGGAGTGGATGGGGCTGCCTCAGGGCATGGCTACCTTCGCCGGTGGTGCGGTTGGGTTCGTAGGTGTTGAGAAGCTGCGTGACTACTCAGACAGGTTTATTGGTCGCAAGGTTGACTCGCTGTAATCCGCGCCACGTTTTCAAATGCGCTAAATCGTGGCGCGATAAAACACTACTCCGCATTCTTTCTCAGAGCGGAGAGTTGTAGCAGGCGCGGAGAGTTGCCTGATAATCCTCCATCATTTTTTGAAGGGCTCCGGCGTTAGATGAGGGCGGGTAACTTGTAGCAACCGCTACGGAAATCTTGAGGTCGTCAACTTTGTCTCTGATTGGGTTGCATCGATCATTTTGCAGTCGTTGCAGGCTTGTCCGAGTAGATTGAAGCTGCGTTTGTTGGCTCTCGTAGGCTTGTCGCCATTCCTTGAGGTTCTGCAGCAACTCTTTATTCGCTTCTCGGTATTCCTGGTTTCTCTCGGTCAGAGAGGTTAGTGCCGTTTCCTGCTGCCCATACTTCACCCCAACGGTCGCCACGGAGCTGAGCGCGGCGCAGATAGCAGAAATCAAGCCCACGGTAAGCCAGCTGGGTCTAGTGCTATTGGGAGGTGTTCCGTCACTCATAAAACGTCCTGGTGAAATGAATAGTGCGCGGAGTGTATCCAAAAATGACGAGTTGTTCAGGTTGCGCCACCCGACGCGAATGGATCAACAAGATGAAGAGGCTGGCATATGAGCGAGCAGAACGACTATTCAGACCAGATCCAGAAGCTGAGCCCAAAGAAGGGCGACCTGCTGGTGGTGACGAGCCCGCATCACCTGACGTTGGAGCAGCGGAAACGGATGACAGAGAGCTTGGCGCCCTTCGCTGATCGACTGGGTGTTCAGGTGCTGGCACTTGATGGCGGCGCCACAGCTCAGTTGCAACCAGGTATTCAATGCTTGCTGGATGAGCAGAAGAAGCAGACCGCGCTGCTCGAGCAAATAGCCAAGCAGCAGATCCTGATGATCGAAGTGCTGGCCGATGAGCAGGGTGATCAAGACCCCGACGCCATGCCGATGACGTACATCGATGGGAGCAAGGTGACCTGATGGCCAAGATACCCAGCCTCAAGTCCAGGCTCACACCCGTGGACAGCCGCAAGGTTTCATCGCTCTCCGATGCAAATGGTGGCGATTCGTGGGGCTCAGGCCGTGGCGGTCGCCCCTGGCGCCGAAAGCGTGAGTCGATCCTGATCCGCGACAACTACACCTGCCGTGTGTGTGGACTGACCACCAAAGACCTTGAGGTCGACCACATCATCAACGTCGCCCAAGGCGGTACTGATGACGACAGCAACCTCCAGGCGGTCTGCATCCCATGCCACAAGGCCAAGACGGCCCGAGAGTCGACTGCGCATCGATATTGATGCACGTAATTGGCGTGCGGCAAATGGGCCTGTGACGTGCTACACGGGGGGAGGGTGGGGTAAGAGTTCACACCCTTTTGTCTCGGACACCACTCCCCCTCTCACGCGCAGATTATTTCCCCTTTTGAGGTTTTTGTTAATGGCGTTAACACCTAAACAGCGCGCCTTTGTCGTCGCCGTGCAAGGTGGCGCCTCGAATAAGGACGCAGCAATAGCCGCTGGTTACGCGGCCCCCAGCGCTTCGGTCGCTGGTTCGAGACTGGCTAAACACCCAAGCGTTATGGCTGCACTCGCCAAGGCCTGCGTTAACAAAAATGTTAATGCTCCATCCGGCAAGACAGTGTCACCGGTCGGCGCCGAGCAGCTGCCTGAAGAGCCGCTTACGGGCGGATTCGATTTGGCCCGAGCCCTGAGACATTCCGACCCGAAGGATTTCCTTTTGGCGGTCATGAACGACCTCGAAAGCGAGGCGAAGCTACGCCTCGACGCCGCCAAGGCGCTGATGCCATTCGTTCACTCCCGTAAAGGCGAGGGCGGAAAGAAGGATGCAGCGAAGGAAGCGGCGGAAAAGGCCGCTGGAAAGTTCTCCAGGCAGGCCCCGCCAAAATTGGTCGCGGCGAACGGTAAGCAGGTCTAACTATGGAATGGTCGACCGCATGCCCTGACTGGGAGCAGCGCCTGATCGACCATGAGTCGATTATTCCGCCGCCGATTTTTGTAGACGAAGCCGAGCGCGCGCTTCAGATATTCAAGGAACTCCGCGTTCCGGATCTGCCAGGCAAGCCAAGGATGGCCGACTGCTGCGATGAGTGGGTGTTCGACTACGTCCGATGCATCTTTGGTGCTTACGACGCCGAGACCGGCAAGCAACTGATCCGCGAGTTTGGCCTGCTGATCAGCAAGAAGAACACGAAGAGCACCATCGCCGCCGGCATCATGCTCACTGCATTGATCCTGTGCTGGCGCGAGGAAGAAGAGCACCTGATCCTGGCCCCTACGCGCGAGGTTGCGGACAACGCGTTCAAGCCAGCCGCGGCAATGGTCCGCGCTGACGAAGAACTGTCAGCGATGTTCCACATCCAGGATCACATCAGGACGATCACAGATCGCACCACGCGAAACTCTTTGAAAGTTGTTGCGGCCGACACTGACACCGTTTCCGGTAAAAAGTCGGGGAAGGTGCTGGTCGATGAACTTTGGGTGTTCGGCAAGCGCGCCAACGCCGAGTCCATGTTTATGGAGGCACTTGGCGGGCAGATCTCTCGAGAAGAGGGCTGGGTGATCTACCTGACTACCCAGAGCGACGAACCCCCGGCAGGCGTATTCAAGGAGCGCTTGAAGTATTGGCGCGACGTGCGCGACGGAAAGGTCGTCGACCGCAAGACACTGGGTGTGCTCTATGAATTCCCTGCGCGGATGGTTGCGAGCAAGGAGTATTTGAGCCCGGACAACTTCTACATCACCAACCCAAACATCGGTCGGTCGGTGAGCGCGGAGTGGCTAGAGGACCAACTCAAGAAACGGCTGGGCACCTCGGACGGCTCTCTGCAGAAGTTCCTGGCCAAACACCTGAACATCGAAATCGGCCTCAACCTACGCACGGATCGCTGGGCCGGCGCTGATCACTGGGAGGCTGCCGGCGACAACTCGCTGACCTTTGACGAACTGCTGCTGCGTTCCGAAGTGATCGTGGTGGGTATCGATGGTGGTGGGCTGGACGACCTGCTGGGGCTCAGCTTAATTGGTCGTGAGCGTGAAACGCGGCGCTGGCTGCACTGGGCGCACGCCTGGGCTCACAAGATCGCGCTGGAGCGCCGCAAGGACATCGTTTCTAACCTGCGTGACTTCGAAGCAGATGGCGACCTGACCATTGTTGATCGGCCTGGCGACGATGTGCTGCAGGTGGCTGACATCATCTGTGAAGTTCGTGACGCAGGCCTTCTGCCCGACAAACAGGCAATTGGTGTCGACTCGGCCGGCATCGGCGACATCGTTGACGAGCTGACCACTGAAGAGCGCGGCATCACCATGGAGCAGATCGTTTCGATCTCCCAGGGCTGGCGGCTCAATGGTGCAATCAAGACCACTGAGCGAAAGGTGGCCGGCGGTGAGTTCGTTCACGGCGGTACACGGCTGATGGCCTGGTGCGTCGGCAATGCCAGAACGGTCGCGGTTGGTAATGCGATTGCGATCAACAAGCAGGTCAGCGGGTCAGCGAAGATTGATCCTCTGATGGCTACCTTCGACGCAACGACGCTCATTGCGCTTAACCCGGTAGGGTGCGGCGATCTACAGGGCTTTTTCGATAATCCAATTATGGTGGGGCTTTGATGGCGCGCGAAAAGAAACCCGGGCGTATCAAGGCCGCTCTTCAAGATTGGCTTGGTGTCCCCATTGGCTTGAAAGATGGTTCGTTCTGGAAAGAATGGTTCGGCAGTTCCGTCAGCGGCCAGCACGTATCCGTCGACAAGGCCATGCAGCTGTCAACTGTATGGGCTTGCGTCCGTTTGCTTTCGGAGTCGGTGTCGACTTTGCCGTTGAAGCTCTATCGGCGCCTGCCGGATGGCTCAAGGGCTGCGGCAACTGACCACCCTCTGTACCGGCTGCTATGCCGGGTGCCGAACTCGGAAATGACCCCGCAGCGCTTCATGCTGCTGGTGGTGGCAAGCATCTGCCTTCGCGGCAACGCTTTCGTGGAAAAGAAGATGTTGGCGGGCCGGATCATCGCCCTGGTACCGCTTCTGCCGCAGTGCATGCGGGTCAAGCGACAGGACAATGGTCGACTCAAGTACACATACACCGAGAACGGAGTCGAACGCGACATCCCCGAGAAGACATTGATGCACATCCGCGGCTTCGGTCTCGATGGCGTATGCGGGATGCTTCCAGTAACAACCGGCAAGGAAATCTTCGGATCGGCCATGGCGGTGGAAGAGGCTGCGGCCAAGGTCTTCGCTCAGGGCATGCAAGCCTCAGGCATTCTGACCAGCGACAAGGTGCTCACCCCGGCGCAGCGCGAGCAGCTCCGGAGCAGCCTCGGTTCGTTCATGGGCTCCAAGAACGCCGGCAAGATCATGGTGGCTGAGGCTGGCCTCAAGTACCAGGGGATCACCATGAACCCCGAAGCCTCGCAAATGTTGGAGTCACGCTCGTTCAGCATTGAAGAGATGTGCCGGTGGTTCCGGGTGCCGCCCTTCATGGTTGGTCACATGGACAAGCAGTCCAGCTGGGCCAGCTCGGTAGAAGCGCAGAACCTGCACTTCCTGACCAACAGTTTGCGCCCGCTGCTGGTGAACATTGAGCAAGAAATCACCCGATGCCTGATCGGTGAAGTGGACGCAGACGAGTATTTCGCCGAGTTCGCGGTTGAAGGCCTGCTTCGCGCAGACAGCGCAGGAAGAGGCGCCTGGTACAACACAGCCCTGCAAAACGGATGGATGTGCCGAAACGAGGTGCGGCGTCTGGAAAACATGGCCCCAATCCCGGGCGGTGATACGTTCACTGTTCAGTCGGCGCTCGTGCCGCTTGATCAGCTCGGCAAACAGTCGGCCGGCATGTCGCCGGCGGCTACCGCTTTCATGTTGCGAATCACTGCGGCAAATCAGAGCGGGGACAAGGAGGCAATCAAGGAAGCCTTCGACCTGGCGACCAAGGCGCTCGATGCCGGAAACCCCGATGGGCCAATGATGGCCCATGCACTGATATCTCTACCTCGGCTTCTCGCCGCTTGATCCTGGAGTAACCAATGACCCTAAAGACCATTCCGGCGGCGCCGGAGGCTCGGCCGCGCGCCCAGGTTCACTGCGACCTGACGCCGAAGGCCTTGGAGCGGTGGAATCCATCGATCAAGGCGGCAAGCACGGACGACAACTCCATCACGATTTACGACCCAATTGGGTTTGATTGGTGGACTGGCGAGGGCGTGACCGCAAAGCGGATCAGTGCCGCACTGCGATCTATCGGTGACAGCGATGTAACCGTGAAGATCAACAGCCCGGGCGGCGACGTGTTTGAAGGATTGGCCATCTACAACCTGCTGCGCGAGCACAAGGGCAAGGTGACTGTGCAAATCCTCGGCCTCGCCGCATCGGCCGCGTCCTTCATCGCCATGGCGGCGGATGAAATCCAGATCGCGCGTGCCGGCTTCCTGATGATCCACAACAGCTGGACCATGGCAGCCGGAGACCGTAACGATATTCGAGAGGTCGCCGACTTCCTCGAGCAGATCGACGGAACACTCGCTGATATCTACGCCGTCCGCACCGGTGACCCCATTGAGGCCATGCGCAAGCTCATGGATGTGGAGACCTGGATGGGCGGCGCTGCTGCAATCGATGCGGGGTTTGCAGACAGCCTTCTGGCATCTGACGCCGCCGTCGAAGATGCCAGCGCATCGGCGCCTCACCATGTCGCCGCCCGCCGTATGGATCTGATCCTGGCAAAACAGGGCATGCCGCGCTCCGAGCGCCGCGCCCTCATTCAAGAACTCAAGGCTGGTACGCCTGGCGCTACCACCTCCGGCAAGCAGAACGCTGCCGCAACCACGGCCGACCTGGCCGACCCCATTGCCGAACTACAAGCCGCGCTTTCGCGGTTCTCGGCAGCAGCTATTCAAACCGGAGAAAAACCATGAGCGACACTACTGCCGAGCTGTTGAAGAACGTCTCCAACGAGCTCAAGAAGGCCACCGACGAATTCAGCAAACAGGCTGAAAACGCACTGACCGAGGCCAAGAAGGCTGGCTCCCTGTCGGCCGAAACCAAAAACGCAGTCGACGAACTGGCTACCAAGTTCAACAGCCTGACCGAAGCTGAAAAGCAGCTGAAAGCTCAACTCGGCGAATTGGAGCAGGAGTTCGCTCGCATCCCTGCCAGCACTGCTGCCGCGTCGCGCGATACCGTCGGCGGCGTTGTCATCAAAAGCGAAGCGCTGAAGCAGTTCTCCGCCCACGTTGAAGGCAACCGCCGTATCAGCATTCCTGTTCACGCAGCTTTGCTCAGCACTGGCGTGCCCGCTGGCGTAGTTGAGCCGCAACGCCTGCCTGGCATTGACGTTGCACCAAAGCAGCGTCTTTTCATCCGGGATCTGATCGCGCCGGGCCGCACCACGTCGCCGGCGATCTTCTGGGTTCAGCAGACCGGTTTCACCAACGCTGCCAGGGTGGTAGCTGAGGGAACCCAAAAGCCGTATAGCGACATC
Source organism: Pseudomonas sp. D3 (assembly GCF_029320995.1). Lineage (NCBI taxonomy): Bacteria > Pseudomonadati > Pseudomonadota > Gammaproteobacteria > Pseudomonadales > Pseudomonadaceae > Pseudomonas > Pseudomonas sp. D3. The sequence continues at coordinate 1,569,189 of NZ_CP119772.1, forward strand.
CAGTTTGCAACCAAGATCACCCCGGTCAGCACGATCGCGCACATGTTCAAATCGTCTAAACAGATCCTCGACGACTTTGCGCAGCTGCAGTCGACCATTGATACCGAAATGCGCTACGGCCTGAAGTACGCCGAAGAGGCGGAAATCCTGTTTGGTGATGGTACCGGCGTGCACCTGCATGGCATCGTGCCGCAAGCCTCGGCCTTCGACCCGGCGTTCACCGTTGAGAATCAGTCCGGCATCGACGATCTGCGCCTGGCCATGCTCCAGGCGCAACTTGCACGATTGCCAGCGTCCGGTCATGTGTTGCACTTCATTGACTGGGCGAAGATCGAGCTCACCAAAGACTCGCTCGGCCGTTACATCCTCGCCAACCCGCTTGGCTTGGCTGGTCCGCTGCTTTGGGGCCTGCCGGTTGTGGCCACCGAGATTGCAGCGTTCCAGGGCAAGTTTCTTACCGGTGCGTTCCAGACCGGCGCGCAGCTCTTCGATCGTGAAGACGCCAACGTGGTGATCTCCACCGAGAACGCTGACGACTTCGAAAAGAACATGATCTCTATCCGTTGCGAAGAGCGTGTGGCGTTGGCCGTGAAGCGACCTGAAGCGTTCATCTACGGTCCGTTCAGCGCTCCGACAACTCCTTAACCCTTAACGGGCCGCCATTGTGGCGGCCCAGCGGAGCGTGCCATGAAAATGAAAACGATCAAGCCGCTTTATTTGGGCGGAAAAACTCTGGTTGAGGGCTCGCTGTTTGTCACAGATGAACAGCACGGTCGCCAGCTTCTGCAAAAAAACTACGCCGTGGAGTGCGATGACGACGGCGAGCTACTGGTGGACCTGACTGAACAGGATGACTCACCCGATCCGCTGACCAGCGACAAGGCAGCAGGCAAATCGGGCGGCAAGAAGAAAGGCGCCTGACATGACAGTCATCCCGATTGAAGTAGCAATGCAGCATTTGCGGGCTGAAGTCGAGGATCAGGCCTATGTCGCGCTGGTACTAGAGGCTGCCGAGGATAGTGCGGTGCAGTACCTGAATCGGCGCTTCTATGCCGATGCTGATGCACTTGCTTCTGCCGTGCTGGCTGGAGACGCGGGGACCGATCCGATCCTGGTCAACCCGTCGATCCGTGCTGCTTGCCTGTTGATTGCTGGCAACCTCTACGAAAATCGTGAAGACGCAGTTGCTGGCGGGTCCTTCAGCGAAATGCCATCCGGCTCCAAGTCTCTTTTGACGCCGTATCGCGTCGAGTGGGGTGTTTGATGCAAGCCGGAAAACTTCGCCACCGCGTCGAAATTCAGCACAAAATCACGCCGCGAGATCCCGCAACTGGCGACTTTCTTGACCCAGCCTGGGTGGAATTTGCCAAGGCTTGGGCGGCGGTTGAGGATTTATCGGCCCGTGACATGATCGCCGCCAAGGCAGGCCAGTCCCAGGTAACTGGGCGGATGGTGATTCGCTACCGGGCCGGCGTGCTGCCGACGATGCGCGTGATCCACCGCGGCGAGACCTACAGCATCGAGGGGCCTCCGCTCGCCGATAAGAAGTCTGGACTTGAGTACCTGACGCTGCTGGTTTCGAAGGGGGTAAAGGATGGGTAACTCGATTTCCGCCCAGCTTCAGGGTGTGGCGGCTACGATCGACAAAATGCGCAATTTAGGTCCAAGGCTTCAGAAAAAAGGCCTGCGCCGGGCCGCCCGTGAAGCGATGAACATCATCCGTGACGATGTCAAAGCCCGCGCCAAGGCGCTGGACGATCCCGACACGAAGGAGAAGATCTGGCGCAACGTCATCACCCAGGAAGCCACCAAGCAATCACGGCGCGAAGGCGGCGTGGTAATGCGCGTCGGCATTCGAGGAGGTGCTGGCTCTAACCAGCACAGCAAGGATGCCAACGGAAACCCCGGCGGCGACACCAGGCACTGGCGCTATATCGAGTTCGGTACCCAGTTCACGCCGCCGGCGCCTTTCATGCGCCCGGCATTCTCGCAGAACGTCAATGCGGTCACGGAACGGTTTGTCGCGAGCCTTGGCCGCGAGATTGATGCCGCGCTAAGGGGGAGTTGATGGACCCGCCTATTTTTCTGGTTTGCTCAACCGATCCGGGCGTGATTGCGCTCATTGGTTCGGGCGTTGACTGCCGAATCTACTCCTTTGGCGAGGCGCCTGAGGGCGTCGCGAAACCCTACGTGGTGTGGAACCTGATTGACGGTAATCCAGAAAACTACCTCGCGGGCCGACCGGACGCCGACGGCTTCACGTTGCAGGTCGACGTGTACGCCACCAGCGCTGTTGCGGCGACACAGGTGACCGTGGCATTGCGTGATGCTCTGGAGCTGAACGCCAACATCACGCGCTGGGGTGCTTCAGGCCGAGATCCGACGACGAAGGACTACCACCGCAGCTTTGATATCGACTGGATCACTCTTCGATAGAGCAACACCCCCAATCAACCCGCCGAGTGCGGGTTTTTTTATGCCCGACATTTGGAGAACGCCCATGTCGATCCTTTCCCAAGGAACCCAGATTTACGCACTCGTCCCGCCACTGACCGGCACCGGCCCTAAAACCGTGCTGGCCATCGAGTGCGCCACTGCATTCAGCCCGGGTGGTTCGCCGGCGGATCAGATCGAGGACACCTGCCTGGAAGACACCTCGCGCAGCTACAAGAAGGGCCTGCGCACCCCAGGCCAGGCTTCGTTGACCGTCAACGCTGACCCGAACAACGCGAGCCATATTCGCCTGCATCAGCTGTCTGAAACCGAAGGCGATACCACTATCCAGTGGGCGGTTGGCTGGTCTGATGGCAAGGCGGCCCCAACGGTAGCGTCTGGCGGTGCGCTGGGCGCAGTCATGATCGGTGCCGGCGGTGCCGGATACACGACTGCCCCTACGGTAGCCTTCACTGGTGGCGGCGGTACCGGCGCGGCTGGTACCGCCACGGTGTCCGGCGGCACGGTGACCGGCGTCACGATCACCAACGCTGGCACCGGTTACACCAGTGCTCCCACGGTGGCCTTCACGGGCGCTGGTACGGGCGCCACGGCGACCGCCGCTATTGCTGCTGGTGACAGCTTCGATCTTCCGGAAACCCGCACCTGGTTCGTTTTCGAAGGCTACGTGAGTGACTTTCCGTTCGACTTCGCGGCCAATGCCGTGGTCAGCACCGCCGCAACCATTCAGCGCTCGGGCGGTTCCGCCTGGGTTCGCAAAACCGCTTAAGGGGCTCGCATGAACCTGGCTCAACTGAAAAAGAAAGGGGGCGTCATTGCTGACGCCTTGGTGCAGCGCGATGTCGAGTGGAAGCACTTCGACGCCAAGGGCAAGGAAGTGACCGACAAATTCAAGGTTCACATCCGCCGGCATGCGTTCGGCGTCATGGAAGCCATGTTCGCCGGCGGCGAGGCCGAGCGCTTCAAAAACGCTCGATACCTGTCGGCGAGCATCATGCTGGGCGACACAGGCGAAGAGGAATTGCCATTCGAGGATGCGGTGAATCTCGACTCCGGGTTGGGAGTGGTATTGCTGCAGGCCGTGAACGAGGTCAACAACCCCGCAAAAAACTGACCCCCGCCGATGAGTTGTGGCACGAATTTGTGCTCAACGGAATCGGCGGGTGCACCATCGCAGAGGCCAAGGCCAACCTCTCTTACGCTGAGGTTTTGGCCTGGTCAGCCTATCGCGACAAGCATGGAACGCTCAATGTTGGGCGGCGTATGGAGCTGTCTACGGCGATCATCGCCTTGCAGGTGAACCGAGGCGCGGGTGGTAAGGCCGAGATTGCGGACTTCATGCCTCACGCCGATCACCAGGTGCTGGCGCTCGAAAAGGCGATGGAGGAGTGGGCGTGATCATCGCCATGGATGGTGATAGATTGCCGACATCCTACAGGGAGTAATTTCTATGCAGCGGGCAATTCTATTAGTGCTGATATTGATCGCGGTGATACTGGCGCCTTGGTTGCTGGGCGTAATCGCGGTGCTCATTGCTGCGTATGGATTGTGGGTGGTTGTTGCCGGCGCCCTGTCTTTTATGGTTGTCGCCGTTTATCTATTGGTCTACTTCCTGCGCCGACGGCTTCTTTCAAGGCGTGACGTCTCAAGCCGGATCGAACAGCAGATCTCCGAAGCGAATCGTCTACACCGAGCGAAAGATGCTGGGAATGGGTCGGTTGTGGCCCAGGAGAATTTCGCTGAAAAAGTAGAATCGGAGCGAGTCAGTAAAAAAAGAATGACGATATGTAAAAAATGCGAGGCTTCAATCGAGAAGCACAGCATGTACTGCCCTCAGTGCGGGAAAAGTCCCGTGTAGCCCATTAGTTTTAAGAAAAGCCCACTTTGGTGGGTTTTTTTTCGCCTGGAGAAAGTAGATGTCCTCGCGCTCACTCGGTACGCTGACGCTGGACTTGATCGCCCGTATCGGCGGTTTCCAGCAGGGCATGGATCGTGCGTCTCGATCCGTAGCCAGTACTGGCGCTGCTGCTGACGCTGCATCCGCGCGAATCAACGCGCTACAGGGCCAATTTCTCTCGCTATCGAGCGTTGCATCAAAGATTGCAGGTCCTTTGGCCGCTGCCTTCAGCCTGAACAGCGTTTATCAGGCTACTGAGGCGTACAGCACGCTAACGAACCGCTTGAAACTGGTCACGAATGGCTCTACCGAGCTTGCTGAGGCACAAAAGGCCGTATTCGACATCGCTCAAGCGTCGGCACAGCCCTTGTCTTCCACTGCCGAGCTCTATCAAAGGATTGCCGCCAACCAGGACGCATTGAAGCTGTCCGGAAAGGAAGTCGCTGGTGTTGTCGGCACGGTCAGCAAGACGCTCGCGATTTCGGGTGCTTCAGCTGAAAGCGCAAACGCTGCGCTTATCCAGCTTGGCCAGGCATTCGCATCTGGCGTACTGCGCGGCGAAGAATTGAACTCCGTGATGGAGCAAGCCCCGGCCCTATCCCAGGCAATTGCCGCAGGAATGGGTAAAACTGTTGGGCAATTGCGCGCGATGGGCGCTGCTGGCGAGCTTACTTCTCAGGCCGTCGTCAAGGCCCTTCAAAGCCAGGAAGGGGCGGTGGACGCGCTCTTCGCTAAAACAGCTACAACGATCGGGCGAAGTTTCACCGCAATCAGCAACTCAATGACTCGTTTCATTGGGGAGCTAGACCAGGCTACTGGCGCGAGTGCAAGGGTGGCGGCTGAGCTCGTTGGGTTATCAAAGGCCATAGACGGAAGTTTGCCGGGCGCTCTGGAGTCGCTGAGAAGCAATTCCGACGCGCTCGCGCAAGCAATGACAACTGGTCTGTACGTGGCGCTTGGGCGAGTCGCCGGCGGCTTCGCTCAGCAAGGCGCTCAAGCCCTCTACGCTGCCGCTTCAAATCAAACGCTCCTTACCGCCACAGCCGCCACAGCAAAGGGCGATTTGTACGCGGCTCAAGCCAAGCAAATTGATGCAAAAGCGTTGCTTCAACGGGCCAATCTTGAAATTACATCGGCTGAGGGCAAAGTCGCGTCAGATCGTGTCAGACAAGGATCTGAGCTTGCCAATATCAAGACGGTTCAGGCTTCCCTGGTAGCAGAGCGTCTGCTGGAGCAGCAGCGGCTGGCGGCTCAGATAAATGATACCGGTCGTGCTGCGTCGATCTCCCGGATTGCGGAGCTTAGGCTCGCGGAAGTCGCTGTCACAAAGAAAGTGGAGCAGGCCGAGCGTTCTCTTGCCGCGACGACTGTTGCCACCTCGGTGGAGATACAGGCTGCATATGCGAAAAGAACAGCGGCCGCATTGGCGTATGGAGAGACGACTGCAGTCGTTAATGCTGCCGCTGTTGCATCCGATAGAGCAGCTGCGGCCGCCAGTATCGCCGGTCGCGCATTTGGCGTAATGGCCACAGCAGGTAGGGGCCTGCTGGCGTTGATGGGCGGCCCGGCTGGACTGCTTTTCGTGGCTGGAGCCGTAGCGCTTTCTTTTGCCGATTTTCGCACCAGCACCGAGAAGGCGGCGCAGGGCCTTGAGGGTTTGAAAGGTCCGCTCGACGAGGTTATTGCCAAATTCCAGCAACTGACACGCGACCAAAAGGCTGCGGCCCTCATTCGATGGGGAGAAGCAGAGGCCGAGGGCATTAAGGCCGCCAGTGAGGAGTACGAAAAACTTCAAAAGACTCTAAAAACGGGTTTGGTTGGGCCGCGCTCTAGCGCAAGCGGCACTGCAATTTTTCTTGAATACTCAAAAAAAATTGGCGAGGCGGCCGCTGCCGGCAAAGATCTTTCCCCTATTCTCGACGAGCTTAGATCTAACAGTCAGGTCGACCCGAAAGTCGTCGATTCACTCGTAAAACGGGCAGGAGCCTACTCCGAGGTTAACGCGAGCGCCACTCTGGCGCGGGATCGCATCAATGCCTTGAACGGCGAGATGAACAAAGGGGCTGGGGTCGCAGCAGCCTCGACTCAGGCCACCACTGGCATGACCGCTGCTGGTGAGAAATACCTCAAAACCTTGCAAACCCAACTTGGAAAACTCCAAGACAATAACGATGAGGTAAAGGAGGCAAGCCGTTATATCGCTGAGCACAAAGAGCTCTCCGAGGCCGACAAGACTGCAATCATGTCAGCCGCCTACGCGTCCAAGGCCCAGGCCGACGCGAATAAAGCTGCCACGAAAGAAACTCAGAGCCATACCTCCGCGCTCAAGGCGAACCTCAAAACCTTTGAGGATGCCGAGGAAAACTACAAGCGCCAGATTGCCCTGATCGACGAAACATCCGGGAAAAAGCAGAAAGCGACCGAGGTTGAGAAGCTGGCGTTCGAAATCGCCAGCGGCAACTACGCCAAGCTCAGTGAGGCCAGGCAAAAAGAACTGCAAGGGCTGGCCGCTGATCTCGATGCGAAGAAAGCGCTCGTAAAGGCCAATCAGGACGCCGCGAAGCTCGCCGCCCTGGGCTACAACCTCAAAGAAAGTAATCAGTCAGCCAAGGATGGGTTTGACCAGGAGCTCGCTGGTGCTGGTGAGGGTGACAAGTACAAGGCTCGGCTAAAAGAGTTTCTATCGATTGACCAGGACTTCAACAAACAGCGCCGGGAAATGTACAAGGAGTACAAGGACGCAACGCTGGCTGGCGATCCTGATGCACAGGAGAACTACGACAAGGAAACCGCTCTCTTGGAGGAGGCTCTGGCCGAGAGAATCGTCATTCAGCAGGACTACTACAACCAACTCGACGAAGCTCAATCGAACTGGATGGATGGTGTCAGCAGCGCATGGCAGAACTACGTCGACGCGGCAACGGATTATTCAGCGATGGCGGCCGATGCGACTTCTTCCGTCCTGGGTGGAGCAAAGAGCAGCCTCAGCACTTTCCTCTCTGATGTTGCAAGTGGGGCAGAAGACGCTGGCGATGCTCTGGGTGACTTGGTAGCCAACTTCGCCAAGTCAACCTTGCAGGCTCTTTCCGATATGGCTGCGCAGTGGCTGGTCTATCAGGCGGTGCAGATGCTGGTGGGCAAGACCACCCAGGCGAGTGCGGTGCCGACGCTGGTGGCCAATGCCCAGGCAACGGCCTTCCAGGCAAGCCTCGCAGCGTTCGCCTCGACAGCAGCGATTCCTATCGTGGGGCCGGCCGCTGCACCTGCAGCTGCCGCAGCAGCCGCTGCTGCCACCGCACCAATGGTTGCCGGCGTTGCAAGTGCTGCGCTTGCGGGTATGGCGCATGACGGTATGGGAAATATCCCCAAAGAAGGCACCTGGCTTCTCGATGGCGGTGAGCGGGTCGTGGCGCCGGCGCAGAACAAGGACCTTACCAACTTCCTAGCGCGGCAAATCTCGGCAACGGAAAGCGTCGGTAGCGAACGTGCTGGCGGTGGGGGTGGGATTCACATCAGTGCTCCCGTCACGGTCCAGGCTCAGCCAGGAATGAGTGGAGATGATGCACGGAAACAGGGGGAGGCGGCTGGCCAGGGGCTGGTGGCTGAGATTCGCCGTGTGCTTCAGGGTGAAATGGGGCAGGGCGGTTTGCTCTGGAGGCGAATCTGATGGTTGAAACATTCAGCTACTGCGTTCAATTGGGTGGCGATGGGGAGATTGACCAGCGTACCTGGGAGAACGATTTCGGTGACGGCTACACCCAGGCGGGCGGTATTGGCATCAACACCAAAAGCGAGACCTGGAACTTGACGCACTCTGGTGTCATGGCCGTAGGTGAGGAGTTGCCCTTGGTTAGGGATTTCATCGATCGGCATGAGGGATACAAGGCGTTCATCTGGACGCCTCCCGGTGGAGTTCAGGGTCGATACCGCTGCAAGGGATACAAGTCCAAGCCGCTCGGCGCCGGCTTGTGGACGCTCTCGTTCACGTTCAAACAGACCTACACGCCGTAACCGTAAACTTCACCAGACCCCGCCAAGTGCGGGGTTTCTTGTTTCTGAGGCCCTATGAATTACAACACCGACATTCAAAAGCTCGAGCCGGGTAACCAGATCAGGCTTTACGAGTTGGACGCTACGCGCCTGGGCGGCGCGCTCTGGCGGTTCCACGGCCATGCCCACGAGGGCGACATCATCTGGCAGGGGCAGCTGTATTCGCCGCTCCAGATCGAGGCCAAGGGTTTCGACATCCGCGGGGATGGTCGCCCGGCCACACCAACGCTGCAGGTGGATGACGAACTTGGCGGCGTGCGCGGGGCAATCACCGCCCTGTGCTTCCAGTTCCGCGACCTGGCCGGCGCCCGGGTCAAGGTGATCGAGACGTTCCGCCACTTCCTAGACGCCGCGAATTTCCCGGACGGTAACCCGGAAGCCAGCGACCAGTCGAAAACGAACCTCTGGTTTATCGAGCAGAAGACTGAGGCGCTTCCCAGCATCTCGGTCACGTTCTCGCTCTCCAGCCCCACGGACATGGAAGGGCAGATGCTGCCCTCCCAGCAGATCACCAAACTCTGCCGCTGGGCCTGCCGGGGCGGCTACCGGCAAGAGGCGTGTGCCTATACCGGCACCGCGATGTTCGACAAAAAGAACCAGCCCACGGATAACCCGGCCCTGGATCGCTGTGGTGGTTGGTGGAGCAGCTGCAAACTTCGCGGCAACACGCGGCGCTTCGGCGGGTCCATGGGCGCAAGCCTTATTGCAAGTTCGAGGTAGTCATGCGAATCAATCAAAAACTGCAGGATGAGATCCGCGCGCACGCCGAGCGGGACTATCCGGCCGAGGCTTGCGGGGTGGTCATCAAGTCCGCCGCCGGCCGTGAGTACGTGCCTTGCGTAAACTTGGCCACCACGCCGCGCGAACATTTCCAAATTGACCATAAGGATATGGCCCGGGCGGAAGATCGTGGCGAGGTGCTGGCGATCATCCATAGCCATCCCGACAAGGCGCCGGCGCCTAGCATGGCCGACCGCGTCAGTTGCGAGTTGCACGAATTGCCCTGGGGCATTGTCGGCTGGCCCGGCGGTGACTTCGAGTGGTTCAAGCCTTCGGGCTTCCAGGCGCCGCTGCTGGGCCGGGACTTCTCCCATGGGTTGCTTGACTGCTGGGCCGCGTGCCGCGACTGGTACGCGCGCGAGGCGGGCCTGCAGTTACCAAACTTCGAGCGCTCCGACCTGTGGTGGGAGCAGAAAGACGGCCCAAGCCTCTACGAGGACAACTTCGCGGCTACCGGTTTCTATCAGGTCAACGAGGCCCGGCGCGGTGACATGCTTGTGTTGCAGATTCCGACGCCGGGCCGGGAGTGCTATTTCCCTAATCACGCCGTGATCTATCTGGGCGATGAGCCGGCGCTCATCAGCGAGCCGGCGCCAAAACTTGGCGGGTCCGGCCCGTTCATTTACCACCACATGCCTGGCCGCCTGGCTGTCCGTGAAATCTACGGTTGGTCGATGGCGAACCGCGTGAAATTGATCCTCCGGCACAAGGACTACCGCCCATGACCATGCGTACCATCAAGCTCGGCGGCGTGCTGGGCAAGAAGTTTGGCAGGGAGTACCGGCTCGACCTGTACGGCATTCACGACGCCACCGCGGCGTTGTGTGCGATGAAGCCGGGCTTTGAGAAATTCATGCGAACTGCTCATGAGCGCGGCATGGTCTTTGCGGTGTTCGTCGACGAGCGCAACATCAGCGAGCAGGAGCTTGATCTGGTGGGTCGAGGCGAAGGCGACATCCGCATTCAGCCGATCATCCAGGGCAGCAAACAGGCGGGCATGTTCCAGACGCTGCTCGGCGTGGTGCTGATCGTGGCCGGCCTGGTTACTGGTGGCACCACCTCAACTCTGGGGATGGGCCTTCTCGCCGCCGGCGCCGCTGTTGGCCTGGGCGGCGTTGTGCAAATGCTGTCACCGACCACCAAGGCCACCGCCGATGGCCAGAACGATGACGGCAACAACCCGAGTTACGGCTTCGGCGGGGCGGTGACGACTATTGCCCAGGGCAACCCGTACCCACTGCTTTACGGCGAGCGCGAGATCGGCGGCGCGGTCGAGTCTGGCGGGATCTACACCCAAGACAACATCTGATTCAGTTACCACAACCAACCCGCTTCGGCGGGTTTTTGCATTCTGGAGGGCGCATGAGCGCAGTAGCAAAGAAGGCGTGCCGCGCAGCACCTCGTAAGCGCCGGGCCGTAATTGGCGGAAAGGGCGGCCAGGCCAAGCAGAAGCAGCCCAGCATCGCCATGAACGGGGTGCCGTCGGTTTCTACTGCTCGAATTGTCTACATGTGGAGCTGGGGGCCGATCGTTGGGCCAGTCGATGGTCTGCGATCGCTCAAGCTGAACGGCACTCCGGCCCAGGCTCCTGACGGCACGCTCAATTACCCGGGCCTGAAGTGGCAGTTCCGGTCGGGCGAACTGAACCAGACGCGTCTTGAGGGAATTTCGGAATCCAGCAACGAGATCGACGTAAAGAAGGAACTGCTCTTCGGCACCCCCTGGCTGCACACTATCACCAACCCGGTTATCGACGCGGTTCGCCTTCGGCTCAGTTGGCCGACTCTGCGCAGCCAGGACGCATCAGGCAACATCAACGGCGTCCGCATTGACTACGCCGTGGACATCTCGACCGACAACGGACCCTACGTCGAGGTCTTGGTTACCGCCGTTGATCGCAAGAACGTCACGGAGTACGAGCGCGCCCATCGCTTGGAGCTGCCCACCGGCAGCCGTTGGACGATCCGGGTACGTCGTCTGACCCCGAATGCCAACTCGGATCTGGTCGTTGACCAGATGATCGTCAAGGCCATCGCAGAGGTGGTTGACAGCGATCAGGAGTACCCGCTTACATCCGTTGGCTGTGTCGAGTACGACGCGCAAACCTTCGGCGGTGATATCGCCAAGATCGCCGTGCTGATGCGCGGCCGCATCATTCGCGTGCCAGCCAACTACGACGCTGCGACCCGTACCTACGCAACGTCGGGCACCGGCACGAGCAATGGCATTTGGGACGGCACGTTCAAGGAGGCCTATACCAACAACCCGGCGCTCATTTTCTACGACCTGGTGCTCGACCCTTATTACGGTCTCGGCAACCGGATCGACGCGACCATGGTTGATCGCTGGTCGCTTTACCGTATTGCTCAGTACTGCGATCAAATGGTCCCGGATGGGAAGGGCGGCCAAGAGCCGCGCTTCACCTGCAACCTGTATTTGCAGAAGCAGGCCGAGGCTTACGCGGTGCTGCAGGATCTGGCTTCTATCTTCCACGGCCTGGCTTACTGGGATGGCAGCCAGATCGTGGTCAACGCCGACATGCCCGGCGACCCGGTGTACACGTACAACCAAACGCAGATCCTCAACAATGGCGCCATTAAGTACGAAGGCACCCGGGCGCGTGATCGGCATAGCCTTTACACGGTGTCCTGGGACAACCCCGACCAAGGTTTCGAAACCGACAAGGAGCCGGTGTTTGATGATGAAGCCATGGTCGAGCTTGGCGGAATCGTGCGCGACGCCACCATCGACGCTATCGGCTGCACATCCCTGGGTCAGGCGCAGCGCGCAGGGCAGTGGGCGGCGCTGACCGAAAAGCTGCAGACCCAGGGCGGTGTGTTTCGGGTCGGGCTCGACGGTGATATTCCAAAGCCTGGCCAGGTCATCGCGGTAGCCGACCCTATGCTGGTTGGCCGGAACAACGGCGGCCGGATAGCTGCGGCCGCGGGACGGGTGGTTACGCTCGATCGCGATACCGTGGTGCCGGTCGGCGCGCGCCTGATGGTCAACCTGCCCAGCGGCAAGTCCGAAGGGCGGGTGGTGAAGTCGGTTGCTGGGCGCGACGTCACAGTGATGGCCGAATTCAGCGAGCAGCCCCAGGCTGAGTGTGGCTGGATATTGGACTACGAAGACCTGAAGCTGATGCAGTTCTACGTCCGCAACGTCACGCGGCCGGAGTGGCACCAGTTCCAGTTTGAAGTTATTCAGCACGACCCGAGCAAGTTTGAAGCAATCGACAACGGGGCCGTGGTGGACCCTCGGCCAATAACCGGTATTCCCGCGGGCAGTCAGGACGCTCCGGCCCGGGTGATGCTCAGCCAGCACGTTGTCATCGAGCAGGGGATTGCGGTCACCGTCATGTCCATCGCGTGGGACGCAGCGCCGAACGCTGTGGCTTATGACGTTGAATGGAAGTGGGGCGCGCGCGAATGGGTCACTGTGCCGCGCACCGCCGAGCAGATGGTCGACGTGCGCGGCATTTACTCCGGCCAATACATGGCCAGGGTGCGGGCGGTGAGCGCGCTCAATGTGTCCTCGATCCCGACCACGTCGGCACTGACCAACCTGGAAGGGAAGGTCGGCCTGCCGCCGGCGGTGGCATTCCTGACTACCTCCAGCCTGGTCTATGGCATTGGCATCCAGTGGGGTTTCCCGCCGGGCGCCGAGGACACCCAGCGGACGGAGCTTTGGTACAGCCAGTCACCGGACCTAACCACTGCGGTGAAGCTGAGCGACTTCAGCTACCCGCAGGCCAAGCACGAGATGCAGAACATCCTGGCCGGGGCCAGCGTCTACTTCTGGGCTCGCCTGGTGGACCGTACCGGCAACGTCGGGCCGTTCTGGCCGATCCCGGGCGCCGTGAATGGCCGGGCCAGTTCTGACCAGACCGAGTACGACAAGCACTTCGCCGAGAAGATCGGCAAGGGCGCGCTGTACCAGAGCCTGCGGGAAGAGATCGACCTGATTAGTGGTGATGGGCCGGGCTCGGTCAACGATCGTTTGGAGAAGGCCAAGCAGGAGCTGGAGGATCTGATCTCGGAAGTGGTCGACGCTCTGGAGTACGTCTCCACAAAGACCTACGCCAAGGGCGACATGGTCCGGGTAGGCCAGCAGCTATTCCAGGCCACCAAGGCGGTACCGGTCAACACCACGCCGCCGAATGCCAGCTACTGGTTCAACCTGGGCACCATCGCCGAAACGAATGCGGCGATGGCGCTGGAAATCAGCCAGAACAAGGCGGCCATCGAAGAGGTGGACGGGAAGGTCACGGCCACCGCCGAACGCTTGGAAGGCGTCTATGCGCTGGTGAAATCCGACTCTGCAGGCTCGGAGCAGGGCAGTGCTGGTGATGACACCGCCTCGGCCGGGGCCTGGTCGCTGATGTCCGCAATTGCTGAGCGGGATTTCGCGCAGTCGCAGCGTACAGATATTGTCGAAGCGAATGTGGCGGCGAACGCGGCAAGCATCACGACCGTGCAGACAGCCATGGCAACTGACAAAGCAGCCACTGCCGAAGAGATCAAAACCCTTAAGGCGGTCGCCGGTGATAACTCGGCAGCTATTCAAATCGTCAGCAAGGCCCAGGCCACCACCGACGGGAAGGTTTCGGCGATGACGACGATCAAGGCCGAAACCACCAGCAACGGCAAGAAGGTAATGGCAGGGCTTTCCTTGGGCTCTGACGGCAATACATCGGAGATCCTCGCGTTCGCTCAACGCTTCGCAATTGTGGATGAGGTGAGCGGGCAACTGATAACGCCATTCGTGGTGAGTGGTGGCCAGGTCTTCATAAACCAAGCGGTCATCAACAAGGCATTCATCCAGGAGATCATTCTGGGAATGACGCTGAGATCTGAAGCGGTTGACTCAAAGGGGCGGCCGTTGCTGGAAATCAACGTCAAGGCCGGCACGTTCACGCTTCGCAGCGCCGGCACCGGTGGCTCGACGCTGCTCAATAACGATGGCCTTGCGGTGTACGACATCAACGAGCTTCTGCGTGTATTGGTGGGGAGACTTTCGCCATGACCTATGGAGTGAGGACGTGGAGCGCGAATGGCGTGCTCGAAATGGATACCGACAGCTACACCTATCAGGTGCTGCACAATGCGCTCTACAACCTGGCCGTCACCCCTGTGGTGACGGTGTCCATCCCCGGATTTGATCCTGCGAACTGTACTGCTGTCGTACTTCCGACAGTTGCCGCAGCGAACCAATACTGTAGCAGCGCCCTGCCTTATATGACTGTTTCGCCGGGCGTTGTTCAGGTGAGAAATAAAAACCCAGCAGAGACCGATTGGTTTAGCACAAGCATTCAGTTCAGGCTTTTGGTAATGAGGTTTAAAAATTGAATTTCGGCCTATCGGTTGTAAATGACGGTAACTACGTTCAGATCGACTCAGAACAGCCAAGACTATGCGCGCTATACAACGGGACTTATCAGGCTTCGGGAAGCTCAACTGCCTACGTTACATTCCCGTCGGCGATAACAACGCCTGAGCCTCCGTGCATCTTCATCAGGAATACCCCTGACAGACCAGATGATTTATACACCGGGATGACTATTTCTGGCGGTCCGGGGAGCTGGACCGGGTTTGTACTGACCACGATCAATATCGACTATAGGCCTTATGGAAAGTGGTTTGCAGCCGTTTTTGCATCAATAACAAAGGCAGATTATGGATTGAGAATGTGGGACGCTAACAGTTCTGTGATATTCGACTCTGGCGCCACACCGGTACTTTTCACAAAGGCAAGCAGCTCGTGGTCATTCCAGGGAAGGGTGCAAATCAACCCAATTGCAAACGGGTATTACTGGCGCAACTCCCTGACCGCAGCCCTGCTCTCTGACGAGTACTTCATGATCAACCCGTTCTCGCGAGGCTTATTGACCCCGACGCACATCAACTGGACACCTATCGGCGTAAGGTTCAACTACTCCCAGTCGTGCCTACAGGTGTTTGGTGTAACGGCGCTTGGCGCGTGGTCGAATATGGGCATGCCCGGCGCGGTATTCGCCAGACTTCCCGGCACCTGATCGGGCACTCATCAATTGATCTACACCACCCGCTATGCGGGTATTTTTTCGCCTGGAGAAAACCATGGCAAGACAAGAAATTATTCTCGGTACGCCGCCTACAGGTCTCGGTGGCGACACGCCCCGCGTGGCGAGCTCAAAGATAAATGCGATGACCTTGGAGCTCTATCAAGGGGTCGGTACGCCTGCTGCGCCGCTGCCATTGGAGCGTGGTGGCACCGGCGGGAAGACGCAGACAGCCGCTCAGGCAGCCTTGGGGCTGGTTCCCGTTTCTTCCACCTCCGACATGACCGCCAATCGTCTAGTGGTTCCCGGATGGCAGGGGTATGGTGGCCCTCAACGATTAATAAGCCCCCTGGACTTTAATGTCCCCCCGACAATCTCTATGAACTTCATTGGTCAAGCCACTTCCAATGGTCCAGAGGCCGGGGATTTCTACGTCGAACTGAAGTACCTAAATAGCCTTAACTACGAGATGGTTGCTACCAGCATTACTAGTGGTCAAACCTATCGCCAGAAGATGACGGGGGTTCTGGGGGGCTGGCGTAGAGTGTATGACTCTGTAAATGTACTTCTTGATCCGTCCAGCGGCGGCTTAATGTCGTCTACGGTGGTTAATGGATACATTGTTACCAAGTACGCTAGCGGACAGATATGCTTATCAGGGAATATCCCCCAAACGGGTACGGCCCCCGCAAGCTCACGGTATATTTTTGATGTAACCATACCTAGCGTGATTAGTCAGGCGTATGTAGCTGTAGCAACTGTCTCTCTTTATCCAACTATTAGTTTTGATGTTGGCGGGGCCAGCGCGCTATTCACGACCGGAACAAATGTAAAGGTGTTCGTAAGTAACGGTGCCTCGGCGCAGGCATTTATCGGCACGCTTATGGTGTGGGGGCGCTGGAAATGAAAATTAAACTTTGGGCTGATCTTGTTGATTGGCCACTTGAAGCATCTATTGAGGGTGATGTTCTCACTATAAATGGAGAAGAAATTGACTTCTCCGGCATCCCTGAGGGTTATCGACTTCCTGGCAGTGCAGTTGGTAATAAGTTCTTCGTTGAAACTGAATACGTTGAGCGCAAGGACAACGCCTTGTACTTCACCCTTCGACTGCCCGTCGATTGGAACAGTCCCGAGGAATACCGCAATCCAGTAGAGCCAATCGTAATCGATGCGCGCAGCGGTCCGGTAAAGTTCCCCGATACCTCGCCACCCGCGCCGCCCGTGATTGAACTGCCAGAAATTCAGGAGGAACCCGAAAATGGTGGATTTG
Source organism: Pseudomonas sp. D3 (assembly GCF_029320995.1). Lineage (NCBI taxonomy): Bacteria > Pseudomonadati > Pseudomonadota > Gammaproteobacteria > Pseudomonadales > Pseudomonadaceae > Pseudomonas > Pseudomonas sp. D3. Next base: position 1,585,683 of record NZ_CP119772.1, read on the forward strand.
AGCCAGCTTGAACCGATCAAGACGGCGCAGGATCTTGCGGACGAGGTCAGCCTCGACCAGGCCCGCGCATACCTGGATGAGACCAACTGGCATGCCTTCGCCCTGCTTGAGGATGGCACGCCCATCCCGGACGACATCAAAGAGTCACGCACAGCCGCCCGCGCAACCATCAACCGGTTGAGTGCCGCACCAGCGTCTTGAGTTTCTGCCGAACACCGCCACCCGCCATGAGCGGGTATTTTTTGTCTGGAGAAAAACCATGCCGATTACCGAGCAGCAGTTGCTGCAGATCTTCCCGAACGCCGGCCGCCAAGCCGGCGTTTTTGTTCCAGTCCTGAACGCGGCCATGAACCGTTACGGCATTGTCGGCACGTCACACTCCGGCGCATTCATCGCCCAGGTCGGGCATGAGTCGGGCTAGGTAAACCTTTAAGCCCGGCGCCATCCGTAATTAACGACGGAAGCGGAATTTTTGCCAGCCATATTTGAACCTAAAAGTTCCAGTATCTCCTCGTAGAACGTAGAGGCTTACCCTGTAAAAAGCAGTAAACCGAGAAAATCCAAGGCGTCTGATTTTTTTATAGACCCAAACCCATCCGTGGTGATTGGTAGTTTTGGCGGGTCTCAACACGATTAACGCGTTCCTTCTGCTATGCGTAATTTGGCGCAGATGATAGCGATGTGCCCCATCTAGAAGCTGTCAAATAATAACGTTGTGGGAACTCGTTATCGCAATAGCTGTATTGCCAATATTCCCCTTGGTGCTGCACCGCGCACCCAAGTTTACGAAGCTGGTTTTCACCTCTAATCCCCGCCGTTGTGCGGGTTTTTTTTCGCATGGAGAAAAGTATGACCGTAACCGAAAAAGACCGGGATATCTTGGCGCGCACCCTTTGGGGTGAGGCCCGTGGCGAAGGTATGGACGGACAGATCGCCGTGGCCTGGACCATCCGTAACCGAGTGTTCGACGGCAAGGACAAGTCGTGGTGGGGGGAGGGTTATGCAGGCGTGTGCCTGAAGCCCTGGCAGTTCAGTTGCTGGAATCATAACGACCCGAACTATGCATACTTGAGTGGGGCCAAGGCGATCCCGGCCGCGCAGTTTGCCCAGGCCCAGCGCGCGGCTGACCAGGTGATCACCGCCGCCGTGGCCGACCCTACCGGCGGCGCCACGCATTACTACGCGACCACCATGCCCAAGGCTCCGGCCTGGGCGGCGAAGGCCAAGCAGACCCTGCGCCTCGGGCATCACGTCTTCTTCAAGGATGTGCCGTGATGGCGGCCGGGCAGATCCTGGCCGCGATCCTGCTGGCGATGGTCATCAGCGCTGCCGGCACCTGGCAGGTGCAGGACTGGCGGATGGGCGAGAAGCTCGCCGAGCAGGCCGGCCTGCACAAGGCTGACCTGGCGGCGATTACCAATGCCGCCGCCGCCCAAGCACGCGCCGAGCAGGACAAGCACCTGGCCCTGGAGCAGCAGCTCGCCGGCCAGGACCAACAACACACCAGGGAGTTATCCGATGCCCAACGCAACCAGGCTCTTCTGCGCGATCGCCTTGCCACTTCTGATGTCCGGCTGTCAGTCCTTCTCGACGTCGCGGATTCAGCCAGTGGCTGCAACGTGCCTGCCACCCCCGGCGCCGTCGGCGTGGTTCATGGAGCCGCGCGAGCCCAACTTGACCCAGCGCATGCTCAACGAATTCTCGCCATCACCGGTGACGGGGACCAAGGACTGATCGCGCTGAGGGCGTGCCAGGCATATGTGAGAGCTATTGCCCGCTGACCTACATTTGCGGCCGCAAAAATTAACGTGACACCCAATGAACACCTACCTTGCAAAGGATTGCAAAAATGACAAACCCAATCGTTCCATGGATGGGCGGCAAGCGCCGCCTCTCGAAACGCCTTCTGGAGCTGTTTCCTGAACACGAGTGCTACGTCGAGGTGTTCGCCGGCGGTGGCGCCTTGTACTTCAAGCGCGAGCAGCCTGCGAGGGTCGAGGTGCTGAACGATCTGAATGGGGAGCTGGTTAACCTGTATCGCGTGGTCCAGCACCACCTCGAGGAGTTTGTGCGCCAGTTCAAGTGGGCACTCAGCTCTCGGCAAATCTTTGAATGGCAGAAGATGGCGGTGCCGGAAACCTTGACGGACATCCAGAGGGCGGCACGGTTCTTCTATCTCCAGCACCACGCCTTCGGCGCCAAGGCCACGGGGCAGACGTTCGGCACTGCGACCACTGGCCGGCCTATCAACCTGCTGCGGATCGAGGAAAACCTGTCAGCGGCCTGGCAGCGCCTTTCCGGTACCTATGTTGAAAATCTGCCGTGGTTGAAGTGCGCAGAGAAATACGATCGGCCCCACAGCTTCCACTATATGGACCCACCTTACTGGCAGACGGCTGGGTATGGTGGCCAGTTTGGTTTCGAGGAGTACGAGCGAATGGCTGAGTTCATGCGGACCTGCCAGGGCAAGGTGATGGTCAGCATCAACGATCACCCAGATATCCGGCGGGTGTTCGATGGTTTCCGCTTGGAAACGATGGATATTCGTTACAGCACCGCCAATCCCCGGAAAGGGAAGGCGGCGGTGACTGGTGAGCTAGCAGTCATGAACTGGTAGTAGTAGCTGTCAGCGCTTTGGCATATCTGGCCGCAGTTGTCTGCGGCCAGTTTGCTGTCTTAAAATGAAAAAATCAGACTAGTGGGAGCCTCACCGCTATCGGTGATAGCTGGGGACTGCGAAGGAACCCAGCCTTTTCGTAGAGACCCACAAGCTGCTCATTCAGCGGGTGCACTACCAGTGCCGTTGAAGCGATCGCTTCAGATGCTGCGAGTGATCGCAACACGGCATATTGAATGAGGCCCAGCGATAAGCCCTGGCATATTACGTCATGCAGCCTTTAAGCCTGGATCACTTTCTGAAGTGACGCGCAGCAGAGAGACGATATGGCTTTGGGAATCATTTTTGACTTACCTATCGCACTTGAAATCTCAGTGAGCACGTCATTACTGACCATGCCTAAAATCCATGCTGGGTTTTTGCATAATTGATCCAGCACCTCGGACTTGGTGTATTTCCTAATCCTGGAGCAGTCAATGTGTGAGTCCCAGTTCATGAACAGATGATTGGCTTGATCAATCGGAACCTGACAATGCGCCATATGGGCACGGCTGGCAATAAACGCAGAGATTTGGCTGTTGATGACGCACGTGAAGGTGCTATCAGTGGCATCGAGAATGACGAAGCGCTTCTCATGAAGCTCTCCATCGTCCATCTGAGCCTCGAATTTAACTACCATCCCTGGCTGAAGCTGCCGTTCGATTTGCGTCCTTGCGAAGTCCGCAGGAAAGAAATTCCCTAGTGACATCCTGCTTCCTGTAAATTCAGGTGCTCTCTAATTTCGCCAGCATTTTTAAGGGTGCCAACGATATCTTGGGTAAACATGCATTTGTTCACTCGTGCCCGACCCTTGTCCCAAGCGTCGTCATGACTGATGTCCGTGCGTTTTTTGAAGTCCATATTTCCATATTCGGAAATAGCCTCATCAAGACACTCAATCTGGGCTTCTGACAGCATCGTGAGGTCGGGCTTACCCAATACAACAACATCAGCACCGTTCACCTGAAGATGGCCCGTCGTTGCCTCAACAAACGATGCTGGGATGAAGCGTGTACGCTCACCGCGAGCGGCCTTGATAAGATCGTAGGTCTTGGTACCTACAGGGCCAAACTCCATAGCAATATAGCTATCACCGCTTGGCATGAAGCCGTAGCGGGACAGATGGAGCTTGTCGGCGAAGTATTGAATTTTCAGCACTTCGTGGATTGTGGGGTTTTTCAGCCGCGTTGATACATACAGCATCACGTCCACGGCTACCTCAGGGGAGAATATTTCTTGCATGATCGCTCCTCCTTAAAGTGAGCAATTTAGAGTCCTTTCTACTACGGAATAGGATGCGAATCGCAATCCTATACCTGTATATCTGTACAGTAAATAGGGTCCGATCTGTACCCCTTACCGATAGGGAGGGGAACAAAAACCTCGCCTTACGTTGCGATTTCATGGAGCTGTCAGCTTCTTCCTGAGCTGAGCAAATCATGTGCGCCTCTGAATTTGCTGGCTGTACAACCGCATAGACGCAGTTATCCACAGACTTATGCACATTTGGACGGCGATTATCGTTATGTAGTCACATAAGTCAATCGAAATCCCGCGCTACATTTTGCGAAACTCAAAAACGTGGCGCGCTCCTTATCGAGTGTATGCGACTTGCAGTCGTTCCGTTCAAATGATGGATGGAAGCATTACGCCATGCACAATGTAGGAGAATGCTTACAAGGTGAGGCCGAGAACATCAAGGATTGGTCGCGCTGCGGGCTTGCCAGGCGTATGGCAGGGCTGTCAACCCGGGTTGGAGTCAATGACGCGCTGCACTTCAAGCCGCTTTGCTCTGAGCACCAGAACAGGTTCGAAGCGTGCTTCATAGATATGCTTTTGCTTGGGGGACATAGAATCGAAACCCTGCTCAATTACCTGCCTCGCTACCCCAGCCTCATCTGAAGATGGGTCAATCAGCCCCTCATTGATCAGATCGTCATACGCCAGACGCAAGTCCTCGTTACCGTGATCATTGAACCCCATTTTGCACCTCGATCGATTTGATTTATCTGTCTAAAACTACCTCAACCTAGCACGCATTCATTGGGTGTAAAGGGCGCCAAATGAGACTAGAGTTTTAGACAGGAGATCTCTGTAGGTCACGTATTTAGTGGCTTGTGGCCTTCTCCAGCCCATACTGCTGCATCATTGGGGTGTGGCTGGACAGATCGGAAGTGTTTTTACTCATCAGATAATTAGCGAATTCGTTAAAAGGAGTGGGGCAAAGGGGGCGCTTGGCCCAGCTGATTTTGCGATGGCGGCAAGGTTAACACGCGAGGTCGACCGTTCGCAGGCCCGCTCAAAAGTCACGGAAAATGCATAAAAATGCATAGTCAATGCAAATTAGCATTTGCCAAGCCTGAAATCTGTCGTCACTATCCGCTTTATGCAAAAACGCAACGTTTCTATCGTCTTAAGAGAGCTGCTGGACCGCGACCGGATCTCCCCCACGGAGCTTCACCGGCGTACCGGCGTGCCTCAATCCACGCTGTCCCGGATCCTCAGCGGCAAGATCGTTGACCCCTCGGACAAGCACATCTCCCGCATCGCCGAGTACTTCCGCGTCAGCACCGACCAACTGCGCGGGCGCGCGGCGGTGGGCGTTTCGCGGGATGACGGGCGCGACCCGATGCATTCGGAACTCAAGGACATAAGCCTGTGGGATGACGACACCCCCGTGAATGACGACGAGGTGTCGATCCCCTTTTTGCGTGAGGTTGAATTGGCTGCTGGATCAGGAAGATTCGTCATCGAGGAAAGCGAAAAGGCCAGTCTGCGGTTCGGCAAGCGCAGCCTGCGGCATAACGGCGTGCAGTTCGACCAGGCCAAGTGCGTGACGGTGCGCGGCAACAGCATGTTGCCGGTGCTGCGTGATGGCGCGACGGTGGGGGTGAATGCGGGCAAGAGCGCGATTGGCGACATCGTCGATGGCGACTTGTACGCCATCAATCACAATGGCCAGTTGCGGGTCAAACAGCTCTATCGCCTGCCTTCCGGGATTCGCCTGCGCAGTTTCAACCGCGATGAGCACCCGGACGAGGACTACAGCTTCCAGGACATCCAGGATGAACAGATCAGCATCCTCGGTCACGTCTTCTGGTGGGGCATGTACGCCCGTTAACCTTCTCGCGTAAGACAAAGCCCGCCAATGAGCGGGCTTTTTTTCGTCCGTTGAAAGACATCAAACCCTTTGCTAGCAAGGCTCTAAATGCATCAGTGCATTTTCATGCTGAAAATAAATGCACTTGTGCATTGACTGTATATGCATACATGCATATTCTTTGTCTCAAGCCGGCCAACAAGGTCCGGTGGAGGCGGCAAGGATGCTGCCAAGGAAGACAAGGAAGGCACGCAACATCGGCACGGACGCCATCGAAGCGATGGCAGGGATGCCAAGCAACACCGGCAAGGATGCCGACGCTCTTTAGTTTCACCGTTTTACAAGAACAGGCAGCGATGAACCGGCCTTAACGGTTCAGAGGGTTGGCAACTGACCCGGGTGTGCAGCGTAAAGCACCAGAAGCAGTTATCCGGCAGACAGGGATCGTGGTCGGAAAAACATCGAGGAAAGATCCGTACCGCGCCAGTAGCGCCGAAAGATTGAGGACCGCATTACTGAAAAGCCCGGGCAACCGGGCTTTTTGGAATGCCTACCTATAAATGGATTTACCCAAACACCGGCATTCTGCCGGCATTGCTCTGCCAGGAGGCGTGACATGACAAACGAGCAGCAAGCGTTAGCGGAAATGCCTATCTGGCTGGTGATCGTACTGGCGCTGATCGGCGGAGTTTCCGGCGAAATGTGGCGCGCCGACAAGGAGGGCGCCCGTGGTTGGTCGCTGATCCGGCGCCTGGCGCTGCGGTCTGGGGCGTGCATGGTCTGCGGGGTCTCGGCGTTGATGCTGTTGTACGCCGCCGGGATGTCGATCTGGACCGCCGGCGCCCTCGGTTGCCTGACAGCCATGGCCGGTGCGGACGTCGCCATCGGCCTATATGAACGTTGGGCGGCCAAGCGCATTGGCGTAAACGAGGCCCCGCCCTCCCGCCCGGATCAGCAGTAACCGCTGCAAGGACGCGACTCATGACATTTATCGAAAAACCTTCCCAACTGCCCATCGCAATTGGTGAAGCGCTCAAGGGCGCCTTCCCACAATTGCGCGTGGGCAATCACCAGGACTTCCAGGGCGCCGGGGATAAAACCGGCGTGCTGATTACCGTGGAACGCAACGGCCCCGGCGTTCGATCCCTTGAAGGGCGTAAGGCCCATGCACTGTCGGTGTCACTCATGGCCAGTGTTGCCAGTGGTTCGGCGCCTTACGACGCCTGCGACCTGGCCAGCCAATTGATGGATTTGGCCCTCGATAATCGCTGGGGCCTGCCGGCGGATCAGTGCGACCTACCAACCGCCATCGTCGCGGCACCGACCCTACAGGGCAGTGCCGAAACGGATTACGACACCTGGACAGTGTCCTTCACCCAAAACATCTACCTCGGCCCGCCATTACTCGAAGATCCCACTGGAAAACCTCTGTTTGCCTGCACGTGGGAAGTTTCGAGTATCGACGATCCTGACCAATACCGACCCTTGCAGGAGTAGTCCATGTTCGATGCGCTGTTACGCATGCAACTGGGACCGATCGTCGAGCGCCTGGCGGAAATGGAGGCCCAGCTCGAAGATCTGTACCGCCGTGCTGAAGGCTACTGTCGGATCGGCATCTGCCAGCAGGTCGACGCCGCCAGCAATACCTGCACCGTCAGCCACGGTGATTTGCTCACTCCAGCGATTCGTTTTTTCAACCCCAGTGCGGGGGCGCAGACTGAAACGCGGATTCCGTCAGTGGGCGAACAATGCTTGCTGCTCAACTATGGCGGCGGGGAAGGCGCTGCGCAGTCGGTGGCGCTTTTCGGGCTCAACAGTAGTCTGTTTCCGCCGGTCTCCAGCGTTGCGTCGGTGACCCGGCGCCGCCATCAGGACGGCACACAAAGTGACTATGACGACGCCAGCCACACGTTCAACTGGACGAACGGACCAACCGTCTTCAGCGGCTCCCGCGAACAGATCGAAGCGAAGATCGGCGCCGCCACGCTGCGGCTGACCGCCAACCACATCACCTTGCAACTCGGCGCCGTCGGCCTGCTATTGGATGCTGGCGGCGTGCATTTGAGCGGCCCGCTGGTGGATCACCAGGGCCGCGTGATCAGCACCGCATAAGGATTTGCCATGATCGGAATCGATAGGAACACCGGGGCAGCCGTCGATGACTGGCTGCAATTCGTGCAGCGCGCCACCCGAGCGCTGACCACCCCCGTGGGCACTCGCCAGAAGCGTCCGTTGTACGGCTCGCTGATCCCCCAACTGCTCGGGCAGAACCTCGGCGACGACCTCTTGATCCTCGCCCAAAGCCACGCCGCCCAAGCGTTCTATAACGTCGAGAACGGCATCGCCGACTTTCAACCCCAAGTCATCGTCGCCACCCGCCAGGGCGCCGGCCTGTTGCTGCGGTTTGCCGGCACCTGGAAAAACCGCCAACAATCCTTCGAGGTCATGACATGAGCATGCTGATCCCTGGCCAGAACCAACTGGCGGAGCCGGCGATCATTACCGTCGACGCGTTCGAGCCGTTGCTGGCGGAGTTCAAGGCGTTTGTCATCGACTACGTCGCCACCCGTGCGCCGCAAAGCGCCGCCAAACTCAAGGTCAGCCTCGACAACGAAAGCGAACTGCTGACCCTGGCCCTGGAAGCGTTTTGCGTGCGCCTGCAAACCCACGAACGCAAGTACAACGCGCGCATCAAGCAGATGCTTGCGTGGTGGGCCACCGGCAGTAACCTCGACGCACGCCTGGCCGATATGGGGCTGGAGCGCCAGGTGCTGGACCCCGGTGACCCGGCGGCCTTCCCGCCGGTGCCGCCGACATTGGAAAGCGACGACGACGCACGGCTGCGCTATTACTTGGCGCCCCACGCGCCGGCGGCGGGTTCGCGCATGCAGTATCGCCGCGAGGTGTTCACCCTCGGCGAACGACCGGCGGTGAACGTGCAAAGCGCGACACCGGGTGTCGTCACGGTCACCTATACCTTCGACCCGGATGGCTATGCGGCGCAGGTCAAGGATGGCAACGGCCGACGCACCGCCCCCGGTGAGGTGAGGGTGACGGTGCTGTCCAGGGACGGTGATGGAACCCCTTCTGCCGATTTGCTTGACGGCGTGCGCAGACATTTCGCACGGCCCGATGTACGGCCGGAAACGGATCTCGTCACGGTCCAAAGTGCGCAGATCCAACGCTACAAGATTCGCGTCGTGGCCAAGATCAACGCCGGCCCGGATTCGGGCCTGACCCAAGTGGCCGCGCAGCAGTTGCTGCAAACCTACGCCGAGTCCTGCCACCGCCTGGAAGGGCGAGTGGACCCGAGCTGGATCGACTACGCCATCCACAGTGCCGGAGCGGCGCAACTGCAAATCCTTGAACCGCTGGCGCCGATTGTCTGCTCGGCGTTCCAGGCACCGTATTGCACGGGCGTCGAGGTGGAGGTGCGCACGCTATGAGTGAATCCAAATCGAGTTTGTTGCCCGCCAATAGCTCGCCGTTGGAAAAGGCGTTGGACCTGGCGTTTGGCCACTTGCTGGAACGGGTCATGCCGCCGTTTCCGGCATTGATGAACCCGCTGCAAACACCCTCCGAATTCCTTCCCTACCTGGCCGCCGATCGGGGCGTCAGCGAATGGGACGCGGATGCCAGCGAGGCGGAAAAGCGTCTCACCGTGGGCTTGTCCTGGCAGATCCAGCGCCAGGCGGGCACGCCCAAGGCCTTGAGTTATGCGGTGGAGTCGCTGGGTTTCAGCCCCAACATCAGCGCCTGGTATCAACAGCGGCCGCTGGGCGTGCCTTACACCTTCGATGTGCAGGCGATCATCGGGCGCAGTTGGTCCAGCGGCGACCATAACCGCTTGATCCGCCGTATCAACGCCGCGAAGAGCGAGCGCGACCAGGCGACGATTACCGTGGTTCACCAGACGCAAGCACGCCTTGGCCTGACCGCGATTGTCCACGCCCCGTTTAACGACAGCGAGTTCAGCCTGCAGGGCGTATTACCCGAACTTGCCTTGGGCGCTCGACTTAACAGTGCCGGCGTTGCCCGGCACTACACCATTAACGACTACGACCTCAGGGCGCAGCCATGACAGATGACATTACGCGCCTGGTGCGCTTCACCTCCAAAGGTTTGGATGAAGTGCTGCAGGCAAAGAACCAGGGCTTGAAAGGCGAAATCACCCACATCGGCGCCGGCACCGGCCGCTACAACCCTGACGGCACGGAAGTGGCCTTGCGTGACGAGCGCCAGCGGGTCGCCATTGTGGATTACGAGGATTTGGGCGAGCGCCAACTCAGGATGGCCGCGCTGTTCGATGGCGAAGGCGAGTATGAGATTGGTGAGTTTGGTTTTTACCTCGCCAGTGGGACGCTGTTGGCGGTGTATTCCGTTGCAGGGAAGTTGCTGACGTATAAAGCGGCGGCGGCTCGGGTGCTGCAGAAGTTTACGTTGGATGTTTCGCCGTTGCCGGCGGAGAGCGTGACGGTGGTGGTGGGGGCTGAAAACCTTAATATCTTGCTGACGGAAGAGCTGGCTTCGCTCTCGGCTGCGAGCATTGACAATATGACACGGGGTATTGGAGTCATTTTTCGAGTTATGGCATTGGAAATGAGGACGAAATAGATAACTAATTGATTGATTTAGTGAGCAAGAAACAACTTATTGGTTTGATTAAGAACCTTCAAGGATGACCAGTGGAATAAGGAGTTTACACTTTGAGTACTGAACAGCAATTGGCAGCCGTTGTCAGCGCGGCAAATAATTTAACCACTATGGTGTCGGGTAAGGTGGGCGAGATTGATAGCGCCCTTGCAGAAGCTCGGAAAAAATATGAAGAGCAACTTTTGAGTTTGAATCGCCTCATACCGAGAATGGCGATTACGAAAAACTTCCATATGGCACCTGATGCAACAGGTAAACTGATTGACGGTTGGTATGTTCATACTCAAGTTACGGCGACAAAGGTACGGACAATTACACAAGCGTCTCAGTCGGCGGGACGCCCTCAGGAAGACGTCGATTTTATGAGGAAGGTTCAGGCCGATGTGAGCGAAAAGTTTCCTGGGTTCGACATCTGGTCAGCCGAATATTGGCGAAATCCGATTCATGTCTGGCAAATGAAATGGTCTGAGGATAGTGTCAGTCCTTGGCTCGCCTTCCCGTGTGCTATCGATATGGATCGATTGAGTGGGACAACGCCTGTACCACTCAATACGTATATGACGATTGGCGCTTTTGTTCGTGTGGTGGAGGGTTCCGTTAATGGCACTTGGACTACTGGAAATGAAAAGGGTAAGTGGCGCTGGTGTTCTATGGTCGTAACGCCGACCGGGCTCTTTTCTCACTATATGCATATTCATCCGATGCGCACATCTAGTTCCGGATTGGTCGAAGTCATGCTTGCTGGCGCCTGTACAGGTGTTGTCACTCACCCAGTCGACTGGGGAACTATGTTGGCTTTGGGTTAAGGAGAGAATTAATGAAACCTGAGTTTGCACTTGCTGAGATTCATCCGCTGATTAAATGGACACTAATCCGTAAAGCTCGTGATGTTGATCTGGCTGCTAGCGATTACGCTGCAATGCCCGACTACCCAATGACGGACAAAGATCGCCCGGCCTTCGTGGCCTATCGTCAGGGGTTGCGTGATATCCCAGATCAAGGCACTGATCCTGACGCAATTGTATGGCCTGAAAAACCGACCTTCCTGAAGTAACACACAACCGCGAAAGCGGTTTTTTTTCGCCCCCCCAAAGCCCCTCCCGCAGGGGCTTTGGCGTTCTACACCCGGAGATTTTCCCACCATGCCTAACCGCCAAACCTACACCGTCCTAATCCCATTCCCCACCGGCGCCGGCCATTGGTCCACCGCCGGCCAGGAACTGGAACTGCTGGACGTCGAAGCATCCGCCCTGCGCACCGCCGGCCGCTTGGAACTGACCAGCGTCCTCGATACCACCCCCAAGAAGGCTGAATAACCATGGCAGAAGTTCTGAACTTCGAGCACAACGGCATCACCGTCAATGCCACCGAATCCCCCGAGGCCATGGGTGGCCTGGGTGACAACGTCATCGGTCTGGTCGGCACCGCGCCGAATGCGCATGCATCGATCCCGAAAAACGCCCCGTTCCGCATCAACAGCTTCACCACCCAGGCGCTGCTGGACCCTAGCGGCAGTGAGTCGGGCACGCTGTTTCAGGCGGTGTACCAGATCCTCAAAGTGGTCAAGGTGCCGGTCTACGTGGTGATCGTGGAGGAGGGCGCGACCCCGGCTGACACGCTCAACAATGTGATCGGCGGTAACGAACCGATTACCGGGCGCAAACTCGGCCTGGCGGCCCTGAGCAGTGTCCCGGAAGACCTGACCATCATCGGCGCCCCAGGCTTCACTGGCACCAAGGCCGTGGCGGGCGAGTTCGCCGCCTTCGGCAAGCGCATCAAGGCCCGCGTGGTGCTGGATGGCAAGGACGCCTCAGTTGCCGATCAGGTGACCTACAGCGGCGAGCTGGGCGGTGCCGATCTTGGCTTCGACCGTTGCCTGCTGGTACACAACATGCCGTCGGTGTACTCCAAGGCGGCGAAGAAGAACGTGTTTCTTTCGCCGTCGTCCCTGGCCATCGCTGCACTGGCCAAGGTCAAGCAGTGGGAAAGCCCGGGTAATCAGGTGACCTTCGCCGAGGACGTTTCTCGCGTGGTCGAGTACAACATCCTCGACACATCCACCGAAGGCGACCTGCTCAATCGCTACGGCGTGAGCTACTACGCTCGCACCATCCTCGGCGGTTTTTCGCTGCTGGGTAACCGCGCCATCACCGGCAAGTTCATCAGCTACGTCGGCCTGGAAGACGCCATCAGCCGCAAGCTGGTCAAGGCCGGGCAGAAGGCCATGGCCAAGAACCTCACCAAGTCCTTCATGGACCAAGAGGTCAAGCGCATCAACGACTGGCTGCAAACCCTGGTCGCTGACGAAACCATCCCCGGTGGCAGCGTGTACCTGCATCCGGAGTTGAACAGTGTCGAGAAGTACAAGAACGGTACCTGGTTCATCGTTATCGACTACGGCCGCTACGCGCCGAACGAACACATGATTTATCAACTCAATGCCCGCGATGAAATCATCGAGCAGTTCCTGGAGGACGTTCTCTAATGTTTACCAACCGAGTCAGACAGGCCATTGCGGCCACCCTCCAAGGCCTGCCGCTGTCCGCGACCGTGGAAGAATTCACCCCGCCGAAGATCGAGTTCGACATGGAGTCCATGTCCGGCGGGCGCTTCATTGCCGAGGAAATGGCCAAGAGCGGCAAAGTGCTCAATGCCAAGCTGATCCTTCAAGGCGCCGGCCCGGAAATCATGCTGGCCCTGGGCGTGCGGATGGGGGACGACATTCTGCTGAACGTGCGTGAAGCCGGCCAGGACCAGGACGGCAAGACCTACTTCACCTACCACACCGTGGGCGGCAAGCTCAAATCCCTGGAGGAGGCAAAGCTGAAGATGGGCGAGAAGGCCACCACCACGCTGGAGCTGTCTTGCCGCACCTATAACCGCCTGGAAAACGGCATCTCGGTGATCGACATCGACGTGCGTACCCAGAAGTTCGTCCTCAACGGCGTCGACATTCTGGGCGACGCCCGCCGTGCGGTGTTGATGCCGTAAACCCTCGGGGGCGGGCGCGCTCGCCCCCCCACTCGACCAAGGAATTGCCCCATGGCCTGGATGCCGCCGCTGCACCTCCTGCTGTCCCCGATCACCGCCGACTCCGGCGCGACGATCCAGCAGGTTCAACTCAAACCGTTGTTCTACGCCGCGCAAAAAGACGCGCTGGCCCGGGCCGGTGATGATGAGGACGACCAGTTTTTCGAACTGGCGAAACTCGCCACCGGCCTGTCGGAAAAAGAGCTCGACCAACTCAAGCGCCCGGACTACGTGAGCATCGCCCAGTACGTACACGAAATGTCGACTCGCCCAGCGTGGTTCTTCCTGGACCCGCTTGACGCGCCGACCTTCGACGAGCCCGTTCAATTGTTGCTGCCCCTGGAGGCCGCCGGCCGCACCTTCAGCGCATTGCCCCTGGAAATGCCCGCCCTGCGCGCCACCAAAGTGATGAAAAAGCTCGCCACTAATAAAGACCGCGCCGAGTTCATCACCGCCCACTGCACCGGCCTGATGATTCCCGACCTGGCTGGCCTGACCGTGCCTGACTGGACGGAGTTGCAGGAGCGCATCGATGATTTTTTAAACAAACCGGCGGACTTCTTTCGGAGCGCGACATCGAAGTGATTCTCGACGTGGTGCCGCTGATTTACTCGGTCAATGAAGCGGAAATCCTCGACTGGGACGCCGGAAAAGCACTGCGCCGCTACGACATCGCGATCAATCGCCTTGGCGTCAAACAGGAGTAGAGCGGGATGCAAGAGACTCAATACGAGATCAGGCTCGCCGAGGAAGACAAGCGCTGGATGACCTTTGCGGCCCTGTCCAACGATGCGACGCTCAACAGGGTGCTGACCCCCCTTCCCGATAGTTTTGTCGGGCCTTCAAGCCTGGATGCCGAACCGCAGCCATCGTCGGAACTCGGCTTGGCGCTGGTCACGGTGAGCCTGGATATCAACGCCTTGACCCTGGAGCAAGTGCGGCTGCGTGAGACGTTGGAAACGCTCAACAGCACGTTATTCATTACCAGCGATTCACTGGTGCTCAGGACGGTCGATACCGCCTCGCAGGCGCAGAACAGTCAGCCCAAAGAGCCGCCGCCGGCAGCCAACTCCTGGGTCGACAAAGGCCTACAGTTCGGGGCCGATGCGGCGAAGACCATTGCCAAGGATGTGGGCTCAAGTTTGTGGGATACGGTCAAGAGCAGGGTCTCGGGCAAGGCCATCGATGCACTGGCGCAAAAATTTCCCAAAGCCGGCAAGTGGCTCAAAGACGACAAAGACAAGGACAAGGACAAGGACTGCTGCTGCCGCGGCGAATCTCTTCGTGGCGCCACCACCCCGAGCATCATCTTGCCGCCTGGCTATGACCGTACTGGCGGGAAAAAGACTTCCGGTAAGAAAACCGGCAAGTCGACGCTGTGGCGGGCGTTGCCCGTCCCCCGTGGCCTTGGCCCGTTAAAGTATGCCGACACGGCCATCAATGTGATCCAGGGCATACGCGATGGCGACGCGAAAACAGTCGCCACCGGCCTGTCTACAGCCGGTGGCGCCTGGGCCGGCGCCTCCGCTGGTGCGGCCATCGGCACCCTGGTTTTCCCGGGCATCGGCACGGCTGTAGGCGGCGCAATCGGCGGCTTGCTCGGCAGTGAGGCGGGCGCTTGGCTCGGGGACAAACTGTTCAGCCCAGGTGACCGCCTGCCCGCACCCAACGCCGTCAGCAAGGAGCTCAACAGCGCGCGCTCGGACAACGTGCAAGTCACCCTTGCCCCCAGCATCCAGATCACCGGCGTTAACCCCGCCGATGCCCAGCAGGTGGTCAACCAAGTGATCCAGGCCCTGCAATTCCAATGCATGCCGATGCTCTCCGACACCCTCGGGCTCCGGCGCAACGCGGCACTGGCCGATCCAGGAGGTGATTGATGCGACAACAGATGGTGTTGGGCGATTTCATTTTTGGACTCGCCCGTGGGTTTGCCTATTCCTCGCTGACCCGTAACAGCGACGGCGGCTGGGCTGACCTGACGATTATCGCGAGCAAATCGCAGTCGCGACAGAACGGCCAGAAACTGGAAAAACTCACCTTCGGCGGCACGGTGATGTACGGCGTGGGGATGCAACGCTTGGACGAGCTGCGCGCCTTGCAAAATCAATGCGTGCCGCTGCCGCTGGTGGATGGTATCGGCCGCAACTGGGGCTTGTGGCGGATCAATTCGGTGATGGAAACCCAAAGCAACGTGATCGATGACGGCACCGCCATGCTCATGACCTGGACCCTTGAACTGGAGGAATTCGTCAATGCGTAGAGTGCGAAGTATTGCCGGTGATTCAGTCAACCTGCTGCTCTACCGCGAACTGGGACGTTGCGATGATGCCGCGGAAGAAACCCTCTGGCGCTTGAACCCCACGCTTGCCGAATACGGCCCGGTGCTACCGGCTGGCGTGTGGGTGATCGTGCCGGAAATGGCGTCGCGGCCGGCTGCGCTGCGCCTCGTTTCGGCCTGGGATTAAGAAGGAGGCTACATGGCTCAGGGATTTACGCCCATTGTGGAGTTCTATGGCGCCAACGCGGCGCTGCTCAATCAACGTCTGATGCACTGGAGCCACACCGACGCGGCGGGCATTGAGTCCGACCGCCTTGAACTGACGATCAACATCGAGGGTCTGGAGGGCCTGCCGAGCCTGAGTGGCAAGATCGGTTTGCGCGTCGGTTATAAGGAGTCTGGCTTGGTGGAAAAAGGCGAGTTTGTCATCACCCAGCGCACGCCGGTGCTGTTTCCCATGCGCCTGATGATCGTCGCCACCGCGGCGCCCTTCAGCGCGGGCGATGCCAGTGGTTATCGCCAGCGTCGATCCGCCAGTTATGGACCGATCACCCTGGGCGCGTTGTTTCGCCAACTGGTCAGCCGCCACGGCTATTCACCGCGGGTGGCGCCGACGCTGGAAGGCATTGCGATTGCTCACATCGACCAATCCAATGAAAGCGACATGGCGTTCATCACCCGCCTGGCCAAACGCTATGGCGCCGTCACCAAACCGATCAACGAACTGTACGTGCTCGCCGAGGCCGGGCAGCTCATGTCGCTCTCCGGCCAGCAACTGCCGGACGTGAAACTGTCGGTCACTCAGGACAATCGCCCCGGCAATCAAGCATTCATCACCGCCAAGCTCGACGAAACGTCGCGTTCCAAATACCAGGGCAGCCGCGTCACCTGGTGGGATGCCGCCGCGTGCAGGCAGCGCGTGGTTCAGGTCGGGATTGCGCCGTTCAAAACTTTGCGCCAGCGCTGTCAGAACGAAGCTGAGGCGCGGGCGGTGGCTGAAGGGGAGTTGCGCCGCGTGGGGCGTGAAGACCTCAAGTTGCTGATCGATTGTCCGGGGAACCCGCTGTTGTCGGCCGAAGGGTTGTTGCTGCTGGATGACACCTGGCCTTCCTACATGCAGGGACGCTGGTCGATTACCAAGGTGACGCACGTAGGCGACCCGGTGACGGGCTATCGCAGTTCGGTCACAGCCGGCGGGTTGTCGGCGTAATGCCTTTTACGGAGTAGGACTCATGCTGATAACACTGCCCCAGTTGCTTTACGTCATGCCGGGTGCTCGCCTTAGCGCGGGCGTTTTTCTATCCTCGTTAAACACGGCATTCGCTCGGTACGCGATCACTACTCCCAAACGCCTCGCCGCTTGCCTCGCCCAGATCGGCCACGAATCCGGCGAGTTGCGCTATGTCCGCGAACTGGGCAGCGATCAATACCTGAGCAAATACGATACCGGCACCCTGGCTGCTCGCCTAGGCAACACCCCCGAAGCGGATGGCGACGGCCAGAAGTACCGGGGCAGGGGGCTGATTCAGATCACCGGGCGTCGCAACTATTTAATCTGTAGCCACGCGCTGTTTGGCGACGAGCGCCTGCTGCTGCAACCGCAATTGCTGGAACAACCGCAATGGGCCGCCGAATCCGCCGCCTGGTTCTGGCACAGCAACGGCCTGAACGAACTCGCGGACAACGACCAGTTCAGCACCATCACCCGGCGCATCAACGGCGGTCTCAACGGCCTGGAGGAGCGTTTGCGATTGTGGGCGCGCGCAAAGGCGGTGCTATGCGTTTCCTAGCGGCCTGGCGCCTGATCGGCGTATGCCTGCTGAGCGCGTTCGTGTGGCAGGTGCAAGCCTGGCGCTATGGCGCGCAGCTTGAGGCGCAATCGGCGGCCCAGGCGCAGGTGCTCAGCCAGCAAAACCAGCTAGCCTTGCGCCAGCAACAGGCGCAGCAGGACCAACGGCGGGCGCTTGAGCAACAACTCAGCGCCAGCGACCAGCAACATGCTCGGGAGTTGAGCGATGCACAACGTAATCAGGCCGCTCTGCGCGATCGCCTGGCCACTGCTGATGTGCGGTTGTCAGTCCTTCTCGACACCGGTGACTGCGCCAGTGGCTGCGCAATGCCAGCCCCCACCACCACCGGCGGCGTGGTTCATGCAGCCCCACGAGCCCGACTTGACCCGGCGCATGCTCAGCGAATTATCGCCATCACCGACGACGGTGATAACGCCGTGATCGCCTTGCGTGGCTGTCAGGCGTATGTGCGGGCCATCGTGCGTTAGTGTCTTGAGGCATGCTGCAACTTGCATGGCTGATGGGCTCCTGTAGGGTAGGCAAACGCCCGCCCACTCCAGGAGACGACCGTGAAAGAAATCACCCCACTTGCCGCTGAACTGGGTCGACGTTTACAGGTGCTCAATGCCCACGTCACCACTGCCGAGTCGTGTACCGGTGGCGGCATAGCCGAAGCCATCACGCGGATACCCGGGAGTTCGGCGTGGTTCGAGGCGGGATATGTCACCTATTCCAACCGGCAGAAGACTCGGCAGTTGGATGTGCCGGAGGCGCTGTTCGGCAAAGTGGGGGCCGTCAGTCGCGAGGTGGTCGAGGCCATGGTCAGGGGCGCCCAGGAAAAAAGCCTGGCGCGCTTTGCCGTGGCGGTCAGCGGCGTGGCCGGCCCCGATGGCGGCTCGCCGGACAAGCCGGTAGGCACGGTATGGCTGGCTTTCGGCGTGGGTGTCGAGGTCACGGCCGAGCGCCAGCACTTCCCCGGCAACCGCGACGAGGTCCGCCGACAAACGGTAAAGGCCGCGCTAGAGGGCTTGTTGCGACGAGCTGCAGCAGAAATAGAAAATCAGGGGTAGGCGATCTCCGATCTTTGTGGAACAATACTGTCTACTTATACAGGTGTTGGCCGTCAGGCCTTATTGATTACGTGAGGACTTTAATGGACGAGAACAAGAAGAAAGCCTTGGCTGCGGCCCTGGGTCAGATCGAACGTCAATTCGGCAAGGGTGCCGTAATGCGTATGGGCGATCACGACCGTCAGGCGATCCCGGCTATTTCTACTGGCTCTCTGGGTCTGGACATCGCGCTCGGCATTGGCGGTCTGCCAAAAGGCCGTATCGTTGAAATCTACGGTCCTGAATCTTCTGGTAAAACCACCCTGACGCTGTCGGTGATTGCCCAGGCGCAAAAGATGGGCGCCACCTGCGCGTTCGTCGACGCCGAGCACGCCCTGGACCCTGAATACGCTGGCAAGCTGGGCGTCAATGTCGACGACCTGCTGGTTTCCCAGCCGGACACCGGTGAGCAAGCCCTGGAAATCACCGACATGCTGGTGCGCTCCAACGCCATCGACGTGATCGTGGTCGACTCCGTGGCGGCCCTGGTGCCGAAAGCTGAAATCGAAGGCGAAATGGGTGACATGCACGTGGGCCTGCAAGCCCGTCTGATGTCCCAGGCGCTGCGTAAAATCACCGGTAACATCAAGAACGCCAACTGCCTGGTGATCTTCATCAACCAGATCCGGATGAAAATCGGCGTCATGTTCGGCAGCCCGGAAACCACCACGGGTGGTAACGCGCTGAAGTTCTATGCTTCGGTTCGTCTGGACATCCGCCGTACTGGCGCGGTGAAAGAAGGTGACGAGGTTGTTGGTAGCGAAACCCGCGTCAAGGTCGTGAAGAACAAAGTGGCCCCGCCATTCCGTCAGGCTGAGTTCCAGATTCTCTACGGCAAAGGCATCTACCTGAACGGCGAGATGATCGACCTGGGCGTGCTGCACGGTTTTGTCGAGAAATCCGGTGCCTGGTATGCCTACAACGGCAGCAAAATCGGTCAGGGCAAGGCCAACTCGGCCAAGTTCCTGGCGGACAACCCGGATATCGCCGCCACGCTTGAGAAGCAGATCCGCGACAAGCTGCTGACTCCTGCGCCGGACGTGAAAGCTGCTGCCAACCGTGCGCCGGTTGACGAAATGGAAGAAGTCGACACTGACGTCTGAACCAAACGATGACCGTTGTGCTGGATACACTCGTCGCCGTTCGGCGCACTGCGATGGACCTACTCGCGCGCCGCGAGCATGGTCGAGTCGAACTGACGCGTAAACTGCGTCAGCGCGGTGCGTCTGCCGAGATGATCGACAGTGCCCTCGACCGCTTGACGGAAGAAGGGTTGCTGTCGGAAGCCCGTTACCTCGAAAGTTTTGTGTCCTACCGAGCGCGCTCTGGTTATGGTCCTGCGCGCATTCGTGAAGAACTGAGCCAGCGCGGCCTGCAACGCGCCGACATCGACCTCGCCCTGCGCGAGTGCGGTATCAGTTGGCAGTCGCAACTGGAAGATACCTGGCGTCGCAAGTTCTCTGGGCATCTTCCGATTGATGCCAGAGAGCGCGCGAAACAAGGGCGCTTCCTGAGTTATCGCGGGTTTTCGATGGAAATGATCAGCCGCCTCTTCAGCGGTCGGGACATGGACGACTGAACAGAGCAAAAAGCAAAAGGCCCGCTATGAAAATAGCGGGCCTTTTTTTTGTTCAAAAATCACGCGGGCTCCGGCGCCGCCCGTTGTTGCGTCTTACCTTGAGCCTGCGCCCAGTTCTCCGGCAAGTTGATGTAATCCACCAATTCCCGCAACCGGCCCTGATCACGCCCGTTGAAGTTGAACACCAGTCGCGTCAGATGACTGAACTGCGGCTCATCATGCTCTTCTCCGGTATAGGCGAGCTGCTGGAAGTCTCCGCTCAGCCGCAGGCTGGCGAACTCTTTTTGCACATGAGCCAGCGCCCGATCACTGAGCGGATGATGCATGCGCATCACAAACTCGCGCTTCAGCCAGCGGGTAGAGTGGAAGTTGGCGTAGAACTGGTTGATCTCGTCCACCGCTGCTTCGGCGCTGTACACCAGGCGCACCAGCTTCAGGTCAGTGGGCAGGATATAGCGATTGGCTTCCAGTTGGCTGCGGATAAAGTCCAGGGCGCCTTGCCAGAAACCGCCGCCTGGTGCATCGAGTAACACCACCGGCACCAGCGGGCTCTTGCCGGTCTGGATCAGCGTCAGCACTTCAAGCGCTTCATCCAGGGTGCCGAAACCACCCGGGCACAGCACCAGCGCATTGGCCTCTTTGACGAAGAACAGCTTGCGCGTAAAGAAGAAGTGGAAGGACAGCAGGTTCTCGGTGCCATCGATGGTCGGGTTGGCATGTTGCTCGAACGGCAAGGTAATGTTGAAGCCCAGGCTGTGCTCCAGGCCCGCACCTTCGTGGGCGGCAGCCATGATGCCGCCACCGCCGCCGGTGATCACCATCAGATCGGAGCGCGCCAGCGCCGCGCCCACTTCTCGGGCCAGGGCGTAGAGCGGGCTTTCCACCGGCGTGCGCGCCGAGCCGAACACGGTAACCTTGCGGCGCCCCTTGAACTGTTCCAGCACGCGGAAGGCGTGGTCCAGTTCGCGGATAGCTTGCAAGGTGATTTTGGCGTTCCAGCGGCTGCGGTCGTCTTGGGCCATGCGCAGCGCGGTGAGGATCATGTCGCGATAAAGAGGAATATTCGGGCTGTCGGGGGCGATCAACTGGAGTTGAGCTTCGACCTGCTGCGTGAGGTCGACCCCATTCGCTTCAAAATGCTGGAGCAGGCGCTCATTCGGTTCGTAAGGCATTCAACTTCTCCTTCTTCACAGAGCCTGGGCTGGCGGCGAGATTCGTCCGTGGCCACGACACGGCATGTGTCGCAGCGTGCCAAGGCATTGCACAGTGTTCGCCAAGCGGCAAAGCGCGGCTCTGTATGTTCCTTGTGATTTAAAAACCTTTGTACTGCACGTGGCAGGAGGACAACTCTGTTTTGCCCTGAAAGTGTTACAGAACAGCGTGGGAATTGGGGCTGGCGGGCTGTCAGGATGAGTCGATCATGGGCCGAAAAACCCTTGGCTGGCAACCGCTTATTGGTCTCACGTCACAACGTGCAGCGCTTGGTGGAAAACGCAAACGAGGGAAGCGCGCGCCACTGGACAGCAGCGCGCGAGGGGCATGTGCGACTTACTTTTTCTTCTTCGCCGCCGCCGGTGCCGGGCAGTCCGCTTCGACAAATTTCACCGATGCCACCGGGCGGTTGGTCTTGTTTTCGGTGATCTCGTAGCGCATCACCGCGCCCTTGGCCATCAGCTCACGGTAACCCTTGTTCAGGCACACGCTTTGCCCCAATTGGAAATACACCGCCTTGGGGTTGGCGCGCATCTGTTCGGCACGATCAGGCTGCACGCTGAGGTGATCGATCAACTGCAGGCCTTCAACGGTGTAGGCCATTTCCAGGGTTTTTTCATCGATTTCCCGGGGCAGGTCCTTGTTGCTTTCAGCCGCGACGCTTTGCAGCTTCTTGTTCATTTGGGCCTCCAGCAGCGAGGCCGCCTGGGCGCCAACAGGCAAGACCAGCGCAAGGGCGACGGATGGGGCGACAAGACGCAGCATGGAACGCAGCATGGAACGCAGCATGAAACTCTCCTGATTCGGTTACTGGTGCATAGACCAGCCACTGGGCTGTGCGTTCAGTGGCGCGCAATTATAGGTGAGCCCCGGCCAGTACAGCCAGGCGTATTGCTGGGAAGTGAGTGTGGCTCTGGTAAACTGCGGCCACTTAAGCCTTCCTCGAGTTCCCTCAGTGTCGATTTTCCCTTCCGTGCGGCGCATCCGATGAGCCACGCCGTCTCTCGTCTGCGTACCCAGCGCCTGGCGCGCGCCATCAGGCCTTTCGTCAATCGGGGTTCGCGTGCCGAGCGCTGCCCCGGCTGCCGGGTGATCCCCGCGTATTGCTTGTGTGCCTGGCGGCCCAAGGTCCAGGCCCAGTCTGCGATGTGCCTGTTGATGCACGACGTCGAACCGATGAAGCCCAGCAATACCGGCTGGCTGATCGCCGATGTGATCGATGACACCAGCGCGTTCGCCTGGTCGCGCACCGAGGTTGATCCCGAATTGCTCACCCTGCTGGCTGACCCGCAGTGGCAACCCTACATCGTGTTCCCCGGCGAATTCGTGACGCCGGAACGGGTGGTCAGTGAGGTCAGGGTAGGGGAGGGCAAGCGCCCGCTGTTTATCCTGTTGGACGGCACGTGGAGCGAGGCGCGCAAGATGTTCCGCAAAAGTCCCTATTTGGAGCATTTGCCGGTCCTCAGCCTGGCTCCGGAACAGCTGTCGCGCTACAAACTGCGTCGTTCCAAGCGTGATGATCATTTCTGCACCGCCGAAGTCGCCGCGCTGTGCCTGGAGCTGGCCGACGACTGCGCGGCCAGCGAAGTGCTGGACGCTTACCTCGACGTGTTCAGCACCCATTATCTGGCCGCCAAGTTCCAGTTACCGCTGGACTTGACGGATATCGTCCATACTCGTCTAGCGCCCTACATCCCGGCGGTATAACCAGACGACGTTTGCATGATGGCACTGTGAATCCAACCGCCGCTAAACTGCCCATTGGCGTAGTGCTTGACCACCCAGGCTACGCTGGGCATGCTGGGCGCCGATCAGGGCGCAACCGTGAATTTCCAACGTCGTTTCAGGTGCTTTTGACGTTGAGCATGCCCTGTGGTGATGGCTGCCTGGCCGTTGCCTTGTGTATTGGCGAACCCTGAACCCATCAGGGCTGCCAAAAAAAACAGGATCATTTAATCAATGGCCACATACGAAATCCTGATAGCTGATGACCACCCGCTGTTTCGCAGTGCGCTGCATCAGGCAGTAACGCTGGGCCTGGGCCCGGATGTACGTCTGGTTGAAGTGGCCAGCATTGCCGAGCTGGAAACCCGCCTCACCGAAAAATCCGACTGGGACCTGGTGCTGCTCGACCTGAACATGCCCGGGGCCTACGGATTTTCAGGGCTGGTGTTGTTACGCGGGCAATACCCGCAGATCCCCGTGGTGATGGTCTCGGCCCAGGAAGAAGCCGATGTGGTGGTGCGCTCCAAGGAGTTTGGCGCCAGCGGTTTCATTCCCAAGTCGAGCTCCATGGAAGATATCCAGAAAGCCGTGCGCACGGTGCTGGATGGCGATGTGTCCTGGCCGCCGCAGGCGTTTGAAGAAATCAATGTGTCCGACGAAGCCAAGGCTGCCCGTGATGGCCTGGCCAGCCTGACGCCTCAGCAGTTTCGGGTACTCACCATGGTGTGCGAAGGTTTGTTGAACAAGCAGATCGCCTACGAGTTGAGCGTGTCGGAAGCGACCATCAAGGCCCACGTCACCGCGATCTTTCGCAAGCTGGGGGTGCGCACGCGAACCCAGGCGGCGTTGCTCTTGCAACAACTTGAGTCAATTTCGCAGCATTAAGCTGTTGCCGATTCACGCTTTTTTGACTTTGCGTGATCTAGTTTTCCCACTTCTTTGGTTCAGTTGCCTACATCTATGTCGCCTTTCAAGGGTCAAACCGGTATCAAACGTATCTTTAACGCAGGGGGCTATTCCCTGGACGGCCTGCGCGCCGCCTTCACCGGTGAGGCGGCATTCCGTCAGTTGGTGTTGCTGAACGTCATCCTGATCCCACTGAGTTTTTTCCTGCATGTCAGCCGCGTCGAACGGGCGCTGTTGATTGCGGTGTGCCTGCTGGCATTGATCGTCGAGTTGCTCAACTCAGCGGTGGAGGCGGCCATCGACCGCATTTCCCTGGACCGCCACCCGCTGTCGAAAAACGCCAAGGACATGGGCAGCGCCGCGCAATTCGTGGCACTGACCATGATCGCCCTGGTGTGGGCCGTGATCCTGATCTAAGCCTCAGGCAATGCTCGGCAGCACGATTTCGTCGCTGCGCTGAACCCCGGCGGTAAAGGCGCGGCACAGTTCCAAAAACTCGCGCATCGCCGAGGTCTGGTACTTCTGCTTGTGCCAGATGAAGTAGAACTGCCGGGCCAGGTCCAGGTCCGGGGTTTCTACCGGCACCAGGCTGCCACGGCGGAAGGCATCGCGCAGCGCCAGCCGGGAAATGCAGCCAATCCCCAGCCCCGACTCCACCGCACGTTTGATCGCTTCGGTGTGTTCCAGCTCCAGGCGAATATTCAGTGCGCTGCGATGATGACGCATGGCCTGATCAAAGGTCAGCCGCGTGCCCGAGCCTTGTTCGCGCAGAATCCACGCTTCATGGGTCAATTCTTCCATGGTGGCTACGCCGCGCTGGGCCAGGTGATGCTGAGGCGCGCAAAACACCACCAGTTCATCTTCCACCCAGGTTTGCACTTCGATATCCGGGTGGCTGCAGTCGCCTTCGATTAGACCCAGGTCAATTTCGTAATGCGCGACCTGGTGCACGATGTGCGCAGTGTTCTGCACATGCAGCTTCACCTGGCTCTCGGGGTGCTGCTGCATGAAGCTGCCAATCAGCAGCGTGGCCAGGTAATTGCCGATGGTCAGCGTGGCGCCGACGGCCAGCGAGCCGAAACCGGACTTGCCGTTGAGCAGGTCTTCGATCTCCTTGGACTGGTCCAGCAGGGCGACCGCCTGGGGCAACAACTGACGGCCGAGGGCGTTGAGGCTCAGGCGTTTACCCGCCCGATCGAACAATTGGCAGCTGGATTGACGCTCCAGCTCGGTGATTGAGGTGCTGGCGGCGGATTGAGATAAGGCCAGAAGGCCAGCAGCGCGTGAGACGCTTTCCTGCTGGGCGACGGCGACGAAGACTTGCAGTTGACGGAGAGTAAATCGCATATCGATATAACCGATAACCCTTATCTTAATAATCCAGTTAACAGATATTGTCGCCGCGATTAGAATGCTGTGCAATTGCGCACTTATCATTTGGCGCAGACCCATCTCCAGGAGTCCCCCGTACATGAGCAACATGAACCACGAGCGTGTCCTCAGTGTTCATCACTGGAACGACACTCTGTTCAGCTTCAAGTGCACCCGCGATCCGGGCTTGCGCTTCGAGAACGGTCAGTTCGTGATGATCGGCCTGCAACAGCCCAACGGCCGCCCGCTCATGCGCGCTTATTCGATCGCCAGCCCGAACTGGGAAGAGCATCTGGAGTTCTTCAGCATCAAGGTGCCCGATGGCCCGCTGACTTCCCAGTTGCAGCACTTGAAGGAAGGCGATGAGATCATCATCAGCAAAAAGCCGACAGGCACCCTGGTGCTTGACGATTTGAAGCCGGGCAAGCACTTGTACCTGCTCAGCACCGGTACGGGCCTCGCGCCGTTCATGAGCGTGATCCAGGACCCGGAAACCTATGAGCGTTTCGAAAAAGTGATCCTGTGCCACGGCGTGCGTTACGTCAACGAAGTCGCCTACCGCGAATTCATCACCGAGCACCTGCCGCAGAATGAATTCTTCGGCGAAGCCCTGCGTGAAAAGTTGATCTACTACCCCACCGTGACCCGCGAGCCGTTCGAAAACCAAGGTCGCCTGACCGACCTGATGCGCAGTGGCAAGCTGTTCCGCGATATCGGCCTGCCACCGATCAACCCCGAGGACGACCGCGCCATGCTGTGCGGCAGCCCAAGCATGTTGGACGAGACCAGCGAAGTGTTGAACAGCTTCGGCCTGAAAGTTTCGCCACGGATGCGTGAACCGGGTGACTATCTGATCGAACGCGCCTTCGTCGAGAAGTAAACGCGGTCAAAAAAAATGTGGGAGGGGGGTTGCTCCCGATGGCGGTGATTCAGTGCTAGTTGTAGCAACTGACAGACCGCCATCGGGGGCAAGCCCCCTCCCACATTTGTTTTCGGTTTATTCAGCTGCAATCACTTCCAGCACACAGATGACGCCCGCCTCGGGATAGTGCCAACGCACATCCACGTCCCAGAACCGCGCCCCGTATTCACGCTCAGGCCCAGGCGTTTGATAGGCCGGCCGCGGGTCTTGTGCCAAACACTGTTCGATCAACTCCACCAGCGGTTCAGCAAGGCGCTGAGCGTGGCCTTGTGCCTGGTGCAGAGCCGTCTTCAGCCACTGCACGGGAATCAGTTGCGGCGCGTTACTGGCGATGCCGTTGGTGGCGCTGTCGATGATGTCGGCATACGGCACATATGGCTTGATATCCAACACTGGCGTGCCGTCGAGCAGATCGATCCCGGAGATCCACAGCCGGCCCGGTTCGACCTTGTCCAGCTTCACCACCGACTGGCCAATCCCGTTGGGCCGGTGGGTCGCACGGGTGGCAAACACGCCCATGGACGTGTTGCCGCCCAGGCGTGGCGGGCGCACTTTCAGGCGGGGCTTGTCTTCGAGGGCCTGGTGGAACAGAAACAGCAGCCACACATGGCTGACCTGCTCCAGGCCCTGCACCGCCTCGCCGTGGTCGAACGGCGCGACCAGCTCCAGC
Organism: Pseudomonas sp. D3; assembly: GCF_029320995.1. Classification (NCBI taxonomy): domain Bacteria; kingdom Pseudomonadati; phylum Pseudomonadota; class Gammaproteobacteria; order Pseudomonadales; family Pseudomonadaceae; genus Pseudomonas; species Pseudomonas sp. D3. The sequence goes on from NZ_CP119772.1 coordinate 1,612,687, forward strand.
ACGCCGCGGGCGGCAGGCGCCAGTTGCGGTTGGCGCGGGATGGCGAACTTCTCCTTGAAGCAGGAGCGCACGAAGCCAACGGGCGAGACCTGGTAACTCATGGCTTACGCGCGAACCCGCAGGGTCAGGCCCTTGAGGAAGTTGCGCAGCAACTGGTCGCCGCAGGTGCGGTAATTGGTATGGCCGAACTTGCGGAACAGCGCGCTCAGCTCAGGCTTGGACACCGGGAACTCGGCGGCCTTGAGGATGGCGTGCATGTCGTCTTCCTTCAGTTCGAAGGCCACGCGCAGCTTCTTGAGGATGATGTTGTTGGTCACCGGGGTTTCGATCGGCTGCGGCGCACGGCTGTCGTCCTTGCCGCGCTTGAAAACCACCAGGCCGTCAAGGAAGTGCGCCATGACCTCATCCGGGCAGAATACAAAGCCTTCTTCCTCGTCTTTCTTGAGGTAAGTCAGCAGGTCTTCCTTGGTCACGTCCATGCCGCCGAGTTTGATGAGTTCGACCATCTTGTTGTCACTGATGTCGAGCATGTAGCGCACGCTGCGCAGTACGTCGTTGTGAATCATGGTGGGCAATCCTGGTTTTCAACGGTGGACACCGCCCACGTAGGCGGTGTCAAAAAAAGGGGAGTGGCTTAGAACTTCTCTTTGCCAGACAGGTAGCGCCATTGGCCCACCGGCACCTTGCCGATGGACACACCACCGATGCGGATGCGACGGATGGCGATGACTTTCAAGCCGACGGCTTCGCAGAACAAGGCAATCACCCCAGGTTGCGGGTTTTTCATCGCAAAGCGCAGGCGGTTTTCGTTCTGCCAACTGGCTTTCACCGCCGGCAGCTCTTTGCCTTTGTAGGTCAGGCCGTGGTTGAGGCGGTTCAGGCCGTGAGCAACCATGTCACCTTCGACCTCCACCACGTATTCCTGCTCGATCTTGGCGGCATCGGCGGTCAACTTGCGCAGAATCTTCCAATCCTGGGTAAACACCAACAGGCCGCTGGCCTTGGCTTGCAGGTCGGCGCTGGCGGTCAGGCGCAGGAAGTGGCCCTTGAGTGGGCGCTTGCTGAAGCGGTGTTCTTCCGACAGCGTTTCGGCGCTGATCGAAGCCATCGCCGTCTCGGCATTCATGCCGACAGGCGCGTGCAGCAGGATGGTCACCGGCTCTGGCGCGGTGGCCTTGGCCTCGGGGTCCAGTTCGACCTTCTGGGTGGTGACCTTGAACTGCGGTTCGTCAATCACTTCACCGTCCACCGAGACCCAGCCGCCTTCGATAAACAGCTCAGCCTCCCGACGGGAGCAACCGACCAGTTCGATAAGGCGTTTGGAGAGGCGTATGGGGTCAGTCATGACAAAGGCCGTAGCAAAAGGGGGCCGCTATTGTACCTGTGTGGACGCGGTTAATCCCGGCCCCATTTCATTTAGCCCCGACGCGCCTCTTGCTGCACCTGGCGCAAACGCATGTGTAGCAGCGGATAAGGTTGCCCAAGGCCATCGTGCTCCGTGCGGCCGATGACCTCGAAGCCTTGCTTGAAGTAAAAACCCAGCGCCTGCGGGTTCTGTTCGTTGACGTCCAGCTCATCGGCGTTCATGCGCTCGATTGCATAACGCAGCAATTGTCGGCCCAGGCCCTGGCCACGGTGCTGTGGGTCGATAAACAGCATCTCGACCTTGCCCGCGGCCACCCCGGCGAACCCGGTGATGCGTTGGTGTGTGTCCTTGGTGCAGATCAGCATGACCGCATCCAGGTAGCGGGTCAGCACCAGGTTTTTCAGCAACATGATGTAGCTGTCCGGCAGAAAATCATGGGTGGCACGCACCGAAGCCTCCCAAATACGCGCCAATTCCGTGAAGTCGCTGGTTTTTGGGGTGTGGATAACCGAATGCTGACGCATGCCCGCTGCCCTTTTGTAGATGATCGGTACCGATGGGCAAGACGATAGACCTAAAAAAGCCCCGCATCTTGTCCAGAGGCAGGGCTTTTCGAGTTTTTTTACCGGTGCCTGATGCTATCAGTCGCGCTTTTCAGCCCACAGGTCGTATTCGTCGGCATCGGTCACGGTGCACCAGACCTTGTCACCCGGTTTCAAACCGCTGGCATCGTCGATAAATACGTTACCGTCGATTTCCGGTGCGTCGAAGAAGCAGCGGCCCACGGCGCCTTGCTCGTCGACTTCGTCGATCAGTACTTCGATTTCCTTGCCGATGCGCAGTTGCAGGCGCGCCGAGCTGATTGCCTGCTGGTGCGCCATGAAGCGCTCCCAACGGTCCTGCTTGATGTCATCCGGCACCACGGCCAGGTCCAGCAGGTTGGCCGGAGCGCCTTCCACCGGCGAGTACTGGAAGCAGCCGACGCGGTCCAACTGGGCTTCGGTCAGCCAGTCGAGCAGGTACTGGAAGTCTTCCTCGGTTTCGCCAGGGAAGCCAACGATGAAGGTCGAACGGATGATCAGATCCGGGCAGATCTCGCGCCAGTTCTTGATACGCGCCAGGGTCTTGTCTTCTAAGGCCGGGCGTTTCATGGCTTTGAGCACTTTCGGGCTGGCGTGCTGGAACGGGATGTCCAGGTACGGCAGGATCTTGCCGGCGGCCATCAACGGGATCAGCTCGTCTACGTGCGGGTACGGGTACACGTAATGCAGGCGCACCCACACGCCCAGGCTGCTGAGGGCTTCGCACAGTTCGGTCATGCGGGTTTTCACCGGCGCGCCGTTCCAGAAGCCGGTGCGGTATTTCACGTCGACGCCGTAGGCGCTGGTGTCCTGGGAGATCACCAATAGCTCTTTCACGCCGGATTTGACCAGGCGCTGGGCTTCGTCCAGCACGTCACCCACCGGGCGGCTGACCAGCTTGCCGCGCATCGACGGGATGATGCAGAAGCTGCAGCTATGGTTGCAGCCTTCGGAAATCTTCAGGTATGCGTAGTGGCGCGGGGTCAACTTGATGCCTTGCGGCGGCACCAGGTCGATCAGCGGGTTGTGGTCCTGGCGCGGCGGCACCACTTGATGCACGGCGTTGACCACCTGCTCGTACTGCTGCGGGCCGGTCACGGCCAACACGCTCGGGTGTACCTTGCGGATATTGCCTTCTTCGACACCCATGCAGCCGGTGACGATGACCTTGCCGTTTTCCTTGATGGCCTCGCCGATCACTTCCAGGGACTCTGCCTTGGCCGAGTCGATGAAGCCGCAGGTGTTGACCACCACCACGTCCGCGTCCTGGTAGGTGGACACGACGTCATAACCTTCCATGCGCAGTTGCGTCAGGATGCGTTCGGAGTCGACCAGAGCCTTTGGGCAGCCCAGGGAAACAAAGCCGACCTTGGGGTTGGCTTTTGCGATGGTGGTGGACATGTCTAACCTCGGTATTGAATGACGCCGCCAGTCGGGCACGACAAGGCGGTAGACGGGCACTTAGCGCTCTCGTGAGAGAGGGTGCTTTTGTGCCTCTGATCAAAAAGTGCGCAATTCTAGCGATGGGCAACGCACTTGACCAGCTTTATGCAGGGAAATACGACGAGTGCTGCGCTATGCTTCGCGCCGTTGCTCACGGGTGAAATCCCTGGGTCAATTAAACGTCTGTTACGAGAAGTAAAACAGCGCATGCTAAGGTCAGCTTAGATGCATTGTTTATAAGAGACCTCAGGTCATAGGGCAGGAGTGGTTGATGGGTCAGGCAAGTAGTCAGGCAGCGGGTGCCGAGCATTCCAACGCCAAGCCGATTGGCATGCTGGTGGCAGCGGTCGGGGTGGTTTACGGCGATATCGGGACCAGCCCGCTCTACACCCTTAAAGAAGTGTTCAGCGGTGGTTATGGGGTTCAGGTCAACCATGACGGAGTCTTCGGGATCCTGGCGCTGATCTTCTGGTCGCTGATCTGGGTCGTTTCGATCAAGTATGTGTTGTTCATCCTGCGCGCCGACAACCAGGGCGAGGGCGGCATCATGGCCCTTACCGCGTTGGCGCGGCGGGCGGCGTCGCCGTATCCGAAACTGCGCTCGGTGCTGGTGATTCTCGGTTTAATTGGTGCGGCGCTGTTTTACGGCGACAGCATGATCACCCCGGCAATCTCGGTGCTCTCGGCGGTAGAAGGCCTGGAACTGGCCTTTGATGGGCTGGAACGCTGGGTCGTGCCGTTGTCGCTGGTGGTGCTGGTGGGCCTGTTTCTGATCCAGAAACATGGCACCGACCGCATCGGCAAGCTGTTCGGGCCGGTCATGGTGTTGTGGTTCCTGGTGCTGGCGGGCTTGGGGGTGAATGGCATCAGCCAGCATCCGGAAGTGCTCAACGCGTTGAACCCGGTGTGGGGTGTGCGTTTCTTCATGGTCCACCCTGGCATGGGTGTGGCGATTCTCGGCGCCGTGGTGCTGGCGCTGACCGGTGCCGAAGCGCTGTACGCCGACATGGGCCACTTCGGGCGCAAGCCTATCGCCCGTGCGTGGTTCGCCCTGGTGCTGCCAGCGCTGGTGCTCAACTATTTCGGCCAAGGTGCGCTGCTGCTCGAAAACCCCGAAGCGGCGCGTAACCCGTTCTACCTGCTCGCACCGAGCTGGGCGCTGATTCCGTTGGTGGTGTTGTCCACCCTGGCCACGGTGATTGCGTCCCAGGCGGTGATTTCCGGCGCGTTCTCCCTGACCCGTCAGGCGATCCAGCTGGGTTACATCCCGCGCATGCACATTCAGCATACGTCCAGCGCCGAGCAAGGCCAGATCTATATCGGCGCGGTGAATTGGTCGCTGATGGTCGGCGTGATCCTGCTGGTGCTGGGCTTCGAGTCGTCCACCGCACTGGCTTCAGCCTACGGCGTGGCGGTGACCGGCACTATGCTGATCACCAGCATCCTGGTGTCGGCAGTGATGCTGTTGCTGTGGAAATGGCCACCAGTGCTGGCGATTCCGGTGTTGATCGGTTTCCTTTTGGTCGACGGGCTGTTCTTCGCCGCCAACGTGCCGAAAATCGTCCAGGGTGGTGCGTTCCCGGTATTGGCGGGGATCGTGCTGTTTATCCTGATGACAACGTGGAAACGCGGCAAGGAACTGCTGATGGACCGCCTCGACGAAGGCGGCCTGCCGTTGCCGATCTTTATCAGCAGTATCCGCGTGCAGCCGCCCCATCGCGTGCAGGGCACCGCAGTGTTCCTCACCGCACGGCCCGACGCGGTGCCGCATGCGCTGTTGCACAACCTGCTGCATAACCAGGTGCTGCACGAGCAAGTGGTGTTGCTGACGGTGGTCTACGAAGATATTCCCCGCGTTCCCGCCGCACGGCGCTTCGAGGTGGATGCCTACGGCGAAGGGTTCTTCCGCGTGATCCTGCACTTTGGCTTTATCGATGAGCCGGACGTGCCTGAAGCGCTGAAGCTGTGCCACCTGGATGATCTGGATTTCAGCCCGATGCGCACCACGTACTTCCTCAGCCGCGAAACGGTGATCGCCTCGCGTATCAAAGGCATGGCCCGCTGGCGCGAAGGTTTGTTTGCGTTCATGTTGAAGAACGCCAACGGCAACCTGCGTTTCTTCAAACTCCCGGTCAACCGGGTGATCGAGCTGGGCACCCAGGTCGAAATGTAAGCAGAAGTTGAACGGGAGCCGGCAATCGGCTCCCGTTTTACCTTCTGAACCCTGTGCGATCCCTTGTTGTCGACTAGGCTCTAAGCACTGTTGTGTAGGAGCGGGCTTGCCCGCGAAAAACCTTAATAGTAACGCGTCGATCCTGGATAAACGCGGCGCCCATGAGGCTTTCGCGAGCAAGCTCGCTCCTACAGAAGTACCCAAAAAGCCCAGAAGAGGTGCGCCATGAGTCAGTTGCTCGAACCCTACACCCTGCGCCAATTGACCCTGCTCAATCGCATTGCCGTGTCGCCGATGTGCCAATACTCCAGCGTCGATGGCCTGGCCAACGACTGGCACCTGGTCCACCTCGGCAGTCGCGCCGTCGGCGGGGCCGGGCTGATTTTCACCGAAGCCACCGCCGTCACCGCCGATGGCCGTATCACCGCCGAAGACCTGGGCCTGTGGAACGACGCACAGATCGCCCCGCTGCAACGCATCACGCGCTTTATCGCGGCCCAGGGCGCGGTGGCCGGGATTCAACTGGCCCACGCCGGGCGTAAGGCCAGCACCCATCGGCCGTGGATCGGCAAGCACGGCAGCGTCAAGCCGGAAGACGGCGGCTGGGTGCCGGTGGGGCCGTCGCCGATTGCCTTTGACCCGAACCACACGCAGCCCCGTCCACTGGACGACGCGGGGATCGAGCAAGTGATCGCTGACTTTGTCGCCGCTGCCAAGCGCGCGTTGACCGCCGGTTTTGAAGTGGTGGAGATCCACGCCGCTCACGGTTACCTGTTGCATCAATTCCTCTCGCCCATCAGCAATCAGCGTCAGGACCAGTACGGCGGAACCTTTGAAAACCGTATCCGCCTGGTACTGCAAGTCACCGAAGCGGTGCGCGAAGTCTGGCCGCAAGACCTGCCGCTGTTTGTGCGGGTGTCGGCCACCGACTGGGTGGAAGACGGCTGGAACCCCGATGAAACCGTGGAGCTGGCGCGCCGCCTGAAAGACTTGGGCGTCGACTTGATCGACGTGTCCTCCGGCGGCACCGCCGCCAACGCCGAGATACCCATCGGCCCCGGCTACCAGACGCGGTTTGCCGAGCGTGTGCGCAAAGAGTCGGGTATCGCCACCGGCACCGTGGGCATGATTACCGAGCCGGCCCAGGCCGAACATATCCTGCGCACCTGCCAGGCCGACATCATCTTCCTCGCCCGAGAACTGCTGCGTGACCCTTACTGGCCGTTGCATGCCGACGATGACCTGGGCGGACGCCTGGCGACCTGGCCGGCCCAGTACCAGCGGGCGACCCATCGGGATCAGCCGATTCATGAGTCTGATCTCAGGGATTGATCCTTCATCGGCTCCAACAAAACCCACCCTGACCCGGTGGGTTTTTTTGCCGGGAGCTGTGGGATATGGCTGTAGGTATTTATTCCTGAGCCAATTATTTAAGTGAATACTCTAAAAAAATCCCACACGGCACGAGATTGTTTCTACGCTTAGGGTAAGTCTGATTTCTGGCCCAGGGAGTCAGTCGGTTTGTCTACCGAGGCATTGTGCTTCACGGCAGGCGGGTAATGGGCACACGGAGTTTTTGATCGATATCAGGAGAAACAGTCCATGGCCAAGTCCTATGGTGTAGCGGGTGTGGTGGCGTCTTTTCTGAACTGCGGGGTGTCCTTGCGCGCCCGAAGGTTGAGTTCCGATGAAGCTGAATTGCTGGCGCAGTATCGCGCCCTGACCGAGAACGATCAGGTGGCTATGCGCTATCTGATTGGAGCGATGAAGAGTGTGTCGCGGTTCTGAAAGCGAGGGCCGCTACTTGAAACGGTTTGAATCATCAGGGAAGTCTCGATTGTCCGAAAAGTCTGGATCGTCGTAGAAATCGAATTCGCCAAAGGCTGAAAGCAGATCGTCTTCCATTGCGGCGCGTTCTGCTTTGAGCCAGTGCTTCAGGCCTTTCGGACTCTCGATTTCAACCATTAGTTGTTCCAAGTCGCCCAGTTGATGCTGGAGGTCTTTGAGCGCGCGATTGACGTGCGTGCGGCTGTTAGCCAGCGTCACCTCGGCAAAAGGTTGGACATCGAACTGGCGGACAAAATCAAAGGCAATGGCACTGATTTCCATGACCAGTTCGTCGTACTGCTCGCTCAGCACATGGTTGTAGTGGAGCAGTCGCTCATCCGACATATTCTGCAGGGTTGTCGCATCAAGATGCTCCGCCTCCAGTTGCAACTCCAGCAGTGCCAGTAGGTTACGTTCTGCATAGGCCTGATTGGCGCGCTGCATCAGGACGGTTTTGCGCTGGCGTTCAGCATCGTCGGTTTCCCGGTCGGGATGCAGTGCGCTGGCCAGTTTGCGGTACACCTCGCGCATTGACTGACTGGCTTGTCTGGCCTGCTCTTCAAAGCGCTTTTCACGAGCGGTAGAGGTTTTTGGTGAACGCTCATCCTGCTGTTTTTTCTCCTCCATCAGGTGCTCTTGCAGGTGTTGCGCAAGGGCTTCGGGAGAACTGAAGTCGAAATCTTCGCCCAGCTTTATGCCATAGGCTTGCTCCATGGCTTCTTTGATAATCAGGTTTTCCTGGCGTTCGTCGTCATCGAAGTCACCTTGACTGTGCTTGTTATACAGCGCCTTCATCTGCTCACGATGGGTGTCATCCATCAGCGAGGTGGCCAATTCACAGATAACCGCCTGTAAGGTCTGTCGGTCAGCCTTTGCCAGCTTGATACGATCACTGGCTCTATCGAGCGCACTCAATAGAGCAGCCTGGCGCTCAGCGTACTGGACTTTTAGCGGCATGAATTCTTCATGCCAGCGTTGATGGTATAGGGGCAGGGCTGCTTCCCAGGCTTGGAGCGTTAGACGTTGCTTGTCGATTTTTTTCAACAGGGCATTGAATTTACGCTGTGCAGCAGAGAGTTTGGGCGTGGTTTTTGCCGAAATAGTCAGCTGCGAGACGTTTGAATCAGTAGACATGGGCATCACTCGGCAGTCGGGCGCGTGTGGCAAAAATCCTAGCATGCGCCGTAGCTGTGTCTATACATCGACGGATGAGGCGGGTGTCTGGCGTGTCCGATCGTTCCATACCTTGGAAACAATCGGACGGCTTTGGAGCGGTTTATCGTCGAATCAGGTGTACTTACGCTGCTCTGGCGCCGGCGGGAAGTATTGATACAACCAGGTTTCACTCAAGGTGCGGTCCTGGGTGCGGATAAACAGGCGCAGCTCCACCGGCTCCACGCTGTCGCTGGTCGGGTACCAATCGAAGAGGATGCGATAGCCCTTGATGTTGTCCAGCACCAGCACGCTGAAGTCTTTCACTTCACCGTGGGAGCAGGTCACCACCGGCTCGATGCCGGTGCCAGGTGGCAGGCGATCCAGGCCGCCGCCCTTGAAGTCCACAGCAAACCGGCGCGCCCAGACTAGTGGGTAATGCTCGCCCGGTGCCCAGCCCTCGGTGAAACCGCCCATGCCTGAACGCGTGGCATCGACTTGCGCCAACGGTGTGCTCACCGGCGGCAGGGCGCTCCAGTACAATTTGTAGCCATAGTTGAGCGAGTCACCGGCGGCCACGGGTTTTTTCGGGGTCCAGAAGGCCACGATGTTGTCCAGGGTTTCGCCGGTGGTCGGGATCTCCAGCAGGTCGATCGAGCCTTCGCCCCACGCGGTGGTCGGTTCGACCCACAGGCTTGGGCGCTTGCTGTACCAGTCGACGGTGTCCTGGTAGCTGGCAAATTCATGGTCGGTCTGCACCAGGCCGAAGCCTTTCGGGTCGGTGTCGGCGAACGCATTGAATTGCAGCTTGGCCGGGTTGTTCAGCGGACGGCAGATCCACTCGCCGTTGCCGCGCCACATCGCCAGGCGGTCCGAGTCATGGATTTGCGGGTGGAGGGTGTCGCACATGCGTCGTTCGTGGGTACCACAGCTGAACATGCTGGTCATCGCGGCAATGCCCAGTTGTTCGATGGCGGTGCGCGCATTGATGTTCGCGTCGATGGCCATCACCACCTGGTTGGCCTGGCAGTCGATATCGAAACGGTAGGCGCCGGTGGCGCTCGGCGAATCGAGCAGGGCGTAGACCACAAAGCGCGTGGCGTTTTTGTCTGGGGTTTCGAACCAGAACTGCGTGAAGTCGGGGAATTCCTCGCGCTTTTTCGCGTAGGTGTCAATCGCCAGGCCCCGTGCGGAAAGTCCGTACTGCCCGGTGGAATCCACCGCGCGGAAGTAACTGGCGCCGAGAAACGACAACACGTCATGGCGATCCAACTCCGGCGCCTTGAACAGCTTGAAGCCGGAGAAACCCAGGTCGCCGGTCAGTTGTTGGGTGTCGACCGTGGATTTTTCATAGTTGAACAGCGAAGGGCGGAAATGCACTTCGCGCGCTTCACGGGTCTTGGGGTCGACGCTGTGCATGCGCACGGGCGTCTTGAAGCCCATGCCGACGTGGAAAAACTGCACGTCCAACTGGCCGTTCAATTCTTTCCACAGCGAATGGTTGCCGTCGTAGCCGATGGCATTGAAATTTTGCGGGGTCATTGTCGCGAGGGTGGGCGGCAGCACCTGTTTGGTGTCTTTATACGCGGTCCCGGCGAGTTGCTTGGCCTGGGCCTTCAGCGTTTCGAAATCGAACGCCACGGCCTTGCCGTCGGCGGCGCGGTTCCCGGCCCAGGCCTGCGCGGCCAATAGGCCGCTGGCCGATAAACCGGTGTAAGCCGCAATGGCCATGGACGCTTTGAGCAAATTCCTGCGGTGCATAGAGACAACCTGTCGTGAGCAAATCCCGCGCCGGCCCTGGCACGTGCTGGATCAGAAATTTCGGTTCGGACATGCCTTCGGCCAAACGCAACGGACATTAAACAGACGCCGGATAGCTTAAGCGGTTCGATGACGTAGGAAAAATGATTGATAGCGGGATGATGGCTTGGCAAATGCGACAAGACATTTCCGGGCTGTGACTGAGCACATTACCCAGGAATTATGAAGATCCAATGTGGGAGGGGCTTGCTCCCTCCCACATCGAGACTGTATTCCAGCCCACTTCCCCTACTGCCCGATACGCCGCATCCAGGTTGGCGATGCTCACATGTCTTACAGTCAAGGCATCAGGGCGAGGTTCAGTGCTTGAACATCACATGGCGAACGGTGGTGTAGTCCTCCAGCCCATACATGGACATGTCTTTGCCATACCCCGACAGTTTCTGACCGCCGTGAGGCATTTCGCTGACGAGCATGAAGTGGGTGTTCACCCACGTGCAGCCGTATTGCAAGCGTGCGGCCAAGCGGTGGGCACGTCCGACATCAGCGGTCCACACAGACGATGCCAAGCCGTAGTCCGAATCGTTGGCCCAGCCGAGTACCTGTGCTTCATCACTGAACTTCGTCACCGACACTACCGGCCCGAACACCTCGCGGCGCACGATCTCGTCGTCCTGCTGCGCATCGGCCAAAACCGTCGGTTCAAAGAAGAAACCGTTGCCTTCCACCGCTTTGCCGCCGGTCACCAGGCGGATGTGCGGCTGCGCCACCGCACGTTCGACGAAACCGGCCACGCGGTCGCGGTGTTGCGCGGTGATCAGCGGGCCGAGCTCGGTGGTCGGGTCATCCTGCAAGCCGTACTTGATGCTGGCGACTGCGGCGCCGAGCTTCTCGACGAACGTGTCGTAGATCTCCGCTTGGGCATAGATGCGGCAGGCAGCGGTGCAATCCTGGCCGGCGTTGTAGAAACCGAAGGTGCGAATGCCTTCCACCGCCGCCTCGATGTCTGCGTCGTTGAAAATGATCACCGGCGCCTTGCCGCCCAGCTCCATGTGCATGCGCTTCACGCTGTCGGCGGTGCTGGAGATGATGTTGGCGCCCGTGGCGATGGAGCCGGTCAGCGACACCATGCGCACTTTCGGGTGGTTCACCAACGGGCTGCCCACGGTAGGCCCACGGCCGAAGACCAGGTTGAGTACGCCGGCCGGGAAAATCTCCGACGCCAGTTCAACCATGCGTAGCGCGGTCAGCGGAGTTTGTTCCGACGGCTTGAGCACCACGGTATTACCGGCGGCCAGGGCCGGAGCGATTTTCCAGGCGACCATCATCAATGGGTAGTTCCACGGGGCGATGGAGGCGATCACCCCCACCGGATCGCGGCGGATCATCGAGGTGTGGCCCGGCAGGTATTCACCGCCGGCCGAGCCGCTCATGCAGCGGCTGGCGCCGGCGAAGAAGCGGAACACATCGGCAATCGCCGGGATCTCGTCATTCAGCGCAGCGCTGTAGGGTTTGCCGCAGTTGTCCGACTCCAGCTTGGCGAGCTCTTCGCCGTGGGCTTCGATCACGTCCGCCAGTTTCAACAGCAGCAGCGAGCGATCCTTGGGCGCGGTTTGCGACCAGCTTTCAAACGCCGCATCGGCGGCACGCACGGCGGCGTCGACCTGGGCTTCGCTGGCTTCCTTGATTTCCACCAGCACACGGCCCAACGCCGGGTTGAACACCGCTTGTGCCGGGCCTTCGCCTTCGACCAGTTGGCCGTTGATCAAGAGTTTGGTTTGCATGGTTCACGCCTCCAAAAAATCTATTGTTATTGCCCTGAAGCAACCGGGTCTGAATGTGGGAGGGGGCTTGCTCCCGATAGCGGTGTGCCAGTCAATACAGGTGTGTCTGATGTACTGCTATCGGGAGCAAGCTCCCTCCCACAGTTGAACCCGGTTCCTTCAATGGAAAAGTTATTTACCGCCACTGCCTGCCACGCTTTCACCGCCGCGGGTCAGGTAATAGGCACCCAGAATCGGGAACATCGTCACGATCATCACCAGCATCGCCACCACGTTGGTCACCGGCACATCCCGCGGGCGACTCAACTGGTTGAGCAGCCACAGCGGCAAGGTGCGCTCATGCCCGGCGGTGAAGGTGGTGACGATGATTTCGTCGAACGACAGTGCAAACGCGAGCATGCCGCCGGCCAGCAGCGCCGAGCCCAGGTTGGGCATGATGATGTAGCGGAAGGTCTGCCAGCCGTCGGCGCCCAGGTCCATCGAGGCTTCGATCAGGCTGTGGGAGGTGCGGCGCAAGCGGGCGATCACGTTGTTGTAGACGATCACCACGCAGAAGGTCGCGTGGCCGACGATGATGGTGAACATCCCAGGCTCGATGCCCAGCGTCTTGAAGGTCGCCAGCAGGGCGATCCCGGTGATGATCCCCGGCAGCGCGATCGGCAGGATCAGCATCAGCGACACGCCTTGCTTGCCGAAGAACTCGCGGCGATACAGCGCGGCTGAAGCGAGGGTGCCGAGGACCATGGCGATCAGGGTAGCGATCGCCGCGATCTGCAGCGACAGCTTGATCGCTTCGAGTACGTCGGGGCGCGCGAAGGCCACGCTGAACCACCTCAGAGTGAAGCCCTGGGGTGGAAAGCTGAACGCGGCTTCCTCGGTGTTAAAGGCATAGAGAAAGATGATCAGGATCGGGAAGTGCAAAAACACCAAGCCGCCCCAGGCCGCCATCTTCAAGCCCAGTGATGATTTCTCAGAGTGCATCGAAGGCCCCCAGGCGTTTGACGATGGACAGGTACACCGCGATCAGCACGATCGGCACCAGGGTGAACGCCGCGGCCATGGGCATATTGCCGATGGCGCCTTGCTGGGCGTACACCATGCCGCCGACGAAGTAACCCGGCGGGCCGACCAGTTGCGGCACGATGAAGTCGCCCAGGGTCAGCGAAAACGTGAAGATCGAACCGGCCGCAATCCCCGGCACCGACAGCGGCAGGATCACCTGCATAAAGGTCTGGCGCGGCTTGGCGCCCAGGTCTGCCGAGGCCTGCAGTAACGACGGCGGCAAACGCTCCAGCGATGCCTGGATCGGCAGGATCATGAACGGCAGCCAGATATAGACGAACACCATGAACCGCCCCAAGTGCGAGGTGCTCAAGGTGCTGCCGCCCACGCCGGGAATCCCCAGCACGAACTGCAACACCGGCTCCAGGCCCAGGTGCTGCACAAACCATTGCGCCACGCCGCCCTTGGCCAGCAGCAAGGTCCAGGCATAGGCCTTGACGATATAGCTGGCCCACATTGGCATCATCACCGCGATATAGAAAAACGCCTTGGTCTTGCCCGTGGTGTAGCGCGCCATGTAATAGGCGATCGGGAAGGCGACGACGGCACTGGCGATCGACACCTCAATCGCCATGCTCAGGGTGCGCAGGATGATGTCGAAGTTCGACGGCTGGAACAGCGCGGCGAAGTTGGCCAGGGTCAGGTCCGGCGTGACCGCCATGGTGAAGTCGTCGAAGGTGTAGAAGCCTTGCCACAGCAGGGTCAGCAACGAGCCCAGGTAGATCGCGCCGAACCAGATCAGCGGCGGTATCAGCAGCATCGCCAGGTAGAGGTTGGGCTTGCGGTACAGCAGGTTGGAAAACCTGCGCATCGGCGGTTGGGTCAGGGCCAGGCTCATGTCACACCTCGCCTGCGTGGTCGGCCAGGGTGGTCATGGCTGCCCGCGCCCAGCGCACGCTGATGGGCTGGCCGACCTGATAGCCGTTGCTGGTGTCCAGCCACTGGTTATTCGCCTGGCTGATGTTCAAGGCCTGGCCGTTCGCCAGTTTCAGTTCATAGCGGGTGGCGCTGCCCTGGTACTGGATGTCATGCAGCAGGCCGCTGATTTCCACTTCGCCGGCCGCCAGCGGGCCTTCGGCGAAGCGCACGTGCTCGGGGCGGATCGAGAACGGCTGCGGGCTGCCGCTGAGGCGCTGGGCCAACTCGCCGCGAATCACGTTGGAGGTGCCGACGAATTCGGCGACGAACGCGGTAGCCGGCTTCATATAGAGGTTGCGCGGGGTGTCGACCTGTTCGATGCGGCCCTTGTTGAACACGGCCACGCGGTCAGACATCGACAGCGCTTCGGTCTGGTCGTGAGTCACGAAGATAAACGTGATGCCGAGCTGGCGTTGCAGCTTTTTCAGCTCGCTTTGCATCTGTTCGCGCAGCTTGAGGTCGAGGGCGCCCAGCGGTTCATCCAGCAGCAATACGCGCGGGCGATTGACCAGCGCGCGGGCCAGGGCCACCCGTTGGCGCTGGCCGCCAGAAAGCTGCACCGGCTTGCGCTCGCCGTAGCCGCCGAGGGCGACCATGGCCAGGGCTTCTTCAGCGCGGTTGAGGCGCTCGGTCTTGCCCACGCCTTTGACTTTCAGGCCGTAGGCCACGTTGTCGCGCACATTCATGTGGGGGAACAGCGCGTAATCCTGGAACACAGTGTTGACGTCACGCTGATACGGCGGCAAGCCGGCGGCTTCCTCGCCATGAATCCGGATCGAGCCGGCGCTCGGCTGCTCGAACCCGGCGATCAGGCGCAGGCAGGTGGTCTTGCCCGAGCCGGAAGGGCCGAGCATGGAAAAGAACTCGCCGTCCTGGATATCGATGGAAACCCGGTCAACGGCTTTCACTTCGCCGAACTGACGGGAAACGTGGGTGAATTGGACTGCAAGCGTCATGGTGCGGTGCTCCCAAAAGGCGCGGGTCGTCGCAGCGGCCCGGCCTGGACTTCTGAAAAAACAGAACATCTGTGAATGCGGTCAACCCTGTGGGAGGGGGCTTGCTCCCGATAGCCGTACATCAGACACACATCTGTCGACTGACACACCGCTATCGGGGGCAAGCCCCCTCCCACAGGGGCCGGCGTCGACTGTAAGGGCCTTAGCGCCCGCCCATGATCGCGATGTAATCCTGGGTCCAGCGGCTGTACGGCACGAACTTGCCGCCTTCAGCCTGCGGGGTTTTCCAGAAGGCGATCTTGTCGAACTGGTCGAAACCGTTGGTCTTGCAGCCCTCGGCGCCGAGCAATTCGCTGCCGGTGCAGGCCGCCGGCACCGCCGGCAGGGAGCCAAACCAGGCGGCGACATCGCCCTGGACCTTCGGCTGCAGCGACCAGTCCATCCACTTGTAGGCGCAGTTCGGGTGCTTGGCCTCGCTGTGCAGCATGGTGGTGTCGGCCCAGCCGGTGGCGCCTTCCTTGGGAATGGTCGAGGCAATCGGCTGTTTCTCGTTGATCAGGCCGTTGACCTGATACGGCCAGGCGCTGGAGGCGACCACGCCTTCGTTCTTGAAGTCACTCATCTGCACGGTGGTGTCGTGCCAGTAGCGGTGGATCAACGGTTGCTGCGCACGCAGCACTTCGAGCACGGCTTTGTACTGGGTTTCGGTCAGTTCATAGGGGCTCTGGATGCCCAGTTCCGGTTTGGTCGACTTGAGGTACAGCGCCGCATCGGCGATGTAGATCGGGCCGTCATAGGCTTGCACGCGGCCTTTGTTCGGCTTGCCGTCCGGCAGGTTCTGCGCCTCGAACAGCACGTTCCAACTGGTGGGCGCGGTCTTGAACACGTTGGTGTTGTACATCAGCACGTTTGGCCCCCACTGGTACGGGGTGCCGTAGGTTTGTTGGCCGACCACGTACCACGGCGCATCTTTCAGGCGCGGGTCGATGTTCTTCCAGTTGGGGATCAACGCGGTGTTGATCGGCTGCACCCGCTTGCCGCCGATCAAGCGCAGCGAGGCATCGCCTGACGCGGTGACTAGGTCGTAACCGCCCTTGGCCATCAAACTGACCATTTCGTCAGAGGTGGCGGCTGTTTTCACATTGACCTTGCAGCCGGTTTCCTTCTCGAAACCTGTGACCCAGTCGTAGGCTTTGTCGCTTTCGCCACGTTCGATATAGCCGGGCCAGGCGACGATATCCAACTGGCCTTCGCCGGCACCTACCGCCTTGAGCGGTTCGGCGGCCTGCAGGCTGGCGCTGGCCAGCAGCGCGGTGGTCAGGGCACTGAGCAGTGCGGTCTTATGCGCGGACATGGGGAATCCCTCTTCTTTAATTATGGTCGGGGCAGTTTTTTGCAGCCGGTGACGCATGAGCTTAGTTGTTGTTTTAAAGGTGCTGGCCGTGGCGGGCCATGATGTGCCGCACCACGCTGTAGTCCTGTAGCGAATCGCTGGACAGATCTTTGCCATACCCGGAGCGCTTCAAGCCGCCGTGGGGCATTTCGCTGACCAGCATGAAATGGCTGTTGATCCAGGTGCAGCCGTATTGCAGGCGCGCCGCCACCTGCATCGCCTTGTCCAGGTTCTCGGTCCACACCGACGAGGCCAGGCCGTATTCGGAGTCGTTGGCCCAGTCCACCGCCTGTTCCAGTTCGTCGAAGCGGGTCACGGTGACCACCGGGCCGAACACTTCGCGCTGGACGATTTCATCACTTTGTTTGCAGCCAGCGAGCAAGGTCGGCTGATAAAAGAAACCCGCGCCGGAATGCACGGCGGCGCCGGTGACTCGCTCGATATGCGGCTGGCCGAGGGCGCGTTCGACAAAACTGGCGACGCGGTCGCGCTGGCGCGTGCTGATCAACGGGCCAAGCTCATTGTCGGCGTCGCGCTTGCCGGCAAAGCGCAGGCTGCTGACCGCCGCACCCAGGTCGGCGACCAATTTGTCGTGAATCCCCGCCTGGGCGTAGATGCGGCACGCGGCAGTGCAGTCCTGGCCGGCGTTGTAGTAACCGTAGGTGCGCACGCCTTCGACCACGGCTTGCAGGTCGGCGTCGTTACACACGATCACCGGCGCCTTGCCGCCCAGTTCCAGGTGCGTGCGTTTAAGGGTTTTCGACGCGGCTTGCAGGATTTTTTGCCCGGTGACGATATCGCCGGTCAACGACACCATGCGCACCTTCGGGTGGCTGACCAGATGGCTGCCGACGCCTTCGCCGCCGCCACACAGAATGTTGATCACCCCACGTGGCAACAATTGGCTGAGGGCCGGGGCCAGGGCGAGGATCGACAGTGGCGTGTGTTCCGACGGCTTGAACACCAGGGTATTACCGGCGGCCAGGGCCGGGGCGATCTTCCACGCGGCCATCATCAGCGGGTAATTCCACGGTGCAATCGAGGCCACCACGCCAATCGGATCACGCCGCACCATGCTGGTGTAGCCCGGCAGGTATTCGCCGCTGAGCTGGCCCGTCTGGCAGCGCACGGCGCCGGCAAAGAAGCGGAACACATCGACGGTGGCGCTCAAGTCATCCTGGCGCGCCAGGTGCAACGGCTTGCCGCAGTTCAGGGATTCGAGGCGGGCCAGGTAGTCGGCTTGGTGCTCGATGGCGTCGGCGATGCCCAGCAGAATGTTTGAACGTTGCTGCGGCGTGGTGCGTGACCAGCCGGCAAATGCGCGGTGGGCCGCGAGGATGGCGGTTTCAACCTGTTCGGTGCTGGCTTCGGCGATCTGGGTCAGCACTTCACCCGTGGCTGGGTTGAGAATCGGTTCGACAACGCCCTGGCCCTGGACCAGTTCGCCGTCGATCAGCAACGCAGTGAGCAGCGGTGTGGGCGCAGCGGACATTTTTCGCGATCTCTTTTCTTGTGTGGTCATGGGCGTTCTCTTACAGGGCGCCCGACCGTCTCTCATGGATGTACCGAGACTAGAGGTCAGACGCGAGGCCAACAAATACTAAATACTGAATGCAGCATTCGATTAAATAGATGGCTTGCGTGGATGGGGCTGTTCCCGTGCCACGGTCAGGAACGGGTCGACCAGCGCCGGCCGTGCGGTGCCACGGCGCCAGGCGAGGCCGACGTCGAGGGTCTGGCTGAGGTCGGCGAGGGGGCGCGCTTCAATAATGTCGCCTTCCAGGGACCACGGGCGGTAGGTCATGTCCGGCTGTATCGATACGCCCAGGCCCGCGGCCACCAGGCTGCGCACGGCTTCGGTGGAGGCGGTGCGCAAGGTGACGCGTGGTTGCAGGCCGGCTGCGGCCCACATGCGTTGGGCGTTGTCGCCCATTTCGTCGACGTTCAGTTGAATCAACGGCTCACGCGCCACATCGGCCAGGTTGATGCTGTCGTGCTCCAGCAGTGGATGTTGTGCCGGCAGCCACAGGCGGTGGGGCGAGTGGGTGAGTACTTCGGTCTGCAGCGCGTGTCGGTCTTCGAGGTTGGAGAGGATCAACACGCCCACATCGATCTCGCCGCTGACCAGCAAATGCTCGATGTACGGGCGCTCATCTTCCATCACGCGGATTTCCACATTGGGGTAGGCGCGCTGGAAACGGGTGAGCAGGTCGGCCAGGTAATAACCGGCCACCAGGCTGGTTACGCCGATGATCAACTGCCCGGCCACCTGATCGGTGCTCTGCTGCAGGCTGCGCTTGGCGTTGTCGACGGTGGCCAGGATCAAGTGCGCCTGGCGCAAAAACTGATGGCCCTGGTGGGTCAGGGTCATGCCCTTGGCGTGGCGGTTGAACAGGTTGACGCCGATTTCCTGCTCCAGTTGCTGGATCGCCAGGGTCAGGGTCGACTGCGAAATAAACGCGGTTTGCGCCGCCGCGGAGATCGAGCCGGTCTCGGCCACGGCGATGAAGTGCCGGATTTGACGCAAGGTCATCATGCTGGAATTACCAGTGGGGTGTTTTTATCGACTGACTCGAGTGTATATCGATTTAACCGAAGGATAGCCGCGTTACATCTGGAAGCACTCTAGATCGGGGTTTTTTGGCGCTTAGTTTTACGCTGGGAGGCTATTGGTCCTACGAACCCTGGTGTCTGGAGGCTACGCATGAATACCCGTGGATTACTCGATCAACTGCTCAAGTCTGGTCAGGACATGTTGCAGAACAAGGCCGGTGGCCAGCGCAAATCCGACGACCAAGGTGCCCTCGGCGGGTTGCTCGGCAGTGGCGGGCTCGGCAGCTTGCTCGGCGGCGCCGGTGGTGGAGCCCTGGCGGCCGGGGCCATGGGCCTGCTGCTGGGCAATAAAAAAGCCCGCAAGTTTGGCGGCAAGGCCCTGACCTATGGCGGGTTGGCGGCATTGGGCGTGATCGCCTACAAAGCCTACGGTAACTGGCAGGCGCAACAGGCCGGCGCGCCCCAAGGCGAGCCGCAAACCATCGACCGCCTGCCGCCGGCCCAGGTCGAGCAACACAGCCAAGGCATCCTCAAGGCATTGGTGGCGGCGGCCAAGGCCGACGGGCATGTGGATGAGCGCGAGCGCGCGCTGATTGAAGGTGAATTCACCAAGCTGGATAACGACCGCCAATTGCAAAGCTGGCTGCATGGCGAGCTGAACAAACCCCTCGACCCGGCCGACGTGGCGCGGGCGGCCAGCACCCCGGAAATGGCCGCCGAGATGTACATCGCCAGTGTGATGCTGGTGGATGAGGAGAACTTTATGGAGAAGGCGTATCTGGATGAGCTGGCGCGGCAGCTTAAGTTGGAGCCCGGTTTGAAGGTTGAGCTGGAGAAACAGGTGCGCCAGGCGACGCTTTAGGGATCGTTCCCACGGATGGGCGCGATCAGGTAGTGATGGGTCTATCGGGTGCGGTTAAGGAGGACCCCATGGCGTGGCCAGTTGCAGCGTCATGAGGTAACGCTCCTCTGTGGGGCGTCTATCGTCCTTGAATCGTCCAACCACCAGCATCACTTGATACTGGTCACTTGCTCGCCAATAGGCTGTGCCGCCTCGGTTCACATTTCGTAGTCGGGCACGCCATTCCGGGGTGTCGGCGAATGGGGGGTTGGACGCGACACGGATGGGCGCCCAACCCGCCTTGCGCCATTGCTCCTGCAAATCCAGTACGACTTTGAGGGTGTCGTCGAGCAATAGTGGCTCGATTTGAGGTGACATACGAATACTGCCAACTCGCTCATCATCGAAGCCTATCGTGAAGAAGCGGGCCAAAGGGGTTACGAATCCGTATTTTGGATCTGTGTAGCGAAGTCGAGCATCGGATTTCGGCATTCTGAACCAGTGGTGTCCGGGAATCGCCGGCCCAATGCTTGCGCTGGAGCGCTGACGCATGTCTTCCCAGGGCTCGCCAAGCATCAGTGCTATTTCCGGATCTTCCGCGCTCAGGCGTATCGCTACCCATATGAGTGATGCTGCAACGACCAGTCCCGTTCCGCCACGTCGCCAACCTAGCTTCGCGATCCGATTCATCGGCCCCCCCGGCTTTCAGCGATGTCTTCTAGCTCGAGTTCGATTCGATACCGCTCAGTGCTATTTAGTAGTGTGTGAAACCGCGCTGCAGCCTTGAGCACGAATGCCATACGCTGGTCGATATCGGCTAGATTGGCGAAGGGGTTGTTGCTGAAATCAATGGTCCGACCGTCATCAGCGGTGCTGCATTGGTTTGCCAGTGTCAGTTCAATGGCTTGAGCGATCCCGGACGGTATACCCGTGACGTATGAAAGATGGTTGCTACGTAGCAGAGCCACTAGTTTTGGATCACCGTACATGGTCGGTTGAAGAATGTTTCGTTGTTCGTGGTCAGCCAGATACTCAACACTTTTAGCAATGTCTCCATCGTCAATAGCCTTGAATGCATGCAATATTTCCGGGTAATCCCCCCCAAACCTCAACTTATCCTGCCCCACCGGCCACAACACCCGCTGTAGCCCATCCTCAAAAATGTTCTGGCGCGCGGACAGGCAGGTCTCAAGCAACCCCAACCCCTGCTCCTTATAAAACGCATGCAACGGAAACACATCCAAAAACAGCGTGGTATTTCCCATCGCCATCATCTCGTACACATGTTGATAAAGCTGCTGCACGCTCGATAACAGTTCACCCTCGCGCCGCCAATCAACATCAGGCATTGGGTTATTGCGGCTGGCTTGTTCATGGTCCCGCAGGCGCCGCTCATACTCCCGCAGCTTTGCCTGCCGTTCACGTTCCTCGGCGCTGAACAACCCCCAAACCCCTTTCCGGGCACTTCTTCGCAATTGCTCCGCAGCTTCATATTCCGCCTGAATCCTCTCGATGGATTGCGCCGCGTGCAGCAGGCCACAGCCCACTTGCTTGGACGCAAACGCCGCAAGACCGGCCCACTGGAAACGCTGATCCAGGCCCATAGCTGGGCGTAGGCAGCATTGATGGCACGGTTACGCGCTTTGGGATCGGTAATCATCACGCCACCCGGTGCCACGATGGCTTCGGCTCGGTTCTGATACTCACGCCAGATGTTCTCGCAGGTTGGTCCCCGTGCTTCGTTGAGACTTGGCGTGAACTGACGGGGCGTAGGTGTGAAGTGGGTAGAGGAGGGCGTACTGGATTCAGTGTATTGGGTGGTGGCTTGCGTGGCGGCTCTGGCTTGGGGTTGAGGCGTGTCTTCGATAATCTGCGAGCTGAGCGTCTGATTGGCAATCAGTCGCGGACGGGGGGTGCACTTGCAGTAACAGAGGTCGCCTTCCAGCGCGAAGTTAAGTCCATTTGTTGTGTCTACCAGGCGGGGGCCGTCGCAGACGATCACCCCAATGGTCTCGCAGGTCGGGCAATAAACCTCATCGCCTTCGCGTGCCTGGTCCATTCCGTTAATGCTGCAATTCGTACAGCCGGTGCGCACTGTGCCGTTGGCGGTGGTTTTAGCACCTACGGTGATGTGGTAACGCTCCATCCTAGATGTATCCTTTTGTAATCTTTAGGAAGGAGCACGCTAGATGAGGTGAGAAAAGGCGAGAAGTCAGATGCTTCTTGGTCTGATGTAGGGTGGTTCTTTAATCCCTAGAGGCTGTTTTTGCATTCTATGTACGCCACATCGAAACCCATTGATAAATGAGGGCTTCTGCTCAGCTATACTCCCCCTCATTTGAATGGCCCCTCGAGGAAACACTGTGAAGAATTGGACCTTGCGCCAGCGGATTATGGCGAGCTTTGCGGTCATTATCGCGATCATGCTGCTGATGGTTGTGGTGTCCTACTCACGGTTGCTGAAGATCGAAGCCAGCCAGGAATCGGTCCGTGACGATGCGGTGCCGGGGGTTTACCTCAGTTCGATGATCCGCAGCGCATGGGTCGACAGCTATTTGCTGACCATCGATATCATTGGTCTGCGCGCAGATAAAACCCTTACCAGTGCCGATAAGACCGACTTCAAGTCCTTCGAAGCGCGTATTGAACAGCAGATGGCCAACTACGAAAAAACCGTCAACAGCCAGGCTGATCGCATGGAGTTCGATAACTTCAAGGCGGCGCATATCAACTACAACAAGGCCCTCGTCGAGGTGCTGGCGCGCATCGAAGCCAATGACCTGCCGGGTGCGAACGTCTTGCTCGAAGAGCAATTGACGCCGATCTGGATCGAAGGGCGCATGAAGCTCAATGACATCATCACCGAAAACAAGGGAGTGTCTGACCTCGCCACGGCGGCCATCGACGAGTCGGTGCTGTCGGCCAAGATCAGCATGGCGGTGTCGCTGATCATCGCCATCTTCGCCGCCGGCCTGTGCGGCCTGCTGTTGATGCGCACAATCATCGCGCCGATGAAGCGCATCGTCGAGATCCTCGACACCATGCGTACCGGTGACCTGAGCAAGCGCTTGAACCTTGCGCGCAAGGACGAATTCGGCGCTGTCGAAACCGGCTTCAACGACATGATGACCGAACTGACGGCCCTGGTGTCCCAGGCCCAGCGTTCGTCTGTGCAGGTCACGACCTCGGTCACCGAGATTGCCGCCACTTCTAAGCAACAACAGGCCACGGCCACGGAAACCGCCGCAACTACCACCGAGATCGGCGCCACTTCGCGGGAGATCGCTGCCACTTCCAAAGATTTGGTCCGTACCATGACCGAAGTCTCCACCGCCGCTGACCAGGCCTCGGTCGCCGCCGGTTCCGGCCAGCAAGGCTTGGCGCGCATGGAAGAAACCATGCACTCGGTGATGGGCGCTGCCGAATTGGTCAACGCCAAGCTGGCGATCCTTAACGAGAAGGCCGGCAACATCAACCAGGTGGTGGTCACCATCGTCAAGGTCGCCGACCAGACCAACCTGTTGTCCCTCAACGCCGCCATCGAGGCCGAGAAAGCCGGTGAGTACGGCCGCGGCTTTGCCGTGGTGGCCACCGAAGTGCGCCGCCTGGCCGACCAGACCGCCGTCGCCACCTACGACATCGAGCAGATGGTGCGCGAGATCCAGTCGGCGGTGTCTGCCGGGGTGATGGGCATGGACAAGTTCTCCGAAGAAGTGCGCCGGGGCATGTTCGAAGTGCAGCAAGTGGGCGAGCAACTGTCGCAGATCATCCATCAGGTCCAGGCCCTGGCGCCGCGGGTGTTGATGGTCAACGAAGGCATGCAGGCCCAGGCCACCGGTGCCGAGCAGATCAACCACGCGCTGGTGCAATTGGGCGATGCCAGCAGTCAGACGGTCGAGTCCTTGCGCCAGGCCAGCTTTGCCATTGATGAACTGAGCCAGGTTGCGGTCGGTCTGCGCGGCGGCGTGTCGCGCTTCAAAGTCTGATGAGCGACCTCGCGGCTAAACACGGCGCCGTCCCGGCAGCGAAAAAGGCGTTGTTCCTGGTGTTCCACATCGGCGACCAACGTTATGCCCTCAAGGCCACGGAAGTGGCCGAGGTACTGCCGCGCCTGCCGCTCAAACCCCTCGCCCATGCACCGCTGTGGGTGGCGGGCATCTTTGCCCATCGCGGCGCGATGGTGCCGGTTATCGACCTCAGTGCCTTGACCTTCGGCAAGCCGGCCCAGGCGCGGACCAGTACGCGGCTGGTGTTGGTCAACTACAAACCTGAGCCCTGGCTCGAGGCGCGTTGGCTGGGGCTGATTCTGGAGCAGGCCACCGAAACCCTGCGTTGCGACCCGGCGCAATTCAAGCCATACGGTCTGGACAATCCCCAGACGCCCTACCTGGGGCCGGTGCGCGAAGATGCCTTGGGTTTGATGCAATGGATCGGCGTCGCGGATCTGCTCACCAACGAAGTGCGCGCCTTGCTGTTTTCTGCCGAGCCGAGCCTATGAGCAACGACCCGCGCTTCTTTGCCTTCTTGAAAGAACGCATCGGCCTGGATGTGGCCTCGGTGGGCGAAGCCATCATCGAACGCGCCGTGCGCCAGCGCAGTCACGCCGTAGAGGCCCAGACGGCGGATGAGTACTGGCACCATCTGCAGCGCTCCCACGACGAACAGCAAGCGCTGATCGAAGCGGTGATCGTGCCCGAGACCTGGTTTTTTCGTTACCCCGAATCCTTCGCGACCCTGGCCCGCCTGGCCAAGGCGCGTCTGGCCGAGATCAACCAGTTGCGCGCGCTGCGCATTCTCAGCCTGCCCTGTTCCACCGGCGAAGAACCCTATTCGATCGCCATGGCCTTGCTCGATGCTGGCCTGGCGCCGCACCAGTTCAAGGTGCAGGGCATGGACGTCAGCCCGTTGTCGGTGGAGCGTGCCCTGCGTGGCGTGTATGGCCGCAACTCGTTTCGCGGCGGCGACCTTGGGTTTCGCGACCGCCACTTCACCGAGCAGGTCGATGGCTATCGCATCGACGACCGGGTGCGCGAACAGGTGCGCCTGCAAGTCGGCAACCTGCTCGACCCAGGGTTGCTCGCCAATGAGCCGAGCTACGATTTTGTGTTTTGCCGCAACCTGCTGATCTATTTCGACCAGCCGACACAAAAACAAGTGTTCGACGTGCTCAAGAACCTGACTCACGTGGACGGCGTGCTATTTATCGGCCCGGCCGAAGGCAGCCTGTTGGGGCGGCATGGCATGCGCTCGATCGGCGTGCCGCAGTCGTTTGCATTCAGCCGACACACCGAGCCGGTCAAGCCTGAGCCGGTCTTTGTGCCGATGCCCGTGCCCCCGCCTCGGCACAGCGTCGCACCGATCCCGCCCAAGCCGCGCCCGTTCAGTACGCTCAGCGCGCAGGTGGTGCCGATCAGCGCGCCGCCGTCGGATGCTAGCGACCTGCTCAGCCAGATCGCGATCCTGGCCAACGAAGGCAAAAGCGCCGAAGCCCGTGCCGCCTGCGAACGCTATTTAAGCCAACATCCGCCGGCCGCCCAGGTGTTTTACTGGTTGGGGCTGCTCAGCGATGTGGCCGGCAGCGCCCTGGACGCCCAGGGGTTTTACCGAAAAGCCTTGTACCTGGAACCGCAGCACCCGCAGGCCCTGATGCAACTGGCCGGGCTGCTCGAAGCCCAGGGCGACACTGCGGGGGCGCGCCGTTTGCAGGCGCGAGCCGCGCGTAGCGAGCTGACAGTGAGCAAAAACCATGAGTAGCCCCAACGCGCTCGACACTGCAGGCCTGGACCTGACGATAGCCGACGCCCAGGCCATCGACGATTGCTGGAACCGTATCGGTATTCACGGTGATAAGTCCTGCCCGTTGCTGGCGGACCATATCCACTGCCGCAACTGCTCGGTGTACTCTGCCGCCGCCACCCGCTTGCTGGATCGCTATGCGTTGCAGCACGACGATCGGCGCCCGGTCGCCGCTGCCGAAGCGGGCGAAGACATCCTTACCCGTTCCCTACTGATATTCCGCCTCGGCGAAGAATGGCTGGGGATCGCCACCCGCTGCCTGGTGGAAGTGGCGCCGCTGCAACCGATTCATTCCCTGCCACACCAACGTTCCCGCGCATTGCTTGGCGTGGCGAACGTGCGCGGTGCGCTGGTGGCGTGCCTGTCGCTGGTGGAGCTGTTGGGCCTGGACACCACCGGCCACGGGCCCCCCGGCGGGCGTATCATGCCGCGCATGTTGATCATCGCCGCGCAGGACGGCCCGGTGGTGGTGCCGGTGGACGAAGTCGAAGGTATCCATGCCATCGACGAGCGGACGTTGACGGCGGCGTCAGCCTCCGGCACCCAGGCCAGCGGCCGCTTCACCCAGGGTGTGTTGCAGTGGAAGGGCCGCAGCCTGCGTTGGCTGGACGAGGCTCAGTTGCTGTCTGCCGTGACCCGGAGCCTCACATGACCCCCGACCAGATGCGCGATGCCTCGCTGCTGGAGTTGTTCAGCCTGGAAGCCGATGCCCAGACCCAGGTACTGAGCGCGGGCCTGCTAGCCCTGGAGCGTAACCCGACTCAGGCTGACCAGCTCGAAGCCTGCATGCGCGCTGCGCACTCGCTCAAAGGCGCGGCGCGGATTGTCGGGGTGGACGCCGGGGTTAGCGTGTCGCATGTCATGGAAGATTGCCTGGTCAGCGCCCAGGAAGGTCGCCTGTATCTGCAACCGGAGCATATCGACGCGTTGCTGCAAGGCACCGACCTGTTGATGCGCATCGCCACGCCTGGCAATACCGTGGGGCCGGCGGATGTCGAAGCGTATGTGGCATTGATGGAGCGCCTGCTCGACCCGTCGCAGCCAACCGCCAAGGTTGCGCCGCAGTCCGCGCCTGCCCCTACGCCTGCGCCCGCCCCGGTGATCGAAGCGCTGCCCGCCGAACCCGAGCCTGCGCCGCCCCTCGGTAGCGAGCCGCCGCGCCAGAACAAACGCATGACCGAAGGTGGCGAGCGCGTCCTGCGTGTGACCGCCGAGCGCTTGAACAGCCTGCTGGACCTGTCGAGCAAATCCCTGGTGGAAACCCAGCGGCTCAAGCCTTACCTGGCCAGCCTGCAACGCCTTAAACGTATCCAGGGCAACGGTGTGCGTGCGCTTGACCACCTCGACGGCCACCTCAAGACCGCCGGCTTGAGCCTGGAGGCCCAGGAGGCCTTGGCCGATGCCCGCCGCCTGCTGAGCGAAGCCCAGGCCCTGCTGGCGGAAAAAACCGTCGAGCTCGATGAGTTCGCCTGGCAGGCAGGTCAGCGCGCCCAGGTGCTTTACGACACCGCGCTGGCCTGCCGCATGCGCCCGTTTGCCGATGTGCTCGCCGGCCAGGCGCGCATGGTGCGCGACCTCGGCCGCAGCCTGGGCAAGCAGGTACGCCTGGAGATCGAGGGCGAAAAGACCCAGGTCGACCGCGACGTGCTGGAGAAACTCGAAGCGCCGCTCACCCACTTATTGCGCAATGCCGTCGACCACGGCATTGAAGCGCCCGAGCAGCGCCTGCTGGCGGGCAAACCGGCCGAAGGCTTGATCCGCCTGAGAGCCTCCCACCAGGCGGGTTTGCTGGTGCTGGAGCTGAGCGATGACGGTCACGGCGTCGACCTCGAACGCCTGCGTGGCACGATCGTTGATCGGCACCTGTCGACCCAGGAAACCGCTTTGCACCTCAGCGAGGAGGAGTTGCTGACGTTCCTGTTCCTGCCGGGCTTCAGCCTGCGCGACAAGGTCACCGAAGTGTCCGGGCGCGGCGTCGGCCTGGATGCGGTGCAGCATATGGTCCGCCAACTGCGCGGCGCGGTGGTGCTGGAGCAAGCGCCGGGGCAGGGCAGTCGCTTCCATTTGGAAGTGCCGTTGACCCTGTCGGTGGTGCGCAGCCTGGTGGTGGAAGTCGGCGAAGAAGCCTATGCCTTCCCGCTGGCGCATATCGAGCGGATGTGCGACCTGGCGCCCGACGACATTGTGCAGCTCGAAGGCCGCCAGCATTTCTGGCATGAAGGCCGGCATGTCGGCCTGGTCGCCGCCAGCCAGTTGTTGCAGCGCCCGCCGGGGCAAGGAAATGAAGAGACGTTGAAGGTGGTGGTGATCCGCGAACGCGATGCGGTGTATGGCATTGCCGTGGAGCGTTTTATCGGCGAGCGCACGCTGGTGGTGCTGCCGCTGGATGATCGGTTGGGCAAGGTCCAGGATATTTCCGCCGGCGCGCTGCTGGACGATGGCTCGGTGGTGTTGATCGTCGACGTCGAGGACATGCTGCGTTCGGTGGACAAACTGCTCAACACCGGTCGGCTGGAGCGTATAACCCGGCGCAGCCAGCAGGCCGTCGAAGCCCCGCGTAAACGGGTGCTGGTGGTGGATGACTCGCTCACCGTGCGTGAGTTGCAACGTAAATTGCTGCTTAATCGGGGTTATGAAGTGGCCGTCGCCGTCGATGGCATGGACGGCTGGAACGCCTTGCGCTCCGAAGACTTCGACCTGCTCATCACTGACATTGATATGCCTCGTATGGACGGGATCGAATTGGTCACACTCTTGCGCCGTGATACTCGCCTGCAATCGTTGCCGGTGATGGTGGTGTCCTACAAGGATCGCGAAGAAGACCGACGCCGTGGACTCGACGCCGGCGCCGACTACTATTTAGCCAAAGCCAGTTTTCACGATGACGCCCTGCTTGACGCCGTGGTGGAACTGATCGGAGACGCGCGGGCATGAGGATTGCGATCGTCAATGACCTGCCCATGGCGGTGGAGGCGTTACGCCGCGCCGTGAGCTTTGAACCCGCGCACCAGGTGGTGTGGGTGGCCAGTAATGGCCTGGAAGCGGTGCAGCGCTGCGCCGAATTGACCCCGGACCTGATCCTGATGGACCTGATTATGCCGGTGATGGACGGCGTGGAAGCCACTCGGCAGATCATGGCCCAGACCCCGTGCGCGATTGTGATCGTCACCGTCGACCGCCAGGCCAATGTCAGCCGAGTGTTCGAAGCCATGGGGCACGGCGCTCTGGATGTGGTGGATACGCCGGCCCTGGGCGTCGGTAATCCCAAGGACGCCGCCGCGCCGTTGTTGCGCAAGATCCTCAATATTGGCTGGCTGATCGGCCAGCGCGGCAGCCGTGTGCGCGCCGAAACCGCGCCGCCGCGCAACACCGGCAAACGCCAGAGCCTGGTGGCGATCGGTTCTTCGGCCGGCGGTCCGGCGGCCCTGGAAATCCTGCTCAAGGGCTTGCCCCGGGACTTTCCCGCCGCCATTGTGCTGGTCCAACATGTGGACCAGGTGTTCGCCGCCGGCATGGCCGAGTGGCTGAGCAGCGCTTCCGGCCTGCCGGTGCGCCTGGCCCGCGAAGGTGAGCCACCACAAAGCGGGGTGGTGCTGCTGGCCGGTACCAATCATCACATCCGCCTGTTGAAAAATGGCACGCTAGCCTATACCGCCGAGCCGGTTAACGAGATTTACCGGCCGTCCATCGACGTATTTTTCGAAAGTGTGGCCAGCCACTGGAATGGTGATGCCGTCGGCGTACTGCTGACCGGCATGGGCCGCGACGGAGCCCAGGGGCTCAAATTAATGCGAGAACAAGGATATCTGACCATCGCCCAGGACCAGCAGAGTTCGGCGGTGTATGGCATGCCCAAAGCGGCGGCGGCGATTGATGCTGCTGTTGAAATTCGCCCACTGGACAGAATTGCGCCCCGGTTGCTGGAGGTATTTTCAAAATGATCGATACCCTCGGCGATGCTGGCTTGCAGGTGGTAATTCAGGTGACTGCACATGAGTGATTTACAGATCGACGGCATCAAGACCGACGAAAATGCCGCCATGGTGTTATTGGTGGACGACCAGGCCATGATCGGCGAAGCCGTGCGGCGCGGCCTGGCCCATGAAGAAAACATCGACTTCCACTTTTGCGCCGACCCGCACCAGGCCATCGCGCAGGCGATCCGCATTAAACCTACAGTGATCCTGCAGGACCTGGTGATGCCCGGCCTGGACGGCCTGACGCTGGTGCGCGAATACCGCAATCACCCGGCCACGCAGAACATCCCGATCATCGTGCTCTCCACCAAGGAGGACCCGCTGATCAAAAGCGCGGCGTTCTCGGCGGGGGCCAACGACTATCTGGTCAAGCTGCCGGACAACATCGAGCTGGTGGCGCGTATCCGCTATCACTCACGCTCCTACATGACCCTGTTGCAGCGTGATGCGGCCTATCGCGCGCTGCGCGTCAGCCAGCAGCAACTGTTGGACACCAATCTGGTGTTGCAACGCCTGATGAACTCCGACGGCCTCACCGGGCTGTCCAACCGCCGTCACTTCGACGAATACCTGGAGCTGGAATGGCGCCGGGCCATGCGTGACCAGGCCCAACTGTCGTTGCTGATGATCGACGTGGACTTCTTCAAGACCTACAACGATAGCTTCGGCCACGTCGAAGGCGATGAAGCCCTGCGCAAAGTCGCGGCCGCCATCCGCGAAGCCAGCAGCCGCCCTTCGGACCTGCCGGCGCGCTACGGCGGCGAAGAATTCGCCTTGGTACTGCCAAACACCTCGCCGGGCGGCGCGCGCCTGGTCGCCGAAAAACTGCGCATGGCCGTCGAAGCCCTGAAAATCCCGCACATCGCCCCGGCTGAGGGGGCGAGCCTGACCATCAGCATCGGCCTGTCGACCATGACGCCGGTGCAGGGCACCGATTGCCGGCAACTGATCATGGCGGCGGACAAGGGGTTGTATACGGCCAAGAACAATGGGCGCAATCAAGTGGGTATCGAGTAATTTGAGGCCCGTGCAGATCCAAATGTGGGAGGGGCGGTGCGACGACTCGACTTGCCCCCCGATGGCGGTGTGACAGTCACCTAGTGTAGGTGTGACACACCGCCATCGGGGGCAAGCCCCCTCTCACAGTGGATATTCACTGTTCTTGAACCTGCCTTTTCGCCAAGCGGACTGCCGTTTGCGCCGGTTTGTCGTTATACTCGTCGGCTTTCAAAAGTTCGCCAACGAGTGCTGCCCGCCATGGAAATCAACCCGATCCTTAACACCATCAAGGACCTGTCCGAGCGCTCCGAAACTATTCGGGGGTATCTTTGACTACGATCAAAAGCATGAGCGTCTGACCGAAGTCAATCGCGAGCTTGAAGATCCGAGTGTCTGGAACAACCCTGAATACGCCCAGGAACTGGGCCGCGAGCGCGCGGCGCTGGCGCAGATCGTCGACACCCTTGACGAGTTGAACACCGGTCTGGCCGATTGCCGCGACCTGCTGGACATGGCTGTCGAAGAAAACGACGAAGGTGCAGTAGGCGATGTCGTCGCCGAGCTGGCCCGTCTCGAGGAAAACCTCGCCAAACTTGAATTCCGCCGCATGTTCAGCCACGAAATGGACCCGAACAACGCCTACCTGGACATTCAGGCCGGTTCCGGCGGCACCGAAGCACAGGACTGGGCCAACATCCTGCTGCGCATGTACCTGCGCTGGGCCGACAAACGCGGTTTCGACGCAACCATCATGGAACTGTCGGCCGGTGAAGTCGCCGGCATCAAAGGCGCGACCGTGCACATCAAGGGTGAATACGCCTTCGGCTGGCTGCGTACCGAGATCGGCGTGCATCGTCTGGTGCGCAAGAGCCCGTTCGACTCCGGCAACCGTCGCCACACCTCGTTCAGCGCGGTGTTCGTCTCGCCAGAGATCGACGACAAGGTTGAAATCGAGATCAACCCGTCCGACCTGCGGATCGACACCTATCGCTCCTCCGGTGCCGGTGGTCAGCACGTCAACACCACCGACTCGGCTGTACGTATTACCCACGTGCCGACCAACACCGTGGTCTGTTGCCAGAACGAGCGTTCCCAGCACGCGAACAAGGACACCGCCATGAAAATGCTGCGGGCCAGGTTGTACGAGCAGGAAATGCAGAAACGTAACGCCGCTTCCCAGGCGTTGGAAGACACCAAGTCGGATATCGGCTGGGGTCACCAGATCCGTTCTTATGTTCTGGATGCGTCGCGGATCAAGGATCTGCGTACTAACATCGAGCGCAGCGACTGCGACAAGGTGCTCGACGGCGATATCGACGAATACCTGGAAGCCAGCCTCAAATCGGGGCTGTAAACCGCCAGCCCGACCTCAAGTCCCCCGTCAGTGGCGGGGGCAACGAACCTGTGATGGAAAATTTAAAGACATGAGCGACCAACAACTCGACCCGCAAGCCCTGCAACAGGAAGAAAACTCCCTGATCGCCCTGCGCAAGGAAAAGCTTGCTGCCGAGCGCGCCAAGGGCAATGCCTTCCCCAACGACTTCCGCCGCGATGCCTACTGCGAAGACTTGCAGAAACAGTACGCGGACAAGACCAAGGAAGAGCTGGCAGAGGCTGCGATCCCGGTCAAGGTGGCGGGTCGCATCATGCTCAACCGTGGCTCGTTCATGGTGATCCAGGACATGTCCGGGCGCATCCAGGTCTACGTCAACCGCAAGACCCTGTCGGAAGAAACCCTGGCCGCCGTGAAAACCTGGGACCTGGGCGACATCATCGCCGCCGAAGGCACCCTGGCCCGTTCTGGCAAAGGCGACCTGTACGTTGAAATGACCAGCGTGCGCCTGCTGACCAAATCCCTGCGCCCGCTGCCGGACAAGCACCACGGCCTGTCCGACACCGAGCAGCGCTATCGCCAGCGCTACGTTGACCTGATCGTCAACGAAGACGTGCGCCACACCTTCCGCGTGCGTTCGCAAGTGATTGCCCACACCCGCGCCTTCCTGATGAAGCGTGACTTCCTGGAAGTGGAAACGCCGATGCTGCAGACCATCCCCGGTGGTGCCGCAGCCAAGCCGTTCGAAACCCACCACAACGCGCTGGACATGGGCATGTACCTGCGTATCGCGCCTGAGCTGTACCTCAAGCGCCTTGTTGTCGGCGGCTTTGAGAAAGTGTTCGAGATCAACCGCAACTTCCGTAACGAAGGCGTCTCGACCCGGCACAACCCAGAGTTCACCATGTTGGAGTTCTACCAGGCCTACGCCGACTACGAAGACAACATGGACCTGACCGAAGAACTGTTCCGCGAACTCGCGCAGCTTGTTCTGGGGACTACCGACGTGCCGTATGGCGACAAGGTGTTCCACTTCGGCGAGCCGTTCGTGCGTCTGTCGGTCTTCGACTCGATCCTCAAGTACAACCCTGAGCTGACCGCCGACGACCTGACCGACATCGACAAGGCTCGCGCCATCGCCAAGAAAGCCGGCGCCAAGGTGCTGGGCTTCGAAGGCCTGGGCAAGCTGCAGGTGATGATTTTCGAAGAGCTGGTGGAGCACAAGCTGGAACAGCCGCACTTCATTACCCAGTACCCGTTCGAAGTGTCGCCGCTGGCCCGTCGCAACGATGACAACCCGAACGTCACCGACCGTTTCGAACTGTTCATCGGCGGCCGCGAAATCGCCAACGCCTACTCCGAGCTGAACGACGCGGAAGACCAGGCCGAGCGCTTCATGGCCCAGGTGGCCGACAAAGACGCCGGCGACGACGAAGCCATGCACTACGACGCTGACTTCGTGCGCGCCCTGGAATACGGCATGCCGCCGACCGCAGGTGAAGGTATCGGCATCGACCGCCTGGTGATGTTGTTGACCAACTCGCCGTCGATTCGCGATGTGATCTTGTTCCCGCATATGCGGCCACAAGCGTAAGCGAAGCGAAATCCGAAGCCGCCTTTTATAAGGCGGCTTTTTTATGCGGCGTAAATAAGCGTCAAGCAAACAGCGCCAGGTTTTGATCTTTTCAAGGATGTGTGTCGTGAACCGCGTAATTGCTCAAGAAGGCGCCGCCGGCATTGCCGCTGCCGTGGTTGAAAGCGTCCAGTACCAGGGCCGTAAGGCCAGTCGTCGGGGCAGCGAGCAACGCAGGCAGGACATTCTCGATGCCGCCATGCGCATCGTGGTGCGTGACGGCGTGCGGGCCGTGCGCCACCGCGCAGTGGCGGCGGAGGCTGGGGTGCCCTTGTCGGCGACCACCTATTACTTCAAGGACATCGATGACCTGCTCACCGATACCTTCGCCCAATACGTCGAGCGCAGCGCCGCGTTCATGGGCAAGCTGTGGGTGCGTAACGAAGGCTTGCTGCGCGAGATGGTCGCGTATGGCGACGGCAGCCCGCGGTCGCGTTCGCAACTGGCCGATGACATTGCGCGGCTGACCGCCGATTACGTGCAGCGCCAATTGAGCAATCGTCGCGAGTACCTGATGGCCGAACAGGCCTTTCGCCAGGAAGCCTTGCTCAACCCGCGCCTGGCCGAGCTGGTGCGTTCCCACCAGCAGATCCTGCTGCAGGGCACCGGGCAGTTTTTCCAGGTATTGGGCTCGCGCGAGCCGCAACAGGATGCCAAAGTGTTGACGGCGATTATCGGTCGGATGGAATATCAGGGCCTGCTGGACGGCGCGGAGCCGCTGAGCGCTGACGAAATGCTTGAGATCCTCAAGCGTTACATGCATTTGGTGTTGGCCTCGGTCTGACACCGGGAGTGTCCAATGAAAGCCTGGCGTGTCGCGGTCATCGCCTTGTCGTTCCTTTTACTCAGCGGTTGCCTGGTGACCTTCAAGGAGCCGCTGCCGGCCAGTGAGGCGGCGCCTGCTGCGCTGTTGGGCCAATGGACGAGCAAGAATGCCTGGGGCGAGCCGCTCAACCTGCGGATCAGCCGCGTCGGCGAACACCGCTACAAAGCCGTGAGCTACCCTCAGGCCAAGCCTGGCCAGCGTGATGAGTACGTGTTCAGCGTCTCGCGCCATGGCAATCGCTGGTATCTGTCGGCGCCGTTGCCGGGCAAGTTCGGCGGGCATTACGTCCTGGCGGGGTTCGAGCTCGACGAAACGCACGAATTGGTGGTCTATAACCTCGACCTTGAGCAAATCCACCAGGCCATCGGGCAGCAGGCGTTGCACGGCAGCACCGTAGACACCGTGGAAGGTGCCGGCGTACTGGTCGACAGCCCCATGAACCAGGTGTTTGCCTACCTGGATGACCCGGCCAATGCCGATGTGTTCGTTGAAGCCGTGCGCTACCGGCGTGCGGACAAATAACGTTTAAAGAGGAAGTACCGGGTGGACGATTACCAGCAGACGATACGCAGCTTGTCCGATCGCATTGTGCTGGCGCAAACACCGATCCGCGTCCTCGATGCGGTGAAATGGGACGAGAACATTCGCCAGGGTTTCCTCAAGGGCAAGGGCAAGGTAATGCCGGCGGTGGACCGCGATTACTACCTGAACCGGCCACTGTCGTTCGATTCGAGCGCGGTAAAGCTGGAGTTTCAGAACATCGAGCGCGACATCACCCGCCGCCTCGGCCAGTTCAGTCCCGTGGGCCAGATCATGCGCCGCATGTGCCGGGAGTACCGCATGGTGGTGCGCATGCTCGAAGCACGTGGTACCGAGGATTTCGGCCTGATTTCCCAGGAGCTGTACGGCGCCGCCTCCGATGCCTTCCACGCTGGCGATCCGACCCTGGCGGACCTCGGCCTGATGCTGTCCGACTACTTGAACAATATCGACGGCCGTGGCGACCTGAAGGACGAGGCCAAGACCCTCACCGCCAAGGACGCGGTCAGCCTGCTGCAAACCCGCCTGAACAAGGTGTTTGGCGAGGCCGAAGAAACCATCCGCGTGTTCGAGTCCGACGGGATCGTCGCCGACGCTGCGGCGGGTGCCGACTACATCAAGATCCGCGCCGATGCGATGTTCAACGACCGCGACGTGCGCGCCCTCGAAGTGCATGAAGGCCTGGTGCATGTGGGCACCACCCTCAACGGCCAGAACCAGCCGATCTGCACCTTCCTGTCCAAGGGCCCGCCATCGTCCACCGTGACCCAGGAAGGCCTGGCGATCCTGATGGAAATCATCACCTTTGCCTCCTACCCGAGTCGCTTGCGCAAGCTGACCAACCGCACCCGCGCGATCCACATGGTGGAAGAGGGCGCCGACTTCCTGCAGGTGTTCGACTTCTTCCGTGAACAAGGCTTTGAAATGGCCGAAAGCTACGGTAACGCCAGCCGGGTGTTTCGCGGCTCGGTGCCGAATGGTCTGCCGTTTACCAAGGATTTGTCCTACCTCAAGGGCTTTATCATGGTCTACAACTACATCCAGCTGGCCGTGCGCAAAGGCAAGCTGGAACAAGTGCCGTTGCTGTTCTGCGGCAAGACCACCCTGGAAGACATGCGCACCCTGCGTCAGTTGGTCGACGAAGGCCTGGTGGTGCCGCCCAAGTACCTTCCGGAGCAGTTCCGGGACATGAACGCACTGGCGGCGTGGATGTGCTTCTCCAACTTCCTCAACCATTTGAGCCTGGATCGGATCGAGGCGGATTACTCCAACATCCTGTAAAGGCTGAACTGACCCAACCGGTTCAACAAGGTGGGAGGGGGCTTGCTCCCGATAACGGTGTCAGTAAATGCAACTGTGACTGACCCACCGCCATCGGGGCCAAGCCCCCTTCCACAGTTGGACCTGCACGCGCCTGAACATTTCGACGATCAGCGAGGCTTCAACGGATGAGAATCCTCGGCATTCTTTGCCTGCTACTCACACTGAACGGTTGCAGTTCCCTGCTGTTCTACCCGGAGCCCGGCTTGCCGTTCACGCCGCAAAAGGCGCACCTGGAATATCGCGACGTCACGCTCACCACTGCCGACGGCGTCAAGCTGCATGCCTGGTGGTTGCCGGCCAAACCCGGGGTGCCGCTCAAGGGCACGGTGCTGCACCTGCACGGTAACGGTGGCAACCTGGCCTGGCACCTGGGCGGCAGTTGGTGGTTGCCGGAGCAAGGCTATCAAGTCCTGTTGCTGGATTATCGCGGCTATGGGCTGTCGCAAGGCAAGCCATCGTTACCGGCGATCTATCAGGACGTCGACGCGGCTTTCAGTTGGCTCGACCAGGCGCCTGAAACCCAGGGCCAGCCGTTGATCGTCCTCGGCCAAAGCCTGGGCGGCGCGCTGGCCGTGCATTACCTGGCAGCCCACCCGGAGCGGCAGACCCAACTCAAGGCCCTGGTGCTGGACGGCGTGCCCGCCAGTTATCGTGACGTAGGACAATTCGCCCTGAGCACCTCCTGGTTAACATGGCCGTTTCAAGTGCCCTTGTCTTGGCTGGTGCCCGACGCCGACAGTGCGATCAATGCCATGCCCCAGTTGACCGGGGTGCCGAAACTGCTGTTCCACAGCCTGGATGACCCCATCGTGCCGCTGTCCAATGGCATTCGTTTGTATCAGGCCGCGCCTGCACCCAGGGTGTTGCAACTGACCCGTGGCGGCCATGTGCAGACCTTTGCCGACAAGACCTGGCAAACTGTGATGCTGCGTTATCTGGATGACCCGCTGCATTTCAACGGCCTGCGCCGCCTGGGCGAAATTCCGAATTACCCTATTCCTAAAGTTGACTCATCAGAGAGCCCGCAATGAGCGAAGAACGCAACATGATCCCGCTGATCCTCACCGGCATCGGCACCATCATCGGCACCGTCGGTTGCCTGTGGTTTTATGGCTACCTGCATTTCGCCAAACCGGACGATGCGTTGCTGCTCAGCGACTTCACCATGCTCAAGACCGTGCCTGGCGAGGACTACAAGATCTCCCTGACCCCGGCGGCGCAAGTGGCGCAATGCGTCGATGGCGTGCTGGTGATGTTCGATACCGAGCAAAAAGGCCTCAGCGGTGTGCTGGTGAACAACAAAAAGCAGGCCGTGCGTTGCGTGGGCCAGGAAACCCCGCAGTTGCAGCAGTAGCCAGTTGCGGGCAGTACCGTCCGGCTTGAAATTCCTGGAACCGTTTTGCGTAAGACGCCACTGATTGGCTTGTCAGCGTTGCTGATAACAATCCTTACGAAAAAATCCGGGAGAGCGCAATGGCTATCAGTGCAATCGATAGAGCGATGGGCATGGTCAATGGGCAGAACCGCCTTGATCAGGGTGGCTCGCAAGAGGCTGGTCAGCAGCAGGGGAAGATGGAACCTGAGCTGATCAAGAAGCTTCTGGACATGTTGGCAGGTGCTGGTGCCGGCGGTTCTCAGGGCGCTGGCGGTTCCGGCGGACAGCCGGATATGGAGCAACTGAACAAGATGATGGGCGGTCGCCAAGGCATGCAAGCGATGATGCCGGACAGTGATAACGGTCGTAAGATCGGCGGTTGATAGGCAAAAAAACCCCACCGTTCAGGTGGGGCTCTTGTTTCCAGCATCCATCAATCAGTAAGCGACGGACGAACGTGGCTTGACTGGCTGGTTGTCGTTGGAAATGGTCACTTCTACGCGGCGGTTCATGGCGCGGCCCGACACGCTGCCGTTATCGGCAACCGGGTATTCCTTGCCATAGCCCTGGGTCACGATGCGTGAAATGTCCACGCCTTGCTGGGCCAGTGCGCGCTGTACGGAGGCCGCACGGCGCTCGGACAGGCTCTGGTTGTACGAATCGGAACCGGTGCTGTCGGTGTAGCCTTCGACGATCACTTTACGGTCCGGATTATCGCGCAGGAACTGCGCCAGCTTGGCGATATTGACCATGCCGTTGGGGTTCAGGTCGGACTTGTTGGTGGCAAACAGCACGTCACCAAAGGTCACCAGGGTGCCGCGCTCGGTCTGCTTGGCGTTCAGGCTGTCTTGCAGTTGCTTGATCTGCGCATCACGGGCATCGAGCAGGGCGCGGGCGCGCTCGTCACCGGCGTTTTTCAACTTGGCTTCGGATTCGCGCAGCGCGATGGTGTCTTTGGCCAGTTCAACGCGCTGGTTGGTCAGGTACGCCAACTGGTCGACTTTCTTCTGGTCTTCCTTGTCGCGGTAAGCCTTGTCCGCCTTGTCCAGCCATTCGCTGGCGTCCTTGGTTTCCAGGGCCGCTATCTTGGTGGCTTGCGGGTTGGCTTGCAGGGCCGAGAAGTTGGTCCGTGCATTTTCCAGGTTCGCGTTCGGCGGGGTGGAGCAAGCCGCCAGAGCAACGCTCATCGCCAGCAGGGCAGGGATCATCAATTGTTTGCGCATAGTCGTGTCGTCCTTTCAATTCGATATCAGGTGCGATGCAGCCAAGGGGCGGCGCCTTATTTCTGCTGGATAGCGGCCGGGCGCATGCCTTCCTTGCGCAGCTCGTCAACCGCTTTCTGGGAGTCCTTCACCGCCAGTTCGGCCTTGGCGGCCTGGGCCTTACGCTCAGCGACGCGGGCGTCCCACTCGGCTTGCTCGGCCAGGCGACGGGCTTCGTCATAGTTCTTGTCGTGCATGGCGATTTCGGCTTGCTTGAGCTTGTCCTGGGCCGACTTCATTTCCACGGCGGCAAACTCGGTGCCGCCGGCGCTGACGGCGCTGTTGACCGCAGACTGGGTCACGGCGTATTGCTCGGTTGGTGGGTTCCCGGCGCAGCCCGCGAGGACGAAGCTGGTGCCGATCGCCAGCGCGGCCAGTTTGAGCCCGCGCAGGTGGTTAAACGTGGATTTGGCAGTGCTGGTCTTCATCGTTTTCAACTCCATTGGATAACGCCTCAAAAACATCAAAGTCCATCTCACTGGTCAGCGGCTGCGGGCCCGGCGGTAAAGCGCGAAACGCCTATTCAAACGGCCGTTCCAAGTGATGGCTTACTGGCTGTGACCTGGGGATTTTTTCAAAAGTTCAGTGAAGATGGCGATTTGCCAAAAAAAATACCTGACTAAATGGTCAGTACTTTTTGGCTTGAACTTTCGCCGCGCGCAGAGGTACTCCGGGCCCTTGTGAGGCCCGGAAATACGTGGGATGAAGAGTGTTTAAGGACGGTTTGTCAGTGCTTCGGTTCGTCGGCACTGGCCGACATGTCGTGCAGATAGCGGCGCGACAACGTCAGAAAGCGCGGCGTAGGGCCAACGTCTTCATACAGCGGATCGCCCTCTTCGTCGGTGGCAATCACATGCTGGCCCTTGATGTACGGAAAGCTGGCTTCCAGCTCTTCAAGGGCGGCGCCGATCAGCTCGCCGAGCAACTCTTGTGGATGGCGCTTGGGGTACATATCTGCAATGGCCGCCAGCCTGGCGGCGGATTCCACGTCCAGATGGATCGCGTACTCCGTCTTGGTCAGGTGACCCTTGGCGTTTTCTTCCCAATGCTGGGCCAGTTCTCGAATTTTCATGGCAACCTCAATAAAACCCAAGGTAATGGGCGGTGATGAGTGACCAGCCGCCTACGTGGATAAACACGGCGGCTCAATATTCAGACTAGCTGTAAGCCACAAGGTTTAACGTCGTTTGTGGTTGGCCTTGTCAGACAGTGACGCGAGCGGCACTCTGAAGGACTGCGCGTCCCGGATTTCTGCCTGGAGATTGGCTGATGAGTGATATCGATGCACGTTTGCGTGAGGATGTTCACCTGCTGGGTGAACTGTTGGGCAACACGATTCGAGAGCAGTACGGCGATGATTTTCTCGACAAGATCGAGCAAATTCGCAAAGGCGCCAAGGCTGACCGCCGTGGCGCGGCGGCCGAGCAGGCGGCGGGCGAGGAACTCAGCGCCAGTCTGAACCAGTTGCAGGAAAACGAACTGCTGCCCGTCGCCCGGGCCTTCAACCAGTTCCTCAATCTGGCCAACATCGCCGAGCAGTATCAGTTGATTCATCGGCGCGATGAGTCGCAACCGGCGCCCTTCGAATCGCGGGTGTTGCCGGAGTTGTTGGCCCGCCTGCAACGCGAAGGCCACAGCAATGAATCCCTGGCCCGTCAGTTGGGGCGCCTGGAGATCGAGCTGGTCCTCACTGCCCACCCCACTGAAGTGGCCCGTCGCACCCTGATCCAGAAATACGATGCGATTGCTGCGCAGTTGGCACTGAAGGATCACCGTGACCTCACCACGGCCGAGCGCGAGCAGATCCGCGAGCGCCTGCAACGGCTGATCGCCGAAGCCTGGCACACCGAAGAAATCCGCCGTACCCGGCCTACGCCTGTGGACG
The DNA here is from genome assembly GCF_029320995.1 of Pseudomonas sp. D3. Classification (NCBI taxonomy): domain Bacteria; kingdom Pseudomonadati; phylum Pseudomonadota; class Gammaproteobacteria; order Pseudomonadales; family Pseudomonadaceae; genus Pseudomonas; species Pseudomonas sp. D3. The sequence goes on from NZ_CP119772.1 coordinate 1,653,446, forward strand.
AAGCCAAATGGGGCTTCGCAGTGATCGAGCACTCGTTATGGCAGGCGATCCCGAATTACTTGCGCAAGGCCGACCATGCGCTGTACGCCGCGACCGGCCTGCACCTGCCTTTGGAGGCGGCGCCGATTCGCTTCGCCTCGTGGATGGGCGGCGACCGTGACGGCAACCCGAATGTCACCGCGCCGGTCACCCGCGAAGTCTTGCTGCTGGCGCGCTGGATGGCGGCCGATCTGTACCTGCGCGATATCGATCACCTGGCCTCGGAGCTGTCGATGCAGCAGGCCAGCCCGGCGTTGCAAGCCAAGGTTGGCGACAGCGTCGAGCCATATCGCGCGCTGCTCAAGCAACTGCGTGATCGCCTGCGTGCGACTCGCCAATGGGCCCACGCGTCGTTGAGCGCGGGCATCCCGGCGCCGGCGGATGTGTTGCAAAGCAACCGCGACCTGCTGGACCCGCTGGAGCTGTGCTACCAGTCGCTGCATGAGTGCGGCATGGGCGTGATCGCCGATGGCCCGTTGCTCGATTGCCTGCGCCGTGCGGTCACCTTTGGCCTGTTCCTGGTGCGGCTGGATGTGCGCCAGGACGCCAGCCGCCACACGGCGGCGATGACCGAAATCACCGATTATCTCGGTCTGGGTCGTTACGAAGACTGGAACGAAGAGATGCGCATCAGCTTCCTGATGAAGGAACTGGCCAATCGTCGACCGCTGCTGCCGGGCTATTTCAAACCGTCGGCCGATACCGCTGAAGTATTGAACACCTGTAGGGAAATCGCCGCCGCACCGGCCGCGTCCCTGGGTTCGTATGTCATCTCGATGGCCGGTGCCGCGTCGGATGTGCTCGCGGTGCAACTGCTGCTCAAAGAGTCGGGCGTGCAACGGCCGATGCGTGTGGTGCCGCTGTTCGAAACCCTGGCCGACCTCGACAACGCCGGCCCAGTGATCGAAAAACTGTTGCTGCTGCCGGGTTACCGCGCACGGCTGCAAGGCCCGCAGGAAGTGATGATCGGCTACTCGGACTCGGCCAAGGACGCTGGCACCACCGCCGCAGCCTGGGCGCAGTACCGAGCGCAGGAACGCCTGGTGGATATCTGCCGCGAGCAACAGGTGGAACTGCTGTTGTTCCATGGCCGCGGCGGCACCGTTGGGCGAGGCGGCGGCCCGGCCCACGCGGCGATTCTGTCGCAGCCGCCGGGCTCGGTGGCAGGGCGTTTCCGCACCACCGAACAAGGCGAAATGATCCGGTTCAAATTCGGCCTGCCGGACATCGCCGAGCAGAACCTCAATCTGTACCTGGCGGCGGTGTTGGAAGCGACGCTGTTGCCACCGCCGCCACCGGAGCCGGCCTGGCGCCATTTGATGGATGAATTGGCAGCAGACGGTGTCAGCGCCTACCGCGCCGTGGTGCGGGAAAATCCGCAATTCGTCGAGTATTTCCGCCAGTCCACCCCGGAGCAGGAATTGGGGCGCCTACCTTTGGGCAGTCGCCCGGCCAAACGCCGTGCCGGCGGTATTGAAAGCCTGCGGGCGATCCCGTGGATCTTCGGCTGGACCCAGACCCGCCTGATGCTGCCCGCCTGGCTCGGCTGGGAAGCGGCGCTGAGCAAGGCCCTGGAGCGCGGGGAGGGTGAGTTGCTGGGGCAGATGCGCGAGCAATGGCCGTTCTTTCGCACCCGCATCGATATGCTCGAGATGGTGCTGGCCAAGGCCGATGCCGATATCGCGCGGCTCTATGACGAGCGTTTGGTGCAGCCGGAGCTGTTGCCGTTGGGTGCGCATTTACGCGACCTATTGTCGCAGGCTTGCCAGGTGGTGCTTGGCCTGACCGGCCAGTCGCAACTGCTTGCCCATAGCCCGGATACCCTGGAGTTCATCCGTCTGCGTAACACCTACCTCGACCCCTTGCACTTGTTGCAGGCCGAATTACTGGCGCGCTCGCGTCGCCAGGAAGCGGCGCAAGACAGCCCTCTGGAACAGGCGCTGCTGGTGTCCGTGGCCGGTATCGCGGCCGGCTTGCGCAACACCGGCTGAGGTTTTTTGCATGTTCTCAACGGCTTGCGGATAACCCACGACGGCCGCCCTGAAAAAGGCGGTCGGCGTTTAGAGGGTCGGGTTGCACCCAGGCACACCCCACCTATGACGCACGTGTGGTGCGGGTTTTTCCTACTTTTGGCGGCTTGTGTGGTTAGGGCCTGCTGTGTATCTTGATCAGCCTTTGGCCGTTTGTGCGGCCTGGGCCCACATTTTTACGAGATTGGCCCCACGCGGCGAATCCGAGCGTCATCTCTATAAAAAATTGAGGAGCACATCGATGCGCGTCATTCTGCTGGGAGCTCCCGGGGCCGGTAAAGGTACTCAGGCAAAGTTCATCACTGAAAAGTTTGGCATTCCACAAATCTCCACCGGTGACATGCTGCGCGCTGCGGTAAAAGCAGGCACCGAGCTGGGTATTCAAGCCAAGAGCATCATGGATGCCGGCGGCCTGGTTTCCGATGACCTGATCATCGCACTGGTCCAGGACCGTATCGCACAACCTGATTGCGCCAATGGCTTCTTGTTCGACGGCTTCCCACGCACCATTCCCCAGGCGGAAGCCCTGGTGACGGCGGGTGTCGAGTTGGACGCAGTGGTCGAAATCGCGGTTGAAGATGAAGAGATCGTCCAGCGTATCGCCGGTCGTCGCGTTCACGAGGCCTCGGGTCGCGTGTACCACACCGTCTACAACCCGCCGAAAGTGGAAGGCAAGGACGATGTCACCGGCGAAGACCTGGTGCAGCGTAAAGACGACACTGAAGAAACCGTGCGTCATCGCCTGTCGGTCTACCATTCCCAGACCAAACCGCTGGTGGACTTCTACCAGAAGCTGTCGGCTGCCCACGGCAAGCCGAAGTACAGCCACATCCCTGGCGTCGGCTCGGTGGAAGCGATCACCGGCAAGGTGCTAAAAGCGCTGAGCTGATCGAATGATCGGCTTTACGCACAACGGCCCGCTTGCGGGCCGTTGTTGTTTATACTGGCGCACTTTTTTCGACTTGGACACCGACACCGATGAGCACCCTGCTGGCCCTGGACACTGCGACTGAAGCTTGCTCGGTTGCCTTGCTGCACGATGGCAAGGTAACGAGCCACTACGAGGTGATCCCGCGCCTGCACGCGCAGAAGCTGTTGCCGATGATCAAGCAACTGCTGGAGGACGCCGGCACGAGCCTGTCCGCCGTGGACGCCATCGCCTTCGGCCGTGGCCCGGGCGCCTTTACCGGTGTGCGCATCGCCATCGGCGTGGTCCAGGGCCTGGCCTTTGCGTTGGAGCGCCCGGTGTTGCCGGTGTCCAACCTCGCCGTGCTGGCACAGCGGGCGTTGCGCGAACACGGTACACGGCAAGTGGCGGCGGCGATCGATGCACGGATGGATGAAGTCTATTGGGGCTGCTACCGCGAAACCGACGGCGAGATGCGGCTGGCAGGCGCTGAGGCCGTGCTGCCGCCCGAAGCGGCGGTGTTGCCGAGCGATGCCAGCGGTGACTGGTTCGGTGCCGGCACGGGCTGGGGCTATGGCGAACGCATCGGCGTGTCGCTGGTTGGCCAGGACGCTGCAATGTTGCCGCATGCCGAAGACTTGCTGACCCTGGCGCGCTTTGCGTTCGAGCGTGGCGAGGCGATTGCTGCCGACCTCGCAGCGCCGGTGTACCTGCGCGATAAAGTCGCGCAGACCAAGGCCGAGCGCGGCCTTTGACCTGTGGCGAGGGAGCTTGCTCCCGCTGGGGCGCGAAGCGGCCCCTAAAATCTGGGACCGCTGCGCAGCCCAATGGGAGCAAGCGCCCTCGCCACACCAAGGGCGCCATACCAAAAAACGCGCCAATCGTCAGAATTTGCTCCAGTGTTTAAACCTTTTTCAATTTATGTGTTCTAGTTATCACCAGAGCATTTGCGCGTTATGGATTGCGCCACTAAAATGCCATCACCGATACCGAGTTCGCATCGATGCGTATAGACGGATTTTCCTCACAGTCCTACCCCCTCAAGCGTAAGCCGCGTAAGGCAAACGTCACGGTAGACGAATCCGTCGAGGATTCGCCGGACTTCATCGAGGTCCAGTCCGAAGCGTCGTCCAGCCCCCAAGGCGCCGCAAACGCACGTATCGGCGGTCTTCCCGCCCGTCAGCAAGACATGCTCTTCCCGCGCTCCATGAGCAAAAGCGTCGCCACCGCCCTGGCCAGCTACCTGACCACCGCCGGCTTTGTCGAATGGGATATGGAAGTGCTGGGTCTCGACATCCACATCTGATGCGCCTGCCTTATTTTATCGGTTGCCCGTCCTGGAGTGAAAACGCCTGGCGCGAGTACCTGTACCCCGTCGATGCCCGCTCCAGCGACTACCTCGCGTTGTACTCGCAGGTCTTCAATGCGGTTGAAGGCAATACCACTTTTTATGCGCGCCCGTCGGCTGCCACCGTGCAGCGCTGGGCCGAGATCATGCCCGAGGATTTTCGCTTCACCGCCAAATTCCCCCGTGACATCAGCCACGGCGGCGACCTGCGTGAGCAGTTGCCGGCGGCGCACAGTTTCGTCGGGTTGCTGAGCCCGCTGGGTGAGCGCGTCTCACCGCTGTGGCTGCAACTGTCGGCGAGTTTTTCGCCGCAGCGCCTCGGCGAACTGGCCGGGTTTATCGACGGGCTGGAACGCCCCTTGGCTGTGGAAGTGCGTCACCCGGAGTTCTTCGCCAAGGGTGATGCCGAGCGGATGCTCAACCGTCTGCTGCGCGACCGTGGCGTCGAGCGGATCTGCCTCGACCCTCGCGCCCTGTTCAGTTGCACGTCGACCTCGGCGGCCGTGCTGCATGCCCAAGCAAAAAAGCCCAAAGTGCCACCGCGCCCGGCGGCGTTGACCCTGTTTCCCCAAGTGCGGTTTATCGGCCATCCCGAGCTTGAGGCCAACGACCCGTTCCTGATCCCATGGGTGGAAAAGATCGCCGGTTGGATCGAAGAAGGGCGCACGCCCTATGTGTTCCTGCACACCTCGGATAACCGCCTCGCCGCGCAACTGGCGCTGCGTTTCCATGCCAAGTTGATGGCACGTTTGCCCGGCCTACCCGCGTTGCCGACCTTGCACCGCGAACCCGCAGCCGAGCAACTGGGGTTACTCTAAGGCTTCTTTTCCCGCCAGGAGTCAGTCATGGATGCCCAAACCCTTCGCGCCGAAACCTTCAAGGCCCTGCATGAGCGCGATCGTGCGTTCGTAATGCCCAACCCGTGGGACGCCGGCTCAGCGATCATGCTCGCCAGTCTCGGCTTTGAAGCCCTGGCCACCACCAGCGCAGGCTACGCGTTCAGCCTGGGGCGCCCGGATGCCGAAGGGGCGTTGTCCCTGGAAGACACCTTGGTCAATGCCGCAATGATCGCCAAGGCCACGGCGTTGCCGGTGGCCGCCGACCTGGAGAACGGTTTCAGCGACACGCCCGACGGTTGCGCCCAGACCATTTTGCGCGCCGCTGCCTGCGGTATCGTCGGCGGCTCCATCGAAGATGCCACGGGTATCGCCGTCGACCCGATCTATCCCTTTGACCGCTCCGTCGAGCGTGTGGAAGCCGCCGTCGCTGCGGCGCGCAGCCTGCCATTCCGGTTCATGCTGACGGCCCGCGCAGAAAACCTCCTGCATGGTCGCCTGGATTTGCCTGACACTATTCGCCGGCTGCAGGCCTACGCCGAAGCCGGTGCGGACGTGCTCTATGCGCCAGGGCTGCGCAGTGCCGAGGAGGTGCTGGCGCTGGTCAAGGCCGTGGCGCCAAAGCCGGTGAATGTGCTGATGTCCGGCGGTCTGAAGCTCAGCGTGGCGCAGTTGAGCGCGATGGGCGTCAAGCGTATCAGTGTGGGCTCGGCCATGGCGCTGGCGGCGTATGGCGAGTTCTACCGGGCGGCGCAGGAGGTGTACGAGTCTGGCACCTTCACCTTCACCGAACGCTCGATGCCCTACAGTCAGGCCAGTCAATTCTTCAAGGATTAAGCGGTGCGTGTTCTTAAGGCGATGGGGCGCTGTGTTGAGGCTTAAGCAGCCAGGCGCAGGTTGTTGACGACCAGCGGGCGGGCCCAGTGGTAGTCGAAGTCCAGAGCCTTTTGTTGGGCGGCCAGTTCTTCTTGCGGGAACGGTGTGGCGGCCGGTGGCAGCAGGTCCAGTTCGAATTCGGCGATCGGCAAGTGCAGTGGGCGCGGTTGCGGCGCTGGGCCGGGTTCCGGCAGAGGTTGGCCGGCGCTCAGTACGATCGGGCGCACCCAGCCGCTTTCAAAACTCTGCTGGCGCTGCTGGGCAACGATTTCTTCTTGCGGGAACGGCGTGGCGGCCGGTGGCAACAACTCGGTTTCGAATTCGGCGATCGGCAGGAACAGCGGCTCAGGCGGGGCGATCTCGGTGTCTTTCACGTCGCATTCACGTTGGGTGAGGATTTGCGACAGCAGGTCGGCGCCAGCGCTGGGCTCCACTGCTGGGTCCAGCGGCGCTGATGCCTTGGCGGCGAGCGCGTCCGGCGTTTCACCGAGCTGCTCGGCCAGCGCGCGGGCGAAGAAGTCCTGCCACACATGACTGACTCCGGCCAGCGCTTGAGTATTGCGCAGGCCGTAGTTGTTGTGGGTCGGCAGTACACCGATGGTTAGCGGAAGAATGTCTGACATTTTTCTCGGTCGACGCTCAGCTCTGGCAAAATACCTGATCCTTGTTTCTATCGGCCGTTATTGGTCGATCCTTAATATTTTTGAGCGTAGCGATTCATGAGCGAACAACCAGCGGCCAGCCGCATCCAGGTCGAGGCCTTGGCCGACGGCTACCAGGCCCGTGCCGAACAGTGGGCTGCGCTGCTTGGCTTGCCGTTACAGCTGGCGGATGCGGAATTTTCCCTGCAAGTCGGGGAACAAGGCCTGCAGTTGCAACAGCTCGGGCCTGACGCGCCAGGGCCGGTGCGCGTGGATTTTGTCGAAGGCGGCGCGGCGCACCGGCGTTTGTACGGCGGCGGCAGCGGGCAGATGATCGCCAAGGCCGTCGGCATCGCCCAAGGCGTGCGCCCACGGGTGCTGGACGCCACGGCCGGGCTGGGCAAGGACGCGTTCGTGCTGGCCAGCCTGGGCTGCGAGATGAGCCTGATCGAACGTCAGCCGCTGATCGGCGCGTTGCTCGAGGACGGCCTGGCGCGCGCTGCCGATGATTTTGAGGTGGCACCGATCGTGGCGCGGATGACGCTGCTCAAGGGCAATTCCATCGAGGTGATGCTCAACTGGCAAGGCGAGCCGCCCCAGGTGATCTACCTTGATCCGATGTTCCCGCACCGTGAGAAAACCGCCTTGGTGAAGAAGGAAATGCGCCTGTTCCGGCCATTGGTGGGCGACGACGCGGACGCACCGGCCCTGCTGGCGGCGGCGCTGGCCCTGGCCAGCCATCGCGTGGTGGTCAAGCGCCCGCGCAAGGCGCCGTGTATCGAAGGGCCCAAGCCGAGCCATGCGCTGGATGGTAAGTCCAGCCGCTACGACATCTATCCGAAAAAAGCACTCAAGCCCTAAGCCATACGCTACAAGCGGTCACCCGTTGCCGCTTGCAGCGGGTTCTCTGCGATAGGCCCGCATAAACAATCCCACCACATCCTGCACATGGGCTTCGGCCGCGTCCTCGCTTAACTGCCCGCCACAGCCATACAACAAGCAGAAGTTCGCGGTGCCCTTGAGCAGGCAGAAGAAGTGTTCGGCTGCGGTAAAGGGCTTGTCGATGCTCAGCGCGCCGCTCTGGTCGATGCGCCCAAGTAGACGCTCCATGCCTTGCAACATGCGCATCGGCCCGGCTTCGAAGAAGACCTGTGAGAGTTTTACGTCCTGATTGCCGGTGGTCATCATCAGGCGGTGCAGGCTCAACGATTCCTTGCTGTTGATCAGCCGATGGAAGCGTCGCCCGATATTCAGCAGCACCGTCTCCACAGGCACGCCTTCGGGCAGCTCGAAGTACATCACCGGCAACTGTTCTTCGCACTTGGCCACCACGGCTGCGGTGAACAAGGTCTCTTTGTCGGTGAAGTGGCTGTAGACGGTCAGTTTCGATACGCCGGCCTCAAGGGCCACGGCATCCATGCTGGTATTTGCGTAACCGTTGCTCAAAAACAGGATTTTCGCTGCTTCGAGGATTGCCTGGCGTTTTGCCATGTCCTTGGGACGCCCAGGGCTGTTGGTGTTGACGGGATTGTAGGACATTTCCACCTTTAATACTGGACTGGTGAGTTTGGTATTAATAACATACTGCCCAGTATAATTATTCCAAGCTCCATTTGCGAAAGGTCCTTCAGCATGCGCAGCATTCTCTTGCCCCTTGCGTTGCCTGCCAGTCTGCTGGTTTTACTCGCCGCCTGCGGCCATGAAGAATCGGCCCAGACCACCCTCCGCCCGGCCATGGTGGTGCAACCACAGCCTTCGGCGCAGGCGATGGACAGCTATCCGGGCGAGGTGCGCGCGCGGTATGAGCCGGACCTGGCCTTTCGCATCGGCGGCAAGGTCAGCCAGCGGCTGGTGGAAGAGGGCGCGCGGGTCAAGGCCAATCAACCGTTGGCGGAACTCGACCCGCAGGATGTGCGCCTGCAACTGGAAGCCACTCGCGCCCAGGTGACCGCCGCCGAGGCCAACCTGAGGCTGGTGCGTGCCGAGCGTGACCGCTACAAGACCCTGATGGACCGTCAGATGGTCAGCCGTTCCCAGTACGACAATGCGGAAAATCTCTACCGATCGGGTGAAGCACGCCTCAAGCAGATCAAGGCCGAGTTCGATGTATCCAGCAACCAGGCCGGTTATGCCGTACTCCGCGCCCCGCAGGATGGCGTCGTCGCCAAACGCGCGGTGGAAGTCGGCCAGGTGGTCGCCGCGGGCCAGACCGTGTTCACCCTGGCCACCGATGGCGAGCGTGAAGTGCTGATCAGCCTGCCCGAGCAAGGCTTCGGCCGGTTCAAGATCGGTCAGCCGGTGTCGGTCGAATTGTGGAGCCAGCCGGACCAGCGGTTTGCAGGACGTATTCGTGAACTGTCGCCCGCCGCCGATCCGAAATCGCGCACGTTCGCCGCTCGCATCGCGTTCAGCGGTGGCAAGGTTCCGGCAGAACTGGGCCAGAGCGCCCGCGTTTTCATACAGGCCGACGGCGTTATTCCGCTGTCGGTGCCGCTGTCCGCCCTGAGCGCGGAGAACGGCGCGTCCTACGTCTGGCGCGTGCAGCCGGATAACACCCTTGTGCGTACCCCGGTGCGTATCGGTGCCTTTGGCGAAAAAACCGTACCCGTGCTCGAAGGCTTGAGCCCCACCGACTGGGTGATTGCCGCCGGTGTCCATGTGCTCCATGAGGGCCAACAAGTGCGCCCGGTGGATCGCTCCAACCGGGTGGTGAATCTGGCGGTCAAGGAGTAGTCCCCGATGGGTTTCAATCTTTCCGAATGGGCGTTGCGTAATCGCCAGATCGTACTGTTCCTGATGATCCTGCTGGCGGTGGTTGGGACTCTGTCCTACACCAAGCTGGGGCAAAGCGAAGACCCGCCGTTCACCTTCAAGGCCATGGTGATTAAGACCAACTGGCCCGGAGCCACGGCCCAGGAGGTGTCGCGCCAGGTCACCGAACGCATCGAGAAAAAGCTGATGGAGACCGGCGAGTACGAGCGCATTGTCTCTTTCTCGCGCCCCGGCGAGTCCCAGGTCACTTTCGTCGCCCGCGATGCCATGCGCTCGGCGCAGATTCCCGAGCTGTGGTATCAGGTGCGCAAGAAGATCAGCGATATTCGCCAGACCTTGCCGCCGGATATCCAGGGGCCGTTTTTCAACGATGAATTCGGCACCACCTTTGGCAACATCTACGCCCTGACCGGCGACGGTTTTGACTATGCGGTGCTCAAGGACTACGCCGACCGCATCCAGATTCAACTGCAACGCGTGCCGGATGTGGGCAAGGTCGAACTGCTCGGCCTGCAGGATGAGAAGATCTGGATCGAGTTGTCCAACCTCAAACTCGCCACCCTCGGCTTACCGCTGGCCGCCGTACAACAAGCGTTGCAGGAACAGAACGCCGTCTCCACGGCTGGCTTCTTTGAAACCCCGACTGAGCGCGTGCAACTGCGGGTGTCGGGCAATTTCAAGAGTGTGGAAGAGATCCGTAGCTTCCCGATTCGCGTAGGCGACCGCACCTTTCGTATTGGCGATGTGGCCGATATTCACCGTGGTTTCAATGATCCACCGGCACCGCGCATGCGCTATATGGGCGAAGACGCGATCGGTCTGGCCGTCGCCATGCACGAGGGCGGCGACATTCTGGTGTTGGGCAAAGCCCTCGAAGATGAGTTCGCACGCCTGCAGAAGAACCTTCCGGCGGGCATGCAACTGCGCAAGGTGTCGGACCAACCTGCTGCGGTGAAAACCGGTGTCGGAGAATTCGTCCAAGTGTTGGCCGAGGCGCTGGCCATTGTCTTGCTGGTGAGCTTTTTCTCCCTCGGCGTGCGCACTGGCATGGTGGTGGCTTTGGCGATCCCGCTGGTGCTGGCAATGACCTTTGCCAGCATGTATTACCTCGGCATCGGCCTGCACAAGATTTCCCTCGGCGCCCTGGTGCTGGCCCTGGGCTTGCTGGTGGATGACGCGATCATCGCCGTGGAAATGATGGCGATCAAAATGGAACAGGGTTACGACCGGCTTAAAGCGGCCAGTTTCGCCTGGACCAGTACCGCGTTCCCGATGCTGACCGGTACGCTGATCACGGCGGCCGGCTTCCTGCCGATTGCCACCGCGCAATCGAGTACTGGTGAATACACTCGCTCGATCTTCCAGGTGGTGACCATCGCGTTGCTCGCCTCGTGGATCGCTGCCGTGGTGTTCGTGCCGTATCTGGGTGAAAAACTCCTGCCGGACCTGGCGAAAATTCATGCGGCCAAACACGGTGCCGACGGTCCCGATCCTTACGGCACGCCGTTCTACCAGCGCGTCAGACGTTTGGTGGGGTGGTGCGTCACTCGACGCAAGACCGTGATCGTCCTGACCCTGCTGCTGTTTATCGGCTCGGTCGCACTGTTTCGTTTTGTGCCGCAACAGTTCTTCCCGGCTTCCGGCCGCCTGGAGTTGATGGTCGACCTGAAACTCGCCGAGGGCGCGTCCCTGAGCAACACCGCTGGCCAGGTCAAGCGCCTGGAAGCCCTGCTCAAGGAGCACGCCGGTATCGACAACTACGTGGCCTATGTCGGCACCGGCTCGCCGCGCTTCTATCTGCCTCTCGACCAGCAACTGCCGGCCGCCAGCTTTGCGCAATTTGTGGTGTTGGCCACGTCCATCGAGGAGCGCGAAAGCCTGCGTATCTGGTTGATCCAAACCCTCAACGAGCATTTTCCCGAGTTGCGTTCACGCGTCACACGCCTGGAAAACGGCCCTCCCGTGGGTTACCCGGTGCAGTTTCGCGTGACCGGCGAGCACATCGACGAAGTCCGTGCGCTGGCGCGGAAAGTGGCGGCCAAGGTGCGCGAAAATACCCACGTGGTGAACGTGCATTTGGACTGGGAGGAGCCGAGCAAAGTCGTCTACCTCAATATTGACCAGGACCGCGCGCGCGCCCTCGGTGTGAGCACCGCCAACCTGTCGAAATTTCTGCAGAGTTCTCTGACCGGTGCCAGCGTCAGCCAGTACCGGGAGGACAACGAGTTGATCGAAATCCTCCTGCGCGGCACCGTTTACGAGCGCACCGAACTGTCGCTGCTGCCCAGCCTGGCCGTACCGACGGACAACGGTAAAAGCGTTGCGCTGTCGCAGATCGCGACCCTCGAATACGGCTTCGAAGAAGGCATCATCTGGCACCGCAACCGCCTGCCCACGGTGACCGTGCGCGCCGACATCTACGGCAAGGAACAGCCGGCGACCCTGGTTCAGCAGATCCTGCCGACCCTCGAAGGCGTGCGCGCCGAACTGCCGGACGGCTACCTGCTGGACGTCGGCGGTACCGTCGAGGATTCCGCCCGTGGGCAGAATTCGGTCAAGGCCGGCGTGCCGCTGTTTATCGTGGTGGTGCTGACGTTGCTGATGCTGCAACTACGCAGCTTCTCACGCACGGTGATGGTATTTCTTACGGCGCCCTTGGGCCTGATCGGGGTCACGCTGTTCCTGCTGGTGTTCCGCCAACCCTTCGGCTTCGTGGCCATGCTCGGCACCATCGCCCTGTCAGGGATGATCATGCGCAACTCGGTGATCCTGGTGGACCAGATCGAACAGGACATCAAGGCTGGACTGGCGCCGTGGCAGGCGATTATCGAAGCCACCGTCCGACGCTTCCGGCCGATTGTTCTCACTGCCCTTGCGGCGGTACTGGCGATGATCCCGCTGTCCCGCAGTGTGTTCTTCGGACCGATGGCGGTGGCGATCATGGGCGGGTTGATTGTGGCGACGGCGTTGACCCTATTGTTCCTGCCAGCCCTGTATGCTGCGTGGTTCCGAGTGAGGAAGGACGTCGCATAATCATGCTGGCCACTGTTTCAGCCTTAGTGTTGTTGTTGCTCGCCCCCGGCCCGACCAACACCCTGCTTTTCCGCGCAGGGGTGTTGTTCGGGTTTCGGGCTTCGTGGAAGCTGGCCTTCATCGAGTGCCTGGCGTACCTGTTACAAGTGTCGCTGTGGGGCTCGGCGTTGCTCTACCTTTCGGCATATGCCCCGTGGGCCTTGAAATTGACGCAGTTGGCCGCCGGCGCTTACTTGCTTTTAGTGTCGTATCAGTTGTGGTTACGCAAAAAAGCTCAGGACGTTCCAACCCAGGATCGATTCACCGGGTTGTCCTTTTTCTGGTTGACGGTGATGAATCCCAAGGGGTTGTTGATTGCCTCATTGATCGCGCCGATCAATACCTTTACCACTTGGGCCGGTTACCTGGTTTTCATGAGCGCCCTTGCGCTGGTCGTAGTGCCGGTAGGGGCGGCCTGGATAGCGTTCGGTGCAGGGGTCGTCGGGCGTCAACAGGGTTGGTTGAGTCCGCTTGCGATCAATCGGGTCGCTGCCATCGCCATTGGCTGTTTTGCCACGCTTCTACTGGGTCGCCTGGCTGACTCGATTTTCAACTGAAGCGACGCAGTATTTCACACGCAGGAAGGAACCGTTTTTACCCTTGCGTCCACACAGGATTAGCCGACCGAGCGGTTCCCGCGTATGAGATGCGGGGCGGGGAGTTGGCTTTAATCTGAATAGGACGGGGTGTGTATGCTGTTACCTTTGCTGGCGTTACCGATGCAATTCGCGGGCTCGATGCTTGGGCTTGGAAATATGTTTGGACAGAATCAGCCAAACGCCAATCGCGATATCAATATTAATATCAACAACGATAACCATAACGTCAATGCGGCTTCGTCCAGCGCTCATAGCGCGCACATGTCTCACGGGGCCGCCCGACGCGCTTCGCACATCCACTATTGAGCCTATTCGTCAACGCCGCCGGGCGTGAGCGTGGGGCGCTGGGTTCGGGGACTTGATAGACGGTTCGGCGAAAAAAAACAAGGCCCTGACGATGTCAGGGCCTTTTTTCTGCTCACCTCGTGTGGCGTTAAAGCGCGCCAAACACCTTCTTCGCCAAACTGGTCGCCGCAGCGGCCGGGTTTTTGCGAATCGTCTCTTCCTGCTGCGCAATCATCTTGAACAAACCATCCAGCGCTTGTTCCGTCACGTAGTTTTCGACGGTGGCACTGTTGGCATCGACCGCGCCAAACGCTGCGGCCTTGCCTGCCAGGGCGTTGTACTGCTGGGCCACGCCGACCTTGTCGGTGGCGGCCTTAACGATCGGCAGGAACTTGGCGCGGATGGCTTCGCGGCTGCTTTTGTTCAGGTACTGGGTGGCCGAGTCCTGGCCGCCGGTGAGGATGCCCTTGGCGTCGGTCACGCTCATGTTTTTCACCGCGTTGACCAGGATTGGCTGGGCCTGGGTCACGGCGGTCTCAGCGGCTTTGTTCATGCTGGTTTCGAGCTGCTCGACCTGGTCACCCATGCCGAACATCTTCAGCTTGTCGGCGACTTTGCCCAGTTTTCCCGGGAGGCCGATCTTGACTTCGGGGTTGTTGCTGAAACCACCCGGTACACCCAGTTGTTTCACGGCGATCTGCGCGCCTTGGGTCAAAGCATCCTTGAGGCCGCCGGTGGCGTCGCCCTGGGACAGGCTGCCAAGGGACAGCGCCATGGCATTGGCACCGAGCAGCAGGCCGGCGCACAGGGCAGTGAGGCGAAGGGAATTACGGAGCATGGACGCTTCCTTATGATCTGCAAATAATCAGTGTGCGACCGCATCAACCCGCAGGCGCAGCGGTTGGGAGTCTTGAGCATTGAGTTGCACGGTGTGCCGCTCGGTGGTGATAAACAGTAGCTTGCCATCCACTTCGATGCGAGCGCTGACCGAGTAACTGTGGCCCGGCTTGACCTGGGCCGGGTCGTAGCTCAAGTGGAACGGCAGCGGCACCTGGCCTTTGACCGGGCCTTTCTGCTCGGCCAGGGTCACGGCCGGAGCGTCCATCAGCGATACGTCCTGCAGGCTGACGCTCAAGATGGCCGTCGGCGGCAGCGCGATGCGTTGCAGGTAGAACACTTCGCCATCAAGGCTGGCCTTGGGCGCGGGGTTCATCGAATGACAGGCTCCGAGCAGGGCGGTCAGGCCCAGGAGGATGATCTTTTTCATGGTGTAGCTCCTTTTCAACGGCGCCGTAACCCTGCGACGCCTTATTCAATCTAGCGGCTTTATTCCGGTTTGAGGGCTTCAGCTTCGACCGGCGCTTCGGCCGCGCCGTCGACGCGATGCAGGGCGACCTGACGGATCGACAAACGAATCTCGGCCGGCAGCACCCGTTTCGCCGCGCCCTCAGCCAGATCACCGAGCTGGTCGTGATAGCTCAACTTGCCGGCTTCGTCGCGGCGCAGCACATCTTGCTCCAGCAACGTCTGAATAAAATGTCGGAAAAGGCTCTTGTCGAAGAACTCCGGGGCGTTGAGGCCATGCAGGATCGATAGGCGCTGGGCCATGATCGTACACAGGTCTTCCAGCTCTTCGGCGCTGATGCTGCTCTGGCCGCTGTTGAGCAGCAGCGAGATCGCCATGTAGAAGCGTTGCAGGGTCTGGGCGATGCTTTTGGACAGCAGTGTCAGCAGCACAAAGTGCCGCGAACTTGGCGCCGGGCGCAGGTACACGTTGTTCTCGAAGCGCAGCAGGCCTTGTTCGACAAACGCCTCCAGCCATTGGTCGACCACCGGGTCCAGTTCCTCCAGCGACCAGCGGATAAACAGCTCCGATTGCAGGTACGGGTACAGCGCATGGGTGTAGCGCAGAATCTGCTCGCGGCTCATGCGCGAGCTGCTCTGGAAGAAGCTCGCCAGCAGCGCCGGCAAGGCAAAGATGTGCAGCACGTTATTGCGGTAGTAGGTCATCAGGACGGCGTTTTGCTCGTCCAGGTACAGAATCTTGCCGAGGGCATCGCTCTGTTCCGACAGCAGGTTCATGTCCTTGACGTGCTTGATCAGCGCCATACCATCACCCTCGGGCAGGGTGGTATGGGGCGAGTAGGGCACACGGCGCAGCAGCGCCAGGTACAGGTCCAACTGGCGGGCCATGGCCTGTTCATCCAGGGCCAGGCGCGTGGTCGACAGCAACGCCAGGGCCACCAGGTTCACCGGGTTGATCGCGGCCGCTTCGTTCAAATGGCGCGCCACCTGTTCGCTGAGGCGGTTGGTGGTTTGGTTGAGCCACGCCGGTTTGTAGTGCGGCCCCAGTTCCTGTGCGCGCCAGCCCGGTTGCTCGGCATCGAGGAATTGCGCCAGTTTGATCGGTTCACCGAAGTTGACGGCGACCTGACCAAAACGCTGCTTGAGCGCACCGATGACCTTGAAAATATCGAAGATCGACTCTTTCTTCTTGCTCGCGCCGCGCAACTCACCGAGGTAGGTGCGGCCTTCGAGCACTCGCTCATAGCCGATATACACCGGCACGAACACGATCGGCATACGCGAGGAGCGCAGGAAACTGCGCAACGTGATCGCCAGCATGCCGGTTTTCGGTTGCAGCATGCGCCCGGTGCGCGAGCGTCCGCCTTCGACGAAGTACTCCACCGGGAAACCTTTGGTGAACAGGGTGTGCAGGTACTCGTTGAACACCGAGGTGTACAGCGGGTTGCCCTTGAAGGTGCGCCGCATGAAAAACGCACCGCCGCGGCGCAGCAGGCTGCCGATCACCGGCATGTTCAGGTTGATGCCGGCGGCAACGTGCGGCGGTGTCAGGCCGTTCTTGAACAGCAGGTAGGACAGTAGCAGGTAGTCGATGTGGCTACGGTGACAGGGGACGTAGATCACTTCGTAACCCTGGGCAACCTTTTGCACGCCCTCGATGTTGTTGACCTTGATGCCGTCGTAGATTTTGTTCCAGAACCAGCTCAGCACCACTTCCAGGAAGCGGATCGCGGTGTAGGTGTAGTCCGAGGCAATTTCATTGCCGTAGCGCAGCGCCTGGGCCTTGGCTTTTTCCGGGCTGATCTTCTCGCGTTCAGCTTCATCAAGGATGGCCTGGCGCACCAGCGGCATATTCACCAGGCCCTTCACCAGGTTACGGCGGTGGGACAGGTCGGGGCCGATCACTGCGGTTTTCAGGTTACGAAAGTGTACGCGCAGGATGCGTTGGGCCATGCGCACGGTGCGTTCGTGGCCTTTATTGTGCTCGATCAATTCACGCAGGTTGATTGGCGCGGAGAATTGCACGCGGGTCTTGCGCCCTAGAATCAGGATGCTCAGCAGCCGGCGCAGGCGCCCGGTGACGGCCCAGCTGTCGGCGAACAGCAGTTTCCATGGGCTGGACTCGCTGTCGGGCGACTGCCCCCAGAACACGCTGACCGGAATGATTTGTGCATTCTCTTGTGCGTGTGCGCTGAGGGTGTTGACCAGGCGGGTCAGGGTGGGCGGCGCGCCGCGCTTGTCCTGGCGGCCGAGCCAGTCGGGCTCCGGCGTGAGGTAGAAGAATGCCGCAGGTTCCAGCAACGGGCCGACCGCTACCGGCAGCACCGGGCGCGGCAGGCCGGCCTTGGTGCACTCGGTATCGACCACGGCCAATTCGGTGAGCGAGGGTGATTGCAGGACGTAGAACACCGGCCGGCTGCGGTCGAGGTTAAGGGTAAGGGCCGACTGGTTGATCGTCTCTGAGCGAACCCAGAGGTACAACAGTCGGCGCAAGGTGCCAAACACCAGACGGCGGAACGGGGAGCGGGTCATAGGCGAGCTGCTTCAAGTGGAAAAAACCGAGCAAGTGCTCGGGCGGGTAGTGTGCCGTATTCGCCGAAAATCGGCAAAAAAGCAGCGATGTAAAGTTGAGTTGATCGTTTTTGAGCCTGTCATATACTCGGCAGTTCAACGCGAGCGACTCAACAATAACAATCATGTGGGAGTGAACAGATGACAACGCGCGAAACCGGTAATGTGAAGTGGTTCAACGATGCCAAGGGGTATGGTTTTATTCAGCGTGAAGACGGCAAGGATGTGTTTGTACACTACCGCGCCATTCGCGGTGAAGGTCACCGTTCCCTGGCCGAAGGCCAGCAGGTGGAATACGCCGTGGTGAGCGGCGAGAAGGGCTTGCAGGCGGAGGATGTAGTCGGTTTGTAATGCGGATTTTTGTTACAGCCTAGAAGCCATGTGGGAGGGGGCAAGCCCCCTCCCACATTTTGATTGGGTTCACACATTCAGATCAGGTGGTTTTCCAGGTGATTTGCTCTTCACCGTCTGTGCTGATCCGAATCCAGGTGTCGGCGCTTTCCTCACCTTCTTCCTCTACCCAACTCCCCGGCGCGCAACGCACTTCAACGTTCAGCGCGGCAAAGGCGGCGCGGGCGCAGGCGATGTCGTCTTCCCACGGGGTTTTGTCGCTTTCCAGGAACAGGCTGTTCCATTTGCCTACCGCCTTGGGCAGCCAGGTCACCGGCACGTCGCCGGCTTTGCACTTGTAGGTCTGGCCGCGTTGGACCCAGTCGGAGCAAGGACCCAGGGCGGCGCCCAGCCAGGCGGCGATGGCCTTGTAGTCGACGTCGGCGTCCTTCAGGTAAATCTCGATATCAGGTTGGCGCATGGATGTTCCTCGTTGCGGGATTCGAAAATCCATTCGCGGATTCAGGGTGGGCGTAGTGCCCGAAAAGTCGGTTATTGAAGCACGAAATAGTCGTAGCGCATCGATACGGTGACCAGCAGCGGTTCGACGGCCTCGATCACCTCGGTGCGGCGCTCGGCGCTGGCGCGCCAGCCGTGAGGCGTCATGGCCAGCAGGTTGGCACGGTCCTTCGGCTCCGCCAGGCTCAGCGTGAACTCGAGGGTTTCGCTGTGCTGCAGGCTCATACCGTCCGGCACCAGGGCCAGGTGTTTGTCGTCGGTGTACTCGCGCACTTCGTCGTACAACCGCTCGCGCAGCTCCATCAGGTGGCCGCGGGTCGGGCCGACTTTCATCAAGCCGCCGCCGGGGCTGAGCAGGCGTTTGGCCTCTTGCCAGTCCAACGGGCTGAACACGCTGGCGAGAAACTGGCAACTGGCATCGGCCAACGGCACGCGGGCCATGCTGGCGATCAACCAGGTCAGCGCCGGGTTGCGCTTGCACGCACGCTTGACCGCTTCCTTGGAAATATCCAGGGCATAGCCGTCGGCGTGGGGCAGGGCGTCGGCGATTTGGGCGGTGTAGTAACCCTCGCCACAGCCGATGTCCACCCAGCGCTGCGGTGCTTGTTCCGCGGCCAGTTGTGCCAGGCGCGTGGCCACCGGGGCATAGTGCCCGGCGTTGAGGAAGTCGCGGCGCGCCTCGACCATGGCGAGGTTATCGCCCGGGTCGCGGCTGTTTTTATGCTGCACCGGCAACAGGTTCAGGTAACCCTGGCGCGCGCGGTCGAAACGGTGCCCGGCCGGGCACGCCACGCCATTGTCCACCGCGTTGAGCGGTGCGCTGCAAATGGGGCAGGCTAGCATCAGGCGAGCAACTTGATCAGGGTCTGGTAGTAGATCTCGGTCAGCACGTCGAGGTCGCTGGCCAGAATGCGTTCGTTGACCTGATGGATCGTCGCGTTGACCGGGCCCAACTCGACCACCTGGGTGCCCAGGGTCGCAATGAAGCGCCCGTCGGACGTGCCACCGCTGGTGGACGCCTGGGTCTCGCGGCCAGTGATCGCCTTGATGCTGGCGGACACCGCATCGAGCAAGGCACCCGGCTCGGTGAGGAACGGCAGGCCGGACAGCGCCCAGTCCACGTGCCAGTCCAGGCCGTGCTTGTCGAGGATCGCGGCGACGCGCTGTTGCAGGCCGTCCACGGTGGATTCGGTGGAGAAGCGGAAGTTGAACACCGCCGTCAGCTCGCCGGGGATCACGTTGGTGGCGCCGGTGCCGGCGTTGAGGTTGGAGATCTGAAAGCTGGTCGGCGGGAAGAAGGTGTTGCCGTCGTCCCAATGCTCGGCGGCCAGTTCAGCCAGTGCCGGGGTGGCCAGGTGGATCGGGTTCTTCGCCAGGTGCGGGTAGGCCACGTGACCTTGCACGCCGCGCACGGTCAGGGTGGCGCCGAGCGAGCCACGACGGCCGTTCTTGACCACATCGCCGACCAGGCTGGTGCTTGACGGTTCGCCGACGATGCACCAGTCCAGACGCTCTTTGCGCGCGGCCAGGCGTTCGATCACGGCCTTGGTGCCGTGGTGCGCCGGGCCTTCTTCATCGCTGGTGATCAGGAAGGCCACCGAACCCGTGTGGTCCGGGTAGTCCTGCACAAAGCGCTCCGATGCCACCAGCATCGCCGCCAGGCTGCCTTTCATGTCCGCCGCGCCACGGCCGCAGAGCATGCCGTGGTCGTCGATCAGCGCGTCGAACGGGTCGTTCTGCCAGGCCTGCACCGGGCCGGTCGGGACCACGTCGGTGTGGCCGGCAAAGCACAGCACCGGGCCGTCGTGCTTGCCGTGGGTGGCCCAGAAGTTGTCCACGTTTTCGATGCGCATCGGCTCAAGCTGGAAACCGGCGTCGCCCAGGCGCTGCATCATCAGCTTTTGGCAATCGGCGTCGATCGGCGTCACCGAGGGGCGGCGGATCAGGTCGATGGCAAGTTGAAGGGTCGGCGAAAGGTCGGCATGGGCCGTCATGGGGGGAACTCCGGAGCTTTTATAGGTGAGCAGGCAAGGCACACAAAACGGCCGTTATCTTATAGCAAAACGGCGGCCAGAGGCCGCCGTTTAGTGCATTGCGCAAGTTTTTACAGCGCGGTGGCCGGCTCTGCCTTCGGCGCCGGTTTGGGCAGCGACGACAGGAACGCCATGATCAACGCCGCCACATACGGCAGTGATTGCACCAGCAGCATCACCACCCAGAAGCGCATGTCGGCGCTCGGCAGGCCCTGCACCAGGTAGATGCCCAGCGCAGCGCCCCACAACAGCAGCATGATGAACATCTCTTCGCGGGCTTCGGAAATCGCTACCCAGAAGCCGTGGTTATCCGCGTTTTTCGGTGTACGAAAGAACGGAATGCTGGTGGTGAAGAAGCCATACAGCACCGCTTTGGCGATGGTGTGCGACAACGCCAACCCGGCCAGGGCCGCACAGAACGCGTCCTTGAGGTTTACCCCCACGGCGCGGCGGTACAGGAAGATGATCTTGCCCACCTTGAACACGAACAACGCCAACGGCGGGATCGCGAAAATCAGCAGCGGCGGGTCGACCCGGGTCGGCACGATGATCATCGCCGCCGACCACAACAGCGCGCCGACGGTGAAGAAGATGTTCATGCCATCTGCCACCCACGGCAACCAGCCCGCGAGGAAGTGGTAGCGCTGGCCACGGGTCAGCTCGGTGTCCTTGCCGCGCAACAGGCTGGCGGTGTGACGCTTGATGATCTGGATCGCGCCATAGGCCCAGCGGAAACGCTGTTTCTTGAAGTCGATGAAGGTGTCGGGCATCAGGCCTTTGCCGTAGCTGTCGGGGTAATACGCGGCCGACAGGCCTTTCTCGAACACACGCAGGCCAAGTTCGGCGTCTTCGCAGATGCACCAGTCGGCCCAGCCCAGCTCTTCGAGCACCGAGCGACGGGTCATGGTCATGGTGCCGTGCTGGATGATCGCGTCGCGGTCGTTGCGGGTGACCATGCCGATATGGAAGAAGCCTTTGTATTCGGCGTAGCAGAGCTTCTTGAAGGTGCTTTCGTTCTGGTCGCGGTAATCCTGTGGCGACTGCACCACGGCGATTTTCGGGTCGGCGAAGTGCGGCACCATGTGCTTGAGCCAGTTCGGCGACACGCAGTAGTCCGAGTCGATCACCGCGATCACTTCGGCATCCTTGGCGGTGTGCGGGATCAGGTAGTTCAGCGCGCCGCCCTTGAACCCGGCCAGGGGCGAAACGTGGAAGAACTTGAAGCGTGGGCCCAGGGTTGCGCAGTAGTCGCGCACCGGTTCCCACACCGCCGGGTCCTTGGTGTTGTTGTCGATGATCAGGACTTCGTAGTCCGGATAGTCGAGGGCGGCCAGGGCATCGAGGGTCTGTTTGACCATCTCTGGCGGCTCGTTGTAGCACGGCACATGGATCGACACTTTCGGACGGTAGTCCGAGTCCCCCACGACCGGCAGGAATTGACGCCGACGCTTGTGGGTCCAGACCGCTTCCGCCAGTTCATGGGCTTCGGCCAGCAGCACGATAAACACGCCCAGGGCGCCGAGTGCCAGGAGGAAACCCACCGTCAGGCTGAACCAGGTGCTGTATTGCTGGCTGTAGTCGTAGCCGATCCACACCAGCACCGAGCCGCACAGGAACGCGGTAAAAGTCAGGAAGGTCCGGCCGCGTTGACGCAGGGCCGAGCCGTCGATCATCAGCAGGGTCAACGACAGCAGTGCAAGCACCACCGAGCCGATGGCCAGCACGCGCCATTGCGGGATCGCGACCACTGGCCCTTCGAAGTTGAATTTTTGCTGGCGTGCGGCGTTGTACACGCCCCAGTAAGCGCCGACCGAGCCTTCGTCGCTGGCTTTCCACGGCTGGTCGAAGGCCTCGATCACGAAGTAGTTGAAGCCCTGGCGGTTGAGCTTGTTGACCAGCGTGCGCAGGTAAATTGCCTGGTCGGCGGGGGACGCATCAGCACCGCCACGCATGCGGCCGTTGCTCGGCCAGCCGACTTCCGACAGCAGCAGCGGCTTTTTCGGGAAGGCCTTCTTCAGATCCCGTGCACGGTCGAGTACGAATTGGCCGGCCTGGGCCACCGGAATGTGTTCCCAGTACGGCAGGATGTGCGCGGCGATCAGGTCGACGTGCTTGGCCAACTGCGGGTTGTGCTCCCAGATGTGCCACTGCTCGGAGGTGGTCACCGGCACCTTGACGGCGGCGCGCACGCGATCCAGCAGCACGATCAGTGCTTCAGGGGTGATTTCTTCACGGAACAGCGCTTCGTTGCCGACCACCACGCGCACGACACTGCGCGAGCTGTTGGCGATCTCGATGGCGCGCTGGATCTCGCGTTCGTTGCGCTCCAGGTCCGGGCTGATCCAGA
Source organism: Pseudomonas sp. D3 (assembly GCF_029320995.1). Taxonomy (NCBI): domain Bacteria; kingdom Pseudomonadati; phylum Pseudomonadota; class Gammaproteobacteria; order Pseudomonadales; family Pseudomonadaceae; genus Pseudomonas; species Pseudomonas sp. D3. The sequence continues at coordinate 1,675,956 of NZ_CP119772.1, forward strand.
TCCCCAGGGTGACGCGCAGGCCGAACTCTTCCGCCAGCTTGGGGATATCCCCCAGGGTGCCGTCGACCGAGTAGGTACGGATGTTGTCCGTCAGCTTGCTCATGATCGCAAGATCCTGACGCATCTGGTCGTCGGTCGGGTACTGGTCTTTCTGTGGGTACTGGCCTTGCTGAAACGGCGAGTAGGAAAAACCGGAGATCTGTTCAGGCCAGTTGGGGGTGGTGACCGGGCGGTTGATCAGCGCCCAGAAGCCGGTGAACAGTGCGGCAATTGCCAGCACCACCACCAGGTTGAGTCCAAATTTACGCGATGACATGGTGATTTCGGGTTCCAAAAGGTGTGGAACGAAAAGAGGTGTCGGCCTACACCGAACGGCGCGCATCCTACACCGGCCCTTCCCTGAGCGTACAGCAGACTGAGAAAAGCCGGACGTTAGTCCGCGAATGACCAGCTAAGTTCTTTACTTGTATCGCGAAGTTTCGAACTTGTCGTGGCAAAGCCCTATAATGCGCGCCGGTTTTTGGGGTAATGGTCATGAGTACAGAAGATCCGCGGTTTGCAGGCGTCGCCCGGTTGTATGGCATTGAAGGCCTGGAGCGCTTGAAAGCGGCCCATGTGGCGATCGTTGGCGTCGGCGGCGTAGGCTCATGGGCGGCGGAAGCCATCGCCCGTTGTGGGGTGGGCGAGATCTCGCTGTTTGATTTGGATGATGTTTGCGTCAGCAACAGCAACCGCCAGTTGCATGCCCTGGACAGCACCGTGGGCAAACCCAAGGTCGACGTGATGGCTGAGCGCCTGCGCGGCATCAACCCGGATTGCACGGTGCATGCGGTGGCGGACTTCGTCACCCGCGACACCATGGCCGAGTACATCACCCCCAACATCGACTGCGTGATCGACTGCATCGACGCCGTCAACGCCAAGGCGGCACTGATCGCCTGGTGCAAGCGCCGCAAGATCCAGATCATCACCACTGGCGGTGCTGGCGGGCAGATCGACCCGACGTTGATCCAGGTCTGCGACTTGAACCGCACCTTCAACGACCCGCTCGCCTCGAAAGTGCGCTCCACCCTGCGCCGTGACTATGGTTTCTCGCGCACGGTGACCCGTCATTACAGCGTGCCGTGTGTGTTCTCCACCGAGCAACTGCGCTACCCGAAGCCGGACGGCAGCATCTGTTTGCAGAAGAGTTTTGTTGGCGACGGGGTAAAGCTGGACTGCGCCGGCGGGTTTGGCGCGGTGATGATGGTGACGGCCACCTTCGGCATGGTGGCGGCGACCAAGGCGGTGGACAAGATTGTGGCCGGGGTGCGCCGGCCTTCCGAGCGAGTCAAACCTTCTTAAATCTCAAGGCCTTGCTCCATTCAAATGTGGGAGGGGGCTTGCTCCCGATGGCAGAGTGCCAGTCACTGAATACATTGACTGAACCACCGCTATCGGGGGCAAGCTCCCTCCCACATTTGGTTTTATGTACGGCTTAGTTCGCGCATGCGCTGCAGCACGGCATTCAGGCCATTGCTGCGCGACGGCGACAACTGGCGCGACAGCCCCAGTTGATTGAACCAATCCGGCAAGTCGACCGCCTGCAACTCGGCAGCCGAGAGCCCGTTGACCCGCGCCAGCAGCAACGCCACCAGCCCGCGAATCATGCGCGCATCGCTGCTGGCGGCGAACTGCCAATGGCCGTCGGATAAACGCCCCACCAACCACACCAGGCTCTCGCAGCCCTGCACTAGGTGGGTGTCGACTTTGTCTGCATCCGCCAATGCCGGCAGCCGCTCGCCCCATTGCATCAGCAGGCGCGCGCGTTGCTCCCAACTGCCCACCGCCTGAAACGACTCAAGCGCGCTGACTGCCTCGACCGGCAGGCTCATCGCAGCATATCCAGCGCCTGGTCCAGCGCTTCAAAGAAGCGCTCCAGATCATCGGAATCGTTGTACAGCGCCAGGGATACGCGAATCGCCCCCGACAAGTGCATCGCCTTGAGCAGCGGCATTGCGCAATGATGGCCGGCGCGCACGGCAATGCCCTGCTCGGTCAGCAAGTGAGCAAGATCGGCGTTATGCACGCCTTCCACCACGAAACTGACCAACGCCACCTGCGGCGCGCCGAGCACGCGCACGCCATTGCGCGCTTTCAGCCCGCGCAACAGGTAGTCGTGCAGCGCAGCTTCGTGGGCGATGACCGCCGGTTGACCCAGTGAATTCAGGTAATCCAGGCTGGCACCCAGGCCGATCACGCTGGCAATCGGTGGGGTGCCGGCCTCGAACCCCAGCGGCGCAGGGCGGAAGCTGGCGTTGTGGTAATCGGCCTGTTGCACCATTTCGCCGCCGAACTGCCAGTGGCGCAACTGATGCAGGGCTTGGGTGCGGCCATACAGCACGCCGACGCCGTCCGGGCCGTAGAGTTTGTGGCTGGAAAATACGTAGAAGTCGCAGCCCAGGGCTTGCACGTCGTGGCGGCCATGGACGATGCCCTGGGCGCCATCGACCACGCTCAGCGCGCCCTCGGCCTTGGCCATTGCCAGCAGGTGTTCCAGCGGTTGCCAGGTGCCCAGCACGTTGGACAGTTGGCTCACCGCCAGCAGGCGTGTGCGCGGGCCGATCCGCGCGGCGGCAGCCTCAAGGTCGATCATGCCGTCGTCGCCAACGGGCAGGATCACCAGTTCCAGCGCGCGACGTTTGGCCAGTTGCTGCCAGGGCAGCAGGTTGGCGTGGTGTTCCAGGGCGCTGATGACAATTTCATCGCCCGCATTGAATAAGTGCTCGAGGCCATAGGCCAAGAGGTTCAGCGCCGACGTCGCGCCATGAGTGAAGACGATGTGCCCGCTGTCTCCTGCATTCAACCACTGCGCGACCTTGCTGCGACTGTTCTCGAAGGCCTGGGTCGCATGGGCGCCCGGCAAATGTTGGGCACGGTGAACGTTGGCGGCGCCATTGGTGTAGTAATGGCTGATCGCGTCCAGCAGGGCTTGGGGTTTTTGCGCGGTGGCGGCGCTGTCCAGATAGGTCTGGTCTTGCCGTTGCAGGGTGGCGATGGCCGGAAAGTCGACGCGCCAGGGGGAGGGCACAAGCATGGTGTTCAAGACTCGTATAAGCGAGCCCCGGTGCGGGGCTCGCTAGTGGCATCGAGTCGCTGCTTAGTTGTGAGCGTGCAGCGCTTCGTTCAGTTCGATGGCCGATTTGTGGGTTTTGCACTCCACGGCACCGGTCTCGGAGTTACGGCGGAACAGCAGGTCCGGCTGGCCGGCCAGCTCACGCGCCTTGACCACTTTAACCAGTTGGTTGCGCTCGTCGAGCAGCGCAACCTTGGTCCCGGCGGTGACGTACAGGCCCGATTCCACGGTGTTGCGGTCGCCCAGCGGGATACCGATACCGGCGTTGGCGCCGATCAGGCAGCCTTCGCCGACCTTGATCACGATGTTGCCGCCACCCGACAAGGTGCCCATGGTGGAGCAGCCGCCGCCGAGGTCCGAGCCTTTGCCGACAAATACGCCTGCCGAGACACGGCCTTCGATCATGCCCGGGCCTTCGGTGCCGCCGTTGAAGTTGACGAAACCTTCGTGCATCACGGTGGTGCCTTCGCCCACGTAGGCGCCCAGGCGGATACGCGCCGCGTCAGCGATACGCACGCCGCTTGGTACGACGTAATCGGTCATTTTCGGGAACTTGTCCACCGAGAACACTTCCAGCAGCTCGCCACGCAGGCGCGCTTCCAGTTGGCGTTCGGCCAGCTCATTGATGTCGATCGCGCCCTGGCTGGTCCAGGCCACGTTCGGCAACTGCGGGAATACACCGGCCAGGCTCAGGCCGTGGGGCTTGACCAGGCGATGGGACAGCAGGTGCAGCTTGAGGTAGGCCTCAGGCGTGGAGGTCAGTGCGGCGTCTTCGGCCAGCAGGGTGGCGACCAGCGGGGTATGGCTTTCAGCCAGGCGGTTCAGCAGGGCCGCTTGGGTCGCGTCGACGCCTTTGAGTGCGTCCGCCAGTTGCAGGGCTTGGGCGACGGTGAACGTGATCGCCTGGTTGCCTTCGCTGTAACCGAGGATCGGCGCGATGGCTGCGACGATTTCTGCCGACGGGTGGAGCAAGGGTTGTGCGTAAAACACTTCCAGCCAAGCACCTTGGCGGTTCTGAGTGCCGACGCCGAAGCCCAGGCTGAACAGGGAATTGGACATGCTGTTACCTCTACAAAAATGGAATGGCTGGCCTACTTGAGGGCCGCCGAATAAGTGTCTGGCTTGAAGCCAATCAGGGTTCTGTCACCGAGATCAAGCACTGGGCGCTTGATCATCGACGGTTGTGCGAGCATCAATTCAATGGCTTTCGACTGATCGAGATCGGCTTTGCGTTCGTCTTCGAGTTTGCGAAAGGTGGTGCCCGCACGGTTCAAAACCACCTGCCAACCGTGCTCGTTGCACCATTGGGTCAAGTGTTCGCGGTCGATACCGGCCGTTTTGTAGTCGTGGAACGCATAGCTCACGCCGTGCTCGTCGAGCCAGGTGCGCGCTTTTTTCATGGTGTCGCAGGCTTTGATGCCGAAAAGGTGCAACGTTTTGCTTGATACGGTCAAGGAATTGCCCCCCTTTGGACCAATGAAAATGAAAGGTCTCGGATTATGCCACGACCAGCGGGTTTGGGTGCCGCTCGTCTCTAGCGTGGATTGCCCAGTGCGACTATTGTGCGAAAGCCATCGCACAGCATAGGCGGCTAATATGGCACTTCAAGGGTGAGTTGTTGCCTGATGTGCGTCGTTGCAAGTCGATTGTCCGGGAAACCCGCGTTATGCAAACCGCCTACACCGTTCTTATCCTGCTGATGCTGGTCAGCGTTTCGCGTCTGGTCTGGCGAGTCATCCCGCTGCCGTTACCCCTCGTGCAGATTGCCGCCGGGGCCTTGCTGGCCTGGCCCACGCTGGGGCTGCATGTCGCGTTGGACCCGGAGTTGTTCCTGTTTCTGTTCCTGCCGCCGCTGCTGTTCTCCGATGGCTGGCGCATGCCCAAGCGCGAATTGTGGCGCCTGCGCGGGCCGATTCTGACGCTGGCGGTAGGGCTGGTGCTGTTTACCGTGGTCGGCGCCGGCTACTTCATTCATTGGCTATTGCCTTCGATTCCGTTGCCGGTGGCCTTTGCCCTGGCGGCGGTGTTGTCGCCGACGGACGCCGTGGCGGTGTCGGCCATTTCCCAGAACCGTTTACCCACGCCCTTGATGCATATGCTCCAGGGCGAGGCCTTGATGAACGATGCCACGGGCCTGGTGACGTTCAAGTTCGCCCTGGTGGCAGCCTTGACCGGGGTGTTTTCCCTGGCGGATGCCAGCCTGACCTTTGTACTGGTGGCCATGGGCGGTCTGGCGGTTGGGATTGCGTTGAGCTGGCTGGTGGGGCGCCTGCGTGTCTGGATGATTGCGCGAGGGTGGGACGACCCGGCCACCCACGTTGTGTTCATGTTGCTGCTGCCGTTTGCCGCCTATGTTCTGGCCGAACGCCTGGGCGCATCGGGCATTCTCTCGGCGGTGGCGGCGGGCATGATGCAAAGCTGGCTGGACCTGCTGCCCCGCCAGACCAGCACGCGCTTGCTCAATCGCAGTGTGTGGTCGCTGCTGGAGTTTGCCTTCAATGGCTTGATTTTCCTGCTATTGGGTCTGCAACTGCCGGACATTATCAAGGCGGTGGTGAGTCATGAAACCACGCTGTGGCCGACCCTGCTGTATCGCTGCCTGGACGTGATCGCGATCTTCCTGGTGCTGTTGGTATTGCGGTTCATCTGGGTGCAAAGCATCTGGCGTCTGTCGGGTGTGCTCCGGCGCCTGCGTGGGAAAAGCGAGCTTACCCTGGTGCCGACGGCGCGCTCCTGCTGGCTGTTGACCGTTGGCGGCGTGCGCGGGGCGGTGACGTTGGCCGGTGTGATGTCGGTACCCTTGCTGCTGGCGCCGGGCGAGGCATTCCCGCAGCGCGATCTGTTGATCTTTATCGCGGCCGGGGTAATCCTGCTGTCGCTCGTTGCGGCGTGTATTGCGTTGCCGCTGCTGCTGCGCGGCATTGAAAAAAGCCCCGATGAAAAACATCACAATGAAGTGCGCGAGGCTTGGAAAAAGACCGCCGTGGCCGCGATCCATGCGCTTGAGGTCGAAGATCCTACCGAGAGCGCTCCCGCGGACGCCGCTCAGGCCGCACTGGCTACCGAGCTGAAGGCGCGACTGATGTCGGAATATCGGCATCAGTTGGATGTCTTTAACGACTCCGCCGAAGCCCAGGCGCTCGCGTTGCAGATGGACCAACTGGAGCGAAAACTGCGGCTCAAGGCCCTGCGCGCGCAGCGCTTGGAGTTGTATAGCCTGAGCCGTCATCACCGGATTGGGGATGACGTGTTGAGGGAAGTGTTGAGCGAGCTGGATATGAGTGAAGCGAACCTGGGATCGCCGAAGTAGGCAATTGGCTGTCGCTGCGCCCCATGCCCCCGACGCTGAGTGCGCAACGCCTTAAACGGTGCAGTCGAAGTCGGCATCACGAAAGCGTGGATGATGGATCACGGGTGGCATGGGCGCTGCTTGAGGGTAGGCTTTTTTGGCCCAGGTAATGTCTCCGTCACTCAGTGACCTGTTCTCGATGTGCTCCCGCTTTCCATCGGTCAGGTCCGGGCTGACGGCATAGTGCATGACCGATTCAGGGTCATAAGGCAGCAAGTCATAAGCGCTGCTCCGCGTCAGCGGCAGGATGTTGTCCTGTACCGCATACGGGTTGGTGGTGCCTCGGTAGGCCGCGTGGATATTTTCACGGTTCCAGGGGATGTTGGCATCGGGATGCTGGTGGGCGTGATGGGCGCCCAGCATGTGCCCGAATTCATGTATGACGATGTATTCGAAGCGGGGGTCGTTGTGATTCATGGGCAGGCTCATGGTCGGCATCCAAAACGGTATGTTTCGCGCATCGGTGCCTATGGATGAAGCGCCACCGTCACCGCCGTCGCCCGGCGGGTTCTGTGCGATACGGATATCGCCTCGCTCGCCCGAGACAAAATCAAACTTCAAATTGATGTGGGGCAGCCAATGGCTGGCGGCTTTTTTGACGGCCAGCACGTATTTATCGTCCATTTCATACTCATACATGGCGATCGTGAGGGTCGTGTTTTGGGGCCAGTATTTGCCGGGTTCACCGACATTGCGCCGGCTTCTCGAAAGACTGTGCGTTGGCGTGGCGCTACCGGCGCTTTCGACAGGCGGCCGGAGCGTGCTAGGCGGATAAGAGGATTCAGGCGAGGGATTTATCATTGAACGTTTCCTGCGGCAGGTCGGGACGAGACAGTGGTTAATTCGTCCCAATTGCAGGAAAGTTCCCGGTGGTATTGAGTGAATACGTGAGCCTATGTTTATCCGCTGCGCGCGCTACGTCGGGTTGACCGGGGGGTACAGCCTTCTGATTGCTTGCTGGTCGCCCGCAGAAAGGGTGGTGTTTTTAGGGATGGCCTGCCCGTTGCGCCTCAATTCAGCCGGAATTTCATAATGCATCACGGACTGCGGATCGTATGGGGTGATCTGCAAGCCGGGTCGGTTGTCTGGCTCAAGGATGTGCTCGCGTACCATGGCTTCGCTGAAAGCGTCGCTGGTGTAGTAGTCATACACCTGGGGCCTGTCCCAATCCAGGGTGTTCTGCGGGTGCTGGTGCTCGTGCAATAACCCGAGGGCGTGGCCGAATTCGTGCAGGGCCGTACTGCGGAACTTCTTCGAGTCGTCAGTGCGGTCGAGGTGCATCGTGGGTTGATCTTCATCGATGTGCCTGGCCTGCGTGCCAATGGCGGACCAATTGCCCTTGAGCCCTTCATCGTCAGAAATACGAATATCGCCGGTCTTGCCATCGACGATATTGAAGCGCAGTGCCGGCGTGTGGTGGGCCCATTCGCGGATAGCGTCCACCACCAGCGCTTTGCTTTTTTCGTCCCTCAGGTCGAGCGCAACGGTGATCACGCCGTCCGGCCAGCGCTTGTCGCTGTCGGCGATGCCTCTTTTTGTTCGCCCGGCAGGTTCGGGAGGGGTGATGTCATTATTCGGGGACGGCTGATAAGCGGGGGCAAGGGCGAGGGACTGGCTGATTAGGCTCATAGGCGCTACTCGTCGGAGGTTTGCCTATAGGTGGTGAGCGAATGAGGAAGGTTCCCGCACTGCGTTGCACAGTGCGGGAGTTGAAGAGGTTACTTCCTGCGCTGAATGAAATCGCGAATCCGCTCAGCCGCTTCCACGCACTCCGCCAGCGGCGCAACCAATGCCATGCGCACGCGGCCGGCACCTGGATTGACACCGTCTACATCCCGCGACAGGTACGAACCTGGCACTACGGTCACGTGTTCTTGCACAAACAGATCGCGGCAGAAGGCGGCATCGTCACCGTCTACATTCGGCCACAGGTAGAAACCGCCGTCGGGGGCTTGCACGTCCAGTACCGGCTTGAGGATCGCCAGCACCGCGTCGAATTTCTCGCGGTACAGGTCACGGTTGGCCAGGACGTGGGCTTCGTCCTGCCAGGCCGCAACGCTGGCCAGTTGGGTTTGCACCGGCATCGCGCAGCCGTGGTAGGTGCGGTACAGCAGGAAGGCCTTTAGGATGTCGGCGTCGCCGGCCACGAAACCGGAACGCAGGCCCGGCAGGTTGGAGCGCTTGGACAGGCTGTGGAACACGACGCAGCGCTTGAAGTCCTGGCGGCCCAGTTCGACGCAGGCGCTCAACAGACCCGGCGGTGGGCTTTGCTCGTCGAAGTACAGTTCGCTGTAGCACTCGTCGGCGGCAATCACGAAGTCATATTCGTCGGCCAGGGCGATGAGTTTCTTCAAGGTGTCGACCGGGATCAAGGCGCCGGTCGGGTTACCTGGGGAGCACAGGAACAGGATCTGGCAGCGTTTCCAGATGTCCGGCGTCACAGCGTCGAAGTCCGGGTTGAAACCGTTGGCGTCTAGGCACGGTAGGTAGTGCGGCTTGGCCCCGGCCAGGAACGCGGCACCTTCGTAGATCTGGTAGAACGGATTCGGGCTCACCACCAGTGCATCGTCACCGCGATTGACCACGGCTTGGGTGAAGGCGAACAGCGCCTCGCGGGTGCCGTTGACCGGCAGGATGTTGCGCGCCGGGTCCAGCCAGCCCTTGGGCACATTGAAGCGGCGTTTGCACCAGGCCGCGATGGCTTCGCGCAGCGCAGGAATGCCCAGGGTGGTCGGGTACACCGCCATCTGGTCGAGGTTATTGCTCAACGCCTCGGCGACGAATGTCGGTGATTTATGCTTGGGCTCGCCGATGGACAGCGCGATTGGGCGTTTGTCCGGGTTCGGCGTGACGCTGCCGAGCAGCGCGCGCAATTTTTCGAACGGGTAAGGCTGCAACTGGTTCAGGGCGTTGTTCATCGGTGGATCTCATGCAAGGCGTTAAAAACTGGGCGAGTATCAAATCGTCAGGCGCGTCAGTTCGACGCCGGGTTCCTGGGTCACGCTCAGTTGCTGGACGATTGCATCCTGCAGGCGGCGGCACAGCTCGGGGTCGGACAGCGGTTGGTTATCGGCATCGGTAATGAAGAACACGTCTTCCACGCGCTCGCCGAGGGTCGCAATCTTGGCGTTCTGCAGTGACAGGTCGAACTCCAGGAAAATCCCGCCGATCCGCGCCAGCAGGCCCGGGCGATCCGGTGCGCTGAGTTCCAGCACCGTCACCGGGCGCTGGGCGTCATTGGAAATGGTCACCTGCGGCGCAAACGCAAAATGCTTGAGCTGGCGCGGCACGCGGCGTTGGATGATGGTCGGGTAGTCATCCGGGTTGCGCAACGCTTCGGTCAGGCCTTCGCGGATCTTTTTCACCCGCGCCGGGTTATCGCCGATGGACTCGCCTTCGGTGTCGAGCACGATGTAGGTGTCGAGGGTGAACTGGCTGCTGGAGGTGATGACCCGGGCGTCGTGGATGTTCAGGTTGAGCTGGTCCATGGCCGCCACGGTCACGGCGAAGAAGTCATGCTGGTCGGGGGCGTAGATGAAAATCTGCGTGCCGCCTTCGAACTCGCGTTGGGTCGTCTCTTTGATCAGCACCAGCGGGCCGCCATCGGCCGGTTGCTGCAAGATCGCGTCGCTGTGCCAGGCCACATCGCCGGCGGTGTGGCGCAGGAAGTAATCGTCGCCCAGTTGCGACCACAATTGCTCGACGTCGTCTGGGTCGTTGCCGCCGCGCACCAGGATATCCAGGGCCGCGCTTTGGGTGCGGCGGATCTGTTCTTCGCGGTCCACCGGGTTTTCCAGGCCTCGGCGCAGGGCGCGCTTGGTCTCGGTGTACAACTGGCGCAGCAGGCTCGCGCGCCACGAGTTCCACAGTGTCGGGTTGGTGGCGTTGATATCGGAAACCGTCAGCACATACAGGTAGTCGAGGCGGGTCTCATCGCCGACGATCCCGGCGAAGTCGTGGATCACCTGTGGGTCGGACAAGTCCTTGCGTTGGGCGGTGGTCGACATCACCAGGTGGTTCTGCACCAGCCAGACAATCAGGCGGCTGTCCCACAACGGCAACTGGTGGCGCTGGCAGAACGCCTCGGCGTCGACCGCACCGACTTCCGAATGGTCGCCGTGGCGGCCTTTGCCGATGTCATGGTACAGGCCGGCCAGGTAGATCAGTTCGGGCTTGGGCAGCTTGGCCATTAGCTTACTGGCCAGCGGGAACTTCTCTGAAACCTGGGAGTACTGCAGCTTACGCAGGTGCTTGATCAGGTTCAGGGTGTGGGCGTCCACGGTGTAGATGTGGAACAGGTCGTGCTGCATCTGCCCGACGATAAAGCCGAATTCCGGCAGGTAACGCCCGAGGATGCCGTAGCGGTTCATCCGCCGCAGGTTGCGGTGGATGCCGATCTTGCACTTGAACAGCTCGATAAACAGGCTGGTGTTACGGATGTCGTTGCGAAAGTCATCGTCGATCAGGTGACGGTTTTCGCGCAGCAGGCGAATCGTATCGGCGCGCACGCCTTTGATTTCCGGCTGTTGGGCCATCAGCACGAAAACTTCCAGCATGGCGAACGGCGTGCGGCGGAACACGTTGTCGTTGCGCGCCTCGATATAGCCGTCATGCAGTTGGAAGCGCGCGTTGATCGGCAGCGGTGGCGCTTCGTCTTCCGGGGCCAGGATCACTTCTTCGAAGTGCTGCATGATCAGGTCGCTGAGCTGGGCAATGCTCATGACCACCCGGTAGTACTGCTGCATGAAACTTTCGATGCTGGTCTTCGCGTCTTCACCTTCGAAACCCAGCAGGGTGGCGATGGACCGCTGATGGTCGAACAGCAGGCGGTCTTCGGAACGCCCGGCGAGCATGTGCAGGGCGTAGCGCACTTTCCAGAGGAATTCCTGGGACGAGGCGAGCAGGGTGTTTTCGCTCTCCACCAGAAAGCCTTCACCGGCCAGGGCGCGCAGGTTCAGGGTGCCGTACTGGCGACGGGCGACCCACAAAATTGTCTGGATATCGCGCAGGCCACCGGGGGAGCCTTTGACGTTGGGTTCCAGGTTGTATTCGGTGTCGTTGTACTTGTGGTGCCGGGCTTTCTGCTCGGCGCGCTTGGCCAGGAAGAAGTGCTTGCTCGGCCACATTTGCGTGGTGCTGGTGACTTCGAGCATGCGCTGACGCAGACGCTCGGGGCCGGCGATGGTGCGGCTTTCCATCAGGTTGGTGATGACGGTGAGGTCGGCGCGGGCTTCTTCGGCGCATTCGGCCACCGAACGCACGCTCTGGCCGACTTCCAGGCCGATGTCCCACAGCAGGGTCAGAAAGCGCTCGATGGAATCGCGAAAGATCTCATGGTCGGCGCTGTCCAGCAGGATCAGCAGATCAATGTCGGAGTAGGGGTGCAGCTCACCCCGGCCGTAGCCGCCGACCGCCACCAGGGCGATATCGGCGTCTTCGCTCCAACTGAACTGTTCCCAGGCCTTTTGCAGGATGTTATCGACGAACCAGGCACGGTCCTCGATCAGCCGACGGATGTCCCGGCCACTGCGAAAGCGCTCGTCGAGCACCTCGCGGGCCTGGCGGATAGCCTTCTTGAAGGCGGCGATAGGGCTGGCCTTCAGCGCCAGTTCGGCCTGGAACTGGCCACGGTCGAAGAGTTCGGGGTCCACCTGGGGCATCGTTCGGCTTTCCTTTCTAGCTATCAGTCAGTCACAACACAGTTTGGGAAAACCAGGGCAGCCGTTACGCCGAAATGCGTGGGATTGTGTCGTCCGCGCGCAGGGTGAAGATTTCGTAGCCGGTGTCGGTGACCAGCAGGGTGTGTTCCCACTGGGCGGAGAGCTTGCGGTCCTTGGTGATGGCGGTCCAGCCGTCGCCCAGTACCTTGGTGTCAGCCTTGCCCTGGTTGATCATCGGCTCAATGGTGAAGGTCATGCCGGCTTTCAGTTCCATGCCCGTACCGGCACGGCCGTAATGCAGGATCTGCGGCTCTTCGTGGAACACCTTGCCGATGCCGTGGCCGCAGAACTCGCGAACCACCGAGAAGCCGTTCTTTTCAGCGTGCTTCTGGATCACTTCACCGATATCGCCCAGGCGGCAGCCGGGTTTGACGATTTCAATGGCCTTGTACATGCATTCCTGGGTCACCTGGGATAGGCGCTCGGCCCAGACCGGCACTGTGCCGACGTGGAACATGCGGCTGGTATCACCGTGGTAGCCGTCTTTGATGACCGTGACGTCGATGTTCAGGGTGTCGCCATCTTTCAGCGGCTTGTCGCCTGGAATCCCGTGGCAGACCACGTGATTGATCGAGGTGCAGATCGACTTGGGGAAGCCCTTGTAGTTCAGCGGGGCAGGGATAGCCTTTTGCACGTCGACTATATAGTCGTGGCAGATGCGGTCCAGTGTTTCGGTGGTGACGCCGGGCTTGACGTGTTCGGCAATCATTTCCAGCACGTCGGCCGCCAGTTTGCCGGCAACGCGCATGCCAGCGATGTCTTCGGCGGTTTTCAAGGTAACAGTCATACAGGCTCTCTCTAGCGCGAGGCGCTGAAATCAATACGGTTTACGGGTGTGCGGCAAAAGGTTACAGAATTCGCACAAGCCCCAAAAAACCTGATTCTACCAGACGCGGGCGGCAAATCATGAGCGTCTGGCCGTCGGTTGTCTCTATAAAGTGGGGTGATAGTGGCGCTATTCAAAGGGTTGCGCAAAAGTCGTTGGCGGCAAATGTGATTGCGGGTTTCGTTTTTGCCCTTCGTGTGGTATAAAATGCGCCGCTTTCCGGGGATACCCCGCAGAGCTTAAATCCACACACGTGTCGACACGATGACCTGGGTGCCGGAGGCCTTGATGCCGCTGGTTGGTCATTGGGATACGTGGAGGCCAAACCCGACTTATTAAGGAACTATCATGTCCCAAGTCAACATGCGCGATATGCTGAAGGCCGGTGTGCACTTCGGTCACCAAACCCGTTACTGGAACCCGAAAATGGGTAAATACATTTTCGGCGCACGTAACAAGATCCACATCATCAACCTTGAAAAAACCCTGCCAATGTTCAACGAAGCTCTGACTTTCGTAGAGCGCCTGGCCCAGGGCAAAAACAAGATTCTGTTCGTCGGCACCAAGCGTTCCGCTGGCAAGATCGTTGCTGAAGAAGCAGCACGTTGCGGTTCGCCGTACGTCGATCACCGCTGGTTGGGCGGCATGCTGACCAACTTCAAAACCATCCGTGCTTCCATCAAGCGTCTGCGTGACCTTGAAGTGCAAGCCGAAGACGGTACTTTCGCCAAGCTGACCAAGAAAGAGGCGCTGATGCGCACTCGCGACCTGGAAAAGCTCGATCGTTCCCTGGGTGGTATCAAGGACATGGGCGGCCTGCCTGACGCACTGTTCGTTATCGACGTTGATCACGAGCGCATCGCGATCACCGAAGCCAACAAACTGGGCATTCCTGTTATCGGCGTAGTCGATACCAACAGCAGCCCTGATGGCGTTGACTACATCATCCCAGGCAACGATGACGCCATCCGCGCTATCCAGTTGTACATGGGTTCGATGGCTGATGCTGTCATCCGTGGTCGCAACCACGTTGCTGGTGGTACCGAGCAGTTCGTTGAAGAAGCTCCGGTAGCCGCAGCTGAGTAATTGACGCCCTGGCGTTGACTCAGTAAGCAAAAAGGGGGCTTGGCCCCCTTTTTGCCCCCTCGAAAACCATTTGTCGGCAGCGCAGCTACATCATCTGTAACGTGCAGCGGCCTACAAGGGAGATTCGGGAAGAATTGATCGCCCGTTTGATCGGGTGGAATGGTTGAAAACCTATCCAAGAGGATTTTGAAATGGCAGAGATTACTGCAGCGTTGGTTAAAGAACTGCGTGAGCGTACCGGCGAAGGCATGATGGATTGCAAAAAGGCCTTGACCAAGGCCGGCGGCGACATCGAAAAAGCCATTGATGACATGCGTGCTTCGGGCGCCATCAAGGCTGCCAAGAAAGCAGGCAACGTAGCTGCTGAAGGTGCTATCGCTCTGGTTGAAGACGGTAAAGTCGCTGTTCTGCTGGAAGTGAACTCGCAGACCGACTTCCTGGCTCTGCAGGATGACTTCAAGGCATTCGTTGCTGCCAGCGTCAAGAAAGCATTCGACGACAAGCTGACCACTGTTGAGCCGCTGATCGCTGCTCAAGAAGCTGATCGCCTGGTTCTGGTCGGCAAGGTTGGCGAAAACGTCAACATCCGTCGCCTGGCTCGCATTGAAGGTGATGTTGTCGGCGGTTACCTGCACGGCAACAAAATCGGCGTTGTGGTTGCCCTTAAAGGCGGCAACGTTGAACTGGCCAAAGACATCGCTATGCACGTAGCGGCCAGCAACCCTGAATTCCTGCTGCCATCGGAAGTGTCTGCTGACGCAATCGAGCGCGAAAAAGCCGTGTTCCTGAGCCTCAACGCTGACAAGATCGCGGGCAAGCCAGAGAACATCGTTGAAAACATGATCAAAGGCCGTATCAGCAAGTTCCTGGCTGAAGCGAGCCTGGTTGAGCAGGCGTTCGTCAAGAACCCTGAAATCAAGGTTGGCGAACTGGCTAAGAAAGCCGGTGCTGAAATCGTTTCCTTCACCTACTACAAGGTAGGCGACGGTATCGAGAAGCCGGTCGACAACTTCGCTGAAGAAGTTGCTGCCCAGCTGGCTGCCGCCAAGCAATAAGACAGTTTTCAACTGTCGCCCGAAAGAGGCTGCCCGCTCACGCGCGCAGCCTCTTTTCAAATGGGAAGGTCGATTTTATTTGGCTTCCCCTCGGAACTGGCTTACAAAGCCGTGTTCCGATGGCGCTGTAGCAGCGTCCAGCTAGAGTGAACGCAAGCCGTAAACGGCTCGCCAAGAATTTTTAAAAATACGCCGCAGGAGAGATTCGCAATGGCTCAGCAGGGCAGTGGTTATCAGGCTCGCTATAAACGCATTCTACTCAAGCTTAGCGGCGAGGCCCTGATGGGCTCGGAAGAGTTCGGGATCGATCCCAAGGTGCTCGACCGCATGGCGCTGGAAGTCGGCCAATTGGTCGGCATCGGCGTACAGGTCGGCCTGGTGATTGGTGGTGGCAACCTGTTCCGCGGTGCAGCACTGAGTGCTGCGGGTATGGATCGGGTCACCGGCGACCACATGGGCATGCTGGCCACTGTGATGAATGCCCTGGCCATGCGCGATGCCCTGGAGCGTGCCAACATCTCGGCGATCGTGATGTCGGCTATTTCCATGGTGGGCGTGACCGATCACTATGATCGCCGCAAAGCCATGCGCCACCTGAACTCCAAAGACGTGGTCATCTTCGCTGCTGGTACGGGCAACCCGTTCTTCACTACCGATTCGGCCGCATGCCTGCGTGCGATTGAAATCGATGCGGACGTCGTGTTGAAAGCCACCAAAGTGGACGGCGTTTACACTGCAGATCCATTCAAAGACCCGCATGCCGAGAAGTTCGATCATCTGACCTACGATGAAGTGCTGGATCGCAAGCTGGGCGTGATGGACCTGACGGCAATTTGCCTGTGCCGCGACCACAAGATGCCGCTGCGCGTATTTAATATGAACAAGCCCGGTGCCCTGCTGAACATCGTACACGGCGGCGCGGAAGGGACTCTGATCGAGGAAGGCCAACAATGATCAACGAAATCAAGAAAGACGCTCAAGAGCGTATGCAGAAATCCCTGGACTCTCTGAACCATGCATTTGGTCAGATTCGTACCGGCAAGGCTCACCCAAGCATTCTGGGTAGCGTGATGGTGCCGTACTACGGCACGGACACCTCCATCACCCAAGTGGCCAATATCACCGTAAAAGACTCGCGCACCCTGCAAGTCGTAGCCTTTGAGCGCAACATGCTCGCGGCGGTCGACAAGGCGATCCAGAGCGCCGGCCTGAACCTCAACCCGACCAACCTGGGCGAGTTGCTGCTGATCTCCATGCCTGCCCTGACTGAAGAAACCCGCAAGGGCTTCACCAAGCAGGCGCGCAGCGCAGCGGAAGATGCACGTGTTGCCGTGCGCAACATCCGTCGCGATGCCCTGGGCGAGCTGAAGAAGCTGGTCAAGGACAAGGAAA
Organism: Pseudomonas sp. D3; assembly: GCF_029320995.1. Classification (NCBI taxonomy): domain Bacteria; kingdom Pseudomonadati; phylum Pseudomonadota; class Gammaproteobacteria; order Pseudomonadales; family Pseudomonadaceae; genus Pseudomonas; species Pseudomonas sp. D3. The sequence continues at coordinate 1,692,499 of NZ_CP119772.1, forward strand.
TCAGCGAAGACGAAGAGCGCCGTGCGGCGGCCGACATCCAGAAGCTGACCGACAAGGCCGAAGCTGATATCGATGCGGCCACCAAGCAAAAAGAAGCGGACTTGATGGCCGTATAAGGGTCAGGGCGCTTTCATGGAAAAGACCAAGCAGACTGTGCCCTCCGCGGTGCCGCGCCATGTCGCGATCATCATGGATGGGAATAATCGCTGGGCGAAAAAACGCTTTTTGCCCGGTGTCGCCGGGCACAAAGCGGGTGTCGATGCAGTGCGGGCAGTGATTGAGGTGTGCGCCGAGGCCAAGGTCGAAGTGTTGACCTTGTTCGCGTTCTCCAGTGAGAACTGGCAGCGTCCGGCCGAAGAAGTCAGTGCCTTGATGGATCTGTTCTTCAGGGCCTTGCGTCGTGAGGCCAAGCGCCTCAACGATAACAACATCACTTTGCGCATCATTGGTGATCGCTCGCGGTTCCATCCGGAGCTGCAAGCGGCCATGCGTGAGGCCGAGGCCATTACTGCTGGCAGTAACCGTTTTGTGCTGCAGATCGCCGCCAACTATGGTGGCCAGTGGGACATCGCCCAGGCTGCGCAACGGCTTGCCCGCGAAGTGCAGGCTGGCCATCTGCGGCCGGACGAAATCACGCCCGAACTGTTGCAAACCTGCCTGGTCACCGGTGATCTGCCGCTGCCGGACTTGTGCATCCGTACCGGTGGCGAGCACCGCATCAGTAATTTTCTGTTGTGGCAGTTGGCCTATACCGAGCTGTATTTCTCCGACCTGTTCTGGCCGGACTTCAAACACGATGCCATGCGTAACGCGCTGGCCGATTTCGCTTCCCGTCAGCGTCGCTTCGGTAAAACGAGCGAGCAGATCGAAGCTGGAGCCCGGGTTTAAATGCTTAAACAACGAATCATCACTGCACTGATTCTGCTGCCGATTGCCTTGTGTGGCTTTTTCCTGCTCGACGGTTCCGGCTTTGCGCTGTTCATCGGCCTGGTCGTAACACTCGGCGCCTGGGAATGGGCGCGCCTGGCGGGCTTCAGCGCCCAGTTGCCGCGCGTGGCGTATGCCGCCATCGTGGCCCTGTTGCTGTTTCTGATGTACATCCTCCCGGATCTCGCTCCTTGGGTGTTGGGCGCAGCGGTGTTGTGGTGGGCGTTGGCGACCTTCCTGGTGCTGACCTATCCGCGTACCAGTAGCCAGTGGTCCAGCGTTGCCTGCAAGCTGGTGATCGGTTTGTTGATTCTGCTGCCGGCCTGGCAAGGGCTGGTGGAAATCAAGCGCTTCCCGATCGGTAATGAGTTGATCCTGGCGGTGATGGTGTTGGTCTGGGGCGCCGATATTGGTGCCTACTTCTCCGGTCGTGCTTTGGGCAAGCGCAAGCTGGCGCCTGCGGTCAGTCCGGGAAAGAGCTGGGAGGGCGTATACGGCGGCCTGGCCTTGACCTTGGTGATCACGCTCGTGGTCGGGGTTGTGCGTGACTGGTCGGTGAAAGAGCTGTGCCTGGCCTTGCTGGGGACGGCCATCGTCGTGTTTATCTCGGTCGTGGGCGACCTCACCGAGAGCATGTTCAAGCGCCAGGCCGGAATCAAGGACAGCAGTAATCTGTTGCCGGGCCATGGCGGCGTGCTGGACCGTATCGACAGTCTGACCGCTGCGATCCCGATTTTTGCCGTGCTGTTGTGGATGGCTGCGTCGTGAGCCGCCTGCAGCAGGTCACCGTGCTGGGTGCGACCGGCTCGGTAGGGTTAAGCGCCCTGGATGTAATCGCTCGCCATCCGGAACGCTATCAAGTCTTCGCATTGACCGGTTTCTCTCGCCTGACTGAGCTGCTGGCGCTGTGCGTGCGCCATGCGCCGCGTTTTGCTGTAGTGCCTGGGGCCGTTGCTGCTCGGGGCTTGCAGGATGACCTGCGCGCCGCTGGCCTTGCCACTCAGGTGCTGGTAGGCGAGCAGGGCTTGTGCCAGGTGTCGGCCGATGCCGAGGTGGACGCTGTGGTGGCGGCCATTGTCGGGGCCGCTGGCTTGCGCCCGACCCTGGCCGCTGTCGATGCAGGCAAGAAAATCCTGCTGGCCAATAAAGAAGCGCTGGTCATGTCCGGCACGCTCTTTATGCAGGCTGTGCGCAAGAGTGGCGCGGTATTGCTGCCGCTCGACAGCGAGCACAACGCGATTTTCCAGTGTATGCCCGGTGATTTTGCCCGTGGCTTGAGCCAGGTCGGCGTGCGCCGGATTTTGCTGACAGCGTCCGGTGGGCCTTTCCGTAAAACTCCGTTGGCGGACTTGGAGCATGTGTCTCCGGATCAGGCGTGCGCTCATCCGAACTGGTCCATGGGGCGCAAGATCTCCGTGGATTCGGCCAGCATGATGAACAAGGGCCTGGAGTTGATCGAAGCCTGCTGGTTGTTCGATGCGCGGCCTGATCAGGTCGAGGTGGTGATTCACCCGCAAAGTGTGATTCATTCCCTGGTCGACTATGTGGATGGCTCGGTACTGGCGCAGTTGGGTAACCCCGATATGCGCACGCCGATCGCCAATGCCCTGGCCTGGCCTGAGCGGATTGACTCCGGTGTTGCACCGCTGGACCTGTTCGCTATTGCTCGCCTGGACTTCGAGGCGCCGGACGAGCAACGCTTTCCGTGCCTGCGTTTGGCGCGACAGGCCGCGGAGGCGGGTAACAGTGCGCCGGCGATGCTCAATGCGGCTAACGAAGTGGCTGTGGCAGCGTTTCTCGCACAGCGCATCCGCTTTCCGCAGATCGCGAGTATCATCGAGGATGTTCTGAGTCTTGAGCCCGTAGTGGCTGTGAATGATCTGGGGGCAGTGTTCGAGGCGGATGCCAAGGCCCGCGTCCTGGCCGAGCAATGGTTGGGCCGCAACGCGCGTTAGTCTGTGGGCGCGTTTGCGTCTTCAGGCACTGGATTGGAATGCGGAGAAATTAGATGAGTGCGCTTTACATGATTGTCGGCACCCTGGTTGCTCTGGGTGTGCTGGTTACCTTCCACGAATTCGGCCACTTCTGGGTGGCGCGTCGTTGCGGCGTCAAGGTACTGCGCTTTTCCGTCGGTTTCGGCATGCCGTTGCTGCGTTGGCACGACCGCCGCGGCACCGAGTTCGTGATCGCTGCCATTCCCTTGGGCGGCTACGTCAAGATGCTCGATGAGCGCGAAGGCGAAGTGCCGGCGGATCAACTGGACCAGTCCTTCAATCGTAAGACCGTTCGTCAGCGCATCGCTATTGTCGCCGCCGGCCCGATCGCCAATTTCCTGTTGGCCATGGTGTTCTTCTGGTTCCTGGCCATGCTCGGCAGCGAACAGATACGCCCGGTTATCGGTGCGGTTGAGGCGGACAGCATGGCGGCGAAGGCCGGATTGGTCGCCGGGCAGGAAATTGTTTCCATTGATGGCGAGCCAACCACGGGTTGGGGGGCGGTCAATTTGCAGTTGGTGCGTCGCCTGGGCGAAAGCGGCACTGTCAATGTCGTGGTGCGCGAGCAGGACTCCTCGTCCGAGACCCCGCGTGAACTGGCTCTCGACCATTGGCTCAAGGGTTCCGATGAGCCGGACCCGATCAAGTCCTTGGGGATTCGCCCATGGCGCCCGGCCTTGCCGCCGGTGCTCGCCGAGCTCGATCCGAAAGGCCCGGCCCAGGCCGCAGGCCTGAAAACTGGTGACCGCCTGCTGGCCCTCGATGGCCAGGCGCTGGGCGACTGGCAGCAAGTGGTCGACCTGGTGCGTGTACGGCCTGATACCAAGATTGTGCTGAAAGTTGAGCGTGATGGTGCTCAAATCGACGTTCCCGTGACCCTGGCTGTTCGCGGGGAGGCCAAGGCGGCCGGGGGTTACCTCGGTGCTGGCGTGAAAAGTCCGGAGTGGCCACCATCGATGGTGCGTGAGATCAGTTTCGGGCCGCTGGCAGCAATTGGCGAGGGTGCAAAGCGCACTTGGACCATGAGCGTGCTGACTCTCGAGTCGCTCAAGAAAATGTTGTTCGGCGAGCTCTCGGTAAAAAACTTGAGTGGGCCGATAACCATTGCTAAAGTGGCGGGCGCTTCTGCCCAGTCGGGTGTCGCGGATTTCCTGAATTTCCTGGCTTATCTGAGTATTAGCCTTGGGGTTCTGAATTTGTTGCCCATTCCAGTATTGGATGGGGGGCATCTGTTGTTTTATCTGGTCGAGTGGGTGCGTGGTCGCCCCTTGTCGGATCGGGTGCAGGGTTGGGGGATACAGATCGGTATCAGTTTGGTGGTCGGGGTGATGTTGTTAGCCCTGGTCAACGATCTGGGACGACTGTAACGCTTCGCTGAATTGCGAATCTGCCGCATTTTGCGGCAGTTTGTTTATTGCCAGTTGGAATAAGAAAGGACTTCATGAAACGTCTGCTGCTAACTGCGGTTCTCACCGTATTGATGATCGCCGAAGTTCACGCCGAGTCCTTCACCATCTCCGATATTCGCGTCAACGGCCTCCAGCGGGTTTCCGCGGGTAGCGTCTTTGGTGCCTTGCCGTTGAACGTCGGGGAACAGGCTGATGACCGTCGCCTGGTGGAATCCACTCGTGCGCTGTTCAAAACCGGGTTCTTTCAAGATATCCAACTGGGTCGCGAAGGCAACGTCCTGGTCATCACCGTCGTCGAGCGACCTTCCGTCGCCAGTATCGAGATCGAGGGTAACAAGGCGATCTCCACTGAAGACCTGATGAAGGGCCTCAAGCAATCCGGCCTGGCCGAGGGCGAGATCTTCCAGCGCGCCACCCTTGAGGGTGTGCGTAACGAACTGCAACGCCAGTACGTTGCCCAGGGCCGCTACTCCGCGACCGTGGAAACGGAAGTGGTTCCGCAGCCTCGTAACCGTGTCGGCCTCAAGGTCAACATCAACGAAGGCACCGTGGCGGCCATTCAGCACATCAACGTGGTGGGCAACACCAAGTTCGCTGATGAAGACCTGATTGGCCTGTTCGAGCTCAAGACCACCAACTGGTTGTCGTTCTTCAAGAACGACGACAAGTACGCCCGTGAAAAACTTTCCGGTGACCTGGAGCGTCTGCGTTCCTACTACCTGGACCGTGGCTATATCAACATGGATATCGCTTCGACCCAGGTGTCCATCACCCCTGACAAGAAGCACGTGTACATCACCGTCAACGTCAACGAGGGTGAGAAGTACAAGGTCCGCGACGTCAAACTCAGCGGCGACTTGAAAGTGCCTGAAGACCAGGTCAAGTCCCTGCTGCTGGTGCAGAAAGACCAGGTGTTCTCGCGCAAGCTGATGACCACTACGTCCGAACTGATCACCCGTCGCCTGGGTAACGAAGGCTATACCTTCGCCAACGTCAACGGCGTGCCGACCCCGCATGATGATGACCACACCGTGGACATCACCTTTGTGGTCGACCCAGGCAAGCGTGCCTATGTGAACCGCATCAACTTCCGTGGCAACACCAAGTCTGCGGACGAAGTGCTGCGTCGTGAAATGCGTCAGATGGAAGGTGGCTGGGCGTCTACTTACCTGATCGACCAGTCCAAGACCCGTCTTGAGCGCTTGGGCTTCTTCAAGGAAGTCAACGTCGAAACCCCGGCCGTACCGGGCGTGGACGATCAGGTTGACGTGAACTACGCCGTCGAAGAGCAAGCCTCTGGCTCGATCACCGCCAGCGTCGGTTTCGCACAGAGTGCCGGCCTGATCCTCGGTGGTTCGATCACCCAGAACAACTTCCTCGGTACCGGTAACAAGGTTTCCATCGGCCTGACCCGCAGCCAATACCAGAGCCGCTATAACTTCGGTTATGTCGACCCCTACTGGACCGCTGACGGTGTGAGCCTGGGCTACAACGCCTTCTATCGCACTACCGACTACAAAGACCTCGACGTTAACGTTGCGAGCTATGCGATCGACAGCCTGGGTGCGGGCGTCAACATCGGTTACCCGATCAGTGAGACCTCGCGTCTGACCTTCGGCCTGACCGCGCAACAGGATAAGATCAAGACCGGTGTGTACACCGTGGATGAGATCTTCGACTTCACCCGACGTGAAGGCGACCAGTTCCTGAACTTCAAGGCGTCTGCCGGCTGGTCCGAGTCGACCCTGAACAAAGGCGTACTGGCCACCCGTGGTCACTCCCAGAGCCTGACCCTGGAAGCCACCACGCCGGGCAGCGACCTGTCGTTCTTCAAGCTCGACTACCGTGGCCAGTTGTTCCAACCGCTGAGCGACAACTACACCATGCGCCTGCACACTGAGCTGGGCTATGGTGACGGTTATGGTTCGACCAGCGGCTTGCCGTTCTACGAGAACTACTATGCGGGTGGTTTCAACTCCGTCCGCGGCTTCAAGGACAGCACCTTGGGACCTCGTGGTACCCCTAGCCGTGGCGCTGGCGTGACGGGTAACACCGGAACCGTGGCGGACACGGACACTAGCGCGCTGCCATTCGGTGGTAACGTGCTGATCCAGGGCGGTGCGGAGATCCTTTTCCCACTGCCGTTCGTGAAAGATCAGCGGTCCCTGCGTACTTCGGTTTTCTGGGATGTGGGTAACGTATTCGACTCCAAGTGCGATCAGGTCACTAACCCGACTGGCGTGAAGTCCAATACTCAGTGTAACGAAGTAAGCCTCAGCAACCTGGCGAGCTCCGTAGGTGTTGGCGTGACGTGGGTGACTGCGCTCGGTCCGTTGAGCTTTGCTCTGGCCATGCCGATCAAGAAACCGGATAACGCTGAAACCCAGATTTTCCAATTCTCCCTCGGCCAGACGTTCTAAGCGTCTGACCCAAGATAACGACAACGGATTCTGTAGGAGTACATCGTGCGTAAGTTGACTCAATTGGTTCTGCTGGCAACTGTGCTGGTAACCACCCCGGCCTTCGCCGAGATGAAAATCGCCGTCCTGAACTATCAGATGGCCCTGCTGGAGTCCGATGCGGCCAAGAAGTACGCGGTGGATGCCGAGAAGAAATTTGGTCCGCAACTGACCAAGCTCAAAACGTTGGAAAGCAGTGCCAAGGGCATCCAGGATCGTCTGGTAGCCGGCGGCGACAAGATGCAGCAAGGCGAGCGCGAGCGCCTGGAGCTTGAATTCAAGCAAAAGGCCCGTGACTACCAGTTCCAGTCCAAGGAGCTGAACGAAGCCAAGGCTGTTGCTGACCGCGAAATGCTCAAGCAGCTCAAGCCGAAACTCGACAGCGCTGTGGAAGAAGTCATCAAGAAAGGTGCCTTTGACCTGGTGTTCGAGCGCGGCGCCGTGATTGACGTCAAGCCTCAATACGACATCACCCGCCAGGTGATCGAGCGCATGAACCAGCTGAAGTAAGCCATGACCGCGATTATCAAGCTCGGCGAGTTGGCCGAGTTCCTGGGAGCCACCTTGCGTGGTTCCCCGGAGAAAGAAATCACTGGGCTAGCCACCTTGCAGGAGGCTGGCCCATCTCAGTTGAGCTTCCTCGCAAATCCCCAATACCGTAAATACCTGGCCGACAGCCAAGCCGCAGCCCTGCTGCTGAAGGCTGCCGACGCCGAGGGTTACGCCGGGGATGCGCTGGTGGTGCCTGATCCGTACCTCGCCTACGCGCGGGTATCCCACCTGTTCGATCCGAAACCCAAGGCAGCTGGAGGAATCCATCCGTCGGCGGTCATCGCCGATGATGCCCAGGTTGACCCTGCGGCGAGCATTGGCGCTTTTGCCGTGATCGAAAGTGGCGCGCGCATTGCCGCCGGCGTCACCCTAGGCGCTCACTGCTTTGTTGGTGCGCGCTGTGAAATCGGTGCCGATGGCTGGCTGGCGCCTCGTGTGACCCTGTACCACGACGTGCGTATCGGGCAGCGCGTGGTCATTCAGTCGGGCGCGGTGATTGGTGGGGAAGGCTTCGGTTTTGCCAATTCGAAAGGTGTCTGGCACAAGATTGCCCAGGTCGGCGGCGTATTGATCGGCGACGATGTGGAAATCGGCGTCAATACCGCTGTTGATCGCGGGGCTTTGGCCGATACCGTGATCGGTAATGGCGTGAAGCTCGATAACCAGATCCAGATTGCCCACAACGTACAGATTGGCGATCACACCGCCATGGCGGCCTGCGTAGGCATATCCGGCAGCACCAAGATCGGCAAGCATTGCATGCTCGCCGGTGGCGTAGGGCTGGTGGGCCATATCGATATTTGCGACAACGTCTTCATCACTGGCATGACCATGGTCACCCACTCGATTACCGAGCCTGGTGCCTATTCTTCCGGTACCGCCATGCAGCCTGCGGCTGAATGGCGCAAGAGTGCGGCGCGTTTGAGACACATCGACGACATGGCTCGACGTCTCAAGCAGCTGGAAAAGCGTGTTGGGGACGTGACCCCTGGCGGTAATGCTTCATCAGAAGGCTGATACCATTTCCATATCAAGTGTGCACAGCCGCTAGACTGCCTCCTTGATTTGCTAGCGGGGCGTGCGTTTAGTCGCCCGCCCCCAATCTTTATTACAGGCTTCCCCCCGAAATGATGGACATCAACGAGATTCGCGAATACCTGCCTCACCGTTACCCGTTCCTGCTGGTGGATCGTGTAGTGGACCTGAATGTTGAGGAAAAGCGCATTCGTGCCTACAAGAATGTCAGCATCAACGAACCGTTCTTCAATGGCCACTTTCCCGCGCATCCCATCATGCCGGGCGTGTTGATCATCGAAGCAATGGCCCAGGCTGCCGGTATCCTTGGTTTCAAAATGCTCGACCTCAAGCCTGCCGACGGCACGCTTTACTATTTCGTGGGCTCCGACAAGTTGCGTTTCCGCAACCCGGTCACCCCGGGTGACCAGTTGATCCTGGAAGCCAAGTTCATCAGTTGTAAGCGCCAGATCTGGAAGTTCGAATGCCAGGCCTCGGTGGATGGCAAGCCAGTGTGCTCCGCCGAAATCATCTGCGCGGAACGCAAACTATGAGTTTGATTGACCCTCGCGCAATCATCGATCCGTCGGCCGTACTGGCCGCCGACGTTGAGGTCGGCCCTTGGTCGATCGTCGGCGCAGGTGTGGAAATCGGCGAGGGGACTGTCATCGGGCCGCACGTGATCCTCAAGGGACCGACCCGCATTGGCAAACACAATCGCATCTACCAGTTTTCCTCGGTAGGTGAAGACACCCCCGACATGAAGTACAAGGGTGAAGAAACACGCTTGGTAATCGGTGATCACAACATCATTCGTGAAGGCGTGACCATTCACCGTGGCACCGTGCAGGACCGTGCCGAGACCACGCTGGGTGATCACAACCTGGTCATGGCCTACGCGCACATCGGCCATGACAGCGTGATCGGCAACCACTGTATCCTGGTCAACAACACCGCGTTGGCAGGCCATGTACACGTTGACGATTGGGCGATCCTGTCCGGTTTCACCCTGGTGCATCAGTACTGCCACATCGGCGCCCATAGTTTTTCCGGCATGGGCACTGCCATCGGTAAGGATGTCCCGGCGTTCGTCACGGTTTTCGGTAACCCTGCCGAAGCCCGCAGCATGAACTTCGAAGGCATGCGCCGTCGTGGTTTCAGCGAAGACGCGATCCACGCCCTGCGCCGCGCCTACAAGGTGGTTTACCGCCAGGGCCTGACGGTTGAGCAAGCGTTGACTGAACTGACCGAGCCGGCAGCATTGTTCCCGGAAGTCGCGGTGTTCCGTGACTCGGTCCAGGCGTCGACTCGCGGCATCACTCGCTGATCATGGCCAATCTGCGTATCGCATTGGTCGCCGGGGAAGCTTCCGGCGATATCCTGGGCGCGGGCCTGATGCGGGCGCTTAAGGCCCAGCATTCGGCGGTCGAGTTTATCGGTGTGGGTGGCCCGTTGATGCAGGCTGAAGGCCTCACGTCTTACTTCCCCATGGAACGCTTGTCGGTCATGGGGTTGGTGGAAGTGCTGGGTCGTCTGCGTGAGCTGCTGGCGCGGCGCAAGTTGCTGATTCAGACCCTGATCGAAGAAAAGCCCGACGTTTTCATCGGCATCGACGCGCCGGATTTCACCCTCAATATCGAACTCAGGTTGCGTCAGGCTGGGATCAAGACCGTGCATTACGTCAGCCCGTCGGTCTGGGCGTGGCGGCAGAAGCGCGTGCTGAAGATCCGCGAAGGTTGCGACCTGATGCTGACCTTGCTGCCGTTCGAAGCCCGATTCTACGAAGAGAAGGGCGTGCCGGTGCGGTTTGTCGGGCACACGCTGGCCGACACTATCCCGCTGCACGCCGACCGCGCTGCGGCGCGTGCCGACCTGGGCTTGCCCGACGGCCCGCTTGTCGCGCTGATGCCAGGCAGTCGCGGTGGCGAAGTGGGTCGCCTTGGCGCATTGTTTTTTGACGCCGCCGAACGCCTGCAGGCCTTGAAGCCTGGCGTGCGCTTCGTACTGCCGTGTTCCAGCCCGCAACGTCGCGCACAAATCGAAACATTGCTGCAAGGGCGCAACCTGCCGTTGACCCTGCTCGATGGTCAGTCGCACCTGGCCCTGGCGGCTTGCGATGCGGTGCTGATCGCCTCGGGCACTGCGACCCTGGAGGCGTTGCTGTACAAGCGCCCGATGGTCGTGGCTTACCGCCTGGCGCCGCTGACCTTCTGGATTCTCAAGCGCATGGTTAAAAGCCCCTACATCTCCTTGCCCAACCTGCTGGCCGAGCGCCTGTTGGTGCCGGAATTGTTGCAGGACGATGCTACGCCCGAAGCCCTGGCGCAGACGCTACTCCCCTTGATCGACGGCGGCGAAGAGCAGACTCGCGGTTTTGACGCCATCCACCGCACCTTGCGCCGTGATGCGTCAAACCAGGCCGCCGATGCCGTGCTGACGTTGATCGGCCACAAACAGGACGCCCTATGACGACGCAAATGGGGCTGGATTTCAGCCTGGTCGCGCAAGCCCACGAACTGGTGGCCGGCGTGGATGAAGTCGGGCGCGGCCCGCTCTGTGGCGCGGTGGTCACGGCGGCGGTGATTCTTGACCCGAACCGTCCGATCCTCGGTCTCAACGACTCGAAAAAACTCACCGAAGCGCGTCGGGAAAAACTCTTCGACGAGATCTGTGAAAAAGCCCTGAGCTGGCATATCGCCCGGGCCGAAGTCGAAGAGATCGACGAACTGAATATCCTCCACGCCACCATGCTCGCCATGCAGCGCGCCGTCGAGGGCCTGCATATCACGCCGAAACTGGCGATGATCGACGGCAACCGCTGCCCGAAACTGGCGATGCCGGCTGAAGCGGTGGTCAAGGGCGATAGCAAGGTGCCTGCCATCGCGGCAGCCTCGATTCTGGCCAAGGTCAGCCGTGACCGTGAAATGGCCGCGTTCGAATTGATCTATCCGGGCTACGGCATCGCGGGCCATAAAGGCTACCCGACGCCCGTTCATCTGGAAGCGCTGGCCCGTCTTGGCCCGACGCCAATCCACCGTCGCTCGTTCGCCCCGGTGCGCCTGGCTTACGAACAGCGCGAGAGCCTCAGCGAGGTTTAGTCGCGAGGCTGATGTTTTTGCCCAGGCCCGGTACAATCCCGGGCCTTGTTGTTTCTACGTTTAAGACAGGATCACTATGCCGGCTTCATTCGTTCATCTACGCCTGCACACTGAGTACTCCCTGGTCGACGGCCTGGTACGGATCAAACCGCTGGTCAAAACCCTGGTGGGCATGAGCATGCCTGCGGTGGCGGTCACCGATCAGAACAACATGTGTTCCCTGGTCAAGTTCTACAAGAACGCCATGGGCGCTGGCATCAAGCCGATCTGCGGCGCCGACCTGTGGCTGTCGAACAAAGACCCGGATAACTCCCTGAGCCGCATCAGCCTGTTGGCGATGAACGGCGTCGGTTATCGCAACCTCACCGAACTGATTTCCCGTGGCTTCATTGATGGCCAGCGCAACGGCTCGGTGATCATCGAGCGCGAGTGGGTGGCCGAGGCCAGCGAGGGCGTGATCATGCTCTCTGCGGCTAAAGAGGGCGAGATCGGCGTCGCACTGCTGGGCGGCAACCCGCAGGAAGCCGAAGTGCTGGCCCGCGAGTGGATGGCGGTGTTCCCCGACCGCTTCTACCTGGAAGTCCAGCGCACCAACCGCCCCAACGATGAAGAACATCTGCACGCCGCCGTGGCCCTGGCCGACAAGCTGGGCGCGCCGCTGGTGGCGACCAACGATGTGCGCTTTATCAAGAAGGAAGATTTCGAAGCCCACGAAACCCGCGTGTGCATCGGTGAAGGCCGGGCCCTGGATGACCCGCGTCGCTCGAAAAACTACAGTGAAGAGCAGTACCTCAAAAGCGCCGAGGAAATGGCCGAGCTGTTCAGCGACCTACCCGAGGCCCTGGAAAACTCCGTCGAAATCGCCAAGCGCTGCAATATCGAAGTGAAGCTGGGCAAGCACTTCCTGCCCAACTTCCCGATTCCCGATGGCATGACCATCGATGAGTATTTCCGCAAGGTGTCGTTCGATGGCCTGGAGGATCGCCTCTCGGTCCTTATGCCCAAGGACACCACCGACGATTACGAAGCCAAGCGCCAGGTCTATATCGATCGGCTGAATTTCGAGCTGGATATCATCATCCAGATGGGGTTCCCCGGTTACTTCCTGATCGTGATGGACTTTATCCAGTGGGCCAAGAGCAACGGCGTACCGGTCGGTCCTGGCCGGGGGTCGGGTGCCGGCTCGTTGGTCGCGTATGTGCAGAAGATTACCGACCTCGACCCGTTGGAATATGACCTGCTGTTCGAACGGTTCCTTAACCCGGAACGGGTTTCCATGCCCGACTTCGACGTCGACTTCTGCATGGACGGTCGCGACCGCGTGATCGAGTACGTGGCCGATAAGTACGGTCGCAACGCCGTGAGCCAGATCATCACGTTCGGCTCCATGGCGGCCAAGGCGGTTATCCGCGACGTCGCGCGGGTGCAGGGCAAGTCCTACGGCCTGGCGGATCGCCTGTCGAAGATGATCCCGTTCGAAGTCGGCATGACCCTGGAAAAAGCCTACGAGCAGGAAGAAATCCTGCGCGACTTCATCAAGGTCGATGAAGAAGCCGCCGAAATCTGGGATATGGCGCGCAAGCTCGAAGGCGTGGTGCGTAACGTCGGTAAACACGCCGGTGGCGTTGTGATCGCGCCGACCAAGCTCACCGACTTTTCGCCGATCTATTGCGACGAAGAAGGCGGCGGCCTGGTGACCCAGTTCGACAAGGACGACGTGGAGGCGGCCGGCCTGGTGAAGTTCGACTTCCTCGGCCTGCGGACGCTGACGATCATCGACTGGGCGCTCAAGACGATTAACCGCGAACGCGCCAAGGTCAATGAAGAACCTCTGGATATCGCGTTTATCCCGCTGGACGACAAACCGACCTACAGCCTGCTGCAAAAAGCCGAAACCACCGCCGTGTTCCAGCTTGAGTCGCGCGGCATGAAAGAGCTGATCAAAAAGCTCAAGCCCGACTGTCTGGAAGACTTGATCGCACTGGTGGCCCTGTTCCGTCCGGGCCCGCTGCAATCGGGCATGGTGGATGACTTTATCAACCGTAAGCACGGTCGCGCCGAACTGGCCTACCCGCACTCGGACTACCAGTACGAAGGCCTCAAACCGGTACTGGCACCGACTTACGGCATCATCTTGTATCAGGAACAGGTGATGCAGATTGCCCAGGTCATGGCCGGATACACCCTCGGTGGTGCGGACATGCTGCGTCGCGCCATGGGTAAGAAAAAGCCCGAGGAAATGGCCAAGCAGCGCGGCGGTTTCATCGAGGGTTGTGCCACCAACAATATCGACGCCGACCTCGCCGGTAACATTTTCGACCTGGTGGAAAAATTCGCCGGTTACGGCTTCAACAAATCCCACTCCGCCGCCTACGGCCTGGTTTCATACCAGACCGCTTGGCTGAAGGCCCACTACCCGGCGCCGTTCATGGCTGCGGTACTCTCGGCGGATATGCACAACACCGACAAGGTCGTGACCTTGATCGAGGAAGTGCGCACCATGAAGCTGCGCCTCGACGCGCCGGACGTGAACGCCTCGGAGTTCAAGTTCACCGTGAACGACGAAGGCCGCATCATTTATGGCCTGGGCGCGATCAAGGGCGTGGGCGAGGGGCCGGTGGAAGCAATCACCGAAGCGCGCCAAAACGGCCCATTCAAAGACCTGTTCGACTTCTGTGCACGGGTCGACCTCAAACGCATCAACAAACGTACCCTCGATGGCCTGATCCGCAGCGGTGCCCTGGACCGTCTCGGCCCGTATTTCCATGATGAACCGAAGGCCTACCAGGCGAATATCGATCGCAATCGGGCGGTGCTGCTGACCGCCATGGAAGAAGCGATCAAGGCCGCTGAACAGACCGCCCGCACCCACGACAGCGGCCACGCCGACCTGTTTGGCGGGTTGTTCGTCGAGGAAGACGCGGATGTGTACGCCAACCATCGCAAGGCCAAGGAGCTGACCCTCAAGGAACGCCTCAAAGGTGAGAAAGACACCCTGGGCCTGTACCTGACCGGTCACCCGATTGACGAATACGAAGGCGAAATCCGTCGCTTCGCCCGTCAGCGCATCATCGACCTGAAACCGGCACGCGACACCCAGACCGTCGCCGGCATGATCATCGCCCTGCGGGTGATGAAAAATAAGAAGGGCGACAAAATGGGCTTTATCACCCTTGATGACCGCTCTGGCCGGATCGAGGCGTCGCTGTTTGCCGACGCGTTCCATTCCGCCCAGTCGCTGTTGCAGACCGACGCCATGGTCGTGGTGGAAGGCGAGGTCAGTAACGACGACTTCTCCGGTGGCCTGCGCCTACGGATCAAGCGGGTGATGAGCATGGAAGATGCGCGCACCAACCTCGCCGAAAGCCTGCGTTTGAAGGTCAAGACCGAGGCGCTCAAGGGCGATCAGCTACGCTGGCTGGGCGACTTGCTCAAACGCCACCGTGGTGCTTGCCCGGTGACCATGGAATACACCGGTAACGACGCCAAGGCCATGCTGCAGTTCGGCGAGACCTGGCGAATTGATCCCGCTGATGGCTTGATTCAAGCATTGCGTGACCAGTTCGGTCGTGACAACGTCTTCCTCCAATACCGTTGACGATCAGGTGGTTGCAAATCGCCTGATCTCGACCAAACATTTAATCTCGACCTAGACGCGCCTCTCCCTTAAGGTAGGGCGCGAACAGACAACCGGCTGGCCAGGCACTCCTTGGCCGTCGACCCAAGACGGACGCTTATGAACCCGAATTTTCTTGATTTCGAACAGCCGATCGCTGACCTGCAAGCCAAGATCGAAGAACTGCGCCTGGTCGGCAATGACAATTCGCTGAATATCGGCGATGAGATCGCTCGCCTGCAAGACAAGAGCAGCACGCTCACCGAAGACATCTTCGGCAAGCTGACCAGTTGGCAGATCGCGCGCCTGGCCCGCCACCCGCGCCGTCCGTACACCCTGGACTACATTCAGCACATCTTCACCGAGTTCGACGAGTTGCACGGCGACCGTCACTTCTCCGACGACGCGGCCATCGTGGGCGGTATCGCTCGCCTGGACGACCAGCCGGTGATGGTGATCGGTCACCAGAAAGGCCGTGAAGTACGCGAAAAAGTTCGCCGTAACTTCGGCATGCCGCGTCCGGAAGGCTACCGCAAGGCCTGCCGCCTGATGGAAATGGCCGAGCGCTTCAAGATGCCGATCCTGACGTTCATCGACACCCCGGGGGCCTACCCAGGTATCGACGCCGAAGAGCGTAACCAGAGCGAAGCGATCGCCTGGAACCTGCGCGTTATGTCCCGCCTGAAAACCCCGATCATCGCCACCGTGATTGGTGAGGGTGGTTCCGGCGGTGCGTTGGCCATTGGTGTCTGCGACCAACTGAACATGCTGCAATATTCGACCTATGCGGTGATCTCGCCGGAAGGTTGCGCCTCGATCCTGTGGAAAACCGCCGAGAAAGCGCCGGACGCTGCCGAAGCGATGGGTATCACGGCCGATCGCCTCAAGGGCCTGGGTATCGTTGATAAAGTCATCGCCGAGCCATTGGGCGGCGCCCACCGCGACCCGGCAGCCGCTGCTGCGAGCATCCGTGCCGAACTGGGTTCGCAACTGGCGATGCTCAAGAAGCTGGATAACGAAGCGCTGTTGGCCCGTCGTTACGAACGCCTGATGAGCTACGGTCTCTAAGTCGCAGCAGTAAAAAATGTGGGAGGGGGCTTGCTCCCGATTGCTGAGTGTCAGTCAATGCATCGGGTGACTGGCCCGCCGCTATCGGGAGCAAGCCCCTCCCACATTTGCTTTGTGTATGCTTGGCCAACGTATTCCAGGTTTGCGGCGGTAACATCTGATGAAACCATTACTGCCCGCCAAAATCCTGCAATCCCTGGCCCCCTGGCGCGACGCCTCGGCCTGGCATATCGCTTTTTCCGGCGGGCTTGATTCCACTGTCCTGCTGCACCTTCTGGCGACGCTGGCCAAAACTGAAAAAATTCCTACGCTTGGCGCGGTTCATGTCCACCATGGCCTGCAGGCGGCGGCTGATAGCTGGCCGAGTCATTGCCAGTCGGTTTGTGACGCCCTTGGGGTCCCCTTGCGAGTCATGCGCGTGCAGGTGCGGGCCGGTGCAAGCCTGGAACGCGCGGCTCGCGACGCGCGCTATCAGGCGTTCAGTGAAGTGGTCGGGGCAGGGGCGGCGTTGCTCACCGGCCAGCACCGCGACGATCAGGCCGAAACCCTGCTGTTTCGTCTGCTGCGCGGCGCGGGGGTGCAAGGGTTGGCGGCGATGCCGATGCAGCGGCCGCTGGCGGGCGGTCATCTGCTGCGGCCGTTGCTGGGCAGTTCACGTGCCGAGCTGCAGGTCTACGCCCAGGCGCACGAGTTGACGTGGATCGAAGACCCTTCCAACGCCGACCCACGCTTCTCCCGCAATTACCTGCGTCATCGTGTATTCCCGCGGCTGACCGAGCGCTGGCCGCAGGCCATTGCGAGCCTCGCCCGTGCCGCTGAGCATTTGAGCGAAGCCCAAGGCCTGTTGGACGAGTTGGCGGGTATCGACCTGCAAGCCGCCGACCAGCCTTCGCCTTTTCCGTGGCTGCCCTTGCCGTCATTGGCCCTGGCGCCGTTGTGTGAGCTTTCCGACGCGCGGCAACGCAACGCCCTGCGCCATTGGCTGAACCCGCTGACGCGCTTACCCGACAGTGACCACTGGGCCGGCTGGCATTCCCTGCGCGACGCCAAGCTCGATGCGCAACCCCTGTGGCGCCTTGCCGACGGCGATCTGCATCGTTGCGGCGAGCGTATCTGGTGGCTGCCCTCCAGTTGGTCGGAGTTTTCCGACGCATCGGTGAGCTGGGCGCAGCCGCAAAACCCACTAGAGTTACCGGGCAACGGCCAACTCCGATTGATCGGCCAGGTGCCCGACGGTGTGCTGCAGGTTCGCTATCGCCAAGGCGGCGAAATCATCGACATCCCGGGTCGCGGTCGGCGTGATTTGAAGCGCCTGCTCAACGAAAGTAGGCTGCCGGGCTTTATCCGTGGCAGATTGCCGCTGCTGTATCGGGGCGGGCAATTGCTGGCTGCGCCCAGCCTTGCAGGGCTTTGGAATGCGCCGAATGACGGCTGGGAATTACATTGGATGCCACAGACCTGCGATCAAGGTTTGAGCTGATAGCGCCTTTCCGGTAGACTACGCTCCCTTCTTGATACAACTTCTGTGGATTCGCCTGAATCGCAGCAGTTGCCGATTACCAAGCAGTCTTTGCTGGGCGATTCCAAAAAATGTGTAGCGATCAACGTACCGGTGTTTCATTGCTGGTCTGTCACCACGCGGCGGTTTTTTTGAAAGGTGCACTGTGATTAATGCAGGTGATCGGGGGCTTCGGCCTTCCTTCGCTTTCCCCGGCGGCTCGGACCGCTTTAACGCAGACTTCTAGGGTTTTTCATGACGCGCTACATATTCGTCACGGGCGGTGTTGTTTCTTCATTGGGGAAAGGCATTGCCTCCGCTTCATTGGCGGCCATCCTGGAGGCGCGGGGACTTAAGGTCACCATGCTCAAGCTGGACCCGTACATCAACGTTGACCCGGGCACCATGAGCCCGTTCCAGCACGGTGAAGTGTTCGTCACACACGACGGCGCAGAGACCGACCTGGACCTGGGCCACTACGAGCGGTTCATCCGCACGACCATGACCCAGAACAACAACTTCACTACCGGCCGTGTCTACGAACACGTGCTGCGCAAGGAGCGCCGTGGTGACTACCTGGGTGCAACCATCCAGGTGATTCCGCACATCACCGACGAAATCAAGCGCCGCATCATCAAGGGTGCAGGCGATGCCGACGTGGCGATGGTCGAGATCGGTGGCACCGTGGGTGACATCGAATCCCAACCGTTCCTCGAAGCCATCCGCCAGTTGCGTTTCGAAGTCGGCGCCAAGCGCGCGATGCTGATGCACCTGACACTGGTGCCTTACATCGCCACTGCCGGCGAAACCAAAACCAAGCCAACCCAGCACTCGGTCAAGGAACTGCGCTCCATCGGCCTGCAGCCGGACGTGCTGGTGTGCCGTTCCGATCACCCGATCGATATTTCCTCGCGTCGCAAGATCGCGCAGTTCACCAACGTTGAAGAACGTGCGGTGATTGCCCTGGAAGACGCCGACACCATCTACAAGATCCCTGGCATCCTGCATTCCCAGGGCCTGGATGATTTTGTGGTCGAGCGTTTCGGCCTGCAATGCGGCGGCGCGGATCTGTCCGAGTGGGAAGCCGTGGTCGACGCCAAGCTCAACCCTGAGCACGAAGTCACCATCGCCATGGTCGGCAAGTACATGGAGCTGCTGGATGCGTACAAGTCGCTGATCGAAGCGATGAGCCACGCCGGTATCAGCAACCGTACCAAGGTCAACCTGCGCTATATCGATTCCGAAGACATCGAGAACCAAGGCACCGCCCTGCTCGAGGGCGTTGACGCGATCCTCGTTCCAGGCGGTTTCGGCCTGCGTGGCGTGGAAGGCAAGATCACCGCCGTCCAGTACGCTCGTGAACACAAGGTGCCATACCTGGGGATCTGCCTGGGCATGCAAGTGGCCGTTATCGAGTTCGCCCGTAACGTGCTGGGCTGGAAAGACGCCAACTCCACCGAGTTCGATCATTCCAGCGGCCATCCGGTCGTAGGCCTGATCACCGAGTGGGAAGACGCCACCGGCGCCGTTGAAACCCGTACCGAATCGTCCGACATGGGTGGCACCATGCGCCTCGGCGCGCAAGACTGCCTGCTGGAGACGGGTTCGCTGGTTCACGACTGCTACGGCAAGGACGTGATCGTTGAGCGTCACCGTCACCGCTACGAAGTGAACAACAACCTGCTGCCGCAGATCAAAGCAGCCGGCCTTAAAGTCTCCGGCCGCTCGGGCGATGGCAAGTTGGTCGAAGTGGTCGAGGCGCCGGATCATCCGTGGTTCGTGGCGTGCCAGTTCCACCCTGAATTCACCTCGACGCCGCGCGACGGTCACCCGTTGTTCAGCGGTTTCGTTAAAGCAGCACTGACGCAACATCAGAAGAAGGCGTGAACCTGATGGCCCAGAAGATCATTCGCGTAGGCGACATCGAGATTGCCAACGACAAGCCAATGGTGCTGTTCGGCGGCATGAACGTGCTGGAAAGCCGCGACATGGCGATGCAGGTCTGTGAAGAGTACGTGAAGGTTACCCAGAAACTGGGTATCCCTTATGTGTTCAAGGCCAGCTTCGACAAGGCCAACCGTTCGTCTGTGACGTCCTATCGCGGCCCGGGCCTTGAAGAAGGCATGCGGATCTTCCAGGACATCAAGCAAGCCTTCGGCGTGCCGATCATCACCGACGTCCATGAGCCTGAACAGGCTGCCGTGGTCGCCGAGGTATGCGACATCATCCAGTTGCCGGCCTTCCTGTCGCGCCAGACCGACCTCGTGGTCGCCATGGCCAAGACCGGCGCGGTGATCAATATCAAGAAAGCCCAGTTCCTCGCGCCCCAGGAAATGAAACACATCCTGAACAAGTGCGTGGAAGCGGGTAACGACCAGTTGATCCTCTGCGAGCGCGGTTCGAGCTTCGGCTACAACAACCTCGTGGTGGACATGCTCGGTTTCGGCATCATGAAACAGTTCGAATACCCGGTGTTCTTCGACGTGACCCACGCGCTGCAAATGCCGGGTGGTCGCGCCGATTCCGCTGGCGGGCGTCGTGCCCAGGTCTTGGACCTGGCCAAGGCGGGCGTCAGCCAGTCCCTGGCCGGCCTGTTCCTGGAAGCCCACCCGGACCCGGACAACGCCAAATGCGACGGTCCTTGCGCCCTGCGCCTGGACAAACTGGAGCCATTCCTGGCCCAGCTCAAGCAATTGGACGAACTGGTCAAGAGTTTTCCGACGGTAGAGACCGCGTAAGCGCCATTTCTCCGGTAAAGTATCCCACGCTAAATGCTCAGGCCCTGGGGCCTGAGCCTTGTCGTCTGCAAGTCTGCCCCGTTGTTCCCCCCCTTGCGGTCGATCAAAAGTTTTCCTTCAGCTGCGTCGTTTTCGTCAACTTTGGAGTGTTTACAACAATGGCAAAAATCGTCGACATCAAAGGTCGTGAAGTTCTCGACTCCCGTGGCAACCCCACCGTCGAAGCCGACGTGCTTCTCGATAACGGCATCATCGGCAGTGCCTGCGCGCCGTCCGGTGCTTCCACAGGTTCGCGCGAAGCGCTGGAACTGCGTGATGGCGACAAGAGCCGTTACCTGGGCAAGGGTGTCCTCAAGGCGGTAGCCAACATCAACGGTCCGATTCGTGACCTGTTGCTGGGCAAAGACCCGCTGGACCAGAAAGCCCTGGACCACGCGATGATCAAGCTCGACGGCACTGAAAACAAAGGCAGCCTGGGCGCCAACGCCATCCTCGCCGTGTCCCTGGCTGCCGCCAAGGCCGCCGCCCAGGACCAGGACCTGCCGCTGTACGCCCACATCGCCAACCTCAACGGCACGCCGGGTGTGTACTCGATGCCGGTACCGATGATGAACATCATCAACGGTGGCGAACACGCCGATAACAACGTCGACATCCAGGAATTCATGGTGCAGCCGGTTGGCGCCAAGACCTTCTCCGAAGGCCTGCGCATGGGCACCGAGATTTTCCATCACCTCAAGGCTGTCCTGAAGGCCCGTGGCCTGAGCACTGCCGTGGGTGACGAAGGTGGCTTCGCGCCGAACCTGGCGTCCAACGAAGATGCACTGAAAGTGATCTCCGAAGCCGTGGCCAACGCCGGCTACACCCTGGGCACCGACGTGACCCTGGCCCTGGACTGCGCTGCCAGCGAATTCTACGAAGACGGTAAGTACAACCTGTCCGGCGAAGGCCAGGTGTTCAACTCCGAAGGGTTTGCCGAGTACCTCAAAGGTCTGACCCAGCGCTACCCGATCATCTCGATCGAAGACGGCCTGGACGAGTCCGACTGGGACGGCTGGAAAATCCTTACCGATAAGCTCGGCGAAAAAGTCCAACTGGTTGGCGACGACCTGTTCGTGACCAACACCAAGATCCTGAAAGAAGGCATCGACAAGAAGATCGCCAACTCGATCCTGATCAAGTTCAACCAGATCGGCACCCTGACCGAAACCCTGGAAGCCATCCAGATGGCCAAGGCTGCGGGCTACACCGCCGTGATCTCGCACCGCTCCGGTGAAACCGAAGACTCGACCATTGCCGACCTGGCCGTGGGCACGTCGGCGGGCCAGATCAAGACCGGCTCGCTGTGCCGTTCCGATCGCGTATCCAAGTACAACCAATTGCTGCGTATCGAAGAGCAACTGGGGGGTAAAGCCAAGTACAACGGTCGCGGCGAGTTTCGCGGCTGATCAGTAAATGGTAAAAAGTCGGCGGGTTGTGTCGGAAAAATCACGAGAATGTGAAATTCGACGCTAATCTGATGGCGATCAAGCACAAGCCTGGGTCTTCCAGGCTTCGTGCTATCAGTTACTTTAAAAGTTCTGCATGGCTGTCTTTTTTCACTGGATACCCGATATTCGATGCGCAGTCCCAACTGGTTGTTCCTCGTCTTGCTCTTGTTGCTGGCTGGCCTGCAGTACCGCCTATGGGTGGGTAATGGCAGCTTTGCGCAGGTAGAAGACCTGACCCAGCAAATTGCTGACCAGCACGCCGAAAACGAACGCCTGCTGGAGCGCAATCGTGTCCTCGATGCCGAGGTGCTTGAGCTGAAAAAAGGTACGGAGACCGTCGAAGAGCGGGCTCGTCATGAATTGGGCATGGTCAAGGAGGGCGAAACCCTCTACCAGTTGGCCCAATGAATCACTGTTTGCCGGCCTTCTGGGCCGTGATTCCTGCCGCGGGCGTCGGTGCCCGTATGGCTGCAGACCGTCCCAAGCAATACTTGCAACTGGGCGGGCGCACTGTTCTCGAACACAGCCTTGGCTGTTTTCTCGACCACCCCTCGCTCAAGGGCCTGGTGGTCAGTCTTGCCGTTGATGACCCTTACTGGCCCAGCCTGGCGTGTGCCGCTGACTCGCGTATTCAGCGGGCGGACGGTGGTTTGGAGCGTTCGGGCTCGGTGCTCAATGCGCTGCTGCACCTCAATGCACTGGGCGCCAGCGATGATGACTGGGTGTTGGTACACGATGCCGCGCGGCCTAACCTGAGTCGTGATGACCTCGACAAGTTGCTCGCCGAACTCGCGGATGACCCCGTGGGTGGCTTGCTGGCCGTGCCGGCCCGCGACACCCTCAAGCGCGTCGACAAGCACGGGCGTGTGGTCGAAACCGTCGACCGCAGCCTGATCTGGCAAGCCTACACGCCGCAGATGTTCCGCCTGGGCGCGTTGCATCGCGCGTTGGCCGACAGCCTGGTGGCCGATGCGGTGATCACCGACGAAGCCTCGGCCATGGAATGGTCCGGCCAGGCGCCGCGTTTGATTGAGGGGCGCTCGGACAATATCAAGGTGACCCGGCCTGAGGATTTGGAGTGGCTGCGGTTGCGGTGGGCTAACCGGCGGTAGTCAGTTGCACCGAGTTGATGCTTTCGCGAGCAAGCCCGCTCCCACATTCGATCGCGTTTATCCTGTAGGAACACGGTCGAGTGTGGGAGGTGGCTTGCTCCCGATCGAGGTGGGTCTAAACACTGATTAATCAACGGCTGTACTCCGGCCGCTCGGCCAATCCCTCCTTCAAGAAATCCACCAGCTTCCTGACCTTCGGCGACAAATGCCGCTGCTGCGGATACAACGCCCACACCGCCGTATTCGGCGGCTGATGCGCCTCCAGCAACGACACCAACGCGCCACTGTGCAAATGCTCCAGCACGTAATAGTCCGGCAACTGGCACAAGCCCACCCCTTGTAACGCCGCGTCCAATACCGCTTGCCCACTGTTGCAGCGCCAGTTGCCTTGCACCCGTTGGGAAAATTCGCGCCCATCCTGGGCCAGTTGCCAGATGTCCGAGCTGCCGACCAGGCAGTTATGCCGACTCAATTCCGACAAGCTATGTGGCCGCCCATACCGCGCCAGGTAGGACGGCGACGCGCACAAGTACATGCGTCGCGGCGCCAGGCGGCTGGCGACCATGCGCGAGTCTTGCAGGCGCCCCAGGCGAATTGCCAGGTCGAGGCCTTCGTGGACCAAATCCAACTGGCGATTGCTCAGCTCGATATCCACCCGCAGTTGCGGGTAAAGCCCCATGAACCGCGTCACCAGTGGCACGATAAACCGCTCGCCATACGCCACGGCGCAGGTCATGCGCAGCATACCCTTGGGCTCGCTGGCGAGGTCGCCGACGGCGCGCAGGGCTTCTTCGCGGCCATCCTGCAGGCGCTGGCAGTGCTGTAGAAAGGTCTGGCCGGCTTCGGTCAGGGTCACTTTGCGCGTACTGCGATACAGCAAGCGTGTTTGCAGTCGCTCTTCCAGGCGTGCCACCTGTCGGCTGATGTGGGACGAAGACACCCCAAGGCGTTCCGCCGCCGCCGTGAATTGGCTGCATTCAGCGACGGCGACGAACTCATCGATGCCTTCCCAGCGGTTTTCCAGCATGGCGATTATCCCCGTACAGCAATAAAGTTTTGCTTTTGCCTGGATTATTAATCAGTCAGCCATGTTTTACACTCACCGCCTCAGTTTTTAACTCCCTGGAGAAACCCGGATGATCAAGTCCCGCGCGGCTGTAGCCTTCGAAGCCAAGAAGCCCCTTGAGATCGTAGAAGTGGATGTCGCCATGCCCAAGGCCGGCGAAGTGCTGTTGCGCGTGGTAGCGTCCGGCGTGTGCCATACCGACGCCTACACCTTGTCGGGCGCCGACCCGGAAGGCATCTTCCCGTCGATTCTCGGCCATGAAGGCGGTGCCGTGGTTGAAGCGATCGGCGAGGGCGTGACCTCGGTTGCCGTCGGCGACCATGTGATCCCGCTGTACACCCCGGAATGCGGCAAGTGCAAATTCTGTCTGTCGGGCAAGACCAACCTGTGCCAGGCCATTCGTGCCACCCAGGGGAAAGGCTTGATGCCGGACGGCACCACGCGTTTCTCCTACAAGGGTCAGCCGATTTTCCACTACATGGGCACCTCGACCTTTTCCGAGTACACCGTGCTGCCGGAAATTTCCGTGGCGAAGATTCCTAAAGACGCGCCGCTGGAAAAAGTCTGCCTGCTGGGATGTGGCGTCACCACCGGTATCGGTGCGGTGATCAACACCGCCAAGGTCAAGCCCGGCGACACCGTCGCCATCTTCGGCCTCGGCGGTATCGGCCTGTCGGCGGTGATCGGTGCGGTAAAAGCCAAGGCCGGTCGCATCATCGCCATCGACATCAACCCGGCCAAGTTCGAAATCGCCAAGCAACTGGGCGCCACCGACTGCATCAACCCGAAAGACTACGACCGCCCGATCCAGGACGTGATTGTCGATTTGACTGACGGCGGCGTGGACTTTTCCTTCGAGTGCATCGGCAACGTGCAACTGATGCGCGCCGCCCTTGAATGCTGTCACAAAGGCTGGGGCGAATCGGTGATCATCGGCGTTGCCGGTGCCGGCCAGGAAATTTCCACCCGTCCATTCCAACTGGTGACCGGCCGCGTCTGGCGCGGTTCGGCCTTCGGCGGCGTGCGTGGTCGGACTGAATTGCCCAGCTACGTGGAAATGGCCCAGAGCGGCGAGATCCCGTTGGACACCTTCATCACCCACACCATGGGCCTGGAAGACATCAACAAAGCGTTTGAGCTGATGCATGAAGGCAAGAGCATTCGTACCGTCATCCACTTCTGAGGTCGGCCATGAGTCTGGAAAACCTGTCGTGCCAGAAGAGCTTCGGCGGCTGGCATAAACGCTACAAGCATCATTCTGACGTGCTCGGTTGCGACATGACCTTCGCCGTCTACCTGCCGCCGCAGGCGGAGCAGGGCGGCAAGCTGCCGGTGGTGTACTGGCTGTCCGGGTTGACCTGCACCGATGAAAACTTCATGCAGAAAGCCGGCGCCCAGCGCATGGCGGCCGAACTGGGGCTGATCATTGTCGCGCCGGACACCAGCCCCCGTGGCCCCGGTGTGCCGGGCGATCCGGACAACGCCTGGGATTTCGGTATTGGGGCCGGTTTCTATCTGAATGCCACCCAGGAACCCTGGGCCAAGCATTATCGGATGCATGACTACGTGGTGCAGGAATTGCCGGCGTTGGTTGAAGCGCATTTCCCAGCTTCGGATAAACGCGGTATCAGCGGCCACTCCATGGGCGGTCACGGTGCGCTGGTGTGCGCGTTGCGCAACCCCGGGCGTTACCTATCGGTGTCGGCGTTTTCGCCGATCAACAACCCGATGGATTGCCCATGGGGCCAGAAAGCCTTCTCCCGTTACCTGGGCGAAGAACGCTCGAAGTGGCGCGAGTGGGACGCATGCGTGCTGATCAGCGAAGCCTCGGAAAAACTGCCATTGCTGGTGGATCAGGGCGACCGCGACGACTTCCTCGCGGTGCAGCTCAAGCCCGAAGCCTTGCAGCAAGCGGCGAAAGCGGCCAATCACCCGCTCGAACTGCGCCTGCAACCCGGCTACGACCACAGCTACTTCTTTATCGCCAGCTTCATCGAAGACCATTTGCGACATCATGGTCGTGCTTTGCTCGGTTAATATGCGACAAAAGTAGGTAGAATCACGCCCTGAATTAAATCGGGGCGTTTTTTTATGCGTATTGGCCACGGCTACGATGTGCACCGTTTCGCTGAAGGCGATTTCATCACTTTGGGCGGTGTGCGCATTGCGCACCACCATGGGTTGCTGGCTCATTCCGACGGCGATGTCGTGTTGCACGCCTTGAGCGACGCCTTGCTCGGCGCAGCGGCGCTCGGCGATATCGGCAAGCACTTTCCGGACACCGACCCGACCTTCAAGGGCGCGGACAGCCGCGTATTGCTACGCCATGTGGTCGGACTGATCCACGCCAAAGGCTGGAAAGTCGGCAACGTCGATAACACCATCGTGGCCCAGGCGCCGAAAATGGCCCCCCACATCGAGTCGATGCGCGCGCTCATCGCTGCGGATCTGCACATTGAATTGGATCAAGTGAACGTGAAAGCCACCACCACCGAAAAGCTCGGGTTTACCGGTCGTGAAGAGGGCATCGCGGTGCACTCCGTCGCCTTGTTGCTGCGCGCATGAACGACCAGCAACTGTTGGGCCCGCGGGCCTATGGCGAGGCTTTGGGCAGCGCTGTATTGAAGGCTACCGCTGAAGATTTCCAGGTCGACGAAGTGCTCGATATCCCGCTGACCGGCGAGGGTGAGCACCTGTGGCTGTGGGTGGAAAAACGTGGCCTAAACACTGAGGAAGCCGCGCGCCGGATCGCCAAGGCCGCCGGCGTGCCGTTGCGCACCGTCAGTTATGCCGGGCTTAAGGATCGCCAGGCGTTGACCCGCCAGTGGTTCAGTGTGCAACTGCCGGGCAAGGCTGATCCGGACCTGAGCGGCGCGGAAAACGACACCCTCAAGATCCTCAAGACCGGCCGTCACAAGCGCAAGCTGCAACGGGGTGCCCATTCGGCCAACGGCTTTACCTTGCGCTTGACGCAACTGGCGGGGGATCACGCGGCCATTGATGCGCGCCTGCAACTGATCGCCCAGCACGGCATTCCCAATTATTTCGGCACCCAGCGTTTTGGCCACAACGGCGGCAATGTGGTGGATGCGCGTGAGTGGGCGGCCCGCAAGGCCTTGCCGGAGCAGCGCAATGTGCGTTCGCGGTTGCTGTCGACGGCGCGCAGTTTCCTCTTCAACAAAGTGTTGGCAGCGCGTGTCGCGGACGGTTCCTGGCAGCGTGCCCAGGTCGGCGATCTTCTGGCCTTCACCGACAGTCGCAGTTTTTTTCCGGCGGGGGAGGCTGAATGCAGCGACCCGCGCCTGGCGATCCTGGACCTGCACCCCACCGGACCGCAGTGGGGCGAAGGAGATTCGCCGGCTACCGGTGCAACCCATGCACTGGAGCAGGCGGTTGCCGCCGGTGAAGCCGACCTGCGCGATTGGCTGGTGAATGCCGGCATGAGCCAGGAACGTCGCATTCTGCGACTGCCCATTGGCGGGTTGACGTGGCATTATCCCGGGCCTGACATTCTGCAATTGGAATTCGTCCTACCGGCCGGATGCTTCGCCACTGTCTTGGTGCGCGAGCTTGTTGATCTGGTGCCGGTGGGGCAGACGGACAGCCCATGCGTATTCTGATATCAAATGACGACGGTGCCACCGCACCTGGCCTCGCCGCGCTTCATGCTGCGCTGGCGGATTACGCCGAGTGCGTGGTGGTTGCCCCCGACCAGGACAAGAGCGGCGCCAGCAGTTCGCTGACGCTCGACCGTCCGCTGCACGTGCACGTTCTGGCCAATGGCTTTATCAGCGTGAACGGCACCCCCACCGACTGCGTACACCTGGCGATCAACAGTTTGTTGGATCAGGAGCCGGATCTGGTGGTGTCGGGCATCAACCTTGGCGCCAATCTGGGAGATGACGTGCTGTATTCTGGCACCGTGGCGGCCGCCCTTGAGGGGCGCTTCCTGGGTCGGACGTCGTTCGCCTTCTCGTTCGCCTCGCGCCAATTGGATAACCTGCCGACTGCCGCCTATTTTGCGCGCAAGCTGGTGGAAGCCCATGGTTCCCTCGATCTGCCGCCCCGGACGGTGCTTAACGTCAATATCCCCAATTTGCCCATCGAGCATATTCGCGGCATCCAGCTCACGCGCCTGGGCCATCGCGCCCGTGCGGCGGCACCGTTGAAGGTGGTAGACCCACGTGGCAAGGAAGGTTATTGGATCGCCGCCGCAGGCGATGCCGAAGACGGCGGCCCGGGCACCGATTTTCATGCGGTTATGCAAGGCTATGTCTCGATTACCCCGTTGCAACTCGATCGCACCTTCAGTGATGCCTTCAGTAGTCTCGATGGCTGGCTGGAGGGCTTGCGCTGATGGCTCGTGAACAAGACGACCTGCTGCGTCGCGGTATAGGGATGACTTCGCAACGTACCCGCGAGCGTCTGATCCAGCGCCTCTACGAAGAGGGTCTGTCCAATGCCCAGGTGTTGGAAGTGATCCGGCGCACGCCTCGGCACCTGTTTGTCGATGAGGCCCTGGCCCATCGCGCCTATGAAGACACGGCGTTGCCGATCGGGCATAACCAGACCATTTCCCAGCCGTATATGGTCGCGCGCATGAGCGAACTGCTGCTGGAGGCTGGCCCGTTGGACAAGGTGCTGGAGATCGGCACCGGTTCGGGTTACCAGACTGCGGTGCTGTCACAGTTGGTGGAGCGTGTGTTCTCGGTGGAGCGTATCAAGGTGCTGCAGGATCGCGCCAAAGAACGACTGGTGGAACTGAACCTGCGCAACGTGGTGTTCCGCTGGGGCGATGGCTGGGAAGGCTGGCCGGCGCTGGCGCCATACAATGGCATCATCGTCACCGCAGTCGCCACCGATGTGCCGCAGGCGTTGCTCGATCAACTGGCCCCCGGTGGTCGGCTGGTGATCCCGGTGGGTTCCGGTGAAGTGCAACAATTGATGCTCATTATCCGTGAAGAGGAAGGCTTTTCGCGGCATGTGCTCGGTGCTGTGCGTTTCGTGCCGTTGCTCAATGGCCCGCTCGCCTGATCATTTATTCGCGCGCAGTGAATTCTGTTGGCGGGGATGTGTCTTACGGCGGGGTCTATAGAGTCAACATGATCGGTCGTTGGTTTAAACGCGATGAATTTTTCGTTTCAGTCGTGTGCCAGTAAAAAGCCAATGCCCAGTTATACTTACGACATATTTCAAGCCTGATACAGGCATTCATGTTCAGCCACCACAAAGGGAGCGGCGGGTGAGTCTCACAGGTCTTGCGCAGCGTATGAGTAAAACAAGCTTTCAGCGACTGGTGCTTGGCCTTGTCTTGAGTTCCTTATTGGCGGCTTGTTCGAGCACGCCTTCCGGGGGCGCGAGGGTGGTTGACCGCACCAACGCAGCACCGCAAAAGCCGACCGTGACCACGGGGCAATATGTGGTGCGTAAGGGCGATACGATGTTTTCGATCGCCTTCCGTTATGGCTGGGACTACAAGGCACTCGCCGCGCGTAACAGTATTCCTGCGCCATACACGATACATCCAGGTCAGACCATTCGCTTCGATGGACGCACCGGTTCAACGCCGACGGCAGTTGTGACAAACACCGGATCTTCGCCCTCGTCTTCGAGCAAAACCACGATCATCACCCGGTCTGCAGGCACCGCCGCGCCTGCGGTTGCGAGCAAGCCGGCAGCAGCGCCGCTGCCGCCTGCGGGGCCTGCACCGAGCGGTTGGGGATGGCCTTCAAACGGTGTATTAATTGGAAAATTCTCTTCAAACGGCAGTTTGAATAAAGGCATTGATATCGCCGGGGATTTGGGACAGCCTGTTTTAGCTGCGTCTGATGGGACAGTGGTGTACGCCGGGAGTGGTTTGCGGGGCTACGGCGAGCTGGTCATCATCAAACACAGCGATACCTACGTCAGTGCTTACGGTCACAACCGTAGGCTGTTGGTTCGGGAGGGGCAGCAGGTCAAAGTCGGACAGACAATTGCCGAAATGGGGTCAACTGGTACAGACCGGGTGAAACTGCACTTTGAGATTCGCCGCCAAGGGAAGCCTGTAGATCCGCTGCAATTTCTACCCCGCCGTTGATGTGTTGCCAGCCTGTTCCCTCGCGTAGAAGGAACAGGCTCCAGCGTTGCCAAGGATAAAGGCGTCGCTTGAGCTTGAGGTCGAACTCACCAAAGGACTATAACAATGGCTCTCAGTAAAGAAGCGCCGGAGTTTGACATCGACGATGAGGTTCTCCTTATGGAGACCGGTGTCGCTATGGACTCGATGTCGAATGAGGGATCTGCGGTACCTTCAGTTCGCACCAAATCCAAGAACTCCACTGCGTTAAAACAGCACAAGTACATTGACTACACGCGGGCGCTCGATGCGACCCAGCTGTACCTCAATGAGATCGGTTTTTCCCCTCTGCTGACTCCCGAAGAAGAAGTCCATTTTGCGCGCTTGTCGCAAAAGGGTGATCCGGCTGGGCGCAAGCGCATGATTGAAAGCAACCTGCGTCTGGTGGTGAAAATCGCCCGACGCTACGTCAATCGTGGGCTGTCCCTGTTGGACCTGATCGAGGAGGGCAACCTCGGCTTGATCCGGGCGGTGGAGAAATTCGACCCTGAGCGGGGGTTCCGCTTCTCGACCTACGCCACCTGGTGGATTCGCCAGACCATCGAACGGGCGATCATGAATCAGACCCGCACGATCCGCTTGCCGATCCATGTGGTCAAGGAACTCAACGTCTACCTGCGGGCTGCGCGTGAGCTGACCCAAAAACTCGATCATGAACCCTCGCCCGAAGAAATCGCCAACCTGCTGGAAAAGCCGGTAGGCGAGGTCAAGCGCATGCTCGGTCTTAACGAACGCGTGTCCTCGGTCGACGTCTCGCTGGGCCCGGATTCGGATAAAACCCTGCTGGACACCCTGACGGATGATCGCCCGACGGACCCTTGCGAGCTGTTGCAGGACGATGATCTCTCCCAAAGCATTGACCAGTGGCTGTCGGAACTTACAGACAAGCAGCGCGAGGTGGTGATTCGCCGCTTCGGCCTGCGCGGCCATGAGAGCAGCACCCTGGAGGATGTAGGCCAGGAGATTGGCCTGACCCGTGAGCGGGTGCGGCAGATCCAGGTAGAAGGGCTCAAGCGCTTGCGTGAGATCCTGGAGAAGAATGGCTTGTCGAGTGAGTCGTTGTTCCAATAGCGACGCAGTTTGAATGTGGGAGGGGGCTTGCCCCCGATGGCAGTGGTTCAGTCACTGGATGTATCGACTGACCCACCGCTATCGGGGGCAAGCCCCCTCCCACATTTTTGAGCATGGTATTTTATTTATGTATGCCCAAATCCCAGGCATAAAAAAACCCCGCTTTTAAGGGCGGGGTTCTTTCGACTAAGTCAGTACAAGTTAGATAACTTGAACTTCTTCAGCTTGCATGCCTTTCTGACCGCGGGTAGCGATGAAAGAAACCTGTTGGCCTTCTTTCAGGCTTTTGAAGCCGTCGGATTGGATAGCTTTGAAGTGAACGAACAGGTCGTCACCGGATTGTGGAGTGATGAAGCCGAAGCCTTTTTCATCGTTGAACCACTTAACGGTACCAGTTTGGCGATTAGACATGGTGTATCTCCTTGGACAAAGTTAACTGCGACTCAGGAAAAGCCCTGGCCGAGACTGAGTGCAAAGAGCAGGAAAAATTCTTGGAGATGGTTGGATCGAAATTCAACATATCGTGTAGAGATTCTCAGTGACACAAGCAGCACAGTGGCGCCACCTTAACCCTTTTTCCGGAACGTGCCAATGGTATTTCCGAAGGTTTCTCTATTTTCGTGATTGGCGGTGGTATTTACGTTCACTGCGCACGCCGATTTGGGGCCCGGCCCCGCTGGCTGCGGCGTATATAAGGCGGGCATAGATCAAGACATTCATTAACAAAAGCCCCACGCCCTTTGAACCCCAACGCCCACCCCGGTAAGATGCCCAACAGAATTTTTCCACCTCGCTATTCAGGACACCCGCCATGAGCATCAAATCGGACAAGTGGATTCGCCGCATGGCGCAAGAGCACGGCATGATCGAACCGTTCGTTGAGCGCCAGATCCGTGGTGAAGGCGCTGATCGTGTGATTTCGTATGGTGTTTCCAGCTACGGCTACGACGTGCGTTGTGCCGATGAATTCAAGGTGTTCACCAACATCAACTCGGCCACCGTCGATCCGAAAAACTTCGACGAAAAGAGCTTCGTCGACGTCAAGAGCGACGTGTGCATCATCCCGCCCAACTCCTTCGCCCTGGCGCGCACCGTGGAATTTTTCCGTATTCCCCGCGACGTGCTGACCATCTGCCTGGGTAAAAGCACTTACGCGCGCTGCGGCATTATCGTCAACGTAACGCCGCTTGAGCCTGAGTGGGAAGGCCACGTCACCCTGGAATTCTCCAACACCACCACCCTGCCGGCGAAGATCTACGCCAACGAAGGCGTGGCGCAGATGCTGTTCCTGCAGTCCGATGAGGCCTGTGAAGTGTCCTACAAGGACCGTGGCGGCAAGTACCAGGGCCAGCGCGGCGTCACCTTGCCACGCGCCTGATAGAAACGTCCTACGCTTAAAGGGAATTAGTCTGGGGAAAGTGACTCTATTGGGTGTACTGCCTCGGTGCGTGCAAAACGCGCCGAGCCACGCTTGAGGAGTACCTTATGAAGATCGACCCGCGAATCAGCGCCGAACTCGCCCGGCTTGAACCCAACCAGATTGGTGTTCTGGCCTGGTCCCTGATGGCCGACCCTGCCTATGCGGGCGGTATCCCCGGTCAACCTGACCCCGATTTCCCGGACCCTACCGAACCTCGCGAGCCTGGCGAACCGACCCTTCCGGACGAGCCACCACCCGCGCCGATCGCCTGAGGCCTGCAGGTTGGGAAATGGTCAGTTCTCCAACAGACTGGCCAGGTCGCCTGGCGGTCGATCACAGAAGTCCGCCGCTGGTGGTCCTGCTCCACTGAATATCCTCAGCAAAGGCCCCAAACGCCGTCAGCAGGCCGCCTGCGGGGTTTGCCGCGATCAAGCTCATGCGCCGGCTCGGCAGGCCCTCAGAGCGCTCAGGCGGGGCTGGGGGCGAGCAGGGTGTTTGCGGTAACGCTTAGCAAAAAAATTACTTCAAATTGCCACTCAGGAATTGTTGCAGGCGCTCACTCTTCGGGTTGCCCAGCACATCTTCTGGCGTGCCTTGCTCTTCCACCAAGCCCTTGTGCAGGAACAGCACCTGGCTCGACACCTTGCGCGCAAAGCTCATCTCGTGGGTCACCATGATCATGGTGCGGCCTTCCTCTGCCAGGCCCTGGATCACCTTCAGCACTTCGCCCACCAGCTCCGGGTCGAGGGCCGAGGTGGGTTCGTCGAACAGCATCACCTCCGGCTCCATCGCCAAGGCGCGGGCGATGGCCACGCGTTGCTGCTGGCCACCAGAGAGAAATGCCGGGTATTGATCGGCCACGCGGGCCGGCAGGCCGACTTTGTCCAGGTAGCGACGGGCACGGTCCTCGGCGTCTTTCTTACTGCAGCCCAGCACCCGGCGCGGGGCCATGGTGATGTTTTCCAGCACGCTCATGTGGCTCCACAGGTTGAAGTGTTGGAACACCATCGCCAGGCGCGTGCGCAGGCGCTGCAGCTCGGCGTCGTCGGCCACGCGCATGCCGTGGCGGTCGCTGACCATACGGATCGGCTTGTCATCGAGGGTCATCGCACCGTCGTTGGGCGTTTCCAGAAAGTTAATGCAGCGCAGGAAGGTGCTCTTGCCCGAACCGCTGGCGCCGATCAGGCTGATCACGTCACCGGTCTTGGCCTTGAGCGAGACGCCTTTGAGCACTT
Source organism: Pseudomonas sp. D3 (assembly GCF_029320995.1). Taxonomy (NCBI): domain Bacteria; kingdom Pseudomonadati; phylum Pseudomonadota; class Gammaproteobacteria; order Pseudomonadales; family Pseudomonadaceae; genus Pseudomonas; species Pseudomonas sp. D3. The sequence goes on from NZ_CP119772.1 coordinate 1,726,384, forward strand.
CATTGTCGCCATAGCTTTTATGCAGGCCTTCAACGGTCAGTTTGTACATGGGGCGTGCATCCTCAAGGCGAAAGTAGGTAGCCGCTGCGGTAGGCCTCTGAGCCTGCAACGTGGCCGATGACCATCCCTGCAGTGGCCATGCGCCGCAGCGAACGGGCGTAAAGCAGGCCGGCGCTTTTGCAATGCACAGGCGTTACGCGGTCAGTAATGGGGTCGATGATTTCGGCGATCAGTTGCCCGGCTTCGAGGTATTCACCGGGCAAGGCGCTGAACACCAGCAAGCCGCCGACCGGCGTCGCTACCGGTTCGACGCCCGCCAGCGGGGTGGCCGGGTAGGGCAGGTCGGGCAGCGGTGCCACGTCGCCGGCAATCGCGCCGAAGTGAATCAGGTAGTCGATGATCGCCTGGCAGTCGAGGCCGGCCAGGCCATGGTTGACGTCGCCCTGGCCGCGCAGTTCGACGGTCACCGAAAAACAGCCCATGGGGATCGGGAAGCGTTCGCCGAAGCGTTGCTGCAACTGCCACCACACCAGGGTGAAGCACTCATCGAAGGATTGCCCGCCGGAATCGGTGGCCAGCAAGTTGGCCTCCGAGCCGATGTACCGCGCCAGCGGCTCCACCTGCGGCCAGGCCTCGGGCGTGGTGTACAGGTGCGCCACGGCTTCGAAGTCGCAATGCAGGTCCAGCACCATGTCGGCATCACAGGCCAGGCGTTGCAGCACCAGGCGCTGGGATTGCAACTGGGTCGTGACGGTTTGCTCCGCCAGGGCGCTGGACAGCGCCTCGCGGATCAGTTCGACGTTGCGCTGGGGATCCTCCCCGAGCAAATCCTTGACCTGATCACCCACCTCTTCACTGAGGTCGACAAACAGGCGATTGAAGTTCTGCCCGCTTTCCAACTCATAGCGGCCCAGTGGGATGTCCATCAACACTTGTTCGAGGCCCGCCGGGTTGGCGATGGGTACCAGCACGACTTCGCTGCGCAAGCGCCCGGCGGCGGCCAGTTGCGCCAGGCGTGCCTTGAGGTGCCAGGCCACCAGCATGCCCGGCAGTTCATCGGCATGCAGCGACGACTGGATGTAGATCTTGTGTTCGGCCTGCTCCGGGCCGAAGTGGAAGCTGTGAATCTGCCGCGCCGTGCCTGGCACCGGCGCGATCAGTTCATGGATCTGATGACGCATGAAGGCTCCTTAATGGCTCGGCCCGAGGAAAGCCAGCCAGCGGCGCTCCGCCAGACGAAACAGACCGACCAGGGCAAAGGTCACAGTCAGGTAGATCAGCGCAGCGATGCCGAATGATTGAAAGGTGAGGAAGGTGGCCGAGTTGGCGTCCCGGGCCACTTTGAGAATGTCCGGGATCGTCGCGGTAAACGCCACCGTCGTCGAGTGCAGCATCAAAATCACTTCATTGCTGTAGTACGGCAATGAACGGCGCAGGGCCGACGGCATGATCACATAGGCGTACAGCTTCCAGCCGCTGAGGCCGTAGGCTTTGGCCGCTTCGACCTCGCCGTGGGCCATGCTGCGGATCGCCCCGGCGAAAATCTCGGTGGTGTAGGCGCAGGTGTTGAGCGCGAAGGCCAGGACCGTGCAGTTCATCGCGTCGCGAAAGAACGCATCCAGCACCGGCTGGGCGCGCACGGCGGCAATGCTGTAGATGCCGGTGTAACAGATCAGCAATTGGATATAGAGCGGCGTACCACGAAACAAGTAGGTGTAGAACTGCACCGGCCAGCGCACCAGAGGGTTACGCGACACCCTGGCGATGGACAGCGGGATCGACACCAAAAAGCCGATCACCAATGAGGCGCTGAGTAGCCACATGGTCATGGCCAGGCCGGTGATGTGCTGGCCGTCGCTGTAAAGGAATGGGCGCCAGTATTCCTGCAAGAGTTCGATCATCGCACGGCCTCCCGGGAGCCTGCCGAATAGCGACGTTCAAGACGGCGCAGGACAAAGTTGGACGCACTGGTGATCAGCAGGTAGATCAAGGCGGCAACCACCAGGAAGTAAAACAGTTGATAGGTGCTCTTGCCGGCATCCTGCGCGGCCTTGACCAGGTCTGCCAGGCCGATGATCGACACCAGCGCGGTGGCCTTGAGCATCACCATCCAGTTGTTGCCGATGCCCGGGAGGGCAAAGCGCATCATTTGCGGGAAGGTCACGTAGCGAAACCGCTGCCCGCGTTTGAGGCCATACGCCGTGGCGGCTTCCAGTTGGCCGCGGGGCACCGCGAGGATCGCGCCGCGAAAGGTTTCGGTGAAGTACGCACCGTAAATAAAGCCCAGGGTGATCACCCCGGCGCTGAATGGGTCGATTTCGATGTATTCCCATTCCATGAAGTCAGTAAGACCGGTCAGCCAGGTTTGCAGGCTGTAGAAAATCAGCAGCATCAGCACCAGGTCGGGCACGCCACGAATCAGCGTGGTGTAGAGCTGGGCGGGAATGCGCAGGAAGGGCAGGCTGGACAGTTTGGCGCTGGCGCCGAGCAGGCCCAGCAACACGCTGACGGCCAGGGACAGCACCGACAACTTGATGGTCATCCAGGTGCCTTGCAGCAACAGCGGGCCGAAACCCTTCAAACTGAGCGCGCTCAGCCCGAGGGTTTGCAACAGTTCTTCGAACATAAATCAGGACCTATGGCGATAAAAAAGCGCCCCTTGCGGGAAGGGGCGCCCCAGGCATTATTTGCCGCTGTACAGGTTCAGATCGCCAAAGTGTTTCTTCTGGATGCTGGCGTAGGTGCCATCATCATGTAACGCTTTGATACCTTTATCCAAAAAGGCCTTCAGCTCAGTGTTACCTTTTTTGATACCGACCGCCGTTTTCGACGGCAGCAATGGGTCGTCGATGGCCGCGCTGACTTCATAACCGGCACCGGCCGGCGACTTCAGGAAGCCCAGTTCGGCTTGCAGCATGTCCTGCACGGAGGCGTCGAGACGACCGGAGGTCAGGTCAGCGTACACCTGGTCCTGGTTGGCGTAGGCCTTGGTGGTCACACCGGCTTTATCCAATACGGCCTTGGCATAGGCTTCCTGGATGGTGCCTTGCTCGTAGCCCACGGTTTTGCCCTTGAGGGACTCAGGCGTCGAGTAACCGGCGCCCTTCTTGAATACCAGCGAAGTCGGGCCGGAGAACAGCTCGTTGGAGAAGTCGATGGCCTTCATACGGGCTTCGGTGACGGTCATGGACGAAATCACGCCGTCGAATTTGTTGGCTTTGAGGCCTGGAATCATGCCGTCGAAGTCGCTTTCGACCCACTTGCACTTGACCTTCAGCTCGGCGCAGATCGCATTGCCCAGGTCGATGTCGAAGCCCACCAGGCTGCCGTCAGCCGCTTTGGACTCGAACGGTGCGTAGGACGGATCGACACCAAAACGCAATTCCTTGTATTCCTTGGCCAAGGCGGAACCTGCGGCCATGCACAGAGCCAGTGCAGAAAGGGTCAGCAATGCTTTTTTCATTATGTAATCCCTGGAAACCAAGATAAGCGCTTGTGGCGCGTTTAGGACTGTTACTGAACGGTGTCAGACGGATCACAAGTAGCAATTTCTGCACCATAGTTCCGAATGTCGCTCCGAATGATCGTTTTAAAAGGTGGGAAGAGGGAGCTATTAGTATAGGAGATGCCCGAAAGTGGGCATTGAAAATCGGCTGCACCATTTTGGATCGAGCGCAGATTAAAAAATGTGGGAGCAGGCTTGCCTGCGATGAAGCCGTGTCAGTCACTCTTTCAGTGACTGATCCACCGCTATCGCAGGCAAGCCAGCTCCCACCTGTTGGTACGGTTACTTGCCGGGAGTGAGGGTCAACCTGGCTTTCCCATACACCTTGTCAAAGTTCTGCGGCTGCATCGGGAAGCTCAGGTATTGCGCCTTGAGCGACGGATCGATGCCATTGGCATAGTTCGGGCTGGCCGGGTTGCCGGACTGGCCGATGCCGCCCTGGCCCATCATCGGTTCCGCCTGGCCGAAGTCGACAATCATGCGCAGTGCCGGCACTTGGGTGGTGTCGAAACTTTGCCCCCAATTGTACGGGGCCGGGTTCAGGGTGTTGTGGTCGCCGCCGCTAGCCAGCGGGCCGCGAATCACCTGGCCATTACTGTTCTTCCAGGTGGTGCTGTGCAGTTTGCCCCACTGCCAGGCCTTGTGATCGGCACCCAACTGGCTGTCGCCGGCAGTGATCGCGGCGGCCAGGCTGCGGGCGAGGATTGCCGGTTTGTCTTCTTTCTGCGGGGTGCGTACATCGTCCCAGAATGGGCTGTCTTCACGGCCCAGCAGGTGGTCGGCCTGAGCGGCGTAGGACAGGTTGGCGTTGCTGATAAAGGCTTTCCAAGTGGCGCTGTTTTCCGGGCCGAGTTCGTCGAGGAAGATCTGTTTGCTGCTTTCCTGCAGGAACAGCTCATAAATCGCCGCGTCGGCTGACGTCGGCGCCAGGCGGCCGTCAAACGCCATCAGGCGATTCAGCGCTTCACGGGCCTTGGTCTGTTCGGCTGCGGGCAGCGCAGCGATCGCCTGTTTCAGCGGCTGCGCCATGCCAGGCGCCTGGAACATGTTCTTGAGCTTGGCGGCGAACGTGGTGGTCTGGTCGTATTGCATGGCGATCATGCTGCGGCTGTCATGCTTGCCGGCATTGGCCAATTGCGCCAGGCGCTCGCTGCGCTCCGGAGCATCCCACGAGTTGGACAGTTGCATGCCATAGCCGCGCGGCGCGGTACGTTGGTTGGCGGTGCCGATCCAGCCTTGGGCCGGGTCCTGGTCATAGGGGTGCAGCATCGCGTCGGCGTAACCGTCCCAGTCAAAGCGCGCATCCCAGCCCGGTGAAGGCAGCAGGCCTTCGCCTTCGCGGCGGTTGGGGAAGCGCCCGGTAACCTGCCAGCCGATGTTGCTGGCGTCGGCGAACACCATGTTCAAGGCGATGGCGCGGATTTCCCGGGTCGCGTCCGAGGCTTTGCCGGCGTTTTGCGCACGGGACAGGTCGAAGAACGCATCCAGGCTCTTGTCGTCCTTGAAGTCCGCCGTTTGCAGGGCCAGACCCAGTCCCGTTGTTAGCGCCTGGCTACTGTTGAGCAGGGCGCCGTGGCGGGTTTCGTACACCACTTCGCGAATCGAGCGTTGGCCTTTGATGAAAAAGGTCTCGTTACGCACACCGGCCGGCAGCCATTTGCCGTTGCTCTCGTAGTACAACGCACTGCCCTGGCGTTTGACCTTTTCCAAGAACAGGTCCTGCGTGTCGCCCTTGACCGTGCTCATGCTCCACGCCACTTTGCCGTTGAAGCCGGACAGCAGGGTTGGCAGGCCGGCAATCGAGGCGCCGACGGCCTGGTATTTCGGGGCGCGGATCTGTACGTAATTCCATGGCGACGGTGCTTGCGGCTGGGCGGCGAGGTCGTTGGCCAGCAGGCTTTTGCCGCTGCGGCTGCGTTGCGGGCCAATCGCCCAGTTGCTCGAGGTGGTGACCGCCAGTGAGTTGAGGCTGCTCAGTTGCTGGCTGACCGTCTCCAGCCCGGCCAGGCCGGTGATCTGGCCCAGGTTCACGCCCTTGAGTTTGTCGGCTTCGGCCAGGGGGATCGGTTCATCCGGCGCACTTGGGGTGAGCCAGGCGAGTTTGTCGACGCCGACCTTTTGCCCCAGTACCAGGGACGACAATTCTTCCTGCAGGTTGGCCGACTCGCTGAAATTCAGCAGGCAGAACAACAGCGCCGAATCTTCCGGCTTCCAGTACTCGGGTTTGTAGCCGGTCTGGGCGAGGTCCGGCGGCAGCTTGTCGCGGTAGCGGAACAAGTAGGCGTTGACGCCACGGGCATACACTTCAAAGAAGCGCTTGAGACGTGGCGACGAGGCGTTGTACAGCTCGCCGGCGCTTTTCTTGAGATTGACCGCGCGCATGAATCGGTCGACATCCAGCACCTCGGGGCCGGACATTTCCGCCAGGCGGCCTTGGGCCAGCAAACGCAACGTGACCATCTGCGTAATGCGGTCGCTGGCATGCACATAGCCGAGGCTGAACAGTGCGTCGTGGAAGGTGTTGCTTTCAATCAGCGGCATGCCCTGGGCATTGCGGCGTATCGAAACATTCTGCGCGAGGCCCTTGATCGGCTGTACGCCGGTAACGGGTGGCAGGGTGTCCTGGGTGCTCTGGAGTTGGCAACCAGCCAGGCTTAATGCGCTGGCCACTGCCGCGGCAACGCCGAACCGGGGAAGAAAATGTGAGAGGGCTGGCGAGGCCATGGCAAAGCTCCTGCGGGGGTAGCGTCAGTAAAGGCGCTACGTTAGTGAGCGCGGTGAAACGACGCAAGCAGGAGCTAAGGCTTATTTTCAGGAGCGTGGTATCAAGCGCCGTGGCACTTCTTGAATTTCTTCTCGCTGCCGCATGGGCATGGATCGTTACGGCCAACGTCCTTCAGGGCATTGCGCACCGGCTCCTGGTGAGCATGGCCGCAGTTCGGGCCGTGGACATGGCCGTGGTCGTGATCATGGTGATCGTGATCGTGGTTGCAGTCAGGACCATGGACATGGGGTTGCTGAGTCATCGATGTCGCTCCGGAATAAAATCGCCGGGGATTATCTCGCCATTGTGGTCCACGCGCACGTCATTACCGATGAATAATCCGGTTTTCAGCTCGCCTTCCAGCCGATACGGCACGGGCCGCTCGGGTTTTTTCAGCATCTGCACCACATCACGGATTTGCGGCCAGAGGTTGGTGCGCACCGAGATCTTGAAAAAGGCATGGCCACGCGGCGGCACGGTGAGCCATTCGTTGGATTCGCCTTCGGTCAGCAGCAGGTTGCCCAGGGTGACCTTGTAGATCAGGCCCCGCACCGTCAGATCGGCGTCGTCGCGGTTGTCCACGCGAAAATACAGCTTGAACTTCTGCTCCAGTAACTTGGCCCGTACCACTTCGACTTTCACCAGCGAGACGTGGGGCGGGGGCGTGTCGTCCTCGAACCACGAGGCGCAGCCGCTCAAGCCAAGGGTCAACGCCAGCAACAAGCTGTAAATCCGGAGCATGGCGTGATCCCTGTCAGGTGATTAGAGGTAGCTGGAGCAGCACTTCTTGAACTTCTGCCCGCTCCCGCAGAGGCACGCGTCATTGCGTCCGGCCTTCATCTGCACTGTCGGGTCGATGAAGTACCAGCGCGCCTCATTCTGTACGAAAGAAGACTGTTCGCGGTGGCTATGTTCGCCGGTGCTGTCATGCCAGCGTGCAGTAAAGGTCACGAACGCATGTTCCGGCTGGCCGCCGAACACCTCGGAGCTTTCCACCTCCAGGCCGAGCCAGGTGCTCTGGGCACTCCAGGCGGCAATGGCGTCACGGTCCAAGGCGGCCTGTTGCGCGGGCAGGGTGGTGGCCACCAGGTAGTCCACCAGGCCCAGCACGTAGGCGCTGTAGCGCGAACGCATCAGTGCGCTGGCACACGGCGCCGGGTGGCCGGCGTGATAATGGCCGCAGCAGGCATCCAGCAGGTTGCCGCTGCCGCAGGGGCAAATGGCTGTAGTCATTGGGTTACCACCAATACTTTCCGAAGTTTTCCGGGTTGGCCCAGAAGCGGGCGTTGAGCCAGTCCGGCACCTGTTTATAGTCAAGCAGATCATAGGTAAACAGCGTCAGCACCTGCTCATCGCGCTCGAAGCGCTCACCGGCCTGCAGGGCCAGGGAGAAGAAGTCAGTGTCCTTCCAGTCGCAGGCTCCCAGGTCCACCAGCACCGCAATACGGCTGGCATTGAGGTTGCGAATGCCACCCAACAGGGTCAGGCCTTGTGATTTTGACAGGTGCTCCAGGCAATCGACCACCAGCGCCAGGTCAAAACGCTGCGCCGCCAGTTCCGCCGGCAACGCGCCAGGCGCCGCGACGGACACCTGGGTATCAGGGTGCGCCTTTTGAAAGGCTTGCAGTGCCGGGAACTGGCTGGCACCCAACAGCAACAGGCGTTTGGGCTGCTGCAAATCGAGCAAGGCAGCCAGGGCTTGCTGGGGTGTACGAGAAGAAATACCAGCGGTCATCAGAGATCCTCACATCAGGACCCTAGAGACTAGCGCGGCTGAGCGTGCGGGCCTAGAGCGGGTGGCTGAGAAAAGTCCCTCAAGTGCGGCCGGCCTCAATGAATACGGGGGTGTGGCGTACTGGCGCAGTTGAAAGGAGCGGTCTTTACTCCACCCATCGGCCCCCGCCGATCCCCCCAGGAGAAATCAGATGAGCATCATGCGGACAGCTCTACCCTTGGTTCTGCTAACCGGAGTATTGACAGGTTGCGCAGGTTTGCAAAAAACCGATTGGCCCACCTGCGCCGCCGTTGGCGGTGTGACCGGTGCGGCGATCGGTGCGACGGAAAGCTCAGCCTACGCCGGCTACGGCGCGTTGTTGGTCGGCGGCATGGCCGGTGCCTATTGCTGGGTACACGGCGATGGTGACGAAGACGGCGATGGCGTGCCGGACAGCCGTGACAAGTGCCCCGGCACGCCGAAAGGCGTGCAGGTCGATGCCAATGGTTGCCCACCTGCGCCACTCGCCGTTGTGGTTGAAGAGGTGGTTGTGGTCAAGGAAGAAACCATCGTGATTCGCGATGTACACTTCCAGTTCGACTCGGCCAAGCTGACGGCGGCGGACAAAACCAAGCTCGACACCATTGCCACCCGCCTGAAACGGGAGGCCCCGAGCGCCCAGTTGCGGGTCAGCGGGCATACCGACAGCGTCGGCAAGGACGTCTACAACCAGAAACTCTCGGAAAAACGCGCCCACTCGGTGACGGAATACCTGATCGGCTCCGGCGTGCCTCGCAGTAACTTTGTATCGGTGACCGGCGCGGGCGAAAGCCATCCGGTGGCTGACAACAAAACCGCTGAAGGACGTGCCCTGAACCGCCGCGTAGAAATCCAGATCAACCGCTGAGAGCCCTTGCCCCTGTGGGATTCCACAGGGGCATCGTTGGCGATCCTCGCTGAAACCGACGCCTTCTCAAGTTTTTTGATCCTTCACTGGCAAATCGCCTGTAGAAGTCGTTACTGTGCGCCCAAAGAAAAATTTGAAATAACAAATTCCCCATCACTCAGGAGCCCCATGATGCGTAAGGTTTTTCTGTTGGCCCTGTTGGTCAGCCCCGTTGCCCTGGCCCAGAACGTCAGTGTTGAAACCAATTCGTTGATGCGCTTGCCCAGCAGTACCAGCGTACTGCAGCTGGAACGCCTGGACGTGGCGGACTACGGCACTTTGCTCATCCCGGCCACGATCAGCCAGGTCTCGGTGGAGGTGTTGCACCTGGGCCGCGAAGCACGCATCGCCATCGCTCCCGGTAACACCGTGCTGCAATTGCAGGTGCGTCAGGCGCAACTGGAGCACGGCAGCCAGATCACCTCGCGTGGTGCTCCGGGTACTCATGAAAAACCAGCCAAGGCCGGGCGTGACCTGACCTTGCGCATCAATGCCCTGACGGCGCAAGAGCTGTCGGTGGATGCCCGTGGTGGTACCGGCGCCCAAGGTTATGCCGGGCTGGATGGCGCCAACGGCGAAGACCCGGGTTGCACTTGGGGTTCCGCCGGGCGCGGTGCCAACGGCGATAACGGTGGCGACGGGTTGGCTGGCGCGGCGGGCGCGCAGGTGCGGGTCGAGCTGCCGCAGGACTTTCCGAGCGACAAGATCAAGGTCTGGGTCGATGGCGGCGCGGGCGGCTTGGCAGGGACGGCGGGCAAGCCCGGAAGGGGTGGGCAATCCAAGGGTTGCCTGGTGTACCGCGCCGATGGTGGTGACAAAGGCCGGCCTGGGCTGGAAGGGCAACCGGGGCCGGCTGGTCCTGCTGGCTCTGTAACCGTCCAGCGACTTTGAGTCGTTCGTTCTGACGCCATCGGGAGCAAGCTCCCTCCCACATTTTGAATGCATTTCAAGTGTGGGAGAGGGCTTGCTCCGGATGGCGGTTTAAGGCGCGTCTCAGAACATCGGCCGAGCCGAAGCAATCGCGACCACCACCAACCCCACGATCAGGTTAATGCCCACCAACTTGCGAATCTGCCCCAGTGCAGCCGCACCCGCCGGCCAATCCTCAGCCGCCACCGCTGTGCGCAATTCAGGGAGCTTCAACGCCTGGATGCGGATAAACAGCGCGGTCATCACCACATACAACCCCATCATCACCTGCACGTAACGCGGTGCGGTTTCAAACCCGCTGAAGCGCAGTTGCAACAGGCCGACACCGCTGATCGGCAAAACCAGCACCGCCACCCAGACCCACACGAAAAAACGTTGAAACACATTTACCCACAGCTTGAGCCGGGCAGGGCCCTCAAGCGCCGCCACAGCGGCGGGGCGCAGGATCATCCAGGCGAAAAACATGCCGCCGACCCAGATCAGGGCGGCCAATACATGCAGGGTGTAAACGAGGCTGAACACGGTCATTGCGGTACTCCGTTCTGCGCGGGATTAATTAGCGAGGTATGATAGCTGCCGATCCGAACCACTGAAAATTTATCCAGCGTTTTTGCGCCCGACTATCCATGATCAGCACTGAACTCAAAACCACGATCCAGGGCGCCTATTCGCGTTTTCTCGAAGCCAAGAGCTTGAAACCGCGCTACGGCCAACGCCTGATGATCGCCGAAGTGGCGAAGGTCCTCGGGGATATCGACACCGACGACGAAGGCCGGCGCAGCGGCGACCCTGCGATCGTGGCCGTCGAGGCCGGCACCGGCACCGGCAAGACCGTGGCCTACAGCATTGCGGCGATTCCCACCGCCAAGGCCGCCGGCAAGCGCTTGGTGATTGCTACCGCCACCGTCGCCCTGCAGGAGCAGATCGTCTACAAAGACCTGCCCGACCTGATGCGCAACAGCGGCCTGAACTTCACCTTCGCCCTGGCCAAGGGCCGCGGCCGCTATATGTGCCTGTCCAAGCTCGACGTGCTGCTGCAGGAAGGCCACGCGCAAACCGCCACGGCGTCGCTGTTTGAAGAAGAAGGCTTCAAGATCGAAGTCGATGAAGTCAGCCAAAAACTGTTTACCAGCATGATCGAGAAACTGGCCGGCAATAAATGGGACGGCGACCGCGACAGCTGGCCCACCGCCCTGGAAGACGCCGATTGGGCGCGCCTGACCACCGACCACAGCCAATGCACCAACCGTCATTGCCCCAATTTCGGCCAGTGCGCCTTCTATAAGGCGCGCGAAGGCATGGGTAAGGTCGACGTGATCGTCACCAACCACGACATGGTCCTGGCCGACCTGGCACTGGGCGGCGGCGCCGTGCTGCCGGACCCGCGCGACACCCTTTACGTATTCGACGAAGGCCACCACCTGCCCGACAAGGCCATCGGCCACTTCGCCCACTACACGCGCTTGCGCTCCACCGCCGACTGGTTGGAGACCACCGCCAAGAACCTCACCAAACTGCTGGCCCAGCATCCGCTGCCCGGCGACCTGGGCAAGCTGATCGAGCAGGTACCGGAGCTGGCGCGGGAGATCAAGACCCAGCAGCAGTTCATGTTCAGCGCCTGCGAGCAGGTCGCCGACTTCAAGCCCGGCGAAGACGTCGAAGGCCGCGAGCGCCCGCGCCATCGCTTTGTCGGTGGACTGATTCCCGAGCACATGCGCGAAATGGGCGTCGAGCTGAAGAAGGGCTTTTCGCGCCTAACCGATCTGTTCACTCGCTTGACCGACCTGCTCAAGGAAGGCATGGACGGCGAGGTCAATATCGGCATCGCCAGTAACCAGGCCGAGGAGTGGTACCCACTGTTCGGCAGCCTGTTGTCCCGTGCCCAGGGCAACTGGGAGTTGTGGACCGCCTTCACCGTCGAAGACCCGGAAGACAACCCGCCCATGGCGCGTTGGCTGACCCTGTCGGAAAGCGGTGCGCTGTTTGACATCGAGGTCAACGCCAGCCCGATCCTCGCGGCGGAAATGTTGCGGCGCAACTTGTGGAACGTGGCCTATGGCTGCCTGGTTACCTCGGCCACACTGACCGCCCTGGGCACCTTCGACCGCTTCCGCATGCGTGCGGGTCTGCCGAAAAAAGCCGTCACCGCCGTGGTGCCGAGCCCGTTCCATCACGCCGATGCCGGCGTGCTGCGCGTCCCCGACCTCAAGGCCGACCCCCGGGATGCGCCGGCCCACACGGCGGCGATCATCCGTGACTTGCCGGAGCTGGTGGAAGGTTCGCGCGGCACACTGGTGCTGTTCTCGTCGCGCAAACAGATGCAGGACGTGTTCGACGGCCTTGACCGCGACTGGCGCAAGCAGGTGTTTATCCAAGGCAACCTGTCCAAGCAGGAAACCCTGAACAAGCACAAGGCGCGGGTCGATGGCGGGGATTCCAGCGTGCTGTTCGGCCTGGCGAGCTTTGCCGAAGGCGTGGACTTACCCGGTGCCTACTGCGAACACGTGGTGATCGCCAAGATCCCGTTCTCGGTGCCGGATGATCCTGTCGAGGCCGCCCTGGCCGAGTGGATCGAAGCGCGCGGTGGCAACCCGTTCATGGAAATCTCGGTGCCGGATGCGTCCCTGAAGCTGGTGCAGGCCTGCGGGCGCTTGCTGCGTACCGAAGAAGACCGGGGCACCATCACCTTGCTCGATCGCCGCCTGGTCACCCAGCGCTATGGCAAGGCTATCTTGAATGCCTTGCCGCCGTTCCGGCGCGAAATTTCTTAAGCCTCAGTGGGCGAATTCGCCCACTTCGTGGTCTATCTCACTGCCTCGCTCTATGTCATCAGGCCATTTATCGGCCGTTTGGGAGAACCTTGCTCGTATGATTCGCACGCTGCCCGCCCTTTTTGCCCTGCTGTTCGCCGCGCCCCTGCTGGCCGCACCCGCCGGGCAACAAACGCTGTTCAACTTCGTCCGGCCTGCCGATGTGGTCAAGGTGGCGACCCAGGACGCCAGCCTGCCGCAATACAACGCCGAACAAACCCCTGAAGGCGAAGTGCTGCGCCGCATCACCTTCAACCCGGCCGCCGAACCGAGCCTGGTGCTCAGCCCGCAGACCGGCGCCTGGGACTGGTCGCAATCCAGCGCCATGAGCCTGCGTATCCAGAGCGCCATGGACTGGGCGCTGACCCTGTACGTCAAGGTGCAGAGCAATGACGGCAAGACCCTGGTCAGCCGCATCGACCTGCCAGCCGGTCCGGCCCAGACCCTGTTGATCCCCCTGCAAGCCAACTCGCCGTTGAGCCAGGGCATGAAGGCCGGCCCGCCGATGCCGATCAGCGTCGACGGCCAGCGCGTGTTGCTGGCCAGCAGCGCCGGGGAAATCGACCGCAGCCAGGTGGTGTCGGTGACCCTGTCGATGATCAAGCCGAATGTCGCCCAAAGCATTCTGCTGGAGCGCTTTGGCGTGCAGGACAGCGAGCCGGTGCTCATGGCAGCCTACGGCGAACTGGTGGACGCCTATGGCCAGTCCACCCGCGCGCGCTGGCCGGAAAAGGTCAGCAGCGACGAGCAACTCAAGGCCGCCGCTGCCAAGGAGCAGCAACAACTCAAGGCTTGGCTGGCCGAGCGGGATAAATCCTCCCTGGACCAGTACGGCGGTTGGAGCAAGGGCCCTGCGTTCGACGCCAGTGGCTTTTTCCGCACCGAAAAGCGCGACGGTCGCTGGTATTTGGTGACGCCGGAGGGGCATCCGTTCTATTCCCTGGGCGTCAACACCGTGGCGTCGGATAACAACCAGACTTATGTGGCGGGCCGTGAATGGATGTTCGCGGCGCTGCCCAAGGCCGGTGAACCCCTCGACAAATACTACGGCAGCGCTGACAACCGCACTGGCAACGGCGCGGGCGAAGGGCGCAGCTTTGGCGCGGGGCGTTGGTACGATTTCTACCGCGCCAACCTGCAGCGCACTTATGACACTGAAGGTTTCGACCAGAAGCGCTGGGTCAGCCACACCCTCGACCGCTTGCAGGCCTGGGGTTTCAACACCGTCGGCAACTGGAGCGCTGCGCAACTGGCCAGCGCGGACCGCGTGCCGTACACCTTGCCGCTGTCGATCGTCGGCGATTACGCCAGCATCAGTACCGGCACCGACTGGTGGGGCGGCATGCCCGACCCGTTCGACCCGCGTTTCGCCATGGCCACCGAGCGCGCCGTGGCCATCGCTGCCCGTGATCACCGTGACGATCCGTGGTTGATCGGCTTCTTTGCCGACAACGAACTGGCATGGGCCGGTCCCGGTGAGGATGCAAAATCCCGCTTCGCCTTGGCCTACGGCACCCTGCGCATGACCACCGACGTACCCGCCAAGCGTGCGTTCCTCAAGCAATTGCGCGACAAATACCGCAACGAAGAAGGCCTGTCGAAAGCCTGGGGCATCCACCTGGCGGGCTGGGAGTTGATGGAAGATCCGGGCTTCGAGCCACCGATGCCCAACCCCGAGCATCCGGAAATCGAAGCCGACTTCAAATACTTCCAGAAGACCTTCGCCGATACCTACTTCAAGACCATCTCCGATGCGCTCAAATGGCACGCGCCCAACCAGTTGCTGCTGGGCGGGCGTTACGCAGTGAGTACTCCGGAAGCGGTGGCGTCCTGTGCGCAGTATTGCGACGTGTTGAGCTTCAACATGTACACCCTCAAACCTCAGGACGGCTATGACTTCGCCGCCTTGCGCGCACTGGACAAGCCGGTGTTGATCACCGAGTTCAACTTCGGCTCGGCTGACCGCGGCCCGTTTTGGGGCGGTGTAACGCAATTGGCCAGGGAAGAGGATCGCGGCGCCGCGTATGCCAACTTCCTCAAGCAGGCTATGGCCGAGCCGTCGATTGTCGGTGTGCACTGGTTCCAGTATCTGGACCAGCCGGTGACCGGTCGCTTGCTGGACGGCGAAAACGGCCATTTCGGTCTGGTCGGTATGACCGATGTGCCGTTCCAGGGTTTTGTCGACAGTGTGCGTAGAAGCAACCTGGCGGCGGTCGACCAACTGGGCAAGGAGGCCGAAAAGGCCAAGGCGGCCCGTGCGGTTCGCGAGCATGGAGGCAGCACGCCGGGGCGTGACGGCAAAGGTGCGGGGCAGGGCGCCGGACATGCCGGTGGGCATTCCGGAAATGGTCATTGATTCAGCGTTGACGGGTTCACAAATCCTACAAGGGCTGGAACAATGTCGGCCACTTTTTACAGCGTTTTCCGAGGGGGCTTAGGTGCAGGTTCAGGGTCATTACGAGCTCCAGTTCGAAGCGGTACGTGAAGCGTTCGCCGCGTTGTTCGATGACCCGCAAGAGCGTGGTGCGGCGCTGTGCATCCAGATCGGCGGGGAAACCGTGGTCGACCTGTGGGCCGGCACCGCCGACAAGGATGGGGCACAAGCGTGGCACAGCGACACCATTGTCAACCTGTTCTCCTGCACCAAAACCTTCACCGCCGTCGCCGCCCTGCAATTGGTGGCCGAAGGCAAGCTGCAACTGGATGCGCCAGTGGCCAACTACTGGCCGGCGTTTGCTGCGGCCGGTAAAGAAGCCATCACCTTGCGCCAGTTGCTCTGCCACCAGGCCGGGTTGCCGGCGATCCGCGAAATGCTGCCCGCCGAAGCGCTGTACGACTGGCCATTGATGGTCGACACCTTGGCGGCCGAAGCCCCGTGGTGGACGCCGGGCCAGGGCCACGGCTACGAGGCGATCACCTATGGCTGGCTGGTCGGGGAATTGCTGCGCCGTGCCGACGGGCGCGGGCCGGGCGAGTCCATCGTGGCGCGGGTTGCACGCCCGTTGGGGCTGGACTTTCATGTGGGCCTGGCGGATGAAGAGTTTTATCGCGTTGCCCATATAGCACGCAGCAAAGGCAACATGGGCGATGAAGCCGCGCAACGCTTATTGCAAGTAATGATGCGAGAACCTGCGGCCATGACGACACGGGCATTTGCCAATCCGCCGTCTATTCTGACCAGCACTAATAAACCGGAGTGGCGGCGTATGCAGCAGCCAGCGGCAAATGGTCACGGTAATGCGCGCAGCCTGGCGGGTTTTTATAGTGGTTTATTGGACGGTAGTTTGCTGGAAAGCGACATGCTCGAACAGTTGACCCGTGAACACAGTATCGGGCCCGATAAAACCTTATTGACCCAAACCCGTTTCGGCCTGGGCTGCATGTTGGATCAACCGCAACTGCCGAATGCGACCTTCGGCCTTGGCCCGCGTGCATTTGGACATCCTGGTGCGGGTGGTTCGGTGGGGTTTGCCGACCCTGAACATGATGTAGCGTTCGGTTTTGCGACTAATACATTGGGGCCCTATGTACTTATGGACCCGCGGGCGCAGAAGTTGGTCAGAATATTGGCCGGTTGTCTGTAAACCCCTTGCTGTTTCACGTTTTTTTGTTACAAAGGCAAGTATAAGAAGGCGCGAAGCGAAATATTGTAACTTTAATGTTCTGGACGCGTCTGTTTAACGGGTCATTCAGACCCCCGGTTTTTTCTCATTTTGTGGATATCTCATGTTATCGAACAAGTCCTTGGCACTGGCGCTGTGCCTCACTATTACTGGCTGCGCACAAACACCACAAAATGATGCCGAGGGCGGGCATTGGTGGTCATTTGGATCTGACAAGGCTGCTACCAAGGACGCAGTGACCCAAACCGACGCCAAACCGGACGCCAAACCCGCCGCCGGGGCCAAGCCTGCCGCGCCGGTAACTGCCGCCGCTAGCGCCAAGCCTGCCGCACCGGTAGCCGCCGCTCCTGCTCCAGCCCCGGTGGTCAAAGCGGATACCGGCTCTAGCTGGTGGCCGTTCTCCTCCAAGAGCACCGACGAAAAGGCCGCCGATGCCAAGGCTGACCTGAAGGCCGACCTTAAGGCTGCAACCCCGGCGCCAGCCGCTGCTCCTGCTGCCCCCGTCATCGCCAAGACCGACTCCGAGACTCACTGGTGGTGGCCGTTCGAAAGCACGTCCAAGCCTAAGCCATTGGCCAAGGTCGACGTGACCAACGTGCCGATGCCCGACCCGAAAATCACCCAAGCCTGGCTGGACGACTATGAGCCGCGCCTGCGCGCCGCCATCAAGGACAGCAACCTGCAACTGGAACGTCGCGACAACGTACTGGTGGTGATTGCCCCGGTAGACGGTTCCTACAACCCGAAACGCCCGACGATGTTGCTGCCGGTTACCTTGGGCCCGTTCACTCGCGTCGCCAAGGCTGTTGAGGCTGACCCGAAGACCGCCGTACTGGTCCTAGGTCACGTTGACTCCACCGGCAGCGCTCCGGCGAGCCAGGCGTTGACCAAAGAGCGCGCGGTGTCAATCGCGTCGATTTTCAGTCTCAGCGGCCTCAAGCAAGACCGTCTGATGTTGCGCGGTATGGGCGACATGATGCCACGTGCCGCCAACGACAGTACCCAGGGCCGTGCGCTGAACCGTCGCATGGAAATTATGTTTACTCAGCGTACAACTATGTTGGCCTTGCTGAGCAAATACAGCTCGGGCAAGACGCCGCCTGTGGCTGAAATGGTTGCAGTGCAGGACGTTCCCGCTCCGGCCGCAGTCGCAAAGGCCCCAGCGAAAAAGGCGGTTGCGAAGAAATCCGCAGCTAAGCCAGCCGCGAAAAAGGCCCCTGCCAAGCCAGCTGCCAAGAAGCCAGCACCGGCCAAAGCCAAGGCCGCTGCACCAGCTGCGAACGACCAGGCAAAAAACTGATCTGTTGAACCAGAAGGATAAAGCCGCATGACCCAGGCATTGGCGGATATGCGCCGTGACTACACACGGGATGGTTTGAGCGAGGCCCAAGCCCCGAGCGAGCCGTTTGCCTTGTTCCATCAATGGTTTGGCGAGGCGGTGAAGACCGAGCAACCGCCGGTGGAGGCCAATGCCATGACCCTGGCCACGGTCGATGAGGACGGTCGCCCGCACTGTCGCATCCTCCTGCTCAAGGGCCTGGATGCACAGGGCTTTACCTTCTTCACCAACTATCAGAGCGCCAAGGGCGATCAGCTCGCGACGCAGCCTTTCGCGGCTATGACCTTTTTCTGGCCGACCCTGGAGCGCCAGGTGCGCATCGAGGGCCGGGTGGTCAAGGTCACGCTCGAAGAGTCGGACGCCTATTTCCAGGTGCGCCCCTTGGGTAGCCGCCTGGGCGCGTGGGCGTCTCCGCAGAGCAAGGTCATCCGTGACCGTGAAGAATTGCACGACTTGCTCAAGGTCACCGAACAGCGTTTTAGCGACACTCAGCCGCACTGTCCCGAGCACTGGGGCGGCTATCGCTTGTTGCCCGAGCGCATCGAGTTCTGGCAAGGCCGCGCTAGCCGCCTGCATGACCGCCTGAACTACCGCTTGCAAGGGGCCGACTGGACCCGTGAGCGTCTGGCACCCTGATCGTCGTCTTTCGTCACCCCACCTGACTGTTGTCCGTCACCCCGAAGCCTCTCTTCAAGAGGCCTCGGGCGTGTACTGCTGCGCCGCGTTTTTCAACCAGGCCGGCAACTCGCGGCGGTTGATCTTCAGGGTGCGGGCTTTTTCCAGTTGTTGCAGCATAAAGGCCCGCTTGTGCAGGTCGCTGCCCGCCAGGGAGAGCGCCAAGTCGCGGTCGATCCAGCGTCGGATGCGCAGGTACAACCAGCCATGGAAATACAAGCCGGCTACGGTAGTGACTACAATGATGAAATAATCCATGAACGTCCTGTTTACAAGATGAGTGCTACCGTTTGTCGGGTCTTCTGGTGCTGGCACTCTGTACTAGGGCTGAATGAAAGCAATTTTCTGCGGGGCTTGCCGTGACAGGCGTCAAGCCTCAGCGTCTAATGAACACCTGTCCTTTGGAGTTGATGCTATGCGTAAGTCCGTTTTACTAGTTGCCTGCTTTACTACCCTGTCGTTGTTGTTGGGTGGCTGCGCCTCGAGTCTGACCGGCGACTCGTACTCCCGTGACGAAGCGCGTCGTGTGCAGACCGTTCGCATGGGGACCATTGAATCCCTGCGTCCGGTGAAAATCGAAGGCACCAAGACCCCAATCGGCGGCGCAGCCGGCGCCGTCATTGGCGGCGTGGGCGGCAGCGCCATCGGTGGCGGCCGTGGCAGTATCGTGACTGCCGTCATCGGCGCCGTCGCCGGCGGCCTGGTGGGTTCGGCCGCCGAAGAAGGCCTGACCCGTACCCAGGGCGTGGAAATCACCGTCCGTGAAGACGACGGCAGCATGCGCGCCTACGTGCAGGCCGTGCAGGAAAATGAAATCTTCCGCATCGGTGATCGCGTGCGCATCATGACCGTTGATGGTACCAGCCGCGTGACTCGCTAAGCGTTAAGCCGCGAGCAAAGAAAAACCCCAGCCGGGTGACCGGCTGGGGTTTTTTGTGTGCGGTGTTTGTGTGAGTCAGGCTTTCTTGCGACTTGCCATCGCCGTCACCGCATAACCGATACACGCCGCGAGTATCGACCCGGTCAGAATCCCCATTCGATCCTCCCCGGCAAACTCACTGGCGCCCGGCACGAACGCCAGGGAACCGACAAACAGGCTCATGGTAAAGCCGATGCCGCACAGGATTGCGACGCCGAACACCTGGCCCCAGTTGGCGCCGCTGGGCAGCGCGGCGAGGCCGGTCTTGATGGCCAGCCAGGTGAGGCCGAATACGCCGATAGTCTTGCCGATCAACAGGCCGGCAGCGATACCCAGGGGCACGTGGTGGGTGAAGCTCTCGAGGCTGACCCCGGTCAGGGATACACCAGCGTTGGCAAACGCGAACAGCGGCAGGATGCAGTAGGCCACCCACGGATGGAGGGCATGTTCGAGCGTCAACAGCGGAGAGGTTTCGGCGTTTTTGGTGCGCAGCGGTATGCAGAACGCCAGGGTCACGCCGGCCAAGGTGGCATGCACGCCACTTTTCAGCACGCAGACCCAGAGGATCAAGCCGATGATCAGGTAAGGCCCGAGCTTGATCACGCCCAGCCGGTTCATCGCAATCAAGGCAATCAAACAGGCGCCCGCGCCCGCCAGGGCTGCGCCGGACAGGTCGCTGGAATAGAACACGGCGATCACGATAATTGCGCCCAGGTCATCGATAATGGCCAGGGTCATCAGGAACAGTTTCAGCGACACTGGCACGCGCTTGCCCAGCAGCGCCAGGACGCCCAACGCGAAGGCGATATCGGTGGCCATGGGGATTGCCCAGCCGGAAAGCGCCGCAGGGTAATCCTTGTTGATTGCCCAGTAGATCAATGCCGGCACCACCATGCCGCCGATCGCCGCAGCGCCTGGCAGGACGACTTGCGAGGGCTTGGACAGGTGGCCGTCGAGCAACTCGCGCTTGACCTCAAGGCCGATCAGCAGGAAGAACAGCGCCATCAGGCCGTCATTGATCCACAACAACGCGGGTTTGGCGATCTTCAACGCGCCAATCTGCGCCACTACGGGCACGTCGAGAAACGCGCTGTAGAGGTGCGACAACGGTGAGTTGTTGACGATCAGCGCCAAGGCGGCTGCGGCGATCAACAACAGACCGCTGGCGGCTTCCAGCTGGAAAAAACGGGTGAACGTGCTACGCAGAGCCAAGGTATGCTCTCCAATCCGGATTCAATAGGTGCGTACCCTAACCCGTACCGTTAGTTGTTAAAACAAAAGTTATATTCTTATTTGTTATAAGAATAGGGCGCGGTCATGGTTGCGCCAGAACCTAGCAATTGTGTGTCTAATTGAGTCGTTACTGTATCTGTGTGTGGCATAGGAAACATCCTAAGATTGCGACTGAAATCCTTAGAGATTCCCTCATGAGCGACCACCGTCCCTGGGCCCGCGAAGCCATTCGTATTATTGAAGCAGACTTCCAGCGCAGCGCCGACACCCACCTGATCCCTTTAGCGCTGCCGGGCTTGCCGGGTATCGAGTTGTACTTCAAGGATGAGTCCAGCCATCCCACTGGCAGCCTGAAACACCGGCTGGCGCGCTCGCTGTTCCTGTATGCGCTGTGCAATGGCTGGCTGAAGCCGGGGGCGCCGGTGATCGAAGCCTCCAGCGGTTCGACGGCGATCTCCGAAGCCTACTTTGCACGCCTGCTCGGCCTGCCGTTTATCGCGGTGATGCCAGCCACCACTTCCAAGGAAAAGATCGCCCAGATCGCCTTCTATGGTGGCAAGAGTCATCTGGTACAAGATCCGACGCAGATCTACGCCGAGTCCGAACGCCTGGCGCAGGAAAGCGGTGGTCACTTCATGGACCAGTTCACCTACGCCGAACGCGCCACCGACTGGCGGGCGAATAACAACATCGCCGAGTCGATCTTCCAGCAGATGCGCTTCGAGCGTCATCCCGAGCCGAGCTGGCTGATTTCCAGCCCCGGCACTGGCGGCACGACCGCGACCCTGGGGCGCTATGTGCGTTATCGCCAGCATTGCACCCGCGTGTTGTGTGCCGATGCCGAGCGCTCGGTGTTCTTTGACTACTACCTGAGCGGCGATGCCGGCTTGCGCCTGGAGTGCGGTTCGCGGATCGAAGGCATTGGCCGACCCCGGGTCGAAGCGTCGTTTTTGCCCAAGGTCATTGATGCGATGGTCAAGGTGCCGGATGCGCTGTCGCTGGCGGCCATGCATTACCTGGCCGAGCGGCTGGGGCGGCGGGTCGGCGGGTCCAGCGGGACCAACTTGATCGGTGCCTTGATGGCGGCGCAGCAGATGAAAGCCGCGGGGGAGTCGGGGTCGATCGTGGCGATCTTGTGTGATGGGGGCGAGCGGTATGCCACCACCTATTACGATCAGGCGTGGCTGGCGGGGCAGGGGTATGAACTGCCGGGGTTGATCGCTGCGGTGGCGGCCAGCGTCGAGCGCGGTGAGCCACTGCCCGATAACGTCCTGCGCGCGAATATCTGACACGCCATAAAAACCAATGTGGGAGCGTGCTTGCTCCCACATCCGCACGGCGGTTTTTTCAGGCCTCGATACCCAACATATCCCGCGCCAACGCCTCGGCAATCCGAATGCCGTCGACACCCGCCGACAGAATCCCACCGGCATAACCGGCGCCTTCACCGGCTGGGAACAGGCCTTTGACGTTCAAGCTCTGCATCGATTCGTTGCGGGTAATCCGCAGTGGCGATGAGGTGCGCGTCTCGATACCGGTCAAGACTGCATCGTGCAGCGAGTAGCCCTTGATCTGCTTCTCGAACGCCGGCAAGGCTTCACGGATCGCTTCGATGGCGAAGTCCGGCAGCGCCAGGGCCAGGTCGCCCATGGACACCCCAGGTTTGTAGGACGGCTCCACGCTGCCGATGGCCGTGGACGGTTTGCCGGCGATGAAATCGCCCACCAGTTGCGCCGGGGCCTCGTAATTGCTGCCACCGAGGATGTAGGCGTGGGATTCCAGGCGCTCCTGCAACTCGATGCCGGCGAGCGGGCCGCCCGGGTAATCGACCTCAGGCGTGATGCCGACCACGATGCCGGAGTTGGCGTTGCGTTCGTTGCGCGAGTACTGGCTCATGCCGTTGGTCACCACGCGATGCAACTCGGAAGTCGCAGCCACCACGGTGCCGCCGGGGCACATGCAGAAGCTGTAGACCGAGCGGCCATTCTTGGCGTGGTAGACCAGTTTGTAGTCGGCGGCGCCAAGTTTCGGGTGCCCGGCGTATTTGCCCAGGCGCGCGGCATCGATCAGCGACTGCGGGTGTTCGATACGGAAACCCACGGAAAACGGCTTGGCTTCCATGTACACACCACGGCCGTGGAGCATGCGGAAGGTATCGCGGGCGCTGTGGCCGAGGGCGAGGATCACGTGCTTGGAGAGGATCTGCTCGCCGCCATCGATGACCACGCCGTTCAGTTGACCGTCTTCGATCAACACGTCGGTCACCCGTTGCTCGAAGCGCACTTCACCGCCCAGGGCGATGATTTGCTCGCGCATGTTTTCCACCACGCCGGTCAGACGGAACGTACCGATGTGCGGCTTGCTGACGTAGAGGATTTCTTCCGGTGCGCCGGCCTTGACGAACTCGTGCAGCACTTTGCGCCCGTGGAATTTCGGGTCTTTGATCTGGCTGTAGAGCTTGCCATCGGAAAAGGTCCCGGCGCCGCCCTCACCGAATTGCACGTTGGACTCCGGGTTGAGCACACTTTTGCGCCACAGGCCCCAGGTGTCCTTGGTGCGCGCGCGCACTTCCTTGCCGCGCTCGAGAATGATCGGCTTGAAGCCCATCTGCGCCAGCAGCAGCCCGGCGAAAATCCCGCACGGTCCAAAACCGACCACGACCGGACGTTCAGCCAGGTCCGCAGGCGCCTGACCCACCACCTTGTAGCTGACGTCCGGCGCCGGGTTGATGTTGCGGTCATCGGCAAACTTGAGCAGCAGGGCTGTTTCACCCTTTACGTTCAAGTCGACGGTGTAGATGAAGCACAGCTCCGACGATTTTTTGCGGGCGTCATAGCTGCGCTTGAACAGGGTGAAATCGAGCAGGTCATCACTGGCGATGCCCAGGCGCTGCACAATGGCGGGCCGCAGGTCTTCTTCGGGATGGTCGATGGGCAGCTTGAGTTCGGTGATTCGTAACATGACAGGGTCCGGTGTGCGGCGTTTGGTGGGGCCGGCGGTTTTGCAAACCGGTGATTATAAGCCCCAACGGCGGGTTTCCGTCATGTTAAAACAACGCAGACACGAATCAATCGTCCCGCGAACCACCGAAGGCCGCGCAGCCACGCTGGACTTGACCGTTGACCCGCAACTCGGCGGTCATGTGTTGCAGGCTGCCGCTGACGCTGTCGACGCACCGCTGCGGGGCTGCCCACAGTTCGATGTGCTGGTTATTGGCTTCGGTCATCAGGTTGAAACGCCCGTCACCCAGTTGTTCCTCGACATAGGGAACCGGCAGCGGTGGCTGGCCTTCGCGCTCCAGCACCATGCCCTTGGCGGTGACGTTCAGCGCCCAGGCCGGCTTGTGGCCGCTGGCGCGCAGGATCGTGCGCTTGAAGTCGGGATCATCGCAAGCCGAGACCGAGCGCTCGACGCGGTACAGCTGTTGCAGTTCCACTTCGCCCTGGGTGCCGGCGGCGACGCCGGAGAACTTGCCGCGCAGGTCGGCAAACAGTGCGCCTTGCTGGCCGGCCAGCGAGGCGGCTTCCTGCAGGATGCTGGTACCGCCGGTATCCTTGACCACGTAGTTGCGCTGGTCGTGGCACGGTTGGAACAACAGCTTGCCTGCGACTGCCGTGAGCTCGCCCTGCATGCGGGTCAACCCGACGGTGGACGGTTTGGCCGGCTCGCTTTCGAACAACTGGCAGGCGGTGAACAGCGGGAGCAAGGCAAACAGCATGAGGGTACGGGCGGCACGCATTATCGGGTCTCCTGACAAGTGCCGCCACGTTACGCAGGCTGGCGGTGCATCACAAGCCCACGTGCGAGCTTCAGGCATTTCTTACAGCCTTGAAGTTCAACCTACGCTAAAGGTTTGACCGGTCTGCAAGCCCTCGACGCTTTTCGCGTAGGCCAACGCCACATCAGCGCCCGGGGCCGGCTTGTACCCGCGAAAGTACGGTGCGTAGCTGCCCATGGCTTCCAACAGCACCGTCGGGCTCACGGAGTTGACGCGCAGGCCCCGTGGCAATTCGATTGCCGCGGCTTTCACAAAGGCATCCAGTGCGCCATTGACCAGTGCCGCCGAGGCACCGGTACGAATCGGGTCGCGGTTGAGAATGCCGCTGGTGAAGGTGAACGAGGCCCCATCGTTGGCGTACTCGCGGCCGATCAGCAGCAGGTTGACCTGGCCCATCAGTTTGTCACGCAGGCCCAGTTCAAAATCGGTTTCGCTCATCTCACCCAGCGCGACGAAATTCACATTGCCTGCCGCGCAGACGAGGGCATCGAACCGACCGGTCTGCTCGAACAGCCGGCGGATCGAGGCGCTGTCGCTGATATCCACCTGGAAGTCGCCGCTGCTGCGACCAATACTGATTACCTCGTGACGCTGCGCCAGTTCCGCCTTGACCGCCGAGCCCACGGTGCCGCTGGCACCAATCAATAGGATTTTCATCGTGCTGTTTCTCCAGTGGGGTAAGTGAGGGGTCAGTCTAGTGTGGCTTTTCAGATGGATAAACGTGCTAATAGGCAACCTTTGGTTTTCAAATGGAAACAATCCATGAGCGAGATGGATGACCTGGCGGCGTTTGCCGTATTGATCGAAGCCGGCAGTTTTACCGTAGCGGCTGAGCAGTTGGGTTGCAGCAAAGGGCAATTGTCCAAGCGCATCAGCCAGTTGGAGGCGGGGTACGCGGTGGTGTTGCTGCACCGCACCACGCGCAAGCTCAGCCTGACGGCTGCCGGCGCGGCGTTGTTGCCCCAGGCGCAGGCGTTGGTGGTGCAGGTCGAACGGGCGCGTCAGGCACTGGCCCGGCTCAAGGACGATTTGGCCGGGCCGGTGCGTATGACGGTTCCGGTGTCATTGGGCGAAACCTTCTTCGATGGCTTGTTGCTGGAGTTTTCCGAGCACTATCCGCAGGTACAGATCGAACTGGAGCTGAACAACAGCTACCGCGACTTGGCGCGGGATGGCTTTGACTTGGGGGTACGCTCGGGTGCCATCGAAAATCAGCGCCTGGTGGCCAAGCCGCTGCTGGCCTGGCACGAGATGACCTGTGCCAGCCCGGCCTACCTGGAGCAGCACGGCGAACCGCTGACCCCGGCTGATCTGGCGTCCCACACCTGCCTGCTCAACAGCCACTACAGCGGCCGCGAGGAGTGGCTGTACCACCAGCAGCACGAACTGCTGCGCGTGCGGGTGAGCGGGACCTTCGCCTCCAACCACTACAACCTGTTGAAAAAGGCCGCCCTGGTGGGCGCCGGTATTGCGCGCCTGCCTTCCTACGTTTTACCGGCGGAACTGGCTGACGGTCGATTGCGTTTGCTCCTGCGGGACTATCAGACGCGGAGCCTGCCGATGTACCTGGTGCATCCCTATCAGGGCGGCTTGCCGCGACGCACCCAGGTGTTGGCCGACTACCTGGTGGACTGGTTCAAGCGCAGCGGCGAAGCCCTCGACCGTCTCTAGCGATAACGGCGGGCAATCCAGTGGTCGATGGACAGGCCGCCCGGGCCCTTGGCTACCAACAGCAGCAGTATGGCCAGCCAGGTGCCGTGGGTGGGGTAGGCGTCGGGGTACACGAACAGTTGAATGGTCAGGGTCATGCCAATCAGCGCCAGGGCCGAGAAGCGCGTGGCGAAGCCCAGCAGGATCAGCACCGGGAAGAAGTGTTCGGCAAATGCCGCCATGTGCGCGGCCACTTCCGGTGACAGCCAGGGCAGCCGGTATTCGCTGCGAAACAGCGGCAGCGTCGAGGCGGCGAGTCGCGGTTCGCCCAGTTGGAAGGTGCCGCTGATCAAGTCGATGGCAAAACCTTCGACTTTGGTTTGCCCGGACTTCCAGAACACTGCCGCTATGGAAAAGCGTGCGAGAAAGGCGATCAAGCTGTAGGGGATTTGTTCGAAAAGCTGGATGGCCCGTTTAATCAGGCCCGGTGATTGAGCGTTCATGGCGATACCTTGTGTTCCAGATGCAGGTGAGTGATTGCGGCTTGGTTGATCAGTAGCGCCAGGCATTGGTGCAGGTCGAACTCGGCCGACGTCTCCAGTGCGTGTGTGAGCGCCTCCTCCAGCACCGCGCCATGGTTCAGGCTGTCGATGAACACCACCGAGCCGCTGTCGATGGCGAACACCTTGACCTCCAGGCCCTGGCGCAACATCAGGGCGCCCTGGGCATGCCAGGGATTTAACGTGGCAATCGCGCCCTCGGTGTGGTGCGCCGCCCACACTGCGACGACGGCGTAGCGGGAGTTCAACGTAGCCAGGGATGGGTGCAATTGCAGGCGCAATGTGCCCAGCTCGGTGTGTGCTTGCAGTTGCTGCAGAACAGCCTGCGGTTCCAGCGCCGGGGCATCCGCCGCGTGATAGGCACGGACCCGCAAGCGTTCCAATCGCGCTACATCCGCCAGGTAAGGCACGCTCGCGGCCGGTTCAAAGCCTTGGATAAAGCTGGAAAATGTAGCGCCGTACGTGCTGATCACCGGGCTGCTGGGCGGGTTCGCCTGTACGTAGCCGCGGGCCATGGCGCGGAAAAACTCATCGCCTACCAGTTGCAACGTCACCGGGTAAGCGCTCGCCAGCGCATTGATCAACGAGCCGTGGACATTGTTGCGATACACGGCAAAGCGGCTGGCCGGGTCGGCGCCGTTACTGCTGAACAGGCCGTCGGGGCAGGCCTGGTCCGGCGCCAGCAGGGCGGCGGCAAAGTCTTCGAGGAGGCTCATGGGCGCACCTGCAACAAATGCCGTTCGGCCTGTTGCGCCTCGGCCAGCAGCACGCTGAAGGCCGGCACCTGGTTATCCCTTTCGATCAACGTCGCCACCGGGCCGGTACGCGCGAGTACCTGCTCGTACAACTGCCAGACGGCGTTATCGATGGGCGCACCGTGATCATCGATCAGCAGGCGCTCGCCCAGGCTGTCGGTGTCTTCGGCAAAGCCTGCCAGATGAATCTCAGCCACGGCGTGCAATGGCAGGGCGTCGATGTAGGCCAACGGGTCACGCTGATGATTGATGCACGACACGTAGACGTTATTGACGTCCAGCAGCAGGCCACAGCCGGTGCGGCGGATGGTTTCGCTGATGAAGTCCGTCTCGTCCAGGGTCGAGCGCTGGAACTGCAGGTAGGTCGATGGATTCTCCAGCAGCATTGGGCGTTTGAGGAAGCTCTGAACCTGATCAACGTGTTCGCACACCCGGTTCAGGCTGTCGACATCGTAGGCCAGCGGCAGCAAGTCGTTGAGAAACACCGGGCCGTGGGTCGACCAGGCCAGGTGTTCGGAAAAGGTGTGGGGTTGATAGCGCTCGATCAGCCTCGCCAGCCGTGCCAGGTGCGCACGGTCCAGCGGGCCTTCGCCGCCGATGGACAGGCCCACGCCGTGCAGCGACAGCGGGTACTGCGCGCGAATCAAACCCAGGTAGTGATGAAACGGGCCGCCGGCCACCATGTAGTTTTCGGCATGCACTTCAAAAAAACCGATATCGGGGCGGGTGTCGAGCACTTCGGCGAAGTGCTCGTGCTTCAGCCCCAGCCCGGCCCGCAGGGGGAGTCCGGGCGCCTGAGCCGCTGAGGGCGTTTGCAGGAACGAAAGCGTCATCATCAGTACTCAGGGTGGGGGCTGTTTCAGGACTTGGCGGTAAAGGCCGCTTCCTGGCCGAAACCGCTCGGCGAGGTGCTGCTTGGGGTTTGGGTGCAGGTGCCAGCCGGGACCAGTTTCCAGGCATTGGCCTGATCCTTGGTTTTGGACGTGCCGGCGCAGGAAGTGCCAGCGCCGGCGGCGCAATCGTTCTTGCCAGCTTCAGCGACGCCGAAGCATTTCTGCATGTCGTCGGCAGCGTGGGCGCTGGTGGTCAGGGCGGACAGGCTCAGCGCGGAACCCAGGGCCAGGACGAGGGAAGCGGCGGACAGCGAACGGGTTTTTACGGTCATGGTGTATCTCCAGCAGTGGGTTGAGTCGGCGGGCATGATTGCCTGCTTGTACCACTAGAGGCTGGACGTTGGAATTCGTTACAAGTCGTTTGAGAAAAATTCTTCAGGGATCACCCGAAACAAATGTGGGAGGGGGCTTGCCCCCGATGACGGTATATCAGTCACATGTTCTGTGCCTGACATGGCGCCATCGGGGGTAAGCCCCCTCCCACATTTGGATCCGGTTCGTCCAGCAACCGCGTGTTAACCGCCGAGGTACGCCTCACGCACCTTAGGATCGGTCAGCAACTGCTCACCCGTGCCCTGCATCACCACCCGGCCGTTTTCCAGCACATAGGCACGGTCAGCGATTTTCAGCGCCTGGTTGGCGTTTTGTTCCACCAGGAACACCGTCACACCGTCCTTGCGCAGTTGTTCGATGATGTCGAAGATCTGCTGGATGATGATCGGTGCCAGGCCCAGGGAGGGTTCGTCGAGCAGCAACAGCTTGGGCTTGCTCATCAGCGCCCGGCCGATGGCGAGCATTTGCTGCTCGCCGCCGGACATGGTGCCGCCGCGCTGGCTGAAGCGTTCCTTGAGCCTGGGGAACAGGTGCAGCACCTTGTCCATCTGCTCCTGGTAGTCGCCCTTGTCGGTGAAGAACCCGCCCATGGCCAGGTTCTCTTCGACGGTCAGGCGCGAAAACACCCGTCGGCCTTCCGGCACCACGGCGATGCTTTTGCGCATGATGTGCGACGACTGCTGGCCCACCAACTCTTCGCCCATGTAGCGGATGCTGCCGCTGTGGGCCTGCGGCGAACCGCAGAGGGTCATCAACAAGGTCGACTTGCCGGCACCGTTGGCGCCGATCAGCGTGACGATCTCACCCTGGCGCACTTCGACGTTGACGCTGTGCAGGGCCTGGATCTTGCCGTAGAAAGTGGAAACGTTTTCGAATTGCAGCATTTTACGCTTCCCCCAGATAGGCTTTGATCACTTCAGGATTGTCGCGGATCTGCTCCGGCGTACCGTCGGCCAGGGGCGTGCCCTGGTTGATCACCACGATGTGGTCGGAAATGCTCATGACCAGTTTCATGTCGTGTTCGATCAACAGCACCGTCGCGTTGTTTTCTTCACGCAACACGCCGATCAGCGCCTTGAGGTCTTCGGTTTCCTTGGGGTTCAAACCGGCGGCCGGTTCGTCGAGCATCAGGATCCGCGGGCGGGTCATCATGCAGCGGGCGATTTCCAGGCGACGTTGCTGCCCATAGGCCAGGGTGCCGGCGGGGCGGTTGGCGAACTCGGTGAGGTTGACCTTGTCCAGCCAGTACTCCGCATATTCCATGGCCTCGCGCTCGCTCTTGCGGAACGCCGGGGTCTTGAACAAGCCTGCGAAGAAGTTGGTGTTCAAGTGACGGTGCTGAGCGATCAGCAGGTTTTCGACCGCCGTCATGTCTTTGAACAACCGCACGTTCTGGAAGGTCCGCACCACGCCCTTGCGGGCGATCTCGTGACCGGCCAGGCCCTGGATCGGCAGGCCGTCGAGCAGGATGCTGCCACCGCTCGGCTTGTAGAAACCGGTGAGGCAGTTGAACACGGTGGTCTTGCCGGCGCCGTTGGGGCCGATCAGCGCAACCACTTGTTTTTCTTTGACGGTCAGGGCCACGCCATTGACCGCCAGCAGGCCGCCGAAGCGCATGCTCAAGTTTTCGACTTTCAGGATCTCGCGGCTCATTTGCGCAGCTCCATGTGTGGACGTTGCATGGGCAGCAGGCCTTGAGGACGCCAGATCATCATCAGCACCATCATGGCGCCGAACATCAACATGCGGTATTCGCTGAACTCACGCATCATTTCCGGCAGCAGGATCATCACGATTGCTGCGAGGATCACGCCCAACTGCGAGCCCATGCCACCCAGTACCACGATGGCGAGGATGATCGCCGACTCGATAAAGGTGAAGGACTCCGGCGTCACCAGGCCTTGGCGAGCGGCGAAGAAGCTGCCGGCAAAACCGGCGAACGCAGCGCCCAGGGTGAACGCGGACAGCTTGATGATGGTCGGGTTCAGGCCCAGGGCCCGGCAGGCGATTTCATCTTCGCGCAGCGCTTCCCACGCACGGCCGATCGGCATGCGCAGCAGGCGGTTGATCACGAACAATGCGGCCAGGGCCAGCAACAGCGCCACCAGGTACAGGAACACCACTTTGCTCACCGGGTTGTAGGCAATCCCGAAGTACTCGTGGAAGGTCTGCATGCCTTCGGCCGCGTTTCGCTCGAACGACAGCCCGAAGAACGTCGGCTTGGGAATGCTGCTGATGCCGTTAGGGCCACCGGTGATGTCGGTCAGGTTACGCAGGAACAGTCGGATGATTTCCCCGAAGCCCAGGGTCACGATGGCCAGGTAGTCACCGCGCAGGCGCAGCACCGGGAAGCCCAGCAGGAAGCCGAACGTCGCCGCCATCAGGCCGGCGAGTGGTAGACAGACCCAGAAGCTCCAGCCCAGGTAGTGCGAGAGCAGCGCGTAGGTGTAGGCACCCACGGCATAGAAGCCCACATAACCCAGGTCGAGCAGGCCGGCCAGACCGACCACGATGTTCAGGCCCAGGCCCAGCAACACGTAGATCAGGATCAGGGTGGCGATGTCGACCGCACCGCGTGAGCCGAAGAACGGCCAGATCAGCGCGGCCACGATCAGGCCGATGATGATGTAGCGCTGGGTGCGCGGCAGGGTCAGGAATTGGCTGACCTTGGGCGATACCAGCGGGCCACGGTTGGAGCGCAATAACGCGCCGACCTGCTGGGTGAACAGCACGCGCAGGAACATCAGCACCGAGCACAGGGCAATGATGGTCAGGGTCACGGGACCGGTGCCATGCACTTCCAGGTTGATGCCGACAATGCTCAGCTTGAGGCCAAGTACCGGAAAGGCCACGGCCCAAACCAGCAGGGCGCTGAAAAACGCCGATTTAAGATATCTGCTCATACTTTCTCAACCTCCGGACGGCCCAGGATGCCGGTCGGACGGAACAACAGCACCAGAACCAAAAGGCCAAACGCTACGACGTCCTTGTACTGGTCGCCGAAGATATCGGCACCAAACGCTTCGGCCACACCCAGCACCAGCCCGCCGAGCATGGCGCCCGGGATACTGCCGATACCGCCCAATACCGCTGCGGTAAAGGCCTTGAGGCCGACCAGGAAACCGGCGTTGGGGTTGATCACGCCGTACTGCATGCTCAGCAACACGGCAGCGACGGCCGCCAGCGCGGCACCGATGACGAAGGTCAGGGCGATGATGTTGTTGGTGTTGATGCCCAGCAGGTTGGCCATCTTGATGTCTTCGGCGCAGGCCCGGCAGGCGCGCCCCAGACGGGAGCGGGAAATGAACAGGGTCAGGCCTAGCATGGCCACCAGGGTGACGACGAAGACCAGGATCTGCATGTACGAAATCAGCACTTCTTGTGCGCCGCCTGGGCCGAAGGAGAAGCTCCCCGGGATCAGGTTGGGAATGGACTTATCCTTGGAGTCCTGGGACAGCAATACGGTGTTCTGCAGGAAAATCGACATGCCGATGGCGGAAATCAGCGGGATCAAACGGTTGCTGCCACGCAAGGGACGATAGGCAACCCGTTCGATACTGTAGCCATAGGCACTGGTTACGACGATCGACGCAAGGAACGCGGCGGTCATCAACAGCGGCAGGGAGTGGATACCCATCATGGCCAGCCCGGCAAGGGCGATAAAGGCCACGTAGGAACCAATCATGTACACCTCGCCATGGGCGAAGTTGATCATTCCAATAATGCCGTAAACCATTGTGTAGCCAATGGCTATCAGGGCATAGGTGCTGCCAATGGTCAGGCCATTAACCAGCTGTTGGAAAAAATGATAGATCTCAGGCATTACAACGCTCCTAAAAACCCGATACGCATTTCACTGGTGGAGTCATGTTCCGGCCCTGCGCTGTGTTCTGTGAGCACATTTGCGCAAAGCGTTTGCCAGCGAACCGCTGGTGACGGTTTTAAGATTTTCAGGTGAGCCAGCGCCCGGATCGCGGGTGACAGGCCCATAAACCTCGTAAAACAAAGCCCACTGCTCTCGCAGTGGGCTTGTTGACCAGTAACGCCTGGCTTACTGAGGGGAAACTTCGGTTTTTGGTTTGCCGAAGTGCCATTCGTAGACCACGAACTTGAAGTCCTTCAGGTCGCCCTTGGCGTCGAAGCTCAGCTCGCCGGTAGGGGTCTTGAAGGTGCCCGCGTGGATGGCTGCGGCCACTTTGGCGGTGTCTTCGCTCTTCGCGGCAGTGATACCGCCGGCGATGACTTCAATGGCCGAGTAGGCCGGGAACACGAACGGACCGGTTGGGTCCTGCTTGTTCTTGGCGAACTCTTCAACGATGGCTTTGTTGGCCGGGTCGGTGTCGAAGGATTTCGGCAGGGTCACCAGCAGGCCTTCGGAAGCGCCCTGGGCGATTTGCGAGATGGAGTCGTTGCCGACGCCTTCTGGGCCCATGAACTTGGCGTTCAGGCCTTTTTCCTTGGACTGACGCAGGATCAGGCCCAGCTCTGGGTGGTAGCCGCCGTAGTAGACGAAGTCGACGTTGGCTTGCTTGAGCTTCTGGATGATCGAGGAGAAGTCTTTATCACCGGCGTTCAGGCCTTCGAAGACAGCGACTTTCACGCCTTTCTTCTCGAGGGTCTGCTTAACGGCGGTGGCGATGCCTTCACCGTATTGCTGCTTGTCGTGCAGCACGGCAACGATCTTCGGCTTCACGTGGTCGGCGATGTAGTTGCCGGCCGCTGGGCCTTGGGCGCTGTCCAGGCCGATGGTACGGAAGATCAGCTTGTAGCCACGGGCGGTGATTTCCGGGCTGGTGGCCGCCGGGGTAATCATGATCACGCCTTCGTCTTCATAAATGTCGGACGCTGGCTGAGTGGAGCTGGAGCACAGGTGACCGACCACGAACTTGACGCCGTCGTTGACCACTTTGTTGGCGACCGCAACGGCTTGCTTGGGATCGCAGGCGTCGTCGTATTCCTTGGCTTCGAGCATTTTGCCATCGACGCCGCCTTTGGCGTTGATGTCGGCGATCGCCTGCTTGGCACCCATGAACTGCATGTCGCCATATTGCGTGACAGGACCGGTTTTAGGGCCGGCGATGCCGATCTTGATGGTGTCGGCTGCGAACGAATGGCTGGCAACCCCGGCCAGGACCATAGCGGCAAACAGTTTGGAAATCTGCTTAGTAGCCTTATTCATAGTGCTCCACTCTTACTGTTGTATTTTTTATAGTTCTAGCGGCCTTGTGAGCTGCAGAACCGGATCAGATATCTCGAATATCCCCCCGGCAGTGCCCTGGCAACTGTACCGGTACAGTGTAGAGCGCCGGTTGATCGCTTGAAAAGCTGGCTGCTGGGGGCAATACCCGGGTGTGTCGCTTAAATGAAAGAAAAAGACAGAATTGCGGCGGGGGGCTGCCGCAGTGGCGGGCAATCCGTGGCTTTCCTGACGCTTTCAATCGCTCACTCATTTGCAACTGGGTTTTTCTACGAGAGACACGACGTTATGATTGCGCCGATTTTTTCCCAAGGTGAATTCCCATGACGCAAGAACCTAGCACCCTCTATGCCAAGCTGCTCGGTGAAACCGCCGAAATCTCCTGGAAGGAGCTCGAACCGTTCTTTGCCAAGGGTGCCCTATTGTGGGTCGACGCCGGCCTGGATTTGATCGAAGCGGCCGAGGGCATGGCCGAGGACCAGCGCGATAAAGTCTCTGCCTGGCTGGCCTCGGGCAGCCTTGGCGAAGTGTCTGCGACGCGGGCATTGGACCTGCTGGAGCGCGATCCGAGCTTGTGGGCGGTGGTGGTTTCGCCGTGGATTCTGATCCAGGAAAGGGCAGGGTAAGAAACGTCTGCGCGAAAATGGTGCGCTGTTTGCGCCGCTGTAAGTGTGTAGCGGAGTAACCGCAGATGCGGTGATGGCATCTTGCCGTGGAGAAAGGTCACAGGTGAGGGTGACGTGCGCGTCACGGGAACAGTTTTGCTGACCGCGAAATGCTCGGGAAATTGTTTCTGGGTGTGAGCCGATCGCCGTGGCGAGGGAGCAAGCTCCCTCGCCACATAAGCCTAGGCTGTCTTGCCGGTATGGTTATTCAACGAAATAATCTTGGTCTTGCCGATCCGATGACGGTAAATCTCGCGCAGGTACTTGATCGCCTTTTTCACGCAATCCCGTGACAGGCGAATGTCATTGATCGAGACAAACTTCTCTTTGTCATTGATCAGCTCGCGGTACTTCTTCTCATACATCGGCTTGATCGCGTACCAGTTGGTATCGAGGATCTTTGCCGGGTTTTCAAACTCGTTGAGCAGTTCGTCGATACGGTCTTCGTCGAAGTCCTCGTGGATGATGAAGTCCAGGATCGAGTTGTCCAGCGTGTCATCGAAACGATACGGGTTGCGCGCAAAGCAGCGTTTGATAAACGCCACGATCAGCGTCAGGAAATCGTCCGACAGGCACGGGCTCTTGGCGATCAGGGTGGTCAGCGACAGGTTAGCCGACGCACCAATCACCAGGGCGTAGCGCTTGAGCGTGGTGTTGGGGAACAGGCTGTTGAGGTGGGTCTTGAGGCGGTTCAGGTCCATGTAGGACAGTTTGTAGTCCTTGGGCAGCGACACGATCGACACCACCGACGAGCAGTTTTTGAAGAAGTGCAGGTCGTGCAGCGCAGCCGCGTCGTAGCCGGAGTTCTTGTACTGCTCCAGGGAGGCCTTGTAGCGCTTGGACTCGATCGGCAGCAGGCTGATGCCTTCGATGGCCTGGGTGACCTTGTTGAAGTGCGGCAGGTCGATGGAGCGGAAGAACAGGTCGTCGATGTTCAGGCGCTGGGGTTCTTTGTCGAACACCTTGAACTTGTCATTCGACGGCGCCGGGGTTTCCGGGACCACCGATTCGGCGTAGGCAATCGCCACCGGGCCGGCCAGGCTCATGAACAGGTCGTTGGCATCCAGGCGGATGGTTTCGCCGATATCGATCCCGGCGCGACGGAAGTAGTTCTGGTCGTAGTCGGTGGTTACCGCCTGGGCGGTAAGAATGTTGAAGATCTGTTGCGAGATGTACTGGTTGGCGTGCTTTTCCATGGCATTGACATCAATGTTCTGGATGTTGCCGTCATCGCTCTCTTCGGCGTAACGCATGATGTCGTTGGAGATCAGCATCATCGCGTTCCATGGGCGGATACGGCCTTTGACGCTGGCTTCGCTGCTGTCTTCATTGGCGAAGTTGTATGAGAAATCCCATTCTTCCGACAGGTACTTGCACAGCAGCCGCCCGGCGTTGATGTGCAGCGCCTCGGACATTTCGCTGCGGTGATCGGAGATGTTCGGCAGCACGCAGATGCCACTGGTGAAGATCGGTTCGAAGACGAAGGCGTGGCCGCTTTTGCTGTCGTGCTCGTCGGCCGGCTTGGTGTCGAACGTCTTGTTCATGTACGAGTGCTGCTGGGCCAGGCCGAACTCCGAAGCCATGCCCGAGCCGGTGCCGCCGCCCGCGCTGAAGATCGAGAAGTACAGGCGCGACTGGTTGGCCTTGATGCCGCAGGAGTCGATCAGGTACGAATGGATCATCTTCCAGTCAGGGCTGGAAAAACGCTGGGTGTCTTTATTGAGGATGATCTTGGCCAGGTACTGGCCAAGGATCGGCGCGTTACCGGCGCCGCCGGCATGGACTTCCGAAAGGTCCATGATTTTCATCTTGCTGTAGTCGCGCAGGAAGCCGCTTTTTTCACCCTTGCGCGAGAAGCGGATGCGCCCGGCGATGTCCTTGTCCAGGTCGCCCAGCATCACCAAGGGTTCCACCAGGAACACCGGTTTGCTGGCTTTGCCGCTGCCCAGGCGCAGGTTGTTGCGAATCCACTGGGCCGGGCTGTAGCCCTTGTCTGTCGACTTGTCTTCGGTACTGAACTCGTTCAAGTAGAACTTGCGTGCGTTGTAGACCAACTCGGCCACGTCCAGCGCAATGTTCGAACCGCAGCGGCCCAGCCCGATCAGGCACACCGAGGGAAATTCCTGCTCGCTGCGCGGCTCGCTGTCGCCTTCCTGGTGGGGCAGGCGCGGGAACACCATGTCGCGCAGGCCGTCGAGGTTGTCGAGGATGCGGTCGGTATTGGTCTCGGTGAAGTATAGGTATTGCTGGGTTGCCGCCGGACGGGGGCTGCTCAATGACTTTGAAGCTGAAGGTTTTTCCGCAGGAGCTGTCGGCAACACATCGGAGACCACGGTGGCAGGGTTATTTTTAGAAGTCATTGTGCGCCATGTACCTGGGCGGATGGCTGTGAAATATTAAAAAGCCATCACTGAGTGGGAGTTCGCGACTTTACAGTGCGTCCGGTCCGGGACGATAGGTTTAACCCTAACGTTTCAAGGGGAAATTTCGGCCCGACTCTGATGAATCGGCCGTTTATCGGCGTTCTTTAGATAAATGATGGCGAAATGCCAAAGATTAGACGTCAGTGACTCGCCTGATGATGCCGGTGGGGCCGCAGCGGCCACGGCCACGCGAAGGGCTTTCGACGATAGCGCCTCCTTGGATCACGCTCATGCTCTCGCCGGCAGGCACTGCAAGGCTCAACAGGTCACCCTGGACGAAATCACCCCCCAGTTTGAGCGCCAGCTTGATGCTAAGCGCTGATGGGCAGGTCCAGCTCGAAGGGCGGTGGCTCCAGCGGCGCCAGGCCGAAGGCTGCGCGCGCGGCATCGCAATCGGTGCTTTGCACGCCTTGGCTCCAGGAGGCGTCGAACTCTCGGCACACACTGGAGCGCTGCTCATAGATGGAGCAACGAGTGCCTTTGCCCACTTCGCCCTCAAGGCTGCAGCAGCGCGCGGGTTTCTGGTCGGTGCCGATCATTGCCACGCGGGTGTGGTTGATCTGCACCACCAGGTCATCGGGCACCGTGCCCCCCGACGAGGCGCACTCACCCCAGAAGAAAGACACACGGAAGTGTGAACAGCAGGCACCGCAATTCAGACACGGACTGGCTTCGGACATGGGCGTCATCGATAAGGAAAGTAAGAGGGGGTTGCTACAGGAAGGCTCGCCATTCTAATCGCGTCGTGGCCGTTGGGAAGAGGGGCGCGCACTTATATCTTTCGTAGGAAAGGCCTCGTGGTTTCGGGTGAAATCATGCCCTATCAGCTTTACGAATCATTACAGACAACCGCTGCCGGCCTGACTATGTTGCAGGGACCTGAGCAGGATGCATCGGGCATCGCAGCGCTCATAACAATAAAAGAGACGGACCCATGCAGAACTCGACCCAAGCGACGAATGCCTGGCGCATTCTGTTCCTGCTGTTCCTCGCCAACCTGTTCAACTTCTTCGACCGCACCATTCCGGCGATCATCATCGAGCCGATCCGCATGGAGTGGCACCTGAGCGACTTCCAGCTCGGCATCATCGGCACCGCCTTCACCATCGTCTACGCCATTGCCGGCCTGCCGCTCGGGCGCCTGGCCGACACCGGTTCGCGCAGCAAACTCATGGGGTGGGGCCTGTTCGCCTGGAGCGGGCTGACGGCGATCAACGGCATGGTCGGCAGCTTCTGGACCTTTCTGCTAGTGCGCATGGGCATCGGCATCGGCGAAGCCAGCTACGCGCCAGCGGCCAACTCGCTGATTGGCGATCTGTTCCCGGCCCACCGTCGTGCGCGGGCCATGGGCATTTTCATGCTGGGCCTGCCGTTGGGCCTGTTGCTGGCGTTCTTTACCATTGGCGCGATGGTCAAGGCGTTCGACAGCTGGCGCGCGCCGTTCTTCATTGCGGCCGTGCCGGGACTGATCCTTGCGGTCTTCATGTTCTTTATCAAGGAACCCAAGCGCGGCGCGGCAGAAACCGTGCAAGTCTCCCAGGAACCCGTCGACCGCCCGATCCGCCGCGTGCTGGCGGTGCCGACCTTCCTCTGGTTGGTGCTGGCCGGGCTGTGCTTCAACTTCGCGACCTACGCCTGTAACTCGTTCCTAGTGCCGATGCTGCAGCGCTATTTCCTGATGCCGTTGCAGGAAGCGGCTGTGGCCACCGGGGTAATCGTCGGGTTGACCGGCCTGGTCGGTCTGACGTTGGGTGGCTGGGTTGCCGACAAGATCCATCAACGGGTTGCCAATGGCCGGCTGCTGTTTGCCGCGTGCAGCCTGATCATTTCCACCGTCACCACCGCCTGGGCCTTACATGCCGGGCGTATCGAGATTGGGGTGTTTGTCGCGTTGTTCAGCGTGGGTTGGTTGTTTGCCTACAACTTCTACACCTGCGTATACACGGCGATCCAGGACGTGGTCGAACCGCGCCTGCGGGCCACGGCGATGGCGCTGTTCTTTGCCGGCTTGTACTTGCTGGGCGGCGGCATGGGGCCGGTGGTGGTGGGGGGATTGTCCGATCACTTTGCCCATTCGGCGATGCATGCCGCCGGGGCGGAGCAGATGACCGAGGCTTATAAAGCGGTGGGGTTGCATGACGCCATGTACCTGATTCCGGTGGCACTGTTCTTGACCATGCTGTTTCTGTTCCAAGCCTCGCGCACCTTCGTGCGCGATGCCACGCGGATGAAGGAGGGGTTGGTGGCTGTGGAGGTGCCTGCGGCGGCTGCGACGGCTTGAAACCGTGTTGACTGCATCGGGAGCAAGCCCCCTCCCACACATTGAAATGCATTCCAATGGTGGGAGGGGGCTTGCTCCCGATGAGGCTCTCGAAGGCAAAGGTATTTTCAAGTGAATAAAAAAGGCCCGCAGTGCGCGGGCCTTCTTTTTAACCGAGCAGCGCAGCAATCAACCAGCGACCAACACCCGAATCGCTTCCAGTCGCAGCGCGGCCTTGTCGAGCATGGCCAGGCCTTGCTCGCGTTGTTGGCGCAGGGCAACCAGTTCGCTGTCGCGCACGGTTGGGTTGACGGCTTGCAACGCGGTCAGGCGCGCCAGTTCTTCGTCGGTGTCCGCTGCCAGGCGACGCTTGGCCTCGGCCACACGCTCGGCATGGCGCGGCGTGATCTTCTCTTCACCGGCGTTGATGCGCGGCGTCAGTTGGTCGCGCTGGGCCTGGACGAACTTGTTGGCGCTGGCCCGTGGCACGCTTTCCAACTGGTCGTTCAAGGTTTCGAACGACACACGGCCGGACAAGTCATTGCCATTGGCGTCCAGCAGGCAGCGCAGGGCGGCCGGCGGCAAGTAGCGGCCCAGTTGCAGCGAACGCGGGGCGACCACTTCGCTGACGTAGAGCAGCTCGAGCAGCACGGTGCCGGCCTTGAGCGCCTTGTTCTTGATCAGCGCCACGGCGGTGTTGCCCATGGAACCGGACAGCACCAGGTCCATGCCGCCCTGTACCATCGGGTGTTCCCAGGTGATGAACTGCATGTCTTCGCGCGACAGCGCCTGGTTGCGGTCGTAGGTGATGGTCACACCTTCGTCGTCGCCCAGGGGGAAGCTGGCATCGAGCATTTTTTCGCTGGGCTTGAGGATCAGCGCATTTTCCGAATGGTCTTCGCTGTCGATGCCGAACGCATCGAACAGGGTTTCCATGTAGATCGGCAGGGCAAACTGGTCGTCTTGTTCCAGGATGTCTTCCACCAGCGCATCGCCTTCACCCGCGCCGCCTGAGTTGAGCTCCAGCAAGCGGTCGCGGCCGGTGTGCAGTTCCTGTTCCAGGCGTTCGCGCTCGGCACGGGCGTCGTCGATCAGGGCTTGCCACTCGTCGTCGTCGGCGTTTTCCAGCAGCGGCAGCAGGCGCGGGCCGAACTGATGCTGCAAGGCGTTGCCGGTCGGGCAGGTGTTGAGGAACGCGTTCAGTGCTTCGTGGTACCACTGGAACAGGCGCTCTTGCGGGCTGGTTTCCAGGTACGGCACGTGCAGTTCGATCACATGTTTCTGGCCGATCCGGTCCAGACGGCCGATCCGCTGTTCGAGCAGGTCGGGGTGGGACGGCAGGTCGAACAGCACCAGGTGGTGGGAGAACTGGAAGTTACGGCCTTCACTGCCGATTTCCGAACAGATCAGCACCTGGGCGCCAAATTCTTCATCGGCGAAGTAAGCGGCGGCGCGGTCACGTTCGAGGATGTTCATGCCTTCGTGGAACACTGTGGCCGGGATGCCGGAGCGCACGCGCAGGGCGTCTTCCAGGTCCATCGCGGTTTCGGCGTGGGCGCAGATCACCAGGACCTTGGTGCGCTTGAGCATTTTCAGCTGGTCGATCAGCCATTCGACCCGTGGGTCGAAGCGCCACCAGCGATTGTCTTCCTCGATATCCGGCTGCGACTGGAAGCTGACTTCCGGGTACAGCTCGGCGTGTTCGCCCAGCGGCAATTCAAG
This sequence comes from Pseudomonas sp. D3, assembly GCF_029320995.1. Taxonomy (NCBI): domain Bacteria; kingdom Pseudomonadati; phylum Pseudomonadota; class Gammaproteobacteria; order Pseudomonadales; family Pseudomonadaceae; genus Pseudomonas; species Pseudomonas sp. D3. The sequence continues at coordinate 1,767,078 of NZ_CP119772.1, forward strand.
GTATTCGTCCGGGTTCGGCAGCGGGTAGGCGTGCAGCTTGCGCTCCGGGAAGCCTTGCACTGCGGCGCGGGTGTTGCGGAACAGCACACGGCCAGTGCCGTGGCGGTCGAGCAGCTCACGCACCAGGCGTGCGCTGGCTTCGGTGTCGCCATCATTGACGGCGGTGAGCAGCGCTTCACCTTCGTTGCCGAGGAAACCCTGGATGGTCGTGTGCGCGGCCGGGGAGAGGCGGCCCTTGTCCAGCAGTTCCTGCACCGCTTCGGCCACCGGGCGATAGTTTTCGCTTTCGGCGCGGAAGGCTTGCAGGTCGTGGAAGCGGTTCGGGTCCAGCAGGCGCAGGCGCGCAAAGTGGCTGTCCTGGCCCAGTTGTTCCGGGGTGGCGGTGAGCAGCAGCACGCCAGGGATGACTTCGGCAAGCTGTTCGACCAGCGAGTACTCGGCGCTGGCTTTCTCTTCATGCCACACCAGATGGTGCGCTTCGTCGACCACCAACAGGTCCCAGCCGGCGGCGAACAGCGCATCCTGGGCCTTCTCGTCGTCCACCAGCCACTCCAGGGCCACCAGGGCCAACTGGGTGTCTTCGAACGGGTTGGCGGCATCGCTTTCGATAAAACGTTCTTCGTCGAACAGCGCTACTTGCAGGTTGAAGCGGCGGCGCATTTCTACCAGCCACTGGTGCTGCAGGTTTTCCGGGACCAGGATCAGCACGCGGTTGGCGCGGCCGGACAGCAACTGGCGATGGATCACCAGGCCGGCTTCGATGGTCTTGCCCAGGCCCACTTCGTCGGCCAGCAATACCCGTGGCGCGATACGGTCGGCGACTTCGCGGGCGATGTGCAATTGGTGAGCAATGGGTTGTGCACGCACGCCGCCCAGGCCCCACAGCGAAGACTGCAATTGGCGGCTGGTGTGTTCCAGGGTGTGGTAGCGCAGCGAGAACCAGGCCAGCGGGTCGATCTGCCCGGCGAACAGGCGGTCACTGGCCAGGCGGAACTGGATGAAGTTCGACAGTTGGGTTTCCGGCAGGGTGACCTGCTCGTTCTGCCCATTGAGGCCGTGGTAGACCAGCAGGCCGTCGACATCGTCGACTTCTTGCACGGTCATTTTCCAGCCTTCGAAATGGGTGATGCTGTCGCCCGGCGAGAACCTCACGCGGGTGAGGGGCGCATTCCGTAGCGCATACTGGCGCGTGTCGCCAGTGGCCGGATAGAGCACGGTCAACAAGCGGCCGTCCTGTGCCAGAACGGTGCCTAACCCCAGCTCTGCTTCGCTGTCACTAATCCAGCGTTGCCCCGGTTGATACTGCTGCGCCATGCTGCCTGACTCCCGCCGTGAAAAAGCCGACTATCTTAACGGAACAAGGCCCTCATCCAAAGGACTCTGACAAAAACTACGCGGTTTGCGCAGTGCATCGAGTGCTGAATCGACGGGCGGCCGGCACTTACGAGTGTCGATTGGGTCACACGTTGGCAAGCCTGCGCTCAAGTCGCCGCCCCGCCAGCCGACAGCCTGCTGACAGGAGAACAACTATTATGCTGCCACCCATGCTGCCCGTCAGCGTCGTACCGGTCACGTCGCAACTCGACCCGGTGCGTCAAAAACCCGATATACCGCCCGTGGTGCCCGTACAAGCGAGTTCCAGCGAGAGCACGATCGACCTGAAAAATGGCGATGGCGAGCAGTCGACTCTTTTGCTGCGCGAGGAGCAACGCCGCCAGCAGGAACAGCAGAAACGCCGGCGTGAAGCCGATGACGACCCGGAGCAGCACTTGGCGATCCCGGGCGATGAGCTCAACGCCGACAACACCGTACCCGTGGCGCCGCTGATCGAAGACGCACCGCGCCAGGGGTTGTGGGTGGACGTCGAGGTTTAAGACCCCCGCCAACAAGGCGAAGGGCACCTCGCTGGCCTCGTGGGCAAGGGCGGCGTGCGGCTTTTTGGTGATGACCTGCATTTTTTTGCCCGCTGATTTGCTGTCGGGCAAGTGAGGCCGCATTATTAAGCGATCCCCGCCACGACATAAGCCAAGCCATGAGTGATGACGACAAACTGATCGACCTGAACGCCGAACGCGCTAAACGGGTGCATGACCTCAACGACAAACGCCTGAATGAAGTTCGCCAAGCGTTCGAACAAGCGATGCCGCTTGGAAAAGGTAAGAAAAAGCCGAAAAACAAACCGAAAAAACGTTGAAGTAGCCTGTATCTATTGATGCAGGTCAGTTATTTCCCTTCTTTACGCCCCGTCGCGGGCGACATTGATCCTCGTCAATTTCCCATCCCGCCTTCTCCTTTAACTTAGCCCTATCGCAACAAGGCAAGAGCAGGAGGCCAGTCATGTTTTTCGATAATGTGGTGTTTGCCGGAGTGCTGACGGTTGGCCTCATGGTGCTGTTCTTCGTAGGGTTTGGATTTTTTATCTGGAAAGACGCAAACAAGCGTAAAAAGCCATAGGTTTTTCCAGGTTACATGAGCACGCAAGGCATTTTGGGCGACTTCGGTCGCCCTTTTTTTTGCCTGCGATTTAATCAACACCACGGGATTTATGTGGGCGCGGGGCATCGGCATAAAAAAAGGTGCGACCCTCGCGGATCGCACCTTTTTTATGGCCGATGGGCTATCAACTGCCCAGCGCCTTGGATGCCAACCAGAATAACCCGGCCGACAGGCCTACGGTCGCCGGTAGGGTCAACACCCAGGCCATCAGGATGGTCTTCACTGTGCCGCTTTGCAGGCCGCTCTTGTTGGCAACCATGGTGCCGGCAACGCCGGACGACAGCACGTGCGTTGTCGACACCGGCAGGCTGAAGATGTTGGCCAGGGCGATCATGCTGGCGGTGGTGATTTGTGCCGACATGCCTTGGGCATAGGTCATGCCCTGCTTGCCGATCTTCTCGCCGATGGTCAGTACCACGCGCTTCCAGCCGACCATGGTGCCCAGGCCCAGCGCGAGTGCGACCGCGATAATCACCCAGAACGGTGCGTATTCGGTGGTGGCGGTCAGGTCTTTGCGCAGCTTGTCGAGGTCGGATTTCTCACGGGCTTCCAGGCCTGGCAGCTTGCCGACTTTCTTCGCGGTGTCGTCCAGGCACAGCAGGTAACGGCGTACCTCGATGCGCTGGTCGGACGTTAACGAATGGTAGTCGGAAACACCTTTCAAGGTGTCGAGCAGCGCGTTGATGGTCGGTTCAGTCTGCTGCGGGTTGCAGCGGAACTTGCCCGGCAGGTCGTCCTTCACGCTTTTGCCCAGGGCCAGGAATTCGCCCAGGGTTTCCTGGTTGCGCTGGTAGAACTGGTTCAGGTGCAGGGTGGCGTCGCGGGTACGCTCGATCTGGTAAGTGGTGCTGCCCAGGTCGAGAACGAACTGCGCCGGCACGATACCGATCAGCACCAGCATGATCAGGCCGATACCTTTTTGCCCATCGTTGGAGCCGTGGACGAAACTCACGGCCATGGCGGAAATCACCAGAACCAAGCGGTTCCAGAACGGCGGGCGCTTCTTCTCGTCGACCTTGCGGCGCTCGTCCGGAGTTTTATGCATCTTGGACAGCGGACGCCACCACTTCAGGCCGATCAGCAACAGGGCTGCGACCAGAAAGCCGGCCATGGGCGAGAACACCAGGGACGCCCCGATATCGATCGCCTTCTGCCAGTTCACCCCGTCAGCCAGGGGAATGTCGTTGATCAGCGCATTCGCGAGGCCGACACCCAGGATCGAGCCGATCAAAGTGTGGGAACTGGAGGCGGGAATACCGAAGTACCAGGTGCCCAGGTTCCAGGTGATCGCCGCCGCCAATAACGAGAAGACCATCGCCAGACCATGGCCGGTGTTCACATTGATCAGCAACTCCACCGGCAGTAAATGCACGATGGCGTAGGCGACACCGACACCACCGAGCAACACGCCAAGGAAGTTGAACACCCCGGAGAAGAACACGGCCAGATGCGGCGGCATGGCTTTGGTATAGATGACTGTGGCTACCGCGTTAGCGGTGTCATGAAAGCCATTGATGAACTCGAAGGCGAGGACAAAGGCCAGGGCGAGCAGCAGGCTCACGAGAACCCAAGCATCCAGTCCGCTGAATAAATCGATCATGAAGGTTTTCTGACCCGGTCGTAAGGGGGCGCGATTATGCCAGAAAACCTCGGTAATCGATGCACTAGCTGCTCATCGGTAACAATCTTCACTGAAAAAAAACCGGGCAAAGGCGCGCATCCCAGGGTTTTCGGGGGCTAGGCAAGTCTTTGATTTACAAAGCGCGGTGCCGTAAAGGTGCGGTTTTGTCACCTAAACGTCATGGCTGAAACATTTGTACGAAATTTCGTTGGTCGCAGCTGGACGCTGACTAATGGGTCTACAGGCGAATGCCCTCCGCCGGCGGTGAGCCGGCGGAGACAGCAGAACCCTGAGGCCTCAAACCTGGGTGCTTATGGCTCTTCGGCTTTGAGTTCCTGCTCAATCTTTTGGATTTCCTGGGCAAAGGCCTGATCGAGCAAACTCGCTCGTTTGCGCCATGGCTTGCGTTCTGGCTCAGGCTGGGCGGCGTAGGTGGTGACTTCCCCGCCGTATACGTCCTTGTAACGTTGCTCCTGGCGCTCAAGTTCCGCGCGCAGTTCATCTTTCGTCACAGTGTTACCTAATTTGAGTTGAGTTTAATTAGCGTGCAGCGCCACACCCGAATATCGCCCTCGGCATGTTTTAAGTTGAACAGGTGAACCGCTCAACTTTGAACGAACTGCCAACGATGACTTCCTTGAACCGGTGTTTATAACCGGCAGCATAATCAACATACGCCGCCTGGCGAGCTCCGATCCCGATATTGATACCGGGCTGACCTCCGCACAGATTGCATTATAGCGGCGCATTTTAATAACACTATCATCATAAAGTTAAAAAGCGTCCACTTTGTGTGAGGCTTTTGTTACATGCGCACGTCAGTATTGGCTGTGAAGTGGCCGCCATAAATGCCGCCGTCTGCCTGATCACGTCGTGCGATCCGTTTTTTATGATCGCACTTGCCGAATTGCGATAATCGCATGATCGTCCGATAATCGCCCAACGTTGCTGCTCTAACCTTGTGTATCGCGGTTGGCGTGGCTCTCAATAGCGACCAACTTTCCCGGTTGTCGATAAGCGCCAGCGGTTGAAAATAATAAAGAGGATCTTGAAATGAACGATCAATTGCGCAACTCCTTCGCGTCAGTGGCGCCGCCGATCGTGGCTTCACCGGCCAAACGCATCCAGGCATTTACCGGTGATCCGGACTTCATGACCTCCCTGGCCCGGGGCCTGGCCGTGGTGCAGGCATTCCAGGAGCGCAAGCGTCACCTGACCATCGCCCAAATCAGTCATCGCACCGAAATTCCCCGCGCCGCCGTGCGCCGTTGCCTGCATACCTTGATCAAACTCGGCTACGCCACCACGGACGGGCGCACCTATTCGCTGCTGCCCAAGGTCTTGACCCTGGGCCATGCCTATTTATCCTCGACACCGTTGGCGGTCTCCGCCCAACCGTACCTGGACCGTATGAGCGAGCAGCTTCACGAAGCCTGCAACATGGCCACCCTGGAAGGCGATGACATCCTCTATATCGCCCGCTCGGCCACCACGCAGCGCCTGATTTCCGTGGACCTTTCGGTAGGCGGGCGGTTGCCGGCGTACTGCACCTCCATGGGCCGCATCCTGCTGGCGGCGCTGGACGATGCCTCGCTGCAGGACTACCTCGACCACGTCGACCTGCAAATCAAGACCAGTCGTACCCTCACCACGCCCGAAGCCTTGTTCGAGTGCCTGCAACAAGTGCGTCAGCAGGGCTGGTGCATCGTCGATCAGGAATTGGAGCAAGGCCTGCGTTCCATCGCGGTGCCGGTGTATGACGCGTCCGGCCAGGTGCTGGCTGCGCTCAACGTCAGCACCCATGCCGGTCGTGTCAGCCGCAGCGAACTGGAACAGCGCTTTCTGCCGAGCATGCTCAGTGCCAGCCGTGAGTTGAGTGCGCAACTGTTTGCCTAAGCTGTTCGGTGACCGCACAGATCCCGGCTCGATCAATTGACGTTGTTTCCCTTGGGTTATTACTGTGCGGCAGCGCTCTGAGCGCTGCCCAACAATAATGACGACCCCAGGTCGTTGGCCCGCCATCGGTGTGGAATAACAATAATGAATCAGCCTTCTGTTGTCGGTACCACCCTGGACGTGCAGTCCTTCATCAATGCCCAGCCACTGTCACGCTATCAATGGCGCGTGGTGATCCTGTGTTTCCTGATTGTCTTCCTCGATGGCCTCGACACCGCCGCCATGGGCTTCATCGCGCCCGCACTGTCCCAGGACTGGGGCATTGACCGCGCCAGCCTCGGCCCGGTGATGAGCGCCGCGCTGATCGGCATGGTGTTCGGCGCCCTGGGTTCCGGCCCGTTGGCGGACCGTTTCGGGCGCAAGGTGGTGTTGGTGGGGGCGGTACTGGTGTTTGGTGCCTTCAGCCTGGCCTCGGCCTACAGCAGCAACGTCGACCAGTTGCTGGTGTTGCGCTTTCTCACCGGGCTGGGGCTGGGTGCCGGTATGCCGAATGCCACCACGCTGCTGTCCGAATACACCCCCGAACGCCACAAGTCGTTGCTGGTGACCAGCATGTTCTGCGGCTTCAACCTGGGCATGGCCGGTGGCGGGTTTATCTCGGCCAAATTGATCCCGGCGTTCGGCTGGCACAGCCTGTTATTGATCGGCGGCATCCTGCCGTTGATCCTCACGGTGGTGCTGTGGGGGTGGTTGCCGGAATCGGCGCGCTATCTGGTGGTGCGCAATCGCGGCACCGACAAGGTACGCAAAGCCCTGTCACCCATTGAGCCCGGCATCGTCGCCCAAGCCAGCAGCTTCAGCGTGCCCGAGCAAACAACCGTGAAGGCGCGCAACGTATTCGCGGTGATCTTCTCCGGCACCTACAGCGCCGGTACCTTGTTGCTGTGGCTCACCTACTTCATGGGCCTGGTGATTGTGTACCTGCTGACCAGTTGGCTGCCTACGCTGATGCGCGACAGTGGCGCGAGCATGGAACAAGCGGCGTTTATCGGTGCGTTGTTCCAGTTTGGTGGCGTATTGAGTGCTGTCGGCGTGGGCTGGGCGATGGACCGGTTCAACCCGCACAAGGTCATCGGCACGTTTTACCTGCTGGCCGGGGTATTTGCCTACGCGGTAGGACAGAGCCTGGGCAATATCACCCTGTTGGCGACCTTGGTGCTGATCGCCGGGATGTGTGTCAACGGTGCGCAATCGGCGATGCCGTCCCTGGCCGCACGCTTCTACCCGACCCAAGGCCGCGCCACCGGCGTGTCATGGATGCTCGGCATCGGCCGCTTCGGCGCGATCCTCGGCGCATGGATGGGCGCCACCTTGCTGGGCCTGGGCTGGAACTTCGAGCAGGTGCTCAGCGCACTGGTGATTCCGGCCGCCCTGGCTGCGACCGCCGTGGTGATCAAAGGTATGGTCAGCCATGCCGACGCAACCTGAAGACGAGCGCAATTCCTGCGTAAGCAGGAAAGAATAGCCAGGCAACAATTGGTTCGATAATCGAACACTGTGTCGATTATCGGATTGTTTGCCCCGTTGCCCCGGCTTAACCTTCAAGCACTTCGGCGCCACCCTCGCGCCTTTTTCGATCCATACCGGGAGCCCGACCCCATGGCTGAAATTCTTGCGCTGCGTGACGCGGTGAAGCGATTCGTGAACGACGGCGATACCGTCGCATTGGAAGGCTTTACCCATCTGATCCCTACAGCAGCGGGTCATGAAATCATTCGTCAGGGCAAGAAAGACCTGACGCTGGTGCGTATGACGCCTGACCTGATCTACGACCAGTTGATCGGCGCCGGCTGCGCCCGCAAGTTGATTTTTTCCTGGGGTGGCAATCCCGGCGTGGGCTCCCTGCATCGCCTGCGTGATGCGGTCGAAAAACAATGGCCGCAGCCCCTGGAGATCGAAGAACACAGCCACGCCGACCTGGCCAATGCCTACGTCGCCGGTGCCTCCGGCCTGCCGTTCGCGGTGCTGCGCGCTTACGCCGGCTCCGATTTGCCCAAGGTCAACCCGCTGATCAAAACCGTCACCTGCCCGTTCACCGGCGAAGTGTTGGCGGCGGTGCCATCGGTACGTCCGGACATCAGCGTGATCCACGCGCAAAAGGCCGACCGCAAGGGCAACGTGCTGCTCTGGGGCATTCTTGGCGTGCAGAAGGAAGCGGCCCTGGCGGCCAAGCGTTGCATCGTCACCGTCGAAGAAATTGTCGACGACCTTAACGCGCCGATGAACAGCTGCGTCCTGCCGACCTGGGCCCTGACCGCCGTGTGCCACGTACCAGGCGGCGCGCATCCGTCCTACGCCCATGGCTATAACCAACGCGACAACCGTTTCTACCAGGCGTGGGACGCGATCGCTCGTGACCGTGGGACGTTTACTGCCTGGATCGATGAATACATCCACGGCACTGCCGATTTCAGTGAATTCCAGGCCAAGCTGGCCGCCGCGCAGGAGGCCAAATAATGGCTTACTCGACCAATGAAATGATGACCGTTGCCGCCGCGCGCCGCCTGAAGAATGGCTCGGTGTGTTTTGTCGGTATCGGCCTGCCGTCCAAGGCGGCCAACCTGGCGCGCCTGACCTCGTCGCCGGACGTGGTACTGATCTACGAGTCCGGCCCGATTGGCTCCAAGCCCAGCGTACTGCCGCTGTCCATTGGTGACGGCGAGTTGGCGGAAACGGCCGACACGGTCGTCCCCACTGGTGAGATCTTTCGCTACTGGCTGCAGGGCGGGCGCATCGACGTCGGCTTTCTCGGTGCGGCCCAGGTCGACCGTTTTGGCAATATCAACACCACCGTGGTCGGTGATTATCACCAGCCCAAAGTGCGCCTGCCGGGTGCCGGTGGCGCGCCGGAAATCGCCGGTTCGGCCAAGAGCGTACTGATCATCCTCAAGCAGTCGGCGCGTTCGTTTGTCGACAAGCTGGACTTCATCACCTCCGTCGGCCACGGTGAAGGCGGCGATTCACGCAAGCGCCTGGGCCTGCACGGTGCCGGCCCTGTCGGGATTATTACCGACCTGTGCATCATGGAGCCGGAAGAGGGCACCCATGAATTCGTCGTCACCGCGCTGCACCCCGGCGTAACCCGCGAGCAAGTGGTCGCGGCCACCGGTTGGGCGGTTCGCTTTGCCGACCAGGTCAGTACCAGCGAGGAACCGACGGTGGTCGAGCTGACCGCGCTGCGTGATCTCGAAGCCCGCACCGCGGCCGCCCACGGCCAAGCACCCGGAGAAGCCTGATGCGTGACGTATTTATCTGTGATGCGATTCGTACCCCCATCGGCCGTTTCGGCGGTGGCCTTTCCACCGTGCGCGCCGACGACCTGGCGGCGCTGCCGATCAAGGCACTGATCGAGCGCAACCCGTCGGTGGATTGGCACGCGGTCGATGAAGTGTTCCTCGGCTGCGCCAACCAGGCCGGTGAAGACAACCGCAACGTCGCGCGCATGGCGCTGTTGCTGGCGGGCCTGCCGTCGAGCATTCCCGGCGTGACCCTCAACCGTTTATGCGCCTCGGGTATGGATGCGATCGGCACCGCTTTCCGTGCGATTGCCAGCGGTGAAATGGAATTGGCGATTGCCGGCGGCGTCGAGTCGATGTCCCGCGCGCCGTTCGTGATGGGCAAGGCTGACGCGGCGTTTTCGCGCAACATGAAGCTGGAAGACACCACCATCGGCTGGCGCTTTATCAACCCGTTGATGCAGGCCCAGTACGGCGTCGACGCCATGCCGCAGACCGCCGATAACGTCGCCGACGACTACCACGTGTCCCGCGCCGATCAGGACGCGTTTGCCCTGCGCAGTCAGCAACGCACCGCCGCCGCCCAGGCCGCCGGCTTCTTCGCCGAAGAAATCGTGCCGGTGCGGGTCGCCCATAAAAAAGGCGAAACCGTGGTCGAGCACGATGAGCATCCCCGGGCCGATACCACCCTGGAAACCCTGGCCCGGCTCAAGCCGGTCAATGGCCCGGACAAGACCGTCACGGCCGGCAATGCGTCGGGCGTGAATGACGGTGCGGCGGCGCTGATCCTGGCGTCTGCCGAAGCCGTGAAAAAACACGGCCTGACCGCCCGCGCGCGCGTGCTGGGCATGGCCAGTGCCGGTGTCGCGCCACGGGTGATGGGCATCGGCCCGGTGCCGGCGGTGCGCAAGCTGGTGGAACGCCTGGGCCTGGCCGTCAGCGATTTTGACGTGATCGAACTCAACGAAGCCTTCGCCAGCCAGGGTCTGGCGGTGCTGCGTGAATTGGGCATTGCCGACGACGCGCCCCAGGTCAACCCGAATGGCGGCGCCATCGCCCTCGGCCATCCCCTGGGCATGAGCGGTGCGCGGCTGGTGCTGACGGCTCTGCATCAACTTGAAAAAACCGGTGGCCGCAAAGGTCTGGCGACCATGTGCGTCGGTGTTGGCCAAGGCTTGGCCCTGGCGATTGAACGCATCTAATAAGAGAGGTCCGCTCCATGAGTGACAAGCCCGGTTACCGGCGCCCGCAAGCGGGCACTCAACCTGATTACCTGCACCCGGCCTACCAGTCGACGAACCTGCGTTCGCCGTCCCAGCCGTTGGTGTTCCTGCCCCATTCCCTGTCGGAAATCACCGGCCCGACCATCGGCGCCGAGCGCATCAACGAGAAGGACAACGACCTGACTGCACAGCACGACGGCGAGCCGCAAGGCGAACGCATCATCGTTCATGGCCGCGTGCTGGATGAAAACGGCCTGCCGGTGCCGGGCATCCTCGTGGAAATCTGGCAGGCCAACGCGGCCGGTCGCTACAACCACGCGCGCGACCTGCACGACGCGCCGCTGGACCCGAACTTCACCGGCACCGGGCGTACCGTCACCGATGCCGAGGGCTGGTACCAGTTCCAGACCATCAAGCCCGGCGCCTACCCGTGGGGTAACCACCACAATGCGTGGCGCCCGGCGCATATCCATTTTTCGCTGTTCGGGCCAAGCGTGCTGACGCGCCTGGTCACGCAGATGTATTTCCCTGGCGACCCGCTGCTCGAATACGACCCGATCTACAACTGCGTGCCGGACACGTCGGCCAAGCAACGCCTGATCGCCTCGTTCGACCTGGAAAAAACCATTCCTTCCTATGCCCTCGGCTACCGCTGGGACATCGTCCTGCGCGGCCGCGACGCCACGCCGATGGAGAAATGAGATGACACTCAATGCGACCACGTCCCACACCGTCGGGCCGTATTACCACATCGGCCTGACCTGGCTGAACCGCGAAGCCTTGGATAACGCCGCCACCCTCGGTGAGCGCGTGGCGATCAGCGGGCAAGTAGTGGACGGTAACGGTGATGTCGTCAACGACGCCATGCTGGAAGTCTGGCAGGCCAATGCCGCCGGCAAGTACGACCACCCGGAGGACGAGCAGGATAAAGCGTTGGACCCGAACTTCGAGGGCTTCGGCCGGGTGCCGGTGGATGGCGAAGGGCGCTTCCGCTTTACCACCATCAAGCCGGGCAGCGTGCCGGGGCTGGCGGGCACGACCCAGGCGCCGCACCTGGTGGTGCTGGTGTTTGCCCGTGGCCTGGTGAAGCACTTGCTCACGCGGATCTATTTTGACGGTGAGGCGCTGAATGCCGATGACCCGTTGCTCGTGTGTGTGCCCACCGCGCGGCGCAGTACCTTGATTGCCAAGCCGGATGCGGACGGTGTGCATCAGTGGAATGTGGTGTTGCAGGGGACAGATAAGGAAACGGTGTTCTTCGATTACTGAGTTGGCTTGAAACCTATCGGGAGCAAGCCCCCTCCCACACTTGAATGTATTCACACATCAAAGGTGGGAGGGGGCTTGCCCCCGATGAGGCCGCTTCAGGCAACACCTGTGTAAATCTCTGCATGCGGAACGTGGCTGTTGCAAAGTATGTCTAGGCTATAACCGTTCCCACTGAGTGAAAAAACATGACAACAACAACGAGTCATTACACCGGAGAAGAACGCAGTAAACGGATTTTTGCGATTGTCGGTGCTTCCTCCGGCAACCTCGTCGAATGGTTCGACTTCTACGTCTACGCCTTCTGCGCCATTTACTTCGCCCCGGCGTTTTTCCCGTCGGACGACCCCACGGTCCAACTGCTCAATACCGCCGGCGTGTTCGCCGCCGGGTTCCTGATGCGGCCCATTGGCGGCTGGCTGTTTGGCCGGGTGGCCGATAAGCATGGGCGCAAAAACTCGATGATGATCTCGGTGCTGATGATGTGCGCCGGTTCCCTGGTCATCGCCTTCCTGCCCACCTACAAAGACATCGGCGCCTGGGCCCCGGCGTTGCTGCTGGTGGCGCGGCTGTTCCAGGGCTTGTCGGTGGGCGGCGAATACGGCACCACCGCGACCTACATGAGTGAAGTGGCGCTCAAGGGCCAGCGTGGGTTCTTCGCTTCCTTCCAGTACGTGACTCTGATCGGCGGGCAATTGCTGGCGGTGTTGGTGGTGGTGATCCTGCAACAGATCCTTACCGAAGACGAACTGCGCGCCTGGGGCTGGCGGATTCCGTTCGTGATCGGCGCCATCGCGGCGGTGATCTCCCTGCTGCTGCGTCGCACCCTGAAAGAAACCACCAGCAAGGAAATGCGCGAAGACAAGGACGCCGGCAGCGTCAAAGCGCTGTTCCGTGACCATAAAGCGGCATTTATCACCGTGCTCGGCTACACCGCCGGCGGCTCGCTGATTTTCTACACGTTTACCACCTACATGCAGAAGTACCTGGTGAACACCGCCGGGATGCACGCCAAGACCGCCAGCTACATCATGACCGGCGCGCTGTTCCTCTACATGTGCATGCAGCCGCTGTTCGGCATGCTGGCCGACAAGATCGGTCGGCGTAATTCGATGCTGTGGTTCGGCGCGCTGGGCACCGTGTGTACGGTGCCGATCCTGCTCAGCCTGAAAACCGTCAGCAGTCCGTTCCTGGCGTTTGTGCTGATCACGCTGGCGTTGGCCATCGTCAGTTTCTACACCTCCATCAGCGGCCTGGTGAAGGCGGAAATGTTCCCGCCCCAAGTGCGCGCCCTCGGGGTGGGCCTGGCGTATGCGGTGGCCAACGCGATCTTCGGTGGCTCGGCGGAATACGTGGCCTTGGGCTTGAAGTCCTTGGGCATGGAAAACACTTTTTACTGGTACGTCACCGGCATGATGGCGGTGGCCTTCCTGTTCAGCCTGCGCCTGCCGAAACAGGCGGCGTACCTGCACCACGATCTATAAGGGAGGCGTTATGACTCTGCGCACGAGCAACCAATTGTTCGACGCTTACTTCAGTGCTGACAGCATGGCCGAGGTGTTCTGCGACCAAGGGCGCTTGCAGGGCATGCTGGATTTCGAAGCCGCGCTGGCGCGGGCCGAGGCCCAGGTCGGGTTGATCCCGCAGGCCGCCGTCGCACCGATTGCTCAGGCGTGCCTGGCGTCTCTGTACGACGTGGATGCCCTCGGCGTGGCGATTGCCACGGCGGGCAATTCGGCGATTCCGCTGGTGAAGGCGCTGGGCAAGCTGATTGCCGACGAAGACGCCAGCGCCGAGCGCTATGTGCATTTGGGTGCGACCAGCCAGGATGTGATGGACACCGGCCTGGTGCTACAGCTACGGCGCGCGATGGTGTTGATCGAAGCCGACCTGGCGCGCCTTGGCGATATTCTGGCGGCCCAGGCCCAGCGCTATTCGGCTGTACCGATGGCCGGACGGACCTGGTTGCAGCACGCCACGCCGGTCACCCTCGGCATGAAAATCGCCGGTTGGTTGGGCGCGGTAACCCGCAGTCGCCAGCGTTTGATCGAGCTGAAACCGCGCTTGCTGGTGCTGCAATTCGGCGGCGCCTCCGGCACGCTGGCCGCGCTTGGCGAACAGGCAATGCCGGTTGCCCAAGCGTTGGCGGCGCAGCTGCAACTAACCTTGCCCGAGCAACCCTGGCATACCCAACGTGATCGCTTGGTGGAGTTCGCCAGCGTCCTTGGGTTGATCGCCGGCAGCCTCGGCAAGCTGGGCCGCGATATCAGCCTGCTGATGCAGACCGAGGCGGCGGAAGTGTTCGAGCCGGCGGCGCCCGGCAAAGGCGGCTCGTCGACCATGCCGCACAAGCGCAACCCGGTGGGCGCCGCCGTGCTGATCAGCGCCGCTACTCGCGTGCCTGGCCTGGTGGCGACGCTGTTCAGTGCCATGCCCCAGGAACACGAACGCAGCCTGGGCCTGTGGCATGCCGAATGGGAAACCCTGCCGGAGATTTGCCGGTTGGTCTCTGGCGCATTGCAACAGGCGCTGCTGGTGAGCGCGGGGCTGGAAGTCGACCCTGAGCGCATGGCGCACAACCTCGACCTGACCCAAGGCCTGGTGCTGGCCGAAGCCGTCAGCATTGTGCTCGCTCAACGCCTGGGCCGTGACACCGCGCACCACCTGCTGGAACAGTGCTGCAAACGTGCGGTGGCCGAACAGCGCCATTTGCGCGCAGTCCTCGCCGACGAACCGCAGATCACCGCCGAGTTGTCGGCGGCAGACCTGGACCGCCTGCTCGACCCGGCCCACTACCTGGGCCAGGCCCAAACTTGGGTCACCCGCGCTGTAACCGAACACTTTGCACTGACTGCCTGAGGAGATTGCTGTGGCTTTTGTACAACTCGCCGAGGGCGAACTGCATTACCAACTGGATGGCCCCATCGATGCACCGGTGCTGGTGCTGTCCAATTCGCTGGGCACCGACCTGCATATGTGGGACACCCAGATCGCGGCCTTTGCCGAGCATTTTCGCGTGTTGCGCTTCGATACCCGTGGCCACGGCCAATCCCTGGTGACCGAAGGCCCCTACAGCATCGAGCAACTCGGTCACGACGTGATTGCGCTGCTGGACGCGCTGGACATTCCACGCGCGCATTTCTGCGGGCTGTCCATGGGCGGGTTGATTGGTCAATGGCTGGGGATTAACGCGGGGGATCGTTTGCAGCGCCTGGTGGTGTGCAACACCGCGGCCAAGATCGGCACCTCAGACGTGTGGAACCCGCGTATCGAGATGGTCCTGCGCGACGGCGCGGCCGCGATGGTGGCGCTGCGCGATGCGTCGATTGCGCGCTGGTTCACCGCCGATTTCGCGGCGACCGACCCGGATCAGGCCAAGCGCATTACCGACATGCTCGCGGCCACATCGCCCAAGGGTTACGCGGCCAATTGCGCAGCGGTGCGCGATGCGGACTTCCGTGAGCAACTGTCGGCGATCCAGGTGCCGACCCTGGTGATCGCCGGCACTGAAGACGCCGTCACACCGCCCGCCGACTGCCACTTTATCCAGAGCCATGTGCAGGGGGCCGAGTACGCTGAGTTCTACGCCGCTCACCTGTCCAACGTGCAAGCCGGTGCCGCGTTCAGCGACCGGGTCATTCAATTTCTGCTGGCCCACTGAGGAGTCTTTTGTGGACGAGAAACAACGTTACGTCGATGGCCTGCAAGTGCGCCGCGAAGTGCTGGGCGACGCGCATGTCGACCGCAGCCTGAATGCCTTGACCGAGTTCAACAGCGAGTTCCAGGAAATGATCACCCGCCACGCCTGGGGTGATATCTGGACCCGCCCCGGCCTGCCCAGGCATACCCGCAGCTTGATCACCATCGCCATGCTGATCGGCATGAACCGCAACGAAGAACTCAAATTGCACCTGCGCGCCGCCGCCAGCAATGGCGTGACCCGCGCCGAGATCAAGGAAGTGCTGATGCAAAGCGCGATCTACTGCGGGATACCGGCGGCGAATGCGACCTTTCACCTGGCCGAGTCGGTGTGGGATGAGCTGGGGGTCGAGTCCCGCCAACAGGGCTGACTAACAGGGGGCGGCTTTGCACCGGGTGTTAATGGGAATCAGCGTCCCACACCCAATTCCATACCCCCGGCAGATGCACTTCTTCATTTGCGTCCTTCACCGTGCGGGCCAATGCCGCACGTTCCAGCGCGGTGCGGTCGGTGTAGAACGGCTCGGCAGCGGTCTTCAGGCCGTTGTCCCGGGCACTGTCCATCAGGATCTGCAGGTATTCCTGCAGATGCCGGGCGGTATAGCGGTTGATGTCGTGGAAGGTCACCACCACCGGTATCACGCCGTCCACCGTCGGTAATTGCCCCAAGGCGATGCGTTCGCGCACGACCGACAGCTGTCGGATCAGGTTTGCGCGGCGCCGTGGGCTGGCGTTGAAGCCCCAGATTTTGCCGTCGTTGGCGCTCAGGTCGGTCAACAAGACCTGCATGCCGTGGCGCTGGTAGGCGGCGAAGGTGCGGCGGTCGTAGTTCCAGAAGGGCGGGCGTACCAGCGTCGGCGGCGTGCCGGTGATCGAGGCGATATCCGTCGCGCCCTGGCTGAGGGTACGTTCAAGCTCGGCATCATTCAGCCAGCGATGGTTGGTATGAAACGCCGTGGCCGTATGAAACGCCAGCACATGCCCGCCCGCGAACTCACGCTCCATGGTCTTGCGGCCCCGCGCGCTGCCACCAGAGCGGCTGGCTTCGGTCTGTAAAAAGAACACCGCCTTGATGCCCGGCAATACCGGGTTGTTCGCCAGATCGGCAATCACCGAGCGGCTCGGGTTGTTGTACCCCGACGCACTGGGACCGTCATCGAAGGTCAGCAGAAAGCGGATCGGCGCCTGGTTTTGCAGGCGTTGCTCGGTCTGTGGGGTCAGTGCAATGGGCGCGCTGATGCAGCCGCTGAGGCTCAAGGCGAGGGCAAGCAAGGCGGATGCAATGGGGAAGGATTTCATGATGGGTGCCGGACTCGTCTGGAGGCCGCCGCTGAGTCAGCTCAGCAGCGGCAGGCGCGCACCATACCGCAACTGCGGTGACGGATTACAGCAGACTGATCGGGTAGCTGACGATCAACCGGTTTTCATCGAACTCATTGTTGCTGTAGTCGCGCCTCATGCTGGAATTGCGCAAGCGCAGCGAGAGGTTTTTCAGCGCGCCGCTTTGCAGCGTGTAGCTCAATTCGCTTTCGCGGCCCCACTCCTTGCCGTCGGTGATGGTGCCGGTATGCACGTTGCTACCGCTGATATAGCGGTTCATCAAGGTCAGGCCCGGGACGCCGAGGGCGGCGAAGTTATAGTCGTGACGTACTTGCCAGGATTTCTCCTCGGCGTTGTCGTAGCTGGAGTTGTAACTATCGTTGGCCAGGGTGCCGCCGCTGGTGCCGTTGACGCGCATCCAGGCGCTGTTGCCGGTGAGTTTTTGCAGGCCGACGTAGAAGGTGTTGCCGCCGTACTTGGCCGAGAACAGGCCGGACCAGGTTTTGTTGTCCAGCTCGCCTGCGCGGGCGCTGCCGTCGTCCTTGCCATAGAAGAACCCGAGGTTGGCGCCCAGGGTCCAGTCGCCCACGGGCTGGCTGTGGATCAGGTTGACGAACTGCTGGCTGTAGATGTCCTTGAGCTGGGCATTCCACAGGCCGATCTGGGTGCGTTTGTCATTGAACGCGTATTCAGCGCCCTGGAAGTTGAAGCGGTCAGAGGTGAAGGCTGCTTTGCCGAACATCGACATGTCCGACATGCTGCTGTCGTCCCGCGGGCTGTTGGCGCGGAACTGGCCGCCGTAGAGCGTCAGGCCGTCGATTTCCTTCGAGGTGATCTGCCCGCCGCGCAGGGTTTGCGGCAGGGAACGGCCGTCGTCGGCACGCAGGATCGGCAACGCAGGCATCCATTCGCCGACCTTCAGTTCTGTCTTCGAAATCCGCGTCTTGAACGCCACACCCAGGCGCCCGAAATTGTCGGCGGGGCGGCCATCGTGGTCCAGCGGCAATAACTGTGTACCGCCGGTGCCGCGCCCGCCATCAAGCTTGAGCGAGTACATCCCCAGGACATCCACGCCAAACCCCACGGTGCCTTGGGTGAAGCCGGACTTGGCATCGAGGATGAAGCTTTGCGTCCACTCCTGCGCGCCGCCCTGGGCTTTGGTCGGGTTGGTGAAGTTACGGTTGATGAAAAAATTGCGCAGGTTGAGGTTGGCGCTGGCGTCTTCCAGGAAGCCGTGTTCTTCGGCGACGACGGGAAGTGCAAGGCTGGCGACTGCGGTGGCCAGCAATAGCTGGCGAGGGTGAAAAGTGCTCATGGCGTTGGACCTGTTGTTATTGGGGTTATGCAGGTGGCGGCCATGGTGCGGGGCAGTGTGGGGGGGGTTCAATCGGGGGAGGGCGGGTTTTGGGCGATGATCGAACGCAAGTTGTCTTGGTTCGATGGGTACAGGTCAGGCATAAAAAAACCGCTTCCGGTGAGGGAAGCGGTTTGGTTTACAGCGCTGCTGTCAGAACAATTTCAGTTCAGGCGCTTTTTCTTTCAACGGTTCGTTCTTCGCCGTCTGTTCATTCCAGCCACCACCGAGGGCCTTGTACAGGGTGACCTCGCTGGTCAACTGCGCCAGGCGGTCGGTGATCAGCGATTGCTGGGCACTGAACAGTTGGCGCTGGGCGTCGAGGAACGTCAGGTTGCTGTCGACGCCAATGCGGTAGCGACGCTCGGCCAGGCGGTAGTAATCCTGGTTGGCTGCGACGAAACCGCGTTGGGCCTCCAACTGCTCCTTGTAGGTCTCACGTGCGGCGAGGCCGTCGGAAACTTCCTGGAAGCCGGTCTGGATGGCCTTCTCATAGTTGGCCACGTTGATCTCTTTCTGGATCTTCGAGTAGTCCAGGCTGGCGCGCAGGCTACCGGCGTTGAAGATCGGGATGTTGATCTGCGGGGCGAACGACCAGGTGCCCGAGCCGCCTTTGAACAGGCCGCCCAGGTCCGGGCTCATGGTGCCGGCGTTGGCCGTCAGGCTGATGCTCGGGAAGAACGCTGCACGGGCTGCGCCGATGTTGGCGTTGGCCGCCTTGAGGTTGTACTCGGCCTGCAAGATGTCGGGACGACGTTGCAACAGGTCCGATGGCAACCCGGCCGGCACTTCGCTGAGCAGGTCATCCGACAGCGGTTTGCTGGCGATATTCGCCGGCAGGCCCGTGCCGAGCAGCAGGGTCAGGCTGTTTTCGTCCTGGGCCACCTGGCGCTTATAACGCGCCAGGGACACCCGGGCGTTTTCCACCGAGGTGCGCGCCTGGCTCAGGTCGAGGGCCGAGGCCACGCCGACTTCGTTGCTGCGCGAGGTGAGCTTGTAGCTCTGCTCGTATGCGCCCAGGGTTTCCTGGGTCAGCTTGAGCAGTTCCTTGTCGGACTGCCAGGTCAGATAGGCGGTAGCCACACTGGCCACCAGGCTGATCTGGGTACTGCGCCGCGCTTCTTCGGTCGCGAAGTATTTCTGCAGCGCTTCCTCGCTCAGGCTGCGTACACGGCCAAACAGGTCCAGCTCATAGGAGCTGATACCCAGGGTAGCCGAGTACGAACTGCTGATGCTCTCTTTACCGGTCTGCGACGAGCGTGCCGGCACGCGCTGGCGGCTGCCGCTGCCAGTAGCCGACACGGCCGGGAACAGGTCGGCGCGCTGGATGTTGTACTGCGCCGCGTAGGCATCGATGTTCAAGGCTGCGACGCGCAGGTCGCGGTTGTTCTCCAGCGCGGTCTGGATCAGCTGTTGCAGGGCCGGGTCATGGAAAAACTGCTTCCAGCCCTGTTCTGCCGCAGCCTGGCTCGGTGCCTGGGTCGGCGAATACGCCGGGCCCTGCGGGAACTGCGCGGCCACCGGCGCTTCGGGACGCTGATAGTCAGGTATCAGCGAGCAGCCACTGAGCACGAATGCCGTGACGGCTAAGGAAAGTAGCGACTTGCTCATTGGCCAGCCTCTTTAGGAGTTTGCTTGGGTTCAGTCTTTTTACGTTCGCCCATGGCGGACACGGTTGCGAAGAACAGTGGCACCCAGAAGATCGCCAGGACCGTGGCCGTGATCATACCGCCAATAACGCCGGTACCGATCGCATGCTGGCTGCCTGAGCCGGCGCCGGAAGAGATCGCCAGCGGCAATACGCCGAGGATGAACGCCATGGACGTCATGATGATCGGTCGCAGACGCATGCGCGACGCTTCGATCGCCGACTCGACAATGCCTTTGCCTTGTTCGTGAAGCTCTTTGGCGAACTCCACGATCAGGATGGCGTTCTTCGCCGCCAGGCCCACCGTCACCAGCAAGCCCACTTGGAAGAACACGTCGTTGGACAAGCCGCGCAGGCTGGTGGCAATCAACGCACCCACCACACCCAACGGTACGACGAGTACCACCGCGATCGGAATCGACCAGCTTTCGTACAGCGCCGCGAGACAGAGGAACACCACCAGCAGCGACAAGGCGTACAGCGCAGGTGCCTGGGAGCCGGACAGACGTTCTTCATACGACAGGCCCGTCCAGGCGTAGCCGACACCCGCCGGCAATTGCTTGGCGATGTGTTCGACTTCGTTCATGGCTTCACCGGTACTGTAGCCCGGTGCCGGGGTACCGAGGATTTCCATCGCGGCCACACCGTTATAGCGCGAGAGTTTCGGCGAACCGAAGATCCACTTGCCCGAAGCGATGGCCGACAACGGCACCATCTTCCCGGAGTCGCTGCGCACGAACCATTTGTTCAGGTCTTCAGGGGACATCCGGCTGGCGGCGTCACCCTGCACGTACACCTTCTTCACTCGACCACGGTCGATGAAGTCGTTGACGTAGCTGCCACCCAGGGCGATGGCCAGGGTCTGGTTGATGTTCGACAGCGTGATGCCTTGGGCGCTGGCTTTTTCGTCGTCGACGGTGAGCTCGTACTGCGGCTCATCGTTCACGCCATTGGGGCGCACACCGGCGAGGATCTTGCTCTGGGCGGCCATGCCTAGGAACTGGTTGCGCGCAGCCATCAACTTCTCATGGCCGACGCCGCCTTGGTCCTGCAGGAACACGTCGAAACCGGTCGCGTTACCCAACTCCAATACAGACGGTGGCACGATGGCAAACACCATGGCGTCCTGGAACGTCTGCATGAAGTAACCTTGGGCGCGCTTGGCGATCTCGAACACCGAGGTGGAAGCATCACGCTCATCCCACGGTTTGAGCATCACGAATGCCAGGCCCGAGCTTTGACCACGACCCGCGAAGTTGAAGCCGTTTACGGTAAAGACCGATTTCACGCCCTTGCCTTCGCCGGGTTCGCCTTCCTTGTCTTTGAGCAGGAAGATACGCATGTCGTCGATGACTTTCTGCGTGCGCTCGGCCGTTGAGCCGACCGGCGTCTGCACCTGGGCAAAGATCACGCCCTGGTCTTCATCGGGCAAGAACGCTGCCGGGATCCGCATGAACAACCAGATCATGCCGGCAAAGATCAGCACGTAAACGAGGAACGCCGGGATCTTGTGCCTGATCATGTTCCCCACCCCGCGCTCGTAGCTCAGTACGCTACGGTCGAAGGTGCGGTTGAACCAGCCAAAGAAACCACGCTTAGGTTGGCCGTGCTTCTCGGGGTCGATCGGCTTGAGCATGGTGGCGCACAAGGCCGGGGTGAAGATCAGTGCAACCAGTACCGACAACGCCATGGCTGAAACGATGGTGATGGAGAACTGTTTGTAGATCACACCGGTGGAGCCGCCGAAAAACGCCATCGGCAACAGTACGGCCGACAGCACCAGGGCAATACCCACCAGGGCGCCCTGGATCTGGCCCATGGACTTGACCGTCGCCTCTTTCGGCGACAGGTGCTCCTCGGCCATTACCCGCTCGACGTTTTCCACCACCACGATGGCGTCGTCCACCAGCAAGCCGATGGCCAGGATCATGCCGAACATGGTCAGGGTGTTGATGGTGAAGCCGAACGCGGCCAGGATCCCGAAGGTACCCAGCAATACCACCGGTACGGTCATGGTGGTGATGATGGTGGCGCGAAAGTTCTGCAGGAACAGGAACATCACCAGGAACACCAGCACGATCGCCTCGACCAGGGTGTGTACCACACCGGAAATCGATTCGGTCACCACTGGGGTGGTGTCATACGGCACCACCGCCTTCATGCCTGGCGGGAAGAACGGTTCCAGGGACGCGACCGTGGCACGGATGGCCTTGGCGGTGTCCAGGGCGTTGGCGCCGGCAGCCAGCTTGATCGCCATACCGGACGCCGGGTTGCCGTTGAACTGCGCCGCGATGCTGTAGGTCTGGCCGCCCAGTTCGATACGCGCGACGTCCTTCAAGCGAACCTGTGAACCGTCGGTGTTGACCTTCATCAGGATATTGCCGAACTGCTCAGTGGTCTGCAGGCGGGTCTTACCGATGATGGTCGCGTTCAATTGGGTGCCGGGCAGGGCAGGCAGGCCGCCCAACTGGCCGGTGGCCACCTGTACGTTCTGTGCCGAGATCGCGGTGCTGACGTCTACTGGGGTCAACTGGTAGTTGTTCAGCTTGGCCGGGTCGAGCCAGATACGCATGGCGTACTGCGAACCAAATACCTGGAAGTCACCTACACCCGCAGTACGGGAAATCGGGTCCTGGATGTTGGACACGATGTAGTTGGACAGGTCGTCCTTGGTCATGCTGCCGTCTTCCGACACCAGACCAATCACCATCAGGAAGTTCTTCACCGACTTGGTCACGCGGATACCCTGCTGCTGCACTTCTTGCGGCAGCAGTGGGGTCGCCAGGTTCAGCTTGTTCTGTACCTGGACCTGGGCGATGTCCGGGTTGGTACCCTGGTTAAATGTCACGGTGATGGTCATGCTGCCGTCGGAGTTACTGTCCGATGACACATAACGCAAGTTGTCGATACCGTTGAGCTGTTGTTCGATCACCTGCACCACGGTGTCCTGCACGGTCTGTGCGGATGCGCCTGGGTAGGTCACCTGAATATCGATGGCGGTTGGCGCAATGGCCGGGTACTGGTTGATGGGCAATTTCAGGATCGAGAGTGCCCCGACCAGCATGATCACCAGGGCAATTACCCAGGCGAAAATGGGACGGTCGATAAAAAATTTCGACATGGATTACTCCCCTTTGCCAGCAGCGGCAGCAGGAGCAGCAGTACCGGCGGGCTTGGCGTTGTCAGCCTCCTTAACCTTGACCAGAGCGCCCGGCTTGACGTACTGCAAGCCTTCGGTAATCACACGGTCGCCGGGGTTCAAACCCTTTTCCACCAGCCAGTAGGCGCCGGCGGTACGGTTGGCCACCAATTCACGTTGCTCGACCTTGTTGTCGGCGTTGACGATCAGCGCCGTCGGGGTGCCCTTGAGGTCACGGGTCACGCCTTGCTGTGGCGCCAGGATAGCCTTGCTGTTCACGCCGGCTTGCAACTGGGCGTGTACGAACATGCCGGGCAGCAGGGTGTGATCAGGGTTGGGGAACACGGCGCGCAGGGTGACCGAACCGGTGGTCTGGTCAACCGACACTTCGGAGAACTCCAGCTTGCCTTCCAGGCCATAGTTGCTGCCGTCTTCCAGCGTCAGCTTGACCTTGGCGGCGTTGGCGCCGGCTTTCTCCAGTTGGCCGCTTTCCAGGTCGCGGCGCAGTTTCAGCATTTCAGCCGAAGACTGTGTGACGTCGACGTAGATCGGGTCCAATTGCTGGATCACCGCCATGGCATCGGTCTGGCCATTGCTGACCAGCGCGCCTTCGGTGACCGAGGAACGCCCGATACGCCCGGAGATCGGCGCGAACACTTTGGTGTAGCGCACGTTGATCTGGGCGGTTTGCACATTGGCTTCGGCGGTCATGCGGTTGGCTACGGCAGTGTCGTATTCCTGACGACTGACGGCTTGCTCATCGACCAACTGCTTGTAGCGGTCGGAGATCGACTTGGTCTGGGACAGGCTGGCCTGCGCGCTCTTCAGGGTGGCCTCATAGACCGACGGATCGATCTGATAGAGCTGCTGGCCTTCCTTCACATCCCCGCCTTCCTTGAACAGGCGCTTGAGGATGATGCCATTGACCTGCGGACGGACTTCCGCGATGCGGTAGGCGGTGGTGCGGCCTGGCAGCTCGGACGTCAGGGTAAAGGCTTGCGGTTGAAGGGTGACCACGCCGACCAGAGGAGTTTGAGCGGGCGGAGCCGCTTCTTCCTTTTTACATCCGCTGAGCAGCGATGCCAGGGCGACGGCAGTGACCAGAGCGGTAACAGCTGGCTTAAGTTGCATGAAGATCCTCGGGTCAGGCGCGCAGGGTGCGCACAAGAAGTGTGGAAGGGTAAAAAACAAGCTGTGAGTAGATAAGTAGCTTGCTACGCAATATACTTACGTTCATGGTTGTTTGTAAACTCTTGACAGGCTTCGCGGACTGGCGACAAAGCACCGCGCCAAGTCGCGATTTTAGTACGTTCGGCGCCCATGACGGTGTCGTCCCACAATTATTCAGATGGTCGTTACCGCCTATTAAAGCAGCGTTACCGATAGTCCCACATGTTTTGATTGAGGTTTTATTGCCATGGTCCGTCGCACCAAAGAGGAAGCTCAGGAAACGCGCAGCCAAATTCTCGACGCCGCTGAGCAGGCCTTTTATGAGCGCGGTGTCGCGCGGACCACGCTGGCGGACATTGCCGGGCGGGCGGGCGTAACGCGTGGCGCCATCTACTGGCACTTCAGCAATAAGTCCGACCTGTTGCAGGCATTGCTCGACACCCTGCACGAACCCCTGGACGAGCTGGCCAGGGCCAGTGAAAGCGAGGATGAAGTCGACCCGCTGGGGTGCATGCGCAAGCTGTTGATTCATCTTTTTCATCAAGTGGTCCTGGACCCGAAAACCCGGCGCATCAACGAGATCCTGTTTCATAAGTGCGAGTTCACCGATGAAATGTGTGACATGCGTCGCCAGCGCCAGACCCACAGCCTGGAGTGCAACCTGCGTATCAGCCTGACCTTGCGTAATGCGGTTAATCGCGGGCAACTTCCGGAAAACCTCGACACCACGCGCGCAGCGGCGTGCATTCATGCCTACATCAATGGCTTGCTGAGCCAGTGGCTGCTGGTACCGGACAGTTTTGAGCTGCACCAGGATGCCGAGCGTTGGGTCGATGCAGGGCTGGATATGCTGCGCTTGAGCCCTAGCCTGCGCAATTAAGTCAAAATGTGTAATTGCATCAAATTGTGTCAACAGTAAAGCCTAAAGGCGGGCAATCGTCCTGCTGATTTATTGGTGGGAGGACTTTATATACGCGCTGGCGGGTGGTTGAAAGATAGCCGCCTAAGTATTTTGTAGCGATTTTGTTGCAAGGCTGTGAAGAAGTGTTTACTGGCCTCTATGAAAAAGCCCCGGTTCTTGCGAGTCGGGGCTTTTTCGTTTCAGCACGTTACATCACAGCGCCAGGCTCGGGTAGTCGATGTAACCGACCGGGCCTTTGGCGTAGAAGGTTTCCGGGTGCGCGTGGTTCAGCGGCGCATCGGCTTTCAAACGCGCCGGCAGGTCCGGGTTGGCAATGAACGGTACGCCAAAGGCCACCGCATCCGCCTTGCCCGAGGCCAGCCAGGCGTTGGCGCTGTCCTTGGTAAAGCGTTCGTTGGCGATGTACACGCCGCCGAAGGCTTCTTTCAATTGCGGGCCGAGGCTGTCAGCGCCTTCCTTTTCACGCGAGCAGATAAAGGCGATGCCACGTTTGCCCAGTTCGCGGGCGACGTAGGTGAAGGTGTGCGCCAGGTTGTCGTCACCCATGTCGTGGGAGTCGGCACGCGGTGCCAGGTGTACGCCCACGCGGCCGGCGCCCCAGACGTCGATGGCGGCGTCGGTCACTTCCAGCAGCAGGCGCGCGCGGTTTTCCAGGGAGCCACCGTAGTTGTCGGTGCGATGGTTGGTGCTGCTTTGCAGGAACTGGTCGAGCAGGTAGCCATTGGCACCGTGGATTTCCACGCCGTCGAAGCCGGCGGCCTTGGCGTTCTCGGCGCCGGTGCGGTAGGCGTCGACGATGTCGGCGATTTCAGCGGTTTCCAGGGCGCGTGGCGTCGGGTAGTCGGCCAGCGGGCGCACCAGGCTGACGTGGCCTTTAGGTTGGATCGCGCTCGGCGCCACCGGGGTTTCGCCGTTCAGGTACGACGGATGGGAAATCCGGCCGACGTGCCACAGTTGCAGGAAGATCTTGCCGCCCGCCCCGTGAACCGCCTTGGTCACATTGGCCCAGCCGCGTACCTGATCGTTGGACCAGATGCCCGGGGTGTCCGGGTAGCCCACGCCCAGCGGTGTCACGGACGTGGCTTCGCTGAGGATCAGCCCGGCGGAGGCGCGTTGTACGTAGTACTCGGCCATCATCGCATTGGGCACGCGACCGGCGTCGGCACGGCAGCGGGTCAGCGGCGCCATGATGATGCGGTTCGACAGTTGCAGGTCGCCCAGTTTGATCGGATCGAAAATAGTCGTCATGGGATAACACCCTTCTCTTTAAGTTGATCAGTGGGTCACAGGGGCCAGGTCGGCATCGCCGCCCTGACGGAAAGTAATCAGGGTCACCAGCAGCGCGAGGATCGCCAGGGCCGCTGCGGCCAGGGGCACGCTGGTCAGGCCGAAACCGTGGGCGATCACGCTGCCGCCGATCCAGGCACCGAGGGCGTTGCCGATGTTGAAGGCGCCGATGTTCAAGGTGGACACCAGGTTCGGCGCAGCCTTGCCGAAGGTCACCACGTTGATCTGCAGCGCGGGCACGGCGGCAAACGAGGCGGTGGCCCACAGGAACAGGGTGATCTCGGTTGGGATCAGCGCGATGCTGGTCCAGGTCAGCGCGGTGGAGACCACCGCCATGCTGATGAACACGCCGATCAGGGTGGCGGCCAGGCGTTTATCCGCCAACTTGCCGCCGATGATGTTGCCCACGGTGAGGCCCAGGCCGATCAGCAGCAGGGTCCAGGTAACGCCTTTGGGCGACACGCCAGTGACGTCACCCAGCAGCGGCGCCACATACGTGAAGAGGGTGAACATGGACGCGGCGAACAGCGCGGTCATGCTCAGCGACAACCAGATGCCGGCGCCCTTGAGGGCGGCCAGTTCGGCGCGCATGTCGAGTTTTTCTTCATCGCGCTTGGCCGGCAGGAAGCGGATCAGGCCGATCAAAGCGATCACGCCGATCACGGTCACCGCCCAGAAGGTCGAGCGCCAGCCGGCTTCCTGGCCCAGCGCGGTACCCAAGGGCACGCCCAGTACGTTGGCCAGGGTCAGACCGGTGAACATCAAGGCCACGGCGGACGCACGCTTGTTGGCGGGCACCAGGTTGGCGGCGACCACCGAACCGATGCCGAAGAACGCCCCGTGGCACAGCGCCGTGACCACGCGGGCAACCATCAGCACGTTGTAGTCGCTGGCCAGGGCGCAGAGCAGGTTGCCGATAATGAAGATGCCCATCAACGCGACCAGCGCGGCCTTGCGTGGCAGCCTGGCGGTGGCCAGTGCCATGAACGGCGCGCCGATGGCCACGCCGAGGGCGTAGCCGGTCACCAGCCAGCCGGCGCCGGGAATCGACACGCCCAAGTCCGCCGCCACATCGGGCAGCAAGCCCATGATGACGAACTCGGTGGTGCCGATGGCGAAGGCGCTCAGGGCCAGGATGAGGAGCGAGAGGGGCATGTGCGTGTCCTTGTTACAGTGGGGCGCGGATTTCAGGACTGAGCTCAGTGATGAGCGCAGTGAGGAAGGCCTGGATCGTTTCCTCGTTGCGTTTGAAAAAGTGCCACTGCCCGGCCTTCTGGCTGCTGATCAATCCCGCCCGTTGCAAGGTGGCCAGGTGGGCCGATACGGTCGACTGGGACAAGCCGCAGCGCTGGTCGATCTGCCCGGCGCAGATGCCGTATTCGTGGTTGTGCAGTTGCTCGGGGAACTGCACTTTCGGGTCTTTCAGCCAAGTGAGAATGTCTCGCCGTACTGGGTGCGCCAGGGCTTTTATTATTTCGTCGAGGTCGATGGACATGGCAGTTGCTCGGTGTCGTAAAGCGTTATATCGCGATGAGGCGAACTTTAAATCGGCGTATCCCGATATACCAATATGATTTTGATCTGATGTCAGGCCAAATCGGTATATCGGGTTATAACGATATGTTGGCGGCAGTGATAGACTGCACACCATGAATTATCTCGCACATCTGCACCTGGGCGGCCAACTTCCTGCGCAACTGCTGGGTAGCCTGTATGGCGACTTCGTCAAAGGCCGCCTGCAGGGCCAGTTCAGCCCGCCCATCGAAGCGGCCATCCAGGTGCACCGCTCAATCGACCGCTTCACCGACAGCCATCCGCTGGTCGGTGAAGCGCTGTCGCGCTTCAGCCTGACCCGCCGGCGCTATGCCGGGATCGTCCTCGATGTGTTTTTCGATCACTGCCTGGCGCGGGATTGGCAGCGCTATGCCGACCAGCCTCTGGAGCATTTCACTTCACAGGTGTACCGCGTGCTCGCGGCTGAGCCGCAACTGCCGGGGCGCCTGGCGCAGATTGCACCGTATATGGCGGCAGATGATTGGCTGGGCTCATACCGCGAGTTTGGGGTGATGGAGCCGGTGTTGCGGGGGATCTCGCGGCGGTTGACGCAGCCTGACGCGCTGGGCCATGCGATGCAGGAATTGCGCACGTTATACGAGCCGCTGAGTGAAGACTTCCGGCTGTTCTATCCAGAGTTGCAAAAATTTGCACACGCTCAACTGACCACTGAGATCTAACGGAGATCTAAATGTGGGAGGGGGCTTGCTCCCGATGGCGGCCTGTCAGCAAAAGATATGCTGACTGATTCACCGCCATCGGGAGCAAGCCCCCTCCCACATTGGAACTGTGTTTACCTCATTCAGGCGGCGAATGCAGGACGCGCAGCCACTTGCTCAGTCTCCGGCAGCGGCCCGAATAACGCCTTCTGCACCGCCTGCTGCGCCTGGAACGCCAGCGCCGCGCGTTCCTGCCCGGCACAGGCAATCGGCTGGAGCACATGGATTTCCACATCGCCCTGGTCGTTGGCAAACAGGCGCATCAGGTGCGAGAGCAAATCATCATCGCCAATAAACGGCGCCAGCGGGTCTACTTGCCCGTCGCGCAGATAACGAATCGCCACCGGTTGCAGCGACACCTGCGCGTCGATCGCACTGGCCAGCAAGCGCCCGTGGAAGGTACGCAGGCTGCGCCCGTCGGTGGTGGTGCCTTCGGGGAACATCAGCAGCGGGTGCTGTTGCTCCAGGTGACGGGTCATCTGTTTGCGGATCAGTTGGCTGTCGCCTGCACCCCGGCGAATAAACAGGCTGCCGGCCTTGGCCGCCAACCAGCCGGCCACCGGCCAGGTGCGTACTTCAGCCTTGGACAAAAACGACATTGGCGCGACCATGCCCAGCAGCGGAATGTCGGTCCAGGACACGTGATTGCTCACCCACAGCATCGGCGTTTGTGGCAATTCACCCAGCACCGTCACGCGAAAGGGCAGGGCGTTGGTCAGCCGCGTCATAAAGAACCGCGACCAACGCTGACGGCGCACCATCGAGTTGGCCACCCCCAAGCGCTCGAACAGACCGAACACACTGGCCATGCTCAAGCCCAGCGCCACCACCAGCAGCACGCGGGCGATTCGCGCGTACACGCGCAGGCGGCCCATCACATGGCCGCCTTGAAGTGGCGGGCGTAACGCGGGCACAACTCATCGCGTTTGAGCAGGATGAACACGTCGGCCACCTGGAAATCTTCATCCCAGCACGGCTCGCCGCAGATCTTCGCGCCCAGGCGCATATAGGCCTTGAGCAGCGGCGGCATTTCCGCGATGACGTTGGACGGCAGGTCCAGCGCCGGCAGCGGTTTTTTCGGCTCCGCGCGAAGGTGTTCGTTGCACAGGTAGCGTTCGCGCAGGCGCTGCATGATCGCGTGGGCCTGGATGCCGCCATCGTGCATCGGGATACTCGCGCAACCCATCAGGTAGCTGTAGCAGCCCTCGTTGAGCACTTCGGCCAACTCGCCCCAGAGCACCGCGATGGTGCCGCCGTTGCGGTAGGCCGGGTCGACACAGGTGCGGCCGATTTCCAGGATCGGGCCCTGCAAGTGCAGCAGGCCATGCAGGCTGAATTCTTCTTCGCTGTAGAACCGGCCCAAGGTACTGGCGGCCTGGTGATCGAGCAAACGGGTGGTGGCTACCAGTCGACCGCTGTTTAAATCCCGCACGCCGATGTGGCTGCAGTGAACATCATAGTCATCCATGTCCAGGCCCAGTTCCGCGCCTTTCAGCTTGGCGTTGAACTCGCCGCTGAACACGTTGAACCGCAGGGCCTGTGCTTCTTGCAAAGCCTGGGCGCCGATCAGGCGTTCGGCTTGCAGACGGCGTTCATTGCCGGTGTCGCTGATGCGGGCGATCTGAGTCATGGCGAATCTCCGAGTGCCAGCCACGTTCCGGCCGGTCGACTTGTTTGTCCAAACTCAGGCTATGTAGGCTCGGTGTCATCTCCATGAAGTTACGGTGACGCTTAGATGACACGCCCCTGTGTCGCCAATCTGTCATCGGCCTCGGCTAGGCTCGCGGGCTTGAATGCCCCCTTGAGTTCGTGTCCATGGTCAGAGGCTTGCTGTGCGTTGCCCTGTTGTTCGCCACCGTCACCACCCGCGCCGAAACCTGGCCTGACAAAGACTGGGCCAAAGGCACGCCGATCGAAGGCCCCGCTGTCGATGCCCTGAACGCCTACGCTTTCCCTGCGCGTGACGACGCCACCCGCCAAGGCATCCGCACTGACGCGTTGCTGGTGATCCGCGATGGCGAACTCATCTACGAGCGCTACGCCGCGCCCACCACCGCCCGCACGCCACACCTGACGTGGTCCGTGAGCAAAAGCCTGATGGCGACGTTGCTGGGCGTGGCCTACGGCGAAAACCGCTTCAAGTTGAGCGACCCCGCCGCACGTTTCTACCCGCCGATGAAACAGCATCCAACCGTGACGATGGCCGACTTGCTGCACTGGGCGTCGGGCCTCGATTGGCAGGAGGATTACGAATATGCCCCGCTGAAATCCTCGGTCGTCGCGATGCTCTACACCCGTGGCCGTGACGACATGGCGCAATTCACCGCAGGCATGGACACCTTCAGCGCGCCGGGCGAGGCCTTCCGTTATTCCAGCGGCGACAGCAATCTACTCTCCGCTGCGCTCAAGGGCATGCTCGGCCACAAGGCTTACATGAGTTACCCGTGGGACGCGCTGTTCAAGCCGCTGGGCATTCGCAACGCCACTTGGGAAACCGATGCCGATGAAACCTTCGTCGCCTCGTCCTACGCCTACCTCACCGCCCGCGATCTGGCACGCGTCGGCCTGCTGATGGCGCGCGACGGTCGCTGGGGGGCGCAACAACTGGTGCCCAAAGCCTGGGTCGACTTCAATCGCCAACCCTTCGATAAATACAAACCTGGCCAGGACGAAGCCGTGCCCGGCGGCCAGTGGTGGCTCAACCGCTCAGTGCAGGGCGCCCCCAAGCCCTGGCCCGACGCCCCCGCCGACACCTTCGCCGCCCTCGGCCACTGGGGCCAGGCGCTGTACGTGATGCCCGATGAACACCTGGTAATCGTGCGTTACGGCGATGATCGCGACGGCAGCTACCGTCATAACGAACTGCTCAAACGCGTGCTCGCGGCGGTGCAACCATGATCCGTCGTCGGCCGTTTACCAGCCTTTGCCTGCTGCTATTGCTCGCCCTGCTGGGATGGGTGTGGCACGAACGCGTCAACCTGCAAGCCTTCCCCGACATCATCGCGGCCTATACGGCCAAGGAGTACTGCTCGTGTCGGTATGTGGAGAATAATCCGGCCGAGTATTGCCGGGGCTATGTGAAGCAGTACGTGTCGATCAGCGCGTTCACCGATGACCCGGAGCGCAGTGAAGTCACGGCCAGTGGATTGGGACGTACCCATAGCGCCAGATGGTTGGGCGAGCGGCAGGGCTGCCGTCTCAACCCCTGAAACGCCATTTTCAATGCAGGGCGGCGTTGTCAGTTAGATTGCACAGGGCAAGCGGCACAGTTAAGGTTCGTTCAGGTTTTCCGCCCCACGAGTTTTTAATGTTCAACGCGTCTGTCATCAAACCCCTGGCCTTCGCCCTGCTGGCCGCCGCCGCCGTGCCCGCCCACGCCGACTGGTACCTGGACAACGAGTCCTCGCGGCTGTCGTTCGTTACCACCAAAAACACCGAGATTGCCGAAGTCCACCGTTTCCTGGTGTTGCACGGCAAGGTCGACAGCAAAGGCGCTGCGCAGTTGGAAGTGGAGTTGGAGTCGGTCAACAGCGGCATCCCGCTGCGCGACGAGCGCATGCGCAATCAGCTGTTCGACATCAAGACCTTCCCCGAGGCGCTGATCAATACGCAAATCAACCTGCAACCGATCAACGACCTGGCCCCCGGCGCGCAGTTGGAGTTGCGCCTGCCGCTGTCGGTGACGCTGCACGGCAAGACCCAGACCTACAGCGCCGAGCTGTTGGCTACGCGTCTGGATGATCGGCGTTTCCAGGTGGTGACCCTGGAGCCGGTGGTGTTGCATGCCGAGGATTTCGAGTTGGTGCCGGGTGTGACCGCGTTGCGCAAGGCGGCTGGGCTTGCGTCGATCAGTTTGTCGGTGCCGGTGGGTGCGGTACTGATTTTTACGGCGCGCTGACGTGAGTGGCGCAGTGTTCCCTTGGCGCAGCGCCAACCGGTTCGAGTTGTTGATCGACGGGCCGGACTTTTTCCCGCAGATGCTGGCGTGCATTGCCCGGGCGCAGCGGCAGGTGGATCTGGAGTTGTACCTGGTGGAGGCCGGGGCCTGCGCCGACGCCATGGTGCAGGCGCTGGTGCTGGCGGCTGAGCGGGGCGTGCAGGTGCGCTGCCTGTTCGATGATTACGGCAGCCTGGCGTTTACCCTCGGGCTGCGTAAGCGCCTGACCGACGCCGGTGTGCAATTGTGCTTTTACAATCGCCTGAACTGGCGGCGCTGGATGCGCAACCTGTACCGCGACCACCGCAAGCTGCTGCTGGTCGATCAAGACATCGCCGTGGTCGGCGGCACCGGCGTTACCGATGAGTTCTGGACACCGGGGCAGGACAGCGCCGACTGGCACGAAGTGATGGTACAGATCAGCGGCCCGCTGGTGCTGGATTGGCAGGCGCTGTTCGACCGGCAATGGTTGGCCAACGACGACCGCCGCGCCTGGAAACCGGCCACCCATTTCGGCTTGCCGCGCTTGCCCAAAGTGCCGGCGACCGGGCCCGGTCTTGGCCGCGTCGCTTATGCTGACGCGCGCCAACATCGCGATATCTTGCACTCGCTGATCCGCGCGCTGAGCAGCGGCCAGCGGCGCATCTGGTTGGCGACTCCGTATTTTCTGCCCACCTGGGGCGTGCGTCGGGCCTTGCGCCGAGCGGCGGGGCGCGGGGTGGATGTGCGCTTGCTGCTGACCGGCCCGCGCACCGATCACCCGTCGGTGCGCTATGCCGGGCACCGTTATTACCCGCGCTTGCTGCGCTCGGGCGTGCAGATTTTTGAGTACCAGCCGTGCTTTTTGCACCTGAAAATGGTGCTGGTGGACGATTGGGTCAGTATCGGTTCATGCAATTTCGACCACTGGAACCTGCGCTTCAACCTCGAAGCCAACCTCGAAGCGCTGGACCCGGCGTTGACGCAGGCTGTGGCGGGCAGTTTCGAGCGGGATTTTGCCCAGAGCCAGGCGGTGAGCCTGGAGGCATGGAAGTCGCGGCCGTTGTGGCGGCGGGTGAAGCAGCGGGTGTGGGGGTGGATTGATCGGTTGGTGGTCAATCTTCTGGATCGACGCGGTTAGACATGGGGGAGGGGGCTTGCCCCCGATAGCGGAGTGTCAGTCAATTGAATCATTGGCTGACCCACTGCTATCGGGGGCAAGCCCCCTCCCACATTTTTAGACCTTGTCTCAGGCGTTAGAGCAGTTCGAAAGTCTGCTGCTGCACATCCTGGGAGTCCAAGCCGATCTGCACATTGAACTCACCCGGTTCCGCCGCGAACTTGAGCTGGGTGTTGTAGAACTTCAAGTCCTCTTCGGTAATGGTGAAGTGCAACGTGCGCTCTTCGCCGGCCTTGAGCATGACTTTCTGGAAGTTTTTCAGCTCCTTGATCGGGCGGATCATCGAGCCGGCCACGTCCTGGATATACAGTTGCACCACGGTTTCGCCGTCGACTTTGCCGGTGTTTTTCACGGTGACGCTGGCGTCGAGCTTGCCGGTCTTGTTCAGGGTGGTGGACGACAGCGCCATGTCCGACAGGCTGAAGCTGGTGTAGCTCAGGCCATAGCCGAAGGGGAACAGCGGCCCGGTGATGTCATCGAAGTACTGCGAGGTGTAGTTGCCCGGCTTGCCTGGGGTAAACGGCCGGCCGATGGTCAGGTGGTTGTAGTAGGTCGGAATCTGCCCCACGGAGCGTGGGAAAGTAATCGGCAGCTTGCCCGACGGGTTGTAGTCACCAAACAGCACGTCGGCGATGGCGTTGCCGCCTTCGGTGCCGGCGAACCAGGTTTCCAGGATCGCGTCGGCTTGCTGGTTTTCCTCGAGAATCGACAGCGGACGGCCGTTCATCAGCACCAGCACCAGCGGCTTGCCGGTGGCTTTCAGCGCCTTGATCAGGTCGCGCTGGCTTTGCGGCAGGTTCAGGTCGGTGCGGCTGGAGGACTCGTGGGACATGCCACGGGACTCGCCCACCGCAGCGACCACCACGTCGGCATCCTTGGCGGCCTTGACCGCTTCGTCGATCATCACCTGGGCTGGGCGGGTGTCATCCACCACTTCCGGGGCATCGAAGTTGAGGAAGTTAAGGTAGTCGACCACGGCCTTGTCATTGGTGATGTTGGCGCCACGCGCATAGATCACTTTGCCTTTTTCGCCGATCACCGCGTTGAGGCCGTCGAGCAGGGTCACCGATTGTGCCGGCTTACCGGCGGCGGCCCAGCTACCCATCATGTCGATGGGGGCTTTGGCCAGTGGGCCCACGAGCGCGATGGTCGCGGATTTTTTCAGCGGCAGGATGTCGTTCTGGTTCTTCAGCAAGACCATGCTGCGGCGCGCCACGTCACGCGCGTCGGCGCGATGCAGGCGGCTTTCGGCGTAGGTGTCGGCCGGGTCATCCTCGGCCTTGCCGATGCGCAGGTACGGGTCTTTGAACAGGCCCATGTCGTACTTGGCGCCGAGCACTTCGCGCACGGCGTTGTCGATGTCGCTCTGCTCGATCTCGCCGGACTTGAGCAGCCCCGGCAACTCCTTGCCATACAGTGAGTCGTTCATGCTCATGTCGATGCCGGCCTTGATCGCCAGCTTGGCGGCTTCACGCCCGTCCTTGGCCACGCCGTGCTTGATCAGCTCGAAGATCGCACCGTGGTCGCTGACGGCCAGGCCCTTGAAGCCCCAGTCCTTGCGCAGCAGGTCGTTCATCAGCCAGGTGTTGGCGGTGGCGGGCACGCCGTTGATCGAGTTGAGCGCGACCATCACGCCGCCGGAACCGGCCTTGATCGCCGCGTGGTACGGCGGCAGGTAGTCCTGGTACATCTTGACCGGGCTCATGTCGACCACGTTGTAGTCGCGACCGCCTTCCACCGCGCCGTACAGGGCGAAGTGCTTGACGCTGGCCATGATGCTGTCGGCATTCGCTGCGCTGGTGCCCTGGAAGGCCTTGACCATCACTTCAGCGATGCGCGACACCAGGTACGTGTCTTCGCCGAAGCCTTCGGAGGTCCGGCCCCAGCGCGGGTCGCGGGAGATGTCGACCATCGGCGCAAAGGTGATGTCGAGGCTGTCGGCAGCGGCTTCCTGCGCGGCAATGCGCCCGGAGCGGCCGATGGCGTCCATGTCCCAACTGGAAGCCAGGGCCAGGCTGATCGGGAAAATCGTGCGGTGGCCGTGGATCACGTCATAGGCGAAGAACATCGGGATCTTCAACCGGCTGCGCATGGCCGCGTCCTGCATCGGACGGTTTTCCGGGCGGGTGATGGAGTTGAAGGTGCCACCGATACGGCCGGCGGCGATTTCCTTGCGGATCAGCTCACGGGGCATTTCCGGGCCGATGCTGATCAGGCGCAATTGGCCGATCTTTTCATCGAGGGTCATCTGCTTGAGCAGGTCGCTGACGAAGGCGTCCTTGCCTTTAAGCGCAGCAGGCTTTGTTTCTGCCCAGGCGGGGTGGGTGGCCAGAGTGGCAACAAGGCCGAGCAAACACAGCTTTTTCATGAATATCCTTTTTCGGCGCACTGCACAGCGGTTAGGCTGATCGGCCAAAATGTGGGGAGCGTCTATTGTTGTTCGGGTGTCGTTCAGATAAATGCAGCACACTCTGAACTCTTTATCGCGCTGGGCATCTTTTAGCTGATTGGCTCGATGCATTCCAGTGGTGGCGGCGGATTATGCCCCATGCGCGCGGTTTATAGGGCGAGTCGTCACATTCCATCAAAGTTGGGCAGGAGAAACACCATGCAAGCAGCACACGGTTACCGCTGGGGCTTGAAGGCCGCGGCTTTGCTATTGATCAGCACAGTGCTGAGCGGTTGCGGCATCAACACCATTCCGACCCTCGATGAACAGGCCAAGGCGGCCTGGGGCCAGGTGCAGAACCAGTATCAACGGCGTGCCGACCTGATCCCCAACCTGGTGGAAGTGGTCAAGGGCTACGCCGCCCATGAACAAGACACCCTCACCGCTGTGATTGAAGCGCGGGCCAAGGCGACATCGATCCAGGTCGACGCCAGCACCCTCGACAACCCGGAAAAACTCAAGCAGTTCCAGCAAGCCCAGGACGGTTTGAGTGGTGCCCTCAGCCGCTTGATGGTGGTGTCCGAGCGCTACCCGGACCTGAAGGCCAACCAGAACTTCCTGGCCCTGCAATCTCAGCTGGAAGGCACGGAAAACCGGATTGCCGTGGCCCGTCGCGACTTTATCCAGGCCGTGCAGGCCTACAACACCGAGATCCGCACGTTCCCGGGGCGCCTGTGGCACAGCGTGATGTACAGCGATTTGCCGATCCGCGCTACGTTTGAAGCCACCAGTGCCGATGCCGATAAAGCGCCGCAAGTGAAGTTCAAATAAGGCTGCATTGAGGTGTCGATGCGTTTATTACGGATAGGCCTGGCGCTGTGGCTGTTAGCCTGCGCGGGCGTGGCCCAGGCGGCGTTGACCTTCCCGGCGTTGACCGGGCGGGTGGTGGACACCGCGCAGATGATCGACCCTGCGGTGCGCGCGCAGTTGACCCAGCAATTGCAGGCGCTGGAGCAAAGCCGTGGCGCCCAGATCGTGGTGGTCACCGTGCCTGACCTGCAGGGCGTGCCGATTGAAGACTACGGTTATCAGTTGGGGCGCCAGTGGGGCATCGGCCAGAAAGGCAAGGACAACGGCGCGCTGCTGATCGTTGCCCGCGATGAGCGCAAATTGCGCATCGAAGTCGGCTATGGCCTGGAAGGCACGCTGACCGATGCGCAGTCGTGGGTGATCATCAATCAGGTGATTGCGCCCAAGTTCAAGGCCGGCAACTTCAGCCAGGGCATCAGCGACGGCGTCGCCGCGATGATCCAGGTGGTGGGCGGCGAGCCGCTGGCGGTGCCGGCCCACGTGGCGGATGCCAACTTCGCCAAGGATAATCCGGGGTTTTCCATCGGCTTGTTCATCCTGCTGATCGGCGTGTTGTGGCTGTGCAATCGCCTGGGCCTGCCGGTGTGGGCGATCCTGCTGGCGATTCTCAGCAGCAGCGGCCGTGGCGGTGGGGGCGGCGGCGGTGGTTTTCGCGGCGGCGGCGGCGGTTTCGGCGGTGGCGGGGCTTCGGGTGGCTGGTGATGACAACAACTAAAAACGAGCGTTTACAACCATGGCACTACTGACTGAACACGAACAACGCCAGGTCGCCGAAGCGATTGCCCGGGTCGAGCAACAGACCGACGCCGAACTGGTGACCGTGCTGGCCGCGCGTGCCGATGATTACGCCTATATCCCGTTGCTCTGGGCCAGTCTGATTGCGTTGGTGATGCCGGGAGTGGTGCATTACTTGTCGGGTTACCTGAGCATGTACACCTTGCTGTTGGCGCAGTGGGCGACGTTCATCGTGCTGTGCCTGGTGTTTCGCCTGCCTAAAGTCACCACCCGCTTGATCCCTCGCTCAGTGCGCCACTGGCGTGCCTCGAACCTGGCGCGCCGGCAGTTCCTCGAGCAGAACCTGCACCACACGCTGGGCGGTACCGGGGTGTTGATTTTTGTCAGCGAGGCCGAGCGCTATGTGGAGATCCTGGTGGATGACGGGATTTCCAAGCGCCTGGATGACAACAGTTGGGATGGCATCGTCAAGGCGTTTACCCAACAGGTGAAACAGGGGCAAACGTTGGCCGGGTTCATTGCCTGCATCGAAGCCTGCGGTGAGTTGCTCAAGGTGCATGTGCCGGTGACGCAGGCGCGTAATGAATTGCCCAATCGCCTGATCGTGCTCGAATAACCCATGTGGGAGGGGCGGTGCGACGATTCGACTTGCCCCCTCCCACATTTGGACCTGCGGTGGGGCCTCCCAATCTTACCGTTGATCAAATAACCCCGTGCCCTCAGTCCCTATCCCCCCTAAAATGCCCGGCATTCCCAGCCCGAGGCGTTTTGTTCATGTCTGTCACCGCTCAACCTGCCCGCCCTGCGCCGGATCATCACGCCCAGTTCATCGAACTGCTGAGCGCAAGCCTTACGCACAACGCCTTTATCAAACTGGTGCTGGCCAAGTACGTCGGTGAGGACGCCGAGCTGCAACGGCTGATCATCAAGGCGGTGACGGTCAAGGAGCAGCCCTGCCTGTCCTTTGTCTATCGCTACAAAACCCGCGACATCACCAAGAACTTCGCGGTGGCCGACGGCGTGGCGGCGATTGCCGAGTTGTTGCCGGCCTCGTTCAAGAACGCACACTTGCTGTCGCTGACCGACGAAGCCCAGTTGGAATACAGCAAGAAGAACAAAAGCTCGCTGTTCAAAAGCAAGCCGCAGCAATTGCGTGAAGCGCCGTCGGCCGAGCACAACCGCGAGAAGAATCGCTTCCTCGACCTGAGCCGGCCGTTCCTCGCCGACCTGGGCGTGACCGACGCCAAGCACGCGCTGATCCCGTCGATGTCGCGCAAGTGGAAGCAGATCAACAAGTTCATCGAAGTGTTCAGCCATGCGCTGATCGCATCACCGCTGAGGCTGGACCAACCGGTGCGCGTCGCCGATTTCGGCTCGGGCAAGGGCTACCTGACCTTCGCCATCCACGACTACCTGCGCAATACCCTCAATGTCGAGGCCGAGGTCACCGGCGTTGAATTGCGCGAAGACATGGTTGCCTTGTGCAACACCGCCGCCGCCCATCTCGAACACCCCGGGCTGGTGTTCACCTGCGGCGACGTGCGCAGCGTCGCGCCCAGCGAGCTGGACGTGATGATCGCCCTGCATGCCTGCGACATCGCCACCGACTATGCGATCCACACCGGCATCCGTTCCGGTGCGTCGATCATCATGTGCTCGCCGTGCTGCCACAAACAGATCCGCCTGCAAATCCAGAGCCCGGTGCTGTTGAAGCCGATGCTGCAATACGGTTTGCACCTGGGCCAGCAGGCCGAAATGCTCACCGATAGCCTGCGCGCCTTGTTCCTGGAGGCCTGTGGTTATGAGACCAAGGTGTTCGAGTTCATCTCCCTGGAACACACCAACAAGAACAAGATGATCCTCGCGGTCAAACGCGCGGAACCGGTGGACAACGCGCAGTTACTGGACAAGATTCAGGCACTCAAGGACTTCTATCACATCACCGAGCACTGCCTGGAAACCCTGCTGCGTACCGACGATTACCTAGGCTGAACACGCAGCCAATGTGGGAGGGGGCTTGCTCCCGATAGCAGAGGGGCAGTCAGCACATGTGTTGCTGATAGGCCCCTATAGGGAGCAAGCCCCCTCCCACATTGATCGGTGTTGTGGTTTAGAGATCCGACGCCTTCACCGCCCGCCCCTCCCACCGTTAAATCGCATTGGCCTTTGAAATTGGCGGCGGCTGCACCGCCGTCTTGCGCCCCAGCATCACCGTTACGATCACCCCGCAGGCGAACAACCAGGTGATCGGTTCGATGTGCTCACCAAAGAACAGCGCCGAAAACGCGATGGTGAAGAAGATCTGCAACAGTTGAATCTGGCTGACCCGCGCAATGCCGCCCATGGCCAACCCGGCGTACCAGGCGAAGAACCCCAGGAACTGCGAGAACAGCGACACATAACCGAACGCCCACCAGGTGCGCATGGAAATTGCGCCTTGATGCTGCGCCGCGAGGTAAGCCACCGGGCCGATCAACAGCGGCGTCGACAGCACCAGCGCCCAGCAGATCACCTGCCAGCCGCCCATCTCCTTGGCCAGGCGCCCGCCTTCGGCATAACCCAGGCCGCCCACGGCAATCGCGCCGAGCATCAACAGGTCCCCCGCTTGAACACTGCCTGCGCCGGTGATCAACGCATAACTCAACACCAGCGCACTGCCCAACGCCGCACAGGCC
Organism: Pseudomonas sp. D3; assembly: GCF_029320995.1. Taxonomy (NCBI): domain Bacteria; kingdom Pseudomonadati; phylum Pseudomonadota; class Gammaproteobacteria; order Pseudomonadales; family Pseudomonadaceae; genus Pseudomonas; species Pseudomonas sp. D3. The sequence continues at coordinate 1,807,453 of NZ_CP119772.1, forward strand.
CAGAAGGCTTTCGACGGGCGCTCATGGGACAGCCACGCGGCGTACAGCGCAACGCACAGCGGTTGCAGGCCATTGACCAACGCGCCGTGGGACGCCGGCAGCGTCTGCATGGCCCACGCCGACAACACAGGAAAGCCCAAGATCACCCCGGCAATCACCAGGCACAGGCCGCGCACCTGGCGCCAGCTCGGCCAGCGCTCGCGGCGCCACAGCAACAGCGCCGCCGCCGGGATCGCGGCGAACAACGCACGGCCCAGGCCGTTGAGCAACGGGTGGATTTCCTGCACCACGATATGCGTGAAGGGCAGGGTCAGGCTGAAGATGATGACGCCCAGCAGGCCCAGGGCCATGCCAGTGTTTTCGCGCGAACTCATGGTGGGAACCGGAATCGAGGGGTCGGAAGTGACCGCTCATCTAGCCACAGCCTCCGGGAATCGGGGGCCTACAGCTGGGTGCAGATTGATCCGTACAGTTGTAGTAGCGGGGGATTACCCGGCCCGTCGGCACGCGCCTATCTTGGCTACTCTTGTCTGCCCAACCGTTGAACCGGAGAAATGCCCCATGGCCGCGAAAAAGATCCTGATGCTGGTCGGCGATTACGTCGAAGACTATGAAGTGATGGTGCCCTTCCAGGCGCTGCTGATGGTCGGTCATACCGTCCACGCGGTGTGCCCCGACAAGACGGCCGGCCAGACCGTGCGCACGGCGATCCATGACTTTGAAGGCGACCAGACCTACAGCGAAAAGCCCGGTCACCTGTTCGCCCTGAATGCGGATTTCGCCCAGGTCGAAGCCGCTGACTACGACGCGCTGCTGGTGCCTGGTGGTCGTGCGCCGGAATACCTGCGCCTGAATGAAAAAGTCCTGCAACTGGTGCGCGCCTTCGATCAGGCCGGCAAGCCGATTGCTGCGGTGTGCCACGGCGCGCAACTGCTGGCGGCAGCCGGTATCCTTGGCGGCCGCGAGTGCAGTGCCTACCCGGCCTGTGCCCCGGAAGTGCGCCTGGCGGGCGGTTCGTTCATCGATATTCCAGTGACCCACAGCCACGTTCAAGGCAATCTGGTCACGGCACCGGCCTGGCCGGCGCATCCAAGTTGGCTGGCCGGGTTCCTCGGCCTGCTGGGTACGACAATCACCTTGTAAGCCACGGAGGTCATCGCCATGTGCGAGCTGTACGTCAAGGCCGACCCGATTCTCTATGAGTCTCGCTCGCGCTCCCTGCGCATCTGCGGCGTCGTCACCACCGTGCGCCTGGAAAACCAGTTCTGGGACATCCTCAGCGAAATCGCCAGCGTGGATGGCATGACCACCAATCAACTGATCACCAAGCTGTACGAGGAAGTCATGGACTACCGCGGCGAGGTGGTCAATTTTGCCTCGTTTCTGCGCGTCAGTTGTACCCGCTACTTGAGCAAGCAGCGCACACAGACTGCCGAGTTGAGCCTGGTGCGCAACCGCTAGGCGGGCTTCAGAAGAACCGTGTCACGCTGATTTTCGCGTCGCGCCCCTTGGTGTAGGCACGGTCGCCGCTCAACGCCGGACGGAAGTTGTTGTTGAACAGGTTGTCCACGGTGAAGTTCACCTCGGTGCCTTTCAGGTAAGCCTGTTGCGGGGTCCATTTGGCGAACAGGCCCTGGGTGTTGTAGCGCTTGTTGCCGTACTGGTCGTAGAACGAATCGCCGACGCCGGAACCCGGGCCGCCGGAGTATTTATCGCTGGGCAGGCGATCAGTCGCGCCGATGAATTGCCCCATCCATCCCACCTGTGCATTCCACGCCGGAATGTGGGTGCCCATCACCAGCACCCATTTGGTCGGCGGAATGTCGCGAGCCCACACGTCCGGGCCCCATGGGTTGGTGTAGGCGCCTTCGTGCTTGCCGGTGGCGTAGGCAAACGACACCGAACCGAACAGGTAGGTGGAGTTATAGAACGATTCCACCTCGAAACCCTTGATGGTCAGGCCGCCGATGTTGCGGTAATTGGACCTCGCCCCCGGCGGGCAAGCGGTGGCAATGGTGCCGCCGTTGATCGCCTGGTTTTGGCAGCCCACGCCCGTGGCCTTGAAGATTTCGTCTTCGACGGTGTTGTGGAACAGGGTGGTGCGCAGTTGCAGGTTATCGTCCTGGGTGATCAGGTGGTCGAAGCGGGTGATGTTGCCCACGGTGATCGACGTGATGCGTTCCGGGTCGAGGTCGACGCTGGTGGCGGTGCGACTGCCCAGGCCCTGCACTTCGTACTGCTCGTCGATCACCGGGGCGCGCCAGGTCTGGCTCCAGTTGGCGAACAGCGCGACGTTCGGGGTGACGGTCCAGAACAGCGCCAGGCGTGGCGACCAGCCGGTGTAGGTGCGATCGCTGTAGTCGTGGCCGACGGCCGGGTCGGGGTTGCCGTAGTACGGCGCATCGTTGGCCTCGCCGCGGTTGCGCACATGGTCGTAGCGCAGCGATGGCGTGACGGTCACGTCGCCCAGGGTCAGCGCATCCTGGATGAAGAAACTGTTGGTATCCACCTTGCCATGGGGCATGAAGCCTGGCTGGAAATGCCCGTAGTTGTAGCGCGGCGTGTTGTAGGTGGCGCCGGGCATCCACATCTCGGTTTCGCGGGTGTGCTTGCGGATTTGCCCGCCGACCGTCACCGCATGTTTCAACGGCCCGGTGTCGAACAGGCTGACGTTGCGGATGTCGAGATTCTTGTCGGTGTAGGCGGTGTCCATCTTGCGTCCGCCGGTGGCCAGCTGGAAAAACGCGGTGGCGTCGCGCTCGTCGGTCTGCTCGGTGTTGGACTGCGAGTATTTGACGGTCAGGTCCACCAGCGGGTTGTCCAGGGGCTGGTATTCATACTTGCCCGACCAAGTGGTGTCGACCGTGTCGCGGTTGGCCAGGAAACGCTTCAACGCCCCTTCGTAGCCGTAGCGGTCGATGTTGGCCTGGGTCGGTGGCGTCGGGTAGCTCGCGGCGGAGAACGGCGTCCAGCGGTTGCTGTGGGAGCGTGAGTAAGACAGGCCGACACTGTGCTCATCGGTGAAGTGCGCGTTGACCTTGAACAGCTTGCCGTCCACGTCCTGGGCGGTGTTGGGCAGGCGCTGGGGGTTGATCGGGTACTGATTGTTCTCATTGGGCAGCTTGGCGGCCACCTTCATGTCGCCGCCGTCGCGTTGGGTCAGGTAGGCCAGGGCATCGAACCGGCCATCGTCGGTGCGGCCATACACGGCGCTGCTGTAGACCTGTTCGTGGTCGTTGCTGGAATAACCGTACTTGAGCATCGCGCCGCTGTTGCGGCCGTCCGCGAGCAGGTCCGGGGCATCCTTGGTGGTCATGTTCACCGTGCCGCCAAAACCGCCGTTGCCGCTGAACGGCGAGTTGGGGCCTTTCTCCACTTCGATGCTCTTGATCAGCTCGGGCTCGATGAACACCGTGCCTTGCTGGTAGCGCTCGAAACCGCTCTTGGTGGCGCCGTCGACGGTCAGCGGGACGTCTTCGGCATCGCCGAAACCGCGGATGTTGATGGTCTGGCCACCGGGTTTGAGCGAACCGCCCTGGCTGACCCCAGGCAACGTCTGGAGCAGGCTGGGGATGTTGTTGGCCTGGTAGCGATCGATGTCGGCCTGAGTCAGGGTCGAGCGGCCGACGGTGCTGGAGTCGACTTGATTACCGGTGCCGATCACGCTCAGGGTGTCCAGCTGGATCACGCTGCTGCTGGTGGTCTTGCCCTCATCGGGGCGCACGACGTAGGTGCTGCCGACCTTGATCAGGGTGAACTCGCCATTGTTCAGCAGGGTGCGAATCGCCACTTCCGCGGTGAAGTCACCGTTGAGCGCCGGCGCCTGGACGTGCTTGAGCTGCTTTTCATCGAACAACAGCTGGATTTTCGTCTGTTGCGCGACCTGGCTCAGGGACGTGGTCAACGCCTGGGCGGGCAGTTGCAGTGTGAACGACTGCGCGTGGGCGCTGAGGCTGAAGGCCAGGCACGTGGCAATAAGGCTCGGTCGAAGCAACAGGTGAGAAGCGTGGCAAGGCGTGCGAAACATGAAATCCCCCCGGAGTGGCCAAATAGCCAAAAAGGTGTGCGTATCAAACACAATCAGGAGGAAGACGGGGCAGGCGAAAAAAACCACACATGCGAATGAAAAATATTCTCATGTTGGCCGTTTCGGGGCTATTTCCGCAGTTCGATTCTGACAATGCCCTCGGCCGAGGTCACGGTTTTCACCGGCAACAAGGCGGGTAGGGCGTTGAGCAGGGCATCCGGGTCATTCACGTCCAGATTGCCCGACACCTTTAGATGCGCCACGGCGTGACTCACCTGCAGCGGAGGTTGGGGGCGGTACAAACTCAATTCATCGATCAGGCTGGCCAGTTCGCGATTGCGGAACGACAAGTGCCCGCTGCGCCAGTCGGCGACCACCTCGGCGGTGAGAGTTTGTTGTTGCACGGTGCCCTTGGCATAGTCAAAGGTGGCGCGTTGCTGGGCGCCGAGCAATGCCACCGGGTTTTTCGCATCTGGCGCAAACGCCACCTGGCCGTGGGCAACACTGACCACCAGCTGCTGCTGGCTGCGGCGCACGTCAAAAGCGGTGCCCACCACGCGCACCGTCGCCTCGCCGGCTTGCACGTACAGGGGGCGTTCCTTGTCGGCTGCCACTTCGATATACAGCTGGCCCTTGTCCAGGTGAACGATGCGTTGGTGGGCACTGAAGTCCACGCGCAGGCGGGTGTTGGCATTCACGTAGAGGTTGCTGCCATCGGGCAGGTTCAGGGTGCGCATGCCCTTGGCGTGGGCTGCGACCTGAGTGTGATACAGCTCGCGCGGGGCGCCGACGGGCGTGGCCAGTACGGCGCAGAGCACGGCGGCAGCCACGGAGAGGGCCGGGCGCCAGATCGCGGTTTTGCGCTTGGGCAGCGCCACGGGTGTGTTCAGTTGCTGCAATTGGCCAAGGTCGGCCCACAGCTGTTCGAATTCGGCATAGGCACGGGCATGGGCCGGCACGGCCTGCCAGGCGGCAAAGGCCTTGCGGTCGGCGCGTCCCATGGCGTTGCGGTTACGTGCAAACCATCTGGCGGCTTGGGCATCGACGGCGTCGCTCGCGTCGATGTCCAGGGCGTCGATGTCGCTCAGACGGTTCATGCTGGCTGCTCCGTGCCGGGGTCAGGTTGAAGGCGTCGCTTGCAATGCAGCAGGGCAAACGCGATGTGCTTTTCCACCATGCTGATCGAAATGCCCATGCGTTCGGATATCTGTGCCTGACTCATACCTTCGAAGCGATGCAGCATAAGGGCTTCTCGCCTGCGGGGCGAGAGTTCGGCGAGGACTTCTTTCAACTGTTCCAGGCGTTGCAGGCGAAGCGCTGCGGCCATGGGCTCGTTCTGCTCGTCAATGACCGGCTCGGCACCCCTTTCAGCCTGATCGGCGTGGACGCTCTGCCGCACCTTCTGTTTGCGCCAGTGATCGCGCAACAGGTTGCGCGCCATCTGGAACAGAAACGCCCGCGGCTGCTCAACCTTAGCCCGGTCGCGGTAGTCCAGCCATTGGGTAAAGACATCCTGGGTCATGTCCGCTGCGTCGCTGGCGTTGTCCGTGCGCTTGCGCAGGAAAAACAGGATATCTGCGTAAAACCCGCGAAAGGCATCGGCCGACAGCGGGTCGGGCTTGGGACGCGACATGGATATCCTTCTTGACGAAGCACGACGTAGAAAAGTCGCAAATGATATCGAGAATTATTGTCGTTTGTCTCCAGGCAAATACACTGACCCCTGTGGGAGCGGCTCAGGACCTCAGCGTTCGACCGGCACCGACAGCGCAGGATTGCCCAGCGCATGGGTGCGCGCGGCAAAGAATCTCAACGCCACGCCGCTGCCATCAAACAACTGCGAATACCGCCGCTTCTGCTGGCGAATAAACCCATCACTGCGCCCCGATACCGCGATCGCGAGGGTCGTCACCCTGGCCTGGCGAATCGCATCCACCAGGTGTTTGTCCTGCGGCCCCAGGTCATGGCCGAAGATGCACAGCGCACCCTCGTGGCCGAGCAATTGCTCATAGCAGAACGACAGATAATCCGAACTGCGGATGGTCTTGAGCTTCTCCTCCACCTTGCCCTCACTGACAAACAACGGCACGTCGTCCAGGGTCTTGATCGTGTTGTTGATCGCAAAACTGCTGAGCAAGGTGCTGTCGGTGGTGGGCAATTTACGTGCGGTGCCGTCGAGGTTGCGCACCAGGTGCAGGCCGCCGTGCAGGTAGAGGATGCGCGTGGTGTCGGTGCGGGTGTCACGCAGGTCGAAGCTGGCGTCGGCGCTGCGGAACAGGTCGTCGATGCCGGGGGTGTGCAGGATCGCCCAGTAGTTGAGCAAGTCGTAGTTGCTGGTGAATACCGTGGCGTAGTTGGTCAGCTCCGCGTTGATCGTCGCCAGCGTCGATGGCTGCACCAAGCGCCACGGAATGTGTACGGCGTGGATGGTGTTGATCAACGCTTCCTTGATCGCGTAGTAGCGATTGCGCGGTGCCGCCGAGCTGACTGCGAGGGCTTTGTTGACCCGGCTGGTGGTCTTCAGCGCGCTCAGGGCTTGCTCGAAACTGCGGGTTTGCAGGGCGTCGAACACGCTCAGTTCGGATTGGCTCAAGGGTTTTTCTTCAACGGTGCGTGCGTTTTCGAACAGCGAGTCGTAGGCAAAGTCTTCCCAAATCGCCCGGCTGGCGCCGTTGCCGATCAGAATCCCATTGAAGTCGATGGCGCTGCGCAGTGCGCTCCAGTCTTCAAGGTGGGCGTCAATATCCTGGAAATCCTTCATTGCGGCGGGTCTACTCAAAATCGGCGGGGCGGTGACTTTATCACGAGCGTGGGTTGATCCTGATCAAGATGGGCCATGTGATGACGGTTGATGCTGTCGGCATAACGCCTCTGAGGATTAGCCATGAGCAGCACCTTCTTCATTCCCGCCGTCAACATCATGGGCACTGATTGCCTTGACGATGCGATGGTCGCCATTCGCAACTACGGTTTCCGTAAGGCCCTGATCGTCACCGACGCCGGCCTGGCCAAGGCGGGCGTGGCCCGCATGATTGCCGAAAAACTCGCGATGCAGGACATCGACTCGGTGATCTACGACGGCGCCAAGCCCAACCCCAATGTGGACAACGTCGAGAAAGGCCTCGCGCTGCTGCAGCAGAGCGCCTGCGATTTCGTGGTGTCCCTGGGTGGTGGTTCGCCCCATGACTGCGCCAAGGGCATCGCACTGTGCGCGACCAACGGCGGGCATATCGGCGACTACGAAGGGGTCGACCAATCCAGCAAGCCACAACTGCCGCTGGTGGCGATCAACACCACCGCTGGCACCGCCAGTGAGATGACCCGCTTCTGCATCATCACCGACGAAACCCGCCACGTGAAAATGGCCATCGTCGACCGCAACGTCACGCCGCTGCTGTCGGTTAACGACCCGTCCCTGATGGTCGGCATGCCCAAGGGCCTCACCGCCGCCACCGGCATGGACGCCCTGACCCACGCCATCGAAGCCTACGTGTCCACTGCCGCCACGCCGATCACCGACGCCTGCGCGATCAAGGCCATCGAACTGATCAGCGCCAACCTGCGCCTGGCGGTACGCGACGGCAGCGACAAGGCCGCACGGGAAAACATGGCCTACGCACAGTTCCTCGCCGGCATGGCGTTCAACAACGCCTCTCTGGGCTTCGTGCATGCCATGGCCCACCAACTGGGCGGTCTGTATGACTTGCCCCACGGCGTGTGCAACGCGGTGCTGCTGCCTCATGTGCAAAGTTTCAACGCCAGCGTCAGTGCCAAACGCCTGAGCGACGTCGGCCGTGCGCTGGGTGCGGACATCACCGGCAACTCGCCAGAAGAGGGCGCCCAGGCCGCCATCGCGGCCATTCGTGCTTTGTCTAAGGACGTTGAAATTCCCGCCGGCCTGCGTGAGCTGGGCGCCAAATTGCAGGACATTCCGCTGCTGGCCACCAACGCGCTGAAGGACGCGTGTGGGCTGACCAATCCGCGGCGGGCGGATCAGCGTCAGATTGAGGAGATTTTCCGCAGCGCGTTCTGATCCGACCGGCAGCGTGCGACGCACACAAACGCGCCGCCCGCCAGAGCCACACACAACAGCGCCAACGGCCATGCCTGCTGACTCACCAGCAGGCTTGCCACGCCACCGATCAACGCCGCCATCAACTGATGTATAAAACCACTCAACGCCATGGCATAGGAGCCGCTGACCGGTGACTCATCATTGGCCACGGACAAACTGATGGGGTAACTCATCGACTGCCCCAGTACCGCCAGGCAATAGGGTAACCACAGCAACAATGCGAGCCCGCTGGCAAACACACTGCCAAGCAGCATGATCGCGGTACCAAGCAACACTAACGCCACGCCCCAGCCCATCATCGTCAACCGTCCCGTGTGCGCGACGAAGCGATTGACCATCAACGCTCCCGCCAGATACGCCCCGCTGATTGGCCAGCCCAGCCAGCCATATTGCGCGGCACTCCACTCGAAATGCCCCTGCAAAATCAGCGGCGCGCAGGTGTTGAACGCAATGATCACCCCATACCCCAATCCGCCGGCCAACGCCGCATGCAGGAAGGCGGGGTGTCGCACAATTTGGGTGTAAATTCGCCAGGCTGACGCCGACGAATCGGCCTTCAGCAGTGTCGGAAAAATTACGCGTGGCAACACCAGCATCAACATGACGGCGCCGATCGCCAGACCATAAAAGATTGCCTCCCAGCCAAACGCTATCTGCAATAACGAGCCCACGAACTGGCCGATGCCGAGCGCGATCACAAAGGTCATCCCCAGCCAAGAAAGGCCCTTGGCCAATAGCGCACCGCTGAAACTGTCCCGCACCAACACCCGTGCCATCACCGATACGCCGCCCGCGCCCAGGCCTTGAATCAGGCGCAACGCCAGAAAAGATTCAACATTGAACGCCGATGGAATCGCGGCACTCGCCGAGGCATACACCGCCAGCGCCGCCAGCAACACTGGCTTTCTGCCAAAGCGTTCGCCCAGGCTTCCCCACAGCAACATCGGAAGCGCCATACCCACCAGGTACACTGCCAAGGCCAGGGCAACGTGGTCTTCGGCCGCCGGTAGGGACTGGGCAATGGCCGGGACCGCCGGCAAATAGCTGCTGATACCGACTTGGGAAAGGAAGGCGGCGCTGCAGGCGAGGGTGAGGGGTGTGGTGCTTTTCAATAGGCTCGTCCTTCACTCTAAATTTCGAGAGAGTTGTTATAAATCTTATATGGTTATCAGGATTTTAATCGTGTCTAGTGGCCTGAGCGGTTAATCCATTAATTTATTTTTTATCACGCTCAGCTTCGCTTTATGTACCGAGCTAATGATGGCCTCAGCCGTTTTATTCCACTTGAACGGCTTGGCTGAATGCTCATTGTGAGCCTCGATAAATTGGCGGATAGCGACTTTTAGGTCGGCGACGCTGGTGAAGGCACCCCGGTATAGCGCTCGTCTTTCCAGTTGTGCAAACCAGCCTTCCACGGCGTTCAGCCAAGACGCGCTGGTTGGTGTGAAGTGCAATTTGAAACGCGGATGCTTTTCCAGCCACTGCTTGATTGCAGCAGTTTTGTGGGTCGAACTGTTATCTAGAATCACATGCAGATCCAGTCCGGCTGGCGTGCTGCGTTCAATCTGTTGCAGAAAAGCCAGAAACTCCTTGGCTCGATGGCGCTGGGTAATCCGTCCGATTACTTGGCCGGTCAGGATGTCGAAAGCCGCGTACAGACTCGCCGTACCATGGCGCTTGTAATCATGGGTCCGCCGCTCAACTTGACCTGGGCGTAGCGGCAGCATCGGTTGGGTGCGATCCAACGCCTGGATCTGGGTTTTCTCGTCAACCGACAACACCAGGGCGTTATCCGGTGGGTTCAGATAGAGCCCGACCACGTCGACTACCTTGTCGGCGAAATGAGGATCGTTGCTGATTTTGAAGGTCTTCAGACGATGGGGTTTGAGGTCGGAAGCGGCCCAGACCTGCCGCACCTGCCACGTGGTAACCCGCGCATACTTGGCCATCAAACGGACGCTCCAGTGAGTGGCTTCCTGGGGTACACGCCGGGTGGTCAGTGTCAGGATTTCGTTGATTTTATCGGGCCCAAGTTTGAGTGGCTGGCCGCTGCGCGGCAGATCGCTCAACCCTTCGATTCCCGCCTCCAGATAACGTTTTCGCCACTTGAATACCGTCGGCGGCGTGACCTGCAACTGCTCGCTGACGGCCTTGGGCGTCAATCCGTCAGCCAGTAGAAGCAGGATGCGCGCTCGCTGAGCGAGGCTCTGTTCCAGCGTACTCATACGCAACCAACCTTGCAGGGCGATGAGATCGGAAGGCATTAAAGCGAAGGGGGAAGTCGGTCGGGCCATGCGTATAACCAATCCATGACATTGGACGCACAGTATATCGTTACCATTAGATAAATGAATTAACCGCTCAGCCCACTAGTTCTTAGGGGTTTTAATAATCAATGCAAGTAGGTGGGTGCTGCTTTTTTAGTCGGGGGGAGTATTAACTATTGATTTCGTACTTGTCCAATAGGGAGGTTAGGTGCGAGCAGAATAATATTATTGTTGTGGGGGCCATGTCTGACCGAAGAGTGACGCGTATTGCAGCTTTTCCTCTTGGTACTACCGGGAAAAATACGGCGGATGTAAAAAAGCCTTTTTCCGCAAGATGAGTCGCGAGGGTGTTTGCTTTTTTCGCTTCACCACAGGTAATCAGCCGTATTGCGCTACTCGTACCGTATTGGTCAGTATGTAATAGGCTATCAAATAATTTAATGTTGACTTGTAGTTTTTCTTGAAGTAGAAGTAACTCTTCTGTTTGATGTATTTTTATTGAGGCTAGTCCTGCTCCTATAGCTGCCGAGTTTAGGCTTTGGGACCAGTTGCTAGGGCCCCCATATCGGTGCATTGAGCTCTTTTGTCTTTCGCTGCCCAACATTATTAGTCCCCCGCTAGCGCCAAAGGACTTACCTAGGGAGGCTACAATTAAAGTTTGATCGTCTAACGTGTGCATGTGTGGTCGGATGAAACCACTTCCATTTTTTCCAAATGCTGATAGCGCGTGGGAATCGTCCATGTAAAGAAATAGCCCGTAACGCGCTTTTAAATAAAGTAACCCCTCGATGTCCGCAATTCCGCCCATGCTATATATGCCGTCGCCTATGTAAGCGACTTTTTTTCGTCTTTTACATAAGTCCTCTATGAAGGAGATGTCATTATGGGGGGCTGTTATTACTTCGGTCTCATCAGCGCATGAGGCTTTAATATGATTCATGGAGTAGTGAGATTGCTTGTCGAACACCATCGTGGGTGGACAGTTATTTGTAAACGCCCCGCTGGCGAGTAAGGGGAGCAGGCCGGAACTGGCCGAGCTGCAAGATAAAGTACTCAAACAGATCGAATCGAAGTGAGTCGAAAGCGCCAGTTCGTACCGTTCCAGAATTTCAAGTTTGCATCGGTTTTTTGAGTTTGCAATTCGAAGGGTTTTGGCTTCCCTTATACCGCCAATAGCCCCCCTCTATTATGTCCTCATGGTAATCAAGGCCGAGATATGAGGTTGTGCAGAAATGATGGAATTCGCGTCCATGCTGGTCGGTCAGGTAGTTGTTGTTTTTGACGGTGACGTTGAGTTGGCATATTCGGCCTGTCTTCGCTGAATGCCAGTCTGCTTCAGCTAACTCGATTAGTTTTTTGTAGTTTGAGAATTTGTTCGTGAGCGATGTATTTTCCATTTTTTATTCGTCCTTGGAGATTGGCGAAAAACAGTAACGGGGAAAACCTTGTGAGATAAGTCAGGTGTTTCCTTTGCGCGCTACTCCAGATGGAGTTTTTGGCGTGAGTAAGGTCCTACTTTTTGTGATGGCGAATGGACATCCCAACAGATGCCTTCTAAAGCTGTATCTGGTGTATCAAAGGCGTGTTCGGTTGTGTCGCTTTCGTATGTGGTGATTTTTGTGGGGGTGAGCGCATGCAATTTATTGAGGTTGTGCATCACGGGATTGGGTAAGGTGTCAGCGTGCAAACGGATGTGCCGATAGCGTTCAAACGATTTGTCTGTCGGCTAGGCAAAACTAGCGGGATGAAGGGGGATTTGATGAGAGTTCTGTTATTCGGTGCCACCGGCATGGTCGGCCAGGGCGTTCTGCGCGAGTGCCTGCTGGCCGCTGACGTGCAGGAAGTCGTCGCCGTCGGCCGCACGCCGTTGACGCAGGAGCACGGCAAACTGCATCAGGTGCTGCACACGGACATGCTGGATTTTCAACCGCTGGAGAACCTGCTGCAAGGCTTCGATGCCTGTTTCTTTTGCCTCGGTGTTTCATCGGCGGGGATGAATGAAACCCGCTACACCCATCTCACCTATGATCTGACCCTGGTCGCCGCCAGCACCCTGGCGCGGCTCAATCCGCAGATGACGTTTATCTATGTGTCCGGCGCCGGCACCGACAGTTCCGAAGCGGGCCAGTCGATGTGGGCGCGGGTCAAGGGCAAGACCGAGAATGCCTTGCTGCGCCTGCCGTTCAAGGCGGTGTATGTGTTCCGGCCGGGGGTGATTCAGCCGTTGCACGGCGTGCGTTCGAAGACGCCGTTGTACCAGGCCTTCTATACCGTGCTTGGGCCGTTGCTCTCGTTGGTGCGTCGGATAAAGCCGGGCTGGGTAGTCAGCACCGAGACCGTCGGCCGTGCGATGTTGGCGGCGGCGCGTAACGGCGCGTCGCAGCCGGTGGTGGAGCAAGCCGAGATCCATCGGCTGGCCGCCGGCAAGCTCTGAGCCCTGCGCACCAGCGTTTATCAGCCCGCCGTCGCCAGTGCGCAGGCGGGCGTGGCGCCGCCGTTTCATATTCCGTCGTTTGCGTTTGAGCTGGCGTGGCATGCGCGGCGGGTTGGGGATTCGGGGTTGCAGTGGTTGAAGGAGCTGGTGCAAAAGGTATTGCGTGCGTAAACCCGTATTACCAGGATTTTGGTGGCTGGCGTCGGGTATGAAATATCCGCATGACCTGTAACCGTCCATCTCGAATACGATACGGAACGATATAAGGCCATTTAGGCACTACCCATTCCCGAGTGCCGGGAATACGCCCCTCTTTACCCATTGAGGGAAACTCCGCCACGCGCTCGAGTCCCGTTAGCATGGCCTGCACAAATTCGTGCGCAGCTTTGGGGTTTTCCTGAGCAAGGTAAGCGGCTTCTTCATCGAGGTTGCGCAGTGCTGTTCTTAGCCACTCAACTTGCATGCTTACGCCATTTGTCAGCGATGGCTTTCACGTCAGCGGTACTCGCAAAATCACCGGCGTCGGCCTCTTGCAAGGCTTTTTGGATTTCCTCGATTTGCCAGGCTTCACGTGTCAAGTATTCACGTATGGCATCGACCGCCAGAAAGGATTTGCTGCGCCCGGTAGCCTTGGCGAGACTGGCGAGCGTATCGGCGATATCTTCAGGTATGCGTAAGGACATAACCGACATAAGTGCCTCGATGTAGTGGAATGTAGTGCAGCATACTACATCGTAGTTGGCGCACGCTTCTGCGCCGTTCGTCTGCGCAGAGTTGAAACGGAAAAGGATGTTTTCATGCTCACCGGCCTCAACCACTTGACCCTGGCCGTCACCGATTTGCCGCGCAGCGTCAGTTTTTACCATGACCTGCTGCAACTTCGCCTCGACGCCACCTGGGACAACGGCGCCTACCTGTCATTGCCGGGGTTGTGGCTGTGCCTGTCCCTCGACCCGCTGCGCCCGTCGGTGCCGGCGGCTGAATACACCCACGTGGCCTTTACGGTCGGCGCGGACGACTGCGCCGCGCTGGTGCAACGCCTGCGAGCCTCCGGCGTAGTGGAGTGGCGCGACAACCGCAGCGAGGGCGCCTCGTTCTATTTTCTCGACCCCGATGGCCACAAGCTCGAAGCCCATGTCGGTGATCTGGCCTCGCGCCTGCAAGCCTGTCGCGTCAAGCCTTATGCCGGTATGAAGTTTTACCCGTAGCGCGCGAAGGTGCAGAATCCCTCCACCTCTCAACTGTTTGTCAGAGTCGCGCCCATGACCCCATCCTTGCTGCTTGCCGTCCTCGCTTCGGGTTTTATCTATGGCATTACGCCGGGCCCGGGGGTGTTGGCCGTGTTCGGTATTGGCGCGGCCCGGGGCCGTCGCGCCGGGGCCGGTTTTCTGTGCGGGCATTTGCTCGGCGATGTGCTGTGGTGCAGCACCGCGCTGATTGCGATCGTGGGTGCGCGGGAAGTCGGCAGCAGCGCGTTTGATGTGCTGGGCGTGCTCAGTGGCACGTACCTGTTCTGGCTGGGCTGGCGCGCGATCCGTACCCAGCGCCGTAGCAGTGATGCACCCCAGGGCGCGGCGCGGCATCCGTTCTGGCACGGCATCCTGTTTGGCCTGACCAACCCCAAGGCGTACCCGGTGGCCGTCGCCACGTTTACCGCGTTGCTGTCCAGCCGTGCCGAGTTGCTGACCTGGGCAATGCTGCCGTCGTTGATCTTGCTGAGCTTTATCGGTGGGCTGTTGGCCTACGCGATTCTGATCGGCGTGGTGGGCGCACAGCGGGTGCGCACGGTGTATCAGCGTCACGAAATCCTGATCACCAAGCTCTGCGGTGTGATGTTTATCGGCTTCGCCATCAATGCGCTGGCCCACGCGTTGCCGGGCCTGTTCGGCAGTAAACCGACCTGAGGCGGCGACGACCGTTGGTCGCACGGGCAAGTTTTTTCTAAACCTTTGTTGCCATTAAAATTCGAATTCAGAGCGGGGTGTCTGTCCCCGCACCTATTTTTGCCCTGGAGGAACCCATCATGAGCCGCATGGCTATCCGGTTACGCACCGCCAGTTTCGCGATGCTGCTGGGCCTCGGCGCCAGCAATGCTTTCGCCCAGTCGCCTGCTGAATTCATCGAGCAGGCGTCGGCCAAAGGCATGGCCGATATCGAAACCAGCCGCATGGCCCACGCCAAAACCTCGTCCCAGGAAATCAAGGACTACACCATCGAGGTGATCAACGAGCGCACCTTGGCCAACCAACACCTGGCGGCCATCGCCAAGAAGCTCGACCTGCCCGTGGCGCCGCGCGAGAAGATCGTCGACAAAGCCGAAACCCTGATGCCCGAACTCAAGGACGGCGACTCTTTTGACGCCGCCTACACTGCGCAGCAGGTCAAGGAAAACGAAGACGCCATTGCCCTGTTCAAACAGGAAGGGGCCGCGTCGGATGTTCCAGAAATAAAGGCGCTGGTGGATGAGACACTGCCCAAGCTCGAAGAGCGTCTGCAAAAGGCTCGCGCCTTGGCCTCTACCTACGGTAAAGGCCGTCAAGGCGACGGTTGAGGCCTGTACTTGATATGGAAAACGGCGGTTGGAGCCTGAGGGATCCCCACAAATTTACTCCAAGCTCTGCGCCTGATGATGCACCTCATCACGCAGAGCATGCTCCAATATTTCCAAGTGTTCTCGGTCACCTAAACCAGTGCAACTGCGACAATACTCCAGGCCTAAACACCACAATGAAAGTACGATGGCCACCCAGACCATTTACTCCTTCGGTAGCCCATATTTTGTTCACGGTTAGGAGTCTGACAGACCAATAGGTAAACTTTTCTAAAATAGCCCCCAAGTTCTTCACCTTCAGCCCTGAAATTTTGGACGCGAACCCCCTACTGTGATTTTCGGAAATTAATTTGCTGGGTAATATCCTCCCATGCCTTTTATATATCGTGAACCGCAAAGGTCTTGGTAGCTATTGGTACAGAGATGGGTTTTTGTCGGATCGCCGTTTTTAAAATTTAGCTCTCCCATGCACCATTTTTTAGAAACCGGGTCTGTCACGTCATCACAAGCTCCAGGGTAAGCGGGTGTTCTTGTGTACACATTTACTATGTGTGAATCATTAACGAGCGCAACATTAGCAAACAAAAAACTAATAACATATTTACCATTCGACAAACCAAACCCAACGTGAAAAGCCACTTTGTCTTCGACGTAGAACTTGTTCCGATTAGGAATTGGGCTATTGCCATACACATACCTTATGCATTCAATGATGGCATCGTATATCGGAGCAGGGATAAATACGACCCTATTGTTATTAGCAAGCAAACCCAGTGCGCGCAAATTAAGTTTATATTCATCTATAGACCGAAACGAGCTTTCTTCCCATTTATTTTCCTCCATGCAACCAGCGATTGGCAAACCTGCTACAAGGTCCTGATCGTCATAATCGTACATGGCTTTTGCATAGTTCATCTTATTCACCGTCAGCATTAGGAGCGAAAACAAAAAGCTTGCCGCCCAGCCTTTTCGATAAGAACTGACCATGATGTACTCCACTTAGTGATTTTCGTATTGGGCGATTTCAGTATGGGTGCCAAGAAAAAAACCGAAAACTGTAAGAATTAACAGTTCTTTATAAAAATTCTCGATTATCACTATAGCCAATCTGAATTAACAATATTTAGCACCCTAGAAATGAGATATTTCTACCTCTCTGTGACAGGCTAGTGAACCGCGTTCAAACTCTCATTCTCTTTGCACAAATATCCCCATAAGCATGAGCAAATTGATTCTGACTGAGAGGGAAAGCTTTTTCGAAAGCAGCATGCCAGCGGGCCATGGGAATAGGGGGTTGACCCTGAGGGATCCCCACAAATTTACTCCAAGCTCTGCGCCTGATGATGCACCTCATCACGCAGAGCATGCTCCAATATTTCCAAGTGTTCTCGGTCACCGAAATCAGTGCAACTGCGCCAATACTCCAGGTCTAAACGTCACAATGAAAGTACTCGCCTTTCTTTGAGGCTGTTGCTTTGATAGCGCCGCTCCAATTGGTTCTCCCGTGCCTGCAACCCCGCTAAGAAGATGAGGTAGTTGGCCAAAATGGCAATCAACAACAATACTTCGATGCGCTTTGGACAATGGCTTCGATGCAGATTCAGACCCAATCCCAGGTGTTCACTTTTTACGTCTCGGAAGCCTTCTTCGATCTACATACGGCGCTTATAAATCGCCACGATTTTTGCTGGGCTCCACTCGATTTGCGACAAGTTACTGGCAAGTAACCACGGCTCGCGCTCACGTTTGGCGGACTGCCGGCTGAGTTTGCTTCTGGCAATTGAGCCCGTAACGCGTTGGTGTTTGCGCCCCTTGGCTGAATGGCGGACGCGGTAAAAACCGATGAAGTGAGGGGCGCTACGCGTCATCTCGACACGGCCTAACGACTTAGGGAAACTCCGAACAAGTCCTCAGATGTGCTGAAATACACTTTCACCACCTGACCCGAGCCACGCATGAGCCAGATGAGCTTTTCCGACTTTGAATACGCCGGCAAGCGCAGGCAAACCCGCCGTGAACGCTTCCTTGCCGAAATGGATCAGGTGGTGCCCTAGAGTGGTTTGTTGGGGTTGATCGAACTGTATTACCCGAAGGCTGGTGGTGGCCGTAAACCGTATCCGCTGGAGACCATGTTGCGCATCCATTTGCTGCAAAACTGGTTCTCGCTGAGCGACCCGGCCATGGAAGAAGCGCTTTATGAAATCACTCCCATGCGTCAGTTCGCCCGCCTTACATTAAGCGCGCCGATCCCTGAAGACACCACAATCATGAACTTCCGGCACTTGCTGGAGACGCATCAACTCGAACCTGCGATCCTTGCTTGCAGGAAAAAGGTCTGTCGCTGCGCCAGGGCACCATCGTCGATGCCACCATTATTCACGCTCCTAGTTCGACCAAAAACGAAGAGGGAAAGCACGATCCCGAGATGCAACAAACCAAGAAAGGTAATCAGTACTTCTTTGGAATGAAGGCCCATATTGGCGCGGCTGCAGAGTCAGGATTGGTTCATCACGTCCACGGCACAGCCGCGAATGTGGCTGACGTAACCCAAGTTGCTGAGCTGCTACATGGCGAGGAAAGCGCGGTCTATGCAGACGCTGGTTACACCGGCGTCGAGAAGCGTGATGAGCACGAAAATCGTAAAGTGATCTGGCAGATCGCGGCGCGACGTAGCACTTATTCACGACTGAATAAACGGAGCCGACTCTACAAGGCCAAGCGCAAATTCGAGTACTGCAAAGCCCTGACGCGGGCCAAGGTCGAGCATCCGTTTTGGGTGATCAAGCGCCAGTTTGGTTATGTGGAAGTACGCTTTCGTGGGCTGATGAAAAACACCGCTCAACTGACCATGCTGTTTGCTCTGTCGAACCTTTGGATGGCTCGAAAACAGCTGATGGGTATGGGCGAGTTACGCGTGTAACGCGGGGATCTGGGCTGAAAAGCCCGACGAAGCAGTGCCGACGGGCCTTTGTGTGTTAAGCAACGCTGAAAGTCGTGTTTGTTTCGACTAACAGCACGCTCACCGCGATGTTGATCGGAGTTTCCTTAGGTGATGAGGTAGCCAGAGCGTACAAATTTTTCACCGGTTGCCAGTCATTTTCTTCGCGACAATAGAGCTCACGACTTCGTATTCGGGCCACGTAATACCAGCCCTGCGCCGCTACGGCCTTCATCCAGAGGCGCCGGAAACCGGCATCAGTGACCAGGACTGGAACGCATCCATCAGGCAGTAATTCAGCCAACATTTTGATCAGGCGGCTTTGATATTTTGGGCAACTCTAGCGCTCATGAACGCTTTCATAAATAGGAAACGAGCGCCCCGCAAACGGGACTGCAGCCCTCAACAAAAAGGCGTCGCCAGGTGTATCAATTCTCGACCAGTCGACCAAAATTAAAGAATGCTTCAGGGAGCCCAATAATGCCTGCAGCATCACCCAATAGAACAGTGGCCTCTCTGCTCTCAGGTGTTGATTACCCTACAATCGGTCCACTCGCTTGATCGCGTGTTTTAGATACGCCTGACCTGGCATAAAACGTCCCAGCGCTGTCAGCGTCAGGCGACGGCCTTGTAGTAACGAACTGACACAACTCATCAGCGTTGTCAGGCGGCGAGAATGGATTGAAGGCAGTGCTTGAGCGAGCGCTCTGTGTAAAAAACGGGTGGCCTGTATGGGTTCGGTTTCTTGTTTTTGTGTGGTGCAAACCAAGTTGCCGACTCATGTAGGCTTCTTCAATGTTCCTACTTCTTGATTTTCGGTAAGAAAAATCGGGGATACCTCAGGGTCGGAGCTCATCCCACCGCCGTTTTTTATGCCGGGTTCTGGTCGGTCGCCGGCGCACTCAGAACCGCATTTCTGCCTGGCCTGTGCCTTCCAGTGCGAGCAGATACTGCTTGGCCGCAAGCCCGCCGGCAAACCCGGTCAAGCTGCCCGACGCGCCAATGACCCGATGGCACGGTGCAATGATCGAAATTGGATTACGCCCATTGGCCGCGCCCACTGCGCGCACGGCTTTCGGGTTGCCGATCTGCTGGGCGATCTGGCTGTAGCTGCGGGTTTCGCCGAAGGGGATGGTCAGGAGTGCCTGCCAGACTTGCTTCTGAAAGTCGGTGCCGGTGAAGTCCAGTTCCAGCTCGAACTGATGACGGGCGCCGGCGAAGTATTCCTGCAACTGGCGCGCGGTTTCCAGCAACACGGGGTTGTGATTGGCCTCGTGCAATTCACCCAGGCGTACACGGTTGGCGCGCTCGCATTCCCACAGGATGGCGTTGAGTTTGCCATTGCGCGCCACCAGGGTGAGCTCGCCGACGGGGGAGGGCATGAGTGTGTATTCGTAGGGCATGAGCGGGCTCCTGGGCGAGTGGGTGATGGCTCAGTCTAGAGCAACCCATTCCACTGGAAACTGCGTTTCTTGCGGTCGAATTCTCCGCCACCTTAGACGTTCCAGTAAATCCAATCGGCAAGAGAGTGATACCAATAAGGCCATGAAAGGTCATGGAGCGCCATGAGTGGCGAAGCGGTCCCCAGCACAACCATCGAGACGATGTTAAGTAGGGTGCCGATCAACGCCAGCACCATCACACGCCGGCTGGCATGGCGCCTGGCAAACCTGACGCCATACGCGGACGCAACGATCGACCCGAGCGCCAGGACCAGCCCCAGGGGAAACGGAAGCCTTACCAGAGCGACCAGCAAGGGCAATACCAGCACCCAGCCGAGCACTTGGCGCAGTACGGGTTTTGGCGTTCGGTGTTCAGGTTCAAGCATGGCAATCATCCCGGTCTTGCGGGTTGGACAGGGCGACATCATCCCGCTACGCAGGCGCTGCTGCATTCAGACTTTGCTTGAGTTGCAGCTAGCGATCCTGTTGCAGCACCTTGAGCGCCGCCGACACGAGGAACCCCGAACGGCTTTTTCACGGGGCTTTCGCAAGCGCGCTTTGCGAAGGCGATTGATGTGCCCGTGGGAACGCTTCAGAACGGGGAGCAGGGGCGCCGTGAACCTGAAGGACCGGCAAGGGCATTATTGCGTGCCCTCTACAATGATCCTGGTCACGTATTGGCGGCCCTGGAGCATAGATAACCGTCTGTGATGACCGTGTGGATTAAGCCGCGTAAGTTCTTTCGCGCAAGGCACTAGGCTGATCTTCCCTGGCCGGGAAGGTCAGCCAAAGAATGAAACGCGCCTTAGAAGGACTGGGCCAACGTAAACGGAACACGCAACGCACCGATGGGGCCTTCACGTGTACCGCACATTTCATCGTGGACGCAGTGCTGCACCAGCACACACGGAAACGGCGGAACCCGTTGCAACAGGTCGCGCAAATGCGTGGTGGAGCCGATGCGCATCGGCTTCGCATCCTCGTCCAGCAGCGTCATCGCCGTATGCTCGAGCCTGACGCGTGCGATGTAGAAACCGCCCTCCAGCGACAGCAGTTCCAACTCGCGTACTTCACCCTTCACGGCCAGTTCGGTCAGCATTTGCATATTCATGATTCACCCTCGCAGTGGGTCGTTCATTGGCGACGAAAGAACAGCGTGACCTGGCCCCATTCGACGCCAAACTTGGTCATGCTCGAACGGTTGATCAACGTGTCTTCGTCCATCAAGTACATCCAATCGTCAAAACCGACTTCGTAAACCGAGCCATCCACCGCCAGGTTGAGGCGGTAGCGCCAACGCAATGCGTTGCCGGCGACCTCGCCAATTGCCTCGCCAACCACATCACCCGCGCGCCCGCGCCAGCGCCCGGGGCCATCCGGTGTCAACGTCCACACCCGCTGCTGGCGCGTGCCATCGCTGTAGAGAAAACGCTCGTCGAGAATCAAAGCATCGCCCTCGCGTCGGCTGGCGATATCCACCTCAAAGCGCTTGGCCACTTCCCCCGAACGCTTCTGGAATATGCCCCAGGCCTTGACGGGTTTGCTGAAGAAACGCTCCAGGTCCAACTGCGGTTGCTGGTCGGCGTAGTGGTCGACCTCTACGTTGCCGCAACTGCTCAGGCTCAATACCAGAAACAGTGAAATCAGTAGGCGTGCCATGGACCGGCTCCTTGATCGTGTGGGGCTGAGTGTCGACGTTCAAGGTGTGATAGTTGTACATAAAAATATATTTGTACAGGTTTTTAGTGGGCGCTATTTTGGGAGGCTGGAAAGGTAGGGAAGCGCTGAGCGCAAATTTCACTCATAAAAAAACCGGCCACCAAGGACCGGTTTTTTACATCTCCCGTCAAAACCATCCTGACGCGAGACCAATATCTGAGTGGAGCGGGTGAAGGGAATCGAACCCTCGTTATCAGCTTGGGAAGCTGGAGTAATGCCATTATACGACACCCGCTCAGAGCGGCTGACTTTGTACCAGATGTGCGCCGGGATTTGAAGTTTTTCTTCGAAAAATGTGCAGGTTGCGTGTGTTTGCGTAGGCGACGCGCCGACCGACTGTAGGCGCGGGCATGCTCGCTCCTGCAGTCGGCTGTGTTTCAGAGTGCAAAGGCATGTTGCGTCTGGCTCGGGTGATAGCGCAATCGGCTGGCCTGCCGCGCAGGCTTCAGAAAGCCCACCACGGCGTCCCGGCTGTCGCGGCAGGCGGCTTTGTGTTCCATGTCCAGAAAATGCCCGGTGGCCTGGATTGTGCTGAAGCTGCTGTTCGTCACGTATTGCCCGAACAACTGGGCATCCTCGGCGCTGGTGTATTCGTCCCATTCGCCGTTCAAAAACAGCACCGGCACGCTGATCTGGCGCGCGGCCTTGAGGTAGCACAGACGGTCGCTATTGAGGACGTGGCTGATGTGGAAGTGCATCTGCCCGTACTCGTGCTCGGCCAGGCTGCTGACGTGGCGGTAGTTGAAGCGCTTGAACAGCGACGGCAGGTGTTTGCCGATGGTGCTGTTGACGAGGTGGCCGACGCGGTCGCGGTCGAGGTTGCCGAGGTAGTCGACGCCGCGTTCGAGGTAGTCGCGCATGGGCGCGTTGATCACCGGCGAGAATGAGCTGATCACGGCTTTTTCCACGCGGCGCGGGCGCTGGGCGAGGGCGACCAGGGTGGCTGCGCCGCCCCAGGAGAACGACAGCACGTGTTCGGCGGCGAAGTGGTCGATGAGTTCCAGGAGGATCTGGCCTTCGACTTCCTTCGTCAGCATCTGCTCATGGCGGTTATGGATTTTGGAGCGACCGGCGTAGGGCTGGTCGTACAAAACCACATTGAACTGCGGGTACAGGCTTTTCACGGTTTGGGCGAAGGACGCCGTGGTGGCCATGGAGCCGTTGACCAGGATGATGGTCTTTTCAGCCGCGTCCGCGCGATAGAACTCCGTGTAAACCCGATACTGACCCTGTATATCCAACACAGCGATTTCTGGCCTCATGTCGTAAGACTCCTGGCAAGCGGGTAGTGCGCGCAGATCACTCTGCACGAGCTTTATGACAGGTAGGCATACGCCTGGAAGATGAGTGCCCATGTCGAGCCGATGACGGCTGGCCGACGGGTGTTATCAGGGCGGGCTGTTTGCCGGGGAGGCCCGTGGATCAAGCGCGGGCGGGGCAAGGTGTTTCTTGGAGGTTATAGGCGACTCGCCAGTCATAATTTGGCTGACGGTTTGATTCAAGCAGTCGGTTCGGGATGTCGCAAGTCGCCGAGATGGGTTTTAGCCATCACCGGCCGAACGGTCGTCAGACCAGCAAAATTTCATCGGCGCTCAACGCCCGATATTCACCGGGCGCCAGCGCGCCATCCAGTTCCAGCGGCCCCATGCGTTCCCGATGCAGGCCGATCACCTTGTTATTGAAATGCCCGAACATGCGTTTCACCTGGTGATAGCGACCTTCGATGATACTCAGGCGGGCCAGGCGCGGTGCCAACACTTCCAGCTCGGCCGGTTGAGTCGTCAGGTCTTCAAACGCGAAATACACCCCCGCCGCGAAGGTGGCGGCGTATTGCGCACCGATCGCCTGCTCGGTCTCCACACGGTAGACCTTGGGCAGTTTGGTCGTCGGTTGCGTCAGGCGCCGCGACCACTGGCCGTCGTTGGTGATCAGCATCAGCCCGGTGGTGTTGAAGTCCAGGCGACCGGCGATATGCAGTTCGTCTTTGTCCGGTTCATCCAGCCAGTCCAGAACGGTCGGGTGCTGTGGGTCGGCGGTGGCGCTCACGCAGCCCGGCGGTTTGTGCAGCATGAAATAGCGCGCCGGTTTACCCGCCTGCAGCACCTCATCGTCCACGCATACCCGGCTGAATTCGCGCACTTCATGGTGAGGATCACTGACGGGCACGCCATCGACGCTCACGCGCCGTTCCACCAACAACAGGCGGACTTGCTGGCGATTGAAACGCGGCAGGTTGCTGAGGAATCGATCAACGCGCATTACAACGGCTCAGCCCCACGCAACTGTGCGTCCACCTGGGCACAGCGCGGGCACAGGCAGGCCTGGTTGCGTAATGCATCGGGCAGGGCTTCGAGCACCGCCGGGTCGATGGTGACGCTGTAGCACCAGCAGGCCTGGTCGGCAGTGCGCGGGTCGGCCAGGGTGCAGTCGTTGCGGGCGCCGCAGGCGGGGCAGAGGGTGGCTGTGGTCATTGCTCGGTTCAGGCTGGATCGGGCAGGGCGCCGAAGGTCCCTGCACGATACAGCGCCGCTCAGTCGCGTTCCAGCACCACGACCCGCTGGCCGGCACCAATCCCGCTGCCGGGCTGCACCGGGATTTCCCGCACCACGCCGGCAAACGGCGCCAGCAGTGGAATCTCCATTTTCATCGATTCCAGCACCACCAGCACAGCGCCCGCCGCGACGCGCTCACCCGCAGCCACCTGGACCTGCCAGAGATTGCCCGCGATATGGCTGTCGATGCTGTACTCATTGGCCTTCAGCGGCGTGTCTTGCCCGAGCGGCGCTGGCGGTTCCTCGCTGTCGAAGTGCGCCTGGCCGCTGGCGATCCAGCGTTCGCGCTCGGCATTGAAGGCCTGTTGCTGGTGCGCCCGAAACGCATCGATACCCGCCGCTTCACGCGCCAGAAAATCCTGGTAATCCGCCAGGTTCAACACGCTGTCCTCGATGTTCAACGCAAAGCGCCCCAGCGGAAAATCCCGACGAATCTGCACCAGCTCTTCGGCACTCACCGGGTAGAAGCGGATCTGGTCGAAAAACCGCAGCAGCCACGGTTTGCCGTCGAAGGCCGCGACTTCCCGGTAGCGGTTCCACATTTGCAATGTGCGCCCGACAAACTGATAACCGCCGGGGCCTTCCATGCCGTACACGCACAAATACGCGCCGCCGATGCCCACCGAGTTCTCGGCGGTCCAGGTGCGGGCCGGGTTGTATTTGGTGGTCACCAGCCGATGACGCGGGTCCAGCGGCGTGGCCACCGGGGCGCCGAGGTAGACGTCGCCCAGGCCCATCACCAGGTAGCTCGCCTCGAACACGCTGTGGCGCACCGCGTCGAGGTCGGCCAGGTCGTTGATGCGGCGGATGAATTCCAGGTTGCTCGGGCACCACGGCGCGTCCTTGCGCACGGTGGTCATGTATTTTTCGATGGCCAGTTGGCACGCCGGGTCATCCCAGGACAGCGGCAAGTGGACGATGCGCGAAGGCACTTGCAGGTTGGGCGTGGCGCATACGGCCGTCCATTCGCCGCTGATCAGCGCCAGCAGGTCGGCCAGGGGCAGTTGTTCTGGCTGGTAGTGGACCTGCAGCGAGCGGATGCCCGGCGTCAGGTCGATTACGCCATGCCGTGCGCGGGTTTCGAGGGCCTGCATCAGCGCGTGGCCACGAAAACGCAGCACCAGGTCGAGCTCGGGCGCGCCGATTTCCAGCAGCAGGTGGGTGTCGCCGGCCAATCGGGCAACCAGACGCGTATCTTCCTGGCCGATATCCAACACCACCGGCGACGCCGGCCAATGTGGGAGCGGGCTTGCTCGCGATGGCATCTCCTCGGTGTTGCTGTGAGACCGCGTCGCCTGCAGTGCGGGCACGCCCGGCGCCCACAGTTGATCCCATTTCAGCGCGAGATCGCGGGCGGTCTTGAGGTCCACCGGTTCGAAGCGCAGCTTGTCGCCGGCCTTGAGTTGGCCGAGTTGCCACAGGTCAGCTTCGATCACCGTCACCGGGCATACGAACCCACCCAGGCTCGGCCCGTCCGGCCCGAGGATCACCGGCATGTCTCCAGTAAAATCTACCGCGCCGATTGCATAGGGGTTGTCGTGGATATTCGACGGATGCAGCCCGGCTTCGCCGCCATCGGTGCGCGCCCACACGGGCTTGGGGCCGATCAACCGCACGCCGGTGCGGCTGGAGTTGAAATGCACTTCCCACTGCGTGGCGAAGAAGGTGTCGATGTACTCCGGCTGGAAGTATTCCGGCGCGCCATGGGGGCCATAAATCACCCGCAGCGTGCGCACCTGCGCCAGCGGTTCAGCGCGCAACTGCTGGCCCGCGTTGACGTCGACCAGCGGCAACAGATGCAGCACGTCGCCCGCGCGCAAAGCACGCCCGCCGTGCCCGCCGAACTGGCCCAGGGTGAAGGTGCTTTTGCTGCCCAGATAGTCCGGCACTTGCAGCCCGCCGCGCAGGCACAGGTAACTGCGCGCGCCGGCTCCGGCGAGGGTGCCGAGGCTCAGCACCGACCCGGCTTCGATCAGCAGCGCGGTGTTCATCGGCACGGGTTGATCGTTGAGCAGCAGCGCAATATCCGCCCCC
The DNA here is from genome assembly GCF_029320995.1 of Pseudomonas sp. D3. NCBI lineage: Bacteria > Pseudomonadati > Pseudomonadota > Gammaproteobacteria > Pseudomonadales > Pseudomonadaceae > Pseudomonas > Pseudomonas sp. D3. Next base: position 1,833,492 of record NZ_CP119772.1, read on the forward strand.
GTCACCGCCACCACGGCGGCGCAATTGAAGCGCAACAGCGGCCCGCTCATGGTGATTTCCAACGCGGCGGCGCCTTCGCGATTACCCAGCAGACGATTGCCCAAGCGCAGTGCGCGGCTGTCCATCGGCCCGGAAGGCGGCACGCCCACGGCCCAATAGCCGAGCCGGCCGGGATAGTCCTGCACGCTGCTCTGCGTGCCTGCGCTCAGGACTTCAACGGTGTCGGCGTGGTAGACCAGATCTTCCAGGCAGCGCGTCCACGGTTGGCCACTGGCAAAGGGTGCGGCCAGCAGAATCTGGCGCAGGTAGTCGCGGTTGGTTTCCACGCCATAGAGCTGGCTGTCGCTCAAGGCTTGATGCAGCGCCAGGCGCGCCTGTTCGCGGCTGGGCGCCCAGGTGATGAGCTTGGCGATCATCGGGTCGAAGTACGGCGGGATCTCACAACCGGCCTCGACCCACGTGTCGATGCGCAACCCTTCGGCCAGCGGAAAGTCCACGTGGGTCAGCAAGCCCGGGCTCGGCTGGAAATCCCGGCCCGGGTCTTCGGCATACAGGCGCGCCTGGATCGCATGCCCTTGCGGGTTCAATACCAGGCGGGTCAACGGCGGCAGTTCACCCGCCGCCAGTTGCACCATCCAGCGCACCAGATCGACGCCCCAGACTTGTTCGGTGACGCCGTGTTCCACTTGCAAGCGCGTGTTCACTTCGAGGAAGTAGAAGCGGCCGTCGGCGCGGTCGAAGATAAATTCCACCGTGCCGGCGCTGCGGTAATTCACGGCCTTGGCCAGGGTGATTGCCGCCGCGCACAGGGCCTCGGCCATGCCCTCCGGCAGGTTCGGTGCCGGGGTTTCTTCGAGGACTTTCTGGTTGCGCCGTTGCACCGAACAGTCGCGCACGCCGAGGGCGATCACCTCGCCCGCGCCGTCACCGAACACCTGCACCTCGAGGTGGCGAGCGTGTTCGATGTACTTCTCGATAAACACCCCGGCATCGCTGAAATTGTTCTGCCCCAGGCGTTTGACGGCCTCGAAGGACTCGTTCAACTGCGCGATGTTGCGGCACACGCGCATGCCGATGCCGCCACCGCCGGCGGTGCTCTTGAGCATCACCGGGTAGCCCACGCGGTCGGCGGCGAGCAAGGCAGCGTCGAGGCTGTCGAGCAGTTCGCTGCCTTCGAGCAAGGGAATCTGCTGTTGCTTGGCCAGCGCCCGGGCCGTGTGCTTGAGGCCGAAGACGCGCAGTTGTTGCGGGGTCGGCCCGATGAAGGCGATGCCGGCGTTTTCGCAGGCTTGCGCGAAGGCGGCGTTTTCCGAGAGAAAACCGTAGCCGGGATGAATCGCGGTGGCGCCGCTGGCTTTGGCGATGGCGAGGATTTTGTCCACCGCCAGGTAGGTGCCGGCCGCCGCGCCTTCACCGAGGCTGTAGGCTTCGTCGGCTTGTTGAATGTGCAGGCTGGCCGCATCGGCTTCGGCGTACACGGCGACGCCCTTGACGTGCAGTTCACGCAAGGTGCGCAGGATGCGGCAGGCGATGGCGCCACGGTTGGCAATCAAGAGTTTTTCGAACATGGGCAAAACCCTGCGGGCCGTCCCGCAAAGTGAGGGAGCACTACGGTCGTCCGCAGTGCCTGTCATGAGTGTGGGAGGGTGCTTGCTCCCCCCTCAGGGTTCAGCGGTTTCGCAGGCACTGCCCGCTGCGGGCCTGGCACAGCGCAAACAGCCAACCGCGCAAGCGCTTGAACTTCAGTTCCATACGAGTAACTCCGCCGGGGTCGGGTTGTAGGCATTGCACGGGTTGTTCAATTGCGGGCAGTTGGAGATCAGCACGATCACGTCCATCTCGGCGCGCAGGTCGACGTACTTGCCGGGGGCGGAAATGCCGTCTTCGAAGGTCAGCCCGCCGTCGGCCGTGACCGGCACATTCATGAAGAAATTGATGTTCGGCCCGATGTCGCTTTTGCCCAGGCGGCCGTCGTGGGCGCAGGCCCGCAGGTAGTTGTCGCGGCAGCTGTGCATGTAGCGCTTTTCCAGGGCGTAGCGCACGGTGTTGCTCTCTTGGGCACAGGCGCCGCCGAGGGTGTCGTGGCGCCCGCAGGTGTCTTCGACGAGGGTCAGCATCGGCTGGCCGAGGTTGGAATACAGCACGCTGCCGGTGCCCAGGTACACGTTGTTCTGGCGGCGCAACGTGCGTTGCACGTCGTAGCGCTCGCGAGGGTTTTTTGCGCTGTAGAACAGTGTATCGACCGCCTGGTTGCCCTCCAGATCAAGGATGCGCAGGGTCTGCCCGGCCTTGACCTCCATCAGCCACGGCTCGCCGGCGGGGATGGTGGCGCGGTACACCGCAGTGTCCGGTTGTTTCAGTGCGATAGACATGGCAGCTCCTCAAGCGAACAGGCGGTCGGTGTTGATAAAACCGCGCGCGTTTTCCGGGCGCGAGGTGCGGCAGTGTTCGGCGACGCTTGGGTCGGCGTTCGTCCAGCTCAGTTTCAGCGGTTGTGGGGCGTATGCGGGGTTGGGGTCCATCGGGTGTTGCAGGGCGGTGAGCACCACCAGGGTGTCCATCGGTGCGTAGAGTTCGATGTAGTCGCCAGCGGTGGAATTGCCCGGCACGAAGTGCAGGCCGCCGCCGTCATCCACGCTGACTTTGCTGAACAGGTTGAGGGTCATCAGCAGGTCGGAAAGGCCCAGGCCCCACTTGCCCAATTCCACCAGCAGGTTGTCGGTGCCGTTGCGGTAGAAGCCGTTGCGCAGTTCCTGGTAGCGCCCCTGGCCGTATTTCTCGGCCACCTCGGCCGCGCACAGCACGCCGCCGATGCTGTCACTCCAGCCGCAGGTGTCGGCGGTGATCGCCGCCAGTACGCGGCCCATGTCCGAGTACAGGCAGTGGCCGCGGGTGAGCTTGGCGGTGTGTTGGCATTTGAGGCTGTCGGGCAGGTTCAGGCGTTCGGTTTTTTCGTTGGCGTTGAGCAGGGTCAGGCTGGCGTTGGCGCCGCCGCGCAGGTCGGTGAGTCGCAGCAGTTGGCCGCGCTTGAGCACGAAGGAGCGGTGGCCGCCGCCGGGCAGCATTTCTTCGGCGAACGGGGGGAATAGTTGAGTCGAATCGGTCATTGGGAAGTCGCTCCAAGTTCGGCGGCGAGCGCCTTGCGGCGTGCGCTGTTCAAAGGGATGTCGTAGGTGATACGCGCGCCATAGGCGCCGGGGGCGTGGGGGTCGACGCGGACTTTGTCGAACACCAGCAGGCGCGTGCCGAGGCTGAAGCCTTCGCTGAGGTCGTGGGTGACCATGAACACCGTCAGCCGGGTTTCGCGCCACAGTTCCAGCAGTAGCTGGTGCATGTCTTTGCGAATGCCGGGGTCGAGGGCGCCGAAGGGTTCGTCCAGCAGCAATATGCGCGGTTTCATGATCAAGGCCTGGGCGATGGCCAGGCGTTGCTGCATGCCGCCGGAGAGCTGCGCCGGGTACTTGTCGAGGGCGTGGCCGAGGCCGACTTTGTGCAGCAGCGCGGCGGCCTGTTCGCGGGCGGCTTTTTTGGCCTTGCCGAACAACCGTCCCAGCAACGGCGAGCGCGGTAGCTCAAGGCCGAGGGCGACGTTGTCGAGCACGCTCAGGTGCGGGAACACCGAGTAGCGCTGGAACACCACGCCACGGCTGGCATCCGGCTCGGCGGCCAGGGCTTGGCCGTCCAGCAGGATCTGGCCCTTACTCGCGGTTTCCTGGCCCAGCAGCAGGCGCAGAAACGTCGATTTGCCACAACCCGAGGTGCCGACCAGCGTGCAAAATTCACCCTCGGCGACCTGCAGATTCAAACCCTCCAGTACCACCTGATCGCCATAGCGCTGCCACACATTGTTGACGCTGATAAAGCTCATGCCCGCGCTCCTTCGTACCAGGGGAACGCGCGCCGGGTCAGGGCCTTGAGGCCCCAGTCCATCAGCCAGGCGAGCAGGGTGATCCACACCACGTAGGGCAAGATCACGTCCATCGCCAGGTAGCGGCGCACCAGGAAGATCCGGTAACCCAAGCCGTCGGTGGAGGCGATGGCTTCGGCGGCGATCAGGAACAGCCACGCCGAGCCCAGCATCAGCCGCAGCGAGATCAGCAGGCGCGGCAGCAATTGCGGCAACACCACGCGCAGCATCAGGGTCCAGGTCGAGGCGCCGAGGGTCTGTGCCTTCACCAGCAGCTCCAGCGGAATCTCGCGTGCGCGCTGTTCCAGGTCGCGGGCCAGGCACGGGGTAACGCCGATGACGATGAGCATCACCTTGGACAATTCCCCCAGGCCAAACACGATGAACAGAATCGGCAGGATCGCCAGCGGCGGCACCATCGACAGCACCGTCAGCAACGGCGACAACGGCGCGCCGAACAACGGCAACGTCCCGGCGGCAATGCCCAGGCACAGGCCGGCGAGGGCGCTGATGCCCAGGCCGAGCGCGAGGCGGCGCAGGCTCGACGCGCTGTCTTGCCACAGCACGTAGTCGCCGGTGCGGCTGTCGGCGCTGAACGCCAGGCGCTTGACCGCCTCGAACATTTGCCCGGCACTGGGCAGCAGTTTGTCGTTGGGGTTATCCGCCAGGCGCTCGGCCGAGCCCACGAAGTAGGCGAACAGCAGCAGGGCGAACGGCAGCAGCACCAACAACAGGCGGCTGGAACGGTCCGGGTGACGGTTGATCAGGCGCATGGCCGGGTCCTCTTACAGCGTGCCGTCGGCGGCCATCTGCACGTAGCGGGGGTCGAATTGCAGCTTGAGGTTGGCTTTGTCGCCGCTGGTCACGCCATTGGCGAAGCTCATGCCCACGGCGCTGGTGTCCTTGGCCCCTTCACCCAACAGGCCGTGTTGGAAGGAGAACTCGGCGACCTTGCGCATGGTCGCTGGCAACTGCGCGCTGGTGGCGAAGGCCAGGGCTTCTTTGGGCGTGGCGAACAACTTGGTGGTGTCCAGTTGCGACTGGAACCCCTTGAGGTCGGTGCCAGAGGCCTTGGCCATATGCTCCAGGGCTTCGCTGCTGGCGGCGCCTTTGGCGTTCATCAGCGCGACCACTTCAAACCAGGCGCCGGTGAGGGCTTTGCCCAGGGCCGGGTTGTCCTTGAGGGTCTGGGTGTTGACCACCATCATGTCCATGATTTCGCCGGGTACTTTGCTGGAGTCGAACACCTGAGTGACGCCGGGTTTGGCGTTGATCGCGGAGAGCATCGGGTTCCAGGTCGTCACCGCTTGCACCTGGTCGGTGTTGAAGGCGGCGGCGATGTCGGCGTCGGAGGTGTTGACCACTTTCAGGTCTTTCTCGCTGAGGTCGGCCGACTCCAGCGCACGGGCCAACAGGTAGTGGGACACCGAGAGTTCCACCAGGTTGACGTTCATGCCCTTGAGATCGGCCACGGTCTTGCCGCTGCCTTTGAGCACCACGCCGTCGTTGCCGTTGGAGAAGTCGCTGACGACCAGCGCGGTGCTGTCGACGCCACCGGCGGCGGGGATGGTCAGGGCGTCCATGTTGGTCATGGTGCAGCCGTCGAACTGGCCGGCGGTGTACTGGTTGATGGATTCGACGTAGTCATTGAGCTGCACCACGTCGATGGTGATGCCGTACTTCTTGGCCCACTTGTCGAGGATGCCTTGGCTGCCGGCGTACTCCCATGGCATCCAGCCGGCATAGATCGTCCAGCACACGCTGAAGTGGTCTTTGGCGGCGGCTTGGGTCTGGACGCTCAGTAGAGCGGCAAAGGCGGCGGCGAGCAGGGCGGGTAAACGGATTGCGGGCATGGGGCTTCTCCAGTTGATCGAGGGCGAGCAGGAGCAACGCGGCACCGTGAACGGTGGCTTGTCTCCCGGGCTTTTATCCCGCCGTGTAACCTCAACTGGAGGTCGCCAACTCTCGGACCAGCCACTCGCGTTTCGCGAGCCGGAACCCTAGTCGGCCATTGCAAATTGTGGTGCCGCGAACCTGTGATGAATCCTGCACGCAAGAGGCAAAGCGAGAGTCGTGCCAAGTAGGACGCGGGCGCGTAGATCGCGGGTTTGCGCGAAACGCCCCACGCCTGAGTGCGGGCGGGTGCGTCGCACTGGTGCGTCGCCGCACTGCAATGAGGCGCTCGGTTTGCCCGAAACAGATGTTTCAGTCTGTGTCGAAATCGCACCAGTTTCGCTTTTTGATGTCAGATGTTTCGTCATTCAGCAAACGCTGAATGCCGCTCCCCAGCGTCGCTGGCGGTGCTCTTTCGCGGTCCAGGAGGCCGCCATGTATCGACGACTGCTTCTTCTCGCTGTGCTCGGTCTGACCCTTTCTGCGTGCGTGCCCTATTACGATGGAGGCCCAGGTTATTACCGTTCCGAGGTCTATACCGCACCGGCCCCGGTGTATTACTACGGCGGCGGCCCGGCGTATCAATATCGGCGTGACTATTACCCGGCACCGCGTTACTACGCGCCCGCCCCGCGTTATTACCCGCCGGCGCCGCGTTACTATCCAGGGCCCCGCATGGGGTACCGGTCTTATCCAAACCAGGGCTGGGGTGATCGCTGGGGCAATGGCGGGCGTGGTCGCGGTGGCGATCATGGCGGAGGCCGCGGAGGCCATCGTTGACAGGTCTTGAAGGCAAGCGGCGCAGGAAGCGCCGCTTTTTCGTAGCATTTTGCGCTACTGTCAAATTTAACAGCTATTGTCTGGGGTTCTAGTGTATTTAACTGGGAGAGGCAGTTGCACCTTTTCGATTGCCCAGTGAGCGAATGGAGCCCAGATGATCAGACAATTGGTGTGCGTTTTACTCCTGATGGTCGGTGGCGTTGCCCACGTGCAAGCGGAGCAAGGCTGCCCTTATCCCTCGGCAATCAAATATGTCGACGGCTACTTCCAGGCGACGGCTGGAACAGTGCTGTGGCAAAGCCCGAAGATCGGTCATCGGGCGTTTGTCGACCAGTTTATTGGCGCCATTTTTACCCCGGGCAAGGAGCAGGATCGCGAAAGCGGCTATGTCGACAAGTGCAGCTACCTCTCCAACGAAGGGCAGAGGGTGGACTTGCGATACGGCAGATCGGGGGAGGTGGAGACGATGTCGCTGACAGATACGTTGCATTGGCGCCTCGCCAGCGACCCCTTCGGCCTGCCGGTGTATATCTGCCAGGACAGTCAGCCGGACAATTGTTCATTCACGGTTAAAAAGCCAAAAACCTGACTGTCAAAAGTAGGAGAAATCCGCAAGCGGATGGCGGCCTTCCCAGGCTTTGTTGAAGTGGGCCTGCACCACAGCCTCTGGAATGGCATTGATATCCGGCCAATGCCAATGAGGCTTCTGGTCTTTGTCGATCAACCGCGCGCGGACCCCTTCGCTGAATTCCGGGTGGCGGCAGCAGTTCAGGCTCAGGGTGTATTCCATCTGGAACACCTCGGCCAGCGACAGGTGGCGGGCGCGCTGGAGCTGTTCCCACACCAGGTGCGCGGTCAGCGGGCAGCCTTCGCTGAGGGTCGTGCCGGCGCGGCTGAACAACGGGTCTGCGTGGTCGCGCAACAGGCTCAAGGCACGCCAGGCACAGCGCACGTCACTGACATCCAGCCATTCATCGATCTGCGCTCGGCGTGGCAGCCATTGCGCCTCGGGTTGCTGGTCGACGGCTTCCTGGGCCAAGGCCTTGAGCAGGCTGTTGAGCTGCATCGCGGTCTGTTCCTGCCAGTTCAGTTGCAGCAGGCCTTCGAGCAGTTCGTCTTGCTGGTCCTCCCGCAGGAAACGGTCGGCCAGGCCCAAATCCAGCGCGTCGCGGCCGTTGATATGCGCGCCTGTAAGGCCGAGGAACAACCCGAGCTTGCCTGGCAGGCGCGACAGGAACCAACTGGCGCCCACGTCCGGGTACAGGCCGATGCTGATCTCGGGCATGGCCAAACGGCTGCTGGGGGTGACGATGCGCACCGATGCGCTTTGCAGCAAGCCCATGCCGCCGCCCAGCACATAACCGTGGCCCCAGCAGATCAACGGTTTGGGGTAGGTGTGCAGGCGATAGTCGAGGCGATATTCCGCCGCAAAAAACTGCGCGGCCAGGTCCGGCACCACGCCGGGTTGTTCGCGGCAGGCCTGGGCCAGGCTGCGCACTTCGCCGCCGGCGCAGAACGCTTTAGGCCCATTGCCGCGCAATAGCACGCAGACGATGTTCGGGTCTTTGGCCCAGACGTCCAGGCGTTCGCCCAGGGCCAGGATCATCGGCAGGGAGAGGGCGTTGAGGGACTTTTCGGCGTCCAGGCTGGCGATGCCGATGCGAGCGCCACCGCTGCCGGTCAGCTCTTCGAAGTGCAGGTTCATCGTGACCTCAATCGGGAAGGTGAAGATTCAGTATGATCGCTTCATGGGAAAGCGCCGGTTGTGTGTCAGATCAATTGACAAGCGGGGTCGGCTTTCCTAGGGTTCGCCTCATTCTTTTTTACAAGACAAGTCAATCATGACCGAAGGCGACCGTATCAAACTCGAACCCAGCTGGAAACACGCCCTGCGCGATGAGTTCGAGCAGCCCTACATGACCCAACTGCGTGAGTTCCTGCGCCAGGAGCACGCGGCCGGCAAGGAGATCTACCCGCCTGGCCCGTTGATCTTCAACGCCCTCAACTCCACGCCGCTGGACAAGGTCAAGGTGGTGATCCTCGGCCAGGACCCCTACCACGGCCCCGGCCAGGCCCACGGCCTGTGCTTCTCGGTGCAACCGGGCGTGCCGGCGCCGCCGTCGCTGGTCAATATCTATAAAGAGCTCAAGCGCGACCTGAACATCGACATCCCCAACCACGGCTGCCTGCAACGCTGGGCCGACCAGGGCGTGTTGCTGCTCAACACCACCATGACCGTCGAACGCGCCAACGCCAACGCCCATGCGGGCAAGGGCTGGCAGTTCTTTACCGACCGGATTATCGAAGTCGTCAGCGAGCACCAGCCGCATTTGGTGTTCCTGTTGTGGGGCGCCCATGCGCAGAGCAAGCAGAAGCTGATCGATGCGACCAAGCACCTGGTGCTGACGTCGGTACACCCGTCGCCGTTGTCGGCGTATCGCGGGTTTCTGGGCTGCGGGCATTTCAGCCGCACCAACAAGTTTCTTGAGCAAAATGGTGAAGCGCCGATTGATTGGGTGTTGCCACCGGTCTGACGCTAGGGCTGCGATGAAAGACTGTCTTTTGATATAAGTTTTTGATATTTAAAGTATTTTTTGTTTTTCATGGCGCACCCTTTTTCTTCAGTTGGCGGATGTACCTGTTAGTTCTGACAGTATTCACCTTGAGCTCAAGCGTATTAACTATTCTCTCTGACCTCCGGATCGGGTAACCCCCCAGGCGGTGGTCAATGGCCGTTTTTTGAAGATCGCCAAGGAGACTAGACATGACCGAACCGACTCCGCTTACCTCGAAACCCCGCCGTAGGATAGACCCCGGTGTCTTGGTGCTGGATGCGCCCGAAGCGCCTGATGCGTTACCCCTGGAGGCAGATGATACCGGCCATAAAATACCGGTGACCTTTCAAAGCACGGGGTTACGGGTTGAGGTGCCCGCGATGTGGTCCGGTGCTGACCTTCTGGATCCCGGGGATATCACTCTCGTTGAATGGCTCTTGAATGGCGTGCCGTTTCAGAGCAAAAGATTGACGGCGCCTTATGATGCGACCGACCTTCCCGATGCCGATGGTTTGGTCCCTCCAGCTCTGATGGATGTTCCTGGTCTGCATCGCTTGCAATACCAAGTGATATTAAGAGAAAGCAGCGGGAATGACCCCGTTCCTTCATTCGTCACCTTGTTGGACAGTGACAAGGTCGGGCCCAATCAGGGGCAGCGCGGTACGCCATTACAATTCGATATTGATATTCAGACCCAGGGTGTCACCGATGCGTATCTTGACAATCCCGCCAACAACGACAGGGTTGTCGCGACCATTACCCCAGCGTGGCTGGACATACGCCTAGGCGATGTTGTCGAGGCTGACCTCACGCCACTGCCTTTCAGCAGGCCTTTGCGCAAACGCCCACGGCAACTGACCGTGGTCGCCACCACGACTATCGTCCAGGCGCACAAGGACGGCACTTTGCCCATTGAGATTCATTTCCCGGGCGACTTTCTGCGCGGTTTGGCCAATCGGGAATACAACGCCCATTATTACCTGCGAGACCGCTCGGGCCGCGAGTCTGGCCCATCGCGTACCGCCGTGCTGTTAATCAATCTGACGCCCACGCCCGTCAACCTGCCGATTGTGGATATCCCTCAATTGGATGATGGGTTGATCAACCTCAGTGACGCCCGTGAACTTGGCGGCGTGTTTATGAATATCCCTGAAGTGTTCGGTACGGCACCGGGCGACTTTCTCCTGCCCTCATGGGATCTTAACCCCCTGTCGGCTATCCAGATTGCTGATGTTCAGCACTGGCCTATCACGGTGCCCATCCCGTATGCGGTTTTGGCCAGTGGTGGCGCTGAGTTCGTCCGTGGGACCGTCAGGGCAGAATACCGCTGGCAGCGTGGCACAGCGCCCGCCAGGCCATCGCCCATCCGGTTTGTGCCAGTAGACCTTACGGTTGCCGGCGCCGTGAGCCCGAATAATCCAAACCCCGTCAACCAGTTACTGGAGTTGGTGACGGTCAAGGGTAGGGATGGTGACAACCGGTTGACCATCAATGACGTGGGGTTACAGGTGCGTGTGGTAACCCGCCTTTATAACGCGCCTGTTGCCGGCCAACTGCTGGAGTTAATGGTAGGCATCCATCCCGACCCCCTCGCGACGTACCAGGTGCTAGCGAGTGACGTTGCTGGGCAGGAAGTCGAGTGGCTAGTCGATTGGAATGTGATTGAGCCTTTGTTGATTGGCGGCACGGTCCCCTTCTTCTATTGGACGTTCAACGGTGTTAACCGCCAGCGTGCGCAAGACACCCAGGTGGACGTCAATATCGTAGCCATCGTTGACGTGAAAGACCTTGAATACGTAGGGGTCGACTACGGTCCAGGGCCCGATGCAGGGTTTATCGGTTGCGCGTTGCGGCCTTGGGTGAACGGCGTAGGTGTCTACATACCCGCAGACAACCGCTGGGACGATGGGGATGAGGTGGTTTTGCACTGGGCAAGCTATGCAAACCCGAGCGGAAACCCAGGCGGCATTATCCCTGAAGCGGTTCAGATGTTCAGTCATACGTTGACGGCGGAGGAGGCCCGTGACGGGTATGAATTCCGGGTGCCGTTCGACCCCTATATCCTGCTTCCAGGGTTGGTGAAACCGCCGGCAGGTGAGCTTAATCCTCGACATGGCTCTGCCGTAGCACGCTACCAAATTATCAAAGCCGGTGGAGGCGGGATGGGCTACTCCCCATTTAGGTTGGTGTTTATCAAGTTGATTCGGCCGGGTGGTGCGCCGCCTTGCCTGTCGGACGATTAAACCGCTTCGGAAGGGCGCAATGCCCTTCCGTTTCTTGGGCGGGTTGATTATTAAAAACCAGTTGAGCCGCGTTAGATTATTTTGGTGTTAAGGGGCCACGGTGAACACTCCGTTATTGCGCTGCTGATGCAATTTGTATGTTCGTCGGCAGGCAGCACACTTGGGCGGGGGGGCGATACTGTCAAGTTTGACAGTTACGGGGCGACGATTAATTTCATTTAATAAGTGGGCTGTCAGCAACTATACCGACTCGGCGGTGTTGATGATTGTTGGTGTATTCCGAGAAATGATACCTGGGTGTGCAGTCACGCAGAGGTTTTATACCCGGATAGATACTTTTCCTTATCAGGAGTTTTAATCATGTCCAACAAAACGCCTCCGATTGTTAATAATCAACCCATCACTCCCAATGAGGACTGGGATGATCCCGACAATGATCCCTCTTTGCATGAGGCTCCGGTTATTAATGGTTTGCTTCAGCCCGTCCCGGGGGATCCTCACAGGAATGTCGTGCCTCGGGCGATGCAACTGGCGGGGGTTGTACTGAGACTTCGTCCGTGGAACCGGGGTACTGAAGTGGAGGATGAAATACTTAGCGTGTTTGTAGACAATAAGCGTGTGTTTATAGACTTCTATCCGCGGTTGGACCCCCTGCCCGATCCCGTCGTTATTGATCTCGGGCCTAAGTCCGCGCTACAAAGCCATGGGGTCAAAGACATCGACGTCCATGTGATCAACTCCTCTGGCAACCCTGAAAACTACAACACCCTGCGTGTTTATGTAGACGTTCAGGACCCGAACCAAAACGTACAGCCCGGTATCATTGAATTTGAAGACTACGGTTCTGAGCTGACCCCCGGCTTTCTGGTCGGAAAGACTGGCTTGACCTGTACCATTCCTGAACCTGCAGACCGTCGCGGTGGTGACACCTATCGTATTTGGGTGGGGGACTCCACGGTTTCACTCGACGGTACTGTGCCGCTGACGGGGCCCATTACTGTCATTATCCCAACGAATATTATTCTGGCGAAAGCCGGTGTGATTGAAGTTGCTTATAGCCTGACTGATCGGGGCGGTACCGCCACTGTTCGTTCCCTTCCCAACTATGTGCGAGTCAGCCTCAACGAAGCACCGGTATTTGGCACCATTTCGGTACTCGAAGGGCCGTTGATCGATAAGGAAGAAGCGCGTAACGGCGTGACGGTTCGACTGCAAACGTTGACCGGCCATCTGCCAAATGATGTTTTGGTGGCTCGCTGGGGGACAGTTGAGATCTACCGTCAATCTATTGGCATGGCCATTGTCCCTATTGATATTCCGGCAAATTATGCCGCTATTGCAGACGGCGGCAACTTCTACACGGCGACTGTCCAACTCACGATTGAACGCACGGGGGGGCCAATCTACCCAGCGGCACCGGTGATGGTGGATGTTGACTTGCGTGAGCCGGGCACCACAAACCCTGGTGAAGGCCCTGTAGACCCCGCCCTGGCTAAACCGCAGCTTATTGGCGGCGGGCCGCTGCCCAGCCCGCCCAACCGTCTCTCTGAAAAAGATCGTGGTTTTGATGCAACGGCCACTTTCCTGTTGCCAGAGGGGTTGGAGTCAGGTGATTTCATTGATCTCGTCTACAAAGACATAGTGGTCGGCACCTACCCCGTAACAGGCACAGAGGCGGTAGGGTTTCTAGTGCCTTTTACGGTGGATTGGGACGATATTGACACTGTGGGCAACGGTACCATCATGCTGTATTGCGTCATCCGGGATGCCGTCAATTACAAACACTCGCCCCATGAAGATGTCATCGTGGAAATCTTCAATTTGGCAGGGCTGGCCGATGCGGCCTTTATCAGATTCAGGCCCGTCACAGGCAATCCCAACTACAACGCGCTCATCAATTGTACGCATGTTCCATGGACGGGCGTTCCCATCAAAGTCCTGGACCCTTTGGTGCTCGAGGTGAATGACAGGGTCATCGTTGAGGCCACTCGGTATGCTTTCCCCACGGTTGGGATGCCTATCGGCGCGCCTGTCGGCACACCCGTGGAGAGTGCTGAGTTCACGATCGACAGCAGCCATGTCAACCTCGGGCTGGACGTGCCCCTGAATTTGAATGCCTGGTTCGAAGACTTCACGGGGACTAACGGTCGAGGCATTGTCGGCATACGTTGGAAACTCTTTCGGCCCTCGACGGGAGACCGGGGTATTTCCGACGAGGTCCGGGCAGGTTGGGATCTTTTCAGTACCGGCAGCACACCTCCGACCTGTGTTCCTGGTGCGACCCGTCGCAGCGGAACACTTTGATAGATGACTTGGCCCGCGCTCCTCTCGTGAGGGGCGCGGGCCTTTCTATTTAAGCGGTGAACTATCGCCGTTATTACTGGATACCTTAAGGAAAGTCCTACACGCATTGGGAACTCAGGTCATTAGTCTCTGCGCCGTGGAAAACGGAAACCTCTTCGATACGGGTTCCGGGTTCAAACTGGCACTTACTTCTGAGACTACATGACATGACTTTTTCGGCTTCTCATTGTTTTCGTTATTCGCGTTTATCGACCTTTGTCAAACTTATGGCTGTTGCGCCGTTGTACCTGCTGAGTCAGCAGGCGTTTTCAGCGGTGATTGTGGATGGCGGCATTGGCAGCGGCAAACTTGACGTCGGCCCTGGAACCGCTGCCCAGGAATATATTGCCCGCAATAATGCAACCCTCAATGTCACCACGGGTGCTGTTGTCAAACGCCTTCAGGCTACCACCGGGTCGACGCTGAATGTGACGGCCGCCACGGTGACCTCTGCTGATAGCACCCAGCCGGCGATTTCGCTCAGCAATTCGACCGCCACGATTTCGAACTCCCAGGTTACGAGTCATAACAATGGTGGTTTGAACGTCGCTCGTCAGGTTGACACCACCACCGGCTCCTATGCCCAGGTAAACAGCAGTGGGATCACTGGGGCGACTTATGGCGCCAACGTCACCTCCCACAGCGTGCTGGAACTCAACAACTCGGTGCTGACCGGGAAAAGCCGAGAGGGCTTGAGGCTGCTGGGTGGCTCGGCCATCGCGACGGGCAGTGAGATTACCGGCGCCACCAGTGGTGTTCGCATGGGCCGTGATACCTTGACGGCAAGCGAGTCGCCGCATTTGACGCTGGACGGTTCTCGGGTGATCGGTCTTAACGGCCCGGCGATCAACGTGGACGGCCCGATCACGGCGGAAATCGACATACTGAATGGCTCTACCTTGAACGGCCAGAATGGCAACATGCTGGAGCTGACCGGCGGCGGCAATGCCAACATGCGCGTCAACAACAGCGCCTTGGCCGGCAACATCCAGGTGGGTGCGGGCAGTGCCCTCGACCTGAGCCTTGACGGCGCATTCATGAACGGCGACGTGATCAACACTGGTGGCAACGCGAGTGTCGGTCTCAACAACGGCTCGATCCTTACCGGCCGCCTGGAGAACGTCGACAAACTGGCGATCAACAGCGACGCCACCTGGGTGATGGTCGACCACCAGCAGGTCGGCGACTTGTCCCTGAGCGGCGGTAACGTCAAGTTCGGCGAGACCGGTACGTTCTACCAGTTGGACGTGGCCAACCTGTCGGGTAACGGCACCTTCATCATGAGCGCGGACTTTGCCACCCTGACCGGCGATTTCCTTAACGTGACCGGCACTTCGTCGGGCGACCACAAACTGCTGATCGCCAGCAGCGGCGCCGACCCGTTGAGCGGTGACCGCCTGCACGTGGTACACACCGCAGACGGTGGCGCCCAGTTCAGCCTGATCGGCGACCGCGTGGATGTGGGCACCTATTCCTACAGCCTGATCAATGAAAACGCAGGCCAGGACTGGCTGCTCGACCCGGACAGCAAGGTGATCAGCCCGAGCACCAACTCGGTGTTGGCATTGTTCAACGCAGCGCCCACTGTGCTCTTGGGTGAAATGACCACCCTGCGTACCCGCATGGGCGAACTGCGCTTCAGCGAAGGTCAGTCGGCCGGGTTCTGGACCCGTGCCTACGGCAACAAGTATGAAGTGTCCAACGACAAGACCGGCCTGGGTTACAGCCAGTCGCAACGCGGCTTCGCGCTCGGTGCCGACGCGCCGGTGTCGGGCGGCGATGGCCAGTGGTTGATCGGTGCAATGGTCGGTCACAGCACCTCGGACCTGGACTTGAACCGTGGCAGCAGTGCAACCATCAACAGCTACTACGTAGGCGGTTACGCCACCTGGCTGGATGCCGAGAGCGGGTTCTACTTCGACGGCGTGCTCAAGTTCAACCGCTTTCACAACGAGTCCGATGTGGCCATGAGCGACGGCAAGAAAGCCAAGGGTAACTACACGCAAAACGCGGTGGGCGCCTCGGCGGAAGTCGGTCGCCACATCACGTTGGACGACGGTTTCTTCGTTGAACCGTATGGTCAACTCGCTGCCGTGATCACCCAGGCCCAGAGCTACACGCTGGACAACGGCCTGGACGCCAAGGGTGACCGCTCCAGCACCGTGATCGGCGAACTCGGTACCACCGTGGGGCGCAATATCCAGCTGGAAAGCGGCGGTGTATTGCAGCCGTACTTGAAGGCGGCGGTAGCCCACGAGTTCGATCAGAGCAACAAAGTGTTCGTCAACGACAACTCGTTCAACAACGACTTGTCGGGTTCGCGCCTGAAACTGGGTGCGGGTGTGGCGATGTCGGTGTCGCAGAACCTGAAGCTGCATGCGGATCTGGAACACAGCACGGGCAAGAACATCAAGCAGCCGTACGGGGTTAACCTGGGCTTGCGCTACGATTTTTAAAGGGCTGGATGTGTAGCGCGGTAGCGGTATAAGCCGCGCAGTAATAAAAATGCCCCGTCTCGAAAGAGGCGGGGCATTTTTTTAGGCTTTAAAGCAGTGCGGGTGGTTTTTAAATGCTCACCTCCGCCACGGTCGTGTTGCCAGAGTTGCAGACCAACAATGTTTTACCATCGGGGGTGACAGCCACTCCGTTGGGCTGATCAAAGCCGTTTATAATACCGACAGGTGTTCCGGTAACCGTATCAATGACTCTGACACTGTTACCGTTTAGTTCCGCGACATAGGCTATCGCTAGGGTGGGGTGGAAGGCTATACCTCGTGGGTCACTTAGGCCTGTGATGGATGTGATGAAACTAAGGCTTTCGCTGCTGGTGCTGTATATATCAAGTTTGTTCGCGGCTGATACGGACACGTAGAGCAGCTCGGCGTGTGCGTTAAGTGGGCTGTGGGCAAGATTCTGAGCGACCCCACTGTTGATTAGGGTATGTGTGCGGACTCCGCTGCTGAGAATAAAGCGCTCTGTGGCGTTACCCGTGGCAAACACTGCTGTGCCTTGTGGGTTAGTTGTCAACGCTCGGGGGTTGGGTGTGCCAGCGTGGCCCCCTAAGAACACATTACTTACGGTGTTGTAGCTCCAGAATGCAGCAGTAGTGCCGCCAGACCTCTGGCCGACAAACATTCGCGAACCGCTGGGGTTAAGACATATTGCATAGGTTGAATAGCCGTGATTGTAGGGGGTAGTGAAGGAGAAAGAACTGATATCAAGGACTGGAATAACAAAATAATAATTTGAATGGCTGTTTGTAAGGAAAAGCCTTGAATCGGTAGGATGCAATGCCAGTTTAGCAACGCCGTTGCCAAAGGCTATTGTTCTAACTGCATTAGTCGCAAGATTAATGATTGAAATGCCTGAAGTACGTTGGTTTGTGACACACGCAGTTAAGCTGTCACGACTGATCACAATTTCAAACGGACCATTCCCAACCTGGATCTCACGAATAATCTCCCCGGCCCCCTTACGCGTCACATAAGTGGCCACCTTGAAGTGCTGAGCCGTTTCCAGGCTGCCGGATTCATCCATCGATACCGAGGCTACGACCTCGACCTTGCTGTTGTTATCCAGGCTCGACAAATAGCTGGCGGGTATCAGGTCAAGCGTGCGCCCGGCATTGAATTCCGCCGATGTCACGCCGACCGCAAGCCGCAGGTCACGATTGGTCGTGCTGAGTAACTTAATCCACACGGGCTGCCCGACCCTGCAAAACGGCCATTTATCAATCCGCACGTTGTTTGCCACCGCCGTATTGATCACCCCACCCGAGGCTTCAGGAATGCTGACCAAGTCGAAATCCTGCTCCGACAGGTTCTCGACCTCCAGCGTCAATTCCCGGGACGGGGTGGTGGCGCCGTCGCGAGTCACCTCGAAAAATACCCGGCACGTGCGACCCAGGTTTGCCCCTACGAATACGTTGGTCGTGGTGAACGTGATGTAATCCGTCCCTGCATCAGGGATGCCGGGTTTCATCGGGATATTCGGTGTCCCAATCCCGAAACCGTTTGCTCCGATGATGTGCACTTTGACGTTATCGCTGGCGAGCATGGCATAGGTCACGCGGACCGTGACAATGGCAGGGCGCGGCGGCAGTACATGTTGGGGGTTGATCGAGGCGAGGCTGGGCGGCTTGATCGGGGTAGCCTCCAGTACGACCGGTTCTGGCAACTCCAGTGCGCCGCCTACGGTAATCACCAGGTCATGGGAGATGAGCTGGCGTGGCTGTCCAGGTGCATCGACGGTGTAGTAGAGGCGTGCCGAACCGTTCAGGTTGTTCAGGACGATATTTCGGGGAATCGTGAAGGGCAGGTCGGTCCCCAACCAGTTTGGATCGATCGGGAAGGCGATGGGCGGATTGCTGCCGCCCGCCTTGCTGCCCTCAAAGTGCAGGGTCACAACGGCGTTCAGTACGAAACTGGCATGGTGGTGAACGGTGACGTTCAGGTTGGCCTTGCTGACGAGCGGGTTGAACACATGATCGGGCGGCACAGCCTGCCGCGTGGTCGGGGCGAGCAATGAGGCCTGGGT
Organism: Pseudomonas sp. D3; assembly: GCF_029320995.1. Taxonomy (NCBI): domain Bacteria; kingdom Pseudomonadati; phylum Pseudomonadota; class Gammaproteobacteria; order Pseudomonadales; family Pseudomonadaceae; genus Pseudomonas; species Pseudomonas sp. D3. The sequence goes on from NZ_CP119772.1 coordinate 1,851,749, forward strand.
CTCGCCGATACTGAGCTCCAGTCGACGTGATGGCGGCCGATTGTTGACTCGGTAATAAAGCACGAGAGAGCCGCCATCCAACTGAGCGATGGGCCCGCTGGGGCCGTTGGGCAAGTCAAAGTAAATGTCACCGGTGCCTGCCATATCGCTGTATTCGGCGTAGTAAGGCTTGCCATTGGCGAAGGTACCTTCCAGTACCAGCGTGACGCGATCGTTGGAAAGCTGGCCAGGGTAGGGCTTGATGAGCACTTCAAACGGGTTGACGGTGGGATCAGGCAGCGTGCCGCCAATGGCGGCATCAACAATGGGGGCTGCCAGGCCGGTCTCGACAGGATTGCCGATGATGTTGAGTTTCGCGCTCTCGGAGTTTTGCGGTAGAACGCCTGTGCGTATGCGCTGATAGGTTAGCTGAATGCGGCCTTTGACCAGCGGCAGGATGTCTGCGAACGGCCAGGGGATCTTTGCGGTGAGGATGGTCGGTGAGACGACCGGGAAATCGTAAAACGTGATAATCCGAACACCATCGGCGGTGAGGCCGTTGACCCTCACACGAATCGTATCGTTGGCGAGATAACCTTCATTGCGTACTGCAACAATAATCGTCGCCGGTTTGCCATCGAGCGCATCGGCATCGAGTTGATCGTGACCGTCGGCATCCTGCTCGGACTCATCAATATAGGCTTGACGCAGCAGCGGCTGCGTCCCATTGTCAAGGCGCACCTCCAGTTCTTGGTCGGGTGAGAACCCTAGGGACGCGTTGCCTACCTCGTCGATAACGTTGTATTCACAGATATGAACCCCGCTGCCCACGGTGGCCCAGGTGCTCGCGTAGACCCAGATGGTAATGGGTGCAGTACCCGCAGCTTCAAATTCGCTGACACTGTGTTCAACCACCACCCCGCCGATGCTCAGGCGAATGCGATCTCGTACCTTGCGGTGGTTGACGACCGGTAGCCCGCGGTCCACCGGGTAATAGTCGATGATCACCGGTACGCCTTTACCCGCGGTGTCGCTGTCCACGCCAAATTGTATGACGTCGTCGGGAAATATCGGCTTGGGCAAGTTTTCGTTTTGCCCTGTGTTGGCTATCGGGTCGCGGCCACCGGGGTGTTCGATGTCAACCTTGATATTGAAGCGTTTGGTCTGTTGGCCGTTGCCTCCCAACGGTGTTACGAATGCCTGCAGCGTATTGCCTGCCTCCCTGATGAAACGCTCGCTGGGTGCGTACAGGACAATCTGCGTGCCTTTGAGGGCTTCGTCTTCGGTCACGGTGTGAAAACCAACCCGATCGTCGTTGAGCTTCAACTCGATGAAGTCGTTTTCTGCCTGGTTCAGGTAGCTGAACAGAATGCAGGTGACACCTTTGTCACTCACCTCCAGCGCCGCCCAGTTAAGCCCGCCGTCGAAACTGACGACAGGGTTACTCAGCGTCGGCAGGTACAGGGGAAGGTCGGCGAACGGCGTCTGGCGAAACGACTGAGGGGTCAATACCGCGCCGTCGACTTGAGGCAACGTGAAGCCTTCCGGCCGTGGCTCGTCTGGCTCGCGTGTGCTGTATTGATCGTTTGGAGGATCGTAGGGCAACACGGGCAAAGCGTCGTTGGCGGGAATGAGCGCTTGGTCATCGGAGACTGTAGTCATGATCGTAATCCTCAGCAGTTGATTGGACGACTGACGCGAGGCGTCGGCTCGTTCGATTCAACGCCGTGAGCCAGGGGCTGCCTAGCTGTGAGAAATGACAGTGCCGACGAACGGTAAACCCCGACTTGTCCGTCAGCTAAAACACCACCAGCGACACTGAATCTCCGCCGATATTGGCCACGTAGCCGTGGGAACCGTCTGGAGCCACCACCACCCCGCGCGGTTTGTTGAACCCGGCATAGCTGCCAGTCACCCGTCGCAAGCGCGTATCGATAATGCCCAGCAGGTCGCCGTCGGTCTGCGACACGTAGGCCAGATCACGCCCGCGTTCGAAGGCGATGTCGTAGGGGCCCTGCAACCCGGTCAGGGTCTGGTCGATGCGCTGGGTCAAGGTGTTGCCGATCGTGACGCTGCCGCCTTCTCGGCCGCTGATGTAGACCTGCGAGCCACGGGGGTTATGGGCAATGGTGACGGGGGCGGAGCGGGTGTCGGCGCTGTTGATCAGGCTGTTGGTCGGCAGATTGATGATGGACCAGTCGAAGAATGTGGCCACGTGTGCGCGGTTGTTATCGGGGCTGATGGCGACATCGATAGGCGCACGCACAGGGATCGAGGCCAGGCGTTGGTGGTTGCTTGTATCGATGACGACCAGGCGTGACGCACCTTCATCGGCCACATACAGGCGCGAGCCGTTGGCATTGAAGCGAATGCCTCGGACGGTGGTGAACCCTGTCAGCGTGTCGATCAGCGAATAGTCCTGCGTGCTGTAGAGGCGAATCGGCGTGTTGGTGGCGCTGCTGTTGTCGGTCACATACAGGCGCTCGGCCGTTGGATGAATGGCCAGGCGCAGGGGCGAGCCTGGTACGTCGAAGCTGTCGATGACGCGGTTGCGTAGGGTGTCGATGACCCAGATCGACGTGCGGCCGAAGGCGCAGGCGACGTAGAGCCGCGTACCGTCCGGGCTGAGCACCAGGGCGTTGGGTGAACTGCCCACCGGGATCGTGGCGAAAATGCCGACCGTGTTGGCAATGCGGTAGTTGACAGGGCGCAACGCGATGGCGAAATCCTTGTGGGCGCTGCCGTTCAGCGATACCCGCGCCTCAACCGTCAGGGTGCTTAGGGTCGGCAAGGAGCGCAGGTACTCGGCGGGTAACGCGACTTCCACACGTTTGGCATTGAACTCTGCGGCGGTCAGCGGCGTGCCGTTGCGCAGCACCCGATTGGCCGCTGCCTTGACGTCGATCCACACCGGTTGCCCGGTGCGCATGAACGGCCATGCCTGAATCACTGCGCTATGCGCCGCGTTGGCGTTAATGATGCCGTTCGACGCTTGGGGCACGTTGACCAGGTCCAGCACTTGCTCAGCCAGCGGGTCGATGGTCAAGGTCAGCACCTGGGATGCGGTGGTGGCACCGGCGCGGGTCACGGTATAGGACAAGGCAGCGTCTGCGCCCAGGTTGGCGGCAATCACCCGATTACCGATGATGAAGTCGACATAGCCCTTTACCGGGTCGCCTGGCAGCGGATTGACGGCGGGCGTTCCGATCCCGTATGTGCCCCTGAATCTCGGCTGGATATCATCGCCGGCCAGCATCGGCTTGTAGCTCACCCGAAACGTGCAGACCGGCGGCTCCAGCACATGTTGCGGGTTGAGCCTGGCGGTGGAGGGGTCGGCGACGTTGATCGTGCTTTCCAGAATATGCGGCACCGGCAGTTGCAGGCCGCTGCCGACGGTCATCACCCGCGCCTGGGAGTAACGGGTGCGCTGGCCGGTTTTCTCCACTCGGTAGTAAATGCGCGCCGAGCCGTTGAGGTTGGCCACGACAAACACCCGTGCGATGACAAACGCCAGGTCCTGCCCGACCCATGGCCGGGTGATAGGGAACGGGTCCGGTGGGGCACTGCCGCCCATGGCGCTGCCTTCGACGTACAGTGTGACCGTCGCGCCTTCAGTGAACGCGGCGTGCGCTGCAACCCTCACGTTGGCATTGCCTCGGGATTGCTCGGGGTCGAAGGTGAAGCCGGGGGCGGGTGCTTGCAATACCTCCGGCGCGGGCAGTGCGTCCTGGGGCTCGCCGATGTTGAGGTGCAAAATGGTCGACGGCGGGCGCTCCCCGGCGGTGTTGATGTAGTAGTAGAGCATCAGCTCGCCGCCATCGAGCTGGCGGATGTCACCGTCAACCCCGTTGCGCAGTTCGAACACGACGGTGCTTTCGCCGGCCGGCAGCGAGTGCTCCTGATAAAAACGGTGGCCATTGGCATAGGTGCCTTCCAGCACCAGCGTGACTCGATCAAACGGCTTTTGGCCGGTGTAGGCGGCGATCGTAACGCTCACCGGATCGGTCAAGGGATGCAGGACGTCGCCGCTGGCGGCCGGCACTTGCGGTGCTAAAAGGCCGGTTTGTTCGGGGGTTCCGTTCACTTGGACGAAGGTGTTTTCCGAGGGTAAATTGACCGCTCCCGTGCGAATTCGCTCATAGCTCAGTTGGATCAATGCGCCGATGAGCAGGCGCACGTCAGCATTGGGCCATGGGACGTCGACGAAAGGCGTTGTGGTCGAGGTGATACTGGTGTTGTAGGTCTGTTCGACATCGACGCCTTCCGGCAAACGCCCCCGGAGGGTCAGTCGAAGACCGTCGCCCGACGCCCAGCCTTTCCCCGCGACGGTGACCCTGAGGGTTGCGTCTTTGCCTTCCAGCCTGTCCGCATCCAGCGTGCCTGTCGGGGCTTCGACAATCTGGGCGGCGTCCAGCAACCGTTCGTTGGGGTTAAGCCGCACTTCGATCAGTTGCATCGGCGAGCGCCCCGGCGCGTAGTTGCCGACCTCATCGATGACATCGTAGGCACAGGCCTGAAAGCCGCTGCCGATGCTTAGCCAGGTGCCGTAATAGACCGTGATCGAAATCGGGTTGCGGCCGCTGGCCTCGTTCTCTGTGACGATGTGCTCGATGATTTGCCCGCCGATGATCAGGCGAATGCGATCGCGTACCGCTCGGTAGGTACTCGGAGGCCGGTTGAGGTCCAGCGGGTAAAACGGGATTCTCACGACCACGCCGCGTCCGGCTGCGGCCGAGTCGACCAGGGTCTGCGCCGGTTGTGGCCGTGGCAGCTGTTCATTGACCCACGGCGGGCGGGTAATGGGGTCGTTACCGGTGGGCGCCACGGTGTCGATCTTGAGGGTCAGGCGTTGGGTTGCTTCTACGCGGTGATCAAGGTGCGTCACCCGGAAAAACACGGGCCCGGCCGCACCGTCGGCCAAACGGGCCATGGAGATGTGCAGGGTAATCGGCTTCGCTTCGCGCGCTTCTTGCTCGGTGACAGTATGGAAGTCGACCGGGACCAGCAGGTCGCCACAGAGCAACTCGATGAAATCCCCTTCAAGCTGGCCTGCGTAGGCGCGCAAGATGCAAATCAGGCCCGTGCTGCCATGGCTCTCCAACAGCAGTTGATACACGCCGCCGGAGAACCCCACGACCGGGGTCGTCAGGCCGGGAATATAAGGCGACAACTGCGAGACGAAAGGGGGGGCGTTGAGGTCTGGAGCCATCGTGATCACCTCGTGCAGGGCAAAGGGGCCGAAAAGGACCGGGGCACGCAAGGATTGAACGCAGAAGGGGCACGCGCAGGCTAGCTGTTAGAAATGACAGTGCCGACAGGCGGTAGTGACCCTGGGCGGGCCACCCTCGGCAGACGCTAGGGTTGGCGGTTCCAATGCCTGAACAACGGCTCCGCCAGAAACAACACGAACAACAAGCGCATCACCTGCATCGCCGTCACCAACGGCACCGACAGTTGCAGGGTTTCAGCGGTCAAACTCATCTCGGCAATACCGCCGGGCATCATGCCCAGCGTCAACGAGCGCAGGTCCAGTTGGGTCATCGCACTCAAGCCCACGGCGGCCAGCGTCGCCAGCACCATGGTCAAGGCGGTGCCGATCAAGGTGCGCGCCATGAACGACGGCGCACGGCGGAAGAACTGACGATTGAAGTGGCACGCCAAGCCGCTGCCGATCAGCCACTGGCCAAGCTGGCTGCCGCCGTCGGGCAGGCCGATGTGCAGGTCCCACACCACACTGGCGGTGGCACTCACCAGCAGCGGCCCGAACAACCACGGGTTCGGCTGACGCAAGCGCTGCCAGCCCCAGGCCACCAGCGCGCCGGCGGGAAACAGCAGCGCCAGCCAGGCCCAGCTCACGGGGGCTGGATGAAACTGCGGCGCGCCACCGTCGAGCACATACTTGAAGATCGCCGGTACGCACAGCACCACCACCAACACTCGCAGACTCTGCCCCGCCGCGACCCGGCTGAGCACCGCGCCATTGCGCGCGCCGAGGTTGACCATCTCGCCGGAACCGCCCGGCATGCTGGAGAAAAACGCAGTGGCGCGGTCTTCACCGCTGCGGCGCATCAACCACACGCCGACCACGCTCGACAGGCTGGTGACCAGCGCGCCGAAGAAGATCAAGCCGAAGTGGCTCATCACTTGCTCGATCACCACCGGGGTGAAGTGCAGGCCGATGCCGATGCCCACCACCCATTGCCCGCATTTGCGCCCGCCGGGAATCTCCGCCAACTGCCACGGCGTGAGGCAACGCACGAGGATGATCGCCAGCAATGAACCGACCATATACGGCAATGGCCAGCCGATCAGGCTGGCCAGGTAACCGCCGGCCAGACCGACCAGCGGTGTTCCCCACCAGTGTTTAAAGGTGGCCTCAGACATCGGCCACGGTACGACGCTGCAGCGCTCGTTTGCGATAGATGCGTACCAACGGGAACAGCAGCATCAAGGCGGTCAACACCCAGACGCCGAAGGTGATCGGGCTGGACCACAGGATCTCCAGCGCACCATTGGAAATCGACAGCGCGCGGCGCAGGTTCTGCTCCATCAGGCCGCCGAGGATAAAGCCCAGCAACACGGGCGACAGCGGGAAGTCCAGCTTGCGCAGGATGTAGCCGAAGATGCCGATACCAATCATCAGGAACAGATCGAACGTGGTGGCGTGGACCGCGTACACCCCGATTGCGGTGATGATGGCGATCACCGGCACCAGCGCCCAGTTCGGCACGGCAAGGATGCGCGTGAAGAGGCGGATCATCGGGATGTTGAGGATCACCAGCATGGTGTTGGCGATGAACAACGAGGCGATCAGGCCCCAGACGATATCCGGTTGCTGTTGGAACAACAGCGGGCCGGGCGTGATGTTGTACAGCGAGAGGGCGCCGATCATCACCGCCGTGGTGCCCGAACCCGGTACGCCCAGGGTCAGCATCGGCACCAGTGCGCCGCAGGCGGAGGCGCCGATGGCGGTTTCCGGTGCAGCCAGACCGCGCATGTCACCCTGCCCGAATTTACCGCTGGCCCCGGCCAGGCGTTTCTCGGTCATGTAGGCCACCGCCGACGCCAAGGTCGCACCGGCGCCCGGTAATACGCCCATGATGAAACCGAGCAGGCCGCAACGGATGTTCACGGCAAACACCGACGAGGCTTCCTTCAGGTTAAACATCATCCGTCCGGTGGCTTTTACCGCTTCCTGGCCACGGTGGGTTTTTTCCAGCAGCAACAGGATCTCGCTGATGGAGAACAGGCCCAACACCAACACCACAAACTGGATGCCGTCGGTCAGGTGGATGTTATCGCCGGTAAAACGGTACACGCCGCTGTTGGCGTCGATGCCCACCGCCGACAGGAACAGGCCGATCAGCGCCGCGACAAAGGTCTTCAGCGGTTTGTCACCGGCCATGCCGCCGAGGCAGACAATCGCGAACACCATCAGTACGAAATATTCCGCCGGGCCAAAAGCAATCGCCCATTTGGCCAGCAGCGGGGCAAACAGCACCATGCCGCAGGTGGCGATAAACGCGCCGATGAACGAACTCCACGCTGACAACGACAAGGCCACACCGGCCAGGCCTTTGCGGGCCATCGGGTAACCGTCGAGGGTGGTCATCACGGTGGAGGCTTCGCCCGGGATGTTCAGCAGGATCGAGCTGATACGCCCGCCGTATTCGCAGCCCAGGTACACGGCTGCCAGCAGGATCAGCGCCGACTCCGGCGGCAGGCCCAGGGCGAACGCGATGGGGATCAACAGCGCCACGCCGTTGATCGGGCCAAGGCCCGGCAGCAGGCCGACCACGGTACCGATCAAGGTGCCGCACAACGCGGTCACCAGGTTGTAGGGGGACAGAGCAACGCCGAAGCCCTGGCCCAAATAGCCGAAAGTATCCATATCAGTTCTCCAGAACGTCGAGCAGGCCGAGGGGCAGCGGAACGTCCATGGCTTTATCGAACAGCAGATAAAGGCCGACGCTCATCAAGGTGATGATCACCGCGCTGGGCCCCCAGCGGCCGCCATACAGCCGTGCCATCGGAATACCGATCAACATGCTGCTGAGAATGAAACCCAGGGATTCGAAGGTGCCGGCAAACACGATCAACAGCGCGACGCAGATGCCGATCTTGATCAGGGTGGCGCGGTCCAGCGCGGGTTCGTCTTCGGTGTGCTGGGTCGGCTGCGGGCGAAACAGCATGTAGGTCAGCGCCAGGCTCATCAGCCCGAGCATCAGCAGCGGGTAGGCCCTAGGCCCCACGGGCTCGTAGGAAAACGACGCCTGGTAGGGCCAGGCCATCAATGCCAGGACCGCGCAGGCCAGTAGCAGCACGGCGGCAAATATGCGTTGTAAGAGCATCTAGAACTCCTGGGCCACACCGCGGGTTCAGCAGGGCGTGGCCGAACGGCAGAGGGGCGTTTACTGGATCAGGCCGAACTCTTTGGCCAGCACTTTGTAGTCCGCCACCTGTTTCTTCACGTAGGTGTCCAGCTCCGGGCCGGTCATGGCGAACGGGAACAGCTCGCGCTGGTCACGCAGCTTGGCGAAGTCTTCGGAGGCCAGCAGTTTGTCGAAGGCGTCTTTCCACCAGGCGTAGTCGGCATCGCTGACTTTTGGCCCGAGGTAGAAACCGCGCACCACCGGCCAGACGATGTCGTAGCCTTGCTCTTTGGCGGTGGGAATATTCTTCATTTCCGGCTCGTCCAGGCGCTCGTCAGAGAACACCGCGAGCAGACGCATGTCACCGCTGAGGATGTGCGGCATGGAGTCGGAGATGTCGGTACTGCCCACTTGGATATGCCCGCCGAGCAGGGCGGTGGCGATTTCACCGCCGCCTTCCAGCGCCACATAGCGCAGGTCGCGCGGGTTGATCCCGGCGGCTTTGGCGATCAGCGCGGTTTGCATCCAGTCCTGGCTACCCACGGTGCCGCCGGAACCGATGACCACTTTGCTCGGATCTTTCTTGAGTGCTTGCACCAGGTCGTCGAGATTTTTGTAAGGCGAATCACTTTTTACCGCAATCGCGCCGTAGCTGGTGCCGACCGCCGCCAGCCACCGCACGGCGCTTTCATCGAAACGCCCGAACTTGCCCTGGGCCAGGTTCAGCAGCGAACCGCTGGACCAGGCCACCAGGGTCCCACCGTCCGCCGGGCGCTGCGCGACCACGGCGTTGTAGGCCACCGCGCCCACGCCGCCGGGCATGTAGGTCACGCGCATCGGTTTGCTCAGCAGCTTCTCGTTGACCAGCGCGCTTTGCGCCAGTTTGCAGGTCAGGTCAAAACCGCCGCCGGGGGAGGCTGGCGCGATGCATTCCGGGCGCTTGGGTTCGTCGGCGGCCAGCAGTTGGCCAGCGAACAGCATGCAGCCAGCGGCGAGGGCGAATTTACGCAATGAAAGGGTCATGGTTATCTCCGTCGTTGTTGTTATGAGTGGCTATTACCAGGCACCGCTTACCAGAGCGCGACGCTGTAGCTGACCAGCAGGCGTACTTCATCTGCATCACGGGCTGAATAGTTGGAGCGATACGTCGCATTGCGCAGGCGCACGGCCACATCCTTGAACGTGCCGCTTTGCACCACGTACTTGATCTCGCTGTTGCGCTCCCACTCCTTGCCGGTTTCGCCGTTCTTGAGCTTGATATTGTCACCCGAGAGGTAACGGCTCATGAAACTCAGGCCGGGAATGCCCAGCTTGGCGAAGTCGAAGTCGTAGCGTGCCTGCCAGGAGCGCTCTTCGGCGCCGGCAAAGTCGTTGATCTGCACGAAGTTGACCAGGTACGGGTCGCTGCCATCCACATACGGAAACGCGCTGTCGCCGGACATGTGCTGGTAGCCGGCGCTGAGCTTATGGCCATTGAGGGCATAGCTGAACAGGCCGTTGAGGGAGGTGTTGTCGATTTTGCCGCCACGGGCAGCGCCGGTGTCATCGCTGATCGCCAGGCGCAGGTCGGTGCCGAAGGTGCCGGGGCCCATCGGGCGCGCGGCCACCAGACCGAGGAAGTGCTGACGGTACACGTCATCGAGCTGGGCGAAGTGGTAGCTGCCGGTGATCTTGTCGGCGAACTTGTAGTCGACGCCGCCGAAGTTGAAATGCTTGCCGGTGGCGCCACTCAGGAAGCGGCTGTTCTTGTTGTTGAGGGCGATGTCCTCATAGTTGGTGTCGTCGCGGTCCTTGGCTTTATCCAGGCGGCCGCCGGTGAACACCAGGTTCTTGAATTCTTTCGAGGTGAGCAGGCCGCCGTTGAAGGTTTGCGGCAGGATGCGCCCGTCGTTGGGCTTGAGGATCGGCAGCTCGGGGATCAGCGCGCCGATCTTCAGCTCGGTGGCGGAGATCTTCACTTTGCCGGTCAGGCCTAGCTTGGAATACTCGTTGGCGGCGCGGCCATCGTCATGCGTGGGCAGCAGGCCGGTGCCGGTGCGATCGGGGCTGGAGTCGAGCTTGACCCCGAGCATGCCCAGCGCATCCACGCCAAAGCCGACGGTGCCGTCGGTGTAGCCCGATTGCAGGTTGAGCATGAAGCCCTGGGCCCATTCGTCACGTTTGGATTGCTGGGCGCTGGTGCCGTCGCGAAAGTCGCGGTTGAAGTACATGTTGCGGGTTTCCAGGGTCGCGCTGCTGTCTTCGAAGAACGCGGCTTGGGCAAGCGGCGAAAAGCCGGCAAGGGTGGCGGCACTGGCGAGGGCGGTCTGGGTCAGGCGGGAAAAACGTACAGGCGGGTAAGCCTGGGGCTGTGTCGACAGCATCGTTGAGTACTCCGTTATTGTTCTTATTTTGGCGAAAACGCTTCGAGGCGTTTTTCGGGCGCTACGGGTCAGGTAGCTTGGCGGGCATGGCCTACCGTGGCTGGATGCTAAAGGGTGAAACTTTCATTAACCTTTCAGTTGCCTTTCAATGTTTTCGGGCTTCACAGGCTAGGCCGCGCCTGTAAACTGCCTCGCAAAGCGTGGCGCCGACCACCCCCGAATGAGGTAAAAATCCATGCGCGTCCTTCTGGTTGAAGACCATTTGCAACTGGCTGAAAGTGTCGCCCAGGCGCTCAAGAGCACGGGTTTGACCGTCGACGTGTTGCACGATGGCGTGTCCGCTGACCTGGCCTTGAGCAGTGAGGAATACGCGGTGGCGATCCTTGATGTGGGCTTGCCGCGCATGGATGGTTTCGAGGTGCTGGCGCGTTTGCGAGCGCGTGGGAAAAATCTGCCGGTGCTGATGCTGACGGCGCGCAGTGATGTGAAAGACCGCGTGCATGGCCTGAACCTGGGCGCCGACGACTACCTGGCCAAGCCGTTTGAGCTGACGGAGCTAGAGGCGCGGGTCAAGGCGCTGTTGCGGCGCAGCGTGCTCGGCGGCGAGCGCCAGCAGGCGTGCGGCGTACTGGTCTACGACCTCGACATCCGCCGTTTCACGGTCGGCGGCGAGTTGATGACCCTCACGTCCCGCGAGCAAGCCGTGCTTGAAGCGCTGATCGCGCGGCCGGGCCGGGTGATGAGTAAGGAGCAACTGGCTTCCCAGGTGTTTGGCCTCGACGAAGAAGCCAGCCCGGATGCCATCGAAATCTACATACATCGCCTGCGCAAGAAACTCGACGGCCAGCCCATCGCCATCGTGACGTTCCGTGGCCTCGGCTACCTGCTGGAAGCCCGCGATGCATAAGCCCAGCAGCCTGCGCTGGCGGCTGTTATGGAACCTGGCGCTGTTGCTGGTGCTGTTGATGGTCGCCAGCGGCATGAGCGCCTACTGGAACGGCCGCGAAGCCGCCGACACCGCCTATGACCGCACCCTGCTGGCCTCGGCACGCACGATTGCCGCCGGCCTGACCCAGGTCGACGGCACTTTGAGCGCGAATGTGCCGTATGTGGCGCTGGACACGTTTGCCTACGACAGCGCCGGGCGTATTTATTACCAGGTCAATGACATTGATCAAAAGCTGATTTCCGGTTACGAAAACCTGCCCGGCCCGCCACCTGGCACGCCGCGCACCGATGACTACCCGGCGTTGGCACGTTTTTACGACGCCACGTACCAGGGCCAGGCCGTGCGCGTAGTGAGCCTGCTCAAGGCGGTCTCCGAACCGAACATGAATGGCATGGCGGAAATCCGCGTGGCCGAGACCGATGAAGCGCGCGTCAGCATGGCCCGCGGCCTGATGGCCGACACCTTGCTGCGCCTGGGCATGCTCGCCATCGGCGCATTGTTGCTGGTGTGGTTTGCCGTGAGCGCGGCGTTGCGCCCGCTGGAGCGCCTGCGCACGGCCGTGGAAGAGCGCCAGCCCGATGACCTGCGGCCATTACCGCTGGTCGAAGTGCAGCTTGAGTTCGGCCCGCTGGTGCGTTCCCTCAACCATTTCACCGAACGCCTGCGGGGCCAGTTCGAGCGTCAGGCGCAGTTTATCGCTGACGCTGCCCACGAACTGCGCACGCCACTGGCCGCGCTCAAGGCACGCCTGGAACTTGGCCTGCGCGCCGAAGATCCGGCCATCTGGCGCAGCACCTTGCAAACCGCCGCGCAAGGCACCGATCGCCTGACCCATCTGGCCAATCAATTGCTGTCCCTGGCGCGCATCGAAAACGGCGCACGGGCGATTGCCGAAGGTGGCGCGCAACTGCTCGACCTCAGCCAGTTGGCCCGCGAGCTGGGCATGGCCATGGCGCCGTTGGCCCATGCGCGTGGGGTGGCGCTGGCGCTGGAGGCGGACACACCTGTGTGGATGCGCGGGGAGCCGACGCTGCTCAACGAGCTGCTGAGCAACCTGGTGGATAACGCCCTGGCCCATACGCCGCCCGGCGGCAATGTGATCCTGCGCGTGACGGCACCGGCGGTGCTGGAAGTGGAAGATGATGGCCCAGGCATTCCGCTGGACGAGCGCGACCGCGTGTTCGAGCGCTTCTATCGTCGCAGCCAGCAGGGCATGGGCTCTGGCCTGGGCCTGGCGATTGTTGGTGAAATCTGTCGCGCGCATTTGGCCCAGATCAGCCTGCATGATGGCGAATCGGCAGGCTTGAAAGTGCGGGTCAGTTTTATCGCCGGTTGATCAGTAGAACATCGACCGTGCTTCGTCCAGCTCCGCACGCACGCTGTCGCTGTAAGGGTCCAGGCGCAGCTTCTTGATCGCCGGCAGGCTGGAGACCGGCACATCCGCCAGTGGATGCGCGGTGCCACGATGGCAATACAGCACGGCAACTTGGACCAGGTCGATATAGTCGAGGCGCGCAGAGTCGCGTTCCAGGTCGAGGTATTGGCCTGGCAGTTTCGCCAGCATTTCCGGGAAGTCCCAGACCGCTAGCAGTTTGTCGCCGAGCATCGGGTGGATGCTCTCGATCATGTGGTTGAGGCTGACCGAATCAGAGAGCAATTCGTAATGGTCTTCGGCGTAGGTCAGGATCGGCAGCACACCGATCTGATGCACCAGCCCGCCGAGCGCTGCCTGGTCCGGCTTGAGCTGGCTGTGGCTGCGGCACAAGGCATAGCTGACGCCGGCCACTTCCAGGCTGCGGCGCCAGACGTCGCGCATTTTCTGTTCGACCACTTCGGAGCGGGCGTGGAAGATCTGCTCCATCACCAGGCCGATCGCCAAGTTGCTGCTGTAGTTGGTGCCCAGCCGGGTGATGGCGGTGTGCAGGTCGGTGACTTCCTGCGTCGCCCGCAACAGCGGGCTGTTGACCACTTTGATCAAGCGCGCCGACAACGCGGTGTCGCGACCGATCACTTTGCTCAAGTGGCTGATGCCGATCTCCGGGTCTTCGGCGGCCTGACGAATGTTCAGGGCCACTTCCGGTAATGTCGGCAGCACCAGGTCATCGTTGTTGATGGCCGCAATCAAAGCCTGTTGGACTTTTTCCGCCAGCTCGTTCATTCATGCTCTCTAAGGTGTTGCAAAGGGGTGCGGCGATCAGTGCTGGATCTCTCGATCCCGGTCCAGTTGGTATGGCAGCTCAAGCAGTTGCAAGCCGGGACCTTCGAGGGTGCCTAAATGCACATCGCCACTCTCGGCAGCTTCGGCTTGCAGCACGGCCAGAAGTTCAACCCCTTGGTCAGCTTTTGCCGCGATCACCACTTCGCCGATCGAACTGTTGTGGCTGGGAGAAAACAGTGGGGTGCCGGGCTCGGGCAATTCAGTGGCATTCAGGCTCAGGCGGTACAGGCGACGCTTGAGCTTGCCCAGGTACTGCATGCGCGCGACGATTTCCTGGCCGGTGTAGCAGCCTTTCTTGAAGCTGACGCCGCCCACGGCCTGCAGGTTGAGCATCTGTGGGATAAACAGCTCGCGGGTCTGCGGCATGACCTGGCCGATGCCGGCGCGGACCTGGCCCAGCAGCCATTCATTCAAGTCAGCCTGTTGCAACTGCGCGGCCAATTGGCTGCGCACGGCTTCGGCTTGCTCGGCGGGCGCCCAAAGTTCGATGCGACCTGGGGATACGCGGATGGCGATCAACTGTTCGCTGCGGGCGACGCTGTCGGTCGCGGCTGGCAGCTCCAGACCGAGGCTTGCCAGCGCCTGATCCGCGTCCTCCAGGCCGAAACGCACCCAGGCGGCGCTTTCGTCGGTGAGTTTGGATTTGGAGAACACCGCGTACTTCTTCAGGTCCGCCAGTTGCGGTTCCAGCAACTCGGTGGCCATGGCAAGCAGCACGCCATCACTTTGCAACAGGATGCGAAAGCTCGACTGCATGCGGCCTTTTTGCGTGCAGCGCGCGCCGAGGCTGGCCTGAGTGTCGCTCAGATAATTAAGGTTACAGGTGAGTTGGCCCTGCAAGAACTTGGCAGCGTCGGCACCGCGGACGGCGAGAACGCCTTCGTGGGTGATGGGGCAGAAGAAAGCAGAGTCAGCCATGGGTCATCGCAGGTCAAAAAGTCTAGGTGCATCATAGAGGGGCGCCCGGCAAATGGATAGTTTCTGTAGGGTGCGACCAAAGCCGACTGTTCCGGTGCCTTAGGGCCTGTATACTTGCGATCTATTTGAGGAGCGTTCCATGGTCGAAGATGTAGAACTTAATCGCCTCTACTGGCACAGCCGTCGCGGCATGCTTGAGCTGGATGTGTTGTTGGTGCCGTTCGTCAGAGAGGTTTACTCGACCCTCAACCAAGTGGATCGCGACTGTTACGTCCGCCTGCTGGAATGCGAAGACCAGGACATGTTCGGCTGGTTCATGGAACGTGCCGAATCGGAAGACCCGGAGCTGCAGCGTATGGTTCGGATGATTCTGGATCGTGTCCAGCCCAAGTAATCCCGTCTTCGAATGCCGCTGGCAGGCCTCGCGGCGTTTGCTGGCGGCCTATCTCCTTGCCCAGTCGTTCGCGCTGGGTGCGCTGCTGCTTCTCGACCTGCCTTATTCAAGCCTTGGCCTGTTGCTGTGCCTGGCTCACGCCGCCTGGGTTGTCCCGCGCCATATCCGGCTGACTCACCGTTCGTCGATTCGCGGCCTGCGCCGTGATGAAAACGGGTGGCAGCTATGGAGCGCTGCGCGTGGCTGGCACCGCGTGCAGCTACGTCCCGATAGCCTGGCGCTGCCGTTGATCGTAGTGCTGCGCTATCGGGTACAGGGCGAATGGGCGGTGCGGTCGATCTGCGTGCCCAGCGATTCGCAGGCCGCCGATGTCCACCGGCGCCTGCGGGTTCGCCTGAAGTTCAGTCGCCGTAGGTGGTTGGCACCAGAATAGTGTCCCGGGCCTCGGGCAGCATCTGCGGGTAGTCGAGCGTGTAATGCAGGCCCCGGCTTTCCTTGCGCTCCATGGCCGAGCGGATCATCAGTTCGGCCACTTGGGCCAGGTTGCGCAACTCAATCAAGTCGCGGCTGACTTTATAGTTGCTGTAGAACTCGTCGATCTCATCCAGCAACAGGCGCACGCGGTGTTGCGCGCGTTGCAGGCGTTTGTTGGTGCGCACGATGCCTACGTAGTCCCACATGAATCGCCGCAGTTCGTCCCAGTTGTGGGCGATGATCACGTCTTCGTCTGAATCGGTCACCTGGCTGGCGTCCCAGCGGGGCAGGGCGTCGGGTACGGTGATGTGCGGCAGTTGTTCAAGAATGTCTGCCGCCGCCGAACGCGCATAGACGAAACATTCGAGCAGCGAGTTGCTGGCCATGCGGTTGGCGCCGTGCAGGCCGGTGAAGCTGGTTTCGCCGATTGCGTACAGGCCGGGAACGTCGGTGCGCCCGTGTTGGTCGACCATCACGCCGCCGCAGGTGTAGTGCGCGGCCGGCACCACCGGAATCGGGCCTTTGGTGATGTCGATATTGAAAGTCAGGCAGCGCTCGTAGACCGTCGGGAAGTGGGTCTTGATGAATGCTTCGGGTTTGTGGCTGATGTCCAGGTAGACGCAGTCGATGCCCAGGCGCTTCATTTCATGGTCGATGGCGCGGGCGACGATGTCGCGCGGCGCCAGTTCGGCGCGCGGGTCGAAGCGCTGCATGAAGCGCTCGCCATTCGGCAGTTTCAAGTGTGCGCCTTCGCCGCGCAGGGCTTCGGTGATCAGGAAACTCTTGGCCTGCGGGTGGTACAGGCAGGTGGGGTGGAACTGGTTGAATTCCAGGTTGGCCACCCGGCAGCCCGAGCGCCAGGCCATGGCGATGCCGTCGCCACAGGCACCGTCGGGGTTGCTGGTATAGAGATAGACCTTGGCCGCGCCGCCCGAGGCGAGAAGGGTGAAGCGGGCGCCGTAGGTGTCGACTTCGCCGCTGTTGCGGTTGAGCACGTAGGCGCCGAGGCAGCGCTCGCCCGACAGGCCCAGGCGTTTCTCGGTGATCAGGTCGACGGCGACCCGTTGCTCCAGCAATTCGATGTTCGGGCGTTGGCGGGCTTGTTCGAGCAGGGTCTTGAAGATCGCGGCACCGGTGGCGTCGGCGGCGTGGATGATGCGCCGATGGCTGTGCCCGCCTTCGCGGGTCAGGTGGAACTCGAAGCCGCCGTCATCAGTGCCCGCGTGATCATCACGGGTAAACGGCACACCTTGGTCGATCAGCCATTGAATGGCTTCGCGGCTATGTTCGACGGTAAAGCGCACCGCGTCTTCGTGGCACAGGCCGCCGCCGGCGTTGAGGGTGTCATCGATGTGGGACTGCACCGTGTCGGTGTCGTCCAGTACGGCGGCAACACCGCCCTGGGCCCAGAACGTCGAGCCATTGGCCAGGTCGCCTTTACTCAGCACTGCAATGCGCAGGTGGCTGGGGAGGGTCAGCGCAAGGCTTAAGCCGGCTGCGCCGCTGCCGATCACCAGGACATCGTGTTGAAACTGTTGGCTCATTTGAAGGATTCCGCAAAAAGCGATCCACAGGGGCTGGCGCAAACAGGACGCCTGGATCGGCGAATCAAAGGGTCACACGGGCTACTAGTATATAGAGGGGGGGAGCGGCACAATAGCCGCGCATTCGTGGCAATGTGAAATTACGGTGCACGGCCAAGGTAAATAGACCGGTTATTGAAGTGGGAACTTTTTGCATAAGCCCCGACTCAATAGCAGGTTGCCCGAAAGCTGGGAAAACGTTGAGTTTATTGGCCCGTCGGGAGCATTGGACGCGTCAGGAAACCGGCGACAAGATTATTCGCGCAGCCGGCGTTGCCCGCGCTGCGTTTTTCGTGTGTGCCAAATCAGTGCATGCCGGAAACTTGCTTGGAGGGGAGAACTTTTGCGAAAAGTACGAGTCTATGTTTGCAAGCCTGATCGTTCAGTTATGCAAGCCTCCTTTAAGTACAACGAGGAGTGTTCATGCTAACCCAGGAAGAGGATCAGCAGCTGGTCGAGCGCGTTCAACGCGGCGACAAGCGAGCTTTTGATCTGCTAGTGCTGAAATACCAGCACAAAATTCTCGGGTTGATCGTGCGGTTTGTGCACGACACCCATGAAGCGCAGGACGTTGCACAGGAAGCCTTTATCAAGGCATACCGTGCACTGGGCAATTTTCGCGGTGACAGTGCGTTTTACACGTGGCTCTACCGCATCGCCATCAACACGGCGAAGAACTATCTGGTGTCTCGCGGACGCCGCCCACCGGATAGTGATGTCAGTTCGGAAGATGCAGAATTTTACGATGGTGATCACGGCCTCAAAGATCTCGAGTCGCCGGAGCGTGCATTGCTGCGCGACGAGATCGAAGGCACCGTCCATCGCACTATTCAGCAACTGCCAGAAGATTTGCGTACTGCGTTAACTTTACGTGAATTCGATGGTCTGAGTTATGAAGACATTGCGAGCGTCATGCAGTGTCCGGTGGGGACTGTAAGGTCACGGATTTTCCGGGCCCGGGAAGCCATCGATAAAGCCTTGCAACCGTTGTTGCAGGAAAACTAAAGACAGCGGCGACAGCCAAGAGAGGAACCGCCATGAGTCGTGATGCCCTGCAGGAATCGCTGTCCGCAGTGATGGATAACGAAGCGGATGAACTGGAACTTCGTCGGGTGCTCAACGCATTCGATGATGCCGAAACCCGTGATACCTGGTCTCGTTACCAAGTCGCTCGGGCGGTGATGCACAAGGATCTTCTAATCCCTCGTCTGGATATTGCTGCGGCCGTTTCTGCTGCACTGGCTGATGAAGCCGTTCCGGCAAAAGCTGCACGGGGTCCATGGCGTAGCCTGGGTCGCCTGGCAGTGGCCGCCTCGGTGACTGTTGCCGTACTGGCCGGTGTTCGCCTGTACAACCAGGACGAAATCGCCGGTGCCGAACTGGCCCAGCAGACTCAGCAACCGATCATGGCGGGTCCGCAAGTCAAAGGCCCCGCCGTACTGGCAGGCTACAAGGAAAGCTCCGACACTACCGGCCCGATGGCGAACGGTGTGCTTCAAGGGCAATCCGGCTGGCAAGATCAGCGTCTTCCAGGCTACCTGCGCCAACACGCACAGGAATCAGCCTTGAAAGGCACTGAAAGCGCTCTGCCATATGCTCGTGCGGCAAGCCTGGAAAACCGCTAAACCGTTGAGGAGCCCTATGCGCGCCATACCGCTCCTTACGCTTTTGCTCGGTGGTTGGTTTGCACTCCCCGCCCATGCTGATGAAGCCCAAGACTGGCTGACTCGACTTGGGCGTGCAGAGCAACAGCAAAGCTTCCAAGGTACGTTCGTCTACGAGCGTAACGGAAATTTTTCTACCCATGACATCTGGCATCGTGTCCAGGACGGTCAGGTCCGCGAGCGGCTTTTGCAGCTCGATGGTTCGGCTCAGGAAGTCGTGCGGGTAGACGGTCGGACGCAATGCGTCAGCGGTACTCTTGTCGCCGGCCTCGGCAATTCGCGTGATGCACCGTCACGTGCGCTTGATCCGCAAAAACTCACGCAATTCTACGAACTGGCCGTCATCGGCAAATCTCGCGTGGCCGGTCGAAATGCGGTGATTGTATCGATCACCCCACGTGACCAATACCGCTATGGTTTTGAGTTGCACCTGGACCGGGATACCGCGTTGCCTCTTAAATCCCTGCTGTTGAACGACCAGGGGCAGTTGCTGGAGCGTTTCCAGTTCACCCGATTGAACACCTCGGTCACGCCGGATGATCGCGACTTGCAACCTACTGGCGATTGCACGCCGATTGCAGTCGCTACGGCTAAAACGGCAGAGGTGCAACCTACCGAAGAATGGCATCTGGAATGGCTGCCGCCGGGTTTTCAGCTAACCAACAGCAGTGCGCGCAAAGACACCCAGACCAAAGCGACGGTCGACAGTCGGATGTATGAAGATGGGTTGGCACGGTTTTCGGTGTTCCTTGAACCGATCAGCGGGGCAAGCGTTACGGAGACCCGTACCCAGTTGGGCCCGACGGTGGCGGTGTCGCGTCGGCTGAATACGGTGGATGGCGAAATGATGGTCACGGTGGTTGGCGAAATTCCCATCGGCACCGCTGAGCGCCTCGCGCTGTCGGTGCGCGTTGAAAAAATGCCTGCCGCCAAGCCGTGAATCGTTAATCTTATGTTCATCCTGGCCTTTCACTCTAATTCCATGCGAGGTTGGCTGCCGATAGACATGAAATGTCTGGATCAGCATTTTCACTTGCAAAAATCCCTCATGTTTTTTATAGGTCAAGGCTTGTCGGCGCTGACCTTGTTTTGTTCGCGGAACAGAGATGTCGGTCGCAGTTTCCGGCGTTTTTTGAACCCTGTCGCTCAACCCTGCACGTCGTAACGGGAGCTGTATGTCGATACCACGCTTGAAGTCTTACTTATCCATAGTCGCCACGGTGCTGGTGCTGGGGCAGGCCGTGCCCGCGCTAGCGGCCGAACTGCCTGATTTCACCCAATTGGTCGAGCAGGCCTCGCCTGCCGTGGTGAACATCAGTACCACGCAAAAACTGCCAGAGCGCAAAGTCTCCGACCAGCAGACGCCGGACCTGGAAGGCCTGCCGCCGATGCTGCGCGAGTTCTTCGAGCGTGGTATGCCGCAACAACGCGCGCCCCGTGGCGGTGGTCAGCGTGAAGCGCAGTCCCTCGGCTCCGGCTTCATCATCTCGCCCGATGGCTACATCCTGACCAACAACCACGTGATTACCGGTGCTGACGAGATCATCGTCCGCCTGGCTGACCGTAGTGAATTAAAAGCCAAGCTGGTCGGCACCGACCCACGTTCCGACGTGGCGTTGCTGAAAATCGACGGCAAAGACCTGCCTGTACTGAAACTGGGCAAGTCCCAAGACCTGAAAGCCGGACAGTGGGTCGTGGCTATCGGTTCGCCGTTTGGCTTTGACCACACCGTGACGCAAGGCATCGTCAGCGCTATCGGGCGCAGCCTGCCCAACGAAAACTACGTGCCGTTCATCCAGACCGACGTGCCGATCAACCCGGGTAACTCCGGCGGTCCGTTGTTCAACCTGAACGGTGAAGTGGTTGGCATCAACTCCCAGATCTACACGCGCTCCGGTGGCTTCATGGGCGTGTCGTTTGCCATCCCGATCGACGTGGCCATGGACGTTTCAAACCAGCTGAAAAGCGGCGGCAAGGTCAGCCGTGGCTGGTTGGGCGTGGTGATCCAGGAAGTGAACAAGGACCTGGCTGAATCCTTCGGCCTCGACAAGCCGGCCGGTGCGCTGGTTGCACAGATCCAGGACGACGGCCCGGCTGCCAAAGGTGGCCTGCAAGTCGGCGATGTGATTCTGAGCATGAACGGCCAACCGATCGTCATGTCGGCAGACCTGCCGCACCTGGTGGGCGCGCTCAAGGCGGGCAGCAAGGCCAAGTTGGAAGTGATCCGCGAAGGCAAGCGCCAGAACGTTGAGCTCACCGTCGGTGCCATCCCTGAAGAAGGTGCGACCCTGGATGCCCTGGGGAATACCAAGCCGGGCGCCGAGCGCAGCAGCAACCGCCTTGGCATTGCCGTGGCCGAGCTGACGGATGAGCAGAAGAAAACCTTCGACCTGAAAAGCGGCGTGGTGATCAAGGAAGTGCAGGACGGTCCTGCTGCCTTGATTGGCCTGCAGCCAGGCGATGTGATTACTCACCTGAACAATCAGGCCATCGACTCCACCAAGCAGTTCACCGACATCGCCAAGGCGCTGCCGAAGAACCGTTCGGTATCGATGCGTGTCCTGCGTCAGGGCCGTGCCAGCTTCATTACCTTCAAGCTGGCCGAGTAACCGGCCAATAAAAAGCCCCGCCTTCGTTTAACGAGGGCGGGGCTTTTTTGTAGGCGATGGGTTTAGCTCATCATCCCTTTCACCAGGCGTTCCTGTTCGATCAACTCACGCTGGCGTGCGTCGATACGCGACGACAGTGGGAAGTTGCTGCCGGCACGGCGCTTGGCGAAGTCCAGTTGTTGAATGGCTTGCTGGAAATCGCCGACCAGGGCGAAGTACTCGGCGCGCGCCTGATGCAGGCCGATGATGTTGCCGGACAAACCGCGCGTCTCGGCGACTTGGTACCACACGTCCGGATCGTCCGGGCGCGACTTGAGCAAGCCGTCCAGGGCTTTTTCCGCATCGGCGGTACGGTTCTGTTTAAGCAAAAGGTCCACTCGCACCTGGTTCAGCGGATAGTTGCCGGGGTATTGGGTGAGCATCCGGTCAGTGCGCTGCTGGGCGTCCGGCAAGCGGTTGTTAGTGATGTCCAGCTCGATCTGCGCCAGGTTGTAGGTAATGTCGTTGGGCGACTTGGCCAACAACGGGGCCAGGTTTTCCCGGGCTTCCTTGAGTTTGGTGCCCTTGATTTGGGCGATGGCCAGACCATAACGCGCCACGTCGTTTTTCGGATTTTCATCCAGTTGGGCCTGGAAGCGCTTGGCAGCGAGGCCTGGCGTGTCTTCGTATTTCAACTGCACCCGTGCGCGAATCAATTGATAGCGCAAGCTGTCTTCCGTGCCGCCGGGCTTGGCCTGTTCGGCGCGGTTGCGGGTGTCGGCGATGCGCGACTCTGTCACCGGGTGAGTCAGCAGGAATTCCGGCGGTTTGGCGTCGAAGCGGTATTGACGCATCAGGCGTTCGAACATGGTCGGCATGGAGCGTGGGTCGTAACCGGCTTTCTCCAGGTTGAGGATGCCGATGCGGTCCGCCTCTTGTTCGTTCTGGCGTGAGAACCGTCGTTGTTCCTGGATCGCGGCTGCCTGAGTGCCGGCAATCGCGGCAATACCGGCATCGCCCGCACCGGCTGCGGCGGCAATGATGCCGCCGAGCATCGCGGCCATCATCGGGATCTGCATGCGCTGTTGCGCTTCGACGCCCCGGGCGAAGTGGCGCTGAGACAAGTGAGCCAATTCGTGGGCCAGCACCGAGGCGTATTCACCTTCGGTCTGAGCGTTGAGGAACAGCCCGCCATTGACCCCGACTATACCGCCAGGCGCGGCAAAGGCGTTGAGCTGCGGGCTATCGATCAGGATGAATTCCAGGCGGCGGTCATTGACCTGGCTGGTCTCCACCAGCTTGTACACGCTGGTTTCGACGTAATCCTTGAGCTGCGGATCGTTGAGCTGCGAGACCTGGCCGCGCAAGTAGGCAAGCCAGGCGCGCCCCAGTTGGTATTCCTGTTGTGGCGAGACAATGGCAGAACTGGCGTCGCCAAGAGACGGCAGGTCGTCAGCGAAGCCCGGGGAGGCCAGCAGGCAGGCCAGCGTCAGCAGGGTGGGGCGCAAAAAAGTCATGCACAGAGCCTTTCGACAAAGAGCTTACTGTAGCCGGACACTGAGCTTCGGACCAGATATTCTAAGCAGCCTGAACGCTTGCCCGGAGTAAAACCATGACCGACGCTGTAGCCTTTGATGCCGAACTCGATGCCAGCGGCCTCAATTGCCCGTTGCCCTTGCTCAAGGCCAAGCTGGAGCTCAATCGATTGGCCAGCGGCGCAGTGCTCAAGGTGATTGCCACGGATGCTGGCTCCCAGCGTGATTTTCGCACCTTTGCCAGGCTGGCCGGCCACACTCTGCTGCATGAAGAAGACGTCGCCGGTGTCTACCGTTATTGGTTGCGCAAGGCCTGAACTGTTCGCCCCACCACCCGAGGTTGATTGATGTTCAAAGTGTTACGAGACTGGATTCAGCGCTACTTCTCCGACGAGGAGGCCGTGGTGCTGGCGGTCCTGCTGTTCCTGGCCTTTACCGCCGTTCTCACCCTGGGTGGCATGCTCGCCCCGGTGCTGGCAGGGATGGTGCTGGCCTACCTGATGCAGGGACTGGTCACCACCCTGGAGCGTCTGCGTTTACCGGGCGCGGCGGCAGTGGGGCTGGTATTCGCCTTGTTCATGGGGCTGTTGCTGGTGTTTATCGTGGTGGTCGTGCCGTTGCTATGGCATCAGTTGATCACCTTGTTCAACGAGTTGCCCGGCATGCTTGCCAAATGGCAGTCGTTGTTGCTGCTGTTGCCGGAGCGCTACCCGCACTTGGTGTCGGATGAGCAGGTACTGCAAGCCATCGAAGTGGCGCGCGGCGAGATCGGAAAGTTCGGGCAATGGGCGCTGACCTTTTCCCTGTCCAGCCTGCCGTTACTCGTCAACATCATGATTTATCTGGTGCTGGTGCCGATCCTGGTGTTTTTCTTCCTCAAGGACCGCGCGATGATCGGCCGCTGGGTCAGTGGCTATCTGCCGCGTGAGCGGGCGTTGATCACGCGGGTAGCCGAGGAGATGAACCGGCAGATCGCCAACTACATCCGTGGCAAGGTCATCGAGATCATCATCTGTGGCGGGGTTACCTACATCGCCTTTATTGCCCTGGACCTGAACTACGCGGCCCTGCTGGCACTGTTGGTCGGTATTTCAGTGGTGGTGCCGTATGTCGGCGCTGTGGTGGTGACGGTGCCGGTCACATTGATCGCCTTGTTCCAGTGGGGCTGGAGCGATCAGTTCATCTACCTGATGGCGGTGTACGGCATCATCCAGACCCTGGACGGCAATGTGCTGGTGCCGCTGCTGTTCTCGGAGGCAGTCAACCTGCATCCGGTAGCGATCATCTGCGCGGTATTGTTGTTTGGCGGGTTGTGGGGGTTCTGGGGGGTGTTCTTTGCGATCCCCCTGGCGACGCTGTTCAAGGCGGTGCTGGATGCGTGGCCGCGGCAGGAACCGGTGGTGGCGCCCTTACTCTGATGAGAGGAGAGGGCGCGTGCGCCCTCTCCCTATAATGCTCAGGCGCTGTGCAACGCTTTGGCTGCCGCCAGCACCGCGTCCACATGCCCCGGCACTTTCACGCCACGCCATTCCTGGCGCAGCACGCCATCGGTGTCGATCAGGAAGGTGCTGCGATCTACGCCCAGGTATTCCTTGCCGTACAGCTTCTTCAGCTTGATCACGTCAAACAGTTGGCAAACCGCTTCGTCCTTGTCGCTGATCAGCTCGAAAGGAAACGCCTGCTTGGCCTTGAAATTCTCGTGGGACTTCACGCTGTCGCGCGACACGCCAAACACTTCGGTGTTGGCGGCCTTGAACGCTGCGTACTGGTCACGGAAACCCTGGCCCTCGGTGGTGCAGCCCGGGGTGCTGTCCTTCGGGTAGAAGTAGATCACCACTTGCTTGCCTTTGAGGGCTTTGATGCTGAAGGTTTGGCCACTGGTGGCCTGGGCTTCGAAATCGGCTACGGATTTGTCGATGACTACCGCCATGGGGACTTCCTTACATTGGGTTCTGTGGGCGCCACGGCTCGATCAATGCGTCGAGGTTCAGCGCATCGGCGAAGTCCAGGAACTGGTCGCGCAGCCAACTGATCTGCACGCCGGCCGGCAAGGTCACGGTGAACGTGGCGTTGAGCATGGTGCCGCCGGTTTGCGGCGCCTGGTAGGTGTCGCAGGTGAGGTTTTCCAGTTCGACGTTTTGGTCGATAAAGAACTGGCACAACTCGTTGACGATGTCCGAGCGGTAGGCAGAACTGACGTACGCCACATAAGGCAGGGCCTGTGGGCGATTTTCCAGCGCGGCACTGCGTACCACATTGACGGTGAAGTTGTGCTTCTTGGCCAGGCCCGGCAAGCCGGTCTCCAGGCGCGCCAAAGCATCCCATGTGCCGGAAATCTGCAGCACCAGCGCGCTGCACTCGCCATGGCGCGTGAGGCGGGAGGTTACGACGGCGCAGCGGTTTTCATGGCTGGCGCGGCACAGGACGTTGGTCAGCTCCATGGGGTTGGCGCCGAGGGCACTGATAACAAGGAATTGTTCGCGAACTGTGGGGGTGGACATGCAGCCTTCCTAAAACGATGAGCGGTCGATACGGTGAGGGCTGTATCGATCAAAGCATGAAGGGTAGCGAAAAGCGTCGCCAAGGGATAGGAGGTGGCGTTTTCATTGCGTGATCAGCGGCTTTTTACTCCGCCTCGACCCGTACTTTCACGCAATGATGGCATTGCCCGTCGTTTAGTTGATCCAGAACGCGTCCTCAGGCGGTACTTCGCTTGTACAAGCATCTTGGCGCCAGTACCATTACGGCTCTCTTTTTCCGGCAGGAGCGGTTGCATGATTGCGGGCAGTATGGTGGCACTGGTCACACCCATGGATGCACAAGGTCGTCTCGACTGGGATAGCCTGGGCAAACTGGTGGACTTCCACCTGCAAGAGGGCACCAACGCCATTGTGGCGGTCGGCACCACAGGTGAATCGGCCACCCTCGACGTGGAAGAACACATCCAGGTTATCGAGTTCGTGGTCAAGCGTGTCGCGGGCCGTATCGCCGTGATCGCCGGTACGGGCGCCAACTCGACGCGCGAAGCGATCGAGCTGACCAAAAACGCCAAGAAGGCCGGCGCCGACGCCTGCCTGCTGGTGACCCCGTACTACAACAAACCGACCCAGGAAGGCCTTTACCAGCACTTCCGCACCATTGCCGAAGCGGTCGATATCCCGCAGATCCTCTACAACGTGCCGGGTCGCACCGCGTGCGACATGAAGGCCGAGACGGTGATCCGCCTGTCCACCGTGCCAAACATCATCGGTATCAAGGAAGCCACCGGCGACCTGCAACGCGCCAAGGACATCCTGGCCGGCGTGAGCAGCGACTTCCTGGTGTATTCCGGTGACGATGCCACCGCTGTCGAGCTGATCCTGCTGGGCGGCAAGGGCAACATCTCGGTGACCGCCAACGTGGCCCCGCGCGCCATGAGTGACATGTGCGCCGCCGCCCTCGCCGGCGATGCCGTGACCGCGCGTGCGATCCACGAGAAGTTGATGCCGCTCAACAAGACACTGTTTATCGAATCCAACCCTATCCCCGTGAAATGGGCGCTGTTTGAAATGGGCATGATGCCGGACGGTATCCGTCTGCCGCTCACCCGTCTCAGCGAAGCCTGTCACGAACCGCTGCGACAGGCCCTGCGCCAGTCCGGCGTCCTGGTTTAATTGAGGAAGCACTACGCATGAAGCGATTGGCCGGACTTTCCGCACTTGCCTTGATTATCTCCAGCACCAGTGGCTGCGGTTGGATCTGGGGCCCGGAAGGCTACTTCCGTGACCGCGGCAGCGATTACCTGGAAGCACAAGCAACCAAACCGATGCAACTGCCGCCGGACGTCAGCGTCGCCAAGCGCCTTGATCCGTTGCTGCCGATTCCGCGCAATGTCGCCGACGACACCGCCAAGGGTGAGTACGTGGTGCCGCGTCCACAGCCGATCTCGGCCGTGGCGAATACCAGCGACTACAGCCTGCAGAAGAGCGGCGACTCGCGCTGGATCGTGGCGCAGCGCCCACCTGCCGAAGTCTGGCCGGTGGCGGTGCAGTTCTTCCAGGACAACGGTTTCCGTATCGACGAGCAGCGTCCGCAGACGGGTGAGTTCACTACAGCGTGGCAGCAAGGCAGCGAGCTGTCGGCCAGCATGGCCAAGCGCCTGCAGTCCGGTGGCGTCGCCGCTGACGCCGAAGCCCGCGTGCGCGTGCGCATCGAGCCTGGTGTGCAGCGCAATAC
This sequence comes from Pseudomonas sp. D3, assembly GCF_029320995.1. Lineage (NCBI taxonomy): Bacteria > Pseudomonadati > Pseudomonadota > Gammaproteobacteria > Pseudomonadales > Pseudomonadaceae > Pseudomonas > Pseudomonas sp. D3. The sequence goes on from NZ_CP119772.1 coordinate 1,879,001, forward strand.
CAGTGAAGTCTATGTGGTCAGCGCCGAGCGTCCGGCTGGCAGCACCTCCAACGTCGAGTTCACCAATCGCTCGGTCAACACTGGCGTCGATGCTGCACTGGTCGACGAGATGCTGGCCAGCATGAGCCGTATCTCCGAGAAGGGCGGTTCTATCTCCCTGCTCGCCGCGCGTGATTACGACACCCCGAGCCGCGTCAGCCTCACCGAAGACGGCAGCGGCAACGTGGTGCTGAACCTGGGTGAAGACCTGGACCGTGCCTGGGCCAGTGTTGGTCGCGCGTTGGAACAAGGCCCTTGGCGTGTTGAAGACATCAACCGCAGCCTGGGCCTGTACTACATCAACGTGGCGGAAAAAGCCGAGAAGAAAGACGACGAGCCAGGTTTCTTCAGCAAGTTGTTCGGCAGCGCTCCTACCAAGGAAGAGATCGAAACCCGCGCCGAGCGTTATCAGATTCGTTTGAGCAAGGTTGGCGAAAGCGTGCAAGTCACCGTCGAGAAGAACATCAACACCGTTGCGCCGGCTGAAACAGCGCGCAAAGTGTTGGGCGTGATTCAGGACAACCTGGGCTGATCCGATGCGTTTTGCCGTTCTCGGCAGCGGTAGCCAAGGGAACGGCACGCTGGTCGCTCATGACGACACGTATGTGCTGGTGGATTGTGGTTTCTCGTTAAGAGAAACCGAGCGGCGCCTGTTGCGCTTGGGGGTTCACCCCTCGCAGCTGAGCGCGATTCTGGTGACCCACGAACATGCAGACCATGTGCATGGCGTGGGTTTGCTGTCTCGGCGCTACAATCTTCCGGTGTACCTGAGTCGCGGCACTTTGCGCGGGATGCGCAAACCCATTGAACCCGCAGGCTTCCTGGCTGGTGGCGAGCAACTGCAGATCGGTGCCTTGAGCATTGATGTGATTGCCGTGGCGCATGACGCCCAGGAGCCGACGCAGTATGTATTCAGTGGCGGTGAGCGACGTTTCGGCGTACTTACCGACCTGGGTTCCTACTGCGCCAACGTGCTGGACGGCTACCGGAACCTCGATGCATTGATGATCGAGTCCAACCACTGCCGAGATTTGCTGGCTCGCGGTCATTACCCGTACTTCCTCAAGCAACGGGTGGGCGGCGAACTGGGGCATTTGAACAACCACCAGGCGGCGTACCTGGTGTATGAGTTGGGCTGGCAAGACCTGCAACACCTGGTCCTGGCCCATCTGAGCAGCAAGAACAACCTGCCGCAGCTGGCCCGGCAATGTTTTGTCGATACCCTTGGGTGCGACCCGGACTGGCTGCAACTGGCCGATCAAGATTCAGGGCTCGACTGGCGACACATCGCCTAGCCCACCTCACTCAAAGCGGAGCCCATCATGGAAAAACGTGAAGAACTCTACCGCGGCAAAGCCAAGTCGGTGTACAAGACCGACGACGCCAACCGCCTGATCCTGCTGTTTCGCAACGACACTTCGGCGTTCGACGGCAAGCGCATCGAACAACTTGATCGCAAGGGCATGGTGAACAACAAGTTCAACGCGTTCATCATGCAAAAACTCGAAGCGGCAGGCATTCCGACCCAATTCGACAAGCTGTTGGGCGACAACGAGTGCCTGGTCAAGAAGCTGGACATGATTCCGGTTGAATGCGTCGTGCGTAACTACGCCGCCGGCAGCCTGGTCAAGCGCCTGGGCGTGGAAGAGGGCATCAAGCTCAACCCTTACACCTTCGAATTGTTCCTCAAGGACGACGCCAAGGGCGACCCGTTCATCAACGAATCCCACGTTGTGGCGTTCGGCTGGGGCACCGCCGAGCAACTGGCGCGCATGAAGGAATTGTCCCTCAAGGTCAACGACGTCCTGAGCAAACTGTTCGACGACGCCGGCCTGCTGCTGGTCGACTTCAAGCTGGAATTCGGTGTGTTCCACGATGGCTCCATCGTCCTTGGCGACGAGTTCAGCCCGGACGGCTGCCGCCTGTGGGACAAGGACACCAAGAAGAAGATGGACAAAGACCGCTTCCGCCAAGGCCTCGGTGATGTGATCGAAGCCTACGAAGAAGTCGCCAAGCGCCTCGGCGTACCGCTGTAATCGACGCAAGCATCTGATAGCACGGAAAAAAATCGCTTCTGCGCTTTGCTTTCCTGAGATGGGCTGTTATGATGCGCGCCGTTGGAGAGATGCCAGAGTGGCCGAATGGGACGGATTCGAAATCCGTTGTACCTTCACCGGTACCTAGGGTTCGAATCCCTATCTCTCCGCCATATTCAGAAAACCCCTATAATTCAATGAGTTATGGGGGTTTTTCTTTTTCAGTTCTACTACTCCTTTCTACTACTGTCGTGCCGGTGATCTACGTTCCTGTAGGTCTCTAGCTGATGCTGCCTGCTGTATATCTGATCACGTTGATTGCTATGAACTATTACTAGGCTAGGCTGAGTCGTGCTGCCTGCTCTCTGGGTTTTCAGACACGGGCCCCAAACGGAGAAGCGGGTTCATTCGGCAATCAACGGAAGGAAATTTCATGCCTATTTACTATGTCAACAACCAGCCGCAACCGAGGGGCGACCATGAGGTTCACAAAGCAGGGTGCACTTGGATGCCAAGCGATAAGACGTCTCTTGGGGAGCATGTTGGCTGTTCTACGGCAGTCGCATCAGCAAAGAAAATTTATCCCACGGCTGATGGTTGCAAGACCTGTGCTAACGAGTGCCACACCGGCTAGTTAAACGTTTACGAGGGGGCGGACTACCGTCCCTTTTGAGAAGGCTCGTTGAGCGGCAAACATTGCTCGATTTCACTGATGAATTATGGCTTCCTCACCTCCGAACGGGAGGAAGCAACCACCTGCGGAAGTCATCAGAAACGTCACCTTTAGCGGGCTTCCTTTGGTGAGATTGTACCCGGCGCTCTTCTCGGCAAAATATACGTGCAAATCTTGTGTACCCACACCGTCAAGATCTAGGGACACGTCACCCGAATCCACCAATACAACCCTGCCTTTCCATTCCATCCAGTGGTTCTTGTAGTCTCTGGCAAATATGTCTTCTTTCTTTTGATCACTATATTTGCTGTGACATCCGACGGCTGCGTCTACCTGTGCATAGGTGGCATCGCTGAACGGACGGACTTTAGATGTCGTTTCGGACGTGGCAAGGGAGACAGGGCTGGTAGGAGAGTTTTTGATACCTGTGTAGACCACGAATCCCACGATTGCTGCAAGGGCGTAACCTACGATCTGTCGGCCTTCCATAGCGAACTCACATAACTTGTTTGACGGTACTGGCACTTTGTCTTCGCTTGGGGAAAGTTGTCAAGCAAGGCTACTAAGCCCGTCATCTCCAAACGTGGATAATCGGGAAATATGAGAGCTTTGGGGTGGCTCACTGGCTACCCCTGACTGGGAGAGGGACGAAGCGTTCTAGCGCCTCAGAGGGTCTGAAACCGCCTAGAAAAGACGGTTCTTGAGGGTGTTCCACCTTATGCTTCGGCGGCCTTCACCTCACGCTTGATCCGGTACACAGTAGCAACGCCACAGTCAGCCAGCTTGGCTACCTGATCAGCCGACATAGATGGGTGCTTGGCCATCAGAGCTACAACCTTGTCCCACATTGCAGCATTCTTTGATTTGCCTGCTGGCTTCCAGTCAGGATCAGCAGCTTTCTTGTTCTCCAGTCCTTGGAGGATGCGTTCCACGCGCTTTTCTTGATCAAGACGGGCCATCGTAGCCATGAGGTCCAACAACATGCTGTTGATGACTTCCATGATCTGCCCGGTGATACCTTTCTCTTCAACCATCATGTGACTAGTAGGCAAGTCTGCTATTACCAAACGCAGCCCCTTGGCCTTGATGGTGGCCTTCAATGTCTCCCAGTCAGCTTGGGAAAGACGACTCAAGCGGTCTACCGACTCACAGACGATGCAATCCCCAGCGTCGGCAGTGTTGAGCAGGCGCATCAGTTCAGGACGGTTCAGTTTCGTACCACTGATATTCTCTGCGTAGATTGCGGCTACGATCAAACCCTTCTCTGCGGCGAATGCCTCAAGGGAAGCTTTTGCACGATTGGCGTCTTGGTCCTTGGTGCTGGCTCGTAGGTAGAGATGGGCTTTCATGGCTGGCTATCCTTTATCATTCGATTTGATAGGTCTATGATAATACGATCATATAGCTATCTGAAAGAGTTATTTGATAGCTCCCGACCAAAGGTTATCGGACTACCAAACAAGTAGAGTCCTTTGATAGTGATTTGAGTTGAATCGAGCGAGGTAAAGGCGGGGAGGTTTCAGATATCAGCAAACAAGAACGATAGATCAACCTTCAAGGCGTCAGCGAGTGTTTGGATTGCGTCTAAGCTTGGATTGGCCCCGCCTGTCTCAATACGGCTCATGTAGGTTCTAGCGAACCCGCACCTGTCCGCGAAGGCTTCTTGAGTCATGCCGGTAGCAAGACGAAGCTCACGAATTCGATGGCCGAAGCGGTGACGTAGGGAAGGAGAAGGCATTCCCGTATCGTGGGCTGATGTGCTCTAATCGTGAACACACTAATCGTGACATTGACTGAATAGATCACCTGCTACTCAGTTACTAGATGAAGGAAAAAAAGGGATGAAGGACGGCATCATTAGACTTAACGATTACCTTTGTTACTTCGCCATTGTTGCCGTTGCATTTGCGGGTTACGGAATCTATGGCGAATGGGGGGCAATCGGTGGATTTATAGCTGGGGCGGTGATGGCTGGGTTCTGGCTTGTCCTGAGCGGAATTTATGACGAGCTGAAGAAAATCACTGCATCGAAGGGATTGCGTTAGTCAAGACACAAGGAATTGATTGATGGACAGTCAAGAAATTGAGCTTCGGCAAGACTCAGCAATGCTGATTCGCACAGATATGCGTTCAAAGAAGATTAGCCTCAAGGAAGCCAATGCAAAGCATCGTGAAATCACTAGCACCATAGCTACGCTAGGTGAAGAGTTAAAGCATGCGACCAATCGCTTAGATGAGCTCAAATCCGGTAGAGGAAAAAAGCTTGCTTCAGCACCTGACATAGAGGTTTTTGAATTTTGGCTGAGCATTCCCGGTTATAAAGGGAGTATTCAGAAGGCAAAAGCCGAAATGATAATGCACGGCAGTCTGCAACATGTCAGCAACGTCAGCAGTACCAGCAAGAGCGGGTTAGGTGGCGGCATTGTCGGCGGCTTAGTTTTCGGGCCGTTAGGGGCTGCTGCTGGCGTACTCGCGACGCGGAAAAACAAGGTCAGCACCCAAGTCCAGCAGGTAGACACGCGACAAGTGGAATTGCAAATCGCGGGACCTGGCTATGCTTGGTCCGTCTTGGCTCACTCTGGTTATGGGGATAAATTCCGGGAGCTTAGAGATTTGATTAACGCTTGTGGATCAAATCTCAAGAGAATTCAAGACTCCCTTCTCGAACAAGCTTCAGCCGTAAACCTTTTACAAGAAAAGTTGACCAAACAACAAGCGTATCTTCAAATCGCTGCCAAGGAAGCTGATGAGCGAAGCGTCGCTTATGAAATAACAAAAAAAGAGTTCACCAATACTCGATTACCGCTCTTCACGGATTTGAAATTTCGATGGCAATGTCTATCCGATTTCTGGCAATGGCTGGCAATATTAGGTGGTCCTGTCTTATTGGTAATACTTGCTGGGATAACCACGTATGCTCGCATCGCGGCTCAGCCTTGGCTTAGTCAAGCAATTGCTCTAGCGGTGGCGGATGTTCTGCTTTGGTGCGCTTTGTTCATAGTCTATCTGATCCGCTACCGTGTTTAATTATTCACAGGGGGATTAGAGGCGCCTGAGCATAAGTGAGCGCATATCCATCTACGAATGCGGGAAATGCCTCTGCATTCCATGGTCCGCCCACCGCATCACCATTAACGAATACGGCCCCATTTATCCAGCTCCGTGACATAGCAGTAAGCCCATAATATAAACCTACGGCTTCGCTGGGGGTGACCTCAGATTCTATCTGCACCGACCAGCGCCCGGACCTATCGAGATACTGCCAGCGCTCTCTAAGGGGCGAGAACGAGCCAATAGAAGGCTTTGTATTGCTGTCTGGGTTGTCTGCTGAACACTTTAATATGAACCAATAAAAATACGTCATTGGTTACGGCCTTGCAGCAATTTGATTCGAGCATCTAAAATTCTAAGCTGTGATTCCATATCGTTGTTCATCCGGTCGTGCTTTTCAGCAATGTTATTAATTTTTTGCTCTGTGTAGTTAACCAATGAATCCATTCTAGATCGAATCGCATCATCGTCAGTGTGATCAGCGCTTGCTGTGAGCAATGCAAACGTCAGTAATGACATACAGATAACACTGGCTAGAGCGAACAGCCCCAGAACAGCTATTGCGATGTTATTCAAACTTAAAAACCTTCTTATTTGTTATCGTTTTAACTTATTATTCCGCCAAGCGTTATAATGTAACATTATTGACGGAGGAATGCATCGTGCTAAACAGGTGGCGTCAATAATCCAACAAACATGCAGGGTGTAATGAAGAGGGGAGACTAATGCCTCCCATACTTCGGTTTTATCAATTCCTGCTTGCTTAATCCTGTTTAGGGAATCTCTTCAAAAGAATTTGCTTAGTAAGGTCTACGCTTTCAACGGGCCTGCTTGCCTCCAAAAGCAGGTCAATGTAGCTTTGTAGTTCCTCGTCTGACAGCTTCGCCTTGGCAGGTTCCGCCTTTAGCTCAGGAGTCTTCTTGGCGGCATTGCGGGCCATAGCACGCTCTAGCTGTTTATGGAATATGGTGTTGGAGACGATCATCACACAGCACCTTTTTCAGATGAAAGATTGGCAAAGAAGTCTTGTGCCTCTTTGGCTGCATCAGCGCGTAGCTTAGCCTCTTTATCTGCTTCTTTTTTAGCTTCCCGATCCTTTTGTGCCTGATAGAGCTGTTGTTCAAGAATTTGCTGTTGTTTAGCTTTCTCAAGTTCCAGTTCAGTAAGGTATGCATTCTCCGTCTCGGTTGCGACGTCCTTTAGCAAGTCATCAATGTTTTCTTTCACTAGGAAGATAGTGAAGCCAGCGGCTGTGCTAATAGGGTGATGCTCGGAAAGTACACGGCCTTCTACAAATAGCTTCTGTAGCTTTGGCATGAGAATAGCGGCGGGTTCGCTATAGCGGTCAACTGCGGTATACGAACGCATAAACATAAATTTTGCGTGCTCGATTCGTTTGTTCAGTACATCCTGATCGTATTTGAAACTGTTTAGGCTTACGTGAGGTTTGATATTGGTCATTAGTTATTTCCTTCTGTGGTTTAGATGCCGTTACGGCGTTGTGTAGGCAAGAGATTGCCTGTATCGCTCTTATTGCAAGAGCAGATTCTTTGGTGTTAATAGTCTGAGAGCCTTATAAATCAAGGCTTAGAGTGTGATGTAGGGATCAGTTGTACTATCTAGTGGGGTGTTCTTAGAAATCGCAGAAAATAGGCTCGATAAACTTTTTTATCCGGGGGTTGTTTGGGTTAGGGACGTAATCTTCCTCTATCTGAATATTGATCGTTGAATAATCATGTTCGTCTGTACATGTTTCGTATCCAAAGCTCTCAAAAATCGCAATTTCCCTATCGGCTTCACGAACTTTTTCAAGATATTCGTACTCTTGAATAGCACTACATACTCCCACAGCCAATATAGCTTTTTGTATCACCGGCACCTGAGAGTAGAAATTAGCGTACTGATCTCTAAATGCTGATTGCATGCTGCTATTGCTACGGCTGTAGTCAGGGGTCATTGCAGGAACGTGTAGATACTTGCGCAGAGTGTTCAAGATCATCTTTCTATCAAGCGGTGCTCCTTGCATAGTCTGGAAAGTCTGAAAGGCGATGAAATCTCGAAAGTCAGAGGCATCCATGCCTTCGCGTAGCTCTACAGGGTTCCAATGAGCGCCGTAAGGGCGATCTAGAATCGACGCTAGGCCATCTTGCTCGTCCTGCCTGCTTAGCCACGCTCCAGCCACGGTTAGCACGGGGATTAGGAAGGCCACGTCTTCTCTATGCTGACCTTGCGGTAGCTGCTCTGAGAGCCTTGCAGCCTCATCCAGCGCCACGACTATTGATCGCTTGGTAGAAAGATCCATCTGATAGACCTCTTTCTCTTCAAACGCTGCCCTGATCTTCCGCAATTCCGTCATGCCCATGCGCTCAAGCTTCGCTAGCGTGTGAACACAGCCCGTAACGTTCTTATGAATCCATTTGGCTAGTGATAGACGTTGACTCATGCGTATGGGGTTCACCTTGGCGTATTCAATCAGCACAGGGCCTAGATATCTCTGTACCTTGTCTAGCACTCTGGCGTCCGTCATATCATCTGGTATCAGCCATTTAGATTGGAGGTTGATCCGGTTTATGGACATTCCTACACCATCATAAAACTTAATGCTGTGTACCTGATTCGCTAGGCTGGGGCCTATGAAAAGGTTGTGTGGATGTAGCAAGCCTACAAAGTTAGAACCTCTTACCGGTTGGATGTGGCACAAGTGAAATTTAGATCGTTTCTTCTCAAAATCGAAGTCGTATGTTTTGTATTTGTAGTTACGGAGTTCGAAAAGTTGCTCAAGCGTTTCTACGGTGTGAGAATATAAGCACTCGACTGTACCCGCTCGTCTGACCTCTCTTGCAATCCAAAGCCACTCTTCTGATACCGGCAGTTTTACAACCCGCTTCTCTGCAAGCTTCTGACGTTTTGCTTTTGTATTGCTGATCTTTTGGGCGATTCTGCATTCTTCACTGCAAAACTTACTTTTGACCTGGGCTGTGACATACGGGTTATTGCAGTTTAAGCACGTTTTGTTTCTTTTGATGGTCATGTTCATCCTCACTAGGGGATTGTTGTTTTATTAGTTGCATAAGGTGAAACAATGCTACGTTAGCTGTATGCGTTGGTGATTCATGACCGTACATATCCATAAGCTTCAATAGCAATTCACTCGCCTCTTGGGAGAGGCTTACCTTTATCTTTGACATACTTATTACCTGTTGAATGGCTAGAGGCCTTGTTACATCAATGGTTGAGGGTGATGTGGGGATCAGTTGTACTATCTACCGCAGCTTACTAAACTCCTTCTTCAATTCTCGGTGAAGGAAGTATCGACGTACAACGGCTTGCACAGTCTTAGTGAAGCTTTCATAGTCGCGGGCTTCTTCTTCCAGTAAGGCAATCAAATCTAAGGGAAGAGCAATTCGAATTACTTTTGTGTCATGGCTGGCTTGTGTCATTTTTTAATTCCTTCTGCGATGTATTTATTTACCAGTTCGCTAACGCTGACATTTTGTCGCAAGCTGAGGCCTTGAAGAGCGGTAAGAAGGCTAAGCTCAATTAGCAATGTCTCTTTCGTGTAGCATTTATCGTTTATGTAGATGTCGTTTCTCATGTGAAAGCCTCTAAAACTTCTTGCAGGGACGCGTCAAACGTTTTGAGAGCATCAGGAGTCTTCATGGTTTTCAGGGTTGCATTAATTTGCTCTCTTACCTTTTTACGCAAACCGTAAATTCGGACTACACACAAATTGGAACAGTATTTATGGTTTGCGTTGGTGGGTTCAAAGTCGGTATCACATACTAAGCATTGGTTCATGGTTTTCTTCCTCGGCTGGTGTTTCATGGGGGGTTTCAAGTTCTGTCTTGTACAGTGAGATGATTTCATTCGTGCTCAGACCAAGCTTGACTCTTCGTTTATGCATTTTCGAGTGACAGAGGTTTGAGCAAGCGTACTTGTTGTTCCTTGCGCACTTCATAAGGGAGTGACAAACAATGCAGGGCCTAATTGTTATAGGCATGGGTATATCTCCAAAGGGGATTGGTGAACTAAATTGTGGGTGGAATAAAAGATTTAAATCAAAAACAAACACAAGACGGGCTAGATTTCTAGCGCGAATTGTGTTTGAAGCTTCAGGAGGTTTTTTAATTGACAGCTATTGTAAAGAAGGAAAACAATAACCGCCTACACTGACCTAATGAGGAAACTCTAATAACACCATTAGGTCGAATGTTTTTTACGAGGGGGTATGCGAGAGGGTAAAGCAGATTAGCTATCAACGAGAGAAGCAGATTTTTTCATCTCTGTTTTCTTCCCTTTCTTATCTTATTATACTAAATAAAACTCGATTTTGTACAGATACAGTTAAACAAAGTTGAATTTATATTACCAGTACAGTTTGGCATGAGTATCTAAATTGTTTGGATGGAAGCTTGGATTTGGTAAAAGCTACCAGTCCATAAAGAATATCAAACTTAAGGCTTAATTGCTTATCTAAGTGCGACAACTAGTTGCATATGTACGACAACTTAATGTTGTATTTAAATTAATGTGTGTATGTTAGAGATTGTAGAGGTCATATGTTATTAATCTATTGTTATAAATACTCTGCACTGAGTTCAGAAAATTGGTAGAACTTCCCCGAGGGATCAGGAAATACTCAAAAAGAGCAGAGCCTTAATCTCCAAGGTCTACACAATCTTCTGACTCAATGCTACAGGCTAGGCCTGCTCTGCACTTGAGACGAGAATGATCACAGCTTATAGGCTGTACCTAACAGAAGGTTAGGCGGTAGTCCGGCTCCCTGATTGACATAACAAGCTCAATCACCCGCAGCCTCACCGGAACCGACTTGCGTCGGCAACTTCATGCATGCACCGTCATGCTTTGTAACGGCGACTGTAAACCACTTCTTGAGGACAAGTATCTAGCCAAACCACGAGAAGGCCCACTAACGAAAGAAAAACGAGCGAGGTTATCTATTCTACGGCATTAAGCAAATTGTGGGAATGAAACAGTGTAAATAAAGTTTAGGCGGAAGAACTAGCCTTCAAAACGTCGTTAACCTCAAAACCAACCACGGACACGGGTTTAAGCCGGAAACGCCTCCAACTCTCAAAAATTCCCCCGAAATACCGTGATCGCATACGTTTAAATACACCGCCCTTGCTCTATTTCGTGACGATCTGCCCAGTATCAATTGCAAAAAGCTTTGATGGAGGTATCAGGTCAAATCAAAATTGTACGAGAGTAGCTGAATCACTTTGGCCTTTTGTTCAAGGCTTGGCCCTGCCGAATATAGGTCGAAGGTGATCATTCCGGTTTCATGACCAAACAATGCAGGCATCACCGACACATCTGCTCCAGCCCGATGCACCTCAGTGATTGCGGTTTTACGAATTGAGTGCAGCACAAATGATTTATCAAATTTTGCAGCAGTCTTTAGACGTCCAAAGCGTTTTCCTACAGCATCAAGTCGATTGCCATATTTATTGGTTTCCCCAAGCGCTCGACCTTTTAGCAGGTAGCCGTCTTCTGATGCATCTAGTAGAGACTGGACAAGCGGGGCAAGGGCGGTATGAATCGGAACCTCACGGACACCGGCCTCTGTTTTGCTCTCTAAAATTGAGAATGCAATCGGTACGCCATTTTTGAGGGTGATGGTGTCGCGGTGGACTCTGCCTATCTCCTCAAGCCTTGCCCCCGTGTAGGCTGCTAGAACAATCAGGTCAGCCAGCGGCTTGTCTTCCTTCTCCAAGGCAGCAGCATGCAATCGCTCCACGTCCTTGCGAGTGAACACAGCCCAACTGACAGACTCTCCTTTGACTACAGGGAGGTCGTGTTTCTCAAACGGGGAGGGCTGGCCTTTGTACTGCTGGCGCCAGTCCTCATCGTATTTGATGGCCCATTTCCAGAACGTGTTGCCTGCCCATATGTGCTGCTTCTTGGTCTTGGATGTGAGCGGTACACCTTTAGTGTCTGTGAGCTGATCCAGATAGGCAGACACAAGGTCAAAGCTGATGGGTAGCCCTTGCTGGCGTACATAGGCACTGAATAGCTCTACGCGCTTCACTAAGGTGTCGATGGTCTTGGGATCTTTGCCAACCTTCTCAAGAAACGCCCTCAGCTTCAGCACGCGGGCTGGAGTGATGGGTGATTTGGGCTTATAGCTTTGAGGATCGGTGGCAAGCTCCTGCATGTCCTGACGCTCATCCGGCGATAGGTCGTAATACTCGGCTGTGATCTCCATATGCAGCTTCGTGAAGGCGTCAGAAATCTTTGCTCCAAGGTCAGCGCCTTGTCCGGGCGTGAGCTTTTGGCTCAAACCCTCTAGGGAAACTCTGAAAAAGACTTCCAACTCTGGTGAAATACGCCTGTCCCACGAACTGAACGGTTGAGCCCCGATGAAGCAAATGTCTTTCGCTGATGCCGAGTACGCAGGCAAACGTAAGCAGACCCGCCGCGAGCGTTTCCTGATTGAGATGGATCAGGTTGTGCCCTGGAAAGGTCTGATTGCGTTGATCGAGCCGTACTATCCGAAGGGCGAAGGCGGTCGTCCGGCGTATCCGTTGATGGCCATGCTTCGGGTTCATCTGATGCAAAACTGGTTCGGCTACAGCGACCCGGCGATGGAAGAGTCCCTCTACGAAACCACGATTCTGCGCCAGTTTGCCGGGCTGCATTTGGATCGGATTCCGGATGAAACCACGATCCTCAACTTCCGCCGGCTGTTGGAAAAGCATGAGCTGGCCGGTGGTATTTTGCAGGTCATCAACGGCTATTTGTGTGATCGTGGTTTGCTGCTGCGCCAAGGTACAGTGGTCGATGCGACGATCATTCATGCACCCAGTTCGACCAAGAACGAGGACGGTAAACGCGACCCTGAAATGCACCAGACCAAGAAAGGAAATCAGTACTTTTTTGGGATGAAATCGCACATCGGTGTCGATGCGGAATCCGGTTTGGTGCATAGCGTAGTGGGCACGGCGGCGAATGTGGCGGACGTGACCCAGGTCGACCAGTTGCTGCATGGCGAGGAAACTTACGTCTCTGGCGATGCCGGTTACACCGGTGTAGAAAAGCGTCCCGAGCATCAGGATCGCGAGATGATCTGGTCGATTGCCGCGCGCCCAAGCAGCTATAAGAAGCATGCAAAAAAGAGCCTGATCGGTCGTGTGCGCCGCAAAATCGAATACGCGAAAGCACAAGTACGAGCCAAGGTTGAGCATCCATTCCGGGTAATCAAGCGCCAGTTTGGTTATACGAAAGTCCGCTTCCGAGGCTTGGTTAAAAACACTGCGCAGCAGACCACACTGTTTGCCTTGTCGAACCTGTGGATGATGCGAAAACGGCTGTTGAATGCAGGCGAGGTGCGCCTGTGATGCGGACAATGAGCCTTGAAAAGGTGCTATCTCGCAAAAAAACGCGAACTGAGAGGAGGAAAGGCCTGATTTCCGAGCAAGTCGGCGTTTTTTGAACCTAAAACAGCGAGGCCGTTAAAAACGGCTGCTTACTTCAGACCTTCCCTAGGTATTCGTGGTAGGTCGCTATAAATGCTTTGACCGGACCTTCCATGCCACCGTCATAGAGTTCCTGAAGGATGGGAGCTAGCGATTCTGTGTAAGCCAGGATGTCATGGGGTGAAGTGGTGGCATCCTTAGAGCGGGGCATAAATAATGTAGGCAACCACTTTTCCTTATTGCTCTGGTTCCGCCGCGTTAGATCCTGAACTTTCTCTTTCCATTCATCCCGCTCCGATAGCTTCTTGTCTCTGGCAGCGTTGATATCTGCTTTCCATCTGGCGAGCCAAGCTAGGCGGCGTTCCATGGCTTCAGAGCGCAGGCCTGTCTTCAGCGATTGGATTAGCACCCTGCGATTATCGAAGGCCAACTGCACGTCTTTAGGGATATCGAGACGAACATACCAAGTGGATTCGCCTTTCTTTTGGAAAATATGGTCTGCCATGAATCGCCCTCAGATGAGAGCTGAATTCTACTACTATTTTCTACTACTATACGAGCTTAAGGCCTTGTAGTGCCGTGGTTGCTGGGGTTGGTAGGTGGTTTTCGAGAGTCCCTATCTCTCCGCCATTATTTGAAGAGCCCCGCAGATCAAGGTCTGCGGGGCTTTTTCGTTTCTGGATTGTACTGCTCGGTTGTACTGCTCAAATCCCCTTGCCGCACTCCAAACCCTTCGCTACGCCCTCGATTTCCAATCAACTGATAACCAGGGCGTCTTCAGGCTCCACCAGTGAGTTCGCCTGCTAATGGCGGGCAATTGGAGCGCAGCTCTGCAATCTGCTTCAGCGTACCCTGGGGTTGACTACATTCGGCCAAAAGAGGCAAGGACGCTTCCAGCGTTTAGCCACGATGTACCGGGTTGTGCATTAGAGAAGCCTTACGAAGGCTGAATTTGAATCAGCACTCGACATTGAATTTTTGACATGCCACGCACAGTTCAATTGTCTTTAAGCCAATCATCTATGTGCGAATGATGCATGGGGTGCGAAAAGTAATACCCTTGGACAAAAAAGCAACCTAAGCTAATCAAGGTTTCCAATTCCTCGCGAGTTTCAACGCCCTCGGCTATACATTCCAGTTGCATGTCACTGCTCAAAGCAACTAAAGACTTTACAATTTTGTAGCTGGTGGGGTTTTCATCAATGCCAGCAACAAAGGTTCGATCTATTTTTATTTTGGTGAGAACCAGCGAAAGTAGTTGGCTAAGGCTAGAGTATCCAGTACCGAAATCGTCAAGGGCAACTCCGCAACCTAGCCGACAGAACCTGTCAATAGTATGTTGTACCTTAACAACATCCTGCATGATCGCTGTTTCGGTTATTTCCAGGTCAAGTCGCCTGGCGTCGAAATGGCTGGCTTTAATTATTTCGATTATTTGTCCGGCGATTTCGTCTGAAGCGCAGTCGTGTGTGGACAAATTAAAAGAAAGGCAAATGTGGCGGGGCCAATCAGAGGCAATCAGCAATGCCTTGCCGAGCAGGTGAATGGTCAGGCGATTTATTAAGCCGATCCGCTCGGCAATCGGAATGAATTGGCCGGGAGGGACGTCACCTAGCGCTGGGCTGCTCCAGCGTGCCAATGCCTCGAACGCGACAGTCCGCCGGCTACGCAAATCAATCACTGGCTGAAAAACCAGGCTGAATTCGTGCTCAATATCGACCTGACGCAACGCCTGTTCGATCATGCCTTGTCGTGTCAGTTGTTGATTGTGGGAAGGTGTGAGCATGAGCGTGAACCCCCCAGTTACCCAACCATAGGCAATAGGAGCGGTATTTTTTGACCGATAACGACAAATAAGTTCTTGCTGCTTCTCAGGCTCGGATACCTGCAGGCACCAAAAATCAATCGCATTTTCCTGCAGGCATAATTTTCGGCGTCCATGGGAAAATTCCTTAGCAATTCAACATCGTTCAGATAGTCAAAAAATGACTATACTGAAATTGGCTATAAATTAATAGTAATCTAGCCTTTTTATGATCTTCCTGGGGGGATGATTAGGTGTAAGTATTTGATTTTAAGTGATATTTACTATGAAGCAAAATGCCACCATCAGTATAGGCAAGCGAATCAAGCACTTACGACTAGACAATAAATGTACACAGGCCGCCCTTGCCGAAGCATTGGGGTGCGAGTCGATGACAGTGAGTCGTTACGAGAGAGGCGAATACGCCCCTAGCATCGAAATGTTGGAGCGAATTGCTGACGTCCTAGGCGTGGGACTGGAGGCTTTTTTCCCGAACCGGGATCACGCTGAACCAACAACCGCGAACCTTCGCCATTGCCTATGCGACATTGCCTATCAGGCAGATGAAACGTCGCTGAAAGAAATTCTTGGAGCCGCAAAACGGATCCTAAAAAATCGAGTGCAATAGACGTACTCGGTTCAATTCACCTAATAGCGAATACGCTCTTTTCAAGTTTGATCTTGGCAGGTGTGATAGATGTCATTAATTTGCAAAGCAAAGAGCAATTGTCTCAACGAACAGAACTTGCATTGACGCGGAAGGAACTTACAAAATTCACCGAAGCCCAGCATGAGCAAGCCAAAGTTCTATTGGGCTCCCCTGCGAGAACCGTCTGGTCTCTCCGTCAGGTAAATCGCTAAATACCTCCGACTATCGCACCAGACGTGCCAAAAGACTGTCGATAAACACCGTTTCCGCCCGACTCATCTTCTGCTCCCGGTGCCACAACACATGGATATCCACATCCGCAATCCCCTCATCCGGCGGCAAGCGCCAGAGCAGTCCGTTCTGCACATCTTCCGCCACCACGTGAATCGGCAGGCAGCCCAGGCCAAACCCGGCAATCACCAGACGGCGCACTTCTTCCAGGCTGGATGACGACGCCACGATCCGCCCGCTGAAGCCCTGTTGGTCACGGAATATCGTCAATGGCGAGAGCATCCCGCCGATCTGGTCACTGGTAAAACTGACGAAGTTTTCCGACTGCAAATCCCTTTCGGCCAAGCCGTGACGCCCGAACAGTGGGTGGTGTTTTCCGCAGAAAAAACCATAACGTTGGTGCAGGAACAGATGTTGTTCCAGGCGCGGCTGTGGCCGGCGGTTGAGGCTCAGGCCCAAAGTGGCGGTTTTTTCCAGCAGGGCAGCGACGATGTCGGAGCTGCGCATCACCTCAACGTCCAGGTCGACCCGAGGATGTTCGCGGTGAAAGTCGGCCAGAAAGTCATCGAAAGTGTCGGAGTTGATGCGGCTGATCATCAGCAGGCGCACCTTGCCGATCACCTCATCGCCGGGTTTTTGCAGGGCGTTGCTCATCTGCGAGACCTGGCCGTACATCTCGCCGGCGATGGCGAAGATCTGTTCGCCAGCCTCGGTCAGTACGAAGCGCGGGCCACGGCGCGCGATGAGTTGGCAGTCGAGTTGCTCTTCCAGGCGTTTGAGGGCCTGGCTGATGGCTGGCTGGGTCAAGTGCAGACGCGCGGCAGCGCGGCTGATGCTCAGTTCCTGGCCGATGACGCGGAAGGTGCGCAGCAGGTTCCAGTCCAGGCGGTCGTTGAGCAACGGATGAATATCGCGGCGGGTTTCGGGCATGGCGCGGCTCAATAATAAGCAGGGTTTATAATTGGAATAATAAATAGAAAATTGACTAATTATAGACCGGCGACGATAAATCACCCTCAACAAGCACCATCAGAGCGCATGCGTTCGACCTTTCTCCTGCCAAAAAAATAACCAAAGGAGCCAGCCCCATGAAGCCTTCCGCTTCGCCCCAGCCTCGCCGCGCTGCGGCCGCCGCGTTCATCGGCACGATGATCGAGTGGTACGACTTTTACATCTACGCCACCGCCGCCGCGCTGGTGTTCGGTCAGCTGTTTTTCCCTTCCGAAGATAAATTGTTCAGCACCATGGCTGCGTTCGGCACCTTTGCCGTGGGTTTTTTCGCGCGACCGTTGGGCGGCATTGTGTTCGGGCATATCGGCGATCGGATCGGGCGCAAGAAGTCGCTGGTGATCACGCTGGTCATGATGGGCGTGGTCACCGTGTGCATCGGGCTGTTGCCGACCTACACGCAGATCGGCGTCGCGGCGCCGGTCCTGCTGGTCTTGTTGCGCATCGTGCAGGGCATTGCCGTCGGTGGCGAGTGGGGTGGGGCGGTGTTGATGGCCGGCGAGCATGCCCCAAAGGGGCGGCGTAACTTCTTTGCCTCCTTTGCCCAGTTGGGTAGCCCGGCGGGGTTGATCCTATCGCTGCTGGCGTTCAGCGCGGTGACCCGTTTGCCCGAAGAAGACCTGCTCAGTTGGGGCTGGCGCCTGCCGTTCCTGGCCAGTGCCTTGCTGTTGATCGTTGGCCTGGTGATTCGCCTGGGGGTGAACGAGTCGCCTGAGTTCCTCGAAGACAAAGCCTTGGCCGAAAAGGCGCGGGTGCTCAAGCCGGACCAGGCCCCGGTGATCGAAGTACTGAAAACCGCCTGGCGCCCGCTGCTGCTGTGTATCGGTGCCAACACCCTGGGCATCGCCGGCGTGTATTTCACCAACACCTTCATGATTGCCTACAGCACTCAGCAATTGGGCCTACCACGTTCGTTGATTTTGGAATGTCTGTTCGTGGTCGCCATCATCCAGTTCTGCGTGCAGCCCCTGGCGGCCTGGGTCGCGGAGAAGGTCGGCGCCACGCGTTTTCTCTGCGCGATGACAGTGCTGGCGATGGCGTCACCTTACCCAATGTTCGCGCTGGTCAGCAGCGGCCAGGCGCCGTTGATCATCCTCGGCATCGCCCTGGCGGTGGTGTGCATGGCCTCGTTTTATGCGGTGATCGCAGGCTTTGTCAGCGGCCTGTTTGAAACCCGCGTGCGCTACACCGCGATTTCCCTGGCCTATCAGGTGTGCGGTGCGCTGGCTGGTGGCCTGACGCCGTTGATCGGCACCTGGCTGGCCCACGAATACCAAGGCCAATGGTGGCCGATGGCAGTGTTTTACAGCCTGATCGCGGCGGTCTCGCTGGTGTGCGTATTGGCCTTGTCGCGCCGCCACGCCACCGCCCACCGCCTGGAAATGGCCCCCAGCGTTTAATGGAGCGGGTGCAATGTTGAAGATTAAGGGTGAGCGTCTATGGGCCAGCCTGATGGCCATGGCCGAAGTCGGCGCGACCGCGCGCGGTGGTAGTTGCCGCCTGGCGTTGAGCGCCGAAGACCAAGCCGGTCGCGAGCTGTTCAGCCACTGGTGCAAGGCTGCCGGGCTGACCCTGAGCGTGGACGCCATCGGCAACCTGTTCGCCCGGCGCGCCGGTACGGATAAGGACGCCGCGCCGGTGATGATCGGCAGCCACCTCGACACCCAGCCCGAAGGCGGGCGCTTCGACGGCGTCTACGGTGTGTTGGCTGGCCTGGAGGTGATGCGCAGCCTCGACGACCACGGCATCCAGACCCGCAAGCCGCTGGAAATCGCGGTATGGACGAACGAGGAGGGCGCCCGTTTCACCCCCGCCATGCTCGGCTCCGCCGTGTTCACCGGTACGTTGGCGCTGGACCAAGCCCTGGCCACCACCGATGCCGACGGCGTCTGCGTGGCCGACGCCTTGCGCATGATCGGCTACCACGGCGAGCGTGTTTTGGGCGGGGCGGTGGATGCGTATTTCGAAGCCCATATCGAGCAAGGCCCGATCCTTGAGGACAACGCCAAGAGCATCGGCGTGGTCAGCGGCGGCCAGGCGATTCGCTGGCTCGACGTGCGGGTCGAAGGGCTGGCCGCGCATGCAGGCACCACACCGATGCCGCTGCGCAAGGACGCACTGTATGGCGCCGCAAAAATGATCCAGGCCCTGGAATGCCTCGCCACGGATTTCGCTCCCCAGGGCCTCACCACTGTCGGCGAGTTGAGCATTGCCAAGTCTTCGCGCAACACCATTCCCGGTTTGCTGACCTTCACCGTCGACCTGCGCCATCACCGCGACGCCGACATTGAGGCGATGGAGCAGCAGGTCAGGGCGCGCTTGCAGGCCATCGCGCGCAAGCGCGGCCTGAGCGTCACCATCAGCCCTCATTGGATCAGCCCGGCCACGCCATTCGATGCCGAATGCGTGGCCTGCGTGCAAGCGGCGGTGGACGCCTTGGGTTACAGCCAGCAGCCCATTGTCAGTGGCGCGGGCCATGATGCCATCCACCTTGCACGCTATTGCCCGACGGCAATGATCTTCATTCCCTGCGTCGGCGGCCTCAGCCACAACGAAGCCGAAGACGTACTGCCCGAGGACGTGCGCCAGGGCGCCGATGTCTTACTCAACGCCGTGTTGAAACGTGCCGGCCACGCCAACTGACCACCTCATTCTGGAAGACTGAAGACGATCCGCTATGGGTGCAGGCAAGTCAGCACCCACAGGCCACCGTGCTCACTCAGGAGATGCCCATGCAAACGTTTTTCCACCCCGAACAACTCCTGCATCATCCGCGCAGCTACTACTCCCGTGGTCAGATGCGCACGCCGCAGGAAGTCCCCGAGCGCGCCCGCAACCTGCTGCAGGCCGCGCAAACGCTGGGCTTTGAGATCGTGTCACCCGAGGACCAAGGTCTTGAGCCACTGCTGGCCGTACACGGCGCGTCCTATCTGGCCTTCCTACAGGAGGCTCACCTGCGCTGGAAGGAAATCCCTGAAGACTGGGGCGACGAAGTCATGTCCAACATCTTCGTGCGTGAGCCCAACGCCCTGCGCGGCATCCTCGCTCAAGCCGCGCGCTACCTGGCAGATGGCAGTTGCCCGGTCGGCGAACTGACCTGGCGCTCGGCCTATTGGTCGGCCCAAAGCGCCGTCGCCGCCGCCAAGGCCGTCCTCGATGGCGCGCCCGCCGCCTACGCGCTGTGCCGCCCGCCCGGTCATCACGCGCGCTTCGATGCGGCGGGTGGCTTCTGCTACATCAACAACGCGGCAGTGGCGGCGCAGGCGTTGCGCAAGGGCTTCCAGCGCGTCGCGGTCCTGGATACCGACATGCACCACGGCCAGGGCATTCAGGAGATTTTCTATGATCGCGACGACGTGCTCTACGTGTCGATCCACGGCGACCCCACCAACTTCTATCCCGCTGTCGCCGGTTTCGCCGACGAGCGCGGCAACGCGACGGGCGAGGGCTTCAACCTGAACCTGCCGATGCCCCACGGCGCCAGCGAGGCGGTGTTCTTTGAACAACTCGAACGTGCCCTCAAAGCGCTGAAGGACTTTTCTGCAGATGTGCTGGTGCTCTCCCTGGGCTTCGACATCTACGAACTGGACCCGCAAAGCAAAGTCGCGGTGACGCGGGACGGGTTTGCGCGGTTGGGTGAGTGCATTCGTGGGCTGGGGCTGCCCTGTGTGATCGTGCAGGAGGGCGGGTATCACCTGCAGACGTTGGACAGCAATGCGCAGGCTTTCTTCGGCGGCCCGCAGGCTTGGGCGAAGTAACCGGGTATCAGTCTTGCGGAGGTGTGATATCTTTGTGCCATCATATGTCGTGACGATCACGGAGGATGGTATGAAGAAGCTGTTATTGGTGGGGGTATTGGTGGTGTTGGCGTTTAGCCCGTTTATTGCGGCGGCGTGCCCGAAGGGGACGCATCCGGTTGGGGGCACGGGGTCGCATCACAAAGGTGGGACTTGTCAGTAGTCGATTGATCGACGATGCGTGTGAAATCACGGTTCGAGCGTCAACCCTTGCGAGTGCGCTTGAGGGCGGTTAACCGATGACCGCACCGAAAAGCCTGCAGAACTGAATGTTCTGCAGGCTTTTTCGTTTCGGATGGAGAGATCATGGTCTTTCCCGTGGACGGATTTTTCCGTATACGCAATTCCCCCTGTAACCCTGCATGACTGATCCCCGGCGCATGAGGGCGAAATGAATGACGTCTCTAAAGTCTTGTTCCTTGCGGCCGAAATATCCTTGTATGACATCTGATCACTAATAAGAGCCTCGAAAAATGTCCTTACGTAGCCTGTCCATCGCCCGCCGTGCGGGCCTGGGTTTTGCTCTGATTGCTTTGCTGGTGGCCGTACTCGGTTTTTTTGCGCTCTCGAACATGGCCAGCATTCGTGAAAGTGCGGTCCAGGTTGAGCGCGGGCTGGTGCCTAAAATGCGTCTGGTCTCGGATATCCGCGAGATCATGTTGCGCATTCGCACGATCTCTTTGCGTATGGCGCTGGACCCGAACCCGGCAAGCATCCCGCAATACCGCAGCCAGATGGACACGCGCAGCCAGGACCTGAGCAAAAGGCTGGCCGACCTCGATGCTGTGATCGACAGCCCCGAAGTCCGCGCGTTGTATGAGCAGTTCCAGGTCTCGCTACGCCAATACCAGCAGGGCCTGGCCCGGTCGTTTGCGCTGGCCGACCAGCAGCAGGGCGCTGAACTCAACAAGTTGTTGCTGGTGGACATGAAAACCGTGGTCGACGGCTCCGGCGCCCAGCTCAATGCGTTGGCCGACTACTACAACGCGCAGATCAGCCAACAGGGGCAGGCGGCCGAGGCGCAGTATGGCCGTTCGCGCACGATGGTCTTCGGCTTTGTACTCCTGGCCGCCTTGAGTACCGTGGCGCTGGCGTGGCTGCTGACGCGCAGCATCGTCGGCCCGCTGAGTCATGCGGTGCGGGCGGCGGAAAACGTCGCCCGTGGCGATCTGACCGAAACGGTGGCGGTGACCGGCGACGACGAAGTGACCCGCCTACTCGTGGCTCTCCAAAGTATGCAAGCCAGCCTGCGCGGCACCTTGCAGCTGATTCGCCAGTCGGCCGGGCAGTTGGCGTCGTCCGCTACCGACCTGAACGGCATCACCGACCAAAGCAGTCGCAGCCTGCAAAAGCAGACTGCGGAAATCGAGCAGGCCGCCACCGCCGTCAACGAGATGACCTCGGCGGCTGATGAGGTGGCGCGCAACGCGGTGTCCACCTCCGAGTCCACACGCATGTCCAACGAAACGGCGCGCGAAGGCCAACATCGCGTGGGCGAAACGGTCAGCGCTATTCAAGCCCTGAGCACCAACATCGGCGAAACCTCGACCCTGGTGCAGCACCTCGCCGAGCAATCGCGGGATATCGGCAAGGTACTCGACGTGATTCGCTCCATCGCCGAGCAGACCAACCTGCTGGCGCTCAACGCCGCCATCGAAGCGGCACGCGCCGGGGAGTCCGGACGTGGTTTTGCGGTCGTGGCCGACGAAGTGCGCGCCCTGGCGCACCGCACCCAGCAATCGACCCTGGAAATCGACCAGATGGTCAGCGCCATGCGCGCGGGTTCCGACCACGCACTGACTTCGATGCAGTCGAGCACCGCACGCGCCACCGACACCTTGGCGTTGGCGGAAGGGGCCGGCGGTGCCTTGAGCCAGATCACCGATTCCATCGATCAGATTCACCAGCGCAACCTGGTCATCGCCAGTGCCGCCGAGGAGCAGGCTCAGGTCGCCAAGGAAGTTGATCGCAACATCGTCAACATTCGCGACTTGTCGGCGCAATCGTCTTCCGGTGCCGGGCAGATCAATGGCGCGAGCCGGGAACTGGCGCAACTGGCGGTCGCGCTGAACGAGGCGGTGGCACGCTTTCAACTGTAGTGACGTGCGTCGCGAGTGGCGGCGCGCAGGATGGCGCTAATTCAGCGTCGGTTCTTCCACGATCTCAATATTGACCGCTTGCCACTCGCCCCCCGGCCCCCGTTCCACTTCGTAAGTGACGGTTTGCCCTTCGCGCAGCACCTGACCGCCCTGGGCGGTGCTGCTGCGAAAGAACACGTCTTGCGTATCGTGGACGGCAGTTTCGCTGCTGATGAATATTGCAGTCTGTGGAGTTTTACTGGGCATAGCCGTTCTCCTTTTCCAGTGCAATGCATGGCCCGTGGTGGGCGGGGTGAAGCGGTCATTCGAGGGCTTGTCAGTTGACCACTTGGACTTTTTCCGCCTGCATGCCTTTAGGCCCTTGAATCGCTTCGAAGCTGACTTTCTGCCCCTCTTTCAGTGATCTGAATCCATCGCCTTCAATCGCCTTGAAGTGTACGAACAGGTCGGGTCCGCTCTCCGGAGTGATGAACCCAAAGCCTTTTTCGTCGTTGAACCACTTCACTGTGCCGTTCTGTCTATCGCTCATTGTTCGTCTCCTCTAAACCCTTGTGTCCTGCTATGCACCGACGCGTTGTCGAGTGCGGCATACATAATCAAAGACCCGCGCGAGCCAATCGTCAACACAGCGCGAGACCAGCGGTACTGTCATTTCTGACAGGTTCGCAGGCTATGAAAACGCGCCATACTGCGCAGTTTCATGCTGAAAATCTGGCGTATTCGAGCGGCAGTCCCCGCGCACATGGCGCCTCGTTACCGCCCATACGATAATCCCCCCATCCCGATCCCCATTGGCCGCCCTCCGTGATCATCAACTTCGACCTCAACGACCTCCAAGCCTTCCGCGCCGTAGTAGACAAGGGTAGTTTTCGCGCTGCCGCCGATGCCATCCGGATCTCGCAACCGGCCCTCAGCCGTCGCATCGAAAAGCTCGAAACTGCCCTGGATGTGAAGTTGTTCGAGCGCACCACGCGCCGAGTCAGCCTGACCATGGTCGGGCGCGCCTTCCTGCCGCAGGTCGAGCGCATCCTCGACGACCTCGACATCGCCCTGATGGGCATCAGCAACGTTGCCTCCACGCGTATGGGCGACGTGACCATCGCGTGTGTGCCGTCCACCGCGTATTACTTCATGCCTCATGTGATCTCGGCATTCCACAAGCTGTACCCCAAGATCCGCCTGCGGGTGCTGGATGCCAGTGCCGGCGAGGTGTGCAACGCGGTGGAAAGCGGCGAGGCGGATTTCGGCGTGAGTTTCAGCGGCAGCCTGGCCGATGAGGTGGAGTTCGAATTGCTGTTTCAGGAGCGTTATGTGCTGGCCTGCCGCCGCGATCACCCGCTTGCCGAGCGCGCCAGCGTAAGCTGGGCCGAGGCCTACGAGCATGACTACATCACGGTGGACAAAACCTCGGGCAACCGTTTCCTGCTGGACCAGGCCTTGCGCGGGGTGCGGGTGAAAAAGCCGAGCATCTGCGAGACGCACCACGTGACCACGATGCTCGGTTTGGTGGAGGCGGGGCTGGGCGTGGCGATGGTGCCGTCGATTGCCATGCCGGGCTCTGAACACTCGACTTTGCTGAGTGTGCCGCTGGAGGAGCCGCAGGTGATGCGCAATGTGGGTTTGATCAAGCGCCGCGGGCGGACGTTGCCGCCGGCGGCGCTGGAGTTGGAGCGGTTGGTGCGGGAGCTGCCGTATCGCTCAGCGTGATACCGAGTCCAGGCCGGTGGATTGCACCACCGGTTGCGCCTCGGGCGAGGCGAGGTACTGCAGCAGCGCCTTGGCCTGCGCCGGGTGTTCGGCGTTGACCGGAATGCCCGCCGCAAAGCGCGTCACCGATTGCACGTCTTCGGGGATCTTGCCGACGTAAGTCACCCCCGGCACCGGCAACAGTTCCGCCACCTGTTGCAAGCCCACCTCGTAGTCACCCTTGGCGACCTGTTCGGCCACGGGGATGCGTTCGATCATGGTGCCCTTGGCCGGCATGCCGAGTTTCTTGAACAGTTCCTTCTCGACATACACGCCGCTGGCGCTGTCCGAATACGCCACGGACTTGGCCTTGAGCAACACCGCTTTGAGTTCGGCATCGGTGCCGATGGCCGGTTTGGCCGCGCCTGCTTTCACCACCAGGCCGATCCGCGAATCCGCCAGTTCCACGCGGGACGCTTTGTCGACCTTGCCTTGTTTGATCAAGTCATCCAGGGCGTAGCCGACCATGATCACCACATCGGCGTGTTCGCCACGGGCCAGGCGGTTGGGAATCGCTTCCGGCGCCTTGCCCATCGACGGGCCGAGGACGGTGTCGAGGGTGTCGCGGCTGCGCTGGGCGTATTGCGGGCCCAGCAGCGTGTAGGCAGCGGTGAAGCCACCGGAGGTCATCACCGTGAGTTGTTCGGCCTGGGCCGTCAGCGCCAGGGCGCTGAGGGCGAGGACCGTCAGGGTGTTCAACAGCGCTTTCATTGCGCCGCTTCCGGCATCACCTGCCCACGGGTGTTGGCCCGGTAATACAACGCGAGGGTCGAGCACAGGGCGCACAGGGCGGCGAACATCAACCAGTAGGCCGGCGAAGCCTTGTCGTCGGTGATGTGAATGAACCAAGTGGAGATCGCCGGGGTGAAACCGCCAAAGACTGCGGTCGCCAGGCTATAGGCGAGGGAGAAGCCCGCCACGCGCACTTCCACCGGCATGATTTCGGTCAGCGCCGGGATCATCGCGCCGTTGTACATGCCATACAGGAAGGAGAACCACAGCAGGGTTTCGAGCATATGCGCAAAGCTCGGCGCGTTTACCACGTAGGACAGCGCCGGATAAGCCGTGAGCACCGTCAGCGCGGTCATGGCGACCAGCACCGGTTTGCGCCCGAAGCGGTCACTCAGGGTACCGCCGATGGGCAGCCAGACAAAGTTCGATACGGCCACCAGCAAGGTCACCAGCAACGCATCCGACGTGCTCAGTTGCAGCACGGTTTTGCCGAAGGTCGGCGCGTACACGGTGATCAGGTAGAACGCAGTGGTGGTCATTGCCACCATCAACATGCCGCCGATGACCACGGACCAGTTTTTCGCCAGGGTCGCCAGCACTTCGCGCATGCTCGGGCGATGCTTGCGGTTGGCGAACTCTTCGGTCTCTTCAAGGTTGCGCCGCAGCACAAAGATGAACGGAATGATCACGCAACCGACGGCGAACGGAATACGCCAGCCCCAGTCGGCCACAATCGCCGGTTCCATCCACACGTTCAGGCCATAACCCAGCGCGGCGGCGACCACGATGGAGATCTGTTGGCTGCCCGATTGCCAACTGGTATAGAAGCCTTTGCGGCCGGGGGTGGCCATTTCTGCGAGGTATACCGACACCCCGCCCAGCTCCGCACCGGCCGAGAAGCCTTGCAGCAGACGGCCGAGCAACACCAGCGCCGGTGCCCACAGGCCAATGGTGTGATAACCCGGCACCAGCACGATCAGCAGCGTGCCGCTGGCCATGATCGACAGGGTCACGATCAGCCCTTTGCGACGACCGACATCGTCAATGTAGGCGCCCAGGATTACCGCGCCCAACGGACGCATCAGGAAGCCCGCGCCGAATACAGCGAAGGTCATCATTAATGACGCAAACTCATTAGCGGCGGGGAAGAACGCGGCAGCGATGTAGGTGGCATAGAAGCCGAACAGGAAGAAGTCGAACTGTTCGAGGAAGTTGCCCGAAGTAACGCGGAATACCGCACCCACTTTTGAACGGGCAGAGTCGGGTCGGGTAGGGCTTGTCATGGTTTTGTGTCTCCAGCGTTCTTTTTAAAGTGCTTGTTTCGCTTAGGACTGAGGATAGTGGCTGACACATTTGGAAATGATAAGTGAGTAATTTGGATTGATTGATGCGTTTTGATTATCAATTGTCAGCGCAGACCCATTGTGCAGTCCTTGTTCTATGCTTGCAGGCGTAACCAACTCTTACGGCCGGGGGTGCCTATGACTGACGAACAGAAACAGCGGGACGAGCGGGAGCGGGAGCAACGTCGGCGGCGCTTGGAGGAAGAAAAGCCGCAGACCTGGAAGCATCCCGAGGACGGTACGGAGCTTTCGGAGCAGGATCAGGAAATTCCGCTGAAACCCTGATGCCCCAAGTGTGGGAGCGGGCTTGCTCGCGTTTGCGCTATATCCGTCAGCCAATCGAGCACCCTGTGTGTGGGGTTGCTGACCCTGGCGCTGCGTTTGCGCCCGGAACAGCCAACGGCCTCTCGGGTGGTTATGAGACCAGCAACGAAATAGGATAACCCGACGCCAGCACCAGATACGCCACCACCGCCGCGAGGCACAAACCGACGAATACCCGCAACAAAGTGCGGGCGGTGGGGTGCGCGATAAACTGGATGATCCAGATACAGAACCCGGCCAAGAGAGTGGCAGCGGCGAGAGTGACCAGCACGAGAGTGTTCCTGCGAGCTTGAAGAGCTGATTTATAGTCGCAAAGCTGTCTATTGAACAGAGTGCGCATAGACGCAGCCCCTTCGGGCTTTCTAAACTGCGGCTTGTCGTGGGGAAAGAGCAGGCGCTGATGAATCGCAATGAATTACGTAAGGCCGACATCAACTTGATGGTGGTCTTCGAAGCACTGATGCTCGAGCGCAATGTGACGCGGGTGGCGGAGAAGCTGTTTCTCGGCCAACCGACCATCAGTTCGGCGCTCAACCGGCTACGCACCTTGTTCAACGATCCGCTGTTTATTCGCGTCGGCCACCGCATGGAACCTACCGCGCGGGCCGAGGAAATCATCCTGCATTTGTCGCCAGCCCTGGACTCGCTGTCATCGGCCCTGAGCCTGACCCACGATTTCGACCCGTCCGTCAGCACCATGACCTTCCGTATCGGCCTGTCCGATGATGTCGAGTTCGGCCTGTTGCCGCCGTTGCTGCGCGCCTTGCGCCAGGAAGCGCCGATGGTGGTGTTCGTGGTGCAGCACGTCGACTACTGGCGGATTCCCGATCTGCTGGGGTCCGGTGATATCACCGTCGGCATCACCCAGACCCGTGGCCTGCCGGCGAATGCCAAGCGCAAGTTGCTGCGCCATATCCGCCCGCGCCTGTTGCGCGCCGACGCGTCCGACCGGCCGCTGACCCTCGATGAATATTGCGCGCGGCCCCATGTGCTGGTGTCCCACACCGCCAACGTGTCCGGGTTTGCCGATGAATGGCTGGCGGAAATCGGGCGCAAGCGTCATGTGGTGTTGTCGGTGCCGCAATACAGCGCGCTGCCGGCACTGCTGGCCGGCACCGACCTGATCGCCAGCCTGCCGGACTACACCGCCGAAGCCATGTCGCTGTCGGGCAACCTGTTTTGTGAGCCATACCCGTTCGAGACACCCACCCTGGATTTGTCCATGGTCTGGCTCAGCCATGTGGACACCGACCCTGCCGAGCGCTGGATGCGTTCGCGGCTGGAGGCGTTTATGAGCGACCGCGACCTGGTGAAAAAGGCCTGACGCTTTTATCCGTGGTATATCTAGGAATCTTCCTACGGTTACTTCGGAGACTCCCATGCCACACCTGCACCTGGAATACACCGCCAACCTGACGCAACTGGACACCGATAAGGCTCTATTGCGTCTGAACCACGCGTTGGTGGCCTCCGGTCAGTTTGGCGCCGAGTTCGATATCAAGAGTCGTTCGATCAAGGTCGAGAGCTTTCGCGTGGGCACCGGCATGAACGTGCGGGGGTTTGTCGCCGTGCGCCTGGCGTTGCTCAGTGGGCGCTCGGCGCAGGTCAAGAAGCAGTTATCGGAAAGCCTGTTGGCCGTGGTGCAGGAGCTTGGGCCATGGCCGGAGGGGGTGCAGGTGCAACTGAGTGTCGAGTTGCTGGATATCGATCGCGATGCCTACAGTAAAGTTGCGATCGGCTGAGTGCTTCCGTCCTCCACAACCCTGCCGCTCTGCGTCGGTGCGTGAGATTAGAGTAATCCCTGCTCAGCGCAGACTTTCACGACTTGTTCCCTGAACCAGGTATTGGCGCTGTCCTGTTCACTGGTTTCGTTCCACTGCATGTCCAGGGTGAACCCCGGCAACCCGTTGGGCGCCTCGCAATGGCCGAACACTGCGGCGGGTGCCAGCAGTCTTTGCACACGGCGGGGCAGGGTAACGATGAAGTCGGTGCCGGCGATCATCTTCAACGCGGCGCTGTAGCTGTTGGCCCGGGCGACCACTTGGCGCTTGTGAGCCTGGCGCGCCAGCCAGCCGTCGATCATGTTGGTGTCGGAGGTCCACGGCGTGGGGAATACGTGGCGTCGCTCGACGAAAGACTGCAGGCTGAACGCCGCCTCACGGGGCGCTGCACGTTTGTCGAAGACACACACCAGGTCGTCTTCGAGCAGCATCTGGGTCTTGAAGTCTTTATGGGCGCGGTGAAAGTGCGGGCCAAAACACATCACCAGGTCAAGGCGGCCTTCGCGCAGGTCGTCGGCGGGGATCTCGGTTTCCAGCTTGCGCACATTGACGATCACCGGCAGGTCGGCGCGGTCGAAGTTCTTCAACAGGCGCGGCAGGATCAACTGCTCGAAATACTCCGGGGCGCACACGTTGAAGGTCACGGCTTTCTGGGTGGGATCAAAGGCCTGGCCACCGGCGTGGCACAGGTTGATGCTTTCGAGGATTTTCTGCACATGGCCGTACATGGTGCTGGCCTTGTACGTCGGACGCATACCCGCCCGCGTGTTGATAAACAGCTCATCCTCGAAGCTGGTGCGCAGCTTCTTCAAGCTGTAGCTCACGGTTGACTGGCTGACGAACAGCGTTTCTGACACCTCGGTAACGCTGCTCTGGTCGTAGACGGCGATAAACACCATCAAATCCTGCATATCGAGCTTTCTGAGCAAGTTACTGTTTAGCATCCATTCCATCCGGTAAGCCTTGGCACTGTGGCAGCGCGCGACAAGGGTAGAAGGTTAACGGAACGGGCGTGCCAATAGAAAGCTCTGTAGGGTGTTTCTATGTTTTGTGTGGGACAAAAAGTGTTTGCAATACGACGTCAGCGAATGTGGTCCGCGTAATGCTTCGGATCGAAGCGCGTGACGATCAGCAGCATCACCCCGATCACCGCCGTCAGCGACCACCATGCCCATTCGAAACTGCCCAATTGATCGCGGATCATCCCGGCGATCAACGGCGACAGGCCGGCAATCAGGTAGCCGATGCCTTGCACAAACGCCGTCAGGCCACCGGCGCGGCGCGGGTGGTCGAGGTGGTCGAGGGACAGGATCAAACTCATCGGGAACAGCCCGCCGATGCCCAGGCCGAGTAGGCAGGGCCACAGCAAACTCAGGTATTGGGGCGCCAGGATCAGCCCGCAGAAACCGAGGATGATCAGCACCAGCAATACCGCCACCACTGCGCGTTTATCCTGGCGACGGTTAGCGATGGCCGGGGTCACGAGGCCCGAGATGACTTCCATCGCGGTGAGGAAACCCAGGAGCAAACCGGCATGCTGTTCGCTCCAGCCTTGTTCGACGTAGTACGGCGCCAGCCACGCCAGGACGCAGGTGTAGGAGGCTGTACCGAGGCCAAAAAAGATCGCCAGCAACCAGGCGCGACCATTGCCGAAAAATCCTTCCTGCTTGTCAGAACCGGCCTGGGGCAGGGCGGGCAGCGCCGCACGCTGGGCGGACCAGAAAACCAGGGCGAGCAAGGCCAGCCCTGCCCAGATCGCCAGGCCGATGCGCCAACTGCCGGTCTGCACCTGCACGAACGGCGAGAACGACGCCGCCAGCGCCGCACCGCCCATGATCGCCGTGACGTACAAGCCCATGAACAATGAAACGTTAGCGCTGAAACGCGACTTGATCAGCGCCGGCATCACCGCCTGGATCATCGCGATGCCAACCCCCGCAGCGATCGCGCTGACGATCAATTCCAGCGCCGAATCGAGGAACAACCGCGACAGCGTCGCCGCGCCGATCACCAGCAGCGACACCGCGATGCTGCGATGTTCGCCGAAGCGCTTGGCCAGGCCCATGCCGAAAAACATCGCCAGGCCCATGGCCATGACCGGCAACATGGTCAGCAACGCCGCGCTGCTGAAACTCAACGGCACCTCGCCGCGAATCGACGCTAACAACGGCCCTACGGCCGCCATCGACGGGCGCAGGTTAAGCGCGACTAGCACGACGCTGATCATCAGCCAGACGGCGGTGGTGGATTTTACGTGAACGTTTGCCATGAGCCTGCCTTGAGTGAACAAGGGCGAATCAGGCCACGCACGGGGAGCGGGGGCAAATGAGAAAGTCGCAGGGGCTATCTAAAAAACGCAGTTAACTGAAATACCGCACATCAAAATGTGGGAGGGGGCAAGCCCCTTCCACATTGGGCCACATTCCATAGGGAGGCAGCGTCGTCAGTTAGACCGGATCACGTGCTTGATCTCCTGAAACGCCGCCAACCCCCACGGGCCCAGCTCGCGGCCGATGCTGCTCTGCTTGTAACCGCCCCACGCTGTTTGCGCGAAGATCAGCTGCGGCGCGTTGATCCACACCATGCCGGCCTGCAAGGCATTGGCCACGCGTTCGGCGGCTTCGCCGTTGCGGCTGACCACGCTGGCGACCAGGCCGAAATCGCTGTCGTTGGCCAGGGCGATGGCCTCGTCTTCCGTGGTAAAGCGTCGTACACACAGCACCGGGCCGAAGATTTCTTGCTGCCACAACGCGCTGTCCAGCGGCACGTCGGTGAACAGCGTGGGACGAATGAAATAGCCCTTCGCCAAGTGTGCCGGGCGCTCACCGCCGCACAGCAAGCGGGCGCCGTCCTGCACGCCGCGCTGGATATGCGCCAACACCCGTTGGTACTGCGCGTGGTTGATCAGCGCGCCCATTTCCACGTCTTCGGCAAACGGGTCAGCGACGCGAATCCCTTCAACCCGCGCGGTCAAACGCTGCAGGAATTCATCCGCGAGACTGTCCGCCACCAGCACGCGGCTGGTCGCCGAACACATCTGCCCAGCGTTGAAAAAGCCGCCACCACAGGCCAGCTCAAGCGCCAGGTCGAGGTCGGCATCTTCCAGCACCAGCAGCGAGGATTTGCCCCCCAGCTCCAGGCTCACGCCCTTGACGGTTTCGGCGGCGCGTTGCATCACCTGCACGCCCACCGCATTGCTGCCGGTGAAGGAAATCTTCGCCACGCGAGGCGCCGCTGCCAGTGGGGCGCCCACGGCCAGGCCGGTGCCGCAGACGAGGTTGAACACCCCCGCCGGGAAGCCGGCGCCGGCGATGATCCGCGCCAGTTGCAATTCCGCCAACGGTGTCACTTCCGACGGTTTGAGCACCACGCAACAGCCGGCGGCGAGGGCCGGGGCGAGTTTCCAGGCGGTGGTGACCATGGGGAAATTCCATGGCACGATCAGGCCCACCACGCCGCAGGGTTCGCGGCGCAGGCGGGCGCTGAAGGCGTCACTGGGCAGCGCCACCGCACGGTCTTGCTCGGCGTCCAGCGCCTCGGCGAGACCGGCGTAGTACTCGAAGGTGGCGATCACGTCGTCCACATCGATACCCGCTTCGAACAACGGTTTGCCGCTGTTGCGCGACTGCACGCGCATCAACGCCTCACGCTGTTCGCTCACACCCTGAGCCACTTTGCGCAGCAGGGCGCCGCGCTCACGCCCGGTGCTTTGCGACCAGCCGATAAACGCCGCGCTGGCCGCATCGACCGCCTCGGCCACGGCGCTCGCATCGCCGACGCTGACCTGGGCCAACGTCTCCTCGGTGGCCGGGTTGATCACCTCCAGCACGTCATGGCCCGCACGCCACGCACCATTGATATACAGACCGTTCATGACTGCGCTCATACCGCCACCTCCTGCATCCAACGTTGCTGGTCGATTTCAATCAGCGTCGGCCCCTGGCGATCAGCGGCGGCCCGCAAGGCAACGCGCAGCGAGTCCACGCCCTGGATGCGCTCGGCGGCGCAACCGAGGGCCGTGGCCACGCCGATAAAGTCCGGAGTGTAGATGTCGACGCCGACCGGTTCGATGGCCCGGTTGAGCATGTACTTCTTGATCTCCTCGTAGCCCTGGTTATTCCACAGCAGCACGATGATCGGCGTGCGTGCTTCCACGGCGCTGGCCAGTTCCGGCAGAGTGAATTGCAGCCCGCCGTCACCGATCAGGCACACCACCGGCTGGCCATCACCACGCCCCAACCAGGCGCCGATGGCCGCAGGCAGCGCGTAGCCCAAGGTGCCGTAGCCGGTGGAGGCGTTGAACCAGCGGCGCGGGTGGTCGAGGTTCAGGGTCAGGTTGCCGCTGTACACCGGCTGCGTGGAGTCGCCCACCAGCACCGCATTAGGCAGTTCCTCCAGCACGGTGTGGAGGAAGCGGGTTTGCGCACGGGTGGCGGCGTCCCAGGCCGGCGTTAATTCGGCCCAAAGGCGGGCGACGCGTTGAGCGCCCCAGGCGTTGTGACGAGGCGCCAGTGGCAGGCGCTGGAGTTCGGCGAGCAAGGCCTCGGCGGCGATCTGTGCGTCGGCCACCAACGCCAGTTCGGGCGGGTAATTGCGCACGGTTTGGTCCGGGTCGATATCGATGCGCAGCAGCGCGCCGGGAATCTCGAAGCCGCCGGCGAAGGTCACGTCGTAGTCGGTCTCCGCCAGCTCCGTGCCGATAGCCAGTACCACATCGGCTTCGGCGACCAGGGCGCGGGTGGCCAGCAGGGTCTGGGTCGAGCCGATCAGCAACGGGTGGGCTGCGGGCAGCATACCTTTGGCGTTGATGGTCAGCGCCACGGGGGCGCCGAGGGTTTCTGCCAGGCGGGTCAACGCCGCAGCCGCCGCGATGGCACCGCCGCCGGCCAGGATCAACGGGCGTTTGGCGGCGGCGAGCCGTTGGCTCATTTGCTTGACCGCCGACGGTGCCGCCCCGGCACGCGCCACGCTGACGGGTGAAGTGCCGAGCGACGCATCGGCGTTTTCCACCAGCACATCCAGCGGGATTTCGATGTGTACCGGGCGCGGCCGCCCCGCCTGGAACAGCGCAAACGCCCGCGCCAGCACGCCGGGTAATTGCGCTGCCGACATCAAGGTGTGGGAGAACGCCGCCACGCCGGCGACCAGCGCGCTCTGGTTCGGCAGCTCATGCAACGTGCCGCGCCCGCCGCCCAACTGGCTGCGCGACTGCACGCTGGAGATCACCAGCATCGGGATCGAGTCGGCATAGGCCTGGCCCATGGCCGTGGTGATGTTGGTCATGCCGGGGCCGGTGATGATGAAACACACGCCGGGCTTGCCGCTGGTGCGTGCATAGCCATCGGCCATAAAGCCCGCGCCCTGTTCGTGGCGCGGGGTGACGTGGCGGATGTTCGAGCGCGCCAGGCCGCGATACAACTCCACGGTGTGTACTCCAGGGATACCAAACACCTGGTCCACGCCGTAGCGTTCCAGAAGGTTGACCAGTACTTCGCCGCAGGTCGCCATACATGTCGCTCTTATTGTTGAGGTTGGGCGGTATTGGACCGGCTGGCCGTAGCGGCAACAATCGATAAAAAGTCATACTTGCCATGTCCTCACGTCATGGCTGCTTGCCCCTATGAAACGCCTTCCGCCGCTGCCCGCGCTGCACACCTTCTGGGTCACCGCCCAGTGTTGTAACTTCACCCGCGCCGCCGAGCAGTTGCACATCACCCAGGGTGCGGTAAGCCGGCAGATCGCCGGGCTGGAAACCTATTTGGGCTACGCGCTGTTCCTGCGTCAGGCGCGGGGCTTGAGCCTGACTGAAGAAGGCCGCGAGTGGTCGCTGCGGGTGCAGCAGGTGTTCGGCCTGCTCGGTGACGCGCTGGAGCAGATCGGCAGCCGCCGCGACACCCTGCAGCTCAAGGCCTCCACCTGCGTGATGCGTTGGCTGCTGCCGCGCTTGATGCAATGGCAACGCGAACGCCCGGATGTGCCGGTGGAGCTGACCACGACCGTGGCCTACAGCGTGGACTTTCGTCGCGAGCAGTTCGATGCGGCGGTGATCTATGCGCCCAGCGCGGAACAATCGGCCGAGGCTCGGCATCTGTTCGATGAACAACTCACACCGGTCTGCGCGCCGGCTTTACGCGACTGTCTGAGTACGCCTGCGGACCTGCAGCAACAGGTGCTGTTGCATCCCACGCGGGACGAGCGCGACTGGGCGTTGTGGCTGGAGGCGGCGAAGACGCGCTTGAGCAATGTGAGCCAGGGCCATCATTTCGAGACGCTGGATCTGGCCATGACCGTGGCGTCCCAGGGCTCAGGCGTGGCGATTGGCGACGGTGCGTTGATTGGCGAAGACGTGAAGGCGGGACGGTTGGTGACGCCGTTTGAATTGCGGGTGCCGACGGGGATGGGCTATTACCTGGTGTATCCGCCGGGGACAACCCCTTCGGCCGGGCTTGAAGCGCTGATGGATTGGTTGGTCAACCAGGCGCAACAGACGTAGCGCTGAAGATCCACATGGGGGCGCCGGCAACGCAGCGCCCCCATGTTTTGATCGCGTTGGCTCAGTAACCGACGGTGAAACGCAGGCGCGAGTGCTTGGGTGTTTCCACTTCATCGAGCATCGCGATGGCGAAGTCGGCGAAGCTGATCCAGCTGCGGCCTTCGCTGCTCACCAGCAAATCATCCTGGCCCAGGCGGAACGTGCCGGTGCGCTCGGTTTCAACGAATTCGGCCGACGGCGACAGGAAGGTCCAATCCAGTTCATGCTCCTGACGCAACGCATCGAGGAACGTCGCGCCGGCACTGGCTTCTGCCTTGTACGCTTGCGGGAAACCCTCGCTGTCGATCACCCGAGCGCCGCCCGGCAGTAGCAGCGAACCCGCGCCGCCCACCACCAGCAGGCGTTTCACCGCAGCTTTTTTCACCGGGCCGATCACCGCGCTGGCGGGCAGGGTGGCGAAGTGCGCCGCGCTGATCACCACATCGCTGCCGCTGATGGCCTGTTGCAAGGCCTCGGCATCCAGTGCATCGACCTGTTTGACGCTGACGCCAGGGCGCCCGGCCAGTTTGTCGGTGTTACGCGCGATGGCGGTGACGCTATGCCCACGCCGCAGCGCCTCTTCCAGCAGTTGACTGCCCGCACGGCCAGTGGCCCCAATGATTGCGATCTTGCTCATGACGTTCTCCAGTACGGTTAAGGTGTGAAACGCTTCACCACTTCATTTCGCCCTTGGCGACTTTGGCGCTCAGTTCCAGCGAGCTTTCGTCGGCGAGGGTCGGGTAACGCTTTTGCATTGCCGCGATCAGGGCGGCGGAATCCTTGGCCTTGGCGGTTTCTTCGTCAAAGGCCTTGATGTAGCCGGCGGTAAAGGCCACGGATTGCAGCGCCGGGCTGCCGAGGAAATGCCCCGGAACCACCGTGCGCGGCTTCAGCTCGGCGATGCGTTGCAGGGTGGCCAGCCAGTCTTTATGCGACTGCGCGCTCTGAGTATCGGCCATCCACAGGTGGATGTTGTCGGCGACCACCACGCCGCCGATGACGGCCTTGATCGATGGAACCCACACAAAGCTGCGATCCGGCTGCGGGCCGTCCAGGCCGATCACTTCCAGGTGTTGCCCTTCAAGCGTCAGGCGGTGGCCGGCGAGCACCTGCGGCACGATGGTTTTGCCTGGTTTGTCGGCGCCCATTTTCGGGCCCCAGAACGCCAGTTTGCCGGCGACGGTAGCGTTGATGTGGTCGACCACCGCTTGCGGGGCCAGCACCTTGGCGCCGGGGAATGCGGCGGTCAGGGTGTCGAGGCCGAAGTAATAGTCTGGGTCGCCGTGGCTGATGTAGATGGTAGTCAAGTGTTTGCCGCTCGCGCGGATCTTCTGCACCAGTTGTTCGGCCTGGCTTTTACCGAACTGCGCGTCGACCAGGATCGCGTCTTTCGCGCCGCTGACCAGCACCGAACTGACCGGGAAGATCGCGGCTTCGCCGGGGTTGTACACGTCGAGGGTCAGCTCGGTGGCGGCGGCCTGGGCAGCGAAGGCCAGGGCGGCGGTCGCGAGGGTCAGGCGCTTGAGGGTGGAAAACATCGGGCAGCTCCGGCAATCGGTAAGGGATGCACAGAGCTTAGTTGCACCAAACACAACAAAAAATGCGATGCTGGGACATAGTTTGTTTCTAAAATCGGGCAGATCATGGATCGTCTTCAAGCAATGCGCGTGTTTGTGACGGTGGTGGATTTGGGCAGCCAGTCCGCCGCCGCCGACCATCTGGACCTGTCGCGCCCGGTGGTCTCGCGCTACCTGGCCGAGCTGGAAGACTGGGTCGGCGCGCGCTTGCTGCATCGCACCACGCGCAAGCTGAGCCTCACGGCCGCCGGCGGGGAAACCCTGCCACGTTGCCGGCAATTGCTGGAATTGTGCGGTGACATGCAGGCCGCCGTTCGCGAGCCGGATGACGCGCCCCGTGGCCTGTTGCGCCTGAGTGTCAGCACCTCGTTCGGCCTGGCGCAGCTGGCCGAGGCCATCGCTGAGTACGTCAAGCGCTACCCCTTGGTGACGGTCGACCTGCAGATGCTCGATCGCACGGTCAACCTGGTGGATGAGCGCATCGATCTGGCGATCCGCACCAGCAATGACCTGGACCCCAACCTGATCGCACGGCGCCTGACCGTCTGTCGCTCGGTGGTGTGCGCGACCCCGGCCTACCTGCTTGAGCATCCGACGCCGCAAAAGGTCGAAGACCTGGCGCTGCACAACTGCCTGACCCACTCGTACTTCGGCAAAAGCCTGTGGCATTTCGAGGAAGGCGGCGAGCACGTTTCGGTGCCGGTCCACGGCAATATCACCGCCAACGAAGCCAGCACGCTGTTACGCCTGACGCTGGCCGGTGCCGGGGTGGCGATGTTGCCCAGTTATCAGGCCGGGGAGCACATCCGTCGTGGCGAACTGGTGCGCCTGCTGCCCGCAGCCGAGCCGCGGCAGATGAACATCTACGCGGTGTACGCGTCGCGCAAACACATGCCGTCGGCGCTGCGCAGCCTGCTGGATTTCCTGGTGCAGAGGTTTCCGGAAACGCCGGCGTGGGATAGGGGCCTCTGACCCGACATACAGATGTTGAATGTCGTCCAATAATGGCAACTCGCCCTGACTGACCTATGCTTTAAACAGCGTCAAATAGATCCTTCAGAGGTCTGTGCCATGACCGTCAAAACCAGAAAGTACCTGATGATCTTCATCCTCTGCGCCTTAGCCAGCGCGCTGTACGGCACTGCCGCCTATCGCGTGGAGCAGACCCGGATGCAGCCGAGCTTTGCGATCAGTTGCAATCAGGACCAATGCATTCCGCACACCGGCAGTTTCAGCGCGTTGCGCTAATGGCCTACAGAGGACGATCCCACCTTTAACCCAGGGGTGTGTCGGCCTTGAGTTGCTCGCGAAACGCCTTGGGCGAAAACCCGACCCGTCGGCGGAACAGCCGCGAGAAATTGGTCGGGTCGGAAAAGCCCAGTACCTCGGACATTTCATTGATGGTCATGCTCGTGTAGGTCAGCAGTCGCTTGGCTTCGAGCAATTGGCGGTCATGCATGATCTGTAGCGCAGGTTGCCCGCCCAATTCCCGGCACGTGCCGTTCAGGTGTGAGA
This sequence comes from Pseudomonas sp. D3, assembly GCF_029320995.1. Classification (NCBI taxonomy): domain Bacteria; kingdom Pseudomonadati; phylum Pseudomonadota; class Gammaproteobacteria; order Pseudomonadales; family Pseudomonadaceae; genus Pseudomonas; species Pseudomonas sp. D3. The sequence continues at coordinate 1,917,377 of NZ_CP119772.1, forward strand.
CCGAGATGCCCAGCTTGTGGGCTAGGTCTTCAATCTTCGGGTGTTCGCGATAATGCTGCTCGACCAATTGGGTAAAGCGCCGGAAATATTCTTGCCCGCGCGGTGCCCGTGGGTGACGGCGCTGGATCGCCTGGCGGCTGATCCACACCAGCAGTACGCTGACCAGGGCGTGCATCATCATGTCCCGGGCCGGCTGTTCATCGGCGTATTCGTCCTGCAGGCGGGAGAACAGGCTGTGGAGGTAGTCACGGTCCTTGCCTGCCGGGTAAGTGCCGAGCGCCTGCAGGCCGTCCACCGTCGCGCCCAGTTGCGCTTGCAGATGGCTGACCAGCGGGGCCGCCAGGGTCAGCACGTAGCCTTCGACCTCTTCAGCAAACCGAAACCCATGCACGCACAGCGGCGGCAGCACCTGCAAGGTCGCTTCGTTGAGGGTGGTGCGCTGGCCTTCGATCTCCAGTTGCGCCTGGCCTTTGTGGACGTACAGCAACTGGCACAGATCCGCGTGCCGGTGGGGCTGGATTTCCCACTGGTAGTCCCGGCTGCGTCGGGAAATCGTTTCGCAGTGCAACAAGTCCGGCGTCGGCCATTGCTGGTTTTCCCCATACAACTTGAACACCGGAATCGCGGAACTGGCAGGTTTAGTCATAGTTTCAATCCGATACTCAGGCAAGTGGTTCGGTAATCGCCCCGATTGGCAAAAAGCGCAGGCTTTGGCGCAGTTTTCACCTTCTTATAGCGGCCACTCAAGTGAAAAATGTCAGCAACACGACCAATGACAACTCTTTCACCTGATCCGTTCGGGTGAAACTTGCGGACCACAAAAATAATGAAAACACTGAAAACTCAAGTCGCCATTATCGGCGCCGGTCCCGCGGGACTTCTGCTCGGCCAACTGCTGCATCAGGCCGGTATCCAGACCCTGATTCTAGAGCGCCAAAGCGCCGATTACGTGCTGGGTCGCATCCGTGCCGGCGTGTTGGAGCAAGGCATGGTCGACCTGCTGCGCGAGGCCGGCGTCAGCCAGCGCATGGACGCGGAGGGCCTGGTCCACGATGGCTTCGAACTGGCGCTCAATGGCCAATTGACCCACATCGACCTCAAGGCGCTCACCGGCGGTCAATCGGTGATGGTCTACGGCCAGACCGAAGTGACCCGCGACCTGATGGACGCGCGCGCCGCCGCAGGTGCCATCACCTTGTATAACGCCCGTGAGGTGCAACCCCACGGGCTCAAAACTGATCAGCCCTGGTTGACGTTCGAACATGAAGGCGAAACCTTTCGCCTGGAGTGTGACTACGTGGCCGGTTGCGACGGTTTTCACGGTGTCGCCCGTCAAGCGATCCCGGCCGAATCGCTGAAGGTCTTCGAACGGGTGTACCCCTTCGGCTGGCTGGGTATCCTGGCCGACACGCCGCCGGTCCATGAAGAACTGGTGTACGCCAAGCATGCGCGTGGGTTTGCCTTGTGCAGCATGCGTTCGCCGACACGCAGCCGTTACTACCTGCAAGTACCCGTTGAGGAATCGGTCGACGCGTGGTCGGACCAGCGTTTCTGGGATGAACTGAAAGTGCGCCTGCCGAGCCACCTGGCCGAACAGTTGGTGACCGGGCCGTCGATCGAAAAAAGCATCGCGCCGCTGCGCAGCTTCGTGGTCGAGCCGATGCAGTACGGGCGTTTGTTCCTGCTGGGGGATGCGGCGCACATCGTGCCACCCACCGGGGCCAAGGGCTTGAACCTGGCGGCGAGTGACGTGAGCACGCTGTTTCGGATCTTGCTCAAGGTCTACCGCGAGGGGCGTGTGGAGTTGCTGGAGAAATACTCGGAGATCTGCCTGCGGCGGGTGTGGAAGGCCGAACGGTTTTCCTGGTGGATGACGTCGATGCTGCATCAATTTCCCGAGGCGGACGGGTTCAGCCAGCGCATTGCCGAGAGCGAACTGGCGTACTTCATCCACTCCCACGCCGGTCGCACCACCATCGCCGAAAATTACGTCGGGCTTCCTTACGAAGCTATCGAATAGCCTGCTATCGTATCGAGCATCCCCGCAGGTCGCCTTTTCCTGCGGGCCTTGCTCGAAGGTTTACCGTGACTCAACTCAATCAACCCACCCCAGCCGTGCCCGCCGTGCGCAGCATCCTCGTCTCGTTGATGATGGCGATCTTCCTCGGTGCCTTGGACCAGACCATTGTCGCGGTGTCCATGCCGGCCATTTCCGCGCAGTTCCACGACGTCAACCTACTGGCATGGGTGATCTCCGGCTACATGGTGGCGATGACAGTGGCGGTGCCGATCTACGGCAAACTCGGCGACCTGTACGGGCGGCGGCCGATGATGCTGATCGGCATGGGCCTGTTCACCCTGGCGTCGCTGTTCTGTGGCATGGCACAGAGCATGGAGCAACTGGTGCTGGCGCGGGTGCTCCAGGGCATCGGCGCCGGCGGGATGATTTCGGTGAGCCAGGCGATCATCGGCGACATCATCCCGCCCCGCGAGCGCGGCCGTTACCAGGGCTATTTCAGCAGCATGTACGCAGTGGCCAGCGTGGCCGGGCCGGTGCTGGGCGGTTATATGACCGAGTACCTGTCCTGGCGCTGGGTGTTTTTGATCAACCTGCCCTTGGGCGCCGGTGCTTGGTACGTGGCCCATCGCTCCCTCGTCGGGCTGCCGTTACCGCAACGCAAGCCGATCATCGATTACCTCGGTACTGTGCTGATGATCATCGGCTTGAGCGCCTTGTTGCTGGGCATCACCGAGATCGGCCAGGGCCATTCTTGGCGCGATGACTCGGTGCTAGCGTTGCTGGCCTGCGCGCTGGTGGCGCTGAGCATATTTGTCTGGCATGAGCGGCGTGCGCGGGAACCGTTGCTGCCGATGCACCTGTTCGCCAACCGCAGCGCGGTGTTGTGCTGGTGTACGATGTTTTTCACCAGTTTCCAGGCGATTTCCCTGACGGTGCTGATGCCCCTGCGCTTTCAGACCGTAACCGGTTCCGGAGCCGATAGCGCCGCGCTGCACCTGCTGCCACTGGCGATGGGCTTGCCGATGGGCGCCTACTTTGCCGGGCGCATGACCTCGGTGACCGGGCGCTATAAACCGCTGATCCTCAGCGGCGCCGTGTTGAGCCCCTTGGCGATTCTCGGCATGGCCTACAGTGCGCCGCAGGCGTTGGGGTTGACGGCAATGTTCATGTTGCTGTGCGGCATCGCTGCCGGGATGCAGTTCCCGACCTCGCTGGTGGGCACACAGAATTCGGTGGGCCAGCACGATATCGGCGTCGCCACCAGCACCACCAACCTGTTCCGCTCCCTGGGCGGGGCGGTCGGGGTGGCGTGCATGTCGGCGTTGTTGCTGGCGCTGTTGCAGGACTCCAGCTTTGCCCACCTGGCCAGCGGTGCGCTGGTGGCCGAGGGCGGCTCCGGCAACGTCCTGCTCGATGGCCTGAACGCCGCCCCAGGCCCGGCGCAGGACGCCCTGCGCGGGGAACTGGCGGTGACATTCCGGCATTTGCTGATGGTGAGTGCGGCGGTGTCATTGCTGGGGCTGGCGGCGGCGATTGCGATGCCTAATCGCGTGCTGCGCGGTCGGGAAGACAGCGCCGAGTAGCTGGCCTGATCAAGCGCCCATGCTTGATCGCCTGCCACTGTGGATCAGGGGCTGTAGTACCCGACCGCCACCATGAAATGCCCGGTTTTGCGCAAAAACGCATGCTTGTGCTCGACCTTGCCGGTTACCGGGTTTTTCCAGCGGTACTTGTACTCACCCTGGTCCTGCTCCGCCATCAGCTTGAGGATCGGTTCGCCCACCGGCTTGCCGTCCGGGTCCTTGATCTTGCTGAAGTCGGTGTTGATCAGTCGCAGGTTGGTGCCATGGGCGACATAGCGCTGGGTATCGAGGTCCACCACAAACACGTAGAGATCATCCTGCAGGAAACCGCCCTGCAATGAGTTGATCGCCTTCAGCGTGCCCGTTTGATCCTTGACCAGCGCCTTGACGGCCTGGTCGCGCAGCGCCCGCGCCTGTTCCGGCGTGGCCCGTGGCAGGTAATAGCCCACCGCCAGGATGCGCTCGCCCACGCGCTGATAAAACACATGCTTGTGCTCGGTCTTGCCGTCGTTCCAGTTCTGCCAGCGGTAGTCGGCCTGCTGGATGCCCTGGCCTTCCGGCACCTTGAGCGCGTTCTTGAACGACTGGAGCAAATCCGGCCCCAGCACTTCGGAAATATCGCGGCCGATCAACGCGGAGGAGGGCCCGCCGCTGGCCAGCAACACGCCCTGGGTGTCGACCACGAACACATAGCGGTCATGGTCGACAAACTCGCCCTGGCGGCTGAAGGCGGCGAAGGCCTTGTCGCCATTGCTCTGGTAGTAGGCCAAGGCTTTCCCCAGCAGGGCCTTGGCCGCCTGGGCGTCCTCCTCTGGCAAGGTGGCGGCGTGTACCTGGCTGAAACCCAACAGCAGCAGCCAGGTGAATCGGAGCAGTCCCTTCATTGTCCGTGCCTCGTTCTTATAGGTGTGAGCACAGCGTAGACGGCTACGGCTCAGGGCGCTGCCAGCCATTGATTGACGATGCCGTCGTACACCCCGGTGGCCACGTTCAGGTGCAACCACTGGTCGACATAGCTTTTCCAGGCCACATCGTCGCGCGGCAGCAGGAAGGCTTTTTCGCTGTATTGCATCTGCCGCTGCGGGTTGACCGCGCACAGCCCCGGCTTGAGTTTCTGCTGGAAGCGCGCCTCGCTGGCGTCGGTGATCATCACATCGGCCTTGCCCGCCAGCAGTTCGTCGAAGATGCTCACGTTGTCGTGCAGGCGTATCTGCGCCTGGCCCAGGTGTGCCCGGGCGAACACTTCGTTGGTGCCGCCCGCCGGCTCGATCACCCGCACCTGCGGCTGGTTGATCTGCTCGACGGTCTGGTAGCGTTGCACATCGGCGCAGCGCACCAGCGGGATCTTGCCGTCGACCCCGAGGGACTGGCTGAAGAAGGCTTTTTTCTGGCGTTCCAACGACACCGAAATACCGCCCACGGCGATGTCGCAGCGTTGCGCGAGGAAGTCCGGCATCAGGGTTTTCCAGGTGGTCGGCACCCAGGCGATCTTTGCATTGAGGCTCTTGGCCAGGGACTCGGCCATGGCGATATCGATGCCCTCGTAGCGGCCATCGGCACGCAGGGAGGTGTAAGGCTTGTAGTCGCCGGTGGTGCAGACGGTGAGCGTGCCGCTGTCGAGCACGGTGTCCAGGCGCGAGGGGGCAGTGTCCGCCAGGGCGGGCGTCGCCAGGCTCGCCAATACACACAGGGCTAAGGGAGCTTTCATGCGGTCGAGTCCTTGGGCATGATCGGGCGGCCATTATTTCCAGCAAGATGGCAGGGTGGCAAGGACGGCGAATGTTTAGCCAACGTGTAACCAAACTCCGGCAACCCTGAATTGACCCACCTGACCCAGCATGTGACGCTGCCGGGCAACTCCACCACTGTGATTCGCCCATGGACGGTTGCCCCGACACTTACCCCGAGACACTGCCTGGCGTCGTCGCGCCGAGCGGTGCGGCGGATGTCGAGGCGTTACCCTCTGCGCTGGCTTTCTGGGCCCTGTTCCACTGTCGACATGCGCGCCCACCAGATACCTCTCTCCTACGTTGATCTATCCGATGGATGACGCGCACCTGCGCGCATCCGCCCGGCGGCGCCTGTGTGCCTGCCTGACGCAAACGTATGAGAATTGCCATGAGTGTTTTTGCCAGCCTGCACGAAGCCCACTCCTTCCTTGAGCAGAACCCGGACATCGAGATGTTCGAGCTGTTTATCCTCGACAACAATGGCGTGCCGCGCGGCAAGTTGCTGCATCGCGACGAACTGCTGGCGGTGTATGAAAGTGGTCGCCCGCTGCCCAGCACGATCCTTGGCCTGACGATCCACGGCGATGACGTGGAAAACTCCGGGCTGGTGTGGGAGGTGGGCGATATCGACTGCCGTGCCTACCCGATCAGCGGCAGTTTGCAGCGCATGCCATGGCGGTTGATTCCGACGGCAGCGGTGCAAGTCAGCATGCACCCCACCGAAGGCTTGCCCGCCACCGTGGCCGACCCCCGGCATGTGCTGGCCAAGGTGATCGAGGGGCTCAAGGCCGACGGTTACTACCCGGTGATGGCGGCGGAACTGGAGTTCTACCTGCTCGACCAGAAACCCGACAGCAACGGCCGCCCGCAACCGGCACGCGACATGGACGGCGGCCGCCCGCGTGCGACCCAGGTCTATGGTCTGCGCGAACTGGAGCAGATCGAGCCGTTTCTCGCCGACCTTTACAGCGCCTGCAAACTGCAAGGCATCCCGGCCCGCACGGCGATTTCCGAATACGCCCCGGGCCAGGTCGAAATCACCTTGGAACACCGCGCCGATGCGCTGCAAGCGATGGATGAAGCGGTGCGTTACAAGCGCCTGGTCAAAGGCGTGGCGCACAAACACGGGATGACAGCGTGCTTCATGGCCAAGCCGTTCGACGACCTGGCCGGCACCGGCATGCACATGCACGTCAGTCTCGCGGATGCCGAGGGCAATAACCTGTTCGCCAGCGAGGCCGCCGACGGCACGCCGTTGCTGCGCCAGGCGGTGGGCGGCATGCTCAGCACCTTGCTCGATTCGCTGCTGATGTTCTGCCCCAACGCCAACTCCTATCGCCGCTTCCAGACCAACAGCTACGCGCCGCTGGCCGCCACCTGGGGCGTCGATAACCGCACCGTCAGCCTGCGCGTGCCGGGTGGTCCGGCGCAGTCGCGGCATATCGAACACCGCCTCTGCGGTGCCGACGCCAACCCCTATCTGGCGGCGGCGGCGATCCTCGCCGGTATCCACCGCGGCATCCGCGAACAACGCGACCCCGGCGCCCCGGTGGAAGGCAACGGCTACGCCCAGGCCAACGCCAACGCGTTACTGCCCACCGACTGGCTCACCACCCTGCGCGCATTGGAAGATTCCAGCTGGGCACGGGAGGCGTTCGGCAGTGAGTTCCTCGGGGTGTACCTGGCGGTGAAACGTGCTGAATATCGGCAGTTCATGGGTGAGGTGGGGGAGCAGGATTGGCGCTGGTATCTGCACTGCGCGTGAGTGGAATGGCAGGGGTGGCGTTTTCGACCTTTTTTTCACGTTGCAGTGGGTAAGCTGCGAATCAAGGTCGTTCACTACCGTTCCACTCATATGAGTCCGTGATGTCGTCACCACCACTTTCTTCCATCGAGATTGAATACGCCGAGCGCTGTGACCGCGAGCACGCCAGGATCTGCGGCGATACGCACCCGCCTGGGTTGCGTCGGCGTCTGGCGGCGTGGCGTCACGGGCGGCTGGTGCGCAATGCCCTCAAGGTCGCCGGCGAGCCCGGTTTGGTCCTCGACCTGGCCTGCGGCTCGGGGCGGTTCTGGCCGGTGTTGGCCGAACACGTCAACCGGGTGATCCTCGCCTCGGATAACTCCCAGGACATGCTCGACCACGCCCGCACCCACCACCCGACGTCGCTGCTCAAACGGGTCAAGACCTTTCAAGGTTCGGCGTTTTCCATTGGCCTGTCGGCGAATGCGGTGGATTGCATTTTCTGTCTGGAATTGTTTCGCCATGTACCCAGCAGCGAAGCGCGCCAGGCGCTGCTGCAGGAGTTTCATCGGGTCAGCCGCGACACGGTGATCGTGTCGGTCGCCTCTCATACGCCGGTGGAGGACGAGTTCCGGCGGGCGGGCTTCGAGGTCCTGAATTACCAGGAGTTCATCCCCGGCTCCAGTGTGTGGCGTGTCTACATTCTGCGTAAGACGGGATAACTCCCCTCGATCGGACTATTCTTCGCTCGCTGTCGGAGTTTTCATGATTGCGTGTGCACTGCGGATGCTCGCAAGTCCCTTCCGCGATATATACTGCGCGCCATTCTTCAAGGGAGAGCCGTGTGGCCATCGATATTCACTGGATCTGCGACAACGATAGCCTCGGCCAGCATTGCGCCGAATGGCAGCAGTTGCCATTCGTCGCCCTCGACACCGAATTCATGCGGGTCGACACCTTTTATCCCATTGCCGGGCTGATCCAGATCGGTGATGGCGTGCGCGCTTACCTGATCGACCCTCTGACCATCGACAACTGGCAACCGTTGGCCGCTTTGCTGGAAAACCCGGCCGTGATCAAAGTGGTCCACGCCTGTAGCGAAGACTTGGAAGTATTGCTGCGCCTGACCGGCAGCCTGCCGGTGCCGTTGTTTGACACCCAACTGGCTGCGGCTTACCTGAACCTCGGGTTCTCCATGGGCTATTCGCGCCTGGTGCAAGCCGTGCTCGATATCGACTTGCCCAAGGGTGAAACCCGCTCCGACTGGCTGCAGCGCCCGTTGTCCGAGACCCAGGTGAGCTACGCCGCCGAAGACGCGGTCCACCTGGCCGAGGTCTTCATTCGCCTGCGCCCGCGGCTGTCGGACGACAAATACGCCTGGGTCCTGGACGACGGTGCCGAACTGGTGGCCAACCTGCGCCGCGAAGTCGACCCTTACGAGGTGTACCGCGACGCCAAGCTGGCGTGGAAACTGTCCCGTGCCCAACTCGCCGTGCTGCGTGAACTGTGCGCCTGGCGCGAGCAGCAAGCGCGTGCCCGCGACCTGCCGCGTAACCGCATCATTCGTGAACACTCGCTGTGGCCCCTGGCCAAATCCCAGCCGGATAACCTCGCCGCCCTGGGCAAAATCGAAGACATGCACCCGCGCACCGTGCGTCAGGATGGCCAGTTTCTGCTGGACCTGATCAAGCGCGTCGGCAGCGTGTCCATGGACCAATGGCCGCCCGCCGTGGCTGAACCGCTGCCGGTGGATGCCGCTGCGCTGATCAAGCAACTGCGCGCCTTGGGCCAGGCTGAAGCCGAACGCCTGGACATGGCGCCGGAACTGATGCTGCGCAAGAAAACCCTCGAAGCCCTGGTCAAAAGTGGCTACCCCGATGGGCCTTATAAACTGCCAAACTCGCTGCGTGGCTGGCGCCGCGAGTTGATGGGCCAGGCGCTGCTCGACAGCCTGGCCACTGCCGGAGAACAGCCTTGAAACGTATTTGCTCCATCTATCGCAGCTTGAAACGCAACGAAATGTACCTCTACGTGCTGAAAAGCGATGCCCTGGAGCGCGTGCCGGAACCCTTGATGGAAGCCTTCGGCAAAGCCCATCACGCGTTCGACATGGTGTTGACGCCCGAGCGCAAGCTGTCGCGCGAGGACATCGCGGTAGTCCTGGAAAACCTCGAAAAGCAGGGCTACCACCTGCAAATGCCACCGGCCGAAGACGAGTACATCGAACACTTGCCCGAAGAGCTGCTGCGACGCAACGACCCGATGTGATCGCTCAGTGCCCTGTCCTGGGCGCATTTTTCCATGGAATCGTATTAATGGACGGTGGCCGTAAGGATGCGGGCGGCCGTCTGCATTGTTTTTGAAAGGTTTGAACCATGCGTGTTCTGATTGCTGAACAGGATCACCCGCTCTACGCTCGGTTGCTGGGCGAAGCGGCACCGGACCTTGAGGTGTTGACCAGCGGCGACTCAGCCGAACTGTCGCGCCTGGCCGCCGATTGCCCGGTGTGGCTTGGCCAGCCGGACCTGCTGGCCACCCTGTTGCGCCAGGGGCACCACCCGCAGTGGCTGCAATCGACCTGGGCCGGCGTCACGCCGCTGCTGGCTGAGGGCTTGCCTCGCGACTATCGGCTGACCCGTGCGGTGGGAATTTTTGGCCAGGTCATGGCGGAATTTATCCTCACCTACATGCTGGGCCATGAACGCGAAGTGTTGGCGCGCCTGGTCAGCCAGGTCGAGCGCAAGTGGGACAGCCGCATGGGCCAGAGCCTCGCCGGGCGCACGGTGTTGATCGTCGGCTGCGGTGATATCGGCCAACGCGTGGCGCAGTTTCTCGTGCCGTTTGGCGTCAAGCTGTACGGCATCGCCAGTCAGGCACGCGAGCAGGCACCGTTTATCGAAGTGGCCGGGATCGATCAACTGGGTCGGCTGGTGGGCGAAGCGGACTACGTGATCAACCTGCTGCCGAATACGCCGAACACCCATGACCTGTACGACGCGGCGTTGTTCAAGCAGTTCAAACCGAGCGGGTTGTTCATCAACGTCGGCCGTGGCGTCGCGGTGGTCGATGCCGATCTGGTCGAAGCCTTGAAAGAAGGGCATCTGGCCGGTGCGGTGATCGACGTGTGTCGCCAGGAACCGTTGCCGCAACGCCACCCGTTCTGGACCGCCTGGGGCCTGCTGCTGACCGGGCACAGCTCGGCACCGACCTCGCCGCCGATGATGGTGCAACTGTTTCTGGAGAACGTGCGCGCGTACCAGGCCACGCAAGCCTTGCGCGGTGAAGTGGATTTCGAGCGCGGATACTGACACGACGCTGAGCAAAAATGTGAGAGCGGGCTTGCCCACTCCCACATTGGGTATCGCCTCAGCTTCAGAGGCTGAAGTCACCCTCCGACACCAGTTCGCTCAATGGCTTACGCGGGCTTGGCGTCTCACGGCCTTGCAGGTACTCGGGCAAGGTCGACTTGTCGCCCAGTTTGCCGATCGCGACCGCCGCATGCAGCGCATAACCCTGTGGAATCTTCAGCGCCTTGCGTGTCAGTTCCTGATCGAAGCCGGCCATGCCATGCGTATGCCAGCCGCTGAGGCTGGCCTGTAGCGCGAGGTAGCCCCAGGCCGAACCGGTGTCGAAGGTGTGCCACAGCGCCGGAGTTTCTTCGGTGGCGCCGGGGGCGATGAAGTCGGTTTTCGAGGCGATGATCACCAGGGCCGACGCATGCTGCGCCCAGTTGCGGTTGAATTCGTTCAACAAGCCCAGGAAGCGCTCCCAGTCCGGCGTGTCCCGGCGCGCGTAGAGGAAACGCCAGGGCTGCGAGTTATAGGCCGATGGCGCCCAGCGCGCGGCTTCGAAAAAGCTCAGCAGGGTTTCCTGCGGGATGCTCTCGCCGGTGAAGGCGCGGGGCGACCAGCGGTCAGTGAACTGGGGGTTGATCGGGTAATCGGCAGCGCGGGGGTTGGTGCTCATGGGCAGTTCCTGATTGTCAATTCGGCGCCCAAAGCTACTGCGCCCCCGCTAGACTGACAAGTCTTGTAACACCGCCAGTCGTAAGCGCTTGGCCGCAGTGGTCTTGGGCACTAGACTGACGGCCTTTTCACCTACCGATACTGATGTAGAGCCATGGCCGCCAAAGTCGAACCTTTCTGGATACGCAAAACCCTTGAACACCTCGATCAGGAGGAGTGGGAGTCGTTGTGCGACGGCTGTGGCCTGTGCTGCCTGCAAAAGCTCGAGGATGAAGACGACAATAGCGTTTATTACACGCGCATCGCCTGCAAACTGCTCGACCTGAAAACCTGCCAGTGTACCGATTACCCTAACCGCCGCGCGTCGGTGCCCGACTGTATCCAGCTCACCCCGGGCCATGCCGACCAGTTCAAGTGGCTGCCGCCCACCTGCGGCTACCGCCTGGTCAGCGAGCGCAAGGACTTGCCGCTGTGGCATCACCTGGTCTGCGGCGACCGTGATGCCGTGCATCACGAACGCATTTCCCAGTCCGGACGCATGCTCGCCGAAGGCAGCGTGCCCGAAGACGACTGGGAGGATTACCTGATCTTCCGCGCGGGCTGAACAAGGAGTGAGTATGAGGGGGCTGACCCAGTTGGCGGCGAGCCTGGTGTTGCTGGCGCTGAGCACGCCGGCGTGGTGCGCGAAGAAAGTCGACTTGGACTATCACGTCAAACTGCTGCCCCAGAGCGATCAGGCGCAGGTGCGCGTGAGTCTGTCCCAGGGTTCGGCGGTGCGCAGCCTGGATTTCGAGCTGGGTCGCGACGGTGACTACAGCGATTTCCAGGCCGACGGCCAATGGACAGTCAGTGGCCATCGCGGCCTTTGGCAACCTAGCGCCGACAAGGCCAGCCTGACCTACCGTGTACGCCTCAGCCATGCGCGCAAGCCGGGTGCCTATGACGCGCGGATAACGCCGAGCTGGGCGCTGTTTCGCGGGGAAGATTTGGTGCCAACCGCGCACCTCGACCAGCAGGACGGCGTCGAGTTGGTCTCGCGCCTGGTGTTCGAGCTGCCAACCGGCTGGAAAAGCGTCGAAACCGCCTGGCCGCGTATCGGCAAGCACACCTTCCGGATCGACAACGTCTCCCGCCTGTTCGACCGGCCCACCGGTTGGATGCTCGCCGGTAACCTCGGCAGCCGCCGGGTGCGCCTGGGGGAAACCGATGTCACCGTGGCCTCGCCCAAGGGCCAGGCCATGCGTCGTATGGATGTGCTGACGTTGCTGACCTTCGTCTGGCCGCAGGTGGAAGCCGCGTTCCCGCGTCACCCCGCCAAGCTATTGATCGTCGGCGCCAGCGACCCGATGCGCCGTGGCGCCTTTTCGGCACGCGACTCGATCTACCTCAACAGCCGCACGTCGCTGGTCAGTGAAAACGGCAGCAGCCCGTTGATCCGCGAAGTGGTGCAAGCCATTGGCCGCTTCAACAACCATGACACCAGCGACTGGATCGGCGAAGGCCTGACGGAGTATTACGCGATCGAACTGCTGCGCCGTGGCGGCGGGATCACCGATGAGCGTTATGCGGCGATACAGGCGCGGCTGACCCGCGAAGGCAAGGATGTCACCACCTTGCGCGGCGAGCACGTCAGCGGCGCAACCGTGGCGCGGGCGGTGGTGGTGATGCAGGAGCTGGATCGCGAGATCCGCGTGAAAACCCACAACAAGCGCTCCCTGGATGATCTCGCGCAAGCGGTGATGCGTGCGAACAGCATAAACACCCGGGCGTTCGTGCAGTTGGCCGAGAGCATTATCGGCGAGTCGTCGCTGGTGCTGGACTCCAAGCTGTTGCGCTGACCCAGAATAAAGGTGGGAGGGGGCTTGCTCCCGATAGCGCTGGTTGCGTCACTGTAGGTGGCGACTGACACTCTGCTATCGGGAGCAAACCCCCTCCCACATGTGGATCACCAACAGGCAGAAGACTTGGCTCAGACGGTGGTTTTTGTGGCCTTTTCGGCCCCCACTTGCGCCTTGGTCTTCAGGTTTTTCAACGCTTCGCCGGCCCGCTCGATTTTCGTGCGCACGCTGTTCATTTCCTGGCGGCCTTGTTCCAGCTTGTCTTTGAGCGAACTGTGCCCGGTAAAACCACGCGCCAACGCTACGCCGCCAATCGCCACCTGAAGCAGCCCGAAAATCCCGCCACGGCGCAGGCCTTTGCCGACCATCATCACGCCGCCGGCGACCGAGCCGATGCGCTCCCAGCCGTGTACGTTCTGTGTAGGGCGGGCCTGGAACGGGGTGGATTCAATGATAGGTCGTAGGGTTTTGCTGTCGCTCATGGTCTGTCTCCAACAAGGGCTAGTGATACGCAACTGACTGTGTGTAGGCGCCGGATGTTCCCGAAAAATCAGTACTTGGGGCCCGAGCGGGTGTTATTGCCCTTGGCCATGCGGTCGTAGAGCACCACGTTGACGGTGGCGGCGAGGTTCATGCAGCCGGTGGTCGGGATATACACCACGTCTTCACACCAGTCGCGGATCTCTTTGTCTAGGGAGCCATCTTCGGGGCCAAAGATGTACAGCGCGCGGTCGGGGTGGGTGTATTCAGGCAGTGGGCGGGCGCCTTCCACCAGTTCGACGGCGACCGGGATGCAGCCCAGCGGCAGGATTTTTTTCAGGTCGTCGATGCCGATCAGCGGAATGTCGTGGTGGACCTTCTTGGTGTCGGTGATGAAATCCCGGGCGCGCTCGTAGCGCTTGCCGGTGTAGAACACCGAGGCCACGCCGTAGCAGCCGGCGGCGCGCATCACCGAACCGACGTTTTCGGGGGATTTGGGGTTATACAGACCGATGCAGCTGTAGCGTTTATTGCCCACGGGGAAGGGTGCCTTGGAGAAAAGCGGCGATTATACGGGGATTGGTCGGGCTGTTGTCGCTATCGAGCGGTGTGTCGCTAGTGCTGCCGTCTTCGCGAGCAAGCCCGCTCCCACATTGGTCCGTGTCCATTCTCTGGAATACGGTCGAGGGTGGGAGCGGGCTTGCCCGCGAAGACGGCCGGGACAGGCAGCGACGCGCTTCAGTCGTCCTTCTTCATCAACCCTGCCAACGCAGCAAAGGGGTTGTGCGTGGCCTTGGCGATCGTCGGGCTGCTGGTGGAGCCTTCGCTGAAGTACTGCTGGTCGGTGTAGCGTGAGTGCTCGTTGTCGTGGCAGTACAGGCACAGCAACTCCCAGTTGGAACCGTCCTGGGGGTTGTCGTCATGGTTGTGGTTGCGGTGGTGTACGGTCAGTTCGCTCAGGCGCTTGCCGGCGAATTCACGGGCGCAGCGGCCGCACACGTGGGGGTACATTTTCAGGGCTTTGTCGCGGTAGCCCATTTCCCGGTCGCGCTGGGCATCGGCGAGGATGCGGTCCAGCTTGGCGGTGTGGGAGGGCGGGTTGGTCGAGCTCATCATGGCTCCTGTCTTTGGGTGGTTCACGGATAAGGTTGATTCTAGCCAATCGCGGCGCAATTAGCCCTTGAGCTTTTCCGCAATCCAGATGGTGTGCCGCGTGCCCTTGTTGCCATGGGCGAACACCTGCACTTCTTCGGCCTTGAAGCCGGCCTTGCGCAGCTTGTCGCTGAACAGCTTGTCGGCGCTGGCCGACCATACCGCGAGCACGCCCTTGGGGCGCAGGGCCTTGGCGCAGGCGGCCAGGCCACCGGCGGAGTAGAGCCAGCTGTTGGCTTTTTGCGTGAGGCCTTCGGGGCCGTTGTCTACGTCGAGCATGATCGCATCAAAGCCGTGGGGCTCGGCTTGCAGCACCTTTGCCACGTCTTCCATGCGGATCACGGTGCGCGGGTCGAGCAATGGGCGCCCGGCCTTTTCGCCCAAAGGGCCGCGGTTCCATTCCACGACGCCGGGCACCAACTCCGCCACCACCACTTCGGCGGTCTTGCCCAGGTGCTTGAGGGCCGACGCGAGGGTAAAGCCCATGCCCAGCCCGCCGATCAATACCCGCGAACCGGGGCGGCCGGCGACTTTGCGACAAGGAATTTCCGCCAGCGCGTCTTCGGAGCCATGCATGCGCGTGTTCATCAACTGGCCGCCGTCGCCGCCCTGGATCTTGATGACAAAATCCTCGCCGTATTCGAACAGGCACAAAGCACCGCCGTTGTCGGGGATCGGGGTGGTGTCCAGCAGAACGAAACGTTTCATGGAAATCTCATTGGGAAGGGCATTCTTGCGCGGTTGGGAGTAGCCTTACGACATTCCGGTCAGGCCATGGAGCCATCGATGAAGTGCAGCATTCTAACGGTCATTGTGCTCGGCGCGCTCACATTGGGTGCGGTGCAGGCTCAGGAGTTGCAAACCGTACCGGTTGCGCCGACACCAACCCCTGGCGCGCCGGGCACCGCCACCCCGACGCTGTATCCGCAAGTCACCCCGCCGGCCGTGCCCAAGACGAACGGCTCGCCGCCGTTGGTGCCCATCGTGTTACCTGCGCCACCGAAGGACCAGACGGTCCCCGGTGTACCGCCGAACGACAGCAAGCCAAAGACGCCCGGCGGTTAACACGGTAGGGCGGTCCAGTGTTCAGACGGGACCACCGTACAAAGCTGCTAAACCAACCCCAGCGCCTTGAACACAAATGCATATTCGAGCGCTACGTCACGTAACCCCTGATAACGCCCGCTCATGCCGCCGTGGCCGGCCCCCAGTTCGGTCTTGAGCAGCAGCAGGTTGTCGTCTGTCTTGGTGTCGCGCAGCTTGGCCACCCACTTGGCCGCTTCCCAGTACTGCACGCGGCTGTCGTTGTAGCCGGCAATCACCAGCAGGGCCGGGTAGGCCTGGGCGCGGACGTTTTCATACGGCGCATACGCCTTGATGCGGGCGTAGACCTCGGGTTCTTGCGGGTTGCCCCACTCGTCGTACTCGGTGACGGTCAGCGGCAGGTCCGGGTCGAGCATGGTGTTGAGCACGTCGACAAACGGCACTTCGGCAATCGCCGCCTGGAACAGCTCCGGCCGCTGGTTGAGCACCGCGCCGATCAACAGGCCGCCGGCGCTGCCGCCGCTGATTACTAGCTGTTTGGCGCTGGTCAAACCCTGTGCAATCAGGTGTTCGGCACAGGCAATGAAGTCGCTGAACGTGTTCTGTTTGTGTTCCTGCTTGCCATTGCGATACCAGGCTTCGCCCAGCTCACCGCCGCCGCGCACGTGCGCAATGGCAAACGCGACGCCACGGTCCAGCAGGCTCAAGCGGGCGTGGGAGAACCACGGATCAAGGCTCTGGCCGTAGGCGCCGTAGCCGTAGAGGTACAGCGGCGTCGGCTTGCCGAGCTGGTCGCGCTTGACCACTAGGCTGATCGGCACCTGGGTGCCATCGGCGGAGGTCGCCCACAAACGCTGGCTGACGTAATCGTCGGCGTTGAACACGCCGAGTACCGGGGTTTCCTTGAGCACCTGTTGTGCACCGCTGGCCAGTTCCAGCTGGCGCACCTGGGCCGGGCGGTTCAGCGCTTCATAGCGCAGGCGGATCTTGTCGCTGGGGAATTCCAGGCTGTTTTGTACGTAGAGGCTGTAGGCGGCGTCAGGCAATTCCACGCGGTAGGTCGGCAGACCCTGGGGATGCACTTCGATGACCGGCAGTCCGCCAATGCGCAGGCTCAGGGTCATGGCGCTGGCGTTCAGGCTCACGCCGTCGAGCATTACCTCATCGCTGTGGGGGATCAGGTTTTGCCAGTCGGCTTGGGTCGGCACGCGGCCGGTGTCGGCGGCTACGAACAGCGCGTAGTTGATGCCGTCGCGGTTGCTGCGGATAAACCATGTCCACGCGCCGTCGAGCTGGCCGTGGTCGACGTCGTACTCGTGGTCTTCGACCCGTGGCGCCAGGCAGGTGAAGTCCAGGTGCGGCTGGTCGGCGTCTAGCGCCCAGATTTCACTGGTGGTCTTGCTGCCCAGGGCCACCAGTAACTGGCGCTCGGAGCTGGAACGGTAGCAGTGCAGGAAGAAACGCCCGTCGGTCTCGTGGAACACTTCCTGCGCTGCCGTGCCGTCCAGGCGATAGCGGTAGAGTTTGTGCGGGCGATGGGTGTCGTCCAGCTCGCCGAAGAATAGCGTCAGGCTGTCATTGGCCCAGGTCATGCTGCCGTCGCAGTTGTCGAACGCCAGTTCGCTGACTTTGTCGGTGGCCAATTCCTTCACGTACAGGGTGTAGATCTCTTCGCCACTGGTGTCGAGGCTGTAGGCCAGGCGCTGGTGGTCGGGGCTGATGCTGAACGCGCCGAGGGAGAAAAAGCCGCCGTTGGCCAACGCATTGGGGTCGAGCAACAGCTCTTCGCTGCTGTCATCCACCAGGCTGCTGTCATCGGCCGGGCGGCGGCAGCGGTAGTGGCGGGCGTATTCGTCGCCGGCGGTGGTGCGCGTGTAATACAGGTACGGGCCCCAGGGGGAGGGCAGCGACAGGTCGGTTTCGAGGATGCGGCCCTTGATCTCTTCGAACAGGGTTTCACGCAGCGCCTGTTGCTCGGCGAGTTGGGCTTCCTGCCAGGCGTTTTCGGCCTTGAGGTAATCCATGACTTCAGCGCTGTCACGCGCTTGCAGCCAGGCGTAAGGGTCCTGGCCCGTGGCCTTGCGGGCAATCGGGGCGGCAGTGATGTGGGTCGATGACGGCATGGATCACTCTCTGTCTGGAGGATGGTGGCAGGCATTGCAGCCGCGACACGCAAAAGCCGTTATCATAGCGGCCTGTTTGCCTACCTTGCCATGGACACCATGACCGAGAACGACTATCTGACCGCTTGGGGCCTTTACGCCTTCGCCGCTTTGGGCTGCTTGTTGGTGTGGTGGCGCATGACCCGCTGGATCTGGCGCTGGTTGCGCGAGCCACTGCAATTACTGATGGCCGTGCTGCTGTTGAGCCCGACCGTCGTCGACCCGGTCAAGACCCAGTTCGCGCCCGCTGTGGCGATTACCGCGTTGGACCTGGTGCTCAAGGTCGGCAATAACGCCTGGCGGGCCGTCTCCGACTTGTTCATGTACACGATGATCGCTTTTGGCGTGTACCTCGTGTTTGTGTTGATACGCTGGCCCATCGAGCGCGCCGCCAAGGCGCGCCGTGAGCGCAAGGCTGCGGTCGATGCGGCCTTGGCCGCCGAGCCGGAAGAGGATGACGAGCCGTTCCGTCGCCCCGCGCCTGTGAGCGGTATGCGGGTCGAACCGCGCCTTTAACGTTGTCTGCCCTGCAGCGAGAGCCCTGGCATGTGTGAATTATTGGGCATGAGTGCCAACGTCCCCACCGACATCGTGTTCAGCTTTACCGGGCTGATGCAGCGCGGTGGGCGTACCGGCCCCCACCGCGACGGTTGGGGCATCGCCTTCTATGAAGGCCGCGGCTTGCGCCTGTTCCAGGACCCGGCCGCGAGCAGCGAGTCGGAAGTCGCGTTGTTGGTGCAGCGTTATCCCATCAAAAGTGAAGTGGTGATCGGCCATATCCGCCAGGCCAACGTGGGCAAGGTGTGCCTGTCCAATACCCACCCGTTCGTGCGCGAACTGTGGGGGCGTAACTGGTGCTTTGCGCACAACGGTCAATTGGCGGGCTTCAACCCACGCGCCACGTTTTACCGCCCGGTGGGCGACACCGACAGCGAAGCGGCGTTCTGCGACTTGCTCAACCGGGTCCGCGAGGCGTTCCCGGAGCCGGTGGAGATCGAACAGATGCTGCCGGACCTGGTCGCTGCCTGCGCCGAATACCGCAGCAAAGGTGTGTTCAACTGCCTGCTCAGCGACGGTGATTGGTTGTTTTGCTACTGCTCGACCAAACTGGCGCAGATCACCCGACGCGCGCCGTTTGGCCCGGCGCGTTTGAAAGATGTCGACGTGATCGTCGATTTTCAGGCCGAAACAACGCCTAATGATGTGGTCACGGTGATTGCCACCGAACCGCTGACCGACAACGAAAACTGGACTCGCTACGAACCGGGCCAGTGGAGCCTGTGGCGGCGCGGTGAATGCGTCAGCCAGGGCATTACCGAGTAAGGAAGTCGACTATGTTGCTCAGCTATCTGCGGTTGGTGTTGTTTGCCATTGGCTTGTTGGTCGGTGTGCAAGTGCCGGGTTTTATCAATGACTACGCCAAGCGCGTCGAAGCCCATCTGATCGAGGCCCAGACCGGCCTGCGCGGCTTTGAATCCACCGCGCAACAGTTCTTCAACGGCGACTTGCAGGCCCTGGTCGCCCACTACCGCGCCAGCGACGACCCGGTGTTTCGCAGCGATGCCAATAGCCTCGGCACGTTATTGGATCGCCAGTTGGCGTTGGACAAGCAATTCCAGGCCATGCAAGGCCCCTGGTACATCCGCGCCCTGCAGGTGGCGGTGGCGGCCGACCCGGCGATCCGCCTGGAAACCTGGAACGGTTACAGCTACCAGATCCTGCTGACCCCCGAAGCCATGGGCTGGGGCCTGGGCGGCGCGATGTTGTTGTCGTTCGGCCTGGAGTGCCTGTTCCGCTTGATCGACTGGGTGGTGTTGGGCGGCAAGCGTCTACGCCAGAGCCGGCCGATCGAAGAGCGCGACCTCAAGGGGCTCTGAAGACTGATACAAATCCAATGTGGGAGGGGGCTTGCCCCCGATAGCGGTGGGTCAGCTAAAAATAGGCTGACTGACACCCTGCTATCGGGGGCAAGCCCCCTCCCACATTTGGATTGAGTTCCTTCAGTTGCTCATTACCATCCGCTCTTCGCCGACTTCCTCGGCATAGCGGGCAACGACCTTCTGGCACAGCCCCACAATCTCCTCCACCAGTTCTACCCCCACGCGCCACGACACCACCACCTGCAAATTCGGCAGTTTCTGCGCCATCGGCAGCATCACCAGTTCCCCGCGCGCCAGCTCTTCGCGCACCAACACAGGCGGCAGTGCACCAATGCCGAAACCATCGCGCAGCAAGCGGGTAATGGCCGACACCGAATTCACGCAGTTCATACGCGGTGCCGCGACGCCGTTGGCCTGCATCAGGCTCAAGACATCCTGGTGCGGGTGGGAATTTTTCGAGTAGGTGATGATGCGCTCTTGGGCCAGTTCGGCGAGGGAAGCGTAGTTGCGGTTGTAGATCGACTGGCTGGCGACGATCCAGGCCATGGGGTGGCTGGCCAGTTCCAGGCTGCGCACGGTTTCCAGGCGCAGCAGGTCCGTTTGCAGGATCAGATCGAGGAAGCCTTTTTGCAGTTGGTCGCTGAGGTTGAGTGCGGTATCGGCGACCAACTCGATTTCCACCCGTGGGAAATGGTCCATCAATTCGGCGACCAACGGGCTCAGCCAGGTGTGGATCACCGTGTCCATTGCACCGATACGAATTCGCCCGACCTTGCTGCTGGTGGTCTCCAGGGACTGTTTCAAACCCTGCATGGTCACCATCATTTGCTCGGCGTAATCGAGTACCTTCAAGCCTTCCGGCGTCAGGCTGACGCCGCGCGAATCACGCAGAAACAGCTTCACCCCCAGTTCGCTCTCCAGCACGGCGATGCGGCTGGAGATCGAGGCCTGTGTGGTGAACAGTTTCTCGGCGGTCAGGCGGAAACTCTTGAGCTTGGCCACCCAGACGAAGGTTTCGAGGAACTTCAAATTCATGGGATCAACTTTTTCTTATGCATGGATCGGTTTTTATTAGTTGGACGCCGCACCGGGCAAACGCCAAAAATCGAGCCGTTCCACGATAAGCGTCGTTGGGGTGTCAGGACAAGTTGCGAGTCTTGCGTAAAAGATCCCACACTACAAAAAAACAAAGCCTACAGGAGTAACCAGCGTGAGCCGCCTGCTATTAAATTGCGACATCGGCGAAAGTTTTGGCAACTGGACCCTGGGTCTGGACGCCGAGGTTATGCCGTTCATTGATTGCGCCAACGTGGCCTGCGGCTTCCATGCCGGCGACCCGGGCATCATGCGCAAGACCGTCAGCCTGGCGCTCAAGCATGGTGTGCTGGTCGGTGCGCACCCGGCGTATCAGGACCTGCAAGGTTTTGGTCGCCGTTCCATGGCCTACACGCCTGAGGAAATCCAGGACCTGTTGCACTACCAGATCGGCGCGCTCGACGGCATCTGCCGCGCCCAGGGCGGACGGGTCAGCTACGTCAAACCCCATGGCGCGATGTACAACGACATGATGGCCAATCCCGCGCAGTTGCGTGCAGTGATCCAGGCTGTCGCCACTTACGGCGACCTGCCGCTGATGCTGCTAGCCACCCGTGACAACCGTGCGGCCCAGGCGCTGGGCGACGAATACGGCGTGATCCTGTGGTTCGAGGCCTTCGCCGACCGCGCCTACGACAACAAGGGCCATCTGGTTTCCCGCCAATTGCCGGGCGCGGTACACCACGATACCGAGACCATCATCCAGCAATCCCTGACCATTTCCCGTGGCGAACCCTTGACCGCCAGCGACGGCAGCCCTTTGGTCCTGCGGGCCAATACCCTGTGCGTGCATGGCGATAACGCCAGTTCGGTCGCCGCCGTGCAGCGCATTCGCGAGGCGTTGAAGTGCCAATGAAGCCACGCATCGAAGTGGTGGCCATCGACTGCTTGATGGTGCGTCTGTTTGAGGTGATCGCCGAAGCCAATATGCCGTGGATGCTTGCCGCTACCCAGCGTCTGCGGCAAGGGTTTGGCGCGGCGTTGGTGGACCTGGTGCCGTCCTACACCACCTTGATGGTGCATTACGATCTCACCGTGTTGAACCCGGCCCAGTCGCGGGAATTGATCGCCCAGGCCCTCACCGACCTGCAACCCCAGGCCCAGGGCAGCGGCCACTGCCATGTGCTGCCGGTGTGGTACGACCTGAGCGTCGGGCCCGAACTGACCTTGCTCAGCCAGCGCAGTGGCCTGGCGGTCGATGAGGTGATCCGCCGCCACAGCGGCCACGAATACCAGGTCTTCGCCCTCGGCTTTGCCCCCGGTTTTGCCTTTATGGGGCTGGTGGATGAAAGCCTCGCCACCCCCAGGCTCAACACTCCGCGCAAGCGCGTGGCGGCCGGCAGTGTCGGCATCGCCGAGCGGCAAACGGCCGCCTACCCAGTGGTCTCTCCCGGCGGCTGGAACCTGATCGGTCGCACCCCGACCCAGCTGTTCGAGCGCGACCGCGACGGTTACAGCCTGATGCAGCCCGGCGATACGGTGCGCTTCGAGGCGGTCGACCACGCCGAATTCATCAAGCTGGGTGGCGATGACGCGCCGTTGGAGGCGCAGGCATGAGCGGCTTGATCATTGAGGCCAGCACCCCGCTGTGCCTGTTGCAGGACACCGGCCGTTTTGGCGTGCGACACCTGGGCGTGACTCAGGGCGGCGCGCTGGATTGGGTGTCGATGTCCTGGGCCAATTGGCTGTTGGACAACGCCCTGGATGCGCCGGTGGTGGAAATCACCCTGGGCGGTTTTACCGTGCAGGCCGAGGATTATTGCCTGCTGGCCTTGGCCGGTGCGGACTTGGGCGCCTACATCGATGCGCGCGCCATCAGCCCCGGGCGCAGTTTTATCCTGCAAAAGGGCCAGCGGCTGCGCTTTACCCAGCCGTTCAGCGGCGCGCGGGCCTACCTGGCGGCGCCGGGCGGGTTTGATGCGCCGCAGGTGCTGGGTAGCTGTGCCACCGTTGTGCGTGAGGCACTCGGCGGGCTGGACGGTTTCGGCAAACCCTTGGCGCAAGGCGGGCGGCTGGCTTATTCCGGTGGTGGCGGGGCGATGAAAGTGCTCAGCACCCCAAGCCTGCCGGCCAAGGCGCCGTTGGATGTGATTATCGGCGCGCAGATCGGCCAGTTCAGCGGGCAGAGTCTGTTCGATGCGTTCAACACCGAATGGACCCTCGACAGCCGCGCCGACCGTATGGGCATGCGCTTGCTGGGCACGCCGCTTGAATACCAAGGGCCGTCGTTGATCTCTGAGGGGATCCCGCTGGGCGCGATCCAGGTGCCGCCGGACGGGCAGCCGATTGTGTTGCTCAATGACCGGCAGACCATCGGCGGCTACCCGCGCCTGGGAGCGTTGACGCCGTTGGCACTGGCGCGGCTGGCGCAGTGTGTGCCGGGGGAGAAGGTGCGGTTGGCGCCGGTGGTGCAGGAAACGGCGCATAGGCAGCATGTGGACTTTTTGCAGCGGTTCACCGCCGCCTGAAGAACACTGAAATCCAAACTGTGGGAGGGGCGGTGCGACGATTCGACTTGCTCCCGATGGCGGTGGTTCAGTCACTGATGTATTGACTGACACACTGCTATCGGGGGCAAGTCGAATCGTCGCACCGCCCCTCCCACATTGGTGTTGGGTTGAATGGGAGATATCGGTTTATTTGGAAAGAAACCGCATGCCTTCTTCCAGCCCGCGCAGCGTCAACGGATACATCTGATCCTCGACCAGCTCCCGCACAATCGCGGTCGACGCCGTATAGCCCCAAGTGTCCTTGGGGTACGGGTTTATCCAGATCAGCTTCTTGTACTTGGCCATGAAGCGCTGCATCCACACATACCCAGGCTCTTCGTTCCAATGCTCGACGCTGCCGCCGGCCTGGGTGATTTCATACGGCGCCATCGACGCGTCGCCGATAAAGATGACTTTGTAATCGGCGCCATACTTGTGCAGCAGGTCCTGGGTGGAGGTGCGCTCCGAGGTGCGGCGTTGGTTGTTCTTCCATACCGACTCGTACACGAAGTTGTGGAAGTAGAAGTACTCCAGGTGCTTGAACTCGGTCTTGCACGCGGAGAACAGCTCTTCGCAGGTCTTCACATGGGCGTCCATCGAACCGCCGATGTCGAACAGCAACAGCAGCTTGATGGTGTTGCGCCGCTCCGGACGCATCTGGATGTTCAGCAAGCCGGCATCGCGGGCGGTGTGGTCAATGGTGCCGTCGATATCCAGCTCTTCCGCTGCACCCTGGCGTGCAAACTTGCGCAGGCGGCGCAGGGCGATCTTGATGTTGCGCGTGCCCAGTTCCACCTGGTCGTCGAGGTTCTTGTACTCGCGCTGCTCCCAAACCTTGACCGCCTTGCCCTGGCGCGTGCCCGCATCGCCGACGCGGATGCCTTCCGGGTTGTAGCCGCCGGAGCCGAACGGGCTGGTGCCGCCGGTGCCGATCCACTTGTTGCCGCCGGCGTGGCGCTCTTTCTGTTCTTCCAGGCGTTTCTTGAATTCCTCGATCAGCTTGTCCAGGCCGCCGAGGGACTGGATCTGTGCGCGTTCTTCGTCGCTCAGCGAGCGTTCGAACTCTTTGCGCAGCCAGTCTTCGGGGATTAGCGCCTGCAGGTGCTCGTCGAGTTTTTCCAGGCCGTTGAAATAGGCGCTGAAGGCGCGGTCGAACTTGTCGAAATGGCGTTCGTCCTTGACCAGGATCGCCCGGGCCAAGTAGTAAAACTCGTCCATGTCGGCGAAGGTCACCCGCTGTTTCAGGGCGTTGATCAGGTCGAGCAGCTCGCGCACCGATACCGGCACTTTTGCGGCACGCATTTCATTGAACAGGTTGAGCAACATGGCAGGCGCCCTTATCGGTTACCGCGACGGCTCATGAACGCCAGGCGCTCGAGCAATTGCACGTCCTGCTCGTTCTTCACCAGCGCACCGGCCAGGGGCGGGATGGCCTTGGTCGGGTCGCGTTCGCGCAATACCGCTTCGCCGATATTGTCGGCCATCAGCAGCTTGAGCCAGTCGACCAGTTCGGAGGTGGAGGGCTTTTTCTTCAGGCCCGGGACTTTGCGCACGTCGAAGAACACGTCCAGCGCTTCGCTGACCAGGTCTTTCTTGATGTTGGGGTAATGCACGTCGACGATTTTTTGCAGGGTGGTGCGGTCGGGGAAGGCGATGTAATGGAAGAAGCAGCGGCGCAGGAACGCGTCCGGCAGCTCTTTTTCATTGTTGGAGGTGATGATGATGATCGGGCGCTTCTTGGCCTTGATGGTCTCGTCGATTTCGTAGACGTAGAACTCCATCTTGTCGAGTTCTTGCAGCAGGTCGTTGGGGAACTCGATGTCGGCCTTGTCGATTTCATCGATCAGCAGGATCACCCGCTCCTCGGACTCGAAGGCCTCCCAGAGCTTGCCCTTCTTCAGGTAGTTGCGCACGTCGTGCACCTTGTCCACGCCCAACTGCGAGTCGCGTAGGCGGCTGACCGCGTCGTACTCATACAAGCCCTGGTGGGCCTTGGTGGTGGACTTGATGTGCCAGGTGATCAGCTTGGCGCCGAAGGATTCGGCCAGTTGCTCGGCGAGCATGGTCTTGCCGGTGCCCGGCTCGCCCTTGACAAGCAGCGGACGCTCCAGGGTGATGGCAGCGTTGACGGCCAGTTTCAGGTCATCGGTGGCAACGTAGGCCGGGGTGCCTTCGAACTTCATCGGTCATTCCTCGAATTCATCAATGCCCGACTATACCGTGCGGCCCCGGCGACTGTGAACGCAGACGGGTTATTCAGTCTCTGAATGGCCGGTCAGCTTAATCCGCCGATGGCTTGGGCTGTTCATACCGTGCAGTGAATGCCTGGATGAACCCATTACGCAAAATCTGCAAAAACGCGGAGAACGCGCTGATGTCTTGCTGGTGTACGCTGCCGCTCAGCTCAACACGGGTGGCGAACTGGTTTTTGCTCTGGTTCTTCAGCACGGTTTCGCTGGCGCCGACCACGGCTTCCCAGATCGAGCGGAAGATGTTCTTGTCCTTGTTTTGCACGTCCTGCTGCCAGTCGAACACTTCCACATCACGCAGCAGCGGCTTGATGTAGCCGGTCAGTTGGCCTTTCTGCGCCTGGGCTTCGATTACCACGTCGCCGGTGCCGGCCTTGAAGTCGAATTTGCCATAGGCCGAGGCGAAGTCATTCATGCGCTTGAGCTGCAAATCGCGTGCGCGAAAGCGAAATTCAAAGTCTTCGAAATTGCTCAGTGGGTCAAAAGTGGCGGTGGCTTCCAGCGGCGCCTGGCCCTGCAGCAGGGCTTTGCCGTCGAAGCTGGCGTCACGCTTGCCTTTGACGTCAACGACATTGGTCAGGTTATAGACGCTGGCGTTAACCGAGGTGGCATTGATGTTCACCGGCGGCTTGGAGCTGAAGTTGTGGAAGGCGATCTTGCCGTCCTGGATGCGCACTTCGTTAAGGGTGATCGGCAACAATTTGCTCAGTTGCGCGCGCCAGTCGGTGCCCTGACCGGTCTGGGACGCCGCTTTGTTGGCTCCGCCGTCGACAAAGTTCAGCTCGGGCTGGATGAACTGGACCTCGGCCACCACGGCACGGTCGTACCACAGCGAATGCCAACTCACCGACAGGTCGATCAACGGCGCCTTGACGAAGGGCACCGGCACCTTGCCGTCGACTTTGACGATCTGCAGCCCATTGATCCGGTAGGCGCCGCGCCACAGGGCCAGGTCCACATCGGTGATCTGGCCGCGGTAGTCGCCCATGTCGGCGAGCTTGTCATTCAGGTAGTTGCGCACCAGGTAGGGCAGGGCGAGGTCCAGCGCAACCAGCACCACCACCAGCGTAGCGATGGTCCAAATCGGCCAACTGTAGCGACGTTTCATGGGGCAGATCTCCGTGCGTGTAGGAGATTGACTGTTGTGATGCTGCCAACGTTCCTCTGACTGGACGCTTTGGAAGACGAGGCATACCCTTGGGGCTTTCTTCAAACCGCCTCAAGGACCCGTTATGAGCCGCATTTTTGCAGACAACGCGCACTCCATCGGTAACACGCCCCTGGTTCAGATCAACCGCATCGCACCGCGCGGCGTGACAATCCTGGCCAAGATCGAAGGGCGTAACCCGGGTTATTCGGTGAAGTGCCGCATTGGCGCAAACATGATCTGGGACGCGGAAAGCACCGGCAAACTCAAGCCAGGCATGACCATTGTCGAACCCACCTCGGGCAACACCGGTATCGGCCTGGCGTTTGTCGCCGCCGCCCGTGGCTACAAGCTGTTGCTGACCATGCCTGCGTCGATGAGCATCGAACGCCGCAAAGTGCTCAAGGCCCTGGGCGCCGAACTGGTGCTGACCGAGCCGGCCAAGGGCATGAAGGGCGCAATCGACAAAGCTGCGGAAATCCTCGCCAGCGACCCGGCCAGCTACTATATGCCGGGGCAGTTCGAAAACCCGGCCAACCCGGCGATCCACGAAAAAACCACCGGCCCGGAAATCTGGAACGATACCGACGGTGCCGTAGATGTACTGGTGGCGGGCGTGGGCACCGGCGGCACGATTACCGGGGTGTCACGCTATATCAAGAACACCGCGGGCAAGCCGATTCTGTCGGTGGCCGTCGAGCCGATCGTGTCGCCGGTGATCACCCAGGCGCTGGCGGGTCAAGAGATCAAGCCCAGCCCGCACAAGATCCAGGGCATTGGCGCCGGGTTCGTGCCGAAGAACCTCGACCTGTCGATGATCGACCGCGTGGAACTGGTGAGCGACGAAGAATCCAAGGCCATGGCCCTGCGCCTGATGCGGGAAGAGGGGATTCTGTGCGGGATCTCCTGCGGCGCGGCCATGGCGGTCGCCGTGCGCCTGGCCGAGAAGCCGGAAATGCAGGGCAAGACCATCGTGGTGATCCTGCCGGACTCCGGCGAGCGCTACCTGTCGAGCATGCTGTTCAGTGATTTGTTTACCGATCAAGAAAACCAGGCTTGATGCACATGTGGCGAGGGAGCTTGCTCCCGCTGGGGCGCGAAGTGGCCCTGTACGTTGTTTAAAAGAGTGAGACTGCTGCGCAGTCCAGCGGGCGCACGCTCCCTCGCCACAAGGTTTGATGTATGTCAGCCGGTCGGCCAAGGCCTTCTGCATAATGGCCCAAGTGTTTATCATGGCCGGCTGCTACGTCTGGTTTCCCCTCGACGGGAGGTTGTTGGCCAGGCGCTTATTTCCAGGAGTTGCTGCATGACCTTTTCTTTGGCCGCCAAACTGTCGGTGTTGCTGGTGTTTATCGGCAGTACGCTTTACGTACACCTGCGCGGCAAGGCCCGTTTGCCGATGTTGCGCCAGTTCGTCAACCACTCGGCGCTGTTTGCCCCGTATAACGCCTTGATGTACCTGTTCTCGGCGGTGCCGTCCAAGCCGTACCTGGACCGCAGCAAGTTCCCGGAACTGGACGTGCTCAAGGACAACTGGGAAGTGATCCGCGAAGAGGCCATGCACCTGTTCGACGAGGGTTACATCCGCGCTGCTGAAAAGAATAACGACGCCGGCTTCGGTTCGTTCTTCAAGAAGGGCTGGAAGCGTTTCTACCTCAAGTGGTACGACAAACCGCTGCCGTCGGCCGAGGCCCTGTGCCCGAAAACCGTGGCGCTGGTCAGCAGCATCCCCAACGTCAAGGGCGCGATGTTCGCGCTGTTGCCGGGCGGCAGTCACCTCAACCCGCACCGCGACCCGTTTGCCGGCTCCCTGCGTTATCACCTGGGGCTGTCCACGCCGAACTCCGACGACTGCCGCATCTTCGTCGATGGTCAGGAATACGCCTGGCGCGACGGTGAAGACGTGATGTTCGACGAGACCTACGTACACTGGGTAAAGAACGAGACTGAAAAGACTCGCGTGATCCTGTTCTGCGACATCGAGCGCCCCCTGAGCAGTCCCCTGATGACCCGCGTCAACCGCTGGGTCAGCGCGCAACTGGGCCGCGCCACCGCGCCGCAGAACCTGGATGACGAACGCGTCGGCGGCATCAACCAGGCCTATGCCTGGAGCAAGTCGTTCAGCGACAAGATCAGCGGTGTGGTCAAGCAGTGGAAGCGCAAGCATCCCAAGGCCTACCGCATTGCGCGGCCGGTGCTGGCGGTTGTCGTCTTGGTACTGCTGTGGAAGTGGCTCTTCGGCTGATCTGAAAGGTTGAGCTCGGTCAAAAATGTGGGAGGGGGCTTGCTCCCGATGGCGGTGTGTCAGGTTGAATAACTGTACCTGATTCACCGCCATCGGGAGCAAGCCCCCTCCCACATTTGGCCTCCAGCGACCTTTAGCTGGCGATCAACTGGCGCAGCACATAGTGCAGAATGCCCCCGGCCTTGAAGTATTCCACTTCATTGAGGGTATCGATCCGACACAGCACGTCGACCTTCTCGCTGCTGCCATCCTCACGGGTAATCACCAGGGTCAGGTTCATGCGCGGCACGATCTCCACAGCGGTCAAACCGAGGATGTCGATCTTCTCCTTACCAGTGAGATTGAGCGCCTTGCGGTTCTGGTCCAGCTTGAACTGCAAGGGCAGCACGCCCATACCCACCAGGTTGGAGCGGTGAATCCGTTCGAAACTCTCGGCGATCACCGCCTTGACCCCCAGCAGGTTGGTGCCCTTGGCCGCCCAGTCGCGGCTTGAGCCGGTGCCGTATTCCTGGCCGGCAATCACTACCAGCGGTGTGGCGGATGCCTGGTATTTCATGGCCGCGTCGTAGATCGGCATTTTCTCGCTGGTGGGGATATACAGCGTGTTGCCGCCTTCCTCGCCGCCGAGCATTTCATTGCGGATACGGATATTGGCGAAGGTGCCGCGCATCATCACTTCATGGTTGCCCCGGCGTGAGCCGTAGGAGTTGAAGTCACGCGGTTCCACGCCTTGTTCGCGCAGGTAGCGACCGGCGGGGCTGTCGGCCTTGATGTTACCGGCGGGGGAGATGTGGTCGGTGGTCACCGAATCGCCCAGCAGGGCCAGGATGTTGGCACCGTTGATGTCTTTGATCACCGGCAGCGGGCCGGCGATGTCGTCGAAGAACGGCGGGTGCTGGATGTAGGTGGAGTCCTTCTGCCACACGTAGGTCGCGGCCTGCGGCACTTCAATCGCTTGCCACTGTGCGTCACCGGCAAACACCTCGGCGTATTCCTTGTGGAACATGCTGGTGCTGACCTGGGCGACGGCCTCGGCAATTTCCTGGCTGCTCGGCCAGATGTCCTTCAGGTACACCGGATTGCCTTGCTGATCGTTGCCCAACGGTTCGCGGCTGATATCGATGCGCACCGTACCGGCCAACGCATACGCCACCACCAGCGGCGGCGAGGCCAGCCAGTTGGTTTTCACCAGCGGGTGTACGCGGCCTTCGAAGTTGCGGTTGCCGGACAGCACCGACGCCACGGCCAGGTCGGCTTTCTGGATGGCTTTTTCAATCGGCTCGGGCAACGGTCCGGAGTTGCCGATGCAGGTGGTGCAGCCATAACCCACCAGGTCAAAGCCGAGCTTGTCCAGGTATTGAGTGAGGCCGGCGGCCTTGTAGTAGTCGGTGACTACTTTGGAGCCGGGGGCCAGGGAGGTTTTCACCCAGGGTTTGCGGGTCAGGCCTTTTTCCACGGCCTTTTTCGCCACCAGCCCGGCCGCCATCATCACGCTGGGGTTGGAGGTGTTGGTGCAGGAGGTGATGGCGGCGATGACCACGGCGCCGTTTTTCAGGCGATAGGTCTGGCCGTCATCTTCATAGTCGGCCTCGCCCACCAGGTCGGCATTGCCCACGGCGACCCCGCCACCGCCTTCGCTTTCCAGGCGGCCTTCTTCTTTGTTGGTCGGCTTGAATTGCAGGTCGAGGAAGTCGCTGAACGCCTGGCTGACATCTGGCAGCGACACGCGGTCTTGCGGGCGTTTCGGCCCCGCGAGGCTGGCTTCGACGCTGCCCATGTCCAGGGCCAGGCTGTCGGTGAACACCGGCTCCTGGCCCGCGTTGCGCCACAGGCCCTGGGCCTTGGTGTAGGCCTCGACCAGTTTGACGGTCTGCGTCGGGCGGCCGGACAGGCGCAGGTAGTCCAGGGTTACCTCATCCACCGGGAAAAAGCCGCAGGTTGCGCCGTATTCCGGAGCCATGTTGGCGATGGTGGCGCGGTCCGCCAGGGGCAGGTCGGCGAGGCCGTCGCCATAGAACTCGACGAATTTGCCGACCACGCCTTTCTTGCGCAGCATCTGGGTGACGGTCAGCACCAGGTCGGTGGCAGTGATGCCTTCTTTCAGTTTGCCGGTGAGCTTGAAGCCGATCACTTCCGGAATCAGCATCGACACCGGCTGGCCGAGCATCGCCGCTTCCGCTTCGATCCCGCCCACGCCCCAGCCAAGCACGCCGAGGCCGTTGATCATGGTGGTGTGGGAATCGGTGCCGACCAGGGTGTCGGGGAAGGCGTAGGTACGGCCGTCTTCATCCTTGGTCCACACGGTGCGGCCGAGGTATTCGAGGTTGACCTGGTGGCAGATACCGGTGCCCGGCGGCACCACGCTGAAGTTGTCGAAGGCGCTTTGGCCCCAGCGCAGGAAGGCGTAGCGTTCGCCATTGCGCTGCATTTCGATGTCGACGTTTTGCTCGAACGCGCCGGTAGTACCGAACTTGTCGACCATCACCGAGTGGTCGATCACCAGGTCCACCGGCGATAGCGGGTTGATGCGTTGCGGGTCGCCACCGGCCTTGGCCATGGCGGCGCGCATGGCGGCCAGGTCGACCACGGCGGGCACCCCGGTAAAGTCTTGCATCAGCACGCGGGCCGGGCGGTACTGGATCTCGCGGTCGGACTGGCGTTCTTTGAGCCAGGCGGCGATGGCCTTGAGGTCGGTGCCGGTGACGGTCTTGTTGTCTTCCCAGCGCAGCAGGTTTTCCAGTAGCACTTTGAGGGACATCGGCAGCTTATCCAGGTCACCCAGGCTCTTGGCGGCTTCGGGCAGGCTGAAATAGTGATAAGTCTTGTCGTCGATTTGCAGGGTTTTAAGGGTTCTCAGGCTATCAATGGATGACATTACATGACTCCTTATGGTCCGCACGGCTACGGACCTGACGGGACGAACGGAGCTATCAAACTAGCGCTGTTTTCAGTAGCTGGCTAATTACTGGACTCTATGGACAGATCCAAGGTTCCGAAGTCAGCTATCATGCGCGCGTTTTCATGACAGACATTGCGATAGCGCACGTCCGTTGAGTCGCCAGGAGAATTGATGAACACCCTTTTTATGCACTGCCGCCCGGGTTTTGAAGGCGAGGTCTGTTCCGAGATCGCGGAACACGCCGCGCGCCTGAACGTTTCTGGCTACGCCAAGGCCAAGACCGGCAGCGCTTGCGCCGAATTTGTCTGCACCGAAGAAGATGGCGCCCAGCGCCTGATGCACGGCCAGCGTTTTGCCGAGCTGATCTTCCCGCGACAATGGGCACGTGGGGTGTTCATCGACCTGCCGGAAACCGACCGCATCAGCGTGATCCTCGCGCACCTGCGCGATTTTCCGGTGTGCGGCAGCCTGTGGCTGGAGATGGTCGACACCAACGACGGCAAGGAACTGTCGAATTTCTGCAAGAAATTCGAAGTCCACCTGCGCAAAGCCCTGCTCAACGCCGGCAAGCTGGTGGACGAGCCGAGCAAGCCACGCCTGCTGCTGACCTTCAAGAGCGGTCGCGAAGCGTTCATCGGCTTG
Organism: Pseudomonas sp. D3; assembly: GCF_029320995.1. NCBI lineage: Bacteria > Pseudomonadati > Pseudomonadota > Gammaproteobacteria > Pseudomonadales > Pseudomonadaceae > Pseudomonas > Pseudomonas sp. D3. The sequence goes on from NZ_CP119772.1 coordinate 1,949,741, forward strand.
GCCGAATCGAACAACTCGGCGATGTGGCCAATGGGCATCCCGCGCCTGAAATTCCCCCGCGACGCACCTAGCCGCTCGACCCTGAAGCTGGAAGAGGCCTGGCACCACTTCATTCCCCGCGACCAGTGGGACGAGCGCCTGCACGGCGACATGACGGGCGTCGACCTGGGCGCCGCGCCCGGCGGCTGGACCTGGCAGTTGGTCAACCGGGGCATGCTGGTGACCGCCATCGACAACGGACCCATGGCCGAAAGCCTGATGGACACTGGCCTGGTGCAGCATTTGATGGCCGACGGCTTCACCTTCGTGCCCAAGCAGCCGGTGGACTGGATGGTGTGTGACATCGTCGAAAAACCGGCACGCAACGCCGCCTTGCTGGAAACCTGGATCGGCGAAGGTTATTGCCGTGAAGCGGTGGTCAACCTGAAACTGCCGATGAAACAGCGTTACGCCGAGGTCAAGCGTTTGCTCGAGCGCATCGAAGACGGCTTCAAGGCGCGTGGTATTCGCGTGGAGATCGGCTGCAAGCAGCTGTACCACGACCGCGAAGAAGTGACCTGCCACCTGCGCCGCCTGGTAGATGTGAAGAAAACCAAGGCCCGTTAAACTGAGCGCCTGCTGCAGGAGTAATCAATGAGCGATATGACCGACACCGCCGTCGACGGCACCCTTGATGCCACGGGCCTCAACTGCCCGGAGCCGGTGATGATGCTGCACCAGCACATCCGCGACCTGCCGCCTGGCGGTCTGCTCAAGGTGATCGCGACCGACCCGTCGACCCGCCGCGATATTCCCAAGTTCTGCGTGTTCCTCGACCACGAACTGGTGGCTCAGCAGGAGCAGGCCGGTACGTACCTGTACTGGATTCGCAAGAAGTCCGCTTAACTCCGCGCCTTGTCCCGGCGAATGCGTCGGCGTGCGCTGCGCGCCAGGCGCACCAGCAACATCCCCGCCGCGCAGCTCAGGCCCACGATCAGCCCCTGCCACAAACCGCTGGGGCCGCTCGGCTCGCCCAGCCAGTCGGTCAGCCCCAGGGCGTAACCCACCGGCAACCCCACGCCCCAGTAGGCAAACAGGGTCAGCACCATGGTCACCCGGGTGTCCTGATAGCCGCGCAACGCACCGGCGGCGGTGACCTGGATCGAGTCGGAAAACTGGAACAGCGCTGAAAACACGATCAGCGTCGACGCCAGGTGGATCACCACGGGGTCCGGGGTGTAGATCGTCGCGATCTGTTCGCGGAACAACAGCATCAGGCTGCAGGACAGGCAGGCATATACCAGCGCTGTGCCCATGCCGACGCCGGCGGCAAAGCGCGCTTCGCGCGGCTGGTCACGGCCGAGGGCCTGGCCGACGCGCACGGTGACGGCCATGCTCAGGGAGTAGGGGATCATGAACACCAGGGAGCTGACGTTCAGGGCGATCTGATGGCCGGAGACCACCGTGGCGCCCAGGCTGCCGATCAGCAGGGCGATCACCGCGAAGATGCTCGATTCGGCAAAGATCGCGATGCCGATCGGCAGGCCAATGCCCAATACGCGCTTGATCACCGCCCATTGCGGCCAATCGAAACGCTTGAACAGTTCGCTGCTCCGGTACGCCGGCCCCCAGCGCGTCCAGCCTGCCAGGCCGAGCATCATCACCCACATCGCAATGCCCGTGGCCCAGCCGCAGCCCGCTCCGCCCATGGCCGGCACGCCCAAATGGCCATAGATGAAGATGTAGTTCAGCGGGATATTCAGCGCCAACCCGCACAGGCCCATGACCATGCTCGGTCGTGTGCGGCCCAGGCCATCACTGAAACAACGCAACACGTAATACACCGCAACGGCCGGCATGCCCGCAGCGATGCCGTGCAGGTAGCCCATGGAAGGTTTGATCAGGTCGGGTTCAACCTTCATCGCGTGCAGGATGGGTTCGGCGCTGAGCAGTAACAGCGACGCGGTGATGCCGACCACCACCGCCAGCCACAGGGATTGGCGCACCAGCGGCCCGATCTCGCTGTGCTGGCCGGCGCCGTAGTGCTGGGCGACTTTCGGCGTGGTGGCCAGCAAGGTACCGGTCATCAGCAGGTACACCGGAATCCAGATCGAATTGCCCAGGCCCACCGCCGCCAGGTCTTGCGGGCTGACGCGTCCGGCCATCACCGCATCGACGAAGCTCATCGCGGTGGTTGCCAGTTGGCCGATCATGATCGGCAGGGCGAGTCTCATCAGGCCGCGCACTTCCCGGCTGATGCGGGCGGGACGGGTGAGGGTGGCGGTGGCAGTGTTCACGTACAGATGTCCAAGAAAAGAGCGCAGGACGGCGGATTCTACGCGTTGACACAGCGGTCAGGAAAAAACCTGTGTTAACGATTTGTAAGCAATCTTCCAGGCAGCGCAATTCCCTGTGGGCGCTGGCAAGCCGGCTACCACCTTCGATCTGCGGTGGAACACCGATCGCATCCCTGTACACTGCTGATCCGCCAAAGGAGCCTGCCATGCTGATTGTTGCCGACGAAAATATTCCGCTACTCGATGCTTTCTTCCAAGGATTTGGCGAAATCCGCCGGGTGCCCGGCCGTTCCATTGACCGCGCCACCGTCGAACAGGCTGATGTGCTGCTGGTGCGCTCGGTGACCAACGTCAACCGAGCCTTGCTCGAAGGTTCCAAGGTGCGCTTTGTCGGCACCTGCACCATCGGCACCGATCATTTGGACCTCGATTATTTCAAGCGGGCCAGCATTCAATGGTCCAGCGCGCCCGGCTGCAATGCCCGTGGCGTGGTGGACTATGTGCTGGGCAGCTTGCAGACCCTGGCCGAAATCGAAGGGGCCGACCTCAATCAGCGGACTTACGGTGTCGTCGGCGCCGGTGAAGTGGGCGGGCGCCTGGTCAAGGTGCTCAAGGGCCTAGGCTGGAACGTGCTGGTCTGCGACCCGCCCCGGCAGATCGCCGAAGACGCTGACTACGTCAGCCTGGAGCAGATCATCGAGCAATGCGACGTGATCAGCCTGCACACGCCGTTGACCAAGTCCGGCAATGGTTCCACCTGGCACTTGCTCGATCGCGACCGCCTAAACCGCCTCAAGCCCGGTGCCTGGCTGATCAACGCCAGCCGTGGCCCGGTGGTGGATAACGCCGCCCTGCGCGACGCGTTGCTGGAGCGTGAAGACCTGCAAGCGGTGCTGGATGTGTGGGAAGGCGAGCCCGAAGTGGATGTCGACCTGGCCGACCTCTGCGTGCTGGCCACTCCGCATATCGCCGGTTACAGCCTGGATGGCAAGCAGCGTGGCACGGCGCAGATCTACCAGGCGTTTTGTGCGCATCTGGGTCAGGAGCCCGCGATTGAATTGAGCGATTTGCTGCCGCCGCCGTGGCTGGCCGAGGTCCACTTGAATGCGTCTACCGACCCGGCCTGGGCGCTGGCGACGTTATGCCGCAGCGTGTACGACCCGCGTCGCGACGATGCGGATTTCCGTCGCAGCCTCGTGGGAACGGTGGATGAGCAACGCAAGGCATTCGACCTGCTGCGCAAGCATTATCCGGAGCGCCGTGAGATCGATGGCTTGAAGGTGCGCATCCATGGGCAATCGGCGCGGTTGTCGGGCATCGTTGAGGCATTGGGCGCTGAACTGTTGTAGGAACGAGTCCACAAAAAACCGGCCATCAAGGCCGGTTCTGAAAGAGCGTGGACACTTCAGCCTTGCGGGGCAGGCTTGACCAGTCGCTGTTCCAGCTCACGGCACGCTTGCTGGATCATCTCTTCGGTAATCTGCACTTCGCGGCCTTGGGCGTCGATGACGGAGCAAGGCAGGTATTGCGGTTGGCGGATTACTTCAATCTTGGCATCGCTGCTGTTTTGCAAGGTCATGGCCTGTCTCCTCATCAGGTTGTGTACCAACTTTAACCCCCCTGCGTGACCAAGCTGTTACAACTCCTTGCAAGATCATCGCTTCGAATACCCAGTCCACCAGAAACCGTTACAAATTTCCAGACGGGCGTTAGACCGATAACCTCTAGGGCGCAGGGTGGGCGGGCATAATTAACCTGACTCATTGTTATTTACCCAAGTTCCCCCAATGTTATCTGCAGGTTCCTATCTCCCATCATCAGGTGATGCCCTCCATGTTCTCAGTCCGTCAACGCCGCGCGATTCGCCTGGCCAGCCGCTTCATTGCGCCCTACCGCTGGCAGGCGTTCGGTGCGTTGGTGGCGCTGATCGTCACCGCGGGTATCACCTTGTCCATGGGGCAGGGCATTCGCCTGCTGGTGGACCAGGGGTTCATGACCCAGTCACCGCACTTGCTCAACCAGTCTATCGGCCTGTTCATGATCCTGGTGCTGGGCCTGGCCGTCGGCACGTTTGCGCGGTTTTACCTGGTGTCGTGGATCGGCGAGCGGGTGGTGGCTGACATTCGTCGGCAGGTGTTCAATCACCTGATCTACCTGCATCCGGGTTTTTATGAAAACAACCGCAGCTCGGAAATCCAGTCGCGGTTGACCACCGACACCACCCTCTTGCAATCGGTGATCGGCTCCTCGTTGTCGCTGTTCCTGCGCAACGCCTTGATGGTCATCGGCGGCATCGTGCTGCTGTTCGTCACCAATCCCAAGCTCACCAGCATCGTCGTGGTGGCGCTACCGCTGGTGCTGGCGCCGATCCTGATTTTCGGCCGCCGCGTGCGCAGCCTGTCGCGCTTGAGCCAGGACCGCATTGCCGACGTCGGCAGCTACGTGTCCGAGACGCTCGGCCAGATCAAGACCGTGCAGGCCTATAACCACCAGGCACAGGACGAACAACGCTTTGCCGTGACCGTAGAGGACGCTTTCGCCACGGCGCGCAAACGCATCGCCCAGCGCGCCTGGCTGATCACCCTGGTGATCATGCTGGTGCTCGGTGCTGTTGGGGTGATGCTGTGGGTCGGCGGCATGGACGTGATCAGCGGGCGCATTTCCGGCGGCGAGCTGGCGGCGTTTGTGTTTTACAGCCTGATCGTCGGCAGCGCCGTCGGCACGTTGAGCGAAGTGCTCGGCGAGTTGCAGCGCGCCGCCGGTGCGGCGGAGCGAATCGGCGAGTTGCTGCAGTCGAATAACGAGATCCAGGCGCCCGCCAGCGGCACCGTGCAGTTACCAGACCGCGTCAGCGGCCGCATGGAGCTGCAAGACCTGCGCTTTTCCTACCCCTCGCGGCCGGACACTTACGCCATCGACGGTTTGAACCTGATCATCAATCCCGGTGAAACCCTGGCGCTGGTGGGGCCGTCGGGGGCTGGCAAGTCGACAATTTTTGATCTGCTGCTGCGCTTTTATGATCCCCAGCACGGTCGCATCCTGCTCGAAGGCCACCCGCTGACCGAGCTCGACCCCCAGGACCTGCGTCGCCACTTCGCCCTGGTGTCCCAGAGCCCGGCGCTGTTCTTCGGCAGCGTTGAGGACAACATCCGCTACGGCAACCCGACCGCCACCCGCGAGCAGGTCGAAGCCGCCGCGCGCATCGCCCATGCCCACGACTTCATCCTGCAAATGCCGGATGGTTACCAGACCCACCTCGGCGACGCCGGCATGGGCCTCTCCGGCGGCCAACGGCAACGCCTGGCGATCGCCCGCGCGTTGCTGGTGGACGCGCCGATCCTGCTGTTGGACGAAGCCACCAGCGCCCTCGACGCGCAGAGTGAACACCTGATCCAGCAGGCGCTGCCGCAACTGATGCACGGCCGCACCACGCTGGTTATCGCGCATCGCCTGGCGACGGTGAAGCATGCGGACCGGATCGCGGTGATGGACCAGGGCAAGCTGGTGGCGATCGGCACGCATCAGCAGTTGATCGCGAGTAACCCGCTGTATGCGCGGTTGGCGGCGTTGCAGTTCAGCGATGGCGTGGAGGAACAGGCTTCACACTGAAATCACCGTGCATAAAAAATGCCCGCATCGTTCGATGCGGGCATTTTTGTGTGTGCGTCAGGCTTTATTGATCATCGAAATACCGCTCATGCCAGTCCACCAACGGCTGTGGCGAATTGAGCTTCTGCCCGTAGATCACCGAATAAGACAGCACGTTCTGCACATACTGGCGAGTTTCGTCGAACGGGATGCTTTCCACCCACACGTCGAAACTCAGGTGATCGGCACCGCGCAGCCACTGGCGCACGCGGCCGGGGCCGGCGTTGTAGGCGGCGGAAGCGAGGACGCGGTTACCGTTGAATTGGCTATGCACCTGGCTCAGGTAAGCAGCACCGAGCTGGATGTTTTTGTCCGGGTCGAGCACCTGGGCCGGGGAGGCCAGCGGGATGCTGAACTTGCGCGCGGTGTCTCTGGCGGTGCCGGGCATCAGTTGCATCAGGCCGCTGGCGCCGACGCCGGAGCGGGCGTCGTCCATGAACGCGCTTTCCTGGCGGGTGATGGCAAACACCCAGCTTGAATGCAGGCCGCGGACCTTGGCTTCGCGCACCAGAGTGTCGCGGTGGGCCATCGGGAAACGGATGTCGAGGTCATCCCAGTACTGCGCCTGGCTGATGGTGCGGATCGCCGGGAAGTACCACTTCATGTCGTAGGCCAGCCTGGCCTGGGCGACCATTTCGTCGCGGTTGAAGTGACGGCTGACGTGGTACCACTCGCGCCGGCCGTCCACCACCTGGCCACGTGCATAGAATTCCAGGGCCCGCCGCACGCCGGGGGTATTGCGCACTTTGTTGATCAGCGCCGGGCTCATCAACAGCGGCTTGTTGATCAACTGGTAGGGTGCTTTGGAGCGGTCAGCGGCGAGGAAACCGTAGAAGTCCCGCTCCCGCGACAGGTTTTTGTACAGCACCAGGGCTTGCGGGTTTTTCGGCTCGGCCAATTCAAGGCTGCGGGCCTGCCAGTAGCGCCAGCGGTTGGTGGTGGCCAAGTCTTGTGGGAGTTTGCGCGTGAGTTGGTAGGCGTCTTCCCAGCGAGCCAGGCGCAACAGCAGGCGCAGTCGCCATTCGGACACGGTGTTGTCGCGCAGTTCGGGGTCGTACTTGGTCATCACCTCAAGGGCGCGTGGGTCAAAGCGCTTGGCCAGGGTCAGGCCGATCTCGCGGGCAATCGCCACTTTTTCGTCACGGGAGAAGTGCATGCTGGTGGCGTAGCCGTCGAGCATGGCCATGGCCTTGTCCGGGTCCTGGCGCGCCAGGCGGCGCAGGCCCAGGCCCACGGCGTCAGACATCGCCTCGGTGGCTGGCAGGAAGCGCGACGGGTCGCTGAGCATCTCGGGCTTTTGCGCCACGTCCACCATCAGGCGGCCTTGGGCGCCGAGGGTCGGCAGGCTTTTCACCAGGCTGTTGGCCAGCGCGTAGTTGCGGGCTTCGGCGGCGAGCTTGGCGCGGTCCCAGATTTTCTGTTCGGTGAGTTGGCCATCTGAGGCCCACTGCGCAAAGGTGGCATCACAGGCCGCCGGTTGGGATTTGCCGGTCAGCCAGAGTTTCTCGGCGGTCTTGTAGCCTTCGGCCTTCAGATTGTGCGTGAGCTGGAACTGGCCATGCAGGCAATCCAGTTCGACGAAATTGAGCTTGGGGTCGTAGTACTTTTCAAAGGTCTGCCAGTCGCCACGGTCGGCCAGCCAGCGCAACCAACGCAGCTTCATCCAGTTGGCTTGGGGCAGGTCGCCGTTTTTGGCGAGGAATTGTTCGATTTCCTCGTTGCTGGCGGTCTTCAGGCGGGCGGTCAATTCGTCGTAGGCCAGGTATGGCGTCAGCGGATAATCGGCGAGGGCCTGGCTGTATTGCATGTACGGCCCGGTATCGCCCTTGGCCAGGGCGCGTTTGGCCTCATCGTAATATTGACGTTGGGTGGTGATGTCCACGGCCAGGGCGGATTGAGCGGCAGTGGCGGTAAGAAGCAGACAAGATAAAAAGTTGAAAAGGCGACTGCGCATGAGACGTCCGTGCAGAGAAATCACGACTAGCGCCGGCACTGCCGACACTCATTACCCCTAGCTTAGCCTTTTGCCTGCGGCCGGTGAAAGCTTTGCTGACCGGTTCGTTCAAGTTCGCCGAAATTGTCCTACAGAACGCGTCAGTAGCGAAAATGCCGGCCGCATCCCACCCTCAACTCAGGTAGAATGCGCGCCCAGTTTTTGGAGAAGCGTATGACCCTGCTCAAATTCAGCGATGTGTCCCTTGCTTTCGGCGCTATGCCGTTGTTGGACAAGGTGTCCTGGCAGATCGCCCGTGGTGAGCGGGTGTGCATCATCGGCCGCAACGGCACCGGTAAATCCAGCATGATGAAGCTGGTAAAGGGCGACCAGAAGCCCGATGAAGGCTCTGTTTGGCGTGCCCCCGGCCTCAAGATTGGTGAATTGCCGCAGGAATTGCCGGTGGCCGACGGACGGACAGTGTTCGACGTGGTCGCCGAAGGCCTCGACGGCGTTGGCGAGTTGCTCGCCCAGTACCATCACCTGGCGCAGAACTGCGTCACCGAAGAAGACCTGGACAAGCTGATGCACGTCCAGCAAGACCTCGAAGCCCGTGACGGCTGGCGCTTGCAGCAACTGGTGGACAGCACCCTGAGCCGCCTGCAACTGCCGGCCGACAAGACCCTCGCCGAATTGTCCGGCGGCTGGCGTCGTCGCGTGCTGCTGGCCCAGGCCCTGGTGTCCGAGCCGGACCTGCTGCTGCTCGACGAACCGACCAACCACCTGGACATCGGCGCGATTGCCTGGCTCGAAGAAGCCCTCAAGGATTTCCAGGGTGCCGTGCTGTTCATCACGCACGACCGGTCCTTCCTGCAGAACCTGGCGACACGCATCCTCGAACTGGACCGTGGTGGCCTGATCGACTGGAACGGCGACTACGCCAGCTTCCTGGTGCACAAGGAGGCCACCCTGGCCGCCGAAGATACCGCCAACGCCTTGTTCGACAAGCGTCTGGCCCAGGAGGAAGTGTGGATTCGCCAGGGTATCAAGGCGCGCCGCACCCGTAACGAAGGCCGTGTACGCGCACTGAAAGCCCTGCGCGTTGAGCGCGGTGAGCGTCGCGAGCGCACCGGCAAGGCTAACATCATGCTGGAAACCGCCGATAAGTCCGGCAAGCAGGTGATGGTGCTGGATAACGTCAGCTTCCATCACCCGGACGGTCCGTTCCTGATCAAGGACTTCTCCATGGTCCTGCAGCGCGGCGACCGCATCGGCCTGCTCGGCGCCAACGGCACCGGCAAGACCACGTTGCTCAAGCTGATGCTCAGCGGCCTGCAGCCGACCAGCGGTAAAGTGGAAGAAGGCACGCGCATCGATGTGGCCTACTTCGACCAGTTGCGTCACCAGTTGGACCTGGAAAAAACCGTGATCGACAACGTCGCCGAAGGCCGCGACTTTATCGATATCGACGGCCAGAGCCGCCATGTGCTGAGCTACCTGGGCGACTTCCTGTTCAGCCCGCAGCGCGCCCGAACGCCGGTCAAGGCCTTGTCCGGTGGTGAGCGCGCGCGCTTGCTGCTGGCCAAGCTGTTCAGTAAGCCGGCCAACTTGCTGGTCCTCGACGAACCGACCAACGACCTCGATGTGGAAACCCTCGAACTGCTGGAAGAGGTGCTGCTGACCTTCAACGGCACCGTGCTGATGGTCAGCCACGACCGGGCATTCCTCGACAACGTGGTCACCAGCACCCTGGTCTTCGAAGGTGAAGGCAAGGTGCGCGAGTACGTCGGTGGTTACCAGGACTGGCTGCGCCAGGGCGGCTCGCCGCGCCTGCTGGGCGTGACCGAGAGCAAGTCCGGCAAGGCCGACTTGAGCTCCGCTGTCGTGGCCCCTGTGGCCGCCGCTGCACCGGCTGCGGAAGCCGCGCCTGCCGCGAAGAAGAAACTCAGCTACAAACTGCAGCGTGAGCTGGAAGCCTTGCCGGGTGACATCGACGCCAAGGAACAGCAGATCGCCGCGGTCGAGGCGGAAATGGCTGACGCGGGTTTCTACCTGCGTCCGGCGGCGGAAACCGCCAAGGTCATCGCATCCCTGGAGACATTGAACCAGGAGCTGGAAGGGCTGGTTGAGCGTTGGGCCGAGCTGGATGCCTGATTGATTCCAGTGCATTAAAAAACCCGGTGTTCATCTGATGAACACCGGGTTTTTTATAGGAGATGAGTTCAAATGTGGGAGCAAGCAAGCCCCCTCCCACATTGGATCTCCACCGGTCTTACGAGCTTTTTACCAGCTTCACCGCCAGCACATCGCACGGTGCGCCGTGCAGTACGTCATTGGCGGTGGAACCCAGCAGCAATGCCAGCCCGTGACGGCCATGGCTGCCGACGACGATCAGGTCGCAGCCCTGTTCCTTGGCCAGGTGATGGATTTCCTGGCGCGGCTGGCCATAGGTCAGGTGGCTCTGATCTTTTTTCAGGCTCGGGTACTTGGCGATCAGGCGCTCAAGGCGTTCCTTGGCTTGATCGAATTGCTGCTGTTGCAATTGAGACAGGTCCATCGGCACGTCGCCGCCAAAGGCCATGGCCATCGGTTCGACGATATGCACCAGGGACAGCGTCGCAGTGTTGCCAGCCAGGTCCACGGCGCGCTTGATCACTGGATCGCACTCTTCGGTCAGGTCGACGGCGACCAGAATATGTTCGTATGACATGGGGCGTTCCTCCAGGGGACTGCAATAAGTTCAGTATGGCTGCTTTCAGGCGGATGGGGTTGCGTCAGGTCAAATCCGCTCATCTAGAAATTCGGGAGTACACATATGACGGTCTGGATAGTGGTGTCAATCCTCGCGGTGGTTTTGAGCCCCCTGGCATGGCTGCGCCCGTCGCGTCATCAGAGCGGGCGCATGGCCCTGCGAATGGAGGCGCGCCGCATGGGCCTGGCGATGCAACTGTCGCCTCAGCAGTGGCCGCACTGGCTCAAGCAGGAGCCACCGAGCCCATGTGCGCAATACCACCGGCCACGGCGCGGCAAGGTTCCTGCGCTATGGAGTTACTGGCAGTTGGAGCCTGGGGTGTGGGTCAACCAATGGCAGGAACAGTGCGTCGATGAGAAGTTGTTGGCGCATTTTGCGACGCTGCCGGCCAACGTCTACAAAGTCGAGGCGGACCGGCAAATGATCGCGTTGTGCTGGGGCGAGAAGGGCGAGGTGAGTGATCTGCAGGCTATTGATGCGTTGCTCAAGGCCCTGGCCTGAACGCCAGGCAATAAAAAGCCCGACATCATCATCGGGCGGGGTTGGCCAGGCAGGCCGGTAACTCTGCGTGTTCCACGCCGGGTATTCATCCAGGCGCTTTGACTATTCTTTCATGGCTGCCGCAAGCCTAGCCGGATATCCGGATCTGTACAGCCATTTTCAACATCGTGTTGATTATTGATTTTGTGAATAATTGAATATTGGCGAGGCATGTGGTGCGGGTTGGGGTTCTGAAATGACTGGAAAGTCGCGTTTTTCCTAGCGCTTTCGAGCGATTGACAATTGCCCGGAATTGGATGAAGGTGGCGTACCCAAATCAAACGGGCGTATGAATTGAGCGTTTGTCTGTCAGATGTCTCATACAGAATCCCGACTATCGCATTGGCGGGTGTGCCTGGCGCATTGGGGTGAGCATTGACGAAATTTTCAATGTCCATCCAGAGGCCAGCGTCCAATGTGTACTGTTCAGCTTCCATATCGTGGAGATCAGTTGATGATTTACGAAGGTAAAGCCATCACGGTTAAGGCTCTTGAAAGTGGCATCGTCGAACTGAAATTCGACCTCAAGGGTGAGTCCGTCAACAAGTTCAACCGTCTAACCCTGAACGAACTGCGTCAGGCCGTAGACGCCATCAAAGCAGATGCTTCGGTCAAGGGCGTGATCGTCTCCAGCGGCAAGGACGTGTTTATCGTCGGCGCCGACATCACCGAATTCGTCGAGAGCTTCAAGCTGCCCGATGCCGAGCTGGTGGCTGGCAACCTCGAAGCCAACAAGATTTTCAGCGATTTCGAAGACCTCAACGTGCCGACCGTTGCCGCGATCAACGGCATCGCGCTGGGCGGCGGCCTGGAAATGTGCCTGGCCGCGGATTTCCGCGTCATGTCGGCCACTGCGAAAATCGGCCTGCCAGAAGTCAAGTTGGGCATCTACCCAGGCTTCGGCGGCACCGTGCGCCTGCCGCGCATCATCGGTGCCGATAACGCCATCGAGTGGATCGCCTCCGGCAAGGAAAACAAGGCTGAAGACGCGCTGAAAGTCGGTGCTGTCGATGCCGTGGTTGCTCCGGACAAACTCGCCGAAGCGGCACTGAACCTGATCAAGGGCGCCATCAACGGCGAATTTGACTACAAGGCCAAGCGTCAGCCGAAGCTGGAAAAACTCAAGCTCAACGCCATCGAACAAATGATGGCGTTCGAAACCGCCAAAGGTTTCGTGGCCGGCCAGGCCGGCCCGAACTACCCGGCACCGGTTGAAGCGATCAAGACCATCCAGAAAGCCGCGAACTTCGGTCGCGACAAAGCCCTGGAAGTGGAAGCGGCGGGTTTCGTCAAACTGGCCAAGACCTCTGCTGCCCGCAGCCTGATCGGCTTATTCCTGAACGATCAGGAACTGAAGAAAAAAGCCAAGGCCTACGATGAAGTCGCCAAAGACGTGAAACAGGCCGCCGTACTCGGCGCCGGTATCATGGGCGGCGGTATTGCCTATCAGTCGGCGTCCAAAGGCACGCCGATCCTGATGAAAGACATCAACGAGCACGGCATCGAGCAGGGCCTGGCAGAAGCGGCCAAGCTGCTGGTGGGTCGCGTTGATAAAGGTCGCATGACCGCTGCGAAAATGGCTGAAGTGCTCAACGGCATTCGTCCTACCCTGTCCTACGGCGATTTCGGCCACGTCGATCTGGTGGTCGAAGCGGTTGTCGAAAACCCGAAGGTCAAGCAAGCGGTGCTGGCTGAAGTGGAGGCCTATGTTAAAGACGACACTATCCTGGCGTCCAACACCTCGACCATTTCCATCACGCTGCTGGCCAAGGCCCTTAAGCGTCCGGAAAACTTCGTCGGCATGCACTTCTTCAACCCGGTACACATGATGCCGCTGGTGGAAGTGATCCGTGGCGAGAAGTCCAGCGAACTGGCGGTCGCCACCACCGTTGCCTACGCCAAGAAAATGGGCAAGAACCCGATCGTGGTCAACGACTGCCCGGGCTTCCTGGTCAACCGCGTGCTGTTCCCGTACTTCGGCGGTTTCGCCAAGCTGGTCAGCGCCGGTGTGGACTTTGTGCGTATCGACAAGGTCATGGAAAAATTCGGCTGGCCCATGGGCCCGGCGTACCTGATGGACGTGGTCGGCATCGACACCGGCCACCATGGCCGCGACGTGATGGCTGAAGGCTTCCCGGACCGCATGAAAGACGACCGCCGCTCGGCGATCGACGCGCTCTACGAGGCCAAGCGCCTGGGCCAGAAGAACGGCAAGGGTTTCTACGCCTACGAGACCGACAAGAAGGGCAAGCAGAAGAAAGTGGCCGACCCGTCGGTTCACGAAGTACTCGCGCCGGTCATCTACGAGCAGCGTGAGGTGTCCGACGAGGACATCATCAACTGGATGATGATCGCCCTGTGCCTGGAAACCGTGCGTTGCCTGGAAGACGGCATCGTTGAAACCGCAGCCGAAGCCGACATGGGCCTGGTGTACGGTATTGGTTTCCCTCCATTCCGTGGTGGTGCGCTGCGTTACATCGACTCGATCGGTGTGGCCGAGTTCGTTGCCCTGGCTGATCAATACGCTGATTTGGGCCCGCTGTACCACCCGACCGCGAAGCTGCGTGAGATGGCCAAGAATGGCCAGAGCTTCTTCGGTTAAGCGTCCCATACACTTGAGCGAGAATATTTATGAGCTTGAATCCAAGAGACGTCGTGATTGTCGACTTCGGTCGCACGCCGATGGGCCGCTCCAAGGGCGGCATGCACCGCAACACCCGCGCCGAAGACATGTCGGCGCACCTGATCAGCAAATTGTTGGAGCGTAACGTCAAGGTCGACCCGAACGAAGTCGAAGACGTGATCTGGGGTTGCGTCAACCAGACCCTGGAGCAGGGCTGGAACATCGCGCGTATGGCCTCGTTGCTGACCCAGATCCCGCACACTGCGGCCGCCCAGACGGTCAGCCGCCTGTGTGGCTCGTCGATGAGCGCGCTGCACACTGCCGCCCAGGCGATCATGACCGGCAACGGTGATGTATTCGTGATCGGTGGTGTGGAGCACATGGGCCACGTCAGCATGATGCACGGCGTCGACCCTAACCCGCACATGTCGCTGTACGCGGCAAAAGCCTCGGGCATGATGGGCCTCACCGCGGAAATGCTCGGCAAGATGCACGGCATTACCCGTGAAGCCCAGGACGCGTTCGCCGTGCGCTCCCACCAACTCGCCCACAAGGCGACCGTGGAAGGCAAGTTCAAGGATGAAATCATCCCGATGAACGGCTACGACGAGAACGGTTTCCTGAAACTGTTCGATTACGACGAAACCATTCGTCCGGACACCACCCTGGAAAGCCTGGCCGCCTTGAAACCGGCGTTCAATCCAAAGGGCGGCACCGTGACAGCGGGTACTTCGTCGCAAATCACCGACGGTGCTTCGTGCATGATCGTGATGTCGGCGCAGCGTGCCCAGGACCTGGGTATCCAGCCGATGGCGGTGATTCGTTCGATGGCAGTCGCGGGTGTGGACCCGGCGATCATGGGCTATGGTCCAGTACCGGCGACACAAAAAGCCTTGAAACGCGCAGGCCTGACCATCGCCGATATCGACTTCTTCGAGCTCAACGAAGCGTTCGCCGCACAGGCCCTGCCAGTGCTGAAAGATTTGAAAGTGCTCGACAAGATGAACGAGAAGGTTAACCTGCACGGCGGCGCGATTGCCCTGGGCCACCCGTTCGGTTGCTCCGGTGCGCGTATCTCCGGCACTTTGCTCAACGTGATGAAGCAAAATGGCGGCAACCTTGGGGTTGCAACCATGTGCATTGGTCTCGGCCAAGGCATTTCCACCGTCTTCGAACGCCTCTAAGCGTTTAGTTGACGGAAGCCGGGGCCCAGTGCCCCGGTTTTTGTTTTTCGGTATGTTTATTATTTTTTTTTAACAAAATTTGTAAGGTGGCCAGAGCATGAAAGTCGAACCAGGGCTCTACCAACATTATAAAGGTCCGCAGTACCGCGTTTTTAATGTGGCGCGGCACTCCGAGACCGAAGAAGAAGTGGTGTTCTACCAAGCACTGTATGGCGATTACGGCTTTTGGGTGCGCCCTTTGAGCATGTTCCTCGAATCCGTCGAAGTTGACGGCGAACAGGTCCCGCGCTTTGCTTTGGTACAGGCCGAACCCAGTCTTTTTTCAGGGCAATAACGGCAGGCCGCGCAGAATGCTGCGCTTGACCTCACCCTGTTGCCACTATATATAGCGTTGCCGCGTCAGGCGCCAACTGCCTTTCACTTCTCGAATTCAGGAATTTTCCGATCCATGGGCAAATCGCTGGTCATTGTGGAATCCCCGGCTAAGGCCAAGACCATCAACAAGTACTTGGGTAACGAGTACGTGGTGAAGTCGAGTATCGGCCATATCCGAGACCTGCCCACCAGCGGTTCGGCTAGCGCCAGCAAGGAGCCAGCCGCCAAGCGCGGCAAGGCGGCTGCGGGCGAAGGTCCGGTACTCACGCCTAAAGAGAAAGCGCGCAAGCAGCTGGTCTCGCGCATGGGTGTGGACCCGGAACATGGCTGGAAGGCCAAGTACGAAATCCTTCCGGGCAAGGAAAAGGTCATCGAAGAGCTGCGCCGGCTCGCCAAAGATGCCGACACCATCTATCTCGCAACGGACTTGGACCGCGAAGGGGAAGCCATTGCCTGGCACCTGCGGGAAGCCATCGGCGGTGATGACAGCCGCTACAAGCGTGTGGTGTTCAACGAAATCACCAAGAAAGCCATCCAGGAAGCCTTCTCCAAGCCGGGCGAACTGGATATCGACCGTGTCAACGCCCAGCAGGCCCGTCGTTTCCTCGACCGCGTCGTGGGTTACATGGTTTCGCCACTGCTGTGGGCCAAGATTGCCCGTGGCCTGTCCGCCGGCCGTGTGCAATCGGTAGCGGTCAAGCTGGTGGTAGAGCGTGAGCGCGAAATTCGTGCGTTCAACCCCGAAGAGTATTGGGAAGTCCACGCGGACCTCGGTACCGCCAAGGGCAACAACGTGCGTTTCGAAGTGGCCCGCGAGAAAGGCGAGGCCTTCAAGCCGCTGAACGAAGCCCAGGCCATGGCTGCGCTGGAGAAGCTCAAGTCTTCCAGCTACAGCATCGTCAAGCGCGAAGACAAGCCGACCAGTAGCAAGCCGTCGGCGCCGTTCATCACGTCCACCCTGCAACAGGCCGCCAGTAACCGCCTGGGCTTCGGCGTGAAGAAAACCATGATGATGGCCCAGCGTCTGTACGAAGCCGGCTACATCACCTATATGCGTACCGACTCCACCAACCTGTCGCAAGACGCGGTGGCGATGGCGCGCACTTATATTGAAAGCGAGTTCGGCAAGAAGTACCTGCCGGAAAACCCGAACGTCTACAGCAGCAAAGAAGGCGCCCAAGAGGCTCACGAAGCGATTCGTCCTTCCGACGCCAACACCGAGCCGAGTAAGCTGACCGGCATGGAGCGTGACGCTGAGCGTCTCTACGAGCTCATCTGGCGCCAGTTCCTGGCCTGCCAGATGCTGCCGGCGCAATACCTGTCCACCACCGTCAGTGTGGGCGCAGGCGACTTCGAGCTGCGTGCCAAAGGCCGTATCCTCAAGTTCGACGGCTACACCCGCGTGATGCCGCAAATCGCCAAGCCAGGCGACGACGATGTGCTGCCGGACATGGCCCAGGGTGACACGTTGAAGCTGATCAAGCTCGACCCGTCCCAGCATTTCACCAAGCCGCCGGCGCGTTATTCGGAAGCCAGCCTGGTGAAGGAGATGGAGAAACGCGGTATCGGTCGTCCTTCGACCTATGCGGCGATCATCTCCACCATCCAGGACCGTGGCTACGTGGCGCTGCACAACCGTCGTTTCTATTCGGAAAAGATGGGCGACATCGTCACCGAGCGTCTGTCCGAGAGCTTCTCCAACCTGATGGACTACGGCTTCACTGCCGGCATGGAAGAGAACCTCGACGACGTGGCCCACGGCGAGCGCGACTGGAAGAGCGTACTCGACGAGTTCTACGGCGACTTCAAGAAGAAGCTCGAAGTGGCCGAAAGCCCGGACAGCGGCATGCGTGCCAACCAGCCGGTGATGACCGACATCCCGTGCCTGACCTGCGGCCGGCCGATGCAGATTCGTACCGCGTCCACCGGCGTATTCCTCGGTTGCTCGGGCTACAGCCTGCCGCCGAAAGAACGCTGCAAGGCCACCGTCAACCTGGTGCCGGGCGATGAAATCGCCGCCGACGACGAGGGTGAATCCGAATCGCTGGTCCTGCGTGGCAAGCACCGTTGCCCGATCTGCAGCACGGCGATGGATGCCTACCTGTTGGACGAGAAGCACAAGTTGCACATCTGCGGTAACAACCCGGATTGCGACGGCTACGAGATCGAAGAGGGCAGCTACCGCATCAAAGGCTACGAAGGCCCGAGCCTGGAATGCGACAAGTGCGGCAGCGAGATGCAGCTCAAGACCGGCCGTTTCGGCAAGTTCTTCGGGTGCACCAACGCGACGTGCAAGAACACCCGCAAACTGCTGAAAAGCGGTGATGCGGCGCCGCCGAAGATGGACCCGGTGAAGATGCCTGAGCTCAAGTGCGAGAAGGTCAACGACACCTACATCCTGCGTGATGGCGCTTCGGGGCTGTTCCTGGCTGCCAGCCAGTTCCCGAAAAACCGCGAGACCCGTGCGCCGCTGGTGCTGGAGATCGCGCCGCACAAGGATGAGATCGATCCGAAGTACCACTTCCTGTGTGAAGCGCCGAAGAAGGACCCGGACGGTCGCCCGGCCGTGATCCGCTACAGCCGCAAGACCAAGGAGCAGTACATACAGTCCGAAGTGGACGGTAAGCCTACCGGTTGGAAGGCGTTCTACGACGGCGGCAAGTGGAAGGTCGAGGACAAGCGCCAGGGCGCTTGATCCGTTAAGCTGCGAAAAACAAAGGCCGCCTGCCCAGGCGGCCTTTTTTTGCCCTTGCAGTGGGCTTGGCTGATCCGTGACACTGTTGAGCCAGCATCACGCCTATTCGTTGTGGAGATTGCCGTCATGGCCAACGAACTCTATACCCGTACCAATCAGAAAATTTACTTCGCGGGTTTGTCCCTGGAAGCCCTTGGCCGTGCCGAGGAAGGGAAGGAGATGAACGCCATTGCGCTGGTCCAGGCGGGGCGTGAGGCGGCCTTGTTTCACCTCTACGGCGCCTTGCTGGGGCTGTGTCATGAAATCGCCGGGTTCTACCGTTTACCCCAGGCCGGTTCGCCGCGTGCGGAAATGATCATGAATCGCGAAGTGCTGGACGCCATGGCGATTCCTGAGCTCGCCGAGCTGGTGGAAATGGCGCAAAGCCCCGACAGTTGGGTAGCGCGCCTGCTCAAAGCGCATGCCGATATGTTCCAGCCGCCACGTGTTCCTCATGTCCCCAAGGGCGATGTGACCCAGCCGTTGATCGTGGCGCTGGCGCTGGAAGAGGATGAGCCGAAGCCGTTGAGCCGCGAAGAGCTGGAAGGCTGGCGCCAAGCGCTGAAAAAGATGGCGCTGCGTTTTCGCGAAGGTTTGAACGAGTGCTGAGCTAAGTTATCTGCCAATTGCTCTGGGCAATGTGGGAGCAGGCAAACCAGCTCCCACCGCGGTAGCGGTGATCCAACGGACACCATTCATCCAGCCGTAAAGAAACCTCGCCAGATCCTCTGCGAGGTCCGGCAGATGACTGATATAATCCCGGCCTTTCGTGGAGAATAGACTTTTATGCCGACGTCCTTTCTGGAAATTGTTGAATTGCCTGACGGCCGAATCGAGCTGCGCCGGGCTGAGGACGAGGGTTCTCTGGTTATCTTGGACTTTTCCGAGGACGCCAAGGCGTTCCTGCAAGGCCAGCACGTGGAAGTGGCAAAAGCCATGTTGAGCGTTGGTGTGCAGATGGCTGGCCGCCTGGCGGAAGGCGAACCGGAGAAGGACGACGGTCCACGGGTTCTGCACTGAGTCTCGCTGGTCGCTTTTTTGGCTGTATGTTGCAGATCGGCTTCTCAGCCTGAAGAAGCCTCGCGTCGATCGCGGGCACTGACCAAGGTCAGCTAGCCGCGAGTCTGACTGTTGCATTTACCCCAAACGAATATTCAAGCTCTGTGCATCGCCAGTGCGCGCTGCACTGATCAACTGCTGCTTGGCGTTCGCATTCAGCGGGTTCAACCAGCTCACGACCGTATGGCTGCGGCCCAGGCGCAGGGCTTCGCAGGTCAACTGCTGCGCGCTTTGCGCTCCGCGTGGTTGTAGCAACAGGATGCGCTCGCGGTTGAGACCGGCATCCCGCAACCAGGCTTGGGTCAGGCTGGCGGGCGGGGCGATCAGCGTCAACCAGCGTGCATCCTGTTCCTGGCTCAGTTCGCGAAGGATCGGCGCCAGCAGGCTCAGGCAGCTCCCGGCCGCACCGCGCAACGACAGTTCACTGAACGCCTCAGGCTCGGCGCACCAGGGCGCTTCGACCGTTTCCTTGAGGATGGGCGCAAGGGGTTGGGCCATAAAGGCCTCGAACAGCGACAGTTGTGTGTGTTGGGGTGTGTGCACGAGCTGCATGATGCCTCCTTTAGCGGCGAATGACGCCGACGCTCAGGCCTTCGATCACCAGGTCCTGGTCTTTCAGGTTGACTTCAATCGGGGCGAACTCAGGGTTCTCGGCCAGGAGCCAGACCTTGCTGCCTTCGCGCTTGAAGCGTTTGACGGTGACTTCGTCACCGATACGGGCGACGACGATCTGGCCATTACGGGCTTCACGAGTGGTGTGGACAGCCAACAGGTCTCCGTCGAAAATGCCCACGTCCTTCATGCTCATGCCATGGACCCGCAACAGGTAGTCGGCGCGAGGATGGAAGAAGGTCGGGTTGATGTTGCAGGACTCCTCGACGTGCTGCTGCGCCAGGATCGGCGCACCGGCAGCGACGCGGCCGATGATCGGCAGGGTCGATTCGTCGGCCTTGGCTTCGAAACCGGGGATACGAATGCCCCGCGAAGCGCCCGGGGTCATCTCGATCGCGCCTTTGCGAGCGAGGGCCTTGAGGTGTTCTTCGGCGGCGTTGGGGGATTTGAACCCCAGTTCCAGCGCAATTTCCGCGCGCGTCGGCGGGTAGCCGTTGTCGTCGAGGCAGCGCTTGATAAAAGCCAGAATCTCAGCTTGGCGTGGCGTCAGTTTTATCATGTTGATCGCTCTGTCTTTTTATACAGTGACTGGGATTATATACAGTGAACTGCGCTTGGCAATCATCCTTTTTTTTGCGTCCGCTGGACGGTCATTCGTTATCCCTCTTACAAGGTAGAGACAGCGCTGCCTACAGAGTTGAACGGATGTGATTTAATAGCGCTCAAATAGATGACTGCCCGGCCGGAAAGCGAACCCACAGGCTTGACAAGACACAACCTGAAACGTATGTTTCAAACAAGTGTTTGTCAGGCGGAGTAGCCATGGCCCAGTCGGAAACCGTTGAACGCATTCTCGATGCTGCCGAGCAATTGTTCGCGGAAAAAGGATTTGCTGAAACTTCATTGCGGCTGATCACCAGCAAGGCCGGGGTCAACCTCGCCGCCGTGAACTACCATTTCGGCTCGAAAAAAGCCCTGATCCAGGCGGTCTTCTCGCGTTTCCTGGGGCCGTTCTGTGCGAGTCTCGACCGTGAACTCGAGCGCCGCCAGGCCAAGGCTGACCATAAGCCAAGCCTTGAAGAACTGCTGGAAATCCTCGTTGAGCAAGCGCTGGTGGTACAGCCCCGCAGCGGCAACGACCTGTCGATCTTCATGCGCCTGTTGGGCCTGGCGTTCAGCCAGAGCCAGGGTCACCTGCGGCGTTACCTGGAAGACATGTACGGCAAGGTGTTCCGCCGATATATGTTGCTGGTCAACGAAGCCGCCCCGCGCATCCCGCCGATCGAATTGTTCTGGCGCGTGCACTTCATGCTCGGTGCAGCGGCATTCAGTATGTCCGGGATCAAAGCGTTGCGGGCGATTGCCGAGACTGACTTTGGCGTCAACACCTCCATCGAACAGGTGATGCGCCTGATGGTGCCGTTCCTCGCTGCGGGCATGCGCGCCGAAACCGGCGTGACCGACCAGGCCATGGCCGCCGCCCAATTGCGTCCGCGCAGCAAATCCACGCCAATCCCCGCGAAGGTTTGACCGCCCCGGGTGTGCGCGGCCGCTGGCATCCGCTAAGCTAGCCGCCCATGCCGAATTCAGCTATTTACTCGCAACCCGTTGTTCTCGCCGCGCCCGTCGCGCCGCGAGAGTAACGGGCTGTGTGCGTTATATAAGGAAGGTTTATGACTGCTGCCCTGCAAGGTTCTTTGATGGTCGACGTTGCCGGTACCTGGCTGACGGCCGAGGATCGCCACCTGTTGCGCCAGCCTGAGGTGGGCGGCCTGATCATTTTTGCACGCAATATCGAGCATCCGCGCCAGGTACGGGAACTGAGCGCGGCGATTCGTGCCGTGCGCCCGGACCTGCTGCTGGCGGTCGACCAGGAAGGCGGTCGTGTGCAGCGCCTGCGCCAGGGCTTTGTGCGTCTGCCGGCCATGCGCGCGCTGGCGGATAACCCCAACGCCGAATATCTGGCCGAGCAGTGTGGCTGGATCATGGCCACCGAAGTCCTTGCCGTTGGCCTGGACCTGAGCTTCGCCCCGGTGCTGGACCTGGACTACCAGCGTAGCGCCGTGGTCGGCACCCGCTCCTTCGAGGGCGACCCCGAGCGCGCTGCAGTGCTTGCCGGTGCGTTCATCCGCGGCATGAACAGCGCGGGCATGGCCGCCACGGGCAAGCATTTCCCGGGGCACGGTTGGGCTGAGGCGGATTCCCACGTTGCGATTCCCAATGACGAACGCAGCCTGGAACAGATTCGCGCCAATGACTTGGTGCCTTTCGCACGCCTGAGTCAGCAATTGGCGGCGGTGATGCCGGCACACGTCATTTACCCGCAAGTCGACGCCCAGCCTGCCGGTTTTTCGCGCCGCTGGTTGCAGGACATCCTGCGCGGCGAGCTGCAGTTTGACGGGGTGATTTTCAGCGACGACCTGTCCATGGCCGGTGCCCATGTTGTCGGGGATGCGGCCAGCCGTATTGAAGCCGCACTGACGGCAGGTTGCGACATGGGCCTGGTGTGCAACGATCGGGCGGCTGCCGAACTGGCACTGAGTGCGGCCCAGCGCATGAAGGTCATTCCCTCGGCGCGGATTGCGCGGATGCGTGGGCAAGCGATTGCGTCGACGGACTATAAGCAAGATCCGCGTTGGCGGGTGGCGCTTGGGGCGCTGCGCGAGGCGCAGTTGATCGATTGAGACGGCGGCGCATCTATCGCGGGCAAGCCCGCTCCCACACTTGATTGCGTGCATCCTGTAGAACCGCGGTCGAATGTGGGGGCGGCCTTGCCCACGATAGGCGATCTAACCGTCAGCGCTTTTCTTGTTTATTGGGCAACGGCGCAAACAGCGCCTCGATATCCTCGTTGCCCAACTGCCAATCCCCGGTGGTCCGCCCGTCCAGCACGCCTGCTGCCAGGTCGGACTTTTCCTTCTGCAGGTGCTGGATTTTCTCCTCCACCGTGCCCCGCGCAATCATCTTGTAGACGAATACCGGCTTTTCCTGGCCGATGCGATACGCACGGTCAGTGGCCTGGTTTTCCGTGGCCGGGTTCCACCACGGGTCATAGTGGATCACGGTGTCGGCTTCGGTCAGGTTCAGGCCCACGCCACCTGCCTTCAGGCTGATCAGAAAGATCTGCAGCTTGCCGCTCTGGAAGTCCTTCACCGGCGTGCGCCGATCGCGGGTCTGGCCGGTCAGCAGCGCGTAGGCGACGCCGCGTTTTTTCAGCTCGACTTCAATCAAGCTCAGCATCGAGGTGAACTGGGAAAACAACAGAATCCGGCGACCTTCGGCAAACAGCTCTTCGAGCATCTCCATCAAGCTGTCGAGCTTGCCCGAGCTGCTGCCGCGCGCCGGTAGGGTGGCGTCGTTGACCAGGCGCAAGTCGCAGCACACCTGACGCAGCTTGAGCAGCGCTTCGAGAATGATGATCTGGCTGCGCGCCACGCCTTTGCGGGTGATCTCGTCGCGGACTTTTTTGTCCATGGCCAGGCGCATGGTTTCGTACACGTCGCGCTGGGCTTCATTGAGCTCGACCCAGTGGATGATCTCGGTCTTCGGCGGCAATTCCGTTGCCACCTGTTCCTTGGTACGACGCAGCAGGAAGGGTTTGATCCTACCGTTCAGGTGCTGCAGTCGCACATCACTGGCGCGTTTTTCAATGGGTACGCGGTAATCGCGGTTGAAACTCTTCACTTCGCCCAGCCAGCCCGGCAGCAGGAAGTGGAACAGCGACCACAGCTCGCCCAGGTGGTTTTCCAACGGCGTGCCGCTCAGGCACAGGCGCTGCCGTGCGTTGAGCTCACGCGCCGCCTGCGCCGCCTTGCTCGAAGGGTTCTTGATGTACTGCGCTTCGTCGAGGATCAGTACATGCAAGGGCAGGGCGGTGAGGTGCTCGATGTCTTTGGGCAGCAACGCATACGTGGTCAGCAGCAGGTCGTAGTCCTGCAAGTTCGCGAAGTGCTTTTTGCGCGTGGCGCCGTACAGCGCCAGGACCTTGAGTTGCGGCGTGAAGTGCGCGGCTTCGTCGAGCCAGTTGGGAATCAGGCTGGTGGGCATCACCACCATGCACGGGCGGTCCAGGCGTCCGGCGATCTTTTCGCTGAGAATATGCGCCAGGGTCTGTAAGGTTTTGCCCAGGCCCATGTCGTCCGCAAGAATGCCGCCCACATCCAGTTGGCGCAGCGACTGCATCCAGCTCAAACCCTCCAACTGATAGGGGCGCAAGGTCGCGTTCAAGCCCTCGGGCGCGACGCAGGTGAAGTCCTTGATGTCGCGCAGGCGCTGGGCGAAGTTGCGGATCTTCTCACCGCCTTCCCATTGCAGGGGCAGGTCTTCCAGCGGGTTGAGGCGGATCGCGTCGGCTTTGGCCAGGCGCAACGTGGTGGTGCCGGGTTCCTGCAGGTAAAACTCGCCGAGGGTGGCCAGTACGGGTTTCAAGCGGCCGTAGGGCAGTGCCACTTGCAGCGGGCCATGGCCGCCGTTGGGCAGGCCGGGGATGTTTACCAGGATCAGTTCGTCATCGCGGCGCCGCGCGAGTTTTTCCGGGTTGAGGATCTCGGTGTGGGAGCGCATCAGGTTCAGCAGGATCGGCAACAAGCTCAGGCGCTCACCGTTGACGATGATCCCCAGTTCCAGGTCGAACCAGTCACGCTCCGGCCCTTCGTCGACGGTGGCATACCAGTCGTCCACCGGGCTCAGGTCGAAGCCGAAGTCGTCGTCGATCTGCAACTCCCAGCCTTCTGCCCGCAGTGTCGGCGATGCGTTGAGGGTGAAGTTCAACCAGGCGCTGTCATTGACCATCTCGAACAGCTCGCCGGCACTTTCCGGCAGCGCTTTGCTCTGGCGCGTGGCGATCTTGAAGCCGAGCAGGCGCAGTTGCTCGCGATAGCGCTGTTCCTGCTCGGGGTGCCGCTTGATCCGCAGGCTCTGGGTTTCCTGGCGGACGATGATGTCGGCGTTCTTTTGCCCGCTGACGTAGTTGCCCAGATAATTGAACGACAGCGCCGCACGGTGCTGGATATAGCGCTGCATCTTGCCGTTGCGCGGCTCGAAGGCGCTGAACTCGACACTCGCCAGCCACAAGCGTGGCACCGGCAGCACATCGTCCATCACCACTTGCGGCAGCACTACGCGGTTGTCCAGCACGGCCTGGAGTTTTTCCAGCAGTTCGGCGTCCTGGGCCGCCGCCGGGTAGGCCAGGGTTTCCTGGACCTTGAGCAGCACCGCCGCGATGTGTTTGCAGTTGGTGTGTACCGGGCAGGTACAGCGGCTGTCCACCAAGATCAGCATGCCCTTGGCCGATTCGCGCAACGAGATGGTCTGCCGGTAGACGTTGCTACCCGAGCCTTCGCAACTGGCGATGATGGTGCTGTCGCCCGACTCGACGATGCGCACGCGGTTTTCCAGGGCATAGCGCCGCCCGCGCTCCAGGCTTTGTTCTTTAAAGCGATTGGCCCACGAAGGGGCCAAGGGCTTGGTCAGCGGCGACGTCAGGGGCATGGCGCTGGATCAGTCCTGAAGGTCGGTGGGCGGTGCGCTGGGCTGCTTGGCGGTCAACGAGGTGATCTTGATCAGCAGCGCCAGGTGGCCGCCATCCAGGTAGTTGAGCTGGTTGTTCTTGGTGCGCACGTCTTTCTGCGCCAGGTGCTCGCTGGCGATGACGCTGCCGTTGCCGTCGAACTGGTTGATCCAGAAGTCGGCGTCGATATCGGTAAAACGGCCCAGTTGCAGGTTCAGCACGCCCTCGATGGGAAACTGGCCGAACTGCTCCTGGCCGTCGGTGATCGCGATTTTTACCGGCAGCTCACCGAGGTTCTGTTCCCAGGCCTTGTGTGCGAGCACGGTGTAGTTGGTGTCTGCGCGAAGTTTGTCGACGATCGTACCCAGGCGCGGCGGGCTCTTTCTGTCGCCCAGGCGCACGGCACCGGCATCCCAGTCTTCCGGCGCGGCGCGACTGTTGATCACCGGCTCCATGTTCTGGCGCACCAGAACCATTTCCACTTGGTACAGGCTGTCGGCAAACGCGGAGGGTGCGAGTACCACTAATAACAAGCTCAGAATGCGGAACACGCGCATTGGGGCGTCCTTCAAGCAGATTTCGGGATGAGGCGCTCAAACAGCGCCTCCAGGGTGTTGAAGCGTTCTTCGGCGCGTTCCATCGGAATCATGAACTTGAACAGCGTAGCCCCTTCGAACTTGTAACGGTTGGGCTGGCCCTGGATCAGCTTGATCAGCACCAGCGGGTCCACCGGCGTCTGCGCTTCGAACTCGATGCGCCCGCCCTGCGGCCCGGCGTCGACCTTCTTGATGCCCAGTTGCTCGGCCTGCAATTTGAGCAGGGTCAGACGCACCAGGTTCTTGGTCGGTTCCGGCAACAGGCCGAAGCGGTCGATCATCTCTACTTGCAAGTCCTTGAGGCCTTCTTCGTCGGTGGCCGAGGCGATGCGCTTGTACAGGATCAGCCGTGCGTGGACGTCCGGCAGGTAGTCTTCGGGAATCAACGCCGGCAAGCGCAAGTTGATCTCCGGGCCGCCGCCCAGCGGTTGGTCGAGGTTCGGTTGCTCGCCCTTGCGGATGGCTTTCACCGCACGTTCGAGCATTTCCATATACAGGGTGAAGCCCACGGCCTGGATCTGCCCGCTCTGGCCGTCGCCGAGCAGTTCGCCGGCGCCACGGATTTCCAGGTCGTTGGTGGCCAGCACAAAGCCGGCGCCCAGGTCCTGGGTGTTGGCGATGGCTTCCAGGCGTTTTTCCGCGTCGCCGGTGATTTGCTGGCGCGGTGGCGTCAGCAGGTAGGCGTAGGCCTGGTGGTGACTGCGTCCGACGCGGCCACGCAGTTGATGCAGTTGTGCCAGGCCGAACTTGTCGGCGCGCTCGATGATGATGGTGTTGGCGCTTGGCACGTCGATGCCGGTCTCGATGATGGTCGAGGCGATCAGCACGTTGAAGCGCTTGTGGTAGAAGTCGCTCATCACCTGTTCGAGGTCGCGCTCGCGCATCTGCCCGTGGCCGATCGCGATGCGCGCTTCCGGCACCAGTTCGGCGAGGTCGGCGGCGCATTTCTCGATGGTCTTCACGTCGTTGTGCAGGTAATACACCTGCCCGCCGCGCAGCAATTCACGCAGCAGCGCTTCCTTGACCGTGCTGTTGTTCTGCTCCATCACGAAGGTGCGCACCGACAGGCGCCGCGCCGGCGGGGTGGCGATGATCGACAGGTCGCGCATGCCCGACACCGCCATGTTCAGCGTGCGCGGAATCGGCGTGGCGGTGAGGGTCAGAATGTCGACTTCGCTGCGCAGGGCCTTGAGCTGTTCTTTCTGGCGCACCCCGAAGCGGTGTTCTTCGTCGATGATCACCAGGCCCAGGTTCTTGATCTTCACATCGTCCGACAGCAGCTTGTGCGTACCGATCACGATGTCGATCTTGCCCTCCGCCAGGTCGGCGACGGCGGCATTCACTTCCTTGGCGGACTTGAAGCGGCTCATCACTTCCACGGTCACCGGCCAGTCGGCAAAGCGGTCACGGAAACTGTTGTAGTGCTGCTGGGCGAGTAGGGTGGTCGGCACCAGGATCGCCACTTGCTTGCCGCCATGCACCGCGATGAAGGCTGCGCGCATCGCCACTTCGGTCTTGCCGAAGCCCACGTCGCCGCACACCAGGCGGTCCATCGGCTTGGGCGCGAGCATGTCGGCGCGCACGGCGTCGATGGTGGTTTGCTGGTCCGGGGTTTCTTCGAAGGCGAAGCCGGCGCTGAAGGTGGCGTAGTCGGCTTTTGGGTCGGCGAAGGCGTAACCTTCGCGCGCTGCACGCCGGGCATAAATGTCGAGCAGCTCGGCCGCGACGTCGCGCACCTGTTCGGCGGCCTTGCGCTTGGCTTTCTGCCAGGTCTCGGAACCGAGGCGGTGCAACGGCGCCAGGGCATCGTCGCTGCCGGTGTAGCGGGCGATCAGGTGCAAGTTGGCCACCGGCACATACAGCTTGGCGCCTTCGGCGTACTCCATGGTGAGGAATTCGGCGGCCTGGTTGTCGATTTCCAGGGTTTGCAGGCCGAGGTAGCGGCCGACGCCATGGTCGATATGCACCACTGGCGCGCCTTCGCGCAGCTCGGTGAGGTTCTTGATCACGGCGTCGTTGTTGGCGTCGGCGCGTTTATCGCGGCGACGACGCTGCATCACCCGTTGGCCGAACAGCGGGCTTTCGGCGATCAGTGCCAGGGCCGGATCGTCCAGCAGCAGGCCTTCATTCAGCGGCGCGATTGTGATCGCCAGGCGCTCTTTGCTGGCGATGAAGTCCGGCCAACTGTCGACGGTTTTCGGTCGCAGCTTCAGGCGTTCCAGCAACTCCAGCAGCACTTCGCGGCGCCCGGCCGATTCGGCGGTAAACAGCACGCGACCGGGGAAATCGCCGAGGAAGTTGGACAGCGCTTCGAGCGGCTGGCTGGCCTTGGCTTCAATCGCCAGGTTAGGCAGGTTTTGCGCGGGGAAGCGCGCGCGGCCCGTGCCAGCGTCCACATCCTCTTGGCTGGCGACGACGCGCGGCCAGTTTTTCAGGCGGGCGAAGCACTCTTCCACCGGCAGGAACAGTTCGGCGGGCGGTAATAAAGGCCGGGACGGATCGACGCGACGCTCTTCATAGCGGTTGCGCACGTCGTTCCAGAAGTTTTCCGCCGCTTGTTCGATGCCCGGCAGCGAGAACACTTGGGTGTCCTGGGGCAGGTAGTCGAACAGGGTGGAGGTTTCGTCGAAGAACAGCGGCAGGTAGTACTCGATACCGGCGGGGGTAATCCCGCTGCTCAAGTCCTGGAAGATCGGGCAGCGCCGGAAGTCCACGTCGAAGCGCTCACGAAAGCGCGCCTTGAAGCGCGTCACCGCGTCTTTTTGCAGCGGGAACTCCCGCGCCGGCAGCAGTTTGACCGACTCGACCTTGTCGATGGAACGCTGGTTTTCCGGATCGAAGGTGCGCAGGGTCTCGATTTCGTCATCGAACAGGTCGATGCGGTACGGCAGCTTGCTGCCCATCGGGAACAGGTCGATCAGCGCACCGCGCACTGCGAATTCGCCGTGCTCATATACCGTGTCGACGCAGCGGTAGCCGCTGGCTTCCAGGCGCGTGCGCATTTGCTCCACGTCGAGCTTCTGGCCGATATCCAGCACCAGGCTGCTGCCCAGCAGGAACTTGGTCGGCGCCAGGCGATGCAGCGCCGTGGTGATCGGCACCACCAACACGCCGTGGGCCAGTTCCGGCAGGCGGTACAGGCTGGCGATGCGCTGGGAAATGATGTCCTGGTGCGGCGAGAACAGGTCGTAGGGCAGGGTTTCCCAGTCGGGAAAGTGCAGCACCGGCAAATCGGGGGCGAAGAAGCTCAGCTCCTGCTCCAGCCGTTCGGCACTTTGGCTGTCGGCGGTAAGCAGCAGGGTAAAGCGCTTGGCTGCGCTGGCAGCCTCGGCGATGGCCAGGCTCAGGGCGGCACCGGGCAAGTTACCCCAGTGCTGTTTACCTGCCGCGGCAGGGAGTAACGGTAGACGCAGAACGGGCACGGAAGGTTGAGCTCCAAGCGTTGCGACAAAGTCGGTAATTGTAACGGCCCGAGGTGCCGCCTGTCAGTTGCTGACTGAGCCTATTACGGTTTGTGGGAAATGTAGTGGCTAAGACAAACAATGGCGTGTTTTGACTCAATATGTAGTGCTGAAATACACATAGTTTTCGGAGGGTTACGGACAAGTCGTCCCGCCTGCTCCACTAGTGGCCTTCTGGAACCCGCGTATTTACTGGGCTGCAGCGGGGTGGCTTTTTTGGATAAGGGCTTTTTGTTGTGGGACGCGCATTGCTCCTGGGGCGGTCGGGCGGCATAATGTAGCCCCTTTTTTCAGCCCCTACATGTGGAAGGTTCCCGTGACTCAGAAGCCCGACCAGTGTCTTGGTGAATGGATCGACCGTGAAGCACTCGCTGAAGCGATGATCCCGCTTATCGGTCAGCTATACCGCAATAACAATGTGGTGAGCTCGATCTATGGCCGCAGCCTGATCAACCAATCAGTCATCGCGATTCTCAAGGCGCATCGCTTTGCTCGCCATCGTTCTGCCAACGACAGCGAACTCTCCGTCCACGAAACATTCCCTCTGCTCAAAGCCATGAGCGAGCTCAAGCTCGGCGCGGCCTCGGTAGACCTGGGCAAGTTGGCCGCCAAATTCCGCGCTGAAGCCAACGGCCGTTCCGTCGAGCAGTTCGTGCGTGAAGAAATGGCCGACGTGGTGGGCAAGCAGAACGCCTCCGCCCGCAAAGGCACTGACGTTGTGCTTTACGGCTTCGGTCGTATCGGCCGCCTGCTGGCACGCATCCTGATCGGCAAAACCGGTGGCGGCGATGGCTTGCGCCTGCGTGCCATCGTGGTGCGCAAAGGCGCCGAGAACGACCTGGCCAAGCGCGCGAGCCTCTTGCGTCGCGACTCGGTACACGGTCCGTTCAACGGCACCATCGTCATCGACGAAGAAAACAACACCATCACCGCCAACGGTAACCTGATCCAGGTGATCTACGCGAAGAACCCGACTGAGGTGGATTACACCCAGTACGGCATCAAGGACGCCCTGCTGGTGGATAACACCGGCGTATGGCGTGATGCCGAAGGCCTGGGCCAGCACCTGACCTGCCCGGGTATTGCCCGCGTTGTCCTGACTGCGCCTGGTAAAGGCAAGCTGAAGAACATCGTTCACGGCATCAACCACGCGGAAATCACCGCTGACGACAAGATCGTGTCCGCCGCTTCCTGCACCACCAATGCCATCGTGCCGGTGCTGAAGGCCGTCAATGACAAGTTCGGCATCGTCAACGGCCACGTCGAGACCGTTCACTCGTACACCAACGACCAGAACCTGATCGACAACTTCCACAAGGGCGATCGCCGTGGCCGCAGCGCCGCGTTGAACATGGTGATCACCGAGACCGGTGCCGCCACCGCTGCCGCCAAGGCCCTGCCTGAGCTGGCCGGCAAGCTGACCGGCAACGCGATCCGCGTGCCGACGCCTAACGTATCGATGGCGATTCTCAACCTGAACCTTGAGAAAGCCGCTACCCGTGAAGAGATGAACGAGTACCTGCGCTACATGGCGCTGCACTCCGATCTGCATAAGCAAATCGACTTCGTCAACTCGCAGGAAGTGGTCTCCACCGACTTCGTTGGCTCGCGCCACGCCGGCGTGGTGGACGCGGAAGCGACCATTTCCCAGGACAACCGCGTTGTGCTGTACGTGTGGTACGACAACGAGTTCGGCTACAGCTGCCAGGTCGTTCGCGTGATGGAAGACATGGCCGGGGTCAACCCGCCTGCATTCCCGCGCTAAGCGTTCAGGTTGAATGAAAAAGCCCCGACTGGTTCGGGGCTTTTTTCTGGCTGGGGATTTATGTTGTTTGCACAGGCCTCATCGCGGGCAAGCCCGCTCCCACTGGGGAGTGCAGTGCGTCAGGCGGTACGCCGTCAAATGTGGGAGCGGGCTTGCCCGCGATAGCGGTGGATCAGTCGCAGCCTTTGCCACGGCCCCGACGCCATCAGTTCAGCAACTTGCTGCGCAAACTATCGGACAGCCCCTTCGGCGCCAGCCAGATGCCCAGGTACGCCCTCGCCAGTTCCTCATCGCGACTGCTGAACACCACCTGGCCATTGATCTCTAGGTTCAGGCCGCGTCCCGGACGAAAATCCAGGGCGTAGCGATCACCGCTGCGGATGTTGCGAAAACGCGCATGCAGTTGCGCAAGCTCTGGTTTCAGGCGGGCGCTGGCCTGCTGGCGTTCAAGGGTGGCGTTCGCGGCTTTAATCACATCGTTGCGGTCGATATCGCGAAAGTAATACAGCACCAGGCGCAGGTCTTTTTGCCGATCCCAGGACTGCTTTGCGCTGATCTCGGCCGGGGCATACAGCGCCGCGGCATACACATCCGCCCAGAGGTAAGTCAGCAGCGCCTGGTTTTTCAGTACCAACTGCTCGGACTGCGCCGGAAAGTTCGCCTGGGTGAGACGATCCGCCTCATTGGCGAACGCCGGGATCGAGAACATCAGCCATAAACAGATAACTGCATGCCGCATAATGGTGGGTCCTGCAAAGGTGTGTGCCTACAGGGTAATTCAATTTTCGACGGCGATTAAGTTTATGGGCAGCCTGCGACAGATAGCGATGGTGTGCGGTTTTGCGGCGCTGGCCGGCTGTGGCGGCGATACGCTGGAGCAGTTTGGTGGCCCGACCATGGGCAGCACCTATTCGATTCAGTATGTCAGAAGCTCGACGGCACCCGCGCCGAAAGAGCTCCAACGCAAGGTGCAAAATATCCTGGCGGACGTCGACCGACAGATGTCGACCTACCGCAGCGACTCCGATATCGAGCGTTTCAACAACCTGCCGGCCAATAGCTGCCAGCCGATGCCGGCGCCGGTTCTGCAACTGGTGCGTACCGGCGAGCAGCTGTCCCAGGCCAGCGCGGGTGCGTTTGACCTGACGGTGGAACCGCTGCTGAACCTGTGGGGGTTCGGGCCTCAGGCCCGGCAACTCAGGGTGCCGGACGCCGCGACGCTGGCGCAGGTGCGCCAGCGGGTCGGTCATCAGCATCTGCGTATCGACGGCGAGCAACTGTGCAAGGACGCCGCCGTCGAAGTCGATTTCAACAGCATTGCTGCCGGTTACGCGGTGGATCGCATCGCCGAGCTGTTGAGCGGCCTGGGTATTCATCACTACCTCGCCGAAGCCACCGGCGAACTCAAGGCTGCCGGTCACAAACCTGACGGCTCGCCCTGGCGCGTGGCGTTGGAAGAACCCCGTGACGATCAACGGGTCGCCGAAAGAGTCATCAACGTCGACGGCTTTGGTGTGTCCACGTCTGGTGACTATCGTAATTATTTCCAGCAGGATGGTCGGCGCTATTCCCACACCCTGGATGCGCGGACCGGTGCGCCGATTACCCATCAACTGGCATCGGTGACGGTGTTGCATCCGTCGGCGCTGATGGCCGATGGGGTGTCGACGTTGCTGTTGATCCTTGGGCCGGAGCAAGGCTGGGATTACGCTGAGCAGCACCAGATCGCTGCGTTTTTTGTGCTTCGCGAGGGCGATGCTTTCGTCACGCGCAGTAATCAGGCGTTCGAGCAACTGACTGCGGTGAAACCGTAATCCGCGCCATGTAGTAAAGGCAAAACTGGCCTACGACGCGACCAAGGGTTAATGTGCGCGGCATTGAGCCTTATATAGACTGTGCCCCGGTTCACACACTTGAGCCAAATTGTCCTTCATGACCGCTGGCCGCGGCATGATTTAGCCAGGCGTCCAACCGTGGGCCTGGCCTGTTCTGAGGAGTATGCATGGCTGTCTACAACTACGACGTGGTAGTACTGGGTTCCGGCCCGGCTGGAGAAGGTGCGGCGATGAACGCCGCGAAGGCAGGGCGCAAGGTGGCGATGGTCGATAGCCGTCGTCAGGTCGGCGGTAACTGCACCCACCTGGGTACCATCCCGTCCAAGGCCTTGCGTCACTCAGTGCGCCAGATCATGCAGTTCAACACCAACCCGATGTTCCGGGCCATTGGCGAGCCGCGTTGGTTTTCGTTCCCGGACGTGCTGAAAAGCGCGGAAAAAGTCATCTCCAAACAGGTGGCGTCGCGGACCGGCTATTACGCCCGTAACCGTGTCGACCTGTTCTTCGGCACCGGCAGCTTCGCCGACGAGCAAACCATCGAAGTGGTCTGCCCCAACGGTGTGGTCGAGAAGCTGGTGGCCAAGCACATCATCATCGCCACCGGGTCGCGCCCGTATCGCCCGGTGGATCTCGATTTCCACCACCCGCGTATCTACGATAGCGACACCATCCTCAGCCTGGGCCACACCCCGCGCAAACTGATCATCTATGGCGCCGGCGTGATCGGCTGCGAATACGCCTCGATCTTCAGCGGCCTGGGTGTGCTGGTAGAGCTGGTGGACAATCGCGAGCAGTTGCTGAGCTTCCTCGACTCGGAAATTTCCCAGGCGTTGAGTTACCACTTCAGTAACAACAACATCACCGTGCGCCACAACGAAGAGTACGAGCGGGTCGAAGGCCTGGACAACGGTGTGATCCTGCACCTCAAGTCCGGCAAGAAGATCAAGGCCGACGCCTTGCTGTGGTGCAACGGCCGTACCGGTAACACCGACAAGCTGGGCATGGAGAATGTCGGGGTCAAGGTCAACAGCCGTGGCCAGATCGAAGTGGACGAGAACTATCGCACCTGTGTGCCGAATATCTACGGTGCCGGTGACGTGATCGGCTGGCCAAGCCTGGCCAGTGCCGCTCATGACCAGGGCCGTTCGGCCGCTGGCAGCATTGTCGATAATGGCAGTTGGCGCTATGTGAACGACGTGCCGACCGGTATCTATACGATTCCGGAGATCAGTTCGATCGGTAAGAACGAACACGAACTGACCAAGGCCAAGGTGCCTTACGAAGTGGGCAAGGCGTTCTTCAAGAGCATGGCGCGTGCGCAGATCGCCGGTGAGCCGCAAGGCATGCTGAAGATTCTGTTCCACCGTGAAACCCTGGAAGTCCTCGGCGTGCATTGCTTCGGTTACCAGGCCTCGGAGATCGTACACATCGGTCAGGCCATCATGAACCAGCCGGGCGAGCAAAATACCCTCAAGTATTTCGTCAACACCACGTTCAACTACCCGACCATGGCCGAAGCCTATCGGGTAGCGGCCTACGACGGCCTCAACCGGCTTTTTTGAGCGGCTCCGGCCGGTGGCCTGAGCCGGCCGGGGAGACCGATTTCAGTAATTCTCGAGGGTGGCAGTGGCCAAACCGGGAAAGTCTGTAATCAGGCTATCTACGCCGAAGTCGGCGAGCCTGCGCATCAGCGCAGGTTCGTTGACTGTCCACACCGACACGTGCAATCCCTGGCGCTGGGCTTTTTCCAGACGTTCAGGGGTACACAGCGTCCAGTTCAAGGCCAGATACTCACAGCCGTAGTTTTGCGCGACCTTCAGCGGGTCGAGCCAGGCGTATTCGGCCACCAGCCCGCGCGACAGGTCCGGGGTGAGTTCCACGGCCGCTTTCAACACTTCCCGTGAGCTTGAGGTCACCGTGACCTTGTCCATGATGCCGAAACGCACGGCCATTTCCCGAATCGCCAGCACGGTGGTCGCGGCACGGGTGCGCGAGGCGCTTTTGACTTCCAG
The DNA here is from genome assembly GCF_029320995.1 of Pseudomonas sp. D3. NCBI lineage: Bacteria > Pseudomonadati > Pseudomonadota > Gammaproteobacteria > Pseudomonadales > Pseudomonadaceae > Pseudomonas > Pseudomonas sp. D3. The sequence continues at coordinate 1,984,655 of NZ_CP119772.1, forward strand.
TTGCCAGTGATCGAAGTCGCACTTTTCGAACAGCTCTTCCAGGCGCGGGATCGGGCAGGGGCTGACCCAGCCGGGGCCGCCTTTGCGTGCGTCCATCTTCATCAAGTCTGCCGCCGAATACTCGACGACTTTGCCGCGCCGGTCGGCGGTGCGCTTGAGGGTCGGGTCGTGGATGACCATCAGTTCGCCGTCCATGGACAGGTGCAAATCCAGTTCGCAACGGCGTACACCGTGCTTGAGGCACTGCTGGAAGCTGGTCAGGGTGTTTTCCGGTGCTTCGCCTTTGGCACCGCGGTGGCCGTAGATCAGGGTCACAGTTGCTCCTTTACGCCAGGTCGTCTGGCGGGGTGAATACGAATTCAGGTGTCTTGGTCATCGCTCTGTTCCCGCGCCAGGCGCCGTTCCTGCGCCTGTTTCTGCAGGATGTAGCGCGCCAGTAATTGGCGTTGGGCGTCGGTCATGGATTCGAATTCCGTGCCGATGGCAAACGCGGCGCCCTTGGCATCGCAATGGGTGACCCGGGCCCGCAACAACAGGCCCAGCGCCTGGGGCATCAGCACCAGCTTGACCGCCAGGTGGGTACCGAGTGTCAGGGCGGTCGGGTGCTGGAAGTCGATGCCACCTTCGGAAATGATCACCGGCTGCGGGGCGCCGACTTCGTCCAGCAGGCCGCGCGCCATGATCTGGCTGAGCAGATCCAGGCGTTTGTTCTGGACTCTGAGGAGGGCGGCCAGGCTGCGATCTTTCTCGCTGAGCTGGCGCAACAGGTGCTGTGCTTCGAATTCGCTCAGGTGCAGTTCACTGAGCAGGTTGAACAGCGGCGAATCATCCAGTAGCACTTCCTTGCTCGCCGCTTCGGGGGCGGACAGGCTTTTGATTTGAAGTGCGATCATGTCGTCGATACGGTAGTATTCGCGGCGTTCTTCTTCATCTAATGTCGACATGGCGAACCCAAGGTAGCGGTAATGGTCTGAGTGTAAAGCTGCTTACCAGACCCCGCCACCGGGACGTCTTCTTTTCCTCCGAACAAGCCCCGACATGTTCAGACCTCTCTTCGTATTTATTGGCACGCGTTATACCCGTGCAAAGCGTCGCAATCATTTTGTGTCGTTCATTTCCTTGACCTCGATGATCGGTCTCGCCCTTGGCGTGGTCGTGATGATCGTGGTGCTGTCGGTGATGAACGGCTTCGATCATGAGATGCGCACCCGCGTGCTGGGCATGGTGCCCCACGCGACCATCGAGTCGGGTGAACCGATCAGCGACTGGCAAAGCCTGGCCGACAAGGTCAAGCAGAACCCCAAGGTCGTGGCCGTGGCACCGTTCACCCAGATGCAAGGGCTGCTGACGCATGATGGCAAGGTGCAGAAAATCCTGCTCAACGCCATCGACCCGGTTCAGGAGCGCAACGTCTCGATCATCGACAAGTTCATGCTGCAGGGCAAACTCGACGATCTGGCGCCCGGCAGCTTTGGCATCGTGATCGGCGACAAAGCCGCGGCCAAGCTCGGCGTGGGCATCGGCGACAAGCTGACCTTCGTCGCCCCGGAAGTCACCGTGACCCCGGCCGGCATGTTCCCGCGCATGAAACGCTTTACCGTGGTTGGCACCTTCCACGTCGGCGCCGGCGAGATCGACGGCTACCTTGGCCTGACCAACCTCACCGACCTCGCGCGCCTGCATCGCTGGAAGCCGGACCAGGTGCAGGGCCTGCGCCTGAAGTTCAACGACTTGTTCGACGCCCCGCGCGGCGCCTGGGAAATCGCCCAGCACCTGGGTGAAAGCCAGTTCTACGCCCGCGACTGGACCCGTACCCACGGCAACCTGTACCAGGCCATCCGCATGGAAAAAGCCATGATCGGCCTGCTGTTGCTGCTGATCGTCGCGGTGGCGGCCTTCAATATCATTTCCACACTGGTGATGGTGGTGAACGACAAGAAGGGTGACATCGCCATCCTGCGCACCCTGGGGGCCACGCCGGGGCAGATCATGGCGATCTTCATGGTGCAGGGTACGGTGATCGGCGTGGTCGGCACCTTGATCGGCACCGCAGTGGGCATTCTGGCTGCGCTCAATGTCAGCGCGGCCATCGCTGGCCTCGAAACCCTGATCGGCCACAAGTTTCTCAACGCCGACGTCTACTTCATCGACTACTTGCCGTCCCAGGTTCAGGCCCAGGACGTGCTGATGGTGGGCGGCGCTGCGTTGGTCCTGAGTTTCCTTGCCACCCTGTATCCAGCCTGGCGCGCGGCACGTACCCAGCCAGCACAGGCCTTACGTTATGAGTGAATCGGGCATGAGTGAAAAAGCAATCCTGAGCTGCCGCAACCTGGGCAAATCCTACGAGGAAGGCCCGGAATCGGTAGTGGTGTTGTCCAACCTGCAACTTGAGCTGCACCCCGGCGAGCGCGTGGCGATCGTTGGCAGTTCCGGTTCCGGCAAAAGTACCTTGCTCAACCTGTTGGGCGGCCTTGATACGCCGTCCCAGGGCAGCGTGTGGCTGGCCGGCGAAGAGCTGTCGGCCCTCGGTGAAAAGGCTCGTGGCCAACTGCGTAACCGTTCGTTGGGCTTCGTGTACCAGTTCCACCACCTGTTACCGGAGTTCACCGCTCTGGAAAACGTGTGCATGCCGCTGCTGATCGGCAAGACCGCGATCCCGGAGGCGCGCCAGCGTGCCAAGGCCTTACTGGAGCGCGTCGGCCTCGGTCACCGCCTGGAGCACAAACCGGCCGAATTGTCCGGTGGTGAGCGCCAGCGTGTGGCGATTGCCCGTGCGCTGGTGAACAACCCGGGCCTGGTGATGCTCGACGAGCCGACCGGCAACCTCGACTCCCACACTGCCCAGGGCATCAAGGACTTGATGCTGGAACTGAGCACCCAGATGCGCACCGCGTTCCTGGTGGTGACCCATGACATGAGCATGGCCCGGCAGATGGACCGCGTATTGCACCTGCAGGAAGGTCATCTGGTCGCCATCTGACCTGTTTCAAGCCCGGGGCATGACGCCGGGCTTTTTCATTTTTTCAGGCGGTGTACGCGAATGTTCAGACCGTTATCGATTTTCATCGGCATGCGCTATACCCGCGCCAAGCGCCGCAACCGTTTTGTTTCGTTTATCTCGATGACCTCGATGATCGGCCTCGCCCTGGGCGTGCTGGCGATGATCGTGGTGTTGTCGGTGATGAATGGCTTTCAACGCGAAATGAGCTCGCGCATCCTCGGCATGGTGCCTCACGCCACCGTCGTCGGTGTGAAGCCGATCGACGATTGGCAGCCGGTAGCCGCCGCCGCGATGAAGAATCCCGAAGTGACCGCCGCAGTACCGTTCACGCAGATGGACGGCATGTTCTCCTACAAGGGCGCGATGCAGCCGATCGAGATCAGCGGCGTCGACCCGGCCCAGGAAGGCAAGGTGTCGATCGTGGCCCAGCATATCGTGCAGGGCAAACTCGAAGACTTGAAGCCCGGTGAGTTCGGCGTGGTGGTCGGCGAAATCACCGCACGGCGCTTTCGCCTGAACGTGGGCGACAAGCTGACCCTGATTGTCCCGGAAATCAGCAGCGCGCCGGGCGGCATTACCCCGCGCATGCAGCGTTTGAACGTGGTCGGTATCTTCAAGGTCGGCGCCGAGTTGGACGGCTCCATGGCGTTGATCCATATGGCCGACGCCGCAGAAATTCAGCATTGGCAGCCGAACCAGGTGCAGAGCGTGCGCCTGGCGGTGAAGGACTTGTATGCGGCGCCCAAGGTCTCGGCGGACATCGCCGCCAGCCTCGGTGCGGCCTACAAGGCGGATGACTGGACCCACACCCAGGGCAGCCTGTTCAGCGCGATGAAGATGGAAAAAACCATGATCGGCCTGCTGTTGCTGATGATCGTCGCGGTAGCGGCGTTCAACATCATCGCCACGCTGATCATGGTGGTGAACGACAAGGGCGCGGACATCGCGATCCTGCGTACCATCGGCGCCACGCCACGGCAGATCATGGCGATCTTCATGGTGCAGGGCACGGTGATCGGTATCGTCGGCACCCTGATCGGCGGCGTGCTGGGGGTGATTGCGGCGCTGAACGTCAGTGAACTGGTGGGGTGGCTGGAGCGGGTGAGCGGGCAGCATATCTTCAGTTCGGACGTGTATTTCGTCAGCAACCTGCCCTCGCAATTGCAGGGTGGGGATGTGCTGCTGATTTGCTCGGCCGGGTTTGTGTTGAGCTTTTTGGCGACGATTTACCCGGCGTATCGGGCGGCGAAGATTGAGCCGGCGCATGCCCTCAGGTATTCGTAGGATTTAAGACCGCTATCGGGAGCAAGTCGAATCGTCGCACCGCCCCTCGCACATTTTGAAGGTGTTCACAGATCAAAATGTGGGAGGGGCGGTGCGACGATTCGACTTGCCCCCGATAGCGCCAACACAGCTTGCATCAAACTCCCCGTGGCAACTCGATCACAAACCGCGTCCACCCCGGCTCAGACTCGCAATAAATCCGCCCCCCATGCGCCCGCACAATCGACTGGGTAATCGCCAACCCCAGCCCCGCATGCTCGCTGCTGCCTTCATGGCGCGCCGGGTCGGCCCGGTAGAAGCGGTCGAACAACCTCGGTAACACGTCCGCCGGGATGCCTTCCCCGCTGTTCTCCACCGTCAGCGTCACGCCGTGTGCCCCTTCCGTCAGATGCACCCGCACCTCGCCGCCCGCCGGAGTAAAGCGCAGCGCGTTATCCAACAGGTTGGACAATGCCCGGCGCAACATGCCGCGATCGCCAGTGGTGTGGGCCATACCCTCGCGCACCAGGCTGACGTGCGCGTCTTCCGCCAGCAAGACGAAGAACTCCAGTAGCGCGTCCACTTCATCCGCCAGCTTCAACGGTTCGCGCGTGGGCGCCAGCAGCCCGTGATCGGCCTTGGCCAGGTACAACATGTCGTTCACCAGTTGCGCCATCCATTGCAGCTCTTCCAGGTTGCTGTGCAGCGCCTCGCGGTAATCCTCCAGCGGGCGCGGCTGGGTGAGGATGACTTGGGTGTGGGTCAACAGGTTCGACAGGGGGGTGCGCAGTTCGTGGGCGATATCGGCGGAGAACGCCGAGAGGCGTTGGAACGCGTCGTCCAGTCGGCCCAGCATGGCGTTGAAGGCTTGGGCCAGTTCTGCCAGTTCCACCGGCATACCCTGCTCGGGCAAACGCTGGGTCAGGGAATGGGCCGACACGCCGGCCGCCACTTCGCCCATGCGCCGCAACGGCCGCAGCCCGCTGCGCGCTGCCCAGGCGCCGAGCAGCGCGGTGGCCAGGGCCGAGAAGCTGACCGTGAGCCAGATCAAATGCTGCATGCGTTGCAGGAAGTGTTGGTGGTGGGTGATGTCGAGCATCAGGCTCAGTTGCGGCGAGTCGGGTTGGCCCGGCCTTAACGGCGCGTTGTACACGCGGTAGTCGGTGCCGGCGTTCTGCAGGCCGTGCAGGCCAGGCGATTCGGGCAGGCTGATGTTCGGTGCGCCGTCAAACCAGCGCTGGCCGGCGGCGGTGATGCGTAATGCGAGGTCAGGCTGGCGATTGAGCTCGGCGCGCAGTTGTGCTTCGCGTTGGGCGAATAACTGCGGCGAGTCGACGCCCTGCAAGGTGCTGCGCAGCGCCACCAGTTTGCTCTCTAGCAATTGCTGGTCCAGTTCGACAAAATGCGCCTCGCTGGCCCGGTTGAACAGCACGCCGGCGAGCAACGAGACCACGGCGGTGCAGGCCGCAAACAGCAGAGCCAGGCGGCTGCTCAGGGACAGGTGCTTGATCAACTGCATCGTTCCTCCAGCACATAACCCATACCGCGCACGGTGTGGATCAGCTTATTGGGGAAGTTGTCGTCGACTTTCAGGCGCAGTCGGCGGATCGCCACTTCGATGATGTTGGTGTCGCTGTCGAAGTTCATGTCCCAGACCTGGGACGCGATCAGCGACTTGGGCAGCACTTCGCCCTGGCGCCGCAGTAGCAGTTCGAGCAAGGCGAATTCCTTGGCGGTGAGGTCGATGCGCTGGCCGTCGCGCTCGACGCGGCGGCGGATCAGGTCCAGGCGCAGGTCGGCCAGTTGCAGCGCGGTTTCCTGCGGTGCGCTGCTGCCACGGCGCAACAGGCTGCGCACCCGCGCGAGCAGTTCGGAAAAGGCGAACGGCTTGACCAAGTAATCGTCGGCGCCCAGTTCCAGGCCGTGTACGCGGTCTTCCACGGCGTCGCGGGCGGTGAGAAACAGCACCGGGATGTCGAGTCCGGCGCTGCGCACGGCCTGGAGGATCTGCCAACCGTCGCGGCCGGGCAGCATCACATCGAGGATCAGCAGGTCGTAGTCGCCGGTCAGCGCCAAGTGTTGGCCGCTGGTGCCGTCGGCCACCAGTTCGGTGGTAAAGCCGGCCTCGGCCAGGCCTTGGCGCAGGTACTGGCCGGTTTTGGGTTGGTCTTCGACGATCAGCAGTTTCATGGGCAGCTCTTGGCGGCGGGTCACGTCGGACTTTATACCGTGGTGGCCAGGGGAGGGGCGCAACCTGACAAAGTTGTAATCTAGCAGTCAGCTAGCTGGCAGGGGTGCAATCTTAGAGTGGTCCTCAGACCGATCCCACACCTTTGGAGAATTGAGATGGCATTGCGTACCCCCCTGTTGTTGGCAGGCTGCCTGTTGGCGTTGAGTGTCGGGGCAATGGCTGACACGGCCCACACCTATGCATTCGGCCAGCCGGCATCTGCCGATAAGGCCACGCGCACCGTGGAAGTGGTGCTGCAGGATATGTCCTTTTCGCCCAAGTCCCTGGATGTGAAGGCCGGTGAGACCGTGCGTTTTGTGCTGGTCAACAAAGGCCAGTTGCTCCACGAGTTCAACCTGGGCGATGCGGCCATGCATGCTGAGCATCAGAAGCAAATGATGCAGATGCAGTCGAGCGGCATGCTGAACGCCACCGGTATGGGCAAGATGGACCACGGCGCCATGGATCACGGTGCTATGGCCAGCATGAAGCACGATGACCCCAACAGCGTACTGGTAGAACCCGGTAAAACCGCCGAATTGACCTGGACGTTCACCAAGGCCTCCGGCCTTGAGTTTGCCTGCAATATTCCCGGGCATTACCAGGCGGGCATGGTCGGCAAGCTCAACGTCCATTGAGCCTGCGAGGGCGCGCGTGCTGTGTTTCTTAGGGGCGGGGGCAAAGGCTGGTAGACTGCCAGGGTTTATTTAGCCAGGTTTCCGCCATGCATCCCGCAGCCGAACATTCGCCGCTGGGCAAGTCCAGTGAATACATCAGCACCTACACCCCCTCGTTGCTGTTCCCGATCCCTCGCGCCGCGAAATGGGCCGAGCTGGGCCTGAGCGCCGAGACCCTGCCTTACAAAGGCGTGGATTTCTGGAACTGCTTCGAACTGTCCTGGTTGCTGCCGTCGGGCAAGCCGGTGGTGGCCATCGGTGAATTCAGCATTGCAGCCGACTCGCCGAATATCATCGAGTCCAAGTCCTTCAAGCTGTACCTCAACTCACTGAACCAGACCGCGTTTGCCGATACGCAAAGCCTGGAGGCGACGTTGCGCACCGACCTCAGCGCTGCTGCCGGCAAGCCGGTGGGCGTGCGCATCCGCAGCCTGGCCGAGGTTGAGGCCGAAGGCGTGGTGACGTTGCCGGGGGTGTGCATCGATGACCTGGATATCAGCGTCAGCAACTACGAACACCCGCGTCCGGAACTGCTGCGTTGCGATGACTCGCGCATTGTCGAGGAGAGCGTGCACAGCCACCTGCTCAAATCCAACTGCCCGGTCACCAGCCAGCCCGATTGGGGCAGCGTGGCGGTGCAATACCGCGGCGCACAACTGGATCACGCCAGCCTGCTGGAATACCTGGTGAGCTTTCGCCAGCACTCGGACTTCCATGAACAGTGCGTGGAGCGGATCTTCCTGGACTTGCAGCGCTTGCTGAAACCGGAGAAGTTGACGGTGTTTGCGCGCTATGTGCGGCGGGGTGGGCTGGATATCAACCCGTATCGCAGTACTGAGGATGTGGAGTTCCAAAACCTGCGCCTGGCCCGCCAGTAACCTTCACACAAACCAAAATGTGGGAGGGGGCTTGCCCCCGATAGCGGAGTGTCAGTCACAGTATCTGTGCCTGACCCACTGCAATCGGGAGCAAGCCCCCTCCCATATTTTGGTTCTGTGCTTGGCTTGGGCTCGGGTTAAATGCCGATGTTGCCCAAGGTGATCACAATATTGCGCAACGTCCCGGCAATGCCCGGATGGTCCAACTCGAAACTTTCTACCGCCCGGTTCACATCATCAGCGATGCTCGGCGGCTGAGTGGCCGGTTCCAGTTCAAGTTGCACTTCAAACTTGGCAAGCAAGGCTTCCAGCGCTTCACGTTTTTCGGACGGCAGCGGTGGTTCTTGTTCCAGTTGCTCGCGCAGGATGTTGACCTGTTCTTGCAGTTTTTCGCGGGCAGGCATGGTGTTCTTCCTTTTATCGATAGGCACTGGCGTAGACCACGGCACGCCGAGAAAGGTCTACGAGAGGAGCTGTAGATTAATCTACCGGCGCCGTCTGTGCATGATCTCAATCAGGGCTTTTCGCCTTTGAGCTGGCGCAGGCTGATGTCCGCCAAGCAGGTACCGAGCTCGCCGAGGTGATCGATCACCGAATGCACCCCCAACCCATACAGCGCCACGGTGGCCTTGCCGCGTTTGTATTCGCGCTGTTGCTCGGTCAGTGCCTGCCATTGCTCTGGCGCCAGGCCGCACAGCGAACCGCAGGACGCCAGGCCGATAGTCCACAGCCCAGCGTTCAGGCCCGATTGCAGCAGGCGCGGCTCGCCGCTGACCAGTACGCAGCCTTCCAGGCGTTCGATGTTCAATTCCATCAAGGCTTGCCAGCACGCATGGGGCGCGGGCCAGCGGATGGAAGACGGTGACGTCGCCTTGAGCCAGTCGGGCAGCGCAGCGGCCAGCGGGGTTGTCACCGAGGGCGGCAGCTCATCCAGCCAGGCGCAGGGCACGCCTTGTTCCTTGAGGCTGCGCAGGCTCTTCAATGCTCCTGGCGTGGCCTCGGAATGCGGGGAGGGTGAATCGGTGCGCGCCTGGGAACCAAAATCCACCAGGCAGCCACTCAGGCCAAACAACACGGCGGTCAAGGTGGGGGCAGTGGCGATGGCAATCTCGGCGTGAGGCATTTCGACATCCCTGAAATAGCTGTGACGCTATCGGGGTGGTGTGACAAGTCGATGACACTCTCGAGTAATTGTAGGAATTTTGTACATTTTCTGTATGTCGTTTCTTGGCAGATGCCTAAAAGGACACTTCCGTCATATACTGGCGCCTTATTCAGGGCATAGCGCCCATGACAGACTATTCAAGGAGCAAAAGCTATGCGCTGGAGCCACTACTTCGCTCAGCTTTCGGTGTGTGCCACTGTCCTGCTGGCCCCTTTCGCCGTAAACGCTGCGTCGGAAGATGATCCATGGGAAAGCGTCAACCGCCCGATCTTTACGTTCAACGACACCGTTGATACCTACGCCCTAAAACCATTGGCCCAAGGCTATCAGTTTGTGACCCCGCAATTCGTGCAGAACGGCGTTCACAACTTCTTCCGCAATATCGGCGATGTCGGCAACCTGGCCAACAACGTGCTGCAACTCAAACCTCACGCCGCCGGTGTGGATACAGCCCGCCTGTTGATGAACACCACCATAGGCGTGCTGGGCTTCGTCGACGTAGGCACCAAAATGGGGCTGCAACGCAGCGATGAAGACTTCGGCCAGACCCTCGGTTACTGGGGCGTGGGTAGCGGTCCTTACGTGATGCTGCCGTTGCTGGGTCCAAGCACCTTGCGCGACGCACCGTCCAAATACGTGGACAGCTACACCCAACCGTACCGCTACATGAACGACATCGGCTGGCGCAACAGCACCTTTGGCCTGAACATTGTCGACACCCGTGCCAGCCTGCTCGACAGCGAGAAGCTGATCACCGGCGACAAGTACACCTTCATTCGCAACGCCTACCTGCAGAACCGCGAGTTCAAGGTCAAGGATGGGAAGGTCGTCGACGACTTCTAAGTCGAGACGTCTTGAAACGAAAAAAGGCGACCGCATGGTCGCCTTTTTTGTGCGCAGGTATTAGCGCATTTTCAGGATCTTCAGCCCCAAATGTTGTTTATCGCCCTCGTTCTTCGCCCATACCACCTGGGTGTCCGCTTCCAGGCCCGTGAGGGCGGCATGTTCTGACTCGATGCGCACGGTCAGCAGGTCGCCCACGGTGAACTGGCGAGGTGCCTGCACTTGCATGCCGGAGCTGGAAAGGTCCACGCAAACCCCGTCAATTTCCTGCCCGGCGTGGATCAAAGAGACATCGGCATCCACTCGCATGCGGATGAAATCGCGCTTTTCAGCGTAGTCGCGCTCGTGTTCGCTCACAGCTTCCATCCTTACTTTGTGTTGTGGTGATGGCTGTTCTTATAACTCCCTGTGATTTGCGATGTAAAGACGCCCGGCGACCATCGGCATGAGCTTGAAACCCCTGGCGGATGGGAGTACCGTCTGCGCCTTAGAAGGGCACCTCTGCTTTACAGTTGTGCGTGGGCAAAAAGCCTATGCTTTGTAGGACAGAGAGGCTAGAAAGCGAATCCAGTAGCGTGAGCACGGCCATTGCCGAGCCGCCTACGCCAACCTAATTCTGGCGCCGTTTGCCCACATGCCAAAAACCAGTGCCACGCTGCTGATAATCGATGACGACGAAGTAGTGCGCGCAAGCCTTGCGGCCTATTTGGAAGACAGTGGCTTCAGCGTCCTGCAGGCCAGCAATGGCCAACAGGGTCTCCAGGTATTCGAGCGCGATAAGCCCGACCTCGTGATCTGCGATCTGCGCATGCCTCAGATGGGCGGCCTCGAGTTGATTCGCCAGGTGACCGAGCTTGCTCCGCAGACGCCGGTGATTGTCGTGTCCGGTGCCGGGGTGATGAACGATGCCGTCGAGGCCCTGCGCCTGGGCGCCGCCGACTACCTGATCAAGCCCCTGCAAGACCTGGCGGTGCTGGAGCACTCGGTGCGCCGTGCCCTGGATCGTGCACGCCTACTGGTGGAAAACCAGCGCTACCGCGAAAAGCTCGAAACCGCCAACCGCGAACTCGAAGCCAGCCTGAATCTGCTCCAGGAAGACCAGAACGCCGGTCGCCAGGTGCAGATGAACATGCTGCCGGTCAGCCCGTGGACCATCGATGAATTCAAGTTCGCGCACCAGATCATCCCGTCGCTGTACCTGTCGGGTGATTTTGTCGACTATTTCCGCGTAGACGAGCGGCGGGTTGCGTTCTACCTGGCCGACGTGTCCGGCCATGGTGCATCCTCGGCGTTTGTCACCGTGTTGTTGAAGTTTATGACCACACGGCTGTTGTTTGAATCCAAGCGCAGTGGCACCTTGCCGGAATTCACCCCCTCCCAGGTGCTGGGCCACATCAACCGAGGCCTGATCAGCTGCAAGCTGGGCAAGCACGTGACGATGGTGGGCGGCGTGATTGATGAAGAAACCGGTCTTTTGACCTACAGCATCGGCGGTCACCTGCCGATGCCGGTTTTGTACACTCCTGACAGTGTGCGCTACCTGGAAGGGCGTGGTCTGCCCGTCGGCTTGTTCAATGAAGCCACCTACGAAGACCACATCCTGGAGCTGCCGCCGACCTTCAGCCTGACGCTGATGTCCGATGGCATCCTGGACCTTCTTCCAGAGCCTACACTCAAAGAGAAAGAAGCCGCCTTGCCCCAACGGGTCAAGTCGGCGGGCGGCAGCCTGGATGGTCTGCGGCAGGTTTTTGGATTGGCCACGCTAGGGGAGATGCCGGATGATATCGCCCTATTGGTGTTGAGCAGGAATCTTTGATGAGTACCGGAAGAATCCAATTCGCCGAGCAAGACGGGACCTTCGTCCTGAAGTTTGTCGGTGAAGTGCGCCTGACCTTGTGTTCGGCGCTGGATGCAACGATTGAGCGGATTTTCACAGCACTGAATTTCTCGGCGATCGTGATCGATCTGACCGAAACCCGCAGCATCGATAGCACCACCCTTGGGTTGTTGGCCAAGTTGTCCATTCTGTCTCGGCAGAAGGTCGGCCTGTTGCCCACCGTCGTCACCACCCACGAAGACATCACCCGTCTGCTGCAGTCCATGGGCTTCGATCAAGTGTTCAACATCGTTGACCGCCCGATCCCCTGCCCGGAATGCCTGACCGACCTGCCGTCCCAGGACCAATCCGAGGAAATCGTGCGGATCAAGGTGCTGGAAGCGCACAAAATCCTGATGGGCTTGAACGAGTCCAATCGCGAAGCCTTCCACGACCTCGTCAACGCCCTCGAACGCCACTGACCTCACTCTCCAAGTGTGGGAGGGGGCTTGCTCCCGATGCCGGTGGGCCAGCTACAGATTTGCTGACTGATGCACCGCCATCGGGGGCAAGCCCCCTCCCACATTTGACCGAGTTCCTAACTGAAAAAAAGGGCGGCACCCTCACAGGTGCCGCCCTTTTTGCTGCCGCCGCTTTTACAGCTTGGCAGACAACAACGCTTCGAGCTTCTCTTGATCCCGAGCAAACTGACGAATCCCCTCGGCCAGCTTCTCAGTCGCCATCGCATCTTCGTTGGACTCCCAACGGAACTGCGCTTCAGTCAGATGCACCCGCGCTTCACCGGCATGGCCTGGCGACAGCTTGCGCTCCAGCTTGCCGGTATCGGCCGCCAGTTTCTCCAGCAGGTCCGGGCTGATCGTCAGGCGATCACAGCCGGCCAACTCTTCGATCTGGCTCAGGTTGCGGAAGCTCGCACCCATCACCACGGTTTTGTAGTCATTGGCCTTGTAGTAGTTGTAGATGCGCGTCACCGATTGCACGCCGGGATCATCGGCGCCGGTGTAGTCGTTGCCGTTGGCTTTCTTGTACCAGTCGTAGATACGGCCCACGAACGGCGAAATCAGGAACACACCCGCTTCGGCACAGGCCACGGCCTGGGCGAAGGAGAACAGCAGGGTCAGGTTGGTCTGGATGCCTTCTTTTTCCAGCTTCTCCGCCGCGCGGATACCTTCCCAGGTGGAAGCGATCTTGATCAGTACGCGATCACGGCCAACCCCGGCTTTGTCGTACAGGTCGATCAGACGGTGCGCGCGCTTGAGTACGGCGTCAGTGTCGAACGACAGGCGTGCATCCACCTCGGTGGAGATACGGCCGGGCACCACTTTCAAGATTTCTTGACCCACCGCCACCGCAAAACGGTCACTGGCCAGGCCAACATCACCGTTGCAGTCCTTCACGCATTCATCCAGCAACTTGGCATAGCCCGGAATCGACGCGGCCTTGAGCAGCAGGGAAGGGTTGGTGGTGGCATCTTGCGGCTTGAGATTGGCGAGGGCCGCGAAATCGCCGGTATCGGCGACGACGGTAGTGAACTGTTTGAGTTGTTCCAGCTTGGAAGTCATGGGCGTGCTCTGTCCTATGGGTCTGATGACATTACCCGAGCGCTGGCAGGCGCTCAAGGGCGCAAATGCGTTCGATCGTTTGCGAGGGCAACAACCTGAAAACAGCCGTTTGAATGACTGGCCTTGCTGCTAAATAGGAGGGCAAGATCGCCCGCAGGTTCAACCCAACAGCCCAATGAACACCGCGATAAACAGGTGGGCGCCGGTTTCACCGGCCCTCCAGCAACCCCGCCGCCTGATCCAGCAACGCCAACGGATCACTCGCTTTATGAATATCCACCGACAACAACTGCCTGAACTTGCGCGCCCCAGGGAAACCCGTCCCCAACCCCAGCACATGCCGCGTAATGTGATGCATCGAGCCACCGCTCGCCAAATGCTCCGCGATATAAGGCCGCAACTGCGCCAACGCCTCTGCCCGACTGATCACCGGCCGCGCACTGCCAAACAACTGCTGATCCACCTCCGCCAGCACATACGGATTGTGATAAGCCTCCCGGCCCAGCATCACCCCGTCAAACGTCTGTAAATGCTCTTGGCACTGTTCCAGCGTCTTGATCCCACCGTTGAGAATAATCTCCAACTCGGCAAAATCCCGCTTCAACTGCGCCGCCACGTCATACCGCAACGGCGGAATGTCGCGATTCTCCTTCGGCGACAACCCCTCCAGAATCGCAATCCGCGCATGCACGGTAAAACTGGTACACCCCGCATCCTTCACCTGCCCGACGAAATCACACAACTGGGCGTAACTGTCCCGCCCATTGATCCCGATCCGGTGCTTCACCGTCACCGGAATCGACACCGCATCGCGCATCGCCTTCACGCAATCCGCCACCAACGCCGGATGGCCCATCAGGCACGCGCCGATCATGTTGTTCTGCACCCGATCGCTGGGGCAGCCGACGTTCAGGTTCACTTCGTCGTAACCGGCAGCCTCGGCCATTCGGGCACAGGCGGCCAGATCGGCGGGAACACTGCCGCCCAATTGAAGCGCAAGCGGGTGCTCGGCGTCGTTGTGGCGCAGGAAGCGGTCATGATCGCCGTGGAGGATCGCGCCGGTGGTGACCATCTCGGTGTAGAGCAGGGCGTGTTTGGAGAGCAGGCGTAGGAAGAACCGGCAGTGGCGGTCGGTCCAATCCATCATGGGTGCAACGCTAAAGCGCCGAGACAGTGCGGGGCTTGATTCTGCTGGGCTAAAGCTCTGTTTTTGAATCATTTTACTCAACGTGTATTCGGCAGGTTTTAGGGCGTTTTCAGGCCTTTTTTAAGGCTCGGTGGTACGATGTACCACCCAAAAACTGACGCGTACCACTTTCGATATGGCGACTATCAGGGCAAGAAAACTGGCGGATGGGACTGTGAGCTACACGGCTCAGATCCGCATCAAGCGCGACGGAGTGCAAGTCTACCAAGAGAGCCAGACCTTCGCCCGAAAACAGGCCGCCCAGGCCTGGGCGCGTAAGCGCGAGTCGGAGCTCGATGAGCCAGGCGCGATCGAGCGGGCGAACCGCAAGGACGTCACAGTCAGGGAAATGATCGAGCAGTACCTGCTGGAAGTGGAAAAGGCCCGGCCGTTGGGCAAAACCAAGAAGGCCACGCTCGAAGCTATCGGCAAGATGGACATCGGCAAGCTGAACGATACAGACATCAATACCCAATGCCTGGTCAACTTTGCTCTTTGGCGGATGAGCAAGGAGGGTGGCGGGGTCCAGCCACAGACCGCTGGCAACGACCTGGCGCACCTCGGTGCTGTTCTGGCGATTGCCAAAGACGCATGGGGTTACCAGGTCGATCCACTCGCGATGAGCGGCGCCCGACGAGTGCTACGGAAACTCGGCTACAACCTCAAAAGCCGTGAGCGTGAACGCCGGCCGACGTTGGACGAGCTGGGAAAGGTGCTGACACACTACCAAGCCATGCAGGCTCGGCGCCCGACCGTCACTAATATGCTTAAGGTCGTGGGTTTTGCCCTGTTCTCCACGCGCCGGCTGGATGAAATAACCCGTATCCGTTGGGCGGACGTCGACGAGCCCGGCCAGAGGGTTCTGGTGCGCGACATGAAGAACCCTGGGCAGAAGATCGGCAACGACGTTTGGTGCTACCTGCCGGACGAGGCGTGGCAGATCCTCCAAACAATGCCGAAGGCCGGCGAAGACATATTCCCCTACAGCCCTGAATCTATCTCCACCTCCTGGGCGAAAGCCTGCAAGTTTTTGAACATCGCGGACCTGCACTTTCACGACCTTCGACATGAAGGCGTCAGCCGCCTGTTTGAGATGGACTGGGACATTCCGCGTGTGGCTAGTGTTTCCGGCCACCGGGATTGGAATTCGATGCGTCGATACACCCACCTGCGCGGCAAGGGTGACCGCTATGTGGGCTGGGAATGGCACGAGAAAATCCTGAGGGCGCCCGTCCAGCTGGGCGCCGCATCACAGAAGTGGCTTAAAAGGCGTGTTTTAACCCGTTGAGCTGGTTGTGCTCTTTAACCGCGGCGGCGCGCTGTCGATCTAGATATGCGGCCAGGTCAGTGAGATGGACGCCCTTGGCCGACTTCTGGCTCGGCTCCAGGCGTGTGATGGGGATCTTGATCTGACCACTCATCACCTTGCGCTGGAACATTTCCGGCGTCAGGTGCGTGAAGTAATCCCGGCAAACCTGCTCCAGCGAGATGATTGCTAGGCCGTCGTATTGGGCCATCAGGATAAAGGCTGTGTTCATGATGGACCCCCTCACATCCGAAACGATTGGTGAATGAGCGCTGGCTGAGCCTTATGTTCTGCGGGTTTTGCCCTGTCCGCCTGAATCTCGCACACGAACCGGTGCCGTTCACGGTTGGGCGCAGTAAGTGCTTCGGTCAGTTCATTGGCGACGTCGATGCACCGCTCATAGGCGTAAGGTCCTGTCCAGCTCTCTACCCTTATCACCTGGCAGTCCGTGCGCGTTGCATCTGCGCACAGATACAGAATTAGGAAGACCGTCATATTCCGTCTCCCGGAAAACCTGGAAAGGCATCGTTGGCATCGAGTTCGGCGTAAGCGAATACCTTCCAATGCGAGCCACGCCGAAGGTAATGGCCGAGCATCCAGTGGATGACAGCGGCCTGTTCATCTTCACTGCGTTCCCCAATGCAGTGACCTTGCTGCCGCAATAGCTCGGCTGTATTGGCTAACTTGGTATGAGGAAGACCAAGGATGTAGCGCAGATCGGCGGTCAGTTCCAGCGGCTCCAATATCGGTGTTGCTGGCTCAAAAGGGTCGAGAGTACGAGGGAGGCTCGGATTTTTATCTGAATGCATGGTGCTTCTCCTTTCTGGCGGTTGGGGAGTTGCAGCTCCCCGTGTCCCGCTTGTGTTGGGTATCAGCGCGCGTATCGACGCGGTTTGTTTTGTTTGGCTGCTTCGCACTCGGCCATGAATGCAGCCCATTCCGCCGATTTGCTCTGCTGACGGATGCGGCTACAGGCACCATGCTTGCGGGTGGAGCGTGCCTTGCCGCAGATGTCGCAGCGGCTGGGCAAGTCCAACCGGTGGCTCGCCATAGCGGGGCGGGTTCGGAGTCTTGGGTCCATCAGTTCCCTCCCATGAGCATGCGCGTCAGTGCGTTGGGCTGGCCGTCTGGAGTCAGCTTGTGGAGTGGTTGTGTGACACTACGGCCGTTCCCGGCGCGCAGGGTTGCAACATTGCCTTCGATGGCGACGATCACGCCTGTACGAGCGCTCAAACGATATTCCCGACCGCCACCGCTCATTTCAACGTAGCTGACCGTGTCGCCGATAGCCAACGGGGTTGTGGTAGCCTTTGCGATGCCGCCTTGGGGTTGATTCACTTGCATGGTGCTTCTCCTTTGGGTGGTCGGTGTCGAGGGGTTGCAGCCCCTCGACACCACCTTCTTAACGGCTTTAGCCGGTTGGGTTTTGCTTCCGCACCAGGTGCAGCAGCAGATTCTCAAACTCAACAACCTCATCAGTTGCTGACTGCCATTCCAGGACTGCCTGGATCTGTTCCCGGCTGCACTCCAGCACCAGGATTTCTTTATCGCTTACCGCACGAACCTCCAGGATCGCGATCAATCCGGCGGGGTCGTAGGCTTCAGCGTGAACAATCTTCCCGGACTCGTTGAACCAGTCCTTCAGCTCCTTCAGATGCCGAAGGCGGTTGGTTTCCCCCTTTTCGCCGTCACCGGTGATGACTTGTACGTGCATGGTGCTTCTCCTTTGGGTGGTGGCCGGCGTTGCAGCGCCTGGCGGGTGTTGCTGTTGATTGGTCAGGCCTGGAAGTGCCAGCACTTCACGATGGGTTGCTTGGTGATGACTGCGCTGCTGGTCTTGGCCTGATGAGCCCGTACCGCGCTGTCAGTGGCTTTGTTGATGTCGAGCAGCTTCCGGGAGCGGGAGTCTTTCAGGCGCTCGCGCAGCTCGCTGACGTCGGCGATCTTCTGGCGATGCTCGGCGGCGCACTTCACGAAGTCGTTGAGGTTGATGGCGATTATGTTGTCTTTCTTGCTGTGGTTGACCACCGGGCCGTCGGCGTCGAGACCTTCGAGGTACTCGTACACTTCCCAGAATTCAGCCACTACCGGGTGGTCGGAGCTGATCGAAGACTGGCGCTCGATCGCCATGCGAATAATCTGCGTGCGGGTGTGGCTGATCTGCGGTTCAGTCAGAGGCACCACCATGCACAGGCAGTCGAGCAGGGCGAGCAACTGGGCGTGGTTCTTGTTGATCCGCTCCACGCGGATGTAACCGCGCAGCTTGTTGCCACAGTGGTGGCAATCGCTTTGCTCGTCGTGAAACGGCGTCTCGCAGGCGAAGCAATGCGAATGCAGATTGCGCAATTTCGCCTCGTAGCCTGGGATGCGCTGGGCGAACAGGTCCATCACTTCCAGCTCTTTGCGAACTGCCTGTAGAACAAAATTGCTGAGTGTCGAGCCTTCCAGGGCGTTCAGTCGGTCTGCCGCCGCACGGCTCTCAGGCGTCACGTTCGGGCGCACAAAATGCAGTTTCACGATCCGGGTCATGATCGCTTCAGACGCCACGACAGGTGCGTTCTGGCTGATGGCGATCGTGCCGCGAAATGGGGGCTCGTAGGTCTCGTTGCCGGCTGTTTTAACGCCCTTGGTCGCCAGCGTGCCGCCGCCGTAGTAGTCCTTGAGTTCGTCCCACTCAAAGGTCTTGGCGTGGGCCTTGTCGTCGCCACTGCGGTCAGATTCCAGCAGCACGATGGGCATGCCGGAGACCTGGCCCATCAAGCGGCTACGGCCGGCCTTGGTGGATTTGGACGGGTCGAACCCTTCGTAACCATCCCGGCCCGCCAGTTTCCATAGGAGGGTGAGCAAGGTGGTCTTACCGGCGCCGGCTTCACCCGTGGCCTCAAGGAAGGGAAACGACTGGTACCGGGCGCGGATCTGTTCGGCGAACAGTGAGCCAAACCAGAAAGTCAGTGCGACGATGCCCTGAGCGCCGAAGCACTGCCATAGGAGGCCCAGCCACTGCGGATCGTAGGTTTTACGGTCCTTCTCCAGATCGATCTTCACTCCCTTTTGCAGGGTTTTGAGTTTCAGCTTGCCCATCTCAAAAAACTCCTCTTCGTTGATGTGGATGACCTGGCCCTCGCGGACGGCGACGTCGTTGAACACGTAGCAGTGGTATTCCTTGCTGTAGCCCACGTAGTCGATGGTCTGAACGGTCTTGATACCGAAAAGCTGGTCTTTCATGAGTTTGTCCAACTGTTGTCCACTGCCGGTGAACACGGCCCCAGCGCCCATGCCGAGAAGTCTTTTTTTGAATTCGCTGGCGGCGGCGACCTGGCCGCCGGTGAAGGTGTTTTTCACGGAGCCACCGTCGTGCGGGAAGTCGACGCGGAAGAAGTACCAAGACTCGTCGGTGATCTCGTTGCGCTGGAAATAGAGGGCCTTGGGGTAGCAGTTGGCGATTTCGACGACGCAGCCGGCCACGTTCAGTGCTTTCTCCCGGAGCTGCTTTTCGTTCAACACCTGGGCTTCTTGGTCATCGCTTTTCTCCAGCGCTTGTTTGGCGCTGTTGTATTTCGCGAGATCCAATTTCCACCAATACAGGCGGGAGTCGAAACAGAAGTGGAACTCCTCCCGCTCCCGCCACTGGTACATGAGCAATGCCTTGTCGCTGGCACTCTCTGCAATCAGCAGGGCGCCCTGGTGGCGGGCCTCTTTCAGGTCTTTTTCGATACGCTCTGCACGGGTTTTTTCGTCGTCAATAAATGCCCAGCGCTGATGCAGATCGTTCCAATCGACCTTGCGTGCGTCCGGCTGTGAGACCTGGGCGGCGTCGCAGGTAAAGCCGAGTTCGCGGGCACGTTTGACCCAGCTACGTGTGTATTTGTGAGCGCCTGGCTCGTTGTCCAAGGCCCAAACCAACTTGGGTGTTTTACTGCCGCGCGCGGTGAAGAGTGCCTTCAGCGACTCTTCTGGAAACGCGTTTGACGACAGGGCGGCAACAGCAGATATACCGTTCTGAACGAGCGCGATGGCATCGAAAATGCCTTCAACAATCCACAGCTCGTCTACCTCCAGCAGGTCCAGGCACGGCGGGCACCACCAATGCCCCCTATAGCTCTTGAGAGGCTGGAAGCGGGCCTTCTTCTTGCCGAAGCGGGTAGGCTGGTCAATCAAGCGCTCCCAGTACCCACCATGCTCCAGGGGAAAGCGGACGGTTGCTGAGCCGATGTTCAGATCGCGATCGAAGTAGCTCTCCTGGGTGTACCAGCCCTCAATCAGCTCGACGCGAAAGCCTCGGGCAAACGACAGGTACGCCTTGGCACTGGCAGCAGGCTGATCACTGGTGGCCGGCGCACGCTTGCTCCAGTCGTCGAACAGGTCCGGGTACAGCTCCTTGGTCGGAGCCATATACCGGCATTTTTCCTCGCGGCCACAGCGTATGAACCAAGGTTCGTCGTGGCGGGAAAACAGGCGTTTCTGATTGCACTGCGGGCAGGTGCCCTTGCGCATGTAGTGCGTGCCGACCATGTGCTGCAGGCCGTAATCAGATTCCAGGCGCTGAAGTACATCAGCGCGGATCTGTTGCTCCATGGGCTTGCGATTCACTGCGCATGCTCCGCAACAGCCACGACGAGCTGCTTTTTCAGCTCGCTGCGCGTCTTGCAGATGCCGGCCAGGTAGGGCAAGTCCTCAAGCACCTTCGGTGCCCGCTGACCGCTCGGCACATTCCGGTAGCGATCGGAGTACCAAATATCAGCCATGGTGACTTCGTACTGAGTGGTCAACCACAGCAGGTATTGCTGCGCCTGCTGTTCGTCCAGCTCCAGTTTTATGGTGATTTTGCTCATTTCGGCCACCAGTAAGTTGCAAATTCCCCCTACCCACGCGGCGCGGGCATCAATCAGGGATGGGGTTCGGATTAGTGCGGGAGGTTGCGAGTCAGCAGCAGCCGTGTGGGGAGCAAACGTGCTGAAACGGGGTGTCGCTGTTGGGTGCAGTTATCGAGCAGCCAGATGACAGGCCGGTACGCGCCGCTGTTGGGATGAACGCCCAGCCAGGCAATACGCTTGCAGGTCATGCTCTCGAATTCGGCGACGGCCAACTCCGCGATGCGCTGCACCAAGTGCTGAGGGACTTCAAGAGACAGCGTCAGGTACCGGGCGCAGTTGTCGAGCAATTGGCTGTCACCGGTCAGATGCTCACAACGGTGGCGGTAGAGGTAGGCCACTGCCGCTTGTTGCATCGCAGCGCGGTAGTCACTTGTGGGGTTTGTAGTCAGGGGGATTGTGTTCATATGCTTGCGGCCTCCATTTCCAGTTGATCCAGCAGATCGGGTTGATCGTTGGCGTTTTTCATTGCCTGGCGACGAATGACCACGTCGGCAATCGGCAGCTTTACCGCCGGGTTGGGCATTCCGCTGGGGCTGAGTTCGTGGGTCATTTGAAATTCGGCGCGGCCAGCCCAGCCGCATGCTTCGTTGGTGCATTGCAGGTAGGTGATGCGCAGGAAAATGTGTTGGCCTTCGCTGGTACGGATACGCATGCGGCCGTGGCAATGGGGGCAGACAAGTTTGTAGGTGCTCACTGTACGGTCCCCTTGCTGTGCAGCTGGATCGTGGCAAGTACTTCTGAGTGGCGGGCAGACATATAGCGGTTATGGGCTGCGATGATTGCCCCGGCTTCATCTGGCTCAATCACTCCATCGTCCAGGGCCTTGGCGATGATCTGGTCGACGACGCCCCGTTTGGCAGCTGCGTTGACGGAGCGGCTGTAGAGGTCGACGTTGTCCAGTTTCTCTGGCTTAGCCAGGGGGACGAACATGCCGCCATACAGCGCCGCGATATACTCCGGCAGGTGCGTAGTTCCCGCGTCCTGTTCCAGGCAGTGGATTTGCTCGTCCGTCAAAGGCCGGCTACCGGCGTTTTCGTAGATGTGGTTATCGAACTTCTTGAGTTCGTAACCGAGGCGAGCGGCTGCGCATTCGCGACCACCTTTGTAGTCGTTAATCACTGCGCTCATGACTTGCCGCTTGGTCGCTAGAACTGGGCGTTTCATCTTCTGGTTTCTCCCTGGAGTCATCGCCCCTACAGTCATTTCATACAGCCTGTGCTGTGATTTTCTCAGCGCTTTCCGCAAGGATTCCCGGCAGCACTTCCTTGCCGATTACCCGGGAAAGGTCACGCAGGATTTGGAACGTCAACCGGCCACGGGGCAGCTTGTCGTGACCTGCCCAGCGCTGAACCACTTGCGTCACCGTGCGAACCTCATAGCCGTGGCTCAGGGCGAACTGACGGAAGTTGCTGCCGCGTTCAATCAGCCGTGCTTGGATGTGGCGCTTTTCCATGGCTTGGCTCATGGTTGATGTGTTCCTAGTTGGTTAAGATGTACTCATTGCGCATAAGCCTATTTATTCTATTTAAATAAATCAAGCGGTATTTACTCAAAATGCAGAAAAAGTCCTTGGACGCCGTGCTTGAACGCTTGATGACGGTCTTTGCCGTTGATAGCGACAGTGAGTTGGCACGTAAGCTGGGCGTGAATCGACAGACGCTGGGGAGTTGGCGTAGCCGCCAATCAATTCCTTATGCGTTATGCGTAAACGTGAGCGAGTCCGAAGGCGTTTCTCTGGATTGGTTGCTCACGGGAGAGGGTGCAATGTTGCGGGGTGTGTCAGTGGCGCCGGACGTTTCGCCGCCTACCAGCCCGCAAGAGGACGCGATCCTGGCTCTATTCCGGTCATTGGAAGAGACCGATAGGCGGGAGATACAGAGCGCTGCTGAGGAAAAGAAACGCATAAGGGACATAGAGCAGCGCCTAAAGGATTTGACGGAAGCCCTTGCTGATACCAAACGGCCAGCATAATCTGTACCAATTAAGAACTGATCATCAGCAGGGAAGCATCTGGTCACCGCTCACCCACCTCCTAAAAAAGAAGGAGGTGGTGGGTTTTTTGTACCCTCTCAAAAAAACATAAGGATATGGTGATGCTCAAATATCTCTCGTAACTAAAACTCTCTACGTCGCTAGTGTGGATGCGATTATGCGTGTGTGAGTTTCTGTTGAGAATTTCGGGCTGTATTCTTGAGTTAAATGGTGAGGGTATGGGTTTTTATATATTCGCAGGGGAGTGATATATGGCTTTTGAGTTGAAGTATGCAGTTATACATAGTTTTGATAAGGAGAAACATGCGACTAATGTAGATCCCGAGAAGATCGTAAAGAAGCCGCTTTTTGATGTGGCTAAGCCAACTGTAGTAAAGCTAGTTTCGAGCATTCATGGAGCATTAGGAAAAATAGGAAATAATGTCGTTTGGGGGCAGTTCTCAGAAGTTGGGAGGCAGGGTGCTTTTCCTCCAGAAGTAGCGTCCTATATAATAAATTCTAGTGCTGCTAGTTTTGAACATCTAACTCATACTGCTCTTGATGAGCTTGTGGGTAAATCTTTAAGTGAAGCCCTTTCTACAGGTGGATATATTCTTTTTGCGCAGTATCTAAATGATAATGTGCCATTTCTTCTTGTTACGAGTATTAAGCAGCGTGATGGGTTGAAACTCAATGCTGATTATATACCTGAGGAGACGACTGATATTGACATGTCGAAGATTCAGCAGGCAGCGCGAATTAATTTGTCAAGGCTATCTGAGTTTTTGAATCCTGTAGCTATAGTCGAGGACTTGGAGGGTTTGGACGAGGAGCAGTTAGCAGAAATAGAAATGGAGAAAGAAAAGACTTATTTGTGTTTCATAAGTAAAGGGAAAGCGAGCGAAGCTTCGGGTTATTTTGTTGAGGCTCTAGGTTGTGAAAAGGGCGTCGCATCCGCTAGGGCAACGAGGAATGCCATGGATATGGTGGAGATTTTTTTCAAAAATCGAGATCCTATTAAACATCTTAAAGTCTCGGCACGAGAAGGTGTAGTTCGTTATCTACAGCAAAAAATTGAGGATGGGCATCATGCCACTCTTGAAGGTATCCATGCTGCTGCTACTTCATGTATACAGCCTGAGCAAGCTGATTTGACTGTGTATGTTGAAGAACTTAAGGAGTTCCTGAATGATGAGGTTAATCAAGTACCAGAAGAATTCTCTGTTAATCAGATTGCACTTAATCAACGCATAAGGATTAAAGGTGATTCGGGTCGGCACTGGGCGTTACAATTTGAAAAAGGTTCACTGGGAAGGACAACTAATAGTAAGGTTTGCTACAATCAGGATGCTAAACAAATTATTCTCTCTGAACCTACTGAGAAAATGTGCCGTCTGATTGAAGCTGCTCTCGCGGCGGATGAGGTTAAATAAAGTGTTCTCTGTAGTAGTGCAGTTATATCGACTATTAGGTCGGCCGGCGCTAGATGATGATAGGATCATATATAGCGGCGTTTGCACTTCAGCAATAAGAAGCTGTATCAGCGAATGTAGGGTATTGCCTGGGAAATATGGAAGGCTGGTAGATGCCGATGAGTCAGGGGGTAAGATAGATATAGAATTTGACCTGCCTACATCAGATTATGGGAGGTTTCATTCTAACTTCAAGAGTTTCATAAAGTCGACCCCTACTTTAGGTAAAGGTAAGTTACCCATTGATTTCTATATTGTTGATGAGGATTGGTCCACAACGGATGGTGTTGAAAATGCTAATCATAGCTCGATAAAGCGTTGCTGTGAGCTTATTGACGGGCTCTGTGGTTTAGTTGCCGTTGCGGATCGTAAGTCTTCAGATTCTTACGAGAATATATTTTTTGCCCTTCCTGCTGACGACAATCGCAAGCCTAAAACCTTTGTTCTGAAAACCAAAGTTGATGAGGTTGTCTTAGACGTTAACTTGCGTCACGTGAAGTTAATTAAGCTCTTAGCGTCATCGCAAGATGAGCATACAATTCATTTAGAAGAGCGCAAACTGATTTTCAGTTCTGCGATTGCTGATGTCATAGAGTCAGCAGGAGATGGGCCAGTATTCTCTTTTGTGTTGAGGCATTGGGACGAGGTGTTGCGTAAATATTGGCAAAATTTACAAGCTTATGTGCATGGTTTTTCTTTTGATAAAGTAAGGACGGAGTTGGCTAAGGCGGAACTAGAGTATGGGTCAAAACTGAGCGGCGTTTTGAGTGATATGGCTGGTAAGATGTTGGCGTTGCCAATATCCTTTGGGGCACTAGTGCTATTGAATAAAGCCGTAGATCCCATCGAGGTTTTTTCAATCGCTATTGGTGTTCTTATGGTGACCTTGATTTTTTGCGGTGTATTATGGAATCAGCATTTGAATGTCCGCCGTTTGGATAGTAGTCTGAATATTACGTTTGAGCTATTTGATAAGCGGTTGAGTACTTATCCTGGTAGTTTGCAACGACTAATAAATAAAAGTAGAGATGAAATACGGTCTCAGAGAAAAGTTCTTAAGTTTACATTGTGTTCATTTTTGGTTTTGGCTGTGATTCCTACCCTAGTAATGATAGGTATGTTCTCGTATATGTGGGTGCCTAAACTAATTTGTTTTTTATCGAGTTAGAGTTTAGGTCTTTCGAGTTTTACCCCACTCTCTATCCACCGCCCGCTTTGCCGTTTTCTCGCTCGCATACAGCCACCGCAACCGCTTCGGCTTCGTCTGATCCCCCGCTGTAATCGTCTTCTCCTTCCCCGTTGTCTGGTCGCGGTAATACGCGATGATGCCCGTGTAATCCCCTTTGTTCTCTTCTGCCAAGTCTTCAACATTGTCCTCCGGCAGCTTGCTCTCCAGCTCCAGGCTCACCGTATACCCGCCGTCCGCACTCAGGCTGTGCTGTACGTTGCCGCCGTACCAGATGATCTCGTCGATTTCCGCTTTCACGCCCTGGAACGTGTACGTCAGCTCAGGGATCAGATCCGGCCGGCCCATGGCCAGGTTGTAACTGAGCGTGGCACTACCGCGTTGCAGGCGTCGGAACTCAGACCGGGCAGCGCGCAGGGCTGACTGCTGGTCGCTGTATGTGTGGCGCAGGTCTTTGAGGTTGTCGCCGCCGCCGGCAATGGCTTCCTGTTTTTTTGCACTGTTCACGTCGTAGTAGTACGCACGCACGCCGTCGTAGCTGTCGCGGTCGGCCTGCAGGTATCGGTGTTGGTCACCGTCGGCGCGGGTGAGGGTGATGTGTGGCAGATCCAGGCCGCTGGCGGTCTTGCCTCCGCCGGCCGGTAGGCACAGCCGGCAGCCGGCTTTGATGCTGGCCACCGCATCGAATTCTTCGCCCAGGCGGCTGATCAAGTTGGCGTCGGATTCGTTGGCCTGGTCGAGCTGCAGGATGGGTAAACCGTCGAGCGCGCCGGCAATGGTGGCGGTGAGGCCGTTGCCGATGGCGATATCGCCCAGGACTTTGCCGAGGGTGCTGTTGCTCCAGCTGCGCTCGCGTTTGGTTTTTAGGCCCTTGCGCAGGTCTGCCGATCGAGCGCGGATGCTCAGCACGTCCGGAGCGCCACTGTGTTCGGTTTCGTCGACGGTATAGGTGCCCTTGTCCACCAGGCCGGTATCGCTCCAGCCCAGCCACAACCGTAGCACCGCGCCCTTTGGCGGGATCGCCAGCAGGCCGTCGTGGTCGCTGAGGGTGATGCTGAGTTGATCCGCCTCGACGCCTCGGTTGTCGGTCAGCTCCAGGCTCATCAGGCGCGGGCTGACCAGTTGCGCGATGTCCAGGCCGTCGACGGTGAGCCTGAAGGCCGGCACGGGATAGGCCGCGTCACGGACATACTGCTCGGCGGTGCTGCGCACGTAGCCGGTGACTTTGGAGATGACCGATTCGATCACAGCAGGCCTCGCAGGATGTTGATGCCAGTACTGGTTGCCGCACCGAGCAGGTCAATGCGGTCGTCGTCGGTGCGCTTCAGGCTCAGGGTGAACTCGATGCGCCGTGGGGTGCCGTCGCTGAAAAAGATGGTCTTGGTCTCGCTCATGCTTTCGATCACCCACAGGCCGTAGATCCGGCCACTGCCTTCGACCATGGGCCAGGCCTTGCCGGTGTTTGCCATCAGGCGCAGGGCGTCGAGGCTGAGGGCGCTGCCGGCCAGCTCCGGCAGGATGATGCCGGGGAGGGTGATAGCGTCTTCGCCACGGCCGACGAATTGCCTCGCGGGAGCGGCGCCGACGCGGTTGTTGCTGGCGTGACGCCAATCGGTTTGGCGTTGTAGCTCCTGGTAGGCGGCGGTTCTGAGGCTGAACACGAACATGCCGAGGGCCATCATCATGGTGGTTATTCCAGGTCCGAAAGTTTGCTGCGCTGACGCGCTTTCTTTTCGTTTTCGATGCGGGCCAGCATGGCGCGCACGCTCTTTTCCAGGCTTTGCAGGTCTGTGCCAGGCCCGGCGGTGATGGAGAATTCGTAGGTGTCGTGGCTGTCGTAAACGGTTGCGGCGGGCGCACTGCTGATGGGGGGCGTGTTATCCACGGCAAACGCCGGCATGGCGGTTGCGCCCAGGGCCAAGGTTCCGGCGGCGGTCAGCTGTTTGCTCATGCTGGTCAGCGCGTTCAGCGGGCCTTTCTGCCCACCTTCCAGGCCTTGGGTGAGGCCGGCCATGGTGAACCCACCCAGCTCCGCGAACACCCGTGACGGGCTGTGGATGCCGAGCTTTTCCTTGAACCAACCGATGCTTGCGTCGCCAATCGAGCTGATGGTGTCTTTGACGGCGCCGAGTCCGGCTGTCAGCCCATTGACCAGGCCGTTGACGATCATGCTGCCGAACTCGGTAAAGCGGCTGGGCAGTTCGATGCCCAGGTAACCCAGTACGCCGGAAAAGGCCTGGTAGAGCAGGCCGAGAGGGCTGAAGTTGACCAAGGTGGTGATGATGCCGCCGATTCCTCCGTCGAAGCCTGCCTTGATTTCTGTCCAGGCGTTGGCGAAGTAGTTCTTCACCGCGTCCCAGTTTTTGTAGATCAGGTAGGCGCCGCCAGCCAGCGCCGCAACAACGGCTGCGATAACCAGGACAATCGGGTTTGCTGCCAGGCCCCACAGCGCGATGCCTACGGTACGCAAGGCGGTGACCAGCGCGCCGCCCATTGTCATGGCGAGCATACGCACGCCCTGTGCAAACATCGGGAACACGTTACGAGCCAGCCCGGTCAGCGTGGGGAGCAACCGGCCGAGCATTTTGGTGATGCCGCCACCCTGGAGACCGAAAATTGTCATGCCGTAGCGCAGCACTGCGAACGGTCCCAGCATGCTCGCCATGGTCAACGCCAGGCCACCGAACACGAATGCCAGCGCAGCGATCGCGGCCACGACTTTGACCAGGCCGCCGGCCAACTTCGGGTTCTCCCGGGCCCAGGCGCCGATGCTGTTTGCGATCTCGCCCAGGGTTTTGATCAGGTCTTTCAGGTCCGGCGCAACGGCTGCGCCGAACTCTGCCATGGCGTTGGTGAAGCTGCCTTCAGCGGCTTCCATGATGTTGGTCAGGGTGTTGAGCTGTTCGTTGACGCGGGTACGCAGATCGGCCTGAGTTTTCAGCTTCTGTTGGACCTCCTGGTATCCGGCCAGCCCCTTGTTCATCATGGTGTTCAACGTGGTCAGGGTTTCAGCGTCATCCCCGAACAGCTTCTTGATGATGGCGTTGCGGTCGACGTCGTTGAAGGCCTTGAGCTTTTCAACCTGGGCATACAGGTTCTCCAAGCCGGCAAAGTTTCCCTTGTCGTCGGTGAACTTGAAGGACACGCCGGTATTGCCACCGGCCGCGATCTTGTTGGCGCTATTGACGTGGTCCCCGTCCAGCCCTGCCTGGAAGATTTTGCGGAAGGCGTTGCCGGCGGAACCGCCCTCCATGCCGGCCTGGTCCATCATGATCAACAGCGGCGCCAGTTCCTTGGCTGCATCGATCCCTGACTTCTTGATGACGTCCATCACTGGGGCGATTTTGCTGAAGCCCTGGAGCATGTTGCCTGGGTCAACACCGGCATAGAACCCGCGCTGGATGGTGTCCATCAGGCCCATCATGTCTTTTTCAGTGGTGCGCGTGGCGTCCTGCATCTTGGCGGCAAATTCCGCTGCCTCGGTGGCCTCCATCTTTAGCTGAACGCCCAGGTACGCGGCTGCCTCGCCCGTGCCGCCGAGAATGCTTTGCGCGCTCAAGCCCTGGCGCCGAAGCATGGTCATCATGTTCTGGAAGTCAGCCGTGGTGCCTGGCAAGCGGTCGCCCAGCTTGGTGGCCAGGTTGGTGATCTTCTGGAAGTCCTCCGAGACCTTGCCGGTGTCGTCCATCATCGACACCTTGAGCTGTGTGGCGGAATCCTCATTGGGCGCGAAGGCTTTGACTGCGGCGGCAATCGGTCGGGTCGCCGCGTAGCCCACGCCCAGCCCTGCGGCGCCGTTCACGGCGAGGTTGCCGGCGGCGCTCTGGGACTTTTCCATCTGGCTACGAGCCAACGCCGCGCGCTTGTGCTGGGCGCTCAGCTCGGCCATGCGCTTGCCTTGCGTGCTGATGCTGGCGTTGGTGGCGTTGATTTGCTCGCGCAGCTGGCGCTCATGGGTGCCGAGATTTTTAGTGCTGATGCCGGCGTCGTAGAGCTTCGATCGCAGCCCTTGCAACTGCACGTTCTGCTGTTGGTGCTGCTGCTTGAGCCGCTGGGCCTCGCGCACCGCTGCTTGAAAGCTCCTGGTCATCGCCCTGGTCGGCGCGTCGGTCGCGGCGAGTTCCTGGCTGAGGGATTTGACTCGATCGCGTGCAGCGGTGAGTGACGCGCCGGTTTGTTCAGCGGCTGCCCGCTGAGCCCGCCAGGCGCTGACGTCTTTCTGCTGGGAGGAGAGTTCTTTCAGGCGGTCGCGAGCAGCCTTGAGGGCGCGTGCGGTCTCAATGCCCCCTTCGCTGATGTGCTTCAGCGGGCGGGTGGCCTTGTCGATGGTACTGAGCAGCACCTGTAGTCGCAGATCATTTGCCATCGGTCGAACTCCGCACCCGGGCGCGCTCGCGCCATTCCATCAGCTCTTGCAGGCCCAACTGATCCATATCAGCCGGTGCCCAGTGAAAAACCACCGCCAGGTCGGCCATGGCGTCGTCTACGCAACGAGGGATGCGTCCGTCTTCATCGATTTCTGTAGCAAAAAACCGCACACCTTGGTGCCGAGTGCGAACAGATCGGCAGGGTCCATCGACGTGACTTCGACGGCAGTGAGTGTCGGGTTACTGATGCGCGGCACGACCTTCACCAGGCTGTTGACGTCGATTTGCAGCAGTTCGGCCAGGCTCACACCGCGCAGCTCGCCCGCGTTGGGTTTGCGCAGGGTGATGCTGTTGATGGTGGTGGTGCCACGGCGGATCGGCGTGTCGAGGATGACGGTGTTGTCGTCGTCCAGTGGTTTGACGTCGGCTTGTTCTGTGGATACGGGTTTCATGGGCAAAGCTCCTAGTGATGAGGAATGTGGTTATCGATCGAGGTCGAGGATCAAAGGCCGATGGCGGAGCGCTGTTTCTCCAGCATGTCGACGCCGCCGACCTTCTCGATGAAGTTGAGCAGGTCGATTTCGATGATGTCTTCGTTGTCGACGGTCAGCTTGTAGTAGGTGCAGGTGGTGGTGACGGAGTGCTCGGTGTCTTCACCAGGTGTCGCATCACCCATCTCAATGGTTTCGTGACGTCCGCGAACAGTCACTTCTACGGCGCTGATTTCGCCGGTGTCGTCCTGCTGGAAAGCACCGGCGAAGCGCAGGGCAATCCCCGCTGCGTTAACGGCGCCGAACTGCTTGAGCACGATCAGGTCCAGGCCACCCAGTTTCCATTCCAGCTGGATGCCGTCGTCGGACATGCCCAGGTCAGCTTTGACCGGGCCATTCATGCCGGCGGCGCGCCAGGCTTCCATTTTGCGACCCAGGGCGGGCAGGGTGACGGTCTTGACCTTGCCCGCGTAGCTGCCGCCGTCGTTGAACAAGTTCATGTTTTTCAGTTTGTGAGGCATGGCCATGGCGGGAATCTCCGGGGTTATGGCACGGGGTTAACTCCCCTCGCGGGGAGGCCCGGTTTAAGCGTTGACGGCGGCTGCGAACTGCATCAGGTAACGGTCAGTGATGCGCTGACGCAGGGTGAGGTCTTCCAGGGGCGGCACAGGGGTGTAGTCGTAGTCGAGGGTCAGCTTGCCGGCCTTGAGGGTGTCCTTGTCGTTGATGTCTTCCGGGTACCAGCACTGCCCACCGATCAGGTAGCCCTGGGTGATCAGCTCACGGAACTTGGCGTTGATCCCGTTAATGATGTCTTTGACCAGGGACGCGTGCATCGGCTTGTCCATGGCCCACATGTGTGCCTCGGCCATGGTGTCGGCGATGATCTGCGCGGTACGGGTGTAGTTTTCGAACGCGAACAGCGGATCGTCGCTGCACGTGCGGCTACCCCAGAAGCGGAAGCCACCCTCGTTGATCAGAGTGGTGACCTCGTTGCTGTTGAGGTAGTTGGCATCGGTGGCAGGGTTTTGCAGATCCCAGAACACGTCGGCGCTGATGCCGGTCACACCGTTGACCGCGACGTTGGAGAGGGTCTTGTGCCAGCCGGTTTCCTTGTCGATCTTCGCCCGCAGGCCCAGGGCGCGAGCAACTGCCGACGCGGTAACGGTTGCGCTGGTGACCTTGTCCCAGTTCTGGAACTCCGGCCAGATCACCATGACTTCACGGGCGCCGAAGTTTTCGCGATAGGCGACCACCTCTTCCTTGGTTTTGCAGTCCCAGGCACTGACGTAGGCGAAGGCGCGCAGGTCCTGGGCAATCGATACCAGTGCGGTGGCCACCGGCTGACTGTCGAGGCCTGGCACGCCGAGAATGCGTGGCGTCATACCCACACGGGCCTTGGCCGCGAGCAGGGCCTTCATGCCGGTGTATTTGCCGTCGGCGGTGGTGGTGCCGATCAGGGAGGTGGTGGTAGCAGCTGCATCAGCGCCTTCCTTTACCCGTACCACGATGGTGTAGGGCTTGGTCTGGTCGGCAATGGCCTGCAGGCTCTTCGCCAGGGTGCCTTTGACGCCGGCTTTGGCGATGGCAGTTTGCACATTGGTCAGCAGGACAGGGGTGTCCAGCGGGAAAGCGAGCGGGTCTGCATCTTCAGCCGTACATACCAGGCCGATGACTGCGGTTGCGATGGTGCGAATGGGGCGGGTGCCGTCGTTGAGTTCGAGAACCCGCACGCCGTGGAGATAGTCTGAACCGGCCATGGGTGGTTGCCTGCGCTGTGATGGAATGACAGTGCACAGGCTGCCGCGCGCGCGCCGGATGGGCGAGCGCGGGGACTTGTAGGAGAGGGAGTTACAGGTGGCAGATGATCAGGCGGGGGGTGAGCTTGTAGCGTTTGGCGCCGCCAATGCGAACCCCGACCCAGAACAGCCAGGCCCGCCAGCGTGCGATCCCTTCGGCGCGCAAACCTCGGTACAACACGTCGTCGGCCTGTTTGCGGGTGAGCGGGCCGGTGGTGTAGAGCCAGTCGTGCACGGTGGCCGCGTAATTGCCGTAGCCGGCGAGCAGGGCGTACAGCACGAACAGGAAGATGTTGTGCAGGAAGCGGATGCTGGCGAAGTCGGTTCTGAAACCAGCCGGAACAGTGATCAGGCCGTGGTCATCATCTTGTAGCGACAGCTCCGCCAGCAGGGTGCGGTCCCACTTGCCGTCCTGTTCGGTTTTCAATGTGTTTAGGAATTTGCTCACACTGGCCACCACTCGTCGTCAGTGTAGTTCGCTGGAATAACAGGCATGTCCTTGAGTGTTCGGCCGGCCTTGATCATGTCGTCTTTGCGCTGCGCTGCGGCCTTGCCGAAAGCAATGACCGTCTGAGCATCCATAGGGATACGACTGTTGTCTGCCGCAATCCAATCGAAGTCCACGTCAGGATTGGACCAGCGTAGGTTTCCTGGCTGTGCGTTATTCAGAATAACCGCCATGAACGCCAGTTGGGCGGCGCCAGTGATGTTTTCCCTGTCGGCTGATCTGAACTGGAACAGCACATTATCGAACGTGATACCGATGTCGATTCGCCGGTCTCGCTCCACGTCAACCGATGCCCAGCTCACGTCGCTATTGGGTTGAGGAAGTAGGGTAGAGAAAACTTCGATCGCAGGATCGGGATAGGTCTTTGAAACGTCATCGGCGTCTGGCTTAGGGCCGTCTACTACACGCCAACCTTGACCGTCAGTTCTGATAGCGAAACCGCTCATAGATTATCCTCGTAGCCGTAAGCTGCTAGCACGCCGGTTGAATCGTTACAGGCGAAACTGATGTTCGAAGTTTCCAGGTGAATAACCCCGGAAGAGTTCATGTTTTGAGCAGCCGCATTTGCTGTAACTGTCAAGCTCAGAGGCGGCGGATTTGTCGTTGAAGCATAGCCGCCGTAGGAACTATTAGGAGCCGCTACAGCTCCCAATCCGGAGTTTGAAACATGGATTCCGACATACAAGGAAATTGCACTTGGTGGCGCAAAGTTAGCCCATGGAATTGGAACCCACGTTGTTGTGTTTGGATGGCCATTCACACCGCTAGCCATAATTCGAGCAGTCGGCACGTTACTGCCCGCAGCCACCTTCCAAGTCGCCTTATTACCCGAATATGTACAGCCCAGTGGCCATTTATTTGTGGCATCGGTGAAAATCCAGCA
The DNA here is from genome assembly GCF_029320995.1 of Pseudomonas sp. D3. NCBI lineage: Bacteria > Pseudomonadati > Pseudomonadota > Gammaproteobacteria > Pseudomonadales > Pseudomonadaceae > Pseudomonas > Pseudomonas sp. D3. The sequence continues at coordinate 2,018,154 of NZ_CP119772.1, forward strand.
GACCCGGCAATACCGATATGTGACATTTGGAACTGTTGGAGCTGTCGCCGACTCAGACAGCATCCCCCTCAGCGTACCGTCCTCTGGACTGTAAATAGCCCAAACGCTGTACCACTTGTTCGCCGCAATCACCCCAGCATCCAGGCCGCCAACACCTTGGACTGCTGTGGACACTTGGAACGTCGCGTTTCTAAGCCTTGAGTGCACGCCTGATGCACTCTGCAGCACCAACTGGTCGGCGGTGACGGTCACGTATTGATCAAACCCGGTGGTCAGCACCCTGAGTTTGCTTCTCGCACCGCGAACAGATGGGGCTGCAACCGCCGTCTTGAGTGGAGTCATGATGCAGCTGTCATCTGTACCTTCGCTAGCCATCGCTGTACCTGCAATTTTCGCGATCCCAGCAATGGCAGTTGTTGCCTGAATTACTCGTTTTGTAATGGCTTGCCAGACACGTAAAACGGTCATCGGCTTAGTGTTGTCTTGATCCGACTCCGCTTCAGCCTCGGCCTGCGTTGGGACTTCAATGCCGTAGTTCGCCAGGCTGGTCGGGTTGGTACCCGCAATGACGCGTCCGTATTTGTCCACGGTTATGCTGCGATAGGTTCCGGTGTTCACGCCCGTGCGTCCTGCGACCATTTCGAACGCTAGGGCGGTGGTGCCTAGGACAATCGGCGCATCCGTCACCAACTGCCAGACGCTGTCGCTATTGAGCGTGCCTTTTTCAACGCTGACGAACAGCCCCGGCGTCACCTCGACGCTCGTGTCCGCATCCTGCGCTCGCTTCCACGCACCCGATGCGGGTACGACGTAGATGCCGTTGTCTTTGGCCTGTGCTTGATCTTTCACCAGCACGCGGGCACCAGCTGTCAGCATTTCACCGTCGATGGCCTGGATGCCGTTCAGCACGATGTTTGCCGTAGTGGCCACCAGCACCGAGTGCTTGAAGTCCAACTTCGCGATAGCTTCCATAACCGAGGTGTCGACGTACTCGCGAGTTGCCAAGACGACGCTCGGATCAATCTTCAACTCAATATTGGCCGTGCTGCTGACGATTAGGTTGATCCGAATCACCTGGGTTCGGCCGGAGCCCTGTGCCAGCAGCGACTTGTAGGTGGGGGCGCAGTTAGCGACCGCAACCATGTCGCCATCCGCGTCGTAAAGCGCCAATTCACGCACCCACCAACCGCCGACGCTTTCTGGAATGATCTGCTCGGCGATGATCACACTGGCATTACTCGGGTCCACCTTCACCTGATTCAGTGGTGCACGACGGCGCTCGTTGATCAGCTTGGTCTGGGTGCGGCTGGGGATTGGGTCTGTGCCGTTGGCATCCCCCACGGCCATCTGCGCAAAGGTCCAGGACGTGCCGAGGGCAGAGGCGTTGGCCTGTTTGGCTTCGCCGACGGCGGTGAGGATCGCGAAGAACTGGGTGTTTTGATCGGTCATGAGTAGATGTCCATCGTGTCGATATGGTGTTCGCGGCCACCGATGCGGTACACGCCGCTGACGTCGATATCGCGCTGGGTCGGTGGGTAAACGCTGAGTTCGTCGCCTTCGTAAACGCACGCACCGATGAACACGGTGCCGGTGCATTCCAGGCTGATTGCCAGGCCGGTCAGTGGGCGGGTGAGCGGCTTGGCGTCATCGATCAGCCAAGTCAGCTCCAGGTACATTTCTTCGGTGATGCCGGTATCCAGTACGCCGATTTTCAAGGCGAAGGTGCCTGGCACGCCTTCCGGCACCGTCTGCCACCACTCCATCACTTCGATCAGGTAACCCAACGGCTCGACCACGCGGCGCAGGGCGCCGATGGTGCCTTTGTGCGCATGGATGTAGCGGGATGAACGGATTGCAGCGCGCTTGGTGGCTTCGCTCCAGTTGCCGTCCCAGCGATCGACGGAGAAGGCCCAGGCCAGGTAGGGCAGGGCCACCACCGGGCAGGTGTTCGGGTTGCACAGCTGCCGCAGCGGGATAGGTACGCGCTTGATCTCCGCAAGGGCCTTCGCCGCCAGGCTCTCAAGCGATGTGGAGTTTTTCGGTAGCAGCTGCTGGGCGCCCATTACTCGGCACCCCGCGTGATGGTGACGCTGGTGCAGTAGGGCGCCTGGGCCTTGGTGGCGACGATATCGACCCAGTTTTCCAGCTCGACCTTGCGCACGCCCTCGACGAACAGCGCGGCGTGCAGGGCAGATTCCGACACTTCCATTGCCAGGCGTCGGCGTTGGTGGACGTAGGCCAGTAAGCGTTGCTCAGCCGCAGCAAGGATCGGTTCCGACTCGGGGCCACTGGTCAGCAGGTACAGCTTGGCTTTGACCTGGTAACTGATGATCTCCGCGCCCTGGACGGTCAGGCGGTCGGCCACGGGGCGGCGGTCATCGTCGCTCAGGTACTTTTGGACAACGGCGACCAGGTCGGGAGACGCGGTGCCGTCGCCGAGCAGGGCCTGCACGGTGACCACTGCCACGGCGGGTGATGGGCTTTCAGCGGTCGCATCAGCAACGCGGCCATCAGCCCCACGGGCATGGAAAATGTAGCTCTGCCGCGGGCCGGCGGTGCTCAGCCCCTCCCAGGCCATTTGCGCCCGCTCACGCAAACTGTCGTCGCCTTCCATGATCCGCGCCACAGGCGGTACGGACACGGGCTTGGCTTCCTGAACCACCAGGCGCGGGACGTTGAAGTTGCCCGCCAATTGGTCCAAGTCGGGGCCTTTGGCAAAGGCCAGCAGGTTCGCCATGGACGCCTCATTCACCCGCTGACGCCAGATGGTTTCGCGGTAGGCGTTCTCCTGCAGCAGCTTTGCCAGGGGCTCCGATTCCATGTCGAGGCGCGTGGCAATCTGTTCCTGTTCCTCGATCGGCCACAGGCTGATCATGTAGGCCTTGCGCTCGGCCAGGATCAATTCGAAATCGATCTGCTCGACGATCTGCGGCGCCGGGAGTTGGCTGAGGTCAATTGCGGCAAAGGAATTCATACGCTTCCCCCCAGTTGCAGCGGCAGGCTCAGGCTCAAGGGTTCATTGGTGTCGACGACGGAGCCCTCCAGCTCGAGCACGGACTGCCCTTGCAGGTTCGCGCCGAGGAACTGCACGCGACTGAGGCTGATACGGGTCTCCCAACGCATCAACGCCATGACTGTGCCCGCGTAAACGCGCAGGCGCGTGGCGTCATTGAAGGGATGGTCTACCAGTTCAGGCAGCAGGCTGCCGTATTCGCGGCGCATCACACGGGTGCCAATGCGCGTGGTAAGGATGTCCGTGATGCTCTGGCCTATGTGGTCCAGATCGCTGATGGTTGCGCCGGTTTCTCGGTTCATTCTGGTATCCCCGTCTTCGCGCTGCCCACCAGCACGCCGCCGTGCAGGTGCTTGACCAGGCTGATAGTGGCCGCCACCACGTCTTCGGAGACCGTCACCAGGCCGACCACGTTCTGGTTGCCGGTTTGGTTGTAATCGCCCTGGTGATTGATGGGGCCGATGATGTTGATCCCGCCCTTGCTGACCAGGCTGGTGGTACCGCTTTCGGGCAGGGTGGCGTTCAGGTGATGGGCGACGCTGTCGTACTCGATCACCGCGCCGTCGGCGTAGGTGCGACGGTGCAGGCCGGGGCGATTACCGTTGGCGGGGATGTGGTCGCTGAACAGGCCGGTTACGACGATGCCGTTTGCGAGCTGGCCGGATGGGCTAAAAAGGATCACTTGTTCGTCGACGGTGGGCGGGTCCCATTCGCGGTCATAGCCAGCGCGCAGGGCCAGCCATGGCAGCCAGGCGGTGGTCAGTGTTCCGGTTTTTACCTGCACGCGCGGGGGCTCCATCTGCACGGCGGCGATGACGCCGAAGCGGATGAGGTTTTCGAGCATACGGGAGAGGGCGGCGAAGTCGTTCATGGCGCCGATGGTGGCGTCGCGCGTGCGTGGCCGCAGTAACTTAGGCTTGTAAGTGCGGGGGTTACAGGTGAAGCGATGTGCGTTAGTGTGGCTATTGCAAGTCTTACCTAAGTGAACTTCAAAGGAGTGAATAAGATGCTTTCAATTCGTTATCCGAGCGTTATGCATACGGTGAAGGAATTACCAATTGGGCTGTGGCCTATTACGATTAAGGCTGACTCAATTCCCAAGTTGATTGTGAAGACTTCGAAAGAGGCGATCCTAACAGCGAAGGTGCGTCAGGGTTTTTTGATTTATCTAGTTCCATATGAGCTGAAGGGTTTTAAATCTGTCGGGTTTCTTGCGAGTTTTTTTGATGATCCTCAACATCCGTATACTACGGGGGGTGGTTTGATAAAAGAGTTGTCCGGCAGAGAGCTTTCGAAGCTATTTCTATCCCCGAAAGTAGATGTGCATTTTTTTGATGAGGTTGGCAGGGAGATGTTGTCCTATAGAGCAACATTTAAAGCGACTAAAGATCATCGCGATGCTCTTCGAAGCGCCATCCTACCTAGCGCGGTGAATCTAAACCAGGCTGAGATACTAAGGTCGTTAACAGAATGGTTTAAACTAAGTGGTCCCAAGGATGATGAGCGTGCGATAAATGTTACTTTTGACGAGCCATTGATGCCTGAAGATATTATCTATTTCGATATGCGCCCTGAAAACCATAGTTATCATGGTAGTCCTGGTTTTAGCTCGTTCACGCTAGAGCGTGAGGTACCAGGGCTTCCACAAGAATTAGAAATTATCTCGCTGCTTGAGCGGACGTTTAAGTCCAATGAGATTTATTTGGCACCGAAGCGGACGTATGATAAAGAAGAGATGGTTGATATTCTTGTCGTAACAGAAAAGAGCGTGCTTTTGATTCAGGCGAAGGATAATCAAAATCTTGAAAGTAATGTGAATAAAACGATAGAGAGGAAAAAATCGGCGGCAGTCAAAGCTTTGAAGTCGGGAGTTGGGCAAGTTAAGGGTGCAATATCTTATTTGCGAAGAGCCTCGCCTTTTGTCGTAATTATAGACGGTCGGGAGGTTGAGGTTGATGTGGAAGGAAAGAAGGTGTATGGACTTGTTGTAGTGAAGGAGCTTTTTGATGATAGTTACGAATCATATACGCCTCAGATGATTGAGCTGTACAAAAAAACTGAGGTGCCTTGCATTCCATTATCCTATGGTGAGCTTCACAACTACACTCGGTTTATTCATGGAGATGATGAGTTTTTTAAAGCTTTTATGAAGGTGTTTGAACATGGTCTAGATACTGGCGCTTTCTTGAGGTTACGGGTTCATCCAAAAGGAGCTGTGGTTTAATTTGATGCTGCTAGATGCTTCAGTAGCTCGTCGCGGATCAAGTCAAGATCTCCTTCGGTGAAGCCAAGCACTTCTCGCTCCTCGTAGCGCACTTCGGGAGCACCACGCACCGCACGATCCTTCAAACCGTACTGGTGAACCCTGGCAATCCGGGCAATGCGCCCGGAAAATCCGACTGTCACAGCGTTGCTGTCGCCTCGGACCTTCAGGTATGACGCAGTCCGCAGCTTCTTGAACATCGCCAGCTTCCGACGAATACGCCCCTGCTTCCCGCGCAGGTTCCGCTGCTTACGAGGCGCAAATTTGCTCCCATCCGGGTTTTCCTGCGCAATTACTCGTTTTTGCTGACTGCGTCGCAGCTCCTGTCCAATGTTCCGGGCGAGTTTGCTGCGCTCCCCTGGCTCCAGCCGATCCAGCAGCACCGCCGCCCAGGTCTCCAGCGCTTCTAGGTTATTTGCCATCAGGCACTATCCATTCACTGGTATTGCCCTGGGCTCCAGGCTTCCAGTTCGGGTCGAGGTAGCCCGCCACGTATTGTGGTTCGTTCGGGTGCTTCACGGTGGTGTTGCCCTGGTCATCCCTTCCGACCACCACCCGCTCTGTCAGCGGCAGGGTTATGCTGAGGTCCACCTTGTTCTTGTCGAGTATGTCGGCTTCGAACTGGATGCCGTTCTTGACCTTGTCGAGGCTCTCCAGCAGCTCGGATTGGTTGACGCTGAGCCAGCCAAGGATCGGTAAGATCACGCTGTCGGGGTGGCCGGCGAACTCGGTGAGGATGATCTGCAGGTCAAAGCTGTATTCAAACGACAGGGTGTGTGCGGCGGTGCAACGGACCTTGCCGTTGTCGATGAAGATCAGCAGGTGGTCGGGGTTGTGCTTGAACTCGGCAACGGTAGCTAAAAGGTGGGCGCGCAGGCTTTCCGGCTTGTTCATGGGTTGCCCTGCAGGTGTTTGTAGACCATGTCGACCTGAGCCGCGCAGTCGGCCCAGGCGGCTTCGGCGCGGTCTTCGTCGGTCAGTAGGTCACCGTTGTTGAGGGGGCTGGTCGCCGGCAGGTGGCACGGCACCACGGCCGGACAGCCAGTCACGGTAAGCTGCGGCGCCGGTGAGGGTGGGGCGCTCGCGCAACCGGCGAGCAGCGTCAGGCAGAGGCTGGTCAGCCCAGTTGCGTAGTTCGTCGTTTTCACGTTTCAGCTCCTCTATGGTTCGCTCGCGCTTCGCCAGGCCCAGGCGCAGTTGGTCCTGCTGGCTGCGCAGGAGACTCTGAGCATCACGCTCCTGCTTCAGGGTGTCGGTGAGGGTTTTGGCGGTGGCAAGGTTGCGGTGAGCGTCTTCGCGGGCAGTCTTGGCCGCAGCCTTTGCCAGTTCGGTTTTGCTTTCGGCGACGTCGATGCGTAGTTGCTGGCCCCAGATCAGCAGCGCCAGGGCGCCGAGCAGGGCGATTCCGTACAGCGCCTGGCGCAGGGTGCTCATGCGCGGTACCAGCCGAGTTTGTTCATGGCTGCGGAGTCGAGTTGCTTGATGGGGCCGCGCACGATCACTGCCCTGGCGCCGTTCATCAACTGGATGGCTTCGCCCAACAACTGCATGTCGTCCTGTTCGGTCGACTCCGGCACCACCAGTAAGTCACCGTCCTGCACCTGCAGTTTCTGCACCGCTTCGAAGTAGATCATGCCGCCACCTCTTGCCCGCAATCGCAGCCGGCGTGCCGCTCGTAGGCGCGCTGGAGCTTGGTGTCGTAGAGATTCCGCAGATAGTCCGGTCCGTTGTAGAGCTTGGCGAATTCGGCCCATTTGCGGGCTTTCAGGGCCTTGTGTAGCGCTGGGGCGGTCTCGATAAAGCGAGTGAAGGCGTCGAACTGCTGTGATTCGTCGGCACTCATCGCCGCCACGAAAGCCTGCACGCTGGCATAGCCGAGACGCTTCCAGTGAAAGCCCATGATCTGGAACGCGCCCCAGGACGCCGACTCCAGCGCGGCGGTGTCGTCGATCAAGCGGGCCATGGCCAGGCGCTGGTGTTCGGCGGTACCGCCGATGTATCCGCCGGGCTTTGGGTTGACCAGGGCAGGGTTGGCCGTGGCGAGCTGGTCGGCGTGACGCTTGAGTTCGGCCGTGTCGTCGCCTGCGTTTCGGGCCGTGGCGAGCTGGCGGTACATGATGTGCCGTTCGAACAGGATCACCGGCTTGCCGTTGTCGAGAAAGCCCTTGCCCTTGGATTCCACTTCGTTGACCGCGTAGATGGCCGCAAGCGGTACGCCGAGGCGTTCGGTAGCGGCCACCAGATCGTGGTTGTGTAACAGAGCGGCGCAGTCGCCACCGGCCAGGCTGGTCTGGGTCTTGGTGCCGGCGATGCCATCGGCTACCAGGCCGACTTTGACCTGATAGGCGCGGACAGCGGCTTCGGTGGTGTCGCCGTAATCACCGTCCGGCACGAGGTTGGCGCCGTGCCGGTTGAGGTTCTTTTGCAGGATCAGCACCGCTTGCGAGCGGTCGCCGTGGCGAAGAGTGGTCATAGCTGCTCCACCTTACGGTTGAAAAACCTCTTGGCGGCGGCGCGGGTACCTTCGACGCCGAGCAGACCGATTACACCGCCGAAGAACGGTGCTGTGGATGTCGGAATGCCAAGCAGGGCCAGGCCATGGCTCGCGGCCAGGGCCAGCGTGCCGCACAGCGGGGCCTCGATCAGCATGCGCCGGAGGGTGCCGCCGCCGTACATGATCCGCAGGGCCGCGATGATCAAGGCGAGGACTCCGGCGTACAGAGTCGGCCAGTTCTGTTCGAGCCAGGCGGCGAGCCAGGCCCAGGTGTCAGGACGTTCAGGCATGCGCTTCATTCCGTTGTCCAAGGTTGGTGGGTTCAAGGGCTTGGTGCTGCAGTGTCAGTCCCATAGGTTCACCATCTGCCGCTGGCGCGCGCTGGTTTGGGCTTCGGGCATGTTGACGACAAGGCCTTGCGGCAAGATGGGGCCGTGGTCGGCCAGGCCGGGGTTGGCTTCAAGCACGGCCTCGGTGACGCCAGCGGTGCGGCCGTAGTGCCGCCAGCAGAGGGCGTCGACGGTGTCGTTTTGATTGGCGCGGACGGCGACGGGCATCAGATCAGCTCCACGGTGGTGCGGGTGCGGCCGAGAAAGTCGCGCACCGCCCAACGCAGGTCGCGACGGTAGTCGTCGATGTTCGGGGTGAGTGCTTCCGCTTTGTCGCTGCCGGTGTTGGTCGCGCTGTAGTCGCGGTAACGCTCGCAGACTTCGGCGCCGGTTCCGGCCTCAATCGCGCGGCGGTAGAGGTGGACCTTTACCGACACGTCCTTGATGCGATCACCCGGCACCTCGGCCAGGGTGGTGTAGCCTGCGGCTTGTTGCGCGGCTCGCCATTCGCTCAGTTCGTTGTTCAGGTTGATTGCGGCGGCGATCACGGCGGTTTCCAGGCGGGCCGGGGTGACGCTGCCGTCGATGCGCAGGGTGGCGCGCAAGCCGTCCAGGTCAATCGACGGCCAGAACGGGTCGGTGTTGATATGGCCGCTGTCAACGGTGCCGCTGGCTACAAATGCGCTCATGACTGCACTCGAAAATAGGTCGCCGGTGGTCGGGGCTTCACGTTCAGGAGGAGCGGCCTGGCCGATCCGCCCCGAGCCGGCGGGCTGCGTGGGGACGCTCGGTTAGCTGCTGGGGGCAGCCTGTTTTTTCAGGAGGCGTTCGGCGCCGTCCAAATCCTTCTTGCCGCCGCAGCCGTCGTGCAGCTCGATGGCGCGTTTGAGCAGATCGATACCGGCTTGAATCTGCCCGGGCTGGCCTGGCTCTTCGGCGGTGATGCCATGCAAGGTCGCGCGGCCTGTTGCCAGGAACAGCTTGGCGCGGGCCTGATCGGGCATGTCCTCGGCTTCGGTCAGTTCGACGGTGCGGTGCAAGATGCTCAAGTCGAAACTGCCGTTGGCCTTCTGGGCTTTCAGCGCGGCGGTGGCAATTTCCTCGGCCACCAGGCAACCGGTGGTGCGCTCAAAACGGTCAGGCATGATCAGCTTGTGCTTGAGCACGTAGTCCGCAATATCCAGGGCGCCGCTGTAGTCCTCGACATCAATGCGCCAGACCATGACGGTGGTCATGACGTCGTCTTGGGCGCCGTTGCCGGCTTCAAGCACACCCTCGACATACGGGATGTACTCGGGCAGCAGTTGCAGCTTGAGCGCGGCCTTGCCTTCGTTGGACTGGATGGCTTTCAAGCGCAAGCGGTCCTGCAGCAACTGATTCAACTGATGCTCGTAGGCGGTCGCACCGGCCATAGACTGCTGCGGCGCCGTTTTGGCCGCCTCCATTGCCGCGCGAGCGCGGCGTTGGTGGGCTTGGGCGATGCTGAGTGCCATGGGTTAACCCTCGACCGGAGTGATGTTTTCCAGCAGGCAACCCAGGCCGTATTCCTCAACCACATAGGCCTCATTCGACGATTCGAAGTTGGAGACGCGGTTCCACTCCGGCTCTTCCTTGAGGTAGCGGCGACGGGCGCCGATCTGCCAGTACACCGACAGGTTGGCGAAGGTGGTGATGAGGATCGTGCCTTCGGGGATGTACGGCACCTCGTACAGCGGCAGGCCACCGACGCGGCGTTGCGAGATGATCAGGTCGCTTGCCAGGGTGTTGACGGAGTCCTGATCCTTGTTGACCAGAGCCAGGAACTTGTCGTGGACCAGCTCGCGGCCGGTCAGTACCACCAGGCCGGGGTTGCGGCGATACCACGGGTCCAGCAACTGGATGGCGTCATAGACCAGGGCGTCGATGTTTTTGAAATCGCCGGTTTTGCCAATGGTGATCTTGCCGGCGACGGCACCTTCCTTCAGCACGCGGTCGGGTGCGTGGGTGCGGTACTGCTGGAGCCAGCCGATGTTGACGTCTTCCAACAGCGGGTGCGCCGTGCGGTCGGTTTGCTCTGCGGCCGAAACGCCATAGAAACCAATCTGGATGCGGTCGAGCGCCTGGCGTTGAGCAATGGCGCTGGACAGGCGGGTTTGGAAGTCCGGGAACTTGGCCCAGGCGTCGAGCTGTTTGTAGCTGACGAAGGTGTCGAAGTCGGTTTGTTCGGCCTTGTACTTGTCGCTCGACAGGGTGCCGATGCTGCGCGGCTCACGTTTTTTGACGTTGGTGTTGGTACGGCTGGCAACGGTGCCGCCCACGCCCAGACCGACCTTTTCGCCTTCCTGCTCGTCGACGCCGATGACGTTAATTTTGGTCAGGAACTCGCTCGACTCCTGGATCTTGGTTTCCAAGCGCTGCTGGATGGTTGGGTCAACGCTGAACGTGGCGGTGGTCGATTCCACGCCGTTGAGTTGTGCGACCTGGCTGAGGTAGCCGGTGTAGAGTTTTCGAGTGTCGTTACGCATGGGTATCTCCGATAGTGGGCTGGGCGGTGAAGGCCGCAGGTCAGAACTCAGCCAGGGCTTGTTTGCCGCCGCCGGTTACCGGTGGGCGCTGGGTTTGGGAGTGGTCTTGGGTCTTGCCGAGGGTGGTTTTCAGATCGACCAAGTCTTTGCTGAGCTGCTCAACCTTGGTGTTCAGCTCGCCGGAGAATTTCTTCTCAGCGTCCAGTAGGTCGGGCAGGTCTTTGACGTGGTCGGCAATCGCTTCCACGGCCTGGCCCATCTGAGCGAATTCGGCATCGTCCTTCGCCTGTTTGCCGCCCAAGAGCGCCTGCACCTTGCTGAAAAGCTGGGCGCCGAGGCTGGGCTTGTCTTCGATCTCCTCAAACTGCAGCTCGGTTTCCACCGCCTCGGTGAACATCGACGTCGCGGAATAATGGCGGTCTTTGAATGGGCTGGATTCGGGCTTCTGCGCAGAGAAAGATAGTACGTCGGTGCCCAGGCTGGCCGGGGAGTCGGTCACCGCCAGGCCGACGATGTAGGCCTCGCCGGTGTCCGAGAAGCTGTCGTCGATTTCGATCGAGGTGTAAATCTTCTGCTTGGCCTTGTTCATGGCAATCAGGTCGGGCGTCGGTTCGACCTGGGCGAACAGGGCCAGCTTTTTCGCACCGTTGATTTCCACTTCTTCGGTCTTGACCGCGAGCACGTCGCCGTAGGCTTTGAAGGGGCTGTCGGGCAGCAGGCTGCGGAAATGCTCCAGCCAGATGCGGGCGCCGTAGGTGGACGGGTTGAAGTTCTTCGCGGCCTGTTCCAGCCAGCTGCGTTTGATGGTGCGCTTGTCGGAGGTAGCGCCCTCGACGGCGACGCGGAACCAGTTGCTGCGAAATTTCTTCATGCCGGGAATCCTCAATGCGTTGGGCGCTAAGTGCGTTGCAATGAGGGGCATGGTCGTGACGCGCGCGAGTTGCGGCAACGGGGCGGGATTGTAGAGAGCGGGACTACAAGGGGCGGCGCTACTGACTCGCAAGCGCGGGCGGCAGCATCGCGGCCATGACTACGACTGAACTGCTCCCAATCGATCCCCGACGACAATCCAAGTTTCTGTATTGGATGGGTTGGCGCATCTGCGAGATTGCCGAGGCTACGGGCGAAAAGGAAAAAACACTACACAGCTGGAAGGCCCGCGACGAGTGGGACCGGGCGGATAACGTCGAGCGAATCGGCGGGGCGCTGGAAGCGCGGCTGGTGCAACTGATCCTCAAGGAAGGCAAGAGCGGCGGTGATTTCAAAGAGATCGACCTGCTGCACCGGCAGTTGGAGCGTCAGGCCAGAATCCAGCGTTTTCAAGGCGGCGGTACCGAAACCGAACTCAACCCCAACCTCGCCAAGCGCAACGAGGGGCCGAAGAAGAAAACGCCGAAAAATGACATCAGCGAAGACCAGATCGAGCTGCTGCGCGAAGCGTTTATCGACGGGTGCTTCGACTACCAGAAAGACTGGTACCGGGCGGGCAATCAGCGCACCCGCGTCATCCTCAAGAGCCGGCAGATCGGTGCCACTTACTACTTTGCCCGGGAGGCGTTCATTGATGCGCTGGAGACCGGGCGCAATCAGATCTTCCTGTCGGCGTCGAAGAACCAGGCTTATCTGTTTCGTGGGTACATCCAGGCGTTTGCCCGAGAGGTCATTGGCGTCGAGCTGACCGGTGATCCCATCGTCTTGCCGAACGGCGCCGAGCTGTTCTTCCTCGGGACCAATGCGCGCACCGCCCAGGGCTACCACGGTAATTTCTACTTCGACGAGTTCTTCTGGACGTTCAAGTTTGAGGAACTGAACAAGGTCGCGTCGGGTATGGCGATGCACAAGAAGTGGCGAAAAACCTACTTCTCCACGCCCTCGACCATGGCTCACGAAGCCTACACATTCTGGACGGGTGAGCGCTTCAACAAGGGCAAACCGGCGGCGCAACACACCAAGGTCGACGTTTCCCATGGAGCGCTCCAGCAAGGGCGGTTCTGCGAGGACCGGTTGTGGCGCCAGATCGTCACCATCCTCGACGCGGAGCAGGGCGGTTGCGACCTGTTCGACATTGAAGAACTGCGCCGCGAGTACAGCCCCGAGGCGTTCGCCAACCTGCTGATGTGTGAGTTCGTCGACGACGGCGCGAGCATCTTCCCGTTGACGGTATTGCAGCCGTGCATGGTCGACAGTTGGGTCGAGTGGGCCGAGGACTACAAGCCGTTTGCCATGCGGCCTTTTGGTGATCGCCAGGTGTGGGTGGGATATGACCCGGCGGAAACCGGCGATTGCTCGGGCCTGGTGGTGGTCGCGCCGCCTCTGGTACCAGGGGGCAAGTTCCGGGTGCTGGAGCGGCATCAGTTTCGCGGCATGGACTTCGCGGCGCAGGCTAGCTTCATCAAAGCTGTATGCGACCGCTACTGGGTGACGTACATCGGGATCGATGTCACCGGCCTGGGCAGCGGCGTGGCGCAGCTGGTGCGTCAATTCTTCCCCAACGTCACCACGTTCAGCTACTCGCCCGAGGTCAAGACCCGCCTGGTGCTGAAGGCCTACGACGTGATCCACCGAGGCCGGCTGGAGTTCGACGCCGGTTGGACCGACATGGCGCAGTCGCTGATGGCGATCCGCAAGACCATCACCGCAGGCGGTCGCCAATTCACCTACACCGCCGGCCGCAACGACAACACCGGCCACGCCGACCTGGCATGGGCGCTCTTTCACGCACTGCACAACGAACCGCTGGAGGGGCAGACCACTGCCAATACCGGGCGGATGGAGATTTTTTGATGTCGAACCGCCGCAGAAATACCAAGCAGTTGGCCCAGGCGCCCGTCGTGGCGACGCAGGAATTTATCCCGCGCAGTGACACCAAGATGGAGGCGTTCAGTTTTGGCGACCCGTCACCGGTGCTGAGCGGCCGTGAGGTGTTCGATTATCTCGAGTGCTGGTTTAACGGGCGCTGGTACGAGCCGCCGCTGTCGCTGGACGGCCTGGCACGGTCTGTGGGCTCCAGCGTGCATCTGCATTCGGGGTTGATGTTCAAGCGCAACCTGCTGAGCAAGACGTTTATCCCACACCGACTGCTGTCGCGGGCAGCGTTTGAGCAGTTTGCTCTGGATTTTCTGTGCCTGGGCAACGGCTATCTGGAAGGGCGGCGCTCGCTGCTCGGCCCGGTGCGCGAGCTCGTGCCGCCGTTGGCGAAGTATATGCGCTCGGGCAAGGATGGTCGGCAGTTCATGGTGCAGGGCTGGAAGGAAGAGCACGAATTTGAGCCGGGCACCGTTTTCCACCTGCGGGAGGCGGATCTTCACCAGGAAGTGTACGGCCTGCCTGAGTGGATCAGCGCCTTGCAGTCGGCATTGCTGAACGAGTCGGCCACGCTCTTTCGGCGCAAGTATTACGAGAACGGCAGTCATGCCGGCTTCATCCTCTACATGACCGACGCCGCGCAGAACGAAGCGGACGTCGACTCCCTGCGCAAGGCGCTCAAGGATTCCAAAGGGCCAGGCAACTTCCGCAACCTGTTCGTGTACTCACCGAACGGTAAAAAGGATGGGTTGCAGATCATCCCGGTCAGCGAAGTGACGGCCAAGGACGAATTCAATTCGATCAAAAATCAGACCCGCGACGACGTGCTGGCCAGCTTACGCATTCCGCCGCAGCTGATGGGTATCGTGCCGCAGAACGCGGGCGGGTTTGGGTCAATCAGGGAAGCGGCACAGATCTATGCGGCCAATGAACTGGAGCCGATTCAGGCGCGCATGGCGCAGGTGAATGACTGGCTCGGGGAGGAGGTTGTGCGCTTCAAACCCTATGAAATTCCTGTGGGGGCCTAAAACCCCCTGCGCAGCAAACGAGGCGACGAACCGGTGCGTCAACACCGGTTCGACGCTGAAACACTCGAACCAGCCGAGTGCTCCAACCAAGGCCTCGCCCCACTGCGCAGGGGGTGCGAAGCCTAAGCGAATCCAATTGTCGAAACAAGGATCACTTATGAGCACACCAATAATCCCGTGGATGGGCGGCAAGCGTCGCCTGGCAGATCGTCTTATTCCGTTGTTCCCGCCGCATGAATGTTACGTCGAGGTCTTTGCCGGCGGCGCCGCGCTTTACTTCATGCGGCCTCAGGCTGCACGGGTTGAAGTCCTCAACGATATCAACGGCGACCTGGTGACGTTATACCGCGTGGTGCAGAACCACTTGGAAGAGTTCGTGCGCCAGTTCAAGTGGGCACTCAGCTCCCGCCAGGTGTTCGAATGGCAGAAGATGACCAGGCCGGAAACACTCACCGACATCCAGCGGGCAGCGCGGTTTTTCTACCTGCAACATCACGCATTCGCGGGGAAGGTCAGCGGACAGACATTTGGTACTGCCACTACTGGACCGGCGATCAACCTGCTACGGATCGAAGAGAACCTATCTGCCGCTTGGCAGCGCCTTTCCGGGACCTATGTTGAGAACCTGGGCTGGCTGGAATGCGCAGAGCGGTACGATCGGCCGCACACCTTCCACTACATGGACCCGCCTTACTGGCAGACCGCAGGCTATGGAGTGGACTTTTCGTTTGAGAACTATGAGCGGATGGCCGACTTCATGCGGCGGTGCAAGGGCAAGGTCATGGTCAGCATCAACGACCACCCAGACATCCGACGGGTGTTTGAGGGATTCCACTTTGAGACGGTGGACATTCGCTACAGCACGACGAATCAGCGGCAGGGGAAAGCCGAGGTCAGCGGAGAGCTGATCATCATGAACTGGGAGCCGGCGGCACTGGGGGGGCTGTTCTGACCAGACTGCATTGGTAGAGCATCGCGGCTTGCGCATACGGGTCATAGACCCCGGCTGGCAATCGCGCGGCAGGCTTTAACTGCAAATCGCCTCGATACTCTCCGATACTTTCACTGCAAAACATTGAGCCGCCCATGAGGCGGCTTTTTGCTGCTCGTGAAAGGGGTCTTTGGGATAGAAAAATTCCGCTCGGATGAACGAAAGTCTGTCGTTCTTTAGCATGAAAAAACCCACGCCAACATAGCATTTTCGGGGTGTCACGACAAACATGAAGAGCTGTTCGGCTCAGTAAATACGGGGCGATGGCGGTAGAGGGAAGGTGATCAGCGCTACCCCGTGGAGGCATCCGTCGTCCGGGCGTGTGGCGTGCCACAGAATCCAGGATGGGGGGAGTTAGCGTGCCACACGTTCGGGGGAATGGCGTGCTTCACCCTGGCGCGCGCCGTCGTCCCCCCACCTCGCCTGCGGGCTAAATGGGGCTTTTTTTCTGCGCCCCTGCGGACCACTCTCGGCGGCCCAGGCTGGGCGGTTACTTGGCGTTTTGGTGGAAGCAGAAACCTGCGGAACCCTGCGAGGATGGATGTTTTTCGCAACGATTATAAGCACGCACAGACAGCTGAATTCAGTAGGTGCCTCGGGAAAAAGGTTAGTTTTTTTTTGAGGGGGGTGTTGTGACTTGGAAGGCCCATGCTTGTTGGGCTTGAGACCTAACTTTGATGGGTTAGGTTGGGTTAGGCTAAAGGTTAGTGGTTCGTAAATAGCTGTTTTTAAAGGAATTAATATATTGATTATTTAACACTAATAAAGGTTAGGGAATAACCTGACCTAACCAAAAAGCTAACCTTGCCAACCCTTCGAAAAGCCATAACAAACCAGGCTTTCAGGGCGCTCTGCAAAAAAATAACTCTCCTAACCTCTTTCCCGTGGGTCAACATGAAAACGCAAGAGGTGCCTAGAGCGGGCCAATTTTGAAGCTGCGTGCGATATTGCGCAGTCTCACGACCTTTGATTCGCACGCCCGCACTCCCACTCACACAGCGTCAGATATTGACGTTTACATGTGGGGGTGGGATTGGAGCGACATTCTCTAACGACAAGCGCTATACACGACCAGGCGCGTGGCTGTTCATGGCGTCATCGGGCTAAGCGTATCCAGGGCGGCGCGCAGTTCGTACAGCGGGAAATGCTCACCCCGCTTGCCTATTAGGCATTTATCTTTATGCGCGGGAAAGGGTTGGCCACCGCCGCCGCCGTGGAAGGTTTGCAGGGCGCCGCAGTGCCGGCAGTGCAAAAACGTCTTACCCAGCTCCCAGTCACGGGTCCATTCCTCCAGGGCGGCGGTGACGGCATAGTTTGGAGCGTTACGGTCGCGCGCGCTCATGGCCGCTTTCCATCTTCGTCCCGGTGCTGGGCTTCTAAGGCCTCATTTAGGGCGCGCAGCGCGGTGGTGGACATTTGTTTGACCCCCATTGCGTCGATTGCATTGGTATCGCCCAGCGCGGTGATATAACCCAGGGCCTGATGGTAGTTCGCGCGCACGTCGGCGAGAGTTCGGGCTACCATGATATGGGTCAGTATGTTGAACCACGTGCCTTGAACCACTTCATTGGGCAGGATGGGCTGGCCAGGAAATTCAAATGGCGTCGTCATAGGGGCGATTCCTTTTTGATTGAGGGTCGGTGCCTGCGTAAAACCACTGTAGGGGGTGTTGGCATACCAGTTTAGCGGGGGGGGGGGCGCCGGCACAAAAAAGGCGTTATTGGTAACGCAATTACTCCCGGCTGGCCTTTCCGATCAGCCTGATCAGCGTAGCCTTTTTGGTATCTGACTTTTCATAGCGAGCCAGCTCGACCAGATACTCCTGCGCTGCATCGCCCCCGGCCTCGGCGAGTGCTGCATAGATCGCACTACGTTGACGGTCGGTCGTCGCGCGCTCGGCGCACTCAATCAAATACGCCACACCTACGTTGCCTTCATTTGCCATGTTGACTCCTCGTATTGCGGGAAATGACCTGCATTTTCGCCAACAGTGTAAAGCAAGCCCCGGTCAGCAGTGCATAAGCATAAAGCTCCAAGAGCTGAGAGGAGGGTGGAACCCTCGTTATCGGCGCGTGAACCTGATAACGAGGTAGATATTCACGGCTAGATAGGCCAAATGCTAATCAGTCGATGCCTTTTATCATGGGCGACAATTAGTAACTTTAATTAGTATTGCGCATGTCACAGATTTACGTCGGATATCAACTGCTTCGCTGCGTTGTACGGATCGCATTTTTCTAAGTATTTTTTACAATAGCCTGAGTATCGCTCGCTTTGTTTTGCAAGTAACTCTATCCGTTCGACGGACTCCGCAATTCTTCTCGATCTATTGGATTTTTGTAAATTAGTGGTACAGCTTGCGTAGTCTTCGAGAGCGGTGCGAATCGCATCTGAAAAGTCATGAAGGCTCACTAGGATTTCAGCCCTTGGTCGCATTAATCGAACTGAGTTTAGTCCGCATACTGTGATTGTATTCTCAGCTAACTTGTTTTTAGAGATTGGTAAGATTCTGATATCGTCATAGTAAAACACTGACTCTGGGTCAGTATCATATGGGTTGATTATAGGTGATAAACCTGTGTCGTGGTCTGATTTGCTACCATTGCACTTTCTGCAGGATGGTAAGAGGTTGGCCCAGTCGAAAGTTAACTTGGGGTATAAGGATTTTGGTTTGAAGTGTTCAACTTCAATGTTTCCACCTTCTCCAGGTTTACATTCGCAAAATGCGCACTTTTCTCCGGTGCTTTCAAAAAGAGCTTCTTTGATTAGCGCGTTACGATAGTGGGAAACTAAACTTTCTTTTTCTTTTGGGGGGATAGCGCTATAGCTGCCGTACTTAGTAATTGCCAAGTCCAATGCTTGCTGCCACTTTTCTTGGTTGTCATAAAGAATGCTCGGTTTGGCGGCTCTTTCGAGTTTAATCATTTTTAGTCGCCACCATTGCTGCTAGCTTTGCTTGCAGCACCATCACAATCGTATCGCTGGGATGTGCCACCAGTAAGAGGTTATCTATAGCTGTTTCAAGCTCGAGTACTAAGCCATTTTCAACACATTCAAAAGCTTTAGATACCAGTTGCTCATATTGTTTGTTGTCTAAGCTTCTCACACCCATAACTTCAGATAAAATTTGATCAGTATTCCAGCCGGAATACATTTTTGAAGAAGGCTCGAGGTTGTATATCTCTCTGCCGTATGTTTTCGGCATTACTATGACCTCTCCTTGCTGTGCCGAAGCTAAGAGGTGTGGCGAATGTGTGGTGACAATGAATTGGATATTGGGGAAGATCTTCTCCAATCCATTTCTCAGAGTGAATTGCCACTCTGGGTGTAAATGGAGGTCTAGCTCATCGATCAGCACTGTTCCTGAGGCTTCTGTTACTTTACGATCACCATCGGGTCGACTACCTTCCACCCATTCAAATATGTTAGCGATTATAGAAAGCACGGCCTGAAAGCCTGATGATAGCTCCTCTAAGTAACACTCTTCACCATAAATTGAAAAGATAGGCTCTAAATCTTTTCCCGTTCTTATATAGGAGAAGTCGCTGTCGAATGGTCCTATCTTAGGTAAACTGTTTACCATGTGTTCCCAGTTGATTCGCTCCTCGATTGCCCAAGGTTTATCTATCATGAAGTAGCGATTGACAAACCATTGCTTAATGTCTTGTTGATGGTCGCCATGGAGTTGTTGTGTGCTGCTGTTGCTATAAGCGTTGAGCGTTTGATCTCTTGTTTGCTCACGTTGCATTCCAGAAATTTGCTTGTACTTTATGCTTCGATTAGCACCTAGAAAAAGAGGGCAAAAGATTTCAGCTGAATTGCTTACGTCATGACTTAGTATTGTTTTTCTTCCCTCATCCGAAGGGGCGTGATTCCATGACTTAAGGGAAGTGTTTCTGTAACCTTTTACCTCAAAAGTTCCGGTGCCAAAGCCGAATCTAAGTTTCTCATCCTTGGATGTTAAGTCTGTCCAGAATTCTGCTCCTTCTCCTATTCGAGAGTATAGGATGTTGTTGTAATTAAAACAGTGTGAGATGCATGCAAGAATCGATGTCTTTCCACACCCGTTTGGTCCCGCTATGAAATTAAAGCCCTTATTGAACTTTACATTTAGCTCACTGAATTGCCTCACATTTTTTACGTGCAAGCTTTCAATGTATGAGTTTTGCAAAGTTATTTCTCCATTTTAGATTTGTATAGCGGCCTCGAAACAAAGCCTGACATTTGTGTCTCTGTAGACCGGTCAGATACCCCCCCACAAGACATTAGTTTTTCCTGATTCTCAAGGAGCCGAGAGGAGCAAAGCCTATTGCAATGGCCAGTGTCAATCGATTCGAAAACGACTGCAAGCTACGGATACTGCTGCTGGGCAGATTCCAGGTCCTTACGATCATGCCAAGCGTAGCAGTGATAATGCCCGCACTTTGAGCTGGACGGAGTTGATATCTACTACGTCAAGTGGCGGAAAGTTTGTGATGTGAGGTTATGGGCGAGCGGCGTTGGTACGAAAGTGGTACGGATGATTGAAGGTCGTGCTGTAGAGCTTGCGTTGTGAGGCTTATGGGTTTAGGCGGTCCAATCCATCATCGGGGCGACAGAAAAGCGGCGGGAAAGTGGAGCGGTTTGTAGGGACATTGGCGATCTGAGTCAGCGAGGCGAATGGCGCAGTTTATCAGGGATGTCTCTTAGGTGTCGGGGAGGTGTATTTAGTGCACTTCAACACTTCTAGCGGGGGGCGGGTGTGGCATATGCCGGGAATATCGGGCTCAGACCCCCAGTATTACGGAGGCAGACCAGTATCTCCCCCCGGGAAATATCCCACACTTTTCTCAGCTTGCCCCTCAGACTTCCCATAGCTAACCTCCTCAAGCCGCTGCCAACCCAGCGGCCGGATGTGGAAGTCCGATCAAGCTGAAGGCGCTCAATCGCCCATAAACACCTACCGGCGTTTTTTTACGTCTGTATGATTGCGTTATGGCGGCTGTGCGCGGGGCACTTCGGTGCGCCGGGTCCTTTAGCCCTGGTCTTCCACACCTGCGTACAGCTGCCACCCTCATGTGGAAGTGAGATGGGCAGTTCCTGAAACGCTAAAGGAGCTTCGCCATGTATAAGGTCACACCTAATCCGCCTTATGCTTCAAACGCTTTACCCGCTGACGCCAAACTTCATGCTGCGGCTCAACGAGCGATTCCTCATTATTTGCCACCCTCTGAAGACGAATCACCGGTCGAACACCCAACCCACAACCTATTCCTCGTCAGCCCCGACATAGACACCGAAACCCTCCTGGCCAACGCCTCCGAAAACCTCGCGTCCGCCAGCGAAATGGCCGCTACAGTGGCTTTTAACCTCGACGACTCCCAGCGCGCCATTGTCTTGGGCATTCAGCAACTGATCGACCTGAGCGCTCTACTCGTTGACCGAGCCCAGGACCAAGTCGCTCGTGTCATTCGCCCGGCTACGGCCTGACAACCCCCTCCCGCCGCCTTACCCCAAGGCGGCAACCTGAACCCATCCTGTCCCCTGGCGAAGTTTCATCATTCCCCGCGCCTTTGAGGCCTACGATCATCTCCACGGGAAGCCCCCCGCGCTTCCAGCCCATAGGGAACTGAAAAATGATCTCGAACCTCGTCAAAGTCGTGATGATCGCTGGCACGTTGTTGCTGGGTGCTTGTTCGTCGGGTTCGTCGGGCGTGAGTAGCGACCCTTGCTTTTCAGGGGGATGCCAGGCTTTTGGTGACCACAGTCCCAACAAAGCCGCCAAGATGAATTTTGGCGGCAGCGGGCTGGGGAGTAGTTATGGTGAGTACGGTTCGGGGTTGTTGCATGATGACTGATGGGGCGGGGCAGTCATTGATGTGTTGACTGACCCACCGCTATCGGGAACAAGCCCTCTCCCACATTGACGCGTGCAGTGGTTTCGCAAGTGTGGGGTTAGTGGCCGCCTTTCATGCGGCGGGCGATCAGGTAGATGACTAGGCCGACGAGCGCTGTGGCTGCGCCGATATAACCGGTACTTGTCCAGCCGAGCCCAGCGGTGATCGCCATCCCGCCAAACCACGGCCCCAGCGCGTTCGCCAGGTTGAACGCCGCGTGGTTGGACGCTGCCGCCAGGCTTGGCGCTTCGTGGGCGATGTCCATCAGGCGGATCTGCAACGGGGCGGCCAGGGACACCATGGTGCCGACCAGGCCCATGCTCAGCAGCACGCTCCACAGCGAGCCGGCGGCGAAGGGGAAGAACAGCAGCACCGCCATCGACCACACCAATATCAAACCCACCGCGCGAAACTGCAGGCGATCGAACAGCTTGCCGCCGGCGATGTTGCCGATGATGCCGCCCACGCCAAACGCGGCCAGGCCAAAGGGAATCCATTGCGGCGTGACTTTGGTCACTTCGAGCATGGTCGGGGCCAGGTAGCTGAACACGCAGAACATCCCGGCAAAACCAATCGCGCCGATGGCCAGGGCCATCCACACCTGCGGTTTGGTGAACGCGCGCAGTTCTTTGCGTGGGTCGCTGCGCGGTTCGTCGCGGCGGTCGGGGACGAACTGCCAGACGAGGGCGATGGTGCACAGGGCGAGCACGCTGACGAGGGCGAAGGCCGAGCGCCAGCCGAGGTGTTGCCCTAGGAAGGTGGCAATTGGGTTGCCCAGCAACATGGCCAGGGTCAGGCCCATCATCACCCGTGCCACGGCGCCGGCGCGTTTGTCGGTGGGCACCATGCTGGAGGCGACGACGGCGGCGATGCCGAAGTAGGCGCCGTGGGGCAGGCCACTGATAAAGCGGAAGGCTACCAGTGAGCCGAAGGTCGGGGTGAACGCAGTGGCGAGGTTGCCCAGCGCATACAGGCCCATCAGCAGCAGGAGCATGTGTTTGCGCAGCAACTTGGCGCCGAGGATGGCCAGCAGTGGCGCGCCGACCATCACGCCCAGCGCGTAGGCGCTGATGGCATGGCCGACCTGGGGTTCGCTTAAACCCAGGTTGTGGGCGATGTCGGGCATCAGTCCCATGATGGCGAATTCGCCGGTACCGATCGCGAAAGCGCCCACGGCCATGGCAGCTTCCATTTTGGCGGCGCTGCGCGCGGGCAGGACGTGCCCGGGTGTTTGGTGGATAGACATGGATCGCTCTGTGTTGAAGGGTGTACGAGGGGGAGCCGCCGATGCTACGCAAGCGGCAGTGAGGGTGTCTAGAACCGCCTTTTACACGAGAGTTCCCTGCCGCTGACAACCCTGTGACCCCACGTCGCGCCCGTCGGGCTTGACACTAACCCTGATCAACCTTGTCAAAACCCCTGTTTTAGAGCTGTCAATTAGCCAAACAGCGCATATCGGCGGTATGGCGTGATATTCTGCGCGCCATCTTGGTCTAGTCTTTCTCCGGAACGTACACCCGTATACGTCCCGGCGGCTGGCGGTCGCCCAGGTAGCTGAAGCCAATAATGATAAGAAGTCAGCGCAGAAGGGACATAAAAGTGAGGTCGATACGTCGGCCTTGTGTGCCCACCCTGCGGTCCTTGAATGAATGTGCAAACCCCACGGTGCGTTGCCTGGCGCAGCGTGATCGAGGGTTCGCCAGGCTCAGGGGCAGTGGGGCGGATGGCGTTTTATCATAGGTGCTACTGATGTTTAAGAAAGTAAACACTGCCCTGCTGGGGTTGGCTTTGTCGATGGGGATCACGTCCGTTCACGCGGAAGAGGCAAAGAAAGTCGATGTGCTGCTGATCGGCGGCGGCATTATGAGTGCGACCCTGGGTGTCTGGCTTAACGAGCTGGAACCGAGCTGGTCGATGGAAATGGTCGAGCGCCTCGATGGCGTCGCCGAAGAAAGCTCCAACGGTTGGAACAACGCCGGTACCGGTCACTCGGCCCTGGCTGAGCTGAACTACACCCCGGAAGACAAGAACGGCAACGTTGAGATCCCGAAAGCGGTCGAAATCAACGAAGCGTTCCAGATCTCCCGTCAGTTCTGGTCCTGGCAGGTCCAGCAGGGCGTGCTGAAGAACCCGCGTTCGTTCATCAACTCCACACCGCACATGAGCTTTGTGTGGGGCGATGACAACATCAAGTTCCTGAAAAAGCGTTACGAAGCCTTGCAAGCGAGCCCGCTGTTCGCCGGCATGCAGTACTCCGAAGACCCGGCGCAGATCGCCAAGTGGGTTCCGCTGATGATGGAAGGGCGTGACCCGAACCAGAAAATCGCGGCCACCTGGAGCCCGCTGGGTACGGACATGAACTTCGGCGAGATCACCCGCCAGTTCGTCGCTCACCTGCAAACCACGCCCAAGTTCGACCTGAAACTGTCGAGCGAAGTGCAGGACATCACCCGCAACGCCGACGGTTCGTGGCGTGTGAGCTACAAAAACCTGAAAGACGGCACCAAGACCGAAACCGACGCCAAGTTCGTGTTCATCGGCGCGGGCGGCGGTGCACTGCACCTGCTGCAAAAGTCGGGCATTCCTGAAGCCAAGGACTACGCTGCCTTCCCGGTTGGCGGTTCGTTCCTGGTGACCGATAACCCAGCCATCGCCGAGCAGCACCTGGCCAAGGCCTACGGTAAGGCTTCGGTTGGCGCGCCGCCGATGTCGGTTCCGCACCTGGACACCCGTGTGCTGGATGGCAAGCGCGTGATTCTGTTTGGCCCATTCGCGACCTTCTCGACCAAGTTCCTGAAAGAGGGCTCGTACCTGGACCTGCTGACCAGCACTACCACCCACAACATCTGGCCAATGACCCGCGTCGGTGTGCGTGAATACCCACTGGTCGAGTACCTTGCTGGCCAGTTGATGCTGTCGGATGACGACCGCTACAACGCCCTGAAAGAGTACTTCCCGAACGCCAAGAAAGAAGACTGGCGCCTGTGGCAAGCCGGTCAGCGCGTGCAGATCATCAAGCGTGACGAAGAGCAGGGCGGCGTGCTGAAACTCGGCACCGAAGTGGTCAGCTCTGCTGACAACACCATCGCCGGCCTGTTGGGCGCATCGCCAGGCGCGTCGACCGCGGCGCCGATCATGCTGACCGTGCTGCAGAAAGTGTTCAAGGACAAGGTGGCGACCCCGGCCTGGCAGGAAAAACTGCATCAGATCGTGCCAAGCTATGGCACTAAGCTGAACGACAGTCCTGAGGCTGTTGCCAAAGAATGGGCCTACACCGCCGGTATCTTGCAACTGACCCCACCACCTGCGATTCCGCAGATGACCGCTCCCAAGGCCACCGAGGCCGCCAAGCCTGCGGCTGAGCCGAGCAAGCCGGCGTCTGATCTGGCGCTGTAAGAAACACCCAATAAAAAGCTCGCTGAACCGTTAACGGTCAGCGAGCTTTTTAGTGGGCGGCTGTTTAAGTCAGGGTGTGCGCCCGGTTGACCGCAGGCAGCTCAACGGTGCGTTCGGCCGCAGCCAGGGCCACCCTCAGATCGGCCTGGTCCAGCGCCACGCAATACGCCGGTTTGGCCCGCTCAAACCGCCAGCTTTCATCCAGCCCACCGGCATCCACGGCGTCAAAGCCGAGCTCATCGAGCAACTGGATCACTTGCGCTTTTGCCGCAGCGTCATCCGCAGCCACCGGCAGTGCGCGGCGGTCGGGGGCGCCGTGAGGGCGGGCATCCTGCGCCAGGTCTGGCGCGAAGATCGCGTTGAACACCTTCACCACGTGCGAATGCGGCAAATGCTCGGCGAGCAACCGGCTGGTGGTGGTTTCAAAACGGTCCAGCTCAGGGATGTGCCCGTCGCGATCGGGGTAGTAATTGTTGGCGTCCATCACTGTTTTGCCTTCCAGCCACTGCGCGGGCACGCTGCGGTAATGTTCCAGGGGGATCGCCACGAGCACCACGTCACCAAATTGTGCCGCGTCTTGCGCGCTGCCCACTTGAACGCCCCAAATGCCGCTGAGTACGCTGCTCATGGTCTGGGGGCCACGGGAGTTGCTCAACATCACTTCATGCCCGGCCGCCAGCGCCAGTTGGGCCACCGCGCGCCCGATGAAACCTGCTCCAATCACGCCAATCTTCATGGCCTAGCTCCTGCAAAGTAGGGGAGCGGTTATGATGATTGGTAGCCAATGGGTGATAAATGAGCGTTGTGACGTGGCTGTTATTACTGGGAGTGGGGAATGATGGACCGTCTTTCGAGCATGAATGCCTTTGTGACTGCCGCTGAGTTGGGCTCTTACGCGCGAGCCGCGGTGCGTTTGAACATGTCAGCGCAGATGGTGGCCAAGCATGTCGCCGCGCTGGAACAGCGCCTGGGCGCGCGCTTGCTCAATCGCACCACGCGCCGGCAGAGCCTGACGGAGTTGGGTAGCGCTTACTACGAGCGTTGCAAACATATCCTGACGGAGGCCGAGGCCGCCGACTCCCTGGCGCAGATCATGAATGACACCCCACGCGGCAAGCTGAAAATTACCGCCCCGGTGACCTTCGGCTCCTACAGCCTGATGCCTCTGGTGACCGCGTTTTTGCGTGACAACCCTGAGGTAAGCATCGACCTGCACCTCACCGATCGTTTCGTCGATCTGGTGGAAGAAGGCTACGAAGCCGCCTTCCGCATTGGCCCCCCAGCGATCACGGGGTTAACCGCCAGACCCCTGGCGCCGTATCGTCTGGTGGCCTGCGCGGCGCCTGCCTACTTGGCGGCACGGGGCACACCGCTGCGGCCGGCGGACCTTCAACAGCATGAATGCTTGGGCTATGCCTTCTGGTCACGTCCGGCGGATCGCGAATGGGTGTTCCACCAGGGCTCGGTCCCGCACACCGTACAGGTTGCCAGCCGTTTGCAGATCAACGAAAGCAGGGCCTTGATGTCGGCTGCGCTGGACGGGTTTGGCATTGTGCTCGGAGCGGAAGATTTTCTGCGCCCCGCCCTAGCCAGGGGCGAGTTGGTACAGGTGCTGCCGGACTTTGAGGCGCCGAGCCGGCCCATGCATTTGGTCTACACCGCCAACCGCCAGCGTACCGCCAAGTTGCGAGGCTTTGTCGAGGCTGTGCTGGAGCGTTTCGGCCCGGCTTGAGTGTTCAAACCGCGACGCTGCCTCCCGTCTGTTCCTGTGGATGCACTGTCAGCAGGTTCAGCAACCTGACAGACACCACCTGTTAAAAAGTACCCAGGCCTTGCAGGAGCGCGGCTGCAACAAAGGGGGATTTTTTACTGATGCAGGTGTTGGGCGTTAGCGCCCGAGGGGTTTATATGTTGCTACGTTATGCAGCATTGGTGGCCATGGTCGTCGCGGCATCCGGCTGTGTGCAAGAGCGTGTCGTGCATGAGCGGCGACCGGTGCAACGTGAGTACGTCGAAGTGGTCGCCCCACAACCGCCGCCGATGCAAGTGATCGAAGTCGAGCCGGTTGTACGCGAAGGTTATGTATGGTCACGCGGGTATTGGCGTTGGGAAGGTGGACGCTATGTGGCTGTACATGGCCATTGGGAGGCGGTGCGTGAGGGCTACCGCTATGTGCATCCGCACTGGGTGCAGCGAAATGATGGTTACCACTGGCAGCATGGTGGCTGGGTTCGCTGAACCCCGCTCAGGCCAATCGCTTCATGCCCGGGGCCTTGGCCGCGTCGAGGTCAAAGGTGGCGGTGTACTCGCAGCCGGCTGCGTGGGCGCAGCGCGCGATCAAACAGTCGGCGAAATCGGCTTTGTTTGCCGAGAACCGCCGGAGCGCCTGCCAGACGATCTCGGCATGTTCGATGATCAATTCACGGGTACGCAGCAGCGTTTCCAGCACCGTCACCACGTCGCTCTTGGCGCACTGATAGCAACTTTGTAAAACCCATACCAACTCCACCACCGACACCAGGCTGACAAAGCCTGGCGACAGGGTGGTGAGGGATTCGATCAGCTCGGACGCCTTGGCGGATTGGACCGGATCATCCTGAGTGACATAGCGCACCAGCACATTGGTATCCAGGCCGATCATTGGGCTTTTGCTCCCTGTGCCGCAATGGCGCGGTTCATGTCCTCGATGGAGATGGCCTGGGCAGGCTTGCTGATCAACCCCTTGAGGTCGTGAACGGTTTTGCTCGCGGCAATAATGGAAAATTTGCCGTCTTCCATTTCGACGAATTCGACCCGGTCTCCCGTTTCCAGGCCCAGGGCGGTCCTGACTTGGACGGGGATGGTGATTTGTCCTTTTGAAGTAAGCGTGGCGGTCGCCATGTTGAAGGTCTCCAGCGTGATGCTCCTTACCTTAGGGTAAGGAGTGTGGGAGAACAAGATCCGTTGGTCCATAGGTCGCTCCTCGGGTGTGGGTCAGTCGGGCTTCGTAAAAACGATAGCCCGACGCTTCCCGCCGACAAGCCTGAACACAAGGTTAAAGCACTACAGCATGTGTGGGCTGACTTACTGCACCACGCGGTAGCACGGCACATACGCCGCGCCGCCCGGCAACTTCATGCGGTGCTGGGCGACGAACGCCTGGAGCAGTTCATCCAGTGGCTTCATGATGGCCGGGTCGCCATGGATCTCGTAAGGGCCGTTCTGTTCGATCAGGCGAATGCCCTTGTCCTTGACGTTGCCCGCCACGATCCCCGAGAACGCGCGACGCAGGTTGGCCGCCAGTTCATGGGGCGGCAGCGCGTGACTCAGTTGCAGGCTGGCCATGTTTTCGTGGGTCGGGTCGAACGGGCGCTGGAAGCCTTCGTCGATCTTCAACAGCCAGTTGAAGTGGAACGCATCGTTGCGCTCGCGGCGGAACTGCTTCACGGCCTTGAGCCCGGCGGTCATCTGGCGGGCCACTTCGGCTGGATCGTCGATGATGATCTGGTAGTGCGCCTGCGCCGCTTCGCCCAGCGTGGCGCCGACGAATGCGTGCAACTGTTGCAGGTACGGCGCCGCGTGTTTTGGCCCGGTGAGGATGACCGGGAACGGCACGTCGCGGTTGTCCGGGTGCATCAGGATGCCGAGTAAGTAGAGGAACTCTTCCGCCGTGCCGGCGCCGCCCGGGAAGATGATGATGCCGTGGCCGACGCGCACGAAGGCTTCCAGGCGCTTCTCGATGTCCGGCAGGATCACCAGCTCATTGACGATCGGGTTCGGCGCTTCGGCGGCGATGATGCCCGGCTCGGTCAGGCCCAGGTAGCGCCCGCCGCTGATGCGTTGCTTGGCGTGGGAAATAGTCGCGCCCTTCATCGGGCCTTTCATCACGCCGGGACCGCAGCCTGTGCATATGTCGAGGCTGCGCAGGCCCAGTTCGTGGCCGACTTTCTTGGTGTATTTGTATTCTTCGGTGTTGATCGAGTGCCCACCCCAGCACACCACAATCTTCGGCTCGACACCCGGGCGCAGCGTGCGGGCGTTGCGCAATAGGTGGAACACGTAGTCGGTGATGCCCTGGGAGTTGCTCAGGTCGATGCGTTGGCTGTCCAGTTCGTTCTCGGTGTAGACGATGTCGCGCAGCGCGCTGAACAGCATTTCGCGGGTACTGGCGATCATTTCGCCATCGACGAAGGCGTCGGCCGGCGCGTTCAGCAGTTCCAGGCGCACGCCGCGATCCTGCTGGTGGATACGCACTTCAAAGTCTTTATAGGCGTCGAGGATGGTCTTGGCGTTGTCGATGTGTGCGCCGGTGTTGAGGATGGCCAGGGCGCACTGGCGGAACAGGGTATAGATGCTGCCGGAGCCGGCTTCGCTCAGTTGCTGGACTTCACGCTGGGAGAGTGTTTCGAGGCTGCCCTTGGGGCTGACGGAGGCATTGATGACTTGACGTTGGGGCATTCTGATTCCTTGAAAACGCAGCCACCGCGCCCTTCAGGGTGGCGCGATGGCTTGAGAATGGTGGGCGCCGAATTCGGTCGCACGAGACGGTTATTCTGGCCGCCTCGCGGGCAGGGCGCAAACACCGTCCAGCACCATCATGCCGCAGAACCTACTGAATCAGCTTCCAGTTTTTGTAGAAA
Organism: Pseudomonas sp. D3; assembly: GCF_029320995.1. Classification (NCBI taxonomy): domain Bacteria; kingdom Pseudomonadati; phylum Pseudomonadota; class Gammaproteobacteria; order Pseudomonadales; family Pseudomonadaceae; genus Pseudomonas; species Pseudomonas sp. D3. The sequence goes on from NZ_CP119772.1 coordinate 2,047,472, forward strand.
AACCGCCGCAGCGTGAACACCACGCCTGCAAAACCTGCGATCACGGCATTGAGGACGGAGGGCAACACGGTCGGCCGCACGATATCAATGAACAGGCAGTAGCGTTTGGCGTCGTTCTTGTTGAAGGATGCATGCATCAGCGTGTCATCGAAAATAAACAGCGGATCGTCGTGCCAGTAATGTTTGTGCTTGCCCACTTGGATGTACACGCCCTCGTGGTGGGGCGCCGGGGCCATGTTGTAGAGCACCCGGAACATCATGCGCAGTGGGCCGAAGTGGAAGGACGTCGAGCGGTTTTCGTTGAACACCGACACGCCGATGGTCTTCACGAACGGCAACTTCTTGCGCAGCTCCGGGATATCCAGGGTGGTTTCGATCGGTCGGCCGTACCATTGGAAAAACAGCATGCCGCGTTTCTTTTCGGCCATGCGCTCGTCCAGGTAGCCGATGATTTCATCCTTGTGGGCCATGGCGTCGTCGATCACCTGTTGCAGGTCTTCACGCCAGGCGGGCGGCAGGTCGCGCATCGTGTAGACGTGGCGGTTGCGGTTGCTCAGCAGGTCGAACAGGGTGTTGAACGGTGCCAGCAGCCAGGTATTGCGGCCGCTGCCGATGAAATATTTCTTGAACGTGTCGCCGTCATACAGACCGTTGCGCAGGAAATCATAGACCCCGCAGACCAGTACCAGGCCGAGGAACACCACGGTGGTCAGGGGGAAGAGGTAAATAATCAGCAAAACGCCGAGTGCCCAGGCGATCGACACGGCTTTTTTGCGTAAGGCAGACTTGTTCATGAAACTCAGCTCCAGCTGGACGCCATTCGACAGATCCAGGTCCGTGGCTGCGAGTGGTGGGGTGGCGAAACATATTGAAATAACCCCGTCATGATAAGGCGTTCTCAGCTAGATGGGCGTGTTAAATATTGCGAAATTGTGAAGAATTGACACGGTTTTTCACCCAAGACGAGGCTTATTCGGCGAGTTTTGGATTGGATTTTGTAAACAGAAGATTTGCGACTATCGTGACGCTTCGGTTTTTTGGACGTCATAGACCGGTACGATTACGTTGAATGGCCACCATTGGCCTTCGGCACCTTGGAAGAGGCAGAAATTTTATGATCATCAAACCGCGGGTTCGTGGCTTTATCTGTGTGACCGCTCACCCTGTTGGCTGTGAAGCGAACGTCAAGGAACAGATCGACTACGTGACTCAACACGGCGTCATCGAAGGCGGCCCGAAAAAGGTGCTGGTCCTCGGTGCTTCCACCGGTTATGGCCTGGCCGCGCGCATCAGTGCCGCGTTTGGCTGCGGCGCCGATACCCTGGGCGTGTTTTTTGAGAAAGAAGGCGAAGAAGGCAAGCTGAGCTCCGCCGGCTGGTACAACAGCGCCGCGTTTGAGAAGTTTGCCGTCGAAAAAGGCCTGTACGCCAAGAGCATCAATGGCGACGCGTTCTCCGACGAGATCAAGCGCCTGACCATCGAGACCATCAAGAAAGACCTGGGCAAGATCGACCTGGTGGTCTACAGCCTGGCCGCGCCACGCAGGACTGACCCGCAGGGCGTGGTGCACAACTCCACCCTCAAGCCGATCGGCAAAGCCGTGACCCTGCGCGGAATCAACACCGACAAGGGCGTCGTCGTCGACACCACCCTTGAGCCAGCCACCCAGGAAGAAATCGACGGCACCGTGAAAGTCATGGGCGGCGAAGACTGGCAGTTGTGGATCGACGCCCTGCGTGATGCGGACGTGTTGGCCGAAGGCGCCAAGACCACGGCATTCACTTACCTCGGCGAGAAGCTGACCCAGGATATCTACTGGAACGGTTCCATCGGCGAAGCCAAGAAGGACTTGGACAAAAAAGTCCTGACCCTGCGCGACAATCTGGCTGCATTGAAGGGCGACGCCCGGGTGTCGGTGCTCAAGGCAGTGGTCACCCAGGCCAGCTCCGCGATCCCGATCATGCCGCTGTACCTGTCGTTGCTGTTCAAAGTGATGAAAGAGCAGGGCACCCACGAAGGTTGCATCGAGCAGGTCTATGGCCTGTTCAAGGACAGCCTGTACGGCCGCGAGCCGACGCTCGACGCCGACGGCCGCCTGCGTGCCGACCTGGCCGAGCTGGAGCCGAAAGTCCAGGACGCCGTGGCCGCGCTGTGGAACCAAGTCACCGACGACAACGTCAACGAAATCAGCGATTTTGCCGGCTACAAGGCTGAGTTCCTGCGCTTGTTCGGCTTTGAGATCGACGGCGTGGACTACGAGGCTGACGTGAATCCGACCGTGAAGATCAACGGTCTGGTGCAAGCCTAAGTACGTTCGAAAAAAATGTGGGGGCGGGCAAACCCGCCCCACATTGGTTCTGCATAAGCCTCCCTATTTCGGAGTCTTCCTACACTCCATCGCGCTCCCGCTGCCGCCCTCGATCTGCCAGACTCCGTCCGCTATCAACTCACGCTAACGGAGGATCTGATGACGATTCGTGCAGTCGTTTTTGATTTTGGCGGTGTTCTGTTCGATTGGAGCCCGCAGCACCTGTACCGCAAGCTGATCGCCGATGATCAGGAACGGCAATGGTTCCTCGACAACATCTGCACCCAGGCCTGGAACACCGAGCAAGACGCCGGGCGCACCCTGGCCGAGGCGACGCGCAGCCTGGTCGCGCAATACCCCCATCACGAAACCTTGATCACGGCCTACTACGACCGCTGGCATGAAATGCTGCGCGGGCCATTGCCGGAGGGCGTGGCTATTCTCAAGGCGCTGCATCACGCCGACATGCCGCTGTTCGGGCTCACCAATTGGTCGGCCGAGACGTTCCCCTATGCGCGGGCCAACTACTCGTTCCTGCAGTGTTTTCGCGACATTGTGGTTTCCGGCGAGTTGAAGCTGATCAAGCCCGACGCAGCGATTTATCACGCCAGCCTTGGCCAGGTGCGCGCTCACCTGCCGGATATCCAGCCTGGCGAAGTGGTGTTTATCGATGATGTCGCGGGCAATATCGACGCGGCCATTGCCCTGGGCTGGCAAGGCATTCACCACGTTTGCGCCGAGCGTACCGCTGAGCGACTGCGCGAATTGGGCGTGGGCTTTTAGCGCGCCCACTTCTCCAGGGCGAAATCCACGAAAGCCCGTAGTTTAGGCAGGCGATAACGATCCTGCCCGTACAGCAGATGCATGGGGCGGCAGGGCAGTTGATAGGTGGTCAGTAATGCCTCCAGCTTCCCGCTCTGCAGGTCGGGCTGCACCAGGGCATCGGGCAGCATGACGATGCCCATGCCTTGCACCGCCGCCTGGCGCAGGGCTTGCGAGCTGTTGATGGTCAGCGAGCCGGACACGGGGATCTCCACTTCGCCGTCCGCGCCGCTCATGCGCCACAGTTTGTCGGCGTTACGCCAATCGTCGCTTGAGGGGTAGGCGAATGCCAGGCAGTCGTGCTGTTGCAGATCTTCCGGCGTTTGCGGCGTGCCGCGTCGCGCCAGGTAATCCGGCGCGGCGCACAGGGTGATGGTGTAGTCCTGCAGGGGCCGGGCGATCAGGCTTGAGGGTTCCAACTCGCCCAGGCGGATGGCCACGTCAAAGCCGCTGTCGACCAGGTCCATGCGCTGATTACTGAGCACCACGTACAACTTGATCAGCGGGTAACGCTGGGAAAATTCGCTCAAGGCCGGCGCCAGGCGTTCGGTGCCGAAGGCGGGCGGTGCGGTGATGCGCAGGGTGCCCTTGGGCACGTCGCTGTGGGCCTGTTCGGCCAATTGCTCGGAGTCGGCCACCAGCCCCAGCACTTCCAGGCAGCGCTGGTAATACTGCCCGCCGAATTCGGTGAGGCTTTGCTTGCGCGTGGTGCGCTTGAGCAGGCTGACCCCCAGGCGTTGCTCCAGGGCGCGCAAGTGGTTGCCGACCATGGTGGTCGACATCCCGCAGGCCTGGGCCGCGGCGGTCATGCTGCCGGTCTCGACCACCTTTACGTACACCGACATCGCCTGGAACAGGTCCATTATCAAACCCTGGTTTAAAGTCATTGCATGAAAGCGCAGTTTATCCAGCTTGGGTGGCTAACGATACTGTCCCCATCCCAACCTGCACTGGAGCTTGCCACCATGACCGCCGCTTGCCTGATGACCACTTACCAACCCTTGGCCTTGAGCTTTGTGCGTGGCCTGGGCACGCGCCTGTGGGACCAGCAGGGCCGCGAATACCTGGACGCCGTGGCAGGCGTGGCCGTGACCAACGTCGGCCACTCGCATCCGAAACTGGTGGCTGCCATCAGCGAACAGGCTGGGTTGCTATTGCACACCTCCAACCTCTACAGCATCGATTGGCAACAACGCTTGGCCCTGCGTCTGACCCAACTGTCCGGGCTGGATCGCGCGTTCTTCAACAACTCCGGCGCCGAGGCCAACGAGACCGCGCTAAAACTGGCGCGGCTGCACGGCTGGAAAAAGGGCATTGAGGTGCCGTTGGTGGTGGTGATGGAGAACGCTTTCCACGGCCGCACGCTGGGCACCATGGCGGCCAGCGACGGGCCCTCGGTCCGCTTGGGGTTCCAGCGCTTGCCGGGGGATTTTCTCAAGGTCGGCTTTGGCGACCTGGCGGCGCTGGAGGCGATCACGCGAGCGTTTGGCACGCGCATTGCGGCGGTCTTGCTGGAACCGATCCAGGGCGAAAGCGGGGTGCAGATGGCGCCAGCCGGTTACCTGAAGGCCCTGCGCGCTCACTGCACGCGCCACGGTTGGCTGATGATGCTCGATGAAATCCAGACCGGCATCGGCCGCACCGGCGCCTGGTTTGCCTTCCAGCACGAGGGCATCGTGCCGGACGTGATGACCCTGGCCAAAGGCCTCGGCAACGGCGTGCCCATCGGCGCTTGTCTGGCCAGGACCGCCGTGGCCGAGTTGTTCACGCCGGGCAGTCACGGCAGCACCTTCGGCGGTAACCCATTGGCCTGCCGCGTAGGTTGCACCGTGCTGGACATTATCGAGGCGCAAGGCCTGTTACAGAACGCCGCGCAACAAGGCGAACGCTTGCTGGCGCGGCTGCGGGTGGAATTGAGTGAGCACCCGCAGGTCCTGGCGATTCGTGGGCAAGGCTTGATGATCGGGATCGAATTGGCCAGCCCTTATCGCGACCTGGCCCTGCGCGCCGCCCAGGAGCACGGGCTGCTGATCAACGTGACCCGGGGTAAGGTGATTCGCCTGCTGCCACCGCTGACCCTGGAGGCCAAGGAGGTAGACATGATCGTGCGGGCCATCACCCGCTTGCTGGATTGAAATGAGAGCCCCTGTGGGAGGGGGCTTGCCCCCGATGGCGGTGTGTCAGTTGCAGATTGGCCGACTGACACAGCGATCGGGAGCAAGCCCCCTTCCACAAGGGATTCCGCTGATCTTCAGAGGTCACTCCCATTCAACCACTCTTGGTTCATCGTCTCGCTATCCCCCAGGTATTCCAGCAACCAACTCATCGCCGGTGACAGTTTGTTCTGCGCCCACGCCACGCACGACGGGCTGGCCGGGAACGGCCGGCGCAGTTGCAGCGCGACCAACTCTCCACGTTCGATCCACGGCAACACCTGATGCGCCGGCGCCATGCCGACGCACAGACCGTCGCGCAGGCAGTCAATGGCCGAGGCCCAGTTCGGCACTACCAGACGGCGCTGGTTGTCCAGGGTCCAGGTATCGCGCTTGGGCAGGTTGCGCGACGTGTCGGTCATGCACAGGGACGCGAACGGGCGCAGTTGATCGTCACTGAGCAAACCGTCCAGCGCCGCCAGCGGGTGTTTCGCGCTGACCACACACAACCAGTTCAACAGGCCCATATCGCGAAACGTGAAGTGACTCGCCACCGGCACCGCGCTGGTGGCGCCGATCACGATGTCGGTGCGCTCATCGGCGAGGGCATCCCACACGCCGTTGTACACCTCGTACTCCAGCAGCAATTCCACGTCTGGGAACTGCCGATAGAAATCCAGCACCAACTGCCGGCAGCGCTGCGGCTTGACGATGGAGTCCACTGCGACCTTCAACTGGCCGCTCCAGCCATTGGCCACTTGCTGGCACAGGCGCCGTGTGCCGAGCATGGTTTTCATCACGCTACGGGCTTCGTCTATAAATAGACGGCCGGCGGGGGTGAGCTCTACGTCACGATGGCGCCGCACAAATAGGGGCACGGCCAGCCATTCTTCCAACTGACGCACCGTGTAGCTGATGGCTGACGGCACCCGGTGCAATTCCTGGGCGGCGGCGCTGAAGCTGCCATGGCGCGCGACGGCATCGACCACATCCAGGGAATATTCGGACCACATGGCGGCTGCCTTCAAATTAATTGATAGAAGTGTCCAATTATTATCGCTTCACAGCGAAACTGTCAGCTTCATAATGGGTAGTAGTCAGCAAATTGTTTGATGGCAAGATCTACAAGGCTTCAATGAAAAATTCTTTTGGTTTCACCTGGTACCTGGCGGGGCTGAGCATGCTCGGTTATCTCGCCATGGACATGTACTTGCCGGCGTTCGGCGCCATGGGCGAGCAATTACACATCGGCGCGGGCGCAGTGGGCGCCAGCTTGAGTATTTTCCTCGCCGGCTTTGCCGTGGGGCAGTTGTTGTGGGGGCCGTTGTCTGACCGACTGGGCCGCAAACCGATCCTGCTCGCGGGCCTGAGCTTGTTCGTGCTGGGTTGCATCGGCATGTTCTGGGTCGAGACCGCAGCGCAGTTGCTGGCACTGCGCTTTATCCAGGCGATTGGCGTGTGTTCCGCCGCTGTGAGCTGGCAGGCGCTGGTGATTGACCGCTACCCGGCCGACAAGGCTCACCGCGTGTTTGCCAGCATCATGCCGCTGATGTCGTTGTCGCCAGCCCTGGCGCCGCTGCTGGGGGCCATGGTGTTGAATCATTTTGGTTGGCAGGCGATTTTCGCGGTGTTGCTGGGCGTGTCGCTGCTGTTGCTGCTGCCGACTCTATTCCTGCGTTCTGCGCCGAAACGGCTGGCGGAGGAGGGCGAACCTACGCGCCTCGGTTATGGGCAGTTGCTCAGCTCCCGCGTGTTCACCGGCAACGTCATGATCTTTGCCGCCTGCTCCGCCAGTTTTTTCGCTTGGTTGACCGCCTCGCCGTTCATCCTTGGCGACATGGGTTACAGCCCGAATGACATTGGCCTGAGTTATGTGCTGCCGACCCTCGCGTTCCTGATCGGTGGCTACAGTTGCCGCAGCGCTTTGCAGCGTTTTCAGGGCAAGACGTTGTTGCCCTGGCTGCTGGTGGCCTACTGCATCAGCATGTTTGCGTTGTACCTGGTCGCCACCTTGAGCGTGCCGACCCTGACCACCTTGCTGATTCCGTTCTGCCTGATGGCCCTGGTCAACGGTGCCAGTTACCCCATCGTGGTGGCGAATGCGCTGATGCCGTTTGCGGAAAACTCCGGCAAGGCGGCGGCGCTGCAAAACACCCTGCAACTGGGCCTGTGTTTTCTCAGCAGCCTGTTGGTGTCGTCGATGCTCGAGCAGCCGCTGCTGATCACCGTGATGGTGATGCTGGCGACCGCACCGCTGGCGGTGCTGGGCTATTGGCTGGCGCGGCCGAAAACCGATCATTCGCAGCTGGAAAACGCTTGAGTTGACTATGCATTCCAGCATGTGGGCACTGGCTTGCCTGCGCTGGCAGCGGCTCGGTGAACCTGATGCGCCGCGTTGTCTGCATCGCAGGCAAGCCAGCGCCCACATGTGTTTGCGCTTTCTTCAGCGTCTTGAGCGATATGCCCTGGAACGTCACGTCCAGATTCAGCGTGGTCGTCGACGTGCGATTGCGGTTTTTGTAACGCCGTGGGATGGGATCTTGTTCGGTTGATTGTATACAACTCTATGGACATATAGTCTCGGTATTGCATACAGTGGCCCCACAACAAAAACAGAGACCCGCTCACCATGACTATCCCGAAGGCGTCACCGCAACGGCCCGAAGATGAGAATCTCGGCGTCGCCGCCAACATGGCTTACGGCCTGCAGCATGTGCTCACTATGTATGGCGGCATCGTTGCCGTGCCGTTGATTGTTGGCCAGGCGGCCGGGTTGTCGCCTGCGGATATTGGCCTGTTGATCGCCGCGTCGCTGTTTGCCGGCGGCCTGGCCACGCTGTTGCAAACCCTTGGCCTGCCGTTCTTTGGCTGTCAGTTGCCGCTGGTGCAGGGGGTGTCGTTTTCCGGGGTGGCGACGATGGTGGCGATTGTCGGCAGTGATGGCGCCGGTGGGGTGCCGGCGATTCTCGGCGCGGTGATGGCTGCGTCGTTTATCGGGCTACTGATCACGCCGGTGTTCTCGCGGATCACCCGGTTTTTCCCGCCGTTGGTGACCGGCATTGTGATCACGACCATCGGCCTGACCCTGATGCCGGTGGCCGCGCGCTGGGCCATGGGCGGCAACAGCCGCGCGGCGGATTTCGGCAGCATGGCGAATGTTGGCCTGGCCGCGCTGACGCTGGTGCTGGTGTTGTTGCTGAGCAAAATCGGCAGCGCGGCGATCTCGCGGTTATCAATCCTGTTGGCGATGGTGATCGGCACCGTGATTGCGGTGTTCCTCGGCATGGCGGACTTTTCCGGCGTGAGCCAGGGGCCGATGTTCGGCTTCCCTGCGCCCTTTCATTTCGGCGTGCCGACCTTCCATGTGGCGGCGATCATTTCCATGTGCATTGTGGTGATGGTGACGCTGGTGGAGACCTCGGCGGACATCCTGGCCGTGGGCGAGATCATCGACACCAAAGTCGACTCCAAACGCCTGGGTAACGGCTTGCGTGCCGACATGCTGTCGAGCGTGTTTGCGCCGATTTTTGGTTCGTTTACCCAGAGCGCGTTCGCCCAGAACGTAGGCCTGGTCGCGGTTACTGGGGTGAAAAGTCGGTTTGTGGTCGCGACGGGCGGATTGTTCCTGGTCATCCTCGGCCTGCTGCCGTTTATGGGGCGGGTGATTGCGGCAGTGCCGACCTCGGTATTGGGCGGTGCCGGGATCGTGTTGTTCGGCACCGTGGCGGCGAGCGGTATTCGCACCTTGTCCAAGGTGGATTACCGCAACAACATGAACCTGATCATCGTTGCCACCTCGATCGGCTTCGGCATGATCCCCATTGCCGCGCCGAATTTCTATGATCACTTTCCCGGCTGGTTCGCGACCATTTTTCATTCGGGCATCAGCTCGTCGGCGATCATGGCGATTCTGCTGAACCTGACGTTCAACCACTTCACTGCCGGCAACTCGGACCAGCAGTCGGTGTTTGTGGCGGGGACCGAGCGCAGCCTGTGTTTCCAGGACGTGGCAGTCTTGCGCGAAGGCGATTACTTCAGGGGTGGCAAGCTGTTTGATGCCGAAGGGAAGGAGATTCCGCTGCTGGCCGAGGTGTCGAAAAAAGCGCCGAAGGCCGAGACCAGCGAGGCCTGAATGGGTGGGAGCGAGCAAACTCGCTCCCACAGTGGACCTCAGCCAGCCTTAAGGGCTTTGTGCGGTACTGAACACGCCTCGTCCAAAAACTTCACCACGGTCCCCATGCACGCCTGGCGTTCTTCCACATGGGGCATGTGGCTGGAGTCTTCAAACAGCGCCCAGCGCACATCCGCGATTTCATCCAGAAACGGCTTGACCACCAACGGTGTGGCTTCGTCATGCCGGCCGGAGATCACCAGGGTCGGTACCTTGATTGCCGACAAACGGCCAATCACGTTCCAGTCCTTTAAGCTGCCGATCACATGAAACTCGGTCGGGCCGCTCATGGCGTGGTACACGGTCGGGTCTGCATCGACCTGGGCGAAGGTGCGCGCGACCTCGTCCGGCCATGGGTTGACCCGGCAGACGTGCTGGTCGTAGAACATTCGCGAGGCGGCGAGATACTCTGGGTCTTGGTAGGTGCCGGCGGCTTCATGCTTGAGCAGGGTTTCATCCACGCCTTCGGGCAGCAGCTTACGCAGGCGGTTGGCTTCGCTGACCCAGGTGCGCATGCAGGTGGGCGAGTTGGCCGGGATAAACGCACGCAGGCCCTTGGGTTGCAGAATCGCATGTTCGCTGCCGAGCATGCCGCCCCAGGATTGCCCGAGAATTGCGTAGTTCTGGCTGATGTGCAGGTGGTCCAGCAGGTTGTTCAGTTCGTCGAGGAACAGGCTGACAGTCCAGAAGGACGGGTCTTTGTCGGGCAAATGGGTGGAGCGGCCGTTGCCCAGTTGGTCGTAGTGAATGACGGCATGGCCACTGGCGGCAACGTCCTTGAAGGCGTCGACATAATCATGGGTGCAGCCGGGACCGCCGTGGATGATCACCAGCGGTGTACGGCCGGAGGTCAGGTCGCCGGTGATGCGGTACCAGGTCTGATAGGGGCCGAAGGGCGCATACCCTTCGCGGACTTTCTCGATGAATTCCATTTCGTACCCTGCTTTGAAAAAAAAGGATCAGGACACGATAATCGGCACGGAACGTTTAGGTAACTAGCAAAACAGCTAGGTTTTGCCGAGGGGTCAACCCTCCAGCAAGCGGTAATGGGTGGCGCGCACCACGGCCTGTACGCGATTTTTTGCCCCCAGTTTGTGCATCGCCGAGGCGAGATGCAGGGTGACTACCGCCAGTGAGCGGCTCAGTTGCGTGGCGATTTCGGCGGCGGTCAGGCCGTCGGCGGCCCATTTCAGGCACTCGCGCTCGCGTTTGGTCAGACGGATATGTGGGTAGGTGCGTAGTTCATTGCTGAACAGCGGGTAGGCCGCTTCCTGCAATGCATGGGAAATCAGGTTGAAATCCGACAAGGTTTGCTGCGCATCCTCCAGCACCGTGTGCGCCTTGCCGGTTCGCAAGCCGGTCAACGATGCGAAGCCGCCCCGGGGCAGATGAATCGGCACGCTGACGCCGCAGGTCAGTTGCTGATCATGCAGGTAAGACGAGACAGGGGCGTGGCACGGGTCGATGATCTTCTGCAGCGCGGTTTGCGCCTTGGCCTCGTAGGACCAGACAAACGGCGACACCGTGCTCAAGGCCAGGTGCTGCACCGGATCGATCTGGTAAAACCCTTCGCTGCACCATAAGGCGTGCCAATCGGAAGGGGTGTTGCGCAATTGCAGCACCGAAGGTGTGATCAGCGCACCGTTGAGGTCGATGGGCACCGGCGAATAGTCATACACCAGCGCATCGAAACCCAGCTGTTGGGCGAGGATAAACGTATTGTCCATCTGCTCATCCAGGCTCCTGCCCGGCATGAGACGGTGATTGAAGGCAGTTAGCTTGGCCAGCATCCGTTCTGCTCCCGAATTCATTTGAATCTCGACTTCCTGCAAGTAGAATGCCACGCCCCGGCGAAGGACTGCCAGGCCAAACCTATAAGAAATACTAGGTTATGGATACACGGCATCCTCGGTAGTGTTGGCCTCATAAGCGGCCGCACCCCGCCAGGCTGATACAACACAAGGAATGTATGGATGTGGCGTGAAATTGCCCCCGACCAGCAGTACACCGTGCAAGTCGATGGCCATGACCTCATGGTCTACAGCTTTGGCGCAGGCGATGAGGTGCTGTTGTGCCTCAACGGCGGGCCGGGGCTGCCGTGTGACTACTTGCGCGACGCCCATGGCTGGCTCAAAGAGCATGACCTGCGAGTGGTTGCATTCGACCAGCTTGGCACCGGTGCTTCAGCCAGACCGACCGATGTTTCCCTGTGGGAAATCGGCCGTTATGTCGAAGAAGTCGAAACCGTGCGCCAAACCCTGGGCCTGGGCCGTGTGCATCTGCTCGGGCATTCCTGGGGCGGCTGGCTGGGCATCGAATACGCCATCCGTTACCCCGATGCGCTGAAAAGCCTGATCCTGGAAAACACCGTCGGCGACATTCCGCACCTTTCCCGGGAGCTTGAACGCCTGCGCGGCGCCCTCGGCAGCGAAACCGTGGCGATGATGCAGCGCCATGAAGCGATGGGCACGCTGGATCACCCGCAGTACCAGGCCGCGATCACCTTGCTCACCTACCGCCACGTGTGCCGCCTGGACGAATGGCCGGCGCCGCTCCGGCGCTCCCTCGACGACTGGAACATGGGCCCCTACGAAACCATGCAGGGCCCCAACGAATTTCTGTATATCGGCAACCTCAAGGACTGGAACCGCATCGCCGAGATGGCCGACTTCAACATGCCGATGCTCATCACCACAGGCCAGCACGACGAACTCACCCCGGCCTGCGCCCTGCGCATGAAGCAGGCCGCCCGGCACGCCGAGCTGCATGTGTTCCCCAACAGCAGTCATATGCCCTTTTATGAAGAACCCCAGGCGTACTTTCCGGTACTGCTGGACTTCCTCGCGCGTCACCGAGGCTGACGGATGAACCTGGCGCGCTACCGTTTCGTGCTGTCCCGGCCGCTGCAATTGCTGCCGGTGCTGTTTGGCATCAGCCTGATCACCTTCGTGCTGGTGCGCTCGATTCCCGGTGACCCGGCGCGCGCGCTGCTCGGCTCGCGCAGCACGCCGGATGCGTTACTGAAGATCCGCGCACAGTTCGGACTCGACCAGCCCCTGTGGCTGCAATATTTTTACTTCCTGAAAAACCTACTCAAGGGCGACCTCGGCCAGTCGCTGCTGTACAAGGTCGATGCGTTGAAGCTGATCGTCACCCGTATCGAGCCGACTCTGGTGCTGGTGCTCGGCAGTGTGCTGCTGGCGCTGCTGATTGCAGTGCCGCTGGCCACCGTCGCGGCGCGTCACAAAGGCGGTTGGACGGACAACCTGATCCGCGTGTTCACCACCGTCGGCCTGGGCATGCCGGCATTTTGGCTGGGGTTGATGCTGATCCTGCTGTTCAGTGTGCAATGGGGTCTGTTTCCGGTGTCCGGCTACGGTCGCACCTGGCTGGACAAGGCGCACCATATGGTCCTGCCGTGCCTGACCATTGCCCTGGCCCTGTCGGCGGTGCTGGTGCGCAACCTGCGGGCGAGCATGTTGATGGAGTTGCAGGCGGACCATGTCACCGCCGCCCGGGCGCGCGGGTTGTCGGAAGCGGCGGTGTTTCGCCGGCATGTACTGCCCAATTCCCTGGTGCCGGCGGTCAACCTGCTGGCGGTGAATATCGGTTGGCTGATCAGCGGCACGGTGGTCATCGAAAGCCTGTTCGCCATTCCCGGCATCGGCCAGTTGCTGGTGCGCGGCATCTTTACCCGCGACTACATGGTGGTGCAGGGCGTGGCCATGGTGCTGGCCTGTGCGACGGTGCTGGTCAACTTCGTGGCGGATGTAGTGACCGTCGCCCTGGACCCGCGGGTGAAGATGCAATGAGCAGCCGTCCGCTGATTGCCCCATGGCGCTTGCGCCTGCGCTTTGGCTTTCGCGACGGTCGGCTGACCGCCGCGTGGGGCTTACTGATTCTGTTGACGTGGCTAGGCCTGGCGCTATTTGCGCCGTGGATCGCGCCGTTCGACCCGATTGCGCAGAACACCGATATGAGCTTGCTCGGGCCGAGTCTGGGCCATCCCTTCGGTACGGATAATTACGGTCGCGACATTCTCTCGCGGGTGATCTGGGGCGCACGCATCGATCTGCAATTGGCGATTGTCGGGGTGATCTTCCCGCTCATGATCGGCACCTTTATCGGCGCGGTCTCCGGCTATATCGGCGGGCGTTTCGACAGCGTCTGCATGCGCATCATCGACGTGATCCTGGCGTTCCCGTTCCTGGTGTTGATGCTGGCAATCATGGCCATCCTCGGTCCGGGCTTGAAGAGTTTCTATATCGCCATGGCACTGGTGGGCTGGGTGTCGTATGCGCGGTTGATCCGTTCGCAGATCCTGGTGCTCAAGGAAAGTGACTTCGCCCTGGCGGCGAAAAGCCTCGGCTTTGGTCACGGGCGCATTCTGTTCCGGCATTTGCTGCCGAATGCGATGTTTGGCTCGATTGTGTTTTCCATGTCTGACGCGGTGCTGGTGCTGCTCAATGGCGCGGCCGTGAGTTACCTGGGCCTGGGCGTGCAACCGCCGACCGCCGAGTGGGGGACGATGGTCGCCGAAGGGCAAGCCTTTATCACCACTGCCTGGTGGATCTGCACCTTCCCGGGCCTGGCCATCGTGACTTTGGCCATGGGCTTCAGCCTGCTGGCCGATGGTGTGGCGCAAGTGCTGGGAGCGCGCGCATGAGCCTGCTTCAAGTGCGCGACCTGAGCGTAATTGCCAACAATGCCGGGCGCGAGGTGACCCTGGTCGACCGCGTCTCCTTCGACTTGGCCGAAGGCGAAATCCTCGGTCTGGTGGGCGAAAGCGGTTCGGGCAAGACCATGGCCTGTCGCGGGCTGATACGTCTGTTGCCGTCGCCCAACCTGCGCGTGCAGGGCGGGGCGGTGCGTCTGGCCGGCCAGGACTTGCTGCAACTGGACGACGCGGGCATGCGCGCAATACGCGGCGGGCAATTGGGCATGATTTTCCAGAACCCCAGCAGTCACCTCGACCCGCTGATGCGCATCGGCGAGCAGATCGCCGAGGGCATTCGCCTGCATCAAGAGGCGTCGAAAAAAGACGCGCGCCGGCAAGCCATCGAGGTATTGCGCCAAGTGGGCATTCCCGATCCCCAGGCACGGGTCGACAACTACCCCCATGAGTTTTCCGGCGGCATGCGCCAGCGCGCCATGATCGCCGTGGCATTGGGCTGCAACCCGAGAGTGCTGATTGCCGACGAACCCACCACGGCCCTCGATGTGACCGTGCAAGCGCAAATCCTGCGGCTGTTGCTCGACCTGCGCGACCAGCGCGGCCTGTCGATCATCATGATCACCCACGACCTCGGCGTGGTGGCGCAAACCTGCGACGCCATCGCGGTGATGTACGCCGGGCGCCTGTGCGAGCACGGCAGTAAATACGAGCTGCTCGCCCATCCCCGGCACCCGTATACCGCAGGCCTGATCGACTGCCAGCCAGCCCACAGCAGCGGCCACGCCTTGCTGCGCACCATCGCGGGTCAGCCGCCATTGCTGGATGCGCTGCCCGCCGGATGCCGCTTCCACCCGCGTTGTCCGCAGGCCGGCAGCGTGTGTACCGAAGTGTTGCCGGAAGGTGCGCGGGTGGCCTGTCACTATCCGTTGGGAGGTCGCCCATGAGCCTGTTGCAGATCAAGGACCTGGAGGTGCGGTTTGCCGCGTCCGGCAGCGGCATGTTCGGCCTGAACAAGCAGTGGGTTAGGGCGGTCAACGGTGTGTCGCTGAACCTCGCGGCGGGCGAGACCCTGGGCCTGGTGGGCGAATCCGGCAGCGGCAAAAGCAGCCTTGGCCGGGCGATTTTGCACCTCAACCCGATCAGCGCCGGGCAGGTGCTGTTCGACGGCATCGACATGGCACACGGCAGCGCCATCGACATCGCCCGCCTGCGCCATGAAACCGCGATGATCTTCCAGGACCCGTATGCCGCGCTCAACCCACGCCACACGGTCGGCGAAACCCTTGCCGAAGTGTTACGGGTACAGCGCAAAGTCGCGCCGCAGCAGATCGCGCGGCGTGTCGACGAGTTACTCGAGCTGGTCGGCCTGCGCCCTGAATTGGCCGCTCGTAAGCCCGGCTCCCTCAGCGGCGGCCAGTGCCAGCGGGTCGGCATCGCCCGGGCGCTGGCGGTGGAACCGCGCTTGATCATTGCCGATGAGTGCGTGGCGGCCCTGGATGTATCGATCCAGGGCCAGATCATCAACCTGTTGCTGGAACTGCAACAGCGCATGAACCTGGCGATCCTGTTTATCGCCCATGACCTGGCCATCGTGCGCCGCCTGTGTGACCGGGTAGCGGTGATGTACCTGGGCAAGATCGTCGAGGAGGGGCCGGTGGAAGCGGTCTTCACCTCACCGCGTCATCCGTATACGGCGGCGCTGATCCAGGCGATTCCCGAGATCGATCCGCATCGGCCGTTGCCCACAGAACCGTTACCCGGCGAGCCACCGAGCCCGCTGAACTTGCCTACAGGCTGTGCGTTTCACCCGCGTTGCCGGTATGCCCAAACCCTGTGTTCCGTGGTATTGCCGCCTACTCATTTCCTGCACGAGCATCGGTACAGTTGCGTGCTTGAAGAACCTTTGCTTCAGCCCACCCCTGCCATTCTTGAACAACCGCCGTTATAAACAAGGAGTTATGACATGCAATCACACCACTTGAAGTTGCTCGCCGCCGCGACATTGACCGCCTGGTCGCTGACCGCCGGTCTTGCCCAGGCCGCCGGTGTCCTCACCATCGGTTGCCGTGAAGACAGCACCACGTTCGACCCGATCAAAAGCGCGCAAAACCGCGACACCTGGGTATTTGCCAACGTCTACGACACCCTGGTACGCGTGGATAACCTGGGCACCAAGATGGAGCCGGGGCTGGCAGAAAACTGGGAGATTTCCAAGGACGGCCTGACCTACACCTTCAAGCTGCGTGCGGCGAAGTTCTCGGATGGCACGCCGATCACGGCAGAGGATGCGGCGTTCAGCCTGTTGCGCATCCGCGACAACAAGGCCTCGCTGTGGAGCGACCCATTCAGCCTGATCGACACGGCCAAGGCCGCCGACCCGCAGACCCTGGTGGTGACGCTGAAGACCCCGGCGGTGGCCTTCCTCTCGCAACTGGCGTCGCCGACGGTGTCGATCCTGTCGGAAAAGGCCATGACCAAAATGGGCGAAGACGCCTACGCGCAAAACCCGGTGACCTCCGGTGCGTTCACCGTGGACGAATGGCGCAAGGGCGATCGGGTGATCCTGAAGAAAAACCCGAACTTCTGGCAGGCCAAGAACGTCAGCCTGGATGGCGTGGAGTGGGTCTCGGTGACCGACGACAACACGCGCATGCGCATGGTGCAGAACAACGAACTGGACACGGCGATCTTCGTGCCGTTCTCGCGGGTTGAAGAGCTGAAAAAAGACAAAAACGTGGTGATCCATTCCGACCCGTCCACCCGTGAAGATCACCTGTTGATCAACCATGAGCACGGCCTGCTGGCCAAACCGGAAGTTCGCCAGGCGCTGGACATGGCCATCGATAAACAATCGCTGGTGAAGACGGCCACTTACGGTCAAGGCACCGTGGCCTATTCCTACATCCCCAAAGGCTCGCTGTACCACTACGCCAACAACCTGCAACGCCCGTATGACCCAACCGCCGCGAAGAAACTGCTGGCCGATGCCGGTGCCAAGGACTTGAAGCTGAACTACGTGGTCAACGCTGGCAACGAAGCCGACGAGCAGATTGCGGTGATCATCAAGGACCAGTTGGCCAAGGTCGGCGTGACGGCCAACCTGCAGAAAGTCGACCCGACCCAAAGCTGGCAGATGCTGGTGGACGGTGAGTACGATATTTCGGTGATGTACTGGACCAACGACATCCTCGACCCGGACCAGAAGACCACCTTCGTACTGGGCCACGACACCAACCAGAACTACATGACCCGCTACAAGAACGACAAGGTCAAGGCGTTGGTGACGGCGGCGCGTATCGAGGCCGACCCGGCCAAGCGTGAGCAGATGTATGTCGAACTGCAGAAACTGGCGAAACAGGATGTGAACTGGATCGACCTGTACTACAGCCCGTACATCAACATCTCACGCAAGAATGTGAGCAACTTCCTGCAAAACCCGCTGGGCCGTTTCACCCTCGAGGACGTGGTGAAAAACTAAAGAACACTGCTAAATAAATGTGGGAGGGGGCTTGCCCCCGATAGCGGTGGGTCAGTCACAGATACAGTGACTGACACCCTGCCATCGGGGGCAAGCCCCCTCCCACATTTTATTCCGGTTGTGTCAGCGGTTACTGCGCGTCGAACGCCTGTCCGTTGATCCCGGTACTGTCCGGCCCCATCAGGTACAAGTACACCGGCATGATGTCTTCCGGCGCCGGGTTGTCGGCCGGGTTTTCCCCCGGATAGGCCTGGGCCCGCATGCTGGTGCGCGTGGCGCCGGGGTTGATGCTGTTGGCCCTTACCGGCGCAACGGTGTCGAGCTCGTCAGCCAGGGTTTGCATCAGGCCTTCGGTGGCGAATTTCGACACGCCATAGGCCCCCCAATACGCCCGGCCCTTGCGCCCGACGCTGCTGGAGGTGAATACCACCGAGGCGTCCTGGGACAGCTTGAGCAGCGGCAACAGCGTGCTGGTCAGCATGAACATCGCGTTGACGTTGATGTGCATCACCCGCATGAAGTTCTCACCGGACAGCTGCTCGATCGGCGTGCGTGGGCCGATGATCGAGGCGTTGTGCAGCAGGCCGTCGAGGTGGCCGAACTCCTTTTCGATCATCGCCGCCAGCTCATCGTACTGATGGGGCAGGGCCGTCTCCAGGTTGAACGGGATCACCACGGGTTGCGGGTGGCCGGCGGCTTCGATCTCGTCGTACACCTGGGCCAGGTTGGCTTCGGTCTTGCCCAGCAACAGCACGGTCGCGCCATGGGCGGCATAGGTTTTCGCCGCCGCCGCGCCAATCCCGCGACCGGCACCGGTCACCAGGATGACGCGGCCTTTTAGCAGTTCGGGACGTGCAGAGTAATCAAACATAAATAGCCTCGACAAAATTCAGTAGGTGACCAACACGGAGCTGGAAAACACTGAAGATCCCCTGTGGGAGGGGGCTTGCTCCCGATTGCGGTGGTTCAGTCAATGAATGTGTTGAATGACACACTGCAATCGGGAGCAAGCCCCCTCCCACATTGGATCTTCATAGGTCAGCAAGACCGGTAGACCATCAGCAACTGCACAGCGCGTTATCCAGCACCTTGCGCAATTCCAGCGGGTGGTCCACCACCACATCCGCGCCCCAGTGACGCGGGTTGTCGTCCGGGTGGATGTAGCCATAGGTGACCGCCGCCGTGCGGGTTCCGGCGTCGCGGCCGGACTCGATGTCGCGCAGGTCATCGCCGACAAACAGCACGCTGGCCGGGTCCAGGTTGAGCATCTGGCACGCCAGGATCAGCGGCTCCGGGTGCGGCTTGCTGTGTGTCACATGGTCCGGGCAGATCAGCAGTGCCGAGCGCTCGGCCAGGCCCAACTGCTGCATGATCGGCTCGGCAAAACGCAGCGGTTTGTTGGTGACCACGCCCCAGATCAGCTTGGACTTTTCGATGTCTTCCAGCAGCTCGGCCATGCCGTCGAACAGCACGCTGTGGATCGCGCAGCCCTTGAGATAGCGCTCGAGGAACTCCAGGCGCAGTTCTTCAAAACCTGGGGATTCGGGGTCCATCGAGAACGTCACGGCGACCATCGCCCGTGCGCCGCCGGAGATTTCATCGCGGATATGCTGGTCGTTGATCGGTGCCAGGTTGCGGTCGGCGCGCATGGCCTGGCAGATGGCGATAAAGTCCGGCGCGGTGTCCAGCAGGGTACCGTC
Organism: Pseudomonas sp. D3; assembly: GCF_029320995.1. Taxonomy (NCBI): domain Bacteria; kingdom Pseudomonadati; phylum Pseudomonadota; class Gammaproteobacteria; order Pseudomonadales; family Pseudomonadaceae; genus Pseudomonas; species Pseudomonas sp. D3. Next base: position 2,066,779 of record NZ_CP119772.1, read on the forward strand.
CATGTCGAAGAGAACCGCTCGCAACTTCACAGGCTTACTCCTCGCGCAGGGTCTGGATCATGTAGTTGACGTCGACGTCGCTGGCCAGCTTGTAGTGCTTGGTCAGCGGGTTGTAGGTCAGGCCGATGATGTCCTTGACGGTCAGCCCGGCCTGACGGCTCCAGGCACCCAGCTCGGACGGGCGAATGAATTTCTTGAAGTCGTGGGTGCCGCGCGGCAGCAGCTTCATGATGTATTCGGCGCCGATGATCGCGAACAGGTAGGCTTTGGGGTTGCGGTTGATGGTGGAGAAGAACACCTGGCCGCCGGGCTTGACCATGCGGAAGCAGGCGCGGATCACCGAAGACGGGTCCGGCACGTGTTCGAGCATTTCCAGGCAGGTGATCACGTCGAACTGCTCGGGCATCTCCTCGGCCAGGGCTTCGGCGGTGATCTGGCGGTATTCGACACTCACCCCGGATTCCAGCTGATGCAACTGGGCCACGGCCAACGGCGCTTCGCCCATGTCGATGCCCATCACGGTAGCGCCGCGCTGAGCCATGGCTTCGCTGAGGATGCCGCCGCCGCAACCGACGTCCAGCACCTTCTTGCCGGCCAGGTTGATGCGCTCATCAATCCAGTTGACCCGCAGCGGGTTGATGTCGTGCAGGGGTTTGAACTCGCTTTCGCGGTCCCACCAGCGGTGGGCCAGGGCTTCGAATTTGGCGATTTCGGCGTGGTCGACGTTGCTCATGGTGGTTCCTCTAAATCTGATAAATCGGTTTGTCGGCCCTGAACACGGGTTCAGGACCGGCGTTATTCGCGGTGCCCGCTGATGCGCTGGCCCCAGGCAATGGCCGTGGCGGTCAACTGTTGTTCATCCATGCGGGTCAATTGCCGGTTGTCGAGCAACTGCTTGCCGGCGACCCAAAGGTGTTTCACGCAATCGCGTCCGGTGGCATATATAAGCTGTGAGACCGGATCGTAGATCGGTTGTTGCGCCAACCCTGAAAGATCAAAGGCGACGATATCGGCCGCTTTGCCGACCTCCAGCGAGCCAATCTCGCTCTCCTGGCCCATGGCACGGGCACCGTTGAGCGTCGCCATGCGCAAGGCGCGGTGGGCATCCAGGGCGGTAGCCGAGCCGGCGACGGCCTTGGCCAGCATCGCCGCGGTGCGGGTTTCGCCCAGCAGGTCGAGGTCATTATTGCTGGCGCCGCCGTCGGTGCCGATGGCCACATTGACGCCAGCCTGCCACAGACGCTCCACCGGGCAGAAGCCGCTGGCCAGTTTCAGGTTCGATTCCGGGCAATGGATGACGCTGGTGTTGCTTTCTACCAGCAAAGCCAGGTCGTCCTCGCTGATTTGGGTCATGTGAACGGCCTGGAAGCGTGGGCCCAGCAGGCCGAGGCGACCGAGGCGCGCCAACGGGCGTTCGCCGGTCCGCTCGACAGCCTGTTGTACCTCAAGCGCGGTTTCGTGCACATGCATATGGATCGCGGCGTCCAGCTCCTCGGCGATCACCCGGATCTTTTCCAGGTTGGCATCGCTCACGGTGTAGGGCGCGTGGGGGCCGAAGGTGATCTTGATGCGCGGGTGATGCTTGAGGTCGCCGAACAGCTCGATGCCCTGGCGAATCGCCTCATCGGCGGTGCTGGCGCCGGGAATCGGGAAGTCGAGGATCGGAATGGCGATCTGCGCGCGCATCCCGCTGTTGTGGACGCAGTCACTGGCAATCTTGGGGTAGAAGTACATGTCCGAGAAGCAGGTAATGCCACCCTTGAGCTGTTCGGCGATGGCCAGGTCGGTGCCGTCGCGCACGAAGGCTTCATCGACCCACTTGGCCTCTGCGGGCCAGATGTGCTTTTCCAGCCAGGTCATCAGCGGCAGGTCATCGGCCATTCCGCGAAACAGGCTCATCGCCGCGTGGCAGTGGGCGTTGATCAGGCCGGGGCTGAGCAGCATGCCCGGCAGCTCGCGCACTTCGCCGGCGGAAAGTTTCAACGCCGCGGCCCGTGGGCCGATAAAGGCAATGCGCCCATCGCGGATGCCCAGGCCATGCTCTTTGAGCACCACGCCGGCGGGTTCGACAGGTACCAGCCACGTCGGCAGTAGCAATAAGTCGAGCGGGGCGGCAGTGGAGGTCATCGCAGGCTTCTTCCCGGGCAGCTATAAAAGAAGGGCGAAGTATACCCGAGCGTCCTGGCTGGCGGATCGCTATAATCGGCGGCTTTTGTTCATGAGTGCGGGGTGAGGGATGCGCGATCGACTGTTGGCTGCGGAGAAAGTGAAGGCCATCGATTGGCGCGATGGCGCACTGCACCTGCTCGACCAGCGTGTTTTGCCGTCCCGGGAAAGCTGGGTGATCTGCACCACGGTCGAGGAGGTGGCCACGGCGATTCGTTCGATGGTCGTGCGCGGCGCCTCGGCCATCGGCATCAGTGCAGCCTACGGCCTGGTACTCGCCGCCCGCGAACGGATCGCCGAAGGCGGCGATTGGCAGGCCGCATGGGAAGAAGACTACGCACTTCTGGCCGATACTCGCCCGACCGCTGCGAACCTGTTCTGGGCCCTCAAACGCATGCGCGACCGCCTGGACCGCCTCAAGAAACACGCCAATCCGCTGGCTATGCTGGAAGCCGAAGCGATTGCGATCCATGAAAGCGACCGCGAAGCCAACCTCGTCATGGCCCAGTTGGGCGTCGAGCGGATTCGCAAGCACCAGGGCAACGCTCAGGCGATCCTGACCCACGGCAACGCCGGCGCCCTGGCGACGGGAGGGTTCGGTACGGCCCTCGGGGTGATTCGTGCTGCCTTTCTGGAGGGATTGGTCGAGCAGGTCTACGCCAACGAAACCCGGCCCTGGCTGCAAGGTTCGCGGCTGACCGCCTGGGAACTGTCGGGCGAGGGCATCCCTGTCACGGTCAACGCTGACTCGGCGGGCGCGCATATCCTCAAGACCAAGGGCGTGACCTGGGTGATCGTCGGCGCCGACTGCATTGCGGCCAATGGTGATGTGATCGGCAAGATCGGCACCTATCAATTGGCGGTGTGCGCCATGCACCATGGCGTGCGTTTCATGGTGGTGGCGCCGAGTTCGACCCTGGACCTGATGATGGCTGCGGGCGACGACGTGGCCCTGGAAGAGCGCGATGCGGGCGAGTTGCTGGAAGTCGCCGGCCAGCGCTTCGCCGCCGATGTGAATGCCTTCAACCCGGTATTTGACGTGACCCCGGCCGACTTGATCGATGTGATCGTGACTGAAAAGGGCATTGTCGAACGGCCGGACACCGCCAAAATCGCCCAGTTGATGTGCCGTAAGCGGCTGCATTGAGGGCGTTGGTGCCTGCCAGATTGCTATCGGGGGCATGCCCCTTCCACATTTTGACGGTGTTCACAATTGGAGTGTGGGAGGGCGCTTGCTGCCGATTGGCGTTAAAAGGCCATAAATCCTTCGGATCTGCACCGCAAAAACAGCACCACCCTAGCTCTGAGGCCCTCTCGTCGTCCTCAAGCCTGTCATCCGTCAACTTACTACGCTCCATGCCCGTCAGGGGGATAGGTGCGTGGCGGCGATTGTGATAACATCCGGCGGTTTCCAGGGCCGCCCCGAGGGGCTGCCCTTAACGTGCAGATCCGTGTCATAACTCGTTGATTTGTCGTAAGTCGTTGCCAGGCACCATGCCGGCAGCGGCGAGCTTCGTTCGTCCCATATGGATGTGACGAGGTTTCACCCGAAAAAGGAATCAGGCTTCTCATGGGCGAACTGGCCAAAGAAATCCTCCCGGTCAATATCGAAGACGAGCTGAAACAGTCCTACCTCGACTACGCGATGAGCGTAATTGTCGGTCGGGCACTGCCTGATGCGCGCGATGGCTTGAAGCCCGTGCACCGGCGTGTGCTGTTCGCGATGAGCGAGCTGGGTAACGACTGGAACAAGCCGTACAAGAAATCTGCCCGTGTTGTCGGTGACGTGATCGGTAAGTATCACCCTCACGGCGACACTGCGGTGTACGACACCATCGTTCGGATGGCCCAGCCGTTTTCCCTGCGCTACCTGCTGGTAGACGGCCAGGGCAACTTCGGTTCTGTCGACGGCGACAACGCCGCGGCCATGCGATACACCGAAGTGCGCATGACCAAGCTGGCGCACGAACTGCTGGCCGACCTGCACAAAGAAACCGTGGACTGGGTGCCGAACTACGACGGCACCGAAATGATCCCGGCGGTCATGCCGACCCGGATTCCCAACCTGCTGGTCAACGGCTCCAGCGGTATCGCCGTGGGCATGGCCACCAACATCCCGCCGCACAACCTCGGTGAAGTCATCGACGGTTGCCTGGCCCTCATCGACAACCCTGAGTTGACCATCGATGAGCTGATGCAATACATCCCCGGTCCGGACTTCCCGACCGCCGCGATCATTAACGGTCGCGCCGGCATCATCGAAGCCTATCGCACCGGTCGTGGCCGCATTTACATGCGCGCCCGCTCGATGATCGAAGACATTGACAAGGTCGGTGGCCGTCAGCAAATCGTCATCACCGAACTCCCTTACCAGTTGAACAAGGCGCGTCTGATCGAGAAGATCGCCGAGCTGGTCAAGGAGAAGAAGCTCGAAGGCATCACCGAGCTGCGCGACGAGTCCGACAAGGACGGTATGCGCGTCGTGATCGAGCTGCGTCGTGGCGAAGTGCCTGAGGTGATCCTCAACAACCTTTACGCCCAGACCCAGCTGCAAAGCGTGTTTGGTATCAACGTCGTGGCCCTGATCGACGGTCGCCCGCGCATCCTGAACCTCAAGGATCTGCTGGAAGCCTTCGTCCGTCACCGTCGCGAAGTCGTGACCCGCCGTACCGTATTCGAACTGCGCAAGGCCCGCGAGCGCGGCCACATCCTGGAAGGCCAGGCGGTTGCGCTGTCGAACATCGACCCGGTCATCGCCCTGATCAAGGCTTCGCCGACCCCGTCGGAAGCCAAAGAAGCGCTGATCAAGATGCCGTGGGAATCCAGCGCCGTCGTGGCGATGGTTGAACGTGCCGGCGCCGATTCCTGCCGTCCCGAGACCCTGGACCCGCAATACGGTCTGCGCGAGGGCAAGTATTTCCTATCGCCGGAACAGGCCCAGGCCATCCTGGAACTGCGCCTGCACCGCCTGACCGGTCTGGAGCACGAGAAGCTGCTGGCCGAGTACCAGGAGATCCTCAACCAGATCGGCGAGCTGATCCGCATCCTCAACAGCGCCGTGCGCCTGATGGAAGTGATCCGCGAAGAACTGGAAGTGATCCGCGCCGAATACGGCGACGTGCGCCGCACCGAAATACTCGATGCCCGTCTCGACCTGACCCTGGGTGACATGATCCCGGAAGAAGAGCGCGTCGTGACCATCTCCCACGGTGGCTACGCCAAGACCCAGCCATTGGCTGCGTACCAGGCCCAGCGTCGTGGCGGTAAAGGTAAATCGGCTACCGGCGTGAAGGATGAGGACTACATTGCTCACCTGCTGGTCGCCAACAGCCACACCACGCTGCTGCTGTTCTCCAGCAAGGGCAAGGTGTACTGGCTGAAAACCTACGAAATCCCGGAAGCCTCCCGCGCCGCCCGTGGTCGTCCGTTGGTCAACCTGCTGCCGCTGGACAGTGATGAATACATCACCACCATGCTGCCGGTCGATGAATACACCGAAGGTCACTTCATCTTCATGGCCACCGCCAAGGGCACCGTGAAGAAGACCCCGCTGGAATCCTTCAGCCGTCAACGCAGCGTGGGCCTGATCGCCCTGGAGCTGGATGAAGGCGACGTACTGATCTCCGCGGCCATCACTGATGGCGAGCGTGAAGTCATGCTGTTCTCCGATGGCGGCAAAGTGACGCGCTTCAAAGAGTCCGACGTGCGAGCCATGGGCCGTACCGCCCGCGGTGTGCGCGGCATGCGTCTGCCGGAAGGACAGAAGCTGATTTCCATGTTGATCCCGGAAGAAGGCAGTCAGATCCTCACCGCTTCGGCGCGTGGTTATGGCAAGCGTACTGCCATCGGCGAGTTCCCGGAGTACAAGCGTGGCGGCCAGGGTGTTATCGCCATGGTCAGCAACGATCGCAACGGCCGTCTGGTTGGCGCGGTCCAGGTGCTCGATGGCGAGGAGATCATGCTGATTTCCGACCAGGGCACCCTGGTGCGTACCCGTGTCGCCGAAGTGTCGAGCCTGGGTCGTAACACCCAGGGCGTGACGCTGATCAAGCTGGCCAGCGACGAGACGCTGGTAGGTTTGGAACGCGTTCAGGAACCGTCGGAAGTCGAAGGCGAAGAACTGGAAGGCGAGGGATTTGACGGCGAGGTGATCGCAACCGGCGATGACAACGTCGACGAACCGACCCTCGACGCTGCCGCAGACGAAGAAGAACCGCAGGAATAAGCGGACAAGCAGGGGGCGGATGAAGATTCGCCCCCTTGTTGTTTGTCCCTTGTGAAAGTATTAAAAACCGATTTATTGCACCACCCCACCAGATCAGAGTGAGATTGGATGTGAGCAAGAGAGCCTATAACTTCTGTGCCGGTCCCGCGGCGCTTCCTGAAGCAGTCCTGCAGCGCGCGCAGGGTGAACTCCTCGATTGGCATGGAAAAGGCCTCTCTGTGATGGAAATGAGCCATCGCAGTGATGAGTTCGTGTCCATCGCCACCAAGGCCGAGCAGGACCTGCGCGACTTGCTGGACATCCCCTCCGACTACAAGGTGCTCTTCCTGCAGGGCGGCGCGAGCCAGCAGTTCGCCCAGTTGCCGCTGAACCTGCTGCCGGAAGACGGCACCGCCGATTACATCGACACCGGTATCTGGTCGCAGAAAGCCATCGAAGAAGCCGCGCGCTACGGCAACGTCAACATCGCCGGTACCGCCAAGCCTTACGATTACTTCGCGATTCCAGGTCAGAACGAGTGGAAGCTGTCGAAGGATGCGGCCTACGTACACTACGTGGCCAACGAAACCATCGGCGGCCTGGAATTCGACTGGGTGCCTGAAGTGGGTGATGTGCCGCTGGTGTGCGACATGTCCTCGGACATTCTCTCGCGGCCGATCGATGTGTCCCGCTACGGCATGATCTACGCCGGCGCGCAGAAGAACATCGGCCCGAGCGGCGTCGTGGTCAACATTGTCCGTGAAGACCTGCTGGGTCGCGCCCGCTCGCTGTGCCCGACCATGCTCAACTACAAGGTCGCGGCCGATAACGGCTCGATGTACAACACGCCGCCGGCGTTTGCCTGGTACCTCTCGGGCCTGGTGTTCGAGTGGCTCAAGGAGCAGGGCGGTGTTGCTGCCATGGGCAAGCTCAACGAAGTGAAGAAGCGCACCCTGTACGACTTCATCGACGCCAGCGGCCTGTACAGCAACCCGATCAACCTGACCGACCGCTCGTGGATGAACGTACCGTTCCGCCTGGCCGATGACCGCCTGGACAAGCCGTTCCTGGTGGGTGCAGAGGCGCGTGGCCTGCTGAACCTCAAGGGTCACCGTTCGGTGGGCGGCATGCGCGCCTCCATCTATAACGCTGTCGATATCAGCGCCATCAACGCGTTGGTGGCCTACATGGCAGCGTTCGAAAAGGAACACGGCTAATGTCTGAGCAAGAACTCAAGGCCCTGCGCGTGCGCATTGACAGCCTGGACGAGAAAGTCCTGGAGCTGATCAGTGAGCGCGCGCGCTGCGCCCAGGAAGTGGCGCGGGTGAAGATGGCGTCCCTGGCGGAAGGCGAAGTGCCGGTGTTCTACCGTCCGGAGCGTGAAGCCCAGGTGCTCAAACGCGTGATGGAGCGCAACAAGGGGCCGTTGGGCAACGAAGAGATGGCGCGGTTGTTTCGTGAAATCATGTCTTCCTGCCTGGCGCTGGAGCAGCCGCTGAAAGTGGCTTACCTCGGCCCGGAAGGCACCTTCACCCAGGCGGCGGCCATGAAGCACTTCGGTCACGCGGTGATCAGCAAGCCGATGGCGGCGATCGACGAAGTGTTCCGTGAAGTGGCGGCCGGTGCGGTGAACTTTGGCGTGGTGCCGGTGGAAAACTCCACCGAAGGCGCGGTCAACCACACCCTGGACAGCTTCCTTGAGCACGACATGGTGATCTGCGGCGAAGTCGAGCTGCGCATCCACCACCACTTGCTGGTGGGTGAAAACACCAAGACCGACAGCATCAGCCGCATCTACTCCCACGCCCAGTCCCTGGCCCAGTGCCGCAAGTGGCTGGATGCGCATTACCCGAATGTCGAGCGCGTGGCGGTGTCCAGCAACGCCGAGGCGGCCAAGCGGGTCAAGGGTGAGTGGAACTCGGCGGCGATTGCCGGCGATATGGCTGCGGGCCTGTATGGCCTGACGCGCCTGGCCGAGAAAATCGAGGACCGCCCGGACAACTCCACGCGCTTCTTGATGATCGGCAGCCAGGAAGTGCCGCCCACTGGCGACGACAAGACCTCGATCATCGTCTCCATGAGCAACAAGCCCGGCGCGCTGCATGAACTGCTGGTGCCGTTCCACGACAACGGGATCGACCTGACGCGCATCGAGACTCGTCCTTCGCGCAGCGGTAAATGGACCTACGTGTTTTTTATCGACTTCGTCGGCCATCACCGCGACCCGCTGGTCAAAAGCGTGCTCGAGAAAATCAGTCAGGAAGCCGTGGCACTCAAGGTGCTGGGCTCTTACCCGAAAGCGGTTTTGTGAGGCGTTAACATGAGTGGCAACTTCCTCGCCCTGGCGCAGCCGGGCGTGCAACAACTGTCGCCTTACGTGCCAGGCAAGCCTGTGGACGAGCTGGCGCGTGAGTTGAACCTGGACCCGTCGAAGATCGTCAAGTTGGCCAGTAACGAGAACCCGCTGGGCCCAAGCCCCAAGGTGCTGGCGGCGATTCGTGAAGAGCTGGCCGAGCTGACCCGTTATCCGGATGGTAATGGCTTTGCACTCAAGTCCCTGCTGGCGCAAAAGTGTCGGGTCGAGCTGAATCAGGTGACCCTGGGCAATGGCTCCAACGACATTCTTGAGTTGGTCGGCCGTGCTTATCTGGCGCCGGGCCTGAACGCCGTGTTCAGCGAGCACGCGTTTGCGGTCTACCCGATCGTCACCCAAGCCGTCGGTGCCGAAGCGCGGGTGATTCCTGCCAAGGACTGGGGCCACGACCTGCCGGCCATGCTGGCGGCGATCGATGCGCAGACCCGTGTCGTCTTTATCGCCAACCCGAATAACCCGACCGGCACCTGGTTTGATGCGCAGGCATTGAACGACTTCCTGCAGGATGTGCCGGAGCATGTGCTGGTGGTGCTGGACGAGGCCTACATCGAGTACGCCGAAGGCAGCGACATGCCCGACGGCCTGGATTTCCTCGCGGCCTACCCGAACCTGCTGGTTTCGCGCACGTTCTCCAAGGCTTATGGCCTGGCATCGCTGCGCGTCGGCTACGGCCTGTCGACGGCGGTGGTGGCCGATGTGCTCAACCGTGTGCGCCAACCGTTCAACGTCAACAGCCTCGCCCTGGCGGCGGCCTGTGCGGCGTTGCAGGATGCCGAGTACCTGGAAGAAGGGCGTCGCATCAACGAAAGCGGCATGCTGCAGTTGCAGGCCGGCTTTGGTGATCTGGGCCTGGGCTGGATTCCGTCCAAGGGCAACTTCATCTGCGTCGATCTCGGCCAGGTGGCGGCCCCGGTGTTCCAGGGCTTGCTGCGCGAAGGTGTGATCGTGCGTCCGGTGGCCAACTACGGCATGCCGAACCACCTGCGCATCACCGTCGGTCTGCCGGCTGAGAACAGTCGCTTCCTGGAGGCGCTGGCCAAGGTTCTGGCTCGTGGTTGATGTCACTGCATTGCAACCTGCTGTGCCTATGATCGGTCGCCTGGTGGTGGTCGGTCTGGGCTTGATCGGTGGTTCCTTCGCCAAAGGCCTGCGTGAGAGCGGGTTGTGTGGCGAAGTGGTCGGCGTGGACCTGGACCCGCAATCGCGCAAGCTGGCGGTTGAGCTGGGGGTCGTTGATCGCTGTGAAGCCGACCTGGCGCTCGCGTGCCAGGGCGCCGATGTGATCCAGCTCGCCGTGCCGATCCTGGCCATGGAGAAGTTGCTGACGGTGCTGGCCGGCATGGACCTCGGCCAGGCGATCCTCACCGACGTCGGCAGTGCCAAGGGCAATGTGGTGCGTGCGGCGCAGCAGGCCTTTGGCGGCATGCCCGCGCGTTTTGTGCCGGGCCACCCGATTGCCGGTTCCGAGCAGAGCGGGGTGGAGGCGTCTAATGCGCAGTTGTTCCGTCGGCATAAAGTGATTCTGACACCCCTGGCGCAAACCGATCCGGCAGCCTTGGCCGTGGTCGATCGTCTGTGGCGCGAGCTGGGCGCGGATGTGGAACATATGCAGGTCGAGCGCCACGATGAAGTGCTGGCGGCGACCAGTCATCTGCCCCATCTGCTGGCGTTCGGCCTGGTGGATTCGTTGGCCAAGCGCAACGAAAATCTCGAGATTTTCCGCTATGCCGCCGGTGGCTTTCGCGATTTCACGCGGATTGCTGGCAGCGACCCGGTGATGTGGCACGACATCTTCCTCGCCAACCGCGAGGCTGTGTTGCGCACCCTGGACACCTTCCGCAGCGACCTTGACGCCTTGCGCGACGCGGTCGATGCCGGGGATGGGCACCAGTTATTGGGCGTGTTTACCCGTGCGCGGGTGGCGCGTGAACATTTCAGCAAGATCCTGGCGCGCCGGGCCTACATGGAAACCGCTGTGAACGCCGATGACCTGACCTTCCTCGCCAACCCGGGCGGCCGCTTGAGCGGGCGTATTCGGGTGCCGGGCGACAAGTCGATCTCCCATCGGTCGATCATGCTGGGTTCGTTGGCTGAGGGCGTGACCGAAGTCGAGGGTTTCCTTGAGGGCGAAGATGCCCTGGCGACCTTGCAGGCGTTTCGCGACATGGGCGTGGTGATCGAGGGGCCGCACCACGGGCGCGTGATCATTCATGGTGTCGGCTTGCACGGTTTGAAGCCTGCGCCGGGGCCGATCTATCTGGGCAACTCCGGCACGTCCATGCGCCTGTTGTCCGGCTTGCTCGCCGCACAGCGCTTCGACAGCGTGCTGACCGGCGATGCGTCGCTGTCCAAGCGCCCGATGAATCGCGTGGCCGAGCCGCTGCGGGAAATGGGCGCAGTGATCGAGACGGGCCCGCAAGGGCGTCCGCCGCTGACCATTCGTGGTGGCCAGAAGCTGAAAGGCCTGACCTATACGCTGCCGATGGCCAGCGCGCAGGTCAAATCCTGCCTGCTGCTGGCGGGTCTGTATGCCGAGGGCAAGACCTCTGTCACCGAGCCGGCCCCGACCCGCGATCATACCGAGCGCATGTTGCGCGGTTTTGGGTATCCGGTGGAGGTGGTAGGCGCAACGGCGACGGTCGAGTCGGGTCATGCGCTGACTGCCGCCCATATTGAAGTGCCGGGGGATATTTCCTCGTCGGCGTTTTTCCTGGTGGCGGCTTCGATTGCCGAAGGTTCCGAACTGTTGCTGGAACATGTCGGGATCAATCCGACGCGCACCGGGGTAATCGACATCCTGCGGCTGATGGGCGCGGATATCACCCTGGAAAACCCGCGCGAAGTAGGCGGCGAGCCGGTGGCCGACCTGCGGGTACGTGCTGCCGCGCTGAAAGGGATCGAGATCCCCGAAGCGCTGGTGCCGTTGGCGATTGATGAGTTTCCCGTGCTGTTTGTTGCTGCGGCCTGCGCCCAAGGGCGAACCGTCTTACGTGGTGCGCAAGAGCTGCGCGTCAAGGAGTCTGACCGTATCCAGGTCATGGCCGACGGTCTGCTGGCGCTGGGCGTGAAGTGTGAACCCACCCCTGATGGGATTATCATTGACGGTGGCCTGATGGGCGGTGGTGAGGTCCATGCCCATGGCGATCATCGGATTGCGATGGCGTTCAGCGTGGCTTCGCTGCGAGCAACGGCGCCGATTCGTATCCGTGACTGCGCCAATGTTGCTACGTCTTTTCCGAACTTTCTTACACTGTGTGCCCACGTCGGCATCCGTGTTGCCCAAGAGGCTCAATTGTGAATATCAAAGCACCGGTGATTACCATCGACGGGCCAAGCGGCTCGGGCAAAGGCACGATCGCCGGCATCCTGGCCAAGCGCCTGGGCTGGTGCCTGCTGGATTCCGGCGCGCTGTACCGTCTGCTGGCATTTGCTGCCCGCAACCACGGCGTCGACCTGACCAACGAAGAATCCCTGAAGCTGCTGGCGGCGCACCTTGACGTGCAGTTCGTCGGTGCGACAGAAGGTCATCCCCAGCGCATTATCCTGGAAGGCGATGATGTGACCGATGACCTGCGTAACGAGCAAGTCGGTTCCTGGGCCTCCCAGGTTGCCGCGCTGCCCGCCGTGCGTGATGCGCTGCTACAGCGCCAGCGCGCGTTTCAGGAGCCGCCGGGCCTGGTGGCCGATGGCCGCGACATGGGCACGGTGGTGTTTCCCGAGGCGCCGCTGAAGATTTTCCTGACCGCCAGTGCCGAGGAACGTGCGCGTCGCCGCTACTTGCAGTTGAAGGGCAAAGTCGATGGTGTTAGTCTGTCGAGTCTGCTAGATGAGATCCGTGCACGCGACGAGCGTGATACCCAGCGCGCAGTAGCCCCGCTCAAACCGGCGGCTGATGCCATACAGCTGGATTCCACGGAGTTGTCCATCGAGCAGGTGCTGGAACGCATCTTGAGTGAAATCGCCCTTCGCGATATCGCCGGGTGACCAAGAAGTCTGCAGGGGACCAGTCATAGTCCTGCGGTGCTTCTTTTAATTGAAACTAACCCACACCGTCTGGGGCGTGGAGATGGGCGTATTCTTCGCCCTTATCAACAGGAATTAAAATGAGCGAAAGCTTTGCGGAACTCTTTGAAGAAAGCCTAAAAACCCTGAACCTTCAGGCAGGCTCCATCATCACCGGTGTTATCGTTGATATCGATTACCAAGCTCGCTGGGTAACCGTTCACGCTGGTCTGAAGTCTGAAGCACTCATCCCGCTTGAGCAGTTCTACAACGACGCTGGCGATCTGACTATCAATGTCGGTGACGAAGTTCACGTTGCTCTGGACTCGGTTGAAGACGGTTTCGGTGAAACCAAGCTGTCCCGTGAAAAAGCCAAGCGCGCTGAATGCTGGATTGTTCTCGAAGCAGCCTTCGCAGCTGAAGAAGTGGTCAAGGGCGTTATCAACGGTAAGGTTAAAGGCGGCTTCACTGTCGACGTTAACGGCATCCGTGCGTTCCTGCCAGGTTCTTTGGTCGACGTCCGTCCAGTGCGCGACACCACGCACCTGGAAGGCAAGGAACTCGAATTCAAGGTCATCAAGCTCGATCAGAAACGCAACAACGTTGTCGTTTCCCGTCGCAGCGTCCTGGAAGCAGAGAACTCCGCCGAGCGTGAAGCTCTGCTGGAATCCCTGCAGGAAGGCCAACAAGTCAAAGGTATCGTCAAAAACCTCACCGATTACGGCGCATTCGTCGATCTGGGTGGCGTCGATGGCCTGCTGCACATTACCGATATGGCTTGGAAACGTATCAAGCATCCTTCCGAAATCGTCAACGTTGGCGACGAGATTGATGTCAAGGTTCTGAAATACGATCGCGAACGCAACCGTGTTTCCCTGGGCCTGAAGCAACTGGGTGAAGATCCATGGGTCGCTATCAAAGCCCGTTACCCAGAAAGCACCCGCGTCACCGCGCGTGTTACCAACCTGACTGACTACGGCTGCTTCGCTGAGCTGGAAGAAGGCGTTGAAGGCTTGGTACACGTTTCCGAAATGGACTGGACCAACAAAAACATCCACCCTTCGAAAGTCGTACAAGTCGGCGACGAAGTGGAAGTTATGGTTCTGGACATCGACGAAGAGCGTCGTCGTATCTCCCTGGGCATCAAACAGTGCAAATCTAACCCATGGGAAGATTTCTCTGGCCAGTTCAACAAGGGCGATAAAATCTCCGGCACCATCAAGTCGATCACCGATTTCGGTATCTTCATTGGTCTGGACGGCGGCATCGACGGCCTGGTTCACCTGTCCGACATCTCCTGGAACGAAGTGGGCGAAGAAGCTGTTCGTCGCTTCAAGAAGGGCGACGAGCTGGACACCGTTATCCTGTCGGTTGACCCAGAGCGCGAGCGCATCTCCCTGGGTATCAAGCAACTGGAAAGCGATCCGTTCTCCGAGTACGTTCAAGAGAACGACAAAGGCGCAATCGTTAAAGGCATCGTGAAAGAAGTTGACGCTAAAGGCGCCATCATCACCCTGGCCGACGATATCGAAGCGACTCTGAAAGCCTCCGAAATCAGCCGTGACCGCGTTGAAGACGCGCGCAACGTTCTGAAAGAAGGCCAGGAAGTAGAAGCCAAGATCATCAGCGTTGACCGCAAGAGCCGCGTGATCCAACTCTCCATCAAGTCCAAGGACGAGATCGAAGAGAAAGAAGCTATCCAGAGCCTGCGCGACAAGCCAGCTACCTCTGACATCGCTTCGGGTCCGACCACTCTGGGCGACCTGCTGCGTGCACAAATGGAAAAACAGAACTAAGTTCTGTCAGACCATAGAAAAAGGGCGACTTCGGTCGCCCTTTTTTGTGCCTGAAATTTGTTGAATCAACAACTTAGAACGACGTAGAGCCGACTGATGTCAGAACTGATTATAGTCTTCAGAGAAGCTATTCACGTGTTGCTGATTCAGTAAGGATTTTCAATGAACAGGCTCATTTTAGTGTTCTCAATCGCAATGCTTGCGGGTTGCGCCGCCACCAATGCCAAGACTTACGCCCGGCATGGCGTCAGCGGCATCGAGATCGACTGCTCAGGCTTGGGTTCCAATTGGGAGAAGTGCGAGAAGCGTGCGGCTCGAGAGTGCAAGATGCAGGGGTACAAGGTCATCACCAAGTCCAGTGATGCTAAGGACGAGGAGGGCGATTACTTGTTCGGCTGGAACCCGGCAGGCGCAGTTACCCGCACGATGCTGGTGATCTGCAATTGAGCGTGTAAGCGCTTGATAGTGGAGTCGATCTAGCGCGTAGATAAGTTATTGCATGGGCTGTTCAAATTCATCAAGTCATGCTAAAACCTTTGAAGCGCTTTTCCTAGCTGCTTGAAAAAGAAGGGAAAAATATGACGAAGTCGGAGTTGATCGAACGAATTGTCACCCATCAAGGGCTGCTCTCATCCAAGGATGTGGAGCTGGCCATCAAGACCATGCTTGAACAAATGTCCCAATGCCTGGCCACAGGCGATCGCATTGAGATCCGAGGGTTCGGTAGCTTCTCGTTGCACTACCGCGCCCCACGCGTAGGCCGTAACCCTAAAACCGGACAGTCCGTCAGCCTGGATGGCAAGTTCGTGCCTCACTTCAAGCCGGGCAAGGAATTACGTGATCGAGTGAACGAAGACGAAGAAGAAAACGTCTGAGTGTCTTTGGGGTAGGAGAAAAGTATGCGTGGGATTAAGCGCGCCGTAGTGTTGCTGACAGTGCTGGTGGTTGCACTGGTGGTTATAGCGTTTGTGCTCGAAAACCAGCAGGGCGTGTCTCTCTCGTTCCTTGGCCTGGCGACGGGGCAGGTGCCGGTGTCGGTATTTGTGATCGTGGCGTTGATTGTCGGCATGCTGATAGGGCCATTGTTAGGCGTATTGGTGCGCACTCGGCGTCATAAGTCGGTTCCTGTAGGGCGTGGCTAGGAGGAGGGGGCTCTGCCGTTCTGCAAAAGTCGTGTGCATGCTGAGGCAACCGCTCGTCAGAAAATAGCATCAAAATAGCCCATCAATTTCAGCACTGCCTTGTAATGATGCGGCCACCCTCAAGTAGAAATCCCTCGGATTCATTGGGTTTTAGCTCGATGATTCGGAATTTTCTTTCTGTTTTCAGATTCCTCGGACGTGTTCCATGAGGTTTGGCGCTATACGCGAAAGAAAACCTGATGGCTATGTCAATACTTGCAATATGTCAGAGAGATGGCAAAATGAAATCTGTTCTCGATAACGGGCATTTTGTGCGCTCAAAATTTGGCAGAGACGCTGGGTTTTGACGGTCATCTAACTAGAATAAAAAAGACACAATTTTGTCTGCATAACGAGCCCGCAGTTTCTTTTTTGAAGGCAGGTTTTTGTTGTGAGTAGTAGTTTCCGTGCACCCCCAGCCATCTGTTCCGATGACGTCGACCTTTTCGCACTTATTCAAGTCATATGGAAGCAGAAGATAACCGCAATTTTTATAGCCGCCGCTTTTGGTGTTATAGCTGCGGCGTATGCCTTTTCGGTTACTCCGGAGTATCAAGTCAGTAGTGTGTTACGCCCCCCCGCCATTAATGAATTAGATGCGTTGAATCGTTCTGAAATATATAATCTTCCTCCCGGACAGGCGCTTCTCAAGGTTGGTGCTGCCTTAGAGTCGTATGATACCCGCCTAGGTTTTTTTCGCGCTAATCAAAACTTTTTTGCCAAGTTCGAGCGGCCGGGACGGACGTTAGAGCAAAGCTTCGAAGAGTTTAATCGTAACTCGATAAAATTAGTTTTACCCGATCCGAAAAAAGTTGATTCTCTGAGCTCTTTCATAAAGCTAGAGATGAGCTACCCTAAGGGTATTGATGGTGTCGATATCGTCAATAATTTCGTTGGTTATGCTATTGCTAGTGAGAGAGAGCAGATTTCAGCTGATCTCAAAGTCATCGTACAAAACCGACTTGATGAGATAAAAGGAAAACTCGACTCTGCGCGAGCGGATTATGAAATTCGTAAAGAGGCAAGAATTGCGGATTTAAAAGAGAGAGATGAAGTACGGCGTACCCAATTACAGGATGAGCTAATGGCCTTACGCTCACAACTCCGTATGTTGCGTGCTAACCGCATAGCTCAACTGAATGAAGCCATTGGCATCGCAAAGTCTTTGGGTATAAAAAAACCGAGTACCCCTTCTCTTCTTGGGGACGCTAGCCATACCGGTTCTTCAACTGTTATGCGAGCCGAAATAAATAACCAACAAATCCCACTCTACTTTATGGGCGTTGACGCGCTCGAAGCTGAACGTAGTGCATTACTTCAGCGTAAGTCAGACGATTTCACTGAACAACGTATAGCTCAAATAGCCAGAGAGCTTCAATTGCTTCAGAAAAATCGCGAGATTGAGGTGCTTGGTCAGCGTGAGAATGAGGACTTGTTCCTGGCGGGTGTTGAGCCTCTGCGTGCCGAAGAGGCGAGATTGAGAAATCTCAATATGGATATGAGTCAGCTTAAACTAGTAACCATTGACAAGCAGGCCTTGGAGCCTTTGAATTCGGTGAAGCCCCAAAAGACATTTATTATGTTTATCGGGCTTATGTTAGGCGCTTTGTTAGGGATTGGATTTGTCCTAATGCGATATTTTAATAGTGTGCGTCAATACCAAGATATAGCGCAGGCTAAGGATATACTAGCGCAATGTGATAGGCCAGCGTCGACGGGTAGCAAAAAAAATCTACAAAAAAACCACCAAGAAGTTTAGTTATAATATTCCTCAGTGCATCTCTGATGGATTGAAAATTACCACTCTACTGGAAACTAGCTGTTGTAATTTTTATCTATCGAGGCTGAGGTAACCGATGGGCCTCAAGGACACCGACGTGAGTAATCCTGAGGGAGCGGCTGTGATTAGGGCCGAAAGTATGGGCGCCGTTTAGCCAGAGAAATTTTGAACGCATGACACGGGATGGAACAATTCGTAGAATCCGGGAGGGACGCTGTTGCATTCGATCCAAATTGGGAAATTTGGATTTCTTTGGGCTGAGGTTGCGACCCGCGTAGGGCCTCGCAGCCTCCGGTGAGTCAGCAAGAGCAGTCTGTATAGGCAGGTGAATCCTAAACGGGTATCGTTGCCGTGGGTATTCAGACGTCAAATATAAATACTCTGGTGAAAAATGAATTTTTTAGACATCATTGGTACTGACTGTGGAGGAACCGTCCTTTTTGACGGCGATCGCTCACGTGCGAGTGACCTCTGTGCGGGAACTGTCAACGCTGTGGTGATAAATTTTGGGTAATTCAATGAACTCTCGATTTTCGCGATCTCTGGTGTTGCCCGAAGTGCGTAGAGTGTCAATCAGGGGGTTGTCGAGTTTTTAAAAGTGTTAGAACGGTGAGTTCTGGAGTATTTTCAGTATGTTTTTTGAGTGCATTGTTACTATTTATTGCTGTGTTAATGCCAGGTTCTAATCAGGTTAATGCGTATGTTAATAATATTATTAAGGATGCGATGTGAACAATAAACCAATATACGTAACTCAGCCGTCGCTGCCGTTGTTAGCAGAGTTTAATACCTATCTGGAGAAAATTTGGAGCAGTAAGATACTAACCAATGGCGGCGAAATGCACCAGGCTCTGGAGAGAGAGCTGTGTGACTATCTTGGTGTGGAGTATGTGTCGCTATTTAATAATGGAACTATAGCCCTCTTAACCGCGATTCAGGCACTTGGGATAAAAGGGGACGTTATTACTACTCCATACTCTTTTGTAGCGACCGCGCACTCATTATTGTGGAATGGAATTAAACCGATTTTTGTAGACATTGATCCTATCAGTATGAATATGGATCCCAATAAAATTGAAGAAGCAATTACGCCTGCAACAACAGCTATTATGCCGGTACATTGTTATGGTAATGCGTGCGATATTGTTGCAATAGGCGATATTGCCAGAAAGCACAGTCTGAAGGTTATTTATGATGCTGCACATGCATTTGCCGTTAAGGATCATGATGGCCGCAGTCTTTTAAATCATGGTGACTTAAGTGTGCTGAGCTTTCATGCGACAAAAGTCTTTAATACTTTTGAAGGGGGGGCAATTGTTTGTAGAACTAAAGAAATGAAGGCGCGAATAGACCAGCTGAAAAATTTCGGATTTGTTGATGAGGTAACGGTCGCAGCACCTGGTATCAATGGGAAGATGAGCGAAGTTAATGCGGCTTTTGGATTGTTGCAACTTAAAACCATAGATTCTGTACTAAGCAAAAGAAAGAATGTTGCCTGTTATTATAGGGCCGAGCTCTCAGATGTGAAAGGCATCAAGTTAACGGAGCAGGCGAGCTTTGAGCGTTCTAATAACTCGTATTTTCCACTGTTAATTATGTCGGATTTCCCTGTATCGCGTGATGAGCTGTATCAGCGCTTTAAAGAAGTCAATATTTTTAGTCGCCGTTATTTCTATCCGTTGATTAGCGATTTTCCAATGTATAATCATTTGGAGTCATCATCTAAACAAAATTTACCTGTGGCTGGAGAAATAGCAAAACAAATTATTTGTCTTCCAATACATACGGAGCTTGATTTAGAAGATCTAGAACGTATTGTAACAGTAATAAGAACTTGTTAGCTATACTTGCGGGTGAGGAAGTGTCAGTCAAAAAAAATGTAATTGCGAACTACGTCAGCCAAATTTATGTGACACTCGCGGGTATAATTATGTTGCCTTTGTATCTTCGATACATGGGTGCAGAAACATACGGGCTGCTGGGTTTCTTTACGATGCTTCAAGCTTGGTTTAATTTACTAGATCTGGGCTTGACACCGACTATAAGTCGAGAAGCAGCACGTCTGAAGGCGCGGGCACTTAGTATTCTCGAATTCAAACGGCTATTTCGAGGGCTTAGTGTCCTTTTTTTTGGTGTCGCAGTCGCCGGCGGTGGATGCATATTTATACTTGCCCCCTATATCTCAACGGGTTGGTTGAAAGTAGAAGTTCTTTCAATTAAGCAAGTGACATTAGCCGTTCAAATTATGAGTATTTGCGTGGCGCTGCGTTGGATTGGTGGCTTGTATCGAGGTGTTATAAGTGGTGTAGAGGAGCAAGTGTGGCTGGGGGCTTTTAATGTTGTATTTACTACACTGCGATTTGTAGTTGTACTCCCTGTCATGTGGTATTTTGGGTATGCCGCTGAAATATTTTTTATTTATCAACTTGTTGTTGCATTGTTGGAGGTTTTGGGGTTGTTGTGCAAGTCGAAAAATATTATAGGTGGTTATAAGTGTGATATGCGAGATGTTGGTTGGTCAATGAAACCAGTCAGGGCCATATTGAGGTTTTCAATGACTATCGCATTCACCTCATCGGTCTGGGTTTTCGCGACTCAAACAGACAAATTATTATTGTCTAAGTTGATGGCTTTGAAAGAGTATGGTTTTTTTACTCTCGCAGTGTTAGTGGCAAGTGTAGTGATGGTTATTAGTGGTCCTATAAGCTCTGCGATTATGCCAAGAATGGCCAACTTATATTCTCAAGAAAAAAATAACGAAGTTATTGATTTGTACCGGAACTGTACTCAGTTAGTGAGTCTGCTGGCGGGTACTGTAACCCTGACTCTGATGTGTGCTTCAAGTCAACTGTTATACGCATGGACAGGCGGGGCACAGTTGGAAGATAACACTGCATTAGTATTAAAGCTTTACGCTCTCGGGAATGGATTTCTAGCAATTGGAGCGTTCCCTTATTATATGCAATATGCGAAGGGGGACTTGAGCTATCATTTAATAGGGAACTTAATAATGATAGTAACAATCTTACCAGCGACGTATTTCTCTGCAACTCTGTATGGCCCTGTGGGAGCGGGGTGTGTATGGTTGGTTGTTAATCTATTGTTTTTGTTATTTTGGGTTGCATATGTGCATCATAAACTAGTGCCGGGCTTGCATAAGGAGTGGCTGCTGAATGATGTTTTGAAAATATTAACTCCCGGAATAACCGTTAGCTTATTGATAAGCTTATGGGACTTCAAGGCTGTTGGGGTGATACAAAATTTGTTGTTTGTAGCAGGAGCAGGGCTGTCAATTTTGTTGGCAATGGTTTTGTTTTCTCATCGGGTTTTGAAATTGTCAATTTTTGATAAAATGAAGGGGCTGAGATGATACTTTTTCCGTTGTTCGCTACAGCTCTGCTGTTGTTCCTTTATCAAGCTCTGAATAAGTTTAAGGTTGGAGTTGTTAGCTATTTGATATTTGTTTATTTCTGCTCTATAGTCTGCTCTTTAGTGCTGTATTTATTTTTTGATTACAGTGAAAGTTATATTTTGGAATTTGAACCGATATTCTATTTTTCGTCAGGTTTGTGTGTCTTACTTATAGGTTTTTTTCGGTTTCGGGATTATCGATTAAAGAAAGTTGTTTTGAATAATATAAGACTTATTAAATTTATAGAGTTGGCCATTATCCCTTTTACAATTGGTGCGATAGTCTTTTTTATGTTGCATGCTCTGACGGTTTTAAGCGGAGATATAGAGGCGAACAGATACGCGGTGGTTGCAGGGGAAGAAAATTACTTGGGGGGGATGGGTGTTATTAACTCTATCTTCTCGCTAGTTGCTAACTTGTTTCTTTTGAATATGTTGTATTCTTTCCTGAATTTAACGGAGTCCTATCCCGGTGCCAGCACTGGTAAGGCATTCATGCACTTGATGTTAAGTACTGTTTATATTTTTTATATCATGGCGTATGTTGGCAGAGATGGCGTAGTATTTTGGGGAATGTCTCTGATTTTTTTCTATCTTTTGTTCAAGGATTTTATTGTTGAAGGTAATCGAAGATATCTAAGGCGCTCAGCCATGGTGCTAGCCGTTCCGGCTGTATCGATGTTTATGATGATTTCTATTTATCGTTTTGGGGGGGGCGGTGCGGGACATGTGGTGCTCGCTCTATTAGATTATGCAGGTCAACAATTACTTAATTTTAACGATCATTATCTAGTTGATGCTCCGCTCGCCCACGGGGCAATTTCGTTTGCTCCAATAGTGACATTTGAATCCTATTTTTTGGGTGCTGACTCTTTGCATTTCGATAAGGATGCTTGGAATCAGGTGTTCTTGGATAAAGGTGTAATGCCATGGGTGTTTACTACCCTCATTGGCTCTTTTATGTACGATTTCGGCAGAGCCGGTGGTTTTGGCGTGGTTGTTTTCCTCAGTGGTTTTGTATATTGCATTTTACGTGATGTGAAAAGACATGGTTTTATCAAATTCTCTGACCTTATATTGTTTGTTTTAGTGTTTCAGATAGTTTCATGGGGGGTCTTCTATTATAGGCAATATTCTTCTTTCTTCTATATATTAAGTCTTCTTGCTCTGGCGGGCGTGAGTAAGCTATCAGGCGGTGCGAGCAAAGTTATATTAAGTAAGGTAGGGTGCGCAGATGAATGATTCTGTTATTGTTAGTGTTGTATGTACTACTTACAACCAGCGAGAGTATATTGTTGAGGCAATCGAATCGTTTCTCGCACAGAAGTTAAACGTACCTTATGAAATAATTATCCATGATGATGCTTCTACTGACGGCACACGTGAGATATTGAGCTCTTATGCTGAACAATACCCACAAATTATCCGCGTAGTTCAACAGAATCAAAATATCTATTCGACGGGTAAACGGGTTTTTGATGTGGCACTTTCTTATGCCAGGGGCGCTTTCATTGCGCCCTGTGAGGGAGACGATTTTTGGTGCGACCCATTAAAATTATCTAAACAACTAAGCTATTTACAAAAAAATAGTGACTATGGCGCGGTATTTACTGATGCTAATGTTCTTGTTCAAGCAACAAAAACTTTAACGTTAAATCATGACGCATCGAGAGGTTTCTTTCCTGCGAGCGGTGATGTAAGGGAGAAGTTAGTTCGAGGGAATCCTTACAAGTCGTGTACCGCGTTGCTGCGACTGGAAGCGGTGACCGGTTATTGTGAGCATGCCAACTTTCTGAAATCAAAAATGCTTGATTATATTATTTGGCTGCACGTTGCAAGTAATTATAAGATAGGTTATTTGAACGAAAGCACTGCTACTTATCGGGTGCTTTCGCAAAGTGCGTCGCATTTCTCAGAGCACAGTGGAAAGATAAGGTTTGAGAGGAGTGCCTATAAGGTTTCGGTGTTCTTCAATAAACGCTTTGGTGGTATTGTTGGACGGGAAGAGCTAAAATCTGCATATGCACATAATATGTTCATTTACTTTCTTAAAAAACTAGACCTCAAATGTGCGCTAAGCTATATACGTTGTGATCGGCCATTTGTAAAGCAAGCTTTAGCCGTGGCCAAGCGACAACTTCGAGCTCTAGCTTGCCGGTTGAGATAAATTTCTAATCGGTTCCGTTGATTTTGTGCAATCATTTCGATAAGTGTTCTCAATGAATAGAATAATTGGCAGTGGATTGATTGGTAAGAGCATGGTCAATCTGAAGACGGATGCGGGCTGCCTTATAATTGGTGCTGGCGTTTCTAATTCGGGTGAGACGCGAGCGTCCGAATTTCTTCGCGAGAAGGAGCTGGTCGAGTCCTTGCTATATAAATACCGTGCTTTGCGGGTAGTTTATTTTTCTACGTGTAGTGTAAATCAATCGATAAAGACCCCTTACGTCAATCATAAGATTGCTATGGAGAGTATGATTTCATCGCTGGCGGAAGAGTGGTGTATCTACAGGCTTCCACAGGTGGTCGGATTGGTTAACAATACAACATTAATTAGTTATCTGGTTAGGGCTATATTAGATAAATCAGTTTTGACACTCCATGTTAAAGCACGCAGACGTTTGATAGATATAGATGATGTTGTGCGAGTGTGCGAGCTTCTGCTAAATTCGGATAAGGGTATTAATACAGTTCAAAACATTGCGCCATCTTATTCGGTTTCTGTAGTGGAGATAGTTGAACATATTGCACTTATCCTTTCGACGCGTCCGCGCTATGAGTTGCTCGACTCTGGCGAATCTTATGATATAGATCTGCAAGATATCATGGGTTTTATTGGTCGTGAGGATACTATATTTGCGCGCTCTTATTGGAGCAAAGTGCTTGATAAATATGTTGCACAAATGAGAAATAATATTCTGAAGGGCTTCTATGAATATTAATCGTAGGATGCATGTTCTAATAAATTGTTCCAATTTGCATGTCGGTGGTGCTGTCGCCGTAGCAACTTCTTTTATTAGGTCTTTGAGTTTAAAAGATAATCTGGAGTTTGATGTTTCAATCTTGACCTCTACCAAGGTGATGAACAATCTCAATGAGTTGGACGTCGATTTTTCAAGGTTTAAAACCGTCGCAGTTTTCGACTTTTTAGGAATAGAGGCTCTCTGGAGTGGAATGTCGCGTCATCTGACCGGGTATGAATTGGTGTTTACTGTATTTGGTCCTGCGTATTCGATTTACAAAGTGAATAAGCATCTTGTAGGGTTTGCCCAGCCATCAATAATTTATCCTAAGAGTCGAGCTTTTTTTAAGGTTCCCTTTTTAAAGCGAGTTTTACTAAGGTTGAAACTCAAGGTTCAAGAGTACTTTTTTGCTCAGGCCGACGCTCTTGTCGTAGAGCTAAATCATGTCAAGGTTGGGTTGGAACGTAAATCGTCCTTCCGCGGAAAAGATATTTATGTTGTCAATAGCGCAGTTGATTCTGTTTTTACTGAGCCCAGTCGTTGGGTATCAATTGACAGCACCATGGAATTTAAAAAAGTACTTAAGTTGGGTGTCATTTCCCGAAATTACGTGCATAAAAATCTTGATATCCTCCCTTATATTAAGCAGTCATTAAAAAGCGAGCATGATCTTGATGCGGAATTTTTTGTGACTTTTGTGCCTGAAGAGTGGAATAGATGCTCTGAGTTTTTCAGATCTAACATTAACAATGTAGGGCCTTTGACGCTTGCGCAATGTCCTACATTCTATAATTCGCTAGACGGTGTGGTTTTTCCTAGTCTTTTGGAGTGTTTCTCTGCTGTTCCAATAGAAAGTATGTTGATGGAAAAGCCTCTTTTTGCGGCAGATCTCCCATTTATAAAAGACTGCTGTAAGGTCTATGCTAATTATTTTAAATCCGAGGATTGCAGGTCTGCAGCTGCTGTAATTGCGGAATATTTTTTAAAGACCTCCGACGAGCAGGCGGATTTTGTGGGGCAGGCGCGGCGCTTTGTGAGTTCATATCCTTCTGCTGAAGATAGAGCAGAATCATATTTGAGTTTGATAAGGCATGAGTTACACGGCTGAATTTAGCTTCCTGCAAATTTATAGTTTCAGATAGTTTTATGAGGTATTTATGTTTAAAGATAAAGTTTTGCTCTTGACCGGTGGTACGGGTTCTTTTGGAAATGCTGTTCTTGCTCGGTTTCTCAAAACCGAAATTTCTGAAATTAGAATATTTAGTCGGGATGAGAAAAAGCAAGATGATATGCGAAAGAAATACAACAGTCCTAAGTTGAAATTTTACATCGGTGATGTTCGCGATCTGCAAAGTGTAGTTAGTGCAATGCGAGGAGTCGATTATGTTTTTCATGCTGCGGCACTCAAACAAGTTCCGTCTTGCGAATTCCATCCAATGGAAGCGGTCAAGACTAATATTATCGGTACAGATAACGTTTTGGAAGCTGCAATACTAAATGATATACAGCGAGTCGTCTGTTTAAGTACCGATAAGGCCGTTTACCCGATCAATGCGATGGGGATTTCCAAGGCCATGATGGAAAAAATCATGGTAGCTAAGTCCCGTACTGTCGATGAGTCTAAAACAGTTATTTGTGGTACTCGTTATGGAAACGTAATGGCTTCTCGGGGGTCGGTCATTCCTTTGTTTATTGACCAAATTAGGGCTGGTAAGCCTCTATCTATTACCGATCCCAATATGACGCGCTTCATGATGACGCTTTCTGATGCGGTTGATCTAGTTATTTATGCATTTGAGCATGCCAATAATGGCGACCTTTTTGTACAGAAAGCTCCTGCAGCTACCGTCGAGACGCTAGCAAAAGCCTTGTGCTCTTTGCTTGGAGTTCCTGACCATCCGGTGCATGTGATAGGTACACGCCATGGTGAAAAGCTATACGAGGCGCTCTTAAGTCGTGAAGAAATGGCATGTGCGGAGGATATGGGTGATTATTACCGTATTCCACCTGATCTTCGAGACTTGAATTACACTAAATTTGTGGAAGAAGGTGAGGAGAAAATTTCCCGTGCGGAGGATTACAACTCTCATAACACCACCAGGTTGGAGATTAAGGAAATGGAAACCCTACTTCTCAAGCTCGATTTTATGCGCGCTATTCGGAATGGTGAGCAGGTAACCCCAGAGGAATGAAAATGAAGGTTCTAATTACGGGTGCAGACGGCTTCCTAGGTCGTAATTTAACAACTCATTTGAACGAAATTCCCGATGTCGAAATTGTGAAATTTTGCAGGGGGGATAATCTTTCAGATATAGAAGTTCATACACCTCAGTTGGATTTTATTTTTCATTTGGCTGGGGTTAATCGTCCCCAAAGTATTGGTGAGTTTGCGGTTGGTAATGTTGATTTAACTGCCTCGATTTGTGAGTTGGTAAGCAAGTCCGGACGTAATATTCCGATACTTTATACGTCTTCGACACAAGTGTCTCAGGAAAATGCTTATGGAGTAAGTAAAAATGAAGCCGAGAAAGTACTCGAGTTGCATACTCGCTTGAGTGGCTCTGCTGTATTGATTTACCGATTGCCGAATGTTTTTGGGAAATGGTCGCGTCCAAATTATAATTCGGTTGTTGCGACCTTCTGCCACAATATTTTTCATGAGATACCTATTATTATCAATAATCCTGACTCGATTATCGATTTGGTATATGTAGATGATGTTGTCGAGTCATTTATTAATGCAATGAATGTCCCTACGGCAGGGCTCCATCGGCTTAGTATTAATCCTCAATACCAGATAACCGTGGGCGCGCTGGCTGAAAAAATTTATAAATACAAAAAATCCCGTGAAACACTGTTGTCTGAAAAAGTTGGCGTGGGTTTGTCGCGGGCTCTATATTCTACGTATCTAAGCTTTGCTTCGCCAGAGTCTTTTTCTTATCCGGTAAAAAAATATGAGGATCCCCGAGGAACTTTTGTTGAAATGTTGAAGACTAAAGATTCAGGGCAGTTTTCATATTTTACCGCCCACCCCGGTATTACTCGGGGCGGGCATTACCATAATACTAAAACCGAAAAGTTTCTCGTAATCAAGGGTGAGGCATGCTTTCGATTTCGTCACATAGTAACTAATGAATATTACGAATTATTTACTAATGGAGAAACTCCGCAAATAGTCGAAACTGTGCCAGGCTGGACACATGACATCACAAATGTTGGTGATTGTGAGATGGTAGTAATGCTTTGGGCTAATGAGATTTTTGATCGAGCTCGGCCTGATACTTTTCAATCACCTATTTTCCATTAAATAAGCTACCGCCGTCGGAGGTGCTCATGAAAAAAATGAAAGTCGTGACCGTGGTTGGCACGCGCCCTGAAATCATTCGTCTTTCGCGCGTGATGGCGAGTCTTGACGAGCACTGTGAGCACGTATTGGTTCACACTGGACAAAATTATGATTATGAACTCAATCAGATTTTTTTTGATGATTTGGGTATTCGCAAACCAGATCATTTTTTAAACGCAGCAGGTCAAAGCGGTGCGGAAACTATAGGTAATGTAATCATTGCGGTTGATCGGGTGCTTGCGGAAATCCAACCGGAGGCGCTTCTGGTCCTGGGTGATACCAATAGCTGTATGGCGGTTATTCCAGCTAAGCGGCGTAAAATTCCAACGTTCCATATGGAAGCCGGTAATCGCTGCTTTGATATGAGAGTTCCTGAGGAGATTAATCGTCGGATTGTGGATCATACTTCAGATATAAATCTGACCTATAGTACGATCGCGAGGGATTACTTGCTGCGCGAGGGACTTCCCCCGGACATGGTTATCAAGACCGGTAGTCCGATGTTTGAAGTGCTGAGTTATTACAAAGGAGCTATTGAGTCCTCTGATATTTTAGAACGACTGGGCCTTGAATCAGATAATTTTTTTACCGTCAGCGCCCATCGTGAAGAAAATATCGACTCGGATTATAATTTTACCAAGTTAGTGAGTATCCTTAACGAGGTTGCTGAGGTCTATGGCCATCCAGTCATTGTTTCTACTCACCCTCGAACTCAAAAACGTGTTGACTCGATGGGTGTTAAGTTCCATCGTAATGTGCGTTTACTAAAGCCTTTAGGTTTTATGGACTACAACAAGCTTCAAATAGAAGCTAAGGCTGTCTTGTCTGACAGTGGGACAATTAATGAGGAATCTTCCATTCTAAATTTCCCTGCACTGAATCTTCGCGAAGCGCATGAGCGTCCGGAGGGAATGGAGGAAGCATCGGTAATGATGGTGGGGTTGGAAGTGGAGCGTGTAATGCAGGCTCTTGGTGTGTTAAAAAGTCAAGCTCGAGGTGAGTTCCGATCATTACGGCTCGTAGGTGACTACAGTATGCCTAATGTCTCAGAGAAGGTTGTTCGAATTATTCACAGTTATAGAGACTATGTAATGCGTACAGTCTGGAAAAGGTACTAAGTAGTATGGCGATTCGTGTTTTATTGATGACCCAGTGGTTTGACCCTGAGCCGACA
Source organism: Pseudomonas sp. D3 (assembly GCF_029320995.1). Lineage (NCBI taxonomy): Bacteria > Pseudomonadati > Pseudomonadota > Gammaproteobacteria > Pseudomonadales > Pseudomonadaceae > Pseudomonas > Pseudomonas sp. D3. The sequence continues at coordinate 2,095,176 of NZ_CP119772.1, forward strand.
TTCAAAGGGTTGGTTTTTGCTCGAGAACTGGTTAGTCAAGGATTTGACGTTGAGGTTGTTACGGGGTTTCCAAACTACCCAGGTGGGAAAATTTACCCTGGATATAAAATGAGGATGTTGCAGAAAGAAATGATTGATGGCGTTAATGTAACTCGAGTGCCATTGTATCCAAGTCATGATAAGAGTAAGTTCGGCCGAATTTTAAATTATTGCAGTTTTTCTATTTCGTTGATCTTATATAGTCTATTTTGCAAGAGGCCAGACGTTATATACTCTTATCATCCACCTTTAACGGTGGGTGTCGGAGCTGCAATTATCGGGCTTTGTCGGCGTGTGCCAGTCGTCAACGATGTCCAGGATATGTGGCCTGATACGTTGAGGTCAACCGGCATGATTTCTAACAAGTCTGTACTTTCGGTAGTTGGGAGTGTGTGTGCTTGGGTCTATAAGCGGTCAACAAAGATAGTTGTATTATCACCTGGATTTAAAACGCTTCTAATAGAGCGAGATGTTCCTTCTGAAAAAATTGAAATTATTTATAACTGGTGTGCCGAAGATTATGTAAGCCAATCACAGGATTTGAATAAGCCTGTGTTCAAGGTAAATAATAAATTTCGTGTTCTCTTTGCGGGGAATATGGGGCGTGCTCAAGCACTGGATGTAGTGTTGCACGCTGCCAGAATCGTATCGACTAAGGTTCCTACCATTGAATTTGTTTTTTTGGGAGGAGGGTTGGAGGTCGATAATCTTAAGCGTTTAGCTCAAGAACTTGAATTAAATAACGTTGAATTTTTTCCCCCTGTTCCTATGGGAATGGTTGGATCTTATCTGAGTTCTGCAGATGCACTGTTAGTTCATCTTAAAAAGGATGAGCTGTTCAGGATTACAATCCCTTCCAAGACCCAGGCTTATATGGCTGCAGGGCGGCCGTTGCTTATGGCTGTTGATGGTGATGCCGCGGACCTCGTCAAACTCAGCGGTAGCGGTTTAGTCGCTGAGTCGGGTAATGCGAATTCTATCGCGGAAGCTGTTATTCAGCTGTTTAATACACCGACTGACGAACGACATGCGATGGGGCAAAACGGAGTGAGTTATTATGAAAAAAATCTTTCAATGGAACGCGGTGTAGAAAAATTTGGATCACTATTTAAATCGCTTGTAAAGCACTAAATGGTGCGTAGCCTCAGCATAGTTTTGAAGTATCAGAAATCTAGAGGGACAGTGCTAATTTTCTACCGTATTTGTATTTTTGCTTTACTTTATTTGATGTGGATGTTTTAAAAATACGCGCGTCGAAAGTTTAAAGGGAACATTATTTTGACGCTAAAAGTTCTGAACGACATTCTCTCAGATTTCATGGTCTGGGATGATGGGGGGTTTTGCATTGAAGCGAATATTTGATATAGTCCTTGCAATTTTCGGCTTGCTTGTGCTTTCACCAGTTATCCTATTGCTGTCGATTTTAGTTCGAGTCAAGCTGGGTCGACCTGTTTTTTTCACTCAGCTTCGGCCTGGACTGAATGGTAAACCATTCAAAATGATCAAATTTCGCACAATGAGGCACGGTGTTGATAAAAATGGAAAGCCCCTTCCGGACGGTGAGAGGATGACCGAATTTGGCCGAGCATTACGATCGACTAGCCTTGATGAGCTGCCAGAGCTTTGGAATGTTTTGAAGGGGGAGATGAGTCTGGTCGGTCCTCGTCCTTTGTTAATGCAATACCTTCCTTTGTATTCCATAGAACAGAGTCGTCGTCATGAGGTCAGACCTGGCTTAACGGGTTGGGCTCAGGTCAATGGTCGAAACCTGTTAAGTTGGGATCAAAAGTTTGAGCTGGATACATGGTATGTCGATAATAAATCTTTTTGGCTTGATGTGAAAATTATTTTTCTTACAGTAAAAAAAGTGCTAGTAAGAGACGGCATTTCCCAACGCGGCAATGAGACTATGGAGCCCTTTACAGGGGCTGAAGTTATGAAACATAAGAAATCTAATGTGATAGGAGGCAGTAATGAATGAGACAATTTTGCGCTTGATAGAAGAGTCAATGGAAGCTGACGAAAATACTATTTCTTTCGGTCAACAATTAGATTGGGACTCGATTGCGATCGTAACATTTATGGCGTTGGTTGATGAGCGTCTAGGTAAAACAATTTCCGCCGATCGGTTGAATAAGTGCGAAACCGTAGATCAGGTTGTAGAGCTTGTTGCGGCTTAACTATATATCTATAGCGGATAAATAGGTGTGTGAACGCTCAGCTGGATTTTCCTGCTGGGCATTTGCATTTCTGGCTTACGTAAGTCAGTGACGTTTCCGAAGTGCGGGCACAGAACGTTTTGTAATGTGGTCATTTTTTTTCGAGTGACGGGAGACCTGGATAAGTATGATTACTTTGGAATCTACTAAAATTTCTGAAGATTTAATTAATTGTTACTGGCACCCTATTGCGCACAAGTCCGAACTTTCCAGTGATCGAGATTTTATTCGTTTCAATATAAAAAATTTCGAGGTGGTAGTAATAAATGATAAGGGGAACTTTGTTGCATTTGATAACTTGTGTCCTCATAGAGGTGCGCGGTTTTTTGTCGAGGATTTTGGTAATGAGGTAGTAAAGTGCCTTTATCATGGTTGGAGTTATACTCGTGGTAAAGTCAATGTTGCCGGAGTAAAAAATTTTCAAGGATGTGGTATCGAACATGCTGCCTTAAATGAATTTAATTTGGAAGCTTGTGGTGATTTCTTGTTTTTTTCCATTGCGCCTAAAGCAAAGCTCAAGGAGCAGTTAGGTGTAAAAGTATACGAACTTTTGCGGAAAATTGGTTCTGATATTGAATCTCGTGCTGATTTTAATCGTTATCCATTCGAATGTGACTGGACTATTGCACTTGAAAATGCTTTGGAGCCCTATCATATCCCTTTGATTCATACTGACACGTTGGCATCGCTTCAGCTGGGGGTGGGAGTGAACGAGTTTCACGGTGAAAACTCTATTTGGTACTCTCCTGTTGAAAATGAAAAAGTGGAAAAACGTCTTAAAAGCCTGAATCGTTTTTATTCGACAACCGATGCGTTTCAGGGTTATATGAGTATATTTATATTTCCGTTTTCGATGGTTTCTTCTACGTTTGGTTATTCTTTTTCAATTCAGAATTTTTTTCCTTCTGCTTCGAATGAATCGACTTTCTTTACGAGCCGTCTTTACCCGACCAGAAATAGTGAATCTCGGTACAAGGACATGACTCAAGGGTTTGTGCATTCAAGTGCCGAGATGAACCGAAGGATATTTGATGAGGATCATCAAATTTGTAAAAGAATTCCAAGCAAAGCCTGGTCAATCTTGCCACCCAGATTTACAAGTACGCTAGAGGAAAAATTAATTCACTTTCGTGAATCTTGTGCAAAATGGATTAAGTAGGCAGTCTCGGTTTTTCATAAAGCTGTAGGGTTAAAAATAGGAGAGTAGGATGGCGGCCAATAGTCAGGTTCGATTAGTCAAAGATGTTCGTATCAAGGGTATCGCCTGTTCTATACCTGGAAAGGTTGAAGAGGTAGCATTCCTGAGTGATATTTTTGGCGCCCAAAGTGTTAATAAAATTATTGGTAGTACAGGAGTCGAGCGCCGCCATGTCGTTTCGGATGAGTGCTCTTCTGATCTTTGTTTGTCCTCTGCAGAGCGTCTTATTGAAGATTTGGGAGTCGATAAAGATACCATTGATACTCTCATATTTGTTTCGCAAACCCATGATTACAGCCTCCCTGCTACCGCGTGTGTCTTACAGGAACGTCTCGGTTTGTCAATGCATACGGCTGCGTTTGATGTGGCCCTAGGATGCTCTGGTTACGTTTACGGTTTGTGGATGGCCGCTTCCTTACTTTCGGGTGGTGGAAGTAAGCGTGCTTTGTTATTGGTGGGCGATACCATAAGCAAAATTGTGTCTCCTAACGATCGTTCTGTGGCTGCTTTGTTCGGTGATGCGGGAACTGCCACTTTGCTCGATTATGAGCCGGGGGCTCCTGTCATTCCATTTGTTATGGGAACAGATGGCCGCGGTGCACAAAATCTGGTCGTGCCATCAGGAGGTTTTAGGGACCCAGACGGTAGCTTCACGCAAACTACCGAGGAAGGTGTTCGTGGTCCCTTTGACTTGTATATGAATGGTGCTGAAATTTTTGCGTTTACATTGGCTCGCGTTCCTGCATTAGTAAAGGCATTACATGAAGCGGATCAAAAAAATTCAAAGATTATTGATAAATATGTTTTCCATCAAGCCAATCGTTTCATGCTTGATCACCTTGTGAAAAGGATGAAGCTTGATCGTGAGAAAGTGGTGCTTGATATAAAGGATGTAGGTAATACTAGCTGTGCGTCGATTCCACTGGCAATTAGCTTGCATCAGGGTAAAAAAGGTGCCTTTGTATCTGGTCGCTATATGCTAGCGGGGTTTGGAGTAGGTTACTCATGGGCGGGGTGTGTTGCAGAGTTTGATCACGTCTGGGTTAGCCCGTTGACTGTGACTTCAACTTTTGGGAAGGAGACGAGTAAGTGATAATGGCTAATCCTTTCTCTCTAACCGATAAGCATATTCTGGTGACCGGTGCCTCTTCGGGTATTGGCCGTGAAGTTTCAGTTTGGCTTAGTAAACAGGGCGCAAAAATTACATTAGCCGCGCGTGACTCAGGGCGGTTGAAATCTACACTTAGTATGATGGAGGGGAGTGGTCATACAGTTGAGGTTGTTGATTTTTTGGATGGTACTGATATCCCGCAATGGCTCAAAGCAGTTGCGAAGTCATCTTCTCCTTTTGACGGACTGGTTCACGCGGCTGGTGTGCAGTTACCAATGCCTATTCGTGCAACTAGCGTGGCGCATTGGGAAAAAATCATGTCGACCAATGTGACCTCTGGTTTTTCGCTTATCAAGGCGTTCCGACAAAAAGGCGTTTGTAATCCAGATGCTAGTATTGTCCTCATTTCTTCCGTCATGGCTCAAGCTGGGGAGCCTGCGCTCTTGGGATATTGTGCGAGTAAGGGGGCAGTAGAATCTATGGTCCGAGCCGCGGCTGTGGAGCTGGCCCGTGAAGGTATCCGTGTCAATGCTATTGCGCCGGGCGTAGTACAAACTGAGCTTGTCGATAGCTTAGAAAGTTTAGTGGGAGCCGACTCGATGAAAGCTATTGAGCAGCGCCACCCTTTGGGCTTTGGTAAGGCTGAAGATGTTGCGTATGCTGCGAACTATCTATTGTCGCCTGCCGCACGTTGGGTTACCGGTACCGCTTTGGTTGTCGATGGAGGTTATCTGGCATGATGACTAAGAAACTCATCATAATGGGGGCTGGAGGTTTTGGTCGTGAGGTTCACGCCTGGCTGATCGACTCGATTCGGAATGGTGCCTGTAAGCCGACAAGTAAGGTTGTTTGGGAAATTGCTGGATTTATTGATGATGTCAGCAATGCACCTGATGTTTTTCCAGGGCTTCCGCCGATTTTGTCGAAAATAGAAGATTACATGCCCGCGCTGAATGAATATGTTGTCTGCGCGATAGCCAATCCTGCTGCAAAAAAACTTTTAACTAGCAAGCTGCTTACGAAAGGAACTGCTTTTTTTACTCTTATTCATCCCAGCGCTGTGGTGGGAACCAATGTGACTATTGGTTTTGGCAGTGTTATTTGCCCTTTCACCGTGCTGTCTACTGACCTCGTCGTCGGGGATTTTGTAACAATTAACTCAGGCTGTACCATTGGACATGATACCTCCATAGCAAGTTATTGTACCTTGAGTGGAAATTGTGACGTTACCGGCGGTGCGAAGTTGCTTGAGGGGGCCTTTCTTGGTTCTCGAGCAGTTATTGTCCCGAACGTGACTGTGGGAGAGTACGCGGTCGTTGGTGCGGGCAGTGTTGTGATAAGAAAAGTTGCGCCTGGGGTTACGGTATTTGGTGTTCCAGCCAAACGCATTTCGGGATAGAAAAATGAAAAAGTCCGCTAGAATCACTGCAATTGAATATGTGTTGCCCATTAAAACATTGTCGAATGAAGATCTGGCCCGGGATTTTCCTGAATGGGACGTGGATAAAATTTTCGGCAAGACTGGTATCAACAACCGTCAGATCGCCGGGGTGGATGAGTGCGCTTCCGACTTGGCGTTTCAGGCGTGCGAAAAGCTATTCAGCACTATAGATCTTGAGCGCTCATCAATAGATTTTATTATTCTTTGTACACAAAGTCCTGACTATTTTTTGCCTTCTACGGCCTGCATACTTCAGGATCGATTGGGTCTTTCTACGCACTGTGGTGCGTTTGATTACAATCAAGGATGTTCTGGTTTCATCTATGGACTTGGACTTGCTAAGGGCTTAATCGAAACTGGCCAGGCCAAAAATATTATTTTGGTTACCGCAGAGACCTACAGTAAATATATTAATCCTGCAGATAAAAGTGTTCGTACTTTGTTTGGTGATGCAGCTGCTGCAACTTTAGTTCAGTGTGCCGCAGACGGGCCCTATATTGACCGTTTCCGCTATGGAACCGACGGTTCTGGCGCAAAGAACTTAATAGTTCCTATCGGTGGCTCACGTAATCCTTCTGCGATGAATGAATCACCTGAGCTCTATTCGGATGCTAGTGGTAACTCACGCACTGACGCGAATCTTTATATGAACGGGTCCGCAATATTCGAGTTTTCGATGACCCGAATTCCTCAACTATTCAGTTCCATTTTTGACGAGACTTTTACTGTTGACGACGTTGATTTGTTTGCCTTCCATCAAGCAAACAAGTTTATGCTGGATTCGCTGCGTCGACGTATAAAGCTGCCGATCGAAAAATTCATTTCTGAGTTCGAACACTGCGGTAATACAGTCTCTTCAAGTATTCCAATCGCCCTCAAGGAATCAATGAATAAGGGCGTATTATCTGAAGGGCAGACGGTTGTCGGTATAGGCTTTGGTGTCGGTTATTCTTGGGCGGGTTGCGTAATCAAGTGGTAAGTTTTCAGATTTATATCTGATTTTAGATTTTTTATAGAGGTTTACCTGTGCTGAACACTCAATTTTCTCCTTGGCCATCTTTTACTGAAGAAGAGGCAGGTGCTGTCCGAGATGTTCTTTTGTCCAATCGGGTTAACTACTGGACTGGCCAGGAGGCGCGTTCCTTTGAGAAGGAGTTCGCGGAGTGGTCAGGGACTAAATACGCTGTTGCATTGGCTAATGGTACGGTGGCGTTGGATCTATCCCTGAAATCTCTCGGAATAGGTGTCGGAGACGAGGTAATTGTTACGTCGCGTACTTTTCTCGCTTCCGTTTCAAGCATCGTAAACGCGGGGGCGATCCCCGTTTTTGCGGATGTAGACCTGGCCTCTCAGAATTTTACTGCGCAATCTATCAAGGTCGTTATTACACCTCGTACTAAGGCATTAATCTGCGTGCACTTGGCTGGTTGGCCTTGTGATATGGACCCTATTATGCAGCTGGCTAATGAGTTCGGTCTTAAGGTTATTGAGGATTGCGCTCAAGCCCACGGAGCCTATTACAATGGGCGCCCGGTTGGTTCAATAGGTCACGTTGGGGCTTGGTCGTTTTGTCAGGACAAGATAATGACCACTGGCGGCGAAGGTGGCATGGTTACTACCAATGATCGGCAGCTCTGGGCCGATATGTGGGCTTACAAAGATCATGGTAAGAGTTGGGATGCGGTTTATGAGCGTGAGCACGCTCCTGGTTTCCGTTGGTTGCATGAGAGCTTCGGCACCAATTGGCGAATGCTTGAGGTTCAGGCAGTGATAGGCCGAATTCAGCTGCGTCGTATGCAGGATTGGCGGACGTCTCGGATTAAAAATGCGGAGCGTATTTGGACCGCTGCGCAACAGTTGCCAGCACTAAGGGTCCCGGTTATTCCAGAAGGTATCGACCACGCTGCGTATAAGTGCTATGTATTTGTGCGTCCGCAACGTTTGAAGGAAGGCTGGTCTCGTGATCGTATTCTTCAGGAAATCAATTCGCGCGGAGTTCCGGCTTTTTCTGGATCTTGCTCAGAGGTATACCTTGAAAAAGCGTTTGATGATACCGGTTGGAGGCCCACACAGCGCTTGGTTAATGCAAGGGAACTGGGTGACACGAGTATAATGTTTTTAGTTCACCCGACATTGACGGAGCAAGAAATTAATTTGACTTGTGAAGTCTTGGCGGAGATTTTTAGCAAAGCCACTGTATTATAGCTGCCTAATTTGCAATCATAGTGTGTTGAACCAAGTTAAGCGCGTCGGGTCGTTTTCTGGAGTGGCGAAGGTGGTAAAAAGGATCATGGATAAAATACGAGCGCACCTACTCGGCCTTTCACGGCGAGAAAAGCGCGTGCTTCAGGTAGCCACTGACGTGTTGTTGGTTTGGCTCGCGCTGTGGTTCGCTTTCGTCGTCCGGTTGGGCATTGATGAAATGATCAATCCAGTCAAAATGCATTTTTGGCTTTTCATCGTTGCCCCGATTGTCGCCATCCCCTTGTTCATTCGTTTCGGTATGTACCGCGCTGTCATGCGTTATTTTGGGAATGATGCGCTCATTGTAATTATTAAAGCTGTAAGTCTTTCTTCTTTGATTTTAGCTGTAGTGGTGTACTGGTACAGTAATCACCAAAATGTGGTCCCACGCTCCATTATTTTCAACTATTGGTGGTTGAGCATGATCATGATTGGCGGGCTGCGCTTGGCCATGCGTCAGTATTTTCTAGGAGACTGGTTCGCGGCAACCCAACATGTTCCTTTCACCAGCAGGGATGACGGTTTACGTAAGGTCGCTATCTATGGAGCAGGTGCTGCGGGCAATCAGTTGGTTGCTGCATTGCGTATGGGGCGAGTTATGCGGCCGGTCGCTTTTATTGATGATGACATCGACATCTCCGGCCGAGTGATTTCCGGGCTGCAGGTATACAAACCCAAACATATTCAACAGATGATCGCCTTGACAGGGGCTCAGGAAATTCTTTTAGCAATTCCTTCGTCCAACCGAGGCCGACGCCGGGAAATTCTTGGGCTTCTTGAGGGGTTCCCTCTGCATGTTCGAAGCGTGCCAGGCTTCATGGATCTCGCCAGCGGGAGAGTAAAGGTTGACGATATTCAGGAAGTTGATATTGCTGACTTGCTTGGCCGTGATACGGTCCCTGCGCAAGAGAAGCTGCTGGAACATTGCATTAAAGGAAAAAGCGTTCTCGTAACTGGTGCAGGGGGCTCTATTGGTTCTGAGTTGTGTCGGCAGATCATTGAATTGCGACCGACTACACTTTTGCTTTTTGAGCACAGTGAATTTAACCTTTACACTATCCTGTCTGAGCTGGAGCAGCGGATTTCCCGGGATTCTCTGCCTATTCGGCTGTTGCCCATACTTGGCTCTGTTCGCAATCAAACTCAATTGCTGGATTTTATGAAAAGCTGGCATGTGGACACTGTCTACCACGCGGCAGCGTACAAACATGTCCCAATGGTTGAGCACAATATTGCTGAGGGTGTATTGAACAACGTGCTCGGGACGCTGAATACTGCTCAGGCCGCTCTTCAGGCGGGTGTGGCCAACTTCGTTTTGATTTCAACCGACAAGGCAGTTCGTCCCACTAATGTCATGGGGAGTACAAAACGTCTGGCCGAGTTGACGCTGCAGGCCCTCAGTCGCGAGTTGGCTCCTGTTTTGTTCGGCGATGCAGCTAATATTTCGCTTGTCAACAAAACGCGTTTTACAATGGTTCGCTTTGGTAATGTGCTCGGTTCCTCCGGCTCGGTGATTCCACTATTCCATAAGCAAATCAAATCCGGTGGGCCATTGACGGTCACTCATCCAAAGATCACACGCTACTTTATGACAATTCCGGAAGCGGCCCAATTGGTTATTCAGGCGGGTTCTATGGGGCTCGGTGGTGATGTGTTTGTTCTGGACATGGGCGAGCCCGTGAGGATTGTCGAACTGGCTGAGAAGATGATTCACCTGTCCGGTTTGAGCGTTCGCTCAGACAAAAACCCTCATGGAGACATTGCCATCGAGTTCACCGGCCTCCGTCCTGGCGAAAAACTTTACGAAGAGTTACTCATCGGCGACAACGTCGTTGCCACCCAGCACCCGATGATCATGAGTGCGAATGAAGATCATCTGTCTTGGGACGTACTCAAGGCCAGACTGGACGACTTGTTGGCTGCCGTGGAGGAGGACGACTACACCCGCGTCCGCCAACTCTTGCGCGAAACTGTAAGTGGTTACTCCCCCGAAGGCGAAATCGTCGACTGGATCTATCAGCAACGTCGCTTGGAACCATGAGTTAACACTCTGTAACCCACCCACTTTTGACACCCTCCATCCATCGCCTAACGTAGAAAAGCAGCTCCGGAAAAGCTGCCTTTCTACCTCATCGATGTCATGGAGCCTCACCAATGCAAAACACCCACCTAACCTCGCTAATCTTCGCCTTCCTCGCCACCTTTTCTGTTGCCACCACCGCAGCCCCATCGATCAAACCCGAACCCCCAACCCCCATCACCACCCAAATGACCAAAACCGAACAATCCACCAAGGTCAACCTCAACGCCGCCGACGCCGAGACCCTGCGTCGTGACCTCTTCGGCATCGGTGCCGCGAAGGCCAACGCAATCATCGCCTATCGCGAAAGCAACGGTCCGTTCATGGCGGTGGATGAGTTGTTGGAAGTAAAGGGTATCGGCAAGGCGTTGCTGGAGAAAAATCGGGGCAGGTTAGAGATCAAATAAGTATAGAGAGGCCGGTCAGTGACCGGCCTTTTTTTCATCCGGGTTCTGCGCTTTCAAACCGTCACGCACGATTTCCACGATGCATGTTAACCAAACTGAATCTTTTCACACCGCGCAGCTCTTGGCATGAAAAGTGATTACTCACACAGGGAGGATTGTTCAACAATCGTGAGGTAATTATGACGCTTAGCTTGTCCTTAGCCGACCAGATCGCCCTGGAACTGCGTGCCGACATCATCGGTGGGCGACTGTTGCCGGGAATGGCGCTGGTCGAGGCGGAGTTGGTCAAGGCCTATAACGCGTCGCGCAATACGATTCGTGAGGCGTTGCACCGTTTGGGGCAGGAAGGGTTGACGCGGTATGTGCGTAACAAGGGCGTGATGGTGCGTCGGTTGGAACGCGAAGAGGTGCGGGATTTATTTGTCGTTCGTCGCACCCTTGAATTGCAGGCCATTGCCCAGAGCGGTGCGCTGACCCATGACCAATCCGAGCGTATGCAAAACGCCATCGAGGCCACCGCGCTGGCTCGGGAGCGGGAGGATTGGCGCTCCGTGGCCACCCACAGCCTGTTGTTTCACCAGCAGATTGTCGGGCTGATGCGCAGCCCGTTGTTCGATGAGTTTTTCGCCCAGGTGATCGCGCAATTGCGTCTGGTGTTTTGCGCCGCGCCCGATGAGCAGCGCTTTCAGTCGCCCTGGCTGGAGCGTGATCGTGAAATATACGAGTTACTGATCCACGGAAATAAACCGGCGGCAGGCGAGGCGATGAGCCTGTACCTGGATGATTCCGAACGCCTTTCGTTAGCCCTGTTTACGCACCCTTGATCGAGGATCCGCAGCATGTACAAAGACTATCCGGCCGCTTACCAGGTCAGCAAAGGTTCGGCGTTGCAGGTCGACACAGCGTTTTATGAGCGTATTCGTGAGCGCAAGGATCAACGCACTTTGATCGAACAGTTCGAGGTGCCGATTCGCACGGGCAGGGCGTGGAAGGTACCGGCCGGGCATGTGTTCCGCGTGACCACGCCGGTCGGCCCCCAGGTCGGTGACTTCAACGTGTGGAACGCCAACGACCCGCGCGAACGCCTGTGGGCCGCGCGCACGCGCCAGTTGCAGGGCGCGCATGTCAGCACCCATGACCGGCTGTGGTCCAACCTGCCGTTCCTGCGGCCGCTGGTGACCATTACCGACGACAGCCTGGCCAGCTACGGCATTGATGAACACGGCGGGCGCCTGCACGATTTACTCGGTACGCGCTGCGATCCGTATGTGAACCGCATGCTCACCGGCGAAGATTTCCATCATCACTGCCACTCGAACCTGACCCGCGCGGTATTGCCTCACGGTCTGACGGAGTTTGATGTGCATGACGTGCTGAATATTTTCCAATGCACGGGCCTGAATCACGACGACATGTATTTCATGAAGGCGTGCCCGGCGCAGAAGGGCGATTACCTGGAATTTTTTGCCGAGATTGATTTGCTATGTGCGCTGTCGACCTGCCCGGGTGGGGATTTATCGCTGCCGATGTGGGGGCCGGAGGCGCAGGACCCACTGACGGTGTGCCGTCCGCTAGGGGTTGAGATCTATAAATTGGAGGAGGGGTTGCTGCAAGGCTGGCGCCAGCCTGAGCGTGCTGCCTATAAGGGACAGCACGGGTTGCAGATTGCCAAGGCGGATTGGGAGTAACCGGGGGAGAGGGCTGCTTCGCAGCCCGACGGGAGCAAGCTCCCTCGCCACAGGATAGGTCTCACCCATTGGATCAGCGGTCTTGCCCATCCTTGGCATCCGCCTGGGCGTTGCGCTCGGCCACGCGTTTGCGCTGTTCGTCGGTGAGTTCCACTTTGTTGGCGCTGTCACGCAACATCATCAGCCCGCCGACGATCGACCCGATCGCAACCACCATAATCAACCATGCATACCACGGCATAACGCTCTCCTTGAGGCAGATTGCCGTGGGAGGTTTTTCCCACGGTAATAACTGCTTTGAGTTACAGGCTTTCTGAGTAGTTCAGTGTAGGCCTGTTCCGCCTCAAAACCTTAGAGCCCGGTCAACATTGCATCCGCTGGTGCATCGGCACGGTCTTGCGCGGTCAGCTGGAAGTAGATGAAACCGACCACCATGAAACCGAGGAAGATCATCCCGATCAGCGCATTGAACCAGGCCATGGCTACCAGGCACACCACCGCCAGCACCAGCGCGATGCCCGGCACGATCGGGTAGCCCGGTGCGCGAAAGGTGCGTTCCAGTAGCGGTTCGGTCTTACGCAGTTTGAACAGGCTGAGCATGCTCATGATGTACATCACGATGGCGCCGAATACGGCCATGGTGATCATTGCTGCAGTCAGGGTCATGCCGCCCAGATTGATCAGGCCGTCGCTGTAGATGGCGGCAATGCCGACCACTCCACCGGCGATGATTGCCCGGTGTGGTGTGTGAAAACGCGACAGTTTGGCCAGGAACGACGGCAGATAGCCGGCCCGAGCCAGGGCGAAGAATTGGCGCGAGTAGCCCAGGATGATGCCGTGGAAGCTCGCCACCAGCCCGAACAGGCCGATCCACACCAGCATGTGCAACCAGCCGGAGCTTTCACCGACCACGGTTTTCATGGCCTGCGGCAGCGGGTCGTTGATGTTCGACAGGGTGCGCCAGTCGCCCACGCCACCCGCGAAGAACATCACGCCCATGGCCAGGACCACCAGGGTCAGGATGCCGCTGATGTAGGCTTTTGGAATGGTGCGCTTGGGATCTTTCGCTTCCTCTGCGGCCATGGCTGCGCCTTCGATGGCGAGGAAGAACCAGATCGCAAAGGGAATCGCCGCAAACATCCCGGCAATCGCCGGCGCGCCAAAGGTGTCGGAACCGGCCCAGCCATTCAGGGCGAAGTTGCTGAAGCTGAACGCTGGGGCAACTACGCCCATGAATACCAGCAACTCGGCGACGGCGAGTACGCACACCACCAGCTCGAAGGTAGCGGCGAGTTTTACGCCGAGGATGTTCAGGCCCATGAACACGATGTAGGCGCCGACGGCTGCGTGTTTCGGGTCCAGTGCGGGAAACTGCACATTCAGATAAGCGCCGATGGCCAAGGCGATGGCGGGCGGGGCGAACACGAATTCGATCAGCGTCGCCAGGCCCGCGATCAGGCCGCCTTTCTCACCGAACGCGCGGCGGCTGTAGGCAAAAGGCCCGCCGGCGTGGGGAATGGCGGTGGTCAGCTCGGTGAAACTGAAGATAAAGCAGGTGTACATCGCGGCGACCATCAACGAGGTCACCAGGAAGCCCAGCGTTCCCGCCACGCCCCACCCGTAACTCCAGCCGAAGTATTCCCCGGAAATCACCAGCCCGACCGCGATGCCCCACAAATGCAGGGTGCCCAAGGTGGGTTTGAGTTGTGTGTTCATCGTGCTGCGCTCCCTGAACGGTTTGGAATGATTCAAGGTGTTGCAGCGGCCATGCCACTCCAGAAAACCGTGTCGTAAAGATGCGCAACTGTCGTGTGGGGGATGGTTTGGCGTTTGAAATTTCCCAGCGTTGCACCAGATAGGTGCGGCGGTGACTGTGCCGGCGCTATCGGGACTGTCATAAATTTTGTGTTCGGGCATAACATTGCAGAAGAGGTGCATATATGCCGACCAAAAAGAAACCGGCCCGTGAGGCCCCGCGTGATCTTCCAACCATTCCCAAAGAGCTGATCGACCAGTTCGTCAGCGGTCCGATGAGTGCCGAAGCCATTCAGGATGCGTCGATGGCGTTCAAAAAGGCGCTGATCGAGCGAGCCCTTGGTGCCGAACTGGGTCACCACCTTGGCTATCCTCAGGGCGCGGAGCGCCCTGAGGAGTCGAGTAACCAGCGCAATGGCAAGAGCGGCAAAACGGTGCTCACCGATGACGGCCCGCTTCGCCTGGACATCCCCAGAGATCGCGATGGAAGTTTTGCGCCGATCCTGATCCCAAAACACGAACGCCGATTTACGGGCTTTGATGACAAGATCATTGCGATGTATGCCCGAGGCATGACGGTCCGTGAGATCCGTGCATTTCTATCCGAACAGTACGGAACAGAGGTCTCTCACGATTTCATCAGCTCAGTGACCGATGCGGTTTTAGACGAAGTCACTGCCTGGCAACAACGACCGCTTGAGCCGATGTACCCGGTGATTTTCTTCGATGCGTTGCGAGTCAAAATTCGCGACGAAGGTTTGGTTCGCAACAAGGCAATCTACCTGGCGCTGGGTGTCTTGCCGGATGGAACCCGAGACATCTTGGGCATTTGGATTGAAACAACCGAAGGTGCGAAGTTTTGGATGAAGGTCTTCAACGACCTCAAAACCCGAGGTGTCGAGGACGTCTTGATCGCAGTAACTGATGGCCTCAAAGGTATGCCTGAAGCGCTGAGCGCGGTATTTCCCGAGACGACGTTGCAGACCTGCATTGTGCATTTGATCCGTAACAGTCTTGATTACGCGCCTTGGGATAAGCGCCGCGAGCTGGCGAAAGCGTTGAAGCCGATCTATCAGGCACTCAACGCTGACGCCGCTGAACAAGCGCTGTTAGCCTTCGAAACCGGCCCTTGGGGCAAGCAATATCCAACGGTCGCAAAGGCCTGGAAGCGTGCGTGGGATCGAGTTATCCCCTTCTTCGTGTTTCCTCCGGCCATACGTAAAGTGATCTACACAACGAACGCCATCGAGAGTATCAACGCTCAGTTGCGCAAGATCATCAAGACCAGAGGCCATTTCCCAACGGACGATGCCGCGACGAAGCTAATCTGGTTGGGCTTACGCAATATCACCGCAAACTGGGGCAAGCCGGCACACGACTGGAAGAGTGCGATGAATCAATTTGCGATCTTGTATGGAGATCGATTTATCAGGCCGACCTGGTAAAACTACGGCCTGCCTAACGGCAGGCCGTTAACGGCCCGCACACAAAAAATCTGACACTCTCGCGCTATCGGGAGCAAGCCCCCTCCCACAGGTTGATCGGCGCTCGGCATGACAACTCGGTCAAGTGTGGGAGGGAGCTTGCTCCCGATAGCGCCCGTCCAGCTGCCACAAATCCCCCTGTAAACCCCGCATAAACCCACTCTTTACGCCATCTTTACGCCTCGCCCACCCCCTCGCTCTCGTTCCTTTACACCACTCCTGCCGACAATTGCCCCACACGCGGCACTCGCCGCTAAACGGAGAGACTTCCATGAGCGTTCTGGACGGGGTGTCACTGCTATTGGCCGTGGCGCTGTTCATTTATCTGCTGGTTGCGCTGTTACGCGCGGATCGGAACTAGGAGCAGGCTATGCACAGTTATGACTATTGGCTGATCATCGCCTTCTTCGCTTTGGTGCTGGTGCCGGCCCCCTTCCTGGGGCGGTTCTACTACAAGGTCATGGAAGGCCAGCGCACTTGGCTCACGCCGCTGCTCGGTCCCGTGGAGCGCGCGTGCTATCGCCTCTCGGGCGTGGACGAGCAGCAGGAACAGAGCTGGCAGAAATACATGCTGGCTTTGCTCGCGTTCAACCTCGCCGGATTTGTGTTGCTGTTCGCGATCCTGTTGTTCCAGGGCTACTTCCCACTGAACCCGCAGAAGTTGCCGGGCCTGGAGTGGACCCTGGCCTTCAACACAGCAGTCAGTTTCATCACCAACACCAACTGGCAGTCCTACAGCGGTGAAGCGTCCCTGAGCTACCTCAGCCAGATGGCCGGCCTCACCGTGCAGAACTTCGTCAGTGCCGCCACCGGCCTTGCCGTCCTGGTCGCGCTGTGCCGTGGGATCGGTCGCAAATCCACCAAGACCTTGGGCAACTTTTGGGTCGACATGACCCGCGCCACGCTTTATGGCCTGTTGCCGTTGTGCCTGGTGATGGCGTTGTTCCTGGTGTGGCAGGGCGTGCCGCAAACCTTCGCGCATTACGTTGAGGCCGTGACCCTGCAGGGCGTTGACCAGGTGATCCCTTTGGGCCCGGCGGCCAGCCAGATTGCGATCAAGCAACTGGGCACCAACGGCGGTGGCTTCTTTGGCGTGAACTCGGCGCACCCGTTTGAAAACCCGACGGCCTGGGCCAACCTGTTCGAGTTGTCGGCGATCATCCTGATCCCGGTGGCGCTGGTGTTTACCTTCGGCCATTACGTGAAGGACCTGCGTCAAAGCCGGGCGATCCTCGGTTGCATGCTGGCCCTGTTCCTGATCGGCGGCGCAACCTCGCTGTGGGCCGAATACCAGCCCAACCCGAGCCTGAACAACCCGGTGGTTGAGCAAACCGCACCGCTGGAAGGTAAAGAAGCGCGCTTCGGCACCACCGGCACCGTGTTGTGGTCGGTGACCACCACTGCGGCATCCAACGGTTCGGTCAACGGCATGCACGACAGCCTCAACCCCCTCAGCGGGATGGTGGCACTGGTCAACATGATGGTCGGCGAAGTGATCTTCGGCGGCGTCGGTGCCGGTATGTACGGCATGTTGCTCAACGTGTTGATCGCGGTGTTCCTCGCCGGCCTGATGATCGGCCGCACTCCGGAATACCTGGGCAAGAAGCTGCAGGCCAAGGAAGTGCAATTGCTGGTGGTGACCTTGCTGGTGATGCCGGTGGGTGTGCTGGTGCTCGGTGCCATTGCTGCCAGCCTGCCTGGCCCGGCCGGTGCGATCAGCAACCCTGGTCCCCACGGCTTCAGCCAGTTGCTCTATGCCTACACCTCGGCCAGTGCCAACAACGGTTCGGCGTTCGGCGGCTTCAGTGGCAACACCCCGTTCCACAACTTGATGATGAGCCTGGGCATGTTGATTGGGCGCTTTGGCTACATCCTCCCGGTACTGGCCCTGGCTGGCAGCCTGGCGATGAAGAAGACCGCTCCGATTGGCCAGAACAGCTTCCCCACCCATGGCCCGCTGTTCGTGACCCTGTTGACCGTGACCATTTTGCTGGTGGGCGGCCTGACCTTCCTGCCGACACTGGCACTGGGCCCTATTGCTGAACACCTGAGCATGGGCTTCTGAGGGATATGAAAATGAATATGCCTGCAAAAAACGCGACGCCGGTCAAAACCCACGAGCCCGCCAAAACCGCGATCTCCGCGCTGTGGCGCGCGGCGTTGGTCCAGGCGTTCGTCAAGCTCGACCCTCGCCAACTGCAACGCTCGCCGGTGATGCTGGTGGTCGAGCTGACCGCGATCCTCACCACCGTGCTGTGCTTCGTACCCGACACCGCCGTGCCGACCTTCGTTGCCGCGCAAATCGCCGTGTGGCTGTGGTTCACCGTGCTGTTTGCCAACTTCGCCGAAGCCCTGGCCGAAGGGCGTGGCAAGGCCCGCGCCGACAGCCTCAAGGCCGGCAGCGAAGGCCTCAGCGCACGTCGCAAGGAGGCCGATGGCAGCTTCAAGGTCGTGCCGGCCACCGGCCTGCGCAAAGGCGATGTAGTACGCGTTGCCGCCGGGGAAATGATCCCCGGCGACGGCGAGGTCATCGAAGGTATCGCGGCGGTCAACGAAGCGGCGATCACCGGCGAATCCGCGCCAGTGATCCGCGAATCCGGCGGCGATCGCTCGGCCGTCACCGGCAACACGCGCCTGGTTTCGGACTGGCTGCTGATCCGCATCACCGCCAACCCCGGCGAGTCCACGCTGGACCGCATGATCGCGCTGGTCGAAGGCGCCAAACGCCAGAAAACCCCCAACGAAGTGGCGCTGGATATCCTGCTGATCGGCCTGACGCTGATCTTCCTGCTGGTGGTCGTGACCCTGCAGCCGTTCGCCCACTTCGCCAATGGCAGCTTGCCTTTGGTGTTCCTGGTCGCACTGCTGGTGACGCTGATTCCTACGACCATCGGTGGCTTGCTGTCGGCCATCGGTATTGCCGGCATGGACCGCCTAGTGCGCCTCAACGTGATCGCCAAGTCCGGTCGCGCCGTGGAAGCGGCGGGGGACGTGCATGTGTTGCTGCTGGACAAGACCGGCACCATCACCTTTGGTAACCGCCGCTGCTCGGCAGTGGTTGCGGCGCCGGGTGTGAGCGGTCGGGAATTGGCCGAGGGCGCGCTGCTGGCGTCCCTGGCGGACGACACCGCCGAAGGCAAATCCATCGTCGAATACCTGCGTGCCTTGCACCCGCAGGCCGAACCTTCACTGGAGGAATTGACCGCCGTACCGTTCACCGCCGAAACCCGCTTGTCTGGCGTCGACTATCAGGGCCGCGTATTTCGCAAAGGCGCCGTGGACTCGCTGCTGGCGTTTATCGGTCAACCCCGCAGCGACCTGCAACCGGCCCTGTCGCGGGAAATCGACAAGATCGCTCAGAGCGGCGGCACGCCGTTGCTGGTGTGCGCCGATGGCAAGTTGCTCGGTGCGATCCATCTGAAGGACGTGGTCAAGCCCGGCATCCGCGAACGGTTTGCCGAGCTGCGCAAGCTGGGGATTCGTACCGTGATGGTCACCGGCGACAACCCGCTGACGGCGGCCGCGATTGCGGCTGAAGCCGGCGTGGATGACGTGTTGGCCGAAGCCACCCCGGAGAAAAAACTCGCGCGGATTCGTCACGAACAGAACGACGGTCGACTGGTGGCGATGTGCGGCGACGGCGCCAACGACGCTCCGGCGCTGGCCCAGGCGGACGTCGGCATGGCGATGAACGACGGCACCCAGGCGGCCCGCGAAGCCGCCAACATGGTCGACCTCGACAGCGACCCGACCAAGCTGCTGGACGTGGTGCAGATCGGCAAGGAATTGCTGGTGACGCGCGGCGCGCTGACCACCTTTTCCATCGCCAACGATGTGGCCAAGTACTTCGCGATCCTGCCGGCGCTGTTCGCCTCGATCTACCCGCAACTGGGTGTGCTCAACGTGATGCACTTGCAGAGCCCGCAGAGCGCGATCCTCTCGGCCATCGTGTTCAACGCACTGATCATCGTCGTGCTGATTCCCCTGGCGCTGCGCGGTGTGCGAGTGCAGGCGGCGAGTGCGGCGGCGTTGCTGCGGCGCAACCTGTTGATCTACGGCCTGGGCGGCCTGCTGGTGCCGTTCGTGGGCATCAAGGCGATCGACATGTTGCTGACCGCGCTGCACCTGGTTTGACCCGATTCCTGTGGGCACCGGCAAAGCGGTGGCCACAGGTTGCAATGACCGAATTGAGGAAATTGAAATGTCCAACATCATCCGCCCGGCCCTGAGCCTGCTGGTCCTCATGACCCTGATCACCGGCGTCGCCTACCCGCTGGTGGTGACCGGCGTCGCCCAGGTCGCCTTCCCGGACCAAGCCAACGGCAGCCTGGTGCGCGACGCCAGCGGCAAGGTGCGCGGCTCCAGCCTGATCGCCCAGGACTTTACCGGTGACAGCTGGTTCCACCCGCGTCCTTCGGCGGGCGCGTTCGCGACCGTTTCCAGCAGCGCGAGCAACCTGGGGCCAAGCAACCCGGCGCTGGCCACGCGCGTGTTCGATGACGCGAATAAACAGTTCGTGCCCGCTCAAGGCCCGGTGCCGTTAGCTTTGCTGACGACCTCCGGCAGCGGTCTTGATCCACACTTGCCACCGTCGGCGATTGCCTATCAACTGGCGCGGGTAGCCGCCGCACGGAATGTGCCGGTGTCCACCCTGCAGCGCTTGCTGGATGAGCACATCGAAAGCCCGCTGGTGGGCCCGCCGGTGGTGAATGTGCTGGCGCTGAATATGGCCCTGGAAAAACTCTGATCAGCCTGTGGGAACGGGCTTGCTCGCGATAGCATCACCTCGGTATTACTGTTAGACCGAGTCGCTTGCATCGCGAGCAAGCCCGCTCCCACATTTGATCTTCAGTGAATCTGCCTGCGACTTTATAAACCCCTGAAGGAACCCCCGCGCATGAGCGACTCCGGCCGTGCCGATGCCCTGTTAGCCGATCTGCCCCGGGACGGCCGTGGCCGGCTCAAAGTCTTCCTTGGCGCCGCCCCCGGCGTAGGCAAGACCTACGCCATGCTCCAGGCTGCCCATACCCAGTTGCGCCAGGGCGTCAGGTTGCTCGCCGGTGTGGTCGAAACCCACGGCCGCGCGGAGACCGAAGCGTTGCTCAGCGGCTTGCCGCAGCAACCGTTGCTGCGCAGTGAATACCGTGGCGTGATGCTCGAAGAAATGGACCTCGACGGCCTGCTCGGCGCCAAGCCGCAACTGGTGCTGGTGGACGAACTGGCCCACAGCAACGCGCCTGGCAGCCGCCATGAAAAGCGCTGGCAGGATATTCAGGAACTGCTCGCCGCCGGCATCAACGTGTTCACCACGGTCAACGTCCAGCACCTGGAAAGCCTCAACGATCAGGTGCGTGGCATCACCGGCGTGCTGGTGCGCGAAACCCTGCCGGATTGGGTGCTGCAGGAGGCCGATGAGCTGCTGCTGATCGACCTGCCGTCCCGCGAGCTGCTGGAGCGTTTGCGCGACGGCAAGGTGTACGTGCCGGAACAGGCCCGCGCCGCCATCGATGCGTTTTTCACCCAGACTAATCTGACGGCCCTGCGCGAGCTGGCGATGCAGACCGCCGCCGCCCACGTCGACGATGACTTGGCTCAGGGCTATCGCCAACTCGGCCAGGCCGCGCCGGCGGTGCGCGGTCGCTTGCTGGTCGGCGTCGACGGCGATGCGCAAGCCGAACGCCTGGTGCGCCATGCCAGCCGCGTGGCGCAGCGACGCCACCTGCCGTGGAGCCTGGTGCATATCGATAACGGTCGCGTGCGCGATGAACAAGCGCGCCTGCGCCTGCAAAACGCCCAGCAACTGGCCGAACGCCTCGGCGGTGAAGTGGTGCTGCTGCGCGCGGGGGAGGTGACCAAGACACTGATCCATCATGCCGCTGAGCGCCGCGCCAGCCTCGTGTTGGTCGGGCAGTCGCGGATGAACTGGCGACGTCGGCTGTTCGGTGGTGGCGTGGCCGAGCGCCTGTTGCGCAATGCACGCGGCCTGGAAATCAACATCCTCGACAGCGACGACGTGCCTGCACCGCCGCGCCTGCCGGATGTACGCGGGCTGGTGTGGTTCGACTATGCGCTGGCGGTGGTGGCGACCGTGATTGCGGCGGCGGTGGCCTGGGCGGTCGCCAGCGTGTTGCCGTTGCCGAATATCTCGCTGGTATTTCTCGCGGCGGTATTGCTGGTGGCGGTGCGCAGTAGTCTGGGGCCGTCCCTGGTGTGCGCGGCGCTGTCGTTTCTGACGTATGACTTCCTGTTTATTCCGCCAAAATTCTCCTTCGCCATCCAGCGTGAAGAAGACGTGCTGACCCTGTTGTTTTTTCTGCTGATGGCGGCACTCACCGGCAACCTCGCCGCACGCCAGCGTCGGCAGTTGCAGGCGTTGCGTGACACCCAGGAAGAAACCAGCGAGCTGCTCGACCTGTCGCGCAAGCTCACCGCGGCCACCGATCGCCAGGCGGTGATCAGCGCGGCGGCGCATCACCTGGAAGGTTGGAGCGACCTCGACCTGTGCCTAGTCAACCGCGATGGCCACGGCGGCTGGAAAGTCGAGACCGGCGGACCGCTGACCTTCACCGAAGCCGAACGCGCCGCCGCCGACTGGGCCTGGCAGCACGATCAGCCGGCAGGCAAGGGCACCGGCACGTTGCCGTTTGGGGGCTGGTGGTGGTGGCCGCTGTCGAGCGAAGAGGGCCCGCTGGGGTTGCTCGGTGTCAGTGCGAAACCGGGCCAGGAGCTGAGCGGCCAGCGCCGTCGCTTGCTGATCGCCTTGAGCCAGCCGCTGGCCCAGGCGTTGGCACGCGCGCAATTGGCGCAGGAACTGGAGTCCGCGCGGCTGCACGGCGAGACCGAGCAACTGCGCAGTGCCTTGCTCGCGTCGGTGTCCCACGATTTGCGCACGCCGTTGACGTCCATGCGCGGCAGTATCGACAGCCTGCTGGCGCTCGGCGAAGCCATCCCGCTGGAGGATCGCCGCGAGTTGCTCGAAGGCACCCGCGACGAAGCCGAGCGCCTCGATCGCTATATCCAGAACCTGTTGGACATGACCCGCCTGGGCCACGGCGCGTTGAAGCTGGCGCGGGACTGGGTCTCGCCCGGTGATATCGTCGGCAGCGCCCTCGGCCGCTTACGTGCGGTGCTGGCGCCGCTGCAAGTGAGCATCGATGTACCGCCTGAATTGCCGTTGCTGTATGTGCATGCCGCGTTGATCGAGCAGGCGCTGGTCAACGTGCTGGAAAACGCCGCCCGATTCTCGCCGGCCCAAGGCCATTTGCAAGTGAGCGCCGGGGTGCTGGATAACCAATTGTTCTTCGCCGTGGCCGATGAGGGGCCGGGAATTCCTGAAGACGAGCGCGCGAAGATTTTCGATATGTTCTACACCGCTGCCCGTGGTGACCGCGGCGGGCAGGGCACTGGCCTTGGCTTGGCGATCTGCCAGGGCATGGTCGGCGCCCATGGCGGGCATATCAGCGTCGCCGATGGGATTGGCGGGCGGGGCACCTGCATCACGCTGTTCCTGCCGTTGCCGACACAGCCTGGCCTGGAACGCGAGGCGTGAGCTACTCTCTTTTTTTTATGGATTTTGATTGGACACCATGAGCCAGACCGCGACGATTTTGGTCATTGACGACGAACCGCAGATCCGCAAATTCCTGCGCATCAGCCTGGCCTCCCAGGGCTACAAAGTGATCGAGGCCGGCAGCGGCAACGAAGGCCTGGCCCAGGCCGCCTTGAGCAAGCCGGATCTGCTGGTACTCGACCTCGGCCTGCCGGACATGGACGGCCAGCAGGTGCTGCGCGAGTTTCGTGAGTGGTCGACGGTGCCGGTGCTGGTGCTGTCGGTGCGCGCCAGCGAGGTGCAGAAGGTCGAAGCGCTGGATGGGGGGGCGAACGATTACGTCACCAAACCCTTTGGCATCCAGGAGTTTCTCGCCCGCGTGCGCGCCTTGCTGCGCCAGGCGCCAGCGGGGGAGGCCCAGGAAGCGGCGCTGTGTTTCGGCCCGCTGACAGTCGACCTGGCGTATCGCCGGGTGCTGCTGGACGGCATCGAAGTGGCGCTGACCCGCAAGGAGTACGCGGTGCTGGCGCAATTGGCGCGTCATCCGGGGCGGGTGATTACCCAGCAGCAATTGCTCAAGGATATCTGGGGGCCGACCCATACCGAGGACAGCCACTACCTGCGCATCGTGGTGGGCCACCTGCGCCAGAAGCTGGCGGATGATCCGACCCAGCCGCGTTTTATCGTGACCGAGGCGGGGGTGGGGTATCGGTTGTTGGGGGCTTAAGGCCTGATGGATTTTCGTTGGCTGTCAGGGCCTCATCGGGGGCAAGTCGAATCGTCGCACCGCCAATCTCAGTGCTGCTCACTTTCATACCGATCCAACGTATCACTGGCAATCTCGCGCCCCAGGGCGATCAATTCTGGCGCCTTGTAGAACTCGAAAAACCGGCACACCCGCTTCGGCACGTTGATCAGGACGTCCGGCGGGTAGCCGGCGATCTTGTACTGCGCCAGCGATGTCTGCATCACCTCGAAGCTCTGGTTGATCAGGTCCAGCAACGATGCCGGGCCGACGTTATCGATGATGAACGAACCGGTCGCTGACTTCGGCGCCCCGGCGGTTTCCGGTGCGGCGGCGGGTTGCTGGGCTTCGGGTTCGGCCGACTCCAGCCACGGGTTGATCTCGGCCGCGTGGGCCTGCAAGGCTTCCTGTTCGAGCTTCATCAACTGCTCGGCCTGTTTGCGGCGAAACGGCAAGTGCGAACCCAGCGACTTCGCCAAGCTGTTGAAGCGGCTCTTGAACGCCGGCGGACGCTGGATCACCGGCAAGTGATAGTGCTTCTGGTTGGTCGCGTTGAGGTTGACCGCAATGATCAAGTCGCAATGGCTCGACACCACCGGCACGATCGGCAGCGGGTTGAGCAGGCCGCCGTCCACCAGCATGCGGTTGCCTTGCATCACCGGGGTGAACAGGCTCGGAATCGCCGCCGAGGCGCGCATGGCTTGGTGCAGGCAGCCTTCCTGGAACCAGATTTCCTGCTGGTTGGTGAGGTCGGTGGCCACGGCGGTGTAGGGGATGCGCAGCTCTTCGATGTTGATCTCGCCGACGATCTTGCGGATCTGTCCGAAGACCTTCTCGCCGCGAATCGCACCCAGGCGAAAGCTCACATCGACCAGGCGTAATACGTCGAGGTAATCCAGGCTTTCGATCCAGTTCCGATACTCGTCGAGTTTACCGGCGGCGTAGATTCCGCCCACCACCGCGCCCATGGAACAGCCGGCGATACAGGCGATGTCGTAGCCGCGCCGTTCGATTTCCTCGATCACCCCGATATGGGCGTAGCCCCTAGCTCCACCGGAGCCCAGCACCAAGGCAACACGCTTCTTCATGGTCGATGTCCTTCGTTAAGCAGGCGCCCACAATGCACCCAATGAGGGGGCGGCTTCAATCTTCGCGCAACCGCGCAATATTTTTCCAGAATAACGGCCGCGCTCGGGTATGCTCTGGCAATAGGCGCTTCTGATTTCAGGTAGTGGACAAGGCACTTTTCTTTGTAGGCAACGTCTACAGAATCCGACTGTTTTTCTTTATTTTGAGGTGTCATCGATGAAAGCCTGGATGTGTGTGCCTGTGATCATGTTGGCTCTGGCCGGTTGTGCCGGGAAAAGCGCCTATCGCGACAGCTGCGGCAGCCAACTGGACGCCGCGTGGAAAGAACTGGACTTGGCCAAGGCCGAAGGCTTTGCCGGTACCGTGAGCTACTCCAAGGCCTTGTCCCTGCTGACCGGCGCCAAGACCCAGCAGCAATTCGAAGCCTTTGAAGGCTGTGCCAACAAAGCCGAAAAGGCGCGTTTCTATATTCGTGAGTCTCGCGCCGGCCGCTGATTCGTAGCCGTTGCCGAGTGCAATGAGGCTGCGTCACAGGTCTTGAGTGATGCAGGGATTATTCGTCGTCAGTGGAGTAAAGCATGTCAGCTTTGGTAGATCAGTTAGTCGCTCAGGTCATCGGCCTGGAAGTTGGGTTACTGAGCTGCCAGGCTCGGCTCGCCGCCGTCACCGACGATGAGGCCCTGCATGATTTGCGCACCACCGTGCGGCGCCTGCGCAGCCTATTGCGGCCTTTGCGCGGGTTGCCGGGCGTCGAACAACTCGAATTGGCCGCCCGCACCGTCGGCCAATTGACCACGCCGTTGCGTGATCGTGAAGTGCTGGCCGCGTATCTGCTCCAGCATGGTCACCCTGCCGCCGCCGACCGTCGCCTGCGCCTGCAACCCGATGCCTATCGCCACGTCGCGCAGGGCCCGGAATTGGCCCACCTGCTGCAAATCCTCGATGCATTCCCGCGTTTTATCCGTGCGTCGCAACACCAGAAATTGCTCAAGGGCCTGCGCCTGCGTATCGACAAACGCCTGGTCAAGCAATGGCGCAAACTCGATGACGCCCTGCAGGACCCAAGCCACGATCGCCATCGTCTGCGTTTGTTGATCAAGCGCGTGCGCTACGCCGCCGAAGCCTACCCCGAGCTGGACAAACTCCCGGCCAAGGCCATGTCGCGCTTGAAAGAAGCCCAAGGCGCCCTGGGCGATTGGCATGATTGCTGGCAGTGGCTGGTCCAGGCTGAACATCAAGCCGATCTGCAGCCGTGTGTCACGGTATGGCGTCGCACCATGGCCCAGGCCGAAGGCGAGGCGGATCGGGTGCTGGACAAACTCAGCGAGGATTGTTTCTGAACCGGTCCGGTTTTTGGCCGGAATAGGCGCTGTACCTGGCGGGCACGCTGGTTAAGATCGCACCTCTGGTCTTTTTGATGTGAGGTCGCCATGCGCTTTAGTGATTTGCTCGACGCCGCCCGTAGCCACCCTCAGGCGGTCACCATCCCCGCCGAATGGGCACAGGGCCGCGCGAGCTTTGGTGGCCTGGTGGCCGCATTGCAATACGAGGCGCTGCGTGCCCAAGTCCCCGCCGACCGGCCTTTGCGCTCGTTGGCAATCACCTTCGTCGGCCCGGTAGCACCGGGTGTGCCCGCCAGTTACCAAGTCGAAGTGTTGCGCGAAGGCAAGGCCGTCAGTCAATTGCTTGGCCGGGTGGTGCAGAACGGCGAAGTGGCGACCCTGGTCCAGGCCAGTTTCGGTGCCTCCCGTGAGTCGCAAGTCGTGGTGGCGAGCGAACCGCCGCCGACCTTCAAACACTGGGAGGAATGCCAGGAGCTGCCTTACATCCAGGGCGTCACCCCGGAGTTCATGCGGCACCTGGCGATGCGCTGGAGTGTCGGCGGCTTGCCGTTTACCGGCAACACCTCCCGCGACATGGGCGGTTGGGTGCGGTTGCGCGGCGATGTGAAAGAAGAGCCGCTGACCGAGTCGCACATCCTCGCCCTGGTGGATGCCTGGCCGCCGGCCGTGCTGCCGCACCTTAGAAAGCCCGCGCCGGGCAGCACGCTGACCTGGACCATCGAGTTTATCCAGCCGCTGCAAGACCTGAGCACACTTGACTGGTGCCAGTACCACGTCACCATCGAACACGCCCGCGACGGCTACGGCCATGCCGCCGCCGCGCTATGGAGCCCGGCCGGCGAGTTGATCGCCATCAGCCGCCAGACCGTGGTGGTCTTCGCCTGACCCTCAGTGCTGGTGGCGCTTACGCCAGGCGCGCCACCAGCCGCCGCTCAACACAAAGCGCGGGAAGGTCACGAACTGCTCGACCACCAGGCGTTGGACGGCATCTTTACGATCACTGAAGGGTTCACTGGCCTGGGCTTCCAGGTTGTGGCCATGCCGCTGCAGCGCAAGGCCGGCCAGGATACCGACAACGCCCACGGCCAAACTGGCCAGGCTCAGGCTGAACACCCCGGAAACGACCAACAGAAACCCGATGATAAACAGCGGCACCGCGATCATGTGCAACGCCAGGTTGGTCGGGTGCTGGTGGTTTTGCGGGTACTGACGCCATTGCCAGGCGGGGAGATTGGGATGACGTTTGCCCATGATGGTGAATCCTCTGTCCGTTGAAACAACTTGAACAGAGTTTAGGTCGGGTAGGGTGGCGCGGCGAATCAAGGCTGGCTATGGGGGTCATAGCCTCGCCTTGTATTGCTTATAGCTTCAACTGCCCGATCGCTTTGCTTAGCTCCCCGGCCAACGTGGCCAGTTCATTGCTGGTGGTTGCGGAATCGACAGTTTGTTGCACGGTGTTTTCGGTCACATCACGAATACTCACGACTGCGCGGTTCATCTCTTCGGCGACATGGCTCTGTTGCTCGGCGGCGACGGCGATCTGGGTGTTGCTTTCGCGCATCTGCGCCACGGCGCCGGTGATTTCGGCCAGTGCGGCGCCGGCTTCCTGGGCTTGTTGCACGCAGTCGTCGGCCTTGAACGAGCTTTCCTGCATGAAGTCCACCGCATCGCGGGTGCCGGCTTGCAGCGCCGAGACCATGTGGGTGATTTCGTCGGTGGAGGTTTGCACGCGCTTGGCCAGGTTGCGCACTTCGTCGGCGACCACCGCGAAACCGCGGCCCATTTCCCCGGCGCGGGCGGCCTCGATGGCGGCGTTAAGCGCGAGTAAGTTGGTCTGTTCGGCGATGCTGTGGATCACGCTGACCACACTGTTGATTTTCTGGCTGTCTTCGGCCAGTTTCTGGATCATTTCGGCGGTCTGTTGCACGCCGCTGGACAGCCCGGCGATCGAACGTTGCACCCGGTCTACCACTTCGCGGCCGCTGCCGGCGAGGGTGTCGGCGGTCTGGGACAAATCGCGAGTGGCGCCGGCGTGCTGGGCGATGTGGTAGACAGTGGCCGTCATCTCGTTGATGGCAGTGGCGGCCTGGTCGGTTTCGCTTTGCTGGCCGAGCATGCCGTGCTGCACCTCGTTCATGCTGCTGGCCAGCCGTGCGGCGCCTTCATCCAACTGCTTGGCGGTGCGGGCCACGGTGTTGACCACCCGCTGGTAGCCGGCTTGCATGGCGTTGAACGCGCTGGCCATCTGGCCGACTTCATCTTTGCAGGCCAGTGGGACACGCGCCGACAGGTCGCCGGTTTTCTCGACATGCAGCATCACGTCCTTGAGGGTGTTGAGTTGGCTGAGCAGGAAGCGGATCAGCAACTGCGACGCGCAGAGCATTGCCAGCATCAGGATCAGCACCGCTACGGCGTAGTGGGTGAAGCGTTCACTGAACACCTGGCTCAGGCTTGGCGCGTAAGCGAGCACTGCGATCTGTTGCCCGTCGGCGCGGGCGACCACTTCAGCGCCCATCAACGGGTTTTCGCCGAACAATGGCAGGTGATTGAGTTCGACCCAGCCGCTGGCACTGCTCAGGTCTGACAGATCTAGATCGGCCAACTGTGGGACTTGACCACGGGCAAACGTCAGCCAAGCCTCACCCTTGGGCAACGCCTTGTCGGTCGGCCAGGCGCTGAGCAAGCGCGCCTGAGCTTGTGCAGAGGTCTGGGACGCCTGGCTGCGCGACTGCTGTTCGAGATGCACGGCGTATAACACCAACAGCAGCGTGGTGATAAAAGCGACCGCATTGACGGCCCAGAATTTGTACTTCAGCGAGATATTGCTAAGCCAGGCACCCATGGAAGGTTTTCTCTGATCGCGGAAACAGCATTGGCAAGGTGCCATTATTGTGCCGTTACTCAGAAAAGTCACTTTGATATGGGTCAATGCGTCGCATCAAACCACGATGGGCAGCCCGAAAAAGGCGCGGGCGCAGGCGGTGCTGTGTTGGGCCAGGTCTTCCAGGCTTTCGTTGCGGTGCAGAGCAACTTCGCGCAGCACCTCCGGCAGGTAGGCCGGTTCATTGCGGCCGTTTTTCGGCTTGGGCCGCAGGGTGCGCGGCAGTAGGTAAGGCGCATCGCTTTCCAACATCAGGCGGCCCCGAGGAATTTCCCTGACCAGTGGATGCAGGTGCGTCCCACGGCGCTCGTCGCAGATCCAACCGGTGATGCCGATGTGCAAGTCAAGGTCGAGGTAGCTGAACAGCGCCTGCTGCTCGCCCGTGAAGCAATGCACCACGGCGGCGGACAAGTGATCACGGTAATCCTTGAGGATCTCCAGCAGGCGCTGGTTGGCGTCGCGTTCGTGGAGAAATACCGGCAGTTTCAGTTCGACGGCCAGGGCCAGGTGTTCTTCGAGGACTTTTTCCTGCTGCGGGCGCGGGGAAAAATCGCGGTTGAAATCCAGCCCGCATTCGCCCACTGCACGCACGCGGCTGTCGTTGAGCAAACCGCGTAAGCGTTGGGCGCTGTCGCCGTTCCAGTCGCTGGCGGAGTGGGGGTGGATGCCGGCGGTGCAGAACAGCCGTTGGCCGCTTTCATCGAGTTTTTCGCACAATTGCAGGGCCTGTTCGCTGCCGTCGACACGGGTGCCGGTGAGCACCAATTGTTGCACGCCGGCGGCATAGGCGCGCTCGAGAACGGCCTGGTGCTTCTCGTCGAAACTTGGGTTTGTCAGGTTGACGCCGATATCAATGAGTTGCATGGTGCTATCTCCGCCTGCGGACGGAAAGCATATCAG
Organism: Pseudomonas sp. D3; assembly: GCF_029320995.1. Lineage (NCBI taxonomy): Bacteria > Pseudomonadati > Pseudomonadota > Gammaproteobacteria > Pseudomonadales > Pseudomonadaceae > Pseudomonas > Pseudomonas sp. D3. The sequence goes on from NZ_CP119772.1 coordinate 2,125,349, forward strand.
AGCTGTAGATTTATAAGAAAAACCTAGAACTACAACGAGTTATAGCTGTCTTTGAACGTCGCAAGCGACATTGTGGTGGGTCTATCGCCTGCCCTGGTGCCGCCGTTGCGTGCTTTGTCAGCGCATAAAGCGCTCTGTTTCTGACCTCCAGTCCCTCGTTTTTCGCGAAGGTGCTGGCCAGTATTCTTTCCGGAGAGCGGATGATCCGACCCTCGGCGTTACTTATGTTGTGCCTGACGTTATTGCTGCCCATGGCGGCGGTCGCGCGGCTGGACGGGCCGCTGGAAGTGACCAAGCCGAGCAAGGTCCGCGACCTGGCCGAGATTCGCTCCAGTCGTACCCTGCGCGTACTGGTCAACCAGAGCCGCAACAGTTCCGGTGAAATTCAGGGCCAGGCCATTGGTGTCGAATACCATCGCCTGCGTGCGTTCGAGCAGTACCTCAACGACCAAGCCCGCGATGGCCAGAACATCAATCTCAAGATCATCCCCAAGGCCAAGGGGCAACTGCTCGGCGCGCTGGCGCGTGGCGAAGGCGACTTGGTGGCTCCCGGAGAATTGCTGGAAGTAAAGGCCGCGCACAAGATCAGCGCGAGCGACCCGATCGCCAGTGGCGTGCCGTTATGGCTGGTGGGGGTCAAGGGTGAGCGGCGGTTTACCAAGTTGGAGCAGCTATCCGGGCGCACCCTGGCGCTGACCACCGGCAGCGCGGCGGCGGATGCGATCAATCAGGTCAACCAGAAGCTGGCCCTGCACAAGCAGCCGCCAATAAAGGTGGAATGGGTCGACCCGAGCCTGGCGGTGGAGGATGTGCTGGAGATGGTCCAGGCCGGCATCTTTCACCTGACCATTGTCGAGAAGCCCATCGCTGAACGTTGGTCGAAGATCCTGCCCAAACTGCGCTTCGACAAACAGGTGGCGATCAATGAGCCGGGCGAAGAGTACTGGTTCGTGCGGCAGGACGCCGCGATGCTGCGGGCAAGTATTGATCGCTTTCTCAAGACCTACCGCACGCCCTCCGACCAGGACGTGGCGTTTCAGCGCATTTATCGACGCCTTTACCAAGTGCGCAACCCGCTGGCCCGCATCGACCGCCAGCGCCTCGAGAAACTGCGTCCGGTCCTGCAAAAACATGCGCGCGAGCAAGGCATGGATTGGTTGAACCTCGCTGCGCTGGCCTTCAAAGAGTCCGCCCTCGACCCAGGTACGCGCAGCAGCGGTGGGCCGACCGGCCTGATGCAGATCACACCTTCGGCCGCGCAGCGGGTGGGCGTGAACAATATCGAGAATCTCGACAGCAATGTGCAGGCGAGCGCGCGTTACCTGTCGATGATCCGCCGCAAGTTTTTCGCCAGCCCCAAGCTCAACGAGCGCGAGCGCATGGCTTTCGTGCTGGCCGCCTACAACATGGGGCCGGAACGCGTGCAAGGCATGCGTACTGAAGCCAAGCGCCGTGGGCTTAATCCCAATCAGTGGTTCTTCCAGGTGGAGCGCATTGCCATGGAGCAGGTGGGGATGAGCGCCGTCAGCTATGTGAATAGCGTCAATAAGTACTACCTGGCGTTTGATCGGGAACGGGACTCCCTGGAGCCTTCGGCGTTGGAGCCGAAAATCGCCTCACGCAAGTGATCGATTTTATTGATATTAATCAGGCGATTTTTCGGCTTTTATCATTGTATAAACTGATTAATATAGCGGCCAACCAACCCCTACTTTGAAAAGGATTATCACCATGAGCCCACTGATCAAAAGCATCCTGTCCACCCGCGCCGGCTATGGCCTGACCGTTCTGCGCATTGTTGTCGGTATCATCTTCGCCGCCCACGGTTCGCAAAAACTCTTTGGCTGGTTTGGCGGCTACGGCCTGGCGGGCACCGCGCAGTGGATGGAAAGCATTGGCCTGGCGCCGGGCACCTTGATGGCCTTGTTGTCGGGCGGTACCGAGTTCTTCGCCGGCCTGGCCCTGATCATCGGTCTGCTGGCGCGCCCTGCGGCATTGGGCCTGACTTTTCTGTCGCTGGTGGCGATCTTCTCGGTGCATATCCATAACGGTCTGTTCATGGCGAACAACGGTTATGAGTTCGCCCTGGCCTTGCTCGGCGGCTCCCTGGCCGTCCTGTTCGAAGGTGCTGGCAAACTGTCTGCCGACCGCGCCATCGCCAACTGATCGCCCTGTATCCCCTGGAGAAGGCCCGCCATGCGCGGGCCTTTTCGTTGCGCGGGATTCTTGACACCGCCCCATCGGCTTCTCTAGGATGTTGGTTATGCGCCGATTTAAACAGCTAATTGCGGGGCGCCACTGGGACTCGATGCAGCCCGACAGAAGCCAGCTCTGACTGAAGACGCAGGCTTCGAAATACCGCTAAAGCGCTGGTTCGGTGTTGCCTCTCACCTGCCCGCAGACTTTTGAGGCAGAGACACGACACGATGAATGCACCACACCCCCTCATACGCCTGGCCCCGATCACTGCGGACCTGAATCAACGCAATCCAAGAATTCTCCTCGGCGGCAAGCACCAGCCGACGCTGTTGCGTTACCTGGATGGTTGGCCGCGGCGTGGCGGGCGGCCTTCGGCGTTCCTGATCCAGTTTGTCGAAGATGGCGATTCCCTGGGGCGCTTTGCCAGCAACAGCTTTGACCTTGCGGTGATCCAGGCGCCCAGCGCCAGAGATGCTGCCGAGGTGATTCATCAACTGACGCGCATTGCCCGGCAAGGCTTGATCGCGCGGCGCTGAGCCCTCAATAGAACGCCGACGGTGGCACCGGACAACGACGGCGACGCCATTGAAATAGCCCCCAGGCAATCAGGCCCAGCAGTGCCGGCAACGGCACAATCACCAGCAGTTTTATGTTGCGCTCCAGGCGCTGCACCGGCGCGTGAAGGGCGTTTTTCAGCGCATGCAGTTCCATCGGTAAACGCAGGCGCTCTTTGTTGAGCGCTTGCAACTGGGTGTTGGTATCGACAGCCTCGGTGCCCAGGGTCGTGCCCTCAGGGTTGAGGCGCTGCCATTCCTTTTCCGTTTGTACCAGGCGCCGTTCCAGCTCGGTGGCCTGATCCTGGTAGGCGCGCTCGGCAGCCTCGCGGCGCTTCTCCAGCAGGTTCAATGAGTGGCCCGCCACTGCACGCGGGCGAATATTCGCAAGGGCCTGCGGTGCTGCGAGGTTATCCAGAGTGTTTACTACAAACAGTTTGTTAGCGTTTTGCGCGGAACCGCTGGGTGGCTCGCTCAACATATCCGTATCGGCCACCACTACCACTTGGATCTGCGTCGCCTTCTGCCGCCCCGGCGGCTGCCCGCCAAATCCGTCAGCAAACGCTGAATAGGCTGGCCCTTCGAGTCGGGCAGCGATCACATGACGCTCGCCACGCGTGGGGAACGCGCTGTCTACGGCGCTTGAATCCAGCAGTAACGACTGTCTGGAACTGCGCAGCAGTGGCGTGAAGGTGGCCCGGCTTTTATCCAGGGAGAACAGGGCGCCGCTGTTCGACACGGTCACCGTGTCCAGCTTCCAGGTGCTGACATCATCGGTATTCATCGCTTGGCGTGGCAGGGTGAAGGTGGCCGGTTGATGTTCCGATGGGGCATAGGTGCGGTCGACCAGTACCTTATTGCTCGGCATGCTGACCCCCCAGCCGGCGAGTAACCCGTCTAGTCTGGTCGCCGAGGGTGTTGCCTTTGAGTCGCCTTTACCGAGGGGGTCGATAAACATCAGCAGTTTGCCGCCGTTAAGGACGAATTGGTCAATCGCGTACAGCGTTTTCTCCGGCAGCTCGCGGGGGTTTATGAGCATCAGGGTTTTGATCCGCGAGGGGACATGATCTGCAGTCGGCTCCAACTCCAGTAGGTCGAAATGTCGGTGCAATTCCAGCACCAACGGTTCGATGGACGCGTCTGCCGGTAACCCGGATAACAGTCCAATGACCGCAGGCTCGGGATGCAGCAACTGGGTGATCAGGTGGCTGATTTCATACTCCAGCAACGGTTCGTTCTCTGGGTTGAACGATTCGATGCGTTGTGCGGCTTGGCCCTCCCGCGTGCCGATAAGACCGAAGAATCCCGGTTGATCGCGTAGTCCATATAATCCTGCTTTGTAGGCATCCTCTGAAAAGGGAGCAGGATCGATAATGTGCAGATTGATCCTGCCGTTTGCTGCGTGTTCGAAAGCCCTCAGTTTTTCTTCAACGCGTTTAGCATAGTGTTTCAGGATGCTGCTTTTTTGTGCCGGTAGGCTTGAATTGAAATAGTAGAAGTCCAGTGGGCTTTCCAGTGTGGTGAGTAAGTGCACTACCTCGGGTGACAATGTGTTGGTTTTTTGTTGAGAAAAATCCTGGCGTAGATCGGGAAATTTGACTGCCCATACCAAGTTGAATGCGAGGAACAAAAGCAGTATGACGCTAAGTGTCATGCCGGTGCGCAATGGATATCGCATCGAGAGTGTTCCTTCTCAGCTGTTCTTGTAGTTGAGGATTGCGGTCGTCGCAGCAAGAAAAGCAATGATCATGCTGATGAAATACGCGCAGTCCTGAAAGGTAAGTGTCCCGTGGTCAATCAGGCCAAAACGTAGGAGTGGGCTGAGAGACGTCAAACTATCGATGATCCAGATGGGCGCTTGACGCTCAAGTGCATCCAACACCGAAGACACACCGCTGGCCAATAACAGCAAGCTCAGCGTCAATATGAAAATGGCCAGGCGTTGGCGGGTCAGTGCGCAAATAAAAACACCGACCGATAGATAGCTCCCGGCTAATAACCAACTGGACAGAAATTGTGAGGCAATGACCGCGTTGTCCGCAGTGCCGAGCAAGTTGACAACTGTCACGATGGGAAATGTCAGCAATAGTGCCAGGCCCGCCACGACCCAGGCAGCGAGGAATTTTCCAATAACCAGTTCCGCGGGCCTGACAGGCAGGGTTTTCATGAAATCGCCAAAGCCGGTCTCGTTCTCATCCGCCCAAAGTTGAGTCGACAGGGCAGGGATCAGTAACAGGTACAACCAAGGGTGCCATTGAAAAAAGCCCTGCAAGTCGCTGCTGCTTCGCTCCAGCAATGGGCTTGTGTGCAATCCCAGTAAGGCGGACAGCACCAGGAATAGCGCAATGCTCAGGTAGGTGGCAGGTGCCGATAGATAGCTGGCAAGCTGGCGTTTGAAAACAGGTGGCAGCAGGTTCAATGGGATGCCTCCTGGCTCAGGTGGTGAACGACATCGTTCAGGCGACCTGGCTCCAGATTCAGTGAGTGTATTTCCCAGCGCCGGTTGGCAATCAATGCGCAGATGGCGGGGTAGATGGAGTGTCCCGGCATGGCGAGAACGGTCACCGTGCCTGGACCGTGCCGGTCTTCTTCGATACCTGCCACGCCGGGCAGCACGGCGAGTGCCAACAAATCCAGGGCCGACTTCGCCGCCAGGGTGACCGCCCGGAAGTGCCGGGAGCTGCGCTGTAGCTCGGGCATTGGGGTGTCCGCCAGCAGGCGACCGCCGCCAATGACCAGGGCACGGGTGCAGACGCCGGCCAGTGCTTCGCAATCGCGTGAGGCGACGATAATCGTCATCTCGTCGGCCAATGACTGGATAAGCGTGCTGATCTTCCCTTGCTGATGGGGCGCCAAGCCTTCGCCGGGTTCGTCCAGCAGTAGCACGTCGGGGTCGTGCAGCAGGGCTTGGGCAAATGCGACTTTGCGTTTCAGGCCTGGCGGAAGCGTGTTGATCGGGTAACCGAGGACTGGCCAGAGTTCGAGTCGGCTGGCGGCGCGATCCACCCGCCTGCGCTTCTCCGCGCCCTGGAATCCACGAACGGTGGCGATGAAGCTGAGCAAGTTCTTGACTGACAGGGTCGGGTGGTTGACGCCGGATTCGGGTTGATAGCCTATTGCCTTGCGTGCCTGATACCCATGGGTTTGTGTATCCAGCCCCAAAATCCGCACCTGCCCCGAGGAGGGCTGGGTGGCGCCGGCGATCATCTTCAAAAGTGTAGTTTTACCTGCCCCCTCCAATCCAAATAACCCAAGGCACTCTTGGCGTTTGGCAGAAAATGAGACATCGTTGATTACACTCTTTTTGTTCAAGTATTTTGTGAGGTTGCTTATCTCGATCATTATGCTTTTCTATTCGGTGGGTAAGGCAAGAAGAATGAAGAGGCAAGCGCCTTTATTGAGTGATACAGGGCTCGGGTTTAAAAATGGTACGTTCAATGCATCGTGCTTGGAAGCACTGAAGTATATTAATAAGAGAAGTCCTACGTTCAGTCGATTAGCGCGCTGAAACAATCGTTGAGTGATAAATGCATGTTGATGGTCGGATGTTTATCTGATGTTTATATACGCTTTGCTTGTTGTTATGAGGCCCGATTACTATGATGCTTCTACGTACCCTAGTTCTTGAACGCTCGGGTGAGGATACGCCGGTCAACGGCGCTCTGCTCTGTGGTTTTGCTATACCCCAGATCGCGTCGAACTTTCTTGTGTACAGTCTGGATGAAGAAATAGAGCCGGGTAGTTCCCGGGTATATGTCGCAGCATTACGTAGGAAAGTTGAACGGTACTTCTTGGGCGGGGTGGATGCTCAGGAAGATCTGCAAGTTGCGATGCGGGTATTTAAACAAATACTGACCCTGGCGGCGTCCGGTACCAAATCGGGGAGTGTAGGTGACGGCCAGGTTCCTTATCATTTTGTCGATTTGAAAGGCTGCAAGTTGCCGCCCGCCAGGCCCGAAGATCATCATTCAATGAACATCAAGAAAGCCTTGGTGATGAAGGTGATTACCTTGGGGACGTCTTCCCCAGCGTCAGAGGCTATTGAAAGTCCTACGCTGATTGTCCCGTCCATTCGTTTTTCTTCTCGAATGGTCTCGGCTCCCAAAGTGACGAAGGAGCCTGAAAAGGTCTCGCCCGTGATGATCCAGGGGCCGGCTCAACCTCCGCAGCAGGCGCCAGAGGTCTTGGCGCCAAATGAATCGCTGGCCGTTGTGGTTGCACCCAGTGCGCCGCCGGCATTGAGCGAACAGGCGGAGCAAAATTCGCTGTTCGAGGTGGATAGCACCTTGACCAACCTCGCGCGCGTCGCCCAGGAACTGACCCAGCAAAAACTCGCGATGCAAAAGCGCGAAGAGGTGCTTGAGCAGCGCCAGGTTCAGCTGCAGCAAGGGCTGGCGGAGCTTGAGCAAAAACGCCAGGAGCTGACCCGTCGGATGGCGCAGGAGGAGGGCGCCCTGCAGTTGCAGGCTCAGGCGCTGGAGGGGCGTGAGGCACAGTTGGCAAATGCCTTGGGTGCGCAGCAGCAAGGGCAGCGCCAAATGGATGAACGCGCCCGCGTCCTGGAGGAGCGGGTCACTCAAGTCGAGGTGCAAGAATTACGGGCGCGCCAGAAGGGTGAGACGTTGGCGGCGTTGCTCGTGCAGTTACCTGGGTTGCGCCAGAATGTGCAGGCCGTCCTCTTTGAACTCGACCAGGCGTTGGACGGCCTGGCGAGAAATGAGCCGTTTCAACCCAGCAGCGATCTTGGTGCAATCCACTTGTGATGCGAGGCGTCGGCGGGTCTGGCTACTTTCGCCCGTTCATTTATCATCACTCTCTGTTCGTCGACGCCGGGCCTTCAAGCTGCGGCGTATTGGAATCAATGGACATTGCCTGGGGATGCACGCGTTTGAGTACCAAGCTGATTACCAAAGAAGGTCATGAAGCGCTGAAGAAGGAGTTGGATTACCTGTGGCGCGAAAAGCGTCCGGACACCACGCGCAAGGTGACTTGGGCCGCCTCCCTGGGGGATCGCAGCGAGAACGCGGACTACCAGTACAACAAGAAGCTGCTGCGTGAGATTGATCGGCGGGTACGCTACCTGCGCAAGCGTCTGGAAGACATGCGCGTGGTGGAGTACATGCCCGAGCAGGAGGGGCGGGTATTTTTCGGTGCCTGGGTCGATATTGAAAACGAGCAGGGCGAGACCAAGCGTTTTCGTATCGTCGGCTATGACGAGATCTATGAGCGGATGGACTACATCTCCATCGACTCACCGATGGCACGGGCGCTGTTGCGCAAGCAAGTCGACGACGAGGCCATCGTGCAGACACCAAACGGCGAGGTGTGCTGGTGGATCACCGGTATCGAGTATGTGAAATAGGCAATCATGGCCCGCAGTCTTTGAAGCTGCGGGCCATCGTCCTTTCAACCTTCGCGCAATACCGTCAGCGGGCTGGCATTCAGCGCGCGGCGCGTCCCGAATACCCCGGCACCGCCGATCAGCACCGCACCGATCACCGGCAGCAGTAGCAACCACACGTGCGGGTGCCAGGCCAGGTCAAAGGCGTAGCGGTACAGCACCCATGTCACCAGCTCGGTACCCAGCGCTGCGAGCAAACCGCTGACCGCGCCCAGCAGGCCGAACTCGATGCGTCGGGCCTTTACCAGCAGCTTGCGCTCGGCGCCCAGCGCCCGCAGCAGCGCACCTTGGCGAATGCGCTCATCCAGGGTGGCCTGCAGGCCGGAAAACAGCACCGCCATCCCTGCCGCCAGCACAAATAGCAGCACATATTCCACCGCCAGCGTCACTTGGGCGAGGATGCTGCGCAGTTGCTCCAGCAGGGCCTCGACCTGCAGGATCGTGGCCGCCGGGAATGCCCGGGACAGGTCGACGATCTGCCGGTCATGGCCGGGGGCTAGATAGAAGCTGGTCAAGTAGGTGGCTGGCAGGTCTTTCAAGGTGCCAGGCTGGAAAATCATGAAGAAGTTGGGCTGGAAGTTATCCCAATTGATGGTGCGCAGGCTGGTGACCCGAGCTTCACGATTTTCGCCCGCCACCGTGAACACCAGATGGTCGTCGAGCTTGAGTTTCAGGCTTTCGGCGACCTTGGCTTCCACCGACACGCCCGGTATTTCATCACCCGGTTGCTGCGCCCACCAAGTCCCCGCAGTCAGGGCATTGCCCGGCGGCAGGTCGGCGGCCCAGGTCAGGCTCAGGTCGCGCTGTACCGCACGGTCGCCACTGGAGTCCTTGCTGACAATCTCCTGCACCGGCTCGCCGTTGACGCTGATCAGCCGGCCGGGCACCACTGGATACAGCGGCGCCGATTGCGCCTGCAGCTCGAGCAGGCGAGCACCAAAGGCGTCTTTGTCGGCGGGCAGGATATTCAGCGCAAAGTAGTTGGGCGCATCCTTGGGCAACTGGTTTTGCCAGGTGTCCAGCAATTCGCCGCGCAGCAGGGCGATCAAACCCATGGACAGCAGGATCAAGCCGAACGCCAGGGACTGGCCTGCCGCCGCCAGCGGGTGGCGCAGCAATTGGCCCAGGCCCAGGCGCCAGGGTAGGGACGCCCGGGCCAGCAGGCGGCGTAGGCTCTGCAACAGCAGCAGGAGCAGGCCACCGAGAATCAAGGCCGCGACCACGCCGCCGCCGAGCAGGGCGAAGGTCAGCACCAGGTCGAGGCTCAGGCGCCACATGATCAGGCCCAGGGCAAGCAGCGCCGCGCCGTAGACCATCCAGGTGCTGGACGGGATGGGCAGCAGGTCGCGTCGCAGTACGCGCAGCGGTGGTACGCGGCCCAGTGCCGCCAACGGCGGCAGGGCGAAACCGGCAAGGGCCACCAGCCCGGTGCCGATCCCGGCAATGGCCGGCAGTAGCCCACCGGGTGGTACGTCCGCCGGCAGCAGGTCGTGCAGGAAATAGAACAGGCCAAATTGCGCGAGCCAGCCGAGCAGGGCGCCGGCCAGGCTCGCCAACAGGCCGAGTACGCTGAGTTGCAGGCTGAACAACAGCATGGTTTCACGCCGCGATAAACCCAGGCAGCGCAACAGCGCACTGGCATCAAAGCGTCGGCTGGCGAAACGGTTGGCGGACAGCGCCACGGCCACACCGGCCAGCAGCACCGCCACCAGGCTGGCCATGTTCAGGTAGCGCTCGGCCTTGCCCAGGGCGCCGCCGATCTGCTGGTTGCCATCCCGGGAATCCTGCAGGCGCTGGTTGGCCGCGAGGCCCGGCTTGACCAGGTCGCGATAGGTTTGCAGTGCCGTACTGGCTGGGGCCCCGCGCCACAGTTCGCGGTAGCTGACGCGACTGCCAGGCTGGACCACGCCGGTGGCGTCGAGGTCGGCCAGGTTGATCATCACCCTTGGCGTGAGGCTGTAGAAATTGCCGGCGCGGTCCGGTTCATAGGTCAGCACGCGCGTCAGGCGCAGGGGCTTCATGCCCACGTCGATGCTGTCACCCACTTTCAGGTCGAGTGCCGTGAGCAGCCGCGCCTCCACCCAGGCTTCGCCGGGTTTCGGGCCGCCGCCTGGGGTTTCGTCACCGAACGGCGCGGCTGCGCTTTTCAGTTCGCCGCGCAACGGGTACTGCTCGTTGACCGCCTTGATGCTGGACAGCTGGATGCCGTTATCGGTGGCGATAACGCTGGAGAACTCGACGACGCGCGCGTGATCCAGGCCCAGTTCGGTCCCGGACCTGATTTGCTCGGGGCGCGCGGGTGAGCTGCCCTCGAGCACCAGGTCGGCGCCGAGAAACTCGGTGGCGCGCAACAGCATGGCGCCATTCAGGCGCGCGCCGAAGTAGCCGATGGCGGTGCTGGAGGCGACGGCCACTAGCAGGGCGAAGAACAACACGCGCAATTCGCCGGCGCGGGCATCGCGCAGCAATTGGCGCATGGCAAGGCTGAACAGGCGCAGCAGCGGCAAACGTGCCATCAAGGCTCCAGGGGCGCGACCATCAGGCCGGCTTCAAGGCGGATCAGGCGTCGGCAACGGTGGGCCAGGCGCTCATCGTGAGTGACCAGGACCAGTGTCGTGCCGCTTTCTTTATTCAGTTCAAACAGCAGGTCGCTGATGCGCTCGCCGGTATGGCTGTCGAGGTTGCCGGTGGGTTCATCGGCAAACAGCACGTCAGGTTCGGCGGCAAATGCGCGGGCGATCGCCACCCGCTGTTGCTCACCCCCGGAGAGTTGGCGTGGCGAGTGGGTCAGGCGTTGGCCCAGGCCGACCCGTTCGAGCAGGTGCCTGGCACGTTCGCGGGCGTCTTTGCGGCCGTCCAGTTCCAGCGGCAGCATGACGTTTTCCAGCGCGTTGAGGCTGTCGAGCAGTTGGAATGACTGGAAGACGAAGCCCACGTGTTCGGCGCGTATGCGTGCGCGCTGGTCTTCGTCGAGGGTGCTCAGGGCTTGCCCCGCGAGCGTGACTTCGCCACTGCTGGGCAGGTCGAGGCCGGCCAACAGGCCAAGGAGGGTGGATTTACCGGAACCGGAGGCACCGACGATAGCCAGGCTATCGCCCTTGTTCAGTTCCAGGCTCAGTTCGTGCAGGATAGTCAGTTCACCTTCCGCGCTGGGAACCACTTTGCTAAGGTTCCGCGCGGTGAGAATGCTTGCGCCCATGGAGAATCCGATGCGAATGTGGTTTTTGAGTGCTGGCCTGGCCTTGATGTGCATGGCCCAGAACGCAGCGGCGGGTACGGTCCTGATCGTTGGCGATAGTATCAGTGCCGGTTTCGGACTGGATACCAGTAAAGGGTGGGTAGCCTTGCTGGGACAACGGCTCAAGCACGAAGGTTTCGACGATGAAGTGGTCAACGCGTCCATCAGTGGCGACACCAGTGCCGGAGGCCTCGCGCGACTGCCGGCGGCGCTTGCAGAGCATAAGCCAGTCCTGGTGATTATCGAGCTGGGCGGCAATGACGGCCTGCGCGGACAGCCGCCGGCGCAATTGAAACAAAATCTTGCGTCGATGATCGAGCAGTCCCAGGCGGTCGGCGCCAAGGTGTTGCTGCTGGGCATGCAGTTGCCGCCTAACTACGGTCCGAAATACACCACGGCGTTTACCGGGGTCTACGCGGCGCTGGCCAAGGAGAAGAGCGTGCCGTTGGTGCCGTTTTTTCTCGAAGGCGTGGGCGGTCATCCCGAGCTGATGCAGGCCGATCAACTGCATCCTGCGGTCGGCGCCCAGGGCAAGTTGCTGGAAAATGTCTGGCCGACGCTAAAACCGCTGTTATGACGCTTTTCTACCGGCAGGCTTTCGGCTAAGGTGGCGCCCCCCCGATTTGGAGCCCTCGATGTCGCGTCCTGCCTGGTCCCTGTTTAATTACCAACTGATCGAGCCGGACGAACAGCTGGATCTGTTCGCCTGCCAGGAAGTCCGGGTGCATTTGGTCACGCGTCAATTGGAGCTGGGCGGCACGATCGATCGCACGCTCTGTGGCACGTTGTTGCCGGCTCAGCCACGCTGGTCGGCGGTGGACCGCTCGATCTTCCAGGACCAGCGCCTGTGCCCCCTGTGCCGTGCCATTCTGGAGTCGCAAAAGCGTGGCACGCCGCCGATCTGGCCGGAACTGCGCTTCGAGTTGTAAGGGGGGCTAAGAGCTTGCAGCTAGAAGTCCACTTCACGTATACAATCGTTTTTTACCTACACGTTGTTCTGCGAAGGATTTTCCGGATGTTGTCGCGCCTTTCCGTCGTCACCTGCTGCCTGTCTCTTGCCGCCCTGTGTGCGGCGGGTTCCGCGGCAGCCTTGCAGTTGCCCTTGCCGCCACCGGGTGAAGACATCGTTGGCCAGGTCCAGGTGATCAAGGCCAAGTACGAAGATACTTTTGCCGACCTGGGCAGCACCTACGACCTGGGCTACTCGGAGATGGTCGCCGCCAACCCGGGCGTCGATGCCTGGTTGCCGGGCGCTGGCACCGAGATCGTTTTGCCGACGCGGTTTATCCTGCCACCGGGCCCCCGCGAAGGCATCGTGATCAACCTTGCCGAGTACCGGCTCTACTATTTCCCCAAGGGCCAGAACGTGGTCTACACCTTCCCGCTGGGGATTGGTCGTGAGGGCTGGGGTTCGCCGGTCGCCCATACCACCATTGTCGCAAAAACGCCGAACCCGACCTGGACCCCGCCAGCCTCGATCAAGGCTGAGCATGCCGCTGAGGGCGACCCGTTGCCTAATGTCGTCCCTGCTGGCCCGGACAACCCTTTGGGCCCGTTCAAGTTCTCGTTGGGCACGCCGGGTTACCTGATCCACGGTTCCAACAAGAAGTTCGGTATTGGCACGCGTACCAGCCACGGCTGCTTCCGCATGTTCAACAATAACGTGCTGGAAATGGCCAGTATGGTGCCGGTGGGGACGTCGGTGCGGATCATCAACGATGCCTACAAGTTCGGTAACAGTGGTGGCAAGGTTTACCTGGAAGCGCATACGCCTCTGAACGATGACGGCACCCCCTCGGTGGTCGACAAGCACACGGCAGTGATCAACGCCCTGCTCAAGCGTGAAGACCTGGCCAATCATCTGCGGGTGAATTGGGATCAGGTGCGTGACGTGGTGGCTGCCGAAGATGGCCTGCCGACTGAAATCGGTATGCCGGGCCCGGCGCCGATGGTGTCGAGTACGCCGATCGACCTGCAGCAGTAAGCCTGCTTGATCCAAAGCCCGCCTCGGCCTTGCGCCGCGGCGGGTTTTTTATTGCCTGCCGCCGCAGGGCTCGCGAAATTCCGGCAATAAAAAAGCCGATCCAAAAATGGATCGGCTTGATAACAACCCCGAAGGATTATTACTTCTTGCTAGCTTTTTCAAGCATGCGCAGAGCGCGCTCGTTAGCTTCGTCAGCAGTCTGTTGTGCTTTTTGAGCAGCAGCCAGAGCTTCATCAGCTTTACGGTAGGCTTCGTCTGCACGAGCCTGGGAGCGAGCTGCTGCGTCTTCAGTTGCAGTCAGACGAGCTTCGGTTTCTTTGGAGACGCTGCTGCAACCGGTAGCCAGAACTGCGGCCAGGGCGATAGCAGAGAATTTCAGAACGTTGTTCATCGTGTTCCCCTTCAAGGAATTTCAATTAGATAGCTACTATCTCAGAGTGAGCTAATAGCCGGCGTACATACTACTCATTACTTGTAGTAAGTAAACTGACCTAGCGCAAGAAGCAAAAAAAAATGCCGTGCCGAATCTATTTTAGCTAATCTTTTGGAGGATTGTATAAAAAGTGTTCGGTTTTTTGCAGTCTGCTGAAGATTGGACCCCGCCTGAAAGGGCCGGCCCGCATGTGTCAAGCCTCCTAAATAGATGAAAATCTATATATCGGGGCTAACACTTTTGTACAGGTTGACTTTGCCAAACCCTGCATCTTTTGCGCATGTAGAGGTGACTTTAACAGCGCCAGTTCGTCTCAAGCTTCAACTGCCGGCAATGTTCAGGCTTTCGGTCACCGATTGATCGAGGCCCTTTCTATATCCGCCAGCGCCCGGGAGGACGAGTGCGTCTTGAGCAATTTCAGGATTGCTGCCTACTATTCTCTACGTGCTGGTTGTAAGCGCTCAAGGTTTTCTCGTTGTCGAAACCGGCACGGGGTGGCGTAGATGTTCCTTCGCCGGAAAAACATCGGTAAGGTAGGGGTCAGAATCCAAGACCCGCGAGGAGTAGTGATGAGCGAGGCGTTGTCCATCCACCATGACCAGGCTGGTCATCAGTTCGAGACCAATGTGGACGGTCATCGTGCCTACCTGACGTATATGGACCTCGGGAAACAAACCTTGGACATCTACCGGACTTTCGTGCCCAACGCACTGCGAGGCCGTGGTATTGCGGCCGCATTGACCGAGGAAGCCTTGAAGTTTGCCGAAGAGGCCGGCTACACGGTGATCCCGTCGTGCTCTTACGTCGAACGCTACATGGAGCGCCACCAGCGCCATGCCGCCAAGCTGTAAGGCATCAACCGCAGCATAAAAAACGCCGGGCTTAGCCCGGCGTTTTTGTATGCCCAGATCAGACTCAGGTACGTTTGCGTAGGGGCAATACTTCCTTGAGCTTGGCGTGCATGCTGCGCAGAGTGGTCTCGGTGGTCGACCAGTCGATGCAGGCATCGGTGATCGACACGCCGTACTGCAAATCGGCCAGGTTTTTTGGAATCGCCTGGCAGCCCCAGTTCAGGTGGCTCTCGACCATCAGGCCGATGATCGACTGGTTGCCTTCCAGGATCTGGTTGGCGACGTTTTCCATCACCAGCGGCTGCAGGGCCGGGTCCTTGTTGGAGTTGGCGTGGCTGCAGTCGACCATGATGTTTGGCTTGATCTTGGCCTTGTTCAGCGCCTGTTCGCACAGCGCAACGCTGACGGAGTCATAGTTGGGCTTGCCGTTGCCGCCGCGCAATACCACGTGACCGTAGGCATTGCCCTTGGTGGTGACGATGGAAACGCCGCCCTCCTGGTTGATACCCAGGAAGCGATGCGGGCTGGAGACTGATTGCAGCGCGTTGATCGCCACGGTCAGGCCGCCGTCTGTGCCGTTCTTGAAGCCCACGGCCGAGGACAAGCCCGACGCCATTTCGCGGTGGGTCTGGGATTCGGTGGTGCGCGCGCCGATGGCCGACCAACTGATCAGGTCCTGCAGGTACTGCGGGGAGATCGGATCAAGGGCTTCGGTGGCGGTGGGCAGGCCCATTTCGGCCAGGTCCAGCAGCAACTTGCGACCGATGTGCAAGCCGTCCTGGATCTTGAACGAGTCGTCCAGGTACGGATCGTTGATCAGGCCTTTCCAGCCGACGGTGGTGCGCGGCTTCTCGAAATAGACGCGCATGACCAAGTACAAGGTGTCGGACACTTCTTCGGCCAGCGCCTTGAGGCGCTCGGCGTATTCGTGGGCAGCCTTGAGGTCGTGGATCGAGCACGGCCCGATTACCACGAAGAGGCGGTGGTCGGTGCCGTCGAGAATGTCACGAATGACTTCGCGACCCTTGGTGACGGTCTGCAGTGCAGCGTCGCTCAGGGGTATTTCGCGCTTGAGCTGATCGGGCGTGATCAGGGTCTCGTTGGATTCGACGTTCAGGTCGTTGATCGGTAAATCAGCCATCGTGTTACTCGTCAGGGTCACGGGTGCCGGCCGCCAGCCATTCCCGTGCGGCGGAGCACAGCATGATTTGAATGCAGGGGGGAGGAACCTTAGCGCGTAATACCGGCCCGCGACAATGGGCAAGGCCCGCTTTAATCCAGCGCCGGCGCCACAAACGCCTCATGGGAGAACTCACCGGCGTGCCGCGCTACCCACTCGCGGGCCATGCTTTCGAACTGCTCGGGCGTCGACTCGGCGTCTTCGTGCTGGCGGCAGTAACGTTCTATCCGGCATGCTTGCTCACCCATGCGTGCGCCGAACAACGCATGTTCATCGGTGAACGAGATGCCGACACGATAGCCGTTTTCCACCTTGCGGCACCATGCCACATAGCCCGGATAGCGGGCCCCGGCGCCCAGGGATGGGATATGCAGATCAACCGCCGTACCCTTGCGCCAGGCACGCGGGCAATTGCAGGCGATGCCACCCAGGCCGATAGTGTGCAGGCGTTGGCGGGGAATGGGAGGGGAGGGACGTTGGATCAATAGGGCAGCGACATCATCAGGATGAGGTAAAAAACGACCCATGTACACGGACTCCGAGCACCGTCCAGTCGACGGCGGTGGCAGCAGTATAGTGAAGGAACAGGCATTGACCGACCTGGATATTGACCAGCAATTGCTGGGATTGCCAGGCATTTCGCTCGTGGTGTTCACCAGCGTGGGCTGTTCCAGTTGCCGTTGGGCGCATCAGCAACTACCGGGCTGGCATTTGCCGGTGGATCGGCTGTGCTGGGTGGATGCCGGGCACAACGGTGGTGCGGTGGAACGTTACCAGGTCTTTCATTTGCCGGCGTTGTTCGTGGTGTGCGAGGGTCAATTCCTTGGGCAAATACAGACACGCCTTACGCCTTCCGACCTTACCAACGCTATTCATCAAGCGCTTACCCGTACTCCAGAGGATTTGCCATGACCGCATTGTCACCACGCATTGGCATTATCGGCACCGGCGCCATCGGTGGTTTCTACGGCCTGATGCTGGCGCGAGCCGGCTTCGATGTGCATTTCCTGCTGCGCAGCGAATACGCAGCGGTCAGTGAGCGCGGCCTGCGTCTCAACAGCAGCGTGTATGGCACCTTGCACCTGAACCCCGTGCAGGCCTACGCCCGCGCCGCCGACATGCCGCCGTGCGACTGGCTGCTGGTGGGGACCAAGTCCACGGGCAATGTCGACCTGGCCCCGACCATCGCTCAGGTCGCGGCGCCCGACGCCAAGGTGGTGTTGCTGCAAAATGGCCTCGACGTCGAAGACAGCCTGCGTGAACACCTACCGGCTTCCCTGCATCTGCTCGGCGGGCTGTGCTATATCGGCGTACACCGTTCTGCCCCCGGCGTCGTCGAGCATCAGGCGTTGGGCCGGGTCAACCTGGGTTATCACAGCGGCACCGCCGCCAACGACGAAGCGCGCCAGAAGGCGATTGTCGAAGCCGGCGCCGCGTTGTTTCATCAGGCCGGCATCGAGTCTCAGGCCATGGCCAACGTACACCAGGCGCGCTGGCACAAGCTGGTGTGGAACGTGCCTTACAACGGCCTCTCCGTGCTGTTGGGCAGCGGCACCACAGCGATGATGGCGGATGAGTCCAGCCGCGAACTGATCCAGGCGCTGATGGCCGAAGTGGTGAAGGGCGCCCACGCCTGTGGCCACGACATTGCGGCCAGCTATGCCGAGCAAATGTTCGCCATGACCGAAACCATGGACGACTACCTGCCCAGCATGTACCACGACCATCTCCATAAACGCCCGCTGGAACTGGCGGCGATCTACGCCCGCCCACTCGCCGCCGCCAAGGCCGCCGGCTGCGAGTTGCCGCGAATGCAGGCGCTGTATCAGGCCTTGAGTTTTATTGATCGGCATAACCGCTGATTGGGGGGAACCACCATGGCAAAGGGATTGGGCGACAAGCTGGTACTGGCGATTTCATCGCGGGCGCTGTTCGACTTGAGTGACAGCCACAAGGTCTACCTGGCCCAAGGCGTGGAGGCCTACCGCAAATACCAGATCGAGCACGAAGAAGAAACGCTCGAGCCGGGCGATGCCTTCCCGCTGGTCAAGAAACTCCTGAGCCTCAACGCCAGCCTGGGCCGGGCCCGGGTCGAGGTGGTGCTGGTGTCGCGCAACAGTGCTGACACCGGCCTGCGCGTGTTCAATTCGATCCAGCATTACGGCCTGGACATTTCCCGCGCCGCTTTCGTAGGAGGGCGTAGTCCATATCCTTATTTGGCGGCGTTTGGATGCCATCTGTTCCTTTCGACCCATGCTGAAGACGTGCGCAGTGCGCTCGATGCCGGGTTTGCGGCAGCGACGATTCTGTCAGGCGGCGCGCGCAGGGCATCGAGCGAGGAGCTGCGGATCGCATTTGATGGCGATGCGGTGTTGTTTTCCGACGAGTCGGAGCGCGTTTATCAACTGGGTGGGCTGGAAGCGTTCCAGGCCAGCGAGCGCGAATCGGCACGCCAGCCGTTGCATGGCGGCCCCTTCAAGGGCTTCCTCGCGGCGCTTAACTTGTTGCAGCGTGAGTTCCCGGAAGAGGCGTGCCCGATCCGCACCGCGCTGGTCACCGCCCGGTCGGCGCCGTCCCACGAGCGGGTGATTCGCACCTTGCGCGAGTGGGATATCCGCCTGGACGAGTCGTTGTTCCTCGGCGGCCTGGAAAAATCTGCGTTCCTGGAGGCGTTCGCCGCCGACGTTTTTTTCGATGACCAGGCCGGCCATTGCGAGAAAGCCAGGGAGGTGGTGGCCACCGGGCATGTGCCCCATGGCATCAGCAATGAGGTGAAGATTCAGACGTCGAGCTAAGTCAGTCGGATTCCCCGAGGCGCTGCTAAGCTCATTCAATCTCCGCCATCCTGGCTGTCCAGGAGGTTTTATGATCCGGTCGATGCTGTATGCCACGGACCTCGGTCTGTATGCGCCTTATGTGATGCAACATGCGCTGGCACTGGCGCGAACGTTCAAGGCTGAGCTGTCGGTGATTCATGTGGTCGAACCCATGGGGCTGTTCGCCGAATCGGTGTTGCAGAGCTACCTTGATGAAAAGGCCCTGAACGAATGGCAGAGCCAGGGCCTGAGCACGGTGATGGCGACGATCGAGCAGCGGGTGCTCGACAGTTTTCGCGAGGAGCTGGTGGACGGCGAACAAGACTTGCAATTGATCCACTCGGTGCGGGTGATCCAGGGTGACCCGTGCGAGGTGATTCTCGACCAACTGCGTAAACTTTCCGTGGATCTGTTGATCGTAGGCAGTCACAGCCACGCAACTGCCGCGGCCACCCCCCTTGGGCGCACCGCTGCACGGGTGTTGCAGCTGTCTCCGGTGCCGGTTTACCTGGTGCCGTCGTTACAACGTCAACGCAGTGATGACGTGTGAAGGGAAGGGTCGATAAAAAGTTCTAGATTTATCTGTCTAACCTTTAATATAGTTATATACCGTCGCTGATACCCGTGGCGTCTATCTGCTTTGAGGGACACATATGAAGCTTCAACAACTGCGCTACATCTGGGAAGTGGCGCACCACGATCTCAACGTTTCCGCTACCGCTCAAAGCCTCTACACCTCGCAACCGGGTATCAGCAAGCAGATCCGCCTGCTCGAAGACGAGCTGGGTGTCGAAGTGTTCGCCCGCAGCGGCAAGCACCTGACCCGCGTCACCCCAGCCGGTGAACGCATCATCACCACCGCCGGCGAGATCCTGCGCAAAGTCGAGAGCATCAAGCAGATCGCCCAGGAGTTCTCCAACGAGAAGAAGGGCACCCTGTCGATCGCCACCACCCATACCCAGGCCCGTTATGCATTGCCGCCGGTGATCCGCGATTTCATCAAGCAATACCCGGATGTGGCCCTGCACATGCACCAGGGTTCGCCGATGCAGATTGCTGAAATGGCCGCCGACGGCACCGTCGACTTCGCGATTGCGACTGAGGCCTTGGAGTTGTTCGGCGACTTGGTAATGATGCCGTGCTATCGCTGGAACCGTTGTGTGGTGGTGCCGCAAGGCCACCCACTGGCCAAGCTGCCGAAGCTGACCCTGGAAGCCCTGGCGGAATACCCGATCGTGACGTATGTGTTCGGTTTTACCGGCCGCTCCAAGCTCGACGAAGCCTTCAGCCATCGTGGTCTCACGCCCAAAGTGGTGTTCACCGCAGCCGACGCCGACGTGATCAAGACTTACGTCCGCCTGGGCCTGGGCGTGGGGATCGTCGCCAAGATGGCGGTCGACACCCAGCTCGATAAAGACTTGGTCGTGCTCGACGCCAGCGAGTTGTTCGAGTCCAGTGTGACCAAGATCGGTTTCCGTCGCGGCACGTTCCTGCGTGGTTTCATGTGCGACTTCATCGAGAAATTCGCCCCGCACCTGACGCGCGAAGTCATGGCCAAGGCGATCCAGTGCCACAACAAGCAGGAACTGGAAGAGTTGTTCGACGGCGTAGAACTGCCCGTCCACTGAGTGGTTTATTTGGCCTCGGTAACCGTAAAGTGTTGCCGGGCGCCCGCCACTAGAATCTCCACCTCATCACCTTCGAACTTGCCCAGCAGGCTGTTGCCCAGGGGCGAGCGCGGGGTGATGACGGTGACCGGTTGCCCCACCACCTCCACTTTCAAGCCCGCCGCATCCGGCGCCAGGAACAACCATTGCTGGCGACCGTTT
Source organism: Pseudomonas sp. D3 (assembly GCF_029320995.1). NCBI lineage: Bacteria > Pseudomonadati > Pseudomonadota > Gammaproteobacteria > Pseudomonadales > Pseudomonadaceae > Pseudomonas > Pseudomonas sp. D3. The sequence goes on from NZ_CP119772.1 coordinate 2,145,834, forward strand.
TCGTCTTCCAGGCCCACTAGCGCGCCGACTTCTATCCCCCGTTGTGCATCGTATGCACGCAGCTGCAGTTGCAGGTTCTGGCACAGCGTCAGCGACTGCTTGATCTCCTCGACCCGCTTGGCCTGTCCGGCCGCCAGGTATGACGCTTCCAGCCCGAGGGTGTCGTATTTGTTTTCCGCGATGTTTTCTTCATGGGTCGCGGTTTCGTAGGCGGTCTGCGCGGCGCGCTGGGCGATGTCGAGGTCGACGCTGAGTTTTTCCAGGATCAACTGGAGGACGGCGTGTTTATTCATGGTTGGGTTTGATCATTCGCAAAATTGCAGGACATTCGCCCGGCTCTTTTCATTGGGCGCGTTCTGGTCCTGTTGCAGCCAGAACTGGCATTTGGGGTTGGACAGGTTGCGCGCGTTGTTGCGAGCCTGATCCAGGGTTTGCTGTTGTTCCTGCTTGCGCAGGTTCTCTTGATACTGCTCAAACATGCGGTTCGGCGGTTCCGGTGCAACCGGCGTGGGTTTGCCGAGTTGTTGAACGGCCTGGGCGACGGGCGCCAGGCTTTGCGGGAACAGATAACGAGACGCCAGCCAGGTGGTCAGCGCAATGGCGATAAACCCCAGCCACACGCCCAGGGCGATGGCGAGACAAAGCTTGAACAGCGACAGCGGGCGGTCAGACATGGCGGTCTCCTGGGGGGCATTTGCGGTGTGGCGGCGATTGTCGCACAGCCACCGTGCAGAATAATCGCGATCAAGCCTTCTGCATCGGGGCATTTATGCGGACAATCGAGCCTTTGAGCGTTGGAGCCCGGAATGAAAGCCCGCTGGGATATTTTTTGCAGCGTCGTCGACAACTACGGCGACATTGGCGTGACCTGGCGTCTGGCCCGGCAATTGGTAGTGGAGCACGCGTGTGATGTGCGCTTGTGGGTCGATGACCTGCGGGCCTTCGAGCGCATGTGCCCGCAGATTGATGTGCAACGGGAGCAGCAATGGCAAGAGGGCGTCGACGTGCGTCATTGGCCAGCGCAGTGGTCGTCCACGCCATCGGCGGATGTGGTGATCGCCGCGTTTGCCTGCCAGTTGCCGCCTGAGTATATGGAGGCGATGGCCGAGCGCGAGCGTGCGCCGTTGTGGATGAACCTGGACTACCTGAGTGCCGAAGACTGGGTGGTGGGGTGCCATCGCCTGCCGTCGGTGAAGTTCAAGGGCGTGCAGAAGTACTTCTTCTTTCCCGGCTTTCGGTCGGGCACCGGTGGCCTGTTGCGTGAGGCGGGGTTGCTGCAACAGCGCCAGGCGTTTCAACAGGATGCGCGCGCACAGCAACAATTCCTGCAAAGCCTGGGCGTATTTCCCGCAGCCGATGCGCGGTTGATGTCGCTGTTCGCCTACGAAAATGCCGCGCTTGCCGGTTGGCTGGACGTGTTGGCGACGGACGGGCGTGCGACTCATCTGTTGGTGCCGGAAGGGCGCATCCTCGGCGACATGCAGCGCTGGCTCGGCGTGGATCGGCTGGCGGCGGGCGATGTTTATCAGCGCGACGCCCTGACCGTGCAGGTGCTTCCGTTCGTGCGCCAGGAGCAATATGACCGCCTGCTGTGGTGTTGCGAGTTCAACGCCGTGCGCGGCGAAGACTCCTTTGTTCGCGCTCAATGGGCCGGGCGCCCGTTGCTGTGGCACATCTATCGTCAGGACGAAGACATCCACCTGGACAAGCTCGACGCCTTTCTGGAGCTCTACACAGCAGCCCTCTCGCTGGAGGCAAAAGCCGCAGTGGTGGCTCTTTGGCAGGCCTGGAACACCGAGGGCGATATGGACCAACCTTGGAAAATGCTGCTGGCACACTGGCCGGAAGTGGCTGCACACGCCGAAACATGGTGTCTGGAACAGGGCTTGCAGGCGGATCTTGCGACGGCGCTGGTACAGTTTTATGAAAGTTGGATATGATACGCCACCTTGATTTTTGTAAACCCCATCCAAATTTCGGATATACGCAATGAAAACTGGTAAAGAACTGAAACCCGGTATGGTAATCCGTATCGACAACGATCCTTGGTTGGTTCAGAAAGCTGAGTTCACCAAGTCGGGCCGTAACAGCGCGATCATGAAGACCAAGCTGAAAAACCTGCTGACTGGTTACAAGACCGAAACCGTTTACAGCGCCGATGACAAGCTGGACGACGTGATCCTCGACCGTAAAGAAGCGACCCTGTCCTTCATCAGCGGCGACGCTTACACGTTCATGGACACCACCGACTACACCATGTACGAGCTGAACGCTGAAGATATCGAAGCCGTTCTGCCGTTCATCGAAGAAGGCATGACCGACGTCTGCGAAGCTATTTTCTTCGAAGACCGCCTGGTTTCCGTAGAGCTGCCGACCACTATCGTGCGTAAGGTTGCCTACACCGAAGGTTCCGCTCGCGGCGACACTTCGGGCAAGGTCATGAAGCCTGCCAAGCTGGCTAACGGTACTGAACTGCAAGTGGCCGATTTCATCGAAATCGACGACCTGATCGAGATCGACACCCGTGAAGGTGGTTCGTACAAAGGTCGCGCCAAGAAGTAATTCTGGCCCCTCCGATACGAAAAAAAGCCCGACCTTGAGTCGGGCTTTTTTGTGGGCGTTTAGTTGTCACTTCAGGTGTGGCTTCAGCATCATCCGATGCTTGCCGCACCGCCGGCACTTGGCTGGACGGCGCGCAGTTGACGAGCAGTACGGGTCAGACGGTGACGTGCAGGCGCACGTCGACGTTGCCACGGGAAGACTTGGTGGCAGTGTCGCCCAGGCTTTGCGCGTGACTGAGCAAGCTCTCGGCTTCCAGGTGCTTGAGCAAGGGGGCAGGCAGTGCGGATTGCTGATTTCGCCGACGGTCAAACCATCCTCTTCCCACAGCATCAACATGGCCAGTTACTGCGGATAGGTCAGACCAAGCCGCTTTGCAGTGCCAGGTCCCAGGGCGGCACCGGGCTGAAGCGGGATTTAAGGTATTCGAGCAACAAGCGGCTGCGCGCATTCGGCTGTTGTTCCAGGCGCAGCGCGTAGATGCCGGTGGTTTCCGGACTGGGCAGGCCGTTTTCGCAAAACAGCGGCAAGAGTTCGCCGCGAACCAGATATTCACTGGCCAGCCAGGTGGGCAGGTGCGCGATGCCCAGCCCGGCCAGGGCGCCGGAGAGCAGGGCTTCGGCGTTGTTGGCGCTCATGCGGATGCGTTGCGGGCGATAGGTGGCGCGGCGCCCGTCCAGTTCGAAGCGCCAGGCGAACATTGGCGCCAAGCCATCCCAGTCCAGCCCGTCGTGTTCGCTGAGGTCTCGCGGATGGGTCGGCGTGCCACGGTTTTTCAGGTAGGCCGGGCTGGCACAGGCAATGCGCACGATACTGGCCAGCGGCGTGGCGATCAGCCGGGTGTCGACGATATGCCCGGCGCGCAGCACCAGGTCGACCTTGCCCAGGTGTGCGCCCTGCATGTCCACAAAGCTGTCGATCAAATGCAGGTGTACATCCAGCCCAGGGTAGACGTTCAGGAAGTCGGCGATCACCGGCGCCAGATGCCGTCGACCGAACGCCGCCGGTGCATCCACGCGTATCAAGCCCTCCGGCGCATGGCTCAAGGACACCGCTTCCGCCCGTGCCAACTGCAACTCGGTGACGATGCGCCGCGCACGCTCGGCGAACGCCAGGCCGGCCGGTGTCGGCAGCACCGCATGGGTGCTGCGCTGAAACAAGCGGCTGCCCACCGAACTTTCCAGGCTGTCGATGCGCCGGGCCACGGCCGAGGGCGTCAGCGGATGGCGACGTGCGGCGGCGGAAAAGCTGCCGGTTTCCAACACATCGAGAAACAGGCTGAGTTGATCGGTCAGGATATTCGGGTTCATCGGTCGACGCTTATGCGAGATTGGCACAGCCATTGTGCGTTGCTGTGCGTATCCGCGCCAGAGCGGACTGCGTAGCATGCAAGGCCTGGGATTGTGGAGTAATGCGTGGTGTTGGATTTAGCGATGTACCTGGTATTAGGCGCGGCATTGGGCACGGTGGGCGGCCTGTTTGGCATTGGCGGCGGGTTGATTGCCATCCCGGTGCTCGGCGTGCTGTTCGGCCTCGATCAGCAGATCGCTCAAGGCACTGCGCTGGTGATGGTGGTGCCCAACGTGATGCTCGCGCTGTGGCGTTATCACCAGCGCAATCGCATTGAATTGCGCCACGCATTGCCGCTGGGGGTGATGGGTTTCAGCTTTGCCTGGCTCGGTTCGATCTGGGCCGTGGGCCTGGACGCCGGCGCGATGCGCATCGGCTTTATCGCTTTCCTGGTGGTGCTGTCGGCCTACAACCTGTTGCGCATGTTCACGCGCAATGCACCGCCGACGGCACAGATGCGGTATCCCTGGCCGTGGCTCGGCGTATTGGGTGCGGTCTCCGGCTCTATGGGCGGCTTGTTCGGTGTCGGTGGTGCGGTGGTCGCCACGCCGGTGCTGACCAGCGTGTTCGGCACCACCCAGGTGGTGGCCCAAGGTTTGTCCCTGGCCTTGGCGTTGCCCAGCACCGGGGTGACCCTCGTCACCTACGCTTGGCACCACGAGGTGGACTGGATGGTCGGCGTCCCCCTGGCGGTCGGCGGCCTGCTCAGTATCAGTTGGGGGGTGAAAGTCGCCCACGCCCTGCCGGAGCGCCTGTTGCGCGGTTTGTTCTGCGGTTTCCTGGTGGTGTGCGCGGTGATGCTGACGTTTAAAGTTTGAAGCCTTCGATGATGTACTCCGCCAGGCAGTCGGTGATGGGCGATGTCATCAGCGGGTTACGCAGCAAGCGCAGATTCATCGACGGCAAGGGTGGGAAACCGTCGTCGCTGCCGAGCACGCGCAGGTCATCGGTCACCAGGCTTTCCATGCTGACCATCGCCGCCAGGCCAGCGCTGACCACGGCCTGGATCGCCGCCCCGTTGGAGCTGTGGTAGGCCAGGCGATAATCCCGACCGGCCGCATCCAGTGCGGCACGCGCCCATTGGGTGTAAAGGCAGTCGGAGCCGGACATCGCCAGCGGCAGGGCATCGTGCTCGTCCACGCAGAAGCACGGCGCCGCCGCCCACACCATGCGCTCGGTGCGTAGCAGTTCGCCGAGATCATTGCCGGGCTCGCGGCTGATCACCGTCAACGCCAGGTCGCGCCGTTGCATCAGCACCGTTGACGCCTCGCAGTGCATTTCGATCTGGATCAACGGGTATGCCTTGGAAAACTGTTTCAGAATCCCTGGAAGGAAGCGCATCACATAGTCGTCCGGGGTGCCGATGCGCACCAGCCCGACCATATGCGGTTCACGCAAGGTGTTGAACACCTCGCTGTGCAGTTTCAGGATGCGCCGCGCATACCCCAGCAGCACCTGGCCCTCGGGCGTCAGCCGCACTTGCCGGCCGTCGCGTTCGAACAGCTTGCGCTGCAGCACGTCTTCTTCCAGGCGCTTCATCTGCATGCTGACCGCCGATTGGGTGCGGTTTACCTGCTCGCCGGCACGGGTAAACCCGCCCTGATCGGCGATGGCGACGAAGGTGCGCAGCACATCGGTGTCGATGCTCGGGTACGCGGTCAATTGATCAATCCTTGAGATGTATTACATAAGAAACATTCGTTGGATTGATCATATCCCCCGGCACACACTCGCGTCATCCCCAAGGGAGGGCGAGAAGATGAAAGGTCAAACAGGTTTTGCAGGATTGGCAAAGCGGCCGCTTTGCGGGCTGCTCCAGGCGGTTGCGCGGTGGCAGGCATTGCATCATGAGCGTCGGTTACTGGCGACACTGAGCGATGCGGCGCTCAAGGATATCGGGCTCAACCGCGCCGACGTGGAGCACGAAACCCATCGGCATTTCTGGGAAGACCCGCTGCGAAAATGACCGAAGATGCAGTAGGGTAGTCGCCAAGTTCATAGGGAGATGCCCATGCTCGCCGACCTGTCTTTTTCCCTCAAACAAGCGCGGCGCATGGCACTGGCCGCGCAGGGGTTTTCCGGGCGCCAGGCGCCCGCGTTGATCAAGGCCACGCACCTCAACCGCTTGATCGAACGCCTGGGCGTGGTGCAGATCGATTCGGTCAATGCCGTGGTGCGTTCCCATTACCTGCCGTTGTTTTCGCGCCTGGGCCAGTACGCCCCGTCATTGCTTGAGCAGGCGGCCTGGAGCCAGGGTCGACAGCGTTCGTTGTTCGAATATTGGGGGCATGAAGCCTCGTTGTTGCCGATGGCACTGTACCCCTTGATGCGCTGGCGCATGGAACGGGCAAAACAGGGCCAGGGCATCTATGCGCAGATGGCGCGCTTTGGTCGCGAGCAGCAGGTCATCATCCAGCGCGTCTTGAAGACCGTCGAACAACAGGGCGCCCTGGGCGCGGGCAGTCTGTCGACCCGCGAAGAGCGCGCCGGCCCCTGGTGGGACTGGAGTGATGAAAAGCACGCGCTGGAATGGCTGTTCGCTGCTGGCCTGGTCACGGTTGCCGGTCGGCGCGGGTTTGAGCGGCTCTACGATTTACCTGAGCGCGTCATTCCCGGCGACCGGCTTCACCAGGCCCCGCTGAGCGAGGCCGAGGCTCAGCGCGGTTTGCTGCTGCACAGCGCGACCGCGCTGGGCGTCGGCAGCGAAAAAGACCTGCGCGATTACTTCCGTCTGGAGCCTGCCGACACTCGCAGCCGCTTGGCCGAGCTGGTCGAAGACGGCCAATTGCTGACGTGCCGGGTGCAGGGCTGGAAGCAGCCTGCCTATTGCCTGCCGGAGCCGAAAGTACCGCGCAAGGTGCCGGCCAGTGCACTGCTGTCGCCGTTCGATTCGCTGATCTGGGAGCGCAGCCGCACCGAGCGACTGTTCGATTTCCGTTATCGGCTGGAGATCTACACCCCTCAAGACAAACGGGTGTACGGCTACTACGTGCTGCCGTTTCTGCACAACGAGCGCATTGCCGCGCGCGTCGACCTGCGCGCCGAACGTGCGCACGGGCGCCTGGCCGTGCATGCGGTACACGAAGAAGAGCCGGGGCTGGATGAGGAGGGGATGCGTGCGTTGGCGCTGAACTTGCGGCAAATGGCCGACTGGCTGGGCCTGGAACAGGTGCAGCTGAATTGCCAGCGGCCGAGTGGCGGCCGACTAAGGGCGGCGATGCTCACACAACTGTAGGAGCGAGCAAGCTCGCTCCTACAGAATGGGGTCATCTTTTTACTTGCTTCAACGTTTCGGCGATCAGGAACGCCAGCTCCAACGACTGATCGGCATTCATCCGCGGGTCGCAGTGGGTGTGGTAGCGGTCCGACAAGCCGTCTTCGGTGATGGGCCGCGCGCCGCCGATGCATTCGGTGACGTTCTGCCCAGTCATCTCGATATGAATCCCGCCGGCATAGCTGCCTTCGGCCTCGTGTACCTGGAAGAACGCCTTCACCTCGCCGAGGATCTGCGCAAAGTCGCGGGTCTTGTAGCCGCTGCTGGCCTTGATGGTGTTGCCGTGCATCGGGTCGGAGCTCCACAGCACCTGCTTGCCCTCGCGCTGTACGGCGCGAATCAGCGCCGGCAGGTGGTCGCCGACCTTGTGGGCGCCCATGCGTGCAATCAGGTTCAAGCGGCCGGGGTCGTTGTCCGGGTTGAGGATGTCGATCAGGCGGATCAGGTCATCCGGGTTCATGCTCGGGCCGACCTTGACCCCGATCGGGTTGTGTACCCCGCGCAGGAACTCGACGTGGGCGCCGTCCAGCTGACGGGTGCGATCACCGATCCACAGCATGTGGGCCGAGCAGTCGTAGTAGTCGTTGGTCAGGCTGTCGCGGCGCACGAAGGCTTGTTCATAGTTGAGCAGTAGCGCTTCGTGGGCGGTGAAGAAGCTGGTTTCGCGCAGTTGCGGCGAGCTGTCCATGCCGCAGGCGCGCATGAAGGCCAGGGTTTCGTCGATGCGGTTCGCCAGTTGGCTGTACTTCTCGGCCAGTGCGGAGTTGGCGATGAAGTCCAGGTTCCACTTGTGTACCTGATGCAGGTCGGCAAACCCGCCCTGGGCGAAGGCGCGCAGCAGGTTCAGGGTGGCGGTGGACTGGTGGTAGGACTGCAGCAGGCGCTCGGGGTCTGGCACGCGGTTTTTTTCGTCGAAGCCGATACCGTTGACGATATCGCCACGGTAGGCCGGCAGGGTGACGCCATCGATGGTTTCATCGTTGGACGAGCGCGGCTTGGCGAACTGGCCAGCCATGCGCCCGACTTTCACCACCGGGCAGCCGGCGGCGAAGGTCATCACGATGGCCATCTGCAGCAGCACCTTGAAGGTGTCGCGGATTTTTGCGGCGGAAAACTCGGCAAAACTCTCGGCGCAGTCGCCACCTTGCAGCAGGAAGGCGCGACCCTGGGTCACCTCGGCAAACTGACGGCGCAACTCGCGGGCCTCCCCGGCAAACACCAGCGGCGGGTAGCTGGCCAGGCTCTGCTCCACCTGCAACAGGTGCGCAGCGTCCGGGTACTGGGGTTGTTGCTGGATCGGCAGGGCGCGCCAGCTGTCGGGGCTCCAGGGTTGGCTCATCGTGAACTCGATAGGGTGATTGACGGTCGGGCGTCAATGTTATCAGCAATTAGTGCGTGACCTGTTGCCGCTGGTTGGCCGACAATCGCGCCTTTGCCGTGGGGTTAGACCCTTTAGGAGTTGAGATGACCGAGGAGCGTGTCGAGCGCCTGCTGGCCGAGGTCCATGATGACTTCGGCATTGTCCGTGTGCTCGAAGTGGCCGATTACCGTTTTCTCGAGTTTGGCGACGCCATCGAGCAAAGCTGCGTGTTCACCGCCGACCCGAGCTGGCTGGAGTACGACTACACCCGTGCGATGCTGATCGGTGCGTTGTGCCATGAGCAGCCGGAGAGCGCGTTGTTCCTCGGCCTGGGCGCCGGCACGCTGACCCAGGCGTGCCTCAAATTCCTGCCGCTGGAGGATGTCGAAGCCATCGAGTTGCGCCCCGACGTGCCGCGTCTGGCCATTGAGTACCTCGGGCTGGACGACGATCCACGCCTGTACATCCGCATTGGCGACGCTCTGGAATTGCTCGAAACCGCTGAAACGGCCGACCTGATTTTCGTCGACCTGTACACCGACGTCGGCCCCGGCGTCGGGCACCTGGCCTGGACCTTCCTGGAAAATTGTCAGAAGAAACTCAACCCCGGCGGTTGGCTGGTGATCAACCAGTGGGCCACCGACGATGGCAAGCCCTTGGGTGCGGCCTTGTTGCGCGGGTTGTATCACCGGCATTATTGGGAGCTGCCGGTGAAAGAGGGCAATGTGATCCTGCTGGTGCCTTCGGAGCTGGATCAGGAGCTGGACCATGCCGCGCTCTCAGCTCGCGCCGAGGCGCTGGCGCCGCGACTGGGCTATTCGTTGCAGGCGCTGATCAAGGCTATTCGGCCAGCCACCTAGTTGTCTGCGCGGGCGTCATCGCGAGCAAGCCCGCTGCCACATCGACCGCATTCCTTCAGGATGTGCTCGGTCAAATGTGGGAGCGGGCTTGCTCGCGATGACGCCCGCGCAGACAACTCAAATTCCCCTGAATACCCCTGGGCGCTTCTCGAGCATGGCGCGCACGCCTTCCTTGGCGTCTTCGCTGTTGAGCAATTGCTCGACCACTGGCGGTAATGCGGCCGCCGCGACGGCTTCGCCCTCCAGGCGCGCCAGGCGGGCCGACATCAAGGTGGCCTGCACGCCGAGCGGTGCCTGGCGTGCGATGCGGCTGGCCAGTTCGATGGCGCGCGGCAGCAGGTCTTCGCTGGCCATCACCTCCTGCACCAACCCTAGGCGCAGGGCTTCGTGGGCATCGAACTCATCGCCGGTGAGCAGCCAGCGCATTGCGTTGCCCCAGCCGGCAATCTGATGAAAGCGCAACGTCGCACCGCCAAATGGAAAGATCCCACGTTGTACTTCCATCTGCGCGAAGCGGGTGTTGCTCGCGCAGAGATTGATATCCGCCGCCAGCATCAGCTCGATACCAAGGGTCAGGCAGTAGCCCTGGGCGGCGACGATCACCGGTTTGCTGACCCGTGGGCCGGCGAACACGCCCCAGGGATCGCAGCCCCCGAGCGGCGGTTGCCAACCTCCCGCCATCACCCCACTGACGTTGGCCAGGTCCAGTCCGGCGGTGAAGTGGTCGCCGTGGGCGAACACCACGGCCACGCGCGCATCGTCATTTCGATCAAATTCGCCATAGGCCCGGCTGAGTTCGTTGAGTAGCTCCAGGTTAAAGGCATTGCGCTTGGCGACTCGATCCAGGCCCAACAGCAGGACATGATCCTTGTATTCACGGCTGACGAGGCTGCTGCTGGCTTGATTCATCGGGTGTGCCCTCGGGCGCAGGGAAGGGTTTCGGACCAAAGGGTCTGAGTGGACGGGTGAACCGTTTAAGCGTTTTAACCAACAAGGCCGGGCACTTGAAAAATAGACCTTGGCGCTCATCTGCGCAAAGACGGTGAAGCAGCGCGGTTTATCGGCGCTTTGCGATAAAAAAAGCTCCCTTTTTCAGCTATTTCCGGTATAGTGCGCGCCGGCCTTTAACCTGGCCGCGTTTAGGTAGCGCAATTCCCCGAAGTCAGCTTCGGCTGCACGTCCGTACAGCGGACTCTTCCTTGACGAATCTTTTTCATTCATTCGTTTTCGCAAATCCCCGCCGACAAAGCAGCCAGGGCGACTCTTGAGTCTCAACACGGCACGCGCAGCTTTGGAGCATGGGTCTTTGCGGATGCACTTAGAGGCAGACCCATGACCCAGGAAACCGGCGGCTTCGCCGCTTTTAATCTTAACCCGAACATTCTTGCTGCCGTCATTGCGACTGGCTACGAAGAACCTTCGGCGATTCAGCAGCAATCGATCCCGATCATCATGGCCGGCCATGACATGATTGGCCAGGCGCAAACCGGTACCGGTAAAACCGCCGCGTTCGCCCTGCCTATCCTGCACTGCATCGATCCTGCTAAGCGCGAACCGCAAGCCCTGATCCTGGCGCCAACTCGTGAGTTGGCGCTGCAAGTAGCAACCGCTTTTGAAACCTACGCCAAGCAAATGCCGGGTGTAACCGTTGTTGCCGTTTACGGCGGCGCGCCGATGGGTCCACAACTCAAGGCTATCCGTAACGGCGCACAGATCGTTGTCGCCACCCCGGGCCGTCTGTGCGACCACCTGCGTCGTGACGAGAAAGTCCTGTCGACCGTGAACCACCTGGTTCTGGACGAAGCTGACGAAATGTTGAAACTGGGCTTCATGGATGACCTGGAAGTCATCTTCAAAGCGCTGCCAGCAACCCGTCAGACCGTGCTGTTCTCGGCCACCCTGCCGCAGTCGATCCGCGCCATTGCCGAACGCCACCTGCGCGATCCGCAACATGTGAAGATCCAGACCAAGACTCAGACCGTTACCGCGATCGAACAGGCTCACCTGTTGGTTCACGCTGACCAGAAGACCTCGGCTGTATTGAGCCTGCTGGAAGTTGAAGACTTCGACGCCCTGATCATGTTCGTGCGCACCAAGCAAGCGACCCTGGACCTGGCCAGTGCCCTCGAAGCCAAAGGCTACAAAGCCGCTGCGCTGAACGGCGACATCGCCCAGAACCAACGTGAGCGCGTGATCGAGTCGCTCAAGGATGGCCGTCTGGACATCGTTGTGGCGACCGACGTTGCTGCGCGTGGCCTCGACGTTCCGCGTATCACCCACGTGTTCAACGTTGACATGCCTTACGATCCAGAGTCCTACGTTCACCGTATCGGCCGTACCGGCCGTGCCGGTCGCGAAGGTCGCGCACTGCTGCTGGTGACGCCACGTGAGCGTCGCATGCTGCAAGTGATCGAGCGTGTGACCGGTCAGAAGGTTGCTGAGGTCCGCCTGCCGGATGCCCAGGCCGTTCTCGATGCCCGCATCAAGAAACTGACCAACAGCTTGTCGCCGCTGGTGGCTGACGCTGAATCGACCCACGGCGAGCTGTTGGATCGTCTGACTGCCGATATCGGTTGCACCCCGCGTGCCCTGGCTGCAGCCCTGCTGCGCAAGGCGACCAACGGTCAGGCCCTGACCCTGGCAGCGATCGAGAAAGAACGCCCACTGGTACCGAACAACGCTCCGCGCGGTGATCGTCCAGAGCGTACTGGCGACCGTCCGGACCGTGGTGATCGTGAGCGCCGCGCTCCGGTGCCATTGGCCGAAGGCCGTGCTCGCTGCCGTACCGCGCTGGGCGCGCGTGACGGTATCGCCGCCAAGAACCTGCTGGGCGCTATCCTCAACGAGGGTGGCCTGGCACGTGAAGCCATCGGTCGCATCCAGGTCCGTGACAGCTTCTCCCTGGTGGAGCTGCCGGAAGACGGTCTGGAAAAACTGCTGACCAAGCTGAAAGACACTCGCGTTGCCGGTAAGCAGCTCAAGCTGCGTCGCTACCGCGAAGATTGATCTGCCTCTGGGCTGATTGATCGCACATAAAAAATCCCCGACTGGTTTGGGGATTTTTTTTGCCTTGGTTTTCAGCCGAAGCGATAGATGTCCATGCCCAGCGCGCCCATGGTGAAGCCTTGGTGCGCCACGCTGAAGTCGCCTCCGGCGCCCCGCGCAAAGTAGAGCGGCAGCAAATGCTCATCGCTGGGATGGCTGCGCACGGCGTTGGGCGCCTGGCGGCGATAATCGTGCAATGCGGCCTCGTCGTTGGTCGCGAGCTTGTCCACCATCCAGTCACGGAACGCCCTCGCCCACGGTTCGATGCTTTCGGGCCCGGCGTGCCAGTCCAGCTCGCCGAGATTGTGGGTGATGCTGCCGGAGCCGATCAGCAACACGCCGTGTTCGCGCAGGCCGGCGAGGGCGTGTCCGACCCGGGTCTGCAGGGCAGGGCCCATACGGCTGGGCAAGGACACTTGCACCACCGGGATATCCGCCGCCGGGTACATCAGCGACAGCGGCACCCAGGTGCCGTGGTCTAGGGGGCGGCGGTCATCGATGCGCGCACTCAAACCATCGGCATGCAGCAACTCGACGATGTTGCGCGCCAATTGCGGGTCGCCCGGCGCAGGGTACTGCACGGCAAACAATTCGGCGGGAAAGCCGCCGAAGTCGTGCAGGGTTTCCGGTGTGGCGCTACCGCTGACCAGCAATTCCTGGCTTTCCCAGTGCGCCGACACCACCACAATCGCCTTCGGCCGTGGCAGTTCAGCCGCCAGGCGCTGAAGGGCCGGGCCGCTGGCGCCAGGTTGCAGGGCGAGCATGGGCGAACCATGGGAGATAAACAGAGTGGGGAGCATAGGAAGGGCCCTCAGGGTTAACATGCCCTATCTTCAATCAGATCAATGATCTAAATCTAATATAAGTTTTAGCGCTTTTTGATCGAATTTTTAGGGTGATGTATGGATTCTCAGTTTTGGCGGGAGCGCTGGGCGCGTAACCAGATCGGCTTTCACTTGCCCGAGGTCAACCCGTACCTGCAACGGCACTGGCCGCGGCTGGCCCTTGCGCAAGGGGCAAAGGTGCTAGTGCCTTTGTGTGGCAAGAGCCTGGATTTGGTATGGCTGGCGAGCCAAGGGCATCGTGTGCTCGGGGTGGAGCTGTCGGAGCAGGCGGTTGAGGCATTCTTCAGCGAGCAGGGGCTGACACCGCGTATCAGCCAGCGCGGCGTGTTCAAGGTGTACCAGGCGGATGTGATCGAGGTATGGTGCGGTGATTTTTTCGCGCTGGACGCGGATGCGTTGCGCGATTGCACGGCGCTGTATGACCGCGCGGCGTTGATCGCGTTGCCGCCGCTGATGCGGGCGCGCTACACCGAGCACCTCAATGTTCTTCTCGGTGCTGGTTGTAAGGGGTTACTGATTACCCTCGACTATGATCAGACGCAAAAGGCCGGCCCACCGTTTGCGGTGACCGAGGATGAGGTGAACTTGCTGCTGGGGGCGCACTGGGCCCTTGAAGTCCTTGAGGAGCAGGACGTCCTGGGTGAGAGCTGGAAGTTCGTTCAGGACGGCGTAACCCGGTTGGAAGAGCGAGCCTACCAACTCACAAGGCGCTGATTAGGGGGCTGGCGAGGCGCGCACAAAAAAGGGGCGATCAGATCGCCCCTTTCCGTTTTGCTGCCAAGCGGTCAGCCGCGACGACGCAGTGCGTCAATCCGCTCTTCCAGCGGTGGGTGGCTCATGAACATGCGTGCGAGGCCCTGCTTGATGCCGCCGTTGATGCCAAAGGCGGTCAGGCTGTCCGGCATATGCACCGGCAGGCCCTGTTCGGAGCGCAGGTGCTGCAAGGCTGCAATCATCGCCCCGGTGCCGGCCAGGCGGGCGCCGGCTTCGTCTGCGCGGAATTCCCGTTTGCGCGAGAACCACATCACGATCGCGCTGGCCAGGAAGCCCAGCACCAGTTCAGCGAAGATGGTCGCCACGTAGTAGGCAATACCGCGGCCTTCTTCGTTCTTGAAGATCACCTTGTCGACGAAGTTGCCGATGATCCGCGCGAAGAACATCACGAAGGTGTTCACCACGCCCTGGACCAGCGCCAGGGTGACCATGTCACCGTTCGCCACGTGGCCGATCTCGTGGGCCAGCACCGCCTTCACTTCATCGTAAGAGAAGCGCTCCAGCATGCCCTGGCTCACTGCAACGAGCGCGTCGTTCTTGTTCCAACCGGTGGCAAAGGCGTTGGCTTCATAGGCCGGGAAGATCCCGACCTCGGGCATCTTGATACCGGCCTCGCGGGACAACTGCTCGACGGTCTGCAGCAACCATTGCTCATGCCGGGTGCGTGGCTGAGTGATGACCTGGGTGCTGGTGCTCATCTTCGCCATCCACTTGGAGATGAACAGCGAGAACAGCGAGCCGGCAAAACCGAAGACCGCACAGAAGATCAGCAGCTGATTGAGGTTTAGATCAACCCCGTTGGCCGCCATGAACCCGTTGAAGCCGAAAAGGCTCAGGGTGATGCTGGCAATCAGCACGACCGCCAGGTTAGTGGCCAAGAACAGCAGGATGCGCATCATGGTTGTAGAGTTCTCCTCATGCTAAATATGTCGCGTACTGCGGGGTATATAAGGTGCAGCTTGGGGTGATTCAACCGAGCGACTATTTCAAACTGTGTCCTACAGCCTGAAGGTAGAGTCTTGAAGGGAATTTCCCACCTGCAATCCTCCGTCTGATCAGCCTCTTGTCGCCCCGCGGCCCTTTGATTATAGGGGGCAAGCGCTGGGAGAGGGGCAACCGCAGTGCTGCGCGGGAGAATGGGCAGAGAAGTGTTGCCAGATAATCGCTGTACGACCAGATCCCAGTCGTACAGCGGCATAGTCGTTACTGGCGATAGGACTTGAGGAAGTTGCCGATGCGACCGATGGCCATGTCCAGGTCATCCACACGCGGCAAGGTCACCACGCGGAAGTGATCCGGCCACGGCCAGTTGAACGCCGTGCCTTGGACCACCAGCAGCTTTTCCGACAGCAGCAGGTCGAGCACGAACTTCTCGTCATTGAGGATCGGGCAGACTTTCGGGTCGATGCGTGGGAAGGCGTACAGCGCACCCATCGGCTTCACGCAGCTGACGCCGGGAATATCGTTGAGCAGTTCCCAGGTGCGGTTGCGTTGCTCCAACAGGCGGCCTTGAGGCAACAGCAGATCGTTGATGCTCTGGTAACCACCCAGGGCAGTCTGGATCGCGTGCTGGCTCGGTACGTTGGCGCACAGGCGCATATTGGCCAGCATGTCGATGCCTTCAATGTAGCTCTGGGCGTTGTGCTTAGGCCCGGAGATGGCGACCCAGCCGGAGCGGAAACCCGCCACGCGGTAAGACTTGGACAAGCCGTTGAAGGTCAGGCACAGCAGGTCCGGCGCCAGGGAGCCGGTGCAGATGTGGACGGCATCGTCGTAGAGGATCTTGTCGTAGATCTCGTCGGAGAACACCACCAGGTTGTGCTGGCGCGCCAGTTCGAGCATGCCCAGCAGCACTTCCCGCGAGTACACGGCGCCGGTCGGGTTGTTCGGGTTGATGATCACCAGGGCTTTGGTGTTCGGGGTGATCTTGGCCTTGATGTCGGCCAGGTCCGGGAACCAGTCGGCGCCTTCGTCGCACAGGTAGTGTACCGGGCGGCCACCGGCCAGGGTCACCGCAGCGGTCCACAGCGGATAGTCCGGTGCCGGCACCAACACTTCGTCGCTATTGTTGAGCAAGGCCTGCATCGACATCACGATCAGTTCGGACACGCCGTTGCCCAGGTAGATGTCCTCGATGCCGACACCTTCGACCTGCTTCTGCTGGTAATACTGCATCACCGCCTTGCGCGCACTGAACAGGCCTTTGGAATCGCTGTAGCCCTGGGCGGTGGGCAGGTTGCGGATCACGTCCTGGAGGATTTCGTCCGGCGCTTCGAAACCAAAGGGCGCCGGGTTGCCAATGTTCAGCTTGAGGATGCGATGGCCTTCCTCTTCCAGGCGTTTGGCGTGCTTGAGCACTGGGCCGCGAATGTCGTAGCAGACGTTGGCGAGCTTGTTCGATTTGCTGACCTGCATGGCGATGTGATCCTGAAAATGAACGATCCAGACGGTGCGGCGCCTACCGTGCTGAGAATCCTGCGTTGGTCGCACCCATAAATACGTTTGAATGCAGCTAACGCGGGTGCCAGACTGCCGGGTTGAAGAGGCGCAATCATACGTGCCGCCTGATCCCTGGAAAAGACACAGATCAGGGTTTTTCAGTTGCCGAGGTGTACTGATGGAAAAGCTGCAGAAAACCATTGATGAATGGAAAGCGATGCTCGATCCGGAGCAATACAACGTGTGCCGCCTGAAGGGCACCGAACGGCCGTTTTCCGGCAAGTACAATGCCACCAAGACCGACGGTGTGTATCACTGCGTCTGCTGCAATGAGCCGCTGTTCGACTCTACGACCAAATTCGATTCCGGCTGCGGCTGGCCTAGCTTCTACGCACCGATTGGCGAAAACGCGATGATCGAGATCCGCGATATCAGCCACGGCATGATCCGCACCGAAGTCACCTGCGCCAAGTGCGATGCACACCTGGGGCATGTGTTCCCGGACGGCCCGCAGCCGACCGGCCTGCGCTATTGCATCAATTCGGTGTGCCTGGACCTCGTACCGCGCTGAGCATGAGTCGCCCCTGTGTCTTGTGCAGGGGCGATGTATACCGGGTTATCAGTTTGATCAATTCAATTGCGCACAATTAAATTGCTCGCTATGTTTTCCCTTCTTTCCCCATATTCGAGGCATTGCCATGAGCGACAACCTGCTGAGCATCCCTTGCACCACCATCAAGGGTGAGCAAAAGACCTTGGCCGACTTCGCCGGCAAGGCCATTCTGGTGGTCAACACCGCCAGCAAATGTGGCTTCACCCCGCAGTACAAAGGCTTGGAGCAACTCTGGCAGCAGTACAAGGACCGGGGCCTGGTGGTGCTGGGGTTTCCGTGCAACCAGTTCGGCAAGCAGGAACCGGGCAACGAAGGTGCGATTTCCGAGTTCTGTGAGCTGAATTTCGGCGTCAGCTTTCCGTTGTTCAAGAAGATCGACGTCAATGGCAGCGCTGCCCACCCGCTGTTCGTGCAGTTGAAAAAGCAGGCCCCGGGTCTGCTGGGTTCCAAGGGCATCAAGTGGAACTTCACCAAGTTCCTCATTGGTCGCGACGGCTTGGTGGTCAAGCGCTTTGCGCCAACCACCAAGCCCCAGGAGTTGACCCAAGAGATCGAAGCCCTGCTCAAATGACCGACCTGCCCACCGTGTCTCTGGCCCTGGACAACCAGCTGTGTTTCAAGCTCTACGCCGCGTCGCGGGCGGTGACCCGCGCGTACAAACCAATGCTCGATCAGTTGGGCCTGACCTACCCGCAATACATAGTGATGCTGGTGTTGTGGGAATGGCACCACGCAACCCCGGACCAACCCACGGTCACGGCCCTGGGCGAGCGCCTGATGCTCGATTCGGGCACGTTGACGCCGCTGCTCAAGCGCATGGAGCAGCTTGGGTTAGTGAGGCGCCAGCGCAGCGCGCAGGATGAGCGTGAAGTGCATTTGAGCCTGAGCCAAGCCGGTGTGCAACGGCGCGACCAGGCCCATCAATTGAAAACCCGCTTGCTGTGCGACAGCGGTGTCGACCTCAACCAGGCAGACGCCCTGCGCGAGGGCTTGGATCAATTGCTGGCGCAGATCAGAGACTTGTCGTCTTAGGCACCCACAGGTCCAGCAACGCGTTGAGTTCTTCGCGGCGAAACGGCTTGGCCAGGTAGTCATTCATCCCCGCTGCCCGGCAACGCTCGCGTTCTTCCGACAGCGCGTTGGCGGTCAAAGCCACAATGGGCAGGTCCGGCCAACGCCCGCTGCGACGAATCTGCCGACTGGCCTCATAGCCATCCATCACCGGCATGTTGCAGTCCATCAGCACCATGTCGAAGCGCTGTTCTTCGAGGAACTTGAGCGCTTCGCCACCATGGGCGGCGACGATCACTTCGCAGCCCAACTTGCTGAGCATGCCCTTGGCCACCAGTTGATTGACCGGGTTGTCCTCCACCAGCAGGATGCGTGCCCGGTGGGCGAGTGGCGCGGCGTCCAGCGGGATCGGATCTTGGATCAAGCGCGGATCGCTACGCAGATTGCGTTGCAGTATCTGGTACAGCGCGTTGCGGCTCAAAGGGCGTGCCTGTTGCTGCAACGGCGCGAAGGCCGCGACTTCCTCGCTGGGCATGAAATTGCCATAGGCGGTCACCAGCAGGATCGGCGCCGTGATGGCCGGCCGCAGGCGAAACAGGCACTCCGGGCAATCTGTGATTAGCAAATCAGGGGTTTTTCCGCTCAAGTCCTCATCAAGAGAATAGCAATGGGGCGTCAGCCCCCAGTGAGGTAGCAGGGTGCTGAGCAGCTCCGTCAGGCCATTGTCGCCGTTGGTGATTACAATGACTTCGCCCACCAACGGCGCGAGCCGGGTCACGGGCGAATGGGCGGGCAGCGGCAGGTCGGCGCAGAACTGGCTGCCGAAGCCGACTTCGGAACTGATGCTCAGCCGGCCGTGCATTGCTTCGCACAGGTTATGGGTCAACGCCAGGCCCAGGCCGGTGCCGCCAAACTGGCGGGTGATGCCCGCGCCGGCCTGTGTGAACGGCTGGAAGATCTTCACCTGCGCGTCCTGGGCAATGCCGATCCCGGTGTCGCACACTTCGACTTTCACTCGGCCGTCCTGGGCGCTGAGGCGCACATCCACGCGGCCGAAGCGCGTGAACTTCAAGGCGTTGGACAGCAGATTACTGACGATCTGTCGCACACGTGTCGGGTCGCCGAGCACTTGGGCCGGAAACTGCGGATCGATCAGGCACGTCAGTTCGACACTCGGCGCGGCGTTCTGCGACAACAGGTTGGCGGTGTCTTCCACCAGCGAGCCGAGGTCGAACGGGATGCGTTCCAGCTCCAACTGGCCCGCGTCGAACTTGGACAGATCGAGGATATCGTTGAGCAGTTCCACCAGCACCTTGCCGGAGTCGTGGGCGATCGACAGTTGCTGGCGCTGTTCGGCGTTGAGCGGGCTGTCCAGCGACAGCGCGATCATGCCCAGCAACCCATTGAGTGGCGTGCGGATTTCGTGACTCATATTGGCCAGGAACGCCGCCCGCGCTTGAGCCATGCCGAGGGCGGTCATTTTCGCCGCTTCCAGCTCATCGTTGGACTGACTCAAGCGTTGGTTGCTGGCCTTGAGCTCCAGCGTGCGCGCCGAGACGATGTCTTCCAGTTGCCCCAGGTATTCGGTGAGGCGGTCTTCGGCATGGCGGCGTTGCTGGATCTCGGTTTCCATGCTGTCGAATTGCTGGTTGGCAACGCTGACCAGCACGCCGATTTCATCGTGTTCATGCCCAGGCGGGCAATCCAGGCGTGTCTGTCTGCGCGTGCTCAGCTCGCGAATGATGCGCACCAGCGGTTGGGTCAGCATCACGTAGAACAGGCCCAGCAAGATGCCGCTCAGCAGCAGGCTGCGCGCAAACCCATTGAGCAGGGTTATCTCGGCGCGGCGCAGGAAGCGGCTGCCAAAAGCGTAGGTGTCTACGTCCAGGTGCAGTACGCCAAGGGACTCGTTGGGCATATGGCTGAGAAACAGCCGGTCTTCGAACTGGCGGTTGGCGCCGAACAGGAAATCGCTGAGGGGCCGGTAGGGACTTTCCTTGCTCGGCCGTTCGACGTCGGCCAGCACCGTGCCGTTGTTGTCGGTCAACTGTGCGTGAATGATGGCGGGGGAGTGCAATAGGCCGAGGGTCAATTCCTGGGCCAGTTCGGCGTCGATGTTGTAGGCGATGCGCGACGCCGGGTTGTGGCTGATTTCAATCAGTGAACGAATTTCACGGTTGATGGACGCGTCTTCGCTGGCATAATCAATGCCGATCTGGATCAGGCTGAGCAAGGTTCCCAAGACGAGACCGACCAGCACAGTCGATCTGGCTTGTTTATAAGACAAGCGGTGGGCGAACTTGATATCCATCGAGTGTTGAACCACTTCACGTTTCCCTTCGCCCGGCAAGCATAGTTGAACATCCACAAGCTCACGCTTGCCCGGCACGAATCGTCAGTTTTTTGGAGGGTAGCCCGGAGCGCTTAGCCACAGGGTTGCCAATACGCCATCTTTTGCAAGAAGTTGCCAGAGGAATAGTCGTGGATTCTCGATTGAATGCCTTTCTTGAGCGTGCTGACGCCGTACTCGCCCGCCTGGAACCCTTGTTGCCCGCCCCACGCCAAGTCATTGACTGGAACCAGTGTCTCGCCGCCCGTTGGCAGCGCGAAGGCCGCAGCGGCTTCCTGTTGCCGCTGGAGGTCAGCCTGGACATGCGCCTGTCCGATCTGATCGGTGTGGACAAGCAGCGTGAAACATTGGCGCGCAACACCCAACAGTTCCTCGACGGCCTGCCCGCCAACCATGCGCTGCTGTGGGGCTCGCGGGGCACGGGGAAATCGTCCATGGTACGCGCCTTGCTCGCCCAGCATGCCAGCGCCGGTTTGCGCCTGATTGAAATCGAACGCGATCACTTGGCCGATCTGCCGCGTGTGGTCGAACAACTGCTCAAGCTGCCGCAGCGCTTCATCCTGTTCTGCGATGACCTGTCGTTCGAGGCCGGTGAAGGCGATTACCGTGTGCTCAAGAGCGTGCTGGACGGCTCCCTGGAACAGGCGCCGGAAAACGTGCTGCTGTATGCCACGTCCAACCGTCGTCACCTGGTGCCGGAAAACCAGAGCGACAATGACAACTGGAAGCGTGTGGATGGCGAGCTGCACCCCAGTGAGGCGGTGGAAGACAAGATCGCCTTGTCCGACCGTTTTGGCTTGTGGCTGTCGTTCTACCCGTTCACCCAGGAACATTTCCTCGACGTGGTGGAGCACTGGATCGGCGAGCTGGCGCGCAAGGCCGGCCTGCAGTGGCAGCGTGATGAAGCCCTCGATATTCTCGCCGTGCGCTGGGCCACCGGGCGTGGCAACCGCAACGGCCGTTGCGCGTATCAATTCGCCCGTTACTGGGTGGGCCTCAAATTGCTGGAGCGTCAACCATGATCGATTTGCAACAGGCCGGCACCGGCCTGGATGGGTATGCCATGTTGTGCGCGCAGTTGGAGTCGCTGCTGGCCGACGAGCGGGATTTCATCGCCAACAGCGCGCAGTTCTCTGCGTTTTTGTTCAACCAGTTGGATGACCTGAACTGGGCCGGTTTCTACCTCAATCGTCATGAAGAGTTGGTGTTGGGGCCGTTCCAGGGCCAGATCGCATGTGCGCGCATTCCGTTCGGTCGTGGCGTGTGCGGCGCGGCGGCCGCGTCGCGCCAGACCCAGCGGGTGGAGGATGTGCATGCGTTCCCCGGGCATATCGCCTGTGACAGTGCGTCGAACAGCGAACTGGTGGTGCCGCTGGTCAAGGATGGCCAACTGATTGGCGTCCTTGACCTCGACAGTCCGTCGCTGGCCCGATTTACCGCGCAGGACCAGGCCGGTATCGAGCAGTTGGCGGCAATTTTCCTGCGCTTGACCGACTGCTGATCGACCGTTGCGGGGGCGAGCCGGCCGGTTCGCCCCTGCCTATCCTGGAGAACCCCGGCCGTTGAGTTGCATGTGCAGCAGGCGCTCCAGTTCCAGCATGCACTTTTCCAGGGTCTTGATGCCGGTTTCGATCACCGCCCGATCATCGTCGCGGGCGCAGGCCTGCTCCAGCGCTTCGCATTGCGCCGCCAGCACACCGGCCTGGACGATGCGCGCGGCGCCCTTGATCTTGTGGGCCTGCTCGATGATGTCCTGCGGTGAGGCCTGCTGGGCCCACAGCGTGACCAATATCTGGCGATCGTGACAACTGCTGCTCAGCAGTTCCTCAAGCAGCCGCCGACTCAGTTGTGGGTCGCCGCCCGTCAGCGCATCCAGGTTGCTGAGGTCTAGCCGCGAGCCGGACGGCTGGGGCGCGATCTGCGCCAGTTGCCGTTCCAGCGCTGTGAGGCTGATCGGTTTGAACAGGCAGTCGTTCATCCCGGCTTCGGCGCAGCGCAGTTTCTCTTCGGGCTGGGCATTGGCGGTAAACCCCAGCACCACGCAGGGTGTCAGCTGTTCCCGCTGTTCGTACTCGCGGATCGAGCGGCTCAACTCGTAGCCGTTCATGATGGGCATGTTGCAGTCGGCGATCACCAGGTCGAAGCGCGCCTGGCGCCAGGCCTGGAACCCGGCGGCACCATGCTGGGCAGCGGTGAACTGGTGGCCCAGGTAACCTAGCTGCTGGCACATCAGCAGGCGATTCGCCGGATGATCATCCACCACCAGCACGTTGAGCACCGGCGCCGGTGCGGGCGCGGCCGGCTTGGGTTCGTCCGCGGCCTGGATGGGCTGCAGGCGGTTCATCTTCAGGCTGACATGCACCTGGGTGCCGACCATGGGCACGCTGCTCAGGCTGAGTTGCCCGCCCATCATCGCGCACAGGCTGCGGCAGATCACCAGCCCCAGGCCCGCGCCGCTGCGGGCCAGGTGCCCGGAATTATCGGCCTGGGCAAAGGGTTCGAACAGGCGCAACTGGTCGTCGCGGCTGATACCGATCCCTGTGTCTTCAACCACCAGCTTCATTTCGACCTGCTGCGGCAATTCGGTGGCTTGCACCTGCACCTTGATCTTCACCTGCCCGCGCTCGGTGAACTTGATCGCATTGCTCACCAGGTTGGACAGCACCTGCTTGAAGCGCAGCGGGTCGATCAGCACATCGGTGTCATCGAGCTCAGGCTGGAACTCCAACAGCAAACTGAGGGTTTTCTGGCGCGCCAGGCCGTCGAATACCCGCACCACCGACTCAATCACTTCCCGCAGGTTCACGCGTTCCGGTGCGAGGCTCAGGCGACCGGATTCGATCCGTGCAATGTCCAGGATATCGCCGATCAGCTCCAGCAGGTCCTTGGCAGAGTGGTAGGCCACTTCGATCGCCGGACGGTCAAGGTGTCCCTGGTCAGCGCGCTTGAGGGTCAGCTCCAGCATGCCGATCACCGCATTCATGGGCGTGCGGATTTCGTGGCTCATGGTCGCAAGGAAGGTGCTCTTGGCGCGGTTGGCTTCGTCGGCACGCTCCTTGGCGGCCCGCAGTTTATCGAACAACTGGCGTCGTTCGCTGATGTCGATCCAGCCGCCGATGACGCCTTGGACTTCGCCGGTGGAGTCGCGGTAGGGCAGTATCCAGTGGTAGATCGTCAGTTTTTTGCCATTGATCAGCAGGGTGCGATCAAGGATCAGCGGGTTGCCCTCGGCGACCACGCGCAGATAGTCGGCGTGATACTGAGCCGCTTCGGTTTCCAGGGCCGTGCTCATCTGCATCGCACTTTTGCCGATGACCTCTTCGCGCTTGACGCCGAACACTTGCAGATAGCTGTCGTTGCAGGTTTGCAGCAGGCCATCGCGGTCGCGCACGTAGATCGGATGCGGGGTTTCATTGACCAGCGCGCGCATGAATTCGAACTGGTCGTTGAGGGCGCGCTCGGCCATCTTGCGGTGTTTGATCTCCCTGCGCATGTACGCGTTCCAGGTCAGGGAAATCAGCAGCAGCAGGCCGGTGACGATGATGATTTGGGCAATCAGGTGGTGGTAATTGCGCCAGTAGCTGTCGGAGGCGGCGGTGTAGCCTCGCCAGCGGCTGTTGATCACACCGAGTTCATCGGGGGCGATGCTGAGCAGTGCCTTGTCCAGGATCGAGCTCAACTCGGTGGCGCGCCGTGACGTGGCCAGCGCGAAGGTCGCGGGGAGGGTGCCGATGCTGCTGCTGATCTGCAGTTTGTCCTGAAACACTTGGGAGGACAGGAAATAGTTGGCGATCACCAGCGAATTCACTGCGCCTTCCACGTGCCCTTGGGCCAGCAGTTCCGAGGCCTTGAAGGTGTCACTGGTTTCCACCAGGTGAATGTGCGGGAACTCCTTGCGCAGAATGGTTTCCAGGGGGTTGCCCTGGGTGATCGCCAGACGCTTGCCTGCCATCTGTTCAAGGTTCGATGGCGCGCCGGGCTCTTTGCGCGTCAGCAGTACGTAGGAGTTTTCCAGATAGGGACGACTGAAGTTCAGTTGAGCTTCCCGTTCCGTGCTGGGAATGATGGCGCCGATGAGATCGGTTTTGCCGGCGTCGACTTGCTCGATCATCGCGTTGACATCACGCGCGCGCTGGACCTCGAAGCGCAACCCGGTGCGCAGGCGGATCAGCTCCAGGAGGTCGGCTGTGATACCGCGGAAGTTGCCGTCGGCATCGAAAAAGGTCAATGGCGCGAAAGTTTCGTTGGCGATCACCCTGACCACCGGGTGCGCCTTCAGCCAGCGCTCCTCGCGTTGCGTCAGTTGCAGTTTTTGCGCAGTGAGCAGGATATCGCTGCCCGCACTCCAGCGTTTGGCAATGCTGTCCTGCTCATTGGTCGGCACTGCCGCCAGCACGGCGTTGAGGATGCTCAAGAGGGTGTGCTGGTCCTGGCGCACGGCGAAGCTGAAGCCATAGGCCTCGTGCTTGCCGAAGTTGGCCATGCGGATATTTTTCAGGTAGCCCTTGTTGATCATGTAGTGGGTGGAAATGGTGTCGCCAAGAAACACGTCCGCCTGGTCGAACGCCACCGCATTCAGGGCGTTCTGATAAGACGGGTAGGCGCGAATCATCGCTTCGGGATACAACTTCTCGACTTCGCCCAGGGGCAGGTAGTGATAGACCAGGCTCAGACGCAGCCCCGCCAGGCCGTCACTGAGGCTGCGGGTTTCACCTTCGCGCGTCACCAGCACTGGCTGGTCCACGGCATACGGTGCTGAAAGGGTGAGCAGCGGGTTGGCGGCCTCAAAGCCATTGGACGAGCCCAACAGGTCTATTTCACCGGCTTCGAGCGCCTGGATGGACGCTTCCCGGTTGGGGTAGCGCAGCACTCTGACCGGTAACGCCAGCGCCTTGGCCAACAGCCCGGCGTAATCGGCGGTGAGCCCCTCATAGTCGCGTCCGCTGGACGTGAGGTCGAAGGGCGGGTAGTCGGGAGCCGCAGTGCCGAGCACCAGTTCGCGTTTGTTCTGCAGCCACTGGCGTTGCGTCTTGTCGAGTTGAGTGTCCAGTTGAACGGCGCCTGCGCGGCTCAATAAGGTGAAGTGTTCCGGTTCCGTTTGAACAGCGAGCACAGAGGTGCTCAAGCACACGCCTGCGCTCAATATGATCAGATAGTCCTTTATACGCCTGGGCATCCGCTTTCTCACACTAGCGCGTTTCGTTTTGCCAACTCGATAAGTTCTACCAAGGACTTGGCTTTGAGTTTTTGCATAAGCCTCTTTTTATAGGTGCTGACCGTTTTGTTACTGAGAAACATACCCTTTGCAATTTCCTTGTTGGTGCGACCTTGTGCAAAAAGTTGCAAAACCATTAACTCACGGTCATTCACTGCCTTAAATAATTCCAGTTCCTGGGAGTTGCCTTCCGGGCCGCCGGCATTCAATGCCTGGCTGGGGAAGTAGTTGTAGCCGGATAATACCGCGCGTATCGCACTCAGCAGTTCACTCAGGTCGCCCTCCTTGCACACATAGCCATCGGCGCCCGAGCGCATGCAGCGTGTGGCGAACAGCGTTGGACATTGAGCCGTCAGAATGAGGGTTTTCATCGATGTGTTCATTGCGTTAAAACGGCACAGCACTTCGAGGCCATCAAGTTTCGGAATACTGATATCCAAAATGATCAAGTCTGGAAGGCATTCGCGAACCATTTGTATCGCATCACAACCATTATCCGTTTCGCCGACGACTTTATAGCCTTCGTGTTCCAACAACATTCGAATCGCCAACCTGATAACAGGATGGTCGTCAATGATGAAAACTGTGTTCATAATTACATTCCATGCAAGTGCAAATAAAGCGGGCACATTAGCTCAGAAGGCGAGGGGGTAGCATGAAGGTCAGGGGGTGTAAGTACAGAACAGGAAAATTCCTACATCAAAAAAAGTATTGCCTTACGATCTGTCAAGGCTTTGTGGGCGTTTGTGTCAGAATTCGGTCTGCAGCGAGGAACACGACCTCTGTCCACGTTTTAGGCGCTTTTTCTGGTAAGTTTTTCCTATAGGTGGGTGTTTAAATTCCTACATGTTTAGCGGGTTTATCAGTGTCATTAATTCGTCCCGGTTTAATGGTTTTGATAAATAGCCAAGTAACGGTAAGTTGCGTTTTAATGCTTGAGCCTTCAGATTCGCCAGTTCGAGTAGGGGCAGCCCGCTCAGCAAGATAGCCCCTGCGATAAAACCTCGACGACTGGCGATCTCGACTAACTCAAGCCCGGGCAGATCAGGCAGGCATTGGTCGCACAGCATGAGGTCGAAGGGCCGCTCAGACTGGATCATCAACCGGATCGCCTGTTCGGCGTTTTCCGCCAGTGTCAGGTGCTCGAAGCCGAAGCTGTTGAGCAGACACCGGGTTGCCAGGAGCTGAAAGGGGTGATCCTCCACCAGCAGGATGCGAAGGCAATTCTTGAACATAGGAAGGGCACACGGTGAGTCAAGCGGCGATTGGGCGGGGCGTAGGAAGGTGCCCCATGCCTTTTAAGAGCGTGCGTGATTATTCATCGGGTGTTTGTACTGATTCGATCAGGCCGCTCTGTTCCCCTCGTAGGTAGATTCTGTTCAGGGAACAGGCCGCTGGATCAGTCATCTATTGCGGGCAGGATCGCCCGGTCGATTAGTGCGTAGCAGATGTCGTCCGCAGCCGCCATCAAGTACATCAAGGGAGGTTAGACAGTTTGCGTTACGAACTACTAAGTCGACTGAATAAATAGTCGTGGTGTTTATGCACAAAGCCAAAGCGCGTAAGTGCAGTTGGGCAGTTTACGAATCAACTATCAGGCTGATTTGGCTTGTGTCATGTGTGACCGCGTTGAGTATTTCGCGCTGTCGCAATATTACACTGTTGGGTTCTTAGAGTTGCGGCCATTTTAGCTCGATTTTTTAGACTGAATTTTTGTGAATCGTTGAGTTTTTGCTATTTGCGGAAGATAACTATAATGTTGAGGTTTTTGTGGGGGTTCTATGGGAAGCATGAGTTGGGACAGGTTGCTGAATAATACTCGCCTGGGTGGTCGGCCTCCTAAATCTGAGCTAGGCCGCTCACCTTTCCACTCAGACCATGACAAGGTCATCTTCTCCGGGGCTTTCAGGCGCCTTGCAAGAAAGACACAGGTTCATCCTCTCGCCACTAATGACCATGTTCATAATCGCCTCACACATAGCTTGGAAGTCGCTTGTGTCGGTCGGACGCTGGGCGTGAGAGTAGGCCAAGAGCTTCTAAATGAAAGGCTTATCCCCGAGCAACATTCAGCTGCCGATATTGGTGATATTGTCCAAACTGCTTGCCTGGCTCATGACATTGGCAATCCTCCCTTTGGACATACCGGTGAAGAGGCTATTCGTCACTGGTTCTCCAATGATGTGGGGGCAAAGATGATTGAGCAGTTGCCATTCCATGAGGCTACCGACTTGCGCAGGTTTGAAGGTAATGCCCAAGGATTCAGGGTTTTAACGACCTCGGAGTATCATCCCAATGAAGGGGGGATGCGTCTGACCTATGCGTCACTCGGGGCTTTCATTAAGTATCCTTGGCTGGCGGGTGATGCTGTTAACTTGCAAAGGCCTATCCAGAACAAATATGGTATTTACTGCTCTGAGTTGGAGTTGTTCAATGAAGTGGCCGATGCGACTGGTTTGATAAAGTTGGGTGAAAGTTGGCGGTGCCGCCATCCTCTGGCTAACTTGATGGAGGTCTCTGATGACTTCTGTTACGCCATTCTTGACTTAGAAGATGGTGTGGAAATGGGGATACTTGAGTGGGATAAGGTCTTTGAAATCTTGTGCCTTGTCCTTGGTGACCACCAGAAGGATCAGCTTGTCAAAGAAATCCAGGGCATGAAGGTTGGCCGAAGACTCTCTATGGTGCGTGGAAAAGTCATTTCAGCTTTTGTAGATGCCGGAGCGACAGCGTTCATGAACAACCACAACGAAATCATGAATGGCAAGGTGTTAGGCATCTTGGATCTTTGCGATAAGAACGTGCGTGATTGTGTCACCGCCGCCAAAGGTCTTGCTCGTGATGAAATCTTCCAACATCCACGGAAAGTCGAGTTGGAAATTGGAGCTTATAGCACGATCTCTACGTTGCTTAGCGTTATCTGCTCTGCTGCTTTGGATTACGTCAAAAAGGGCGGTGTAGCTGATTCTAAGACTAGAAGGGTGGCTGAGCTTATTGGCCTGGATTTGAAAGTGCTAGATGATAATGTTGGCGTGTCAAAAGAGTACGGCGCAATTATGCAGGTTTTGGATTACGTGAGTGGTATGACGGATAACTATGCTATCCACTTGGCTCGCCAATTCAGTGGAATGGGTGGGGAGCGTTGAGGTGTGAGTACTGATCTATTTATTTTGTTATCGCTATCTAGCGGTGGAACGTGCCGGAGAAAATGATGCGGTCGTGGTCCTTGTAAAACGGGCTACGGCTTAACGCTTCTCTGTGCTGAATGACCCGCCCAGCTTCCCGGTACCGGGTGGGCGGGGCAAGCGAAAATCTACAGGCCGACCGCGTCGATATCGATTAACAGCAAGCGCTGGCCGTTATCGAAAAATTGTCCGGCGGTCAGGCAATACTGGTTGGTGGTGGCATCGCGGTAGGTTGAAGACAGCGTCAGGCGACGCTCATCCCAGCCTTCGGCCAGCAGATGGTAGAAGTATGGGCGCCATGACCAGTTGTGGCCTAGGTAGCGGCTGTCAGCTTGCCAGGCATCCTGGCGCCATTCGAAGTTGGGGGTCAGTTGGGTGCCGTGCCGGTCGCACTGGTAGAAGCGCAGCAGCCAGGGAAAATCCGGTAATTGCGGCAAATCGCTTAGCGGTGCCTGGCCCTGGGCCCAGGTCTGGAGGATTTTCATCAGTTCGGTCAATTGCTGGCGCAGCTGCATGACGCGTCCGCGTTCGGCGAGCTTTTTCTGCACGTAGGTGCTACGCAGTTGGGCAAAGCGCGGCACGAAAGCATCGGTGGCGAACCAGTCCAATTGCGCCTGGGCAAACAGATAACCCTGCACGTACCGCGAGCCGCACTCCAGCGCAAAGCTCAACTGCGCCTCGGTTTCCACGCCTTCGGCAATGATCCAGCAGCCGGTTTTTTCCGCCATTTGCGCCAGTGCCCGCACGACCTCACTGCTGGGGCCACCTTTTGCAGCTTCCTGAAACAGGCGCATGTCCAGCTTGAGAATGTCCGGCTGCAACGCCAGTACGCGATCGAGTTGCGAATAGCCGGCGCCGAAGTCATCGATGGCGATGCGTGCGCCGGCCTCGCGATAGCGCGCCACCACGTCGGCCAGGCGTTGGATATCGCCGCCCAGTTCGGTGATCTCGAACACGATGCGCTGTGGGTCGACGCCGTGGGCCTGCACTTGTTGCAGGCTGGGCAAGGCTTGGCCGGCACGCAGGCGATTGATCCAGCGCGGCGAGATGTTCAGGCTCAGAAACCAGTCCTGCGGCGCCTCGTGCAGACGACTCAAGGCGTCGTCGCGGATCTGCCGATCCAGGCGGCGCAAGGCCACGCCTGGGGTGCGCGGGTCAGCGAACAACGGGCCCACGGACAGCAGGCGGCCGTCAGCCTGGCGCAGGCGGCCTAGGGCTTCGACGCCGGCAATGCGCCCGGTGGCGGTGTCAATGAATGGCTGGAAGCAGGCGAGCGGTTGCCCGTCGATCACGGGGCCTCCTTAAAACGTTGGTAAGAAAAGGCCCGGCCTTCGCTGACGAGGGCCGGACCGATGGTGTTTGCAAGAATGCAGCCAGCAGGCCTCAACCTTTGCGTGAGGCGCCCTGCATGGCCAATTTGATCAGCGGGATCAAGCCGGCGCCCAGCCGCACCAGGCGGGTCAGACTGCTGATACTACCGCCCTTGGCGCCCTTGCCAGTGAAAAAACCTATCAGCGTCACTGCCGCCACGCCCCACAGCGGCGCGTGCTTGATACCCAGGCTGTCCTGCCAGTTCTGGCCCATGTTGCGCACTTTGTGCAGGGGCGCCATCAGTTGCTGGGACTCATGGCGGATTTCCTGACGGTGCATTTCCATGCGCAGGCGGATCAGCGCCTTGCGCATTTCCTGGCGCGAGTGGGTGTGCGGGAATTCAGTCAGGCTCATGGCAGCAGGCGCTCCCGGTCATTGGCCAGCTCTTCGAGCGTGGCGTGGAACGGCGTGGATTCATCGAACACCGCCGCCTTCAAGCGCACACCGCAGAACACAGCGGCCAGGGTATAGAACACACAGAGGCAGATGATTCCGGTCAGGCGGTAGCCAGTGTCCCATACCAGAATCATCACCAACGTCGACAACCCCACCAGCAACAGCAGGGCAAACACCAAGGCCAGCCCGGCAAACAGCAGCAGGCTGACGGTGCGGGCCTTCTGCTCCTGCAACTCGATGCCGAACAGTTCGACATGGCTGTGCAGCAAGCCCAGTACGGCTGCGCCCAGGCGTCGGGACGTTGAACTTGGGCCCGTGGACGAGCCGGATTCGCCGATAGACATAGGATTAGCGCCTTGTAGCAAGCAGGCCGATCAAAAAGCCCACGCCGGCGGCAATGCCCACCGACTGCCAAGGGTTGGCCTGCACATAATCTTCGGTCGCGGTGACGGCTGCCTGACTGCGGTCGCGCAAGGAATCTTCGGTCAGTTGCAGGGTTTCACGGGCCTTGAGCAGGCTGTCGTGGATCTTGGCGCGCAGCTCGTCGGCCTGGTCGCCGGCCAGGATGGCGGTGTCGTCCAGCAACTTTTCGGTGTCACTGACCAGGGTCTGAAAATCCGCCATCAGTATTTCTTGAGCAGTCTGTGCTGTTTTGCCGGCCATGGTTATCTCCGTGAGTGGCTGATCGGTACGTGTGGTTTCGAGTCACCGGCATCGGTGAAGGTTCATTGCAATTGTCTGGTACAGCTTTTGCTTTGTCTTGGTGCGCAGACCCCGAGGCCTGCGCTGAATCTGGGCGGTTGGGCCGCAAGCCGGTGAAAACCTTACCCTATATAACTGAAACTCGCGGAAAAACCCTGTCGGGAATGGCCGTCTGTGCTGATCGCTGCGCTAAAGCGGTTCACGCCCTCTGAAGAGGGGTGGGACCGGTGGTGCCAATTTAGTGCGCGAAACGCTGGCTTGAACCGCTTTGGTGCTTTTTGCCTTTATCGCAGGCCTGCCAACCTCCATGGAAAATCTGCAAAGTGCAGTGGACACCCTCGTCCACAGTTCTAACACCCTATTTATTCTGATCGGTGCGGTCATGGTCCTCGCCATGCACGCCGGCTTTGCCTTCCTCGAAGTCGGCACCGTGCGCCAGAAGAACCAAGTCAACGCCCTGTCGAAAATCCTCAGTGACTTCGCGATCTCCACCCTGGCCTATTTCTTTATAGGCTATTGGATCTCTTATGGCGTGAGCTTCATGCAACCGGCGGCGGTGATCAGTGCCGATCACGGTTACGGCCTGGTGAAGTTTTTCTTCCTGTTGACCTTTGCCGCGGCGATTCCGGCGATTATTTCCGGGGGCATTGCCGAGCGTGCACGATTTGTTCCGCAACTGTGCGCTACCGCGCTGATCGTGGCGTTTATCTACCCGTTTTTCGAAGGCCTGGTGTGGAACGGCAATTTCGGCGTGCAGGCCTGGTTGCTCGCGACCTTCGGTGCCAGCTTCCATGACTTCGCCGGTTCCGTGGTGGTACATGCCATGGGCGGCTGGCTGGCGTTGGCGGCGGTGCTGTTGCTCGGACCACGTAACGGGCGTTATCGCGAAGGTCGCCTGGTGGCCTTTGCGCCGTCGAGCATTCCGTTCCTGGCGCTGGGTTCGTGGATTCTGATTGTCGGCTGGTTCGGCTTTAACGTGATGAGCGCGCAGACCCTGAATGGCGTCAGCGGCCTGGTGGCGGTTAATTCGTTGATGGCCATGGTCGGCGGCACAGTCGCGGCGCTGGTGATTGGCCGCAATGACCCGGGTTTTCTGCATAACGGCCCGCTGGCCGGGCTGGTGGCGATCTGTGCCGGCTCCGATCTGATGCATCCGGTGGGTGCATTGGTCACGGGCGTTGTCGCCGGCGGCCTGTTTGTGTGGTGCTTCATTGCTGCCCAGGATCGTTGGAAGATCGACGACGTGCTGGGTGTCTGGCCGCTGCATGGCCTGTGTGGCGTGTGGGGCGGGATTGCCTGTGGCATCTTCGGCCAGACCGCCCTTGGCGGGTTGGGCGGGGTCAGCCTGATCAGTCAATTGATCGGCACCGCGTTGGGTGTGGGTGTGGCGTTTGCCGGCGGCCTGCTGGTGTACGGCGTGATCAAGCGCGTACACGGGCTGCGCCTGAGCCAGGAAGAGGAGTACTACGGCGCGGACCTGTCGATCCATAAGATCGGTGCGATCAGTCAGGATTGATCGGCGCCTCTTCGTCAGGGGTCGCCCGCGGGTAAAAGCCGTGTAGCAGACGGTAGCGGTTATGCCGCACGTCATCGACCCGCGCTTGCACCTGCTGGTCTGGTATGCCCAGCAGGATCAGGGCGTGGGAGGCGAGCATCAGGCTCGACTCCAGAAGTTCGGGCACCACTTCGCTGGCGCCCGCGGCTTTCAGCTCGGCCAATTGGCTGTCGTCGCGTGTGCGCACAAGGATCGGTACGTCGGCGTTGATCCGGCGGGCCTCCTTCAGTACCACGAGAGCGACCTCCGTGTTATCCACGGCAATCACCACCAGGCGCGCACGTTCCAGGCCGACCGCACTGAGCAGGGCGCCACGACGGCAGTCGCCATAATGCACGCTGCTGTCTTCGGTGGCGGCTTCTTGCACCCGTTCCGGGTTGTCATCCAGTGCAATAAACGCCTGTTGTTCACGGTGCAGAAAGCGCCCGATCGATTGCCCGACGCGGCCATAACCGCAGATCACCGCATGATCACGTAACTCAGCGTTGAGCGCGGTGATGGCTTCGAGTTGCACCTGTTGGTTGGGCTTGCGGTGCAGGCGCAGGGCAATGCTCGGAGCCGCCCGCAGTAACAGCGGGGTCAGCAGCATCGAGCAGAAGGTGGCGGCCAGCAGCAACCCGTTGAGCTCATCTGGTATCAGCCGGCTCTGCTGCATCTGCGCCATCAGCGCAAAACAGAACTCGCCGCCCTGGGCCAGGGCCAGGCCGCTGCGCCAGGCAGTTTCTCGGTCGCTGCCGCGCAGTTTGACCAGTGCCGCGACCACGCAGCCCTTGGTCAGCATCAGCGTTAGGGTCAGGCCGAGGATCAGCAGGCTGTGGCTGATGAACAATTGCAGGTCGATGAGCATGCCGATGCTGACGAAAAACAGCCCCAGCAGAATGTCGCGAAACGGTCGGATATCTGCTTCGATCTGATGCCGGTAATGGCTTTCCCCCAGCAGCATGCCGGCCAGGAACGCGCCAAGCGCGGGGGAGAGGCCCAGCAGGTGAGTGAGCCAGGCGGTCAGCAACACAATCACCAGCGCCAGCAGCACAAACAGCTCGGCCGAATGGGAGGCGGCGACTTCACGGAACAAACGCGGCAATAACCAGCGGGCGGCGAGCAGCAGGCCGACGAACAACAACAGCGTCTTGCCCAGCGTCAACGGCAGGGCCCAATACCAGGCCTGCTCGCTGCTGCCGGCGAACACCGGGACCAGGGTCAGCAGCAACACCGCGACCACATCCTGGAACAGCAGCACCCCAATCGCGTTCTGGCCATGGCTGCTGAAGATTTCCCCGAGGCTGCCCAGCTCTTTGCTGACGATGGCCGTGGACGACAACGCCAGCCCCGCACCGAGCAGCAGGGCGATGTTCGGCGACACGCCAAAGGCCATCAGCATGCCCCCCAGCAGCACCCCGCACCCCAGCACCTGCAGGCTGCCCAGGCCAAACACCACGCGGCGCAGGGCAAACATTTTGCTCAGCGAGAACTCCAGGCCCAGGGAAAACAGCAGGAACACCACGCCCAGTTCGGCGAGGTCGGGCAGGTCTTCGCTGTCATTCACCCAGTCGAGGGCGGTCGGCCCCACAGCCAGGCCCACGCACAGGTAGCCCAGCACGGGCGGCAATTGCAGCCGGCGAAACAGCGCAATCACCACCAGGGATGAGGCCAGAATGATCAGCAGGTTGGCGAACACAAGCATCTCCGTTGTAGGGGGGGCGGACAAAAAGCCGCGAGAGTCGCTGAATCAGTTATAGGACGTGGTGACCTGGGTCAGGGTTTATCGGCTCGCCAGCGCTATTGAGTCGGCCTAAAATGGGCGCCTATTCCTGATCAGGTTCTATCGTCATGCCTCCTGAATGCCAGTTGTTCACTACTCTGGGCTGCCATCTGTGTGAGCTCGCCGAAGAAGAAATCATGCCGTTGGTCGAACATGGGTTGATGGTGGAACTGGTGGATATCGCCGATTCCGAAGCCCTGTTCGAAGCCTACGGCCTAACGATTCCGGTGCTGCGCCGGGTAGACACGGGGGCTGAACTGGCTTGGCCGTTCGACACCGAGCAAGTCGTGTCCTTCCTACTCTAGCGCTTGGGCGATGGCAGCTTTCTCAATATTGGGTTACTGTATGTTTGTACAGCGATTGAATAGAGGGAACGCCCGTGGTGAATGTTGAACAACTGAAAAGCAGCGTTAATCGCATGTCCGCCGATGTCGTGCGCGACGCGGTGAACGAGCTGC
Organism: Pseudomonas sp. D3; assembly: GCF_029320995.1. Lineage (NCBI taxonomy): Bacteria > Pseudomonadati > Pseudomonadota > Gammaproteobacteria > Pseudomonadales > Pseudomonadaceae > Pseudomonas > Pseudomonas sp. D3. Next base: position 2,180,955 of record NZ_CP119772.1, read on the forward strand.
GCCTCGATGGCCTGGTCACGGAAGGCAAGACGCCGTTTAACAAAGTGCATTTCAATACCTGCTTTGCCGAGATCGAGGCGCTGTTCCAGCGCGCCGGTTATCACAGGCAGTTGGATGTGGTGGGTTACCAGGGCTTGCTGTACGCGCTGTATGATCCGGGCCGTTGGGAAGCGGTGGACGTATTGCGCTGGCTCAAGGAATTTACCGACGCCGCCAGTGCTTCGCCGATCCTGCGGGCACAATTGGCCAAGGCCTGAGATCCGCCCTAGGCTCAATCCCGCTCCATGCGGGATAATGCCGGCCTGTTTCCCAGGCTTCGAGCATCTGCATGTCCACTTCCGGTTTTTCTGCGTCCCAGCATCAAGCCAGCACCTTGTACTTGCCGCCTGGCCCTTGGGCGACGGTGCTCGATTGCCTGTGCGAGCATTTCCCGGCGATCGGCCGCGCGCAGTGGCTGGACCGCATCGCCCGTGGCCGCGTGCTGGATCTGCAGGGCAGTCCGATCCGCCTGGACCTGGCCTACAAGGAAGGCCTGTGCATCTACTACTTCCGCGAAGTGCCGAACGAAAAAGTCATCCCGGTGCAGGAAACCATCCTGTACGCCGACGAGCACCTGGTGGTGGCGGACAAACCGCACTTTCTGCCCGTCACCCCAGCCGGTGAGTACGTCGAGCAAACCCTGTTGCGCCGCCTTATTCGCCGCCTGGACAACCCGTCCCTGGTGCCCCTGCACCGCATCGACCGGCACACGGCGGGGCTGGTGCTGTTCTCGGCTAACCCGCGAAGCCGCTCGGCCTATCAGCAGTTATTTCCCACTCGCAAAATCGACAAATTCTACGAGGCTATCGCCCCAGCCTTGTCGAACCTGACCTTCCCCCTGGTCCATAAAAGCCGCCTGGTGGATGGCGAGCCATTCTTTCGCATGCAGGAAGGGCCAGGCACCAGCAACACCGAAACGGCCGTGGAAGTGCGCGAAACCCACGGCGATTTATGGCGCTATGGCCTGTTCCCCGTGACCGGTAAGAAGCACCAGTTGCGGGTACACATGACGGCCCTCGGGGCGAGTATCTGCAATGATCCGTTCTACCCCGACGTAATCAAGGATGCCGTTGACGACTACGCCAATCCCTTGAAGCTGCTCGCCCAAGGCGTGCGTTTTATCGATCCGGTAACGGGTGAAGAACGCAGTTTCCGCAGCCAAATCACCCTCGACTGGTAACCCCGGAAACGACAAGGCCCGCGCGAGGCGGGCCTTGTGTGCAAGCGTTGCGGCTTACAGGTCTTTAACGGTACGCACTTGATCTTTGTTGATGCGGGTACGCTTGCCGTCAAGCTGTTCGAATTCGTAGAAGCCCGAAGCCTTGTCGAATTGTGGGGTGTCGACAGCCTGGATTTCGCGACCGTCATTCAGGGTGATCACTGTTGGCGAGGCGCAACCGGCAAGGGTAGCGAGGCCCAGTGCAAGCATGAGAGCGGCGATGGTCCGTTGAGTCATGAGTGTGTCTCCGAGAGAATTCTTTTTGAGTGCTGACAGTGTGACGCGTGGCGCGTCGACAAAGTTCCTTGTGCGAGGTTCATTCTGACATGCCAGGCCCTGTGTGTAACAGCGCAGGCGTGTTCAGGTTGGCCAGGCGCGGATCATCTGCCGGGCATTCCAGCCCGACGCCACCCAACTGCAGGAAAATCTTGCGCGGGCTGCGCTCACCGGCTTGCCAGGCCTGTTCTACCGCGCTTTGCAGGTAGGTGGGGATGATGCAGATCAACGGTTCCCAGAATTCTCCGTGGCGTACCATCACCGGCAGCCGCGGATTGCGCTGCGCCGTCTCGCGCAGATCGGCGAGCAGTCGGGCGTCAAGGTGCGGTACATCGCACGGTAAGATCAGCACGTGCCCATGGCGGGCGGTACTCAATCCTGCGCGGATACCGGCCAGCGGTCCGGGGAAATCCACGCTGTCGTCACTCACCACCTGGTCGGCATAGGGCGCGTACCGCTCCAGGTTGCGGTTGCACGAGATGATCAGGTCGTCGGTCAGTGGGCGCACCAAGTGTTGCAAGTGCGCAATCAGCGGCTGGCCGTGCCATTCCAGCAAGCCCTTGTCTTGTCCGCCCATGCGTTGGCCGCGCCCACCGGCCAACAGCAGAATTGAACAGGGTAGGGTCGAAGAGTCGTCGGGCATGTGGGTTCCGCTGCGGCAGGTAAATAGGGGCCTGTGATATAACATCGGGCTGTTCCTTCGACAACCGGACCGTGCCATGAACGCCAAGGCAGATGCGCCCTTCGTACCTCTGAATATCGCTGTACTGACCGTCAGTGACACCCGCACCCTGGACACCGATACCTCGGGCCAGGTTTTTGTCGACCGCCTGATCGCCGCCGGCCACCTCCTGGCCGAGCGCGTGCTGCTCAAGGACGACCTCTACAAGATCCGCGCCCAGGTGGCCCACTGGATCGCCGAAGACGTGGTGCAGGTCGTACTGATCACCGGCGGCACCGGCTTCACTGGCCGCGACAGCACGCCCGAAGCGGTGAGCTGCCTGCTGGACAAGCAGGTCGATGGCTTTGGCGAGCTGTTCCGTCAGATCTCCGTGGCCGACATCGGCACCTCCACCGTGCAATCGCGCGCCCTGGCCGGCCTGGCCAACGGCACCCTGGTGTGCTGCCTGCCGGGTTCCACCAACGCCGTGCGCACCGGCTGGGACGGCATCCTCGCCGAGCAACTGGACAACCGTCACCGCCCCTGCAACTTCGTACCGCACCTGAAACAGGCCGAACCCTGTGAATCCCGTGGATAAGCCGGGCAAGACCGGCGCCTTGATGCCGGTGGAAGAAGCCCTGCAACGCTTGCTCGAGATAGCCGAGGCCGCGCCGATTCGTGAGCGGCAGGTGTTGCCCCTGGCCGCGTGCGATGGCCGCATATTGGCGCAGGATCTGATCTCCACCCTCGACCTGCCGCCCTGGCCCAACAGCGCCATGGACGGTTACGCCCTGCGCCTTTGCGACTGGGCCGGCGAGCCGTTGGTGGTGAGCCAGCGCATCTTCGCCGGCCAAGCACCCGCGCCATTGGCCGACGGCACCTGCGCGCGTATCTTCACCGGGGCGCCCGTGCCGGAAGGCGCTGACTGTGTGGAAATGCAGGAAAACGCCGTGGTCCACGCCGATGAGCGGGTGAGCTTTACCGAGCCGTTGCATATCGATCAGAACATTCGCCCGCAAGGGCAGGAAACCACCGTCGGCGAATTGGTGTTGGCAGCGGGCACGCGCCTGGGCCCGATCGAGCTCGGCCTGGCCGCATCCCTCGGTCTCGACCATTTGGCCGTGGTACGCCGCGTGCAGGTCGCGGTGCTGTCCACCGGCGATGAGTTGATCGAGCCCGGTTTGCCCCTCGGCCCGGGGCAGATCTACAACAGCAACCGCCGCGTGCTGTGCAGTTGGCTGGAGCGCCTGGGGTGTGAAGTGATCGATGCGGGCATTCTTCCGGATGACCTGGAACAGACGCGCGTGCGCTTGGCCGGCCTGGGCGTAGTTGACCTGATCCTGTCGACCGGCGGTGTGTCGGTAGGCGAGGCGGACTTTCTCGGCATTGCCCTGCGTGAAGAGGGCGAGCTGGCCTTGTGGAAGCTGGCGATCAAGCCCGGTAAACCGCTGACCTTCGGCCATTTTCGTGGCGTGCCGGTGATCGGCCTGCCGGGCAATCCGGCATCGACGTTGGTGACGTTTGCCCTGTTGGCGCGCCCCTATCTGCTGCGCCGCCAAGGTGTGGCTGAAGTCGAACCGCTACGGTTTGAGGTGCCGGCAGGGTTCGTCTGGCCCAAACCGGGCAATCGCCGCGAGTATCTACGCGGGCGTATCGAGCAGGGCAAGGCGATCATCTATCGCAACCAGAGCTCCGGCGTGCTGCGCAGCGCGGCGTGGGCGCAAGGGTTGGTGGAGGTGTTGGAAGGGACGACGCTGGCGATCGGCGACCGGGTGAATTTCATTCCCCTGAGCGAAGTCCTCAACTAAACACCGATTCAAGTGTGGGAGGGGGCTTGCTCCCGATAGCGGTGGATCAGCCAACAAATAAGTGACTGACACACCGCCATCGGGGGCAAGCCCCCTCCCACATTTGGATTGTTGTCTGTCTGGGGCTACTCAGTAATCGTCGCCACGCTCGGTCACATCGCGCTCCACCGGCGCGGCGTCCGGGTCATACCCCACCGGAAACTTGCCCTTCAACGTCCAGGCAAACGCAATGATCTCGGCGATCGTGCGGTACAACTCTTCCGGGATACTGTCGCCCAACTCCATGCGCGCCAGCAGCTTCACCAGCTCGGCGTTTTCATAGATGGGCACTTCATTTTCCCGCGCCAGCTTGAGGATCGCTTCGGCCAGGGCATCGTCGCCCTTGGCGGTCAGGGTCGGCGCTTGTTGGCCGTCATACTTGAGCGCGATGGCCTGGCGCGGCGGGTTGGCGTTGTTCATGCGGTTTCGTCCACCCAACGTTGCTCCAATCCGGTTTTCGGCCCGCGTGGCGGGGTGCCGAGGTGGCAGTCGAGGTCGCCGACATTGATGCCCGACGTCACCAGGCGCTCGCGCAAACTGCCCAAGTGACTTTCGATCAAACTGGCGGTGAACGGTCGAGTCGCCCACAACTGGCTCGACAGTTTGCTCTGAGACAATTGCGCCTGGACCTGTAACGGGCCCAGCGGCTCCATGTCGAAGGCCAGTTCCACGCGCCAGAGCATCTGCTTGGGGTCTCTTTTGTCTTTGCGTTCGGGCTGGTCCTTGTCCGGCGCGGGGTCTTCGCGCTGGAACTTGACCTGCAGCGGCACGATGTCCTGCAGGGTACGCATGGGAATTTCCAGCTGCCAGGTGGTTTGCAGGCGGCCATCGGCAGTGGTGCCGGTCTGTTCCAGGCTCGACAGTTGATGGCTCTGTAGTCGCGAGATGGCACCGGCGGCCAGGCGCAGCAGGTTTTCCAGGTCGCCTTCGCCCTCCAGGCGTTGCATCAGCCGCTGCGGCAATGGAAAACCGACGGGTGCCTGGCGCGCGCTGACTTGCCCGAGGGTGTTCAGCGGGCTGCGCACGAAGTTGGGCAGCATCTGGGCCAGGGTGTTGGCGGCGAGTATGGCATTGAGGTTGGTGCTGGCGGGCAGGGCGGGCAGCAGATCGGCGACCAGGCGCAGCAGGGCACCTTTTATATCCAGCGGTGGAATTTGCGGGGTTTGCCCGATCAATAATTTGGCTTCAAGAAACGCGCCGCTGTTCTGGATCACTTGAGCCAGCACCTTGGGATTGCTGACCTGTGCCAGGTCGGGCAGCGCGGCGAGCAAACGGTCGGCGGCCGCGCGCAGCTCGACGGAAGTGCTGTCGTCCTGGGGCAGGGTTTGCAACGCGGTGAACACTGCATCCAGCGAGCCCTGGCGACTTTGCTGGGTGGCGAGTTGCTGGGTCACGGCCAGTTGATCCTTGAGCCCGCTCAAGGGCACGAAGTTCAGGGTCTGCGCATCCTGCACCACGGCGCTGAGCAGGCTGCCGATACGCAGGGGTTGCGGGCTCTCCACGGTCAGGGTCGTACCGGCCAGGGCGTTGTTGAGCACCGTCACCAACGAGCGGTAGATCGTCGGTTGCGTGGTGCCTTGGGGCAGCATTTGGCTGGTCAGAACTTTGGCTTGCAGCAAGGTGCCTGCCGGCATTTGCGTGGTGTCGATGCGAGTGAGGGCGGCGACGTTGGCACTCAAGGCTTGCTGCAGGCTGAGGGTCAGGTTGCCGGCAGGCGTCTGGCTCACCGCCACATTGCTGCCCAGCGGCAAGGGTTGCGGGCTGCTGGCCTGGACCAGCGTCTGGCGGCCACCGTCGAGGGTCAATTTGAGCAGCAACTGAAAGGATTCATCGCCTTGTTTAAGTGCGATGACTTCGGCGTTCGCGGTTTTTCCCGGGTCGATCAAGCCGATCTGCGGCTCCAGCAGTTTCAGCAACTCACCGGTCGCTGGCGCCGGCGCAGGGGCCGGCCCGGCTGTCGGGGCAGGAGGAAGCGTAGGAAGGTTGATCTCACCGGTCATCGTGCGCGTCGTCTCTGGGGAAATAGCCCTCTTTAGCGTAGGGCATCGCATGTATAATGCGGCCCGTCTGCCATGAGAGCGGTAAAAACCTCACAACTATTTGATCCAGCTCTCTAAAATCGGTCGCCAAAGTCGTTATTGTGCTTCTTTCTATAACGGCCGCCGCACCGCCGACTTGAACCGTAAAGGCCCGCGATCTTTTGACCAGCCCTCTTCTTGAAGCCGTAGCGCTTGCCTGTGAACGCGACCTGCGCCTGCTGTTCGAGCACCTCGACCTGTGCCTGGCGGGCGGTGACATGGTGCAGATCAGTGGTCCCAACGGCAGCGGCAAGACCAGCCTGCTGCGTTTGCTGGCCGGGTTGATGCAGCCTACGGCGGGCGAAGTGCGGCTCAACGGCAAACCGTTGAACGAACAACGCACCGAGCTGGCCCGCAATCTCACCTGGATCGGCCACGCCGCCGGGATCAAGGACGTGCTGAGCGCCGAAGAAAACCTCAGTTGGCTCAGCGCCCTGCATCATCCGGCCAGCCGCGAGGCGATCTGGCAGGCACTGGCCGCCGTCGGCCTCAAGGGCTTCGAAGACGTGCCCTGTCACACCCTGTCCGCCGGCCAGCAGCGCCGCGTGGCCCTGGCGCGCCTGTATCTGCCCGGCCCGCCGCTGTGGATTCTCGACGAACCTTTCACCGCCCTCGACAAACAAGGCGTCGCCCAGTTGGAAGAACACCTGGCCCGGCATTGCGAGCAGGGCGGCCTCGTCGTGCTGACCACGCACCACAGCCTGACGCGCCTGCCCGCCGGTTACCGCGACCTGGACCTGGGGCGGTGGTCGGTATGAGTGTGTTCGCCCTGTTGGTGGCCCGCGAGGCGCGGCTGTTGTGCCGTCGCCCGGCCGAGCTGGCCAATCCGTTGGTGTTCTTCGCGATTGTCATCGCGTTGTTCCCGCTGGCGGTCGGCCCCGAGACTAAACTGTTGCAAACCTTGTCTCCGGGACTGGTGTGGGTGGCGGCCCTTTTGTCCGTGCTGCTCTCGCTGGACGGGCTGTTTCGCAGTGATTTCGAGGATGGTTCCCTGGAACAGTGGGTCCTTTCGTCGCACCCCCTGCCGCTTCTGGTATTGGCCAAGGTACTGGCACACTGGGCGTTTTCCGGCTTGGCGCTGGTGTTGCTCTCGCCGTTGCTGGCAATGATGCTAGGGTTGCCCAGCGAATGCCTGCCGGTGTTGCTCATGTCCTTGTTGCTCGGCACGCCGGCGCTCAGCCTGTTGGGCGCGGTGGGCGCGGCGCTGACGGTAGGTTTGAAGCGCGGCGGCCTGCTGCTGGCCTTGTTGATTCTGCCTTTGTATATCCCGGTGTTGATCCTGGGCAGCGGCGCTTTGCAAGCCGCGCTCATGGGCATGCCGGCGACCGGTTACCTCTTGTGGCTTGGCAGCCTGACCGCCCTGGCGGTAACCCTGACACCCTTTGCCATAGCGGCCGGCCTGAAGATCAGCGTCGGCGAATAATGAAGTCTGGTTACGTGTAACCGGTTCTTCAACATAAGAAAGACCCTACGCTTCTTGCAACCACAAGACGCAACCGTGATGGAAACAGCAATGAACTGGACCTGGTTTCACAAGCTCGGCTCGCCCAAATGGTTTTACGGCATCAGCGGCAAGCTGCTGCCGTGGTTGAGCGTCGCCGCCGTATTGCTTATCGGCCTCGGCCTGGTCTGGGGCCTGGCCTTCGCACCGCCGGATTACCAGCAGGGCAACAGCTTTCGCATCATCTATATCCACGTGCCTGCCGCGATGCTGGCCCAGTCCTGCTACGTGATGCTGGCGGTGTGCGGCATCGTCGGCCTGGTGTGGAAGATGAAGCTCGCGGACGTCGCCCTGCAATGCGCTGCGCCCATCGGTGCGTGGATGACCGCCGTGGCGCTGGTCACCGGCGCGATCTGGGGCAAACCCACCTGGGGTTCGTGGTGGGTGTGGGATGCGCGACTAACGTCCATGCTGATCCTGTTGTTTCTGTACTTCGGTCTTATTGCCCTTGGCAATGCGATCAGCAATCGTGACAGCGCCGCCAAGGCCTGTGCGGTGCTGGCGATTGTCGGCGTGATCAACATCCCGATCATCAAATACTCGGTGGAGTGGTGGAACACCCTGCACCAGGGCGCCACCTTCAGTCTGACCGAAAAGCCGGCCATGCCCGTGGAAATGTGGGCGCCGCTGTTGGTGATGGTGCTGGGGTTCTACTGCTTCTTTGGCGCTGTGCTGCTGATGCGCATGCGCCTCGAAGTGCTCAAGCGTGAAGCCCGCGCCAGTTGGGTCAAGGCCGAAGTGCAAACCAGCCTGGGAGCGCGTGGATGAGTTTTGCTTCTTTCAGTGATTTTCTCGCCATGGGCCACCACGGCCTGTATGTCTGGACGGCCTATGGCATCTGCCTGGCCGTACTGGCCCTCAACGTCGCCGTGCCGATCCTGGCCCGCAAGCGTTACCTGCAACAAGAGGCGCGTCGTCTGCGCCGGGAGACCGATAAGTGAATCCGCTGCGTAGAAAGCGTCTGTTGATCATCCTTGCCATTCTGGCCGGCGTAAGTATCGCCGTGGGCCTGGCGATGAGCGCCCTGCGGGAGAACATCAACCTGTTCTACACCCCGACCCAGATCGCCAATGGCGAAGCCCCGCTGGACACGCGCATCCGCGCCGGCGGCATGGTGGAGAAGGGCTCCTTGAAGCGTTCCGGCGATTCCCTGGACGTCACCTTCGTGGTCACCGACTTCAACAAGGCCGTGACCATTACTTATCGCGGCATCCTCCCGGACCTGTTCCGTGAAGGCCAGGGCATCGTCGCCCTGGGCAAACTCAATGCCGACGGTGTGGTAGTGGCCGATGAAGTACTGGCCAAGCACGATGAGAAATACATGCCGCCGGAAGTCACCAAAGCGTTGAAAGACAGCGGCCAATCCGCCCCAACTCCAGCCAAGGAGGGCTAAGTGATGACGTCCGCACTGTATATTCCGGAGCTGGGCCACTTGGCGATGATCCTCGCCCTGTGCTTCGCCATCGTCCAGGCCGTGGTGCCGTTGCTCGGCGCGTGGCGTGGCGACCGTCTGTGGATGAGCCTCGCGCAGCCGGCCGCCTGGGGCCAGTTTGCCTTCCTGGTGTTCGCGTTCGGCTGCCTGACCTACGCCTTTATGACCGACGATTTTTCCGTCGCCTATGTGGCCAGCAACTCCAACAGCGCCTTGCCCTGGTATTACAAATTCAGCGCCGTGTGGGGCGCCCACGAAGGTTCGCTGCTGTTGTGGGCCCTGATCCTCGGCGGTTGGACCTTCGCCGTGTCGATCTTCTCCCGGCAACTGCCGCAAGTCATGCTGGCTAGGGTGCTGGCGGTGATGGGCATGATCAGCATCGGCTTCCTGCTGTTCCTGATCATGACCTCCAACCCGTTCAGCCGCATCCTGCCGCAGATCCCGGTGGACGGGCATGACCTCAACCCGCTGCTGCAGGACATCGGCCTGATCGTCCACCCGCCGATGCTCTACATGGGTTATGTCGGGTTCTCCGTGGCCTTCGCCTTCGCCATCGCCGCCTTGCTCGGCGGGCGCCTCGATGCAGCCTGGGCGCGCTGGTCGCGGCCATGGACCATCGTCGCCTGGGCCTTTCTCGGCATCGGTATCACCCTGGGTTCGTGGTGGGCCTATTACGAACTTGGCTGGGGCGGTTGGTGGTTCTGGGACCCGGTGGAAAACGCGTCCTTCATGCCTTGGCTGGTGGGCACCGCGCTGATTCACTCGCTGGCCGTCACCGAAAAACGCGGCGTGTTCAAGAGCTGGACCGTGTTGCTGGCCATCGCGGCGTTTTCCCTGAGCCTGCTCGGCACTTTCCTCGTGCGTTCGGGCGTGCTGACCTCGGTTCACGCGTTTGCGTCCGACCCTGCGCGCGGTGTGTTCATCCTGATCTTCCTGCTGTGTGTGGTCGGCGGTTCGCTGACCCTGTTCGCCCTGCGCGCGCCGGTGGTCAAGAGCCAGGTCGGCTTCAACCTGTGGTCGCGGGAAACCCTGCTGCTGGGCAATAACCTGGTGCTGGTGGTGGCTGCGTCGATGATCCTGCTCGGCACCCTGTACCCGCTGGTGCTGGACGCGCTGACCGGCGCCAAGCTGTCGGTCGGCCCGCCGTATTTCAACGCCTTGTTCATCCCGTTGATGGGCTTGTTGATGGTGGTAATGGCTATCGGCATGCTGGTTCGCTGGAAAGACACCCCGGTGAAATGGCTGGTGGGCATGCTGACCCCGGTGCTGCTGGGCAGCGCGGCCTTGGCCGTGATCGCCGGTATTGCCTATGGCGATTTCAACTGGGCGGTCCTCGCCACGTTCATGCTCGCCGCCTGGGTGTTGCTGGCCGGTATGCGCGACATTGTCGACAAGACCCGCCACAAAGGCCTGATCAAGGGCCTGCCCACCCTGACCCGCAGCTACTGGGGCATGCAGGTCGCGCATATCGGCATCGCCGTGTGTGCCCTCGGCGTGGTGCTCTCCAGCCAGAACAGCGCCGAGCGCGACCTGCGCATGGCCCCCGGCGAGTCCATGGACCTGGCCGGTTACCACTTCATCTTCGAAGGCGCCAAGCACTTCGAAGGGCCGAACTTCACGTCCGACAAAGGCACCGTGCGCGTAGTACGCAACGGTAAGGAAATCGCCGTGCTACACCCGGAAAAACGCCTGTACACCGTGCAGAGCTCGATGATGACCGAAGCCGGGATCGACGCCGGTTTCACCCGCGACCTTTACGTCGCCATGGGTGAGCCGCTGGGCGAAGGCGCCTGGGCGGTGCGCGTGCATGTCAAACCGTTCGTGCGCTGGATCTGGTTCGGCGGTTTGATCACCGCTTTTGGTGGTGTGCTCGCGGCGCTGGACCGGCGCTATCGGGTCAAGGTCAAGAGCCGGGTGCGTGAAGCGCTGGGTCTGCAAGGAGCGGCGGTATGAAGCGTTGGTTGATGGTCGTGCCGCTGGGGTTGTTTCTGCTGATGGCGGTGTTCCTGTATCGCGGGTTGTACCTGGACCCGGCCGAGTTGCCCTCGGCCATGATCGGCAAGCCGTTCCCCGCCTTCAATCTGCCGACGGTGCAGGGCGACAAAACCCTGACCCAGGCTGACCTGCTGGGCAAACCGGCGCTGGTCAACGTGTGGGGCACCTGGTGCATCTCCTGCCGTGTCGAGCACCCGGTGCTGAACAAGCTGGCGGAGAAGGGCGTGGTGATCTACGGCATCAACTATAAGGACGACAACGCGGCGGCCTTGAAGTGGCTGGCGGAATTCCACAACCCGTACCAGTTGGATATCCGCGATGAAGACGGCAACCTCGGTTTGAATCTCGGCGTCTACGGTGCCCCGGAAACCTTCTTTATCGACGCCAAGGGCGTGATCCGCGATAAGTACGTCGGCGTGATCGATGAAGTGGTCTGGCGCGAACAACTGGCCGCCAAGTACCAGGCCCTGGTCGACGAGGCCAAGCCATGAAGCGCTGGTTAGCTGCTGCCGTATTAGCCTTGGGCCTGGTGGGCGTGGCCCACGCCGCCATCGACACCTACGAATTCGCCAATGACGCCGAGCGCGAGCGTTTCCGCGACCTGACCAAGGAACTGCGCTGCCCCAAGTGCCAGAACCAGGACATCGCCGACTCCAACGCGCCCATCGCCGCCGACCTGCGCAAAGAGATCTTTCGCATGTTGGGGGAGGGCAAGGACAACCAGCAGATCATCGACTTCATGGTCGACCGCTATGGCGATTTTGTTCGCTACAAACCGGCGCTCACCGGCAAGACCGCGCTGCTCTGGTTCGGCCCCGCCGGGCTGCTGCTGGCCGGCATTGTGGTGATGGTGGTGATCGTCCGCCGTCGCCGCGCCGCCCCTACCGATGGTTCCGACGCGCTATCCGCCGAAGAGCGCCAACGCCTCGACCAATTGCTGGACACCAAGACTGATGATTGATTTCTGGCTCGCAGCCGGCTTGCTGCTTCTGATTGCCCTGAGTTTCCTGTTGATCCCTGTATTGCGTGGCCGTCGTGCCCAGCGTGAAGAGGATCGCACCGCGCTGAACGTGGCGCTCTATCAAGAACGCGTGGCCGAACTGCAAACCCAGCAGGACGAAGGCGTACTCAACGCCGCCCAACTCGACACTGGCCGCGCCGAAGCCGCGCGCGAATTGCTGGCCGACACCGAAGGCGTAGAAAAACCTCGCGAATCGCGTCTGGGCAAGCCGCTGCCGTTGCTCGCTGCGGTTTTAGTGCCGGTGCTGGGCCTTGGCTTGTACATGCACTTCGGCGCCAGCGACAAGGTCGAACTGACCCGCGAATTCTCCCAGCCGCCGGTGTCCATGGAAGACATGACCCACCGCCTGGAACGCGCTGCGGCCGCTCAACCGGATTCGGCGGAAGGCTTGTACTTCCTCGGCCGTGCGTACATGGCCCAGGACCGTTCCGCCGATGCCGCCAAGGTCTTCGAACGCACCGTGGCCCTGGCCGGACGCCAGCCGGAGCTGTTGGGCCAGTGGGCCCAGGCCCAGTACTTTGCCGACAACAAGCAGTGGTCGCCCAAGGTCCAGGCCCTGACCGACGAAGCCCTCAAGCTCGACCCGAGAGAAGTCACCAGCCTCGGCCTGCTCGGCATCGTGGCCTTTGAAGGCCAGCGCTACCAAGAGGCGATCGATTACTGGAGCCGCCTGCTGGCGCAATTGCCACCGCAAGACAATTCCCGCGTCGCCCTGCAAGGCGGGATCGATCGCGCGGCAGAAAGGCTGAAAGCGAACGGTGGCACCGTCGCCCAAAAGGCCGTGATGAAAGTGCGTGTGGACCTGTCCGCCGACATCAAGGCCAAGGCCCTGCCTGGCGACAGCGTGTTCATCTTTGCCCGCGCCGTCTCCGGCCCGCCGGCGCCGCTCGCGGCCAAGCGCGTGACCGTCGCCGACCTGCCCGTCACCGTCGAACTGGGCGATGCCGACGCAATGATGCCGCAGTTGAAACTGTCCAACTTCCCCGAAGTCCAACTGGTTGCGCGCATATCCCGGGCCGGTCAACCGACCCGTGGCGAGTGGATCGGCCGCAGCCAACCCTTGGCCAGCACCACCACTGCGCTGCAGCAGCTGACCATCGACAGTCCGGACAAGTAATTCGAGGAAACGCCTATGACCGCCCTTGCACGCATCACCCTGCTCAGCCTGGTAGTGGGCTTGAGCGCTTGTGCGGTCCACCGCCCACCTCCCGCGCCCACCGGCCCGACCATCCCACCGTCGGGCCCGTCGACCCAACCCGGCACCCGACCTTCCAGCCCGGTCACCGCCCCAACGAAAGCGCCACCGAGCAAGTCGTCAACCTTCGCCCCGCCACCGGGCGCGGCCAGCCACTGGGACGGCAAGATGCAGGTGTATGTGCTGGAAGACCAGCCCGACACCTTCTACCGCCAGCGCACTTACTACCGCTGGAGCAACGGCTGGAGCCGCTCCATAAGCCCGGACGGACCGTGGGAAGAGACCGACGTGCAGGGCGTGCCGCCGGGGTTGAGCAAGCACTACGCGCAGTGACAAAAGGCGACCTTTGGGTCGCCTTTTTCGTGGCTTCGTAATGTGGGCCTTCAAATACTGGAGAGCCAATGCCGGGGCTGGACTCTACCTGAACCTGGCGGGTTTTCTGGTGGGCTCATTTTCAGGCCAGCGGTTATATGCGCTGGGTGGCAGCATCATCAGGACCCGGCTGGACGATCATCCTGATCTGGATGTGATCAATTTTATCAGCGGTGGATTATTGATTGGCTTTGCGGTCTGGCAATGTGCGCGCATTTAGTCAGGAGGCTGATCCTCTGCCATTCGGGAAATCGTACGCAGTTGCCTGCAACCGAACATGAAAGTGCTGACGGGCACGCCTGACCGGGTGCGTGGCGCATCGTAATCCGATAATGTGGCCGCCGCCGGGCTGGTCTAGGCCAGGCGCCGTGATGCGTAGCCGGCTATGTAACAAATCTGCAGATAAGCGAAGAGGGTGTATTGATGGCGGGCAGGTTGATCTATCTCATCGGGCCATCGGGTTCGGGCAAGGACAGCCTGTTGGACGCTGCACGATCACGTTTGGCCGAGCGTGGCTGCCGCATTGTGCGTCGTGTGATTACCCGCTCGGCGGAAGCGCTGGGCGAGGCGGCGCAGGGGGTGAGCGCCGAGCAGTTTGTCGCGATGCAAGCCGAAGGTGCGTTTGCGCTGAGTTGGCAGGCCAATGGTTTGTCCTATGGCATTCCCAAGGAGATCGGTGCGTGGATGGCGGCGGGGACGGATGTGCTGGTCAACGGCTCTCGTGCCCACCTGGCGCAGGCCCGCGAGCGCTATCCGACGTTGCTGGTGGTATTGCTGAGTGTTGATCAGACGGCACTGCGCCAGCGCTTGCTGGCGCGGGGGCGTGAGTCGGTGGCGGATATCGATGCGCGCCTGGCGCGTAATGCGCGGTTTACGGCGCAGTTGCTGGCCGGCATGGGGGCGGGGTTGCTCGTGCTGGATAACTCCGGCCCGCTGGAGCATACGGTCGAGCGTTTGCTGCGCTGCCTGCACCCGTCAGGGGTTTAACAACCGTTCCACATACTCCACAAACGCCCGCGCCTTGGCACTCGCCATCCGGCCTGTCGGAAAGACGGCCCATAAGTCCCGCGCCGGTAAACGCCAGTCGGTCAACACCGGTTTCACCTCGCCACTGGCCAGTTCCTGCGTGAACATCCAGGCCGATGCGAGGGTCAGGCCCAGGTGGTTCAGCACGGCAGCGCGTACCCCTTCAGCCGCTGTGACGTTCAAGCGGCCACGGGCGACGATCGGGTATTCGCGGGCGCCTTGGGTAAAGGTCCAGCGCGGGCCTTCGCCCTGGGTGTAGATGACCGCCTGGTGCTGCAACAGATCAGTTGGCGTGGCGGGTTCACCGAAGCGTTCGAAGTAGGCAGGGGTGCCCAGGATATGGCAGGGCGACTCACCGATCTTGCGCGCGGTCAGCCCTGAATCGCTCAGGTTGCCCATGCGCAGGGCGACGTCGATGCCTTCTTCCACCAGGTTTAGGCTGCGGTCGTCGAGCACCACTTCGATGTTCATCCCAGGGTACTGCTCCAGAAACGGCCCCAGGTGCGGAAGGATATGCAGGCTGGCAAAGGTTACGGCGGCGCTGATGCGCAGGTTACCCGACAGCCCGGCGCCCGCGCTTCGGGCGGCGTCGTCGGCCTCGTTGGCTTCATCGATAGCACGCTTGGCTTTTTCAAAAAACGCCAGGCCCGCTTCGGTCGGTGTCAGGCCTCGGGTTGAACGCAACACCAACCGCACCGCCAGGCGCGCTTCCAATTGCGCGACGCTCTTCGACACGGCGGGCTGGCCGATGCCCAGGCGTTTGGCAGCGGCGGAAAACGAGCCGGTTTCGACAACGTGGACGAAGGTTTCCATGGCGCTAAGGCGGTCCATCGGGTCTCCCTTGCTTGCTTGATTGAGCGCATCGCGACGCAGTGCGGCGCACAAGCCTACGAGGAATGGTCATGACTTGTCATCCGGTCCTAAACGGCGTTTATCGTATTGAAGAAGGTTAAAGGGTTATGTCTTTGTCAGTCGAAGATTGGAGTAACTCATCTTCGGGTATTTTTTAGATAGTATTTTTTTAGTGTAAAAACAACCCGGTATTTGCGAAGTTTTTGTGTAGTTGAATGTTTAAATTGCAAATGAAATCGTGGTTGTCTAACCGCGTGTTACGTGGCGTGGGGATGTTTCGGCTGAAACTAAAATGGAGTTGGTCTGATATTTTTCACTGTGCGAGATTGTCAGCGATGACGATGAGCCTGGCTCTACTAGTTTGCGTCTATCGATACTTAATTTCCGGGTCGGTTTGATTCGGTCTCTTTATTTATTCGTTAACAAAGCGAGTGCCGCACAATGAATGGATTTGATCTGCGTTCTGTTACTTCCCGTGCTGGTTTACCGATATCGGACCCCGGCCCGTTTGGTGCGGGCGCCATTCAGAAACCGTCCTTTACAACTGATCAGGCAGCCAAACAAATCACCCGGGAAAATCTTCGTTTTCGCGACCGTAACGGCGATCAGAAGATCGATTTGCACTACACGGTAGACGCGAGCTTCACCGCCCAGCAGCAACAACGCGTGCGCCAGGCGGTTCAAGCCTGGCAGGATGTGGCCGCTATCAACTTCCGCGAGCAGTCAGGCAGTACGGACGGAACGCTCAGTATCCACAACAACCCTCGCGGCGACCGGGGAGTTGCCGACATGCCTCATGGCGCCACGACCCGTGCATCGGCCACGATCGGCACCGGGGGAAGTGCGAGTTCGCCGGCGCTGGGCAGTCACTTTTCGGTCACGGCTATTCATGAAATCGGTCACGCCATCGGCCTGCAACATCCGGGAGACTATAACGGCGGCGCCAACTATCAAAACGGCGCGGTCTATGCGCAGGACACCAAGGCACGCACTGTGATGAGTTACTGGTCGGAACGCCATCAATCCGGTCACGACTTCAAGTCGCTCAATCCGTCCGCTCCGATGATGGACGATATCGCCGCGGTCCAACGCTTGTATGGGGCCAATCACCAGACCCGCAAGACCGACACCACCTATGGCTTCAATTCCAATACCGAGCGGGAAGTGATGAGCCTTAGCAGCGCCAAAGACAAACCGGTCTTCTGCGTATGGGATGGTGGCGGTAAAGATACGCTGGATTTTTCCGGGTTTTCCCAGGATCAGAAGATCGATCTGAATGCGGAGTCGTTCTCTGACGTGGGCGGCTTGAAGGGCAATGTGTCCATCGCCAAGGGGTGCATTATTGAGAATGCGATCGGCGGTGCCGGCCGTGATGCTTTGATTGGCAATGACGCGGCCAATCGGCTCAAGGGCGGTGCCGGTGCTGATACGTTGAGAGGCGGAGGCGGGGCGGATACGTTTGCCTACGATAACGCCAGCGACTCCACCGCGCAGAGCCCCGACCTGATCGAGGACTTCACCAGCGGCACCGATAAGATCGACGTTTCTGGAGCATTAATCGCGTCGGGTGTGCGTGCCCTTGTGTTCACCGATCGGTTCAGCGGTCGCGCCGGTGAAGCGGTGCTCAAGCACGATGCAAGTACGGGCCGGTCGAGCCTGGCCATTGATCTGAAGGGAACGGGCAACGCGGACATGGTGATCAACAGCAAAGGGCAGATCAAACCGGGCGATGTACGGTGGGGTGGACCGCAGCATGAAGTTCAGCCTGTGCCGACACCGACACCAACCCCAACCCCAACCCCACAGCCTGGTGAAACCCCAATCGTGCCATCTGCACTGTTCGAAATGCTTGCCAAGACACTGTCAGCGCTCTTGTTACAGATGATGCAGCTTATCGCCCCATCGTCCAGTGGAAGGCCGCGGTCGTAACCCCACCCACGATCGCGGCGCATCATGCCGTCAGGCAGTGACCACCGAGGTGTGGCGCGAAGCACTGAGAAAGCGCAGCAACGCCACCAGCGGGAACGCGCTGCCCACCAGCATCACGCCCAGCCAGCCGCCGTGTTCGTACACGCTGCTGGCAATCGCCGAGCCGAAGGCACCGCCGATGAAGATGCTGGTCATGTACAGCGCGTTCAGGCGGCTGCGGCTGTTGGCATCGAGGGCGTAGATGGCGCGTTGGCCGAGGACCATGTTCATCTGCACACAGAAGTCGAGGACCACGCCGGTCACTGCCAGGCCGATCACGCTGTACAGCGGGTGTACGAAGGCCGGCAGGAAGCTCAACACCGCAAACACCATGGCCAGCAGCGACGCGCGGTGGGTGTGGCCGGCGTCGGCCAAGCGCCCGGCGATGGGCGCGGCGATGGCGCCGATGGCCCCGACCAGGGCGAAGATGGCAATCTGGGTCTGGCTCAGGCCATGGTTACGTACCAGCTCCAGCGGAGCGGCGGTCCAGAACAGGCTGAAGGTGGCAAACATGCAACCTTGATAAAAGGCGCGCTGGCGCAGCAGCGGTTGTTCGCGCAGCAGGGTGCCGAGGGAGCGCAGCAATTGGCCATAGCTGGCGCTGTGGTCGGGCTGGCGCTTGGGGATGGTCATCAGCAAGACCACGCTGATAACGGCCATCAACGCGGCAGCGGCCATGAACATTGCACGCCAGCCGAAGTGGTCGGCGACGACGCTGGACACCGGCCGTGCCAGCAGGATTCCCAGCAACAGGCCACCCATGATGCTGCCGACCACTCGGCCACGGGACTCGGCAGGTGCCAGGTGCGCCGCCAACGGGATCAGGATCTGCACCGACACCGAACTGAAACCGATCAACAACGACACCAGCAGGAACAGGTTCGGTTGCTCGGTAAACGCCGCGGCCAGCAGGCTGGCGATGGCGATCACCGTGGTGCTGATCATCAGCTTGCGGTTTTCCAGCAAGTCACCCAGGGGCACCAGGAAAAACAGGCCCAGGGCGTAGCCGATTTGTGTCAGCGATACGATCAGGCTGGCCATCGCAAGCGTCAGGCCGATGTCCGGTGCGATCAGTTCGATGATCGGCTGCGCGTAGTAGATGTTGGCGACGATGGCGCCGCAGCAAAACGCAAACAGCATCACCATCCCGCGGGTCATGGTGCTTGTAGCGTGGGGAGTAGCGTTCATGGTGTTCTCATAAAAGCGAAGGAAGATGGCGAGCGAGAGTAAAGACAAGACTCGGCGGCGAGTAGGCTGTTGGCGGTGATATCACTCATGCCGTGAAATGATGACTGAAGCCTTGGCGTTGGCTTCGAGCCCCCATGATACATTCAGACACACCTGCCGAAACAGGCCATCCGGCAGCCTGAGGATCACGCTGAACACCAAACAAATGTGGGAGCTGGCTTGCCTGCGATGTGGACCCCCCGGTGTATCAGACACACCAGGGCGACGCTATCGCAGGCAAGCCAGCTCCCACACGTGCTCGCCTTCCTTCAGTGGGCGCGGCTTACTGCCCGCTGTAGATCTGGTCAAACACCCCGCCATCATTGAAGTGGGTTTTCTGCACGGTGCGCCAGTCGCCAAAGGTCTTCTCGACCGACAGGAAGTCGACTTTCGGGAAACGATCGGTGTACTTGGCCAGCACTTTCGGATCACGCGGGCGCAGGTAGTTGCTGGCTGCGATTTCCTGGCCTTCCGGCGACCACAGGTACTTCAGGTAGTCTTCGGCGACTGCACGCGTGCCTTTCTTCTCGACCACTTTGTCCACCACCGTGACCGGCGGCTCGGCTTCGGCGGAGACGCTTGGGTAGATCACTTCGAACTGATCGCGGCCGAATTCGCGGGCAATCATTTCTGCTTCGTTTTCAAAGGTCACCAGCACGTCGCCGATCTGGTTGGTCATGAACGTAGTGGTGGCGGCGCGGCCGCCGGTGTCCAGCACGGGCGCTTGTTTGAACAGCTTGCCGACAAAGGCCTTGGCCTTGTCTTCGTCGCCGCCGTTCTTCAGTACATAGCCCCAGGCCGACAGGTAGGTGTAGCGGCCATTACCCGAGGTTTTCGGGTTGGGCACGATCACTTGCACGCCATCTTTGAGCAGGTCCGGCCAGTCTTTCAGGGCTTTCGGGTTGCCCTTGCGCACGATAAACACGGTGGCCGACGTGAACGGCGCGCTGTTATTCGGTAGGCGGCTGACCCAGTTGTCCGGCACCAGTTTGCCGTTGTCGACCAGGGCGTTGATGTCGGTGGCCATGTTCATGGTGATCACGTCAGCCGGCAGGCCGTCGATCACCGAGCGCGCTTGTTTGCTGGAGCCGCCGAAGGACATCTGCAAGGTCAGCTTGTCGTTCGGGTGCTCGGCTTCCCAGTGTTTCTGGAAGGCGGCGTTGTAGTCCTTGTAGAAATCGCGCATCACGTCGTAGGAGACGTTGAGCAGAGTGGTCGGTGCGGCCTGGACGACGCCGGCCAGTGCGAGGCCTGCGGCCAGGAGAGAGGCGCTAACGAGTTTTTTCACTGCTCATTCCTTGTTGTTCGAGAGTAGAGAGAGGCACTGTGCCAGCGACTATAGCCGGGGGTGCATAGTCGTTTAAAGATTAAAAAGAACTTTGCTTATTCCTGTTTCTTAAACAGCGCGTTGCCACACCGCGAACAAAACGCCGCGTTCGCGTCATGGGTGTTTTTCTTGCACACCGGGCAGTCCGTTTGCAACTGTTCACCGCGCATGGCATTGGCCAGTTCAGCGGTAAAAATCCCGGTAGGCACGGCGATGATCGAGTAACCGGTGATCATCACCAGGGACGAAATCACTTGGCCCAGCGGGGTCTTGGGCACGATGTCGCCAAAGCCCACGGTGGTCAGGGTCACGATCGCCCAGTAGATGCCCTTGGGGATACTGGTAAAGCCGTGCTCCGGCCCTTCGATCACATACATCAAGGTGCCGAACACCGTCACCAGGGTGCAGACGCTGAGCAGGAACACCACGATCTTCTGCTTGCTGCCGCGCAACGCCGACATCAGGTAGTTGGCCTGCTTGAGATACGGCCCGAGTTTCAGCACCCGGAAGATCCGCAGCATGCGGATGATGCGGATGATCAGCAGGTACTGGGCGTCGCTGTAATACAGCGCGAGGATGCCGGGGACGATGGCGAGCAAGTCCACCAAGCCATAGAAACTGAAGGCATAGCGCAACGGCTTGGGCGAGCAGTACAGCCGCAGGCCGTACTCGATGGCGAAGATGACGGTGAAGCCCCACTCGATGTAGGCCAGCACGTTCGCGTAGTTGTCGTGGACTTCCTGAATGCTGTCGAGGATCACCACCACCAGGCTGGCGAGAATGATCAGCAGCAGGGTGCTGTCGAAACGCCGCCCGGCGGGCGTGTCGCTCTGGAACACCATGACGTAGAGACGCTGGTGCCAGTCGTTGTTGCTGTCCATAACTCTCGCCCATGTCGGATATCGGGCAAGCCTAGGGGGATTCGAACGGGCTGTCCACGCAGGCGTTGTGCCGCATTCGGCGACCGGCGCTGCAGGATAATCTGGCTGAACCCGCCGAGCGGGGCTTCGGCCCGGTCGGGGTAGGAGGGGTTGCGCATGATGCGTAAGTCAATGAGCGCAAGTTGTCCTCATCGCAGGCAAGCCAGTTCCCACACTGGCTCGCATTTCATCGCGCGCTTACTGATCGCGAATCGAAAAATTCGCCATATGCTCCAGCCCCTTGATCAGCGCCGAATGGTCCCAATTACCGCCACCGAGGGCGGTGCAGGTGCTGAACACTTGCTGGGTGCCGGCGGTGTTCGGCAGGTTGATCCCCAGCTCCTTGGCCCCGGCCAGCGCCAGGTTCAAATCCTTCTGGTGCAGATTGATGCGAAAGCCTGGATCGAAGGTGCCCTTGATCATACGTTCGCCGTGCACTTCAAGGATCTTCGACGCGGCGAAGCCGCCCATCAGCGCTTCACGCACCTTGGCCGGGTCGGCGCCGTTTTTCGCGGCGAACAGCAGCGCTTCAGCCACCGCCTGGATGTTCAGTGCGACGATGATCTGGTTCGCCACTTTGGCGGTCTGGCCGTCGCCGTTGCCGCCGACCAGGGTGATGTTCTTGCCCATGCTCTGGAGCAGCGGCAAGGCACGCTCGAAGGTCTGCGGCTCGCCGCCGACCATGATGCTCAAGGTGCCGGCCTTGGCCCCGACTTCACCGCCGGACACCGGCGCATCGAGGTACTGCGCGCCGGACTGGTTGATCCTCGCGGCGAACGCCTTGGTCGCGGTGGGGGAGATCGAACTCATGTCGATCACCACTTTGTTCTGCGACAGACCGGCGGCTACGCCATCGGTGCGGAACAGCACGTCATCGACCTGCGGGGTGTCGGGCACCATGACGATGATGAATTCTGCTTCCTGGGCGACTTGCTGCGGGTTGGCCAGCGCGATGGCGCCGGCCGCGAGCAGCGCGTGTGGCGCCTTGCCGTGGTGTTCGGACAGGAACAGTTGGTGACCGGCTTTTTGCAGGTTGGCGGCCATGGGTTGGCCCATGATGCCGGTGCCGATAAATCCGATTTTAGCCATGAAGAAATCCTCTTTTTATTCGATAAAGCGCGGTCTGCCAAACACATGGGGTCCAAATGTGGGAGGGGGCTTGCTCCCGATAGCGGTCTTTCATTCAACCTGTGTGTTGACGGATACACCGCTATCGGGAGCAAGCCCCCTTCCACTTTTTGGTTTCGTGTGGTGCCTGTCAGATCGCGTTGTGGGTCTTGAGCCAACCCAAACCCGCTTCGGTGGTGGTCAACGGCTTGTATTCACAGCCAACCCAACCCTGATAACCGATGCGATCCAAATGCTCGAACAGGAACCGATAGTTGATCTCCCCAGTCCCCGGTTCGTTGCGCCCCGGGTTATCCGCCAGTTGGATATGGTTGATCTCACTCAAGTGCGCGGCCAGGGTCCGGGCCAGATCACCTTCCATGATTTGCATGTGATAGATGTCGTATTGCAGGAACAGATTGTCACTGCCCACCTGCGTGCGAATCGCCAGGGCCTGCGCGGTGTTGTTCAGGTAGAACCCAGGGATGTCGCGGGTGTTGATTGCTTCCATCACCAGCTTGATACCCGCCGCTTGCAGCTTGTCGGCGGCGTATTTGAGGTTGGCGACAAAGGTCTTTTCCACGGCGGCATCGTCCACGCCTTGTGGCCGGATGCCTGCCAGGCAGTTGACCTGAGTGTTGCCCAGCACCTGGGCGTAGGCGATGGCCAGGTCGACCCCAGCGCGGAATTCCTCGACCCGGTCCGGGTGGCACGCCAGGCCCCGTTCGCCCTTGGCCCAGTCGCCGGCCGGTAGGTTGAACAACACTTGGGTCAGGCCATTGGCGTCCAACTGCGCCTTGATTTCGGCGGAGTTGAATGCGTAGGGGAACAGGTACTCGACGCCTGCGAAACCGGCATCGGCGGCCGCTTTAAAACGAGCGAGAAAAGCCTGTTCGGTGAACAGCATGGACAGGTTGGCGGCAAAGCGCGGCATAAAGTTCTCCTTAATCGAGCAGGGAAATGGCAGTCGGCGCATCGTTACCGACCAGGGCCAGGTCTTCGAATTCGTTGACGGCGTTGATCTCGGTGCCCATGGAAATATTGGTCACGCGCTCCAGAATAATCTCAACGATCACCGGAACCTTGAATTCTTCGAGCATTTCCTGGGCGCGGCGCAGTGCCGGCTGGATCTGGCCCGGCTCGAACACGCGCAGGGCCTTGCACCCCAGGCCTTCGGCGACCGCGACGTGGTCGACGCCATAGCCGTTGAGTTCCGGGGCGTTGAGGTTGTCGAAAGACAACTGCACGGAGTAGTCCATTTCGAACCCGCGCTGGGCCTGGCGTATCAATCCCAGGTAGGCGTTGTTCACCACCACGTGGATATACGGCAGCTTGAACTGCGCACCCACGGCCAGTTCTTCGATCATGAACTGGAAGTCATAGTCGCCGGACAGCGCCACCACCTTGCGGCTCGGGTCGGCCTTGACCACGCCGAGCGCCGCCGGGATGGTCCAGCCCAACGGGCCGGCCTGGCCGCAGTTGATCCAGTGACGTGGCTTGTAGACGTGCAGGAATTGCGCACCGGCAATCTGCGACAGGCCGATGGTGCTGACGTAGCAGGTATCTTTGCCGAACACCTGGTTCATCTCTTCGTACACCCGTTGCGGCTTGACCGGCACGTTGTCGAAGTGCGTCTTGCGCTGCAGGGTGGCCTTGCGCTGTTGGCAGTCATGCAGCCAGGCGCTGCGGTCCTTGAGTTTGCCGGCGGCTTTCCACTCACGGGCGACTTCGATGAACATCTTCAGCGCGGCACCGGCGTCGGAAACGATGCCCAGGTCCGGGGTGAACACGCGGCCGATTTGCGTCGGCTCGATGTCGACGTGGATAAATCGGCGCCCCTCGGTGTACACCTCCACCGAACCGGTGTGGCGGTTGGCCCAGCGGTTGCCGATGCCCAGCACCACGTCCGATTTCAGCAGCGTCGCGTTGCCATAACGGTGGGAGGTTTGCAGGCCGACCATGCCCACCATCTGCGGGTGATCGTCGGGGAGGGTGCCCCAGCCCATCAGGGTCGGGATCACCGGGATGCCGGTCAGCTCGGCGAACTCCACCAGCAAGTCGCTGGCATCGGCATTGATCACGCCGCCACCGCTCACCAGCAGCGGGCGTTCGGCCTGGTCGAGCAGGGCCAGGGCTTTTTCGACCTGGATGCGTGTGGCCAGCGGTTTGGCCAGGGGCAGTGGCTGGTAGGCGTCGATGTCGAATTCGATTTCGGCCATCTGCACGTCGAACGGCAGGTCGATCAGCACCGGGCCAGGGCGGCCGGAGCGCATTTCATAAAAGGCTTTCTGGAACGCATACGGCACCTGGCCGGGTTCGAGGACGGTGGTTGCCCACTTGGTCACCGGCTTGACGATGCTGGTGATGTCCACGGCCTGGAAATCCTCCTTGTGCATCCGCGCCCGGGGGGCCTGGCCGGTGATGCACAGGATCGGAATCGAGTCGGCCGAGGCGCTGTACAGGCCGGTGACCATGTCGGTGCCCGCCGGGCCCGATGTGCCGATGCACACGCCGATATTGCCGGCCTTGGTGCGGGTGTAGCCATCGGCCATGTGCGAGGCGCCTTCCACATGGCGAGCAAGGACGTGATCGATGCCACCCACCTTCTGCAAGGCCGAATACAGCGGGTTGATCGCGGCGCCCGGGATACCGAACGCGGTGTCGACCCCTTCGCGACGCATCACCAGAACGGCGGCTTCGATTGCTCTCATTTTGCTCATTATTTTGCGGCCTCTTGCGTTTTATAATTGTATACAAGTTGCGTCTGTGCAAAGTGTATTCATGGCGAGCGGCGTAGGTCAATGCATTTTATTCGGCGGTCTTTGCGTTGGTCTTAGCGTGTTTTAACGGCGATTTCCGACGATATGCAGGCGTATGCGAAAAAAACTGTATACATGATATATAAATATTGTGTTCTATTTGTTGTGTTTTGTGGCTGCTAAAGAAGAGCCAACGGCTTTCCCATAACAAGATAAGGACGGCACCCATGAGCGCTTTAACCTTGAAAGTCGCAGTCAACCTGGCCAGCCAGGCCATCGGCGCAGGCCGTACCATCGCCTCGGCACCGCTGACCATCGCCGTGCTCGACAGCGGTGGTCACCTGATCACCCTGCAACGCGAAGACGGCGCCAGCCTGCTACGCCCGCAAATCGCCATCGGCAAGGCCTGGGGCGCGATTGCCCTGGGCAAAGGCTCGCGCTTGCTCGCGTTGGATGCGCAGCAGCGCCCGGCATTTATTGCGGCGTTGAACAGCCTGGGGCAGGGCAGCGTGGTGCCGGCGCCGGGTGGTGTGTTGATTCGGGGTCAGGATGGGGCGGTGCTGGGGGCGATCGGGATCAGCGGGGATACGTCGGATATTGATGAGCAGTGTGCGATTACGGCGATTGAGGGGGTGGGGTTGTGGGCGGATGCGGGGGTGTCAGCCTGATTATTGGATGATTGCCAGGGCCTCATCGGGAGCAAGCTCCCTCCCACCGTTGACTGTGTTCACACATTTCTATTTGTGAATACCGTCAAATGTGGGAGGGAGCTTGCTCCCGATTGGCACAGGCACCTCGGCATCTCAGTCCGGCGCACAGCCTTTAAGCACCAACCGAATAATCGTCTGCGCCGCCGCCTCGTAATCCGCTTCATCCAGCTTGGCTTTACCCGTCACCGCCGAAATCTGCCAATCAAAATCCGCATACGTCTGGGTCGCCGCCCAGATGCTGAACATCAAGTGATTGGGCTCAATCGCAGCGATCAGCCCGCGATCGACCCAATGCTGGATACAGTCGATATTGTGCTTGGCCTGGGCGTTGAGTTGCTCGACCTGCTCGGCGCTCAGGTGCGGGGCGCCGTGCATGATTTCGCTGGCGAACACTTTGGAGGCGAAGGGTAGGTCGCGGGAGATGCGGATTTTCGAGCGGATGTAGTTGCTCAGTACCACCGCCGGCTCGCCCTCTGGGTTGAACGGCGTGGAGGCCGCCAGGATCGGCTCGATGATGCTCTCGAGTACTTCGCGGTAGAGGTTGTCCTTGGACTTGAAGTAGTAGTAGACGTTGGGCTTGGGCAGCCCGGCCTTGGCGGCGATGTCACTGGTTTTGGTCGCGGCGAAGCCCTTGTCGGCAAACTCCTCGCTCGCCGCCCGCAGGATCTTTTCTTTATTGCGCTCGCGAATGCTGCTCATAAACCAGAGGGTTCCTTGCCATGACAGGCGGTTGCGCATGGTAGCACCGGCCATCCGCGAGCCTCAACAATGTGCCCGCAACGCCCATGGCCGCGTTATGCTCGCGCCATCTCACCCTTATGGAAGCCCGATTCATGGCAGGAAGCAGCTTGTTGGTTTTGATCGACGATATCGCCGCAGTACTCGATGACGTTGCACTGATGACAAAGATGGCCGCCAAGAAAACCGCCGGCGTGCTCGGCGATGACCTGGCGCTCAATGCCCAGCAAGTCTCCGGGGTGCGCGCCGAGCGGGAGATCCCGGTGGTGTGGGCGGTGGCCAAGGGGTCGTTTCTCAACAAGCTGATCCTGGTGCCGACGGCGTTGTTGATCAGTGCGTTTGTGCCCTGGGCGGTGACGCCGTTGTTGATGCTCGGCGGCGCCTACTTGTGTTTCGAGGGCTTTGAGAAGCTCGCTCACACGTTTCTGCACAGCAAAGCCGAAGACCAGGCCGAACACGCCCAGTTGGTCGCCGCCGTGGTGGACCCGGCGACCGATCTGGTGGCGTTCGAAAAGGACAAGATCAAAGGCGCGATCCGCACGGACTTCATCCTCTCGGCCGAAATCATCGCCATCACGCTGGGCACCGTTGCCGATGCGCCGTTGACGCAGCAGGTGATCGTGCTATCGGGCATTGCCATTGTGATGACCATCGGCGTTTACGGCGTGGTGGCCGGCATCGTCAAGCTCGATGACCTGGGCTTGTGGCTGACCCAGAAGCCTGGGCAGATGGCGCGCAGTATCGGTGGCGCGATCTTGCGCGCGGCACCGTACATGATGAAAAGCCTGTCGGTGATCGGTACGGCGGCGATGTTCATGGTCGGCGGCGGCATCCTCACCCACGGCGTGCCGGTGGCGCATCACTGGGTCGAGACGGTCAGCCAGAGCACCGGTGGCCTGGCGTGGTTGATGCCGACCTTGCTCAACGCGGTGGCCGGCATTATTGCCGGGGCGCTGGTGTTAGCACTGGTCACTGTGGCGGGCAAAACCTGGCGGGCCGTGCGCGGTTGATTGGGCATTCAGGGTTTTGCCTACAAAAAACTCAGAAATAGACTGTATGTAAAAAATAGATTATTTGTGCAGGTTGGCGTAGTGTCCGCTTGGTCAGTGACTGAGCCTGCGTCAATTACCCGTGTCCCTTCAGGTTAACCAGGCCTCAGGCACTACCCAGAATAAAAATAATTCGGTAGGTGCCTTCATGAAACACGTCAAACAGACGCTCTATGCCGTAACGATCACCCTCGGGCTGCTGTCGGTGGCCCACGCGCAACCGCTGCGTTTCGCCACGGAGGGCGCTTATCCGCCGTTCAACTACGTGGACTCGAATAACCAACTGCGTGGTTTTGACGTCGATATGGCGAACGCCCTGTGCGCCAGGCTGAGCGTCGAATGCTCGATCGTGGCCCAGGACTGGGAAGGCATTATCCCGGGCCTGCTTGCCAAAAAGTACGACGCAATCATCGCCTCGATGGCCATCACCGAAGAGCGCCAGCAGACCGTCAGCTTCACCCAGCCCTACAACCGCACGCGCATGGTCCTGGCAGTGCCCAGGGGCAGCGACATTCAGGACACGGCACCGGCCACGTTGGCCGGCAAGACGGTCGGCGCTCAATCGTCCTCGACCCAGGGCATCTACAACCAGGATGTCTATGGCGCCAATGGCGCGCGGGTCAAGTTGTATGTCGGGCAGGACGAGGCCAACAGTGACCTGCTCAATGGTCGCCTGGATGCGGTGGTCAACGACAGCGCGCCGATGCAGGAGTGGTTGAAGAGCACCGACCCGCAGTGTTGCCGGGTGCTGGCTATTCCCGGTACGCAAAGCGACGCCGGTATTGCCGTGCGCAAGGCCGATGACGCGTTGCGCGCCAGGCTGAACCAGGCCATCGCGGATGTGATCGCCGACGGTACGTATCGACAGCTCAAGTTGGCCCATGGCCTTGAGGATGATTAAGCGCGGGAGTGTCTTCCATGTTCGAGTCATTGGGGTTGTTTTCGTTGGGCGCGGGCGGTTGGGGCGGCTCGCTGCTGGCGGGCGCTGGGGTCACGATGGCGCTGGCATTGGCGTGTGTGCCGCTGGGGTTGCCATTGGGCTTGTTGGTGGCGTTGTGCAGCAAATCGCCCAGCGCAACGGTGAGGGCGATGGCGGCACTGTTCTCCACCTGTTTTCGTGGTCTGCCGGAGTTGCTGACGTTATTGATTGTGTATTACGGCATCCAGATTGCGCTGCAGAAATTCCAGGCGTATTGGGGCGGTTCGGCCGAGTTTTCCATCAATGCGTTTGTGGCGGCGGTGATCGCGTTCAGCCTGGTGCTGGCGGCTTTTTCCAGCGAGGTGTGGCTGGGTGCGCTGAAGACCGTCGCACGCGGTCAGTATGAAGGCGCCCAGGCACTGGGCTTGAGTCGCAGGCAGACGTTTTTCAAGGTGGTGCTGCCGCAGGTGATGAGCGTTGCCTTGCCGGGGCTGTCGAACAACTGGTTGAGCCTGCTCAAGGACACGGCGTTGGTGTCGACCATTTCCCTGGTGGACTTGATGCGCCAGACCAGCCTGGCGGTGAATGCCACCAAGGAGCCGATGCTGTTTTATCTGGCGGCGTGTTGCCTGTACCTGCTGCTGTCATCGATCTCGGGGTTTTGCATCGCGCAGCTTGAAAAGCACTACGGCCAGGGCCGGGAGCGTGCCTCATGACGGCGGGCGAGCGCTTTGCCGAGTGGCTCGGGCTTGAACTGTTTCAGCGCTATGGGGCGCAGTTGCTTGATGGTTTGTTGCTTACCCTGCAATTGGTGGCGCTATCCAGCAGCGTCGGGATGGTGCTCGGCGTGCTGTTGGCGTTGGGCAGGACTTCGCGCTGGCGCTCGTTGCAGTACGGGTGCAGGGCCTATGTCTACTTTTTCAGGGGCTCTCCACTGCTGGCGCAACTGTTCCTGATTTATTACGGCTTGGGTTCCTTCCACGGTTTCTGGCGCGACCTGGGCCTATGGGGGTGGTTCGGCGACCCATGGTTTTGCGCTTTGCTGGCGTTCACCTTGAATACGGCGGCCTACCAGGCCGAGATCTTTCGCGGCGGATTGCTCTCTGTGCCGCGTGCCCACTATGAAGCCGCGACGGCGTTGGGGTTGAATCGCACCACCACGTTTTTCAAGGTGACCTTGCCGCAGGTGCTCATCGTGACGGTAGGGCCGCTGGGCAATGAACTGATTTTGATCATCAAGGCCAGCGCCATTGTGTCGCTGGTCACCTTGCTGGACTTGATGGGCGTGGCCAAGCTGGCGTTTTCACGCACTTTTGATTTCCAGGTGTATGTGTGGGTGGCGCTGGTTTACCTGCTGGTGGTCGAGTGTGTCCGGCGTGGGGTGAACCGTCTTGATCGTCGACTTACCCAGCATCTGCGGCCAACTGACGAATGATAGGAGAGGGCACACATGGGGTCATCAATGCAGTTAAAGCGGTTGATCTGTCCACCTGCGCCGGTGGTGATTGACGTCGAAGGGCTGAGCAAATGGTATGGCCCGTATCAGGTGTTGCACGGCATCGACCTGCGGGTGGTGCAGGGCGAACGAATTGTGCTGTGCGGTACCTCGGGCTCCGGCAAGTCCACGTTGATCCGTTGCCTCAATCGTCTGGAACCTGCGCAGCAGGGCCGAATCCAGGTGCTGGGAGCCGACGTGAGCGCATCGCCGACACACTGCCGGGCGGCCTTGCGTGAGGTCGGCATGGTGTTTCAGGGCTTCAACCTGTTTCCTCACCTGACCGTCTTGCAAAACTGCGTGCTGGCGCCGATGTCCGTGCGCGGCATGCCCCGCGACAGCGCACAGGAGCAGGCCATGGCGCTGCTGAAAAAAGTCGGGATTGATCAACACTGGAAAAAATACCCGTCGCAACTGTCGGGCGGCCAACAGCAACGGGTCGCGATTGCCAGGGCATTGTGCATGGCCCCAAAAATCATGCTGTTCGATGAGCCGACGTCAGCGCTGGACCCGGAGGCTGTCGGCGAGGTGCTGGACGTGATGGTCATGCTCGCCGAAAGCGGCATGACCCTGCTCTGCGTCACTCACGAAATGGGCTTTGCCCGGCAAGTGGCCGGGCGTGTGCTGTTTCTCGATGGCGGGCGGATTATCGAAGACCAGCCGCCGGAGGCGTTTTTCACTGCGCCGCGAACGCCACGCGCCCAAGCATTTCTGGCGCAGGTGCTGGGGTAGGCGTCAGGTATCGAGCAGGCAAAAAAAAGGTTCTTCACGGAATCTCGGGAAACACAGAAACAAGAACGCCGATTTGGTTGATGATGTTCGTGCGAGCAAACACATCTAACAAACCGGCGTTC
The DNA here is from genome assembly GCF_029320995.1 of Pseudomonas sp. D3. Taxonomy (NCBI): domain Bacteria; kingdom Pseudomonadati; phylum Pseudomonadota; class Gammaproteobacteria; order Pseudomonadales; family Pseudomonadaceae; genus Pseudomonas; species Pseudomonas sp. D3. Next base: position 2,211,542 of record NZ_CP119772.1, read on the forward strand.
TTATGCGAGATATTAATACTTTCCTTCCCTTTTGGGAGGGCTTTTCTGTCGTCAACATCAAGCCTGACGGCGATGCCCTTCAGATCGACCTGATCCCCCATGCCACCCGGTTCCCATGTTGTGGCGGCTGTCAAAAGCTCTGCTCAACCACTCATGAGTATTGCGAGCGCATCATTCGTGATTTGCCTATTCTCGGCCATGCGGTGCGCTTGAGCGTTTTGCTCCGGCGCGTTGGTTGCCGCGATTGTGGCAAGCGTATGGAGGCCGTTAGTTGGCTGGATCGCTATGCCCGCATGACCCGGCGCCTGGCAGAGGCCGTCATTCAAGCGTGCGAGCGCCTTCCAACGCTGCACGTGGCGCAGATGTTTGGCCTGCATTGGGAGACCGTTCGTTTACTGGAGCGTCGAGCCCTGCAAGCAGCATTAAGCGTTTTGCCAAAGGCGAAACCGCGACGCTTGGTCATGGACGAGTTCGCACTCTTCAAAGGTCATCGTTATGCCACCGTTGTCCTGGATGCGGATACGCGACGGGTGCTGTGGATCGGCGAAGGCCGTAGTCGGGCGGCGGTTAGACCCTTTTTTGAAGAGCTGGGGCCCGAGGGCTGCGCGCTAATCGAAGCGGTGGCGATGGACATGAACACCGCTTTTGATCTGGAGGTTCGTCACCACTGCCCCAAAGCGCGAGTGGTCTACGACCTCTTTCATGTGGTGGCCAAATATGGTCGAGAGGTAATTGACCGGGTTCGTGTCGACGAAGCCAATCGACTGCGCCATGACAGGCCTGCACGCAAAGTCATCAAGCAGGCGCGATGGTTACTGCTGCGCAATCCTGAGAACCTGAAAAACCCAGAGCAACAGGTTCATTTGCAGGATCTGCTGGCGGCCAACCAGTCGCTGATGACGGTCTATTTAATGAAGGCTGAACTCAAAACGCTCTGGACGCCGAGCACCGCCTGGGACTGGAGATCAGCTTGGAACCAATGGCTGCGTCACGCCCATGAAAGCGAGATACCTGCCCTGATGCAGTTTGCCAAAAGACTAAAGGGTTACTGGCGAGGCATCGTCAGTCGGGTTCGCTGGCCAATGCACACCGGTCAGTTGGAAGGAATAAACAATCGAATAAAGGTGATCAAGCGTATGGCGTATGGTTACCGGGATAGCGAATTCTTTTTCATGAAGATCAAGAGCGTCTTTCCCGGTAATCCGTGAAGAACCAAAAAAAAGCCACTCGAGCGCGTCGAATGGCTTTTTTACAGCGTGGATCGGTTACTCGGCAATCTGCAACTTGCGCGATTCGGTATAGATGTAGCGCACTTTTTCGTACTCGAATGGCGAGTTCATCTGACCGTAGCGGAAGCTGGTCTGGTAGCGCTTGTCGACCGCGCGCAGGGCCCAGATTTCCGGATGGTTGGAGCTTACTTCGGAGACGTTCAAGAAGTTGATCTGCGATTCGGCGCTGTAGTCGACCAGCAGGCCGCCGGTATCGCGCAGGTTCGACGGGCCCAGAATCGGCAACACCAGGTAGGCGCCGCCAGGCACGCCGTAGAAGCCTAGGGTCTGGCCGAAGTCTTCGCTTTGGCGCGGCAGGCCCATGGAGGTGGCCGGGTCCCACAACCCGGCGACGCCGAGGGTGGTATTGAGCAGCAGGCGCCCGGTGGTTTCCAGGGAGCGGTGACCCTTGAGTTGCAGCAGGCTGTTCAACAGGTTGGGCACATCGCCCAGGTTGTTGAAGAAATTGCTCACGCCGGTACGCAGGAAGCTCGGCGTGACGTAGCGGTAACCGTCGACCACCGGCAGAAACACCCATTGGTCAAAGCGGTAGTTGAAGTGGTACACGCGGCGGTTCCACGACTCCAACGGGTCATACACGTTGAGGGCGGTCAGTGATGAACGTTCGAATTCGCGTTGGTCCAGGCCCGGATTGAACTTGAGCTTGCTCAGTGGCTCCTTGAAACCGTCGGCACCCACCACGGTGGGCGCGTGAGCCTTGCTGTTGTCGGCATTGGCCACGCTTGCGCACATCAGGGCGGCAAGCAGCAGAAGATATTTAGCCACGGAAGAACTCCAGCATGGCGTCGGCGTTGACGCGGTAATTGAGGTTGCCGCAGTGGCCGCCCAGCGGGTAGACGGTCAAGCGATCGCCGAAGGTTTGACGCAGGAAGCCGAGGTCGCCCGGACCGAGGATCACGTCGTCGGCGTTATGCATGACGGCGATTTTCGGGCTGGCGTGCAGGTAGTCCTTGAGGGCGTACAGGCTGACCTGATCGACCAGTTGCAACAGGCTGCCGCCATCGGAACGGGCGCGCCACATCGGAATGACCTGTTCGGTGAGGTAGCAATCGAAGTCACATTGCAGCGCGCGCTTGAGGAACGGCGTGAGGCTGGTGCCTTCGGTGATCGGGTACTTCGGCGGGATGATCAGGCCACGGCGGTTGATCAGGTCCGAGGTGAACGCAATGTCGGCCGCCGAAAAGCGGAACGTGGTGCCGATCAGCATGGCCATCTGTTCGTTGGTCAGGTGCTGCTTGGAGTTCTGGAAGTCGTAGAGCAGAGCGTCGTTAAGGTCGATGTAGCCTTTTTGCTGGAAGTAGCGGGTCAGCTTGTTCAACACCAGCTCATAAAAGGTTGTGGTGTTGTTGATGCCCTTGACCTCGGTTTGCACCAGCTTGTCGAGGTTGGTGATCGAGGTGTAGAGGTTGACCGGCGGGTTGAGCAGCAGCACTTTCTTGAAGTTGAAGCTGCGGCGGGTTTCATCGAGCTTGCTGACAAACGCCGCATCCAGCGCGCCGAGGCTGTAGCCGCTGAGGTAAAAGTCGGTGACCGGCAGCGAGGCGTTCTGCGCGCGCACTGCTTGCATCACGCGGTACATATCTTCGGCGTCTTCCTGGGTGATGCCAGGCGTGGCAAAGCGCGAGGCTGCGCTCATGAAGTCGAAGCTGGTGGGCGATGACAGTTGCACGACGTGGTAGCCGGCCTGGTAGTAGAGTTTTTTCAGGTATTCGTTGATGCTGCTGTCAAACCGCGCACCGGTGCCCGAGATCAAGAAGATCAGCGGCGCGGCGTGGTCTTGCTTGGCGATGCGGTAGGTGAGTTTCTTCACCGCCCAGAAGTTGTCGGGCAGGCTGAATTCGCGCTCGGGGCGCATGTTCAGGGTGTAGTCCGACTGGTTGATTTCGTCGTTGCTCGGCAAGCTGGGCCGAAGGTCAGGCGGCGTGGTGGCAATGGTCGCTTCGAACGGGTTGGTCAAAGGGAAGCCATAGCTGGCCTGGTCGATGTCGACGGCCAGTGCTGACGCACTCAAAAAAAGGCTGCCTAGCAAGGCAGCGCAGCGCAAGGAACGGAGCATGACTTAATCCCTAAGAGGAAACGTGCTGAATGAAGTTCGCAGGCTATGACCACCGCGTTGCCACCGAAGTGCCAGCCTTCGGCACGAAAAATCGGAAAAAAACGTCGGAATCGGGGTGATAGTCGCCAGAAGATACACTTTGCGACGCATTGATGAACACTTATCTGCGTACATATCTTGCTAACGGCCGCCGGGGGATTAAGCTGAGCGCCGTTTTTGCCTATCGGAGTGCTCCATGTCCCGCCGCTTTCCGCTGATCTTGCTGCTTATTGCCCTGCCGTTATGGCTGGCCGCCAGTTATGCCGCGCGTTACGGCTTTATGGAGGATGGCCGCTGGGTCGGTATTTGCGCGGATGAAGCCAGCCGCTGGGAATGCCAGGTGCGTTCGAACCTCGGTTTGATGATTCACTTCAAGATGATGGGCTGGGCTGCGCTGATGACGTCGGTGCTGGCGTTTTTCGTACCGGGGCGCGCGGGGTGGGGGTTGGCGGTGCTGGGACTGGTGTTCGGGTTGCCAGCGCTGGCGTTGTACAACACCACGTTTGCGGTGTTTGCAGTGGTGATTGCGGGGTTGCGGTTGGTCCGCAAGCCACGGGGCGCCTGATAGGGCCAATCGGGGGCGGTGCGACGATTCGACTTGCCCCCCGATGGCGCTCTTAAGCCTTGCGCATCCGCAAGCACCGCCACAAAGCCACAACCATCAACCCACTGACCAGCGCCCAACCCCACGCCTGCTGGTTCAGTAGGCCTTCGCGGAACAGCTGGGGCGCAATGCCGGCACCGATGATAAAGGTCAGCAGCGCGATTTCCCGACGTGGCCCGGTCACGGGGCGAACCAGATAGACCAGGGCGGGCAGTACCAGCGCCGCACTTGGGAAGCTGCGATAACGTGGGTCAAACACCAGCGCCAGCATCATGACCGCACCCGCGAACCCAGCGATTGCCACCCACCAGCCTGCGCGCTGCTCCAGCCAGTTGAATGCTCGTTCGCGCCAACCCTGGCGGTCGCTCAAGGCCAGGGCCGCGTGCGCCAGTACCAGCAGGTTCAACGCGACCAGCAGCCCCGCCCACACCCGTTCATCATTGAAGCGTGCAGTTACGCGGGTCAGTTCGGCCCAGGTGCCGATGGAGCAGGCGGCGACGGCCCCGAGCAGCGGTAGCAGCCAGGCGGCGCGCGGGCTGCGCACCCGCCCACCGAGCGCTAGCGTGCCCAGCAGGATGATTCCGCCCACCCCCAGCCACAGCGGCCAGTACGGCACGTTGGTCACCGGGCCGGCGAGGATGCCCTTGTCCTGGCGGTCGGCATCGAATAAGCCCCAGTAACCCCCGACAGCGCCTTCACTGGCACGCTTCCACGGCTGATCAAAGGCTTCGATCAGGTTGTAGTGCCAACCATTGGCTTCGGCCATGGCCACGAAGCCGCGCATGAACTTGGCCTCATTGACCCGGCTCGGCACTGCTGTTTCGCGCTGGCGGCCTTCGCTGGGCCAGCCGGTCTCGCCGATCAGTACGTCCTTGGGCGCAAATTTGTTGCCAAAGGTCTGGCGCACATCGCCGACATGTTTGAGTGCCTGGTCGATCCCCGAAGGATCGTCTTCCCAGTAGGGCAGCAAGTGGATGGTCAGGAAGTCCACCGCCGGGGCTATTTCCGGGTGTTGCAGCCAGAATTCCCAGACGTCGGCATATGTGACCGGCTGCTTGACCTGGCTTTTGACCTTATGGATCAGCTTCACCAACTGTGCGGCCGTGACTTCCTTGCGCAGCAGGGTTTCGTTGCCGACGATCACCGAGGTGACCACGTCGGCGTTGGCGTTGGCCGAGGCGATCAAGGCGTCAACTTCTTTTTCAGTGTCGAGTGGGTTGCCGTTGACCCAGGCGCCGATCATCAGTTTTAGCCCGTGTTTGCGCGCCAGGTCCGGCAAGGCTTCCAGGCCGGTCATGGAGTAGGTGCGGATGCATTCGAAGCGAGTGGCCAGCAGGGCCAGGTCGGCGTCCATGCGCTCGGGACGCAGCGTGAACGGCTGGTCGAACGGCGATTGGTCCTTGTCGAAGGGCGTGTAGGAGGCGCATTGCAGCTTATGGCTGGCGCTGGCCACGTCCGGCAACACCACCGGCCGGCCGAGGCCGTACCAGTACCCGACCAGCGCGAGCAGGCCGAGGATCGAGGCGAAAAAATAGGGCAGGGCAGGGAAGCGGGCAGTCGCGGGCATGGTCGGCTTATCTGGGGAGCAAAGGCGCGCATCTTACCCGGATTTGTCGCGTCCCAGTGGGGCTGCATGATTTAGACATGCAAAGTTCGGGCGGGGTATGAGGCGAGTGTCCCATAAAAGCGCTAGCTGGCGATGTGATGTCGTTTCTTGCTTACCTGAGGTCGCTGACAGAGCAGGACAAAGGCCCCGGCAGGTTGATGATCGAAGTATCAGCACTCCACTGATGTCGTAGCGGCCGGAAAGATGCGCGTGAAGGGGGCGCGGCGCACCACATAACAACAGGTTGACGTCGCTCGACATCCGTCGGGCGCAGCACTTTCGGGGAAGTACGATGAAGATGCGACGACTCTTGGGCGCAGCTGCCACTCTGGTAGTTGCGATGAGCTCCACACTGGCCAGCGCCGACAGCAAAACCCTGAGCATCGGCTATGTGGACGGTTGGTCCGACAGCGTTGCCACCACCCATGTGGCGGCAGAGGTGATCAAGGCAAAGCTCGGTTATGACGTCAAACTGCAAGCGGTCGCCACCGGGATCATGTGGCAAGGCGTTGCCACCGGCAAGCTCGACGCCATGCTCTCTGCCTGGCTGCCCGTGACCCACGGTGAATACTGGGCCAAGAACAAGGACAAGGTGGTCGACTACGGCCCCAACTTCAAGGATGCGAAGATCGGCCTGATCGTGCCGGAGTACGTCAAGGCCAAGTCCATTGAAGACCTCAAGACCGATACCACCTTCAAGAACAAGATCGTCGGTATCGACGCCGGTTCAGGCGTGATGCTCAAGACCGACGAAGCGATCAAGGCCTATGGCCTGGACTACAAGCTGCAAGCCAGTTCCGGCGCCGCGATGATCGCCGAACTGACCCGTGCCGAAGACAAACAGGAATCCATTGCGGTCACCGGGTGGGTGCCACACTGGATGTTCGCCAAGTGGAAACTGCGTTTCCTGGACGATCCAAAAGGGATTTATGGCGCTGCTGAAACCGTCAACAGCATCGGCAGCAAGGGCCTGGAGAAGAAAGCGCCGGAAGTTGTGGCGTTCCTGAAGAAATTCCAATGGGCTTCCAAGGACGAAATCGGTGAAGTCATGCTCGCCATTCAGGAAGGCGCCAAGCCTGATGCAGCCGCCAAGGACTGGGTCGCCAAGCACCCTGAGCGGGTTGCCGAATGGACCGGTAAGTAACCCCCTTTGATGTAACTCCCCTGTGGGAGGGGGCTTGCCCCCGATTGCGGTGTGTCAGTCGCTGATGATCTGACTGGTCTACCGCTCTCGGCGGCAAGCTCCCTCCCGCATTATTTTCGTCACCCGTAAATGTTTCTGCGCCCTCGCAAACCCTCGCTACACTCCCTCCTAATACTAAGGTCGTCTGGAACGTGTCCAGCAGTCGCATACAGTGGATATTGTTTCAATAATAACAAAGCTGTGCTGCGAGGATAAAAACAATGAACGACAGCATTTACCTCTCGATTCAAAACAGCCCGCGCTTCAAGGAGCTGGTTAGGAAAAGGGAAAGGTTCGCCTGGATTCTCTCGGCGATCATGCTAGGGCTTTACTCCGGATTCATCCTGTTGATCGCCTACGGGCCACAATTGCTGGGGACTAAGATCAGTCCCACTTCGTCCATCACCTGGGGAATCCCTATTGGTGTCGGGCTGATTCTTTCGGCCTTTGTCCTCACTGCGATCTACGTGCGACGCGCCAACGGCGAATTCGACGACCTGAACAATGCGATTCTCAAGGAGGCTGCGCAATGATCCGTCGTCTATTGGCTGTACTCGGTGCTTCGGTCTTCGCGCCTGCTGTATGGGCGGCGGAGGCATTAACGGGTGAAGTGCAAAAACAACCGCTGAATATTCCAGCGATCCTGATGTTCGTGGTCTTTGTCGGCGCGACGTTGTGCATCACCTACTGGGCGTCCAAGCGCAACAATTCGGCGGCCGACTATTACGCGGCCGGCGGCAAGATCACCGGTTTTCAGAACGGTCTGGCGATTGCCGGCGACTATATGTCTGCCGCGTCTTTCCTGGGTATTTCCGCACTGGTATACACCTCCGGCTACGACGGCCTGATCTACTCGATCGGCTTCCTGGTGGGCTGGCCGATCATTCTGTTCCTGATCGCCGAGCGCTTGCGTAACCTGGGCAAATACACCTTTGCCGACGTGGCGTCCTACCGCCTCGGGCAAACCCAGATCCGCAGCCTGTCGGCCTGTGGCTCGCTGGTGGTGGTAGCGTTCTACCTGATCGCGCAGATGGTTGGCGCGGGCAAGCTGATCCAGTTGCTGTTCGGTCTCGATTACCACGTGGCAGTGATCATGGTGGGTATCCTGATGTGCATGTACGTGCTGTTCGGCGGCATGCTGGCAACCACCTGGGTGCAGATCATCAAGGCAGTCTTGCTGCTGGCTGGTGCTACATTCATGGCGGTCATGGTGATGAAGCACGTCAACTTCGACTTCAGCACATTGTTCGCCGAGGCAGTCAAGGTTCACCCTAAAGGTGAGGCAATCATGAGCCCCGGCGGCCTGGTGAAAGATCCGGTCTCCGCGTTCTCCCTGGCCCTGGCACTGATGTTTGGTACCGCCGGCCTGCCGCACATCCTGATGCGCTTCTTCACCGTGAGCGACGCCAAGGAAGCCCGTAAGAGCGTGTTGTACGCTACTGGCTTCATCGGCTACTTCTACATCCTGACCTTTATCATCGGTTTTGGTGCGATCCTGTTGGTCAGCACTAACCCGGCGTTCAAGGATGCTGCAGGCGCCTTGCTCGGTGGTAACAACATGGCAGCGGTTCACCTGGCCAACGCGGTGGGTGGCAGTATCTTCCTGGGCTTCATCTCGGCTGTGGCGTTTGCCACCATCCTTGCGGTGGTTGCGGGCTTGACCCTGGCCGGTGCTTCGGCGGTGTCCCACGACCTATATGCCAGCGTGATCAAGAAAGGCAAGGCCAACGACAAGGATGAGATTCGCGTCTCGAAGATCACCACTATCGCTTTGGCGGTGCTGGCAATCGGTCTGGGTATCCTGTTTGAAAGCCAGAACATTGCGTTCATGGTTGGCCTGGCCTTCTCCATCGCGGCTAGCTGTAACTTCCCGGTGTTGCTGCTTTCCATGTATTGGAAGAACCTCACCACCCGTGGCGCAATGATTGGTGGCTGGCTCGGGTTGATCAGTGCCGTGGGCCTGATGGTCCTGGGGCCGACCATCTGGGTGTCGATCCTGCATCACGAAAAAGCCATCTTCCCGTATGAGTACCCTGCGCTGTTCTCGATGATCATCGCGTTCGTCAGTATCTGGTTCTTCTCCATCACCGACAAGTCGGCGGCGGCAGTCAAGGAACGGGCGCTGTACTTCCCGCAGTTTGTGCGTTCGCAGACTGGCCTGGGGGCGAGTGGGGCGGTTGCTCACTAAGGTTGTAGCTCAATAAGAAATGCCCCGGTCGACAGGCTGGGGCATTTTTTTGCCTGGAACTTTGTGTTGGCTGGGGCATTGCCATCGGGAGCAAGCCCCCTCCCACATTTGACCGAGTACCCGCCTTGGAATGCAGTCAAGTGTGAGAGGTTGTAGCTCAATAGGAAATGCCCCGGTCGACAGGCTGGGGCATTTTTTTGCCTGGAACTTTGTGTTGGCTAGGGTATTGCCATCGGGAGCAAGCTCCCGATAGCGGCATTTCAGACAAAACAGTTTCTCGGTTCCTGCACAAGTAAAAACGGCCTCCATGAAGGAGGCCGCTTTTTTATTACGCGTCAGTCAGATGCTTACTTGCGATCTTCCAACTTGGTAATGTCACGCGACGCGTAGCCGGTGTACAGCTGGCGCGGGCGGCCAATCTTGTACGGGCTGGAGAGCATTTCTTTCCAGTGGGAGATCCAGCCCACGGTCCGCGCCAGGGCGAAGATCACGGTGAACATGCTGGTTGGAATGCCGATCGCCTTGAGGATGATCCCCGAGTAGAAGTCGACGTTCGGGTACAGCGAGCGTTCGATGAAGTAAGGGTCGGTCAGGGCGATCTCTTCCAGGCGCATGGCCAGTTCGAGTTGCGGATCGTTCTTGATGCCCAGTTCCCTCAACACTTCGTCGCAGGTTTTCTTCATGACGGTGGCGCGCGGGTCGCGGTTCTTGTAGACCCGGTGACCGAAGCCCATCAACTTGAACGGATCGTTCTTGTCTTTGGCCTTGGCGATGTATTTGTCGATGTTCGAGACATCGCCGATTTCATCGAGCATGGTCAATACGGCTTCGTTCGCACCACCGTGGGCAGGGCCCCACAGTGCGGCGATACCGGCGGCGATACAGGCGAACGGGTTGGCACCCGAAGAACCTGCCAGACGCACGGTAGAGGTGGAGGCGTTCTGCTCGTGGTCGGCATGGAGGATGAAGATCCGGTCCATTGCCTTGGCGAGCACCGGGCTGATCGGTTTGATCTCGCACGGGGTGTTGAACATCATGTGCAGGAAGTTTTCCGCGTAAGTCAGGTCGTTGCGCGGGTACATCATGGGTTGGCCCATGGAGTACTTGTAAACCATTGCGGCCAGGGTCGGCATCTTGGCAACCAGGCGGATCGCGGAAATTTCGCGATGCTGCGGGTTATTGATGTCGAGGGAGTCGTGATAGAAAGCCGACAGGGCACCGACTACGCCGCACATGACGGCCATTGGGTGGGCGTCGCGACGGAAGCCGTTGAAGAAAGTCTTCAACTGCTCGTGAACCATGGTGTGGTTCTTTACGGTGCTGACGAACTCGGCTTTCTGCTCGGCGGTTGGCAACTCGCCATTTAGTAGCAGATAGCAGGTTTCCAGGTAATCCGATTTTTCAGCCAGTTGCTCAATCGGGTAGCCCCGATGCAGCAAAATGCCATTGTCGCCATCGATATAGGTAATCTTCGACTCGCATGAAGCGGTCGACATGAAGCCTGGGTCGAAAGTGAAACGGCCCGTGGCCGTAAGGCCCCGTACGTCGATAACATCAGGACCAACGGTGCCGGTTAAAATGGGCAGCTCGACGGGGGCTACGCCCTCGATGATCAACTGCGCTTTTTTGTCAGCCATGTGGCCTCCTATTTATGCTTCAAATCATCAGACAGACCCCCCACGCAGGGCCCGGACCACTATAGTGAGATAAATTCAGATGTCAATTTGCCTAAAGTCTTGCTCCAGAAGGCTTTCACAGGACTTTTTCCTCGAAATTTACCGCCATTTACGCCTTTTATTCCGCCAGCGCAATGCGCTATTAGCGTGAGGTCAGCGCGTTGTCATTAGTAGCCTAACTGTCTATACTCGGCCACCGACCGCCAAGGGCTTTTGGGCTTGCTTTCATTGGGGGTCGCACTCCCTGGGTGGCGTTACCTGACCAGTACACTCCCCAACAACTTTGCCCTGATTGTTAGGGGCTCTTCAGTGTGAAAAAAAGCCGTGAATAGCCAACGACCTGTAAACCTAGACCTAAGGACCATCAAACTCCCCATCACCGGCGTTACGTCGTTCCTGCACCGTGTTTCCGGCATCATCCTCTTCCTGGGCTTGGGCTTCATGCTTTATGCATTGAGCAAATCCTTGGGTTCCGAGGAAGGTTATGCCGAGGTGAAGGCATGCTTGACCAGTCCGCTGGCCAAGTTCGTAGCATGGGGTCTCTTGTCCGCTCTGCTGTATCACTTGGTAGCCGGCGTGCGCCACTTGATCATGGATATGGGCATCGGTGAGACGCTGGAAGGCGGCCGCCTGGGCTCGAAAATCGTCATCGCCATTTCCGTGGTGCTGATCGTTCTGGCAGGAGTTTGGATATGGTAACCAGCGTAACGAATCTGTCGCGTTCGGGCCTCTATGACTGGATGGCACAGCGTGTGTCTGCGGTCGTTCTCGCGGCTTATTTCATTTTCCTGATCGGATACCTCGTCGCAAATCCGGGCATCGGCTATGAGCAGTGGCATGGCCTGTTTTCCCATAACGCGATGCGAATCTTCAGTCTGCTGGCCCTTGTAGCCCTGGGCGCTCACGCCTGGGTCGGCATGTGGACCATCTCGACCGACTACCTGACGCCAATGGCGCTGGGCAAGTCTGCGACAGCAGTACGGTTTCTCTTCCAGGCAGTATGCGGCGTCATGATGTTCGCTTACTTCGTCTGGGGTGTGCAGATTCTTTGGGGTATCTGATCCATGGCTAACATTCCAACTATTTCCTTCGACGCCATCATCATTGGTGGCGGCGGCGCCGGCATGCGCGCAGCGCTGCAACTGGCTCAGGGCGGTCACAAGACTGCCGTGATCACCAAGGTGTTCCCGACGCGTTCCCACACCGTATCGGCTCAGGGTGGCATCACCTGCGCCATCGCCTCCGCCGACCCGAACGATGACTGGCGCTGGCACATGTACGATACCGTCAAGGGTTCCGACTATATCGGTGACCAGGACGCTATCGAATACATGTGTCAGGAAGGCCCGGCCGCCGTGTTCGAGCTGGACCACATGGGGCTGCCGTTCTCGCGTACCGAGCAAGGTCGTATCTACCAGCGTCCATTCGGCGGTCAGTCGAAGGATTACGGTAAAGGTGGCCAGGCTGCCCGTACCTGCGCTGCTTCCGACCGTACCGGTCACGCGCTGCTGCACACCCTTTATCAGGGCAACCTGAAAGCTGGCACCACGTTCCTGAACGAGTACTACGCGGTTGACCTGGTGAAAAACCAGGACGGCGCATTCGTCGGCGTGATCGCTATCTGCATCGAAACCGGTGAAACCACCTACATCCGCGCCAAGGCTACTGTTCTGGCGACTGGCGGTGCAGGTCGTATCTACGCATCGACCACCAACGCCCTGATCAACACCGGTGACGGCGTTGGCATGGCGCTGCGTGCTGGCGTGCCGGTGCAGGACATTGAAATGTGGCAGTTCCACCCAACCGGTATCGCCGGTGCCGGTGTACTCGTCACCGAAGGTTGCCGTGGTGAAGGTGGCTATCTGATCAACAAGCACGGTGAGCGTTTCATGGAGCGTTATGCTCCGAACGCGAAAGACCTTGCTGGTCGTGACGTTGTTGCTCGCTCCATGGTCAAGGAAATCATCGCCGGCAACGGCTGTGGCCCGAATGGCGACCACGTAATGCTGAAGCTCGATCACCTCGGCGAGGAAGTGCTGCACAGCCGCCTGCCAGGTATCTGCGAGCTGTCCAAGACCTTTGCTCACGTTGACCCGGTGGTTGCTCCGGTTCCGGTTGTTCCGACTTGCCACTACATGATGGGCGGCGTGCCGACCAACATTCATGGTCAGGCGATCACCCAGAACGCCGAAGGTGTGGACGAGATCATTCATGGTCTCTTCGCAGTAGGCGAAGTGGCTTGCGTATCGGTACACGGCGCCAACCGTCTGGGCGGCAACTCGCTGCTCGACCTGGTGGTATTCGGCCGCGCTGCCGGCCTGCACCTCGAGAAGGCGCTGACCGACGGCATCGAATACGATGACGCCACTGACGCCAACATCGAAACCGCCCTGGCCCGTCTGAACGCTCTGAACGAGCGTACCGATGGCGAAGACGTGGCTACCCTGCGTCGCGAGCTGCAAAGCTGCATGCAGAACTACTTCGGTGTATTCCGTACCGGCGAATACATGCAGAAGGGTATCGCCCAGTTGGCCGACCTGCGCACGCGCATCGCCAACGTCAAGATCAACGATAAGAGCCAGGCGTTCAACACCGCTCGTATCGAAGCCCTTGAACTGCAAAACCTGTTGGAAGTGGCTGAAGCGACTGCGATCGCCGCCGAGGTTCGTAAAGAATCCCGTGGTGCTCACGCTCGTGAAGACTTTGAAGATCGCGATGACGAAAACTGGTTGTGCCACACCCTGTACTTCCCGGGTGACAAGCGCGTAACCAAGCGTGCCGTTAACTTCTCGCCGAAGACGGTTCCGATGTTTGAACCGAAAATTCGGACTTACTAAGGGTGGCTGCCATGTTGAAAGTCAGTGTGTATCGCTACAACCCTGATCGGGACGCTGCGCCGTTCATGCAGGATTTTCAGGTCGATACCGGTGGTAAAGACTTGATGGTGCTGGATGTGCTGGCCCTGATCAAAGAGCAGGACGAAGGTTTCTCCTATCGTCGCTCTTGCCGTGAAGGTGTGTGCGGTTCCGACGGCATGAACATCAACGGCAAAAACGGCCTGGCGTGCATCACGCCACTGTCCGCCGTGGTTAAGGGCAATAAGCTGATCGTTCGTCCTCTGCCAGGGTTGCCGGTTATCCGTGACCTGGTCGTCGATATGAGCATCTTCTACAAGCAATACGAGAAGGTTAAGCCATTCCTGCAGAACGACACGCCGGCTCCGGCCATCGAACGTCTGCAGTCCCCGGAAGAACGCGAAAAGCTCGACGGTCTGTACGAGTGCATCCTGTGCGCTTGCTGCTCGACTTCCTGCCCGTCCTTCTGGTGGAACCCGGACAAGTTCCTGGGTCCAGCCGCTCTGCTGCAAGCGTATCGCTTCCTGGCAGACAGCCGTGACACCTATACGTCCGAGCGCCTGGCTTCACTGGATGACCCGTTCAGCGTATTCCGCTGCCGCGGGATCATGAACTGCGTCAACGTATGTCCCAAAGGCCTGAACCCGACTAAGGCCATTGGTCACATCCGTAATATGCTGCTGCAAAGCGGCGTGTAATTGACGTTGTAGCAAAGCAGGACCGTTGTGCCCGTAAATGCTACGGCGCAGGCTTCAACCGGCGCCGTAGTCTTAACTTGAGCAGCGACTTACAAAGCCGCGGCTCTTATTTTGAAGAAATGAGACAAGCAGGGGCATTCGGGTTGGTACCCGAACTATCAGCGTGATCCTAAGTGGCTTGTTTTGGTCGCTGCACTGGGCCTTTTGCAAGCAAACTCGGTGTCGCCGCCGGTGGTGTCCCCAAATCGAGGGTGACCAAGCATGCAAGAAAGCGTGATGCAGCGCATGTGGAACAGCGGCTATCTTTCAGGTGGTAACGCTGCCTATGTGGAAGAGCTTTATGAGCTCTACCTGCACGACCCTAACGCTGTGCCAGAAGAATGGCGCACCAAATTTCAGACGTTGTCTTCAGACGGCAACGCTGCCACCGATGTATCGCACGCAACAATTCGCGATCAGTTCGTGCTGCTGGCAAAGAACCAGCGCCGCGCCCAACCGGTTTCTGCCGGAAGCGTGAGCAGTGAGCATGAGAAGAAGCAAGTTGAAGTATTGCGACTGATCCAGGCCTACCGTATGCGTGGCCACCAGGCGGCCCAGCTCGATCCGCTGGGGCTCTGGAAGCGTCCTGCACCTGCAGACCTGTCGATCAATCATTACGGCTTGACCAATGCCGATCTTGATACGATCTTCCGTGCCGGCGACCTGTTCATCGGCAAAGAGGAAGCGAGCCTACGTGAAATTCACGAAGCGTTGCAGCAGACATATTGCCGCACCATTGGCGCTGAGTTCACGCACATCACCGACTCCGAACAGCGTCACTGGTTCCAGCATCGCCTGGAAGGCGTGCGTGGCCGTCCGGTTATGTCCGCCGATGTGCGCAGCCACCTGCTTGAGCGCGTGACCGCAGCCGAAGGCCTGGAAAAATACCTGGGCACCAAATACCCGGGTACCAAGCGTTTCGGCCTGGAAGGCGGCGAGAGCCTGATTCCGATGCTCGATGAGCTGATCCAGCGTTCCGGCTCCTACGGCACCAAGGAAATCGTGATCGGCATGGCCCACCGTGGCCGTCTCAACGTGCTGGTCAACACCTTCGGCAAGAACCCGCGCGAGTTGTTCGACGAGTTCGAAGGCAAGAAAAAGGTCGAGCTGGGTTCCGGTGATGTTAAATACCACCAGGGCTTCTCGTCCAACGTGATGACCACCGGCGGTGAAGTTCACCTGGCCATGGCCTTCAACCCATCCCACCTGGAAATCGTTTCTCCAGTGGTCGAGGGTTCGGTGCGGGCTCGCCAGGATCGTCGTAACGACACCACTGGTGAGAAGGTTCTGCCGATTTCCATCCACGGCGACGCGGCATTTGCCGGTCAAGGCGTGGTTCTGGAAACCTTCCAGATGTCGCAGACCCGCGGCTTCAAGACTGGCGGTACCGTTCACATCGTCATCAACAACCAGGTGGGCTTCACCATCAGCAACCCGTTGGACGCGCGTTCCACCGAGTACGCCACCGACGTTGCCAAGATGATCCAGGCACCGATCCTCCATGTGAATGGTGATGATCCGGAAGCCGTGCTGTTCGTGACCCAACTGGCGGTCGACTACCGCATGCAGTTCAAGCGTGACGTGGTGATCGACCTGGTTTGCTACCGCCGTCGCGGTCACAACGAAGCGGACGAACCAAGCGGCACCCAGCCGTTGATGTACCAGCAGATCACCAAGCAGCGCACTACCCGTGAGCTGTACGCCGAAAGCTTGACCAAGGCCGGTGTGGTTGACGAAGTGCGTGTTCAGGCGAAAGTCGACGAATACCGCAACGCTCTGGACAATGGTTTGCATGTTGTAAAAAGCCTGGTTAAAGAGCCGAACAAAGAGCTGTTCGTCGACTGGCGTCCGTACCTGGGCCACGCCTGGACTGCACGTCACGATACGTCTTTCGATCTGAAGACCCTGCAGGAACTGTCTGCCAAGCTGCTGGAAATTCCGGATGGCTTCGTCGTACAGCGCCAGGTTGCGAAGATCTACGAAGACCGTCAAAAAATGCAAGCCGGCGGCCTGCCGATCAACTGGGGTTACGCTGAAACCATGGCGTACGCGACCCTGGCGTTCGAAGGTCACCCGATCCGCATGACCGGCCAGGACATCGGCCGTGGTACGTTCTCGCACCGTCACGCGGTTCTGCACAACCAGAAAGACGCGGGTACCTACATCCCGTTGCAACACCTGTACGAAGGTCAGCCACGTTTCGACCTGTACGATTCGTTCCTGTCCGAAGAAGCCGTGCTGGCGTTCGAATACGGTTACTCGACCACCACGCCTCAGGCGCTGGTGATCTGGGAAGCCCAGTTCGGCGACTTCGCCAACGGTGCCCAGGTGGTTATTGACCAGTTCATCACCAGCGGTGAGCACAAGTGGGGCCGTCTGTGCGGTCT
Source organism: Pseudomonas sp. D3 (assembly GCF_029320995.1). Classification (NCBI taxonomy): domain Bacteria; kingdom Pseudomonadati; phylum Pseudomonadota; class Gammaproteobacteria; order Pseudomonadales; family Pseudomonadaceae; genus Pseudomonas; species Pseudomonas sp. D3. The sequence goes on from NZ_CP119772.1 coordinate 2,228,162, forward strand.
GACCATGCTGCTGCCACACGGTTATGAAGGTCAGGGTCCGGAGCACTCTTCGGCCCGTCTGGAGCGTTACCTGCAACTGTGCGCCGAGCACAACATCCAGGTATGCGTGCCGACTACCCCGGCCCAGATCTACCACTTGCTGCGTCGTCAGGTCATTCGCCCGCTGCGCAAGCCGCTGGTAGTGCTGACGCCGAAATCGCTGCTGCGTCATAAATTGGCCATCTCGACCCTGGAAGATCTGGCTGACGGTTCGTTCCAGACCGTGATTCCAGAAATCGATGCACTGGATGCGGCCAAGGTCACTCGCCTGGTCCTGTGCAGCGGCAAGGTCTACTACGATCTGCTGGAAAAACGCCGTGCCGAAGGCCGCGAAGACATCGCCATCGTGCGTATCGAGCAGCTTTACCCGTTCCCGGAAGATGACCTCATGGAGATCATCGCGCCTTACACCAACCTCACTCATGTAGTGTGGTGTCAGGAAGAACCGATGAACCAGGGCGCGTGGTACAGCAGCCAGCATCATCTGCGTCGCAGCATGGGTAACCACATCAAGGGCTTGGGCCTGGAGTACGCCGGCCGCGATGCTTCTGCCGCACCTGCATGTGGCTATGCATCGATGCACGCCGAGCAGCAGGAAAAACTCCTGCAAGATGCTTTCACTGTTTAACGCCTTCGCGCTGACTGAAACCGAATTTTAAGGACCCATAGATAATGGCTATTGAAATCAAAGCCCCGACATTCCCGGAATCGGTTGCCGATGGCACCATTGCCACTTGGCACAAGAAACCCGGCGAGGCTGTAAAACGTGACGAACTGATCGTCGACATCGAGACCGACAAAGTCGTTCTGGAAGTGTTGGCCGAAGCTGACGGCGTGCTGGGCGCGATCATCGCCAATGAAGGCGATACCGTCCTGTCCAACCAGGTACTGGGCTCGATCGAAGCGGGCAGCGCTGCTGCTGCTCCAGCCGCCGCACCGGCTGCTGCTTCTGCTCCAGCTGCTGCTCCGGCTGCTGGTGGCGAAGATCCAATCGCCGCACCGGCTGCTCGTCAATTGGCCGAAGAAAACGGCATTAACCTGGCTTCCATCAAAGGCACCGGCAAAGACGGCCGTGTGACCAAGGAAGACGTGGTTGCTGCAGTTGAAGCCAAGAAAAACGCTCCAGCAGCTGCACCTGCCAAGGCAGCAGCGCCTGCTGCCGCTGCTCCTGTGTTCGCCGCTGGCGACCGCACCGAGAAGCGCGTTCCGATGACCCGCGTGCGTGCCACCGTGGCCAAGCGCCTGGTTGAAGCCCAGTCGAACATGGCGATGCTGACCACCTTCAACGAAGTCGACATGACCGAAGTCATGGCCCTGCGTTCGAAGTACAAGGATCTGTTCGAGAAGAGCCACAACGGCGTGCGCCTGGGCTTCATGTCGTTCTTCGTGAAAGCGGCCACCGAAGCGCTGAAACGCTTCCCGGCAGTCAACGCTTCCATCGACGGTAGCGACATCGTTTACCATGGCTACGCAGACGTCGGCGTTGCCGTGTCCAGCGACCGTGGCCTGGTGGTTCCGGTTCTGCGTAACGCCGAGCTGATGAGCCTGGCTGAAATCGAAGGCGGCATCGCCGGCTTCGGCAAGAAAGCCCGTGACGGCAAGCTGACCATCGACGAGATGACCGGCGGTACCTTCACCATCACCAACGGTGGTACCTTCGGTTCGATGATGTCGACCCCGATCGTCAACCCGCCGCAAGCCGCGATCCTGGGCATGCACAACATCATCCAGCGTCCGATGGCCATCAACGGCCAAGTCGTGATCCGCCCAATGATGTACCTGGCGCTGTCTTACGATCACCGCCTGATCGATGGTAAAGAAGCCGTGACTTTCCTGGTGACCATCAAGAACCTGCTGGAAGACCCAGCTCGTCTGCTGCTGGATATCTGATAGAAGCAGCTGCCGGCCTCAAGTGACAGGCTGCCGGAAACGGCAGTCGGGCTTGGGGCTTGCGGCTTGAAAGCTTGCTGCTAAATAGAGGAACTATTTTCATGTCGCAGAAATTTGACGTTGTAGTGATTGGTGCAGGTCCTGGCGGCTATGTTGCCGCCATCAAGGCTGCACAACTGGGCCTCTCGACTGCTTGCATCGAAAAATACACCGACAAGGAAGGCAAACTGGCACTGGGCGGTACTTGCCTGAACGTTGGTTGCATTCCTTCCAAGGCGCTGCTGGACAGCTCCTGGAAATTCCACGAAGCGCAAAGCGGTTTTGCCATCCACGGCATCAACCACGCTGGCGTGACCATGGACGTACCCGCGATGGTCGGCCGTAAAGCCAACATCGTTAAAGGCCTCACCTCCGGCGTTGCGACCCTGTTCAAGGCCAACGGCGTAACTTCCCTGCAAGGTCACGGCAAACTGCTGGCCGGCAAGAAAGTTGAAATCACCAAGCCGGACGGTTCGGTAGAAATCATCGAAGCCGAAAACGTGATCCTGGCCCCAGGTTCGCGTCCAATCGACATTCCACCAGCACCTGTTGATCAGAACGTGATCGTTGATTCGACCGGCGCCCTGGAATTCCAGGCAGTTCCTAAGCGTCTGGGCGTGATCGGCGCTGGCGTGATCGGCCTGGAACTGGGTTCGGTCTGGTCCCGTCTGGGTTCCCAAGTCACTGTTCTCGAAGCCCTGGATACGTTCCTGCTGGCTGCTGACACCGCAGTGTCCAAAGAAGCGCTGAAAACCCTGACTAAACAAGGTCTGGACATCAAGCTGGGCGCTCGCGTGACCGGCTCGAAGGTTAACGGCGAAGAAGTCGTCGTGACCTACACTGACAAGGATGGCGAGCAGACCATTACTTTCGACAAGTTGATCGTAGCCGTTGGTCGCCGCCCAGTGACCACCGACCTGCTGGCTTCCGACTGCGGCGTGAACATCGACGAGCGTGGTTTCATCCACGTTGACGATCACTGCGCTACCACCGTTCCAGGCGTCTACGCCATTGGCGACGTGGTTCGCGGCATGATGCTGGCGCACAAGGCTTCCGAAGAAGGCATCATGGTTGTCGAGCGCATCAAGGGCCACAAAACCCAGATGAACTACGACCTGGTACCATCGGTTATCTACACCCACCCGGAAATTGCATGGGTTGGCAAGAACGAACAGCAGTTGAAAGCTGAAGGCGTTGAAGTTAACGTCGGCACCTTCCCGTTCGCTGCTTCTGGCCGTGCCATGGCAGCCAACGACACCGGTGGTTTTGTCAAAGTCATCGCTGATGCCAAGACTGACCGCGTATTGGGCGTCCATGTGATTGGCCCAGGCGCTGCAGAACTGGTCCAGCAGGGCGCAATCGGTATGGAATTCGGCACCAGTGCCGAGGACATCGGCATGATGGTTTTCTCCCATCCGACCCTGTCCGAAGCGTTGCACGAAGCCGCGCTGGCAGTGAATGGTCATGCCATTCACATCGCGAACAAGAAGAAGCGCTAAAACGAGATAATAAGAAACCACGGCGGCTGCCCGTCGTGAGCCTTGTGCGCAAGACTCACCGCGGAATGTCCGCTGGACGCAGTCTTGCGCAGCTTGACCGGGCTTAAGTCCGGCAAGTTGCGTAAGCAGCAGTCACAGGTGGCGCGGCACTCATAATGAGCGCAGCGCCGAATGCGCAGTACCTAACGAAGACGGTAAAAAGCATGAATCTTCACGAGTATCAGGGTAAGCAGCTGTTCGCTGAATACGGCCTGCCAGTATCCCAGGGCTACGCAGTAGACACCCCGGAAGCAGCAGCAGAAGCTTGCGATAAAATCGGCGGGACCGAATGGGTTGTAAAAGCCCAGGTTCACGCAGGTGGTCGCGGTAAAGCGGGCGGCGTTAAGCTGGTTCGCAGCAAAGAAGACGCCAAGGCCTTCGCACAACAGTGGCTGGGCAAGCGTCTGGTGACTTACCAGACTGATGCCAATGGCCAGCCAGTCACCAAGATCCTGGTTGAATCGTGCACTGATATCGCTAAAGAGCTGTACCTGGGCGCTGTCGTTGACCGTTCGAGCCGTCGCATCGTGTTCATGGCTTCCACCGAAGGTGGCGTGGACATCGAGAAGATCGCTCACGACACTCCAGAAAAAATTCTCAAAGCCACCATCGACCCACTGGTTGGCGCTCAGCCATTCCAGGGGCGCGAGCTGGCTTTCCAGCTGGGCCTGGAAGGCAAGCAAGTTGCCCAGTTTGCCAAGATCTTCGTAGGTCTGGCCAAACTGTTCCAGGATCACGATCTGGCCCTGCTGGAAGTGAACCCGCTGGTGATCAAGGCTGACGGCGATCTGCATTGCCTCGACGCCAAGATCAACATCGACGCCAACGCCATGTACCGTCAGCCTAAGCTGAAGACTTTCCACGATCCGTCGCAAGACGATCCGCGCGAAGCGCACGCTGCCAAGTTCGAACTGAACTACGTAGCCCTGGAAGGTAACATCGGCTGCATGGTCAACGGTGCTGGCCTGGCCATGGGTACCATGGACATCGTCAATCTGCATGGCGGCAAACCAGCCAACTTCCTCGACGTGGGCGGTGGTGCTACCAAAGAACGCGTAACCGAAGCCTTCAAGATCATCCTGTCCGACTCCAACGTCGCTGCAGTACTGGTCAACATCTTCGGCGGCATCGTTCGTTGCGACATGATTGCCGAAGGCATCATCGGTGCAGTGAAAGAAGTCGGCGTGAAAATCCCGGTGGTTGTTCGCCTTGAAGGTAACAACGCTGAACTGGGCGCTAAAGTACTGGCAGAAAGCGGTTTGAACATCATCGCGGCTACCAGCCTGACCGACGCTGCTCAACAAGTTGTTAAAGCTGCGGAGGGCAAATAATGAGCGTCCTGATCAATAAAGACACCAAAGTTATCTGCCAGGGTATTACCGGTTCGCAAGGTAGTTTCCACACCCAGCAAGCCATCGAATACGGCACCAAGATGGTGGGTGGTGTAACTCCGGGCAAAGGCGGCACCGAGCACCTGGGCCTGCCCGTGTTCAACACCGTGAAAGACGCAGTCGCTGCCACTGGCGCCACCGCCAGCGTGATCTACGTTCCAGCTCCTTTCTGCAAGGACTCGATCCTGGAAGCGGCATTCGGCGGCATCAAGCTGATCGTGTGCATCACCGAAGGCATTCCTACCCTGGATATGCTGGACGCCAAGGTCAAGTGCGACGAGCTGGGCGTGGTCCTGATCGGCCCTAACTGCCCAGGCGTGATCACTCCAGGCGAATGCAAGATCGGCATCATGCCCGGTCACATTCACTTGCCAGGTAAAGTCGGTATCGTTTCCCGTTCCGGCACCCTGACCTACGAAGCTGTGAAGCAGACCACTGACGCCGGTTTCGGTCAGTCGACTTGCGTCGGCATCGGCGGTGACCCGATCCCAGGCTCGAACTTCATCGACATCCTGAAGTTGTTCCAGGAAGACCCGAAGACCGAAGCGATCGTCATGATCGGTGAGATCGGCGGGTCGGCTGAAGAAGAAGCGGCTGCCTACATCAAGGCACACGTGACCAAGCCGGTTGTTTCCTACATTGCTGGTGTGACTGCCCCTGCTGGCAAGCGCATGGGCCATGCTGGCGCAATCATTTCTGGCGGCAAGGGCACTGCAGACGAGAAGTTTGCTGCCCTGGAAGACGCAGGCGTGAAAACCGTGCGTTCGCTGGCAGACATCGGCAAGGCTCTGTCCGAGCTGACCGGTTGGGCTGTCAAGTAAGCCTCGCGCTTAACTGACGCTTCACCAGGCAAAGGCCACCTTCGGGTGGCCTTTGTGCATTCTGGGCGGCCCATTTATTGAAATGTACTCGGTTCCATGTGGGAGGGGCTTGCTCCCGATAGCGGTTCAGTCACATCAGCAGTGACTGAGCCTCCGCTATCGGGAGCAAGCCCCTCCCACATTTTTATCTGTATTGCCAAATTAAGTATGAAAACACGACATTCGGATGTCGCTTATCGGACAGTCCGCCCTGCAACAGTGCGTTTATCGGCCAAATTCTGTACCCTTGCCGCCTCTTTAAAGCGCCCGCATCCCAAAAGGAAGCCGCGCGCTAGGCCGGTTGGTGCCCATAAGGGCCGACAGCATTTCCCTCATCCATAGGGAAGCCCTCTCTAAATTCCGATTCAGTAGTGTGGTATTTCCTCAAATGAAAGTGTTGAAAAGCCAGGACATCCTGGCGTTGGGCTTTATGACCTTTGCCCTGTTCGTGGGCGCCGGCAACATCATCTTCCCGCCGATCGTTGGTTTGCAGTCCGGGCCCCATGTCTGGATGGCGGCGTTGGGTTTCCTGATCACCGCAGTCGGGCTACCGGTGGTCACGGTAATCGCCCTGGCCAAGGTCGGCGGCGGTATGGATGCGTTGAGCAGCCCGATCGGCAAGATCGCCGGTGGCGTGCTGGCGGCGGCCGCGTATCTGGCGGTAGGGCCGCTGTTCGCCACCCCGCGTACCGCGACCGTGTCCTTTGAAGTGGGCCTGGCGCCGTTGACCGGCGAAAGCCCGCTGGCCCTGTTCCTCTACAGCGCTGTGTACTTTCTGGTGGTGTTTTTCGTCTCCCTGTACCCCGGCCGCCTGCTGGACACCGTGGGCCGTTTCCTGGCACCGCTGAAAATTCTCGCGCTGTCCATCCTCGGCATCGCCGCGTTTGCCTTGCCGGCCGGTGAAGTGGGGGTTGCCACCCCGGAATACGTGGCTGCGCCGTTCTCCCAAGGCTTTATCAATGGTTACCTGACCATGGATACCCTGGGCGCGCTGGTGTTCGGCATCGTGATCGTCAACGCGATCCGTTCCCGTGGGGTCGAATCGCCTAAGCTGATCACCCGTTACGCGATCATTGCCGGGTTGATCGCCGGCGTCGGCTTGGCGCTGGTGTACATCAGCCTGTTCCGCCTTGGGGCGGGCAGCCATGAAGTCGCTGCCGGTGCCGCCAATGGCGCCGCTGTTCTGCATGCCTACGTGCAACACACCTTTGGCTCTCTGGGCAGCGGTTTCCTGGCTGTGCTGATCTCCCTGGCCTGCCTGGTCACCGCCGTCGGCCTGACCTGTGCCTGCGCCGAATACTTCAGCCGAATCCTGCCGCTGTCCTACAAGACCCTGGTGGTGATCCTGGCGCTGTTCTCGCTGTTCGTGTCCAACCTGGGCCTGACCAAGCTGATCGCGTTCTCGATCCCGGTGCTCACCGCAATCTACCCGCCGTGCATCGTGCTGGTGGCTTTGAGCTTCTGCAAAGACTTCTGGCAGGAGCAAAGCCGTATCGTTGGCCCGGTGATGCTGGTTTCGTTCATCTTTGGCTGCATCGATGCGCTCAAGGGCGCCGGGCTGGCGGGTTGGATGCCGTCGCAATTGGCTAACCTGCCGTTGAGCGAGCAGGGCCTGGCGTGGCTGGTGCCATCGGTGATGATCCTGGTGGTTGCTGTGGTGGTGGACCGGATGCTCGGCAAGCGCAGCGAAGCCATCGCGTAACGCACGCTTCACGTTGTACCGAAATGCCCCGTATCAATCGATATGGGGCATTTTTTTGCGTGACGGGCAGTGTCTTTTCCAGTGGGCTAACGTCGAAGGGGTAACGAAAAGCTCCAGCCAGCTCCCACAGTTTCCCTCTACTGTGTATAAGGACCCGCATGCCGTTTATCGAAGCCAACCTGATCCACCTGCTTGCCGCACTCTGGTTTGTTATCTGTTGGGGCGGCTACACCCGTTACGCGACCTGGAAAGCCCGCGACACCGCCTGCCTGGCCAGTGTGCTGCACCTGTATCGCGAAGACTGGATGCGTCGCATGCTGCTGCGCGACAACCGCATCGCCGACGCCAGCGTGATCGGCAACCTGGAGCGTAACGCCTCGTTCTTCGCTTCGAGCACCTTGATCATCCTTGCCGGCATTCTCACGGTGCTGGGGGCGTCCGAGCGAGCCGTGTCGTTGTTGGCGGACATCCCCATGGTGCAGCAGGCGTCCCAGGGCATGTCGGAGATCAAGCTGCTATGCCTGGCGCTGGCGTTTGTCTACGCGTTCTTCACGTTCAGTTGGTGCATGCGCCAGTACAACTTCGCGGCCGTGCTGGTGGGGTCGGCGCCGATGATCGGTGAGCGGCACGTGTCGGAGCAGGAGCGCAAGGCGTTTGCCCTGCGGGCGGCGCGGGTCATTTCGATGGCGGCCAACCAGTTCAACTTTGGCCTGCGCGCTTATTACTTCGGCATGACCATGCTGGCGTGGTTTGTCAGCCCCTGGCTGTTCATGTTGATGAGTGCCGGGGTGGTATTGGTGCTGTATCGCCGGGAGTTTCATTCCGACGTACTGCAAGTGATGGTGTATACGCAGACCGACACGCCGCTGCCGGACCTGGCGAAAGAACCGCTGGTATAGAACGCTGCGGGTTTTGGCCGACTTATCGCGCCTCGCCCAAGGGCTAAATACCTCAGGCAAAGTAAAGCCCGCTATCTAAGCGGGCTTTCTTTTTGCAGCCAAGCTATTTCAAGCCCCGGTATCAAGAACCGGTTGCTGGGGTAGCCGGTGCTGCTTCTTGTGTTGCGGCTTTGTTCGATTCGGCCTGAGCTTTGGCAGCATCGGCGTTTTCTTTCGCAGCGTCGTTCACTTTATCTTGTGCTTTCGCCATATCTTTCTGAGCTTGCTCAGAATGCGCGGCAGCATCTTGGGCTTTGTCTTCGGATTTTTTATCGCAGGCAGCCAGACCGAGGGCGGCGGCCAACATCATGGAAATAGCTAAAGTCTTGCGCATGGGTGTTTCTCCTTAGTGAAGATATCTACTGGCCTTTCGAGCATATGGGGCCAGCATTAGTTCCTTTTATCCCACAGATATATAAAGCATTTTTCCAAGGAACTTTCCCCGACGGTCCATACTCCGCCGGACCCACACTCATAAGAGTCTGAACCGAATGACCGAAAATTCCTTGTTGGAGCGTGCCAAACGCTTTATTTCGGCTCTGCGCCATTGCCAGGTGCTGGGCATTACCGTTCATCACGCCTGCGAGGAGGGGATCACCCTGGTCCTGCCCTACGGCCCGACGATCGTTGGCGACCCCCAGACGGGTGTCATCCATGGTGGCGCGTTGACTTCATTGATGGACACCGCCTGCGGCATGGCCACCCTATGTGTGTTGCCGGAGTTCGAGGTGTGCCCGACCCTGGACCTGCGCATCGACTACATGCATCCCGCCGAACCGCACAAGCCGGTATATGGCTTCGCCCAGTGTTACCGCGTGACCAGCGACGTGATTTTTACCCGTGGTTTCGCTTACCAGGACGACCCGCAACAACCCGTCGCTCACGCGGTGGGCACGTTCATGCGCATGGGCAAGCGCCTCAAGGGCACGCAAGGGTTGGGCAGCACGATCAAGGGAGAGCAGGCATGACTCACTCATTCAAGACGCGTCTGGAGCAGGCCCATGAGTGCGGCAACTATGAGGCGCTGCTCGACCTGATCCCCTATGCCAAGCTGATCGGCATCGAATGCACGCGGATAGGCGATGAGCTGCTGTTCCGCCTGCCGGCCAACAAGGACAACATTGGTAACCCGATATTGCCGGCGCTGCACGGCGGCGTGATTGCAGGCTTTATGGAACTCTGCGCCGCGTTGCACCTGCTGGTGTTCACCGGCGCTCCGGGCTTGCCGAAAATCATCGACTTTTCTCTCGATTACCTGCGTGCCGGCCAGTTTCGCGACACATACGCCAAATGCCAGGTCTGGCGCCAAGGTCGACGGGTGGCAAATGTGGCGATCACCGCCTGGCAAACCACTGCGGCCGAACCCATTGCCACCGCCCGCGCGCATTTCAAGATCGAGGAAGTGCCCCGCCCTTGAAATTCTGGTCTTAGCCCCCAACTTTGATGACAACCCGCCGCCAACCCTCTCGGGCGCGGCCACTGCCATCCAATTGGAGTTTGATGACCATGAGTGTGGAAACTCAAAAGGAAACCCTGGGCTTCCAGACCGAGGTGAAGCAACTGCTGCACCTCATGATCCATTCGCTGTATTCCAACAAGGAAATTTTCCTTCGCGAATTGATCTCGAACGCCTCTGACGCTGTCGACAAATTACGCTTCGAAGCCCTGTCCAAGCCGGAGTTGCTGGAAGGCGGCGCAGAACTCAAAATCCGCGTGAGCTTCGACAAAGACGCCAAGACCGTTACCCTCGAAGACAACGGTATCGGCATGAGCCGTGACGATGCGATCACCCACCTGGGGACCATCGCTAAATCCGGCACCGCCGACTTCATGAAGCACCTTTCGGGTGACCAGAAGAAAGATTCGCACCTGATTGGCCAGTTCGGTGTGGGCTTCTACTCGGCCTTCATCGTCGCCGACAAGGTTGAAGTGTTCAGCCGCCGCGCGGGCCTCGCTGCCAGTGAAGGTGTGCATTGGTCTTCGAAAGGCGAGGGCGAGTTTGAAATTGCCACCGTCGAAAAGGCTGATCGTGGTACGCGTATCGTGCTGCACCTCAAGGCCGCTGAAGATGAATTCGCCGATGGCTGGCGCCTGCGCAATATCATCAAGAAGTACTCCGACCATATCGCCCTGCCGATCGAGCTGCCGAAAGAGCAAGCAGCCGCCGAAGGCGAAGAAGCGCCGGCCGTTGAGTGGGAAACCGTCAACCGTGCCAGCGCCCTGTGGACCCGTCCGCGTACCGAGATCAAGGACGAGGAATACCAGGAGTTCTACAAGCACATCGGGCACGATTACGAAAACCCGCTGAGCTGGAGCCACAACAAGGTCGAAGGCAAGCTGGAATACAGCTCGCTGCTCTACGTACCGGCCCGCGCTCCGTTCGACCTGTACCAGCGCGAAGCGCCAAAGGGTCTGAAGCTCTACGTGCAGCGCGTGTTCGTGATGGACCAGGCGGAATCGTTCCTGCCGCTGTACCTGCGCTTTATCAAAGGCGTGGTCGACTCCAACGACCTGTCGCTGAACGTATCGCGGGAAATCCTGCAGAAAGACCCGATCATCGACTCCATGAAGTCGGCGCTGACCAAGCGCGTTCTCGACATGCTGGAAAAACTGGCGAAGAACGAGCCTGAGCAATACAAAGGCTTCTGGAAAAACTTCGGCCAGGTCATGAAAGAAGGCCCGGCTGAAGATTTCGCCAACAAGGAAAAAATCGCTGGCCTGCTGCGCTTTGCGTCCACCCTGGGCGAAGACGGCGAGCAGGTGGTGTCCCTGGCCGAGTACCTGGCACGCGCCAAGGAAGGTCAGGATAAGATCTACTACCTGACCGGCGAAACCTACGCTCAGGTCAAGAACAGCCCGCACCTGGAAGTCTTCCGCAAGAAAGGCATCGAAGTGCTGCTGCTGACTGACCGTATCGATGAGTGGCTGATGAGCTACCTCAGCGAATTCGACGGCAAGACCTTCGTCGACGTGGCTCGTGGTGACTTGGACCTGGGCAACCTGGATTCCGAAGAAGACAAAAAAGCCGCTGAAGAAGTGGCCAAGTCTAAGGAAGGCCTGGTTGAGCGGATCAAGGCGTCCCTGGGCGATGCCGTCAGCGAAGTGCGGGTTTCCCACCGTCTGACCGACTCCCCGGCGATCCTGGCCATTGGCGAGCAGGACCTGGGCATGCAGATGCGTCAGATCCTCGAAGCCAGCGGGCAGAAGGTGCCGGACTCCAAGCCGATCTTCGAATTCAACCCGGCTCACCCGCTGATCGAGAAACTCGACGGCGAACAGAGCGAAGAGCGTTTTGGCGACCTGTCGCACATCCTCTTCGATCAGGCGGCCCTGGCCGCTGGTGACAGCTTGAAAGACCCGGCCGCCTATGTGCGCCGACTGAACAAGCTGTTGGTTGAACTGTCAGTTTAAACCCGTTGTAGAAAAACCCGCTTCGGCGGGTTTTTTCGTTCTTGTGCACCTTAACTGGAGTAAATGATGAGCCAAGTCACTGTGCGTTCCGTGGTCTATCAGATTGATGGCCAGTCCTATGAAAGCCGCCTGGCCTTCGATGCCAGCCAAACCGGCCCGCTACCGGGCCTGCTGATGGCGCCGAACTGGATGGGGGTGAGTGCAGGTGCCGAAGAGATCGCCAAGAGCGTCGCCAGTAAAGGCTACGTGGTACTGATCGCCGACCTGTACGGGCAAACCGTGCGCCCGTCGAATAACGATGAAGCCGCTGCGGCAATGATGCCGTTGAAGAACGACCGTCCCTTGTTGAACACGCGCATGCAGGCGGCCTTTGAGCAACTGCAAGGCCAGACCGAAGCTGCGGTGGACACGTCCAAATTGGCCACCTTCGGTTTCTGCTTTGGCGGTTGCTGCTCGCTGGAGCTGGCGCGCACCGGCGCACCGTTGAAGGCGGCGGTTTCGTTCCACGGCAGCCTCGACACGCCAAACCCGGCGGATGCGAAGAACATCAAGGGTTCAGTGTTGGTGTTGCATGGCGCCTCCGACCCGCTGGTGCCGAAAGAGCAACTGCCGGCGTTCGAAGATGAGATGAACGCGGCCGTTGTGGATTGGCAGCTGCTGAGCTATGGCGGTGCGGTGCATTCCTTCACCGACCCGCATGCCAATGTGCCAGGCATGATGATGTACGACGCGAAGACCGCTGCGCGGGCGTTCCAGTCGATGCATAACTTGTTGGATGAAGTGTTCAAGGGCTAAGTCTCTAGCGTCTGTCCTGGCCTCATCGTGAGCAAGCCCACTTCCACATTTAACCGCGTTATGCGGTCGAATGTGGGAGCGGGCTTGCTCGCGAATGCTATCTCACAGGCAACTCAATTCTTTCGGTTTCACCGGGCACCGTCGGCCAATCCGCCGCCGCCCAACGCTGCCTGGCCTGCTCGATCACGGCCGGATCGCTCGCCACAAAATTCCAGTTGATCCGGCGTGGCCCATCCAGCGGCGCGCCGCCGAACACCATCAGGTGACAATCGGTCTCGGCAGACAGAGTCATCTCCTGTCCGCTCGGCAGCACCACCAGGCTGTGTACCTCAAGTGGTTCACCGTCCAACTGCACGTCACCCTCCAGCACGTACACCGCGCGTTCCTCATGCTCGTCGGGGATCAGCAGGGTGGTGGCCGTCTGCATCTGCACGTTGGCATACAGCGTGGGCGACAGGACCGGCACCGGTGATTTGAGGCAGAAGCCATTGCCCGCGATCAGGCGGATCTGCACGCCCAGGTTGTCACTGGCCGGCAAGCTAGCCGCCGGATGGTGGCTGTAGTGCCCAGGCCCGGTCTCGTGGTCCTTGGGTGAGGCGAGCCACACTTGCAGCCCATGCAGGCTGAACCCCTTGGCCTTGAGTGCCTCGGGCGTACGTTCGACGTGGGCAATCGCGCTGCCGGCAGTCATCCAGCTCACGTCGCCGGTCTCCACCAACTGGTCCGAACCGAGGCTGTCCTTGTGCTGCAAGGCGCCTTCAAACAGGTAGGTGAGGGTCGACAGGCCGATATGCGGGTGCTGGCGGATATTCATACCGCTGCCCGGCGCATAGCGGGTCGGCAGCATATGGTCGAAAAACACGAACGGCCCGACGCTGCGACATTCCCGCGATGGCAGCGGGCGCAGGATGGGCTGGCCTTCGACATCTTCGAGGCGAGGGCGGATCACGGTGAGGGTGGTCATGGTGCGTCCCAGTCTGAGCGGGTTGGATAGCCCAGAGCATAACCCGCTCGACCAGAGGTTGCCGCTACTGGCTGAAGGCACCTTCCGCCAATTTTGTCTCGATGCTCACCTCGGCGGTGGTCATCAGTTTGTGTATCGGGCAACGGTCGGCGATGCGGTGCAGTTCGTCGCGTTGCTGATCGGTGAGCACGCCCTTGAGCGTCAGTTTGACGTTGAGCACGTACTTGCCCTTTTGCTCTTCGCTGTCGTCGTGGGTGACTTCCACGGTTACGCCGGTCAGCGGGATGCCCTTTTTCTGCGCATACAGCTTCAGGGTCAGGGCCTTGCATGACGCCAGGGCCGCATCGAAATAGCCATGGGGCGAGGGGGCGGAGTCGTCACCGCCGAGGCTTTTGGGCAGGTCGGTGAACAACTCGTGGTTATCGATGTTGAGGCTGTGGCGGAAGTTGTCGGCATTCAGGGTGTTGACGGTAACAGGCATGGCGAACCTCACAAGCGTGGCAGGAAGAAAGTCATGCAGTTATAGAACATGCTGGCACTCAGGCGTTCCAGGATTTTTTCCAGGAAGCTGCGGGCATGATTCCCAGCATTCGCGAGCTTCAGGCGCTCGCGCAGAACGAGCAGGAAATCATTCAGGTCAAAAACAGCCTGCAGCATCGTGCTGTCGCTGGGGCGGTCGCTGAGAGCCGCCCAGAACGTCGTCGGTGGCGATCTGGCCGGCGAGATCAGCCCGAGTGGCCGGGATGAGGCGGCGCGTCTACAACAAGCGCTCAAGGGCATGCAGGAAAACCTTCGCGATACCCTGCGGCGCATTTCCGAATCATCCAGCCCGCTCGCGTCGGCCCCCGAAGAGCTCAGTTGCGTGATCGAAGACGCCACCCGCGGGTTGCACCGGCAGCGCCAGTAAATCGAACAGATGATCGGCGGGATTCAGCAAAAATCCATAAAAAAACCCCGAACCAGTCGGGGCTTTTTCATGTGATCAACCTGCGGGGCTTACTTGCCCTGCCAGCGTTTCAGCACCAGGGTGGCGTTAGTGCCACCGAAGCCGAAGCTGTTGCTCATCACGGTGTCGATTTTTACGTTTTCAACGGTCTTGGTCAGGATCGGCATATCGGCGACGACCGGATCGATCTCTTCGATATTAGCCGAGCCAGCCATGAAGTTGCCTTCCATCATCAGCAGGCAGTAGATCGTTTCGTGAACGCCTGCGGCCCCCAGGGAGTGACCGGACAGGCTCTTGGTGGAGCTGATGGCGGGTGCCTTGTCGCCGAATACCGCGCGCACGCCTTCCATTTCCTTGGCGTCGCCGACCGGAGTCGAGGTGCCGTGGGTGTTTATGTAGTCGATCGGGGTATCCACGGTGGACATGGCCATCTGCATGCAGCGGATGGCGCCTTCACCGCTTGGCGCAACCATGTCGTAGCCGTCGGAAGTGGCGCCGTAGCCGACGATTTCCGCGTAGATCTTCGCGCCACGGGCCAAGGCGTGTTCCAGCTCCTCGACCACCACCATGCCGCCGCCGCCGGCGATGACGAAACCGTCACGCTTGGCGTCGTAGGCGCGGGAGGCCTTTTCCGGGGTGTCGTTGTACTGGGTGGACAGGGCGCCCATGGCGTCGAACAGGAACGACTGGCTCCAATGTTCTTCTTCACCACCGCCGGCGAACACGATGTCCTGCTTGCCCAGCTGGATCTGCTCAACTGCGTTACCGATGCAGTGAGCACTGGTGGCGCAGGCAGAGGAGATCGAGTAGTTCACGCCCTTGATCTGGAACGGCGTGGCCAGGCAGGCGGAAACGGTGCTGCCCATGGTCCGCGTGACACGGTACGGGCCAACGCGCTTCACGCCTTTCTCGCGCAGGATGTCCAGCGCTTCCATCTGGTTCAGGGTGGACGCGCCGCCGGAGCCGGCGATCAGGCCGGTACGCACGTTCGAGACCTGATCGTGGCTCAGGCCGGAATCGGTGATGGCGTCCTTCATGGCCAAGTAGGCGTAGGCGGCAGCGTGGCCGACGAAGCGGTAGATCTTGCGATCTATCAATTCTTCGAGGGGCAGGTCGATGGAGCCGGAAACCTGGCTACGCAGACCCATTTCGGCATATTCCGGGTTGAAGCGGATGCCAGGGCGACTTGCACGCAGGTTAGCGGTGACGGTCTCTTTGTCATTGCCCAGGCAAGAAACGATGCCCAGACCAGTGATAACGACGCGGCGCATGCGGATAACCCTTAAAAGTTTTCAGTGGAAGTGAATACGCCGACCCGAAGGCCTTCGGCAGTATAGATCTCGCGACCGTCGACAGTCACCGAACCGTCGGCGATGGCCAGGTTCAGCTTGCCCTTGAGGACGCGCTTGATTTGAATGTTGTAGGTGACTTTCTTGGCGCTTGGCAGAACCTGGCCAAAAAACTTCACTTCGCCCGAACCCAGGGCGCGACCGCGGCCGGGCAAGCCTTGCCAGCCGAGGTAGAAGCCGACCAGTTGCCACATGGCGTCGAGGCCCAGGCAGCCCGGCATGACAGGGTCACCTTCAAAATGGCAGGCAAAGAACCACAGGTCCGGAGTGATATCCAGCTCGGCGACCAATTCACCTTTGCCGTACTTGCCACCCTCTTCGCTGATATGGGTGATGCGATCCACCATCAGCATGTTCGGGGCGGGCAGTTGCGCGTTACCTGGGCCGAACAGCTCACCGCGACTGCAGCGCAGCAGGTCTTCCCGAGTAAAGGCGTTTTGTTTGGTCATGCGAGCTCCTCAATAATCCCATGCGGCAGGGTAGGGCAAATCTTCCCGATACCGACGACGCGTTCATGCCTCATATCGGCAGCCTACACATAGACTATTGCGTTGTAGTGAAAGTCACAGCGTCAAGGCACTCAATGTACACTTGTTCACTGAAATTATAAACCGGGCCTGTTTAGCGGTCCGTTCGGGTGCCTAAGACTGCCGCACTTTCGTCTTTCACGCCAGTCGCAGTTGGCTAATGGCGCGGCGCTATTGCACCCAGCGCTGCAGGATTTGCTGCAAATCCGTGCGTTTGAACGGCTTGGCCAGGTAATCGTTCATTCCGGCGGCCAGGCAGAGTTCGCGATCGCCCTGCAAGGCGTTGGCGGTGAGGGCGATGATCGGCAGGTCGGCGCAGCCCGGCAGGTGGCGAATCTGCCGGGTGGCTTCGTAGCCGTCGATCAGCGGTAACCGGCAGTCCATCAGGATCGCAGTGAAAATCAGGCTCTCGGCGCTGCGGATCGCCTCGGCGCCGTCGGTGGCCAGGCTCACTTCAAAACCCAGGCTGCGCAGCATGGCTTCGACCACGGTACGGTTGACCGGGTTGTCTTCCACCAGCAACACATGCCGGCCATTGCCCGCGCTGGCTTTGCCTTCGGCGTTGGCGGCAATGGCCGGCACGCTGTGCTGGTCGATGGCCAGCGGGATTTCCAGGGTGAACTCCGAACCACGGCCTTCTTCGCTCTGCGCGCGCAGGGTGCCGCCCATGCGTTCGGCCAGGGTCCGGGCGATGGGCAGGCCCAGGCCGGTGCCGCCGTAACGTCTTGAAATGGAACTGTCGGCCTGCTGGAAGGCATCGAACATCCGTTCCAGGCGCTCGGCGGAAATGCCAATGCCGCTGTCGCGCACGGTGCAGGTGAACCACACCAGTTCAGGGTCGAGGGGTTGCCAATGGGGCTCGACGCTGACGCTGCCGTGTTCGGTAAACTTGAGCGCGTTGCCGATCAGGTTCACCAGAATCTGGCGGATACGCGTCGGGTCGCCCTTCACGCGCAACGTGTCCAGGCCCTGCGGGATCGGTAATTCGAGGCTCAGCCCGCGCTGCTGGGCGCTGTGCTGGAAGGCCTGGGCGCAGCTGTTGATCAGGTCCGCGAGGTTGAACGGAATGTGTTCCAGCTCCAGGGCCGCGCGTTCGATGCGCGAGAAGTCGAGGATGTCATTGATGACCTTGAGTAAATGTTCCGTGGACTCGGAGGCCAGCGCCGCATATTCGGTCTGCTCTTCGGTCATCTCGGTGGTTTCCAGCAGTTGCAGCATGCCCAGCACACCGTTCATCGGCGTGCGCAACTCGTGGCTCATCATCGCCAGGAAATCCGACTTGGCGTTGTTCGCCCGCTCGGCTTCCTCGCGGGTCTGGATCAACTGGGCCATAGCCTGCTGCTGTTCGCGGCTGGCCTGGTTGAGGCCTTCGGCAAGGTTGTTGATGTGTCGCGAGAGGTCGCCGAGCTCTGAGTCATCGACAATCGGCAGCGGGGTCTTGTAGTCGCCTTGCTGGATCGCCTTGACCGCATGGCCCATGGCGCTGATCGGCTGCGACAGGCTGGCGGCCAGGCGCCGCGCGAGCAGGAAGGTAAACAGCAGGGCGAACAGCGCGAGCACGCCGGCCTTGAACAGAATCTCCTGCTGGCGCTGGCTGAAGGCATCGTTGGACATGCCGACGATCACCCGGCCCAGGTAGTCGGCACGCGGCGCCTTGGGTTCGTTGAGGTTGTCCTGGAAAAAGTCATTGCCCAGTTGGATATGTTGCAGGCGGATCGGTGCCTGGAACACTTTGACCGACAGCGAACGGTCGTGATTTTCCGAGGGTTGCTCGACGTACACCAGGATGTTCTCGGCGCTGTCCTGAATCTCCAGAAAACGCACATGGGGCGTGGCCAGCGTCGCGCGCAGCAGGCTGTCGAGCACGTCGTTGTTGCCGGAGATCACCCCATATTCGGTGGCCGGTGCCAATTGGTTGGCGATCAGTTGGCCGGTGTGGTCCAGTTCCTGGCGCAGGTCCTGGATGCGCACGAAGGTGAAGAAACTGATCAATAGCAGTGTCAGTAACAGTGCCGGGCCCAGGGTGATGAGCTGGGTGCGGGTGTTGATGTCCCAACGACGACGCAAGGTCATGGGCGTTTTTCTCCTTCGGCCAGGCGGGCGGCGACGTTGGCTTCGTCGACCTGTTCGATGCCCAGTGAGCGTGCGACTTGCGGGTTGCCCATGACTTTGAACTGTTCCGGGTACAACGTGCGCGCCCAGCCGGTTGGCGGGTGATCGAGCAGGCGGTCGAGCACGGCCAGCCAGTCGGTCTGGTCGCTGTAGGTGCTGGCTAGGCTGCCGGCCTTGACGAACCCGGCATTGGGCCCCACCAGCGGCAGTTGCCGGGCGTAACTGCTCAGCAGCAGGTTCTTCGCGGTTTTCGGGTTGTATAGCTGTGGGTCGTCAAGGCCGAGCAGCACATCGCTGTTTCTGAACAAATGCAGCAGTGGGCGGCTGTCGTTAATGTCGTCCCAGCGTTGGGGCACGATCTCCAGGCCCATCGGCGCGGCGTACTGGCGCAACTCGCGGAGCAGGAATTCACTGTCGGCGCCGTAGAGCACGCCGATGCGCCTGGCCTGGGGCAGGATTGTGGCGATTAGCCGCAGTTGGCGTTCCAGCGGCGGATCACTCCACAACAGGCTGATTTTGGCCGGTATGCCCTGGCCCAGGCGCTGGCGGGCCTGCAGGCGGCTGATGCGCAACACCAGGGTCGACGGGCCCTGGGCATCCTGCAGGCGCCAGTCGAGGCTGGGCAGGTCCAACAGGATCAGGCGCGTACCGGCGGGTAATTGGCTTGGCGCGGGTAGGTCAGTGAGCGGCGTGAACGTCACGTGGTCGTCGGGGCGCTGCAGGGCAAGCGCCTGGACGAACGCCTGCACCCCGGCGCCGTCTTCGGCGGCGGTCAGCAGGATATCGGCGCTCCAGGCCGGTATGCTTAGCAGCAGGCACAGCAGCAGCAGGCCGCGCTGCCAGCGTCTGGGGGGAGAGAGGAGGGGCATCCGTGACTGATCGCCCATGTCAGAACTCTAACTCCGCGCTGAAGTAGAGCACTTGGCGATGGTCGTAGTTGTTGTCGGCCCAGGTGGTGGGCTGGTCATCCAGGCGTTGTTGCAACATGCCGGCCAGCTCCACGTTGGCTTTGCCCAAGGCGATGCGCTTGGCGACCCGCAGGTCGACCCGTTCGAAGCGATAGCGGTTAAGGGCGTCGTCGCCATAGTAGAACAAGGCGCTAGACCAGCCGTGCCCCCATTCGCGCAACCAGCCGGCCGAACCGCTGTTGCGTGCGGTTTGCGCCTTGTCCAGCGGGTTGCTGGAGCTGGCGTCGACGTAAGCATAGGTCAGCCGCAGGCGGTCGGCGTTGCTCATGCGCCAGTCGAATTGGGATTCCGCGCCGGTAAAGCGCGAGCTGTTGGCGTTGCTGGCAATGTACTGATTATTGCGCAGCGGCGAGCTGATCATGTCGGTGATTTCGTCGTAGAACAGTTTCACGTCCATGTTCAGCCCGATGTCGGCAAAAAAGCCGTTATAGCCCAATTCGCGGGATTTCATCAGCTCTTTATCGAGGTTGCCCGGGCCGCGTGTCGCCACGAAGTACTGTCCGGAATTTTGTCCGTAGGCCGGCGAGCTGAGGTTGGTGACGCGGTAGCTCCAGTTGACGTTGTTCTCGAACATGTCCGGCGAGCGGATCGCTTCGGAGTACACCGCGCGCAGGCCGTGGCGCGGGTTGATCAGGTAGTTGACCGCCACCCGCGGCGTCAGCGAGTTGCCGCTCAGGTGGGTGTCTTCGTACATGGTGCCGCCCTGCAGCAACCAATGCTCGCTGGCGCGCCATTCAAGCTGGCCGAACAGGCGCCAGGTGGTGTCATTCTGGGTGCCGTTGAAATAGGTGTCGGAGTCGGCGCGGTCATAGCGATAGTTCATACCGCTGACCAGGCGCAGGCTGTCGGACAGGCTCAGGGTGTCCTGGACCTCCAGGTCGTAGCGGCTTTCGCGGGTGCTTTGGTCGATGTCACCGCACACGCTCTGGCTGGCGCCGTTGCGCCATTGGTCCAGTACTTGGTTGCCCAGTGCTTGTTCGTCGACACTGCCGGGGGGCGCAACACCTTGGCTGTAGGTGTCCATGTGTCGGGCCAATCGTTCGGCGTAATTGGGGTTGAGCTGCCACAGTCGGGTCAGTTCCGGGCTGAACGACACCTTGGCATCACAGGCTTTCCAGATCTGCCGGCGGTCCCATTGCTGGGCGGAGCCCTGGATATACAGGCTGTGTTCGGGATTGAAATCGAAATTCCAACGCAGGGAACCGGCATAGTCCTTGGCGGCAACGTCGGAATTGTTGCCGCCTTCGGTAACCCCCGCGAATATTGGCACGTAGGTATAAGGACGCTGATTGGTCCCTTCCTTGGCATTCAGTTGCCAGTCGATGCTTTGTTGCGCGTTCAGCGTCTGGCTCACCGCCAGACTGAAGCGGTTGAGACGCCGACCGTCACGGCGGTCGGCGCCCACCGCGTTGCTGTCAAAGCCATCGTCCTGCTGCCCGGACATGGACAGGCGCAGGTCGCCGGTTTCCCAGCCCACGCCCTGGCTGGCATAGAAATCATTGATCCCGCGTTCGCCGCGTACCACTTTTATCCTTGAACCGTGGCTGTTAGCCGGTGAGCGCGTGAGGATATTCACCACCGCCATCAACGCGTTGGCGCCGTAGCTGACGGTGTTGGGCCCGCGGAACACTTCGATCCGCTCGATGTCTTCCATGGCCACTGGAATATCGCTCCAGTCCACCGTGGCCAGGCCCGCGCGGTAAACCGAGCGGCCATCGATCAAAACCTGCATGCGTCGCGCATCACTGGCACTGGTGCCGTGGTAGTTCACCGCCGCCTGATTGCCGCTGGTGTAGCCGACCATCATGCCCGGCACCAGCCGCAGCAGCTCGGCGATGTCCCGTGCACCGCTGGCCTTGATCAGTTCGCTGTCGATCACGGTCATGCTGCCGGGTACGGCGGCGGCCGATTGTTTCAGGCGTGTGGCGGTCAGCACCTGCGGCAGCGGTTGGTTGTCAAGGAACAGGTCGTCGGCAAGCACCGCGCCGCTGCACAGCAACATCAACCACAGAGATGAACGGGGAGGAGGGCCCAAATACACGACACGGCCTTGATAATTACGAATAGCCGACCATGTTAACCGAGGCTGGGCCATTTGCCAGTCGTCGCCTTTGCAATTCCCCCGCGCCGATATGGCATTTTCCGACAGGCGTGTGAATTGATACGGGGGCTGGCCGCAAGCGGGGGGCTCCGTATAATGCTGCCATCGCCACTGGTATGGATTAACGGATTGCATATGACTGAACAGCGCCCTATTGCGGTCCTGGGAGGCGGAAGTTTTGGTACCGCCGTGGCTAACCTGCTGGCTGAGAACGGTCATCCGGTGCGCCAGTGGATGCGCGATCCCGAACAGGCCGAGGCCATTCGCGTCCATCGAGAAAATCCGCGCTACCTTAAAGGCATCAAGATTCATCCGGCGGTTGAGCCGGTCACCGACTTGCAGGCGACCTTGGAGGCCTGCGAGCTGTGTTTCGTCGCGCTGCCTTCCAGTGCCTTGCGCTCGGTGCTCGCACCCCACGCCGAACGCCTGGCGGGCAAGCTGCTGGTCAGTTTGACCAAGGGCATCGAGGCGCACACCTTCAAGCTTATGAGCGAAATCCTCGCAGAGATCGCCCCACAGGCGCGCATTGGCGTGCTGTCCGGGCCGAATCTGGCGCGGGAAGTGGCCGAACATGCGCTGACCGCCACCGTGATCGCCAGTGAAGACGAAGCACTGTGCGAGCGGGTCCAGGCCGTGCTGCATGGGCGTACCTTTCGCGTGTACGCCAGTGGCGATCGCTTCGGCGTCGAGCTGGGCGGTGCGCTGAAAAACGTCTACGCGATCATTGCCGGCATGGCAGTGGCGTTGGGCATGGGCGAGAACACCAAGAGCATGCTGATCACCCGCGCCCTGGCGGAAATGACCCGCTTCGCGGTGAGCCAGGGCGCCAACCCTATGACCTTCCTGGGGCTGGCGGGCGTGGGCGACCTGATCGTCACCTGCTCGTCGCCGAAAAGCCGCAACTATCAGGTCGGTTTTGCCCTCGGCCAGGGCTTGAGCCTGGAAGACGCGGTGACGCGCCTGGGCGAAGTGGCCGAGGGGGTCAATACCCTCAAGGTGCTCAAAGCCAAGTCCCAGGAAGCGGGTGTGTACATGCCGCTGGTCGCCGGGCTGCATGCGATCCTGTTTGAAGGGCGCACCCTGAACCAGGTCATCGAATTGCTGATGCGCGCCGAGCCGAAAACCGATGTCGACTTTATTTCCACCAGTGGTTTCAACTGAGGAACGCGTCATGAACGATCCGAAAGCAGCCCCCAAGTACGAGTCCATTGTCCTGCGCATCCTGTGGATGCTGGTGTTTGCCCTGGTGTGGCAAGTGGCGCAGTTCCTGCTCGGTGCGCTGGTGGTGGTGCAACTGATTTACCGGCTGGTCTACGGCGCGCCGAACCTGGGCCTGATGAATGTTGGCGACAGCCTGAGCCAGTTCCTCGCGCAGATCGGCCGCTTCGGCAGCTTTCACACTGAGCAAAAGCCTTGGCCATTCGCTGACTGGCCGACGCCGCGTGCGCCGGAAGGCGAAGCCGCCCACAGCGTGCCGCCGGCACCGCACCCGGTACGTGATGAAGAGCCAAAACTGTGAAACTGTGGATTTTGCGCCACGGCGAAGCCGAAGGGCACGCACGCACCGATGCTGAGCGCAAGCTGACCGAGCAGGGCCGGGCCGAAGTCTTGCGCAGCGCGGCGCACCTGATCGGCCAGCCCATCAGTGCGATCATTGCCAGCCCGTATGTACGGGCGCAGCAGACCGCGCACCTGGTGCGTGAGGCGCTGGGCTTCGCGCCGGACATCCGCACCGTGCCCTGGCTGACGCCGGACTGCAATCCGCAGCAGGTGCTGGAAAAACTCGACACGGATGACAATGTGCTGCTGGTCAGCCATCAGCCGCTGGTCGGCAGCCTGATCAGCTTTTTGCAGCATGGCCATCAGCGTCAGCCGTCGCCGATGTACACCGCCAGCCTGGCGGAGTTGGAGGGGGAATTCCCGCTGGCGGGGCTGATGAGCCTGGTCAGCGTGAAGCATCCGTAGGCTCTTTCGCTGCTTTGTGTGTGCTATATAGTCAACCGAGCAAGTGCTTGGTTGGCTATCATCGGATCACAAAGGAGCGCGTCCCATGCCCGTCGCTTTTCGTTTGCCGTTGCAGGTCTTCTTTGAACGTGAAGCGCGGCATCCGCGCAAACCCTTCCTGGTGCAGCCCGTCGGCGGCGGCGAGGTGCAGACCCTGACCTGGGGCGAGGTCGGCCACCAGGCCCGTTGCGCCGCCCATTGGCTGCGCGCCAGGGAGCTGCCCCAGGGTTCGCACATTGCCCTGATCTCGAAAAACTGCGCGCACTGGATCATTGCCGACCTGGCCATCTGGATGGCCGGGCATGTCTCGGTGCCGCTCTATCCCAACCTCACTGCCGATTCCATCGCCCATGTGCTGAAGCACTCCGAGGCGGTGCTGGTATTGATCGGCAAGCTCGATGACTGGCCCGCCATGGCGCCCGGGGTTCCAGCCGACGTGCCAACCATCAGCCTGCCGCTGTGCCCGGCGGGCGACTTTGATTTCAGGTGGGCCGACCTGCAAGCCTACTCACCGATCCCGGATGAGCCGCTACCTGCCGCTTCGGACCTGGCCACCATCATCTACACCTCCGGCACCACCGGTCTGCCCAAAGGCGTGATGCACAGCTTCGATGCCTTGGGCTTTGCCGCCACGCGAGGCACCGAATTGTTCGGCCTGGGGGAGGGTGACCGGCTGCTGTCATACCTGCCCTTGTGCCATGTGGCGGAACGGATGTTTGTGGAGATGGCTGCGATCTATACCGGGCAAACCGTGTATTTCGCCGAAAGCCTCGAGACTTTTCTGACAGACCTGCGTCGGGCGCGGCCGACGGCGCTGTTCGGGGTGCCGCGTATCTGGACCAAATTCCAGATGGGCGTCTACAGCAAGATCCCGGCAACGCGCCTGGACCGCCTGTTGCGGCTGCCCTTCATCGGCAAGCGCGTGGGCCGCAAGGTGCTCGCCGGTCTGGGCCTGGACGCGGTACGCATTGCGCTGTCCGGCGCGGCGCCGGTGCCTGAAGCCTTGCTGCGCTGGTATCAGCGTCTGGGGCTGGATGTGCTGGAGGTGTATGGCATGACCGAGAGTTGCGGCTATTCCCATGTGTGTCGTCCCGGCCAGCAGGTGATCGGCTGGATCGGCCTGCCGTGTCCGGGCGTTGAAGTGCGGATCGACCCGCAGGGCGAAGTGCAGGTGCGCAGTGGCGCGACCATGCTCGGCTACTTCAAGGACCCGGAAAAAACCGCCGAAGCCCTCACCCCCGACGGCTTCCTGCGCACCGGCGACAAGGGCGAGCAGGACGCCGAGGGCCGGCTGCGCCTGACCGGTCGCCTCAAGGAAATCTTCAAGACCAGCAAGGGCAAGTACGTGGCCCCGGCGCCGATTGAAAACCGCCTGGCCGAACATGCGCGGATCGAACAGGTGTGTGTGGTCGGCGACGGCCTGCCCGCGCCGATGGGCCTGTGCGTGCTGTCGGTGGTGGGGCCGGCGGATGTGCGCCAGGCTTTGCACAGCAGCCTTGAGCGCTGGCTGGAACAGGTCAACGCGGCGCTGGACAAGCATGAGCGCCTGCGTCAATTGGTGGTGGTGAAAGACAGTTGGGCGGTGGAGAACGGCTTTCTGACGCCGACCTTGAAGATCAAGCGCAACGTGATCGAATCGACCTATGGCCCACTGTTTCAGGCGTGGAGCGAGCGCACCGAAGTCATTCTGTGGCAGGATTAGGGCCATCATAAAACCAATAGGACAACGGTATGAGCCTGTGGCGCACCCAACCCGATATCGAGCAACTCAATGCCCAGCAGAAAAACACCATCGGTGAGCTGCTGGATATTCGCTTCGAAAGTTTCGACGAAGAGTCCCTGACCGCCAGCATGGTCGTCGATCACCGTACCCATCAGCCCTACGGCCTGCTGCACGGCGGCGCGTCGGTAGTCCTGGCCGAAAGCGTTGGCTCAGTGGCGGCCTACCTGTGCATCGATACGAGTAAGTTCTATTGCGTCGGCCTGGAGGTCAACGCCAACCACTTGCGCGGGGTGCGCAGCGGGCGGGTGACGGCGGTGGCCAAGGCGATTCATATCGGCCGCACCACCCAAGTGTGGGACATCCGCCTGACCAATGATGATGGCAAGTCCAGCTGCGTCTCGCGCCTGACCATGGCTGTGGTGCCCCTGGGCGAGAACCCGCCGGCGCGATAGGCGTGGCGTGAGTGTCATCATTCCTGGCGGTTACGGTCATTGCTGTAACGGCCGGGCGTGGTGACAATCAGTGTCTGTTTTTATAGATGGAACCGGTATGTCGCAGCACGTGTTTTTTGCCCACGCCAATGGCTTCCCTTCGGCCACCTACGGCAAGCTGTTTGCCGGCCTGGCCCCGGAATATGCAGTCGCGCACCTGCCGCAGCACGGCCACGACCCGAGGTTTCCGGTGGACGATAACTGGCAGAACCTGGTGGACGAACTGATCCACCATCTGGAGCAGCAGCCCGAGCCGGTGTGGGGCGTGGGCCATTCCCTCGGCGGTGTATTGCATTTGCATGCGGCCATGCGTTGCCCGCAGTTGTATCGCGGCGTGGTGATGCTCGACTCACCGGTGCTGACCCGGGCCGACCGCTGGGTGATTCGCGCCGCCAAGCGCTTTGGTTTTATCGACCGCCTCACCCCGGCCGGGCGCACCCTGGGCCGCCGTGAAGAGTTCGCCGACCTGGACGCCGCGCGCAGTTACTTCGCCGGCAAGACCCTGTTTCGCAGCTTCGACCCGGAATGCTTCGACGCTTACCTGCAACATGGCCTGCATCAGGTCGGTGATCGCTTGCGCCTGCGCTTCGACCCGGCCACTGAGATCAGCATCTACCGGGGCGTGCCCCACACCAGTCCAGGCCAGGTACGCCAGTTGAAAGTGCCGCTGGCGGTGGTGCGCGGACGTCAGAGCCGGGTGGTGATGCGCCACCACGCCAGCGGCGTCGGTCGCCTGCCCATGGGGGAAATGCTCACCATGCCCGGTGGGCACATGTTTCCCCTCGAACGCCCCCAGGACACCGCGACCTTGCTCAAGCAGCTGTTCGCCCGCTGGGAAGCTCGTGAGCGCAGTTGCGCATGAGTACGCCGGTCGAAGAAGTGCGCCTGAGCCTGCCGCATATCGAATTGGCCGCGCATCTGTTCGGTCCCGAAGACGGTCTGCCGGTGATCGCCCTGCATGGCTGGCTGGATAACGCCAACAGCTTCGCGCGGTTGGCGCCGAAACTGCGGGGGATGCGTATCGTCGCCCTCGACATGGCCGGCCACGGGCATTCGGCGCATCGTCCGACGGGGGCCGGTTATGCCTTGTGGGATTACGCCTACGATGTGCTGCACGTCGCTGAACAACTGGGCTGGAAACGTTTTGCATTACTTGGCCACTCCCTCGGCGCCATTGTCTCCCTGGTATTGGCCGGTGCCTTGCCGGAGCGAGTGACGCACCTCGGTTTGATCGACGGTGTGATCCCGCCGACCGCCACCGGCGAGAACGCCGCCGAGCGGCTGGGCATGGCGTTGCAGGCGCAATTGAACCTGCAGGGCAAGCGCAAGCCGGTCTACAGCAGCCTTGATCGCGCCGTCGAAGCGCGGATGAAAGGGCTGGTGGCGGTCAGCCGCGAAGCCGCTGAACTGCTGGCCCTGCGCGGTTTGATGCCAGTGCCGGGCGGTTACACCTGGCGCACGGACAGCCGCTTGACCCTGGCATCGCCGATGCGTCTGACCGACGAACAAGCCATGGCTTTCGTGCGCCGCGTAGGTTGCCCTACACAACTGGTGGTCGCCGCTGATGGCATGCTGGCGAGACATCCCGAGTTGCTTTCCCAGCTACCCTTTACGGTGACGACCCTGCCCGGTGGCCATCATTTGCACTTGAATGACGAGGCTGGCGCGGTCCTTGTTGCAGACTGTTTCAATCGGTTCTTCTCTGCGCCTTGACTTGGCGCGGTCAACTGCCGAGGCTGGGCGGATTGAAAGGGAGTCAACCATGAACGATCTCAACACCGATCTTGAAACTGCTGCGACCTCCGATGGCCAGGGCTCAACTATCCGATGAGCGTGCGTAAAGGCTGTATCCGTGTTCTGGGGCTGTGTGTGTTCAGCCCGTTGGTGTTCGCCGCCGATGTGCCGGGTAGCCAGGACTTGCCCGCCGTGGCCCGCGAGGTTGACGCGCAAATTGTCGACTACCGCCCCGCCGAAGCAAAAGAGCGCATTTACCCCATGGGCGCGATCCGCAAGATCAGCGGCCAGTTGCGCTACGAGGCCCAGGCCACCGCACGTGGCCAGGTCACCGCCATCACCTATGAACTGCCCGCCGAGCACACATCCAGCGCTGCGTTCACCGCCACGCGTGAAGCGTTGCAGCAGCAGGGCGCGCAACTGTTGTTCTGGTGCCAGGCCCGCGACTGCGGTGAAAGCAGCCTGTGGGCCAATGAAGTGTTCGGTAACGCCAAGCTGGTCGGCGCCGATGGCCAGCAGGAATACCTGCTGCTGCGTCTGGCCGCCCCGCAGGACAATTCCCTGGTGGCGTTGTACGGCATCACCCGCGGTAATCGACGGGCTTACCTGCATGTCGAACAGATTGATGCCAGCGCACCGCTCGGGGAGCTGCTGCCGACCTCCGCCACCCTGTTGCGCGAACTCAGAAGCACCGGCGAGCTGGACTTTCCGGCATTGGGCGCGGACCCGGATGCCACCTGGTTGACCCTGATTTCCCGCGGGTTGAACCTCGACACCACCCTGCGTGTCAGCTTGACCGGACCCCATGCCGAAGCGTGGCGCCAGGCCCTGGTTGACAAGGGGGTGCGGGCCGCACGCCTGGAAACCGGCACTGAGCCAGCCAAAGGCCTGCACCTGCATCTGATACGCTGACCGTAACAGGGCGAACGGACCCGCGCCGTTCGCCTAAACTAGCTGCCTACAGCCTTATCCTAGAGAAAATCCATGCTCAATAACGATCGCCTGCTGGTGCAAATCCTGCTGCTGGTGCTGTTTGGTGCCAGCTTCTGGGTGATGGCGCCGTTCTGGTCGGCGCTGTTCTGGGGCGCGGTGCTGGCGTTTGCCAGTTGGCCGCTGATGGTGTTGCTGACCCGCTGGCTGGGCGGCCGAGAATCCCTGGCCGCCGGCATTCTGACCTTGGGCTGGATGCTGCTGGTGGCGGTGCCGCTGGTATGGCTGGGGTTCAACCTCGCGGACCATGTGCGCGATGCTGTGGCGTTGATCAAGGATATTCAGGTCGACGGTTTTCCTGCGGCGCCGGCCTGGTTGGGGTCGATTCCTTTTGTCGGAGAACGGCTGGTGGCGATGTGGGGGAGCATCGACGAGCAGGGCGCGGCGCTGATGGTCAGCCTCAAGCCGTACCTGGGGCAGATGGGTAATTGGCTGCTGGCGCGCAGCGCGCAGATCGGCGGTGGCATCCTGGAGTTGACCCTCAGCCTGGTGTTCGTGTTCTTTTTCTACCGTGACGGACCGCGCCTGGCACTGTTCGTACACCGCTTGCTGGAGCGCTTGATCGGCGAACGTGCCGGTTACTACATCGAGCTGGTGGCCGGCACCGTGCAACGGGTGGTCAATGGCGTGATCGGTACGGCGGCCGCGCAGGCCGTGCTGGCGTTGATCGGCTTCCTGATCGCCGGTGTGCCGGGCGCGCTGGTGCTGGGTATGGTCACGTTCCTGCTCAGCCTGATCCCCATGGGGCCGCCGCTGGTGTGGATTCCGGCCACGGCCTGGCTGGCGTGGAAGGGCGATTACAGCCACGCGGTGTTCCTCGGCGTGTGGGGCACGTTCATCATCAGCGGCGTGGACAACGTGCTCAAGCCGTACCTGATCAGCCGTGGCGGCAACCTGCCGCTGGTGATCGTGCTGCTCGGGGTGTTCGGCGGCTTGATCGCATTTGGTTTCATCGGCCTGTTTATCGGCCCGACCTTGCTCGCAGTGGCATACAGCCTGCTGATGGATTGGAGTGCGACCCAGGCCCAGGGCCGCCGCGAAGACAACATTCTGTAGCTGATGGGCGAAGGCCGGTGTGGGAGCGAGCAAGCCCGCTCCCACAGTGACCGGTGTTGGCCTTCTAGGCGCGGGGCAACCACATCACGGCGGTCAACCCGCCGCCTGGGGTTTCCTCCAGGCTCAAGCGCCCGCCCAGGCGCTCGACCGCGTCCTTGGCGATGGTCATGCCCAGGCCCACGCCGCCGGAGTTGCGGTTGCGCGAGCCTTCCAGCCGATAGAACGGCTCGAACACCGCCTCACGCTTGTCGGCGGCAATCCCGGGACCGTGGTCGATCACACGGATGACCAGGGCCTCGCGGCCGTCTTCCAGCTCCACGCGGGCGGCGCCGGCGTAGCGCAAGGCGTTGTCGATCAGGTTATTGAGGCACGAGCGCAACGCCATCGGTTGTACCTGCAACGGCGCACTGGTGCCGGCACATTGCACATCGGCACCTTGGTCCTGGGCGTTCTCACTGATCGACTCCACCAGCGCCTGCACATCCAGCCAGTGCCGGCTTTCGCTGGTGCGTTGTTCGTGCAGGTAGCTCAAGGTGGCGTCGAGCATACCGATCATGTCGTTCAGGTCCTGGCGCATCTGGCCTTGCAGCTTGGTGTCTTCGATCTGCTCCAGGCGCAGCTTCAGGCGCGACAGCGGAGTGCGCAGGTCATGGGAGACCGCGCCGAGCATGCGCGCGCGCTGGCCGACTTGTTCGCGAATGCGTTTTTGCATCAGGTTGAAGGTCGACGCGGCCTGCTTTGCTTCACGGGGGCCGGATTCGTCGAGAGGCGGGCTGTCGAGGTCAAGGCTCAAGCGCTCGGCGGCCTCGCTCAGGCGCTGGATCGGCCGGCTCAACAATTTGGCGCCATACCAGGCGGCGATGATCAGCGAGAAAAACTGAAACGTCAGGGGCACCACCGGCCCGCCAAACCATGGGCGAGGACGTTTCTGCAGAGGTCTCAGCGTGCCGTCCGGTTGCTCGACGAAGGTGTCTTTGGTCGGCGGCGGAGGCGGGTCGTAGTGGTGGAACCAGAAAAACGCCAACGCATGGGCCAGTACAATCGCCACTAGCAACACACCGAACAGCCGCCCGAACAGCGTGTTGAAGGCATTGCGCATCAGCCGATATCCCGTGCGTCGAACAGATAGCCTTCACCGCGCACGGTCTTGATCAACTGCGGTGCTTTCGGGTCATCGCCCAGTTTTTGGCGCAGCCGCGAGACCAGCAGATCAATGCTGCGATCGAAGGCCTCGATGGAACGACCACGGGCAGCATCCAGCAACTGCTCGCGGCTCAATACCCGGCGCGGCCGCTCGATAAACACCCACAGCAGGCGGAACTCGGCGTTGGACAGCGGCACTACCAGGCCGTCGTCGGCCACCAGTTGGCGCAACACGCTGTTGAGCCGCCAGTTATCGAAGCGGATATTGGCGCGCTGCTCGGTGCGGTCGTCACGCACCCGGCGCAGGATAGTCTGGATGCGCGCCACCAATTCACGCGGCTCGAACGGCTTGGACATGTAGTCGTCGGCGCCCAGTTCCAGGCCGATGATGCGGTCGGTGGGCTCGCAGCGGGCGGTGAGCATCAGGATCGGGATGTCCGACTCGGCGCGCAGCCAGCGGCACAGCGTCAGGCCGTCTTCGCCCGGCAGCATCAGGTCGAGCACCACCACATCAAAGGTTTCGGCTTGCATCGCCACGCGCATCGCGGCGCCGTCGGTGACGCCGGTGGCGAGAATATTGAAGCGTGCCAGGTAGTCGATCAGCAGTTCGCGGATCGGCACATCGTCGTCGACAATCAGCGCGCGGGTGTTCCAGCGCTTTTCATCGGCGCTCACCGCGCCTTTTTGCTCGTCGTTCAGCGGGACGGAAGGGGTATGCATAGTGCGATCATCTGCCTGGTGGTGGCGGTCAGCATAGGCGCCCAGCCACATGGCTGGAAGTGCTGGTCGTTGGGTCGTGCGGGCGAGGCTAGCGGTAGGGCGTGTTGAGGGCATGTCGTGAATGTATCTGTTTTGATACAAATGCCCGAAATGTCCGCTTGGGCGCGCTTGGTCAGTATTTACCGATCATCGGATCCCGCAACGGCGTCGCTTGCGCTACAATCCGCGCCGATTTCGACTTGCCTGAGAGCCCATTCCAATGTCCGTCTGCCAGACTCCTATCATCGTCGCCCTGGATTACCCCACCCGTGACGCCGCACTGAAGCTGGCTGACCAGTTGGACCCGAAGCTGTGCCGGGTCAAGGTCGGCAAGGAACTGTTCACCAGTTGCGCCGCTGACATCGTCGGCACCCTGCGTGACAAAGGCTTCGAGGTGTTCCTCGACCTGAAATTCCACGACATCCCCAACACCACCGCGATGGCGGTCAAGGCCGCCGCCGAGATGGGCGTGTGGATGGTTAACGTACACTGCTCCGGCGGCCTGCGCATGATGACCGCCTGCCGTGAAGTGCTGGAACAGCGCAGCGGCCCTAAACCCTTGCTGATCGGTGTGACCGTGCTGACCAGTATGGAACGCGAGGACCTGGCAGCGATCGGCCTGGATATCGAACCTCAGGAGCAAGTGCTGCGCCTGGCGGCCCTGGCGCAGAAAGCCGGCCTCGACGGCCTGGTCTGCTCGGCGCTGGAAGCCCGGGCCCTCAAGACCGCCCACCCGTCGCTGCAATTGGTCACCCCGGGGATTCGTCCGGCGGGCAGCGCCCAGGATGACCAGCGCCGTATCCTCACGCCGCGTCAGGCGCTGGACGCGGGCTCGGACTACTTGGTGATCGGTCGCCCGATCAGCCAGGCGGCCGATCCAGCCAAAGCGTTGGCCGCAGTTGTCGCCGAGATCGCCTGATCGATCACCGATCAATAATGTGGGAGGGGGCTTGCTCCCACATTTACATCTGCTGTGTATCAGCTGACTTTCAGCACCAGCTTGCCGAAGTTCTCCCCGTTGAACAGTTTCATCAACGTCTCCGGGAACGTCTCCAGCCCCTCCACGATATCTTCCTTGCTCTTGAGCTTGCCCTGCGCCATCCAGCCGGCCATTTCCTGCCCGGCGGCGGCAAAGTTCGCCGCGTGATCCATCACCACGAAGCCTTCCATGCGTGCGCGATTGACCAGCAATGACAGGTAGTTGGCCGGGCCTTTTACGGCTTCCTTGTTGTTGTACTGGCTGATCGCGCCGCAGATCACCACGCGGGCTTTCAACGCCAGGCGGCTGAGCACTGCGTCGAGAATGTCGCCGCCGACGTTATCAAAATACACATCCACGCCCTTAGGGCACTCGCGCTTGAGCGCGGCCGGCAGGTCTTCGTGCTTGTAATCGATGGCGGCGTCGAAGCCCAGCTCATCGACCAGGAACTTGCACTTGTCGGCGCCACCGGCAATGCCCACCACACGGCAGCCTTTGATCTTGGCGATCTGTCCGGCAATGCTGCCCACCGCCCCCGCTGCGCCGGAGATCACCACAGTTTCACCGGCTTTCGGTGCGCCGGTGTCGAGCAGCGCGAAATAGGCGGTCATGCCGGTCATGCCCAGCGCCGACAGGTAGCGCGGCAGGGGCGCAAGCGTGGGGTCGACCTTGTAGAAACCCCGCGGCTCGCCGAGGAAGTAATCCTGCACCCCAAGGGCGCCGTTCACGTAGTCCCCGACCGCGAATTTCGGGGTGTTCGAGGCGATCACTTTGCCCACGCCCAGCGCCCGCATCACTTCGCCGATGCCGACCGGCGGAATGTAGGATTTGCCCTCATTCATCCAGCCGCGCATCGCAGGGTCGAGGGACAGGTATTCGTTGCGCACCAGCACCTGGCCGTCTTGTGGGGTGCCCAGCGGCACTTCCTGGTAGGTGAAGGTCTCCCGCGTGGCCGCGCCGACCGGGCGTTTGGCAAGCAGGAACTGACGGTTGGTCTGGGCAGTCATGGCAAGGACTCTTGAGAAATGAAGCCTGATTGATAGACCCATACTGGCTTGCGGGCAAGGTCGGCGGAGGGCTGCGAATGCTCGTCGATAGGCCTCGATGATAGTGGCGCGGCCGGTATTATCATTGTGATTCATGCAGCGCTAACCGGCCTTCTGATAGTGCTGACGCGCCCGTCCCGGAGTTGGCTAGACTCGCGCCACGGCTATTTCTCCCATAGGACATCCCCCATGAGCATGACGTTTTCCGGCCAGGTCGCCCTGGTCACCGGCGCCGCCGCCGGTATTGGCCGCGCCACCGCGCTGGCGTTTGCTGCCGAAGGCTTGAAGGTAGTGGTTGCCGACCTCGACGTGGCGGGCGGCGAAGGCACTGTCGCGCTGATCCGCGAGGCCGGTGGCGAAGCGCAGTTCGTGCGCTGCAACGTCACGCAGGAAGCCGACGTGCAGCAATTGATGGCGCAGACCATTGCCGC
The DNA here is from genome assembly GCF_029320995.1 of Pseudomonas sp. D3. Lineage (NCBI taxonomy): Bacteria > Pseudomonadati > Pseudomonadota > Gammaproteobacteria > Pseudomonadales > Pseudomonadaceae > Pseudomonas > Pseudomonas sp. D3. Next base: position 2,262,088 of record NZ_CP119772.1, read on the forward strand.
ATATGGCCGCCTGGACTACGCCTTTAACAACGCCGGGATCGAGATCGAGAAAGGCAAGCTGGCGGACGGCACCCTCGATGAGTTCGACGCCATCATGGGCGTCAACGTCAAGGGCGTGTGGTTGTGCATGAAATACCAATTACCGTTGCTGCTGGCCCAGGGCGGCGGAGCGATCGTCAACACCGCGTCGGTGGCGGGGCTGGGCGCCGCGCCAAAGATGAGCATCTACGCGGCGTCCAAACACGCCGTGATCGGCTTGACCAAATCGGCGGCCATCGAATACGCGAAAAAGAAAATCCGCGTCAACGCGGTATGCCCGGCAGTGATCGATACCGACATGTTCCGCCGTGCCTATGAAGCTGACCCGCGCAAAGCTGAATTTGCCGCCGCCATGCACCCGGTTGGGCGCATTGGCAAGGTCGAGGAAATCGCCAGTGCCGTGTTGTACCTGTGCAGCGACGGTGCGGCCTTCACCACCGGCCAGGCCCTGGCGGTGGACGGCGGCGCCACCGCGATCTAGGACTCCAAGCCGCACCGCTCTCGAAAAAGTTTGAGGTGCTGTGGGGCGTTTCCATAGCTGGCAAAACGCCGTGATCCAATGTGTATCAGGAGGTAAATAAGTCAATAAAATCAATACTTTAGTAACTGTTGACGACCTGTTTTGGCGGGCTTCTGTGCTTAACTGTTTTGGGTTGAATAACAGATAGTTAAGTGAGTGGGTCATGGATTTAGGGATCGATCGACAAGCCCTTGTACCGGTGGTGCAGCAAATCGTCAGCGCGGTGGCGGAATGGATTCGCAAGAGCGGGGTCAGCCCCGGCACACGATTGCCGTCCATCCGCCAACTGGCCCTCGACAACCTGCTCAGCCAGTCCAGTGTGATCGAGGCATTCGAGCGCATGGAGGCCCAAGGCCTGCTGACCTCGAAGCAGGGCTCTGGGTTTATGGTGGCGCAGCCGCCGGTGGCTCAGGAACGCCACTGGTATGAAGGCGCGGAGCGAGAGTGGGGCGCTTTTACCGACAGCCCGTTGGGCGAGTTGAAATTGGGCTGCGGCTGGTTGCCGGACGCCTGGCGCGAAAGCGATGACATCAGCTACGCGATCCGCGAAGTCAGCCGCACCGATACCGGAGGCCTGTTCAACTACAGCACGCCACTGGGGTTGCCGGCGCTGCGCGAGCAATTGCTCAAGCGCCTGACCCGAATTCACGTGGTCACCAGCCTCGACCGCATCCTCACCACCCATGGCGCCAGCCACGCTCAGGACCTGTTGATCCGCACGTTGCTCAAGGCCGGCGACACTGTGGTCGTAGAAACCCCTGGTTATGGCAACCTGTTTCGTCAGTTGGCCTTCCACGGCGTCACGCTGCTGGAAGTGCCGCGCACCCAGGGCGGCCCGGACATCCCGGCGCTGGAAGCCCTGCTGCGCCGTCATCGTCCCAAATGCCTGTTTATCAACAGCCTGTATCACAACCCCACCGGCACCAGCCTGTGTCGCAAGGTGGCCGAACGTTTGCTGGAGCTGGCGCACAGCGAAGACTTTCTGATTATCGAAGAAGATGTCTACGCCGACCTGCAACACGCCAGTTGCACGCGACTGTCGGCGCTGCCCCATGAAGATCGGGTGATCTATGTCTCGAGTTTCTCCAAGACCCTCAGCAGTGCCTTGCGCGTCGGCTACCTCAGCGCCAGTTCGCCGATCATTGCGCAATTGGTACACCTCAAGACCCTCACCGGCATCGGCACCTCGCGGTTTGCCGAAGCGGTGATGGCCACGTTGCTGGCCAACGGCACCTATCGCAAATGGGTGCAACGCCTGCGCAAACGCCTGAACACGCAAATGGCCGCGACCTTGCAGGTATTGGAGGATGAGGAATGGCAGGTGTTCGCCGTGCCCGCCGGCGGCATGTTTGTCTGGGCGCGGCCCTGCGTGGGCGACCGTTCGCGGTTGCAGGCGTATGCACGGCAACTGGGTGTGCTGATGTCACCGGGGGCGCTGTTCAGCCCAACGGGTGAACACAGCGAGTGGCAGCGCATCAATGTGGCCTATGCTGCTGATCAGCGGGCCCTGGCGTTGTTCCGCGCTGCCGGGCCTGCCAGATCGACCTCGACCATTCTGAAAACGACGCGGATGTAGCTTTTTGCCATTATTGTGGCGCCAACGACTTGTGTTCAGTGCCTCGTGGTTGCGAATCTCGCTGCTGGGAAACCGGGCTTGATGGCATCCGCCATTGCAAGAGGATTCAAGCGCATGATTTCGGCCGTGCAACGACGTTTCGCCAACCTTGGTATGGCGAAAAAACTGGGTTTGGGCTTCAGCCTGGTGCTGCTGTTGACTGCGTTGGTGGCAGCGATCGGCGTGTGGTCCCTGCAAACCGTTGGCCTGCGTTTCGAGGGCCTCAAGAGCATGTCTGCGCTCAACAGCGGGCTGCTCAAGGTGCGTTTGATCGAGCAGGACTACGCGCTGCACGCCGACCCCAAGTCCGTCGACGCCCTGCATGAACGTGTCGACGCCTTGGCTGCCCTGGCCGGCAGCCTCAAGGCCGGGTCTGCGGCCAACGTGCCGCTGATGACCGAGGTCGAGCAGGCCTTGGCCGCCTACCGCAAGGCGTTCGATGAGTTCGTCGAGCTGACCCAGACCAAGGACCTGGCGCTGGAAATGGCCAGTTGGTCGGTGTCCAGCGTGGCCAATAACCTCGATGTGTTGCAGGCCGGCCTGGCCGACGATGGCGCCTATGGCCTAAAGGAAAGCCAGGGCAAGGAGGGCGCCGAGTTTATCGAGCAGGCGGGGCAGGTCAGTCAGGTTTCACGGTTGATGCTGCAAGCCATGAACGAAGCTCATGTGCGCCTTGATCAGAGCCGCAAAGGCGAGGAAGACAGCGCCGAACAGGGCAAGATCGAACAGGCCGAGCAGGCGCTGGCCCAAGTTGAGCTACTGAAAACCTCGGTCAAGGACTCCGGTTACCAGACGGTGCTCAATGAGGTCGCCGGGCATATCGCCGCGTTCAGCGAAAAACTCGGCGAATACACCGGCCTGCTGGCCCAGGAAAAAGTGGTCTACAAACAATTGCATGATCGCGCCGACCAAGTCGTCAGCCGGGTCGACCAGGCGTATGCCGCTGAAGACCAGTCGATGCAAGCGCAACTGAAGAAAAGCGCGCTGCTGATCATCGGCTCGTCGGCCCTGGCGCTGTTGATGGGGTTGATTGCAGCGTGGGTGATTACCCGGTTGATCGTCGCGCCGCTGCGCCGTGTGATCGCGGTGGCCCAGCAGATTGCGGCCGGCGACTTGAGCGGGCGCATGGAAGTCAGCCGCCGCGATGAAATCGGCCAGTTGATGCTGGCGATGCAACAGATGGGCAGCGGTTTGAGCCAAATGGTCAGCGGGCTGCAAGCGGGTATCGAGCAATTGGCCAGTTCGGCCCATTCGCTGTCCAGCGTCACCGAGCAGACCAACATCGAGGTCAGCAGCCAGAAGGAAGAAACCGAACAGGTTGCCACGGCGATGAACCAGATGACCGCCACGGTCCATGATGTGGCGCGCAACGCCGAAGAGGCTGCACAAGCGGCGCAGACTGCCGATGACAAAGTCGACAGCGGCCAGCAGGTGGTGCGCCAGAGTTTGCAGCGCATCGAATTGCTGGCGACCTCCAGTACCCGCGCCAGTGCCAGCATCGAAAGCCTCAGCGTCGAAATCCAGAACATCGGTAGCGTGTTGAGCGTGATCAAAAGCGTGGCCGAACAGACCAACCTGCTGGCACTCAACGCGGCCATCGAGGCCGCGCGCGCCGGTGAGCAAGGCCGTGGTTTTGCAGTGGTGGCCGATGAAGTGCGGGCCCTGGCCAAGCGCACCCAGCAATCGACCGAGGAAATCGAACGCCTGGTCGGCGCCTTGCGCAGCGCGGCGCAATCGTCGGTGCAGCAGATCCAGCAGAGCGGCGAGTTGGTGAAGCTGGCCGTCAGTGATGCGCTGGAAACCGAAAGCGCCCTGGGCAGCATTGCGGCCGCGGTGTCATTGATCCAACAAATGAATCAGCAGATTGCGGCGGCGGCCGAGCAGCAGAGTTCGGTGGCCGAAGAAATCAACCGCAGCGTCACCAGCATTCGGGCGAGTGCCGATCAATCGGCGTTGAGCATGCAAGGCAATGCCGCGTCGAGTATTGAACTGGCGCAGTTGGGCACGGAACTCAAGGGCATGGTGGGGCACTTCCGCCTTTGATCGCCGCTGGCAGGCCGCGATCAAAGGGCTGGCGGGCGATCAGGCATGGTTGGCGAGGAAGGTCAGCAGCGCTTCATTGACGAAGTCCGGGTTCTCGCGACTGGAGATATGCCCGGCGTCGGGAATCAGGCTCAGGCTGCAGCCGATCAGGCTGGCCATCTGCTCGGACTCGGCGGGCGGGCGCGGTGTGTCCTGTTCGCCGCACAGCACCAGGGTGGTGTCGGCGTCCAGGCGTGACAACTGCTCCAATACATCTTCACGGCTGAAGATCAGCCGGCCCAGGGGCACGATGCTGTCTAGCAGGCGCGCCGCGGGGTAGTCCTGCAAGACCTTGCGGAAATTTTGGTACAGCGCCGATTCGCGGTCGATGCCCGGACGGAAAAAGATCCGTGCGACCACATCCAGCAGCGGCTCCGGGATAGCGCCGGCGTCTTCAATCATCTTGAACAGCGAGAAGTAGTGCTGGCGCGTGGCCTCGGGCTCGGCGCCGAGGTAGGTGTCCATCAGCACCAGGCTGTTGACCCGCTCGGGTGCCCGCAGGGCCAGGCGCGCGCCCCACATGCCGCCGACCGACAAGCCCACCAGGTTGACCCGGGTAATGTGCAACTGGTCGAGCAGTGCCAGGGCCTGGCGCGCCAGGTCGTCCAGGGATCGCGTGTGTGTCGGCAGCGGCCCGGACTCGCCATGGCCCCAGAGCTCGGGGACGATCACACGATACTGGTGCGACAGCGCTTCGATCTGCGGTGCCCACATGTCTCGGTCCCACAGGTAACTCGAACCCAGCAGGACGACCGGGCCGCAGCCCTGGTCAACATAGTGCAACGGTTGTCCATCAATCACGGCGACAGGCATAACAGGCCTCCAACTTCACGAAGTGAGGGACACTTTTGTACGCGAGTCGACGGCCAGCGGATAGGTACTAAATGATGGCATGTGGCGAGGGAGGGCTCGCCACATGGGGAGGGAGGGTCAGTCGTAGATGACTTTTTTCTTCCACTCGGCGTCGGTTTCGGCGACTTTCAGGCCTTCGGTCAGTTCGTTGACTTCGTCTTCCGCAGGCTTGCTGTTGGTCAGCACCGTAGAGTTGGCGCGCACCAATTGACTCTCCAGCAGTTGCAGTTGCTCTCTGTAGAGCGCGGGCTCGGGCTGCTTGCGCAAGTACTGCACGCCGCGCTCGAAGGCCAGGCGCGCCTGGCCAGGCTGGTTCTGTTGCAGGGCATGCTGGCCGAGGTTGTTGAAGAACTCGATGTGCAGCAGTACCAGGATGTGGCGAATTTCCCTGATCCAGTGCTTGGCTTCATTGGTCGGTAGGAAACCGTCCTGGGCGGCGCGGGTGACTTGGCCGTGCAGGGCTTCGAGCAGGAACCGCACGTCCTTGGCCTTGGCTTCGGTCTGGATCGGGCCGGGCGGGTTGTTGATCGGGATCGATTCGCCTTGGGCCACCAGCGCATTCAGTTCGGCGATCCGCGCCTTGAGCGGTGCGCTGGTCTTGTTGAGGTGCAACAAGCGTTGGTTGACGTTGAGCTCCAGGCGGGTCAACAGCAGCTTGAGCGCAGGCGTCATCAACTGGCCAGGGAAGGTCTCGGTGATCTCACCACAGCGACGCAGCCGGTCATTAAGCTCGATCACGGTGCGTTGCTTTTCCAGTTTGTTGTTTTCCACCGCGTGGTTCATGTAGCCAATGGCGATCAGTATTACGATCCCGGCTATTACCAGCAGGGTGATCATGAGTGGTGTCACCGGTGTGACCTCTTTATAGGGTTTGCTGTTAAGTGTAGTGACTGAGACATCTGTCGGATAGGACTGTTCGACCAGTTGCCCAGGTAGTTTCTTCTATATACGTAAGCATTCCCTGCGTAGATGCACAATGCCATCAGTTGCTGGATGAACTATAGCGTCTTGTCGGGCGCCAGAATATAGGCGTCAAGGCGCGGACATGCAGAATGCCCGCAAGGGCCGGAAAACGGGGGCGAAGTCATTGATTTAAATAAATTTATCCTTGGGGGTTGACGACCTTTCAATCCATCCATAGAATGCGCGCCACTTACAGCGTAAAGCACACAGCGAAACGCGGTAGGGAGTGAATGTTGTACGTGTGTCCCCTTCGTCTAGTGGCCTAGGACACCGCCCTTTCACGGCGGTAACAGGGGTTCGAGTCCCCTAGGGGACGCCAATGCGGGAATAGCTCAGTTGGTAGAGCACGACCTTGCCAAGGTCGGGGTCGCGAGTTCGAGTCTCGTTTCCCGCTCCATTTTTAAGCAGTGTTGCCCTCGGGCGGCATTGAGTGAAACCAGGACCAAGTCTTCGGACAAGGCCCCTGGGCACTGAAATACACACCATGTGTTTCAGTAGCGTGTCCCCTTCGTCTAGTGGCCTAGGACACCGCCCTTTCACGGCGGTAACAGGGGTTCGAGTCCCCTAGGGGACGCCATTTGCGGGAATAGCTCAGTTGGTAGAGCACGACCTTGCCAAGGTCGGGGTCGCGAGTTCGAGTCTCGTTTCCCGCTCCAATTTTTGATTCGCAGTGTCCATTGGGCCTGGGGGTCAGCGAAAAAAAGACGCTTCGGCGTCTTTTTTCGTTTCTGCGATAAACATTGCGTCCCGGTGCGAGCCAGTGCGCCTGATGCTTGCTTGATCTTCTCGGGCTATCCGGCGCGCCTCCACGAAGCCACCCCAAAAAACAATGCCCTCCATAAAGGAGGGCATCGGTTTGAGGCTGGCTGCACAACCCTATCAACTAGCGTCCATGTCGTTCAATCAGACACGACCGTGTACGCGCAGCGTTCGGGCTTGGTGAAAGAGCCCTAGAGCTTTTTCGCCATGTCACGCAGCAAAAACTTCTGGATCTTACCGGTCGAAGTCTTCGGTAGCTGAGTGAAAACCACCGTGCGCGGCACCTTGAAGCCTGCCAGGTGTTCGCGGCAGAAGCCGATGATGTCGGCTTCGCGGATGTTCTGGTGGTCGGCCTTGAGGGTGACAAAGGCGCACGGCGTTTCACCCCATTTTTCGTCGGGGCGGGCGACGACGGCGGCTTCCAGGATTGCCGGGTGCCGGTACAGCACACCTTCAAGTTCGATGGTGGAGATGTTCTCGCCGCCGGAGATGATGATGTCCTTGAGCCGGTCGCGGATTTCGACATAGCCGTCGGGATGGGTCACCGCCAGGTCGCCGGTGTGGAACCAGCCGCCTTCGAACGCTTCAGCCGTCGCCGTCGGGTTCTTCAGGTAGCCCTTCATCACCGTATTGCCCCGCATGAAAATCTCGCCGATGGTGTGGCCATCATGGGGGGTGGGTTCGAGGGTTTTCGGGTCGGCGACCATCACGCCTTCCAGGGTCGGGTAGCGCACGCCCTGGCGAGCCTTGATCTGCGCACGTTCGTCCAGGGGCAGTGCATCCCATTCCGAGTGCCAGGCGCACAGGGTCACAGGGCCATACACTTCGGTCAGGCCGTAGACGTGGATCACCTTGATGCCCATTTCTTCCACGGCACCGATGACCTTGGCGGGTGGCGCCGCGCCGGCGACCATGGCGTTCACCGGGTGGTCGATGGTGGCCTTGGCCGAGTCGGGCATGTTCACCAGGGCGTTGAGCACAATCGGCGCACCGCACAAGTGAGTGACCTGGTGCTCGCGGATCAGGTTGAGGATTTTCTGTGGGTCGACGCGGCGCAGAAACACATGGACCCCGGCCAGGGCCGTGATGATCCACGGGTAGCACCAGCCGTTGCAGTGGAACATCGGCAGCGTCCACAGGTACACGGGGTGGTTGCCGATCGCCCAGATCATTTGGTTGCCCAGGGAATTCAGGTAGGCGCCGCGGTGGTGGTAGACCACGCCCTTGGGGTTGCCGGTCGTGCCTGAGGTGTAGTTCAGCGAGATGGCCTGCCATTCATCTTCAGGCCACTGCCAGGCGAAGTCCGGATCGCCCTCGGCGAGAAACGCCTCGTAGTCCAGGTCGCTGACGGGCTGGCCTTCGCCGTATTCCGGGTCATCGACGTCGATGACCAGGGGCGGATGGTCAAGCATGCCGATGGCTGCATGCACCACATCGTGGAACTCACGGTCGGCGATCAATACCTTGGCTTCGCCGTGCGCGAGCATGAAGGCGATGGCCTCGGCATCCAGGCGCACGTTGAGCGCATTGAGTACTGCGCCAATCATCGGCACGCCAAAATGCACTTCGAGCATGGCCGGGATGTTGGGCAGCATGACGGCCACGGTGTCGTTTTTGCCGATCCCGCGACCGGCCAGGGCCGAGGCCAGACGCCGGCAACGGCTGTAGGTTTGCGCCCAGGTGGCGCGTATCGATCCGTGGATCACGGCAGGGTAATCGGGATAGACGCTGGCAGTGCGCTCAATGAAGCTTAAAGGCGAAAGAGCAATGTGATTAACGCTGGTCGGCTCGAGGCCTTGGTCGAAAATGGACATGGTGCGGATACCCGGTGGCTGATTATTAGCTCTATTGTTCGAGACGCTGGTAACGGCAGTTAAGCTGACGGTGCCGGCCTTGAGGCTTTATCGTTGGCGCGCCGGTCCCTGCGGGAAAAGCGCAATGACTTCTCCGGCGGCTTTTATATACTGTTCGTGCGGATATATGGAAGTACTACCTGTGTTGTATAGTATATGTACTATATCTTGCTTAAACGCTTCCGCTGACCTCGACGTCGTCCTCCCTGTATAGGTTTCAAGATGATCGGCAATTCCGTGCGCTTACCAAGCGGCTCGCCGCTGCTCGGGCATGACCCGCAGCCGAGTCTGCTGCTGGATGCCCAGGCTCGGCCGCTGGAGCTCAACGCGGCGCTGCAGGCGTTGCTTGAGCAGTTGTCCCTGGCCGATTGTGTGAGCCTGTTGCCGGTCAATTGCTTGCCGCTGGTGCAGGCGTGCCTGGGGCAGCAGCGGGCGATCGAAAACGTCGAGGCGCAGTTCGCCGAGCGCATTCTGGTGTGGACGTTTATTCCTGACCCTGGCGAAAACCGCGTGCTGGCGCGTTGCCGGGAGGCCAGCGCGCAGATTGTCGCCGAGCGCGAATCCACCAAGGCCCGGCGCCTGTATCGGCTGATCATCGAAAACACCACCGACCTGATTTCCCGGCACACCCCGGATGGCGGTTTTCTCGATGCCTCGCCGGCTTCCTGGGCGTTGTTGGGCTACTGGCCGGAGGAATTGCGCGGGACCCTGGCACAACGCCTGTTCCATCGGCAGGGCTTGGCGGGGTTGGTGCGGCGTGCCTGGGAGGGCCTGGAGCAGGACGGTTATTACACCATGACCTATCGCATCCGCCATCGCGAGGGCCATTACCTGTGGTTCGAAACCGCCTGCCGGGCGATCCGCGAGACCTACACCGGCGCGGTGGTGGAGGTGGTCAGCGTGTCCCGCGACATTACCGCCAGGGTCCAGGCCGAGGAAACCACCCTGACCGAGCGCAAGTTGCGCGAGGCCCAGCAGCGTCATCACCAGGACGAACTGGCGCACACTGCGCGCCTGGTGACCCTGGGTGAGCTGGCGTCGGGTATCGCCCATGAAATGAATCAGCCGCTGGCGGCGGTGGTTAACTACGCCAATGCCAGCCAGCGTTATCTGGCTGCCCTGGGCAGCGATTCGCCGGCGGCCGAGCGAGTGGCTCAAGGCCTGGAGCGGATCTCGGTGCATGCCAATCACGCCGCGCAAGTGATCAAGCGCTTGCGTGCGTTTCTGCGCAAGGGACGTAGGCGCATGGAGGCGCTGAACCCCGGCGAGGTGGCCCGCGAAGCCGTCCGCCTGTGTGCCTGGGAGGCCAGCGATTGTCAGGTGACGATCGAGGATCGCTTGCCGGATAATCTGCCGCTGATTTACGCCGACCGGGTGCTGCTGGAGCAGGTGCTGCTGAACCTGCTGCGCAATGCCATTGATGCGAATCGTGAAGCCCATCCCGGCCAGCCTTCGCTCATCGTCATGAGTGCGCTGGCACAACGTGACGGGTGGGTGCAAATCGACGTGAGCGATCAGGGCCCCGGTGTCTCGCCGGCGCAGTTGGAGCAGATATTTACCCCGTTCTATACCAGCAAGGCCAATGGCCTGGGCCTGGGCTTGTCCATGAGCCGCAGCATCATCGAAGGCTTCGGTGGCGAGTTGCAGGCCGAGCCGATGCCGGTCGGGCTGCAAATGTGCTGCCGCTTGCCCGCACTCGCCCAGAGCGGTGCCCCACAATAAGAAGAGGAATCAAGCGATGGTGAGCGTGACGGAACAGGTGGTGTATGTGGTGGATGACGACCAGGGGATGCTCGATTCGACCGTCTGGTTGCTGGAGTCGGTGGGCCTCAAGGCGCTGCCGTTTACCAGTGGCCGCGAGTTTCTCGACGCCTGCGACAGCCGCCTCAACGCCTGCGTGCTGCTGGATGTGCGCATGCCGGGGATGGGCGGCCTGAATGTGCAGGAGCACATGCGCAGCCGCGACCTGCACCTGCCGGTGATTTTCGTCAGCGGCCACGCCGATGTGCCGATTGTGGTCCGCGCGTTCAAGGCCGGGGCGCATGACTTTATCGAAAAACCCTACAACGAGCAGTTGCTGCTCGACAGTGTCCTGCAGGCCCTGAGCAAGGCCGATCATCGCCAGAGCCTCGGTGAAGGACCGGCGCGGGTGCAGGCGCGGTTGCAGCAACTCACGCCACGCGAGCGTGATGTATTGCTCCCGCTGGTGAAGGGTTATACCAATCGGGAAATTGCCGAGCAGTTGGGCGTCAGCGTCAAGACCATCGACCTGTATCGCGCGCGGGTCATGAAACGCATGGCGGCCAGCCATTTGCCGGAGCTGGTGGGCATGGCGATTGCCGCCGGCCTGGTAGACCCCCTGCAATTGCGCTGATCGGCCTCAGGCCACGGCAATCTGCAGGCTCGGCCGCTCGCTGGCCCGTGTTGCCAGTACGCGCTCGATGGCGCCGGTCAGCAGGTTTTCCAGTAACTCGGTGCGTTCTGCATCATCCAGCGTCTGCCCGGCCAGCCAGCTCGGCGCATTGTTCAGCAGCGTGGCGATGGCGTGGCCGGCCGCTTGCAGGGCATGGACACTCAGCCGCCGCGGTCGCCCGAGCATTTGCAGCAGTCGATGCTCGTATTGTTCGCGCAACTGCCGGACCCGCAGTTGCTGGTCCTCCGTGAGGCAGCCGCAATCGCGCTCCACCAGGCGGAAATGCCACGGCATCTCTTGATGCAAATTCAGGTGGGCATGAATCAGCCGTTGCAGATTGTCCTGGCGTGAGCGCGGCCGTTGCTCGACGCGCCCCAGGGTGGTCAGCAGTTCTTCGTAGAACTCTTCGATCCAATCCAGCAGCAGATGCTGCTTGCTGGGGTAGTGGTGGTACAGCGAGCCCGGGGTCAACCCCAGGCTGCTGGCCAGCTCGCGCATGCCGACTTGACCGAAGCCTTTGCTGGCAAGCAACTCCAGGGCCTTGTTGCGGTGTTCGCACAAGCGCGAGCGATACTCAGCCATAGGTGTGGAAGCCGCGCCCGCTCTTGCGCCCCAGGTAACCGGCGGCCACCATTTCCTTGAGCAGCGACGCGCTGCGGTATTTGCTGTCCTGGAAGCCCTCATAGAACGCCTCGAGGATCGCCAGCAAGGTGTCCAGGCCGATCAGGTCGGCCAGGGCCAGCGGGCCGATAGGCTGGTTGCAACCCAGGCACATGCCGGCGTCGATGTCTTCGGCGCTGGCCAGGCCTTCCTGGAACACCAGGATCGCTTCGTTGATCATCGGCACCAGAATCCGGTTGACCACAAAACCTGGGCGGTTGCCGGCGGTGATCGCGGTTTTGCCCAGGTGCTGTGCCAGCTTAATGGCCTGGGCGTGGGTCTTATCGCTGGTCTGCAGGCCACGAATCACTTCGATCAGGCCCATCACCGGCACCGGGTTGAAAAAATGCAGGCCGATAAAGCGCTCGGGGGCGTTAACGCCCGCCGCCAGTTCAGTGATGGACAGCGAAGACGTATTGGAGGCAATCACGCACTGCTCATCGACGTGAGCGGCGATCTGTTGCAGCACGCGCCGTTTCAGGTCGAGGTTTTCCGTGGCCGCCTCGATGACCCATTGGGCATTGGCCAGGCTGGTGTAGTCGGTGCTGGTGCGGATCTTGTCCAGGGCCGTATGCTTCTGGGGTTCGCTGAGGATGCCCTTGCTGACTTGGCGATCGAGGTTCTTGCTCACGGTGGCCAGGGCTTTTTCCAGGGCGCCGGCGGAGATGTCCAGCAAGGTCACGTTGATGCCGGCCACGGCGCAGATCTGGGCGATGCCGTTACCCATGGTGCCCGCGCCGATCACGCCGATATTCTGCAGATTCATCGTCAGTCTCTCTTCAAATGTGCGCTGCCGTTGCACGGCAGACATGCCTTGCAATACGGTCTATTGGGCGAGAGTCTAGGGCCCGGCAGTGGGGCGGCCTATGCCGAAACCTGTCAGTTGTATTGGCGTTTATTACCATGTGTACGCGACAGGAACTCAGAATGAAGCCCACGCGGGAAAAGGATTCGGTTGCCGTCTACTTCGTGCAGGTCATGATCCATGCGCTGCGCGATCAGCCGCAGCGGCTGGCCGCCGTGCTGTGCGAAGCGGGCATCGCGCCGGCGCTGTTGACCCAGCCCGAGGCCCGGGTGCCGGCCAGCGCGTTTGCGGCGTTATGGTTGATTCAGATTCGTGAGTTGAACGATGAGTTCTTCCGCCTGGATTCCCATGGCATGCCGCCGGGCAGTTTTGCCCTGATCTGCCGTGGCCTGATCCAGGAGCCGAACCTGGGCAAAGCGCTCACCCAGTGCCTGGCCAGTTTCGCCCTGTTCCTGCGCGACTTTCGCGGCAGCCTCTGCGTGCATGGCAAGCGTGCGGTACTCCGCCTGGAAGTCGGCGGCGGCGATGAGGACACACGGCGTTACGGTGAGGAAACCTTTCTGGTGCTGATGATCAGCCTGCTGTGCTGGCTGGGTGGACGCCGCGTGCCGATCGATCGCGCCGACTTTCGCCACGCGCGTGCGCCGCTCAGCGACGATCAGTTGCTGTGGGGCTACAACCTGACGTTTGGTGCGGCCCGCACCGAAATCGAATTCGCCAGCAGCTACCTGCGTCTGGCCGTGGTGCAGGACTTGGCGTCGCTCAAGGTATTTCTGCGCAGCGCGCCGCAATGGCTGGTGATCCGGTTTCGCAACCAGGACGGCGTGGCGACCCAGGTCTATCAACGCCTGCGTGGCAGCCACTACAGCCAGTGGCCGGCGCTGGAGGACTTGGCCGTGGACTTGCACATGAGCCCCAGCACCTTGCGCCGGCGTCTGGAGCGTGAAGGTTGCTCGTTTCAGGAGATCAAGGACGAAGTGCGCCGCAGCCTGGCGCTGGAACTGCTCTGTCAGACGCGGGCGAGCATCGGTGAAATCGCCGCGCAATGCGGTTTTCAGGAGCCCAGCGCGTTCCATCGTGCGTTCAAGAAGTGGACCGGCGAAAGCCCTGGGCGTTACCGCGAGCGGGTCCAGGGTAAAGTGTCTCGGCCTGCGCGCCTGGGCGCTTGAGTCATTTGCGGTTGAGCGCTGCGTCGCGGTAAGTCCTGGGTAACTCGCCGGTCCATTGGCGGAAGGCCCGGGTGAACGCCGACGGGTCTGAGAACCCCAGCTGTTGCGACGTCTGGTTGATCGACATCGACGTCTGGCTCAAGTAATGAATGGCCATGTCGCGGCGTACCCCGTCCTTGAGTTTCTGAAACTTGCTGCCTTCGGCCAAGAGCTTGCGCCGCAGTGTTCTTTCCGTCAGGTGCAGCTCGCTGGCGGTGCTCTGGATGGTGGCCTTGGCGAGATCGTCGACGTTCTCCAGGTGGTCCAGCACCCGCCGCGTGTAAACCGGGTAATAGGCGGGACGGGTGAACCAGTCCACCGGCGCTCGCTGCAGGTGATAGGCCAGGGTTTCTGCGGTTTGCACCAGCGGCGCGGTGAGAATCCCGGCGTCGAACACCAGGCAAGTCTCGGGTTGGTCAAAATGCGCGGGGCACGGAAACATCAAGCGGTATTCCGCTGAATGGGCGGGCTCGGGATGATCGAACGTCACCCGCTTGAGTGTGATCCGCTGGCCAATCAGCCAGCTTGGGAACCGATGCCAGAGCAACAGTAAAAACCCCCTCAGCAGGTAGCCGGCGTCCAGGCTCGGGTCACTCAAAGCCATTGAAAACAGGGCCTCATCACCGACGACTTTCAGCTCCAGGTGCAGGGAGTCGTTCATCACGTTGTAGAAATGGCTGAGCTTGTAATACACCGAATGCAGGTTATGCGAGTGGATCACTTGCTTGGCCATTATCGCGAAGCAGCCCTTCGGACAGCGCTGTGAACCCGCGCCGAAAAACTCGTCATCACTCAAGCGCCACACGGCCTGCATCAAGCGACTGAACTGGTCGGGGGTGATGCGCAGGTGCAGGTTATCCAGGCGCTTTCGGCTGATGCCGGCTTCCTTGAGCAAGACGTCTTCGTCCAGCGCGAGGCGGCGTGCGGCCGTCATCAGGATGTGGGCGAAGTACATGGAAATGGAATAGCGCTCGATGCCCATCGTTCAGCAGTCCGGCAGCAGGGCAGGCTAGTTTAGCCAAAAGTGGCTGTCCGTTTATGTCTGTTTTTAGACTGATTTGGTAATTGCTACCCAGGGCTGGATCGGAGGAAGCTGAATAGAGCTATGCGCTGCGGGCTCCGTCCCTGCTTGCGACCGTCCCAGGTTTTTTGAGTAGTGGCCGTTTTGGTTAATTGCTCAGCTTGGTGGAGTGGGCGAAGGGTGTAGCGGCCTGTTTAACAAGTGAATGAGGAAAATAACAATGAGTGGTTATGCCCATCCGTACCGCGACACCGAATTTGTGCTGGAGGCGTTGGTCGGATTTGAGCAGTTGTGCGCGAGCGCCCAGCTTCAGGATGTCAACAGCGAACTGGTCAGCGCCATCTTGAGCGAGGCAGGCCGCTTGGGTTCCGGCGTGCTGGCGCCGCTCAACCGGGTCGGTGATACCCAAGGTACGCACTTGGGGGAACAGGGCGTGCAAGAAGCACCGGGTTTTGCCGAGGCGTATCGGCAATTCCAGGAAGGCGGCTGGCCCTCGTTGACCGCTGCAGAACAACACGGCGGGCAGAACCTGCCGAACGTGATCGGCACGGCCGTCAATGAAATCTGGCACTCAGCCAATATGGCATTCGCCTTGTGCCCTATGTTGACCCAGGGCGCCATCGAAGCCATCGCCCATCACGGCTCGGCCGAACTGCAAGCCGCCTACCTGGAAAAACTGGTGAGTGGCGAGTGGACCGGGACGATGAACCTGACCGAGTCGGATGCCGGCTCCGATCTGGCGGCCATCAAGAGCCGCGCCGTGCCCCAGGGCGACCACTATCTGATCACTGGCCAGAAGATTTTCATCACCTGGGGCGATCACCAGATGACCGACAACGTCGTGCATTTGGTCCTGGCGCGCCTGCCGGATGCGCCGACGGGCGTCAAAGGCATTTCGCTGTTCGTGGTGCCCAAGTTCCTGCTGGATGCCCAAGGCCAGCCGGGCGTGCGCAATCGCGTGCAGTGCCTCTCCCTGGAACACAAATTGGGCATTCATGGCAGCCCGACCTGCGTGATGAATTTCGGCGACCCCGAGGGGGCGGTCGGGTATCTGCTCGGCGAGCCGCACACGGGCCTGACCTGCATGTTCACCATGATGAACCACGCCCGTCAGAGTGTTGGCCTACAGGGCTTGTCGATTGCCGAGCGCGCTTACCAGCAGGCCCGTCAATACGCCAAAGAGCGTCTGCAGGGCACGCGCAAGGACGGCAGCCGTTTCTCGATCATCCGCTTTCCCGATGTGCGCCGGATGCTGTTGCAGATGAAAGCGTCCATCGAAGCGATGCGCGCGTTGTCGCTGGTGGCCGCCGCTGAAGTCGACCGTGCCGCGCATGCGCCCACGCCGGAGCTTGCGCACCATCATCAGGGGCGGGTCGATGTGTTCACCCCGATCGTCAAGGGCTGGTTGACCGAACTGGCCCAGGAAGTCACCTCTCTGGGCGTGCAAATCCACGGTGGTATGGGCTTCATCGAAGAGACCGGCGCGGCGCAGCATTATCGCGATGCGCGCATCCTGACCATCTATGAAGGCACCACCGGCATTCAGGCGCTTGACCTGGTGGGGCGCAAGACCCTGCTGAACCAAGGCGCGTTACTCAACAGCCTGCTCGAGGAGATGGATCAAACCGTCGAGCAACTGCGTCACATCGACGCCCTCGACTATCAGGCAGTGGCGTTGGCCGCCGCGCTTGGCGCCGGGCGCGAGGCCTTGTCGCGGTTACTCGACAACGCCAAGCACGATGCGGATTGGGCCGGCAGCGTCAGCGTCAACTTCCTGATGCTCTTCGGCTACCTGTCGGGCGGCTGGCTCATGGCGCGTTCTGCCCTGCAGGCGCACGCCCAGCTGCAAGCCGGCACGGGCGATGCAGCCTTCCTCAAGACCAAAGGCGTCAGCGCACGCTTCTACGCAGAGCAATTGTTGCCACGGGTACACGCGTTGTTGGCGGCGATCAGCGCTGGGAGCGCGAGCATCATGGCGTTGGATGAAGAGCAGTTCTGACACCGCGTTGGTTTTTGTGCCTAACTTTTTTGAGGTTCACCCCATGCATCACCAGCGCATCCGCCTGGATTCCTTGCACGAAAAAATCATGAGCGCGGCGCAGGCCGCCGCGTTCATTCAAGACGGCATGACCGTGGGCATGAGTGGTTTCGGTGGCGCAGGGGACGCCAAGGCCGTGCCACTGGCGCTCATTGAGCGGGCCCGGGAGCATCCGCTCAAGATCAACCTGATCACCGGCGCGAGCCTCGGGCGTGGCCTGGACGGGCAGATGGCCGAGGCCGGGCTGCTGGCGCGGCGCATGCCGTTTCAAGGCGACCCGGTGCTGCGCAAGGCGATCAACGAAGGCCGCGTGGTGTTTATCGACCAGCACCTGAGCGAAGTGGTCGAACAACTGCGTGACGGCAGCCTGCCCAATCCGGATATTGCGGTGATTGAAGCGGTAGCGATCACCGAGCAGGGCCATATCGTGCCGACGTCGTCGGTCGGCAATTCGGCCAGTTTCGCCCAGGCGGCGCGGCAGGTCATCGTTGAGCTGAACCTGGCCAGCAGCCCTTATTTTGAAGGGATGCACGATATTTATCAGCCCCACGGGCGCCCTGGCCGGGGGCCGATTCCGGTCATCAGCGCGGATGATCGCATCGGCACCCAGGCCATCGCGATTGACCCTGCCAAGATCGTCGCCATCGTGCTGTGCAATACGCCGGAATCTGCGATTCCCATGCTGCCGCCCGATCATGAGACCCAGGCGATTGCCGATCATCTGGTGGCTTTTTTCGAGCAGGAAGTGGAACACAAACGCTTGGGCAGAAGCCTGGCGCCGCTGCAAGTCGGCGTCGGCTCCATTGCCAACGCCGTCATGTGCGGGCTGATCGATGCTCCGTTCACCGACCTGGTGCAGTACTCGGAGGTGCTGCAGGATTCGACCTTTGAATTGCTCGACGCGGGCAAGCTGAAGTTCGCCTCCGGCTGTTCGATTACCCTGTCCGGCCCCTGTGGCCAGCGGGTGTTCGGCAACCTGGAGAAATACGCCGACCGCCTGGTGTTACGGCCACAGGAAATCTCCAATCACCCGGAAGTGATTCGACGGTTAGGCGTGATTGCCATCAACACCGCGCTGGAGTTCGACCTGTACGGGAACGTCAACTCCACCCACGTTTGCGGTACACAGATCATGAATGGCATCGGTGGCTCGGGAGACTTCGCCCGTAACGCGCTGCTGTCGATTTTCGTGACCAAGTCGATCGCCAAGGACGGTGCGATTTCCCGCGTGGTGCCGATGGTCAGCCATGTCGACCACACCGAGCATGACGTCGATATCCTGGTGACGGAACAAGGGCTGGCGGACCTGCGTGGCCTGGCGCCGAAAGAACGGGCCGAGTTGATCATCAACCACTGTGTGCACCCCGACTATCGCGAGGCGTTGCGCAGCTACTTCAAGGCCGCGTGCGCCAAGGGTGGGCATACGCCGCATGTGTTGAGCAAGGCCTTGAGTTGGCACATCAATCTGCAGGAAACCGGTTCCATGCAGGCGGCCGCCGTCGGCGTCTAGGCTGGGTTTGTACTTGAAACAAGCCCGCCATTGCGGCGGGCTCCTGCTGCACTCAGAGCTTCGCTAGCTGACCGACCCGCGCCATCATTTCGGTGACGATCTGCAGGTCCAGGAGAAACTGCTCGACCGTCTTGAACTCATGGTGGGTGTGGCCGGTGTACTTGCCCTCGAGCCTGGCCAGGCCGAACTGCACGCCATTGGGCAGGTCATGCACCGAGGTTGCGCCAGCAGAGGCGCCGAACTTGCGTTCCATGCCGAGGTTTTCACTGGCCACGTCCAACATAGCCTTAAGCCATTCACCCTTAGGGTCACGGTGCATCGGTTCGGTGACCAAGTAGTCGAAGGCCACCGCAACCCCGCTTTGCTCACTCCAGGCAGCCAGCTTGTCTGCCATTTCGGCTTTGAGTGCGTCTGCAGACTTGCCCTTCGGTAGACGCAGATTGACCGTCAGCGTGAAGGTATTTTCGTCCATCCCGATAAAGGTCAGTGACGTGGTCAGCGGCCCCATGAACGCATCGGAAAAGCCGATGCCCAGTGGCCCTCCCAGGTAATCCAGGCCCCAGTTGTCGGCGGCGTAACGTGCCGCGTCGGTAATGTGGTTGTACTTGAGCGCGATTTTTCCGTCCAGGCTATGGATGAAGCCCAGCAGCCTGGCGACGGGGTTTACAGCCGATTCGGGTTCGGAAGAGTGTGCGGACACGCCGGTAACGGTGAGTTTGACGTTCCTGCCGACGACCTCGGCGGTCACGTTGAAGTTGCCACCCTTGCGCCTGGCATAGTCGCTACCGGCCTTTTGCAGGCTGGCGGCCAATTCAGCGGGGTGCTCAGCCACCAGCATGGCGACCGACGTCAGCGGAATCTGATTCGCTGCAAGGCCTCCGGTCATCGAGATGATTTCGGCGCCCTTGCCCTGTGCATCGCGCCGGGCAAAGGTTGCCGTGACGGTGCCATAGCCTTTCTCGGCAATCACCACCGGATAACCGCCATCCAGTGCCACGTTGTAGTGGGGCGTTGGGTTGCGTTCGCGGTAGTAGGCGATCGCATCGCCAGCGATTTCCTCGGTGGTATCGACCAGCAGCTTGAAGTTTCTGGCCAACGGTAGTCGCTCCTCCTGGATGACCTTCATTGCGTAGAGCGCCACCACGATGCCGTTCTTGTCATCCTCGGTGCCGCGGCCATACAAGCGGTTGCCGACTTGGGTGACTGTGAACGGGTCGAGTCGGGTGCCGTCTTCCAGCACCCAGTTCTGCGGGTTGGCAGGCACCACGTCGGCATGCGCGTGAATGCCCACCACTTCATCGCCAGCGCCGTTGAGGGTGATCTCATACACGCGGTTGTCGATGTTGCGAAAGGCCAGGTTGAATGCCTCGGCCAGGCCCTTGAGTGTGTTGCCGAGCTTGATGAATTCGGGATTGTCGTGCTGGGCAATGCCTTCGACCCGGAAGGTCGGGATAGCCACCAGTTCGCGCAGGGTTTCGATGGCCGCGTCGCCGTACTTCAAGCGGGTATAGAGGCCAAGCAGGCGATAAATCTGGTTTTTCTGCTCGATGGAAAGCTCATCGTTGTCCAGAAAACCGCTGATTGCCGGGCCGAGTTCTCTGCTCATGGGCTGGCGGCTCACGCGTAGCTGTCTCAGGAATTCACGGAAGTCCGTGACCGATGAATCACTGAAACTCGCGAGGATGGCCGAGCTCTGTGGCGGGGAAATAGTGGCATGCGCGGGTTGGGTGAATGTTGCAAGGCTGGTGACTACCAGAGCGGCGGTGAGCAGGCAGGTAAGTGATGGGTTCATTATTGTCACACTCCTATCTTCGTAGGCGGTTGGTGATTGCCCGTCGAAGCTAACACTGCGAGGTAGGGGGAGAGGTGTTCAGAAGTAGGCTCTATCGCCAATAAACGCGGAGGCTGTGCAGAATCCGATGTTTCCTACGCATGCCTTCCAATGTAAAAAAGCCGCTCGGCTGTGAGCGGCGTTTTTGTGGGTGTCGGGCCAGGCGATCAGTGTGAGGGGCCCGCCATTGCGGCGGGCTCCTGCTGCACTTAGAGCTTCGGTAGCTGACCGACACGGCCCATCATTTCGGTGACGATCTGCAGGTCCAGGAGGAACTGCTCGACCGTCTTGAACTCATTGTCGGTGTGCCCGGTGTACTTCACTTCCGGGCGTGCCAGGCCGAATTGCACGCCGTTGGGCAGTTCATGCACGGAGGTGGCGCCGGCCGAACTGCCGAACGCGTGTTTCATGCCCAGGTTTTCCGTAGACACCGCCAACAAGGCCTTGACCCACTCACCTTCCGGGTTGCGGTACATCGGTTCGGCGACCGAGTAGGCGAAGTTCACGTTGACCTTGGTTTTCTTGTCCCAGGCGCTGAGCTTGTCGGCAATTTGCGCTTTGAGTTTCTCCGGCGATTTACCCTTGGGTACGCGCAGGTTCACCGCCAGCTTGAAGGTTTTGTCGTCCAGGTCGACGAACGTCAGCGAGGTGGTCAGCGGCCCCATGAAGTCATCGGCGAACCCCACGCCCAATTTGCCGCCCAGGTAATCCAGGCCCCAGTTGTCGGCGGCATAACGCGCCGCGTCGGTGATGTGGTTGTGCTTGAGGGCGATCTTGCCGTCGACGCTGTGGATCAGATCCAGCATGCGCGCGACCGGGTTCACGCCGGATTCCGGTTCGGACGAGTGCGCGGAGACCCCGGTGACCGTCAACTGCACCTCTTTGCCGACCACCTTGGCGCTCACCTGGAAGTCAGCGCCATTGCGCTGGGCGTATTGCGCACCGGCCTCTTGCAGGCTGGCCGCCAACTCGGCGGGTGTGTCGCTGAGCAACGTGGCGACCGACGCCGAGGGAATCTGGTTGGTCGCTTTGCCGCCGGTCATGGCGATGATTTCCGCGCCTTTGCCTTCACCTTTGCGGCGCGGGAAAGTGGCCATGACCGTGCCGTAGCCTTTTTCGGCAATGACCACCGGGTAGCCGCCATCCAGCGCCAGGTTGTACGGCGGCGTCGGGTTGCGTTCGAAGTAATAGGGGATCGCGTCGCCGGAAGTTTCCTCAGTGGTGTCCACCAGCAGCTTGAAGGTGCGCGCCAGCGGCAGCTTCTCTTCCTTGATCACCTTCATGGCGTACATCGCCACCACGATGCCATTTTTGTCGTCTTCAGTCCCACGGCCATACATGCGGTCGCCGATCAGCGTGACCTTGAACGGATCGAGCCGGGTGCCGTCTTTCAATACCCAGTTTTCCGGCGTCACCGGCACCACATCCGCATGCGCGTGGATGCCCACCACTTCATCGCCGCTGCCTTCCAGGGAGATTTCGTACACGCGGTTGTCGATGTTACGGAAGTTCAGGTTGAAGTCTTTCGCCAGGCCCTGGAGCTTGTCGGCGATCTTGAGGAATTGCGGGTTTTTGTACTGCGGCAGGCCGTCGACGTTGAACGTCGGAATTTCCACCAGCTCGCGCAGGGTCTCCGTGGCGGCCTTGGCGTATTTCACCCGCGCATAGATGCCCAGCAGGCGATTGATTTCGTTCTGTTGCTCGGCGCTCAGGGGTTTGTGCTCGAGAAAGGCGCTGATCGCCGGGTCCACATCGCTGGTTTTACCCAGCTCGCCCTGGGCCAGGGTGCCGAGGAAACTGTTGAAGTCAGTGACCGAGGTTTCGCTGAAGCCCTTGAGAATCGCCGTGCTCTGCTGTGGGGTGATGTTGGCGAAAGCGGGGCTGACGAAGGTCGAGAGGCTCGCGGCGAACACGCTGGCGGCAGCCAATTGCTTGAGTGGAAAGTACATGGCGGGACGCATTCCTTTGCTGGTAGTGAGTAGGAAGTTTCTGATCATTAAGTCAGAAATATTTCCACACACTACCATCACCTTGCTTGAGAGTGGCAGACGTTGGTGTAGGAAATTTCTTAGTCAAGCTGCCCAGTTGGTGAGAACCGTCCACATGGGTTTTTGGTGGGTTTTCAATGGTGTTCAGGTCAGGGTTAGCCGGGGCGAGCGCGGTTTAATCCAGGCTATAACGCACCGACAGCGTGCCCTTTTTCTCCGACAGGGCCAGGATCGTCACCTGGCCCAATTCGCCTAACGCCTGCACATGCGTGCCGCCACAGGCATACGCGGGCAATTCACCGAAGCCGACTTCGCGGGTGCCGTCTTCCAGGCGCATCTGGCGCGGGTAGTCGGCGGCGATCCATTGGTTGATCTGCTGTTGAATCGCGTCGGCGTCCATCGCGTGTGCGGTTTCGCTGCGGATAAAGGTGATCTTGCCTTCGCCAGGCCAGTGGTGGGCCTTGATCGGCATCCAGCCCAAGGCCTCGCCAGCGTTGCCGATCAGATGCCCGGCGGAATGCAGGCGGGTGTGCAAGGCGCGGCGCTGTGCATCGACTCGTGCGTTGACCGGGCCCGGTTCTACGGGTTGGTCGAGGTAATGCACCACGCGCTCCGCCTCTTGGGTGACCCGCAGCACCCGGCTGTCGCCCAGCCAGCCGGTGTCGAATGGCTGGCCGCCGCCCTGGGGGTGGAAAATCGTCGACTGCAGCGTGACCGCAAACTGCTCTTCGTGGGCGGTGCAGCTCAGCACTTCAAGCTCGGCGGTCAGGTGGTCGTGGGTGAAAAACAGGCGCTCGGTCATCGTCTACATCCGCATCAAGGTTCTGCGGGCAGTATAAATAGTGCGCCGATGGGTGATAATCCGTTCAATTATCAATGGACCTGTGCGTGATGAGCATCAATCTTCCTTTGCCGCTGCTGGGTGAAATGGCGATTTTCGTCAGAGTGGTGGAAGCTGGCAGTTTTTCCGCCGCGGCGCGACAACTGAGCGTTTCGCCGTCGGCGGTGAGCCGCAGCATCTCGCGTCTCGAACAGGCGTTGGCCACGCGCCTGCTGCAACGCACCACGCGCAAACTGCGTTTGAGCGAGGGCGGCGAAGAGGTGTTCAAGCGCTGCCAGGAGATGGTTAACGCGGCGCGTTCGGTGATGGAAGTCAGCGGTCAGTTCACCCACGAGGCCGAGGGCCTGGTGCGGGTCAGCGTGCCCAAGGCGGTGGGGCGGTTCGTGGTGCATCCGCATATGCCGGCGTTTCTGCGGCGCTATCCCAAGGTCGATGTGCAACTGATCCTTGAGGATCGGCAGGTGGACCTGATCGATGACAATGTCGACCTGAGCATCCGGATTACCGACAGCCCGCCGCCGGGCCTGGTGGGGCGGCAATTACTGCCCATCGAACACGTGGTGTGTGCGACGCCGCAGTACCTGGCCGAGCATGGCACACCGAGTCACCCCCATGACTTGCTCGCGCACAGCTGCATCTACCTGGGCGAAACCCCGGGGGACTCGCGCTGGAAGTTTCGCCGGGCGGGCAAGGCAGTCACCGTGGCCGTGCGTGGGCGTTATGCAGCGAACCACACCGGCGTGCGCCTGGATGCGGTGTTGCAGCATGTGGGGATTGGCAGCTTGCCGTATTTCACGGCGCGGCATGCGTTGGATGAGGGGCGCTTGGTGCAGGTGTTGCCCGAGTGGGATTTTATTGCGTCCTACCATGGCGAGGCCTGGTTGCTGCATTCGCCGACGCGTTACCTGCCGCCGAAGGTGCGGGTGTTCATTGATTATCTGGTGGCGTGCATGGCCACGGAGCCGACGTTGCGCCGACGGTAGTGCGGGAGGGGCTTGCCCCCGATAGCGGTGGATCAGTCATGCATGTATTGGCTGACACACCGCCATCGGGAGCAAGCCCCCTCCCACATTGGGTTCTGCAGCGTCTGAATGATCAGTGCTTGCTCTGGTCCTGAGGCATGGCCAGCAGCTGCTTTTCCTGGTTCCAGTCGAACGGTTCGTCGTTCTGTTCGGCTTCAAAGCGCCGCTCTTCCAGGGCCTGGTACAGGTCCAGTTCGTCGTCGGGCATGAAGTGCAGGCAGTCGCCGCCGAAGAACCACAGCAGGTCGCGCGGCACCAGGTGGGCGATTTGCGGGTAGCGCAGGATGACCTGGCTCATCATGTCCTGGCCCAGGTACTGGCTCTCGATCGGATCGATCGGCAGCAGGGCGCGCAGTTCATCGAAACGTTCCAGGAACAGCAGGTGGCTTTCCTCGGGCACCTGTTCGGCTTCGCCGACGGCAACCAGGATGCTGCGCAGGTGGTCGAGCAAGACGAGATGATCGGCAACGACGTTGGACACGAGATAAGTCCTCAAAGCAAAAACGGGCGCGAGAGTATATAGCCCAAGCGCCCGTAATTATATGGCCTAGGGGATCAGCGGACTTTACCCTCGGCCTGGGTCAGCGCTTCTTTGCTGAAATCATCCACGTCGATCACCTTGCGCCTTGCCGCTTCGGCCTCACGCAGGCTTTGCGCTTCGGCCGGTTGCAGCACGCCTGCGTGCAGGGCGGCGTCGATCGCATGTTCGCCGGCAGCCGGTTTGACCTGGCCGCTTTTGAGGGCAACGTGCAGTTTTTTCTGCAGCGGATGGCTGGCGCCGAGCAAGTCGTAGGCATGTTGCAGGGCGCCCACCGGGTCTTCCAGCGCTTGCGGGCGGTAGCAGCCGGCGAGCATTTCTTCCAGGGTCGGGTCGCCTTTGGCGCGGCCCATAACGGCGGCCACTTCGGCATCCAGTGCATCGGACGGCCCGGTATGGCGACGCCCGAACGGGAACACGATGACCCGCAGCAAGCAGCCGAGCAGCTTGTTCGGGAAGTTGCTGAGCAGTTCATCCAGCGCGCGTTCCGATTCTCCCAGGCTTTCTTCCATGGCCCAGGCGAACAACGGTTCCAGGTGATCCGGCGAATCCAGGTCGTGATAACGCTTGAGCGCCGCCGATGCCAGGTACATATGGCTCAGCACATCGCCCAGGCGTGCCGACAGGCGTTCGCGGCGTTTCAACTCGCCGCCGAGCAGCATCATGCTCAGGTCGGCGAGCAGGGCGAACGCGGCAGCCTGGCGGTTCAACGCGCGGAAGTAAGCCTGGCTCAAGCGGTTGCCCGGGGCTTTTTCGAAGCGGCCGACACCCAGGTTGAGCACCAGGGTGCTGGCGGCGTTGCTCACGGCAAAACCGATGTGCTGCATCAGCAGGCTGTCGAATTCCTTGAGCGCCTGGTCGTGGTCTTCGCGACTGGCCAGGGCCATTTCCTTGAGCACGAAGGGGTGGCAACGGATCGCACCCTGGCCAAAGATCATCAGGTTGCGCGAGAGGATATTCGCGCCCTCCACGGTGATGAAAATCGGCGCGCCTTGCCAGCTACGGCCCAGGTAGTTGTTCGGGCCCATGATGATGCCCTTGCCGCCGTGGACATCCATGGCGTGGCTGATGCACTCGCGGCCGCGCTCGGTCAGGTGGTATTTGAGGATCGCCGACAGCACCGACGGCTTTTCGCCGAGGTCGACGGCGTTGGCCGTGAGCATGCGCGCGCTGTCCATCAGCCAGGCGTTGCCGCCGATGCGGGCGAGGGCTTCCTGGATACCTTCGAAGGCCGCCAGCGGGACGTTGAACTGCTCACGCACCTGGGCGTATTGGCCGGTCACCAGGCTGGTGAACTTGGCCGCGCCGGTGCCGACCGCCGGCAGGGAAATCGAGCGGCCGACCGATAGGCAGTTCATCAACATCATCCAGCCCTTGCCGAGCATGTCCTGGCCACCGATCAGGTAGTCCAGGGGGATGAACACGTCTTTGCCGGAGTTGGGCCCGTTCATGAACGCGGCGCCGAGCGGCAGGTGGCGACGGCCGATGTGGACGCCGGGGGTGTCGGTGGGGATCAGCGCGAGGCTGATGCCCAGGTCTTCTTTTTCGCCCAGCAAGTGGTCCGGGTCATGTGCCTTGAACGCCAGGCCGAGCAAGGTCGCGACCGGGCCCAGGGTGATGTAGCGTTTTTCCCAGTTTAGGCGCAGGCCGAGGGTTTCCTTGCCTTGCCATTCACCTTTGCAGATCACTCCGGTGTCGGGCATGGCGCCGGCGTCGGAGCCGGCCAGTGGGCCAGTCAGGGCGAAGCACGGAATATCGTCGCCACGGGCCAGGCGCGGCAGGTAGTGGTTGCGTTGTTCATCGGTGCCGTAATGCAGCAGCAGCTCGGCGGGGCCGAGGGAGTTGGGGACCATCACGGTGGACGCCAGGTCACCGCTGCGCGTCGCGAGTTTCATCGCCACTTGGGAGTGGGCATAGGCGGAGAAGCCCTTGCCGCCATACTCCTTGGGAATGATCAGCGCGAAGAAACCGTGGGTCTTGATGTGTTCCCAGGCGGCGGGCGGCAGGTCCATGGCCTGGCCGATTTCCCAGTCGCTGACCATCGCGCACAGTTCTTCGGTAGGACCGTCGATAAACGCCTGTTCTTCTTCGGTCAAACGTACCTTGGGATAGGCCAGCAACGTGTCCCAATCGGGGCGGCCGCTGAACAGCTCGCCGTCCCACCAGACGGTGCCGGCGTCGATGGCATCGCGCTCGGTCTCGGACATTGGCGGCAAGACCTTCTGAAACCAACTGAACAGCGGTTTGGTGAAGTATTGGCGGCGCAGGTCGGGCAGCAGCAGGGGCGCGGCCACGATCGCAATCAACACCCAGAAGATCAGCAGCAGCCAACCCGGTGCGTGGCTCCAGGCGCCCATCGCCAGCAGGTAAACGGCGACCACGCCCAGGGCGGGCAGGGGCGCGGTGCGCCGGTGTGCCAAATAGGCAATGCCGACCACCAGAACCAATATCCACAACAACAACATATTCAATCCTCCATGAAACCAGGGGCGAAACCACCAAAGAGCTTAGTCGGCATCCGAGAAAGCGCGGTGATCAGGGTGTGACGCGTTGCACTGGGAGCACCTTGGGATCACCGATCACCAGGCGCCGGCATTTGGCCGAATCGTCGTTATCTCTGTGGCAGACCTGTCGTTAGACTTAAGGCTTCCCCCGGAGATCAAACGCATGGAAACCTACCTGAATCCCAGCCGCTTCATCGATAGTGACCACCCAGCGGTGGTGGAGTTCGCCGAAAAACATCGCGGTTCCAGCGCGGATTCAGGTGACCAGGCAGTCAGTCTTTATTACGCCGTGCGTGAGGCGGTGCGCTACAACCCCTACACCTTCAGCCGCGACCCCAACACCCTGAACGCCAGCTTCGCCCTGGCTGCCGGCCAGAGCTACTGCGTGCCCAAGGCCACCTTGCTCGCTGCGTGTGCGCGGCACTGCGGCATTGCGGCGCGCATCGGTTTGGCGGATGTGCGCAATCACCTGTCGACGCCGCGCCTGATCGCATTGCTCAAAAGCGATGTGTTCGCCATGCACGGTTATACCGAGCTGTACCTGAACGGTCGCTGGGTCAAAGCCACGCCGGCGTTCAACCAGCAATTGTGCGAACTGTTCGATGTGCCGCCGCTGGCGTTCGATGGGATCAACGACAGTGTGTTCCACGCGTTCAATCGCCAGGGCAAGCGCTCGATGGAGTACGTGGTGGACCATGGGCAATTTGCGGACGTGCCCGAAGATTTCTTCTTTGCCCACCTGGAGAAATGTTACCCGCACCTGTTTGGCGAGCAGATGCCGAGCGTGCTGGGCGATATGCAGGGCGATTTAAGCCGCCCATGAACCGGCGTATGCTGCTGCGTTCATCAAGCCATGTTCATCAACAATAAGGCGCGGTCATGCTGAAGATCTGGGGGCGTAAAAATTCATCGAACGTCAGGAAAGTCCTGTGGTGCGCCGAGGAACTCGGCCTGGACTATGAGGCCATCGATGCGGGCGGCGCTTTTGGTGTGGTCGACACGCCGCAATACCGTGCATTGAACCCCAATGGTCGGGTGCCGATGATCGAAGACGGCGACTTCGTGCTGTGGGAATCCAACACCATCGTGCGTTACCTCTGCGCCAAGCAGGCGTCGAACTGGTACCCGAGCGATGTAAAGGCGCGGGCCAGCGCCGAAAAATGGATGGATTGGACCACCTCGACCCTCGCCGAGCCGTTCAAGGCGGTGTTCTGGGGCATGGTGCGCACCCCGGCGGAAAAGCGTAATTGGGACACCATCAACGCCGGGCGCCAGGCCTGCATCGATGCGCTCGGCACGGTGGAGAAGGCGCTCGCCGCACAGCCCTACCTGTCGGGCGACGACATCGGCATGGGCGATATCCCCTTGGGCAGCTTTATTTACGCCTGGTTTGAAATGCCCATCGAACGGCCTGCCATGCCCCATCTAGAGGCCTGGTACCAGCGCCTGCAACAGCGGCCGGCCTACCGCAAAACGGTGATGACCGCGTTGACCTGATACTGACTATTAATACAGGTGACTGTACTTGTGCGGCGCGGGCAAGCACCATGCTTGTCTTGCGCCGCCGTTGAACGACGTGCGGTGTAGCCTCATCTATTGTTTCTATTCCCTTCTTTGGTGCGTATTCCGATATGAGTTCCGCTCTGTCCATCCGGCAGCTAACCAAAACCTACGGCAACGGTTTCCAGGCCCTGAGTGGTATCGATCTGGACGTTGCCGAAGGTGATTTCTTCGCCTTGCTCGGCCCCAACGGCGCCGGCAAATCCACGACCATCGGCATTCTCTCGACCCTGGTCAACAAGACCAGCGGCACGGTGAATATCTTCGGGCATGACCTGGACAAATCCCCGGCGGCGCTCAAGCGTTGCATCGGTGTGGTGCCCCAGGAATTCAACTTCAACCAGTTCGAAAAGACCTTCGACATCATCGTGACGCAAGCCGGCTACTACGGCATCCCGGCGAAAATCGCCAAGGAACGCGCCGAGCAGTACCTGACCCAACTGGGCCTGTGGGACAAGCGCGACGTGCCTTCGCGTTCGCTCTCCGGCGGCATGAAGCGACGCTTGATGATCGCCCGCGCGCTGGTTCACGAACCGCGCCTGCTGATCCTCGATGAGCCGACCGCCGGGGTGGATATCGAACTGCGTCGCTCGATGTGGACTTTTCTCACCGAGCTGAATGAGAAAGGCATCACCATCATCCTCACCACCCACTACCTGGAAGAGGCTGAGCAGCTGTGCCGCAACATCGGCATCATCGACCACGGCACCATTGTCCAGAACACCAGCATGCGCAACCTGCTGGGCCAGTTGCATGTGGAAACCTTCCTGCTCGACCTGAAGAACGAACGGTCGGCGCCGCCGCAGTTGCTCGGCTATCCGTGCCGCCTGGTGGACAGCCGCACCCTGGAAGTCCAGGTGGATAAAGCCATGGGGATCACCGCGCTGTTCGGCCAGTTGGCCACACAGGACATCGAAGTGCTGAGCCTGCGTAACAAAACCAATCGCCTTGAGGAGTTGTTCGTGTCCCTGGTGGAAAAAAACCTGGCGAAGGTGGCGGTATGAGTTCTGAACTGCAACCCAACCTCATCGCGCTGCAAACCATCGTCTACCGCGAAGTGAAACGCTTTACCCGGATCTGGCCGCAGACCCTGCTGCCGCCGGCGATCACCATGGTCCTGTACTTCGTGATCTTCGGTAACCTGATCGGTCGGCAGATCGGTGACATGGGCGGTTTCACCTACATGGAGTACATCGTGCCGGGCCTGATCATGATGTCGGTGATCACCAACTCCTACGGCAACGTGGTCTCGAGTTTCTTCGGTAGCAAGTTCCAGCGCTCCATTGAAGAACTGATGGTCTCGCCGGTCTCGCCGCACACCATTCTGATCGGCTACACCCTGGGCGGCGTGCTGCGTGGCTTGATGGTCGGCGTGATCGTGACCTTGTTGTCGCTGTTCTTCACCCACCTGCAAGTGCATCACCTTGGTATTACGCTGGTGGTGGTGGTGCTGACGGCGACGATCTTCTCGTTGCTGGGCTTCATCAACGCGGTGTTTGCGCGCAACTTCGATGACATCTCGATCATCCCGACCTTCGTGCTGACGCCGCTGACCTACCTGGGCGGGGTGTTCTACTCCATCACCTTGCTGCCGCCGTTCTGGCAGACCGTATCGCTGGCCAACCCGGTGCTGCACATGGTCAATGCCTTCCGCTACGGCATCCTTGGGGTGTCGGATATCCGGATCAGCGTGGCGATCACCTTCATGGTCGTGGCCACGGCGGTGTTGTACATCGGTTGTACGCGGTTGCTGGTGAGCGGGCGCGGGATGCGCACGTAACGCCGGATTGCACGCGGAAAAAATGTGGGAGCGGGCTTGCTCGCGATAGCCATGGATCAGTCAGCGATACAGTGACTGACCTAGCGCAATCGCGAGCAAGCCCGCTCCCACATTGGGTCCTGAGTACCGCCTTTATCCCTGCAGCGCCAACTCGATCAGCACGTGCAGCTCATCCACCGCCAGCGGTGCGGTGGAGAACAGAAGGCGAAACACCGTCGGCGCCGCCAGCAGGTTGACCAGGCGGTCCACACTCGGCGGTGACGGCGTGGTGTTCGGGTAGCGCTCGACAATCGCTTGAAGCTGCCCGCTCAGGATGCTCACGCAATACCCCGGTGTCTGGCTGCATTGCACGTCGCGCATCATGTTGCGCCCCGGCTCCGAGCTCATCTCATCCAGGTATTGCTCGGCCCACGCCTGCAGGTCGCCGCGCAGGCTGCCGGTGTGGGCCGGCTCGCTGTCCGGGCGCATGCGCGCCAGGGCCACATCGGCGAGCAGCACGGAGAGGTCGCCCCAGCGGCGGTAGATGGTCGAAGGTGTGACACCCGCACGCGCCGCAATCATCGGCACAGTCACGCTGGAACGCTCATGAGCTTCCAGCAGTTCGCGTACCGCCGAATGGACGGATTCTTGTACCCGGGCACTACGACCCCCCGGGCGGAGGCCTTCTTTTATCGCCATGCGTGCGACCTTAACACAAAGAATTTGCTTTAAGCGGCGGCCAGTAGCACACTGCACAAAAGCAAAATATTAGCTTTAGCGGAGCGTGCCCATGTCCAGCCTCACTTCTCATCGTTCCAGCCTGGTGTTCCTCGCGATCACCTTGCTGACATTCCTGGCGGCGTCCAGCGCGCCGACGCCGTTGTATCACCTGTACCAGGAAGGCCTGCATTTTTCCTCGGGCATGCTCACGCTGATCTTCGGCGTTTACGCCTTGAGCTTGTTGGCGGCGCTGTTGACCGTGGGCTCGCTGTCGGATCACCTGGGGCGCAAGCCGGTGATTTTTGCCGCGCTGGTCCTGAATATGCTGGCGATGTTGCTGTTTATCAATGAGAGCGGCGTGGCCTGGCTGATCGCCGCGCGGACGCTGCAAGGTTTCGCCACCGGCATGGCCACTGCGGTGTTGGGCGCGGCTTTGCTCGACACCGACCGCCAACAGGGACCGCTGGTCAATAGCGTTGCGCCCTTGCTGGGCATGGCCTGTGGCGCGATGGGCAGCAGCCTGCTGGTGGAATTCGCGCCGCTGCCCACCGAGTTGATCTACTCGACGCTGCTCGCGCTGATGCTCGGGCAGGCCGTGTATGTGTGGCGCCTGCCGGAGACCGTCAGCCGCATCCCCGGCGCGCTGGCGTCATTGCGTCCGACCCTGCACGTGCCGCCGCAAGCGCGCCGCGCGTTATGGCTGTCGTTACCGGTGGACGTGGCGGTGTGGGCCATGGGCGGCTTCTATCTGTCCCTGGCGCCGTCGCTGGTGCGGGCGGCGACCGGCTCGACCTCCAACCTGATCGGTGGCGGCTTGGTGGCGGTGCTGACCTTGAGCGGCGCGCTGATGATCTTCAGCCTGCGCAATCGCCCGGCCAATAAGGTCCTGCGGTTGGGCGCGAGCCTGCTGGCCGTTGGTGTGGCGCTGATCCTCGTGGCGGTTCACAGCGCCAGCCTGCCGCTGTTTTTCATCGCGACGTTGATCGCCGGCAGTGGTTTTGGTGCCGGCTTTCTCGGGGCCTTGCGCAGCGTGGTGCCGCTGGCCTTACCCCATGAGCGGGCGGGGTTGATGTCGGCATTTTACGTGCTGAGCTACCTGGCGTTCTGCCTGCCGTCTTTGCTGGCGGGCAATCTGATCCGCAGTTTTGGGCTCATCGCTACCACGGACGGCTACGGCGCCGTGCTGATCGTGCTGACCCTCGGCGCCCTGGCCGGGTTGCTACGCCAGGATGCATTGCGGGTCGGGTGCAAGGGCAGCGCCTGACGGTATATTGGTAAAATAGATAACAGTTAGAGATATTACCCGTTATATAGATATGTGCTCAGGTTCTACCATGGCCTCAACCTCATGCGAGGAAGAGGATTGCCATCATGACCTGCTCGACCACCCTGAACTACAAACCCTTCAGCCACCTGACCCGACCGCGGGAAGTGATTCGCCAGTTCACCCCGAACTGGTTCGCCGCCACCATGGGCACCGGGGTGTTGGCGCTGGCCCTGGCGCAACTGCCGGTCAATCTGCCGGGGGTGTACGCCATCGCCGAAGCGTTGTGGCTGTTCACCATCGGCCTGTTCATCCTGTTCAGCGCCTTGTATGCGGCGCGCTGGGTAATGTTTTTCGACGAGGCGCGTCGGATCTTCGGGCACTCTACGGTGTCGATGTTCTTCGGCACCATTCCCATGGGCCTGGCCACCCTTATCAACGGTTTGCTGTTGTTCGGCCTGCCGCGCTGGGGCGCTGGCGTGGTGCCGCTGGCCGAAGCGCTATGGTGGTTGGACGTGGCGATGGCAGTGGCCTGCGGCGTGCTGATCCCGTTCATGATGTTCACGCGCCAGGAACACAGTATCGACCAGATGACCGCCGTCTGGCTGTTGCCGGTGGTCGCGGCCGAAGTCGCCGCCGCCAGCGGTGGCCTGTTGGCGCCGCACCTGGCGGATGCCCACGGGCAACTGGTGATGCTGGTGACCAGCTACGTGTTGTGGGCGTTTTCCCTGCCGGTGGCGTTCAGCATTCTGACCATCCTGATGCTGCGCATGGCCCTGCATAAGCTGCCCCACGCCAACATGGCGGCGTCGAGCTGGCTGGCGCTTGGCCCGATCGGCACCGGTGCCCTCGGTATGTTGCTGCTGGGCGGCGATGCGCCGGCGATCTTCGCTGCCAATGGCTTGCCCGCTGTCGGTGAAATCGCCAACGGCCTGGGCCTGATAGCCGGTATTACCCTGTGGGGCTTCGGTTTGTGGTGGATGCTGATCGCGGTGCTGATTACCCTGCGTTACTTGCGCGCCGGTATCCCGTTCAATTTGGGCTGGTGGGGCTTCACCTTTCCGTTGGGGGTCTACGCCCTGGCCACGTTGAAGCTGGCGAGCGTGTTGCACCTGGGGTTCTTCAGCGTATTTGGCGGTGTGCTGGTGCTGGCGTTGGCGCTGATGTGGCTGATCGTCGCCAAGCGCACGGTGCAGGGCGCCTATAAAGGTGAGCTTTTTGTTTCACCGTGTATTGCAGGATTAGGGAATAAGTAAGCGGGATTAGGTAAAGTCGTGGCCTCAAAAAAAACCAGGCCACGCAGGAACACGGACGATGAGCCACCCCTCACAATTCACCTTGCTGCGCACGCGGCGCTTTTTGCCGTTCTTCATTACCCAATTGCTGGGTGCCTTCAACGACAACATCTTCAAGCAATCGCTGATCCTGGCGATTCTCTACAAGTTGACCATCGACGGTGACCGCGCCATCTGGGTCAACCTGTGCGCCTTGTTGTTTATCCTGCCGTTCTTCCTGTTCTCGGCGCTGGCCGGGCAGTTTGGCGAGAAATTCAACAAGGACGCGTTGATCCGCGCGATCAAGGTCGGCGAGATCGTGATCATGGCCGTCGGCGCCACGGGCTTTTTGTTCAATCATCTGGAACTGATGCTGCTGGCGTTGTTTGCCATGGGCACCCACTCCGCGCTGTTCGGCCCGGTGAAGTACTCGATCATGCCCCAGGCCCTGCGCGAGGATGAGCTGGTGGGCGGCAACGGCCTGGTGGAAATGGGCACGTTCCTGGCGATCCTGGCCGGTACCATCGGCGCGGGGATCATGATGTCGTCCACCCATTACGCGCCCGTGGTGGCGGGGGCGATTGTCGGCGTGGCGGTGTTGGGCTACCTGGCCAGCCGCCGCATTCCGCGGGCCGCGGCGTCTACGCCACAACTGCAGCTGGACTGGAACATCTTCAGCCAGTCCTGGGCCACCCTGCGCCTGGGCCTGGGGCAGACCCCAGCGGTGTCGCGTTCGATTGTCGGCAACTCGTGGTTCTGGTTCGTCGGCGCGATCTACCTGACGCAGATCCCGGCCTACGCCAAGGAATGGTTGTACGGCGACGAAACCGTGGTGACCCTGATCCTCACAGTGTTCTCGGTGGGTATCGCGCTGGGTTCGATGCTCTGCGAAAAACTCTCCGGGCGTAAGGTGGAAATCGGCCTGGTGCCGTTCGGCTCCTTCGGCCTGACGGTGTTCGGCCTGCTGCTGTGGTGGCATTCCGGCGGTATGCCGCAGAACGTGCAGGCCAACGATTGGCTGGCGGTGCTCGGTTACGGCCAGGCCTGGTGGGTGTTGTTCGATATTCTGGGCCTGGGGGTGTTCGGCGGCTTCTATATCGTGCCGTTGTACGCGCTTATTCAGTCGCGCACCGCCGAGAACGAACGGGCGCGGGTGATCGCCGCCAACAATATTCTCAATGCGTTGTTCATGGTGGTCTCGGCGATTGTGTCGATCCTGCTGCTGAGCGTGGCCAAACTGTCGATCCCCGAGCTGTTCCTGGTGGTGTCGCTGCTCAACGTCGCGGTCAACACCTACATCTTCAAGATCGTCCCCGAGTTCACCATGCGCTTCATGATCTGGCTGCTCAGCCATTCCATGTACCGCGTCGAGCATCGCAACCTGGAGCTGATCCCGGACGAGGGCGCGGCCTTGCTGGTGTGCAACCACGTATCGTTCGTCGATGCGCTGTTGATTGGTGGCGCGGTGCGTCGGCCGATTCGCTTTGTCATGTACTACAAGATCTACCGCTTACCGGTGCTCAACTTTATCTTTCGCACCGCCGGGACGATTCCGATTGCCGGGCGCAATGAAGACATCCAGATCTACGAAAAAGCCTTCACACGGATTGCGCAGTACCTGAAGGACGGCGAGTTGGTGTGCATCTTCCCGGAAGGCAAGTTGACCGCCGATGGTGAGATGAACGAATTCCGTGGCGGCGTGACGCGCATCCTTGAGGAGACGCCGGTGCCGGTGATTCCGTTGGCGTTGCAGGGGTTGTGGGGGAGTTTTTTCAGCCGCGATCCTAACAAGGGCGTCTTTCATCGGATCTGGTCGCGGGTGGTGTTGGTGGCGGGTGAGCCTGTTCGGGTAGAGGAGGCGACACCTGCGCAGTTGCAGGCTGTGGTCGGTGTTTTGCGTGGGGGTGTCAGGTAGTTCTGTGCTGGAGGTACTGGCCTCATCGGGGGCAAGCCCCCTCCCACACTAGACCGCGCTCGTCAGAACAACTCGGTCAAATGTGGGAGGGGGCTTGCCCCCGATGGCGGTAGCGGCCTAAGCGCTGATCTTAAGCCCCACAAGCCCGCAAATGATCAACGCCACACTGGCCAGCCGGAACAACGCCATGGATTCCCCAAACAGGATAATCCCGGCGATCACCGTGCCCACTGCACCCACGCCGGTCCAGATGGCGTAGGCGGTGCCCAGCGGCAATTCCTTCATGGCCAGCCCCAGCAGGCCGAGGCTGATGGCCATGGCGGCAATCGTCAGGGCGGTGGGCAGTGGCTTGCTGAAACCGTCGGTGTACTTCAAACCGACGGCCCAGCCGACTTCAAACAGCCCGGCGAAAAACAGAATGATCCAGGACATGATGACCTTCCTCTATAAAAGCGGGGTCGTCCCCTGATGTGTACGCGATAGCGTCGCGGGGTCGTCCCCGCAGCGCTCGGTAGAGTGCCGAAGATTGATCGGTCGATCAAGTTTTCGCGGTGTTCTCCAGTGCGCGGCGGTCTTCCTTTTCACTCATGCGGCGAAAGTACGTCGACAGCAGCGCCCCGGAAATATTGTGCCAGACGCTGAACAGCGCACTCGGCACCGCAGCCAGCGGTGAAAAATGCGCGCTGGCCAAGGCAGCGCCGAGCCCGGAGTTCTGCATGCCCACTTCCAACGCCAGCGACTTGCGTTGCGCCAACGGCAGCTTGAACAGGCGGCCGGTGAAGTAGCCCAGCACGTAACCGAAGCTGTTGTGCAGCATCACCACGGCCATGATCAGCAGGCCCGACTCGGCGATCTTCGCCTGGCTGGCGGCCACCACGGCGGCGACGATGATCACGATGCTGACCACCGACACCAGCGGCAGCACCTCCACCGCATGGCGGACCCGCTCGCCGAGCAGCCGTTGTGCGACGACGCCGAGCACGATCGGCAACAGCACCACTTGCAGGATCGACCAGAACAACTCCATGAACGACACCGGCAGCCAGGCCGAAGCCAGCAGCCAGATCAGCGCCGGGGTCAGCAGCGGGGCGAGGAGGGTGGTGACGGCGGCGATGGCCACCGACAGCGCCAAGTCGCCACGGGCCAGCCAGGTCATCACGTTCGACGAGGTGCCGCTTGGGCAGCAGCCGACCAGGATCACGCCGACGGCAATTTCGGGCGGCAGGTTGAAGGCCTGGCACAGCAACCAAGCCACGCCCGGCATGATCACAAAGTGCGCGACCACGCCCAGGGCCACGCGCCACGGATGGCGGGCGACTTCGGCGAAGTCTTCGAGTTTGAGGGTCAGCCCCATGCCGAACATCACCAGGCCCAGCAGCGGGACGATGGCGCTTTTCAGGCCGATGAACCAGCCGGGTTCGACGAAGGCCAGCACGGCAAAGATCAGCACCCAATAGGCGAAGGTATTGCCGACGAAGCGGCTCAAGGTGGCGAGTGCGCGCATGGGGAGGTCCTTTTTTGTGCGGTTTTTGAATCGCTATGCGATCAAATGTGGGAGGGAGCTAGCCCCCTCCCACAATGTGATCTTCACAAGGTTTAGATGCCCTGTGGGGTCTCTTCGCCGCCCAGGGCTTCGATCAGCGCCGGCAGGAATTCGCCGAAGGTCAGCATCATCAGGGTAAAGCTGGCGTCCAGTTGGCCCAGGGCTTCTTCGCCGCCGTCCTGTTCAGCCTGGTCCTGCAGCAGGTCTTCGAACTTCAGGCGCTTGACGGTCATCTTGTCGTCGAGCATGAAGGACAGCTTGTCCTGCCAGGCCAGCGACAGTTGGGTCACCACTTTGCCGGTGGTCAGGTGCAGCTGGATTTCTTCGCCGGTCAGGTCCTGGCGCTTGCAGCGCACGATGCCGCCGTCTTCGTGGGTGTCGCGCAGTTCGCATTCGTCGAGGACGAAGAAGTCATCGGCCGGTTTCTGGGTGGTG
Source organism: Pseudomonas sp. D3 (assembly GCF_029320995.1). Taxonomy (NCBI): domain Bacteria; kingdom Pseudomonadati; phylum Pseudomonadota; class Gammaproteobacteria; order Pseudomonadales; family Pseudomonadaceae; genus Pseudomonas; species Pseudomonas sp. D3. Next base: position 2,299,620 of record NZ_CP119772.1, read on the forward strand.
ACCCAGTCGGTCATGATCGCGGTTGGCGCGGTTTTCACGGTGAGTGGACGCACCGGCAGGGTGCCGATCACTTCGCGCAGGGTCGACAGCAGGTCTTCGGCGCGTTTCGGGCTGGCCGAGTTGACGAGGATCAGGCCCTGTTTCGGCGCGATCGCGGCGAAGGTCGACGAGCGACGGATAAACGCACGCGGCAGGAAGGCCTGGATGATTTCATCCTTGATCTGGTCCCGTTCCTTTTTATAGACCTTGCGCATTTGCTCGGCTTCGATCTCTTCGACTTTCTCTTTCAGTGCGTCACGCACCACGCTACCCGGCAGGATGCGTTCTTCCTTGCGCGCAGCGATCAGCAGGAAGTCACCGCTGACGTGGACCAGGGGAGCGTCTTCGCCTTTACCGAAAGGCGCGACGAAACCGTAAGTGGTCAACTCCTGGCTTGCACAAGGGCGCGCCAGTTTGGTGGCCATTGCAGTTTCCAACGCCTCGGCATCAACAGGCAGATCTTGGGTCAGGCGATAGATAAGCAGGTTCTTGAACCACATGGGGTGAGTCTCTCCTTTATACAAAGGGGGGCATTATTGTCTTGATAGCGGCTGAGGCCAACCCTGCCTAAGCCATTGGAAGGGCTGAAAAAAAAGATTTAAGAAAGTGCTTGCCAGACCTTAGGTCGCTCCGTAGAATGCGCGCCACACCGAAACGAAGGGTGATTAGCTCAGCTGGGAGAGCATCTGCCTTACAAGCAGAGGGTCGGCGGTTCGATCCCGTCATCACCCACCATTCGCTTCATGTGTTACGCGCAGCGGTAGTTCAGTCGGTTAGAATACCGGCCTGTCACGCCGGGGGTCGCGGGTTCGAGTCCCGTCCGCTGCGCCATATTCGGTTACCTGGAACGCTGAACGCCAGGTCACCACAGAAAGCCCGCTCATTGAGCGGGCTTTTTTGTGCCTGGGATTCAGCTCGGCGATCCCAACGCCCGCCACGGTTTTTAAGTACACCGCTGGCACAGCCTTATCCGTTGACTGATGGGGATGGCCTTCGCACACCCGCTCGCCGTTCTGCAGATGGTTAGCGTTGGATACGTCGTCAAGTAATGCCGTCGATCAAAATATGTCGTTGTCCCTGACTGCACTGCTCAATCCGCGCCTCAACCTGGTACACCTCGCGCAGCATGCGTTCGGTGATCACCTCATGACTCGCGCCGCTGCCCTGTGCGGTGCCGTCGGCAATCACCAAGACCTGGTCGGCAAAGCGCAATGCCTGGTTCAGGTCATGCAGGGCGATGAACACGATGACCTGCTGTTTGCGGGCCAATGCGCCCATGAAGTTCAACACTTGCACCTGGCGATGCATATCGAGGGCGCTGGTGGGCTCGTCCATCAGCAGGATTTCCGGTTCGCGCACCAATGTCTGGGCGATGGACACCAGTTGCTGCTGGCCGCCGCTGAGTTCACCCAGGTTGCGAAAGGACAAGTCGCTGATGCCAAGGGCGTCGAGCATTTCGTCCACCAGGTTCAGTTCGTCATCGTGGACGGTCCATTGCGGTGACAATTGCTTGCGGGCCAGGAGCACCGACTCGTAGACCGTCAACCGCGCACTGGCATTCAAGCCCTGGGGCATGTAGCAAATGCCCTGCTTACCCTTTTTCGCGTCTTGCAGGATCACCTGCCCAGGTCCGTCGATCAGCCCGGCCATGCGCTTGAACAGCGTGGACTTGCCTGCGGCATTGGGCCCCACCACCGCGACCACTTGACCGCCGGTGAACGTGGCGGTGGTAACGCCACGGATGATCGTGCGCTCACCGTAGCGGGCACCCAGGTCTTCCAGCTGAATCGTCACCATGAGTTTTTCTTCCCGCTGAGGATCAGAGATATGAAGAACGGCACGCCGATCAATGAGGTGACCACCCCGATCGGGAAGATCGCGCCCGGGATCAGGGTTTTGCTCACCACCGAACTGGCGGACAGAATCAGTGCGCCGGTCAGCAGTGAGGCCGGCAGGAAGAAGCGCTGATCCTCGCCGATCAACATCCGCGCAATATGCGGGCCGACCAGCCCGATAAAGCCGATGGTGCCGACAAAGGCCACGGGGAACGAGGCGAGCAGGCTGACCATGATCAGCGTTTGAAAGCGCAGGCTGCGCACGTTGATGCCGAAACTGGCCGCCTTGTCGTCACCCAGTCGCAGCGCGGTCATGGCCCAGGCGCGTTTGGCAAAGATAGGCAGGGTGATCACGATTACCAGGCAGATCACCCCAAGTTTGGGCCAGGTGGCTTTGGTCAGGCTGCCCATGGTCCAGAACACCACGGCCGCCACGGCTTGCTCGGTGGCGAAAAACTGCACCAGGGCCAATAACGCGTTGAACGTGAACACCAGGGCGATACCCAGCAGCACGATGGTTTCAGCGGTGACCCCGCGACGCATGCTCAGGAAGTGAATCAGCAGCGCCGAGAGCATGGCCATGATGAACGCGTTCACCGGCACCATGTACTGCGCCGCCAACGGAAACAGGGCCACGCCAAACGCCAGGCCCATGGCGGCGCCAAAACTGGCGGCGGCGGAAATGCCCAGGGTGAAGGGGCTGGCCAGCGGGTTATTGAGGATGGTCTGCATCTGTGCCCCGGCCAGTGACAATGCCGCGCCGACTGCAACCGCCATCAGGGCGATCGGCAGGCGGATATCCCACATCACCACGCGAACCTGCGCCGGCGCAGTGTCGGGCGCCAATAGCGCACCGAGCACTTCGCTGAAGCTGTAGCTTGCCGGCCCCAGGGCCAGGTCAAGCAGCACACTGCACAGCAACAGCAGGACCAGGCCGCCGAGGATCAGGCGTTTGCGCAGGATCAGGTGACGGTAGGTGTCACGTTGGGTCACGGTGCTCATGGCTTGAGGCTCACGAAGTAACCCGGCTCATAGGGTACGGGCAGGAATCGCTCGTGCAACTCGCGAAACGAGGCTTCGGGGTCCAGGTCGGCAAACAGTGTCGGATGGAACCACTTGGCCAACTGCTGGATGGCCACGAACTGATAAGGGCTGTTGTAGAACTGATGCCAGATCGCATGGAACGCCTGGTTATCTTGCGCCTTGATGCCGGCATAGGCCGGGCGGTGGGTGTACCAGGCCAATTTGCGCCGGGCTTGCGCCATGTCGGCGCCGGGACCCACACCGACCCAATGGCCACCGGGGGCAAACGCTTCCCAGTTGGCACTGGTGATCACCACCTGTTCCGGGTTGGCGACGATCACCTGCTCGGGGTTCAACTGGCCGAAGGTGCTGGGGATGACGTTTCTGGCGATATTGTTGCCACCCGCCATATCGACGAAAAGACCAAAGTTTTCATTGCCGAAACTCAGGCAGCAATCGTCGGTGTAGCCACCTATGCGCTCGATGAATACGGCGGGTCGAGAAGGCTGCTGCGCGTTGATCACGTCGGTGACTCGGCGAATCTGCTGGTTGCGAAAGTCGATAAAGGCCTCGGCCCGCGCCTCTTTGCCAAACAGTTGGCCGAACAGGCGCATGGTGGGCTCGGTGTTTTGCATCGGATGGTTGCGAAAGTCGACGTACACCACCGCAATCCCCAGGGCGTCGAGTTTCTCGATATAACGGGCATCCTCGGTAGCGTGCTGGGCCTCGATATTGAGAATGATCACGTCAGGGTGCTGGGAGATGGCCTGCTCGATGTCGAAGGTGCCGTCTTCAAAACCGCCAAAGGTGGGGATGTTGGCGATGGCGGGGAATTTTTGCAGGTAAGCGCCATAGGTGTCCGGGTCGGACTGGATCAAGTCCTTGCGCCAGCCAACGATACGTTCGATGGGGTTTTGCGTATCCAGCGCGGCGACCAGGTACAGCTGGCGGCCTTCCCCCAGAATGACCCGCCGCACCGGCAGGTGCACCTTGACCTGGCGCCCAAGCAAATCAGTGACGGTGCTGCGCGTCGTATCCGGCTCGGCCGCCGTCGACGGCAGCGCCCACCCCAACAAACCAGCAAACAGCAGCGCGGCGAAGGCGTGGCTGCGTCGAACAATGGTAACCATGGTTAAAGCCTTTGCAGTGGTCGGGCCGGGTGGCGGGTCAGCGTGCCGGGCCGAAGGTTTCAGAAATCGACCGTGGTCGACAGTAGAAGGGTGCGTGGCGAGCCTTGAGAGAACGCACCATACGAGGCGACGCCCGACCAATATTCACGGTCGAACACGTTCTGTACCGTGGCGCGGAAGGTTGTCGGCCGCTGGACGATGCGCGTGCTGTAGCGCACACCCACGTCGAAGCGGGTCCAGGGATCCAGCTGTTGGGTGTTGGCCTGGTCCACGTATTGGCTGCCGGTGTACAGCGCGCCGCTGGTCAGCGTCAGCCCCTCGACCCAGGGCACGTCCCACTCGGCCCAGAGGTTGGCTTGAACCTTGGGCACCCCCACCGGCCGATTGCCCCGGTTGGCCGCAACCCCGGTTTCGGTCAGTTGCGCATCCAACAGCATCACGCCGCCGAGCAGGCGCGTGCCCGGGCTGGCCTCGCCGGACACGTTCAGCTCCAGGCCCCGGTTACGCTGTTCGCCTTGTACCGAAAAGGTTGTGCCTGACAGCTCGCCGCTGGGTTTGGTGATCTGGAACAGCGCGAGTGTGGACATGACCGTGCCGTAGTCGAGCTTGACCCCGACCTCATGCTGGCGTGAGACGTAGGGGGCAAAGATCTGGCCTGCGTTCGAGGCCGTGGCCGGGGCGATATCGCCTTTGCTCAAGCCTTCGAGGTAGTTGTAGTAGAACGACACATGATCCCAAGGCCTGACAACTACCCCGAACAGCGGCGTAGTCTTGCCGTCGTCGTAAGCGGTGGTCACCGCACCTGCCTCGTTGTAGTTGTTGGAACGGATGGTCTGTTTGCGCAGGCCGGCAGTCACCTGCAGGCGCTGATCGAGCATCGACAAGGTGTCGGCAACCGCGACGCCGGACAATTCGGTCGCCGAGACTTTTGGCGTTGCAGGCGTGGCAATATCAACCTCGGGTCGCGCGATCGGGTGGTAAATGTTCGACAGCACCGGCGAGCCGGAAATGATGCCGCGCGACAACTCATCGCGATAGCGGGTGACTTGCAGCGTGGTGTTGTGGCTGATCGGCCCGGTGTCGAAGCGCAGTCGCGCGCCGGTGTCGACCGTGTAGCGCCGGACCTTGAATGTGTAATAGCCGGGGATCGACGAGGTGTCACCGGCGGCGTTGATGATGGTCGGGGTCTGGTCGGACAGGCGTGCCACGTTCGACTTCCCACCGCCGGCATGGGCGAACAAAGTCAGTGTGTCACTCACGTCATACTCGCCACCCAGCAATGCCGATTCATCGCGGGTTTTGGACCAGCCCCAATCCTGGCTGACGTTGGTCCGCCCGTTGGCGGCGTGGGGAATAGGTACCCCAGGATCGATCAGAAAAGGCCGTGAGGCCGCGTCAAATTGCTCTTTCTGGGCGATCAGGTCCAGGCTGGTGCGCAGGCGATCTCCCTGGTAATCCAGGGAGATGGCACTTACACCGATGTCCCGTGATTGCTCGTCGATCACGGTGTCACCCTGCTGCACACTGCCATTGACGCGCACGCCGAATCGACGGTCCTCGCCAAACCGTCGACTCAGGTCGATGTGGGTGCCCAATTGTAGGTCTTGGGCATAACTGGCAGTGACCCGAGTCAGGTCATCGTCCAGGGAGCGCTTGGGGACTACGTTGATCACGCCACCGACGGCGCTGTTGGGTGACATGCCGTAGAGGAGGGCGCCGGGGCCTTTGACCACTTCGATGCGCTCGGCGTAGTCGGTGAACACCCGGTAATTGGAGGCCACGCCGTACACCCCGTCGAACGCCAGTTCCCCGAGGTTGCCTTCGCCCACCGGAAAGCCGCGGATGAAGAATGAATCGACTATGCCCCCCGTCTGGCCGGTGGAGCGGACTGAGGCGTCGCGTTCCAGCACGTCGCCCACGGTGGTCGCCTGTTGGTCTTTGATCAATGACGCGGTATAGGTGCTGAGGCTGAAGGGGGCGTCCATCACATCCGTATTGCCGAGCAGGCCGAGACGCCCGCCCTCGGCCACCTGGCCGCCCGGATACACCGGCGGCAGGCTATCGGTATGCTTTTCTGGAGCATCCACCGTGGTAGCCGATAGCGTTACCCTGCGCAGTACCAGGGTGTAGCTGCCATCGCTGCGTAACACCATCTCCAGGCCACTGCCTTCGAGCAAACGCGTGACGGCTTCTTGTGTCGAGTAGGTGCCGCGTAGCTCAGGGCTGACCAGGCCTTCGGTGATCGACGGCTGGAATGACAGGGCAATGTCGGCGTCCACGGCAACGTTTGAGAGCGTCGCGCCGAGTGGGCCTGGGGCAATGTGGTAGGCACGCAGAGCGACCGAGTCCAATGGTGCTGGCGCACCCGCCAAGGCCTGCAGGCACACGGCACCGGCCAGCAACAGGCTGAGCAATACGCCACGCACCATCGGTTTGAACGGACGAGCCGGACGCTGGGGCCGTGCTACGAGCATGAAAGGATGACCCAGTGGACGAGAGGAAAAGGCTGTTCCTACCTTTGCCAGCCGAAATCGAAAAAAGTATCACCCCGGCTGCAGTTTATTTTTACGCGAGATCAGGCAGGAGACAGGGTGACCCAATAACCGCGCAAATGGCTGCTCGCCAGCACGGGGTAGGTGTGTACCAGCATGTTCAAGGTGCGATCGGTATCACTGATTGGAAAGGCCCCGGAAATGCGCAGGTCGGCGATCGAGGGATCACAGCGTAGGAAGCCTCTGCGGTAGCGCGTCAGTTCCGCGACGAAATCGGCCAGGCGCATCTTGTCAGCCATTAACATGCCTCGGGTCCATGAGCCAATGTCGCGATCCGTGGGCGTCAGGCTGCCAAAGGTCTGTGAGGAGAAGTCTGTGCGCTGCCCGGCGTTGACGATCAGCGGCGGGGTCTGGCGGTTATCGGCCAATATCACGCTCACCGCGCCGTCGAGCACCGCGAGGTGAGTGCGTGGGCTCAATTCCCGAACGGTAAAGCGTGTACCCAGCGCCTGCATGCGCCCCTGGCGAGTGCTGATCAGGAAAGGTCGGGGCAGGGTGGCCGTGTCCACGGCGGTCTGCACCAGGATTTCGCCTTCGCGCAGGTGAATAAGCCGTTGGCGGTCGTCGAACACTACGTCGATGGCGGTTTCGGTGTTCAGGGTGATACGCGAGCCATCGGCCAGGGTCAGTTCGCGGCGCTGGCCAACGTCGGTGCGGTAGTCCGCTGACCATTGCTGCGATTGCGCCAGCTTCCAACTTCCCCAACCCACAGGCATCACCGCCAGCAGGATCGCCAGCTTGCCCAAGGCCGCGCGACGCTCCGGGCTGTTCGGCCGGTCCAGCGCCGACATCGCCAGGGAGGGCGGCAGGCCGCCTAACTTGCTCTGCAGCAATTGCGCACGCGACCACGCGCGATCATGCTCGGGGCTGCTGACCTTCCAGCGTTCCCATTCGGCGCGTTCGTGTTCGCTCAATTCGCGCTCGCTCAAGCGCATCAGCCACTCGGCGGCTTCTTCGAGTACCTGAGGGGCCAGGGGCGGTTCCTTGCGCAGGCCGAGCATTCACTCCACCAGCATCAGGCATTGTATGAAGGCCTGCTTCATGTAGCGCTTGACGGTGATCAGCGATACACCCAATTGCTCGGCGATGTCGTCGTACTTGAGGCCGTTGATCTGCGACAGCAGGAAGGCGCGTTTGACCTGCGGCGCAAGGGTATCGAGCATGGCGTCGATTTCGTACAGGGTTTCCAGCACCACGAAGTGTGCCTCGGGCGACGGCGCTTCGTGGGTGGGCACGTTCGCCAGTGCATCCAGGTAGGCGCGTTCCAGTGCCTTGCGCTGGTACCAGTTGATCAGAATGCCCTTGGCCACGCAGCTCAAGTAAGCCCGTGGCTGGTCGATCACCGTGATGTGTGAGGCCAGGATCCGGGTGAAGGTGTCCTGCGCCAGATCCGCCGCGTCCATGGCGTTCCCCAGTTTTCTCTTCAGCGTGGCGTACAGCCAGCCGTGATGCCCGCTGTACAGGGCCTCGATGGCGCGCAGGTGATTGAGGTGATTCGCGGAGGAGGTTTCGCTCATGGCGGCAGGTTTGTTTGTAATTGAGAAGTATTCCCAATGCTAATTGACAAACCGACTTGAGCGCAAGCGCGATCGTATCCCGTGATCAGGCGTATGACAGGCGTATCAAGGCGTCAATCAGTGTGTCGATTTCAGCTTCGGTGTTGTAGGCGTGAAGTGACGCACGGCTGACTTCAAGCAAGCCCCGATGCTGCATGTCGAGCAGGGTCGAGCCCGCCGTCGAGGTGCTCACGTTGATGCGTTTGGGTTGCGCCGCGAGCCACTGTTGAGCCTGCGCGGCGCTGTTGTGCCGGTGACTGAAGGTGACGATGCCGGACTTTACACGGCCCAGGTCCTGCGGGGTGATATCCGCTACTTCGGTCATTCGGTGGCGCAAGTAGCCCGCCAGGTGCTGGATGCGCTGCCACATCGGTTTGATGCCCTGCGCCAACGCATACTCCACTGCCGCACCCAGGCCCAGCTTGGCCGCGACGTTGCACTCCCAATTTTCAAAGCGTCGGGCATCCGTGCGAATTTTAAAGCTATCCGCCGTGAGCAACGAGGCCGCATGCAGGTCAAGAAACGCCGGCTCCAGGCGCTGGCACAGGGACTGCTCGACGTACAGGAACCCCATGCCCCTGGGGCCGCGCAGGTATTTTCGACTGGTGGCGGCGAGCATGTGGCAGCCGATTTTTTGCACATCGATCGGCACCTGCCCCACCCCCTGGCAAGCGTCCAGCAAGAACAACACACCCGCCGCCCGGGCGAGGGCGCCGATCTGTTCGACGGGTTGTACCGGCCCACCGTTGGTGGCGATCATCGGCAGCGATACCAGCGCGACGTGCTCGTCTTCGAGCATTGCCGCCAAGGCCACCAGGCACACCTGGCCCTGTTCATCGTTGGGAAGTACCCGGATCTCGATCCCGCGCTGCTGCCTCAATTGCAGGTACGGGATGTAGTTGCCGGCGTATTCGGTCATTGATGTCAGCACGACGTCACCGGGCTTCAGCGCCAGTGAATAGAAGGCCATGTCCCAGGCTCGGGTGGCGTTTTCGACCACCGCGATTTCATCGGGGCGTGCATTGATCAGGCGTCCGATGGCGCCGTAGACATTCTCCAGTTCAGGTGCGCATTGGGCGGCCGCTTCATACCCGCCGATGCGGGCTTCCCGTTGCAGGTGCCTGGTCATGACCTGGATAACCGGGTCAGGCATCAGCGCTGCACCGGCATTATTGAAATGGATCAGTTGCTCGACACCCGGAGTGTCAGCGCGCAGTTGTTCAACGTTCAAAACACAACTCCTTGTTCAGTCGCTGCCCGCAATGCGATTGGAGGGCGCGGCCACCGACCAGTACCGCAACGCAAGCATGGGTATCAGCGCCACTGCATAGGCCAGGCACACGAAAAGATAGGTGTATTGCAGGCCGTAGACCTGGCTCAGCAAGCCACCGATGGAAATGCCGGCAATCGAGGCGAATTGCGCGGTACTTTGCGCAATGCCCAGAACGTAGCCTTGCCGCGAGCTGTCGGCGGTTTTCGAGATCAATGCCATCAGCACGGGGGTGGTCGCTCCCAGCAGTACCCCCCAAATGAAGTAGGCGACGATAAATACCACGGGATTGCGCGTAACGCCTGCCACGGCGGTCAATGCGATGCAGCCCATGACGATGTAGGTGATGCGTTGCAGCGTTTCTTGTTGCGAGCGATGCTCGAAGTAGCGCGACCATGCCGTCGCCGACAGGATGAAGCCCAGCGCCAGCAGCCCGTAGCACAGGCCGACCACTGAGTTGCTGACCTCGAACGTCGAGCTGACGTACAGCGAGAATGACGTCTGCGGCAGCATGCGTGCCAGCAGCAAAATCCCCATGACGCACAGCAGCGACAGCAGCGGAGAACCGCGCCACACGCGGCCGGTGCCTGCGGCTGGAGTGCTGGCGCTGACCGTCGGGGTTTTTTGCACCGGGGGCACATCCGGTAACGTCACGGCGGCTATTACGGTACAGAGGGCGCATAGCACCGAGGCGACGATGTTGATCCAGAAAAACGTCGCGTAATCGAGGATCATGCCGCCAACGACCGCACCCAACAGTGAGCCCACATTGGTCGATATTTGCAGGATCGCAAACAACCGGGCCCGCCGCGACGGGGCTTCGATACTGACCCCGTAAGCCTGCGCGGGGGCGATGTAGCCGGCAAATGCGCCCTGCAGAAAACGCAGGACCAGGATTACCCATATGTCACTGAAAAGCGCTAGCCCCAGCTGGGTCAAGGACAACCCCGCGAGTGCGCGGATCATCATCAATTTGTGGCCGTAGCGATCGCCGATACGGCCCCAGAATGCGCTGGTCAGCATGATGCCCAGCATCGGCCCGACGTACACGGCGATGCTGGCGAAGCTGAATACCGACTCCGAGGCGGCCAGCCCGCGCAGGTGCACGGGCCAGAACGGCCCGCTCATTTCCATCGCGCCCATAGAGACCAGTTGGATCGCGAACAGAAGGTAAATAAGGATTCTTACACTCGAACCCTGGACGGCACCTGCTTGGGACATGAGACGGCCTCGGCGATTAAACGGCAGCTAGCGGGTTGGTCAGGGTGTGCTGCAAACGGTAGTTGGCATACTGCATCAGGTGCATGCGTAACAACGAACGGGTCGGCCACGGGTCCTCGACAAAGGCCTGGCGCTCCACTTCCCACAGCTGCGGCGATACCCGCTCGCGCACCGCAGCAAAGGCGTTCTCGGTTTCCTCGCGCAATACCGTCCACAGGCGTGTGTTGTCCATTTCGTACTCCTTGGTCAGCCACAGGGCCATTTCATGCAGGTGCGTGAGAAACGCGGCATCGAGCACAAACATGCGCACCGGTTCGATATCGCCGACAAACACCGTCGGCAGAATGCCAGGCTGCACATGCGGCTGTAAGGTATAGCCGCGCTCTTCCAGCAGCGGAGCGTAGGTCCGGCCATCGCCAAAATCGCGGATCAGCAGGCTACGTGGCAGGCCGTCGGGCGAGAACAACACCATGGTGTTCTGTTGGTGCGCTTCAAGGCCGATACCGTACAGCAGATAGATCGCCACCACGGGATGGGTGACGACTTTGGCGTATTGGCGAAACCAGTTCTCTACGTTGGAGGCGCTGGCACGCACCCCGTCACGTTCGATCAGGTCGGTAAACAGTGGCCGACCGCTGCCCGGCAAACGGGTGAACAACGAAGCCACTGTAATTGGCAATCGATCATCGCTGCGTTCGAACGCTTGCCGGCTGGCACGAAACACCACGGACAGGTGTTTGCCCGGTACGTCGTCCTGGGTGATCGCGTGTCTGTAGCGCACGCCGATTTCTTCCGGGAAGATTTCCAGCTGCTGGTCGAAACCCTTTTCGGCTTCCAAAATTTGCGTGATCAGCATGCTGATGCGCGGTCCCATATGGATCGACTTGGCTTGCAGGCTGCGCAACTCGCTGGTCATCCACAACGCGATGGGCAACTTGATCAGCGGCGCAGCGTGGTCCAACACCGGCATCATCGTGCGGTATGACATGGTCGGCAGCGTCTGGATATCCGGCCCCTCAGTGATCAGGAGGCCTTCTTCGATTTCCGCAGCAAACGTCTTGAGCACATACGCCTGCAAATGCCAGGCATGAATCGGCAGTGGCAGCCATTGCGTTTCATCCAAGCCTTTACCGTTGAGCGCCGCCTTCCATTGTTCCCAGTGCGCCGGGAAGTTGCTGGCGAACCAGCTGTGGTAGCTGGTCACGTGAGGCATGCTTTCACTTTTGGCCATGTCGGCTCGCAAGGCGGCAATCCTCAGGGGAACCTGGGCGTTGAACTCCGGAGACAGCTGCTCGACCTCTGCGTCGCTCAACCCGGGGCGGGCTTTCCAGGTCGGGTAGTAGGGGTGGCCTTCCAGCGAGCCCCACTGATCCAGCAGGATGGCGGCGTCCTTGGTACTCGAGTGGTGGCGCAGGTAATCGGTCAGGCTGGTGAGCCCCTGGTTTTGAGCGGCCTGGGCCAGGCGTGCGTTCCAGTGTTGGCGATACTGGCGTGCGTGGGCGTCGTTCAGCAGGCTGTTTTCCATATCCGACTTGAGCCCGGCCACGCCTTCGTCGCTGGGCTCGAAGTCGAAGCTGTCACGCAGTACATCCAGCAGGTCCTGGTGGCTGGTGATCACCTGGCGCACGCCCTCGGCCGTCAGCAGTACCACGTCACCGTCATTGACCAGTGTGTCGGCCGGCCCCAGCGCAATCTCGGAGAAAAACAGCTGCGCACCGCTCTGCTTGAGCGGGTAGGTGGCCTGGTGGCCCCCGTGGGTAAACGCCAGCGCTGCACGATCCAGAATATTTTCCGCAAACAAGCAACGAATCAGCCGGCGCAGGGCGTTCTTGCGGGAGTAGGCGATCAAGGTTTTGAGGTCATCCATATCAGCTATCTGCTCGTTGAGTCATTCAGTAAAAGGGTTATGCCGTGCGTGGCCATTGGCTCGGGAAGTAATCCAGCGCCGAGTCGCGCAGGCCTTGCATATAGGCAACGCTCCAGTGCAAGACTTCTTCGATATAGGGCACTTTCAGTTCGAAACGCCTGGCCATTTCCACCAGCAGCACCAGGCCGTAGGCGACGTCTTCGTTGAACGCGCGGCTCTCACGCTCGATCACATACCCGGCGCGGTTATCACCGGCAGGTACCATGGGCGCGAGGATGTCGTTGTAGGCCTGGTTGGTGCGCAGAATGGCCAGCATGCTGCTCTGGTCGCGAATCTGATCGCCGTAAGCCTCGACGATTTCCTGTTTCAAGGATTTGACGGACGACAGGTCGACGCCCATGCGCTCACTGATGACCGCGCACAGTGCCTGGCTCTCCTGATCCATGCGCTCCAGGAAGTAAGCGCCCAGTTCGGGGCACTCTGTCCACCAGCACAGGCGCTGCGGGAAAATCTTGCGGTGCCACTGGCCGTAGGGGCCGATCAACCCGTAGATCACCGAGCTGTGCATGATCGGGTTACCGGGTGTCAGGGTGATCTCCAGGTAGTGATCGAGCAGCGTGACGCAAGGGCCGTAAAGCCGCGTGAGGATATCGTGCAGTTGCTGGCGCGACGCCTGGGATTCGCGGGCATGGGTTGCGACATACAACTGGCTTTTGCCGCCGCCCATTTTTATCGACCGGCCAGGTTTGAGCTCGAAGGCCGTATGAGGCACGTCCTTCATACCCCAGATCACCAGGTTCGGATGGTTGGCCAGTGTGGCCTCGGCCAGCCAGTCGAACCCGCAGAAGCCCGGGATCGCACCGATATACACCGGTTTACTGGTGCTCAGATGCGGCGCGATGGCCTGCAACGTTTTAGCGCGGGCATGGGCTGGAACCGTGATGATGACGATATCGGCGTCTTCGACGGCGGGCCTGGCCTCGGTGGTCACCCGATCCAGTCGGGCGTTTAGTGTGCGACCGTCCGGCAGCAGTGCCTGGAGCGGTACCTGCCGGGCGTGATGGTCAACGACTTCCAGGTTGCTGGTCAGCAGCGAAACCAGGACGTCGGGCAGCTGTTTGAACAGGATGGCGTTGAGATGACCGGTCCGGCCACCGCCACAAATGGCGACTTTCAGCGGTTTCATTAAGAGGCGTTCCTTAGTCGAAAGAGGGTCATGCGACGCTGAGTTGCAGCGGGGCGGAGCTGGACTCCTGCCAGTGGTTCTTGCCCAGCCAGGCATCCAGTTGCGAGGCGACGCCGGGGTCCAGCAAGTCACGTTCGTCAAGCCACTTATCGTCGAACACCGTGTGCAGGTATTTTTCGCCGCCGTCGGCAATCGGCACCACCACATTGCCGCTCAGTACGCCTTTGTGAATCAGCTCCAGGGCCTTGAAAATCGCGCCACCGGTTGAGCCGCCCACCAGCAGGGCGAGGTGGCGGGCGATATAGCGGGAGGTCTCGAAGGCTTGTGAGTCGGTAACCTGCACGCCCAGATCGATGCAGCTGTAGTCGAGCACCAGCCCCACCGTATCCCCGGCGGGCGTCCCGGTGCCCGACTGATAGTACGGATAGCCGGGGTGCCCAAAGACGATGGAGCCGGCGGGCTCAACGGCCACGGTCACGATGTTGGGGTTGTGCTGTTTGAGGCCCCGGGCAATCCCGGTCATCGACCCGCCGGTACCGACGCAACCGACATACGCTCCGATAACACCTTCGGCCTGCACGATGGTTTCCCGCACAAAGTCGCTGTAGCCGCCGGCGTTGGCAGCATTGTCGGACTGGTTCATGAAGACGGCGCCCGGAATCTGCTCGGCGAGTTCGGCCGCCAAGCGCTGGCGCTCCACCACCGCGACTTCGTCTTCGCGATAGGTCCCCGCGACAAACCGAATATCGGCGCCCAGCGCCTTCATCACTGCGATCTTGTCCTGTGCCGCGTGATGGTCGACCACGGCGATAAATTGCAGGCCAAATTCGACGGCGGCCATGGCCAGGCCGATACCGGTATTGCCCGAAGATGACTCAACCACCACGCCGCCCGGTTTCAAACGTCCGGACTTGAGCGCGGCGAGCACCATATTGCGCGCCATACGATCTTTGATACTGCCGCCGGGGTTATTCTTCTCTATCTTTAATAACAGTCGGGCGTCAGTGCCCGGGATATAAATACCCAACATGGGCGTATTGCCAATCAGCTCGGAAACCTTAGTCAGTATCATATGAAGTGCTGCCTTTAGTAGTCAGGTGAAAACGCGTAGTTACCTTGCGTGCAACAGGTCGCCACCATTCGCCGGGGCAGGGGGTGACGATGAAACTCGTTCTCCAGCAAGTCCATTTGATAACCGGCGGTATTGGCATAAATCAATAAATCACCGGCCTTGGGGGAAACAGTGAAGTTGATCAGCCGTTGGGTGATGACGTCATCATCCAGGCAACTATGCCCGGCAATATAGGCCTGCATCGGTGTGGCTGAAGTGGGCGCCGTGCTGATTAAAATCGGGTCGACCAGGTATTCGGACGCGAACCATGTTTCACAGGCGCTGAAGCTGCTGCCTTCGACAAATAAGACGGTTTTATTGTTGGCCAATTTTTTGCTGCGTGTAATACGAAACACCGAGATTGCGGCTTGGTCCACCAGGCTTCGACCCGGCTCCAATGCCAGTATGATGCGGTTGGCCTTTAAGTACTGGGCAATGCTCTGTCGCGGCGAGAATGAGCTTTCCAGGAATAACGTCAACCATTGGCTTGCCGTCAAGTTACTGCCGTAAGGGTAATAAGACTTTGGTACTGACTGGTTGTAATAGTGACTTGGCGTATTGTCGTTTTGTAGAAAGCGCTCGTAGGCTTGCGGCTCGATATAGCGGATGGGCAAGCCTCCGCCAATATCGATCATGCTCGGGTTCAATCCCATCTCCCGAGCGGCATCGATGAAGTCGGCCACCTCACGAAAGGCCTGTGCGCGAGAGTCGAACCCGTAGCCACCGAGGTGGAAATGGAAGCCCTCGAAGTCAATAAAGGCCCGAAATCGAGTCAGTAAGTGCAAGCACACCAACAGGTCCGAAGGGCCCATTCCGAAGCGGCTGGTCGCACAGCTTTTGGGTCTGTAACGCAGTAAAACCCTGGCTTTGGTGGCCTCGGCGCGCGTTTCGAGCAGTGTTTTCAAATGGTCGAATTCCTCCAGTGAATCGACGCAGATCAGTGCGCCGGCATGCACCAGCGCTCGATGAAAATCCTGGGTTTTGGCAGGGCCAGTGGCGCACAACTGATCGGCGGGCACACCGGCGCGCAGTGCCGCTCGCATTTCGTAAATGCTGGAAACGTCGACGCCGATCCCGGACGCTTTAGCCGCTTCCAGCAAACAGTGTGACTTGTTGGCTTTGGCGCCATAGAAGATCGAATACTGAACCTCATGCTGTTCCAGCACTGATTGCAATGCGCACGTGTTCAGCGCAAAGGCATGTGGCCATACAAGATTAAGCGGCGAACCATGCTGTGCGACAAGTTCAAGAAGTTTGTCGGGTTGGCTATGTAGCAGTTGTGCGATGCTGGCGTCCAATAATGGATTAAGCATGTGCGAAATATGGACTTCGGTCCGCACTTCATTGAGGCGTGTCGTTGCAATAGACATAACTATCCCCTGGCGCTTATAGCATCGCCATTCATATGTCGATCATTAAAAGAGATCGATGAATGTGGTCTTGTCACTCGTCGTATTTTCAGCGTTTATGCGTTTGGCGGTGGATGCCACACGAACCCAGTAGGCGAAACTGTGGCTTTGATGGCGATAATCGGTTCACAAAACCATTGCATAAGAACCCAATTCCCTAAGGTTTATACGGATGTAGCGACCGGCCACTAACTGCTGGTTTTCTTGATCTGATTCACCGATGAGTGATGGGCAAATGATATCGCTAGGCCACACTTGCGGTGAACGTTAAGAGTTGCATGTATACGAGAAAAGTTTCTCTCGACGGCGTGAACAATATTGCTATCGAGAACGATTATCAAGTAAGGTTTTCAAATATTCCAAATTAATACCCGCTGAAGGTCAGTGCGCGACCGTGTATTTGCCTGCGCTTACGGGCGTTCATCCCTAGTTTAAAAGCGGCGTTAATTCATTGATCAATAAGGGGTTAAACGTTGATCGGCGAGGGCGGCGCCAGAGGCGCAATTTACTCGCCCGAGGCCCCCGAAAATTTTGCAAAAACCACGACTGATGCACGCCAAGGAGAGATGCAATGAACACTGATCGTCCGAGCACCACTGCGATGCTTCCCATCAGCTACCTGTTCGTTCCGGGGAACCGTCCGGAGCGCTTTGCCAAAGCGGTTGAGGCCGCGGCGGATGCGATCATTCTGGACCTTGAGGATGCGGTTCATCCCGAGAGCAAAGCCGCTGCCCGAGGCGCCGTCTGGGCGTGGCAGGAGAGTACGCAGAGCGTTGCGTGCCAGCGGTTTATCCGGCTCAACAGTGTCGGCAGCGCATCGTTCCGCCAGGACCTGACATGGCTGCGCGACATGCGTTACCCCGAGCGTTGCACCGGGGTATTCCTGCCCAAGGCCGAGGCTCCGCAAGCGTTGGCACGGGTGGTCGAGCAGTTGCTGGCGTGGCATCCCCAATTGCACATCGTCGCGATCATCGAGACGGCCAAAGGTTTGCAGCAAGTGGAGGCGATTGCCGCGATTCCCGGCCTGGCACGCCTGGCATTTGGCTCATTGGATTTTTCCCTGGATATCAATTGCGGCCAGGTGCCTGAGGCGTTTGTGTATGCACGCAACCGCATCGTGCTGGCCTCCCGCACGGCGGATTTACCGGCGCCGATCGACGGGGTGACCCCTGCGATCAACGACCTGGCGGTGGTCGCCCGGGACGCGCTATACGCGCGCTCCCTCGGGTTCGGGGCCAAGCTGTGCATCCATCCCGCGCAGTTGGCGACGGTGCAGCGCGCCTTCCTGCCCGATGCGCACCAATTGGCCTGGGCGGATCGGGTGATGAGTGCTGTGGCCGGCGGTAGCCACGCGGTGCAAGTTGACGGCGAAATGGTCGATCTGCCGCTGATCGAACAGGCGCAACGCCTGCTGGATATGGCCCACCGCTACGCAGCGGTCGCCAAGACCGGGGCCTGCTGAAAATGCCGCCAGGGCAGGGGGGAACCCTGGAACAGGCCTATCAGATTGCTCTGCGACCTGTGTGCGAAGTACTGCAATCGGAGCAGGTGGACCCGGCCAATGTGCAGTGGCTATGCGACTCGATCATCCGCACAGGGCATTGGCTGGCGCCAATCATCGTCGAGCGCTCGCAAGGCATTGTGATGGACGGTAACCATCGCCTGAACGCGGCGTTGCAATTGGGTTTGCATCGGGTGCCGTGCATCCAACTCGACTATGCGGACCCACGGGTGTGCGTAAGGCACTGGCAGACGGGGCAAGCGTTCGAGGTGGCGCGAATTTTCGCCACCATCGCACGTGGCGAGATCTTTGCGTACAAGACCACGCGGCATGTGTTTGACCCGGCGCTACCGGTCATCGCGATACCGTTGGAGCGCCTGTACGAATGAGCTGTGCAAAAAAAACATGTTAGGCGGTGATACTTTTTCGCACGTCGACTGGCATTAGGAGTGATTCCCATTTTCTCTCGTTGAAAGGATCCTCTCGTCATGCCTGTTGCCAGCCGACCTTGCGGTGAGCGCGTGTTAGCACTCGCCATCCGGACCGCCCTGTTGAATTTTGTGATGGTCGCAGCAGGCGCCAATGCCTGGGCTGAGACGCAAACGCCTGGCGCCACGGACACCAGTACACCCAGCCTGATCCTGGACGCCACCACGGTTGACGGCCGCTACAACGGCCCGACGGCGCTGCCGGAGGTACTCTCCGGTGGGCAAGTGGCTCGCGGAGCGCGGCTGGGCATGATGGGCAACAAAGACGTGATGGACACGCCGTTCAACGTCACCAGCTACACCGCCAAAACCCTCGCCGACTTGCAAACCGTCACCGTTGCCGATGCCCTGGAGCGCGACCCGTCGGTGCGCTCGACCGGTCAGACGGGCGGTATCGTCGATTCATTTTTCATTCGCGGCTTTGCGATTGGCGAAGGCAACCTGGGTGAACTGGCCTACGACGGTGTGTATGGCGTAGCGCCCAATTACCGGGTCTTTACCGAGTACGCCGAGCGCGTCGAAGTGCTCAAGGGGCCGGGCGCGCTGATGTATGGCATCTCGCCCAACAGTGGCGTCGGCGGTGTCATCAACATCGTCCCCAAGCGGCCACTGGAGGAAGACTTGACCCGTTTCACCGGCAGCTACGCGTCGGACTCCCAAGCGGGCGGGCACCTGGATATCAGTCGGCGTTTTGGCGAGGAGAACCAGTTCGGCGTGCGCTTCAACGGCAGCCTGCAGGGCGGTGATACTGCCGTGAACGACCAGCATCGCGACGTGGGGATCGGTGCGATTGCCCTGGATTATCGCGGCGAGCGGTTGCGGCTGAACCTGGACTACATCAGCCAGAAAGAAAGCTTCGAAGGCGCCTCACGCCCGTTCACCATCGCGCCGGGCGTAGAGGTGCCATCCGCCCCCAATGGCCGCACCAGTCTGCCGCAAAAATGGGGCTGGTCGGACACCAAGGAGCAGTCCGCATTGCTCGGCGGTGAATATGACCTGAACGACAACCTCACCGTGTTCGCCCATGCGGGGGGTGGCAGGTCGGACGTAAAGCGCATGTCCGACCAGGTGCCGCGCATCCTCAATGACGCTGGCGACACCAGCAATACCCCAGGCTATTACAAGTTCAATGTTGATCGTTCTACCGCCGATGTGGGGGTTCGGGGGCAGTTCGCCACCGGCCCGGTGACTCATATCACCACGCTGATGGCCACCCGTTACCAGGATGAATTGTCTCGGGGTATCAATAACGGCATGGAGGTTCTCTCCAACATCTACCACCCGGTGGACACGCCCCAGCAATACATCAATGCCCCGAAGGTGCTGCGCATCTCCGAGTCGGAGCTGTCCGGCGTGGCGCTGACCGACACCCTGGGTTTTCTGGATGATCGTTTGCAACTGACCTTGGGCGTGCGCCGCCAGGACATCGAGTCGCGTAACTACAATGCGGCCGGTGCGGTCAGCTCCCGCTATAAAGACAACGCAACCACCCCTCTGGTGGGCGTGGTGGTCAAACCGTGGGACGACGTGTCTTTTTACTACAACTATGTGGAAGGTTTGAGCAAAGGCGATATCGCCCCGGGCACGGCTGCCAACTCTGGGGAAACCTTCGCGCCCTACGAGTCCAAACAGCATGAGATCGGTGTGAAGTACGAACACGGAACGTTCATGACCACCCTGGCGCTGTTCCAGATAGAAAAGCCCAGCGGCGAGGTGGGCGCGAACAATCTATTTTCGGTGCAGGCAGAACAGCGTAACCGTGGCGTCGAACTGAGCGTGTTCGGTGAGGTGGCGCCGGGCACGCGCTTGATGGGCGGTGTGACCTTCCTGGATGGCGAGCTGACGGACTCGGCCACTGCCGCCAACCGCGGCAATAAACCGGTGGGCGTGCCCGATATCCAGGCCAACCTGTGGGCAGAATACGACACCCCGTGGCTGGAAGGTTTTACCCTCACCGGCGGTGCAATCTATACCGACAGCCAGTACGTCAACCAGGCCAACACCCAAGAGCTGGACGCCTGGACCCGTATCGATGCAGGCGCGCGCTATGCCACCAAAATTGAAGGGCGGCCGACGACCTTCCGCGCCACGGTGCAGAACGTCTTCGACCGTGAGTATTGGTCGGGCGTGGCCTCCTATGGTGCATTTTCCCCGGGGTCTCCGCGCACCTTGCAACTGTCGGCAACTGTCGATTTTTGACCGGCGCCGGTATGCAGCAATCATGCACCCGCAACGAGCCTATCCGTGAACGGCTGAGGTGTTATGGCTTGCGCGGGTGATCCATGCGCTGCTGCTTGCGCAGCGCAATGGCCACACCTCGGCGCCCACGGCGTGCATAACTTTCTGCAAGCGCTCGACTGAGTTGCGCTTCACCCTTGTCGGGAAGACTTGCACGTTCCTGGCGGCCTACGTTGGGACGGTCGGCTCATTACGTTCGACTATTCAAACATTGAACAATACGGCAGCGCCTGGCGGTGGCGGTTTTGTTCGTCCATTCATCGTGAAGCGTCACATGAGTGCGGCACGCACCCATGATTGAGCCTGTCCAAACAAAAAGCCCCGCATCGGCGTAAGTTTTAGCTGCGGCTGATCCCCATACTGATCGCACTCGGTAAAGTTATTCAGGGTGTACATCAGGTTGATGTCTCTGATGGGCATTTAAGGGCTGCGTCTTTCGTCCAGCCATTAGCGGTATCGGCGATAGTTTTCGCCAACAGATCAATCAAGTGTTGATGGGCCAACACCAGGCTTTTCAATTCAACCCCTGCCGGTTGGCGAATCTGGGTGGCGCAGGTCAGTGTGCGACGTACCTGGCCATTACCGCGCAGCTCAAGGCTCCACACCACCTCCTCTAGCGCATATTGCCCCGGCAAAGAGTCAAAGCGGCGTACCTCGGCCTGAATCGACAGCACTGGGCGCTTAGCGTCTTTGCCCATCCCGGCGAGGTCGTGGGTGCCCAGTCGCGATTCAAGTCGATCGGTGAGCGCGTCATGGAACTCTTCTGCCAGCGGCGCGCCCCAGCGGTCGTTTTCCATGATGGCCAGACTGGCTTGGTTCAGGCGCACGACCAGTTGCGGTTGGTCGACCTGCACCGGTACGCGTATGGGGCGAATCTCGAGCTGGAAGGCCGGAGCCGCCACCGGGGTCTCTGACGGCGGGGTACTGCCTTGCAAGGTGTAGGAGTGCATGACCGGGGCGCTACAAGCCGTTAGGCAAACATTGGTGATCAGGATCAAGAGCGGGGTCTTCATGGTTGTATTTCCGGTTCGACGTCACGTGAAGAATGAATCGAGGCCTTGTAGCTGTCGGGTTTGCCCTGCGCTGTTCGGCCACGTATCAGTGCTTCTGGGTTGCGGCTGAGGAAGTCGCTCAACACTCGCACTGAGCGGGCTGTACGCTGAACTTCGTCCATGGCATTGCTGATTTGCAGGCGTGCGGGCGAGTCCTCGGCAAAGCTTGAATTGACGGTGTCCAGGGTCTTCTGTGTCTGTGCTAAGGCGCCGTGCATCTGCGGTAGTACCTCGCCGTTGACCTGCTTCAAGGTCTTCTGCATTTCGCTGAGGCTGCCGTTGAGGTTTTTGGCAATGTCTTCCAGCGGCAGTTTACTGATCTTGTCGACCAGGCCCTCTAGCTGCCCCTGCACTTTGTCTAAGCTGCCTGGCACCGTGGGGATCACCAATGGTCGCGCCGCGAGGTCGAACGGAGTCGGGGTTGCCTTGGGGATGAAGCTCAGGGAAATGTACAACTGGCCGGTCAGCAGGTTGGCGCTGCGAGCTTGAGCGCGCAGGCCGTGCTCGACGAAGGTGGCCATTAGGCGCGCCATGCTGTTTTCGTCTTCCGAGCCCTGATCCTTGAGGAGTGTTTCGTTGGCATGACCCAAGCGGTTTGGGTAGATCACCGCCCCGACCATACTGGGAAAGGTCATGGTTTTAGTGTCGTAGTCCAGATCTACGGACACCACATGACCAATGTTTACCCCCATGAACTCCACGGGCGCGTTCACCTCCAAGCCGCGTAGTGATTGATTGAAGTTCATGCGGATATAACGAGGCTCGCCATCGGGCTGCGCCAAGGCCGCCTCCTGGTCGCCGAACAGTTCGAAGCGAGCATGCTCGGTCGCAGGTTGGGTGGTGGGGCTGTACTTGGGTTCAACGAACGCGATACCGCCTGAAAGGATGGTCGAGAGCGATTGGGTGTTAACCTTCAGGCCGTTTGCCCCCACTGTCAGGTCAATGCCACTGGCATTCCAGAACCGCGTATCGGTGCTGACGAACCGGTCATTGGGCGAGCGCACGAAGATTTCTACGTCGACACCCTTACCGTCTTCCGAGAGCTGGTAGGACACCACCTGGCCGACCTGGATACGCCGATAGTAGATCGGCGAGCCGATGTCCAGGGAGCCGAGGTCGGTGGTGTGCAGGGTGAAGCGCTTGCCTTGTTCGCCGTAAGTGATCGGCGGCGGCGTTTCCTGACCGACGAAGTTTTTCCCGGTTTTCCCCGAGCTGCCCGCATCGGCCCCGATAAAGGCGCCGGACAACAGGGTATCGACCCCGGAAATCCCATTGGCACCGATGCGCGGACGGACAACCCAGAACATCGAGTTTTCGTCGGTGAAGGCACGCTCCGAAGCATCGAGATCGACTTTCGCGACCACGTGGCTGCGGTCGCTGCTCAAGGCAATGGCCGTGACTTTGCCGATCACCACGTTCTTGTATTTGACCTGAGTCTTGTTGGCCTCAAGACCTTCTGCGGTCTGGAAACTGATACTGATCTGCGGGCCCGCCGACAGTGCGTTGTTGATCAACATCGACGCGCCAACCAACGCCGCGACGATGGGCACAATCCACACGAGGGAAACGTTGAAGCGTCGCGTCTTGATTGAGGGTTTGGCTGCGGGCGAATCGGTGGAAACGTGATGATCAGACATCTTCAACCTCTGCATCCCAGATAAGCCGGGGATCGAAACTCATGGCGGCCAGCATGGTCAGCACCACCACCAGACCAAAAAAGACGATACCCAACATCGGGTCGATGGAACTCAGCGAGCGAAACTGCACCAGCGCGGCGACCAGTGCCACCACCAGCACGTCAAGCATGGACCAGTAGCCGATCAACTCGACCATGCGATACAGCCGGCTTCTTCCTCGCATGGCCCAGCGGCTCTTGCGCTGGCAGGTCACGAGCAGCAAGCCCAGAATCAGGAACTTCATACACGGCACCACGATGCTGGCGAAGAAGATCAGGGCGGCGATATCCCAGGACCCACTTTTCCAGAACTCGATGACCCCGCTCATGATGGTGTTGTCGCTGGCGTTGCCTAACATGTTGGTGCGCATGACCGGCAGCAGATTGGCCGGGATGTAGAGCATCAGCGCCGCCAGCAGCAATGCCCAGGTGCGGGCAATGCTGTTGTGTTTGCGCGCATGCACAGGGCCATTGCAGCGGGGGCAGCGGTGTTCATCCCGCCGGCAAATCTGTGCGCAGGTGTGGCAAGGCATCAGGTTCAGTTCGCGGGCGTAGGCTGGCTGGCTCATATAAGTTGGTCCGCCAGGTCGTCCCAAAGACGGTGAATGTCCTTGCCCGATATCAAAATGAGCAACACGGTGAGCATGCCGAGTGCCCACAGTCCCAAGCCCGGATGCACATTCAGCATGCCGGCCAGCTTGACGATCGCGACCAATATCCCGAGTAAACAGACCTCCAGCATGCTCCACGGACGTAAGTGCTCCAGTGTGCGCATACAGGCCCTGAAACCGGGAGCCGCGCGGCCAGCGTTGGCAAACGCCAATAACCAGCACAGCAGTGCAATCTGCAACATCGGCGCGAGGATTATGGTCAGTCCGGCCACCGCAGCCATCGGCGTAATCCGACCGTGAGCCAGTGCTTCTACGGATGCCCACAAGGTGGCTTCGTTGTTCAAGCCTTCCATGCTGATGCTGATGACCGGGAAGGCGTTGGCAAAGGCGAAGAGCAGGGCGGCGGTAATGGACAGCGCTAACAGCGTCTGCACGCTCATCCGCTGCCCGCGTTTGAGCACTGCGCCACAGCGTGTGCACTCAGCTTTCTGCCATCTGTTCAGCGACACCGACTCGAACAGTGAGTCGCAATGCTGACAGATGATCAAGTGAGAAAAAGTATTCATCGGATTGAGGGTTTTCATGACTTATCGCCTGGAAGAGTTCCTCCTTGGAGCGGTAGTGGCGATACAACGTTGACTTGGCGGCGGCCTGAAGAGTGGCGTCCCGTTTGATTTCGGTGAGTACACGCAAGAGGCGGTCTATTCGATACCAGCCTGTACAGTATTGCTTGGCACAAAAGGTCTGTCAAAATATATTTCGGTACGGATTGGTATCGTTATTTCAGTCGCCTGGAACGCTGAATGCCAGATCACCACAGAAAGCCCGCTGATTGAGTGGCTTTTTTTGGGCCTGGGAGTCGGCTCGGCAATCTCAAGATCAGGTCATCGCCGTTTATTGGATCTAGAAGAAATCAGCAATCACCAAGATTTTTTCCGTGGCGAAAAGTGACTCATATATCGCTTCATGTGGAACTTCACGCGCTAACCAAGCGCTTGCGTTGTAGACCCGCGCCTTGTTGAAAAACACTAGGTGCGTCTCGTCTCCACGCTCAAACAGTTTGAATTGTTGCTCCTCCATGTCGGCGCAAAGCTCGTCGAATAGCGTGGGGTCTCTTTTTGACAGCGCGACGACGATATCGGCCCTGTCCAGGCCGGCTTCGCTGGCCGCCCACAAGACGATACGCGTTGCCACCTCCATTTTTTCGCTCGGGGTGCCAGCGTTCAACGCGTGTTGGACATCGGGGTAGCTGGAGGCCAGGCGCGAAGCAATGGTCTTTTCTCTCGTGGCGCTCATGACTGACTCCCGATGACTTTTCTCGATGACTTCACGTGCGTTCATCTACCCCGGCGATCTGTTTCCCTTTAGAAAGGGTCCGGTTGACCGGCTGGCTTTCCGTCGACGGCCTGGCCGGCAAGAACGCGTGCGGCGATATAACCGAAGGTCATGCCGGGACCGAGTGTGATGCCGCCGCTGGGGTAATGGCCGTTCATGATGCTGTTCATATCATTGCCCACAGCGAACAGCCCCGGAATCGGCGTGCCGTGTTCGTCGAGTGCGCGGGCATAGGCGTCGGTGTTCAGGCCGGCGAAGGTGCCGAGGCTGCCGGGCACCAGCTTTACTGCATAAAACGGGCCTTTGTGCAGGCTGCCGAGGGACGGGTTCGGTCCGTGTAGAGCGTCGCCCTGTGCTCTGTTGTACAGCGATTCACCGCGCTGCAAGAGCGGGTCGTGACCTTGTTCCGCCCCCAGATTGAAGGCGCTGACGGTCACTTCCAACTGTTGCGCATCGATGCCGCATTTGTGTGCCAGTTCGATCAACGTCGGCGCCTTGAACAGGTAGCCCGCGCGCACGTACTTTGTCGTCGGAAACGGAAAGGGTTTGGACCAGCCCAGGCCATAGCGACGTTGGGCGCGGTGATCGCAGATCAGCCAGGACATCGGCGTTTCTGCGGGCCCCGTGGCGTTAAACAGTGCGCACATGTAGTCGTGATAGGAGTCCGCTTCGTTGACGAAGCGTCGGCCATCCTGGCGCACGGCAATGAAGCCGGGTTTGGCGCGTTCCATCAGGTGCGGAAAACCGCTGAAACCCCCGTCTTCGCGCGGCACCCGGGACACTGGCGCCCACGCGGCCGCATGGGCGAGGTCGGACGCCACGCAGGCCCCGACGCGTTCGCCCAGTCGCAGGCCATCGCCGGTATTGCCCTTGGGCGCTGCGCTCAAATGTTCGGTGCCGTTGGGAGCATGCTTGAACATATCGGCGATGCGCTGCTGGTCGTGGGGGAACCCACCGCAAGCGAGCACCACGCCACGTCGAGCGCGGATCTCGATCAGGCGCCCGGCAGATTCGACGCGAGCCCCGAGCACGCGCTCGCCGTCACGCAGCAGTTCGCGCACGGGCGTGTCAGTCAGCAGGCGCACCTTGCGATCCAGCGCGCTTTTGAGCAGCCGGGCAACCAGCGCGTTGCCGTTCACCAAGTGCAGGCCGCGGCCATGAAACAGCAGGTCGCGGGCGTGGCGTAACAGGCGCTTGCCGGCGTAGAGCAATGAGGACGGCGACTGGCGGGCGTTGAGAAAATGATTGAGGTCGGCACCGCCGGCGATGCCCATTCCTGCCAGGCTGATCACGTCGAGCGGGCGTCGGAGTTTATTGATCCAAGGGCCGAGGCGACGACCGTCGAACGGTTGCGCACAGACCGAGCGGCCACCGTTTGCGTGGCCTTCGCTGGCGTGAAAATCAGGCATTTTGCTGCCGGAGAAAAACTGCACCTCGGTATGGCGTTGAAAAAAATCGACCATCTGCGGGCCTTGTGCGAGGAACATCTCCACGCGCGGGTCGAGCACTTTGCTGCGCAGTTCATGGCGCAGGTAAATCCGCGACTGTTCCAGGTCTTCAACGATACCGTCGGCGACGGCCAATGGGTTGCGCGGAATCCACAGCCAACCGCCCGACCAGGCGCTGGTGCCGCCTAGCTGCGGCTCCTTTTCCACCACGATGACGTCGAGGTTCAGGTGCGCAGCGGTCACCGCCGTTGCCAGGCCGGAAGCGCCGGAGCCGACGACCAGAACATCACACAGTAGGGGGGCGCTGATGGACATAGGCATTACCGCGAGAAGAAATGAGGTTGGCCGCTCCCGATCAGAAGCGGCGCAACGCTGCGATGGGGTTATTTGAGCGGCGAAAAATCGGTTGGGCGCAGCAGTCGTGATTCCAGCGTCACCACGGCATCCAGCTCCTTGTTCTGCCGTGCGAAGTCCTGCCAGCGTGGATCGGCCGCCATGGCGTTGCGGCGGGTCATGCGCTCGTCAAGGCTGGCGTAGCCCCAGATGTGCACCACTTGATTGACTTCACCGATTTCGGTGGTGAAAAAACCGACTAGATTGCCCAAGTGCTCTTGCTGCACGGCTAAGGCGGCGCTTTTGTACAGAGCCAGCCAGTCGCCGAGCTTGGTGGGTTTAATCGTGTAGGTGCGCAGTTCGTAATACATGCTGTTCTCCAGTGTGGGATGGGTGTGCGCGGCTGTGGTCGAGCCGGTGAGCGATGTCGCTGGCGGCGAGGTAACCGAACGTGATGCCTGGGCCGAGGGTGATACCGGGGCCGGGGTAAGTGCCGTCCATGATTGAATTCATTTCGTTGCCCGCCGCGTAGAGGCCGGGGATTGGTGCGCCGCTGCGATCCAGCACGTTGGCCTGGCCGTTGGTGACCAGCCCGCGTGCCGAACCGAGGTCGCCGGTAAATAAACACACGGCGTAGAAGGGCGCCTTGCGCAGGGATTTCAGGCAGGGATTGGGCTGATGCAGCGGGTCACCCATGTAGCGGTTGTAGGCCGTACTGCCCTTGCCGAATTGGCGGTCGACGCCTTGATCGGCATCCGCGTTGTACTGCACCACGGTCTGCTCCAGCGTGTTCGCCTCCAGGCCGGCGATGAGCGCCAATTCGCCGAGGCTGTCGGCACGCAGCAGATAACCGGCGTCGATCAGTGCGCGGTTGTCGACGGGGCGCGGACGCGCCAGGCCCATGCCGTAGTTGTTCATCGCTTCGCTGTCACAGATCAGCCAGCAGGGCGCATTGGCGCCGCCATTGGCGAACATGGCTTCGACGAAACAGTGATAGGAGTTGGATTCATTAACGAAGCGCCGCCCGGCACGGTTGACCGCAATAACGCCGGGTTTGGCGCGGTCGGTGACCAGATGCGGAAAGCGCTCCACGCTGCCGTCGCTCTTGTGCAGCACCGAAACCGGGGCCCAGAAGAAATTCGCCGCCAGGTTGTCGCCGATTGCCGCGTTGACCGAGGCCGCCAGGCGTTGCCCGTCACCGACGTTGGCCGGCGGCGACATGCTCCAGTGCTCCGAATCAGTCGATGGCCGCTGTTCGGCGGCGTGTGCGCTTGCGGCAAACCCCCCCATGGCCAGCACCACACCGCCACGCGCGAACACGGAATGAGTTGTTCCGCGCCTGGAAATCTGCACGCCCTTGACCGAACCCTGTTCAACGATCAAGGCCTCGGGGGTTGCTTGCAGCCACAGGTCGACACCCTTGGCCAGCGCAGTGGTGGCCAGGCGTGCGATCAAGGCATTGCCCACGGTCAGGCGGGTGCCGCGTGGATGGTTGAGGCGGTCGATGGCGTAACGTCCTATCAGTTTAAGGCAGTGCCAGAGGGATTTTGGCGAACGCTTGAAGCTGAGGAAGTGCTGGATATCGACACGATTGACCATCATGCCGCCGAAAAGAAGCATGCCGTCCGGGGGGCGTTTGAGGTCTTTGAAATGCTCTCCGAGGTGGCGACCGTCGTACTCGTCGATTTCCAGCGCGCGACCTGTTTGCGTGCCACCCGGCAAGTCCGGGTAGTAGTCGGGCGACAACGGTCGCAGGCTGTACTTGAGTTCGCTGTGGGTTTCCAGGTAGCGCAGGGCTTCGCGGCCGTGTTCGATGAAGGCATCGATCAATGGCGGGTTGTAGCCGCTGCCGATCACCTCTTTCAGATAACGGCGCATCTGTTCAGCGGGCAGGCAATGCCCGGCAGCCCGGGCCTGGTCGGTATCGTGCAGCCACACTGCACCACCGGAAATCGCCGACGTACCACCGAAGGCCTCGGTCTTTTCCACCAACAACACCTTGAGGCCGCGGCAACTGGCAGTCACCGCCGCGGCGAATCCGGCCGCGCCGCTGCCCAGGACAATCACGTCATAGGTCAACTCGGCATGGGCAGAGGGCAGGGAAGTCTTCGTGTTCATTATTGTTATCGCCTGTTAGGGAGGCCCCGGAGAGTCAGATCTCCAGCGGCGTCACGCCCATGAAGTGACCGAGGTTGCCCAACTGCGCCAACGCCATTTCCGGCCCGGTCTGGATCGGGCAGCCGAGGCGTCGGGCCATGGCGAGAAACGGGGTCACCGCCGGTGATGTCACGACATCTGCCACCAGGGTTTTGGCGTTCAGGGTTTCCATCAGCGCAGTCGGCAACGGCATCGGGCCGTTGTCATTGGTTGCACTCATGCCGACGGGCGAGGCGTTGACGACCAGGTCGAAGTGCTCGAGCGACGCCGGGCTGGCGCTGATCACAATCTGCGGGAAGGCACTGCGTAGAAGGTCGCCGAGCACCTCGACGCGCGCATGGTTGATGTCGCTGATGACCAAATGGCTGACCCCGGCCTGGCACAACGAATACGCAATCGCGCTGCCGACGCCGCCGGTACCGATCACCAGAACCTGTTTGTCCTTGGGGTTGAAACCGTGCTTGCGCGCAGCGTTGAGAAAGCCTTCGCCGTCGACGATATCGCCCACCAGTCGACCGTCGGTCTCGCGGCGGATCACATTGACCGAGCACAGCGCCGCCGAGCGTTCACTGACGCCGTCCAGGCGGCTGGCCAGCAGTTGCTTGTAAGGAACGGTGACCACGCATCCGCGCAGGTTTTGCCAGCCGCGCAGGGTCTGGACGAAATCATCCAGGGCGCTCTGTGCAAGGTCGATGGCGAGCATGGCGACGTTCTGCTGGTGGTCGGCGAACCAGCGATTGAAGTTTTCCGGCGATTTCACCTGGGCTACAGGTGAGCCGACGATGGCGACCAGTTCAGTCGAACCCTGAATCATGGGAGGTACTCGCTTATTAGCTGTGTTGTGCCGCTGATACTGCAAGCGGTGAAGGCAGCGAACAATCGAGCTTGTGAGGGATTAGGTTGATAATCGCAGTGTCAGTGCGATAATCGCAGTCTATGCACGATAAAGAATCCGAGTGATGAAAAAACCCACCATCCACCCGCGCGATTTGATCGTCGGCCTGCAAAAAGGCCTGGCGCTGTTGCAGTTGTTTTCCCAGGAGCATCCGCGCCTGAGCGTGCCGCAAGTGGCGCGCATGGCCGATATGACCCAAAGCGCCGCGCGGCGTTTTTTGCTGACCTTGGTGCATGACGACTTTGCGCAGACCGATGGCCGCCATTACTGGCTGACCGCGAAGGCCTTGCGTATTGGCCAGGCTTATGTCGATTCCGCGCTACTGCCGCGCATGCTGCGGCCCATCGTCGAGCAGGTGGCGCGAACCACCCAGGAGCATGTGTCGGTGGGTGTTCGCGACGGTGATGACATTGTGCATGTGGTGCGCAGTCGCTATAGCCACATCACCTCGATGTCGATTCGTCCCGGTTCACGGGTGCCGATGTATTGCACCGGCAGCGGACGGCTGTGGTTGGCGAGTTTTTCGCAGGAGGCGCTGTGCGCTTACTTCCAACGCAACCCGCCTCGAGCCATCACGCCTTATACGCTCACCGACGAAGCACTGATCCGCCGCGAAATCGCCCTGGCGGGCGAGCGTGGTTACGTGATGGTGGATCAGGAATATGAAGTGGGCATGCGGGTGCTGAGCGTGCCGCTGCTGGATCGGGAAGGGCAATTGCAGGCAACGCTGACGCTGACGACTCACGCGTCGCGCATGACGGTTGAGGACATGCGCGAGCGGTATCTGTCGCCGCTGTACGAAGGGCAGGCGCTGCTGCGGCCGATCATGACACTTTGAATGTCAGAACAGGCTTCAGTTGAACGGCGTTACGCGACGTCCTGGGCGTTCGAACTCGCATCGGTTGAATGCTGCGCAGCGGCCGCATGAAGCCCGGCGATATAGCCGAACGTCATGGCTGGCCCGAGGTTGATCCCTCCGGAAGGGTAGTAACCGCCCATGACGCTCGCCATGTCGGTGCCGACTGCGTAAAGACCGGTGATAGCGGCTCCACTGCGGTCCACTACCTGGGCATGGCCATTGGTCTTGAGGCCCGCGAATGTGCCGAAGCTGCCAGGGCGGACCTTCACGGCATAAAAAGGGCCGTGTTCGATCGGGGCCACGCAGGGGTTGCCTTCGGTAATAAGGGGATCGCCTTGTTTGCGGTTGTAAGGCGTGGAGCCACGACCGAACGCTGGGTCCTGACCGTTGCGGGCGTGCTCGTTGAAGTTGCGTACCGTTTCAGACAACCCAGCAGGATCGATACCGCAGGCTTCGGCCAGCGCATGGATGGATGCGGCGCGGTGTAAATACCCACTGCGTACCGACGGCCCCACAGGTAGCGGGAACGGCCGCGAATGACCCAGCCCGAAGCGGCGCTGGAAGCGGTGATCGCAGATCAGCCAGGACGCCACTTCTTCACCTTCAGGCGCCGCGGTCATCATGGCAGCGGTGTAATCGTAGTAGCCGTCGGCTTCGTTGACGAAGCGCTTGCCAGTGGACAGCACGCCAATCAGGCCGGGTTTGGCGCGGTCGATGATGTGGGGGAAATGCCCCGTGCTGCCGTCCGCGTGCGGGAGCAACGAAACCGGAGCCCATGCGGCGGGTGATGCAACGTCTACCTCCAGCACGCCGCCGGCAGATTCGCCCAGCGAAATGCCATCGCCCGAACAATCGACAGGGGGCAAGGCCAGGTGGTCGTTGTCTGTCGGCGTGCGCGGGAAAAGCGCCTTGCGCCGACGCATGTCGTTGGGGAAACCACCGGCTGCCAACACGACGCCTCGGGTGGCATAGATGTGCGTCGTGCCGTCTGGCGTGTCGACGATAGCCCCCAAGACCTTGCCTTGATCCAGGATCAATTGGCGAGCGGGGGCGGACTCGATCAGCGTCACACCGAGATCGACCGCCGATTTGGCCAGGCGTGCGACCAACGCCTGGCCGTTGACCAAGTGCATGGCCCGACCGTGGAGGGCCAGATCTCGCAGGTGGCGTAGAAAACGCTTGCTGACATGGATAAAGGATTTGAGCGATTGGGTCATGCTCAAAAAGGCCGCCAGATCGGGGCCGGCCATGATCGGCATACCGAGGAAAGACGTCTCTCTCATGGGTTTGCGCATGCGCCGGATTAACCGCCCCATGTGTCTTGCATCGTAGGGCGCAGCGATCACCTGGTGGCCTTGAACGGCGGCGCCGGGAACATGCCCATGAATGTCGGGGATGCCGTTGCCATCGACCCATTTTAACGCGGTGTTTTCTTCAAAGAACGCCACCATCCGTGGCGCATTGTCCAGAAAAGCATCGACCCGTTCGGCGTTGTAGCGTGAACCCAGTTCATTCTTCAAATAGGTGCGCGGTTGCTGTGGATCTTCATCAATACCCGCGCGCTTGGCCAATGGGTTGCCGGGAACCCACAGCCATCCACCCGACCATGCCGTCGCGCCGCCGAATGTTGCATGCTTTTCCACCACGATGACCTTAAGGCCCTGGGACGCGGCGGTCACGGCGGCGGCAAGGCCGGAAGCGCCGGAGCCGATCACTAACAGATCACAATCGAGACGTCTTGACCTGGCGTTGTTCTGGGTGTTCACACTGAGTCACCTTGACTGATATTCATTGCGGTGAGCCCTGGACTCATCAGGGCGGGAGACCCCGGAATCAACTGCTGGATTTCTGCTACAGCAGCGATGAGTGACGGGGCGATTTGATGCAGCCGCGCTTCGGAAAGCCGGAAAACCGGGCCCGCAACACTGACCACCCCAATCACCTTGCGGCTGATTGGGTGAAACAGGGGGACAGCGATGGCTGACATCCAGTCGGCAAATGTCTGAATGGCCATCGCATAGCCGAGGGTCCGTGCCGATTCGATTCTTGGCAGCAATGCCTCAACGGTTTGCGGGGCGGAGGGACCATAGTCTTGGGCCAGACCGAAGCCCTGTCGGCCGACCAGTGCCAACGCCCGCTCGTTATCCAGGGTTGCCATCCAGGCATAGCCGCTCGCGGAGCATGAGAGCTTGGCCGCCATGCCCATGTCCGGGTCATAACGCAGCCCGGAACGTGCGCCTTGCGCACGCGCAACCCAGGTCAGCCGATCCTCGTCCACCACGGACAACCGCACCAGCTCACCGACTTCTGCCGCCAGACGATTGAGCACCGGCTGCACCGCATCAACCGTCCCGTCCGCGCTCAGGTGGGTGAAGGCGAGGACCTGCAACTTGGAGGTCAGCACATACGTGCCACGTTCCTGCTCCTGGCGTGCATAGCCGGTTTCACACAAGGTGTTCAGCAGGCGATGGGTTGCGCTACGAGGGATACGCAGCTGTTCCGCAATCGCGGTCAGCGGAATCCCTTCACCGCTGTTGGCCAGCATTTCCAGAATGGCCAGACCACGGTCAAAGCGCCCTACGTAACTGCTTTCGGTGTGACTCGCTGCACTTGGCATAACCTGGCTCCTCAGTGGTTTTGTGACGCCCGTCGTTTCGCTGGAATTGGCTTTCGATAATTCTGGAAAACTATTCCAGTTACGCCAGCAGTGTCAATTCGCCCGGTTACGCCGACAGGGCGCAAGTCCCGGATTACGGGGGCTTCGGGGGGGAGTCTTATTCAGTGTTCGGTTTTTAAGGAAGAATGATCAATCGGAAAATCAGGCTTTTGTGCGGTTATCGAACACAAACCAACCGCGCAAATTGCTTTCCTTTCTGCGTGTTTTTTCCACTTGATTTAAAACTGGAACTCAGTTCTAACTAAAAAAACACAGCGGCTCAGGTCGTCACTTTTCGTGACCGAAGCACGTCGCTTTTTTTGGAATTCGAGAACGAGAGTCGACCATGAGCGAACAGATATTTTCCCTGGCTGCCCTGACCGTGCTGGAGCTGTCGCCTCCGGACATGGTCGAGGTCGCTGCCCGCGCCGGATATAGCCATGTCGGCTTGCGGCTGGAACCGGCAACGCCGCAAGAACATCACTTCCCCTTGATGGCAGATGCCGAGTTGCGGCATCGAACGCGCCAGCGTCTGCGGGACACCGGGATCAAGGTGCTGGACATTGAGATCCTGCGATTGAAGCCGGAAACCCGCGTGCAGGATTTCCTTGGCCTTCTGGAAGTCGGTGCCGAGTTTGGCGCGACGGAATTGTTGATCGCCGGCAACGACCCGGACGAAGCCCGCCTGGGCGACAACTTCGCGGCGCTGTGCGACATGGCGGCGCCGCTCGGCATCCATCCGCACCTGGAGTTCATGCCTTGGACAGACGCACGCGATCTTTCGCAGGCATGGCGCATCGTCGAGAGCGCTGCACGTCGCAACGGTGGGGTGCTGATTGACGCGTTCCACTTCGATCGGTCTGGCTCATCGCTCACGGAACTGGCCGCCGTCACGGCCAAGGCGCCGCATCGTTTCCGCTACGCACAGCTGTGCGACGTGGCGGGACCGCGCCCCGACGATATGGATGAAATCCTGCGTCAGGCGCGCAATGAACGACGTTTCCCGGGTGACGGCGACTGTGACCTGGATGGCCTGTTGAGCGCGCTGCCCGCCGGTATCCCGCTGAGCCTGGAGACCCCCTCTCGGCAGTTGTTGGAGCAAGGCGTTAGCGCGTTCGACCGGGCGAAGAGGGCGCTCGACAAGGCTCATCACGTATTGCAACGGCGCTGATCGGCAGCGTCGCCCGGACATCGGGCGTACACTTTCGCGGCACGGCACACCTCGAAGGCAGCAAAATACGTTGAATATCGATACCCGAATCAAATT
Source organism: Pseudomonas sp. D3 (assembly GCF_029320995.1). NCBI lineage: Bacteria > Pseudomonadati > Pseudomonadota > Gammaproteobacteria > Pseudomonadales > Pseudomonadaceae > Pseudomonas > Pseudomonas sp. D3. Next base: position 2,334,334 of record NZ_CP119772.1, read on the forward strand.
CCGTCATCTGGTGTGCTTTCTCGAAGTGGCGCGCCAGGGCAGCCTGGCGCGCGCCTCGGAAAAACTGGCGATCAGCCAACCGGCGCTGTCCAAGACCCTCAAAGAACTCGAAACCCTGCTGACCGCCACTTTATTCGTGCGCAGTAAAAGTGGCGCGGCGTTGACTGAGGCCGGGGTGGCTTTCCTGCGTTATGCCGGGCCGAGCGTACAAGCGCTGCGTGAAGGGGTGAATAGCCTGCGTTCCGGCGAGCATGAGCCCTTCACCGCGCGGCTCGGCGTGCTGTCCACCGTGGAAAGTTTGCTGGTGCCCGAAGTCGTCTGTCGTTTGCATGCCCGACATCCCGCGTTGGTCGTGAGCGTGGTGACCGGGCCAAGCGCGTACCTGTTGTCGCAATTGCGTGTGGGGGAGCTGGACCTGGTGGTCGGACGCATGACGGATAGCCCGCAGATCCTTGGGCTGATGTTCGAGCATCTGTACAGCGAGTCCATGACCCTGGTGGTGCGTAACGGCCATCCGCTATTGGCTGACCCACACGCGCATGAACACATCGAAAATTATCCGCTGGTGTTGCCGCTGGCGGGGACGACGATTCGCAAATTCGCCGACAGCCTGTTTGTGCAGCACAGCATCAGCCCACCGCGCCAGCGTCTGGAAACCCTGTCGTTGATCTTGAGTCGGCGTTATGTGCAGTGCAGTCAGGCGATCTGGGTCGCGCCTTTTGACGCGGTCAGGCAGGACCTGAGTCGAGGTGACCTGGTTGAGTTGCAGTTGGGTATTCGCGAACCCGGTGGTTCTGTGGGGCTGTGCAGCAATCCTGCGTTGACGATGTCCATGGCGGCTCAATGGTGCGTGGAGGTGTTGCGCGAGGTAGGCGAGGAATATCGCGAGGGTTGCTATCCATAACCATTTGGATATGGATAGGCTCGGTTTTTTCAGTTTTGGATGGCGTCTTATCAAGGGAGACTGGGTCGTTGATTGCTGTTTAGGCAGCGTTAACCGCTGATTTTTATCCATAACAAAAAAGGAAACCGACATGTCTGATGCGGACAACAGCCGTTTCGTCATTCGTGACCGTAATTGGCACCCCAAAGCCCTGACGCCTGACTACAAAACCTCAATCCTGCGTTCCCCGCGTCAGGCGTTGGTGAGCATCCCTCTCTCCCAGTCGGAAACCAGCGGCCCGGACTTTTCCCACCTGAAGATGGGTCAGCACGATAACGATCTGCTGCTGAACTTCAATCAAGGGGGTTTGCCCATCGGCGAGCGCATCATCGTCGCCGGTCGGGTCTGTGACCAGTACGGCAAGCCGATTCCCCATACCCTGGTGGAAATGTGGCAAGCCAATGCCGGTGGTCGTTATCGGCACAAGAAAGACAGCTATCTGGCCCCCATCGACCCTAACTTCGGTGGCGTCGGCCGTGCCTTGACCGACCGCGAGGGCAACTACAGTTTTCGCACGGTCAAGCCTGGCCCGTATCCGTGGCGCAATGGTCCCAACGACTGGCGCCCGGCGCATATTCACTTCTCAATCAGCGGCCCGTCGATTGCCACGCGATTGATCACCCAGCTGTATTTCGAAGGTGACCCGCTCATCTCGATGTGCCCGATCGTCAAGTCGATCGCCAATCCGGATGCGGTGCAGAGCCTGATCGCAAAGCTTGATATGAGCATGGCCAATCCCATGGATTGCCTGGCTTATCGCTTTGATATCGTTCTGCGCGGTCAGCGCAAGACCCACTTCGAAAACCGTTGAGGAGGCACGCCCATGCCCGTTGAACTTCTGCCTGAAACCCCGTCGCAAACCGCCGGTCCTTACGTGCATATCGGCCTGGCGCTGGAGGCGGCGGGCAACCCGCCGCGCGAGCAGGAAATCTGGAACGAAATGGCCAAACCCGGTGCGCCGGGTGAGCACATCCTGTTGCTGGGCCATGTCTATGACGGCAACGGTCACCTGATCCGCGATGCGTTCCTGGAATGCTGGCAGGCTGACCACGAAGGCGTTTACGACAGCGACTACAACCTGGAAAAGCCCTTCAACAGTTTTGGCCGCACGGCGACCACGGAGACTGGCGAGTGGCAGATCCATACCGTCAAGCCGGGCACCCTGAAGAACGCTGCGGGTGTAGGGATGGCGCCGCACGTCAATGTTTCGCTGTTCGCGCGGGGTATCAATATTCACTTGCAGACCCGTGTGTACTTCGACGACGAAGCCCAGGCCAATGCGGTCGATCCGGTGCTGAATCTGATCGAGCAGCCGCAACGTCGGGAGACGCTGGTCGCCAAGCGTTGCACGGTTGATGGCAAGTTGGCTTATCGTTTTGATATCCGGATACAAGGCGAAGGAGAAACGGTGTTCTTCGACTTCTGACGGATCACTCCAAAAAGCCCGCTCATTGAGCGGGCTTTTTGCTGTCTGGGCTTTGGAAAACCCGGTGCGGGGTGGCCTGATAACGGGTCATCAGGTCCACCAGCCCACGCCGCCGCCAAGCGTCAGGTAAGCGTAATAGCGCCGCGTTTGGCCCAGAAGAACCCCGTTTTTACCGGGGCGCGCCGCTCATTGGAAAATATTCTAAATAAATTGCATTTAAATCAACACATTGCGGATTTTTCGTATATGATGCGGCCCACACCGAAAGTGAAGGGTGATTAGCTCAGCTGGGAGAGCATCTGCCTTACAAGCAGAGGGTCGGCGGTTCGATCCCGTCATCACCCACCATTCGCTTTATGTGTTACGCGCAGCGGTAGTTCAGTCGGTTAGAATACCGGCCTGTCACGCCGGGGGTCGCGGGTTCGAGTCCCGTCCGCTGCGCCATATTCGGTTACCTGGAACGCTGAACGCCAGGTCACCACAGGAAGCCCGCTCATTGAGCGGGCTTTTTTGTGCCTGGGATTCAGCTCGGCGATCCCATCGTTTATTGGCGGGACAAGCACTTGCGTATTTCCCTGGGCGCCTATCGCCGACGCGCGCCTCAAGTCGGCTAGTCAGCGCAGAGAGGCCGCTCAGTCGTCGTAAAACCAGGCACTACGATCACGCTACTCATACACCGACACCCGATTGCGCCCGGCCTTCTTCGACGCAAACAGCGCATGGTCCGCCCAGGCGATCAGGTCGGCATAGTTGATCGAGGGCTGGCTCAGGTCGGCCACCCCCAGGCTGATGGTGAAACGGATGCTCTGGCCGTTGTGCAGCACTTCCAGCCCTTCGACTGCCTTACGCAGACGCTCGGCGAACACCCATCCATTGGTTTTATCGGTGTCCGATAGCACCACGGCGAACTCTTCACCGCCATAACGCCCAGCCATATCGGTTTCGCGCGCATGTTCATGGATCAGCCTGGCGATTTCTTCGATGACCTTGTCGCCCGCCAGGTGACCATAGGTGTCGTTGATCCGCTTGAAATTGTCGATATCCAGCATCACCAGGCTGGTGGCATTGCCATAACGCTGGTGCCGCGCATAGGCGCCTTTCAGGCTTTCTTCCCAGTAACCGCGGTTGTACAAGCCCGTCAGCCGATCGGTCCTGGAGAGTTGCTGCAATTGCGCATTGGCGGCCTGGAGTTGATGCCGGTTGGTGGCGACGTCAGTGACGTCATAGATCACCAGGCAAATATGCTTGATTTTGCCGTCGGTGGAGCGCAGCGGTAACAACGTGGTGTTCTGGTACATGAACTCTTCCTGGCCGGTGATCGGCTGGTAGTTCTTGAACCGCACCAGATACGGGCGCTGCTCCCAGATAGTGAACGCGGGTGTGCCCAGGGTCGCGACGCTTTCCACCTTGCGGCTGAACCATTGCGGGTCGATTTCGGGAAACAGACTCAAGAAATTCTGATTTTGGGCGTCCTTGGGCTGCAACCCGGAGCGGTTCTCCATGAAGGTGTTCCAGACCTGCACGCAATAGTTGCGGTCGAGCACCACAACACCGACGTCGATGTTCTGGACGATTGCCAGCAACCAGTGAAACTCGTTCAGATCGAGAGAATCGTTCATGGCTTAGTTCGTCAAGTAGGCGAGTTTGTGGGTCAATCGTTCGATTGAGTCTTCTGTGAACAGCAACAACAGGTCGAAACGAATATCGTGCCCTTCCAGGCTGTAGCTGATTTCCACGGCCAGGGTCTTTTTCCAGCGCTTGCGGTTGACCTGGATCAGCTCATCGATGCTTGCGTGCTGGCCGAGGATCTGCGGGTGACCTTGAGAAAACACCACATCGATCTGTTCGGCAATGCTGCTCAGGCAGGCACCGATCAGAACGCTGGAGAGGTCTAGCAGCATTTCCATGTCCGAATAGTCGCTGCTGTGGCGCTTCATCAATTGCGCTATGTCGGTGATTTCCGAGTCGTGAAACATCAGCAGGGCTTCGCCAGCGATGCCACTGCCGATAAAACCCTGGCAAATGGCTGTGAGTTCGTTGCAACTGCTGGCATCGGTCAGCGCCATGTGCAACTCGCCGACTTCGAGTATGTTCACGTTCGGTACTGGCAACTGCACAAAGACGCCCAACACCTTGGCTATCAGGGCGGCCGCCCGGCCGATGGCAACGTTGATCGTTTCGCGGAACACATCGTGAAAACTGATGGCCGTGTTCGCTATCCGACGATTCCCCGGCGACGCGTTGCCGGGTTCTGTCAGGAGCCCCAACTGACTGAGTGTCTGGCGCAGCTCGCTTTCGTCGAAAGGCTTTTTCAGGAACGCCAGCGCGCCCAGCTCAAGCACGCGGCGCACCGCTTCTTCCTGAATGTCGCCGGAGATCACGATGACTTGCGCCTTCAATCCTTCCGCGCGTAAGGCGCTCAATACCTGATAACCATCCATTTCCGGCATGGTCAGGTCGAGCAGCACCACCTGCCCCAAACCCCTGCGTATGGCATCCATGGCCTCGCGCCCATTCCCCGCCTCTGTGACCGAAACCGGCCAGTCCGCCGGTAGAGCCCGTAATACCTGCTTACGGGCCATGATGGAGTCGTCACATACTAGTAGGGGAATCACTGACAAAAGATTGGCACTCATCGGCGTTGAATATCAGGCAAAGCACTGCGGCCCATCATGCCCCATAAGCATGCCAATACCACCTTATTAAACAGGGCTTTATTGAGCGCGACAGCCGAGCCAGTCACTATCGGCCCGCCAACCCCGGCGCCTCACGAATGATGAAGTGATCCAAGTTTTCACTAGGGGCGCTGAACACCCCGAACGTCTGCTTGCATGTCCAGATGCTTCGATTACACCGGGTCATCGTGCGCACGGTTGAGTTTGATAATGTGAGGTTCCGATAGACGCTCGGGCATTGCATCAAGACGCTGCGGTGCGCACATTTTCAGTTGAGGAGTAGGCGTACATCAACGGCCTGCACGGGTTAGAAGAGTTCGTCCAGCAAGCAGTAGAACGCAATGCGCTGTTCATCGGGCTTGACGCCGTACTGGTCAAAGAAAGGCGCCACCCACTCAGGCCCGCAATTACGCGCGATGCTTCGCGCGGCCAGCGCAAGGTCCTGGTAGCGGTCACTGACACCCAGGCGACCACAATCGATAAAACCACTGAAACGATTCCCTTCAGCCATGAAGTTCGGCAGGCACGCATCGCCGTGGGTCACGACCAAGTCATGGGTGCTGGGCCGCGTCGACAGCAACTCGGCGAACACGTCGGCGGCCGTCCGGCCCAGGCGCTCATCGTCGAAGTCAGTCTCATCCACCTCGCCGGCTCGGACACGCTGGCTCGCGACCGCTATGCGTTGTTCCAGTGAGTGGTCGAAGGGGCATCGTGTAACGGGTATCTGGTGCAGGGTACGCAGTGCATTCGCCACGATGGCAATGACTTCAAGCGCAGACAAGTGGCCGTCGCTGGCCAGATCGTGTCCCGGGACGGCGCTCATCAGCAGCCAGCGCCGATGGTTTTCGCTCAGCACATCGAGCACGGTTGGCCCGGGCACGTAGCATTGCTGGAGCCAGCGCAGCCGCTCGATCTCGCCCGCCAGTTCCTCCAAAGGCCCGATGGGCTCTGATTTCAGGAACAAATCCCCGAGCTCACCACCGCGCAGGCGAAAGACATTGGCGCCGGACTCGCCAATGGTTTGGGGTTCGATGAGCGCGAAGGGGAATTGCTCACGCCACTTTCTTGGAATATTCATGCTGGCATTTTTCCATTTTCCTCGGATCGCTGCCAACTCAAGACGCAATGGCGGCGATGTTCCTGGACTTCGCCGCCGCACGCCTGTTCACCACCCCACCAGCCGGTAGCCCACCTGCAACTCGGTAATGAAGTACTGCGGCTGCGCCGGGTCCTCCTCCAGCTTTTGCCGCAAATGCGCCATATGCACGCGAAGGTAGTGGGCGCGGTCGACGTAATCCAGGCCCCACACTTCCAGCAGCAGTTGCCGGTGAGTCAGTACTCGGCTCTGACCGCGAATCATCGCGCAGAGCAGGCGGTATTCAATGGGCGTCAGGTGTACCGGCTGGCCCGAGCGCGACACTTCATGGGTGGCCAGGTCGACCTCGATCTCGCCAAACGTCACCTTGCTGGTCGCCACCACGGTGCCGGTCTGCCCATGCCGGCGCAGTTGGGCGCGGATGCGTGCCAGTAGCTCGGGCACGCCGAACGGCTTGGTCAGGTAGTCATCGGCACCCGCGTCCAGGGCGGCGACTTTTTCTTCTTCGCGGTCACGCGCCGACAGCACCAGGATCGGCACCGCGAGCCAGCCGCGCAGCTCGCTGATGAGTTGTTTGCCATCGCCATCCGGCAAGCCGAGGTCGACGATCACCAGGTCCGGCTGACGGCTGGCGGCATGGATCAGCGCACGTTTGACGCTGTCGGCCTCGAACACCTGAAAACCTTCATCTTGCAGGGCAATGCCGACAAAGCGGCGGATGTTGGCCTCGTCTTCAACAATCAGAATGCGTGCAGTGCTCATAGGAATTCCATGGATGGCGGGGTGCCCGCCGGTAGCGTGATGATGAAATGCATGCCGCACACGCGGCCGGGGTTGGCGTCGATGCGTCCGCCGTGGGCCTCGACGATGCGTTTGGCCAGCGCCAGGCCCAGGCCGATGCCGGCGACGGACGATTCCTGCTGGCCGCGCGTGAAGGGTTCGAACAGATTGGCCGGGGCGCTACCTGGGCCGGTGTCGCTGACCTCCAGCACAATGCTCTCGCCGACCTGGCTGGCGGCCACGCTGATGAGCGTGCCCGGCGGGGTGTACTTGGCGGCGTTGTCCAGCAGGTTGACCAGCACCCGCTCGATCAGCAGCGCGTCGACTTCCACCAGCGGCAAGTGCGCGTCGAGTGTGGTGTTTACGCGGTGCTGCGCCAATGGCTCGCGCAATTGGCGCAGTGCGCTGCCGACGATTTCTTCCAGCGAGTGCCATTGGCGGTTCAGGCGCACGCCGCGCTCTTGCATGCGTGCCATGTCCAGCAGGTTTTCGATCAGGCGCTGCATGGACGTGGCTTGTTCGTGAATGCCGTGCAGCAGTTCGGTCAGTGGCCCCGGCGGGGCGTGGGGCAGGGCGGTGTCGGCGGCGCCGATCAGCGTGGTCAGCGGTGTGCGCAGGTCGTGGGAAATTGCCGCGAGCAGGGTGTTGCGCATTTTTTCGCCTTCCATCTGCACCAACGTGCTTTGCGCCACTTCAACGAAATGCACGCGCTCCAGCGCAATCGCCAACTGGCTCATGCAGGCTTCCAGCAGGCGGCGTTCCTGCGGATCGTTCAAGCGTTCGCTCTGGGCCAGTTCCAGCACCAGCACACCGCGCACGCGCATCGGCGCTTTGAGCGGCAAATAGCAGCCCTTGGCCGCCGACAGGGTGTCGGTGCCGTGGCCGGCGGGGTGGCCGTGGTCGTAGGTCCATTGGGCGATGCTGTCGTCGATCGGCAACCCGCCCGCGCTGACGCTGTGTACGCCATCGGCGGCGTCCGGCAAGGCCAGGCCGACCCGTGCTTCGAAGACGCCGCTGAAGGTGCGTAGCGCGACTTCGCTGATGTGCTCCACGGTCAGCGCGGCCGACAGGTCGCGGGCCAAGCGCGCCAGGGAGGTTGCGCGGCGTTCGCGCGCGGCGGCGGTGCGCGCTTCGTGGCGCAGGCGCGCGGTGAGTTGGCCGGTGATCAGGGCGATGCCGAGCATCAACGCAAAGGTGAAAAAATACTGGGTGTCGTTGACGGTGAATGAATAGCGCGGCTGTACGAAAAAGAAGTCAAAACACAGCACCGCGAGCATCGCGGCCCACACGCCGGGGCCGCGTCCATAGCGCAGCGCAACCAGCACGACCGTGAGCAAAAACAGCATGACCACGTTGGCCAGGTCGAACACCTGCAACAGCAGGGCGGCGACGGCGCTGGCGGCGAAACAGGCGAGGCTGGCCCAGACGTAGGCCAGTCGAGTGCCGGGCCGTGCCGTGGGTTTTTCGAGCGCGGCGGGCTTGCCCGGCAGCAGGCCGTGGGCGATCACGATCTGATCGATTTGCGGATGGTGGCGGCTGATCCGGTCGCTGACCGACTGATGCCAGAACTGCCACCTGCGGCGCGGATGATGGCCGAGTACCAGGCGATTGGCGTTGTGCTCGCGGGCGCAGGCAACCAGGGCTTCGGCGACGTCCATGCCCGGCAGTGTGGCCGTGTCGGCGCCGAATTCGCTGGCCAGGGCCAGGGTTTTCATTGCGTTCAGGTAGCGCTTGGCGCCGCGCCCTTGGGCCGAAGCGACGTGGACGACAATCCAGTCCGCTTCCAGTTTTTGCGCCAGGCGCGCCGCTTCACGCACCAGGCGTTCATCGCCGGCGTCACCGGCCACGCCGACCAGCAGCCGTTCGCGGGCCGGCCACAGGGTCTTGATCGATTGTTCGCGGCGGTACACGCGCATCTGCGCGTCGACCCGGTCGGCGGTGCGCCGCAGTGTCAGCTCGCGCAGCGCCAGCAGGTTGCCCTTGCGGAAAAAATTTTGCGACGCACGCGCGGCTGCCGGGCCCAGGTACACCTTGCCGTCCTTGAGGCGTTGCAGCAGATCGTCCGGCGGCAGGTCGATCACCACCACTTCGTGGGCGTTGTCGAACACATGGTCGGGCACGGTTTCCCGCACGCGGATGCCGATGATCCCACTGACCAGGTCATTCAGGCTTTCCAGGTGTTGGACGTTGAGGGTGGTCCAGACATCGATGCCGGCGCTGAGCAGTTCTTCCACGTCTTGCCAGCGTTTGGGGTGGCGCGAGCCGGGCACGTTGCTGTGGGCCAGTTCGTCCACCAGCACCACGGCGGGGTGGCGGCGCAGGGCGGCGTCGAGGTCGAATTCACTGAGTGCGAACTCGCGATGCTGCAGCGCGGCGCGGGGCAGTTGTTCCAGGCCATGCAGCAGCTCGGCGGTTTCTGTGCGGCCGTGGCTTTCCACCACCCCGGCCAGCAGGTCGCGGCCCAGGGCGACTTCGCGTTGCGCTGCAGCGAGCATGGCGCAGGTCTTGCCCACCCCGGCGTTGGAGCCGAAGTAGATACGCAATTTGCCGCGCAAGGCGGCCTGTTCTTCCTGTTGTACCCGGGCCAGCAGGGCGTCGGGGTCGGGGCGTTCGTCGTTTAAGGCGGGCATGTCATTCCTCTGGTTGTCTGTAGGAGCGAGCTTGCTCGCGAAAAACCTGAGGGTGCCGCTGGGTGTCAGGTTTCCCGCGTTAGCGTTAACGCCCTTCGCGAGCAAGCTCGCTCCTACAGTGGTTGGCGCGTTATACGAGGCCCAACCCCGTCAGCAACAGGTCGATCAGCTTGATCCCGGCAAACGGCACCAGCACCCCGCCCAGGCCATAGATCAGCAGGTTGCGGTTGAGCAACGCCGCCGCGCCGATCGCGCGGTAAGTCACGCCGCGCAGGGCCAGTGGAATCAGCGCAACAATGATCAGCGCGTTAAAAATCACCGCACTGAGAATCGCCGAGTTGGGGCTGGTCAGGTGCATCACGTTCAATGCGCCGAGCTGTGGATAGGTCGCGACAAACGCCGCCGGGATGATTGCGAAGTACTTCGCCACGTCATTCGCCACGCTGAAGGTGGTGAGGGCGCCGCGCGTCATCAGCATCTGTTTGCCGACCTCGACCACTTCGATCAGCTTGGTCGGGTTGCTGTCGAGGTCGACCATGTTGCCGGCTTCTTTGGCGGCCTGGGTGCCGCTGTTCATCGCCACCGCCACGTCAGCCTGGGCCAGCGCCGGTGCGTCGTTGGTGCCGTCGCCGGTCATGGCCACGAGCTTGCCCTGGGCCTGGTAGTCGCGGATCAATTGCAGTTTGTCTTCCGGGCGGGCCTCGGCGAGGAAGTCATCCACGCCAGCCTCCACCGCAATGGCGGCGGCGGTCAGGCGGTTGTCGCCGGTGATCATCACGGTCTTGATGCCCATGCGCCGCAACTCGGCGAAGCGCTCCTTGATGCCGCCCTTGACCACGTCCTTGAGTTCCACCACACCCAGCGCCTTGGCGCCGTCACTGACCACCAGCGGCGTGCTGCCGCGCCGCGCGACTTCATCGACCTTGGCCTGCAAGGCTGTCGGAAAACTGCCGCCCAAAGCCTCGATATGGTTGCGAATCGCGTCCGCCGCGCCCTTGCGAATCGCCCGGCCTTCGGGCAGGTCGACGCCGCTCATGCGGGTTTGCGCGGTGAAGTGGACAAAGCTGGCGCCGAGCTGGTTGATGTCCCGCGCGCGGATGTCGAACTTCTGTTTGGCCAATACCACGATGCTGCGGCCTTCCGGGGTTTCATCGGCCAGGGACGCCAGTTGCGCGGCGTCTGCCAACTCGGCCTCTTTTATCCCCGGCGCCGGCAAAAAGCTGCTGGCCTGACGGTTGCCCAGGGTGATGGTGCCGGTCTTGTCCAGCAGCAACACGTCGACGTCGCCCGCCGCTTCGACCGCGCGCCCGGAGGTGGCGATGACATTGGCCGACATCATCCGGCTCATGCCCGCCACGCCGATGGCCGAGAGCAGGCCGCCGATGGTGGTGGGGATCAGGCACACCAGCAACGCCACCAGCACCGTGGCGCTGACCACACTGCCGCTGCCGCTCATGGCCACGGCGAAGATCGAGTAAGGGCTGAGCGTGGCGATCACCAGCAGGAACAACAGGGTCAGGCCCACCAGTAGGATGTTTAGGGCCACTTCGTTCGGGGTCTTCTGGCGCTTGGCCGATTCGACCATCGAGATCATGCGGTCCAGAAACGACTCGCCGGGGTTGACGCTGATACGCACCACCAGCCAGTCCGACAGCACGCGTGTGCCGCCGGTGACCGAGGAAAAGTCGCCACCGGCCTCGCGAATCACCGGCGCCGATTCGCCGGTGATCGCGCTTTCGTCCACCGACGCCACGCCTTCAATCACCACGCCATCGAGCGGCACCAGGTCGCCGGCTTCGATCAGCACCACGCTGTCCTTGCGCAGCAGGCTGGCTTCGAGCGGTAACCAGGCGCTGCCATGCTGGGGTTGTTGCAGCAACTTGGCCAACGTCTGGCGCTTCATCCCACGCAGGCTGGCCGCCTGGGCCCGGCTGCGACCTTCGGCCAAGGCCTCGGCGAAGTTGGCGAACAGCACGGTGAACCACAGCCACAAGGTGATGCTGAGGATAAAACCGCTGGGCGCTTCACCCTGGCCACCCAGGGACTGGAACCACAGCAGGGTGGTGAGGATGCTGCCCAGGTAAACCACGAACATCACCGGGTTTTTCCATTGCGCCTGGGGCAGCAGTTTCTTCAGCGCATCCCCACACGCGGTGAGCACGATGGTGCGATCAAACAGAGGTAAACGAGCATTCTTCATGAGGGAAATCTCTTACTCACTGGCCGCAATAGGGGGCTGACGCGATGGCAGGCGGGCGTCTAGCGCAAGGTTGAGTTGCAGCACATTGACCCGTGGTTCGCCGAGCAGGCCGAAGGTGCGCGCACGGGTGTGTTGGTCGACCAGTTGCAGCAACTCGGCTTCGGGGATCTGCCGCAGGCGCGCCACCCGTGGCAGTTGCAGCCGCGCATTGGCCAGCGAGATATGTGGGTCGAGGCCTGAAGCGGAAGCGGTGACTGCGTCCACTGGCACCTGGGCGTCTGCGCCCAGGCCGTTGTCCTGGCGATAGGCGTGGACGCGTGCGGCGACCTGGTCCAGTAGTTTCTGGCTGGTCGGCCCCAGGTTGCTGGCGCCGCTGGAACCGGCGTTGTACGGCTGCGACACGCTTTTGCTCGGGTCTTGCGGGTCGGCGCCGAGGGTCATGCTCGGGCGGCCATGGAAGTACTCCGGCCGGGTGAAGTGTTGGCCGATCAGGGCCGAGCCCATGACCAGGCCGTCGCGTTCAATCAGCGAGCCACGGGCCTGGAACGGGAACATCATTTGTGCGGTCACGGTGGTGAACGCCGGGTAGGCGAACCCCGTCAACAGCATGAAAAACACCGCCGAAACCAGCACCGGGCGCAACAGCCCTTTGAATATCGATTGAGTCGTCATCCACGTGTCCTCAGTTGTACGTCTGGCCGGACAGCAACTGCAGTTGCTCCACCAGCGGGCCGAGCGCGAGCGCCGGCAAAAAGGTCAGGCCGCCGACCACCAGCACCACGAACACCACCAGCAGCATGAACAGCGGGGTCGCGGTGGGAATGGTGCCGGCACCGGCAGGTACGGTTTTTTTCATTGCCAGGGAACCGGCCACGGCGAGCATCGGCAGCAGGGTGAAGAAGCGCCCGATCAACATCGCCAGGCCGATGGTGGTGTTGAAGAACGGCGTATTCGCGTTCAAGCCGGCGAAGGCCGAGCCGTTGTTGGCGGTGCCGGAGGTGTAGGCGTAGAGCACCTCGCTGAAACCGTGGGGGCCGAGGTTGTTCAGGCTGGCCAGGGTGTCGGGCCACAGGGCGGCGAGGGCGGTGAAACCGAGGATGCTGATGGGGTGCGCGAGCACCGAGAGCATCACCAGTTTCATCTCCCGTGCCTCGATTTTCTTGCCGAGGAACTCGGGGCTGCGGCCGATCATCATGCCCACCAGGAACACCGTCAGCAGGGCGTATTGGATCAGGTTGATAAAGCCCACGCCGTCGCCGCCGAACACGCAGTTGAGCATCATCTGCGCCAGGGGCACGAAACCGCCCATGGGGGTCAACGAGTCGTGCATGGTGTTGACCGAACCGGTGGTCGCCGCTGTGGTGGTGGCGATGAACAGGCTGCTGTCGGCGATGCCGAAGCGCAGTTCCTTGCCTTCCATGTTGCCGCCGCTTTGTTCCAGCGACAGGCTCTGGTTGGCGCCGGCCTGGGTCAGCAGCGGGTTGCCGTTTTGCTCGGCGCCGTAGACCAGTGCGAGGAAGCCGATGAACATCACCAGGAAGGTGCCGAAAAACACCCAGCCCTGGCGACGTTGCAACAGCATGCTGCCAAAGGTGTAGGTCAACGCCGAAGGGATCAGCAACATGCTGAGGATGTGCAGCGCGTTGGTCAGCGGCGTCGGGTTTTCGAACGGGTGCGCGGCGTTCATGCTGAAGAAACCGCCGCCGTTGGTGCCGATGTGCTTGATCGATTCAAAGCTGGCCACCGCGCCGACAATCAACTGTTGCTGCGCGCCTTCCAGCGTTGTGGCCAAGACCTGGGAGGCGAAGGTCTGCGGCATGCCCTGCCAGACATACACCAGCGCCATACCCACGCACAGCGGCAGCATCACGCGGTAGAGCGTGCGAGTGAAGTCGACCCAAAAGTTGCCGATATCGCCCGAGCTGGAGCGGCTCAAACCGCGAATGAAACCGGCTGCGGCGACCACCCCGGAGGTGGCGCCGACGCACATCAGAAAGGTGATGACCGCCATCTGGCTGAAGTTCGACAGGCTGCTCTCGCCCGAGTACGCCTGCCAGTTGGTGTTGGTAATAAAGGAAACGGTGGTGTTGAACGCCAGGTCCGGCGTTTGTGCGGCCAGCCCCAACGGGTTGATCGGCATCACCGCCTGCAGGCGCAGGACCACATAGCCGAGCAGCATCATCGCCGCGTTCGACAACAACAGCGCCGAACCGTAGCGGGCCCAGCCCATGGTTTCCCGTGGGTCAATGCCCAGCAGGCGATAGGTATAACGTTCCGGCAAGGCATGGTGAGCCCCGGTGAACACCCGGGTCAGCCATTTGCCCATCAGTACTGCGAGTCCCGTCATTACCCCCAGGACCAGCGCAAATTCCAGCAGCGTGCTTAACATGTCGTGGCTCCGTTCAAATCTTGCCCATGGCGACAATGGCCATGGCAGTCGCAACAAAAAACACCAGGGAAAGGCCAATAAACATCAGGTCGTACATGGCGAACTCCCTAGAATTTTTCTGCGCGAATAAGGGCGTAGCCCAAGTAAGCGAACAGCCCCACGGCGCAGAGGCCGCTGGCGATATAAATGAACGTGAGTGTGAGCACGGTGTAACTCCCCTGAATGAATAAGCCGCAATGGCGGACGCGGGGAGGTTAATCGCTGGGGTATCAAGCCCAGGCACTGATTACAGGTGGCGGTATTAAGACGGTATATAGACGGCTTTATCCGGGGCGAACGAAAAAAAGGGATAGCCCGCCGCCCGGGTATCCCTTTGAAAACTGGGGTTCTGCTGATGTTGACGCGCCGCTTATTTGGCTTTCTTTTTCTTCTCGCTACGGGTAGAGAGGTGTTCGAAGCAAAACGCGGCGGTGCCGAAGAGCGCAATCATTGACAGGACGAGCATGCCTAAAGTTGAACTTTCCACGATGACTTCCTACGGGTGTTTGGGGGTAGGAAGTGACGGTAAAGTGTTCGGGCTTAGTGACTCAATAGAGGCAACGTAATCGTTATGGCGAATCGGCAAACTATACGAACTCTTTACGAAAAGCAGAACAACACAGCATCTGCCTGATGTAATGAACTCTGAATGTGGGAGGGGCGGTGCGACGATTCGACTTGCTCCCGATGGCGGTGAAACCGTCAGCTTATTTATAACTGACCCACCGCCATCGGGAGCAAGCCCCCTCCCACACAGCCCCCGGCCTTACAAGTTGCGGCTGTGCCGGTAATCGCTGACTGCCTCATACACCGCTTTACGCAACCGATTGATCCCGCCGATGGGACGGTGCGCTTCCAGCCCGAACCACGGGTTGAACGACTGGTTGTCGCATGCCAGGTTCAACGCCGGCGTATCGAAATCCTGAGCGGGGATCTTCACCCTGGCCACGGTTTCATAGGGCGCATCGCTTTCTTTCCATTCGATGCTGGTGTCTTCGATCGGCATGAACTTCTGCGGGTTCTGTCGCTGGATCTGCAGCACGAAACACGCGGGCACGCGGTCGGTGGACAGTTGCTGGTTCAGGGCGCTGCGCAGGAAGTTCGGCAGGTCCTGATTCTGTTTGGGCAGCACATAGTCCGGGCAGTTCTGCGGGTCGGGCGCGACGCGGAACTTGGCGTTGGCTGCGCCGAACTTGTAGGGCGAGACGGAAAAGTACGTGGTCTGGGTCGGGCTGGCCGGTGCGGGGGCCAGGGTCGCCAGGGCGATGAACAGGTGGCGCACCTGCCAACTGCGGGGGTCGAGCTTGGGGAAAAACGCCAGGACTTTCTTGCCGTCCGCCTGGGCGCCGATGTTCTGCGCGTACTCGGCCACGTTGCTGACAAAGAAGTTCGGGTGGCTGAACATCACAAAGTCCTGCTCGGCCCGTGCTTGCTGGTCGGCGAGCAACTGTGTGCCCGGCACGTCGAGCAGCTTGATGGCCATGCCGCGCGCATCGCGGATGCTGTCGAATTGCGGGTAGGCGTTGCCGTTGGACAGCCGCATCATGGCTTGCCAGGTCTTGCCCGGTTCGGCAAAGACACCCTGGCGCAGTGCGGGGTCGAGGTCGGCCAGCACCTTGACTTCGGCCTTCACGCAACCGTGGGCCTTGGCATGGGCATCGCGTAGGTAACGCGTGCCTTCGCGGTGTTGGTCAACGATACGCACTGCCGTCTGGATAATGCCCTGGGTCATTGCCGCTTCACCGGACGGGATCTGCTCGTCCGGCGACACCGGGCCGCTGTGCTGCCAGGCGTACCAAGCGGTGGCCGCCAGCCAGCCGAGCAGGCCAAGGGCCGTCAGCCATAGCAGGGTTTTGCCGAGCACGGCGCCGAGGCGCAGCCACAGGCGAGCGAGCATGGAAGGTTGCGAGTTGTGCGAGTGGATAATCATGGCAGTTGTTGCTCCAGCGGGCCGCCGAGGACTTTGAGGTATTCCAGCAGTGCCCAGCGTTCCTGCGGCAACAAGCCGCGGCCGATGACGCCGTTGCCACGTTGGCCAGCGCGGAATTCATGGCCGCTGTTGTGGTTGCCGGTGATGCGCGTATCGAACAGGAAGGCATTGTTGAACGCGCCGGTCTCAAAGCCCAGGTGGCGCGGGTCGTAGTTGAAGGTGCCTTTATAGAAGGTGGTGTTGCGCTCGTCCTGGGGCGAGAGCAACTGGTAAATCGTCGGCACCGAGCCGTTGTGCAAAAACGGCGGGGTGGCCCACACGCCGGCCAGCGGCCGCGCTTTGTAGGCGCGCAACTCGCGCACGCCGATGGGCAGGCCGTAACCGTCCAGGCGCGGGCGCTCGGCCGGGGTGACGCCGGCGGCGCGGTAGGCGTGGTCCTCAACGAACGCGGTGACGTAGGCCAGCCCCTTGGCCACGGAGATTTTTTTCAGGTCCAGCGGTTCGGTGGGCGTGGGGTGCAACTCGACGTTCAACTGGGCCAATTCTGCCGGGTCCCACTTCAAGGCGCTGAGGTCATAGCGCTGGTCGGCGATATTGCTGGCGGTGCTGGGGTCGGTGCCGATGTAGTCCACCGGGAGCATTTTCAGTTGTTGCACCGGGCGGCCATTTTGCTGGGTGACGGCCGGCACATGGCAGCCGGCGCAGTTTTCGGCGAACAGCGTGCGGCCCTGGGCGGCGAGGGGCTTGTCGATGGCGCCGAACAGGTCTTCCGGCCAGGTCGGCGGCTTGAGGCGCTGCAGGGTTTCTTCGATCAGGTTCAGGTCGCGCACCCGCACGCTCGACGGGTAGCGTGCGTCGCCCTGAAGCGGCTGGCCGGCGCTGTCGAAGAAGTCCAGAGTCGCCCCCACACCGAGGGCTTCGCCGATATTGCGGGCCATCGGTTGTTGCGCCGAACCGGTCCATTGCACCCAGTCGAACGTCCAGATATCCCACAACTGCGGGTAGTCCACAGGCGCGTTGGCAATTCGGTAATTCTCCGGGGAAATCGCGTCGCCAAAGCTGGCGTTGGCGATGCGGCCGAAGGCATCGGTGCGCCCCGGGCCTTCCTCGGTGGGGTAGAGGCCACGGTGGGTATCGTTCCAGGCGACTTTGATGAACTGGTTCAGCGACTGTTTGAAGTCTTGGCGCAGCAGGTCTTCATTGTGGTCATCGTAATCGTGGCCGAGCACCTGGCGGGCGAAGCGTTCGAATTTCCACGGGTTGTAATACGTCGCGGCGAGGCTGGCCACCAGGGCCTGGCCGAAACTGCCGCCGCGCAAGGTCGGCACGCTGGAGGGCAGCACGTGCTGGGCCGAACCGCCGTCGATGCGCAAGGCCTGGCCGTTGAAATGCAGTTCGCCGGTGTGGCAGGCGGCGCAGGTGATGTCCAGGTATTCGGTGTTGCTGCCGGCGTTCTTGTGCCGGGCGAAGCCGACCGGCAGGTTGCCGGGGTTTTGTGGGCTGGGCACTTGCCTGGGGTCGATCAGGAAACCGAAGCGTGCCAGGTACTCCGGCGTGGCGAAGCGCTGTTCGGAAAACGGCAGTTCCAGCGCGGTGAACCAGTCGTAATGCAGGCCTTTTACCTGGGTGCCCTGGGGCGTGAAGTAGTAGGTCTGGCGGTCGGCGGCACTCCATTGATCCTGGTAATGCACGTGCTCCACGGGGACGTAGTCCGGCAGCCTGGGGTTGGCGGTGTAATAGAGCACCACTGCCAGGATCAGGCCCAGCAGGGCGAGGATCAGCAGTAAAACACGGGAAAAAATGCGCAAGATAACTATCCTTGTCGAGTGATTGCGTTGTTATGCCACTACGCCACGGGTGCGGCAAGTGGCCATGGTCCTGCGGACAGGCGGTCCCGCGATCCGTCGCGGGCGTCCATCATGAATGAAAATGCTTTTAAACACGTGAACTTATCAGAAGTTTCCTGCTCAGATGCCGGTAGCCATTGGTCGTGGCCGCCTGATAAGCTCGCGACTTTATTCGATTGCCCTTTTGGCGCATGAACAAGGAAATAGCATGAAACAGCATCGGTTGGCGGCGGCGGTGGCCCTGGTTAGCCTGGTACTTGCGGGTTGTGATTCGCAGACCAGCGTAGAGCTGAAAACCCCGGCGCAGAAAGCTTCCTACGGTATCGGCCTGAACATGGGCAAAAGCCTTGCCCAAGAAGGCATGGACGATCTGGACTCCAAAGCGGTAGCCCAGGGCATTGAAGATGCCGTCGGTAAGAAAGAGCAGAAGCTGAAAGACGACGAACTGGTTGAAGCGTTTGCCGCACTGCAGAAGCGTGCTGAAGAACGCATGACCAAAATGAGCGAAGAGTCGGCATCCGCCGGCAAGAAATTCCTCGAAGACAACGCCAAGAAAGATGGCGTAGTCACCACGGCTTCCGGCCTGCAGTACAAGATCACCAAGAAAGCCGACGGCCCTCAGCCTAAGCCGACCGACGTGGTCACTGTGCACTACACCGGCAAGCTCACCAACGGCACTACCTTTGACAGCTCCGTGGATCGCGGCAGCCCGATTGACCTGCCGGTCAGCGGCGTGATTCCGGGTTGGGTCGAAGGCCTGCAACTGATGCACGTCGGCGAAAAGGTCGAGTTGTACATCCCATCCGACCTGGCCTACGGTGCCCAGAGCCCGAGCCCGGCGATCCCGGCCAACTCCGTGCTGGTATTCGACCTGGAACTGCTGGCCATCAAGGACCCAGCCAAGGCTGAAGCCCCTGACGCACCAGCCGCCAAGAAGTAATCGGCGCCTGAACACCCAACGCCCCGTCTCGACGGGGCGTTGTTGTTTGTGCAGGGTGCTTCCACACTCAGCCTGTGCAAATCCAAACGAACAACCGCCACTTGCAACAGTCTGATAAAAGACTCGAGTGCGGGTAGCCGGACGCAAGCGCCAAGTCAATGAATTCTTGGGTTTTTTTGATGTGCGCAAAAAACGCCCGATCTGACTACGAGCCTTGTAAACCGTGGCTTTCAGCCATGAAAACAGGCTCTGTTCACAAGGTTATCCACAATTTGTGTGGATAACCTTCTCTGACCCATGGAACTGGAGTGCCGAATGAAACCACCCTTCAATTTCGCCCGTTTCCTGCCCATGGCCGCGCGCCTGCTGGGGCGTGGGCGCTTGCCGACGTTGTTGTTCGCCGTGGCGGCCAAGGGCGCAAGCCAGGGCAACCGCCTCGGCAAGCTCAAGGATGACCTCAAGTTGCTCCAGGCCCTATGCCTGGCCTACTGGCGGGGCGAGTACCGGGCGATCAGCCCGAAGGCGCTGGTGTCGGTCGTGGCAGGACTGATGTATTTCCTCAGCCCGATCGACGCGATACCGGACTTTATCCCGGTATTCGGCATGCTCGACGACATCGCCGTGCTGGCCTGGGTCATGAAGAGCCTGAGCGCCGAACTGAGCGCCTTTCGCGCCTGGCGGGAGGCACAGCGTCCGGAAAAGCTCGCCGTGGTTGAGCGCCTGCCGGCGACGCCCGCGCTGCTGGCCCAGGAAAACCCGCAAAAAGCCTCATGACACGGATATCCCCCTGCGACCTTTGTGGCTGTTAGGATTACACTCCTAAGAAAGTGCTTACTTAGTAAGTGTTGTTATCCTACGGGGCTGTTATGGATATTCAGATAATTTCACGGAATGGCGAGCCCGAGTACGCGGTGTTGCCATGGGATCAGTACCAGGCGCTGCTAAAAGCCGCCGGTCAGCAGCAACCCGTGCCAGTACCTTCTTCTACTGCCCAAGCCGCACCTCCTCAGGACCTGCACCCGCTCGCAGACCTGCGCGGCTTGCGCGAAGCCAAGGGCTTGGCCATCGAAACCCTAGCCCGCACCGTGGGGATCAGCCCCTCGTACCTCGGATTGATCGAAAGGGGTGAACGCCAGCCGGATGCCGCGATCCGTCGCAGCCTGGCCTGGGAATTGGGCGTGGCAGGTTGGAGGGATGAATCTTGAGCCTACGTATCAGCCGTCAACACTGGGATGGGTTACTCAACGAACTGGACCAGGCGCGCCGCCAGCGCCACTTACTGACCTACCGTGCGCTGTTGGAACGCCTGCAATTTCCCACGCCGGCGATGCAGACACTCACTGCGGCCCTGGAACACCTGGCGGCGCTGGACGCCAAAGCCGAGCAGCCATTGCGCAGTTCCCTGGTGATCAGCCAAGGCGCCAGCCGCCTGCCGCGTACCGGTTTCTTTGAATGCGTGGAGCGCCTGGGGCGCTTTTGCGGGCCTTCCGATGGCGTGGCCGCCGCGTCCTGGCACGCTTCGGAAGTGGTGCGCGTGTTCGAGTACGAGTATCCGGAATCCGCCGAGGCTTAAACCGGCAGGGGCAGCATGTCCAGGCTGTCGATTACATGGATGCTGTAACCGGCCACATTCTTTGCATGGTGTTTGGCCTGGGATGCCAGCTCCGCCAACTGGCTGGCATCGAGTTGTCCACAGGCCTGTGGATACAAATGCACCACGCCGATGGACAGCGACAGCAGTGCGTATTCCTGGCGCACACCCTGGCGGTTCGAGGCCACAAAACAGCCGGCGTCCAGATGTTCTGCGCGGTAGAAGCGTCGGCATTGGGTGTGGAAATCATCCAGCAGTTGATTGAGCCGTTTGCGCCAATCCTGCGGCCCGAGCACCAGCAAAAAATCATCGCCGCCGATATGCCCGACAAAGTCGCGGCTGGGGTCGACCCGGTCGTTCAGGCATTGCGCCAGGCACAGCAACACTTCGTCGCCACGCCCGTAGCCATAGATGTCATTGAAGGGCTTGAAGCTGTCGATATCCACGTAGCAAATCACCGACTCGCGTTGCTGTTGCAACAGCCGCGTCAGGCATTGCTGGATCGGCACGTTGCCGGGTAGCAGGGTCAGCGGGTTGGCGTAGCGCGCCTGCTGGATCTTCAGCTCGGTGATCAGCTTGAGCACATCGATCACCCGGCCCAGGCCGAGGTAATCGCCGTTCAGCGTGATGATGAAGTCTTCTTCGATGCGTTGCCGGGCGCGACTGGTCAGCAGCCGGCTGACCTGTTGCAGGGACTGGCTCAACTCCACCGCGAGAAAATCATCGCTCATCAAGCGGCTGATCGGCTTGCGCGCAAACAGGTCGGTGGCGAACGGCTTGAGCAGGGCGTCGGACAACGAATGGCGATGCACAATGCCGACCGGCCGGCCGTGTCTATCCAGCACTGCCAGGGAGTTGAGGTTGGCCTGGCGGCGGAAGGACTCCAGCACCAGGGCGGTGGCGGTGTCCTGATCCACTGCCGGCTGCTCGTTGAGCAGGGCACTGAGGTCACTGCCTTCTTCGCTGAGGGCAATGTTGGCGTTGTCGGGTTTGGGTAGCATCAGGCGCGCTTCCTGCGACGGGTGTTCTTGGGGACGACAGAGCAAGTAACCCTGGACCAGATCGACGCCCATCTCGGTCAACACCGCCAACTCTTCCGGTAGCTCGATGCCTTCGGCAATCACCTGGGCGCGCGACGCCCGAGCGATCTGCAGGATAGAACCGACAAATTCGCGCTTGAGCGCGTCCTGGTGGATGCCGTCGATAAAGTGCCGATCGATCTTCACGTAGTCCGGACGCAGTTCCGACCACAAGCGCAGGCTGGAATACCCCGCGCCCAAGTCGTCGAGCGCGATGGCGAAACCCATGTCGCGGTAGTGATGCAGGGCGGTTTGCAGCAGGTCGAAATCGTCGGTGGGCGTCTGCTCGGTGAGTTCGATCACCACCTGGCTCGGTGGGATGCCGAAGTCCCGCAGCAGTTGCAGGGTGCGGCCGGGTTGGTGCGCGGTTTCCATCAGGGATTCCGGCGAGATGTTGAGAAACAGCTTGCCCGGCAACTTCTGCGCGCTGAACCGCCGACACGCGCTTTCGCGACAGGCTATTTCCAGTTCGCTGAGGCGCCCGGCATGCCTGGCCACGGCAAACAAGGCGACGGGGGAGTGCAGTGGGCTGTTGGACGGGCCACGGCTCAGGGCCTCGTAGCCGAGGATGCGCCGTTCGGACAGGCTGATGATCGGTTGGAACAGGCTGTGCAAACTGCCTTGAGCCAGGATAGAGCCCAATGCATTCAGCTGTTCGGTCATGGTCATGGCGATCTCGATCTCGATCGAAAAAAAAGGACCGCAGGCGGTGAGCCAGCGGTCCTATATTTCACGACAGAATGATGTCTATATGATGACACTCCGCAGAGAGGTCACATTAAATCGCCATCATTTACTGCTTGGCCACCTGTTTTGTCACTTTCAGGTAGTCCAGCAGAATCCGGCCTGTCTCGGCCAGGTAGGCGTCGTCTTCCGGCTTGGTTTTGTCCGCCTCGGTCGGCAGCGCGTCTTCATCTTCTTTCTTCAGTTCCTTGAGTGGGTCTTCGCCCTTGGCCTTGCGGCGGACGTTCTCCAGTACAAGCTGCTGATTCTCGATGTCGGTGTGCTGCTTGCGGCGATCGATTTCGTTGAGGCTGACGGTTTTTTCTTCCATCAACTTCTTCGCCAGGGCCAGCTTGTCGCGGATAAACACGAACTCGGCATCCTTGGCGGAGCGGGTGTCGTGGTCAGCCTTCAACTGCGCCAGGAACGGTTTGAACGGGTCCGACGCCGGCTTGATCGCAGGACGAATGGTGTCCCACGGCATGGCTTCGGGCAGGGCGCTCTCGCCGATTTCCTTGGTGTCGATGATCGACGGGAAGTCGATGTCCGGCAGTACGCCCTGATGCTGGGTGCTCTGCCCGGAAACCCGGTAGAACTTGGCCAGCGTCAGTTTCAGTTCGCCATGGTTCAGCGGCTGAATGGTCTGCACGGTGCCTTTGCCGAAGGTCTGGCCACCGACGATCAATGCGCGGTGATAATCCTGCATGGCGCCGGCGAAAATCTCCGAAGCCGAGGCCGACAGGCGGTTGACCAGCAATGCCATCGGGCCTTTGTAGAAGGCACCTGGGTTCTCGTCTTCGAGCACGTCGACACGGCCGTCAGCGTTGCGTACCAACACGGTCGGACCCTTGTCGATAAACAGACTGGTCAGCTCGGTGGCCTCCTGCAGGGAGCCGCCGCCGTTGTTGCGCAGGTCGATGACCACGCCGTCGACTTTTTCTTTCTGCAGCTCGGTCAGGATTTTCTTAACGTCGCGCGTGGTGCTCTTGTAGTCCGGATCGCCAGCACGGAAGGCCTTGAAGTCCAGGTAGAAGGCCGGGATTTCAATCACGCCCAACTTATAGTCCTTGCCATCCTGCTTGAGGTTGAGGACTTTCTTCTGCACGGCCTGGTCTTCGAGCTTCACCGCTTCACGGGTGATGGACACGATTTTGCTGGTCTGGTCGTTCGGTGCATTGGTGTGCGGAATCACTTCCAGGCGCACCACGCTGCCTTTCGGCCCACGGATCAGCTTGACCACTTCGTCCAGGCGCCAGCCGACCACATCGACCATCTCTTTGTCGGCCTGGGCCACGCCGATGATCTTGTCGGCAGGTGCAACCTGCTTGGTCTTGTCCGCCGGGCCTGCCGGAACCAGACGCACGATCTTCACTTGGTCGTTGTCGCTTTGCAGGACGGCACCGATGCCTTCCAGCGACAGACTCATATTGATATCGAAATTTTCCGCGTTATCCGGCGACAGATAATTGGTGTGCGGATCGTAGGACATCGCGAAAGTGTTGATGTAGGCCTGGAAGATATCTTCGGCACGGGTCTGGTCCAGACGTGCCAACTGATTCTTGTAGCGCTTGGTCAACAGCTCTTGAATGGCCTTCGGCTCTTTGCCGGCGATCTTCAGGCGCAGCACTTCGTCCTTGACGCGTTTGCGCCACAGGTCATCCAGGGCGGCGGTGCTGGTCAGCCAAGGGGCGTCCTTGCGATCCACCAGAAGGCTTTCCTTCTCGGTGAAGTCGAACTTGTCGACACCTTTGTCCAACTCACCCAAGGCGAAGTCCAGACGCGCTTTGACGCGGTCCAGGTAGCGCTTGTAGATGGTGAAGCCGGGCTGCAGGTCGCCGCTCTTGAGGAAGTCGTCGAACTGGGTCTTCCACTTGTTGAACTCAGCGATATCGCTGGCCAGGAAGTAGCTGCGCGACGGGTCCAGCAGCTTGAGGTAGCTGTCATAGATGATCACCGAGCGAGCGTCGTCCAGCGGCGGCTTGCTGTAGTGATGGCGCTTGAGCAACTCGACGACGTTAAGGCTCGCAATCACCTCATCGCGATCAGGCTGAAGATTGTCCCAGCTGTTGGCTGCGAACGTATTGGTCGACATCGACGACAAGCCGAGACCAATGAAAAGAGCTAGGGCGGTGCTTGGGAACAAATGCTTCATGCTGATTCGACGCGGGGGCAATTGATAACGCATATTAGGCCGTCTTTGAAGTCGCCGGTTCCATATGGGCCGGTCGCATAATGCAAAAAGCCCGGCGATACAGCTACGGGCTCAGTCCAGACTCACTATGGAGGCACTGTGAAAGCATTGCAAGGCGTTGAAGGTCATGTGGAGTGGTTGGATGAGCCAAGTCCTACATGCGATGTAGGTCAGGTTCGCATTCGTGTGGCGGCTGCGGGGCTCAATCGTGCCGATTTACTGCAGCGTGCGGGGCTTTATCCGCCACCGCCGGGCGTCAGTAAGGTGTTGGGCCTGGAGTGTTCCGGGGTGATCAGCGAGGTCGGCGCGGGCTCGTCCTGGCAGGTCGGCGACCGCGTCTGCGCGCTGCTGGCCGGGGGCGGCATGGCCGAGGAAGTGGTGGTGGACGCCCGCCATGTGCTGCCGGTGCCGGAAGGCCTGTCGTTGACCGAAGCGGCGGCCTTGCCCGAGGTATATAGCACCGCGTGGTTGAATCTGTTCCAACTGGCGGGCCTCAGGCCCGGTGAAAAGGTGTTGCTGCATGCCGGCGCCAGTGGCGTGGGCTCGGCGGCGATCCAACTGTGCAAGGCCTTTGGCAGCCCGTGCTGGGTCAGTGTCGGCTCGGCGGAGCGGCTCGCCTACTGCCAAGCGCTCGGCGCCCAGGGCGGTGTGGTGCGCACGGACGGTATTGAAGGGCTGCGCGATTTCGGGCCGTTCGATGTCATCCTCGACCCGGTCGGCGCCAGCTACGCGGCGCTGGACCTCAAGCTGCTGGCCCTGGACGGTCGTTGGGTGTTGATCGGCCTGATGGGCGGGCGCGAGGCGCAGTTGGACCTGGCGCAAGTACTGGGCAAGCGTGTGCAACTGCTCGGCTCGACCCTGCGCAGCCGCGACGATCAGTTCAAGGCCGACCTGTGCAGTGATCTAAGCCAGCATGTCTGGCCGTTGTTTGCCGAAGGTCGCTTGAGCCCGCAACTGGCCAAGACCTTCCCGATCAAGGATGCCGAGGCGGCGTTTGCTGAGCTTGCGACCAACCAGATTTCCGGGAAATTGGTGTTGGTGATCGACGCCAGCCTGACCTGACCTCGAATTGGAATAAGGTCAATGTGGGAGGGGGCTTGCCCCCGATGGAGGTGTGTCAGATGAAGAATTCTTCACTGATCCACCGCCATCGGGGGCAAGCCCCCTCCCACATTTGGATCTCGGTCGAGTCAGACCCAGTGGTGGACCGGCCAGCCTGCCTGTTCGGCGTGCTCACGCAATACCGGGTCGGGGTTCACCACCTGCGGATGATCCACCTTCAGCAGCAACGGCAAATCATTGCGCGAATCTGAATAGAAGTACGCGCCTTCCAGGGTTTCACCTTCCTGTTCCAGCCATTCGAGCAAGCGCGTGATCTTGCCTTCGCGGTAGGTCAGGACGCCGACGGTACGGCCGCTGTACACGCCGTGGCTGACATCCAGTTCAATGCCCAATACTTCATCGATACCGATACGCGCCGCTATCGGTGTGACCAAGTGGGTGCCCGACGCGGAAATCACCAGAACCCGGTCGCCGTTCGCGCGGTGGCGGGCGATGGTGCGGGTGGCGTCGCTGTAGATCAGCGGTTCGATGACGTCCTCCACCCAGGGCTCCACCAGATGCTCGATTTCCTCCGGCGTGCGGCCGATCATCGGCTCCAGGCTGAAGTCCATGAACGCTTCCATGGCCAGCTTGCCCTGGCTGTAGGCGTCCATCAGTTCGTTGTTCTTGCGCATGAACGATTCGGGGTCGACCCAGGCCAGGCGGCCCATCTGCTCGCTCCACAGGGTGGCGCAGTCGCCGTGGATCAGGGTGTCGTCCAAATCAAAAATTACCAATGCCATCCGTTACGCTCTCTCATTAATGCAATGCCGCTCAGGCTACTTCACACAGTGCGCTTGGGTCGATGGAAAGTGCCAGGCGCTGGCCGTCAGGGTGCAGATCGTCCGCCGAGCGGTTGAGCACGTCCACCACCAATTCCACGCCGCGCGCTTCGATGCGGTAGCGAATCACGTTGCCCAGCAGGCTGTGGCTGCGCACCAGGGCGTCGAGTTCGCCGCTGCGGCTCAGTTCGATGGCTTCCGGGCGAATCGCGATGCGCCCGCTGATCGGCCGTTGCAGCAGTTGGCTGGCCTTGTCCGCGTCGAGCAGGTTGTAGTTGCCGATAAACCCGGCGGCAAACACATCCACCGGCGCGGTGTAGAGGGTTTCGGCGTCGCCGCTCTGGACGATCTTGCCCTGGTTCATCAGGAAGATCCGGTCGGACATGGTCAGCGCTTCTTCCTGGTCATGGGTCACGAAGATCGTCGTCAGGCCCAGTTCGCGCTGGATCTGGCGGATCTGCTCGCGCAGGTGCTTGCGAATGCGCGCATCCAGCGCCGACAGCGGTTCATCCAGCAGCAACAGGCGCGGGCGGGTGACCAGGGAGCGGGCGAGGGCCACGCGCTGGCACTGGCCGCCGGACATCTGGTGCGGGTAGCGCCCGGCCAGGTCCTTGAGTTCCACCAGTTGCAACACGTCCTGCACGCGTTTGTGGCTGTCGTCGGCGTTGACCTTTTGCATGCGCAGGCCGAAGGCGACGTTCTGTTCCACGGTCATGTTGGGGAACAGCGCATAGCTCTGGAACACCATGCCGATCTGTCGTTTCTGCGGGCTCAGGGGCACGATGTCCTGGCCGTCGAGGAGGATCTGGCCACTGTCCACCGACGTCAGGCCGGCGATGCAGCGCAGCAAGGTCGATTTGCCGCAGCCGGACGGGCCGAGCAGGGTGACGAATTCGCCCTTGGCGATCTCGCAATTGATGTCACTGAACACCGGGGTGCCGGCGTAGCCTTTTTGCAGGTGTTGGACGCTGACGAAGCTCATTGGCTTTTGTCCTTGTTCAAGATGTTGGCGGCCCAGGTCAGCACCAGCACAAAGAAGAAATAGGAAATGACCACGGCACTGGTGAAGTGGCCGCTGCTGTTGCGCATGTTGTTGAGGTACACCTGCAGGGTTTCGTAGCGGGTGCCCACGAGGATGTTGGCGAACACGAACTCACCGAACAGGAACGAAAACGACAGCAGCAACGCCACCATCAGGCCCTTGCGCAGGTTCGGCAGCACCACCAGGATCGCCGCCTGCCAGGTGCTGGCGCCGAGCAGTTGCGCGGCGTCCATCAGGTCGCGCAGGTTGATGGCTTGCAGGTTGTTGGTGATCGCGCGGTACATGAACGGCAGCGCCACGGTGAAGTAGCAGCCGATCAGAATCCACGGCGTCCCCACCATCGCCAGCGGCCCGGAGCCATAGAGTTGCAGCAGGCCCACCGACGACACCACCGGCGGCACCGCAAAGGGCAGCAGGATCAGAATGTTCATCAGCGCGTCGAGCTTGGGGAAGTGGTAATGCACCACGAACAGCAGCGGCAGGATCAGCACCACCGACAAAATCAACGCGCCGACGCAGACCAACAGGGATTGGCCGAAAGCCATCAGAAAGCGCGGGTCACTCCATAGCTGCACGTACCATTTCACGGTGAAGCCGGCCGGCAGGATGGTTGCCGACCAACTGCTGGCAATGGAGTAGACAAAGGTGCCGATCAGCGGCAGCACCAGGATCGCGAACAACAGGTACACCACGACCCGGTGGTAGAGGGAGGCCGGGCCGGCTTCAGCGCGAGACATGGTAGCTCCTCTTGAGCAGCAGTTGATGGACCACGGTGACCACGGTCATCAGCGCCACCAGCACAACGGCCAGGGCGCTGGCCATGTTCGGGTCCAGGGAGATGTCGCCGGAGACCATCGCCGCGATCCGGATCGGCAATACGTTGAAGTTGCCGGTGGTCAGCGCGTAAACCGTGGCGTAGGCGCCGAGGGCGTTGGCCAGCAGGATCACGAAGGTGCCGAGCAGCGCCGGGGTCAGCACCGGCAGGCCGATGTGGCGCCAGAACTGCCAGCCGTTGGCACCCAGCAGGGCGGCGGACTCGCGCCAGTCTTCGCGCACCGCATCGAAGGCCGGGTAGAGCAGCAACACGCCCAGCGGGATCTGGAAGTAGGTGTAGAGAATGATCAGGCCGGTCTTGGAATACAGGTTGAAGTCCTGAATGATCCCGGCTTGCTTGAGCATGAGGGTGATGCTGCCGTTGAAACCGAGCAGGATGATGAAAGCAAAGGCCAGGGGCACGCCGGCGAAGTTGCTGGTCATGTTGGCGAAGGCGGTGACGAAGTTGCGCAGCGGCGAATCCACGCGGCGCAGCGAATAGCTGCCGAGCACCGAAATGATGATGCCGAACACGCTGGAGTAGAAGCTGATCTCCAGGCTGTACTGGATCGCCTGCAGGTAGAACTTCGAACTGAAGATCTTGCTGAAGTTGGCCAGGCCCCAGCCGAACTCTTCCGACTGCAGGCTGTTGATCATCACCCACACCAGCGGGGCAATTTCAAACACGATAAAGAACAGCGCGAAGGGCACCAGGCACAGGATCGCGAGCCATTTGCTGCGGGTCATGGCGCTCACTTCAACAGCTCCCGGCAGACAGGTTTGTCGTGGGGCACGCCCAGCAACGCGCAGACGGTGCCGCACAGCTCGGTTTGCTTGGGCGTGGCGTTGGCATCGAAGGTGAAGGCCGAACCCAGCACGAACAGCGGCACCTCGCGTTCTTCCGGCAGCAGGCCGTTGTGGGAGCGGTCATTGTTCATGCCGTGGTCGGCGGTCACCAGCACTTGATAGCCGGCGTCGAGCCAACCTTGCAGGTAGTCGGCGAGGAGGATGTCGGCCGAGCGTGCGCTGTTGCGGTATTGCGCGCTGTCGAGGCCGTGCTTGTGGCCGGCGTCGTCGATGTTCATCGGGTGGACCACCAGCAGGTTCGGTGCGTGTCTGCAGCGCAGGCTTTCGGCGTCGGCGAACAGGTGCGAATCCGGGTAGTGGTCCTGCCAGTAGAAGTGCCCGTGCTGGATCGCCAGCGTCTTGTCGTCGGTATGACGGTCGCGGGCGGCGATAAAGGGTGTGCGGTTATACAACTCGCTGACCCAGTGATAGGCCGCCGCCGCCGTGGTGAGACCGGCGTCGCGGGCGTAATGGAACAGGCTGCGCTGGTTGGACAGGCGCGAGACATGGTTGTGGACGATGCCGCTGTCGATCGGCGGCACGCCGGTGAAGATGCATTCGTAGAGCGGCCGGGAGAGTGACGGCAGTTCACATTCGAGTTTGTACAGTGCTGCGCGTCCTGCGCCGACGTAGGCTTGCAGATGCCCCATGGCGTGACGGGCAACCTCGAAGTTCAGGCCGTCGAGCACCACAAGGATGACGTTGTGCTTCATAGGGGGAGACGCTCCGCAACAGATGGGTTTGGATCGGGTTTGCGGTTGGAACCGGAACACATGTGGGAGCAGGCAAGCCTGCTCCCACACTGACCGCATCTACAGCTCAGGCATTACTGCATATTGATGATGACTTCTTCCTGCCACTTCTGCGGCAGTGCCTTGGAGCTCTTCTCCCAAGCATCGGCATCCTTGATCGGGGTGACGCGCTTGTATTGCTCGTTCGGCAGCAGCTTGTCCTGTACTTCCTTTGGCAGCGTCAGGTGTTCGGCGCGAATCGGCCGTGCATTGCCCTTGGCCAGGTTGATCTGGCCGGCGTCGCTGAAGATGTATTCGCGGGCCAGTTTGGCGGCGTTCGGGTGCTTGGCGTATTTGTTGATGATGGTGGTGTAGCCGGAAATCACCGAACCGTCCGATGGGATCAGCACCACGTAGTCATCCGGGTTGGCCATCTTGGCTTTGTAGCTCAGGCCGTTGAAATCCCAGACCACGCCGACTTCCACTTCGCCTTTTTCCATGGTGGCGATGGTTGGGTTGGCGAGGGACAGGCGACCTTGCTTGGCGATGTCGGCGAACATCAGCAGGGCGGGTTGCAGGTTTTTCTCGTCGCCCTTGTTGGCGATGGCGGCGGCCAAGACACCGTTGGCGGCTTGGGCGGCGGTGCTCACGTCACCGATGGAGACCTTGTATTTGCCGGTCTTCAAGTCAGCCCAACTGGTTGGCACGTCCGAGCCGTGCAGCAGTTTTTTGTTGACGATAAAGGCGATGGTGCCGGTGTAGGCCAGCGCCCAGTTGCCGTCTTTATCTTTCGCCCAATCCGGGACCTGGGCCCAGGTGCTTGGCTTGTAAGGCTGAACCACGCCCTGTTTCACCGCGATCGGGCCGAAGGCGGCGCCGACGTCGCCGATATCGGCACTGGCGTTGTCTTTCTCGGCGGCGAACTTGGCGATTTCCTGGGCCGAGCTCATGTCGGTATCGATGTGCTTGAGGCCGTAGGTCTTGGCCAGGTCGTCCCAGGTGCCTTTCCAGTTGGCCCAGTCATCGGGCATGCCGACGCTGTTGACGGCGCCTTCCGCTTTCGCGGCGGCTTCGAGCGTTTTTAGATCGGTATCAGCGGCCATGGCGGCGGTGCACATGGCAATGGTCGAGCCTAACAGTGATGCCAGGAAAAGCTGTTTCATCCGAAGCTCCTTTGGGCGTTTTCAACGCGGCGTTTTATACGAACGTTAGCGGTGGTGTTGGTCTAGGTCAGCAATACCTGAGCCAATCTAGGCGGGATGGATGACAGTTTCGTGTCGATGTCGTTTTTAGCGCGCCGATGTCGCTCAGCGCAGGTTTAGCGTAGACCATGCCAAAGCGCCCGCAGGCCTTGGACTTGGCCGATGGATTGCAGGGTTCGTCGCAAGGCTCGACAGGGGCTGTCATCTGTCGGTCATCTGCAATGCCTAGGCTGGCACGCAGAAGCACAAGCCCAAATGTCGAGCGATTTATGCACCTGAACGGTGCTGGTCTAGTCCAGGTAGGTAACGTTGATGCGTGATGAGGCAATCAAGGCGGTGACATCCATCGGCCTGGCGCTGCAAGAGCAGATCGATCACGGCCTGTTGCCGCCATCCAGCAAACTGCCCGCCGAGCGCAAGCTCAGCGAGTTGTTTGGTACCACCCGGATTACGGTGCGGGAAGCCTTGTTACAACTGGAGGCCCAAGGGCAAATCTATCGCGAGGAGCGCCGTGGCTGGTTTGTCTCACCGCCGCGCCTGGCCTACAACCTGATGCAGCGCAGCCACTTTCACGCAATGGTCAGTGACCAGGGGCGCGTGGCGTCGACCGAGGTGATCAGCGCACGGCTGCAACCGGCGTCGGCGGCGGTGTGCGCGTGGCTGCAATTGCCGGCGCTGTCCAGCGTGATCCAGATTTGCCGCCGGCGCAGGATCGATGGGCGTCTGGTGTTGTATGTGGAGCACTACCTGAACCCGCAGTATTTTCCGGGGATTCTGGCCTGCGACCTGAACCAGTCGATGACCGAGCTGTACGCCCGCAAGTACGACTTGCACTACGGGCGGGTACGTTTCGAGATTGTGCCGACCTCACTGCCGGTGGAAGCCGCCGCCGCGTTGCGCGTGTCGGTGGGCAGCCCGGGTTTGCGCATCGCCCGGGTCAACTATGACCAGCATCAGCGCTTGATCGACTGCGACCTGGAGTTCTGGCGGCATGATGCCATCCACGTAGGGGTAGACGTGGTTTAACCCTGTGGCGAGGGCGCTTGCTCCCGCTGGGTCGCGAAGCGGCCCTAAAACCTGCCATGGAGTTGCATCTGGAAAAACCCGCTGACTCTATTGGGGCTGCTCGCAGCCCAGCGGGAGCAAGCGCCCTCGCCACAAACCGATATCAGCGCGTGAGGGTTGTGATCAGTTGATCCACATTGGTTTCCAGCGCCGTCACCGGGTCGGCGCCGTCGACGTTCAATACCAGCAGTTGCGCGCCGCCGGCCGTCACTGCGGTTTTCACCGCCGCGCTTGGCGGGCGATGGTGCAGCACCACGGCCACCTCGTTGTCCTTCAGGCGGGTGCTCAATTGCTGTAAGGCCTCGGGCGTCCAATCGGCATCTGGGCGTGCGTCGGTGTCGAGCACTTCCAGGTTCAAGCTGCTGAGCAGATATGCAAAGTGATCGCTCAAGCTGATCACACTCAGGTTATCCGCCTGGGCCAACCGTGCTTCGCTGTCGGCGTTGAGCTTGAGCAGGCGCTGCTTGAGGGCCGCCAGGTTGGCGTCGATGTGTGCCTTCGCGCGCGGTGCCAGGCGGCTTAGGTCGGCGGCCATCACATCGGCCATGCGCCCCATGTTGTTGCTCGATTGCCACGGCTGGCTGTTCAAGCCATCGCTGACGCCCGGTAGCACGGCGATCCCCGGCAAGCCACCGTCCACCGGGCGTGCGGCGTCCACTTCGACGATGCGGATATTGCTGCGCCGCGCCACCGGGTATAGCGGGTCATCGGCCCACAGCGAGCGCAGGCCGATGACGGCATCGGCGTCCAACGCCAACTTGCTCAGCGCCGGGGCGCCACGGCCGGTGAAGTAGGACACCTGCCGCGAACCGGGCAGGTTGGCCGGTGCGGCGCGTTCGAGCTGCACATCGCTACCTTTAAGCAGCAGGTCTGCCAGCCCATGGGTGATGGGCAACGAGGCCAGGACCTTCAGCGGTTTTTTCGCTTTGGTCAGGGCCGCATGGCCCAGCCCCAGGTTGACTTTGAAGTCCTTGGGATCAAACCCGTCGACGGCCAGCGCCGAGGTGCTGATCAAGCAAGCGAGGGCCAGGGCCAGTGGGCGAAAGACGGTGCGCATTATCCAAGATTTCCTTTGAGGCTGGGCACGGTGCCGCGCGCGATGGCGGCTAGGGCGAAGGCGATACCGGCGACCAGGATGATTGCGGCGCCGGAGGGGATGGGCAGGTCGAAGATGATCGGCAGCAGGATGCCGCACAACGTGCTGACGCTGGCGATCCCTACGGAGATCCAGAAGAAGCCCTTGAGCGACTGGCTCAGCAGGCGTGCCGCCGCTGCCGGAATCACCAACAGCGCGCCCACCAGGATCGCGCCGATGACCTTGACCGCCGCCACGGTGATCAACGTCACTAGGATCACGAACAGGTAATCCAGGGTCTTCACCGCCACCCCGCGCACCGCCGCCAATTGCGGGTTGAAGCTGGCGAGCATGATGCGGTTGTACAGCGGCAGGGCGAGGGCCATCACCAGGGCGCCGACAATCGCCAGCACCAGCAGGTCGTTGCCATTGACCGTCAACACCGAGCCGAACAGCACGTTTTCCAGGATGTGTACGTTGATCTTGCCCGCCAGAATCAACAGCAGGCTCGCGCCCAGCGCCAGGGACACCGAGAGGAACACGCCGATCAAGGTATCCGGCGCCAGGCCGGTGCGGTTGCGCAGGTAATTGAGCAGGATGCCGAACAGCAGGCAGTAGCCGAACAGCGCGCCATAGGGCCCGGTGTAGGGTTCGCCGAGCAAAATGCCCACGGCCACGCCGGTCAGTGCGGCATGGCCGACCGCTTCGGAGAAAAACGCAAAGCGCTTGACCACCACCAGCGTCCCCAGGCCGCCGAGCACCGGGCCGATCAGCAGGCCGGCGAGCAGGGCGTTGACCACAAAACCATAGGCCAGCGCCTCCGGCAGATAGCCGGAAGAGGCCCAGCCCTGGACCATCAAGCGAAACGCTTCATAACTCATGGCGCCGGGCTCCGAGGGTGGGTGGAGAACAGGCTCAGCAGGCGGTCCGGGGTCAGCGCCTCCTTGGGCGTGGCGTCGAACAGCACGCGGCGGTTCAGCCCGGTGACGCGGTCGGCCAGGCGGCCCACGGCTTCCAGGTCATGCTCGATCCACAGCACGGTGATCCCGGCGCGGCGCCAGTCATTGAGCAGCCGTTCGAACACCTGGATACCGGCTTCATCGAGGGCCGACATCGGCTCATCCAGCACCAGCAATTGCGGGGCCGGGATCAGCCCCTGGGCGAGCAGCACGCGCTGGCGTTCACCGCCCGACAACGCGCCCATGCGGCGCTTGCGTTTGTCCTGCAGGCCGACCCGTTCCAGGGCCTCGCCGATGGCGCCGGCGTAATGCCTGGACAGCCCGAGAAACGCCGGGCGCCGCTGACACATGGCCGCCATGAAGTCATCCACGGTCATCGGCAGGCCCCGGTCAAACTCCAGCGCCTGGGGCACATAACCGATGGTGCCGGGCGTGCTCGGCCACACCAGGCGCAGTTGCCCCTGGTGCGGCGTTTGCCCCAGCAGCGTTTTGATCAGCGAGCTTTTCCCGCCGCCATT
The DNA here is from genome assembly GCF_029320995.1 of Pseudomonas sp. D3. Classification (NCBI taxonomy): domain Bacteria; kingdom Pseudomonadati; phylum Pseudomonadota; class Gammaproteobacteria; order Pseudomonadales; family Pseudomonadaceae; genus Pseudomonas; species Pseudomonas sp. D3. The sequence goes on from NZ_CP119772.1 coordinate 2,368,947, forward strand.
CGGGCCCACCAGCGCGTGGATACTGCCCGGCTGCACCTGGAAGCTCACGCCATCGAGGATCACGGTGCGGCCCAGGGTCAGCGCCACCGTGTCGAACTCAATCCTCGGGCCGATGCTGCCCAGGCTCAAGCGTTGCGCGGCCGTCATGCCCCCGACTCCTGAATCGCCCGCACCACGGTGTTGAGGTTACCGGTCATTTCCACTTGGTACTTTTCAGCGCTGTATTCACCGTAGGAAATATGCGACAGCGGGTAGAGCTTGACCCCGGATTCACGCTGGATGGTCTCGACGTAGGTGGATGGGAAATCCATCTCCGAGAAGATCACTTTCACATCCAGGGCGCGCAACTCATCGATGGTTTTCTTCAACTGGCTCGGGCTGGGTTCGATGCCATGGGCCGGCTCGACCACGGCGGTGACTTCCAGGCCGAACTCGCGCAGCAGGTAGTCATAGGCCGCGTGGACCGTGGCGACGCGCAGGTCCGGGTTGGGCGCGCTGGTCAACTTGGCCAGGGCATCGGCGCGCATCTTGCGCAAGCGCTTGCCGTAGGCGCGGGCGTTCTGGGTGTAGGCCTTGGCGTTGTCCGGGTCGAGCTTGCCGAGCTCGCGGGCGATGTTGTTGACCTGGGCAATCGACGCGCTGATCGACAGGAAGGTGTGCGGGTTGACCACCTTGCCGGCGCCGCGTGCGGCATTACCGGTGGCGGCCAGCAGCGGCACGTTGGCGTTGGCTTCGATCACCGGGATGTCCGGCCGCTCGCTGGTGGCGATCATGCGGTCGGCGAAGTCGTCGTGGCCGACTCCGTTGAGCACGATCACATCCAGGGTGCCGATGCGTTTGATGTCGTCGGCGCGTGGCTCGTAGGCGTGGGGGTTGAAGCCGGCCGGAATCAGCGGCACCACCTCGGCCTTGTCGCCGACGATGTTGGCGACGTAGCTGTAATAAGGATGCAGGGTGATGCCGATCCGCAGGCGCTTTGCCGTCTCGGCATTCGCCAGCGGGGTGAGCAGCAGGCTGATCAGGCTGACCAGCAGCAGGCGTACAAGGGGCGATGAAATAGACATGGGCACTCGGTCTTCTCGGTCAGTGACGGTGCTGGCGGGTCACGCCGGCATCGAATTGCGCGATCACTTGCTGCCAGCCGGCCGCGATCAGTGCCTGGTCAGTGAGGTCGGAGGGGGCGGCCAGGTCTGGGCGGCGGTTGAGCCAGATGTCTGGCTCGGCGCCCGTCACCCGCATCAGCAGCGAGCCGCTGCTGGCCGGCGTCTGGCTCACGCCCAGGTAGGCTGACGGCGCCAGCAACTGCCAGCGATGGTCGCCACGGCTGACCGAACTGGCGTCCTGGGCAAACGGGGCAAAGCCTTCTTCGGCCAGTTGTGCGGGCGTCGGCAGGGCGCTGTGTTCCTGCTGCAGCCAGTGGATTTCATCCAAGGTCACGCGCAGGTCGGCGTAGATGCCTTGCTCGGCGGCGCTGAGGTCGCGGCGAGCGTCCAACTGGTGGCTGGGCACGGCGACCACGGTTTGGGTTTCACCGTGCAGGGCCACCACCGTACCGGCCACCGCCAGGATGATCAGGCACAGCAGCAGCACATAGAGGGTTTCGTGGCCGGCACCGGCGGGGCGTACAACCTGTGTCGTGCTCATTGAGGCTGGATATCCGCTTGGTCGATTTCAACGACGTGACCGGGGCCTGCATCGAACAGCACATAGAACTCAGCGGACGGCTTCTTGAAGGTCAGCGTCGAATCCGCGCCGAGTTTTCCGGGCACCAGGATGGTTTCGTCGTAGCCGATCACATCCAGGGTCACGCCGGGGGCGCCGCTACCGTCGGAAAAACCGCCGGTACATTGGATCTGTTCGCCGGGGATTTCCTTGCATTCGCACATCGGGTTGTGGGCCAGGGCGGTGGGACAGAAACCGGCGCACAGCAACAGCGCGATGCAGGCGCGGTTCAGGCGTATCAACGTCATGGTTTGACTCCTTGCTTGTTCAGCCAGGCAATGGTGGCAGGCGAGGCCTGGCTCAGCGAAATGGAACCCTGGTGCATCGTGCCGTCCCAGCCTTCCATGGTGACCCACAGTTCGGCGTTGGCCGGCGTGCGTTCGGGCACCGGCAGCAGCGCGCCCATGCGGTATGGCGTGCCGAAGAAGATCACCCCGGCGGCGCGCAGGCTGCGGGGTTTGCCGATACGCAGGTAGGTTGCCTTGACCTGGTCGGCGCAGGCGGCGCACAGGGCTGCGTTGAAGAATTTCATCGGGCCGGCCGGGTCCGGGCGCGGGCCTTCGTTGCGGAACTCGGCGAGGGTCAGGCTCCAGGGGCCTACCTGCACCTCGCCGGCCACCCGCTCGCCGATGCCGCTGTCACCGCGAAACAGCGCGGCGTCGGCAAAGTACTTGGGCATGAAACCCAGGGGCACCAGCAACAGCAGGACGTTTATGTGGAACCGCCATTTCAGCCAAACGGCCCGCAGCGGCGAAGGCGTTGCAGCAGCGAGCTTGCTCATCGGTTGCCCTCCGAAGTTTCAGCCTGCATGGCCGGGATGGATGCCGCTTGGCGTGGCGCCTTGTGGCTGCGCTTGAAGGCGTGGAGGGTGGCCAGGGCTGTGCGCTTGGTCCAGATCAGCAGGCCGCTCAAGACCATCATGCTCAGCACCAGTCCGAAGAATGCCCAGATCAGCTTGATCCACAGCCCGCCAAAGTCGCCGGTGTGCAGCGGGCGCATGGACTCGGTGACGAACTCGAGTGTCGAGCGGTTGGACAGCAGGTGCGAAACCGCCACTTCGCCGGTGTAGGGGTTGATCTGTGCGGTCTGGTACATCAACGGGTACCAGCCCCGCCCGCCGATCTGCAGATGGCTGTAGGCGTTGAGTGGCAGGAACACAAAACTGGTCTCCAGCCCCGGAATCCGTTGGCTGGCGATTTCGATCGCGTCGTCCAGGGCAATCATCGGCGCCGGCACACCGGGGGCGGACATTGGCACGTTCTCCCGGGCAATCACCGGCACGATGGGTTCGCTGGAGATGGAAATCTGGTTATCCCCCAGGATCGCTTGAATCAGGAACCAGGTGCCGGTGATGGAAATGACCGCGATAAACCAGATCGACCAGATACCGCTCAGGCGGTGGAAGTCGCCCCAGAAGATTCGCGCGCCATGGCGGACGCGCAGGGTCGGGCGCAAAAAGCCCTTCCAGAAGCGTTTGTACACCACCAGCCCGGTGATCAACGACGCCAGTAACGGCAGGCCGAGCGCGGAGACCAGGTACCAGCCCCAACTGAACCCATTGCTGAACGGCACCAGCCACCAACCATGCAGGGCTCGGGTGAATTGTTTGAAGTCGAACGCCGGGCTGATGCCCTGGATCGCCCCGGTGTACGGGTTGACGTAGACCTCCACCGAGCGCCCGTCGGGGTAGCTGAGGTCGACACTCAGGGCGAAGTGCGACTCGTCCGGGCGGACGATGGATTGCACGATGACCTGGGGATCGGCGCGTTTGATGGCGCTGATCACCTGGTCATAGCTCAGCGGCTCGGCATCATCCGACGGCTTGCTTGCGCGAATTTCCGGGTTGGCCAGCCAGACGATTTCCTGGCTGACCACCGCCAGGGTGCCGGTGACACAGACAATCAGTACAAAGAACCAGATGGGTAATGCCAGCCAGCCGTGTACGAGGAACCAGAGTTTTGAGCGTGACTTCTTCGACATGTGAATGGGGGTCTTGATCGGAGGGGGCAATGAGGGCCCGAAAAAGGCCGGTCGTAGCTTTTGCTGACGCGACGGGCTGTATCTAAGTTAAGACGGATGAGAATGAGAAATCCCTAACTTAGATATGAAAGTAAATGTTTCAGGTTCACATTCAGGCGGGACGATGGTCGGGGGGATGGGGATGACCGCCCGTTTGTTCGGTATCCCTTTTTTCCGCGCGCTGTCGGACGTGGCACCTTGGCGGGGCGGACTTTGGTCGAGGCTGTTGCTTGCGCGGATACCGACGCATCAAGTGAGCATGTGGCCTTTCATTGCAGTCGGTATTGGCTGGTGGGTTTATGCGTCGGTCAGAGCCTATTGGCGCGTGGTGGGTTCGAGCAATTGAGCCCCTGGCCCACGCTCGCCAAGCTGATCATCCTGATTGCGCAACGGGCATGCCTCCAGCGACAAACACCCACAACCGATACAGCCATTGAGCTTGTCCCGCAGGAGCATCAGCTTGTTGATGCGCTCGTCCAAATCCTGCCGCCACGATGCCGACAAACGCTGCCAATCTTTAGCGGTAGGCGTGCGTCCATCCGGCAAGGTCTGCAATGCTTCACCAATCGTCGCCAGCGGAATTCCCAGGCGCTGGGCGATTTTGATCACCACCACCCGGCGCAGGACGTCGCGGGGGTAGCGCCGTTGATTGCCGGCATTGCGATTGCTTTTAATCAGCCCCTTGGTTTCGTAAAAATGCAGCGCCGTGACCGCCACGCCGCTGCGGGCCGACAGTTGGCCGACAGTGAGCTCCTTGGTAACCATGAAAAACTCCAGATAGACGCTTGACCTTGACTTAACTAGAGGTTTTACCCTGCGTGGCATCGAATCGCAAGATTCTGCCTACGTAGAAAGGGGAGTGTTCATGCAGGTATCAGAGAAGAATCTCAGTTTCACTCAATTGATCGAGTTTCAGGTCGAGCCCCAACAACAGCTCGCCCTGGTCGCGGCGTTATCCACCCAGAGTGAGCGCCTGGCGCAGGGGCACGGCGGCTTTCTCAACGCGAGTGTGCAGGTCAGCGATGACGGGCGGCGGGTACTCAATTACCTGCAATGGCGCTCGCGCGAGGACGGCGAGGCGGCCTTCCAGCGTTTTGAGCACGGCGAGGAAGATTTCTGGGCACTGATACGCGCCCACCAGGCCACGGCCGTGACCTTCGGTTCGTTCCAGGTGCTGCGCAGTTTCGAGCGCAGCCATGACAATGCGTTGCACTGCCGTCTAAATGGATAGGTGCAGCATACGCTCACCCTGTACGTTTTCCCCCGGACGGCGCTTGTTCACCGCCAGCTCGCCGATCTTGATCAGGCGCGTGCGCGTGACGTTGCGGCTCAGGCCCAGCAGGTTGGCGGTGTGGACCTGGTTGTAGTGGCTGAAGCGGTAGGCGGCACGCAGCAATGCGTCCTCGACTTTTTCATGCAGGGCGCCGGCCTGTTCCTCGAACAGCTTTTGAAAGGCCCGTTCAAGCAAGGCTTCGGCACTGTTATCGGTGCTGTGCTGGCTGTCGTCCTGACGCTCTATGCGCAGGTTCGACAGGCGCAAATCGTCGCGTTCGATCAGGCCATTACGGCAGATCAGCAAGGTGTGGTGAATCACGTTTTCCAGCTCGCGGATATTGCCCGGCCAGCTGTAGCTTTTTAGCTTGTGTTCGGCCTCGCGGCTGAGGGTGATCGGGCCGTAGCCCAGGCGCTGGCTGTAGGCTTGGATGAAGTGTCGGGTCAGCGGCAGGATGTCGCCGGGACGCTCGCGCAACGGGCTGAGCTCCAGGCTGACCACGTCGAGGCGGTAGTAGAGGTCTTCGCGGAAATGCCCGGCGTTGATGGCTTTTTCCAGCTGCACGTTGGTTGCCGCCAGCACGCGCACATCGATGGGAATGCTCTTGCGCGAGCCCAGGCGCACCACTTCCCGCTCTTGCAACACGCGCAACAATTTGACTTGGATCGCCATCGGCAAATCGCCGATCTCATCGAGGAACAAGGTGCCGCCGTCGGCCTCTTCGAACCAGCCGGCCTTGGCGCTGAGGGCACCGGTGAAGGCGCCTTTTTCATGGCCGAACAGTTCGGCCTCCACCAGCGATTCGGAAAACGCCCCGCAGTTCACCGCCACAAAGGGCCGGTTACGCCGTGCGCTGAGGTTATGAATGTGGCGCGCCACCAGCTCTTTACCGGTCCCGGTTTCGCCGATGATCAACACGCTGGCTTCGCTGGGCGCCACTTGCTGGATATGGTCGAGCAGCGCCTGGGATTTCGGGTCTTCGAAGACCTGGGCCGTGGCGCGGATCGAGGTGGCGAGGGCGGGCGAGGGCGGTAAGGTTAAAAGCTGCATGGGCACCTCTTTATGAATAGAACGTAGGAATCGGCAGGGACTGGTTCAACGCCCAGTCCCCCAGTTCGTGGAGTTTGTAGTCCACCGGATCGTGCAGGCTTTGCGTGCGCAGGTTGCGCCAATGGCGGTCCAGGCGCAGTGACGCATGGGTGGAGCGCGCGCCAGTGACTTCAAATAAGCGGCTGCACAACTCCAGGCCCTGGCGGCTGGCGGCGACCTTGGCGGTGGCGATGGCGATGGCCAGTTGGCCGCGTTCGTTTTCGCTGAGGTTCGGCCCCTTGGCCCAGGCTTGATCGAGCTGCGTGGCGGCGCGTTCCACCAGTAGGCGCACACCTTGCAAGGCCACCCAGAATTCGCCGTAGTGGTGCAGTACGTAGGGGTCCTGGCGCACATCCTCGGCGGTGGATTTGTGCCACGCGCGGGTTTCGGTGAGGGTGTAGTTGCGCGCTTCGTCAAAGGCACCTTCGGCAATGCCGAGGAACATGTGCGTGAAGGTCAACTGTGCGATCAGTGGGCGTAGGCCGGCGAAGGGTGTGCTCAGTGGACCCGGGTCGAGCAGCAACTCCGATTCCTCGACGCGTACCCGTTCGAAACTGGCGCTGCCGCTGTCGGTCTGGCGCTGGCCGATATTGTTCCAGTCGTTGTGCAAAGTGATGCCGCTGCGTCCACTGGGGATGGCGGCGATCAGCAACTTGCCGCCGGCGCTCTCATCCACCGCCGAGGCGATCAGCATTTCCGAATCGCTGGCGCCGGAGCAGAAACTCTTTTTGCCGGAGAACTCACGCCAGCCGCCAAAATCCTTGACCAACGTGCGCGTGTCCAGCGGGTTGAGGGCATTGCCCCAGAACCAGTTTTTGCGCGCGGTCTGTTCGAACCAGGGTTGCCATTGGTCCGGGCGCGAAAACAGACGGACAGTGGCGAGCATCAGGTGGTGGAAACCGAAGACATGGGCGATGGAGCTGTCGACCTTGGCGAATTCACGCACGATGCCCAGGGTGTCGCTCCAGCGCGCACCGAGGCCGCCGTATTGAGCGGGAATGCTCAGCGCCAGCAGACCGCTTTGGCGCAGGGCATCCCGTTCGGTTTTTGGCGTGCCACCGCGCTCGTCGCGTTCGACGGCGGTGAGCGCGAATTCGGCGGCGAGCTGTCTGGCGGTCTGCAAAGGTGAGGGCAGGACGCTGTGGGGTTTGGCTGTCACGCGGTATTCCTCATAGGGCTCTAATGCCGTGTGCTATCTATTGGGCAATGAAGATCAAAGGTGGGAGCGGGCTTGTGCGCTCCCACCTAAGCCGGATCTCAGCGTTCTCAGGCCTTGGCTGGCAGCACATCATTGGCAATCATTTCGCCAAACGGCCCCGTCAGATTGGTGACGCCGCGTCCGGCCAGGCTGGCGTAGGGTTCCGGCAATAGCGGGAACACCAACTCGGCGAAGCGATAGGCTTCTTCGAGGTGCGGGTAGCCGGAGAAGATGAAACTCTCGATGCCCAAGTCCGCGTATTCCTTGATCCGCTCAGCCACTTGTTGCGGGTTGCCCACCAGCGCCGTACCGGCGCCGCCACGTACCAGGCCGACACCGGCCCAGAGGTTGGGGGCGATTTCCAGGTTGTCGCGGCGCCCATCGTGCAAGGCGGCCATGCGGCGCTGGCCTTCGGAGTCAAAGCGCGAGAAGGATTTTTGCGCGGCGGCGATGGTCTCGTCGCTGATGTGTTCGATCAGTTTGTCGGCGGCTTTCCAGGCGTCTTCTTCGGTCTCGCGCACGATCACATGCAGGCGGATGCCGAATTTCACGGTCCGCCCGTGGCGCGCGGCACGTTCACGCACATCCGCGAGCTTTTCGGCGACGGCGGCAGGTGGTTCGCCCCAGGTCAGGTACACATCCACCTGTTCGGCGGCGAGGTCGTGGGCAGCGTCGGAAGAACCGCCGAAGTACAGTGGCGGATAAGGCTTCTGCACCGGTGGGTAAAGCGCTTTGGCATTCTGTACGCGCAGGTGTTTGCCTTCGAAGTCCACCGATTCGCCCTGCAACACGCGGCGCCAGATCCTGAGGAATTCGTCGGAGACTTCATAGCGTTCGCTGTGGTCGAGGAAGCTGCCGTCGCCTCGGTTTTCGTCGGGGTCACCGCCGGTCACGACGTTGATCAGCAGGCGGCCGTTCGACAGGCGATCCAAGGTCGCCGCCATGCGCGCCGACACCGTGGGCGAGATGATGCCTGGGCGAATTGCAACCAGATAGCGCAAACGCTCCGTCAGCGGCACCAGCGCCGAGGCGATCACCCAGGAGTCTTCGCACGAGCGCCCGGTAGGAATCAGCACGCCGTAGTAACCAAGGCTGTCAGCAGCCTGGGCGACTTGCTTCAGATAATTGAGGGTGACCGGGCGAGCACCTTGGGTGGTGCCCAGGTAATGACCGTCGCCATGAGTGGGCAGAAACCAGAAAACATCCATGACGAATCCTTAAGCGATTTTCAGCAGAGAGGGGGAGTGCGCGGCGAACAAAGGTGCTGCGCGTTCTGCCGCAAGGCGAATACGGCCCTTCAAGGCTTCGCTGGTGATTTGGTAATCGGTGAAATCGGCTTCGGTGGCATACACGCCGATCGGCAGGGTCAGGGCCTGGAAGAAGCTGAACAGCGGGCGTAACTGGTGATCGAGTACCAGCGCGTGACGTTCACTGCCGCCGGTGGCGGCCAGCAGCACCGGGGTGTCGATCAACGAATTTAGGCCAACCAGGTCGAACAGATGTTTGAGCAGGCCTGGATAAGAACCGCGATAGACCGGTGCGGCGACGATCAGCAGGTCGGCCTGTTCGATGGCCAACAGTTGGGATTCGACCTCGGCCGGCAACTCATCGCGCGACAGTGCGCCGCCCAGTGGCCGGGCGATATCGCCGAGTTCGATAAGAGTGGTCTGGATCGGCAATACAGTTGCCAGTTCGGCCAGCACGGCCTGGGTCAACACCAGGGTGCGGGACGGGCGCCAGGTTCCGCCGGAGAGGGCAACGACATTCAGGGGACGGGTCATGAACAGTTCCTTTTTCAACAGTGGTTCATCGCAGGAGAAGTGAGTCGGTCTGAGCAAGAGCTGTACCAACGGCTGCAGGCCTTGAATCGCTTGGGCTGCGGGCTCACTGCTGAAAACGTTGCTGTTGTCTGCCTGGTGTTTTGTTGAATGGCTGTTGCCTGGACAACAGTTGCGTGGCGAACAGTGTTGAGCTCGCGTGCAGCCATTTATAGAGGGTTATGTTTATTCCGTAAATTAACGTATTTCTATATTTATAGATCTTATAGGAATATGCGTGCTGCCCTATCGAGGGTGCGACCTCGGTTGATAGCGACTATCACGGATGATGATTTTTCACCGTTCAAGGTCGGGAGTAGCCTGTGTTCATTGACTTGAGACCTCCTTCGCAGAGCCACCGCCATGAACCGATTTCTTGCTGTTTGCGTATTACTTGTCACTTCTGTCGTTGCCGGTTGTGCGACCCATCCTTCGCCTGAATTGCGCCCTTACACGGCACAAGAAACCCGGGAACTGGCGCTGGAGGCGTTGAGCCGTCGCGGGTTGTCGTTTGACGAGTATCAACAGCAGCGGGCTGCCCTGACCCAGGCACAGAAGCCTTTCGGCTTTGATCGCCAGGGCGAAATGAACGCCGAACGTAATGTGACCCTGCATGGTCGTCCCAGTTGAGCCGTTGCTCAGTGCCAAAAAGCCCGAGGTTTCTCAAGAACCCTCGGGCTTTTTGTTTGCCATGGCGCTACTTCAGCCTGTTAAGCTGAATTTCAGGAGCGTTCCTACGCACATTTACGTCAAGTGGTCCTTTTTTAATGGCATTCGATCGGGTAAACCTGACGATCTCTGTTCCGGTCGATGCCCCTGAGACGTTGCTCTCGGGAACCAGCTCTGCGAGTCCCCAAGGTTATGAATAAACGTCCGTTGTATTTCGACTATGCCGCCACCACCCCGGTGGATGAGCGAGTCATCCAGGTGATGGTCGAGTGTCTGGGCTTCCATGCCAATTTCGGTAACCCTGCGTCCAGTTCCCACGCATTCGGCCAAGCGGCCCGGCAAACGGTTGAGCGGGCGCGTCGCCAGGTGGCCGAGTTGGTCGGTGCGGAGCCGGAGCAGATCGTCTGGACGTCCGGCGCGACTGAATCCAACAACCTCGCGATCAAGGGTGTAACTCAAGCACGGGGCGTCGCGGGGGGGCATATCATCACCAGCCAGATCGAGCACAAGGCCACGCTGGACACCGCGCGGCAGATGCAGGAAGCCGGTGTAGCCGTGACCTACCTGGTGCCGGACGCCGATGGGTTGATCAGTGCCGAAGCGGTGAGTGAAGCACTGCGTGAAGACACCTTCCTGGTCTCGCTGATGCTGGTGAACAACGAGTTGGGCACGCTCAACGACATCCCCGCCATCGGCGCGCGGGTGCGTGAACACGGCGCGTTGTTGCATGTGGACGCGGCACAGGGCGCGGGCAAGGTGGCAATCGACCTGGCGCAATGGCCGGTGGACTTGATGTCGTTTTCCGCACACAAGGTGTATGGCCCCAAGGGGATCGGCGCGTTGTATGTCGGGCCGCGGGCGCAGCAGAAGGTGATGGCGCAGATTCACGGCGGTGGCCACGAGGGCGGCTTGCGCTCAGGCACCCTGGCGACTCACCAGATCGCGGGCATGGGCGCGGCGTTCGCCCTGGCGGCGCAGGCTTTCAGCGAGGAGCAGGCGGCGATCGTGGCCTTGCGCCGGCGTTTGCTGGATCAACTGACGACGGTTGCCGGTGTGCGTCTCAATGGCAGCGCCACCCAGCGCATTCCTCACACCCTCAGCCTCACGTTCGGTGAAGGCGAGTTCGACGCTGCGGCCTTAAGCGTGGGCATGGCTTTTTCCGCGACCTCGGCCTGCAATTCGGCAAGCAATGCGCCTTCCCACGTGCTGCTGGCGCTCGGGCATGACGCCCGCAGCGCCGGTCGTACCGTTCGCTTGAGCCTGGGGCGGTTCACCACCGAACAGGACATCGACCAGGCCGTGCAATTGATCAAGGCCGCCCTTGCCAGTGCGCCGGCGTTCTGGGCGGTTTGATTCCTCATTCGTAACCCATAACAATTATTAGTGGTTAGCAGGAGACACAATGAGTACGCAGCTTTTGACCCATGGAACGGTTCCCCAGCGCCTGGCGCATACCCGTGAACTGATGCGCCGCGAGGGCATTCACGCCTTGCTGGTGCCGTCGGCTGACCCGCACTTGTCCGAATACTTGCCGGGCTACTGGCAGGGGCGTCAATGGTTGTCGGGGTTCCACGGGTCAGTGGGGACGCTGATCGTCAGCGCGGATTTCGCCGGTGTCTGGGCCGACAGCCGCTACTGGGAACAAGCGACCAAGGAGCTCAAGGGCAGCGGTATCGAACTGGTGAAACTGCAGCCGGGTCAACCTGGTCCGCTGGAATGGCTGGCCGAGCAGACGCCGCATGGCGGTGTGGTGGCGGTTGATGGTGCGGTAATGGCCGTGGCTTCGGCGCGTACTTTGGGCGGCAAGCTGGCAGAGCGCGGCGCACGCCTGCGTACCGATATCGACCTGTTGAATGAAGTCTGGAAAGATCGCCCGACGTTGCCGAATCAGCCTATCTACCAGCATCTGCCACCGCAGGCCACCGTCAGCCGTGGGGAAAAACTCGCGGCGCTGCGCGCCAGTTTGAAAGAAAAGGGCGCCGACTGGCATTTCATCGCGACCCTGGATGACATCGCCTGGTTGTTTAACCTGCGCGGTGCCGATGTATCGTTCAACCCGGTGTTTGTGTCCTTCGCCCTGATCAGTGCACAACAGGCCACTTTGTTTGTGGCGCTGAGCAAAGTCGATGCCGAGCTGCGCGCTGTGCTTGAGCAGGATGGCGTGACCTTGCGCGATTACAGCGAAGTCGCCGGTGCGCTACGGGCGGTGCCGTCGGGCGCGAGTGTGCAGGTTGATCCGGCACGCGTGACCGCGGGCTTGTTGGAACACCTGGATGCCAGCGTCAAGCTGCTGGAAGGGATGAATCCGACTACGCTTGCCAAATCCCGCAAGAGCCTGGCCGACGCGGAACATATCCGCCAGGCCATGGAACAGGATGGCGCGGCCCTGTGCGAATTTTTCGCCTGGCTGGAGAGTGCGCTGGGCCGTGAACGCATCACCGAACTGACCATCGACGAACACCTGACGGCTGCACGTACCCGCCGGCCCGGTTATGTGTCGCTGAGTTTCAACACCATTGCCGCGTTCAACGCCAATGGCGCGATGCCGCATTATCACGCCACCGAAGAAGAGCATGCGCTGATCGAAGGTGACGGCCTGCTGTTGATCGACTCGGGCGGCCAGTACTTGGGTGGTACCACCGATATCACGCGGATGGTGCCTATCGGTTCGCCGAGTGATGAGCAGAAACGTGATTGCACCCGCGTGCTCAAGGGGGTGATTGCGCTGTCCCGTGCTCACTTTCCCAAGGGCATTATGTCGCCATTGCTGGATGCCATCGCGCGAGCGCCGATCTGGGCCGAAGGTGTCGACTATGGGCACGGCACAGGTCACGGCGTAGGTTATTTCCTCAATGTGCATGAAGGTCCGCAGGTGATCGCCTACCAGGCGGCCACTGCGCCGCAAACTGCGATGCAGCCGGGCATGATCACTTCCATTGAGCCGGGTACGTACCGCCCGGGGCGTTGGGGCGTGCGTATCGAGAACCTGGTGTTGAATCGCGAAGCAGGCAAGACCGAGTTTGGTGAGTTTCTCAAGTTCGAAACCTTGACCTTGTGCCCGATCGACACCCGTTGCCTGGAGCCGTCGTTGCTGACGGCCGAGGAGTGCCAGTGGTTCAATGCGTACCATGCAGAGGTGCGTCAGCGTTTGAGCCCATTGCTCAGTGGCGCCGCGTTGGAGTGGTTGCAGGTGCGGACTGCGGCGATTTGATCGGTTGCTGCTCGGCAGGTGCCGCTTGCGATCTGCGCGCAAGCGGTTAGCCGCAGCGTCGCGAAGGGCTGCGTCAGTTCGAGGCGTTCAAGGTGGGCGGTGCGGAGCAGTCGGAAGTGGACTGCTCGGGCCGTCATTTACAGATGACGATCATGCTCCGGCTGGTGTAGCCGGCAGGGTTGAGGCCGAAGGGATAGTCCCCAGGCTCCTCGGAGTTGTCACCGGACTTGGCGATAACCCGGTAGCCCTTGGCACCGCATGAATTGACTGCACTGGTGTAGCACTGGTCCCAGGAGGAGGACAGGCCGGAACAGTTGATATGCAGCCCTTTTTTGCCCCGTTTCACTTCTGTCTTGGTGGTCGCGGCACAGCCAGCAATGGCCATGACCATTAACAGTATCAAAATTCGCTTCATTCCCATCCTTAATAGCGGCTTCGAAAAAATGCATGAAGCCAGCTTTACTCGCTCTCGATTGTAGCGTTCGCGCTGTCCTTGTCGAAACTCTCCATGAATGACATCTGTTTGCGGCCTAAACATGGCCTAAATGAGCGGCAAATACCAGAGCTACCGTCAAAGATGATTAATCGGCTGGTACCAGAGGTTTAGCCTCGTTTCGCATGGTCAATGTGGCGCCAACGGAGGCCAGGATAATGCAGGCGATGGCCATCCACTGTGCAAGCGACAAATGCTCCTGCAGGAAGAACAGGCCCGAGAGCGCGCCGAATGCGGGTTCGATGCTCATCAACGTGCCAAAAGTACGGGCGGGTAGGCGAGTCAGCGCGACCATCTCCAGGGTGTAGGGCAGCGCGGTGGACAGGATGGCGACGCCGATGGCGACCGGAATCAGCGAGGGCGTCAGCAGCGCCACACCCGCATGGACGATGCCGATGGGGGCGACGAACAAGGCAGCGATCATGACGCCCAGGGCGGCCGTTTGTACGCCGTTATCATTCCCCGCCTTTTGGCCGAACAGAATGTAGAGCGCCCAGCAAACACCTGCGCCTAATGCATAAGCCGCCCCGACTACGTCAATGCTAGTGCTGGCTTCTCCCATGGGAATTAACAGTAGGAGACCGACGACTGCGAGGGCAATCCACAGAAAGTCCACCGCCCGGCGCGATGCGTAGAGGGCGACGGCGAGCGGCCCGGTGAATTCCAGGGCTACCGCAATACCAAGGGGAACTGTGCGCAGCGACATATAGAAGAGGAAGTTCATGCCGCCCAGGGCCATTCCGTAGACGATCACGGTGCGCAGGGATTTGGTCGTCAGCGTGGCGCGCCACGGGCGCAATATAAGCAACATGATGACGCTGGCGAAAATCAGGCGCAGCGTGGTGGTGCCTTGGGCGCCGACAATAGGGAACATACTCTTGGCTAGCGAGGCGCCGGACTGGATGGAAGCCATGGCGATCAACAGCAGGCCGACGGGAAACAGTGCCGAGGTCAGGCTGCGGGGGGAGGTGGTCATTGGGGGTGTTCGTCCGAGGTCATATTTGAGTAGCAGAAGCCCTATGATGCTTAACTGTGCAATATTGAGCAATATATTGCTCAATTATCAATCGACGGCCCTCTATATAGAGGGGATTTTGAGATTTTCGGCTGTTTGATAGAAAAACCAAATTAAGGGTTGACGGCAAATCCTGTACGTCTATAATTCGCCCCACTTCCGGCGCAGTCGAAACGGAAAACTCCTTGGTAAACAAAGAGTTATGCGAGATTCGACAGCGGCCTGCTTCAGTTCATCGAAGCCTGGAGGGAGTTGGTAGAGCAGTGTTGTTTGGCTCTATTAACGTTTCGATCTTCTCGGTCGAAAGCGGAGAAAAAGAGGTGTTGACAGCAGCGTGTAACGCTGTAGAATTCGCCTCCCGCTAACGAGAGATCGGAAGCGCAAGTGGTTGAAGTTACAAAGGAAACTTTGAAAACTTCTGAAAATAATCACTTGACAGCAAATGAGGCTGCTGTAGAATGCGCGCCTCGGTTGAGACGAAAGATCTTAACCAACCGCTCTTTAACAACTGAATCAAGCAATTCGTGTGGGTGCTTGTGGAGTCAGACTGATAGTCAACAAGATTATCAGCATCACAAGTTACTCCGCGAGAAATCAAAGATGTAACCAACGATTGCTGAGCCAAGTTTAGGGTTTCTTAAAAACCCAAAGATGTTTGAACTGAAGAGTTTGATCATGGCTCAGATTGAACGCTGGCGGCAGGCCTAACACATGCAAGTCGAGCGGTAGAGAGAAGCTTGCTTCTCTTGAGAGCGGCGGACGGGTGAGTAATGCCTAGGAATCTGCCTGGTAGTGGGGGATAACGTTCGGAAACGGACGCTAATACCGCATACGTCCTACGGGAGAAAGCAGGGGACCTTCGGGCCTTGCGCTATCAGATGAGCCTAGGTCGGATTAGCTAGTTGGTGAGGTAATGGCTCACCAAGGCAACGATCCGTAACTGGTCTGAGAGGATGATCAGTCACACTGGAACTGAGACACGGTCCAGACTCCTACGGGAGGCAGCAGTGGGGAATATTGGACAATGGGCGAAAGCCTGATCCAGCCATGCCGCGTGTGTGAAGAAGGTCTTCGGATTGTAAAGCACTTTAAGTTGGGAGGAAGAGCAGTTACCTAATACGTGATTGTTTTGACGTTACCGACAGAATAAGCACCGGCTAACTCTGTGCCAGCAGCCGCGGTAATACAGAGGGTGCAAGCGTTAATCGGAATTACTGGGCGTAAAGCGCGCGTAGGTGGTTAGTTAAGTTGGATGTGAAATCCCCGGGCTCAACCTGGGAACTGCATTCAAAACTGACTGACTAGAGTATGGTAGAGGGTGGTGGAATTTCCTGTGTAGCGGTGAAATGCGTAGATATAGGAAGGAACACCAGTGGCGAAGGCGACCACCTGGACTGATACTGACACTGAGGTGCGAAAGCGTGGGGAGCAAACAGGATTAGATACCCTGGTAGTCCACGCCGTAAACGATGTCAACTAGCCGTTGGGAGCCTTGAGCTCTTAGTGGCGCAGCTAACGCATTAAGTTGACCGCCTGGGGAGTACGGCCGCAAGGTTAAAACTCAAATGAATTGACGGGGGCCCGCACAAGCGGTGGAGCATGTGGTTTAATTCGAAGCAACGCGAAGAACCTTACCAGGCCTTGACATCCAATGAACTTTCTAGAGATAGATTGGTGCCTTCGGGAACATTGAGACAGGTGCTGCATGGCTGTCGTCAGCTCGTGTCGTGAGATGTTGGGTTAAGTCCCGTAACGAGCGCAACCCTTGTCCTTAGTTACCAGCACGTAATGGTGGGCACTCTAAGGAGACTGCCGGTGACAAACCGGAGGAAGGTGGGGATGACGTCAAGTCATCATGGCCCTTACGGCCTGGGCTACACACGTGCTACAATGGTCGGTACAGAGGGTTGCCAAGCCGCGAGGTGGAGCTAATCCCAGAAAACCGATCGTAGTCCGGATCGCAGTCTGCAACTCGACTGCGTGAAGTCGGAATCGCTAGTAATCGCGAATCAGAATGTCGCGGTGAATACGTTCCCGGGCCTTGTACACACCGCCCGTCACACCATGGGAGTGGGTTGCACCAGAAGTAGCTAGTCTAACCTTCGGGAGGACGGTTACCACGGTGTGATTCATGACTGGGGTGAAGTCGTAACAAGGTAGCCGTAGGGGAACCTGCGGCTGGATCACCTCCTTAATCGACGACATCAGCTGCTCCATAAGTTCCCACACGAATTGCTTGATTCATTGAAGAAGACGATAAGAAGCAGCCCGAAATTGGGTCTGTAGCTCAGTTGGTTAGAGCGCACCCCTGATAAGGGTGAGGTCGGCAGTTCGAATCTGCCCAGACCCACCAATTTTGTGTGGGAACCTGTAGAAATACGGGGCCATAGCTCAGCTGGGAGAGCGCCTGCCTTGCACGCAGGAGGTCAACGGTTCGATCCCGTTTGGCTCCACCACTACTGCTTCTGAAGTTTGAGAGCTTAGAAATGAGCATTCCATCGTGATGATGGTGAATGTTGATTTCTAGTCTTTGATTAGATCGTTCTTTAAAAATTTGGGTATGTGATAGAAAGATAGACTGAACGTTACTTTCACTGGTAACGGATCAGGCTAAGGTAAAATTTGTGAGTTGCTCTTAATTGAGTATTATCGAATTTTCGGCGAATGTCGTCTTCACAGTATAACCAGATTGCTTGGGGTTATATGGTCAAGTGAAGAAGCGCATACGGTGGATGCCTTGGCAGTCAGAGGCGATGAAAGACGTGGTAGCCTGCGAAAAGCTTCGGGGAGTCGGCAAACAGACTTTGATCCGGAGATGTCTGAATGGGGGAACCCAGCCATCATAAGATGGTTACCTTACACTGAATACATAGGTGTAAGGGGCGAACCAGGGGAACTGAAACATCTAAGTACCCTGAGGAAAAGAAATCAACCGAGATTCCCTTAGTAGTGGCGAGCGAACGGGGACTAGCCCTTAAGTGGCTTTGAGATTAGCGGAACGCTCTGGAAAGTGCGGCCATAGTGGGTGATAGCCCTGTACGCGAAAATCTCTTAGTCATGAAATCGAGTAGGACGGAGCACGAGAAACTTTGTCTGAATATGGGGGGACCATCCTCCAAGGCTAAATACTACTGACTGACCGATAGTGAACTAGTACCGTGAGGGAAAGGCGAAAAGAACCCCGGAGAGGGGAGTGAAATAGATCCTGAAACCGTATGCGTACAAGCAGTGGGAGCCTACTTTGTTAGGTGACTGCGTACCTTTTGTATAATGGGTCAGCGACTTATTTTCAGTGGCGAGCTTAACCGAATAGGGGAGGCGTAGCGAAAGCGAGTCTTAATAGGGCGTCTAGTCGCTGGGAATAGACCCGAAACCGGGCGATCTATCCATGGGCAGGTTGAAGGTTGGGTAACACTAACTGGAGGACCGAACCGACTACCGTTGAAAAGTTAGCGGATGACCTGTGGATCGGAGTGAAAGGCTAATCAAGCTCGGAGATAGCTGGTTCTCCTCGAAAGCTATTTAGGTAGCGCCTCATGTATCACTGTAGGGGGTAGAGCACTGTTTCGGCTAGGGGGTCATCCCGACTTACCAAACCGATGCAAACTCCGAATACCTACAAGTGCCGAGCATGGGAGACACACGGCGGGTGCTAACGTCCGTCGTGAAAAGGGAAACAACCCAGACCGTCAGCTAAGGTCCCAAAGTTATGGTTAAGTGGGAAACGATGTGGGAAGGCTTAGACAGCTAGGAGGTTGGCTTAGAAGCAGCCACCCTTTAAAGAAAGCGTAATAGCTCACTAGTCGAGTCGGCCTGCGCGGAAGATGTAACGGGGCTCAAACCATACACCGAAGCTACGGGTATCACTTAGGTGATGCGGTAGAGGAGCGTTCTGTAAGCCTGTGAAGGTGAGTTGAGAAGCTTGCTGGAGGTATCAGAAGTGCGAATGCTGACATGAGTAACGATAATGGGTGTGAAAAACACCCACGCCGAAAGACCAAGGTTTCCTGCGCAACGTTAATCGACGCAGGGTTAGTCGGTCCCTAAGGCGAGGCTGAAAAGCGTAGTCGATGGAAAACAGGTTAATATTCCTGTACTTCTGGTTATTGCGATGGAGGGACGGAGAAGGCTAGGCCAGCTTGGCGTTGGTTGTCCAAGTTTAAGGTGGTAGGCTGGAATCTTAGGTAAATCCGGGATTCTAAGGCCGAGAGCTGATGACGAGTTAACTTTTAGTTAACGAAGTGGTTGATGCCATGCTTCCAAGAAAAGCTTCTAAGCTTCAGGTAACCAGGAACCGTACCCCAAACCGACACAGGTGGTTGGGTAGAGAATACCAAGGCGCTTGAGAGAACTCGGGTGAAGGAACTAGGCAAAATGGCACCGTAACTTCGGGAGAAGGTGCGCCGGTGAGGGTGAAGGACTTGCTCCGTAAGCTCATGCCGGTCGAAGATACCAGGCCGCTGCGACTGTTTATTAAAAACACAGCACTCTGCAAACACGAAAGTGGACGTATAGGGTGTGACGCCTGCCCGGTGCCGGAAGGTTAATTGATGGGGTTAGCTAACGCGAAGCTCTTGATCGAAGCCCCGGTAAACGGCGGCCGTAACTATAACGGTCCTAAGGTAGCGAAATTCCTTGTCGGGTAAGTTCCGACCTGCACGAATGGCGTAACGATGGCGGCGCTGTCTCCACCCGAGACTCAGTGAAATTGAAATCGCTGTGAAGATGCAGTGTATCCGCGGCTAGACGGAAAGACCCCGTGAACCTTTACTATAGCTTTGCACTGGACTTTGAATTTGCTTGTGTAGGATAGGTGGGAGGCTTTGAAGCGTGGACGCTAGTTCGCGTGGAGCCAACCTTGAAATACCACCCTGGCAACTTTGAGGTTCTAACTCAGGTCCGTTATCCGGATCGAGGACAGTGTATGGTGGGTAGTTTGACTGGGGCGGTCTCCTCCTAAAGAGTAACGGAGGAGTACGAAGGTGCGCTCAGACCGGTCGGAAATCGGTCGTAGAGTATAAAGGCAAAAGCGCGCTTGACTGCGAGACAGACACGTCGAGCAGGTACGAAAGTAGGTCTTAGTGATCCGGTGGTTCTGTATGGAAGGGCCATCGCTCAACGGATAAAAGGTACTCCGGGGATAACAGGCTGATACCGCCCAAGAGTTCATATCGACGGCGGTGTTTGGCACCTCGATGTCGGCTCATCACATCCTGGGGCTGAAGCCGGTCCCAAGGGTATGGCTGTTCGCCATTTAAAGTGGTACGCGAGCTGGGTTTAGAACGTCGTGAGACAGTTCGGTCCCTATCTGCCGTGGACGTTTGAGATTTGAGAGGGGCTGCTCCTAGTACGAGAGGACCGGAGTGGACGAACCTCTGGTGTTCCGGTTGTCACGCCAGTGGCATTGCCGGGTAGCTATGTTCGGAATAGATAACCGCTGAAAGCATCTAAGCGGGAAACTAGCCTCAAGATGAGATCTCACTGGGACCTTGAGTCCCCTGAAGGGCCGTCGAAGACTACGACGTTGATAGGTTGGGTGTGTAAGCGCTGTGAGGCGTTGAGCTAACCAATACTAATTGCCCGTGAGGCTTGACCATATAACACCCAAGCAATTTGACTACTCGAAAGAGCATCAGATTGCGGTGTGTGAAGACGAAACGAACCGAAAGTTCGAATCTCACAAAACACCGAAAGCTATCACATACCCAATTTGCTGAAGCGAGGCCAGCTGGCCACGACTCAGTACCCGAATTTCTTGACGACCATAGAGCATTGGAACCACCTGATCCCATCCCGAACTCAGCAGTGAAACGATGCATCGCCGATGGTAGTGTGGGGTTTCCCCATGTGAGAGTAGGTCATCGTCAAGATTAAATTCCAGAACCCCTGTTTGCTTACGCAGACAGGGGTTTTGTTTGTCCGCTCGAAAAGTGCGAAGAGCGCCACTGCGGTGGTCTTCGGTGCGTCCTTGTCGTGGTTTAGTAACGGCTCTTTGAGTGTTTGTGCCGCGATCCTCAAACTGCAAGATCATACAAGAACGGTTGCCCCTTCCTTCGATAGTCTGACAACTCTCATCTACCAGAGGATTGGTCATGGCTCAGCAACAGCACTCAGCACAACCTGTAAATCTCGCGCAAAAAGCTTCACTCATCAGTGAACAGTGGAGCCCAAGAGTCGTAGCCGAGATGAACGACTACCAGTTCAAGGTTGTACGCATCGAAGGCGAGTTCATCTGGCACTCACATCCAGAAACCGACGAGGCGTTTCTCGTGCTTGAAGGGACACTGCGTATCGACCTTCCGGAAGGTCCCGTGTATGTGGCGCCGGGGGAGTTGTATGTCGTTCCTCGCGGAATAGAACACCGGACGGCCGCCGAAGGCGAAGCCAAACTGATGATGATCGAACCTCGCGGCATCTTGAACACCGGCCATGAAGGGGGAGACCGCACCGCCATGAACGACCAGTGGATCTGAAATCCATCCTGCTGTTCCAGGCCACCGTCGCCATCTGGCAACAGTGGCCTCGTCCCCCGACGCTCGGTACCGCCTGCACCACACGACCCTTCCAGGCTACCGTTTGGGAAATCGATGCAAAGTGTTTCTGCATTTTTGCTATGGTGCAGCACATTTTCACAAGGATTGATCTTTCATCCGCAGGACGCGGCGTCGACCTTTTTCAACGAGATGCTGTAGAAATGCCTGAACCGATACCGATCAAAGACCACGAAAACGAAAACCGCCTGGTCAACAAACGCCTGTTCGCCTGCGCCTTGTTGGTGATCGGCATCACCTGTGCTCTGGTGGGCCGCCTGTATTTCCTACAGGTGGTGCAATTCGACTATCACTCGACGATTTCTGAAAACAACCGTGTCCACGTACTGCCCATCACGCCGACTCGTGGCTTGATCTATGACCGCAACGGCGTTGTGCTGGCTGACAACCGCCCAAGCTACAACCTGATCATCACCCGTGAGCGCACCACCGACCTCAAGGGCGAGCTGGACGAGATCGTCAGTCTGCTGCACCTACCGGCAGAAGACCGCGCCGTGTTCGACAAGGCGCTGAAGCAGGCGCGGCATCCTTTTGTGCCGGTTACGTTGTTTTATGAGCTGACCGAAGAACAGATCGCCGAACTCGCCGTCAATGAGTTCCGTCTGCCCGGCGTAGACGTCGAACCGCAATTCGTTCGCCACTATCCCCTGGGCGCGCACTTCGCTCACTCCATCGGTTACGTTGGCCGCATCAACGAAAAAGAATCCAAGACCCTCGACTCGGTGGAGTACCGCGGCACGCAGTCCATCGGTAAGACTGGCATCGAGCGGTTCTACGAGTCAGAGCTGCATGGCCATGTCGGCTATGAAGAAGTCGAGACCAACGCCCAGGGACGCGTACTGCGCGTGCTCAAGCATACCGACCCGATCCCCGGCAAAAACATCGTGCTGAGCCTCGACGTCAAACTCCAGGAAGCGGCTGAAGAAGCCTTGGGCGATCGCCGTGGCTCGGTGGTAGCACTCGACCCGCAAACCGGCGAAGTACTGGCTATGGTCAGCAAGCCCAGCTTCGACCCCAACCTGTTCGTCACCGGCATCAGCTTCAAGGAATATGCGGCCCTGCATGATTCTATCGACCGTCCGCTGTTCAACCGCGTCCTGCGCGGTCTCTATGCGCCGGGCTCGACCATCAAGCCGGAAGTGGCCATCGCGGGTCTCGACAGCGGGGTAGTGACCGCCCAGACCCGTGTGTTCGACCCCGGTTACTACCAATTGCCCGACTTTGACCACAAATACCGCAACTGGAACCACAGCGGTGATGGTTGGGTGGATATGGACGCGGCCATCATGCGCTCCAACGACACCTATTTTTACGACCTGGCCCACAAGCTGGGCATCGACCGCCTACATGACTACCTGGCCGAATTTGGCCTCGGCCAGAAAGTCTCCCTGGACATGTTCGAAGAGTCAGCTGGCCTGATGCCGTCCCAGGCCTGGAAGCGCGCGACACGGCGCCAACCCTGGTTCCCGGGCGAAACGGTGATCCTCGGCATCGGCCAGGGTTATATGCAGGTCACGCCGCTGCAATTGGCCCAGGCCACCGCGTTGATTGCCAATAAAGGCGTATGGAATCGACCGCGCCTGGCCAAGACTATCAACGGCGTGGCGCCAGTGGATGAGCACCCGATGCCTAACGTGGTCCTCAAGGACCCGCGTGACTGGGAACAGGTCAACCACGGGATGCAACTGGTGATGCACGACCCCCGCGGGATCGCTCGGGCGGCCGCGCAGGGTGCTCAATACCGGATTGCCGGCAAGAGTGGTACCGCGCAGGTGGTGGCGATCAAGCAGGGTGAGCGCTACAACCGCGACAAAACCCTGGAGCGCCACCGTGACAACGCGCTGTTTGTCGGGTTTGCGCCGGCGGAGCACCCTCAAATCGTGATTTCGGTGATGATCGAAAACGGCGAGGCCGGTGGCCGCGTCGCAGGCCCGGTGGTGCGCCAGATCATGGACGCCTGGCTGCTCGACCACGAAGGCCACCTGAAGCCGCAATATGCGACGCCGAGCAAAGCCCCCGGCGACCCTCACGTCTGACTCACACCTGCCATTCGTCCCACTGCTCCACGCCCTCATGTGCCAGCCACGGCACATCATGGGCCGTCCAGATATGCGCGGTGGGCCTGACACCCGGATCATCGTCCAGCGTCGCCACCCGCACAATCACATGGGGCTGATGCCCACGCTCGGCCATCAGATGTGAGCCACAGCGTGAGCAGAAACGCCTGAATTTGCCTGGCGAAGATTCGAAGGCCGCCAACAGTTCCTCGCCCTGCGTCCAGCGAAAATGTTCACGCATCACGCCGGCGGTGCTCACAAACGCCGCCGCATGCACCTTGCGACAGCTATCGCAGTGGCAGTGGCTGATGGGCATGTCCAGGCTGTCCACCTGGTAGCGCACGGCTTTACAGAAGCAACTTCCATTCAACGGGTCAGTCATAACCTATGGCCGGGTCAACGATGGGGGCATCATCATCGCGCAGAACCCAAGGTTGCGCATTGGTCGATGTCGCCTACTGTCAATGGAGGAGGTGACGTATGCACGTATCAGATCGAATCGAACGGAAAGTCCTACTGAACGCTCCACGCAAAAAGGTGTGGGAGGCGCTCACCGATGCCGAGCAATTCGGCCGCTGGTTTGGCATCGCCCTCAAGGGCAAGACCTTTGTCGCCGGGGAAACGATCGAAGCGCCGATCACTTACCCAGGTTACGAACACGTGATCTGGAAGGCCAGGATCGAACACATCTTGCCGCAGACGCGGTTTTCGTTCTCGTGGCACCCCTTCGCCGTAGAAAAAGGCATCGACTACGACAAGGAAACACCGACGCTGGTGGAGTTCACCGTTGAAGACCGCGCCCCGGGCATTTTGCTGCGGGTCGTTGAATCCGGCTTCGACGCAGTGCCCGAAGCCCGCCGCCTGAAAGCCTTCAAAATGAATTCCCGCGGATGGGACGAGCAAATGCGCAATATCGAAGGCTACCTGAGCCACTTCCACCAAGGCATCGCCTGAGGCGATTGCGCGCTGTGTGCGCGTTAACGTGCCGCGTTTGGCCGGATGCCGAGTAGAATCACGCCCTGAAAGCGATTCCTGAGGTGCGTCACGGTGGATTTACAGCAGGGTTTTGTCCTGACCCGGCATTGGCGCGATACCCCGGCGGGGACGCAGGTCAGTTTCTGGCTGGCCACCGACCAGGGGCCGAGGTTTATCCGCCTCCCTGTGCAAACCTCGGTGATGTTCATCCCCGAAGCCCATCGCAAGCCGCTGGATTGGCTGCTCAAGGGCGAGCGCGATGTCGAATTGCGCCCGCTGGAGCTGTGCGATTTCCATCACCGCAAGGTGTTGGGCCTCTACACCCGCCAGCATCGGCAACTGATGGACCTGGAAAAACGCCTGCGCGCCGCCGGTGTCGATGTCTACGAAGGTGACGTGCGCCCGCCCGAGCGTTACATGATGGAGCGTTTCATCACCGCCCCCGTGTGGTTCGACGGCACCCCCGACGCCACGGGCGCGCTGCTCGACGCGCAGATGAAACCCGCGCCCGACTATCGCCCGCCGCTCAAGCTGGTGTCCCTGGACATCGAGACCACCGCCCAGGGTGATCTGTATTCCATCGCCCTCGAAGGCTGTGGCGAGCGCCAGGTGTACATGCTCGGCCCGCCGAACAAAACCGATGCGGTGGACTTCAAACTCGACTATTGCGACACCCGCGGCCAATTGCTCGAGCGCCTCAACCAATGGCTCGCCACGCATGACCCCGACGCGATCATCGGCTGGAATGTGGTGCAGTTCGACCTGCGCGTGCTCCACGAACACGCCCAGCGTCTCAACGTGCCACTCTTGCTCGGCCGGGGCGATGAGCCCATGGCCTGGCGCGAGCACGGCAGCCGCAATCATTACTTCGCGGCCGCGGCGGGGCGGCTGATCATCGACGGTATCGAAGCGCTGCGCTCGGCCACCTGGAGTTTTGAATCCTTCAGCCTGGAAAACGTCGCGCAAACCCTGCTCGGCGAAGGCAAGGACATCTCCACGCCCTACCAGCGAATGGACGAAATCAACCGCATGTTCGCCGAGGACAAGCCGGCCCTGGCGCGTTACAACCTCAAGGACTGCGAGCTGGTCACGCGGATTTTCGAGAAGACCGAGCTGCTTAAATTCCTGCTGGAACGGGCCAGCGTCACCGGCTTGCCGGCCGACCGCAACGGTGGCTCCGTGGCCGCATTCACCCACCTGTACCTGCCGCTGATGCACCGCCAAGGCTTCGTCGCGCCGAACCTGGGCGACAAACCGCCCCAGGCCAGCCCCGGCGGATTTGTCATGGATTCACGCCCCGGCCTCTACGAATCGGTGTTGGTGCTGGACTACAAAAGCCTTTACCCGTCGATTATCCGCAGCTTCCTGATCGACCCCGTGGGCCTGATCGAAGGCCTCAAGCACCCCGATGACAGCGAGTCAGTGGAAGGCTTTCGCGGCGCCCGGTTTTCCCGCACCCGGCACTGCCTGCCGGCCATTGTTGCGCGCATCTCCGAAGGTCGCGAAGAGGCCAAGCGCGAACGCAATGCGCCGTTGTCCCAAGCGCTGAAAATCATCATGAACGCCTTCTACGGCGTCCTCGGTTCCAGCGGTTGCCGGTTCTTCGATACGCGCCTGGCGTCGTCGATCACCCTGCGCGGCCATCAGATCATGCGCCAGACCCGCGAACTGGTCGAAGCCCAGGGCTATGAAGTGATCTACGGCGACACCGATTCCACCTTCGTCTGGCTCGGTGGCGCGCACTCCCAGGAGGACGCCAGCCGCATCGGCCAGGCGCTGGTGCAACACGTCAACGATTGGTGGCGCGCGCATTTGCACACTGCATTCGGCCTGCACAGCGCCCTGGAGTTGCAATACGAAACCCACTTCACGCGCTTCCTCATGCCGACCATTCGCGGCGCCGAGGAGGGCAGCAAGAAGCGTTACGCCGGCTTGGTGGTGCGCGGCGACGGCAGCGAAGAGATGGTCTACAAGGGCCTGGAAACCGTGCGCAGCGACTGGTCGCCCCTGGCCCGGCAATTCCAGCAGGAGCTCTACCATCGTATCTTCCACCGCCAGCCCTATCAGGATTACGTGCGCGACTACGTGCGGCGCACCTTGAGCGGCGAATTCGACGAGCTGCTGATCTACCGCAAGCGCCTGCGCCGGCGGTTGGACGACTACGAGCGCAACGTCCCGCCGCACGTGCGCGCTGCGCGCCTGGCCGACGACTACAACGACCGCATGAACCGCCCGCGCCAGTACCAGCGCGGTGGCTGGATCAGCTACGTGATCAGCGTCAACGGCCCGGAACCGCTGGAAGTGCGCCAGGCACCGATCGACTATGACCACTACGTCACCCGGCAATTGCAGCCAGTGGCCGATGCGATCCTGCCGTTTGTGAATGACGACTTCGGCACCCTGGTCGGCGGGCAAATGGGCCTGTTCTAAACTATTTGCCTCGCGCGGGTGAGCGTCTACGCTGTTGGCGTGCTCGGCAATTGCTACGTGATACCAAGGAGGTCCCCCATGTACACGCTCTACGGCACCGACGACTCCGGCTCATGCATGATCGAAATTGCCCTGCAGCGTTGCGCGGTGCCATGGCATCGGGTAGACGCCAGCTCCTGGCAGGACGGCGAGGGCAGCGAAGCGCTCGCGCGTATCAA
Organism: Pseudomonas sp. D3; assembly: GCF_029320995.1. Classification (NCBI taxonomy): domain Bacteria; kingdom Pseudomonadati; phylum Pseudomonadota; class Gammaproteobacteria; order Pseudomonadales; family Pseudomonadaceae; genus Pseudomonas; species Pseudomonas sp. D3. Next base: position 2,395,684 of record NZ_CP119772.1, read on the forward strand.
CCCGCTCAAACAGATCCCCACGCTGGTAACGCCCGATGGCCAGGTGCTGACGGAAAGCGCGGCGATCCTGATCCACCTGGGCCTGGAATTCCCTGCCGCCAATCTACTCGCCGACAACCGTGCGCAGATCCTCCGCGGCCTGGTGTACATCGCCGCCAATTGCTACTCGGCAATCGGCATCATCGACTACCCGACGCGCTGGCTGGGCGACGCCGATGAGGCCGCGCAAGCACAATTGATCAGCGGCACGCGCCACTACCTGCACCGGGCCTGGTTGGTGTTCGCCGATCAGTTTGCCGACCAATTGTTCGCCGCCGATCAGCAGCCGAATGCCCTGGGCATCATGGCGGCGGCGGTGTCGCGCTGGGATGCGGCGCGAGAGGCGTTGCACGCCTCGCGGTCGGCGTTTGCGCAGACCCTGGACAGGGTGGATGCCGATCCGCTCGTGGCGCCTGTGTTTGCTCGGCATTGGCCGGAGTGCGAGGTCTCTTAATATTTCGGCAACCAAAAGAAACAATGGCCGCCAAACCGACCCAATCCCTTGCGTAGCAGGTGTCCTGGCCTACGCTTTCTCAAGGTGGTGTAGGAATCATCCTTGAATTTGGCTGTCGCAGACATGAAACTCAAGAACCCTGCATGGAATTCAAAGGAGGTGCGCATGCTCATCCGGTCGCTGACCCTGGCTACCTTGATGGCTTTTACGGGGCCGCTGTTGGCTGCTGCTGATATCAACCCGCTCAAGCAGGATTTGGGCAAGGCCCGACCGCTGGTGGTGGTGGAGCTTGATTCCGGCAATGAAACATTGGTCAAGCTCAAGAAACAGCTGGACGAGCCTGCCACCAAGCAGTCCTTTGAAGAGCGCGGCATGGTGTTGTACACCGTGAAGTTTGGCAGCATCGGTGCCGAAGGGGAGAAGTTCGCCAAGGACCCCAAGGACAACAAGAAGCTCACACCGCCTGAAACCAACGCGCTGATCCGCGCCCTCAAATTAGGCGCCGGCAGCGGCACCAAAGTGATCCTGGTGGGCAAGGATGGTGAGAAGAAAGTTGAGAAGACCGTGCCACCGGATACCCTCGACTTGAAGGACTTCTTCAGCGCCATCGATCAGATGCCGATGGCCGAGAAAGAAGCCGCCGCCGCTGCAGAGCCCGAACCTGTCGCACCCGCTCCGGCCAAGGGCGCCAAGCCCGCCAAGCCGGCGAAACCTGGCAGCAAACCGGCCCCTCAGCCATTGGATGACTGAGGCCTATCCTTCTGCGGGCGCGCGCCCGTAGATATCGTCAAAGCGCACAATGTCGTCTTCGCCCAGGTACTCGCCGCTCTGCACCTCGATCATCACCAACTCGATGATGCCGGGGTTGGTGAGGCGGTGTTTGTGCCCGGCCGGAATGTAGGTGGACTCGTTGGCGTTGATCAGAAATTCCCGCTCGCCATTGGTGATCTGTGCGGTACCGCTGACCACCACCCAGTGTTCGCTGCGGTGGTGATGCATCTGCAACGACAGTGACGCCAGCGGCTTGACCACAATGCGCTTGATCTTGAAGCGCGCACTTTCCTCCAGCACGGTGTAGGTGCCCCATGGTCGCGTCACTGTGCGGTGCAGGTTGTACGCCGGATGGTTCTGGCGCTTGAGCTCGGCCACGATGTGGCGCACATCCTGGCTGCGATTGGCATCGGCGATCAGCAGGGCGTCGGCGGTGTCGACGATGATCAGATCGCGCACGCCCACCGCGCCGAGTACGCGCTTGGGCGAGTCGATGTAGCAGTTGTGTACGTCATGCAGAATCGCTTCGCCATTGACCTGGTTGCCCTGGGCATCGCTGGGGGTGAGCTGGCGCAGGGCTTCCCAGGAGCCGATATCGCTCCAGCCGATGTCGCAGGGCACCACGGCCACCTGCGCGGACTTCTCCATCAGCGCCACGTCGATGGACAGGTCCGGTGCGCTGCCGAAGCCTTCGGCATCCAGTTCACGCTGGCGCGAGGTTGTATTCTGCAAACTCTGGCTGTGCGCCAGCGCAGCCTTGGCGGCCGCCATCACCTGCGGGGCATGGGTGGTCAGCTCGTTCACCAGGGTGCTGGCCTTGAAGCAGAATATGCCGGCGTTCCACAGGTGCTTGCCGCCGTCGAGGTAGCCTTGCGCGGTGGCCCGGTCGGGTTTTTCGACAAAGCGGTTGACCCGGTTTCCCGCCCCCAGCGCGGCACCTTGTTCGATATAGCCGAAGCCGGTTTCGGGGCGATCAGGCTCAATACCGAAGGTCACCAGATGGCCGGCTTCGGCCAGTTCGCGGGCCTGGCTCACGGCCACGGCAAACGCGGTTTCATTGAGGATCAAATGGTCGGCGGGCATCACCAGCAACTGGGCATCGTCGCCAAAGTGCTCCTGCACATGCAGCGCCGCCACGGCAATCGCCGCTGCCGTGTTGCGGCCGAAGGGCTCCAGCAACAAGTCCAGGGGCAGCTGGGCCTTGTTCACCAGACGGTAGTCATCCAGGGTGCGAAACAGCAGGTCACGGTTGGTGACGGTGAGCACGTTTTCCACACCGGGCAGGCGGCTGGCGCGCAGGAAGGTTTTCTGCAGCAGGCTCTGGCCATCGCGCATGTGCATGAACGGCTTGGGCATGTTCTGCCGGGACACTGGCCACAGTCGGGTACCCGAACCGCCGGAAATGATGCAGGGAATTAATCCGTCGTGGGTATTCATCAATGGACTTCTTGGGTGGAAAGGACGGCCCACGCCTTTGGGATCAAGCCTGATCGCAATCGCGGTGACCCGCATCATCGGCGACTAGCCGCGCAGCGGCAACTGTGACGTGTTGAGCATCAGGATGCCGTCCACGTCGCTGAAACGCTGTGCGAGAGCGCGGCGTCGAAGAGCGGGTTGCCGTTCAGCGCGACCGCCCACGACGAACATCGGCCAGTGTCAACCCAGTCGAGCGGCCGCCCGCGCAGTGATCTCGCCCCGGACCTTGCGCGACTCGGCCGTGCGCTTGTTGGCTTCTTCCAACACCGACGTGGGCGCGGTATCCGGCCGGCCTGAATTGAACGGCGGCGCCGGTGCGTATTCGATCTGCAACTGCACCAGTTGCGCGGTCGCTTCGTCGTACAGCTCAGCCGCCAGGGTTAGGGCGAAGTCGATCCCTGCAGTAATCCCGCCGCCAGTGAACAGGTTGCCGTCACGCACCACGCGTGCTTGTACCGGGATGGCGCCGAGCGGGGCGAGCAGGTCGTGGTACGCCCAATGGGTGGTGGCCTTGCGACCGCGCAGCAAGCCGGCCGCACCGAGCACCAGCGAACCGGTACACACTGAGGTGACATAACGCGCGGTGAGCGCCTGGGCCCTGAGGAAGTCGAGGGTTTGCGGGTCTTCCATCAACGGGCCGACGCCACTGCCGCCGGGGACGCAGAGCACATCCAGGGTCGGGCAGTCGGCGTAAGTCATGGTCGGCGTGAACACCAATCCGGTGCTGGACGTGACCGGCGCGAGGTCTTTCCACACTAGGTGCAATTTCACATCCGGCAGCGAACCCAACACGTCATAGGGGCCGGTGAGGTCCAGTTGTTGGATGCCGGGGAACAACAGAAAACCGATCTGCAAGGTCATGAACGAAGCTCCGATAAAGGGTGGACGGCTTCACTCTAGAGGCCTAGGCTTTGGCGAATACGCCATTGAACCCACACATCACGCCAATCATGCCTCGACTCATTCACGTACTCGCTTTTGATAATGCCCAAGTGCTCGATGTGACCGGGCCCTTGCAGGTGTTCGCGTCCGCCAACGACCTGGCGCGCCAGCGCGGTGCGCCGTTGCCCTACGCGGTCGCGGTGATCGCCGCCCAGACGGCGCCGGTGATGACCTCCGCCGGCCTGGCGCTGGTGGCCGAGCCGTTGCCGGCCGTCGACACGCCTTGCGACACCCTGATCATCGCCGGTGGCTGGGGCGTGTACGGCGCCGCCGAAGACCCGGCGCTGGTGGACTGGGTGCGCGAAAAAGCCCGGCACACCCGGCGTATGGCGTCGGTGTGTACCGGGGCTTTTTTGCTGGCGGCCAGTGGCTTGCTTGACGGTTGCCGCGTGGCGACCCACTGGACGCGCTGTGAAGAACTGGCGCGCAAATTCCCGGCGCTGACGGTGGAGTCCAACCCGATTTTCATCCAGCAGGGTGCGGTGTGGACGTCGGCCGGTGTGACCGCCGGTATCGACCTGTGCCTGGCCCTGGTGGAAGAAGACCTGGGCCGTGCCGTGGCGCTGGAAGTGGCGCGGCACCTGGTGGTGTTCCTCAAGCGTCCCGGGGGGCAATCGCAATTCAGCGTGACCTTGTCATTGCAAAAAGGCGACAGCCGCTTCGCCGAGTTGCACGCGTGGATCGCGGAACACCTGACCCTCGACCTGACCCTCGCCACCCTGGCCGCCCAGGCCGGCATGAGCGAGCGCAGCTTCGTGCGCCATTACCGCGCCGAAACCGGCCAGACCCCCGCGCGTGCCGTCGAGTTGATCCGCGTCGAAACCGCCCGCCGGCAACTGGCGGACAGCAGCGCATCGATCAAACGCATCGCCGTGCAGTGCGGGTTCGGCTGCGAAGAGACCTTGCGGCGCAGCTTCCTGCGGGTCTTGTCAGTGACGCCGCAGGCCTATCGCGAGCGCTTTTCGCCAGTGGCCTAGGCGAGCAGTTCCAGGAGCGCCGCAAGGGTCGCTTGCGGCGCTTCCTGAGGAATATTGTGGCCCACGCCGGGCAGCACCTGCCGCCGATAGACGCCGCTGAAGTGCTGCGCATCGTCATCCTCCAGCGGCGGCGGGCCCACGCCATCGTCGGCGCCGCACAGCGAAATCGTCGGCACCGTGATCGTCGGTTGCAGCGCCAGCGCCTGTTCGATGGACGCCAGTGCGGGATCGCCCGGCGCGTACATGAAGCGGTGACGGTAGGAGTGAATCACCACGTCGACAAAGTCCGGGTTATCGAACGATGGCGCGCTTTGGCCGTACAGGCTTGGCCCTGCGGCCCAGGAGGGCGACCACAGTGACCACAGCAATTGGCAAAACGCCCGGCGATTGGCGGTCAACCCATCCACGCCACGCGGGGTGTGGAAGTAGAACTGGTACCACAACAGATGCTCCGTTTCCGGCGACCTGGGTTCGAGAGACTTGGCAATGTCCTGGATGTTATAGCCATCGCCGCTCACCAACCCGCGCACCCGTTCCGGCCACAGCGCCGCGACAATACACGCCGCGCGCCCGCCCCAGTCATAACCTGCGAGGGTGGCCCGCGGGATACTCAGCGCATCCATGAAGTCCAACAGGTCCTTGGCCAACGCCGCTTGTTGCCCGGAGCGCATCACGTGCGCGTTGATAAACCGCGTCGGGCCATAGCCGCGCAAGTACGGCACCAACACCCGGCAACCGCGCTCGGCCAGGGCCGGGGCGATGTCGTCATAGCCGCGAGGGTCGTAGGGGAAGCCATGCAGCAGGATTACCGGCTCACCGCCGACGGGGCCGTGGGCTTCATACGCCACATCGAGCATAGAGGTGCGTATGTGAAGCAGCGGAGGGGCGATGCGCATGGTGGGCTCCTGTCGGCTGGGCGATGACTGCTGATGAAACTAATGCCGATCCGCTAAAGCCACAAGTCTGAGAGCGTCGAGGATCAAGTGTGTCCTGCATTCAGGTTGGCTGACTCACCGCCGTCACGGCCTCGACGGGTGGTGTTCAAGGTTGCCACACCGTCTTCTCGCCGCTCAATTTGCGGTCCAGAAACGTCGCCGCGCTGATCAGCGCCAAATGGCTCAATGCCTGAGGCATATTGCCCAAGTGCCGCGCCTGGTTGTCGAACTCTTCGGCGTACAACCCCAGCGGGTTGGCATACCGCAGCAACTGTTCAAACTCCAGATGCGCCTTTTCCACCTGCCCGGCGCGGGCCAGGCATTCGACGTACCAGAACGAGCAGGCGGCAAACGCGCCTTCGGTGCCTTGCAGGCCGTCGATCTGGCTGTCGTCGTTGCGATAGCGATAGACCATGCCGTCGCGCACCAGGCTTTTCTGGATCGCTGCGAGGGTCGAGAGCCAGCGCGGATCGGTGGCGGCGACGAAGCGCACCAGCGGCATGAGCAGCATCGAACCGTCCAGCGCGGTGCTGCCGGTATGCTGCACAAAGTGCCCGCGTTCTTCGTTCCAGAAGTTACCCCAGATATCCGCGTAGATCGCCTGGCGCGTCTGGTCCCAGCGCGCGAACGGCGCCGGCAACGAGCGCTTGGACGCCAGGCGAATCGCACGGTCCAGCGCGACCCAGCACATCAGCCGCGAGTGCAGGAAGTGATGCTGCTCGCCGCGCATTTCCCAGATACCCACGTCTTTGCGGTTCCAGATATCGCAGACCTGATCCGCGAGTTCTACCGTGTGTTTCCAGCCTTCGTGGGAAATGGCTTCGCCGTATTTGTTGACCAGGTAAACCGCGTCCATCAACTCGCCGTAGATGTCCAGTTGAACCTGGTCGAACGCCTCGTTGCCGATACGCACCGGCGTCGCGCCGCCATGCCCGCGCAAGTGCGTCAGTTGGGCTTCCGGCAGTTCCTGGCGGCCGTCGATGCCATACAGGATGTTGATCTTGGCGGGCTGGTCGCAGCAGTCGCTGACCCGGCCTCTGAGCCAGCGCATGTAGTGATTGGCTTCTTCGACAAAACCCAGGCGCATGAAGGCGTAGACGGTGAACGAGGCGTCGCGGATCCAGGTGTAGCGGTAGTCCCAGTTGCGCTCGCCGCCGGGCGATTCCGGCAGGCCGAAGGTGGCGGCGGCGATGATCGCGCCATGTTTGCGCGAGGTCAAAAGTTTCAGGGCCAGGGCCGAGCGGTTGACCATTTCGCGCCAGCGCCCACGGTAGTTCGATTGCGCGATCCAGCCACGCCAGAATTTCAAGCTATGCGCCAGCGCCAGGTCGGTGCAACGGCTGTCGACGCGCGGGTCGTCTTGCCCGCCGAGGACGAATTCGGCGCCTTCTTCCTGGGCCAGGACGAAGCTGGCCACTGCGGCGTTGTCGTCGATCTGCATGGGGTGGCTGCTCGACAGGCGCAGGCCGGGCTGGCCGTCGGCGGCGAAACACACGGTGCCGTTGTCGAGGCTGGCGTGGGTGGGCGTGCGCGCATAGTCGTGACGCACGGCGCAGCGCAGGTGAATCGTCACCCGGCCGCTGACCGCACGCACGCGGCGAATCAACAGGGGCAGGTCGTCGACCTCCTCACTGATGGTCAAAAAGTCAGTGATTTCCACCACGGCGTCATCGCTGAGCCAGCGGGTTTGCAGCACGTTGGTGTCAGGCAGGTAGATCTGCTCGCGGCGGGCGTTGGGCAGGTCCGGCGTCAGCTGGAAAATGCCGGCGTCGGGGGTGTCGAGCAGCGCGCAGAAAATCGAGGGGCTGTCGAATTCCGGCCAGCAGAAAAAGTCGATGCTGCCCTTGTCGTTCACCAATGCGGCACTGCGCATGTCGCCGATGATGCCGTGGGCATCGATGGCGCTCTGAGGCTCGTTCTTGAAATCAACCATTGCCGCGATACTCCGGGAAAAGGCGCAAGCCGCCCTCGACAAACAAGGTGCTGCCGGAACGGGCAGCGGTGACCTGAGCGACTTGTTGCTCCAGCGAGAGATGCATCAGCTACCCACCTTTGAGTTGCGTTCAGTTAGCTGACTGGCAAGGCGCCGCACAAGTTCACGTAAAAAAGCCCGTCAGCCCAGCCGGCTGGCATTCGCCGATTGAGCGCGCGCTTGATGACTGAGCTTTTACGCCTACCCCCGGCGAGCCGGAGGGTATCTCCTACACTCTGTCGCCGGTCAGAGCCCGGCGCGGTGTGCGTCGTTGGTCGATCCCGCTATCATGCAGGGCACAGATCACGAATGTAGATAACGCTATGCCAAGATTGTCATTCGCCGTCAGAGTTTTGTTCGCCTGCTGCCTTCTCATCGCAACCGTTAATCACATCCGTGCGGACGTTTCGCATGGCTTGCTCTGGGACTACGGATACGGGCCTAGCACTTACTTGGCTAGCCGTATTTTCTGGGCGGCGCTTACGTTTTTTGACCCGCTTGCAGCATTGCTACTGTTCATCAAGCCAAGAGCCGGAATCGTGCTGACGGCGGTGATTATTTTGGTCGACGTCGCTCATAACACTTTTTACGTGGCGTTGAAGCAGCAGTGGCTGGAGCCGTTCTACCTGTCCCAGGTAGCTTTCCTTGTCGTCGTCTTCCTACTCTCACCCATCGCATGGAATGGCCTTATTCGGGGCGTAGCGTTCACCCATCCAGTCCGGGTGTGATGCGCTCCACATATGAGGTAGACGCTCTTCGATCTCACTTGCCCACGTACCCGTTCGGCAACGTCATTTACCCAGCCACGCTGATTCTTCAGATTTCTGAAGCAAGGCACTTTTGCGCTCGCTGACCGGGTCGGGCGGCGACGGTGCGGGTTGCGCCGAAATCGCTTGGGAGGGGGATGAGTTCCTTATCCCGGCAGATGCTCTTCCTACCCGGCAGTTGGAAACTTTCAGCTCTCTCAGGAACCGACTCCCACAGTTCTGCCACACAGGATAAGCCTGCTTCCGCTGGTTTCCTTCACGATTTGTTGATCGTCGGGCGGCTGGGACGGTGAGGTAAGGCGTCTGATCAAACCGAACTGGAGAACTAAATGTCGGTATCAGTATTCCATCAGTCTGTCGCTCATTCCTCTGATGAGAAGTCTCTCAGAGGCTCCATGTCCAATGCCGAGCGGTCTACGACCTCGTCTGCCAGCCAGAGCTTGTTCTGGGATTCGTATCACTTCGGCTCGGCATTCGGCAGCGCGCCGTCACGCCCGCACCTTGGCCACGGTCATTTTAACCCGGGGCCGCCGCCACGTCCGCTGCCTGATGGTGTGTGCCCGAACCCAGGCCCACCTCCGCGCCCGACTCCCGAGCGGCCGGACCCGTATTATTCGAAGCTAAGCAACCAACAACTGGCCCAGGCGCTGCTGACCAATTATGGCGCGTTCAAGGGTGGACAGTATTCGCGGCAAGTCACGCGCGAAAGCCTGCAAAAGATGGCAGATCAATTGCCGGTGGACGCCAATGTTCGTCTGGCGAAGGAACTGCTGCGGCGTCCCGATCTGATTCGGGCGCTCGATCGAAACATGAGTACCGGTGCTTCGGATGGCCGCTTGTCCAGGGAGGATATTCTGAGCGTCATTCGTTCCGATAACCCCTTTAAACTCAAAGATGACAAAGAACTGGTCAAAGAAATGCTCGGCCATTTCGAAGAGTTGAAGAGGAAAGGCCGGGGCAACAGCATCACGCTCGACAAACTCGAAGAACTTGCGAAGCAACCGTTGACGGGCAATCCGGCCACTGACCATCTCATCGAATTGGTCAAGGAAGTCATGTCCCGTTCGATTCTGCAGGGGCGGATGGATAATGTTGACGAGTGGCAGCGTGACGGCAAGGTTTCGCGACGCGAATTGCTGCAACTGCTGCAACAACTGCGTTAACTCTGGCACAGCCGAATGCCGCGTCACCCGCGGCATAGGTTGGCAAGCGTGTTGAGCAGGAAGCACCACTTCAACCAGGCAGGAACCGCTTGCGAGGTTTTACCACGAGGACATTGCCGTCAGCCGTTGAATGGCTATCGGTGTCTTCATCTACCGAATCAGGTGTGGACGATGAATCCGACATCATTTGAATCTCAACCCTCCCAGTACACTGTTGCGACCTTGGCGATTCCTGCACGGGAAGCAGGAGCCCAAAGCAAATCCCGTTCGCAGGCGCTCAACCTCACGTCGTCGCCGAAGTTCAGCTTCAGGGCGCCCACTGCCGAAGATTTCGATAAAGGTTCTCGAGCGTTCATGGAAGAACCGGTGTCCAGCCCTGTGCTTTCAACGCTCGCCGGTTTATGGAGCAAGTTGTCCTGTCGTCCCGCCAATGACGCCGACCGGCATTTAGGCTAGCCGTTGTAACGTGCTGCCTGGGAAAACGATAAGGCAGAGAAAAAGCGATCAGGCGTGCATGAGCTACTTGAAGGATTCAGGCCGCTCATGTCTTTTGTTCAGACCCGCAGTATTTTGCCGCTGACCGCCACCGCGGCCAGCAATCCCCCGATCAGCAGGAAGGCGGTCGCCAGGCTGCTCCCATGGGCAATGAAGCCGATCACCGCAGGCCCGGCCAGAATGCCGGCATACCCGAGGGTGGTGATGGCCGGCACGGCAATGTGTTCCGGCATGACGGTCTGTTTGCCGACCGCGGAGTAGAGCACCGGGACGATATTTGAGCAGCCGGCGCCGACCAATGCGTAGCCCAGCAGAGACATTTCCCAGGCTGGCGACAGGGTGGCGAGGAAGATCCCGGCCGCCGCCAGCGCCCCGCCTGCGACGATCACCCGCGCAGCCCCCAGTCGACGGACAATCCGGTCACCGCTCAGGCGCCCGGCGGTCATGGTCAGGGCAAAGGCCGCATAACCCAGGCCGGCATAGGCTTCATCCAGGCCGCGTTCAGCGCTGAGGAACACTGCACTCCAGTCGAGCACGGCGCCTTCGGCCAAAAATACGATAAAACACAAGCAACCGATAAACAGCACCACGCCATGGGGAATGGCGAACGGCGGCCCTGAGCTTTCACTGCCGTAGGGCAACAAATGCGGGCCGGCCTTGAGCAGCGCCAGCGCCATGATGATGATCACCACCAGCGTCGCCTGCAGCGGCGAAAACCCCAACCCCAGCAGCCCGGAGACCCCCGCTGCGCCGACGATGCCGCCCAGGCTGAACAACCCATGGAAGCCCGACATCATGGTTTTGCCGCTGGCGCGCTCAACGATCACCGCTTGCAGGTTGACCGTGGAATCAACCGTGCCCAGGCCCGCGCCGAACAGGAACAGAGCGGCGATCAGCAACGGGATCGAACTGACGGTGGCCAGCATGGGCAGGGCCAGACAGAGCAGGATCGTCCCGGCGCTCAGTACGCGCCGGCAACCATAACGAGAGGCCAGTGCGCCGGCCATCGGCATGGCGATGATTGACCCGACGCCCAGGCACAACAGCAACAGGCCCAGGGTGCCCTCGTTGAGTTGGGCGCGGGCCTTGGCATACGGCACCAGCGGTGCCCAGGCAGCGATGCTGAAGCCGGCGATGAAGAAGGCGATACGGGTCGACATTTGCTCCAGCCGCCCGGGAACCACGGGCGCTGGGGTGGGGATGGCAGTCATGGAAAATCCTTGGTTTTGCGTTCAGCGAACGATGTCCGGCGCGACATCCTTGCACATCAAGCCCCAGCGAGCGAGCCAGGTTCGCGCGGGGTTCACGCCGACTGCAGATTTTATTTTTTCCATCACGGAACGCTCTGGACGCTCGCAGCCACTTAGAGGTCATCGCGCTGTAGGAGGTGTTCTGGAAGGTGCGTAATCCCCGTGAGAATTGCTGAACCCCAGGCCTCTTGCGGTGGATGACGCACCTTCCAGACCACTTCCCACACGTCGACCGTTCTGTAATACGCTGCTGCTTCTGTGTGCTGGTGACTTGACGGACGAAGCGATGAAGGACTTTCAGGCAGGCGACAACATGACCCGGTTCTACGATGCCCGCGGCAACATCTATGGAGTAGTCAGCCCGGCCTGTTTGCGCCGCCACGGTGTCGAGGTGCCCGACAATGCGGCCCTCGCGGCGAGCAGGCGGGACGCGTGGGCACTGCCGGCGATTGCCGCCGAATGTGGCTGGGGGCCTTCGCCGCGTCCGGCCGGTGCCAAGGCGCACCGGTGTGATGGGTTGTTGGTGGGACCGTTTCAGGCGGCGCCGCCGTTTGATCTGTTGATCGTCAACACGGACGGCTCTCTCGCGGAGCGCAGTGGCAATGGTCTGACCATCTTTGCCCAGGCGCTGAGCGATCAGGGTTTGATGACGCAGGGCTGCGAGCTACGGGTGCATCACGACAAACAGGATGCGAGGTCGCCGCTGGCGACTTTTGTAGAGCCGGCGCTGTACGAGCAGGTTCGCGGGTTCTGGCTGGCCTTGGGGCAGCCGGCGTTCGGCCCGCTGGCGGTCGGCGCGGTGGGCGTAGACCCGCTTGTCGCCCAGGGTTGTGCGTTCAGCCATGTGCCCGCGCTGGCGGCAATCAACCCGCAATGGACGCGCAGCCAGTTTGTCCGGGTGGGCAACCCCCATTGTGTGACGTTGGTGACGCAGGCCGCTGCACTGCCGGACAATCAGCCGATGCACCAGCCCGCGCTGTTCGAGTCATTGCAGGCGATTGCGTTTGCGCCACCTGCCGGGCGTGGCCAGCCCTGCGTGGCCGGGGTCAATTTGCAATGGGCCGCCCGGGCGTCCGGCAATCGAGTACTCGCGCGGGTATTCGAGCGGGGAGAGGGGCCGACGGCATCCTCCGGGACCAGCGCCTGTGCGGTGGCGTGCGCGGCGTGGCGCGCGGGTTGGGTCGGGGGCGCGGAGGTCGCGGTGGTGATGCCGGGCGGTACGGTGCCGGTTCGGCTGCAGACCCAGGCTGAGACAGTGCTGAGCGTCAGCCTGTTCGGGGCTGCACGGCCGCAGATCGAGGCAGGGCCGCGCGGCTGATCGATTCGAGTCGCAAACACCGCGTACTCGATTCGATCGTCGGCCCCCCGGCGATCTACAAAAACTCTACCTGCGCCGGCTGGCGCTTCATCAATACCTTGCCGTTGCGGATCGAGTACAGCGCCTGGCCCTGGCTGCGAATCACCTCGTAGTCGCTGTCTGCCGAAAGGATCAACAGGTTGGCCGGCCGGCCGGGCTCCAGGCCGTAGCGATCACCGAGGGCCATGGCCTTGGCGCTGTTGTCCGTGACCAGGTCCAGCGCGCTTTGCAGGTTGCGGTAACCGAGCATGTGGCAGATGTGCAACCCGGCTTCGAGCACCCGCAGGATGTTGCCGTTGCCCAGGGGGTACCACGGATCGACGATGGAGTCCTGGCCGAAGCACACGTTCATGCCGGCTTCCAGCAGCTCGTTGACGCGGGTCACGCCGCGCCGTTTCGGGAAGCTGTCGAAGCGCCCTTGCAGGTGAATGCTTTCGGTGGGGCAGGAGACAAAGCTGATACCCGAATGCCCGAGCAGGCGGAACAGTTTGGCGCAGTAGGCGTTGTCGTAGGAGCCCATGGCCGTGGTGTGGCTGGCGGTGACGCGGGCGCCCATGCCGCGGCTGCGGGCTTCTTCGGCCAGCACTTCGAGGAAGCGCGAGTGCGGGTCGTCAGTTTCGTCGCAGTGAACGTCCACCAGGCAACCGCTGCGTTCGGCCAGGTCCATCAGGAACTTCACCGAACTCACGCCCTGGTCGCGGGTGTATTCAAAGTGAGGGATGCCGCCGATCACGTCGGCGCCCAGGCGAATGGCTTCCTCCATCAGCTCGCGGCCGTTGCGGTACGACTCGATGCCCTCCTGGGGAAAGGCGACGATTTGCAGGTCGATCAGGTGCGTACTGTCTTCGCGCACTTCGAGCATGGCTTTGAGTGCGGTGAGGTTCGGGTCGGTGACGTCGACGTGGGTGCGCACATGCTGGATGCCATGGGCGGCGAGGGCCTGGATGGTTTTTTTGGCGCGGGCCTTGGTGTCTTCGTGGGTGATGGTGGCTTTGCGTTCGCCCCAGCACTCGATCCCTTCGAACAGGGTGCCGCTCATGTTCCAGCGCGGTTCGCCGGCGGTGAGGGTGGCGTCGAGGTGGATGTGCGGTTCGACGAAGGGCGGTATCACCAGGTTGCCGGCGGCGTCCAGGTCGTCGGGCGCTGCCGTGGGCGCTGTGGTTTGCGGTGTGATGCTGGCGATCCGGCCGTGTTCCAGGTGCAGATCATGCAGGCCTTCACGGTTGCGCAGGCGGGCGTTGATGATGTGCATGGGCAAGTTCCTCTTGGCTAAAAACAATCAGGCTGACAGCCGCCAGATCATCAGCGCGATGCCGATGTCCAGGCGGTCATATGAATCATCCAGCTTCAGCCCGCACAGGGCCTCGATGCGCTGGACGCGGTGCGTCAGGGTATTGCGGTGTACGGCCAGGCGCTGGGCGGCAGCCACAAGGTTACCATTCTCGTGGAACCAGGCTTCGAGGGTCGGCATCAGGCTCGGCCCATGGTGCAGGTCGTGACGTAGCAGCGGGCCCAGGCGTTCATTGAGAAACTGGTCGAGCAGCGCGCGATCGCGCACGCCGCTGAGCAGCTTCAATACGCCGAGTTCGTCATACACGCACAGCCCGGCGCGCTCGCTGAAGCGCCGCGCAGCGGCCAACGCCTGGCGCGCTTCATCCTGAGCCTGGGCCAGGCGCGCGGGCGGGTGGGCGGCGGCGCTCAGGCCGATAAACAGTTTCAGCGGCGCCAGGCGCAGGTTCAGCGGCTTCAACCAACCGGCCAGTTGCTCACGGTTAGCCAGCGCCGCGACGGCATCGGCGGCCGGCAGCAGCAACGTCCATTGCCCGGCTCGCCCGAGTACCGGCACCGAGGCCGACAACTGCCGCAAGCGCCGGGTAATGCTGTCGTGTTGCCGAGCCAACTGCGCTTCCATGTACGCGGCCTCACCCTGGGTAAATAACGCGTCGCTGCCCTCCAACTGCAACTGCACGATTTGCCACTGGCCGGCCAGGGGCATACCCAACTGTGCGGCGCGGTGCAGCAGCAGATCCAATGATTGATAGTCACCGGCCAGCAACCGCTCCAGCACATCGTGCCGCGAGCGGCCCAATTGCTCCGAATGGATCAACGCTGAACCGATCGCCTGGGTCACCAGCACCATTTTCAGCGAGTAAGGCTGTTCGATCAGCGGCATGTCGGCGGCTTCGGCCGCCTCCAGCAAGCGCTGGGGAATCGCCTGGATATAGGCCGGCCCGGTGAGAATCACCAACCCGGCCACCTGACGCAGGCAGGCTTCCTCCAGCAGTTGCAGCAAGTTGGCCTCGTCCCGTGGGTGATTGATACCGGTGACGAACACCAGTTCGCCGCCCAGCACCCACTCGGCGATGCCACTGTTTTCCGCGACATACGGCCAGCGCACGGCATTCTCCAGACCCGCCGCCCCGGCGCGCAGGCACAGAGACTCGAGCCCCGGCAGGGCGAGCACATCGGCGATGGTCAGGCTCATGCCTGTGCGTCAGCCAACGCTGTCCGCCCGCGCAGTACGGCGGTGAGCGCCATGTAGGTCAGCGACGCGGCCACGATCCCCACCAACGGTGCCACCCAGGGCGAATTGAACGCCAGTACGGTGCCCACGGCGTAGGCCGTCAGCCCCGGCCAGTTGAACGCGGGCAGGCGCGCATCGGCCAGGCGCGGGTAGTGGCCGCGATAGCGATAGAAGAAGTCCGCCATGATCACCCCGCCAATCGGTGGAATCACCGTGCCCAGCAGGATCAGGTACGGCACCAGCATGTCGTACATGCCGAGCAACGCCAGCAGCGTGCCGATCACCGCACCGGCCAGGGTGACTGTCTTGCGGCGGCGGGTGCGCAGCAGGTTGCAACCGGCCACGGCGAAGTTGTAGATGGTGTTGTCCTGAGTGCTCCAGATATTGAGCAGCAACATGGCCATCGCGGCCATGGCAAAGCCTTGCAGCAGCAACACCTCCACCACGTCGGGTTGTTGATAGACGATGGCGCCATAGGCCCCGATCAGCACCATTAAGCCGTTGCCGACAAAGAAACCGATCAGGCTGGCGAGCACCGCGACCTTGGCCGAGCGGGAAAAACGCGTCCAGTTGGTCGCCTGGGTCGCGCCGCTGACAAAGGTGCCGAACACCAACGTGATCGCCGTCGACAAGTCCAGCTCTGACGTTGGCACCACCGCCAGCAACCCCTGCAGCCCGCCGACTTTCACCGTGGCGACCCACATCGACAGGCACAACAGAATGCCCATGGCCGGCACGGCGATGTAGGACAAAATCTCCAGCCCGCGATACCCCACGTAGGCCGTGGCGCAGAACAGCAGGCCAAACACCACCATCAGCGCCAGCACGTTGCCCTGGCTCAGCTCGAAATATTTGCCCAACACCACGGCGGCCGTAGCGGTGCCCCAGGCGTACCAGCCGATCTGGGTGAAACCGAGGATCAAATCACTGAGCTTGCTGCCGACTTCGCCAAAACAGAAGCGCCCCATCAACACCGAGTTCAGGCCGCTCTTGAATGCGATGTAACCCAAGCCTGCGGCATAAATGCCCAACAGCAGGTTACCCAAGGCCACGACGCCGAGCATGTCGACGAAACTGAACGCCACGCCCAGCTTGCCGCCGGCAAACATGGTTGCGGTAAAAAAGGTAAAGCCCAGCAGCACCATGGCGGTGGACGCCAGGCCCTTGCGCGCATGCATCGGGACTTCGCTGAGGGGGTAATCGTTACCTGGTTCTTGCTGCGTCATGTGCCTTGCTCCCTGAATGAGTGACGCAGGCCTGTTGCACCGCGCGTGCCAATTGAGCAGCAGTGACGGGCGCACGGTGGGCGTTGTGCAGTGTGCACAGGTTTTATCGCCAAACAGGGGCGGAGCACGGGCGGGAGTGGTCGCGGTGCCCAATCGGGCACGAAAGCGGTGCAGCGGTGATACACATTGGATCAGTCGAACACCGTCTGCGTGGTCTCGCCGCGATGAAACGCAAAGGCCGCCTCAAGATCACTTTCGATGGTGCGCCCACGGGACAGCGGCGGCAGGTTGTCGAGGGCGAAAAACCCCACCTCGGTGGTTTCGAACCCGGCCGTCGGCGCCAGTTGGTCGACCCGTTCACACAGGAAATACAGTTTGTAGAAGTCCCGCACATCTGCGCGGTACAAGCCCTTGGCCTTGTGCGTGACGCTATAGAGCGCCCGCGCCGTCACCGTCAGCCCAGCTTCCTCGCGGATTTCCTTGATGATGTTTTCCGCCGCCGACAAACCGATATCGGCATAACCCCCCGGCAGCGCCCAGCAACCATCGGTCGCCTCGCGCACCAGCAGAATGCGCTCGCCGTCGATCACCGCGCCGCGTACATCGATCATCGGCGTCGAGTAGCGCTGGGCGAAATCCGAGACCAGCCCGGTGATGCGCTCCAGCGGCACATTGCCCAATTGCGCGAGCATGCTGTGGGCGATCTCGGCAATTTCCTCCAGGCGCTCGCGTTCGAAGTCGTCGGTGCAAAAATGCAGCCCCGTGGAAGCCAATGCCTGTAAGCGTTTGGCCTGGGCCAGCCAGGTGTTTTCCATAGGGCGCTCCGACAGGGCGTTGACGTGAGGTTTACTCGCCGTGATAGATGCAGCCGCTGGTGCAGGTTTCATGGATGCGAATCGCGCTGAGTTCGGGCAGCAGGGGTTTCAATTCGGTCCAGATCCACTTGGCCAGTACTTCGCTGGTGGGGTTTTCCAGGCCGGGGATGTCGTTCAGGTAGTTGTGGTCGAGGCGTTCATAGAGCGGCTTGAAAATCGCCTTGATCTCCGAGAAGTCGCGAATCCAGCCGGTATGGGGGTCCAGGTCGCCGCTCAGGTGGATCGCCACCTTGAACGAATGCCCATGCAGGCGCCCGCACTTGTGGCCGTCTGGCACGTGGGGCAGGCGGTGGGCGGATTCGAATGTAAATTCCTTGAAGATTTCCACAGTATTTTTCAGCTCGGTCAGGTTTCTGGCAGGCGGCGAGTTTAACAGCTACATCGCGCCTCGCGCATACCGCTGGGTCAAAGCGCCTGCAAGCGCTCGCCCAGGCCACCCTGGTCGGCCAGTTGCAGAAACTCATCGCCCAGGCGCCGGCTCTCGCTCATTGCGGTTTGCCAGTACTTGTTGCGACTCGCGTCATCGCCCAGAAAGCGCTTGAAGTCGCTGCGGTCCGGCAGTTTGCCGTGGGGCAGGCGGGCCAGGTAGTCCTTCGACGGTGCCAGCAGCAACACGTCCTGCAAGCCTTGTTGATTGCTGCGTCGCCACGGCAGGCCCTTGTCGAACCAGCCGGGGATGACGCGGTCGGTGAAGTGCGGGTACAGCACGATGTCATCGCCGTGGTAGGGCAGGTCGAGGTGGTAATCCAGCAGGCCGCCGTCGCGGTAGGTGCCCGCGCCAGCGCCAGGCAGGTCGCGCACGCCTTGCATCACCATGGGGATCGAGCCGGACGCCAGCAGCGCCTGGCGCAGGTTGCCCAGGTTCAGGTCGAGGAAGCGCGACGGGAAATCCTGCAGCGCATGCACTGGCGGCGCCTGGCGTGGGTCATGGATGATCAGCCGTTCGAAATGCCGCGCCAGCCGTGCGCGGCCGCGCAGGTTGTCGGCAATCACCGACGACAAGCCCAGGCCCAGGCGCCCGCGGTGATCGTCGGCGAGCAGGCCGTGGCTCTTGACCACCATGATGTTCAGCCGATAGTCGGGGTTGTCCAGCACCCGCGCATCGCGTCCAGCCAGCAGGTCATCGAGCATGCGCCGGCAGCTCTGGCTGACCTCGGCCATGGTCACGCCTTTGGCAAAGCGTTGCTCGTTGTACAGGCGGCCGAGGTCGAGCAAGCCTTGCACCGGGTCGGGCAGGCAGGCGCTGGCAAACCGCCAGGAACCGATGGAGGCACCGATCAGCGCACGTTCGCGCGGCGCGCGGGGCAGCCAGTCGCCGAACAGCGCCAGGTCCAGGCCCTGAATGCCCAAGGCCTTGGGCCCGCCTGCCGCACCGGGAAGGATACCGACATCGGCAGGCGTGAGGCCTTGCTCTCGAATGCGCGCAAAGGCGCGCTTGCCGGCCTTGAGTGTCAGGGCGGGAAACTTGATGTGGATGGCTGTCATACCGGTCTCTGTTGAAGCGAGCAGGGCAGTATAGAAAATCTTGCACGATGAGGGAAAACGGCTGGCTTGAATTGCCATGGTGGCAATTCAGTTTCAGTTAAGTTGCCACGGTTACGTTGGTGCGGTGTAGGACATTCAAGCGGAAATGGAGGCTTACGTGAAAACCCTCACGATTTTGTTCTCCACCCGTATCATTGCCCCATTGCCTATTTGGGCCACGCCCGTAACCGGGCCACCCTCAAGGAACATCAGGACACGTAATGAAGGTAAATCTACGCGCGTGCAGTCAGGTGGCGCTGGTATTGCTGCTAACCAGCTCAAGCCTGTCGGCCCATGATCTTGGTCAGGACGAAGCCTTGCACCTGCGCCAGAAGGGCGTTATCGCCGCGCTGGAACACTTGCTGGGGCCTGCGTTCGAGCGCTACCCAGGCGCCAAACTGCTGGATGCCGAGCTTGAAGAGCACAAGGATCGTCCGGTGCGCTATATCTATGAAATCGAATTGCTGACCGTCGAAGGGGTGGTGCGCGAAATCGAGCTCGACGCCAGCACCGGTGAGTTGCTCAAAGATAAGGAAGACGACTGATGCGCCTGCTGTTGGTGGAAGACAATGTACCGCTGGCCGATGAACTGCTGGCCGGCCTGCAGCGCCAGGGCTATGCCGTCGATTGGCTGGCCGATGGGCGCGATGCTGCGTACCAGGGCCGCAGCGAACCCTATGACTTGATCATCCTTGACCTCGGCCTGCCCGGCTTGCCCGGGCTTGAGGTGCTGGCGCAATGGCGCGCCGCCGCGCTGGCCACCCCGGTGCTGATCCTAACCGCCCGCGACTCCTGGGCCGAGCGCATCGAAGGGCTCAAGGCCGGGGCCGACGATTACCTGAGCAAACCGTTTCATCCCGAAGAGCTGCACCTGCGCGTCCAGGCGCTGTTGCGTCGCTCCCACGGCCAGGCTAACCAGCCGACCTTGCAAGCGGCCGGCCTGCACCTGGATGAAGGGCGTCAATGCGTGCTGCGCGACGGCGACGAAATCCAGCTGACCGCCGCCGAGTTCCGCCTGCTGCGCTATTTCATGCTGCACCCGGAGCAGATCCTCTCGAAAAGCCATCTGGCCGAGCACTTATATGACGGCGAGACCGAGCGCGACTCCAATGTGCTCGAAGTCCACGTCAACCACCTGCGCCGGAAATTGGGCCGCAGTGTGATCGAAACCCGGCGCGGCCAGGGGTATCTGTTTGGCGCCAGTCCTGCATGAGGTCGATCCAGCGGCAGCTGAGCCTGGGGCTGATCAGCGTGATGGTGGTGGTCGGTGTGGTGCTGGCGCAAACCAGCCTATGGTTGTTCGAAGCCGGTTTGCAGCGCTATTTGGAAGCCGGTTTGCGCAACGACAGCGAGAACCTGCTGGTCGCGCTGGTGCGCGGGCCGAATGGTGTGCAACTCGACGAGCAACGCTTGTCGCCGGCCTATCAGCGGCCGTTCTCGGGGCATTATTTTCGTATCGATTTCGCCGACACCCACTGGCGCTCCCGCTCATTGTGGGACCAAGAGCTGCCACGCCTGCCCGAGGCCGGGCTCAAGGGCAACCTGCAACTGGGGCCGGAACGTCAGCAACTGTTGGTACTGCGCTCGGACTACAAGCGCTTCGGCCAATCGATTTCCATCAGCGTGGCCCAGGACTACACGCCCGTGCGGGAAAGCTTTCGGCTGATGCGTCAGATCGGCCTGGTGCTGGGAGGGGCGGCCCTGTTGCTGGTGTTGATCCTACAACGGGTCACGGTCCGTCGCGCGTTGCGCCCGCTGGAAATTGCGCGCAACCAGATCGCCCAGTTGCAACAGGGCCAGCGCTCGCAACTCGACACCCAGGTGCCGCAGGAGCTGGAGCCGCTGGTGGCGCAGATCAATCACCTGCTGGCCCACACCGAAGACAGCCTCAAGCGTTCACGCAATGCCCTGGGCAACCTTGGCCACGCGCTGAAAACCCCGCTGGCGGTGCTGTTGAGCGCGGCATCGAGCGAAGCGCTCAAGGATCAGCCGCACTTGCGCACGCTGTTGCACGAGCAGCTTGAACAGGTGCAACAGCGCCTCAACCGCGAACTCAATCGCGCGCGCCTGGCCGGCGAAACCCTGCCGGGCGCCTTGTTTGATTGCGCGAAAGAGCTGCCGGGCTTGCTGGCGACCCTGAACATGGTCCACGGCGACCACCTGGACTTGAGCCACCACGCCGCCCCAGATCTGCAATTGCCCTGGGATCGCGAAGACTTGCTGGAGCTGCTCGGCAACCTGCTGGACAACGCCTGCAAATGGGCGGATGCCGAGGTGCGCCTGAGCGTCAGCGAGACGCCGCACAGTTACCTGCTGGCGGTGGAAGACGACGGCCCCGGCATTCCCGAGGCCCAGCGTGACCAGGTGTTCAGCCGTGGCACGCGCCTGGATGAACAGATCGACGGCCACGGCCTGGGCCTGGGGATCGTGCGCGATATCGTCGAGGTGTGGGGCGGGGTGTTGCAGTTGCAGGAAAGCGAACTGGGCGGGCTCAAGGTGCTGATCGAACTGCCCAAACGCTAGGGCCGGTTAAAAATGGGGGAGGGGCAAGCCCCCTCCCACATGGGATCTCCTTCAGGCGCGGTGTCGGTCGCTCACACTTTGAAATGATCCATCAACCGCTGTTGCTGATTGGCCAGGCTGTTCAACGCCTGGCTGACCCGCGCCGATTCGTTGGCCTGCTCCGACAGCGACTCGGTCACATCGCGGATCGTCGCCACGTTGCTGTTGATCTCTTCGGCCACCGCGCTTTGCTCTTCGGCGGCACTGGCGATCTGCAGGTTCATGTCGCTGATCACCGTGACCGCTTCGCCGATCTGGCGTAGGGCGGTGACCGCCTCGCCGACTTGTTCGACGCTGCCCTGGGCCTGGCGATAGCTGTTGCCCATGGCGCCGACCACATCGGTGGTGCCGCTTTGCAGTTGCTCGATCACCAGGCGGGTTTCTTCCACCGATTCCTGGGTTCGTCGGGCGAGGTTGCGCACTTCGTCGGCCACCACCGCAAACCCACGGCCGGCCTCACCGGCGCGGGCGGCTTCGATGGCGGCGTTGAGGGCCAGCAGGTTGGTCTGCTCGGCGATGCCGCGAATCACTTCGAGCACAGAGCCGATCTGCGCGCTGTTGGTCGCCAGGCCTTCAACCTGGGTCATGGCGGTGCTCATGTCCGCTGCCAGATGGCCGATGTTAGTGGTGGTGCGGTCGATGACTTTCAGGCCATCACGGGTGGCCTGGTCCGCATCGCGTGCGGCTTGGGCGGCCTGAGCCGCGCTGCGGGCGACGTCCTGGGCGGTGGCGCTCATTTCATGGGAGGCGGTGGCCACCTGATCTACCTGGCGGTATTGCTGTTCCATGCCGGCGCTGGTCTCGCTGGCGATCGCGGCGGATTGGTCGGCGGTGCCACGGGCGTCCTGCACCGAGCGTTTGACCTCGGCGATGATCGGTTGCAGCTTGTCGAGGAAACGGTTGAACCAGCCGGCCAACTGCCCCAGCTCGTCCTGTTTGTCGTAGGCCAGGCGGCGGGTCAGGTCGCCTTCGCCGCTGGCGATGTCTTCGAGCATGTGCGCCACGCCCAGGATCGGCCGGGTCACGCTTCGCGCCATCAGCCACACCAGCCCCAGGCCGATTACGGCGGCGAGCAGGCCCAGGCTCAATTCGAGCAAGGTGCCTCGGGTGTTATCGGCGTCCAGTTGCGCCTTGAGCGCTTCGGCCGGGCCCACCAGGATTTTTTCCGGCACATCCAGCAACACGCCCCACGGTTTGCCGTCGGGGATCGGCGCGAACGGCGCCAAGACCTTGAGTCGATGGTCGGCCCGCAGGCTGCTGATCCGCGCGCTGCCGGCCAGGGCGCTGATCAATTGCGCGCCGCTGGCGGGGTCGACCTGGTCCAGGCGCTGGCTGAGCTTGCTCGCATCCGCGCTGTAGCCGGCCAGTAAGCCGGTGGGGCTGAGAATGCTGACTTGGGTCTGGCCGTCATACAGCTTGTGGCTCGTCTGCTGGCTCACCGCCTGTAGGCTGTTGAGGTTGATGTCCACCGACAGCGAGGCGATGACTTTGCCATTCACCGTCAGCGGGAACACGAGGCTGGTCATCAGCACGTTTTGGCCGTCGATGACATAGAAGTACGGTTCGATCACGCACGGTTTGAGGGTGGTGCGCGGGCAGGTGAACCAGGCGTTGGCCTTTTCGCCGCTCGGACCGATGCGGGTGTCGGACATGTCGCTTTCGGGCAGCGACATGGCGGTGAGTGTGCCGGGCGTCGGCTGTGACCAATAGAGGGCGAACCGGCCTTTGTCGTTGCTGCCCAGCTCTGCCTGGTTGACGAACAGCTCATCCTTGCCGTCCAGGGCATTGGCTTCGAACACCAGGGACAACCCGAGCAGGTCGGGGTTGGCCTGCAAAGCGGCCTTGACCTGGCGGGTCAAGTCTTCACGGGTGTCGAAGGCGTCGAGGAAGCGTTTTTCCGCCTGTTCGCGCAGGAACAGCACCTGGCGGGAAAACCCATGACCGTATTGATAGGCATCCATGAACTGCCGGCGGATGCCCAGCGCCTGCGCTTCGCCCTGGGCTTCGATACGCGCCTGGGCCGCTTCATCGAGCATGTGCATGCTGGAGGCTTTGACCCGTTGCGAACTCTGTTCCATGCGATACAGCGACAGACCCACCAGCAGGGTCACGATCCCCAGCAGGCAGAGGCCTGCGAGCAGGGTGATTTTCCATTGAATGGACAGCTGTCTGAGGGACATCGCGGGGCATCCTTAACCTGAAAACATAGAGAGCCCTTAGTATCGGCGGCTGTAATTTTTTCTTTATTCAAACGTTCAATTTAAATCTGTAAGCGACGCCGTTTTTTGACATGCGGGCGCGCCTGCTGCAAAGTGCGCGCCCTCTAATAAGACCTCCTTTAAGCCTGTACGCCGGCAGTCATCCACAATGGCCGCTAGGGCGCGGGTATGCCTGTTGTTTGATTTTTTGCTTGAGGTAACCATGATTAACGCAGTCATCGCCGCAGTCGGCACCATGCTGGTGCTCAGCCTGTCCCGCGTGCATGTGGTCATCGCCATTATCGTCGGCGCCCTGGTGGGCGGGCTGACGGGTGGCCTGGGCATCGACGCTACGCTCAAGGCCTTCAACGGTGGGCTGGGTGGTGGCGCGACGGTGGCTTTGTCCTACGCATTGCTCGGCGCTTTCGCGGTAGCGATTGCCAAGTCCGGCCTGGCGCATGCCCTGGCGGACAAGGCGCTCCTGCTGGTCGATCGCCAGGAAGCCAGCGGCGGCAGCCATGTCAAATGGTTACTGATCGGCTTGCTGTGGGTGGTGGCGATTGCGTCGCAAAACATCCTGCCGATTCATATCGCGTTTATCCCGCTGCTGGTGCCGCCGTTGTTATACGTGCTGACCAAACTGCAACTGGACCGCCGCCTGATCGCCTGCGTGATGACCTTCGGTTTGATCACGCCTTACATGTTCCTGCCGGTGGGCTTCGGCAACATCTTCCTCAACCAGATCCTGCTGGCCAATGTGGCCAAGAGCGGCGTGGACATCAGCCAGGTCAACGTGACCCACGCCATGGGCCTGCCAGCGCTGGGCATGGTGGTCGGCCTGCTGGTGGCGGTGTTTGTCAGCTACCGCAAAAAACGTGTGTACGACCTGGAGAAAATCGAGCGGGTCGAACAGGTCGCGGTGCAGTACAACCCGCTGACCCTGTTGGTGGCCGGCCTGGCGATTGCCTCGGCGTTCATCATTCAGTTGTGGCTGGACTCGATGATCATCGGCGCCCTGGCCGGGTTCCTGATTTTTTCGGTGTCGGGCATCGTGCGCTGGCGCGAGACGGACGATTTGTTCACCGAAGGCATGAAGATGATGGCGATGATCGGCTTCATCATGATCGCCTCCTCAGGGTTTGCCGAAGTGCTCAAGGCCACCGGTGACGTGCGCTCGCTGGTGGAAACGTCGGCGGCGTTCATCGGCCATAGCCGTGGGGTAGGCGCGTTGCTGATGCTGCTGGTGGGGTTGCTGGTGACCATGGGGATCGGCTCGTCGTTTTCCACGGTGCCGATCCTGGCCGCGATTTTCGTGCCGCTGTGTGTGCAATTGGGTTTCAGCCCGCTGGCCATCGTCTGCATCGTCGGCACGGCCGGTGCCTTGGGCGATGCCGGTTCGCCGGCGTCGGATTCGACCCTGGGCCCCACCTCCGGCCTCAATATCGACGGCCAGCACCACCACATCTGGGACACTGTGGTGCCGACGTTCCTGCATTACAACATTCCGCTGCTGGTGTTTGGCTGGGTGGCGGCGATGACGCTCTGACGAGGTAGCCCTACAGAATCCGCGCAGTGGGCCGATAACCTCTTAAGTCGCCATGAATAAGAGAGAAAAGCCATGCGTCTGAGCCTGAAGGTCAAAGTCCTGTCCCTTGCCATAGTGCCCGTGCTGTTGTTCGCCCTGGTGATCAGCCTGACCACGGTGTGGATACTGCAGGGGCAAGCGCGCAACGAGGTGGATGAGACCCGCCAGCACTTGCTCGACGCCGCCAAGGCCACTCTGCAGAGCTATGTGGAAGTGGCAATGACCACGATCAAGCCGCTCTACGACGCCGCCGCCCCGGGTGATACGGCGGTGCGTGCCGAGGTGGTTAAGCTGCTGTCCAATACCAGCTACGGCAAGGACGGCTACTTCTTCGGCTACGACTCCGAGACCATCCGCCTGTTCAAGGGCAACAGCCCGGACGGCGTGGGCAAGAGTTTCAAGGACAACCGCGACCCCAATGGGGTCTACGTCAACCGCGACCTGGTCAAGGTCGGCAAGGACGGCACCCACTACCTGCAATACAGCTCGACCCAGCCCGGGCAGACCGAACTGGTGCCCAAACTGGGCTACACCGAGTACCTGCCCAAGTGGGACATGGTCATCGGCACCTCGGTCAACCTGGATGGCATCGACGCCCAGGTGGCGGTGGTCGAGGCCAAGGTCGAGAAACGCATGGAGGGCGTATTGCTGAGTATCCTCGGCGTGGCCGTGCTGGTGCTGCTGGTGATTGCTGCGGCGGGCATGGTCCTGGCCAATACCATCCTGCGTCCGCTGCACCTGATGAAAGCCAACCTCGACGACATCGCCGCCGGCGAAGGCGACCTGACGCGGCGCCTGGCTATCACCAGCCAGGATGAGCTTGGCGATCTGGCCGGGGCTTTCAACCGTTTTGTCGACAAGATCCACGGCCTTGTACGCCAGATCACCGAAATGACCGCGCAACTCACCGGGCTGGTGGGCCAGGTGTCCGACCAGGCGCAGCGCTCGGAACAGGCCATGGAGCGTCAGCGTCACGAGACCGACCAGGTGGCCACCGCGATCAATCAGATGTCCGCCGCCGCCCAGGAAGTTGCGCACAGTGCCCAAGGCGCCTCCGTCGCGGCGCAACAGACCGACGTCGAGGGCCAAGCCGCCAAGCGCGTGGTGGACCGCAGCATCGCGCAGATCCATGCGTTGGTGAACGATATCCGCAGCAGCGGGGTGTCCCTCGACAGTCTGCAACAGGACGTGTCGTCGATTGTCAGCGTGCTCAGCGTCATCCGCTCGATTGCCGAACAGACCAACCTGTTGGCCCTTAACGCCGCGATCGAAGCCGCGCGGGCGGGGGAGGCCGGTCGCGGGTTCGCCGTGGTCGCCGACGAAGTGCGCGCCCTGGCCAGCCGCACCCAGACCAGCACCCAGGAAATCCAGGGCATGATCGACCGCCTGCAAAAAGGCACCGTAGCCGCTGTGGAGGCCATGCGCCGTTCCAGCGACGCCGGCGACGGCACCTCGGTCCAGGCCAACGAAGCCGGGGCGTCGTTGGACACCATCGCGCAGTTGATCGGCACCATCAACTCGATGAACGCGCAAATTGCCAGCGCCGCCGAAGAGCAGACCGCCGTGGCCGAAGAGATCAACCGCAGCGTGCATCAGATTGCCGTGGCGGTAGACAGCGTGGCCGATGAAACCCAGTTGGGGGCCCAGACGTCGCGCAGCCTGGCGGATCTCGGCCAGCGCTTGGGCCAACTGGTGGGCCAGTTCAGGATCTGAACAGGGCTACAAGACGTCGCGCATCAAGAGGCCGAAGCGCAGATCCATCTCCGCCGGCAAGGGCACATACACCGTGTGCCCATCCCCCGGCGCCACCTCGATGGCTTCGCCCTTGGCGTTGTGCAGTGTGGCCAGGTCGAAGTGAAAATTGCCGGCGGGGGTCATCAATTCCAGGTGATTGCCCAACGCAAAACGGTTTTTCACCTTGACCTCGGCCAGCTCGCCCCGGCGCTCGCCGGTCAATTCCCCGACGAACTGCTGACGCTCCGACACCGAACTGCCGTTCTGGTAGTTCTGGTATTCGTCGTGTACATGGCGGCGCAGGAAACCTTCGGTGTAGCCGCGTTGCGCGAGTGACTCCAGGTTGGTCATCAGGCTGCGGTCAAACTCGCGACCCGCCACCGCATCATCGATGGCCTGGCGATACACCTGGGTGGTACGCGCGCAGTAGAAGTGGGACTTGGTACGGCCTTCGATCTTCAACGAATGCACACCCATACGCGTCAGGCGCTCCACATGCTGCACTGCGCGCAGGTCCTTGGCGTTCATGATGTAGGTGCCGTGCTCGTCTTCGAAGGCGGGCATCTGTTCATCCGGGCGGTTGGCTTCCTGCAACAGGAACACCTGATCGGTCGGTGCACCAATGCCCAGTGTGGGTTGCGGCCGGTATTGCTGGACGATATCGCCGGTGGCGTTTTCCACTGCCGGCGTGGCCTGGTATTTCCAGCGACAGGCGTTGGTGCAGGTGCCTTGGTTGGCGTCGCGCTTGTTCATATAGCCCGAGAGCAGGCAGCGCCCGGAATAGGCCATGCACAAGGCGCCGTGGACAAACACTTCCAGCTCCATGGCCGGCACCTGCTCACGGATTTCGCCGATCTCTTCCAGGGACAATTCCCGCGACAGAATCACCCGGCAGATCCCTTGCTGTTGCCAGAATTCCACACTGGCCCAGTTCACGGTATTGGCCTGCACCGACAAGTGGATGGGCATCATCGGGAAGTGGCGACGCACCAGCATGATCAGCCCCGGGTCGGACATGATCAGCGCATCCGGGCCCATGGCGATCACCGGGGCCAAGTCCTTGAGGAAGGTCTTCAGCTTGGCGTTGTGCGGCGCGATGTTCACCACCACGTAGAACCGCTTGCCCAGCGCATGGGCTTCCTCGATACCCAGGGCCAGGTTGGCGTGGTCGAATTCGTTGTTGCGCACGCGCAGGCTGTAGCGCGGCTGGCCGGCGTATACCGCATCGGCGCCATAGGCGAAGGCGTAGCGCATGTTTTTCAGGGTGCCAGCGGGGGCGAGCAGTTCGGGGGCAAGGACGAGAGACATAGGGAGTGGGACCCAAAAGGTCGCGAGCGTAGCCGAAGGCGTACAGGGATTTATTGATCCAGGTCTACGCTTGCTGCAACAAAGAGGGCACTCCCAGCGATTGCGATGGACTAAGCATTTGGACGCAAACGCGCGTCCGGCTTTTTTGACATGGATCGGACATGAATCAAACCAACCTGCAATTCAAAACGCTGCTGTTACTGCTGGCCCTGGTGACCGTCGCCTTTATCTGGATATTGCTGCCGTTTTACGGCGCGGTGTTCTGGGCAGTCATCCTGGGTATCATCTTTGCCCCGATGCAGCGGCGTCTGCAGGTGAAAGTCGGCTGGAACCGCAACCTGACTTCCCTGGCCACCCTGATGGTGTGCCTGGTGATTGCGATTCTGCCGGTGATCATCACCAGCGCCTTGCTGGTGCAGGAGGGGGCCACGCTGTACAAAAATGTCGAAAGCGGCAAGCTGGACGTGGCCGGGTATATCGAACAGTTCAAGAACTTCCTGCCACCTTACTTTCAGCACCTTCTGGACCGCTTCGGCATGGGTAACCTGGAAGGCCTGCGCGAGAAAATCGTCAAGAGCGCGATGCAGGGCAGCCAGTTCTTTGCCAGCCAGGCGTTCAGCTTTGGCCAGGGTACGTTCGATTTCCTGGTGAGCTTTTTCATCATGCTGTATCTGCTGTTTTTCCTGCTGCGTGACGGCCCGGAGCTGGTGCGTAAAGTCCGCACAGCGGTGCCGCTGGCCGAGCCGCAAAAGCGCCGTCTGCAACTCAAGTTCAACCGCGTGGTGCGCGCCACGGTCAAGGGCAACGTGCTGGTTGCCGTGACCCAAGGGGCGTTGGGCGGTTTGATCTTCTGGTTTCTGGACATTCCCAGCGCGTTGCTCTGGGCGGTGTTGATGGCGTTTCTCTCGCTGCTGCCGGCGGTGGGCGCAGGGATCGTGTGGGGGCCGGTGGCGGCATACTTCCTGTTGAGCGGGGCGATCTGGCAAGGCGTGGTGCTGGGCCTGTTCGGCGTATTCGTCATCGGCCTGGTGGATAACGTGCTGCGCCCGATTCTGGTGGGCAAGGACACCAAGATGCCGGACTACCTGATTCTGATCTCGACCCTGGGCGGCCTGTCGGTGTTCGGCCTGAACGGCTTTGTGATCGGGCCGCTGGTGGCGGCGTTGTTCATGTCCAGCTGGGCGCTATTTGTCGAAAGCAAGCCACGGGTCAAGTTGCCGTTGCCCTAGGCTTCAGGCACGGAGCCTGAAGGTTGCCGCTTGTTGTTCGGCAGCCGATAACGAAGTGAGCGGGCCGCTGACGGGCTCGCCATCGTGCATCAGGTACCAGCAGGCGAGTACACCCAGCTTGCGCAGGGGGGCAGGAACGGCGCTGCCGATGACGGACATGATCTGAACAGTGGGCATAAGGACCTCCAATCGCTATGGGGTCACCTTACGGGGTGCCAGCGTCGAGGAAAAATCACCCGGCTTGATAGTCGACATCAACGCCAGGCGTCACTCCACCACTTGGTCGAGCATGTTCACCACTTCCTGCTCATTGAGCAGGCCTTTGCGCACCAGGCTTTCGGCCAGCAGTGCGAGGAATTTTGCGTTGCGGTGGCCTTCCAGGTGCTTGAGTTCGGTCAGTGCGCTGTAGACCTTGCTGGATGTACAGAGTCCGGCAACGTGGTGTGGGTTTTGGGTGGGCATGGTCAGCCGTCCTTGTTGTTATCGGGTTCAGAGGTGGGATAGTGAAAGTGAGTCGTGACACAAACATGACAGCGCGAGACCCGGTCGGGCAAGTAGACTTTCGGCTTCAATGATGTGGGATTGCGGCGCGGCCATTGTCCTCATAGCGACCTTGGTGCGATCAAACCGGACGATTTGCGATAAACCACCATGCAAAAAAAGGCCCCGCGAGTGGGCGAGGCCTGTTCAGGCAGATCGATTCAAACTTACCAGCCGCGGCCGTAGTAGCCGTGGGGAGGGCCGTAATAGCCACGCGGTGGGCCGTAATACACCGGCGCCGGGCGGTAATAGACCTGTTGTTGCACATATACCGGCGGTGGCGGTGCGTAGTACACCGGCGGTGGTGCAGCGTAAACCGGTTGCGGTTGTACATACACTGGCTGCTGCTGCACGTAGACCTCACGGGGTTGGCTGGCAACCACGGAGCCCACGACAGCGGCGCCGACTAACGCACCCAAGACGGCCGGACCACCCCATCCACCACCGTGGGCGGAGGCTTGGCCTGCCATAGCGAGTGCACCGATAAGCAAGGCGATCTTGGGGATTTTACGAATCATGGTCATTCCTCGGTTAGCCCCTGCGCTTGTGGCCTGCAATCAATGGGCTCAAGTAATGTCGCGGGGATACTTTTAAGACAACGTATTTCTGAAAAACAGCACGGCCGATAGGTAAAGGTTGTGTAAGGTCTGTACCGATTTGCTTACTTCAAGGAGTTACCCATGCAGATGCACCCCAATAAGGATACCCAACTGTGCATGTCACTGTCGGCGCGTCCCGGGAATTTCGGCCTGCGATTTCATAACCATTTGTATGAACAGCTGGGTCTGAACTTCTACTATAAAGCCTTCAGCAGCCAGGATTTAGCTGGCGCGATCGGCGGTATCCGAGCGTTGGGGATTCGCGGTTGCGGGGTGTCGATGCCGTTCAAAGAGGCCAGCATTGCCCTGGTGGACGAACTGGACAGCTCGGTCAAAGCCATCGCATCCCTCAACACCATCGTCAACACGGCCGGCCACCTCAAGGCCTACAACACCGACTACATCGCCATCGAGCAACTGCTGAAAACACACGCAGTACCGACAGAGTCGACCTTTGCCCTGCGCGGCAGCGGCGGCATGGCCAAGGCCGTGGCCAGTGCCCTGCGTGACGGCGGGTACGCCAATGGCGTGATCGTGGCGCGTAACGAAGCGGCGGGCAGGGCGCTGGCGCAGAGCCTGGGCTATCAATGGCAGGCGCAATTGGGCGATCTGCGCCCGCAGATGTTGATCAACGTCACGCCGATCGGCATGACCGGCGGGGCCGAGGCCGATCAGCTGGCTTTCGAGGCTGACGCTGTGGACCAGGCGCAGACGCTGTTCGATGTGGTAGCGATCCCTGCGGAAACGCCGTTGATCGTGCGTGGACGTGCCCAAGGCAAGCGTGTGATCACCGGGCTGGAAGTGATCGCGATCCAGGCTCTGGAGCAGTTTGTGTTGTACACAGGCGTGCGGCCGACCCAGGCACAGTTCGAAAAAGCCGTCGCTTTTGCGCGAGGCTGAAGCACATTGCACATCAACTGTAGGCGCAGGCAAGCCGGCGCCTACAGGGTTTTGACCGTGTCAGGCCTCCAGCTGTGCCAGCCGTTCTTCCAGCGCCGCAATCCGCGCTTCCAGCTCTTCGATGCGCTCGACTGAGACCCCGCCGGCCCCGCGTTCCACCGGGCTGCCGCGCGCCGCGATAATCGCCTCGATATCCGCCGGGTCGCCCAGCGCGTGGGTATAGCGATCCTCGCGCTGCCCCGCCTGGCGCGGCACCAGTACGGCCAATCCGCGCGCAATCAGGCGTTCCAGTTGGTGGACGACCTGCTCGGCGTCTTCGAAATCATGCATGCGCCCGCTGCGGGTCAGCAACTCGTTGACCGTCTGCGGCCCACGCAGAAACAGCAGCCCGGTCAGGATCACCTGGGCCGGCACCAATTCCAGGGCCTTGTCGACCCGGTGTTCCCAACGGTCGGCGCGGCTGCCCATGACCAGGCGGGTGAACCCCTGGCCTTCCAGCACGCGCAGGCTTTGGCCGACCTGGCCTTGGCTGAGGTTCATCACCGGCTCGCGGCTGGTCTTCTGGTTGCAGGCCAGGACCACGGCGTTGAGGGTCAGGGGGTAGGTTTCCGGGTTGGTCGCCTGTTTTTCGATCAGGCAGCCCAGGATGCGGATTTCCGTGCTGTTCAGGCGCGGTTCAGGGGTGTCGGTATCGTGCTCAGCGGTCATCGCGCTTTCCCTATGCAGTGAACGCACTAGCCTAATCCTGAAAAAATAAAAGACAAGCGG
The DNA here is from genome assembly GCF_029320995.1 of Pseudomonas sp. D3. Lineage (NCBI taxonomy): Bacteria > Pseudomonadati > Pseudomonadota > Gammaproteobacteria > Pseudomonadales > Pseudomonadaceae > Pseudomonas > Pseudomonas sp. D3. The sequence goes on from NZ_CP119772.1 coordinate 2,427,854, forward strand.
CCGGCATGGCTATAATCGCCGCTGGTTCCAACCCCGCCCTTACCGATGAGACCGTCATGACTATTTCCCTGTACGCCGCTTCCGTCCCAGTCTTCAAGCAAATGCTCAGCGCCTTGAGTGGTGTGCTGGAAAAAGCTGAAGCCCACGCCACTGCGAAGAACATCGAACCCAACGCCTTGCTGCAAGCGCGCCTGTTCCCTGACATGTTCCAACTGGTGCGCCAGGTGCAGATCGCCGTCGACTTCGCCAAGGGCGTTTCCGCGCGTCTGGCCGAGATCGAACTGCCGAAATACGAAGACAACGAAGCGACCTTCGCCGACCTGCAGGCGCTGATCGCCAAGGTCCTGGCGTTTATGGACACCATCAAGCCCGAGCAAATCGACGGCAAAGAAGGGATCGAGATCATCACTCGCCCCGGCACCCCGAAAGAAAAGCGCTTCAGCGGCCAGTCCTACCTGCTGACCTACGGCCTGCCGCAGTTCTTCTTCCACGTCACCACCGCCTACGCCCTGCTGCGTCACAACGGTGTGGAAGTGGGCAAGCGTGATTACATGGGCGCTTTCTGAATAGCTGTGTTCTGAGCGCATAGAAAAAAGCCCGGGGTCGTTCCTTTGAGAACGGCCCCGGGCTTTTTTGCGAGCGCTGTTTAAACCGGCTGCTCTTCCTTGCCCAGGCATGCCGCTGCGGTAAACAGCACATCGGTGGACGAGTTGAGTGCGGTTTCCGCAGAGTCCTGCAACACGCCGATGATGAAACCTACAGCGACTACCTGCATGGCGATATCGCTGGGAATGCCGAACAGGCTGCATGCCAGTGGAATCAGCAGCAGCGAACCACCGGCCACGCCCGACGCACCGCACGCGCAAATGGCGGCGACTACGCTGAGCAGCACGGCGGTGGGCAGGTCTACGGTGATGCCCAGGGTGTGCACGGCCGCCAGGGTCAATACGGTGATGGTGATCGCCGCACCCGCCATATTGATGGTGGCGCCCAGGGGGATCGACACCGAGTAGGTGTCTTCATGCAGGCCCAGGCGCTTGCTCAACGCCAGGTTCACCGGAATGTTCGCCGCCGAACTACGGGTGAAGAACGCCGTGATGCCGCTTTCACGCAGGCACAGCAATACCAGCGGGTAGGGGTTGCGGCGCAGTTTCCAGAACACGATGGCCGGGTTGATCACCAGCGCCACGAACAGCATGCAGCCGATCAGCACCACCAACAGGTGGGCGTAGCCGAGCAGGGCACCGAAGCCGGAGGTGGCGAGGGTCGAGGCTACCAGGCCGAAAATCCCCAGGGGGGCGAAGCGGATCACCACGCGCACGATCAAGGTCACGCCGTTGGACAGGTCATCGAGCACCGTGCGGGTGGTTTCGCCAGCATGACGAATCGCTATACCCATGCCGATGGCCCACGCCAGAATGCCGATAAAGTTGGCGTTCATCAGCGCACTCACCGGGTTATCCACCACGCTCAGCAACAGGCTCTGCAACACCTCGCCGATGCCGCCGGGCGCGCTCACGGTGGCGTCGTGGGTAGCGAGCACCAGCGGCGAGGGAAACAGCGTGCTGGCGATCACCGCAACCACGGCGGCCGCGAAGGTGCCCAGCAGGTACAGGAACAGGATCGGCTTGATGTGGGTTTCCTGGCCGTGCTTATGGTTGGCGATCGACGCCATCACCAGCACGAACACCAGGATCGGCGCCACGGCCTTCAGCGCGGTGACAAACACTTTGCCAATGAAACCACTGGCCTTTGCGGCCTCGGGCAGCACGAAGGCCAGCAGAATGCCGGCGATCAGGCCGATGACGATTTGCGTGACCAGGCTGACGCGCGCGAGTCGTTGGAAAAGGGAGGGGGCAGCAGTCATAAACGGTTGTCTCTGGTTTTTTTAGTAGGACGCAGCATTACAGGTGGAGGGCGCTGTAGGAAGCGGGCGCGGAGTCTATCATGCTGTAGGAAATGTCCCGATTGATGCGGCATTCCGTCACCCATTTGCGGCCAATTCGCACAGATTCTGTTAGCATGGCCGCCTCTAATCTTTCCTATCTGTCAGCGGGCCCACGGGCTTTCGTTGATGTCGTCGTTTCTGGAGTTTTCATGTTGTTTCCCATCCTGCTGCTGTCGGCCGCCGGTTTTACCGTGCTGACCACAGAATTCATAATCGTCGGCCTGTTGCCGTCGATCGCCCGGGACCTGAATGTCAGCGTGTCCCAGGCCGGCCTGCTGGTGACGCTGTTTGCGTTCACCGTGGCGGCGTTCGGCCCGTTCCTCACTGCCTACTGCGCGCGGTTCCAGCGCAAGCGCCTGTTCATCACGATTTTGATCATGTTCGCCGTGGCAAATACCGTGGCGGCACTGGCGCCGAACATCTGGGTGATGTCCCTGGCGCGCTTGATTCCAGCGTTGGGCTTGCCGGTGTTCTGGGCCTTGGCCAGTGAAACGGCGGTGGACATCGTCGGCCCGGAATACGCCGGTCGCGCCATCGAGAAGATCGGCTTCGGGATCGTCTGCGCCACCGTCTTCGGCATTCCGGTGGGCACGCTGATTTCCGATATGTTCGGCTGGCGCAGCGCGTTTGCAATCCTCGCGGTGATTGCGTTGGCCAAGGCGCTGCTGCTGTTTATCTACCTGCCGGTGACACAGGCGAAGAACGCGCAGGTGACGTTACGCTCGCAATTCAAGCTGCTGCGCAGCCCGTTGATGCAGGGGCATATCCTGCTGTCGATCCTGGTCTTCAGCGGCATGTTTACCGCCTACACCTACCTGGCGGACATCCTTGAACGCCTGGCCGGGTTCGACGGTACGCTGGTCGGCTGGTGCCTGATGGGTTTTGGCGCGGTCGGGCTGATCGGCAACTCGCTGGGCGGGCGCGCGGTGGATCGCCACCCCTTGATCGCGTCGATGGTGTTCTGCGGGTTCATGATAGCCGGCATGGTCGCCGTGGTGCCCGCGATTCACTCCACCATCGGCCTGGCCGCGGCGATGGCCGTGTGGGGCGTGACCCAGGCGGCGATGTTCCTGGTCAGCCACGTGCGGCTGATGAAGGCCGCACCGCATGCGCCGGCGTTTGCCGCGTCGCTGAATATTGCCGGGGCCAACCTGGGTATCGGTCTTGGTGCCTTGGTCGGTGGGCATGTGATCGACACCCTGGGCCTGGCCAGCCTGGGCTTGGCCGCGTCGGGGTTTATCCTGGTGTCGATCCTGCTGGCGCTGTGGCTGATGAGCGCCAAACCGCTGCCGACCAGCGCCTGAACCCTCAGGGCAGAGCGGTGAACAGTTCCCGCCTGGCACCTTCGGTTATCGCCACGATGCCGGGGTGCTTGACCTTGCGTTCTACCGAAATCGCATAGAACGACTCGGTCACCGCATCCGTCTGGCCAATCAGCGCGACGCCATACTGGCGCACCACCTCATCGGCAATCACGCTGGGGGCGATAAAGATCCCGCTGCCGGATTGGCCGAATGCCTGCATCAATGCACTGTCGTCGAACTCGCCGATGATCTTCGGTTGGATCTGCTGCTCGGCAAACCAGCGCAGCAAGCGGCTGCGCACCACCGTCTCCGCCCCCGGAATCAACAATGGCGCCCCCTGCAAACACTGTGGGAAAACGCCGCCGTGCCGGTCAGCCAACGCTTGAGTGGCGAAAAAACTGATGCCGCATTCGCCCAACTTCTGGCTGTAGCCCTTGATGTCCAAATGCGTGGGCATGGGGCTGTCGGAAATCACCAGATCGAGGCGCTGGATCGCCAGATCGGCGAGCAGGCGTTCGAGTTTGTCTTCGCGGCAGGTGATGCGGATTGGCTCGCTGAGCTCCATCGTCGGCGCGATCAGCCGGTAGACGATGGATTTTGGCACCACATCCGCCACCCCGACCCGAAACAAGATCTGCTGTTCATCCGGCTGCGCGCGCAACATCGCCTCCAGTTCATTGCCGGTCTGGAACATCTGCTCGGCGTAGGGCAGGGCCTGGCGCCCGGCCTCGGTCAGCTCCAACTGGCGGCCTACCCGCTGAAACAGGGCGATGCCGAAGGTTTGTTCCAACAGGCTGATCTGTCCGCTGATGGTCTGGGGCGTGAGGTTCAATTGCTCACAGGCGCGCACGATGCTGCCGGTCTTGGCCACCACCCAGAAGTAATGCAACTGTCGGTAATTGAGCATGCCGGCCTACACTTCGTTAAAACCGAAGTATACGCGAGAAAAATACGAATTTTCCTGAAGTGTCCCTCTGCCTAGAATGCGTCGCTATCGAGGGGCCACTATTTGGACCCAATGGTTCTAACGAGGAAAACATCATGAAACTCAATTCCCTGGGCGCGGCATCGTTGCTTGCGCTTTCATTGGTGGTGGTCAGCGGCTGTGATCAGGTCGAAAAAAGCGCACAACAGGTGATGGGCAAGGCCACCGAGTCGGCCAAGCAAGTGATCGACGAAACCCATAAGGCCGCCGAGCAGGCGTTGAGTGAAGCGACCCAAGGCCTGATCAGTCCGCAGAAAAAAGACGATCAGCCGCAAAACGAGTCTGAATCGACGCGTAAAGAAGCCTAATTTCCCAGCACAACGTCAGGATTGATCTATGGACTACCTTGTACAACTGGCCGCCAGCCCCACCGCCTGGGTCGCACTGGCCACCTTGATCGTGATGGAAATCGTGCTGGGCATCGATAACCTGATTTTTATCTCGATCCTCACCAACAAATTGCCCGAGCAGCACCGGGCCAAGGCACGACGCATCGGTATCAGCATGGCGTTGGTATTGCGCCTGGGTCTGTTGAGCACCATTGCGTTCATCGTGCAGTTGACCACGCCGGTGTTTGAAATTTTCGGCCAGGCGTTTTCGTGGAAGGACATGATCCTGATCGCCGGTGGCCTGTTCCTGGTCTGGAAGGCAACCACCGAGATCCATCACAGCATGGACCCGGAGCCTGAAGAGAAGGCCAGCACCAGCAATGCCGTGTCCATCGGCTTTGCTGCGGCCATCGGCCAGATCTTGATGCTCGACCTGGTGTTCTCCATCGACAGCATCATCACCGCCGTGGGTATGACCGAGCATTTGCCGATCATGATCGTTGCCGTGGTGACCTCGGTCATCGTGATGCTGGTGGCGGCTGAGCCGCTGGCCAAGTTCATCAACGACAACCCGACCGTGGTGATGCTGGCCCTGGGCTTCCTGATCATGATCGGTATGACCCTGATCGCCGAAGGCTTCGGTGCCCATGTGCCCAAAGGCTACGTGTATGCGGCCATGGCGTTCTCGGCGGCGATCGAGTGCTTGAACATCGCCCGGCGCAACCGCCACAAGCGTTTGCTGGCCGCTCGTCAGTAATCGCAGCAACCCCAAAAAGGCCGGCTGTGCTCGTAAGAGTCCCGCCGGCTTTTTGCCGTCTGTTAGAATCCGCGCACTTGATAGCTTGAGGTCCACCATGAACGAGCCGATTCGCCTTACCCAGTACAGTCATGGCGCGGGATGTGGCTGCAAGATTTCGCCCCAGGTATTGGAAGTGATCCTCGCTGGCAGCGGCGCACAGAACCTTGACCCGAACCTGTGGGTGGGCAACGCCTCGCGCGACGATGCGGCGGTGTACGCCATCGACGACGAGCGCGGCGTGGTCTCCACCACTGATTTTTTCATGCCGATTGTCGATGACCCGTTCGATTTCGGCCGGATTGCCGCCACCAACGCGATCAGCGACATCTACGCGATGGGCGGCGACCCGTTGATGGCTATCGCCATTCTGGGCTGGCCGGTAAATGTATTGGCTCCGGAGGTCGCCCGCGAAGTGATCCGTGGCGGCCGCTCCGTGTGCGACGAGGCCGGTATTCCCCTGGCCGGCGGTCACTCCATCGATGCGCCGGAGCCCATTTTCGGCCTCGCCGTGACCGGTATCGTGCAAAAGCGCCATATGAAGCGCAACGACACCGCCACCGTCGGCTGCCGTTTGTACCTGACCAAACCCCTGGGCATCGGCATCCTGACCACCGCCGAAAAGAAAGGCAAATTACGTGATACGGATATTGGTCTGGCTCGTGATTGGATGTGTACCCTCAACAAGCCTGGCAGCCGCTTCGGCAAATTGGCCGGTGTAACGGCAATGACTGACGTCACCGGCTTCGGTCTTTTGGGCCATTTGGTGGAAATGGCTGACGGCAGCGGCGTGACGGCACGCATCGAATATAACAAAGTCCCACGCCTGCCCGGGATCGAGGACTACCTGGACCAGGGCTGCATGCCGGGCGGCACCTTGCGCAACTTCGACAGTTATGCGAGCAAACTCGGGCGCCTGCAGGAGCTGCACAAGCGCGTGCTGTGTGACCCGCAGACCAGCGGCGGCCTGTTGATCGCCGTTACGCCCGAGGGCGACGCCGAGTTTCATGCGATCGCCCGCGAACTGGGCCTGACCCTTGAGCCCATCGGTGAATTAGTTGAGCGACAGACCCACGCGGTAGAGGTGTTTTGATGGCGACTGACATCACCGACTACCGCGACATCTTCCTCAACGACCGCCCGATGATGGATACCCGCGCGCCGGTCGAGTTCACCAAGGGCGCCTTCCCAGGCGTGGTCAACCTGCCACTGATGACCGATGACGAGCGTCAGCGGGTCGGCACTTGCTACAAACAGCAGGGCCAGCAAGCGGCTATCGTGCTCGGACACGAGCTGGTGTCCGGAGCAATCAAGGCCGGGCGCATCGAGCAATGGGCGCGGTTCGCCCAGGCCAATCCGGACGGCTATCTGTACTGCTTTCGTGGCGGTCTGCGTTCGCAGATCGTGCAGCAATGGCTGAAAACCGAAGCCGGTATCGAGTACCCCCGCGTCGGCGGCGGCTACAAAGCCATGCGCAGCTTTTTGCTGGACACCGTCGAACAGGCGGTCGCCGAGTGTGACTTCGTGTTGCTGGGCGGCATGACCGGCACCGGCAAGACCGAAGTGCTTGGCCAACTGCGCAATGCGCTGGACCTGGAAGGCCACGCCAACCATCGCGGTTCCAGCTTCGGCAAGCGGGCCACGGTGCAACCGTCCAACATCGACTTCGAGAACCGCCTGGCGGTGGACCTGCTGAAAAAACGCGCGGGCGGCATCGAGCAGTTTGTGGTCGAGGATGAAAGCCGCATGATCGGCAGTTGTGCGCTGCCGTTGCCGTTGCACAAGGGCATGCAGACCTTCGCGATGGTGTGGTTGGAAGACACTGTCGAAGGCCGGGTCGAACGTATCCTGCGCGATTACGTGGTCGACCTTTGCGCTGAATTCATCGCGGTATTTGGCGAAACCGGCTACGTACTGTTTGGTGAGCGCCTGACCCAGAGCCTGGCCAATATCCACAAGCGCCTGGGCGGCGAGCGCTTCCAGCGATTGCAGGCGATTCTGCAGGACGCCCTGGCGGAACAGGCCCGCAGCGGCGCTGTGGACCTGCACCGCGTATGGATTGAAGGGTTGCTGCGCGAGTACTACGACCCGATGTACGCCTTCCAGCGTGAAAGCAAAGGCGCGCGCATCGAGTTTGTCGGGGAGCAGGCAGCGGTGCTGGAGTATTTGCGCGAGCGTGGTGTGTTGCGAGGTTGATGCTTGCCTGCAATAAGGCCCTCAACCCCGCCCGCCACCTACAGAATCGCCGCTCCAATCAAGCCGCAGACCACGCCCAGCAGCATGGTCAAACCGGCCACCGTGACCAGCACCCGCGCGTCGAAATCCTTGCGCAACATCAGCAGTGACGGCAGGCTCACGCTCGGCAGGGTCATCAACAAGGCCACGGCCGGGCCGCTGCCCATGCCCAGCGTCATCATGGTTTGTACGATAGGAATCTCCGCGGCGGTCGGAATCACGAACAGCGTGCCGACAATCGCCAGTGGCACCAGCCACAGCAGGCTGTTGCTCATCGCCCCATCCACATGGGGAAACAACCAGACCCGCGCCGCGCCCAATACCAGCACCGCCAGGATATAGACCGGGATCGTGCTCCAGAACAGTTGCCACAGGGTGCGCAACCAGCGGCTGAAAAACGGTTGCGACTCGATCACGCTGGCCTCGGCCACCGCCCCCAGCGCCGCTTCCGGTACTTGCTCCGGGCGCGCGATACGCTGGGCCACCAGGGACACGCCGACCACCAGCACAATCCCTGCCACCAGCCTTAACGCCGTGAAGCCCCAACCCAGCACAAACCCCATGAATACCAAGGTGGCCGGATTCAGTACCGGGTTGGCGATCCAGAACGCCAGCGCCGCGCCCACCGACACCTGCTGCCGACGCATGCCCGCCGCCACCGGTGCCGCGCAGCAACTGCACATCATTCCGGGCAAGGCGAACAGCCCGCCGCGCAGGGTCGAACCCAGCCCGGCACGACCGAACAGGCGCAGCAGCCAGTCGCGGGGGATCAACACTTGCAGCAACGAGCCGAGGATCACCGCCAGAACGGCGGCTTTCCAGATTGCCAGGAAATACACCTGGGCATAGGCCAGCGCTGCTGCCAGGGGCGAGGTTTGCTGGTCATTGAGAATCGAGGCGCCGATGCTGTGGTTGTCGGCGGCGACAAATGCCTTGAAGTAGTAGGGAGACCACTTCACGTAGTAAAGGCCGATGCAGGCGACCAGCACGAACAGTGCTGGTTTCCACCAGAACGACCAGCCCCGGTTGGGCTGGGTGGAGGCGAGGTTGGACATGGTGTTGATCCGTAGATGAGTCAATAGCCGCGCATCATACGCCCCTATCGCCTAGCCTTCAGATATCTGCGCTGACCTGCGTCGCCGGTGGGCAGGTTTGTTCGCCGTTGTTCAGGCCCTGCTTGTAGTTGCGGCTCAGCAGCGATGCCTTGCCGTTATGCCAGGTGAGTGTCAGCACATACAGCGTGTCGTAGTCATTACCGGACCAGTCTTCGGTGATGGTGTGCTTTTCGCCCACCGCTTCACTGGCTACCTTGTTGATCAATTCCGGCAGATAACCATGGGACCAGGCAGTGTAGATGATGGCGTTATGGTACTTATTTTCCACCAGTTCGTCGGCGAGGGCGCTGGTGTCATTTGCCGAAAACTTGATGTTTACCGGCAAGCCGAGCTTGATTGCGCTGGGGCTGATGGTCATGAGTGGGCGAATGTAGCTGTAGGAATTGTCTTTTTCGCCTTCCTCGACATTGCGCGTCGGGTTGGCGGCGAAGACGAAGTTGGCCTTGCCGAACTTTTCCGGCAACACGGTGGCCAGGTTCATCGCACGGTTCAGGCCCTGGCAGTTGAGCTGGCCCAGGCCGCCGGCGGGTTTTTCACCGTGGCGCAGGAACACCAGGGTTTGCACGCCGTCCACCGGCTCGGCGCTGCTGATGCGCGATTGCAGGGTCAGGCCGAGGACGCCGCCCACCAGCAACAAAGGCAATATGATGTATGAATATCGTTTGAGGCGTCGCGTAAGGCACAGAGGCTTTATTGTCATTAGATTCGAGTCTTCAGTGCGTTGGATTAAGGCGGACAAGCCCGGCGCCAGTGACACATGCTGCGTCCTGCGGTGCTCCTAGTGTTATAGCAAGGTGCCTCCATTCACCGTTCAGGCGCACTTAAGAGTCCGCGAGGCCGCTTTGGTTCGCCCGTGGGGGAGATTAGCGAGGGGATGTTGCGTAATGATGACCCATGCAGGATACCGGGCAGATGATTATCATGGGGGCTTTCCGCCGAGGGATATCCCGATGAACTCACTCGCCGCTTTCCCGATCAACCGCAAATGGCCCGCCCAGCATCCGGAGCGTCTGCAACTGTATTCGTTGCCCACGCCCAACGGGGTAAAAGTTTCGATCATGCTCGAAGAGCTTGGCCTGCCCTACGAGGCGCACAAGGTCAGCTTCGAGACCCAGGACCAGCTGTCGCCCGAGTTCCTGTCGCTGAACCCGAACAACAAGATTCCCGCGATCATCGACCCCAACGGCCCCGGCGGTCAGCCGTTGGCGCTGTTCGAGTCCGGTGCGATCCTGCTGTACCTGGCGGAAAAAACCAGCCAGTTGCTTTCCGAAGATCCAGCCACACGTTATGAAACCATTCAGTGGCTGATGTTCCAGATGTCCGGCATCGGCCCGATGTTTGGCCAGGTGGGGTTCTTCAACAAGTTCGCTGGCAAGGCCTACGAAGACAAGCGCCCGCGTGACCGCTACGTCGCCGAGTCCCGGCGCTTGCTGGACGTGTTGGAAAAACGCCTGCTGGGCCGCACTTGGATCATGGGCGACGACTACAGCATCGCGGACATCGCGACGTTTCCGTGGATCCGTAACCTGATCGGTTTCTACGAATCCGGCGACTTGGTCGGCATCGCCGATTTCCCCAATGTGCTGCGCGCGCTGGACGGCTTTGTCGCACGTCCGGCGGTGATCCGTGGCTTGAACATTCCGAGCTGAGCCCATGCCGACTTTCGATTTCAAACAACTGGATGTCTTCAGCAGCGTGTCGCTCAAAGGCAACCCGCTGGCGGTAGTGCTGGGCGCCGACAGCCTCAGCGAGCAACAGATGGCCGACTTCGCCAAGTGGACCAACCTCAGCGAAACCACGTTTTTACTCACGCCCCGCGATCCACGGGCTGACTACCGGGTGAGAATCTTCACCACCTTGCAGGAGCTGCCGTTCGCCGGGCACCCGACGTTGGGCAGTTGCCACGCGTGGCTGCAGGCGGGGGGGGGTGCGCAAGGGGAGGAGATTATCCAGGAGTGCGAAATCGGCCTGGTGCGTATCCGTCGCCAAGGCGATGAGCTGGCGTTTATCGCGCCGCCGTTGTTGCGTTCGGGCCCGCTGGATGCCGCGTTGCTGGAGCGCGTGCGCCTGGGGTTGGGCCTGGCGCCCGAGGCCATTGTGCGCAGCCAGTGGGTCGACAACGGCGCGGGTTGGCTGGCGGTGATGCTGTCCGACCGCCAGGCGGTGCTCGATCTGCAGCCCGATTATGCGCAATTGCTCGGTCTGGCGGTGGGCGTGATTGCACCCTGCGATCCAGCGCGCGACGCTGTAGACGCGCACTTTGAAGTGCGCGCGTTCATCGCCGGCGACGGAGCCCCCGAAGACCCGGCCACCGGCAGCTTGAATGCCGGGGTGGCCCAATGGTTATTGGGCGAAGGCCTGGCGCCGAGCCGCTACGTGGTCAGCCAGGGCACGGCGATGGGGCGCGCGGGGCGTATCCGCATCGAGCGCCAGGACGATGAAATCTGGGTCGGCGGTGCCGTCGCGGTGTGTATCGAAGGACGTCTACAGCTCTAGATCAATGCAATTGTTGCGTGCATTGCAATAAACTATTGGTTGCCTGGCGTTTGTGCTGCCGGGCGCGGGGGGCATACGCTTTCGCCCCAAAGTTTTTAGCCATATTCAGGACAGCCATGACCAGCCAGTTCCCCCAAGCCCGCCCACGCCGCCTGCGCCGCTCCCCGGAGTTGCGTAGCTTGTTTCAGGAAACGGAGTTCACCCTCAACGATCTGGTGCTGCCGATTTTCGTCGAAGAAGAAATCGATGATTTCGTGCCGATCACCAGCATGCCGGGTGTGCTGCGCATCCCTGAGAAAAAGCTGGCCGGGGAAATCGAGCGTTATGCTCGCGCCGGGATCAAATCGGTGATGACCTTTGGCGTGTCCCACCACCTGGACGCCAGTGGTAGCGACACTTGGAAAGAGCGCGGCCTGGTCTCGCGCATGTCCTCGATCATCAAGGATGCCGTGCCGGAAATGATCGTGATGTCCGACACCTGTTTCTGCGAATACACCGACCACGGCCATTGCGGCGTGATGCATGGCGCCCATGTCGACAACGACGCAACGTTGGTTAACCTCGGCAAGCAAGCCGTGGCGGCTGCCCGTGCCGGTGCCGATGTGATTGCGCCTTCGGCGGCGATGGACGGCCAGGTCCAGGCCATTCGCCGGGCGTTGGATGACGCCGGTTTCACGCATATTCCGATCATGGCCTACTCCACCAAATTCGCTTCGGCCCTTTACGGTCCGTTCCGTGAAGCGGGTGGTAGCGCGCTCAAGGGCGACCGCAAAAGCTACCAGATGAACCCGATGAACCGCCGCGAAGCCGTGCGTGAATCGCTGCTGGACGAGCAGGAAGGCGCGGATGCGCTGATGGTCAAACCGGCCGGTGCCTACCTCGACATCATCCGCGACATCCGCGAAGCCTCGCGCCTGCCGGTGGCGGCGTATCAGGTCAGCGGCGAGTACGCGATGATCAAGTTCGGGGCCCAGGCGGGCGCGATCGATGAGGACCGGGTGGTGCGGGAAACCCTGGGTTCGATCAAGCGCGCCGGCGCGGACCTGATCTTCACTTACTTCGCCATGGACCTGGCGCTGGCAGGCATCTAAAACACCCCACTTGTGGGAGCGGGCAACCCCCGCTTCCACAGTGGGTTGTAGCGTTTTTCAGCGCTGTGCAAGCGCCAGGTTCAACCCCAACCCCGCGAAGGCCGCCGCAAAACTGCGCCGCAGCCAATTCTGTACCCGTGGTGACTCGATCACCGCGCGGCGAAACACATTGGCCAGCAGGCCATATACCACAAACACCGCAAACGTCATGGCCATGAACACGCCGCTTAGCACCAGCATTTGCAAGGCCGGCGCCGTGCTGGCCGGTGTGACGAACTGGGGTAGGAAGGCCAGGAAGAAAATCGTCAGCTTGGGGTTCAGAATATTCAGCAAAAAACCGCGCAGCATCAGGCTGCGCGCCGTGGTTGTCGTTGGCGCATCATTCATCGCAAAGGCCGAACGATCGCGCCAGGTGGCATAGGCCAGGTACAGCAAGTAGGCGGCCCCGGCGAATTTCAGTGCTTCGAACGCCAAGGCGCTGGTGTGCAACAGCGCGGAAAGGCCGAGGATGGATGCCAACAAGTGCGGGATGATCCCGGCGGTGCAGCCCAGCGCGGCGAACACGCTGGCGCGCTTACCGGCCGTGAGGCCTGTGGACACGGTAAAGATCACGCCGGTGCCAGGGATCAGCACGACGATCAGACAGGTGATGAAAAAGTTCATGCTGAGCATGGCATTCAAACTCCTTGTACGAATGGTCGATGACAAATCCTGTCATATTCGCAATGTGTTGGCGAGGGGAGGCATAGGGCGAACCCGCGTTAGACTTACCGGTCGATATCTGCAATGCCCGGCCCATCGCCCTCCAAGGAAGCCCCATGCATCTACGCCGCCTGATCCTGTGTCTCACGCCCTTGCTGGTACTGGCCGGTTGCGCGACCTCACGCGGCCCGCAACAGCCGGAGCGCAGCGAAGCCGAGGTCAAGGCGCAGATCGTGCGCCTGCTGCCCGCCAAGGTCGCCGATCGCAATGGTTGGGCCCAGGATATCTACACCGCTTTCGACACCCAGCACATCTACCCCAGTACCGAAAACATCTGCGCCGTGCTGGCGGTGACCGAGCAAGAGTCCACTTACCAGGTCGATCCCCCCGTGCCGAATATGGGCAAGATCGCCCAGGATGAAATCCTGCGCCGTGCCGGTAAGGTGCATGTGCCGGCGGTGTTGGTCCGCACTGCACTGCAACTGCGTTCGCCCACCGGTAAGTCCTACGCCGATCGGTTGAGCGCTGCACGCACGGAGAAGGACTTGAGCGGGATCTTCGATGACTTCATCAGCATGGTGCCGTTGGGCAACACGCTGTTTGGTGGTTTCAACCCGGTACACACCGCCGGCCCGATGCAAGTGAGCATCGAGTTTGCGCAGAAGCAGTCGCGGGGTTATCCCTACACGGTGGACGGCACGATCCGTCGGGAAGTGTTCACCCGACGTGGCGGTATGTACTTCGGCATCGTCCATTTGCTCGGCTACCCGGTGAGTTATGACCGGACGCTATACCGTTTTGCCGACTTCAACGCTGGCTGGTACGCCAGCCGCAACGCTGCGTTCCAGGCCGCCGTCAGCCGCGTCTCAGGCACCGAGTTGGCGCTGGACGGGGATTTGATCCGCTACGGCTCGCTGCTGCCCGGCAGCACCGAATTGGCGGTGCGTTCCCTCGGCGCCAGGCTGGACATGCGCAACCCCAGCATCCGCAGTCAGTTGGAGCAGGGCGAGCAATTGGATTTTGAGCAGACCACGCTCTACAAACGCGTGTTTGCCCTGGCCGAGACAGCGGCGGGCAAACCGCTGCCACGGGCGATCCTGCCGGGCATTGTGCTCAAAAGCCCGAAGATCACCCGCAACCTGACCACCGCCTGGTTCGCCCAGCGCGTAGATGAGCGCTATCAGCGCTGTATGAAGCGCTGAGGTCATTCCTGAACGGGGTTGGTGAATTAGCCCCAGGCATCGCAGAGGATATGCGCGGTTGATGATAATGGTCGCTGTGTGGGGCCTGGGGTACACCTCATGGCTGACTCCAAGGAAGAACCCGCGATGATCGCTCACGCCGTGCCCGAAGGTTTTGTCTCATTGCCGCGCAGCAGCCCGCTCCTCGACTTGTTAGGCCCGGCCTATTGCCGGGGTGAAGGCTTGCAACTGGAAATCGGCCTGCGCGCCGACAACCGTCACGCCAATGGCCGTGGCACGGTGCATGGCGGGGTGTTGGCAACCTTGGCGGATATCGGCATGGGCTATGCGATGGCGTTTTCCAGTGAGCCGCCGTTGCCGTTGCTTACCGCGAGCATGACTGTGGATTACCTGGGCGCGGTGCAAGTGGGGGAGTGGATGGTGGTACGACTGGAGCATCACAAGCGTGGCCGGCAAATGGCATTTGCCACGGTGAGTCTGCAGGTGGGGGACAAAATCGTGGCGCGGGCGAACGCGGTGTTTGCGGTGGCGCGTGCGGACTGAAGGCGAAAAAAAGGCCCGGTTTTTCGTGGAGCCGGGCCTTTTCGTGTGTTGCTCTTGAATCAGCTGCGCTCAAGGGCCAGGGCTACCCCTTGGCCGCCGCCGATGCACAGCGTCGCCAGGCCTTTCTTGGCGTCGCGTTTGATCATTTCGTGCAGCAGGGTCACCAGAATGCGGCAGCCTGACGCGCCGATCGGGTGGCCAATGGCGATCGCGCCGCCGTTGACGTTGACCTTGTCGGCGTCCCATTCCAGCTCTTTGGCCACCGCCAGGGATTGCGCGGCAAAGGCTTCGTTGGCTTCGACCAGATCCAGGTCGGCCACGTTCCAGCCGGCTTTCTCCAGGCAACGGCGGGTGGCCGCGACCGGGCCTATGCCCATGATGGCCGGGTCGACGCCGGCATTGGCGTAGCTGGCAATACGCGCCAGCACGGGCAGGCCGAGGGCCTTGGCCTTGTCGGCGCTCATCAGCAGCACGGCGGCGGCACCGTCGTTGAGGCTGGACGCGTTGCCGGCGGTGACGCTGCCGTCTTTCTTGAACGCGGGTTTGAGCTTGGCCAACGACTCGGCGGTGGTGCCGGCGCGCGGTTGTTCATCCACGGCGAAGGCCACCGGGTCGCCCTTGCGCTGCGGGATCAGAATCGGGGTGATCTCATCGGCAAAGCGGCCGGCTTCGATGGCGGCGACGGCTTTTTGCTGGGACTCGGCGGCGAAGGCGTCCTGGGCTTCACGGCTGATGCCGTACTTGTCCACCAGGTTCTCGGCGGTGATGCCCATGTGGTAGTCGTTGAATGCATCCCACAGGCCGTCGGTGATCATGCTGTCGATCATCTTGGCGTGGCCCATGCGCAAACCGGTGCGCGCGGCGGGCAATACGTAGGGGGCCAGGCTCATGTTCTCCATGCCGCCGGCAATGATCACGTCGGCATCGCCACAGCGGATGGCCTGGGCGCCCAGGTGCAGGGCCTTGAGGCCCGAACCGCAGACCTTGTTCAAGGTCATCGCGGGTACGGCATGGGGCAAGCCAGCGAGGATCGACGCCTGGCGCGCCGGGTTCTGGCCTGAGCCCGCAGTGAGCACGTGACCGAGGATCACTTCATCCACCTGGGCCGGGTCGAGGCCGGTTTGCTCCAGTAGGCGACGGATCACGGCAGCGCCCAACTCCGGTGCCGGGATGGCCGCGAGCGATCCTTGAAAGCTGCCTACCGCAGTACGGGTGGCAGCAACAATCACAACGTCTTGCATGGAATGTGTCCTCACTGGAATTGCATTTCCGGAACGTGGTCGGGGACGATCAGTTTACCGGCTGTCTTGCTGACAATCTCTTCAATACTGACCCCAGGGGCACGCTCCTTTAGGATAAAGGCGCCGTTGTCGATTTCCAGGTATGCGAGGTCCGTCAGTACGCGTTTGATGCAGTGGGCACCGGTCAGCGGAAGGGTGCATTGGCTGAGCAACTTGGACTCACCGTCCTTGGACGCGTGGGTCATGATCACGATGATGTTTTCCGCGCCGGCCACCAGGTCCATGGCGCCGCCCATACCCTTGACCAGCTTGCCGGGGATCATCCATGAGGCGATGTTGCCCTGTACGTCCACTTCAAACGCGCCGAGCACGGTGAGGTCGACATGGCCACCGCGAATCATCGCGAAGGATTCGGCGGAGGAGAAGATCGAGGCGCCGATGCGCGCGGTCACGGTTTGTTTGCCGGCGTTTATCATGTCGGCATCGATGGTCTCTTCAGTGGGAAACGGGCCCATGCCGAGCAGGCCGTTTTCCGATTGCAGCATCACTTCCATGCCTTCGGGGATGTAGTTGGCCACCAGGGTCGGAATGCCGATGCCCAGGTTGACGTAGAAACCGTCCTGCATTTCGCGGGCGACGCGTTGAGCCATTTGTTCGCGGGTGAGAGCCATGGTGCTGTTCCTCTTATTCTCTTCGGGCTGGAGGGATTATTTGCGGACAGTGCGCTGTTCGATGCGCTTCTCGAAGGTGCCGCAGATGATCCGGTCGACGTAGATGCCAGGGGTGTGGATCTGCGACGGTTCCAGCTCGCCCGGTTCGACGATTTCCTCGACTTCAACCACGGTGATCTTGCCTGCGGTGGCGGCCAGCGGGTTGAAATTCTGGGCGGTGTGGCGGTAGATGACGTTGCCGAAGTGGTCGGCTTTCCAGCCTTTGACGATGGCGAAGTCGCCGGTGATGGATTCTTCCATCAGGTACGGGCGACCGTTGAATTCGCGGGTTTCCTTGCCTTCGGCAACCGGGGTGCCGACGCCGGTGGCGGTGAAGAAGGCCGGAATGCCGGCGCCGCCGGCGCGCATTTTTTCCGCCAGGGTGCCTTGGGGGGTGAGCACCACTTCGATCTCGCCGCTGAGCAGTTGCTTCTCGAACAGGGCGTTTTCGCCCACGTAGGACGCGATCACTTTGCGGATCTGCTTTTCTTCCAACAGCACGCCCAGGCCAAAACCGTCGACGCCGCAGTTATTGGAAACCACCGTCAGGTCGCGGGTGCCTTTGCGCTTGATCTCGGCGATGAGGTTTTCCGGGATGCCGCACAGGCCAAAGCCGCCGGCGAGCACGGTCATGCCGTCTTCCAGGCCTGCCAGTGCCTCTTCATAGGACGCCACGCGTTTATCGAAACCTGCCATATAGCACCTCTTTTATTGTTTGTGGGCCAGTCAATGTTCCGAGTGTTGCGCTGACGGATTGATTTGTTAAGTTGTTTTTTAAGGTTGATTGATTTAAAAAACTGCATAGTCGAGCCGTCGTCCGGAGTAACGTCATGACCGTCAAACAGATGCGTGCCTTTCTGGCCGTGGCACAGAGCCTGAGTTTTGCTGCTGCCTGCGAGCGGCTGCACCTCTCTCAATCGGCACTGAGCCTGACCATCAAAGGCCTGGAAGAAGGGCTGGGCGGGCGCTTGTTCAGCCGCAATACCCGCAATGTCGCGCTGACCCCTGAAGGGGAATCCTTGTTGCCGCTGGCGCGTCGGTTGATTGCCGATTGGGACAACGCCGAGGATGAACTGCGCCAGCGTTTCACCCTGCAGCGCGGGCGGGTGACGGTGGCAGCGATGCCGTCGTTTGCAGGCAACCTGTTGCCGCCGATCCTGAAGATATTCCGCGCGCGTTACCCCCATGTGAACGTGACGGTGCATGACCTGATCAACGAACAGGTGCTGGAGATGGTCCGTGATCGCCAGGTCGAGTTGGGCGTGGCGTTCGAACCGTCCGAAGGTTCGTCGCTGGCGTTTACGCCGTTATACCTGGATCGTTTTATTGCCGTAGTGCCTGCGGATTCACCCTTGGCACAGCGCGCTGAAATCGAATGGAAAAGCCTATTGGAGCAACCGTTCATTACCTTGCAACGACCCTCTACAGTGCGGGTAATGCTGGAGGAACACCTGGGTGCCTTGCAGATGAAATTGCCGGTGGCGTTGGAGAGTCACCAATTGGCGACGGTGGGCAAGATGGTTGCCAGTGGCCTGGGCGTCAGCGCCGTGCCGGCCTTATGTGCGCAGCAGATGCAGGAGGCGGGCGCCCATTGCATCACCTTGACCGATCCGGTGATCGAGCGGCCGATTGGTGTGTTGACCAAACCGGGGCATGAACTGTCGGCGGCGGCACAGGTGTTGTTTGATATTTTTCGCGATGAGGCGGGGAAAGGCCGTTACCCCAACTTTTGAAGTTGCATAAAAAAATGTGGGAACTGGCAAGCCAGTTCCCACATTAGTTGAGTTGTACTTAGGAGTAGCGATCGATTACTTTAACTTGCGCGCTGTCTTTGAAAGATACCCACGCGTGGTTAAGTGTGTCGAACACCTGCTCGATAAAGTTGCGATCGGCCGCAGCTTTCTTGCCAACATAACCCTGGCCACGGCGGTACACCTTCAGGCGCGCCGCCAGTTCACGGTTATTTCTGTCGAACTCGGCTTCTTCGGTATGGGGCGCCAGGCAGTCAATTTGGACTTTGCCCGATTTACCAATCCACAGGATATGGTCGTCGAGTGTGTCTTTCTGCGCTGCGAACATCTCAGCCAATTGTTCGATAGTTGGTTGGTTGTTCAGATTCATGTGTAAGCCCCTTGACCAGTTGGCGATCTATCAATTGATTCGTTAAAACTGCTTAGTTGTCTCCGGTTCCGAAAACCGGGCGTCAGTGACGGTCTGCCGAATACGGGCAGGGTCTTGAACCTGATGCATGTAGTCTTGCTGATGAACTGCTACGCAATGGTTTCATAACGAAGACAAGTAGCGTTTGAGCTCCTTGTACCGAACCCTTTGGGTCGGTCAGCTTCATCAATCTGCCTTGTGGGCAGTGCACATCCGGAAAAAACAGCTCGGCGGTCAGACGAGCTTGTTCAAAACGCTTGTTACCAACGCTCCCGATCCGGGAGACGTCTAGATCATGCAAGGACAAAAAGGTTACGTCAACGGTTATGTAGTGATTATTTTTGATCACTACATAAATCGTCGTGGCGACGGGGCCGTGCGGGGAAGTGTGACTTGGGCGTCATTTTTTGTGCGGTGGGTCGCCGGAGCTCGTTAGCCTGGCCGGGTTCCCCACTCATTTTTGATGCGCAGTGTTCTGGTTATCCCAGGCGCTCTGCCAATAGCGGCAACAACCGCTCGCAGGACGCCGCGATCTTCATCTGCAACAACTCATCCCCACGGGTCTTGCCCAGATTGATGGCAATCACCGGCTTGCCTTGCTCGACCATCGCCTTGCACAGGCGAAACGCCGAGTAGGCCATCAGCGACGACCCCACCACCAATAAACCCTCGGCTTGCTCCACCGCCGCCATTGCCCTGGCTGCGGTGGCCTGGGCAACGTTCTCGCCGAAGAACACGACGTCCGGTTTCAGCCGTTCGCCGTTGCAGTGGGGGCAGCGGGGCACGCGAAAGCGTTGTTCAAAAGCAGGATCGAGCAGGGTATCGCCGTCGGGTGCCTGCACGGCATCGACGCCGGCCAGGTAGGGGTTCTCGGTTTCCATCAACCGTTGGATCACATTGCGTGCGCTGGGCCGCTGGCAATCCAGGCATAGCACGCGATGCAAGCTGCCGTGCAGCTCGATCACATCCTGGCTACCGGCCTGGTCATGCAACGTGTCGACGTTTTGCGTGATCAGCCCGCTGATACGCTGGCGGTGTTGCAAGGCGGCCAGAGCCAAGTGCGCCTGGTTCGGCTGCGCAATGCGCACCCGTGGCCAGCCCAGCATCGCCCGTGCCCAATAACGGCGGCGCGCTTGTGGGGTGGCGAGGAACTCCTGGTACATCATCGGCGCCTTGCCCCGGCGTATGCCTTCGCTGTCCCGGTAGTCCGGGATACCCGACGACGTGCTGATTCCCGCCCCGGTCAGCACCAGAAAACGCCGTTCGGCCATGGTCCGGTGCAGGATATCGAGGTGGTCTTCCTGATGTTCGAGCAAGTCGAGCATGGGGTCTCCTATTCGCCGCGAATGTATTGCTCCAGTTGCTTGATCAGGTTGGCTTGTTCGGCAATGGCCTCCTTGACCAGATCGCCGATGGAGAGCAAACCCAGCAGTTTTCCGTCGACGACCACCGGCAAGTGGCGCAGGTGACTGTCGGTCATGATGTTCATGCATTCTTCGACCGTTTTATGGGCATCAACCGTTATGACTGGAGAACTCATGACCTCATGGACTTTGGTGGTGACTGAAGAGAGGCCTTTGAGTATCAGTTTTCGTGCGTAGTCACGTTCGCTGATGATGCCAACCACCTCGCCCTGCTTGACGACCGGCAAGGCCCCGACATTTTTCGATGACATCACCACTAACGCTTCGAATACGGTGTGGTCCCATTCAATGGTGTGGACTTCCTGGTTTTGCTTGTCTTTGGCTTTGAGTACTTCTGAGACGGTTTTCATGGCGGCCACTCCGGTATTGTTGTTGGGACGTCTGCAATCCCCTACAGAATCCTAGACGGCCCGCGCGGTAGCAAGGACCAAAGCGGCGTTAAACCCGTCAAAAAACGTCATACCCCGGATTTATTCATGGTTTACCCGGTACTTGTCGGCTTTTTCGCTCGCTTCGGGCTGGCCGCCGTCTTGCGGGGTGCGGCCGTGCGCTTCTTTTTCCACGGTGTGGCGCCGCGGCCTGCCGGGCTGGCAGGGCCGGTAATGGTCATGCGCATGCCGTTGCAGCGGGCCACTTGCTTGCTCATCCAGGCCGCTTGTTTGGCGACGAACTCTTCCAGGCTCATTTCGCCGCTTTGCACCATGTCCAGCGCCTGTTCCCAGATCGCGGTGGTGCCCGGGTCGGCGATGGCGCGGGGCACTGCATCGATCAGGCTGAACGCCGCCGGGGTGGCCGAGAGTGCCTTGCCGTTCTTCATCAGGTAGCCCCGGTCCAGCAGGCCCTGGATGATCCCGGCGCGGGTGGCTTCGGTGCCGATGCCGGTGGTGTCCTTGAGCTTTTGCTTGAGCAGCGGATCTTCCACCAGCTTGGCGACGTTTTTCATCGCCTTGATTAGGTCGCCTTCGGTGAAGGGTTTGGGCGGCTGGGTCCACAGGTCCTTGAGGTTGACCTTGGCGACGGCGTAATCCTGGCCCTGCACCAGTGCCGGCAGGGCTTGCGGTGCCGGCGCCTCACGGCCCTTGGCCGGTGCAAGGGCTTCGGGCAGCGCGCGCTTCCAGCCCGCTTCGATGACGACTTTGCCCACCGCGCGCAGCGCCTGGCCTGCACAGTCGAAATCCGCCTGGGTGCGATCATATTCATGGTTGGGCAGAAACTGCGCCAGGTAGCGCGCGCGAATCAGTGTGTAGACCGCCCGATGCTTGCCGGTGAGCTGCCCGACATCCTTGCCGGCGCCGGTGGGAATGATGCCATGGTGGGCGCTGACCTTGGCGTCGTTCCACGCCCGCGAGCGGCGTTGGGGATCGATATGCGGCATCAGTTCGTTGACCGCCGCGTCGGCACGGCCCAACGCGGCAAGGATCTTCGCCGCGTCGCCATGCTGACTCAAGGGCAGGTAGCCGCAATCGCTGCGTGGGTAGGTGATGGCCTTGTGGGTTTCGTAGAGCGATTGGGCGATGTCCAGGGTTTCCTGGGCGCCGAGGCCGAGCTTCTTCGAGCAGATTTCCTGCAGCGTACCCAGGTCGAAGGGCAGCGGGGCGACCTCGCGCATGCGTTCGGTGCGCAACTTCACCAGTCGCGCGCTGGCAGCGTGGGTCATGGCGTCGGCGGCGTCTCGGGCGAGTTGCGGGTTGAGGCAGCGGCCTTGATCGTCACAGGCGTCGTCGGTGGCGCGCCATTGGGCGGTGAAGGTCATGTGCGCGTGGCGCAGGTCGACATCGATGGCCCAGTAGGCCACCGGTACGAAATCGGCGATGCTGCGGTCACGGTCCACCACCAGGCGCAGGGTCGGGGTTTGCACGCGGCCCACCGGCAGCACGCCCTGGTAACCGGATTGACGGCCTAGCAAGGTAAACAGGCGGCTCATGTTCATGCCGATTAGCCAGTCGGCGCGGGAACGGCCCAGGGCCGAGTGGTACAGGCTGAAGGTTTCGGCGCCGGGTTTGAGCGCAGCCAGGGCCTTGCGAATGGAAGCGTCGTCCAGCGCCGACAGCCATAGCCGCTGGATCGGCCCGCGATAGCGGCAATGCTCCACCAGCTCGCGGGCGATCATTTCACCCTCACGGTCGGCGTCGGTGGCGATCACCAGCTCCTGGGCTTCGCCCAGCAGGCGCTTGACGGCCTTGAACTGGCTGGCGGTCTTGGGCTTGACCCGCATCTTCCATTTGTCCGGGATGATCGGCAGGTCGGCGAGCACCCAGCGCTTGTACTTGGCGTCGTAGGCATCGGGCGGGGCGGTTTCCAGCAGGTGGCCGATGCACCAGGTGACGGTCACCCCGTTGCCCAGCCAGCAACCGTCGCCACGGCGAGTGGCGCCGAGCACGGCCGCAATATCCTTGGCCTGGGAGGGTTTTTCACAGAGGAACAGCCGCATGGTCATCACATCAGATCGGGTTGATGCCTTGCAGGATGCGGAGTCCGAGGGATTTGAGCAACCATTATCTGTATGGATGTACAGCAATTTGTGTGGCGCCGCAGAACAGATGTGGGAGGGGGCTTGCTCCCGATGGCGACCTATCAGTCAATGCAAAGATAACTGAAGCCATCGGGAGCAAGCCCCCTCCCACAGGGGACCTACGGTGTTCAGGAGGTCGGGTCAGTTGTTATCGATATCCACGTGCCGCGTTTCCTTGAGGCAGAACATCCCGACAATCAGGCTCACCCCGGTCACCACCACCGGATACCACAAGCCGTAGAAGATATCGCCGGTGTACACCACCAGGGCAAACGACACGGTCGGCAGGAACCCGCCAAACCAGCCGTTGCCGATGTGGTAGGGCAGGGACATCGAGGTGTAGCGGATGCGTGTCGGGAACAGTTCAACCATCAGCGCCGCCAGCGGGCCGTAGCACATGGCCGCGATCAGGATCAGCACAACGATCAGCACCACCACCATCACCTTGTTGACCTGGGCCACATCCGCCGATGTCGGGTAGCCGGCCAGGGTCACGGCAGCGCGCAGGGCCGCCTCGTCAAAGCCATCGATGCGCACGTCGCCCACGCTCACCTGCACCGGGCTGCTCGCAGGGGCGGCGGCGCTGCTGTAGGGCAGGCCTTGCTTGACCAGGAAGGTTTTGACCTTGTCGCACGGGCTATCAAAACGCGCCTTGCCCACCGGGTCGAACTGGAAGGTGCAGGTGGCCGGGTCGGCCAGCACGGTGATCGGCGCTTGGCGGCTGGCCTGGTCCATCGCCGGGTTGGTGTAGTGCGCCAGGCCCTTGAAGATCGGGAAGTACAGCGCGGTCGCCAGCAGCAGGCCGAGCATCAGCACCGGCTTGCGCCCGACCTTGTCCGACAGCCAGCCGAAGAAGATAAAGAACGGTGCCCCAATCACCACGCTGATGATGAGCAGCATATTGGCCAGGGCCGGGTCCATCTTCAGGAACTGCGTGAGGAAGAACAGCACATAGAACTGTGCCGCGTAAAAGGTCACCGCTTGTCCGCCGTTGATGCTGAACAGCGCAATCAGCACCACCTTGAGGTTTTCCCACTTGCCGAAGGATTCGCGGATCGGTGCCTTGCTGGCCTTGCCTTCCTCTTTCATTTTCAGGAACGCCGGCGATTCATGCAGGCTCATGCGAATCCAGGTGGAAATGCCCAGCAATACGATGGAAAACAGGAACGGAATGCGCCAGCCCCACACTTCGAACTGGTCACCGGTGAAGTAGCGGCAGGCCAGCACCACCAGCAATGACAGCAGCAACCCCAGGGTAGCGGTGGATTGAATCCAACTGGTGTGCAGGCCGCGCTTGCCGGCGGGGGCGTGTTCGGCCACGTAGGTGGCTGCGCCGCCGTATTCACCGCCCAGCGCCAGGCCTTGCAGCATGCGCAGGGCGATCAGAATGACCGGCGCGGCAATACCGATGCTGGCATACGTCGGCAACAGGCCGACACAGAACGTCGCCACGCCCATCAGGATGATGGTCACGAGGAACGTGTACTTGCGCCCGATCATGTCGCCCAGGCGACCAAACACCAGTGCACCGAACGGGCGCACCACAAAGCCGGCCGCGAAGGCCATCAAGGCAAAGATAAACGCCGTGGTGTCGTTGACCCCGGCAAAGAATTGTTTGCTGATCACCGCCGCGAGGGCGCCATAGAGGAAAAAGTCATACCACTCGAACACCGTCCCCAAGGACGAGGCGAAGATGACTTTTCTCGATTCGCTACCGGTGCTCGCGCTGACCGCCGAGCTCAGGGTTTGAGCATGTTCTGACATCGGGTATCCCTCACAGTGATTATTTATTGTTGTTCCACTGTCGGCGCCAGGTGTGGCGCCGCTATTCAGATTGCATGGACCAGTTCTCTCTCCGGGGCAAGGCTCCTTGTGTTCGGCGAAAGGATCAGTTGCGCGGCTTTCTCCGCGATCATCAGCGTGGGTGAGCAGGTATTGCCGGACGTGATGCGGGGCATGATCGAGGCATCGGCGATGCGCAGCCCCGGCACGCCGTGGACCCGCAGTTGCGCGTCGACCACCGCGTCCTGGTCACTGCCCATGCGGCAGGTGCCCACCGGATGGAAAATCGTCGTGCCGATGCGCGCTGCGGCTTCGTGCAGTTGCTCTTCGGTTTGCAGTGCATCGCCGGGCAAGTATTCCACCGGTTTGAACGGGCTCAGGGCCGGCGCGGCGACGATGCGTCGAGTCAGGCGAATCGCATCGGCGGCCACCCGCAGGTCTTGCGGATGGCTGAGATAATTGGGCTGGATCAGCGGCGCATCCGCCGGGTTGGCCGAGCGAATATCGACACGCCCACGGCTTTGCGGGCGCAGGTCGCAAACCGACGCGGTAAACGCCGGGAACGCGTGCAACGGCTCGCCAAAGCGCTCCAGGGACAGCGGTTGCACATGGTATTCAAGGTTGGCCGAGGTGTGTTCCGGGCCCGAGCGGGCAAACGCGCCGAGCTGGCTGGGCGCCATCGACAGCGGGCCGCTGCGGTCATACAGGTAGCGCAGGCCCATGCCCATCTTGCCCCACACGGAGCCCGCGATCTGGTTCAGGGTGCGCGCGTTTTCCAGCTTGTAGATCAGCCGCAGTTGCAGGTGGTCCTGCAGGTTGCCGCCGACGCCCGGCAGTTCATGCAACACATCAATGCCGAGCGGTTTGAGCACGTTGGCCGGGCCAATCCCCGAGCGCTGCAGAATGCCAGGCGAACCCACCGCGCCTGCGCACAACACGATTTCCTTGCGCGCCTTCCAACTGAGCTGTTGGCCGTGCTGACGCCCGAGCACTGCCGAGGCGCGGCCGTTCTCCAGCAATACGCGGTCGACTTCCACGTCGGTCAACACGGTCAGGTTCGGCCGCCGGCGGATCGGCTTGAGGAACGCCTTGGCCGCATTCCAGCGCACGCCGGCCTTCTGGTTGACCTGGAAGTAACCGCAGCCTTCGTTATCGCCCTGGTTGAAGTCGCTGATGTTGGCGATGCCGCTTTGGGCCGCAGCCTCACGGAAGGCATCCAGAATCGGCCACGACAGCCGTTGTTGTTCAACCCGCCATTCGCCGCCGTCGCTGTGAAATTCCGAACCGCCGGCAAAATGGTTTTCGCTTTGCTTGAACAGCGGCAGCACGTCTTTCCACGCCCAGCCGGCGTTACCTTCGGCTGCCCAGCCGTCGTAATCCTGGGCCTGGCCGCGCATGTAGATCATGCCGTTGATCGACGAACAACCGCCGAGCACCTTGCCCCGTGGGTAACTCAGGGCACGGCCTTGCAGGCCGGCTTGGGCTTCAGTCTTGAAGCACCAATCGGTGCGTGGGTTGCCGATGCAGAACAGGTAGCCGACGGGGATATGAATCCAGGGGTAGTTGTCGCGTCCACCGGCTTCAAGCAACAGCACACGGTGGGCGGGGTTGGCGGACAGTCGATTGGCCAGCAGGCAGCCTGCGGGGCCGGCGCCTACGACGATGTAATCGTATTCAGCAGTTGCAGTGGGCATCTGAGGTCTCGCTTGTTTTTCTTATTGGCTCCATCCTAGTTGTTAGTTTTCGTCTTAAAAATGTTAGTTTTTACCCAGCCGCTGTGCGTTTTTAAATAGTGCGGCCCAGGCTCACGGATTGGAGGCGCTATGTTCGACTGGAATGACCTGCGGTATTTTCTCGAGTTGCAGCGCAGCGGCCGCCTGCTCACCGCCGCGCAACGCCTGAAAACCACCCACGCCACCGTGGCGCGGCATATCGAGGCCATTGAGAAAAGCCTCGGCACCGCGTTGTTCGTGCAGCACGCCCACGGCTATGAGTTGACGCCGTCCGGCGAGGCCCTGCTCAAACATGCCGAAGCCATGGAAAACGTCGCGCTGCTGGCCGAAGACGAACTGACCCACACCGCCGCACCCCTGGGCAAGATCCGCCTGGGCGTGGCCGAAGGGCTGGGCGTGATGTTTCTCGCCAGCCGCATGGGCGGGTTGTTTGAGCGCTATCCGGGGTTGGAAGTGGAGCTGGTGGCCGTGCCGCGTTTCGTCAGCATCCTCAACCGCGAAGCCGAAATCAGCATCCACCTCGAACGTCCCAGCGTCGATCAACTGGTCACGCGCAAACTCACCGACTATCGCCTGGCGCTCTACGCCAGCCGCGCTTATCTGGCGCGCAATCCGCCGATTGAAAAACGTGAAGACCTCGCCGGCCATGCCTGGATCGATTACGTCGATGACCTGCTGTTCAGCCAGGAACTGAAATTCCTCAGCAGTTTCTGTCGCAACCCCAAGGTGGTGTTCCACAGCACCAGTGTGATCGCCCAGCACCAGGCAGCACGTTCCGGCCTGGGGATTGCTGTGTTGCCGTGCTTTATGGCGGCCAGTGACACGGAGTTGGTGTCGTTGCTGCCGGGGGAGGGGATTGAGCGCAGTTATTGGATCAGCTCGCGCAGGGAACTGCACAAGTCGGTGCGGCTGCGGGTGCTGTGGGATTACGTAGTGGAGTTGTGCGCGCGTGAGCAGCCGCTGTTGCTCGGCGAGTCCACCTGAAGAAACCGGATCAAAAATGTGCGAGGGGGCTTGCTCCCGATAGCAGTGTGTCAGCCAAAACATGCATGACTTCATCACCGCTATCGGGGCAAGCCCCCTCCCACATTGGATCTGTGGTGTTGCTTGAACTGAGTCAGTCGCGCAGTTCGAATTCCGCACTGCCCAACCGTTCCCCATTCACCAGCACATGCACCGCGTGCTTGCCGGGGTAGTGCTTGCGCGTGGTCAGTTCACGGATATGTTGTTCGCGGCTGATGCGCTGGTGCTCGCCTGCGCCAAGGGTAAAGGCCTTGAGCTTGAACACTTTGGCCGCGCTGTGGCCGGCGCTTTTTACATAGTCGATGGCGTAGTCCACCACCAGTTTCTGTGGCGCAGCGGCGGTGGATTCGAGGCTGAAGGTCAGGTTGATCCGCTCCCCCAGTTTGATCACCGCCGGGGTGACGCGCAGGTGATGAATCTTGACCTCGGCCTTGGCTCCTGCGCCGATGATCGTCAGCGCGCGGGTGTTGCCTTGCTTGATCAAGCTGCGCAGCGCATGGCGCGCGATCCACGCAGTGTGCGGGTTATCCAGCGACCAGCCTTCGATCAGGCTGAGCACCCAATCGGGGTGGTCCTTGGTGATGTCGTTGAGGTGGTTGGCCACGGACTTGCGCACATACAGGCTGCTGTCGGCCTTGAGGCTGTCGAGGATCGACGCGCACAGCGCGGGGTTGGCCTGCACGTCGGCCAGGCGAAATGACCACGGCAGTCGCGGTCGCGAGCCTTCGCTGGCGAGGCGGCGCACGTGGTCGTTGTCATCCAGCGACCACTCTTGCATCACTGCCAGGGTGCGTTGGAAGTCGTGCAGCAAGAAGTGCCGGATCGCGAATTCGGAGGAACCAAAGGTCGTGAAGTATTTGAGTGCAGCCATGGAACGCTCGAAGTCATCCCGGCCATGACTCGCCACGTAGTGCGGCAGGAACAGGCTGACAAACCCGCTGTTCAAGCGCGGTGCGAGCGCATAGAGCAGCTTGAGGGTCTGCGGGTAGTCCAGCGGGATCACCGCATGCAGGCTGTCGCTGACCCGCGCCATGCGCTGCATCACCGACAACTCGGCCAGCCCGGCCTTGGCGTGCTTGAGAAACCCATTGGCGTCGAACGCCGGGTACACCGCCGTCATCTCGGTGGCGATGTGTTGCAGGCGTTCGAGGTTGAAGATTTCCTTGAGGGCCGGGGCGCTTTGGTCGGTCATCGGTGATTCCATGGGGGGTTAGAGAAACCAGCGGTATTCCCGCGTGTTGATCTCCTGTTGAAACGCCAAGTGGTCCTGGCGTTTGTTCTCGCAGTACACGTCGACAAATTCTGCGCCCAGCTTATCGCGCAATACCGCTTGATGTTGCATGGCGCGCACGGCCTCGAGCATTTCCAGGGGGAAGTCGCTGCCGCTGTTGCGGTCATCATTGAGTGGGGCGATGGGTTCGCGCTGGGCTTCAAGCCCGTGCTCCAACCCCGCTAGAATCGCCGCCAACACCAGATAGGGGTTGGCATCGGCGCTGGCCAGGCGGTGTTCGATGCGCAGGTTGCGCGGGTCGGATTCCGGGATGCGCACGCACGCATCGCGGTCTTCAAAGCCCCAGCTCGCACGGGTGGCCGCGTTGACCGTACCACCCAGGCGGCGGAAGGCGTTGTGGTTCGGCGAGAAGATCGGCATGCAGTGCGGCAGCAGCTCCAGGCAACCGGCGACGGCGTGGCGCAGGGGCTGCTGTTGATGGGCGGCGAGCAAGTTGTTGCCGGCGCCGTCGTACAGGCTGACATGCACGTGCATGCCGCTGCCGGGGAATTGCAGGTAGGGCTTGGCCATGAAGCTGGCGCGGTAGCCGTGTTTTAGCGCCACGCCACGGGTGCTGCGGCAGAACAGGGCGGCCCAGTCGGCGGCGCGCAGGCCATCGTCCAAGTGGCCGAAGTTGATCTCGAACTGGCCGGGGCCGAGTTCGGCGGTGATCACCGTGATGTCGATGCCTTGGTCCTTGGCGGTTTGTGCCATATCGTCGAGTACCTCGCTGAAGCGCGACAGTCGCTCGATATGCAGGTTGGGCTGGTCGTCGGCGTCCTCACTCAACGGGTCGCGGGCGAATTGCGGCAGGCCGTTGTCGAGCTTCTTGTCGAACAGGTAAAACTCCAGTTCGAAGGCCACCACCGGATGAATGCCCTTGTGGTGCAGGCGTTCCAGGACCTTGGCCAACACTTCTCGCGGTTCGAATTCGATAGGCGCTTGCGTGCCGTCCGAGGTGATCAGCATCTGGCCCAGTGGCTGCGATTCCCAGCTCACTGGTGTGAGCGTGCCCGGCACCAGGCGGCGGTTGGCGTCGGGGTCGCCGTCGTTGAAGCAGTAGTCACCGATCTTGAACAAGCCGCCCTGAACCCCCAGCAGCACGGCGTTCTGCGGCAGCTTCAACGGGCCGCCAGCGGCGACTTTTTCCAGCATCTCCACCGGGTAGCGCTTGCCGTAGAAATGCCCGGGGATGTCCAGGGCGATCAGGTCAACGTAACGCACGTCGGGGTGGTTCTGGCGAAAGCTCCGTACTTCGGCCAGCAGCGTGGAGGAATGGCTTTTCACGGGTGTAGCTCCTAGTTGTAAACCCACAGCACGCGGGCGGGCAGTTCGGTCAGGTTGGCGTAGCGGCAGCGGGCGAAACTGGCCAGGTGGAAACTGTCGCCTTGGCGCAGGGTGACCGAATCGGCTTCACCTTCCCGCCACAGCGTCAACTCACCCTCCAGTACAAAACCGGCCTGCTCGGCGCGGTCGCTCATGGTCTGCTCACCGCTGTTGGCGCCGGGGGCCAACAGGCTGTCGAGCATCGAAAATGCGCCGTTCATACTGGGGGAGACCAGGATGTCGGTGATGCCATTGGCGTAATACACCGTGCGCCGCTCGTTGGGGCGCGTCACCCAGTTGATGGCCTTGGGCTTGCTCAGGCTGTAGAAGTAGGTGGTGGGCACGTCAAGGGCGTGGCTGATGGCGGTCAGGTCCGCCACTGTCGGGCGTGACAGGCCGCGTTCGACCTGAGACAGGAAGCCCACCGAACGCTCGATCTTTTGTGCCAATTGCGCGAGGGTGAGTTTCTTGTACTTGCGCAGGTCGTGGATCAGGATCGCGAGGGCTTCGAGTTCTTCTTGCTGGTTCATGAAATTTATTTCGTTAAATTTCATGAAAAATTACATGAATATTTTCACGATGGCAATGGGTGATGGCGTTGGGCAGCATTTATTCGCACTGGCGCAGGCGCTGCGGCGAACACCTTGTGGCGAGGGAGCTTGCTCCCGTTGGGCAGCGAAGCTGGCCTCATCCATTCATCGCGTTTGTCCGGGTGGTTCGGGGTCGGGCCTTTTGGAGCTGCTGCGCAGCCCAGCGGGAGCAAGCGCCCTCGCCACAGGGTGCGGGGGAAGCCAAGAGGTCGGCTTTGGGCTGAATGATTCCACACGCCTGCGGTCGGAACCTGGGTACGCCTCATTACTTGAAGGAGCACCCATGAAGTCCAAATCCCTCGTCGCCTGCCTGCTGGTCGCTGCCAGCCTGTCCACCGCCAGCGTTGTCGTGCAGGCCGGTGATACCCCGCAGGAAACCGTGCAGCCTTCCAACATCAATGCCCGTGACTTGAAAGAGGGCGACCGTGCGCCGGATATGCTGATGCGCAAGGAGTTGGCGGTCAGTGACTGGAAAAAACGCGGCTTGAAGCAGCCCGAAGAGGACAGCCAATGGGCCCGTGTCGGCAATAGGTTTGTGCTGCTCAAAACCACCAACGGCACCATCCTCGAGATCACCCCGGTCACGCAATAATCCGCTGGAAACGCCTGCTTTTTTTCAGGTTCCTGGGGTAAGGTAACCGGCTGCAATGGTCGCGTTACCTTAATGGAATGAGAGCAGGATGCTTGCCACACTAAGACACTACCCCCGCACCGTGAACCTGTTGCTGTCCGCCACGTTGATGCTGACGCTGGCCAAGGCAATCACCTTTCCGTACCTGGTTATCTACCTCACCCGACACTTTGCCCTGGACATCATCCAGGTCGGCCTGGTGATCGGCAGTTCGCTGATCGTCGGATCGTTGCTCAGCGTGTACGGCGGGTTTCTCGTCGATCGCATCAGCAGCTATCGGTTGCTGCTGGGCTTGAGCGCGCTGTTTGTGGTGGGCTTTATCGGCACGCTGCTCGCGCAGAATATCTGGGCGTTCTATGGCTGCCTGATCTTGATCAACCTGGCTTACGCGGTCATCGATATTGCGATCAAAGCCGGCTTTGCCAGCCTCCTGCCGGAAGACGGGCGCAGTGAAGTGTTTTCCATCAAGTACACCCTGACCAATATCGGCTATGCGCTGGGACCGTTCTTTGGCGCGATGGTGGCCAAGCTGGATATCAGCTTGCCGTTTATGCTCTCGGCGCTGTTGGGGGCGGGGTTTTTCCTGGTGTACTGGCGCTGGGGCGATCGTGCGCTGGCCACTGTCGATACCACGCAAAAGCCGGTGTCGTTCCTAGCCGTCGGCCGCGTGCTGTTAAAGGATCGGCGGCTGGTGTGCTTCACCGTTGGCGGCTTGCTTAGTGCGGTGGTGTTCGGCCAGTTCACGGCTTATCTGTCGCAATACCTGGTGACCACCACCACTGCTGAATACACCTACAAGGTCATCAGCGCCGTGCTTACGACCAACGCGGTGTTGGTGATTGCCCTGCAATACGTGATCGGTCGCCGCATCTCGCACCGTTATCTGAGCCAGTGGCTGATCTTCGGCTTGAGCATGTTCATGCTGGGGTTGATCGGCTTTGCGCTGTCCACCAGCGTGCTGTGGTGGGTGCTGGCGATGGCGGTGTTTACCGTGGGGGAAATCGTCGTGTTTCCGGCCGAGTATATGTTTATCGACCGCATTGCCCCGGACCACCTGCGTGGCATGTATTACGGGGCGCAGAACCTGTCCAACCTCGGCGCCGCGCTGGGGCCGGTGCTGTGCGGGCTGGTGTTGTCCAGTCAGCCGGCTCCGTTCATGTTCTACATGCTGGGGGCGTTTATCATCGGTGGCGGGGTGTTCTATTTCATGGGTGCGAGGCTGAAGGCAAGTCATCCAGGGTGAGTTTGCCCAGGTGGTTGCTTTGCAACTCGTAGCGTAATTCTTCGACCATCTTGTCCACTTCTTGTGGGGTCTGCAGCTGTTTGTTGCTGATCCCTGTGACTACCAGGTCGACGCGGCCGGTTTCGGCGTCGAAGACTTTGAGGGTCAGCGAGGCGTCGCGGCACAAGGTGAATTCGCAGGTCAGCGGCGATAGGCCTTCTTCGATGCAATTTCGCAGTTGAGACAGGGTAAACATGCTAATTCCTTCCGGGTGTCGAGTAGGACGACACAGCCTCGAAACCCTGTGTCCACCTCCGGAAGGTTAAGCATTACACCGACATGCAATAAGGCGAATTCGCACTAGCCGCACTAGTGCATTTGCACGTTCAACGTTTGTTTTTAAGGCGCAATTCACCGGCGAACAGCCCGCGTTCACGGGCCCAGACGATCGCCGCACTGCGGCTATGCACCCCCAGTTTGGAATACACCGTGGCCACATGGTTGCGCACTGTGTTGGGCGCCAGCTTCAGGCGCGAGGCGATCTCTTTGTCGGCCAGGCCTTCGCAAATCAAACCCAGCACATCGCGCTCGCGCGCGGTGAGGTCGGTGAAGGCAATGCCCGGCACGTTGGGGCGGTTGACGCTTTTGGCGTTGGCCAGTTTTTCGATCAGGGTCTGGCTGAACCAGGAGGCGTCCTGCATCACTTCCTCGATGGCCGCCACCAGCTCCAGTTCCGAGCGTTTGCGTTCGGTGATGTTCATCAGTACCAGCAGGTAGCAGGGCACATCCTGGATGCTTACGGTATCGGCAGACACCACGCAGTCGATCACCTCATTGCCTTTCTTGCGCACCTTCAGATCCAGCCCGTCGAGGTTGCCGGCTTTTTTCAGGGTGGCGAACAACTGCGCGCAGGCCTGGGCGCTGTCGATGAAGTTGATGTCTTCGATGGCTTTGCCGATCAGCTCTTCGCTGGTGTAGCCTGTCATGTTCATGAAGGCTTCGTTGATATCCACCACTTGCTGGTTGGCGGCGCTGCACACCAGGGTCGGCACGGGCGAAAGGCGGAACGACTTGGCGAAGCGCTCCTCACTCTGGCGCAGGGCGATTTCCGCCTTGCGCCGAGGCTCCAGGTCGGTGAAGGAAAACAACATGCAGTCTTCCTCGTTCATGTCCAACGGCTGGCCGGCCACGATCACCAACTTGCTGCCGCCCTCGGGCAATCTCAATTCGGCCTGCATCTGCGGGATGGTTGCACCTTCGGCCAGGCGCTGGATGGCCAGGTCTTTGCGCTCGGCGTGTTCGAGTACGTCGAGTTCGTACACCGAACGGCCGATCACCTGGTCGCGGTTGAAGCCGGTCATCTCCAGAAAGCCCTGGTTGACCTTGATATAGCGCAGATCGCTGAGGCGGCAGATCACGGCGGGAGCGGGGTTGGCGTTGAACGTCTTCTCGAAGCGCTGCTCGGCGCTCGCCCATTCGGTGGCGTCGCTGAGGATCAACACCAGCAACTCCGGTTCACCGCGTGAATCGGTCAGCACCAGGCTGCGTAGGCGATGGACCCAACTGCGCTCACCGTCGCCGGTGGACGTGACTTCCACGACCACGTCGCTGAACTCTTCGCCGGCGGCCAAACGGCTGAGGGGGTAGCTGTCCAGCAACAGCGGGTGGTTATTGCGATAGCGCAAGGCGAACCGCTCGGCATACGCCTGATTGTTCGCGCCCAGGTGCTCGACCGCACTGACCCCGTGCATGCTCAGCGCCGCCTCGTTGGCCCAGAGGATGGTCTGGTCGACCTCGGCCAAGATCACCCCGTCGGACAACCCGGAGATGATCTGCTGCAATTGGCGGCGATTGGTTTCTTTGGCGAGGACGTCCTGGCTCATGGTTTCTCCGGGGAATGGGCACATGGGAGTTACGACACCCGGGCTTTGGGATAGTGCAGAGCAATTGTGCCGTGCGACCTGGCGCCCGTTGGCGAGGCTGTTTTTCCACCTGCCGCATTGAAGGCGTAAGATGCCGGCCTTTTTAGCGTATCCCGCAAAGGTGCATCTTGAGCGCAGGCAAAGCCGTCGGATTGTTAATACTCACTTCTCTACTGGCGGCCTGCGGCACCTCGCCGCCACGCACGCCCAACGACCTTTGCGGCATCTTTCGCGAAAAGGCGGACTGGTACGACGCCGCCCAAGTTACCCAAAAGCGCTGGGGTGTGCCGATCCAGTTACCGTTCGCCATCATGTACCAGGAGTCGGCCTTCCGGCAGGACGCCAAGGCCCCGCGTAACTACCTGTTGTGGATCATCCCCTGGGGCCGCGTCTCCACCGCCGCCGGCTACGCCCAGGCCAAGGATGAAGTGTGGAACGACTACCGCAAAAGCACCGGCCGCAGCGGTGCCAGTCGCCAGGACTTCGACGACGCCATCGACTTCGTCGGTTGGTACATGGACAAGACCTACACCCTCAACGGTGTGTACAAGTACGACGCCTACGGCCAATACCTGAATTACCACGAAGGCTGGGGCGGCTATCGCCAGCGCACCTACGCCGGCAAAGCCTGGCTACCTCCCGTGGCCAGCAAGGTGCAGGCCCGTTCGCAGTTGTATGCGCAGCAATATGCGGGCTGCAAGAATGACTTGGGGCGCGGGTTTTGGAGCCGGTTTTGGCATTGGTTGTGAGGGCACTCGTGCTCAACGCGGTAATGCACGATGCTGCATGTAGCCGAGCATCTGATCGTACAGGTCAACCCGCCGATCCCTTTGCAGATCATTGAGGCTGTTCCAGATGGGCGCACTGCGCGCGGTGCTCAGGTCGATATCGGCGAACAGAATTTCCTGACGATTGGCGGATGCCACCTTGCCGATCGGCCACCCATTGGTCCCGGCAATCAACGAACACCCCAGGTAACGGGCATCGCGTTCTTCGCCGATTCGGCTGGCGGCGGCGATAAACACGTTATTGACGTGCGCAGCCGTCATCGTCAGGTAAGACGCCATGCACTTGCCGGCGTCGTCGAACAACGGAGGCGGCGTCCAGACCCAGTTGTTCAGGCTGCAAATGATATCGGCACCTTGCTGGCTCAGAATGCGCGGTACTTCGGGGAACCAGATGTCCCAGCAGATCAGCATGCCGATCCGGCCGATGGGTGTCTCAAAGACTGGAAAGCCCGTGCTTCCCGGGGTGAACCACAGCTTCTCGAGGTTCCATAGATGGGCCTTGCGGTACTTGCCGATAAAACCGCCCGGGCCCAGCAGCACCGCCGTATTGAATAATTGCATGCCGTCGATTTCGCTCAGGCCCGCCACCAGATAGACCTGGTACCTGCCGGCAAAGTCGATCCATGCCCGCATACTTGGACCGCCTGGTACCGCTTCGGCGTGATCGAACGCATCGTTGCGGTTGGAAAAAAAATAGCCGCAGTTGGAAAGCTCTGGCAGCACGATCAGATTGGCGCCGCCGTTCGCCGCCTCGGCTGCCAGCTCCAGGCTACGTCGCAGGTTTGCGGCACGGTGGTCCACACCGACCTGGGGATCGAATTGCACGACAGAAACACGTACAGGGCTTGTGGTTTGGTTCATTGCGGGTGACCTCTTTGGGTGGATACCGCCGGAGTGGCTGGTGCTCCATAAGAGGTGATCTGACGGGCGAGAGAAAATCGGGCGCTTCCGGTTGAGGTGTCAGCCGGCTCCCGAAAACCTGCGGTGCTTACTCGCTACAACGAGCCAGACCCTCGGGTTGCTGCGACATAGGATCGCCTGCGCAACTTGCCAACCCCCGCTAATTCTGGGAAAACCCAGCCTTTGCGCAGTCAACGAGAGTCCCCCCCATGAGCGACGAACAACTCCAGATCACCGACATCCGCCCAGGCACCGGCAAGGCCGTGGTCAAGGGTGCGTTGATCACCACCCAATACACCGGCACCCTGGAAGACGGCACGGTGTTCGATTCGTCTTGGGAACGGGGCAAGCCGTTTCAGTGTGTGATTGGAACGGGCCGCGTGATCAAGGGCTGGGATCAGGGGTTAATGGGCATGCAAGTCGGCGGCGTGCGCACATTGTTCGTGCCGGCGCACCTGGCGTATGGCGAGCGCTCGATGGGCGTGCATATCAAGCCCAACAGCCCTTTGCGCTTTGAAATTGAATTGTTGGAAGTGCTGACGCGCGATGATTGAGGGCGACTGAACATGGACGTTGATTTGCACGCGTTACCTGGCTGTTCCATCGAGGGCGTCGCGGTGGTTGAGCTGCTGGACGCTGATGAAGCCGAGCTGCAGGTTTTTTTTGAACGGTCGCCGGGTTACTTCCTGGCGGTGAACGGTGAACCGGCCACGCCGACCGAAGCTCGCGAGGAATTACAGAGCCAGTTGCCGGCAGGCTGGTGTTGCAGCCGGATGTATTGGCTGGGCTATCGCGATAGCGAACAGCAACTGGTTGGCGTGGTGAATATCGCGGCGGATTTGCTCGCGACCGGGGTGTGGCATATCGGCTTGTTGCTGGTGGATACGTGCCTGCATGGCAGCGGGCTGGCGCAGCGGCTGCATGCAGACCTCGAAGCGTGGGCCGTCACGCGGGGGGCCGAGTGGCTGCGCCTGACGGTGGTGGTTGGCAATCACAAGGCCGAGCGCTTCTGGCCCAAACTGGGCTATGTGCCAGTGCGTACTCGCGAGGGGATCAGGATGGGGCGGCAGCTCAATACGGTGTCGATTCAGGTCAAGGCGCTGGCGGGTGGGCAGGTGGATGATTACTTGAGGCAGGTGCCGCGAGATCGACCCGTTGCACCTTAGCTGCGGATATACCCCTCCCACATTTAAGCGTCGGAGGGCTTCAAGATAGGGGTTCCTGAACCCATCCTGAAGAATCCTTCTATTCATCATGTATGTACTTTCCTGCGGTTTACTCTCCTGTAGTCGGGGCGTAAGCTTCGCGCGTTTTCATCAATAGCGGAGACCCTCAGTGGGTACTTGTTCAAGTGACAGTTGTCGGCCGGTTTCGGTAACCGGCACAGACTTGGCAAGGTAACGCGCATTCTTTCGATGCCGTTGTCTCGCCAAACAGCGAGAAGCGGCATCCCGGCAGCGACCAGTTCTGGCGCCTGTCCTGATCCCCTCTCATCGACGCTGACCAGCACCTGATTCACCTCAGGCTGCTATGGACGCGCCTGCCTTTTTGCGGCAGGCGGGCCAGGCTGGCTGTGCCTTCTTAATTGGGCGCAGTGCCGTCGGCCGTACCTGCACGACGGTTTCCTCGCGCAGGAGTAACACCATGAACTTCACTCTGTTGAAAGAGTTCTTCGCCGGCTTCCTGCGGACCCGGCATATCGCCCGGCATTTCCGGCGCCTGGCACTGCTCGACAGCGTCACCGACGCCAGCGTCAGCCGCGAAGTCCCGCCGACCCTGGCGCAGACCCTGGTGGTCGCCGCCAACAGCAGCGCGGAGCAATTGCTGGGCACCCTGGGCAGTCATGCCGAAGGCTTGAACGCCCAGGAAGCCGACGCGCTACGGGAGCAATACGGCCTCAACGAAGTCGAGCATGAGCAGCCGCTGCCTTGGTGGGTCCACCTGTGGCACTGCTACAAAAACCCCTTCAACCTGCTGCTGACCTTGCTGGCGGTAATCTCCTGGCTGACCGAAGACATGAAGGCCGCCACGGTGATTTTTTCCATGGTGGTGCTGTCGACCCTGCTGCGGTTCTGGCAGGAGGCCAAGTCGAACAAGGCTGCCGACGCGCTCAAGGCCATGGTAAGCAACACCGCGACGGTGTTGCGTCGCGAGGCGGCCAAACCCATTGAACTGCCGATCAAGCAACTGGTGCCGGGCGACCTGGTCGTGCTGTCGGCCGGCGACATGATCCCCGCCGACTGCCGCGTGCTCAACGCCAAGGACCTGTTCGTCAGCCAGGCGGCAATGACCGGCGAATCGATGCCGGT
The DNA here is from genome assembly GCF_029320995.1 of Pseudomonas sp. D3. Classification (NCBI taxonomy): domain Bacteria; kingdom Pseudomonadati; phylum Pseudomonadota; class Gammaproteobacteria; order Pseudomonadales; family Pseudomonadaceae; genus Pseudomonas; species Pseudomonas sp. D3. The sequence goes on from NZ_CP119772.1 coordinate 2,466,143, forward strand.
GGAGAAGTTCGCCCAGCAGCAGGACGCCAAGACGCGCAACCCGCTGGACCTGGAAAACATCCTGTTCATGGGCACCAACGTGGTGTCCGGCGCGGCGACGGCGGTGATTCTGACCACCGGCAACAGCACCTATTTCGGCGCGCTGGCCCAGCGCGTCACCGCCACTGACCGTGCGACCACCTCGTTCCAGCATGGCGTCAACAAAGTCAGCTGGCTGCTGATCCGCTTCATGTTCGTGATGGCACCGCTGGTGCTGTTCATCAACGGTTTCACCAAGGGCGACTGGACCGAGGCGCTGCTGTTCGCGCTGTCGATTGCCGTGGGCCTGACCCCGGAAATGCTGCCGATGATCGTTACCTCGACGTTGGCCAAGGGCGCGGTGTTTCTGTCGCGCAAGAAGGTCATCGTCAAGCGCCTGGACGCGATCCAGAACTTCGGCGCCATGGACGTGCTGTGTACCGACAAGACCGGCACGCTGACCCAGGACAAGATTTTCCTGGCGCGCCATGTGGACGTATGGGGCGAAGAGTCCGACGATGTGCTGGAAATGGCCTACCTCAACAGTTACTACCAGACTGGCCTGAAAAACCTGCTGGACGTGGCGGTGCTGGAGCACGTGGAGGTGCATCGCGAGCTGAAAGTCGCCACCGCGTTCCAGAAGGTCGATGAGATTCCGTTCGACTTCAACCGTCGCCGGATGTCGGTGGTGGTGGCCGAGCAAGGCCAGCCGCACCTGTTGATCTGTAAAGGCGCGGTGGAGGAGATTCTGTCGGTGTGCGACCGGGTGCGCCACGGCGACACCAATGAAGCGCTGACCGATGAGTTGCTGGCGCGCATCCGCCAAGTGACCGCGGCCTTCAACGAAGAAGGCTTGCGGGTGGTCGCGGTCGCCGCGCAGCCGATGTCCGACGGGCGCGATACCTACAGCCTGGCGGATGAAAACAACCTGACCCTGATCGGTTACGTGGCCTTCCTTGATCCACCGAAGGAAAGCACTGCGCCTGCCCTCAAGGCCCTGAAGGCCCACGGCGTGGCCGTCAAAGTGTTGACGGGTGATAACGAACTGGTCACCGCCAAGATCTGCCGCGAAGTGGGCCTGGAGCAGCAAGGCCTGCTGATGGGCAACGACATCGAGGACATGAGCGACGCCGAGTTGGCCAAGGCCGTGGAAACCACAAATGTGTTCGCCAGGCTGACGCCGTCGCACAAGGAGCGCATCGTGCGCCTGCTCAAGGCCAACGGCCATGTGGTGGGCTTCATGGGTGACGGAATCAACGACGCACCGGCGCTGCGCACTGCCGATATCGGTATTTCAGTGGACAGCGCGGTGGACATCGCCAAGGAAGCGGCTGACATCATCCTGTTGGAAAAGAGCCTGATGATCCTAGAGGAGGGCGTGCTCGAAGGCCGGCGCACCTTCGCCAATATGCTCAAGTACATCAAAATGACCGCCAGCTCCAACTTCGGCAACGTGTTTTCGGTGTTGGTCGCCAGTGCGTTTATTCCGTTCCTGCCGATGCTGCCCATGCACCTGCTGGTGCAAAACCTGTTGTACGACATTTCGCAGATCGCGATTCCATTCGATCACGTCGATGAGGAAATGCTCGCCAAGCCGCAACGCTGGCAACCGGGGGATGTGGGCCGTTTCATGCTGTTCTTCGGGCCGATCAGTTCGATCTTCGACATCACCACGTTCGCACTCATGTGGTATGTGTTCGATGCCAACACGCCGGACCACCAGACCCTGTTCCAGTCGGGCTGGTTCGTGGTGGGGCTGCTGACCCAGACGCTGATCGTGCACATGATCCGCACCCCGAAAATCCCATTCCTGCAAAGCCGTGCGGCAATGCCGTTGATGGTGATGACGGGGGTGATCATGGCCGTGGGGATTTTCCTGCCGATGGGGCCGCTGGCGCACTACTTCAAACTGCAGGCGCTGCCGTCGCTGTACTTTGTGTTCCTGCCGGTGATTCTGTTGGGGTACATGGCGTTGACCCAGGCGGTGAAGGGCTACTACATCCGTAAGTTTGGCTGGCAATAACACGCTGTATCAAACGCACCTGGACCCGGCTCCCGGCGGGGCCAGGGGTGGTTTCAATTTGCCGCAGCATTCATGGAGTTTTTTATGCAGGCAATCAACAACATCAACCTCGACTCCCTGATCGATACCGTGGTCAGCCTTACTGCGGCGTTTATCCTCGGTGGCTTGATCGGCTTCGAGCGCCAGTACCGCCAGCGCACGGCGGGCTTGCGCACCAACGTGCTGGTCGCAGTCGGCGCGGCGATTTTCGTCGACATGGCCAACCGCCTGGGCGGCGCGGAAGGCGCGGTGCGGGTGGTCGCGTATGTGGTGTCGGGCATCGGCTTTCTGGGGGCGGGCGTGATCATGCGCGAAGAAGGCAATGTGCGCGGGCTCAACACCGCCGCCACCCTCTGGGCCTCGGCGGCGGTGGGCGCCTGTGCCGGTGCCGACCTGATCCTCGAAGCGCTGCTGGGCACGCTGTTTGTGCTGGCGGCCAACACGTTGCTGCGGCCGATCGTCAATAACATCAATCGTCAGCCGCTGGATGTGGTGTCAGCGGAGGTGACCAACATCCTCTATGTGATTGCACAGCGCAGCCAGCAACAGGCGGTCATGGTGTTGCTGGAAGCCGAGCTGGCGCGTAGCAACTACCCGGCCAGTGATGTCGATGTGCGACCGTTTGGCAGTGAAGAAGTGGAGATCGAAGCAACCCTGGTCGCCACGTCGGTGGACGGTGACGAACTGGACGCCCTGGTGGCGCGTATTTCCACCTCGAGTCTGGTGGTGCAGGCCTTCTGGAGCCCAAGTACCACCGACTGATCGACCCTTGCCAAGGCTAGCCCTGCCAAGGGTTGGCTATGCTCTAGAGAGGAAAAGTCCTACATGCAGTCAGGATTATCCCTTCACAAGAAACATCACCCCATTGCTAAGGTTGATCGCTGCGGCTTTGCGGCAGCGATGATATGGCTTCAAGTGTTCGTGGTGATTTTCAAAGGAAGGGACCAGGCACCCGCCTTCTGGCGATCTGAGGGGCAGTACCGTTCGTCGGAACTGTCAATTCTCACAGGTGGCTGGGTTCCGTGTGATGTGTCAGCGTACTTTGTCCTGTCAGGGGTTTTTATGAGCAAAGCGTTAATAGTGGATGACCACCCGTTTATCCGTGCCACTGTCAAATTTTTGTTGAAACAGGAAGGTTTTACTGAAATCGATGAGGCCGGTAATGGCGCGGATGCCGTGCAGAAGGCCCGGGAAGGGCGCCCGGACCTGGTGATTCTCGACCTGGCGATGCCCAAGTTGGGTGGTCTGGAGGTCATCAGTCGGATCAAGGCCTTGGGCCTGCCATGCAAGATCCTGGTGCTTACATCCTACTTGGCGGTGTTTTTTTCGACCCGTTGCATGCGGGCTGGCGCCATGGGGTTTGTCGCCAAGACCGGTGAGCTGGACGAGCTGCAAAAAGCAATCAAGGCCGTGATGTCCAACTACAGCTGCTTTCCCAGCCTGCCCACCAGTTCGGTGCGCCGCGATGATTTGCAAACGACCGAGTGCGAATTGGTGGCAGCCCTCTCGGATCGCGAGTTGACGGTGCTGCAGAAACTGGCCCTGGGCCTGGGCAACAAGGAAATCGCCGAAGACATGTTGCTGAGCCACAAAACCATCAGCACCTACAAGACTCGCCTCAAGGAGAAGTTGCGCATGTCGTCGGTGGTGCATTTATCCAAGTTCGCCCAGCGCAATCATCTGATCTGAAATGACCGCCACTGCGTTTAAGCGGTTCGCCGCGATCTTGTTGATGGGCCTGTTGCCCATGATCGCAGCGGCCGTCGATGAGTCACACGCACTGCGCTTGTTGGGGCACTCTCAGCTCGAAAACGCGAGCCTGATGCTGGATGAAACCGACTGGCGCTGGCTACGTGAGCGGCGCACGTTGGTGATGGGGGTGTCGGCGCCGGATTATGCGCCATTCGACCTGAGCAACAACAACGACGAGCTTGAAGGCATTACCGCCGATTATGCGGCGCTGGTGGCGCAGGCGTTGAATGTCACCGTCGAAGTGCGGCGCTACCAAACCCGCGATGAAGTGATTGAAGCGCTCAAGCAGGGCGCGGTGGATTTCGTTGGCTCGGCCAACGGCTATGAAGCCGCGGACTCGCAGTTGGTGTTGTCGCGTTCATACGCCAACGATCAACCCACCCTGGTCACCCGTATCGGCGACACCCAGGCCCTGAGCGCAGACTTGGCCGGCAAGCGCGTGGCCATGCTGTATCACTACATGCAGCCCGATGCCGTGCAGCAGTTCTACCCCCACGCGCAGTTGCAGCTATTTGCCTCGACCTTCGAAGCCATCGGTGCGGTGGCGTTCGGCCGGGCCGATGTCTACCTGGGGGATGCCATCAGCACCCGGTACCTGATCAACAAGAACCACCTCAATAACGTGCGTGTGGCAGATTTTTCCGGCCTGGAGGTCAACCCTTTCGGGTTCGCGTTCACCAAGGATAATGTTCGCCTGCGTAACATCGTCAACACAGCGTTGGCCACCGTGCCGTTCAACCAGCAGATGGATATTCTGCGGCGCTGGAGTGCTGGCGGCAGCGGTTACATGGAAGCGGAACGGCTGCGCCTGAGTGACAGTGAGCAGCGTTGGCTGGAGAAACACCCACGTGTGAAAGTGGCGGTGCTCGACAAGTTCGTGCCGTTGTCGTTTTTCAATGAGCAAGGGCAATTCGAAGGATTGAGCTCCGAGGTGCTGTCGCGGATCAGCCTGCGCACGGGCCTGAAGTTCGATGTGGTGAAGGGCAGTTCGCTGCCTCGACAAATTGACGAGGTCAATGCTGGCCAGGCGGACATGTTGGCGGTGATTACCCCCAGCGTCGAGCGGACCGAGAAGCTGCGCTTCACCCGGCCTTACCTGTCCAGCCCCTATGTGTTGGTGGTTCGCGCCGAAGACGAGCGGCTGGTGACCCTGGAAGACTTGCCCGGAAAACGCCTGGCGTTCATTCGCAGCAACAGCCTGGGTGAGCAAATCGCGCGGGATTATCCCGGCATCGAGTTTGTCGACAGCGCGAACCCTGAGGCGGCCATGGAGCTGGTGGCCAATGGTGGGGCCGATGCGACCGTGATTTCGCTCATCAGTGCGCGCTATATGATCGCGCGTCATTACCGTGACCGCTTGCGTATGACCAGCACCGTCGGCACGGAGCCGGCGCGGATCACGTTTGGCGTCAACCGTAGCCAGTTGGAGTTGTATTCGATCCTCGACAAGGCGTTGTTGAGTATCACGCCTGAAGAGCTGGATGAGCTGACCAATCATTGGCGCAGCGAGATCATCATTGAAGACAGCTACTGGCTGCGCCATCGCAACGCAATCATCCAGGGCTTCAGTCTCGCCGCGGTGCTGTTGTTGATTACCCTGTGCTGGGCCTTTTACCTGCGCAGCCTGATTCGCAAGCGCGCCCAGGCCGAACGCGCGTTGAGCGATCAGATGCGCTTTATGAGCGTGTTGATCGACGGCACGCCTCACCCGATTTACGTGCGCGATCGCCAGGGGCGGTTGATGGCCTGCAACAATGCCTACCTCGACGTATTCGGTTTCAAGCTGGAAGACGTGATCGGCAAGACCGTGGTGGAAACCGACACTGGCAACCCGCCGCAAGCCCAGTCTTACCATGACGACTACCTGAAGTTGATGGCGCGGGGCGAGCCGCAGATTCATGACCGAATCCTCAGGGTGCCGGGGGGCGAAGTTCTCACGATTTACCATTGGATGCTGCCGTACCGCGACGGCGACGAGAAGGTCGTGGGCATGATTGCTGGCTGGGTGGATGTGAGTGAACGCCACCGCTTGCTGGGCCAGTTGCAGGAAGCCAAGGACGATGCCGACGCCGCCAACCGCGCCAAGACGACGTTCCTGGCCACTATGAGCCACGAGATCCGGACACCGATGAACGCGGTGATCGGCATGATCGAGTTGGCGCTCAAAAGCGCCGAGCAAGGTCGGGCGGATCGCGATGCGCTGGAGGTGGCGTCGGTGGCATCGCGCGGCATGCTGGAATTGATCGGCGATATTCTGGATATCGCACGGATCGAATCCGGGCACCTGTCCCTGGCCCAGGAGCCGGCCAACCTGCATGAGTTGCTGGCTTCGGTGGTGCGGGTATTTGAAGGACTCGCGCGAGCCAAGGGGTTGGCGCTGCGCGTGACACTCGATCCGGCGCTTGATCGCCCGGTGCTGATCGATCCGCTGCGCTTCAAGCAGGTGGTCTCGAACCTGCTCAGCAATGCCATCAAGTTCACCAGCAAAGGCCAGGTGCAACTGGGCGCCCAGGGGGACGTTTCTGAGGATCAACTGCTGCTCAGGTTGTGGGTGCAAGACACGGGTATGGGAATCAGTGCTCAGGATCAGCAGCGGCTGTTCAACCCGTTTATCCAGGGCAGCAACGCTGAACAGTCGGCACGCAGCGGTTCAGGACTGGGGCTGGTGATCAGCCGCAGTTTGTGCGAGATGATGGGTGGTCAGTTGCACCTGAGCAGTGTGCTGGGGCACGGCACCCGAGTGGACGTGAGCGTGGCGCTGACCCTGGCGGCCGCGATGCCGGCGCCGGCTTCGGCACCTGTGCCGCACAGCCCGCCGACGCGCGCGTTGAGTATCCTGGTAGTGGATGACTACCCGGCCAACCGTTTGCTGCTGGCCCGGCAATTGAGCTTCCTGGGGCATAGCATCACCACGGCGGAGGACGGTGTTCAGGGACTCGCGCTGTGGCAGGCCGGGCACTTCGATGGTGTGATAACCGACTGCAATATGCCCCTGAAGGACGGTTACACATTGGCCCGGGATATTCGTACACAAGAGCGCGAGCGAGGCCTGGTGCCGTGCCTGCTGTTAGGGTTTACCGCCAATGCCCAACCCGAAGAAGCCGAGCGCTGCCGCCAGGCAGGCATGGACGGGTGCCTGTTCAAGCCTACCGGGCTCGAAGACTTGCGATCGGCCCTGGCCCCGCGCATGGCAAGCCCCTGCGAGCCGCAAGCCGAACCGGCGTTTGATCTGGGGACGCTGATCATCCTGACGGGGGACGATCGCGCCGCGCTCAACGAATTGTTGATGCCGCTGCTCGACAGTCTGGAAGCCGATCACAGGCTATTGCCGTCGTTGCGACGCCAGGCCGACTTCGCCAAGTTGCATGACCTGGCACACCGCGCCAAAGGCGGTGCGCGGATGGTCAAGGCGCACGCGCTGATCACCTGTTGCGAAACCTTGGAGGGCGTGTGTGAACGGCACGACCTCCAGGCGCTGGGTGGGGCAGTTGAGGGCGTCGACCAGGCGATCAATGATTTGCATCACAGCCTGAGCGTTTATTGCAATCAGCCTTGACGCGGGGAGATGTCATTCGGTGGATTTGGGACAACTCCTACACGAAGGGGGAACATGCCTGATTTTGTCTGCGGGATATGTCTGGAAAATGGGCCGCTCTCACTCAACGAGCACTGCCTGCCAGGGGTTTGCCATGCCGAACAAAGCACTGACCATCCTGATTGCCGATGAACAGCACCTGCAACGGCTGTATATCGAAAAAATGCTCAACCGGTTGGGGTATCACCGGATTATGCCGGTGCAAACGTTTGAGGAGGTCCAGATCCTCACGGCGATCCCGGCTGAACCCTTTGACGTGCTGATCGTCAATGCTGGGTTGGTGGCCCATACCGGAGGGCCGCAGGCCCAGGTGCGCCACGTGCTGGTCTATGATCACCTGGACTTGGACGTACCCGTCGGCTCGATACCGCAGGTGCTGGTCCGCTTGCCCGGCGTACCGGATAACGTCAATCTTGAACACTTCATGGACATCATCGACCCACCCGAGGCCACCACTGGCCTGCGGGTATTGCCATGGCTGCGGGAGTTATCGCGCATGCCGGTGGCTGGGGTTTAGTCCCACTTCGGCGCGATACCTTTGGGGCTGGTCAGGCGCTGGCCCCGTTCCAGCCCGGCGATTTGCGCCATGTCGGCAGCGCTCAAGGTCAGATACACGGCTTTGAGGTTGCTTTACAGGTTGGCGCGCCACTGTGGCCGTCCGTTTTGCCCGCACTTTGCAGGCAAGCCGGTGCCCATTGCTCAGCCGATGGCATGTTCGCGCAAGCGTTTAGTCGCACTGCGCAACAACTGCTCGGTGCTGTCCCAGCCCAGGCAACCGTCGGTCACCGACACACCGTATTTCATCGCCGGGCCTAATGGCTGGCAGCCTTCGAACACGTGGCTTTCGAGCATCATGCCGATCAGCGAAGTGTCGCCCTGCAGGCGTTGTTCCAGCACTTCATTGAATACCGCCGGCTGACGCAGCGGGTCTTTGCCGCTGTTGGCGTGGCTGCAATCGACCATGATCCGCGCGGCTACCTTGGACTTGGCCAGGTCTTGTTTCACCTGGGCCACGCTCTGCGCATCGTAGTTCGGCCCACGGTGACCGCCGCGCAGCACCAGGTGCGTGTCGAGGTTGCCCGGGGTCTGGATGATCGCCGGGTGGCCCTGGCTGTCGACGCCGAAGTGCCGGTGCGGGTGGGACGCCGAGCGCATCGCATCGCAGGCAATGGCGACACCGCCGTCGGTGCCGTTCTTGAATCCGACGGGCATGCCCAGGCCGCTGGCCATTTCGCGGTGGATCTGCGACTCGGTGGTGCGCGCACCGATGGCGACCCAACTGAGCAGGTCTTCAAAGTAGCCGGCGGCCATGGGTTGTAGCAGCTCGGTGGCGACTGGCAGGCCCAGGCGTAGCATTTCGCGCATCAGTTCGCGGGACAGGCGCAGGCCAGCCGCCATGTCATCGCTGCCATCCAGGTGCGGGTCGTAGGCCAGACCTTTCCAGCCGATGGTGGTACGCGGTTTTTCGACGTAGGCGCGGATCACCAGCAGCATCTGGTCGCTGACTTCCAACGCCAGTTTCTTCAGGTTGCGTGCGTACTCCATGGCCGATTCCGAGTCGTGGATCGAACACGGGCCAACGATCACCAGCAAACGTGAATCTTCGCCATTGAGGATGGCGCGCACGGCTTGGCGATGGGCGTGGATTTGTTCATTGAGGAATGGGCTGAGCGGCAACTGGTGCTTGAGCTCAAGGGCGCTGGGCAAGCGCAAGGTCAGTGCTTCATTGGCGCTGGTCAGGGCAGAAACGGGCAAAGCGGCGACGGAGGAGTTCATCTTCAAGGCTTCCTGGGCAAGCGGCGGGCGATTCCCGCGCGCTCTGCCCTACTGGGGTGTTCGACAATGGGCCGTAGTGGCTACGAGTGCTGGCTTGCCACCGATAGGTGACCGATCGGAGGCGGCAGGCTGTCCCGAGCGGAGCTTGCTAAATCGCCATGCGGTGCAGGTGTCGTAGCGGTAATAGGTGGCGTAGTTCATGTCGTGATTCCTTTAAATGTTCTTGATCAAACAAAGTGTTCAGGGCTGAAAAAGCAAAACCCCCGATCGGGGAGCCGACCGGGGGTTAGATTTCTCTGGTAGGCGACCCCTTGAGCAGTGGGCGCCGATTTCAGGTATCAGGCGCGCCAGTGGCTAAACCAATACCCAAAATAAAAGCTAATTCGTGCGCTCAAACCGTTCACACGGGTAGCCAACACCGAGCGCGAGGCGCTGGCAGCAGGGCAAACCTGAGTGTGGGTGAGTTGCAACATGGTGTTTCTCCAAATGATGGTGTGAGCTTACTAGAGGCGCCCGGTTGGATTCAATCAGTAATTTCTATTGCGTGGAGGTACTTACGGCTATGGGGTGAGTGCCGATATGCTGGTCGCCACTCGATAATGATTGCTGGGACGCGACCATGACTGCCTTGACCCTTGCGGTTGCTCAATCCATTTCCATCGCGGGCGACGTGCCGGCCAATATCCAGCGGCACCTGGCGTTCATGCGCGCAGCGGCTGAGCAGGGCGTGCAACTGCTGGTGTTTGCGGAGTTGTCGTTGACCGGCTATGAGCCGTCCTTGGCGGGTGAATTGGCGATAGCACCCGAGGACGCGCTTTTAACGCCTCTGCGCGAGATGGCGCGGGCGCTGCGCTTGACCGCCGTGGTGGGCATGCCGATCCGCTTGACGCCAGGGGCGGGCGTGTTGATCGCCGCATTGGTGCTGGGAGCAGACGGTTCGCTTGCGGTTTACACCAAGCAGCATCTGCATCCCGGCGAAGAGGTGGCGTTTGTCGCGGGGCAGGGCGGTGTTGCACTCGAGTGGGGGGATGACCGAATTGCGCTGGCGGTCTGCGCAGACTGCTCCCACGCCAGCCATCCACGTCAGGCCGCCCAAGCGGGAGCCACGGTATACGCCGCCGGCGTGCTGATCAGCGAAGGCGGCTACGCAACGGACAGTGCGCTGCTTCAGGGCTATGCCGCCGAGCATGGCCTCGTGGTGTTGATGGCCAATCACGGTGGCCCATCGGGCGGCTGGGCGTGCGCGGGGCGCAGTGCTATCTGGGCTGCCGATGGGCATTTGCTTGCTGCCGCGCCGGGTGTGGGCGATGCACTGGTCATTGCTCATCGCGACAGCGGGCGCTGGACCGGCCGATCGGTAGCGCTGTGTGCTGAAGAGGTTCGATGACATGACGTTTCACTTGCGCGCGGCGACTGACCAGGATCGCTCATTTGCCCGGACGCTGACCTACGAGGCCATGCGCGGCTACTACGCGCAATACGATTTGCTGTGGTCCAACGATGGTTTCGACGTCGCCTGGGCGGGGCGCGAGAATTGGTTGATCTGTAGCAACGACACCGTGATGGGCTTCATCAGCCTGAGTCGCGATAGCCAGGCGCTGTATATTCGCGAGTTGCATATTCTCGAATCTTTGCGTGGGCGCGGAGCAGGCAACTGGGTACTGGAGCAAATGGCGCTCAAGGCATGCGGCCAAGGTCGCGGTCTTTTACGGTTGACCGTGTTTAAAACCAATCCGGCAAAAAGGCTTTATCAGCGCAAGGGTTTGCAAGTTGCGGGTGAGGAAGCATGCTTCTGGCGCATGGAGCGCGATTGTCGGCCCAAACCTGTGGACCAATAAGTGACTCATTTGCGCAAAACAGGCACAGCTGTTTAATAAGCGCATACTGCGTTTAGGATAAAATTTCCTGTTCCTGCCTCAGGGGCTCATTCATCGGCAAGGATGATGCCTTCTTTCATGCCCAGAAGGACCGCTACCTTATGGGCCTCTCCACGCCGTCCTTTCTTGCGCCCGGCGAGCACCTGATAAGTGGTTGCGGGGTCGACACCGTGTTCCCGGGCGAACGCTTGAACTGACTTACCTTGATGTTCAAGCCAAGCCTTGGCTTGTGCAGCAGTACGAATTCCGGGCATAGTTCAAAACCGTTCAAGTTTGTTTAATCAAGGGATGAACGTATCACCTCTTGAAGGGTGCCAATTTAGGATCATACATCCAAATGAGTGGAATCGGTTCGCGTTTAAGGCAAGAAAGAGAGCGGCTTGGCTTGTCGCAAAAAGTGTTTGGCGAAATTGGAGGCGTAGAAGCGAACGCACAAGGAAAATATGAAAACGGTGGGCGTGCCCCGAAAGCCGATTATTTATCGCGTGTGGCCGAAAGAGGCGTGGATCTCCTTTACGTATTAACGGGAGCTCCCACGCCGGCTCAAATGGATAATCTGAGTCAGATAGAAGAAAAAGTGCTGGGCAACTACCGGTCGATGTTCAAAGAGGACCAGGATGCAATCAGCCGGTTGACCTCCACCTTGGCCGAACATTCGGCAACCCTGAAAGTGAACGGCAAATTCAAGCTATAGCCCGCAATTCCTGACCTTTCGCCCAGAAAACAGCGCTGCTCGTCGTTCGACGGGCACGCTCTTCGCGCTCAAACGCTATATATATGACACTTGCAACTAGGTCTGCGCCTTGGTTTTTTGCTAAGGTGTTCAGCAACCTATAAGACCATATCGCGAGGTGTCTGCTTGATTAGGGTGCTAGTAGTCGATGACCATGATCTCGTTCGTACAGGCATTACACGAATGCTGGCTGACATCGATGGCCTGCAAGTAGTCGGCCAGGCTGAATCGGGGGAGGAGTCCCTGATCAAGGCCCGGGAGTTGAAACCCGATGTGGTGTTGATGGACGTCAAGATGCCTGGGATCGGCGGTCTTGGTGCCACTACCAAATTGTTGCGCAGCCATCCGGATATCAAAGTCGTGGTGGTTACCGTGTGCGAAGAAGACCCGTTTCCTACACGCCTGCTGCAGGCGGGTGCAGCGGGTTACCTGACCAAGGGCGCAGGCCTGGCGGAGATGGTACAAGCCATTCGCCTGGTATTTGCCGGCCAGCGCTACATCAGCCCGCAGATCGCTCAGCAGTTGGCGATCAAATCCTTCCAGCCCACCAGCGACTCGCCGTTTGATGTGCTGTCCGAGCGGGAAATCCAGATCGCCTTGATGATTGTCGGCTGCCAGAAGGTGCAGGTCATCTCCGACAAGCTGTGTCTGTCACCCAAGACCGTCAACACCTACCGCTATCGCATTTTCGAGAAGCTCGCCATCAGCAGTGATGTTGAATTGACCCTGCTCGCAGTGCGCCACGGCATGGTGGACGCCAGCGCCTGACATGACCACACCGTTTGATCCGAGTGCCTTTCTCTCGACCTGCAGCGGCCGCCCCGGCGTGTACCGCATGTTCGACAGCGAGGCGCGCCTGCTGTATGTGGGCAAAGCCAAGAACCTGAAAAGCCGCCTGGCAAGTTACTTTCGCAAGACCGGCCTCACGCCGAAAACCGCCGCCCTGGTGGCGCGTATCGCCCAGGTCGAAACCACCATCACCGCGAATGAAACCGAGGCGCTGCTGCTTGAGCAGACGCTGATCAAGGAATGGCGGCCGCCCTACAACATCCTGCTGCGTGACGATAAATCCTACCCCTACGTGTTTTTATCTGACGGCAACTTCCCGCGCCTGAGTATTCATCGGGGCGCGAAGAAGCAGAAGGGCAAATACTTCGGACCTTACCCAAGCGCCGGTGCGATTCGCGAAAGCCTGAGCCTGCTGCAAAAGACCTTTTTCGTGCGTCAGTGCGAAGACAGTTTCTACAAGAACCGCACCCGGCCGTGCCTGCAATATCAGATCAAGCGTTGCAAGGCGCCCTGTGTCGGCCTGGTTGAGCCGGCGGAGTACGCCGAGGATGTGCGCCATTCGGTGATGTTCCTCGAAGGGCGTAGCAATGCCCTCACCGACGAACTCTCCGGCGCCATGGAGCAAGCCGCGAGCACCCTGGATTTCGAGCGAGCCGCCGAGGTGCGCGACCAGATCTCCCTGCTGCGCCGTGTGCAGGACCAGCAAAGCATGGAAGGCGGAACCGGCGACGTCGATGTGATCGCCGCGTTCGTCAACCCGGGTGGCGCTTGTGTTCACCTGATCAGCGTGCGTGGCGGGCGGGTGCTCGGCAGCAAGAACTTCTTCCCGCAGACCGGTATCGACGAGGAGGTCGCTGAAGTCATGGCTGCGTTCCTGGGCCAGTATTACGTCAGCAGCCCTGAGCGCGATTTGCCGTCGGAGCTGATCGTCAACGTCGTGCATGAAGACTTCCCGACGTTGATCGAGGCCATCCACGCGTTGCGTGGCCGTGAACTGGACATCAGCCACCGCGTGCGCGGCACGCGTGCGCGCTGGCAGCAACTGGCCGTGACCAACGCCGAGCAGGCCCTGAGCGCGCGCCTGGCGAATCGACAGCACGTGGCCGCGCGCTTCGAGGCACTGGCCGAAGTCCTCAACCTGGACGAGCCGCCCCAGCGCCTGGAGTGCTACGACATCAGTCACTCCAGCGGCGAGGCCACCGTGGCGTCCTGCGTGGTGTTCGGGCCGGAGGGGCCGATCAAATCCGATTACCGGCGCTACAACATCGAAGGCGTCACCGCCGGCGACGACTACGCCGCCATGCACCAGGCCTTGACCCGCCGCTTCAGTAAATTGAAGGACGGGGAGGGCAAGCTGCCCGATATCCTGCTGGTGGACGGCGGCAAGGGCCAGCTGTCCATGGCCCGCGACGTGCTCAACGAACTGGCGGTGCCCGACCTGATCCTGCTCGGTGTGGCCAAGGGCGCCACGCGCAAGGCCGGCTTCGAGACGTTGTACTTGAATGATGCCGCCCATGAGTTCACTTTGAAGGGCGACTCGCCTGCGCTGCACCTGATCCAACAGATCCGTGACGAAGCCCACCGTTTTGCCATTACCGGCCATCGCGCCCGTCGCGGCAAAACCCGGCGAACCTCAACCCTGGAAGGCGTGGCCGGGGTAGGCCCGACACGCCGACGCGACCTGCTTAAACATTTTGGTGGCTTGCAAGAGCTCTCCCGTGCCAGCATTGACGAAATAGCCAAAGCACCCGGTATCAGTAAAAAGCTCGCTGAGTTGATTTATGCAAATCTGCACAGCGAGTAGAATGCCTACTCACCTCGCAGCCAGTTGTGCCGATGAATATCCCTAATCTGATCACCGTTCTACGCGTCCTGCTTATCCCGATTTTCATTTTGTTGTTCTATTTGCCTTACGAATGGAGCTACATGGCCTCCAGTTCGGTTTTCGCTGTTGCTGCCGCCACCGACTGGCTTGACGGCTACCTGGCCCGCCGCCTGGAACAGAGCACGCCGTTCGGTGCGTTCCTCGACCCGGTGGCCGACAAACTGATGGTGGCTGTCGCACTCGTGCTGCTGGTGCAGGAACACGGCAACCTGTGGCTGACCCTGCCGGCTGCGGTGATCATCGGCCGCGAGATCGTCGTTTCTGCCCTGCGTGAATGGATGGCCGAAATCGGCGCCCGCGCCCACGTCGCCGTGTCGAACATGGGCAAATGGAAAACCGCCGCGCAAATGCTCGCGCTGGTGATCCTGCTGGCCAACCCGTCGGACTTCTCCTTCTGGGTCTTGCTGGGCTACGCCTTGCTACTTGTCGCCGCCGGCCTGACGCTGTGGTCCATGCTCCAGTATTTACGCGCTGCCTGGCCTCACCTGCGGACCACCGTTGAAAAAAAATAAAACTTTTTTGAATCAAGGGGTTGACGGGTGCTGAGGATTCTATAGAATGCGCACCACCAAGACGCGGGAATAGCTCAGTTGGTAGAGCACGACCTTGCCAAGGTCGGGGTCGCGAGTTCGAGTCTCGTTTCCCGCTCCAAACATAGCGCTGCAGAGTTCCACTGAATTCTGTAAGCGATTGAAATAAGGACCTTCGGGTCCTTTTTTCATTCCGGCGGAAACCACTGAAATCCAGCACTATCCAGTGTTTTTAAGTTCTGTATGAGAGTCTTGAATTCGGACGCGCACTGAATTGAATCGCCCCGGGCCTCTCCGCCAACGAGAAGATTGACGCCCACCTATTCTGGCGTGACCTGTGCAAACTTTTTTGCGCTGAAAACGATTAGCCGATCACAGGATACGCGGATAGTTTTGACGCGCTCGTTGAGTTTTGCGAAGCCTTCGAAAATGCGCCGAAATCGAAGCGTGAGCGTGGCAACCTGATTATCACGGCGATTCATGAACAATTTGTCTTCCGCTTCTTCCCCAAAGAATAACTTCAACTCACCTTGTTGCCTTACATGACAATCAGCCCCGACAGGGGCTGATTGCGTAGTGCCTTAAAATGCTGGTGGTGCGCACGCCTGCCCGATTAGGTCGGCTTACGTGAGTCCTGTCGGGCCGGTCAGTATTCACGGGTGTAACCATTTTTATTCCTTCATTGAACTCCACGCAGGTCAGTCCACAAGTTCTGCTCTGTGCGCCAACGCGGTCATGAGTTGTGAAAGATTATCGGCAAGGGTGAGGATCTGCTGGCCTTGCATTTCATCCTGCCCGCTGTCGCGTTGCGAGGTCGGGCGCACGCAGCTGATGCTCCCCACGACTTTGCCGTCGCCATCGAATATGGGCGCCGCGAGGCCGAAGACGTCAGCATCCACTTCGCTGATGCTCAGCACATATCCCTGGCGGCGCAGTTGCTGGAGCGAGCGTCGGAATTGCGCCCACGTCTTGCCCAGATTGCTGGATTCGACATCACTCGGGTTTTCCAGAAACAGTTGGCTTTGGTGCCGCGAGCCCATATTGGCCAGGATTACTTTGGAAGTGGCTCCCATGAACAACGGTCTTGGCGAACCTCGTGAATAGCTCACCTGATTGGACAGATTACCGGTTTGATGGACGCAGACCACTTGATCCTTGAACAATCGGCACACCAGCCACGCTTGCTCAGCACCCCACTGTGGAAAGCTGGGCTCCAATGAGTGTGCGGCGCGAACCAACGGATCACTGACGCGCAGTTGGCGATCCCAAGTGATGATTCTCGCGCCCAGGGCATAGCGACCGGCCTCTACCTGAAACAGCAAGTTGGCCTCAGCCAGTTCACGTACATATCGGTAGGCGGTGGAGCGTGTGAACCCCAGCGCATTTCCCATTTCGTCGACCGTCCAGATTGGATGGCGCTCGGTAAACAGGTCCAGGATTCGCAACATCCGCTCCAGGCTGGAGCCTTTGCTGTCAACCAGATGTTCGGCGTTGTCTTCGGAATCAAACGGTCTTTGCATGTCAGCGCTCGTCTACATTACTGTTGCGCAGGATACCAATTCGCGCGATTTCGATTTTGACGATATCACTCGGCTTCATCCAGGCCGGTGGCCGGCCGGAATGAACTGGAGGGTGTGCTTCTGCCAATCCCGATGCAGAGCACTTTGCCTGGGCTGGCAATAACCGGCAGAAGCAGATTTCACTCAATCCCAGGCGGGCAGGTCTTTGAGCGCATCAGCGCCCGTTCGCTCTGTGAGCGTGTTGGTTGTTGCTTGCTTGCGGGGTCCAGTCGCAACAGGGTAATCGCCGTCAGCGCGATGGCGCCCGGGATCAACGCTGCGATGAGGATCTCTGTCAAAACCCAACCGGCCGCCAGCATCAAGCCTCCGCAAACAGGCCCTGTAATGGAACCCACTCGCCCGACGCCTAATGCCCAGCCGATGCCTGTGGAGCGTATTTCCTGCGGGTACAACTCGGCGGCTAAAGCGTTAAGACCTGCCTGCGCGCCCTGCACCAGAATGCCCAGCACCAGCATCGCGGGGAAAAGCGAATAAAGCGAAACCGGCAATTGGCTGAGCGCCAGCACGACCGCCAGGTAGCCCATAAACTCGAGGGTCAGCACGTTGACCGAGCCCCAGCGGTTCATCAGCCAGCCTTGTATAACTGAGCCGATCACACCTCCCAGGCTGAACAGAATAATCGCGCGGATCCCCATGCTTAGCGGTGCATGGGCTGCCACCAGCAGCGTCGGGATCCAGCTCATGATGAAGTACAAAATCAGCAGGTTCATTGCATACGGCAGCCAGAGTAACAGCGTGCGGCGCCACATGCCGGCGGTGAAAAGACGGCTCAGGGAAGTAGAGGCGATTGCCTGTTGGCGCGGACGGCCAAGGTTGGCGGGCAGTTCGGCAAGATCGGGTGCAAGTCGCTTGATGATCGCGCTCAGGGCAGGGCGACTGCCGGGCTTGCGACTGAGGAACTCAACCGACTCCGGAAGCCGCCTTGCCACGACGCCGGCGACCAGCAAGGGCAGCGCGCCACCGATCAGGAAAAGGTTTTCCCATCCCCAGGTGGCGAGGAGTTGGTCGACCGTCAAGCCTGCCAGCATCGCGCCCAGTGGCATGCCACAAAACAGCAGCGTGACGGCACTGCGCGCATAACGCCGTGGGCTGTATTCAGAGATCAGCGCCACCAGGTTGGGGATCGCACCGCCGAGACCTATACCGGTCAGGAAGCGCACGACCAGCAATTGCGCAACGCTGTTAACAAAAGCAGTCAGTAACGCGAACGTGCCGAACAACAGGATCGACAACACCAGAATCTTCTTGCGACCCAGGCGATCCGCCATAGGGGCAAGTAGCAGGGCGCCGAGCATCAAACCAAATAAACCTGCCGCGAACACTGGGGCCAGGGCTTGGGGCGTCACGTTCAAGCTCGAAGCCATGGCCGTCACCAGGAATCCGACGATCTGGGTGTCGAATCCGTCAAGCACTGCAACCAGGACGCAGAGGGCGAGCAGCTCCCATTGCAAGCGGCTGACAGGCCGGGCGTCCACTACGTCGCAGAGGATATTGCTGGGGGTAGGGGTGTGCATGAACGTACCTCTTATTGTTTTTATTGTCTGGGGCAGGCAGGTGTCCTCGACTACGGCCAAATCTATTACTAAGCAAAAATCCTGTAAAGAGAAAATATGTAAAAATCCCATATAGCAGGAAAAGTGTTATTTTTGCATTCGTCGGCGCTCTGCGTTTACCTCTCCAGTCCAGTTTTACTGCTGGGAGACCTACACGCCCGCGGCGCTCCTCATTTGTCAGCAGGCGGATCAACGGCGAGGCGATGGAGGTACTGATGATTGGACTCGCGGGCAACGTTCTGCCTGTTGTGCGATAGGTCCGTACCGATGAATTCAGCCCTGGGATTGAGCCGCGCCACTTGCGGCAGCAGGCTGGCTGGACCACAACCGATGTCGAGCACCACATCGCTTAAAGACTGGCTTGAGCGCAGCGTCTTACCAGGACTCGATCATGTTCACTCCTTGACCCGGCATGGCGGAGCGTTCGGCGAAGGTTTACCGTGTGATACGGGTGGAGGGGTAGAACAAAACATTGAGTACGAAGAGGATCATCCAGAAACCGATTTCCAGTGTTTCGGTAATAGGCTGGGTGTTTTTGATTGCACCGTAGACATGCACGAAGAACATCAGCATGAAGACCACGAAAAGAATATCGAAGGCATAACTGAAACGGCTGCCAGTGGTGGCCGAACGCAACATCGCTACTTCAACGACAAGAATGAACGCACCGAGGCAATGGCCGAAATAGATAGTCAGGCGTTCGTGTTCAGGGACGCTCCAGTGCATGAGCCGGGCCCTTTGAAGCGATTTTATTTGCGGTGATCACTTCTTCGCGATTTTCCAAGCAAGCGCCGCTTTTGTTTTTCCAGGAAAAACATCACCTCGAGCTTCAGATCATCGGGGTCGAGGAAATAAACGGCATAGTAGCCCTCGCCATAATCCGGATAATCAGCGGGTGCGTCGACAATCGTAACCGCCTGATCCAGCAGGAATGCGTAGAGCGCATCGACGTCCTCACGCGCGCCCAGCTCGAACGCATAGTGGTGGTAGCCCACATCGCCGGTCCGGTGCTTATGTTTGCGCCCCTGGGCATCGGCTTCGGTGATCCAGAACAGGGTTTCGCCGTTGGTCCAGCCAATAACCCGGTCGAACTCCCACTCGATGGTGAATCCCAGGAAACCGAGTACCTGATCATAGAACGCCCTGGAGCGTTCCAGATCACTGACACGAATGGCCAAGTGATCGATCCCGATGACGTTCACCATGTCAGGTCTCCTCGATTTCGATTTCGGTTTCCAGGGACAAAGGGCTGCGTTGAAACTCAGAACGGTGCGTCGATATCGACCACGACAATCAGCTTGTGGTTGACGAACTCCTTGAGCCCCAGCCCGATCAGCTCGCGGCCGTACCCCGAGCGGCGCACGCCACCGAAAGGCAGATCGGCTTCGACCTTGGTCGGATGGTTGACGAACACCATCCCCGTGGAGATTTTCTTCGCGACTTCTGCGCCATGCGCCGTATCCGAGGTGAACACCGAGCCGCCGAGGCCGAACGGCGAGTCGTTGGCGATGCGTACTGCATCGTCTTCATCCTTGGCGCGGAACACCATGGACACCGGGCCAAAGAACTCCCAGTAGCGAGCGGGGTTGTCCTCGGCGACATTGGTCAGGATCGTCGGCTGCACGAATGCCCCATCGACCGGCACGGGTGGTCCGACTTCTTCGGCCTTGGCGCCGAGCTTCACGGCGTCGAGGATTTTTTGCTTGACCTCATTGGCGGCGCTTTGCGAGGAGAGCGGCGCCAGGGTCGTCTTCGCATCGAAGGGATCGCCTGCGACCAATTCCGCGACGCCCTTGCGATAGAGCGCGAGGAAGTCGTCATAGACCGCATCGACCACGATCATGCGCTTGGAGGACACACAGACCTGCCCGGCATTCCAATGCCGGCCGAACACCGCCCATTGGCTGGTTTTTGCCAGGTCCGCGTCAGCCAGCACGACGAAGGCGTCGGCGCCGCCGAGTTCCAGGGTGGACTTTTTCAGCGCTTTGCCTGCTTGTGACGCAACCACCGCGCCGGCGCCTTCCGAGCCGGTCAAGGCGACGCCCTGCACGCGGGCATCGTTGATGATCAGCTCGATCTGCGAACGCGTGGCATACAAATTACGGAAGGCGCCATCAGGCAAACCGGCATCCTTCATCAACTGTTGAAAGCGCGCGGCGCTTTGCGGCACATTCGCCGCGTGTTTCAGCAGCACGGTATTACCGGCAGAAAGCTGCGGCGCCAGAATGCGTGCGATTTGGTAATAAGGAAAATTCCACGGCTCAATCGCCAGCAGCACGCCGAGCGGTTCGCACACGACCACCGCCTCACCCTCGGCAGGATCGAGAACCGGGAGTTTCTCCGGCTTGAGCAAGGTTTCGGCATTGCGCACGTAGTATTCGAAGATTTTTGCCGACAGCTCGACCTCGGCTTTCGCCTCGGCAAACAGCTTGCCCATCTCCAGCGTCAGTACCTTGGCAAAGGCGTCGCTGTCCTTGCGCAGGATATCGGCGGCATTCTGCAGGATGCGTGCACGCTCGGCGAAAGGCGTGTCCTTCCAGGCCAGGAAGGCCTCATGGGCCTTGGCGATGGCCGCGGTCACTTCTGCATCGGTCGCATCGGGAAAGGTCTGCAGTGTCTCGCCGGTATAGGGATTGATCGTTGCATATGCCATGTAAAAGCTACTCCAGAACCGTTTCGACTAGTGGGCCTACCCGCCGCTGAGCGCATGTGCCGGGACTGATGAAGGTACACGAGGAACGGGTTTCAAGCATGGAGCGAAAGGTCGCATGTCCATAGACACACGATATGCAGGGGAATTCACTTGACTTCAAGGGCTGCGACGACCATCACTGAAAGATGCGTGTCGCTCTGCCGATCAGCATCGCCAGTTGTCCGCCGTCAGCGGTGGCGAGCATTGCGCCAGACCTCGGACTGCTTGAGCGGTTGGGGTTGCGGATGACGCTTATGGCGGTTGGCTGCTGTCAGCCTTTGTCACTTGTTGGACCTACTACAACGCAAGCTCACTCACGGATACAAGGAGATAAGTATGAAAGCTGCTGTTGTTGCCCAAGGGCAACGCGTGAACGTGACCGAAAAAACATTACGGCCCCTGAAACATGGTGAGGCGCTCCTCAAAATGCAGTGCTGCGGGGTCTGCCATACTGACCTGCACGTCAAGAACGGTGATTTCGGTGATAAAACCGGGGTAATCCTGGGCCATGAAGGCATCGGTATCGTGCAGGCGGTAGGACCGGGCGTCACCTCGCTGAAGCCCGGTGATCGTGCCAGCGTAGCGTGGTTTTTCCAAGGCTGCGGGCACTGTGAATACTGCAACAGCGGCAACGAGACACTCTGCCGCGACGTCAAAAACTCCGGTTATACCGTGGATGGCGCAATGGCCGAAGAGTGCATTGTCGTCGCCGACTACTCAGTGAAAGTACCTGACGGGCTTGATTCTGCGGCGGCGAGCAGCGTGACCTGTGCTGGCGTCACGACGTATAAAGCCGTCAAGGTTTCCAATATTCGCCCGGGGCAATGGATTGCGATCTACGGGCTGGGCGGCCTGGGGAATCTGGCGTTGCAGTATGCAAAAAATGTCTTCAACGCCAGGGTTATTGCCGTGGACATTAACGACGATCAACTGCAGTTCGCCAGGGAAATGGGCGCCGATCTGGTCATCAACTCCCGCGACGAGGATGCCGCAAAAGTTATCCAGGAGAAGGTCGGCGGAGCTCACGCGGCTGTCGTGACGGCCGTCGCCAAAGTCGCGTTCAACTCTGCGGTGGATGCCCTGCGTGCCGGTGGACGCCTGGTCGCAGTCGGCCTTCCGCCTGAAGCCATGAGCCTCAATATTCCTCGGTTGGTGCTTGACGGGATCGAGGTGGTTGGCTCGCTGGTCGGCACTCGACAAGACCTCGTTGAAGCCTTCGAGTTTGCCGCGCAAGGAAAGGTGGTGCCGAAGGTAACATTGCGTCCGATCGAAGATATCAATCAGATTTTCGATGAAATGCAGCAGGGAAAAATCAAAGGCCGCATGGTGATTGATTTGAGTCATTAACGGGCCATTGGCAGCCGCTTAGGCGGCTGCCAATGTAGTGGTCTAATGAAACCTGACACCCCTTTAGGCGAGAATGCTCGCCTAAAGGGGTGTCAGATGAGCAAACAACGCCGCTCCTTTACGGCTGAATTCAAACGCGAGGCTGCCGACCTCGTGCTCAAGCAAAACTGCCGCTACATCCAAGCCAGCCGCTCACTCGGCAGGGGTGAGTCAGCGCTGCGCCGCTGGGTTGACCAGGTCCAGAAAGGTCGCCAAGGCGTCACGCCGCAGAGCAAGAAGCTGACCCCAGAACAGCAGGAAATTCAGGGGCTGGAAGCTCGGATCGCCCGGTTTGAGCGAGAAAAATCCATTTTGAAAATGGATACCTGCCTATCGTGACCGCCTGATGCCGACGTTGCCCGCTGGGTGCTACGGTGATGGCTTTCTAGCAACCCATTCGAGATGTCCCTATGAAACCCAATCCGACAATCGATAACGTATTACGCGTCGCGTTGGTTACAGGGTCCACTTCCGGTATCGGCGCAGCCATTGCACGTGCACTAAGCCGGGCAGGCTATGCAGTGGTGCTCCATTCGCGAAATTCTGCGGATACGGGACGCGCTATGGTTGCCGAAATGAAGCAGGCTATTTACGTGCAAGCGGATCTTGCGTTCGAAGCTGACAGGGCCAGGCTTATTAACGAGGCGATCGCCGCGTGGGGGCAGCTCGACGTATTGGTCAATAACGCCGGTATTAGCAGAGTCATTCCGCACGGCGACCTTGCCTCGGCCAATTCGACGGTGTGGCACGAACTTAACGAGATTAATGTCGTGGCGCCGTTCCACCTCGTCGCATTGGCCGAGTCGGCATTGCGCGATGCCGCCCGTTACCGTCGAGCAGGTTGTGTCGTAAACATCAGTTCGCATGCCGGTATCCGTCCTAAGGGCGCATCGATTCCCTATGCGGTAAGCAAAGCTGCGCTTAATCACATGACCCGCTTGCTCGCGGTATCGCTGGGGCCAGACATTCGCGTAAACGCTGTGGCGCCTGGCTTGGTCGATACGCCTCTGACCGCCGAGTGGACAGAGGCCCAAGAGTTGTGGCGAACTCGCGCACCTATGCGCAGGGCCGCTAGCCCAGACGACATCGCAAACGCT
This sequence comes from Pseudomonas sp. D3, assembly GCF_029320995.1. Taxonomy (NCBI): domain Bacteria; kingdom Pseudomonadati; phylum Pseudomonadota; class Gammaproteobacteria; order Pseudomonadales; family Pseudomonadaceae; genus Pseudomonas; species Pseudomonas sp. D3. Next base: position 2,489,468 of record NZ_CP119772.1, read on the forward strand.
GTTGTAATGCTGGTCGAGTCGGACTACTTAACCGGCGAGATACTCCTCTCTGACGGCGGGTTGAATCTGACCTAGGTTTAGCGTGCTCCGGTATCTGGAGGTGGTTGCAGGCGTTCCGCTTGCGCCTCGTTGACGGTGCCGATGTGTATTATTCCGAGATCTCAGGCCTCGGAAAGCTGAAACCGATAACCGACCCCATACAACGATTCGATGGGCGTTTCCCCTGGGCACGCCTGCTCCAGCTTGCGCCGCAAGTTGCGGATATGGCTGTCCACGGTGCGGTCGGTGACCACGCGGTGGTCGGAGTAGATCTTGTCGAGCAGTTGGTCACGGGAAAACACTCGCCCGGCGGAACGTGCAAAGGTGCTGAGCAGTCGCAGCTCCAGGGGGGTGAGGTCCAGTGCGATGCCGTCTATTGAAGCGCGATATTGCGCTTCGTCGATCAGCAGTCGCGGCGCGGAGTTGACCAGCAGTTGGGGGCCGCGGCGCAGGATGGCCTTGACCCGGGCCACCACCTCCCGTGGGCTGAAAGGCTTGCAGATGTAGTCGTCGGCGCCCAGGTCCAGGCCCAGCAGGCGGTCCACCTCTTCGACGCGGGCGGTGATCATGATGATGGGCACGGCGCTGAAACTGCGCAGGTCCTGGCAGACTTGCATGCCGTCTCGGCCGGGCAGCATCAGGTCGAGCAAGATCAGGCGCGGTGTTTGCGCACGCACTGTCGGCACTACCTGCAAGCCGTTGTCCAGGCACTGGGTCGAGTAGCCTGCCGCGACCAGATAATCCTGCATCAAGGCGGCCAGCTTCGGTTCATCTTCGACGATCAGGATCGGGTTTTTGTCGCTCATGGTTCAGATATTCCGTGGCAAGCGCAGGGTCAGCCAAAGGCCGCCGAGGGGCGAGTGAGCGGCGCTAAGGCTGCCGCCGTGGGCGAGGGCGATGTTGTGACAAATCGCCAGGCCCAGACCGGCTCCGCCACTGGCACGGTTGCGCGATGATTCGCCGCGATAGAAGCGCTCGAACAGGCGCGGCAACTGCTCGGCCGAAACCCCGGGGCCGGAGTCGATAAAGTCGATGCACACGTGGGTGCGATCCACGACGGCGCGGATGCGTATGAGCCCGTTTGGGTCGGTGTAGCGCACGGTGTTTTCCAGCAGGTTGGAAAACAGTTGCTGCAGGCGATTGGCATCGGCCAACAATTCCATAGGCTGGAACGGCAGGTCCAGTTCGACGCGCAGGTGCCGGTCGTTCAGGCGCTCTTGGAACATCGACACGCTGGCTTGCAGCAGTTGATCCACTGCGCACGCGCTCTTGCGGTAGGTCAGCGCGCCCACATCCGCCAGGGACAGTTCATACAGGTCATTCACCAGCTTGCTGAGCATGCTGACCTCACCTTGCAAAGACTTCATCGAGCCTGGGTTCAGGGTGCGTACACCATCCTCGATGGCCTCCAACTCGCCGCGCAACACCGACAGCGGGGTGCGCAACTCGTGGGAGACATCAGCCATGAATTCGCGGCGCATCTGTTCATTGCGCTCCAGGGTATAGGCGAGTTGGTTGAAGTCACGGGCCAATTGGCCCACTTCATCATTGGAGGCCACCGCCACCCGGCCGCTGTAGTCGCCGCTGGCCAGGCGGTGGGTCGCCGCGGCCACCCGTTTGACCGGCTCCAACAGCGTGCGGGCGATCCACCAGGCAATCAGCATCGCCAGCACCAGCGAAAAGGCGCCCATCACCAGGCTGGTGCGTAACTGGTATTGCTGGAACCGTTCGCCGCCGGCTTCGGTCACGCTCTGGAACGGGGTCACGGCCAGCCAGCCAACGGTTTCGTCGGCCACCACAATCGGACGTAACAGGGCGTCGTCGCCGATATCCGGGTAGCCGTTCACGCGTTTTTTGTGTTCATCCAGCAAGGCCATGCGAAACAGCGCGCCTGTCAGGTCCGACGCCATGGGCGTGCGCAAATCGTTCTTCGCCGGATCTTCGCCGAGTTCGGGCCGCATAATGTCGAACCAGCGATCCGACCGGTTGCGCAGGAACTCCCAGCTGCCTTCACGCGCGTAGGCACTGGCCAGGCGCGGTAGCACGGGCGCCATGCGGTCCAGCGCCTGCTCATTGAGATAGCCGAGAAAGCCCCTTCCAAAACTCCAGCTCGTCGCCACCCCCATGCTCAGGATGACCAGCAGCACACCGGCCAGTACCGCAATAAACAGCTTGGTGGAGATACTCAGCTTCATGCAGGAGGGCCGTTAAGAATGGATCGAACCATTTAGGCCCTGGCGACGAAAAGATTCAACCCGGTCGGGCAATCTTCAATTTTCCTGCACATTTGCCTTGCACGATAGCGCTGACTCAAGCAATCCCGTCTTGTAGAGGCCGTTATGTCGACGAAAATCATCGCCAAATACCTGGTAACCGCCGCGGTTTGCCTGTCTTTGTTCATCCTGGTCCTGCTGGGCGGTTGCTCCGGTGGCAAGCCGGAACCTCAAGCGATCACCCCCAAAGTCTCGGTGATCAGCGTAAAACCCCAGAGCCAAGTACTGACCACCGAGTTGGCGGGACGCACCCAGGCCTTCATGGTGGCGCAGATTCGTCCGCAAGTCGGCGGTATCGTCCAGCGGCGGTTGTTCGTCGAGGGCGCGGATGTCAAGGTCGGGCAAGCGCTGTACCAATTGGATGCGGCGTCCTATACCGCCGCGCTGGCGCAGTCCGAGGCGAGCCTGGTCAAGTACCGCGCCACGCTTAAATCGGCGCAGACCACCGCCAAGCGCGACGCCGAACTGGTGAAGATCAATGCCATCAGTCAGCAAACTAACGAAGACGCTCAGGCGACCTTGCTGACGGCCGCCGCCGACGTGCAAGTCGCCGAGGCGGAAGTCCAAACCGCACGGATCAACCTGGCTTACACGCGCATCACCTCGCCGGTCAGCGGGCGCATTGAAACGTCCACGGTGACCCCGGGCGCGCTGGTGGTGGCCAATCAGGACAGCGCATTGACCACCGTGCAACAACTCGATCCGATCTATGTGGACGTGACCCAATCGACCACGGAACTGCTGCGGCTCAAGCGTGACCTGGCCAGCGGCGTGTTGCAGTCCAATGGCAACGGCGAGGCGCGGATCAGCCTGAAGCTGGATGACGGCAGCACCTACAACCAGACTGGGCGGCTCAAGGTCAGCGGGGTGAGTGTCAACGAAGGCACGGGCACCGTCACCCTGCGTGCCGAATTTGCCAACCCGGACCACCTGCTGTTACCGGGCATGTATGTGCGCGCGGTGCTGGAACAGGCGCGCAATGACCAAGCCATTCTGATCCCGCAAAAAGCGGTGAACCGCAGCGCCAGCGGTGTGACCACGGCGTTGCTGGTGGTCGATGGCAAGGTTGAACAGCGTGAGCTGACCGTCGATCGCGCGGTGGGTAATCAGTGGTGGATCACGGCGGGCCTGAAGGCCGGTGATCAGTTGGTCGTCGAAGGCGGACAAAAAGTCCGTGCCGGCGCCGCCGTCCAGGTGCAGGACGCCAATGCTCCGGCGGCCACGCCGTCCACCCCTGCGAAGGAGGGTTAAGCGTGGCGCACTTTTTTATTGATCGACCGATTTTCGCCTGGGTCATCGCCATCGTGATCATGCTCGGTGGCAGCCTGTCCATCAGCCAGTTGCCGCTGGAGCAATACCCGGACATCGCGCCACCCACGGTGAAGATTTCCGCGACCTACACCGGGGCCTCGGCCAAGACCGTGGAAGACTCGGTGACCCAGGTCATCGAGCAGCAGATGAAAGGCCTGGATAACCTGACCTACATGTCGGCCACCAGCAGCTCGGCGGGCAGCGCCAGCATCAGCTTGACCTTTACCGCCGGCACCGACCCGGATGTGGCCCAGATGCAGGTGCAGAACAAGCTGCAACAAGCCGAGTCGAGGCTGCCGCAATCGGTACAAAGCGAAGGCCTGACCGTGACCAAGGGCGGCTCGGATTTCTTGATGATTGTTGCCCTGGCCTCGGATGACCCCAGCGTTACCGGCACTCAGATCGGTGACTACATTTCCACCACCTTGCTGGACTCCATCAGCCGCATTGACGGCGTCGGTGATGTGCAAACGTTGGGATCAGGCTACGCCATGCGTATCTGGCTGGACCCGGCCCTGTTGGAAAAATACGCGCTGATGCCTTCGGACGTCAGCAGTGCCCTGGAGGCGCAGAACACCGAAGTCTCCGCCGGGCAGCTCGGTGCCCTGCCGGCGATCAAGGGGCAGCAGTTGAACGCGACGATCAGCGCCCGCAGCAAACTGCAGACCGTCGAAGCGTTTCGCAATGTGGTGGTCAAGTCCAACAGCGATGGCGCCGTGGTGTTGCTGGGCGATGTCGCGACCTTGGAGTTGGGCAGTGAAAGCTACGACATCAGCACCGCCCTCAACGGCAAGCCCGCCGCTGCCATGGGGGTGCAGTTGGCGGCAGGCGCGAATGCGCTGAACGTCGGCAAGGCGGTCAAGGCCAAGCTCAAAGAAATGGAGCCGTTCTACCCGACAGAAATGCAGCTTAAAAATGTGATTGCCTACGACACCACGCCATTTGTCAGCCTCTCCATTGAGGAAGTGGTCAAGGCCTTGGGCGAAGCCATCGTGCTGGTGGTGTTGATCATGTTCCTGTTCCTGCAAAACCTGCGCGCGACGCTGATCCCGGCGATTACCGTGCCGGTGGTGCTGCTGGGCACGTTCGGCGTGTTGGCGGTGTTTGGCTATTCGATCAATACCTTGACGATGTTTGCCATGGTCCTGGCGATCGGCTTGCTGGTTGACGACGCCATCGTGGTGGTCGAAAACGTTGAGCGGCTGATGGGCCAGGGACTATCGCCCGTGGCGGCCACGCGTCAATCGATGCGTGAAATCACCAGCGCACTGGTCGGCATCACGATGGTGCTGAGCGCGGTGTTTATCCCCATGGCGTTTTTCGGCGGTTCCACCGGGATTATCTATCGGCAGTTTTCGGTGACCATTGTCTCGGCCATGGTCTTGTCGGTGTTGGTGGCGATGACCCTGACACCCGCGCTCTGCGCCTCGTTGCTCAAAACGCACGACGGCCAGGGGCAGGGTGCTCAGCACGGGTTCTTCGGCTGGTTCAACCGTACCTTTGAACGTGCCAGCGTCGGTTACGAGTGTTGGGTGGGTGCGGTGTTGCGGCGCTGGGGGCGCAGCCTGTTGCTCTATGGCGGAGTGCTGGTGGTCATGGCGGTGGGCTACATGAGCCTACCCACGTCGTTTCTGCCGGACGAAGACCAAGGAATCCTCCTGGCGCAGATCCAGTTGCCGGTCGGCGCGACGGACAGCCGTACCCAGGCCGTGGTCAAGCAGTTCGAGGACTACATCCTCAAACAGCCCGAAGTCGAAGCGATGATCAGCATCAGCGGGCTGGGCATGGGCGGTAACAGCCAGAACACCGCGCGGGCGTTTATCCGCCTCAAGGACTGGGGCGAACGCGGTGGGCCTGGCCAGGGTGCGGCGGCGATTGCCCAACGGGCGACCATGGCGCTCTCCAGCATCGGCGATGCCGACGCTTTCGTCATGCAGCCTCCGACCGTGCGCGGTCTGGGCCAGAGCTCGGGGTTCGACCTGCAACTCAAGGACCTCGGTGGCCTGGGCCATGATGCGCTGGTGGCGGCCCGCGAACAGTTTCTTGAGCTGGCCAGAAAAGATCCGCGCTTGCTGGGGGTTCGCAGCAACGGCCTGGACGATGCGCCGCAGCTCAAGGTCAGCATTGACGACCGCAAGGCCGGCGCCCTGAGCCTGAGTACCAGCGATATCAACACCACCTTGTCGACGGCGTTGGGCGGTACTTATGTGAATGATTTTCTCAACCAGGGTCGGGTGAAAAAAGTCTATGTGCAGGGTCAGGCATCCGCGCGCATGCAGGCCGCGGACCTTGATCATTGGTTCGTGCGCAACAGCAGCAATGAAATGGTGCCGTTCTCATCGTTTGCCAGCAGCACCTGGAGTTACGGCTCACCCTTGCTGGAACGCTACAACGGCAACGCCTCCCTGGAAATCGTCGGTGACCCCGCGCCAGGCGTGAGCTCCGGCGACGCCATGGACGCGGTGGAAGCCATCGTCCGGCAATTGCCCCAGGGCATCGGCTACGAGTGGACAGGGCAGTCCTATCAATTACGCCTGTCCGGGTCCCAGGCCCCGCTGCTCTATGCACTTTCCGTATTGTTTGTGTTCCTGTGCCTGGCTGCGCTCTACGAGAGTTGGTCGGTGCCGTTTTCGGTGATTCTGGTGGTGCCCCTGGGGGTGATCGGTGCGGTGCTGGCGACCCGCGTCGCCGGGTTGAGCAACGACGTGTATTTCCAGGTGGGGCTGTTGACCACCGTGGGCCTGGCCGCGAAAAACGCGATCCTGATCGTGGAGTTCGCCAAGCACCTGCAAGAGCAGGGCAACAGCCTGATCGACGCGACGCTGATCGCGGTGCGCCAACGCCTGCGGCCGATTCTGATGACGTCCCTGGCCTTCATGTTCGGCGTGTTGCCGCTGGCCTTGAGTACCGGCGCAGGCTCCGCCGGGCGCCAGGCCATCGGTACGGGCGTGCTGGGCGGTATGTTCAGCGCCACGGTGCTGGGGATCTTCTTTGTACCGCTGTTTTTTGTGCTGATCCGCCGCCGTTTCGGGCGCGAGCGCAGCGCTAATCAATCTGCTCCGACAGGTGATGCATGATCAAGTCACACTGGCCTTTGCTGGCTGCCATGGTCCTGGGTGGCTGCGTCAACCTGGCGCCCCAGTATGAGCGTCCTGAAGCGCCCGTCTCCGGGCAATGGCTGCCGGCGGCCAGCCTGCCGAAAGGGCAGGTGGGCGCCGATGTCAAATGGCAGCAGTTCTTTACCGACAGCCGCCTGGCGCAGTTGCAGACGTTGGCGCTGGCCAATAACCGTGATTTACGCCTGGCAAGCCTGAATGTCGAAAAGGCTCAGGCGCAGTACCGCATCAAGCGCGCGGACCTGTTTCCCACCCTTGATGCGAGCGTCAGCGGCACCCACAGCCGTACACCCGGGTCGTTGTCCAACACCGGTACGGCGGCCACCACCCACGATTACAGCGCGCAATTGGGGCTGAGCAGTTATGAACTGGACGTGTTTGGTCGGGTACGTAACCTTCGGGATGAGGCGCTGGAAGACTACCTGGCGCTGACGGAAACCCGACGCAGTACGCAAATCAGCCTGGTGGCCGAAGTGGCCACCGCCTGGCTGACCCTGGCCGCCGACAACGAACGGCTGCTGCTGGCCCAGGAAACCCTGACCAGCCAGTTGGCCACCTACGACCTGACCCAAAACAGCTATGCCCTGGGCGGCTCCTCCGCGCTGTCGGTGGCGCAAGCCCAGACCACGGTCGAGTCGGCGCGCGGCGATGTGGCGTCCTACGAGAGCCAGATTCTGCAGGACCGCAATGCCTTGCGCCTGTTGGTCGGCAGTGACCTTCCCGAGGCACTCTTGCCGGGCACGCACTTGGCGTCGGCGGCGGTGCTGGTGGACATACCGGCGGGCCTGCCTTCGAGCCTCTTGCAACAACGCCCGGATGTGCTGTCGGCGGAACACACGCTCAAGTCGGCGAATATCGACATCGGCGCGGCCCGTGCGAAGTTTTACCCCAGCATCAGCCTGACCGCCGACGCTGGCTCGTCCAGCTCGGCATTGGCCGGCCTGTTCAAATCCGGCAGCGGTGCCTGGACCTTTGCCCCGAGCATCAGCGTGCCGATTTTCGACGGCGGGAGTAACCGCGCGACCCTGGATTCGGCCAAGGTCGAGCGCGACATCCAGATACAGACCTATCAGCAAACCCTGCAGACCGCGTTCCGCGAAGTGGCCGACGCGCTGGCCGTGCGCAGCACCCTGGATCGCCGGATCGCCGCGCAACAGGCGCTGACCGACGCCAGTCGCAAAAGCTTCGAACTCTCGGATGCCTTGTATCGGGGCGGCTCGCAAAGCTACCTGGAAGCCTTGGATGCGCAACGCTCGCTCTACAGCGCCCAACAGGACCTGATCACCCTGCGTCTGACCGAGCAGAGTAACCGCATCACGTTGTACAAAGTGTTGGGGGGCGGTTGGAATTAATGGCTCTGCCAGTTGCACACAGAAGCGCAGCGATGGAACGGCTTGCGTGCGTCAAATCGGCTAACTTCATTCAATGGGAAATAAACATGCGTGCCTATCGTTCCAATTTAAGCCGTTGCGTTCAGGTACTGACCTGCGCCTGTTTCATCACGCTTTCACCCCTTTCCCGGGCGGACTCCGACAAGGACCCCTGGGAACGCATTAACCGCCCGATCTTTTCATTCAATGACACGCTGGATACCTACGCACTGAAACCACTTGCCCAGGGTTATCAATTTGTCACCCCGCGCATTGCGCAAGACGGCATTCATAATTTTTTCAACAACCTGGGAGAGGTCAAGAACCTCGCGAACAATGTACTTCAAGCCAAGTTCCATAGCGCCGGGGTTGATACCAGTCGCCTCTTACTCAACAGCACCCTTGGCCTGGCGGGATTGATCGATGTCGCGACGCCCATGGGGCTGCAGCGCAATGACGAAGACTTCGGTCAAACCCTCGGTTACTGGGGGGTAGGTAGTGGTCCTTATCTTGTACTGCCGCTCTTGGGGCCAAGCACACTTCGCGATGCGCCGGCGATCTTTCCCGATATCTACGCCAACCCGGTTCGTTATATCGGCGACGTGCCTACGCGTAATAGCCTGTACGCCGTGGGCATGATCGACGGACGCGCTCAATATATGAAATCTGAAAAGCTCATCACCGGTGATAAATACAACTTCATTCGAAGTGTTTATCTACAACACCGAGAGTTCAAGATTAACGATGGAAACGTGAAGGACGACTTTTGATCGGTGCGTTTTGCACCTTGAGATCAAGATACGCGCTGACACGATCCAACTGCACCGGCCATCAAAGCCTAGGCTTCGATGGCCGGCGACTGGCGTCATGCCGCAGTAGGTTTCACGCGGGCGTCGCTGGCGGTTTCACGAAACAGCCGGGGCGACATGCCGAATGTCGATTTGAAATGCCGGCTGAAGTGAGAGCTGCTGCCATAGCCCCAGGCATAGGCGATCTCGGTGAGTGAGCGATGGGCCTGGTCGTGGTTGCGCAGGTCCTCGGCGCAACGGGACAACCGCCGCTGCCAGATGTACTCGCTGACACTGCACCCCAGTTCGTCCTGAAATGCCCGATGCAAGCTGCGCACCGAGCACTGCTCGGCATTGGCGATGCGTTCTATGCTCAAGTCGCGGTCAGCCAGGTGACGCTCGATATACGCCTTGAGGCGATTCTGTTTGAAGAAGCGGAAGTCGTGGTCGAGTTGCTTTTCATCTTGCTTGTTCTTCAGCGCATTGTTCAGCAGCCCCGCGATACTGTCGCCGATCAGCCCGGCCGACTGGCTGTTGAGCAAGGGGTATTGGTGGTAAGCGTCGCTGATCAAGTGCATCAACATGCGCCCCAGCCCGTTACGGCCGTTCAAGTGCATGTCGCCGGTCTGCGTCAGTTGCCCGGCGGGGCCCTGGAATAACAGGATAAAGTGCTCGCAGCCCTGGGTACTGGTGACGCTGAAGGGTTTGCCGCAGTCGACCAGGAGCATTTCGTCCGGCGCGACGCTGCTGTTTTGCTGACCTTGCTCGAAGTGGCTGACGCCGGCGACTTGCAGTATCAACATCCGCGGCGTGTCGACGACATCGAGCGCCTTGCTCAGGTGGCGTGAATAGCGATGGGCACTGGCGGTCAGGCGGCAGAAACGCAACTGGCCCAAGTCACCGTATTCCAGGCGGCCCTGGAAGTTGCCGTTGTGCAACGGGTCGATGTTGGTGGACTCCAGGCGCTTTATATACTCCGGCGTGCGACCCAGGTGATCGCTCATGAACTCCTTCCACTTCATCAGCCGATCAGAGCGAACGACCTGATCGGTGGACACGCAGGCTAGATTATTCATTGTTTCGCCTTTTGTTTTTTGTTTTGGGCTGAAGGGGCAAGGTGTGAGCCTTGCCCGCTCCGGACAGACGATCAGAAAGGGTAATTATGGCTCCCGGCTTGCCAGGTGACCCAATGGGCCCGGGTAAACTCATCCAGGGCATAGTGACCGTTGAAGCGCCCAAGGCCGGAATTCTTTTCGCCGCCAAACGGTGCGTTGGGCTGATCGTCGACGGTGATGTCGTTGATATGGGTCATGCCCGCCACGATGCCACGGGCAAAACTCAGGCCGCGCGCCATATCACGGGTAAACACCGCGCTGGACAAACCGTACTCGCTGGCGTTGGCCAACGCCAGGGCATGGGCCTGGTTGTCGGCGATCAGCAGCGGCAGCAACGGCCCGAAGGTTTCATCGCGGGCCAAGGCCTGGTCGGGGCCCACTTCGCCGAAGACATGAGCCGGCAGCACCAGCCCGCGAGCCTGGCCGCCACACAACTGCTTGAGACCGGCGCGCTCGGCGGCCGCGATCTTCCCCAACAGACCGTCGAGCTGGCTCTGGTTGACCACCGGCCCGATCACCGTGTCGGCCTTGGCCGGGTCACCGGTCTTGAGTTTGCGTACACGCTCCACCACCAGGGCCGCGAAGTCGGCATACAGCGAGCGGTCGACAATGACCCGGTTGACGCTCATGCAGATCTGGCCCTGATGCAGGAAGCGTCCGACGACTGCGGCATGCGCCGCTATCTCGATGTCCGCATCTTCCAGCACCACCAGCGGCGCGTTACCGCCCAGCTCCAGGGCCACGCGCTTGATGTGCTTGCCGCCGGTGGCGATGCGCCCGACATTGCGTCCCACGTCGGTGGAGCCGGTGAAGGAAATCAGGCTCGGTATCGGGTGCTCGACGAACGCATCGCCAATCTCCGAACCCGCGCCGACCACCACGTTCAGCGAGCCCGCCGGGAACCCGGCCTCTTCGAACAGATGGGCAATCAACAGGCCGCCGGTAACCGCCGTATCACTGGCGGGCTTGAGCACCACGGTATTGCCCAGCGCAAGGGCCGGCACCACCGAGCGCATGCTCAGGTACAGCGGGAAGTTCCATGGGCTGATCACACCGACCACCCCCAGCGGCTCGCGAAACACGAAGCTCTGTTCGCCAGGCTTGTAGCTGGTCAGGATCCGGCCTTCAACCTGCATCGGCAGCGTTGCACACTCGCGAACCAGGTTGAGGGTGAACTGCCATTCCATGCCCGCCTTGATGCGGGTACTGCCGGACTCGCGGATCAGCCAGTCGATGATTTCTTCGCTGCGGTTCTGGATGACCTGGGCGAGTTTTTCCAGCTGCGCACTGCGCTGGGTCGGGTGCAGCGCTGCCCAGTCGGTTTGCGCGCGCAGGGCAGCCTGGTACGCGTCATCCAGGTCGGCCACCGAGGCCAGGGGCATTTCCAGCAAGGGTTCGTCGTTGAAGGGGTTACGGTCGTCCAGGCGTCGTGCAGAGCGACCTGCACGCCAGGTGCCGTTGATGTATTGATCGCCGTTGATGGCGTAGGCCGCGAGTATTGGAGTTGTCATAGTCTTACCTTAGAGGCAGGTAGCCGCGTCGATTGAGGGTGGGTGAGGGCAGACCCTTTAGGTTGTGCGTATTCAGCTTCGGATCCAGGCGCGTCCCCAGGAGTTGAGGGTGTATTCCTCCTGCGGCCAGACGCCAGGCGGGCGCGTGGCCTCGGTAATCTCCAGCTCGGCCGAGAACTCCAGGCGGTTGCGATCGGCATCGACCACCATGAAGAACAGGTTGTTGCCTGGGCCATGGCGACCCGGGCCGAAGAACAAGGTGATCCGTTCCTTGGCGAAGCGGTCGCCCCAGTCGCGAATGTCGTTCCATTCGTTGGTTTCGTAACAGTGGTGATCCCACTCGTTTTTCGACCCACGGAAGAACGCCAGCGAATGGTGTTCGTCGTCCGAACGCAGGAAGCAGGTGGTGAGCTGGCCGCTTGGCTCGTCGACGACATTGTCCGAGACGGTGAAGCCCACGGTGTTGACGTAGAAGTCGATCATCGCTTCCAGCTCCGTGGTCTGGAACACCACGTGCTGCAGGCGGCCCGGCATGCCGTTGCGGTCGAGCGTGGACGCGCCGCGAGACACGCCAAATACGGTTTGCCGACCCTGGGGGTCACGGATTTGAAAGGCGCCCGCTTCCAGCAGCGGCGAGTCGAGCGCTTCGACGTTACAACCGTTGCCGAGCAGGCGCGTGCGCAGTGCGCTCAAGTGCGCTTGGCTGCCCAGGTCATACGCCGCCGCGAGCAGGCCGCTATGGTCGGCGGGCGAGATCAGCATGGCCCGTTGAGGCCCCTGGAGCAGCCAACTGCCGTCAGCCTGCGCCAGGCCGTCCATGTCCAGCAGGCGCCGATAGAAGTCGACTTGCTGCTGTGGATCTTTGCTCGCCAGGTGCAGGTAGCACAGGCGGGCGGGGGTGGAAGTCTGCAAGGTTTGCATAAACACCTCTGGGTCTGAAGGTTCAGGGGTAGACGGGCGCCATGCCCGGCTCAGCTGCGCAGTGGCTTGTCAGCGTGATGCCGAACAACGCCTGCAAGGATTCGGCGACCTGATCGTGCGTGGTCCTGTCGAAGATGGCGGCGACATAGCGATCCGGGCGCAGCAGCAGAAACTTCTGGCTGTCGCCGAGCAGGTCCTTGAGCGCACTCTCACGGTCTTGCAGCACGGTGCAGCCGGGGATCGACGGCAGCGTCTGAACGTGCGCGGGCAGGATCAGGATGCGTTTGGCCTCCAGGTGGTCCCACAGACCGTGCCGTAGTTCATCAAGGCGTTGGTGGGTCGGGTCGCCATAGTGGATCAGGGCAAAACCGGCACCGATGGTCGTGTCCAGCAGTTGTGTGTGGCCTTGGGCATCGGTCAGCAATGGCTGAGGAAACATTTGCCCGCAGGCCAGCTTCCCGGCCTTGCCTTCGGGCAATACCAGGCCTTTGGTAAACCGCGGTTTGGGCTTGAAGCGCATTTGCAGGAAATAGTCGCGCAGCGGCGGCACCAGGCCGATTAGCGCGAATGCCGTGCTGATCAGGCGAGCCCGCAGCACGGTGGCCGGCGCCATGACCACGCCAAGGTTCAGGGCCAGCTTGATCAAGGCCCAGGCATGGTCGCGCCGCTCGCTTTCGTAAGACAGCAGGGCGGTCGCGGCCATTTGGCCCTTGAGCACGGCGACCAGCTTCCAGCCCAGATTGTGCGCATCGCGAACGCCGCTGTTCATCCCTTGCCCAGCGTAGGGCGGGGTCAAGTGCGCGGCATCGCCGGCGAGAAATACACGGCCGACCTGCCAACGCTCGGCGACGCGGGCATGAAAGGTGTAGACCGTCTTGCGCACAATGGACACCGGGGCATCGCCCTTGAACGGACGCAGCAGCGTGTGCAGGCATTCGGGGGTGAGCACCTGCGCATCGGTTTCGCCCGGCTTGAGCTGGAACTCAAAGCGCCGAGTACGGTGCGGGCCGGGGACTTCCACCACCGGGCGGCGGGCATCGCAATACACGCGGGTCTGCCAGAAGGGGTCGTCATCCTGGTCGGTATCGACCACCAGCCAGCGTGAGGAGAAGCTCGACCCTACCATCTCGATCCCCAGTTGCTTGCGCACCGGGCTGCGACCGCCGTCGCAGGCGATCAGGTAGCTGGCCTTGACGTCGAGCAGTTGGCCATCGGCATCCTTGATCAACGCGCGCACGCCATGCGGGTCTTGAGTGAACTCGAGCAGTTCGTGATTGAAGCGCGCTGTCAGGTTCGCAAAACGTTCAAGGCCGACCTTCAGCGTGCTTTCGAACAGCGGCTGGCGAAACGCATTACGCTTGGGAAACCCATATAACCTGCCGGTGGGCTCGACCTTGCCGAAGCAACGCCCGCCCGCGCGGGTGAAGTAATGCACGCCATAACCGGGCACCACATCACGCAACACGGCGTCATCCAGCCCGATGGCTTGCATGGTGCGCAAGGATTCATCGTCGATCGAGACGGCGCGTGGTTCGGTCACAGTGCCGGGTTTGCGGTCGATGATCAGGGTGTCCACATTGGCCTGGCCGAGGATGTTGGCCAGGGTCAGTCCGGTAGGCCCGGCACCGATGATCAAGACTTGGGTGCTGAAGCTGTTGAGGGTTGTCATTGTTATTCCCTTCCAAAGTTTTCAGTCTGGCTACGCGGGGCGGTGGGTGAGCGTCGCCATGCGCTGCGACAACGCCTGCGCGAGGGCCTGCATGTGTGCCCCTTGTTGCGCTTCCTGTGCGTTGTCGCGCTCCTGAATCGGACGAAGGCAACTGATGCTGCCGACCACCTTGCCGTCGCTGTCGAAGATCGGTGCCGCGAGGCCGTAGACGCCGGGATCAATTTCAGCCGCGCTGGCGACATACCCCTGGCGGCGCAGTTGCTGCAGTGAGCGGCGGAATTGTTCCCAGGTCTGCCCCAGATGGCTGGCGCGCACTTCATCGGGGTTTTCCAGAAACAGCTGGCTGTGCTGGCGCGATGTCATGTTGGCGAGGATCGCCTTCGAGGTTGCGCCAAGGAACAGCGGCCTGGGTGAACCACGGGAGTAGCTGACCTCGCTGAACAAGTCGCCGTGCTGGTGGATACACACCACCTGGTCCTTGAACAGTCGGCAGATCAGCCACACCTGTTGCTCGCTCCAGCGTGGCAGGTCCTGCTCCAGGGCGTGTGCCGCGCGCACCAGCGGGTCGCTCAGGCGCAGTTGGCGGTCCCAGGTGATAATCCGCGCGCCCAGCGCGTAGCGGCCGGCTTCGACCTGAAACAACAGGTTCGCCTCGGCCAACTCGCGTACGTAGCGGTAGATGGTCGACCGCGTGTAACCCAGCGCGGTGCCCATCTCGTCGACCGCCCAGATCGGGCTGGCCTCGGTAAATAAATCCAGCACCCGCAGCATGCGTTCCAGGCTTGAGCCTTTGCTCTCGGCGTCCTGCTCTGGCAGGGGTTCTGATTCAGGTAATGGCTTCATGGCTTACTGCTCATCGGCGATGCTGTTGCGCAGGATGCCGATGCCCGAGATCTCGACCTCGACGGTATCGCCGGGCTTCATCCATACCGGCGGTTCGCGGAAGGCGCCGACGCCACCGGTGGTGCCGCTGACAATCACATCGCCGGGCGCCAGTTCGGTGAAGGTGGAGCAGTATTCGATCAGGTGGCGCACGTCGAAAATCATGTCGCTGGTGCGGGTGTGTTGCATCACTTGGCCGTTCAGGCGCGTGGTCAATTCCAGGTCCTGCGGGTCGCCGATCTCATCACAGGTCACCAACCAGGGACCGAAGCCGCCGGTGTGCGGGAAGTTCTTGCCCGGCACGAACTGGATGGTGTGCTTCTGCCAGTCACGGACGCTGCCATCGTTGTAGCAGGCATAACCGGCCACATACTCCAGCGCATCCTCGGCCTTGACGTGGCGCGCGGTTTTGCCGATGACCACGGCGAGTTCGCCTTCGAAATCCAGCTTGTGCGAAGCCTTCGGACGAATGATCGGTTGCAGGTGCGCAACCTGGCTGTCGGCGAAACGCGTGAAAATCATCGGGTAGGTCGGCATTTCACGACCGGTTTCACGCACGTGGGTGGCGTAGTTGATGCCAATGCACAGCACTTTGCCCGGGTTCTCGATCACCGGCAGGAACGTTACGTCCGCCAATGCGACGCGTGGCAGCGGGGCCAGGACGGCCGGCGTCAGTTCACCCAGGCGATTGATGGCGATGGCCTGCTTGAGGTCGGTGCCAAAGGTGGTTTTGACCGATTCCAGGTCAATCACCTGATCAGCTTCAACCACGCCGTAGGTGGTACGGCCTTGAACGATAAAACTCGCGAATTTCATGAAGTGTCCTCTCGGAAAGGGGAGCGGGGATGGGCTGCAATGGACTTAATCTAGTCTTGCGAATTAATCCTGTAAAGTGAGATTTTTGTATAAATCCTGCATTTCGGAATAAGTATGATTTTTCTGTTCGGTGATCGGATCGCGGCCTGAAACGCCAAACAGCCCGTGCCATTCCAGCAAGTGGATGGCTACGGGCGTGGCGATTGGAGGAGGGGGGGAACGCTATGCCGCTTTAGCGCGGTGCCCAGCAGCCGTGCAGCGACATGCGCATACGGAATGGGACTTTGATGCGGGCGATGGGGCCGGCCGCCATGTCAGTGGCGTCCAGCACCACCAGCTCGCTGCGGCCTTCGGCAATGAGGTTGAGCAGGCAGACCACGTAGCCATCGCCTTCAGCGGCCTCAGCTGTGCGTGGAATGAAAATGGGTTCCTGAAAGCACCCGCTGTCACCGGGAAACCAGGCATCGGTGACGCCGGTTGTCAGGTTGATGTGCGCCAGCAGGTTAAAGAATTGAAACGGCATCGGTCCATTCGCCGAGTTATAGGGGCGCTGCGGATCAAAGGCGAGCAGGAATCCGTGTTCATACTTGCGACCTATGTAACGGTCATCGCAACGGGGAAATTCACAGGGATAGTCCGTCAGCGCCTGCGGTTGCAGTTCGTCCTGTGCGCTGCTCAGGTCAAAGACCCAGCGCATCAGGCTGGCCGCCAGGGTTTCCGGCGGCGGTACGAAACCGTCCGCCTGGGGGAAGAAGTAGAAGATGTTGCCGCCGGTGACCGGCATGTCCAGATAGACCTTACCGTCTTCGTCGAACGCATTCAGGGTATGGCCTTGGAAGCCGTCCTTGGGCCCTTTGAACCACCGCACGTCGCGCGCGTCGCCGTGGCGCGGCACCACGGCAAACAGTTGGGGCAGCTCTGGCTGCCACTGGAAATGCTGGCCGCCTTTTTTCATGCGCTCGACGTCCACCGTCAGGGGGATCAGCGGGAACACCACATAGTGCTCGGTGACCGCGAAGTCGTGGACCATAGCGGCGTAGGGCGCCTGGAACCAGATCTCGTGCAGCAGTTTGCCTTGCGGTGAAATTTCGAAATACGCCATGTCCGGTGTGCCGTCGCCTTTGGCTTCGTAGCTGAAGGCCAGCAGGTTTCCGGTCAGCGGGTCGAGCTTGGGATGGGCGGTGAAGGTGGCTGAGTCGATCTGCCCGTCGAAATTCCACTCGCCGAGGGTTTCCAGCGTCTGTGGGTCCAGCGCCCACGGCATGGCATCTTCCTTGAGTGCCAGCAGGACGTTGTTGTGCGGGATCACGGAGGTGTTTGCCGTGGTGTTGTTTTTTGCCGCCAGCGGGTCATTGGTGTAGGCATTGCGATAGACGCCGTTGAGCGAACGCCCTTCACGGCGCTGGGCGACCAACCGATCGGTGAGCACATAGCGCCGACGCAGCGAGACCCGGCCATCGGCAAAATAGAAGCCGCTGACCATGGCGTCGCCGTTGAAGAAAATATCGGTGCCCAGCATGGGCGGGTATTGCGGGTCCGGCGAGACTTGATAAAAGGTACCGCAGATCGCTTCAGGCACAACGCCTTCGATCTCCAGGTCGAACACCTCGCCCTCTACGCGGCTGGGGGCGTACAGCGCGCCGGAAAACTCGGGGGTTTGGGGAAATGGAATATTCATTGCGTCATCTCATTGATCCAGTGGGTTCACGTCAGGGCAGGGTATTCAGGCAGATTGCGGCGACAGGGCCGGTGTGCGCGGTTTGACGCCTCGACGAAAGCGCGCCACCACCAGGCACGAAATGATCAAGGCCACGACATACGCCGAGGCTGCCAGCCATCCCACCGCCCGAAAATGCCCTTCGCCGACCACCAGCGCGGCGCCAAACGGGCCCAGCCCTTGACCGACAAAAATCGCCGCATTGCCCAGGCCGGCCAATCGACCGGAAGGGTCCAGTTCGGCCGCCATCGACAGCAGGTAGGGCAGGCTGAAAAACCACACCATATGGATCAGGCACGCCGTGGCGGCAAACGCGACGGTACTGTCGCCGTAGACCATGACCAGGGTCGCCAGCAACGCAGTACCAAAGCTCAGCAGTTGCGGAAACAACAGACCCAGGCGGCGCCCCAATAGCCCGGAGAGCCCGGCGCCCAGAGCACCGGCAAGGATGCTGCCGCCGAGGATGGCGCCGATTTGCTGGGGTTCCAGGCCAATGCTTTTGCCAATGCGTTCCTGATACACCCACAGCGCGGAGTGCCCGAAAAACAACAGTGCAAACAGCATGATCAGCAGCACGGCGGTCAGCCCGAACGGCTGAGCCGCACCATGGGCGATGCGATGGGCATCGGGGTAGTGCCTGGGGATTTTCCAGCAACCCAGCGCCGCGAGCAGGCTGGTGATGGCCAGCAAGCAAAACGCGCCCTGCACACCAAACGCCTGCAAGAGCGTGGGCATGGACGTCACCAGCAGCATGCCCCAGAGCAGGTTACCGATATTGATCACGGCAAACGTCGCGTCTTTCGACCTGCGCAGCGCAGCGGTCGCATACACCACCGCCATGACCGCGCCACCGCTGGCGCCGCAGATGATCCTGAACACCACCAGCCAAGCCTGGCTGTGCAGTTGCGTGCTTGCCAGGTTGCCGGCTGCCAGGATCAGCAAGGCAACCAGCGCAAAGCGGCGGCGGTCGACCCGTGCCATAAACAGCGCACAGACGCCGCAAGCCATGGCCATCGCTATCAGCTCGGCGGCGAAGATCGCGCCGATGGCATTGAGCGGCAGCCCCAGTTGATCAATCAGCGCGCCGCCCAGGATCGGCTGGATCTGCAGCGTTCCCAGGGAAATGACCATCATCAGGCAAATAGCGCCCAGTGATTTCTTGCTGTCGATGGAGTCGAGCGCATTCATCACACATCACCTCAGTCAGAACTTGTGAACATAGCGGACTTGCACGGCGTAATCCGTTTTGCTGCGGTTTTCCACACCGGTCTCTTTATAGGTATTGAGCCAGAAGGCCTTGTCTTCGGTCATTTTCCAGAACAGGCCAGGGCCAATGCCGAGGACTTTTTCGCGAGAATTACTCAGGCGGTCGCCGTTGACCTGGTCATCCGAAATCTGCCTGAAGTAATAGCCGTTGATCCCGACTGAAACCTTCGGGAACACCTCATATGAAGCCGTAAAGTTGGCCCAGGCCGATTGCCCTGATTGGGTGTCGCGCACCGGCCGTCCTTCAAAAACCTGCGTCGAACTGCTTGCCGGGTCGTTGTTCTTGAAGTTGTACAAGTAATTCAGGCGCCAACTCACTTCCCAGCGCGGTGCCGGCATCAAGGTCGCGGCCCAGTAGGGGTTGAAGGAGAAGTAATTGGAGCCGGGATTCAAGTCCTTGTGTTTGTCGTACTTGCCGGTGGGCAGGATCGTATCGAACGCCACGCGCTGCACAAACACCGGCCGGCCTTCGGCGTTGACGATCGGATCGAACTGGATCTGCGGGCCGACGGTGACGTCACCCAGGCCGACGCCGTTGTCCTTGAGCTTGACGCCGTTGTCGCCAAAGTTTCCGTCCAGGGAGACCACCGGTACCAACAGGCTCCAGCCCAAGTGCGCGCCGCCGCCGATGGTGTCGGGTGAGTAATAGCTGAACTGGTTGATCAAGGTAATGACATTGATCTTCGGGTTATCGAAGTTGCGGTTGTCCTTGCCGCCATTGTCACGAATGCTGCTGGCCGTACTGAACTTCAGATAGGTCTGATGCGTCAGCCCGGGTGGTCCGGCGAACCCGTCGTAGAAGCTGGTGCCGCCTAGGTTGATGCCGCTGGGTTGGCTGACCGTGGGCGGTGGTGGGCCATCGGCGGCGTGCACGGTAAAGGCGATGAGGCTGAGTGCCAGGCAAGCCGGCAGGGATCGAGTCAAGTTCATTGCGATGGCTCTATTATTGGAATTGTGAGCGGGGGTTAACACCCCTGGCACTTCGACTGTAGTGCCCGGACACACGCAATGCTTGAGTGCAACGGCCAGATTTGACTGAGCGTGCCACCGGCAGGCGGTAAAACGCGCAGGCACTGGCGCCTGCGGTAGAGAGCGTGGTTGAGGCGGCGACTGGTTGACGCGGATCACCGACCCGAAGGGGGTGGGCACGCCGCCAATGAGCGTTGAAAAAAGGTCTGGGCCACTGGCCCAGACCTGCTCGACGTCATCTACTAGTAAAACGTCCTGTCGCTGAACGCTGACTGCGAGCAACCGGCTGATATCCGCACCGAGGGCAACCAACGGCTGCTCGATTGGCCACCCACATTCTAGGCTTTAGTGTGCCCGGCAGTGCCAAGTTCGGGCAGGTTCAGTGGCGCCTTACGCACCATGACGGTGATGATGGCCAGCGCCGCGATCGCCACCCCGGGGGAGGTCGCCAGCAGGACTCCCGTGGTGCCCGCACCTGCGGCGAGCAGTTGTCCAGCCGCCAGCGGTCCGGCCACCGAGCCCAGCCGGCCGATGGCCACGGCTGCACCGACGCCGGTGGCACGCACCGCCGTTGGATAGGAAGGCGGTGCCGACGCATAGAGCACCAACTGCGCGGCCATCACGAACAAGCCTGCGGCGAAACCCGCGATGGCCATGGGCACGATGCCCACCGACAGCCCGACCCCGGCCAAGGCGGCGAGCAACCCGGCATACACGAACAGCACCACTTTGAAGGGATTGCAGCGGTCCAGCAGGACACCGCCGAGCAGCGAGCCAAGGGCGCCGCCAATGTTGAACAGCATCTGCACCATGCCCGCCTGGGGTTTGCTGAAACCTTGTTCGAGCAACAACGACGGCAGCCAGTTCAGCAGCATGTACATCACGGTCAGGGTGAAGAAGTAGCTGAGCCACAACGCCAGTGTGGTGCGCGCGCGGCCTTCGCTGAACAGCGCCTGGCGGGTGGAGGGGCGAGCACTGAGGGTCTTGTCGAACTGTTGGCGAAAGGCGTTGGATTCAGGCAGCAGCAGGATCATCAAGGGCACGGCCAACAAGGGCGCCAGGCCGCCGATGATAAAGGTGGTCTGCCAGTGTTCACTGGAAAACATCGCCACCACCGCCGCCAATGCGCCGCCCAATGGCACGCCGCAGTACATGACACTGATGGCGGTGCCACGGTTGCGTTCGCTGGCCGCTTCGGCGCACAGGGCGATCAGGTTGGGTAGCGCGGCGCCCAGCCCCAGGCCGGTCAAAAAACGCACCAACAGCAGGCTCGAGTAGCTTTCGACAAACGCGGTGCAAAGGGAGAACAGCCCGAACAGCAGCACGGCGATCACCAGGATTTTCTTGCGCCCGATTCGGTCGGCGACCCAGCCGCCGAAGAACGCCCCCGGCAGGAGGCCAATGATCCCGATGCTGAATACCCAGCCGAGCATCTTTGGGTCCAGGGCAAAACTCTGACGCAACCCTGCGGCGGTGGTTCCGGCGGCTTGCAGATCGAACCCCTCGATCAGCGCAACGATAAAGCACAACGCGATAGTCAGCGTCGAACGACGCGATGGACTGTCCATGGGCAAACCTCATTGTTGTTGTTTTTGTTGTGGTGGCAAGCGCAAGTGGCTGCTGCGATTAAGATAACAAATATAACTAAAAAATGAATGGCGTATTAAAAATGCAAAAATCGATAAATAAGTACTTTAAATTCATAGTGTTGAGATATGTATCTGTGCTGATCTGAAAAGTAGATAGCTTTATTAATGTTCGATTATCGGTCATTTGCGGTTGACGAGCACCGTCGGCTGTTTCCATTCTCTGTTCGCGAAGCCGACTGGGCCGAGCGTGTGTCACCCCAAAAACAACAACAACAAATGGACAATGAACATGCCAAAACTCCCTATGAAGGACGCCGTTGCTGTGGCGTCCGTCTCCTGTGTGTCGAACCCCAAGCCGAGCCTGGTCATGGCGTTGCTGGCCTTGAGCGTGCTGCCCACCCAGCTGTGGGCGGCAGGGTTTGTCGACGACAGCCACGGCACCCTGACCCTGCGCAATTACTACCTGGACCGCGACTACAAGGACGACGGTGCGAAGACCGCTGCGCGGGAATGGGCTCAGGCGTTCATCCTCAACCTGGAATCGGGATACACCCCAGGGCCGGTGGGCTTTGGCCTGGATGTGCGCGGGCTGATGGGGGTCAAGCTCGACTCTTCGCCGGACCGCAGCGGCACCGAGTTGTTGCCGGTGTCGGCCAGCGACAAGCGTGCCGCCGATGAATACTCGCGCCTGGCGCCGACCGCCAAGCTGCGGTTTGCACAAACCACCGTGAAGACCGGTGACGTGTCGATCTTCCTGCCGTTCGCCTTTGCCAGCCCGTCGCGCCTGCTGCCGCAAACCTTTCGCGGCACCACCTTGAGCTCCAAGGATATCGACGGCCTGACCCTTAATACGGGCTACATCGACCGCATCAACAAGCGCGACTCCACCAACTACGAGGCCATGACCATCGCCTCGCCCAACCGGCGTTTCAATGCCACCGCCACCACCTCGCACCTGGCTTACGTCGGCGGTGACTACCAGGTCAACAAAGACCTCAGCCTGCGCGTCTATCACTCGCAGATCGCCGACCTCTACCAGCAGGACACCCTGGCGTTGCTGCACACTATGCCTCTGGGCGATGGCGTGCTCACCAGCGACCTGCGCAGTTTCTTCAGTCGCGAGGACGGCAGTGCCAAGGCGGGGAACGTGGATAACCGCAATCTCTCGGCGTTGTTTGGCTACCGCCTGGGCGGTCACAAATTCAGCCTGGGCTACATGCATTCCAGTGGCGAGACGGCCACGCCCTATATCTCGGGGACTGAGCTGATGGGCATGAGCGAACTGACCATGAGTTCGGACTTTCTCAATGCCAAGGAACGCACCTGGCAGGCGATCTACGACTATGACTTCGCGGCATCCGGTTTACCGGGCCTGAAGGGCCGGCTGCGTTATGTGCGCGGCGATAACATCGAGCTGGCGGCGTTCAATGCCGAGGATCGCAAGGAGCGCGAGTTCCAGATGGAACTGGGCTACGTGATCCAGAGCGGCCCGCTGAAGAACGTCGGGCTGATGGCGCGCAAGTCGATCTATCGCAATGACTTCCCGAGCGGCGCGGCGTTTCGCGATGAAAACCAGACCCGTTTCCTGGTGCTCTACACCGTGGCGCTCTGGTAGGCCTGTCAGTCCTGATACACCTTCTTCAGCAAGCGCAGCAGCTCTGCACGTTCTTGACCGTCCAGGGCTGCGGTGGCGTCAAGGTCACTCTGTGCGGCGATCTCTTTGAGCGTCTTGAGCAGGGTTTCGCCGGTCTTGCTAAGGAAGATCCCATACGAGCGCTTGTCCGGCTTGCAGCGCACACGCACGGCGAGGGCGCGGCTTTCCAGCTTGTTCAGCAGCGGCACCACCTGGGGCGGCTCAATCGCCAGGGCGCGGGCCAGGTCGGCCTGCATCAGGCCGGGATTCTGCTCGATGATCGCCAGGGCCGAGAACTGAGCAGGGCGCAGGTCGTGTTCGGAAAGTCGACCGATCAGGTTCTGGAACAGCTTGAGCTGGGCGCGACGCATGGCGTAACCGATCAGGTCGTCCAGGGCCGAATCCAGCGGCGCGCGCCCCTCGGTGGTGTCGGGCAGGGCCAGGTTGGCGTCGGCGAGGTTGGAAGGCTTGGCCATTGACAGTGCAATCCTCAGAAGGTGGAGGTTAAGAAAGCTATCTAGTTTGCCGAGGTTGGCGAGCCATGGCTATGCCGGCTTTTCATAACACCCGAGCAGCTTAGGTTTTACAGGGGCAGAATATTTGTTATCAAGGTTAATAGTTAATTGACATAACTATATTTGCGGTTTAATTTCGAATCATCTTCCAACCCAGAACAAGAGCGTACCGTCATGAGTAATTACGAAGGCCGTTGGACCACCGTCAAGGTTGAAATCGAGGAAGGCATTGCCTGGGTCATTCTCAATCGCCCGGAAAAACGCAACGCCATGAGCCCGACCCTGAACCGCGAAATGATCGACGTTCTGGAAACCCTGGAGCAGGACCCTGCCGCTGGCGTGCTGGTCTTGACCGGTGCCGGCGAAGCCTGGACCGCCGGCATGGACCTCAAGGAATACTTTCGCGAGGTGGATGCCGGCCCGGAAATCCTCCAGGAGAAAATCCGCCGCGAAGCCTCGCAATGGCAATGGAAACTGCTGCGCATGTACGCCAAGCCGACCATCGCCATGGTCAATGGCTGGTGCTTCGGCGGCGGCTTCAGCCCCTTGGTGGCGTGCGACCTGGCGATCTGTGCCGACGAAGCGACCTTCGGTCTCTCGGAAATCAACTGGGGCATCCCACCGGGCAACCTGGTGAGCAAGGCCATGGCCGACACCGTAGGCCATCGCCAATCGCTGTATTACATCATGACCGGCAAGACCTTCGGCGGGCAGAAGGCCGCCGAGATGGGCCTGGTCAACGAAAGCGTGCCGCTGGCCCAACTGCGCGAAGTGACGATTGAATTGGCGCGCAACCTGCTGGAGAAAAACCCGGTGGTGCTACGGGCGGCCAAGCATGGCTTCAAGCGTTGCCGCGAACTGACCTGGGAGCAGAACGAGGATTACCTCTACGCCAAGCTCGATCAGTCGCGTTTGCTCGACACCGAAGGCGGCCGCGAGCAGGGCATGAAGCAGTTCCTCGACGACAAGAGCATCAAACCCGGCCTGCAGACGTACAAGCGCTGAGGCTTGCCGGCGAATAGCGGGCCGCATCCCGCTGTTCGCGGCCTCACGCTGGCGCTACTGTGACATCGCTTGAATGCATTCCCCATAAAGACAATAAAGAGGAATCACCATGCTGGACGTGCCCCTGTTGATCGGCGGCCAGTCGTGCCCCGCCCGTGACGGTCGAACCTTTGAGCGTCGCAACCCGGTGACCGGTGAAGTGGTTTCGCGGGTTGCCGCCGCGACCCTGGAAGATGCCGACGCCGCCGTGGCGGCGGCCCAGGCGGCTTTCCCCGGCTGGGCCGCACTGGCGCCCAATGAACGCCGTACCCGCTTGCTCAACGCTGCCGAGCAATTGCAGGCGCGCAGCGCCGAATTCATCGCCGCCGCCGGCGAAACCGGCGCCATGGCCAACTGGTATGGCTTCAACGTGCGCCTGGCGGCCAACATGCTGCGTGAAGCGGCGTCGATGACCACCCAGATCACCGGTGAAGTGATCCCCTCCGATGTCCCCGGCAGTTTCGCCATGGCCCTGCGTCAGCCTTGCGGTGTGGTGCTGGGTATCGCGCCGTGGAATGCCCCGGTCATCCTCGCCACACGCGCCATCGCCATGCCGCTGGCCTGCGGTAATACCGTGGTGCTCAAGGCCTCGGAGCTGAGCCCGGCGGTGCATCGCCTGATTGGCCAGGTGTTGCAGGATGCCGGCCTGGGCGACGGTGTAGTCAACGTCATCAGCAATGCCCCGGCCGATGCCGCCGCGATTGTCGAACGGCTGATCGCCAACCCGGCCGTGCGCCGGGTCAACTTCACCGGCTCGACGCATGTCGGACGGATTGTCGGCGAACTCTCGGCGCGTCACCTCAAGCCGGCCTTGCTCGAGTTGGGCGGCAAGGCGCCGTTGCTGGTGCTCGACGACGCCGATCTGGATGCGGCGGTTGCCGCAGCGGCGTTTGGGGCCTATTTCAACCAGGGCCAGATTTGCATGTCCACCGAACGCCTGATTGTCGATGCCAAGGTCGCCGATGCGTTTATCGCCAAGCTGACCGCCAAGGTCGCCAGCCTGCGCGCGGGTGACCCCGCGGCGGCGGATTCGGTCTTGGGTTCGCTGGTGGACGCCAGTGCCGGCACACGCATCAAGGCGCTGATCGACGATGCCCTTGCCAAGGGCGCCCGGCTGGTCGCGGGCGGCCAGTTGGAGGGCAGCATCTTGCAGCCGACCCTGATCGATGGCGTCACCGAGCACATGCGCTTGTACCGCGAAGAATCCTTCGGCCCGGTGGCGGTGTTGCTGCGCGGTGACGGTGATGAAGCACTGCTGCGCCTGGCCAACGACTCCGAGTTCGGCCTGTCGGCGGCGATCTTCAGTCGCGACACCGGGCGTGCGCTGGCGTTGGCGCAGCGGGTGGAATCGGGCATTTGCCACATCAACGGCCCGACCGTGCATGACGAGGCGCAGATGCCCTTTGGCGGGGTCAAGTCCAGCGGTTACGGCAGCTTTGGCGGCAAGGCGTCGATTGAACACTTCACGCAATTGCGCTGGGTGACCTTGCAGAACGGGCCGCGGCATTACCCGATCTGAGTCGGCGGCGCCGCTTCGCGTTGGCCATACCTAACAATAACAAGGCGGCAGCCTCAGGCTGCCCAGCCGCGCCACGAGCCGCCCCCAACCGGGTGCCCGTAGACGTGCCTTGATGGAGGAGAACCCTGTGAGTTCCGAATTCAGACCGCAACCCCAGCCCGCGCCGCGTGCGCCGCGCTACCGCGAGGTGTCCATCGGTCATGCGCCGGTGGAGGTCACTGAAGAACAGGGCGTGCTGCATATGCGTTCCCTGGAGCCATTGGCCGAGTTGCCGGCGCGCTTGCTCGATCGTCTGGTGCATTGGGCCCGGGTGCGTCCCGAGCAGACCTTTATTGCCGCGCGCCAGGCCGATGGTGACTGGCGTCGCGTCAGCTACGCGCAGATGCTCGAGAGTGTGCGGGCGATTGCCCAGGGCCTGCTGAATTACGGCCTGTCGGCAGACAAGCCGCTGGCGTTGCTGTCGGGCAACGACATCGAGCATTTACAGGTGGCCCTCGGCGCCATGTACGCCGGTATCCCTTATTGCCCGGTGTCGCCGGCGTATTCGTTGTTGTCCCAGGACTTCGCCAAGCTGCGGCATGTCTGCGACCTGCTGCAACCAGGGCTGGTGTTTGTCAGCGATGCAGCGGCCTACCAGCGTGCGATCGACGCGGTATTGCCGGCCGAGACGCCGCTGATCAGCGTGCGTGGCCAGGTGCCCGGACGCGCCCAGGTCAGCTTCGCGAGCCTGTTGCAAACCCCAGGCGGCAGTGCGGCCGATCAGGCGTTCAATGCCACCGGCCCCGACAGCATCGCCAAGTTTCTGTTCACCTCGGGCTCGACCAAGTTGCCCAAGGCCGTGATTACCACGCAACGCATGCTCTGCGCCAACCAGCAAATGCTGTTGCAGACATTTCCGGTGTTCGGTGAAGAGCCACCGGTGTTGGTGGACTGGTTGCCGTGGAATCACACCTTCGGTGGCAGCCACAACGTCGGCATCGTGCTCTACAACGGTGGCACCTTTTACCTCGACGCTGGCAAGCCCACGGCCCAGGGGTTTGCCGAGACCCTGCGCAACCTCAAGGAGGTATCGCCCACGGCCTATCTGACGGTGCCCAAGGGCTGGGAAGAATTGGTCAGCGCCCTGGAGCAGGACGCCGAGTTGCGCGAGTGCTTTTTTGCGCGGATGAAATTGTTTTTCTTCGCCGCTGCCGGCCTTTCGCAAAGTGTCTGGGACCGCCTCGACCGTGTGGCCGAGCAGCACTGCGCAGAACGCATCCGCATGATGGCCGGGCTGGGCATGACCGAAGCCGCGCCGTCCTGCACCTTCACCACCGGGCCGTTGTCCATGGCCGGGTATATCGGTTTGCCCGCGCCGGGCTGCGAGGTGCGCCTGGTGCCGGTGGACGGCAAGTTCGAAGGGCGCTTTCGCGGGCCGCACATCATGCCGGGGTACTGGCGGGCGCCCGAGCAAACCGCCGAGGTGTTCGATGAGCAGGGGTTCTACTGTTCGGGTGACGCGATCAAGCTCGCCGATCCGAATCAGCCGCAACTGGGGCTGATGTTCGACGGGCGCATTGCCGAGGATTTCAAACTGTCCTCCGGGGTGTTTGTCAGCGTCGGTCCGTTGCGCAATCGTGCGGTGCTGGAAGGCTCGCCCTATGTGCAGGACCTGGTGATTACCGCGCCGGACCGCGAATGCCTGGGCGCCCTGGTCTTCCCCAGGCTCTACGAATGCCGCCGGCTGGCGGGCTTGAACCCCGACGCGAGCGACGCCGAAGTACTCGCCAGCGCGCCGGTGCGCGAGTGGTTCGGCGACTGGTTGCAGCGCCTCAATCGCGACGCCACCGGCAATGCCAGCCGTTTGGAATGGATTGCCTTGCTCGACGAGCCGGCGTCTATTGACCGTGGTGAAATTACCGACAAGGGCTCGATCAACCAGCGTGCGGTACTGCAATGGCGCGCGGCCAAGGTCGAGGCGCTGTATCGCGGTGAAGATGTTGCGATTCTGCGCGCCGAGCCCAGGCCTTGAGCGGCGTCGGGCAGTATTCGGCGTTTGCCGACGTGGCGATTTACGCGGCGGTACGCACGCCGTGGGTCGACCTTGGTGGCGCCCTGGCCCAGGTGTCGCCCATCGACCTGGGAATCAAGGTCGGCCGTGAAGTCCTGGCCCGTGCCGGTGTCGACCCGCTGGCGGTGGACAGCGTACTGGCTGGGTCCATGGCCCAGGCCAGCTTCGATGCGTATTTGCTGCCGCGACATGTCGGCTTGTACAGCGGCGTGGCGCAATCGGTTCCGGCGCTGGGGGTGCAGCGCATCTGCGCCACGGGCTTCGAGCTGTTGCGCCAGGCCGCTGAGCAACTGCGCGACGAGGTGCAACTGGCCTTGTGCGTGGCCAGTGAGTCCATGTCACGCAACCCGATTGCGGCCTACACCCACCGGGATGGGTTTCGTCTGGGTGGCGAGGTGCAATTCAAGGATTTTCTCTGGGAAGCCCTTTACGACCCGGCCCCGGGACTGGACATGATCGCCACCGCCGACCACCTGGCGCGCCGCTATGGCCTGAGCCGCGAGGCCGTGGACCGTTACGCCTGCGAGAGCCATCAACGCGCATTGCAGGCGCAGCGTGACGGCGCTTGGGCTGAAGAGATCGTGACGGTCGATAACCAAGTGTTCGAGCTTGAGGGGTACCAGCCGCGAGGCATCAGCCTGGCGCGCCGGGCCGCTGCCGTCACCCAGGACAGCCACCCACTGCCCACCGACCTGGCGGCGCTGTCGCGCTTGCGCGCCGTGCATGCCAATGGGGTGCAAACCGCCGGCAACAGCTGCGCGGTGGTTGATGGCGCGGCGGCGGCTCTGGTCGGGCGCGCTTCGGCCTGCACGCGTCCGGCCCTGGCCCAACTGCTGGCCAGCGCGGTGGTCGGCGTGGCGCCGGAGTTCATGGGCATCGGCCCGGCACCGGCGATCCGTCTGCTGCTGCAGCGCAGCGGGTTGAGCCTGGATGAGATCGGCCGTTTCGAGATCAACGAAGCGC
Organism: Pseudomonas sp. D3; assembly: GCF_029320995.1. Lineage (NCBI taxonomy): Bacteria > Pseudomonadati > Pseudomonadota > Gammaproteobacteria > Pseudomonadales > Pseudomonadaceae > Pseudomonas > Pseudomonas sp. D3. Next base: position 2,518,544 of record NZ_CP119772.1, read on the forward strand.
AGTCGGCCCAGGTATTGGCAGTGGCCCAGGAGCTGCAGCTCGACAACGCTCGGCTCAACGTCCAGGGCGGTTCGCTGGCGGTGGGGCATCCACTGGCCGCCACCGGCCTGCGCTTGGTCATGACGCTGGCCCGGCAATTGCGCCGGCACAACCTGCGCTACGGGATTGCCGCTGCGTGTGTCGGCGGTGGGCAAGGCATGGCGTTGTTGATCGAGAACCCGGCCTATCGCGGTTGAGCGTTCAACGGTGTAACTCCTTTTTATTCGATGAGGTTTGCCATGTGGAGCTATCAGGCGCCGCTGCGCGATATGCAATTTGTGCTTGAACATTGGCTGCAAGCCCCCGAGGCGTGGAGCCAATGTTCGGCGTTCGAGACGTTGGACATGTCACTCGCCGTGCAGGTGTTGGAGGAAGCGGCGCGCTTCAGTCAGCGGGTGCTGGCGCCCCTGAACGGCAGCGGCGATCGTCAAGGCTGCCGCTGGAACGCCGGCCAGGTCAGCACGCCAGACGGTTTCGCCGAGGCCTATCGCGCCTATGTCGACGGTGGCTGGCCTGCCTTGGCGTGCGCCGAAGAGCAGGGCGGCCAAGGGTTGCCGCAACTGCTCGACGCGGCGCTGCAAGAGATGCTCTACGCCAGCAATCATGCGTGGGCCATGTACACCGGGATCGCCCACGGCGCCTACCTCTGCCTCAAGACCCATGCCGCGCCCTGGTTGCAGGCGCGCTACTTGCCCGAGATCGTCAGTGGGCATGCCTTACCCACCATGTGCCTGACCGAGCCCCAGGCCGGCAGCGATGTCGGGCTGCTGCGCTGTCGCGCGACCCCCGAGGGCGACGGCCGTTATCGCCTGCAGGGCAACAAACTGTTTATCTCCGGCGGCGAGCACGACCTCACGGCCAATATCCTGCACCTGGTGCTGGCGCGCCTGCCCGATGCGCCGCCGGGCAGTCGTGGCCTTTCACTGTTCCTGGTGCCCAAGCTGCTGGACGATGGCCAGGCCAACGGTGTGCATTGCGACGGTATTGAACACAAGATGGGCATCAAGGGCAGCGCCACGTGCTCCCTGGTGTTCGACGCCGCCCAAGGCTGGCTGATCGGCGACGCCAACCGTGGCTTGGCGGCGATGTTCGTGATGATGAATTCGGCGCGCCTGCATGTCGGCCTGCAAGGCCTGGGGCATGTCGAGGCGGCTTGGCAGAACGCCCGCCAATACGCCGCCGAGCGCGTGCAAATGCGCGCGCCAGCAAGGCCGCAAGGGGTGCCTGCGCAAGCGGCTGACCCCATCCTTTATCACCCGGCCATGCGCCGCGTGTTGCTGGAGTTGCGCACAGCCAGCGAGGGGATGCGCGCCATCGGCTATTGGGCCGCGCATTTGCTCGATCAGGCCGAGCATGATCCCAACCCGCAGGCGCGGGAGCGCGCCGGCCAATTGGCGCAGTTGCTGACGCCGATCATCAAGGCGTTTTTCACCGAACAGGGGTTTCGTCAGGCGAGCAATGCGTTGCAGGTCTTCGGCGGTTACGGCTATGTCGCCGAGTTCGCCATCGAGCAAACGCTGCGCGACAGTCGCATCGCGATGATCTATGAGGGCAGCAACGAGATCCAGGCCAATGACCTGCTGCTGCGCAAGGTGCTGGGGGATGAGGGACGTGCCTTCGGCCTGCTGCTGGCAGTGCTGCGCGACGAGGCCGGGCAGGGCGGCCAATGCGCCGCGTGTGCAGGTTTCGCCCAGGCGCTGGACACCCTGTGTGACGCGCTGGCCAGTGTGGTCGAGGCCATCCGTGAACGGTCGCGGGAGGACAGCGAGTACCCCTATCGGGCCGCGCCGGACTTTCTCCAGTTATGTGGCGTGGCCCTGCTGGCCCTGGCATGGGCGCGGGCCGCACGGGTTTCCAGGGCATTGCCCGAAGACGATCCGTTGCGCGCCGCCAAGCTGCAAAGCGCCGGGTTCTTTTTCAACTATCTGCCGTCTCGGGTAGCGCAGTATCGGGTGGCGATAGAGAACGCCTGCGAAGCGCTACCGTTTGTATGAAGGGAGCTGCGCCACGTTCCCGGTGGCGCATTCCACCGCCAGTCAGCGTATCAGCGGTAATACCCGATACAAAATACCCTGTGCACGTTAAGCCGAGCAGCGTGGACTATCCCATTTTGGCACAAGTGAAGGTTCACAGGACCGTTCGGAATGGCGCTTGCATAGGGTAGGGATGCAAGCTCCTGAACTGGTAAGGGTTGGGTCATGAACAATAATAATTTGCTGATTTCGGCGCCCTCAATGCCTGTATTACCCATCCATCGTTTTATCGCGAGTGACATTGATGAGCACGCGCAGAACATGGCGGGGTGGCAAGTTCGCTACGATCAACTGACCCCCGGGCGCTTCGAGGGTGAGCTGATTGAGTTTCGTGCAGACTGGATGCAACTGGTGCGAGACCGCTCTAATCAGGCCATGACCAAAAGCGGCGTGGCCTGGAAAGGCGCTATTACCTTCAGCATACCGTTGAGTGCTCATGGCCCGGTTTTTTGCTCTGGGCATCCGATTCACGAGCCCAGCATGTTGGTCGCCCACGGTGACAATCTTCCTGAATTGAGCACGCCGCAGCATCTGGACTTGCTGGGTGTGGCGATTGATGAGCGCACGCTTGAGCAGGTGCTTGAGCGCCAGGGTAGTCACTTTCGAATTACCGATCTTCCCAAGTGTTACCGCTTGGGCAACTCAACTGTTCGAACAGAACTTGCTATGTTGTTCGAGGAGCTTACGAGCAGTGATCAGGCGCATGATGTGCTGCTCGGCTATGACTCTATCCGCCGGGGTATTCGTGATGTAGTCATGCTGCATGTGCTTGAGCTGGTTGCACCGGATCACGCGCCGCCACTTAACCCCACGGCGCGCAAACGGATGGTCGACCGGGCGCGTGAGTATGCGCTGTCTCATGTCGACGAGCCGTTGTCGATCCTTGACCTGTGTAATCACATCGGCGCCAGTCGCCGTAAACTTCAATACTGTTTCCAGGAAACCCTGGGGATCAATCCGGTGGCCTATCTGCGTGCATTGCGCCTCAATGCGGTGCGTCGTGAACTGCGAACGAGCACTCAACTTCATGGCGTCCAGCAAGTCGCCGCACGTTGGGGATTCTGGCACTTGAGCCGGTTTTCCAGTGACTACCGAATTATGTTCGGAGAAAACCCTTCACAGACATTGCGCCGCACTCAACTCTGCTGAAATCGGATAACAAGTTAAAGGTTTCGCTTACTAGGATGACTCCTACACCAATGGGGTGGGAGGGCATTCGATGAACCATAAAAACAACGCAAGCATCAGACAATTTACGTTGATCACTTTGGGGCTGGTGGGTTTGTGCACCAGTGCTCATGGCACTGAAAACGGCTCTCCGACCACCGCCGTCGGCGTTTATGATTTTGGTGCGGGAATGTCGCCCCCGGCGACGCCGTTCGGCACGCTTGGTCTGCGAACCGGGTTCTACTCGACCAATGTTCAGAAGGACCGTGAAGGGCGCTCAGTCGATAACCATTTTTCCTTGGACGTGCTGTCCATCGGCGTCGCCTATATGCGCATGACGGATAACACTGTCCTGGGCGCCAAGTATGGGTTTGGCGTTATCGTGCCGTTCTTCAAAATGGACGCTTCGATCAAAGTGCCCACGCCTGCAGGGCCGCTGAGTCTGGAAGCCGACCCGTTCCGTTTGGCCGATGTGCAGTTTCTGCCATTGATCCTGCAATGGAACGTGTCGCCGAACCTGTTCATCAATACGCAGTTCCAAATTCAGGCGCCTACCGGTGACTACGACAAGAACCGTTTGGTGTCCCCGGGCCTGAATCACTGGACCTTCTCGCCAATAGTTAACGCCACCTATATCAGCGACAGCGGCTTCGAAGTGTCTTCAAGCTTTGAAGCCGACATCAATACACGTAACAACGCCACCGATTACAAAAACGGTATTGAGTACCGGCACGAATTTGCGGTGGGCCAGCACGTAGGGCCATGGACGGTGGGGCTGGGTGGCTACTACTACCGCCAGTTCACTGATGACAATGCACCCGGCCTGGAAACGGGAAATCGCGCGCGTGTGCTGGCTGTGGGCCCTGCCGTCAGTTACTTCAAGCCCGGGCTGCCACCTGTCTGGCTCCACGCCTACAAAGAGTTCGACGCGCAAAACCGTGCCCAGGGCTATACCGTGGCGTTGCGTGTTTCTCAAAGTTTTTGAGGAGGTGCTATGAATCAATCACACGCTGTTTCACCCGCGCCCCTGTCTTCGCCGCGTCAAGCCACTGGGCGACGTGAGGGGCTGGTACTGATGCTTGGCAGCAGCCTGACCATCATGGGGTCGGTGATGGTTGCGCCGATCCTGCCCAAGCTCGGCGCCGAGTTTGGCCCCCTTAACCCCCAGGCGGGTTTACTGGTGCCGCTGGCGATCACTGGACCGGCATTGGCCATCGCTTTGTGCGCCCCCTTGGCTGGCTGGTTAGCCGATCGGGTCGGACGCAAGGCGTTACTTGTGATCGCAACCCTGCTGTATGCCTTGCTGGGTGCGGTGCCGGCAGTCCTGGATAACTTGTCGGCCATTGTGGGTGTACGCCTGCTGTTTGGCTGCGCCGAAGCGGCGGTGATGACCTGTTGCGCCACGTTGATTGCAGACTATTGGCAGGGCGAGGAACGGCTGCGCTATGTCAATCGCCAAGTGGTGACCATTGGCCTGGTGGGTTCGCTGTTTTTTGTCGTCGGCGGGGCGTTGGGCGAGCACTCCTGGCGGCTCCCGTTCTTGCTCTACTTGCTGCCGCTGCTGTTGGTGCCGGTGATGATGAACGTGTTGTGGGAACCTGCGACTGGTAAACAACAGTTCGAGGAGCCCGATACAGGAAAGGTCGCTGTGGTGCCATTGATCATCGGATACATGCTGATCCTCAGCGGGATGGTGTTGAGTTTTATCGTACCGATTCAGGCCCCTGTTCTGTTGGTCAGTCTGGGCGTCACCTCGAGCACGTTGATCGGGCTGTCGGCAGGATTGAGCCTGCTGGCAACGTTGGGCGGGTCGTTGATGTGGCCGCTGTTGCGCCGACGTATCGGTGTCGCTGGTTGCAATGCGTTGTTGCTGGCAATGCTGGGGCTCGGGCTATGGCTGCTGATGCGCGCGCAAAGCTACAACGAGGTGTTGGTGGCAGTGCTCATCCACGGTCTGGGTGCCGGGCTTTTGGTGCCCAATGCGATGGCCCCCGTGATGAATGCCCTGACTGCCAAAACCCGCGGGCGCGGGTTGGGTGGGTTCACTGCCTTTCTGTATTTTGGCCAATTTGTCAGCCCGCTGGTGGTGGCACTGATCAGTGCTTTTGCGGGTGACCTGCGTCATTCGATCCAGTGGTTGGCGGTCGCCAGCTTTGCCTCAGCATTGTTTTGGGCACTGGCCGGCGCGCAGGCGCGACGTAAAACCATTGTCACTGTTGGCGGATCAAGTCATTCGTAATTTATAGGTACTAGGAGCATGGGTATGCAAGACATCCAGAACTTGCTGGACAGTGAAGACGCCACAGGTCTGGCCGAGTGGGTTAAGCGCGGTGAAGTGCAGCCCGGCGAGCTACTTGAAGCGGTCATTGATCGTATTGAACTGGTTGAGCCGCAGCTTAACGCGGTGGCCGAACGGCTTTACGACTCGGCGCGTCAGGCGGCACGCGAGTCGAGGTCCTTGGAGGGTGTTTTCAGCGGCGTACCGACGCTGATCAAAGACCTTTTCTCTCCAGTCAATGGGGCTGCGATGACCAATGGCTCGCAGTCGCTGGGAGGTTTTCGGGCAGATTTTGAATCTGAAATCGTGACCCGTTTGCGAGGTGCGGGTTGCTTGATTGTCGGGACCAGCACCTCCCCTGAGTTCGGTACCTCTTACTCCACCGAATCAAACCGTTTTGGCGCCACGCGCAACCCCTGGAACCTCGCGCACAGTGCGGGTGGTTCCAGCGGCGGGGCAGCCGCGCTGGTTGCCGCACGCGTAGTACCTTTCGCCCATGGCAATGATGGCGGCGGATCATTGCGGGTTCCAGCCTCCTGCTGTGGGGTCTTCGGGCTCAAGCCAAGTCGCGGGCTGCTGCCTTCGGGGCCGATGGTCGGAGAGGGCTGGGCCGGAATGGGTACACCGCATGCTGTCACCTTATCGGTGCGTGACAGCGCGGCGTTGCTTGATGCGACAGCGGGGATTGATCTGGGTGCGCCTTACGCTGCGCCGGTGCAGACGCTACCGTACTTCGCGGCAGTGCAGCGTGATCCGCGTCCACTGCGTATCGGGCTGGTTGAGCAGTTAGGGCCCTGGCCGACCTCGACTGAGAGCCTGGAAGCGGTGCGCCGGGCCGCCAGATTGTGCCAGTCCCTCGGCCACCGTGTTGAACCGGTCAGCTTGCCGGTGGCGTTGCCGGAGTTTCTGGATCAGGTCTTTACCATCATTGGTGCGAGTACTCGTCACTATGTCGATGTATTGGGCCAGATGCGCGGGTTTGCCGTGCAGCCTGAAGAATTGGAAGCCCGGACGCGGATTATCTTGCGTAGCAAGGGCGACGTCAGCGGCGCGCAATATGCGGGCGCGGTGGAGTGGATTCATGCCTTGGGCCGGCAGTTGGCGGTGTTCATGCAGAACTACGATGTGATCCTGACGCCGACCCTGACACGTGAGCCGGTACTCATTGGCGAACTTGATTTGCAAGACGACAGCATCAGCCTTGAAGAACTGATCGAACGTTTCCACAGTTACTCGCCGTTCACTGCGCTGTTCAACGCCAGTGGTCAGCCGGCGATGTCGATGCCGTTGTATTGGAGCGCCGATGGACTGCCGATGGGCGCGCATTTTGCGGGGCGCTTTGGCGAGGAAAGTACGTTATTGGCACTCGCCGCACAGCTTGAGCGTGCTCAACCCTGGCGTGGTCAGGTGCCGCCATTCAATGCTTGTCAGCGGTCGTCTGCACGACTGTGATCAGTCATTGCTGATAACTATCGATTGTTTACGGCGCCTGAGGGCGCCGTTTTTCTTATGGCAGGCTGGAACAAGCAGGGCCGCAACCTGGTGCAAGCAATCATGCTTGGTTTGCGATCAGATCCAGTGGATCGACTCGATCAACAAAGGACAGGCTGATGTTCTTCAAAACGCATAAACAGCAGCAGGCACTTGATGAGGCCTTGCAACTGGAACAGTTCACGTGTGAAAGGGCCCGGTTCGCGCAGCAGCAACTGTTGGCTGCGGAGTTGGCGACGGATCAGGCCGTCCGGCTGGAGCTCAGCGGGCAAGCGCTGGAAACGCTTGGTGAGGAGCTCGAGCAGGCTCGGCATCGCGAAAAAAATCTTCAGGTCGAGTTGAGCCAGCACATTCAACGGACCCTGCAACATCAACATGAGGCGCAAATCTGGGAGTTGTTGCAATCGACGCTAACTGAAGGCTGCTGGGACATCTGCGTGGTCAACGGTGATATTCAGCACCCGGCCAGTTGCATGCGCTTTTCCAATCAGTTTCGCCTGCTGATGGGCTATGCGCCCCATGAGTTACCCGATGGCTGGGATGCGCAGGTCGGTATCACGCATCCGCAGGATTTGCCGAAAATCATGGCGATCTTCGACCGGGAAATCCTCAGCTCTCACGGTAGCGCCGAGTACGTCTTCGAATACCGGATGCGCCACAAAACTCGCGACTACATCTGGTGTCGTGAACGAGGGCGTGCAGTGCGTGATGAGTCGGGACGTTTGACCCGTGTGATCGGCGCGGTACGGGACATCAGTGATGAGCGTTCGGCCAAGGCGACCCACCAGCAAATGCTTGAGCAAAATGAGGCGACCTATAGCCAGATTGCAACGGTGGTGGGCGTGATCAAAGGCATTGCCGACCAGACCAATCTATTGGCGTTGAACGCGGCCATTGAAGCGGCTCGGGCGGGTGATGCCGGGCGCGGGTTTTCGGTGGTGGCCGATGAGGTGCGCAAGCTGGCGGAGAATACCCGTCAGGCTACGCAGCAGATTCAGACGATGCTGCACGAGCACAAACACTCATAGTGACGGAAGGGGAGAAGGGGCTTGTGCAGCCCCTTCTCCACGCTCAGTCGCCTGGTTTCAAACTTCCGGCAAGGTGGATCCACCGTCGACCACCAGCGTCTGCCCGGTAATGTAAGTCGCCAGGTCTGACGCCAGAAACAACATGGCCCCAGCGATATCGGCTGGCTTGCCCAGTCGGCCCAAGGGGACCCGGCTGGTGATTGTGTCGTTCAGCTGATCATCCCCCAAATTCCCCATGGCAGGCGTTGCGATCATTCCGGGCTCCACGCCGTTGACCCGCACATTCACCCCCGCCAGCTCCAGCGCCGCGTTGCGGATGAATCCGTTGACCCCGGCCTTTGATGCGGCGTAGTGACTAAGCCCCGGATAGGCCACACGCGGGCCGGTGACCGACGAGGTCACCAGCACGCAGCCGCGACCCTGACGGCGGAACATGGGTAACGCTGCCTGGGTCAGCCAGAACAACGCCGAGAGGTTGACCGCCAGGGTGCGTTCAAGAATTGCGGGTGTAATCTCGGCGAATGGCGTCAGCGGAAAATATCCGGCGTTATGCACCAAAATATCCAGCCGCCCCATACGTTCTTCCAACGTTTGAACCAGGTTGAACACGGCCGTAGATTCCGCCAGATCGACACTCACCGCTTCAACCTGGCAAGCGCGACCTGACAGCTCGTTGGCCAGTTCCTGGGCCGCGGGCAATTGCAGATCGGCGATTACCACACGAGCGCCGCGCAAGGCGAAGGCTTCGACAATGGCGCGACCAATACCCTGAGCGCCGCCGGTTACCAGTATGGTGCGGCCGCTGAAATCCAGATCTTTAATCATGAGAAGGCTCCATGTGGGCATAAGCCAGGGTCGGCACATCGACGATGGTCGAACCGCCGTCGGCCACCAGTGTCGCGCCGGTGATAATCGATGCCTCACTGGACGCCAGGAAGCGACAGACCCTGGCAATTTCCTCGGCGCTGGCCGGCCGGCGTAGCGGCACGTCGGCGCAGACCCGGTCATAGGCTTGCTGCAGCGTCTCGCCATAAAATTCCATCAGGGGTTCCATCTCCTGATCGGCCATCGGCGTGCGCACCCAGCCCGGGCATACCGCATTTACCCGCACGCCGCGAGGGCCGTAATCCCGGGCCAGCGAGCGATTAAGACCGAGCAGTGCATGCTTGGCGGTGGTGTAGCCGCAGACCTCGGGCCCGGCAGCCAGGGAGGCGATTGAACCAATCAGTACGATGTTGCCTGCGCTCTCCAGCAGCAGCGGCAGGCAGGCTCGTGCGCTATAAAAGGCGCTGTCAAGGTTGCTGCGCAGAGCCGCTTCCCACGTCTGTGGGCTGGTTTGCGTGGCGCTGCCCAAGCCGTGGCCGCCGGCACAGGCCAGCAACACATCAAGCCGACCATAGCGCTGGCTGATCTGCGCGACAAACGCTTCCCAGGTCGCTGGGCAGGCGGCATCGCCCACGAGCACCCAGCCACCGGTTTCTTCAGCTACCTGCTCCAACGGTTCGCGACGACGGCCGATCAGCACCAGGTTGGCCCCTTCGGTGGCGTACAGTCGGGCGCAGGCGGCCCCGATGCCGGTGCCGGCGCCGGTGATAACGACGGTACGAGGTTCACGCATCAGGATACTCCGTGCGGTTAAGTACCTGGCAGTAAGAGCTGACCGGGAAGTTCGACAACTCATCGAAGGACGCTGAGGCGTAACCGAAAATCTTGCCGTCACTGCGGTGTTGTTGCATATCGATCAGTACCAGGCCGAGGGTCGGGATGATCTTTTCGCGCCAGACGAACAGGTAGAGTTGATCGGCGATTTTGTAGTAATGGCAGCGATCGGTATCACACAAGCCTTTTTCAACACCTTCAAGGCATTGCCAGGCATAGAACTGATCGTTGAGGTAGATGTGCTCGTAGACCTCGCTGGGGCTGTAGCAATACAGGTTGCGCAGGCCGGTCAGCTCGTTGGTGGGAACGTGCGGGCACTGGCCTGCCAGCCAGGGTCGGTCGAGGCTGCCGTGGACGAAGTCCACCTCAACGGATGTCAGGGGTTTGCCGGCCAGGGCTCGGCTGTAGAGGCCTTCAGCGTTGTTTACTTGAGTCGGCATACGGCCGATGACTGCGGTGAACGAAGCGCTGTGAGTGTCCAGGACCAGGCTGATGGACCAGCTCAAGCCGTTCTGATGCTTGATGAAATCCACCAGGTACAAACCAGGGCGGATCGACGTGGCCCGGTAGGGCGCCGTGCCGCTGGAATGACCATCGGCTGCAGACCATGACAGCGTTTCGGTGTTGAAACGATGTTCGATCTGCCTGCCATCGGCGAAGTTCAGGGTGAAGGCTTTGTCGCTCAGGTCGGCCAGATTAGGCAGGATGAAGGCTTCAGGGGCGAAACCGTCGGCCAGTGCGCCGACGGTAATCCAGTCAGAAGAAGTTGTCATTGCAATACTCCGGTTGCGTGAATTAACACGCTGGAGCATGCAGTTCGCAGAAGGTCTCGCCTATCAACCGGATGGTTGAGCTAGAGAAACAGTATCCCCACCAACTCGGTGCGGCTACTTGCGTGGGTCTTGCGGAATAGGTTGATCAGGTGGGTCTTGATGGTCGGCAAGCCGACGTTCAGTTCCTGTGCCAGCTGTTTGTTGCTCGCGCCCTGGCGCAACAATAAGGCGATCTGCCGCTCTCTGGGCGTCAGGTCGATCAGCGGGTCTTCATCGGGTTGTATGTTCGCGACGGCCAGTTGCAGCAGGGACTGCAAGGCGTTGAGCTGGCTTAGCTGATCAGGGGTGAAGGCGCCTTGTTCGGCGGTGCGTAACAGAGAGATCGCCGCTTGAGGCTGGCCGGCGCGATGGGCGAGGATTTCGACGACATCGACAACCCCGTAGCGTAACAGGAAATCCTGATAACGGTGATTGTCCCTTTGAGGCTGCCTGGCCATGGCAAAGCCCAGTGGCACCACGTTCAACCCGCTGGATGCGCAGTTACTCGGTTGCAGCGGATCGAACTGCTGGTAGTTGTCTAAATAGTCGCGATGCATCTCGCCGCTCATGCCGTGCAATCGAAAATCACGAGCTTGCAGTTGTCGATCGACGCAGTAAAACGCGGCCTGACTGACATGAACAAGCTGAGTGAAAGCCTGCAGGCAATGGTCGGCGACTTCCTGGGCAGGTATAGCGTTCATAAGTGACCACCACCGGCAAAAAGACTGTTGTTGACTATAGTGGCTTGTTCTGCGAATGGATAGATTACCCGCGATGGTTGCCGAGGGGAGCGAGGCTTACGGTACTATGACGGCCCACGTTTTCTGGAAGTTGCCTGGATGAGTAAACCCGGTCAATTGGTGCTGGTTGCACTGCGCAAGATGATCGCCAGCGGCGAGTTGGCGGCGGGCGAGCGGCTGATGGAGATTCCCACGGCGCAGTTGTTCGGTGTGTCACGCATGCCCGTGCGCATGGCGTTCCGTACCCTCGAGCAGGAAGGGCTGCTGGTGCCGTTTGGCGGGCGCGGGTATCAGGTGCGTTCGGTCAGCCCGGACGACATTGCCGGCGCCGTCGAAGTGCGTGGCGTGCTTGAGGGCCTGGCTGCGCGTCAAACCGCCGAGCGCGGTTTGTCCGACGCGGCGCGTGCGACGCTTGAGCGCTGCCTGGTGGAAGGCGATCAACTGTTCGACAAGGGCTACGTGACCGAGGACGACCTTGAGGTCTATCACGACCTGAACATGCGCTTTCACCACGTCATCGTTGAAGGCAGCCACAACCCGGCGATCGCCGACGCGCTGGCACGCAATGATCACCTGCCGTTCGCGTCGGTCACCGCGCTGGCGGTGGATCGCGAGGACATGGTCCGCGAATACCGGCGTTTCAACTATGCCCACATGCAACATCACTCGGTCTTCGATGCCCTGGTCAATCGCCAGGGCGCGCGGGCCGAAGCGATCATGCGCGAGCACGCCAACGCGACCTTGCGTTATGCCGAGATCTTCGGTTCGGCGACCGCCAACGCGCGGATGAAGGTCATTTTGCCCACGGCGTGACGCCTTTCAGAGATCGAGCACCAGCAGCGGGGTTTTTGCGCGCGAGCAGCAGGGGGTGAACTGGTCGTTCTGCGTTTGCTCCTGCTCGGTGAGGAACAGGTCGCGATGCTCCGGGATGCCTTCCAGCACGCGGGTCAGGCAGGTTCCGCAAATTCCTTGTTCGCACGACACGGCAATCTCGATACCTTGGCTTTCCAGGACCTGGACCACGCTCCGGTCGGCCGGTATGTCGAAGACCTGGCCGCTGCTGGCGAGCTTCACCGAAAAACTCCCGTCGAGGCGGCTATCCACTGGCGCCGCCGCGAAGTATTCGCGATGCAGGCATGCCTCCTGCCAGCCCTGGGCCCGAGCGCTGTCGAGCACATGCTGCATGAAACCGCCGGGGCCGCAGACATACAGGTGGACGTTGGCGTCGGGCGCCGCCAGCACCTGGGCGGTGTTCATTGCCGTAGGGGGCTGCTCGTCGAAATGCAGGAACACGCGCTCGGCGAACGATGCGTCCTTGAGGCGTTGCACAAAGGCTGCGCGTTCACTGGCGCGGGCACAATAATGCAGTTCGAAATCGGCGCCGACATGGGCCAGGCGCTCGGCCATGCACAGGATCGGGGTGATGCCGATGCCGCCGGCGAACAGCAGGCTGCGTCGGGCTTCGTGCGCCAGCGGGAACAGGTTGCGCGGTTCGCTGATCTGCAGGCGGGCGCCGGGGTGTATGTGTTCGTGCAGGCAGCGGGAGCCGCCACGAGAGGCTGGGTCCTTGAGCACGCCGATCAGGTAGCGATGCTGTTCTTCAGGGTGATTGCACAGGGAATATTGGCGGATCAGCCCGTCCGGCAGATGCACGTCGATATGTGCGCCGGCGCTGAAGGCCGGCAGCGCTTGGCCATCGACGCTGGCCAATTCAAAGCTGCAAATGTCCTGGGCTTCGTTGTTTCGCGATACCACCACCACATCGATCATGTTCAGTCCTCGTAGAGTTATCGCGCTGTTCAGGCGCTGGTGGTGGCGATCAGTTGCGCTGCGAGGGCGCGTTCCTTGGCGATCAGCCGCTCGAGGATCTTGCGTGACTGCACGCCGCCGGCATCGATATTGAGCTTGAGCAGATTGCGCGTCGGGTGGGCCAGCAGGTTTTGTTGCTGGCGTTCAAGCATCTCCAGGTCTTCGCTGAAAATCTTGCCCTGGCCTTCGCGAATGCTCGCGGTCAGTGCCGGGTCATGAGGATTGAAGCTGCGCGCCATGCCCCAGAAGTACCAGATCGACGTCTCGGTTTGCGGGGTGATGAAGTCCACCACGATACTCGCGGCCTTGTGCTCGGGCGCGGCGTGGTAGCCGCCCTTGCCAGCGTGGGCCACGCCGACTTCGATCAGTACGTGGCTGGGCGGGGTGAAGCGGCAGATCTGCCAGCGGTCCACCGGCACGTCATCGGCGAGGTTATTGCCACGCAGGGCCATGCGCCAGAACGGCGGGGCCATGATGTTTTCCATGTGGCGGGCGGTGACGACTTCATCGCCTTCGACTGTGGTCACGGGGGGCGCTTCGTCGATTTCCTTCTGGCCGATGCTGGAGGCGTGGACGTAGGTTTCGTGGGTCAGGTCCATCAGGTTGTCGATCATCAGGCGGTAGTCGCACTGGATGTCAAACAGGCCGCCGCCATAGGCCCACTGGTCACTCACGGCCCATTCCAAGTGGTGGATCAGCGCAGGGTCGGCCAGGGCCTGATCGCCGGGCCACACCCAGATGAAACCGTAGCGTTCCACTGCGGCGAAGGTCTTGTTGCAGGGAAAACCGCGCACCCGCTGCCCGGGCATTTCGACGGTCTTGCCGTCGCCACCCATGACCAGGCCGTGGTAGCCGCAGACCAGCTTGCCGTTTTCGACATAGCCCAACGAAAGCGGCGCGCCGCGATGCGGACAGAAGTCCTCGACAGCCACGACGGCGCCTTCGAGCCCGCGATAAAACACCATTTTTTCACCGCAGATCTGTCGACCCAGCGGCTTTTGCGCGATTTCATCGGGGGTGCAGGCGACATACCAGGTGTTCTTGGGGTACATGGCAACTCTCCGGGCGAGTGATTATTCTTATTTAATGGATCCATTAAATGAAGTGCATCACTTTGAGTCAACATGTGGTGTAGTTTTATCGAGATTTATTTGGGCGATTATCGATCACTTCTGTGTTTGTGGATCCATTGTCTGCGTCTTGGCGGGATGGTTAACCCGGCCCGAGGCCGGTTTTTTGTGGGTCCAGAAGGCCTATCCGACGGACACATTTGAACGATCCGCCCAGCCCAGGTGAATCACTGGGTGGTCACTCACCATAGCTTCCAGGTGTAATCGACTGGCGTAGTGTTGGCGCTTGGCTTTGGGGGACTCTAATCTGCCGGCGGCGCTTTTTCCGCCGCCTCATTGATCAGCACCATACTCTGCGGCGAAGACAGCGCCACGCCGAGCTCGCGCAGGCGCCCGAGGACGGTGAACAGCAGGTCGCTGCGGGCTGTCCCCACCGAGCGCGGGCTGTTGACGTAACCGCTGACGGCGATGACCAGTCCGTTGACGGTCAGGTCCTTGAACGTCACCGAAGGCGCCGGCGTGTCCAGCACGTCTTCGTGTTCGGTGAACGCGCTCAACAGCAGCTCGCGGATCTGCAGCACGTCCGTTTCCAGCGGCAGGGTCAGCGTAATGCCGACGACGCCCAGCGCATTGCCCATGGTCACGTTGCGCACGTTCTGGGTGATGAACTGCGAGTTGGGCACGATCACCGTTGAACGATCGGACATCTGGATTTCCGTGGCGCGCACGTTGATGCGGCGGATATCGCCTTCGACACCCGCGAGGCTGACCCAATCCCCGACCTTGACCGGGCGCTCGGTGAGCAGGATCAGGCCCGAGATGAAGTTCTGCACGATTGCCTGCAGGCCGAAACCGATCCCCACCGACAGGGCGCTGACCACCCAGGTCAAGTTGGTCAGGCTGATATTCAGCGTGGACATCACCACCACCGCGACCAGCACGAAGCCGATGTAACCCACCAGGGTCACCAGCGAGGCGCGCATGCCGGCGTCCATGTTGGTTTCCGGCAGCAGCCGTTCGCCGAGCCAGTCTTTGAGCACGCGCACGCCGAACAGGCCGATCACGAGCAGGGCAAGGGCCAGTAGAATATCGCCGGGGGCGATGGTCAGGTTGCCCAGCGGCTTGCTGCCCAGGTCGAGTTGCGTCAGGCCCGCCAGCAGCTCGCCCGGGCTGGAGCCGGAGGGCAGGAACGCCAACAGGACCGCAGTGAACATCAACAGGGTGCGGCCCACGCCCGCCAGTAGCGTGCTGGCCTGTGCCTGGTGGCGCTCGGACAGCCCCAGGGCCGAGCCGAGCGCCAGACCGCCAGGTTGTTTCGGCGAGAGCAGGGTCTCGCAGAAATCGCCGAAGCAGGCGATCAGCAGGTAAGCCGTCGCCGCAACCACGCTCATCCACAGCAGTTTGACGGTGAGGAAGTAAGCCAGGGTCAGGTAGCCGCCCAATAGCGCCAGCAGGCTGATCCCGATCCAGGCCCCGACGACAAACGGAATCAGCCCGGCGACGCCGCTCATGCGTTCAAGCGTGTATCGGCGGCGGGTGCGGTGGTAACGCAGCAGGGCAAAGAAGAACACCAGCGCGACGGTCAGCGCGGTCAGGCCGTTTACCGCCACAGTCAGTGCCAGGCTACTGTCGATGACGCTGTTGATGCGTTCCTGGGTGCCGATCACCATTAGGGCCAGCCCCAACAGCACAGGGAACGGGCCCAAGGCGACGGCGATTTGGTCGGGGATCTGGGGCAGGCGCCAGGACGGATGTGCGCGCATCAACAGGGCGCGGCCGAGGCCGACAATGAAGGCACAGAACACCACCAGGGTCTGCAATTGGTCGAGCAACGTGAGCATGTCGGCGCTGGGCACGGTGTCGCGTGTCAGGCCCCAGCGCAGCAGTGAGGCAGCCACGCTGATGGTCAGCACGCTGGCCAACCCCACCGCCAGCGCCAGCGCGCTGCGCCGCAGGCGGCCTTCGGGCAGCCAACGCACTGTCAGCCGCACCAGCGCGTGCTCCAACACCCGTCTTCCCGCCACCCAGACCAGCAGCGCACTTAACAGCATGCTCACGAAAAACCAGCGGTTTCCCGGCGCCACGGCGGTGTCCGTCACGCTGCGTACATCGACGTACAGGTTGCGTAAACGGCTGAGGTCGTCGTCGGTCGGGCGGATGATGTTGGACCAGAACACCACGCTGATCGGGCTCGCCGAGCGGGTGCTGATCTGTGAGTCGAAGAGGCTGCGGCGCAGGCTGAAGATCTGCGCGGCGAGGTCGCTGGCTGATTGGCTCAGGGTGCTGGCCTGGCGCTGCTCGGCGAGCAGGGCGTTCTTCTGCCGGGTCAGTGCGGTGCGTTGCTGGGTGAGGCTCGGGGGCGCATCGGCCTGTAGCGGGCCGAGCACGTTGAGCTGGTCATCCAGGTGTTCAAGATCGATGGCTTGTTTGGCGGCCAGGGTGTCGGCCTTTTTTTGCACCTGCAAGGCGGCCTGGCGCAAGGTCGAGAGCAGGTCGTCATTGGCGCTGCCCGAGACTTTCTGGCGGATCAGGTCGAGTTGCTCGTTGAGGTCTTGCACACTGGCGTCTTCAGCCAGCAGCGGCACACTGCGCGGGTCGCTGGTTGGGGAGGGCGCAGCCTGCGCGAGGGCGGGCAACGTAGCGCACAGCATCAGCAGGGCGAACAGCCCGGTGAAAAAACGGCTCGTGGTGACTCTGTGCATGCGTTTGCCCTTTGACCGTTGCCCAAAATGGCTAAGCGTTACCACTCTATGAGGCGAAGGCAAGCCATTCGTGCGAAATTTTTGGGGAAGCCAGCCTGGTAATCGCGCACCCATGCCGCGCTGGCCTGGCCCATGGCGGGCGAGCCGACGAGGAGCACGTCGGCATCCGCCACGGTCTCCCCCTATCTATATAGGTCACCCCTTCGCCAAGCCTCCAGTACGTTCGGCACCACCCCTGTTGCCATACGGACGCTCGATCATGCTGACCCGCTGTATCTTTCCGCTTTTGTTACTGCTGTTGCCGTGCCTTGTCGGCCACACCCAAGCCAGAGACCTGGCCCAGGGCCTGAGCGACGGCAGCGCCTCTATCGCGCTGCAGAACCGCGACCAGCGTTATGCGTTGTGGTCCGGTATCGGTTTGTTGAAAAACGCTATCGGCCAAACCTGCACCGCGGTGCTGCTGGATACCCGCAACCGCCAGGGCAAGGCCGTCGGCCCGGCGTATGTTTTGACCAGTGGGCATTGCGTGTACTTCAGCTTCGGCACGGCCCATATCAACCAAGCCATAGAGGCGAGCATCACGTTCAACTATTTCCACGATACGCTGGCGCAACAGCGCAGGTTTCGCATTAAAACGGCGCATTGGACCAGTATGGTCGGCACTGATCTGGCGGTGCTCGAACTGGATACGTCACTCGCCCACCTGATCACCGACGGCATCATGCCGCTCAAGCTCGCCACCCATCAAAGTACGGGGGAGCGTGAGGTCGTCAATGTCGGTGCCCCGAGTGGCTTTCGGCAGAAGGGTTTGCGCATGAGCGCCTGCAAGGAAACGCCGACCAACAGCTTTGTCGAGCATCCCGGGGTGTTTCCCGGGGCGCTGAAAAACCGCTGCAACGACCTGCAATACGGCAGTTCCGGCAGCCCGATGCTGGACCGGCATAGCAACGAAGTCACTGGCATTGTCAGCAAAGTCGCTGCAGTCATCAAAAAGGACATCCTCAACAACTGCCAGAACGTCTCGGCGTGTGACGCGGCCAAGTTCAACTACAGCTATCCGGCCAACGACCTGCACCGCTGTTTTGTCGAGGGCCAATTCTTGAACAATACGACTGATTGCCAGCTCAACGCCGTCGATATCCTCCTTGAGGAACCCTGGACGCTGAACCCCTATGTCCATATGCAACTGGGCGAACTTGGGCAGAGTGTGCCGCCCACGTGGAACATCAGGTTCTCGATCCAGGACCCGTTCTATCGCTTCAAGGCCGTGCGCAACGTCAATGAGTGCAGGGTGCCCAGTGGTTATCAAAGTGCTACCGCGTCAGCCGAGGGTTACATCAACCAAGCCATCGGCCCAGCGCTGGGCGCTTATGTGCTTTGCATCATCGGCGTCCAAACCCTCGCCGAGGCGTTGACGCCGGCCTTGCTGCACAATGCGTTCACCCACTCGGTTTTCTTGACCGACCCAGCGCCCGTGCCGCGCATCGGCCTGAACTACAGCGTTTCCTGGGACGACCCGCAAACCGCTTTCACCCATCATTACTTCTATGTGGACACTTCGGCTGAAGCCGCCTGCCGTGACAACGACGACGTCCGCTATCGCCTGGCCAATGGCGGTGCGAGCTACCCGGTATCGCAGCTCCCGGTCACCCTGTGCAGCTTTGCCCGTAACCCGGCGGGGCAACCTTCGGCGGTACGCACGGATGTCATCGAGCGCTCCGCCTATCTGCCGCCCATCCAAGCGAACCCGCCGGCAGCCTCTGCGCGATGAGGCCGCGTGATGTACGCGGTTAACCCTCGAAGCGAAATCCCCCGGAGAGTTTTTCCTTCAAATAGCCCACCAACGCACTCACGGATTTGGGCACATGGGGCGAGTAGGGCCGTATCAGGTAAATCTCATCGGCAAACGCGCCCTTGAGCGTCCAGCCCTTGAGCACCTGCACCAGTGTGCCGCCGGCCAGCGCCGCGTGGGCGCTGAAATCCGGGAGCAGGGCGATGCCCAGGTGATTGAGCGCCGAGTCGCGCAAGGCTTCGCTGTTGTTGGTGGAAAAGCTCCCGGCGATCGGCACGGTGACCCGCTCGAGCTTTTTGCTGCCGCGCTCGAAGGTCCAGGCGGGCTGATCGGTGCCGCGCGGATAGTAGAGGCAGTTGTGCGCGCTGAGGTCGCCAGGCGTGCGCGGTTCACCGTGGCGTTGCAGGTAGTCGCGGGTGGCGACCAGCACCGAGGCGGTGTCGCACAGCTTCCACGCCACGTGGGTTTCCGGCACCTGAAAACCGTGGCGCACCGCCAGGTCGTAGCCTTCGGCCGCCAGCGAACTCAAGGCATCCGACACCTCCAGCTGGATACGTACCTGCGGGTACAGCTGCAGGAATTCCGACAGGTGCGGCACCAGTTGCTGCCGGGCGAACGCGACCGGTGCGGTCAGGCGCACCAGGCCGCGGATTTCCCCGGCGGCGTCGCGTACCGAGGAAAAGCTGCGGGCGATCTGTGCGTAGGCGCTGCGCACGTCCCGCGTCAGTGACTGCCCGGCGTCGGTCAGGCGCACGCTACGGGTGGTGCGGGTGACCAGGCGCGTGCCGGTGGCTTTTTCCAGGTCGCTGATGCGCTGGCTGACCGCCGACTTGCTCACCCCCAGGCGCGCGGCGGCGGCGGTGTAGGTGCCGTGTTCTTCCAGCACCGAGAGCCAGTGGATGTGGGTCCACAGCCCTTCGATCTCAGACTTTTCCATGGGGTTTATTGTTCGCTTGTGAGGACAATCAGTTCTGGATTCTGCTCTGGTTTGGAACAAACCGAAAGCCTATCGTGTGTCCCAACGCTACCCACCAGGGATCGACTGCCATGACCACAACCCTCGAGCACTACATCAACGACCAGCGCGTGAGCCGCGATGATCGCTATCAGGACGTTTACAACCCGGCCACCGGCGCCGTGACCGCGCGCGTCGCCCTGGCCAGCCGCCAGACCGTCGGCGAAGCCGTCGCCGCCGCGCAAGCCGCCTTCGCCGACTGGGCCGACACCCCGCCGATCCGCCGCGCCCGCGTCTTGTTCCAATACCTGCACCTGCTGCGCGAACGCAAGGACGACCTGGCGCGCATCATCGTCGCCGAACACGGCAAGGTCTTTACCGATGCCCAGGGCGAAGTCGACCGTGGCATCGACATCCTCGAATTCGCGTGTGGCATTCCCAACCTGCTCAAGGGCGAACACTCCGACCAGGTCTCGCGTGGCATGGACAACTGGACCATGCGCCAGCCCCTGGGCGTGGTCGCCGGCGTCACGCCGTTCAACTTCCCGGTGATGGTGCCGATGTGGATGTACCCGATCGCCATCGCGGCGGGCAACACCTTCATCCTCAAGCCCAGCCCGACCGACCCGAGCGCCGCGCTGTTCATGGCCGAGTTGCTGCGTGAAGCCGGCCTGCCCAAAGGCGTGTTCAACGTGGTGCAGGGCGACAAGGAAGCGGTGGACGCGCTGATCGAACACCCGGACGTCAAGGCCGTGAGTTTTGTCGGCTCGACGCCGATTGCCCAATACATCTACGAAACCGGCGCACGCCACGGCAAGCGCGTCCAAGGCCTGGGCGGCGCGAAAAACCACATGGTGGTGATGCCCGACGCAGACATCGAACGCACCGTCGACGCGCTGATGGGCGCAGCCTACGGCAGTGCCGGCGAACGCTGCATGGCGATCTCGGTGGCGGTGCTGGTGGGCGATGTCGGTGACAAAGTCATCGCCGCCCTGACCGAGCGGGCCAAGACATTGCGCATCACCGACGGCCGCGACCTCAAGGCCGAAATGGGCCCGATCGTCTCGCGCGCCGCGCTGGAACGTATCAGCGGCTACATCGAACAAGGCGTCCAGGCCGGCGCGCAGTTGCTGCTCGACGGGCGCGATTACGTGCCGACCGAACTGGGCCTGGAAAACGGCTTCTGGCTCGGCGCGACCTTGTTCGACCATGTGACTCAAGAGATGAGCATCTACCGCGAAGAAATCTTCGGCCCGGTGCTGGCCTGTGTCCGGGTAAATGACTTTGCCGAGGCCGTAAAGCTGGTCAACGACCACGAGTTCGGCAACGGCGTCAGCTGCTTCACCCGCGACGGCAACATCGCCCGCGAATTCGCGCGGCGTATCGAAGTGGGCATGGTCGGCATCAACGTACCGATCCCGGTGCCGATGGCCTGGCACGGCTTTGGTGGCTGGAAGAAAAGCCTGTTCGGCGACATGCATGCCTACGGCACCGAAGGGGTGCGCTTCTACACCAAGCAGAAGTCGATCATGCAGCGCTGGTCGGAGAGCATCGAGCAGGGCGCGGAGTTTGCGATGCCGGTGTCGAAGTAAGCACTCCCCCTACAACCACTCGCCCGAGGGGTTGTCGGGTGTTGGCTGGTCGCTGAGCCGGCGCTGTCCTTGGGCTTATCGGCGGGTTTGGAGCAGCCGGTGGCGAGGTAATCTGCGCCGGTTTCGCCCACGGTAGGCGCCGAAACTTAGCTGGGGTTGAGCGCCGCTGGTTTTTTCAGCACATGGGCCGTGCCCATCGTGGTGAGGTGTACCACGCTGCCGATGTTTGGGGCTTGCAGGCCTGAGCTGCGCACCAGGATGGCTTGGCCGGGCACGCCTTCATCCGTTTGCAACGCCACGGTCAGGGTGCAGGTATTGCCGCCGAATTCGCGTTCGGTGACCACGCCACGGCAGCCGGAACCGTCGGTGGTACTCAGCAGCAGTTGCTCCGGGCGCAACATGATCCGTGTCGTACCTTGGTTGGCTTGGCTGTCGACCGGCACGCGACCCAGTGCACAGTGGGCCCAACCGGCCTCGATCCTGGCGGGCAATACCACGGCTTCACCGAGAAACAACGCGGTCTGCTCATCGACGGGGTACTGGTACAGGTCCATTGGCCGGCCCGATTGCACCAAGCGCCCCTGGCGCATCACCGCCAACTGGTCGGCGAACGACAGCGCCTCGCTTTGATCGTGGGTGACCAGGATCGTGGTGATGCCCGCGTCGCTCAGCAACCGCGCCACCATCTTGCGCATGGCCGAGCGCAGGCCGGTGTCCAGCGCGGAAAACGGCTCATCCAGCAGCATCAACCGGGGCTGTTGCGCCAACGCCCGCGCCAGCGCTACCCGTTGCTGCTGGCCGCCGGACAGCTCGTGGGGCCAGCGTCGGGCCATGTTGGCGTCGAGGGCCACGCTGTCCATCAGTTCGGCGATGCGTGCGTGTCGCGAGGCATGTTTGGCCGCCAGCCCGAAGCCGATGTTGTCGGCCACGGTCATGTGCGGGAACAGCGCCCCGTCCTGCGGCACATAGCCGATCTGGCGTTGGTGCGCCGGCACGGCGTGGGTGGCGTCAACCAGCACCTGGCCGTTCAGGGTCAGGCTGCCGCTGTCGGGAAATTCGAAGCCGGCAATCATCCGCAGCAAGGTGGTCTTGCCGGAGCCAGAAGGCCCGACGATCACCATGCGGCTGCCGTTGGGCACCGCCAGACTGACGTCGGCCAAGGCCGGTTGGGTGCCGAAGGTTTTGCAGAGTGCAGTGAGTTCGAGGGCGTTCATCGGCCGGCCGTGCGTTTGGATTGGTGGTAGAGGAGGCCGGTCAACGGCAGTGAAAGCAGAATCATGATCAACGCGTAAGGCGCCGCTGCGGCGTAGTCGATTTCGCTGGTCATCGCCCAGAACCCGGTGGCCAGGGTGCGCGTGCCGTTCGGCGCCAGCAACAGGGTGGCGGTCAGTTCGTTGGTGATCGCGAGGAACACCAGCGCCGCTCCCGCCGCGGCGGCGGGCGCCGCCAGGCGCATGGTGATCAGCCACAGTGCCCGGCCCGGCGAGCGGCCAAGGCTGCGCGCCATGTTTTCCAGCTCCACCGGGGCCTGGGCGATACCCGCCCGCAGGCTGACCAGCGCCCGTGGCAGGAACATCAGCAGGTAGGCGAGCAGCACGGTGATCGTGGTCTGGTAGATCGGCCGGGCAAAGTGGATGGTCACCGTGACCAGCGCCAGTGCCACGACAATGCCGGGCAATGAGCTGGTGATGTAGTTGCAGCTTTCCAGGATGCGCTGCAGGCGCCCCGGTGCGCGAATCGACAGCCAGGCGATCGGCACCGCCGCGCAGGTGGTCAGCACGGCACCGGCAACGCCCAGCAGGACGGTTTGCTCCAGCGCCGGCAGCAATTCGCTGAACTGCCAGACCTCGCGGCCACCGGCGATCAACCATTTGCCCAGGGTGAACAGCGGCACACCCAGGGCCAACGCACAGGTCACGGCTTGCAAACCGAGGGCGAGCAGGGTGGTGATGGGGCTCAGCCTGACGATGCGTTGCTCGCGGGCGCTGCCGGAACCGACCCGCGCATAGCGTGCATGGCCACGTGCCGAGGCCTCAGCGGTGAGCATCGCCAGGCAACACAGGGCTAACACGGCCGCCAGCATATTCGCCGCCGGGCCATTAAAGGTGGATTTGAATTGATCGAAAATCGCCGTGGTGAAGGTGTCGAAGCGGATCATCGCGTACAGGCCGTATTCGGCCAGCAGATGCAGGCCGACCAGCAGCGCGCCGCCGCAGATCGCCAGGCGCAACTGGGGTAACACCACCCGCCAGAACACCGCCCAGGGCTTGAGACCCAGGGATTCGGCCACGTCTTCAATCGCAGGATCAAGCCGGCGCAGAGTCGCCGCCACCGGCAGGTACAGAAAGGGGAAATAGGCAATCACCGACACCAGCACACCGGCCGGCAAGCCGTGGATCGACGGCACCAGGCTGACCCACGCGTAACTGTGCACAAACGCCGGCACCGCCAGCGGCGCGACCGCCAACAACGACCAAGCGCGGCGCCCCGGCAGATTGCTGCGCTCGGTCAACCACGCCAGTGCAATGCCCAGCGCCACGCACAACGGCAGGGTGAACAGGACCAGCAACACGGTGTTGACCAGCAACTCACCGACGCGCGGGCGCCACACCAACGCTTCGATCTGTGCCCAGCCGATTTGCCAGGACACGCCGATCACAAACGCAATCGGCAGCAGCGCCAACAACGAAACCAGTACCGACAAACTGGTGACCCACGTGCCCCCACGGTTGTTGAACCGTCCGTGGGGGCGTTTGCGTGGCTGCGCGTGGGCGATGCCGGGTATCGACGATTCAGGCAGCAATCAGAGCAGTCCGGCCTGGGTCATCAGCTCGACAGCCTTTTTGCTGTTGAGCGTCGACGCGTCGACCTTAGGTGCGTCCAATTGCGCCAGTGGGGTCAGCTTGGGGTTGGATTGGGCGTTCTGGCCGACCGCGTATTCGAACGAATTGCCGTCCTTGAGGACCGCTTGGCCGTCTTTGCCGGTGATCCACTTCAGGAAGGCCTGGGCCTGTTCCTTGTGCTTGCTGGAAGCCAACACACCCGCCCCGGAAATGCTCACAAACGCGCCCGGGTCCTGGTGCTTGAAGTAGTGCAGTTGAGTGTTCTTGCTGTTTTCGCCGGTCTTGGATTGGTCGACGAAGCTGTAATAGTGATAAATCACGCCGCTGTCGACCTGGCCGGCGTTGACGGCTTTGAGCACGGCGCTGTTGCCACGGTAGATGCTCGCGTTGGCCTTCATTGCCTTGAGCCAGTCGAGGGTAGCGGCCTCGCCCTTGAGCTCCAGCACGGCGGCCACGATTGCCTGGAAGTCGGCACCGGCCGGCGAGGCTGCCCAACGGCCTTTCCAGCTTGGCGAAGCCAGGTCCAGCAGGGATTTGGGCAGGTCGCCTTGTTTCAATGTGCTCGGGTTGTACACAAACACCGTGGAGCGCGCGGCGATGCCCACCCATTTGCCGTGGGCCGGGCGGTAGGCGGCATCCACCTGTTCCAGGGTGCTCGGCGCGACCGGCGCGAACAAGCCTGCGTTGTCCACCAGCACCATGGCCGGGGAGTTTTCGGTGAGGAACACGTCAGCCGCAGAGGCGGCGCCTTCCTGCACGAGCTGGTTACCCATCTCGGTGTCGTCGCCATTGCGGATGGTCACCGGGATCCCGGTTTCCTGGGTGAACCCTTCGACCCACGCCTTGGTGAGGCTTTCGTGCTGGGCGTTGTAGACCACGATGCCGACCGGCTCGCTGGCGGCATAAACATGCCCGGCGCTGACCAGGGCGGTGGCGAGCAGGGCTTTTTTGACGAACGAAGGAAGGCGGGTGGTCATGCGGTGAACGCTCCGGGTTTTTATGGCTGCACGGGAAATCTGTTTGAGGTCGATTTAGATTAGATCAATAGGAATCATTTGCATGTTTGGGCGCGGCGAATGTAGAGGTGGGAATGAGAAAAAAACGTCAAATAAACGTGATAAATGTCGTGGGGCGACGGCCTTTAACGCAACGCCTATCCACTGTGGGGGGGTATCCGTGAGAGCGGGGCTCACCGCCGCTCAGACAATGGAATGCGGTCAATGTGGGAGGGGCGGTGCGACGGTTCGACTTGCCCCCGATGGCGGAGTATCAGTCGACAACGACTTGGCTGACCCGCTGCCATCGGGGGCAAGCCCCCTCCCACAGGGGTTATGCGGTGTCAGTGAGAACGGGGCTCACCGCCGACCTGCCCGGGTACTCACATCCACCCACACCGCCCCTCCCACTTTTGTTATTTGTCACTTGATGGTTGACGGATTCATTTATACCGAATACTGTACATAAACACAGTGTTTAAGCGCTGATCGACCAACACTCGGCAACTTCAGCCATGCCAAACACTGTGTGCAAGTTAACGGATTAACTTGATGCACAGGCTCGTCATTCCGAGCCGTTTTTATTTATAGAGAGGGAACTCATGTCGTATCCAGAAAGCAAACTCACCGGTTTGACCGGTTTTGCCCTAGCGGCAAAAGTCACCGGCGGATGGACCGGCCCCGTGGTCAGTATTACGACCCTGGATCAACTCAAGGCTAATATTGGCGACACCACCCCTCGGGTATTGGTGATCAACAGTAATATCTCGGCGTCGAGCCTGACCAAAGTGAACATGGGCGCCAACAAGACCCTGATCGGCTCGTTCCAGAACCGAACCCTGGAGAATATTCACCTGCGTGCAACAGCGCAGTCGCAGAATATTATTCTGCAGAATATTGTCTTCAAGCATTCGGCGAATATTAAGCAGAACGACGATATTCAGGTCTACCTGAATTACGGCAGCCAGTACTGGATCGATCACTGCTCTTTCGTCGGCCATAGCTGGTCAACCTCCGACGGCAGTGCCGACAAACTGCTATATATCGGCGAAAAGGCCGATTACGCCACTATCAGCAACTGCTTTTTTGGCAACCACAAGTACGGTTTGATCTTTGGTCATCCAGCGGATGACAATGACAAGGCATTCAATGGTTACCCACGCCTGACGCTGTGCCATAACCGTTTCGACAGTCTGGAAGTGCGTGCGCCCGGCCTGATGCGTTACGGCTACTTTCATGTCTATAACAACTACATCAACAACTTCCACCTCGGTTTTACCCTGGCGCAGAACGCAAATATTCTTTCTGAAAGTAATTACTTTGGCGAAGGCAGCCAAAACAAAGGCATGTTGGATGACAAAGGAACTGGGACCTTCACTGATACAAACAGTGTGCCCCCTATCACCAATCAGAAGTCGCCGAAAGCGCAATGGACGGCACTGTCCAACTATGGCTATACCTTGAAAACCGCGGCACAAGCCAAGGAGTTCGCGCAGAAAAATGCCGGGGCCCAGGCCGGGGTGCTGGTGTTTGGTAGTTGATTAGCTAGCTTCCTACCGAGTCTCATTTGTTGCAAGTGCCACTGTAATTATATCAAGGATATAAATACAGTGATGGCCTTTGTAGTCTAAATGATTCTTCATGTTGCGATAAGCAGACTTCCATGTTAAACCTTGTTTCGCACTATCAGAGCCAACTACCGCTTGCTCTTTCAGTCGCAATTTATTTGCTGGCTGTCATGTGCTATTTAATCTTCGCTTGTCACATAAGCGCCAGCAAAAGGACATCATCATGAAACATACGAATTACACACCCACTCGTTGGACACGGGCCGATGCGCTGAAAGTTAATGAGAATGACCCGACGACCACACAGCCGTTAGTGAGTTCTGACTTTCCTGTCATGAGTGACACGATCTTTATTTGGGACACCATGCCATTGCGTGAACTGGATGGCACGGTGGTATCGGTCAATGGCTGGTCAGTGATTTTCACACTGACCGCCGATCGTCGCCCCCATGATCCACAATTCATCAATGCCGATGGCCGTTACGACATCAAGCGCGATTGGGAAGACCGCCATGGCCATGCGCGTATCTGCTACTGGTATTCGCGCACCGGCAAGGACTGGATCTTCGGCGGCCGCGTCATGGCCGAAGGGGTTTCGCCGACCACGCGTGAATGGGCGGGTACGCCGATCCTGTTGAATAACAACGGTGATATTGACCTGTACTACACCTGTGTCACGCCGGGCGCCACGATTGCCAAAGTCAGAGGCCAGGTCATCACGTCGGATACCGGTGTCACCCTGCAGGGCTTTGATCAGGTCAAATCGTTGTTTGATGCCGACGGCACCTATTACCAAACGGAAGCACAGAATGCGACTTGGAACTTTCGCGATCCCAGCCCCTTTATTGATCCGGTAGATGGCAAATTGTACATGGTGTTCGAAGGCAACGTGGCCGGCGAGCGCGGGACTCACGAAGTGGGCCCGAACGAGACGGGCCTGGTGCCACCGGGGCATGAGGATGTGGGCGGGGCCCGCTACCAGGTGGGGTGTATCGGCATAGCAGTCGCCAAGGACCTCAATGGTGACGAGTGGGAAATCCTACCGCCGCTGGTCACTGCCGTGGGCGTGAACGATCAAACCGAGCGGCCGCACTATGTGTTCCAGGACAACAAGTATTACTTGTTCACCATCAGTCACAAGTTCACTTATGCCGACGGCGTGACCGGCCCGGATGGCGTTTATGGATTCGTCGGCGATCATCTGTTCGGCCCCTACACGCCGATGAACGCCTCGGGGCTGGTACTGGGCAACCCGCCTTCGCAGCCGTTCCAAACCTATTCCCACTGCGTGATGCCCAACGGCCTGGTGACGTCGTTTATCGACAGCGTGCCCACCAGTGGCGATGACTACCGCATTGGCGGCACCGAAGCGCCTACTGTTCGGATTGTATTGAAGGGTGATCGCTCGTTTGTGCAGGAGGCTTACGACTACGGTTACATTCCGGCGATGCGCGATGTTGTGTTGAGTCAGTAACGGCAGCGCGATAGCCGGCCTGATTTCATCGGGTGTAAACCGATCCAAATGTGGGAGGGGGCTTGCTCCCGATGGCGGAGTGTCAGTCGACAGCGACTTGGCTGAACCACCGCTATCGGGAGCAAGCTCCCTCCCACATTTTTTTGTCCGTGGTCAGGCAGTGGTCTTCGTGGGCCTGAGGCACTCGACGGAGCGGTCAACCGTGGTTTTGGCGATTTCCAGCAAATGCCACACCGCGAGGATCTTCGCCCGCTCCGGTTTCTCCAGCAGTTCCCCGCAATCCAGCGCCGTCGCCGAAGCGCTGTCCAGCAAACTGGCGGTGTAGAGCAGGGCGTCTTCGAAGCTCAGGTCTTCGTTGACGGCGTGGAAACCTTGGGTGGGCAGGTAATGGTCGATGGCGCGGTTGAAGGCGGCGCGGTCTTTGGTGGGATCGATGGGTGGGTCGGGTAGGACTTTATTCATGGTGTAATTCCGTGATGGATTGAGATTCGCCACCCCGCCGCGACTAAACGTAGGGTGGCGGCTGTACGCAGGTTAGTCGACCGGCCATCACGAAAATCCGGCGCACCCGAAGGCGCCCTGCGCACAGCCACCATAAAAACTGATGGAAGACCGTGCACGTGATGAGAGGTCGGGCGACTAAACCCGATCACTGATTTGGCAGTGACGGACCGCAGACTAGCCATCGATTCCAACAGGCACAAGGCGGCGCAGATTGTCTAGGAAACGTCCTGCAATTTAAAGCGACACGGCTTGCTGGCCCTTTAAAAACCATGACCAAATGCCACTAACGAACACGTGATGGTTTCTATCTGTAGGAAAGATCTGCCATGACGGAATTTGATGGCAGCGCTGACGACTTTTCGCTTTTTCAGGGTGTAGTGGGCCGAGTTAAATATCGACGCCAACTAACCTCCGTAAAGGATTGCGATGAACATAAACGTCAGTAATTTTCGCCAAGCAGTATCTAAGATCAGGCTCTCAAACGCAGCATTTGAAGAGTTGCTGAGTGCCAGCGCGATGTTGGGTGCAGAAGCCAAAACCGGTCGATTCGATATAAAACACGCTTGCATTGATCCGTTTTATTCGCAGTCCCTTGGCGAGGCGTTGCGCAATATACGAAACATTATTGAACATGAAAGTCATGTCTTGATCCTTGATGGATTTAGGACGGATAACCTTGCAAGTTTCAAATCGCTGGTGTGGGCATTTGGATCTTTGCTTGGTACGCCAATGGTGCAAAATCATCTTGGTCATAAGGTTATTGAGGTTTACGACCGAGGCGGTAAAAGCATTGAAGAGGGTGCGAGGTACCATCAGACCCGTCAGGGCGCCTGCGTACATAACGATGGCGTCAGCGACCCTCTCCCTATCGACTATTTGATTCTGGCTTGTGGACAGAAAGCGCTTCTGGGAGGCGAGAGCATTCTTATTGATGCAAGCGCGGTATATGCGGAGCTGATGGCATTTCCGGAAATTCTCGAGGAGCTTAAATGCGATTTCTATTTTGAAAATAGAGGCATGTCAGAGGACGAGTGCCTATTTAAAGCGCCCATCCTGAGTTTTTCCAATGAAGGTATTCCCTTGATAAGGTACTTTCGCGTCTACATTGAATCGGCTCACCTTAAAGCGAAAATGCCGTTGACGTTGGCGCAGGTTCAAGCATTGGATTTTCTGGATACAGTTCTCGATCAATCATCTGTTCAGCATCGTGTATTGCTTGAGCCTGGTCAGGTGCTTATTTCAGCGGACAACAAGTTTCTCCATACCCGAACGCATTTCATCGATATGCATTCTCCATGCTCGGAAATTGATGATGCAGAGCCATTAAACGCCTTGAATCGCTACATGTTGCGGATGTGGTTACGCAAGCAATGATGCCCATGCCACGCATGGCGCGCGACCTTTATACCCACTCAAAAGCCGAGCCCTCATGGACAACGCCAACATAGCCATCACCCTGGTCTTGGTCTCCGCCTTCATGCACGCCACTTGGAATGCCGTTGTCCGTGCCGGCAGCAGCCGTTTCATGACCTTGGCCATGGTCGATGGCACCGCATTAGTGATCTGCCTGGCGGCGCTGCCGTTGGTCAACGTACCGAGCCTGGAGGTGTGGGGCTATGTGCTGATTTCTGTGATGCTCAATACGGTCTATCGATTGTTCCTGATCAAGGCTTATGAAACGGGCGACTTCGGCCAGGTCTACCCGGTGATGCGCGGCGTGCCGCCGGTGTTGGTTGCGCTGTTTTCCTACTTCCTTTTGCATGAACAGCTATCGTTCCCGTCGATGGCGGGAGTGCTGCTGATTTGCGCGGGGATCATCAGCCTGACGTTTGTGCGCAGGATGACCGCGCAGATGTTCAAACCAATTCTGATGGCCGTGTGTGCGGGGGTGTTCATCGCGTCCTACACGGTGGTGGATGCCAAAGGTGTAAGAGCCAGTGAGACGGTGCTGCAGTACATCATCTACCTCACGCTGTTCCAGAGCATTCCGATTCCGATGCTGGCGTTTTTCAAGACGCGATCAGCACTCACCCAGGCTGTGCGCGACCACTGGCGAGTAGGCGCAATGGGCGGTGTTTTTTACTTGGCGTCCTACGGTTTGGTCCTGTTTGCGTTGTCGCTGGACGCAGTGGCCAAGGTCTCAGCCCTGCGGGAAACCAGTGTTATTATCGGCGCCATCATTGCTGCGCTGTTCTTCCGGGAGCGGTTCGGCTGGCGACGGATGCTGTCGGCGTTCGTCATTGTCTGCGGGATCATCCTGATCAAAGTGAGCACCTGATGGCCCAGCGCCCGCCACCCACTCCCATGCTTCAAGCCTTCGTCAGCGCCGCGCAAACGGGCAGTTTTGCGCGTGCTGCGTTCGAGTTGAACCTCACCGCCAGTGCCATCAGCCATCAAATTGCGGGCCTGGAAGAATGGTGGGGGGTGCAGTTGTTCGAGCGGCATTCGCGGGGGGTCAAACTCACGACAGCGGGGCAGGCCTTGTTGCCAGTGACCGATGGTTTTTTCAAAGAACTGGATACGGTGCTGCATTCGCTCAACCCGAGTAGATCCCAGCCACTTTACCTTTCGTGCACCTCCTCTCTTTGTGCAACCTGGCTGATTCCCAGAATGCATGGTGCTCACGCCGAAGCGGCATTCAACCTTGATCTGGTGTTGACCAGCGCGGACATAAGCAGCGCCAGCTTAAGTGCTCACCCGTTCGATGTCGCGGTGGTGATGGGGTATGGCGACTACCCGGATCATCATGCCGAACTGCTGATGCGCGATGCGGTGTTCCCCGTGTGCTCGCCGGAATTTAAACGTGTGAATGGTGATATTGCGCTGGAGGAAATAGCGCGGTACCCGCTGATTCATCGCGTCGACGATCAGGTATGCCCAGGGTGGGAGAGCTGGTTTGCATTTCAAGGGCTAGAGGCACCGCCGTATCACCATGGGCCGCGCTTTCCAGATTCCAGCCTGGCCATCAGTTTGGCAGTGAAAGGCGGCGGAATTGCGTTGGGCAGGACGGCACTGGTGTATGACCAATTGAAAGACGGTGAATTGGTTGCGTTGGAGGCCCCCTTAATGATGTCGCCTGCTGCGTACTACATCATTTGTCGAAACGGACGACAATCAAAGCCCGATATCGCCCGTTTGCTTGATTGGCTCAAGGCCCAAGCGCATCAGTTTATGGGGGAGGTGCAGCGTTCCGGCAAATGACTCACCGGCGACCTGCCCGCGTACTCGCATCCACC
The DNA here is from genome assembly GCF_029320995.1 of Pseudomonas sp. D3. Classification (NCBI taxonomy): domain Bacteria; kingdom Pseudomonadati; phylum Pseudomonadota; class Gammaproteobacteria; order Pseudomonadales; family Pseudomonadaceae; genus Pseudomonas; species Pseudomonas sp. D3. The sequence goes on from NZ_CP119772.1 coordinate 2,550,331, forward strand.
CACAACGCCGCTCAAACAATGGAATACGGTCCATGTGGGAGGGGCGGTGCGACGGTTCGACTTGCTCCCGATGGCGGTGGTTCAGGCACTCATGCAGTGACTGACACTCTGCCATCGGGAGCAAGCCCCCTCCCACAGGGGTTATGCGGTGTCGGTGAGAGTGGGAATCACCGCCGACCCGCCCGCGTACTCACATCCACCCACACCGCCAGCACCAAAATGCTGCCCTTGACGATCATCTGCCAGTAACTGTCCACATCCAGCATCGACATGCCGTTATCCAGGCTGGTAATCACCAACGCCCCGAGCAGCGCGCCATACACCGTGCCCGAGCCGCCGCGCATCGAGGTGCCGCCGATAAAGCAGGCGGCGATGGCGTCGAGTTCGCCCATGTTGCCCGCTGAAGGTGAACCGGCGGCGAGGCGGGCGGTGTTGACCAGGCCGGCGAGGGCGCACATCACGCCCATGATGCCGAAGATCCACAGTTTCACCGCCTGCACGTTGATGCCCGACAGGCGCGTGGCTTCCATGTTGCTGCCCACCGCATACACGCGGCGGCCGAAGACGGTCTGGCTGGTGACGTAGCTGAACACGCCGAGCAGCACCAGCAACAGCAGCACCGGTACGGGAATGCCGTCGTAGCTGTTGAGGGTGGTGACGAACCCGGCCAGCACCGCGCCGATCACCCCCACGCGCAGTACATCGCGCACCAACGAATGCGCGGCCAGCCCGTGCAGTGCGCGGTTGCGCCGTTGTTTCCAGGTCAAGAACAGGGTCAGGGCAAACAGCAAAACCCCGAGGCCGATGCCCACCGCATGCGGCAAATACCCCTGGCCCACATACACCAGCGACGGCGACACCGGCGCAATCGTGGTGCCGCCGGTGATGCCCAGCAGAATCCCGCGAAACGCCAGCATGCCGCCCAGGCCGACGATAAACGACGGGATGCGCAGGTAAGCGGTCATGTAGCCGTTGGCCAGCCCGATCATCAACCCGCACAACGCCACCAGGCTCAGGTTGGCCAGCAGCGGCAGGTGATAGACCACATCTAGGATCGCCGCCAGCCCGCCCAACAGCCCGAGCAACGAACCCACCGACAAATCGATCTCGCCGCTGATGATCACCAGCACCATGCCGCACGCCAGAATCCCGGTGATCGACATCTGCCGCAGCAGGTTGGACAAGTTGCGCGGCGTGAGGAAACCGCCCTCGGTCTGCCAACTGAAAAACAGCCAGATGAACGCCACGGCGATCACCAGAGCGAGCATTTTGTAGCGGGTAAACAGCTGTTTGAGCTGATTCATCTAAGCGGTCTTCCGATCATTATTATTTTGGCTGAGCGCGGCGGCGAGGACCTGTTCCTGGGTGAGGCCTGCATTGATGAAATCACCGCGCAACTGGCCGTCGCCGATCACCAGCACGCGGTTGGACACGCCGAGCACTTCGGCCAGCTCCGAGGAGACCATGATGATCGCCACGCCTTCGGCCGCCAGCGCGCCCATCAGTTTGTAGATCTCATACTTGGCGCCCACATCCACGCCGCGCGTGGGCTCGTCGAGGATCAGCACCTTGGGCTTGGCCATCAGCATTTTCGCCAGCACGGCCTTTTGCTGGTTGCCGCCGGACAGGCTGGTGATCGGCAAAAACGGGCTGGCGGTCTTCAGGTGCATGCGTGCGATCTGCTGGTCGATGCTGCCCAGTTCGGCTTCGGCGTCGATGCGCGTCAGGTGCGCATAGGTGTCGAGTACGGCCAGGGTGATGTTCTGGCCCACGCCCAGGTCGGGAATGATGCCCTGGCGCTTGCGGTCCTCGGGCACCATGCACAGCCCGGCGCGGATCGATTTGAGCGGCGTGCGCGTGTCGATCAGTTGGCCGTCCAGCCATACCTCGGCGCTATAGCGCCCCGGGTAGGCGCCGAACAGTGCCGACACCAACTCGGTACGCCCGGCGCCGACCAGCCCGGCAATGCCGAGGATTTCCCCGCGCTTGAGCACGAAGGAAATATCGTCGACGCGTTTGCGCTTGGGGTTGTCGACGTCGTAGCAGGTGACGTGGCGTGCTTCGAACATCACCTCGCCGATCTCATGGGGCTCGGTGGGGTAGAGGTTGCTCATTTCGCGCCCGACCATCTGCGTGATGATCTGTGGGATATCCATGTCGGCCATGGCCGTGGTCGCGATGTGTTTGCCGTCGCGGATCACTGTGATGGTGTCGCACACCGCTGCCACTTCATCGAGCTTGTGGGAGATGTACACGCAGGCCACGCCCTTGGCCTTGAGCCCTTTGATGATGTCCAGCAGCACCTCGATTTCCGAGCGGGTCAGGGCCGAGGAGGGTTCGTCGAGGATCAACAGGCGCGCCTGCTTATTCAGGGCCTTGGCGATTTCCACCAGTTGCTGGTAGCCGCCACCGTACTGCGACACCGGCAGCGCGACGTTCATGTCCGGCACCTTGAGTTCACGCATCAACGCTTCGGCGCGGTGCAGCATCGCCGGGTAGTTCATGCGCCCGCCGGGCAGCGTCAGTTCGTGGCCCATGAAGATGTTCTCGGCCACCGACAGGTCCGGCACCAGGGTCAGTTCCTGGTGAATGATGACGATGCCGGCGGCCTCGGTTTCGCTGATGGACTGGGCCTTGAGCAGCTGCCCGTCCCAGAGGATTTCGCCCTCCCAGGTACCATGGGGATAAACCGCCGACAGCACCTTCATCAAGGTGGATTTGCCGGCACCGTTCTCGCCGCACAGGCCGACACATTCCCCCGGCCGCACCTTGATATCGATGCCATTGAGCGCGTTGACACCGCCAAAACTTTTGACGATGCCGTTCATTTGCAGCAGGTAGTCAGCCATGGCGGTCACTGCCCGCCGATCTGCTCTTTGGTGTAGAACCCGTCCTTCTCCAACAGGTCGATATTGGCCTTGGTCAGTGGGGTCGGGGTGAGCAGGATGGTGTCGACTTTCTTGCTGCCGTTGTCGTATTGCGAGCTATAGGTGGGCTTTTCATTGCGTGCAAGCTGCACCGAGAGCTTGGCGGCTTCGGTGGCGATCAGCTTGAGCGGCTTGTACACGGTCATGGTCTGGGTGCCGTCGATCACGCGCTTGACGGCGGCGAGGTCGGCGTCTTGCCCGGAGATCGGCACCTTGCCCGCCAGCTTCTGCGCGGCCAGGGCCTGGATCGCGCCGCCAGCGGTGGCGTCGTTGGAGGCGACTATCGCGTCGATCTTATTGTCGTTCCGGGTCAGGGCGTTTTCGACGATGCTCAGGGCTTCGGTCGGGTTCCATTCCTTGACCCACTGCTGGCCGACAATCTTGATGTCGCCCTTGTCGATGGCCGGTTGCAGCACCTTCATTTGGCCTTCGCGCAGCACCTTGGCGTTGTTGTCGGTGGGCGCGCCGCCGAGCAGGAAGTAGTTGCCCTTGGGCGCCGCCTGCAGCACGCCATTGGCCTGCATCTCGCCGACTTTTTCGTTATCGAAGGAGATGTAGGCGTCGATGTCGGCGTTGAGGATCAGACGGTCATAGGACACCACCTTGATCCCGGCTTTCTTGGCTTCGGCGACGGCGTTGGTCAGCACGGTGGCGTTGAACGGCACGATCACGATCACATCGACGCCGCGTGAAATCAGGTTTTCGATCTGGGATATCTGCTTTTGCTCGTTGGCATCGGCTGACTGCACGAAGACCTTGGCGTCGAGTTTTTCCGCCGCCGCGACGAAGTAGTCACGGTCGCGGGACCAGCGTTCCAGGCGCAGGTCGTCGATGGAAAAACCGATTTTCGGATGGGCGGAATCGGCCATCACCGGCAGGGCAAGCAGGGCCAGGGCGCTGGCGAGCAGCGTGCGTTTGAATGATTTCATGGTGGTGCGTCCTTTTATTGTTGTTGGAAAGACACAGCGTGATGCGGGTAGAACTGTAGAGCGTCCCTCGACGCCCGGTGCGCAGATTTGTCGCGCAAATGTCACCGATAGATAAACCGATTGACCACGCCTTCAAGCATTTCTTGCCGGCCACTGACGGCCTGCGGGTTGAACTCGTGGGCAAACGCGTGTTCGGCCAGGGACTCAAGGCTGAACTCGCCCGCCAGTACCGCCTGGCCCAACGGCTGCTGCCAACCGGCATAGCGCTGGTCCTTGAACTGCTGCAACCGATCGTTCTGCACCATTGCCGCCGCGCGTTCCAGTGCCAGGGCGAGTACATCCATGGCGGCGACGTGGCCGTGGAACAGGTCGATCTCGTCCAGGCTCTGGCGGCGCACCTTGGAATCGAAGTTGTAGCCGCCGTTCTTGAAGCCGCCGGCCTTGAGGATTTCATAGGTCGCGAGGGTCATTTCCTCGACGCTGTTGGGGAACTGGTCGGTGTCCCAGCCGTTCTGCGGGTCGCCACGGTTGGCGTCGATGCTGCCGAAGATCCCCAGGGACACGGCGGTGGCGATCTCATGATGAAAGCTGTGCCCGGCCAAGGTCGCGTGGTTGGCCTCGATATTCACCTTGATCTCGTGTTCCAGGCCGTACTCATGCAAAAAGCCGAACACCGTGGCGCTGTCGTAATCGTATTGGTGCTTGGTCGGCTCCTGGGGCTTGGGTTCGATCAGCAGGTCGCCCTTGAAGCCGATCTTGTGCTTGTGCTCCACCACCATGCGCATAAAGCGCCCGAGCTGTTCGCGCTCGCGCTTGAGGTCGGTATTGAGCAGGGTTTCGTAACCTTCGCGGCCGCCCCACAGCACGTAATTGGCGCCCTTGAGCCGCAGCGTGGCGTTCATCGCACTGAACACCTGGGCAGCAGCGTAGGCAAACACCTGCGGGTCCGGGTTACTGGCGGCGCCGGCGGCAAAACGCGGGTTGCTGAAGCAGTTGGCGGTGCCCCACAACAGCTTGATGCCGGTCTGTTCCTGATGGCGCTCCAGGTGGTCGACCATCTGCGCAAAGTGGTTGCGGTACTCCTTGAGCGAACTGCCTTCCGGCGCAACGTCGGTGTCGTGAAAACTGTAGTAGTCGATGCCCAGCTTGGAGAAAAACTCAAAGGCCGCGTCAGCCTTGCCGATGGCGACTTCCATCGGCTCGCCGCTGCGCTGCCACGGGCGCTTGAAGGTGCCCATGCCAAACATATCGGCGCCGGGCCAGACGAAGGTGTGCCAGTAACACGCGGCCATGCGCAGGTGCTCGCGCATCGGTTTGCCGAGGATCAGCTTGTTGGCGTCGTAGTGACGAAAGGCGAGGGGGGCATCGCTGCTGGGGCCTTCGAAGCGAACCTTCTCGACACCGGGGAAGTACGGCATGGCGTTTTCCTTATTGTTCTTGGCGGTGTCTGGATACTAGCAACGGCACCTGGCCTGCTGATTATGAAAATCACCAAGGTGTAGTGCGATTTTGAGTGACGAGGGCTAGTCTGTTGCCACTGGCCTCAGGACAAAAACAATGAAAACCCTACCGCCCGTCCACCGCATCGCCTTGCTATTCAACGGCAGCAAAATCTACGACCGCGGCATCATCACCGGCATCGGCAATTACCTGAGCAGCACCCGCGCGTCCTGGGATTTGTTCCTCGAGGAGGATTTCCTCTGTCGCCTGCGCGGTATCGAGCGCTGGCAGGGCGACGGGATCATTGCCGACTTCGACGACCCGCTGATCGGCGAGGCGCTGGCCGACATTAAGTTGCCGGTGGTGGCGGTGGGCGGTTCCTATGAGGATGCATGCGCCTACCCCAAGGGCATTCCCTATGTGGCCACCGACAACCATGCGCTGATGAAGCTGGCGTATGAACACCTGATCGAAACCGGGCTGACCCGGTTTGCCTGTTTCAGCCTGCCGCAAGCCGAGGCCAATCGCTGGGCCCAAGAGCGCGAAAAGGCCTTCAAGCATCTGCTGCAACGCGACGGCTTGCCGGTGGAGGTGTATCGCGGCCTGGGCACCAGCGCACCGTTGTGGGACAGCGCCGTGGAACAGCAGATCGCCTGGCTGCACAGCCTGCCCAAGCCCATCGGTATCATCGCCGTCACCGACGCCCGCGCCCGGCAACTGCTGCAAGCCTGCCTCACCGCCGGTATTGCCGTGCCGGAGCAAGTCGCGTTGATCGGCATCGACAACGACCCGCTGACCCGCACCCTCACGCGGGTGCCGCTGAGTTCGGTGATCCAGGGCACTGAAACCATGGGCCGCACGGCTGCCGCGTTGTTGCATCAGATGCTGCACGGCAAACCCTGCACGGGCACGCAGATCCTGGTACCGCCGGAGGCAATCAATGTGCAGGCGTCCAGCTTGCATCAGCCGTTGGGCAACCCGTATGTCATGCAGGCGCTGCTGTTTATCCGCCAGTACGCCTGCCAGGGCATCAAGACCGCGCAGGTGGCGGCTTATGTCGGCGTGTCGCGCTCATCCCTGGAAGCGCACTTTCGCAAGGAGCGCGGGTGCAGCGTGCATGACGAGATCCTGCGCTTCAAACTCGCCGCCGCCGCCAAGGGCCTGGAAAGCCACGAACTGGCGATTGCTGATATTGCGGCGAAGTGCGGCTTCAAGTCGGCGCAGTACCTACATACGGTGTTTCGCCGTGAATTTGGTTGCACGCCGCGGGAGTATCAGCAAGGCGCTTACGCCCAGGCTGGCTGAGGTCGATGCACGGCCCTTTTTAAAGGTTCTTCACGGATTACCGGGAAAGACGCTCTTGATCTTCATGAAAAAGAATTCGCTATCCCGGTAACCATACGCCATACGCTTGATCACCTTTATTCGATTGTTTATTCCTTCCAACTGACCGGTGTGCATTGGCCAGCGAACCCGACTGACGATGCCTCGCCAGTAACCCTTTAGTCTTTTGGCAAACTGCATCAGGGCAGGTATCTCGCTTTCATGGGCGTGACGCAGCCATTGGTTCCAAGCTGATCTCCAGTCCCAGGCGGTGCTCGGCGTCCAGAGCGTTTTGAGTTCAGCCTTCATTAAATAGACCGTCATCAGCGACTGGTTGGCCGCCAGCAGATCCTGCAAATGAACCTGTTGCTCTGGGTTTTTCAGGTTCTCAGGATTGCGCAGCAGTAACCATCGCGCCTGCTTGATGACTTTGCGTGCAGGCCTGTCATGGCGCAGTCGATTGGCTTCGTCGACACGAACCCGGTCAATTACCTCTCGACCATATTTGGCCACCACATGAAAGAGGTCGTAGACCACTCGCGCTTTGGGGCAGTGGTGACGAACCTCCAGATCAAAAGCGGTGTTCATGTCCATCGCCACCGCTTCGATTAGCGCGCAGCCCTCGGGCCCCAGCTCTTCAAAAAAGGGTCTAACCGCCGCCCGACTACGGCCTTCGCCGATCCACAGCACCCGTCGCGTATCCGCATCCAGGACAACGGTGGCATAACGATGACCTTTGAAGAGTGCGAACTCGTCCATGACCAAGCGTCGCGGTTTCGCCTTTGGCAAAACGCTTAATGCTGCTTGCAGGGCTCGACGCTCCAGTAAACGAACGGTCTCCCAATGCAGGCCAAACATCTGCGCCACGTGCAGCGTTGGAAGGCGCTCGCACGCTTGAATGACGGCCTCTGCCAGGCGCCGGGTCATGCGGGCATAGCGATCCAGCCAACTAACGGCCTCCATACGCTTGCCACAATCGCGGCAACCAACGCGCCGGAGCAAAACGCTCAAGCGCACCGCATGGCCGAGAATAGGCAAATCACGAATGATGCGCTCGCAATACTCATGAGTGGTTGAGCAGAGCTTTTGACAGCCGCCACAACATGGGAACCGGGTGGCATGGGGGATCAGGTCGATCTGAAGGGCATCGCCGTCAGGCTTGATGTTGACGACAGAAAAGCCCTCCCAAAAGGGAAGGAAAGTATTAATATCTCGCATAAGAACGCCGGTTTGTTAGATGTGTTTGCTCGCACGAACATCATCAACCAAATCGGCGTTCTTGTTTCTGTGTTTCCCGAGATTCCGTGAAGAACCTTTTTAAAGGGGGGCGTCGGAGCTATCATCCAGCCCAGAGGTGCAACAGTGCAGCTTGCCGGGAGAATCTCTATGAAAAAAGAAGCGAAGAAGGTTTCAGACCGCGAAATAGAGGCATTGGAACTTTTGGTTCCAAGCCAAGCGAGTAAAGCCACTCACTCCGCGTATTTTCGAGCACTGTCGGTTAGTCAGCGAGGTGTTCTATGCATTGAAGCCGGGAATTTGGTCCGCGTCGCGCAGGACGGCAGCAAAATCATCGTGGAGAAAGCCAAACCACGTCGCAAAGTCACGGTGGATGAAGTGATCACCGTGCGTAAGGTCGACAGGCATGCGGCAGGTGGTTGTGCCTAGACTTCGTGTATTTGCTGGTCCTAACGGCTCAGGTAAAAGCACGATCAAAGGTGAATTGGACCCTGCTTTAATCAAGACGTATGTGAACGCTGACGAGCTGGAAAAAGAGGCCAAAGCCAGTGGCTTCGTCGATCTTTCGCCGTTTGATATCGAAGTTACACTGCCTGAACTGCTCGCGTTCCATACCGAGCACCATCTGCTCGTTAAAAAGGGGTTGATGGGCCAGGCTGAAAAGCTAGGTCTGCAAGGTTCTAAGGTTGACTATCGAAATGTCCAGATCGACTCGTATTTTGCGTCGGTGATCGCTGACTTCATCCGGCAGCGTTTGCTGGAAAAAGGTGTGAGCTTCACATTTGAAACGGTGATGTCTCACCCCAGCAAGGTTGAGTTCATGCAGGACGCGCAGACTCGCGGGTATCGGACCTACCTCTATTTTGTTTCAACGGAAAACTCAGACATCAACATTGACCGTGTGGAAATCCGCGTTCGGGAAGGTGGTCATGGGGTTGAGCCTGAGAGAGTGCGTGAGCGATATATAAAATCGTTGAAACTGCTGCCGCAGGCGGTTGCCGCGAGTGATCGAGCCTACATCTTCGATAACTCCGGTGACAGTTCCGTACTGCTGGCGGAAATTACCGGCGGAACCCGACTCCAGTACCGCACAGAAGATGTTTCAGATTGGTTCTTCCGATCATACGTCGATGAAGTGGGTTCCTGACACGCACCGGTCCAGCCTTATTCAGAACACCGCCTTTACCTGCAGCCCCAATACCAGTGCGTTGTCGATGTCCTTACCGGAAAACGCCCCAGGCTCGAGGATGTATTGCACATCCGGGCGCAGGTTCAGCCATGGCGTGGCCTGGTAGCCGTAACTGAGTTCGATCAGTTGTTCGGCGTTGTCGAGGTTGGGGTAGCTGGTACCGGCGTTGAAGGCGGCCAGCTCCTGCACATCGCGGCTGCGCGGGTTCTGCACGGCGCGGCCATAACCCAGGGCGAGGGTGTCGCGTGGCCGGTCTTCGAATGGTTTGTACAGCACGACGCCCGCGCCATACCACTTGGTGAACGGCGAGGCCGCTTCGCTGGCGGCGGAGTATTGGCCGAAGGCGTGGAGCACGCGACCTGCCGATGCGCTGGACGCCCAGACTGCCTGGTCGATCAGCAGGTAGTGACCGCCGCGTCCGCTGACCTTCTCCGTGCTGCCGATGCGTTTCACATCGGAGCTGTCGTAGTAATAGCCCAGCTTGTATTCACCCGGCAGCGTGCCGGCCTGTTTGTACACCAACTCAATCGGTACCACCGTGCCGGTGGTGTGCTTGGGGCTCAGCTTCCAGGCGCGGCTGGCGTTGCCATTACTCTGCGGGTCCACGTTGAACGCGGCCACGCGCAGTTGCCAGGACGGCGAAAAGTCGTATTTCACCCGCGCGCCCAGGCGGGCATTCGGGTAGTTGGTCCAGCCGCTGCCGCCGGACATGTTCAGCGGGTGCCCGCAGAAACCGGCGTTCATGAAGTTGCATAGGATGCCGCTGTCCAGGCCGCCCAGGTCGTTGCCCATTGCCATATAACCGAGCTTGAGGTTCAACGCCGGGGTGAACAGCGTGCGCTCGTAGCTCAACTCGGTCAGGCGGGTGTAGAGGCCGCCGTAGTTTTCCTGGATCGGCAGGCGGTTGCCTACCAGGTCCTCGGAAGCGCTGTTGCCGCGTCGGTCGTTGATGGTCAGTTGGATGCGGTCGCCGTTGTTCAAGCCGTACAACTTGCCCAGGTCGAACTGCACGCCCAGCTTGAGGTTTTGCGAGTAGCGTGCCGAACGGTGTAGGCCGCCGTGGGCGTTGTACGCGGTTTCGCCGCTGTAGTCGCCGGTAAAGCGGATGCCTTGCTCGTCGAGCTCACGGCGCAGGCCGCCCCAGTCGCCGGTCAGGGTGGTGTCATCGGCTTGGGCGGGCAGGGCGGCACCAAACGCCAGGCCCAGCAGCAGGCGCCCAACGAGGTTGTTGGGTGAAAAGTGAGAAGCAGGAGGCATGCGTGGTCTTCCAGAAACACAACGCGCGGTACGGGGGTACCGCGCGAAAGGGCAGGGTTATGGCAGGGCGTAGGCGATCACATAGTCGCCACGGTCGGTGGACTGGCGCGCACCGCTGGCAGTGATCACGACGTACTGTTTGCCGGTTTTCGGCGACACATAGGTCATCGGGCCACCCTGGCTGCCGACGGGCAGGCGGGCTTTCCAGATTTCGTCACCGTTGCCGCTGTTGAAGGCGCGCAGGTAGAAGTCCTGGGTGCCGGCGATAAAGATCAGGCCGCCCTGGGTCGACAGCGTGCCGCCGAGGGTCGGCAGGCCGATCTTGATCGGCAGGTGCATGCGGATGCCCAGGGGGCCGGTGTCTTCCACGGTGCCGACCGGTACTTGCCAGGCGATTTTCTGGGTCTTCATGTCGATGGCGGTGAGGGTGCCGAACGGCGGCGCCTGGCATGGGATGCCGGCCACCGACAGGAAGCGGTTTTTGTTCACCGCATACGGCGTGCCCTTGAGCGGCACGGCGCCCATGCCGGTGTTCAGCGCTTCGCCACCGGACGTGGCCTGGGCCTTGTTCTGCGATGGGATCATCTGAATCCACAGACCCAGGCGCATGTCGTTGACGAAGATAAAACCGTGTACCGGGTCGGTGGAAATACTGCCCCAGTTCATGCCGCCCAGAGAGCCGGGGAAGCTCAGCGATTTGTCGGTGCCCGGCGCGGTGTACAGGCCGTCGTAGCGCATGCCTTTGAAGTCGATGCGGCACAGCAACTGGTCATAAGGCGTGGCGCCCCACATGTCCGACTCGGTCAGGGTCTGCGCGCCGATCTGCGGCATGCCCAGGGATTTTGGCTGGGTTGGCGAGTACGGTTCGTTGGGGATATTCGCCGCCTTGACCGGCACTTCCTGCACGTCGGTCAGCGGCTTGCCGGTGGCGCGGTCGAGCACATAGATCTGCCCGGCCTTGGTGCCGATCACCACCGCCGGTACGGCTTTGTCGCTGCCCGGTGGGGTGAAGTCGATCAGGCTCGGTTGCATCGGCAGGTCGAAGTCCCACAGGTCATTGTGGACGGTCTGGTACACCCACTTTTCAGCACCGGTGGAGGCGTCCAGCGCCAGCACGGAAGCCCCGTATTTGTGGTTGAGCTGGGTGCGTTCCACACCGTAGATATCGGTGGACGAGCTGCCCATCGGCAGGAACACGGTGTTCATCAGCGGGTCATAGGACATCGGCGCCCAACTGTTGGGCGTGCTGCGCACATAGGTGCTGCCTGCTGCCGGCGCTTGTTTGTCGTCCGGATTGCCCGGGTCGAAGGCCCAGCGCATTTGCCCGCTGATCACATCGAAGCCACGGATCACGCCACCGGGCATGTCGGTCTGCACGTTGTCGGCCACGCGGCCACCGACCACCACGGTGGTGCCGGCGATCAACGGCGCCGAGGACAATTGGTAATAACTGTCGGGCACATCGCCCAGGCCGGCTTTGAGATCCACCTGGCCGTGGGTGCCGAAGTCTTCGCAGAATTTGCCGGTGTCGGCATCCACGGCGATCAGGCGCGCATCAATGGTGTTGGTCAGCAAGCGACGCTGGCACTGCGCACCGGCTGCCACGCTGGCGGCGATGATCGGCGAGCTGTTCGGCTGGGTCGGCTGTGCGATCGGCGCGCTGGCATCGAAATACGCCATGCCTCGGCAACGCTGCCATACCGCCGACTTGGCGTTTATTGCGTTCTTCCATAGCTCTTTGCCGGTGTCGGCGTCCAGGGCGATCAGGTTGTTGTGCGGCGTGCAGATAAACACTTTGTTGCCGATCTGCAGGGGCGTCAGTTGGTCTTCGGCACCATTGCCGTCGCTGATGGCCACGTCGCCGGTGTGGTAGGTCCACGCCACTTTGAGTGTGTCGATGTTGTCGCGATTGATCTGGTCCAGCGCGGCAAAGCGGCTGCCACCTTCGGTGTTGCCGTAGTGGGCCCAGTCTTTCTGCGCATCGGCTGCGGCCACTGGCGTGATGCCAGGGCCTTTACCTGTCGGCGCTACGCTTGGGTGAGCCACGAACATATTGCCCGCCGCGACCGCCACCCCCACCGCCAGGACGGCGGTGACGCCATAAGCACCGCGCGCAGGTCGGCCGGCCAGCAGCGGATACACCAACGCCACCACCAGGCCGACCACCGCGAACATGAACAGCCGCGAAAACAGCGGCCAGAACACCAGCCCCACGTCCGCCACCGCCCAGATCGCGGTGCCCACCAGGAACGCCGCGAACAGCCACGCGCCAGCGGTTTTGCACTGGGCAATCAACAGCCCGGAAACGGCCATGACCACGCCGCCGATCAGGAAGTACCAGGAGCCGCCCAGGCTGACCAGCTTGAAGCCGCCAACGGCTAGCGCGAGGCCGAGCAGGGCGATGATCACGCCCAGGCCCAGGAGGAGGAATCTAGAGGCGCCAGTGGCGCGCGATGCTCGTTTCATGTCGACAGGACTCGAGTGGGAAGGGCAAAAACGCGATTTTAGCAAGATAAGTAACTGGTTAGTACATTTAGCTCGGTAATAGACTCTTACCGCTAGGGTGATGATAGCCGGGTGCAAAAAAGCCGCTTGCTCCGTGAGGAGGCAAGCGGCTTGGTTATTCAGCGATCAACGAAACGCTGGCACGACCTGCTCGATAAACAGCGCCAAAGACTTTTTCTTCTCGGCATGGGGCAGGCTGTTGTCGCACCAGAAGCTGAACTCATCCACGCCCAGTTCCTGGTAGTACTGGATACGCGGGATGATTTCTTCGGCGGTGCCGATCATGGCGGTCTTGTGCAGGCTGTCCAGCTCGAACTCCGGGCGGGCGGCGAATTTCTCTTCCGGGCTCGGCGCCAGGAAACCGTTGACCGGCACCTCCTTGTTGCCGAACCAGGCATCGAAGGTGCGATAGAACTTGGAGATCGCCTTGGCCCCGACTTTCCAGCCTTGCGGGTCGTCGGCGGCATGTACGTGGGTGTGGCGCAGCACCATCAATTGCGGGCGCGGCACGCCGGGGTTGTTGTCGAGGGCGGTCTGGAATTTGTTTTTCAGGTCAAGGACTTCTTCGTCGCCCTTCATCAGCGGCGTGACCATCACGTTGCAGCCGTTGGCCACCGCGAAGTTGTGGGAGTCCGGGTCGCGGGCGGCGATCCACATCGGCGGGTTGGGTTTCTGCACGGGTTTGGGCACGCTGGTGGAGGTGGGGAATTTCCAGATATCACCGTCGTGGGCGTAGTCGCCTTGCCACAACGCGCGCACCACCGGGACCATTTCGCGCAGCGCCTGGCCGCCGCTGGAAGCGGGCATGCCGCCGGCCATGCGGTCGAACTCAACCTGGTAGGCGCCGCGGGCCAGGCCGACTTCCATGCGGCCGTTGCTGATCACATCGAGCAACGCGCATTCACCCGCCACCCGCAGCGGGTGCCAGAACGGCGCGATGATGGTGCCGGCGCCCAAGTGAATGGTGGTGGTCTTGGCCGCGAGGTAAGCCAGCAACGGCATCGGGCTTGGCGAGATGGTGTATTCCATGGCGTGGTGCTCGCCAATCCATACGGTGCTGAAGCCACCGGCTTCGGCCATCAGGGTCAATTCGGTCAAGTCTTCGAACAACTGGCGGTGGCTGATGCTCTCGTCCCAACGTTCCATGTGTACGAACAGGGAAAACTTCATGACGCTTACCTCGGATCTATTGTGATCGGCCTGTCGACCGCGGGCCCTTAAGTGCTCTCGCCGTTGTAACGCTTGCCTTGGATAACGACTGTTCGGCGGATTGATTGTTGGTATACCATAATATGGAATATCCACAAAACTTTTCTCTCCAACGGTTACACCCTCACCTCGCAAGGACGGTGAGTTCGATGAACATAAAACAAAAACTGATCCTGGCCTTTGCGGTGATTGCCAGCCTACCGGTGATTTTGGTGGCTGTGCTGATCATCCTCAGCGTGCATGAGGTTCTTCACCGAGCCGACCATGATCGCGTGGTCGCTCACGCCACTGGGACGGGGCTGACACCCCGCAATCAAACTGTGGGAGGGGGCTTGCCCCCGATAGCGGTGGGTCAGCTACAGATAAGCTGGCTGTTCCTCCGCCATCGGGAGCAAGCCCCCTCCCACAAAGTTTTGTGTGTGGCTTAGGCCGGCATGGGCAGGGCGCCCATCTTGCCGTGGCAATACACCAGTGGCCCGGCGTTCTGCTGGGGCACGATGAGGTTCTTCACCGAGCCGACCATGATCGCGTGGTCACCGCCTTCATACTCGCGCCACAACTCGCATTCGATCACCGCCGTGGCATTCGCCAGGATCGGGTTGCCCAGCTCGCTGAGCGTCCATTCGATGCCTTGGGCCTTGTCCTTGCCCTTGCGCGCAAAGGCATAGGCTTCGGTTTGCTGCCCGCCGGAGAGCACATGGATGGCAAAGCGTTTGTTCTTGATCAACACCGGGTACGAGTCGGAGCTGTAGTTGGGGCAGAACAGCACCAGCGCCGGGTCCATCGACAATGAACTGAAAGCACTGGCGGTCAGCCCGACGATTTGCCCGTCGTCATCGAGCGTGGTGATCACGGTGACCCCGGACGGAAACGAACCCATCACTTGTTTGTAGATAGCGGCATCGATCATGGGACGGTCCTCGGCGGTGGAGCGGTTTTTATATGATTGTAGGTATGATGGTATACCGTAATACAAAGCATGCAACTGCTTTTTCAAGCGCCCGATGAACGTCAGTGCTTGGTCTTGTCACCAATAAATACTGAGGCAAAGGCGATAAATGGCTATTGGCCATGCGGCACACTAGCAGATCAGATGAGCGCCAGAACTACGGATTAGTCTTGTGAAAAAATTGGGGTGCGTGTGGGGCTGTCGGGCGTGGTCCTCATCGGTTGCTGCCTGGTGGCGCGTCAGCGCACGCAGGCTATACCGACTGAAGACGGCGATCTGTCTGATGCGCCGCGATTCAAATGTGGGAGCGGGCTTGCTCGCGAATGCGGTGAATCAGTCGCTAAATACAGTGACTGACACTCCGCATTCGCGAGCAAGCCCGCTCCCACATGTTTGACCGATATCGACATGAGATGCCCATTGGTTCCTAGGCCACGGGGGCACGCATGCTTCATCTGCTGTGTAGGCCGTTCCCGCCAAACTCCTCCAACGCATCCATTAACGCGCCTTCGAAGTAGTCCTTCGAGGCGCGGTCCCAGAGGATATGGAACGCTGGCGCGTCCACGCTTCCCGAGTGGATGACGATCACATTGATCCGCGCCGCCGCCGTCTGCGCCACCGCCCCCGGCTTGAAGGCCGGAAAACTGAGGTCGACGCCGCACAGCTTGGCCATCACCTGGGCAATCGCGCCGCCGCTGAGCAACACGCAGGCGTGACTGTCCTGGCGCGGCAGCAGGTAGAGGGCGCGGTGGTCCAGTTCCCAGCGCGCCTCTTCATCGGCGATGCGCAGGCCCTGATCCTTCGGGCTGCCCAGCAACAGGTATTCGTTCTGCGACAGGCGCGCCACCCAACCGCCGTCCGCTTGCGCGCTGGCTTGGTTGGCCGCGGCGGGCAGGCTGAAGCCGCGCGCCGTGAGGTAATCGGCGCTGTGTGCACCGCGAAAGCCGACCCGGGGCAGGTCGGTCTGGTCGACCAGATGGCAGGGCCGGGTGATCAATTCGTGGGCTTTCAGACTGGTCATGGCTTAACCCTCCTGGCGTTGGTTGGTGGGGTCGAAGAACGGTAGCTGCACCACTTCGGCCTGGACGACGATGCCGCCCTCGACGCGAATCGGAATGCGTTGCCCCGGCGTGCTCTGGTCGATTCCGGCATAGGCCAGGCCGATGATCCGGCCCAGGCTGGCGGAGTATTCACACGAGGTGACGTTGCCGCTGATGTCCGGGCCGTTGAGCACCAAGTGGCCTTCCAGCGGTTGCACGCTGCCCTTAGGCAAGCTGAAACCCACCAGTTTGCGTTTCAGCGGTTGGGCTTCGAGGATGTCCACCGAGCGGCGGCCGACGAAGAACGGTTTGTTACGGCTCACGGCCCAGCCCATGTCGATTTCCGCCGGATGGGTCATGCCGTCGGTGTCCTGGCTGATGATCACATGGCCTTTTTCCAGGCGCAGCAGACGCTGGGTTTCGACGCCGAAGGGGCGAATGTCAAAGGCTTTGCCGGCGGCCATCAAGGCATCCCACAACGCCAGGCCGTGGCGTGCAGGCACGTGGATTTCATAACCCAGTTCGCCGACGAAGCCGACCCGCAGCAGCCGCGCCTTGATCCCTGCCACCGTACCCTGGCGTACACCGAGGTAAGGGAAGCCCTCGGCGCTCAGGTCGAGGTCGCTGCACAGCTGTTCCAGTACCTTGCGCGAATCCGGCCCGGCCACGTTCACCGCACAGATCGCGGCGGTGACGTTGGTCACATCCACGTCCAGGCGCCATTGCGCGTTCCACTTGAGCATCTGCTGGTAGATGCGGTCGACGCCGCTGGTGGTGGCGGTGACGTAGAAGTGCTTGTCGGCCAGCCGCGCGCACACGCCGTCGTCGATCACCACCCCGTGTTCATTGGTCATCAGCGCATAACGCGAACGGCCCACCGGCTGCTTGAGAAACGCGAAGGTGTACATCCGGTTGAGCAGTTCGGCGGCATCCGGGCCGCGCACGTCCAGGCCACCGAGGGTCGACACGTCGATCAGCCCGACCTTGTTGCGCACATGCAGGGCTTCGGCCTGCATGCAGGCGTCGCGGTCCTCGGCCTTGCCGTAATAGGCCGGGCGTTGCCAGATGCCGGCGGGCATCATCTTCGCCCCGGCCTGCAGGTGCCGCGCATGCATCGGCGTTTGCCGGTAAGGGTCGAAGGCGCGCCCGGCCACATGGGCGAGTTTCTCCGCGACAAACGGCGGCCGTGCGGTGGTGACGCCGGTTTCGCTGATGTTGCGCTGGGTCGCCCAGGCCACCAGGCGTGCGGTCGGCAGCGCCGAGTGGCGGCCCTGGGACGGGCCCATGCCGACGGTGGAATAGCGTTTCACCAGTTGCACATCGCGGTAGCCGATGCGGGTGGCGTTGACGATATCCGCCACTTGCAGGTCTTCGTCGAAGTCGACGAAATCCTTGCCCTTGGGGTGCGGGAAGATCGGCCAGTTGAAGTTGACCTGGGCTTCGGCGCGCAGCGGTACGGGCGCGCTGGCCGTGATCAAACCGAGGGCGAGGGCGACGGTGTTGGCGGCGTTGGTCGCGTCTACCAGCACATTGTCCAGTTGGTGCCGACCGTGGACCGAACCGGCCACATTCAGGTTCTGCGGCAGGCCGCTGAGGCTGAACTCCGCACGCGAGTCCTCATAGGCCAGCTTGCCGCCGGCCTGGCACAGCAGTTGGTACACCGGCATATAGCCGGCCGACATGCACAGCAGGTCGCAGTCGATCACCTGCCCATTGTCGCTGACCTGGCCTTGAGCGGTGATCTGGCGCACATCGACACCCTTCACATGGCGCAGGCCTTTTTCATGCAAGGCCTCGAACACCGTGCTGTTGGGCAGGCAACGGATCTTGCGCTGCGCCAGCGCGCCGGCCAGGGCCTGGTCGGCGGCGGCATGACGCAGGTCGATCACGGCGGCGACGTCCACGCCCTGGTCATGCAGGTCGAGGGCGGCGAGGTAGCCGTCATCGTTGCCGGTCAGCACCACCGCGCGTTTGCCGGGCTTGACGGCATAGAGCTTCATCAGGCGTTGCGCGGCACTGGTCAGCATCACCCCCGGCAGGTCGTTGTTGCGAAAGATCACCGGCTGGTCGAACGAACCGCTGCACACCAGGCACTGCTGCGCGCGCACCTTGTACATGCGCTTGCCCTGGATCACCGGCAGGTAGTTGTCGGTGAACCAGGCGTTGCAGGTGGCCTCGGTGAGCACCTGGATATTCGCGTGTTGCTGCACCGCGCCGAGCAATTCGCGGCGCAGGCTGTCGGCGCGGGTGCCGGCGATATCAAAGCGCGCATAAGTCAGCGAGCCGCCGAGGATCGGCTGCTGCTCGATCAGCAGCACCTTGGCCCCGGCATCGGCGGCGGTCAGCGCCGCCTGCAAACCGGCGGGGCCGGCGCCGATGACGGCCAGGTCGGTGAACAGGTAGGCCTTGTCGTAGTACTCGGGCTGGAAGTTCAGGTCGAGCACGCCCAGGCCGGCCTTTTTACGGATGATCGGCTCCCACACTTTCCACATGCCTTTGGGCTTGTAGAACGAGCGGTAATAGAACCCCACCGGCATGAATTTGGAGAACTTGCCCAGGTAGGCATCGCGGTCGTTGTCCAGCGTGCCATTGACGTTCTGCGCGCTCACCGCCAGGCCGGCCGACAGCGCGTGGGCATCGGCCAGCACGTTGGGCTCCTGGGGCAATTGCACCAGGCTGTTGGCGTCCTGGCCGGCCATGCTCAGCGGGCCGCGTGGACGGTGGTATTTGAACGAGCGCGACATCAGGAAGCGCCCGTTGGCGAGCAGGGCGCTGGCGATGCTGTCGCCCTGCAAGCCCTGGTAGGGTTGGCCGTCGAAACTGAAATCGAGTGGCTGATCACGCTGGATCAGCAAGCCCATGGGGGCGGGGAGGCGGTTCATCCGGCGATCTCCTTGGCGGTGTTGAAGTCGACACGCGTGTTGAACACTTCCCTGGGGTCGAAGGTGCGCTGGATTTCATCGGTGACGGTGTGGCGCTCGACGAGGAACCAATAGCTGGACGGCGTGTGCATCCACCATTCGCGCACCACACCGGCGAGGTTGTCGGTGTTGAACACGTAGTCGGCCCATTCGGCGTCGCTGCAGTTGACCGGATCGGGCATGGGCTTGAACTCGCCGCCGTAGCTGAACTCGCTGATATTGCGCGGCCCGTTGAGCGGGCACATCATGATTTTCATAGTCCGCTCTCCATTAATGGCTGGCCGCCGTGGCGCCCATTTCGTTGACTTGCTGGAAGGTCGAGAAACGTTCGAGGCCGAAGGGTTTGATCAGCTCCGGCACCTTGCCGCCGCTGGCGACCAGCTCGGCCATGGTCTTGCCGCAGATCGGCGTGGCCTTGAAGCCCCAGGTGCCCCAACCGGCGTCGAGGTAGTAATTTTTCACCGGCGACAGGCCCATGATTGGGCTGTAGTCCGGGGTCATGTCGGTGATCCCGGCCCACTGGCGCATCAACTTGGCGTTGGCCAGGAACGGGAACATCTCGATGGCATGGGCCAGCAGGCTTTCCTTGAGGTCCAGGGTCGAGCGCGTGTTGAACAGCGGGTAGGGATCGGAACCGCCGCCGAACACCACTTCGCCGCGACTGGTTTGCTGCACGTAGCAGTGCAGGGCCGAGGAACTCACCAGCGGGTCGAGGAATGGCTTGAACGGCTGGGTGACCATGGCCTGCAGCGGGAAGGTCTGGATCGGCGAGCGGATACCGGCCTTGGCCATCAGCAGCGAACTGTGCCCGGCAATCGCCTGCACCGCGCAGCCGCACCGGATGGTGCCGCGATTGGTTTTCACGGCGGTGATGGCGCCGTTCTCGATGATCAGGTCTTGCACTTCGGTGAGCTGATGGATTTCCACGCCGCGTTTGGCCGCCTGCTTGGCATAGCCCCAGGCCACTGCATCATGGCGCGCGGTGGCGCCGTCGATGTGCCAGAGCCCGGCGAGCACCGGCAGGTGGCCGGGGTCGAGGTTGAGGCTGGGCACCAGTTCGCGGATCTGCTGGCGGTCGAGCATCTCGGTGCGCCCGCCGAAATGCTTGTTGACCTCGGCGCGCTGGCGGAACGAACGCACCGTGGCGTCGGTGTGGGCCAGGGTCAGTTGGCCGCGCTCGGAGTACATGATGTTGAAATCGAATTCATTGGACAGCGCCTGGAACATCTTCACCGACTCGGCGTAGAAGCGCACCCCTTCGCTGGTCAGGTAGTTGGAGCGGATCACTGCCGTGTTGCGCGCGGTATTGCCGCCGCCCAGGTAGGACTTTTCCAGCACGGCAATGTTGCTGATGCCGTGGTACTTGGCCAGGTAGTAGGCGGTCGCCAGGCCGTGGCCGCCGGCGCCGATGATCACCACGTCGTAACTCGACTTGAGCTCTTTGGGCGGTGGCAGATCCACCTCCACCGGGTATTCCGAACTCAGCCCGTATTTCAATAGATTGAATGGCATACGGCCTCCGATTGGCTGCGTAGGGCGTGATGTTGCGCAAGGGCGGCGGTCACGGTGTTTTTCATCAGGAAGGCAATGGTCATCGGGCCGACACCGCCGGGGACCGGGGTGATGGCGGCGACGTGGGGCAGGGCGGCAGCGAAGTCGACATCGCCGACCAGGCGGCTGCGGCCGTCGTCGTCAATGCGGTTGATACCGACGTCGATCACCACCGCGCCAGGCTTGAGCCAACTGGCATCGATCAAGCGTGGGCGGCCCACGGCGGCGATCACGATATCCGCCTGGCGGCACAGCGCCTGGGCGTTGTGGCTGCGCGAATGCAGCACCGTCACCGAGCAATCGGCCTTGAGTAGCAGCGCCGCCATGGGCTTGCCGACGATGTTCGACCGACCGACCACCACCGCGTGTTTACCGCGCAGGTCGCCACAGGTTTGCTCCAGCAGATACAGGCAACCGCTGGGGGTGCAGGGTGTGAGCACGGCGCGTCCCTGGCTGAGGCCGCCGACGTTCTGGCTGTGAAAACCGTCCACGTCCTTGTCCGGTGCGATGGCTTCCAGGGCGCGCAGTTCGTCCATCTGCGCCGGCAGTGGCAATTGCAGGAGGATGCCGTGAATCGCCGGGTCGGCGTTCAATTGGCCGATCAGGATCAGCAGTTGTTCGGTGCTGGTATCGTCGGGTAGCCGGTGCTCCAGGGAGTGGATGCCCACTTCTTCGGCACGCAGGATCTTGTTGCGCACGTAGACCTGGCTGGCCGGGTCGTTGCCCACCAGGATCACCGCCAGGGCCGGATGAATAGCTTGCGCATGCAGACGCGCTACGTCCTCGCGGACCTGCAACAGCACCCGCGCAGCGGCGGCTTTGCCATCGATCAGTTTAGGCTCGCTCACCGGAACACCACCGTTCTGTCCTGGTTGAGGAACACCCGGTGCCCCAGGTGGTACTTGACCGCCTTGGACAGGGCCACGGTCTCGGTGTCACGGCCGATAGCAACCAGGTCGTCGGGCTTGTACACGTGGTCGACGCGTTGCACTTCCTGCTCGATGATTGGGCCCTCATCCAAGTCGCTGGTGACGTAGTGCGCGGTGGCGCCGATCAGCTTCACGCCGCGTTGATAGGCCTGGTGATAGGGCTTGGCGCCTTTGAAGCCGGGCAGGAACGAATGGTGAATATTGATCGCGCGCCCCGACAGTTGCCGGCACAGGTCGTCGGAGAGGATCTGCATATAGCGCGCCAGCACCACCAGTTCGGTGCGGGTGTCGTCGACGATCTTCATCAGCTCGGCTTCCTGCGCGGCCTTGGTGTCCTTGGACACCGGCAGGTAGATAAAACGAATGCCCTCGCGCTCGGCCATGGGCCGCAGGTCGAGGTGGTTGGAGACGATGGCGGTGATGGTCATGTCCATCTCGCCCTTGTGGTAGCGGTAGAGCAGGTCGGTGAGGCAGTGGTCGAACTTGCTCACCATCAGCAGCACGCGCATCGGCTCGCGGGTGTCGTAGAGCTCCCACTGCATGTCGAAGGCCTGGGCGACGTCGGCGAAACCGGCGCGGATCTGTTCCAGATCGCCTGCGTGCCCATCGTTGAAACGGAACACGGCACGCATGAAGAAGCGACCGCTGAAGTCATCATCGAACTGCGCCATCTCCCCGATGTAGCACGCGTTGTCCGCCAGGTACGTGGTGACGGCAGCGACAATGCCGGACACCGCGGGACAAGTGACCTTGATGATGAAATGGTTTTTTTCGTGTTGCATGACACGTCCTCGGGATGATGGCGGCAGCTCATCGCATAGCGAAAAAATGTCAGAGGACAGCAGGCTCGTTCCGTGAGCGCATTTTCTTGTGAGGAATAAAATATTCCTGAGTTGGCTTTATAGGGGAATGGACGCGGGGCGTCTAGGGGTTTTGGGAAAGTTTTTTAACTGAGGGGAATTTTTATCGGGGAGGACGGCGTCGAGCGCGGTCAAAAATGTGGGAGGGGGCTTGCCCCCGATGAGGGGGGGTCAATGAAAGATGCATTCACTGACACTCCCTCATCGGGAGCAAGCCCCCTCCCACAGTTGGATCTCTGTGCTTCAGGTGTATCGCGAGTCCGGATTATTCCTTGTCGTTGCCGTAATTCATGATCGACAGCAGGCGAATCGGCACCCGCACCAACTCTTCCGGCCCATGGGGAATTTCGCCCTCGAACGTCAGGCTGTCGCCGGCTTCCATCCGATACAGCTGATTCCCATGCCGATAAATCAGCTCCCCTTCCAGCAAGTGCAGAAACTCGGTTCCCGGGTGGGCAAAGGTCGGGAACTCCTCGCTGGCGTCATCCATGCTGACCATGTACGCCTCAAAGCTCTTCTTCGGCCCCCGCGTATGGTTGAGCAGATGGTAGGTATGCCCCTTTTCCGTACCCCGGCGCACCACTTCCATGCCTTGGTCGGCTTTGACCAGCAAGGCACTGCCATCTTGTTGATCGTATTCGGCGAACAATTTCGACAAAGGCAGCCCGAGCACGTCGCACAGGCGACTCAGGGTGTCGAGGCTGGTGGACACCTGGGCGTTTTCGATCTTGCTCAACATGCCCTGGCTGATATCGGCAATCTTCGCCACGTCGGACAGCTTCAGGTCCTGGGCCTGGCGTTGGCGTTTGATCTGCAAACCCAGGTATTGCTCCAGCTTGAGGCGGGGGGCGGTTTCGGTGGACATAGTCATCAGATCCTGCACGCTTTCCGTTCAGTAATATTAGTTTCGCACTAGGAAAGTGCAAGTGGCGGCGCTTGGCGGCCGTGCCCCGGCACGTATTCCCACGGGGAAAAGAATTTTCCCATATATACAGCACAAAAGCGCTTTCACCGGCACTTCAATCGGCCGCTCGCGAATCTGGCAAGGGTATTGCATTCCTGTGGGGAAACTAACTTTCTTTTTAAGAATAAAAAGACAGTCTAGGCCCACCCACACGGTTTTGCCTTTCGCGAGGAGTGACACGCAATGTTGCCAGCAGAAACCCAGCGCATCATCGACAAGTACGGCATCAAGTACGTGCTTGCGCAGTTTGTGGATATACACGGTGCGGCCAAGACCAAGTCGGTGCCGATTTGCGGGCTCAAGACGGTGGCCGAAGAGGGCGCCGGGTTTGCCGGGTTTGCCATCAGCGGCATGGGCATGGAACCCCACGGCCCGGACTTCATGGCGCGGGGCGACCTGTCCACGCTGACCCCGGTGCCCTGGCAGCCGGGTTACGGGCGCGTGGTGTGCGTCGGGCATGTCGACGGCAAGCCCCATCCCTTTGATAGCCGCTACGTGCTGCAGCAGCAGGTGCAGCGCCTGCAAGACAAGGGCTGGACGCTGAACACCGGCCTGGAACCCGAATTCAACCTGATGCGCCGCGACGAGCAGGGCAAGCTGCAACTGGTCGACCCCAGCGACAACCTCGACAAGCCCTGCTACGACTACAAGGGCCTGTCGCGCTCGCGGGTGTTCCTGGAGCGCCTGACCGAAGCCTTGCAGGCGGTGGATTTCGAGGTCTATCAGATCGACCACGAAGACGCCAACGGCCAGTTCGAGATCAACTACACCTACAGCGACGCCCTGACCTCGGCCGACCGCTTTACCTTCTTCCGCATGGCCGCCGGCGAGATCGCCAACGACCTGGGCATGATCTGTTCGTTCATGCCCAAGCCCGACCCGAAACGCGCCGGCAACGGCATGCACTTTCACCTGTCGATCAGCAGCGCCGAGAACAAGAACCTGTTCCATGACGCCAGCGACCCGAGCGGCATGGGCCTGTCGAAACTGGCCTATCACTTCGCCGCCGGCCTGCTCGCCCATGGCCCGGCGCTGTGTGCGTTCGCCGCGCCCACCGTCAACTCCTACAAGCGCCTGGTGGTGGGCAACTCGCTGTCCGGCGCCACCTGGGCCCCGGCCTTTATCGCGTTTGGCGCCAACAACCGTTCGGCCATGGTGCGCGTGCCTTACGGCCGCCTGGAGTTCCGCCTGCCGGATGCCGGCTGCAACCCTTACCTGGTCAGCGCCGCGATCATCGCGGCGGGCCTGGACGGTATCGATCGCCAGCTGGAAATCGACCACGTCTGCAATGAAAACCTTTACAGCCTGAGCCTGGAGCAGATCGCCGAGCGCGGCATCAAGACCTTGCCCCAATCCCTCAAGGAAGCCTGCGACGCGCTGGAAGCCGACCCGCTGTTCGCCGAGGTGCTGGGCCCGCAGATCGTGGGTGAGTTCATCAAGCTCAAGCGCATGGAGTGGGTGGAATACAGCCGCCATGTGAGCGACTGGGAAGTCCAGCGCTATACCGAATTTTTCTGACACCGTGTGACGGAGACTTGATATGTGTGGAATCGTAGGTCTGTACCTGAAAAACCCCCGACTGGAACCCCAGCTCGGCCAGCTGTTTGAACCGATGTTGCAGGCCATGACCGACCGTGGCCCGGACAGTGCGGGTTTTGCCATCTACGGTGATGAAGTCGCCGACGGCTGGGTCAAGCTGACCCTGCAAGCGACCACCGAGGCCTTCGATTGGAAAGCCCTGATGGGCGCACTGGAAGGGCGCCTGGGCTGTTCGCTGGACTGGTTTCAGAACGCCAGCGCCGCCGTGTTGAAGATCCACGCCGACGAAGCCCCGGTGCGCCAGGCCCTGGCCGAACTGGCGCCGAGCGTGCGCATCATGAGCGCCGGGCAGAGCATCGAGATCCTCAAGGGCATGGGCCTGCCCCAGGAAATTTCCCAGCGCTTCGGCCTGGCGAGCATGCAAGGCAGCCACATCATCGGCCACACCCGCATGGCCACTGAAAGCGCGGTGACCATGGAAGGCAGCCACCCGTTTTCCACCGGTGCCGACCTGTGCCTGGTCCACAACGGTTCGCTGTCGAACCACTTCCGCCTGCGCCAGGAACTCAAGCGCGAAGGCATCCATTTTGAAACCGACAACGACACCGAAGTCGCCGCCGGCTACCTGACCTGGCGCCTGCAACAGGGCGACTCGCTCAAAGAGGCGCTGGACCACGCCCTGGAAGACCTCGACGGCTTCTTCACCTTCGCCATCGGCACGCGCAACGGTTTTGCGGTGATCCGCGACCCGATCGCGTGCAAGCCGGCGATCCTCGCCGAGACCGACGACTACGTCGCCATGGCCTCCGAGTACCAGGCGCTGTCGAGCCTGCCAGGCATCGAGAACGCCCGCATCTGGGAGCCCGCACCGGCCACTTTGTACATCTGGGAACGCCAGTCAGCTTAAGGAGCGCACACATGAAAACCATCGATCTTTCCACCGCCACCGTGCGTGACCTCAACCAGGCGCTGCACGCGCAGGCCATCGACAACGAATGGCGCGTCACCCACTCCAACGGCAAGCACAACCTGGCGGTCGGGGTGAATCAGGCGGTGTCCATCGATATCGAGGGCCACGCCGGCTACTACTGCGCGGGCATGAACCAACAGGCGTCGATCACCGTACACGGCAACGTCGGCGTGGGCTGCGCCGAGAACATGATGTCCGGTTCGGTGCGCGTCAAAGGCAGCGCGTCCCAGGCGGCCGGGGCCACGGCCCATGGCGGCTTGCTGGTGATCGAAGGCGACGCGGGCGCGCGTTGCGGCATCTCCATGAAAGGCATCGACATCGTGGTCGGTGGCAGCATCGGCCACATGAGCTGCTTCATGGGCCAGGCCGGGCGTTTGGTCGTCTGCGGCGATGCCGGCGATGCGCTGGGCGACTCGCTGTACGAAACCCACATCTACGTGAAGGGCACGGTGGAGTCGCTGGGCTCCGATTGCGTCGAAAAAGAGATGCGCAGCGAGCACCTGCACGAGCTGCAAGAGCTGCTCGATCGCGCCGGTTTCGCCCACCGCGCTGCGGATTTCAAGCGCTACGGCTCGGCCCGCCAGCTGTACAACTTCAAAGTCGATAACGCCTCCGCCTACTGATTCAGGAGCTACAACATGAGTGAACAAACCCCTCCGGTACTGCGCGAGTCGGCCACCTTCGATCGCCTGACCATCCAGGAAATCCAGCGCGCCGCCGAAACCGGTATCTACGACATTCGCGGCGGCGGTACCAAGCGCAAGCTGCCGCACTTCGATGACTTGCTGCTGCTCGGCGCCAGCGTGTCGCGTTACCCGCTGGAAGGCTATCGCGAGAAGTGCGGCACCGACGTGATCCTCGGCAACCGCTTCGCCAAGAAACCGATCCACCTGAAGATCCCGGTGACTATCGCCGGCATGAGTTTCGGTGCGTTGTCGGCCAACGCCAAGGAAGCCCTGGGCCGTGGCGCGAGCATCGCCGGCACCAGCACCACCACCGGTGACGGCGGCATGACCCCGGAAGAGCGCGGCCAGTCGCGGCACCTGGTGTACCAGTACCTGCCGTCGCGCTACGGCATGAACCCCGATGACCTGCGCAAGGCCGACGCGATTGAGATCGTCCTCGGCCAGGGCGCCAAGCCCGGCGGTGGCGGCATGTTGCTAGGCATGAAAGTCACCGAGCGCGTGGCCGGCATGCGCACCTTGCCGATCGGCGTGGACCAGCGCAGCGCCTGCCGCCACCCGGACTGGACCGGCCCGGACGACCTGGCGATCAAGATTGCCGAGTTGCGCGAGATCACCGATTGGGAAAAA
This sequence comes from Pseudomonas sp. D3, assembly GCF_029320995.1. Taxonomy (NCBI): domain Bacteria; kingdom Pseudomonadati; phylum Pseudomonadota; class Gammaproteobacteria; order Pseudomonadales; family Pseudomonadaceae; genus Pseudomonas; species Pseudomonas sp. D3. Next base: position 2,577,382 of record NZ_CP119772.1, read on the forward strand.
CCGATCTACGTGAAAATCGGCGCCAGCCGGCCGTATTACGACGTGAAGCTGGCGGTCAAGGCCGGTGCCGATGTGATCGTGCTCGACGGCATGCAAGGCGGCACAGCCGCCACCCAGGAAGTGTTTATCGAGCATGTCGGCATCCCGATTCTGTCGGCCATCCCCCAAGCGGTACAGGCTTTGCAAGAGATGGGCATGCACCGCAAGGTCCAGTTGATTGTGTCGGGCGGGATTCGTAACGGCGCCGATGTGGCCAAGGCCATGGCGATGGGCGCGGATGCGGTGGCCATCGGTACGGCCGCGCTGATTGCCCTGGGCGACAACCACCCGCGACTGGACGCGGAACTGAAAAAGATCGGCTCGGCCGCCGGCTTCTACGACGACTGGCAGAACGGCCGCGACCCGGCCGGCATCACCACCCAGGACCCGGAGCTATCGAAACGCCTCGACCCGGTGGAAGGCGGGCGGCGCTTGGCCAACTACCTGCGGGTGATGGTGCTCGAAGCCCAGACCATGGCCCGTGCGTGCGGCAAGTCGCACCTGCACAACCTCGACCCCGAGGACCTGGTTGCGCTGACGGTGGAGTCGGCCGCCATGGCACGGGTGCCGTTGGCAGGGACCAACTGGGTGCCGGGTTCCGGTTACTGAGTTACGAGCCGGCTTGCCGGCTGCTACGGCGTTCCACCCCTGTAGGAGCGAGCTTGCTCGCGAAGGTCGTTAACGATAACGCGGGCATCCTGGATGACCGCGTTGTCTGGACGGTTTTCGCGAGCAAGCTCGCTCCTACATGCATCTCCCCTATCTTTTGCAGGAGCTTTGAACATGATCAATCGTCTTCTCGGCAAATCCCTCTTCGGCTTATTGGCGGCCAGTGCCTTCGCACCCTTGGCCCAGGCCGCCGATGCTCCGACCTTGAACACCGGCAGCACCGCCTGGATGATCACCGCCGCCGTGCTGGTGCTGTTCATGTGTCTGCCGGGGCTCGCGCTGTTCTACGGCGGCCTGGTCCGTGCGAAAAACATGCTCTCGCTGTTCACCCAGTGCTTCGGCGTCGCCGCCCTGGTGGGCGTGCTGTGGGTGATCTACGGCTACAGCATGGTGGTCGATACCACGGGCATGGTCGAAGGGCAGGTGACCTTCAACAGTTTTGTCGGCGGCCTGGGCCGCGCGTTCCTGGCGGGCATGACCCCCGCCAGCCTGGTGGGGGATATTCCGGAAGGCGTATTCGTGACCTTCCAGATGACCTTCGCGATCATCACCCCGGCGCTGATCGCCGGCGCCTTTGCCGAACGCATGAAGTTCTCGGCGGCGCTGCTGTTCATGGCCATCTGGTTCACCCTGGTGTATGCCCCGGTGGCGCATATGGTCTGGGGCGGTTCGGGGGCCTTGATGCATAACTGGGGCGTGCTCGACTTTGCCGGCGGCACCGCCGTCCACATCAACGCCGGTGTGGCCGCGCTCGCCGCATGCCTGATCCTCGGCAAGCGCAAGGGTTACCAGAACACGCCGATGCCCGCGCATAACCTGAGCCTGACCATGGCCGGTGCGGCGATGCTCTGGGTCGGCTGGTTCGGCTTCAATATCGGCTCCGGCGGCGGCCTCAACGGCACCTCGGGGATTGTCATGCTCAACACCCAACTGGGCGCCTGTGCGGGGATTCTCGGCTGGATGTTCACCGAGTGGTTCAAGGTCGGCAAGCCTAGCGCCCTGGGCCTGGCCAGCGGTGCATTGGCTGGCCTGGTGGGGATCACCCCGGCGTGCGCCTATGTGGGCGTCGGCGGCGCGTTGGCCATCGGCTTGCTGTGCGGGGTGTTCTGCTACCTGAGCGTGACCGTATTGAAGCGGCGCTTCGGCTACGACGACAGCCTCGACGTATTCGGCCTGCACGGCATCGGCGGCATGATCGGCGCCGTGCTCACCGGTGTGTTCTGCGTGCCGTCCATGGGCGGCCTGGTGGAAGGCGTGACCATGGGCGCGCAGGTGGTGGCACAGCTCAAAGGGGTGGCGCTGACCACCGTGTACTGCTTCGTGGTCAGCTGGATCATCCTCAAGGTGGTCAATGCCCTGGTCGGCCTGCGCGCCCATGAGTCGGTGGAAGAGATGGGCCTGGACCTCGCCGAGCATAACGAGCGGGCCTACAACCACTGATTCTCCCCCTGAGTAAACGCAGCTCAAATGTGGGAGGGGCGGTGCGACGATTCGACTTGCTCCCGATGGCGCCGGATCAGTCAGCTTGTTAGTAGCTGACCCACCGCCATCGGGAGCAAGCCCCCTCCCACAGTTGCCTTGCTGCGCCACGGTGGATGGGGTTGGACCTGGCCGAGCATAACGGGCGGGCCTACAACCACTGATCCTCTCCCTGAGTAAACGCAGCTCAAAATGTGGGAGGGGCGGTGCGACGATTCGACTTGCTCCCGATGGCGCCGGAACAGTCAGCTTGTTTGTAGCTGACCCACCGCCATCGGGGGCAAGCCCCCTCCCACATTTGCCTTGCTGCGCCACGGTGGATGGGGTTGGACCTGGCCGAGCATAACGGGCGGGCCTACAACCACTGATCCTCTCCCTGAGTAAACGCAGCTCAAAATGTGGGAGGGGCGGTGCGACGATTCGACTTGCTCCCGATGGCGCCGGAACAGTCAGCTTGTTTGTAGCTGACCCACCGCCATCGGGGGCAAGCCCCCTCCCACAGTTGCCTTGCTGCGCTGCAACTGGCTGGCCACCAGGGTGTTCTTCAGCAGGTAGGCAATCGTCATCGGCCCGACACCGCCCGGCACCGGCGTAATCGCGCTGGCCACGGTGCGTGCGCTGGCATAGTCGACATCGCCCACCAACCGAGTACCGGTCTCGGTGCTGATGCGGTTGATCCCCACGTCGATCACCACCGCGCCCGGCTTGAGCCAGCTGGCATCGATCAACTGCGGCCGACCGACGGCGGCGACGACGATATCGGCCAAGCGGCACAACGCCGGTGCATCGACGCTGCGCGAGTGCACGACGCTGACCGAGCAGTTGGCCTGCAACAGCAGGGTCGCCATCGGTTTGCCGACGATGTTCGAGCGACCAATCACCACCGCGTGCAAGCCAGTCAAGTCGCCGCAGGTTTCATGCAGCAGGCGCATGCAGCCGCTGGGCGTGCAGGGCGTGAGGACCTCGATGCCTTGCACCAGGCCGCCGACGTTCTCACGGTGGAAACCGTCCACGTCCTTGATCGGGTCAATCGCATGGATCACCGCTGCCTCGTCGATATGCGCCGGCAACGGCAACTGCACCAGCACGCCGTTGACCGAAGCGTCGGCGTTCAACTGGGCAAGCAGGTCGAGCACTTGCGCCTGGCTGGCGTCATCCGGCAGCCGGTATTCAAGGGAGCGAATCCCGACTTCCTTGGCCCGCAGCAGTTTGTTGCGCACATACACTTCGCTGGCCGGGTCGTCGCCCACCAGCACGACGGCCAGGGCCGGGAAGATTTTTTGCGTGGCAAGCAGCAGGACCTCGTCGCGAACCTCGTCGAGAACCTGGGCAGAAATGGCCTTGCCGTCGATATCGCGGGCAAGGGGGGAGAGTGTGCTGGTCAAAAGCGTCACCGATGTCTGGAAAAATAGGGGAGCTGAGGGATAAATCCCTCAGCGATAAGCCGCCCAGGGCATTCAGGCTACCAGTTGATGGCAGGCATACACCACCATCACACCGGCGATCAGCGTGGCATAGGGCAGCCAGCCGGCGCGGCGTTGACCGTCATCAGCCTGGATATACAGGTCGCTGAGCATGGCCGCGGGGAAGCGGCCTTTGTCCTGCACATAGTGGCGGTAGCAGAACACCGGCAGGATCAGCAGCGCCAGCAGCAAGCCGGTGACCAGCGTGCCCGCGCCCCAGATATCCGCGCCCAGGCCCATGCACGCCAGGTTGACGAAGCTCAGCACGCCGCCGGCCGCCAGCAGCACGGTGGGGGCTTTGTACGGGCGCACCCAGTCGGGGCGGTCCAGACGGTGAATCCAGCCGGCGTTGAGGTTGAGGAAGTTGAAGATGATGTAGCTGACGTTGGAGGCCGCCAGCACGAACACGTAGTCCGACATCAGCAACAACAGCAGGTTGAACGACAGGTCGGTCCACATCGCCGCCGTGGGCGCGCCGTGTTCGTTGGTGCGCCCCAGGTACTTGGGCAGCCAGCCGTCCACCGATGCCTGATACAGGGTGCGCGACGAGCCGGACATCGAGGTCATGATCGCCAGCAACGTGGCCAACACCAGCATGATCAGTACGATATTGGCGACCACCTTGCCGCCGCCGATGCTGTCGGCCATCGCCTGGCCAACGCCCATGCCGCTGTAGATCGCCGGCGACAGCAGGCCGCTGTACACCGCCGGTGTCACCACCGCGCCGCTGGCGTCGAGCACCGCCGGGGTCACCAGTTGGCCGAGCCCCAGGCTGCCTTGAAACGCCAGCGGCACCAGGGTGAACACCAGGATGCACAGCAGGCCGGCGTAGAAGATCGCCTTGAAGGTGTCACGCTTGGGGTCCTTGAACTCGCGGGTGTAGCACACCGCCGTTTCGAACCCGTAGGTGGACCACGCGGCCATGAACAGCCCGCCGGCCATCAGCGACCAGCCGGACATATCCCAAGGGCCGTCGATGACTTGCCCGGCCGCGTCATGCGCCAGCGGGAACAGCGGCAGGAAGTTGGCCTGGGTCGCGTCCCCGGTGAACAACGGCACCACGCCCACCAGCAACAGCGGGATCAGCGAGGTGACGCCGAGCACCAGCGTCAGGCGCGCCGAGCGCAGGATGCCGCCATGCTGCACGGCAAACACCGTGAGCAGAATCAACAGGCCAATGGCGAATGTCGCGTTGATGCGCAACGACAGGCCGCTCTTGACCCAGCCCAGGTCGAGCAGGGTCAGTTGCCAGGTGTTGATCAGCGCATCGGCGGGAAACAGCGCGGTGAGGATATACCCCGCCGCCAGCCCCGAGCCGATGGACAGCACCGGCGACCAGGCCAGCCAGTTGCACCACACCGACACCGGTGCGATCAACTTGCTGTAGCGCACCCAGGCCACCGCGCCGTACACCGAGGCACCGCCGGACTTGTGCGGGAACAGCCCGGCGATCTCGGCATAGGTGAAGGCCTGGATAAACCCGAACAGGATCGACAGGATCCACACGATCCAGGCCGGTTTGCCCACCGTGGCGGCAATCGCGCCGATGGAGAACAGCACCAGCGCGGGTACGCCACTGGCGACCCAGAATGCACCGCGCCAATCGATCTTGCGGTGCAGGCTGCCCACTGAGCTGGCAGCCTGCGGTACAGCCTCGAACGTCGTCGCTTCCATCTTCGTATTCCCATGTCTGAGTAGCGGTTAAGAAGGGCAATCAAAGTGGGCAGTCAAAGTGGGGTGGCACACATCGCTATTGGGACGATCAGCTACGCACGCGGCTCTTGTCCGGGTCATAGAAAATCGCTGCGCTGACCGTGGCGCTGATGCGCTTCTGTAGGCCATCGACTTTGCCAATCTCAAGCAGGGTGCCGGGCTCGGCGCAGCTCACGTCCACCCGGCACAGCGCGATATTGCTGGCCAGCAACGGTGAGCGGCAGGCACTGGTGATGACCCCGACCTGGGCGCGGCCGTGGTACACCGGGTCGCCGTGATGGGCGGCCTCGTTGCCGCGCAGGTGCAGGCCGACCAGCTTGTGGCTGGGATGGGCGCTGCGCCGCAACAGGGCGTCGCGGCCGATAAAGTCATCGGTCTTGCTCTTGAGTGGCACGCTGAACCCGATGCCGGCCTCGAACGGGTCGGTCTGGTCGCTGAACTCGTAGCCGGCAAAAATCAGCCCGGCTTCGATGCGCAGCAAGTCCAGCGCTTCCAGGCCCAGGGGCACCAGGCCCAAAGGTTGGCCGAGTTGCCAGATGCGGTCCCACACCCGTTCGGCGTCTTCGGGCTGGCACCACACCTCGAAGCCCAGTTCACCGGTGTAGCCGGTGCGCGAAATCATCAACGGGCAGCCCTCGAAGCCGTCCAGCCGGCCGACCAGGAAGCGGAACCAGCCGAGGCTCTCCACGCTCGGTTGGGTGGGCGGCGTCCAGACCATCTGCTGGAGCAGCTCGCGGCTGAGCGGCCCTTGCACCGCCAGGTTGTGAATCTGCTCGCTGGCGGACTTGACCCACACCTTCATGCCCAGTTTTTCGGCCTGCTCGCGCAGCCACACGCCGGCGTAGTCTTCGCCGCAGATCCAGCGGAAGTTGTCCGGGCCCAGGCGCAGCAGGGTGCCGTCGTCGAGCATGCCGCCGTGCGCGTGGCACATCGCCGAATAGACCACTTGGCCCACCGCCAGGCGCCGCACGTCGCGGGTCAGGCAGTACTGCAGCAGGGCTTCGGCGTCGGGGCCGATGATCTCGAACTTGCGCAGGGCGGTCAGGTCCATCACGGCCACGCGTTCGCGGCAGCCGAGGTATTCCTCGGTGGCGCCGTAGCCGTCGTAGCGCAGCGGCAGCCACCAGTTGCGGTAGTCGGTGAAGCTGCCGGTGAGGGCGCTGGTGCGTGAGTGGAACGCGGTCTCACGGGTCAGTATCGGGTCGGCATCGGCCGTGGTTCGAGTGCTCATGGCGATGGAAAAACGCTCCTTCTCGCTGTAGATACGGACATGGATATCGGTCGGGTTCCAGCCATTGGCCGGGTCGATGTCATCCGGGCACGAGGTACTGCCACACACCAGTTCGGTCATGGCCCGCAGCAGCACGTAGTCGCCGGGCCGCGACCACGGCTCATCCAGGGTCATCTGTTGGTGTGCATCAATGCCGGTGTTGAAGAAGAAATTGATCGCCGGCCAGCCATTGCGCGCCTGCACGCCGTAGGGCGCGAGTACGCGGCTGAGGTTGTCGCTGCAGTTGTCGTGCCCGAAATAGCCATGGGATTCGTAGTAGCGCGCCGCGCAGGCCAGGGCGAAGGCGTCGTGACGCCCGACCGTGTCCTGCACCACCTCCAGCATCGGCTGCATCCGACGGTCGAAAAACTTCGAGAACAGCCCCGGTGCGGGGTAGGCGCTGCCGTTCAGCGTGCGCGTCACGGTCTGGTCCAGGTCCAACTCCATGCCGCGATCCAGGGCGCGGCGGTCGAGGGCGACGAAGTCCGAGCACTGGCGGCCGGCGACGTCCAGCACCTGCACGTACTGGCCCTTGGCGACGGTGTAGCTGCGGGCGGTGCCCGCGCGCAGGGTGAACTCGTCCAGCACCTCGCCCAATGGCTCGGGCAGGACGGGCACCAGCAGGGGCGACGGGTTGGCCCGTGTCACCTGCAGGCGCAGTTCGCTGGGCCGGTATTGCCGGTCGACGGCGGTGGGCCTGGCAGGGGCGGCGACGATCACCAGCAGGCGCTCATCGGCGACGAACTGCCGGGCGTGGCCGGGCGGGCTGTCGTCGTCCCACAGCGCGGCGGCCAGGGGCAATGCCTGGGCGTCGATGCCACGCCGCTTGAGCGCCTGGCCGACACGCGGGGGCACGCGGCAGGCGCTTGAGCCGCTCAGCCCCCAGCTCGCCAGGGCGCTGCGGCCGTTAGCGTCGAGGGCCAGCAATGCGCAGGGTTGCCGGCCTTCGACGTCGATCACCTGCAGGCCGTCGCCGGGCTGCAGGTCGACCAGGCTCACACCGCCTGCGGCCACGCGGTAGCGCTCCAGGTTCGGCGCCCGGGCAAACAGCCCGGGTTCTCGCGGGTGGGAAACACGCGGAGCATTCATCATGGGCGCCCGCTCAGCCGACTGACTTGATGGGCGTCGCAGGCTCACCCAGGTACGCCGCCATCGAGTCGTCCAGGGCCTGCAGCCACGGGGTGTGGTGCGGCGGCGACTGGGTGCCGGTCATCAGCGAGCGGTAGGACTTGTCGCGATAACCCATGATGTTTTCGGCCTTGTCGTGCTTCCAGTGCAGGAAGGTCTGGTTGACGGCGGCGATGTCGAAATTCGGGTAGTCGGTGGCGTCCACCAGGTGCTGGATGTAGGCGCCCTGGAACTCGAACATCTGCTGGTTGGTTTCCAGGGTTTGTTCGCGTGCCTGCCATTGTTGGCTGTCGGCGATCATCTCGGCCTGGCTGGGCAGCGTGATACGCCCCAGGATCACATCGCGGGCATACCAGGCCTGGGCATCGAACATGTTGAACGAGTACCACTGGTCCTGCATGCCGAGGTAGATCAACCGTGGGTTGGGTTCCCAGAACACGCCTTTGTAGAGGTTCATCGGCCACAGGCGGTTGTCGGTCCTGAGGCTCAGCTCATCCGGCAGGAACGGGAAGTGGTGCTTGTAGCCGGTGCACAGGATCACCGCGTCGACGTGCTTGCTGCTGCCATCGGCAAAGAACGCGCGGTTGTTTTCCAGGCGCTGCAGCAGCGGTTTTTCTTCCCAATTGTCCGGCCAGGCATAGCCCATGGGCGCGCTGCGGTAACAGCTGGTGATGCTGCGCGCGCCATATTTGTAGCATTGCGAGCCGATGTCCTCGGCCGAATAGCTGCTGCCGACGATCAGCAGGTCCTTGTCCTTGAATTCCAGGGCCTCGCGAAAGTCATGGGCATGCAGGATGCGCCCGGCGAACTGCTCGAAGCCGTCGAAGTACGGCACCATGGGCGTGGAGAAGTGGCCGCAGGCGTTGATCACGTAGTCGAATTCTTCACAGGTCAAGGTGTCGTGGGTGTAGTCGTGGGCGTACAGGGTGAAGCGCTGGGTCTGTTCGTCGAAGGTGACCTGGCGCACCACATTGTTGAAGCGGATGTAGTCGCGCACGCCGGCCTTTTCCACCCGGCCCTTGATGTAGTCCCACAGCACCTCGCGGGGCGGATAGGAGGCGATGGGCCGGCCGAAATGCTCTTCAAAGGTGTAGTCGGCGAACTCCAGGCATTCCTTGGGGCCGTTGGACCACAGGTAGCGGTACATGCTGCCGTGCACCGGCTCGCCGTTTTCGTCCAGGCCGGTGCGCCAGGTGTAGTTCCACATGCCGCCCCAGTCCTGCTGTTTCTCGAAGCACACCAGCTCGGGAATGGCGGCGCCCTTGTCGCGGGCCGACTGGAAGGCGCGAAGTTGTGCCAGGCCGCATGGGCCGGCGCCGATGATTGCTACACGTAGCGTCATGAACGTGTCTCCTGAAGGGTTTCAGCGAAAGATCACTGTCTTGTCGTGGTTGATGAACACCCGGTGTTCCAGGTGGTATTTCAGGGCTTTGGAAAGGGCTACGGTTTCGGTGTCGCGGCCGATGGCGACCAGGGAATCGGGCAAGTGGGTATGGTCGACGCGCTGGATTTCCTGCTCGATGATCGGCCCCTCGTCGAGGTCGCTGGTGACGTAGTGGGCGGTGGCGCCGATCAGCTTCACCCCCCGGTCATAGGCCTGGTGATACGGCTTGGCGCCCTTGAAACCGGGCAGGAACGAGTGGTGAATGTTGATCGCGCGCCCCGAGAGTTGTTGGCACAGGCCGTCGGACAGGATCTGCATGTAGCGCGCGAGCACCACCAGGTCGGTCTGGGTGTCTTCGACGATGCGCATCAGTTCGGCTTCCTGGCTGGCCTTAGTGTCCTTGGTGATGGGCAGGTAGATGAAGCGGATGCCTTCACGCTCGGCCATTGCCCGCAGGTCCAGGTGGTTGGAGACCACGGCGGTGATGGTCATGTCCATCTCGCCTTTGCGGTGGCGGTAGAGCAGGTCGGTGAGGCAATGGTCGAACTTGCTGACCATCAGCAGCACGCGGGTCGGCTGGCGTGAGCTGAACAACTGCCACTGCATGTCGAAGCCGCCGGCGAGTCCGCCCAGGTCTTCGCGCAGGGCGCCGACATCACCGCTGACGCCGGTGTTGAAACGGAACACCGCGCGCATGAAAAACTGCCCGGTGAACTCGTCGTCAAATTGCGCCAGCTCGCTGATGTAGCACTGCTGCCGGGCCAGGCAGGCGCTGATCGCGGCGACGATCCCGGACGCTGCCGGGCAGGTGATCTTGAGAATGTAATGTTCGCTGGAGGCGTCCATCGAAGGCTCCTGAATAAGATGAAGGAAGACTCAGCCCTTGGCCGTGCGCTTGGTTTTTTCCGGGTCGTCGAAGGGCAAGGCGTGGGTGGCGGCGGCGCCTTCGAGGCTGCCGCGCACCTGCAATGCGATGCCGGGGACGGAACAGGCAACGCTCATGCGCGCGAGGGCCATCGAGCGTTTGCTCAGGCGCGAATACATGCCGCAGGTGATCACGCCGACTTGCTGGTTGCCTTGCCACAAGGTGTCGCCAGCCTCGGCCGGGCGCACGCCGTCGAGCAGCACGCCGGTGATCTTGAAGCGCTCCTGGCCGCGCAGGCGCAGGTGTTCCTCGGCGCCGCGGAACGCTTGCTTGCCGGGCGAAACCGTGAAGTCCAGGCCCATTTCCCACAGGGTGTCGCCGGCCTTCTGGTCGGCGAAGGGGTACATCTGCGAGTTGTCGTAGGGGAAAAACATCAGCGAACTTTCCACCCGCAGCCAGTCCAGGGCGGTGAAGGCGCAGGGGATAATGCCCAGGCTCGCGCCCTGTTCGAGGATGCTGTCCCACAGAAACGGTGCGTCGGCCGCCTTGCAGAAAATCTCGTAGCCGCGCTCGCCGGTGTAGCCAGTGCGGGAGATCATCACCGGGCGCTCGAACAGGCGCGTTTGCAGGTGATGGAAGTACGGCAACTGGCGGATGCCAGGCACGTGCTCGGCGAGAAAGTCCACCGCCAGCGGGCCTTGCAGCGACAGGTCGTGCAGGTCGTCGTCGAACAGCACCGCCACTTGCCGGCCCTGGGCCGAGCGCACGAGCATTTCATGCCCGGTGCCGGCGCCATGCACGACCATGAAGGCGTTGGGGCCGGTGCGGTAGACGATGCAGTCATCGACGAATTTGCCGTCCTCGTCGAGCATCGACGCATACACCGATTTGCCAGGATAGAGCTTGGCGATGTCGCGGGTGGTGGCCCACTGCAACAGGCTTTCGGCGTGCGGGCCTACGTAGTGGACTTTTTTCAGGCCCGATACGTCCATCAGGCCGGCGCGGGTGCGGATTGCTTCGTGGTGGTCGGCCAGCGCGCTGTTGTAGGTCCAGGCGGTGCCCATGCCGTTCCAGTCTTCGAGGTTCGAGCCGAGGGCGCGGTGCCGCTCGGCCAATGCAGAAATACGCCAGGAGTGGGTCATGTGATGTTCCTTGTCGGGAAAAGAAGGTCAGGCGAATGGATCGAACTGGCTCAGCCACTCGACCAGTGGCTGTCGATAGCGGGTCATGCCCTTGTAGTCGGCGATGGCATCGGGCAGGTCGCGCAGCACGCGGTGCAGGCGGCAGCCCCAGCCGGGTTGGGTGACCAGTTCGTCCAGGCTGATCAGGTAGGTGCGAATGCTGAACATCACCGCGTTGCTGCGCGGCAGGCGCGCCATCACTTGCAGTTCGACCCGCAGGTGTACCTGTTGCCCGACGTTCTGCGCGGTGATCCGACCGCGGTCGGCACCCCATTGATGGAAGGTTTCCGGAGATGAATCCAGGCGCGGGTTGATGGTCAGGGTCCAGTTCAGGCGCCGGACCGGCTGGCCGGCCTGCAGGTTGAGCAGGTACTTCAGCGCACGGTCGAACACCCCCATCTGGTTGGCCATGGGCACCGGTGCATGCCACTGCTTGAAGCTCATGCCGGCATCGAACGCCAGCGACCAGTCGGCCGGGCTGGTGACCAGGCCGGCGTCCATGTACAGGTCGCCGTCGCGCTGGTCGAGCAGGGCGAAATCCCCTTGTACCTGGCGGCCGATGTATTCCAGCGGTGCGCAGGGCAGGCTGGCGGCATCGCCGAAGATGAAGGGCTGATCGATCTGCAGCAGGTGGTTGCGCCAGTGCCAGCGGTCGCCGTCACGCACCAGGCTGAACCACTGCGGGTAGTCGATGGCGAGGTTTTCCATGAGCATTTGCAGCGCATCCCAGGCCGCCGCTTGCATGTGCGGCATCACCAGGTAGCGGCGTGGGTCGTTGTCCAGGATCAGCGCGCGTTCGGCCATTTCCGAGCGGTAGTGCTCGTCGATGTCGAAGGCGTGCTCATAAATGGAGCCAGGGTCGCGGGAGGTGGCCGGTTCGATATTCACCGAGTACAGGTAGCTGTCCTCGATAAACGGGAAGGGGAAGCGACGGATCGCCGCCGGGCTGTTGCGAAAGCTGAAGTCGTCGCGATAGCTCAGCACAGGGCTCGATTGCAGGGGCATGGCACTCACTCCTATAGGTCCAGCGAAACGCAGGGGCCGCTGCCGCGCGAGACGCAGGGCATCAGAAATTCGGCCTGCTCGGCCGGGCTGAGGAAACTGTCGCGGTGTTCGATGGCGCCGCCTTGATGGCGCGTGATGCACTGGCCGCAGACCCCGCCACGGCACAGGTTGGGCACCTGCAACCCCGCGTGTTCCAAGGCTTCGAGCAGGCTCTGCTCGGCCTCCACGCGCAGGGTGCGGCCACTGCGCAGTAGTTGCAGGTCGAACGGCTGGCCCGGTTGCGCGCCTTTGAACGCCTCGGCGTGCAGCCGATTGCGCGGCCAACCGAGGCGATCGGCGTGTTGCTCGACCGCCTCGATCAAGGATGGCGGGCCACAGGTATAGACGTGGCTGCCCAGCGCCCGGTTGGTGAGGATGCGGCTCAGGTCCGGGCGGCGGTCGTAGGCATGCAGGCGCGGGCCGAGGCGCTGTTGCAACTCATCGAGGTAGGCATCGCTGAGGCCTGGGCGGAACAGGTAATGCAGTTCGAAATCGGCCTGCTGCTGTTCCAGCGCGGCGATATAGGCCATGAACGGCGTGATGCCGATGCCGGCGGCGATCAGGATGTGCCGGCGTGCGGTGCCATGGGGCGCGAACAGATTGGCTGGCGGCGAAATCTGCAAGGTGTCGCCGACCTGTACCTGGCGATGCAAGTACTGCGAACCGCCGCGAGAAGCCTCTTGCAGGCGCACGGCGATGCGGTAGTGGTGCGTGTGCGCCGGGTCGCCGGTCAGCGAGTAGGCGTTGCGCAGCGTGCCCTCGGCCAGCGGCAGATGCACCTGGACGTGGCTGCCGGGCGAGAAAGCGGGCAGGGCGCCGTCGCAGGCGGTCAGGGTGAACTCGCGCACCACGGGCGTGAGCATTCTGGCCGCGCTGACCCGGACCTTGAGGGCGGCGCTCATGGCTGGAACCCCGCATAGGGCTGGTCGGGGTTGCTGCACACGCCGAGGTAAGCGCCCAGGCGCCGGGAAAAATGGGTGCGCACTTCCAGCCCGACGTTGCAGCCGATGCAGTTCAACACCGGCGCTGGGCCTGCGCTCTGGGTCAGCCCGCAATGGGCGCAATACACCTGGCGCAGGCCGGGCGTCGTGCAGGTCATGTGGATCTCGGCGTCTTCCAGGCCAGCGGCGCTGGCCTCAGCGTGAATGCGCCAGACAAAGGCTTCGTCGCCCAACAGGTAGAGCCGACAGCCCACGGTGGCGCTGGCCAATGCCTGTTGCAAGCGCCGGGCAAAGTCGGGTTGTTCGCCGCTCAGCAGCAACGGGTTGTCCAGTTCGATGCCCCCCTGCGTGAAGGCGGTTGCCGATTGCATCACCACGATGGGGCGGTTGTGGGTGTGCGTCATGCGGGCTCTCCAAGGTGCGTTTTGTTTCCTGCTGGGAGAGATACTTTCCTATGAGGAAAATTTTCTCAATCTGGAAAAAGGGCTATGCCTTTGGAGATAAGCCTTGCCGCACCACCGTTCGGGGCATGGAAGTTGCTGGTCTTGCGTTAACGCTCAGCAACCGGACGGGGAGTTATCGAAGAGTGCGAACACGACCGAAGGGCTGGCCGCTCTGGTTGGGGCCTGTGCGCCCCGAACAGGCGCGTAGCGTGCGCAGGCTGTTGGCCGGGTTGCCCCTGCACGCTGACGGTGCCTTGTCGGGTTTTCTGGACCGTTTCGACGCACTGCTGCCCGCCGCCAGGCTCAACCTGATCCTGGGCGGCGAAGACCTCGGCCCGACGCGACGTGGCTTGATCGAGGGCTGCCAGGGCGTGGCGCACTGCCCCTGGCGCGACGCGAGTGCGATGGACACGCCCCAGGCCTGCGGCCCTTGCCGGCAACGGGGGGTGCACCGATTGGTGTGCGCTTTGCCCGAGGGTGAAAAGGGCGCGTTACTGCTCGATACCCCCAGACGGGCCGGTGCCAGTTGGCGTCAGTTGCTGGAGGAAGCGGCGCACGCCGTGGCGGTCACCGTGCGTCTGCGCAGCGACAACCGTGAGCAGCAGCGCAGACAGGCAACGTCGCGTCACGGCGCGCTGGCCCGTGAGTTGCACGATTCGGTGGCGCAGCAGTTGGGTTACCTGGCATTCCAGGCTCACGGCTTGCAGTCACAGTTGGGCGCGCCCGTCCTGCAGGACCTGTGCGCCGGCCTGAGCCAGTTGCAGCGCCAGGTGCGCGAGCTGATCACCAGCGCGCGCCTGACCATGGACGGACGCTCGTTGCGCCAGGCCTTGGCCGACTCGGTCGCGGAGTTTTCGCGGCGCTGCATCATCGTGTTCGAGTTGGACAACCGCCTGGCCGACGATGCCCTGAGCCCGGAAACCGAGTTGCAGATCCTGCAGATCGTGCGCGAGGCCCTGGCCAATGCGGTGCGCCATTCCCACGCGCGGCATGTGCGTATTGAACTGCGCCAGACCCAGGACGGCGATGCCTCGGTGTCGGTGGAGGACGATGGCATCGGCTTGAGCCCGGCGTGCGATGAGCAGAACCATTTCGGCCTGGCAATTATCCGCGAGCGCGCCGCCAGCATCGGCGCGCGGCTGAGCATTGAAGCGATCCGCCCGCACGGCGTGCGCGTGCACCTTGGCCTGCGCCGCCACCACGACCTGCCACACGGGAGTCTCGATGGACTGCACGACCTTATTACTGATCGATGATCACCCGCTGTTTCGCAAAGGCCTGGCGCAACTGTTCGATGCCAGCGACGACTTCGAAGTGGTGGGGCAGGCGGCCAGTGGCCGAGAAGGCATCAACCTGGCCGTGAGCCTGACGCCGCAGCAGGTCTTGCTGGATCTGCACATGCCTGGCCTCAGCGGCCTGCAGGTGCTGGACGAACTGCGCCAATTGCGCCTGGACTGCCAGGTGGTGGTGCTCACGGCGTCGATGGACCGCGCCGAATTGCTCAGCGCCTTGCGCCTGGGCGCCAGCGGTTACGTGCTCAAGGAAACCGAGCCCGAGGCATTGCTGGCGTATATGCGCAACTGCCACAAGGGCGCGATCATGCTCGACTCAAGCCTGATCGCCTTGCTCGCCGACCCGGCCGAGCCCAGGCCACACGGCGAGACGCCGGGCGGTGAGAACCTCACTGAACGCGAAGGCCAGACCCTGGCGCTGATCGCCGCCGGCATGAGCAATAAACAGATCGGCAGGGAGCTGGGGATCAGCGACGGCACGGTGAAAATCTACGTGCGCAGCCTGTTGCAGAAACTCAACCTGCATTCGCGCCTGGAGCTGGCGGCCCGGGTACACAGCGGCGCGTTGCTCAAACACGAGGAGCGTCATTAGATGAGGGAAAGCCCTGACGCTTTGGTACAGACACCGCCCGCGTACCCGATGGATTGTTTTCCCGCCGCCTTGCTGCACCTGCGCGACAACGGCCAGATCGCCCACTTCAACCTGGCCTGGGCCGAGTTGATGGGCGCGCCGGGCGCGGAGCGCAACCTCGTCGACTACGTGCACCAGGAAGACCGCCCGCTGTGGCGCCAGGCCTTGCATGAACTGCGCCGACGCCCCGAGACCTCGTTCAACCAGCGCCTGCGCTTCGTGCATCCGTGCGGCGAGCTGCGCTGGTTCGAGATCAGCCTCAAGCGCGGCCCGCAGGGCTTCTACCTGGTGGCCGGGGATGTCACTGCGCACAAGCGCCGCGAAATCGCCTTGCTAGCCAGCCAGCGCAGCAGCATGAGCTTGCTCGACAGCATGCCAGGGCTGATCTATCGCGGCCGTAACAACCGCGACTGGACCATGGAGTTCGTCAGTGCCGGCTGCCTGCAATTGACCGGCTACCCCGCCGAGCGGCTGGTGGACAACCATGAATTCACCTACAACAGCCTGATCCTGGCCCAGGACGCCGACTACGTGTGGCGCGAGGTGCAATATGCGTTGTCGCGCCATGAACCGTTCGAGCTCAATTACCAGATCCGCTGCGCCGACCAGTCGATCAAGCATGTGTGGGAGAAGGGCGTGGGGATCTATGCCGATACCTGCGAGGTGCTGGGCATCGAGGGGGCGATTTTCGAGCGTAGGATTTAACGGGTAAATGCAGTTAAAAAATGTGGGAGGGGCGGTGCGACGATTCGACTTGCTCCCGATGGCAGTGGATCAGATACAAACAAGCTGACTGACCCACCGCAATCGGGGGCAAGCCCCCTCCCACAAAGTTTTGTGTGTGGCTTAGGCCGGCATGGGCAGGGCGCCCATCTTGCCGTGGCAATACACCAGTGGCCCGGCGTTCTGCTGGGGCACGATGAGGTTCTCAAACTGTGGGAGGGGGCTTGCTCCCGATAGCGGTGGGTCAGCTACAGATAAGTTGACTGTTCCTCCGCTATCGGGAGCAAGTCGAACCGTCGCACCGCCCCTCCCACATGGGTGACTCAATGAGCGCCGGCGGCCTTGTTCAGATCGCTTTCGGCCCACTCGGTGTACACACAGGCATCCGCCGTAGCCCAGCGCACGCGCACCGGGTCGCCGGCCTTGAGCGGCATGCCGGCGGCGGACAATGCCTTGACCGTCATCGAGGTGCCGCCCAGGGTTTTCACGCTGCAGGTCTGGCTTTCGCCGAGGAACAGCACTTCGCCGACGATCGCCGACACCTCATTCCAACCGGCGGCCAGGGGCTGCTCGGCGGCCTGTTCGACGCTCAGCGCCAGGGCTTTTTCCGGGCGCACCATCAGCAGCACATCCTGCTCGGTGCGCAGGCCGCCGGTCAGGCGGATCGACAGGGATTGGCCTTCGAATGATGCCGCCGCGTTGCCCTGGGCCTTGAGCTTGAGGAAGTTGGAGTTGCCGAGGAATGAGGCGACAAATGCGTTCGGCGGGTTCTGGTACAGGTCGAAACCGCTGCCCAGGCCGACGATCTTGCCATGGCTGAAAATCGCGATGCGTTGCGACAGGCGCATCGCTTCTTCCTGGTCGTGGGTCACATAGACGATGGTGATGCCCAGGCGCCGATGCAACTGGCGCAGCTCGTCCTGCAAGTCTTCACGCAGTTTTTTGTCGAGGGCGCCGAGGGGTTCGTCCATCAGTAGGATGCGCGGCTCGTACACCAGCGCCCGGGCGATGGCGACGCGCTGTTGCTGGCCGCCGGACAGTTGCGACGGGCGACGATGGGCGAATTGTTCCAGCTGCACCAGCTTGAGCATGGCGTCGACGCGCTTCTCGCGCTCGGCGCTGGCCAGTTTGCGGATTGCCAGGGGGAAGGCGATGTTGTCGCGTACCGACAGGTGCGGGAACAGCGAGTAGCGTTGGAACACCATGCCGATGTCGCGCTTGTGCGGCGGTACGTTGACCAGCGATTGACCACTCACCAGGATCTCGCCGCTGCTGGGCGTTTCAAAGCCGGCGAGCATCGACAGGGTGGTGCTCTTGCCCGAGCCGCTGGAGCCGAGGAAGGTGAGGAATTCGCCGTCCTTGATGTCCAGCGAAATGTTGTCCACGGCGGCAAATTCGCCATAGTACTTGTTCAGGTTGCGCAGGCTGACCAGGGGTTGGCCCGGGTTCTGCGCGGCATCTTGGATCACTGCACTCATGTTCTGCTCCTGGGCGCTCAAGCGCGGGTTTCTGTGCGCCGGCGAACGGCGGCGGCGATGACCATGACCAGCACCGAGAGGCCGATCAGCAACGTCGAGGCGACGGCGATCACCGGTGTCAGGTCTTGACGCAGGGTGGTCCACATTTTTACGGGAAGGGTTTGCAGGGTCGGGCTGGCCATCATCACGCTGAGCACCACTTCGTCCCATGACACAAGAAAGGCGAACAGCGCACCGGCCACCATCCCCGGACGAATCGCCGGGAAGGTCACCTTGAACACCGCCTGCAGGCGCGACGCACCGCAGATCACCGCCGCGTCTTCAATCGACTGGTCGAACAGCTTCAGCGAGTTGATGATCGAAATGATGGTGAACGGCAACGCGACAATCACGTGGCTGACCACAAAGGCAAACATCGTGCCGGTGTAGCCGAGCTTGAGGAACAGCGCGTACACCGCCACGGCGATGATCACCAGCGGCACGATCATCGGCAGGGTGAACAGGCCGTAGAGCAGCTCGCGGCCGGGGAAGCGCCCGCGCACCAGGGCAAATGCCGTGGGCAGGCCCAGCGCTACGGCGAACACGGTGGTCAGCACGGCGACCTTGAGGCTGGCCAGCGCCGCGTTCATCCAGTCGGCGTTGGAGAAGAACTGGCCGTACCATTTCAGCGTCCAGCCCGGTGGCGGGAACACCAGCCATTGCGACGAGCCGAACGACAGCAGCACGATAAACACGATCGGCAGCAGCAGGAACAGCCCAATCAAACCGGTGGTGGTGTAGAGGCCCAGGCGCATCCTGCGGCTCATGGCATTCGGAGTCAGCAGCATGACGGCTTACCTCGCATTGCTCGCGCCAACCGGGGATTCCGGCTGAAGTTTCAGGTAGAAGTAGAACAGCACCAGCGTGATGAAGATCAGCAACGCGGCACCGGCACTGGCCAGGCCCCAATTGAGGAACGATTGCACCTGCTGGATGATGAACTCGGGCAGCATCATGTTCTGCGCACCGCCGAGCAGCGCCGGGGTGACGTAGTAACCGAGGGACATCACGAACACCATCAACCCGCCGGAAAACAACCCCGGCCGGCACAGCGGCAGGAACACCCGGAAGAAGTTGGTCCACGGGCTCGCGCCGCAGATGGAGCCGGCCTGCAGGATCATCGGGTCGATGGCCTGCATGGTCGCCTGCAACGGCAGCACGATGAACGGGATCATGATGTAGCTCATGCCGATCACCACGCCGGTGAGGTTATGCACCATCTCCAGGGGCACATCGATGATGCCCAGGGCCATCAGCGCCTTGTTGATGACCCCGGAGGCTTGCAGCAATACCAGCCAGGAATAGGTGCGGGCCAGCAGGCTGGTCCACATCGACAGCAGCACGATATTCAAGATCCAGCGGCCCCAGCCGCGTGGCACCAGGGTAATCGCCCAGGCCAGCGGGAAGCCCAGCAACAGGCTGAACAGGGTCACCAGGCCCGCCACCGAAAAGGTGTTGAGCATTACCCGGGCGTAGGCCGAGTTGGCGAACAACTGTTCATAGTTGCCCAGGCCCGGCACCGGTTCCAGTACACCGCGCAGCAACAGCCCGATCAGCGGTGCGAGGAAGAACAGGCCGAGGAACAGCAGGGCCGGGATCAGGTTGCCCGCCCCCCGCCAGCGCTGGGCCAGGGACGGCGATACGGCGTTGCTGCAAACCGCGCCGGCAGCGCCGAGGGCGCTCCCGGTCGGTGTGGCTGCCGTCATTTTCATTTGACTAGCCATTCATTCCACCGTGTCGCAATGGCCGAACCGTTCTTGGCCCAGTAGGCGAAATCGAGGGTGATCTGGTCCTTGGCATACGCCGTCGGCAGGTTGGACGCCAGGACTGAATCCAGGCGCTGCACGCTGTCGATATTCACCGGTGCATAGGCGGTCAGGTTGGAGAAATCGGCCTGGCCCTTGGCGCTGCTGGCACTGGCCAGGAACTTCATCGCGGCGGCTTTGTTTTTGGTGCCCTTAGGCACGACGAGGATGTCGGCCATGACCAGGTTCTGCTTCCAGCTGACGCCCACCGGTGCGCCATCTTCCTGCAGGGCGTGGATGCGACCGTTCCAGAACTGGCCCATGCTGACTTCGCCGGAGGCCAGCAATTGCTGCGACTGCGCACCACCGCCCCACCAGACGATGTCTTTTTTGATGGTGTCGAGTTTCTTGAAGGCGCGGTCCAGGTCCAGGGGGTAGAGCTTGTCGGCCGGTACGCCGTCGGCCAGCAGGGCCAGTTCGAGCACGCCAGGGCTGGGCCATTTGTAGAGGGCGCGTTTGCCGGGGTAGGTCTTGGTGTCGAACAGCGCGGTCCAATCCTGGGGTTTGCCGGCGCCGAGTTTGCTTTCGTTGTAGCCCAGCACAAAGGAGAAGAAGAACGAGCCGACGCCATGGTCGGAGACGAAGCGTGGGTCGATCTTGTCACGCTGGATTACCGAGAAGTCCAGGGGTTCGAGCAGGCCTTCGGCGGCGGCGCGCAAGGCGAAGTCGGCCTCGACATCCACCACGTCCCACTGCACGTTGCCGCTTTCGACCATGGCCTTGAGCTTGCCGTAGTCGGTCGGGCCGTCCTGTACAACGGTGATGCCGCTGGCCTTGCTGAAAGGGTCGGCCCACGCCTGCTTCTGCGCATCCTGGGTGCTACCGCCCCAGCTCACGAAATTCACGCTTTCGGCCGCCAGGGCCGCGTGAGTGGCCGTAGCCAATAAACCCGCGAACAGCACAGCGGTTGCACGTTTGTTCAACACCATTTTCACGCCCTCATTTGTTTTGTTATTGAGCGGGCTTGGTAATGCCCGCCTATCGGGAGCAGTAGGTCCATCGGAGCCTCTAATCGAGACCCAAAAGGCGACCGTGCCAAGGGCTGTTATTGGTGCTGTCCCTGGCGGGCGCACTTGGCGAAAGCGTTCGGTCTATGGAATATCATATTATGGTATTCCAAACTTTGTGCAAGCATTTTGCCTTACCGGTTATCCGTCATTCGGTGAAGGGAATGCTCTCGACCACCTCCAGGTCGTAGCCGGTCAGCCCGGCGTATTTCAGGGGCGGGCCGAGGTGACGCAACTTGCCGACGCCCAGATCCTGCAATATCTGCGCCCCGGTGCCGACTTCCGAATAAATCCGCGACTGCGAACGGTGGAACTGGCGCGGTGCCTGGGTCAGTTGCGGTACGCGCTCCAGCAGCGCCTGGGACGATTCATGATTGGCCAGCACCACCACCACGCCACGGCCTTCGGCGGCGACGCGTTGCAGGGCGGCCCACAGCGTCCAGTTGGACGGACCGCTGTACTCGGCGCCGACCAGATCGCGCAGCGGGTCGATCACATGCACGCGCACCAGCGTAGGTTCATCGCGGCGCAATGGGCCCATCACCATGGCCATGTGTACGCCACCGTCGATGCGGTCTTCAAAGGTAATCAGGCGGAACGTGCCATGCACCGTGGGCAGGTCGCGTTCGCCAATGCGCACCACGGTGCGTTCGGTGCTGAGGCGGTAGTGAATCAGGTCGGCGATAGTGCCAATCTTGATCCCATGCTTGCGCGCGAAGATCTCCAGGTCAGGCCGGCGGGCCATGGTGCCGTCGTCGTTCATCACTTCGACGATCACCGAGGCCGGTGTATGCCCGGCCAGGCGGGCCAGGTCACAGCCGGCTTCGGTGTGGCCGGCGCGAGTCAGCACGCCGCCATCTTTGGCGCGCAACGGAAAGATATGCCCCGGCTGCACGATATCGGCAGGCCCCGCGTTGACGTCCACGGCCGCCGCCACCGTGCGTGCGCGGTCGGCGGCAGAGATACCGGTGGTCACACCGCTGGCCGCTTCGATGGACACGGTAAACGCGGTGCTGAACGCGCTGCCATTGCTCGGCACCATCTGCTCCAGGCCCAGGCGCTGGCAGTGTTCGTCGGTGAGGGTCAGGCAGATCAGGCCACGGGCTTCGCGGGCCATGAAACTGATAGTCTCGGCGGTGCAGCACGCTGCAGGCAGCAGCAGGTCGCCTTCGTTTTCCCGATCTTCGTCGTCCACCAGGAGCACCATCTTGCCTTGGCGGTAGTCTTCGATGATGTCTGCGATGCTGTTGAAGGACATGTTGGGTGCTCGACTTGTTGGTTGTATGTATTATGGTATACCACAAAATCAGGCGAGAGAATGTCACGATGAAGGCCTATTGGATTGCCCATGTAGATGTGTCCGATGCAGAGCAGTACACGCAGTACACCCAGCGCGCCCCGGCGGCGTTTGCGAAGTTTGGCGGGCGGTTTCTGGCCCGGGGCGGGCGCAGCGAAGCGATGGAAGGCGGGCCGGCACGGCAGCGTAACGTGGTGATTGAGTTCGATAGCTACGAGCAGGCGGTGGCGTGTTACGAATCCGCCGAATATCAGGCGGCGAAGGCCCACCGTGAGGGCGTGGGGCAGGCGCAGATCATCATCGTGGAAGGGCTGGCACCCTAGTTTTTTCAAGTGTAAATCGATTCAAATGTGGGAGGGGGCTTGCTCCCGATAGCGGTGTGTCAGCCAACGGCGATGTTGAATATGCCATTGCCATCGGGGGCAAGCCCCCTCCCACATTGGGTTCGGTGGTGTGGAGTAGGCTGCGTTGCAGCGCCCTGGTTTCGGGGATGAGCAGGGCTGATTCGTGGCTGAATAAACGCGCTTCAAACTGTGGGAGGGGGCTTGCTCCCGATAGCGGTGTGTCAGCCAACGACGATGTTGAATGTGCCATTGCAATCGGGGGCAAGCCCCCTCCCACATTGGGTTCGGTGGTGTGGATTAGGCTGCGTTGCAGCGCCCTGGTTTCGACGATGAGCAGGGCTGATTCGTGGCTGAATAAACGCGCTTCAAACTGTGGGAGGGGGCTTGCTCCCGATAGCGGTGTGTCAGCCAACGACGATGTTGAATGTGCCATTGCCATCGGGGGCAAGCTGAACTGGCCTAATGATTTTGGACACTTCAATCGGGCGCTATGATGGCGCCCAAATCTGAGGTGTTTGGATATGCGTAAATCTTATTCGAGTGAGTTCAAACTCAAGGCGGCCAGCATGGTGCTGGACGAGGGGCAGTCGGTTCCCGACGTCTGTGCCAGTCTGGATATTGGCCCGACTGCGTTGCGCCGCTGGGTCGATCAGGTTCGCAAAGAGCGGCTGGGCTCGACTCCGATTGGCGCCAAGGCTATTACCGCCGATCAACGAGAGATTCAGCAGCTCAAAGCGTTACTCAGGCAAAAAGACCTGGACATCGAAATCCTAAAAAAGGCCAGTGCTCTCTTGCTGTTGGACGCCAAAGATCATTCACGTTGATCTGTGAGCTGGACGAGCAGTACGGCGTTAACAATTGCTGTCGGGCGTTCGGTGTTAACCGCAGCAGCTTTTACGCCTGGCGTCAGCGCCAAGGCAAGGTGAAACCTGAGCGGGAAAAGCTCAAAGCCGCCCTGGTCGAGCATCACAAGGAGTCCAGAGCATCTGCTGGATCGCGCACTTTAGCTAAGGAACTGCAAGCCAAGGGGCATCGCGTCGGGCGGTACATGGCGCGCAGCCTGATGCGTGAAGCGGGCGTCATCAGTCGTCAACGCCGGCGGCATAAGTACAAATCATCCGGCGTGGAAGCGCTGGTAGCGCCGCATGTGCTCAAGCGCCAGTTTGATGTCACAGCGATCAACCAGGTGTGGTGTGGCGATGTGACGTATATCAAAGTCGGCAAGCGCTGGATGTATTTCGCGGCAGTTCTGGATCTGTTCGCTCGCCGGATTGTGGGGTGGTCGTTTTCGATGATTTCCGATGCCACGCTGACCTGCGAAGCGTTGCGAATGGCGGTCGAGTTGCGAGGCCGTCCAAAAGAGGTGCTGTTTCACTCCGACCAAGGCTGTCAGTACACCAGCCACAAATTCAGGAATGAAATGCGCAAGCATGGACTCCTGCAAAGCATGAGTCGCAAAGGTGAGTGCTGGGACAACGCCCCGATGGAGCGTTTCTTTGGGAGCCTTAAATCAGAATGGGTACCAGAAGATGGCTACAGCTCAGAGCATGAAGCCCGAGTGGATTTGCAGCGTTATTTGATGCGTTACAACAACGTCAGGCTCCACAGCTACAACGGCTACCGGTCGCCGGTAGCTATGGAGAAACTGGCGGCGTGAAACCTTAACTGGTGTCCAAAATTAGTTGACCAGTTCAGCTTGCCCCCGATGGCGGTGGATCAGTTACAAACAAGCGGACTGACCCACCGCTATCGGGGGCAAGCCCCCTCCCACCTTTTTGACCGCGCTCGGCTTCCAGTACCAGGTCAGCTATAGGGCCGCCTCGCCAATATCAAAAGCCAAATGAGATCTATCTGATCCATGGAGATCCAAATGTGGGAGGGGGCTTGCCCCCGATGGCGGTGGATCAGTTACAAACAAGCGGACTGACCCACCGCCATCGGGGGCAAGCCCCCTCCCAGAGGGGAATTCCTTCTACCTAGGGGTCTTCACAAAGCCGGGTTTTAGCCCGAATACCTCGACGCCCTGCGGCGTCGATTGCCCGGTGGTCACGGTCACACGTTCTACCGGCTTGTCCATCGCCGGCCGATATTCGACCGTCATGTCCGGCTGGATCGCCTGGCTCGGGATCACGATCGCCTGTGCATTGTTGTAAGTGACGATGGTCAGTCGCGCGCTCATCCCCAGCCGCACCCGCTGCAATTGCTGCGGGGTCAGCTTGGGGATCGATAGAGTTACCGGAAACTGCGCGCTGCCCTGGGTATCACCGGTAATCGCCAAGCCGCTGACCACACTCACCGAGCCGTTCAGCCGCTCGCCGTCGAAGCCATCGCCCATCACTTCCACCGCCTGGCCCTGGTGCAGTTGGTTGATGTCCAGCTCGGAGACTTTGGCGATGATTTTCAGCCGTTCGATATTGGCCAGGCCGAACAGCACCTGGCCCTGGCTGACCTTGCTGCCGGCCTGCACCGGGGCGTTGGTGTTGCCAGCGCCTTGTGCCGCGTTGCCGCTTCCGGGCGCGGGCACCACGATGCCGGAGAAGGGCGCCTTGACCTCCTTGCCTTCGAGCTGCTGATACAGGGCGTCGTACTTTACCGTGGCATTGGTCAGCTCCATATCCGCGATCTGTCGGTATTCGCCTTTGCCTTGCTCCAGTGCATGTTGCAGTTCATCGCGTGCGGCGATCAGGTCCAGCTGTTGTTGCTGGGTCTGTTGCTTGAGGTCGTCCAGTTCGTTGCGCGGGATGATGCCGCGCTGAAACAGGTTTTCGCTTTCGGTGAGTTTGCGCTGGGTGTTGCCGGCGCTCATTTGCGCGGTGCGCAGGCTGCGGCGCGCACGGCTGACGGTGGGGCTGTTGTCCCAGTCCTGCATGTCCTGCACGGTGCGCCGGGCCTTGAGTTGCGCGGAGAGCGCATCGCGCAGTTGCACTTCGAGCAGGGCCGGGTCCATGCGCAGCAACACTTGCCCGGCGTCGACCCGCTGGCCTTGCTCCACCAGGTTAGCCTGCACATTGCCGTCGAACGGCGCGGTGAGGATGAGGGTAGTGTCGGGCTCGATTTTGCCCACCAGGCCGATCTGGTGCACCAGCGCGTCAGGCTTCACCGCCAGCCACTGCTCGGTCGTGTTCAGCGGTTCGGCGGCGCTGCGATGGCTTTGCACGGCAATTCCCGCGCCCGCCAGCAGCACGATCAATCCAGCCGCCAGCAGGCGTTTTTGGTTAGTAGTCATTGAGGGCGATTTCCCAGCTTTCCAGCGTCATGCCCAGGGTCAGATCGAGCTGGGTCTGGGCGTTCAAATAAGCGATCAGCGCATTGAGGCGCGCGTTTTCGGCGTTGCGCAGGTCGGTTTCGAAACTCAGCACCTGGAAGTTGGTGGAGCGCCCGGCGCTGAGCTTTTCGCGCTCGATCTCGATCTTGCGCCGCGACAACTCCACGGCGCGCTGGGAGATTTCATACTGGCGCCAGCGCGTGCCGAGGTCGCGTACCACGTTGTTCACGCTGCGTTCCAGTTCCTGGCGGGCGTCGGTGATGCGGATGGCCTGATCCTCCACATTTACCCGCGCCCGCACTTCGGCCTGGTGCGTGCTGATGTCGCCGATCGGGATTTGCACCTGCACCCCGGCGTAGCTGTCCCAACTGCGGTTGTTGCCGCTGCCGGCGTCGTTGTTGTAGTTGTCGCGTAACTGGTTCGCCCCGGCCACCAAGTCCACTTGCCAGCGCCCGGAGTCTTTGGCGATCACCAGGTTGAGGTCGGCCTGCTGGCTGCCGAGCAGGGCGGCGAGGTATTCCGGTTGCTGGTTCTGCGCCAGGTTGAACGCCTCGCGCTTGTCGACCTGCATGGGCTTGGCCTCCAGGGCCTCGGTGGCGCGGATCGGTGTCGACAGGTCGAGGGCCAGCAGGCGCAGCAAGGCCAGGCGGTTGCTGTCGAGTTGGTTCTGCGCTTCTTCCACGCCCAGTTGCTGGGTGGCGATGTCGGCTTCGGTCTGCACGATCTCGAACTCGGCCATGCGCCCGGCGCTGATCAGCGCCTTGTTCACGTCCAGTAAGGTGCCGGAGCGTTTCAGTGCGTCCTGGACGATGTTCAGTTGCTCCTGGGCGCGCAGCAATTCGCGGTAGGTGGCGATGATCTGGCTGATGGTTTGCGCCACGGTGGCCTTGAGGTTCAGGCGGTTGGCCTGCTCCGACAGGCGCGACAGGCGCAGCGGCGCGGTGGTCGCATCCCAGCCAGCGCCGCGCATCAGCGGTTGGATGAGCGCCAGGTCGAGGCCGTCGCTGCGGTAGCGACCGGCACGGTTGGCGTTATTCAGTTGCTGGGTCCAGGCCATGCTCAGGCGCGTGCCGTACTCACCCAGCAAGCTGGTGGCCGGTGCCACGTTGGCATTGCGTGCGTTGTCGGCGGAGCCGCGGGTGCTGCGGTAATAGCTATTGAGGCTGAGCTTGGGGTTGAACACGTCTTCGGCCACGCGCAGGTCGAACTTCTGCGCGACCCGCTGCAGGTAGGCGCTGCGAATCGCCGGGTTGTTGCGCAGGCCCAGGTATACCGCGTCGCCCAGGGTGAGGGCGGTGACCTGGGCATTCAGCGAGACGCCGCGATCGTAGCCACTGCGCGTGGTGCTGGGCGCTGCGGGGCGGATCACCACGTCGGCGGCGATACTCGGCAGGCTGAACAGGGCCAGGAGCAGCAGCAGGCGTTTATTCATCGCGCAACGCCTCCACCGGCTGCAACCGCGAGGCCGAGACCGCCGGGTAAATGCCAAAGAACAAGCCCACCAGCAATGTGCTGCCCACCCCCAGGGGTAGGGCGGCGACCGCCAGGGCAAAGGCCCAGCCCGACAGCCAGGCATAGAGCCAGGCGGCGGTCATGCCGAGCACCGCGCCGCACAGCGCACCGACGGCGGTAAGGGTGATGGCTTCGAGCAGGAACAGGTTGCGAATATCCCGTTGGCGCGCGCCGAGGGCCATGCGAATGCCGATCTCGCGGCGACGTTCGGAGACGTTCATCAGCATCACGTTCATCACCCCGACACCGCCGCCCACCAGGGAGATTGCGCCCAGTGCCAGCAGCAGGTAGGCGAAGGTGCGGGTTTGTCGGGTCATGCCGTCGATCATTTGCTGGGGCACCGTGATGTCGACGGTGTGCTCGGTCAATTGGCGTTGCAGCGCGGCAGCGGCGTCCCGTGCGATGCGTTCCATGTCCTGCCCTGGCGCGGCGCGGATGATCACGTTGCCGATTTGCGGGCTGGCGTAGATGCGGCGCATGCCGTCGGCGGGAATGAACAGCGATTCGTTGGCTTGCACCGGCATCAGCATCGCCCGGGGCTGGTTGTGCAGGATGCCAACCACCAGGAACAGGTAGTCGTTGATGCGCACGCGGTCGCCCAGTTTCAGCGGCTCACCGGGGGCACCAAGGGCTTGGGCGATCTGGTCACCGATCACGCCGTAGGTTTCATTGGCGTCGAACGCCGACAGGTAGCGCCCCTCGTGCAGCACCAGGCGCAGGGCGGCCGGGATATCCGGCGTGCTGCCGACGAAGTTGGCGTTGACACTGCGGCCGTGGAACACGACGGGGCCGCTGAACAGGCTCAGCGCGCCGATGTGCGCGATCCCGGGCACGGCCTGGCGCACGGCGTCGAGGTCGAGGCGCGAGCGCATCGGTGCGCGGCTGTCGCCTTTGGGCGGAAACTGCGCGATCAGGGTGTCGGTGCCCATTTCCTTGAAAATCAGCGCGGCGTCCACCGCCGCGTTATGGCCGATATTGATCAGCGCCACCACCGACGAACTGCCGATCACGATGCCCAGCAGCGCGAGGATCGAGCGTTTACCCAGGGTGCGCAGGCTGACGAATGCTTCATGCAGCAATTGGCTCAGGCTCTGCTCGACGCGCAGGCTCATGGGCGGCCGGCCTCGTGCACCACGCCGTTACGCACCAGGATTTTGCGCTCCAGGCGCTCGGCGATGTGCGCGTCGTGGGTGACGATGATCAGCGTGACCTGTTGCTCGCGGTTCAGCGCCAGGAGCAGGTCCATGATGTCCTGGGCGGTGCTGCTGTCGAGGTTGCCGGTGGGTTCGTCGGCCAGGATGACCGAGGGCTTGCCCACCAGCGCACGTGCAATCGCCACACGCTGGCGCTGGCCGCCGGAGAGGTCGGCGGGGCGGTGGTGGGCGCGCTCGGCCAGGCCGACCTGCTCGAGCATACGCAGCGCCTGTTCCACCGACTCATGGCGCGACACCCCGCGATAACTCAGAGGCAGGGCGACGTTGTCCAGGGCACTGAGGCGCGGCAGCAGGTTGAAACTCTGGAATACGAAGCCGATCTGCTGGTTGCGGATTGCCGCCAGTTCATCGGGGCTGGCACTGAAAATATCGTGGCCGGCAAAGCGGTACTGGCCGCCGTCGGGCAAGTCCAGCAGGCCGAGGATGTTGAGCAGGGTACTTTTGCCGGAGCCGGAGGCGCCGAGAATGCCGCAACTGTCGCCGCGGGCGATGGACAGGCACACATCATTGAGGATGGACAGGTGCTGACCGGCGAGCTGATAGCTTTTGCCGATGCCTTGCAGGGAGATCAAGCCTGGGTGCGCGGGGGTGTCTGTCATCATGACTACGCCTGCAGTCTCGACGCCGTCGTGCCGCCCCGGTAAAAATTTGTAACAAGTTCGGGGGTTGCCTGGAACGCGTCACGGACTGGTTTGATTTCTTGTTTTTAAAATATTGTTTGAATACTAACCGCGTTCAACCAGCTCCGCCAGCCATCGTTGTAGAGGGTTTTTACCCTTTGAAATAAATGCACCGGCGGCGAAATCGACGGCTCAAAAACCCGTTGGCGAGCTTCAACGAGCCGGGCTGCAAGGGCTTGCGATGCTATGGTGGCGTGTCACTGCTTGCTTTCGAACGATGGCCCCGGTATAAAAAATCAAATTTATTTTTAAAACAATATTTCCCGCGTGGAACTTTTATGGTCGTGAAGAAAGTCAGCTCTCCAAACATTACCAAGACTCGATTGCTGGATGCGACAGAGGCTCTCTTCATCAAATATGGTTATGACGCCGTTTTGTTACGGCAGATTACCGAACGTGCCCAGGTGAACCTGGCCGCCGTGAACTATCACTTCGGGGACAAGGATTCCCTGATGAAAACCCTGCTGATGCAGCGCCTTGAGCCGCTCAACGAGCAGCGCCTGGAATTGCTGGCACGCTGTGAAGCCGAATCCGACGGCCCCCTCGATTGCGACACGCTGCTCGGCGTACTGTTCGCTCCGGCCATGGGCCTGGAGCGCAGTGATCCGGCGAGCGGGGAAGGGCGTTCGTTCATTCGTTTCCTCGGGCGGGTCTACAGCGATACGTCGCCGTTTATCCAGGAATACCTCAAGGTGCATTACCAGCCGGTGTTCCAGCGCTTCTTCGAAGCCTTCGCCCTGGCCTTGCCGGACTTGCCGCGCAACGAACTGGGGGTACGCCTGCAGTTTGCCCTGAAGGCAATTTCCGGCGTGATGGCCGGTACCGAACTGCGCCTGTTGATGAACTCCATGAGCCTGGGCCGCCCGGCCACGGATGCCGAAGTGATGGCCAAGTTGATCACGCTGGTCTCGGCGGCGATTCGCGTGCCGCAGCAAAGCCCTGAGGCGCAAACGGCGTTGGCCAAGGTGCTCGACACCCAGCGCGCGATTCGCGAGCAAGCGACAGCGCCCGTCGGCAAGGCGGCGCGCTAGCCCGAATCCGGGGCAAAAAAAAGCCCGCTGGGGCGGCGGGCTTGATGTGCAACGTTTGTAACGGATGAGGCTTCACCCTACGGCTCGCCATGTGAATAAATCGTGAAAAATATGTAAGAGAAAGTGTGAAAGTGTTGTCGCGGGTAAACGCGTTAAAACCCCTGAGGATTAGATCTTCCAATGGCCAGCGCTTTTGGCCAACCGCTGGCGCATCTCATCCACATTCGCCGCCAATTGCACGGTCAACAACCGATACCCATCCAATGCACTGTAGACCGGCGCATCCAATGTCGGCTCGCTGGCAACGGCTTGGCTCGGCCGCTCCAACCGGGGTGTCACGCCAGACCTCAGCGCTCGCGCCATCCCCACCAATTGCACCCGAATCTGCCGGTGCTCGGCTTTCAACATCACCTGCATCCGCGCCATCGCCTGTTCGTCGCGAGGGTCCGGCCGGGTGTTGCCAAGAATCTCCAGGGTGCTGATGCACATGCGCAAATGCCGCTGGATCGTGTCCAGTTCGGTCATGGAGATCCGCACCTCCTTGGACACCGAGGGCATCAACGAACGCAATTGCAGCATCGCCGTATTCACGCGGCTGAGCAGTTTGAGGTGTTCGTCGTCGGTGACCGATTGGCCGCTGATGATGCGGCTATAAATCGCGGCACAGTCGCGCAAGGCGCTGGCCAGGTTGTAGCGCCAGGAGTACACGGCATACAGCGGCAGAGCGAAGGAAAACGCCAGGGCCAACGCAATACCGATCAGGATGTCGACCGTGCGCCACAACCCGTCCGACAGCGGATTGTCGCCATGCCCGGCGACGATAAACACGGTGATCGCCGACAACAACGCGGTGTACCCGCCCTTGCCGATGGCGTGATAGGAGAAGAACCCGCACACCACCGACATTAACAAGTAGGTCAACAGCGGCTGCCCCACATACGCCTCCTGCACCACCAGCAGCAAACCGACGCTGGCGCCGATCAGCGTACCGTAGGCGCGCTCCATGGCTTTCTTGCCGATATTGCCGTGGTGCTGCAGGCCGCCGATCACCACCAGCATGGTCACCGACGCCCACTCGCCGTGGGGCAGGTTGATGCCGGTGGTCAGCAGGATCGTCGCCAGCAAGCCGATGGACACGCGCACGGCGTGGATCAGCTTGGCGTGGCGATAGCGGCGGTAAGGGTCGAGCAGCGGGCGCAGTAAGCGCCGCGCAAACACAGGCAAATGCAGGTTAATCAACGGCAAGCCGTCCTCTAGAAAATGTAGTCAGTGGTCAAGAAGTTCGAGTCGCGGTTGCGCAGGATCTCGCTGAGCAGCGCCTTGTTATTGTCCTGGAACTTGGTCGCCACCAGGGTGCGGATCGAGAACACGCGCAAGGCGTCATGTACCGACAGCGTGCCTTCGGCCGAGTTCTTGCGGCCGTTGAAGGGGAACGCGTCCGGGCCACGCTGGCACTGGGCGTTGATATTGATGCGGCCGACCTGGTTGGCAAAGGCGTCCACCAGCCGTCCGATTTCGGCCGGGTCGGTGCCGAACAGGCTCAGTTGCTGGCCGAAATCCGAGTCCAGTACGTAATTGATCACTGTTTCCAGGTCACGGTAGGGCACGATCGGCACCACCGGGCCGAACTGTTCCTCGTGGTACACGCGCATCTGCGGGTTTACCGGGTACAGCACCGCCGGGTAGAAAAATGTACCGCGACTGACGCCGCCATTGGCATTCATCACGCGGGCGCCGTGTTGGGCCGCATCGGCCACCAGCGCGTTGAGGTAATCGACCTTGCCGGCTTCCGGCAGCGGCGTCAGTGCCACGCCGTCTTCCCACGGCATGCCGGGCTTCAATGTCGCCAACTTGGCGTTGAATTTCTGGATGAAGCTGTCGACCACGTCTTCATGCACAAACAGGATTTTCAACGCGGTGCAGCGCTGGCCGTTGAACGACAGTGAGCCGGTGACGGCTTCGCTGACGGCATTGTCCAGGTCGACCTGGGGCAGCACGATGCCTGGGTTCTTCGCGTCCAGGCCCAGCGCAGCACGCAGGCGGTGCGGACGTGGGTGCAGTTTTTTCAGGTCGCTGGCGGCCTTGTTGGTGCCGATGAACGCGAAAATATCGATCTTGCCGCTGGCCATCAGTGCGCTGACGGTTTCGCGGCCGCTGCCATAGATCACGTTGATCACCCCGGCCGGGAAGCTGTCGCGGAACGCTTCCAGCAGCGGGCGGATCAACAGCACGCCGAGCTTGGCCGGCTTGAATACCACGGTGTTGCCCATGATCAGCGCCGGGATCAGCGTGGTAAACGTCTCGTTCAACGGGTAGTTATAAGGCCCCATGCACAGCGCCACGCCCATCGGTACGCGGCGGATCTGGCCGAGCGTGTCCTGTTCCAGCTCGAAGCGGCTGCTGCGACGGTCGAGTTCCTTGAGGGCATTGATGGTGTCGGTGATGTAGTCGCAGGTGCGGTCGAACTCTTTCTGCGAGTCCTTGAGGTTTTTGCCGATTTCCCACATCAGCAGCTTGACCACCGCATCACGCTGTTCGCGCATGCGCCGCAAAAACGCTTCGACGTGCCGGATGCGGTCAACCACGCGCATTGTCGGCCATTCACCCTGGCCACGGTCATAGGCGCGCACGGCGGCGTCGAGGGCGGTGAGGGCGGTGTCGGCATCCAGCAGCGGCGTGCTGCCGATGTTCACGCGTTCGTCCCCCAGTTGCACCGGGCTGAGGACCTGGGCCAAGGGGCCGTTCCAGACCTGCAACTGGCCGTCGACCAGGTAATCACGCTGTTCGATGGGCGCGGCCAGGCGAAATTGCTCGGGAATATCGGCGGCACGGGTGGGAAACAGTTGGGCGAGCAGGTTATCGGTGGTCATGTTGCTACCCCTGGAATAGTTGCAAAACATGACTAGAGAGTCACCCAACAACGGGTTCTGTGGCAAGGCTTGCGCGCTTTCTTGTACGCACGGCGGCGCGTGGCGGGTAAACTGCGCGGCTTACTTGAAGGAGTTCACATGAGTCAGTACCAGCCGGGCATTCTTGCCGCACCGGTGCCTTTGCAGGCACGCCATCTGTTTTTTGCCGTGGACTCCCTGGCCGCTGTCCCTGCCGCGTTGGACGCACTGGTGCAGTGGGCGGATTCGGCGGCAGTGGTCGGCCTGGGTGAGCCGCTGGTCAACGCACTGGGCGCGCAGATTGAAGGGCTGCGCGCCTTTCCTGCCGTCAGCGGGCCGGGCGCGCATAACCCCTCCACCCAGCAGGCGTTGTGGGTGTGGCTGCATGGCGTGGATCGCGGTGAATTGCTCTTGCGTAGCCGTGCGCTCGAGAAAGCCCTGGCCCCGGCGTTCCGCCTGGTGCAGTCGACCGAAGGCTTCCGCTACAAGAGCGGTTTTGACCTGACCGATTACGAAGACGGCACCGAAAACCCCCACGACGATGCCGCCGTCGAAGCCGCACTGACCGACAGCGGCGCCAGCTTCGCCGCGATCCAGCAATGGCAGCACGACCTCGATGGTTTCGCCGCGTTGCCTGCCCAGGAACGCGACCACATCATCGGTCGCCGCCATGGCGACAACGAAGAACTGGAAGATGCGCCCGAATCCGCCCACACCAAACGCACCGCCCAGGAAAGCTTCACCCCGGAAGCGTTTGTGGTCCGCCGCTCGATGCCGTGGGCGGAAAACGGCCAGGCCGGCTTGATGTTCCTCGCGTTCGGGCATTCCTTCGATGCGTTTGAAGCACAACTGCGCCGCATGAGTGGGTTGGAAGACGGTATCGTCGACGGCCTGTACCGCATCAGCACACCGTTGACCGGCGGCTATTACTGGTGCCCGCCGCTCAAGGACGGGCGCCTGGACCTCAGCACCGTGTTGATGTAATCACGCCTCAGGCCTGGCACTTGCCTGCGTCGGCGATTCTGTCGGTCGCGGGCTGGCACTGGCTGTACCTGATCAATGTGCCGCTGGGGTTGCTGGCGCCGATGTTGGGCCTACGCACATTGCCGGTCATTTCCATGGCTGCGCATACCTTCGATCGCCTTGCAGGTCCCTGGCCAGCGGCCTGCGGTTGTTGCCTTATGACAAAAAGGTTTAATGGATCGTTGTAAAAAGCCATTCGAGAAGGCTACGGTGGCGACCTGAATATTTCGGGATGTTTCAGATTTATGTCAAGCCAGGCCCAACGCACTGCCGACATTACCTCCCGCCGCGCCGCGCTGACCTTGGCTTTATGCCTACCCAGTGATGTGTTGCTTTATCTGCTGCTGCCTATGGAATCCCAGGCGTTCGGTATCACGTTGGCCCAGGCCGGGGTGCTGCTGGCGGCCAACCGACTGGTGCGGATTTTCGGTTACCGGCATGTGCTTAATTTCTATGCCCGCCACGGCGATCGTCTGACCTGCATGATCGCCGCCGGTGCCGCGATGCTGTGTGCCCTGGGTAACTCGATGCTGTCGGGCTTCGCTGCATTGTTGGGGTTGCGGCTGGTCTGGGGCCTGTGTTTTGCGGCGTTGAACCTGTCGACCCAAGTGCTGGCGACCGCCGAGCCGACGGGCGCCGCGCGCCGGGCGGGGCGCTCGCGGGCATTGATCGCCCTCGGGCCGATGCTTGCATTGCCACTCGGGGGCTGGCTGACCTTATCGGTCGGGCCGCGTCCGATCTTTCTGATTCTCGCCGCGTGCTGCCTGCTGGGCTTGTGGATGGCGCGGGGGTTGCCTACTGTCGGCCACGATTTGCACAGCAGTCCGGGGCGCCGTTTCAAGTGGCCCGACAGTGTCGCGCTGTGGTCGTTTATCGAAGGTGTGGCGCTGGATGGGCTGTTTATCTTTGGCCTGTCGATCCAGGCACAGAAACTCCTCGGTGGCGACGCAGTGTTGATCGCCGGTGGCTTGATGGCTTTGCGTTATGTCTCGGAAATGCTCTTGAGCCCGTTGGGCGGTCGCGCGGCGCAACGCTTCGGTGCAACGTCGATGCTGTTGCTGTTTTCATTCCTGAGCGCGTTGGCCCTGGCGGCTTTCGGCAGTTATTGGGTGATCGTCGGCGCGGCTGCAGTGCTGGTGTTGCGGGCGTTGCAATTGCCCCTGGTGACGACCTTGGTGGCCGAGCGCAACCCCGGTTCGATGCGCGTGTCGGCATTGGCCTCCAACGCGGTGTGGCGCGATATTGGCGCCGGCCTCGGGCCGCTGCTGGCGGGGCTGTTACTGCCGGTCGCCGCAGCTCCTTGGGTGTTTGGCCTGGCGGGCGCAGCGATAGCCGTCAGCGCCGTGTTTTGCTGGCGGGCAAAGCGTTCCAACTGACAATGAGAGGTAGAGTGTGAGCCGACAAGAAGACTTCGTGCGCGTGCTGGATGACGCCTACCGACACTGGACCGGCCAGGGCTTGCCGGCCCCCGAGCATCTGGACGCACAGCAACGCCTGAGCTGGCTGCACGCTGATGCGCCCTACAGCCTGCTGGCCCATGACGGCGCGGCGGACCCGCGGTTTACCTACGCCAATGCGTGCGCCCTGCAGTGCTTCAAATACCCGCGCGAGACCTTCATCGGCATGCCGTCACGCTTCAGTGCGTCGGAACTTGACCGCGCCGCGCGCCAGGTATTGCTGGAGCACGTCAGCGCCAACGGCATCGCCGATGGCTACAGCGGCTGGCGGGTGGATGCGCATCAGCAGCCGTTCATGATCCATGCCGGTGTGGTGTGGACGTTGCTCGATGCCGCCGGCCTGCCGTGTGGGCAGGCGGCGCTGTTCTGGCCGGATGCGCAGCGCATTGGGGTGTTGGCTTAAGCGCCTTTGAAACTGACCAGCCAGGACGGGTCGAAACGGGTTTGCTCGGTATCGAGCCCCAACGCTTGCATCTTCGCCTTATGTGCCTCGATCTCGCCGACCAACTGCGCCTGGGCGCTGGAGTTGGCGTCCAGCTCATGCATCTGCGTCAACCCTAGGTGATAGAAACGCAGGACCTTGAGCGCCATCGGGTCATTGGCCTGCACGCGGTCGGTGACCTTGTGCATCACGTTGGTCACGCGCATCAGGTTGCGCTTGAGCTGCCAGCCATACACCGCCGGCGCCAGCCATGGCTGGGTCCAGAACGGGCCGCGTACCAGGGCGAGGGTGATCAACACCCCGGCAAACACCCCACCCACGTTGTAGCGAAAGTTGTCGCCGCCAGCTTCGCCGAACAGCATCACCGCCAGGCTCGACAACAGCATCGCCAGGGCCACGAACAACACAGCCACGATTAACGTACTGCGGCGGGTCTGCTGGCGGTAGGTGATGGGGTCGCAGGGTTTGAGCTCGAACATCCGGGGGGAATCTCCTTGGCGTTTGTAGGGGATAGAGCAGGGCGGCATCTTCTCATGCTTGACGACGCGGTGTGCGCTAAACAAGTTGAACGATGGTTGATGCGGCGTTCTCTAAATCGGTGTAGGCCACAATCCCCATGGGGTCTAACGCCTTTTTAACCAGACAGAAACACGCAATCCGCTCTGCTTCACTTCATCTGAAAAGCTCAATTGGATGCGTGCTCCGGTACGATCCGCGATCGCCATGACGATGGATAAACCCAGCCCGGAACCCGTTTCGTCGGTACCCAGGCTGCGGTAAAACGGGTCGAATACTAGAAGTTGTTCCGCAACGCTGATGCCCGGCCCCGAATCCTTGATTTCGATAATGACTGTCCCCCGATCCAATCCGACCTTAAGGTCGACACGGCCACCAGAAGGGGTATAGCGAATGGCGTTGTCGACCAGGTTCTTGAGGAGGATGAACAGGTCCATCTCGTTGATGATGATCTGAACATCCATGAGACTTTCAACACCGATATCAATGTTCTTGTGCTCTGCCAATGGCAGCAAGTTCTCCAGCACCCGGCGAAAAACGGCATGTATGGATACCGATGCTTGTGGTCGCTCGGTAATCGATTGTGCGGCTGCCAAGGCCAGCAGTTGTTCGATCAGTTTTCTGCTGCGCTCGATCCCCTGAGCCAATGGCAAAAAGCGTTCTGCGGCGTCGGCTGACATTTGCGTAGCCTTCAATCGCTCCGCTTGGAGTGACAGCGCCGTCATTGGCGATCGTAATTCGTGGGCTGCGTCGGCAATGAAACGCCGTTGTGCTTCCATGGCCTGCTCGACGCGCTTGAGCAATCGATTGATCGCCACAACGAAAGGCCGGATCTCCGTCGGCAGGTGACTCTCGTTGATAGGATGCAACGCCTGTTTATCGCGCTGATCGATTTCTGCCGAAAGCGTCGCGATCGGACGGAACAGCTTGCGCACCAAGTCGCCCACCACCACCAGCAGCACCGGAAAGAGAATGAGGAAGGGCAAAAGACTGCGCCACGCGCTTTCGCGTGCTTCCTTGTCGCGCACGTCTGCTTCTTGGGCTACCGCGATACGTCGGCCTTCAGCAGTGGTTCTGACCAGTACCCGAAACTGTTCGCCCGCGATGGTCAACGTCGATAAACCATCGGCCAGCGTTGTGGGAAAGGGCAGGGGTATGACGGCGTCGTTATTGCCGCTCGCTTTCTCGCTGTCGGCCAGGTATTGCACGATGACCTTGGCGTCGTCGTCGTCGCTGACGATCGGGTCTGCGCTGGGATACTGCAGCGTCATGTGCTGTCGATCAAACAATGCCCCTACTTGACGTAGGACGTCGTCCTGCATTTCGTGCGCCTCATCGAAGGCGGAGACAAACGCGAATGCACCGGCCAGGACGGCGACGATCAGGATGGCGAGTGACAGCGTTATAGAGAGCCTTAACTGTACCGAGTCCCTCAAGCGCCTTTTGAAACCATCCATCCCATACCCCTGACGTTTTTAATGACGTGGCTGCCCAGCTTGCGTCTCAATGAATGGATAAGAAACTCTACTGCGTTGCTTTCCACTTCATTGCCCCAGCCGTAAATACGGTCCTCGAGTTCGCTGCGAGACAGAATGGCGCCAGGCCTTATCAAAAGTGCCTGCAATAGCGCGAATTCTCGACTGGAGAGTTGCACGTCGGTGGTTTCGGCGGTGGTTGCTTGCTTAGAGACGAGATTTAACGACACCGTTCCGTTATTCAGTACCGATTGAGCATTACCGCCCCGGCGGCGCAATACCGCGCGCATGCGCGCCAACAACTCGGCCATCGGGAACGGTTTGAGCAAGAAGTCATCAGCGCCGCCATCGAGGCCACGCAAGCGATCGTCGAGGTCATCCCGTGCGGTGATAATGATCAATGGAACGGGGTTGTTACGCGCACGAATGGCGTCCAGCACATCAAGCCCGTCTTTGCCGGGAAGACCCAGGTCGAGCAGCACCAGATCATAGGTCTGGGTGTCCAGAGCCGCCAAGGCGGTGAGGCCGTTTTTCACCCAGTCGGTGGCGTAGCTCGCATCGTTGAGCGCACCCTCGATGGCATCACCAATCATCAGGTCATTTTCGACCAGTAAAGTCCGCATGCACGCTCCGGCAGAAAAAGGCGCGACGCTCACAACCATCGCCGCTGTATTGAAGCACTTGAACCGGTGTTTGTCCGCCACCGGTTCCGTGCATGCTCACGGTTTGCCTTTCATCGAATCGAAGGTTTTGAGCAGATCACCCATTGCCGCCGTGCATTCGTTTTGCTTCGCAGGATTGCTTCGCAGCGCATCGAGTGCATGGTCTATTGCTTTGTCGAGTACATGCCAGTCGCTGGCCGCACGCGGTTTGATGCCTGCTTCGGCGGAGTCCCAGGCGGTTTCCAGATCCTTGATGCGGGCCTTGGCACCGGGCAGGTCGTTCTTCTCGACGAGCGCGGCAACGTCGACGGCGATTGCCCGGAACTCGCTCAGGTCACCCAGTTTTGAGCCTGCCTGAGCAGGCACGCTGACAGACGTGGTGGGTGCGCCGGTGCCGGGTTTGTCGGCGGGTTTCGAGCAGCCGGCCATGCTGCCGAGCAGCACCAGAGACGAGATGATCGCTACGTGGCGAAGAGCTGTTTGGAACGAGCGCATGTTGATTCCTTTGAGAGATGTCTGAACGGTTATTGAGTGACGGTTTTACGATTGCCGAGGCTGATTTGCGCGACGGCCACCAACAGCACGATGACCGTCAGGAAGATGGCGCTGGTCCAGGCCGCGCCCATACCCAAACCACCATAGGTCTTGGCTTGGGTCAGCAAGTCACCGAGGGAAGCTCCGAACGGGCGGGTCAGGATGTAGGCGATCCAGAACGTCAGCACTGCATTGGCCCTTAGGCGCCAGGCCAGCAGCGTCGCGCCAATCAGTGCGCCGAAAATCACGCTGCCGACGGTGAAACCCAACCCCAGCGCTTCAGTGGCCAGGTCCCCGGCGGCGGTGCCTAGGGCAAAGGTGCAGAGTACGGTGGTCCAGTAAAAAAACTCGCGCCGTGGGGTGTCGATGTCGCGGATCGACAGGCTGTGCTCCACGCGGTACCAGAGCAGGAAATTGATCGCCAACAGGACCGAGAAGACCGCCGTGCTGACGTACAGACTGATGTCGAGCATGTCGGTCATGATGTCAGTGATCTGCGTGCCAACGACGCTCACCAGCACCACGGTCAACCAGTAGATCCAAGGCGAATAAGCTGTTTTACGCATCTGAAAAAATACTGCGCCCGCCAGTAACAGCGCCATGCCAATGCTGGTCCAGCCCGCGCCGAAACCTGCATCTACTGCCAGGAAGTCAGCGCCGGTTTCACCCACGGTCGTCGACAGAATCTTGATGACCCAGAAAGACAGTGTCACTTCGGGCACTTTATTGAGCCATCCGGCTTTTATGTGATTCATGTGCGAGTAGCCTCTGCTGATCTGCGCTGAACTTGCGTAGAGGGGAAGATACGCAGAGACACTTAGCTGAGACTGAGGGGCTGTGGTTGAAGTCGGGACACAAAGCACTACATGAGTATGAAAGCCGTAATAAAAAGCGCCGACATCGCTGTCAGCGCTTAGACGTTGCAATGGCTTGCGATGTGTTTTTGCAGCGCAAGGTGTCGGTGTTCGAAAGCCTCCGCCTGCTAGACCTCCTGTACCTATCCACAAAACTATGTGCCATTAGGGTACAGGTCGCATTGAAGGGGCTTTTGCTTATTTGGGCGGTGTCCAGGTGACGTCGCTGATGCCGTACTTCTCGGCCCAGGGCCGGGTGGTTTTTTTCACTTGTTCATGGCCGACCCGACCAATGCGGCTGACGTGCGCAATATCGGCATCAACCGCTGCCCAGTGCCAGGCCTCGGCGTTATTCATCACTTCGGCACGCACTACGAAGGACTTCGGTTGACCGTGCAGTTGGTAGGTAATGGTGTAGATTTTTGCGGTAATCATGTTGCCTCCCTGTCTTGTTATAGATGGATAGGAAAGCGTTCAAAAAGGTTCATTCAAAATGACAAATTACTGCGCCGGGCGTCATAGTGAGGCCTTCGCCACGCGCCCAAGGATCGCGTTATGTCCCGCCTGACCCATAGCCAGCTGTACCTGCAACGCCTGGGCTACGATGCACCGCCGCCGCCGACCCTGCAAACCTTGCAAGACCTGCAATTGCGGCATGTGTGTACGTTCGCCTTTGAAAGCCTGTCGACCCTGCTGCACTTGCCAGTGCCGATCGACCTGCCCAGTGTCGAGCAAAAAGTGTTGCTCGATGGCCGTGGTGGGTATTGCTATGAACTGAATCAACTGTTCCTGGAACTGCTGCAAGAACTGGGCTTCGACGCACGCGGTATCACCGGACGGGTTGTGATGGGCGGGCCGCCGGACGCACACACCGCGCGCACCCATCGCCTGAGTCTGGTGACGGTGGACGGTGTGCGCTATATCTGCGACGTCGGCTTTGGCGGCATGGTGGCGAGCAGCCCGTTACGCCTGGACAGCGAAGCGATCCAGGCGACTGCCCACGAACCCTATCGCCTGACCTGCAAGCAAGGCAGCTACACCTTGTGGGCCCAGGTCGGCGGGGAGTGGCGTGGCTTATATGTGTTCGACCTGCTGGTGCAGGCAGACATCGACTATGAAATCGGTAACTGGTATGTCTCCACGCATGCGGGTTCGCCGTTTCTCGGTCAGTTGAAAGTGGCGCTGTTAGCGCCGGGTAAGCGTCATACCTTGAACAACGGCCACTACGCGGTGCACTCCCTGGAAGGTCCGAGCGAAAAACGTGCGATAGCGAGTGCCGATGAACTGCTTGATTTGCTGCGCGGCACCTTTGGCCTTCGCCTGCCGGTGCATCAGCGACTTCGCGAAACGCTCGATGGTTTAGTATTGGCCGATCTTTAGAATCTTTGAGATAGCGTGTTCTCTGCCCCATAAATGCAAAAACGGCACCCAAAGGTGCCGTTTTTGTTTACCACATACCGCTAAGCGATCAAACGCCCAGTACCGCGTGCTGCACCAGCGTGAGCAACGGTTGTGGGTACACGCCGAGGAAGAAGGCGAGCAGGGCGATAGCCAGCAGCATCACGCCGCCGGCTTTCTGTTCCCAGTGCAGCTCAGCATCCACACGGCGCAGGTTTGGCTCGATCAGGAACAGGGTGACCATCACGCGCAGGTAGTAGAACACGCCGATGGCGCTACCCAAGATGAGTGAGGCAACCAGCCACCATTGATGCGCTTCAACCCCGGTCGCGATGATGTAGAACTTGCCGATAAAGCCCGCAGTGAGCGGGATACCAGCCAGGGACAGCATCATCAGGGTCAACACGGCGGTCAGGTACGGACGGCGCCAGAACAGGCCGCGATACTCGTACAGGGCGTCGGCGTCACGGCCTTTGTAAGGCGAGGACATCAGGGTGATGACCCCGAAGGCGCCGAGGCTGGTGATCACGTAGGTGACCAGGTACACGCCGATCGCTTCCAGGGCCAGACCTTTGCTCGCCACCAGGGCGATCAGCAGGTAGCCGAAGTGGGCGATGGACGAGTAGCCCAGCAGACGCTTGAGGTTGTTCTGGGTTAGCGCCAGCAGGTTACCGAACAGGATCGATGCAACGGCGATCACGCTCAGTACGTCGCTCAACACGCCGGTATTGGCCGCCGGGGAGATCTGGAACAGACGCACCACCACCGCAAACACCGCCACTTTCGTCGCCGTGGCCAGGAACGCAGCCACCGGCGCCGGAGCGCCTTCGTACACGTCCGGCGTCCACAGGTGGAAAGGCACCAGCGACAGTTTGAAGGCCAGACCGATCAGCATCATCGCCAGGCCCAGTTGGGCGATCGGCGCAGGCATGCTAGTGGCCGCCAGGGCGTGGCCGATACCGGTGAAGCTCAGGCTGCCGGCTTCGGCGTAGAGCAGGGCCATACCAAACAACAGGAACGCGGAACCGGCGGCCGACAGCACCATGTACTTGATGCCGGCTTCCAGGGAACGCTTGTTGAAGAAGGCGTAGGCCACCAGGCCGTAGGTCGGGATCGACAGCAGTTCCAGGCCGATGAACAAGCCCGCCAGGTGCTGCGCGCTGACCAGCACGATACCGCCGGCTGCAGCCAGCAGGATCAGCAGGTACAGCTCTTCGCGGTTGCCCGGGTAGCCGGTGCCGCCCTCGCCGAGGTAGGCGTGGGCGAGGGTGACGCAGGCCAGGGTGGCGACGAGGATCAACGCGATATACAGCAGCGCGAAGTCATCGATCATCATCAGCGGGGTCACCGCCAGGGGTGCGACCTTGAGTGCCGGGATGATCGACAGCAAAGCCAGGTTCAAACCCGCGCAGGACAGCAGGAAGGTTTGCGCGTGATTGCGACGCCAGGCGATCGCCAGCATCACCACCACAATGGTGAGACTGGTGATCAGCAGCGGCGCAAGCGCGATAAAGTGTTGGATCGTGAATTCCATAGCGCTCTTACCGGGCCGAAGCGAGTTGAGAGAAGGCGGTGCCGAACCACTGCTGCACGCCATGCATCGTTGCGGCAGAAGTGTCCAGGAACGGTTGTGGGTACACGCCGATGTAGATCAGCAGGACCGCCAGACCGAGCACCATGATCAGTTCGCGAGTATCCATCCCGTGCAGGACGGTGTCGGATTTGGCCGCACCGAAGTACGCACGGTGGATCATGATCAGCGAGTAAACCGAACCGAATACCAGGCCGGAAGTGGCGATGGCGCTGATCCACGGCGTTTGTGCGAAGGTACCCATCAGGATCAGGAACTCGCCGATGAAGTTACCGGTGCCCGGCAAGCCCAGGGACGCGGCGGCAAAGAACAGGCTGATCGCCGGTAGGTAGGCG
This sequence comes from Pseudomonas sp. D3, assembly GCF_029320995.1. Lineage (NCBI taxonomy): Bacteria > Pseudomonadati > Pseudomonadota > Gammaproteobacteria > Pseudomonadales > Pseudomonadaceae > Pseudomonas > Pseudomonas sp. D3. Next base: position 2,620,494 of record NZ_CP119772.1, read on the forward strand.
ATGCGCGACCACACGCCACCCATCTCACGCATGTCACGGGTGTGCAGGCGTTCGTACAACTGGCCGCTGAGGATAAACAGCGCGGCGGCCGAAATACCGTGGGCCAACATCTGGATCACGGCGCCTTGCAATGCCAGTTGGCTGCCGGAGTAGATGCCGATCAGTACGAAACCCATGTGGGAAACGGACGAGAAGGCAATCAGGCGCTTGATGTCGGTTTGCGCGAAGGCCAGGAACGCACCGTAGAAGATCCCGATCAGACCCAGGGTCATGGCGATCGGCGCAAACTCGGCCGAGGCATTCGGGAACAACGGCAGCGCGAAACGCAGCAGGCCGTAGGCCGCCGTCTTCAACAGGATACCGGCCAGGTCCACGGAACCGGCGGTCGGCGCCTGGGCGTGAGCATCCGGCAGCCAGGAGTGGAACGGCACCACCGGCAGCTTCACCGCGAAGGCGATGAAGAAGCCCAGCATCAGGATGTACTCGGTGGTCAGGGACATCTTGGTTTTCAACAGGTCGGCGTAGTTGAAGGTAATCACGCCAGTGCTGTTGAAGTTGACCAATACCAGACCCAGGATCGCCACCAACATGATCAGGCCGGAAGCCTGGGTGAAGATGAAGAACTTGGTCGCCGCGTAGATCCGGGTTTTCTTGCCGTCCGAAGAACTATGACCCCAGAGCGCGATGAGGAAGTACATCGGCACCAGCATCATTTCCCAGAAGAAGAAGAACATGAACAGGTCGAGGGCGAGGAACACGCCGACCACGCCGCCCAGGATCCACATCAGGTTCAGGTGGAAGAAGCCCACGTGACGCTGAATCTCTTTCCAGGAGCAGAGTACCGAGAGGACACCCAGCAGGCCGGTCAGCAGGATCATCAGCAACGACAGGCCGTCGAGGGCCAGGTGTACGTTGATGCCGAAGCGCTGAATCCAGACGTGCTTGAACTCGAGCGCCCAGGTCGGATCGGCGCCAGGCGCCGGAGCAAATGAATAGTCGCCATGGGCCCACAGCCAGAGGCCGAGAGCGAGTTCCAGGGACATGGTCAGCAACGCAATCCAGCGGGGGAGGGTGGCGCCGAAGCGTTCACCCATCCAGCAGAGCAGGCCGCCGATAAAGGGGATCAGGATTAGCCAGGGCAGAATCATGACGGGCTCGTTTCCTTTCGCAAGTTCGCAAAGTTCGCAATGTACTTAGACATGGTCAGACCGCTACCACAACGATGGCGCCGATCACCAGAACGGCACCCGCCGCCATGGAAGCTGCATACCAACGCAATTGGCCAGTCTCGCTGCGGCTCAGGGCGGTGTGGCCAGCCTTGGCGGCGCGCGGGATCAAACCGATGGTCTGGTCGAGCGGGTCTTTGCGCAGTACGTGGCTGATCGCAAGGTAAGGCTTGACGAACAGTTTGTCGTAGATCCAATCGAAGCCCCAGGCGGCGAACCACCAGGCCGACAGGAAGCGACCAATGCCACTGTTGGCGACGGCGGTGACGAAACGACGCTTGCCGAGGAACAGCAGGGCTGCGAGCATGATACCGGCCACCGCGATGGCGCCTGAGGCGAGCTCCAGGCTGTGCTTGGCGTCGCCGCCGGCATGGCCGACGCTTTCCGGCAGTACACCGGCCAGTGGCGGAGTGATCAAGGCGCCGATGAAGGTCGACAGGATGATCAGCACCGACAGCGGCAGCCAATGGGAGATGCCGTGGCCTGCGTGTGCTTCGGTCTTGGCTTCACCGTGGAAGGCGATGAAGATCAGGCGGAAGGTGTACAGCGAGGTCATGAACGCACCCACCAGGCCGGCGTACAGCAGGCCTTGGTTACCGCTGGCAAAGGCTTCCCAGAGGATTTCGTCTTTCGAGTAGAAGCCGGCGGTCACCAATGGCAGGGCCGAGAGTGCGGCACCACCGACGATGAAGCTGGCGTAAGCCAGTGGCAATTTCTTCCACAGACCGCCCATCTTGAAGATGTTCTGCTCGTGGTGGCAGGCAACGATCACCGCACCTGAGGCCAGGAACAGCAGGGCCTTGAAGAAGGCGTGGGTCATCAGGTGGAAGATCGCCGCGTCCCAGGCACCGACGCCCAGGGCCAGGAACATGTAGCCGATCTGGCTCATGGTCGAGTAGGCGAGGATCCGCTTGATGTCGGTCTGTACCAGCGCGGCGAAGCCGGCCAGTACCAGGGTCGCGCCGCCGACCAGGCCCACCAGGTGCAGGATGTCCGGCGCCAGGGTGAACAGGCCGTGGGTACGGGCGATCAGGTAGACACCGGCGGTCACCATGGTGGCGGCGTGGATCAGTGCCGACACCGGGGTAGGACCGGCCATCGCATCCGCCAGCCAGGTTTGCAGCGGCAGTTGTGCGGATTTACCGACGGCGCCGCCCAGCAGCATCAGGGTCGCCAGGGTGATCCAGAAGTCACCGACCTGGAACTTCTGCGGTGCCAGCACCAGCAGTTCCTGGATGTTCAGCGTGCCCACCTGTTGGAACAGGATGAACAGGCCGATGGCCATGAACACGTCGCCGATCCGGGTGACGATAAAGGCCTTGAGTGCTGCGTTACCGTTGTTGCGGTTGCTGTAGTAGAAACCGATCAACAAGTACGAGCACAGGCCCACGCCTTCCCAGCCGAAGTACAGGAACAACAGGTTATCGCCCAGCACCAGGAACAGCATGCTGGCGATAAACAGGTTGGTGTACGCGAAGAAGCGCGAGTAACCGGCTTCACCGCGCATGTACCAGGACGCGAACAGGTGGATCAGGAAGCCTACACCCACCACCACGCCGAGCATGGTGATCGACAGGCCGTCGATGTAGAGGGCGAAGTTGGGCTTGAAGCCCTCCACCGACATCCACTGCCACAACACCAGGGTGTAGTGACCGCCTTCGGGCGGTGCGACGTTGAATTGCCAGATGACGTAGGCGGTGACAATCGCCGACAGGCCGATGGAGCCCACGCCGATCAGGGCCGAGAGGTTTTCCGACCAGCGTCCGCGAGAGAACGACAGCAGCAGGAAACCGATCAGGGGAAATACGAAAGTCAGAAAGATCATGTTCATCCGCGCATCTCACTGGCAGCGTCGATATCAAGCGTGTGGAAGCGACGATACAGTTGCAGCAGGATCGCCAGGCCGATACTGGCCTCGGCGGCTGCCAGGCTGATCACCAGGATGAACATGACTTGTCCATCCGGCTGGCCCCAACGGCTACCCGCAACAATGAACGCCAGTGCCGCAGCGTTCATCATGACTTCCAGGCTCATCAACACGAACAAAATGTTACGGCGAACCATCAGGCCGACCAGGCCAAGGCAGAACAGGATGCCGGCGACCGCCAGACCATGCTCCAAAGGGATAGCAGGCATCGTCATTGCTCCTTGGCTTCGTTACGGCCCAAGTGGAAGGCGGTGATGGCTGCGGCGAGCAGCAGCATCGAAGCCAGTTCGACCACCAGCAGGTACGGGCCGAACAGGCTAACGCCCACGGCCTTCGCGTCAACGGTGGTGTGGCCGATGGCCTGGCCGCTCTGGTGAGCGAACAGTACATACAGCAGTTCAGCCAGCAGCAGCGCGGCGAGGATCACCGGGCCGAGCCAGATGCCGGGCTTGAGCCAAACGCGTTCCTGGGCGACCGAGGCCGGCCCGAGGTTTAGCATCATCACCACAAACACGAACAGCACCATGATGGCGCCAGCGTAGGCGATCACTTCCAGTACACCGGCGAACGGTGCGCCGAGGCTGAAAAAGGTCATGGCCACGGCGATCAGCGAAATGATCAGGTAGAGCAGGGCGTGCACGGGGTTGGTGTTGGTGACCACGCGAAGCGTGGACACCACTGCAATACCCGATGCGAAATAGAAAGCGAATTCCATCTTTCTTCCTTAAGGCAGCAAGCTCTTCACGTTGATCGGTTCGGCTTCGTTTTGTGCGGCGCCTTTCGGCTTACCGGCAACGGCCATACCTGCAACACGATAGAAGTTGTAATCAGGGTTTTTACCGGGACCAGAGATCAGCAGATCTTCTTTCTCGTACACCAGGTCCTGACGTTTGAACTCGGCCATCTCGAAATCCGGTGTGAGCTGGATCGCGGTGGTCGGGCAAGCTTCCTCGCAGAGGCCGCAGAAAATGCAGCGCGAGAAGTTGATGCGAAAGAAGTCCGGGTACCAGCGACCGTCTTCGGTTTCAGCTTTCTGCAGGGAGATACAACCCACCGGGCATGCCACGGCGCACAGGTTGCAGGCTACGCAACGCTCTTCGCCATCGGGGTCGCGAGTCAGTACGATGCGGCCGCGATAGCGCGGCGGCAGGTACACCGCTTCTTCCGGGTATTGCAGGGTGTCGCGTTTGCGAAAGCCGTGACCGAACACCATCACCAGGCTTCGCAACTGGGTACCGGTACCCTTAACGATGTCGCCAATATATTTGAACATGGGTCAAATCCTCACTGAACCGCGCCCGCTGGCGTGTTCAACAACACAACGGCAGCAGTCACCAGCAAATTGATCAGGGTCAGCGGCAGGCAGAAGCGCCAGCTGAAATCCATCACCTGGTCATACCGTGGACGCGGAATGGAAGCGCGCAGCAGGATAAACAGCATGATGAAGAACGCGGTCTTCAGGAAAAACCAGAAGAACGCCAGCTGCGGCAGGATGCCGAACGGACCGTGCCAGCCGCCGAAGAACAGCGTGACCAGCAGGGCCGAGATCAAGATGATGCCGATGTACTCACCGACGAAGAACATGCCCCACTTCATGCCGGCATATTCAATGTGGTAACCGTCGGCCAGTTCCTGTTCCGCTTCCGGCTGGTCGAACGGGTGACGGTGAGTCACGGCGACGCCAGCGATGAAGAACGTACAGAAGCCAAAGAACTGCGGAATGATGAACCACAGGTTCTGCGCCTGGTACTCGACGATGTCGCGCATGTTGAACGAGCCGACCTGCACCACGATGCCCATCAGCGCGAGGCCCATGAACACTTCGTAGGACACGGTCTGGGCCGAGGCCCGCAAGCTGCCCAGCAGGGCGAACTTGTTGTTACTGGCCCAACCGGCGAACAGTACCGCGTAGACCGACAGACCGGCCATGGCGAAGAAGAACAGCAGGCCGATGTTCAGGTCCGCCACGCCCCAGGTCGGGGTGATCGGGATGACCGCGAAGGCGATCAGCAAGGCGCTCATGGCCACCACCGGTGCCAGGGTGAAGATCACCTTGTCGGCAAACGGTGGCGTCCAGTCTTCCTTGAAGAACATTTTCAGCATGTCGGCAGCGATCTGGAACATGCCGAACGGGCCAACGCGGTTCGGACCGTAACGGTCCTGCCACCAGCCGAGCAGACGACGTTCGACGAAGCTGAGCAAAGCGCCCGCCACGACCACGGCCAACAGGATCACGATGGCCTTGACGACCGCAATGATCACGTCGATGACTTCAGGGGTGAACCAGGTCATTGCGCTGCCTCCTGCAGACCGTCAACGGTTTGGCCAAAGATCGACGGTGGAATACCGGCGATGCCTTTTGGCAGTGCAACCAGGCCGGCGCCTAACTCGTCGTTGATGCGCAGCGGCAGACGCAGGGTCTGACCGGCCACGGTCAAGCTGAGCAGGGCACCGTCGTTGACGCCCAGGCGGTCGGCTTCGGACTTGGCCACGGACACGTAGGCTTCCGGGATGCGCTCTTGAACCGGTGCGGCTTTGGACGAGGTCTCGTCGCTGCCGAACAGGTGGAAGAACGGTACAACCTGCCAGGTGCCCTGGGCTGGGTTGAACGGACGCGGTACGGCGGCGAACCAGTTCAACGCGTCGCCCTGGGTTTCGATCAGGCGGGTGCCCGGGTCGCCAGCGCGGATATGACCACCGACTTCGTCCTGGAACTTGTTCCAGGCCTGCGGCGAGTTCCAGCCCGGCGACCAGGCAAATGGCACCTGCTGACGTGGCTCGACCGAACCCGAGTAACCTTCCATGGAGAAGGCGAACGCGGTGTCGTTGTCTTGCGGAGTACGCGGTTCATGCACGCTGATGTCAGCGCGCATGGCGGTACGACCGGAGTAACGCAGCGGCTCACGGGCGAGTTTCATGCCCTTGATGCGGAACGCGGCGGACGGTGCTGCGTCAACGATGCGCGCCAGTTGCGGGGCGCTCGCAGCGACGGCTGCGGTGACGTGGTCGAGCTGGGTCCAGTCGATCGGCTGATTCAGCAGGGTCGAGCGCAGGGCATGCAGCCAGCGCCAGCCTTCGTGAACCAGGATGCTGGCGTCCATGTACTTCGGATCGAACACCTGGAAGAAGCGCTGGGCGCGGCCTTCCTGGCTGACCAAAGTACCGTCGCCTTCAGCGAAGGTCGCAGCCGGCAATACCAGGTCAGCACGCTCGCTGGTGGCGGTCTTCTGGTGATCGGCAACGATCAGTACTTTGGCGGCGTTCAGCGCGGCGTCGACCTTGGCCGAATCCGTGCGGGTGTACAGGTCGTTTTCCAGCACCACAAGGGCGTCGGCTTTGCCATCGATCACGGCTTGCAGGGCGCTGTCGACGGACTCGCCACCGAGCATGGCCAGGCCGAGGCTGTTGGCTTCCGGCACGATCAGGCTGATGGAACCGTTCTTCTCGCGCAGCTTCAAGGCCTTGGCGATGTTGGCCGCCGCTTCGATCAGCGCCTTGGAACCCAACGAGGTGCCGGCAATGATCAATGGGCGCTTGGCCGCCAGCAGGGCGTCGGCGATGCGCTGGGCAAGTGCCACGGCTTCAGCGTCCAGGCCTTCAACGGCAGGCGCGCTGGCGTCGAGGGCGTGGGCCACGGCGAAACCGAGGCGGGCCAAGTCATCTGGCGCTGCGTGTACGCATTCTTCGGCGATGTCGTCGAGCTTGGTTTCGGCCAGGCTGGCGATAAACAGCGGGTTCAGCGCGTGCTGGCCGATGTTTTTCACTGCGGCGTCGAGCCAAGGCTGCACGCGCATGGCGTCGGCCATGGCTTCGGCCTTGCCTTTGACCGACTGGCGCAGCGACAAAGCCATACGCGCGGCGGTCTGGGTCAGGTCTTCACCGAGCACGAAGATCGCATCGTGGTCTTCGATGTCGCGCATGTTCGGCACCGGCAGCGGGCTGTCGTTCAGCACTTGCAGGACCAGGCGGATGCGCTCCAGTTCAGCGGCTTCGATACCGCAGTAGAAGTGTTCGGCGCCGACCAGTTCGCGCAACGCGTAGTTGCTTTCGAGGCTGGCGCGTGGCGAACCGATGCCGACGATGTTGCGACCGCGCAGCAGGTCGGCGGCTTTATCCAGGGCTTCGTCGGTGTTCAGCTTCGCGCCGCCGGCCAGCAGTGGCTGACGTGGGCGGTCTTCGCGGTTGACGTAGCCATAGCCGAAACGGCCACGGTCGCACAGGAAGTACTGGTTGACCGAACCGTTGAAGCGGTTTTCGATGCGACGCAGTTCGCCGTAGCGCTCGCCCGGGGAGATGTTGCAACCGCTGGAGCAGCCATGGCAGATGCTCGGGGCGAACTGCATGTCCCACTTACGGTTGTAGCGCTCGGAGTGAGTCTTGTCGGTGAACACGCCGGTTGGGCAAACCTCGGTGAGGTTGCCGGAGAATTCGCTTTCCAGTACGCCGTCTTCAACGCGACCGAAGTACACGTTGTCGTGGGCGCCGAATACGCCGAGGTCGGTGCCGCCGGCGTAGTCTTTATAGAAACGCACGCAGCGGTAGCAGGCGATGCAGCGGTTCATTTCGTGGGAAATGAACGGGCCCAGCTCCTGGTTCTGGTGGGTGCGCTTGGTGAAGCGATAGCGGCGCTCGTTGTGGCCGGTCATCACCGTCATGTCTTGCAGGTGGCAGTGACCGCCTTCCTCGCAGACCGGGCAGTCGTGCGGGTGGTTGGTCATCAGCCATTCGACGACACTGGCGCGGAACGCCTTGGATTCATCATCGTCGATGGAGATCCAGGTGTTGTCGGTGGCTGGGGTCATGCAGGACATGACGATACGACCACGGGTGTCGTTCTCGTCGGTGTACTGCTTGACCGCACACTGGCGACAGGCACCGACGCTACCAAGAGCGGGGTGCCAGCAGAAATAAGGGATGTCGAGGCCTAGTGACAGACACGCCTGTAACAGGTTGTCCGCCCCATCGACTTCGAGCGCTTTGCCGTCTACGTGGATAGTGGCCATGGTTCAAAGTTCTTCGTTGGCCCGTTGTCAGCGGGCGTGGCTAATGGAATCTTGTTATTCATGTGCATCAACACAGCCTTGACGGCGTCAGCACATGACGAGGCGAGGGGCACGGACCCTTCGCCGGTTTAAGCGTTACGCGCCGACTACGATCGGCCTCGCCAGAGGCGGGACGGCGGCGCTGGTGGGCGCGATGCCGGCTTCGAACTCCGAGCGGAAATATTTGATTGCGCTGCCCAATGGCTCCACGGCGCCCGGTGCGTGAGCACAGAAGGTCTTGCCTGGGCCGAGGAAGCCGACCAGCCCCAGCAGGGTTTCGATGTCACCCTCGCGGCCTTCGCCTTTTTCCAGGGCCATCAGCAGCTTGACGCTCCACGGCAGACCGTCGCGGCACGGGGTGCAGAAACCGCAGGATTCGCGGGCAAAGAACTGCTCCATGTTGCGCAGCAGCGAGACCATGTTCACAGTGTTGTCCACCGCCATCGCCAGGCCAGTCCCCATCCGGGTGCCGACCTTGCCGATGCCGCCGGCATACATTTGTGCGTCGAGGTGCTCGGGGAGCAGGAAGCCGGTGCCGGCGCCGCCTGGCTGCCAGGCCTTGAGGGTGTAGCCGTCGCGCATGCCGCCGGCGTAGTCCTCGAACAGCTCGCGCGCGGTCACGCCGAATGGCAGTTCCCACAGGCCAGGGTTCTTGACCTTGCCAGAGAACCCCATGAGCTTGGTGCCCATGTCTTCACTGCCTTCGCGGGCCAACGATTTGTACCAGTCCACGCCGTCGGCAATGATCGCCGGCACGTTGCACAGGGTTTCGACGTTGTTCACGCAAGTCGGCTTGCCCCACACGCCAACGGCGGCAGGGAAGGGCGGCTTGGAGCGCGGGTTGGCGCGGCGGCCTTCGAGGGAGTTGATCAGTGCGGTTTCTTCACCGCAGATATAACGCCCGGCGCCGGTGTGTACGAACAGTTCGAAGTCGAAACCCGAACCGAGGATGTTCTTGCCCAGCAGGCCTGCAGCCTTGGCTTCTAGCACTGCTCGATTGAGGTTCTTGGCGGCGGTGGTGTATTCGCCACGCAGGAAGATGTAGCCCCGGTAGGTTTTCAGCGCGCGTGCACTGATGAGCATGCCTTCGATCAGCAGATGGGGCAGTTGCTCCATCAGCATGCGGTCTTTCCAGGTGTTCGGCTCCATTTCATCCGCGTTGCACAGCAGGTAGCGGATGTTGATGGATTCGTCTTTGGGCATCAGGCCCCACTTCACGCCAGTGGGGAAGCCTGCACCGCCGCGGCCCTTGAGGCCGGCGTCCTTCACGGTCTGGACGATATCGTCCTGAGCCATGTCGGCAAACGCTTTGCGCGCAGCCGCGTAACCGTTCTTGGCCTGGTACTCCTCGAGCCATACAGGCTCGGCATCGTCACGCAGGCGCCAGGTCAGCGGGTGAGTCTCGGGCGACCGCTTGATGCGGTTGGCCGGGCCGAAGGAAGTCAGGGTCATGGGTAGCCCTCGAGCAATTGGGTCACGCCAGCAGGCTGCACGTCACCGAATGTGTCGTCGTCGATCATCAACGCCGGCGCCTTGTCGCAGTTGCCCAGGCAGCACACCGGCAGCAGCGTGAAGCGGCCGTCCGGGGTGGTTTGGCCGAGGCCGATGCCCAGCTTGTTCTGGATCTCGCTGACCACCGACTCGTGACCACCGATGTAGCAGACCATGCTGTCGCATACGCGAATGATGTGGCGGCCCACGGGTTGGCGGAAGATCTGGCTGTAGAACGTGGCCACGCCTTCAACATCGCTGGCGGGGATGCCGAGTATCTCGCCGATGGCGTAGAGGGCGCCGTCCGGCACCCAGCCACGTTCCTTCTGGACGATCTTCAGGGCTTCGATCGACGCCGCGCGCGGGTCTTCGTAGTGATGGAGCTCGTGCTCGATGGCCGAGCGCTCGGTTTCACTCAAGGTGAAACGGTCTGTCTGGATAAGCGTGTTATTCATGCTTAGCGGTCCACGTCGGCCATAACGAAATCGATACTACCCAGGTACGCAATCAAGTCCGCGACCATCTCGCCTTTGATCACCGAAGGGATCTGCTGCAAGTGCGGGAAGCTTGGAGTACGAATCCGGGTGCGGTAGCTCATGGTGCCGCCATCGCTCGTCAGGTAATAACTGTTGATACCCTTGGTCGCTTCGATCATCTGGAAGGATTCGTTGGCCGGCATGACCGGGCCCCACGAAACTTGCAGGAAGTGCGTGATCAGGGTTTCGATGTGCTGCAGCGTGCGCTCTTTCGGCGGCGGCGTGGTCAGCGGGTGATCCGCCTTGTACGGGCCGGCCGGCATGTTGCGCATGCACTGCTCGATGATTTTCAGGCTCTGGCGCATTTCTTCGACGCGCACGATGCAACGGTCGTAGGCATCGCCGTTGGCCGCCAGCGGGACTTCGAATTCGAAGTTCTCGTAGCCGGAGTACGGACGCGCTTTACGCAGGTCGAAATCGCAACCGGTGGAACGCAAGCCTGCACCGGTGACGCCCCATTCCAGGGCCTCTTTGGTGTTGTAGGCCGCGACGCCGATGGTGCGGCCCTTGAGGATGCTGTTGTCCAGGGCGGCTTTCTGGTACTCGTCCAGACGCTTGGGCATCCAGTCGATGAATTCCTTGACCAGGCGCTCCCAACCATTGGGCAGGTCGTGGGCGACACCGCCAATGCGGTACCAGGCCGGGTGCAGGCGGAAACCGGTGACGGCTTCGATGACCTTGTAGGCGCGCTGACGGTCGGTGAAGGTGAAGAACACCGGGGTCATGGCGCCGACGTCCTGGATATAGGTACCCAGGAACAACAGGTGGCTGGTGATCCGGAAGAACTCGGCCATCATGATGCGGATGGTATCGACGCGGTCCGGTACCTTGATGCCGGCCAGCTTCTCGACCGAGAGCACGTAAGGCAGGTTGTTCATCACGCCGCCGAGGTAGTCGATACGGTCGGTGTACGGGATGAAGCTGTGCCAGGACTGGCGCTCGGCCATCTTCTCGGCACCACGGTGGTGGTAACCGACGTCGGGCACGCAGTCGACGATTTCTTCGCCGTCCAGTTGCAGGATGATGCGGAAGGCACCGTGCGCTGAAGGGTGGTTCGGGCCCAGGTTGAGGAACATGTAGTCCTCGTTGGTGCCGGAACGCTTCATGCCCCAGTCTTCCGGACGGAAGCGTGCGGCTTCTTCTTCAAGCTGCTGCTTGGCAAGCGTCAGGCTGAACGGATCGAATTCGGTGGCGCGGGCAGGGAAGTCCTTGCGCAGCGGGTGACCTTCCCAGGTCGGCGGCATCATGATGCGCGACAGGTGCGGGTGGCCCGGGAAGTCGATGCCGAACATGTCCCACACTTCGCGCTCGTACCAGTTGGCGTTTGGCCAGATACCGGTCACGGTCGGGACGCTCAGGTCGCTCTCGGACAGGGCGACCTTGATCATCACGTCGCTGTTACGTTCCAGCGACATCAGGTGGTAGAACACGGTGAAATCGGCGCCGCTCGGCAGTCCCTGGCGTTTGGTGCGCAGGCGCTCGTCCACGCCATGCAGGTCATAGAGCATGACGTATGGCTTGGGCAGGTTGCGCAGGAAGGTCAGGACTTCGACGAGCCTGGCACGCGCCACCCACAGCACCGGCATGCCGGTACGTGTGGCCTGGGCGGTGAAGGCGTCAGGGCCAAAACGGTTATTGAGTTCGACGACCACATCCTGGTCGTCTGCCTTATAAGGCGGGATGCGTCGAGCACTGCCTGTAGTCATGGTTTTTTATCGCTTTCGGTCAACGTAAAGAATGAAGCCAGGTTTTCGTTCTATAAAAGAAGCGGCTCTGGATCAAACTTCGTCGGGGCTGCGCAGGTTGGTGACCTGAATACGCTGTTCGCGGCGCTGTTCCTTTTGTGACGGCATCTCGGCGCGGTAAACGCCTTGATCTCCGACAACCCAGGAAAGTGGGCGACGCTCCTTGCCAATCGATTCCTGCAACAGCATCAAGCCTTGCAAAAATGCTTCAGGGCGGGGCGGGCAGCCAGGCACGTAGACGTCCACGGGCAGGAACTTGTCCACCCCCTGAACAACGGAATAGATGTCGTACATGCCACCGGAGTTGGCGCACGAACCCATGGAGATAACCCACTTTGGCTCGAGCATTTGCTCGTAGAGACGCTGAATGATCGGCGCCATCTTGATAAAGCAGGTTCCGGCGATAACCATGAAATCCGCCTGACGCGGCGATGCCCGGATCACTTCGGCGCCAAAGCGCGCGATGTCGTGGGGCGCCGTGAAGGCGGTGGTCATTTCCACGTAGCAGCAGGACAGACCGAAGTTGTACGGCCACAGGGAGTTTTTACGCCCCCAGTTGACCGCACCGCTCAGCACGTCTTCCAGCTTGCCCATGTAGATGTTTTTGTGGACTTGGTCTTCTAACGGATCGGAAACGGTTTCCCGTTCGCCGATGGGGTACTGCTCGTTAGGAGCATCCGGGTCGATCCTGGTGAGATTGTATTGCATCGCCAAAGCCTCATTGTTTCAGCTTCGCTTGCCGCTTGCGACGAGCTTCCGGAGCCCAATCAAGGGCGCCCACTCGAAATAGGTAGACAAGGCCTGCCAACAGAATTGCTATGAAAACGAGGGCTTCGACGAATCCGGTCCAGCCGCTTTCGCGGACGGACACAGACCAGGCAAAGAGAAAGAGGGCTTCGATATCGAAGATCACGAACAGCATCGCGACCAGATAGAATTTGGCTGAGAGCCGCAAGCGGGCGCCACCTGTGGGCAGCATGCCGGACTCGAACGGTTCGTTTTTGCTGCGGCCCCAGGCTTTTGACCCGAGTAGGCTGGAGACGCCGAGCATGAAGGCACAGAGGCCGACAACACCGAGGAGGAAAATGGCAAAGCCCCAGTTGTGGGCCATGAGTCCTGTCGCTTCGGTCATGCTGGTAATCCTTAACAGAGAGCAAAGGTCTCTGAGCTCGAAAAAGTAACAATGCAGTGACGATATGTCGCAGCGGAATCAATCGCGGTGATTTTATGGCTAAACACCGGGCAAGTAAAATTCCTATAGCGAAATTATTCGGTGGAATAAGCACATAGTACACCTCCTTGAGGCTGCAGCCCTTGATTTACGGGCATTAGCGGGCTTTTTATCAAATATGTTTTGTTTAACCTGTAACGACGCTTTCATGGTCCAAATGATAATGAATGTTGTTTGGGTGAGCGTTAAGCGGATGGTCATGGTTCGGCACAGGAAGTTGTCGTTACTTGCTTGAATACCGCTAGTTGCCGGAGCGGATCTTTTATCCGATTTATCTGAACAAAATACCGCTTTGGATCAATGTTTTGCCCAAAATTTTAGGTTGGGCACATTTCCCAATGTGGGAGGGGGCTTGCCCCTGATTGCGCTGGATCAGCAACGAAGTATTGACTGACACACCGTAATCGGGGGCAAGCCCCCTCCCATATTTTTGATTTGCGTGGTGTCAGGGGGAGTTTTTTCGGGCAAAAAAACGCCCCGAACCAGTCGGGGCATAGATCGAGCGGCATTGCGGTTAGCTTTTCATAGGGCCCGCAATGGCCGTTTGCTCAGTCACTCAGTGGAACTGTTCTTCTTCGGTCGAGCCGGTCAGCGCGGTCACGGACGAGCTGCCGCCCTGGATCACGGTGGTCATGTCGTCGAAGTAGCCGGTGCCCACTTCCTGCTGGTGAGCCACGAAGGTGTAACCCTTGGAGGCGTCAGCGAATTCCTGCTCCTGCAGCTTCACGTAGGCGGTCATGTCGTTGCGGGCGTAGTCGTGCGCCAGGTTGAACATGCTGTGCCACATGTTGTGGATGCCGGCCAGGGTAATGAACTGGTGCTTGTAGCCCATGGCGGACAGTTCGCGCTGGAACTTGGCGATGGTTGCGTCGTCCAGGTTTTTCTTCCAGTTGAAGGAAGGCGAGCAGTTGTAGGACAGCAGTTGGTCCGGGTATTCCTTTTTGATCGCTTCAGCGAAGCGACGGGCTTCTGCCAGGTCCGGCTTGGCGGTTTCGCACCAGATCAGGTCAGCATAAGGGGCATAGGCCAGGCCGCGAGCGATGGCCTGGTCGAGACCGGCGCGCACTTTGTAGAAGCCTTCCTGGGTACGTTCGCCAGTGACGAACGGTTGGTCGTATGGGTCGCAGTCCGAAGTCAACAGGTCGGCAGCGTTGGCGTCGGTACGGGCCAGGATGATGGTCGGTGTACCGGCAACGTCAGCAGCCAGACGGGCAGCGGTCAGCTTCTGTACGGCTTCCTGGGTCGGTACCAGTACTTTGCCGCCCATGTGGCCGCATTTTTTTACCGAGGCCAGTTGGTCTTCGAAGTGAACGCCGGCAGCGCCTGCTTCGATCATGCTCTTCATCAGCTCGTAGGCGTTCAGCACGCCGCCGAAACCGGCTTCGGCGTCAGCCACGATCGGTGCGAAGTAGTCGATGTAGCCTTCGTCGCCCGGGCCTTTACCGGCTTTCCACTGGATCTGGTCGGCGCGACGGAACGAGTTGTTGATGCGCTTGACCACGGTTGGCACGGAGTCCACCGGGTACAGCGATTGGTCGGGGTACATGGATTCGGCGGAGTTGTTGTCCGCAGCCACTTGCCAGCCGGACAGGTAGATCGCCTGGATACCGGCTTTTACCTGTTGGACTGCCTGGCCACCGGTCAGGGCGCCCATGCAGTTGACGAAATCTTTGTCGGGACGGAAGGAAGGCTTGGCGCCCTGGGTGACCAGGTTCCACAGCTTCTCGGCGCCGAGTTTTGCAAAAGTGTGCTCAGGTTGAACCGAGCCACGCAGGCGGACGACGTCAGCAGCGGAGTAAGCGCGGGTCACGCCTTTCCAGCGTGGGTTTTCAGCCCAGTCTTTTTCAAGGGCTGCAATTTGCTGTTCGCGTGTCAGTGCCATGGAGATAAACCTCGTCGCATAGGTCTGGGTGGAAAATTCCGTTTGCCAGCCACGTATACAGTGCGTGGGCATGGCTGCTCGCTGACCAGAAGCACCGGTGTTCAAGTCAAGTCTGGCGGGGAGGCGACGGGATGAACGAAGGGCGAGAGGGGAGTTGGGCAGGTAAGGGCAAACTGCGAACGGTCTTCGGGCATCGTGGGCCTTTGGGCGATCCATCAGTGTGTAGCCGCGTTACCTGGTTAGCTTCCGTCCCTCGGGACAACTTCGTTCCAGTCGCAACCTCGTCAAACACACCTTGTGGGCGGTACAGACACGAATCGGCTCAGGTGGGTAACTTAGAGTGACGATCCGAAGGCCCTTGCCAGGGCCTCTGATTAGCGGGAGCGACGCCATCATGCCCATGCTTTTTTGGATCGTCAAATGTTTTGTAGTGCTTTTTTTCTGGCACTACATCTTTAGTCTCATACGACTCGTCAGTCAGTTATTGGTGCTTCAGTTCAAGGTCTCGACTTTAACGCGTAAAGTCAGGTCGTCGCGGCCCTGGGTAGTGTAGGTGCGGGTTTGAGAGGTTTTGTCGGCCTGGGTTTCGCGATTGATGCCGGCCAGCGGAATCCACTCGCCCAGGCGGCCGCTGACGCTTGTGTCGGTGCTCTGCACGTTCACTACATCAGGACGCTCCTGGCTCATGCGGTCACGGTTGGTGCTGATCGCCAGGTGTACGGTGTCGCCTGTCACGCTGGCGGTCACGTAGAAGCCTTGAGTGACGTTGCGGTACTGGGTCTGGTTTTGCGGGCGGCCATAGGCGTCGGGCTGGGTGGTGGTCAGCGGCACGCTCTGGCCCACCTGGATCAGTGCGGGCACGCCTTCACTGGCCTGGATCTGCTGGATCCCGCCGTCGCGGCTGGCGGTACCGTAGCTGATGATGCGGGTTTGACTGTCGCCACTGTTTTGCTGGTTGTTTTCGTTGGTGTCGACGGTGATCAGCAGGCGCTTGGCCGGTGTGTCCAGTTGCGCGAGCAGGGCGCGCAGGCCCTGGATCTTGGCAGGGTCGGCATTGACGATCAGTTGATTGCCGTAGGCGCTGACGGTGCCATCCTTGCCGAGGAAGTTCTGCGCCACGGGCAGCAGGTCGGCGCTGGTGCGGTTGCTCAGGTTGACGACTTCGGTGTCGGCCACTGCCGTGAAGCTGGCGGTCAGGAGGAGGGCGGTGAGCAGGGTGCGTAGGGACATGTCCGTTATCTCTGCGAGTCATAAGGCTTGATAGTGCCAGTTTGTCGGCCTGGCGGGTCGCAAGTTGAATCGTAGACGGCAAAACACCCTGGCATCGATGGATGGCAGGGTGTGTGGTGCTGCTGAAATAGCTATTGGGGGCAAGTCGAATCGTCGCACCGCCCCTCCCATATTTTGACCGAGACATCCCTTGGAATGCGGTCAAGTGTGGGAGGGGCGGTGCGACGATTCGACTTGCCCCCGATAGCCGCGACGCGGTCCCGGATCAGCCCTCGCGCACCATGTCGACATGCGGAATCCCGACTTCGAGGAATTCATCACTGACAATCTTGAAGCCCAGTCGCTCATAGAACGGCGCAGCATAGACCTGTGCGCTGAGGAACTGTTTGCGCTGGCCGCGTTTTTCGGCTTCGCCAATCACCGCTTCCATCAGCTTGTCGCCGACTTTCAGCCCGCGCCAGTCCTTGAGGACCGACACGCGGCCGATCTCTCCGCTGGGCAGCAGGCGTGCGGTGCCAATCGGAAAGTCGCCCTCGAACGCGAGGAAATGCACGGCGTCCGCGTCATCTGCATCCCATTCAAGTTCCGGTGGAACCGATTGTTCGGCGATAAATACCGCTTCACGAATGCGCCGAATCTCGGCGATATCCTTATGCCAGTCCGCGACACTTACGTGAATCCTATTCATCGGCAAACCCCAGGCTTCCTTGCTTGACCAGTTCGCACAGCAGATCGCGGGCATCTTCGTCCGCCAGCCATTCACCGAGGTTGTCGATGTGCAGGGCTTCGGCTGCGCAGATCATTTTCAGCAGTTCGCGCAATTTGCCGGGCAGGTAACGGCTCTGGCCGCTGGCAAACAGCAGCAGGTCGTCGTCCACTTCGGACCAGGCCATGCGCGCGCTTGGGTTGCGGATCAGTACGCCGCCGTCTTCCAGGCTGCCGACCACGTCTTCTTCCTGCAGCTCTTCTGGGCCTGCGACCAGTTCCGGGTAGCGCGGCTCGGTCATGAACTGGCCGAACCAAGTCAGCAGCATGCGCTCGTCGCTCATGTGCTCGGCCAGCAGGCTTTTGAGACGGTCGAGGGCGTCGCTCTGGATCTGGTGCGGGTCGCTGGCCGGCTGAATGTCGGCGTCCGTGTAGCGCTCTTCGTCGGTAAGGTACTGGCTCAGGAAGTCGGTGAAGTGGGTTAGCACTTCGGCAGCGCTAGGCGCGCGGAAGCCTACCGAGTAGGTCATGCAGTCATCTTCTGCAATGCCGTAGTGGGCCAGGCGTGGCGGCAGGTAGAGCATGTCGCCCGGTTCCAGCACCCATTCGGCGCTCTCTTCGAATTCGGCGAGGATGCGCAGGTCGGCGTGTTGCAGCATCGGGCTTTCAGAGCTGCACATCTGGCCGATCTTCCAGTTGCGCTTGCCATGGGCTTGCAGCAGGAACACGTCGTAGTTATCGAAGTGCGGGCCCACGCTGCCGCCGGGCGCGGCGAAGCTGATCATCACGTCGTCGATGCGCCAGCTAGGCAGGAAGCGGAACTGCTCGAGCAGTTCGGCGACTTCCGGCACGAACTGGTCGACCGCCTGCACCAGCAGGGTCCACTCGCGCTCGGGCAGGGTGCTGAAGGTGTCTTCGGCGAACGGACCGCGGCGCAGTTCCCACGGACGCTCGCCGTGTTCGATCACCAGGCGCGACTCGACTTCTTCTTCCAGGGCCAGGCCGGCCAGTTCATCGGCATCGATCGGGCTTTCGAAGTCAGGAATGGCCTGGCGGATCAGCAGCGGTTTTTTCTGCCAGTAGTCGCGCAGGAATTCCCGTGCCGTGATGCCGCCCAGAAGTTGAAGAGGGATATCAGGATTCATGTGTAACCTATTGAAAAAAAGCACTTTTCAGACTGAAATAAAAACGCCCGGCGCGGCCGGGCGTCTCAAAGGGGCTTGCTATGATCAGATGCGTTTGGCTTGGGCCACGGCGTTGCCGATGTAGTTGGCCGGGGTGAGCAGTTTCAGCTCGGCCTTGGCAGCGGCGGGCATGTCCAGGCCGTCGATGAAAGTTTGCAGTGCTTGAGGGCTGATGCCTTTGCCGCGCGTCAACTCTTTGAGCTTCTCGTAGGGGTTTTCGATGTTGTAGCGGCGCATCACGGTCTGGATCGGCTCGGCCAGTACTTCCCAGCATGCATCCAGGTCAGCGGCGATTTTCTGCTCGTTGAGTTCCAGCTTGCTGATGCCTTTGAGGCTGGCTTCGTAGGCGATCACGCTGTGGGCAAAGCCCACGCCGAGGTTGCGCAGTACGGTGGAGTCGGTCAGGTCTCGCTGCCAGCGGGAGATCGGCAACTTGCTGGCCAGGTGCTGGAACAGCGCGTTGGCGATGCCGAGGTTGCCTTCGGAGTTCTCGAAGTCGATCGGGTTGACCTTGTGCGGCATGGTCGACGAACCGATTTCACCGGCAATGGTGCGCTGCTTGAAGTAGCCCAGGGAGATGTAGCCCCAGACATCGCGATCGAAGTCGATCAGGATGGTGTTGAAGCGCGCAATCGCGTCGAACAGCTCGGCGATGTAGTCGTGCGGTTCGATCTGCGTGGTGTACGGGTTGAAGCCCAGGCCCAGTTCGTCTTCGATGAAGGCGCGGGCGTTGGCTTCCCAGTCGATCTCCGGGTAGGCCGACAGGTGGGCGTTGTAGTTGCCTACGGCGCCGTTGATCTTGCCCAGCAGCGGGACGGCAGCGACTTGAGCGATCTGGCGCTCCAGGCGGTACACCACGTTGGCCAGTTCTTTGCCCAGGGTGGTCGGCGAGGCTGGTTGACCGTGGGTGCGCGACAGCATCGGCACAGCGGCGAAGCGGATCGCCAGTTCGCGGATGGCTTCGGCGGTCTGGCGCATCAGCGGCAGCATCACGTCATCACGGCCTTCGCGCAGCATCAGCGCGTGGGACAGGTTGTTGATGTCCTCGCTGGTGCAGGCAAAGTGGATGAATTCGCTGACCTTGGCCAGTTCCGGCAGCTTGGCCGCTTGCTCTTTGAGCAGGTATTCGATGGCTTTGACGTCGTGGTTGGTGGTGCGCTCGATCTCTTTGACACGCTCGGCGTGCTCCAGAGAGAAGTTTTCCGCCAGCGTGTTCAATGCAGCGTTGGCCTCGGCGGAGAACGCCGGCACTTCACTGATGGCAGGGTGAGCGGCCAGGCGCTGTAGCCAGCGCACTTCAACCAGTACGCGGGCACGGATCAGGCCGTATTCACTGAAAATCGGGCGCAGGGCCTGGGTCTTGCCGGCGTAGCGGCCGTCAACAGGGGAAACCGCAGTGAGCGAAGAGAGCTGCATGGGGTGTTCTCGGACAGTCGGGCAACGAAATGGGGCGCGTATCATACATGAAAAAATCCGCCGGTCCGTTGCCAACTGACCGGCGTATTACGCGTAACGGCTTGAAAATAGCCCGTGGCTGCGACTTATTCGTTGCGCATCAACGGGTAAAGCTCTTTGAGCAATTTGCGACGGCTGATGACCAACTGCCAACGATGACCACCCAATTGGCGCCACAACCGCGCCGAACGAATACCGGCCAGGAGCAGGGCGCGGATCTTCGAGGCGTTGTTCGGTTGTTGCAGGTTGCGCATATCGCCATGCACCTGGATGCGCTGGCGCAATGTGCTCAAGGTGTCCTGGTACAGCGCGCCGCAAGCGGCGATGACGTTTTCGTGGGCCGGGCCGAAGTGTTCAACCTGGGACTGGATCTGCGGCAGGCGCTTGCCGATGGTCTCGAGCAGGTCGTCACGCTTGGCCAGTTGGCGCTCGAGGCCGAGCATCGACAGGGCGTAGCGCAGTGGTTCGCGCTGCAAGGTACTCGGGTCGCGTTCCAGTGCGCCGACCAGCGCACGGTAGCCTTCGCGCAGCGCCAGGTCGTCACCGCCGTAGACTTCCAGGGTGTCCTTGGGGTCGCGAATCAGCAGGCTGCCGAGCATGCAGGTCAGGCCGGCCTCGGTGACCTGGCCGGTCTTGGCGATCTTGTCCACCAGCACTGCGGCGAGGAATACCCCGCCAAGCGCCGTCAATTGCTCCTGGGTCGGGCTCATGCCTGGCTGCTCCAGGGTTCGGCGATTTCAATCACGCCGCCCCCCAGGCACACCTCGCCATCGTAGAACACCACGGACTGGCCAGGCGTGACCGCGCGCTGCGGGTCATCGAAGGTGGCGCGGTAGCCGTCGGCGGTTTTTTCCAGGGTGCAGGGCTGGTCGCTCTGGCGATAGCGTACCTTGGCGGTCAGGCGGCGCGGGGCGCTCAGGTCCACCGGGTTGACCCAGTAGATGTCTGAAGCGAGCAGCGCGCGGGAGAACAACCATGGGTGCTCATTGCCCTGGCCCACGATCAGTTCGTTGTGTTCCACGTCCTTGACCAGCACGTACCACGGCTCGTCACCGGCGTCTTTCAAGCCGCCGATGCCCAGGCCCTGGCGCTGGCCGATGGTGTGGTACATCAGGCCGTGGTGGCGGCCGATGACCTCGCCTTCGGTGGTTTTGATCTCGCCCGGTTGCGCCGGCAGGTATTGCTTGAGGAAGTCGCTGAAGCGGCGCTCGCCGATAAAGCAGATCCCGGTGGAATCCTTCTTCTTGGCGGTGGCCAGGTCGTGCTGCTCGGCGATCCTGCGCACTTCGGGCTTTTCCAGTTCGCCTACGGGGAACAGGGTCTTGGCGATCTGTTCGCCGCCGACGGCGTGCAGGAAGTAGCTCTGGTCCTTGTTGGGGTCCAGGCCCTTGAGCAGTTCGGTGCGCCCGTCGATATCGCGACGGCGCACGTAGTGGCCAGTGGCGATCAGGTCGGCGCCGAGGATCATGGCGTAGTCGAGGAACGCCTTGAACTTGATTTCGCGATTACACAGGATGTCCGGGTTCGGCGTGCGGCCGGCCTTGTATTCGGCCAGGAAGTGCTCGAACACGTTGTCCCAGTACTCGGCCGCGAAATTGGCGGTGTGCAGCTTGATACCGATCTTGTCGCACACGGCCTGGGCATCTGCCAGGTCGTCCATGGCGGTGCAATATTCCGTTCCATCGTCTTCTTCCCAGTTCTTCATGAACAGGCCTTCCACCTCATAACCCTGCTCCATGAGCAGAACGGCGGAAACGGAAGAATCCACGCCGCCGGACATACCGACGATGACGCGCTTCTTTTGTGTGTCAGAAGGGGCTGGATCACGCATAGGGTTTCAACGGGTGTCTTGAAAAAGGACGCGATTCTAACAGGCCCAAGCCTTCAAGGCTAAAGAGAAGGTCGGATCAATTCGAGACTGTGGCGAAAGCCTGCCAGATAATCATCGATACAGCGGATGATCAGCTCGCTGCGCCAGGTGTCACGCAGGGCCATCAGCTCCTCACGGGTCAGCCAGCGGGCGCGTACGATGCCGTCGTCTAGTTGATAGTCCGGGTGGTGTTTCAGCGCCTTGGCGGTGAAGCAGACCCGCTGGTAGGTCACGCCGTTGCTCGGGGCAGTGTACAGGTAGATGCCGACGATGCCGGTGGCTTCGACGTCCCAGCCGGTTTCTTCAAGGGTTTCGCGCACGGCGGCTTCGGTCAGGGTTTCGTGCGGGTCGAGGTGGCCGGCGGGCTGGTTGAGCACGGCACGGCCGCCTTTGAGTTCTTCGACCATCAGGAAGCGGCCGTTGTCTTCGACGATGGTGGCGACGGTGATGTGGGGTTGCCAGGTCATTGGATGCCTCTCGATTCTGAGTACGGTGCGGTCTTCAAGCAGGATTACAGTCAGTGTGGGAGGGGGCTTGCTCCCGATGGCGGTGGGGCGGTCGACTTATTGGTAACTGACTCAACGCGATCGGGAGCAAGCCCCCTCCCACATTTGGATTCGGTTTCTTCAGTTGAACGCTGGAAACAGAAACCCCGGCACTGGGCCGGGGCTTGTTTGCAGCGTTACAACCTTACTTCAGCTTGGCAATCGCCGCATTGAGCGTGTTGCTTGGGCGCATGACCTTGCTGATCAGCTCCGGGTTCGGCGCGTAGTAGCCGCCGATGTCCACTGGCTGGCCCTGTACGGCGTTGAGCTCGGCAACGATGGTTGCCTCGTTCGCGGCCAGGGTCTTGGCAAGTGTGGCGAATTGCGCTTGCAGTGCGGTGTCTTCAGTCTGCGCGGCCAGGGCTTGGGCCCAGTACAGCGCTAGGTAGAAGTGGCTGCCGCGGTTGTCGATGTTGCCGACTTTGCGCGATGGCGACTTGTTGTTGTCGAGGAACTGGCCGGTGGCCTGGTCCAGGGTCTTGGACAGTACCAGGGCTTTGGGGTTGTTGTATGTCACACCCAAATGCTCAAGCGATGCGGCCAGGGCCAGGAACTCGCCCAGGGAATCCCAGCGCAGGAAGTTTTCTTCCAGCAACTGCTGCACGTGTTTCGGTGCCGAACCGCCAGCGCCGGTTTCGAACAGGCCACCGCCGTTCATCAGCGGCACGATCGACAGCATCTTGGCGCTGGTGCCCAGTTCCATGATCGGGAACAGGTCGGTCAGGTAGTCGCGCAGTACGTTGCCGGTCACCGAGATAGTGTCCAGGCCCTTGCGGGTGCGCTCCAGGGTGAACTTCATCGCGTCGACCGGCGACATGATGCGGATGTCCAGGCCTTCGGTGTTGTGGTCTTTCAGGTAGGTCTGGACTTTCTCGATCACCGCACCGTCGTGGGCGCGTTGTGGGTCGAGCCAGAAGATGGCCGGGGTGTTGCTGGCGCGGGCACGGTTGACGGCGAGTTTGACCCAGTCCTGGATCGGCGCGTCTTTGGCCTGGCACATGCGGAAGATATCGCCGGCTTCGACGGGCTGTTCCATCAGCAGGTTGCCCTTGCTGTCGGTGACGCGGACGACGCCGTCAGCTTTGACCTGGAAGGTCTTGTCGTGCGAGCCGTACTCTTCGGCTTTCTGTGCCATCAGGCCAACGTTCGGCACGCTGCCCATGGTGGTCGGATCGAAAGCACCATGAGCCTTGCAGTCTTCGATGGTGGCTTGGTAGATGGTGGCGTAGCAGCGATCCGGGATCACGGCCTTGGTGTCGTGCAGTTGGCCGTCGGTGCCCCACATTTTGCCGGAGTCACGGATCATGGCTGGCATCGAGGCGTCGACGATGACGTCGCTCGGCACGTGCAGGTTGGTGATGCCTTTGTCGGAGTTGACCATCGCCAGGGAAGGGCGCGAGGCGTAGACCGCCTGGATATCGGCTTCGATCTGCGCTTGCTGCTCGGCCGGCAAGGCCTTGATGCGTGCGTACAGGTCGCCGATGCCGTTGTTCAGGTTGAAGCCGATCTGCTCCAGCACGGTGGCGTGCTTGGTCAGGGCGTCTTTATAGAACTCGGCAACGATCTGGCCGAACATGATCGGGTCGGAGACCTTCATCATGGTGGCTTTCAGGTGAACCGACAGCAGTACGCCTTGTTTCTTAGCGTCTTCGATTTCGGCGGCGATGAAGCTGCGCAGGGCGTTCTTGCTCAGCACGGAGCTGTCGATGATTTCGCCAGCTTGTACCGAAGTTTTTTCCTTCAGTACGGTCGCGGTGCCGTCTTTAGCGATCAGTTCGATTTTGACCGCGTCGGCGGCCTCGATCTGTACGGCTTTTTCGCTGCCGTAGAAGTCGCCGTGGCTCATGTGAGCAACGTGGGACTTCGAGTCGGCAGCCCAGGCGCCCATCTTGTGCGGGTGCTTGCGTGCATAGTTCTTGACCGACAGCGGTGCGCGGCGGTCAGAGTTGCCTTCGCGCAGTACCGGGTTCACGGCGCTGCCCTTGATCTTGTCGTAACGTGCGCGGGTTTCTTTTTCCGCGTCGGTGGTTACGGTTTCCGGGTAGTCCGGCAGGGCGTAGCCCTGGGCCTGCAGTTCCTTGATCGCCGCCTGCAGTTGAGGGGTCGAGGCACTGATGTTAGGCAGCTTGATGATGTTGGCTTCAGGCGTAACGGCCAGGGCGCCCAGTTCGGCGAGGTGGTCCGGTACGGCTTTGGCGCCCAGTTGCTCGGGGAAGCTTGCGAGGATGCGCCCGGCGAGGGAGATGTCGCGGGTTTCCACGGCAATATCAGCGGAAGCGGTGAAGGCCTCTACGATAGGCAGCAGTGAATAGGTGGCGAGGGCTGGTGCTTCGTCGGTGAAGGTGTAGATGATCTTCGAGCGGGTGGGCATATTCGGATTAACTCTCTTCTTTGCTGAAAGCGTGCGCAGAAACTCTAGATGCGCCGGGTAGAGCGCGTTCGTTCAAAGTCATCCATGAGCGAAAGGTCGAGATTTCTTCGCGGTGATGTTGGGTTGCATCAGTCGAGCGTCAAGCGGGTGGACTATTGTTTAGTCCGGCTTTTTCAGGCGGAGGGCGATGCTTTCTATTGAAGAAGCAAGCGGTCGGCCATCGTGACTCTTTGGTCAGCGGCGGCATTATACATAGGTCGCTATGCTTACGCCGAGCTCTCATACAAAAGGTGGGGCGTCCATTGGTCTAAAGGTCGCAGGGACCCCGTTACATCTAAAGTCGCATGATGTGCTCAAGATTGGCGCTTTTCCCTTTGCTTTCAAGCTAGTAGGCAACTAAATATGCTGTTTTCGATGCAAATGAGCGTGGCGTGAGGTTTCAGTCGTCATTTATCTGGAGTAGGCTCGAACGCAGCCAGATGTTCAATCCATAGATGGAGTTCAGCATGGGATACAAGAAGATTCAGGTTCCGGCAGTCGGCGACAAAATCACCGTCAATGCAGACCATTCTCTCAATGTTCCTGACCAACCGATCATCCCTTATATCGAAGGTGACGGTATTGGCGTCGACATCAGCCCGGTGATGATCAAGGTGGTCGACGCAGCTGTTGAAAAAGCCTACGGCGGCAAGCGCAAAATTTCGTGGATGGAAGTGTTCGCCGGCGAAAAAGCGACCCAAGTCTACGACCAGGACACCTGGCTGCCCCAAGAAACCCTGGACGCGGTCAAGGATTACGTGGTGTCCATCAAGGGCCCTCTGACCACCCCGGTCGGTGGTGGCATCCGTTCGTTGAACGTGGCCCTGCGCCAACAGCTCGACCTCTATGTGTGCCTGCGCCCGGTGCGCTGGTTCGAAGGCGTGCCAAGCCCGGTCAAGAAGCCTGGCGACGTGGACATGACCATCTTCCGCGAAAACTCCGAAGATATTTACGCCGGGATCGAGTGGAAAGCCGGTTCGCCAGAAGCGATCAAAGTGATCAAGTTCCTCAAGGAGGAAATGGGCGTTACCAAGATCCGTTTCGACCAGGATTGCGGCATCGGTATCAAGCCGGTCTCCAAGCAGGGTACTGAGCGTCTGGTGCGCAAAGCCCTGCAATACGTCGTGGATAACGATCGTGAGTCGCTGACCATCGTGCACAAAGGCAACATCATGAAGTTCACCGAAGGTGCCTTCAAGGAATGGGCCTACGGCATCGCCGAGAAAGAATTCGGCGCGACGCTGCTCGACGGCGGTCCATGGATGCAGTTCAAGAATCCAAAAACCGGCAAGAACGTAGTGGTTAAAGATGCAATTGCCGATGCCATGCTTCAGCAGATCCTGCTGCGCCCGGCCGAATACGATGTGATCGCCACGTTGAACCTCAACGGCGACTACCTTTCTGATGCGCTGGCGGCGGAAGTAGGGGGCATTGGCATTGCGCCGGGGGCCAACCTGTCCGATACCATCGCCATGTTCGAGGCTACCCACGGTACTGCGCCCAAGTATGCGGGCAAGGACCAGGTCAACCCGGGCTCATTGATTCTGTCGGCGGAAATGATGCTGCGCCACATGGGCTGGGCCGAGGCGGCTGACTTGATCATCAAGGGCACCAATGGCGCGATCTCGGCCAAAACCGTGACCTATGATTTCCATCGCTTGATGGACGGTGCCAAGTTGCTGTCTTCGTCGGGGTTTGGCGATGCGTTGATTTCGCATATGTAAGCAAAGTGGCATAAAAAAACGGCCACCCTGGATTGACTGGGGTGGCCGTTTTCGTATTGCAAGACTGCATGCTCGGCGGCGAATCAGGCCGTTTGTTTCTTTTCTTTATGAGCGTGCGATGCTGCGGGCTTTTCAGGTGTTCCAACTTTCACTGCATCAATGTTCACGGCGTGCAGCCCTTTCGGTCCTTGAATGATTTCAAAGCTCACAGCTTGTCCCGCCTTCAGCGTTTTGTACCCATCCATGATGATCGCCGAATAGTGCGCAAAAAGGTCCTCGCTTTTACCTTCTTCGTTAATAAAGCCATATCCCTTGGCGTTATTGAACCACTTGACCTTGCCACTGATCTTGACGCCAGACATACCCATATCCCTCTGCACCAGACTCCATCACTGGAGTATCATCCAGTTTATCCGTCCTAACCCGAATAATAAGGTTGACTGCGCGGACCTTTTTTACCCACTGTGGGTTCTATTGGTTGTAACACCGATTTACCGATAGTCAAGGTGACCGAACGGTCAGAGTTGAAATTCTGACAGGTCGCCCCCACCACTGTATTTGAACCACTGACGAACCTTTCTTTCCATGCATGCAATCAGCCAGATTCGACTAACATTCAATCAGGATCGCCCGGATCACGAACACGATGACGACGGTTCTGCAGGCATTGCTGTTCAGGAGGCTAAGCCTGCTCTACAGGCGCCGCCGATGTACAAGGTGGTTTTGTTCAACGATGACTACACACCGATGGATTTCGTCGTCGAAGTGCTCGAGGTGTTTTTTAACCTGAACCGCGAGTTGGCGACCAAGGTAATGCTGGCCGTTCACACAGAAGGACGGGCAGTATGTGGAGTGTTTACCCGCGACATCGCCGAGACAAAGGCCATGCAGGTCAACCAGTACGCCAGGGAAAGCCAGCATCCGCTACTCTGTGAAATCGAGAAGGACGGTTAACGCCGACCACTTGGGTATGAGGTGAAGCTATGTTAAACCGCGAGCTCGAAGTCACCCTCAATCTTGCCTTCAAGGAGGCTCGTTCGAAGCGTCATGAATTCATGACCGTCGAGCACCTGCTGCTGGCACTTTTGGATAACGAAGCTGCCGCCACCGTTCTGCGTGCGTGCGGCGCCAACCTCGACAAACTCAAGCATGACCTGCAGGAGTTCATCGACTCCACGACGCCACTGATCCCCGTGCATGACGAGGACCGTGAAACCCAGCCGACCCTAGGCTTTCAGCGGGTATTGCAGCGTGCTGTTTTCCACGTGCAGAGCTCCGGTAAGCGTGAAGTTACGGGCGCCAATGTGCTCGTCGCCATCTTCAGTGAACAGGAAAGCCAGGCAGTGTTTCTGCTTAAACAGCAGAGCGTTGCCCGTATCGATGTCGTCAACTATATCGCCCACGGTATCTCCAAAGTGCCTGGGCACGGCGAACATTCCGAGGGTGAGCAAGATATGCAGGACGACGAGGGCGGTGAGTCTTCTTCTTCGAGCAATCCATTGGATGCCTATGCCAGCAATCTCAATGAGCTGGCGCGCCAGGGGCGGATCGATCCGCTGGTGGGGCGCGAGTCTGAGGTTGAGCGTGTGGCGCAGATCCTCGCGCGTCGTCGCAAGAACAACCCGTTGCTGGTGGGCGAGGCAGGCGTGGGTAAAACCGCGATTGCCGAAGGCCTTGCCAAGCGTATCGTCGACAACCAGGTGCCGGACCTGTTGGCCAACAGCGTCGTCTACTCCCTTGACCTTGGCGCGTTGCTCGCCGGGACCAAGTACCGTGGCGATTTCGAGAAGCGCTTCAAAGCGTTGCTCGGCGAGCTGAAAAAACGCCCGCAGGCGATCCTGTTTATCGATGAGATCCACACCATCATTGGTGCTGGTGCGGCGTCTGGTGGGGTGATGGATGCTTCCAACCTGCTCAAGCCGTTATTGTCGTCCGGTGATATCCGCTGCATCGGCTCGACCACATTCCAGGAGTTTCGCGGGATCTTCGAGAAAGACCGCGCCCTGGCGCGTCGTTTTCAGAAAGTCGACGTGTCCGAGCCTTCGGTTGAGGACACCATCGGTATCCTGCGTGGCCTCAGGGGGCGTTTCGAAGCGCACCATGGCGTTGAGTACACCGATGAAGCGCTGCGTGCCGCTGCCGAGTTGGCGTCGCGCTACATCAATGATCGGCACATGCCGGACAAGGCCATCGATGTGATCGACGAGGCGGGTGCCTATCAGCGCCTGCAGCCGGTCGAGAAGCGTGTGAAGCGCATCGATGTGTCTCAGGTCGAGGCGATAGTGGCCAAGATCGCGCGGATTCCGCCAAAACACGTCAGCAGTTCCGACAAAGAGCTGCTGCGTAACCTGGAGCGCGACCTCAAGCTCACCGTGTTTGGCCAGGATGCGGCCATCGACTCGCTGTCCACTGCGATCAAGTTGTCGCGGGCGGGCCTCAAGTCGCCGGACAAGCCGGTCGGTTCGTTCCTGTTCGCCGGTCCGACCGGCGTTGGCAAGACCGAAGCGGCCCGGCAGTTGGCCAAGGCCATGGGTATTGAGTTGGTGCGGTTCGACATGTCCGAATACATGGAGCGTCACACCGTGTCGCGCCTGATCGGTGCGCCTCCGGGCTATGTCGGGTTTGACCAGGGCGGTCTGTTGACCGAGGCGATCACCAAGCAACCGCATTGCGTATTGCTCCTCGATGAAATCGAGAAGGCACACCCGGAAGTCTTCAACCTGCTGCTGCAGGTCATGGATCACGGCACGCTGACCGACAACAACGGGCGCAAGGCGGACTTCCGCAACGTGATCGTGATCATGACCACCAACGCCGGTGCTGAAACCGCCGCGCGGGCTTCGATCGGCTTTACGCATCAGGATCACTCTTCCGATGCGATGGAAGTGATCAAGAAGAGCTTTACGCCGGAGTTCCGCAACCGCCTGGACACCATTATCCAGTTTGGTCGCCTCAGTCATGAGGTCATCAAAAACGTGGTGGACAAGTTCCTCACCGAGCTTCAAGCGCAGTTGGAAGACAAGCGCGTGCAGTTGGAGGTGACGGACGCGGCGCGCAACTGGCTGGCCGAGGGTGGTTACGACGCGGCAATGGGCGCTCGCCCGATGGCGCGTCTGATCCAGGACAAGATCAAGCGGCCATTGGCCGAAGAGATCCTGTTTGGCGAACTTGCCGACCACGGTGGCGTGGTGCATATCGACCTGAAGGACGGCGAGCTGACCTTCGAGTTCGAAACCACGGCCGAAATGGCCTGATTGTTCTGCAACTACGCAAAAGGCGCCGAAAGGCGCCTTTTTGCTGTCTTGAGATGCAATTTCCAGAACAATGGAAGTCCAGTGTGGGAGGGGGCTTTCTCCCGATAGCGGTGGGTCAGGCAACTAAATTTGTTGTTGAGTGACCGCTATCGGGAGCAAGTCCCCTGCTACATTGGGTTTTGGGTGTCAGGTAAATCCTGCGCGCACACAAAAACGCCCGGCATAACCGGGCGTCTTGTATTGACTTGATTAACGGGCGCGGTAAGTGATGCGCCCTTTGCTCAGGTCATAGGGCGTCAGCTCGACGCGCACTTTGTCACCGGTAAGAATACGAATGTAGTTCTTGCGCATCTTGCCGGAGATATGCGCGGTTACGACGTGCCCATTTTCCAACTCCACACGAAACATGGTGTTGGGCAGGGTGTCGACGACAGTGCCTTCCATTTCGAAGCTGTCTTCTTTCGACATGCAGTAAAGCCCTCGGTATCCAGTGAATGGCCCGGTGCAACTGCGCCAGGCAAAAGCGGCGTGCATTGTGCCCGAAAAAGGGTGTTTAAGCCAAGGGGTTCTAGTTAAGCGTGACCCATCTTTGATTAATCAGCAGTTCAATGGGGCGATATTGGGTCTTGTAGTTCATCTTTTTGCAGTTTTTGATCCAGTATCCAAGGTACACCGCCTCCAGTTCCAGGCGCAGGGCCTCGCTGATTTGCCAGAGGATCGCGAAGCGTCCCAGGCTGCGCCGCTCTTCGGCCGGTTCATAGAAGGTGTACACCGCCGACAGGCCATTGGGCAGCAAATCGGTCACGGCGACGGCTAGCAAGCGCCCGTCGAGTCGAAATTCGTAGAAGCGTGAGAAGGGCAGTTCACGCACCAGAAAGGTGGAAAACTGGTCGCGACTGGGTGGGAACATGTCGCCGTCGGCGTGGCGCTGTTCGATGTAGCGCTGGTAAAGGTCGAAATACTCTTCACTGAACCTGGGATTGGCCGCCGTGACAGTCAGGTCCGCGTTGCGCTTGAGGATGCGCTTCTGGTTGCGGTCTGGGACAAACTGCGCCGCCGGAATTCGGGCCGGTACGCAGGCATTGCAGTTTTGGCAGTGCGGTCGGTATAGGTGATCGCCGCTGCGCCGAAACCCCATTTCCGAGAGGTCGGCATACACATGCACATCCATCGGCTGGCTGGGATCGAGGAACAGCGTGGTGGCCTGCTCGTCGGGCAGATAGCTGCAAGCGTGGGCTTGAGTGGCATAAAACTTCAATCGCGCCAGCTCGGTCATGATCAACCCTCGGATAAGCTTTGAAATAAGTGTAAGCCAGGTGCGAGGAAGTCGCCTAGGAAACCCACGGTCCAGTGCTGGGTTGGTCCAGATAATCGCGCAGGAAGCCGGCGAAGTCGCTGCGCGGTATGGCGCGCGCACCCAGGCTGTGCAGGTGATCGTTGGGCATCTGGCAGTCGATCAGCACAAATCCCCACGCCTGTAGCTGTCGGGTCAGTGTGGCAAAGCCGAACTTCGAGGCGTTGTCGGCGCGGCTGAACATGGACTCGCCAAAAAACAACCGGCCCATCGCCAGCCCATACAGGCCGCCCACCAGTTCGCCGTTGTCCCATACCTCTACCGAATGCGCGTAACCCCGCGCGTGCAGCTCCTGGTAGGCGCTCTGGATGCCCTCGGTGATCCAGGTGCCATCTGCGTAGGCGCGTGGCGCAGCGCAGGCCTGGATGACTGCGGCGAAGTCCTGGTCGAAGGTCACGCTGTAGCGCTGCTGGCGCAATAATTTGCCGAGGCTGCGGGATACGTGCAGTTCGTCGGGGAAGATCACGGTGCGTGGGTCCGGTGACCACCAGAGAATCGGCTGACCTTGCGAAAACCACGGAAAGCAGCCGTGGCGATAGGCCTGGATCAGTCGCTCGGCCGACAGGTCGCCACCGGCGGCGAGCAGGCCATTGGGTTCGCGCATGGCTTTGGCCAGCGGAGGGAAGGTCAGAGTGTCGCGTTGTAACCAGGTCAGCATGGCATCCAGGCTTACGGAAGGGGAGGGGAGTGGCAGGTACGGGGCCTGCCCTGTAGATGATTGATTATTGTCGACCCTGCGCCAGGGAGCCAGCCCGAATCGGGCATTGGTGTGGATTAGCGTGAACGGGTGTTTCTGCAACTCTCTCTTAGAGACGTGGTCGTATTTGGGATTGCCCCATGCAGGCCAATTGCCAACCTTGCCTGGATTGCTATAAACAGCGCATAAGCCTTTGTCAGCAAAGACAATGCGTGCTCAAATTGAACAGTATGTGACACTTGAATTGTTCAGGCTGCCGCGCAAGGGGCAAGTGCGTGGCATCAGGGACACAAACCCGTACAATGCGGGCATTCTGGCGTTATCGCCGTTTCACTCGTCAATCGCTCGGTGTTAAAGGTAGATTTAACGACGTTCGTATATTTTTTCAGCTGCTCGGATTGGGCGGCAGTGTGCAGTCATTCAACAGATGGACGCGCTAAAGGCGCAGGAAAAGACCCGTTTTGAAGAAATCCACCGCGACACAAAAAACAGTCGTGCCGGCCTGGCGTCAGCACCTGCATTATCGGCTCAAGGAAGGTGCACTGATCGCCATCGGCGCCCTGTGCCTGTTCCTGATGATGGCCTTGCTCACCTATGGCAAGGACGATCCGGGCTGGAGCCACAACAGCAAGATCGAAGACGTGCAGAACTTCGGTGGGCCTGCCGGTTCCTACAGCGCCGATATTCTGTTCATGGTGCTGGGTTATTTCGCTTACATCTTCCCGTTGCTGCTGGCGATCAAGACCTGGCAGATCTTCCGCCAGCGTCATGAGCCGTGGCAGTGGAGCGGCTGGCTGTTTTCCTGGCGCCTGATCGGCCTGGTGTTCCTGGTGCTGTCCGGTGCGGCGTTGGCGCATATCCATTTCCATGCCCCAACCGGCCTGCCGGCGGGAGCCGGCGGTGCGTTGGGTGAGAGTCTCGGTGACCTGGCCCGCAAGACCCTGAATATCCAGGGCAGCACGCTGATGTTTATCGCGCTGTTCCTGTTTGGCCTCACCGTGTTCACCGACCTGTCGTGGTTCAAGGTGATGGATGTGACCGGCAAAATCACCCTCGACCTGCTGGAACTGTTCCAGGGCGCCGCCAACCGCTGGTGGTCGGCTCGGGTCGAGCGCAAGCGCATGGTGGCCCAACTGCGCGAGGTGGACACCCGCGTCAACGAGGTCGTGGCCCCGAGCACGCCGGACCGGCGTGAACAAGCCAAGGCCAAGGAACGCCTGATCGAGCGCGAGCAAGCCCTGAGCAAGCACATGTCGGACCGCGAGAAGCAAGTGCCGCCGGTCATCGCCCCGGCACCGATCAAGGCTCCCGAGCCGAGTCATCGCGTGCAGAAAGAGAAACAGGTGCCGTTGTTTGTCGACAGCGCGGTCGAAGGCACATTGCCGCCGATCTCGATTCTCGACCCGGCCGAGAAGAAACAACTCAACTACTCCCCTGAATCCCTGGCGGCCGTCGGCCATTTGTTGGAAATCAAACTCAAGGAATTCGGCGTCGAAGTCTCGGTGGACTCGATCCACCCCGGCCCGGTGATTACCCGTTACGAAATCCAGCCAGCGGCCGGGGTCAAGGTCAGCCGTATCTCCAACCTGGCCAAAGACCTCGCCCGTTCCCTGGCCGTGACCAGCGTGCGCGTGGTGGAAGTGATCCCCGGCAAAACCACTGTGGGCATCGAGATTCCCAACGAAGACCGCCAGATCGTGCGCTTCTCCGAGGTATTGTCGACCCCGGAATACGACAACTTCAAATCGCCGGTCACCCTGGCCCTGGGCCACGACATCGGCGGCAAGCCCGTGATCACTGACCTGGCGAAAATGCCTCACCTGCTGGTGGCCGGTACCACCGGCTC
Source organism: Pseudomonas sp. D3 (assembly GCF_029320995.1). Taxonomy (NCBI): domain Bacteria; kingdom Pseudomonadati; phylum Pseudomonadota; class Gammaproteobacteria; order Pseudomonadales; family Pseudomonadaceae; genus Pseudomonas; species Pseudomonas sp. D3. The sequence goes on from NZ_CP119772.1 coordinate 2,653,848, forward strand.
GGGTAAGTCGGTAGGTGTCAACGCGATGATCCTGTCGATCCTGTTCAAGTCCGGCCCGGAAGACGCCAAGCTGATCATGATCGACCCGAAGATGCTCGAATTGTCGATCTACGAAGGCATTCCGCACCTGCTGTGCCCGGTCGTCACCGACATGAAGGACGCCGCCAACGCCCTGCGCTGGAGCGTTGCCGAAATGGAGCGGCGCTACAAGCTGATGGCGAAGATGGGCGTGCGCAACCTGTCGGGCTTCAATGCCAAGGTCAAGGAAGCCCAGGACGCCGGCACGCCGCTGACCGACCCGTTGTACAAGCGCGAAAGCATCCACGACGAAGCGCCATTGCTGACCAAGTTGCCGACCATCGTCGTGGTGGTCGACGAATTTGCCGACATGATGATGATCGTCGGCAAGAAGGTTGAAGAGTTGATCGCACGTATCGCCCAGAAGGCCCGTGCCGCCGGTATCCACTTGATTCTCGCTACCCAGCGGCCGTCGGTGGACGTGATCACCGGTCTGATCAAGGCCAACATCCCGACGCGCATGGCGTTCCAGGTATCGAGCAAGATCGACTCGCGGACCATCATCGACCAGGGTGGAGCCGAACAGCTGCTGGGCCACGGTGACATGCTCTACATGCCGCCGGGCACCAGCCTGCCGATTCGCGTGCATGGCGCGTTCGTTTCCGACGAAGAAGTCCATCGCGTGGTGGAAGCCTGGAAACTGCGCGGCGCGCCGGAATACAACGACGACATTCTCGCGGGCGTTGAAGAGGCCGGCAGCGGCTTCGACGGCGGCAGCGGTGGCGACGATGATGCCGAAACCGACGCGCTGTACGACGAGGCCGTGGCTTTCGTATTGGAAAGCCGCCGCGCCTCGATCTCGGCCGTGCAGCGCAAGCTGAAAATCGGCTACAACCGGGCCGCCCGCATGATCGAATCCATGGAAAATGCCGGTGTCGTCACCGCAATGAACACCAACGGCTCGCGCGAAGTCATCGCTCCCGGGCAGATGCGCGACTGATCACGCGCCGCGTGGCAGCACGCGGCGCGCCCTAACGACTCAATGAGGACTCCCATGCGTCTTATCCGCATGCTGTTGTTGCCGGTACTGGCCCTGACGGCTGTTTCTGCTCACGCTGATCCGGCCTCCGTCGCCAGCCTGACCAACCTGCTCGACAAATCCAAGACCCTGACTGCGCGCTTCTCCCAGTTGACCCTGGACGGCGGCGGCACCCAGTTGCAGGAAACCGCCGGTGAAATGGCCGTGCAGCGCCCAGGGCTGTTCTACTGGAAGACCGACGCGCCGAATGAGCAGACCATCGTCTCGGACGGCCAAAAAGTCACGTTGTGGGACCCGGACCTGGAACAGGCGACCATCAAGAAGCTCGACCCGCGCCTGAACCAGACCCCGGCGCTGCTGCTGTCGGGCGATGTATCGAAAATCAGCGACAGTTTCGACATCACCTCCAAGCAAGCCAGTAATGTGATCGACTTCACCCTCAAGCCGAAATCCAAGGACACGCTGTTCGACAGCCTGCGCCTGTCGTTCCGCAACGGTGTGATCAATGACATGCAACTGGTCGACAGCGTTGGCCAGCGCACCAATATCCTGTTCACCGGGGTCAAGGCCAACGAGCCGGTGCCCGCCTCCAAGTTCAAGTTCGACATCCCCAAGGGTGCCGACGTGATCCAGGAATAACCTGCCTAGAGGTTTCAAACGCTGCCCATGGACCTGTTTCGAAGTGATCCGATCGCTCAACCCCTGGCCGCACGCTTGCGTTCGACCAACCTGGATGAGTACGTCGGTCAGGAACACCTGCTCGCTCGCGGCAAGCCTTTGCGCGAAGCCCTGGAGCAGGGTGCGCTGCACTCGATGATTTTCTGGGGGCCGCCGGGGGTGGGTAAAACCACCCTGGCGCGGCTGCTGGCGAAAGTCTCGGATGCCCACTTCGAAACGGTCTCGGCGGTGCTGGCCGGGGTCAAGGAGATCCGCCAGGCGGTGGAAGTGGCCAAGCAGCAGGCCGGGCAATATGGCAAGCGCACCATCCTGTTCGTCGACGAAGTGCATCGCTTCAACAAGTCGCAGCAGGATGCGTTCTTGCCGTATGTCGAAGACGGCACGCTGATTTTTATCGGTGCAACCACCGAGAACCCGTCCTTCGAATTGAACAACGCCTTGCTCTCGCGGGCGCGGGTGTATGTGCTCAAAAGCTTGGATGACGCGGCGATGCGAAAGCTGCTGCAGCGCGCCTTGAGCGAAGACAAGGGCTTGGGCAAGCGCCAGTTGAGCCTCAGCGATGAAGGCTTCAAGATCCTGTTCAGCGCCGCCGATGGCGACGGGCGACGTTTTCTCAACCTGCTGGAGAACGCGTCCGACCTGGCCGAGGACGGCAGCGAGATTGGCGTCGAGCTCCTGCAAAGCCTGCTCGGCGACACACGCCGGCGTTTCGACAAGGGTGGCGAAGCGTTCTACGATCAGATTTCGGCGCTGCACAAGTCGGTACGCGGCTCCAACCCCGACGGCGCGTTGTACTGGTTCGCGCGCATGATCGACGGTGGCTGTGATCCGCTGTACCTGGCGCGCCGCGTGGTGCGCATGGCCAGTGAAGACATCGGCAACGCCGACCCGCGCGCCCTGAGCCTGTGCCTTGCGGCGTGGGAAGTTCAGGAGCGCCTCGGCAGCCCGGAAGGCGAGTTGGCGGTGGCTCAGGCGATTACCTACCTGGCGTGTGCGCCGAAAAGTAACGCGGTGTACATGGGCTTCAAGTCAGCACTGCGCGCGGCGGCCGAACATGGCTCCCTCGAAGTGCCGCTGCACCTGCGCAATGCACCCACCAAGCTGATGAAGCAACTGGGTTACGGTGATGAATACCGCTACGCCCACGATGAGCCGGACGCCTATGCCGCCGGCGAAGATTACTTCCCCGACGAGCTTGAGCCGCAGCCGTTCTACCAACCGGTGCCCCGTGGCCTGGAGCTGAAGATCGGTGAAAAGCTCAATCACCTCGCTCAACTCGATCGCCTCAGCCCCAAACAGCGGAGAAAGTAGTGCTCAAGACGATTCTTGCCGTGTCCGTTGCCGGCATCGCTGGTACATTATTGCGTTTCGCCACCGGTACTTGGGTAAACGCCAACTGGCCAAAGCATTTTTATGCGGCGACCCTGGCGGTCAACCTGGTGGGCTGCTTGATCATCGGGCTGCTGTACGGCTGGTTCCTGCTGCGCCCGGAAGTGCCGATTGAAATTCGTACCGGCTTGATTGTCGGCTTTGTAGGCGGTCTGACGACCTTTTCATCCTTTTCACTGGATACGCTGCGCCTGCTGGAAAGCGGGCAAGCCCTGGTCGCTTTCGGGTACCTAGGCATCAGCATATTCGGCGGGCTGCTCGCCACCTGGGCCGGCCTGTCCTTGACCAAACTTTGATAAACGAGAGACCGACATGCTCGATTCCAAACTGTTACGTAGCAACCTTCAGGACGTAGCGGACCGCCTGGCATCCCGTGGCTTTGCCTTGGATGTTGCGCGCATCGAAGCGCTGGAAGAACAGCGCAAGACCGTCCAGACCCGCACCGAAGCACTGCAGGCTGAGCGTAATGCGCGTTCCAAATCCATCGGTCAGGCCAAGCAGCGCGGCGAAGACATCGCGCCGTTGATGGCGGACGTCGAGCGCATGGGCACCGAGCTGTCCGACGGCAAAGTCGAACTGGACAAGATTCAAGGCGAGCTGGATTCAATCCTGCTAGGCATTCCGAACCTGCCGCACGAGTCGGTGCCGGTCGGTGCGGACGAAGAGGGGAACGTCGAAGTGCGCCGCTGGGGCACGCCGAAGGCCTTTGATTTCGAGATCAAGGACCACGTCGCCCTGGGCGAACTCAGCGGTGGCCTGGATTTCGAAACCGCCGCCAAGCTGTCCGGCGCGCGCTTTGCCTTGCTGCGTGGTCCGATTGCCCGCCTGCATCGCGCCCTGGCGCAGTTCATGATCAACCTGCACACCGGCGAACACGGTTACGAAGAGGCTTACACGCCGTACCTGGTTCAGGCCCCGGCCCTGCAGGGTACCGGCCAGTTGCCGAAGTTCGAGGAAGACCTGTTCAAGATCAGCCGCGATGGCGAAGCCGACCTGTACCTGATCCCGACCGCCGAAGTGTCGCTGACCAACATCGTGGCCGGCGAGATCCTCGACGCCAAGCAGCTGCCGCTCAAGCTCGTCGCCCACACGCCATGCTTCCGCAGTGAAGCCGGTGCCTCCGGGCGCGACACTCGCGGCATGATCCGCCAGCACCAGTTCGACAAAGTCGAGATGGTGCAAGTGGTCGAGCCGTCGACCTCCATGGAGGCCCTCGAAGGCCTGACCGCCAACGCCGAACGCGTGCTGCAACTGCTGGAACTGCCGTACCGCGTGCTGGCACTGTGTACGGGTGACATGGGTTTCAGCGCCGTGAAAACCTACGACCTCGAAGTGTGGGTGCCGAGCCAGGACAAATACCGCGAGATCTCGTCGTGCTCCAACTGCGGTGATTTCCAGGCGCGTCGCATGCAGGCGCGTTTCCGCAACCCGGAAACCGGCAAGCCGGAACTGGTGCACACCCTCAACGGTTCGGGCCTGGCCGTAGGCCGTACCCTGGTGGCCGTGCTAGAAAACTACCAGCAGGCCGACGGTTCGATCCGTGTGCCGGACGTGCTCAAGCCTTACATGGCGGGCATCGAGGTCATCGGCTAAATGGAATTTCTGCCGCTGTTCCATAACCTGCGCGGCAGTCGTGTGTTGGTCGTCGGCGGCGGGGAGATTGCCTTGCGCAAGTCCCGGCTGTTGGCCGACGCTGGCGCGCTGCTGCGGGTGGTTGCTCCCCAGATCGAAAACCAGTTGCGTGAACTGGTGCAGGGCAGTGGCGGGGAACTGATCGTGCGCGGTTATCAGGAGGCCGACCTCGACGGTTGCACCCTGATCATCGCCGCTACGGACGACGAACCGCTGAACGCGCAAGTGTCCAGCGATGCCAAACGCCGTTGCGTGCCGGTCAATGTGGTGGATGCGCCGGCCCTGTGCAGCGTGATCTTCCCGGCGATTGTCGACCGTTCGCCGTTGGTGATCGCGGTGTCCAGCGGCGGCGATGCGCCGGTGCTGGCACGCTTGATCCGGGCCAAGCTGGAAACCTGGATTCCGTCCACGTATGGCCAACTGGCCGGGCTGGCGGCGCGCTTTCGAGCCCAGGTCAAAGGGTTGTACCCGGATGTGCAGCAACGCCGCGCGTTCTGGGAAGAAGTCTTTCAGGGCCCGATTGCCGATCGGCAACTGGCCGGGCAGGGCGATGAAGCCGAGCGTCTGTTGATTGAAAAGGTCAACGGCGCACCGCCGAATGCGCCGGGCGAAGTCTACCTGGTTGGCGCCGGCCCCGGCGATCCGGACCTATTGACCTTCCGCGCCTTGCGTCTGATGCAGCAGGCCGATGTGGTGCTCTACGACCGCCTGGTGGCGCCAGCGATTCTTGAACTGTGCCGGCGTGACGCCGAGCGCGTGTACGTGGGCAAGCGGCGTGCTGACCACACCGTGCCTCAGGACCAGATCAACCAGCAACTGGTCGACCTGGCCAAGCAAGGCAAGCGTGTGCTGCGTCTCAAGGGTGGCGATCCGTTCATCTTTGGCCGTGGCGGCGAAGAGATCGAAGAACTGGCGGCCCATGGCATTCCGTTCCAGGTGGTGCCGGGCATCACGGCGGCCAGCGGTTGCGCGGCGTATGCCGGGATTCCGCTGACTCACCGCGACTATGCGCAATCGGTACGCTTTATCACCGGGCACTTGAAGAACGGCACCTCGGACCTGCCTTGGAGTGATCTGGTGGGCCCGTCGCAGACCCTGGTGTTCTACATGGGCTTGATCGGTTTGCCGATCATCTGCGAACAGTTGATCAAGCATGGACGTTCGGCGGACACCCCGGCGGCCTTGATCCAGCAGGGCACCACGTCCAACCAGCGCGTGTTCACCGGTACCTTGGCCGACTTGCCGCGCATGGTGGCGGAGCATGAAGTGCATGCGCCGACGCTGGTGATCGTCGGTGAGGTGGTAGTGCTGCGCGAGAAACTCAAATGGTTTGAAGGCGCCCAGGCCCAAGTCTGAGCCTAAATGCATCGGGGGCAAGCCCCCTCCCACATTGGAATGCATTCCAAAAAGTGGGAGGGGGCTTGCCCCCGATAAGGCCATTTGATCCAACCAGTCCTCCGGATTAGCTCCAGACACCCTTACCGCTCAACCGCCCACGATCATGCGGGGCATCAAACACCTGCAACGGCCCCTTGGGCACAATCCCCGTCGGATTGATGGTGCGGTGGCTGGCATAGTAATGCCCCTTGATGTGCTCAAAGTCGACCGTCTCGGCCACTCCCGGCCATTGATACATCTCCCGCAACCAGTTCGACAAATTCGGATAATCCGCAATCCGGCGCAGGTTGCATTTGAAGTGGCTGTAATACACTGCATCAAAGCGAATCAGCGTGGTGAACAGCCGCACATCAGCCTCGGTCAGGTATTCACCGGCCAGGTAGCGATGCTCGCCGAGGTGCTGTTCCTGGTGGTCAAGTTCGGCAAACAGATCATCGAACGCACGTTCATACGCCTGCTGCGAGGTGGCGAAACCTGCGCGGTACACGCCGTTGTTCACGGCGGGGTAGATGCGCTCGTTCAACGCGTCGATGCTCGGGCGCAGAGCCTCGGGGTAGAAGTCCAGGGTGTTGCCGGTCAGCCCGTTGAACGCGCTGTTGAACATGCGGATGATCTCCGCTGATTCATTGCTGACGATGCGCTTGAGGTGTTTGTCCCACAGCACCGGCACCGTGACACGCCCGGTGTAGTCGGCCGTGTCGGCGGTGTAGCGCTGGTGCATGAAGTTGAAGCCATCGAGCGTGTCGCCGCTGGAGCCGTGGGCCTTGTCGAAGGTCCAGCCGTTTTCCAGCATCAGCCAACTGACCACGGACACGTCGATCAGACCTTCGAGGCCTTTGAGTTTGCGCAGGATCAGTGTGCGATGGGCCCATGGGCAGGCGAGCGACACATACAGGTGGTAGCGACCGGCTTCGGCCTTGAAGCCACCTTCGCCGCTGGGGCCGGGCTGGCCGTCAGCGGTCACCCAGTGGCGGCGTTGTGCCTGTTCCCGCTGGAAAGCGCCATCCGCGCTACTTTCGTACCACTGGTCGTGCCAGCGTCCTTCGATCAGCAAACCCATGACTGGCTCCTTGGCTAATAAGCGTTAGAGCCCAGTCTAAAGGGATGAGTTCGAACTAAAAGCGCAAAAACTGCGGTGCAATGATCGATTAAATCGATTTATCCCGCGCGTCCCAGTAGTGCTGGGCCAGTTCGAACGCTTGCTCTCGCGGATGACCCAGGCCGCGCAAGGCCAGGGCCATGGTGGCGATCAAGGCCAGTTGCGGGTAGCTGTCCTCGACGTCGCCGCGCCACAGCGCTTTCAACTGCTCGGGCTCCAGGCTGGCCGGTTTGACATGACGCTGGGCGGAGAGGGCGGGCCATTCTTCGTCCCAACTTTCGCCGCCGGTGGTGCCGTAGAGGTGGCTGATGGTGTCGGGGTTGATCTCGATCTCACCGCCATCGCCCTTGACCACAATCACATTGTCACCGAGCAGGCCGCTGGCATCGCGGTGTACACCCTGGTAACCGGGGTGGAAGATGCTTTGCAGGCCGCAGCGGGCATTCAGTGGGTTGAGCAGGCGTGCCAGGGAGTGGATCGGCGAGCGCAGGCCCAGGGTGTTGCGCAGATCGATCATGCGTTGCAGTTGCGGTGCCCAGTCGCCCAGCGGGATAAACGCCAGGTTGCCGTGCTCGAAGGCCGTCTCGACCTGCTGCCAATTGCGGCACAACGGGATCTGCAGGCCTTCCAGCAATTGCTCGGTGTACAACCGGCCAGCGGTGTGGGCGCCGCCGCCGTGCAGGAGGATGCGCACACCGTTCTGCGCCAGGCACTTGGCGGCCAGCAGGAACCACGGCAGGTGGCGCTTTTTGCCGGCGTAGGTCGGCCAGTCGACATCCACCTTCAGCGCCGGCGCGTGCAGGCGCTCGCGCAGCGCTTCGGTGAAGCCGGCGAGTTCTTCCGGGCTTTCTTCCTTGTGGCGCAGCAGCATGAGGAAGGCGCCGAGCTGGGTGTCTTCGACTTTCTCGTCAAGCAGCATGCCCATGGCTTCGCGGGCTTCTTCGCGGGTCAGGTTGCGCGCGCCGCGCTTGCCTTTGCCCAGGATGCGCACGAACGGCGCAAACGGGTGCTCGGCGGGGGTTTCAAGGGTCAGCGGGGCAAAATCGGTCATAAGCAATTCGTCGGCCTGGGCAGGCCCGCCAGCTTGGCGGCGAGTTTGGCGGGAGTGCCGTTGAACAGTTTATTGAGGTGCAGGCTGTTGCCCTTGTCCGTGCCCAGCTTCAAGGCGGTGTACTTGATCAGCGGGCGCGTGGCGGGGGACAGCTGGAATTCTTGATAGAACTGGCGCAGCAGCTCGAGGATTTCCCAGTGCGCCGGGGTCAACTCGAGGGCTTCGGCGGCGGCCAGGGCGTTGGCCACGTCGACCGACCACTCGTTCAGGTTGACGAGGTAGCCGTCCTTGTCCAGTTCGAGGGCGTGCGCGCCCACGGTCAGGGTGTTCATAGCCAGGTGTTGACCTTGTCGTAGTCGATCGACAGTTGCACGAAACCCGGGTAATCCACGCAGTCGGCCCAGTCGGGCAGCGGCAGGTTGCGCGCCAGGCTGTCTTCGGCCAGCACAAACACCTTCACGCCCTTGAGTTGCAGGGCCGGGTGATGCAGCCCATAGGCGCCGTCGCCACAGAGCAGGATCGCATCGTCGCTGCCGCAGATGCGCAGGCAACTGTCGAGGCGGCTATCGGTAAACGGGGAGTGGGACACCACATGTAAAGTCGACATCAGAGGGTTATCACCTGGTCGTAACGGTCAATCAACTGGGAGATCTGTTCGTTGTTCAGCGGCTGTGCATTGACGGGGTGCGTCAGCCCGCGCGCGGCCAGGCTGTGCTCGCAGGCAAACACCGCGTCGATACCGAACAGCCCCAGTGCCTGCAGGTTGGCGCCGAGGTCTTTTTGCTGCACGGCCTTGGCGTCCTGGTGCGGTGCCAGTTGGAACACGCCGTCATCCAGAAACAGCAGGCCGATGGGCAGATCGAACGCGCCGCCGGCCAACACGATATCCAGCGCTTCCCGCGCGCTCGGCCCGGACCACGGTGCCTGGCGGCTGATCACCAGCAAGGATTTGGACATGTCACGGCCCTCCAAAACAGATCAAGCGGTCGGCGGTCTGGCTCGCGTCGTGCAATTGCCCAAGGCCCGACAGCTCCCATGGCGCATCCACGTTCACCGCGCTGCGTTGGTAGCGTGCGGCTTCTTCACGGTTGAGCACACCACGGCGCAGGGCGGCGGCGATGCAGACCACGGCGTCCAACTGTTGTGCGCTGACAAACTCACGCCATTGGCGGGCGATGTCTTGCTCATCCTGTGGCGCAACGATGGTGTTGGAGGCGCTGTAGACGCCATCCTGATAAAAAAACAGCCGCACAATCTCATGCCCGCCGGCCAGCGCCGCCTGGGCGAACAGCAAGGCGCGACGCGAGGAGGGCGCATGGGCGGCGGAAAACACTGCTATCGCGAATTTCATGGAACACCCTGCAAGCAAACGTGGGCCAATGATAAGGCCGCCGTCAGGAAAAAGCCCGCCGTGATCAAAACGGTCACGTCCGATGATCGTTCTGACGATTGCCCTGGGCGCTGAAGGCTGACTACGCTGTCGTCAGTCGAATCGGAAACGGAGTCTCCATGTCAGGTCCCTTGGCGTCCCTTAAAGTACTGGATTTTTCCACCTTGCTGCCCGGTCCGTTCGCTTCGCTGATGCTAGCGGACATGGGCGCCGAGGTGCTGCGCATCGAATCGCCCACGCGCATGGACCTGCTACGCGTGCTGCCGCCCCATGATCAGGGCACCTCGGCGAGCCATGCTTACCTCAATCGCAATAAGCGCAGTCTCGCCCTGGATCTGAAGCAGGCCGAGGCGCTGGAGATTGTGCGCGAGCTGGTCAAGGGCTACGACATCGTGCTCGAGCAGTTTCGCCCGGGGGTGATGGAGCGCCTGGGCCTGGGGTATGCGGCGTTGAAGGCGATCAACCCGCGGCTGATTTATGTGTCGATCACCGGGTACGGTCAGACCGGCCCCTACAAGGATCGCGCCGGGCACGACATCAACTATCTGGCGTTGGCCGGAATAGCCAGCCATACCGGGCGTCAGGACAGCGGGCCGCTGCCCTTGGGCGTGCAATTGGCAGATGTCGCCGGCGGTTCGCTGCACGCGGTGGTGGGCCTGCTCGCGGCGGTGATTGCGCGACAACAGAGCGGCGTCGGCCAATACCTGGATGTGAGCATGACCGACTGCTCGTTCAGCTTGAATGCCATGGCCGGCGCTGGATACCTGGCCTGTGGCGTGGAGCCCGGTTGGGAGACCCATGTGCTCAATGGCGGCAGTTTCTACGATTATTACCGCTCCCGTGATGGGCGCTGGATGTCGGTGGGCAGTCTGGAGCCGGCGTTTATGCAGCAATTGTGTGCAACGTTGGGACGACCGGAGTTGGCGGCACAAGGCTTGTCGCCCAAGCCTGCGCAGCAAAAGGCGCTCAAGCAGGCGCTGCAGGTTGAGTTCGAGAAGCGCAGTTTTGAGGAACTGTGCGAGTTGTTTGCCGGGGTGGATGCGTGCGTGGAACCGGTGTTGAGTCTGAGCGAAGGCGTGGAGCATCCGCAGTTGAAGGCGCGGGAGTTGGTCGCCCAGGTGCCTCGGGCCGACGGCTCGACCCAGGCGCAAATGGCTTGCCCGCTTAAGTTCTCCGAGGGGTTGCCAGCGCCCCGGCATATTGGGGTCGCTGTGGGCGCACACAGTGATGAAGTGCTGATGGAGTTGGGCTTGAGCCCACAGCGCATCAGCGAACTGCGCAGCGCCAAGGTGATTGTGTAGTGACTGGGCGGGCGCTATCGGGAGCAAGCCCCCGATGAGGCGCTTACAGGCACCGCACCTTTCACTCGACGCGGGTTTCCCCGGTAAACACCAACGTCTGCCGACAGCGCCTGCACAGATAACGCCGCCCCTGCCTCACCAGCCCATGGCGCTGTGACGAAAACGGGAAGTCGCTGTCGGCACACGGGCAGCGGTAGATATAGCGGGTCACCTGGCGGCGCTTGATTTCATAGGTGTGGCAACGGTCCGGCGGCAGTTCATACACGCCTCGCATGATCAGTTGCCATTCTTCGCCATGGGGCTGGATGCGTTCGCCAAACAATTGGTGGGCGATCAGGTGCGCCACTTCATGGGCCACGGTCTGTTTCAGGAAGTGTTGGCTGTTTTCTCGGTACAACTGTGGGTTGAAGCGCAGCAGGTTCTCGTGCAAATGCGCGACACCGGCCTTCTGGCCCCGCAGCTTGAGGCTGACCTGAGGGCGTTTGAAGTTTCGTTTGAAAAAGGATTCGGCTAGCAGGAAACAATCTTCGACGCGGGTATTGAGTTGCTCAGGCATGCTGTACCTATCTCCAGAGGCGCTCAGTATGCCGCAAAGGCGGGTGTTTCCGAATCGGTCAGGCGCCGAATGGTCGTGCATGACGCACAAAGCCACCTTGCGGTGGCCTTGCCTGCTGGGTGAAACCGCTTAGTTGGTATAGATCGGGCCAACGCCCAAGCCCCAGACGATCACCGTAAACGCCATGATTGCCACCAGCACGACCAGGCCCACGGCCAACACCGAGCTGGAAAACAGGAAGCCCTCGTCCGGATCGATGCTCATGAACGTCGGTAACCCCACATACAGCAGGTACACCGTGTAACAGATCGCCGCCGTGCCGACGACCATCCCCAGCCACATGTGCGGGTAGAGCGCCGCCAGCCCGCCGATAAACAGCGGTGTGGCGGTGTAGGTGGCAAAGGCGACACAACGCGCCATGCTGGGGCTGGCGTCGTAGGTGCGCGCCATCCAGTGAATGAAGGCGCCCATGACCGCTACGCCGCCGAGCATCGCCACGTAAGACATGAGGGTCATCCACAAGGCGCTTTCCTGGGTCAGCATGACCGGGGAGCGGTTGCCGATGACCCAGCCGACCTGGGTGGTGCCGATAAAGGCTGATACGGCGGGGATCGCCGCAAGAATCAAGGTGTGTGTGAGGTACATGTGGCCGACGCTTTCTTCTTTATCGCCACGAATTTCCCGCCATTCCTGGTCGGGATGGGTAAAAAGCCCCACGACGTGATGGATCATGCCAGTCACTCCTGTCGTTATTACCATCGCCCCCCATCGGAGCGCCCACGGGCCAGATGGCCTGAAAGGTCTGGATAGTTATGTGCGACCTCAAGTCGCAGTATAGGAAGTGATGACCGGAAAAACCGTAGGGCTTTAGAGCAAATTGCGCTGTAAACAGCGGGCTTAATCGCGGCGCGGTCTGTAGGTTGGCAATGCAGTCAAGTGTGGGAGGGGGCTTGCTCCCGATGGCAGTCTGTCACTAACAAATGGGTGGCTGACACCCCGCTATCGGGAGCAAGCCCCCTCCCACATTGGAACTTGGTCAACCTTACCGGTAAAATACCGCGCTTTTCGTCACACACCTCTAGCGGATCCAAGCGCCATGGGCACTCTTACGGTCAACCAGAACAAACTGCAAAAACGCCTGCGTCGCCTGGCCGGTGAAGCGGTCGCCGACTTCAACATGATCGAGGACGGCGACAAAGTCATGGTCTGCCTCTCCGGCGGCAAAGACAGCTACACCCTGCTCGACGTGCTGCTGCACCTGCAAAAGGTCGCGCCGATCAAGTTCGAGATCGTCGCCGTCAACATGGACCAGAAACAACCGGGCTTCCCCGAAGAGGTGCTGCCGGCCTACCTCAAGGCACTGGGCATCGAGTACCACATCGTTGAAAAAGACACCTATTCGGTGGTCAAGGAACTGATCCCGGAGGGCAAGACCACCTGCTCGCTGTGTTCGCGCCTGCGCCGTGGCACGCTCTACACGTTTGCCGATGAGATCGGTGCGACCAAGATGGCCCTGGGGCATCACCGCGACGATATCGTCGAGACGTTCTTCCTCAATATGTTCTTCAACGGCTCCCTCAAGGCCATGCCGCCCAAGCTGCGCGCCGATGACGGACGCAACGTGGTGATTCGCCCGCTGGCGTATTGCAACGAGAAGGACATCCAGGCCTACTCCGATTTCAAGCAATTCCCGATCATCCCGTGCAACCTGTGCGGCTCCCAGGAAAACCTGCAGCGCCAGGTGGTCAAGGAGATGCTCCAGGACTGGGAACGCAAGACCCCGGGGCGGACCGAGAGTATCTTCCGCAGCTTGCAGAACGTGATCCCATCGCAGTTAGCCGACCGTAACCTGTTCGACTTCACCAGCCTGCGTATCGACGAGAGCGCCGCTTCGCGCTTCGTCAACGTAGTGAACCTCTGACGCTTTTCAACGCTCTGAACGACGGCGCTCACAGGCGCCGTTTTCATTTCAATCCCCAGGAGAGGGCATGCGCGATTACAAATGGCTGCACGAATATTGTCTGAACCGCTTCGGTTCGGCGGCCGAGCTGGAAGCCCACCTGCCTGTCCCCAACACCCCGGCGCAATTACGCCAGATCAGTGATGATCGTTACCTGTCGACCCTGGCGCTGCGGGTTTTTCGCGCCGGGCTCAAGCACAGCGTGGTGGATGCCAAATGGCCCGCGTTCGAGCAGGTGTTCTTTGGCTTCGACCCGGAAAAAGTCGTGCTGATGGGCGCCGAGCACCTGGAGCGCTTGATGCAGGACACGCGCATCATCCGCCACTTGGGCAAGCTCAAGAGCGTGCCGCGCAACGCGCAGATGATCCTCGACATCGCCCAGGAGAAGGGCAGTTTCGGCGCGTTTATCGCCGATTGGCCGGTGACCGACATCGTCGGGTTGTGGAAATACTTGAGCAAGCACGGTCATCAGTTGGGCGGGCTGTCGGCGCCGCGCTTTCTGCGCATGGTGGGCAAGGATACGTTCGTGCCGAGCGATGACGTGGTCGCGGCACTGCATGCGCAGAAGATCGTCGACAAGGCCCCCACCAGCCTGCGCGACCTGGCGACGGTGCAGGGGGCGTTCAACCAGTGGCATGCCGAGAGTGGGCGGCCGATGTGCCAGTTGTCGATGATGCTGGCGTATACGGTCAATCATTGAAACCGAGGTGACGCCATCGCGGGCAAGCCCACTCCCACAAGCACAAGGAACTGCATTCCAAGCGTGGGGCTTGCTCGCGCTGACGGCGGGTCAGGCTGGCTGACCCTCGCCCGCCAAGCGCCGATCCAACTGGAACCGCCAGCGCACATACAGCAGCGCCGTACAGAACAGCGCCAGGCTCGCGAGCATTTCCAGCACACCGAACCACTGGCGGTTCGGGTCATAGGCCGCCAGCGCGCCCTTGATGAAATACAGGTTCACCACAAAGCACATCCACGAGTGTCCGCGCGCGCTGCCGCTCACCATCCCCGGCGCCAGCACCAGCAGCGGCACCAACTCGATCAGCAGGATCACCCACGGGCGTGCGCCGTGCAGGTCGGCGATGAACAGGTAATACACGCAGAGCAGACCGACCAGGCCGAAAAACGCCAGCAGGCTCAGCGCGCGTGCGACTTTGACCCGCGGCGCCAGCCAGGCCTGGGGTGGCAGGATTTTAGGTTTTTTGGCCACGGCCGTTCTCCAGCAGCACAGCGGTTTTCGCCAGGCGCAGGCCAAGGGCCTTGCACAGGGCGATTTCATGTTGATCCAGCAGGCGCTTGCCGTCGGGCCCGGCATGGTGGCTGGCGCCGTAAGGCGTGCCGCCACCCTGGGTGTCCAGCAGTGCTTGTTCGCTGTAAGGCAGGCCGGTGATCAGCATGCCGTGGTGCAGCAGCGGCAGCAGCATCGACATCAGCGTGGTTTCCTGGCCGCCGTGCAGGCTGGCGGTGGAGGTAAATACCCCGGCCGGTTTGCCGACCAGGGCGCCGGTCAGCCAGAGGTTACTGGTGCCGTCGATAAAGTACTTCAACGGCGCGGCCATATTGCCGAAGCGGGTCGGGCTGCCCAGGGCCAGGCCTGAACAGTTCTTCAAATCATCCAGGCTGGCATACAGCGCGCCTTCGGCCGGAATGCTCGGCGCTACGGCTTCGCACTCGGCGGAGATCGCCGGCACGGTGCGCAGGCGTGCTTCCATCCCGCCTTGTTCGATACCTCGGGCAATGTGCCGGGCCATTTCGCTGACCGAGCCGTTGCGGCTGTAATACAACACCAGCACATACGGCGTACTCACGGCAGGATCTCCAGCACGTTCTCCGGCGGCCGGCCGATGATGGCTTTGTCGCTGGTTTCGAGGATCGGACGTTCCATCAACTTGGGGTGCTCGGCGATGGCGGCGATCAACTGTGTTTCGCTGAGCGTCGCGTCATCCAGGTTGAGGGTTTTGTATTCCTCTTCGCCGGTGCGCAGTAGTTGGCGTGCGCTGAGCCCCAGTTTGGTCAGCAGGGCTTTCAATTGCGCGGCATTCAGCGGGGTTTCCAGGTAGCGCACCACCGTCGGGGCGAGGCCGCGAGCTTCCAGCAGTTCGAGCGCTCCGCGGGATTTCGAGCAGCGCGGGTTGTGATAAAGCGTCAGATCGGTCATGTGCGGGTCGCATCTTGCGTAAGGTGGCGGGTATTCTACCTGCGCTGCGCCCGGTCCTTAAACCGTAAGAGGCGATCAGCCGCAGCCAACGTTCATTTTTGCGAAGGATTACCCCATGACAAGGCGACTGATCGGTGCATTGGCGATCATCACAACCCTGCTGCTCAGCGGCTGCGGTAATGACTACGGCGTTGACCAATATGGCCAGAAAGTAGCGGCCGAGCGCTTGGACAAGCAATGGCTGGTGGTCAACTACTGGGCGGAATGGTGTGGCCCTTGTCGCACGGAAATTCCTGAGCTCAACGCCTTGTCGGAACAGTTGAAAGGGCAGAACGTCGGCGTGTTCGGAGTCAATTTCGACAATGTGCAGGGCGCAGAACTGAAGGACGCCAGCGACAAGCTGGGCATCAAGTTCACCGTGCTGGCACAGAACCCGGACGGGATCTTTGATATTCCACGCAGCGAAGCGTTGCCGGTGACTTACATCATCGATGACAAGGGCAAGGTGCGTGAGCAGTTGATGGGCGAGCAGACGGCGCAAGGCGTGCTGGCCAAACTCAAGGCCCTGCGCGGTTGAATATGTAGGAGGGGCTTGCTCCCGATGGCGGTGTGTCAGTCGATACACGAGCTGACTGATAGGTCGTCATCGGGAGCAAGCCCCCTCCCACAGTTAGATCACATTGAGCCTGCGGGCTTCGCTATCAGCCTTCTTCAAGCCACAGGCGAATGGGTTTGCCTTCGGCAGGCCAGAAACGGGTCTGCTCGATCGGCGAGATGTCCCAGCGCTCAACGCCTTGCAGGGCTTGGAAGAAGCGGTGTTCCTGCTCCATCAGGGCGTCGGCGCAGAGTTTGCGGGTGCTGCCGATCTTGCCGAAGCTGAGTTTTTCGCCCTCCACGGTGTACGGTGCAAACCAGTGGTTGCACCCGCCGTTGCCGTAGGCGCGACCATCGGCGCCCAGGGTGACACTCAGGTGCGCGTAATCCATCAGCGGCCGCTCACCGATCCATTCCACCACGTAGCTGTGATCCTGCTTGAGCTTTACCGCATCACCGGCGCAGCCCATCAGGCCGGCACCGACGGCGGCCAGCAGAAGCAGGCCCTTCATTGCGCGGCCTTCTGGCATTTCGGGCAGCGGTGCTTGGCGCCTTCGCTGGCCCAGCCCAATTCGGCAATGCGCGCATTGGCGGCCGGTTGCAGCGGTTCCTTGGTCAGCTTGGTCTCCACCGCGAATTCAAACTCCAGCACGGCCTCGCAGCTGTCGCAGTTGACGTTCCAGGTGTGAATCTCCAGTTCGCCGAACTTCGGCCCTTGGGCCATGGCGACCCATTGGCCCGCCGGGCGGATGGAGTAGCGCGCGTCACCTTCGACGGTGAGGCGCATCGACAGGGTTTTACTGCCGCGCAGGGTGACGATCAGTACGTCGCCATGCTTGATCGAACCACCGTTGCCGGTGACCTGGTAACGGCCCGGCACCAGAGCGCGGCATTCGATCAGGGTGTGTTGCGGGCTCAGCAAGCTGAAGCGGAAATCGTGTTCGGCCATGGTTCCTCCAAATAGGCGCGGCATCCTAGCACGCGCGCCTGCGGATCATGCGCCTGGTATGTGACCGCTGATCATCCGTCGACACGATTCTGCGCACGGCCATCGGCCCAGGCCGCGATATTGGCCAGGGTGGTGTCGGCGATCGCCGCCAGGGCCTCGCGCGTGAGGAATGCCTGGTGCGCGGTGACGATCACGTTGGGGAACGTCAGCAGGCGCGCGAGCACATCGTCTTGCAGGGGCAGGTCGGAACGGTCCTCGAAAAACAGCTGGGCTTCTTCTTCGTACACATCCAGCCCCAGGTAGCCGAGTTGGCCGTCCTTGAGCGCTTCGATCAGCGCGGGGGTGTCCACCAGGCCACCGCGCCCGGTGTTGATCAGCATCGCGCCGGGTTGCATCTGCGCCAGGGAGCGCGCATTGATCAGGTGCTTGCTGTCGGCGGTGAGCGGGCAGTGCAGGCTGATGATCTGCGCCTCGGCCAGCAGTTCGGGCAGGCTCACATAGCGAGCGCCGAGAGCCTGGACCAGCGGGTTGGGAAACGGGTCGTAGGCCAGCAGGTGGCAGCCAAAGCCGGCCATGATCTTGGCGAAGGTGGCGCCGATCTGCCCGGTGCCGACCACGCCGACGGTCTTGCCGACGAGGTCAAAGCCGGTCAGGCCGTGCAGGCTGAAATCGCCCTCGCGGGTGCGGTTGTAGGCGCGATGCAGGCGCCGGTTCAGGGCGAGAATCAGCGCCACGGCGTGTTCGGCGATGGCATGCGGCGAATAGGCGGGCACCCGCACGATGGTCAGGCCCAGGCGCTTGGCGGCGGCGAGGTCGACATGGTTGTAACCGGCCGAGCGCAGTGCGATCAAGCGGGTGCCGCCCTTGGCCAGGTGCTCGAGCACGGGCGCGCTGAGGTCATCGTTGATAAACGCGCAGACCGCTTCGTGATGTTCGGCCAGGGCCACGGTGTCGAGGGTGAGCCGTGCGGGCTGGAATTGCAGTTCCAGGCCGGGCGGTAGCGGCACGCCGAGAAAACTGTCGCGGTCGTAGGTCTGGCTGCTGAAAAGAATGACGCGCATTAAAATGCTCCCTGCAATCTACGTTTTGGTAACGCGAACCCTGTGGGAGCGAACGCGCCCGCTCCCACAGGGTTCGCCTCCATAAAAAGTGTTAGGCGCTGACCCGCGCTTCACTGGCCAACCGGGCAATGGCCATGTCCAGCTCGTCCAGCGCGGCCATGGCCTTGGCGTCGTCCTGCTTGAGCAGGGTTTCGGCGCGTTGGCAGGCGGCGCGCAGTTGCGGCACGCCGCAGTAACGGGTGGCGCCGTGCAGGCGATGGACGCGTTCGATCAAGGCGTGGTTGTCATTGGCTTCGCGCGCGAGGGTAATCGCCAGGCGGTCGGCTTCCAGGGAGGCGAGCAACATCGCGAGCATGTCCGCCGCCAGGTCAGCCTTGCCCGCGGCCAGCCGCAGGCCTTCCTCGTGGTCCAGCACCAGCAATCGCACGCCTGGGCCGAGGCCTTCGGTCGGGCGCTCCGGCCCTTGGTTGCGCAGGGCCAGGCCGGTCCACTTCAACACCACCTGGGCCAATTGCCGCTCGCTGATGGGTTTGGTCAGGTAGTCGTCCATGCCGCTTTGCAGCAGCGCACGCTTTTCGTTGGCCATGGCGTGGGCGGTGAGGGCCACCACCGGCAGCGGCGTGCCGTGGCGCTCGCTTTCCCACTGGCGAATCGCCTCGGTACTTTGGCGCCCGTCAATGCCCGGCATCTGCACGTCCATCAGCACCAGGTCGAAGGTTTCCTGCTTGACTGCCTCGATGGCCGCGTAACCGCTTTCCACTGCCTGGACTTTGGCGCCCATGTCTTCCAGCAGGGTTTGCACCAGTAATAGGTTGGCCGGGTTGTCATCCACACAGAGCACGCGGGGCGCGCGGCTGGAGAGTGGCTCGCCCGGCTCGGAGCGAGAGGGGCGCGGGCTGATCAGGTCGGCCAGGGCGCGGCGCAGCTTGCGCGTACACGCGGGCTTGGCCTGCAACTGACTGTTGGGGTTGGGCACGGACTGGTTGAACAGCATTTGCTCGGTGGTCGGGCACAGCACCAGTACCTTGCAGCCCAGGTGTTCGAGGTCCCACAGATGCTGGTTGAGGCGCTCGGGCGGGATGTCATTGGCGGTGACGCCGAGTACCGCCAGGTCGATCGCCTGTTCGGTCTGGTGCGCGCTGGTGATGCCGTTGGTCAGGCTTTCCAGGGTATTGAACGGCGTGACTTCCAGGCCGCAGTCTTCGAGTTGGTGCTGCAAGGCCTGGCGCGCCAGTTCGTGGTTTTCCAGCACGGCCACGCGGCGGCCGAGCAGCGGCGCAGAGGGCAGGTCTTCGACGTCGTCGCGGGTCTTGGGCAGGTTCAGGCTGATCCAGAACTCCGAGCCTTCGCCCGGTGTGCTGTCGACGCCGATTTCGCCGCCCATCTGTTCGATCAAGCGCTTGGAAATCACCAGGCCCAGGCCGGTGCCGCCCGGTTGGCGCGACAGCGAATTGTCGGCCTGGCTGAACGCCTGGAACAGCGTGCGCACGTCCTGGCTGGACAGGCCGATGCCGGTGTCTTGCACACTGATGCGCAGTTGCACGCTGTCTTCCTGTTCATCCTCGATCATCGCGCGGGCCACGATGGTGCCTTCGCGGGTGAACTTGATCGCATTGCTGATCAGGTTGGTCAGAATCTGCTTGAGGCGCAGCGGGTCACCCACCAATGCCAGCGGTGTGTCGCGGTACACCAGGCTCACCAGTTCTAGCTGTTTGGCATGGGCGGCGGGGGCGAGGATGGTCAGGGTGTCTTGCAGCAAGTCCCGCAGGTTGAAGGGCACGCTGTCGAGTACCAGCTTGCCGGCTTCGATCTTCGAGAAGTCGAGGATCTCGTTGATGATGCCCAGCAGGTTATCGGCGGACTTTTCGATGGTGCCCAGGTAATCCAACTGGCGCGGCGTCAGCTCGCTTTTTTGCAGCAGGTGGGTGAAACCGAGGATGCCGTTGAGCGGCGTGCGGATTTCGTGGCTCATATTGGCCAGGAACTCCGACTTGATGCGGCTGGCCTCCAGGGCTTCCTTGCGCGCCAGGTCCAGCTCGATGTTCTGGATTTCGATGGTTTCCAGGTTCTGGCGCACGTCTTCGGTGGCCTGGTCGATGCTGTGCTGCAGTTCTTCCCGGGCGTTCTGCAGGGTCTCGGCCATGCGGTTGATGCCCGAGGCGAGTTGATCCAGTTCCTGGCTGCCCAGCGCAGGCAAGCGGGTTTCCAGGTTGCCGTCCTTGAGTTGGGCCACGGCTTGCTTGATCTGGCCGATCGGCGAATTGATGGTGCGGCTGATACGCAGGGCCAGGGCCGCCGTGCAGATCAGGCCGATGGCGATCAACAGCAGGCTGGCGAACAGGCTGCGGTAACCGCGCAGCAACATGCCGTTGTGGGACAGTTCCACCTCGACCCAACCGAGCAGGCGGTCGGCTTCATCGGGGATCAGCTCGCCGGCAAGGTTGCGATGGCGCCCAAACACCGGCAGCAGGTAGCGGGTGGCATCGTTGCCGGTGCGCTGCAACAGGTGTGAGCTGTTACCCGCCGGCGGCGGGTTGAGCATGGTCGGGCCGGCGTGGGCCATGGACGAGCGGTCCGGTGCGAGGAAAGAAACGGCGCGCACGTCCGGTTGTTCCAGAGATTGGGTGGCGATGCGTTCCAGCAGGTCGGTGTTCTTGCTGCTCAGGGCGGGAGCCGCCAACGGGGCCAACTGCTCGGCGATCATTTCGCCGCGTTGCAGCAACTGGGACTGCAACTCCGAGAGCTGCATCCAGGTGAAATAGCCCCCCAGCAATAAGGCCATCAGGCTGGTCGGTAATAAGGTCAGCAACAGTACGCGGCCTTTTATCCCCATTCTTGTAAGCACGCCACTCTCCTGCAACCACGTTGTTATCAATCGTCCGTGCAGGCATCCGGCCCGCGTCACCCGCGCAGTGTAGCCATTTGCGCGGTCTGGAATCTTGCAAATTAATCACGGATGGCAATCTACGAGCCATTTGGCACGACGTGGCGATTGCCTGGCGGAGGGGAATCTTGAATAATCAGTGATTGAGAATTACTTGCAGACGCTAATGAATCCCGCAGCAATTGGCCTACCCAGTATCCTGACCATCGAAGATGACCCCGTGCTGGGCGCCTATATCCATGAGCATCTGGGGCGCTGTGGCTTCCAGGTCACGTGGTGCCAGAACGGTCAGCAAGGCCTGAAAATGGCCCGCGAGCAAGCCTTCGACGTGGTGTTGATGGACATTCTGCTACCTGGGTTGGATGGGCTGGAGATCCTCACGCACCTGCGCCAGAGCCATTCGGTGCCGGTGATCCTGGTGTCGGCCCTGGGCGCCGAAGCCGATCGCGTGAACGGCTTTCGCCTGGGCGCGGACGATTACCTGCCCAAGCCGTTCAGCATGGTCGAGTTGCGGGTGCGTATCGAAGCCATCCTGCGCCGGGTGGCCCTGGATCGCCGCCCGCTGGCGAGTTTGCCGCCCGTGCGCGACGACGCCCGTAGCCTGCGCTTTGACGACGAACTGTCCGACGTCTTCTACCAGCGACACTGGGCCGGCTTGACCCGCAGCGAGTACCGCCTGCTGCACACCTTGCACAGCAGCGGCGAGGAAGTGCTGAGCAAGGCCTTCCTTTATCAGCATGTGCTGCAGCGCGGTTATGCGCCGCATGACCGCAGCCTCGACATGCATATCAGCCAGACTCGCCGCAAACTCAAAGCCATCGGCTACAGCGAGCGTGAAGTGTGCACGGTGTGGGGCAAGGGCTATGTGCTGAGCGGTCACGATGACGGCCTTTGAAGGGGGCTTGAAACGGCTGCCGGGTAAACACTCGTTATTCTGGAAACTGGCCTGCCTGCTGATTGCCTTCTGTTTGTTGATGATCTGGCTCAGTTGGTCCTGGGGTCGGTACATGGAGCAGCAGAACGCCTACCTGTCCGAAACCTCTCGCGAGATTCTCAGCGGTTATGCGGCGGGAGCGGAGTTGGCCTGGAGGACCCAGGACAGTGCCGGCGTGGACGCCTGGCTGCAACTGATGGCGGCGCGTGAAAGCATCTGGATCGGCGTGATCGGCAACGACCTGCAGTCCCTTGGCAGCACGCCGTTGACCGACAAGGAAAGTCAGCGCCTGACCTTCCTGCGTGGCCTGGACTGGCCGGTCAGCCGCCACGTCAAAGGCCTGCCATGGTTGAAAATCCCGTTTCCCCTGGACCCCAGCGTCGGCTCGCTGGTGATCGAGTTGCCCCAGCGCTTTATGCCGGGACGTTACCAACTGTTTTGGCGGGTGGTGACCAATGGCGTGATTCCCGGTCTGTTTACCCTGTTGTTGTGCATCGGCCTCTATCGGCTGCTGATCGTGCCGCTGAACCAGCTGCGCGAGCAGGCCAATGCCTGGCGTGTCGACCAATTGAACACACGGCTGTCCTACGCAGCCACCAGTCGTCAGGATGAATTGGGCGAGCTGGGTCGGGCATTTGACCATATGTCCGAGCGTTTGCAGGGCACGGTGGTGTTGCAGCAACAGTTGTTGCGGGACATGTCCCATGAACTGCGCACCCCTCTGAGCCGTTTGCGCGTGGCTTGTGACAGCGAGCAGGATCTGGCGCAACTGCGTGAACGGTTGGGGCGAGAGATCGACGCGATGCAGCGCCTGGTGGAGGACAGTCTTCAATTGGCCTGGCTGG
Organism: Pseudomonas sp. D3; assembly: GCF_029320995.1. NCBI lineage: Bacteria > Pseudomonadati > Pseudomonadota > Gammaproteobacteria > Pseudomonadales > Pseudomonadaceae > Pseudomonas > Pseudomonas sp. D3. The sequence continues at coordinate 2,676,784 of NZ_CP119772.1, forward strand.
ATACCGAACGGACGCCGCTGCCTGTCGAAGATATTCAGGTTCAGGCGCTCTGGGACATGCTCAAGGAAAACGCCTGTTTCGAAAGCGATTGGCCAGCCTCGCGGCTGCCATGCTTGCTGGGGCAAGACTGTTGGGTACGCGGCAATCTGAACGCATCGGCCCAGGCCTTGGAAAATATCCTGCGCAACGCCATACGGCATTCACCGGTGGACGGTGTCGTCAGCCTGGATGGGCGCCGTGATGGCGAATACTGGCACCTGTGGCTGGAGGATCAGGGCGGGGGCATTGATGAGCGCGACCTAGAACGGATCTTCGCGCCGTTTACCCGTTTGGATGGCTCACGACCTGGCGACGGCGGCTTCGGGCTAGGGTTGAGCATCGCGCGCAATGCGGTGCAGCGTCAGGACGGTAGCCTGTGGGCGGAAAATACCGGCCAAGGCTTGCGTGTGCATGTGCGTTTGCTGGCAGCCTAGGGCTCAAGCGCGACGCTGTTTGCGTTTTTTCCATTGGTGCGCGACCCACCAGCGCCAGTACCCCATGGTCAGGCAATAAGCCAGCGTGCCCAGCACCGCGCCCAGTACCACCGAGCCGAGCAGGAACGGCTGCCACAGCGTGCTCAACTGCCCGCTGATCCACTCCCAGGTCAGGTCGTGAGGCAGGCTGCGCGGTGGCACATTCATCAGCCAGGCGCCAGTCATGTAGGTACACAGAAATACCACCGGCATGGTGATCGGGTTGGTCAACCACACCAGGCTGATGGCAATCGGCATATTGCCACGCACTGTGATTGCCAGCACTGCCGCCAATAGCATCTGCAAGGGGATCGGGATAAAGGCCGCGAACAGGCCCACCGCCATGGCGCGTGCCACCGAGTGCCGATTCAGGTGCCAGAGGTTCGGGTCATGCAACAAAGTGCCAAGAAACTGTAATGACTTGTGTTCCCTGATACTCGTGGGGTCGGGCATGTACCGTTTGAATAAGCGCCGGGGCATAAGGGGTCCAGGTCAGATCGAGGGGCAAGTATGCCCGCATTCTATAAACAGAAAATTCAGACTTTGTGACAAAACATCATAGGCGGTGCCCGGGCGGCGGCTAAGACTGAGTGGATCACTTCAAAGGAATGATCCATGAGGACAGGGATGTTTGCGCTTGCACTCGGGCTGCTTGCGCTGCGATTTCTACCCGCACTGCCGCCTACCGGGGCGCTGTTGGCCCTGGTGCTGGTGGCGTTGATGCTGCTGCCGTTTCGTACTTACCCGCTGGCGTTTTTCCTATTCGGCTTGAGCTGGGCGTGCATGAGCGCGCAGTGGGCGCTGGATGACCGCTTGCGTCCGGCGCTCGACGGCCAGACACGTTGGCTGGAGGGGCGCGTGACCGGGTTGCCGCAGCAGACCGACAGCGGCGTGCGTTTCGAACTGACCGACAGCCGGTCGCGCAAAGCCCGGCTGCCCGCGCGGATTCGGCTGTCCTGGCACGGTGGGCCACCGGTACGCAGCGGTGAACGCTGGCGCCTCGCGGTGACGCTTAAACGTCCGTCGGGCTTGCTCAACTTCCATGGCGTTGACCATGAAGCCTGGCTGCTGGCCCAACGTATTGGCGCCACCGGCTCGGTGAAGGACGGCGAACGCCTGGCGCCGGCCCGCAATGCTTGGCGCGACGCGGTCCGTCAGCGCTTGATGGCGGTGGATGCCCAAGGGCGCGAGGCAGGACTGGCGGCCCTGGTGCTGGGGGACGGATCGGGGCTGGCGGCCGAGGACTGGCGTGTCTTGCAGGACACCGGCACGGTGCATTTGCTGGTGATTTCCGGCCAGCACATCGGCCTGTTGGCGGGGTTGATCTACGCGCTCGTCGCCGCTCTGGCGCGCTACGGCTGCTGGCCGCGCACCTGGCCGTGGCTGCCGTGGGCGTGTGGCCTGGCGTTTAGCGCAGCGCTGGGGTACGGCCTGCTGGCGGGATTCGGCGTGCCGGTGCAGCGCGCCTGTGTGATGGTGGGGCTGGTGTTGCTGTGGCGTTTGCGTTTCCGTCATTTGGGCATCTGGTGGCCACTGTTGCTGGCGTTCAATGGTGTGCTGATCCTTGAACCCTTGGCCAGCTTGCAGCCGGGTTTCTGGCTGTCCTTTGCGGCGGTGGCGGTGCTGGCGCTGACTTTCGGTGGGCGATTGGGGCGGTGGAGCGTCTGGCAGGCATGGACCCGTCCGCAATGGTTGATTGCCATCGGTCTTTTCCCGGTGTTGCTGGTGCTCGGTTTGCCCATCAGTCTCAGCGCGCCGCTGGCCAATCTATTCGCGGTGCCGTGGATCAGTCTGGTGGTGTTGCCCCTAGCTTTACTAGGGACTGCACTGCTGGCGCTGCCGTTCGTGGGCGAGGGCTTGTTATGGCTGGCGGGTGGGGCGCTGGGCGGCTTGTTCAACGCCCTGGCGCTACTGGCGGCGCAATTACCTGCGTGGATACCGGCCGAGGTACCCGTGGGGTATTGGCTGGTAAGCCTGATCGGTGCGGTGTTGCTGCTGCTGCCCAAGGGCGTGCCGTTTCGGCTGCTGGGCTGGCCGATGCTGTTGTTGGCAGTGTTCCCGCCGCGCGAGCCGGTGCCCCACGGGCAGGTGGATGTGTTGCAGTTGGATGTCGGGCAAGGGCAGGCATTGATCCTGCGCACCCGCCATCACACCTTGCTCTACGATGCCGGCCCGCGCTCCGGGGCGGCCGATCTCGGCGCGCGGGTGGTGTTGCCGTCGCTGAAGAAACTCGGAATAGACGCTTTGGAGATGATGTTATTGAGCCATGCCGATGCCGATCATGCCGGCGGTGCGGCAGCTGTCGCCAGCGGGCTGCCGATCAAACGGGTCGTCGGTGGCGAAACCGAAGGGTTGCCGGCGTTTCTTCACACTCAGCCTTGTATCAGCGGTGAGCAGTGGGTGTGGGATGGTGTGTCATTTGAACTTTGGCAATGGCCCGACGCCATTAGCAGCAACCCGAAGTCCTGTGTATTGCAGGTGCAGGCCAATGGCGAACGCCTGCTGCTCACTGGCGATATCGATCGTGCCGCTGAGAAGGCGTTTCTGGCCTCGGCCCTGGCGGTGCCGACCGATTGGCTGCAAGCACCTCACCACGGTAGCCGCAGCTCTTCATCCGGGCCCTTTCTGCAGCGGCTGGCGCCGAAATCGGTGCTGATTTCCCGAGGGCGTGGCAATGCGTTCGGCCATCCTCATCCGCAGGTGGTGGAACGCTATCAAGCATTGGGTAGTCAGGTGTATGACAGCGCCGAACAGGGTGCGGTGCGTTTGCGATTAGGGACCTTCGCGCCACCGATTGTTGCGCGCAGTCAACGCCGCTTCTGGCGAGAAGCGTTACCGTAACCGGGCGTTACCAATGACCGAAGCCTGCGACAGGCGGGTCGTGGGTCGACGAGCCCCGCTGCCTGACCTATATGGTAAAGTGGCGCACTTTTTCGAGGGGACATTCACTGTGTGGGAATTGGTCAAATCCGGCGGCTGGATGATGTTGCCGATCATCTTGAGCTCCATCGCCGCACTCGGCATCGTTGCCGAACGCCTGTGGACCCTGCGCGCCAGTCGCGTCACGCCCGAGCATCTGCTGGGACAGGTCTGGGGCTGGATCAAGAACAAGCAACTCGACAAGCAGAAACTCAAGGAACTGCGCGCCAATTCGCCCCTGGGTGAAATCCTCGCGGCCGGGTTGGCCAACTCCAAGCATGGTCGCGAGATCATGAAAGAGTGCATTGAAGAGGCCGCGGCGCGGGTTATCCATGAGCTGGAGCGTTATATCAACGCCCTCGGCACTATCGCCGCCATGGCACCGTTGCTCGGTCTGCTGGGCACAGTCCTGGGCATGATCGATATTTTCAGCTCGTTCATGGGCTCGGGCATGACCACCAACGCGTCGGTGCTGGCCGGTGGTATCTCGAAGGCCTTGATCACCACGGCGGCGGGTCTGATGGTCGGTATTCCCTCGGTGTTCTTCCACCGTTTCCTGCAACGCCGGATCGATGAGCTCGTGGTCGGCATGGAGCAGGAAGCCATCAAGCTGGTGGAAGTGGTGCAGGGCGATCGTGACGTGGACCTGGTCGGGGGCAAAGCGTGAAATTTCGCCGCAAGCAACGGGAAAATGTTGATATCAACCTCGCGTCGCTGATCGACGTGGTGTTTATCCTGCTGCTGTTTTTTGTCGTGACCACCACCTTTACACGGCAGACCGAGCTGCGGGTCGATTTGCCGGAAGCGGTCAGCGGCTCGCCGGCCGAGGACCAGGAGGTCAAGCAACTGGATATCGCCATCAGTGCCGACGGCGTGTTTTCAGTGAATAACCAGTTGCTCGAGAAGAACGACCTCAACAGCCTGATGGAGGCCCTGCAGAAAGAGTCCGGTGGCGATACCAAGATGCCACTCTCCATCAGTGCCGATGGCAAGACCCAGCACCAGGCGGTGATTACCGCGATGGACGCTGCTGGCAAGCTGGGGTTCAGCCACTTGCGCATGAGCACCGTCGAGGCGGCGAGCCAACCCTGATGGCCATGTCCGATCGTTTGCTCAAGGCCTGGTACGAGGGCCATCCGGCGCTGACGTTGTTGCGGCCGCTGGAGTCGCTGTATCGCGCGGTGGTGCAGCGCAAGCGCGCGCGCTTCCTGGCGGGCGAGGGCGAGATCTACCAATCGCCGGTGCCGGTGGTGGTGGTCGGTAACATCACCGTGGGCGGGACTGGCAAGACACCGTTGATCCTGTGGTTGATTGAGCACTGCCAACGTAGCGGTTTGCGCGTGGGCGTGGTCAGTCGCGGGTATGGCGCCAAGCCACCGCAATTGCCGTGGCGGGTCGAGGCCGGCCACAGTGCCGAAGTGGCTGGCGATGAACCCTTGCTGATCGTGCAGCGCTGCGGCGTCCCCTTGATGATCGACCCTGACCGCAGTCGCGCGGTGAAGACGCTGCTGGCCAGCGAAACCCTGGACCTGATCCTCTCCGACGACGGCCTGCAGCATTACCGGCTGGCTCGCGACCTTGAACTGGTGCTGATCGACGCCGCTCGGGGCCTCGGCAATCGCCGCTGCCTGCCTGCCGGGCCGTTGCGCGAACCGGTGGAGCGCCTGCAGAGCGTGGATGCGCTGCTCTATAATGGCGCCGGGGCCGATCGCGAAGATGGCTTCGCCTTTTGCCTGCGGCCCACGGCGTTGGTCAACTTGCAAACCGGCGAGCGCCAGCCGGTCGATTACTTCCCAGCAGGCCAGCAGGTGCATGCGGTCGCCGGGATCGGCAACCCGCAACGTTTCTTCAACACCCTTGAAACGCTACACTGGCAACCGATACCCCATGTTTTTGCCGACCATGCGCCCTACAGCGCCGAGGTCTTGAATTTCACACCATCATTGCCGCTGGTCATGACCGAGAAGGACGCGGTGAAGTGCCGCGTCTTTGCCCAGCCTGACTGGTGGTACCTTGCGGTGGATGCGGTGCCGTCGCCGGCGTTTGTCGCCTGGTTCGACACGCAACTGATGCGTCTGTTGCCCTCCCGTCTCTTGCCTTAAACGCTTCATTCCAGGAAACACTCATGGACACCAAACTGCTCGACATCCTCGCTTGCCCGATCTGCAAAGGCCCACTCAAGCTCAGTGCTGACAAGACCGAACTGATCAGCAAAGGCGCCGGCCTGGCTTACCCGATCCGTGATGGCATCCCGGTGATGCTGGAAAGCGAAGCCCGCACGCTGACTACCGACGAGCGTCTGGATAAATGACTACAGCCTTTACCGTTGTCATTCCATCGCGCTACGCCTCGACCCGCCTGCCGGGTAAACCGCTGCAACTGATCGGCAACAAGCCGATGATTCAGTTGGTATGGGAACAGGCCTGCAAAAGCAACGCCGAGCGCGTGGTGGTGGCTACCGATGATCCACGTATTATCGACGCCTGCAAAACCTTCGGTGCCGAAGCGGTACTGACCCGCGAAGACCACAATTCCGGTACCGACCGCCTGGCCGAAGTGGCCACACAGCTTGGCCTGGCGCCTGATGCCATCGTGGTCAATGTGCAAGGTGACGAGCCGTTGATCCCGCCGAGCGTGATCGACCAAGTGGCCGCCAACCTGGCTGCCCATGGTGAAGCGCGCATGGCGACCCTGGCCGAACCCATCGAAGATATCGACACCCTGTTCAATCCGAACGTGGTCAAGGTGGTCAGCGACATCAACGGCCTGGCGCTGACGTTCAGTCGCTCGACGTTGCCCTGGGCGCGGGATGCTTTTGCCAGGAACCCTGACCTGTTGCCAGAGGGCGTGCCGTACCGCCGTCACATCGGTATCTATGCCTACCGCGCCGGTTTCCTGCTGGACTTCGTTAGTTGGGGCCCGTGCTGGCTGGAAAACACCGAATCCCTGGAGCAACTGCGTGCCCTGTGGCACGGCGTGCGCATCCACGTCGCCGATGCTCTGGAAGCACCGCCTGCGGGTGTCGACACCCAGGAAGACCTCGACCGCGTCCGCCGCCTGCTGGGGGCCTGATGGAGGTTCTGTTTGTCTGTCTGGGCAATATCTGCCGCTCGCCAACCGCTGAAGGTGTATTGCGTCATAAATTGTACGAAGCGGGTTTGGCCGGCCAGGTCGACGTGGCGTCTGCCGGCACGGGTGAATGGCATGTCGGCAACCCACCGGACCAGCGTAGCCAGCGTGCAGCGCGGGCGCGGGGTTATGATCTGTCGGCCCAGCGTGCTCAGCAGGTCAGCAGCGCCGACTTTGCGCGCTACGACCTGATCCTGGCGATGGACCACAGCAACCTGCGCAACCTCAAGGCCATGCAACCGGGGCAGGGCAAGGCCGAGCTGGACCTGTTCCTGCGCCGCTACGACTCGGAAGTGGACGAGGTGCCAGATCCTTACTATGAAGGCGAACAAGGCTTTGAGCGGGTCCTGGACCTGATCGAGCGAGCCTGTGATTTATTGGTGATCGAATTGAAGGGGCGGTTATGACCTTGCACGTGCTTGCGCAGGTATCGCTCAAGCCATTCAACAGCTTTGGTATCGACGTGCGTGCCCAGCTCTTCGCCGAGGCCCATAGCGACGCGGATGTTCGCGAAGCCCTGGCCTACGCCGCTGCGCAGGCAGTGCCGCTGCTGGTGATCGGCGGTGGCAGCAACCTGCTGCTGACCCGGGACATTCCAGCCCTGGTATTGCGCATGGCTACCCGGGGCATTCGGGTGCTGCAGGATGATGGCAAGCACGTGCTGGTCGAGGCCGAAGCGGGCGAAGCCTGGCATCCGTTTGTATTGTGGACCCTGGAACATGGCCTCTGCGGTCTCGAAAACCTCAGCTTGATCCCCGGCACCGTGGGCGCGGCACCGATGCAAAACATCGGCGCCTACGGTGTGGAGATCAAGGATGTGTTCGCCGGCTTGACGGCCCTGGACCGCCAGACCGGCGAGTTGCGTGATTTCAACCTGGAAGAATGTAACTTCGCCTACCGGGACAGCCTGTTTAAACACGAAATCGGGCGTTGGTTGATCCTGCGAGTACGGTTTGCCTTGAGCCGCGTCAGCCACCTCAAGCTCGACTACGGCCCAGTGCAACAGCGCCTGGCCGGGCAGGGGATTACCGAAGCCACTCCGAGCGATGTCAGTCGGGCAGTCTGCAGCATTCGTCGGGAAAAACTGCCGGACCCCGCAGAGCTGGGCAACGCCGGCAGCTTCTTCAAAAACCCACTGGTATCCCAGGCGTTGGCGGCTGAGCTGCAAGGCTTGTATCCGGACTTGGTGGCCTATCCCCAGGCGGACGGCCATATGAAACTCGCCGCCGGCTGGTTGATCGACAAGGCCGGTTGGAAGGGCTTTCGTGATGGCGATGCCGGCGTGCATAAGATGCAGGCATTGGTGCTGGTCAACTACGGTGGCGCCACAGGGCATGACATCGCGAACCTGGCGCTACGTATCCAGCAGGATATTGCCGAACGTTTCAAGGTCGATCTGGAGATGGAGCCCAACCAGTACTGAGCCCAGAACAAAGCCCTCTGAAACAAAAATGCCCCGTATCTCGCGATGCGGGGCATTTTTATGCTGCTGGCAATCAGTCGTCGCGGCTCATGATGCCAAAGATCTGCAACAGGCTGATAAACAGGTTGTAGATCGACACATACAGGCTGATGGTCGCCATGATGTAGTTGCGCTCACCGCCGTGGATGATGGCGCTGGTCTGGAACAGGATGCACACGGAGGAAAACAGCACAAAGCCTGCGCTGATCGCCAACTGCAGACCGCTGATCTGGAAGAACATACCGGCAACCACTGCCCCTAGCAACACGAAGAAACCGGCGGTGATGAAGCCACCCAGGAAGCTCATGTCCTTGCGGGTAATCAGCACATACGCCGACAAACCACCAAACACCAGGGCTGTCATCGCAAACGCCGAGCTGACCACTTCCGCGCCGCCGGCCATGCCGAGGTAACGGTTAAGGATCGGGCCGAGGATAAACCCCATGAAACCGGTCAATGCAAATGCCGACACCAGGCCCCAGGCCGAGTCGCGCAGCTTGTTGGTCAGGAAGAACAGACCGTAGAAGCCGATCAACACGACAAAGATATTCGGGTAGCCGACGCGCATCTGCTGGGCCATGAACGCCATCACGCCGCTGAATGCGAGGGTAAGGGCGAGCAAGCCATAGGTGTTGCGCAAGACGCGGCTGACTTCAAGCTGCTCAGCCTGCGCGTTACCATTCACTGCGTAATTCTGTTCGCGCATGGCGACACTCCTTCGATTTTGAAACGTTCAGTCGCAAAGATCATAACAGACGCTCTGTAACAAGCGATGGTGAGAGTTTGACAGTGTGTTTCATTCGGGTATTATGGCGCCCGCTGAGACAGGATGGGCTGCTATAATCCTGTGATGCAAAAGGGAAATTGGCAGAGTGGTTGAATGCACCGGTCTTGAAAACCGGCGAACGTTAATAGCGTTCCCAGGGTTCGAATCCCTGGTTTCCCGCCAAGATTTACACGAAAGCCCCGCACTAGCGGGGCTTTTGCGTTTCTGGGGCTTGGGAATGTCGGCAGTGAAACATCTGATCGTTTCCGCATCATTTCAGGCGGTTTCCGCAACTCTGCCAGATTCGAGATCAACGAGTCGGCTTCACGATCTCTCCAACGCGCCTGTAGACCGTCTCCGTGATGCGCTTGTCCGTGTGGCCCAGGAGGCGGCTGGCATCGCCCAGGTCGAGGATCTCGCTGGCGGCTTTCGGTCGGATGTCGCGGAATTGGAACTGGCGAATGCTCGCGGCGAGAATCCCGTCTCCTTTCTCGCGAGCTGTCGCAATCGCCCGGTTCCTGGCATCGTCAAAGCGCAGCCGCAGCATCGGCTTGGTCACCTGCCGCCCATCCTCAGTGACAATCAGGTACGGGCTCCGCACGCCGCGGGAACGCCTCTGCTCTATCAACCGCTCCACCAGTGCGCCTAAGTCATTCAAAACTCCGGCGGCAGTCAGGCGGATTCGTAGCTTTTTGGAAGTCTTGCCCTGGGCAACCTGGAGGAACTCGTTAACCGCGTCTGCTTCCCGCATCGAAAGCACGTCCGCCGGGCGCTGGCCAGTCAAATAAGCCAGGTCCATGGCGTCGCGCAACTCCGAGGTCGCGACCGCATACACGGCGCTCCAGATTTCCTCGGTTGCGTAAAAGTCCCGCGGCACTTCCTTGTTCTTTCGCACGCCGGCGGCCGGGTTGCTCTCGGTGATCCCCCACTCGCGTGCGATGTTAAGCGACATCCCTGTGCGCTGTTCCATTGAAGCCATCTTGACCGCAATCGACCCAAGGAAAAACTAGGACATGAAAACGCCCGTACTAGAGACCCGCCGCCAAGTAATGGCTGCTGTGTCCAACGCTTTCCCTGGTGGGATGGATTGCGCGGCAGCTCGCCTTGGCATCAAGGACAAACGCCTGGAGAACCAGATTTACGAAACCGCCGGGTGCAAGCCGCTGAGCGATGCCGAGATCTTCGTGCTGGAAAGCGAAACAAAGACCGAGCATCTGCCGGACTACATCTGCGCGATGTACGGCGGTGTGTTCGTAAAGATCCCGGAGGCGGGGGAGCTGGACAACGTCGACCTGTATCAGCGCTCTCTGGCTGCATCTGCACAGCGCGGCGCTCTTGACCAGATGGTGGCTTCCGCCCTGGAAGACGGCGAAATCGATTCGAACGAAGCAAAGAAGATCCGCGCCCTGCACGCCAAGTACATGTCGGCGAGCCTCGAGACTATCGGGGCGGTAATTGAGTTGCACAAGGCAAGAGCCTGAATTTCACGACCGGAGAAAGACCATGAGCAATCGAGATCCCCATTTTGAAGAGCTGGTAGCACTACGGGACGTACTGATTGAGGTGCTACCAAGTACGGGCGTTGACGATCTGACGACCGTGGCAATCGAGAACGCCAAGGCCGTCAGGGCCGCTTTTGAAGAGCTATCTAAATCGGCGACTACCGAGTGAGAGGCACTGAGCCCGCACCTTTCCCGGCTGCGCTCTTGAAGTGCTCCGTGAGTTGCGTGTGCGCCTCAACAATGGACGCGGTTATTACTCCAGCCCCGTTGGTTTTTAGATCGCCAGCACGAATCAATTCGATAACGACCTGTAGCGCCGCAGTTGCAGCGGTGTTGTTCAGATTAATGACTTCAGTCATGTCCGGCCTCCTAGGCCTTCTTGTGTGGAAGCAGAAAGCTACCACGGATGCGCCGGACACCCAATTTACCCGCAGCACCAAATCGCAGGCACAAAAAAGCCAGGTTCACGGCCTGGCTCTTTGTGCAGCATTTACAACTAAGTTCTGGAGCGCATAATGCCCATGTCTACCCAAACTGTCAATTCGCCACCTTACGCGCCACGTTTTCCGCAATCTGAAAACGTGGCGCGCAATTCCTCGGTGATTCCGTTCGACTTCGACGGCGCTGCAATCAGGGTCATCACCGACAAGCTCGGAGATCCATGGTTTGTTGCCCGCGATGTCGCTGACGCCCTCGGCTATTCCAAGCCTGAGAACGCAGTGTCCCGCCATTGCAAGGCTGCGACCACTACCCCGAAACAGGGTGGTGGTTTCATGACTATCATCCCGGAGCGAGACCTGTACCGGCTGGTGATGAAGTCCAAGCTGCCGGCCGCCGAGAAGTTTGAAGAGTGGGTGGTCGGGCAGGTGCTGCCGAGCATCCGCAAGACCGGCACCTTTTCCGCTCAAGGCCCGAACAACTCCAAGATCGTCGGAGAGCTGGCGATTCTTGAATGCTTCGACCGCCTGCTGAAGCCTGCCAACTCTAGCAAGATGATGATGCTGGCCAAGATCGCCGCCAATAACGGGCTGGATGCCAAATTCCTCCCAGGTTACGCCGTGGACGCCGCCCCTGATGCCGCTGGCGGGTCTTCGATGCCCGCCAAGGCAATCACCGCCCTGATCAAAGATCACGCCATCGCCAGCACCGCCCGTGCCTTCAACCTTGAACTTGAGGCCCACGGCTTCCTCAAGGTGCTCCAGCGCAAAAACTCCAAGCAGGAAATGGTCGACTTCTGGTCCGTGACTGAGAAGGGCATGGCCTACGGCAAGAATCTCACCAGCCCCCAGTGCCCCCGCGAGACACAGCCTCACTGGTATGTGGATCGCTTCCTTGAATTGGCCGGCCTTGTCGGCAAAGGAGGCAAGTAATGGCCCGCGCACGAAACGTAAAGCCCGGCCTGTTCAGCAATGAGCTACTTGTCGAGCTTCCAGCATTTGACCGGCTGGCTTTCATTGGCCTGTGGTGCCTGGCGGATCAAGCCCTTTCTCAATCCGGCAATCTGATCTTCGGCAGCGCAGACCACCCTGAAAGGGCTTGGACAGACCTTACGGCAACTGTTCGCGCGTCCGGAGACTTGCAAGGCATTGTGTTTTATCAGGCAACTAACGGCAACGAGACGACCTGGATACTGGTTGGGTCTAACGGTAAAGTCTTTTCCCGTTATGGCGATTGGTCAGGCCAGGTGGGGCGCACTACGACCTTCACTTCTAGCGAGACTGTCTACTGCGTCAACGTCATTGACAGTTTTGTGTTGGTTGCGGGATCGAATGGGAAGCTGCTTAGCGCTGTGAAGGTGGCGACGGATAATCTGCAAAACTTCACGCCCAGAACCAGCACCTTCGGCACTAGCACCATCCTTTCCATGAAGCTTTGCAACGGGAAAATGTTTATCGTTGGTGCGGATGGCAAGATGGCATATTCATCCTATGGGCTTAGCTGGACTGCTGTTGAAGATACCAGTTTCGGTGGAACCATCATCCGCGACATTGCTTACGGTAATGGCAAGTATGTAGCTGTCGGCGACGGCGGCAAGACAGCCGTTTCCGAGGATGGGATCGGCTGGGTTCAGCAAGCCAACACTTTCGCAGGAACCGATATCCGGAGCGTCGCCTACGGCAATGGCAATTTTATAGCTGTTGGTGCAGGCGGCAAGATTGCTTACTGGACTCCATGATCTTCTATCTCCTTGCGTAATAGAGCCCAGCCGTCGCGCTGGGCTTTTTCATTTCTGATTCAGGCTCGCCACAGCCAGGGTGGCCCTTCGGGGGATGCCTGGACGCTGATAAGCCGGTAGTGCAGCGCTACGGAAAAACACCGGCAGCCCTTGCGCTCTGTTCACACCAGACTTCCAGCGTGGCGCGAGACTGAAACGGCGCGATCGATGCACTGGGGCGTCGACGCCGTGATGGTCTTTGGCTGGCAGCGTGGGAAGACCGCGAACCTACTCCAGGCGCAGTTCCAGACGCAGTGAATTTAGATATTCCGTGCAAAACTCAGTTTCGAGGATTTTCTTTGCTCGGGCCTCTTGCTCCTTTCCCGACGAACCAGGAGGGCCCAATATTTCGTCTTTTACGCCCTCAAACATCGCGACTATCTCTTCTCGATTTTTCTTGATGCCGCTTTCTTTCATGTAAAGAGCAGTATTGTTCAGCGACGTTGCTATCACTGCATGTGGAATATCTGGATCACCGCTCCCGGCCAAGGCGCATCGAATCATTTTTACTGCATGCGCCTCATGGGTTTCGCACCCCTGCATATTGAGCAGAGTAACAACAGTTAGCGCTGTGAAAATTACCCCTCTCTTCATGTTTTTCTTCCTGTGCTCGGCTAAATATTTAGATTTTCCAGCGGAAGGTAAGCTCTGCCCGCTCCAAATCTACCTTTTCAGGTCTCGACATTGGTAGGGGACCTTTTCGTTTTCGGCCCCGCCACACCCTTCGCTCTGAGCTGGGGGGGCCGCCGGGGCTGATTCAAATCTGCAGGTCATGGCCTGTCATATTCATAACTCCCTGACGGGGAGGAACCGAGATGTCCAACATGCCAGACAAACCAGACACATGGGCGATTGCGCTTGCGTGGTTGAGCCAGCATTCGCCAATCCTCTATGCGGCTGCGCTGTCCTGCGCCATGGCCGTCCTGCGCATCACCTACGGCGGCGGCACGCGGCGCCAGATGCTGGTGGAGGGCGCGATCTGTGGCGGCCTGACGTTGACCATAATCAGTGGCCTGGACTTCTTCGGTCTGCCACAGAGCATGGCCACCTTCGCAGGTGGCTGGGTCGGCTTCCTGGGCGTAGAGAAGATCCGGTCGATTGCTGACAGGGTGACTGACTTCAAGTTGCCCAGTCGCAAGGTCGATTAATCCGCGCCACGTTTTCGAATGCGCCAAATCGTGGCGCGAGACAGATCACATGAAAGTAATCGTAACCAAGCTTCTGGGATCGGCTGAGGTCGAGTTCCTGCGTGAGGGTGTGGTCGTTCATCGCGAGCGGTTCACCGGCAAGACCAACTCCCGGTATGAGCGCACCATTGCCACGCAGGAAGAGTTCGACGCCCATCGCTGCCGGTTTGTGACGGCCATGCCTGCTGATCGGGCATTTCAGTATGAGGTAGCGCCGTGAGCAACGTAACTCGCCTGCGCCATGCGCTGCCGATGAGCCAGAAAATCAATAAGGCCCTTACCGATCTGGATAGCGCCATCGCCAAGGCAATCGACGCGGCCAAGGCTGCTGGGCTCCCTCAGGGAATTGTCGTCGCAGTACTACACGGGCAAGCTCATTCACAAACCGCGATCATGGTCGGGTAGGTGTGCCGCAGGTGAGTGCGGCACCGGTGATTGTCACATGCCACCAAAAAGTATCTTAGCGCTGACCAATTTCTGGCCGTTGACCGTGAGAGTGCAAAAGCTCTCAGGCATTGTCCTGCCTGGCTCAGTCTTCATAGGATCGCATTTCAGAACTCCCTTCTTATCGCCGAATGGTAGTTCAAACCCCTCAAGCGTCTTGCTGAACTCCAAAGTGTATTTCTGCCCATATCCCATCCTTGCGATCACGGTAGGCTCGCCGTCGCTCAGGAATCCGGACGTAGGAAACGCGCACAATGTGCCTTCCACTCGCTCCCCGTCGATGATGTTTGCGTCTGTATAGCAGGCGATTTGGCTGCGTTTGGTTGCTATCCCACCGGGGCCTAGGTTGGTCCACGTTGCTTGAGGGCCTACGGTGCATCCAGTGAGTGTTGAAGCGCCCAAAAGGCATACGAAGAGTGAGCTGGCTTTGACGAATGACATCAGCATTAGTTTCCTTACTTTTTGAAGTCGCCATCAATACCGGCAAAGCGCCACTATTTCAAGCTCAAGGTAACTTATGGATAGGCCGTACCCTCCATCGTCACTTCTTGAGTTGTCGGAGCTATCCGACTTCGGCATCCGGCTGACTCCGGCACCTAAAGTATGGGACTGGCTCCAAGCCGAGATCCTCGCCGACACCGGCACCATCCACAACGAAGACCATGCCCATCTACTGGATGCAGACATCCGGGTCATGTGGGCCTCATCGAGCTTCGAGAAGCAGGGTAGGACAGTCCTGGGGCAGGCCGAACAGGTAGCGTTCCGTGCTGGCGGTTGGCAGAAAGCCCGGATGGAGCAGCAGATGCGTGATTGGTTCGGCGACGTGCCGGCGTTCATCATCACGTTGGCTGCCGACTACTGCGCCCAGTGCAGCGACCTTGAGTTCTGCGCGCTCTTGGAACACGAGCTGTATCACCTGGCTCACGCGACCGACAAGTACGGTCAACCAGCATTCACCCAAGACGGTGCGCCGAAGATCAAGCTGCAGGGCCACGACGTTGAAGAGTTCGTCGGAGTCGTCCGCCGCTACGGGGCAAGCCCTGACGTTCAAGCGTTGGTGGATGCTGCAAACAGTCCTGCCGAGGTGGGGAAATTGAATATTGCGAGGGCCTGCGGAACCTGTCTGCTCAGATCGGCCTGATTCTTGACAGGCTCTAGACGGATGAGAATTTATGGCAGTCCTGAAAAATGAGGTGAAGAGCTTCATCGTTCAGGCGCTGGCGTGCTTTGACACCCCCTCCCAAGTGGTGGAAGCCGTCAAGAACGAATACGGGGTTGTGGTAAGTCGCCAGCAGGTCGAGACGCACGACCCAACCAAGTCGGCCGGGAAGGGGCTTGCCGTGAAGTGGGCGACCCTATTTCACGATACCCGCAAGCGATTCCGAGAAGAGACCGCCGAGATCCCGATCGCTAACCGCGCCTACCGGCTTCGTGGTCTGGGGCGAATGGCTGAGAAGGCCGAGAACATGCGCAACCTGGCACTGACCGCTCAGTTGTATGAGCAGGCCGCCAAAGAGGTAGGCGATGTCTACGTGAATCGCCGCCTCGAACCTGAGAAACCTCTGGGCTCCCAAGCGGACCAGCAGCACGCCGTTGCTGAGTACACCCTGGAGCCTGATGAGAATGTCCCCGCTACCCCGTACCTTTGACCCGCCGGTAAAGCTGACGCCCAAGCAGGCGAACATTTACTGCTGGGGCTTCCAGCCTGAGGCCCGTTTCCGCGATGCGGTGTGTGGGCGACGGTTCGGCAAGACGTTCCTGGGCAAGGCCGAGATGCGTCGTGCTGCCCGCTTGGCTGCGGAGTGGGGCGTAAGCGTCGAGGACGAGATCTGGTACGGCGCGCCGACCTTCAAGCAGGCCAAGCGCGTGTTCTGGCGGCGACTGAAGCAGGCGATCCCCGAGGCGTGGCGTGCGCACCGCCCGAACGAGACCGAATGCTCGATCACGCTCAAGTCTGGTCATGTCATGCGCGTGGTAGGGCTCGACAACTACGACAACCTGCGGGGCTCCGGCCTGTTCTTCGTCTTGGTTGATGAATGGGCAGACTGCCCGTGGGCGGCGTGGGAAGAAGTGCTGCGGCCGATGCTATCGACTTGTCAGTACCAGATTCCAGGCGTCGGGATGCGCAAGGGCGGCCATGCGCTGCGAATTGGCACGCCGAAAGGCTTCAACCACTGCTACGACACTTATCTGGACGGCAAGCCAGGCGGCGAGCCTGATCACAAGAGCTGGCAGTACACATCTTTGCAGGGCGGCAACGTTCCCCCTGAAGAGCTGGAGGCGGCCCGCAGGAAGATGGACCCACGCACCTTCCGGCAAGAGTACGAGGCTGGCTTCGAGAACTACGCCGGTGTCGTCTATTACACGTTCAATCGTGACGAATGCCGAACCAGCGAACGAATCAAGCCGGGCGAAGCGCTTCACATCGGTATGGACTTCAACGTCATGAAGATGGCGGCCGTCGTCTATGTTGTGCGTGACGACCTGCCGATGGCCCTGGATGAGTTTCACTGCGTGCGGGACACGCCTGAAATGATCGAGAAGATCCAGGTCCGGTTCCCTGGGCACTCGGTGGCGGTATATCCCGACGCCAGTGGGCAGAACACCAGCAGCAAAAACGCGAGCGAGTCCGACCTTTCGCTACTGAAGAAAGCGAAGTTCACAGTGATCGTCGACTCCACAAACCCGGGCGTGAAAGACCGTGTGAACTCGGTGAACGCTATGTTCCTGAACGCCTATGGCGAGCGTCGCCTGAAGGTGAACATCGATCAATGCCCTCAGCTCACCCTGTGCCTTGAGCGACAGACCTACACCGACAAGGGTGAGCCGGACAAAGATCCGAAAAAGGGTCACGACCACATGAACGACGCTGCTGGTTATTTCATTGCCAAGCGTTATCCGATCAAAGCGATCGTCACCTCTATCAAAATGGGATACGCCCGATGAGCAACGACGTCTCCTTCAAGCGGGCGGATTACATCGAAGCGCTGGGCCGCTGGGCTACCGTCCGCGACGTCTGCGCGGGTCAGCACCGGGTTGTCGATCGGCTGCCGTACATCAACGGACACGACAAATCGCCGGAAAACGAAGACCGGAACCGGGCTTACCGTGAGCGGGCGGTATTCAAGAACGCTACTGGGCACACCCGTAACGGGTTGCTGGGCCTCGCCTTCCACAAAGACCCGACACTCACGGTTTCGAAGAAGCTGGAATACCTGCAGGACAACGCCAACGGCTCCGGGGTGAGCATTTACCAGCATTCACAGGGCACGCTTGAAAAGGTGCTTGAGGCTGGTCGGCACGGGCTGTACGTCGACTATCACCAGGACGACAGCATCGGCGGGAACTCGGTGATCCTGTCCTACTGTGCTGAAGACATCATCAACTGGCGCACCGGCATGGTTAACGGTCACAGCGTACTGACGCTGGTGGTGTTGCGTGAGTCGCCTGAGATTCCCGACGGCTTCGGTTTCAAGACGGCCGAGCAGTACCGGGAACTGGCGCTGGAGGACGACGGCTTTGTCTGTCGGGTCTGGCGCAGGTCCGGGCCGAAAGGTGGTGGGCCGCTGGCGGTCACCGAAGAATTCAGGCCTGAAGGTGTCACTGGGCGTTTCAAAGAGATCCCGTTCACCTTCGTCGGCGCGCAGAACAACGACCCGAGCATCGACGAGTCACCGCTGTACGACGTCGCCATGATCAACCTGGGCCATTACCGGAACAGCGCCGACTATGAGGACAGCGTTTTCTGGTGTGGACAGGCCCAGCCGTGGATCAGTGGCCTGGATGAGCAGTGGCGCGACTGGATGGAGAAGAACGGCGTCTATGTCGGCTCCAGGGCGCCAATGATGCTGCCGGCCGGTGGTCAGTTCGGCTACGCGCAGCCATTGCCCAACACACTGGTCAAAGAGGCCATGGCCGACAAAAACCAGATGATGATCGAGCTGGGCGCCCGGATGGTGGTGGCGTCACTTGCCACCAAGACCGCTACGGAGTCCCGTGGCGATCAGTCGGCTTCCACTTCTGTGCTGGCCGGCTGCGTGGCAAACGTCAGCGAGGCTTACACCCGAGCAATCATGTGGTGCTGCGCCTACATGGGCATCGCTGACAAGAAGGTCGCCTACCAGGTGAATCAGGAGTTCGTCGAGCTGACTGCTGATCCGCAGATGATCACCGCCTTGGTTGGCTTGTGGCAGAACGGCGGATTCGCGAAGGCAGACCTTCGGGCCTACCTGCGGAAGCTGGGCCTGATCGCGCCAGAGCGCACTGACCTGCAGATCGACGGCGAGTTGCAGGAGCAGAGTGACGGCCTGGGCCTAGACAACGAGGACACACCAAATGGCGGCAAACCAAGCAATCCATGACGCCACCATCCGGCACGCGGTCTTCCTCGAAAAGCTGAAGGCGGGGGAGGTGGGCAAGTTCGCCCCCTTCCTCAAGGAGATCGATCGCTCGATCCGCGACCGGCTGACCCAGACGGACCTGACCGAGTACAACGTCAAACGCCTTGAGGCGCTGCTGAAGGAGGTGGATAGCCTGCTGCTGGGCATATTCGACCGCTACAGCGCGCAACTGAACCTCGACTTGGTGGATATCGCCAACTATGAGGCAGAGTTCGAAGCGACCAGCCTTGCCCGGTCGGCGCCGGTTGGGGTTTCGCTGGACGTGGTCGCCCCGACGGCTGCGGCAATCCGAACCGCAGTGCTGACGAATCCGCTTAGCGTGCGCGGCACCGGCGGCGGGAAGCTGCTGAAGGCCTTCATCAAGGGTTGGACCGGCGCCGAGCGAGAGCGCGTCACCGGCACGATTCGGCAGGGTTTCTTCGAGGGGCAGACGAACTTCCTGATCATCCGAAATATTCGCGGTACCAAGGCTGCCGGCTACAAAAACGGCATCCTGGCTACCACCAACCGCAATGCCGCCACGGTCGTGCATACCGCGATTCAGCATGTGTCGTCTCAGGCGCGCATGGAGGTGGCCAAGGCCAACACTGACATCGTGGAAGAAATCCAGATGGTGGCCACGCTGGACAGCAAGACCAGCCAGCAATGCCGCTCGATGGACAAGCGCAAGTTTCCGGTGGATTCAGGCCCAAGGCCGCCGTTCCACCCGAACTGCCGCACCACCTTCATCTTGCTGACAAAGCTCAGCGTGATGTTCGCCAAGGGCGCTACCCGGGCGTCGGTGGGCGCTAATGGCGGGCAGCAGGTCAGTGCCGATCTCGACTATTACCACTGGCTTCAGCTTCAGCCGGCAGCGTTTCAGGACGTGGCCATCGGCCCGGTCCGGGCCAAGCTGTTCCGGGAGGGTGGATTGACCGTGGAGCGATTCGCGGAGCTGCAGCTTGATCGCAACTTCTCGCCGCTGACCCTGGTGCAGATGAGGGCATTAGAACCATTGGCGTTTGAGAGAGCTAACTTAAAGTAGGTCTTCACAATTTCGAGTGTTTGAACAATGTCTCGGTTGGATCTTCTGGAGGATCTTGGTAGTAAAGCCCCCCCAAAGGAATAGGGCCTGCAGGCAGTGGTGAGTTTTCAAGGTGCTCTAAGAGTTCCGTGTACAGCGTGAATGAGGCTCTTTCAAATGGAGATAAGTTTATATTTTTTGAAAGCTCAAATACAGTTCCTGCAGTATTGCTTGTAACCAAATTTATGAACTTTTCTACTGCCATGGGAAGTGCCGTCGGATGTGGAGAATCCAGCACAGGCTGATCGTGTGCGACGATATTCCTTAGCTCTGTTAGTGCGTGAGAACACTCCCAAATCCATGCGGGGACTTGGGGTAGGAGTTTTTGCATATTCGATGGTTTACGCAGATTTCTTTTAATCTTTTCATTTGTTGTATCAACGACTAGGTCTTCCGCTTTTTCAATAAGTTTGTGGGTTTTAATTATCTCTGAAGTTAAATCTCCGCCTTTAGTGAAACGGCAGAATAGTAAGTGAGTGCCAAGATCTAAATCTTTCATTTTGCGTTCCTTGCTCTTGTATTCATTTAAAAATCAACTTCGGCCCTATCAGGCCGTACTGGGAGTCTATCAAGTGCCTGAAGAAATCGAAATCGACCTGGAAAACCCGGCAATCAAGGCCGCTATCGCGACTGCCGTTGAAGCATCCGTCTCGGGTTTGAAAACCAAGAACTCGGAGCTGCTGGGTAAGCTGAAGGAAACCTCCGGCAAGTTGACCCAGTTCGAAACCCAGTTTGACGGCATCGACATCGATGCCGTCAAAGGTCTGCTCAGTCGGGCGGGCCAAGATGAAGAAACCAAGCTGCTGACCGAGGGCAAGGTGGACGAGGTCTTCAACCGCCGCACCGAGCGCCTGCGTGGCGACTACGACAAGCAGCTCAAGACCATCAGCGAGCGTGCCGAAAAGGCTGAGTCCTTCGCCGCCAAGTTCCAGGGCAAAGTCCTGGGCGACTCGGTGCGCGGCGCTGCACTGAAAGCCGGCGCACTGCCGGAAGCAACCGACGACATCATCCTGCGCGCCAAAGGCGTGTTCACCCTTAACGAAGATGGCGATGCAGTCGCCGTTGATGAATCCGGCCAGGTCATCCTCGGTAAAGACGGCAAGACCCCTTTGACTCCGCTCGAATGGGCTGAGTCTCTGCGCGAAAGCGCACCTCATCTGTGGCCAAGGGCTTCAGGGACATTTGCCCCGGGCGGGGGTGGCGGCAAGGCTGCATTCAAGCGCTCCGAAATGACCTCCGAGCAGAAGCGCGACTTCCAGCGCAAGCACGGCCAAACCGCATATCTCGCATTGCCCAAGTAAGGGGATTGACCCATGGCTACAACCGTAAATAGCGACCTGATCATCTACAACGATGAGGCGCAAACCGCATACCTGGAGCGCGTACAGGACAACCTGGATGTGTTCAACGCATCGTCCAATGGCGCGATGGTGCTGGACAACGAACTGATCGAAGGCGACTTCCGCAAGCGCGCCCTCTACAAGCTGAACGGGTCGTTGGAACACCGCGACGTCAACTCTGACGGCAAGGTAACTGCCAAGAAGATCAGCGCTGGCGAAGCTGTCGGCGTCAAGGCTCCCTGGAAGTATGGCCCGTACCAGACCACCGAAGAGGCGTTCAAGCGCCGCGGTCGTCCGGTCGAGGAGTTCTCCCAGATCGTTGGAGCCGACGTAGCAGATGCGACTCTGGAAGGCTTTATCCAGTACGCAACTGCCGGCCTGCGCGCCGCCATCGGCTCCAACGCCGACATGGTGGTTTCGGCCAACATTGAAACCGACGGCAAGAAGACGCTGACCCGCGGCATGCGCAAGTTCGGCGACAAGTTCGGCCGCATCGCACTGTGGGTCATGCACTCCAGCGCCTATTTCGACATCGTCGACGAAGCGATCACCAACAAGATCTACTAAGAAGCTGGCGTCGTGATCTACGGCGGGCTGCCTGGAACCCTGGGCAAACCGGTACTGGTGACCGACACCGCGCCGGCGGACGTGATCTTCGGCTTGCTGCCAAACGCCGTGACCATTACCGAGTCTCAGGCCCCAGGCTTCCGCTCCTACGAAGTGAACGACGAAGAGAACCTGAGCATCGGCTACCGCGCTGAAGGCACCGTGAACATTGATGTGCTGGGTTATAGCTGGAAAGCCACCACCGGCGGCTCCAACCCAACCCTGGCCGCAGTCGGTTCTGCTGCCAACTGGATCAAGCATGCGGGCAGTAACAAGGTCACCGCTGGAGTGATGATCACGCTCACTGCAACGCCTCCGGTCACTGGCGGCTAAGCCTCAAACTCAACGCGCGGTCAGCGATGGCCGCCTTGGAGAAACACATGGAACTGACTTACAGCAACCAACTGAACGGCTTCGACCCGGAGAAGCGATACCGCAATCCGGAACACTTCGACAAGCCCGAAGCCGGCGTGACAAGCGTGCTGGTAATCGGCGATTGGCCCAGAGTCGTCAACGGGTATGAAGCGGCCGGCATCGACGTGTCGGTGAAGGAGGCGAAGCGGGTGCAGATTGTTGGTGTCGCCAACCAGGCCGAACTAGAAAAAGTCATCGCGGCTTTGCGTGCTGAACATGGATCGATCCAGAACCTTGTTGATGGCCTGGATGCTGGTGAGATTCACCGCCCCGAGTCGTGCGGACTGGCGTTGCGCTTGTTTGAAGTGCTGGGCACCATTCATGGGTCGGTTGGCGAACTGACCGCTGAGCGTGACAGCCTGCTTCTGACGATCGACGAATTGCGCGGTGAGATCGAAGCGCTGAAGAAGACCGCCATCACGCTGCCGGCTGATGAGGCTGGAGAAATCGCGGCGCTGAAAGCCAAGCTCAACGAAGCGAAGGTGCCCTACCGGGCCAATGCCTCGAAAGACTCCTTGGAAAAGCTCGTCACTGATCTGCCCAAGGCGTGATACTGCTGACTGCCGGTGACCCGGCGGCCAATCTTCAAACCATTCCAGCGAGTTGACACATGACACTCATCATCGAGGACGGTACCGGCAAGCCTGACGCCGAAAGCTACGCGAGCGCCGAGGATCTGGCCCTGTATGCCGTGAAGTTCGGTACGGTCATCCCTGCAGGTGTTCCCGAGCAGGAAGCGCTGCTGCGACGGGCCGCTCTGGCGATGGATGGCATGACCTGGAAGGGGCGGAAGACCAATAGCGAGCAGGCCTTGTCCTGGCCGCGCCGGGAAGTGCTGCTGGATTATGAGATCAAGCCAAACAACTACCTTCCGGCGCGCATCCAGTACGGCCAAATGGCCCTGGCCGCCGAGATTCATCAGGACGATATCGACCCGGTGGAGAAGCGCAAGGGCGCAGTAACGCTGGAACGTGTCGAAGGCGCGGTGACTCGCGAGTACGCGACTATCCCGAGCACCAGCGGCCGACTGTTGCCGGCGGCGCCGGACCGGCCGAGCTCTACGCAGTTTGCTGACTACCTACAGAAGCGCGGCCTGTTCGCTGTCCGAGCCTAGCTCGGAAACTGTTCTGTCAGTTGAGAAAGTAGGTGCCCAACGTCGGTTTGAATGCCGTACACACAGGAGAACCATGCCTGTGAAGCTGGGTCAGCATTTACGCTTACCAGGATATTGGCTGCAGCAGTGCTTACTGCGGGCTCAAAATAAAACTCTTCGAGCTCACTGCGAGCGCGCTTTTTACCATCGATCGTTCCGGTTTTTGCGTACCGCTTGAGTTCCTCCTTGAGCGACCGAAACCCCTGCTGAAGCTCATCTTTCTCCAGTAGATTGAATCTGGTTTTGCCTGCGTGCAATGCCATTAAATCATTGGCCTGGGAGCATAGGCTGCGCATCCTAGCTATGACTTCGAGTGCGTGCTGATTTTCAGTGGTCATCGTGATTTCCTTTTCTTTTGTCGGCGGCCTGTTGAGCTGCCGATAGTAACTGCCTCATAACGCATATGCATCTGGAGCCACCATGGCCTTCTACGACGAAATGGCCGTGATGGCTCTGGAGATGATCGCAGAGTTCGGCCAGCCCGTGACCATCAGAAAGACGGAGCCGGGCGAGTATGACCCTGAGACGGGCGGCGAGGCGCCGGGCGCGACCATCGAGCAAATCGCCCAAGGCATCCTGCTCGACTTTACCGGCCAAGAATTCCAAAACAACAGCCTCATCCGGCAGGGCGACAAGAAGCTCAAGATCGCCGCGCAGGGTTTGGCCTGGGTCCCCGGCCTACTCGACAAAGTTGTGGCCCAGGGCCGCACCTGGTCAATCGTTCCGCCGCTGAAAGAGGTCAACCCCGCCGGCACGCCGATCCTGTATGAGCTGCAGGTGCGGTCATGAGCCGGGCAGGCGCCGGTCAATCTGGCGGTTTCGCCCTGAGCCTGGCCGAGTTCGCCGCCCAAACCAGCGAAGCCATCGACGCCAGCGTGCGCCAGATCATCATCGAAGTCGGCAGCAGCCTGATCCGAATGTCTCCCGTGGGTAACCCGGAGATCTGGGCACAGAACGCAGTGGCGACGCAGTACAACAAGGCCGTCGACGATCACAACAGCGCGCTGCGCAGTGATCCGGCCAACCTCACGAAGGGCGGCAGGTTGAAGAAGGGCCGCAAGCTCAACGACGGCATGGACGTAAAGGCGCCCGAGGGCTACGTCGGTGGGAGGTTCCGCGCTAACTGGCACATCTCGCTGGGCGTTGTCGAGAGTGTCACCTTCGACGAGGTGGACCCGAGCGGCGCCGAAACCACTGCCGCACTGGTGGCCGCGATGAGCGACTTCACCGCTGGCCAGATGGCCTACATCATCAACAACTTGCCCTACGCGATCCCGCTGGAGTTCGGCCATTCCACCCAGGCCCCCGGCGGTATGGTTCGGGTGACCGTGGCTCGCTTTCAGCAGATCGTGCTGGAGGCCATCAGGAACAACCAGGTATGAGTCATGCCATCATCGCCTCGATCTACGAGGCCAAGCTGATCGCCTGGAACGCTGCCAGGTCGGAGAAGTTGAAGATCGTCTTCGAGAACACCGCCTATACGCCGGCGGCGGGCGAGACTTACCTTCGCGCCTTCACAATCCCGGGTGACACCGCGAGCAACACGCTCGGCGGCGATCACCGGCTCTACGCCGGCGTGTTTCAGGTGAGCATTATCGCGCCGGCGGGCACTGGGAAGACCAAGACCAACCCGATTGCGGCTGAGCTGATCAGTCTGTTCCCGGTTTATGGTCGAGACACGAAGGGTGAGGTGACCGTCACCACCATGTCACCGGTTGACCCTGGTCCTGGCATCACTGGCGATTCCACCTATACCGTGGCGGTCTCTTTTTCTTACCGCTGCGACACCAACTGATCCCGCCCATTGGGCAACCCCAAGAACCCGCCATTGAGCGGGTTTTTTCATATCTGCAAAGAGGAAATACCCATGGGCTACAAGATCCCGAACGGCGGCACCTTCCAGCACGCTGCGACCTATGCCGCTGCGCTGGCGTTTGCCTCCATCAGCAACGCTACCGAGGCCGTAGCCACCGTTGTTGGCGGCACCCTCGCGGCTGGCGATATCGTTCTGCTGACATCCGGCTGGAGCAAGCTGGACAGTAAGGTGGTGCGTGTGAAAGCAGCAACCGCGACGGCAATCACCCTTGAAGGCATCGATACCACCGATACCCAGGTTTTCTCTGTTGGCGGCGGCGCCGGGACCATGCGCAAGGTTCTGACCTGGGTGCAGATCCCGCAGATTTCCGATGTCGCTTTCTCCGGCGGCGAGCAGAACTACCTTGACGTGGTGTTCCTTGAGGACGACCAAGGCAAGCAGATTCCCACCGACAAGTCGGCCGCGAGCATGGTGCTGACCCTGGCCGATGACCCAATTCAGAACTTCAACAAGGTGCTGATGAAGGCTGACGCTGGCAAGCAGGTTGAAGCTGCTCGCCTGAACCTCCCCGGCAACGACACTCTGCTGTACGGCGCCTACACGTCGTTCTCCAAGCAGCCGGCCGTGTCCCGCAACAACCTGCTGACCCGTACCGTCAGCCTGGCGCTGCAGGCCGAGCCCACTCGCTACCTGACTGCGGTGGTGTAACCCATGGCCAAGATCCGTATCGCGCAGAACGCCACGTTCAATGCGCTCGTGCTGATCCCCATCGTTGGCAGCACGCCAGAGAAGGTCGAGTTCACCTTCAAGTACCGGGATCGTGCGGAGCTTGCCGCCCTGTTTGACGAATGGAACGAAAAGCAGGGAAAGGCGCGCGCCGCTCTTGGCGATAAGCCAACCTGGTCGGAAATCGTCGCTGTAGATACCGAGCAGCAGGCGCAGCAGATCAAAGATCTCGTGGTTGGCTGGGGCTTCGACGACGAATACAACGACGACAACATCGTCGCGTTCGTGAAGTCCTGCCATGGCGCCGCCGAGGCTGTCGTCAAAGCTCACGAAGGCGCTTACAGCCAGGCCCGCCTGGGAAACTGATCGAGGCCGCGCGCGCCATGTACTCGCCCAGCGCGCCCGATGAGCTCATCAGCGTGTTTGGCTTCGCCCCGGGCGACCTTGACGAAGATGTGGAGGTCTGGCCCTGCAACTGGCCTGCCTTCCTCCTGTTCAACAGGATGTCCACCCAGTGGCGGGCGGGCACCGGCGGCGCGATCGGTCTCGACTACAGCAGCATCCGCGACGTGGCCGGCTTCCTCGGCATCAAGAAAAAGAAACTCGCTGAAATCTTCCCTGACCTTCAGGTGCTGGAAGGCGAAGCCCTGCGCGTCATGGCGGAGGAAAGGGAAAACAGCCCGTAATCACGGGCACTTATTCAAGGTGAGTCGATGAACATTGCAGAACTCGGCGTCAAGATCGACTCGGCCGATGCGATCCAGGCCAAAACAAGCCTGGATGAGATGGCCAAGGCTGGTGGCCGGGCCGAGCAGTCCGCCGTTTCGCTAATGAACGAAATGGAGGCGCTGGAAAAGTCGCTTTCGACCAACGCCAAGACCACCCAGGACCTGGCCAAGCAGCGTGATGCTCTCGCCAAGCTGACCAAGACCGGCGCCTATGGCGAGGCCGAAGCGGCGAAGATCTCCGCGCAACTCGACAAGCAGCAAGTGGCTCTGGCCAAGTCTGCTCTGGATGAGCAAAAAGCTCTCAACAGCTTACTGGGGGCAATTGACCCGGCCCGCGCCGCGTTGGCGAAACTCGACACTCAAGTCGAGCAACTCGGCAAGCACTTGGACGCGGGGCGCCTGAGTCAGGACGACTACAACAAAGCCCTGGGCAATATCGACAAGGACTACGCCAAGCTCGAAAAAACCACCACCGGCTTCGACAAGCTGCGCCTCGGCACCCGCCAGGCGCAGGAAAACGTTATGCAGCTCGGTAATGCACTGTCGTCGGGCGACTGGGGTAGCGGCGTGCGCGCCGTTGCTCAGTTGGGCGCCGGCGCCGGTGCTGGCGCGGCAGGACTGCTTGCAATACTTGCCCCGCTGGCCCTTGCCACTGCTGCCGTTGGTGGCCTGGCTGTCGCCTACTACAAAGGCAGCGAGGAGCAGGATAAGTACAACAAATCACTGATCCTCACCGGCAACTACGCCGGCGTGAGCGCCGGGCAGTTGGGCGACATGGCGCGGCAGGTCAGCGCAACCGTGGGCACCACCGGCCAGGCCGCTGCGGTTCTCGCGCTGCTGGCCGACAACGGCAAGATCGCTGGCGAGAGCTTCACTGGCATCACCCAAGCCGCTGTGTCCATGCAGGAAGCCACGGGCAAGGCGGTGAGCGAGACAGTTGCCGAATTCTCCAAGCTGGCCGACGACCCGGTCAAGGCGTCCGCCGCGCTGAACGACCAGTACCACTACCTGACTGCCTCGGTTTACTCGCAGATTGCTGCACTGGAAGAGCAGGGCGACCACGCCGGCGCCGTGAAGCTGGCGACCGAGCAGTACGCCGATGCGATCAATGAGCGCACACCGCAGATTCTGGAAAACCTGAGCTTTTGGGAGAAAGGCTACAACGCCGTAGCGCGTGCTGCCGATAACCTCAAGAATCTCGGTCGGCCAGACATCGGCGCCGATATCGAGCAGGCGCGCCGTGATCTGGCGGAAGCCCAGAAGGGCAACGTTGGTGCCTTCCAAAATAAGCAGGTGATGGTCGATTACTACACCAACCAGTTGAACATGCTGGAGGACCAAAAGGCCGCGCAAGCCGATATCACAAAGTGGTAGAGCGAGCAAGCCAAGGCGCAGGGCGACGCAGTCTCGTCCATGGCCAAAATCGACATCCTGACCAAATCGTCGTGGACGAATGAGCAGAAGCGCGCCGAAGCACTCAAGGATTACAAGAAACAGCTCGACGATATCCGCAAGGTTTCGCCGAACGATCCGCGCCTGGCCCAGGCAACGGTCGACAAGAACATCTCCAACATCAACGACAAGTTCAAAGACCCCAAGGCCTCCGGTTCTCAGGTCGACCTGACCGGCTTCAACGACGCCAAGAACAACCTGGCGGCCATCGCCGCTGACTACAAAAACTACCAGAAGGAACTGGACGCGGCGCAGAAGGCCGGCCTGGTATCCGAGGCTGACTACCTGCTGCGCCGCCAGGCCCTGATCGGCAACGAGCGCGATCAGGTGACGGTAGCTTACGAGGCGGAAATCACCGCTCTGCAAGCCGCCAAGGGCAAGAAGACTACGTCGGCCGCGCAAAGCATCCAGCTTGACCAGAAGATCGCTGACGCACGCGCAGGGATGGTCAAGGCGCAGAAGGATGCCGACAGCCAGCTTGAAGTGTTGGCCACCAATGAGGCCGGGCGCCTTGCCAAGCAGGAGCGTGCAATCAGCACCTACATCCAGGCGCTGGGTCAGCAGCAGCGAGCCTTGGAGCTGGCTGGCCAGCGTGCAGTCCTCGGCGTGGGCCAGGGTGATCGTCAAAACGCACTCAGCGGCGAGCTGAACAGCCAGCAAGACCGGTTTGCTCAGCAGTCCCTGGAGTTGGCCAACCAGAAGTCCGACCCGTCGCGGAACATGTCGGAGGAGGAGTTCAAGCGCAAATCCCAGGCGCTCGCCGATGCGAACAAGGCGGCGACCGATCAAATCCGGCAGAACTACGCAGATGTGGAGGCCGCCCAGGGCGATTGGACGAAGGGCGCGACGGCAGCTTGGGACAATTACCTCGATTCGGCGCGGAACATTGCCGGCCAGACGAAAAGCCTGTTCGGCAACGCCTTCAGTTCCATGGAGGATTCGCTGGTCAACTTCGCCGTTACAGGCAAGGCGTCGTTTGCAGACTTCACCAAGTCGATTTTGGCGGACATGGCGCGCATTGCGACACGTCAGGCCAGTTCCGCTTTGCTGGGCAGCCTGGTGGGTGCGGCGGCGAGTTATTTCGGCGGCAGTGCCGCCGGTGGCAATGGGCTGGCGGCCGGATCTGCTGGCGCTGCATCTTCCAACCTTGGCGCTTCAGCGGGGGGCTACTCCGGCAGCTACTTCCCGCAAGCCATGGGCGGCGCCTGGTCGGGCGGCGTGCAGATGTTCGCCGACGGCGGCGCGTTCACCAACTCCATCGTCAGCAAGCCAACCTCGTTTGGCATGGCGAACGGCAACATGGGTATCGCTGGTGAGGCCGGTCCGGAGGCGATCATGCCACTGACTCGGACGTCCAGCGGCAAGCTTGGCGTTATGGCCATGGGCGGCGGGTCCGGCGCAACGCAGATCAATGTCGAGGTGCATATCGACGGGGATGGCAACGCATCGTCCTCCGCCGACGCGCCTGGCTACGACATGTTTGGCAAGGAGCTGGCGGCTTTTGTTGAGCAGAAGTATCAGCAGCTACGCAACAAGGACATGGGCCAGGGCGGCGTCATCAACAAAGCAATCAAGGGGCGCTGATGGCAATCGAACGATTCACTTGGGCAACGGAAAAGGGCGCGGAGGGTGATGTGACCCAGCGCGTCCGGACCAAGCAGTTCGGCGATGGGTACGAGCAGTCGGTCGAAGACGGCCTCAATAACCAGTCCCAATCCTGGCCGCTCACGTTCACCGGCGCCAAAGCTCGCGTTCTGGAAATCAAGGCCTTCCTCGATCGGCACAAGGGCGCCAAGGGCTTCCTGTGGGAACCCCCGCTTGGAGTGCTTGGCCTCTACAAGTGCAACGGCTACAAGCCGGTTCACCGCGGCGGTCAGGTCTACGCCATCACCACTACCTTCAAGCAAACCTTTCATCCCTGAGGCCCATCCATGGCACTGATCACGGACATCCAGAAACTGGAGCCCGGCGGCGAGATTCGCCTGTTTGAAATTGACGGGACTGAGTACGGCGCGGATTACCTGCGCTTCCACGGGCATGCCATTCCGCACACACCTGAAGAGCTGCTGGCCTACGAGCATTCGGAAGAGGATCTGCCGGCGAAGTCGATCTGGTGGCAGGGCGAAGAGTACGCGGCCTGGCCGGTGCAGATTGAGGGCGTTTCCTCGAGTAGCGACGGCACAGCCTCGCGGCCGACATTCGCCGCCGGCAACGTCAACGGCCGCGTCACGGCGCTGTGCCTGGCCTTCGAGGACATGCTCAAGTTCAAGCTGACGGTTCGCGAGACCCTGGCCCAGTACCTGGACGCGGCTAACTTTCCCGACGGCAACCCGACTGCAGACCCGACCCAGGAAGCGCTGGAGATCTGGTACATCGATCAGAAAACCAGCGAGGACAGCGAGGCAGTGGTCTGGGAGCTGTCTTCCCCGGGTGAGATCGACAACCACGGACTGCCCGGCCGGCAGATGACGACGTTCTGCCACTGGGCCATGACCAATGGATATCGCGGGCCGGATTGCGGCTACACCGGCGCGGCCATGTTCGACGATGAGGACAACCCCACGGATGACCCTGCCAAGGATCAGTGCAAGGGCTGCCTGTCGTCCTGCAAGTTATGCTTCGGGGAGAACAACGAGCTGTCCTTCGGTGGCTTCCCCGCCGTTTCCCTGATAGCCAGGAGCTGATCATGCGCAAACACATCATTGCGGCGATCCAGGCGCACGCCGCAGCCCAGTACCCGAAAGAGTGCTGCGGTCTGCTGCTGATCGTCGGCCGCGCGCAGAAGTACTTCCCTTGCCGGAACATCGCCACGGAGCCGAACGAAGAGTTTCGGCTTGATCCCGAGGATTACGCCACGGCGGAGGATCTGGGGCAGGTGATTGGCATTGTTCATTCACATCCGGACGCCACCAGCAGACCATCACCGCACGACCTGGCCATGTGCGAGGCCA
Source organism: Pseudomonas sp. D3 (assembly GCF_029320995.1). Lineage (NCBI taxonomy): Bacteria > Pseudomonadati > Pseudomonadota > Gammaproteobacteria > Pseudomonadales > Pseudomonadaceae > Pseudomonas > Pseudomonas sp. D3. Next base: position 2,707,569 of record NZ_CP119772.1, read on the forward strand.
CAGAGCTGACCTGGCACATTCTGAGTTGGCCCGAGGGCGACCTCAGGTCGATCACGCCCACGGGCCGCACGCCGCTGCTCCAGCGCCCGTTCGTACATGGCGCCTGGGATTGCTGGCAGGTCTGCGCCGACTGGTATCAGCGTGAATGGGGGCTTGAGTTTGAATCCTTCCAGCGCGCTGATGGCTGGTGGGAGAGTGCGGAGAACACCAGCATGTACGAGGCGAACTACGAGGGAGCCGGCTTTGTGCGCGTCGACCGACCGCAGCGAGGGGATTTGATCGTTATGCAGGTCGGGCGCACGGCTCACCCTAATCACGCGGGGATCTACCTGGGCACTGACCCAGCGCTACCCGGCGAAGAGTCGGGCACCTTCGGACCTGGCCCATTTCTGCTGCACCACCTATACGGCAGACCGTCCGAGATCATTGTCTACGGAGGCCCCTGGCACGACCGAACGCGCCTGATCCTCAGGCACAAAGACGCAAGACAACCAACATGACGCGGCAGTGCCGCCGGAGCAGGGCATGCAAGCCACGCAGCGCTACTTATTGACTATTCACGAGCTTTTCACCATCACCGACGGCTGCACCTGTGGCGCTGAAGCAGTGGTCGCCATTTTGGACGGCGGCGTCGAGGTTGATTGCGTGAAATTCTCCGGCAAGTGCCAGAGCAAAGGCGGCTACAGCCGCAGCTACCATGGCAAGTCAGGGCTGCAGGCGGCGCTTGTATCTGGTCCGGGTAGAATTGATTTTGGCTTGGCGCAGGCAGCCGCTATCTAGGCTCTTCGCCGCCGCCCATGAACTCATCGGTTCCGAGCCTGTGCGACCCATATTTCACAGTGTGGCCATTACCTAGGCGCTCGGCCTCTATCTCTGCGACATGCTTGTCGGCGTAGATGTCAATAAAGCTCCATGGATCATTACGGCCTACGGCCCACCCAAGCACCCATCCAGGCATATCAGGATCGGCGGGGAGATTCTTCGCAAGACTTCTGACTGACATGACCGCTCCTTGGTAATTGAAGGCGCAACGCTACTACGCCAAACCGTCGACCAGTTACTGGCATTCCATCCACACTGGATGCCTGGACAGGCAAAGTGCTATCGTCGGATTTCAATCAAGGCGAAGGAGTCGCAACGTGGCAGCAGTGAAGACATTCGTGTTCAAGTTGAAAGCAAGCAATGGTTCTGGAATGAGCAATGTGCTTCAGAACGGAGTGGATCAGCGGGAGGCTGAGCGGAAAATTCTCGCCAAATATCCAGGCGCGACAATTCTGGATGTTCGTCTGCAGTGAGAAACAGCCCAGCCCCGAGCTGGGCTTTTTGCATCTGGCTCTCACTGAAGTGGATGCTTGGCCAAGTACGGGGTACGGCCGCTTTTTTCGAGGAGGCAGCTATGCGCGCTCTCATTTCGTTGCTGCTGTTACTAGCTGCGTCCACTGCGACTGCTGGCTACGATATTCATGTTACTCGCAAGTCGTTCTGGGCTGACGAAGTAGGTCCGAAAATTACCGCGGAGCAATGGCAGGCATACGTCAAAACTGATCCCCAAGTCGCTCCGGATACAGCTAATGGGCCTGAAGATTTTATGGTTTCAACGCCGAGCGAATCCTTTCCCTTGTGGTACAGCCCCCAGCTTGGGGAGATCTACACAAAGAATCCAAGCGATGCGGCAATCCTGAAGCTGCAAGACATTGCCGGAAGCTTGGGCGCGGGCGTCCAAGGTGATGATGGTGAGTCTTGCCCGTTAAAGCCTTGAGCTGACTCAAGTGGGGTGATGAGGGCGTCTAGTTTGGGGTATAGATTGCATTCCATCCACGCTGGATTCCTGGACAGGAAGCGAGCGGAAGAATGCGGCGCTAAGGCAACACACCAGGACGTAGCGCTGCGGACAAATTAGGAGAGCGGTTCGAGCATTCCTTAATGCTGAACCGTTGCTTCAGCGAGTGAAGATTCGGCCGCGTAAAAATTTTCTTCTGCCCTCTTGAAATTTTTTTCGGCCAACATAAATTTTTATCACGCGACGCCTAATGAGGGTCGCGCACTTAATCACTTGGATTTAATCAGGAGATTTTGAGATGGCTACTACCCTTTCGCTGGCCCCTTTGTTCCGCCAATCTGTTGGCTTCGATCGCTTCAATGACCTGTTTGAGTCGGCGCTTCGCAGCGAGACTCCGAATACCTATCCGCCTCACAATGTGGAAAAGCACGGTGATGACGAATATCGAATTGTCATCGCAGTAGCTGGGCTCACAGAAGCGGATCTGGATATCCAGGTCGAGAAGGGTGTTTTGACAGTCGTTGGGGACAAGCGCGAAACCGAAAAAGAAGTAACCTATCTGCATCAGGGTATCGCGCAACGAGCATTTCGGTTGTCGTTTCGACTGGCAGATCACATTGAAGTGCGCGGTGCTTCGATGAACAACGGACTGTTGAGTATCCACTTGCTGCGTGTGGTGCCCGAAGAAGCCAAGCCTAAAAAAATTGCTATCGGTAGCGAAGGTACTCCCGAGCTGCGTCAGGTTAGCTTGCAGTAACTAGGCGGTATCAAAAAAGGCGCTCTTAGTAGCGCCTTTTTTGTTTTTGTGTGCTCGGATTTAGGACTTAGCCTCATGTACAGAACGTGCGACCTTCTGGAGCCGTTTCCTTGATGCTACAGTCCCGCCAAACCAACTAGGGAACGACATGCGCATGGCGTGGAATTTGACCCCGGACGGGTTGACACATGGATAGGCTTGATCGCTTAAACGATCTGCTGCGCGAGCATGATTGTGTTATGTCGATCAACATCAAATTCGACGATTTCAAATACGATTTGGTTTTGGTGCTTTCTGCCAATGGGTCAGATTTGGATGCGGTGACACTGACTTTTCATGATGTCAGCGCTCTTGATTTGAGCGGGTTTGGTGGTGGGCTGACCCAGTTCATGCATCTTGAAGCCGCTCGTGTAGATAACGGGCTCGACAGAATTCGCTATGAAATGACAGATGTGAATGACGAGAAGATATCGTTCAAATTCTTCACTTTCGGCGGATCAATTTTTTAGGAGCAAGCATGCGAATTTTGATAGAGTCGGTAGCGGTTTAGGAGCTTCAAGATGGGATTCGCAACGACGCTCTGGGAATGGTATGGGCAGGGGGAGTTCAAGCGGGTACTCGCCGTTTGTGAAGTATTTCCTGCTCTGGAATTCTTGGCGATGAGTGCAGATGAGCAGCGAGAAGCTATTCCTGACTGCCCTGCATGCGAAGCCTGGTCCATGACAATGTTGCCGTTGAACGAGACCTTGGCGGCCTGTGGTAATGCCATGCCAAGCGAAGTAGAGCGCGGCCTCCAAAACCTCTGGCAACTATGTAATGGCCTGTCTGAAGACGCTTTCCATTGTGGCGACCGGTTGATATTCGATCATCAAGATTGGACGTCTATTCGTGAGTCCGCTACAGACCTGCTCCGGCTGATGGAGCGTCTGGAGATGACCCCTTATCTAAATGAACTGACGGTTGATTGCCATAACGAGGTAAATGGGTACGTTGCTGCAAAGCCCGAACGTTCTTAACATCCACGAAAAAAAGAGCCGAGCCAAGCCCTGCGCTGGGCTTTTTGCATCTGGCGGTAAATATCGGTACTACTGAAAACCTAATCGAACGTGATATCGTTTTGCCTCTAACAGCGGAGGTAGTAGATGAAGGTCAAAAATTGGACGGGCTGGGAGCCGGAGTGGCTCAAACTGACCGAGCACTATCTGGATGCCCCGGCCGTACCAGGTGCGTATCTAATCTGCGCCGATAGAGCTATCCACCGCGCCGTAGGCGTCGATGATAATGGCGTCCTGACTATTGGCGAGTCGGATAATTTGAGGCGCCGCCTCGCTGCGTTTGTTCGATGCGCCAAAAATCCTGGAGCCGCTGGGCATATGGCCGTAAGCGTCCGGGGGACACACCTTTCTGATTGCGCCGGCGTCCTGACTGCACGTGCTCCGCGCATGACCCTAAGGACGGTGGCACACGCGGCAGTTCAATTGTAGGATTGACGAAAAATGGTTATGGATATCCATATGAACCTTGCGACACTAGCGTTATTCCTGCCCGCCTGCTTTGCCCTGAATATGGCGCCTGGGCCTAACAACCTGCTGTCTATCAGCAATGCAACACGCTACGGATACCGCACATCATGCATGGCAGGTGTTGGTCGCTTGCTGGCGTTCGCGGTGATGATTGCGCTGGCTTCGGCAGGCTTGGCCGTAGTGTTACAAACTTCAGAGCTAATCTTCTATGGGATCAAAATAGTTGGCGCGGCATATCTTTTTTACTTGGCATACCAGTTGTGGAGAGCTGCACCGCAAGCGGAAGCTGAGTCAAAAAACGCCCCGATAGGTCTATGCGCGCTGGCAAGGCAGGAATTCCTCGTTGCCGCAGGCAACCCCAAAGCCATCCTGATTTTTACCGCGTTCTTGCCTCAATTCGTCGACCCAACGGCAGACATTGGTTCTCAGTTTACGTTGCTCGGTCTTCTGTTTTTGGTATTGGAGTGGATTGCGATTGGCATCTATGCGTACATCGGATTGCATATGCGACGTTGGTTCGCTCTGCCTCGTGGTAAGCAAATTTTCAACCGTTGCTGCGCTGGCTTGTTGTCGGCTGCCGCCTCGATGCTATTGATGACACGTCGAGCTTGATCCGCAGTAAGCAGATGATGGTAAGTGTCTCCGACTCATCTGCGTGGTTGGATGGGTTGCCACTTATGCGGCAGCAACTGATCAATTTCACTTGCCCGCTGCGTCGGCAGGCGCGTAAGAACGTCCTTCAGATAAGCATACGGATCATGCCCATTAAGCCGCGCAGACTGGATCAAACTCATAATCGCTGCGGCACGTTTGCCACTGCGTAGCGAGCCTGCGAACAACCAATTCGAGCGGCCAAGAGCCCACGGCCGGATTAGGTTCTCGATTTGATTGTTGTCGATGGGCACAGCACCATCTTCCAGGTAGCGCGTCAGCGCTATCCAGCGTTTGAGGCTGTAATCCAGAGCCTTGGCCGTAGCCGAACCCTCGGGCACAAGTTCGCGTTGGGCCAGCATCCACTCATGCAGTTTTTCGGCGATGGGCACCGCTGTTTCCTGGCGTAATCGCCAGCGATCTTCGTCGCTCATTTCCTTGGCGTTTCGCTCGACTTCGTACAGTCCGCCAATCGAGTGAAGAGCCTGTTCCGCCAACTGGCTTTTATTGGCGATATGCAAGTCGAAGAACTTGCGGCGCGCATGGGCCATGCAGCCGATTTCGGTGATGCCCAGCTCGAAGCTGGCCTTGTAGCCGGCGAAGTCGTCACAAACCAGCTTGCCGTTCCAGGTGCCCAGGAAGTTACGCGCATGTTCGCCGGCACGGCTGGGGCTGAAGTCGTAGACCACGGCTTTGAGTGCCGAAAACGGCGCCGTGCTGTAGGCCCAGACATAGGCGCGGTGGGTTTTCTTCTCGCCGGGCGCCAGCATTTTTACCGGCGTTTCATCGGCGTGAACCACGCGCTGGGCCAGCACCACTTCGCGCAGCGCATCGACCAGGGGCTGAAGCTGCACGCCAGTTTGGCCCACCCACTGCGCCAGTGTCGAACGCGGGATGGCTAGACCGGCACGACCGAAGATCTTTTCCTGTCGATACAGCGGCAGGTGGTCGGCGAACTTGGCCACCATCACGTGGGCCAGCAGGCCCGCCGTGGGGATACCCTTGTCGATTACCTGCGGCGGCACCGGCGCCTGGATCAGCGTTTCGCATTGGCGGCAGGCCCATTTCCCACGAACGTGCTGTTCGACGGTGAACACGCCCGGCGTGTAGTCCAGCTTCTCACTGACATCTTCGCCGATGCGCTGAAGCTGGCAGCCGCAGGTGCATTGGGTGTTGTCTGGCTCGTGATGGATCACGGTACGCGGGAACTGCGGCGGTAACGGTGCACGCTTGGGTTGCTGGCGTGGTTCTGTCTGCGCAGGTGCAGGATGAAGTGCTTTTAACTCCGCCTCGATGGCTTCTAGGTCGGTATTGAGCAGGTCATCGAGCAAGCTGCCTTGCGCCGGGCTGATCTGCTCGCTGCGCTTGGCGAACTTGTGGCGTTTGAGAATGGCGATTTCGTGAGTGAGTTGCTCGATGATCGTCTCATCACGATGAATCTTTCTGTCCTGGGTGTCGATCTTGGACATCAACTGCGCAGCCAGTGCGCGCAGTTGTTCAGGAGTCATTTGGTCTAGATCGGGCAAGGAAGTCATGCCGTGGATTTTACCAAAGCAGTCCGAGTGCTACAGCTGAAAGGAGCGTTTAAAGCAATGTGATTGCGCCGCCCGCACCGACTCGTTGCCAGGGCAATCCAAGTACCAGTGCCTGAAGTTGTTCGGGGTCGAGTTCGACCTCCGTCCCCCGATGGATGCCTGGCCAATGAAACTTACCTTGGTTCAAGCGCCGCGCCGCAAGCCAGATACCGACGCCGTCGTGCACCAGGACTTTCATCCGGTTCGCCCGGCGGTTGGCAAAGAGGTAAGCGCAGTGCGGCTTCGCCGCACCGAACACCGCGACCACTCTGGCCAACGCGGTCTCAGTGCCGGCGCGCATGTCCATGGGCTCGGTGGCGAGCCAGATGGCATCGACACGAATCATTGGGCCAGGCCACGAATAAAACACGCGCAGCCGTCCGGATCCGAGGCTGGCCACTTTACGGTGATGGATTTATCACCCAGAGGCAGCGAGATGGTGACCATCTCTTCTGTTGCTCGCCTTGGTACCGCTTTTACTGGAACAAAAGCCGGCAAGGTTGCAGGCGATTGATCCCGGTAAGCAGGTAGCCACTTGCGGATCACGTTAGCGTTGATGCCGTGATGGATGGCCACGCTGGAAATCGTCGCTCCGGGTTGCAGACATTCCTGGACGACCTGGGCTTTGAATGGTTTGGGGTAAGAGCTTCGTTGGCGCATGAAAGTCCTAGCGATAAGGGCGATGGTGTCCGCTTAAAAATACGCGGACACCATCGCCCTTAATGCTGGAGTTCGGTAGGTGCCTTGGCCGGACGCTTACATATGGCCGGCTGGCGCTTCAATTACGCGGCTTTCGAGAAGGTTTTTCCATTGGAAACTCTCTGGGTTAGCTGGCATCCGACTGTTGATAAAGCCACAGCTTACGCAAAGGAAGGAGAGATGCTTGCACTCTACTTGGCCGAGCACTATGAGCTGCCTCCCCTGAACTACAAGTTCAACTGGCCCAAGCTTGAAGGCTAACAGCAATGGTTGCTCGGGTGGCGCCGCGCTACAGTCGCTCCTTTCAGGGCAAGGAAGAATCATGCGGATTTTGATAGCAGCGGTAGCGGTGGCAGCGCTACTAAATGGATGTTCCAGCCCACGACAACCGCTTGATAATCGTGATCCTTGCTTAGATTTCGGTGCCCCTCATAGTCCCGGCTTTGATGCTTGCCTCGAGCGACGGGCTAAGGCTCTGAAAGCGGTACTTGAAGATAGCCATGAAAATCAGTATGAATTTGTTTCTGAGACGAAGCTTGATCCCTGAATCAAGATTCTAGCCAGCCAGCACGATGTTAAGCAGGCGCTCGCGAATCAGAGTAACTGCACCCATGTGAGGCTTTCGTGCCGGTCCTTCGTTGGTGATAAAGTCTCTCGACATCTAAACGAGGGAACGACATGCGGATTTTGATAGCGGCGGTAGCGGTGGCGATGCTGGCGGGGTGCATGGCGCCGACGATGAATGAGGCGCGCCAGGAGGGTCCGTATAAGGTGCTGACCTCGAAGAAAACCGACGCCGCGCTGGCTAAATGCGTCCAGTACGAATGGCAGAACCAGCCGATCTTCGGCGGCACGCCTGGGGCAACGCTTCAGCCGGGGCGCGACACCGGATATACGGTATTCACTGAGGGCTCCCAGTACTTCGTTGACATCCAGCCCAAGGGCGCGGGCTCAGAGGCGAAGTATTACGTGGTGGTGGGTAACTGGATCGCCAATAAACGGCTGATCGCGCTGCAAGGCTGCCTGTAGCGGCACATCAAATTGTTCAAGGCTCGCTTCGGCGGGCCTTTTTATTGCCTGGAGAAAAGCACATGGCGGCACTTGCCATCAATTATCAGCCCATGACCACGATCCTGCTCTACGGACAGCTTCGTCAGTTTGGGAGGTCCTTTCGGATGGCCGTAAGGACGCCGGCAGAAGCAGTTAAGGCTCTGTGCGTGCAAATTCCAGGGTTCGAGCGCTTCTTGTCCAACGCCAAGTCCCGTGGGGTTGAGTTCGCCGTATTTCGCGGCAAGACAAACCTGGCGGAGAAGGAACTTGGATTCACGGGCGAAGGTGATATTCGCATTGCTCCGGTGATAACCGGCAGTAAGCGCGGCGGCGCACTGCAAACCATTGTCGGCGCAGTGCTGATCGTTGTCGGCCTCGTCATCACCGGCGGCACATTCGGTGCAGGGGCACCATTCGGTTCCGCGCTGATCATGATGGGCGGCTCGATGGTGCTGGGCGGCGTCATCCAAATGCTCAGCCCCCAGGCCGGCGGACTCAAGACCAGTGCGGCACCAGAGAACACCCCCGGCTACGCCTTCGGCAGCGCGAAGAACACCACGGCATCCGGCAACCCGGTACCGCTCTGCATAGGCGAGCGCCGCTGGGGTGGGGCAATTATCAGTGCCGCCATCTACGCCGAAGACCAGATGTAGCCAACACCTGAAGCACCGCAGCCGCCCATGAGGCGGTTTTTTATTGCCTGGAGGAAAAGATGGGCGACGACAGCAAGATCGACATCCACGGCGCCAAGGGTGGCGAGGAGAAACCGAAAACGCCAACAGAAGCCCCGGACAGTCTCCGTTCCGTCGCCATCGCCAAGATGCTGATTGCCATTGGGGAGGGTGAGTTCGAAGGCACGCCCACCGCGCGCGACATCTATCTCGATAACACCCCGCTGCAAGATCCTCAGGGCAACATGAACTTCCCGAACGTGAAGTGGGAGTGGCGCACCGGGGCCGTGGACCAGACCTATATCCAGGGCATCCCCTCGATCGAGAACGAAACCACCATCAGCACTGAGTTGCGCAGCGGCACACCGTGGGTACGGGCAATCAGTAACACCCAGCTTTCGGCCGTGCGCGTGCGTTTTGCTTGGCCGGCGCTCCAATCGGTAGATGCCAGCAACAACATCAACGGCTACCGGATTCAGTACAAAGTCGAACTGGCTACCGACGGCGGCGCCTACCAGCAGGTGCTGAGTGAGGCGGTCGACGGTAAGACAACCAGCCTTTACGAGCGTACCCGCCGTATCGATTTGCCCAGGGCCACCACCGGCTGGCTGATGCGCATCACGCGACTGACGATCAACCAGAACAACAACAAAATCTCCGACACGATGCAGATCGCCGGCTTCACTGAGGTGATCGACGCCAAGATCCGCTATCCGAACACCGCGCTGCTCTACATCGAATTTTCGGCCGAGCAGTTCCGCAGCATTCCGGCGGTAACCGTCGGCTGTAAGGCTCGCAAATGGCAGGTCCCAAGCAACTACGACCCCGTGTCGCGGACATACAGTGGTATCTGGGACGGAACGCTCAAAGAGGCCTACACCAACAATCCGACCTGGGCCACATACGGCATCACCACGGCCGACCGCTTCGGCCTGGGCCGCCGCATCAAACCGTGGATGGTGGACAAGTGGGAGCTGTACCGGATCTCGCAGTACTGCGATCAACTGGTACCGGACGGGAAGGGCGGCCAGGAGCCGCGCTTCATCTGCAACCTGAACCTGCAGAGCAAGGCTGATGCCTGGTCGCTGCTGCGCGACATTTCGGCGATCTACCGGGGCATGACCTACTGGGCCCAGGGCCAGGTCTTCACCCTGTCGGATATGCCGCGCGCCACTGACTTCGACTTCGCCTACACCCGGGCGAATGTGATCGACGGCAAATTCACTTACTCGAGCGCGTCGGAGCGCACCCGTTACAGTCGCGCGCTGATCAGCTATGACAATCCGGCGAACAACTACGATACCGACGTCACTGCCGTTACGGATGCCAAGTTGCAGCGCCGCTACGGCGACAATCCGCTGGAGATCAGCGCGATTGGTTGCACCCGCGAGTCGGAGGCGCAGCGCCGCGGTAAGTGGGCGCTGCTCACCAACTCCAAGGACAGGGCCGTTACCTTCAAGGTCGGCCTCGACGGGCGCATCCCGCTGCCTGGCTACGTGATCCCGATCGCCGACGAACTCCTGGCCGGTCGGCCGGTGGGCGGGCGCATCTCGGCTGTGAACGGCAAGGTCATCACACTGGACCGCGATACCCAGGCCAAGCCCGGTGACCGATTGATCCTCAACCTGCCTGACGGCAAGTGCGAGGGGCGTACCGTGCAACTGGTCAGCGGCCGGCAGGTCACCGTTACCGTTGCCTACTCCGTTGCGCCCGAACCCGAACTGGTGTGGGCGCTCGATGCCGATGACCTGGCAATCCCGTTATACCGGGTGGTGAGCGTCGCCCGGCCGGAACCTGGCGTGTTCGAGATCTCGGCCGTGCAGTATGACCCGAGCAAATTCGCGCACATCGACACCGGCGCGCGCCTGGAAGAGCGCCCAATCAGCGTCGTGCCGATCACCGTCGTTCCGGCGCCGGCGAGCGTCACACTGACGTCGAGCTATGCCGTGAACCAGGGCATCGCCATCAGCACCATGAACATTTCGTGGCCCGCCGTGACCGGTGCAGTCGCCTATGACGTGGAGTGGCGCAAGGACAGCGGCAACTGGATCAAGGTGCAGCGTACCGGTTCGACCAGCGTCGACGTCACTGGCATTTACTCCGGCGCTTACGTGGCCCGGGTTCGGTCCGTGAGCGCCTTCGAGATTTCCTCGATCTGGAAGAGCTCCAACCTGACCAACCTGGAAGGGAAGGTTGGCCTGCCGCCGGCGGTGGCGTTCCTGACCACCACCAGCGAACTGTTCGGCATCGGCATCAAGTGGGGCTTTCCTGCTGGCGCCGAAGACACCCAGCGCACCGAGCTGTGGTATGGCCCGGCGAACGACATAGGGGCGGCGACCAAGCTGGCCGATCTAGCGCACCCGCAGGCGGATTACAGCATGCAGGCCCTCAAGGCTGGCGCGCAGCTCTTCTTCTGGGCGCGCCTGGTGGATCGCACCGGCAACATCGGCCCGTTCTTTCCAGTCGGCAACGGCGTGATGGGGATGGCCAGTGCCGACGCGGCGCCGGTGTTGGAGTTGATCGCCGGACAGATCGGCCGGACTGAGCTCGGCCAGGACATCAACGACGAGATCGACAAGATCCCAGGCCTGCAGGCGCAGATCGATGCGCTCGATGGGCTGTCTGCCTACGATCCAGAGCAAACCTACCTCGAGGGCGACCTGGTGGTGGTTGGCAAGCGGATCTATCAGGCTACTGGCCTGGTCCCCGTCGATACACCTCCGCCGAACGCTAGCTTCTGGCAGGACGTGGGCCAGGTTCTGGTTACGGCCAACGGCCTGGCGCGCCAGGTTGAGATCAACACCACCAGCATCACCGAACTGGACGGCGTGGTCACGGCAAATGCCTCGAGCCTTCAGGCCTTGCAGTCGGCTTATAGGGATGACACCGGGGAGGGTGATCTGGCCGATGCGCTCCAGGGCTACAACGCCTCGGCGAGTTTCGCGCAGGAAGTGAAGACGCGCGCTTCGCAGAACGCGGCCATGGTGCAGCGGCAGACCGAACTCACCGCAGAGGTGGGCGAAGTCAGCGGATCGGTGAGCGCACTCGAAAGCGTGGTGGTGAGCGATCGGGAAGCAACTGCCCAGGCCATCCAGCAGGTAGGCGTCAAGATTGACGACAACTCGGCGGACATCCAGACAGTTAGCCGGGCCCAGGCCGATACCGACGGTAAGCTGTCCACGATGTGGTCGGTGAAGATGCAGGTTAACGCTAACGGCCAGTTGGTCACCGCCGGCATCGGGCTCGGCATTGAGGAGGACGATGAAGGAGTCATCCAGAGCCAGTTCCTGGTGAGCGCTGATCGTTTCGCCATTGTCAGCACGCTGGCCGGCGGTCAGGTGTTCACCCCGTTCACCGTACAGAACGGCCAGGTCTTCATGCGTTCGGCGTTCATCCAAGACGGCACGATCACCAACGCCAAGATCGGCGAGTACATCAGCTCTACGAACTACATCGCCGGTCAGCAGGGCTGGATTCTCAAGAAGGACGGAACCTTCGAAATTAACGGCGTAGCCCCCGGGCAAGGTCGTTCGATTATGACGAATCGATCTTTGCGATTCTGGGATGTGAACAACGTCAAGCGGGTTCAGTTGGGAGATCAAACCGAATGAGTACCGGCCTGAGAATATGGGCGGCAAATGGCGCCCTACAACTTGATGAAAATTCTTTTACGGTGCGGATTGTTTATTCCGCAATTATTCAGAGAGTCTCAGGGGAAGGTCGCTCAAGGTTCATAACTATACCTGGGGTTGATCCATCTACTCATTCGGCTGTATGCATTCCAATTGCTGTCTATGATACTGCGGCTCAGAGCTGGTACTCAATCCAGTACACTCCAATAGTTGGCGTAGGGGGTGTTACTATTTACTTCGGGAGTCCAGCAGCAAATACTGGTCCAATGGGCCTTACAGATCAAAGGCTAATCGTCATGAGGTATCGCTAATGTCGTATGGGTTAACATTCACAAATAATAGCGATGTTGTAACACTTGACTCTGAATTCTCAAGGCTTGTTATTGTCGAGCAAGGCTCTTGGTCTGGATCGGGTAATGGGGTTTTTGTGCCGTTTAAACAGGCCGTAATGACTGCGGAACCGCCACTAGTTTTCTGTAGGCCTGACACTAGCAATGGATCGATGTATTTCTGTCTTATAATTGGATCAGCAGGGGCGTGGACTGGATTCCGCTTTCAAGCCGGGAGGGATGCAACAACTACAGGAAAGTGGTTTGCTGCTTCATTTTCGTCGCAACCAACTGCAACTTATGGGCTAAGGATTTGGGATGGAACTTCAAAGCTGCTGTTTGATAGCGATACACCTTGCGCGCAATTCACAAGAACTATAACCGCGTGGACCTATCTGGGCGCCGTACAGTCGCCACCGGGATCGGGCCAGTACTTCTATAGCTGGACAGCAGTTTCACCGCTAGATACTGGCGACTATATGCTATTAAACAATATCGCAATGGATGTGGCTGGTGTTGTATCGCGACAAGGTAACTTATATGCCTCTTGGCAGTACAGTAATAATAGACTTGTTATGCAAGCAATAGGCGTTGATCTTCCCGGCGCTCTGTATTTGCCAGTGGTTTTTGCAAAGCCTGTTTCATAATAGTCGCAATAATGGTTTTAATTTTGTAACCGCTTTGTGCGGTTTTTTATTGTCTGGAGAAAAATATGGGTTGGTACAAAGCCGGGACTGCTAGTGTCATGTCTGGCAGCAATGCTGTGATCGGTACCGGCACGTCGTTCATCGCGAACTCGCGCGTTGGCGATGCCTTTCGTGGGCCTGATGGCGGATGGTACGAAGTCACCAATATCGCCAGCGATACGGCGCTGTCGATCGCGCCGAATTACCAGGGCGCCACGGTGGCGGCCGGCGACTACTCGCTTGCGCCGATGCAGGGGTACGTCAAGGACTCGGCTGATGCGCTGAGAGCAGCCACTCAGGTGATTGCCAGCGGCGTTGCCGATATGCAGGAGCAGGTGGCAGCCGCGACCGAGGCCGCTGAATCTGCTGGTCAATCCAAGGTTGTCGCCACCGAGCAGGCTGCCATCGCAACCTCTGCTGCTGAACTCTCCGCTGACAACAAGGACGCTGCACAATTGGCGGCTCAGCAAAGTGAATCGTCGGCGCAGACATCCGGCGCGGCCGCTGATCAAGCAGAGACAGCCAAGAATTCGAGCGTCCAATCGCAGCAAGCTGCCGCTGCATCTGCAGCCGCCGCAGCAGCGTCTGCTGCGCACGCTGAAGAGGTTACAACTGGCAAAGCTGCCAGCGGTGACAACAACGACATTACGTCGCTACGCGCACTCACTGCGGATGGCTTCGACAGGATGCGGCAGGGGCTGGCGCCACTCGTGGGTGCAACGGCAAGCGTTGCCGGTGTGAAAGGCCTGGTTCCAGCCCCATCGATTGCTGACCGGCTGAAAGTTTTGAGCGGCGCAGGTACTTGGGTTCCACTGCCAACAGGTGCTGCATGGGGCGCAATTTCGGGTACGCTTTCTGCGCAGTCTGATTTGGTTACAGAGCTTAATAAATATCAATTGAAGACTAGCATTATCCCCGCTAACCAAATCATTGCTGGTGGTACATTTACTGTTACCACAACACCAACTTTGAGCAATTCTAATAATGTAGTATCTATAACAAGAAGTCAGGTCGGGACTTTCTTTATTAACTTACCAGCACAAGTAAAGGCTGGGTATAAAGTATTTTGTACTGCAGCTCAAAGAGGGGGTACGTCATACTTTGATGCCTTACAACTTGCCGCTGATGTTCTTGGAACAGCAACAAGCTCTATTAAACTATATAACTGCTCTGTCTCGGGAAGTGCGGTTCTTATTGACTCGACAAACGGCGCAGCCACTTTTATTGTTGTTGGAGAATGGGTGTGATGGATGATTTCATTATTGTTGGTAGTGATGGGAGTGTAACTGCTGTTGCTGAAGGTATAGACATTTTTGAGTATGTAAAAACATTCGGAGGTACTGTTATTAGGCGCGACGAATATGTACCGCCGCCATACGTGCCCACAATGCAAGAGCTGTCCGAGATCGAAAACGTGTGGCGCGAAGTAGAGATGCCCAAGGCCCAGCAGAACGTAACCGCCATCGAGTACGGCGGGGAAGACATCCCTGGTACCGCTCAGCAGTGGCAGAAGTACTGGCTTGCACTGCGCAAGTGGACCGCCGACAACCCTGATTTTCCCGACAGCACCAAGCGCCCCGTAGCTCCCACCTGATAGCCCCTGAACACCACCACCCGCCATGAGCGGGTTTATTTTTGCCTGGAGAAAAGCAATGGCACGACTTTCCGAATCACTCGCCGGCGGCCGCAACGTGCTGGCGTTCCTCGACATGCTCGCCTGGTCCGAGGGCACCAGCACATCTCCGGCCACTGCCATGGATGGTTACGACGTGATCGTCACTGGCGCCGATCGTAAGCCCGAGGTCTTCAAAGACTTCACCGATCACCCGTTCGCCAAGGGGCGCGCGTCGAAGGTCATCAACAGCAAGGGGCTGACGTCCAATGCTTCCGGCCGATACCAGCAGATGCTGAAGGACTGGCCGCACTACAAGGCGCTGCTCAAGCTGCCGGACTTCAGCCCGATCAGCCAAGACCTTCTGGCGCTGCAGCACATCCGCGAGTGCCGTGCTTTGCCCGACGTGGTGGCCGGGCGGATCGAAACGGCTATCGCGAAGTGCCGGAACATCTGGGCCAGCCTGCCCGGCGCGGGATACGGGCAGCGCGAACACCGCCTGGATGATCTGCTGAAGCAGTACCGGCTGGCGGGCGGGGTGATGTCGTGACGCCCGGGCAGATCCTGGCCGCGATCGTGCTGGCGATGGCCGTCAGCGCCGCCGGCACCTGGCAGGTGCAGGATTGGCGCATGGGCAAGAAGCTCTCCGAGCAGGCCGGCCTGCACAAGGATGACCTGGCGGATATCACCAATGCCGCCGCCGCCCAAGCGCGCACCGAGACCGACAAGCGCCTGGCCCTGGAGCAGCAGCTCGCCGGCCAGGACCAACAACACACCAGGGAATTATCCGATGCTCAACGCAACCAGGCTGTTCTGCGCGATCGTCTTGCCAGTTCTGATGTCCGGCTGTCAGTCCTTCTCGACGCGGCTGATTCAGCCGGTGGCTGCAACGTGCCTGCCGCCCCCGGCGCCGTCGGCGTGGTTCATGGAGCCGCGCGAGCCCAACTTGACCCAGCGCATGCTCAACGAATTCTCGCCATCACCGGTGACGGGGACCAAGGACTGATCGCGCTGCGGGCCTGTCAGGCCTACGCAAAAGAAGTCTCTACACAGAAGTAAAAGGAGCGGCCGGGCAGGATGCGTCAACATCCAATCCGGCCACCTTCCCCGCAGAACGTCCCTGCAAGTCCAGCCAAGGCTCCTGCTTCGTGCACAAAGCGGAGCGAGCCTAGCACTGTTTATCCATACAGCAAAGGTCTTGCTTTATATGTCCACACCCATCATCCCTTGGATGGGCGGCAAACGCCGCCTGGCCGACCGCCTTATCCCGCTCTTCCCACCCCACGAATGCTACGTCGAAGTCTTTGCCGGCGGCGCCGCGCTCTACTTCATGCGTCCCCAGGCCGCGCAGGTTGAAGTCCTAAACGACATCAACGGCGACCTGGTGACGCTGTACCGCGTCGTGCAGAACCACCTGGAAGAATTCGTGCGTCAGTTCAAATGGGCGCTCAGCTCCCGCCAGGTGTTCGAGTGGCAGAAGATGACCCGCCCTGAAACCCTCACCGACATCCAGCGCGCCGCGCGATTCTTCTACCTGCAGCACCATGCCTTCGCTGGCAAGGTCACCGGGCAGACGTTTGGTACCGCAACCACCGGCCCGGCGATCAACCTGCTGCGAATCGAGGAAAACCTTTCGGCCGCCTGGCAGCGCCTGTCTGGCACCTACGTTGAAAACCTCCCATGGCTTGAATGCGCTGAACGCTACGACCGTGCTCACACCTTTCATTACATGGATCCGCCTTACTGGCAGACCGCCGGCTATGGCGTGGACTTTCCATTCGAGAACTATGAACGAATGGCCGGCTTCATGCGCCGCTGCAAAGGCAAGGTGATGGTCAGCATCAATGACCACCCGGACATCCGCCGCGTGTTCGAAGGCTTCCATTTCGAGACCTTGGACATTCGCTACAGCAACACGAATCAGCGCCAATGTAAGGCTGAAGTCAGCGGCGAGCTGGTGATCATAAACTGGCAGCCAGCGAGCTTAGGTCAACTTTTCTAGTCGAGTAGGTGTTTAGGATTGTCCGAATGGTGAACTGTATGTTCAACCGCGTCGCTGAATTCGGGAGCGCTTGAATAAGCATACTATCTTCATTATTGTAGTGGACGGCTAAAACTACAGAGACAGCTTGATGCGGAATTCACTAAATAGCTTTGAACCAAAAGGCCGCGAAAACTGTTTCTGTGGTTCGGCGGAACGGTATGATAATTGCTGTAAGAGTGAATGGCCCAAGCATAAGTTTGTTGAAAAGAATAAATCTTTCAGTTCTCCTGCGCAAGAGTTGAGATATCTTCGCGCTCAAATAACTTGGTATAGGCTGTGTCATTTTGCTCATACGGTCCCCTTAATGAAGCTCAAGGATTACGATGGCTGGATATTAAGTGTAGATATAAGGGCTATGCATGATTTGGTGCAAAACGCCCGATTTCTTTATGGTGAATGCGGAATCATTGATTTATATCCTACTATGCTTGGTGAGTTGTCGGGCGCGATTGCAGATGTCAGATGGACGTGGTGTGTGTCTTGTGAGGAGGCACTCTTCCATATGGTAACAAAAAATGACTATGGCGCGGCACGGGCCGTGCTTGCTAAGTATCAATGGAAGGACATACAAAGTTCTGAACTGCTCGAAGTGTATCTTGATGCGCATCAAGAAAGTTTTGGGCATATCGATATCGTAAACGCGGCTACTAGAATAACTGAGTTAACAGATTCGGAGTCATCACGTTTCCATTATCGTTTTCTGGTGGCAATGCAGTATTTCTTATTGAATGAGCCTAGGCGTGCTGAAAAACTTGCACGGGAGGCTATAGATGAATACGAAAATCTCCCAGTTGAAAAAAGGGATGTCCATGGTCGTAGGCTTCTCGGCATGGCAGTAATGCAGCTTGGACAAATTATCAAAGACAATGTGATGCTGAAAAAAGCGATTGAATTATTGGTCGCTGAAGTTGATGAGGAAAGATATAAAAGCAATGCAATAGCAGAGATTTGGATGCAAGTTGGTGAGTGCTACCACCTACTTGGCGAGTTTTATATGGCTGAGAAACTTTATCATAGATCGCTTTTGGTAGAGTCTACTGATCTGGCTAGCATCTACTTAGCTAGAGTACAGCTCGCCTTGGGGCGTCATGATCGAGCCAAAGAAATATTGGATGTCCTCGTTCCAGCGGTGATGAATAGACATAACCACTTCGACTATGCAATCGTTCGCTGTGATGTTGCGTTGGTGACAAAAGATACGTCAGATGTCGGAGATGCTTTGGAATTGATCAAAGGGATCTCTACTAATGACCCTTATTTCAAAGATTTAATACAGGGGTTGATTGTAGCGTTGTATGAGCTTCAGGTTGGGAAAAAGTCGGCTAACGCGAATTCTATTTTGGCTAGGATTAATAGGTATGTGACCCTTAATCCAAATGTGGCGGGGCTTGGAGTTAACTTAAACGCGATGATTCAGGATTATCTTGATAAGAAGTAATTTGTCAGTAAGGTCTTTTCGGGGTACAGGTTAATCCTATGCCCTGTCAAATTTGTCCTTTTCAATCCCGTCGGTCTGATTCCGGAATTGGTTGAATCAATTCGGATCCATGATTTCGAACATTACCAATAGCTGGGTCTACCTTGAACCATTCGAACTCTTCGGTAGGCTCACCCTGCAGCAGCGCCATCTGCTCGGCACGTTCCTTGGGCGTGGCCGGGTCTAGCCATTCGCGAGCCAATTCCGGTGAAAGCGTCACGGGCTGCCGGTCGTGAATGTCCACAATGCCGCCGGCGCTGTCTGCCGTGATGATCACAAAGCCGTCGTGCTCTCCGGGTGGATGTTCGGCCCTGGGATACTGTCCAATGGCGGCGCAGAGGATCGGCGCCCGGTCTCGCCGGCGAATCAAGTAGGGCTGCTTCTTGGGTCCGCCTTCATCCACCCATTCAAACCAGCTGTTGATCGCAATGATCGCCCGGTGCGGCCAGATTGCGCGGAAGAAGGGGCCATGGGCGACTTTCTCTACCCGGGCGTTGATCGGTGCGGCGCGATCCTTCGCCCAGTGTGGGCGCCATCCCCAGCGGACCATGTCGGCGTGCAGGTACTGACCTTCCTGATGGAAAATCGCCAGCTGGGCGGTTGGAGCGGCGTTGTAGCGCTCGAAGGGTTGGTCGCCGGTGTTATTGACCAGCGCGTTGGGCATGCTCAGCGCCGCCACAAAGTCGTGGATGCCGTCGTATTGTGAAAGTCGTCCGCACATAGCTCGCCCGCCTATCAGATATCTCCTACAAAAATTGACCGCAAGCGCTTCTGAAAGTTAACTGTACATTCGTACAGTATCGGAAGTCGTGCGTCGTGAGCTATTCAATTTTAGGCCGTATTGCAGAGGTAGGCCGGAAGCTGCCTCTATGTCTGTTCCAAGTGCCGGCTGGTTTTCCTTCGCCGGCGGCGGATCACATTGAGGCACACATCTCCCTGGATGAGGTGCTGAACATCCGCGCGCCGCATGTCTACCTGGTGAAAATCACCGGGGAAAGCATGCAGGGGGCAGGAATCTTTGACGGCGACCTGGCTGTGGTAGATCGCTCGCTGGAGCCGGCCCATGGTCACATCGTTGTGGCGCTGTTGAACAATGATCCTCTGTGCAAGCGCCTGTGCATTAGGGGAAAGGACGTAATCCTTTTGTCAGAGAACCCCAAGTACCCGCCTCGATATGTACTGGAAGGTGATGAGCTGGCTATCTGGGGTGTCATCATCGGCAGCGTGCGCAGCCATGTCTAAAGTGCCGCCGGTATTCGGTCTTATCGATTGCAATAGTTTCTACGCCAGTTGCGAGCGCGTCTTCCGCCCGGATCTTGCGAAGGTCCCGATTGTTGTGCTTTCAAACAATGACGGCTGCGTCATTGCACGGAGCTACGACGCCAAGCCCTTCGTGAAAATGGGGGAGCCGTATTTCCAGATCAAGGAAAAACTCCGGCAGCACGGCATCGTCGCTTTCTCGTCGAACTATGCGCTGTATGGCGATATCAGTGAGCGGGTAATGACCATCATCGAGTCGATGGTTCCAGCAGTCGAGGTTTACAGCATCGATAAGAGTAAGTTGAGTGGTACGGACGCCCAAGGCATAGCATGCTACTGTATGGACATCGAGTTAGTTTACGGGAGATCATTTTGGCCACGCTTGAACGCATCAGCTACGTGCCACACTACGTTGAGCTCATAGCCGGCAAGCCTCAATACCACTCCAGTAGCAGTCGACCTGCTATCGAGGGAGTGCCACAGATCTTCTGGGCTGACTGCAAGCCTTGGAGGGAGGCTAATCTTTGGGCAGTAGAGCGTATCAGCATTGGTGATACCTCACTGAAGACCGTTGCAAGCAACATGAACGGCCTGCTGAACTACGCAAGATTCCTAGAGCACCACGAACTGCATTGGCTGACCTTCCCCATGCGGAAGGCTGATCGGTGCTTGGTGCGGTATCGCGGCGCATTAATCAGGATGCGTGACTCGGGTCAACTCAGCCCATCGACAGCATCAGAGTACATGCGCAACTGCGTCATGTTTTATCGGTGGGTTAAAGGTAAAGGTTTACTATCGCCGGATCTGCCTCTCTGGCGTGAGAAACCATACTTCATCACATACTTCGATCACGTTGGATTCGAGCGCTCACTGAACGGCGTCACTACAGATCTTGGTATTCCTAATCGCGCTCGGTTGGGGGAAGCACTGGAAGACGGATTGTTACCGGTCTCGGCGGCTGATCGCGACGCAATTCTCAACCTTGCCAAAACTGAGGTCACCCGTGAGTTGTATCTCATGCTTTGCCTTGGTTTTTTTACTGGAATGCGCCTTGGCAGTATTTGCGACCTGAAAATTGAAACGCTGAAACGAGCAATTCCAGATCCATCAGCCCAAGGGCTGTTATGTATGGCGTTGGGGGCAGGTGCTTCGCCGCCGGTTCACACGAAGTTCAATGTCAGTGGCCAGGTCTGGATACCCGAAGCCCTGCGTGATGAGTTGCTGGAGTATGCCAAGACTCTTGAACGGATAAGGCGAGAAGCGGCAGCAACGCCAGAGAATCGAGATCTGCTCTTTCTGACACGCTTCGGAAATCCCTATGGGCGCAGGGGGTCAGATCAATCATCGGCAGTCAACGTAGAAATGTCATCGTTTCGAAAAGCAGGTATCGCCGCTGGTGTCCCAGCCCTTCGCTCATTCCATTTTCACCAGTCTCGCTGCACATTCGGGACTGAATTGGCCCGCTTGGCTCTAAGTGCGTGTAGCGATGTCGCAATCGCGATCTCTGTCGTGGGAAAGGCTCTGTTGCACGGTCCCAACTCGGAGGCGACTACGTTCAAGTACATCAAGTTCATCCAGGCAGCTCCGATCAAACAAGCTCTCGCCGATAGTTTCCTGGCCTCCTTTACTGGAATCCACTCTTCACTGGTGGCTCAGCACGATGGATAAGCAACCGGATATTGACCTCTCGTTTCCGATGCTCGCTTATGGGAAGACCGAGACCCCATGGGACTTGAAGCCATTTCTCTACCTTGGTGGAGCGGCCCTATACAAAAAATCAGCCGCGATCAAAATTGCCCAGAATGAAGTTGGCAATTTAATGTTAGATCGGATCGAGCTAGTGCAGCGATTACATTCAAATCTGGTAGATGACCTCGTCAGAGGTGGCAGTCGATTTTCGGTCGAAAACAAAGTGCAGTGCCTACGCCGGTTCTTCGCCTGGGCTGACAGGGAAAAACTAGGCCTATCACTAGACTCCATCAGCGACACATTCTTGCAGTGGGCTGATCATCAATTGCGTCGCCTCCGAGTCGAGCGCAGCGTAAGTGAAAGGTCGGTTTACGATATTGCCAGTGTGACAGCGACACTGTTCGATAACGTCTTGAACCGTCACGCCAGCCTGATAAAAGAAACGCGTATCCGAAAGCCTCGCGGCAGAGGGAAACTGCACACATCACACGTGAACAAACAAAATCTCCAGGAGAGTTTCGCATTCGGCAATACCCTGGCCGATATCTGCAATGCACTGACGCTTGAGGTAACGAGAGGGCCAATCCCTGTTCTCGTAGCATTTCGTTCGGGGCAGAAACTGGAGCAATGGTGCGGCCTCCAAGCGCGTCCTCGTGTGGCGCCAAATGGCGTGCGCCCAGCGAAATTGGAAAAAAGCGCTCTGGCCAGGCGCGCTGCGCGGGAGGCAGAACCTTCTTTGCGCACCCGATTATCTGTGTTGAATCTGCGTATTGAGGCAGAACTATTGATGTTCATTGCCCAGACGGGCATGAATCTTCAACAAGCACATACGCTGCGGATGGATCAATACCACTACACCAGCCACCTCGATGGCTATCAAGTGCGCTCTTATAAAAACCGTCGGCATGGGGAAGTCATCTTTGAGATTTTTTCCGACTATAGGGACTGGTTCGAACGATATTTGAAGTGGCGCAATAGCTGGTTTTCGGATGAGTCAGAAACACTATTGTTTCCGCTCATTCGAAACAGCCGTATTGATGGCGAACCTCCTCAATTCACTTGCCTAACCCGTGTCTGTAAGTCACTGAAGATCTCGCTGGTTCGTCCGGCTAAATTGCGCGGGACGCGAGTCAATTGGCTGCTCCGAGAAACCCTCAACCCGAAGCAAACAGCAGAACTGGCTCAGCACTCAGTCGAAACACTCATACGAGTGTACGCTGACCCTCATCCTCAATTGGCGATGGTGGAAATCACTCGTTTCCATCAACAAAATGATCCCGCCATCTCACCGCCTGGGCCAGGTTCCTGTGTACAACCCATCCCGGAACCAATATCAGACATACCAGATGAGGCTTCCAGACCTGACTGCATAAACGCGGCAGGTTGCCTGTTTTGTACGCATCATCGTGATATCGAGAGCGAAGATCATGTGTGGTCTCTCAGCAGCTTTCGTCACCTCAAACTGCTTGAGTTGGCGAGGTACCGACCTCCGGTAAAACCTGTACACATCAAGCAGCCAGCCTTGATCACAGTTGAGAGACTGACAGATAAATTGAAGTTTTTTGAGGACAGCAGTTCAGTGCGAAAAGAGTGGGTTGCAGAGGCTCAGGCACGCATTAGAGAAGGTGATTATCATCCCGCTTGGGACGGGTTCATTCGGCTGGTCGAAATTCACAGGAAGGACCTTTATGGATAATCTGCTACCCAAGATGGGTCTTGCCATTGAATCTGTACTGGCGGTGCCCGATGCCCCCAATTATCGCCCACCCTGCTGGCCTCCGAAAGGCGATTGGCCCGTAGTCATTGATGCCAACGGAAATGTGATCAGCCGATGGGGTGATCCGATCTGGCGATTAGACCCGTGGGCTGGAGTACCCCTGACATTGAACTTTGGTGACGGGCCTATTAAAAAAATGGCCGCTCCCATCGACAGCCAGAACGCCAATCTATTAAGGGAAATCATTGGGTGGTGGCTATATGGCCCGAACGGCGCTCGTGGGCATCGAACAATCAAAACCCGCTTCGATCAGATGCGCCGTTTGTTTGCCCTTTGCGCGCAGGAAGGAATTCTCGCTTCTGAACTAAGCCGTTTTCCGCGTATTGCAGACCGAATCCCTGAAGTGTTGCAATCATCTCGGGCTAGAGAGTTTCTGATGTTGCTGCACGAATTGTATGAACGTCGAGAAACATTAGGTTTCACCATTCTTGATCGAAAGTCTCTGACCCGGCTCGAAGCCGCGCTACCGAATCACGAGACACGCCAAACGCCTTTCATACCTCCACGCATTTGGCGCTACCAAGTCACCCGTTTACGTGAGTGCCTTGATGACTTTCTGGTGCACCAAGAAAAAATTGAAGCATGCTTTCGGTTTTGTTTGAGTGCTTATCACCACAATCTACTCGCGACCCCCAAGACCCGATTTGCCGTCGTTGCCCCCTTTCAATGGCCCGCCGACGGCTGCAATGGGAGTTATTCCGGTCGGCGTTTTCATGGCCCCTTTGCCGATACCGCGAGCCAATTTGGTATTGCTGAGGTTCTTGAGCGTTGGGCTGGAACTCATGGTTCAACACTTACGATAAAGGCCCTGTCGAGTTACTTAACCGTCGTCACCCGCGCAGGGTTAGCCTACCTTTTGAATTTCAGCCTTATGCGCGTAGAGGAGGCCTGGAATTTACAAGCGAATTGCCTAACCGTGGAGAAAGACCCTCGCTTCGGTGAAATCACTTTATTACGCGGTCGAACAACCAAGACAACCTCAGATTCCGACACCTTCTGGGTCACATCTCCTTCAGCGAAAATAGCGGTGGAGGCGATGACTGCGGTGGCCAAGCTTCGCGCCGAGGGGTTCGATTACGATCCATGTAAAACGCCTGCGCCGATTGGGGAAGACCATTTTCTGATCGCTTATGCCAACGAGCCTTGGATACCCGTCAGGCAAACGATGAACCGAGCCATTCGGCCCTCGATTATCAATTACCTCGCAGCATTTGGAGCCAGCCCCAAGGTTTTCGACCCTGAACAGTTGCGGATCACACCACGTGACCTGGAATTGGCGCGCTTGGTGAACCCAGCGTTACCGGAAGAGTTTGCAGTAGGGAGAATCTGGCCATTGGCATGGCATCAACTGCGTCGCACAGGCGCCGTCAACATGCAAGCCTCAGGGCTCGTAAGCGATGCGTCCTTACAGTTTCAGTTGAAACACATCACCCGTGCGATGAGCTTTTACTATGGGCAAAATTTCTCACACCTTCGGCTGGAAGAAAAGTCCCACACGCTTTACGTCCGTACCATGTACGAGACATTGGGTCGAGAGTTGCAACTGCTGGTGACAGACCGGTTTATCAGTCCACATGGCGAGAAGCGGAAGGCTGAGATTGTTCGACTGATTCAGCCCCGCGACGTTGAAAAAATGACTCAACTTGGTAAAAAAGGCGCCATCGTTTATCGCCCGATAATACTCGGCGTGTGTTCCAGCCGCGAGCCATGCCCCTACGGTGGCATTGATAGCATTGCCCACTGTGGAGGTGGTGATATCGCAGGAGAACCAAGGCCGTGCTCTGACGTGCTTTATGATCGAGATCGACTTGATATGGTGAGTGAGCTTGAACGCGTCTTGGATGATCGTATGGCTAGCGCCCCAGTTGGAAGCCCCTTGCGAGACTCATTGAATGCCCAGAAACGAAGCGCGGAGAATTATCGCAATGTCATCGATCAAGCCTCCATTAGCTGATCCCATCCAGCGCATCAGCGCTGGAGACCTCTATCGTGCAGCATTTGAGCGCCTGAAAAATGATGAGCCTCAGCGCGTGCCAAAGGGTACCCTAATCAGTCAGAACAATGTGGCCAAAGAGGCTGGGAGCGATCCATCAGCGTTAAAAAAAGCTCGCTTCCCCACACTCATTGCTGAAATTCAGAAGTACCTCGAAGACCATATTGAGAACCGACCAGAATCCGCGCATCAGGTAAGAGCGTCAGCCCGAAAAAAGAACCGCAGCCTCCGGGAGCGAATAGACAATGTCGTACAGCAACGCGATCACCTTGCCAGCCTACTGACCGAAGCTGACGCCACCATTCTTGAGTTGCTTGATCGCATTGCCGAATTGGAGCGGACGATTCCGGGCCCGAACGTTGTACTACTTGGGCATAGGAAGAAAAGTCGTTCTGCCGACTGAAAACTGACCCAGGTGTTCAACTGCTTCTGCTCACTTTCCGAGCAAGAGAACACAGGGTGATCAGCATGGAAATGTCAACGATCTGGCCGCCTAATTAAACGCTCGATTACACGTCCGATATTCACCCGTGACCTTGAGGCTGTGCTGCGTTCGATGTAGGCGTGACACTTACTGATTCTCGATTGGCGCTGTGTGCATTGTGAATTTTTTGTGACGTGGTTCGGAGAAGCGGATCGCAAACCGTCTAGATATAACGGTGCCGATACTGGGTATTTGGGGGCTAGACGATATTGATTCGGGGCGACTGAATGCTAAATCTGGTTTCGTGGGGTTGAGTAACCTGAACTTCATCTGTGAAGGCGATGATGCGGGCAAGCGGAGTCAAGAATTCAACCGCTTTGCTCTCTCGAAGGCACCCATTGAAGGAGGCAGGAGGGTCAGTCACACTGCAAAATTGTCGGTGTTGCTGCTTAAGGCTTTGGCACCCCGAGATTTGGACTATCCCGAGTGTGGGTATCGATAAGGAAAGAGTATGGCGTATTTAGTTGGATTAACTTCAAAGCCTGGACAGTCTGTGGGGAAAATCTTTGAGCCGGAAATTGAAGGGCGCTTGAGGGCAATGATTGTGATGGGGGATCAACTCACTCGCGAGCTAAGAGCTGCTATTCCAAGAGTTCTGAGAGTCACGGAGCTTGAAGGCGGGGGAGTACCGCAAATCATTGGGTGGAATATAGGCCCCTTTCTCATATGCCAACGTTTACGCGATATTTTGGAAGAGCTTGAACCAGGCAGGCATGACTTCTTTCCTCTTGAGGTTCGTAGCTTCAAACAAGACGCTGATGAGAAAACATACGGAACATATTATTTGATAATTGGTCTTGTTGGTCTGGATGCAGTGGTTGTTGAAAAAACAACTTTTACCAAAGGGGCCGGAAGAGAAGGCTACGAAAGGAGTGCTCGTTTCGATCACGATAAATCAGCTGTATGTACACTGGATGCACGAATTATCGAGGGGCATCATTTTTGGAAGTTGCCTAGTAGCTTTGGACAAACAGTGGACCATCCAGATCGACTGGTGACAGGGTACTTTTGTTCAGACAAACTGTGGAGCCGTATAGAGGAAGAACATATGACTGGATGGGATATTATAAAGAAATGCGTTGTGGTTAACGGTTAGCGCCGATCTCTATGATTGGCTTCATATATTGATAGGGAAATCAGAATGGCCGCCAATCTAAACCTAAAAGAGCTTGATTTTGTTGATGTTGAAACATTATCTCCAGTAAATGTGCATGCCGCGGATGGTGATCATGCTGTTACCTATGCGCGTCATCATGTAATAGCGAATGAAACGTTTAGGGCGTCTGAGTTCCTTCAAGCGCTGCAAAATAATGTAGGTCTATGGGACCAAGTTAGCTTTAAAACCAATGGCATTGCTTTGGTCCAGACGATTGATGGTAAAACTGCGACCACCGCAACTAATCGCGATGTGGTAGGCGGTGCGGCACATACCGGGTATCACAGTGGCTACAATGCAGATCAAGCGCGTATCTTCGAAGCGTTCGATCAAAAGTACCTGGCGTTACAGGCGTCGGGTAATTGGGGAGTATACGGATCAGAAGTCGGCTGGCTAACGGCGCAGGCGAAAGTGGTTCATGGTTATACCGCGTTTTTGAAAACAGAGCTGGTAAACCCCAACTCAGGGCTCAAACTTCATACCTCAGATGGCAGTCGCTTGGATGCGACGTCAACTGAACTATGGGCGAAGTTTTCCAACACGTTCTTCGATGTTGATACGTTAACCTTTAACCCCGCCATCACCAGCCACCCAGCCTATATTACCGGGAGTCAGTTTGCCCCAGGCTCACATGCAGGCGCTGGCGCTCTGGATGCCACCCCTGGCTCTAAAAGCGCGCTGGACGTTTCAACCTTTGCCTCCAGCGCTGATGTCGCCAAGGCCATGGATAATCAACTAGGCATTAAGGCTTTAGCGCCTTCGGTCTTCGCCAAGGCTCAAATACACCAATCAGTCGGAATAGTAAAAAAAGGCCACAGCACCGCCATTGTCGCACTCACTGCGGCCGGGCTGGTCACCATGGTCTTCCATCAGCAAGAGGCGATGGCCGCAGAGCTCAATCGTCCTGTTTCGTTCGATGACGCGCGCAAGGCCTTGGGTCTTGAACTCGATGAAAAGGCGCTGCGTGAAGTGGCTGGCGAGGCGGCGTTCGATATTGGCGTGAGCCTGGCATTGCCGTTTGGCTGGGCCAAGCACGCGTGGGATTTGCTGCTGTCCGGCGAAGACATTATCGGCGTGATCCGCCTGTACGGTCAGCTCTATCCGAATGACAGCTCTATCCAACAGTTGAATACCTTCGCCGACAGTATCGAGCAGGCACCGGCCTATGAGGCCTATAAAGAAAACAAGGAACAGCTCAAGACCTGGCTTTCCAATCAACTCAATGGCTCAACGAACCACAACGGCAGCATTCTGGATGTGGCTACCGATCCCTCAACGCTCAATCCTTCCAACCTGAACCTTGGCGGTACCGGCGGCGGACAGGGTTTGCTGCAGTCTGGCGCGGGTTACGCGGCGACCATGCTTGAGCGCTATGTGAACCGTGACGGTATCGAATTCGTCTCGCCCAGCAACGTGGTGACCGGTGGCACCCGTCCCGGTAATGGCAGTGTCAACGATCTAGCTGCACAGATGGCCGCGCTGCGGGCCCAGACCCAAAGCGCGGGCTCGATGGGTGAAGAGGGGATGGGCTGGGAGATGCCTACCCCGGCCAGCGGTAATCATGGGGTAGTGACTCAGAACGGGAAGAGCTACAACGCCACGCTGTACTTTGATGCTCAAGGTAACTGGATTGGTTTTACCCCCGATGCAGGCCAAGTGGGCACAGTCAAGTTTGCGGACGGGCGAGAATTCGAATTAAACAGCTCTCAAACGATATTGGTGGGTGAAAATGCCTCCAATGCCAACGGTGGGGTGAGTGCCGATGGCTGGTGGGTTGTCGAGAGTGACTACGTCGCGGCGCTATTGGACGCCAAGCAGGCTGCCGATACGGTGGCGGATACCGACCCGATTGTGCTCGATGGCGGCGGTGATGGTGTGCGCATCGGCGTGGGGCAGATAGATTTCGACCTTGATGCCGACGGTGTCGCAGAGCGCTTGCCTTGGACCGCTTCCACAGATCCGGTTCTGGTCCTGGACCGCAATGGCGATGGTCGTATCGCCAATGGCACCGAACTTTTTACCCTGACCGCACAAAGCGCCGGAGTTCGTCCAGCCCTGGCAACGCTTGACTCCAACGGCGACGGCAAGCTGGATGCTACGGACAAACAATGGTCCGCACTGCGGCTGTGGGCCGATCGCAATCAGGATGCTTACGCCAGCGCTGGTGAGCTGTCCAGCCTGGCAGATCTCGGAATCCAATCCATCAACCTGACGCCAATCTCAGGCGCGGTGGCCGGGCAAACTAATGTCAAAGGCGTAGTTGCCACCTACACCAATGGGACGACCCGTACCCTTTGGGATGTTGACCTTTCGCCGCATGCACCTTCGGGCAAACCGGTGACTGCCTCGTATGCAGCTGGTGTCGACAAATCCGTACTCGGCGAGCAAGCCGCATTGGTCGCCAAGAGTGCGCTGGGCGTGCGCCTGGACCTCAATGGTAGCGGCGCGACCCAGGCGATCGGCCACGTGGGTAACGACACGCTGATCGGCACCTCAGGCAATGATTGGCTGATCGGCGGCCAAGGATCCGACAAATTTCAGGGTGGGGCGGGCAGCGATCTGTTGGTCATTGACCATTGGGACCGCCAGGTGGATATCGATGGCGGAGCTGGCATCGATACGGTGTTGATCGCGGACGACAGAGGCGTGTCCCTGAACCTGTCCCAGGCCAATATCGAGGTGGTCTACGGTGGCTACGGCGCGGATGTGCTGATCGGTGGCGGTGCGGATAACTACTTTATCGAAGGCGCTGCCGGTGATGACTACATCCGCGGCGGCGGCGCTGACGATGCGCTGTCCGGTCAGGATGGCAATGACATTGTCTATGGTGGTTCCGGCGATGACCTGATCCGTGGAGGCCGTGGCAATGACCAATTGTTTGGTGAGGCCGGCGGCGATGTGCTTGACGGTGGCGCTGGGGATGACCTCATTGATGGCGGCGCCGGTGACGACATCATTACTGGTTCGGGTGGCAACGATGTCATCGACGGTGGGACCGGCATCGACCTGATTCAATTGTCCGGCAGCCTGTCGCAATACCGTTTTGTTCGCACCGCCAGCGGTGCCTATCAGATCACCGACCTGGTCGCTGACCGTGACGGCACGATGCTGCTGAACAACGTCGAAAGCTTTGCGTTCAAATCCGGCACAGCAATGACCGCCCTGGCGCTCGGGCTGGATGCTCCGCTGCCCGTGGACGACCAAATTTCCGTAGCGGCGGGCGGCCCGGTGACTATCGCCGTGGCGAGCCTTTTAGCCAACGATCTGGATTTCCAGCACCTGGATGCGGCTCAGTTGAATATAAATTGGGTTGGCGACGCTATCGGTGGAACGGTCCGACTCAGCTCGGATCGTCTGAGCGTGACGTTCACCCCGACGGCTGGTTACAACGGACCGATTGAGTTCAGCTACCGCGTTAACGATGCACAGGGCAACGCAGCACCGATCATCGCGAACACGGGCGACAGTACCCTGCAAGGCGAGATGAAAGCCCGAGTGCTCTTGGTGCCCGCGGGTGCTCCCAGCGATCCGGATTACGTCAAGCAATGGTACCTGGGCGCTGTGGGTGTCGGAGCCGCTTGGGAGCGCGGATACACAGGCAAGGGCGTCAAGGTGCTGGTGCTTGAACCCAGTGGTGAGTTTGCGTCGGATCGCCAGGTGGCCGATCTCAATCATCCCGACCTGGTTGCCAACAAGAGTGGCAGCTTCAACGACACCCGGGTACATGCGACGCACGCGACCATGGTTGCCGGTGTGATCGGCGCGGCTCGTAATGGCATTGGGGGCGTGGGCGTTGCCTACGATGCGACGCTGGATGCCAAGGGGTTTATTCCGTTCTCCAACCCGACGGCGACGGTGGCGCGTTTTCGCGAAGACCTGATGTCGATGCAGTACTACGACGTCGTCAACAACAGTTGGGGGCAAAGCAACCCTGATCAGTTTGGTTGGTACGCCGGCCTGACCGCAGGTGACCCCGCGCTATTGATGCAAACCCAGGCGGAGTTTACCGCCCAGCGAATCGCGGCCACACAGGGCCGTCAGGGTCTTGGCACTGTCATGGTGTACAGCGCCGGGAATGACCGTGCCAAGGGCTATGACGCCGGGCTCAGCACGCTGACTAGCAACGAATACAGCATTACCGTTGGCGGGGTGAACCTGATTGGCAATGTGGGTGGCAGTACCCAGCCATCCCGGCCATTCAGCAATCGCGGCGCCAATATTCTGGTGTCTGCACCAGCCTCCAACATCATGACATCCGGCGTCCAGGTTGAGACCGCCGATGGCAACAAGATCGGCAGCACCAGCGCAGAGACGCAGGGAACATCATTTGCAGCGCCCATTGTCTCGGGTATCGCCGCGCTGATGTTGCAGGCCAACGCCAAGCTGACCTACCGAGACGTGCAGACGATCCTGGCCTTGACGGCCCGCAAGGATATGGGCACCGGCACCGTCTCGGGCACCACTTGGTCGAATAACCGAGACCTCGGCTGGAACGGTGTCGGCATGCACTTCAGCGACGACTTCGGCTTCGGCATGGTCGATGCGTCCGCTGCCGTGCGCATGGCAGAAACCTGGACGCCGGGCTCCTCCACCGCCGAATACACCAACTCCGTGGCGGCGCAGGCGGATGCATTGCCGGACATGGAGCAAAGGACCCTGTCGTTCTTTGTCGACAAGCACGTGGGGGCCGAGCAAGCGCTACTGCACCTGAGTGTGGGCCATACGCGCTGGAGCGATCTGGTGGTAACGCTCATTTCTCCGTCCGGCTCCCGCAGCGTGCTATTGGATAGACCTGGCCTGACAGGGCATATTGCCAATCCCGCGGGGGCGACCCTGTTGGATGTGGACCTGATGAGCGTGCAGTTCCGGGGTGAGGATACCTACGGAAATTGGCAGTTGGTTATAGAAGACAAGGCCGCAGGTAACGCAGGGTTGGGTGGGGTACGTGCCAGTCTGCAAGTGGCTGGCACTTCCCAGGATGGCGTCAAGCGTTATGTGCTGACCGACGAGTATGCCGGCAACTGGCGGATCGATCCGGTATCCGGCCCCAGCGAATTGAACGCCGCCGCGCTCAGCAGTGCGGTACGCATTGATCTTTCCGGCACTACAGCGAGTTTGGTTAATGGCCGCGCCTTGACGGTCATGCCGGGTGTGGACCGAGTGGTGGGCACAGACGGCAGCGATACGCTGCAGGGTTCGGACAGTGACGAAACACTGGTCGGCGGCCGTGGCAATGACACCTTGATGGGAGGCGCAGGCAAGGATCGATTGGAGGGCGGCCAGGGCAGCGATACCCTTGACGGCGGCGCGGGTAAGGATTTGCTGATGGGCGGTATGGGCGACTGCTTAACCGGAGGCACCGAAGCGGACATTTTTCTGGTTGAGGACGATGGCCCCGGCACCGTAACCATTGTTGATTTCAGCCTTGCCGGCGGTGACTCGTTGGTGCTGCGTGGTAAAAACCGCCTGAGCACCAGCAACGTGAGCCAGGCCGTGCAGGCTGACGGCTTGCACTTGAGCTACCAGGGCCAGGGTGGCACGCGCAGTGTCGTGTTGACGGGCGTCAATCAGGTGTTGACCGATGCCCAACTGAACTGGATGTCAGCCAGCGGTGAAGTGAAGATTAATCCGCTATCCGGTGTGGTCACGACCAAGAACGTTATCTATGTGTCGCCGATTCCGGTGGTGGGCCGCAAGAAACCCTACTCCCGCGATGGCCTGACCGTGACCGAGAACGGTGTCTACTTCAATGGCGTGGTCAGTGGCGGCGTGGTGTCTTATCACAATGGTGACCGGGTGAGTTTCAACCCGACTCTGATTCAGGAGCGCCAGCCTGACGGCAGCCTGCTGAACCTGTACCTGGTCGACGGCCAGTCCTACACCCTGGAGGGATTGGCTTACTGGTTTGAGGTGCAAGACGTGACTTGGGGGCCGCAAGGCACCGAAGGGGATGACCTGATGCTAGTAGGGCGTTCCCTGGTCAGCGCCCCGGTGGGCTTGTCGGATAAATGGCTGAAGGCCCTTACAGGCAGTCGCCGCCTATTCAATGCTGGCGGCGGTGATGACGAGGTGGTTGGCGACGACTCGGCAGAATGGATGCTCGGCGGCAGTGGGGACGACGTCCTGACGGGTAATGGCGGCGACGATGTACTCGACGGCGGGACCGGCAACGACTTTTTATACGGTGGTGCTGGCCAGGACAAACTGAGTGGAGGCGATGGAGATGACCGACTGGAAGGGGGCTCGGGCGATGACATCCTTGATGGTGGCAAGGGGAATGACCGACTGGAAGGGGGCTCGGGCGGTGACATCCTTGAAGGTGGCAAGGGGGATGACACCCTGATCGACCTGTCAGGGGGCGATACCCTGTCCGGCGATGAAGGCGACGATACGCTGCAAGGCGCAACGGATGTGGGGGCCGAAGTGGTCCTACTGGCTAACGATGCAGTGGGCGGCGTGCGCATTGCTGGCCCCGGTTCCATCTTGCGTGGCGGTGCGGGCAAGGATGTCCTGATGGGCAGTGGCACCCTGGAGGGCGGAGAGGGCGACGACACGCTGACCGGCTCTGGCTCTCTGTGGGGCGGAGCGGGTAACGACATACTGACCACCCATGGCGGCCTGTTGTACGGCGGTACGGGCGCAGACCGGTTTGTGTTTGCGGCTGGTTACAAGACTTCGCTGATCGCTGACCTGGAAAGCCAGGATACTGTGGAGTTTCTCAACGCCAGCACTCTGCAATTGAGGACGACGGCGACCTTCTCAAGCAGTGACGCCAATACCTTCTCCGCCCGTATCAGCCTGATCAACAGCGACGGAGTGCGTGTGGTCCTGGCGCTGCCATTCTCGTTCAGTGTCGACCGCCTGGCGGCTGGCGACATCGACCTGCTGCCGAGCAATTTCCAGTTCCAGGGTGGCTCGCGTCCGGCGTTGCTGCTCAATGGTCAAGCCATGACCCAAGGGGCGGACGTCATTGTGCAGGAGCGCCTCGGCGCCAACACCTTCAATACCCTGGGTGGAGATGACATTGTGTTCGCCCGCAAGGCGAACGGCTTGACCATCGATACGGGCAACGGTGCTGATACGCTGTATGTCCTGGCAGGTGGCAACCGGATCGACAGCGGCGCAGGAGATGATCGCATCCAGATGCTCGCTAGCGTATCGACCAGCAACGACGCGCTGATCGGTGGAGCTGGCAATGATGTGATCACTGCCAGCAGCACGGGGGCACTGATCTACGGCGATGACCTGGCCGGTATCGAATCTGGCAACGATTTGCTGCTGGGGGGCTCGGGAAACGACACACTGTATGGTGGCGGCGGCAACGATACCCTGCAAGGCAACGCAGGCAAGGACATCATGGACGGCGGTGCCGGGGACGATGTTCTCGACGGTGGCGACGGCGATGACCGGCTGAGCGGTGGCGCGGGCCTGGATACCCTGGTGGGGGGCGCCGGCGATGATGAGCTACGCGGCGATGCCGGTGACGATGTACTGGCGGGTGGTGCGGGCGCTGACAAACTCTATGGTGGCGTCGGTAATGACAGCTTGTCCGGCGGCGCGGGCAATAACGTGCTGTGCGGCGAGGATGGAGACGACTTGCTCTACGGCGGTGAATTCAATGACGAACTGTATGGTGGCGCGGGCAACGATACGTTGATCGGCGGTGACGGAATCAATATCTACGAGGGTGGTGCCGGGGACGATGTGATCATTGCACGTTCCGGCACCGACACGATCCGTGTTGGCGCAGGATCTGGCAACGATACTGTGTGGGCACTGTCGGCGGTCGACACCATTCTGTTCACCGACCTGAATCCGGAGGCGGTCAAATTCGAGTTGTTCCACGAAGTACGCGGGAAGATTTCCTGGGGAAAAAACTCCCTGGCGCTCAAGGACTTCTCCGATGACACCACTGTGGTATTTGCCAATGGCGTGCGCAAGAAGCTGCGGGACTTTGAACCTAAGGATGATGGCTACGTCCCTGTGGATTTCGGCTGGGTGGCGGTGTATGACACCGGTTTGATCGGTGACAAGACCAAGCTCAGCGCCTATGCCGGCACGTCTGCTGATGATCACCTGTATGGCGGGCCGATTCTTCCCACTGAAGCGGCTTATTGGCATGTGGTAGGGCGTGAGGGCAGCGACGACCTGGCGGCAGGCGGCTCAGGGGCTGTGCTCGATGGCGGCGCAGGCAACGATAAATACCTGGCCAGTAATGGTGCGATGGTGATTCGCGGTTCCTATCAGAACGACGGTGAAGACACGCTGGTGGTCTCGGGCAATACCGCTGAGAATCTGATCTTCTATCGGATCGGCAATCCGTTGCAAGGCTATGTGACCGGCAACCAGGGGGAGTTGCCCCGGGAGGCAGCGACAGAATTGCAGCGTTATCTGGAGAAAACCGGCGATTCGTTGCGGTTCGGGTTCAAGCCACAGAGCGGTCAGAGCCTGTTGTCGTTCGACACCCTGCGTGTGCAGTCGCGGGACGGCAAAATGACGGTGGATATCGTGGGTTACTTCGCCGAGGGCGTGGAGCACAACAACGTCAAGAATATCTCCTTCGCTTCGATCCTTGACGACCAGGGCAAGGCCCAGGTCATGGACCTCGGTGCATTGCTGGCGAGCCAGGGCCGGATGGTGCGCGTGGACCCCGTCCAGCAGGGGCTCTACACCGTCAGCTCTGCAACGAACTCTTACCTGAACCAGGTATTCAACCTGGCTAGCAGCCGAAAATCGTCGATGGTCATGGGCGCCGAGGGCGCAGAGTATCTGGAAGGGCGGGTCAGTTTCCGGCTGGGAAATATCAAGCTACCAGCACCTGGCAGCCCATCGTCGATGTACGACTATACCTCCGGTGCCAATGACCTCTCGGCCAGTCAAGTCAGTTATGGCATTGCTCCGTCATATGCGTTGCTGGACTCAACCTCCTACAGAGATGTGGTGAGCCAGTCGGATGTGTTGCTGGGTAACGGTGGCGACGACACGCTGTGGGGGGGCGGCGCGTACCTGGAGCGCACCTGGCTGACCAGTGGCAAGCGCCAGCGCGACACCTCGACCACCCTCTACGCGGAGCGCTGGTCCAATCCGGTCTATCACGCTGACGGTTCACTCATCCCTGACGCTACCCGCTCGCCGTCACCGAGCGACGCCTATCAATTGCGGGACTACCTGAACGGCGGCGATGGCAACGATACCTATCTGTATCGCAAGGGGGACGGTGGCATGACGGTCATTGCACTGATCGGTACACCGGGTGCGGGGGCCAATGGCCTGGATCGCCTGCGGATGGAGGGCTATCAGAGCAAAGACGTCACGGTGCAGGTTCTGGCGGATGGGGCGCTGATCATCTCGGGAGGCGGTGTGAGCTCTTTGGCCGCAGACATCATTGTTGAAAAAGGCGCGAATGGAGAGCTGCAGGTCGACTCCATTGTGTTTGACGACACCACCGTCTCGGTGCGCACGTTGATTTCGGCGGCGGGAAATGTCAGCCCGAGTATCCGGCTGGCCGATGTGGATATGTTGGCCGACAGTGTGCGCAATCTCCAGGGCCCCATGGCCGAGGCGAATCTCAATATCGGCACGGCGGCTTCCGAAACCTTCCAGTTGAGCGGCAATGTCTATGCCAGAGGCCGCGAGGGTGCCGATACCTATGTGTTTGATCGGGAAACCCTGGGCTTTGCGGTCGTACAGATGGATCGCGGTGACAGGGTCGTGGAGCGGGGAGCGAATGCCGAGACGGTGGGCCTGTTGCGCGACGACGCCAACAATCGTCATGACTGGCAACTGGGCCGTCTCGATCCGACGCGCGCCAAGGATGGCAAGTACTCTCTGGACGCTTGGATCCCCGTATCGGGGGATAACGAAATAGCCAGTGACATCCTGCTCACTTTTGAAAAGACCCGGGCTGATGGCTCGGTCTTTACCAGCTACTTGGTGCTGGCGGATGTGATGGGCGCCAACGGCACTTTTTTTGATCGTTTCTTCGATTCAACCACACGGCTTAACGGTTGGTTTGGCTCCAATAACAAACCGGCGGTCGGGACCATGGTCTCTGACCAGCTCATGGCGCCTTTGTCCGGTGGCATCGTGTATGGGCGTGGTGGTAATGACGTCATCTCGGGCGGCTACAACACTGATGACCGTCTGTATGGCGGTAGTGGCAACGATGTGTTGTATGGCAATACCCGCAACGACGAGCTCTATGGTGGCGACGGCGACGACTCGCTCTATGGCGGCGAAGGGGATGACACACTGGTGGGTGGCACCGGGCGTGACTACCTGGCCGGTGGTGTCGGTGACGATACCTACGTTTGGGACGATGCCAATCTGGCCCGTGAAATACACGAGAACGCCGGTGAAGGCAGCGATACGATCCAGGCTGCAGTGGACCTGGACCTGGGCAAGTTTGGCAGCATCGAAAATGGCCAGTTGACCGGCAATGCCACCCTTACGCTGACGGGCAACGACGTGGGCAACCGTCTGTCAGGCAACGGCCGTGGTAGCCGCCTGGTGGGGTTGGGCGGCAATGATGTGTATGTGCTTGACGGGCCGGACGCGGTCATTGAGGCGGCCGACGGCGGTTACGATACGGTCCTGACCACCTTGAGCGTGTTGCAACTGGCGGCGAACGTCGAGGCCCTGGTGTCCATGGGGGCCGGGTTGCAATTAACGGGTAACGGGCTGAACAACGAGCTGCATGGCGATGCGGGCAACAATGTCCTTTACGGCCTGTCCGGCGATGACTTGTTGAACGCCGGAATGGGCGATGACACGCTGAGCGGAGGCCGCGGAAACGACCTGCTGTATGGGGGGGGCGGCAATGACATGTATGTGTTCAACCGCGGCGATGGCCAGGACACGATCATCAATGGGCTGGTTGATATGACACCTCCGGCAGGCACGTTATTGTTCGGTAATGACGTCGATGCCCGCCAACTCTGGTTCAGTCGCTCGGGCGATAACTTGCTCGTCGAAGTCTTGGGCACCGAGGATCGGGTCACCCTGAGGAACTGGTACGCCAAGCAAACCAATCGACTTGAGCGCATTCTGGCGGGTGACGGTGTAGCGCTTTACCAGATTGATGGCTTGGTACAAGCCATGGCTGCCTATCGGGCGGCGCACCCGACGTTCAGTCCATACGTCGGGTTTGAAGTCCCTGACGACGCGTTGTTGCGTTCGGCGCTTTCGGCCGCCGGTGTGCCGCCAGGTAGCGTGGTGCAAGGGCCGCCCCAGGGAACTCCGGTCGCCAATACGATGCAGGGCACGGGGGGGGATGACATCTACTACGTGGATCATCTCGACGACAAGATCGTTGAGACACTCAATGCTGGCACCGATACGGTCTTTTTATCTTCCCAAGCATTGGTCCCATTGCCGCATTACACCCTGCCAGAGAATGTCGAGAATGGGCGCATCCTTGGGACAACGGGTATGTACCTCTGGGGCAATGCGTTGGCGAACGTCCTTTATGCAGGGGATGGGGACGACAACATTACTGGCAGCATTACCGCCAGTGACGTGTCTAACAACGATACCGTGAGTTATCAGTATGCGAAGTCGGCGATCACCCTCAACCTGACCTTTGACCACTACGCACCAGAGGTGACAGGTGGGTCTGGCAAGGATGAGCTGCTTTACATCGATAATGCGATTGGCAGTGGCTACAACGATACGATGATGGGGAATGCCAAGGCCAACGTGCTCGACGGCA
The DNA here is from genome assembly GCF_029320995.1 of Pseudomonas sp. D3. NCBI lineage: Bacteria > Pseudomonadati > Pseudomonadota > Gammaproteobacteria > Pseudomonadales > Pseudomonadaceae > Pseudomonas > Pseudomonas sp. D3. The sequence goes on from NZ_CP119772.1 coordinate 2,746,123, forward strand.
GCAGTGGTGCCGACTGGATGGCCGGCGATAATGGTGACGATACCTATGTAGTCGAGAACTCAGGCGACGTGGTTGTTGAAAACCTGAATGCCGGTATCGATACTGTCAACTCCTGGCTGGTCGGCTACACCCTGACTGACAACCTTGAAAACGCGCGTATCTTGCAACTCGGCACGACCTGGTTGACCGGCAATGCCTTGGACAACGTTATCTACGCGAGCCAGGACAGCAACGTGATGGATGGCGCGGGCGGCAACGACACCGTCAGCTACGAAACCATGACCTCGGCCGTGGTGGTGAGCCTGGACCTTACCAGCGCCCAGCAGACCGGTGGCTCCGGCGGCGATACCTTGATCTCCATCGAGAACTTGATCGGCACCCGCTTTGACGATGTATTGACCGGCAATGCCGGGAACAACCGGCTCGATGGCGGGCTCGGCGCTGATATTTTGCGCGGTGGGCTGGGTGATGACACCTATGTCGTGGAGAACAGCCACGATGTAGTGATTGAACTGGCCGATGGCGGGGTGGATACCGTGCTGTTGTCGGTCGACCAATACACTCTGGGGCAAAACATCGAGAACGTGCAGATACTTGCAACGAGTAAGACAAGTCTCACGGGTAACTCTCTGGACAACCGAATTGATGCTGGAGCCGGGGACAACGTGATTGACGGTGCCGCAGGCAGCGATACGGTGTCTTACGTCAAGGCTAAGGGCGGCATTGTGGTCGATCTTGCCTTGAGCGCAATCCAGGCCACGGGGGGGGCGGGCAGCGACACCTTGCTCAATATCGAAAACCTGGAGGGCAGCCAGTTCGACGATAAATTGCGCGGTGACAACCAGGTCAATGTCTTGTACGGCAGTGCCGGCAATGACTCGCTGGAAGGCCGTGGCGGCGACGATATCCTGTCGGGCGGCGCTGGCTACAACACCTTGATCGGCGGGCTTGGCAACGATACTTACTTGATCGGCCGGGACAGCGACGGCGATCGGATTATTGAAAATGACGCGACGTCTGGTAATACCGATATCGTTCGCTTTGGTGCAGCCATCCTTACCAGCCAGCTCTGGTTCAGCCGCCAGCAGAACGACCTGAAGATCACCATTATTGGTACCGATAGTGATCTGCGGGTGACTGACTGGTATCTTGGGCCGCAATATCAGGTTGAAAAATTCCAGACCGCTGCGGGGGCAATCCTCCAGGCGGACCAGGTCGAGGCCTTGGTCCAGGCCATGGCCAAGCTGACGCCACCGACTGAAGGGCAGACGCTCATGCCCAGCAGCCTTATGGCGGTGTTGAAACCAGTACTCGATGCGAACTGGCAGAGCGTGCCTCCCCCACCAAACGCTAATGACGGCGACGATACATTGGTAGGCGGGCCGGAGGCCGACTCGCTATCAGGAGGCGCCGGTGACGATACCTTGATTGGTAACGCAGGCAACGACACCCTGTCGGGTGGCACCGGTCGCAATACCTTGATCGGTGGACCGGGGGACGATACCTACGAAGTTTCCAGCGTCGGAGACAAGGTTGTCGAACTGCCCAATGAGGGCAATGACTTGGTCCGTGCCTATGTCTCCTATACGTTGCCAGAGAATGTCGAGCGGATTACGTTGATGGGCGATGCGGCGATCGATGCCTCTGGCAACGATGGCGCAAACACCTTGCTTGGCAATGATGTGGCCAACACCTTAAGCGGTGGTGGTGGCAACGACATTCTCAACGGTCTTGGGGGCAACGATATCCTGGCCGGTGGCACAGGCGATGACCGATATGCGTTTGTAAATAATTTCGGTGTTGACCATATCGTTGAAAACGATGCCACAGTGGGCAATACCGACAACATATTTTTCTCAGCGATCGGAGGCGTCGCCACGACTGATCAACTATGGTTTCGCCATGTCGCCGATGACCTGGAGATCAGCGTGATCGGCACCGCTAACAAGGTGATAGTGGATGACTGGTACTTGGGCGCTCAGCACCACGTAGAGAAAATTCAGGTCACTTCCAAAGTCCTTCTGGATACCAAGGTCGAAAATCTGGTCAATGCTATGGCAGCCTTCACGCCTCCAGCCAGTGGTCAAACGACCTTGCCACCTGCTTACGCCACAGCCCTGGCGCCCGTGATCGCGGCGAACTGGCAATGAGGGGCGAGCCCGAACATCCACGGCCCATGAAACAAATCGATGAGCAGGCCGGCGCCGGTGGGAGTACGCCCTCAGGCGAGGACGTTGTCGATACCGGCCTTCTCTGCCTGGCCATGCTCGCTCGCTATCACCAGGTGGCGGTTGATGTCGACCAATTGGCCCATGAGTTCCGCGGCGATGCTCAGCGGTTTGGCATGACTGAAGTGTTACTGGCAGCGAAGAAACTCGACCTGCGGGCTCGACGACTGACCACCCGAATCGAGCGTCTCGCTACCACGCCGCTGCCGGCGATGGGCTGTGACCGAGAGGGTAATTTTTTCATCCTGGCACGGCATGACGCCGACAAGGTGCTGATCCAGGATCCTCGTCAACCAGGCCCCAGTGAATTGAGCCTGGAAGAGTTGCAACAACGCTGGGCAGGCGAATTGATCCTGATTGCTTCTCGCGCCTCCATCGCCGGCGACCTGGCGAAATTCGACTTCAGTTGGTTTATTCCCGCCGTCGTCAAGTATCGTCGGTTGCTGCTGGAAGTGTTTATTGTGTCCTTCGTCCTTCAGCTCTTTGCGCTGGTCACACCACTGTTCTTTCAGGTGGTGATGGACAAGGTGTTGGTGCACCGCAGTTTCACGACATTGGATGTGATTGCGGTCGGGTTGTTGGCGGTCGTCACATTCGAAGTGGTGCTCAACGGGCTTCGCAGTTATGTGTTTGCCCACACCTCCAGCCGCATCGACGTGGAGTTGGGGGCTAGATTGTTTCGACACCTGTTAAACCTGCCGCTGGCTTATTTCCGCGCCCGTCAGGTAGGCGACTCTGTGGCGCGGGTGCGGGAGTTGGAAAACATCCGTTCTTTCCTCACCGGCAACGCCATCACGGTGGTACTGGACCTGTTTTTCTCCATTGTGTTCCTGGCCGTCATGACCTACTACAGCGTCTGGCTGACGCTGATCGTGGTGGTCTCGTTGCCCTGTTATTTCCTCTTGTCCGTGGGTTTTACGCCGGCCTTGCGCGCGCGGTTGAACGAGAAATTCAACCGTGGTGCGCAGAACCAGTCCTTCCTGGTGGAGACCATCAGCGGTGTGGAGACACTCAAGGCCAGCGCCGTTGAACCGCAGTGGATACGTAAGTGGGACAACCAGTTGGCCGCTTACGTCAAAGCCGGGTTTCGCACCACCACCATCAGTACCGTTGCCAACGGCGGTGTGACACTGATCAGCAAACTGGTCACCGTCGGCACCATGTGGCTGGGTGCGCGCTTGGTAATTGATGGGCAGTTGACTGTCGGCCAACTGATTGCCTTCAACATGCTTTCGGGGAATGTCGCAGGCCCGGTGATGCGCCTGGCGCAACTATGGGCGGACTTCCAGCAGGTGGGCATTTCGATGCAGCGGCTGGGAGATATTTTGAATACCCGTACCGAAGTGCATACCCCCAGGCCGGCATTACCGCCTGTGCGTGGCACAATCGAGTTCGACAAGGTCGAGTTTCGTTACCGCCCAGGTGCACAGCCTGCGTTGCGGGGTGTGAGCCTGGCAATCAAGGCGGGGGAAACGGTAGGGATCGTCGGTCGCTCCGGTTCGGGTAAAAGCACCCTGACTAAGCTGGTGCAGCGCTTATACCAGCCGGAACAAGGTCGCATTCTGGTTGATGGCGTGGACATCTCGACCATTGACGCCAGCTCATTGCGCCGCCAGATCGGCGTGGTGCTTCAGGAAAACGTTCTGTTCAGCCGCAGCATTCGCGAGAACATCGCCCTCAACGATCCCGGCACGCCATTGCAACAGGTCATCGCGGCGGCGCAGTTGGCCGGAGCCCACGAATTTATCGCCGAGTTGCCCGAAGGTTACGACACGATGGTTGGCGAGCAGGGTTCAACGCTGTCGGGCGGTCAGCGTCAGCGCATCGCTATTGCGCGGGCGCTGCTGTCCAACCCTCGCATCTTGATCTTCGATGAAGCCACCAGTGCGCTGGACTATGAGTCCGAGCGCATCATCCAGCAGAACATGCGCCAGATCAGCCAAGGCCGGACTGTGCTGGTAATCGCCCACCGATTGTCAGCGGTGAAGGATGCTCATCGCATCGTTGTCATGGAACGCGGCGATATTGTCGAGCAAGGCACGCATGCCGAACTTATCCAACGAGAACAGGGGCATTACGCGGCCCTGCATCGCATGCAACAGGGGTAGTGCATGGCTTGGGGACAGACTTTCAGCGCTTGGGGCGATTTGCACAAGCGCTATGCCAGTGTGTGGGCGGCCGCTTGGCGCGAGCGCAAATCCTGGGAGCGCAAGCGGCATTCAGCTGACGAGGCGGAGTTTCTGCCAGCGGCCTTGTCGTTGCAGCAGAAGGCGGTATCGCCAGCGCCCAGAGTGGCAATGTGGTTGCTGATTGCTTTTGCGGTATTGGCGGTATTGTGGTCGGTCTTCGGTCGGGTGGACATCGTGGCGACCGCCCAGGGCAAGATCATTCCCAGCGAAGGGACGCAGGTGGTACAGCCCATTGGTACGGCGACCGTTAAAGCCATCCATGTGCGCGAAGGGCAGTTCGTGCGGGCAGGGGATTTGCTGATTGAACTCGACAGCACTATCACTGGGGCCGAACAGCAACGCCTCGTCAACGAGTTACAGACCTGGACTCTGCAGGTCGCACGCGCCGAAGCCATGCTCGCGGCGATTAACGCAAAGCGCAAACCTATGCTGACGCAGACCAATGTCGATTCTCGCGCCTCGGCGGATATGCAGCGCCTGGTAGAAGCGGAGTTCTCGGCAATGCAGGCCAAGCAGTTCGGCATTGATGCAGAACTGGCGCGCCGGCAGGCCGAGCATCGCTCAACGCTGGCCCTGGTGAGTAAGCTGGAGAAAACCTCACCCATCGTTCGCCAGCGTGCCGAGGCCATGAAAGATTTGGCTGGCGAGCAATACGTGGCGCGCAATACCTATCTGGAACGTGAGCGCGAAAGTATCGAGCAGGAGTCGGACCTGGCGGTACAGCGCAGTCGCTTGAAGGAAATCGAAGCCTCTATTGCAGAGGTCAGACAGCAGCGTGAAACCCTCTGGGCAGATGCCCGGCACGCCAGCCTCGAACGCTTGAACGAAGGCAGTCAGCATATTTCCTTGTTGGAGCAGGATCTGGTCAAGGCTCGGCAGTCCGAACACCTGACTCGGCTGACCGCGCCAGTGTCCGGCACTGTTCAGCAGTTGGCTGTGCGAACGCTAGGCGGTGTAGTAACCGAAGCTCAGCCGCTGATGCTGGTGGTGCCGGAAGAAAAGGTCCTGGAGATCGAGGCTTTCCTGGAGAACAAAGATGTCGGCTTCGTGCTGCCTGGGCAGGAAGCCGAAGTCAAGATCGAGACCTTCCCCTACACCAAATACGGCATCGTGCCGGGCACCGTGACTTCGGTGTCCAGCGACGCGATCAATGACGAAAAACGCGGCCTTATCTACTCCATGCGGGTTGCCATGGCACGCTCAAGCATTACCGTCAAAGGCGCCGACATTCGTTTAACGCCGGGCATGGCCGTGACCGCCGAGATCAAGACAGGCCGGCGTCGAGTGATTGAGTATTTCCTCGATCCCCTGATGCAGTACGGCAGTGAAAGTATTCGGGAGCGTTGATGACTAACAGGATTGGCGTCAGCGGCAGATGGCGTTGGACGGTTCTGGCGCTTGCCATGTTCTGCCTCGAAAGCCAAGCGAGTAACCATGCCACAGGCCTGATGGAGGTCTACGGGTTGGCCCTGGAGTACGACCCTACATACCACGCTGCGATGAAGGAGCGTGATGCGGGTCTTGGGGAGCGAGCGATCGGTCGGGCTGCGTTGCTGCCGAAATTGTCGCTCCAGTACCAGAGCGGCCGTAATGAATCCGAAGTCACCCAGCCTGGTTTTTTCGGTGCAACCACGACCGATCGTAGCTACCGCAGTTATTCGTCTTCGTTGACGCTGGAGCAACCGATTATCGACTATGAAGCGATCTCGCGTTACTACCGGGGGGTGGCCCAGGCGCACCATGCCGACGCCCGCTTTCGAAGCCGCAGCCAGGAACTTGCGGTACGCGTCACTCAAGCCTATACCGAGGCACTGTATGCCAATGATCAGATCGAACTGGCCCAGGCCCAGAAGCGTGCCTTTGCTGAGCAGATGAAGCTCAATGGACGGCGTTTGCAAGTGGGTGAAGGCACCCGCACCGATATGTTGGAGACGCAGGCGCGCTACGATCTGGCGCAGGCCCAAGAGATTGAGGCACAGGATAATGCTGATGCAGCGATAAGAGATCTGATTGCGATGGTCGGTCAACCCCTGACTGCCCAAGACCTAGCACCATTGGCCGAGACGTTTGAAGTGCTGCCGTTGGAGCTCAACAGTTTTGAGGCCTGGCGCGACATTGCACTGCTCAACAATCCGGAGTTGGCCTCGTTGCGCTACGCATTAGATGCCGCAGACGAGCAGATCGAACAAGCGCGCGCCGGCCATTTGCCTAAGGTCAGTCTCTATGCGACGGCGGGGCGCCAGAAATCGAGTTCGGAGTCTACTTATGATCAGCGCTACGTCACTAACAGTGTGGGTATTCAGGTCAGCGTACCGATCTTTGCCGGTGGTGGTGTATCGGCGGCGGTGGGACAAGCCGTCGACAACAGTGGCCGGCTGCGCTATGAGAATGACGCCAAGCTCAATGAGGTGATGAATGATTTGCGCAAGCAATTCAATCTGTACAACAGTAGCTTTGCCAAAATGCGAGCGTTTCAGCTTGCCGTAAACTCGGCTCAGGAATTGACCGTGGCGATGAAAAAAAGCGTTGCGGGCGGGGAGCGCGTCAACTCCGATATTCTGGATGCTGAGCAGCGCTATTACGATGCGCTACGCAATCTGGCCCAGGCGCGCTATGCCTACCTGACGTCTTGGCTGAAAGTACGCTTCCTGGCCGGCAAGCTCTCGGATGTGGACATAGGTATCTTGGCACAGTGCTTTGATGGAAAACTCAAATCACAACACGTGAACGGCCAATAAGTAACATGGTCTGACGATATAGAAATCGGACATTAGGATATACCGACACCGCTCAATGCAGATCTTGACCCTGAGTGCCGGGGACGCAATCTTTTGATGTCTCGGAGTAGCTTGCTGGAAGATTATGTGGCGCGTCGAGTCGCACTTGCAGTTGCTCAACAAATACAAGCGCTTGACGCTTGTTGCGAAAACGCACAACGCAAGTGTCCAGCTTTACCAGCCAGTCTGTATCGAACGGTAATTGCTCTATCTCGATTTTCATCTGTAAAGCGCCCATAGAAATTAATGGTAAATTAAGTCAGCGGTGCCTCAAAGCTCAAGCCGAATCCAAATTAAGCCGTTTGGTGCCAATTTGGAGCAATGCTCTGAAGCGCTGAAGACAGCAGAACATAATTATTTTCTTTACAAAAGTGCCTCAAGAAAGACCTCGATGATTGAGTCCATCATACTGAGCGAAAGGAGGGGTATTATCACCAAAATTTTGGTTAACCATGGACATACGTCGATCTACTGATCGCCTCTTACTTCAAGGACTTCACCGTGTCCACAGGCATACAACTTACCCTTACATTGATGAGGCGTTTGCCGATCTCACAGGTATCCAAGGGCTTGACCTGCTCGGCCGGCGCATTCGCAGCCAGGTGCTGCGTTGCACCGGTATCCCGGTCGGCGTGGGTATGCTCCGACCAAGACTTTGGCTAAGCTCGCGAACCACACGGCAAAACGCCTGCAGGCCGAGACCGGCGGAGTCGTGAATATTTGTGATCCGGTGAAGCGCGACTGGGTGCTTCGCAACACGGACGTGGCCGAGGTATGGGGCGTGGGTCGCCGTATGAAAATGCACTTGGATGCCATGGGTATCAAGACGGCCATGGATCTGGCCAAAGCTGATGCTTGGTCGCTGCGCAAAAACTTCAGTGTGGTGATCGAGAAGACTGCCCGTGAGCTTGCCGGTACTTCGTGCCTGGATCTGGACGAGCCGAACCCGCCGAAACAGGAGATCTGTTGCAGCCGAATGTTCGGCAAACGGCTGAAGGAGCTGCCGCCGATAAGAGAGGCCGTGGCCACCTACATGATGAGGGCATCGGAGAAGCTTCGGGCGCAGAAGTCACTGTGCAAGAAGATCCGGGTCAGCATCCGTACCGGGATGTTCAATCCCGATGAGGCCAAGTACGCAAATGGAGTAGTAGTGGATCTGCCATATTCGACGGATGACGTTAGGCTGCTGACCACAGCGGCCGTGGACGCGCTTGATCGTGTGTTTCGTCCTGGGTTCAGTTACAGCAAGGCAGAGGTCATGTTGCTGAATCTGTGTCAGCCGGGTGAATACACGGATGATTTGTTCGCAACTTCCCAGCCGGCTGAGGCGACAAGGGTGATGGCGGTGCTGGACGAGATCAATGGACGGTGGGGTAGGGGGACGCTTCGTGCTGCGAGTGTCCCGAGCAATCCTGATTGGGGCATGCGTCGGGAGATGATGAGCCAGAGCTACACGACCAAGCTAGATCAGCTTTGGTCGATCACATGCAAATAACGGCATCTTTCGGCGTGCTTGAGCCTAGCGTGATACCGCCACGGAGGAACGGACCGCTGCCGGGCAGCACAGGCAGAAAACTGCCACAAGCGGACGATCAGTCCTTCGAATAGATCCCTTCCTTTTCATATCGTCGAAACGCCAATCGATCCAGCTTTTGCTTACACAGTAGGCCGAGAGTAATAAAGACTAATTGAAAGGTCCGGTCTGCACGGGCGAGTGCCCGCGTTTCGGGATCGGCGTCGAATGCCGACTCTACAAGCACCCAGGCCGGAGCGGTGTTCGCGTCGGTTAACTCCTTTACTGCTCGCTTGCGGCAGGTCGAACACGGCGAAAACTCATATACTTGGAGGAGACACCCGAGCGCCTCTTGGCCAGGATGCGCTTCGCACAAGTTTAAGGGGTCTCTGACGAGATGGTGCGTTGCGTCAGCATCATCAAGCTGTGTTAGATGCTTCATGCACATTGAAAAAACGCCCACAAAGAAATTGTTCACCAGCAACGCGACACCGTTTGAGACGTTGCCATCAGCGATCCCCCGCTTTTACTCTGTCGGCAGCGCTGGTGCTATCCTGCTCGCTCTATGTTTAAGCGTGCATCTGGACGAGTCTGAAAGTGTTTTCTCGGGCCAAGCGTAGCTGCCGATTCAGATCGTCGATCTCGTTTTCGAGCAGGATCATATGTTGTTTGCAGTTTTTGATGAGCGAGGGCACCCCCAGCCAGTCGGATGTGTCATCGATGTCCACGGTGCTGCCTCGTACTGGTAATATTTTTACAAACATTGGTCGATGCGCGCGAGAAGTGCGATACCTGACGACCGGCTGTAGGAGCAGGGAGTTTTTCGTGTGTTCTACAGTTATTGCCTTGCTGGGCAAGACGGGAAAACACCAGCGATGCGCCTTGGGTTGGCTAAGGGCAAGGGTTCGCTGGAAGATATTATTTATTTCAATGGGTAACCCATGAAGCTCAAGATCAAAAAACCACGTGAATTCATTAACCCATTGCTTTCAAAAAAAAACGTCTCGGCTGCAGGATTCGAGGCATTCAAAACTAATTTTTCTAATTACAAGTCTGCGGTTGACGCGCAGCATGCTGGCAAACAAAGTGAGCCTAATATCGTTTCGAATGCCTTGAAGCCTTTCATTGAGTCACTTGGTTTCGTCAGTACCTTATATAGTCAGAAAGGGCAAAGTGGTATCGATCTGGCTATCGTACATAGCAGCATGCCTGCAGTGATTTTCGAGGCAAAGAAGCATGGTTCGTTGGAAATGATTTCCGGCGCAAACGTCAATACGAAGGCATTCCAAGAGTCGATATTGTACTTCATGCGCGAGCGGGATAAAGGTAACCAGGCTCTTTGTCATATTGTTATTACTGATTTTTATAATTGGTTTATTTTCGATGCCAAGGATTTCGACCAGTTATTCTGGAAAAATACAACGATAAAAAAATTATATAAGGCGCACATAAATCCGTCGCTTCTGGGGGTCACCACTAAAGAGTTTTATTTTGAGCTGCAGAAAGCAATTGAGAACCTGAAGGTTGACCTGCTCGATGAAGAGTGTATCGAGTGTTGCTACTTTGAAATAAAATCTGTAAAAAGCGAAAAAGATTTGATCGCAATCTTCAAATTATTGAGTGCCGATTGCCTAACCAAATCGTTCAATCCGAACGATGCCAATCGTTTGAATCGCGAATTCTACAACGAATTTCTGTACCTGATCGGCTTAGAGGAAGACGGAATTAAAAAAACTATCCGTCGCGCAGAGCAACGACAAAACGGTTCGCTATTTGAAAATATTACCAACAAGCTTGGTCAGCACGACAAGTTAAACGACTTTGATACTGTGATAAAGTTGATTATCATTTGGGTTAACCGGATCCTGTTCTTGAAACTGCTTGAGTCGCAGATTGTTAAATGGACCAATAATGTAGGCAACAAGTTTTTGAATAGTGAGAAGGTATCCCAGTATAGCGCGCTCGAAGAGTTATTTTTCGAGGTGCTTGCAAAGCCAATCAGTAAGCGGAAATCTAAGGCATTCGACTATATTCCCTATTTGAATAGCTCCTTGTTTGAGATTAATCCCGAAGAAAAAACAGGTATTACGATTGGTTTACTTTCGGCTGACGCGCAGATCACTTATTATAAAAAGACGGTGCTAAAAAACGAGCATAGCAAAAGAAAGTCTGGGGATGTCAACGCGTTAGATTATCTTTTTGAATTTCTTAGTGCCTATGATTTCGGCAATGAGGGTACAGATGAGGTCAGGGACGATACTAAAACACTCATAAGCGCATCAGTTTTAGGTCTCATTTTCGAGAAAATCAATGGTTACAAGGATGGTAGCTTTTACACGCCTAGTTTTGTCACGATGTTTATGGCAAGGCAGCTCATGCAAAAAACCGTTTTGGAGCGGTTCAAGGCGGAGTTTGTAGATGACCTGAAAGATGCAACGTGGGCTGAATTAAAGCGTTATTGTGATAAGCGTAGCCACAAAGAGTCTTTCCGCACTCTTGCATCGGTAGTGATCGACACAATAACGGTTTGTGACCCTGCCGTCGGTAGCGGACACTATCTTGTATCCGTGCTCAACGAAATCGTATTCATTAAATACGAGTTGGGTCTTTTTGAACAAAAGGGTATGCGGCTCGATTTGCTCAACGACGAATTACATGTAAGTCTTGATGATGAATGGTTCGAATACAAACGCCCGGCCAGTTTTGATAGTGCAAATCACTTATTGCAAAAGGCTCTCTTCCAGGAAAAGCAACGCATTATCGAAAACCAGTTGTTTGGTGTTGATATAAATCCAAATAGTACGCAGATCACAAAATTACGACTTTGGATAGAGTTGCTGAAGCATAGTTATTATGATGATAAATATCAACTGGTGACATTGCCAAATATTGATATAAACATTAAAACCGGAAATTCAGTCGTGCATCGCTTTGGCCTGACGGATGATATCAAGGATAAAAACACGAAGGCGGAAATTTTAAAGTACAAAGCCACGGTCACAGAATACAAGGAAAGTGTTGGCAGCAAACACGACGTCTTGGCTGTTATCGTGCAGATAAAGGAAAAATTCAACCAGACCTTGAAAGATCGTCACTCAAAAAATAAAGCACTAAGTGGCAAGTTGCTAGAGTACGTCAAGCTGTTTGGGTTTCAAGGATTAGGAAAGGACCTACAGGGACTGGCTATCGACGCGACGCATGGCCAGGTCGATTTGTTTGGTGTGGACTACGAAATCGCAAAGAAACACAAAGAGAAACAAACGGGGATGGTTGGCAAGGTCAAAACCCTGCACGATCAAGTCAGGTTTCTGGATAGCGGGGAAATTTATCGTGATGCGTTCGAATGGCGTTTCGAATTTCCTGAAGTATTAGACGAAAACGGTGATTTTATCGGATTCGACGCAGTGATCGCAAATCCTCCCTATATCGACTCTGAGAAAATGATAAAGGACGGACATGATAATCTGCGCGAATATCTCAGTGATAATTATGCCTGTGCAGTAGGAAATTGGGATTTGTACATCGTATTCATGGAGCTCGCCTTGAATATTATGAAAAAGACCGGAACCATGTCCTACATTACACCAGATAAGTGGCTTTCGAAATCGTTCGGCGACGAATTTAGGAATCGGTATATCAACGGTATCGAGCAGGTAATCGTGCTAGGTCGAGACGTATTTGATAGCGCTTTGGTCGATTCAATAATTACACAGGTATCAAATACGTCAATACAGACAGTAACCGCAGCATCCATGGCAAACGGCGGGGTTACTGTTCTCAATCAAGTTTTGAAGACTGACCTGGCTGCTCCGTTCTCTTTGGATCCGCTATTGTCGCCACATTACTCCTTCATCTATCGGCTCGACAAGACTCATGATCGCTTGGGTAATATGATTAAATGCGAAAGCGCATGTGCCACTTCTGATGCCTACAAGCTAAAACCGTTCGTTAGAGAATGTGTCGGTGCTTTTAATTCGGAAGAAGATTATTCGATGGTTAACACCGGTACTTTAGGGAAGTACATATCACGATGGGACGTCAAACCGATGACTTATCTTAAGGATAAATACTTGAGGCCGGTAGTTAGTCGAATTGAGTTCGGAGTACATTTTACAAATACCTATAAGATAAAGTGCGATGCTAAGAAAATTATTGTAAAAGGCCTTACTTTGCTAGATGCAACGCTCGATCTTCGGGGTGAGATGATTCCCGGGAAAACGACTCTTGTCCTGGCGTCCGCGGACGATGATGTACTGAAATACGCATGCGCCATCTTAAATAGCCCATTGAGTATTTTTTACATTAAAGCCAAGTATGGATCTGCTAGTTATAATGGCGGTATTAGTTTCACGAAAGAGATGCTCAACTCGATCCCTCTTCCTGTCAATTCTGTAAAAATAAGCGAAATCGCTAAACTGGTGGATCGTATATTAGATATCAAGATGGAGAGCTACGATGCAGATATCTCGGATTTGGAAAAGAAGATAAGTTCTATCCTCTACGCGCTATATGACTTATCGCAGGAAGAAGTCGATATGATTGAAGGCGTAAAGCTAAAGCAAGATGAGAGGTACGAACTAGAATTAATCGATTAGTTTGTCTGTATGGCTCGTCTTGAATTTCGTGGGTAGTCTGCAGCGAAAATTGTACGAGCGAAGACGTAAGAATTGAAGCTGCGCGCCAATATGAACGGGGCGAAAGGTAGTTCGTTTGCTCCGTAAATTTCTTCAACCATTAGTCAAGTCAAAATTTGAGCGTCGGAGTCGGAACGAAAATAGCCTTCCTATGTAAATTTCGGTCCGCTGATTTAGTAAACGGAGGCGGATTTTACATAGCTATGCATTGGGGGGGATGTTCGGTCGGCAGGAAGCTGGGGAGGGGTGAAAACAGTTCCAAAACTAAAAACGTACCCTTTGTGGAATGGGGCGTCCAGCCTGGTCGCTACTGCTGAATAATGGAACTCCGCGAGCCCTCAGGGTCTCGGCCCGCTGGAGTTTGCATAGCGGTCTTGAAAACCGGCGAACGTTAATAGCGTTCCCAGGGTTCGAATCCCTGGTTTCCCGCCAAGATTCATACAAAAGCCCCGCAATGCGGGGCTTTTGTGTTTCTGGGGTTTGGGAAGCATCATTTCAGGCGGTTTCCGCAACTCCGCCAGATTCGAGATCAACGAGTCGGCTTCACGATCTCGCCAGCGCGCCTGTAGACCGTCTCCGTGATGCGCTTGTCAACGATGACGGCAGCGTGACGGAGAGGTGGGAGCAACAGGAGGTCGAGTTAGCGGGCAGGGTAGAATTTGAACCTGAAGAGGAACTGGCACCTTTCTGACAAGCATAGAAATTTATGGTCACCCCCATTTTTGCAATACTGATTAACGGGTGGTGTGGTTGGCTTGCTTAAATCTATCCGGCGTCTGTTGGGGCATGCCCCAGCCCCACGATGAGCGTCGCGCCTGACGATCCTTAAAAAAATGTCGGCTTCTGAAGCCGATTTTTGTGTCAGGATTTTCGCCAGGCCGGTGTGCCGTTCACATCATCTGTTGTTCAGCTATCGCAAAACCTGAAGGGTGATCCAGCCTCTGCATATAGACCCTGGAACACTGCATCAACAGTTGTCGCAGGTGCTTGTCACCCCGCTTGCTGATCCCCAGCAAATTGGCCTTGCCGCCCATGCTGTACTGCCTGGGCACCAAGCCAAAGGAGGCAGCAAAGTCCCGACTGCATCGGTACTGCTTGCCATCGCCCATCTCCACAGCCAGCAGGCTGGCGGTGATCGGGCCGAAACACGGCATGCTCAGCAAACGACTACCCAGGTCATCGTCGGCCAGTTGGCCCGCCAGTTCTTTATCCAAGACCTTGATTTGCTCATCCAGATAGACGAAGTGATCGTGTAGGCGTTGTAACAATACCGTCAGACGAACGGGTAATTCATGCTCGGCCAAGACGCTCGCCAAACGCTTCATGATGGCCAATCCCTTGGGCAGGCTGATGCCAAACTCCAGCAGGAAACCGTGCATCTGATTAGCCGTTTTGGTGCGCTCACGCACCAACGATTCGCGCATCCGATGCAGCACAGACAGGGTTTGCTGAGATTCGGTTTTAGGCGTAACGAAGCGTATGGATGGACGAGAATCGGCTTCGCAAATCGCCTTAACGTCGACAAAGTCGTTTTTGTTGTCCTTGACGAAGGGGCGAACAAACTGCGGAGAGACCAGCTTGGCCGTATGCCCCATCGCCATCAGTTGGCGAGCGACAAAATGCGACCCTGCGCAGGCCTCCATCACCACGACACAGCTCGGCACATTGCCGAAAAGCCGCATCATCTGCGCCCGTGAGCATTTTCTGCGAAAGACCTCGCGGCCCGACTTATCCTGGCCGTGCAGGTGGAAAGTGTGTTTGCCGAGATCGATACCGATCAGCGCTGACTCGCTCATGATGATGGCCTCCGAAAACAAAACACCCCGTGAAAGCGTAGCCCTCACAGGGTGTTGGGGGTGACCATCTCATTAGCCCGTGATCGGCGGGCTTTAGAGTCCTTAGCCTTCCAGGAGTAAGCGGTGACTAATTCACAACTTTGAATATATTCAGTTTCACTTACCCAGAATTACAAGCCGAAATTGAACGCGATAGAAACACGTGGGCGATGCCCGCTGAACAACTCTACTGAATGCATCAACCAAGAGGGAAATAGAAGCAGCATGCCGCTAGTTGCGGCAAAGCTGGCGTTGCAACCAGCACTCACGCATCCCTCTACCTTCATGCGCAGACTCGGATTGTATACCGAAGGCATCAAGCCGCGAGGGTCAATAAAACTCAAGTCACCACCTATGCTTGGGTCTTCATGACGCCCACCATCGTCTACCCAATAAACTGCAGACCAGAATGCGCCCGCATGGCCGTGCACGGAGTTGCTCTGACCTGCGAGATTGACATTCGCCCAACTGTTACTAGTCCATGGAAACTGCGCTTCGCTTAAGCCGAACTCCTGGGAATGCACAGCGGTTAATTCTGAGGCAGCTTTGCTGGCAAAATCGTGTAATTCCCGCCCCTGAATACCGCCCCACTCATTGAAGTCGCCAGTTGACTGCCATCCACCCTGGTTGCTATGGCGAGATCCTGGATCTTTCTCCATCCGCTCACGGATAATTTCCAGGAGCTGAGGATTGAGGCTGTGTGCTAACGGATGAATTATGCTTGCGACAGGAGTGGTGAATAGCCGAGTTATTTTAATTGCTTCAGGTTCAACCATGGCTTTCATTTTTTTGGCTCTCGGTACATTTGCTGGTTTGCCTTGGTGAGGGGCATGGCGCTAAAGCGGCTGTCCATTCCACACATATAGCACTCGCGCCTGAATGTAGGTATCGTCCCTTCTGATCTTTCGGACACCATGCCTCTCGTTATCAGAAATCATCTCGAAATGGTCTTCATCGAGGATGTGCAGTCGTTTGATGTGCAGGTGGCGCTGCCAGGTGAGCACATAAGTTCCTTCACCCGTGAACTCCCTGATCGTAATATCAACCAGCAGCGGATCACGGTTCTTGATCGTCGGCGCCATCGACTGGCCCCAGCCTGTCACCATTTTCAGGTGAAAGTGCTCTTTGAACTCGATGCCCATCTCGCGTAGGTGCTTAGGGCTTACCCGGATGCCCTGGAGTATCTCGGGATAGCCATGGTGTACCTCACCGGCACCCATTGCGCCACGGACATCGTAGTGTGCGATCCACACCTCATCGCCGACCGGGTCGGGGCGGGAGAAGTCGACTGTGACGACGTTACTCGACTCATCGGCCGCCGCAATAATCCTATCTCTGGCAGTACTCGACAACCCTTTAACGTTGGCAAGCATCAGCCTGACTTGGTCTGCGGTGGTCTGCCCTGACGCGTCACCCACTCCGGCGCTATCAGAATCCCCGCCAACTAAATTGATGGCTTCATCCGCCGAGATTGAATCAAACCAGCCTCTAGGCAAGCCCTCAATTACTTCAATTCGACGCGCAACGTCATCGCCCAAATTCTTTGCAGTCTTGTCAGACAGTATCTGACTCAGGTGCGCAGGAGCCATCCCCCAGCGCTCAGCGCAAGCGCCTTTTCGCTGGGCGCCTATGAGGCTGACTAGTTGCTGCTTGCGAATCTCATAAATATCCATACAGGCAAGAATGCCAGTGTTTAGCTCAATGCTAAATGTGCTCAAGGCTAAACAGTTTTTGCTGAAATAGTAGCTTCAAGCTAAATTTAACCTGTATTTAAGAAGAGATCCATGAATGACCATCTGCGCGATGGGCTCGCCAGCGCTTCAAACGAACGGCGCCAGTCATTGGCTGCCGCAGCTAAGACGACGGTAGGGCACCTGTGGCAGTTGGCAGGCGGTCACCGAAAGGCCTCGGCTGACCTGGCAGACCGTCTTCAGGATGCATCAGGTAGCGAGATCACCATTGCGGGTCTGCACCCGGATCGTGCGTACCAGCCTGAGCCAAGACGGTTACGCCCAGGCACTGAGCCGTGACCTGCACCTGTCGTGCCCGGCGCCGTCGGCGGGGTTTATGGCGCCGCGCGAACCCAACTTGCCCCGGCGCATGCTCAACGAATTAACGCCATCACCAGTGACGGGGACCAAGGACTGATCGTGCTGAGGGCGTGCCAAGCTTATGTCAGAACGATTAGATTTCAGGGGGTAAAATAGCGATTTTCCTACATTTTATTTTGGTTTGCTTGTTACAACAAATAGTCAAAAAAAGAATCTAATTATGGGACTGCGATGGACTGCGGTTACGCTACTCCTAGCGTCACGCCCATGAAAGCGAGATACCTGCCCTGATGCAGTTTGCCAAAAGACTAAAGGGTTACTGGCGAGGCATCGTCAGTCGGGTTCGCTGGCCAATGCACGCTGGTCAGTTGGAAGGAATAAACAATCGAATAAAGGTGATCAAACGTATGGCGTATGGTTACCGGGATAGCGAATTCTTTTTCATGAAGATCAAGAGCGTCTTTCCCGGTAATCCGTGAAGAACCAAAAAAAGGGCCCGCGCACGGGCCAAATGGAAAACCTTCAAAGACGCAGAGGGGGTTTGTTGCTCCTCCTAGGTCTTCTGACAGTTACGCGGTCGTGTTGACTCGTGTACCTATCGATCCTGAGGTTGCTTTGGGCTGTTCGACTTTGCTTGCAGTGCTACCGTCATGATCGCCGTCGCTGTCTGCCGACACGGCTGGCCGGACTTGGGGTTTGATAGCTGCGTGTTGAGGTTGGATGATCTGTGTCGAACCAGTGATTGCCGATGTCATGTGAATCCCCTTAAGAAACGGTGGTTTGAGTTAATACTATCGGCATGTTATTTCAATGTGTTAAGCGGTCTAATTAAAAGTCCCATGAATAAAAATAACTGAGAGAGTTTCTTGAGCTTAAGTTTTTTGTTGCTTTGGTTTTCAAGTGAGTGGTGAAAAGTTTGTGATGATTTCGTGAGCATTTGCTAGTTTGTTTATAGTTTTCTATTGGCGGATAGCTCTACTGTCGCTGCGGCAGGTTGATGATCAAGGTCTTGGCTTGAGGCTATTAACGAGTCGGCTTACCGTTCTTGCGCGGACGTTTGCATCGTGCCATTCCCGGCGGTAAGTCCCTGTTCTCTGTGTTTCGGGGGCGCATTTCAGTTCACTCTGGAAAAATCAGGCGTCCAAGCCGGTCGCGCCTGCAGCGGGTTCTGGTCGACGATCGTTGGGTTGCCCATATCCAACTTCATGCGGCCAAACATGCTGCCCACCAGAGGCCGAATACCCAGTTACGGTTCTTCAGCCACTTGCGCTGTTGGGCACGGTGTTTGTAGCTGGTTAGGTCGGCGAAGGGCTGATGTTTATTCGGGGGCACCGCTGAATCATTGGGCTAATTTGCAGTCAAAAAATTAATCCCCACAAGCAATTAGGACGTTCAAGATGAAGCGCGCAGCAGTAACACTTTTGGCCATTTCTGGTCTTATTCTGCTTAGTGGTTGCGTGCCTATCTGGGACGACGGAGGAAGGTATGGGCATGATCGTTACAGAGGGGATGATCATGGGCGGAGATACGACCAGGGCTACGACAATGATCAAGGTCGAGGCCGTGGGTACGATCGCCGATACGATGATCGCGGGTATGATCGTAATCACGGCCGAGATCGTGATGATCGGGATGACTGATTCCTTGAGTGTCCGTGGCGGCCTATAGCGTTATAGGTCGCGATTTCGTCTAATCCGCGCCACGTTTTCGAATGCGCCAGATCGTGGCGCGAGACTGGAGGCTATCGTTTCAGCCCCATGCATACATCGATTTCTCATCTGATTGGCTGGCTACCACTTAAGCGAACACCATGTCTTGGTTTTGCAAAGTGCGCTAGATAACTTGACCGGACGGATACGATTCATTTTGAAACCGACTTTTAAGATCCTCGCAGACGGTACCGACATTAATGCCCAGATCAACGACTGCCTGATGTGCGGCCTCTGGCGAACTCAAGAATTAGTACCAAAGGCTTTCGGTCAGCGCCAACGAGCATAGTTCAGCCACTATGCTCGCTCCTCATGTTTATTACCCATTTCACCACCTCGAACCACATCAAGCTAAGGGCGACGATGCCAAACGCGAAGAGTATCAATACTGGCGCGGGTGTCACGAAGGAGAACAGCTGGGTAACAGGCGGAAAAAAGAGCGCTAGCGCCAACATGGCCAACGTTGCGAAAGCGATCCAGCTCAGTTGGGCACCAAACGCGCCATGCCCCATCCAGCGCGTGCGGCGCCATGACTTATTTGTATGGATCAGGGCGAGGTTGGCCAGCGCCAGTACGACGAAGGTTAGTGTTCTGGCAAGCTCATCTCGGTCAGACGCTACCGGCGCAAAGAACCTGATACCCGCATACGTCGCTAGAAGCAGTATCAGTAAGCCAATGCCCTGGCAGATACCACGCGTCATCACCGCGCTGTCGAATAACCGTTGGTCCTGTCGACGTGGAGGCGCCTTCATCGCATCTGGCTCAAGCGGTTCGGCCTCGAACACGACCGAGCAGGCAGGGTCGATGATCAGTTGCAAGAATAGAATGTGCGCCGGCATCAGCACCATCGGCCAGCCGAAAAGCACTGGAAGCATGGATAGGCCGACAATCGGCACGTGTACGGCCACCACAAATACGATCGCTTTGCGCAAGTTGGCGAAGATGCGGCGGCCATAGCGCACTGCGGTCAGCAACGACTCGAAATCATCATTGAGTAAAACCAGTGCGGCGGCTTCGCGTGCTACCTCGGTGCCACGCGCACCCATCGCAACGCCAATATCGGCTGCCTTCAGTGCAGGTGCGTCGTTGACGCCGTCGCCGGTCATGGCAACTACATCGCCATGCGCACGGAAAGCGCGTACCAGGCGCAGTTTCTGGTCTGGCTGAACGCGGCAGAAGATCTGCGTCGTGCCAAGCCGTTTGTCCAGCTCCGAATCGTTCAGGGAGGACAGTTCGGTTCCAGTGATCACAGGGGCATCGGTGCCCAGACCGGCCTGCCTGGCGACCGAAATCGCTGTGGCCGGGTGGTCGCCAGTCATCATCACCACGCGGATGCCTGCGGCCCGGCACTCGGCAATAGCCTGCGGCACATCTGGGCGAATCGGATCTTCGAGCCCGACCAACCCTAGAAACCTGAAGTCGAAGTCGTGCTGTAAACCGGGTAGCACCTCGGCGGCGAAGGTCGCTTGTGCGACGCCAAGAACGCGAAGCCCGTCTGCTGCCATTGCCAGGACCTGAGCCGCAATGAGCGCGCTGCGGGCGGGATCCAGATGGCACAAATCGACGATTGCCTCGGGCGCACCCTTTGCGGCAATGAGTCGCTCTCGTTGATTCGGCGATTGCCAGACCCGCGACATTGCGAGCATCTGGGGCGACAAGGGATAGTCTTCGATCAGGGTCCAGTCAGCGTGAAGGTGCTCGGTGAGCGCCAACAGGCTCTGCCCGGTCTCGCCGATGGCCGACTCCATCGGATCGAAAGCATGGCGGTGGCTAGCGAGAACCGCGTACTCAAGCACGCCGTGGAGTGCCTCCTGCAAAGGCGTGCCGACGTGAGTACCGTCCCCAGCGACTTCATACACGGCCTCCTCGGACCAAAGGCGCCTGACCGTCATTCTGTTAGCCGTCAGCGTACCTGTTTTGTCGACGCATAAGACGGTGGTAGCACCGAGCAGTTCGACAGCAGGAATGCTGCGCGCTAACACTTTCTCACGGGCGAGTCGCCAGGCGCCGAGGCCTAGAAAGAGCGTCAGTACAACCGGTAACTCTTCCGGTAGAATCGCCATCGCCAGCGTCAGGCCAGCAAGCATCCCATGCAGCCAGTCACCGCGCAGCAGCCCGAAAGCGATAGCGAGCGCCGCCGCCAGCACCAGGCCCATGAGAGCGACCCGCTTGACCACACGACGCGTTTCCTGTTGCGTCGGGGTGGGTTCCACCTCAATGTTTGCCAGTGACTGGCCAATCCGGCCCAGCGCACTGCGCTCGCCTGTGGCTGTGACACGTCCCTGGGCGGTACCGCATGTGACCAATGTGCCTGAAAACGCCTGTGCAAGCGCCACATCTATTGGTGGCGGCGCTGGATCACCGAGTGTATGAGACTGCGGGGCGACCAGTTTGCTGACGGGCACGGATTCTCCGGTCAGCAAGGACTCATCAATTGATAGGTTGGCGCAAGTTGTCAGTAGCAGGTCAGCGGGTACGCGATCGCCTTCAGCCAGCATTACAACATCGCCAACGACCAAGTCCCGCGCGGGAACGCTGCACTCCTTACCTCCCCTTAGCACTTGAGCCCTGGGGCTGGAGAGGTCCCGCAACGCATTCAAGGAGCGTTCACTGCGCCGCTGTTGGATAAAGCTGATGCTCATCACAACGAAGACGAAGCCCAGCAACATGAGGGCTTCCTGGACATCGCCCAACACCATATACAAAGCGCCGCACGCGACCAGCAGGAGGAACATCGGCTCGAAGGCCACGTCGCATATCAGGCGCAGGGCGCTGCGTCGGCGGGACGCGGGGAGTTCGTTCGGCCCGTCCTGCGCCAGACGTCGCTGCACCTCTTCCTCGCACAAACCCTCAAGCAGCGGCGAACCTGAATGAGGTAGCTCAGTATTCACAGAGCGACCTTTATGAGTGGTTGATCATGATCCATATCAAGAGGGTGCAATGGGACAGTGTGTGTCATCAGGTTCCGTACCCCCATGCCGCTGCGATACTTGCAGGCAGGCTCTATAGCGATGTGATGTCCTGCCTCGAGGCTTATAGTCGTATCGACCTCGATGCGTGCGTCTAAGACCATCATGTAATTCATCCTCCAGGTACGCTAGCACAACGTTGCTTAGTTAGACGTGAATCCGACGCGATCGGCTGCCGCGTATAGATTTCGGCACTCACTTCTTCGTCTTCATTTTTTGAGTGATGGCAGGTCCGGGTGCCAGCGTATGCCGTTTTCATCGAGTACGACTGGGGTTGCCTGGATCGGTTTTATTTCCTCAGACATGACTTCACCCTTGCCGCTATAGCGCTTGAGCTTGATGGGGAATTTAAAGAAATCAATGGGTTGCATTGCTTTGAACGCATTATGTTGTGGACTTTAGATGTATGAGAAACATGGATGTCTAACTCATTTCACGCGTTCGCCTTTCTTGTATAAGCCTGAATTGTTACAGAAATGGAAAATTACTTTCACGGGAAACGAGATCATTCTTTCGGCGGGGAGGTGTTATAAGTTCTCCCCCTTAGGGTCTGCCCTGTACAAAAACTAAACCGTTATAAAACGGTGCCTCGCGCTGCGCAGTCAATGCGTTGCGACTTAGAATTTTTCTCATCTGCCATCGACTTATAACTGTTCGCTTTGACGGCCTGACTTCAGGGGGCACCCTGCTGACTGTGCACCGAGAGACGAGGCAGCTCTATTAAAAACAGGGGAACGAACAATGTCTTTTAAGTGGAATTTGGTGGCGCTGACGGTCTCGCTGGGTGTGAGTCAACTAGCCTCAGCCGCCGGTGTGGATGATCAAGCGACGGCTAAGGGGTTTGTTGACGGAAGTAGCTTGAATCTCCTACTTCGCAACTTTTATTTTGATCGTGACGGTAAAAATTCGGCGGGCGACAAACAGGACTGGTTGCAGGTGATGCAAGGCAACTTCACCTCCGGCTTTACCCAAGGCACTGTCGGCTTTGGTGTGGATGCTTACGGATACTGGGGCGTGAAACTGGATGGTGGCAAAGGCAATGCGGACTCTGGCAACTTGCCGGTCAGCAGCAACGGCCGGCCGGAGAATGATTTCAGTAGCGCAGGCGCGTCGATCAAGGCCCGCTTTTCCAAGACTGAACTGCATTATGGCAACTTGCAGCCCAACAACCCCGTCCTGGCCACGGCGGGTACTCGCGCCACGCCTCAAACAGCGACTGGCTTCAACCTGTTGAGCAGCGAAATTGAAGGGTTGAACCTCGACGCCGGACACTTCACCAGTAGTAACGGTCCGACCACGACCAACAATAGCCATGAACTGTATGCCGGTTATGCAAACGTGCCGGCCAAGAGCATTGACTACCTCGGCGGTAAATACACGCTGACCGATAACCTGTCCATGAGCGTGTTTGCGTCGGACCTCAAAGACGTCTGGCATCAATACTACGGTAATGCCAACTACACGATCCCGTTCACTGCCGATCAGTCACTGAACCTGGACTTCAATATCTACCGCACCCTCGATTCCGGCCAGTCCAAAGCCGGTGCCATCGACAACACCACTTGGTCGTTGGCAGCGGCATACTCTTTCCTGAGTGCTCATACCGTCACACTGGCGTTCCAGAAAGTGCACGGTGACACGCCGTTTGACTATGTGGCCGTGGGTAATAACAAATCGGGTGATTTGGCCGATTCCATCTTCCTGGCCAACTCGGTTCAATACTCTGACTTTAACGGCCCCGGCGAAAAGTCCTGGCAGGCCCGTTACGACCTGAACATGGCGGCTTACGGCGTGCCGGGGCTTAGCTTTATGACGCGCTACCTGAACGGTGACAATATCGACGGCACGCACATGCCGGTCGGCAGTGCCTACCAAGCCTATGGTTATGGCGCTGACGGTAAGCACCACGAAACCAACTTTGAAGCCAAGTACGTGGTGCAGACCGGCCCAGTCAAAGACTTGTCGATGCGAGTGCGTCAAGCCTGGCACCGCGGTAACGCCGATCAGGCGGAAGGGGATTACAACGAAACCCGTTTGATCGTGGATTACCCAATCTCGATTTTCTAATCGGACGACTATCGGCCAAGCCCGAAGGACACAATGCTATGACGGCCAGTTTCAGCCCTGCTGAAGCTGGCCGTTTTATTTGTATAAAGCGCTCTATGTCTGGGTCTGCACTACGAGGTTTAGGCCCCCGTTTTTGGAGCCTAAACCTGCGGATTGTTACGCGGTTGTGTTGATTCGTGTACCGACCGACCCTGAGGTCGCCTTGGTCTGTTCCACTTCGCCTGGTCTGCTACCGTCAGTATCGCCATCACTGTCTACCATCGGAGCGGGGGGCGCTTGGCGCGGAGTGACTATCGCTTGAGGTAAATTGGCTTGAGTTGAGCCGTTGATTGCAGATGTCATGTTGATTTCCTTAAGCAGCTGTAAATTGAGTTAATACTATCGGTACCGTTGTTTGATAGTTGATGTGAAAGCAATGCAATTAAAATAATTGAGAGTGCTTCCCATGCTTAAGGAAGTTGATTGGTTTTGAATCGTGTGAAGTGTGAAAATATTGTGATATTGATGTGAGTAAGCTGCGTGTTTATAAGTATGTATGCAAAGAGGCATGGTGAAACAAAAGCAGTCTGCTTTTGAGTGCGAATGTCTTTTGTTCTATGCCTTTGGATGGGGGCTTGAAGGGGGAGGTGAGCACCTGTTGATAAATGGTTTGTTTAGCCAGGTTAGGTTTATCTCTTCAGTTTCAACCCATTTTCCGCCAGGATGTCGAGCGCACGTCTTGAATCCTATACAGCAACCGCTGTTATCGATCAAAACGTAATTTTTGTAATGGTGACGCGGCGAGAATAGACCAAAACAGAACGCCATGATCGAGCACCTCGTTCGGAATAGCTGAGTATCTTTCTCAGTTTAGAGCCGATACGTCAGGGGTGTAACGATCTGGCAAGCAGCATGCTCATCAATTTTATGTTTTTGTTAATTGTATTCAATCTCGTTTCTATTGATTTGAGTGGTTTCGGTGTCACTTCGGTCGTCGAGCCGGCGCTCAGCGCCCTCGTTTCCCGTTTGAACCGACACAGCAGGTGCCTTGCAGGAAACGGTATTTAAATTTGCGGGGTTTGCAGGGGCTTAAATATTTAAAGGCCTGTCTTTTGTAGTTATGAATAAACCGCTCGGTATCAGGTTTTTATTGGGTAATCCTGCGGGTCGCGATACGCACTAACATGCGCTGGGCACTTCTCATGAAATTCAGGGCTTTCTGTTGCCTAATCCCGCACTTTTTCGGATTTTTCGGATCTATCTCTGTCCCAGCCACACCCATACTGCGTGTGGACATAAGAACTAGACCTGGTGCAGATGAAGCATACGTTCCCGCCTTTTATCCCCCGATGGATGAGCCGCCCGCTTTGGCTGGTTGTCGTGTTCATGCTCTGCACCACCGCTTGCAGCCAGCAACAGGGGCGGGATATCGCCAGGCAGTTCAGCGATGGCAAACCTGATGAGTTCTTCCAGACCAGTGTCGATCGCATGGCCACCCTGGGCATGCGCGATAACCTGCAAAGTCTGTATCTGCTGATGAATAAGCTGTACCTGCGTAACCCCAACCAGTGGCGGCAGTCGGGTTATCCGGACGCAGTGAGTGCTTCGCGGGAAATCCGTCAGGCCATCGAGAACCGCCAACCGCTGCCTGCCCTGGGGGACCGACGTGATCTGGCGGCCCTGAGCTATTCCTTGAGCCCAGAGTTTCGTGGCGATCGGGTCGGGGCGTTTATCTATGCGATTGGCAGCATGCTGGTGACCGCGCATGGCGGGCGCACCCAGTTCTATATCTCTGACTCGATCGACCCGCAATTCGTCAGCAACGCTGCGCGCAATATCGAAAAGGCCACCTGGCTGCTCAGCCAGCGTCAGGACGCCAACGGCGTGCTGCTGCTGTTTTCCAACGAGATCTCGGAAGAGGGCAGTAACCTCAGTTTCGCCGTCGAGT
The DNA here is from genome assembly GCF_029320995.1 of Pseudomonas sp. D3. Taxonomy (NCBI): domain Bacteria; kingdom Pseudomonadati; phylum Pseudomonadota; class Gammaproteobacteria; order Pseudomonadales; family Pseudomonadaceae; genus Pseudomonas; species Pseudomonas sp. D3. Next base: position 2,772,022 of record NZ_CP119772.1, read on the forward strand.
TCGGCAAGATCGTCGCGCGTCTCGACCTGCTGACCCGGATGCTCGATGAGCGCTACCGACGTATTGGCGTCAATTATGCGCAAAGCCTGTTGCTGATGAATTTCCTGCCGGTGCAGTGAGCGTTGACGTTGCCCGGTTTGAATCCCCAGGCCCGCGTGGATCGCTGGTAGCATCACCGCCAGATTTCTTCGGGTGTCAGGGGTAACCCTGCAGATCAACAGCGAGCGTGCCGCCACAGCATGCGGTTTGGTGGCGATTCTCCTGTGGAGCACTGCCGCTGGATTGATCCGCAGTGTCAGTGAACGCTTCGGCCCGTTGGGTGGCGCGGCGTTGATCTCCACACTGGGGCCGGTGTTGGCCTCGGCGTTCGCCGCGCTGTGGTTGGGGGCTCACCTCACCGCGCAATTCTGGCAGGGCGCCGTGCTGGTGACGGCCGGCTCGCTGATGTGCTGGCAAGCCACTCGGCAGCGTCGACAGGGCGGTTGAGTGCGGAGTTTCCGTTTCCTCTGTAGGAAGTGCCCTATCTTGCACTGCACTGCTTGAAACGCCCACCCGTCGGCAATAGCCTCGGACTTTTCTTAAATATGAGGCCCTACCTTGGGTAAGCGAAAAACGGTTTGGCCCACGGATCGCGAAATTCGTCTGCGATTTATCCTGTTTGCGGTGATTGACGCCGCAAGTGTTCAAGGTGTCTCTGCCGACCTGTTGTTACAGGCGCACAAACTGCTGCAGGAGTCGCCGACCGAAGCCCAGTTTCGCGACGCCCTCAGCGCGATTCTGGCCACCGATGAAATGTACGGCTTCCGGTTCCCGGCGGGCTCGGAGGCGGATGATTTCATGCGGGCGTTGGAGCCCGCCGCTGACTAGGGAGCCGCCAGGGCTTCTTTTGCAATGATTGGAGTGCTTATTTCCTTTCGGCTGGTCGCGACTCCCCAATCCCATGGCGTTTAAAAACAGGCAGGGTCCGATGCTGTTGTAGGAAGGCTCCGGTTCGTTAATAAAGCGTGACCTGGCGAGCATCCCTGTCTTCCCATCACAGTTCGCGTGCCTGGCCTGGCCTTCACGCCCCCGCATTCCAAGGACCCGCCCCATGCTGCTGCGCCAACCTCCGCTGCTTTTTGCCGCCCTGACCCTCAGCTCCCTTGTGCAGGCCGAAGACCTGCAATTGGCGCCGATCGAAGTCACCACCCGCGAAGCCAGCGCGGGTGAAGTGGCGCAGGCGCAGCTCAAGAGCGTGCCCGGCGGTACCAATTACATCGACATGAGCAGCGTGCAACAGGGGCGGGTGAGCACCAACGAGGACGTGTTCAAGTACCAGGCCGGGGTGTACGCCAAGGCGGCGAATAATGAAGGGGTAAAGCTCTCGATTCGTGGCTCGGGCCTGAATCGCAGCCCCGGCGCCCATGCTTCCGGGTTGTACGAGATGCTCGACGGCTTGCCGCTCACAGGCCCCGGCGGTACGCCTTATGAACTCAAGGACCCCTTGTGGCAAAGCCGCGTCGAGGTGCTGCGCGGCGCCAACGGTTTTGACCAGGGCGCGCTGGCCCTGGGTGGGGCGGTCAACTACGTGACCCACACCGGGTACGACGCACCCAAGTTGCAAGTGCGCTATGAAGCGGGCAGCCGTGGCTATGCCCAGCGCGAGATCAGTTCGGGCCAGGTGCTGGGGGACGCCGACTACTACATCAGCCTCACCGATTCCGAATCCGACGGCTATCAGCAGCAGAGCGCCGGCACGGGCAAGGGCATCGCGGCCAACTTCGGCTACCGTTTCAACCCGCAGCTGGAGACGCGTTTCTACGTGCGCTACCGCGAAACCACCAACGATACGCCGGGCAAGCTCACGCGCTACCAGATCAGCCACGATCCGCGTGCCGCCAACAGCCTCAACGCCGCCCGCGACTCAAAACGCCTGCAACCGGGCTCCACCTGGCTCGCCAACAAGACCACGTTGCAGCTCGACGACAATTCCCGGATCGAAGTTGGCCTGGCCTATCACGACTACCCGATGGACCTGCGCGAAGGCACCAATCGCCTGAAAGTCGCCTACACCGATATCAGCGGCACGCTGAACTACATTCGCCAGGACACGCTGTTCGGCCACGACAGCAAAACCACGATCGGCTTGCGCACCACCCAGGCGATGCCGAACAACGGCGCGTCGGAATACGTGCGCATTCCTGTCGGCAATACCGCAGGCTACGCCCCTGGCACCAAGACCCGCGACTACAGCTACCTGGGCTCCGACACCGTGCTGCACATCGGCAACGACCTGGAACTGGTCCCGGACCTGTGGCTGACCACCGGCCTGGCCGCGATCTACACCCGCCGCGAAACCCAGGTGACCTATCCCGATGGCCAGGCGCCGCTCAGTCAACATGACTGGGACTACGCGCCGCGTATCGGCCTGCGCTATGACTTCACCCCACAATTGCAGGTGTACGGCAACCTGAGCCGCTCGGTCGAGCCGCCGCATGCCTGGTCGATGATCTGGGGCTCCAACAAATACTTCGGGCCAGGCAGCGGCCCGGCGACCGGACTGCAACGCGAAGGCGTGAGCTTGAAAAACCAGACCGCCACCACGCTGGAAGTCGGTGGTCGGGGTGATGCGTGGTTCGGCCAATGGGACCTGGCGCTGTACCGCTCCGAAGTGCGCCACGAGTTGCTCACCGTCGAAACCCAGGCCCAGACCCCTACCAGCAATGCGATCCTCGCCGAATCCAACGCCAGCCCCACGGTTCACCAAGGCGTCGAACTGAGCCTGCTCAGCCCGCTGTGGGACGGCGGCCGCAGCGGTAAGCTCGCCCTGCGCCAGGCCTACACCTTCAGCGACTTCCACTACCGCGACGATGAGCGCTTTGGCGACAACACCTTGCCTGGCATTCCCAAGCACTACTACCAGGCGCAACTGCGCTATAGCCATCCGACCGGCTTCTACACCAGCCTCAACACCGAGCACTCCTCGCGTGTGGCGGTGGACTACGCCAATTCCTACTACGCGACGGCCTATACCTTACTCGGCGCGACCTTCGGCTACGACGCCCCGCAGCAGGACTGGCAAGCCTGGGTCGACCTGCGCAACCTGACCAACCGCCGCTACGCCAACACAGTCACGCCCGGTTACAACGATAACGGCCTGGACGCCGCCCGCTCCACGCCTGGGGATGGTCGGGGCATTTACACCGGCGTGTCGTGGAGCTGGCGTTGAGACACCGACAACAGGCGCTCGACTTGCGCCTGCTCCCACATACTCATCAATGCCACCGGATTGGTGCCGTAGCGTTGCCAACTGTCCAATGACCCATTCCGCCCGTCGGGTGAGCGGCAGTGCTGGCAGCCCACCAGCACCGCGCCTTGGATCAGCAGCACTACCTGCCAGCCGTCGATTTCCACGCTCACCGTGTCATCCACTGCCGCGCAGGCGCTGATGACCCGCGTTTCCAGGGCCATATCCTTGAGCACTTGATAAGCCTCCCGTGCAGAAACGGTGGCGGCGCTTGCGGTCATCGGCAGTGTCCTCGTGATGGAGCGGCGAAGTGTCGCGTGTGGACGGGGCGGTTTCAAGTCCGAGGTGGCCCTGTCTCAATCGCGTTTGTTCAGTCATTGCCTTGGCGCAGGCGCTTGTACAGCGTGTTGCGGCTCACTCCGAGTTCCCGCGCAAGGTGGGAAATATTCCCGCCCGCCGCTTTCAAGCGCAGCGTCAGATCGACGCTGTCATCTAGAGACGCGCTGGCGGGCAGCGGCGCCGTCACGTTCAGATCCACGAAGAAATCATCCGGCAGATGCTCCGGACGGATCGCCTGCCCCTCGGCCATGGCCAACGCCACCTGCAACACACTGCTGACCTGGCGCAAATTGCCCGGCCACGGGTGCTGCTCGAACAACGCCAGCACCTCGGCGCTCAGCCCGGCCCATTGGGTCGGTTCGCGGTGTTGCTGCCACAGGTGTTGGAATAGCGCCTGCTTGTCAGTGCGCTCGCGCAGTGGCGGCAGCTCCAGGGTCAATCCGCCAATGCGGTAGTACAAATCCTCGCGAAAGCGCCCGGCCTGCACCTGCTCGCGTAGTACATGGTTGGTGGCGGAAATGATGCGCAAATCCACCGGGAACAGTTCGCTGCTGCCCACCGGTTGCACGCAGCGCTCCTGCAAGACCCGCAGCAAGCGGGCCTGGGTCGGCAGTGGCATATCGCCGATCTCGTCGAGAAACAGTGTGCCCTTGTCGGCCTTGCGGATCAGGCCGATGCTGCCTTTTTGATTGGCACCGGTAAACGCGCCTTTTTCGTAGCCGAACAGTTCCGATTCCACCAGTTCAGCGGGAATCGCCGCACAGTTCACCGCGATAAACGCCTGTTGGCTGCGCGAACTGGCCTGGTGCAGGGCTTTGACGAACACCTCTTTGCCCACGCCGGTTTCACCGTGGATCAGCAGCGGAATGTCCTTTTCCAGCAGGCGTTCGGCCTGGCGCACGGCCTTTTCCACGCGCACATCGCCGAAATGCAGGGTGTTGAGGCTGATCGATGCGGCTTTAGGCGGCGCCGGTTGGCTGAAAACGCGCGCGTGTACCGGCATCTGCTTGGGCCGCTTCAATAAACACTGGAAGCGATTGCGGCCTGCCGCCTGCAAGGAAAACGGCAAACCCTGCGGCTGATTCAGTAACTCCAGCATCGACACCTTGAACAAACGGTCGATCATCACCCGCGACAGGCTGATGCCCAGCAAATTGTCGGCGCGCCGATTGGCCGACAACACCTGGCCGCTTTCATCAAAGATCAGCAGGCCCGCCCATTGACTGTCGAGGTTGTTCAGCCCGGTGTTGAAGGTCAGTTGGAAATGCTCGCCGCGAAACAGGTTGAGGATCAGCCGGTTTTCCACGGTCTGGCTCATCATCTTGACCATGCCCAGGGTGTGGGAGGGCGGCAGGTAGCTGTCGCTGGACACGTCCAGCACCGCGATGATTTCGCGCTGGGCGTCGAAGATCGGCGCCGCCGAGCCGGTCATGAAGCGGTTGGCCTTGAGGAAGTGCTCATCGTGTTCGATATGCACCGCCTGGGCGCAGGCCAACGCTGTGCCGATGGCATTGGTGCCACTGGAGCGTTCCATCCAACTGGCGCCGGCGCTGAAACCACGGGCCAACTTGGGTTCGATGAAGCGTTGGGTGCCCCACGACGTCAACACCTGGCCCTGGTTGTCGGCCAGCATGATCAGACAGTTGGAGTTGCTCAGGATGTTCTCGTAGTAAGGCAATACTTCCTGGTGGGTGGTCTGCACCAAGGAATGCTGGCTCTCCAGCAATTGGCTAATGCCCTCGGCGGGCAGTTGGTCAAAGCTGGGTGGGCTCAGATGGTCCAGGCCGAACGCGCGGCAGCGGCGCCAGGAGTCCTGGATGAGGGTGTCGTGAGTCAGCGGTTCGGCCATGGAGACCTTCTTTTTATTGTTTTGGGGTCTTGCACAATCTAACGGATGTAACCAAGTCAATGTGGGAGGGGCGGTGTTCAGTAAATCGGGTTAAAACAGTGTTGTTCAGAACTGTTCATTGTCAACCCGGCGAGTGTTCAGTTGTTCAGTCAGCATTGTTCATTTTTGTTCACTCCCGAACATCTCTTTCAGGGCATTTGCTTGTGGATCAAGCACCTGCCGCAGTTGGCATGAAACTCGCTCTGACGACTGGCCAGATTCATTCCAATAATAAAAAAGGGCGTGTCATGTCATTGACCCTGGAACATGTCTCCCGCGTCATCGAAGGCCAGACCTGGATCGACGATGCCAACCTGCGTTTCGAGGCCGGCTCTTTCAACGTGCTGCTCGGTCGCACCCTGTCCGGCAAGACCAGCCTGATGCGCCTGATGGCCGGCCTGGACAAGCCCGACAGCGGCCGCATCCTGATGAACGGCGTGGATGTCACGCATAAACCGGTGCGCCTGCGCAACGTGTCGATGGTGTATCAACAGTTCATCAACTACCCGACCATGACCGTGTTCGAGAACATCGCCTCGCCGTTGCGCCAGGCCGGTGTGTCCAACGAGCTGATCCAGAGCAAGGTGCTCGAAACCGCGAAGATGCTGCGCATCGAGAAATTCCTCAAGCGTCACCCGCTGGAACTGTCCGGCGGCCAGCAGCAACGCACGGCGATGGCCCGCGCGTTGGTGAAGGATGCCGAACTGATCCTGTTCGATGAGCCGTTGGTGAACCTGGACTACAAACTGCGCGAAGAACTGCGTCAGGAAATGCGCGAGCTGTTCAAGGCCCGCCACACCATTGCCATCTACGCCACCACCGAGCCCAACGAAGCGCTGGCGCTCGGCGGCACCACCACCATCCTCCACGAAGGCCGGGTGATCCAGAGCGGCAAGGCGGCCGAGGTCTACCACCAGCCGCAAACCGTATTGGCCGCCGAGTTGTTTTCCGAACCGCCGATCAACCTGATGCCGGGACGCATCAGCGGCAACGAAGTGAGCTTCGCCAATTTCATTCATTTCCCGCTCAACGTCGACCTGCGCCCCATCGGCGAGGGCGAGTTCCGCTTTGGTGTGCGCCCCAGCCATATCGCCCTGGTGCCCAGCAACGACGACGACCTCGAACTGGCGGTGACCGTGGAAGTTGCCGAGATCAGTGGCTCGGAAACCTTCCTGCATGTACGCAGCGAGCATTTCCTGCTGGTGCTGCACTTGCCGGGGGTGCATGAGTACGACGTCGACGCGCCGATCCGCGTGTACATCCCCACCCATAAACTGTTTGTGTTCGACAGCCAGGGCCGTTTGGTCCAGGCGCCCGGACGCCGTGTCGCGAGGGTTGCCTGATGGCCGAGATCCATTTGCAGAACTTGGCGCACAGCTACAGCCCTACGCCGACTGGTCCTGAAGACTACGCCATTCGGGAAATGAACCATGTGTGGGAGCAGGGCGGTGCCTACGCCTTGCTCGGGCCTTCGGGCTGTGGCAAGTCGACCCTGCTCAATATCATCTCCGGCCTGCTCAGCCCGTCCGAAGGGCAGGTGCTGTTCGACCATAAAGTGGTCAACGAGCTGACCCCGGAAAAACGCAACATCGCCCAGGTGTTCCAGTTCCCGGTGGTGTACGACACCATGACGGTGTTCGACAACCTAGCTTTCCCGTTACGTAACCAGGGCATGGCCGAGGCGAAAATTCACAGCAAAGTGCAGGAAATCGCCGAAGTCCTCGACCTGCAAAGCCTGCTGGGCAAAAAGGCGCGCAACCTCACCGCCGACGAAAAACAGAAAGTTTCCATGGGCCGTGGTCTGGTGCGCGACGATGTCTCGGCGATCCTGTTCGATGAGCCGCTGACGGTGATCGACCCGCACCTCAAATGGAAACTGCGGCGCAAGCTCAAGCAGATCCACGAGCAGTTCAATATCACCATGGTCTACGTGACCCACGATCAACTGGAAGCCTCGACCTTCGCCGACAAGATCGCGGTGATGTACGGCGGGCAGATCGTGCAGTTCGGCACGCCACGCGAGTTGTTCGAGCGGCCGAGCCATACGTTTGTCGGCTATTTCATCGGCAGCCCGGGGATGAATCTGATCGAAGTGCAGGCCGAGGCGGGCGGCGTGCGCTTTGCCGGCACCCAGCTGCCCATGTCCGCCGCGTTGCAGCAACGCATTACCGATACGCACTACACGACCTTGCAGGTGGGCATCCGCCCGGAATTCATTCACGTGTGGGATGAGCCAAATCCCGACGCCCTCCAGGCCGACGTCGTTTATGTGGAGGACCTCGGCACCTACAAGATCCTGACCCTCAACCTCGACGGCGCACCGCTGAAAGTGCGCCTGGCCGAAGACAAACCGGTGCCCGAGGGGCGCGCCTCCATCAGCTTCCCCACGCAGTGGTTGATGCTCTACGCCGACGATTACCTGCTGGAGGTGCTGCCATGAACAAGGTGCAGAACAACAAGGCCTGGTGGCTGGTGTTGCCGGTGTTCCTGCTGGTGGCATTCAGTGCGGTGATCCCGATGATGACGGTGGTCAACTACTCGGTGCAGGACATTTTCGACCAGTCCAGTCGCTATTTCGTCGGCGCCGACTGGTACAAGCAGGTGTTGCTCGACCCGCGTCTGCACGACTCGTTGTTGCGCCAGTTCATCTACTCGGCGTGCGTGCTGCTGATCGAAATCCCGCTGGGCATCGCCATCGCCCTGACCATGCCGACCAAGGGGCGCTGGTCATCGCTGGTGCTGATCATCCTCGCCATTCCGCTGCTGATTCCGTGGAACGTGGTGGGCACCATCTGGCAGATCTTCGGCCGCGCCGATATTGGCCTGCTCGGCTCCACCCTCAATGCCATGGGCATCAGCTACAACTATGCGGCCAACACCATGGACGCCTGGGTCACGGTGCTGGTGATGGACGTCTGGCACTGGACGTCCCTGGTGGCGCTGCTTTGCTTCTCGGGGCTGCGCGCCATTCCGGACGTGTACTACCAGGCAGCGCGTATCGATCGGGCGTCGGCGTGGGCGGTTTTCCGACACATCCAGTTGCCGAAGCTGAAAAGCGTGCTGCTGATCGCGGTGATGCTGCGCTTCATGGACAGTTTCATGATCTACACCGAGCCCTTCGTACTGACCGGCGGCGGGCCGGGTAACGCCACCACGTTCCTCAGTCAGACGCTGACCCAGATGGCTGTCGGCCAATTCGACCTGGGCCCGGCCGCAGCGTTTTCCCTGGTGTACTTCCTGATCATCCTGTTGGTGTCCTGGCTGTTCTACACCGCCATGACCCATTCCGACGCCAACCGTTGAGGCCGCCAACATGAGCAAGCGCAAACTCATACCGCTGCTGATCTACATGCTGTTCCTGCTGGTGCCGATCTACTGGCTGCTGAACATGTCCTTCAAAAGCAACACCGAAATCCTCGGCGGGCTCACGCTGTTTCCGCAGCATTTTACCCTGGCCAACTACAAGGTGATCTTCACCGACCCGAGTTGGTACACCGGTTATCTGAACTCGCTGTACTACGTGAGCCTGAACACCGTGATCTCCCTGAGCGTGGCGCTGCCGGCGGCCTATGCGTTCTCGCGCTATCGCTTCCTGGGCGACAAGCACCTGTTCTTCTGGCTGCTGACCAACCGTATGGCGCCACCGGCGGTGTTTCTGCTGCCGTTTTTCCAGCTGTATTCGTCGATCGGCCTGTTCGACACGCATATCGCGGTGGCCTTGGCGCATTGCCTGTTCAACGTGCCATTGGCGGTGTGGATTCTCGAAGGCTTCATGTCTGGCGTGCCCAAGGAAATCGACGAAACGGCCTACATCGACGGCTACTCCTTTCCCAAGTTCTTTGTGAAGATTTTTATCCCGTTGATTGGCTCCGGCATCGGCGTGACGGCGTTTTTCTGCTTCATGTTTTCCTGGGTCGAACTGCTGCTGGCGCGCACGCTGACCTCGGTCAACGCCAAGCCCATCGCGGCGGTGATGACCCGCACCGTCTCGGCGTCGGGGATCGATTGGGGCGTGCTGGCAGCGGCGGGGGTATTGACCATCCTGCCCGGCATGCTGGTGATCTGGTTTGTGCGCAACCACGTGGCCAAGGGCTTTGCCCTGGGCCGGGTCTGAGGAGTCGATGATGGAATGGATGGCCTGGACCACCCCGACCGCGCTGTTCTTTGGCGGTATCGCCCTGATTCTGGCGGGCATGACCACCTGGGAACTGCGCTCGCCGAGTATCCCTCGGCGCGGTTTTTTGCCGATCAGCACCACCCGTGGTGATCGTTTGTTTATCGGTCTTCTCGGAAGCGCCTACCTGCACCTGCTGGTGATCGGCGTAACCGACTGGAGCATCTGGGTGGCGTCCGCGCTGTCTGTGGTGTGGCTGTTGTCTGTGATGCGTTGGGGCTAGCGCTCCGTATGAATAAACAACCAGGAGGTCTCTATGTTCGATAAAAACAATAAGCTGCGACATAGCATTTCATTGGCCGCCGTACTGGCCCTCAGTGGTTTGAGCGCCACGGCCTGGGCCGATGCGTATGAAGAGGCGGCGAAAAAATGGATCGGCAGCGAGTTCAAACCGTCGACCCTCACGGCCGACCAGCAGCTCGAGGAACTCAAGTGGTTTATCAAGGCCGCCGAACCGTTCCGTGGGATGAAGATCAACGTGGTGTCGGAAACCCTCACCACCCATGAGTACGAATCCAAGGTACTGGCCAAGGCCTTCAGTGAAATCACCGGCATCAAGCTGACCCACGACCTGCTGCAGGAAGGCGACGTGGTGGAGAAACTGCAGACCCAAATGCAGTCCGACAAGAACATCTATGACGGTTGGGTCAACGACTCCGACTTGATCGGTACGCACTTTCGCTACGGCAAGACCGAATCCATCACCGACCTGATGGCCAACGAAGGCAAGGACTTCACCTCGCCGACCCTGGACATCAAGGACTTCATCGGGATCTCCTTCACCACCGCGCCGGACGGCAAGATCTACCAGTTGCCCGACCAGCAATTCGCCAACCTGTACTGGTTCCGCGCCGACTGGTTCGAACGTCCCGAGCTGAAAGCCAAGTTCAAGGAGAAGTACGGCTATGACCTCGGCGTGCCGGTGAACTGGTCGGCCTACGAAGACATCGCCAAATTCTTCAGCGAAGACGTCAAGGAAATCGACGGCAAGCGCATCTATGGGCATATGGACTACGGCAAGAAAGACCCGTCCCTGGGCTGGCGCTTCACCGATGCCTGGTTCTCCATGGCCGGCGGTGGCGACAAGGGTTTGCCCAACGGTTTGCCGGTGGATGAGTGGGGCATTCGCGTGGAGGACTGCCACCCGGTGGGCTCCAGCGTGACCCGTGGCGGCGACACCAACGGCCCGGCCGCCGTGTTTGCCACGCAGAAATACGTGGACTGGATGAAAGCCTATGCGCCACCGGAAGCGGCGGGCATGACCTTCTCCGAGTCCGGCCCGGTGCCGTCCCAGGGCAATATCGCCCAGCAGATCTTCTGGTACACCGCGTTTACCGCCGACATGACCAAACCGGGCCTGCCTGTGGTAAACGCCGACGGCACGCCGAAATGGCGCATGGCGCCATCGCCCGTCGGGCCGTATTGGGAAAAGGGCATGAAGAAGGGGTATCAGGACGTGGGTTCCTGGACCTTCCTCAAATCGACGCCTGAGAAGCAGAAACTCGCGGCCTGGCTGTACGCGCAGTTCGTCACCTCGAAAACCGTGTCGCTGAAGAAAACCATCGTTGGCCTGACGCCGATTCGTGAGTCCGACATCAACTCCCAAGCCATGACCGACCTGGCGCCGAAACTCGGTGGCCTGGTGGAGTTCTACCGCAGCCCGGCCCGGGTGGAGTGGACCCCGACCGGCACCAACGTGCCCGACTATCCACGCCTGGCGCAACTGTGGTGGAGCAACATCGCAGCGGCCGCCAGTGGCGAGAAAACCCCGCAACAGGCGCTCGACAATCTGGCCAAGGAGCAAGACGCGATCATGGCGCGCCTGGAGCGTTCCAAAGTGCAACCGGTGTGCGGGCCGAAAATGAACCCGGAACGCGACGCCCAATACTGGTTCGACCAGCCGGGCGCGCCGAAGCCGAAACTGGCCAACGAGAAACCCAAAGGCGAAACCGTGGCCTACGGCGACCTGCTCAAACAGTGGGAGGCGGCGCGTAAATAAACGCACTCGGTAGAAAATGTGGGAGGGGTCTTGCCCCCGATTGCGGCGCCAGTCGATACATGCATTGACTGAACCATCGCTATCGGGGGCAAGCCCCCTCCCACATTTTGATCTTCATCTGTCAGGGGGATAGACCTGTTCCCCGACAAACCGCTTGGCCAGAAAGCCATACAACAGATACCCGAACGCCAGCACCAGCATCGCGCCAAACACCGCGTCTTCACCGCAGGCATAAATCGCATACAGCGAATACCCCACGGCCACCAGCACCACCAGCGTATTGCGCGCCTGCACCGTCGCGCTGGCGTGCGCCTTATACATCATCACCAGCAAGCCGGTGAGGGCGGTCACATAAGGCAACAGGTTAGTCACCACCGCCAGGTTCACCAGTTTGCTGAACTGCGCGCTGGCAGTGGGCGAGATGGTCGACAAGGCAATCAGGCTTTGCAGCGTGGCACAGGCCAGCAACCCCAGCACTGGCGCATTCGCGGCGCTGACGCGGCTGAAAAAGCGCGGAAACAGGCGTTGGTCCGCCGACATCTTGGCCGTTTGCGCCAGGGTGAATTGCCAGCCCAGCAACGAACCGATACAGGCTAGCACCGCCAGCGCCATGATCAGCTGGCCGACCCCGGGGTTGAACATCTGCGCGTAAACCAGCGCAAACGGTGCCGAGGACGCGGCCAGTTCGGCATTGGGCACGATGCCCTGGATCACCGAGGTCGACAGCACATACACCACGGCCACCCCAAGCGTGCCGAGCAGGCAGGCCAGGGGCACGGTGCGGTTGGGGTTCTCCACCGCATCGTAGCCCTGGGCGGCCGACTCCATGCCAAGAAAGGCCCACAGGGTCAGAGGAATACTCGCACTGACGGCGTCCCACAGGTGCAGTTGGTGTGGGTTCCAGGCGGCCGTGAACACCTCGGGCTTGAAATAGAACCAACCGATCACACAGAGCCCCGCCACTGGAATGATCACGCCCCATACCGTCACCACACCGATGCGCCCAGTGATGCGCGGGCCGCCGAAGTTGGCCACGGTGGTCAGCCAGATCAGCGCCAGGCTGCCGACCAACAACGGCACCGGCCCGCTACCCAGCCACGGAATAAACGATGACAAATAGCCCACCGCCGAAATTGCAATCGCCACATTGGCGATGATCAGCGACAGAAAATACAGAAACGAACACAGGAAAAACCCCGACTTGCCGTGGGCCTCCTCGGTATACGCCGACATCCCGCCGGTGCGGGTACAGAACATCCCGCATTGGGCGAAGCCGTAGGCAATCGCCATTGAACCGAGCGCGGTGACGACCCACGACAGCAGCGAAATCGCACCCAGTTGCGCCATGCTGGCCGGCAACATGATGATCCCCGAGCCCATCATGTTAATCGCTACCAGGGTGGTCAGGCCCAACAGGCTCATCTTCTTGCTGGGTGTGGTCATCCGAAACTCCTTGTGATCAATGCAAAACCCGAGCCTGTGCTGAGGCCGTCAGATGACGGTTTTAGCCGCTCTATCCTTTAGTCGCGCTGAGAATCCGCGCCGTATCCCGTGCCGGTGGCAAGCCGAACACCCGTGCGTAGTCCCGGCTGAATTGGGTCGGGCTTTCATACCCCACCTCGAACGCGGCCTGGGTCACGCTGCTCGCACTGGCCACCATCAATGTGCGCGCGTGCAGCAGGCGCACGCGTTTCTGATACTGCAACGGGCTCAGGTTGGTCACCGCCTTGAAGTGCCGATGAAACGCCGAAACACTCATCGCCGCCAGCGAAGCCAGCGCGTCTACCCGGATCGGTTCGGCAAAGTCGCGGCGGATCCACTGGATCGCCTGGCTGACCCGCGCCATGGCGGTGTCCGGCGCGGCGATTTCCCGCAGCATCCAACCGTGCGGGCCTTGCAGCACGTGGTAGAGGATTTCCCGCTCGTAGGCTGGCGCCAGGGCTGCAATCGCCACCGGATCGCCCATCAGGCGCAGCATGCGTACCCAAGCGTCCATCAATGAAGGCGTCACCGCCGCCACGGAAAACCCGGCTTCCTGCTCGCCGCGGCCGCTGGGCGCCGGCAGGTCATTGAGCAAGGTGCTGAGCACCGTCGGGTCCAGGGTCAGGCTGACCGCCAGGTACGGCTCACCGGTACTCGCCGGGTTGACCACCCCCACGGCGGGCAACTCGATGGACATCACAAAATACGTCGCCGGGTCGTAATGCAAGGTGCGGTCGCCCACGGTCATGCACTTACTGCCCTGGAGGATCAGGTTGATCATCGGGTCGTACACGGCCGCGAGCATATGCTCCGGAATCGCGCCCTGGACCATCGCCACGCGCGGGATGCCAGTCTCGGTGCGACGGTTTTCCGCCTTGGCGGCCAAGGCGCGCAGTTCGATCAATTGATTATTCATGAGAGCCATGCTGATCCCACTGATGAACCTTGCGCAAGGGAAAAGCAGAAACAGGCAGGATTGGAGTAGGAACGGCAGCGTCCCAGGGTAGGGCGATCGCTATTGTGGTCACTTAACTTTTCGACAGTGGAGCAGGCCATGAGCGTCATCGTGATTACCGGAGGCAGCCGTGGAATCGGTGCCAGTACCGCCGAATGGTGTGCCCGCCAGGGCCACGGCGTGATCCTCACTTACAACCGTAACACCGACGCGGCACAGGCGGTGGTGCAGCGCATCGAAGCCGCCGGCGGTAAGGCGCTCGCGCTGCAACTGGACGTCGCCGATGTGAGTGCTTTCGCGGCCTTTCGCGACACAGTGACACTGGCCCTGAGCGCCACGTGGGGCGTGAACAGCTTGAGCGGGCTGGTCAACAACGCTGGCTACGGTCTGTTCAACCCCCTTGAGTCGGTGACCGAGGCGCAGTTCGACGGCCTGTTCAATGTGCATCTCAAGGGCCCGTTCTTCCTCACCCAAACCTTGCTGCCGCTGCTGGAAGAGCATGCCGGCATCGTCAACCTCACCAGCGCTACCACCCGTGTCGCCACTGCCGGCGTCGCACCGTATGCCGCGTTTAAGGGCGGCCTGGATGTGCTCACCCGCTACATGGCCAAGGAGTTCGGCGCGCGGCGTATCCGCGCCAACGCGGTGTCCCCTGGCGCCATTCGCACCGAACTGGGCGGTGGCTTGAACGATGAATTCGAAGCACTGCTGGCCGGGCAAACTGCCCTGGGTCGGGTCGGCGAGCCGGAAGACGTGGCGCGCGTGATTGCGATGCTGCTGTCTGAGGAAGGCCGCTGGATCAATGCCCAGACGATTGAAGTCGCGGGCGGTTACCTCATCTGATTGGAAGTACACCTTATGAAAACGTTGATGATCTACGGTGCCACCGGCTACACCGGGCGCATGGCGGCCGAGCACGCCAAGGCACTCGGGCTCGACCTGGTGATTGCGGGCCGCAACGCAACGGCCCTGGCAGCTCTCGCCGCACAGTTGGACGTTGCCTACCGTGTGTTCAGCGCGGATGAGCATGCCGCCGCCAGCCTCACGGGCATCGACGTCCTGCTCAATTTCGCCGGGCCGTTCGTACACACCGCCCAGCCATTGATGCGCGCCTGTATCGCCAGCGGTACCGATTACCTCGACATCACCGCCGAGATCAATGTGTACCGGCTGGCCGAGCAACTCGGTGTTGACGCCCGTGAGGCCGGCGTGATGCTGCTGCCTGGCGTGGGCTGGGACGTGGTTCCCACTGACAGTCTGGCGATGCACGTCGCCAGCCGCGTGCAGCAACCCCATGCGCTGAGGATCGCGCTGCAGGTGCCCGGCGCCATGTCGCGTGGTTCGGCGATGAGTGTCGGCGAGATCATCGGCGCCGGCGTCTTGGCGCGCATCGATGGTCACCTGGTCGCCACCCCGGACGCGCCACCGCAACACCTGGATTTCGGCGCCGGTCCGGTCTTGTGCGCACCGCTTTCGTTTGGCGACCTGGTCACCGCGTGGCACTCCACGGGCATTCCCAATATCGCCATGTTCGTGCATATCACTGGCGAGGCCTTCCCCGACGGTGACCTGTCACAACTGCCCGACGGCCCCAACCAGGCGCAACGCGATGCCCACCGCGCCCGCGCCGTGGCCGAAGTGACCGCTGCCGACGGCAGCGTTACGCGCTCCGTGATCGAGACCGTCAATGGCTATAGCTACACGCCGCTGGCCGCCGTGGAAGCCGCACGTCGCGTACTCGGCGGCGAGCGGCGTGTAGGTTTTGCAACCCCGGCAGGCCTGTTCGGCGTGGGTTTTGCACAGACGATTGCAGGCACGCGGATCATCGATTTATAGCGCCCGGCGCCTGAGCCCCAAATTGGATTTCGGTGGTTTTCAGGGGAGGGGATCAGGCCATCGCCTGCGGTTGGATGCGCAGTTCGCCGTCCACCTCCTTTGCCAACCCGCTGGCCAGAAACAGCGGCGCCAGGCGTTTGTGCAACTGCGGCTCGACAAACTCCTTTACCGTCGGCAACGCCAGCACGCCGCTGAGCGGCAATTCCGCCTTGGTGTACGAGAGCCACGCCTTCTTCAACATCAACAACACATCGCTGCCGGCCGTCGAGGCAAAGCGGCGGTGGGTGGGTTTGGCGTCGAGGTTGAAGGTGTGCTGGAACGCATAGCCGGTTTCATCCCCGCCACTGGCAGCACAGCGCACGCAGGTGCATGGGCCGTCGCCAAACGCGTTGCGCAGGTAGGTGTTGAAGTCCACCACGGGTTTGAGTGACAGGCGCTTATCCACCTCGAACAGGTCCCCGGTCATTTTTTCGTCAGTGTTCAACGTCCATTTCCTTGCTGGTAGGCGGCGGCTTTTCAAAGCGCGGCACAATAGCAGCCAAGCACGGTTTTGGGGACTATTTGCATCACAATAGATCCGGACGCCGGCTTGCCTGCGACCGTGTTTTGGTCGCCGGTAAGCCGGCCGCCAGCCTCAATCGGCGGAGAACTTGAAGACGGTGCGCTGGGTGTAGGTCTGCCCTGGGTCCAGGCGTGTCGAGGCAAACTTCGGTTGGTTCGGCGCGTCGGGAAAGTGCTGGGTCTCCAGCGTGAAACCGCTCCAGTGCTTGTAGGTTTTGCCTGCCTTGCCCTTCACCGAGCCATCGAGGAAGTTGCTGGTATAGAACTGCACTCCAGGTTCGGTGGTGTAGAGCTGCAAACGGCGGCCGGAGTCGGGGTCGTACACGTCGGCGGCGAGTTGTTTGAGATCGCCTTGGGTGTCCAGCGCCCAGTTGAAGTCAAACCCGCCCTGTTTCGGCTCGGCGAATTTGAGTTGCGGATGATCGTCCTTGATGTGCTGGCCGATGGCAGTGGGCTGGAGAAAGTCCATCGGCGTGCCCTTGACCGGCGCCAGTTCGCCGGTGGGGATCAAGGTCGCATTCACTGGCGTGTAGTGGCTGGCATGCAACGTCGCCACCTGCTTGAGGATATCGCCGTTGCCCGCGCCGGCGAGGTTGAAATAGCTGTGGTTGGTGAGGTTGAGCACCGTCGGTTTGTCGGTGGTGGCCTTGTAGTCGATGTGCAGTTCGTTGTTGTCGTTGAGCCGATACGTGACTTCGGTGGTCAGGTTGCCGGGAAAGCCCATCTCACCGTCCTTGGACAGGTAAGTCAGGGTTACGCCGACCGAATCCTTGTCCTTGACGGGCTTGGCTTGCCACACGCGCTTGTCGAAGCCCTGGGCGCCGCCATGCAGCGAATTGGGACCATCGTTGAGTGGCACCTGATAGCGCTTGCCGTCGAGTTCAAACGCACCGCCAGCCAGGCGATTGCCGAAGCGGCCGATGGTCGCGCCAAAAAACGCCGTGCCGCGCTGATAGCCCTGCACGTCGTCGAAGCCGAGCACCACGTCCTCGACCTTGCCGTGCTTGTCCGGCACTTTCAGCGCCTGCAACACGCCGCCATAGGTGATCACCGTGGCTTGCATGCCATGGCTGTTGCGCAATATGTATTGCTCGACGGCGCTGCCGTCGTTGGTTTTCCCAAACGGTTTATGTTCACTGGACAGACCGGCCGCTTGCGCGCCACCGCTGGCGATCAGCATGGACAAGGCAAGGCCGGACAGCAGGTATCGAGGGTGCTTCATGGTCGAACTTCCTTTTGTTGTTTTGAGTGGAATAGTTCTACTAATGTGCGATATTTTGTCGGTGTGACCGCAAATTTATGGTTCTTCACGGATTACCGGGAAAGACGCTCTTGATCTTCATGAAAAAGAATTCGCTATCCCGGTAACCATACGCCATACGCTTGATCACCTTTATTCGATTGTTTATTCCTTCCAACTGACCGGTGTGCATTGGCCAGCGAACCCGACTGACGATGCCTCGCCAGTAACCCTTTAGTCTTTTGGCAAACTGCATCAGGGCAGGTATCTCGCTTTCATGGGCGTGACGCAGCCATTGGTTCCAAGCTGATCTCCAGTCCCAGGCGGTGCTCGGCGTCCAGAGCGTTTTGAGTTCAGCCTTCATTAAATAGACCGTCATCAGCGACTGGTTGGCCGCCAGCAGATCCTGCAAATGAACCTGTTGCTCTGGGTTTTTCAGGTTCTCAGGATTGCGCAGCAGTAACCATCGCGCCTGCTTGATGACTTTGCGTGCAGGCCTGTCATGGCGCAGTCGATTGGCTTCGTCGACACGAACCCGGTCAATTACCTCTCGACCATATTTGGCCACCACATGAAAGAGGTCGTAGACCACTCGCGCTTTGGGGCAGTGGTGACGAACCTCCAGATCAAAAGCGGTGTTCATGTCCATCGCCACCGCTTCGATTAGCGCGCAGCCCTCGGGCCCCAGCTCTTCAAAAAAGGGTCTAACCGCCGCCCGACTACGGCCTTCGCCGATCCACAGCACCCGTCGCGTATCCGCATCCAGGACAACGGTGGCATAACGATGACCTTTGAAGAGTGCGAACTCGTCCATGACCAAGCGTCGCGGTTTCGCCTTTGGCAAAACGCTTAATGCTGCTTGCAGGGCTCGACGCTCCAGTAAACGAACGGTCTCCCAATGCAGGCCAAACATCTGCGCCACGTGCAGCGTTGGAAGGCGCTCGCACGCTTGAATGACGGCCTCTGCCAGGCGCCGGGTCATGCGGGCATAGCGATCCAGCCAACTAACGGCCTCCATACGCTTGCCACAATCGCGGCAACCAACGCGCCGGAGCAAAACGCTCAAGCGCACCGCATGGCCGAGAATAGGCAAATCACGAATGATGCGCTCGCAATACTCATGAGTGGTTGAGCAGAGCTTTTGACAGCCGCCACAACATGGGAACCGGGTGGCATGGGGGATCAGGTCGATCTGAAGGGCATCGCCGTCAGGCTTGATGTTGACGACAGAAAAGCCCTCCCAAAAGGGAAGGAAAGTATTAATATCTCGCATAAGAACGCCGGTTTGTTAGATGTGTTTGCTCGCACGAACATCATCAACCAAATCGGCGTTCTTGTTTCTGTGTTTCCCGAGATTCCGTGAAGAACCAAATTTATAGCCTTAAACGCCGATTTCGTAAAATAAAATAAGACTAATTGATCGAGGCAACCTTGATATGAGTACTGAACAGGCCGTTTATCCCGACCTTAAGGGCAAGACCGTGTTGATTTCCGGAGGCGCTTCGGGGATCGGCGAATTCATGGTGCGCGCCTTCGCCGGGCAGGGGGCCAAGGTGGCTTTCGTCGATCGCGCGCAAGGCCAGGGCGAGCGCCTGGCCGCGTTGTTGAGTGCCCAGGGGCATACCGTCGAGTTCGGGCATTGCGATATCACCGACGAGATTGCCTACAAGGCCGCGATTGCGCGCTTCGAATACGCCCTGGGGCCGATCACCGTGCTGGTGAACAATGCCGCCAACGACGTGCGTCATACCCTGGAGGAAGTCGACTCGGAGACCTTCGACAAGCTGATTGCCGTCAACCTCAAGCACGCCTTTTTTGCCACCAAGGCCGTGGTGCCGATGATGAAGCGGGCGGGCGGCGGTTCGATCATCAACCTGGGCTCCGTTGGCTGGATGATGGCCTCCGCCGGCTACCCGGTGTACGCCGCCAGCAAGGCCGCCGCCCACGGCATGACGAGGGCGCTGGCGCGCGAACTGGGCCCGGACCGTATCCGCGTGAATACGCTGGTGCCGGGCTGGGTGATGACCGAAAAACAACTGATGATGTGGGTCGACGACGCTGCCAAGGAACTGATCAGCCGCAGCCAGTGCCTGCCTGGCAGCGTATTGCCGGAACACATCGCCAACATGGCGCTGTTTCTCGCTTCGCAGGCGTCGGCGATGTGTTCGGCGCAGAACTTTATTGTCGATGGCGGCTGGGTGTAGAGCGGGTTACACGATCGGGCAGCGCTTGAAGGCTGGATGCTGCTCCAGTCGCTCGGCGTGGCGTTGCACATGGGGGAACGCGTCCGCCTTGACGACCGAGGCCACGGTGAACTGGCTGAAGGACCAGGCGACCGCCGCCGTCAGCGAGGCCTGGGTCAGCGCTTCGTTGTCGGTCTGGCTCAGGTGTTGGTCCAGCAGCGTATACGCGGCCAGCAATTGCGCGTTGACGCGCTCAAGCCACGGCGCATGCTGCTTCTCGGCCGGCCGCAGGTTGTGTTCATACACGATCTGCACGCTTTTCTCACAGGCCGCCAGGGCCAGCCCGAGCAGTTGCAGGTCTTTGGCGCGTGCCGTAGGGGCCTGCGGCAGCAGTTTTTTGTCGGCCGGGGCCAGGGCTTCGAGGTAATCCAGGATCAGGCTGGAGTCCATCAACACGGTGCCATCGTCCAGCACCAGGGTCGGGGCCTTGACCACGGGGTTGATCCGCGCAAATTCGCTGTAGGTGCTGAACACGGACAAGGGCGCATGCACAAAATCCACGCCGTACAGTTCCAGGGAAATGGCCACGCGACGCACGTAGGGTGAGTCGAGCATTCCGATCAGTCTCATAAAGCCTCCATTGATGCCGGGTGAATTGCGGTGCCTGGAAGATTAAAAGGCACTCGTTCGGTCTGTGCAATGTTTGAACGCGCAATGCCCGTGCGCCGCCCATTACGGTGGGCGCGGCGCTGCAGGTGTGACGCGCCACCTGCCTTTGGTTTAGTCTGGAACGCTTCGTTGACCGCAAGCACATCAGGAGCCGTGAGCATGACCGAATACGTACCCCCCAAGGTCTGGACCTGGGACGCCGAAAGTGGCGGCACGTTCGCCAGTATCAACCGCCCCATCGCCGGGGCGACCCACGACAAGACCCTGCCGGTCGGCAAACACCCGTTGCAGTTGTACTCGCTGGCCACGCCGAATGGGCAGAAGGTCACGATCCTGCTCGAAGAGCTGTTGGCCCTCGGGCATACCGGTGCGGAATACGACGCCTGGCTGATCAAGATCGGTGACGGCGACCAGTTCGGCAGCGGCTTTGTCGCGGTGAACCCGAACTCGAAAATCCCTGCTTTGCTCGACCGCAGCGGTGCTACGCCGATTCGCGTGTTTGAGTCCGGCGCGATCCTGCAGTACCTGGCGGAGAAATTCGGCGCGTTCTTCCCCACTGAACCCGCGGCCCGTGCCGAGTGCCTGTCGTGGCTGTTCTGGCAGATGGGCAGCGCGCCGTCCCTGGGGGGTGGTTTTGGGCATTTCTACGCGTATGCGCCGAGCAAGATGGAGTACCCGATCAACCGCTTTGCCATGGAAACCAAGCGTCAACTGGATGTGCTCGACCAGCGCCTGGCCGTGAGCGAGTACATTGCCGGTGACGAATACACCATCGCCGATATCGCCATCTGGCCCTGGTACGGTGGCCTGGTCAAAGGCCGCTTGTATGACGCGGCGCAGTTTCTCTCGGTGCAGGATTACAAGCACGTGCTGCGTTGGGCCGATGCGATCGAGGCGCGGCCGGCGGTGCAGCGCGGGCGGCGGGTCAACCGGGTGTCCGGGCCGCTCGAAGAGCAGTTGCCGGAGCGGCACGATGCGCGCGATTTCGATCGTTAAGGTCGATGCCGCGCCGTTGCGCCCCTGAGGCTTAGCTCAACAACCCGGTGCTGACCGCCACGATCAGGAAGATCCCCAGCAGTGCGCGGTAGATCACGAACGGCCAGGTGGAGAACCGCTCCAGGAACTTCATCAGGCCCCAGATCGCGAAGAACGCCGAGACGCTGGCGACCACCAGGCCAAACAGCAAGTGCGGCCAGGCATGGGCCGGCATGTCGGCGTGCAGCAGCACCCACAGCTCCTTCAAACCGGCGAGGGCGATCGCCGGCAGGCCCAGCAGGAACGAGAAACGCGCGGCTTCTTCACGCTTGAAGTTGAGGAACAGCGCGGCGGTCAGCGTGGAACCGGAGCGCGAGACCCCAGGAATCAAGGCGCCAATCTGTGCGATGCCGACGATCAGCGCGTCGCGCAGGCGCATTTCACTCACCTTGCGCGTATGCCGCGCACTCAGTTCGGCCGCCGCCAGCAACACCGCCATCACCACGCAGGCAATGCCGATCACCATCAGCCCGCGCAGCGGTGAGTTACACGCATTCAAGGTCGAGGACAACGCCAGGCCGGCAATGCCGATCGGAATGGTCGCTAGCACAATCGCCACCGCCAGCTTGAACCACTGATTGTTGTAATCACCCTGGCGTACCGCGCCAATACTGCCGGTGACCACCTGGCGCACATCGCGCCAGAAGTAACTGACCACCGCTGCCAGCGCCGCCAATTGCATCGCCGCCGAAAACGCCGAGCCCGGGTCCTGCCAGCCGAGCAGGGCGGGCACCACACGCATATGGGCGGTGGACGACACCGGCAACAGCTCGGTAATGCCCTGGATCACGCCCAGGATGAAAATCTGCAGGTAATCCAGGGAGGCAAAGCCCACATCCAGGCCGGCGGAACAGACGTTGGTCAAAGTACGTGTCCTTGAGAAAAAAGAGGCAAGCCGGCGAAGTTTATTCGAAATGTTTCGAGGGTTCGGACAAGGCCGCGCCTATTTGCAATCGGTTCAGCAAGTAGAAAGGTTCAAGCCGCTATTGGACTGGGGCAGGGTTTTGTGAACAATGGCGCCCTGCGTTTTTTCACCGAGAGCCTCATGCCTGAAACCACCGTCGAATTGATCCAGACCGGCCCGGAAGCGTCCGAGCTGATCCGCAACCTGTACCAGTACTACGCTTATGAGTCTTCGGACTGGGAGCAAGAAGATGTGGAGGCGGACGGCCGCTTCTACATCCATGACGAACACCTGAACCGCTACTGGCAAGACCCGCAATGGAGCGCCAACCTGCTGCTGGTCGATGGCTATATCGCCGGTTTCCTGCTGATCGAAGGCAGTGAGTTACCGGGCATCGATGCCCTGGAACTGGCCGACCTGTTCATCCTCAAGCGCTACCGCCGCAAGGGCATCGGCAGCGCGATCGCGACCCAGGTGCTATGCAGCGGCGCGGCCAACTGGCTGGTGCGCTTCTATGATCAGGATGAAGTGTCCCAGGCGTTCTGGCGCACCGTGCTGGATAACCTGCCACGCCCGGTGCAGACCCTAGAGCTGGACGATGATCCGCAATTGACCAGTTACCTGATTACGCGGGCGTCGTTGCACTAAGCGCTGCGTTCGCCAAAAAAAGCCTGTTGCAT
Organism: Pseudomonas sp. D3; assembly: GCF_029320995.1. Lineage (NCBI taxonomy): Bacteria > Pseudomonadati > Pseudomonadota > Gammaproteobacteria > Pseudomonadales > Pseudomonadaceae > Pseudomonas > Pseudomonas sp. D3. The sequence goes on from NZ_CP119772.1 coordinate 2,795,193, forward strand.
GGCCTGGGGCGGTTGCCCAAAGGCGCGCAGAAACGCCTGGCGCATGCGCTCGCGGTCGCCGAAGCCGGTTTCGCGGGCCACCACTTCGACCGGGTGGCGGCTGGTTTCCATCATCGCCCGCGCGGCTTCCACTCGCAGTGACTCGATGGCCTTGGCCGGGGTCTGCCCGGTTTCTTCACGAAACACCCGGCTGAACTGACGCGGGCTGAGCCGGGCGACATCGGCCAGGGCTTCCACCGACAGGTCGTGGGTCAGGTTTTCGCGGGCGTAGGCCAGGGCCAGTTGTATGCGGTCGGACTTGGGGTCCAATTCCAGCAACGCCGATAGCTGCGACTGTTCGCTGCCCCGGCGCTGGGCAATCACCAGCTTGCGCGCGATGCGCCGGGCGAGGTCGCTGCCCAGGTCGTTCTCCACCATCGCCAGCGCCAGGTCGACCCCGGCGCTCATGCCGGCGCCGGTCCAGATCTGGCCGTCGACGACGAACAGCTTGTCTTCTTCCAGCTGAATATCCGGGTAGCGCTTGCGAAACGCCGGCGCGTGAATCCAGTGGGTGGTGGTGCGCTTACCCGCCAATAATCCGGCCTCGGCCAGCACAAAAATGCCGGTACACAGCGAGGCGACGCGCCGCGATTGCGCCGACGCAGCCTTGACCAGCTCCAGCAGGTTGGCCTCCGGCAGACGAAACTCCAGGTAACCGCTGACGATCAGGGTGTCATAGCCCTGCGGCCGGATCGGCGTGGTATTCACCGAGAACCCCTGCGACGTCATCACCGCGCCGCCGCTCTCGGACACCAGGTGAAACTCATAGGCCGGCTCGCCGCGCAGCAGGTTCGCGCACTCGAACACCGAGCCCAGGCTGAGGCTCAGGGACTGGAAGTTCGGGTAAACCATCAGCGCAACGCTGTGCATCGCCATTCTCCAACGCGGGCGGGAGGGGCGATTGTCGGCGCGTGCCGGGAAAACGGCAACCGGGTTCGCGTCATGTCCGGAATCCTTGCGTATATGACATTGTGGGCGTCCGGCCCGGCTCCTAACATTCACCCCACGAACTAGACGACTGGTCTAATCGGACGGAGTGAAGCATGAACAGCGCAACCAAAAGTGCCCGGCAGACCATTCTGGAGACGGCGCAATCGATTGTCGGCGCCAAAGGGTTTTCTGCGGTGGGCCTGAACGAAATACTTCAAGCTGCCGATGTGCCGAAAGGTTCGTTTTATCACTACTTCCACTCCAAAGACGCGTTCGGTGTGGTATTGCTCGATACCTACTTCGATCACTACGTGCAGGGGATGGCGCAACTGTTCGACGCGCCTGGGCTATCCCAACACGCCAAGTTGATGCGCTATTGGCAATGCTGGATCGACAATCAGACCGGTTGCACCGACGCGGGCAAATGCCTTGCCGTCAAACTCGGTGCAGAAGTGTCAGACCTTTCAGAACCGATGCGATTGGCCCTGGATCGCGGCACATCCAGGACCATCGCCTTGCTGGCCGACGCGATTGGGCGCGGCGTCGAAGACGGTTCGCTGACAGTGACGCAAACCCCGCAAAGCCTGGCCCGCAGCCTGTATGCGTTATGGCTGGGGACCAGCGTCATGAGCAAGATCACCCGTACATCCGCGCCTTTTGATCAGGCGCTGCTACTGACCCGACAGCTGTTGGGTTGCCCTGACACACACTGACCTTCACCCTATCGAGGCACTGGAAAATGAAAGTATTAATGGTACTGACCTCTCACGACCAGCTGGGCGATACCGGCCGCAAGACCGGCTTCTGGCTCGAAGAATTTGCGGCGCCGTATTACGTGTTCAAGGACGCCGGCGCCGATGTGGTGCTGGCATCCCCGGCCGGTGGCCAGCCGCCGCTGGACCCGGTGAGTGATCAAGCGGATGCGCAGACCGAACAGACCCGCCGCTTTGCCGCCGACCCGGCCGCGCAACAGGCCCTGGCCAGCACCGTCAAGCTGGACACGGTCAACACCGCCGACTTCGACACCGTGTTCTACCCAGGTGGCCACGGCCCGCTGTGGGACCTGGCGGAGTCGCCGGTGTCCATCGCCCTGATCGAGGCGTTCGAGCGTGCCGGCAAGCCCATCGGTTTTGTCTGCCACGCACCGGGCGCCTTGCGCCACGTCAAGGCGGTCAATGGTGAGCCGCTGATCAAGGGTCGTCGCGTCACCGGCTTCTCCAACTCGGAAGAAGCCGCAGTCGGCCTGACCGACGTGGTGCCGTTCCTGATTGAAAACGATTTCAAGGCGCTGGGCGGCAAGTATGAGAAGGGCGCCGATTGGCAATCCTTTGTGCTTGAAGATGGTTTGCTGGTCACCGGGCAGAACCCCGCCAGCTCCAGCGATGTGGCCAAGGCCCTGCTGAAACTCACCGCGTAAGTTAACCCCTCACTTTTACTGCTTTATTGCTTGGCGGCTCTCAGGAGCCGCCGACGCTTTCGTTCGTCCTGAATTTGGAATATTTCGAATGACCCACAGTGTTTTAAGTACCCCGATACAACTCGGGCACCACACCTTGAAGAACCGTGTCGTGCTGCCACCGCTGACGCGCCAACGCAGCGCGCAACCCGGCGATATCGCCACCGAGTTGATGGCTGAGTATTACCGTCAACGTGCCTCGGCCGGTTTCATGGTCACTGAGGGCACGCAGATCGAGCCGCGTGGCCAGGGTTACGCCTGGACGCCGGGCATCTACACCCCGGCGCAGATCGATGGCTGGCGCACCGTCACCGACGCGGTGCATGCCGAAGGCGGGGTGATCTTCGCTCAGCTCTGGCATGTGGGCCGGGTGTCCCATAACGCGTTGCAGCCTGACGGCGCCGCGCCCATCGCGCCGTCCGCGATCCAGGCCGAGCAAGCGAAGGCGTTTATCGCCACCGGGCCTGGCGTGGGTGACTTGGTACAACCGCCCGTGCCCCGTGCGTTGACCACCCTTGAGGTCAAGGAACTGGTCGGGCATTACGCACAGGCCGCACGCAATGCGCTGGACGCGGGGTTTGACGGGGTCGAGATCCATGCCGCCAACGGTTATCTGGTCAACCAGTTCATCTCGGCCCGCGCCAACCAGCGCGACGATGAGTACGGTGGTTCGCTGCACAACCGTCTGCGCTTTTTGCGTGAGATCGTCGAGGCGGTCAGCAAAGTGGTTGGACCGGAACGCCTGGGGGTACGTTTTTCGCCGTTGTTCAGCGGCACCGACCAGGACCGGGTGTACATCGGCCTGGTGGAAGACGACCCGCACCACACCTACCTCGAAGCGATCAAGGTGCTGCAAGCGTCGGGCATCGCCTACGTCTCCATTGCCGAAGCTGATTGGGACAACGCGCCCGACCTGCCCGACACGTTCCGTCAGGCCGTGCGTGACACCTTCCAAGGCCGAATTATCTACGCCGGGCGTTACACCGCCGAGCGCGGTGCGCGGTTGGTCGACGCGGGGCTGGCCGACCTGATTGCGTTCGGGCGTCCATTCATCGCCAACCCGGATTTACCGCAACGGATTTTCAATGGCTGGCCGTTGAATCCGCTGCGGGCGGAGGGGATGTATGGCGGCAATGAGGTGGGCTATATCGATTACCCGGTGCATGCGAAATAGGTTGTCGACTGGCTCGCAAAGGCCGGTTTTTGTGGAACCTGTCGAGCCCTGCCAAGGCCCGACAGTGCCTGCATCAAGGCGACTGTTTAGGTGTCAGGCCACCCGCAACACAATCTTGCCGATATGCTCCCCACCTTCCATCCGCGCATGGGCCTGGGCGGCATCGGTGTATGCGTAGACCTTGTCGATGATCGGCAGGCAACGCCCGGCGGCCAGCACGGGCCATATGTATTCGCGCAGCTGTTCGGCAATTGCGGCCTTTTCCTCCTTGCTGCGTGCGCGCAAGAGTGAACCGGTAATCACCGCGCGTTTGGCGAGGATCGTCAGCAGGTCGACGTCATTGGCCTTGCCACCCCCGAGAAAGCCCAACATCACCAGGTGACCGTCCATGGCCAGGGCCTTGAGGTTGTTGTTCAGGTACGAGGCACCCATGATGTCGAGGATCACATCAACCCCCTTGTCATCGGTCTTTTGCGCGATGACGTCGGCGAAATCCTGCTCGCGGTAATTGATCGGTTCGGCGCCCAGCTTGGCGATGGCCGCACATTTGTCGGCGCTACCGGCAGTGGCGAAGGCCTGGATGCCGAACTCGCGGCAGAGCATCAGCGCGGTGGTGCCGATGCCACTGGTGCCGCCGTGGACCAACACACGCTGGCCTGTGTGCGCGTCGCCGAGGCCGAACAGGTTGGCCCACACGGTGAAGAAGGTTTCCGGCACGGCGGCGGCTTGAATCCAGTCCATACCCTCTGGGATCGGCAGCGCCTGGCTGGCGGGCACCGCGCAAAACTGGGCATAGCCGCCGCCATTGGTCAGGGCACACACCTTGTCGCCGAGGGCATACTCGCTGACGCCGTCACCGAGCGCCACCACTTCACCCGCCACTTCCAGCCCTGGAATCAGGCTCATGCCGGGTTTCATCGGGTACTTGCCGGCGCGTTGCAACGCGTCCGGGCGATTGACCCCGGCAGCCTGCACCCGAATCAGGATCTCGCCCGGGCCTGCCGCCGGTACATCGGCCCGGCGCGGTTGCAGGACGTCAGGGCCGCCGGGGCGGGTGATTTCTATCAGGGTCATTTCTTTCGGGAGCGTCATTCGAGAGTTCCTGTAGCGATGAGCGTATGGCTTGGGACCGCATCGAGCGGCGGGCGGTTCAGCACAAACATGCAAGCGTACACCCAGCTTGGCGAACACAATCGATGTCGATGATTTTTTACGGATGCAGGGTGTTTATGAATGAATCAACAAACCAGGCCCTCGGCCTCCTGTTTTTGCGGATCAGCGCGGCTGCGTTCCTCTTGTGGGTACACGGTTTGCCCAAGCTGTTGGGTTACAGCGAACAGCTAAAGCTGATCGAAGACCCGTTTCACCTGGGGGCCAACGTCACGCTATTGCTGGCAATTTTCGCCGAAGTGTTGTGCCCGCTGCTGATCATCGCCGGGGTGCTGGTGCGCCTGGCCTGCCTGCCGATCCTCGCGGTGCTGCTGATCGCGATGCTCGTGGTGCATCCGCAATGGACGTTGTTTGAAGGGCAGTTCGGCTGGCTGCTGTTGATCATTTTCACCAGCATCCTGATCGCCGGGCCGGGTCGCTTCACCCTCGGTCAACGTGTTGCCTGAGCAAAAAAAGGCCGGGCAAGCCCGGCCAAAATAAGGAGAAGGGAGTCTAAGCGCTTCAGCGCTTGAGGAACGCCAGCAGGTCTTCATTCAAGGCCTGGGCGTGGGTCACTGCAAACCCGTGCGGCGCATCCTTGTAGACCTTCAACTCGGCACCCTTGATCATCTCGGCTGCCACCTTGCCGGTGGTTTCGAACGGCACGATCTGGTCGCCATCGCCGTGGATCACCAGGGTCGGCACATCGATCTTGGTCATGTCTGCACGGAAGTCGGCCTCGGCGAAGGCCGTGACGCAATCCACGGTCGACTTGAGCGACGCCAGCAGGGCGATCTGCAGGGTTTGGGTCAGTACGCCGTCGGAGACTTTCTGGCCTTTGTTGATGCCGAAGAACGCCGGGTTGAAATCAGCAATGAACTGCGCACGGTCTTTCAGCAGGCCGGCCTTGATGCCGTCGAACACATCGGCGGGAACGCCCTGCGGGTAGTCCGGTTTCTGACCGAACAGCGGCGTCACCGCCCCCAGCAGCACCAGGCCGGCGACACGGGCGCTGCCATGGCGGGCGATGTAGCGCGCGACGTCGCCGCCACCCATGGAGAAACCCACCAGGGTCACGTCCTTGAGGTCCAGGTGTTCGATCAATTGGGCGATATCGTCGGCAAAGGTGTTGTAGTCGTTACCGGTCCACGGCTGGTCAGAGCGCCCGAAACCGCGGCGGTCAAACGCGATGGTGCGAAAGCCGCGGCTGCTCAGGTATTCCATCTGGTATTCCCACATGTCGGCATCCAGCGGCCAGCCATGGCTGAACAGCACGGGTTTACCGCTGCCCCAGTCCTTGAAGTAGATCTGGGTACCGTCTTTGGCAACGAATGTGCTCATGGAAAACTCCTGGGGTGAGAGGGAAAGGGCTCGGCTTCACTATTGCCGCAAACCCGACGAAGGGCTTGTATGCATGTGCTCGGTTGAACGGTTCAGCGTCTACGCTGGTCCACTGACCTCTACCGTCAGATCACACAGGTGAACGAAATGGCCAAGACTTACAGCTACGCGGCTCGGGACTCCAAGGATGCGCTCAAGCCCTTTACCTTCGAACGTCGCGCGCCGGGGGCGGATGACGTGCAGATCGACATTCTTTATTGCGGCGTCTGCCACTCCGACCTGCATACCGTGCGCAACGAGTGGAACAACACGTTGTACCCCTCGGTCCCAGGCCATGAAATCGTCGGTCGCGTAACGGCGGTCGGGGCCCATGTGAAAAAATTCAAGGTCGGCGACCTGGCCGGGGTCGGCTGCATGGTCGACAGTTGCCAGCACTGCGCCTCCTGCGCCGAGGGCGAGGAGCAATACTGCGAGAACGGCTTTACCGGCACCTACAACGGCCCCGTGTTCGGTGGCGAAAATACCCTTGGCGGCTATTCGGACAACATCGTCGTCAAGGAGCAGTTCGTGCTGCGCATCTCCCATGATGACGCCAACCTGGCGGCCGTGGCGCCGCTGCTGTGCGCCGGTATCACCACCTATTCGCCGCTGCATCACTGGAAGGTCGGCCCCGGCAAGAAAGTCGGCGTGGTCGGCCTCGGCGGGCTTGGCCATATGGCGGTGAAGATCGCGCATGCCATGGGCGCACACGTGACGCTGTTCACCACCTCGCCGAACAAGCGTGAAGACGGCCTGCGCCTCGGCGCCGATCACGTCGTGGTGTCGAAGAACCCGGACGAAATGGCCAAGGTCGCCAACAGCCTGGATTTCATCCTCAACACCGTCGCCGCGCCGCACAACCTCGACGTGTTCCTCAACCTGCTCAAGCGCGACGGCACCATGACCCTGGTCGGGGCCCCCGACAGCCCGCACCCATCGCCGACGGTGTTCAACCTCATCTTCAAGCGCCGCAGCCTGGCCGGTTCGCTGATCGGCGGCATCCAGGAAACCCAGGACATGCTGGATTTCTGCGCCCAACACGGGATTGTCTCGGACGTGGAGATGATCGATATCCAGGACATCAACGAAGCGTATGAGCGCATGCTCAAAGGCGATGTGAAATATCGGTTCGTGATCGATATGGAAAGCTTGAAGAAAGAACCTCACGTGGCCTGAAACACCCTTTAGCGGCGTGCTCCCAGAGGTCTTCAGACCGCAAGCGTACAACCGGTCAGCGGCTCAAGGCCGCTGCGGTTTCACCGCCGTCCCAAACGTATTGCCCATGCGGATGCTGGTCGCCGCAGGGGTGGATAACCCCACCTGGTTCGGCGGCCGTTTCTGCACCGGGATGTTCTGCGCCTCGCGGTTCTTCTGCGCCGCCTTGGCCGCGTCCGGGTCATTGCCCATCTGCTGGCTCATGCAGCCATAGTCGCGGGCTTTGTAGCCATCCACTGTGACATCGGTGCAGCCTTTGGCGGTGGTTTCGGCGTGGGCGAGCAGTGGCAGCGCGGCGCACAGCAACAGGCTGGCGAGGGTTGGAAACAGCTTCATGGGGCCTCCTGGCGGGCCCGAGGGAGTGGGCCGGTAGGCTTGAAAGTGTAGTGCAGCGGGTTTCCCGTCACCGTGATGTTTTTTTTGCTGTCACCGTAACATCAGGTTCATAAATTGGCCTCAGGATGACGGTTTTCAAGGACACGTCGGCCGTGCAGCAATGCAGAGCGGGGGGTGAGCAGCGGGGCTTGCGGCGTGCCATCGGCGCCCTGGCCTTGCTGTTGCTGCTGGCGTGGGGCACCCCGGCGAGAGCAGAGCCGCCGCTGTTGGTACTGGACCTGCCGGCGCAAGATCTGGAGCACGCACTGCAAGCGTACAGCCGCGCCAGCGGCATGGCGGTGCTGGTCGACCGTGAACTGACGCGGGGCCGGCGCGCCATCAGCGTGCGTGGGCGCTTCACGGCGCAGGAGGCTTTGGCGATGTTGCTGACCGGGAGTGGCCTGATGGCGCGCTATGCGCGCAGTGACGCGTTCACCTTGCAACTGCCCGAGGTCAGCCCACCCGCTGTCACCCGTGGTGCATCGGCGCGCAACGCCGCACGGATCAACAACAGCTATGCCACGGCGGTGCAACAGGCGATCGAAACCAGCCTGTGCCGTTTGCCGTTGACCCGCCCCGGGAGTTTCAGGGCGCTGGTGCAACTCTGGGTCAGCCCTGAGGGGCTGATCGAATACAGCCGGTTGGTCAGTTCCACTGGCGATGAACAACGCGATGAAGCCCTGGTGCGCAGCCTGGGCGCTGCCCGGGTCGAACGCCCGGCGCCCAGTTCGCTGCGCCAGCCGGTGACTTTACTTTTGATGCCCGACACAACAGGAACACGCATGGAATGCACAGCAGGGAAAGGAGCCTGGGGCGGATGAAAGATTCCGGGCACAGCACGATGGTCAGCTTGTTCCTGGCGTCCTACGAGGACTTCAAGGTGCGTTTGCGCAAGCGCCTGGGCTCGGAGGACCTGGCCAACGACGTCCTGCACGAAACCTACCTGCGCGTCGACCGCATGGACGTGCCGCCGAACCTGGCGCAACCCAATGCCTACCTGTACCGCATGGCCCTGAACATCGCCGCCGACCGCCGCGAGGCCGACGCCCGCCTGTTGACTGGCAGCGAGGTTGAAGAGCTGCTGCAAAGCGCCGACGAAGCCCAGGACCCCTCGCGGGTGGTGGGTGGTCAAAAAGAAATCCAATCCCTGGTCAAGGCCCTCTACGAACTGCCGGCACGCCGGCGCAAGATCCTCATCGCCGCGCGCCTGGAAGAAGCGCCGCACCTGGAAATCTCCCAGCGCTTCGGTATTTCCACGCGCATGGTCGAAAAAGAAATCAAGGCCGCCCTGGGCCACTGCGCCAAGCGTCTGGAAAGAAAAGTCATCCAGCGGTTCGGTCCCGGGGCCGGAAAACCGTCTTAGTGTTGAGTCCCTGATAAATCCGTGAGTATTTGCGCGCTTGAACATTTTTAGCCTCTCCACCGTCCGGGCAACCCCCGCCAGCCCATTGCACGATGAAGCCCGCGACTGGCTGCTCCTGCTGACCTCGGGCGGCGCCACCGTGGCGGATGCCAAGGCCCTGAAGGCGTGGTGCGCCCAGAGCCCGGAGCATGCCCAGGCGTTCGAGCAGATCAAGGCGATGTGGCGGCAATTGGGCACGGCGATTGAACAGGCGCAGCGCCCGCACCATTTTGGCCGGCGGGCCTTCCTCGGCGGTGCGATAGCGGCGTCGGCGGCGTTGGTGATGGTGGGCGTCGGCGCACCGGGTGGGCTGGCCGGTTTGACTGCGGACTATCGCACCGAGGTCGGCGAGCAGCGCCAGGTCCTGTTGAGCGACGGCGTGAGCCTGGAACTCAATACCCAGACGCGCATCAGCCGGGTGGGGCAGGGGATCGAATTGCTCGAAGGCGAAGTCGAAGTGCTCGCCCGCGTGGCCCAACCGCTCAAGGTCCAGGCCGGCGTTGGCTGGGTCAGTGCGGCGCAGGCGCGGTTCAATGTGCGGCATACCGATCGGAACGTGTGCGTGACCTGCATCGAAGGGTGGCTGTCGGTGGATGTCGCCGGGCGCACTGTGCACATGGAGAGTGGCCGGCAACTCACCTATGGCGCCGACGTGATCGGAGAGGTGGCGACGGTGGACACCCAGGCGGTGGTGGCTTGGCGCGAGCAGGTGCTGGTGTTCAACAACGCGACGCTGGCGACGGTGGTGGATGAGATCAACCGATATCGCCCGGGGATGTTGGTGTTGTTGAACAAAGAACTGGGCCAGCGCCGGGTGCAGGCGCGGTTCAATTTGCAGCAGTTGGCGGGGGTGGCGTTGTTGATTCGTGATGCGTATGGGGCGAAGTGTACGGAGTTGCCTGGGGGCGTGGTGTTGTTGAGTTAGGTTGACCGCGCATTTTTTGGATTGGATTGGATTGAGTACATATCCATTTCTGCGGTAACGGCTGCTATGGGTTCCGCCCTTACGGCGGGTCACTTTGGAAAAGCCCCAAAGTAACCAAAGGGCTCTTGCCCCACCACTCGGCACCTCGCTAGTGCTCGGTGTGCCCTCACTCCGGCTTGAATCCGTGGGCCGCCGTCATGGGCCATCCCTGGCCCAGGACGGCTAACCCGGCGTCCTGCCGGGTTGCCCACGGATTCAAGCCTGCGTTCGGCCAGCGTGGTTTTACGGGGCGCCTAAGATCAAAAGCCAAAGCAAAAGCGAGGCGGCCTTATAGCCGACCTGATCCTGGAAGCCGAACCCGGTCAAAAATGTGGGAGGGGGCTTGCCCCCGATGGCAGTGTGTCAGTCACTACATGCATGACTGATCCACCGCTATCGGGGGCAAGCCCCCTCCCACATTTTGATCTCCATGGATCAGATAGACCTCATTCTGCTCTGGCTCTGGCTCTGGCTCTGGCTCTGGCTCTGGCTCTGGCTCTGGCTCTGGCTCTTGCTCTTGCTCTTGATCTTAGGCGCCCCGTAAAACCACGCTGGCCGAACGCAGGTATTACGCAGCGGGTAAACCGGCAGGGATGCCGGTTTAGCCGTCCCGGGCCAAGGATGGCCCGTGACGGCGGCCCGCGGAGTAATGCCTGCGTTCGGCCACACCGAGCCTAGGCGAGGTGCCGAGTGGTGGGGCAAGAGCCCTTTGGTTACTTTGGGGCTTTTCCAAAGTGACCCGCTGTAAGAGCGGAACCATAAGCGGCCGTTACCAAAAAAACGGATATGTACTCAGCCGCCGCCGTTACCAAAAAAACGGATATGTACTCAGCCGCCGCCGTTACCAAAAAAACGAGAGTGTCAGATTTTTTGTGTGCGGGCCGTTAACGGCCTGCCGTTAGGCAGGCCGTAGTTTTACCAGGTCGGCCTGATAAATCGATCTCCATACAAGATCGCAAATTGATTCATCGCACTCTTCCAGTCGTGTGCCGGCTTGCCCCAGTTTGCGGTGATATTGCGTAAGCCCAACCAGATTAGCTTCGTCGCGGCATCGTCCGTTGGGAAATGGCCTCTGGTCTTGATGATCTTGCGCAACTGAGCGTTGATACTCTCGATGGCGTTCGTTGTGTAGATCACTTTACGTATGGCCGGAGGAAACACGAAGAAGGGGATAACTCGATCCCACGCACGCTTCCAGGCCTTTGCGACCGTTGGATATTGCTTGCCCCAAGGGCCGGTTTCGAAGGCTAACAGCGCTTGTTCAGCGGCGTCAGCGTTGAGTGCCTGATAGATCGGCTTCAACGCTTTCGCCAGCTCGCGGCGCTTATCCCAAGGCGCGTAATCAAGACTGTTACGGATCAAATGCACAATGCAGGTCTGCAACGTCGTCTCGGGAAATACCGCGCTCAGCGCTTCAGGCATACCTTTGAGGCCATCAGTTACTGCGATCAAGACGTCCTCGACACCTCGGGTTTTGAGGTCGTTGAAGACCTTCATCCAAAACTTCGCACCTTCGGTTGTTTCAATCCAAATGCCCAAGATGTCTCGGGTTCCATCCGGCAAGACACCCAGCGCCAGGTAGATTGCCTTGTTGCGAACCAAACCTTCGTCGCGAATTTTGACTCGCAACGCATCGAAGAAAATCACCGGGTACATCGGCTCAAGCGGTCGTTGTTGCCAGGCAGTGACTTCGTCTAAAACCGCATCGGTCACTGAGCTGATGAAATCGTGAGAGACCTCTGTTCCGTACTGTTCGGATAGAAATGCACGGATCTCACGGACCGTCATGCCTCGGGCATACATCGCAATGATCTTGTCATCAAAGCCCGTAAATCGGCGTTCGTGTTTTGGGATCAGGATCGGCGCAAAACTTCCATCGCGATCTCTGGGGATGTCCAGGCGAAGCGGGCCGTCATCGGTGAGCACCGTTTTGCCGCTCTTGCCATTGCGCTGGTTACTCGACTCCTCAGGGCGCTCCGCGCCCTGAGGATAGCCAAGGTGGTGACCCAGTTCGGCACCAAGGGCTCGCTCGATCAGCGCCTTTTTGAACGCCATCGACGCATCCTGAATGGCTTCGGCACTCATCGGACCGCTGACGAACTGGTCGATCAGCTCTTTGGGAATGGTTGGAAGATCACGCGGGGCCTCACGGGCCGGTTTCTTTTTGGTCGGCATATATGCACCTCTTCTGCAATGTTATGCCCGAACACAAAATTTATGACAGTCCCAAAAAAACGGATATGCACTCAGCCGCCGCCACTACCGAAAAAACGAATATGCCCCCATCACCCAACCCTACCAAAGCGGCCCCACCACCTGCCGATACCGCTCTACTCCCTGCGCCGTCTGCCGCACCAGACTCACCTCCACCCCCAGCGGATCTTCCCGCCGATTCCCGCTCAACTGCCGCCAGCCCTTGTCCGCCTCCCACACCCGCACCTGCACATCACTGACCCCGGTCAACACCACCACCCCATCCTTCGCCGCCGGCAACGGAAAACGATCCCGCGCCGGCGCTGCTGCGCGGTACAGGCTGTCGCCCTTGAGCCACCAACGCACCCGTTGCAACCCATCCCCCGCGACCGGCGCGCTGCGGATCACGTCCAGGCGAAAACCCTTGCTGTCGGAACTGCGCACCGTCACCGCCGCCAACCCGCTGGGCTTGGATTTTTCCTCTTGCAGGGAAGCCGGCACGCTCAGCTCAACGCTGGCGCGCATGTTGAGATCGCGCTGCAACTGGTTCAGCGCCCGCAACAGCGCCTCGGTCTGTTCCGTGCTGGCCTGCAGGTGCTGATCCGCGCGGGTCACGCTGTCGAGGCCGCGCCAGGCGATGAGGCTGACCAGCGCCATCAGCATGATCGCCACCATCACTTCGATCAGCGTGAAGCCTTGCTGGGCGCGGCTCATGGTGGGCTCACCACGCGCATCAAACCGGCGGCATCACGTTGCAGGCTAAGGCGGTGTTGCCCGTCGGACAGTTCCACCCGCACGGGCGGGTTGATCCATTCGGCGTCGAGCACCAAGGTTTGCCGGGGCTCGATCGTGACCTGCATCGGCGTGCTCTCCCACGGGCGCGGGCGCAGTTGGTCGTCGCCCTGGAACGACTCCACGCCCAGGCCGTCATCGCTGCGGCGGTTGAAGCGGAACCCCTTGGCGTCCGCGCGCCAGGTGATCGGCCGCCCATCGGCGCGGGCTTCGGCCTGGGCCACTTGCAGCAACTGGCTCAAACGCTCGGCATCCTTGCGCAGCAGGTGCAACGGGTCGGGCTTGATCGTCAGGCTGATGGCGGCGCTGGCGATGCCGATGATCACCAGCACCACCATCAACTCGATCAGGGTGAAACCTTGCTGTTTCATGGGGCGGCACCTGGAAAGCTGGCGAGGTTATGAAATAAAAACGTGCGAATTGGCCTGTAGGCTGGTGCCACGGACAAACAGGAGGTCCTCCCCATGGCATTTGCCCTTCGTTTCTCTGCCGCCCACGGCGTGCAGGCGCTGGCCTTGCTTGCGGCGTTGGCCGGCGTGGCGGTATGGACGCCGTTGCTGCTCAGCACTGCCGAATCCCACACGCCGCCGGCCGCAGCCGATGCGGCGGCGCGCAGCGATAACCCGGCGTTGCAATGGTTTTCTACGGCGCCAGCGGCGCTGCAGGTCAAGGTCTCGGGAGTCTTGGCTGGAGCGCGGGGCGCGGTGGCGATCCTCAGCCTCAACGATGGCCCGCCGCGCAGCTTTCTGCTCGGCGAGCGCGTCAGCCCAGGCATGCGTTTGACGGCCATCGCGGGCGACGGCGTCGAGATCGAACGCGGCGGCGAGAAGGTGCGCGTGCAGCTCGACACATTGCCGCAGGCACCCGCCTTGCCACGGCTCACTCGGCCTTGACCTGTGGCCTGGCCAACGACGTCGCCAGGCGCGCCAGGGGCGGCGCCTCGCGGCTGATGTCCCACACCTGCACATCGACCTGCACCAGCCGGCTATCGGTGCCGCTGCTGAGGGTCTGCTCGCAACGCAATTTCAAGCGGCCCTGATCGCACTCGAAGGTCTTTTTGCCGGGGGTCAAATGCCCCTCCAACTGCAACTCCGCCAGGCGACTTTGCGCCGCCAGCAGCGCCATCGACTTGTCGCGCAACAGGCCGTTGCTCTGGGTCATCAGCCCGGCCACGCGCACGGCCGCGGCCATGGCCACCGCGATGATCGCCAGCGCCACCAGCACTTCAATCAGGGTAAAACCTCGCTCGTTGCGGTGCCTGCGCATGGCGTTCTCAAAGCCTGGAAACAGGTGCGCAGCCTAGCGCCGGCAGTTGACCGATTGGCGACCGAAACTCCCGAGGATTTTCAATACGACTGACATGTGTTCTTGCAACACTGCGCCCCGAAACGCACTCAAGCCAAGGAATGTCGAGATGGATATCGCACGCCTAACATCCCCATTGCCAGGCCCTCGCGGCCAGCGTGGCTTCACCCTGATCGAGATCATGGTGGTGGTGGTCATTCTTGGGATTCTGGCGGCGATGGTGGTGCCCAAGGTGCTCGATCGCCCGGACCAGGCACGTGCCACCGCAGCGAAACAGGACATCGGCGGGTTGATGCAGGCGCTGAAACTCTATCGCCTCGACCACGGCACCTACCCGAGCATGAACCAGGGCCTCAAAGTCCTGGTGGAGCGCCCGGCGGATGCGAAGAACAGCAACTGGCGCGCTTACCTCGACCGTCTGCCCAATGACCCGTGGGGCCACCCCTATCACTACCTCAACCCGGGCGCCAACGGTGAGGTCGATGTGTTCTCCCTGGGCGCCGACGGCCAGCCGGATGGCGACGGCGTGAATGCCGATATCGGCTCCTGGCAGCTATAAGGCGCCCCATGAAACGGCATTCGCCCGCAGCGGCGAAGCAGCGCGGCATGGCGATTATCAGCGCGTTGCTGATCGCGGCGGTGGTGGCGGTGATCGCCGGCGCCATGCTCACGCGTCAGAGCGTATTCACCCGCAGCGTGGAGGCCGAGCAATTGCGCATTCAGGGCCAATGGTTGTTGCAAGGCAGCCTGGAACACAGCCGGCTGCTGCTATGGGATGCCCGTCAGAAGGACGTGCTGACCCGTCTTGATCAACCGTGGGCACGTCCTCAGGGCGGCGCGTTTGAAGGGCGCCTGGAGGATGAGCAGGGCAAGTTCAACCTGCGCAACCTGGTCAGTCGCCAGCAGGTGGACGCCGAACAGGTGCAAAGTTTCGAGCGCCTGTGCCGCCTGATCGGCATCGATTCGGCTGTGAGCCAACGCATCAGCCAGCGAGTGATCGGGTCCTACGAGCAACGTGCCGACAACTCCCTGCTGCCGGCCCGCTACCCGATGCTGCGCAGCCTGGATGACTTGAGCGGTATCGACGGCCTGGACCCGTTGCTGCTACGGCGCCTGCAGACCTTCGTCAGCGTGCTGCCCGGTAATACTTGGGTCAACGGCAACACCGCCAGCGCCGAAGTGCTCAGCGCGGTGGTGCCGCAGCTCAGCCTGGCCCAGGCCCAGGCGCTGGTGGCCGAGCGCGACAGCGGGCGTTGGTTTATCAACCGCGGCGATTTCGTCAACCGCCTGCACCTGCCGCAAGTGGCGGTAGAGAGCGTGCAGGTGGGCATTACCAGCGAGTGGTTTCGCCTGCAGGGCCAGGCCCGCCGTGAACAGCGCCGGGTGACGATCGACGCGTTGTTGCATCGGCCCGAAGACCGCCGGCCCCAGGTGATCTGGTCGCGGGTGGGCGCATGAAACGCCTGCGGATCGGCTTGCCGCCACTCGATCAATTGACGGCCGACAGCCAGGTGCAATTTGCCTGGCTGGAGCGTGGCGCGGTGCTGAGCGAAGGCCGCGAAAGCCTGCTGCAGTTGGGCCGGTCCAAGCCGCAGGTGGAGTGTTTTCTGCACCCTGCTGACAGCCTGCTGACCAGCCTCGACCTGCCGCCGCTGGCCGCCGCCAAAACGGCGGCCGCCGTGGCCTGTGCCGCACAGGCGTTGATTCTCGGGCCGGTGGAGCAGATGCAGGTGGCCCACGGCCCGCGTGACAGCGATGGGCGCGTGCAGGTGGCCTGGGTGCCCAAGGCCGGGTTGGCGCGACTGGGCCAGGTGTTGGCGCAGGGCCGGCTCACGTTGCGCGGCCTTTACCCGGCGCCGTATGCCTTGCCGCCAGGCGCTGCGGCCATGCACGAGGGCTACTTGCTGACGCGCCATAGCGTGCAACAAGCGACGGTGCATCCGCTCGGGCAACAGACGTTGGATCAAGGGCTGGGGGTGCCGCTGGTGCAGGAGGCACAGCGCTGGAGTGGCCTCGTACCCGGCTGGGGCTTGCACGGCCGTCTCAGCCAACCGGCGAGCGGCGGCTGGGGCAGGGCGCTGGCCGCTGTCGCCCTGGCCACTGCCATTTGGACCCTGGGCCTGAACCTGTACGCCGCGCGCCAGGCGGACGAAGGCCAGCAGCTCAAGGCGCTGCTGAGCCAGCAAGTGCGCCAGGCCTTCCCCGAACTGCCGGTGATCCTCAACCCCTTGCAGCAGGCCCGCCAACAGTTGGCCGCCCGCCAAACCGGCGCCGCCGCCGACCCCGGCCAGCGCTTTGGCAGCCTGCTGCAAGTGGCCGGTAGCAGCCTGCCGTTCATGGTCGGCAACGTCGACAGCCTGACCTTCGAACAGGGGCGCTTGCACCTCGGGTTGCTGGCCGACAGCCGTAGCCCCGCCGTGCAAGGCGATTGGCAGGCGGCGCTGGCCCAGGCCGGGTTTGGCGCGACGCGCGATGAGCACGGCTGGACCCTCGGCCCGGTGGACGCCGCTGAAAAACCGGGAGCGGGTGATGAATAAGTGGCGCCGCCTACGCAGCCAGGCCCAGGCGTTCTGGAGCGGCCTGGCCCTGCGCGAACAACGCATGCTCAGCGGTGCCGGCCTGGTGTTGGCCAGTCTGTTGACCTGGCTGGTGCTGATTCAGCCACCTTTGAAGAAGATTGCGTATTGGCAGGCCGAAACGCCCAAGTTGCGCGCCCAGGCCGACACCTTGCACGCGCTGTTGCAGGGCGTCGTGGCGCCTCGTCCCGCCGATGCCGCCGGGCTGCAACAGGCCCTGGATAGCGCCGGCCTGCAAGGTCGTTACCAGTTGCAGGCGCTGGACGCCGGTGGCTGGCGCCTGAGCTTCGACAACGCGCCGGCCGATGCGGTGGTGGAGTGGTTGCTGGGCAACCCGCGTTCATTTTCCCTGGAGGTGTCCGAGGCGCGTTTGCAGCGTAGCGCGGACGCCGTCGACAGCTCGGCCGGCACTGTGTCCGGGACCGTTCGCATGGATCAGGCGCTTGGCGCTAAGGAAGCTTCATGAAGTGGTCAGTCCTCAACCCTGCGCCTTTTCGCAAGGTCGCGCCGCTGCTGTTACTGGCCTTGAGCGCGTGCAGCAACAACCCGTCGCCGACCACGCCGTTGCTGGTGGACAGCGAACTCGGCCAACCCCTGGCCGACACCCGGCGCAGTAGCGAGAGTGTGCTGGAGCGTCAGCACGAACCCGCGCCCAAGCCCCGCCTCCAGCACCCGCTGACCAACAGCGCCCGTGGCCACGCCCCGGCGGCGGTCAAGGCGCGCAACCCACTGGGCGATCAGCCGGTGCAACTGAATTTTGTCGACGCCGATATCCAGGCGGTGGTGCGTGCGCTGTCCCGTGCCACCGGCCAGCAGTTTCTGGTCGACCCTCGGGTCAAAGGCAACCTGACCCTGGTCAGCGAAGGCCAGGTGCCGGCGCATCAAGCCTACGACATGCTGCTGGCGGCGCTGCGCATGCAGGGCTTCAGCGTGGTCGACGTCGGCGGCGTGGCGCAGGTGGTGCCGGAGGCGGATGCGAAGTTGCTCGGCGGGCCGATCTACAGCGCCGGCAGCAGCGGCATGCAGACGCGCACCTTTCGCCTGCAATATGAAAACGCGGTGAACCTGATCCCGGTGCTGCGCCCGATCGTCTCGCCGAACAACCCGATCAACGCCTACCCCGGCAACAACAGCATCGTCATCACCGACTACGCGGAAAACCTTGCGCGGGTGGCGCAGATCATCGACGGCATCGACACCCCCAGCGCCATCGACACCGACGTGGTGATGGTGCAGAACGGCATCGCCGTGGACATCGCCGCCATGGTCAGCGAACTCCTCGACACCCAGGGCGCCGACCAGACCCAGAAGATCAACGTGATCGGTGACCCGCGCTCCAACTCGATCATTATCCGTTCCGGCAGCCCGGAGCGCACCGAGCTGGCGCGCAACCTGATCTACAAACTCGACAATGCCCAGAGCAACCCGAGCAACATGCACGTGGTCTACCTGCGCAACGCCCAGGCGGGCAAGTTGGCGCAGTCGCTGCGTGGCTTACTCACTGGCGAGAGCGAGGCCGGCGTCAGCGACGAGGCGCGGGGCAAACTCAGTGCCATGGGCGGCAATGCGCAGAGCACGCAGGGCAGCAGCACCGCGCAGAATAGCAGCGGAACGCCCACCGGCAGCGGCGTGCAGACCGGGTATGGCCAGGATAAGAAAGCGACTGGCAGTACCCCCGGCAGTGATCAGAACACCGCGTTCAGTGCTGGCGGCGTGACGATCCAGGCCGACGCCACCACCAACACCTTGCTGATCTCCGCGCCGGACCCGCTGTACCGCAACCTGCGCGAAGTGATCGACATGCTCGACCAG
The DNA here is from genome assembly GCF_029320995.1 of Pseudomonas sp. D3. NCBI lineage: Bacteria > Pseudomonadati > Pseudomonadota > Gammaproteobacteria > Pseudomonadales > Pseudomonadaceae > Pseudomonas > Pseudomonas sp. D3. Next base: position 2,813,955 of record NZ_CP119772.1, read on the forward strand.
CGCCGCGCCCAGGTGGTGATCGAAAGCCTGATCGTCGAAGTCAACGAAGACGACGCCAGCGAATTCGGCGTGCAATGGCAGGCCGGCAACCTCGGTGGCAAGGGCGGTTTTGGCGGGGTGAACCTGGGGGGCAGCGGGGTGAATGCCACGTCCACCAGCAAGACCAGCATCGATGTGTTGCCCAAGGGCCTGAATATCGGCCTGGTCAATGGCAGCGTGGACATCCCCGGGATCGGCAAGGTGCTCGACCTCAAGGTGCTGGCCCGCGCCTTGAAGAGCAAGGGCGGCACCAACGTGCTGTCGACGCCGAACCTGCTGACCCTGGACAACGAAGCCGCGAGCATATTTGTCGGGCAGACCATTCCGTTCGTCACCGGCAGCTATGTGACGGGCGGCGGCGGCACCAGCAACAACCCGTTCCAGACCGTGCAGCGCGAAGAAGTGGGGCTCAAGCTCAACGTGCGCCCGCAGATTTCCGAGGGCGGCACGGTGAAGCTGGATATCTACCAGGAAGTCAGCAGCGTGGACACGCGGGCGTCGGTGGACGCGGGCACCGTGACCAACAAGCGTGCGATCGATACCAGCATCCTGTTGGACGACGGGCAGATCATGGTGCTCGGCGGGTTGTTGCAGGACGGCTACAGCCAGAGCAATGACGCGGTGCCGTGGTTGTCGGATATCCCGGGGTTGGGCGCGTTGTTTCGCAACGAAAAGCGCAGTGTGAGCAAGACCAATTTGATGGTGTTTTTGCGGCCCTACATCATTCGCGACAGTGGCGCGGGGCGCAGTATTACGTTGAACCGCTATGAGTTCATGCGCCGCGCCCAGGGAGGCTTGCAGCCGGAGCGCAGTTGGGCGCTGCCGGATGTGCAGGCGCCGCAGTTGCCGTCGGTGGAGAAGGCGATTCCGGGGGCTGGGCCGAGGGCGGTGATCAGGGCGGTGCCGGCTTCGGGGGGGGCGCAGCGGTGATGGAGTACATATCCGTTGTTGCGGTAGCGGCCTCTAATGGTTCAGCTCTTACTGCGGCTCACTTTTGGAAGGCCCCCAATTCCTGGGCACTCACCGCTTCAAAATGTGGGAGGGGGCTTGCCCCCGATAGCAGTGTGTCAGCCAATACATGCATGACTGATCCACCGCTATCGGGGGCAAGCCCCCTCCCACATTTACAGCGCGCGTCAGCTCCTACACGGGGGACGCGTTTGCTTGCGAAATCAGGTCGGCGACCCGGCCGCCTCGGCTTTGTTTTTGATCTTGATCTTAAGCGCTCCGTAAAGTGGTTACGCGGGGCTCCGGCGCTTTTTCATGGCCTGGATGTGTGCCACAACCCTGCTGCAATCAATGCAGTGCCCAGAGGGGGGCTGTCGGATTTGACTGAGAACTCCCGGGCACTCACCGCTTCAAAATGTGGGAGGGGGCTTGCCCCCGATAGCGGTGTGTCAGTCAATTCATCAGTAACTGAACCACCGCTATCGGGGGCAAGCCCCCTCCCACATTTACAGCGCGCGTCAGCTCCTACACGGGGGACGCGTTTGCTTGCGAAATCAGGTCGGCGACCCGGCCGCCTCGGCTTTGTTTTTGATCTTGATCTTAAGCGCTCCGTAAAGTGGTTACGCGGGGCTCCGGCGCTTTTTCATGGCCTGGATGTGTGCCACAACCCTGCTGCAATCAATGCAGTGCCCAGAGGGGGGCTGTCGGATTTGACTGAGAACTCCCGGGCACTCACCGCTTCAAAATGTGGGAGGGGGCTTGCTCCCGATAGCGGTGTGTCAGTCAATTCATCTGTAACTGAACCACCGCTATCGGGGGCAAGCCCCCTCCCACATTTACAGCGCGCGCCAGTTCCCGCGCCGGGCCATGGATGGCCCGTCGCGGCGGCCCGCGGAGTAATGCCTGGGTTCGGGCACACCGAGCCTAAGCGAGGTGCCGAGTGGTGGGGCGAGAGCCTTTTGGTTACTGTTGGGCTCTTTCCAAAAGTGACCCGCCGTAAGGGCGGAACCCATAGCCGCCGTTACCGCAGCAACGGATATGTACTCAGTCCATCTAAAGCCAGCGCAAGCGAGCAAATCCCATGAGCCTGCTCCCCTACGCCTGGGCCAAATCCCAGCGCATCCTTCTGCGCCCCGGCGCGGCCGGCATGCGGCTGACCGTCTGCCCGTCGACCCCCGGCTGGTCGATCAGCGAAGTCCAGCGGCAGTTCGGCCAGAGCCACCTTGAACAGGTGCGCGACGACGAACTCGACGGCCTGCTCGCCAGCGCCTATGCCGACACCGGCAGCGCCGCCGCGGTGGTTGGCGCCGCCGAAAACGAAGTCGACCTCGACCGCCTGATGCAGGACATGCCCGAGATCACCGACCTGCTCGACACCCAGGACGGCGCGCCGGTGATCCGCATGATCAACGCCTTGCTGACCCAGGCCGCCCGCGATGAGGCCAGTGACATTCACATCGAACCCTACGAAACCCACTCCGTGGTGCGCTACCGCGTCGACGGCACCCTGCGCGACGTGGTCTCGCCGCGCAAGGCGCTGCATGGCGCGCTGGTGTCGCGGATCAAGATCATGGCCCAACTCGACATCGCCGAAAAACGCTTGCCCCAGGACGGCCGCATCGCCCTGCGCGTGGCCGGGCGGCCGATTGATATCCGCGTGTCGACAGTGCCCACCGGGCATGGCGAGCGCGTGGTGATGCGGCTGCTGGACAAACAGGCCGGGCGCCTGCAACTGGAAACCCTGGGCATGGAAGCGCACCTGTTGGCGCGCCTCGACACGTTGATCCGCCAGCCCCACGGCATCGTGCTGGTCACCGGGCCTACCGGCAGCGGCAAGACCACCAGCCTCTATGCCGCGCTGGCGCGACTGGATGCGAGCACCAGCAATATCCTCACCGTCGAAGACCCGGTGGAGTACGACCTGCCGGGTATCAGCCAGATCCAGGTCAACGCCAAGATCGACATGACATTCGGCCTGGCCCTGCGCGCGATCCTGCGCCAGGACCCGGACATCATCATGATCGGCGAAATCCGCGACCTGGAGACCGCCCAGATCGCCGTGCAAGCCTCGCTCACCGGCCACCTGGTGCTCGCCACCCTGCACACCAACGACGCGGTATCGGCAGTCAACCGCCTGATCGACATGGGCGTCGAACCGTTCCTGCTGGCGTCTTCGCTGTTGGGCGTGTTGGCCCAGCGCCTGGTGCGGCGCCTGTGCCCGCACTGCAAGCAGGCAGACCCGGCCGCGCCCGGCACCTGGCGACCGGTGGGCTGCGCGCAGTGCAACCAGATCGGCTACAGCGGGCGTACCGGCATTCATGAATTGTTCTGCGTTGACGACGAGGTGCGCAGCCTGATCCACCAGGGCGCTGGCGAACAGGAACTGCGCCTGGCTGCACGCCGCGCCGGCATGTTCAGCCTGCGTGAAGACGGCGAGCGTTGGGTGCGCAGCGGCACCACCGCCGCCGAAGAAATCCTGCGCGTGACACGGGACGCCTGATGAATCGCTATCGCTATGAAGCCGCCGACGCCAGCGGCAAAGTCGAGGCCGGGCACCTGGAGGCCGACAGCCAGAGCGCGGCGTTTGCCGCGTTGCGCAGCCGTGGCCTGACCGCGTTGCGGGTGCAGGTCGAAGGCAATCAGCAGGCAGCGGGCGCCAGCAGCCTGTTCAGCGCCAAGCTGTCGGACAACGACCTGGCCTGGGCCACACGGCAACTGGCGAGCCTGCTCGGCGCCAGCCTGCCGTTGGAGGCGGCGCTGAGCGCCACGGTGGAACAGGCCGAGAAAAAACACATCGCCCAGACCCTGGCCGCCGTGCGCGCCGATGTGCGCGGCGGCATGCGCCTGGCCGATGCCCTGGCGGCGCGGCCTCGGGACTTTCCGTCGATCTACCGCGCGCTGATCGCGGCGGGGGAGGAGTCCGGCGACCTGGCCCAGGTGATGGAGCGCTTGGCCGACTACATCGAAGAGCGCAACAACCTGCGCGGCAAGATCCTCACCGCGTTCATCTACCCTGGCGTGGTGGGGCTGGTGTCCATCGGCATTGTGATTTTCCTGTTGAGCTACGTGGTGCCCCAGGTGGTCAGCGCGTTCTCCCAGGCGCGCCAGGACCTGCCGGGGCTGACCCTGGCGATGCTCAACGCCAGCGACTTTATCCGCGCCTGGGGTTGGCTGTGTTTTGCCGGGATCGTCGGCAGCTTCTGGGCCTGGCGCCTGTACCTGCGCAACCCCGTGGCGCGCCTGAACTGGCACAGCCGGGTGCTGCGCCTGCCGCTGATCGGGCGCTTTGTGCTGGGCCTGAACACCGCACGGTTTGCCTCGACCCTGGCGATCCTCGGCGGCGCGGGGGTGCCGCTGTTGCGCGCCCTCGAAGCGGCGCGCCAGACCTTGTCCAACGAGCGCCTGAGCCAGTGCGTCAACGACGCCACCGCCAAAGTGCGCGAAGGCGTCAACCTTGCGCCCGCGCTGGCGGTGGAGAAGGTATTCCCGCCGGTGCTGATCCACCTGATCGCCAGCGGCGAAAAAACCGGCTCACTGCCGCCGATGCTCGAACGCGCGGCGCAGACCCTGTCGCGGGACATCGAGCGCCGCGCCATGGGCATGACCGCGCTGCTCGAGCCACTGATGATCGTAGTGATGGGCGCCGTGGTGCTGGTGATCGTGATGGCGGTGCTGTTGCCGATCATCGAGATCAACCAACTGGTGACCTGACTACACGCGGTCAAAAATGTGGGAGGGGGCTTGCCCCCGATTGCGGTGGGTCAGTTTATGCATCTGTGGCTGACACTCCCTCATCGGGGGCAAGCCCCCTCCCACAGTGGACCCTATCTGTTCAGTTGATGTCGGGGTGGGCCGATACCGCCAGCCCCAGACCTCGGGTTCCTCATTCCGTCACATCCAAGCCCCTCGCCACCGCCCGCGCCGCCTTGACGAAACCCCCACTGAAACCGCGCTGTCACCTGCCTCCAAACCGCTCAAAAGCATGACCAAAACACCCGAGAATCTTTTTAAAAATCAAGCCCTTCCTCCCGAGGTTTTTTCCCATTGCTGTCATCGGAAACTGCGAAATTCTCTAGCCATGGCCTCACCCCCAGCCACCCCCGGAACACGGCTTGGGACCGGAGCCATGGCGTCATGCAAGAGCCATCTACCCAAACGTACAAACACGACGAAAGGAGATTCTTCATGTTTAAGCGCAACGTTCTCGCGGTATCCATGACCCTCGCCGCACTGTGCTCGGCACAGGCGGCAATGGCTGACATCAACGGCGGCGGCGCCACTTTGCCACAAGCGCTGTACCAGACTACAGGCGTCCTCACCACCGGTTTCGCCCCTTACATCGGTGTGGGCAGCGGCAACGGCAAGGCAGCCTTCCTGACCAACGACTACACCAAGTTCGTGGCGGGCGTTACCAACAAGAATGTGCATTGGGCCGGTAGCGATTCGAAACTGAGCGCGACTGAGTTGTCGACCTACCTCACCAACAAACAACCTACCTGGGGCAAGCTGATCCAGGTGCCATCGGTTGCCACTTCGGTCGCCATTCCCTTTAACAAAGCAGGCACTGCGAATGTCGATCTGAGCGTCAACCAGTTGTGCGGCGTGTTCTCGGGCCGTCTGACTGACTGGAGCCAGGTCACTGGTTCCGGCCGCACTGGCGCCATCACCTTGGTGTACCGCAGCGAGTCCAGCGGCACCACCGAACTCTTCACACGCTTCCTTAACGCCAAATGCTCCGAGGCACTGCCTTTTGCCGTGACCACGACGTTTTCGTCGAGCTACGGCACTGGCGTTCCATCCACCGCAGTGGCCGCCACCGGCAGCCAAGGCGTAATGACTGCGCTGAACGCGACTGACGGTGGCATCACTTACATGAGCCCGGACTACGCCGCGTCTACCCTGGCCGGTCTGGATGACGCCACCAAGGTCGCCAAGGTTGGCGGTGTTTCCCCAGCCCCGGATAACGTCTCGGCAGCCATTGCGGTGGTGCCGGTTCCAACCAACGTCAACGATCAGAACGCCTGGGTACCGGTGTTTGGCCCTGCCGGTTCGGCGGATCCAACCGTTGTGCCATACCCCACCACTGGCTACCCGATCCTGGGCTTCACCAACCTGATTTTCAGTCAGTGCTACGCCGACGCGACCCAAACCTCGCAAGTGCGTGCGTTCTTCACCCGCCACTTCGGTTCCAGCGCCTTGAACAGCAACGACAACGCCATCAAGGCCAACCGCTTTGTGCCGCTGCCGACCACCTGGAAAACCGCTATTACCAATAACTTCGTCACTGCGACCAGCACGCTGAGCATCGGCAAGGCTGACGTCTGCAACGGCATCGGTCGTCCGCTGTAACCCTCGCTTCAACGACCTGCAATACCTGATCAGCAACGGCCCGTGCCGTTGCTGATTTTTTGCATTTCTGCCTGCGGTTAGCAGGCCTATATGAACTTTGCATGACAGAAGTTCAGTCGTGCTCCTTGCCAACCGCCTAACCCACATACGTGAGCCTGTCTTACCCCTGGGCGTTAACAAAGAAGGAAGATTCCCGATGGTCCGCTGCAAACCAACGCTTAAGCTGAATGCCCAAGGCCCGAGTGCCCCGGCTGTGTTGCGCCTCAAGCCACTGGCCCAGGCCATTGCCCTGTTGATGGTGGCCGGCAATGCCCAGGCGGCCACGGCGTTCAGTTCCGGTTGGTTTGCCGAAAAAGGCGCTTCCCAGGCAGCGACGGCGGCGCGGATCAGTGCCGGGCAGGTGCCGGGGATTCCGACGCTGAACCAGCAGGCGCAGGTCAACCAGCAGCTAGCGCGTTCGATCAGCACCTTGAACACCAGCGTCGCGGCGATTGCGGCCCAGCAGGCGGCGCAAGCGGCAGGGCGCCAGGCGGCGTTCGGCCAGGTCTCGACGATTCCCGATGGCCTGGGCAAGGGCGGCCTGCAGGTCGACAACAGCCTGACCCAGGGCTGGACCAACGCCAAGGGCCCGACCCAAAGCCAGTCCGGTGGCAAGACCACGGTGACCGTCGAGCAGACCGCCGACAAAGCGATCCTCAACTGGGAGACCTTCAACGTCGGGCGCAACACCGCCGTCGACTTCCAGCAGCAGTCCAACTGGGCGGTACTCAACCGTGTCAATGACCCCAACGCGCGCCCCAGTGAGATTCAGGGCCAGATCACCGGCGCAGGCACGGTGATGATCCTGAACCGTAACGGCGTTGTGTTCAGCGGCACCAGCCAGGTTAACGTGCGCAATCTGGTGGCCGCCGCGGCGAACATCACCGACGAGCAGTTCACCCAGCGCGGTATTTACGTCGACACCAACGGCACCCAGCCGACATTCACCGACGCGGCCGGCAAGGTTGAGGTGCAGCACGGCGCGTTGATCCAGACCCACAACCCCGCCACCTCCACCGATGCGGGCGGCTATGCCTTACTGCTCGGCAGTGAAGTGGAAAACGCCGGCACGCTCATCACTGCCAAAGGCCAGACCACCCTGGCGGCCGGCGACAGTTTCTACATTCGCAAGGGCGTCGGCACCACCGGCAACGACCGCTCTACCACCCGTGGCAATGAAGTGGCGACCAGCCTCAAGGCTGGCTCCACGGCGGGCAAGGTCAGCAACAGCGGCCTGATCATGGCCTCCACCGGTGATATCACCCTGACCGGGCACCAGGTCCAGCAAAATGGCGTGGTCCTGACCAGCACTTCGGTGGACACGCGCGGCACCGTTCACTTGCTCAATTCGGCCACTGACACCACCGGCAGCGTGACCCTCGGCGAGGGCAGCACCACCGCGATCCTGCTCGATGCCGGCGACAGCAGCGCCCTCGACAGCCAGAAGAGCGCCGGCCTGACCAAGCTCGACGGCCAAGCCGCCAACTTGATCACCGGCCAGTTCAACCACCTCAGCGCCGTGGCCGACCGCACCGACCAGTCGCGCATCGAGATCGTCAGTGGCGGCACCGTGGATTTCCAGAAGGGCTCGATCACCCTGGCCACTGGCGGGCAGGTCGCCGTCAGCGCCGCTGGGCGCAGCCTGGTGCGCGATGGGGCGATGATCGACGTGTCCGGCGCGGTCGGCGTCAAGGTGGCGATGAACGCCAACAACATCAAGATCAACGTGCAGGGCAACGAGCAGCGCGATGCGTCGGTCAACCGTGACGACGGCAAACTGATCAACAACGACGTGTGGGTCGACCTGCGCGAGCTGGTGTTTGTACCGGCGGGCACCAACGGTTATGCAACGGACCGCTGGTACACCGCTGGCGGCTTGCTGGAAGTCGGCGGTTACCTCGGCACCCAGGGCCACTCGGTGGGCGAGTGGATGGCCCAGGGCGGCACCGTGACCTTTACCGGCAAGGACGTGGTGACCCAGCAGGGCGCGCAGATCAACCTGTCGGGCGGCACCGTGGATGTGCAGGCCGGTTATATCGAACAGACTTGGCTGAAGGGCCCCGATGGGCGTTTGTATGAAGTGTCCAGAGCCCCGGGCGACATTCTCTACTCCGGCTTCTACAAGGGCTTTGAAGACACCAGTAAACGCTGGGGCCAGACCGAGTACTACTACAACCCGATGATCGCCACGCAACGCCGTTACGAGTCCGGTTACACCGTGGGCCGCGATGCCGGCAAGCTGGTGGTCGGCACTGCCAGCGCGGTGTTGGAAGGGCAACTGATCAGCGACGTGTTCCAGGGCGAACGCCAGACCCAGGCGGCGAATATCAACCTCGATGGCTACCAGCAATCGCAGAAGGCCCAGGCCCAGCGCGCGCAGTTGATCATTGGCCAATACCTACCGATCTACAACAAGACCACCGGCACCTTGCGTTATGCATTGGGCGCGACCACCGACCAGGTGCTGATCGACAGCAACACCCAGAAAGTCGCCGAGGGCCTGGACCTTGCCACCGCGCTGCCGGCGGATCGCCAAGGCAAGATGGTGCTCGACAGCGATCAGCTCAACGGCTACCAACTGGGTGCGATCAAGGTCGGGGCCCGACAGCAAATGAGCGTCAACGCTGCGCTGCAGGTGGCGGACGGCGGCGATATCACCCTGTTCGGGCCAGGGGTCAATATCAACGCCAACCTGACGGCCCACGGCGGCACCCTCAACGTGGGTAACATCCTCAGTCAGGTCGACCCGACGAAAGGGCTGGTGGTCGATACGATCCTGGCGGGCAGCGCCGGGATCAGGGTGGCCGGCGGGGTCAGGCTCGATACCAGCGGGCGCTGGAACAACCTGGCGCTGGACTCTTCCAGCATCGGCGGCGTTGCCTATGTGAATGGCGGCAAGGTGTCGCTTCGCAGCACCGGCGACGTAAACCTGGGCGCAGGCAGCGTGGTGGAGGCCTCTTCCGGTGGCACCCTTGGCGTGAATGGCACGCTCGCAGGCGGCAAGGGCGGTGACGTGACCCTGGCTGCGCTCGGTGCGCTGGGGCTGCAAGGTGAGGTGCTCGGCTATGGCGTCAACGGCGGCGGCACGCTGGCGTTGCAGGCGCGCCAGGTGCAGATCGGCGACAGCACCGACGTGCCGGCTGCGGATACCTTGAAATTGGCCGGCGATTTTTTCAACAAAGGCTTCTCGGCCTATGACATTACCGGTAATGAAGGGCTGATCGTTACCGACGGCACCCAGGTGGAGGTCATCGCGCCCGTTTTGCGGCAGGGCGAACAAGCCTCGAACATGCCAACCGGGAGCGACCCGGCTAAGGCCCTGGAACGTTGGACCTCGTCGGTGTACCAAGAAGACGCGGCCAAGGGCGTGCTCACCCAGCGCCGTGGTGCCAGCTTGAACCTGAATGCCGGGCACGCGGATTCCACGGCGGCGCAGTTGGCAACCACGGCGCTGACGGTCGGCCAAGGCGCAGTGATCACGGTCGACCCGGGGCAGGCCATCAACCTGCGCAGTGTCGGGCAACTGACCCTGGAGGGCACCCTCAATGCCTGGGGCGGCACTGTCAGTCTGGGTAGCCCGACGGTTGTGCCCCAGGCGATGGAGCAGGCCAACGCGATCGGCCATGGCCGCTCGATCTGGATCGGTGAGCACGCGCTGATCGATGTCTCGGCGCGCGCGGTGACAGCGCTGGACTACCTTGGTCGCACCTACGGCCAGGTGCGCGACGGCGGCAAGATCAGCATCGGTGGCGAGATTGACACGGCCACCGGCATCGCCAAGGCCAGCGACCTGTTTGTGGTGGTGCGCGATGGCGCGCGGCTGGAGGCGTCCGGTACCGAGGCCCGGTTGAACGTTGCCGGGCAGGGCACGGTGCCCGTGGCCAGTAACGGTGGCAGCATCAGCCTGGCGTCCAACAACGGCCTGTATCTGGACGGCAGCTTTGTCGCCAAGGCCGGCGGTGCCGGTGCGGCGGGTGGGACCCTGGCGGTGGCGCTGGAAAGCCCGTATTACCAAAAAGGTGTGGTCACCGATCGCGTGCTGCAAGCCCGCGAACTGGTACTGAGCCAGACTCATCAACCCCACGCATTGGCCGGCACCGCCGAGGATGCCGCCGCCAGCCTGACATACGGCCATGGCAGCTTGGGCGTGGATCAGGTCAGCGCCGGGGGCTTCGATAACCTGGCGCTGTTGAGCAATGGTTTGTTGAGCGTTGCCGGTGATGTGAACTTGAACATGGGCCAGAGCCTGCGGCTGTACAGCACCGGCTATAGCCTCGCCGACAGCGCGTCTGCGAGCTCCCGCGTCAACCTGTCGGCCCCGTATGTGCTGCTGGCCGGCATCCTCGCCCCGGAGGAGGCTAACCGGGATAACTACGTGCGCGCGGTGCCGACGCTGATCAAACCGTCGTTGCTGGCGACCCAGGCGCAGTTCAATGCCAACGCCCAGGTGATCGATGTGCAGGGCAGCGTGGTATTCGGCAACAGCAGCAGCCTGCGCCAGGCTAACGGCAGTCTGGCGAGCCTGCAGCGGCGCGGTTTTGATCAGGTCAACCTGACCAGCCAGGGCGACCTGCGCTTTCTTGCCGGCGCCAGTACCAACGCGGTTGCCAAGGGCATCAGTACCCAATTGCTGACCCAGGGCGATATGACCTTGCGCGCGGCGCAGTTGTACCCCGGTACGGAAGTCAGTGCGCGGGTGGTCGCCGGCTATCAGGGCGAAGGTAATGGCGGCGATCTCAAGTTCGACCCTCTGCGCACGCTGACGATTGGTCGCGCCGGAACGGCGCAGGCGACGATGCCGTACTCGGTGTTCGGGCGTTTGCAGATGAACGCAGCCACTGTGCGCCAAGGCGGCGTGGTGCGGGCGCCCCTGGGTTTGATCGATATCGGCAGCCTGGGCAGCAACCTGGTGCAACTGCTGCCGGGTAGCCTGACGTCGGTGAGTGGCAAGGGCCTGGTGTTGCCGTATGGCGGCACGGTGGATGGCCAGGTCTACAGCTACAACGGCAAGCAGGTGGCGTTTATCGGCCAAGGCGGGGTGGTCACCGAAGAACTAGCGATTGGTGTGGTGCTGGGCGGCAAGTCGGTCAGCGTGCTGCCGGACGCCACTCTGGACCTTTCCGGTGGCGGTGAGCTGTTGGGCGCCGGTTTCGTCTCCGGGCGCGGTGGTTCGACGGATGCGCGGTACAACCCGTTGGTACAGTTTGGCGCCGACGGAACGTTTGTGTTGCCGGGGCTGTCCACCAACCCGGTCTACGCGATTGTGCCGGGCGTGCAGCCCGTTGTTGCACCTGCGGGCGGGGACAGCGGGGCGGGGTCGCCGTTGATTGGCCAGCAAATCACCATTGGCGCCGGGGTGCCTGGGCTGCCAGCGGGTACTTACACGCTCATGCCGTCGACCTACGCATTACTGCCAGGCGCGTTCCGGGTCGAGGTCAACGGCTTGGCCGGGCCCGGCAGCGAAGCCGCGACCCAGTTGATGAGCAACGGCTCGTGGACGACCGCCGGGCGCTTATCGATCGCCAATACCGGTATCAGCAACAGCGTTGCCAGCCAGGTGGTCCTGACCTCGGCCGATACCCTGCGCCAGTATTCCCAGTACAACGAAACCAGCTATGCGCAGTTCGCCAGGGCGGATGCGGCGAAACTCGGGGTGCCGCGACCGATGCTGGAAGTCGACGCCAAGACCCTGAAGCTGGCGTTGCGCTCGGGCGGTGGGGCGGATGCGTTTTCCTTCCAGGGCACTGGCCGCTTCGAGGCGGCGGAGGGTGGCTACGGCGGCACCGTCGCGGTGATCGACCCCGGCCACGGCGGCATCGAAGTCATCGCGGCGGACCAACCGGCGACCAGCGGCTTTACAGGCATTACCCTCAAGGCCGACAGCCTCAATGCCCTGGGCGCATCACGCCTGATGGTGGGAGGGATGACGGCGGTGGTGTATGGCCAGTCCGGCAACTACATCATCTTGGCGAACGGGTCGAATCGGGCCAACAGCTCGATCATCTTGCGCGAGGGCACCACGCTTGCCGCGCCTGAGGTGTTCCTGGTGAGCAACATTGGCGCGATCACTCTGGAGCAAGGCGCATCGATCGATACGATCGGCCACGGCCAGGCCAGCTACGATGCCAAAGACGGCTATATCTACAAGGTCGCCAACATGCTTGCGGTGTCCAACGGCCAGCTCAATGTGATCGCGGCACCGGGCGCCGGTGGCGAGGTCAGCGCGGGGATCAGCATTGGCACATGCAGCGACGTGCTCTGCAGTGGGCAGACCGGGCTGTACTCCGAAGGCAGTATCGTTGCGTTGACCGACGCCAGGTTCGAGTTGGGTGACCAGGTGCGTTACGGTACGCGCCACCTTAACCTGGGCGTCAGCGCCATCAACCTGGGCAGCGCTGAAGCGCTGGCGGCTGCTGCTGCCGCGAACCAAGTGCCGGCTGGCCTGACACTCACCCAGGCCCTGCTCGACCGCCTGTTGCGTGGCGATACCCAGTTCGGCGCGCCCGCCTTGGAAACCCTGCAACTGTCGGCACGCGACAGCTTCAATTTCTACGGCAGTACCTCCCTGGACACCTACGACCCGCTCACCGGCAAATCGCTGCTGAGCAACCTGATGATTGCCACGCCGGCCATCTACGGTGCCGGCGGGACAAACGACGTGGCCAGCATCCACACCGCCAACCTGATCTGGCAGGGCGCAACCGACCCGGCGGGCGCGGTGGTGAGCGGCGGTGCCGGCACCGGCAGCGGGCGCCTGGATATCAATGCCGAGCGCATCGAATTCGGTTACGGGGCGTTTGCGCAGCCGAGCACCACCCTGACATTCGACCGCCTGGCCTTGGGCTTTGCCAACGTCAACCTGAACGCCAGCGAGCGCATCACCGCCAACCACAAGGGCAGCCTGTCGGTTTATCAGGCCCAGGGCGCCTACGATTCGGTGAAGGGCTTTGAGTACAGTGGCGGCAACCTCACGATTCTTACGCCGTTGATGACAGGTGAAGCCGGCTCGGTGAACCGCATCACCGCTGGCGGTGCGATTGATGTGGCGAGCTCCGCCGGCCCACGTGGCACAGTCGACGGCCAGGGCGCCGAGCTGTCGTTGCAGGGCGACAGCCTTCGCCTGGCCAGCGCGGTGGTACTGCCCAGCGGCAAGGTCAGCCTCGGCGCCCGCGGCGACGTGGTGTTGACGGACACTGCGTTGATTGATGTCGCCGGCCGTGGGATCGGGTTCAACGATGTGACCCAGTACGGCTGGGGTGGCGATGTGCTGCTCGACAGTCGCAATGGCAACATCTACCAGGCGGCAGGCTCGACGATCGACCTGTCGGCCAAGAACAACCAGGCCGGCAAACTGCGTGCCGTCGCAGTGGATGCGGCGGGCGGCATTGTCGACATGCAAGGCAAGATCCTCGGCAGCAGCAGCGGCGACTACGACGCGGGCGGCACCTTGATGCCGTACCAGGCCGGTACCGTGGAAATCCAGGCCCAGCGCCTGGGCAGCAGCGGTTCGCTGGACCAGCAGTTCGCGGACTTGAACCAGCGCCTCAATGCGGGCCAAGTCTTCGGCGCGCGCAGCTTCCAGCTCAAGCAAGGCGACTTGACCATCGGCAACGGCGTCAAGGCCAGCACCGTCAGCGTCTCGGTGGACAACGGCAGCCTGCGCGTCACCGGCCTGGTGGATGCCAGCGGTGAGCGCGTCGGCAGTATCAACCTGGCGGGCAAACATGGCCTGAGCCTGGACGGCAGCGCCATGCTGGACGCCCACGGCGGCCGGTTGCGGGTGGACAGCTATGGCAAGATCATCGACTCACCCAACCGCGCCATGGTGGTCCTCGGCTCCGGCGACGGCCAGTTGACCCTCGCCGACGGCATGCGCATTGACCTGCGCCACGGCACCAATGGCTCGTCCAGCAACGACGGGCGCAATCGCGGCACCCTGGAGCTTAATGCACCGCGCCTGGTCAACACCGATGGCAGCAGCAACGATATCAACATTGACGCCCGTGGCCGCCTGGCCATCCAGGGCGCGCGTTCGATCACCCTCAACGGCATGGCCACCTATGACGATGCGCCATTGGTTAACGACCCTACCGCCAGCGGGCGGCCTTACCAGCAGATCGACCAGGCCTACCTGGATGGCAAGCATGCGCTGAGCACGGCGTTTATCAACGCGGCACTGCTCAACCAGGACCTGTTGCAGGGCAAACTGGCGGGGCTCAACAATGCGACCTACGCCAATGCCTTCCATTTGCGCCCGGGTGTGGAAATCGTCAGCCGTACACCGGACGGCGATCTGGTGGTGCAGGGCGATCTGGACCTGTCCGGCTACCGCTACGCCAGCCTCAACCCCAACAGCCAGAAAACCTCGGTGTACGGCTCCGGCGAGTCCGGCAGCCTGACCCTGCGTGCTGGTGGCGACCTGAACATATACGGCAGCATCAACGATGGTTTTGCCCCACCGCCAGACACGGTGGACGACAAGGGCTGGGTGTTGCTGCCCGGAATCGACTTTACCGGCGGCGCGGTGGTGGTGCCGGGTAACGGCGTGACCCTGGCCGATGGCACCGCGTTCCCGGCGGGGGCCACCTTGAACTACGACGTGCCGATCAAAGGCCTGACGGTGGCGGCCGGCACTCGTCTGCCCGTGGCGGCGACCCTCGACCAGACCCTGGTGCTGCCGGCCGGCACCGTCCTGGCGGCGGCAATACGCGATGCGGGCGGCAACCTGCTGTTTGCCGCCGGCACCTTGCTCGACCGGGCGCAAACGCTGGTGGCCGGTACGCAGTTGGAGGCGGGCACCCTGCTGGCCCAGGGCACCCGCCTGGCGGCGATGACCTGGCCAAAAGGCGTACCGCTTCCGGCGGTGGCGGGGGCGAACCTGAATAACAACATCGTCATGCTCAATGGCAGCAAGGCGCTGCCACGGGGTGCATTGATCCCCGCCGGTACCAACGTGAAGTTGCCCGACGGGGTTGGCTCGGTGCAACTGCGCCCGGAAGTCGCCGGACGCCAGGGCAAGTTGTGGGCGATTGCACCGATGTTGGCCGAGGGCACGCAATCCTGGTCGCTGCGCCTGGTCGCTGGCGCCGATACCGAGGCGGCCGACAGCCGCATCCTGCAAAGCCATCCGCGCAGTGGCGACCTGCGCCTGGCTGACGCTCACTACGGCATGTTTGCCAAGGAATTGCCCGCCACCGGCGTGCAGACCTGGAGCGCCTTTGCCGTCGAAGATTTTGCCGCCAACGGTGTGACCGTCAAGGAAGGCGACCCGGTCGACCAGGCGATTCTGGATGGTTTCGGGTTGGGCTCGATTGCCGATTTCTGCAACGGCAACCCGGCGTATTGCGCGGTTAAGGTCGATTACCTGTGGACCCAGTCCGCTGCGCTGGAGCTGGCCGATTATGGGGTCTTCGTGAAAGCGGGCGATGTGATCAAGCAAAGTGAGCTGGACCAACTGGGCTTGCCAGCTATCGCTGATTTCTGCACCAGTTCACCGTCGTACTGCCTGCTGGGTGGCGGCAAGCAGTATGCGGCCACGCCGTCCAGTACGCGCTTCAGTGTGATCCGCACCGGCACCGGTGACCTGGAGCTGTTGAGTGGCGGCAACCTGAGCATGGAGTCACTGTTCGGGGTCTATACCGCAGGCACCTCCTCTGTTACCACCCAAGCCGGCGATCCGTATAACCAGGCTAAGGTGCTGAACAGCAACAAGACCGTACTCAATAGCCCAAACAGCTACTACGAGCAGTTCGTCAACGGCTCTTCGGACAGCCTGTACCGGGCCTGGTACCCGGAGGCCGGCGGCAACCTTACGTTGAACGTGGGCGGGAATCTCACCGGTAATATCGTGAGCCCTTCGACCTCCTTTCTCGGTCGTCCCGACACTCAGGACGTCGGCAACCCATCGGCCGCCGTCGGTAACTGGTTATGGCGCCAGGGCAGCGCGGACGTGGTGACGGGCGAGCAAGCCCAGCCGACCGCCTGGTGGGTCAATTTCGGCAGTTTCACCACGGTCAAGACGGCCCTGACGACATCCGATCAGTTAGTGGGCTTCACCGGTTTTGGCACCCTCGGCGGTGGTGACCTGGACGTGACTGTGCGCGGCAATGCGGGGGCCTTGAATAGCCTCGCGGACAGCGCCAACAACGCGGCGCTGAACGTGCGCACTGAAGGCCTGGTGCTGGCGGTGGGCAGTACCGGTCGGGTGGCCAGCGATGGCAGCCTGGTGCTGACCGGCGGCGGCGACCTGCAGTTGCACATCGGCGGTTCGCTGAACCCGGTCGCCTCACAGGCTGTGGATTCGCGCAATGGGGTGCTGGTCAACCTGCGCGGCAATGCGCAAGTAAGCAGTGGTACGGCGGGTGATATCAGCCTGACGTATGGCAGCATTTCGATACAGCACAGCCCCGGCGAAACACGCGCATACGACCCGTTGCAGGCCACCCGTGGCTTGCCTTCGGGCGGTATCACACTGGTACCGGGTGATGCCACGTTCAGTCTGGCCACGGCCGGCGATCTGGTCGTGCAGGATGTACTCGACCCGGGACGGGTCGAGGTGGCTAACAGGTCCGCCTTTACTCGCGGGACCCAGTCGGGGGACGGGGAAAGTTGGTTCACGTTGTGGACGGCCCACACGGCGATAGATCTGTTCTCGGCAGGCGGCAATTTGACCCCGAATGTCAGCGGCACAGCGACTGACCTGGCAATCGTCTATCCGTCGATTCTTCGTGCGACCGCGGCTGGAGGCAATCTCTACTATGGGAAGGCCGCGCATATTTCCCAGTCCGATGGCAGTTATTCGGGCACGCTGTTGCTTGCCCCGGGCCCTGACGGTGAGTTGCAGTTCCTGGCCCGCGACTCGATTTACGCCGGCGGCATGTTCGTCACGCCGTCTGCGGCCGACCCGGGCATCATGGCCACGCCTTGGCAGCCGGCATTTGTCGGCAGGATTGACGGTCAGGTGGTCGCCGATGGCAATAATCTGTCAGCCAACAGCGGTCTGCCGACGGAGGGTACGGTCACCTATTCTGACCCGCGTCCATTGTTGACGTTTGGGTCGGCCACGGCGTCGGCTGCTGCCTATGTGCCCAAATCCCCAGCGCGTTTCTATGCGCTGAGCGGCGACCTGGTCGGGGTCAGCAGCGGCAGGGTCATTGGCTTCAACAGTGCGCCGACGGCGAGCAATTCGGGGCAGACCTGGTACGAGGGCAACGGTCCGGTGTGGATGATGGCCGGGCGTGACATTGTCAGCAGTGGCAGCCTGTTCAACGATGCCCGGGGAACCTTGTCGGAGCAGCAGACGGGCAACCTCTTTATTCATAACAACCCCAACGACATTTCCATCGTTTCCGCCGGCCGCGACATTCTCTACAGCAACTTCCAGGTCGCCGGCCCCGGCCTGCTGGAGGTGACGGCGGGCGGCAATATCCTGATGGCTGGGCGGCCAGCGGCGGCGGGGGGCGAGGTCAGCGTCACCAGCCTCGGCGCAGTGGTGGCAGGCGACAATCGCCCGGGCGCGAGCATCGTGATGCAGGCCGGTGTCGGTCCGAACGGCCCGGATTACCTGCACTTTGTCGAGGCTTACCTGGACCCTGCCAACCTGGCACAAGCGGGCGAGTCCTTGCAGGGCGGCAAGGTGGCCAAGACTTACGAAAACGAACTGGTCCGCTGGTTGGCCGAGCGTTTCGGTTTCGTCGGCAGCAGCGAACAGGCCCGCGCTTACTACGCGGCGTTGCCCGCCGAACAACAGCGGGTCTTCGCCCGTGATGTGTACTTCGCCGAACTCAAGGCCGCCGGCCGTGAATACAACCAGGACGGCAGTGTGCGCCAGGGCAGCTATGTGCGTGGTCGTGCCGCGATTGCCAAGTTGTTTCCTGAGACGGACGTGGCCGGTAACCCGATTACCTACAAGGGCGACATCACGATGTTCGGCGGCTCGGGCGTACACACCAACTTCGGCGGCTCGATCCAGATGCTCACCCCAGGCGGCAGCCAGACCTTCGGTATCGAAGGCGCAGCGCCACCGTCCACGGCCGGCGTGATCACCCAGGGTGCGGGGGATATCCAGCTGTACTCCATGGGCAGCATTTTGCTCGGCCAGAGCCGCATCATGACCACCTTCGGTGGCTCGATCATGGCCTGGACCAGCGAGGGCGACATCAACGCCGGGCGCGGCTCCAAGACCACCGTGGTGTACACGCCGCCCAAGCGCGTCTATGACAACTGGGGCAACGTGAGCCTGTCGCCGGCGGTGCCAAGTACCGGCGCGGGGATCGCCACGCTGAACCCGATCCCCGAAGTACCGGCGGGGGATATCGACCTGATCGCGCCTTTGGGCACCATCGACGCGGGCGAGGCGGGCATTCGGGTCTCGGGCAACGTCAACATCGCCGCCTTGCACGTGGTCAACGCGGCCAACATCCTGACCCAGGGCAAGTCGTCCGGGGTGCCGGTGACCGCCAGCGTCAATACCGGCGCCATGAGCTCGGCCAGCGCGGCGGGGGCGGCGGCGTCCCAGGCGGCGGAAGACGCGGCGCGCAGCCAGCAGGCGGCGGCCAAGCAGGGCAGGGCGTCGATCGTGACGGTGGAGGTGTTGAGCTTTGGCTCCGAACCGGTGCAGCGCGAGCCGCAGGAACAGCAGAAAACCTCGGAGTACAACCCCAACAGCCCGGTGCAGGTACTGGGCGCCGGGCCGTTGAGCGAACAGGCGCGTGCGCGGTTGACGGATGAGGAGCGCAAGCAGATCACGTTGTAAGTGGAAGGACCTCTCGATGTACGTTTGGGGCGATCAGTGATTGCCCCGTTTTTTTTGTTGGCGCGGCGGCCTAATAGCCGACCTGATACTGGAAGCCGAACTCGGTCAGAAATGTGGGAGGGGGCTTGCCCCCGATAGCAGTGGGTCAGTTACAGATTAGTTGACTGACACACCGCTATCGGGGGCAAGCCCCCTCCCACATTTGGATCTCCATGGATCAGATATCTCCATAGGTCAGATAGACCTCATTTTGCTTTTGCTCTGGCTTTGCTCTGGCTTTGCTCTGGCTTTTGATTTTGATTTTGATCTTAGGCGCCCCGTCAAACCACGCCGGAGTGAGGGCATGCCGAGCCTAGGCGAGGCACCGAGTGGTGGGGCAAGAGCCCTAATGGTTACTTTGGGGCTTTTCCAAAGTGACCCGCCGTAAGGGCGGAACCAATAGCCGCCGTTACCAAAGAACCGGATATACCCACCGCCCCAACAACCGCCACGCTCAAAGAACCGAATATGTACCCGCTCACCCTCCCCCAAAAATGCCCCCCACTCAATCCCAAATGAAGCTTTCATGACAAAAGTTCGGTAGCTCCCACCCACGCCCGTCTTGCCTATGTAACGCGCTGGAGGCGGCCACAAGTCGCCTCCCCAGCCGTCAGCAGGACGCCAGGAGTGGGGCAAATGGGAACTATGGAACGTTACTCGAAAGTCGGCATGCAGGAGCTCGATCAGCGCCTGTCGAAGATCGTCGAAGCCGCGCGCAAAAAGCCGGTTTCGGTCTACCGCTACGGCGCGCCCTGGGTGTGGATCGTCTCGCAGGACGATTGGCAGGGCGCCTTGAAGGAAGTTTCCAGCTACATCCCCGCGGGCCATTCGCTGGTGTTGTTGCGCCCGCAGATCGACGAGATGTTCGACCGGCACCACGCCCTGCTGCGCCCCGCACCGGAGATGCTGATCGCGCCGCGCACCGTGCTGCAGATCCTGCTGTTGCAACTGCTGTATTCCGTGCCCAGCGAACAGCAACTGCACGAGCAGCTCAATTACAACCTGCTGTTCCGCTGGTTCGTCGGCCTCGACCTGCACCAGAAGGTGTGGGGCATCCATGTGCTGCAACGCGATATCGCCACCCTGTTGAACGACCCACGGGCGGTGCAATTGATCCAGACCATCATCGGTGACGTGTTTTGCGGTGCCTTGCTGCACATGCCGGAGTTCTCGTTGAACTTCGCCTTGTTGCACACCTGGCTGGCACGGCACAGCCAACTTTCGACAACCCGCAATTGAGCAGGCCAAACGCCGTGCAATCGGCGAGGGCGCAACATTTTCGTTATTTAGGGGGCTGTGTGGAGCATCTGTTCAAGTCAACGCTGGCGCTGTGTTGCCTGGCGCTGGGCACCTTGGTGCAGCCGGCGCTGGCCGAGGAGGGCGATGCCCCGGCGCGCCGGGTGGACGTCAACGAGTACTTCGTGCGCGGCAATACCGTGCTCGATGCGGCAACGATCGAAGAGGCGGTGTACCCGTTTCTCGGCCCGCAAAAGACCCTGAACGATATCGAAGGCGCCCGCGATGCGCTGCAGAAGATCTACCAGGCGCGCGGCTACCAGTCGGTGTTTGTGGAGCTGCCGGAGCAGAAGGTCGATGACGGCATCGTCTACCTGCAGGTCAGTGAAACCAAGGTCGGTCGCGTGCGGGTGGTGGGGGCCAAGCACTATTCGCCGGTGGACATCCGCGAGGAAGTGCCTGGGCTCAAGGAAGGCGCCGTGCCGGATTTCGCCAGCGTGCAAACCCAGCTCGCCGCGCTCAACCGCAGCGCCGGACGCCAGGTCACGCCGCAGGTACGTGAGGGCCAGCGCGCCGGCACGATGGATGTCGACCTGCAAGTGGAAGACCAGAACCCCTGGCACGCCAGTATCGGCCTGAACAACGACTACAGCGCCGACACCGAGAAGCTGCGCTCGGTCGCGACCCTGGGCTACGACAACCTCTGGCAACTGGGCCACAGCCTCTCGCTGACGTACTTCACCGCGCCCCAGGACAGCTCGAATGCCAAGGTCTGGTCGGGTTCCTACAGCGCGCCGCTGGATGAACGCTGGACGTTGCAGTTCTCCGGTTATCAGTCCGACAGCAACATCGCCACCATCGGCGGCAGCAACGTGTTGGGTAAGGGCCACTCCTACGGGGTGTCGGCCATTTACAGCCTGCCGGCGGCGGGCAATTGGGCCAATTCGTTCTCGTTCGGGGTCGACTTCAAGGACTTCGACGAGGAGATGAAGTTCGGTTCCAGCAGCGATCAGGTGCCGCTCAAGTACGCGCCGTTCACCCTGGGTTACAACGGCTATCGCTACACCGAGCAATCCCAGTTGGGCCTGGGCTTGAACCTGGTCGTCGGCACCCGCGCATTCTTTGGCTATGGCAGCGACGCCAAAGAGTTCGACTACAAACGCTACAAGGCCAGCGCCAGCTTTGCGGTGCTTAAGGGCGACCTGAATTACACCTACACCTTCGCCAACGACTGGCAGTCGGCGTCCAAGGCCGGCTTCCAACTGGCGTCGGGGCCGCTGGTGTCCAACGAGCAATATTCCGCCGGCGGCGCCACCTCGGTGCGCGGCTACCTGGCGGCCGAGCGCACCGGGGATGAAGGTTACCTGCTCTCCCAGGAGTTGCGCACACCGTCCCTGGCCAAGTTCCTCGGCAGCTACGTGCAGGAGTGGCGCTTCTACGCGTTCGCCGAAGGCGCACGCATGCGTCTGCACGACCCGCTGCCCGAACAGGAAGACGAATACAGCCTGGCCAGTGTCGGCCTCGGCACCCGCGCCAGTTTGAGCAAATGGTTGTCCGGCAGCCTGGATTGGGGCTACCCGCTGCTCGACGGACCAAACACCCAGAAACAGGACTCGCGACTGCACTTCAGTGTGCAGGCGACTTTCTGACCCTTTTCCCCGGAGATTCTTCCCATGCAACGCCTATTCCTGAGCCTGTTGATCTGCCTGGGCTTCGCGCTCCCGGCCACCGCCCATGCCTGGTGGCAGGACGATTGGCACTACCGCAAACAGATCAGCGTGGACACCACCGCCCAAGGCGCCGCGATCAACCAGGCGCTGGGCCGCACCGCGCTGCTGGTGCGCCTGCACACCGGTAACTTCACCTTTGACGGGGTCAAGGATGACGGCAGTGACGTGCGCTTTGTCAGTGCCGACGACAAGACCGTGTTCAACCACCAGATCGAAAGTTTCGACCCGCTGATGGGCATGGCGCTGATCTGGGTCGATGTGCCCAAGGTCGAAGGCGGCCAGCGCCAGGATCTGTGGATGTACTACGGTAACCAGAAGGCCCCGGCCACCACCAACGGCCAACTGACCTTCGACCCGAACTACACCGCGCTGTATCACTTTGATGGGGCCAGCGGTACACCGCCACGGGACACCACGGCCTACGCCAACACCGCGCTGAACGCCACCGGCAGCAGCATCGACGGTGTGGTCGGGCGTGCCTTGCAGTTCAGTGGCCAGCCCTTGCTGTTGCCGGCCAGCCCGTCGCTGCAACACACCGCCGGCAGCGCCTTCACATTCAGCGCCTGGCTGCGCCTGGACCAGGCCAACGGCGAGCAAATCGTCCTGGCCCGGCGTGAGGGCCTGCATAGCCTGTTGCTCGGGTTGAACCAAGGCACGCCGTTCGTGGAAATCGACGGTCAGCGCGCCGTCTCGACCCAGCCGCTGAACCCTGGCCAATGGCAGCACCTGGCGTTCACCGCCGAGGGTGAAAAACTCGCGCTGTATGTCAACGGCCGCGAAACCGCGAGCCTGGCAGTGGCCATGCCGGCGTTCAACACCCAACTGGCGATTGGTGCCGATCTGCCGGAAGCGGCGAGCCCGCACCTGCCGTTTGCCGGGGCGATGGATGAGCTGCGCCTGTCCAAAGTGGCCCGTCCAGCGACCTTGTTGCTGGCTGACGCGAGTGCCCAGGGTGCCGAGTCGAAACTGGTGGCTTATGGCGTGGATGAAGAACAGTCGGGCTACGGTTTCGGCAGCCTGGGCTTTTTGCTTAACGCGGTGCCGGTAGACGCTTGGGTGATCATCCTGGTGCTGGTGGCGATGATGTTCCAGTCGTGGGTCATCATGATCCGCAAGAACCGTATGGTCAGCCGCGTGAGCAGCGGCAACGAGGCGTTTCGCGAGCAGTTCGCACAGATCGGCACTCGTCTGGAAATGTTCTACGACGACAGCGTACTTGCCCAACGCCTGACCCATTCTTCGCTGTGGCGCCTGTACTGCGTGGCGGTCAAGGAAATCCGCACCCGCCGCGCCCAGGGCGCCGACACCTCGTCGGTCTCGGCGGCGACCATCGAAGCCATCCGCTGCTCCATGGACGGCGTGCGCACCCGCGAAAACCAGGCACTCAGTTCCAAATTGTCGACCTTGTCCAACGCCATCGCCGGCGGCCCGTACATCGGCCTGCTCGGTACGGTGCTGGGCATCATGGTGGTGTTCCTCGGCACGGCCATGGCCGGTGACGTGAACATCAATGCGATCGCCCCGGGCATGGCGGCGGCCTTGCTGGCCACGGCCATGGGCCTGTTCGTCGCGATCCCCGCGCTGTTCGGCTACAACCGCCTGATCACGCGCAACAAGGAAGTCAGCGCCGACATGCGCGTGTTTGTCGACGAGTTCATCACGCGCCTGGCGGAGATGCACGGTGAGAGCCAGTTCAGTGAAACGGCGCACCGCGTGCCGCATCACGCGCCGGTTTCGGCCTGAGGAGAATCGCCATGGCTTCCGTAAATGCCTCCCACGACGATGACGACGATGCCGCCGTCGACAGCATCAACATCACGCCCCTGGTGGACGTGCTGATGGTGGTGCTGGTGATGTTCATCCTCACCGCTACCGCCCAGGTCTCGGGCATCCAGATTCACCTGCCCAAGGCCAGCGCCTCGGTGTCGCTGTCGCAGGCCAAGACCAAGGCCATCTCCGTCAACGATGGCGGCCAGGTGTTCCTCGATGCCTACCCGGTCACCCTGGGGGAGCTGGAGGAGCGCCTGCGCATCGAGAAAGCGCTGAACCCGGATTTCCCGGTGATCGTGCGCGGCGACGCCGCCGTGCAGTACCAGAAGGTGATCGAGGTGCTCGATTTGCTGCGGCGGCTGGAGCTGTCCCAGGTCGGGCTGGTCACCGGCAAACCGAGCCAGGGCTGAGTCATGACCGCACAGATCCCGATGCCGCCATTGCCCGTGAAGAACAAGCCGCCGTTGCGCCCGCTGAAGTGGGGCGCCGGCCTGCTGCTGGGCGCCGTGGCCGCCTGGTTTCTCTGGCAATGGGCCAATGACATGAGTGGGGTACGCCGCGAAGCACCGAAGGTGCCGACCATTATCCCGTTGCCGCCACCACCGCCACCGCCGCCGGAAAAACCCAAGGAGCCCGAGCCCCAGGTGGAGGAAAAAGTCCCTGAGCCGGTGCCCACACCTGAGCCCGAAGAGGTGAAACCGGCGGAAGAAGCGCCGCCTTCACCGGCCGATGACTTGGCCAACCCGATGCAGATCGATGGCGATGCGCAGTCCGGCAACGACGGCTTCAACATCGGTGCTGGCAAAGGCGGTGGCATGGCCGGTTCCGGCGGCGGTGGTCTCGGGGCCGGCACGTACAAGCAATACCTGGCGGGGGTGTTTCAACGCCTGCTGAGGGAAGACCCGGAGTTGCGCAAAAAGGCCTACGCGGTACAGGCGGATGTGTGGTTGAGCGCCGAGGGCCAGGTCACGCGTGTGGAGCTGGCCAAGTCCAGCGGCGACAGCGAGACCGACGCCCAGGTGCTGGCGGCGTTGCGTGTACCCCATGCGGGGCAACGCGTTCCAGCCTCGGTGAGCATGCCGGTACGCCTGTCCCTCAAGGGCCGGCGCCCGGATTGATCGAACCCATTTTTTGCAGTTTTTTACAGGAGTTGCTTACGAATGATTTCCCCCGTGAATCGGCTGACCCTGGCGGTCGGCATGGTCATCGCGACCCTGGTCGGCCAGGCGACGGCAGCCCCGGTCGCCCCTTCGGAAAACGTCACGATCAACCTGATCCGCCTGCTGGTGCAGCAAGGCGTGCTCACCCAGGACACCGCCAATGGGCTGATTGCCCAAGCGGAAAAAGAAGCCCAACAGGCTCGCCAGGCGAATGCCGCCCCGGTGGTCGCCAGCGGCCCGACGGCGGCGCCTGGCGACGTGCGCGTGCAGTATGTGCCGCAAGCGGTGCGCGATCAGATCCGCGATCAGGTGAAAGCCGAAGTCATGGCCACCGCCAAGCAGGAAAACTGGGCCCAGCCCAATACCTTCCCCGACTGGGTGTCGCGCGTGACCTTTGACGGCGATATTCGCCTGCGTGACGAGTCGCGCTATTTCTCGGGCAACAACAGCCCTCAGATCACCGACTTCGCCAAGGTCAATGAAACGGGGCCCTATGACGTCAACAAAAACTCGAACACCAAGTTTCCGCCGTTGATCAACACCATCAAGGACCGCGAAAACCTGTTCCGCCTGCGCGCTCGCCTGGGCATGAAAGCGGTGATCTCGCCAGAGTGGACCGCCGGTATTCGCCTGGGCACCGGTTCTGACAATAACCCGGTGTCTACCACCCAGACCCTGGGCGGTGGCTTCGGCAAAAAAGACATCTGGCTCGACCAGGGTTACCTGAGCTGGAAAACCACCGACGCCATCACCTTGACCGGCGGGCGAATCGCCAATCCGTTCTACGCCACCGACATGATGTATGCCAACGAGCTCAATTTTGACGGTGTGGCCGCGATCTTCAACCATAAGCTCAACAGCGAGTGGGGGCTGTTCGGCACCCTCGGCGCATTCCCGGTTGAATACTCCTCGGATGCCGCCAGCACCAACGGCATCGACAAGCAAGACAGTGAGACCAAGTGGCTGTTCGGTGGGCAAATCGGCGCGAATTGGAAGATCAACCGCGCCAACAGCCTCAAACTTGCCGCTGCCTACTACCAGTTCCAGGACATCGAGGGTCAGCGTTCCAGCCCGTGCTCCCCGTGGAAGGGCGAACCCGGTTGCGACACTGACGGCACGCGTGTGGCCTTTATGCAAAAGGGCAACAGCGTGTTCAACCTGCGCAACAACACCACCAACCCGACGGACCCTGCCAAAACCCCGGACCCACAATACGTCGGCCTGGCGTCCAAGTTCGATGTGCTGGACCTCAACCTGGTCTGGGACAGCGAACTGCCCAGCGACTTCAAGCTGCGCACCCAAGGCAACTACATCCGCAACCTGGCCTACGACAAGGGCGAAATGCTCAAGCGCAGCGAAGGCGAGATCGTCAACAACCTCAATTCCAACGGCCAGTTTGAAAGTGGCGGCAACGCCATGATGGTCTCGTTCACCCTCGGCAGCGCGCTGGAGATGCGCAAACGCGGCGACTGGAACGTGTTGGCCGGCTACAAATATATCCAGCCTGATGCGTTGCCCGACGGTTTCAACGACTCCTCGTTTCACCTCGGCGGCACCAACGCCAAGGGCTACTTCATTGGCGCTAACTACGGCATCGACAAAAACATCTACGCCAGTGCGCGTTGGTTGAGCGCCTCCGAAGTGTATGGCGCGCCGTTCGAAGTCGATGTGATGCAACTGGAACTCAACACGCGCTTCTGATGCGCAGGGAGATGCCCCATGAACACGCGAATATGCGCGCTGCTGTTGCTGCTGGTTGCCACCGGCGCCTCGGCCGAAGGCATGGAAGAGCGCCTGCGCACGCAACTGCGCAGCACCACCCAGCAGTTGCAGGCGCTGCAAAGCGAGCAGGCCCAGGCCAGTGCTGCACGCCTGGCCGCCGAGAACCAGGCCAAGCAGGCCCAGGCGCAAATCAAGCAACTGACCGCCGAGCTGGATAAGGCCCGTGGCGTCGCCGAGCAAATGGCCGGCCAGCAACAGAGCCTGCACAGCCAGGCGCAAGCCCAGGTGGCCGCGAGCAACGAGCAGATCGGCAAGTTCAAGAAGGCTTATGAAGAACTGCTGGTGTTGGCCAAGGGCAAAGAAACCGAACGTGCGCGCCTGCAGGCGCAGTTGAGCGAACGTGACACACAAGTGCAGCAATGTTCAGCCAAGAATCAACAGATGTACGGCGTGGCCCAGCAGTTGCTCGCGGCCTACGAAAAAATCGATGTGGCCGAGGTGATGAGTATTCGCCAGCCCTTTGCCAGCGGCGCGCGGGTCAAGTTCGAGGAACTGGCCCAGGGCTTTGGCGACGAGTTGTACAAGAGCCGTTTTGATGCGCCCCAGGCAGCCGCCAATCACTGATAGACAAGGAACAGATCCCATGAGCGAATTGATCACCAGTGTTACCGTCCAGAGCCTGACCGCGCTGTTGCAGGAAGCCGGCTACCGGGTCAACCAAAGCGAACAGAACGGCATCGTGCAACTGCTCAGCGCTAGCCAGGGCATCGGCTTTGCCGTGCGCTTCGGTAACCCGGCGGCGGAGCAGGGCAGCTATGTGGATTTCACCTACAGCTGCGCGCTGCGCGTGCAGGGCGACTTGCCCGAAGGGCTGACTCAGGTGTGGAACGCCTCGCGCCGGTTTGCCCGGCTGTCCGTGCAGGGCGAATTTTTGCTGATGGAAATGGACGTGGTGGTGGCCGGTGTCGGTGCCACGCACCTGCGCAGCCAACTGGAACTGTGGGACCGTCTGCTGCAGGAATTTATCGTCTATCTGCGTGAGTACAGCCAGCACGCCGCGCAGTTGCAGGCCCAGGCGGCTGAGCCGGTGGCTGAAGAGGTACCGGTGCTGTGAAGAAGCCAACCTTGCTTATCGGCGCCGGGGCGCTGACGTTGCTGGTGGTGGCGGTGGGGTTGAGCCTGCGACCGGGCAGCGACCCGGTCGCCGCTCAGCAACCGGCGCCTGTCATCACGTCCTCGCCGAGCGAGCGCGGCGCACCGGCCGTGGCGCGCCTGGGCAACCAGCAGATCGACCTGCCTGAACTGAAAAGCGTGCTGGCGAGCCTGCCGGCCGAATCCCGTGAGCAACTGCGCGGCAACCGTGGCGCCCTGGAGAGCTGGCTGCGTTCACGCTTGGCGCAAAAGGCCGTGCTCGAACAGGCCGACGCCCAAGGCTGGCGCCAGCGCCCGGAGGTGGAACAACAGACCCGCACCGCCACCGAACAGATCGTGTTTCGCGACTACATGCTCTCGGTCAGCCAGGTGCCGGCCGACTACCCCAGCGCCGCTGAATTGCAGCAGGCCTACGACAGCGGCAAGGCGCAGTGGGTGACGCCGCCGATGTATCGGGTCAGCCAGATCTTCCTCGCGGTGAATGACCTGCAAAGCGTCGACGCGGTACGTCGCCAGGCCCAGGAGCTGAGCCGCAAGGCCCAGGCTGCGCCGGGCGACTTTGCCGCCCTGGCCACGCAATATTCCCAGGACCCGGACACCGCCCAGCGCGGCGGCGACTCGGGCTTGCAGCCGTTGCAGCAACTGGTGCCGCCGGTGCGCGAAGCGGTGTCGCGGCTCAAGGTCGGCGCGGTGTCGGAGGTGGTGCAAAGCCCGGCGGGGTTCCATGTGCTCAAGCTCACGGCCCAGCAACCGGCGCGCACCGCCACCCTTGACGAACTGCGCGAGCGCCTGACCCAGGCCCTGCGCGCGCAACGTCAGGAACAGATCGCCAAGGCGTACCTGGAAGGCATGCTCAATACCGCGACGTTGAGTATCGACGGCGCGCAGTTGAACACGTTGCTGGAGTAACCCGCGTCGACCGCATTGGATGCACAAGACCCACAAGACAGGGAGTCTCCCATGGCATTTCTAGAACCGTCTGGCCCCCCGGGGCGCGCACCCTATCGCGAGCCGAATCAATCCCGTAGCGCCTGGCTGGCGCTGGCCAACGACATCGAACCGGAGGTCGCGCGCTACTTTCTGGTGAGTGCGCGCTGCGGCTGTTTCATGCAGGCGGCGCGCAGCCTGAATATCAAGGCGACGCTGCTGCGCAAACGCCTGGCGCAACTGGAAGAGCAGCTGCACCATGCGTTGTTCAGCTACCAGGGCAACGGTCTGGTACTCAGCCGCGATGGCCAGCAGTTGCAGGCGCAGTTGCTGGCCCTGGCTCACGCGCGGCGCTTGCCGGCGGTGGCGCAGCCGCTGATTCGCTTGGCTGTGGCCGAGCCGATCCTGCACGACATCCTCGGGCGCGACTTGATCGCCTTGCTGCGCCGCAACGCCAGCGTGCGCCTGGAGATCATCTCCATCGACAGCCAACTGTCCCTGCAAGCGGTGGACGTTGACGTGGTGCTGTGGCTATCCGACGCGGACGGCCCCGCGCCCGGCCCGAGTTTTCTCACCGAGCCGCCTCGGGTCCTGGCACGTTTGCACTACCTGCCGCACATCGCCAAGCGTTACTCGCGGCCGACGACCCGCCCCGACAGTGTCGAAGACCTCGATGACTACATGTTGGTGCAGTGGCAGCCGGATGGGCAGGTGGACGCCTTGCAGCCGTGGAACACCGTAGTAGCACAACGCCTGGCCGCAGTGGTGCAGGTGCATGCCTATTCGCTGATGCTGGAGATGATCCGCTGCGGTGCCTGCATCGGTTTGCTGCCGCACTACATGGGCAGCTTAGACCGTGGCCTGGTGGCCTTGCCGGGATTGCTCGCCGAGCCCATGCAGCGCCAGGTGTGGCTGGCGGTGAATGCGCGGGTGCAGCATGCCGAGGCGGTGCAGAGGATTGTCGAGTTGATCGCCAGTACGTTCGAGGGGCGGCGGGAGTGGTTTGATTAGCGCAGCCGCGCCCTCTGGCTCAAGGCGTTGCGTCATGGCGCCAATTGCGCCAGTCTTGGTCGCCTTATCCTTCACCTAGCTGCGATCTGCGATGCAAGCCAGCCGTTTGACATTGATCTGCCATGCCGCCACGCCGTTGCAAAAGCGCGGTTTCTTTGCCGATGACGAATCGGTGGCGATGGATTGGCAAAGCGCGGCGTTATCCCTGGCCGGCCGCTACAAGAAAGGCCTGCGGCTGCGCTGTGGGCCCGAGGCGCGAACCCGTCAGACGGCGAGCTTGTTCGGCAATCAGGCGGTGATCGACGAAGCCTTGCGCGATGGCGATGTGGGGCACTGGAAAGGTCAGGACATCGCCGCACTCGACAGCGCCGAACTGACCACCTGGCTCACCGACAGCGCCAGCGCACCTCACGGTGGCGAGTCGGTGGATCAGCTCTGCGCGCGGGTCGCGCAGTGGATGCAGTCGCTGCAAACCGAATCCGGCCAGGTCGTGGCAATTACCCACCCGTTTGTCATCCGCGCCGCAATGCTGTACGTCATGCAGTTTCCCATCTCGATGTTCTATCGCATCGATGTGGAGCCGCTGTCTTGCACTGAACTGCGTTTCAACGGCGTCTGGCGTCTGCGCCTGGAAACTCACGCCTGAGTGCGTGAACATGGCAAAATCCACGCCCCGCAATGAGAGCAACCCATGAAACGCATCCTGATCATCGGCATTGGTGCCGGCAACCCTGACTACATCACGATGCAGGCCGTGAAAGCGCTGAACCGCACCGACGTGTTTTTCCTGATGGACAAGGGCCAGAGCAAAGACAAGCTGATCGACCTGCGCCGTGAGATCTGCGCGACCTACATCACCGAGCCCGGCTACCGCTTCGTCGAGGCCGATTGCCCCGAGCGGGTGCGCGGGGACATCGACTACACCACCGCCGTGCAGGACCTCAACCGCGACAAGCAGCAGACCTTCGAGCGCATGATCAACGAGGAAATGGCCGACGGCGAAGTGGGGGCTTTCCTGGCGTGGGGCGATCCTGCGTTGTACGACAGCACCCTTCGCATTTTGCAGGCGATCCTGGCCAGTGGCCGCTGCGTCTTTGAATTCGAAGTGATCCCCGGCATTACCAGCGTGCAGGCCCTGGCGGCCCAGCACAAAGTGCCGTTGAACCGCATCGGCCGCTCCATCGAGATCACCACCGGGCGCCGCTTGGCGGCGGGGCAGGCGAGTGATGCCGACACCCTGGTGGTGATGCTCGACGCCGAAGATTCCTACCGCACCGTGGCCGATCAGGACCTGGATATTTATTGGGGTGCCTACCTCGGCACGCCGGATGAAATCCTCATCAGCGGCAAGGTGAGTGAGGTCGGTGAAGAAATCCAACGGGTGCGCAAGGCTGCGCGTCTGGCCAATGGCTGGATCATGGACACTTATTTGCTGCGCAAACCCTGAGGTCGATTCCCATGATCAAACTGTTCGCTCTGGCACTGACCCTGGTGGCCGGTGCCGCCCATGCCGATTCCAGCCTGCACACAGACTTGCCGCTGTCGTACCTGGAACAGACCCAGGGCGATGCGCGCAACCAGCCGCTGGTGATCTTCCTGCACGGTTTCGGCAGCAACGAGGAAGACCTGTTTGGCATCAAGGATGCGCTGCCGTCCACCTGGACCTACCTGTCGGCGCGGGCGCCGACGCCGGTAGGCCCCAATGGGTTTCGCTGGTTTACCAAGACCCCGGGCGACGGCGATTACGATGGGGTGACTGAGGACCTGCAGAACAGCGCCAGGCTGATCAAGGCGTTTGTCGCCAAGGCCACCGCCAAATACCACACCCAGCCTGACCGGGTGTTTTTGGTAGGGTTCAGCCAGGGCGCGATCATGTCCTACGAGGTGGCGTTACGTGACCCTGAGTGGGTGCGCGGGATTGCTGCGCTCAGTGGCAGCGTGCTGCCGGTGCTCAAGGCGCAGCTCAAGCCGGATGAGCGATTGGGCCAACTGGCGATTTTCATTGGCCACGGCACGTTGGACCAAGCGCTGCCGTATGCCTCGGCGACGCGGGCGAACGAGGTGTTGTCGGGGTTGGGGTTGAAGCCGGAGTTTCATACTTACCCGGGCATGAACCACACCATCAGCGCGGCAGAAGTGCAGGATTTGAAGGTCTGGTTGGAAACCAATGTGAAGTGAACACCGCTAGAACTGTGGGAGGGGGCTTGCTCCCGATAGCGGAGTGTCAGTCAGTACATCTATCAACTGATACACCGCCATCGGGAGCAAGCCCCCTCCCACAGTTGATCTGTGTCGCTTGATAGATCGGTTTACTTGCCGCCGGTGATCTGTTTCACCAATTCTGCATGCCCCTTCACATCATCCGCCCGCGAAATGGCCTGGATCACCAGCAAGTGATTGCCGGAACCGCCGAGGAAGGTGGAGTTCAAGGTCTTGCCGCCGCCCTGGGTGGCCGTGCTGTCGACCTGGCGCAGGCCAAGGCCCTTGAAGGTCAGTTTCTTTTCGTTCTGTTTCTTGAAGTCGGGCAGGGCGGCGCTCTGGTCCTTGATGAAGCCAGCTACCGCGCCGTCGAGGAACTGCGGGTCATTGTCTTTAATGGTTACCCCGTCGTTGCGCACGGTTTCGGCGACGATGACCACACTTTTCGTGGTCGGGTTCGCGTACATCGTACCTTGGGTATCCCCGGTGCCGTCTGCTGCCTTGCCGGCTGGCAGGGTGTCGGCGACGTAGGCTTTGGGCAAGTTGAAGGTGAACTTGCCGCCCAAGGTGGAGATGCTCTGGTCAGCCGGTTTGGCCGCGGCGAATACGCAGCCGGCGCTAAGCGCCAGGGCTAGCAGAACGGCGGTCTTGGTGAAAGTGGCCATGAAGAAGCGCTCCAGTAGATGAACGAAATTGCGCCGTATTCTGTCAGAGAATGCTTAAAGTTGACCACCAATGAGCCCTAAGCCACGCAGCGTAAGGCTCTGACCATGAACAACCCCGCGAATCCCTTGAAGATTTCTAACAGTTTGTTAGAGCTTGCCCGTCCTTATCTGTACAGGAGGGAGGGTCGTTATTCCCTAAGAGTCCGCGTGAAGGGCTCCAAGGACACCTGTACAATAGCCCTCAAGACAACGAACAGGCACACAGCATTGGCTACAGCAACACGTCTCCTAAGTACCCTTAAGACATTCCACTTGGACCGCCTGGACGCTACCAGGGAGGAACTGTGGGAGCGCCTACGGGACATCGCTGAGGGAGTCTTAGAGGCTCGCACTGAGTGGAACCCTCACGGCGGCATGGGGCTTACCTACTCGGACATTAACGACAACCTGAAGGACATTAGCCTCACAGAGCCACTCAATGTTGAGCAGGCCAAGATAGTGCCCTTTGCACAGAGGGTCATGTGGGCCGCTGAGCGCCGCGCCGAGGGTGACTTCGCGCCTATCTTGAAGATACTTGAAGAGATCAAGCGGGAAGCTGGGCATCAGACTATTAGCGTCCCTACAGAGCGTCCTGTGGGTGTGCCTGAAGCGGCTCCCGAGGTTGTGCAGGACTCTGGCGCACTGACCTTTACGAAGCTCGCTGAGCTGCACATGTCTGAGCGCGCTAATGATTGGCAACCGAACACTCAGAAGACCAAGAAGACGGGCTTTAAGACGATTGGCTCACTGCTGGGTGACTTGGACCTGCGCAAGCACACTCGTAAGGACATGACGGACCTCAAAGAACGTCTCATGGATGGTCGCAAGGTATCTACAGCCAACAAGCTGCTGATTGATCTTTCATCGGTTATGACCTGGGCAGAAGATAACGGCTACATCGATAAGAGCTACGACAAGGGCTTACTGATTCGTAAGGGCGCTGAAAGTGAGCGTGAGGCATACAGAGCGGATCAAGTGAAGGCCATTATGGAATACGCCAATGGTCTCCCGCTGAACTCCTGGCAGCGCTGGGCGCTCTCTCTTGGAGTAGTCACAGGGGCTCGTATCGGTGAGCTTCATCAGTTGACCACATCAGATGTCTTCAAAGACGGTGATCAGTTGGTCATTGATGTAAACGAGAACGAGGGTAAGACCCTAAAGAACAAATTTAGCGTCCGACAGGTTCCTGTGGTGGATGCGTTGGGCTTCGATGTGGAAGCCTTCGAGAAGTTTGCCCAGGACGCCCAAGGATCGCTCTTTACGATGTCTCTGAGCAGCTTTTCATCTCTCCTTAACGAGCGCCTGCGGGCCATCCTGATGCTTGAATCAAGTAGCGGCCAGTCCTTCCATTCGCTGCGCCACCACCTTGCGGGGGCCATGAAGGCCGTAGAGGTCAATGAGGGCACAGCTCAGGGTGTATTGGGGCACAGCTCAGGAAGTATTACGTTTGACCTCTACGGGTCTGGTAGGAGCGTGCAGGTACAACGTATGGCAGTCGCTATCAAGGTTGCGCTCGAAGAATGCTAAAAGGCGTTTGATGTATCATGTGAGGCTTTCTAAAGGGAGCTTCATGTGATGCGCTGTGGTTATGTTGGTGTTGCGGGTGCGCTGGGTCTTTTGCTCCTGGCTGGCTGTGGTAGTCACTCTTCGAATCTCCAAGTCGGCAATGAGCAGTCTTACGCGAGCCTAAAGGACCAGCGTGAGGCTGTACGCACCGTGAAGGTCTATGAGGCTATGCCTGCTGGTGCTGAACCACTGACCACTGTGTCTGCTGGACGGTGCCATAGGAGCTTCGTAGAGGAATCACCTACAGAAGCCAGTGTGTTGATTGACTTGAAGGTGGCTGCGTATGCTCAAGGCGCTGATGGAATCACAGGCGTAAAGATCACGAAAGAGTCCGGCCTTAACCGTAATTGTTGGTACGTCCTGGGAGGAACAGCCCAGGCGTTTACGCTCCGTTCTAAGGATTGATTACAGATGCAATGCCCACTGCCAGAACTCCACATGACATCCGAGCGCCTTCACGAACTGGCGCCGGTACGTACTCACTCCGACCTGATGCGTACCATCCTCAAGGGGCTCTCAGAGCTTGCACAAGGTGGTGTCATTACACGGAAGGGCGGGGCGCTCGGGGTATACTTTGCAGATCAAACGGTGATCGCAGAAGAGTACCACTATGTGGACTCGATGAATCGGGAGCGGGTCGCCCTGAAGTTCGGGTCCTGGCTGTGCCTGGCACTGGCGCTCAAGGTCTCCCGAGAGGACACGCGTTTGGTTCTCCTTCAGGCCGTTAAACGGCACCCGATCTACTGATGTGATTTAAAACACCCACTAAAAGCGCACTCAAGGAGCCCGGTCAGTCCTCCCATGGATTCACCGGGTTTTCTTTTGTGCAGATAAACGCATTTGGTGTGTTGACATGAACACGTTTGGTGCGTAGATTTATCTCACACCAAGGCGGTCCAGCAGGAAGCCTTAAATAGATAAACACATTATGTGCGATTAATAGGGTTCAGACCATGCAAGCAATCACCATCAAGTACCTGCCAGCTACCAACACCAAGGGCTCCCGCTTCAAGGCCACTGCCGCCGCTGGCTCCATCACGGTGGGCTATGACTACGGCCTTAACACTGAAGGAAACGTAAAGGCCGCTGTGAGTGCGCTTCTCGCCAAGCTGGGTTGGACAGCGGCGAATGGGTACACCGTAGGTTGGGCTGTAGGCCAGATGCCAAGCGGCGCGTGGGCTGCTGTTGCCCTGGACTCCTACTCAACGATTTAACTCAGTAAGCCACAGCCACCTTTAAGAATGCCCAGGAGGGCAAAAACCGATGACTATTTACAACCTGACCAACTTCACTTCCGCCGCAGTCGCTAACAAGATCCTGGGCGCGATGCAAGACGCCATCAAGACAGGCCTCGCGCAGTACGTGACCAACCGCAATGGCCGCTTGTGGCTTCGTGTGGACATCAAGCGGGACGACCACGGGCGCCTCTACTTCCAGTTCCTCACAGACACCATGCAGGAGGTCGGGCACCACCTCTTAAAGGCCGCTCTGTTCCACTGGGCCCGTGAGGATGAACGTGAGTTCTCAGGGCTCCACGCCGAGTTGTACCGGCTCCCACAGCATCCTCTGGATACCATTCTGGACGCCCAGGAAGCGGAGAGGGCGCGCCGAGAATTCTCATGGGGACGTAAGGTCGCTGAGTGGATTGGATACCGCTTGAACTGGCCTGGTATCGCTCTCTGACAGAGGTCTTTTACTAACGTATATGCATCAGTGCATAGAATCTGTTGCGAAAATGCATAATACTGTATGCGCAACCAGTGTTTAGGATGGAGAAACCGCATGAACACAGCAGGACAGAACCACGTATTGAGTAGGGCTCTCACGGCCTATCCATCTATGGACAAGTACCACACGGACCTTCGGGACGTTCTTGACACCATCAAGGACATGGCCGATTACGCTGAGGACCAGCACCCGATAAGCCTGGGGGATTACATCGCGGCGTCAGACTGGGCAGGTGCATTAAGCGCGATCACCCATTACGGCTGCGGGGTCTACTCGTTCCCGTACCTCTCTGAGGCGTTCTGTAAGGACCTAATGCTTGAGCTGGATTGCATGGCGTACAGCGTGAACGACGATGAACCAGAAGAGGCGCAGATTCCTGAAGTCACCTTTCTGACGGAGTGCCGCCCTCTCTTTGATTGCTTGCACAGCCTATGGGCAAACGCGGGCATCCCTTTGGCAAAGGTTCTGATGGGGCAGGACCCGAGCGTCCTCAAGACCATCCAGGCCGCTCAGTACACCGTTGAGAACACCCCAAGAGGTCACTGGCATAACGATAAAGATTCAGACGTGACGTTGGTAGTTGCTCTAACAGCAACCCATACAGGCGGCGGGACGTTAGTTCATACCGGGCCTTTCAGCGAAAACATAGTGGTCCCTCAGTTGCCTGTAGGACACGCGATGTTCTTCAACGGGAAAGCGCACAGGCACTACGGGATGCCCGTAACGAGCGGGGAAAGGAATCTGTTAGTGCATTGGAGTGAAGTTAAATGACACCGCCATTTTTTTCGTGCCTGTTAGGAATTGAATGCGTACTTGGGCAACACCCAACTAAGGGCGGCTCAAAGGTCAACAGTTACAAGGAGAGTAGCACAGTGACATCATTTGGCAACCCTGTAAGTCGTATTCGGTTTCTCGCACAGGTTCCAAGTTTCCAAGACTTTCGCCGCCGTCAATATGCTTCCAGCACCCAACGCTGTGAGTTCACATTAGGGCTCGGTCCATGCGGGCGGACTGCAACGCGCCTCGGTTATCAACTGGACAAGGACTTCCTCACGATCCTTCAAGAGTGTGCAGCTCCCGATGAGGGAAAAATCGAAGTCAAGAAGTTTATCTACTTAGTAAGCGAAATAACTGGTCGGATAGAGGTTGCTTCCGTGTAACGATTCGCCCTCGGGTTTAAACACCCACTAAAAGCAGCCCTGCTGTTCCCACCCTATGAGCCTTTAACTTAGAGACTTCTTTAAGTCCCCTCTAAGGACCCTCTACGCCCTCAATTCAGTAAATCACCCAACTAACCAACTTCCATAACTTTATTGGAGGCCCAAGTGGCCTCTAAGGGATTCTTGTGTCCGCAGAAAGCCAAACCATCCAACTAACCAAGCATGACTTTAGCGCAATCACTGATGTTTCATCCTGGGCCTATGAGACCCTTTCTAATATCTACGGCCCCGACCTTGCGGCGGCTCAGTTAAGTCTTGAGCATGAAGCCTACACGCTTGGTGAAGATCACTTTAAGAAAGTCCTTGATCGTTCTATTGATCGTAATGAGTTCGCGGACAACGCCACAGCTAAGCCTGTGCTGGCCTCACTGATTCCCCTGATGGCTAAGGCTTTCGAAGACTGGGTTGAGCATCAAGTGAATAAGGTGAAGCGAAAGAATATTGGTCTGCCTTATCTGCAATTGGTCAAGGCTGAGAACGTCGCGGCAATTACCGTCAAGACAGTTCTTAATATGGTCGCCAAAAAGGGGCCGCTGAGTGTGCAGCAGGTTTCAGTATCCCTCGGTAAGGCGGTTGAGGAAGAGGCCAGATTTGGCCGTATCCGCGAGCAGGAGGCGGAACACTTCAACAAGCGTATCCGCCCAGCACTCAACAAGCGCAACGGCCACACCTACAAAGTTAAGTTCATGGAGAAGGTCGAGGCTCACATGATGGCCGCTAATGAGCTGACCACTAAGTGGACCTCCTGGGACTCACTGGACAACTACGTCACCTTTCATATTGGCGTGAAGCTCCTGGAGCTGCTCATTGAGTCGACTCAGTTGGTCGAGATGAAGCGGGAACACGCAGGCAACGCAAAGTTAGACGGCGAGTTCATCTACCTAACCCCTGAGTGGGCCGAAAAGCTATGCAACCGTGCATATGCACTGGCCGAGATTACTCCGCGTTACCAACCAATGATCGTACCGCCACGCGAGTGGACTGGAATGATTGGTGGTGGTTACTGGGCGAAGGGCCGTAAGCCTGTGCCGTTGATTCGGGTCCGCTCAAAGAAGGCTCTACAGCGCTACAAGGACGTGTCGATGCCCGAGGTCTACAAGGCCGTGAACATCGCCCAGGCGTCCGCGTGGAAGGTGAACGCAAAGGTCCTCGAAGTCGCCAAGGAGGTGATGCAGTGGAAGCATGTTCCAATCGACAAGTTTCCTACAGCCGACAAGGAAGCCTTACCGGTCAAGCCTGCGAACATTGACGAAGACCCCGAGGTCCTCAAGGTCTGGAAGAAAGCCGCTTCGACTGTGTACCGCAAGGACCGGGCCCGAGTGAGCCGCCGTCTGTCCTATGAGTTCATCTTAGAGCAAGCCACAAAGTTCTCTGAATACGAGGCCATTTACTTCCCGTACAACCTCGACTGGCGGGGCCGTGTTTACGCCATCCCATCGTTCAATCCACAAGGCAACGACCTGACCAAGGGCCTCCTGATGGCTTCCATTGCGGAGCCTGTAGGCAAGGACGGTATTGAGTGGCTGAAGATCCACGGGGCCAACTGTGCAGGGGTCGATAAGGTCGACTTTGGGCAGCGCACGAAGTGGGTAGAGGACAACGAAGAGCTGATCCTTGAGATTGCTCGGGACCCACTGGGCCAGCCTGAGTGGACCAAGATGGATAGCCCTTTCTGCTTCCTGGCGTTCTGCTTCGAGTGGGCCGGTGTGGTTGAACACGGTGAGCTGTGGGAGTCGGCACTGCCTATCGCATTCGATGGGTCTTGCTCTGGTATTCAGCACTTCTCCGCGATGCTCAGAGACGAGCGGGGCGGTCGTGCTGTGAACTTGTTGCCTTCGGATGAGGTGCAGGACATCTACCGCTTGGTTGCTGAGGAAGTCATTGAGGCGGTCAAACGGGACATGCTTGAAGGCACGGAAGACAGCACCGAAGTGGTGACGAACAAGAAGACCGGTGAGATTACAGAACGCCGCGTGTTGGGTACTCGCTCAATGGCCGCTGGTTGGATGGGCTACGGGATCAGCCGGAAGGTGACTAAGCGTTCCGTAATGACTCTGGCGTATGGCTCCAAGGCTTTTGGGTTCACCGACCAAGTACGCGAAGACATCATCCAACCAGCTCTTGACGCTGGTGACGGTGAACAGTGGTTCCCTGATGCACAGCAATGTGCCCGGTATATGGCGAACCTCATTTGGGATTCTGTGAGCTTGGTCGTAGTTAAGGCCGTTGAGGCCATGTTGTGGCTCCAAAAGGCTGCAAAGCTGCTGGCTACTGAAGTGACCGCCACAAAGAAGACCAAGAAGAACCCCGAGCCCGAAATCCTGAAGCCTTGCATGCCTGTGTACTGGGTGACGCCTGACGGGTTCCCTGTGTGGCAGGAATACATGGTGCCTGTGCAACGCCGGGTCGACCTGATCTTCCTGGGTGCTGCTCGCTTGCGCTCAACGATCAATGTTCGGGATTCCAACGAAATCGACGGGGCCAAACAGGAATCGGGTATCTCTCCGAACTTCGTACACAGTCAGGATGGGTCCCACCTGCGCAAGACAGTCGTTAAGGCTTCCGAGTGCTACGGCGTGGAGTTCTTCGCGTTGATTCACGACAGCTTCGGGACCATCCCAGCGAAGGCCGGAGCGATGTTCAGGGCTGTGCGCGAAGCGATGGTTGAGACGTACACAGAGAACGATGTCTTGGAGGACTTCCGTCAGCAGTTCATGGAGCAACTGCACGAGAGCCAGCTTGAAAAGATGCCGCCGATTCCACAGAAGGGGACCCTTGACATCACCAAGATCCTTGAGAGCCAGTTTGCCTTTGCCTAATTGGCTTACTACTCGGTACGGATTCAAAAACACCCACTAAAAGCACAAAGAAACCTCATTGAGATTTAACCGGTCTCTCTGAGGTTTTTCTTTGTCTGTGCGATTTAAAACACCCACTAAAAGCACCACAAACCTTCCCAATATTTTAGGAGTTCTTTCCGCTATGCAATCCACTAAGACAATTGAACGCAACACCCGCACTTCCAAGCGCCGCACTGATGACGAGATGGAAGCTGTACGGGTCCGTCGCGGCAAGTTGAATAAAGTGCAGCGCCAAGCCCGCCATAACTGGGAGAGCGCAGAATGATCAACGTAAAGACCTCCTATTCGGCTCTCGATAAGAAGACCTTTTGTTTCGACACAACGTTGACTATTGAGGATGCGTCTAAGACTACCCGGCAATTGGTAGATAAGCGCGAATTGCGCTCCCTTCGTTTCATTACGGCAACTACGGACGCAAAGCGCTGCTATCAGTACGCGAAGTTTCTCAACGACACCGTAGAGATGCGAGTGCGCCGAGCGTTCGCAACGACCTTCACGAAAGTCCAAATGCTGACCGGCAAGGAAGCTAATTAATGAGCAAGGTTCAAAGTGTAATCCTCGAAACCAGCCCGCACCGACCAGTCAACTTCAATACGAAAGCCGTCACTAAGGTTCTTGATGAGACCTATTTGATTGCTGATGTTAAAGAGGATGGTGTCCGTTTGAACCTTTGTGTTGAGCCTTTTGGTTCTGTGCATCGAGTCCATTGGTTGAGCCGGGAAGGTAAAGAGTTTCCTGCGTTTAATGATCAGCTTCCTTTAGCTCTTGACCCTCGTTGGTCAAAGTTCTTCGAGTTAGACGAGGCTTTGTTCTCTGAAGGGTTCATGCTGGACGCTGAGCTGCGTATTGATGACCTACCGTGTAAAGACATCGCCGGGACTCTTCGCCGTCACCAGCCTATCGACCTGAGTCGCCTGAAAGTAATCGTGTTCGGCATTGTGCCAATGTCTGTGGTCCGTTCGGGCCAAGACTATGACGTGACCCACAGTGTCATGAAGTACCACATTGAGTACCAAGTGAAGTTGCTGCAAGAGCGCTTCCCTGAGATTGCTTGGTCGGTTATTGAGTCCATGGACTGCTTCAGCATGCAAGAGGTTGACGCTTTTTATGAGTCCGTCCGTGAGCGGAAGTTAGAAGGTGTGGTGCTTAAAGACCCTAACGGTATCTGGAAGCGCTCTAAGCAATCCGGTATGTGGAAGATGGTTCCCGATGACAACGAAGACGGAAAGGTTGTGGGTCTCGTTTGGGGCACTCCTGGGCTGGCTAATGAAGGAAAGGTGATTGGCTTCGAGGTTCTCCTTGAATCCGGCCATGTTGTGAATGCCTGCAAGATCAGCAAGGCACTTATGGAAGAGTTCACGGCCAAGGTTAAGGAACATCAAGAGGAACGCTCGTATACCGACTACCTGAACCCCTACCACGGCCACACAGTCCGCGTCACGTTCATGGAGCGATATCCGGACGGTTCTTTGCGTCACCCATCTTTCGATTCTTTCCGTGGCATCTCTGAGCCAACTATTAAGGAGTAACCAATGAAGTCAGCTCTTATTGTTTTCGGCGTGGTTTCGGTAATCGGTCTCGCAGCTTGGTACGAAGTAACACTTTGGCAGGAGTGCCGTGTAGATCACTCGTGGTTCTACTGTCTCCGTGTCCTCTCTCATTAAGGAGTAATGCATGACCCTTCTGCAACTGTTTTTCCCTATCGTCACCGCCGCCCTTTCCGTGGCCTGCTTCGCCTGCTGGAAAACTAACAAACCACTTCGTGAGAAGGCTAAGGAAGAGGCGCGCATAGTTGCCGAAAAGGCCGCTAAGGAAGTCGCTGAGGGGCGCGAGAAGGATCGCCGCAACAACTTCCGAAAGGAACTGTATAGCGACCTTGAACAGATCATTGCGACCCCTGACATGTTGGTAGACCGTCGATACGGCCACCGTGAGCCGCTGGGGCACTATCGCTGGAAGAATCTTGCTGAGTTCATTCTGAGAGTCAATCGCCTCAAGGATCAAAGCGAAACTATTGCGTACCTTGACCAGAGAATCTTAAAGCAATCTGCTCTGATACGGGACATGCAGTTGAATCAGCGGGACATCATGAAGGCTCTGCAAATGGGCAACCCAGTGGAGTAACTAATGGAAGAGCACGAAAAGTTTATTCGTGAACATCTTGTGGCTTTACAGCGTGAGTACATGGAGCGGGCTAAGCCTTGGGTGGACCAGTTGGTTCAGATAGAAAGCATGAAGCCTGTCCGTTACCTGCTCACTCTTGAACAAGCTGCTGCAATGGGGATTTACCCGAAACTCTAATAATTCTCTAAACCATATTTAATGGAGGACTCCTATGTCTCGCTCCACGCCTGCGTTCGCCTATCGTTTGGCGCAGTCCGCAAATGATCGTGCATATAACGCTGCACTATTTACTTCTCAGCGCTCCCAACGCCATACATCGACACCGAAGCCTAAAGAGGCTCTGTGGGTTCGCATAAAGAATCGTCTGTTGGACATCTGGCAGAAAGTAAAGGAATACGTGAATGACTGACCTCCTGTGTCTTAACAGTATTCGAGGGAAGTCCGGTAAGGATACTTTGATTAGTCTGTTGGAATCTGAGGGCCGCAAAGTTTTTCGTGTGGCTTTTGCGGATGTCCTTAAACGAATGTGCGCCGAAGAACTGGCCGGTCGCCGTAAAGGGCTGGCGGTCATGTTTGAACGTGACATGCACAGTTCTGCTAAGGACAAGCCGTGCCCAGGTATGGCCATCGAAGAGCTGGAGCGTTCCGCTTATACGGATTTCCTGAAGTCCCGTATGGAGAGTCGTGAAGACTTTCAAAAGCCTCGCTCTTTACGCTGGCACTTGCAGACCTTCGGGACTCAATACCACCGTGAGTTCCTCGGTAAGCCTAACGTCTGGTTTGACTTGGGCATGATCGAAGTTCGCAAGGCACTCGAAGTCGGTACTTACGACCATGTTGTGGTTACTGACATGCGAATGATCAACGAATACGAAGGGCTGCTTTATGCGCCTTCCGTTAAGACAATCCGAATAGTCCGCGATTGGTTCATTCCAGGCGTAGACGATCAGCCTTATCACATCTCCGACATTGCACTAATGGCCCATCCCTTCGACGCCCTTGTGGTGAATCGACTGGGCGAGCCGTGGGCGATGTTGGATCAACTCAAAGAACAAGGAGTAATCAAATAGTGGAACTTGCGCATAAGACCTTTAAGGCAACAGTAGAAATTGACGATCACGTAGACGAAGTAACTATCTACGCGGTCAGTATGGACGCTGCATGGGCATCTGCTGAGGCCCGTTTTAGCAGTGGTGCCCGTGTAACTCGTATCCGTCCTATGGTCGCTCCGAATGTGGATCGCTTTGGGGTGACTCTGTGAACCTCTCACAGGGCAACGGTCGGGCAAAGCCTGACGGCTTCCTGCACCTGAACAACTTCAGCCATGTCCGGCAGTCGGGCCTTGCTGGTGTTCTCTATGAACGCCTAATGACCGTAAAGCAACAGGAGCTGGTCGAGCTGACTTTGTTGGAGCTTGCGGGTGCCGAAAGTCATGCACACTTCAGACATGACGTATGGAGATTCAAAAAGTCGTTCTTGAAGGAACACTTTGTCCATGTGGTCTATTCGGTATATCGCTCGGTGCGTAAGTCGCCAGCACAAGAAATCTCCATGGCTATTAGTCGTGAAGAACTGCAAAGCGAATCCCGCAAGGTTATTCAACCGAGCTTCTCGTAAGTTTTAAACACCCACTTAAAGCACACGGACTATTCACTTGAGACTTAAATGTCTTGAGCGGACTCCTGCGCCTTCAATTCAGACACAACAAGGAGACCCATAACTATGGCAGGTCCACGTAAAGAAATTCTCACCACTCCTAAAGGGATCGCGGAACCGTACTGCGCCCTTCAAAAGCCGGACTACGGCAATCCAGAAAAGGGCTTCGGCAATCCCCGTGGTCTCTGGAAGGTTGACCACACCGTTCCTTCCCGTGAGGCTCAGCCCCTGATCGACAAGATCGTTCAGGCGCACGAAGCCAACTATAAGAAGCTCTTGGCCGAACACGAAAAGAACCCACCAGCGGTTCCTCGCGGTAAGAAGCCTCTGCTGCCCTACGAGGGCGATATGCCTTTCGTGGATAACGGCGACGGCACTGTGACCTTCAAGATCAAGGGTTACGCCTCGTACATCGACAAGA
Organism: Pseudomonas sp. D3; assembly: GCF_029320995.1. Lineage (NCBI taxonomy): Bacteria > Pseudomonadati > Pseudomonadota > Gammaproteobacteria > Pseudomonadales > Pseudomonadaceae > Pseudomonas > Pseudomonas sp. D3. Next base: position 2,858,310 of record NZ_CP119772.1, read on the forward strand.
ACACCCAGGAGAACAAAGCGATTCCCCTGAAGGTGGTCGATTCCAAAGGTAAGCGCATCGACAACGTACCGGCCATTGCTGGCGGCTCTGAGTTGAAAGTGAAGTTCACTCTGTTCCCGTATGGCTGGACCGCTGTGGCCGGTGCTTCCGTGAAGCTGCAAATCGACAGTGTAATGCTGCTGAACCTGAAAGAGTTCGAGGGCGGCAACGACTGGGCTGATGATGTGGAAGAGGGCGGCTACTCCGCTGATGATTCCGGCGAATGGGAAGAGGGCGAAGAGTCCGGCTCTCGCGGTCACGCTGACGAGGAAATCCCAGACAACGACGGCGACTTCTAACCGTGGCCGCATTAGGCCGCTACGCCGGACCCCGAAGGGCTGCAAGTTCCTTTCGGTCAGGTCTGGAAGAGAAGAATAGCGAACTGATGGACAAGCACGGTATCCCTTACACCTTTGAGCAGCATTGGATTAACTACACGATCCCTGCACGAGTCGCTAAGTATCTCCCGGACTTCATCCTGGGGAACGGCATCATCATTGAGTGTAAGGGCATATGGGAAGTTGAAGACCGCAAAAAGCATCTGCTACTGCGAGAACAATATCCTCAGCTTGATATTCGATTGGTCTTCTCATCGAGCAAGGCGAAGCTCTATAAGGGCTCACCCACAACTTACGGGGCGTGGTGTGAGAAACACAATATTCAATTCGCAGACAAGCTGGTCCCACTGGCTTGGATGAAGGAGAAGAAAAAGCAGATTCCTGACGGAATTCTGAAAGAGAAAGGAGCGTAACTAATGGCTCGTGTCCAATTCAAACAGCGGGAGGTGACAAACCTTATCGTTCTTCATTGCGCGGCTACACGTCCTTCTATGGACATTGGCTTGCGTGAGATTCGTCAGTGGCATGTACAGCAAGGCTGGCTTGACGTTGGCTATCACTACATCATCCGTAGAGATGGCACCGTGGAAATCGGCCGTCCTCACGATGTCGTAGGGTCCCACGTTAAAGGGCACAACTCAGAGTCTGTTGGAGTGTGTCTTGTAGGAGGCGTTGACGACAAGTTGAAGCCTCAGAACAACTTCACGGATGCTCAATGGAAAGCCCTGGACCTTTTGGTATGGGAAACCCTTGTGCCGCTGTATCCGAACGCCACTCTTAAAGGCCATAGAGACCTCGACTCTGGCAAAGCCTGCCCGTCCTTTGACGTGGCTGAATGGGCATTTAAGAGAACCCCTGCGTAATACCCATCAAGCAACTGTAAGGCGGGCCTAATGGGTTCGCTTTAACAGCAATTTCACCTCTTAACTTAGGAGGATTACTTATGTCTGTTAATCGGGCAACTATGCAAGGGGCTTTTGACCTATGTGAATTGTTCCAGAAAGAAGGCGTCCCCAGCATTATCGCAGGTGGTGCAGCCCGTGATATTTACTTTGGGGTCACTCCTAAAGATGTCGACGTGATTATCTGCTGCGATGACAAACTGTATGCCTCATCGCTTCTTGAAAAGGCAGGGGTCGCGCACTCTGTCATTCACTTCTACAACGAGTCTTCTTCCGATCGAATCATCGGTGTCTTCAAGATCGAAGGCACGAACATCGATGTTTGCCTTTACGACTGCACTGATGTCGGCGAAGCGGTTGACGCTTTCGACTTCAACCTGAACCAGTTCGTTATCTCAGGGATTCATCACGGGATCGACGGGGCACATGTTCGTTTTGTCGGGCAGACCCACTGGTCCACTTTGGCGGCTGTCCGTAAAGACTACTCGCTGAAGCGCCTGGAGAAGATGCAGGCCAAGTTTGTGGACCTCCGCAATCGTAGGGCAACCGGGGAAGCCCTGGAGGTTCCTGTAGGCGGTGTTAATGGACCGTTCTGAGGACCTACCGGAAAGCGAACTGCTCTACAAAGGTCCTTGCACGAACGTTGAAGAGTGTTCATCCAGCGATGGCATGGCGACTTACTCAGACGGCCATACCTTTTGCTTCGTGTGCAATCACCACACCCCAGGCGATGGCTCAGAGGGTCACAGGACCCGAGCGAACACCTTGCGTGCCAACGGCACAATGGCGATGGGAGAACACCAAGGCCGCTTTCAGGATTTGCCTAAGCGTGGCCTGCAACAGGCCATCTGCAAACAGTACGGATACTGGGTAGGCAAGACCCACAGTGGCAAGAACATTCAAGTCGCTGACTACCGTGACGAACATGGGAACTTGGTAGGTCAGAAGGTCCGCGATGCAGACAAGAACTTCTCATCTACGGGCAAGCATGGAGCTGACTGCCTCTTCGGCAAGCATCTGTGGTCTGGAGGCAAGAAGATCATCATCACGGAAGGTGAGATTGACTGTCTGACCGTGGCCCAATTGCAGGGCGGGAAGTATCCCGTGGTGTCCCTTCCTACAGGCGCTCCGAGTGCCCGTAAGGCCTGCGCTAAGAACTACGAGTATCTCGATACGTTCGACGAAATCATCCTCATGTTTGACATGGATGACGTTGGCCGTGCAGCGGCAATGGATGCTGCTGAGGTTCTGCCAGCGGGCAAGGTGAAGATCGCCGTACTGCCCATGAAAGACCCGAACGAATGCGTTATGAACGGCCAAGCGAAAGCCATCATGGATGCAATGTGGAACGCCGCGCCTTTCGTTCCCGATGGCGTGGTCTCCGCGAAGTCCCTGAAGTCCCGCATTAAGAACAAGCAAGACATCCCGAGGATTCCCTTGGCGGGTCCTGCTGAACTGCGCCGTATGACCAAGGATGCACGGGCCGGTGAGCTGCTTATGGTGACTTCCGGGTCAGGCATGGGTAAGTCCACCTTTGTGCGCCAGAACGTCTATAGCTGGTTCCAGCAACACGGCCTCGAAGTAGGCGTTGCGATGCTTGAAGAGTCCGTTGAGGAAACCGTTGAGGACCTCGTGGGCTTGCACATGCGCCGTCGCTATCGACAGAACCCTGACGGCACCACAGAGGAAGAGTTTGACGCTGCCTTTGACGCCATCTTTGAGACGGACAAGCTGTTTCTCTATGACTCCTTTGCGGAATCCGTAGAAGACCGCTTGATGTCCAAGCTGCACTTTATGGTGAAGGGGCAGGGCTGCAAGGTGATCGTGCTGGACCACATCTCTATCGTGGTTTCGGGCATGGATGACAACGGCGACGAGCGGAAGACCATTGACCGCTTGATGACCAAGCTGAAGACCTTCGCCAAAACCAACGACATCCTCATGGTCGTTATCTGCCACCTGAAGAACCCCGAGAAAGGGAAGGCCCACGAAGAAGGCCGTCAGGTTTCCATTACGGACCTTCGCGGTTCCGGCTCTCTACGTCAGCTCAGCGACACCATCATTGCCATGGAGCGTAACCAGCAAGGGGACAACCCGAACGTGGTCACGATCAGGGTCCTGAAGTGCCGCTTTACGGGTGACACAGGTGTGGCCGGATATCTGGTTTACAACAAGGAAACCGGGTGGTTGGACGAGATGCCCGATGGCTGGAAACCGGACAGTGATGACGACTGGAAGGACGACATACCGAAAGAACCAAACCCCGACTTTTAACCCACTCAAGGAGAAACCCTATGACCATTATCAAACTGTACAAATTCGCTCTGAAGAAACTGGCCGCTGCAATGACCAAGGCCGCAAACGCCAAGAAGGCTCAAGCCGACTTCCTCGTTAAGGCCAGCGCAAAGGCGGCTGCTGAAGCCCTCGAAGCTGCCAAGGAGAGTAAGCGCCTGACTGAAGAAGCCGCCAAGGTTTCCGCTCTGATCTAAGAGTGACTCAAGGGTCTCCGCTTTGGGGACCCTTCGTTCAACCTTAATTCGAACACCCAACCAGTCACCAATTCCTTTGGAGGATTCACTGTGGACAATCAAAAAGTACGCGCCCACCTGCGCAAAGGTGAAATTGCTGTAAAGCTGCTGGAATCGCTGGGTTACTCCTACGACGAATCGAAAGTCCACCTTCAGCGAGAGCCTCGTTGGGTCGCCCCGGCGAAGAGTGAGCTGGAGTTGTTCAAAGAGCAGCTTCACGAGCTTCTTACGCCTCCTGAGAAGCGCACCAGTCCTGTACGTGATGGGGCTTCGTTCACTGTGACTTCCCTGCCTCCTGGGCACTACCTGAACGCATACATGTATCGCCGGTATGTGTTCTCCGTAGAGTCCTCGGAATGGATCGCGCCGGGTTCTGAAAAATCCGAAAAGTTGAAGGGGTTTTCCGGCTGGGCAGTTCACTTTGAGATGCGCGGTACGGCCCGTAAGCAAGGCCTGTGGTTGCCGCTGAGCTGCATCAAGGTAACGCCTAATGCTGACTTCTGACATTGAGACAGACGGGCTCCTTGAGAACGTCAGCAAGTTTCACTGTGGGGTCAGCAAGGATTATTTCACTGGTGAGGTCTTCGAGTTCGGCCCTGACCAGCTCAAGGAATACATCGCCCAGCTCGAAGCGGAAGCGGCCAAACCGGATGGCCTTGTGGTCTTCCATAACGGGATCAAATACGACATCCCGGTCCTCGACAAGCTGAAGCGTCAGTACTTCGGTAAACGCCTCAACATCCCCCGCAAGAAGGTCATGGACACCCTTGTCCTGTCCCGACTGATCCACGCGAATCTTAGAGACACAGACGGTGGCCTTCTGCGTACTGGGCGACTCCCAGGCAATCGCTTTGGGTCGCATGCGTTGGAAGCCTGGGGTTATCGCTTAGGCGAGATGAAAGGGGAATACACGACCGACTTTAAGGCCCAGTGCCTTGCAGATGGCACCGTTTACACGCCGGGTCTCGAATGGAAGAACTGGTCAAAGGCCATGCAGGACTACTGCGTTCAGGACGTTGTAGTCACGACCAAGCTCGTTACCAAGTTGATGTCAGACCCGTACTACTTCCCCAGTGGGCTTGCTCCTAATGGCGAACACTGGATGCAGTCAATCCGTGCGGTTCACCTTGAGCATGACACTGCGTGGACTCTGGCTCAGATGGAGCGCAACGGTTTCCCGTTCGACTCTGACGGGGCTGAAAGGCTCTACGCTGATCTTGCAGGCCAGCGCTCTGACCTCTTGGTGAAGCTCATTAAGACGTTTGGCTCTTGGTATCAACCCAAGGGCGGCAATGAGCTGTTCGTAAACCCCAAGACAGGTAAGGCCATTGAGAAGTGGTCTGACGGTCGCCCAATGCCTCGGGTCAAGTACCCAAAGGTCGGCGGTGTTTACCTCAAGGACGGCAAGAAGAAGGACACACGGGAGACCTTTGCGGGTGCCCCATACACGCCTGTCGAGTTCGTAACGTTCAATCCGGCATCCGGCGCGCACCTAATCAAGGTCCTCAAAGACGCCGGATGGGAACCGACTGAGTTCACAGACAAGGGCGCCCCAAAGGTTGACGACGAGACCCTTGAAGGCGTGACCGTTGCTGACTCGGACGCCCAAGCCTGCATCGCCCTGGTGCGTGACTACCTGATGATCCAAAAGAGAATCGGGATGTTGGCCGAAGGTGATAACGCATGGATGCGACTGGTCCATTCGGACGGCTCAATGCACGGCTCTATCAACCCCAACGGGGCTGTAACAGGTCGAGCAACTCACAGCTACCCGAACATGGGCCAGGTCCCCAGCGCCAAGAGTCCTTATGGGCCGGAATGTCGTGCCTTGTTTGGTGCGGTCTTCGCTCAGAAACGCTTTAAGGGCTGGGAGAACTGCGTGCAGGTTGGCGTGGATGCTTCCGGTCTTGAGCTGCGTTGCCTGGGGCACTTCGGCGCCAAGTTTGACGATGGTGCGTATGCCGATCAGGTGCTTAACGGTGACGTGCATTGGGCTAACGGTGTGGCTGCTGGCATCTGTCAGGCGACCATCCGCGACAAGTCCAATCACGACCACGACCGTTGGCGGGACATGGCGAAGACCTTTATCTATGCGTTTCTGTATGGAGCGGGTGACGCCAAGATCGGATCAATCGTTGGGGGCGGTGCGAAACGCGGTAAAGAGCTGAAGAAAGCCTTCTTGGAAGGTACGCCCGTTATCAAGTCTCTCCGCGAAGCCCTTGAAGAATCCCTAATCTCAGACCAGAAGTGGAACCAAGCCCTTCGCAAGTTTGACATCAAGTGGAAGCGCCGTTGGATTAAGGGTCTGGATGGCCGAAAGATTCACGTCCGCTCACCTCACAGTGCCCTAAACACGCTCCTTCAGTCGGCCGGCGCGCTCATCTGCAAGGCGTGGGTCGTGGAAACCGAAAGGCTCCTTATGGAAGAACACGGCCTTGTCCACGGATGGGACGGCGACTTCTGCTTCATGGCATGGGTCCACGACGAATTGCAGATTGCTGCACGTACCCAAGAGATTGGGGAAGTCTGTGTGGCCGCTGCTCAGCAAGCTATTCGCAATGTAGGCGAGTCCTTCGGGTTCCGCTGTGTCCTCGATACAGAAGGAAAGATCGGGCCGACTTGGCGCGAATGTCACTAACCAATAATCAAGGAGGTCTCTATGGCCGTAACTCTGAATCTTCAACACACCTTTTCGACCCGTGTTGTTTTCCGCACTGAAGAAATTGCATCGCTTCGGGCCAACTTGGAACGGTACAACAAGCATCGTCAAGAGTTCGCTAAGCAGCTTCTGGCAATGTCCGACGAGGATATGGTGTTCACTCTTTTTAGTGATGCGTTTAAGGATATTCGTCAAGGCATTCTGAGCGAGTTGAAGGATGCGGGTGTAACTCGCATGAGCCCCGTTCAGACCAAGAAGGTTAAGTAATGGGTGAATACATTCGGATGCTCTACGCAATCAAAAAGGAAGCCCGCACGTTCCAATCTGACTTCTACCGAAAGAATGCCCACGGCGTCTCTGAGGCAGCATCGCGGGGCCACATCTCGTGTGTGTCCACTGACGGACGAAACATGGGCGTCTGGTCGCTGACGACAGCGGGTCAACTGTTCCTCAAGAAACACGGAGGTGCTGTATGACCCTACCTAATGTTGGTTTTCCTCCAATGTACAAGGAGCCAGTTCGTACAGCTTCAGAGGTCGAAGCACTTATAGCTCAGTTGAAGCTGGATAACGAAAGGCTGCGCCGAGAAAACACGCGGTTACGTGAACAAGTCTCTAACGCTGGATGGGAGGCATCCGCACTTCACGCTGCTGCTACAGGTGGCTGGCAATGACCGCTCGTATCGGGGTGGCTCTCGACATGGACTTCCTGATCTTCGAGGCAATGACCGTAAGCGAGCGCGAGCAGGATTGGGGTGATGACATTTGGTCCCTTGAGTGCGACCACGCGAAAGCTCGGGGCATCCTGGGCGGGACCATTAAGTCCATCTTGGTGGACATCGAAGCGGACATCCGCAAGAAGAACAAGAAGCCCTTTGAGCTGGTGCCGCTGTGCATCATCTCGGGCTCTGACAACTTCCGTAAGGAGGTCTTGCCGACCTACAAAGCGAACCGTAAAGGCAAGCGTAAGCCTGTGGGCTACCCGGCGTTTGTCGAGGCCTGCATGCAGCACTACGGTGACAACGCGTTCCGCTGGGATGGCGTTGAGGGTGATGACGTTTGCGGGATATTGATGACTAACCCGGCCCTGGCTGGCTGTGTCGCTGTGGTCTCCGCAAGTTGCGACAAGGACTTCAACACGGTCCCCGGTATGTTCATGTGGCTTACTAAGGGCAAGATGATGCGCAACAGTGAAGCCCAGGCGGATCGTTATCACATGTACCAGACCCTCATAGGCGACGTGACAGATGGCTACTCTGGCATTCCCGGTGTAGGTCCTGTGGTCGCTGAAGAGTTCTTGGATTCCCCGCTGTTCTTCTACGAGGCCTCAAAGGTCATGAAGTCCGGCCCACGGAAGGGTGAAGAGGTTAACTACTGGGCTTCCCGTGCCCCCACCGAGACGGAAACGCTGTGGGACTGCATGGTCTCGTTAGCTGCATCAAAGGACATGACTGAGGCTGAGCTTTTGCAACAGGCCCAGGTCGCTCGAATCCTGCGCTGGTCTGACTGGGACCACGAGAACAAGAAGCCGATCTTATGGAAACCGTAGAGGTGTTCTTTACGGGCCTCACTTTCGGCGTGTTGCTCGGCGTGTTTCTGATTCGACTTTAAAGCACCCACTATAACCATAGGAGACTGAAAGTTTCTGTCTTCTTAAAGGCATCTTTTCGTCTCCGATAAGGAGGTGTAACTCTTGTGTTAAATGATATTCAAGCGGTAATCAGTGATCCTGAAAACATCCCCGATATTCCGAATGCTTCCGCGCAATACCTTAACGTCCGCTGCAATGCTTCTTATCTAATCCGTACTGGTGTACTTGAGGACCTCCGTAAGGCGGGTTACTCCGAGTCATTCATTGGCGGGTTCCTTGAGGGCATGACTGCTGTCACTGAGATTATCGAATTGATGCAGGAGCAGCGGAACACTCCAACCGAAGAAGACTGACAGGAGGTTCTATGTGCTTCTCAGCAAAAGCCAAACAGCCAAAGGTCGACCCGTCAACTATCGCTGCCCCAGCCCCCGTAATGGAAGAGCCACCTAAAGGTGTCGAGTTTGGTGATGGGAGCGATGGTGATAAGTCGGAAACAACCGATGGCATTAAAGACTTGAAGGTCAAAAAGGAAGAGCAGGGTGATGGTACTCCAGCCGCTGCTGTCGCAAAGGACACCGGACTTGCCAAGAAGGCATCTTCAAGTTCATCCGTTAAACGAGCCCTTAAACGAGGTTAATAACTACAAGGAGGAACTAATGGGTTTTTTCAAGAAGGCTTTCAAGAAGGTTTCAAAGTTAACAGGAGGCTTGGTTGGTGGCGGTAGTGATAAGCCTAAAGACCCAGCTCCCGTAGCCGCTGCTGTTGAGGCGCCAGCTCCCGTAGCCGCTGCTCAAGTCGAAGCTCCTAAAGAGGACACGCAGACTGGCGAAGATGGCGATAGCGAAGCAGCAAAACGAGCTGCCAAGGCGAAGGGTAAACGATCCCTTTCCGTATCACGCAGCCAGGGGACCGGTCTGAACATCTAAGGAGGTCTATATGGCCTCTACGGCTCGCACAGGGCTTGGAGAAGAATCGGCGAAGGCAGTCTATGACCGCTTGAAGAATGACCGTGTTCCCTACGAGACCCGCGCTGAAAACTGCGCGAAAGTAACAATCCCCTCGCTGTTCCCAAAGACCTCGGATAACGCCTCGACTGACTACACCACACCGTGGCAGGCAGTGGGTGCCCGTGGTCTTAACAACTTGTCCGCCAAGGTGATGCTCGCTCTGTTCCCGCTGCAAAGCTGGATGAAGCTGAAGGTGTCCGAGTGGCAGGCAAAGCAACTTGTCACTGACCCTGAGCAACTGGCAATCGTGGATCAAGGCTTGGGTATGGTTGAGCGGATCATGATGTCTTTCATGGAAGCCAACAGCTACCGCGTGACGCTCTTTGAGCTGATCAGACAGTTAGCTCTTGCTGGCAATGGATGCCTTCACCTACCGCAACCGGATGCAAGCTCTACGGGCTACAACCCGATGAAGCTCTATCCCTTGAGTTCCTATGTGGTTCAGCGGGACTCCTTCGGGAACGTCTTGCAGATTGTCACGTTGGACAAGGTGGCCTACGCGGCCCTTCCTGAAGATGTCCGTAACTCCCTCTCGGATTCTGGCGACAAAAAGCCCGATGAAGAAGTGGAGGTCTACACACACGTTTACCTTGACGATGAGTCAGGCGACTTCTTGAGCTATCAGGAAGTGGACGGTGAGGAAGTGGACGGCACTGATGGGCAATACCCACCCGATGCGGTTCCATGGATCGCTGTGAGATGGACCAAGCGGGACGGTGAAAACTATGGCCGTTCCCACTGTGAGGAATACCTGGGCGACTTAACGTCCCTGGAGAACCTTCACGAATCCATGATCAAGTTTTCCATGATCGCCTCGAAGATCGTTGGCTTGGTGAACCCTAACGGGATGACCCAAGTACGGCGTCTTACCAAGGCCCAAACGGGCGACTTCGTAGCAGGCCGGAAGCAGGACATCGAGTTTTTGCAGCTTGAAAAGACTGCTGACTTCTCAGTCGCTAAGTCCGTGGCAGATGCCATTGAGTCCCGTCTTGCCTATGTCTTCATGCTGAACTCAGCCGTGCAGCGTTCGGGTGAGCGTGTGACTGCTGAAGAGATTCGGTATGTGGCAAGCGAGCTTGAGGACACTCTTGGCGGGGTCTATTCGATCCTCTCCCAGGAGCTTCAGTTGCCGCTTGTGCGGATTTTGCTGAACCAGCTTCAAGCCACCTCTCAGATTCCCGACATGCCCAAGGAGGCCGTAGAGCCAACTGTAAGCACCGGCCTGGAAGCACTTGGCCGTGGGCAGGACCTCGACAAGTTGACTCAGTTCTTCAATGGTCTGCAAGCGATTGCGCCGCTGATGCAAGACCCTGACATAAACATGAGCAACCTAAAGATTCGCCTCGCCAACGCCATTGGCATGGACACCGCTGGGCTCCTGCTCACGGACGCCGACAAGGCCAAACGCCAAGCTGAACAGATGGTCGCCCAAGGCGGTCAGGCTGCTGCTCAAGGTCTCGGCGCGGGTGTGGCTGCGCAAGCAACCGCAAGCCCGGAAAACATGCAGTCAGCCATGAACACCGCTGGCATTCAAGCGGGCCCTATCGGGGCCTGACAGAACACCTCAACAATACATTTAAGGAGACCCTATGCGATTCAACATGCTGGCTCTGGCCGTGGGCCACGTTTACCAATCCGCTGACGTCTATGCGTCCTTCGGCGTGAATAGCGCTGTGATGTCTTCCAGCGATCCTGCTGAACACGCTCAGAACATGTTGGCCCTGGACGTGGCTACCCGTGACGGCGACACCTCGATTGACCTTGCGGATGACTCTGAAGAGCAAACCGAAGAGTCCACTGAGGAAGAGGAAGCCAGCGAAGACGAAGAGGGCACCGAAAGTGAAGATGAGTCGGACGGCGCTGAGCCCGAACAGGGGGAGGATGGCTTTACGCCCCTTGGCGATCCTGATGAAGAACTGACCGAAGCCTCTCAGCAGCTTGATGAGTACTCCACGGGCTTCGATGAGATGCGCGCCCAGGCAATCAAAGCTGGCCTACCTGCTGACGTAGCGGCCCGCATCGAAGACGAATATGAAGCTGACGGGAAACTCTCGGACGACTCGTATGCGCAGTTGGCTAAAGCTGGCTATTCGGCTGGTTTCGTCAACTCGTTCATGAAGGGTCAGGAAGCTGTAGCAGAAGCCTACGTCTCCAAGATCGTGGCGTATGCAGGTGGCAAGGAACAGTTCGACCGCGTTGTGGCCCACCTGAAAGCCAACTCCCCGAAGTCCATGGACTCGCTGTATGACGCCATTGAGCGCCGGGACCTGAACACCGTTCAAACGGTAATCAACCTGGGCATGGCAAGTCAGGCAAAGAAGTTCGGTAAGCAGCCTGAGCGAACTTTGAACCGCCGTAATGCAACACCTGCGGGCCGTGCCCCTGCTCAACAAGCTGAGGGCTTTGCTACTCAAACCGATATGGTTAAAGCGATGAACGACCCGCGCTATGGTCGAGACGCTAAGTACACCCAGGAAGTTCGAAATAAGGTACTTGCCGCCTCTTGGTAAGACCTCCGATTTAAAACCCCCACTATAACAGAAAGATACTTTCGGACATCCGTCTGAAGGCCTTTCTGCGCCCGGAGATAACTGAATAAGGAGAGCTAATACATGGCAAATGCTAAAGGTCAACAGATTGGTAAGAACCAAGGTAAAGGCGTTACCGATGCGGACAAACTGGCTAACTTTCTAAAAGTTTTCGGTGGTGAAGTTCTGACTGCTTTCATGCGTCGGGCTGTAACCATGGACAAACATATGGTCCGTACCATTCAAAACGGTAAGTCCGCTTCGTTCCCGGTAATGGGCCGTACTGCCGGTTACTACCTTGCAGCCGGTGAGAACCTGGATGACAAGCGCGGTGACATCAAACACGCCGAGAAAGTTATTACTATCGACGGTCTGTTGGCTTCGGATGTTCTGATTTTCGATATTGAAAACGCCATGAACCACTATGACGTTGGTGCTGAGTATTCGGCTCAACTGGGTGAGGCTCTGGCTATCGCTGCGGACGGTGCTGTATTGGCTGAGATGGCTAAGCTGTGCAACTTGCCAGCCGCTGCTAACGAGAACATTGAAGGCCTGGGCACTGCGACCGTTCTGAAGATCGGTTCTAAGGCCACTCTGGAAGCTGACGCCGAGGCACTGGGTAAAGCGATCCTGAAGGCGCTCACCGTTGCCCGTGCGAAACTGACCCGCAACTATGTGCCTGCTCAAGATCGTAAGGTCTACACCAAGCCTGAATACTACAGCGCTATCTTGGCCGCATTGCTGCCTAACGCTGCCAACTTCTCGGCGCTTACCGATCCTGAAACCGGCAACATCAAGAACGTGATGGGCTTCGAGATCATCGAAGTACCACACCTGACTGAGGGCGGTGCAGGTGATGACCGTCAAGGCACCAACCGTAAGCACGCGTTCCCTGAGACAACTGGCGGTGACGTACAGGTAGCTCTGGATAACGTGGTCGCTCTGTTCAACCACCGTTCGGCTGTGGGCACCGTGAAGCTGAAAGATATGGCTCTGGAGCGTGCCCGCCGTCCTGAATTCCAGGCTGATCAGATCATTGGTCGCTACGCGATGGGGCACGGTGGCCTGCGTCCTGAAGCTGCTGGCGCACTGGTTTTCACAGCGGCCTGACCTCAGTAACTGGCGTAACGCTTAGCCAAGCGACTATGACTCTCCAGATCGGAAACTCTAAGTCTCTGACGGCTACCGCTGCGCCTGCTGAGGCCACTAATACTTCTGTCACATGGAAGTCCAGCAATGAAGCTGTGGCTACTGTGAGTTCTGCGGGAGTCGTTACGGCCGTTGCTCAAGGAACCGCTGGGATTACATGCACAACTGTAGATGGCTCTTTCTCTAAGAGCTGCGCAGTGACTGTGCCTGCTGCTTCCTAAAACCACCTAAAGCCCCTCATCCCGTTTTCTTAAAGGGTTAGAGGGGCTTTTTGTTTCTTGCACATACCTTCAGGAGGGCCTAATGGCAAGCCTTGAATCATTCATTGAGTCCGACGATGAGCTGTCAGCAGTTAATGACATGCTTGCAGCTATTGGCGAGTCGCCTGTTAGTTCCCTGGAAGGGGACCCTAACGCTGATGTGGCTAACTGCCGTCGCTTGCTCAATCAGGTAAATCGTGAAGTCCAGTCTAAAGGCTGGGCTTTCAATATCGAAGAGGATGCAACGTTAACCCCTGATACTTTCTCGGGGCTCATTAACTATCTCGGCGATTATCTAAAGATCACCACCGGAAACTATTCAAATCGCAGCGGGTTTCTCTACGACCGCACAGCGAAGACCGATGTGTTTACGGCACCCATAACTGTGTCCCTGGTGCGCCTTCGGGAATACCAAGAGATGCCTGAGTGTTTTCGCTCTTACATCGTCGCTAAGGCCTCCCGGCGTTTCAATATTCGGTTCTTTGGGGCCGGTGAGATTGAGGGTTCTTTACAGGAGCAGGAGGCAACCGCCTGGGCTGAATGCCAGGAGTACGAACTTGATTATGGTAACTACAACATGCTCGATGGTGACGCATGGACTGGTGGCCGAATCTCCCGTTAATCCCAATAACAAGGAGGTCACTACATGGGTCTTGTTTCCCAAAGTGTTAAGAACCTTAAAGGAGGTATATCGCAACAGCCGGACATTCTGCGCTTCAGTAACCAAGGTAAGGTACAAATCAATGGATGGTCTTCAGAAACTGAAGGTCTACAGAAGCGCCCACCAACGACCTTTCTGAAGCGCTTAGGTGCTGTGGGTATGTTTGGCGCGAAGCCTCTTATCCACCTCGTGAACCGTGATGCATCCGAACAGTATTTTATGGTGTTCACGGGGCAGGGCGTTGAAGTTGCGGACCTCAAAGGGAACCGCTACACCGTCCGGGGCTACAACGGTTATGCCAACTGTGAGCATCCACGGAATGACCTGCGCTTAATCACCGTCGCTGACTACACGTTCGTTACCAACCGCAACAAGCTGACAGCAATGAAAAGCACGCTGACCCATGCCGACTACGGTTCTATGACGAGGCGCTGTGTAATCAACGTCAGAGGCGGTCAATACGGCCGAACCCTGAAGATACACATCAACGATGTCCAGATGGCAATCCTGAAGATGCCCGTAGGTGACTCTGTGGTGACTACGCCGCCCCAGGTGGAGCAGACGGATGCCGGTTACATCGCTACTCAGATGGCCGCACAGATCAACACTAACGGCGCTTCTCGCGGGATCACCGCACAGGCGGGCCAAGGTTGGATCATTGTGACAGCCGCTGGGAACGACATTAAGACCGTGAAGACCGAGGACGGCTACGCAAACCAACTGCTCAACTCGTTCATCTATCAGGTCCAGACGTTCGCCAAGTTGCCCGCTCAGTGCATTGACGGATACCTCGTGGAAATCACAGGGGAGGCATCACGTACCGGGGATAACTATTGGGTGCGGTATGACTCAGCGGGGCAGGTTTGGAAGGAGACCGTTAAGCCAGGGATCATTACCGGGTTTGAGCCAACGTCTATGCCTCATGCCCTGGTCCGAGCGGCTGACGGTCAGTTTGACTGGAAAGCCTTAACGTGGCCTGACAGAACCTGTGGGGACGACTTAACGAACCCCATGCCCTCGTTTGTAGAGGCGACCATTAACGACATTTTCTTCTTCAGGAACCGCTTAGGTTTCCTCTCGGGTGAAAACGTTGTGATGTCCAGGACCTCGAAGTATTTCAACTTCTTCCCGGCCTCTGTCAGCTCCATCAGTGACGACGATCCTATTGACGTAGCGATCAGTCACAACCGGGTGAGCATCCTAAAGTACGCCGTACCGTTCTCCGAACAGTTGCTGCTGTGGTCCGATCAGGCTCAGTTCGTTCTGTCCTCTCAGGGGATCATGTCGACCAAGACGGCCCAGTTGGACCTAACCACAGAGTTCGATGTGAGCGATGGGGCACGGCCTTTTGGGATTGGGCGGGGTGTTTACTTCGCTGCACCGAGAGCGGCCTATACGAGCCTCAAGCGGTACTACGCGGTGCAGGATGTGAGCGACGTTAAGTCAGCAGAAGACATCTCTTCGCACGTTCCAAGCTATCTGCAAAACGTGGTCTATCACATCCACGGGTCAGGTACTGAGAACTTCGTTTCCGTCCTTTCGGATTCCGAAGAAAACAAGGTCTACATCTACAAGTTCCTCTACCTCAAGGAAGAGCTGGTACAGCAGTCTTGGTCACATTGGGAATTCGGTATTACCAACCGGGTCCTGGCGGCTGACTGTATTGGTTCGTATATGTACCTGCTGAATGAGCGCGCAGGTGTCGGGATGTGCCTGGAGCGCATCGAGTTCACAGCGGACACCGTGGACTACATGCAGGAGCCTTATAGGGCCTACATGGACATGAAGAAGCTGATGACACCTACGCGGTACGACGAGGACCTGAATGAGACCTATGCGAGCCTGAGTGACATCTATGGCGGTGTTCCTGATCCCCTTTCAGTGTTCTACACCCTGGACCCACAGGGCGTCTTAGAGCGCCACACCTCGGACAACTGGAACGTGGACGACCGGATTAAGTTAGTCGGGAATCGCATGGGCACGACTTTCATCGTTGGTCATGAGTACGGCTTTCAATACGAGTTCTCAAAGTTCCTCATCAAGCAAACAGCAGATGACGGTACGACCAATACCGAGGACATCGGGCGTCTTCAGCTACGGCGAGCATGGGTGAACTACGACAATTCGGGCGCCTTTGAAATCAACGTGAACAATGGGTCCACACAGTTCGTGTACGTAATGGCAGGTGGGCGCCTGGGCACAGAAGCAACTCTTGGCGGGCTCACGTTGGGTACAGGGCAATTCAAGTTCCCAGTCACGGGCAACGCCAAGGCTCAAAGCGTAACCCTTTCGTCCTATGCACCAGTCCCTCTGAACATCATCGGATGCGGTTGGGAGGGTAACTACATGCGCCGGTCAAGTGGCGTGTAAGGAGATAACAAATACAAGGAGGAATCTATGCGACTGATCAAGGCCACTGAGGCCCACTTAAAGGCTGCTGCTGCTGACCTTTGCGCCTCGGACCTTCAAGAGTTTCACTGTATGAAAGCCGGTAGAGACCCCCGCGATGTTCTCCCGGAAGCAATTGATGAACACGCCCAGGCAATCGTCGTGGGCTCCCTGGTCTTGGCAGTAGGCGGGCATACCGCGCTGGGTATCTGGTTCGTGACGACCAATGTGGTCCACATGCTGACCCCAGCCGAACGCTTCCAATTTTACCGCCTGCTTAAAGCGAACCTTGATCGGGTCAAGCAGCGCTCACCGAGTCCTAAAACCAACTGGGTTTCTGTGGACAACCACGCACACATCCGCTTGCTGACAAAGCTGGGAGCCTCCTTCAACGAGGGCATCTTTATGTCACCTGCCGGATTTGCCTTTAAACAATTCTGGCTATAGGAGGGCGGCGCTATGTGCGAACCCGTAAGCATCGGTCTGGCGGTTGTCGCCGTGGCTGGTGCAGCAATGAGTGCATCGGAAGGGGCCAAGGCTAAGGGCCAGATGACAGACAACGAGCGTAAGTCCCAAAACGAAATCGTGAAGCAAGCGAACTTCGCGGAGAACGATCAGAAACTTGCAACCGTGGATAAACACGATGAGGCCCGCCGTCAGCTCACTGAGGTGAACCTACAGGCTCTACGGAACCAAGGGACCATCAACGCTGCTGTAGGCGAGTCGGGTCTTGCGGGCAACTCCATGGACCGCATCAAGAACTCTGTAGCCAACGATGCATCGGCGCAGAAGATGAACATCACCGAAAACTACGAGCGGGACTACCAGGCGATCTTTGCGAATCGCGTGGGTAGCTCTGAGAACTCTAAGGCTGCTGTACGTGGTGCAGGTGGCAATAACTACAAGGTGAACAACATCGCCAACGCCCTGAATATCGTATCGGCTGGTGGCAGTGCCTATACGGCATCTGGTGGCAAGTTCGGTAAGGGCGCTTCAACGACACCAGCGGGAGGTAAGACAGCGTAATGGCTAATGATATTGCACAAGCACTGGGCCAATCAGCCCAAACAACAGCGGGCCGTCAAGGCTTCCGAGCGGGGTCTGGTACAGGCTATCAGGCTGCACGAATCGCTAAGCCCGTCTTGGACACCTCCCTTGGGGATGCCATGCGGAACTTCGTGAAAGCTGGTGGGGATTCCTTTGCGTCCTACGAGCAGAACCGAAAGTCTCAGGCAGACGAGCGCTCAAACGAGATTATCCGAAAGCTGACCCCTGAGCAGCGCCGACAGGCAATCGGGGAGGGGACTTTGCTCTATGCAGATGATCCAGACGCTATGCAGCAACTGCGCCTCAAGTCGGGCCGTAACGCTGCCTACGAGGTGGATAACGAGGTCCAGACGGAAATCCAGAAGGGGTCTTTCCGATCCCGTAAGGAGCTGGATGAGTGGCGCCAAACTCGCATGGAGCAGAAGTCCAAGAACTACGCTGAGATGGCAGGTATTGATCCTAATGACACCATGTACCAGCAAGGTTTCAATGCGGACATCACTCAGCGTAACGCTGCCGTCTACGACCTGCACTCACAGTACCTCTCCAAGAACCTTGAGACCCAAGCGGTACTTGAGACCCAAGCTGACCTTCAGCCTATGCTGGATGACCCGAAGATCCTGGGGAACCCTGCGAGTGCGGAACACTTTGCGAGCTACTTCAATAATAACCTCAAGACCGGCGTGTTCCCGAGTGACGGCCACGCGGTTCAGGCTCTTCAACGAGTGGCCTCAGCGGCTGTAGAGAAGGACGGCGGCGTGACGCTGCTGGATAACTTGGGAGACAAGACGATCAACGTCTACGGGGGCCAGCGGAAGGTCGCGGACTTGTTGGGTCCTGAGATGATGGACAACCTGAAGATGAAGGCCGCTAAGTCCACCTACACGCGCAACTCAAAGCGAAACGAAGAGTTCGAGCTTGGCCTTGCCAATGCCGTGCATCAAGTGGACCCAGCAGCAGGTTGGCAGGCTCTCAATAAACTTGAGCAGGGGAACGATTGGATTCAGACGGGGGAGCAGATGACGCCTCAACGTCAAAAGCTGATCGACGCTAAGAAGCAGATGATTGCCAAGGTGGCCCAGGACTCACAGGCTGGTCTCTTGAAGTTGCAACAAGCTGCCCAGGCGGACAACCGACAGGCTGTAATCGAATACGCTTACGCGCGGCGAATGAGTCAGGAGAACGTCGCTGTATCCCCTAAGTTCCTCCCAGTGAATGACAGTACCGGGGAGTTCAAAGAGAGTGACATGGCGACCTATGCAGCCAACAAGCTGAATCAGATCAACGCCATGTCCATCCCTGAAGAGAACAAGTCCGCAATGAAGGCTGCATTGCTTCGGGCTGACTACGACAAGGGGCCGTTTCAAGAGAACTTCAAGACCCTCTTAACGGACGCCTCTCGGGAGTGGCAGGGCGCTTTGCTCAACCCTGAGCCGACTGCGGACATGCCTCGCCTGAAGGAGCTGCAAGCTGCCTATCAGCAGGACCCTTCAACCATTGCTCAGCTCTTCCCGGATCAAGCGGGCCTCCTTGAGAAACTTCGGTATTCGGCAGAGTCGGGCATCGATCCACAGATTCTGATCGACGCTGAGAAGTCCAAAAAGGGCCTCAGCAAGGACGAATCGAAATTTAGGGATGAGCAGTGGTCTTCCGTCAAGAACGACAGCGGATACAAGGAACTGAAGTTCATCCCTGGACAATTCGAGAGTCAAGCCCGTCAGGTATTCGATGCGGTGACATTGCGGTCTGGTGATTCCAACGAAGCAGCAAGTGCCGTCTCGGAGTACCTGAAGAAAACCGCTGTGTCATTCACCGATGACAAGGGCACCTTCAGCTCTAACAGCTTCCACGGGATGGTCAGTAAACGGGACCTCATGACGGACGTAAACGATGTCACTTCATGGGAGACCGGCAAGTCGATCATCGACGAGACCATGCAGAACCTGCGTAAAGACGCCGACTGGGGCGCGGGTGGCCTAACCGTCACTGCAACCCAAGGCAACATCATCATCCAGTCCCTTACGGGGCGACGACTCCGACTCAGTAAGGATGCCCTCGGGAACCTTGCGCGGGATCGTGCTGCACAGCAGAAACAAGCGGCCTTCGACAAGAACGTGAAGTCTGCGCAGAAAGATCAAGAGCTACACGACCGGTACATCCTCGGAGGTGCCCGCAAACAATGACCTGAATAAAGGAGACCTCTATGAGTAACGACTATGAATCTGTGAAGGCCAAGGGGACACCCTACGACGCCATGATTCGACAAGAGGCTGACCGTAATGAAATCCCATACGAGTTCATGCACAAGCTCATCTACAACGAGTCGAGCTTTAACAACAACGCCAAGTCCCCTACAGGCCCAAGGGGCCTCGGACAGTTCACAGAGTTGACCGGTAAGGCTTACGGCCTGATGACCCCTGAAGATCGTATGGACCCACAGAAGGCAGTCCCTGCGATTGCCCGCCACCTCAAGGACCTCAAAGGCGCCTATCAGGGTGACTTGCTGAAGGCCGCTTTGGCATACAACCAAGGACAGGGCCGTTTGGGCTCCCCTCAGTTGGCCGCACTGGATCAAGGTGACTTCACCAAGATCAGTCCCGAGGGTCAGAACTACATGCGCAAGCTGCTGGACGTGTCCGGTGATTCGCCTTCCCGCCAATGGTTCGATGCCCAAGGAGTGACCAATCCCGGTATCAACCCAAAGGCCCAAGCCGTCAGCTTTGAGGATGCTACTCGGGGTGTGACGGCAGGCTCTAAGGTTCGTGTGGGTCAGGACCTCCCTCAGTTGGGCAATATGAATCTGGAAGGGGGCACAGCCCCTCAGACTCAACAAGACTTCATCACCCTTGAGAACCACATTGGGAAGCCTGCAAAGGGCACCTTCGAGGGTACAGGCGATGCCACAGCAGCATCTCTGGCTACCTCACCGATGGCCTCTCTGTTCCGGTACGCGACACAGGAAGACCATGACCCGCTGGACTGGGTGAACCCAAGCGATACCTCTCAGTGGACTGCTGACGATTACGACATGATCCGCAAGGAGGGTGTGGACCCTCAATACTTCAGCTTCGTGCAGGACTACGCCAAGGGCAAAAGGGCCAACCTTCCGAACGCCATTGCGATGGCAAAGGAGAACATGGCCTATGAGCAGCGCATCGGTAACGCTGGGACAGGCGCTCAGATTGTCGGTGGGTTTGCGGGGGCCGGTCTGGACCCTCTGACCTACACGCCTATTCCAGGGACAACCGGTGTGCGCCTCATCTCTCGGGTTGCTCAAGGTGCGATGTACTCGGGGGCGGCTGCTGTTGCCTCTGAGGGGCTACGTGAAAACATCACGGGCATTGAGGGGCACTACGGGACAGCTCTCGTGGGTGGTGCATTGTTCGGTGCCGGGGCTACAGCTCTGTTTGATAAGGCGCTGAGGGCTGCACCGCATGAGGCTCCCCGCGTAGATGTTCCAGACGCTGACCTTGAATCGATCCTTGCGCGACACGGTGAGTCCGCCTTGCCGAATGAGCGCTTTGACCTGCATCCCGATATGGAGCCTGACTTGAACGACTTCGCGGGTCCGAGCATTCGCTTGGAGGCCCGTGAGACCGCTCGCCAGTTGGGTCAGGATGATCCTTCACGGTTCCCATGGTTGGCCGGTGAGGAACCCAAGGAAGCCTTTGGGGTGAGCTATGTTGACCATCCTAACGAGCCTGGGGCCGTGCGCTTGCAGGACGGTTCAATCCTGTCTGCTGACAATCCATTGAACCCTAAGACCCTTCAGGACGCCATGGAGGTTATGCCGGATGACCGTGCAGCCCGAGGGGTGACTATGGGCGGCTTTACCGAGATTGGCTACACGCTGAATCGCTCGGAGAACTCTGAGATTCTGGCGATTGGTAATCAACTGTTCAGGTCTCCTACAGGGACCATCAGCGGCTCTAACGGGAAGTTCGGGGCTACCGCCTCGGACATCATTGAGCGTATCCGGGGCCAGGACCATGTGACCTACAACAAGATGTCTGATGAAGTTCTTGAGGCGATCAAAGACCCAAGCTATGCGATGACTGACGGCGGTCGGCAAGCTCACATTGAGCGTGCTTTCAGGCGTGTCGCTGAGGCCACTGAGGACCTTTCGGGTTCCAAGGCGGCGCAGCTCACAGCCGGTGAGAAGAAGCTGATGGGCACCGTTAAGGCTCACTACGACCGTAAGGCTGAATACCTTGCAGCGCCTGCCCAGTTCGGCAACAGGAACGCCCGAGCGGTTCTTTCGGGCACCCGTCACGCTGGCTCGTACATCCCGAATGTCTACAGCTCAGCCGCGAAGAACCTGAACATCCAACGCTTCGGTGGGGCGGATGGTCTGCGCGATGCCATTAAGGAGTCGTGGTTGTCTTCCTACGCTGCACGGCCTCACGTAAAGACTCGGGTGGACACTCATCTGAAGGCGCTTGCGATTGCCGAGGGGCGCGTACTGGAAGACAAGGACCTTCCCGCCGCTGTTGAACTGTATGCCAGCAACAAGGCATACGGCATTAGCCACTCGGACCAGTTCGACCGTGCAACGCTCATCGACAATAGTGCCGAAGGTCTGGTCGGCGTGGAGAACAACAATTTCCTCGAAGGCCGTCACCTGTTCGATTCGGACATGGCGGTGCCCCTTAGTGATGGCTCACAGTTCTCTGTGAATGACCTGCGTGAGTTTGACCTGGCGCGCATCACCCCAAGCTATGACCGCCGTGTGAACGGTGACATTGGGATCATGGGGGCCACGGGGAAAACTACGAAGGAACTCAAGGCTCAGATTGCAGGGGTCCAGAAGGGGAAGGGAACGTCGCAGGAAGTGAAGGCATTGCAGGATGCGCTCAAGATTCTGACAGGCCGTGCCCGAAGAGACCCCGAAGGCGCCCTTGCAACCGCTTCCCGTGCCTTGGCAGACATGAGCTTCTTCGCCAAGAACGCCTACATGGGCGTGCAGTCAATAACTGAGGTTGCCGCAATGGTGACTAAAGGGCACACACGGATGCTCCTGAAGGGCGTCCCACTGCTCAAGGAGATGACCGCCTGGGGCTCCAAGATCAAGGCAAAGGACCTTGCAGACATGCACTCTATGGTCTTCGGTCGGGAGCTGGATAACCACATTCGGCCAACCCGCCAGGACATCATCCAGCGTCTCCGAGAGCAGGCAGAAACAAACCCTATGCTTGCCCAGGTTGTGGGCTCTGTGAAGTACACCACACAGGAGCTGTCAGCTCGATCACCGTTCACCAAGTTCCTCACAGAGTCGTCTAACTACATCGCGGATGCAGGGCGTTCCGGGGTCCTCTCGGACTTCGTGAATCATGTGGTGGACGGTCGGGCCTCGAAGCTCTTTGAGGACACCCGCCTGAAGTCTATGTCTATCACCCCCGAGCAGTTCGCGGGAATGAAAGACCTGATTAAGACCTACGTGAAGAAGCAGCCTGACGGGTCCTACAAGATCACCGATAGAGCAGCCTTTCAGCGTGACCCTCGGACAATGGACCTGTGGCGTATGGGCGACAAGATTGCAGATGAGACGATCCTACGACCACACAAGCTGTCTTCGGTAGACACCGAGGCATACGGTGCTGGCGTCAAGATGGCGATGCAGTTCAAGAACTTCACCATGCGTTCAGTCAACTCCCGGCTCATCCGTGGCTACCACGATGCCACGAAGAACGGTCGTGCAATCGACCAGACCATGCAGGCGGTTCTCTCTACGGGACTGGCCGTTTCTGGCTACGTAGCGATGAAGTACAGCCAAGCGGCGGGGATGCCAAAAGACCAGCGTGAGAAGTTCCTACAGCAGTCCCTTGACCCCAAGATGCTTGCCTATGCGGCTCTGTCGCGCAGCTCCCACATTGGGGCTCCTTTGGGGCTGGCGAACATCGTAGCGGCACCTTTGGGATTTGATCAGGCCGCTGCTGTGCGCTCTTCGATTCTCCCACGTGGTCCCAAAGAACAACGCCCTCAAGGTGCCATGAAGTACTCCCCCACGAAGTCTGAAGGGTTCACTGGGTTCCTTGGCCGGGTATCCGAACAGGTTCCAGCAATTGGAACTGTAGCAAGCGGGTATCAGGTGGGTTTCAACTCAATGGGGGCTGCTGGTACTGACTCCCGTCGAGCTGATCAGGAATACATGACAGGTGTCTTCAACGGTCTTCGCGGCCTCGTGCCGAATGATCCGGTATCGCAAAAGCTCTTGCTCATGCTGATGGAAGGGCAGGGCGTAGAGATTCGTTAAGAAAGCGCCTCCCGCAAAAGCCCCCACTATAAGCAGATGTCACCACGAGTCTGCTTTCTCATTCATAACTCAAGGAGGACTTAATGGCCGCTCCCAAGACAGTCCTAACGTATCCACTAAATGGTGCGCAAAAGGACTTTATAATTCCATTCGAGTATTTGGCTCGTAAGTTCATCGCCGTGACCCTCATTGGTAAAACACGGCAGACCCTCACGCTTAACTCCGACTATCGGTTTACTTCCCGTACCAATGTCACGACCACAAAGGCGTGGGGGCCGGGGGATCAATTCACAAGTATAGAGATTCGCCGGGTTACTTCGGCAACTGATCGCCTCGTTGATTTTGCCGATGGGTCGATTCTTCGGGCCTACGATTTGAACACCTCACAGGTTCAATCGCTGCACATTGCTGAAGAGGCCCGTGACCTGACGGCGGACACCATTGCGGTGAACAATGATGGTGATTTGGATGCCCGTGGTCGGCGCCTTGTTAACCTTGCAGATGCGGTGTTGGATGGTGACGCCGTTACCTTGCGGCAAGACAAAGCATGGGGCGCCTCGGCGTTGAATCAAGCTAACCGCTCTGAGCAACAGGCAAACATTGCGACCCAGCAAGCTAACATTGCGGGCTCTCAGGCGCGAACTGCGGTTGACGCGGCGGGAACATCCACGGTCATGGCTAATGAGTCGGCGCGGCATTCTGGTAACTCAAGCACATCGGCGGCACAGTCCAAGGAATCCGCTACCACTTCGATCGCCAACTCGAACCTTTCGAAGGCATGGGCTAACGCCGCTGAGGATGTTCTGGTGACCCCCGGCCTGTACTCGTCGCTGCACTACTCCCGCAAGTCCGCCAATAGCGCGGCTCAGGCGTATCAGGATGCAAACCGTTCGACCACTCAAGCTGATCGATCTAAGACCGAGGCTGACCGTGCGAAAGTTGAGGCTGACAAGCTGGGTAACGCGAATGCCTTCATGGGCACTATCTTCGATGTTCAGGGTTACGCTGTACGCTTCCGGGGTACGCATCTGATAAAACAGGCGCTCTACATTCAGAGGCAGGGCACAGATGACATAAGTGACTTTGTTAGCTGGAGTTACGAGCCTAACGGTGCTGTTTATCAGCGAAGTCGTTATGGGGTGCCGTTCACGAGTCTTGATCCAAGCGGCAACTTTGCTGTATCCGGCACCATCACCGCAAACTCTGGCTCGTTCTTCTCTGTGTCTCCTGCTGACTCGGGGAACGCTCACTTATGGTTTGACGGTCCGAGCGGGAATCGCGGAGTAATCTACGCGGGCATTGATCAGGTAATCCGGCTCCGCGCCGGTCGAACCACAGTGGGTATGACCGTGGAGCCTAACGGCAAGGTCAACACTGCCACCGATCTTATCGTGGGGGGCTCTATTGGCCTGCCTCAAGCTACCATCCCGCCTAACGCGGACATCCGCGCCGAATGGATGACTGGAGGAAGTCTTTATGGAGCGCTTAGTCGCGTCACTCCTGGCACGCGCCTGCGTAACACCCCCTCGGTAATATGGGAGCGTGGTGTGGACACAGTTGGAGGTGTAGGTGACCAAGGGGCGACGGGTTCTCAGTTTTATCTCCGCGAGCCTTTACAGTCCGGTGACTTCTACATGTTCGAGATTTACGGCGGCGGCAAGTTTTATTCGACAACCAACTGTATTCCTTTTGGTGAGTCTGCAACCGAAGAACACAACGTGCAGTTTGATAGCGGTGGGGCAATGCTGTTTACCCTTACTGAAGGCGGGCGGCGCATCACTGTGAAGGCTGGCAAACCCAATAATCAGTATGGGATTCGGCGTGTGTTCATCTTCAAACTTACCATTGCCTAAAGGAGTGCTTAATGAGTCTTGAAATTGATTTTACACAAGGGGTGGTTCGCGCCACTCCTGTTGTAGCTGCGGCTGGTGCTGATGTAGCAAGCCGTTTTGCTGGTTTAACAATGTCCGACTGGTTCTATGCAGCGGCCATTATCTATTCGCTGACTCAATGCGCCGTCTTGGTCTACAAGACTGTGAAGGGGGTCCAAACAAAACAGGAGGGTTAATGTCGCAATCTATTCTTGAACAACTACTTGAGGCAATCGACACAGAGACAGGTAAGAATCTTTTGCGTGACCTACAGAAGCCTGAGCTACGAACACCTCAGCTATACAACGCCATCGGCAAGTATCTCGACCGTCACAAGTTCACTATCGCTAAGTTGCAACCTGATGAGTCCCTACTGGGTGACTTGGCGTCTGCGCTTGCGGAAGTCCCTGAGTTGACCGACGAAGAACTTTATGGTCCAGCAACTCAACACTAAGGAGCCACAACCATGACAACCCTTACCAAGGTTCTCTTGGGGCTTCTGTGTGCTTGTCTGATAGCCCTTGGGATTTACTTCAAAGGCTATCACGACTCTGACCAGAAACACCTTAAAGAGGACGCTGAGACAGCTTTAGTCTACAGGCAGAAACAGGAGGAAGAACGTGAACTATCTCAAAAGGCTTTGGCGGATATTTCTTTGCAATGGCAAGCGTACCTTAAAGACCAGTCGGCTTTGGCTGACGGGGTTATTGGTAGGTTGCGTAATGACGGTATCAGCCTGCGGGTCAAACTTGCCGATGCAACCGTGCGTTCAGTCACAAGTGCAGGTAGACCCGTCCCTGATGGTTACGCCGACTTATCAGAAGACACTTCTCGATTCCTTATCGAGCAAGCTCAACGATGTGACGCCCAAGTAACGGGCCTGCAAGGAGTAATTAAAGAACTGCAAAGGAGTAAATGAATGATCATTAATTTGAGGGAGCACCACGACAAGAAAAAAGAACAAGCTAAATATGATGCAGAACAAGCCGCACAGGAAAAGATTCGGGATCGCGCTAAACAGGTGAAGTGGCCGGGTGATCCTGAGTGACCCGAACTGTTCGCACTGGCGAGCAGGACATAGCGTTAATGAAAAGGTCCTTTGTGGCCTTTTTGTTTGTCCTGTGGCGCGCTCTAAACCTCCCTAAGCCAACCAAGTGCCAGATCGACATGGCACGTACCCTAAGTGACGGAAAGCAGCGAAGGTTCATCCTGCAAGCCTTCCGTGGCATCGGCAAGTCCTTCATTACGTGCGCCTTTGTGGTCTGGAAGTTGTGGAATAACCCACAGCTCAAGTTTCTCATCGTGTCGGCCTCGAAGGAGCGGGCAGACGCCAACTCCATTTTCATCAAGAGAATCATCGACCTACTTCCGTTCCTTTCAGAACTGAAGACGGGGCCAGGGCAACGGGATAGCTCGTTGAGTTTCGATGTGGGACCGGCCAAGCCGGACCACTCGCCCTCTGTGAAGTCTGTGGGTATCACCGGCCAACTGGCGGGCTCCCGTGCTGACATCCTTATCGCGGATGACGTTGAGGTTCCGAACAACTCCGCTACGCAGTCCGCAAGGGATCACCTGGGCGAACTCGTGAAGGAATTCGATGCGATCCTGAAGCCGGGTGAAGCATCCACCATCATCTACTTGGGCACGCCCCAAACTGAGATGACTCTTTATCGTGAGCTGGAAAACCGTGGCTATGTGACCACCATCTGGCCTGCGAGATACCCGAAAGACCAGAAAGACCGTGAGAGCTACGGCCATCGTTTGGCACCAATGATTGCGAACGAGCTGGAAGCTGACGGGACCCTTTACTGGAAACCTACAGACCCTGTTCGATTCGATGACACTGACTTGCGTGAGCGTGAGCTGTCATACGGAAAGGGCGGCTTCGCTCTTCAGTTCATGCTTAACCCGAACCTGAGCGATGCCGAGAAGTACCCGCTGAAACTGCGTGACTTCATCGTGGGGCGCTTCAGCCTCGATACAGCCCCTACGACCTTGCAGTGGTTGCCGAACGGTAACAACGAAGCCAAGGGCCTGCCTAACGTTGGCCTGAAGGGTGATCGTTTCCACCGCTACGAGACTGTAGGTCAAGCGTCTGCACCTTACTCCGCGAAGATCCTTGTGATCGACCCGAGTGGTCGCGGTAAGGATGAGACAGGCTATGCCGTCCTCTACATGCTCAACGGCTACATCTTCCTGATGGACTGGGGCGGGTTCCGTGGTGGCTACGATGACAAGACCTTGCAGGCCCTGGCAGACATCGGCAAGCGCTTCAAGGTCAACGAAGTGATCATTGAGGGTAACTTCGGTGATGGTATGTACGTGAAGCTGTTCAGTCCTGTGATGACCCGTACACACCGTTGTGCAGTCACTGAGGTCAAGTCAAAGGGCCAGAAAGAGCTACGCATCTGTGACGTGCTGGAGCCTGTACTGGGCAGCCACAAGCTGGTGGTCTCCGAGGATGTCATTACGCGGGACTACGAGACTGCGCTGAACATCGACGGTACGACTGACATCAAGTACAGCGGCTTCTATCAGCTCTCAAGGATCACCAAGGACCGGGGCTCACTTGCCCATGATGACCGACTCGATGCCCTGGCAATCGGCGTTCAGTTCTTCACAGAGGCCATGGAAAAGGATTCTGAGGTGGGAGCCTCGGAGATGCTGGAAGAGTACCTAATGCATCACATGGAAGACCCGCTTGTGGGCTTCGAGGATCACCGGCAGATGATGATTGGTGACGTGATGATGCAGTACGAAACAGACGGAACGACCACCAATTACATGGGGTGGTGACTACGTAAAGGGGCCTTCGGGTCCCTTATTTTTCAGTTTGATCAGGGCTACAAGGCACGTCCTGCAAGGGCTCCAAAAGCACCCACTATAACCATAGGGAGGCTTAAAGTTACTCTCTTAGAGATGCCTCTGAGACCTCCTGTGTGGGTGGTGGTTATCACCATCTACCACCTTCTCTATTACCAGCTCAAAGGAGGCTGAAGCATGATCGTTATGACTACTCGCTGGCAGACCTTTGTGGCTGTCGTTAAGGCTCTGGCGAAGCACCGGGCTACGTACAAATTCCTTGCGCTGCTCTTAGTGACTCTCGGAGTTGTTCAAGGTGGTCCACTTGTCGAAACCTTTGGGGATGTCGTATGTGTTCTACTTGGTGGCTGTGACGGGTGATCTATGCGGGATTCTCGTAGGGCTATTAGGGTGAGCCGTGGTGAAGCGACTTAACGAAGAGGGTTATTTTTTCCACTACATGTACTCGGTCGACTTTGAGGCCGCGCTTGATTCAATCAAACTCATCAAGCGCTACAAGAGGCCGGACGTCAAATTTGCATTGCTGCGTGATGTCACCGTGGCTTACATACGGCCCTTCTCAAAGAACAGAGGAAGGAAGGCCAAACATGAGCTTGGTGTTAATGATGTTGTCCCCAAGCACCTTCGAGACCTTCACGATGTGCTTTATAAGCTGCGAAGCGAGCAGTTCGCCCATACTGATCTTACCTATTACGACCCGAAGTCAGTCATATATGGAGAGGGCCCTACGAGCTTGGTCTACAACGGGTTCAGCTATGAGGGCCTATTGGCACGCCTTCCAGAAATAGAAGAGCTTGTGAAAGCCGTAGAGAGCGTGGTGATTGCCCGCATCAGGGCATACGAAGCAGAGGGCTCTGACCTCAATCACGAATCAGCGATTAGGCTTGATCCAGCCCTATCGAAGCTGTGGGGGCTCCTTTGAGAATCTGACAGAAAAATCTGAAGGACCACCTCAACTGTTCTATGCCGCCAGTTCCCCCCGTGGCCCCTCTCGCGCCTGAGCCTTATCGCATGGGTGCGCCTGGGGTCCTTATCACGGGCCTGCACGCCTCTGTAAGTCACCCATTCCACTGTCACAAATCGTTAGAACTCTGTTAGACATACTGTTAGAACTGGTTGGACAAGCTCTCTGAGATACCCATAGAATGGGCCTTCCAGCCCTCATTGGTGGCCTTGCGTATTCTGTCAGAAAATTCGCAAGATCGTTCATCCACGCGATCACACCTTGTCGGACTCTTCCTCAAGCCGGTCCATCTCAAACAACCGCGCCAGTTCTGCACGCGCTTCCTGGGCGGTCTGCATGACCTTGGCCGCGTCGTCGTACACCGCGTGCTGGGCGGCGAGGACTTGCAGGTCGTGGTTCTTGAAGCGGGTGATGCGTGCGTCGGCCTGGGCCTGGCTCAGGCCGAGACCCACCAGGGTGCGGCGGCTCATCTCCAGGCTGGAATAGAAGGTTTCGCGCACCGGTGACGCGTCGAGGTCCACCAGGCGGTGGACGTGCTGACGGTTACGGGCGCGAGCGATGATCTTCATGTGCGGATAGAGGCTGCGCACCAGTTCGGCGGTTTTGATGTTGATCTCCGGGTCATCCATGGCGATGACGAAGAACTCCGCGCGATCGACCTTGGCTGCGTGCAGGATTTCCGGACGTTGCGGGTCGCCGTAGAACACCGGCATGCCGCCGAAACTGCGGGTCAGCTCGATGGTTTCCACCGAGGTGTCCAAGGCGATAAACGAAATGTTCTGCGCGCGTAGGATTCGCGCGACGATCTGACCCATACGGCCCATGCCGGCGATGACCACGCGCGGTGCATCGCTTTGGATGGTGCGATATTCCTCGGGGACTTCCAAGGGTTTGACCTTGGGCTTGAACAGTTTCGGGCAGACCAGCAACAGCAACGGCGTCACGGCCATCGACAGGGTGATGGTCAGCACCAGGATGTCATACAGGTGCGGTTCGAACAGGCCCTGGTCGCGGCCGATCTTGAACACCACGAAGGCGAATTCACCGCCTGCGGCCAGCACCACGCCCAGGCGCAAGGCGCTCTCGCGGTTGAGATCGCCCACCAGTCGGCCGACGGCATACAGCAGCGGCAGTTTCAAACCGATCAACAGCAGGGTCAGGCCGATCACCACCAGCGGCGAGCTGAGCAGCAGGCTGAGGTTGGCGCCCATGCCCACGCTGATGAAAAACAGGCCCAGCAGCAGGCCCTTGAACGGTTCGATCTGGGACTCCAGCTCGTGGCGGTATTCCGAATCGGCCAGCAGCAGGCCGGCGAGGAAGGCGCCCAGGGCCATGGACACACCCACCAGTTCCATCAGCCAGGCGGTGCCGATCACCACCAGCAACGCGGTGGCCGTGGACACTTCGCGCAGGCCAGTCTTGGCGACGATGCGAAACACCGGGCGCAACATATAGCGCCCGCCGATGATCACCACGGCGATGCTGCCGAGGATCTGCAACACGTGCTGCACGCCCTGGGCCTGCGTGCTTGGGTGATCGCCCCCGGCGAGCAACGGCACCATGGCAATCAGCGGGATCGCCGCAATGTCCTGGAACAGCAAAATCGCAAAGGCCAGGCGCCCGTGGGGCTGGTTCAATTCCTTGCGCTCGGCCAGGCTTTGCAGGCCAAAAGCGGTGGACGACAGCGCCAGGCCCAGGCCGAGCACGATCGCGCTGTTCCACGACTGGCCAAACAGCCACAGCGCCACCCCGCCCATCACCAGGCCGGTGAGCAGCACCTGGGCCAGGCCGACGCCGAACACCGCCTTGCGCATCACCCATAAACGTTTCGGCGACAACTCCAGGCCGATGATGAACAGCAGCAACACCACACCCAGCTCCGAGAACTGCGCGACGCTTTGCGGGTTACCGATCAACCCCAGCACCGACGGGCCGATGATGACACCGGCGAACAGATAGCCCAGCACCGCGCCCAATTGCAGGCGCTTGGCCAGGGGCACGGTCAGCACGGCGGCGAGCAGGAACACCACGGCTGCTTGTAACAGGTTGCCTTCATGGGGCATTGCGAACTCCAAAATCTTTAAAACCAGTCAACAGGCGGCTATTAGAGCGCTTTTTACCTGTCGATAATTGTGTTTTTGCAGTGCGTGATCGTGCAAGGCGCGGGATTTTCTGCTGGGCGACCGCGTTCTCGCGGGCGTGTCGGAAGGATGTGCAAACAATTTTCCCGGGGGATCGGGTGGCGGTCTGTCCCATTGGTCTTCTAGCGTTATGTTCTTGATTTTATATTCCTTGGGTGGAATATTTGCATGGATTGGGACATTGAATACACGGATGAATTCGGCAACTGGTGGAATGGTCTGGATGCAAAGGCGCAGGTGTCGGTATCTGCCAGCGTTGATCTGCTGGGGCTTTTCGGGCCAGGGCTGGGCTTTCCTCACAGCAGCGATATCAAAGGCTCTCGATACGGGCACCTGCGTGAACTGCGCGGTATTGCTGATCGGTGGCGATAAGCGCGGGCAACACCGATGGTACGACGAGCACGTCCCCGCGGCAGAAAAGCTGTATGACGAACATTTGAAAACACTGGGTAAAGAGGGCCGCAACCATGGCTAAAAAATTCGCTGAACTGCAAGCGCGCATGACGCCCGAGTCGCGCGCCGATGCAGAGCAGCTATTCCAGCAGCACTTGAAAGAGATGCCCCTGCATGAACTGCGCAAGGCTCAACAGTTGAGCCAGGCCAGCCTGGCCAAAGCACTGAATATCAACCAGGCTGCGGTCTCCAAGATGGAGCGGCGCACCGACATGTACATCAGCACGCTGCGCGACTACCTCCGCGCGATGGGCGGCGAGCTGGAAATTATCGCGACGTTTCCCGATGGTCAGGTGAAGATCGACAATTTCGCTGGCTGAGTGTTTTGCCATGCGCACTTGCGGGCTTGCGGTACAACCCTACGGCCAGTCCCGTGAGCCTGCCAACGATTTCTTGAGGCGCCTACGCAAAGTGTCTCCATTGACGAAATGGCCGCTTGGTCGAGCATGAGTCGACGCACCTTTCCCCGGCATTTCCTTGAGAACACGGGCATGACGTTCGTCTCCTGGCGCCAGCAAGTCTGCCTGCTGGAAGCCACCGCCCGGCTCAGCCACGGCGTGTCCATCACCGACGTGGCGTTTGAGTTGGGCTTCAGCAGTGCCAGCGCGTTCACTGCGCTGTTCCGGCGCAACCTGGGCGATACCCCGGCGCGTTATCTGGCTAAATCAAAGGCGGCGGCGTTGTTCTGAGCCCCTTGTGCCGTCCACGCCCGTCAGGATTCATCTTCCTGTGGCACCGCCCTTTGTTACTATCGCCGTCTCTCGTCACCAGGAGTCACCGGCCCATGCAGCACCAGTGGGATGAAATGCACCGTACCCGCAAGCCCACGTTCGTACTGTGCGGCGAGCCT
This sequence comes from Pseudomonas sp. D3, assembly GCF_029320995.1. Lineage (NCBI taxonomy): Bacteria > Pseudomonadati > Pseudomonadota > Gammaproteobacteria > Pseudomonadales > Pseudomonadaceae > Pseudomonas > Pseudomonas sp. D3. The sequence goes on from NZ_CP119772.1 coordinate 2,890,761, forward strand.
CAGGGGGACGTGCTCAATCTCTATGTTCACGGTTACTCGGCGTTCTTTGACCGGCAGCAACTGGGCAACTTCACGGCGCAACTGGCACGTATCGAGGGTTCGACCAACCTGATGCTGTTCTGGCCTGCCGGGCATTTTCTGGAAAACCTGTTTGCACCGTTCAAGGACGTGATCACCGCGATGCTCGGCGGTGGTGGCCTGGGCGCTGCGACGGTGGGGGTGGGCAAGGCGATTGGGTATTTTCTCGACCATTACAAAAGTGTCGAGGCCCGGGTGGATGAAGTGGCCCGCAGCCTGTTGCCGGAATTGGCCGAGTTCCTCCACGGCGAGTCGCTGCAGGTGCGGCGCATCAACTTGATCGGCCATTCCCTCGGCGCGCGCATCCTGGTCAAGAGCGTGTTGGCCAACCCCGACACCGCCCGCGAACTGCCGTTGAACAATTTGCTGTTGATGGGTGGGGCGATCTGCACGTCGAGCCCTTGGGATGAAGTGTCTGCACCGTTCTCGGGGCGGGTGATCAACTGTCATTCCAGCAAGGACTGGGCCCTGGCGATGAAACCGGATACCGAGCGTTGCATCGGCCGCTATGCCATCCCGATCACGCCTGCGCTCAAGGCCAAGGTGACCAACGTTCACCTGGCCAGCTTCGATCATGCGGCCTATTGGCCACAGTTGCAGACGGTGGTGCAGTACACCGACCTGCTGCAGGAGCGACGCGGCATGATCCGCGCCGACCAGCGCAGTACCGAAGTGCGCTTTGCCGAAGAAGATGGCGAGCTGTTCCCGGCGTTGCTGCAGGCGCGCCCGGACGAGCTGAAATTCCTCGCCGAATTGATCGCGCAAAAGCGCAGCGCCTCGATTGATGCGGCGGTGCGTGAGCCACTGAAGTTGGCCATCGAGTTGCAGCGCATGGGCGGTGACAGCTTCATGAACCTCGCCCGGGGGCACGGCGTGGGTTATCGCCAGATCGCCGAGGATGTGGCGCAGCGGCTGGGGATCAAGTTCGATGAGCCGATGGAGACCGTCGCGCTGGCGGACATCGAAGCGCAGGTCGCGGAAAAACTGATCGAGCAATACAAGGACAAACTCAGCCATGCCGACCGCCAGGCGTTCGATGCCGAGCTTCAGGCGGCGGCGCAAAAGGAGCAGGGCTTGTTCCATCGCATCGATGTCGGCCGTTCGGCCGCCACGGCCTTGAGCGGTACGGCGTTGGCGGGGCTGACCGGGTTCATCCTGCGGCGCGGCGCGGCCACGGCGATTCCGCTGGTGGGCCAGGCGCTGGCGGCGGCGATGTTGCTGGTAAGTGGGGTACGCGCGTTTTCCGGCCCGGCGTATTCGATCACAACCTTGGCGGTGCTGGTGATCGGGGTAATCCGCCAGCGCATGGAGCGCGAAGCGTTGAACCAGGAGATGGACCTGGTGGTGCAAGTGGTGGAAGCGTTTGACCTGCCGCGGGACACGGTGATGCGCACGGTTACGTCCGACTGATAAGCTGCGGGCTTGCCTAATGTGTTTGCCTGGAATACTGCGTGAAATTCAGCCTGCCGAAAATCGCCACCGCTCCGTTCTGCCCGCCGGAAGTGGCCGGCTCTGTCATCGTCGATCCCAAGGCGTCGTTTTTCAAACGGATGCTGATGTTTGCCGGCCCCGGCTTGCTGATTTCCATCGGCTACATGGACCCGGGCAACTGGGCCACGGCCATCGAGGCCGGTTCGCGCTACGGCTATAACCTGCTGTTTGTGGTGCTGCTGGCCAGCCTGGCGGGCATGGTGGTGCAGTGCCTGTGCTCGCGCCTGGGCATCGCCACCGGCAAGGACCTGGCGCAACTGTGCCGCGAACGCTACAGCCAGCGCTCGGCCCGCACCCAGTGGGTGTTGGCGGAAATTTCCATCATCGCCACCGACCTCGCCGAAGTGCTCGGCTGCGCCCTGGCGTTTCACTTGCTGCTGGGTGTTTCGTTGACCACCGGTATTGTCATCACGGCGTTTGACACGCTCTTGGTCCTGGCCCTGCAAAATCGCGGTTTCCGCCGCCTGGAAGCGATCATGCTGGCGTTGGTCGCGACCATCGGCGTGTGCTTCTTCATCGAACTGATGCTGATCAAACCTTACTGGCCGGACGTGTTCAGCGGTTTCGCGCCGTCGCTGTCGGCCATCAGCGATGCCGCGCCGTTGTACCTGGCGATTGGTATCCTCGGCGCCACGGTAATGCCGCATAACCTCTACTTGCACAGCTCGATCGTGCAAACCCGGCTGATCGGCAAAGACCTCGCCAGCAAGCAGGACGCGGTCAAGCTGGCGCGTATCGACACCATCGGCTCCCTGGCCCTGGCGTTGCTGGTCAATGCCGCGATCCTGGTACTGGCCGCCGCCGCGTTCCATAAAACCGGGCATGCGGATGTGGTCGAGATCCAGGACGCCTACCATTTGCTCGATCCGCTGGTCGGCGGCGCCTTCGCCAGCATTCTGTTCGGCGTCGCCTTGCTGGCCTCCGGGCAGAGTTCCACCTTCACCGGCACCATCGCCGGGCAAGTGATCATGGAGGGCTACCTTAACCTGCGCATTCCCTGCTGGCAGCGCCGCCTGATCACCCGTGGGCTGGCGCTGATCCCGGCGTTTGTGGGGGTGTGGCTGATGGGCGACGATGCCATTGGCAAACTGCTGATTCTCAGCCAGGTGGTGCTCAGCCTGCAGTTGCCGTTTGCGCTGTATCCGCTGATCCGCATGACCGGCGACGCGCAACTGATGGGCCCGTTCGTCAACCGCCTGCCGACGCGGTTGCTGGCGTGGTTTCTGTTTGCGCTGATCAGTGGGGCGAACGCGTGGTTGATCGGGCAGTGGTTGTTTTGATCCAAGGCTTGCGGCGCTCGGGCGATCTACACCAGGATCGCCAGCGATGTGTATTGGGTAACCTGCGGATCGGCGGTCAATAGCTTCATCGGTTCGCTCATGGCGGTTGCAACGATGAGCCGATCGAAAGGGTCTTTGTGATGAGGCTCAAGATCCTTTACGGCAATGGCGTGTTCTGACGTGATGGGGAGTTCGACGAAACCGCTTTGCAGGCAGTACTCACGGATTTCATCCAGATCGACAGTGAGTTTCCCCAGGCCTACCTTGATCGCCAGTTCCCAGAATGTGGCGGCACTGATGTAGATCTCTGCCGCATGTTCAATCAGCTTTCGGGCTTTGCTGGATAGCTTGGGGTCATCATTCAACGCCCACAGCAGGATGTGGGTATCCAGCAGCACTCTCATGAATGAGTGCCCTGGAACGCATCGAGGAGGTCGTCAGACAAAGGCGCGTCAAAGTCATTCGGGATCACCAGCTTGCCTTTCATGGCGCCAATCCGCCGGCCTTTGGATTTTCCGACAGGGACAAGCTGTGCCATCGCCCGTCCATGCTTGGAGATGGTGATGATGTTGCCAGCCGCCGCCTCATCAACCAGTTTTGACAACGTGTTTTTTGCTTCACCCAGCGGGACGGTCATCATGTGGCTCTCCGCATATTTTGGCCAAATATAGCCAAAACTGCTGGCGCTATCAAAGACGGCCTGACCGCTGGTTGACGCCAACCGTTTTGAGTGCGACGGGTAGCGGTTCATGACATCCATGGCATTTCTCCGAACAAGGAATTCGCCAAAGTCTGTCGCAGCGTTGGGGGGCTTAGGAATAGTGGCCCGAAAAAACGGAACGGACCTACATTTAGCCGCGAGGCGTTTTCCTCATGAGCGTGGTTGTGGCGGATCTCGCTCGCTTATCGATCCCAATACGGCACCGCTCCAAAACACTCCACAAAATAATCAATCACCGTGCGTACCTTCAACGACAACCGCCGACTCCCGGGCCACAACGCTGCAATCTGCTGCGGCTCCAGGGTGGTTGCCACGTCGTATTCCGTCAGCACCGCCTGCAAGGTGCCGGCGCGCAGGCTTTCACCGATCAGCCACGAGGGAAACACCACCAGCCCCAGGCCCTGTTCGGCGGCGTGGGTCAGGGTGTCGGCGTGGTTGCCGGTGATGGGGCCTTTGACGCTGTAGGGCGTCCAGTCGCCCTGGTCGCGGCGGAAGAACCAGCGCTGCTGGCCGGTGATGCCTTTGTAGGCCAGGCACTGGTGGTTAACCAGTTCGTCGGGGTGGCCGGGGGTGCCATGTTCTGCCAGGTACGCCGGGCTGGCGGCGATGCGAAAGCGCTGGGGGGCGAAGATGCGCGCCTGCATGCCCGAGTCGTTGAGTACGCCGATGCGAAATAGCAGGTCGGTGCCGTCTTGCAGCGGGTCGACGTAGGTGTCGGTTTGCTGGATATCCAACTGCAGCTTCGGATAGCGCCGGCACAACTCCCCCAGCCACGGTGAAAGGTGGCGTTGACCGAACACCATCGGCGCGTTGATCCGCACCAGGCCGCTGGGCTCGCTTTCCTGTTCTTGCAGGGCCTGGCCGGCGGCCTCCAGTTGTTCCAGCATCAAGCGTGCGTGCCGCCCGAGCAGGCGCCCGGCTTCGGTGGGGCTGACCGCACGCGTGTGGCGATAGAGCAACTGTTGCCCGAGCGCCTGTTCCATCAGTTGGATCTGCCGGGAAATGGAAGAGGGCGCCAGGCCCTCACGGCGCGCCACTTCGGAAAAACTGCCGTGGTCCAGCACCGCGACGAACAGGCGCAGCGCCTTGAAACTCAATTCATTCAAGCCCTGCATCATGCCTCCAGGCTGTGCGTTTTGCACAAAGGTGTTGTACGTATGCTCCCATTTATCGCACAGCACGGCCACCGGATAATGCGCGCCAGGTTTCCTTTTTTGACACGCAGGTGATGTATGCAAGCCAGTTCTATCGAGGGTGCGGCGCAGGCCGGGCCGAAAAAAAACCTTCTGCGGTTGCTGTTGTTGCCCCTGGTGATCTTCGCCGGCATGGGCTTGTCAGTGGAGGCCGGTTTGCTCGGCCCGCTGGGTGTGCAGGTCGGGCATTTGTGGGCGACCTTGAGCATTTTTGGCGTCGGCTCGGCGATTTTGTATGTGCTGTTGTTGTTCAGCGGCCCGCAAAAGGGCCCGGCGTTGACCGATCTGCCGCGCTGGCAGTTGATCGGCGGGTTCCTGGGGCCGATGTACGTGGTGGTGCTGACCCTGGCCACGCCGCATATCGGCATCGCGATGACGATGATCGCGATTCTCTCGGGGCAGGTCGGCAAGAGCGTGCTGATCGACCATTTCGGCTGGTTCGGCACCGCGCGCAAGCGGGTCAACGGCGAGCGCTGGATTGCGTTGGCGTTGATTGTGGCGGCGCTTGTTTTGATTGCACGAGGCTAAGGCGATGAATTTGACTCTGTTGTTGGTACTGGTGATCGCCGCAGGTGCGGTGTTGAGTGTGCAGGCGGCGATCAATGGCCGTTTGGGCCAGACGGTGGGCGTGTTGCGCAGCAGCTTGCTGACCTTTACGGTGGGCGCGCTGACGACCGCGCTGTTGATTTTCTTCTTCGAACCGCCCCAGGCCGTGAGCCTGCTGGACGTGCCGAAGTGGCAACTGACCGGCGCCCTGTTCGGGGTGGTGTACATGATGGTGATGGTCGGCGCGGTGCCGGTGGTCGGTGCGGCAGTCGCCACCGTGGCGGTGATCGTCGGGCAATTGGGCATGGGCATGCTGATCGATAACTTCGGCTGGCTGGGCAACCCGGCCATCGAGCTGTCGGGCAGCCGGATCGTGGCGATGGCCTGCCTGGCACTGGCGCTGGTGTTCATGTACCGCAGCAATACCCGCACCGACTGATGGTTGGAACCCTCCGCGTCGGGCGGCAGTCACTGCTAAAGGTGTCGGCGCTCGCCGCACCGGGACGACCATGACGAAGGAGTTTGACCATGCCAGATACAACCTGTGCCTGCCCACACTGCAAGTGTGTGCTAGGAAAGGATGCGGTGATGAAAGACGGTAAGGGCTATTGCTGCCAGGGCTGCGCCGAACACCATGCGCATGGTGAGCCGTGTGCGGCGGCGACAGGCTGCGAATGCGCCAAGTCGGCTGGCGGCTGAACGCGGTAAAAATTCACTCGGCTTGTCGGGCGCTGGTCATTACCATGGCCGCTCACCTTTGCCGGATGTGTACCCATGGCCCTGGCCGCGCCCCCCGACCTCAGTGATCACGCCTTCCCCGTGCAGCGGCTGGCGCGTACTTACCCGCGCGGTTTGTATGTGGAACCCCATCGCCATGATTGGGGCCAGTTGCTCTATGCCATGAGCGGCGTGATGTGGGTCGAGACGCCACGCGAAGCGCTGGTGGTGCCGCCCCAACGAGCCGTCTGGCTGCCGCCGGGTGTGGAACACGGGATACGTGTGGTTTCGGATTTGCAGATGCGCAATATCTACCTGCGCCCGGCATTGGCGGCGACGCTGGACAGCCAGGTGCAGGTGCTTGAAGTCGGCGGGCTGCTGCGCGAGTTGATCGTCACGCTGGTGGAGCAGGCCGACAGTGGCGATGCCGTCTATTACGACGCGGTGGTCGGCCTGGCCTTGCTGGAGCTGCAGCGCGCACGCCGCGCGTCAATCCGCATCGCCATGCCGCTGGAGGCCGACCGCCGCCTGATCAATGTCTGCCAGGCGGTCATGGCTGCGCCGTCCCTGGCGATTCCCTTCGAACATCATGCCGAGGCCGCCGGTGCCAGCGTGCGTACCTTGGCGCGGCTGTTCCAGAACCACCTGGGGATGGGCTTTGCGCAATGGCGCCGCCAGGTGCAACTGGCCACGGCGGTGGCCGAGTTGACCCAGGGCCAGCCAGTCAGCGCTATTGCGCGATCCCTGGGTTACTCGCCCAGCAGTTTCAGCGACATGTTCCGTCGGGAACTCGGGGTGGCGCCGTCGCAGTACAGCGGTTGAGGGTTTGGCCGAAATTCTGAAGCACTTGGCCGACGAGGTGGGCGGCGGCTTCCTACACTAAGCGCCATCCAACCACCAGGCGCGGCTCCCCATGAATTACCTGATCTTCCTTGCCATTGGCCTGTTTGTCGGCGTGATCTACGGCGCGCTGGACTTCCGCTCGCCCGCGCCGCCGGCTATCGCACTGGTAGGCCTGATGGGCATGCTGGTCGGCGAAAAACTGTGGCCCATGGGGCGCCAGTTGGTCAGTGGTTGGTTGTCCTGAATGTCCTTTCCCCTTTGATGGATGCCGCTCATGAAAGCGCTGCAATTTACCGCCACCGGCGACCTCTCCACCCTGCGTTTCGTCGATGTGGTCACCCCGGTACCCGCCGCCGGTGAAGTGCTGGTACAGATCAAGGCCGCCGGTCTTAACCCCAGCGACGCGAAGAATGTGCTCGGGCGCTTTCCCTACACCACGCTGCCGCGCATTCCCGGTCGCGACTTTGCCGGCGTGGTGGTCGAAGGCCCACAGGAATGGGTGGGGCAGGCGGTCTGGGGCACCGGGCGTGACCTTGGTTTCTTCGCCGACGGTTCCCACGCCCAGTACCTCACCGTGTCCGCCAAGGGCGTGGCCCACAAACCCACGCACTTGAGTTTTGCCCAGGCCGCCAGCCTCGGCGTGCCGTACACCACCGCCTGGGACGCCCTGGAGCGCAGCGGTGTCGGCGAGGGGACGCGGGTGTTGGTTATCGGTGCGAACGGTGCTGTCGGCAGTGCGGCGTTGGCCTTGGCGAAAATTCGCGGGGCACAGATCCTGGCGGCGGTGCGGCGCCCTGAGCAGGTCGGGGTGTTGCAGGCGCAGGGTTTCGAGGCGATTGCGCTGGGCCAGCCGGAGGACTTGGGCGCGCAGGTCAATGCGCTCTTCAAGGGCGGCGCGGATGTGATCTTCGATACCACCGGTTTCTGGTTACCCGCCGCCGTGGCCGGGCTGGCACCGTTCGGGCGCATCGCAATCATCGCAGCGCCAGTCGACGGCCATGTGCAACTGCCGGCCCTGGCCCTGTACCGCAAGGGCGGCTCGGTGGTGGGGATCAATTCGTTGCTCTACACCTGCGAACAGTGTGCGGTGATGCTGGAGCAGTTCGGGCGCTTCTTTGATCAAGGGCTGCTGCCGCTGCCGACCGGCCTGCGTGAAGTAGCGTTGGCTGAAGGGGAGAAATGCTACGAAGAAGTGAATGCAGGCAGTGCCGATAAGATCGTTTTCCTGCCCTGACGCGGTTAAAAATGTGGGAGCAAACCCGCTCCCACATCGGGGTTTTTATTAGGCTTCGGGCACGCCTTTTTCCCACGCCGACCAGTTCTTCAGGATCGCCTGGACCAACGGGTTACCCGTGCGGTACAGGTTCTCCAGCGCCGGGACGAACCCGCCCTGGTCGGCATATTTCAGCAGGTTATCCACCTCGCTGTAGCCCGGATAAGGCCGGTCGAAATCCGACCCGGCGCGTACCACCGCCAGGCGCTGGATGTCCACCAGACCCTCGCGACTGGCGCGCAGCAGGGCTTCATAGGTGGAGTTGTCTTCCTGCTGGGTGGTGCAGTATTCGCCTTTGTTGTCTGTGAGCAAGCGGGTCCAGACTTCGGCGCGCTCGCTCAGGCGCGTGCCGGAGAACCAGGTGTTGCCCGCCAGTGTGTCGCAGCGGGTGACTTGCGGCGGCTGATTGGCCGGTGCGGCAGGGTAGTGCTTACGCCAGGCGGCGGATTCCTGGCTTTCCGTCAGCTCCACCTTCTGCGACAGGGCAAACGCCTTGGCCTGCAGTTTCGGGTTCAGTTCGAACACTTCGGTCTTGTAGTCCAGCGGCGGTTTTTCGTTGGGGCCCTTGGTATTGATGCCGATGTAGCCGGTCGGCCAATCCTTGGGCGCATCCCGCGAATCCAGCTCCCATTGGGTGCCGAACTCCACCAGGTAATGGGCCCAGGCCGCCGTGCCGATGGTGCCGTGTTTGGGGCTGATGCCGGCGATCCCGGCGATCAGAAAGTAGCTCTGGCGCAGGTCGAACTTGGGCGATAACGCCAGGGCCAGGGTGGACGCGGCGGCGTTGGTCTGGCCCATGCCGGTCACCAGCAGGCACACCTCTTCGGTGTTGCAACGAATCACCGGGTATTCGGCGGACAAGCCCGGCACGCGGACTTCCTGCTTGAGCGCCAGGCGATCGATCCAGGTTTGCGCCTCGGGGGCGAACATGGTGATCAGCATCACTTTCGGTTTGATCGGCGCAGGCGCTTGCGCCAGCACCACGAGGGGCAGCAGGGCCAGGCCGACGGCCAGCGAGAGACGGTTAAACGCTTTCATCTAAGACTCCTTGATTAGAATTGGTAGCCCACGCCGGCGTAATAACCCCAGCCGTTGGAGCGGGCGCGGAAGTTGCCGTCGCCGAAATTCAACTCGCTGCCATCTTCCCAGTTACCGCCGTTATGAAAGTAACGACCGACCAGGGTGAAGCGCAGGTGGGTGAACGAATACAGCAGCACATTGGTTGCTACCAGCGCGTTGGCGGTGCGCGCCGGGTTGTCCTTGTGCAGGTCCGAGCCGAAATCGTAGTTGGTGAAGCCGATGTAGGTCAGCGAGGCGCCGTTGTCGAACGTGTCGATGGGCACGATGTACTTCATCTGCGCACGGTAACCGTCCCAGGAGTATTCATTGCTTGCGCCATAGTTTTCCCACTGGTAACGCCCATAGAAGTTCGCGGACAGGTTGACCCGCGAGTGCGTATCGATGTCGGTGCCGAGGCCGCTGTACAAGGTGTTGGCGCGGTTGGCGGTGTTGCTGCCGTGGTCGTAGATCCAGTCAAAGGCCACATACCATTCCTTGAACGGGCCGATCGCCAGGCTGCGCCCGGCCAGGTAATCGATGGAGATCCGCGGTTCGTGCTCCATGAACAGCGGCGAGCCATGATCCCACGCACCTTTGTCATTGCTGTTACCGATGCCGAGGATCTTCGGCACGTCGATGTAACCGTACAGTTCGAACGGGCCCTTGCGGCCGAAGTACTCGTACTCCAGGTAAACGTCATCGGCCGGCTTGGGGCCGAAGCTGATGTCTTTGCTGCCGATCAATGTCAGGTCCTGGTTGAACCAGTCCGACAGGTATGCGCCTTTTTTCGTCGGACTGGCTTCAGGGCTCAGGGTTTCGCCCTGTGCTGAGTCATCGACGGGTTGTTCCTGCGCCAGAATGGACGGGCTGAGTACTCCCGTAACGGCGCTCAGTAGCAAGGAGACACCAAAGGAAGCGGAACGCCTTGAGGTGGAGTGCATTGAAAATCCCTATTCGTTCGCGGTTTAGACCCGATTCTTCGGGTTGGAGTGAACCTGGCGATCAAGTTCGTTACGCAAACGTTTGCACAGGCTGTACCAACTTTACTCAATGGCTTGAATCGCTTTGAAAAAAGTGGAATTAATCGACCTTTTGGTCAGCATTGACGCGGTGTCATTTTTCGCTGCGATTGAACAGGTGCATGGCGGTTTCGCGCCGATACTCGCTGGGCGTCTGGTGCATCTCGATGCGAAAGTGCCGGTTGAAATTGGACAGGTTGGCGTAGCCCACTTCAAAGCAGATAGCCGCCACTGACAGCTCGCTTTGCAGCAACAGCCGGCACGCCCGCTGTATACGGAACTTGCGCATCAGGTCGATAAAGCCATGGCCGGTGTTGCGCTTGAAGAAGCGTGAGAAGCCCGGCTCGCTCATCTCCAGTTGCCGGGCGATCACCGACAGGCGCAAATCGCCGGTCAGTTCACGCATCAGGTAGTCGAACGCTTTGTTGATGCGCTCGGCGCTGCGCGCGTCCAGGGTCGGCGCGTAGCACGGGCTGGCCAGGGCCTGGACCTGCGGCGGCGGGGCGTTGTTGAGGGTGTCGAGCAGTTGCAGGAACAGGATCAGGCGTTGCAGGCCGTGGGCGCTGCCGATGTCTTCCATCAGTTGGGCCGCCTGCACAGCGGTCTCGCCGCTGAACGCCAGGCCGCGCCGGGCCTGTTCGAACAACGCCTGCAAATCGCCGAGTTCCGGCAGGGTCTCGCGCAGGGCGAGGAGGGCGGCGCCATCGAATTGCAGCACCACATCGCGGCCGCTCAGGTACTCACCGGGGGCCAGGTCGCCGATCCAGTCGTGGGGCAGGTCCGGGCCGATCAGCGCGACATGCCCTGCACTGAATGCGCCGATGTAGTCGCCCGCCACCAACTTGCCGCTGCCTTGGCGAATCAGGTGGATCTCGAATTCGGGGTGGTGATTCCAGCGAGCCAGCTCGTAGGGATAGTCATGTTCTAACCAGCGAAAGCAGTGCTCCGGTTCGGGCAGGATCACTTCGAGTTCGGCGGGGCGGTGCTCGAACAGCTCGGCGCGACTGACGGGCATGGTGATGCCTCTTGTACTTGGGGGAGTGCCCCAAAATACGCGGGTTGGCGACAGCGGCGCTACCCAAGGTTTTGCCCGGTACTGATACTTTTTTGCGCTGGGGTCTAGGGTCAAAAAAGTATCAGCCGAGCATTCGCCATGGGTTTGTGAGGGCCTGGCCAAGCTGCTGTAATCGGCCCTCACCGATAAAAACAACAGGTGGAAACTGCCGGTTCCAGGCTCAGCCCACCACCGAACGCGAGATAAAACGCGTCGGTTATCCCAAATAAATGCCCAAGGGACACGCACCCCATGAAACGACTGGAAGGTAAGAGCGCGCTGATCACCGGATCGGCGCGTGGCATCGGCCGCGCCTTTGCCCAGGCCTATATCGGTGAAGGCGCGACGGTTGCCATCGCCGATATCGACCTGCAACGGGCCCAGGCCACGGCGGCCGAACTGGGCCCGCAGGCCTACGCGGTGGCGATGGACGTCACCGACCAGGCCTCCATCGACGCCGCGATTGCCGCCGTGGTGGCCCATGCGGGCCGGCTGGATATCCTGATCAACAACGCCGCGCTGTTCGACCTGGCGCCGATTGTCGACATCACCCGCGAGCGCTTCGAGCGGCTGTTCTCGATCAACGTCGCCGGCACGCTGTTCACCCTGCAGGCCGCAGCCCGGCAGATGATCCGCCAGGGCCACGGCGGCAAGATCATCAACATGGCCAGCCAGGCCGGGCGGCGTGGCGAGCCGCTGGTCGCGGTGTACTGCGCGAGCAAGGCGGCGGTGATCAGCCTCACGCAATCGGCGGGGCTGAACCTGATCAAGCAGGGCATCAACGTCAATGCCATCGCCCCGGGTGTGGTCGACGGCGAGCATTGGGACGGGGTGGACGCGCTGTTCGCCAAGCACGAAGGCCTAGCGCCGGGCGAGAAAAAGAAGCGGGTAGGCGACGAGGTGCCGTTCGGGCGGATGGGCACCGCTGAAGACCTCACCGGTATGGCGATCTTCCTCGCGTCGCAGGACGCCGACTATGTCGTCGCCCAGACCTACAACGTCGATGGCGGTAACTGGATGAGTTAGGCCATACACCGATCAACATGTGGGAGCGAGCAAGCCCCGTCCCACATTGGATCGTGGTTGTTCTTGAATACCGCGCTAGTCGGCAAAACTGCGATCGAAGAAATAAATCTTCCCCGGCTTCAAGTTCTCCATCGTCGCCTGGGGCCTGCCGCCTTCGCCTGGTTTCTTGCGCCCCGTTTCCCGCAAATACCCCACCTCAGTCAGCTTCAGCAAACGCTGGCGAACACTGGTCTTCAACACCGGCCGCGCGAGCACCAGCGAGAAGATCGCCGTCGCTTGCGGGGCGCTGAATTCCTCGCCCAGGAACATCAGCGGCAAGCTGCTGTACAGCGACTTGGACAGTAACCGCGCCTGCACGGCGGCCACGATGGTGTTGTGATCGAACGGCAACTTGATGTGGCCGTCGGCTAGCGCATCCAGCGAAAACCAGGCTTGATGCTCGCCCAGCGTCACCTCATCCGCGATGATCGCCAGGTAGAAAGTGGACGACGACCAGCAACGCGGATCGCGGAACGCGTCGCCCACCGTACCCACTTGCTCGCTCCACACCAGGTCGAGGCCGACTTTGTCGCTCGCGCGCAGGCGCTCCACGGCATCCGTGAGGCTCAGGTCCTGCACGTCGCCATTCACCACCACACCCGGCAGTGCCCAATGCCCGGCGAAGGGTTCGGTGTCGCGCTTGTTCAGCAGCAGCTTCAGTTCTCCTGCCGCGCGGCAGTAGAACAGCACGCACAGGTCGACGGTGTGGAGGTAGGCGCTAAGTGGCATGTGCAGTCCTTCTAAACAGCGGTGGCGCACAGTCTAACGGATCGAACAAATATGTCATGTACTGACTAAAGCCTATATAAATAAATCTTTCTTGCAATGAAAGTACGTGACGTGTACTTTTTTTCAGGCCGCAGGAGACCCGCCATGACCCTCTCGAAACATGCCATCGCTTCATTCGACGTCGACGCCCAGAAGAGCTTTACGCCGCTGTGCCCCAACGAATTGCCAGTGGCCGGGGGGACCTCATCGGTGCCGAACTCAACTACATGGCTAGCCTCGCGGGCTACCGTGTCGGCAGCAAGGACGCCCACACTCCACATGCGCCGTGGGTGGTCAAGCAACACAGCGAGATGCTGCAACCCACCGGCCTGGCCCACGCCGATGTCACCTGGGTCAGCCACTGCGTGCCGGGCACCGAGGGCTTCAGCCTGCTCGATGAACTGCCCACGCCCTATGACTACGATTACTTCATCTGGAAAGGCGTCGAACCCGACCTGCACCCCTACGGCGCCTGCTACCACGATCTGCACGACAAGCTGTCCACGGGCGTCATCGAGTACCTCAAAGCCCAGGGCGTAAGCCGCGTGATCGTCGGCGGCCTGGCCCTCGACTACTGCGTCAAGACCACCGCGTTGCAACTGCTCAAGGCCGGCCTGGAAGTGGTGCTGCACCTGCCGGCGTGCCGGGGTATTACGCAGGAGGGCGGTGTACAGGCTGTCAACGAGTTGCTCAAGGCCGGTGCCGGCATCAGCCGCACCCGCGAAGAACTGGCTGCGATGGCCACGCGCTAAGGGGACACACCATGGAAAGTGCCTACGACTACGAAGCCCCGGTGATCCTGGGTTTGCTCGACACCGACAGGTATACCCGTGAGCATGTCTAAAGATTTACCGCCTAAATCCAATAAATTCAAAGAGTTACAGAGTCAGGATTTTGTCCATGTTTTCGGCCAGAAATGGACACGACTGAGGCGCTAGCTCAGAGGCGGATAAAGGATGGGGATTTATTGAAAAGGTTCAAGAAGATCCAGATGAGTTGATACGTGCAGATATCGGGGCTTCCACATGGCGGGTCAATTCCATCAGGGCTGCCTCAAGGGCTAGCTGGTTTTGGTACGTCCTCTCTAGGACATCAGCTAGCGAATATTGCGATGGCATGAGCTCGATCCTTCCTCGTAAAAACTTGGTTTGGTAGCGTAGGAATTGAAGGCCGCAGTTTGAGTTTCAGGTCATCCCACACTGGGCGTTGAACGCAGTGACGGTGCTTTAATCTTGGTACGCAGAGGTTTAAATATTTCCACCGGTCTATCCAACGTTTGATAAAAACCTACCGTTATCAAACACCGTAGCTTTGCGTGGGTCGGAAATGCTTCCAATCAAATCACCACTTTCGACCCGGAAGAAAGAATGCTACGCCGGCGGAGCTCTAAGCAGTAACGAACTTTCTCCCTGCAGCGCGCCCATTTCTTTCTCTATGTGAAGGGAACACCGCAGATCATGCAGGTGTTGATGGGGCACTCACGCTGTTTCAAAATGCCCCCCCTTCATCTAATTTAGCGAGCAACCACTCGCCGCGTCGCCACAGCGCCTGCTGTTTGGATTCATCCATGCGGTCGAGGTTTTTATAGGTCATGCCCATGCGGTTATTACCGCGCAGACGGTCACCGTGACGCATCAGGAAGTGCCAGTAGAGTGAGTTGAAAGGGCAGGCGTCGTCCGTGATGCTTTCGCTCACCTTGTACGTGCAGCCATGACAATAGTCAGACATGCGCTTGATGTACTGGCCACTTGCGCAGTAGGGCTTGGAGCCCAGATACCCGCCATCGGCATGCATGACCATGCCGAGTGTATTGGGTAGCTCCACCCAGTCGAACGCGTCCATGTAAATTGCCAAGTACCACGCACAAATTTGACTGGGTACGATGCCCGCGAGCAGAGCGAAATTACCGGTGACCATCAGTCTCTGGATATGGTGTGCGTAGGCATACTCGAGGCTTTGGCCGATGGCTTGGCGCATGCAGTTCATGCGTGTTTCGCCTGTCCAGTAGAACTCAGGCAGCGACCGGGTATTACCGAATGCATTGCCCTCGGCATAGTCAGGCATCTTCAGCCAGTAGACGCCCCGGACGTATTCCCGCCAGCCGATCAACTGGCGAATAAAGCCTTCCGCAGCATTGAGCGCAATACTGCCCGCCAAATAGGCTGACTCCACATCGCTGCAAAGCTGACGAAGATCCAGTAGGCCAATATTTAGTGCAGCGCTTATACGGGCATGAAACAGGAAAGGCTCGTCGCTAGCCATGGCGTCTTGATAGTCGCCGAAGGCTGCCAAGCCCCAGTCAAGGAAGTAAACCCATAGGGCCTGAGCTTCGGCGTGGGTTACTGGGTAGGAGAACGTGTCGAGGGCGCCATAGTGGCTGGAGAAGTGTTTGGCTACCAACGCAAGCACATCCTGAGTGATTGCATCCGGGCTGAAGCGGGCTGGCGAAGGGGGTCTAATACCCTTGGGCAATGCCTTGCGGTTGTCCGCGTCAAAGTTCCAGGCGCCTCCGACCGGGGTGCCGTCGCCATTTAGTAATAACCCGCTCTTGCGACGCATCTCGCGGTAGAAAAACTCCAGGCGCAGCTGCTTTTTGCCTTTGGCCCAGTTAGAGAACTCTGTGCGTGTGCAGAGAAAGCGACTATCGAGGTGCCATTGGATCGCTAAGCCACAGTCCTTGAGTGATTGCTCCAGGCGCCAGTCGCCGCACTCTGTGATGTGTACTTCATCTGGTTGCATGAGTGCCTGCCACCGCCGTAATTCGCTCGGCACCGACCCAGTATTTTCTGGATCATCGAGCGCAACGTACTGCACTCGAATTCCTCGCTGCTGCAGAGCCTCTGCGAAATGCCGCATGGCGCTAAAGATCAGCGCGATTTTTTGCGGATGGTGAGGGACATGGCGTGCTTCCTCCATCACCTCGGCCAACAGCACTGTATCGCTTTTGGTATCCAGCCCATGCAAGGAGGCGAGATTGAAAGATAGCTGGTCACCTAGGACGAGGAGTAGCCGGCGAGTCGTATGCATCAAACAGAATCCAGTGGAATAAATGCGCGCAGAAGCAATAAGGCGCCGCAGCGATTATGCGCAGTACCGATCCTTCCATCGAACTTTCGATATCGAGCGAGAAAACCTATACAGGGAGATGTGAGTGTATAGGTGTTTTTTGGCCGGTTTGGTGGGTGACGTGAGTGTTTTTTTGCTGTCAGCAAACCTGTACCGCCTAATCGATTTTGCTACTACCGGTCAGTTCACCTTACGTAGTGACATCGTCGCTCTGCGACTATCAACGTGGCTACGTTCCCACATGTTCCATCGACGAACCTGGCGTGCAGCGACGACTCCGTAGGCTCAAGAGGAGATCCCAGGGATTTTGCGTCGAACGCATCATCGCGGATGTCAACAAGCAGGAGGCGATCCGGCATAGCCTGTGTGCGTAGTGTCTTGATTTCTCGAGCGCATGGTGGGCGCGCGCCATCAAATAGAGCGTCAGTGGCCACTATTTTTATTGTACATAAACAAACATTTTGTATAAGTTTATTTAAAGGATATTCTCAAAGAGCTGAACTGACAATGGGAGCTCAGCTAAGCGATGAAATGGGTTTATTGGTGCCCCTTTGGTGATCTCAAGAACGTTGGCTTTCGACAGCCTCACTCATCAGATACGACTGCAAAAGTCACCCTGAAATCCCATGGATAGCCCGCTATGCCCATTGCAGTTCAGATGACGCATCCAGCATCGATTTATCGTCGGCGGATTTAACGCGATTACAGATTAGAAGCGATCGCATTAAGCCTGTCCCGGACAGGGCATATTATTGAGCTAGCCATGAAGAAAACGCTTTCGTTGGCCACACGTATAGGCCTCAGTTTCACAGCCATCCTGGCGCTACTTATAGTGATAACAGCCATCGGTATTCAGCGCGTTGCGTTCATTGATTCGACCTTGGTCGACGTTAGCGAAAACGCGGCAAAGGTGCAGCGCTATGCCATCAATTTCCGTGGGAGCGTGCACAACCGCGCCATTGCTATCCGGGATGCAGTGCTGGTGACGACCGATCTGGATCTGGAAAAACACTTGTCGGAGGTTACAACCTTGGAAAAGGCTTACTCCGACTCGGCGGCGCCTATGGATCAGCTGTTCAAGGGCGTAAGCGTGACTGCCGAAGAGGTTCGATTGCTCAGCGCTATTAAGGACATCGAACAACAAACCCTGAAATCTACCCAGGCGGTACTGTCCCTGCGCCGGACTGGCGATGTTTCAGGAGCCCAGGCACTGCTGATGCGTCAAACGTCTTTGGATTACAGTGAGTGGTTGAAACGCGTGAATGCGTTGATCGACTACGAGGAGGCGTCAATCAAGGTGAAGCTTGGCGCGATTCAGGCAACCGCTAGCCAGTTCAGTACGCTGATGCTGATCGCAACCGTTATTGCCCTGCTGCTGAGCATCATGCTGTCAGCTGTGATTATTCGTTTCGTTAAGTCCACACTGGGCGCGGAGCCCGCCGAGGTTGCATTAGCTATCCAGCGGCTGGCTTCAGGTGACCTGAATCAGACTATTTCTACAGATTATCCGGACAGCGTGATGGGGGTATTGAAAGACGCGCTTAGCCACCTGGCAGAGACTATCCAGCAGGTGCGGATAGCGGCCCGTGAGGTCAATCACTCGTCTGCCCAATTGTCTGCCACCTCATCGGCTAACAATGAGCAGATCAGCCTGCAAACCCGCGAAGCCGAGCAGGTGGCCGCAGCAATCACGCAAATGGCTGCGACTGTTAATGAAGTATCCGGGTATGCCGCGCAGGCGGCTAATGCTTCCCGGTTGGCCGATATAGAAGTGGAAAGTGGCAATCAATTAGTTGCAAGCACCACTCTTGCCATCGAACGGCTTGCAATAACCCTGGAGCAAACCACGGACACCGTGAATCAGGTATCCAAACACAGTGAAAATATCGAGTCAGTGATCGACGTAATCAACTCCATCGCCTCGCAAACCAATTTGTTGGCCCTAAACGCTGCTATTGAGGCTGCTAGGGCAGGAGAGCATGGGCGCGGGTTTGCGGTGGTAGCTGATGAGGTGCGCTCGCTGGCCAATCGTACACAGCAGTCGACCGAGGAAATTCGGGAGATGATCAGCACGCTGCAAGTGGGTACTGAAACCGCATCGCAAACAATGCGCAATAGTTGCGAGCTGGTGAGCCAAACGGTCACACAAACCCGCAGTGCGCAGAATGCATTAACCAGGATCAGCGAGCAGGTTGGCGCCATCAGTCATATGAACGCCCAGATCGCAAGTGCCTCCGTGCAGCAGAGTAGCGTTGCCGATGATGTCGCTCAAAATATAAACCGCATCCACGGATCCACGGTGCAGTCGGCCACCGGCTCGCTTCAAGTGGCAACGGCTAGCATGGAGCTCTCGCAGTTGGCGGATCGCCTTACCGCGAAAGTGGCGTTCTTCAGCGCCGCTTAGGATATTCGGGGTGAGCTAGGAAGTCCCTCTATGGCGCATGGGTGCCTGCTACGCTACCAGTGATCTGCCCGCCGAAAGATTGAACGTCTAACCCGGACGCGAGTAAATACGGTATGTCATGGCAGCTCAGCGACGATGTAGGAAGATTTTTCTATATGACGTTTCACTCGTCTGGTCGCCTCAACATCCTGCTGACCATGCCGATAGACTTATTATGACCCAACAGGCGGTTTCCCATGTTCAATACCAAAATCAAGAACCAGCTTCAATCTCAGGCAGCAGAGCTGTCGGAGCTGCGCCAATTACGCGATGGCCTAAACCGTGAAATGCTAACGTTGAGTATTGATTCAACTTTTAAAATTACCGCATGCAATGAAAGTTTTGCGCAGGCTTTGGGCTACACCCAGAGTCAGCTTATAGGTCGCGCCATGGCCGATCTCGTTCCGCAGTATGTGTCCAAGCTACCGTGCTTTCACAACTTTCGGGCAGCCGTAGCCGCAGGTAAGTCTATCTCTGACGAATACAGGTACCTGCATACTGACGGTTCATTGGTGTGGCTTCATGCGCATTGGCAGCCCATAACGGATATGACTGGCAGGTTGAGTCATATCACCTGCTATGCGACGAACATTACCTCTCGATTGGAAAAAGCATCGGAAAGCGTCTCGTTCATTGACGCATTACTTCGTTCGACGGCGGTGATTGAGTTTGATCTCTCCGGGCATGTACTTACGGCGAATGATCAGTTTTTAAAAGCAATGGGCTACAGCCTGGGCCAAGTTAAAGGCAGTCATCACCGTATTTTCTGCACACCAGAAGAAACCTCGTCCCAGAAATACAAGGATTTTTGGGCAATGTTGAACAAGGGTGAGTTTGTTGCCGGCCGATTTGAGCGTATTGACAGTCGCGGTCAGACGGTATGGCTGGAGGCGACGTACAACCCGGTTTATGACACCGAAGGAACACTCTGCAAGGTGGTTAAATTTGCGACCGTTGTCACCGACCAGGTTATCCGTGAACAAGCGGTCAGTGAGGCTGCCCAAACTGCGTTTGAAATTTCCCAGCAGACTGATGTCAGTGCTCAGCGAGGAGCCGTGGTAGTCAATGACACTATGCATACTATGCGTAAAATTGCCGTTGATATGCAGGCTGCCTCTGGCGGGGTCGAAGCGCTTGGTAAGCAGTCATTGTTGATCAGCTCGATCATTCAAACGATCAGTAGTATTGCCCAACAAACCAACCTGTTGGCATTGAATGCCGCGATTGAAGCCGCCCGTGCAGGCGAACAGGGCCGAGGCTTCGCGGTAGTAGCGGATGAGGTTCGACAATTGGCTGGACGCACCAGCAGCGCTACTGAAGAAATTGCCTCTGTCGTCTTGCAGAACGAGAAGCTGGTCGAAGAGACCGTAGCTGAAATGGCGAACAGCAAGTCCCAAGCTGAACAGGGCCTTGTACTTGCTACTCAGGCAGGAGAGGTAATACTGGAAATCCAGGATGGCGCTAAAAGGGTAGTCGACGCGGTCGGCAAATTTGCGAATCAGGTTGCTTAGGAAATGATGTGGCTCTGGAGTGCGAATCGCCCTAGGTGTCAGATGAGTAAGGCCTCCATCCAGGCCAGTCTCATATCAGGCAATATCAAAGAGTCCACCCGCATCAAATACTCAAATCCAAGAAGGATTGAGGGGGCAATGCAGCGAACCTGAACTTCGTAACTTCAAATACCTTACCAAATAGGGTGAGGCATTGCAGTTACATCCTGATCCCATACACCTATAAGCGCCATCGAGAAAACCCGCTGAGGCGGGTTTTCCAGACGCAGTATAATTTTCCTGCAATGCCCTGCTTTACTGAGAAATGTCATTCTTTTTCATGTCGTCTTTTTTCATGCCGTCATTGGACATGGAATCTTTTTTCCTCGTGTTCTTCTTCATCGTATCGTCGGCATGTACAACCGCGACGCCCACTGCCAGGTAAATACCTAGGATTGCAGTCGTTAACTTTTTCATAGTGAAGCTCCTTGAGACTCAGGTTGCGAAAAAGCGCAGCCCGGGCTGCGCAATGGGGTTGCCATGTGCGTCAGCTACCACCGAACCAGTTGTAGCCCAGGTCTTCCCAGTAATCACCCGGATAGGTATTGGTGACGAAAATCGCTTGAATGTGCTTTGGGTTCTTATAACCAAGCTTGGTGGTCATGCGCAGTTTCATTGGGAAGCCATATTCACGGGGCAGTACGGCACCGTCGTAGGTCAGCGTCAGTAGCGTTTGCGCATGCACTGCCGTGACTGGATGTGCAAGGGAGCGAGTCGATATCAAAAATTGACCAGTTGTTGCTCTTCCATTCGATAGTTCTTCCGTGCGCATCACTGGTCAGTGAGGTTCTGGGATGTGAAATTTGTTTTGTGGTGAGCGATACAAAACATGTGCTATGGTCAACAACAGTTCTCTAATGCGTGCGAAAACCATGGCCCGTCCCCGTACATTCGATGAGTCGACTGTTTTAACAGCCGTCGCTGAAGCGTTCTGGACGCAAGGCTACGAGGCCACCTCGACCCGAGACCTCGTCAATCGCACCGGGCTCAATCAGCCAAGCCTTTACAACGCGTTTGGCGACAAACGTAGTCTTTACCGTCGCGCCCTCGTGCACTATCTAGAGTGCAGTGTGCGTGATCGAATTCGGCGCCTTGAAGCTCTGCCAAACGCTGGAATGGCCATAACTGGGTTCTTCGCAGAGGTGTTGAATCGCACACTGAACGATCCTTTTCATCGTGGGTGTCTGCTGGTGAATTCTGCCCTCGAAGCAAATGCAGAAGACACGGATTTGCGACAGGCCGTCGCAGAAGAGTTCGAGTCCATTCGCAGTTTTTTTGAAGGCCGCCTGCAAACCTTCCGCATGCAATCTGTCGATTCCGTCGAGATTGATGTGAAGCAGGGTGCGCATCATTTGCTCAGTGTGTTGCTGGGCATTCGAGTTTTGGCACGGGTTAATCCCGATCCCGCGTGGGTAACAGACGCCATTAGTATTGCAATCAAAAGCCTTGGGCTTCCTCCCTTGGCGTTAGCGATGTTCACTGAAAACCACTGCACGGAGTCAATATGATCAAGCTCTACTATCACCCGTCTCCTAACCCCGCCAAGGTTGCGCTTTTCTTGGAGGAGTCAGGCCTTGAGTACGAACTCATCCCTGTTGATACGCGCAAGGGTGAACAGCACGATCCGGCGTTTCTTAAGATCAATCCGAATGCCAAAACACCGGCTCTGGTTGATGGTGACAACGTGGTATTCGACAGCAACGCCATACTGCTCTATCTAGCCGAAAAAACAGGTATGTTCCTGCCTGCTGACAATCTCAAGGCTCGAGGTGAGATGTATTCCTGGCTCATGTTCGTCGCGACCGGTATCGGCCCTTACTCTGGACAGGCTGTTCACTTTAAGCACTTCGCACCCGAGCCAAAAGACTACGCCGTTACCCGCTACACCTTCGAAGCCTGGCGTCACTGGACGATCATCAACGAGCACCTGGCCAAACAGCCTTACATGCTCGGAAGTGAGTACACGCTGGTGGATATGGCCGTATGGGGTTGGGCGCGCGCGGTACCTTTCATCCTAGGTGATGACGCTTGGGTAAAACTTCCAAACGTAAAACGGCTCCTTGATGGCATCAATGCTCGACCGGCAGCACAGCGAACCGAAGAACTGAAGACCCGCCACAGTTACAAGACCGAGATGGATGCTGACGCGCGTAAGGCAATGTTTCCTCAGATTAGTCAGTAGGCGCGCCAGATCATGATCGACTTGCATGAATGGACTCCCCGCTATTGGGTCGAGATTTAATGTTCTTTTACGTATCCGGGCTTCCGCACGTCATTGCTCCAGTGAGCATTGGTAAAAGTGGAGCAATTTGCTCGGTTCAAGGCTGCGGGCCCCTATAAGGGGCCCGCACCGGGCGGCTTTTTCCTATGCACAGCGCCTTTAACAGCCGCTCAAGTGGTGCTCCTAAGTGCTACCTACAAACCAGTCTGGCAAGCCAACCTCAAGTGTGATGTCAGCATTAGGCGGTCACCATTGTGGATCAGGCGCACAGCGCCAACCTCCAGCTGGACTGTATGTGCCGAGTGAAGACATGACGGTTTCGTTAGCAAAAATAGCCGGAGCAAACGGATCCACTGACGACGGCAGTAGGAATTGGCCTGTTTTGGCGGGGAGCGTCGAACACTCTATTTTCCATGGAGTTTCTCCCGCGTTATGCCTACCAAAAGACAGTTCGCAGGCTAAAAGGGAGGCTGGGTTAAATGAGTTTTCGGGTTCGCCGAATTGTTCGCGCAAATGAGTCCCCGGTGTTATCGGTGTGGGACGACTGGCGGCGAAAATAAAATAGTCTCCGGCCAATAGCAGGCAGCCCTGGTGCGACGGCTCGTTCACCGCTTTCAACCATTGACCTCGACAAGAGCCGAGTGAGTCGGGTAAACGTTCCCATATTTCGTAGTAACTCTCATCCAGAGCCGTCTCTACTAGGCGCTCACTGGTTTCAAAGTGCATGCGTCCAATGTCTTCCTCGTCATTGACCGGCTGGTAGTCCAATTTGCGATGCCATTGGCAAATGTCTTCGTCTACTTGGGTCACCCCGGCGAAACCTTGCTGTTCACACAATGCCAGTTGTTGAGAGTGGCTGAGGTCTTCGAGCGCCAGACTTGGAAGTGAAATCGAGGGGATTCTTAGGTCTGCAAACAGTCGCGGTGTTTGTAGCCAGTACACGGCTGTTTCGCTGTCCGAACGCCCTGAGCGGTACTGGATCAGACTCCGCTTCCATACGCCAAAGTACCTTTCAGCAACCTGATTCATAGATATTCCTTGTGGGCGTCGCGTTTGGGTGGATATGGCTGCGCATACATTCCCAGAAAGATCTAGAACATGGCAATAGCCGGTACTGATACTCGGAAGGCTCGCTAAGTTAAGTTCTACGAAAACCCGGAATCTGGCGGTGTGTCTATTCATCGCGACCACTGAAGCCCTCTGGCAGAATTGGCGCCACGAATGAGCCATTGCGCCTTGCGCGGGCACTTAGCATTTAGTTGGCAAGACCGGTCTTCAGGACGAGGTCGCGAGTTGAAGGAAAAACACCGATGGTCGCTGAAAAATCCGAGCGCCCTTTGATGGAGTCTGGCCATGGCGTGCGGTACGTCACAGCAAAGCTTTGCAGACAACACCAAGACTGCGAATTCTCCGGCCCAAAGCCTTTGGGCTTGGGGCGCAGCCAGATGGGCGTCCATAACCAGCTCTGGTTGTTGGCGCTATCAAGCGTACTCATCGCTGGCTGCTCCAGCTCCAAATCCAATTCGCCCCCGCCGGTCGAGCGCGACCCATGCCTGGATGCGGGGCCGGCTAAAAGCGTGGAGTACGATAACTGTGTGGCTGATCGGGAAGCCAGCAAGAGGGAGGCTCTCAGAGTACTTCTCGACGATACCGGCGTTTATTCCCGACAGATGCAAATAGTCGAATCTGAGGACAATACTTACCAATGCTTGCCGGTCTGGCTTCAGAGGCACCGCGAAAGGGGGGGGCGGCAGGCACGAAATAGCGGTGCCGGGATGAAGACTCAACAAGCGGATCTGAGGCCGCGTTCGTGCCAGTTCGAAGGCAGCCGTTTTAAGGTTAGAATTTGAACTGATGCACGATTTCCAATAAGCGCTCGGCGTCTCCGCCGCTTTCGCGTCCGCGCTTAAGAGTGCTTTCGGCTAGCGCTACAGTGGTGTTCGCGACGACCGAGACACTGCTGATTCGTCGATTAATTTCATCGGTAACCATGGCCTGCTCATTTGCAGCTTGAGCTATCTGTAGGCTCATGTCTGATACAGAAGACACTAGTCCGCTGATGCGTTGCAGCGCCTCGCCAGCGCTAATCGCCTGCTGCACGCCTCGCTCTGCGAAGACACGGCTATCGTCCATTACTTCTACGGCTTGCTTCGAAGCGTTTTGGAGGCGGTCGATCATGCCATTTATCTCTTGCGTAGACTTTTGTGTTCGGCTAGCGAGCGTACGCACTTCGTCAGCCACTACGGCAAAACCACGACCTTGCTCGCCTGCACGAGCGGCTTCAATGGCTGCATTGAGAGCCAATAAATTGGTTTGTTCGGCAATAGTACGAATCACCTCCAGTACCCCACCTATCTCGCGTGAATGGCCTTCTAGATCGCAAATCACAATCGCAGCACGACCCACCTCATCTGCAAGGGCGCGAATATCGATGATGGTTTTATTGACGACGGTAATCGCCGCTTGTGCCTGCTTGTCGGCATCTTGAGTTTGAGCCGCGCTGGCTTGGGCGTTTGTAGCAACGCCCTGCACGTTGGTAGCCATCTGATTAGCCGCCGCCGCAACTTGTTCCACCTCGACTTGAAGATCCGTAGCACTGCGCTGAGACGCGTCAGCATCACTCAGCAATTGTTCGGCGGAGCGCTCCAGCCCCATTGAAACATCTGCAACTGTGGTGATTTTGAGGCGTAGGCTTCCAAGGAATGCATTGAACAGTTCGATAACCTGACCAATTTCGTCATCTCGATTCGATTTGATAGTGCGGCTCAGGTCGCCACTGCCATCATTCAACGCGCTCAGAGCCTTACTCAAAGAGTACATGGGGGGTAGTACTCGATTGGCAATTAACCACAACGCCCCCAGCATAATGACCAAGACCGTGCCCCAGGCGATGAGGTTGGTGGTTCGAATCATTGTGCGCTCAGCCTTGCTGTCAATTAGCTGCTGACGATATAGCTTATCCAGCGGCTCACTAAAAGCAGCAAAGTCGGAAATAACTTTCGCTGAACGCAGGTCAAAGTCTTCCATGACTTTATCACCATCAACTTTATCACGGGCATAGGCCTGCACCATGAGCTTTCCGGTGCTGTTAAGCTGCTCAAGTGGAGTGCGCAAAGCCTGAATATTGCTGGAGAGGCTCGGAACCATAGGTGTTAGTTCATCGAGCAACTGAAGCGATGCGTTGTAATATTTCTGTGCATCGCCTATGGGTTCTTGGTCTTGGGTTAGGCTAGCGTCAGTGTAAAACTGTTGGATTTGTGCGCTGTCGTAGCGCAATTTTTGGGTCGATTCAAGAGCGATCCCTAACCGTTCGCTATTGAGCTCCATGCCATCGAGTTCATTAATTTGGGTGTGCATTAATAGGGTCAAACCAACGGCAGTTGCGACCAAGCCTGCTGCACAGAAAGCCATCAAACGAGAAATACTTAACGTCACCGAGTTCTCCAATATTGTAAAGGAAATAATAGCGTGGCTCACGCGTTTGCGTCTGAAGCGCACGTTCAAGAAATTGCCTGCACTGTAATCGGCGTATGACTTGGTCAAGACGTCGCGCTGGATATGCAGCGTATCTAACTGTTGCCGACTCCTCTCTAAGAGCATCAACAAAAAACGGCTTGGTAATTATGAGTTTACCAAAGAAAGATACCGTGCCAGCGGTATAAGCGTCCGTCCAACATATCTTACATAATTAAATAAAATGGCTCCCTTTTGGTTGAGCAAATATTGTGCGATCTTACTCATTTTCAGGCCGAAACGCGAACCGTCATTGAAACTGCGTAAATCGCCATTTTGAATGGGGTGAAAAGCTTGGCTTATCTAGAATGGATTCAATGGCCTGCGATGTTGGTGATGGTGCTCGCTGCCTGGCTTATCGGGTCTCAACGACCAGCAAGGCGGATGACAGGATTTGAATGCTTTAGCCTGAGCAATATATTGTGGGCAGGTTTGCCTTTTCATGATGAACCTTCGCGGGTTCAAAAAGAACTTCGACGTACACTAGGTTTAGTCGTAAACATCAGGAGCTTTCAGGGACTAATCTTTACCTCTGGCACCGGGCATCTGCGATACCATGATTGATGGTGCGAAGGTGGATAGGCTACAACGTCCAGCAAAGTGAACAGGTCGTGATAGAGACTGACTCGTGCCAGATAAAAATCGCCCTCTAGCGACAGCTGCTCCAACTCGCGTACTTCCCCATTCGATACCCTTTCAGTCAACGCCTACGATTCAAGGTTAACTCGCTGCCTACCAAGGAAGGCGTTCTCCGTTATAGGCAAAGAAATTGCCGCTGTCGGCAGGCTCTAATTGGTCGATCAGTGATAGTAATTCACAGGCGGCCACGTTTGCCGGCCTGGCGGCAGAGGCGCCACGAAAGGGTTGCGACAGTGCTGAAACAACTGTACCTGGGTGAAGGCTCAGCAGGCGGCTCTGAGGTCGCGTTCTTGCCAGTTCGATGGCCGCCGTTTTAATCAGCATATTTAGTGCTGCCTTGGAGGCGCGATAGGCATACCAACCGCCCAAGCGGTTATCGCCGATACTACCCACCTTGGCAGAGAGCATCGCCATCGCGCCACGAGGATCAAGCAAGGGCAGAAAGTGACGCAAAACCAGCGCAGGCCCGATTGTGTTGACTTGGAATATCGCCTGGAGCGTATCCGCCTCAATAGCGGAGTAACTTTTTTCAGGTTTGATTTCGTCGCGATGTAGCAGACCGGCAGCATGCAAAATTAACTGGTACGGGGCTTCTTGAGCTAATTCGGAGGCCGCCCTGGCGATACTGTCGGCATCCTCCAGATCGAGGTGTGGAACACTGTTGCGCCCCAACTGACGAACATACGCACACTGTGGATCCTGATTGAGTAACTCACAAAAAGCCGAGCCAAGCGCGCCACTGGCGCCAATCACCAAGGCACGGTAGCCCTCGCCAAGGGAGTTCATCTTGAAGGAACTGTTCATTTAGCCTCACCCACAGTCTGGCGCGATTTTTCGGTATTAACCCATTCGCCCTATCAGTTGCAGAAATTCGTGACGCGAAGCGGACGACTCGCGAAAAGCTCCCAGCATCACCGAAGAGGTCATCACCGAGTTTTGCTTCTCCACGCCTCGCATCATCATGCACATGTGCTTAGCTTCAATGACGACTGCCACGCCAGCCGCATGGGTAATTTTCTGTATGGCGTCGGCAATTTGCTTTGTAAGATTTTCCTGGATCTGTAAGCGACGGGCGAACATATCCACCACTCGGGCGACCTTCGACAGGCCCAGTACCCTTCCTGTGGGGATGTACGCGACATGAGCCTTACCGATGAAAGGCAGCATGTGATGCTCACACAATGAATACAGTTCGATGTCGCGCACTATGACCATTTCATCGTTTTGTGATTCGAACAATGCGCCATTGATCACATCATCGAGACTCATTGCGTAGCCGTTGCACAGGTACTGCATTGCTTTGGCTGCGCGCTTGGGTGTATCCAGCAGTCCTTCACGCTCAGGGTTTTCGCCTACGCCGACGAGAATTTCACGGTAATGCTCTGCTAATGATGGGTTCATCTTGATTCCTCGAAGCCTTGCTGCGCTTTATGTGTCGGCCAATCCTTGGCAGTAGGAGACTATCTGCTGCGCACGATCTGACGCAGATGACACAGGGTTCGCCAGATCAGCTATGACCCAGGCTCTTCGCCGGGCCCATTACAAATTGGAGCTTTCTAGGTCTGCTTTGTTTTCAACGTGGACTGGTCGTCCGATGCGGGTTTGGACGCCGGCACCTCGCAACGGTTATCGAGACAGCGACGGCCACTATCTGGGTGAGGTAACCACGCCAAATGGGGGCGTAAGTGGCAGAAAAGGCGATAACCGAATTCAAGCAGCGGGCGGAATAAACTCCACGTCAGTGGCGTTGCCCAAAAGCCCAAGCCGGCGGCTCGCCAGCTCCACAGTGTGGCATCCAGGCCCGTTACCCAGCGTCCATCAGCGAAACGGGCGTGCAGCGAGGACTGCATCTGCTCGAACGTGAACCCGAGTGCATTGGCGTCGAATACACCGCTGCTGATGTCCACAAAAAACAGTCGATCCTTTACGGCATGTCCGCGCAGGAGCTTGATTTCGCGCGCACACAGAGGGCATTCACCGTCAAAGTACAGCGTCAGTGGCCACTTCATTTTGTTGTACATTGAGCATGCTCTTGTATAGGTTGTGTACAAGATATGCTGAAAGAAACGGACTGACAATGAGCAATGTTCTTTTGCCGTGCTATGCGCTCTGACACCCGGTTTCGTGAACGCATCGCCTGTCTGTTCATATCCAGGTTCGTGACGGCAAGGTGCTCGAAGGCGTTCCCGTTATCGTGGGCACCCCCATTATTCTTGGAAAAGCGGGGCGTTATAGAATTGGTCAGGCACGTTAATGCTTGCGGCGCAGGACTGAATTCATCACTAAGACGTGAGCGAGTCCAAAGGTGTGATGCAGCTTGAATCGCCCAGGATTCTCTAGACACCTTGCAAATAGCCCAGTCCGTTTTTTGAGAACACCTTGCAAAAAGTTATACAAGGTGCTCGATTGAGTACAAGGGTGGTGGCCGACCTATGCAAGTCAGCATGCAATCCTACCGATCAATCACTACGCTCCACCCTGAAGCCTCTCTAGGTGGTTTTGACATCTGCCGCGATCAGGAGAAAGTCCGGTTAGCGCATTGCTTTCAAGACAGGACGGTTACAGAGGTCGCATACGCCGTCATGAACAGTGAGAGGCAACTATTGTGGATGGGTTTTTCCTACATTGAGGTCTGAATGACGAACCTTGCAAGCCGTGAAGAGCTAATCACATGGCGAACCTTAAGGTCTTCTCATGCTCAGTAATGCGCGCTTAGATATCCAGACAAATTTTGCCGAAATGCTTGTTGGTTTCCTGATACTTGAACGCTTCGACAATCTCGCTCAAAGGGAAATGACGGTCAATAATCGGACGCATACCATTAGCATTGATGGCTCGGATCATGTCTTGCTGCTGGCTGCGGCTGCCCACCAGTACACCCTGCAGACGCACTTGCTTGATCAGTGCGGGTACAAAATTCATTGCACCGCTTACTCCACTCAGTATCCCGATGATGGAGATGTGACCAGCAACCCGAGTTGCAATCATCGATTGCTCAAGAGTCGCAGGGCCGCCGACTTCTATGATGTGATCAACACCACGGCCGCCCGTTAGAGCGCGTGCAGTTTCACCCCAGTTAAGGTCTTTGCGGTAATTGATCACATGATCAGCGCCTAGCCCTTTCAGACGTTCAAGTTTTTCGTCGCTTGAAGAAGTAGCAATGACGGTAGCACCCGCCATTTTAGCGAACTGCAGAGCGAAAATTGAAACGCCACCAGTGCCTTGGACGAGCACAGTGTCGCCCGGCTTGAGTGAGTCATCGGCCATCAGGGCGCGCCATGCAGTAAGGCCTGCAGTGGTGAGCGTCGACGCTTCAGCATGGCTGTATCCGGTAGGCGCGAGGGTGAACGATGTGGCTTTGGCCGTCACTTGCTCACGAGCGTAGCCGTCAATGCCATCACCTGGCACGCTAACAAAGCCCTCAACCAGTGGCGCACCGTTGATCCACTCAGGGAAGAATGTGCTAACAACCGAGTCACCCACCTTAAATTCAGTGACATCTTCGCCGACAGCAATGACTTCACCTGCACCATCGGCCATGGGGATGCGTTTTTCGCTAGGCCCCCACATACCGCTGACCACCGCGAAGTCGTGGTAGTTGAGCGAGTTGGCGTGAAGGCGCACGGTGATTTCGCCGCGCGCTGCGGCCCGGACTTCGCTACTGCCAACCACAACCTTTTCATAACCGCCACCGGGTTGGACGAAGATAGTTTTAGTGCTCATAGGGGATTCCTTGCGTTTTCTAATTACGCGAAATAACGAAATGAAATGTTAGAAATTATAGTTCGATTGTCAGTCTAGCCGCAAAATCAGCAATCGCCTGCTCGTTGCGCCGATAGTAAGTCCATTTTCCGATGCGGGTGGTTAGCACGAAGCCTGCACGTTGCAAGATAGCTAAGTGTGCAGACGCGGTCGAAGGTGAAAGGCCGGCCTTGTGCTGCAAATGGGTTACGCACACTCCTATTGCAGGATCGTCATGATCCTGAGGTGGGAAATTACTGAGTGGGTCTTTGAGCCACTCCATCATTTGCATGCGAGTGTCATTGCCCAAGGCTTTGAGCTGTTCGAGTATCATGGTGGGCGATGTTACGGGTTTTTGCAAAATGTTCAATAAATAATCTATATGGCCAGCGGATTTACTGCTGAGTAGCTCGCCTCCAGCAGTCTTTGGTCGACGTACATAGCCCAATCATCATCTGTCAGCGGATAGACTGCCGCTGAAAGTACCTCGGCGCGCTTCTCAATGAGCAGGCGCTCCGGATCGCGAGCGACTTTATAGGCTCTGCCTGATACACGTCGAGTTACTGAGTTGGACGGACGCTTAGCCCGATTTAGCCTAAGGACGTTACTTGCAACGCTAAAGATTACTCAAGCGCTTCTGGATCTACTGGAATCGACGAGGGGATTTGCCATGAAGGTTTTTTGCCATCCTGACTGTCGAAAATGCGACGTGCCTTGCGGAAATCCTCGGCATTTTCGACTACCCACGTCCAGATAGGGGACATACGGATCAACAGCCCCATGCCCAGCGGCGTCAGTTCGTACTCGACGCGGGGCGGAATTTCACCGAATTCCCGCCGAATCAGTAGGCCATCACGCTCCATGGAGCGTAGCGTCTTCGTCAACATTCGCTGAGTCACACCAGCCATCTGCCTTTTTATCTCGGCATGGCGCATCTTACCGTACACACCCAAGGCATGCAGGATGCCCAATGACCAGCGGCTGCCTGCGTGAGCGAGGACTTCCCGCCTGACTCCATCATCATCTTCTCTAAGCGTTTGGCAGATAGCTTCTGCTTGGCTAAGAGTTTCATGATCGGTCATTTCTCCCCCCTGGTATCACACGTGTGCCTTCTTACGAGCGCTGCTGAATCGTGCAAGCATTCGCTTATCTTACAGGCAACCGGTCTCAGGAGAAATCATGACCAAAGTGACCCCGCTTTCCCCACAATCAATTCTCGTTCTAGGCGCCGGTGAACTT
Source organism: Pseudomonas sp. D3 (assembly GCF_029320995.1). Taxonomy (NCBI): domain Bacteria; kingdom Pseudomonadati; phylum Pseudomonadota; class Gammaproteobacteria; order Pseudomonadales; family Pseudomonadaceae; genus Pseudomonas; species Pseudomonas sp. D3. The sequence goes on from NZ_CP119772.1 coordinate 2,922,280, forward strand.
GGCCTTCCGGTTTTACGCAATCTTGCGCAGGTGGCAAAGCGTATACCCGGCTCCACAATCAGCGTCCTGCTCAGGGATTCGACCATCAACACTCAGGTGCCTGAGAAAAAGGTAGAAATCGATGAGCTCCGTAGTCTGGGCATTCAAATGGTCGCCGCAGACCTAGTGAATGATTCAATCGATCAGCTTGCTGAAGTGTTCGCACGGTTCGATACGGTAATAGGCTGCGCAGGCATGGTCGCGGGTCGAGAAACCCCGATGAAGTTGGCGACAGCAGCTCTCAAGTCCGGCGTGAAGCGCTACTTCCCATGGCAGTTTGGCGTCGATTTTGAGGTGATCGGTCGGGGCAGTCCCCAGGATCTATTCGATGCTCAGCTCGATGTGCGCGAGTTGCTTCGTGCCCAAAACAAAACTGAATGGGTAATCATCTCGACGGGTATGTTCACCAGTTTCCTTTTCGAGCCTGTATTTGAGGTAGTGGACTTCGAAAACGACGCAGTGAACGCCCTAGGCAGTCTTGAAAACAGCGTGACGCTCACGACACCAGACGACATCGGTACTCTGACAGCGGAAGTCGTTTTCTTTGAACCTCGATTCCGCAATCAAATCGTCTACCTTTCTGGCGACACTGTGACGTATGGGCAGGTTGCGAGCATCCTTGAACGTGTTCTGGGACGCCCATTCAAACGTAACGTGTGGACTGTTCCGTACCTAATCCAGGAATTGGAGAAAGACCCGACTCATCACATCAAAAAGTACCGCGCTGTGTTCGCACAAGGTCGAGGCGTGGCGTGGCCTAAAGCTGTCACTTTCAACGAGCAGCAGTCGATTCAAGTCACCACCGCTGAGCAGTGGGCTCGGAAATACCTTACAGACAATTGAACGCAAAAGCAGGTAGCCGAACGTTCTCGCGCCCATGATTTACCTGCTCAGAAGCACCTTGGCCCGATAGTGGGTGCTATGCGAAGGCGTTAACGTTCGGGGGGAGTCCCCAACCGGTTATTCTCAGCAAAGTGGGGCGTGCACAAAAATGCCGCCCATGCGATGAGGGGCGGCCTTGTCTCTTTGTCTGGTAGACGCTCAATTCCCTCTGTAGGTAGAGAAACCGTAGGGGCTGAGCAGTAATGGGATGTGGTAGTGCGCAAGGGTGCCGTCTACCTCAAAAATGACCGGTACCTCCGGAAAGAAACTTGAGATTTTGTGAGCGTTGAACCACTCACCGGTTTTGAAGGTGACACGGTAGGTGCCTTTTTCCAGGGCTTGACCATTGGGGTACAGCCCGGGAATACGACCTTGCTCGTTTGTCGCTGCGCTGTTGAGCATGTTCCAGCTCTTGCCGTCCTGTTTTTCCAACGTGACATTGACACCCGGAGACGGCAAACCATCTTGTAAGTTGAGTACATGCACACTGAGCGGGTTTCCTGCCGCTAATGCCAGTGACGATACGACACTCAATACAACGCCAGCGAAGAGAGCTTTTAATACAGTCATGATGATGTCCTTAGTTTTTAACGGCAGGTAAAATTTTGTTGATAGCGACTAATGCGCACCCTTCATCGAATGCTGCCCCACCTGCACCGGCCACTCCGATAGCGCCAATGACTTGGCCTTCAAACAACAGCGGCACTCCGCCGCCCAGCAGCAATAGCTCATTCAGGGTGTTGAGGTTTTCAGCATCGGGTGTACTGCGAGCACGCTCTGCCAATAGTCGTGTTGGCGTCTTGGTCGATAGGGCGGTATAGGCCTTACGTTGGGCTGCTAATGTGTTGTGTGGGCCAACGTTATCGTCGCGCTGCAGGGCGACTAAATTGCCTCCACGGTCGACAATTGCAGCAACACTTGTACGGCCATCGGCATGACACGCTGCCCGCGCGGCATTTAGCAAGTCATTGGCCATTGCCAATGACACGTCGTTGCGCTGCACAACTTGATCCGGTGATGCGACGGCGAGCGCGGAGCTCATTGCGAGTGACGTCAGCAATGAAGTCGGTAGGCTTATACGCATGCTTTTTCCTTTATTTTGTCTGGCTGAGTCATAGCCACACATGATGACCGGTGCACTCCGTCAGAATGATTGCCTCATGATTACCAAGATGTAATGTGCCAAAACGGTCAGGCGCGCTAGCCTATGCTCCAGTTTTGGAGGAAAAGATGCGTATCCTGGTCGTCGAAGATGAAACGAAAACAGCGGATTACCTCCACAAAGCCCTGACTGAATCGGGCTACGTGGTTGAGGTTGCCTTGGATGGCCTGGAGGGCCAGTACCTGGCGCAGGAAAGTGAGTTCGACTTGATCATTCTGGACGTCATGCTGCCGGGCCTGGACGGATGGCAATTGCTTCAGATTATTCGGCGCAAGTGGCAAACGCCGGTGCTTTTTCTTACCGCCAGGGACTCTGTGGAGGATCGGGTCAAAGGGCTTGAGTCAGGGGCCGATGATTACCTGGTCAAACCTTTTTCCTATGCCGAGTTGTTGGCCCGTGTACGTACCCTGCTGCGCAGGGGGCCTCCCCGTGAGGTCGAGCAGTTCTTGGTTGCAGACCTGAGCGTGGATCTGTTGCGGCGTAAGGTCACGCGTCAGGGTGAACGCCTGACCCTGACCAACAAGGAGTTTGCCCTGTTGCACCTGTTAGTCAGTCGGGAAGGGGAGGTGCTGTCGCGCTCCTCGATTGCTTCGCAGATCTGGCAGATGAACTTTGACAGTGATACCAATGTGGTCGATGTCGCCATTCGGCGACTGCGCGCCAAGGTTGACGATCCTTACCCACTAAAGTTGATACACACAGTACGTGGCATCGGCTACATGCTTGAGGTGCAATCCTGAAACTGTTTCCGCGTGCCCTGAGCTTGCGCCTGGCGGTTATGTTCGCGCTGGTCAGTGCGCTGCTGCTGGGCTCCATTGGTTTTTATCTTTATCAGTCGTTACAGCGAGAAATCGCGTGGCGCGATGACCAGGCCCTACTCGGGCGCCTGGATCGCATGCAGGCGTTGATCAACGACAGTGACAGCATCGAGCAACTACGAAATCGGCCCAAACTTTACGAAAACATGCTGGGCAATCGCGACAACCTGCTGTGGATTGTCGATGACACTGGCCAGGTGCTGATCGAAATCAACCCCGTAAGCATGCGCTTGCCCCAGTTACCTGCCGCAGCCCAGGCTCAGCTCGGTGACGGCCACTCTTCAGTGTCAGTGCGGCTTGCTTGGCAGCATGTCATGCAGGGTGATCGCGGCTTGACCCTGATTGCTGGCAAGTTGTTGAGTGAGCGCGAGCAGATGCTCAGGGCTTACCGACTCAAGCTCTGGCTCGCGATGTCAGTCGGCGCCCTGCTGGCTTTTGTGCTCGGCTGGTGGGTCAGTCAGCGAGGCTTACGACCTGTGCGCCTGCTGGCGAAGCGCGCTGCCGCAATTGATGTACACCATCTGCATCTGCGGCTGGATGAGTTCAACGATCTGAGTGAACTACAAGCGCTCAGCCAGGCGCTAAATAACATGCTTGCACGCCTTGAAGAGGGGTTCGCCCAGCTATCACGATTCTCAGAGGATCTCGCCCATGAGATGCGTACCCCGCTCACTAACCTGATGGGGCATACCCAGCAATCCCTGAGGCATGGTCGTTCAATCGAGGACTATCAGAACCTGCTGGTTTCCAATCAGGAAGAATATGAGCGTCTAGCGCGAATGATCGACAGCATGCTGTTCCTCGCGCGTACCGAGCAGTCGCATGCATCTGTAAGTGATGAGCTCATCAACCTGCACGATCTAGTAGAGCAACTGTGTGAGTATTTTGAAGGCGTGGCGCAAGAACGCGATGTCACGCTAATCAATCAAGCCCATGATCAGTTGCGTGCTGATCCGGCCTTGATCCGTCGAGCATTGGCTAACCTGCTCGCCAACGCACTGCGTTATGGGGCTCCCGCTACGGCAGTGACTATTAGCAGTGTGGTGTTGGCGGACAGTATTGAAGTTACTGTGCACAACCAAGGCCAGCCGATTTCAGCGGAACACCTTCCTCGACTGTTTGATCGCTTCTACCGTTGCGACCCCTCACGCAATCAGCCGGATGATTCCGGTGGCCTGGGGTTAGCAATCGTTCGCTCAATTCTGCAGCTGCATGGCGGTCGAGTGACCGTAGATAGCAGTCAATTAGGAACTAGCTTTCGCTTGGAGTTTCCTATTCGAAACGTTTGAATAGTTTTCCTTAAATGACTGCGCCGGCTTACCCAATCTAATCCGCCCTCACGCACTGACTGACTGCAAAATTACTCAAATTGTGGCAGCGAGCAGGGGCATTGCCTAAAAGCTATAGTGCCCACCCAATCCGTCATGCCAACTTGACTCAGTTAAAGGATGTCTTGGGGGCTGACCGCTGCAAACCGAAGTGTCTGGTTGGGGCCTGCTTTCGTTGACAGCTTTTCTAGTGTTTGGAAGCTTCATGATTGCGCGTGGCCCTCGATGGGCCGCTGGATTTATGGTGGGCTATTTCGCTTTTTTGCCTGATGCTGGTGATCCCGACGATTCCATTCAGTCCCCATACGTTGGCTTATGCGCGGGGTATCGCGTTTCCGCTCCTGGGGTTGCTTCTGTTCAATACTCCCCGCCATCGAGAGATGCGGCAGTAGCTTAGCGAGATTCGAGCCCAGAGGGCGGTCGTGGTCGCGTTCTACGAAAAACACTCAAAGTAACGCAAACTCAATGCTTGCAGGGCAAGGTAGTAATCGCACCCACGCAAACGCGTGGGCGCGAGCCGTTATCGCTGCCTACCGCTCAATCGACCGACTCCACCGCGCATTCCACTCCGGCCGCGCCTGGTTCACCTGGTCCCAATCAATCGAAATCGCCGTCTGCAAATAACCCTGCATCGCCTCCACCCGCGCGCGGGTCTTGTCGCTGGTCGGCGTGGTCGGGTTCGACGGGATCTGGTCACCTTCCTCCAGCGCCGGCGCCTGGGCTTCGGCGGTGAGCAGGAAGGCCGCGAGTTTCTGCGCCAGTTCCGGTTGATCGTTACGCGCGATCACGCATTCGGCGACGTTCAACACCACGGCGCCTTCCTTGGGTTGCGCGTATTCCATCGGCACGCCGAGCAGTTTCTGCGTGGCGACCTGGGTCGGGGTGAGGGGGAAGATCGCGGCTTCGTCGGTTTGCACCATCTCGGAAATTTTCGCCGAGCTGGCGATGTATTCCAGTACGTTGGGGCCGACGGTTTTTGGCCAGGCCTTGAAGCCTGGGTCTACGTTGGTCTCAGAGCCGCCCTGGATACGGTTGAACATCAGGAAACCGTGCAGGCCGAAGGTGGAGGAGGCCAGGGACTGGAATACCACTTTGTCCTTGAAGCGCGGGTCGGCCAGGTCCATCCACGAGGTCGGTGCGGCCCAGCCTTTCTCTTTGAACATCCTGGCGTTGTAGCCCAGGCCGGTGACGCCGAGGGTCACGGCCACGGCTTCGTCCTTGATTTTCGCCTTGGCCGGGATCTGCTCCAGGGGCGGGCTGGGCGCCAGTTTTTCGCACAGGCCCATGGAGATGGCGCGGTACATGATGCCGTCGTCGAGGAACATCACGTGCATCTGCGGGTTGTCTTTGTTGGCCTGGACCTTGGCGAGGATGTCCGACGAAGTGCCGGGCACGATCACCACCTTGACGTTATTGGCCTTCTCGAACGCGGGCAGCACCTTGTCGGCGTAGACCCGTTCCATGGTGCCGCCGTTCATGCCCAGGTACAGCGTCGGCGCCGCCTGGGCGGTGGAGGCGAGCAGAGCGAGGGACAAGCAGGACAGCGCAATACGAGTATTCATGGATGTTTTTCCTCTCAGGCTTGGAAACGACGGATGGAAAACGCTTCGATGGGTTGCCGGCTGGCCCCTGTGCAGACGATCTCTGCCAGGGCTTCGCCGACCGCGGGACCGAGCTGGAACCCGGCGCCGGCAAAGCCGAAACCGTGGAGCAGGCCAGGTTGGGTGCTGCTGGGGCCGATCACCGGTTCATGATCGGGTAGGTAACCTTCGGTGCCGCTCCAGGTGCGAATCGCCTGGGCCCCCTTGAGAAACGGGTACAGCTCACCGGCATTGCGCAGGATCTCCAGCACCGCCGCGTGCCCGGGCCGCGCCTGCCGGGGGCCAAGGGCAAAACCGCGACCGCCGCCGAGGATGCAATTGCCCCGGGCCACCTGGCGCGCATAAATTCCGCCGCCTTCGACGCCGGTGCTGACGTTCATCACTATGGGCAGCGGCTCGGTGACCAGCATTGCCGGGTGCGCAGACGTCATGGGGACGGGCTCGCCGAATTGCGCAGCGACTGTCCCTGCCCAGGCGCCGGCGCAGTTCAGCAGCCATGGCGCCTGCAGGTGCAGGCCGTTGGCGCAGTCCACCTGGAACCGCTGGCTGTCATGTTCGATGCGGATCACCTCGGCTTGTTCGTAGACACTCGCGCCAAGGCGTTGCGCGGCACGGGCGAAGGCGGGGGATACCAGGCGCGGGTTGGCATGGCCGTCTTCGGGGCATAACGAAGCACCCACTGCGATATCCCCGACCCACGGAAAACGTGCGCGCAGTTCGGCGTGATCGAGCAACTGCAAGCCCAGGCCAAAGCCCCGCGTGTGTTCGGCATACGCCTGCAACGCGGCAAAATCCGCATGACTGCGCGCCAGTTTCAAATGCCCGGAGCGCACGTATTCGCCGTCGATACCGATCAAACCGGGCAGGTCGTCCCATAACTGATGGGCGCGCTGCGACAACGGCAACTGATGCAACGGGCGTCCCTGGCGCCGCACGCCGCCATAGTTCACGCCACTCGAGTGCGAGCCGCAGAAGTCCCGTTCCACCAAGGCCACACGCTGACCTTTGTGCGCCAGCATCAAGGCCGCCGACGCACCGACAATCCCGCCGCCCAGGACGATGACGTCGATCATGGCTGCACCTGCACGCCAAACGGCAGCGGCTTGATCGGGGCCTGGCCGCGCAAACGCCCGACGTTTTCAATCGCGCGACCACTGCGCTCGGCGACGATTTCTGCCGCCGCCAACCCGCACATGCGGCCCTGGCAGCGGCCCATGCCGACCCGGCAATGGGCCTTGACCCGATTGATTTCCCAATGCCCTTCATCCACCACGGTGCGTATATCGCCCACCCTGACTTCTTCACAGCGACACAGCATCAAGTCGTCCGGCGCCTGCGCCGCCCAGTCTTGCGGGAAGGGAAACGCAGTCTCCAAGCCCTGGCGAAAGCGCTGGATACGCGCCAATTGCCGCTCAAGCAGGGCGGGGCGCCGATGATCGATCGCGACCCCCGCATCCTCCAGCACCGCCAGCGCCGCCCGCTCACCGGCCATCTGCGCGGCATCGGCCCCCATGATCCCTGCACCGTCGCCCGCCAGGTACACACCGTCGACGCTGCTGCGCCCGGCGCGGTCCCGTTGCGGCAGCCACGCACGGTTCAAGGCATTCCAGGCAAATTCACAACCGAGCAGGTCCGCCAACTGCGTCTCGCTGCGCAGCGCATGGGCGAAGGCCACGGCGTCGCAGGCCAGGGTGTGCTTGCGCCAACGTAGGCCGCTGACCCGTTGTTCACCGTCGATCTGCTGCAGCGTCACGCCCTGATGCACGGGAACGCCATGGGCGGTGAGCCATGCGCGGTAATACAAGCCCTTGGCCAAGGTCGCCGGTTGCCCGAGCAGCGCCGGCAAGGCGCGGCATTGGGCGCTTAACGGCGCGCTGTCGAGCACGGCGACCACCTTGGCGCCGGCCTTGGCGTATTGATACGCCACCAGGTACAGCAACGGCCCGCTGCCACAAAACGCCACGCGTTCGCCGATGGCGCAACCTTGGTACTTCAAGGCGATTTGCGCCGCGCCTAGGCTGTAGACACCGGGCAAGGTCCAGCCCGGCACCGGCAGGATACGGTCGGTGGCGCCCGTGGCGACGATGATCCGCGAATACTCGACGCTTGCTGCGTGACCGTTGTTCAACAGGTCCAGGCGCCCGTCCTCGGCATTCCACACCAGGGTTTCGGGCCGGTAGTCGATCAGGCGCGCCAGTTCATCCAGGGTGCGATGCACGGCCTCGGCCTTGTTCGCCTCAAATCCGTATATCTGCTTGGCGGTCCGTTGGAAGCCCGGGGGTTGGCGGCGATAGATCTGCCCGCCGCCGCGCAGGCTTTCGTCCACCAGGCAAGGCGTTACGCCGTGGTCGAGCAGGGTGCGCGCCGCACTGATCCCCGCCGGGCCTGCGCCCACAATCACCACCGGCTTCATAACTGGCGCCCCGGGTCGCGGCTGATCGCCTGGCCTTCTTCCAGCAGGGTCGAACAGGCGCGCACGCGTTGTCCGTCCGCCAGGCGCACCCAGCAGTCCTGGCAGGCGCCCATCAAGCAAAACCCGGCGCGGCGTTCGGCACTGAAATCGCTGCCGCGCAGGTGCTCGGCGCACGTCAGTACCGCGGTCAGCAGGGTGTCGCCGAGCAAGCCTGTGGCCGGTTGCCCGTCGAGGGTAAACGCCAGGGCCGGGCGTGCGGTTTCGGTCAATCGTTTGAACAAGGCCATCAGTGTTTCCCCACCAGCACACGATCCAGGCCGTAGACCCGGTCGAGCACAATCATGGCCGCCGCCGTGAGGGCAATCACCAGTGCCGACACTGCCGCCATCATCGGGTCGATGGATTCGGTGGCGTACACGTACATGCGCACCGGCAAGGTTTGCGTGGCCGGCGAGCTGACGAAGATCGACAAGGTCACTTCGTCGAAACTGTTGATGAAGGCCAACAACCAGCCGCCGGCCACGCCGGGCAGGATCATCGGCAACGTCACCAGACGAAACAGCGTGAAGCGTCCGGCGCCGAGGGATTCGGCTGCCTGCTCGGCGCTGCGATCAACCCCGATCGCTGCCGCCAATACCAGGCGCAGCACATAGGGCGTGATGATCACCACGTGCGCCAGCATCAGCCAGGTGAAGCTGCCGTTGACGCCCATCAAGGCGAACAACCGCAGCATCGCCACTCCCAACACCAGGTGCGGGATGATGATCGGCGACAGGAACAACGCACTGAAGAAGTTGCGCCCAGGGAACGCATAACGGCTGATCGCCAGCGCCGCCGGCACTGCAATCAGCGTCGCCAGGGTCGCGGCGGTGAATGCCAGGATCAGGCTGTTATAGAACGCCTGGATAAAGTCGGCACGCTCGAACACCGCACGAAACCAGCGCAGGGAGAAGCCTGAAGTGGGCAGGCTCAAGGTGTTTTCCGGGGTGAAGGCCACCAGGCACACCACCACCAGCGGCGCCATCATGAACACCACCACCAGGCCGTGGAAGCCAAGGGCCAAAGGACCGTTTCTGGACATGCGCTTAAACCCCCAGGGACTTTTTGTAGCGGCCTTCGACCATGCGGTTCCAGCTCAGCATGATCAGCAGATTGACCAACAGCAGCACCACCGCGATGGTCGCGCCCATGGGCCAGTTGAGTTCCGAGAGGTACTGGTCGTACACCACGGTGGCGACCATTTTCAGGCGCCGCCCGCCGAGCAGGCCGGGGATCGCAAAGGAGCTGGCGGCCAGGCCGAACACGATCAGGGTGCCGGACAGCACGCCCGGCATCACCTGGGGCAACACGATCTTGCGCATCACCGTGGCCTGGCTCGCGCCCAGCGACAAAGCCGCCTGTTCGGCCGATGGGTCGAGCTTTTGCAGGGAGGTCCACACCGGAATGATCATGAACGGCAGCATCACGTGCACCAGCGCAATGATCACCGCGAACGGCGTGTACAACAGCTTCACCGGGCGCCCGCCCAGTGCCTGGATCACCTGGTTGACCAGCCCGTCGGCGCCGAGCAACAGGCTCCAGCCGAACGCTCGCACCACCACCGAAATCAACAGCGGCGTGAGGATCAGGATCAGGAAAATCGAGCGCCACGGCGTGCCCATGCGGCTGAGGATATAGGCCTCGGGCACGCCGATCGCGACGCAGAGCAGCGTCACCAACGCGCTGATCCAGAAGGTGCGCCAGAAGATTTCGTAGAAGTACGCATCGCTGAACAACGACAGATAATGAGCGAAGGTCCACTCATCGGCCTTAACCCCCACTTGGTAATCGAACACGTTGAACGACAGCACCAGGGTCAGGCTCAGCGGCAGAATCAGCAGCCCGGCGAATAGCAGCAACGCCGGCAGCGAGAGTAAATAACCGCGACTCATGGGTGCACCTCATCCGCCGTCAGCACCCGCAGCAAGTCGGCTTGCCAGTCCAGGCCCACTGCCGCACCGCGACCCAGCGGCGCGCTGCCGTCGTTGCTGCGCACCACGGTGATTTCGCCCAACGCGGTATGGACCCGGTACAGCCACTGGCTGCCGAAGAAGTAGCGGTCGAGCACCTGGCCCCGCAGGCGACCTTCGCTGGCGTCCACCAGTTGGATTTTTTCCGGGCGCAGGCTCAAGACCAGCTCGCCGTCGCCGCCGGCGTGGCGCACTTGCGGGATACCGAGTGCGTCATAGTCGCCGGCCAGCAGGTTAGCCTTGCCGACGAAGTCCGATACAAAGCGCGTCCGTGGGTGTTCATACAGCGTGTACGGCACGTCGATCTGGGTCACGCGCCCGGCCTGCATCACCACCACACGGTCGCTGATGGACAGCGCCTCGGCCTGGTCGTGAGTGACCATCAGGGTGGTGATGCCCACCGCGCACTGGATGCGACGGATTTCAAACTGCATCTCTTCGCGCAGGTTGGCGTCGAGGTTGGACAGCGGTTCATCCAGCAGCAACACCGGCGGCTCGATCACCAGCGCGCGCGCCAGGGCCACGCGTTGGCGCTGGCCACCAGACAACTCGCGGGGGTAACGGTCGGCGTGGGGAGCCAGGCGCACCAGCTCCAGCACGGTCTTGACCTTGGCGGCGATCTCGGCGGCCGGTACTTTGCGCATCTTCAGGCCGAAGGCGACGTTGTCGCGCACGCTCATGTGCGGGAACAGCGCATAGCTTTGGAACACCACCCCCAGGCCACGGCTGGCGGGCTTGGCGTGGGTGATATCGCGACCGTCGAGGAGGATTTGCCCAGCGCTCACGTCGACGAAGCCGGCGATCATTTGCAGGGTGGTGGTCTTGCCACAGCCCGAGGGGCCGAGCAGGGAAACGAACTCGCCTTTTTCCACCGCAAGGTCAGTGGCGACCACCGCGTCGACGGCGCCGTAGCGTTTGCTCAAGGCGTTGAGTTGGAGAAATGCCATGTCTGCGTTCCACCTTTTTTGAGTCGCGTCGAAACGCGCTTTTTTGTTTTGGGCAGATGCGAAAAGGGTGTTGCGGGTGCGTTGGCGCTCGATCTTGAGTCGGCTGCCGGTTGTTGTTCATTTCGCCCCTGTGGACGCAGATTAGGACGAAGACTAGGATGGACGGAAGACAGAATTTCACTGAATGGAGTAGTTTTTTCAGTTTTATTCACTGACAAGAATTATTAATGAGATTGCTCGTTATGAATTCCACTGAGCGGAATGAAAATACCAAGGAGGTGGGCGCGGGCGGCGTGTCTCGCCTGTTCGCATTGCTGCGTACCTTGGGGGGCGTGCCCGACGGTGGCGAACGCGTGACCCAGCTCGCACAACAGGTCGGCCTGTCCCAACCCACCACCCACCGCCTGCTGCGCAGCCTGATCGACGAAGGCATGGTCGAGCAGGACGCGCGCAGCAAACGCTATCGCCTGAGCCTGGAGTTCTTCGCCCTGGCGGCGAACGCGGGCAAGACCGGCAACCTGCGCGACCTGGTCAGGCCGAGCATGCTTCGCCTCAGTGCGTCACTGGGCGATTCATTGTTTTTGCTGGCGCGCAGCGGCTTTGACGCGATCTGCCTGGACCGCAGCGAAGGCCCGTACCCGATTCGTACTTTTACCGGTGATATCGGCGGGCGCGTGGCATTGGGCGTGGGGCAGGGCAGCCTGGCGATCCTGGCCTTTTTGCCGGAGGAAGAGCGCGAGACGGTGATCCGCTACAACTTGCCCAGGCTCAAGGATTTTCACCTGTATGACGAGGTGCTGTTGCGTTCGGAAGTGGAGAACGTGCGCCATCTGGGCTATGCGGCGCGCAATACCGGCGTGCTGGAAGGCATGGCGGGATTGGCGGTGCCGATCCTGAACCGCGACGGCCATGCGGTGGCAGCATTGAGCGTGGCGACCATCAGCGACCGGTTGGGACCGAGTCGCTTGCCGATGGTGGTGGAGTTGCTCAAGCGCGAAGCGGCGGCGATTGGGCCGCGGATCAATCCGTTTGATCCGACGCTGCGCCGGCCCTCACAGACCTTTGGTGGGTAGGTCATGGTTGGTTTGCGACGTTGTACAGCTGTCGTCACGGCAGCGACGGCTGCCATCAGGATGCGGCAGCCATGCCAGATAGGGGCGCCAGCGACAAAAAAGGCGATAGCCAATGTTAAGCAGCGGCCTGGCTAACCGCCAGGATAGCGGTGCGGCCCAGATACCGAGACCCACTGCGCGCCAACTCCAGAGCGTAGCGTCCAGCCCCTTTACCCATGTTCCATCGTCGAACCTGGCGTGGAGTGATGACTCCATCTGCTCAAGCGTGAATCCCAGCGATTCTGCGTCGAACGCATCAACGATTGCTCATCTGATTGTCGGGTGAGCACTTAAGTGAATGGCATGTTTTGGTGTTGCGGAGTTCGCTAGATGACTTGGCCGGACGCATACACTTCTTACGTTTTACTTATGTGCCGGGCGCTTTATTGTCTAAAAAACGCTGCCTTTTCATCTGGTACATTTCATTGTCCGAGTAGGTAAGCAGTGTGTCTGCATCCTTCCCGTCCTCGGGATAATAGGCCGCGCCGATACTGCACGACGGCATCTTGAGTGTGCCGAATTCAGGCGGTAGTGGCGCGGCCATGACGGTGTGAATCTGTTCTAACTTCTTGGTAATGGCGTCTCTCGAATGGATATCTGTCAACAGCACTGTAAATTCATCGCCGCCCATTCGGGCCACGGTGTCCGTCGCACGCGTGCAGTTTTCTAAACGTCGGGCAATCATGCAGAGAATACGATCCCCCACTGCGTGGCCATGAACATCATTGATACTCTTGAAGTCATTGATATCCAGAAATAGCAAAGCCAACTGACTATTGTGACGGTGCGCCACGTGCAGGGCAGATTTCAGTCGGTCACTGAAAATCGACCGGTTGGTTAATTTTGTCAGCGGATCATGATGGGCGAGGAAACGTAATTCCTCCTCGGCTTTAGCTAACGCCGTCACGTTGCGCGCGACTCCAATCCTTGCACCCACCTCTTCCGACCAGAATGCAGCCCACAGGATGTACACGACTCCTCCATCCTTACGGATGTAACGGTTGCGAAAATCGAAGTGAGATTGACCATTCATGACGCGGGTAATCGAGGCCCGTGTGGCCGTCAGGTCTTCGGGATGCATATAGCGACTGATAGGGGTGCCGTTCAGCTCGTCAGAACGGTAACCCAGTAGTGCCTCACAGGCATCGCTCACAAAAACGATGTGGTCGTTTCTATCAACCACAAATACCGTATCCAGCATCAGATGGATAAGTTTGGGGTAGAGCGCTTGTAGATCAACGGCCATAAGTCGTGGGGATCTGATTCATTGAGCTCGATCATATCTCGATCGAGAGGCCGGGCGGCGAGTAATCTTGCAGGCATTAGGTAGGCATGGGAACGCGTATGCCAGGTGAGCCTGCCGGCCGCCATATTTTGGCAAGTCATTTTTCACACACTTTAGTCGGGTAGGCCCGTCGGGCAGTCTTCCAGCGCCCTATAACAAGGGTTTGCGCTAGGACAAACGTCATTTTGAAAATTCCCCACATAAAAAGCATGGAAACGGTTCACCGGATGAGCTATCGTTTTTGTTGATATCGTATTGCCACTATTCAAATAAAGGCTGATGCCATTTGCAGGAGTGCTCTTAGGGAAACTCTGAAAAAGACTTCCAACTCTGGTGAAATACGCCTGTCCCACGAACTGAACGGTTGAGCCCCGATGAAGCAAATGTCTTTCGCTGATGCCGAGTACGCAGGCAAACGTAAGCAGACCCGCCGCGAGCGTTTCCTGATTGAGATGGATCAGGTTGTGCCCTGGAAAGGTCTGATTGCGTTGATCGAGCCGTACTATCCGAAGGGCGAAGGCGGTCGTCCGGCGTATCCGTTGATGGCCATGCTTCGGGTTCATCTGATGCAAAACTGGTTCGGCTACAGCGACCCGGCGATGGAAGAGTCCCTCTACGAAACCACGATTCTGCGCCAGTTTGCCGGGCTGCATTTGGATCGGATTCCGGATGAAACCACGATCCTCAACTTCCGCCGGCTGTTGGAAAAGCATGAGCTGGCCGGTGGTATTTTGCAGGTCATCAACGGCTATTTGTGTGATCGTGGTTTGCTGCTGCGCCAAGGTACAGTGGTCGATGCGACGATCATTCATGCACCCAGTTCGACCAAGAACGAGGACGGTAAACGCGACCCTGAAATGCACCAGACCAAGAAAGGAAATCAGTACTTTTTTGGGATGAAATCGCACATCGGTGTCGATGCGGAATCCGGTTTGGTGCATAGCGTAGTGGGCACGGCGGCGAATGTGGCGGACGTGACCCAGGTCGACCAGTTGCTGCATGGCGAGGAAACTTACGTCTCTGGCGATGCCGGTTACACCGGTGTAGAAAAGCGTCCCGAGCATCAGGATCGCGAGATGATCTGGTCGATTGCCGCGCGCCCAAGCAGCTATAAGAAGCATGCAAAAAAGAGCCTGATCGGTCGTGTGCGCCGCAAAATCGAATACGCGAAAGCACAAGTACGAGCCAAGGTTGAGCATCCATTCCGGGTAATCAAGCGCCAGTTTGGTTATACGAAAGTCCGCTTCCGAGGCTTGGTTAAAAACACTGCGCAGCAGACCACACTGTTTGCCTTGTCGAACCTGTGGATGATGCGAAAACGGCTGTTGAATGCAGGCGAGGTGCGCCTGTGATGCGGACAATGAGCCTTGAAAAGGTGCTATCTCGCAAAAAAACGCGAACTGAGAGGAGGAAAGGCCTGATTTCCGAGCAAGTCGGCGTTTTTTGAACCTAAAACAGCGAGGCCGTTAAAAACGGCTGCTTACTTCAGACCTTCCTTAGTGAATGAAAGGGCTTCTCAAATAGGCTTGCGCCATTGGATTTGGCGGGCATTTATGCACAGTGCATTAATCCCGTTGGTCTTGGTGGAGACGATTCTGATTACTTGTTACTTGCTGACCAATCAGGCGATCCGTGTATCCCAGATCGATTATTTGGAACGCAGTGCAATTGAAAGCCTCGGCGCAACCGTCGACCAGCACACCAGAATCATTCAGGATCAATTAACCCACATCGCTGATGTCACTCAGCTATTTGCGGATATGACGGCTAACGCACTTCGTGCCGCCTCAACACCCTTGAGTGAAACATTAAGTACCTCGGTTGATGGGGCTCTGTTCAGTGGAAAAGACCTGGGAGGGGCCGCGTCGTTCTACTCGGCGGTCACACCGGTTGCGCAACAGAACCTGAGTAAAGTGCAGAAGTTATCCAGTCTCGACCCATTGATGCGTGCGATAAACGATCATGAGTCGATGGTGGCCAGTGTTTATTTCAATGCATGGGACAGTTATAACCGGATTTATCCGTGGATTCGTGCAGATGAACAATATCCGCATGATATGCAGATACCCAGTTATAACTTTTATTATCTGGCCGATGCCGAACATAACCCGCAGCGCGGGGTTCGCTGGACTGACGTCTACCTCGATCCGGCAGGTCATGGCTTGATGATGTCTGCCATCGCGCCTGTTTATGAACGCAACTTTCTCGAAGGCGTGGTCGGGCTGGATATCACCGTGGGCCAGTTGCTCAAAGAAATTTCCACGCTTAAGGTGCCGTGGGGCGGGTACTTGATGCTCGTCGGCGCGGATATGAAGATCATGGTGTTACCGCCCGAAGCTGAACATGATTTTGATAAAAACGATTGGGGGCGTTGGGGATCGAACGCCTCGAATGAGGCTGAGTTTAACCCTACGGGTCAAGATTTAACCGACGCAGTGAACCCCCGGGAGTTGCTCGCCGCTGTCGCCCTGCATGGCCGTGGCAACGCCGAAGTCGTGCTCAACGGGCGCACGCACTTTGTTGCGTGGGCCGAAGTAAAACCCGCGGGTTGGCGATTGCTGGCGGTCGTTGATGAAGAGAACGTCATGGCGGCCACGAACAGCCTGGCGCGTCATTACCGCAACATCGGCTATTTGATGATTGCCGGCCTGGTGATGTTTTACCTCGCGTTCTTCAGTTACATGTGGATTCGTGCGCGTAAATTGAGCCATAGCCTGCGGCGGCCGATCCGCGATATCAGAGACATGCTGCAGCAAATTGGTAACGGCCAGTTGCTCCCTCAGCGTGCACGATCGACCATTCGCGAGCTGGATGAGATGGCGGGCAACGTGCTTTCAATGGGCGCTCAACTGTCATCCAGTGAAGCACGGCGCAACGCGGCTCAGAATCGCCTCAACCTGGTCGTTGAAAGCATCACCGCCGGGCTCTGGGAATACCGCCTGGATACTGACTGCCTGTCGTTGAGCGAAGCGTTCTGCAAGCGTTTTGGCGTACCGGCGTCTCAACTGGAGCGCGTCCGTTTTTACGATCACGTTGACGCCGAGGATGTGCAGGCCCTTGATCGGGCACTTAGCGCGTTGCGGGCAGGCACGGCGTCGGTGATCGACCTGGAGTTACGTTTATTGCGGCCCGATGGCTCGCCGATCTGGTTTCTGTGTCGTGGCCGCCTGATCGAGTCCCCCGACACGCGCATGCGTTTGTCCGCGGGTACGTTCGTCGATATCGACACGCTTAAACAGGTTGAAGAGGATTTGCGCCGGCGCACCCTTGAAGCGCAAGGGGCGAGCAAGGCGAAGTCGCGTTTTATCTCCAGCATGAGCCACGAGTTACGCACACCGCTGAATTCGATTCATGGATTTGCCCAGTTATTGCGCCTGCAAGTGGCCGATGGGCAGGAGGAGGCCAAATCCCTTGATGAGATCCTGGGCGCCAGCCAACACCTGGCCCACCTGGTCGACGATTTGCTCGATTGGTCGAGCCTGCAGGCTAAAGCGCCTCGCGTGCAGATGCGTGTCCTGGAGGTCAACGGACTGATGCGCGAATGTGCCGAAATGGTCCGTTCCCAGGCCAAGGCTGCGGGTCTTGACCTTGAGTTGCAGTCGACGAACCCGACGCTGAGTGTCCTGGCCGATGCGAGGCGCCTGCGCCAGATCCTGCTGAATCTGCTGTCCAACGCCATCAAGTACAACCGCCCTCACGGTCGTTTGTTCGTGGGGGCTGAACTCCACAATGGGCGCGTGAGGGTGTTTGTCGAAGACGGCGGCGCCGGTATTTCCCCGGCCTTGCAAGGCGCGCTGTTCGAACCGTTCCAGCGTTTGGGCCAGGAAAATACCGCGATCCAAGGCGCCGGTATCGGCCTTGCGTTGTGCCGAGAACTCGCTACGTTGATGAATGGCAGCATGGGGCTCGTCAGCGAAACCGGCGTTGGCAGTCGCTTTTGGGTCGATCTGCCCCAAGGCGTTACGGCACCCAAGGTCCGCAAGCGTTTGCCGTCGCTGTGTTTCGTGGGGCAGGACGACGAGACGCTGCGCTGTCTTGACGACACGTTGAGGGGCATAGTGGAACTGCGCCACGGTATGCTTTCGGAATGCCTGGAGCAGGTACGGCACGACACGGCGCCGGACGTCATGCTGATTGACTGTGACTTACTGGGAGATGACTTGATCGATGCGTTGTCTCGGTTACGACGTTTGCCAGGCGGCGATCAAATCCCGCTTATTTTGCTGTGTACATCACCCCGCATGCTCGCGACGCTGGGGTGCGAATTTCAAGCAGTGCTAAAACAACCGCTGGAGCCCAATGAACTACGCGAACTCATACACGCGATGATGCAAGTGGAGACACCGAATGTTCAGTGATATCCCTGCCGATACCCGCATCGTGATTATCGATGATGTGGCTGCGAACCTGCGCTTGCTGCACTCCAGCTTGAAAGCCTTCGGTTTGCGCCACGTTGTGAGTTTTGCCGACTCGGCCAGCGGTCTGGTTTGGCTCAAGGAGCAACCCTGGGATTTGCTGCTATTGGATCTGGATATGCCGGCACCTGATGGGTTTGAGATTTTGCGCCAACTCAGCGAGCGCGATCGTTCAAGGTCTCCGGTGATTATCTTGACGGCATTGAGCGAGCCGCAGAACCGCCGTCTCGGCCTTGAACTGGGGGCCAACGATTATCTGCTCAAACCCTTGGATTTGCCCGAGCTGCTATTACGCATACGCAACGCCCTGCGTTTGTCTCACGCAACCCGCCAACTGCAAGACCTGAACCACGCGCTGGAGCAAAGAGTGCACGAGCGCACCTTTCAGTTAGAGGACAGCTATTGCGCAATGCTCAGGGCATTGAGTCGCGCGGCCTGCTACCGCGATGACGAAACGGGCGCCCATGTATTGCGCATTGGCGAAACCGCCGCCGT
Source organism: Pseudomonas sp. D3 (assembly GCF_029320995.1). Classification (NCBI taxonomy): domain Bacteria; kingdom Pseudomonadati; phylum Pseudomonadota; class Gammaproteobacteria; order Pseudomonadales; family Pseudomonadaceae; genus Pseudomonas; species Pseudomonas sp. D3. The sequence goes on from NZ_CP119772.1 coordinate 2,940,786, forward strand.
GATGGCCAAGGCAATCGGTATGCCGCAGCCGTGGTGCGACCTTATTCGCTTGGCGGCGCCGATGCATGACTTGGGCAAAATTGGCATTCCTGATCGGATCTTGCATAAGGACGGCCCATTAACGGCGCAGGAACGCCAGCAGATGATGGACCATCCGCGCATAGGGCATGCAATTCTGCAGGACGCTCACGCCACGGAGCTGAGCGATATGGCTGCGGACATTGCCTATGGTCACCATGAAAAATGGGACGGCAGCGGCTATCCGCAAGGGCTTGCCGGTAAGGACATTCCGCTTTCGGCAAGGATTGTTGCGCTGTGTGATGTCTATGATGCGTTACGTATGGAGCGGCCCTACAAGCGTGCCTGGAGCCCTGAACGGGCGCAGGCCTATATTCTTGAACAGTCGGGCATGCATTTTGATCCGGAACTGGTGACGGTGATGTGCCGTTGTTTTGGCCAGGTGGAAAAACTCATTGAGGATGATGCCGAACAGGCTGGCGCGCACACGCAACGACCCTCCAAAGCGGGCGCGGGCCAGCCCCCAGATTAAAGGGTCGCCAGCATGGGCGCCCGGCTCGGGCTCATCGCCGCCAATGCCACCGACGTCGCCGCCGTGCGCGTCTCCACTCCCAGCTTCACGTACACATGTTCCAGGTGCTTGTTCACCGTCCTTGGGCTCAACCCCAAGATATCGCCGATATCCCGATTGGTCTTGCCGCACGCTACCCAGCGCAGCACCTCGACCTCGCGCTCGGTCAACTGAAACCGCGCCGACAACAGCTTGTGCGCCGGCTCATCCTCCAGGGTCAACACACTCGGCTGCGTCGCCGCCCGCGCGGACAGCAGGATGCGCGAGGTGCGCAAATGCGCCGCCACCCGCGCCAAGACTTCATCGGTCTGGATCGGCTTGGTCACATAGTCGCTGCCGCCCACCTCGAAACCGCGCACCACATGCTTGGTGTCGGTCAGCCCGGTCATGAACACCACCGGGATATCCGCACTGGCCGGTAGCGCCTTGAGCCGGCGGCAGGTTTCGAAACCGTCCAGGCCCGGCATCATTGCGTCCAGCAGGATCAGGTCCGGGCGCCGGCGTTGCACGCGGTTCAGCGCGCTGAGCCCGTCGAGGGCCACCAGCACCATGTAGCCAGCATCGTCGAGGGCGTCGGAGAGCATGGCCAGGTTGTCCGGGGTATCGTCGACGATCAGTACCACGCCGGGTTCGGTGCTACGGGTGAGTACATTCATCTTCGGCCTCCTTGAGGGTTCGGTTTAGTTCATCCAGGCGAAAACCCTTGAGCAATCCGCGCACTTTGGTGATGAACGGTGCGGCGTCCGGGCGGTGTTCGAGGATCGTGTCGAGCTTTTCGTGCAGGCCCCGCACATAGCCGATTGCGCTGAGTCCGGCGAGCGCGGCGAGGTCATCGGCGCTCGGCAGCACGCTGGGCGGTGGTGGCGCGACGAAGGTTTTGGTGCGCCGCAGCCATTGCAGGCCGAGGTGTTGTTGCAGGCGTCCGAGCAGTTCCGGGGTGCGCACCGGCTTGGCCAGGTAGTCGTTGCAGGCGGCGGCGATGCTGCGTTCGCGGTCGTCGGTAAAGGCGTTGGCCGAGATCACGATGATCGGCGCAGTGGACAGCGCATTGCGCCGGATCAACCGGCTGGTTTCCAGGCCATCCAGGGTCGGCATCGACAGGTCCATCAGGATCAGGTCCGGCGCCAGCAGTGCGACCTGGCGAATCGCATCCTGGCCATTACTCGCCTGGATCACCTCAAAGCCCAACGGCGTGAGCATGCCGCTGAGCACCTTGCGGTGGTCCACATGGTCGTCCACCACCAGAATCCGTCGGCGTGCGCCCTGGTAGCCGATGATGTCGTGTTCCACATGCACCACCGCCTGCGGCGCGCGCACCTGGGACAGGAACAAGCGCACCTGGAAGCAGGTGCCCTTGTCCAGCTCGCTGGTGACGCGCAACTCGCCGCCCATCAGCGAGGTGAGCATGCGCGTGATGGTCAGTCCCAGGCCGACGCCCTTGTCCTGGCGCATCAGGTCGCCGCGCTCGAAGGGCTGGAAGATTCGCTCGATCTGCCCGGGGTCGATGCCGATGCCGGTGTCGATGATTTCAAAGTTGGCGGTCTCGCGCATGTAGCTGACCCGCAAGCACACCTCGCCGCTGTCGGTGAAGTTCACCGCGTTGCCGAGCAGGTTGATCAGGATCTGGCGCACGCGTTTTTCATCACCGCGCACCACCGCCGGGATCTTGCCGACGCAATCCAGGCGAAAGCGCAGGCCCTTGTCCTGGGCCTGGGGCGTGAACATCTGCTCCAGGTCGTGGATCAGTTCGGGGAAGGGGATTTCGGTGAGTTCCAGGCGCAACTTGCCGGCCTCGATCTTGGCCACGTCGAGCAGGCCGTCGATCAGCGACAGCAGGTGCGAGCCGCTGCGCAGGATGGTCGCCAGCGCGTCCTGGTGCTGCTCGGGCATGGCGCTGTCGCGCTGCAGAATCTGGGTGAAACCGAGGATGCTGTTCAGCGGTGTGCGCAGTTCATGGGACAGCCCGGTGACGTAGCGGCTCTTGGCGGCGTTGGCGGCTTCGGAGGCTTCCTTGGCCTGTTGCAGGGCCTGGTCCGTGAGGCTGTGGGCGTCGATTTCCTGCATCAACAGCAGAGTCTGGCGGTCGGATTCTTGCTGGGCCACGCGGCGGCTTTCACGCGTCAGCACCACCCACCAGGCGAGCACGGCGGCCAGCACCGACAGGGTGAGGAAGGCTTTGAAGAACGCTTGGTACAGGGTTTGCGAATGCGGCAAACCCTGGGCCGCCTGTACGTAGATCAGGGCCAGGGCGCCGGCGAGCAGCAGCACCAGGACCAGTAACAGCCCCAGGTAATGGGCCAGCCGCGTATGCAGGCGTGGCATCAGGCTGTGGGGCAGCAACCGGCGCAGTACGCCTTCGAACTGGCTGACCAGCCGCGCATGGGGTTTGCAACGGTCGCCGCAACGCGCATCCAACGAACAACACAACGAGCAAATGGGCGTGCTGTAGGCTGGGCAGAACGCCATGTCCGCCGTCTCGAACGGGTTGCTGCACAGCCCGCAGACCGCATGGGTGGCGGGTGCCACCGGGTGAATCAGTTGTGCGTCGCTGGTGCGCGCGATGTAGTACTTGCCCTGGGTCAGCCAGGCCAGCAGCGGCGCCATCACCAGCGCCGTGCCGAGCGCGACAAAGGGCGGCGCGGCCTGGGCCAGGGCGCCAAACAGGCCGAAGTGGGCGAGGATCGACAGCAACGACGCAATCAGCATCGAGCCGACGCCCACCGGATTGATGTCGTAGAGGTGCGCGCGTTTGAACTCGATGTGTTTGGGCGACAGGCCCAGGGGCTTGTTGATCACCAGGTCGGCCACCAACGTGCCAATCCAGGCAATCGCAATATTGGCGTACAGCCCCAGCACCTGGTCGATCACATCGAACACGCCCAGCTCCATCAGCATCAACGCAATGGCCACGTTGAATACCAGCCACACCACGCGCCCGGGGTGGCTATGGGTGACGCGGGCGAAGAAGTTCGACCAGGCCAGGGAGCCGGCATAGGCGTTGGTCAGGTTGATTTTCATCTGTGAGATGAACACAAACAGCACCATGGCGCCGAGGGCCCATTCCGGCGAGCTGAACACATAGTGGAAGGCGACCAGGTACATCTGGGTCGGTTCGGCGGCGCGCTCCATGGGGATTTCATGTTGCAGGGCAAGGAACGCCAGGAACGCGCCGCCAAACATCTTCAACGCGCCGGGGATAATCCAGCCCGGGCCGGAGCAGAGCAGGGCGGCCCACCAGCGCTTGCGGTTGGCGGCGGTCTTTTCCGGGAGAAAGCGCAGGTAGTCCACTTGCTCGCCGATCTGTGTCACCAGCGACAGCGCCACGGTACAGGCGGCGCAGAACGCCAGCAGGTTGAAACCGCCGCCGTCGCCGCTGCGTCCGACGAAGCTGGTCCAGTCGCTGAAGGCGTCAGGGTTTTTCCACCACACAAAACCATAGGGCAGCACCAGCAACAGCAGCCACAGCGGTTGGGTCCACAGTTGCAGGCGACTGATCAGCGTGACGCCGTAGGCCACCAGCGGAATCACCAACAGTGAGCAGATCACATAGGCGAAAGCCAGCGGGATATGGAAATACAACTCCAGCGCCAACGCCATGATCGCCGCTTCCAGGGCGAAGAACAGGAAGGTGAAGCTGGCGTAGATCAGCGAAGTGATGGTCGAGCCGATATAGCCAAAGCCGGCGCCGCGGGTCAGCAAGTCCATGTCCACGCCATAGCGGGCGGCGTAATAGCTGATGGGCAGGCCGGTAAGAAAGATCACCAGGCTGATGGCCAGGATCGCCCAAAAGGTATTGGTGAAGCCGTAACTGAGCACCAACACGCCGCCAATCGCCTCCAGCGCCAGGAACGACACCGCACCCAGGGCCGTGTTGGCGATGCGCAGCTCCGACCATTTGCGAAAGGATTTTGGGGTGTAGCGCAGGGCGTAGTCTTCCATGGTCTCGTCGGCGACCCAGGAGTTGTAGTCGCGGCGGATCTTGACGATGCGCTGGGTGCCAGAGGTGGGGTGCACGGTGGGGTGCTCCGGAAAGAGGGCCAGGTTAAATGAGCAAGTTCCATGCCCTCGAGTGCGCTGAGATCCAAATGTGGGAGGGGGCTTGCTCCCGATGGCGGTGTGTCAGTCAACGGATGCGCAACTGACCCACCGCCATCGGGAGCAAGCCCCCTCCCACAGGGGATCGCAGTGGCTGGGCGGACGCGATCCTGCCCTGCATTGGTGCGCAACGGCATACGTCAAATGACGTACTGCGTTACGTCAGGCTGCGTATACCCGCGATTGCCTGCCGCCGCCATGCTGGAGCCCTCATTGCACAGGAGTCGCCCCATGGAACCACGATTGATCCGCTCCACACCGCTGTTGGCCCTGTCGCTGCTGGCGGCCAGCCTGTTCAGCCAGGGCGTGCTGGCCGATAACGAAGGCTTGGCCGTGACGCCCACCGAAGTCACCGTCGGCCAGTTGCACTCGGCCACCGGCACCATGGCGATTTCCGAGACCGGCTCGATCCAGGCCGAACGCCTGGCTATCGAGCAAATCAACGCTTCGGGCGGGATCCTGGGACGCCAGATCAAAGTGATTCAGGAGGACGGCGCCTCCGACTGGCCGACCTTCGCCGAAAAGGCCAAGAAGCTGCTGGTCAACGACAAAGTCGCCGCCGTGTTCGGTTGTTGGACCTCGGCCTCGCGCAAAGCCGTGCTGCCGATCTTCGAGAAAGAAAACGGCCTGCTCTACTACCCGACCTTCTACGAAGGCCTGGAACAGTCGAAAAATGTGATCTACACCGGGCAGGAAGCCACGCAGCAGATCCTCGCCAGCCTGGATTGGATCGCCAAGACCAAAGGCGCCAAGACCTTCTACCTGGTCGGCTCCGATTACATCTGGCCGCGCACGTCGATGAAGATCGCCCGCAAGCACATTGAAAACGTACTGCACGGCAGCGTGGTCGGCGAAGACTACTACCCACTCGGCAACACCCAGTTCGGCTCGCTGATCAACAAGGTCAAGCTGAAAAAACCTGACGTGGTGTTCGCCGCCGTGGTGGGCGGTTCCAACGTGGCGTTCTACAAACAACTCAACGCGGCAGGCGTGAACGCGTCCAAGCAAACCCTGCTGACCCTGTCGGTCACCGAAGACGAACTGCTCGGCATCGGCGGCGAAAACATGGCCGGCTTCTACGCCTCGATGAAGTACTTCCAGAGCCTGGACAACCCGAACAACAAAGCCTTCGTCGAAGCCTTCAAGGCCAAGTACGGCAAGGACGCAGTGATCGGCGACGTGACCCAGGCGGCCTACCTCGGCCCGTGGCTGTGGAAAGCGGCGGTGGAGAAGGCCGGCAGTTTCGACGTGGATAAAGTCGTCGCCGCCTCACCGGGCATCGAGCTGAAAACCGCGCCAGAAGGTTATGTGAAGGTCCACGAGAACCACCACCTGTGGAGCAAGTCGCGCATCGGCGAAGTGCTGCCCAACGGCCAGTTCAAGGTGATCTACGAGTCGGATCTGATCGAACCGAATCCGTTTCCAAAAGGTTACCAATAACCCTCAGGCACACCGATTCAAATGTGGGAGGGGGCTTGCCCCCGATAGCGGTGGTTCAGTCAACTGATTGGCTACTGATACACCGCCATCGGGGGCAAGCCCCCTCCCACACAGAGCAACAGCAGACTGCATTTCATCTCTCTGTAGGAGACCATCATCATGGAATGGCTATCGGAATTTGGAGCCATCGCGGCGATGCAGGGGTTCAACGGTTTGTCCGTGTTCTGCGTGCTGTTGCTGATGGCGTTGGGACTGGCAATCATCTTCGGCCAGATGGGCGTGATCAACATGGCCCACGGTGAATTCCTGACCATCGGCGCCTACACCACCTACGTGTGTTCCAGCCTCACCGCGCACTTTGCGCCCAGCTTTCAACCCTATTACTTCTTCTTCGCCATTGCCTTGTCGTTCCTCGTTGCCGGCGCCGTCGGCTGGTTGGTCGAATGGGCGATGATCAGTCGCTTGTACAAGCGGCCGCTGGACACGCTGCTGGCGACCTGGGGCCTGTCTTTGGTCATGCAGCAAACCTTCCGCTCGGTGTTCGGCGCCCGCGAAGTCAGTGCCGAGCCACCGGCCTGGTTGATGGGCTCGGTGAACTTCACCGATGCGATTGAAATCCCGCGCAACGGCCTGTTCATGATGGCCCTGACCGTGCTGCTGACGGCGGCGATCTTCCTGATGTTGTACCGCTCGCGTTGGGGCTTGCAGGTGCGCGCCACGGTGCAGAACCGCCTGATGAGCCGCGCGGTCGGGATCAATACGCGCAAGGTCGACCGCATGACCTTCGCCCTCGGTTGCGGCGTGGCCGGGGTGGCCGGTGCGGCGTTCACCACCATCGGGTCAACCGGGCCGACGGCGGGCTCGCAGTACATCGTCGACACCTTTCTGGTCGTGGTGTTCGGCGGCGCGCAAAGCCTGTTTGGCACCATCGCCTCGGCGTTCGTGATCGCGCAGACGCAATCGCTGTCGGAGTTTTTCCTGAGTGGCTCGATGGCCAAGGTGCTGACCTTGTCCTCGGTGATTCTGATCCTGATGCTGCGCCCGCAAGGGTTGTTCTCCATCAAAGTGCGCAAGTAGAGGCGAGCAGATGAAGGCTTTAGACAAGCTGCTGGGCGGCCAGCAAAACCTGATCGGCATCGTGCTGCTGGCGTTGCTGATTCTCGTGGTGTTCCCCCTGACCCTGGATGCGTTCCGGCTGAACATGGTCGGCAAGTACCTGACCTACGCGTTTGTCGCGGTGGGGCTGGTGCTGTGCTGGGGCTATGGCGGCATTCTCAGCCTGGGGCAGGGCGTGTTCTTTGGGGTGGGCGGCTACTGCATGGCGATGTTCCTCAAGCTGGAGGCGTCGGACCCGCAGAGCACCAAGATCCAGTCCACACCGGGCATTCCGGACTTCATGGACTGGAACCAGATCACCGAGTTGCCCTGGCTGTGGCAGCCGTTTCACAGCTTTGGCTTTACCGTCGTCGCGGTGGTCGCCGTGCCGGTGCTGCTGGCTTTTATCATCGGCACGGCGCTGTTCAAACGGCGCGTGGGCGATGTGTATTTTTCCATCGTGACCCAGGCGATTGCGCTGATCCTCACGGTACTGATCGTCGGCCAGCAAGGGCTGACCGGCGGCGTCAACGGCATCACCGACCTCAAGACCTTGCTCGGTTGGGACCTGCGCACCGACAGCGCGAAGCTGATCCTGTACTTCATCAACGCCGGCTTGCTGTTTGGCTGCATCTTTATCGGTCGCTTCATTCTCGCGTCCAAACTCGGCCGCCTGCTGATGGCCATGCGCGACAAGGAAGAGCGCGTGCGCTTTTCCGGGTATGACGTGGCCAGTTTCAAGATCTTCGTGTTCTGCGTGGCTGCGGCGTTTTCGGCGATTGGCGGCGCCATGTTCGCCTTGCAGGTGGGCTTTATGTCGCCGTCGTTCGTCGGCATCGTGCCGTCGATCGAGATGGTGATCTTTGCCGCCGTGGGCGGGCGCATGTCACTGCTCGGCGCGGTGTATGGCGCGCTGTTGGTGAACTATGGCAAGACCTACTTTTCCGAGTCCTTTCCCGAGCTGTGGCTGTACCTGATGGGCGGGCTGTTTATCGCCGTGGTCATGTACTTCCCCAATGGCCTGGCCGGGTTGTGGGACAGCCACGGTCGGCAGGCATTGGCCCGACTGTTGCGCCGTCAACCGCCGATGAAAGCCGTGGCGCCGGTGGTCAAGCCCAAGACTGAAAGCAAAATCCTGGAGACCCAGCCATGACCGCCGTCGGCTTTGAAATGAACAAACCGGTGTTGGCCATCGAAGGCCTGACCGTGTCATTCGACGGCTTCAAGGCCGTCGACAACCTCAACCTGTATATCGACCGCAACGAAGTGCGTGTGGTCATCGGCCCCAACGGTGCCGGCAAGACCACGGTGCTCGACCTGATCTGCGGCAAGACCCGCGCCACCAGCGGCAGCATCCAGTTCGACGGCCAGGAACTGACCAAAATGCGCGAGTACAACATCGTGCGCGCCGGGGTCGGGCGCAAGTTCCAGAACCCGTCGATCTACGAAAACCTCACGGTGTTCGAGAACCTCGAGATGTCCTACCCGGCGGGTCGCAAGGTCTGGGGCGCGCTGTTTTTCAAGCGCAATGCCCAGGTGATCGCACGGGTGGAAGAGGTGGCGCGGGAGATCTTCCTTGGCGAGTTGCTGCAACAACAGGCGGACTTGCTGTCCCACGGGCAAAAGCAATGGCTGGAGATCGGCATGCTGCTGATGCAGGACCCCGAGCTGCTGATGCTCGACGAGCCCGTGGCCGGCATGAGCGTCAACGAGCGCGCGCAAACGGCGGAACTGCTCAAGCGCATCAGCCAGGGCCGCTCGGTGCTGGTGATCGAGCACGACATGGAGTTTGTCAAAAGCATCGCGCACAAAGTCACGGTGCTGCACCAGGGCAAGGTGCTCGCCGAGGGCAGCATGGAGTCGGTGCAAAGCAATCCGAAAGTCATCGAAGTGTATTTGGGCCACTGAGGAGTCCGGCATGTTCAAGATCGACCAGCTGTCATGCGGCTACGGGCAGAGCCAGATCCTCCACGACCTGGACCTGAACGTGGCCAAGCGCGAGATCGTCGCGGTGATGGGCCGCAATGGCATGGGCAAGACCACGTTGTTCAAGAGCTTGATGGGCATCCTGCCGCAGTGGAAAGGCCAGGTCAGCGTGGACGGACACGACGTGTCGGCGCTGGAAACCCATGAACGGGTCGAGCGCGGGATTGCCTATGTCCCCCAGGGCCGCATGATTTTTCCGAGCATGACGGTGCTGGAAAATATCCAGACCGGCCTGCCGGCCTCCGCGCGGGGCAAGGTGCCGGAGGATTTGTACGCGCTGTTCCCGGTGCTGTACGACATGCAATCGCGCAAAGGCGGCAACCTGTCCGGCGGGCAACAGCAACAGCTGGCGATTGCGCGGGCGCTGGCGACCAACCCCAAGGTGTTGCTGCTGGATGAACCGACGGAGGGCATTCAGCCGTCGATCATCAAGGACATTGCACGCACGCTGAAGGAGATTCGCAACCTGCGCGATCTGACTATCGTGGTCTCGGAGCAGGTGCTGTCGTTCACCCTGGAAATCGCCGACCGCTTTTTGGTGATCGAAAAGGGCCGCTTCGTGATCGAAGAGACGCGGGACCGGGTCGACGAGGCGACGATCAGCCGCTACCTGTCCGTCTAAACCACACAGGTCAACTGTGGGAGCGGGCTTGCTCGCGATGGCGGTCTATCAGTCAATCAAACTGTGACTGATAGACCGCCATCGCGAGCAAGCCCGCTCCCACATTTTTTGCGTATTCCAAGCAACCTTTTTATACGTCATCCAACGTATTCCCCGTTTTACCCCGCTCCCCGAGACTGGTTTCAACGCCACAAGCCATCCGTCCAGGAGCCAGTCCATGACCGAAACGCTGATCAAAGTCGACCTCAACCAACCCGTCACCGAAAACGAGCAGATCCACAACCGTTGGCACCCGGACATCCCGATGGCCTGCTGGGTCAAGCCGGGCGATGACTTCATCCTCGAAACCTACGACTGGACCGCCGGCGCGATCAAGAACAACGACGACGCCAGCGACGTGCGCGATGTGGACCTGTCCACCGTGCATTACCTGTCCGGCCCGGTGGGTGTGCACGGCGCCGAGCCCGGCGACTTGCTGGTGGTGGACTTGCTCGACATTGGCGCCAAGGCCGACTCCCAGTGGGGCTTCAACGGCTTCTTCTCGCGGCAGAACGGCGGGGGCTTTCTCACCGATCACTTCCCCAGTGCGCAAAAAGCGATCTGGGATTTCAAGGGCATGTTCACCCGCTCGCGGCACATTCCAGGCGTGAACTTCGCCGGCCTGATCCACCCTGGGCTGATCGGCTGCCTGCCGGACCCGGTGATGCTCGCCGACTGGAACCGCCGCGAACAGGAACTGATCGACACCAACCCCACCCGCGTACCGCCGCTGGCCAACGCGCCGCTGGCCGCCACCGCGCACATGGGCAAGCTCAAGGGCCAGGCCCGCGACGATGCCGCCGCCACGGGCGCGCGCACCGTGCCGCCGCGTGAGCATGGTGGTAACTGCGATATCAAGGACTTGTCACGCGGCTCGAAGATCTTCTTCCCGGTCTACGTCAACGGCGCCGGGCTGTCGGTGGGCGACTTGCACTTCAGCCAGGGCGACGGCGAAATCACCTTTTGCGGCGCCATCGAAATGGCCGGCTGGGTGCACATGAAGGTCGAGCTGATCAAGGGCGGCATGGCCAAGTACGGGATCAAGAACCCGGTGTTCAAGCCGAGCCCGATCACCCCGAACTACCAGAATTACCTGATCTTCGAGGGCATCTCGGTGGACGAACAGGGCCAGCAGCATTACCTGGACGTCAACGTCGCCTACCGCCAGGCGTGCCTGAATGCGATCAACTACCTGACCAAGTTCGGCTACTCACCGGCCCAGGGTTATGCGTTGCTCGGCTCGGCACCGGTGCAGGGGCATATCAGCGGCGTGGTGGATATTCCGAATGCATGCGCGACCTTGTGGCTGCCTACGGAAATCTTCGAGTTCGATATCAACCCCAACGCCAACGGCCCGACCCGGTTCCTCGACGGCAGCGTCGACCTGCCCATCGCCCCGGACCTGTAGCCATGCCGACCTACGAATACGCCTGCGAGGCGTGCGGTACGTTCACGATGTTGCGGCCGATCGCCCAGCGCAACGAACCCAGCCAGTGCCCGTACTGCGCAGGGCCGGGGGGGCAGTTGCGGGTATCGGCCCCGGCCTTGCAAACGCTGTCGGCCAACCAGCGCAAGGCCATCGCCGGCAACGAGCGCAGCGCCCACGCGCCGCAAACGCTCGGCGAGTACCAGGAAAACCGCCGACACCCAGCCGGATGCGGCTGCTGCGGCGCCAGTAAAAAGGTTGAACCGAGCAAGGCCAACCCGCTGGGCCTCAAGACCAAAACCGGGCCACGGCCGTGGATGATCAGTCACTAGACCAGGAGCGTTGCAATGCGTCATGCCTTGGGCGATGGCGACAGCCGGATGACCGGTGGCTGGTTTCTGTGCAATAGGCTTGCAGTCTGAATATTTTTGACTAATATAACCCGGGTAAAACAAATACTACCCGGGTATAAAACATGGATTCGCAAACCCCCCCTCGTTGCACCGCTTTCGTTCACCACCAACGTGTGGTGGACGGCCCCTATGCCCACGTTGCCCAGGCGTTGGCGGGCCTTGACCTGCCCTCCGGCAGCTTTCTGGTCTTCGACGATGCCAGCGGCACCCAGGTCGATTACCCTTGGCCCTTAGGTTATGCACCCGCGTTACCCGCGCCCGCAGAGGCGCAAGATGAGCCGCCCGCGGCCCCTACGGTCGGGCGCCCCAAGCTGGGCGTGGTCGCCCGCGAAGTCACTTTGCTGCCGCGCCACTGGGAGTGGTTGGGCCAGCAGCGTGGCGGTGCGTCGGCCGCGTTGCGGCGGTTGGTGGATGAAGCGCGCAATGCCCATGCCTGCCGTGATCAAATGCGCCAGGCCAAGGAGGCCAGCTATCGTTTCATGAGCGCCATCGGCGGTGACCTGCCGGGTTTCGAAGAGGCCTCGCGGGCGCTGTTTGCCCAGGACGCCGCAGACTTTTCCAATAAGATCGCGCTCTGGCCGGTGGACGTGCAGACGTACCTGGCCTGGCTGTCGCGCAACGCTTTTACTGCCTGATTATCATCCAGGGACCCGAACTACCATGGAAGTCACCCAACAACGCCCACTGTGGCAGATCTACCTGATCTTCCTCGCACCGATGGTGCTGTCCAACTTTCTGCAGAGCTTTTCCGGCACGCTCAATGGCATCTATGTCGGGCAAATGCTCGGTACCCAGGCGCTGGCGGCGGTGTCGGGGATGTTCCCCATCGTGTTTTTCTTTATCGCCCTGGTGATCGGCCTGGGAGCCGGGGCCTCGGTGTTGATCGGCCAGGCATGGGGGGCCAAGGAAATCCATATGGTCAAGGCAATCACCGGCGCCACCCTGACCCTGGGCGCGCTGGTGGGCTTGGTTGCGGCGGTGCTCGGCAGTCTGTTTGCGCGTCCGGCACTCCAGGCGCTGGGCACGCCGGGGGACGTGCTGGACGACGCGGTAGGCTATGCCCAGGTGATGATGCTGATCATGCCGCTGCTGCTGGTGTTTATTCTCTACACCCAGTTGCTGCGCGGTGTCAGTGACACGGTTTCGCCGTTGCTGGCGTTGATGGTCTCGACGTTCGTCGGCCTGCTGCTGACGCCAGCGCTGATCCGCGGCTGGATCGGCCTGCCGCCCATGGGAATCCAGAGCGCGGTGTATGCCGGCCTGGTGGGGAACGCAGCGGCCATGCTGTATCTGATCCTGCGCCTGCGGCATAAAAACCATGTGATGGCGCCGGACCGCGAATTGCTCGCGGCCTTGCGGTTGGACCGCCTGATTCTCGGCAAAGTCTTGCGCATTGGGCTGCCCACCGGACTCCAGATGGTGGTGCTGTCGCTGTCGGAGCTGGTCATCCTGGCCCTGGTCAACAGCCACGGCTCCCAGGCCACGGCGGCCTATGGCGCGGTGACGCAGATCGTCAACTATGTGCAGTTTCCGGCGCTGTCGATTGCCATTACTGCGTCGATCCTCGGTGCCCAGGCGATTGGTGCCGGGCGCCTGGAACGTATCGGGCCGATCCTGCGCACCGGGTTGCTGATCAATACCTGCCTGACCGGCGGCCTGATCCTGCTCGGCTACCTGCTGTCGCACTGGTTGATCGGCCTGTTCATCACCGACGACGCCGCGCGGATCAAGGCCGAACACCTGCTGCATATCATGCTGTGGAGCATTCTGGTGTTCGGCTTCCAGGCCGTGATAGGCGGGATCATGCGCGCCAGCGGCGTCGTGCTGATGCCGGTGGCGATTTCGATCTTCTGTGTGCTCGGCGTGGAATTGCCGGTGGCCTACCTGCTCAATGCGCAGTTCGGCCTGGAAGGGGTGTGGATGGCGTTTCCGCTGACGTACCTGGCGATGCTCGGTTTGCAGACCGCGTATTACCGGCTGGTGTGGCGGCATAAACAGATCACCCGGTTGGTGTGATAAAAGGTTGCGCAAATCAAGGAAAGAAGGCGTTTCAGTCATGGCAAATCCCTACGCCGAATTGTTCCAGGCGCCCGGCGCCCGGGCTTTCGTACTGGCCGGCATGCTCGCGCGCATGCCCATCTCCATGACCGGTATCGGCGTGATTACCATGCTCTCGCAGGTGCATGGCGGCTATGGCCTGGCGGGCTCGGTGGCGGCGGTGTTCGCCCTGGCCACGGCATTTTGTGCGCCGCAGGTGTCACGGCTGGTCGACCGCTACAGCCAGGGCAGGGTGTTGCCGATCGCTGCGCTGCTCGGCGGTGGGGCATTGTTGTTGCTGTTGCTGAGTACGCGTTTGCAGGCGCCGAACTGGGTGTTGTTTGTGTTCGCCGCGCTGGCCGGTTGCATGCCCAACATGTCGGCGATGGTGCGGGCACGCTGGACCGAGTTGTACCGGGGCCAGCCCAAGCTGCAGACCGCGTTTGCCCTGGAGTCGGTGCTCGACGAGGTGTGCTTTATCATCGGCCCGCCGATTTCGGTGGGGTTGAGCGTGGTGCTGTTTCCGGAGGCCGGGCCTTTGGTGGCGGCGTTGCTGTTGGCAGTCGGCGTCACTGCGTTCGTGATGCAACGCCAGAGCGAGCCGCCCGTGCATGAACGCCATGATCATCACGACCGCTGGCTGATCGCTTCGCCTTCGGTGTTGATCCTGATGATCCTGTTGCTGGCCATGGGGGTGATTGTCGGTGTGGTGGACGTGGTCAGCGTCGCTTTTGCCCAGCACCAGGGCCAACCGGCGGCGGCAAGTATTGTGCTGTCGGTGTATGCCATCGGCTCGTGTCTGGCCGGTCTGGCCTTTGGCACCCTCAAGCTCAAAGCCGCGTTGCCTCGCCAGTTCCTGTTCTGCGGGGTGGCCACGGCGTTGACGACCTTGCCGTTGTTGCTGGTGACCAATATCCCCGGCCTTGCGGTGGCAATCTTCATCTCCGGGCTGTTCTTTGCCCCAACCCTGATCGTGTCCATGGCCCTGGTGGAGCGGATCGTGCCGCCGAGCCGCCTGACCGAAGGCATGACCTGGCTGATCACCGGCCTGAGCATCGGCGTAGCCATCGGTGCCGCCAGCTCCGGCTGGATGATCGACCACTTCGGCGCGGCCAGCGGCTTCTGGGTGGCGCTGGCGGCGGGAGCGGTGGTGCTCGGCGCGGCCGTGTTGGGCAGTCGGCGGTTGGGCTAGTCAGCCAATCGCCGGGGCCGGTTCGGCGCAGTGATGTAGCAAAAACTCATTCAGCGCCTGGCGCGTCAGGTCGTTGAGCGTGACTTTTTTACGGCTCGCCGCCAGCGCGGCCGCCAGGTGCAGGTCATGGCCGACGCGCACATTGAACGAGCCTTTGCACGGCTTCTCCGGCGTTTGCCCCAGGGCCTGGCAGGTCTTGATGTAGTCATCCACGGCCTCGCGAAAGGCCGCGTCCAGCTCTGCGACGGTTTTCCCTTCGTAGCTCACCAACGCCTTGATGAACAGGATTTTGCCGAACAGGCAGTTGTCGTCGAGGCTGGCTTCGATAGAGCCGATGTAGCCTTTGTGTTTGAGTGGGTTGTTCACTGAATCAGTTCTCCTGATTTCAATTGTTCGATGATCTGGCGCCGAATGTAGTGCTTCAGTTCGTTGCCGGGGTGCGGCTTGTGCAACGTGATCATTGCACTCGGGTCACCGATGTCGAACTTGACGCGGCTTCCAGCGCCTTCGATCTGCGTGTAGCCAAGGCGACGCAACAGCGTGACGCGCTCGGGCCAGGTAAATGCCATGTGCTCGTTGAGCAATTTGGCTAGCAGCTTCTCTTTTTTTGGACACGGCGTTCACCGCGTGTAACTAAATTTAGTTGCACGATGTGGTGTGCGTCAATGCTAGCCCGACTTCGTGCGCCTTTCCCGAGATTGATGTAACCCCTGATGACGCGTCGCTCGACGCCCGCCATCCCCCGCTAATTTTTGCCTGCCCGGTTCGTTTTATAGGGACGACGTGCCTTTGTGCTTCCCGCCTATTGCTCCGGACTCCAAGAAATGAATGCTGAAGACTCCTTGAAACTCGCTCGCCGGTTTATCGGGTTGCCCCTGGAAAAACGCCAACTGTTCCTGCAGGCGCTGCAGAAGGAAGGGGTGGATTTTTCCCGGTTCCCGATTCCGGCAGGGGTGGAGGCGGCGGATCGCCAGGCGTTGTCCTACGCGCAGCAGCGCATGTGGTTCCTTTGGCAACTCGACCCGGCCAGCGGCGCCTACAACCTGCCGGGGGCGGTGCGGCTCAAGGGCGCACTGAGTCTGAGCGCTATGCGGCAGGCGTTCTCTAGTCTGGTGGCGCGCCATGAAACCTTGCGCACGGTGTTCCAGCGCCAGGCTGATGAGCGCCTGGCGCAAGTCGCGGTCGAGCCGTCGTTGGCGGTCGAGCCGCTCGATCTGAGCGCGCTGGCCCCCGCCGAGCGCGAGCAGGCGGTCAACGACGCGCTCATCGGTCAATCGCTGCTGCCGTTCGACCTGGAGCACGGCCCGCTGCTGCGCGTGCAATTGCTCAAGCTGGACGCGCAGGAGCACGTCTTGCTGCTGACCTTGCACCACATCGTCTCCGATGGCTGGTCGATGAACGTGCTGATCGACGAGTTCATCCGCTGCTACGACGCCCATGAGCGCAACAAGGCACCGCAACTGCCGCCATTGCCGATCCAATACAGCGACTACGCCCTGTGGCAGCGCCGTTGGCTGGAAGCGGGGGAGCAGGCCCGTCAGCTCGAATACTGGCAAGCGCGCCTGGGCGACGAGCATCCGGTACTGGAGTTGCCGACCGATCGTCCGCGCCCGGCCATGCCCAGCTACCTGGGCACGCGCCATTCCTTCGCGATTGAGCCAGCCCTGGCCGCGCAACTGCGCCGCTGTGCGCAACAACACAACGTCACCCTGTTCATGCTGCTGCTCGGCGGGTTCAACGTATTGCTGCATCGCTATACCGGCCAGGGCGACATCCGCATCGGCGTGCCGATCGCCAACCGTAACCGCAGTGAAGTCGAAGGGTTGATCGGCTTTTTCGTCAACACCCAGGTGCTGCGCACCGAGCTCACCGGGCAGACCCGTGTCGCCGAGCTGCTGCAGGACATCCGGGAGCACGCCCTGGGCGCCCAGGCTCACCAGGATTTGCCGTTCGAACGCCTGGTCGAAGCGCTGAAGGTCGAACGCAGCCTGAGCCATACGCCGCTGTTCCAGGTGATGTACAACCACCAGCCGGTGGTGGCGGACATGGCCTCGGTCCGTACCGCTTCCGGCCTGGAACTGGCCCTGGTCGAGGGGCAAGGCCGCACCACTCAGTTCGATTTGACCCTGGACACCTATGAACAAGCCGGCACCCTGCAGGCCGCGCTGACCTATGCCAACGACCTGTTCGACGCGCCCTCCATCGCACGCATGGCGCGGCACTGGATCAGCCTGTTGCAGGCGATGGTCGCCGACGGCGAACAGCGCATTGGCGAGTTGCCGATGCTGGCCGCCGACGAACAACACGTGGGGGTGCATGCCTGGAACCAGACCGCCGAGGCGTACCCGACCGAGCGCGCCATTCACCATTTGATCGAAGACCAAGTACAGCGCACGCCGGATGCGCCGGCGCTGGTGTTTGGCCACACCACCTTGACCTATGCCCAACTCGAGGCCCGCGCCAACCAACTGGCCCATGCCTTGCGCGAGCAGCAGGTCGGCCCCGATGTGCTGGTCGGTGTCTGTGTCGAGCGCTCGGTCGAGATGGTGGTCGGCCTGCTGGCGATCCTCAAGGCCGGCGGCGCCTACGTGCCGCTGGACCCGGAATATCCGCGTGAGCGCCTGGCCTACATGATCGAAGACAGTGGCGTGCGCCTACTGCTCAGCCAGCAGAGCCTGTTGCCGTTGCTGCCCGTCGAAGGCCTGCAGGTGATTGCCCTCGACCAGGCGGCGCAGTGGCTCGACGGTTACAGCCGCGCGGCGCCAGCGGTGCCGATCCACGCGCTGAACCTCGCCTATGTGATCTACACCTCCGGCTCCACCGGCCAACCCAAGGGCGCCGGTAACAGCCATCGTGCGCTGGTCAACCGCTTGTGCTGGATGCAACAGGCGTATGGCCTGGATGCCAGCGATGCGGTCTTGCAGAAAACCCCGTTCAGCTTTGACGTGTCGGTATGGGAGTTCTTCTGGCCGCTGATGACCGGCGCACGCCTGGTGGTCGCAGCGCCTGGCGAACACCGCGAGCCGGCGCGACTGATCGAAACCCTCGACGCGCAGGCGATCACGACCGTGCACTTCGTGCCGTCGATGCTCCAGGCCTTCATCCATGAGCCCGGCGTGCAACGTTGCAGGCGCCTCACGCGCATCGTGTGCAGCGGTGAAGCCTTGCCCGTGGACGCGCAAAACCAGGTGTTCGCCAAACTGCCGAACGCGGCGTTGTACAACCTCTATGGCCCGACCGAAGCCGCTATCGACGTGACTCACTGGACCTGCGTCGACGAAGGCGCGGCCAGCGTGCCCATCGGCCGGCCGATCGCCAACCTCGCCACCTACGCGCTCGACGCGCAACTCAACCCGGTGCCGGCCGGCGTTAGCGGCGAGCTGTACCTCGGCGGCACGGGCCTGGCGCGCAGTTATCAGCGTCGCCCGGCGCTGACCGCCGAGCGTTTTGTGCCGAGTCCGTTCATTGCTGGCGAACGCCTGTATCGCAGCGGCGACCGCGTGCGCCAACGCACCGATGGGGTGATTGAATACCTCGGCCGCCTCGACCATCAGGTCAAGCTGCGTGGCCTGCGCATTGAGCTCGGCGAAATCGAAACGCGCCTGCTGCAACACCCCGGCGTGCGCGAAGCGGTGGTGCTGGTGCATGGCGGCAAACAACTGGTGGCCTATTTGGTACTGGAAGGCCAAGCGCCGACTGACCTCAAGGCCTGGCTGCTCGGCAGGCTGCCGGAATACATGGTGCCGACGCATCTGATCGCCCTGGCGCAGTTGCCGGTGACCGCCAACGGCAAGCTGGATCGCAAGGCCCTGCCATTGCCGGACGCCGCCGCGCAGCAGACCTATAGCGCCCCGGAAACGCCCGTACAACAAACCCTGGCTGCGATCTGGAGCGATGTGCTTGGCATTTCGCAGGTCGGCCTGGACGACAACTTTTTCGAACTGGGCGGTGATTCAATCATCTCCATCCAGGTGGTCAGCCGCGCCCGTCAGGCGGGGATTCGCCTGAGCCCACGCGACCTGTTCCAGTACCAGAGCGTGCGCAGCCTGGCGTTGGTGGCGAGCCTGGAGTCTGCTATCACGATTGACCAAGGCCCGGTCAGCGGTGAAGTAATCCTGACGCCGGTGCAGCAGGGCTTCTTCGCCCAGGCGATCCCGGCGCGTGAACATTGGAACCAGTCGCTGTTGCTGACCCCGCGTGAGGCGCTGGAGCCTGCACGGCTGGACGCGGCCTTAACGCAGTTGATCAACCATCACGATGCCCTGCGCCTGCGTTTTACCCAGCAGGCCGGTGGCTGGCGGCAAGCTCACGCGGCCCCAGTTGCGGCGTCCGTGTTGTGGCAATCCTACGCCGCGAGCGACGCCGAACTGGCGGCGCTGTGCGATGAAGCCCAACGCAGCCTCGATCTCGAACAAGGGCCGCTGCTGCGCGCGGCATTGGTGAGCTTGGCCGATGGCAGCCAGCGCGTGTTGCTGGTGGTGCATCACCTGGTGGTCGATGGCGTGTCCTGGCGCATCCTGCTCGAAGACCTGCAACAGGCGTACCGCGCGCAAACGCTGCCGAGCAAAACCAGCGCCTACCAGCATTGGGCCCAGCAACTGCAGGCCTACGCGGCAACGCTCAACGCGCAATTGCCTTACTGGCAGGCACAGTCCTTGGACGCCGATCTGCCGTGCGACAACCCCCAGGGCGGCCTGCAAAACCGCCTGGGCACCACGCTCGAAATGCGCCTTAACGCCGAACAGACCCGCCAACTGCTGCACGACGCCCCGGCGGCGTACCGCACCCAGGTCAACGACCTGCTGCTGACGGCCTTGGCGCGGGTGATCAGTCGTTGGAGCGGCCAGCCCGCTGCGCTGATCCAGTTGGAAGGGCATGGCCGCGAAGACCTGTTCGATGCGCTCGACCTGACGCGCACGGTCGGTTGGTTCACCAGCCTGTTCCCGGTGCGCCTGCAAGGCGACGGCGAGCTGTCGAGCGCGATCAAATCGGTCAAGCAACAACTGCGCGCCGTGCCCGACAAAGGCCTGGGCTACGGTGTGTTGCGCTACCTCGGTACGCCCGAGGCGCGCGAATCCCTCGCAGGCCTTGGCGCACCGCGCATCACCTTCAACTACCTGGGCCAGTTCGACCGCCAGTTCAATGAGTCGGCGCTGTGGGTGCCGGCCAACCAGGGCAGTGGCCAGGCCCAGGACCCCGAAGCAGCGTTGGCCAACTGGCTGACGGTGGAAGGGCAGGTGTACGGCGGCGAGCTTGCGCTGCGATGGGGCTTCAGCCGCGAGATGTTCGAGGCTTCGACCATTCAAGGCCTGGTGGACGATTACCGGCGCGAACTGCTGGCCCTGATCGAACACTGCGTCGACCCGCAACACGGCGGTTTCACCCCCGTCGATGTCGACCTGGCGCGCCTCACCCAGCAGCAACTGGATGACCTGGCGCTGTCGCCCAGAGAGGTGCAGGACCTGTACCCGCTGTCGCCGATGCAACAGGGCATGCTGTTCCACAGCCTGTACCAACAGGGCCAGGACGACATCTACGTCAGCCAACTGCGCGCCGACATCCACGGCCTCGACGTGCCGCGTTTCCGGCGCGCCTGGGAGCACGCACTGGCGCGGCACGCCATGCTGCGCACCGGGTTTGTCTGGCAGGATGCCCAGGCGCAGCCGCTGCAGGCGGTGTATCACACGCTCGGTTTGCCGTTCGCCGAATATGACTGGCAGGCCCGGCCAGATCAGCAGGCAGCACTGGATGCCTTGGGCGAATCGACCCGGGCGCAAGGTTTTGTGTTGGAACACGCGCCGCTGCTGAGCCTGAAACTGGTGCGTACCGGTGTCGATCGCTTTCACCTGATCTACACCAATCACCACATTCTGCTGGATGGCTGGAGCCGCGCGCAGCTATTCGGCGAGGTCTTGCAGCACTATGCCGGGCGGCCGTTGGCCGCACTGCAAGGGCATTACCGCGACTACATCGGTTGGCTGCAGGCCCAGGACGCGGCGGCCAGCGAGGCGTTCTGGAAAAGCCAACTGACGGCGTTGCAGGAACCGACGCGCCTGGCGCGTGGCACGCCGTCGGGTCACCCGTCGGCCAAGGGCAGCTACGAGCTGGCGCTTAGCACCGAGCAGACCGCGCAACTCAAGGCTTTCGCCCAGGCACACAAAGTCACCCTGAACACCCTCGTGCAAGGCGCCTGGGCGTTATTGCTGCAACGCCACACCGGCCAGGACAGCGTGGTGTTCGGCGCGACGGTTTCCGGGCGGCCCGCCGGCTTGGCGGGCGTGGAGCAGCAGGTCGGGCTGTTCATCAACACGTTGCCGGTGATCACCACGCCGAGCCCGACGCTGTGGGTCGCTGACTGGTTGCAGCAGCTCCAGCAACAGAACCTGAGCCTGCGTGAACACGAGCACACGCCGCTGTTCGACATCCAGCGATGGGCCGGGGCCAGCGGTGCCGCATTGTTCGACACGCTGTTGGTGTTTGAAAACTACCCGGTGTCCACCGCGCTGGCCGCCGGTGCGCCGGCCGGGCTGGCCTTCAGCAACGTGCAGAACCTCGAACAAACCCATTACCCGCTGACGGTGCTGCTGGGGGCAGGGGCTGCGTTGGCGTTCGAGTTCAGCTTTGATGTGCAGTTGTTCAGTGAGGCGCAGATTCGGCAGTTGGCCGAACACTTCCAGTACCTCCTGCACGGCTTGGCCAGTGCAACGCCGCAGCGGTTGGGGGATTTGCCGTCGCTGACGGACGCAGCACGCCGGCAGGTGCTGTACGACTGGAACGCCACGGCGCGCGATTACCCGCTGCAGCGTTGCGTGCATCAGTTGATCGAAGCGCAGGTGGCGCGCACGCCGCACGCACCCGCCTTGGTGTTCGGCCAACAGCGCCTGGATTATGCCGAGCTGAACCGCCGCGCCAACCGCTTGGCCCATCGCTTGATGGACGCCGGCGTGGGCCCCGATGTGCTGGTCGGGCTGGCGCTGGAACGTTCCATCGACATGGTCGTCGGCCTGTTGGCGGTGCTCAAGGCCGGTGGCGCTTACGTGCCGCTGGACCCGGACTACCCGCGTGAACGCCTGGCTTATATGCTCGAAGACAGTGGCGTGAAGTTGCTGCTGACCCAGGCGCACTTGCTGGAACAGCTGCCGATTCCCCAAGGCTTGCAAACTCTGCTGTTGGGCGAGTCAACCTTTGAAGGCTACCGCGAGCACAACCCAGACGTTGCCCTGCACGGCGAAAACCTCGCCTATGTGATCTACACCTCCGGCTCCACCGGCCAGCCCAAAGGCGCCGGCAACCGGCATGCGGCCCTGACCAACCGCTTGCTGTGGATGCAGGAAGCCTACGCCCTCGACCTCGGCGACGCGGTGCTGCAAAAGACCCCATTCAGCTTCGACGTGTCGGTGTGGGAGTTCTTCTGGCCGTTGATGACCGGCTCACGCCTGGTGGTCGCCGCGCCGGGTGACCATCGCGAGCCGGCCAGGTTGATCGACCTGATCAATGCCGAACGCATCACCACGCTGCACTTCGTGCCGTCGATGTTGCAGGCGTTCCTGCAAGAGCCGGCGGTCGCTACCTGCCACAGCTTGCGGCGCATCGTGTGCAGCGGCGAGGCGCTGGCGGTGGACGCGCAGCAGCAAGTCTTCGCCAAGTTACCGCAGGCCCGGCTCTACAACCTGTACGGCCCGACCGAAGCGGCGATCGACGTGACCCACTGGACGTGCGTCGATGAAGGTCGCGATGCGGTACCGATTGGCCGTCCGATTGCCAACCTGGGTGGCTACATCCTCGACAATCACCTCGAACCGGCCCCGGTCGGTGTCTTGGGTGAGTTGTACCTGGGCGGCGTCGGCCTGGCCCGGGGTTACCATCGCCGTCCTGCATTGACTGCCGAACGCTTCATCGCGCATCCCTTCGTCAACGGCGAACGTCTGTATCGCACCGGCGACCTGGCGCGTTATCGCGATGACGGCGTAATCGAATACGCCGGTCGCATCGATCATCAAGTCAAGCTGCGCGGCTTGCGCATTGAACTGGGCGAGATCGAAGCGCGCCTGCTGGAACACGACCGTGTGCGTGAAGCCGCAGTGCTGGCGGTCGACGGCCAATACCTGGTGGGTTACCTGGTGCTGCAAGACGCTGGCGATGATTGGCGCGATGCAGTCAGCGCGCATTTGGCCTGCCATCTACCGGACTACATGGTCCCGGCGCAATGGCAATTGCTGGCACGCATGCCCCTTAGCCCCAACGGCAAACTCGACCGCAAGGCGCTGCCCAAACCGCAGGCCGCCAACCGCGAGTACCGCGCACCGCACAGCGAGCGCGAGCAGCAGATCGCCGCGATCTGGGCCGAGGTGCTGGAGCTGGAACGCGTCGGTCTGAACGACAACTTCTTTGAACTGGGCGGGCATTCCCTGCTGGCCACGCAAGTGGTGTCACGCTTGCGCCATGGCCTGGGCCTCGATGTGGGCTTGAAGGCGCTGTTCGATCAACCGGCGCTGGGCGATTTTATCCGCACCTTGGCGCCGGCATGTCTTGAAACCAGCCGCATCGAGCGGGTTGAACGCGACCAACCGCTGGCCTTGTCCTATGCGCAGGAGCGTCAGTGGTTTCTCTGGCAACTGGACCCGCACAGCGCCGCCTACCATGTGCCACGGGCCTTGCGCCTCAAGGGCCGGCTTGACCACGCGGCTTTGCAGCGGGCCTTCGACAGCCTGGTGGCGCGCCACGAAAGCCTGCGCACCCACGTGCAACAAGAGGCCGAGCACACCGTGCAGGTGATCCGCCCGTCGGCGCGGATCGAACTGGCCTTGGTCGACATTGACGCAACCGCCCTCAAAGCGCGGGTGCAGGCCTGCGTTACCCAGCCATTCGACCTGCGCCAGGGCCCGCTGATGCGCGTCAGCCTGCTGCGCCTGGCCGCGGATGAGCATGTCTTGGTGCTGGTGCAGCACCACATCATCTCCGATGGCTGGTCGATGCAGGTAATGGTCGACGAGCTGGTGCAGCTCTACGCCGCCTATAGCCAGGGCCAGGCCCTGCAATTGCCGGCGTTGCCGATCCAATACGTCGACTATGCGCTGTGGCAACGCCGTTGGATGGACGCCGGGGAGAAGGCCCGCCAACTCGCGTACTGGCGTGCAGTGCTCGGTGGCGAGCAGCCCGTGCTGGAACTGCCGTTCGATCACCAACGCCCGGCCGTGCCGACCCATCGCGGTGCGCGCTTGAATATCGCGCTGGCGGCGCCGTTGCTTGACGCTCTCAAGACCCTGGCCCAAGGCGAAGGCGTGACGCTGTTCATGCTGTTGCTGGCGTCGTATCAAGTCTTGTTGCACCGCTACAGCGGCCAGCAGGATATCCGCGTCGGCGTGCCGATCGCCAACCGCAACCGCGTGGAAACCGAGCGCCTGCTCGGCTTCTTCGTCAACACCCAGGTGCTCAAGGCCGAGATCGATGGGCACACCACCGTCCGCCAACTGTTGGCCCAGGTCAAACAGCGTGCGCTGGAGGCGCAGGCGCACCAGGACCTGCCGTTCGAACAGCTGGTCGAGGCTTTGCAGCCGGAGCGCAGCCTTAGTTTGAGCCCATTGTTCCAGGTTGCGTTCAACCACCATGTCAGCCGGTCCGGCCGGCATTTACAACGCCTGGCGCAGTTGGACATGAGCCCGGTGAGCTGGGACGAAACGGTCGCGCAATTCGACTTGACCCTGGATATCGAGGAGTCCGACGAGCAACTGGGCGCATCGCTGAGTTACGCCACCGATCTGTTCGAAGCCTCCACCATCGAGCGCATGGCGCGACACTGGCAGAACCTGTTGCAGGCGATGGTTGCCGACCAGCAACAAAGCATCGCCCAGTTGAACCTGTTGGACAGTGATGAGCAGCAGCACATTTTGCAGCTGTGGGATCGCACCGATTCGGGCTTCTCGGCCCAGCGTCTGGTACACGAATTGGTCGCCGACCGTGCACGGGAAACCCCCGGTGCGGTGGCGGTGAAGTTCGATGCGCAGCACTTGACCTATGGCGAGCTGGATCGCCAGGCCAACCGCCTGGCCCATGCCCTGATCGCCCGTGGCATTGCTCCGGAAGTGCGTGTGGCGATTGCCCTGCCGCGCAGTGCCGAGAGCTTGGTGGCGTTCCTTGCCGTGCTCAAAGCGGGTGGCGTGTACGTGCCGCTGGATGTCGAATACCCGCGTGATCGCCTGCTCTACATGATGCAGGACAGCAATGCGAAGTTGCTGTTGACGCACAGCCGAGTCATGCAGCAACTGCCGCTGGCCGAGGGCCTGGACACCCTGGCGATTGATAATCGCGAGGCGTGGGCCGATTACAGCGACACCGCACCAGAGGTCACGCTGCACGGCGACAACCTCGCCTACGTGATCTACACCTCCGGCTCCACCGGCCTGCCCAAAGGCGTGGCCGTCGCCCACGGCCCGTTGGTGGCGCACATCATCGCCACCGGCGAACGCTACGAAACCACGCCGGCCGATTGCGAATTGCACTTCATGTCGTTCGCCTTCGACGGTTCCCACGAAGGCTGGATGCACCCGTTGATCAACGGCGCCAGCGTGCTGATCCGCGACGACAGCCTCTGGTTGCCGGAGCACACCTACGCGCAGATGCATCGCCACAACGTGACGATGGCGGTGTTCCCGCCGGTGTACCTGCAACAACTGGCCGAACATGCCGAACGCGACGGCAATCCACCGGCCGTGCGCGTGTATTGCTTCGGCGGTGATGCGGTGGCGCAGGCTAGCTACGACCTGGCTTGGCGTGCGCTTAAACCGACGTACTTGTTCAATGGCTACGGCCCGACCGAAACCGTGGTCACGCCACTGCTGTGGAAGGCCCGCCGAGGCGACCCGTGCGGCGCGGTTTACGCGCCCATCGGCACACTGCTGGGCAACCGCAGCGGCTACGTATTGGACGCGCAACTCAACCTGCAACCGATCGGCGTGGCCGGCGAGCTGTACCTGGGCGGCGAGGGCGTTGCTCGTGGTTATCTCGACCGTCCTGCGTTAACGGCTGAGCGCTTTGTGCCGGACCCGTTCGGCAAAGCCGGCAGCCGCGTCTACCGCAGCGGCGACCTGACCCGTGGCCGTGCGGATGGCGTGGTCGACTACCTCGGCCGCGTCGACCATCAAGTGAAAATCCGTGGCTTTCGCATCGAACTGGGCGAAATCGAAGCGCGGCTGCGCGAACAGGACAGCGTCAGCGAAAGCGTGGTGGTGGCCCAGGACGGTCCGACCGGCAAGCAGTTGGTGGCCTATGTCGTACCGGCCGATCCCGCTTTGATCAACGAAGTCGAGTTCCGCGACGCCCTGCGCCGCGCACTCAAGACCCGTCTGCCGGATTACATGCTGCCCACGTATTTCATGTGCATGGCGCAGATGCCGCTGACCCCCAACGGCAAGCTCGACCGCAAGGGCCTGCCCACGCCGGACGCGAGCCAGTTGCAGCAGCACTATGTGGCCCCCGAAACCGAGTTGGAGCAGCAGATCGCCGCGATCTGGGCCGATGTGCTGCGCCTGCCGCAAGTGGGTCTCAACGACAACTTCTTCGAAGTCGGCGGCCATTCGCTGCTGGCGATCCAGATCACCTCGCGGGTCCAGGCCGAGTTGGGCCTGGAGGTGCCGTTGGTGGACGTGTTCCAGACCGAATCATTGCGCGCCTATGCCCAGGCAGCGGCGACGTTCCGCGCCGGTACCGCGCAAGATTTTGATGACCTTCGTGACTTTTTGAGCGAACTAGAGGCGATTTGAACCATGCTTTCCAACCCCAATATCGACCTGGTGTCGCGCTTTCTTCGCCTGCCTCTGGAACAACGCCAGCAGTTTTACCAACGCCTGCAAAGCCGGGGCATGAGCTTCGGCCAATTGCCGATTGCCCCGGCGCGCCAGGACGGCGAGAGCCTGCCGCTGTCTTACGCCCAGGAGCGCCAATGGTTCCTCTGGCAACTGGAGCCGGACAGTGCCGCCTACCACATCCCGAGCGCCTTACGCCTGCGTGGGCGCCTGGACAAAAGCGCGTTGCAGCGCAGCTTTGACAGCCTGCTGGCCCGCCACGAAAGCCTGCGCACACGCCTGCACCTGGAGGGCGAAAACCGCTCGCAGGTGGTGCTGGCCCACGCCTCGATCGACATGACCGAAAGCGCGGTGACGCAAGAACAGGTGCAGGCGCGCATACAGGCGGAAATCGCCCAGCCGTTCGATTTGCAGCACGGCGCCTTGTTGCGGGTATGCCTGCTGAACCTGAGCGAAGACGAGCATGTGTTGGTGCTGGTGCAGCACCATATCGTCTCGGACGGCTGGTCGATGGGCGTCATGGTGCAAGAGCTGATGCAGCTATATGCCGCCTATAGCCAGGGCAATGAATGCCAACTGGCGCCGTTGCCGATCCAGTACGCCGACTACGCCCTGTGGCAGCGCAGATGGATGGAAGCCGGGGAGAAGGAGCGCCAGCTTGGCTATTGGCGCGAACACCTCGGCGGCGCTCAGCCGGTGCTGGAGTTGCCCTTGGACCACCCGCGCCCGGCCCGGCAAACCTACCGTGGCGCGCGCCAGGGTGGGCTGTTGGAACCGGCGTTGGTCGCTGGCCTTAAAGCCTTGGCGCAACGTGAAGGCGTGACCCTGTTCATGTTGCTGCTGGCCGCGTTCCAGACCCTGTTGTATCGCTATAGCGGCCAGTCGGATATCCGCGTCGGTGTACCGGTCGCCAACCGCAACCGCGCCGAGACCGAACGCCTGATCGGTTTTTTCGTCAATACCCAGGTACTCAAGGCTGACATTGACGGCCAGATGACCTTCAGCCAACTGCTGGCCCAGGTCAAACAGCGCACCCTGCAAGCCCAGAGTCATCAGGACCTGCCGTTCGAACAGTTGGTGGAGGCGCTGCAGCCGGAACGCAGCCTGAGTCACAACCCGTTGTTCCAAGTGATGTTCAATCATCAGGCGCAAGCGCTCACGCCCCATGGCGAGCAGCAGTTACCCGGCCTGGACGTGGAAACGCTGGAGTGGCAAGGCCAGACTGCGCAGTTCGACTTGAGCCTGGATACCGAGGAAAGCCCGCAGGGGCTATGGGCCTCGTGGACCTACGCCACCGACCTGTTCGAAGCCGCCACCGTTGAGCGCATGGCGCAGCATTGGCACACCGTGCTGCGCAGCGTGGTCAGTGGCGCCGCCACGGGTATTGCGCAACTGGCGATGCTGGCCGCAGATGAGCAGGGCCATTTGCTCAACGACTGGAACCACGGCGCCGCCGCCTTCGGCAGCCCGAGCGGGGTTCACGCTCTGTTCGAAGCGCAAGCGCAACAACGGCCGGACGCCATCGCGCTGTGCCTTGACGAGCAGGTGCTGACCTACGCTGAGTTGAATCGCCAGGCCAACCAGTTGGCCCATTACCTGATCGGCCAGGGTGTCGGGCCGGAAGTGATGGTCGGCGTCGCGGTGCAGCGCTCGTTCGCCATGGTCGTTAGCCTGTTGGCGATCCTCAAGGCCGGTGGCGCGTATGTGCCGCTGGACCCGCAATACCCGCGCGAGCGCTTGCTGCATATGCTCGAAGACAGTCACGTGCGCCTGGTGCTGTGCCAATCGCCGCAGCCATTGCCGTTGCCCGCCGATGTCATGCGGCTGGACATCGACCGCGCTGATCAAGCGTTGCGGGGTTGCGCCCAGCACAACCCGCAGGTGGCGGTTGATCCGCTTAACCTCGCCTATGTGATCTACACCTCCGGCTCCACCGGCAAACCCAAAGGCGTGGCGATCAATCACGCGGCGCTGACCGAGTTTTCCAGCATCGCCGCCAGCTATTCGCAACTGACCGCCGAAGACCGCGTCCTGCAATTCGCCACCCTGAACTTCGACGGCTTCGTCGAGCAGCTTTACCCGGCCTTGACCCACGGCGCCACGGTGGTGCTGCGCGGCGCCGAACTGTGGGACAGCGGCCGCCTGTACGCCGAAATCATCCGCCAACGCATCACCCTGGCCGACTTGCCGACCGCCTACTGGCACCTGTTCCTGCTCGATTGCCTGGCGGCGGGGCCGCGCAGTTATGGGGCGTTGCGCCAGGTGCATATCGGCGGCGAAGCCATGCCGTTGGACGGCCCGGCGCAATGGTTGAAAGCCGGCCTCGGTCATGTGCGGCTGCTCAACACCTACGGCCCGACCGAGGCCACGGTGGTGTCGAGCGTGTTGGATTGCACCTCGGGCGAAGAAACCATCGGCGCCACCGCCAGCCCGATTGGCCGCTCGCTGCCGGGGCGTGCGCTGTACGTGCTCGACCGCGACCTGAACCTCGCACCCTTCGGTGCGGTGGGCGAGTTGTATATCGGCAGCCAATGCGGCCTGGCCCGCGCCTACCTGAACCGGCCGTTGCTGAGCGCCGAGCGCTTCGTGCCGGACCCGTTCGGTGCCAGCGGCGAGCGGCTGTATCGCACGGGCGACCTGGCACGTTACCGCGCCGACGGTGTAATCGAGTACGTCGGCCGGGTCGACCATCAGGTGAAAATCCGTGGGTTCCGTATCGAACTGGGGGAGATCGAAGCGCTGTTGCTGGCCCAGGACGGCGTGCGTGAAGCCCTGGTGCTCGCCGCTGATAATCAACTGATCGCCTACCTGGTTTCTGCCGAGCAAGATGCTGAAACTCTGAAAACCGCGCTGCGCGAGCAACTGCCGGACTACATGGTGCCCGCGCACCTGATCTTCCTCGAACGCATGCCGCTCAACCCCAACGGCAAACTGGACCGCCAGGCGCTGCCCAAACCGGATGCCAGCCTGACGCAGCAGGCGTGGATCGCGCCAGTCACCGAGCTTGAGCAGCAAATCGCCGCCGTCTGGGCCGACATCCTCGGCGCCGAGCGCGTCGGGCTGACCGACCACTTCTTCGAGATGGGCGGGCACTCGCTGCTGGCGATGCAGGTGGTCTCGCGCCTGCGTCACACCCTGGCGCGTGAAGTGCCGTTGAAGCTGGTGTTTGAACAGCCACGCCTCGACGCTTTCGCCGCCGCTTTGCAAGCGCTGGAGGCGCAACTCCTTGAGCAGGCTCCGCCGCTGGTCGCGCTCAGCCGTCTTCAACCGTTGCTGCTGTCTTACGCCCAGGAGCGCCAATGGTTCCTCTGGCAGTTGGACCCCGACAGCGCCGCTTACCATATCCCCAGCGCCTTGCGTCTCAACGGCCCGCTGGACCGCGACGCCTTGCAGCGCAGTTTCGACAGCCTGGTGGCGCGCCATGAAAGCCTGCGCACCCATGTGCAGCCGGCAGGCGAGGGCGCCGTGCAAGTCATTCGAGCGCCGGCCCCGTTGCCGATGATGTTTGCCGAGATCGATGAGGCCGATCTGCAGGCGCGGGTTGCTGCCGACATCGCGTGCCCGTTCAATCTGCAACAGGGCCCGTTGTTGCGCGTGAGTCTGCTGCGCCTCGCGGCAGAAGAACATGTGCTGGTGCTGGTGCAGCACCATATCGTCTCCGACGGCGGCTCGATGCAGGTGATGGTCGATGAACTGGTGCAGCTGTATACCGGTTACACCCAGGGTCGCACCGTGCAACTGCCGGCCATGTCGATCCAGTACGCCGACTATGCGCTGTGGCAACGCGACTGGATGGAAGCCGGCGAAAAACACCGGCAGTTGGCTTACTGGCGCGACCTGTTGGGCGGGGAACAGCCGGTATTGGAGCTGCCGTTCGATCACCCGCGCCCGGCCCAGCAGAGCCATCGCGGTGCGCGTTTGGACGTGCCGTTGCCAGCGCCGCTGACGGCCGCTCTAAAAGCTCTGGCCCAGGCCCAGGGCGTGACGATGTTCATGTTGCTGTTGGCCTCGTTCCAGACCCTGTTGCACCGTTACAGCGGCCAGCAGGACATCCGCGTCGGCGTGCCGATTGCCAACCGTAACCGGGTCGAGACGGAACGCCTGATTGGCTTCTTCGTCAACACCCAGGTGCTCAAGGCCGAGATCGACGGGCATACCACCGTCCAGCAACTGTTGGCCCAGGTCAAACAGCGTGCGTTGGAAGCCCAGGCGCACCAGGACCTGCCGTTCGAACAGTTGGTCGAAGCCCTGCAGCCGGAGCGCAGCCTGAGTCTCAATCCGCTGTTCCAGGTGATGTTCAACTACCAGACTGATGCCCCCAACGTCGCCGCACCGGCACTCTCGCAACTGCGTATCGAAAACCTGGCCTGGGAGCGCCGGACCGCGCACTTCGACCTGGATCTGGACACCCACGATAGTCGTGACGGTCTCTGGGCTTCCCTGGGGTACAGCACCGACCTGTTTGACGCCTCCACCATCGAACGCATGGCGCGACACTGGCAGAACCTGTTGCAGGCGATGGTTGCTGATCAGCAACAAAGCATCGGCCAGTTGAACCTGTTGGACAGCGATGAGCAGCAGCACATTTTGCAGCTGTGGGATCGCACCGATTCGGGCTTCTCGGCCCAGCGTCTGGTGCACGAATTGGTCGCCGACCGTGCACGGGAAACCCCTGATGCGGTGGCGGTGAAGTTCGATGCGCAGCACTTGACCTATGGCGAGCTGGATCGCCAGGCCAACCGCCTGGCCCATGCCCTGATCGCCCGTGGCATTGGCCCGGAAATGCGTGTGGCGATTGCCCTGCCGCGCAGTGCCGAGAGCTTGGTGGCGTTCCTTGCCGTGCTCAAAGCGGGTGGCGTGTACGTGCCGCTGGATGTGGAATACCCGCGTGATCGCCTGCTGTACATGATGCAGGACAGCCGTGCGAAGTTGCTGTTGACGCACAGCCGAGTCATGCCGCAACTGCCGCTGGTTGAAGGCCTGGACAGCCTGGCAATCGACCGCACTGACGTATGGGCCGATTACAGTGATTCAGCCCCCGAGGTCGCGCTGCACGGCGATAACCTCGCCTACGTGATCTACACCTCCGGCTCCACCGGCCTACCCAAAGGCGTGGCCGTCGCCCACGGTCCGTTGGTGGCGCACATCATCGCCACCGGCGAACGCTACGAAACCACCCCGGCCGATTGCGAATTGCACTTCATGTCGTTCGCCTTCGACGGTTCCCACGAAGGCTGGATGCACCCGTTGATCAACGGCGCCAGCGTGCTGATCCGCGACGACAGCCTCTGGTTGCCGGAGTACACCTACGCGCAGATGCATCGCCACAACGTGACGATGGCGGTGTTCCCGCCGGTGTACCTGCAACAACTGGCCGAACATGCCGAACGCGACGGCAATCCACCGGCCGTGCGCGTGTATTGCTTCGGCGGTGATGCGGTGGCGCAGGCTAGCTACGACCTGGCTTGGCGTGCGCTGAAACCGACTTATCTGTTCAACGGCTACGGCCCGACCGAAACCGTGGTCACGCCACTGCTGTGGAAGGCCCGCCGAGGCGATCCGTGCGGCGCGGTTTACGCGCCCATCGGCACACTGCTGGGCAACCGCAGCGGCTACGTATTGGACGCGCAACTCAACCTGCAACCGATCGGCGTGGCCGGTGAGTTGTACCTGGGCGGCGAGGGCGTTGCTCGTGGTTATCTCGACCGTCCTGGGTTAACGGCTGAGCGTTTTGTGCCGGACCCGTTCGGCAAGCCCGGCAGCCGCGTGTACCGCAGCGGCGACCTGACGCGTGGCCGTGCGGATGGCGTGGTCGACTACCTCGGACGCGTCGATCATCAAGTGAAAATCCGTGGCTTTCGCATCGAACTGGGCGAAATCGAAGCGCGGCTGCGCGAACAGGACAGCGTCGGCGAAACCGCGGTGGTGGCCCAGGACGGCCCCACTGGCAAACAACTGGTGGCCTACGTGGTGCCCGCCGATCCGGCGCTGGCCGAGGCCGGCCCGGCGCAGGTGGCGTTCCGCGAAACCTTGCGGCGTGCCCTGAAAACCGGCCTGCCGGATTACATGGTGCCGGCGCACTTCATGTGCCTGGCGCAGATGCCACTGACCCCCAACGGCAAGCTCGACCGCAAGGGCTTGCCCGCGCCGGAAATGCTGCAAGGTGTGTGGGTCGCGCCGGTCAGCCCTTTGCAACAGCAAGTGGCCGCGATCTGGGCCGATGTGCTGGGGGTCGAGCGCATTGGCCTGAGCGATCATTTCTTTGAACTCGGCGGGCATTCCCTGCTGGCCATGCAGGTGATCTCACGCGTGCGCCAACTGCTGGACCGCGACGTCGCCCTGCGCGTGTTGTTCGAACAGCCACAGCTCGAAGGCTTTGTCCTCGCGGTACAGGCGCTAGACGTCAGCGATGTGCCGCTGGCGCCGCCGCTGGTGGCG
This sequence comes from Pseudomonas sp. D3, assembly GCF_029320995.1. NCBI lineage: Bacteria > Pseudomonadati > Pseudomonadota > Gammaproteobacteria > Pseudomonadales > Pseudomonadaceae > Pseudomonas > Pseudomonas sp. D3. Next base: position 2,973,959 of record NZ_CP119772.1, read on the forward strand.
GTCGAGCGCGATCAACCGTCGGCGCTGTCCTACGCCCAGGAGCGCCAGTGGTTCCTCTGGCAACTGGAGCCGCACAGCGCGGCCTATCACGTGCCCAACGCCTTGCGCCTGAGCGGCCACCTGGACCGCGACGCCTTGCAGCGCAGCTTCGATAGCCTGCTGGCGCGCCATGAAACCTTGCGCACGGTGTTTGTCAGCGACGCTGATCGCACCTTGCAGCAGGTGCTGGCGCCGGCCGCGCTGCCCATCGACACCTGTGTGCTCGACAGCGCGGACGCCGCTCAGGTACACGCGCGGGTCGAAGCAGAAATCGCCCGGCCGTTCGATTTGCGCCAGGGCCCGCTGCTGCGCGTCACGTTGTTGCAACTGAGCGAACAGGAGCATGTGCTGGTGCTGGTGCAGCACCATATCGTCTCGGACGGCTGGTCGATGGGCGTCATGGTGCAAGAGCTGATGCAGCTCTATGCCGCCTATAGCCAGGGCAATGAATGCCAACTGGCGCCGTTGCCGATCCAGTACGCCGACTACGCCCTGTGGCAGCGCGACTGGATGGAGGCGGGTGAAAAGCAACGCCAGCTGCGCTATTGGTGCGAGTTGCTGGGCGCCGAGCAGCCCGTGCTGGAACTGCCGCTGGATCACCCGCGCCCGGCGGTGCAGAGCTACCGGGGCGCGCGCCTGGAGGTCGCCCTCGATGCCGGGCTGGTCGCCGGGCTCAAGGCCTTGGCGCAACGCGAAGGCGTGACCCTGTTCATGCTGTTGCTGGCCGCGTTCCAGACCTTGTTGCATCGCTACAGCGGCCAGGCGGATATCCGCGTCGGCGTGCCGATTGCCAACCGCAACCGGGTCGAGACCGAGCGCTTGATCGGCTTTTTCGTCAACACCCAGGTGCTCAAGGCCGATATCGACGGGCAGATGACGTTTGCCCAATTGCTGCAACAGACCAGGCACCGCGCCCTGGAAGCCCAGGCGCACCAGGATTTGCCGTTCGAGCAACTGGTGGAAGCCTTGCAGCCCGAGCGCAGCCTGAGCCATAACCCGCTGTTCCAGGTGATGTTCAACCATCAATCCGACGCTCGCGTACAGCGTGGCGAACAACTGCCTGGCCTGCGACTGGAAGGGTTGGAGTCCGACAGTCATCCTGCTCATTTTGACTTGAGCCTGGACACCCAAGCCTCGGCCGATGGCCTGTGGGCGACGCTGACCTACGCAACCGACCTGTTCAGCGAAGCGACCATCGAGCGCCTGGCGCAGCACTGGCGTCACCTGCTGCAGGCCGTGGCCGTCGATGCCCAGCAGCGCCTGTGCGAGTTGCCGTTGCTGAGCGGCACCGAGCAGGCGCGCCTGCTGCAACAATGGAACGTCGGTGCTGCCGCCTTCGAACACCCGCTCGGCGTGCATGGGCTGTTTGAAGCTCAGGCGCAGCGACGTCCCGAGGCGATTGCGCTGTGCCTCGACGAGCAGGCGTTGACCTATGCCGAATTGAATCGCCAGGCCAACCAATTGGCCCATTACCTGATCGGCCTGGGCGTGGGCCCGGAGGTCTTGGTCGGCGTCGCGGTGCAGCGCTCGTTCGCCATGGTCGTCAGCCTGTTGGCGATCCTCAAGGCCGGTGGCGCGTATGTGCCGCTTGACCCGCAATACCCGCGCGAGCGCTTGCTGCATATGCTTGAGGACAGCGGTGTACGCCTGGTGTTGAGCCAATCCCATGTGCTCATGCCGCTGCCCGAAGGCGTGCAAAGCCTGGCGATTGATTCTGTGGCGGGCCCGTTGGCGCAGTGCGCCCGGCATAACCCACAGGTGGCGGTCGATCCGCTTAACCTCGCCTATGTGATCTACACCTCAGGCTCCACCGGCAAACCCAAAGGCGTGGCGATCAACCACGCGGCGCTGACCGAGTTTTCCAGCATCGCCGCCAGCTATTCGCAACTGACCGCCGAAGACCGCGTCCTGCAATTCGCCACCCTGAACTTCGACGGCTTCGTCGAGCAGCTTTACCCGGCCTTGACCCACGGCGCCACGGTGGTCCTGCGCGGTGCCGAATTGTGGGACAGCGGCCGCCTGTACGCCGAAATCATCCGCCAACGCATCACCCTGGCCGACTTGCCGACCGCCTACTGGCACCTGTTCCTGCTCGATTGCCTGGCGGCGGGGCCGCGCAGTTACGGGGCGTTGCGCCAGGTGCATATCGGCGGCGAAGCCATGCCGCTGGACGGCCCGGCGCAATGGTTGAAAGCCGGCCTCGGTCATGTGCGGCTGCTCAACACCTACGGCCCGACCGAGGCCACGGTGGTGTCGAGCGTGTTGGATTGCACCTCGGGCAACGAGACCATCGGCGCTACTGCCAGCCCGATTGGCCGCTCGCTGCCTGGGCGTGCGCTGTACGTGCTCGACCGCGACCTGAACCTCGCACCCTTCGGTGCGGTGGGTGAGTTGTATATCGGCAGTCAATGTGGCCTGGCCCGCGCTTATCTGAACCGGCCGTTGCTGAGCGCCGAGCGCTTCGTGCCGGACCCGTTCGGCGCTAGCGGCGAGCGGCTGTACCGCACGGGCGACCTGGCACGTTACCGCGCCGACGGTGTAATCGAGTACGTCGGCCGGGTCGACCATCAGGTGAAAATCCGTGGGTTCCGTATCGAACTGGGGGAGATCGAAGCGCTGTTGCTGGCCCAGGACGGCGTGCGTGAAGCCCTGGTGCTCGCCGCTGATAATCAACTGATCGCCTATCTGGTTTCTGCCGAGCAAGATGCTGACACTCTGAAAACCGCGCTGCGCGAGCAACTGCCGGACTACATGGTGCCCGCGCACCTGATCTTCCTCGAACGCATGCCGCTCAACCCCAACGGCAAACTGGACCGCCAGGCGCTGCCCAAACCAGATGCCAGCCTGACACAGCAAACCTGGGTCGCGCCGGTCACCGAGCTTGAGCAGCAAATCGCCGCCGTCTGGGCCGACATCCTCGGCGCCGAGCGCGTCGGGCTGACCGACCACTTCTTCGAGATGGGCGGGCACTCGCTGCTGGCGATGCAGGTGATCTCACGCCTGCGCCATCTACTGGGGCGCGAAGTGCCGCTGCGCAGCCTGTTTGAACAGCCACGCCTGCAAGGTTTTGTGGCCAGCGTGCTGGCGCAGGCGACCCCTGCGCAGCCGCTGGCGCCGCCGATGCGCGCGGTGGATCGCGAGCAGCCGTTGCCGCTGTCCTATGCCCAGGAGCGCCAATGGTTTCTGTGGCAGTTAGACCCGGACAGCGCCGCCTATCACATTCCTGGCGCGCTGCGTCTCAAAGGCCCACTGGACCGCGTCGCCCTGCAGCGCAGTTTCGACAGCCTGGTCGCCCGTCATGAAAGCCTGCGCACCCATGTCCGGCAGGACGGCGAAGGCGCGGTGCAGGTGATTGCCGCGCAGGCCGCCGTCGACATCCTGCGACTTGAGTGTGACGAAGCCGGCTTGCTCGCGCAGGTCGAGGCGCAGATCGCCCAGCCGTTCGACCTGCAACAGGGCCCGCTGCTGCGCGTGAGCCTGTTGCGCCTGGCCGAGGACGACCATGTGCTGGTGCTGGTGCAGCACCATATCGTCTCCGATGGTGCGTCGATGCAGGTGATGGTCGATGAGCTGGTGCAACGGTATGCGGCGTACAGCCAGGGCCAGGACGTGCAACTGCCGGCGATGGCGCTGCAATACGCCGATTACGCGCACTGGCAGCGCGCCTGGATGGATGCCGGGGAAAAACAACGCCAACTGAACTACTGGCGCGAGCGCTTGGGCGGTGAGCAACCGGTGCTTGAACTGCCGTTGGACCATGCGCGGCCGACCCAACAAAGCCATCGCGGTGCGAGCCTGGATATCCATGTGCCGTCGCCGCTGCTGGCTGCACTGCGTGAGTTGGCCCGGCAGCAGGAAGTGACGCTGTTCATGCTGCTGCTGGCCTCGTTCCAGACCTTGCTGCACCGCTACAGCGGCCAGGAGGATATCCGTGTCGGCGTGCCGATTGCCAACCGTAACCGGGTCGAGACCGAGCGCCTGATCGGCTTCTTCGTCAACACCCAGGTACTCAAGGCCGATATCGACGGGCACCTGACCGTGGCCCAACTGCTGCAACAGGTCAAACAGCGTGCGCTGGAAGCCCAGTCCCACCAGGACTTGCCGTTCGAACAATTGGTCGAAGCGCTGCACCCCGAGCGCAACCTGAGTTTCAACCCGCTGTTCCAGGTGATGTTCAATCACCAGACCGAGGATGCCGATCAACCCTGGCAGTTGCCGGGCCTGCACGTCAGTGGCCTGGAATGGCAGACCCGCACGGCCCAGTTCGACCTGAGCCTCAGCACCCAGGAAACCGGGGATGCGCTGTTTGCGTCGCTGATTTACGCCACCGACCTGTTCGAAGCGAGTACCCCGGCGCGCATGGCGCGTCACTGGTTGAACCTGCTCGAAAGCATGGCCCGCGATGCGCAACAACGCATCGGGCAGTTGCCGTTGCTGCAGGAAACCGAGCAGCAGGCGTTGGTCCATGACTGGAACGCCACCGCACAGGCTTACCCGCTGCATCGCGGTGTCCACCAGTTGATACAAGAGCAGGTCGCACGTACTCCGGATGCGCCGGCACTGGTGTTCGGCCAGGAACGCCTGAGCTACGCCGAGCTGAACCGCCGCGCCAACCGTTTGGCCCATCGTTTGATCGAGGCCGGCGTGGGCCCGGATGTATTGGTCGGTGTCGCGTTGGAGCGCTCCGTGGAAATGGTGGTCAGCCTGTTGGCGGTGCTCAAGGCCGGGGGCGCCTATGTGCCGCTGGACCCCGACTACCCGCGCGAGCGCCTGGCCTACATGCTCGAAGACAGCGGTGTGGCGTTGTTGCTGACCCAGGCGCGGCGGCTGGAGCACCTGCCGATTCCGCCCGGGTTGCCAAGCCTGGTGGTGGGCGAGTCCTGGTTCGAAGGCTATGGCGAAGGCAATCCGGGGATTGTCCTGGACCCTGAAAACCTGGCCTACGTGATCTATACCTCAGGCTCCACCGGGCAGCCCAAGGGCGCAGGCAATCGCCATTCGGCCTTGACCAACCGCCTGTGCTGGATGCAGGACGCCTATCGGCTGGAGGCGCGCGACGGCGTGCTGCAGAAAACCCCGTTCAGCTTTGATGTATCGGTGTGGGAGTTCTTCTGGCCGCTGATGACCGGCGCTCGATTGGTGGTGGCGGCGCCTGGCGAGCATCGCGATCCGGCCGCGCTGGTCCGCCTGATCAACGCCGAACAGGTCACCACGCTGCACTTTGTGCCGTCGATGTTGCAAGCGTTCCTGCAAGACCCCGGCGTCGCCACGTGCCACAGCCTGCGGCGCATCGTGTGCAGCGGCGAAGCCTTGCCAGTGGATGCCCAGCAACAGGTCTTTGCCAAACTGCCCGCAGCCGCCCTGTACAACCTGTACGGCCCGACGGAAGCCGCCATCGACGTGACCCACTGGACCTGTGTCGATGAAGGCCGCGACACGGTGCCGATCGGCGAACCTATCGCCAACCTGCGCACCCATGTGCTGGATGCCCACCTGCTGCCGGTGCCTGCGGGCGTGGCGGGTGAGCTGTACCTGGGCGGCGAAGGCCTGGCGCGCAGCTACCATCGTCGTCCGGGCCTGACCGCCGAGCGCTTCGTGCCATGCCCGTTCCACCACGGCGCACGTTTGTACCGCAGCGGTGACCGGGTACGGCAGCGCGCCGATGGGGTGATCGAATACCTCGGGCGCCTCGATCATCAGGTCAAATTACGCGGCTTGCGCATCGAACTCGGTGAAATCGAAGCACGCTTGCTGGAGCACCCACGGGTGCGCGAAGCCACCGTGCTGGTGGTGGAGGGGCAGCACTTGGTTGGTTATGTGGTGCTTCACGACGGCCACGCCGACTGGCGCGCGGACCTCAGCGCCCATTTGGCCCGCCACCTGCCGGACTACATGGTGCCGGCGCAATGGGTGGTGCTGGCGCAGATGCCGCTGAGCCCCAACGGCAAACTCGAGCGCAAAGCCTTGCCCAAGCCGGATGTTGATGGGCAGGGCCAGACATTCGTCGCGCCGCAGACCACGCTGCAACAGCAGATCGCCGGGATCTGGGCTGAGGTGCTGGACATCGAACGCGTGGGGTTGCACGACAACTTCTTCGAATTGGGCGGCCATTCGTTACGGGTGCTGGTGCTCAAGGAACGGATCAATCGGCTGTGTGGCGGCGCGCTGGCGGTCAGCCAATTGATGCTCAATCCTACGGTGGCCGGCCAGGCGCGCTGTATCGACGGGGATGGATCAAGTTCGTTGATCGTGCGGCTCAACAGTCAGACCGAGGGCACGCCGCTTTATCTGTTCCACCCCAGTTTTGGCTCGGTGCATTGCTATAAGCCGATTGCGCTGGCGCTGCGCGAGCAACGGCCGGTGCTGGGGCTGATGTGCCGGGCGCTGGTGGAAGAGGGCGGCACGGTGCCGACCTGGATGCAGATGGTTGAAGACTACGCCGAACAACTGTTGAGCGCTCAGCCGCAGGGCGCCTTCCGCCTGGCGGGCTGGTCGCTGGGCGGCAACCTGGCGATGGAAGTGGCTTATCGGCTGGAGCAGGCCGGGCGCACGGTGGAGTGGGTCGGCTGGATCGACGCGCCACCGCCGACGCGGTTTGCCGCGTTCTGGAATCAGGCTGCCGCTGAGCCTCAGTGGGAGAGCAGCGCAGTGCAGCGGCGGGCGCAGATGCTCGAAGTGATGTTCCCGGCGTTTGCCGCGCAGATCCAGGCGCAATGGCGACTGGCGCAACAGGCTGGACGCAGCGAGGAGCAGCAGTGGCAGCAGGTGTCCGACTGGGCCGATGCGACGCTGGGGGAGAGCTTTCGGGTGCTCAAGGATGAACTGCAGGACGGTGGTGAAACCGAGCGTTCGTGGGCGATCAAACAGATCCTCGACCAGCGCTTGCAGGACACCGACTACCGCGCCATCAAGGCACCGGTTACATGCTGGTGGGCGGCGCGCAGCGAAGCTGGCCTGCACCAGGCGCTGATCGAGAACGGCATGCGCGAGGTGATTGGCCAGGCGGGTATCCGGCGCTCGATTGTCATCGACACGACGCACCACCGGATTGTCGATAATGCTGAATTCATCAAGAGCCTGGTGGCGGAAATGGCGTGATTCAACCCACGCCGCCGATCCCTTGTGGGCGCTTTAGCGCCCCACAGTGGATTGGCGAACGGCCATGAAAAAGCCCCGTATCTCGCGATACGGGGCTTTTGTGTCAACGCGGGGTCAGAAGTTCCAGCGGGTGGTGACCATCATGTTGCGTGGGGTGCCAGGGTACGCCGAGTCATAAAAACCGATGTTGGTGTAGTAGTGCTTGTCGAACACGTTGTTGACGTTGAGGGTGGCTGACAGGTTCTGGGTGATCTGATAGCGCGCCATCACGTCCACCAACCAGTACGCGTCTTGGGTGAGGACTTCAGAGCGGCCCAGGCCGGAGTTTCTGATCGACTTCCAGCCTTCGCTCTGCCAGCGCGCGCCACCGCCGAGGGTGAGTTTGTCCAGCGGGCCGGTGAGTTTGTAGGTGGTGTAGAGGTTGATCTGGTCTTCCGGCTCCCAGGTAGAGACCTTCGTGCCGCTGTCGTCGCGGGCGACCTTGTGGGTGTAGCCAGCCTGCAGTTGCCAGCCAGTGGCGATTTCGCCGGAGATTTCCGCTTCGTAGCCCTTGGTCTTGGACTTGATGCCGTAGTAGGGCGAATCGTTGATCAGGTCGGCGCCGGGTGAGGTGTCGAGTTCTGGACGGTTCTCTTCGTGGACTTCGAAATAGGCGAGGCTGGCGTTCAGGCGGCCGTCGAAGAATTCGCCCTTGAGGCCGATCTCGTAGTTCGTGCCTTCGTCGGGTTCGAGCATCTTGTCGTTGCGGTCGCGGTAGTCGGTTTGCGGCTGGAAGATTTCGGTGTAGCTGGCGTAGGCGGTGAAGTTGTCGTTGAGGTCGTAGGTCACACCGGCATACGGCACGACTTTGCCGCTTACCTTGGATTTGCTGGTGCCGGTGACTTCATAGTTGGCCAGGCGCGCGCCGAGCAACAGGTGCATTTCGTCGGTCAGGCTGAAGCGGCTGGTGAGGTAGCTGCCGGTCTGGCGGGAAGTCTGGTCGATGGTGCGGTATTGAACCCACGCTGGCTCCGGGATGTCACCGTCCCAACTGTAGAAGTCAGCGGAGTTGGTGCCGGGCGCGAAGACGGCGTTATAGCTCTTGCCGTCCCATTTGCTGATCGACAGGGACTGGCCCACCACCAGTTCATGCTCACGGCCAAACAGTTCAAACGGTCCGGAGGTATAGGCATCCAGGCTGTCGGCGGTGGTTTCGCCGGTGTGTTTTTTCGCAAACAGCGAGCTTTGGTTGCCGGAGTCCTGGGACAGGGCGCCCAGCGGCGCGTTGTAGCCGTTGACCTGATGGTTGTATTGACCTTTGGCGACCCAGCCATTGCTGAAGGTGTGTTCCAGGGTGGCGAATGCCGTGCGGCTGTACTGCCCCCACGAACCCCATTTCGGGCCGTTGTTGAACGAACGCGGCAAGTCCAGCTCTTTACCCTCGGCATCGAAGATCATGCGGCTGCCGGTCCAACTGGAGCCTTTCGGGTCGCTGTCTTGGTAGTCGGCACCGACGGTCAGCAGGGTGTCTTCGTCCAGGTCGGCTTCGAGAATCCCGTAGAACACGCTGGTCTTGCGCGAGTAGTGGTCGAGGAACGACTGCTTGTCGTTGTACGCCGCGACCACGCGGCCACGGACGTTGCCGGTGTCGGTCAGCGGGCCGCTGACGTCGATCTGCGAGCGGTAGTTGTCCCAGGAGCCGGCCCCCAGTTCGATACTGCCCTTGAAGTCGGCCGTCGGCTTCTTGCGGATCAGGTTGATGGTACCGCCCACGCCGCCGGCGCCGGTGAGCAGGCCGGTGGCGCCCTTGAGCACCTCGATGCGGTCATAGATGGCCATGTCGGTGAGGGTCTGGCCGGCGGAGTACTGGGCGTCGCGCAGGGTCGGAATGCCATCGTACTGGAAGGTGTTGATGGAGAAGCCGCGCGAGAAGTAGTTGGTACGTTCGCTGTCATAGGTCGACACCGTGATGCCGGGGGTGTGGCGCATCACGTCGTCGATCGAGCTGAGGGCGAAGTCATCCATGGCTTGGCGCGTGACCACGGAGATCGACTGCGGGGTTTCCCGTGGCGTCAGCACCAGGCGCGTGGCGGTGGCGATGGTGCCTGGGGTATAGGAGCCGGTGCCTTCGGTCACGGTGCCCAACTGGTTGGCGGTTACCTGGGTGGCGCCGAGTTCTATGCCGGTCGAAGCCTGGAGGCTGATGCTCAGGGTGTTGCCCTGCAGGCCATAGCCGACGCCGGTGCCTTGGAGCAGGGTGGTGATGGCGCGGTCCGGGTCGAGCTTGCCTTTGACCGCATTGCTGCGCTTGCCTTCCACGTCGGTTGGGCTGTACAGCACTTGCAGATTGGCCTGCCGACCGAATGCCTGCAGGGCACTGCCCAGGGATTGGGCCGGCACGTCGATCTCGAGTTCTTGTGCCTGCACATAGCTGGCAATCGGCAGCGACACGGCCAGGGCCAGCGCGCTGGGCAGCAGGTTGAAATGCAGGGCCCGTCGCATCGATAGCGCTTTGCTCAGGGGGCTCAGACCGAGTCGTACTGACATGAATGCTTTCTCTTCTAGGTTTTTAGGTGGGCAGTTTATACGTATCTATTGAGGCTGGTTCTCATTACCACTAGTGAGACGTTCCTAATTGGAAAAACCGGAAAAGAAATTTCAAGCCGGCGCCATTTCCTCTACGACCTGGCCCGCGCGCAGGCGCACCAACTGGTCGGCGATGTCGAAATAGCGGTCGTCGTGGCTGATCACGATGATGGTTTTGCCCAGGCGTTTGAGGTCCGGCAGCAGCTCGGTGTAGAAGATGCGTCGAAAGGCCGGGTCCTGGTCGGCGGCCCATTCGTCGAACACCAGCACCGGGCGCTGTTCGAGCCAGGCGTTGACCAGCGCCAGGCGCTTGCGTTGGCCGGTGGACAGGTCGGTGGTGCTGAACACGCCATCCTTGACGCTGACCTTGTGCGCGATTTCCAGGCGTTCCAGGTACGGGGTCGCGCTGTCCAGGGACTGGGTTGCGCTGCCCTGGACGAGGTCGTCGAACAGGTAATAGTCAGCGAACACGGTGGTGAACAACTGGCGATAGTCATCGCGCAGCAGGTCGGTGACGGTTTCGCCGTTGAGGCGGATCTCCCCGACATGGGGCTGATACAGGCCCAGCAGCAACTTGATCAGGGTGGTTTTGCCACAGCCGTTTTCGCCGACGATAAACACAATATCGCCTTGCTTGATGCTCAGGTTGATCGGCCCCAGGTGGAACGGTTCGCTGCCTGCCACCGGCGGCGGGCTGTAGCTCACGCCGCGCAGTTCCAGGCTGTGGACCTGCGCATGCGGCGCTTCGCTAGCGTCCATCAACAGGTGCGGTTCCGGCGACGAGAAGCGCTCGGACAGTTCGGTGATACGCGCAAAGGCAATCCGCGCCTTGCCGATGATCGGCAGGTAACCCACCACGTGTTCCAGCGGGCCTTTCATGTACAGCAGCACCAGCACGAACCCGGTGATCACCGCCGGGTCGGGGTTCGGGTTGTAGGCCTGCATGGCCAGCGCGAGGCCGATCACCACGAAGAACAGCATCGAGCCGAAGGTCTTGGCCACGATGTAGATGTTGACTGAGCGCACCTGGATATCGCTGATGCGGTCGGCGGTTTCCTGGATGCGGTGGGTGTTCATGCGGTAGCGGCGCGGCCGATGAATGCGCAGTTCCTTGGCGCCGGAGGCAATTGCCGAGTAGTGGCGTTGCAACTCATCTTCCAGGTCGCGTGCCTCGTCGAAGCCACGGATGCCCTTGGCCCCGGCGATGAACTGGACGCTGCAGCCGATGACGATGGCGACGATCATCATCAGGAACATCGGCACCGACAGATACGCCAGGTAGCCCAGGCAGCCGAGGGTGACGGTGGTGGCGATCGCCAGCGGGGTGAAGGCGAAGGAAAAATCGCTGATGGTGTCGACGTCGTGGGTCAGCACCGGGATCAGGCGGTGGGAGCGGTAGCGCTCGATCTGCTCGATGGGCGCCGACAGCACTTTCTCGCCGAGTTCCTTGCGCAACGCGGCGATGATGCGTTGGCCCACATAGTTGGTGCCGATGTCCGACACAATCGAACTGGTCAGGGCCAGCAGGCACAGGGCGGCAAACGTCAGCACCACGCCTTGGGTCATCCCGGTGGAGGCGTGCAGCGCGTTGTTGATAGTGGCCAGCAACAAGGTGATGGCCAGGCCACCGGCCATGCCCAGCGCGACGGAAACCGTCACGAGGGTCCGAAAGGGCCTGAGTAATGCGAGCAGACCGTTGAAGGCGCCGCGCTTGGGGTCGGTCATAAATACTTCCCGGAGAGTGAATAGAGGGGCTGGGCACACAAACCCTTACCCATGACAAACGAAGCGTCGGCGCGAGTATTTAGCGCGGCGCGCCTGGCGGCAGTGGCGGCGGATAAATTGCCCGGGGCCTGGTTCGTTCTTGTGGTGTAGGCGCACGCGTAACCACGCCGTGCGCGTTCCCTTCAGCGAGAGCGAAACAATGACGAAAAAGAATCTGGTGTATGTGTGGTCCCTGCGAAATGCCGCCGCCGACAAGGCCGGGCAGGCGGTGGCCTACAAGGACCACGCGCGCTACATGAAGTCGGTGCTGGAGTTTCTGGTGGGGTCGCTGAACGACACGCCGCTGGGCGAGGCCTACAACCTGGTCGGCGTGGTGTATGACGACGACGAACAGAACCCGCGGGACCGGCAGTTGGTCGCCGATTACGGCTTTGCCTACCAACCTGGGCGCCAGTGGCTGTACCCGGCCGACCTGCAGGTGCAGGGCCAGCGGGTCAACGACCTGCTGCTGAGCGTGCCGTCCACCTACCGCCGCCTACCACGGGGCAGCGCCGAACATATCGCCGGCAAACAGGATTTCGAGCGCCGCCTGCATGACACGCTGGTGGAACTGAAGGCCGATATCGTGGTGTTGGACGGCTTGCTGGTGATCCTTGATGAATTGGTGCGTCCCGGTGCGCCGTTCGCGCGGCGGATCATGAATATCCATCCGGGCATTACCCGTCTCGAATCGCCTTACGAGCGCCGTGGCGCCTATGCCACCTGGAACGCGCTGTACGGAGCGCGTGGGCAGACTGTGGTGGACTGGGCCACCAAGGCAACCACGCCATCGGAACCGCTGTACCTCACCGGAGCGTCATTCCACTACGTGGACAACGGCATCGATTCCGGGGAAGTGTTCCACGACGTGCTCAAGACCGAGATCTCGCCGGACGACACGATCCTCGAACTGCGCTGGAACAACTTCAATAACAGTCTGTTCCCGGCGCTGCATGAAGGGCTGGCGTTGTTGGCGCAGAAGGATTGAAGCAAGCGCGGTCAAAGGTGGGAGGGGGCTGGCTCCCTCCCACATTGAAAAGGGCGGTGTTTTAGAGATCGCGCACCACGCGAAAGCCGATCCAGTCCCCACGCGTCTGCGGATAGATGTTGTTGCGGTTGCCAGAGCGTGAAAACACCGGCGCTTCACCCCAGTCGTTGCCACGAATCTGATAGACCTCGCAGCCCGGTTCGACCCAGGCACTGCCGTCTGCAGGCGCCCCTAGGTAATTCTCGTGGTAACAGTCGGCTACCCGCTCATAGACGTTGCCGTGCATGTCATACACGCCAAACGCATTTGGCGGGTAGCTGCCGGCTGGCGAGGAATAGCTATAGCCATCCGCTGGCCCATAGGTGTTGGCATGCTCGGCGATGCTGTAACCCTTGCCTTCATCGAAAGGAAACGGGAACGGTCCGCTTGAGCCGGCGCGGGCGGCGTATTCGCGCTGCGCTTCACTGACCATCTGGTAGGTCTGCCCGGTCTTCTTCGACAACCAGGCGACATACGCCTTGATGTCGTCCATGTCCATGCACACCGCTGGCTGGCGCGGGCCCTGGGGGTAGCGCGGTTTGCTGGCGATGCATTCACGGCCTGGGCGGGTGTCGCCATCGGCGATCTTGACCCCGGCCTGGCGCACGTAGCTGTCCCATTCGGCGGCGGTGATCTGGAAACGGCTCATGGCGAAGGGCTTGGCGAAGGTCACTACATGCAGCGGGCCTTCGTCGGGCTCGCGGCCGACTTCGTCGTCCGGGGTGCCCATGGTGAAGGTGCCGGCCGGCAGTACGACCAGCTCCGGGCAGTCTTTGCAGTCCTTGAACACGTTGCCCGGCTGCGGGGTGGCGGCGTGGGCCAGGCCGGGCAGCAGGGCGCCGCAGAGGACGGTAAGCGCCAGGCCGGGCAGGCGGTTGAAGCGGGATGAAATCATCGGGGCCTCTCGTTCAAAGGAAAAAATCGCCGTCACCACCGCTGGCTCAGAGGGGCATAAAAGGTCTGGCGGTCGGTCATGGACTGACGTCATGGGTGATTGGCCGGTTTGGCCGCTTGTTGGACCTGGTCCCACACCCGCAGGAAGTTGCCGCCCCACAGCTTGGCGATATCGGCTTCGGAGTAACCGCGCTGGAGCAGTTCGGCGGTGACGTTGCGGGTGTCGCCGACGTTCTCCCAGCCCTGAAGGCCGCCGCCATCGTTGAAGTCCGACGAAATGCCGACGTGATCGATGCCGATCTTGCGCACGGTGTAGTCGATGGCATCCCCCCAATCCTTGAGGGTGGCCTTGGGTTCGTCTTCGAGAATGGCGTATAGCGCCTGGGCGTATTGGCCGAACTTCTGCTCGGGCCATGCGGCGATGATCGCGTCCCCCGGCATCAGGGCCATCGCCAGGTTGGGCAACGGTGGCAAATCGAAACGGGCGCGCAGGGCGTTGAGCGTGTCCTGGGTCGCTTGGCTCAGCGGGCGCAAATACGCCGGGAAACCCACCACCTGCACCACGCCGCCGCTGCGCTTGATCAGTTGCAGCTCTTTGTCGCTGAGGTTGCGCGGGATCTCCACCGAGGCGCGTGGTGCCGAGTGGGACGCCACCAGCGGCGTGCGGCTCAGTTGCGCAACCTGCTCCAGGGCCTTGGTCGACATCTGCGACACATCGATGATCACCCCCAAGTCGTTGAGGCGGTGTACCGCTTGCTGGCCGATGTCCGACAGCCCGTCGAGGGCATCGGTGGAGTCATTGAAAAACGGCAGCGGCCGCGATGAGTCGGACCAGGCGTTATTGCCGATATAGCTGAAGCCGAACATGCGCATGCCGCGTGCCGTCCACAGGTCGAGTTGGTTCAGGTCGGTGCCCAGCGGGTAGGCGTTGAGCATGCTGATAAAGACCGCGAATTTGCCTTCGCCATGCAGGCGCCGAAAGTCATCCGGGGTGTAGGCGATGCCCACTTGGTTGGGGAAGTCACGCACCATGCCGGAGATGATTTTGTAGCGCACCTCCTGCTCGTGGCGGGCTTCCTCGACAAACCCGTCGCTGGGCTTGTGCGGCGCGTTGGGGCCATTCCAGATTTCCGGCCAGCCGAAAATCGTCAGCGCCGCCCCGGACAATCGCCCGCGCCGCGCCTTGGCCAGGTCGAACTGGCCGCTGCCATCCTGGTCGGCCTCGTTGCCGGCGGTGCCGAAATCCAGCGGTACGGTGATATGGCTGTCGAACGACAACAAGCGGTCCTGCAAGTCATTGGCCTGCTTGATCACCGCCAGCGGGTAGCCGGCAGTGCCCTTGAACCAGTGATCCCAGACCAGGAAACCGACCCCGGCGCCGATGGCCAATGCCAGCGGTAGGCCGATAAACAGCGCCTTTTTCGAACGTGGTTTTGTCATTGCCATCTCAGTCAGTTGAGGCCTTTGCTATCTGGGAGGAACGAGCGATGAGCGGGGAAATTTAGGCCGTGGCGACGGCGCGGTAAATTTCCCCCACAGGCAAACGTTCTAGCTCTGATAAAGCCGCTTCCCAAGGTAGACAATGACGATCTCTCGACGTGGGTTCATCGCAGGCCTGGCGCTGACCGGCGCCGCCGTGCCTGCGGCCCTTTATGCCCATCGCGAGTGGACGCGTGAAGCATTCCCCATCACCCCCGGCGAAGCCACGGTGGATCTGGCTGACACCGCCGGCCAACACTTGGCGAACACCCTGCGCGGGGTGTGGAGCCTGCGCTTGGAAGGCCGCGACGCCGGCCTCAAGGGCTTGCCCACGCAGGGCCTGGCGTTGCTGCTTGATGTCGCGCCGCGTGGGCGCGGCCTGCGTGGCTATCTCGACACGACCGAACACCTGCGCGCCGATGGCGAACCGCGCTACCGCATCCTGGGTGATTTGCTCACGGGCGAGGGCACCGAGCTCTATTGGCGCCTGATCGACCGTGACGCCGCAGACGGCGCGCCCGCCTACGAATTCAGCATGACCGTTGATGAAGTCTGGGGCGTGTTCGGCAATGCCGGCAGCGGCACCCTCAGCGGGCGGATCCTCGACCTCGCCCGACCCCTGGCGTTGACCGAGCCGGATAATCGCTTTGTCGCGCATAAACAGCTATTCCCCGAAGCCCGCCAGCGCATCGGCCTCAACCCGTCGCTGCTGGCCTGGTTGATTTCCCCCGAACACCGCCTGTTCCACCAACTGTGGCACGCCACCCGCGATCAATGGCACAAGCTCTCCGAGGACAAACGCGAGGCCCTGCGCGGCATCGGCTGGCAGCCCGGCCCACGCGGTAAGGAGCGCGAAGCGCGGGGCAAACTCAAGGATCGCAACGGCTCGGGCATCGACTTCTTCTTCATGCACCGCCACATGCTCGGCACCGCACGCTCGATGCAGGACTTGCCGTCGTGGCCTGCGTTCCCCGAACCGCAACCGGCGTTGGAACGTGATCGCCTGGGCTTCCTGCGTTACTTCGATAACCACGACGGTTTTGCCCTGCCGCCCACCTGGCGGGCACCGGACGACGGCGACTACACCCAATGGGTCAGCGATATCAAGGCCGCTGAGACCTACCACAGCAACTTCCAAGTATGGGAATCCCAATACCGCGACCCGCGTTACCTGGCCAAGCTGACCCTGGGCCAGCTCGGTTCCGAAATGGAACTGGGCCTGCATGACTGGCTGCACATGCGCTGGGCCTCGGTGCCTCGCGACCCCTCCAACGGCGCGCCCGTGCCCTTCGCCCGCGACCCGGCGGACTTTGCCGCGCGTTGGTATGCGCCCGAAAACGACTTTCTTGGCGATCCGTTTTCCTCCCACGTCAACCCAGTGTTCTGGCACTTCCATGGCTGGATCGACGACCGTATCGAAGACTGGTTTCGCGCCCATGAGCGCTTCCATCCGGGCGAGGTCAACCGCCTGGAGGTCAACGGCGTGGCATGGTTTGCGCCGGGGCGTTGGGTCGAGGTCGGCGACCCGTGGCTGGGCCCGGACACCCATGGCTGCAGCACCACGCCGGGTTTGCAGAGGGGGCGTTCGATGGAGATGGACCCAGAGACCATGAAGCTCGCCCTGCGTATTACGTTTGCTGCGCAAGACGAAGCGCTGCAAGGCTTGTTCAAGCGGGTGCCGAAGCGCCCGTGGTATGCGCGGCATTTGAAGGTGAAGGCGCGGGAGGTTTAGGCGTTTTTTGCTGGGGTTCAATGTTTATGATGTAAAACGGCGGCGGGGTGGTTTATCTCCTGGTCCCTGAGCGTTCGCTTGCTTATATGTTTTAGTACTAGGTGAGTAGGAAAATATCGAAATGGATTTATATAAAACTCCATATTTCTACTGTTGTTTTGTTGTATGCCTATAGGGTTAAGAAATATCTGACAGTTAAATCCCGGCTCGGGGTTTAAATCTTAAATATTCTTTGCAATAAAGATAATCTGCGTGATTTGTGGGAAATATCTCCGATGCGCAATGGAAAGTTCCCGTCCGTGATTCGGGGGGTGGTAAATTCCCGCAGTGATACTTCATTCTAGTGAGCAAGGGGATGCCGTGTGCCATGTAGCACGTTGGTGTTCCAGAGTGGGGATTTAACTTCATTAAGTTCCCGTCTTACTTTTCTCTAATGGCTGATCAGCGCTGTTGGAAAAATCACGGAATGAAGCGATGACGCTAAGCAGCTTTCAAAATGAAGTGCCAAAGGCCCGGGTTAATATCAAGCTCGACCTGCATACCGGCGGTGCGCAGAAAAAGGTTGAGTTGCCTTTGAAACTGATGGTGATGGGTGACTACAGTAACGGCAAGGAGCAGCGTCCGCTCTCCGAGCGCAGCAAGGTCGATATCAATAAAAACAACTTTGACAGCGTCCTGGGCGAGTTCTCGCCGGGTCTGAAGCTCGCGGTCAACAACACCTTGGACGACGATGCGTCCGACACCTCTGTCGAACTGAGTTTCCGGCGCATGAAGGACTTCGAGCCCGAACAGGTGGCGCGGCAGATTCCACAATTGCGTGCCTTATTGGCGATGCGCAACCTGTTGCGTGATCTCAAATCGAACCTGCTGGATAACGTGACCTTCCGCCATGAATTGGAACGCATCCTCAAGGATGATGCGCTCAGTGACGAACTGCGCGCTGAGTTGGCTGCCTTGGCGCCTGAAGAAGAACGTTAATTCATTGCGGTAGTTTAAAGGGAAGTTAAATCATGTCTTTAGAAGATTCCAGCGTGCAAACGCGCGGCGCCACAGTGTTGTCTGAAGAAGCCAGTGGTGTTTATGCTACGCTGTTTAATAAAATCAATTTAAGTCCTGTTTCTGAGTTGGCAGGTATTGATATCTTTCAGAGCTCGGACGCGCTGTCTGAAGTGTCCGTCGATGAACGGGTGACGGCGGCGGTTAGTGTGTTTTTAAACTTGCTTAAGCAAACGCCGCAAAAAATCGAGCGATTGGATAAAGTCCTGCTGGATGAACATATCGCTTCGCTGGACAGGCAGATTGGCCGTCAGCTCGATGCAGTCATGCACCATCCTGACTTCCAGCGCGTCGAGTCAACCTGGCGCGGTGTGAAATCGCTGATTGATCAGACAGATTTCCGTCAGAACGTTCGCATAGAACTATTGGATGTCAGCAAGGACCACCTGGTACAAGACTTCGAGGACGCGCCAGAAATTGCCCAGAGTGGCTTGTACCTGCATACCTACACGCAGGAGTACGACACCCCGGGTGGCGAGCCGATTGCGGCGGCTATCTCAAACTATGAATTCGATCGTAGGCCTCAGGACATCGCGCTGCTGCGCAATATTTCCAAAGTGGCCGCCGCCGCGCACATGCCGTTTGTGGGGGCCGTCGGCCCAGCCTTCTTCGGCAAAGAGACTATGGAGGAGGTGGCCGCGATCAAAGACATCGGCAACTACTTTGATCGTGCCGAATACATCAAGTGGAAGTCATTCCGTGACAGTGATGATGCGCGTTACATCGGCCTGACCATGCCACGTGTCCTGGGGCGCTTGCCCTATGGGCCCGACACCGTTCCCGTGCGCAGTTTCAATTACATCGAGACTGTCAAAGGGCCGGATCACAACAAGTACCTGTGGACCAACGCATCGTTTGCCTTTGCCGCGAACATGGTCAAGAGCTTCATCACCAACGGTTGGTGCGTGCAGATTCGTGGGCCGCAATCGGGTGGTGCGGTGACTGAACTGCCGATCCATTTGTATGACCTTGGCACCGGCAATCAGGTCAAGATCCCTTCCGAAGTGATGATTCCGGAAACCCGTGAGTTCGAGTTCGCCAACCTCGGGTTCATTCCGCTTTCGTACTACAAGAACCGCGACTATGCGTGTTTCTTCTCGGCCAACTCCGCGCAAAAGCCGGCGCTGTACGACACGGCCGATGCCACGGCGAACAGTCGAATCAACGCGCGCCTGCCTTACATTTTTCTGCTCTCACGCATTGCTCACTATCTGAAGCTGATCCAGCGCGAAAACATTGGCACCACCAAGGACCGGCGTTTGCTCGAGCTGGAACTGAACAAGTGGATCGGCGGGCTGGTCACCGAGATGACTGATCCGGGCGATGACTTGCAGGCCTCACACCCGCTGCGGGATGCGAAGGTTACGGTGGAAGACATCGAGGACAACCCCGGTTTCTTCCGCGTCAAGTTGTACGCCGTGCCGCACTTTCAGGTCGAGGGTATGGACGTGAACTTGTCGCTGGTTTCGCAGATGCCCAAGGCCAAAGCCTGATTCAGTCGTAGGGAAACGATGCCATGAATATCGATCGCCCTCTGTGGGCCGCTGGGGCGTTGCTGTCGCCGCAGCAATTCCAGCAACAGGCACGCTGGGAGGCTTGGACCAACGAACAGCTCGCGCACCTGGCCCTGGCACACCCTTGGGGTGTCCAGGCGGTGGGGTTCGACCTGGACGCATTGCGGCTGGGTAAGCTCAAAGCGACTCAACTGCGTGTGCGCATGCCTGATGGCACGTGGATCGACACTGAGCAGGTGGACCGCCTGCCTGCCGCCTTGGAGCTGGCGCAGTTGCTGGCTGACGACGATCAGGCAGTGCTATTGCACGTGGCCTTGCCCCTGGAGCAGGCCAATGGCAACAACTGCCTGTTCGAGGGCGGCCGGGCCGATCGACCGATGCGCTACTGCCAGTCTTGGCGTGAAGTACAAGATATTTACGCCGATGAGGTGCAGTCGATTGGCGTGCTGGAGCATGCACTGAGCCTACGCCTGCAGCGTGATGACAATGCGGATTACATGACGTGCCCGGTCGCACGTCTGGTGCGCGATGGGCAGGGAGCCTGGAGCCTCGACCCGGCCTATGTGCCGCCGTTGCTGAGTTTCGCCGCGCACCCGGGGCTGCTGAACCAGTTGGACAACCTGTTGACGCAGTTGTCCGCCAAGCGGCAAAGGCTCATGGGGATGCGGCGGGAAAGCAACCAGCGCATGGCCGACTTTGCCGTTGCCGACGTGTCGCTGTTCTGGCTGCTCAATGCCTTGAATACCTATCAGCCGGTATTGGCCGATCTTCTGGAGTTCCCCGCACGCCATCCCGAGCAGGTCTACCAGCAGTTGATCAAGCTGGCCGGCAGCCTGCTCACGTTTTCGCTGGAACACGATGTAGACAAGATCCCCGCATACCGGCACACGTCGTTGGAAGCAGTGTTCCCGCCGCTGATGCACACCCTGTCGCTGTTGTTGGAGGCCAGTCTACCGTCGCGGGTCGTTGCTCTGGTGCTGGAGGTGCAGGGAATTAATCGTTGGCAGGTCACGCTGAATGACCCGCGCTTGCGCGAGCGTGAGGGGGCCGATTTCTATCTGTCGGTGCGCAGCCGGTTGCCGGCGGCGCAGGTGCAGGAGCAGTTCCCGCGCCTGTGCAAGATCGGTACGCCGGATGATGTCGATTATCTGATCAACGCGGCACTCGACGGGGTGCCGTTGCAGTCCCTCAGCCATGTGCCGGCGGCGATTCCATTGCGCCTGGAAAATCAATACTTCGCGCTGGATCTCGGTCATTCCAAGGGGCAGGCGGTGTTGGACGAAGGGGTCTGCGCTTTCTACGTTCCAAGCAGCTTGGTCGACGTCAAGCTGGAACTGTTTGCGGTGCTGCGCTCATGAAACCGACGCCTTCCAACGCGCAAACCGCAGTGGCGGTGGATATTGACGCGCTGTTACAGGACACCTACCTGTTGGTGGTTGAGTTGCGCCAGGGCGCCTCGGTGCAGCCTGGTCGGGAGTTGGGCGAACTTTGTGTCGAGCAGGTTGAGCAGACTCGGCAGCGCCTTGAGCGGGCGGGCCTGAGTCCGCGCAGTATCGACCACATCAGTCATGCTCAATGCGCGCTGCTCGACGAAGCGGTGCTGACCTGCGCCGACGCCGATGCCCGTACCGATTGGGCCAGCGCACCATTGCAGGCCAAGTTTTTCAATCGCCATCAGGCCGGTGAGTTCCTGTACGAGGCCATGCGTGACGTATTGAGCGAGCCCGCGCCTGACCGGCATGTGCTGACGGTATTTCAGCGCGTATTGATGTTGGGTTTTCGCGGGCGCTATCGTGATTTGAGCGACCCCGAACGCGAGCAATTACGGGTGGCTCTCGACGCACAGGTGGCGCCGTTCAAGGTCAGTCAACACGCGCCGACGCAGGTAGGCGGTGGCGAACTGAGCGCGGGTTTTGGTTGGCTGCGTTCACCTTTGATTCATCTGCTGACAGTGGCCCTGTTGCTCGTTGCGACGTGGTGGGGATTGGATCATCTGTTGAGCGATGCGATTGCCTCGCTCTTGCCGGATCAGGGGTGAGTGCCAGATGACCTTCAATCTGCATCGCATCCTATACCTGTGGGCGGGTGTCCTCGTGCTCGCGTTGCTGCTCATCATTCCGCTCGCGCTGTGGGCGCGTGTACTCGGCGTGTTGATCGCGGTGTGCTGTGTGGCGTGGGCCTGGGTATCACTGCGCCTGCGCGCCGAACGGCAGCATGGGTCGCTGAGGTTGGCCGAGGGCAGGGGGCTACCCGCCGCTGGGTTTCGTCACCCGGTGGTGCTGGTCTGCGGTGATGGCCTGGATGGGCTGTTCGGCAGGGTTGCCGCCGAGCGGTTGGCCCTGCGTGTGACTGAGCAAGGGTGCTACGTGCGCGTACCGAGCCTGGAGCAACTGCGGGTTGTCACTGATCAGGTTCTGGCCGTGCGTCCGGGCTGGGCCGGGCAACTGGGCGTGATGTTCAGCGTCAGTCCCGGCGCGCACAGTGATGGGGCCGTACTCGCCGGTCAGGTGCGCGCCTTCAGTCATCAGATGGCCTTGGCCCGCAAGCGCGGTGTTGCGCTGCCGCTGTTGCTGGTGAGCTACCTGCAAACCTTGCAGGACGAGGCGCCTTGGTTCTGTTGGGGCATCGGGCAGGCCGAGGTCCGTGTGTGTGAGGCGGGTGCTTGCGTCAGCCTGGATGACTGGCAACAGCAACCCGCTGACTCGCCCAGGCAGGCTGCCCGGATGCACGCAAGTGTTCAGTTGAACAGCACTGTGGCCTGGCTTCACGAAGCGGTATTGCCGCACCTTGTCACTCGCAACGCTTCGAGCCTGGCGGCGACCTGCGCAGTCACGTGTGTGTCGGCATTGCCGCATGCCGTGAAGGGGAACCTGTGGCGGCAATGGCTACGCAGCAAAGTGGCGCTGGCGGATCACAGAGAGACCGTGACGGATGCGGTGTTGCCGTTCCCGGACCCTTTGCTCAACCTGCTGCCGCTCGGCCCGCTGCGTTCCCCGGTGCAACGTGCAAGCGTTGTTGCGCTGTGGTTGTTCGCCGTGGCGGGTGTTGTCGCGCTCGCCAGTTCGGCGTGGCAGAACGCCCTGTTGCTACGCCAAGTCAGCGATGACTTGCGACGTTATTCGGCTATCCCGCAACCGACCCAGCGTAACCAGCGCGAGTTTCTTTGGCGTGAAAATGCCCTGACCGTGCTGCGCCAGGACGCCCAGCGTCTGGACGCGTACTACCGGCACGGTGCGCCCCTGGCATTCGGCTTGGGCCTGTATCGCGGCGAACGCATGCGCGCCGTGCTGCAGGCGGTGCTGGCCGCTCACGTTGAACCGCCACCGGCCACATCACCGGCGCGGGCTGCCCGCCCGGTGCGGTTGGACAGCCTGTCGCTGTTCGCCAGCGGCAGTGCCCTGCTTAAGCCGGATTCGGCCAAGACCCTGATCAATGCGCTGGTCGATATCAAGGCCCAGCCCGGCTGGCTGATCGTCATTTCGGGGCATACCGATGCCACTGGCGACCCCGAAAACAACCTTCGACTGTCCCGCGCCCGCGCCGCTGCCGTGCATGACTGGATGCAGCGCTTGGGCGGCATTCCCGACAGCTGCTTTGCCGTGCAGGGCTTTGGCGCCAGCCAGCCGATTGCTGGCAACGACACCGAGGCGGGGCGTGCAGCCAACCGCCGCGTTGATATCCGTCTGGTGCCTGAGGCGGGGGCCTGCGTGCTTCCCGTCGCACACCCGGACAGGCAACCCCCGGTCGCATTCCGCGACATTTAAATCTACGAGAAAAAGGAGCTTCACATGGCAATTCCCGTTTACCTCTGGCTGCAAGACGACGGCGGCGCAACTATCAAGGGTTCGGTGAACGTGCAACAACGCGAGGGCAGCATCGAGGTGGTTGCCCAGGATCACAGTCTGTACATCCCCACCGACAATAACACCGGGAAATTGACCGGTACGCGGGTTCACACACCGTTTCTGTTTTCCAAGGAAATCGATGCGTCCAGCCCCTATCTCTACAAGGCGGTCACCACCGGGCAAACGCTCAAGAGTGCTGAGTTCAAGTGGTACCGCATCGACGATGCGGGGCAGGAGGTCGAGTACTTCATCACCAAACTCGAAGACGTCAAAGTCGTGAAAGTCGCGCCGAAAATGCACGACGTCAAAGACCCGAGCAAAGAGAAGCACAACCACCTCGAGCAGGTGGAGTTGCGTTACGAGAAGGTCACCTGGACCTACAAGGACGGCAACATCATCCACTCCGATTCATGGAATGAACGCCAAAGCGCTTGATACGTATGGAGCAGCAGGTGGGCCTTTGCCTGCTGGCTCCCGGTGTGCTGGGTTGAGCGTCCGTTCGCGGGCGTTCAGCCAAACACATCGAGTTTCAAACCCGTAGCTGGCGTTAACGATGACACACCACCATCACCGAACAAGGATGTAACCGTATGGCCCAACATTCCACGCGCTTGCTTCGCCGTCTCAACCCTTATTGCACCCAGGCGTTGAGTGCAGCGGCTACGTTGTGCCAAAGCCGTGCCCACGCGCAGGTCACCATCGAACACTGGCTGCTCAAGTTGCTGGAGCAAGGCGAGGGCGACCTGACCCTTATCGGCCGTCGCTACGAATGGGATATGGATGCACTCTGGCGCGGCCTGATCGACCACCTGGACACCCTGCCGCGCAGCGTGCAAAACAAGCCACAGCTGTGCGGCAAGCTGCAACAACTGATCAAGAATGCTTGGCTGCTGGCATCCCTGGATGGCAATAACGAGATCCTGCGCTCGGCGCATTTGCTCGGTGCGCTGCTGGAAACTCCGAGCCTGCTGGTGTGCGACGCCACTTGGCCGCTGCTTAGTATCAGCGATGCCCAGTTACAGCGGTTATTGGTGTTGCTCGACCAGCGCTCCGAAGAACGTGCGCAAGCGCAGCAAGAAGCGGCACGGGACCACACTGAGCTGCCCGCTTTATCCGGCACCGATGAACCGGATGCCCTGAAAGTCATCTTGGACAAATTCACCCACGACGTTACTGCCAAGGCGCGGGCGGGGCAGATCGACCCGGTGTTTGGTCGTGACGATGAGATCCGTCAGGTGATCGATATTCTCAGCCGTCGGCGCAAGAACAACCCGATCCTGGTGGGGGAGCCCGGCGTCGGCAAAACCGCTTTGGTTGAAGGTCTCGCGTTACGCATCGTAGAGGGCAATGTCCCCGACAGCCTCAAGCAGGTCGCCTTACGCACCCTTGACCTGGGTTTGTTGCAAGCGGGCGCCGGGGTCAAAGGCGAATTCGAACAACGCCTGAAAAACGTCATCGAGGCCGTGCAACTGTCGCCGCATCCGGTGCTGCTGTTTATCGATGAAGCCCACACACTGATTGGCGCTGGTAACCAGGCGGGTGGTGCGGACGCCGCCAACTTGCTCAAGCCGGCCCTGGCGCGTGGCGAGTTACGCACGGTCGCCGCTACGACTTGGGGTGAATACAAACAGTATTTTGAACGCGATGCCGCTTTGGAACGACGCTTCCAGATGGTCAAGGTCGACGAGCCGGACGACGCCAACGCCTGCCTGATGCTGCGCGGCCTCAAGGCGCGCTACGCCAGCCATCACGGCGTGCACATCCAGGACGCGGCGGTACAAGCAGCGGTGACGCTTTCACGGCGCTACCTGACCGGCCGCGAACTCCCCGACAAAGCCATCGACCTGCTCGACACCGCCAGTGCACGGGCACGCATGAGCTTGGACTGCGAGCCGCAAGCGCTGGTGCGCCTTAAGGCCCAGCAGACGGCCCTCGAGCTGGAACGCCAGGCCCTGGAAGAAGACCAGCAACTGAGCGGCAGCCCCGCCAGCGAGCGCCTGGCGATCATCGACGCGCAGCACGCCGAGTTGCACCGCCAGCTAGTCGGGCTTGAGGCGCAATACCGCAACGAACTCGAGCTTACCCAGCAATTGCGCGATGCCCGTCAGGCAGAACCAGCACAAAGGACCGTCTGCCTGCAATTGCAACAACAACTGAGCAACGCCCAGGGCAACCAGCCACTGCTGTCCCTCGACGTCGATGCGCGCAGTGTGGCCGAAGTCATCGCTGACTGGACCGGCGTACCGCTGGGCAGCTTACTCAAGGACGAACAAGCCAACCTGCTTGAGCTGGAATACCAACTGGGTGAGCAAGTGATCGGCCAGGACCCTGCGCTCAGCGCTTTGGCCCAACGCCTACGCGCAGCTAGGACCGGCCTGACAGATGAAAAAGCCCCGCTGGGCGTATTTTTGCTGGTCGGCACTAGCGGCGTCGGCAAAACCGAAACGGCGCTGGCCCTGGCCGACACGCTGTTCGGCGGCGAAAAATCGCTGATCACCATTAACCTCTCGGAATATCAGGAAGCCCATACCGTCAGCCAGCTCAAAGGCTCACCTCCCGGCTACGTCGGTTACGGTCAGGGCGGCGTGCTCACCGAAGCCGTGCGTCAACGCCCCTACAGCGTGGTGCTGCTCGATGAAGTCGAGAAGGCGCACCGCGACGTTCTCAATATTTTTTACCAGGTCTTTGATCGGGGCTGTATGCGCGATGGCGAGGGTCGGGAAATCGACTTTCGCAACACCGTCATCCTCATGACTTCCAACCTTGGCAGCGATGAACTTCAAACTTGCCTGCAAGAGTTCCCCGACGCATCCGACAGCACCTTGCACGCGTTGCTGCGCCCGATCCTGCGCGAACACTTCCAGCCAGCCTTATTGGCTCGTTTCCAAACCCTGATTTACCGCCCGCTTCAAGCCGACGCCCTCCAACGTATCGTCGCCATAAAACTCGCCCACGTTGCCAAGCGCTTGCAGCGTCATTACGGATTGGATTGTCAGGTCGACACTGCCCTCAACGAGGCGCTGGTTGCGGCGTGCCTGCTGCCCGACACAGGCGCGCGCAACATCGACAGCCTGCTCCACCAGCAGATTCTGCCGGTCCTCAGTCAGCAGTTGCTGCAACGCCAAGCCGCCCGGCAGAAAACTTTTGGCGTGACCTTGGGCTACAGCACTGAAGAAGGGATTGTCCTGCATTTTATCGACGCCCAAGACGCTGTTTCGCCCGCTGCGATGGAGGCCTGAACATGCTCAACCAACTGCGCAGCTTCTACGACCACAGCCGGCACACACTCAGCGTGCGCGACGTTGATGCACTGCTTGACGTCCTGGCCTTTGAGGGCAAAGAGGGCTTGAGCCAACCCTTCACCTATCGCATAGAGTTCACCAGCACCGAACGTGACCTAGGCGCCGAAACCCTGCTCGGCCAGGCCGCCCGTTTCAGCCTGCACGCCCCACCGCAAAAACCACCGGCCTTGGGCTTCAGCGCGCCCGAGATCAAACCGCTGCGTACCCTGCACGGCGTAGTCACCGGTTTCAAACGCCTGTCCGGCTCCGCTGATGAAGCCCGCTACGAAATCACCCTGCAACCGCACCTGGCTCTACTCGGCCAAGGCCGACAATTTCGCATCTACCAGCATCAATCGGTACCGCAGATCGTCGAAAGCATCCTGCGCAGCCGCCACGATTTTGAAGGCCAGGACTTCCTTTTCAGCCTGGTGCGTGAATACCCCAAACGCGAACAGGTTATGCAGTATGGCGAGAGCGATCTGGCCTTCATCTCGCGCCTGCTGGCCGACGTCGGCATCTGGTACCGCTTCACCAGCGACGAACGCCTGAATATCGACGTGGTGGAATTTCACGATGACCAGCGTCACTACCAGTTTGACGTGGCGTTGGCCTACCGCCCGCAATCCGGGCTCAGCAGCAGTGGGCAGGACGGCGTGTGGGCCCTGCAATCGAGCCACCACGTGGTGGAACAGCACGTCAATATCCGCACCTACCATCACCGCGTGGCCAACGCTCACCTGAACGGTGACATCGACCAAACTCGCGGCGCCAACGGCACCTATGGCGAGGCTTATCACTACGCCGAACCCTACACCGTCATGGGCGATCGCTACGCCCATGACGAAGACCTGCAAAGCGAAAGCGGCTACTTCTACGCCCGGCTGCGTCACGAGCGTTACCTCAACGGCCAAACGCGACTCAGCGGCGTCAGCAGCAGCGCAACCCTTGCTCCTGGGCAGGTACTTAAAATATCCGGCGGCGCGCCACAGGCTTTCGCCCCTGGTGCGGTGATCACCCAACTGATCAGCCGCGCCGCTCGCGACGCCAGTTACGAAGTGACGTTTGAGGCCATTCCCTACTCGGAAACGGTGTGCTTTCGCCCGGAGTTACAAGACAAACCGCAAATCGCCGGCACCGTCCCGGCCCGCGTCACCAGCCCGCAGGCGCATGACCCCTACGGGCACATCGACATCGAAGGGCGCTACAAGGTCAATTTCCTGTTCGACCGCGACGCCTGGAAACCCGGTGAAGAAAGCCTCTGGCTACGCCTGGCCCGACCCTACGCCGGGGATACCCACGGCCTGCACCTGCCGTTGATTCCCGGCACCGAAGTCGCCATCGCCTTTGAACAGGGCGACCCGGACCGGCCTTACATCGCGCACGCGTTGCACGACAGCCAACACGTTGATCATGTGACTTTGCGCAATTACAAACGCAACGTGCTGCGTACTCCGGCGAATAACAAGCTGCGCATGGATGACACGCGGGGGCAGGAGCATATCAAGGTCAGTACTGAGCACAGTGGTAAGAGCCAGCTCAACCTAGGGCATCTGGTGGATGCCAAGCGTAAAAAACGTGGCGAAGGATTTGAGCTGCGTACAGATGCTTGGGGAAGCATTCGCGCAGGCAAAGGGTTGTTCATCAGTACGGATACACAGGCCAAGGCCTCTGGTGATGTGCTCACCATGGCGCCCGCCACCGATCTGGTCGCGGGAGCCAAACAACAAATCGCGGATTGGCAGGCAATCGCCCAGTCTCACCACAGCCGCAAGCCAGCCATCGATGGGCTGCAACAGTTCCAGGACAACGCCAAAGACCTGAACGCCTCGGCCATCCTACTCAGTGCGCCCAAGGGCATTGGCGCCGTAACCCCAGAATGCTTGCTGCTCAAAAGCGGCAACGCGATGTACGTGCAAAGCAACGACGAGATCAACCTGGCCGCCGCTCAACGGCTGTCTGTCCACGCGAATCAGGCCATTTCCCTGCTTGCCCAGCAGGAAGGCATGCGCCTGGTGTCCGGCAAGGGGCCGCTGGAAATCGAATCTCACGGCGACGTGATGAAGCTGATTGCCCAGCAAGACATCACCCTGCAGACCGTACAGGGGCATCTGCAACTGACGGCGAAGAATGGCATCACCCTGGGGTGTGGAGGCGGCTATATCCGCATTACGCCCCAAGGCGAGATCCAGATTCATGGTCCGGGGTTGATCAGCATTAAGGGCAAGCATCGGCTGAATCCAGGAACCAGTGAGGAATTCCCGTTACCTCAATTGCCCAGCTCGGTGTGCAAGGAGTGCCTGAAAAAGGCGCAGGCCGCGGCCCAGGGCTTCGTACCCAGGGGCGCACAAGCATGAGCGCTGTTCCTCGCAATACCTGGATAGAACTGCTGGAAGTTTCCTGCTCACAAGTCTCCGTTACGTGCCTGGATATCATCATTGATCAGGCCGGCAGCGACTCCCCATTACTGCCCAGTGTTCTCAGCGTCGAGCCCGCACTGCCTTGGTATTCACTATTCACCGGGTTGCCGGAGGCGGGTGCCGACGAATTGGCACCGTTGCTGGTCCGTGTCGATTTGGCGCAGCCCCTGCAACGCCAGTGGCTGGTTGGCCTCGTGCAAGCGCTGAATGGCCGCTCGCAATTGTTGGTGCTGGGGTCGCTCTGGCCCTTCCAGGCTTTGGCTGAGCACCTCGGTCGGTGCCTGGAAGTGCGCAACGGCGGGTACCTGGGGTTGTTGCGTTATTACGACCCGCGGCTGTTCCCGTTGCTGTTTAGCCATGTGCTTGAACCCCAGCAACAGCAACCGTTGTTACGCCCCGCGGTTTTCTGGAGCTGGCTGGATCGCGACGGCTCTCCCAAACGGCTTGCGGGTACGGCCGATACGCCCGAGTTGCCGGAGGATTTTACCCCTATCGAACTGAGCGACAGCCAACTGGAAACGCTTAGCTGCGCAAGTGATGCCACGGTGGCGATGGTGAGTCTTGCCGATGCGTTGCCATCCGCGTGGCGTGCCGAACAGCGCTTTCAGGCGTGCTACGCGGCAATGCTCGATGCCACCCAGGCCGGGTTGTTACTCAATTCCCAGCGTGAAGCCCACACCCTCGACAGGTTACGTAACGCCTGCGCGACCCAGACCAGCGAAGACAGGAAATGAACGTTATGCCCAGACCCACGGACGGCAGGTATCGCCTCGCCCTGCTCGGAGCCCTTGTTGGCGCATTGCTCGCGCAAAGCGCCCTGGCCAGCACCCTTGAAGCCATTAACCACACCCACTGGGCGATCAACCGCTTTAGTGTCGACGGTCGATCGGGTATCGACATCATCGGTCCGTATCAGGGGGGCGGGGGAGGTTGCTGTTACGTCGCTCCGTCGCGCTGGCAGCTGGGAATGACCGTCCGCGTTGATTGGGAAACAGGAGCTGGTAGTTCAAAGGGATATCCCGGAACTGGAGATTGGGATAAGTATTTAGCATGGATTGAAAAGATAGATGCGCAAAAACGTCGACATACGAAGTTAGTGCCGGTCCCCGACTATACCGGCCAAAAAGTTTGTGGCCTAACCGTGCATTTCCTGCCCTGCGATGCCCTCCAGGTCACCACCTCCTGTTATGCCTACGGCAGCCCTGAATACCCGATCAAGACCCCGCTGCACTTGCCGGAGCCCAAGTCATGTCCGAAGTGAAACATGCCAGTGTCTGGCTCCCACCGGCGTTTCCTGTGGAGGGGCGCTTGCCTCGACGCGTTGAACAGGTCCAACAAAATATCCTGCGCCAGTGCGAGCAGGAGCGGGGCTACCAGGATGCCCTGTGCCTGGCGGCCGGTTATCGGGTCACGCCACCGTGCTGCAAGACGTTGCACATCAGCCTGTTCTTCGATGGTACCGGTAATAATCTGAATGATGACCTGTACATAGCCAATAAGCCGCACCCGACCAATATCGCCCGGCTGTTTCGCGCCACCGTCGGGGATGGGTATGCCGGTGGCACCGGGCACAGTGACAAGGCCAAGCGTTTGACCGATGCGACGGGCACCGGCAATGGCCAGTACTTCAAGTACTACATGCCCGGCGTCGGCACGCCGTTTGCGGAGGTGGGCGACCTGGATTTCACCGCTGTCGGGCTGGCGGGCGCCTGGTTCGGCGAAGAGCGGATCAACTGGGGACTGCTGATGCTTATCGATGCCCTGCGGCGCACGCTAGGTTTGCCTCGACAGGACAACGCGGGCCTGAAGGCGGCGGTCGGCGCCATGGGCACGTTGCCAGGGCTGGAATTTATCAAGGGCCAAGCCAACCGTGCCGCAGTGTTCAGCAAGCAGCTCAAGGCGATTGAAAAGCCGCTGCGCCTGGCGCTGGCACAGCCAAACCCCGGCTCGTCGAAACTGTTGGGCATCAAGTTGTATGTTTTTGGCTTTTCCCGTGGCGCGTCGGCGGCGCGGGCCTTTGTCAGTTGGTTGAATGAGCTGATGCGTTACCGACCGTTCCTTAAACTGGACGATCTGGAAGTCCCGCTGAGTGTGGAGTACCTGGGGTTACTGGACACCGTGGCCTCGGTGGGCATTGCCGATATTATGCCAGGAGCAGATGGGCATATGGCCTGGGCCGATGGTAATCAGGAACTTCCCGGTGGTGGGCTGGTCAAGCGTTGCCTGCATCTTGCGGCGGGTTTTGAGCAGCGTCTGTGTTTTCCGCTGGAGTCGATTCGCCGCGGGAGTGGCAGTTATCCGGTGAACAGTGTGGAAGTGATCTATCCGGGGGTGCACTCGGATTTGGGCGGAGGGTATCCGCCTGGGGATCAGGGGAAGGCTTTCAGCGAAGATGCCCGGGTAGGGGACGCACTTCTGCTCTCGCAGATTGCTCTGAATGATTTATATGCCGACGCCTACGCTTATGGCGCGCCCCTAAAGGTGCCGGAGGAGGTTATACCTGTTGGGTTGCGCAGTGAGTACTGGCGGGCGATGGAGCCTGAGTTGGTACGCGAGTTTATTGCTGCGCCAAGCTTGGTCAACCGCTTCAACGCCTGGCGCCAGATGACCCTGGGCCTGCCCCATGTTTCCCACCCTCTGCCCATCGAACAAATTGAACGCTACCAGCCCCTCGCGACCACCACCACGCTAGAACAGGCCGCACGCACCCAGTTGGGCTGGATCACTGCCTGGCGCATCGACCGCTATGCCTTCGCCAGCCTGAAGCAGAAATCGTTCTACCTTGAGGCTAGCGATACCGAAGCCGATCCGGCAGTACGTAAAAAAGCGGAGTCGGATCGCAACGAGAAACAGGCAACGATTAAATCAAAGCGCAAGGTGCAACTCGCCCTTGAGCGAAGTGGCCAAGCGCAGCCAAAAACACCGGAGCCTGGCGTTAAGGATTTCGACGCGGACATGGGGCAAACCCAACTGCGCGAAGCCGCCGAGGAGTTTGGTGCCGCCTACCGCGACCCCGATCACCTGGCCTCCAACCTGAGTCGAGTATTACCGGCTAACGCTCCGCCCGTGGCGGTGTTGCGCATCATCACCGCTGACGCACGCGTCGAGTGCCGACAGATGAAAGCGGCGGGGCGGGCCAGGGTAAGTCAGCTGTTTCCGCCGCCAGCCGGTCAGCACAATCATCCAAACGAAAATACCCGGGGTCCGGTAGACGAAACCAGCAACGCCTCGCAGCCTGCGGGGCTGTTGCGAGCGCTGCTGGATGATCAGGTTCACGATTCCCGCGCCTGGTTTCTTTATTCAATGGGGCGCGAGTGGATGGGCAGCTATTTCCGTGAGCGCATGGTGTTTTTCGGCGAAGCCAGCAGAAGAGAGCTTGCGCTTAATCCTGAAGTGAAAGCGACGATGCTCGCCGGGCTCACGCCTTTGCCAAGCTCGGGACTTTCCGTTGCCGCTCAATTCCCCGTCATGGATGCACAACGTATGGCCGAGGCTCAGCAAGCCATCGAGGCGCACTGGGACGCCTATTACGCCAAGGTCAGCGAGGTGAGCAATGCGCCAGCCTGACCCCGTCTTTCGATGCTCTGCAACAGGAGTAAAACCCGTGTCGAACTCTATTTCCTATCGAGTACTGATAGGTGCCCTCTGCGGGCTGGGTGGGGCTGTGCTAGTGCAGAGCGCTCATGCCAGCACCCTTGAAGCAATTAATCACACTCACTGGGCGATCAACCGCTTTAGTGTCGATGGTCGATCGGGTATCGACATCATCGGTGCGTATCAGGGTGGCGGTGGTGGTTGCTGTTACGTCGCTCCTTCGCGGTGGAGCCCAGGTATGACTGTGCGTATTGACTGGGAAACAGGTGCTAGCGCAGTGAGTGAACTCGCTGATGAGTTCCCCGGTTTCGGAGATTGGCCAAAGTATTTAGCCTGGAAGAAGAAGGCGAATGCCCAAAAACGCCAACACAGCAAACTAGTCCCCATCCCCGACTACACCGGCCAAAAAGTCTGCGGCCTAACCGTACATTTCCTGCCCTGTGATGAACTCCAGGTCACCACCTCCTGCTACGCCTATGGCAGCCCCGAATACCCGATCAAAACCCCGCTGCACTTGCCGGAGCCTCAGTCATGTCCGAAGTAATGTGCGGTCTTAATCGGGAGGTGCGGTGATGAAGCCGTTGATTCGTCAAGGAGACACGTTGGAAGAATTTGGCGGCGAAGTGCTGGAGGGGCATTACGAGTGTCATGGTAAGCCGATGGCCTGTCAGGGCGACGCCGTGCGCTGCAACCTGCACGGTCGCACCGAGATCGCCGAAGGCACCGACCTGCTGCACATCGACGGCCGGCCGGCGGCGCTGCATGGCCACCGCTGTAAATGCGGATGCACGCTGGTCAGCTCAATGCCGGACACGCAGGTGGCCTATTGAATACCGCGCCTGCGTTTGCCACTTATCCCTTGGTTCCAGCCCCGGTGTACTCACGCTGGATGGTCAGCGGAGTGACCTTGCTGGTTGTTTTGGTCGGTGTGGGCGTGGTGTTGCGATCGGTCATTGAACCGCATGTGGCGGTTACCGCTGTGGCCTTTGCATCACTGGTCTGGTTGTTGGCATTGCTGTTGCGCGTGTTGTACTTTCGCCTCAATCGGCATAACGCACAGCGTTATCACGAGGCAGCCGAACAGGTCAGCCAGGCGTGGTGGATGCACCATCGGCAGCATGTCGGGCTGGTCGAGTCCGTGCTGGTATCCGCGCCATGCACCACGCCGGAACAGGGGCTACTGCTATTCAGCTCAGACCACCAGCCACCCGCGCCGCAGGCAACGCTTGAAGGGCGAGCGATTCATCTTGTTCAGGTGTTTGGAAATGATGTCGCCGAACGTGAGCGCAATTTAGCGATTTTGCTCGCACTACAGTGGCACCGACAGCGTGATGAACACTCAGCCGCGCAGCCGCTACGTTGCTACTGGCAGGGTTCGCTGTCGGCATGGCAAGCATTTGCCGAACAAATGGCGCTGTGTTCTCCCCCGGTTCAACTGCCTGAACAGCCAGAACCTTGGGAGGGTATTCGTACCCTGGATTCGGTTATTGACCAATTGCAGGGCGCTCCCGCAACGGCCTGCGTCCTCTGCGCCGGTTGCCAATCCTCGACTATCCAGCAGGAAAATCCTTTGCCGGCAGGAGAGGCGGCGGTGCTCTGGTTATTCGGCCCTGAAGGCGCTGTGCGTTTTTCTCGCGGCGAATGGTTTTCGGCTGATACCGAGCAACTCTCTACGGTCGCTAAGCGTGCTCTGCAGCAGCGCGAACTAATCGCCCCCACTGACGTGTGCGTGTCGTTCGCTCAGCCAACTGTGCCTGAGTTGCCTGCCGCTGGCTGGAACACTAAGCAGCACGTGCAAGACGCCAACTTTGGCGCCCTGGAGCATCTACAGGCCATGGTCGTACAAACCCTGGCTGCCTGGTACGCCGAGCTACATCAGGTGCCTTGCGCCTGGTTGGCGAACGACCCTCATCACACCCTGGCCCTTGGAGTTGTGGAACCCGATGACTCAAATAGTTGAATCTCCGAAAATATCCTCTGGGAAGACGGCGTTATTGCTCGCTGTGATTCTGGCGGTACTTGTCGCTGCGGGGGCCGCGATCTGGTGGTTGTTGATGGAGCCTAGGCTTCTCAGCCGTGCCGTGATGCGGGATGTCGTGCTTAAAGGCATATTTCTGTGGGCATTGTTGTTCGGCATGGCGCTGGTGGCCTGGCAGATTGTCCAAAAGGGCATCCGCAAGTTAGTGCTCGGTTCCCGGTTGTTGCCAGTGCCCCCTCCCGCCGAACCCGATGGACAGCCGGACCTGGCAGAGATAATTCAAGGCCTGCGCAAGCACTACGGCCTCTTCTGGCGCCACAAAATCCGCCTGCTTCTCGTCATCGGCGAACCCACCGAAATCGAAGCCATCGCCCCCACACTGGCTAATCAGCAATGGCTCGAAGGCCAAGGCACAGTCCTGCTGTGGGGTGGCAGTGCCCAGGCCGCGCTGGATCAATCATTCCCTAAGCACTGGAGTGGGCTGAGCCGCAGGCGTGCGCTGGACGGGGTGGTTTGGGCGTTGAACAAAACCCAGGCCGCCGACGATGCCGCGATGGGCAAAGGTGTACGCCAGGTGCAGCGCCTTGCCCGTGACCTGCACTGGCAGTTGCCGTTATACCTCTGGCAGGTCTGCGACAGTACATGGGCGCAGGACACTCGCAAGGCGCAGCCGGTGGGTTGCCGGTTGCCCGAGCGTTTCACGGCAGCGGGATTGGAAACCGCGCTGACGCGCTTGCTGGAGCCTTTGCGGCGCGAGGGCTTGGCGCAGATGAACGGTGTGATGAAGCATGATTTTCTGCTGCGCCTGTCCCGGGATTTACAGGGCGAGGGCATCGCCCGCTGGTGTCAGACGCTGGCGCCGCTGGGTAGCGACTTTGCCCAGGGTGTGCCGCTGCGTGGGGTGTGGTTCAGCCTGCCGGTACAGCGCTCGCCGCATGATCAACAACAGGAGTGGTCGGTTGCCCCGGTGTGGCACGGCGTACTCGGCGATAACGCCAGTGGCCGCCGGCTGGGCTGGAGCGTGCCGCGCGTTGGCTATGCGCTGGTGTTGGGTTTGGCGACGTTATGGGGCGCCGGATTGTTGCTCTCGTTTGTCAGCAACCGTGCGCAAATCGCCCAGGTGCAAAGTTCGTTGGCGGCATTGCAGCAGACGGGCAGTAGCGACGAGCAACTCAGCGCACTCAACGATCTGATGCGCGAACTGGCGCGTCTGGATTACCGCGCCGAACACGGCGCTCCTTGGTACCAGCGCTTCGGCCTGAATCAAACCCCAGCGCTGCTTGAAACGGTGTGGCCACGCTACGTCGAAGCCAACAACCGCCTGATCCGTGACCCGGCGGCGGACAATTTACGACGACAGCTAAACGCGTTGATCAGCCTGCCTGTGGGCAGCGAGCAACGGGCAGCGCGAGCCCAGTCTGCCTACGAGCAACTGAAGGCTTACCTGATGATGGCGCGCCCGCAAAAAGCCGACGCCACCTTCCTGACCAAAGCCCTGCGCAACGCCGA
The DNA here is from genome assembly GCF_029320995.1 of Pseudomonas sp. D3. Classification (NCBI taxonomy): domain Bacteria; kingdom Pseudomonadati; phylum Pseudomonadota; class Gammaproteobacteria; order Pseudomonadales; family Pseudomonadaceae; genus Pseudomonas; species Pseudomonas sp. D3. Next base: position 3,009,754 of record NZ_CP119772.1, read on the forward strand.
GCCGGTGCGCGACGGTGTATCGCCGGGACTTTGGCAAAGTCTGGCGCCTAACCTGTGGCAGTTCTATGGCGAGCACTTGGCGGCGCACCCGGCCTGGGCTATCAACGCTGACCCGAGGCTGGTTGCTCAGGCCCGACAGGTTCTGCTTGGGCTGTTGGGCCAGCGCAATGCAGAAACCAGTCTTTACCAGCAGGTCCTCGACACAGCGGCCAATCAATACCCAGCGCTAAGCGTGCAAAACATGGTGGGTGAAACCGATGTTCTGGCGCTGTTCTATACCGAAGCCAGTGTACCGGGCGTGTTCACCCGCCAGGCCTGGGAGGGCCAGGTGCGCCAAGCCATCGATGCGATCGCCGACGCGCGCCGCGAAGAAATCGACTGGGTGCTCAGCGACAACCAGACCGATATCGCCGCTGAGCTGACCCCGGATGAACTCAGAGAGCGGCTTACCGAGCGTTACTTCCAGGATTACGCCAGTGCCTGGCTGGGCTTTCTCAACAGCCTGCGCTGGAACCCAGCCAATAGCTTGGGCGATGTGATCGACCAACTGACCTTGATGACTGATGTGCGCCAATCGCCGCTGATTGCCCTGATGAACACGCTGGCCTATCAAGGGCAGGCCGGCACTCGCAACCAGGCCCTGGCCGACTCGTTGTTACAGTCCGCGCAAAAGCTGATCGCCAAGGACAATGGGCCGATGATTGATCAACTGGCACAAACGCCGCTCAGTCCGCTGGAGGCGACTTTCGGGCCGTTATTGAGCCTGCTCGGCAAAGACCCCGAGGGCAAGGCCGATAATGACCGGTTGAGCCTGCAGGCGTTCCTGACCCGCGTCACCAGGCTGCGCCTGAAATTACAGCAAGTCAGCAATGCGCCTGATCCGCAGGAAATGACCCAGGCCTTGGCGCAAACCGTGTTTCAAGGCAAGAGCGTCGACCTGACAGACACGCAGTCCTACGGCAGCCTGATTGCGGCCAGCCTGGGAGCAGAGTGGAATGGGGTCGGCCATACGCTTTTTGTGCAGCCTTTAGATGAAGCGTGGCAACGGGTGTTGCAACCCTCGGCTGCCGGGCTCAATAGTCAGTGGCAACGCTCAATCGTTGGTGATTGGCAGAGTGCTTTTGCTGGGCGCTATCCGTTCGCGCAAACCGCCAGCGATTCCTCGTTGCCGATGCTGGGGCAGATGATTCGCGCCGACTCTGGGCGTATCGAGCAGTTTTTACGCAGCCAACTGAGCGGTGTGCTGCGCAAGGAAGGTAGCCGCTGGGTCGCCGACCCGCGCCATAGCCAGGGGTTGCGGATTAATCCGCAGTTTCTGGCGGCGATTAACCAACTGAGCCATCTGTCCGACGTGATCTATACCGACGGCGGCGTGGGTTTGAGCTTCGAGCTTCAAGGCAAACCGGTGCGAGATGTCGTGCAAACCACCTTCATCCTCAATGGCGAACACCATCAGTATTTCAACCAGAAAGAGCGTTGGCAGCGTTTCAATTGGCCTGGGCGCGGTGACCATCCGGGCGCCAGCCTGAGCTGGACCAGCCTCCATGCCGGCGAGCGCCTGTTCGGTGATTACCAGGGGACTTGGGGCCTGATCCGCTTGCTGGAAAAAGCTCGAATCACCGCCCTGGACGACGGCGACAGCCGCTACCGCATGGTCCTCAAGGCCCCCGATGGTTTGAACCTGACGTGGAACCTGCGCACCGAACTGGGCGCGGGGCCTCTGGCCTTGCTCAAGCTGCGTCACTTCACGTTGCCGCCACAGATCTTCCTCACCCAAGGCACCGCGCAAGTGCCGTATGCGCAGAGCGGGGTTTTTGAATGAGCCTGTACACCTTGATCACCCATTGTCTGGGCGAGCGCGACCCCTTGGCCTTGGCCCGCAGCCAAGCCGAGCGCTGGCAGACGTGGCTTCAACCGATCAGCGCAGACTCGCCTGTAGGCGAAGACCCAGGCTATGACGATGACTTCCAACGCATGCGCGAGGAGGTCAACAAGCTCTCCGGTGCGGATGCCGAGCGGGTGGTTCAACTGGCAGAACAGCTGCTGATCCACACCTGCAAAGACCTGCGTGTCGCTACGTATTACCTGTGGGCGCGCGTGCAGAAGGACGGGGAGGCGGGGTTGGCTGATGGCCTCAGTTTGCTCGCCGCGTTGGTGGAACGTTTCGCCGCCGATGTGCTGCCGTCGCGGCCCAATAGCCGCAAGATGGCGCTGGAATGGCTGGCCAGCGGCAAGGTGCTGGACAGTCTGTCGCTGTACCCCGAAGTGGTGCGCAGCGAAGCCGAGCGCACGGCGGCGGCGCTGGCCTGGCTGGCGCGTGGGCTTGAGGCCTGGCCGCAAGATCAGCGCCCGGCACTCGGTGCGCTGTACGGCGCGTTGTCCGCTCGATTGACGCAGTCCGGAGGGGTTGATGCGCTCGTGCCGCAGCACAGCGCCAGTCACGAATCGACTGTGCAGACGGCGGCGCCGAGCGCCACGGCCATCAAGTCTGGGCGCGACTTGCTGGACAGCGGTAGGGCGTTGGCCGGCTATCTACGCGAGCAGCCTCAGGGCTGGCTGGCGGCGCATCGGCTGATGAAAAGTTTGCGCTGGGACACGGTACACCAGGTGCCGCCTGAGGAAGCCAGCGGCAATACGCGGCTGGCATCTCCCCGAGGTGATTATCGGGCGCAGCTCAAGCGCCTTTACCTGCAACAACGCTGGACTGAATTACTCGATCAGGTCGAACGAATGTACGCCGAGAGCGTGAACCACTTCTGGCTGGATTTGCAGTGGTACTTGTACCAGGCGCTGAGCAAACAACCCGCACCACAAGACGGCTGGGCGGACATCATCAAGCGTGACTTGGGTATGTTCCTCGAACGCTTGCCCGGGCTGGAACTGTTGCACTGGAACGACGGCACGCCCTTCGCCGATGAGACAACCCGCGACTGGATCACCCAGCACGTCAGTGGCAACCGCATGCAGCAATGGCTACCGGCACCGAAGGCGGTGCTGACCACGAGCGATGCCGAGATCTTGTCGCTGGAGGACGAGGCGGTGGCCCTGGCCGACAGAGAGGGCGTGGACGTGGCGCTCGGTTGGCTGGCGGCCCGGCCGGGCCTGCAGACCGGGCGCCAACGCTGGTTGCTGCGCCTGCTGATGGCGCGTGTCGCCGAGCAATACGGTAAGGGCGATTTGGCCATGCACGTATTGGCCGAACTGGACGCTACCGCGCAGCACCACGCGCTGGCGTGCTGGGAGCCGGAGCTGAATTTCGAGGTCAAGGCCCGGCTGCTCAAGCTCTTGCGTCAAAAAGCGCAGCGCACCGATGCAGACAAACCCACGCTCGCCCGGCGCACCGAAGCGCTGTTGGCGGCGTTGGTCGCCATCGACCCGGTACGCGCCGCCGTGCTCTGCGGCTAACCCTCATTCATCAGGAATCTATCTGTGAGCATGGACAATTTAACCCTGCGCTACTACGACGCCGAAATGCGTTACCTGCGCGAAGCCGGCAAGGAATTCGCCGAAGCGTTCCCGGATCGGGCGGCCCAGCTCAACCTGGACAAACCGGGCGCGCAAGACCCCTATGTGGAGCGCCTGTTCGAAGGCTTTGCGTTCTTGATGGGACGCCTGCGCGAGAAGCTCGACGATGATTTACCGGAGTTGACCGAGGGGCTGGTCAGCCTGTTGTGGCCTCACTATTTGCGCACCATTCCGTCGCTGTCGGTTGTCGAGCTTGTCCCTGAGCTCGCGCAGATGAAACGTAGCGAGTTGGTCGGCAAGGGGTTCGAGGTGTTATCCCAACCCATTGGTCCGCAACGCACCCGTTGTCGTTACACCACCACTCAGGATCTGACGTTGCAGCCGCTGGCCCTGGAGTCGGTGCGACTGGCCTACGAGCCGGACGGTCGCTCGCTGTTGCGCCTGCGCTTTGCCTGCGGCGCGTTGACGGACTGGAGCCAGATCGAACTAAGCCGCCTGCCGCTTTACCTGAGTGCCGATGCACCGCTGGCCAGCGCCTTGCACCATGCGCTGACGCTGAACACCCAGGCGTTGTACGTGCGCCTGCCGGAGCAGCACGAGCGCCAGGTATTGGACGGCCATTTTGCGCCCAAGGGGTTTGCTGACGAGGATCGGCTGTGGCCCAAGGGTGACAGTGCGTTCAGCGGTTATCAGTTGCTGCTGGAGTACTTCACCTTTCGCGAGAAATTCATGTTCGTCACCCTCTGTGGTCTGGAACATTTGAGCATCAGCGCCGATATGCCTTGGTTCGAACTGGACGTGGTGCTGCGTGACGCATGGCCAAAGGAACTCAGTGTGAGCAGCGAACACATTCGCCTGCATGCCGTGCCGGTGATCAATCTGTTTGCGCTGGAGGCTGACCCGCTGACGCTGGCGCCGTTACAAACCGACTACCTGCTACGGCCAATGCGCTTGCAGGACGGGCATACTGAAATTTATTCGGTCGATCAGGTCACCTCGTCAAAAAACGCCGTGCGCCATGACTACGTGCCGTTCAGCAGCTTTCGCCATAAGGGCGGCATGCTGCGCGACGAGGCTCCCGAGCGATATTTTCATACCCGTTTAAAGCGCTCTGCCACGGGGCTGCATGACACCTGGCTGATCCTGGGCGGTGACGGCTTCGATAAGGACCGCCTGCGCAACAGCGAAAGCCTGTCGTTGCGCCTGACCGGCACCCACGGCCAGTTGCCGCGCAAGGCGCTGCAAAGCACGTTGCTCGATACGCTGGTGCAAACCACCCAGACCGGTTTGCGCGTGCGCAACCTGTGCGCGCCGAGCTTGCCATGCTACCCACCGAACCGCGACCGCTTTCACTGGCGGGTCCTGAGCCACCTGGGCTCGAACTTCCTGCCGATGCTCGACAACGCCGAAGTGTTGCGCGGCACATTGGCTCTGTACGACTGGACGGGCAGCGAGCTCAACCGTCGTCGTCTGGCAGCGATCGTCGAGGTCCGTCATCACGTGGTCCAGCGTTTCGAGAAAGGCTTTTTGCTACGCGGGGTGGATATCGAAATCACCCTCGATGCCAATGGTTTTTCAGGGGAAGGCGACATCAGCCTGTTCGGCGAGATGCTCAATCGCTTCTTCGCCTTGTATGCCGACATTCATTTGTACACCCAGCTCACGCTGATCCTGCAACCTACTGGAAAGTGCCTGCGATGGAACGAGAATCACAGTCAGCGTATTCCCGGCTGAAAACCAGCGGTTTGCTGGACGCCTTGCAAGGGCAGGTGGCCGAGGCCAATCTGCAGCGTTTTTGCCAGTTGCTGGAACAGGCCTTGCCCGGTCACCCACCCTTGGGCAGTACCGCGCACCCGGCGGATGACGCCGTGCGCTTTCGGCCCGATCCGGGCATGGGCTTTCCGGCCGGCGAGTTGAAGTCGATTGAAATCGATGAAGCACACCCGGAGCGTGCGGCGACGGTGCGCACCCGCTTGCTCGGGTTGTACGGCGTCGATTCGCCGATGCCGACCGTGTATCTGGACGACATCGCGCAGCGTCGGGAAGGGCATGCGGCGCTGGAAGCCTTCCTGGATATTTTCAATCACCGGATCTTCACCCAGTTCTACCGGATCTGGCGCAAATACTCCTACCCGGCGACGTTCGAAGCGGGCGGCACCGATGCCACCTCGCAGTGCCTGTTGGGCTTGATCGGCCTGGGCATTCCCGGCACCGCGCAACAGGTCGGCACGCCGGTCTCGCGCTTTCTGGCCTTGCTCAGTGTGATGCGCCTGCCCACGCGTAATGCTGAAGGCATCGCCGCATTGGTCACATTGCTCGCCCCCAACACCCGGGTGCAGGTGACCCCGCATTGGCCGCAAACCATTGCGCTGCCGGCGCCGGCCAGCCTTTCCCGGCAACGTCCGGTGAGCTTGTCCCAGGGCACGCCGCTGGGCCGTGTCGGCCACGACGCCAACAGCCAACTCGGACTGACGCTCTATACCGAGCACGCGCAGGAAGCCCGTGGCTGGCTCCCCGACGGCCAGTTACAGCGCGACCTGCGGGTGCTGTTGCGCATGTACCTGGGGTGGCGTTGCACGGCGAAACTGCGCTTGTCTCTGCCGCTGCACAGCCTGCCTGCGCCGGTGTTGGGGCAGGCGGCCATTCGGCTCGGCATGACCGGCGTGCTGGGCTTGGGAGGCGCCGCCTGGCGGGCGACCGAGCACGCCACCCTGACGATCAACCTGGGTCGCTACCAAGGCCTTTCGATTAACCCACGCAACAGGGAGACACAGCATGTCGCGTACCGTTTTTAATCTCATGATGCTAGCGGCATTCATGCTACCGCTGGGCGGTTGTGGGTTGGCCCAGACCGTGGCGGATGGCACGGCATCCACCGCCAAGGCGATCTTCTACAAGCAGGTCAACACCCTGCACCTGGATTTCAGCGCGCGCACGGCGCTGAACACCGATGCCACGGACATGCGTGCCTTGTCGGTGCCGACCCTGGTGCGGGTTTACCAATTGCGCGACAACAAGGCCGCGGCGCTGGCGACCTATGAAGGCTTGCTGGACGATGACGAGCGCTTGCTCGCGGGTGCGTTGCTGGACAAGCGCTCGGTGGTGGTGAAACCGGAGGAGGGCGCGCAACTGAATGTGCCGATGCACAAGGACGCGCAATTTGTCACGCTGGTGGCGCTGTTTCGCGACCCCGATACCCGGCAGGACACTTGGCGCCTGACGCTGACGCGTGACGACCTCGAGCCGGATCGCGCGCGGGTGATCGAACTGGGCGATAACCGCTTGACCCTGCGCCCGCTGGCGAAGGACTGAGCCATGACCGAGTACAGCCCATCGCTCTACGAACGCCTGCTGCACAATTTCGACGGTGAGTTGGACTTGCAGCGGGTCAGCGAGGCGGATCAGCACACGCTCTCCGTGCTGGACAACCTGCAGCGCATCCTCAACAGCCGAGCGGGCTCGCTCAGCCATCTGCCGGATTATGGGTTGCCGGACATGGGCCTGATCCTGCAAGGGCTGCCTGCCACGGCCCATGACTTGATTGGCACCATGACCGACACGCTGCTCAAGTACGAACCGCGTCTGGCGGCAATCACCATCGAACTGCTGCCCCAGGCGCTGCCGGGTCATCTGGAGTATGCCTTGGACCTGCAATTGAAGGATGGGCAGCGCGTGAACTTCGGCACCCGCCTGACACCCGAGGGCAAGGTGCTGGTGCGGCACTTGAAGCGACAGCATTACCTGTCGAAGCGTTGAACCGATAACGGAAGGGAAGCCCGATGACGGCGTTGTTTGAGATGCGTATTCAAGTCGGCGGTGATCCGCGCGGTTTCAGTGAGTTCAACGCTTTGCGCGATGAGTTGGCCAAGCTCAGCCATCCCGCTTGCCCGGATGTGGACTGGGCCAAGGTCGAGCAAGGCTGCCTTGCGCTGTTCCAGCAAAACGGCGCGGAGTTGCACAGCGCGTGCTTTTACACCTTGGCCCGCGGCCAGCGTCATGGGGTGGAGGGCATCACGCAAGGTGTGGCGTTGATCGAGGCGCTGGGCGGCGAGTGGGCGCGCCTGTGGCCGCCGATGGCGTCGGCGCGCCTGGACTTGCTGGGATGGTTGTTCGACCAACTGCAACTGCTGCTGCGCAGCGTGGTGGTGAACGCCTACAGTGTGGCCGCGTTGGTTCAATTGGACATCGAACTGGCGCGCTTGCAGGTGGGTTTGCGTACTCATCTAGACAGCCCTCTGCAATCGCTGCAAGCCCTGCGTTATCAGGTCGGCGGCCTGATCCAGCGCCTGGAGCAGAGCCCCGCGTCGGGCGAAACGCGGCTCGCGCCGGTCAGGTTGATGGCGCCGGCGTTGGTGACCCCCGTGGTGATTCTGCCGCCCCCCAAAATGGCGCCGCGCAGGTCTCGCATTGGCCTGTGGTGGCTGGTCGGGGCGCTGATCGTCGTTGTGCTCTCGGGGTTCGGATGGCGCATGTGGCTGTCAGGTCCGGGCAGTGAACCGCTTATGTCCGAGCCGGTTCGACTGGACAGCCTGTCGCTGTTCGATGCCGGCAGTGCCACGCTCAAGCCGGGCTCGGCCAAGGTGCTGATCAATGCCCTGGTCAACATCAAAGCCCAGCCCGGCTGGCTGATCGTGATCGCCGGGCATACGGATGCGACCGGTTCCGTCGAACAGAACCTGGCGCTGTCCCATGCCCGCGCCGCTGCCGTGCGCGACTGGATGCAGCGCATGGGCGACATTGCCGACAGTTGCTTTGCCGTCCAAGGCTTCGCGGCCAGTCAGCCGATTGCCAGCAATGAAACCGAAGCTGGACGCGCCGCGAACCGTCGTGTGGATATTCACTTGGTGCCACAAACGGGGGCCTGCGGCGAGGCCTCCGTGGCAGTGGACTGAGGGCTATTTCATCGCATGCTCAACCACCTGCGCCGCACGCGGTGCAGCCCGCGTGCACTTGGCCAACGCCTGCTGCACGTCCGCCAGCAGGTCGGCGATGTCCTCCAGCCCGACCGACAAACGTACCAACCCTTCGCTGATCCCGTGCGCTGCCCGCTCCTGCGGGGTGTAGGTGGAGTGGGTCATGCTCGCCGGGTGTTGGGCCAGGGATTCGGCATCGCCCAGGCTGACTGCGCGGCTGAACAGCTTGAGCGCGTTCATGAAGCGCCGGCCGGCCGCGATCCCGCCTTTGAGCTCGAAGGCAATCATCCCGCCGGACATGCGCATTTGCCGCGCCGCCAGTTCGTACTGGGGGAATGAGCGCAGCCCCGGGTACGTCACGCGTTCCACCGCCGGGTGCGCCTGCAAGGCTTCGGCCACCGCCTGGGCGTTGCTGCAATGGCGGTCCATACGCAGCGCCAGGGTCTTGAGGCCGCGCATCAGCAGCGACGCGTCCTGCGGCGACATGACCGCGCCGGTGAGGTCTTTGAGCCCTTGCAGGCGAATGCGCTGCGCCAGTGCCTGGTTGCTCACCGCAATGCCGGCGGTGATGTCGCCATGCCCGCTGAGGTACTTGGTGGCTGAATGCACGACCACATCGGCGCCCAGGTCCAGCGGCCGTTGCAGGTAGGGCGTGCAGTAGGTGTTGTCGACCACCACGATGACGTTGGGCTGCTGGTGCGCAAGCGCCGCCACGGCGGCGATATCGACCAGTTGCAGGGTGGGGTTGGCCGGGGTTTCGCAGTAGATCATGCGCGTGGCCGGGGATAGCGCGGCGTGCAGCGCGTCCAGGTCGGTGAGGTCGACATGGCGCACCTTGATGCCGAATTCGGCGATGCCATGGTGCAGCAGCGCGAAGGTGCAGCCGTAGAGCGTCTGGCTGACGATCACCTCATCGCCGGGGCGCAGCAGGGTCCAGAAGGTGGCGGCAATCGCGCCCATGCCGGAGCTGAAGGCGACGGCGGCCGCGCCGTTTTCCAGGCTGGCCATGCGCGCTTCCAGCAGGGCCAGGGTTGGGTTGGAAATACGCGTGTAGAAGTGCCCGCTTTGTTCACCGGCAAAACACGCGGCGCCGTATTCGGCGGTGGGGAAGGCGAACGTGGCGCAGAGGTAGATCGGCGGTACGAGGGCGCCGTGGTGGTCCTTGGGGTCATAACCGTGGTGGATGGCGCGGGTGGAAAAGCCGAATGCATTGTGTTTATTGTTCATGTCGGACACTCCTTATTTCCTACAATGCTATGCTCATAACCACAGCTGAACTTTGCAATATTTGCTGACAAAACCCGCGTTATGGGATGAAACCTCCCTAAAAATAATGATTAGAGGCACGTTATGCCCGTCAGCCTGGATCGCACCGACAAGGCCCTTTTAAACGCGCTGCAAGGCAACGCCCGCTTGACCGTGGCCGAACTCGCCGAGCGCGTATCCCTGACCACCTCACCCTGCTGGCGGCGGGTCAGGAACCTGGAAGAAAGCGGGGTGATCAGCGGTTACCAGGCGATCCTATCGCCCAAGGCACTCGGGTATGGGGTGACGGCGTTTGTCAGCATCATGATGGAGAGCCACACCCAGGAGGTCGCGCGGGCGTTCGAGCAGCGCTTGTTGGACATTCCGCAAATCGTGGCCTGCCATAACGTCTCGGGGCGCTATGACTTCCTGCTGGAGGTGGTGGCGAAGGACCTGGAGTCGTTTGGCGAATTCGCGCGCGAGGTGTTGCAGACGTTGCCGTGCGTCAAAGAGATTTACTCGAGCTTTTCCTACAAGTCGGTGCGGCCGTTGCGCGTGATTCCGTTGCCGGGCTGAGCCCATGCGCACATTGGCTACCTGATCTTTGCCGAAATTGGCTATTTCTCCTGAGCGCTCCGCTGACTAACCTGGCCACCCATTCCCAGTGTTCCGGAGCTCTACCATGCAACCCCGTATCGATTTCTACACCGCCTCCCCGGATGGCATGAACGCCATGCGCGCCCTGGAAACGGCTGTGGGCAAATTGTCCATCGAACTGCCGCTGCTGGAACTGGTGCGCCTGCGCGTGTCGCAAATCAACGGCTGCGCCTTCTGCCTCGACATGCACACCGCCGATGCGCGCAAGGGCGGTGAAACCGAGCGCCGCCTCTACACCCTGTCGGCCTGGCGTGAAACGCCGTTCTTCACCCCGCGTGAACGCGCCGCGCTGGCCTGGGCCGAAAGCCTGACCCTGGTCAGCCAGACCCACGCCGCAGATGAAGACTACAACCTACTCGCCGCCGAGTTCAGCGCCCAGGAACAGTTCGATCTGAGTGTGGCTATCGCCACCATCAACAGCTGGAACCGCCTGGCGGTGGGCTTTCGCAAGATGCCCACGTAAGCCTTCAGTCGGCCTTGAAATAACCGCGTGGCGTGGTGCCGGTCATGCCCTTGAAGAAGGCGATCAAGGCGCTGTCACTGGCAAAGCCCAGCTCGAACGCGCAATAGCCCAGGTTGCGCCCGCTGGCGAGCAATTCGATCAGCCGCATCAGCCGCCACTGTTGGCGCCATTGTTGATACCCCAGGCCGGTTTCCCGCCGGAAGATGCGGCCGATGGTCTTGGCGCTGGCGCCCAGTTGTGTTTCCAGGTTTTGCAGCGTTGGCGGCAAGCAGTCCAGATGGGCCAGCAACGGTGCCAGGCGTTTGTCCCGGGGTAAGGGCAGCAGCATCGGTTGCTCGGCGGCTGCCTGGATTTCGTCCAGACACAGCGCCAACAGATGGGCGTAACGACCGGTTTGCCAATCGCTGTCGAAGGGCGCCATCGCCATCGGTTCCAGCACCGCGCGCAGCAAGGCACTCACCTCGATCACCCGCACGTGTTGCGGCAATTGATCCGCCAGGGCCGGGCTCATGTAGACCGAACGGTAGTCGACGGTGTTATGCATCTGTGCGCGATGGGGCACGCCGCAGGGAATCCACGCGGCGCGGGTGGGCGGTAGCAGGCACAGCTGGTTGTCCAGGGTAATGCGGCTGCAGCCCTGCTGGGTAAACAGCAGTTGCCCGCGTCGGTGCCGGTGCAGGCCGGAATCGTGGTCGCCGAGCTGGGCAGCGATGCCGATGACCGGTGCCGGCAGGCGGTCGGGATCGAAAGACGTGTCGGCGGCGAGCCAGGCCATAGATTGTCCGATTTGATGGATAAGCTGTCGAAGTTTGGATAATACCGCCAGCGGCCAGTTCTTACACTCCTTGCGTTGTTTTTCGGGGAAGGAGCTGTCGGTGAAAAGTACAAACCTGTTGGTGCTGGCCGTGGCTTTGCTGATGTTCCCGCAACTGGCCCAAACCCTTTACAGCCCGGCCCTGGGTGATATAGGCCAGGCCTTTGCGGTCGGGCCGGGCAGAGCCTGTCGGTGTACTTTCTGGCGTTCGCGTTCGGCGTGGTGGTGTGGGGCCGCTTGTGTGATCGCTGGGGGCGGCGTCCCGTCATGTTGGCGGGGCTGTCGATGTATGCCGGCGCCTCGGTGCTGGCCTTGGGTGTGAGTACCTTCAATGGCCTGCTGCTGGCCCAGGCCTTGGCGGCGTTTGGCGCGGCGGTAGGTTCGGTGGTCACGCAGACGTTGTTGCGTGATCGCTTCCAGGGCGCCGAATTGGCCCAGGTGTTTTCCGTGATGGGCATCGCGCTGGCCGTCAGCCCGGCGCTGGGCCTGTTCAGCGGTGCAACCTTGGTGCAGCACTTCGGCTATCGCGGCATGCTTGCCGGGTTATTGCTGCTGGCGTTGGTGTTATGGGGCTGGTGCCTGTGCGCCTTGCCCGAGACACGTCCGGCAGCGTTGCCCACGGCTTCGCTGCGCCAGACCCTGGGCCTGATGCTCACGGACACCGGGCTATGGCGTGCGGTGGGGTTGGTGGGCGCCTTCAATATTGCATTGTTCAGCTATTACGCCGTGGGGCCGTTTGTGTTCGAGCGCCTGGGTCTGTCCGCCGCCGCGTTCGGTTACAGCGGGGTGCTGCTGGCGCTGGGCTCTGGGTTGGGGGCGTGGCTGAACAAGCGGTTGCTCAAGCGCGGGATGCACGGTGAGCAGTTGGTGTTCACCGCCGCCGGCATCGCGCTACTGGGTGGCCTACTGGTGTTGATGCTGCAAGGCAGTTGGCTGTTCGTCTGGCCGATGCTGCTGGTGGTGCTCGCATTCGGCATGGCAATTCCCAATGTGCTGGGGGCGGCGCTGACTGCCTACCACGACCGCCTGGGCACGGCTGCCGCGCTGTTCGGTTTGCTGTACTACCTGGTCATTGGCGCCGGGCTAAGCCTGGTCGCCTGGCTGCAAGACCTCGGTTGGAGCCTGTTGACCTGCGGTCTCGCGGCGCTGTGGCTGGCAGTGCCGCGTGGGCTCAGAAGTTGACCGAAGCACTCAGGCGCGCCGTCAGCGGCGCGCCCTGGAACAGGTAATCATCGCCCATGTACTCGCCTGCGTCGCGCCAATAGCGCTTGTCGAACAGGTTGTCGACGCTCAGGCGAAACACCGTCTCATAGCCATCGATTTTGGTGGTGTAGCGGCTGCCGACGTTGACCACGGCGTAGTCCCCGACCTCGACGTTGCCGCTGCGGTTGGCGTACTTCTTGGCGCTGTATTGCACGCCACCCAGGACCGCCAGGCCGTTGACCCACGGCAGCGCGTAGTCGGCGTAGACACTGGCGCGCAGCTTGGGCACGTTGATTGCCTGGTGGCCTTCGTAGTCCGGCGTGCCGCTGCCGCTGACCCGCGCGCGAATCGCCGCGACGCTGGTGGCGATCTGCAGGCGGTCGGTGGCCCAGCCGTTGGCCGACAGTTCCAGCCCGGTGTTTTTCTGTTCGCCTTGTTGCACGTAGGTGAAGTTTCCAGCGCCATCCGGCTTGGCGTACTGGTAGGCCTGGCGCGTCTGGAAGACAGCGGCGGCGAAGCTGATGCGGCGCCAGTCGTACTTCACGCCGGCTTCGAGTTGCCGTGACACGGTCGGGGCCAGGGTTTCGTTCGGGTTGCTCGCGAACCACGGCGCGGTGCCGCCCAGGGACAGGCCCTTGCTGTAGCTGGTGTACAGCGAGATGTTTTCAATCGGCTTATAGATCAGCGATGCCTGGGGCAGGAACACGTACTGCTGGGTATGGCGCGCCGGGTCGCCATTGCTGTCAAAGGCTTTTTCATCGAGGCGCACTTCGCGACCGCCGAGGATGGTTTGCCACTGCTCGTTGAAGCGGATGCGGTCGGTGACGAACACGCCGTACTGGCGACTGTCGAGGTTGCGATGGCTGTCGTTCAACGGCACGTTGGTCGGCGCAAACGTCGGCGCGTCGTCGTTGATATTGCCGCTGCCGATGTACGCGTTGACCGCCTCGCGCTTGTCGATCACCCGGCGAAATGCGCTGGTGCCGAAGGTCAGTTCATGGCCCAGGCCGACGGTGTCGAACAGCCCGGTCATGGCCGCCTGCACTTCATCGTCGCGGCGGGTGTCGTCGGGGCTGCGGTAGTCGTAGATGCCATAGTCGCCGTCTGGGGTGAAATAGTTTCCGACCCCGTTCGTATCGCCGCCCCAGGCGAACGAACTGTAGTCATCGATCACCACCTTGCTGCGCGCCGCGCTGAAACTGCCTTTCCACTGGTCACTGAAGCGGTATTCGAACGTGCCGTTGAGGTTCAGCGAATCGATACCGACCTGCTTGGAACCGCTTTGATGGCCCAGCAGCTTTTTCGGCGATGCATCGTGGGGCACTTCACTGCCGCCCAGCAGTTGGTAGCCCGGCACTGAGCGCTGTTGTTTGTTCTGGTATTCCGCATCCAGTTGCAGCACCGCGTCGGGGCTGATGTTCCAGTCGAACGCCAGTGACAGGAAGTCGCGCTGGCCATTGGCGTGCTCCACGTAGGAGTTGAGGTCTTCATGGGCCACGTTGGCGCGTAGGCCGAACTGCTGCTCGCTGCCGAACCAGCCGCCGACGTCGGTGGCGATATAGCCGCTGCCGCGGTCGTCGCTGGACACCGTCACCGAACGCACGTCTTGCGGGCGCTTGGTCACGTAGTTGATCACGCCGCTGGGCTCGGAAATCCCACTTTGCAGGCCGGCCAGGCCCTTGAGCACTTCCACCTGTTGTTTGTTTTCCAGGGCGACGTTCTGCTCGCCGGTGATGGTGCGGCCGTTGATCTTGTAGCTGCTCGCGGCGTTCAGCGAGAAGCCGCGCACCACGAAGTTTTCGTAGTAGCCGATCGGCGCATAGCTGTCGCCTACCGAGGCGTCGTTGCGCAGCACTTCGCTGAGCAGGCGGGCTTGCTGGTCCTTGATCAGGGCGGCGTTGATCACGCTGATCGAGGCGGGGGTGTCCAGCAACGGCGCTTCATTGAAGCCGCCGACCGAGGCGGTGTCACTGCGATAACCGGACTTATCCTGGCCCTGGACCTGCACCGCCGGCAGTTCAATTTCCGCAGCCAGACTGCTGCCGATGCCACCGCTGAGCAGCAGGCCGAGGGCGAAACGTGAAGTGACGACGGGACGGAAACGCAAAACCATGGGGCAAGGCCTTAAAGCGCAGGACGGGGGGCGCATAAACTAGGCATAAGTGCGTGCATTTACAAGGATTCGCGCGTTGAGACGGCCCGTCTCAGCGTGTACGCCGATCCACTTGCGTCTCGACAGGCCAGGTAGGCATCTGCGATAGACGAGGCTTCTCTCATTGTTGCAGGAGGTCGTCATGAGTACCGCTGGAAACGTTATCGCTGGAAAAGTAGCGCTGGTGACCGGCGCCGGGCAGGGCATCGGCCGGGCCATCGCCCTGCGCCTGGCACGGGACGGCGCTGATATCGCGCTGGTGGACATCAATGGCGCCAAGCTCGAAGCCGTTGCCGCTGAAATCGTCGCGGCAGGGCGCAAGGCGTCGGTGTTCATCGCCGACGTCTCCAAACGCGAACAGGTAGTGGCTGCCGTCGAGCACGCGTACCAGACCCTCGGTGGCTTCGACATCATCGTCAACAACGCTGGGGTGGCGCAGATCGATTCACTGCTGGAGGTCACCCCGGAGCAGGTCGAACGCACCCTCGGCATCAACGTGCAGGGCGTGTTGTGGGGCATCCAGGCCGCCGGCAAGAAGTTCAAGGCGCTCAAGCAGAAGGGCAAGATCATCAACGCCTGCTCGATTGCCGGGCATGAAGGCTTTGCGCTGCTGGGCGTGTACTCGGCGACCAAGTTCGCGGTGCGCGCCCTGACCCAGGCGGCGGCCAAGGAACTGGCGAGCGCCGGGATCACCGTCAATGCCTATTGCCCAGGCGTGGTCGGCACCGATATGTGGGTCGAGATCGACAAGCGCATGGCCGAGATTACCGGCGCCGAAGTCGGCGCGACCTACAAGAAGTACGTGGACGGGATTGCCCTGGGCCGCGCTGAAACGCCGGAGGATGTAGCGGGGCTGGTGTCTTACCTGGCGGGGCCGGATGCGGACTATATGACCGGGCAATCGCCGTTGATCGATGGTGGGATTGTGTACCGATAGCCCTGAAAGCACGCGGTTCAAAGGTGGGAGTGGGCTTGCCCGCTCCCACATGTTTGACCGTGCTGTGTCAGATATGTTTGCCCGGCATGTCGATGCCCAACTGGTTGACCCGGCGATACAAGGTCGCCCGCGAAATCCCCAGCGCCTGGGCCGTCGGCAACGGCTTCCAGCGATGCCGGATCAGCGCATCCAGCACCACCTGGCGTTCCGGGCTGACACGCTCTTGCACGTCGGCCTCGATCTGCTCGCCGCGCACCTCCACGGGCAAGTCCGCCAACTGGATGATGCCGCCGTCGCACACCGCACAGGCATACGCCAGCACATGGCGCAGTTGGCGCACGTTGCCCGGCCAGGCATACCCCAGCAGTAGCTCCAGCGCGGCAGGCCCGATACCCACGGCAATCCCGCTGTGGAGCGCCTCCTGTTCCACCAGCCGATTGATCAATGCCAGCTTGTCGCTGCGCTCGCGCAAGGGCGGCAGGCAGAACCGCGCGCAGCCCAGGCGAAAGTACAGGTCCTCGCGAAAGCGTCCCTCGCTGACCAGCGCCGCCAGGTCGCGGTGGCTGGCGCAGATCACCTGGATATCCACCGCACGGGTTTTCGCCGCGCCCAGCGGGGCCACTTCACCTTCGGCCAAGACCCGCAGCAAACGCGTCTGCAGGGCCAGCGGCATATCGCCGATTTCATCGAGAAACAACGTGCCGCCATCGGCCTGCGACAACAGCCCGGTCATGCCCTTGCTCGACGCGCCGGTGAAGGCTCCGGCGACATAGCCGAACAGCTCGCTTTCGATCAGGTTTTCCGGGATCGCCGCACAGTTCACCGCCACGAACGGCCCGCCGCGACGGGCGCTGCGCTCATGCAGTTGGCGCGCAAACACTTCCTTGCCGGCACCGGTTTCACCCTGCACCAGCACTGGCAGGTTGCGGTCCTTGACCCGCACGGCCAGGCGCAGGTGTTCTTCCACCCGTGGGTCGACCTGGTTGTTTGCCGTCTTAGCGGGACGCGCCGGTTTGCGGTGCGGCGCGCTGACCCGCACATGCAACGCGCCGGGTTCGCCGAGCCAGTGCAGTTGTTGCGCCGATTGATCGCTCACCGCACGCAACGCATCCAGGTCGAACACCTCGCTGATATGTACCGGCACCTGGCCAAAGCGCCGGCGCAGGGCCTGGCGCGCCTTGCTGTTCAAGGCATGCAGGCGACCGTCCTGGTCCCAGGCCAGCAACAGGTCGGGCTGGCTGTCGACATAGCCGGGTGTGCTGTGCGCCTGGAGCACCCAGTGCTGACGGGCGCTGTGCATGAAGAAGGCATTTTCGATGGCTTGTGCGCTCTGCGCCACCATCTGTCGCACCAGGTGCTGGCTGCGTCGGTCATCCGGGGATTTGAGCGCCGAGGCGTCCATCACCCCCAGCAGGTTGCCCTGAGGGTCGAAGATGGGGGCGGCGGAGCAGGTCAGCCCGATAAACGCCGCGCGAAAGTGATCGCGCTTATGCACCGTCACCGCAGCCTTGCTGGTGAGTACCGTGGCCACGCCGCAGGTGCCTTCTTCGGCTTCCGACCAGCAGGTGCCCAAGTACAGGCCGGCCTTGCGGCAATCGTTACGAATCGCGGTGTCCACGCGGTGGTCGATGGTCTGGCCCTGCGCGTCGGTGAGCATCACGCAGTAGTCGGCGTGGCGCACGCGGTGGTGCAGTTGACCGACTTCTTCGCTGGCGATGCGCATGAACAGCTCGGCGCGTTCACGGCATTCCTTGAGCAGTGGCTCACTGAGAATGCGTGGCCCTTGCAGCGAGCCAGGGTCGAGGTGGTGTTGCTCCATGGAGCGTCGCCACGAATCGAAAATCAGCGACGGCACCGGCGCCTGAGGCAGGCGATCGGCATTGCGTACCACACGACTGACGCAGTCGACATGGTCCTTGGAGTTCGCGGCGAGCATAAGGCCTCCGGTTCTCGATCTTTGTTGTTATGCCCGCCATTAAGCGCGCATGCGCGCACAGGGACAAGGGCGGCCTGACCAACTGCCCCGCGTGAGACGCAGCGTCTCATTCGGCCGCAGACGCCGCGGGCGGGTTGCAATGGCGCGTCTCATTCTGCGGTTGGCGGTTGCCGCTGCACAACCGCACGGCACTGCTCTGGATCAAGCCTTTGCCAGGTTTATCGAGGTGTTGGCACAGGCTGTGCTGATGGCTTTGTAACTGGCCGCAGCCAGTCTTTTGTGTGTCGAGACAACCTGGAGAACAACAAGATGTCCACTCACCTGTCCACTGATCAATTGCTTCATGCCTACACCGTGATGCGCACTATTCGCGATTTCGAAGAGCGCCTGCACGTGGAATTCGCCACCGGCGAGATCCCAGGTTTCGTCCACCTGTATGCCGGCCAGGAAGCCAGCGCCGCCGGGGTCATGGCCCACCTCAACGATGAAGACTGCATCGCCTCCAACCACCGTGGCCACGGCCATTGCATCGCCAAGGGCGTGGACGTGTTCGGCATGATGGCCGAGATCTACGGCAAGAAAACCGGGGTGTGCGGCGGTAAGGGCGGCTCCATGCACATTGCCGACCAGGAGAAAGGCATGCTCGGCGCCAACGGTATCGTCGGTGCCGGTGCGCCCTTGGCGGCCGGGGCGGCGCTGGCGTCCAAGCTCAAGGGCAGCCAGGGCGTGGCCGTGGCGTTTTTCGGCGACGGCGGCTCCAACGAGGGCGCGGTGTTCGAGGCAATGAACCTGGCCGCGATCATGAAACTGCCGTGTTTGTTCGTCGCGGAAAACAACGGCTACGCCGAAGCCACCGGCTCGGGCTGGTCGGTCGCGTGCAAGGACATCGCCGAGCGCGCCGTGGGTTTTGGCATGCCGGGGGGGATCGTCGATGGCAATGACTTCTTCGCCGTACACGCGGCCCTTGGGGTGGCCGTGGAACGTGCGCGCAGCGGCCAGGGGCCGACGCTGGTGGAGGTCAAGTTGAGCCGCTTCTACGGCCACTTCGAGGGCGATGCGCAAACCTATCGCGGCCCCGATGAAGTGAAAAACCTGCGCGAATCCCACGATTGCCTGGTGCTGTTTCGCCAACGCTGCAACGCCGAAGGCTGGCTCGATGCCGCGCAGTTCGAGCGCGTCGACGCGGAGGTCGCGCAACTGATCGAAGACGCCGTGCGCCTGGCCAAGTCCGACCCCAAGCCCCAGGCCTGCGACCTGCTCAGCGATGTCTATGTTGCTTACCGCTAATCGCCACCCACTACAAAAACAATCCGTGGAGAATTGATCATGGCTCGAAAAATCAGTTATCAGCAGGCAATCAACGAAGCCCTGGCCCAGGAAATGCGCCGGGACCAGAGTGTATTCATCATCGGCCAGGACGTGTCCGGCGGCACCGGCTCCCCCGGTGAGCAGGACGCCTGGGGCGGTGTACTGGGCGTGACCAAGGGCCTGTATCCGGAGTTTCCCGACCGCGTGCTGGATGCGCCGTTGTCCGAAGTCGGTTACGTCGGCATGGCGGTCGGCGCGGCCACCCGGGGCATGCGTCCGGTGTGCGAGTTGATGTTCGTCGATTTTATCGGCTGCTGCCTCGACCAGTTGCTCAACCAGGCCGCCAAGTTCCGCTACATGTTCGGCGGCAAGACCACCACGCCGCTGGTGGTGCGCGCCATGTACGGCGCCGGCCTGCGCGCCGCCGCGCAGCATTCGCAGATGCTCACCTCGATGTGGACGCACATCCCCGGCCTCAAGGTGGTGTGCCCGGCCACGCCCTATGACGCCAAGGGCATGCTGATCCAGGCGATCCGCGACAACGACCCGGTGATCTTTCTCGAACACAAAATGCTCTACAGCTTGCAGGGCGAAGTGCCGGAGGAGATGTACACCGTGCCCTTCGGTGAAGCCAACTATGTGCGTGAAGGCAATGACGTGACCCTGGTCACCTACGGGCGCATGGTGCATATCGCCCTGGAAGCCGCCGCCAACCTGGCGCGCCAGGGCATCGACTGCGAAGTGCTGGACCTGCGCACCACCAGCCCGTTGGACGAAGACAGCATCCTCGAAAGCGTGGAGAAAACCGGGCGCCTGGTGGTGATCGACGAGTCCAACCCGCGTTGCTCCATCGCTACCGATATCAGTGCGCTGGTGGCGCAGCGTGGATTTTCGTTCTTGCGCGCGCCGATCGAAATGGTCACCGCGCCGCACACGCCGGTGCCGTTCTCCGATGCGCTGGAAGACCTGTACATCCCCAACGCCGCGAAGATCGAAGCCGCAGTGCTGAAGATCGCCGACAAGAGGACTGCCGCATGATCCATACCTTGACCATGCCCAAGTGGGGCCTGTCGATGACCGAAGGCCGGGTGGATGTCTGGCTCAAGCAGCCGGGCGACCGGGTGGAGAAGGGCGAAGAAGTGCTCGACGTGGAGACCGACAAGATCTCCAGCAGCGTCGAGGCGCCGTTCAGTGGCGTGCTGCGCCGTGTGCTGGCGCTGAGCGACGAGACCTTGCCGGTGGGCGCGCTGCTCGGGATTGTGGTGGAGGGCGAGGCAACGGAAGCCGAGATTGATGCGGTGATCGAGCGTTTCCAGGCCAGCTTCGTGTCGAGTGCGGCCGAGGCGCAAGCGTCCGGGCCCAGCGCGCAGAAAGTCGAGGTCGGCGGGCGGCTGTTGCGCTATCTCGATCTCGGTGAGGGCGGCACGCCGCTGGTGCTGGTCCACGGGTTTGGTGGCGACTTGAATAACTGGTTGTTCAACCATCCGGGGCTGGCGGTGCAGCGCCGGGTGATCGCCCTGGACCTGCCGGGTCATGGCGAGTCGGGCAAGCAGTTGCACCGCGGCGATGCCGAGGAACTGAGCCAGGCGGTGTTGGCGTTGCTCGATCATCTCACGCTCGACCGCGTCCACCTGGCCGGGCATTCCATGGGCGGGCTGGTGGCGCTGACGGCCGCGCGCGGGGCGCCCGAGCGCGTTGCCTCACTGACCCTGATCGCCAGCGCCGGCCTGGGGCCTGATATCAATGGCGATTACCTCCAAGGCTTCACCGAGGCCAACAACCGCAACGCGCTCAAGCCGCAACTGGTGCAACTGTTCAGCGACCCGGCGCTGGTCACCCGGCAGATGCTTGAAGACATGCTCAAGTTCAAGCGCCTGGAAGGCGTGGATCAGGCGTTGCGCCAACTCAATGCCCAACTCTTCGATGGCGGGCGGCAGCAGCTGGATTTGCGCAACGTCGTGGGGCAGCAGCCAAGTCTGGTGATCTGGGGCCGCGACGATGCAATCATCCCGGCCAGGCATGCCGAGGGGCTCGAGGCCCAGGTGGAAATCCTGCCGGGGCAGGGGCATATGGTGCAGTTGGAAGCAGCAGAGCGGGTCAACCAGTTAATGGCAACCTTCCTCAACGCCCAGCCTTGATGCCATCCAATGTGGGAGGGGCGGTGCGACGATTCGACTTGCTCCCGATAGCGGTGGATCAGTCAATATGCCTGGTGACTGACCTACTGCAATCGGGGGCAAGCCCCCTCCCACAATTTAAATTGCATTTCAAAAGTTGGAGGCGGCAGAGCGGGTCAATCAGTTAATGGCAACCTTCCTCAACGCCCAGCCTTGATGCCATCCAATGTGGGAGGGGCGGTGCGACGATTCGACTTGCCCCCGATAGCGGTGGCTCAGTCAATATTCCTGGTGACTGACCCATTGCAATCGGGGGCAAGCCCCCTCCCACAATTTAAATTGCATTTCAAAAGTTGGAGGCGGCGGAGCGGGTCAATCAGTTGATGGCAACCTTCCTCAACGCCCAGCCTTGATGCAATCCAATGTGGGAGGGGCGGTGCGACGATTCGACTTGCTCCCGATAGCGGTGGCTCAGTCAATATTCCTGGTGACTGACCCATTGCAATCGGGGGCAAGCCCCCTCCCACAATTTAAATTGCATTTCAAAAGTTGGAGGCGGCGGAGCGGGTCAATCAGTTGATGGCAACCTTCCTCAACGCCCAGCCTTGATGCAATCCAATGTGGGAGGGGCGGTGCGACGATTCGACTTGCCCCCGATAGCGGTGTGTCAGTCAATATCTCTGGTGACTGACCCACTGCAATCGGGGGCAAGCCCCCCTCACCATTTAGAGTGCATTTCAAAGGGAGCGCTTGAGGGTTGCGCTCGGCAGCTCTTTGAACAGTGCCCGGTAGCTATTGGAAAATCGCCCTAAATGCCAGAACGACCAGTTCATCGCCACTTCCGCCACCGTGGCCCCGGCTGAACTCAACAACTCCCGCCGCGCGCCGTTCAAGCGGCGCAAGCGCAACCACTGCGCCGGGCTCATCCCGGTGTAGGTCTTGAAGCCCTGTTGCAACTGGCGCAACGGCACACCGGCGATCTGCGCCAGTTCCAGTAGGTTGACGGCGTCATCCGCTGCATCTACCGCCCATTCGCCAATGCGCGTCATCAGCCGGCGCTCTTCGCTGCGCCGCTGCAATGACTGGCGGTCCAGGCATACGCAGGCGTTGTCGAGAATGAACAGGCAGTCGTCGAGCAACTGTTGGGTGAGGGCATCGCGGCAGATCGGGTCGGTGGTGGCGGACAACCGGGTCAGGGTGCCACTGAGCCAACGGCTGAACAGCGCATTCTGCTGACCGGTCAGCGGCGCCATGAACAAGCCTTCGAGTTTCGCCACATCCAGCCCATGGCGCTGCACGAACTGCGGCCCGAACACCACCGCGACTTCGCGGTAGTTCTCGGGGGTGATCCAGGTGTTGCGGCTCTCGCCGTTGAGCATGTACAGCGCGTTGTCGCTGCCGTCGAAACAGAACGCCAGCGCCCCCGGTGGCGCGTTGAAATGCTGCTCCACCCGGGTGTTCATGCACTCTTCGTAGACCTCCACACCTTGCAGGTCGAGGTAGCGAATCTGCCCGGCGAAATGCCCGGGGGACATCTGCTGGTAGTGCTGCACCCAGCCGGGTGTCGCACGGCATTGAGCGGCCACATCACCGGTGGTGAAGGCCTGTACGCGCAAAGCAGTAGCCTGTGTCATGGGGAACCTGGTCGCACTCTATTGGTGCGTTGTGCTCGGTGCAAAGTGGATAGATGCCGTGGTGCGGCGCGCCCAAGATAGACCTCAATGCGCCGGGAGTACAAGCCGACGCAGTCTCTCTCCCCATGACGAGGTCCTTATGAACGCCCCCTTCGATCAGCTGTCCGCCTGGCTGAAAGAACACAAGATTACCGAAGTCGAATGCGTGATCAGTGATTTGACTGGCATCGCACGCGGCAAAATTGCACCCACCAACAAGTTCCTGCATGAGCGAGGCATGCGCCTGCCGGAAAGTGTGTTGCTGCAAACGGTAACCGGGGACTTTGTCGACGACGATGTCTACTACGACCTGCTCGATCCAGCCGACATCGACATGATCTGCCGCCCGGCACCCAATGCTACGTATGTGGTGCCGTGGGCCATTGAACCCACCGCCATCGTGATCCACGACACCTTCGACAAACAGGGCAGCCCCATCGAGTTGTCGCCGCGCAACGTGCTGAAAAAGGTGCTGCAGCTCTACACCGAGCAGGGCTGGCAGCCGATTGTCGCGCCGGAAATGGAGTTCTACCTGACTCAGCGCTGCGAAGACCCCGACCTGCCGCTGAAAACTCCGGTGGGCCGCTCCGGCCGCGCCGAGACCGGTCGCCAGTCGTTTTCCATCGACGCCGCCAACGAGTTCGACCCACTGTTCGAAGACGTCTACGACTGGTGCGAACTTCAGGGCCTGGACCTCGATACGCTGATCCACGAAGACGGCCCGGCGCAGATGGAAATCAACTTCCGCCATGGCGACGCCCTCGACCTCGCCGACCAGATCACCGTGTTCAAGCGCACCCTGCGCGAGGCCGCGCTCAAGCACAATGTGGCCGCGACCTTCATGGCCAAGCCGGTGGCCGACGAGCCGGGCAGCGCCATGCATTTGCATCAGAGCGTGGTCGACATCGCCACCGGCAAGCCGGTATTCGTCGATGCCGACGGCAAGATGAGCCAACTGTTCCTGCATCACATCGGCGGCCTGCAGAAGTACATCCCCAAGCTGCTGCCGATGTTCGCGCCGAACGTGAACTCGTTCCGCCGTTTCCTGCCGGACACCTCGGCACCCGTCAACGTCGAGTGGGGCGAAGAAAACCGCACCGTCGGCCTGCGCGTGCCGACCTCCAGCCCCGACGCCATGCGCGTGGAAAACCGCCTGCCCGGCGCCGATGCCAATCCGTACCTGGCCATTGCCGCCAGCCTGTTGTGTGGCTACCTGGGGATGATCGAAAAGATCGAGCCGAGCGCTCCGGTGGAAGGTCGCGCCTACGAGCGCCGCAACCTGCGCCTGCCGTTCACCCTCGAAGATGCGCTAGCGCGCATGGAGGATTGCGACACAGTCAAGCAGTACCTGGGCGACAAGTTCGTGCGCGGCTACGTCGCGGTCAAACGCGCCGAGCATGAAAATTTCAAGCGGGTGATCAGTTCCTGGGAGCGTGAGTTCCTGCTGTTGAGCGTCTAAACAATCATAAAGGGGTGTCGATATGCGTCTGACGAAAAAACTTCTCCCGCTGGCCCTGGTGGCGGCATTCAGCAGCGCCGCGCAGGCGGAGCCAACGGTCAGTGTCTACAACTGGACCGACTACATCGGCGAAACCACGTTGGCCGACTTCCAGGCCAAGACCGGGATCAAGGTGGTCTACGACGTGTTCGACTCCAACGAAACC
Organism: Pseudomonas sp. D3; assembly: GCF_029320995.1. Classification (NCBI taxonomy): domain Bacteria; kingdom Pseudomonadati; phylum Pseudomonadota; class Gammaproteobacteria; order Pseudomonadales; family Pseudomonadaceae; genus Pseudomonas; species Pseudomonas sp. D3. The sequence goes on from NZ_CP119772.1 coordinate 3,034,301, forward strand.
CTGGAGGGCAAGCTGCTGGCGGGGCGCACCGGGTATGACGTGGTGGTGCCGTCCAACCACTTCCTGGCGCGCCAGGTCAAGGCTGGTGCGTTCCTCAAGCTGGACCGTTCGCAACTGCCCAACTTCAAGAACCTCGACCCCAAGTTGCTCGCGCTGCTGGAGAAAAACGACCCGGGTAATGCGCACTCGGTGCCGTACCTGTGGGGCACCAACGGCATCGGCTACAACGTCGACAAGGTCAAGCAGGTGCTCGGCATCGACCATATCGATTCGTGGGCGGTGCTGTTCGAACCGGAGAACCTCAAGAAGCTCAACCAGTGCGGCGTGGCCTTCCTCGACTCGGCGGATGAGCTGTTCCCGGCGATCCTCAACTACATGGGCAAAGACCCGCGCAGCGAGAACCCCGAGGACTACAAACAGGCGCAGGCCAAGCTGTTGAAATTGCGGCCGTACATCACGTACTTCCATTCCTCCAAGTACATCTCGGACTTGGCCAACGGCGACATCTGCGTGGCCTTCGGTTATTCCGGCGACGTGTTCCAGGCCGCCAACCGCGCCAAGGAAGCCAAGAATGGGGTGAACATTGCGTATTCGATTCCCAAGGAAGGCTCCAACCTGTGGTTTGACCTGCTGGCGATCCCCGCCGATGCGAGCAACCCGAAAGAAGCCCACGCCTTTATCAACTACCTGCTCGACCCTGAAGTCATCGCCAAAGTCAGCGCCTCGGTCGGCTATGCCAACGCCAACCCCGCAGCCAAGGCCTTCATGGACCCGGAGCTGGTGAACAACCCTGAGGTGTATCCTTCCCAGGCCGTGCTCGACAAACTCTATATCTCCACCACGCCGACCCCGGCGACCATGCGCCTGATGACCCGCGCCTGGAGCAAAGTGAAGACCAATAAATGATTCAATCCAGTGACCACGCCCAGTCCTATTACCGAGCTTCGGCCAATGCCATGCCCGAGCGTCCGTCGCTGGGCGCCGACCTGACGGCCGATGTGTGTGTGGTCGGCGGTGGGTTCACCGGGGTCAATACCGCCATCGAGCTGGCCCAGCGCGGGTTGTCGGTGATCCTGCTGGAGGCCCGGCGCATCGGCTGGGGTGCCAGTGGGCGCAACGGTGGGCAGTTGATTCGTGGGATCGGCCACGATGTGTCGGGGTTTGCCAAGTACGTGGGCGAGGAGGGCGTGCGTTACCTGGAGCGCGCCGGTATCGATTCGGTGGCGCTGGTCGGTGAGCGTATTCGTGAGCACGCCATCGATTGCGACTTGCGCTGGGGGTTTGCCGAGCTGGCCAACACCCCGGCGCAGTTCGCCGCATTCAAGGGCGAGCAGGGCAGCCTGGCGCGCCTGGGGTATGCCCATGAGACCCGCCTGGTGGGCCCGCAGGATATCCGCGAAGTGGTGGATTCGACGCAGTATGCCGGCGCGTTGGTGGACATGGGCTCCGGGCATTTGCACCCGCTGAACCTGGTGCTCGGCGAGGCACAGGTGGCCGAGTCCCTTGGGGTGCGGATCTTTGAACACACCGACGTGCTGGAACTGATCCACGGTGACACGGTGCAGGTGCGTTGCGCGGGTGGCACGGTACGCGCCGCCAATCTGGTACTGGCCTGCAATGCCCATCTGGAAGAATTGGAACCGCGCCTGAGCGGCAAGGTGCTCGCGGCGGGCAGTTACATCATCGCCACTGAACCGTTGCCGCAGGACGTCGCCCACCCACTGATCCCGCAAAACCTGGCCCTCTGTGACCAGAAAGTCGGGCTGGATTACTACCGGTTGTCCGCCGACCGCCGCCTGTTGTTCGGCGGCGCCTGCCATTACTCGGGGCGCGATCCTAAAGACATCGCTGCCTATATGCAGCCCAAGATGCTCAAGGTATTCCCGCAACTGGCCGACACCGCCATCGAGTTCCAGTGGGGCGGCAAGATCGGCATCACCGCCAATCGCTTCCCGCAGGTCGGGCGGCTGCAGCAGTACCCGAATGTGTTCTACGCCCAGGGCTATTCCGGGCATGGGCTTAACGTGACCCACTGGTGCGCGCGGCTGTTGGCCGAAGGCATACACGCGAGCCACAGCCAGGGCCTGGATATTTTCAGCCAGGTGCCGCACATGACCTTTCCCGGTGGCAAGGCGTTGCGCTCGCCGCTGCTGGCGTTGGGGATGGCGTGGTATCGGTTGCGGGAGTTGATGCATTGAAGCTCGTGGCGTGGCAGGCTGGACGACGTTTTCCCATGACTTCTGGAGAGTTACCGTGCCAACAGCATCTGCAGCAATTGAAATCCCGGTATCGGCCGATCAGGTCTGGAAATTGGTCGGTGGCTTCAACAGCCTGCCGGACTGGCTGCCGCTGATCGTCAAGAGCGAAGCCGGCGAAGGCGGGCGTGTGCGTCACCTGGAAACCGCCGACGGTGGTGTGGTGGTGGAGCGTTTGCAGACCTTCGATAACGTCGGGCGTACTTACAGCTACACCATTGAAGAATCGCCGTTTCCGGTGAGCGCCTACCTGGCAACGTTGCAGGTTGAGGCGCTGACGGAGTCGTCGGCGAAGGTGACGTGGTCCGGTGTGTTTACCCCGGCGGCGGGTACTACGGAGGCGGCGGCGGAAGAGCTGTTTGCCGGGGTTTACAAAGGCGGGGTTGAGGCGCTGCGCGCGAATTTCTGAGCAGATCTATCAGGCAATGCAGGGCTAATGTGGGAGGGGGCGTGCTCCCGATAGCGGAGTGTCAGTCACCGGATGAATGACTGAAACACTGCTATCGGGAGCAAGCTCCCTCCCACATTTGGCCTGTGCAGGTCTCAGGCTTCGGGCATCAGTTGCTGGCGACACTCCAGCACCAACCGCGCACCGCCGCGCTGGCTGGTGCCGACGTCCAGCTTGAAGCCGTGCAAGTTGATGATCGCCGCCACAATCGACAAGCCCAGCCCGAACCCGCCTTGCTGGTCGCTTTCGTCCAGGCGATAAAAACGCTGGAACACCGCCTTGCGTTCTGCGGCGGGGATGCCGGGGCCGGAGTCGTGGACTTCGATACGCGTGCTGCCCGCATCGTTGACCCCACGCAAAATCACTTCGCCGCCCGGTGGGGTGAACTTGATCGAGTTGCTCAGCAGGTTGGCCAGGGCCTCGAACAGCAAGGCCCGGTCTCCGGTGATCCAGGGCAGGGATGGCGGGGTGTCGAGCACCAGTTGCAGTTCGCCTTCCTCGGCCAGGGGCAGATAGAAGTCGTGCAGTTCGCGCAGCAGCGGTAGCGGGTCCAGCACCAGGAAACCCGAGCGGCGCTGGTGGTCTTCCAGTTCCGAGATCCGCAACAGCCCGCGAAAGCGCGCCATCAGGGTGTCGGTCTCGGCGATGGCGTCGTCCAGTTTTACCGCGTAGCCCGAGTCCTGCTCGGCCTCCTGTCGGATGCGGTAGAGCTGTGCGCGCAGGCGGGTGAGCGGGGTGCGCAGGTCGTGGGCGATGTTGTCGCACACGCCTTTGACCTCGTTCATCAGCTTCTCGATGCGGTCGAGCATGGCGTTGACGATGGCGGCGAGCATGTCCAGTTCGTCACGCCGGTTCGACAGCGGCAGGCGATGGGTGAGGTCGCCGGCGACGATGGCCTCGGCACTGGCCTGGATCCCGCGAATCCTTCGCAACGGGCGGCGGCGCAGTAAATGCCAGCCGGCGGCGCCGGGGATGATGGTCAGGGACACCGCCCACAGCAGCGCGTGCCAGATGATCCGAGTCACCCCGAACAGCGAACCGTTGGCGCGCACCAGCACCAGCCAGCGGCCGTCCGAGGTGTGGGTGGCGACGGCGTCGCAGCTGTCTTTGGGCAGTTTCGGGTCGTCGGAGTCGATGCAGTTGGCCAGGGCGTGGATTTTTCCGTCCAGGCGCAAGTCGGGCGGTATCGCATGGATTGGCCCGCTCAATGGGCGAAATTGCTCATCGAACAGGCCGTAGGCTTCTACACCCTTCATGTCGAAGGTCATGCTGGTGGTCAGCGCTTCCACCAGTTCGTCGCCGTCGAACCGCTGGAACAGGTGCTGGCGCTGCATCAGCGAATGGCGCGACAGGTCGCTTAGATAATCTGACACCTCGTAATACAGCACCCCCATGAGGATGCAACTCCAGGCCACGAACAGCGAACTGTACAGCGCCAGCAAGCGACTGCTGGAGGAGCGCCAGCCCTTAGAGGGGTTCAGCAATGACATAACCGGAACCTCGTACCGTGCGGATCAGCGGTGTGAGGCCCGGTGGATCGATCTTCTTGCGCAGGCGCCCGATGTGGACGTCGATCAGGTTGGTGCCGGGGTCGAAGTGATAACCCCAGACTTCCTCGAAGATCATCATCCGCGACAGGATCTGCCCGGTGTTGCGCATCAGGAATTCCAGCAGTTTGTATTCGGTGGGCAGCAGGCTCAGCGGTTGGTCGGCGCGGCTGGCTTCACGGCTGATCAGGTTCAGCTCAAGGTCGGCCACGCGCAGGGCGGTTTCGAATTCCTTGACCGTGCTTTTGCGCCGCAGCAGCACTTCGACGCGGGCGGCCATTTCATCGGAGGCGAACGGCTTGGTCAGGTAGTCATCCCCACCGGCGCGCAGGCCGCGTACCCGCTCGTCGACATCGGAGAGCGCGCTGATCATCAGGATCGGCGTCGACACGCCGATGGTGCGCAGGGTGGTGACGATGGCCAGGCCGTCGAGTTCCGGCAGCATACGGTCGAGGGTGATCAGATCGTAATCACCACTCACGGCGCGGACCAGGCCTTCGCGGCCGTTGTCCACCCAGTCTACATCCAGTCCATGGCTACTCAGCTCGGCGACGATCTCGCGGGCCGTTACGGCGTCATCCTCGATGGTCAAAATGCGGGTCATAGGATTACCTGGTGAGCGATTCACACTAGAAGTGCGGGCATTTTGCCAAGAAATGGCTGAACGCTTCCTAAATAAAACTTCATGTTGGCAAAACTGACACAAGTTTCACGGCAGGCACCGGCCAGTGTGGCAGGGGGCGTGCTCCTTCCCACAGGGGAATGCATTACGCCCGCCTGCAACAGCCATTTCTTGCAAGTTGCATGGTTCTGGCAAGTTCAATTTACTTAACCTTTTGAAATATAAAGACTTTAATTTTTTACGCGACTGGCATGCTGCCTGCACTGTCCCTTTTGAGAGTTGTAACACTATTTTTCCTGCCGGGAGCACAACAACAATGATCACATCCTCATCCACACTGCAAGAGTCGAGCACGCTCTCCGGGGTTTCCTGGGGGGCTATCTTTGCCGGGGCCGCTGCGGCGGCTGCGTTGTCGCTGATTCTGGTATTGCTGGGCTTCGGCCTGGGTTTTTCGGCGGTCTCGCCGTGGGCCGACAGCGGTATCAGCGCCAAGGGGCTTGGCATTTCCACCATTATCTGGCTGGCCTTTACCCAGATTGTCGCGTCTGGGCTGGGCGGTTATATCGCCGGCCGGTTGCGGGTTAAGTGGGCCAATATGCACGGCGATGAGGTGTACTTTCGCGACACCGCCCATGGTTTCCTGGCCTGGGCGGTCGCCACGCTGATCACCGCAGTGCTGGTGGTCGGTTCGGTCAGCAGTGTCGTGAGCGGTGGTGTGAAAGCCGGTACTAGCGTGGCAGCGGGCGCGGCCAGCGGTATCACTCAAGCCGCGGGCAGTGCAGCCAAAGGCCTTAACGGCGGCGACTTCGACTACTACGTCGACAGCCTGTTTCGTGATGATCGCCCGGTCGCGGTCAGTGATGACGCTGCCCATGGCGTGGTTGCACGCATCTTCACCCGCACCCTGAGTAATGACGGCCAACTCGCCGCTGAAGACCGTGCCTACCTGGCCCAGTTGATCAGCCAGCGCACCAACCTTAGCCAGGCCGATGCCGAAGCGCGTATCGACAAAGTCTACGGTGATGCGCGTAAAGCCGTCGAAGACGCCAAGCTCAAAGCCAAGCAAGCCGCTGATACGGCCGCCAAAGTCGCTGCCTATACCTCACTGTGGACCTTTGTCGCACTGTTGATCGGCGCCTTCTTTGCCAGCTTCGCTGCGACCTTTGGTGGCCGTCGCCGCGATGCCGTGGTGTACGTCGAAACCGAAACCTACGTTCGTTAATTCAAGGAGAACAACATGCGCTCATTACTTCTGTGGTTCCTCGGCGTGCCGATTCCGGTGATCATCCTGATCGCGATCTTCATGCACTGATCCCGGTGATTTGTGGGAGGGGGCTTGCCCCCGGTAGCGGAGTGTCAGTCGACAGCACTTTCGACTGTTCCAACGCCATCGGGGGCAAGCCCCTTCCCTCATTTGGCCTGCTGTGTCAGATAGTCAGTCGTCAAACCCGACCTGCTCATGAATCTCATCCACCTTCAATTCCAAGCGATACGCCACCGCAATGAACAACGCCTGGCACAGGCACAACGTGGCGCTCAGGGAGCGGAAGGCAAACGATGAGCCTTCATTCACCAGCAACACTGCGTTCGCCCGTTTGGCCAGGGGCGACAGGTTGCTGTCGGTAATGATCAGGGTCTTGGCCTGGTGGTGCTGGGCGATACGCAGGCAGTGCTGGGTCTCTTTGCCGTAGGGCGTGAAGCTGATGGCGATCACCAGGTCATTGGCGCGCACGCTGCGCATCTGCTCGCGGTAGCTGCCGCCCAGGCCTGAGATCAGGTGGATGCGCTTGTTGGTGTGCTGCAGGTTGTAGACCAGGTAGTCGGCCACCGCAAACGAACGGCGCACGCCGACCACGTAGATGTTGTCGGCGTTGACCACCAGGTCCACGGCTTTTTCGAACGCCGTGTCATCCAGTTCCAGGCCCAGGCGCTCAATGCCCGAGAGGGTGGCGTTGACGCACTCGCGCGCCAGGTCGCCGCCGCTGGCCTTCTGCGACTTGTTGGCGATCATGCTGCGGATGCGCTGCTGATAGTTCTGCACGGGCGTGGTCTTGTGCGTGTACGCCTCGCGAAACAGCGCCTGCATCTCACTGAACCCGCTGAACCCGAAACGCTGGGAAAACCGCACGATGGCCGACGGATGCACTTCGCATTCGCGGGCGATGTCGCTGATGCGGTCGACCATGATCCGGTCGCTCTGCTGGCTCATGTAGCTGGCGATGCGTTTGAGCTGGCGTGGCAGGCTTTCGTATTCGTCGGTGATCAGCTGCAGCAGGCGTTCGGCATTGATCGCAGGGCTGGCGAGAGTGTCTTGGGAAGCGGTCTCGGGCGTGGCCGGCTGATCGGTGCGGGACATAAGCAATCCTTCTGGCGGGTTCATCTGGTGCGCTGATGGTGGGCGCAAGTCTACAGGGTAGGCGCAAAAAAATACCCCGGCATGCGGCCGCGAGTGGCCTGCTGAATCGATGCAGTGTCGCGGGTGTGCCTCTATGCTGAAGTATTGGAATAAAAATTCCACTTAAAATAATTATGGAATAAATATTGATTGAGTTCGCTGAACGTTCTAGTCTGCTCCACCAAGAGCGTTTGCCGTCGCCACGGTGGCACAACGCAGGCTGATAAAAATAACAGGAGCCAGCATGGGCCAGACTCGTTTTGCCAGTGGGCGTCAATTGGATCTGATTTGCCTCGGTCGCCTGGGCGTCGACCTCTATGCACAGCAAGTCGGTGCGCGGCTGGAGGACGTCTCCAGCTTTGCCAAGTACCTCGGCGGTTCTTCCGCCAACATCGCCTTCGGCACCGCACGCTTGGGCCTCAAGTCGGCGATGTTGAGCCGGGTCGGGGACGACCATATGGGCCGCTTCCTGACGGAGTCCCTGGCCCGTGAAGGCTGTGATGTCAGCGGCATCAAGATCGACCCGGAACGCCTCACCGCCCTGGTGTTGCTCGGCCTCAAGGACCGCGAAACCTTCCCCTTGGTGTTCTACCGCGAAAACTGCGCCGACATGGCCCTGCGCGCCGAGGACATCAGCGAAGCCTTTATCGCCTCCAGCAAGGCCCTGCTGATTACCGGCACGCATTTCTCCACCGACGGCGTGTACAAGGCCAGCCTCCAGGCGCTGGATTACGCGGCCAAACACAACGTCCAGCGCGTGCTGGACATCGACTACCGCCCGGTGCTGTGGGGCCTGGCAGGCAAGGCCGATGGGGAAACCCGGTTTGTCGCCGACCGCAGTGTCAGCCAGCACGTGCAGAGCATCCTGCCGCGCTTCGACCTGATCGTCGGCACTGAAGAAGAATTCTTGATCGCCGGCGGCAGTGAGGATTTGCTCAGCGCGCTGCGCAGGGTACGCGAGCTGACCCCGGCGACCCTGGTGGTCAAACTCGGCCCGCAGGGTTGCACGGTGATCCACGGCGCGATCCCGGCACGCTTGGAAGACGGCGCAATCTACCCCGGCGTGCGCGTCGAAGTGCTTAACGTGCTGGGCGCCGGCGATGCGTTCATGTCGGGCTTTCTCAGCGGCTGGCTGAACGATGCCAACGACGCGCGATGCAGCCAGTTGGCCAATGCCTGCGGTGGTTTGGTGGTGTCGCGCCACGCCTGCGCACCGGCCATGCCGACGCCCGCCGAGCTGGATTACCTGTTCAACAGCCCGCTGCCGATCACCCGTCCCGATCAAGACGCGACTCTGCAACGCCTGCACCGCGTCACGGTGCCGCGCAAGGCCTGGAAGCAGTTGTTCGTATTTGCCTTCGACCACCGTTGGCAACTGGTCGACCTGGCCCAACGCGGAGGCCAGGACGCGAGCCGCATCAGCGCGATCAAGCAACTGTTTATCCAGGCCGTCGAGCGCGTGGAGAAAAAGCTGCGCGAGCAGGGCGTCGAGGCCGATGTGGGCTTGCTCGCCGACCAGCGCTTCGGCCAGGACGCGCTCAACGCCGCCAGCGGTCGCGGCTGGTGGATTGCACGCCCGGTGGAGGTGCAGAACTCGCGGCCGTTGGCGTTCGAACACGGCCGCTCGATCGGCAGCAACCTGATCGCCTGGCCCCAGGAGCAAATCATCAAGTGCCTGGTGCAATACCACCCCGATGACGAACCGCTGCTGCGCCTGGAACAGGAAGCGCAACTCAAGGCGGTGTACGAGGCTTCGCTGGTCAGCGGGCATGAACTGTTGCTGGAAGTCATCCCGCCCAAGGATCACCCATCCACCTACCCCGATGTGCTCTACCGCAGCCTCAAGCGCCTGTACAACCTGGGGATCTACCCGGCGTGGTGGAAGATCGAGGCGCAGTCGGCCGAGGACTGGAAAAAACTCGACGAGTTGATCGAGGAACGCGACCCGTACTGCCGTGGCGTGGTGTTGCTGGGCCTGAATGCGTCGGCCGAACGCCTGGCCGAGGGCTTTCGCCAGGCCAGCCAGAGCCGCACCTGCCGTGGTTTTGCCGTGGGTCGCACGATCTTCCAGGCGCCGAGCCGCGCGTGGATGGCGGGGGAGATCGATGACGAAACGCTGATTCAGCAGGTGCAGCAGACCTTCGAACAGCTCATCAACGCCTGGCGCAGCGCTCGACATTAAACACGATCAAATGTGGGAGCGGGCTTGCGCGCGAATGCGGTGTATCAGATACAAATTTTTCAACTGACACACCGCATTCGCGAGCAAGCCCGCTCCCACATAAAGCAAACCTCACCAGGCTTAAGTCAGATAAAAACAAAAGGTGCAGCCATGCCCGCAATCCGAATTGGCATCAACCCGATCTCCTGGAGCAACGACGACCTGCCGGCCCTGGGCGGCGAAACGCCGCTGAGCACCGCCCTGAGCGAAGGCAAGCAGATTGGCTACGAAGGTTTTGAGCTCAACGGCAAATTCCCCAAGGACGCCAAGGGCGTCGCCGATGTGTTGCGCCCCTATGACCTAGCGCTGGTCTCCGGTTGGTATTCGAGCCGCCTGGCCCAGCGTTCGGTGGCGCAGGAAATCGAGGCGATTGCCGCTCACGTCGAGTTGCTCAAACACAATGGCGCTACGGTGCTGGTGTACGGCGAAGTCGCCGATTCGATTCAGGGCTCCCGCATCCGCCTGATCGAACGCCCGCGTTTCCACAGCGAGCAGGCCTGGCAGGACTATGCCGACAAACTCACCGAACTGGCGCGCTTTACCCTGTCCCAGGGCGTGCGCCTGGCCTACCACCACCATATGGGCGCCTATGTCGAATCGCCGGAGGACATCGATCAACTGATGCGCCGCACCGGCCCGGAAGTCGGCCTGCTGTTCGATTCGGGCCACTGCTACATGGGCGGTGGCGAACCCCTCGACGTGCTGCGCAAGCATATCGACCGGGTGTGCCACGTGCATTTCAAGGACGTGCGCAAAGCGGTGGTGCAACTGGCGCGCAACCAGATGTGGAGCTTCCCCGACTGCATCGTCAACGGCACCTTCACCGTGCCGGGCGACGGCGATATCGACTTTGCCGCGTTGCTCGACGTGCTGCTGGCCGCGCATTACCAAGGCTGGCTGGTGGTCGAAGCCGAACAGGACCCGGCCGTCGCGCCCAGCTATATCTATGCGAAAAAGGGCTATGACACCTTGCGTGCGCTGCTCAACGAGAGGACGGGCCAATGAGCTTGCTGGTCAAGAGCAATAAACGCGGGCAAACCATGGTCGCCCTCGAAGAAGGCCGCCTGGACTACGTCGGCTTTGCCGCCTACCGCCTGAGCCTGGGCGAAACCCTGCCGGTCACGGCCGGTGACCAGGAGCTGTGCCTGGTGCTGCTCAGCGGTCGGGTGACGATCGAAGGCGACGGTTTTAGCTGGCAGAACCTCGGCGATCGTCAGTCGGTGTTTGAAGACAAATCGCCCTTTGCCGCTTACCTGCCGCCGGGCACCGACGCCCAGGTGACGGCATTGAGCGACGTGCAGATCGCGGTCTGCGCCGCGCCCGGTGCGGCGGGTTTCGAGCCTCGCCTGATCCGCCCCGAACAGTGCAAACGCAGCGTGCGCGGCAAAGGCGCCAACACCCGCTACGTGTGCGACATCCTGCCCGACAGCGAGCCCGCCCATTCGCTGCTGGTGGTGGAGGTGCGCACGCCGTCCGGGCACTCGTCGAGCTACCCGCCGCACAAGCACGACACCGACGACCTGCCGCACCAGAGCTTTCTCGAAGAAACCTATTACCACCAGATCAACCCGCCTCAGGGCTTCGTGTTCCAGCGGGTGTACACCGACGACCGCAGCATCGACCAGGCGATGGCGGTGGAAAACAGCGACCTGGTGGTGGTGCCCAAGGGTTACCACCCGGTCAGCGTGCCGTATGGCTACGAGTCCTATTACCTCAACGTGATGGCCGGCCCCAAGCGCGCCTGGCATTTTCATAACGACCCTCAGCACAGCTGGCTGCTGGACCTTTAAGGGGCGCGACATGACCACCACCCGATTGACCATGGCCCAGGCCCTGGTGAAGTTTCTGGATAACCAATACATCGAAGTCGATGGCGTGCAGAGCAAGTTTGTCGCCGGGGTGTTCACGATTTTTGGCCATGGCAACGTACTTGGCCTGGGCCAGGCGCTGGAGCAGGACAGCGGCGACTTGGTGGTCCACCAGGGCCGCAACGAGCAAGGCATGGCCCACGCTGCCATCGGTTTTGCCAAGCAACACCTGCGGCGCAAGATCTACGCGTGTACTGCGTCGGTCGGCCCGGGGGCGGCGAATATGCTGACCGCTGCCGCGACCGCCACGGCCAACCGTATCCCGTTGCTGCTGTTGCCCGGCGATGTCTACGCCAGCCGCCAGCCCGACCCGGTGCTGCAACAGATCGAGCAGTTCCATGACCTGAGCATCAGCACCAACGACGCCTTCCGTTCGGTGAGCAAATACTGGGACCGTATCAACCGCCCCGAGCAATTGATGAGCGCGGCGATCCACGCCATGCGCGTGCTCACCGATCCGGCCGAAACCGGCGCCGTCACCCTGGCGCTGCCGCAGGATGTGCAAGCCGAGGCCTGGGATTACCCGGATTATTTCTTGCAAAAACGCGTCCACCGCCTCGACCGTCGCCCGGCTACCGCGGCGATGATTGGCGACGCCGTGGCGGCCTTCAAGGGCAAGCGCAAGCCGTTGATCATCTGCGGCGGCGGGGTCAAGTACTCCGGGGCGAATGCCGCCTTGCAGGCGTTTGCCGAACGCTTCGAGATTCCCTTCGCCGAAACCCAGGCGGGCAAGAGCGCGGTGGTCTCCTGCCATCCGCTGAACGTCGGCGGGATCGGCGAGACCGGCTGCCTGGCCGCGAACTTGTTGGCCCCCGAGGCCGACCTTATTATCGGGATCGGCACGCGTTACACCGACTTCACCACGTCGTCGAAGTCGCTGTTCAAGCACGCCGACGTGCAGTTCCTCAACCTCAATATCAGCCCCTGCGACGCGTTGAAACTCGATGGCGTGCAAGTGCTGGCGGATGCGCAAGTCGCCCTTGAGGCATTGGCCGCTGCACTGGGGGATTATCGCGCCGGGTGGGGCGAGCAGGTACGCGACGCCAGGGCGCAATTGGACGCGGAAGTCGACCGGGTGCATCAGGTGGAATACGCGGGCGACGACTTCGTACCGGAGGTCAACGACCGCCTGGACCGCGCCGTGCTGCGCGAATTCATCGAGCTGACCGGTTCGTGCCTGACCCAAAGCCGCGTCCTCGGCGTGCTCAACCAGGCCCTGGCCGACGACGCGATCATTGTCGCCGCCGCCGGCAGCCTGCCCGGCGACTTGCAGCGCAGTTGGCGCAGCAAGGGCGTTAACACCTACCACGTCGAGTACGGTTATTCGTGCATGGGCTACGAGATCAACGCTGCGCTCGGCGTGAAGCTGGCCGAGCCGACGCGCGAGGTCTATGCGCTGGTCGGCGATGGCTCTTACATGATGCTGCATTCGGAGCTGGCCACCTCGATCCAGGAGCGGCGCAAGATCAACGTGGTGCTGCTGGACAACATGGCCTTCGGTTGCATCAACAACCTGCAGATCGGCAACGGCATGGACAGCTTCGGCACCGAGTTCCGCTACCGCAACCCCGAGAGCGGCAAGCTCGACGGCGGCCTGGTGCCGGTGGACTTCGCCATGAGCGCAGCGGCCTACGGCTGCAAGACCTACAAGGTCAGCAGCGTGGCGCAGCTCGAAGCGGCGCTGGCCGATGCGCGCACGCAAACGGTGTCGACGCTGATCGATATCAAGGTGTTGCCCAAGACCATGATCCACGGCTACCTGTCCTGGTGGCGGGTGGGCGTGGCGCAGGTCTCCACCAGCGAACGCACCAATGCTGCGGCGAAAAAACTCAATGAACAGCTGGCCAAGGCCCGGCAGTACTAATAACAAGAGGAGTGAATGTATGTCGTTGAAGCTGGGTGTTATCGGTACGGGCGCTATCGGCCGGGACCATATTCGTCGTTGCAGCCAGACCTTGCTCAACAGCCAGGTGGTGGCGGTGACCGACATCGACCTTGAGCAGGCCGCCAAGGTGGTGGCGGATCTGAAACTGGACGCCGAGGTGTATGCGCACGGCCATGCGCTGATCGATTCGCCTCAGGTTGAGGCTATTCTCGTCACCTCCTGGGGCCCGAGCCATGAGGAGTTCGTGCTCGCAGCCATCGCCGCCGGCAAACCGGTGTTCTGCGAAAAACCGCTGGCGGTCACCGCCGACGGCTGCCGCAGGATCGTCGAAGCTGAAGTCGCGCACGGCAAGCGCCTGGTGCAAGTGGGCTTCATGCGCCCCTATGACGAAGGTTATCGCGCCCTGAAAGCGGTGATCGACAGCGGCCAGATCGGCGAGCCGCTGATGCTGCACTGCGCGCACCGCAACCCGCGGGTGGGCGAGAACTACAAGACCGACATGGCGATCACCGACACCTTGATCCACGAGCTGGACGTGTTGCGTTGGCTGCTTGATGACGACTACGTCTGCGTGCAAGTGGTGTTCCCGCGCAAGACCAGCAAGGCCCTGGCCCATCTGCGCGACCCGCAGATCGTGCTGCTGGAAACCGCCAAGGGCACGCGCATCGATGTGGAAGTGTTTGTGAACTGCCAGTACGGCTACGACATTCAGTGCGAAGTGGTGGGGGAGACCGGTATCGCCAAGCTGCCGGAGCCGTCGCAGGTGCAATTGCGCAGCGAGGCCAAGCTGTCCAATGCAATTCTGATGGACTGGAAAGACCGCTTTATCGGCGCCTATGACATCGAGTTGCAGGCGTTCATCGACAGCGTGCGCGCCGGGCAAGTGGGCGGGCCGTCGGCGTGGGACGGGTTTGCGGCGGCGGTCGCGGCGGATGCGTGTATCGAAGCGCAAGGCAGTGGGCAAATTGTCCACGTCAGCCTGCCTGAGCGTCCGCGCTTCTACGGCTAACACTCGGTCAATGTGGGAGGGCTTGCTCCCGATAGCAGTGGGTCAGCCAATAAAGCTGTAGCTGATCTACCGCCATCGGGGGCAAGCCCCCTCCCACAGTTGGATTGGGTTTGCACTTCAATAAAGGCGTGAATGTATGCGAATTGGACCAGTCGGCTATGGCCATGGAGGGCGCTTTTTTCATGCGCCACTGGCTGCAACCCTGCCTACCACGGCTAACACGCGGTCAATGTGGGAGGGGGCTTGCCCCCGATAGCAGTGGGTCAGCCAATAAAGCTGTAGCTGATCTACCGCCATCGGGGGCAAGCCCCCTCCCACAGTTGGATTGGGTTTGCACTTCAATAAAGGCGTGAATGTATGCGAATTGGACCAGTCGGCTATGGCCATGGAGGGCGCTTTTTTCATGCGCCACTGGCTGCAACCCTGCCTTCTACGGCTAACACCCGGTCAATGTGGGAGGGGGCTTGCCCCGATAGCAGTGGGTCAGCCAATAAGTCTGTATCTGATCCACCGCCATCGGGAGCAAGCCCCCTCCCACAGTTGGATTGGGTTTGCACTTCAATAAAGGCGTGAATGTATGCGAATTGGACCAGTCGGCTATGGCCATGGAGGGCGCTTTTTTCATGCGCCACTGGCTGCAACCCTGCCTTCTACGGTTAACACCCGGTCAATGTGGGAGGGGGCTTGCCCCCGATAGCAGTGGGTCAGCCAATAAAACTGTATCTGATCCACCGCCATCGGGGGCAAGCCCCCTCCCACAGTTGGATTGTGGTTTGCACTTCAATGAAGGAGTGAATGTATGCGAATTGGACTAGTCGGCTATGGCCATGGAGGGCGCTTTTTTCATGCGCCACTGATTGCAACCCTGCCAGGTGCTACTTTTGTTGGTGTGGTGACTCGCTCACCCGAGCGCCGCGAGCAATTGAGCGCTGATCTTCCAGGGGTTAAAGCCTTTGACAGCATCGGCCAGATTGTCGAGGCCGGCGTCGACGCCCTGGTGATTTCCACCACGCTTAAAGGGCGCCCGGCACTGGTACTCGAAGCGATCGAGCACGGCGTCGCCGTCGTCAGCGACAAACCCTTTGCCGCCAACGCCGAACAGGCCCAGGTGCTGATCACTGCAGCCGAACGCCACGGCGTGTTGCTCAGCGTCTACCAGAACCGGCGCTGGGATTCGGATTTCCTGACTTTGCGCAAACTGATCGACGCCGGCGCCCTCGGCGCTGTCACCCGGTTTGAATCTTGCGTCGAGCGTTTCAGCCCGCAAGCCGTGGGCAATGCCAGCGGCGGCGGCTGGCTGCGCGACCTGGGCAGCCATCTGGTGGACCAGGCGCTGCAACTGTTCGGCCCGGTGGATCGGGTCTTCGCGCAATTGCACTACAGCGCTGAACACCCCAGCGTCGACCACGGCTTCTTTGTTGCCCTGACCCACCGCAACGGGGTGCTTTCCCACCTGTGGGGCAATGCCTTACAGAACAGCCCGGCGCCGCGCTTCAGGGTCAGCGGCACCCTGGGTTGCTACACCGTCGAAGGGCTGGACGGCCAGGAAGACGCACTGATGGCCGGCAAGTCGCCCAAAACCGAGGGCGAGCACTGGGGTTTTGAGGAGCACCGCCGCTGGGGCTGGTTCGAACAAGGCTCGGAGCGCGAGCGTGTACCGTCGGAGAAAGGCTGCTGGACGCAGTTCTATCGCCAGTTGCAGTCCGCCGTGCAAGGGCAGGGGCCGTTGCCGGTGGACGCCTATGAGGCGCTGGAAACCACCCGTGTCCTGGACGCTGCACGCCTGAGCGCCGAGCGGCAGCAGGTGGTTTCAATGGAAATAGAATTAAATTCTAAAACATGTTGATATAGAAATTATTTTCCAATAAAGTCTTTTCCAGGTTGCATAAAGTACGTCCGGATTCGATTCTGGCGACTCAACAAAAACAAGATCAAAAACAACCAGGTACCGTCAGATGAAAATCTTCAACGCTGTACTGCGAGTTTTACGCCCTGCCCACACGCCACGCGGTCTGCCCCGCGCCCGGCCGTTTTACTTTTCCTTCCTTAATGTGCTGTGCGTCGAAAACCAAGGCGCCCTGGTGTGCTGCATTCCGGGGGCACCGGTCGTCCGCCTGCCGTCATCCTCGCTCTGATAAACGCTACGTCCAGAAAACCAACAAGAAAGTGGAGACAGACCGTTCATGAAGACCCCGATCCGTTTTACCGCGCTGGCGTTGTCCCTGCTGCTGGCCAGCGGTTTTGCCACAGCTGCCGATCTGAAGATCGGCGTGAGCATGTCGCAGTTCGATGACACCTACCTGACCAACGTGCGTGAGTACATGGACAAGCAAGCCAAGTCCTATCCCAAGGGCGATGGTGTGCAGTTGCAGTTCGAAGACGCGCGCGCCGACGTGGTCAAGCAACTGAGCCAGGTCGAGAACTTCATCAGCCAGAAGGTCGATGCGATCATTGTCAACCCGGTGGACACGGCGTCCACGGCGCGAATCAGCAAGTCAGCGCTCGAGGCGGGTATTCCGCTGGTCTACGTCAACCGCCGACCGGACCAGAAAGATCTGCCCAAAGGCGTGGCCGCCGTGACCTCCAATGATGAAGAGGCCGGCCGCATGCAAATGCAATACATCGCCGAAAAACTCGGCGGCAAGGGCAAGGTCGTGATCCTGCTCGGTGACTTGGCGAACAACTCCACCACCAACCGTACCAAGGGCATTAAAGAAATCCTGGCCAAGTACCCGCAGATCCAGATCGAGCAGGAACAGACCGGTATCTGGCTGCGTGACCGCGGGATGACCCTGGTCAACGACTGGTTGACCCAGGGCCGCGAATTTAATGCCGTGCTGGCCAATAACGATGAAATGGCCATTGGCGCCGCCATGGCGTTGAAGTCGGCCGGCACCAAGCCGGGCAGCATCTTGATTGCGGGGGTCGACGGCACGCCGGACGGCTTGAATGCGATCACTAAAGGCGAAATGACCGTGTCGGTGTTCCAGGACGCCAACGGTCAGGCGGTCGGCTCGGTGGAGGCGGCGCGCAAGATGGCGAAGAAGGAGACGATCGAGCAGAACATTGTCATCCCGTTCAAGCTGATCACCCCGGACAACGTCAAAGACTTCAAGTAGCCCCACCATCACAACAATAAGCCGGTAGGGCGGTCGTGCCCGCCCTGCCGATGGAGTACCGTCCTATGCTTGCTCAAGCCACTGTCTCGCAGCCTCCCGGTATCCAGCCTTCACTGCTGGAAGAACCCTACCTGCTGGAAATCCTCAACATCAGCAAAGGTTTTCCCGGTGTGGTGGCCCTGGCCGATGTGCAACTGCGCGTGCGCCCAGGCTCGGTGCTGGCGCTGATGGGTGAGAACGGCGCGGGTAAGTCGACGCTGATGAAAATCATCGCCGGCATCTACCAGCCCGACGCCGGCGAAATCCGCCTGCGTGGCAAGCCGATTGTGTTTGAGACGCCGCTGGCCGCGCAAAAGGCTGGGATCGCGATGATCCACCAGGAACTCAACCTGATGCCGCACATGAGCATCGCCGAGAATATCTGGATCGGCCGCGAGCAGCTCAACAGCCTGCGCATGGTCAACCACCGCGAAATGCACCGCTGCACCGCCGACTTGCTCGCCCGCCTGCGCATCAACCTCGACCCCGAGGAGCATGTGGGCAACCTGAGTATCGCCGAACGGCAGATGGTCGAGATTGCCAAGGCGGTGTCCTACGATTCCGACATCCTGATCATGGATGAACCGACGTCCGCCATCACCGAGAAGGAAGTCGCCCACCTGTTTTCGATCATTGCCGACCTCAAGGCCCAGGGCAAAGGCATCGTCTACATCACGCACAAGATGAATGAAGTGTTCGCCATCGCCGATGAAGTGGCGGTGTTTCGTGACGGCCAGTACATCGGCCTGCAGCGCGCCGACAGCATGAACAGCGACAGCCTGATCTCGATGATGGTCGGCCGTGAACTGAGCCAGTTGTTCCCGGTACGCGAAACGCCCATCGGCGAGTTGCTGTTGTCGGTGCGCGACCTGGGCCTGGACGGCGTGTTCAACAACGTCTCGTTCGACCTGCATGCCGGCGAGATCCTCGGCATCGCCGGGTTGATGGGCTCGGGCCGCACCAACGTGGCGGAAACCATTTTCGGCATCACCCCAAGCACCCACGGGCAGATAACCCTCGATGGCAAGGCGCTGCGTATTACCGACCCGCACATGGCCATCGACAAAGGCTTTGCGCTGTTGACCGAGGATCGCAAGCTCAGCGGGCTGTTCCCTTGCCTGTCGGTCCTGGAGAACATGGAAATGGCGGTGCTGCCGCATTATTCGGGCAACGGGTTTATTCAGCAGAAAGCCCTGCGTGCGCTGTGTGAAGACATGTGCAAGAAGCTGCGGGTGAAGACTCCGTCGCTGGAGCAATGCATCGACACTTTGTCCGGCGGTAACCAGCAAAAAGCCCTGCTGGCGCGCTGGCTGATGACCAAGCCGCGCCTGCTGATTCTCGATGAGCCGACCCGTGGCATCGACGTCGGCGCCAAGGCCGAGATCTACCGTTTGATTTCGTTCCTCGCCAGCGAGGGCATGGCGGTGATCATGATTTCCTCGGAGCTGCCCGAAGTGCTGGGCATGAGCGACCGGGTGATGGTGATGCACGAAGGCGAACTGATGGGCACCCTGGACCGCTTAGAGGCGACCCAGGAAAAAGTCATGCAGTTGGCCTCCGGTATGACCGTGGTCCACTGACGAACAGCCGCGCGGGCCTGCGGTTGGCCCGCGCCATAGAATAAAAAGGTGATCGGCTATGAACGCAATAACAGACAACAAGCCTGCCACGGCAACGGTCAAGCGCCGTCGACGCTTGCCGACGGAGCTGAGCATCTTCCTGGTGCTGATCGGCATCGGCCTGGTGTTTGAAGTGTTCGGCTGGATTGTGCGTGACCAGAGCTTCCTGATGAACTCCCAGCGCCTGGTGCTGATGATCCTGCAAGTGTCGATCATCGGCCTGTTGGCCATTGGTGTGACCCAGGTGATCATCACCACGGGCATCGACCTGTCTTCCGGGTCTGTCCTTGCGTTATCGGCGATGATCGCTGCCAGTCTTGCGCAAACATCTGATTTTTCCCGTGCGGTGTTTCCGTCGCTGACCGACCTGCCGGTGTGGATCCCGGTCGCGGTTGGCCTCGGTGTGGGGCTGCTGGCGGGGGCGATCAACGGCAGTATTATCGCGGTGACCGGTATCCCGCCGTTTATCGCAACACTTGGGATGATGGTGTCGGCCCGTGGCCTGGCGCGTTATTACACCGAAGGCCAGCCGGTGAGCATGCTCTCGGATTCCTACACGGCCATCGGTCATGGGGCGATGCCGGTGATCATCTTTCTGGTGGTGGCGGTGATCTTCCATATCGCCCTGCGCTACACCAAGTACGGTAAGTACACCTACGCCATCGGCGGCAATATGCAGGCGGCGCGCACCTCGGGGATCAACGTCAAGCGTCACCTGATCATCGTCTACAGCATCGCCGGGCTCCTGGCAGGCCTGGCCGGTGTGGTGGCCTCGGCGCGTGCCGCCACCGGCCAGGCCGGCATGGGCATGTCCTACGAATTGGATGCGATCGCTGCCGCTGTGATCGGCGGCACCAGCCTGGCGGGCGGAGTAGGGCGCATCACCGGCACGGTGATTGGCGCGCTGATCCTTGGGGTGATGGCCAGCGGGTTTACCTTTGTCGGGGTCGACGCGTATATCCAGGACATTATCAAGGGCCTGATTATCGTGGTGGCAGTGGTGATCGACCAATATCGCAACAAGCGCAAGCTAAAACGCTGACGCCGTGCAACATGTGGGAGGGGGCTTGCCCCCTCCCACATTTGGACCTGCATTCGTCAGATCTAACCGTTTGTCTTCTATATAGCTCCACAACACTGAATTTCTTGCTATAAACGCACTCCGATAACCATTCACCGAGCCCGTCCTGGTGCTTTTGGGGGTTATCTTGGAAAAATGCCTGTCTTTTCAGTTGCTGCGCCCTCAAGTCGGCCTTAGACTGCCGCCCCTCGTAAATTGAGTGCCGGGTGGCGCTTGGAATGGATGGCGCCTTTCCGAGACCTGCAGAGGTCGGCCGGAACGCTCCCTTATTCGCCTTAATGCACGTATTTTTTATAGAGAAATCAATGACAAAGGAAAAGTTGCTGGCCATGCCGGCGGATGACTACATGAATGCCGAACAGCACGCTTTTTTCGAGCAGTTGCTGCAAGACATGAAAGTGGAACACCACGAGCGCATTGAACAGAACCGCATCGCCATTGAAAGCCTGGACACCCCGGCCGACCCGGCAGATGCCGCTTCCGTGGAAGAAGAGCGCACCTGGTTGGTGAATGCCATTGATCGCGACCAGCGCATGCTGCCGCAGCTTGAGCGCGCCCTGGAGCGCATCAAGGAAGATTCCTTTGGCTGGTGCGATGACAGCGGCGAGGCTATCGGCCTCAAGCGCCTGCTGATCAGCCCGACCACCAAGTACTGCATCGAAGCGCAAGAGCGCCACGAGCAGATCGACAAGCACCAGCGCCAAGCCTGATGCGCTGAAGCCGAGGGGGGCGAGTACTGCGCTCCCCAGGGAAAATACCCGTTACGCCCGGTCTCTTGATCTGCTGCAAGCTCCCCCACTAAAGGCCCATAGATAATGGCCTGATAGTGGCGTTTAATGCAGAGACAATAATGACAAGCAGTGGGGTGACGAAGATGGCTGGGGACGGACCTCTGATGGGCGCAGCAGTGCCACCGCACGCGGTGGTGAGCGGGTTGCCCAGCTGGCTGACGCCGCTCTTGCAGAGCACCGCCCTGGTGCTGGTCCTGCTGGGCATTGCGTTTGCCAGCCTGCCTATTTATCTCTGCCTGACACTGGCCTTGCTGGTGATCTGGCTGCCCCGCCTGAAAAAACGCACGCCCAGCGCGGCGCCGTCTGAAGCGGCCGATGCCATTGGCGACCTGACCCGCGACCTGTCCCATACCACCAGCCATAACGCATTGTCGGCGGCCGGCGTGGCCTATTCGGTCAAGCAACTGGCTGCTCGCTTGAAGTCGCAGTTGAGCGCCGCCCAACAGATCGTCAGCAGCGCCGAAGTGATGATCGGCACCGAACAAGTCACCTCCCAACTCAGCCGCCAGGCACTGGGTGCCGCCAGCCAGGCGCATCAGCGCAGCACCGAGGGCCGCGAAGTGCTGGCCCAGTCGATCACCCGCATGCACCAGCTCAGTCAGCGTGCGAATGACAGCCGCGAGATGATTGAGGCCCTGAGCCAGCGCAGCGAGGAAATCCAGCGCGTCACCCTGGTGATCCAATCCATCGCCAGCCAGACCAACTTGCTTGCCTTGAACGCCGCCATCGAAGCCGCGCGTGCCGGCGAGCATGGGCGCGGGTTTGCCGTGGTGGCCGATGAAGTCCGCGGGCTGGCCGGTCGTACTGCAACTGCCACCGAGGAAGTGGGGGTAATGGTCGCCGATATCCAGCAACGCACGGGCCAGGTGGTGGAACAGATTCGCCAACTGTCGACAGACCTGCAAACCGGTGTGGAGCAGGTGGAGCACGCGGGTGAGCAGTTGCAGAACATCGCCAGCCTGGCGGCGGATGTCGAAGGGCAGGTCAACGAAATCGCCCAGGGCACCGATACCAACCGGGCCCAACTCGACAGCTTGTTCCATGCCGTGGAGCAAATGCGCAGCGACCTGACGGTGAGCGACGAGCAAACCCGTCAATTGGCCGATGCCGCCGTGCAAATGGAAGGGCAGGCCGAAACCATCAGCGAACGCCTGGCTGAAGTCGGGCTGGATGACTATCACCAACGCATCTACGACCTCGCCCGGGAAGGCGCGAGCCGCATTGCCGAACAGTTCGAGGCGGATGTACTGCAAAACCGTATCAGCCTGGAGGATCTGTTTGACCGCAGCTACACGTCGATCCCCAACACCCGCCCCAGCAAGTTCCACACGCGCTTTGATGGCTACACCGACCAGGTATTGCCAGCGATTCAAGAGACGCTGCTGCCGCGCCATGAGGGCCTGGTATTTGCCATCGCCTGTACGCAGCAGGGGTATGTTCCGACACACAACAAGGCGTTTTCCCAGCCGTTGACTGGCGACGCACAGGTGGACGCCTTACAGAATCGCACCAAACGCAAGTTCGACGACCGTACCGGGATTCGCTGTGGCAGCCATCAGCAAGCGGTGCTGCTGCAGACTTACACCCGCGATACAGGCGAGCTGATGCACGACTTGTCGGTGCCGATCATGGTCAAGGGCCGGCATTGGGGTGGATTGCGCCTGGGCTATAAACCCGAAAACACCAAGGCCAAGCGCTGAGTATTGTTGCGGTTTATGCAATGAAGCTATTCAGGGGATAGCTTTTTCTGACCGGAGGAAAAACGTAGCATGGCCGACATTGTTAGTCAGCTAACTATCGCTGCGGAGAAGCCCCATGCAAAAAAAAGTCGATGTCGCTGTGATGATTGGCAGTGGCGTACCCGAAACCCTGCGTGCGCTGGGTCAAAAGGCTTGTTGGGTCGTGCTGCTCAACGGTGAACAGCGTGGCACGGCCTTCGCCAGCCGTGATGAAGCCGAGGAGTGCAGGGCCGCCTGGCAAGCGCTGTTGCGCATGGAACAGTCAGACAGCCTGCATTGAGGGGCGTTATTGCGCTTGGTGCAGACGCTGGTTCAGTTCATCCACGGCCATTGCCCATTCGGCGTCTTCACGCAGCTCTTCCTTGAGCAACTGAGCTTGTTGGGGCGCCCAGAAGGGCGCGTCGATCAGCTTCACGTCGTTGGCCAAAGGATGCGCGGCGATAAACGCATCGATGGCCTTCGGGGTGGAATCCAGGCCCAGTTGATCAAACAGGGTTTCAAGGGTCGGTACTGGCGCGTCCATATCGTTCTCCGTGCGGTTTTTGGGGGGGGATATGCATCGGAGGTTTTTCGCGCAGTAGAGTTCTATCGGATTCTTAGGTGGTCAGTGCCCCTGAGTCCACCGCAGTCTTGAGCGCTTTGGCGGCTTCTTTTGCCGCGATGTCGGCGGTGTCTGCAGTCTTGAACCAACGATCTTTTTCCACTTGGTGCATTGTGATCGTGGTCAAGGGAGGCTTGGCACGCATTACGATAACTGCTTGGAATTCACCGTCTACTTCTCTGGCTTCGCCATGGATAAAAAATTCGCCAATATCAAATTCCGTCACGTATAACCTTCCCTTCAAGGTAACTGCACTGATGAAACCTGACCCGCAGGGGGCAAACTTCAATGGACGGGCCAGTATGGCAGTTGTTGAGGGACGGCGGCGCGGTAAAGTCATCCAGGTGACGAAACGATCCCGCCGTGAGGGGCGTGCTTTGCGGCTTCGAGGGTTTTTGCCAGTTCGCAGGCGCGGATATGGTTGCTGCGAAAGCCTTTGATCCTGCCGCTGGTTACTTCCAGAATATGAAAGAAGTTCCGGCCGGCGGGTACAACTTGATAAAGCACGGAGTTCGAGTATCCAGTATGGCTTTGCAAGCAGTAGTATTGGCGCTCGTCTTGATAGGATGAATGAGTGCCGGAAGACGTAGCGCCGTGTTGACGTCGTTGCATGGTCAGCTCCTGTCGATCGATCTGGTTGGCCCGCCAGCAGCGGAACGGGTGGTTTTGACCCGTGTTGCTGTTTTAGTATTGTCGTCGGCGGTCGGCACTCGGTTCCATACCCAGGTATTTTGTTTTGTGCAGATTGTCGGAAACTGCGTTTTTTAATTGGGTTATTCTCTGAAGCTGGTCGGCCCGTCTTCTCGGGCCGCTAAACCTGTGATTTGCTGTGAAGATCGATGGCCTGCATAGGGTCTATCGTGTATGCCTGTATTGGTCTTGCGGCACCGCAGGGGGCGTTTTTTCAGGTTTTTTAATAAATGTGTTGTGTGAGCGTGCCGTTATGGCCGTTTTTTTGTGCTGCCCGTCCCGGCGGACAGTGCTTTTTTTGATGTGGGGGCGTTTCCTTGGCAGTCAGTAATCTGGATATGCACGCGTTATTCGTGCTGGGTGATTTGCGCGCAAAGTTGGTCAAACAGTTTCAATCCCGTTTTGTTTACATCACTGAACAAACACCGGAAGGCATCTACATCGCCGAGATCGATACTGAATCGGCGTTGGTCGTGGATGACAAACAGCGCCTCGAACTCAAGGTAGGCGATCATTTTCGCGCAGCGGTATTGCCCAGTCGCGAAGGTGGCAAGTTTGAATTGAAGTTTCGCGATATCAAGTTGACGGTTTATGGCCTGGGCGACTACGCCTTTGTTTCCTCGGCGGAAGGCCAGGGCATTGTGTTCAAGGAAGGTCACAACGTGATGCTGGTGTTTGCCGCCAACGAACAATTGCAGGAAGGCTTGACCAAAACCCTCAAGGCCGTGACCGGCAAGGCCGCCAAGTGGCGCAAGGGTGAACTGGTGACCTTCAAGGCCAGCGAATAACCCCTCCGTACAGCGAACAGCCTTTATCTCCGGGAACCTCTACTACAGTTGAGTTGACTTAACTATTCAGAGGCTTCGCGCATTGGCGGCAAAGCCGTCCGTTTTTGCTGCGAACACGTGAGGTGCAAAGGCATGAAAGGATTGAGAACCCTGTTGGCGGCGTCCCTGGCGACCTTGAGTCTGTCGGTGGCTTCGTTGCCCGTTTCGGCTGCGCAGGCGCCTGTGCATTTCGCCGATTTGAACTGGGAAAGCGGCAGTCTGATCACCGAAGTGCTGCGGTATATCGTCGAGAACGGCTATGACCTGCCTACCGACACCTTGCCCGGCACCACCATCACCCTGGAAACCGCCCTGGCGAAGAATGATATCCAGGTGATCGGCGAAGAATGGGCGGGTCGTAGTCCGGTGTGGGTCAAGGCCGAGGCCGAAGGCAAAGTCGCCGGGTTGGGCGATACGGTCAAGGGCGCCACCGAAGGCTGGTGGGTGCCGGAGTACGTGGTCAAGGGCGACCCCGCAAAAGGCCTTAAGCCGCTGGCGCCAGACCTGAAAAGTGTCGCGGACCTGGCGCGCTACAAAGACGTGTTCAAGGACCCCGAATCCCCCGGCAAAGGGCGCTTTCTCAACAGCCCCATTGGCTGGACCTCGGAAGTGGTCAACAAACAGAAACTCAAGGCCTACGGCCTGGACGACAGCTATGTGAACTTCCGCAGTGGCTCGGGGGCGGCATTGGATGCCGAAATTGCCTCCTCGATTCGTCGTGGCAAGCCGGTGCTGTTCTACTACTGGTCACCGACGCCCTTGATGGGGCGCTACAAGTTGATCCAACTGGAAGAGCCGCCGTTTGATGCACAGGCCTGGAAGACGCTGACGGATGCGGACAATCCCGATCCGAAGCCGACGCGGTCTCTGGCGTCCAAGTTGAGTATCGGGGTGTCCACGCCGTTCCAGAAAGAACATCCGCAGATTGCCGGGTTCTTCGAGAAGGTCGAGTTCCCGATTGAGCCGCTGAACAAAGCCTTGGCGACCATGAGCGAGAATCACACGGCGCCACGGGACGTCGCGCTGGCGTTCCTCAAGGCGCATCCCGAAGTGTGGAAGGCATGGTTGACGGAAGATGTAGCGCAGAAGGTTGAAGCCAGCCTGAAATAGAGGCCCATCCCGCGGCAGAACGCAGATCAAGCATGTGGACGCAGGCGTGCCACAGTACGCCCGCTCTCACATTGGTTTGTATTGTAGGGTCAGAAGCGGGTTTGCACCGCCACTTCAAACGTCCGTGGCGCCCCCAGGTAATACGCCGGGGACACATGGGCGAACTCGGCATACACCTCGTTGGTCAGGTTGCGCACGCGGCCGGTCACCGAGGTGTGGGCGTCCACCCGGTAGCGCAGGAATGTTCCGAACAAGGTGTAGGCCGGCACTGTCTGGGTGTTGGCGTTATCCGGATAAACCTGCGCGACATATCGCGCGTCCACACCGCCTTGCCAATCCTCGGAAAAATCATAGGTCAGCCACAGGTTACCGACACGCTTGGGCACGTTGGTCGGTGTATTGCCCTTGCGCGAAACCACCGCGCCGCTGGCGATTTTCTCATTGAACTCGTCGTACTCGGCATCCACCCAGGCGAAGTTACCTTCGGCGAGTAGTCGCGGCGTGATGCGCAACGAACTGGCCAACTCAATGCCTTTGGACGACTGCGCGCCTACCGGGATGCTGTTGATCGGGTCCAGCGGGTCGGTGACGGCAAAGTCCTTGCGCTCGATTTTATAAGCGGCGACGCTGGCCGAACCGCGACCGTCCAGGTAGTCGAATTTGCTGCCCACTTCCCACTGCTTGCCGGTGGATACGTCGAATACCTGGGTGGTGGTGCTCGGTTGTTCGGCGGCCGTACTGTATTGCACGTACACATTGGCCGTCGGGATGAACTGGTAGGTCAGGCCTGCGCGCCCGGTCACTGGCGCCCAACTGCGCGTGAAGTACCGTGGGCTGCTGGCGGTTATCGCGCCGTGGTTGGTGACATCCAGGTCGATGGCGTCGTAGCGCAGGCCCGTCAGCAATGTCAGCTTATCGGTCAGGCCCAGGCGATTTTCCACGAACAGCGCTTTGGTGGTGACTTCGTTGGTCTTGTCCCTGATAAAGCCTGGTCGGGTGCCAGGAATGTCGTAAAAGTGCCCTGGGTCATAGTGGTCAGGATCGACCGTGCTATTGCCAGCGGCTCTCAGCGGGCTGTTGGTCGTGCTGTTGACCTTGTATTCGAAGCCCCCGGACCAGGTGGTGGAGAGGCCGAACACGCTGTCGTCATGACGCAGTTCGAACTGGTTGCCATTCTGCGCGCCCTGATGACGTACCTGATACGCGGTCGAGCGGTTCACCGCGCTGTTGTCGGCGTTGTACTGGTAGGTCTCCAGGTTGCGGTAATCGCGCTGACTGTCGAGGTGATACAGGGTATTTTTCAGCGTGGTGCTGTCGTTGATCCGGTAGTCGATGATCGAGCGCGCCCAAAGCGTGCGCTGTTCGTAACGGCCGTCGGCGACGTTGTAATTGTTGAACCGGTTGTGTTTATCGATCTTCAGCTCGCCAGCCTTGGGATTCAGCACCGGCGTGCCCCAGTACGGACTGTCTTCATGCTCGTCCTGGTGTTCCAGGGCCAGGGTATGGGACAGGTTGGGGGTGAGGTCACTGAGCAGGGAAAACGCTACGCTCCAGGCGTCGCGCTGATCGCGGTCGATGTAGCTGTGGTTGGTATTGCGGCTGACGTCCAGGCGTGCGTAATGCTGCACGTCGGCGCTGGGGTCGGTCAGCGCGTGGTTCAGGCCGAACGCCATGCCGGCGGTGTCGTAGCTGCCATAGGTCAATTGGCCTGCGGCGGCCTGTTCCTCGCGGGTCGCCAGCTTGGTCACGTAGTTCAGCGAACCGCCTACGGAGCCCGCACCATTGATCAAGGACGAGGGCCCGCCGACCAGCTCCACCCGATCATAGATCCACGCATCCACCGGCCGGGCCAGCCCGGTGGCGACGTTGATGCCGTTGAACATCTGGGTGATCTGGCTGCTGGTAAACCCGCGATACGACACAAAGCCCCCAAACCCCGGCGGTGCGCTGGCGTTGACGCCGGGCAAGGTATTGGCCGCATCCCGGAAAGTCTTGGCGCCATGGCGCTCGATGTCATTGCGGTTGGCGATAGCCACCGAGGCAGGCGTTTCGCGCACGCTCAGCCCCAGCCGCGAAGCGACGCCACTGGACTGGTCCAGGCCCAGGCCCGGTTCGCTGGTGGGGTCGCCATCGATGGTGGTCGGGGCGAGTTCGAGCGCCCAGGCACAGACAGGCAGGCAGCCGAACAGGCCCGCCAACAGAGGTAAATGTTTCATGCTTGAATCCTGAAAACCTGCTTGAAAACAACGCACAGTCGCCCGTATTTCCTTACGGAAACGGCGTCAGTGCAGATCAGAAAGCGCGAGGATCAGGCGAGGGCGGGCGGTGCCCGTGGGTGGGCCGTGGGCCAGGTGAAGCGAGCAGGGATATCGGCGGCCAGTACGATAGCCGGCGGCGGTGCATGGGGTTGCGGCAACACCGCGACGTTGAGGCTGGAGCTCAGCGCCGGGCCCATGCCGCCGGTGGAGCACAGCGGGCAACCAAATGCCTTGGACAGCGTCGGCAGGCTTTCATCGGTGGAGTTGGACGGTTTGGGCGCCTGGGTGCGCGGGTCGACGGTACAGAACTGCCCACCGATGCCGTTGAGCTGCATGCCCACCATTTGCCCATGACCGATGCTGCACGCGAACACATTGAACAGGACGCAGCAGTAGAGCATCCAGGCAATGAGCGAACGGTCGGCACGGGCGATTTTCATGGGGCGGGACTTTACCATCAGCCGCCGGCGAAATGCCTGCAAAAAATCTCAGGGGGACTATCCTAGATCGCACAAATTCTGGGAGAAGCCGCCATGAGCTTTATCGTCGCACGATGGATCGTCGGTATTTTCACCTTTGTCAGCATGGTGCATTTGTATTGGGCCGCCGGCGGCAAACTCGGCAGCCTCGCCGCCATCCCCCAACTCCCCGGCGAATTCGCCAGCGGACCCCGCCCGGCGTTCAAGCCCTCGGCGTTGGGCACCTTTCTGGTGGCGCTGGGCCTGGTGGCAATTGCCTTGCTCGTTTGCCTGCGAGCCGGGCTGTATTTTTCGGCGGTGTCCCATGGCGCATTGCAATGGGGCATCAGCGCGATTGCCGTGATCATGTTTGCTCGGGCGATCGGCGATTCGGAGCTGGTGGGCTTTTTCAAAAAGGTAGGTGGTTCGCGGTTTGCGCGGTGGGATACGTATTTTTATTCGCCGTTGTGCATGGTACTGGGGGCAGGGTTGTTGGTGGTGGCATGGAGTTGATCGGCTGATCACGCAGCGAGCCGTCACACCCGTTTTGTAGTTTGTTTGCGCTTTGCGCCCCTTCACTTGCGTGGCAGGCGCTCAGCCCCGACGGAGCCCTCCCTGTGGGGTTGGGCGCATAGCGATAGCCGTTGAGCCCGCTCATCCCTTTCAGCGGGTCGGGCGTCAGGTAGCGACCACTCTGCGGATTGTAGTAGCGGTGGCGATGGTAGTGCAGCCCGCTTTCCGGGTCGAAGTATTGACCTTGGAAACGCAGCGGGTTTTCGATTTTTTCGATGTCGAATCGGGTGATCTGGCCGTAGGCGCGGTAGTGCGCGGACCACACGATTTCGCCGTCGGGCGCGGTCAGCTCCTGCGCGGTGCCTAGATGATCCAGTTGGTAGTGGAAAGGCTTGGTGTGGTGTGGGCCGAAGCCTTCCAGCAGGGCCAGTGGGCGGAAACTGTCGGGTTCGTAGACGTAGCTGCGATGCAGTTGTGCGTGGTGTTCGGCGATCAGTTTGTCGCCTTGCCAGAAAAACTCGCGGGTCGTGCCGGCAACGGTTTTGCTGACGCGCCGACCAAACGGGTCGTAGCGGTAGTGGGCGGTTTGGCCGTTGGGTCGGGTGAGGCCGATCAGGCGGTGCTGACAGTCGTAGCGGTATTCGGTGATCAGTGGGTGGTCCTTGCCGTGCCGTTCGCGGACGAGGTTGCCAAAGGTGTCGTAGTCGTAGTTGTGGTCATCCTGGAGCGTCAGACGGTCGCCAGCCGGAGTGTAGGCGAAGCGTTCCTGCGCGGCCTGGGAGTGATCGGCGCGGGCCAGGCGGTTTAGCGTGTCGTAGTGGTAGCGATGTTCGCCTTTGCGCGTGTCGAGCAAACGGCTGAGGTTGCCGGCTTGGTCGTAACCGTATTGGCGGCGGTAGCGAGTGCCTTGGACATCGCAGATGCCATGGTTGAACAGGCGTTCATGGTCATCGTACTGGTAGCTGCTGAGCAGTTTGCCTTGGGCGCGCTGGTGCTCTCGGCCGGCGTCGAACAGGTGTGAAGTCAGCAGCGCGCCATTGAGTTCGACGGTCGCCAGGTGGCCGCCCTTGTCATGGTTGAACACTAACTGGTTGTTGTCCGGTAAGCACAGGTGTTTAAGCCGGCCGCAAGCGTCGTAGCCATAGCGGAGTGTGCCCCAGCCCTGATGTTCGGCGATCAGGCGGTTTTGCTGGTCGTAGGCGAAAGTGAGGGGCCGGTGGTCGTCATTGACGCTGAGAAGGTTGCCTTGGCGGTCGTAGGTATATTCAACGATGCTGCCGTCGGGCAGGATTTTCCTTATCAACCGACCGGCGTGGTCTCGCCGGTAACGGGTGACCAGCAGACTGCCGTCGGCGCCATGTTCGGTTTTTTCCAGCAGGTGACCGTTGAGGTCGTAGGCGTAGGCGGTGCGTCGGCCGTCAAAGCCGATTTCCTGCTGGAGTAGGCCGTTGGGGTGGTAGTCGAACCGATAGACGTCGCCGATTTCGTTCTCGATTTCGGTGAGCAGCAATCGAACGTGGTCATAGCGGTAGTTGACCTGGGTGCCGTCCGCATTCAAGCGGCGGCTGATCAGGGGCAGACCGTCGATGTAGTCGTAGCGAGTGACGTGCCCCAGTTCATCGCGTTCGGCGGTGATTTTTCCGTAGGGGTTGTAGCTGTATTCCCGCGTGCCACCGTCGGGCATGATCACACACGCTAACCGTCCGACACTGTCCCACTGGTACTGGGTCAGCGCCCCATGCTTGTCCTCTTGCGCCACCCGCCGACCGAGATCGTCATAGCGATAGCGCTTCCCGCCGCCGTCCGGCCACTGCTCCTCAAGCAGTTGCCCACGCTCATTCCACGCCCGCCGCAGGCAACTGTGGTCAGGAAACCAAACCCCGATCAACTGCCCACATTTGTTGTAGCTATAGTCGGTCACGTTGCCATCGGGGTCGGTCTTACGAATGACATTGCCTTGGTCATTATGCTCGTAGTTCCAAACGGCCTGGCCACGGCGTACTACGCGTAAAAATCCATTGGCATACTCGTAGGACGTTGGCTCATCCTCCCCTGGAAAAAACGCCACCAAGCGTCCGGCGTCATCGTATTGATACGCCGTCACCGCGCCGAGTGGGTCTTGCTCGACCGTCAGCCGACCCTTGTCGTCGTAGGATTTGAAATGCTTGGCGCCATTCGGATCAACACGCTGCACCAGTTGTGCCTGTGGGGCATGAACATACATTTCCTGGCGCCCATCGGCGTTGTGAAGGGTAACGCTGCCGTCGTCGCCCCAGACATACCGCGTGTCTATCTGCAAAAAACCGGCCCAATGCCGGACACATCGCGCGGCCTTGCCAGCCCCTTCCCACGCCCAAAAGAAACGCGCGCCGCCGGCCAACTGGCATTCAAGAATGACGTGCTGCTCGTCGTATCGATAAACCTCGCTTTCCCCGGCCGCATTGGTTGCTGAAGTCAGTCGTCCAATGTCGTCATAGGTGTAGGAAACCACGGTCTGCTCGGTCACCCAGACGCCGTCCGCACGCCCCTTGGCCCGCTCAACCTGGTAATCGACCGCCACCATGCGGCCGTGCTCATAACGCCAAAACAGCGAGCGACCGACACCGGTATCCAATCGCTCAATGCGCCCCAACGCATCGCGGAAAACACGCAGCCGGTTGTCGTAGGCGTCGCTGATTGCGGTCAGCACACCGTCGTAGAAGTGGTAGAAACGTGATGCCTGGGACAGCACCAGCTCATCGGGCCAAGCCCCC
The DNA here is from genome assembly GCF_029320995.1 of Pseudomonas sp. D3. Lineage (NCBI taxonomy): Bacteria > Pseudomonadati > Pseudomonadota > Gammaproteobacteria > Pseudomonadales > Pseudomonadaceae > Pseudomonas > Pseudomonas sp. D3. The sequence goes on from NZ_CP119772.1 coordinate 3,066,149, forward strand.
AGGTAGAGCGAAGCGTCGGCCAGGCGATTGCTGATTGTCGGTCGCGCCTCAGTCGGCAAGGGCAGGACAGTCGATCGGTTCTCATGGTCAATCCATACTGCAGAATCGTCCGTCAGCGTCAGCCGATGTGCCAGCGAGTGACCCCAGCCAAACCCCAATCCACAGTCTACGTCCACCGCACGGGTGTGGTACCACCGCGTCCACTCAAACGGCAAAATCCCGTCCAGTGCAGCATCGGACAGTCTCAGGGAGTCGAGTGCGTGGGCATACCTGGCGTTAACCTGCTGGGGGGACTCGGCCGGGCGTTGATCGATGCTGTTCAGCTCAGGGTTGATAAAGGCAATGTGGGAGGCGTTAGTCATCCGTGACGTCTCGGCAAAGGGAAAGGCGTCGGAGTTTGCTGCGGAAAAAAGGCGCTGGACGAACGGCTGGAAAAATCAGAACGGGCTGACACTGCCTGGGGAAAAAACGTATGAAACGACTTGAAAGGGCACTCCAAAAAGTCGATCCGACCGATTGTGATATCGATATAGCAACCGCCATTTCCGACGAAGGCACCCACTCATGCAGTGCGATAAGGCAATTTAGTGGCCCCTTTGTAACAAAATCCTCGCCAGAATCGCTTTTATTTTCAGGTGGTTAGGTGAGGACGCAAATGCGCACTGTTGGAATCATGCTGATCGCCTGTTCCCTGGCCGGCGGCGCAGCTGCCGCGCAGGCACGGGAGCTGCGCGAGGGTGACAAGTACATGTGCAGTTGGGGCGCGGGCACGGCTGCCAGGGCTCAGGAACTCAAGCTCTCGGGCGTCTCACTGTATGCCGCGCGGCAGAAGATCCAGACCATCAAGTTCAATAAATCATGGATGCGCATGATGGCCATGGGCATCACCGAACAGACCTATGACAGCCGTTCACGGCTCAAGCCCGAGGCAATTCGCCAGAGTTTTTATCAGGATTGCGTGCGCTACAAAGTGGCGCGTAAATAAGGAGCTTCTTGCTGTTCGGCTGCGCGCTTTACAAATCCACGACAATCTCTGTGTTTCAATTTGCATACAATTGCGCCCTGCATTTAGGAGGCAGGTATGCAAATACATATTCGCGTCGCGACGCAGGATGATGTCGATACGCTTTTCGCCATTCGCACTTTGGTGGTGCAGAACTACCTCAGCCGAGAACAGATGGCCGATCTCGGCATCACACCTCAGGTGTTGGCCGACCGCATCCAAGAAGCGGATTGCGCATGGATCGCCCAAGTGGGCGGCCAGCCCGTTGCCTTTTCCATGGTTGACCTGGCCGAGGGCGAAGTGTTTGCGATGTTCGTGTTGCAGACACACGAGAACCTCGGCCTTGGGCGAAAATTGATGGCAGTCGCTGAGGCTGCGCTCTTTGAACTGCACGACACGCTGTTCCTGATCACCGACGGGCGCGATGAAGTCCGGGCCAATGGGTTTTACCGACGGTTGGGCTGGTCGGTGGTGGCCACTGCGGAAGGTGACGACGTTCGCTACGAAAAGAGTAGGAAACGCTAAGGTGACGAACCCTTCAGAGCCCCGGTCGCCCGACAGCTTGCGCTACTTCGCGGTTGCGGTGCTGTGTATTGCGGTGTTGTTGGGGAGCTATTTCGTGCACTTCAATACCGAAGTCGACCGCCAGCGTGAAGAGGCCACCGAGCACCTGGCCCTCTGCAGGCAAGTGGAACGCGTGGCCAGTGCGGCGTCGTCAAACAGGATTGAACTTGGCGAGACGTGCAACCAGTTGAGAGGACAGTCGATGAAAAATCTTATACAGCGATCGATTGATAACCCTTCTTTATAAAGGGAGATAGTGCTCGCAAGTCACTCCGGTAGTTGCACCAAAAAGTGGCGTTTATATACCCGTCCACCTTAATAAATGTGTGGTTATTGAATGACTTACAGCGACTTCAGTCCGACGAAAGGATTAAAACCATCTTGTTACAGGTTTAGGCAATCGGTATTATAGCGGCGCGTTCACCTCCCACGGTTTATGCATTTTTAAATCCCAAGTTTCCATCAGCTACTTGGGATTTTTTTGCCTGGGATTTCTCGTCGGCATCAAACTTTAATCTCGGCAAACTCCGCGCGAATCCGTCTATTGTGTTTGGCCTGGTACCGGAATTGGTCGCAGCCCCTTCATGGAGTCGAATGTTTCAAAATGCCACGAAGACAGTGCTCAAAGAAGCCCAATATCCTGTTGGGTAGAGTTAAAGGTAAATGTGAGCCGTTGGCCAATCATCAACGCGCATGTTCACGGGGCGAGCGGTGGCGCACAGCCGCTGGCACGTTCGTCAAATCCTTTGTCGAACGGCAGTCAGCGAATGGTCTGGTCAAGCGAGCGGGCAGAGTGCGGAACTACAGGCGCCGCAGAAAGGATTTGACGATGTGCCGCGTGGTGTCGGTGGTGTCGGTGGTGTCCAGCTCGTCCAGGGCACCGTAGGCGTGCCACCGGCAAGCGGTGATCTCGTTGCATGGCCGCGCTTGCGCGATGTTCACGACCGACGCCTCGAACACATGGTGCAGCGTGTCGCGCGCCTTCAATTCCTGCAGGTACAGCAGCCCGTCGACGTTCAACCCGGTTTCTTCTTCCAACTCCCTCTCGGCGGCGCCCACCGGGCGCTCGTCGCGTTCGACCTTGCCGCCCGGCAGCGCCCATTTCGATCTGGCCTTGCGCACGAAGAGGATGTGCCCCTCGTGTTCGCAAATCACCGTTGCGCGTATTTTCATCGTCTGTGCCCCCGCAGAGAGATATTTGTCATAAAAGTGTAATGCAAATGTCATGCTGGGTGGTGGTAGCGCACCTGCGTGATGATGTGGATACTGGTCGATTGACGACAACGCACGAGGCAAATAGATGAAAACCGTACGTTGGGGCATGATCGGTTGTGGCAGTGTCACTGAGTTAAAGAGTGGACCTGCTTTCTACAAAGCGCCAGGTTCGGCTCTGGTGGCAGTGATGGGGCGCCGCGAAGAGGTAGTGCGCGATTATGCGGCACGCCACGGCATTGCCCGTTTCTATACCGACGCTCAGGCACTGATTAACGACCCTGAAGTGGACGCGGTGTACATCGCCACACCGCCCGACAGCCACCTTGAATACAGCCTGATGGTCGCCGCTGCCGGCAAGCACTGTTGCGTCGAGAAACCCATGGCACTGAATGCCGAGCAGGGCGCATTGATGCAGCGCACCTTCGAACGTGCTGGTTTGCACTTGTTTGTGTCCTACTACCGCCGCTCGCTGCCGCGTTTCCTGCAAGTGCGCGACTGGCTGCGCGACGGGCGTATCGGCCAACTGCGGCACCTGACCTGGTCCCTGTGCAAGCCGCCGGCCGACGACGACACCAGCGCCGCCAATTGGCGCACCGACCCGGCCATTGCCGGTGGCGGCTATTTTGCCGACCTGGCCAGCCACGGTTTTGATCTGTTCCAGTACCTGGCCGGGGACATTGTCGAGGTTGCCGGGTTTTCCGCGCGACAGTCCGGGCAGTATACGGCGGAAGACGCGGTGACCGCCTGCTGGACCTTCAGCTCCGGCGCGCTGGGCATGGGTTGCTGGAACTTTGTCGCGGACCGCCGTGAAGATCGCGTCGAGCTGATCGGCACGCAGGGTCGTATCACGTTTGCGGTGTTCGACGACCAACCCTTGCGGCTTGAAGGGAAAGTCGACGAAGTGCTGGAGGTGCCTTGCCACACGCATATCCAGTGGCACCATGTGTTGGGCATGAATGCGCATATTCGCGGCGACGCCGAGCATCCTGCGCTGGCGATCGAGGCGTTGAAGACCGATCGGATTCTGGACAAGGTGCTGCAACGCAATCCCTACCATCCTGAGTAGTTTTCTTTGGCGACGTGTTGCATTCACGACTTTCGCCGGGCGTTGGCCTGCGCTAACAATGCGGGCTTATTTTTTTCAAGGAACAGACGGATGAAATACAAGGCAGCCTGGCTGGCCGTGGGGTGGGTACTGGCAAGTGTGGCGACGCAGGCGGCGCCACGGGAGCAGCGGCCGACGGGGGACTTTGATTTTTATGTGCTGTCGCTGTCCTGGTCGCCGACGTTCTGCCTGGCGCACCCGAACAACGAGCAATGCAGCGGCAAAGGCTACGGGTTTGTATTGCATGGGCTATGGCCGCAATACGCGCAGGGTGGCTGGCCCGCGTCGTGCGATGCGCAGTCGCGGCTGTCGGCAGATGAGCTGGCCAAAGGCGCGTTGGTGTTCCCGACGCAGGCATTGCTCAAGCATGAATGGTCCAAACATGGCACCTGTAGCGGTCTGGGCGCCTCGCGCTACCTGGAAGCCACTGATGCGGCCTTGGCCACGGTGCAGATCCCGCAGCAATTGCAGCCGTTCAACGTGCCAGGCTACCTGGAGGCGCGGGAGATTGAGGCGCTGTTTCGCGAGAGTAACCCGGCCATGGGCAACCATGGCGTGGCGGTGATCTGCAAGGGCAAGGTGTTGTCCGAAGTGCGGGTGTGCCTGAGCAAGGAACTGCATTTTGCCGGCTGCCCCAAGAGTGTGAAAACCCAGTGCCGGGGCGGGGATATCCGGATTCCGGTTCAGCGCTGATCAAGCGGTTGCAGCGAGTGCAATGCAATGTCCGCAGTGGCAGCGGTTGACGCCGCCCCCCGTCATCGCCGCCAGTGGGACTACCGCGCACATTGAAGTATCCTGCGCGCCCCGCTTACCACTGATTCAAAGAACGATGACAGGACAAGACATGCAGGCGCTGTTGGAGTCGATTCTCGACGAAGTTCGTCCACTGATCGGTCTCGGCAACGTTGCCGACTACATCCCCGCGCTGGCCGACGTACCCGCTGATCAACTGGGGATCGCTGTGTACGGCAATGACGGCACGGCCTACTGCGCCGGGGATGCCGATACCCTGTTCTCGGTGCAGAGCATTTCCAAGGTATTCAGCCTGGTGCAAGCCATCGATCACGGCGGCGAAACCATCTGGGAGCGCCTGGGCCACGAGCCCTCGGGCCAGCCGTTCAACTCGCTGGTGCAGCTAGAGTTCGAGCGTGGCCGCCCACGCAACCCCTTTATCAATGCCGGCGCGCTGGTGATCTGCGATATCAACCAGTCACGCTTTGCCGTGCCGATTCTGTCGATGCGCGACTTTGTGCGGCGCCTGTCGGGCAACCCGCAGATCCTGGTCAACAGCGTCGTCGCCGAGTCGGAAGCGCAACACGGCGCACGCAATGCGGCCATGGCCTACCTGATGAAGTCGTTCGGCAACTTCCATAACGACGTCGACGCGGTGCTGCACAGTTACTTCAATTACTGTGCGCTACAAATGAGTTGCCTGGATTTGTCCAAGGCGTTCAGCTTCCTGGCCAACGAGGGGGTAAGTGCCCACAGCGGCGAGCAGATACTGACCGCGCGCCAGACCAAACAGGTCAACTCGATCATGGCCACTAGCGGGCTGTATGACGAAGCGGGAAATTTCGCCTATCGCGTGGGCTTGCCGGGCAAGAGCGGGGTCGGCGGCGGCATTGTCGCGGTGGTGCCGGGGCAGTTCACGGTGTGCGTGTGGTCGCCGGAGTTGAACGCGGCGGGGAACTCGCTGGCGGGGATCAAGGCGTTGGAGTTGTTGAGTGAGCGGATTGGCTGGTCGGTGTTTTGAGATCGTTCCCGTGTATGCAGGAACGATTTTAAGACGCATCACGCGGCTGGGAGCGACACCCTGAAACCGTCGTGGAGCATCACGGACCCAAATGTGGGAGGGGGCTTGCTCCCGATTGCGGTGGTGAAGTCATGCATGTATTGACTGACACACTGCTATCGGGGGCAAGCCCCCTCCCACATTTGGAGCTCCGTGGATCAGATAGCGCTCATTCTGCTCTTGCTCTTGGGCGCGGCCTTATAGCCGACCTGATCCTGGAAGCCGAACGCGGTCAAGAGTGTGGGAGGGGGCTTGCTCCCGATTGCGGTGGTGAAGTCATGCATGTATTGACTGACACACTGCTATCGGGGGCAAGCCCCCTCCCACATTTGGAGCTCCGTGGATCAGATAGCGCTCATTCTGCTCTTGCTCTTGGGCGCGGCCTTATAGCCGACCTGATCCTGGAAGCCGAACGCGGTCAAGAGTGTGGGAGGGGGTTTGCTCCCGATTGCAGTGTGTCAGCCAGCCTATTCGGTACTGACATAGCGCAATCGGGAACAAGCTCCCTCCCACATTTGGATCTGCAGTGGTTTGGAGAGTCCCATACAGCTAAACAAAAAATGCGCCCCTGAGGGCGCATTTTTTTGTTCAGTCAGCCATCGCCGTCAGGCAATCGCATCCCAAGCCCGATCACCGTGCTCGTCTTTGATCCGAGTCGGCAAGCCCATCACGTCCAGCGCCTTGAGGAACGGCTCAGCCGGCAGCTCCTCAACGTTGGCCATGTGTTTCACATCCCACTCGCCACGTGCAACCAGCAGCGCAGCGGCGACGGGTGGCACGCCTGCGGTGTAGGAAATGCCCTGGCTTTCAGTTTCCGCAAAGGCTGCTTCATGGCACGCCACGTTGTAGATGAACATCTCGCGTGGCTGGCCATCCTTGGTGCCTTTGACCAGGTCGCCGATGCAGGTCTTGCCGGTGTAGCCGGGGGCGAGCGAAGACGGGTCGGGCAGCACGGCCTTGACCACTTTCAACGGCACCACTTGCAGGCCTTCGGCGGTGGTGACCGGCTTTTCGGAGAGCAGGCCGAGGCTGTTCAGCACGGTGAACACGTTGATGTAGTGTTCGCCGAAGCTCATCCAGAAGCGCACGTTGGGCACGTCGAGGTTTTTCGACAGCGAGTGGACTTCATCGTGGCCGGTCAGGTACAGGTTCTGCGAACCGACCACCGGCAAGTCGTCGGTGCGTTTGACTTCGAACATGGTGTTGCTGGTCCACTGGCTGTTCTGCCAGCTCCACACCTGTCCGGTGAATTCGCGGAAGTTGATTTCCGGGTCGAAATTGGTGGCGAAGTATTTGCCATGGGAGCCGGCATTGACGTCGAGAATGTCGATCGAATCAATGCGGTCGAAATGCTCTTGCTGCGCCAGCGCGGCATACGCGTTGACGACACCCGGGTCGAAGCCCACGCCAAGAATGGCGGTGATGTTCTTCTGTTTGCACTCTTCCAGGTGGTTCCATTCGTAGTTGCCGTACCACGGCGGGGTCTCGCAGACCTTGCCCGGCTCTTCGTGGATGGCGGTGTCGAGGTAAGCCACGCCGGTATCGATGCAGGCACGCAGCACCGACATGTTGAGGAACGCGGAGCCAACGTTGATGACGATCTGCGATTGTGTCTCGCGGATCAGTGCCTTGGTCGCTTCCACGTCCAGGGCGTTCAGCGCAAAGGCTTGGATGTCGGCGGGTACTTTGAGGCTACCCTTGGCCTTGACGCTGTCGATGATGGCCTGGCATTTGGAGATGTTGCGCGACGCGATAGCAATACGACCGAGTTCGTCGTTGTGCTGCGCGCACTTGTGGGCCACCACCTTGGCGACACCTCCTGCACCAATGATAAGAACGTTCTTTTTCAATTGCTTTATCTCTCCTTTATCCGCCAGCTTACGAAAGGCTGGACAGGTAGTCGTCGTAACCAAATTCACGAACCACTTCGACTGTACCGTCGAGTTGTTTCACTACGATGGACGGCATTTTCAGGCCGTTGAACCAGTTTTTCTTGACCATGGTGTAGCCCGCGGTGTCGATGAACGACAGCCGATCGCCGATGGCCAACGGACGATCAAATTGATACTCGCCGAAAATGTCCCCGGCCAGGCAGGATTTGCCGCATACCATGTAGGTGTGTTCACCCGCGCTCGGCGCCAGCTTGGCGTTGAGGCGGTAGATCAGCAGGTCCAGCAGGTGGGCTTCGATGGAACTGTCGACCACGGCCAGGTGTTTGCCGTTGTAGAGGGTGTCGAGCACGGTGACTTCCAGCGAGGCGCTGTTGGTGATCGCGGCTTCGCCGGGTTCCAGGTACACCTGCACGTCGTACTTCTGCGAGAAGGCTTTCAAGCGTGCGCAGAACGCGTCCAGCGCATAGCCTTCGCCGGTGAAGTGGATGCCGCCGCCGAGACTGACCCAATTGACCTTGTGCAGCAGCGCACCGAAGCGCTCTTCGATGGTACACAGCATCTCGTCGAACAGGCTGAAGTCGTCGTTTTCGCAGTTGTTGTGGAACATGAAGCCGGAGATCTGCTCGATCACGCCTTCGATTTTCACCGGGTCCCATTCGCCCAGACGGCTGAACGGGCGCGCCGGGTCGGCCAGCAGGTAGTCGGAGCTGCTCACCTGCGGGTTGACGCGCAGGCCGCGGGTCTTGCCCTCGGAACGCTCGGCAAAGCGCTGCAGTTGGCTGATGGAGTTGAAGATGATCTTGTCGCAGTTATCCAGCATCTCTTCGATTTCGTCGTCGGCCCAGGCCACGCTGTAGGCGTGCGCCTCGCCTTCGAATTTCTGGCGACCGAGCTTCAATTCATACAGCGACGACGACGTGGTGCCGTCCATGTATTGCTGCATCAAGTCAAACACCGACCAGGTGGCAAAGCACTTGAGCGCCAGCAACGCCTTGGCGCCGGACTGTTCGCGCACGTAGGCAATCTTCTGCATGTTGACCAGAAGTTTCTGTTTATCGATGAGGTAGTACGGCGTTTTGATCATTTTTGAGAGCCTACGGCGGTGCCTGCCAAAAAAGGACACGCATTGTGCCCGCACTTGGCGCAGATCGGAAGGTTAGCGGGCGGATTTTGCGCGTCGGGTTTCCAAGCATAGTCCCGGAATATGACTATTCCAACGGCATACACCGGCCCAATGTGGGAGGGGGCTTGCTCCCGATGGCGGTGGATCAGCTGGCCTATCGGGTGTCTGACACAACGCTATCGGGGGCAAGCCCCCTCCCACATTGGGATCGCGGTGTATCCAGGGCGCTGACACCAAACCGTCATCTGCCCTCCACGTTCCTGCCACATTGCGCCGTTACTGTCGTCGCCAATGAGATCGATCTCAAGCGAGTGACAATGACTGACTTGAAAGACGTTGCACGGCTGGCCGGGGTATCCCGCGCGACCGCTGCCCGCACCTTTGCCTCTCCCGACCAGGTGCGCCCGGCGACGCGTGAACAGGTGTTCGCCGCTGCCCGCGAGCTGGGTTTTCGGCCTAACTTGCTCGGCCGCCAGTTGCGGCTGCAAACCACCAACCTGATCGGCGTGGTGGTGCCCAATTTGCTCAACCCCGTCTTCGCCGAGCAATTGCAGGCCATGGAGCGTGCGGCCCGTTTGCGCGGCTACAGCCTGTTGCTGGCAACCACCGACTACAGCAGCGAGCGCGAAAGCATTGTGGTGGAAGAGTTGCTGCGCCAGCGCGTCGACGGCCTGGTGCTGACGGTAACGGATGCCGAAAGCAACAGCGTGCTGCACAGCCTGTCCAGCGAGCAGACGCCGTTTGTGCTGGCCTACCACCAACCCAGCAACCCCGACTACAGCGCCGTGTCCGTCGACAACCGCGCCGGTATGGCCCTGGCTACGCGCTATTTGCTGGAAGCGGGGCACCGGCGCATCAGCATGGTCGCCGGCCCCGCGTTGCAGTCCGACCGCGCACGTCTGCGTTACGCCGGTTATTGCGATGGGATGAAAGAACATGGCCTCCAAGCTCGCCCGGTGATCGAAATGCCGGCCCACACTCAGGCTGAATTCGCCGCCATCGCACCGTTTCTCAAAGGCCCGGATGCGCCGACCGCGCTGGTGTGCTCCAACGACTTCCTGGCGATCAGCCTGATCGCCGAGCTGCGCCGCAACGCCTGGAACGTACCCGAGCAACTGTCAGTGATGGGCTTCGATGGCATCGCCCTCGGCACCCAGATGCACCCGACGTTGTGCAGCGTGGTGCAGCCCATCGCGTTGCTCGCCAGCACCGTGATTGACCAGTTGCTGGCGCAGATCGCCGGCAACGTCCCGATTTCCCATTGCCTGCCTTGCCATATCCGGCTGGGTGAAAGCACTCAACCCCATGAGGAGACCCTCGATGCGCGTATTCAGTAAAACCCTGGCAGCCGTGCTGCTGTGCGGTATGGCCAGCCTAGCCCAGGCCGCCGACACGGCGATTTGCTACAACTGCCCGCCGGACTGGGCCGATTGGGGCACCCAGCTCAAGGCCATCGCTTCCAGCACCGGCGTGCAGGTGCCGCTGGACAACAAGAACTCCGGCCAGTCCCTGGCGCAGTTGGTGGCGGAGAAAGCCGCTCCGGTGGCCGACGTGGTGTATTACGGCGTGACCTTCGGCCTGCAGGCGCAAAAGGCCGGCGTGGTCGATGGCTACAAACCCAAGGGTTGGGAGCAGATTCCCGTCGGTTTGAAAGACCCGTCCGGCCAATGGTTCGCCATCCACTCCGGCACCCTGGGCATTATGGTCAATGTCGATGCCCTGGGTGGCTTGCCGGTGCCGCAAAGCTGGGCCGACCTGCTCAAGCCTGAATACAAAGGCATGGTCGGCTACCTGGACCCGTCCAGCGCGTTTGTCGGCTACGTGTCGGCGGTGGCGATCAACCGCGCCCTGGGCGGCGACCTGGACAACTTTGCCCCGGCCATCAACTACTTCCAGGCACTGGCGAAAAACGCCCCGATCGTGCCCAAGCAAACCGCCTATGCACGGGTGTTGTCCGGTGAGTTGCCAATCCTGGTGGACTACGACTTCAACGCCTACCGCGCACGCTACAAAGACAACGCCAACGTCGCGTTCGTGATTCCCAAGGAAGGCAGCATCAGCGTGCCCTACGTGATGAGCCTGGTGGCCAACGCGCCGCACCGCGCCAATGGCGAAAAAGTCCTCGATTTCGTCCTGTCCGATGCAGGCCAGGCGCTATGGGCGAAGGCATACCTGCGCCCGATACGCCCGGTGCAGATGCCGGCCGAGGTTGCCGCGCAGTTCCTGCCCGACAGCGATTACGCCCGCGCCGGTGTGGTGGACTACCAGAAAATGGCCGCCGTGCAGGAAGCCTTTGCCGCTCGTTACCTGAACGAGGTCAAGTAAGTGGCCGCATCGGCAAGACACGCCGCCTGGGCCCTGGCCCCGGCCTTTGCGGTGCTGCTCGCGTTCTGGCTGTTGCCGCTGGCGCACTTGATGGTGCTCGGCGCCGAGAGCCGCGACAGCAACGGCAGCGGTTACTGGCAGGTACTCAGCAGCGCGCAGTATCTAGGCAGCCTGGCGCAAACCTGTGCGCTGGCGATGTTCGTCACGCTTGTGGCGTTACTGATCGGCGGCATCAGCGCTGTATTCCTGGCGCGCCAGCATTTCTTCGGGCGCTCGGCGCTGGTTGCGTTGCTGACGTTTCCGTTGGCATTCCCGGGTGTTGTGGTGGGCTTTCTGGTGATCCTGTTGGCCGGGCGCCAGGGCTTGCTGGCGTCCCTGGGCCTGCAGTTGGTCGGTGAGCGCTGGATCTTCGCTTACTCGCTGGCCGGGTTGTTTGTCGGCTATCTGTACTTCTCGATCCCACGGGTGATCCTCACGGTGATGGCCGCGTGCGAAAGCCTTGACCGCAGCCTGGAAGAAGCCGCGCACTCGCTGGGAGCAGGGCATTGGCGCGTGGTGTGCGATGTGATCGTGCCGGGCCTGGCACCGGCGTTGGCGTCCTGCGGGGCGATTTGCTTTGCCACGTCCATGGGCGCCTTCGGTACGGCGTTCACCTTGGGCACGCGGCTGAACGTGACCCCGGTGGCCATCTACAACGTGTTCACCAACTACGCCAACTTTGCCGTCGCCGCGGCGCTCTCTGTGGTGTTGGGCGCGCTGACCTGGGTGGTGTTGCTGCTCACCCGGCGCTGGGTGAAAAACGCGGGGACCGTCCTGTGAAGCGCTCATCGCTGTTCGTGATGCAACTGCTGTTTACCCTGTTGGTGTGCGCCTTCATGTTGGTGCCGGTGTTGATGTCGTTGCTGGCCGGGCTCACGCGCAATTTCTTTGTGGGCCTGTCCAGTGGCTTGACCTTCGATTGGTTGATCCAGGTCTGGCAGGCCTATTCGCCGACGGTGTGGTTGTCGCTGCAACTGGCCCTGGCCTGCGCGGTGTGCGTCTGCGTGATCGGCGTGCCGGCGGCCTACGCGCTGGTGTGCATGAACAATCGCTTCAGTCGCGCTTTCGAGGAACTGATGGTGCTGCCGGTGGCGATGCCGGGGCTGGCCAGCGCGCTGGCCTTACTGTTGACCTACGGCCAGTTCGGCGCGTTTCGCAGCAGTTGGCTGTTCATTTTGGTCGGCCATGTGCTGTTCACCTTGCCGTTTTTGGTGCGCCCGGTGATGGCGGTGATGCAGCGCCAGCACTTGCCGGTATTGGAGGAAGCGGCGGCCAGCCTGGGCGCAGGTCCCATCAAGCGCTTTTTCAGCGTGGTGGTGCCCAATTGCCGGGCGGGCATTCTCGCGGGTGTGCTGATGGTGGTCACCTTGTCGCTGGGTGAATTCAACCTGACCTGGATGCTGCATACGCCCATGACCAAGACCCTGCCCGTGGGCCTGGCCGACAGCTACGCCTCGGCGCGCCTGGAAATCGCCAGCGCCTACACCCTTATCTTTTTGCTGATGATCGTGCCGCTGCTGATTGCGTTGCAGGCCATCAGTGCTCGTTTGTCCCGTGGAGAGCGTCGATGACCGCTATCACTATCCGCCTGCAAGGTTGCCGCAAGGCGTTCGCCGACGGCACCGTGGCCGTGCATGACTTGGACCTGACCGTCGAAGGCGGCGAAACCCTCGCCATTCTCGGCCCGTCCGGTTGCGGCAAAACCACCACGTTACGCCTGATCGCCGGCCTGGAACGCCCGGATGTGGGCCAGGTGTTCTTCGGCGACCAGGCTGTCACGCGTCTGCCCATCGAGCGCCGTGATGTGGGCATGGTGTTCCAGAACTATGCGCTGTTTCCCAACCTGGATGTGGCCGGGAATATCGTCTATGGCCTGAAGATTCGCGGCATGTCGCCAGCGGAGCGCAACAAGCGCTGTGAGGAACTGCTGGAGCTGGTGGGTTTGCAACACCATGGCAAGCGCAGCATCCACGAGCTCTCGGGTGGCCAACGCCAGCGCGTGGCCTTGGCCCGTGCGCTGGCGCCGCGCCCCAAGGTGCTGTTGCTGGACGAACCCCTGGCCGCCCTCGATGCGCAATTGCGTGAGCGCCTGCGCAGTGAGTTGAATCAACTGCTGCGCGGCCTCGGTATCACCTCGGTGTTTGTCACCCACGACCAGGGTGAAGCCATGGCCCTGGGTGATCGCATCCTGGTGATGGAGCACGGCCGCGTCGCGCAACTGGCCAGCCCACGGGACATCTACCAGAAACCCGCCAACGCCTTCGTCGCAGGCTTTGTCGGCAACCTGAATGCCTTCCACGTCATTGAGCCGTCACCCCATGGTTTGAAAGTCTGCGGCGGCGAGTTGCCGTGGCATACAGCGCAGTTGCCCGGCACCGTGTACTGCCGCCCCGAACACTTGCGGGTGATGGAGCACGAAGGGCATCTGCACGGCCATCTGCTGGCGCAGTTTTTCCAAGGTGCGCAAAGCCGCCTGCTGGTGGATGTGGGCGGCCCGCAACCGTTGTTGGTCGACAGCAACGACCACCAGCTATACGCCGTCGGCGCGCCGATTGCCTTGGCCATTGCGCCGCACATGTTGTTCACCCTGAATGCGTGAGAGTTGCCTTTTGAACCGTCCGTTTCTTGTTGCGCAGATCAGCGATCTGCACCTTAAAGCTGGTCAGCGCCTGACTTATGGCGTGGTCGACACGTTGGGTGCGCTGCGCCGCGCCGTCGACCATCTGAACGCCAGGCACCCACGGCCCGATATCGTGGTGATCAGCGGCGACCTGGTCGACTTCGGCCGTGCCGATGAATACGCCGTGCTGCACCCTGAACTGGCGCGCCTGCACATGCCTTGCTACCTGGTGCCCGGCAACCATGACGCGCGCGGGCCGTTGCTGGACGCGTTCGGCGATCACACCTACTTGCCGAGTTCGCCGGCGGGCCCGTTGGATTGGGTCGTCGACGCACACCCGCTGCGCTTGATCGGCCTCGACTCCACCATCCCCGGTGGTCATGGCGGCCAACTGCTGGGCAGCCAGTTGCAGTGGCTCGACGACCAGTTGGCACTCCGTCCGCAAGCGCCGACCGTGCTGATCCTGCATCACCCGCCGTTTATCAGCGGCATCGGCCATATGGACCGCGAACGCTTTATCAATGCCGCCGCCCTGGAAACCGTCGTGGCGCGCCACCCGCAAGTGGAACGGCTGCTGTGCGGGCATTTGCACCGGTCGATGCAGCGGCGTTTCGGCGGCAGTTTGAGCTGTGTATGCCCTGGCACGTCCCATCAGATCGTGCTGGATCTGCAAGACGCCGCGCCAGCGCATTTCAACCTGGAACCGGCGGGTTACTTGTTGCATCGCTGGGATGCGCAACAGGGGTTGGTCAGCCACAACGGCGTGTTCGGGGACTACCCGGGGCCGTATCCGTTTTATGACGCTCATGGATTGATTGACTGAGGTTTTACGGAGGTTCACTTCACCCAACCAAGTAACTGAACGTTAGTTAACGCAACGGCCAACTCCAGTGTGGCCGCGTGCTTCCTGCTGTCTATTTTTTTTAGCGCCCGGAACTTGGATTCCGCGCCGGAGTTCGTCCTGATGAAAGCTACTTTGAATGTATTAAGCCTATTGACCGGCAGCCTGGGCATCGCCCTGAGCCCCCTGGCTTCGGCCGACTTTTTGAGCGACAGCAAAGCCAACTTGAGTATGCGCAACTTCTACTTCAACAACGACAACCGCGACGGCACCGCCGCGCCGTCGAAGACTGAAGAGTGGGGCCAGGCGTTCATGCTCAATTACCAGTCGGGCTTTACCGACGGCACCGTCGGCTTTGGCCTGGACGCAGTCGGCATGCTCGGCATGACCCTCGACAGCGGTGCCGGCCGCCATGTCGGCAGTTCGATGATCCCCAGCGATGACGGCAAAGCCGTCGACAATTGGGCCCGTGGCGGCGCCACGGCCAAGGCGCGTTTCGCCAAGACCGAAGCGCGCTACGGCTACCTGCGCCCGAACCTGCCGATCCTGGTGAGCAACGATGGCCGCCTGTTGCCGCAATCGTTCGAAGGCGGGCAGCTCACCAGCAAAGACATCGACAACCTGACCCTGATCGGCGGCCAGCTTCAACACACCACCGGGCGCGGCTCCAGCGACCGCAGCGGCCTGGCAGCGGCGGGCGGCACCCAGGAAAGCAATAAATTCACCTACGCCGGTGCCGACTACCAGCTGACCAAGGACCTGATGGTCCAGTACTACTACGCCAACCTCGAAGACTATTACCAACAACACTTTGCCGGCTTGATTCACGTATTGCCGCTGGGCGACTACGGTTCGTTGAAAACCGACCTGCGTTACTTCAAGACCACCTCCGACGGTAAAAACAGCAGCGCCGCCGGACGCGCCGAAGGCTACAAGTTCAGCGGCTATACCAAAAATAGCAGCGGTGAAATCGACAACAACACCTGGAGTGCGGCCTTCATCTACTCCCTGGGGCCCCACGCGATTACCGCCGGTTACCAGCAAGTGTCCGATGACAGCAACTTTGCCCAGCTCAACCAGGGCGGCCTGGTGAACAAAGGGGAGGGGGGCTCCAGCCTGTACCTCTACACCGACCGGACGGTGCAAACCTTTATCCAGGCCGGCGAGCGCACGGCTTTTGCGCAGTACGCCTATGACTTCGCGGCGTTGGGCGTGCCGGGCTTGAAGGCGTCGATGATGTATTTGAAAGGCGACCATATCCTCACCGCCAGCGGGAATAACGCCAGCGAGTGGGAACGGGATATCTCGTTGGATTATGTGGTACAGAGCGGCACCTTCAAGGACGTCGGGTTTGGCTGGCGTAACGGTGTGTCGCGCAGTGAGGTCGCGCGGGACCAGGACCAGAATCGGGTGTTTGTGAGTTATTCGATTCCGTTGATGTAAGTGGCGGGGAGGATCGAATCCGAGCCCCTGTAGGCGCGAGCAAGCTCGCCCCTGCAGGGGCTCGCCCGCGTGACGAAATCGGTGACGCGGGTCGGCAGCGAGCGCGTCATACCTCTATTAACATGAGTGAATCTTGTGATCATCAGGAATAAAATGAGTTTGTCTCACTATGCGAGTCTGCCGACAATGGCCGCCATCACTATCGGTATTGGAGTTGTAAGTCATGGCAGTCGCTCATTCCCTCGGATTTCCACGCATTGGACGCGATCGTGAACTGAAAAAAGCGCAGGAAGCGTTTTGGAAGGGCGAACTCGACGAAGCCGGCCTGCACGCCGTTGGCCGTGACTTGCGCAAGGCGCATTGGGCGCTGCAAAAACAGGCCGGCATCGACCTGTTGCCCGTCGGTGATTTTGCCTGGTACGACCAGGTACTCACCCATTCGCTGATGTTCGGGGTGATCCCTGAGCGCTTCCGCCCGGCTGATGGCAAAGCTACCTTGCAGACCTTGTTCGGCATGGCGCGGGGCATCAGTGACCCTTGCTGCGGCGGGGCGCACGCTCAGGAAATGACCAAATGGTTCGACACCAATTACCACTACCTGGTGCCTGAATTCAGCGTCGACCAGCACTTCCACCTCGGTTGGGATCAGCTCTTCGACGAGGTCAAGGAGGCGCGTGACCTGGGCCACACCGTCAAGCCCGTGGTGATCGGCCCGCTGACGTACCTGTGGCTGGGCAAGGCCAAGGGCGGCGATTTCGACAAGCTCGACCTGCTCGAACGCCTGCTGCCGCTGTACGGCCAGATCTTCCAGCGCCTGGCGGACCTGGGCGTGGAGTGGGTGCAGATCGACGAACCGATTCTCGTACTCGACCTGCCGCAGGCGTGGAAAAACGCCTTCGAACGCGCCTACAACCTGATCCAGCGCGACCCGCTGAAAAAGCTGGTCGCGACTTACTTCGGTGGCCTTGAAGAAAACCTCGGCCTGGCCGCCAACCTGCCGGTGGATGGCCTGCACATTGACCTGGTGCGCGCACCGGAGCAGTACCCAATCATTCTTGACCGCCTGCCGGCCTACAAAGTCTTGTCCCTGGGCGTGGTCAACGGCCGTAACGTCTGGCGTTGCGATCTGGAACACGCCCTCGGCACCCTGCAGCACGCCCATGAGAAGCTGGGCGATCGGCTGTGGGTGGCGCCGTCCTGCTCGTTGCTGCACAGCCCGGTCGACCTGGGCCGTGAAGACCAGCTCGATAGCGAGTTGAAAAGCTGGCTGGCGTTCGCGGTCCAGAAGTGCGCCGAAGTGGCCGTGCTGGCCCAGGCCGTCAACCAGCCCGAAGCGCCAAACGTGCTCGCCGCCCTGGCTGAAAGCCGTGCCGTGCAGGCGGCCCGTGCGGCATCGCCACGCATTCACAAACCGGCAGTGCAAGCCCGCGTGGCGGCGATCACCGCCCAGGACATCCAGCGCCAGTCGCTGTTTGCGCAGCGTATTGAGACACAACGTGCTGGCCTCAAGTTGCCGCCGTTCCCGACCACCACCATCGGTTCGTTCCCACAAACCGCGTCGATCCGCCTGGCGCGTCAGTCCTACAAACAAGGCAAGTTGAGCGAAGCCGAATACGTCGAGGCGATGCACAGCGAGATTCGTCACGCCGTTGAAGTGCAGGAAAACCTCGGCCTGGACGTGCTGGTGCATGGTGAAGCCGAGCGCAATGACATGGTCGAATACTTTGCCGAGCAATTGGACGGCTACGCGTTCACCCGCTTTGGCTGGGTGCAGAGCTACGGTTCACGCTGTGTGAAACCAGCGGTGATTTTCGGCGACCTGAGCCGCCCGCAGGCGATGACTGTGGATTGGATACGCTACGCCCAAGGCCTGACCCGCAAGGTGATGAAGGGCATGTTGACCGGCCCGGTGACCATGCTGATGTGGTCCTTCCCGCGTGAAGACGTGAGCCGCGAAATTCAGGCGCGTCAACTCGCCCTGGCAATCCGTGACGAAGTGGTCGACCTGGAAGCCGCCGGCATCCAGATCGTACAGATCGATGAAGCTGCGTTCCGTGAAGGCTTGCCGTTGCGCCAGGCGCAATGGCAGCACTATCTGGACTGGGCCACCGAAGCATTCCGCCTGTGCGCTTGCGGCGTGCGTGACGAAACCCAGATCCATACGCACATGTGCTACAGCGAGTTCAACGATGTGATCGAGTCCATCGCGGCGATGGATGCCGACGTGATCACCCTCGAGACCTCGCGCTCGGACATGGAGTTGCTGGACGCGTTCGAAGCCTTTGCTTACCCGAACGACATCGGCCCGGGCGTCTACGACATCCACTCGCCACGGGTGCCGGACGCGTCGGAAATGGCCAACCTGCTGCGCAAGGCCGCCAAGCGGATTCCGGCAGAGCGTTTGTGGGTGAACCCGGACTGCGGCTTGAAAACGCGTGGCTGGCCGGAGACTGAAGCGGCGTTGATCCATATGGTGACGGCAGCGCGTCAACTGCGCGCGGAGCTGGCCTAACACGGTCTGGACATGTGGAGAGGGGCTTGCTCCCTTCCACTATTCCGCCCAGGAATGCCCGTATAAAAACTGCGCATTGTCTTTATCGCCGCCGATCTCGTAGCGTGGGCTTTCACTCAAGGAGATCCATCATGAACCAAGCCGCGCTGCGCCTTTACGTTGATTCGCTGTTCGCCAGCCCCTATGCGATGTCGGTTTTCGTCACCCTGCGCGAAAAAGGTCTGGCGTTCGATACCGTGGTCCTTGACTTGGACGCCGCGCAACACCAGACGCACGACTTTGCCCAGCTGTCCGTGACCCAGCGTGTGCCGACGTTGGTGGACGGGGACTTCGCCCTGTCAGAGTCCTCGGCGATCAGCGAATACCTGGACGAGGCCTACCCCGAAACGGCGGTGTACCCGGCCGATCCAAAGCAGCGGGCGAGGGCGCGGCAGGTCCAGGCGTGGTTGCGCAGCGATTTGCTGCCGATTCGTCAGGAGCGTTCGACGTTGGTGGTGTTTTATGGGCAGCAGATGCCGCCGTTGTCGCCGCTGGCCGAGGCCGCCGCACACCGCCTGGTCAGTGCGGCGCAGGTGCTGTTGGCGGGTAATCCGGCGTACTTGTTCGGCGAGTGGTCGATTGCCGATTTGGACCTGGCGGTGATGCTTAACCGCCTGATCCTCAACGGCGACAGCGTACCGGCCGAGTTGGTGGACTACGCGCAACGCCAATGGCAGCGGCCATCGGTGCAGGAATGGGTCAATCTGCCAAGGCCCGCGCTTTAGGCCATTCCTGCGCTACGCGCCGGTCCAGCTCTTCCCAATCGGCCATGCCCAGCACGCGAGTGGTGTTCAACCCCCGCAGGTAGCCCAGCAATTGCTGGGCGCTGGCTTGGGCATCGTCCGAGTCGGCCGTCGGGTCTTGCAAGACACGTTCATAGTCGACCAGGTAATCGGCGACCCGCTCGCGGTACTCCGGCAATACGGCTTCGCGGATGCGGTCGAAGGTTTTCTGGTGGGGTTTCATCGCGTGGTCCTTATAGATTTTATGTAAGCACTATTGGTTCAGATAATAGTCATCATCGAGAATTGCAAGTTCTGTTTTTTCAGGAAAAGCGGAAAATCGCCCTATCGAGACGCAGTTCAAGGAAATCGCGCGATGAGGACGTTTATTCAACTGGCTTTAATGACCCTGATGATGAGCACTGCGGTCATGATCAACCCGGCAATCGCCGATGAACTGCGTACAGGCCATTTGCTGTCACTCGGCGGTAGCGTAGACTCGCTGCGGCACGAGCAGTCAGTGGGGGTGCTGTACAGCGAAAACACGGTCGACAACCTCAGCTACCTTGAACGCTACCACGACACGGCCTTGAATGGCGCCAGGGATGCCCTCGATGGGCGCATCCGCGAGGCGTTCGTCAACAGCTCCGACCCGGAGTTGGCCATCGACTGGTTGATGAGTTCGTTGCAAGGCACGTTTTTGTCGGTGACCGTTTACGACACGCTGGATGCGCTTGTGCAGGCTCACCCCGATGTGGTGGTGATGCTCGACACCCATAACCAACTGTTGACCCCGCGTAACGATCAGGTCGAAGCGCATTTTATCGCGCGCTTCTATGACGCGAACCTGCAGTACATCGCCAAGGCCGAAGGCTCGGTGCATAAGCAAGTGCCATCGGTGTGGGCCCGTGACAAGGCCGCCCCGGAGATTGCCGCGCAGATCGAGCAGCAGCGTGATGTCCAGCTCGATGCCTTGAAACAATTTGATGTGTCGCTCAAGGCGTTAGTCCGAGCGGGTTGATGTGAACTTTTCCTTTTATACAGTCAGGATTTTTATGCGCTCTTTTTTCGCCCCGGCCCTGGCCTTTGCTTCCTTGTTAATGGCCGGTTGTGTGTCTTCTCCGAATGCTCCGACATTGACCCTGCAAACCGCCAAAACCCCCGAAGGTTATGTGCAATGCGTGTTGCCCAAGCTTGAAAAACACAACATCACCTCAACCGTGACGCAGAACTCGCGCCACGCCAAGGTAGTGTTGACCAGCAAGATTGCCGCCGATGATGTGCTGGAGGCCTACAAGTCCCAGGACGGCACCAAGGTGTTCCTGTATGAGCGCAAGCCGCTTGCGTCGACCATCACGCCGTCGCGCCTGGAGTTGACGGCGCAAGAGTGCAAGTAACCGCAGGCTACCGATAAACCCTGTAGGCGGGGCTATGGTTTAAGGTGTTGCTTCGTGACTGAAGCTGTCGACAACCTTGATCAGCCCTTGAGCCGCCAACGCCACCAACTCACCGCCTTTCTCCACGGTCGCCAGGGCCGGGTCCGAGCCCATGCGCCCGTCGGGGAACCGCGCGCGGAAGTCCAGCGCTTCACGGATCGGCCCGGTGTTGGCGATCTGCGGTGAATAATCGGCGGACTTGATCGACTCCGGATAAGCCCACTGTGTCACGGCGATCTCCGACGGCGTGGCATGGCTGCCGTGGCCGACCGGGAACTGTCGGTGAGCCAGCTCGTTGACGCCTTCCAGGTCCCACCAGTTCACCAGTTTCAGCGCAAACCCGGCCGGTTGGCGGGCGAAGCTGGCTTCGGCGTACAGCTCGGAAAACGCCGCTTCAATCGTAGCGATGTTGCCGCCATGGCCGTTGAGAAACAGGATCTTGTCGAAACCGTGCCCGGCCAGTGAACGGACCCAATCGCCAATTGCAGCAATAAAGGTGGATGGGCGCAGCGAAATGGTGCCGGGAAAGCCCAGGTGGTGCTGGGCCATGCCGATATTGAAGGTCGGGCCGATCAGGATGTCAGCGTGCTGTTGCGCTTCGTGGGCGATGATTTCCGGGCACATCCAGTCGGTGCCCAGCAGGCCGGTGGGGCCATGTTGTTCATTCGAACCGATGGGGATCACCACCGTGCGGCTGCGCTCCAGAAACTGGCCGATCTCGATCCAGGTGGACTTATGTAGAAGCATGCGAGGTTCTCTCTTCTCGGTGGGGTCAGGCTAACCGCCACGGATTGTACGACTACTCGCCACCTGTTGGGGTTTGCAGTTGAGGTAGGCCGAAGACTTCAACCAGCGCTGGTCCGGGTACCACGAGAACATGAACTGCCCATCCTTGAGTTTATCCACCACCTGGCGCGCCACCTGCGGACGTACCGCCGGGCAGCCCTGGCTGCGGCCGATACGGCCTTCGCGCTTGCTCCACAAGGGGCTGACATAGTCGGCGGCGTGAATCACCAGGGCCCGGTCACGCGCCTGATCATTGAAGCCTGGCTCCAGACCGTCCATGCGCAGTGAGTAGCCATGAGTGCCCAGGTAACTTTCCCGGGTACGGAACAGGCCCAGGCTGGACTGGTGGCTGCCTTCACGATTGGAGAACTGGGTGGCGAAGTTTTCCCCGGACTTGGCCCCGTGGGCCACCAGGTCGCGCAGCACCAGGGTCTTTTTGCGCAAATCGAAAATCCATAGCCGACGAGCGGTCGAAGGCTGAGAATAGTCAATCACGGCCAGGCGCTCGGATCGATCCTCGCCATTATTGACCGCGCATTGCACGGCGTTCAGCGCGCTTTTCAGTACAGCGGGATTGAGTTCTGGAGCCGAGCGCGCCAGGCTGCTATACAAAGAAACAGGGTTGCCGTCGGCGGCGAGCACAACGGTGCTCAGCGTAGCCACGGTCAAGGTCATCAGGCCGAGGCGGCACATAAAAGTCAGCATCTACAGTACATCCCCCCACTGTGGATTGGAGCAAAGCTATTGTTCAAAAAACACGCATGTTACTTGAGCATTTGCTTGCTCGTTGCACCGCTGGTCGCAACAGCCGACGAAGTGCTTATGGACGCGTTGCCAGTGATTCCGGCGAGCCCGGTGCAACAGGCCCTTGCGCAGTTGCCCAGCGTCTGCCCCGGCCTTGCCCCGCGTATCGACGCGGTGACATTGGCGCGCCTGCAGGCGTTCTATCAGCAGCAGGGCGATGTGCCGCTGTGGGCCGCCGCCGAACGCCGCCAGGCACTGCAAGCGCAGTTGCTGATGCTGGCCGACGACGGCCTGGACCCCACCCACTATAGCCTGCCCATCGCGGATGCCGCGGCCAACGTGCTGTGCAGCGATATCGGCACCAGCGAGCAGTACCTGCACGCCCTGCAGGATTTGCATTACGGGCGTCTGCAGCAATCGCGCTTCGAACCGCTGTGGCATTCCCAGCCGCCCAGCCGCGACCCGGATACCGAGGTGCTGGCCTTCGCCAGCACGGGCCTGCATGACATGGCGCAAGCCTTCGACCAGGCCCGCCCCACTGCGGATTTATACCGCAGCCTGCGTAACGTCTACTCCACGCTGCGCCAGCAGCCGTTGCCCCATTGGGACGCGGTCGCCAGCGGGCCGCTGTTGCGCCCCGGCATGGAAGACCCGCGCGTGCCGGAACTGGCGCGGCGTCTCTACCGTGGCGGCTACCTCGCCAGCGAACCCAAGGGCAACGGCAAGCAGTACCGAGACGAGCTGGTGCAGGCGGTCAAGGCCTTCCAGATCAGCCACTCGCTGCAATCCGACGGCGTGATCGGCGCCGGCACCGTGGCCGAACTGAATATCAGCCCGTTGATGCGCCGCGAACAGTTGCGTATCAACCTGGAGCGCTTCCGCTGGCTGAGCCAGGACCTGGAGCCCGAGGGCGTGCTGGTCAACGTCGCCGCCGCGCAACTGAGCGTCTATCAGAGTGGCATCCCGGTGTGGCAAACCCGCCTGCAGGTCGGCCGCGCCGAACGCCAGACGCCGCTGCTCAAATCGCGCATCACGCGGTTGACCCTCAACCCGACCTGGACCATCCCGCCCACCATCATGCGCGAGGACAAGCTCCCGGCTATCCGCCTCAACCCCGAATACCTGCGCCAGCAAAACCTCCAAGTGCTCGACCCCGAGGGCCGCCCGCTGGCCCCCGAACACATCGACTGGGCCCGCCCCGGCAACATCCTGCTGCGCCAGGAAGCCGGTCCGCGCAATCCGCTGGGCAAGATCGTCATGCGGTTCCCCAACCCGTACTCGGTGTACCTGCACGACACCCCCAGCCAACCGCTGTTCACCAAAGGCCCGCGCGCGTTCAGCTCGGGTTGCGTGCGGGTTGAACAACCCTTGCTGCTGCGCGACCTGCTGGTGACCCCGGCAGAACGCACTCGCACCGATGAATTGCTGGCCACCGGCGTGACCCATGAATTCCGCCTGGCCACGCCGGTGCCGGTGTTGCTCGGCTACTGGACCGTGGAAGTGGATCGCCAGGGTGGGTTGGTGTATGCGCCGGATATTTATGGGCGCGACCTGGTGTTGATGAAGGCGATGGGGAGCGTGCTCTGATTTGTCACAGTCCACAGCACACCCCATGACGCTGTCTTTCGTGAAGATGCACGCGCATGGCGACGATTTCATCATCATCGATCGCCGTGGTCTGGATGATCCGATCACCGCGCAGGTCGCTCGCCGCCTCGGTAATCGTCACACCGGCATCGGCTTCAACCAGTTGGCGGTGGTGCTCGATTGTGCAGACGCCGCCGCGCGGATCAAATTCTGGAACCCCAATGGCACGCCGCTGCAAACCTGCGGCAGCGCCACGCGCGGTGTGGCCGACCGGCTGATGCACGAAGCCGGCACCGATTCCATCGTGCTGCGTACTGACCGAGGTTTACTGACGTGTGTGCGTGAGTCGGGGCGGCGGGTGTCGGTGAATATGGGCGCGCCATCGCTGGGCTGGGAAACAGTGCCGCTGGCCGAGTCGATGGACACCCTGTGGTTGCCACTCGAAGGCAACCCGGCGGCGTGCAGCATGGGCAACCCCCATTGCACCGTCTTTGTCGCGGACCTGGCCGCCGTCGACGTGGAAACCCTGGGTCCGGCACTGGAAGCTCACGCGCTGTTTCCCGCCAGGACCAATGTGCATTTTGTCCAGGTTGTTGATCGCGGGCATATTCGCTTGCGTATCTGGGAGCGCGGGGGCGGGGTGCCGCTGGGGTCCGGCTCGTGCTGCTGTGGTGCCGTGGTGAATGGAGTTCGACGCGGCCTGCTTGACGATAGCGTTGAGGTGCAATGTGACGGCGGCACGGTCACCGTGCAGTGGGACGGGCAGGGCGGCGTGGTGTTGACCGGGAGCGTGGAACCGATCATGCACGGCATCGCCATGCGTCTATAGGATAAAGTTGGGCCTTGCGATGAATCCTCAGGTAACCCCTATCATAGGGCGGTTGCGACACTCTGCTGTGTTTGTGCTGGCGGGCGCGGTGGGGCTGTGCCGGGCCCTGTGCATGAGGGGCACTTTATCCTATGGGGGCGCGTCAGTAGGCGTCGGCAGAATACTCTGAACCTGGCCTCTC
Source organism: Pseudomonas sp. D3 (assembly GCF_029320995.1). NCBI lineage: Bacteria > Pseudomonadati > Pseudomonadota > Gammaproteobacteria > Pseudomonadales > Pseudomonadaceae > Pseudomonas > Pseudomonas sp. D3. Next base: position 3,090,947 of record NZ_CP119772.1, read on the forward strand.
TGACTTATCGAAGGATCGACCCATGCTTATCGTCTTCAGCGGCCTGCCTGGCTGCGGAAAAACCACGATCGCCAGCGAACTTGCGCGCCAGAGCGGTGGCGTTTACCTGCGAATAGACGTGATTGAGCAGGCACTGCGCGATGCTCGGGCATTCGCGGGCGACGTGGGCGCTAGCGGCTATGGCGTGGCGAATGCGCTGGCGTTGAGTAATGTGCGCTTGGGTCATACGGTGATTGCCGACTGCGTGAACCCGGTCAGACACAGCCGGCAGGCCTGGACGGACGTGGCCGCCCAAGCGGGAGTGGCATTGCTCAACATTCAGGTGATTTGTTCTGATCGGCACAAACACCAATCCCGCGTGGAAGCCCGCGTTGGCGATATCGGCGGGCTGGTTCCGCCTAGCTGGCAATCCGTGTTAGCGCATGAGTTCGAGCCGTGGGATGAGGCGACTGTCACGGTCGACACAGCCTTCCTGAGCCCAGCCCAGGCCGTCGAGATCATTTTGAACAACATCACTGCACTTTAGAGCATGCTCCCCATCCTATGAAATGAGCTATCCGGCCATGGCGCTTACGCCAGCACAATGTAGTCGTTTTGTTGGATCACCGGCCGGTGCTGGCCTTGAACGAGGTGAAGGTAACGGCCGTCCACCAGGTCGATGGGCAGGCAGTCGTCGATATCCAGCACGCCGTCGGTGTGGGCCTGTGACCAGTGGCTCAGCATTTGTTGCTTGCCTTTGCGCGTCGCTTCCTTCTTGTCGCGGGCAACCACTAGCAGGTAGTGGTGCGCTTCGCCAAAGCGGTTGGCTTCATAGCCGCCCAGGTTGATGAAGTACAGGTGGTGCGCGCCGGCCTGGGGCGCCAAGTGGCTGAGCTCGACTTTCCAGCCGTCGATGCCATCGACCGCCATCCACGAATCGATGTGCACGCCCTTGGGGCTGCCAAACCAGGCGTCGCGCAACTGTGGGTAGGTGGCGTCCAGCGTATCCGCCACGGCGAATACCACGTCATGGACTTCGATCCTGGCCCGTGGGTGCTTGCCCCCGAGCATTACGACAAACAGCATTGCAGGCCCTTCCCGGCGATTTGGCAAAGGGTAACCATACTTCGATTGAACCCTTTTGTCCGGTGAATGCCACACTGTTAACCCGCGAACGCATCAGGAGGTTGTCATGCGAACCATCGATCTGGCCGGTGTTCCGGTCCCTGTCATCGGCCAGGGCACCTGGCGCATGGGCGAAGACCCGGACCAGCGCCGCGCCGAAGTCGCGGCGTTGCAGTGTGGCATCGAGGAGGGCATGAGCCTGATCGATACCGCTGAAATGTACGGCGAAGGCGGCGCCGAAAGCGTGGTCGGCGAGGCCATTCGCGGCAAGCGCGAGCAGGTGTTCCTGGTGAGCAAGGTCTACCCCCACAACGCCAGTCGCACGGGCGTGCCCCGTGCGTGCGACGCCAGCCTGCAACGGCTGGGCACCGACTACATCGACCTGTACCTGCTGCACTGGCGCGGTCAGTACCCGCTGGAAGAAACCGTCGAAGCGTTCGAGCGTTTGCGCGAGGCCGGCAAGATCGGCCGCTGGGGTGTATCCAATTTCGACGTGGCAGACCTGCAGGAGCTCGCTTCACCGGCCTGCGCGACCAACCAGGTGCTCTACAACATTCAAGAACGCGGCATAGAGTTCGACTTGCTGCCGTGGTGGCAACAACATCACTTGCCGTTGATGGCTTACTGTCCGATCGCGCAAGGCGGCGAGTTGCTGTCCAGCCCCACCCTCAAGCAGATCGCCCACCGGCATCAGGCGACGGCCGCGCAGGTCGCGCTGGCCTGGGTGTTGCGCCAGGACGGGGTGATTGCCATCCCCAAGGCTGTTACGCCGGAGCATGTGCGGCTTAACGCTGCGGCCGCTCAATTGGTGCTGGACGAGCACGATCTCGACGCCATCGAGCGGGTGTTCGGGGCGCCCAAGCGCAAGCATACGTTGGCGATGGTGTGACGTGATAAAACCCGCGTGGCACTGCGGGTTCATGGCACGCGGTGTCAGCCGCTTACGCCATGCAACTCGCAGTAGGCGTCCCAGCTCATCCCCGCCATCTGCGCCACTTCCTTATGCACTTCAAGGCGTTGCGCTTCGAATGCCTGGGCGGATTCGGCCGTCAGCTTGAGGGTCAGCTCCCAGGCAAACAGCCCCTGGCGCTCGGCTTCGGCTTCGAACGCTTCATGCAGGCGTTCGGCGCGGTATTGCGCCAGGGTTTCGCCTTTGGCCTGGGCGGCCAGTGGGTTCAGGGTGTCCAGTTGGGTGAGTACATCCGGGTGCTCAAGCAGGAATCTGTCCAGCGCGCGTTGATGGGTATCGCCGGGTTGGGACAAGGGTTTACTCCTAGAAAAATGTCAGGCACCCGTGCCGGTGTCCTGGCGAGCCTGTCTACGCCGGGCGCGTTTGTGCAGGCGGCGGTTTATCCTGGTTCGAATGGGGTCAAGGACGAAGAGCAACAGGTACGCCGTCAGCACCAGCGTCAGGTCCATCCAGGTTTCGCTGATGGGCCCTGAAAACACTTCCACGAGCGCCTTGATCAGATAGAGCAGGGCAATCCCACATAACCACAGTACGGCGTTAAACATCAGTGGGTGAATAGTATTCGACCGCTTGTGTTGCATCTCGAACCTACCTCCTTGCGGCTTGCGACTTCAGCCTGTTCCCTGGTTGGAGCATCAGGGAATTCTGAAAAGTTGCTGATTTTACATCTTGAAGCTGGCTTAGGGATTGATTCTTGTCAGAAAGTTCCATTGCTCAATAGCGAACACGTCAGTGATCGTGCTGAGTAACCCGCAAACGCGGGTGTGCGAGCGCAAAACTGGCCAAGGCGGCCAGACGCTCGGTGAAGTGCAATTTGAACAGTGTTCGCGCCATCTTGAGCACCCTCGGTGATAGGGCGACCGTGGTGCTGCAAGTGGCGCTGCGGGGCGATCAGTTGCCAGGTTTTGTACGCACTAAGCCTCGGCTTGGGCTGACCGGTATTCGCGCTGGGTCTGCTCGATCTCTTCGACCAAGCCATCGATCCTCGCCAGGCGCGCACGGTTGTCGTGGTCCCACGGATGAAAGCCCGGTTTGAAGTAGTGCAGCCACGGCCGAAACATCCGCGGGAACACGCCCTTGGGCCCATACAAAAACTTCAGCATGCGCCAGAACCCTTGGAGGTGCCCGCCGGCCTGGCGGTCGGCAATCAACAGGCGCACGTGGAAATCAAACACCACCAGCCAGAAGAGCAGCGTCGTGGTCAGCATGGTCCCGGTGCGCAGCAGGTAGCGCAGGGGCCCCGGCTTGATCACGCGGTTCCACACATCGAACGCCACCGCCTTGTGCTCGGTTTCTTCGAGGGCGTGCCAGTACCACATCTGCTGGTAGCCCTTGAGCGAATCGCCGAAGCGCGAGGGGTCGCTCAGCAGGATTTCCGCGAGCATCGCGGTGTAATGTTCAAGGGCGATGGTCACCGCCAGGTTGAACGACGGCGGCAGGTGTTTTTTCTGCAGGTCGAGGAAGAATTTCAGGCGCCGATCCAGGCGATGTGCTGGTAGGCCTGCGGCGTGCAGCAAATCGTTGTAGGCCACGTGTTCGCGGCTGTGCATGGCCTCCTGGCCGATAAAACCCTGGATCTCTCGTGTCAGCGCCGGGTCATCGATGCGTTGGCGGTAGTGGCGCACGCTGTCCATGAAAAACAGCTCGCCCTGGGGAAACAGCAGCGACAGTGCATTGAAAAAATGCGTAATGAACGGGCCTTGTTCGTGCCAGTTCTTGATGCGTTCGGCCGGCAAGGCAAAACGGATATCGCGACGGATCGGCAGCATGGGCTTGCTCCTGTTCAGAGACGGGGTTCGTCGTTGGTTTCAAGCACCTGCTTGCGTTGCTTGGGGGCCATACGCTTGCTGGCGAACACCACCAGCGCTTGATAGGCCGCCGGCAGGCAGCGGGCGAGTAGGTCGAGGAAATACGCATCGCGGCCGATGAGTACGCGCCGTTTATTCTTGCGCACGCCCTGCAGGATCACCTTGGCGGCCTGGTCGGCGTCGGTGATGAACAGCTTTTCGAAATCGGCGCGGGCCTGCTGTTCGCTGTGGATCAGAAAGCCCGTCATGTTGGCGTCGATGCGGCTGCTGCGACAGATATCGGTACGGATACCGCCGGGGTGTACGCAGGTGGCCGAGACGCCGCAACGTTGCAGGTCCAATTCCTGGCGCAGGGCTTCGGTAAACCCGCGCACCGCAAACTTGGTGGCGTTGTAGCCGCTCATGCCGGGTTGGGCAAACAGTCCGAACACGCTGGAGGTGTTGATCACATGGCCCGCGCCGCTGGCTTTGAGATACGGCAGGAAGGCCTTGGTCCCATGCACCACGCCCCAGAAGTTGATGCCGACGATCCATTCCAGGTCGCTGTAGTCCACGCCTTCGACCGTGCTCGACAGCGCCACCCCGGCGTTGTTGAAGATCAGGTTGACCTTGCCGTGATCGGCGACGCAGCGCGCGGCCCAGGCCTCCATGGCTTGGCGGTCGGACACATCCAGCACTTGGGTGGTCACGAGCACCGGTGACAGCGTCGACGTCTTGATCAACGCCAAGGTCTGTTCCAGGCCTTGGCTGTTCTTGTCCGCCAGCGCCAGGTGGCAACCTTCGCGCGCCAGGGCCAAGGCCAACGCACGGCCCATGCCGGATGCCGCGCCAGTGATCGCCGCCACGCGGCCGTTGAAGGACTTCATGACAGGCTCCCTTCTGCGGTGGAATGTGGCGCAGCCGTTGCGCGGGGAGCCGCGTCAATCGGCGCCATGCTGGCGACATAATCCTTGAGCGCAAAATGCCGGGTGATTTGTTTGAAGCGCCAGGTCGAGCCCGGCCACAGGGTGGTGTTCTTGCCGGTGCGGGGGTCGAGGTACCAGCTCCGGCAGCCGCCGGTGTTCCAGATGGTGCGCGTGAGTGTGTCCTGCAGTTGGCGGTTGTAGGCCTGTTCCACCGCGGGTTTGACGTCTACCGTGGCGATGCGGTGGCGCTGCATCTGTTGCAGCGCGTCGAGGATGTAAGTGACCTGGGCTTCGATCATCAGGATCATCGAGTTGTGCCCCAGGCCGGTGTTGGGGCCGATGATCAGGAACAGGTTCGGGTAGCCCGGCACCGTGGTGCCTTTGTAGGCGTGGGCGCCGTCGTGCCAGGCGTCCATCAGGTCGACCCCGTGATGCCCGATGATGCAGTCGCGGGGCAGCGGGTCGGTGGCCTGGAAGCCGGTGCCGAAGATCAGGCAATCGGCTGGGTGCTTGAGGCCGTCGGCGGTGATCACGCCATCGGCTTCGATGCGCAGCACGCTGTCGGTCACCACCTGCACATTGTTGCGCGACAACGCCGGGTAATAGTCGTTGGAGATCAGCACGCGCTTGCAGCCGAGTGTGTAGTCCGGCGTCAGCGTCTTGCGCAGGGAAGGGTCGGCGACGTGTTTGTGCAAGTGGCGCAGGGCGACTTTCTGCACCATTTTCATTAGCCGTGGGTGCCGGGCAAAGCCCACCACTCGGCCTTCCAACGCCCAATAAAAGGCGCCGCGCACCAGCCGTTGGGTGAAGGGCAGGTGCTTGAACGCCCAGCGCTCAACACGCGAAATCGGCCGGTCGGGCTTGGGCATGATCCACGGCGGGGTGCGCTGGAATAGGTCGAGATGCGCCACCTGCGGCGCGATCTGCGGCACGAACTGAATGGCGCTGGCGCCGGTGCCGATCACCGCCACACGCTTGCCTTTCAATGAATACTCGTGGTCCCACTGCTGGGAGTGAAAGCGCGGGCCCTTGAAGCTGTCCAGCCCCGGGATATCCGGCAGCGCCGGGCGCGACAACCCGCCCATCCCCGACACCAGCACCCGCGCACTGACCTGGCGCCCCCCGCTGAAGCTCAGTTGCCAGCGTTGTTGCTGCTCATCAAACACCGCCCGTTGCAGGCCCATGCCGAAACGCAGATACGGCGCCAGCGCGAAACGTCGGGCGCATTGCTCCAGATAGGCGCGGATCTCCGCTTGCGGGGCGAATTGGCGTGTCCAGTCCGGGTTGGGCGCAAACGAAAACGAATAGACATGGGACTGCACATCGCAGGCGCACCCAGGGTAGTGGTTGTCGCGCCAGGTGCCGCCGAGTGTCTCGGCCTGCTCGGCGATAAAGAAGTCAGTAAACCCGGCTTCCTTGAGCTTGATCGCCATGCATAGGCCGGCAAAGCCTGAACCGATGATGGCGATGTCGATGGAATCACTGTGGGCATTCATAGGCTGTCCTGCGTGGGCATCGGATGTGCTCCTGTTTTTGTTTTGTCTTTTAGATAGAACACCATTGCAAAGAAAAATTGAATTACTTATTTTAAAAAAGATTTTAAATAATCTACCTGAAAATTTCGCCTACGCTAGTCCCTGGCTCCTCATGTGCGACGTGTCCGACGGTATGCACGAAGTTTAGGTCCAGGGTGTGGACGATGGCTGAGGCCCTGATCAATCCCGGTCGGGCGGTCGGCAGCAGGGAAGCAGAGGACCGAGCTATGGCTGTTGAATGGGTTATCGCTGCGGGTGTGCTGGTCGCAGCGAGCGTTTTGTTAGGGGGCTTCAGTGCCTGGATGACACGGCGCATTGAAGCGGCCGTTCCAGGCAACGGGCGCTTCGTCGAGGTCGATGGCGAGCGCTTTCATTATTACGACGAGGGCAAAGGCCCGGCGCTGGTGATGATTCACGGGCTGATGGGCAGCAGTCGCAACCTGACCTACGCCTTGTCCGGCCAGTTACGCCAGCATTTTCGCGTCATCAGCGTCGACCGACCGGGGTCGGGCTATTCCACCCGGCATCCGGGTACGGCGGCAGACCTGCCGGCCCAGGCCCGGCAAATCGCTGCCTTTATTCAGACGCTGGGCCTTGAAAAACCGCTGGTGCTGGGGCATTCCCTCGGCGGTGCGATTGCCCTGGCACTGGCCCTTGACCATCCCCACGCGGTCTCGGGGTTGATTTTGGTGGCACCGTTGACCCATCCCCAGCGCCTATTGCCGCTGGTGTTCCTGTCATTGGCGGTGCGCCCGGCGGGGTTGCGTCGCTGGCTGTCCCATACCCTGACCCTGCCTATCGGCCTGTTGACCAAAGGCTCGGTGGTCAAAGGCGTGTTCGCCCCCGATCCCGCTCCAGCGGACTTCGCCACCCGCGGCGGTGGGCTGCTCGGCATGCGCCCGGCCAACTTCTACGCGGCCTCCACCGAGATCACCCAGGTCAACGATCACCTGCCGGGCATGGTCAAGCGGTACCCGCAACTGACCCTGCCCATTGGCCTGATATACGGCGCAAAGGACAAGGTGCTGGACTTTCAAAAGCACGGCCAGGCCCTGGCGAGCCTGGTGCCCGGCGTCAAGCTGCAGTTGGTGGAGGGGCGCGGCCATATGCTGCCGATCACCGCCACGGAGCGCGTGGTGGCGGTGGTGGAACAGGTGGCTAAACGTGCCCGGCCGGTGCAAAACGCCACGGTGTTGCATCCTCCGTTCGCCCTGGCGAGCAAATAGTTGTGCCCTCCGACCTGCGGTTGAACGGCGTCAATGCCTGTCCTAGACACTTGACCCTGCGGCTGAAAAAGAGACTGCTCGGTCACGTCAATAAGGCCTTGAAAAACTAGTTGACGACCTAACGATTCCGCGTTATTTATTTAAAAAAATATTTCAATGTTTGTTTTGAAATGATTTTTGAAATGCCTAAGAGCGAATAACAATGAAAAAAACGTCTTTTATCGCATGGTTGATTTCCCGGAGCCTTGAGCGCTCCTCGAACCTGTTTTGCACCTGCCTTGTCTGGAGGTTGCCATGAGTCGCACCCTGGCAACCCCGCAAGTCTGGGCCGACGGCAAGCGCCACCTGTGGTGGCTCGGCATCCTGCCCCTGGCAACGCCTTTGCTCTCCGGCACGCTGGCGATCACCACCGGTATGCAACACCTGTGGTGGGTCGGCGTATTGGTCATCTTCGGCCTCATCCCACTGATCGATGGCCTGCTGGGCGAAGACGTCAGTAACCCGCCCGAGTCCGCCGTCAGCCACCTCGAATCCCAACGCTACTACCGCTGGATCGTCTACACCGGCGTGCTGTTCGTCATCGCTTCGGTGGTGATCACCGGCTGGCTGGCTGCCGGCGGCATCGACTGGATCATCAACGGCGGTTTGCTCCAGGCCACCGCCGCACTGGAACCTTCGAACTGGCTGGCAAAAACGGCCGCCTACATCACCTCGCGCACCCAGTTGCACGGTCAGATCGGCGCGTTCACGTACCTGGGCATGGCCATGTCGACGGGCGCCGCGACCGGCATCGCGATCAACACCGCCCACGAGCTGGGGCACAAACCCAAGCCGCTGGAAGTGTTCCTGGCCAAAGTCACCCTGGCGCCGACGTTCTATGGGCACTTCTACACCGAACATAACCGCGGCCATCATGTCCGTGTCGCCACCCCAGAAGATCCGGCCAGCTCGCGTCTTGGCGAGAGTTTCTGGGCTTTCCTGCCGCGCTCGGTGTGGTGCAGCGCACGCTCGGCGTGGAACCTGGAGCGCGAACGCCTGAGCAAACTCGGCCTGCCGGCCTGGCATTGGAAAAACGCCGTGCTCAGCGCCTGGATGTACAGCGTGGTGTTGTGGGGCGCGATGATTGCCTGGTTGGGTGCGGCGGTGATTCCGTTCCTGATCATCCAGGGCATCTACGGCTTTTCGTTGCTGGAAGTGGTGAACTACGTCGAACACTACGGCCTTAAACGCCAAAAGTTGCCCAATGGTCGTTATGAGCGTTGCTCACCGCGGCACTCGTGGAACAGTAATCGAATTGTCACCAATATCTTTCTGTTCCAGTTGCAACGGCATTCCGATCACCACGCCAACCCGACACGCAGTTATCAATCGTTGCGTCACTTTGATGAATCGCCGCAACTTCCCTACGGTTACGCAAGCATGATTGTCTGGGCTTATGTGCCGTACTTGTGGCGACGACGCATGGACCATCGAGTCCTCAGGCATTATGCCGGGGATATAACCTTGACTAATCTTCAACCCGCAAAACGTTTGCAGTATCTGGCGCAGTACGGCGGTAAAAGCAAAACGTTCTGATATGAATTGAAACGTTAAATAGCACGCTCGGGATCTTCGTGTGGCGCCGTTTTCTATCACCTGGAATTTTTCGATTTCATTGCAAGAAAGTTGTTTGACCCAACAAAAATAAAAGCAAGGGAAGGACGTACACCATGCAAACACCTGCCAAGTTCACCACCCATATCGTATTGGCCGCGTTGGGCCTGATTGTCTATCACCAGGCCCAGGCCGCGCGCATCGAACCTGCCGGCAGTGCGTTTACTGCCCAAGGCCCCATCAGCTTTTCCAAAGGCAAGCTGATCAGTGCCGACTGCACTATCAAAGTGGCCGGCAAGGTGGCGGCCGATGGCTCGTCCGTCAATGTCGACAAGGTCGAATTCGACGGTGGCCTCAAGTGCAGCCGGGTCGAAGCGATCAACCTGCCGTGGATATTAGTGGCCAAAGACACCCAAAGCGGCTCGATGTCGAAGATCAGCGTGGACGTCCACGCCTTCGGCCTGGGCGGCAAGTGTGGCCCGTCCACGGCCGACGGCACCTGGGATAACGCCACCGGCAAGTTGGAAGCCGCCAATGTGCCGATTGGCGAAGACTGCAAGATCAAGGCGGTGTCGATCAAGATGCCGGCCAACTTCAAAGTTGTCGAATAAACACATCCAACTGTTGTAGCGGGAATTGAATTGAAATTTGGCTGGAAAGGGAAGTTCTGCAGTTTCTCCGTGACCTCTCGATCATGGCCATTACCCCTGGCGAAATGATTCGCCATAACATGTGAGGAAAAATAATGAAAAGTTTGAAAACTCTCGTGTCGTTGACTGCGCTGACTGTGTGTATGGGGGCTGCCTCCATGGCAAATGCTTATAGCATCAGCCCAGTGAGTACCAGCTTTACCGCGCCCGGCACGATTTCGGTGAAGTCGCCATCTTCCTACCAGGCCACTGTTAACTGTGGGGCAACTTTCACTGGCAATGTCGACGCCACTGGCGTTGCGAAAATCACAGGTGTTGCGATCACCGGCGGCGGCCTTTGCGGTCTGCCAAAAATCACCGGCCTGCCTTGGACTCTGACGGCCACCGCTCCGGCGGCGGGCTCTGTCGCCAACGTGGGTTACACCATCGCCGGTTCGATTCTGTACCCCGCCTCCAACTGCGGCCCTTCCACCATTGCGGTGGGTTACAGCGGCGGTGTGCTGACCGCTAGCAACCAAGCACTGGCCGGCAGTTGCACCGTGGTAAGCCTGAGTGTTACCCCATCGCCAGCATTGACCATTGTTCCTTGATGGCGGCTTGAGAACGAAGGGCTGATCACCCGTTGAAAGACAGGCGCCTCAGGTGAGGCGTCTGTTTACTCAAGGCAGGCTGAGCTGCATGGGAATTTTGGATAGTCTTCCAACTGCTGGGACTTAGACAATGCACAACTTCACCACTCGAGTTTCTTTGACTGCGTTGCTGATTGGCCTGGCGTGTACATCCAGCATGGCCAGCGCGGCAACTTTTGCCCCGGCGGGTGCATCATTTACCGCTACCGGCTCAATTGCGACGGCGGTCAAGTTGTTGGTATTTACACCCGTCCCCTGCAACCTCGCACTGACGGGCCAAGTTGCCGCTGACGGCTCCAGCGCCAGTATTACCGGTGCCACTTTTACGCCCGCCAATGGCACTAACGTCCTCTGCACCCTGTCCGGGCCACTGAACTTGCCCTGGACGCTTGTACCGACAAATGCCAACACCGCCACGCTTTCCGGTTTCAGTGAAAAGGCGGCTTACGACAATTGCGACACCCCCAGTGTGCTGACGACACAGTGGAGCGCTGCCAACAACACCTTCAGCATCGCCAGCCCTTTTATGGTGAATGCCAATTGCAGGATCACCACTTTCAGCTTCAAGCCGTCGCCGGCGCTGACGATCAATCCTTGACCGGGCGACCCAACTGGCAAGACGAACCGGCCGGCGCCGGTTCAGTGAAATAACAATAAGGAGTGCCGTATGAATAATAAAAAACAACAGATGCGGGTTTTGCTGGGGTTGGCGTTAATCGGAGGGGTGATAGTTGCCGCCCCGGTGCAGGCCGGGGGCTTCTCCACACCGACGTATGGCGCGCCAGGCTGGGGCAGGGCGTTTGCCGGTGGCTCGCTATTTAAGAACGATCCAAGTTCTGCCTATAACAACCCGGCGGCCATGGCGTTTGTTGACCAGAATGTCGCGCAGATGACGGTTGATTACGCGCGCATCAAGATCAAATACAAAGGCACTGCTTCCGACTATGCGGGTAATCCGATTTCCAGTACCCCGTTGGACGCAAATGGTTTCCCCGATTCCACGGCCACCACCGTCAATAACAACGACGGCGGCGAAGGTGGGTTTACGGCCTGGTTGCCGACCGGTTTCATGGTAATGCCCCTGGGTGATCGGTTTGCTTTCGGCTTGAGCCAAGTCGTGCCGCAAGGCATGCGTTCCACTTGGGATGAAGACTCCAAGCTGCGTGACTTCGCTGTTGATACCAAGATTGAAACCATAGGCCTGACGGGCTCCCTGTCGTTCAAAGTCAACGACCAGTTCGCTATCGGTGGCGGCCTGATCGTGCAACACAGCAAGGGCTTTGTCAGCCAGAACATCGACTTGTTGTCCGCCGCGGCCGTTTCCAACTCGGTGCTTGGCGGCATCAATTTCCCATCGGATGTCGGTACTGCGTTGATGCGCGTCAAGGTCGATAACGTTTCGGTCGGCTGGTTTACCGGTGTCGTATGGAAGCCGACGGATCAAGATACGCTGGGCTTGAACTACCACGCCAAAATCAAGAACAAGATGACCGGCAAATACAACATTTATGCCGATAAGTTCTCCTACAACCTGATGACCCAACCGAGCCCATTTGGCGGCAGCGGCACGCTGGTCAATACGGCATACCCTGGGTTGGAACTGCAACCTGACGGTGCCCATGCCAGTACTCAGTTGGACATCCCAGCCACTGCTGGCTTGGACTGGGTGCACCAGTTCAACGATCGCTTCACGATGGGGGCGAGCGTGACCTGGACCGAATGGTCGTCGTTCAAGGACCTGACGCTGAAGTCCGGTGACATGACCATTGTGTCGATTCCCTATAACTACAAAAACAGTTGGATGTACTCCCTCGGGGGTGACTACCGTGTCACTGACGAGCTGACATTGCGTGCGGGGGTAGCGCTTGACCAGACGCCGACTCGCAACTCAACCCGTGACCCACGGATCCCGGACGGTGATCGTACATTCCTGTCGCTGGGGGCCGGGTACGAGGTCAAGCAGGTTAAAGGTTTGAGTGTTGATGTTGCCTATTCCCACCAGTTCGTGCAGGAGGTCAATCTGAAAACCAAGAATGTCGATCGCCTGGGGGGCGCAAGCCTTGATGGCAAGGCGGAGTCGTCCGGTGATGTGGTCAGCCTGTCCGCGACGTACAAGTTCTGACGCAGTTGAGGGACTAAGGAGAGGGCACCTGGCGCATCCGGGTGCCCGCATCCTGAGTTTCTGTTCATCACTGGGCGCACGCAAGCGGGGCCGATTTTTTCACCTGCCGACCGTGGCGGCTGAGTCATTCAGCCGCTGATTGTTTCGTCTAAGCATTAAATAAAAATTTCAAAACTAAATTTTAATTTAGCTTTCCAAGTTTCTAGTGTGGCCCTACGCCGCAGTTCATATCGATCTGCACAAGCGTTTGCCACACCCTGAATCGAGTAGAGGTATCCCCATGATGATCTGGTTATTGGTGGGTTTCGCAGCCGCGATTGCCCTGGCGTATCGACAAGCCGCCGCTATCCACTGGCTGGGCGCCGGCCTGGCCTGGCTGGCGGCCGGCTACCTGTTCAACGTGGTCGCCGTTTTCGGCACCACCGTCGTGGCGCTGTTGGTGGTGTTGCCCGCGTTGTTGATGACAGTCAAACCGCTGCGTCGCAGCCTGTTGACCAACAAGGCTCTGAGCCTGTTTCGTACAATTATGCCGGCGATGTCCGACACTGAGCGCGCGGCCATTGAGTCTGGCACCGTGTGGTGGGACGCCGAGCTGTTCAGCGGCAAACCCGACTGGCAACGCTTGCTGCAAGCCGCGCCGGCCAGCCTCAGCGTCGAGGAACAAGCGTTCCTCGACAATGAAGTCGAAACCCTGTGCGACATCGCCAACGACTGGGAAACCACCCAGGTCTGGCAAGACATGTCCCCCGCAGGCTGGCAGTACACCAAGGACGCCGGTTTCCTCGGCATGATCATTCCCAAGCAGTACGGCGGCAAAGGCTTCTCCCACTACGCGCATTCGCAAGTGGTGATGAAGCTGTCGACACGCTGCTCGGCGGCAGCGATTTCGGTGATGGTGCCCAACTCCCTGGGCCCGGCGGAACTGCTGCTGCATTACGGCACCGATGCCCAGCGCAATTACTACCTGCCGCGCCTGGCGCGTGGCGAAGACATCCCGTGTTTCGCGCTGACCAGCCCGTATGCCGGTTCCGACGCCGGGGCGATTCCAGACCTGGGCATCGTCTGCAAAGGTCTGCACGAAGGCGAGGAAGTGCTGGGTTTCAAGGTGACCTGGGACAAGCGCTACATCACCCTTGGGCCGATTGCCACGGTGCTCGGCCTGGCGTTTCGCGCCGAAGACCCGGATGGCTTGCTCGGGCAGCCCGGCTCGCTGGGGATCACCTGTGCGCTGATCCCGACGTCCCATCCCGGCGTCAACAGCGGTCGCCGTCACTGGCCGCTCAACGCGGTGTTTCAGAACGGTCCCACCACCGGCAAGGATGTGTTCATTCCCCTGGAGTGGGTGATCGGTGGCCGCGAACAAGTCGGCAACGGCTGGCGCATGTTGATGGAATGCCTGGCGGCCGGCCGGGCGATTTCCCTGCCATCGGCCAACGTCGGCCTGGGCAAGGTCGCGGTACGCGGCACCAGTGCCTATGCGGCGATGCGCAAACAGTTCGGCCTGCCCATCGGCAAGTTCGAGGGCGTGCAGGCGCCGTTGGCGCGCATGGCCGGGCATTTGTATGCCTGCGATGCGGTGCGCAAGGTGTCGGTGGCGTCCCTGGATGCGGGGGAAAAACCCTCGGTGATTTCCGCCATCGCCAAGTACCACGTCACCGAACGTGCGCGGATGATCGTCAACGACGGCATGGATATCGTCGCGGGCAAGGGCATCTGTATGGGCCCGAATAACTTCCTGGCCCGTGCTTATCAACAAAGCCCGATTGCGATCACGGTGGAAGGCGCGAACATCATGACGCGCTGCCTGATCATCTTTGGCCAGGGCCTGATTCGTTGCCATCCCTATGTGTTCCGCGAGATGGAGGCCGCGCGTAACCCCGACCGGCGCAAGGCGCTGGAGGCGTTCGACCGTGCGATGTTCGGCCATGTGAGCTTTGTCCTGGCCAACACCACACGCGCAGCGGTGCATGCGTTGACCGGCGGGCGCTTGATTGGCGCCCCGGTCAAGACCGACCCGGCGTTGGCGTCCTACTATCGCCAGGCCAATCGGCTGTCGGTGGTGCTGGCGTTGATCTCGGATGTTTCCATGGGCGTGCTCGGCGGTGCGCTCAAGCGCAAGGAAAGTATCACCGGGCGTCTGGGCGATATTCTGTCGCAGTTGTACATCCTGTCCTGCGTGCTCAAGCGCTTTGAAGATGACGGCCGGCCGCAGGCGGATTTGCCGCTGGTGCATTGGTCGGCCCAGGATGCGTTGCTGCGCGCCCATGAAGCCCTCGCCGAAACACTCGATAACTATCCGTCGAAAGCCGCGGCAGCGCTGGTGCGCGGCTTGAGTTTTCCGTTTGGCATCCCGTTGCGCAAACCCTCGGATCGGCTGCTGGCTCAGGTGGCGGATGTGGTGCAGACCCCCGGCGAAACCCGTGAGCGCTTGCTGGCCAATTCCTACATCCCACGTCCGGAAATCGACAAGCTGGCCTACGGCGAATTGGCTTTCCGCCTGGTGCCGCAGGTGGAGCTGATCGATGCGCGGCTCAAGCCTGCGGTCAAGCAGGGCTTGCTTGAACCGATGCCGATCGCCGCCACGGCCTTTGCCGCCTGGCGCGTCAAGGCGCGGGCGCTGGACTTGATCAGCAGCGATGAAGACGCCTTGCTCGCGCGCTATGTGGAATATGCCGACCATGCCATCCAGGTCGACGACTTCCCGCAGGACTTCGGCCTGCTGGAGGCGTTGCAGCAACGTAAGCACGTGTTGGAACCGTCCACCAAGCGTCGTACCAGCCAGGGCGAGAATGCTTCGGTCAATTGAGTGGCACTGAATGAACGCGCCCAGATGGCTCGGGCGCTCATGCCGATACCGTATTGAGAGTGGATGTTTATATGAGTGACAGCTACCTTTCGTTCGTCAATTCCCCCTGGGGCCGACGCCTGGCCCAGGCCATCGGCCTGCCGCAACCGTTGCCGCTGCAACGCCATCGCAGTGGCCAGCAAGGCCTGGCCAACCCGGTGATCGTCGCTGGGGCAGGGCGCCTGACTGCGCAAGTGCAACAGATTTTCAGCGCCACCGACACGGTCGCCGCCACGGCGGCGACCCTCAAGGCGCCGTCCACGGTCAAGGTGCAGGGGGCGGTGTTCGATGCCACCGGCGTAGTCGACCTGCAGCAGCTCGATGAGCTCTACGTATTTTTCCACGCCAACGCTAAGCGCCTCGCCCAGCATGGCCGCGTGGTGGTGCTCGGCACCGCCCCGGAACACTGCAAGGATTTGCCCCAGGCCATCGCCCAGCGCGCCCTTGAAGGCTTGGTGCGTTCGTTGGCCAAGGAACTGCGCCGGGCGATCACCGTGCAATTGATCTACGTCGCGCCGGGGGCCGAAGACGCCTTGGACAGCAGTCTGCGCTTCTTTCTGTCGCGCCGTTCGGCCTATGTGTCGGGGCAGGTGGTGCGCCTGGAAAAGCCGGTGGACGGCCCGGTGGCGGTCAACTGGGACAAGCCCTTCGCCGGTCGACGCGCCCTGGTCACCGGCGCTTCCCGTGGTATCGGCTTGGCGATTGCCCAGGTGTTGGCGCGGGACGGCGCGCATGTCGTGTGCGTGGACGTGCCTCAGGCGCAGAACGCGCTGCAGCAGGCCGCCGCCAGTGTTGCTGGCTCCGCGCTGGCGCTGGACATCACCGCAGCGGAGGCGGTGTCGCTGTTGCAGGCGCATGTCAGCCAATATGGCGCCTTCGACGTGGTGGTACATAACGCCGGGATCACCCGCGACAAGACCATCGCCAAGATGACCGAAGTGGCCTGGCGCAGTGTGTTGGCGGTCAACCTGGAAGCGCCGTTGCAACTGAGTAACGCGCTGCTGGAAGGCCAGGGCTTGAACCCCGGTGGGCGGATCGTGTGTGTGTCGTCGATTTCCGGCATCGCCGGCAACCTTGGGCAAAGCAACTACGCCACGTCCAAGGCCGGGGTTATCGGCCTGGTCCATGGCCTGGCACCGCTAGCGGCGGCGCAACAGGTCACGGTGAATGCGGTGGCGCCCGGGTTTATCGAAACCCAGATGACCGCAAAGATCCCGCTGTTGATCCGCGAAGCGGGGCGGCGCATGAATTCGCTGTCCCAGGGCGGCCAGCCGACCGACGTGGCCGAAACCATCGCCTGGCTGGCTCACCCGGCGTCCGGCGGCGTCAACGGCCAAGTCGTGCGCGTGTGCGGCCAAAGCCTGCTGGGAGCTTGAATCATGGACTACTTGACGCAGATCATCGACCCGCCGCCGTCGCGCATCGAGTTGCTGCTGGACAGCGTGCGCGCCTTGCGCAAACCCAAGCTCGACGGCGCGCCTGAGTTGCCCAAGGCGCGCCTGGTACGTTCGGCGGTGGCGTTGTCGGCCGCCGACATCGCCACCTATGGCCGCGCCTGTGGTTTCCGGCGTGAGCAGGGCGTGCCGCTGTCCTATCCCCATGTGCTGGCGTTCCCGTTGCACCTGATGTTGCTGACCCGGCCGAGCTTCCCATACCCGGCCAGCGGCATGGTCCACCTGGCCAACCGTATTCGTCAGCAGCAGCGCTTGCACGAAGGCCAGGCCCTGCGCCTGGAAGTGTTTTGCGAGCGCTGGGTCGCCCACCCCAAAGGGCAGGCCTTGAGCATCGCGACCCGCGCCTACAGTGCCGGCACCCTGGTGTGGGAAAGCGACAGCCTGTACCTGCGCCGGGAGATTAAAAATCCCTTGGGGGAGCCTTGGAATGACGGACTGCCGTTACAGCAAGAGGGCCTGCTGCGCACCCAGCGCTGGGTGCTGCCAGCCGATTTGGGGCGGCGTTTTGCCGCTGTTTCGGGGGATTTCAACCCGATCCACACCTCGTTGATCGGCGCGAAACTGTTTGGCTTTCGCCGCGCCATCGCCCATGGCATGTGGACCCTGGGCCGCGCGTTGGCCGCCCAGCAGCCACCCGGTGGCCTGGACCAGGCCGAAGCCCATTGCGACTTCAAGCTGCCGATCTTCCTGCCCGGCCAGGTTGCCCTGTGGAATCGCCCGGTAACCGGCCCGCGCCGTGAATTTGAAGTGCGCAATGTTGCCGGGGATAGACCCCATATGCGCGGGTTGTTCATCTGGAATGAGAGCCTTAAATGAGTGACTACAGCTTCAACCCGGCCCCGACTCGCCGTGTGGCGATCATCGGCGGCAACCGTATTCCGTTTGCCCGTTCCAACACGGTGTATGCCCACGACAGCAATCAGGATTTGCTGGTGGCGGCGCTGCAAGGCCTGGTCGACCGCTACAACCTGCACGGCCAGCGCCTGGGCGAGTTTGCCGCTGGCGCGGTGATCAAGCACGCGCGGGATTTCAACCTGGCGCGTGAGTCGCTGTTATCGACCACGCTGTCCGCGCAAACCCCGGCCTACGACCTGCAACAAGCCTGCGGCACCGGCCTGGAAGCGGCCTTGCTGGTGGCGAATAAAATCGCCCTCGGCCAGATCGAGGTGGGCATCGCCGGCGGCGCCGACACCACGTCCGACGCTCCCATCGGCATCAATGAAGCACTGCGTCACACCTTGCTCGCGGCCAATCGCGCCAAGGCCCTGGGCGACAAGGTCAAGGCGCTGCTGAAGGTGCGTCCGTCGATGTTCTTCAAGCCGCTGCTGCCGCGCAATGGCGAGCCGCGCACCGGCCTGTCCATGGGCGAGCACTGCGAAGAAATGGCCAAGCGCTGGCAGATCAAGCGCCTGGCCCAGGATGAATTGACCCTCACCAGCCACCAACGCCTGGACGCGGCCTACCGGCGCGGCTTCTTCGACGACCTGATCAGCCCCCATCGCGGCCTGGCGCGGGATAACAACCTGCGCGCCGACACCGGCCTGGAAAAACTCGCCGGCCTGGCCCCGGCTTACGATCGGCAACATGGCACGCTCACGGCGGGCAATTCCACGCCCCTGACCGATGGCGCCTCGGTGGTGTTGCTCGCCAGCGAGGCGTGGGCCGCCGAACACGGCTGGCCGGTATTGGCCTACCTGCGCACTGGCGAGACGGCGGCGGTGAATTTTGTCGACGGCAGCGAAGGCCTGCTGATGGCCCCGGCCTACGCCGTGCCACGCATGCTCAAGCGCGAAGGCCTGGGCTTGGCCGACTTCGATTTCTTCGAGATTCACGAAGCGTTCGCCGCCCAGGTGCTCTGCACACTCAAGGCCTGGGAAGACGCCGACTACTGCCGCGAACGGCTGGGGCTGGACGCACCGCTGGGCGTCATCGACCGCGCGAAGATGAACGTCAACGGTGGCTCCCTGGGCTGCGGTCATCCTTTCGCCGCCACTGGCGGCCGGCAATTAGCGGCGTTGGCCAAGGCCATTCACGAGCGCGGCGGCGGTCGCGGCCTGATTTCGATCTGTGCGGCGGGCGGGCTGGGCATTACCGCCATCGTCGAAAAGTAGCGCTATCAAAAACAACAACAAGGAGACTGCCATGAACGCTATCAGCCTGGAACACACTGAACGGGTGTGGTTGAACGCTTACTTGCCCGGCGTCCCGGCGGACATCGATGCCGCTATCGAGGACTACCCGTCGCTGCGCGAGGTGTTCCTGGAGCACCTGGAAAAATTCCGCGAGCGGGTCGCCTACGTCAGCATCGGCACTGAAATGACCTACGCCGACTGGCAGGTGCAAGGCGTCGCGTTTGCCGCCTGGCTGCAGGGCCAGGGCGTGAAGACGGGCGACCGCGTGGCGCTGATGATGCCCAACTGCTTGCAGTACCCGATCTGCCTGCTGGGCACGATCCTGGCCGGTGCGGTGGTGGTCAACGTCAACCCGCTGTACACCGCCCATGAGCTCAAGCATTTGCTCAAGGACAGCGGCGCCGAGACCGTGGTGATTTTCGAAAACTTCGCCCACACCCTGGAAAAAGTCATCCCCGGCAGCAGCGTCAAGCGCGTGGTGGTGGCGGCCATCGGCGACTTGCTCGGCACCTTCAAGGGCGCGGCGATGAACTTCATCCTGCGCCGCGTGCAGAAGCAGGTGCCCAAGTTCAGCCTGCGCGGGTCGGTGCGGTTCAATCAGGCGCTGAAACAAGGACAGGCACTGAACCATTTTCCGGTGGACATGCACCTCGACGACCTGGCCTTCCTGCAATACACCGGCGGCACCACGGGTGACGCCAAGGGCGTGATGCTCAGCCACCGCAATATCATCGCCAACCTGCTGCAGGCCAAGGCCTGGGTCGGCAACCAATTGGACCAGGATCAGCAGGAAACCAACGTCACCTTGCTGCCGCTGTATCACATCTTTTCCCTGACGGTGAACTGCCTGATGTTCATGTGCCTGGGCGGGCGCAACATCCTGATCGCCAACCCGCGGGACGTGAAACGCGTGCAGATGATCCTGCGTAAGGAGCGCTTCAACGGGATTGCCGGGGTCAACACGCTGTTTAACGGCCTGCTGGAGAACCAGGAGTTTTGTGCGCGGGACTTCTCCGCCCTGCGCATGGTGATCGCCGGCGGCATGGCCACGCACACGGCAGTGGCCAAGCGCTGGAAGGCAGTCACTGGGCTGCCGATCATCGAAGGCTACGGGCTGACCGAATGCTCGCCGGTGGTGAGCATCAGCCCCATCGATATTTCACGCATGCGCGAGATGGAATTCACCGGCAGCATCGGCGTGCCCTTGCCATCGACCTGGGTGCGTTTTATGCGTGAAGACGGCCAGTTGGCCGAGCTTGGCGAGCAGGGCGAACTGCAAGTGCGCGGCCCGCAGGTGATGCAGGGCTACTGGAAGCGGCCCAAGGAAACCGCCGAGGTGCTGGATGCCGAGGGCTGGCTGTCGACCGGTGATATCGGGGTGATGGATGTGCGCGGCTATATCCGCCTGGTCGACCGTAAGAAGGACCTGATCCTGGTCTCGGGCTTCAACGTGTACCCCAATGAAATCGAAGACGTGGTGGCATTGCACCCCGGCGTCGGTGAAGTGGCGGCGATCGGCGTGGAAGATGGCGTGACCGGCGAGCGGGTGAAGATCATCGTGGTGCGCAAGGACCCGAACCTGACCCAGGCACAGATCCTGGCCCATTGCCGGGAATACCTGACGGGGTACAAGGTACCGAGGTACGTGGAGTTTCGCAGCACCGAATTGCCGAAGACCACAGTGGGCAAGGTGCTGCGCCGCGCGCTACGCTAATTTGAATCTGTAGGTGATCTAAATGTGGGAGGGTGCAAGCCCCCTCCCACATTTTCAGACTGCGTTGATGTTGACCCAGCGTTGTTCCCGAGCCGCCACCCGAATCGCCGTCGCCAGCCGCTCGACCGCCCACGCCGCTTCAAAGTCGCTGCCGTCCGCACCTTGGCCGGCCACGGCCATGATCAACTCCTGCACTTCCAGCGTTTTCAATTCGTTGTAGCCCAGTTGGTGGCCGGCGGCCGGGCTGAATGCCGCGTAGCCGGGCAGGGCGGGGCCGGCCAGCAAGCGTTGGAAACCGTCCTGGCCCTTGCGGCACAGGCGCAGTTCATTCAAACGCTCCTGATCGAAGGCCAACGTGCCTTGAGTCCCGCTGATCTCAAAACCCAGGTGGTTCTTGTAGCCGTGCTTGAGCCAACTGCTGCTCACCGTGCCGCGCGCGCCGTTGGCGAAGCGCAACAGGGCGTGCACCTGGTCATCCACGGCGATGGATTTGAGTGTGTCGCCGCCTTTGACGGCTGGGCGCAGGGCATGCACGGTCTGCGTATCGGCACACACGCTGACCACATCGCCCACCAGATAGCGTGCCATCGACAGCAAGTGACTGCCCAGGTCCGCCAGGGCGCCTCCGGCGTGTTCCACTTCACAGCGCCACGACCAGGGTGAGGCCGGGTCGGCCATGAAGTCTTCGCTGAACTCGCCCTGGAAACTGATGATTTCGCCCAGTTCACCATTGGCGATGATCTGCTTTGCCCACCCGATCATCGGGTTGTGCTGGTAGTTGTAGCCGACTCGCGTCACCACACCCGCCGCACTGGCCGCACGGCGCATCGCGTCGGCCTGCTCCAGGCTGACGGCCAGGGGTTTTTCGCAGTACACCGCCTTGCCGGCAGCGATCGCGGCCATGGCCATGGGGTAGTGCAAATGGTTCGGCGTGGTGATCGCCACCACATCGACCGTGGGGTCGTTGACCAGTGCGTGCCAGTCGCCATGGGCCTGGGCAAACCCCCAGGCGTTGGCGCAGCGCTGGGCGCGTTCGGTGTCGGCATCGGCCAGGGCGGCCAGTTTGAGGCTGACCGGCAGTTCAAATACCGTGCGGGCGTTATTGAACGCCAAGGCATGGGCACGGCCCATGAAGCCAGTGCCGATCAGGCCGATTCCGAGTTCGCGCATCGCCGTGGTCCTTTGGATTATTGTTTTCAGGGAGGCTATTAATGGAATATAAATTCAAATAATTCAAGATGTGGAAAAAATAATTCATTCCTGCGCCCGCATCATTGCGGTTGATGTGGTTACATTCAGCGCATGGCCAAAAGCCGCCAGTTAACAAAAGATAACGTAGCGTCGATTGTCAGACGATTCGAAACCCCGATAGGATGGCCCCTGCTTCCTCTAGGCGCTCTAGATTGCAGGTTTCAGAGCCCGGGAAGGTAAGACGACCTAACAATAATAAATGGGAGAAAGGTCTATGAGTGAGCCTGTCATGGGTTGGGTTGTTTGCCGCCCACGCGCCGCACGCAGGGTTGCGTTGCTGGCCACAGCGCTCTCGCTGTTTGCAGGTGCCGCGTTGCCGGCACTCGTGCTGGCAGCCAGCGATACCCCCTTACAGCCGGTGTTGGCGATTGAATCCCCCAAGGCTGCCAAAGGCCTGATGATCGACGTAGTCCACGCAGGCTCGCGTCTGGTGGCGGTCGGTGATCGCGGGCATATCCTCTATTCCGATGACCAGGGCAGCACCTGGACCCAAGCCAAAGTCCCCACCCGCCAGTTGCTCACGGCGGTGTTTTTTGTCGATGACCAGCAAGGTTGGGCCGTCGGCCACGATGCGCAGATCCTGGCCAGCACCGACGGCGGCGCCACCTGGACCCAGCAATACCAGGACCTCAAGCGCGAAGCGCCGTTGCTCGACGTGTGGTTCAACGACGCCCACCACGGCCTCGCCGTCGGCGCCTACGGGGCGCTGATCGAAACCACCGACGGCGGTAAAACCTGGGAGGACGTCAGCGACCGCCTCGACAACGAAGACCAGTTCCACCTCAACGCCATCGCCTCTATCAAGGACGCCGGCCTGTTTATCGTCGGCGAGCAGGGCAGCATGTTCCGCTCCAGCGACGACGGCCAGACCTGGGAAAAACTCGAAGGCCCCTACAAGGGCTCGCTGTTCGGCGTGATCGCCACCGCCCAACCGCACACCCTGTTGGCCTACGGCTTGCGCGGCAACCTCTACCGCTCCACGGATTTCGGCAGCACCTGGGAGCAGGTCGAACTGAAGGCGGCGCGCGGCGCCCTGGAGTTCGGCTTGTCCGGGGCGACCTTGCTCGCTGACGGCGCGCTGGTGGTGGTTGGCAACGGCGGCAGCGTGGTGGTCAGCCATGACGACGGCCAGACCTTCAGCGTGTTCAATCGCCCGGACCGTATTTCACTCTCGGCGGTGACGGCGGCGGGCAATGGCAACTTGGTTCTGGTCGGGCAGGGTGGTGTTCGTGTTGCTACGCCAACCGGCGCCGAACCCACAAAACAATAAGAAGGCGGGGAAAGAATGAGCAGTCATCACAACGATAAAGCGACCTTTCTTGAGCGCCTGATCTTCAACAACCGCCCGGCAGTGATCGTCATCTGCCTGCTGGTGAGCATTTTCCTGTTCTGGCAGGCGACGTTGATTCGCCCATCCACCAGCTTTGAAAAGATGATCCCGCTCAAGCACCCCTTCATCGAGAAGATGATGGAGCACCGCAACGACCTGGCCAACCTGGGCAACACGGTACGTATTTCGGTGGAGGCCAAGGACGGTGACATCTTCACCAAGGACTACATGGAGACCCTGCGGCAGATCAACGACGAGGTGTTCTACATCTCCGGCGTCGACCGTTCGGGCCTCAAGTCGCTGTGGAGCCCCAGCGTGCGCTGGACCGAAGTGACCGAAGAAGGTTTTGCCGGCGGTGAAGTGATCCCGCAGAGCTACAACGGTTCGCCGCAAAGCCTCGATCAGTTGCGCAACAACGTGCTCAAGTCCGGCCAGGTCGGGCGGCTGGTGTCCAACGACTTCAAGTCGAGCATCGTCGACATCCCGCTGCTGGAGTCCTACCCGGACCCGCAGGACCAGGGCAAGTTGCTGGCGCTGGACTACCGGAAGTTCTCCCATGAATTGGAGGACAAGATCCGCACCAAATTCGAAGCGCAGAACCCCAACGTCAAGATCCACATCGTCGGTTTCGCCAAGAAGGTCGGCGACCTGATCGACGGGCTGGTGATGGTCGTGCTGTTCTTCGGCATTGCCTTCGTCATCACCCTGGTTCTATTGCTGTGGTTCACCAACTGCTTGCGCAGCACCGTCGCGGTGTTGAGCACCACGTTGGTGGCCGTGGTCTGGCAACTGGGTTTGATGCACTTCTTCGGCTTTGGGCTCGACCCGTATTCGATGCTGGTGCCGTTCCTGATCTTTGCCATCGGTATTTCCCACGGTGTGCAGAAGATCAACGGTATCGCCCTGCAATCGAGCGACGCGGACAACGCGCTGACGGCCGCACGGCGTACCTTCCGCCAACTGTTCCTGCCAGGGATGATCGCGATTCTGGCGGATGCGGTGGGTTTCATTACGCTGTTGATCATCGACATCGGCGTGATCCGGGAACTGGCCATCGGCGCGTCCATCGGCGTGGCGGTGATCGTGTTTACCAACCTGATCCTGCTGCCGGTGGCGATTTCCTATGCCGGTATCAGCAAGCGCGCCATCGCCAGGAGCAAGAAAGACGCGAATCGCGAACACCCGTTCTGGCGCCTGCTGTCGAATTTCGCCAGCCCGAAAGTCGCGCCGATTTCCGTCGCCCTGGCGCTGGTCGCGTTTGGCGGCGGCCTCTGGTACAGCCAGAACCTCAAGATCGGCGACTTGGATCAAGGCGCGCCAGAGCTGCGCCCGGATTCGCGCTACAACAAGGACAACAACTTCATCATCAGCAATTACTCCACCAGTTCCGACGTGCTGGTGGTGATGGTCAAGACCAAGGCCGAAGGCTGTTCGCGCTATGAAGCCATGGCGCCCATCGACCAGTTGATGTGGAAGATGCAGAACACCGAGGGCGTGCAGTCGGCGATCTCGCTGGTGACCGTGTCCAAGCAGATGATCAAGGGCATGAACGAGGGCAACCTGAAATGGGAAACCCTGTCGCGCAACCCGGACGTGCTGAACAACTCCATCGCCCGCGCCGATGGCCTGTACAACAACAACTGTTCGCTGGCGCCGGTGCTGGTGTTCCTCAACGACCACAAGGCCGAAACCCTCGACCGCGCCGTGCATGCGGTGCAGGACTTCGCCAAGGAAAACAACAAGGACGGCCTGGAATTCATCCTCGCCGCCGGTAACGCCGGGATCGAGGCGGCCACCAACGAGGTGATCAAGGCGTCGGAGCTGACTATCCTGGCCCTGGTGTACCTGTGCGTAGCGACCATGTGCATGATCACCTTCCGCTCCTGGGCGGCGACCCTGTGCATCGTGCTGCCGCTGGTGCTGACGTCGGTACTGGGCAACGCGCTGATGGCGTTCATGGGCATTGGCGTCAAGGTCGCGACTTTACCGGTGGTGGCCCTGGGCGTGGGGATCGGCGTGGACTACGGCATTTACATCTACAGCCGTCTGGAAAGTTTCCTGCGCGCCGGTTTGCCGCTGCAAGAGGCGTACTACCAGACGCTCAAGTCCACAGGTAAGGCCGTGCTGTTTACCGGGTTGTGCCTGGCGATCGGCGTGTGTACCTGGATCTTCTCGGCGATCAAGTTCCAGGCCGACATGGGCCTGATGCTGACCTTCATGCTGCTGTGGAACATGTTCGGTGCGCTGTGGCTGCTGCCGGCGCTGGCAAGGTTCCTGATCAAACCGGAGAAATTGGCCGGGCAGAAAGGCAATTCGCTATTCGCCCATTGAGTGCGTTGGTGGGGGCGGTTTCGCCCTCACCGTCAATGTCACACCGCGCTCACTGGCTTGCGCGCGGTGCTGGCGCGATCGCCAGGAACAGCTGGTCCACGGGCGGCGTGATCAACACGTAGACAATCCGCCTGATCGGCTCGGCGCCCGGTTCCTGGGGGCTACGCAAGCTGGCTTGCACGTGTTGCTTGAGCAAATCCTTCTGCGTGTATTTACGCTGCTCCGCCAGTTTCAGATGGGCGCGGGTATAGCGGGCGGGCGGGGCGTCGGCGCTGGCGTAATGGAAGTGCGCATACCACAGCACCACCGGCGGTTTTTTCGCTTTGTCGTACACCGCGTACTCGGTGAAGAAGTCGCCACTGAGGGTCGGCCGTTGCGGGTCGGCCAGGCTGGTCAGGTTGATATCGATCTGCTGGTGCTGCCACAGATACTCGAGGCCCTCCTGGGTCGGCCATTGACGCTTGTAGCCCTCGCTGCACACCCGTTGCGCCAGCCGAGCCATGTCGCGGGCCTGGGCCTGGTATTCATCGATCAGGTCCTGGGCCGAGGGTTTATCGAGGTGGTCGCGTTTGATTTCATCGGCGAGTGCGCAGAGCTTGTTCGCGTGCCCGGTGAGCAGCTCGTCCCAGTCGCCAGGGTTGACCTGTTGGCGGGTGAGGGGCGAATCAAGTTTTTGCTGGTCGCAGGTTATGACGCGTTCAATGCCGCTGCGTTGCTCGATCAGCGTCTGGGCCAGGCCTTTGAGCGTTGCCAGCGTGCGGCCTTGTGGGGCTGGCATGGGGGCTTGGGCCGGCTGCTCGGCGGTCGTCTCCCAGCCATCCGCGTGCTGGTTGAATGAGGCAACGGCTTCACCGGTCAGCGTATCGGTGAGGGTGAAGTGCTCCTCGGTGTTCTGCGCATCGGCCGGCTTGAGTTCGCCGATCAAATAGTCTTTTTTACGGGTTTTGAACACGCGTTTTGTCGGCGCCTTGGGCCGCAGGGTTTTGTAGTGGTCAACTAATCCCGGACACGACGTTAAGTTTTTCCTCGGCCCGCGCTGGTGCCAACCCCTCGTTGAATTGGTGAGGCCGAATCCAGTTGTAGCGATGCATCAAAAAATGGCTGATATCGCGCTGTGCTTCCTGCGCAGTTCGATAGCCCACGGTCGGTATCCATTCTGTTTTCAAGCTGCGAAATACGCGCTCCATCGGTGCGTTATCCCAGCAGTTTCCTCGTCGACTCATGCTCTGGCGCATGCGGTATCGCCACAACCGCTGGCGAAAGAGTCGGCTTGCATATTGCGATCCTTGGTCCGAGTGGAATAGCAGATCCGAAGGCCTGCCACGCTGCTCGTAGGCCATATCCAACGCTTTGATCACCAGCTCAGCGTCTGGCTTTTCCGACAGCGCCCAACCCACGATCCGACGCATACAAAGATCCAAGACGACAGCCAGGTAATGCCACTTTCCTTGCGCCCAAATGTAGGTGATATCGCCGCACCAGACTTGATTGGGCGCTGCCACATCGAACTCGCGGTTCAATGTGTTCGGGATATCGAGTCTTTCTACTGTTGCTCGTTTGTAGGCATGGGAGCCGGGTTGTTTGCTGACTAAATCAAGCTCGCGCATCAAGCTACGCACTTTGAATCGACCGAGTTGCTCACCGTCTTCACGCATCAGCGACAGAATGCTACGACTGCCCGCAGAGCTGCGACTTTGCGAGAACAGCTCACTGACGCGACTACGTAATCGAAGCCGTTCAACATCGGGCGTGCGGCGCCGCAGGCGCTGGGCGTAGTAACACGAGCGAGTGACGTCAAACACCTTGCACAGCCAATCAACCGGCTCATGGGCGCTCAACTGGTCAATCAGCGCGAACGCTCGTGATCTTCCGACATCAAGAGCGCGGTAGCCTTTTTTAGTATTGATTTCTCTCGCTCAAGCCGAGCAATCCGGGCTTCCAGCTCCTGAATTTTTTGCTGCTCCGACGTCAGTGCCTTGCTCTGCGGAGTGATGCCTTTATGTTCTTTCTGAATCTGGTCAACCCAGCGGCGCAATGCCGACTCACCAATGCCGAGTGAACGGCTGGCTTCGATGTAGCTGTAGTTTTGTTTGAGCACAAGGTCGGCAGCCTCGCGCTTGAATTCAGCGGAAAAGGAACGGCGTTGTTTGGTCATCTGACACCTCGATCTGGCGAGCATTCTCGCCTAAATGGGTGTCCGGTTTCATTAGACCACTACAGTTTTCGACAGCGGTAGCACCACCTCCAGCTCTTCCTGCTTGCGCACCACCGCTTCCAGCTCGCTTTGCGCCAGCGCCTGGGCGTATTCGAGGCCCGCCAGCAGGCGCTCGGCCTGCGGACGCAGGCGGCTCGGGTTGAGCGCCTTGAGTGCGCGGATCGCCTCTTCATAACGGCGGTACTTTTTCAGCACGGTCTCGTACACATCCCGTTGTTCGGCAAGGGTGTACTCGGTGCTGCTGCGCACCTCGACGTGAGACAGCAGCACTTCGCTCAGGTCGGTTTGCTCAAGGCGCTTGACGTATAGCTCTTCCTGCGGCGGCAGGCGCACGTCGGTCATCTCAACGCTGCTGGCCGCCAGGTAATCCAGGGCGTTGAGCCGCAGGTTGTCGGGGAAAAAATGCTGCGGGTACACGATCTGTGCCAGCAGTTCTTGGCGTATCGTGCGCCCCGCCAGTGAATCGCTTTCCAGCTGTTCCAGGGTGGTCTCCATGGCGCTGGAGACCTCGGCCATGTGCTGGCGAATGTTCGCGGATTCGATGGCGTTGCGCACATATTCGTCGTAGACGGTCGAGTCGCCGAGCAAGTTATTCACGAACATCCGACGCGCCATCGATGCCATGGGTTCGCCTGCGCCGGAAAAGCGCACAGCGTTCAACCGCGCCACGAGCATCTCTTGGATAAACAGTTGTTGATCCCAAATCGTCTTGAGGATTTTCGCGCGGTCATGCACATGCATACCGGCGCCGCCGACCTTTTCCAGCTCCACGCCCAATTGGACCATTTCCAGGCGCGGGGTCAGTGATTGCGCAAACAGCATTTCCAGGTTCTCCAGCAGCACCTGAAACTCGGTCCGTAGTGTCTGGTGCTTGAGTGCTTCCTTCAGATGCCGTGCTTGGAGGGCGGGTCTTTGCTGGTCTGTCGCTTTTTGCAGCAGGTTCCACACCAACTGCGCGGTTTTGCGTTGCGTGCGCAAGGCTTCCAGGGCCGGTGATATCTGCGTCGCGGATGCCTGGAACGGCGCCATCAGGTGCTGCATGTCTTCGCCGAGTGCCTGCACGCGTGCGAGTACCTCGGCTTTCCTGCGCTGGTTTTCCTCGCGCAAGGCCGCCAATCGCTTGGGCCCGCCGCCTAGCAGTTTGAAGCCACGGTCCAGCGACCAATGGCCGTTGCCGTCAGTTCTTAGCTGAATGCCGGGATGCTCGGTTTTTTCTGGATGAATGATGAACACGTCACCAAAGCCCGGGACAATGCTGACCCTGAATAACAGCCCCGCCACCGAGGCATGCCACCGGCCGTTGATGCGGTACAAACCTTGGTGAGGCCCGATGCTGATCGGGGCGGGAGCGGGGACGGGCCACGGCACGTTGACGGCGCG
This sequence comes from Pseudomonas sp. D3, assembly GCF_029320995.1. NCBI lineage: Bacteria > Pseudomonadati > Pseudomonadota > Gammaproteobacteria > Pseudomonadales > Pseudomonadaceae > Pseudomonas > Pseudomonas sp. D3. The sequence continues at coordinate 3,120,141 of NZ_CP119772.1, forward strand.
CAGTTTCTCCAGCAGCGCGGCGCAGGCCGTGTCGCCGGCCAACGAATGGTCGAAGTCCAACAGAGTACGGCCACCGCCGGGTGGTTCGGAGGGCAGGCCGATGCTGCCCTGTTTCACCACCGCTGGATGGCTGATGGGCTGGCCGGGTGGCGGGCGTCTGAAGGGCGCGCGAGTCAGGGCCTGTTCTTCGAGCGGCGGGGTGTCGGTGTGCGCGGTAAGTGCGCCTTGATGCACCAGCAGCATGCCGATATTGAGCAGTAGATCGACCCACGCCAGCTCCTTTGCCCTAGGGTCATGGCTTTCCAGCGCGGGCAGGTCCTGGGTGAGGCTTTGCGTCGCCTGGATCAGCCAGCCAATCGACGCCAACGGCCCGCGCACGGCCATCAACAAGGTGTTGAAGCCCAGCTGCATGCCTTCCAGGATCAACGCCCAGCGGCTCTGTGTAGTCGACGTCGACTCGCGCTCGGCCTGGTCCAGCAACTGGCGGGTTTCGCAGCCAAACAGATACTCCATCAGGCTGCCCTTGTGGAGTGCTTGCAGGACTTCATCGCTGCTCGGGTCGCCGGCCTTCGCCAATGCTGCGGGTTTGGGCACCTCGGGCAGCCGGTCGAACTCCGAGCCTATACCGATACGCACGGCGTGCGGCTGGGTAAAACCCCCGTTGCTGTAGATCGCCCTGGCCGGGGCAGCCAACCAGGTCAGCACGCTCTGCTGTAGCGCGCCGGGTTGCACAATGGCCGCCAGCAGATGCGCGCGGCTGGCGAACTCGAGCAGCGCTTCGCGATAGGCCGGACGGTACAGCAGGTGCGGCCCCAATTGGGTGTCGAGTGGTTCGATGATGAACATGTTGTGCACCACGTCCGCCGTGGCAGCGGGAGTGCGCAGAAAGGCCAGGGTGCGGATGACAATCTCGTCGCCATCGACCCGGCGCGCCAGCGGGTTGGGGGCGATCAGCGCACGCACACAGCGCACGCCGCGCGTGGTCAGGCCCGCTTCGCCTTTGATCGCGTGCTCCAGCGCTTGAATTTTCAGGTGAACGGGCCGCTGTTGCGCGAACAGCCGCTGGCGTTTGCGCGCCGCGTCGGTGTCGCTCATCAGTTCCTGGCGCAGGTAGGCGGGGTAGTTCTGACCAATGTCGACACGTTCGACCAGTTGCCGGATGTAGTCAGGCGTTAACCACGCTTCGAGCGCACGGCCGGTGCGATGGCTGAGCGTCATGCGGCCTTTGGGGCTTCCCGACAGGTTCTTCAGCACCAGATCCACCAGGCTCATGGTGACCGGCTCAATGTAACCGCCCTCGAGGCTGCCCACCGCGACATGAAAGGTCAGGGTCAAATCGTCTGCCCGGTAACCGGCAGCGCGTGCCGCGTCGTTGCAGGTGCGCTGACCACCCAGGGCGACGGAGCGGTCTAGGCACAGCTGATGGTTCAAGTGTTCGGTGGCGTAGCTGCGCAGGGTTTCCAGGCCATCGAAGTCTGAGTCACTGAGGGTCTGGCGCTTGATCCCGGCCTGTTCAAGCAGGCATTCGCGGTAGGCCAGGCGGTCGGCGGCGCTGGCGCGTTGCAGCCAGTCGGGAAGGCTGGCCTGGATGGCTGACAGGGTCGCCAGCGCGGTGACGGATGCGCTGGCAAATACACGCGCCGGCTGGGTGGCCACGGCAAACTGCTGCGCCAATGCCTGCACCGTGGTGTGGGCCGGGAGTTGAATGGCGGCCAGGTCCTCCAGTTGCTGGTTGAGGATCAGCGCGGCCTGCACCTCGAAAATATTGCCGTCGGGTTCGTACTGCTGCCAGGTGATGCTGTCGGCACGGTAACGCTGTTGCAGGTGCTCGCCCCAGGCCTGGCCGAACGTATCCAGATCGGGGTAGGACTCAATTTCACCGGACAGGCGACACAGCAACACCTGCTCGCGGCACACCACCAGCAGCGCGCTCGCCTGCAGGGTGAGCAGGCTGCCGGCCCGCGTCAGATGGGTTTCCAGGGTATACGCATGAATCGCGTCGTCGGGGGCCGGGCGGCGTGCGCGGGTTGCGCGGTCGGGGTAGCGAGCCAGTGTGCCGAGGATGTTCAGTGGGCGGGCGGCGACACCGGGCTGGCGCGTGGCGCAGTCAAGCAGCGCGCCTTGCAGCACGTCGGCCAGCCACTGCCAGCGACTGCCGCCGGCGCCACTGTCCTGGCCCCAATAGGCGGCCAAGGCTTCTTGAAAACCGATAAACAGAATCGACGGCAGCTCTCGAATCATGGCTTCGATGACCAGCAGTTCATCGGCGCGAGAGCCATTGGCCGGATAGCTGAGCCGGGTGCCGCTGGGGGTGCTCAAGTAGCTGTCGAGGCCTTGGCGCGTCGACACATCGGGAAAGCTGCCGTCGGCAAGGTGGTTCAGTGCGACGTCCAATAACGGCAGCAAGGCCCGACCGCCACCGTCGCGGGGCACGGCCAGGCGAAGGTCTGCGAGGGGATGGGTCAGCGGCGGGTATTTTTCCGTCAGGTTGCGGGCCAGCATCTGCGCGGTGACTGAGCGCAGTGTCGGACGATTGAAAAACTGAGCTTCAACCGCTTGTCGGGTCGGGTGGGCGGCGAGGGGGGCATTCCGGTCTGGCATGGGTATTCCTTTACGTTGAATAAAGACGCGCCCTTGCACGGTAATCCGCAGTGTTGTGCCGATGCGGTAGCCGGTTATGGTTTTAGGCCCCGGCGCCAAAGTGGCCTATCATTAGCCCTTTGAACCTGATGAAAGACTGTGATGACTACTACTTTGACGGCCGTCCTTGCCACCAGCGACATGCTTGAAATCGACGGGCTGCACGCCTTCGACTTCACCCTGGATAATGAACAGCTGCTGATCATCGCCATGGATGGCCGTGTGCAAAAACGTTGGAGTTTCAGCCTGGAACAGCTGCAGGCGGCGGTCTTCGATGAGACCTTGCAAAGCTGGACGCTGACCGGTGATGTGGGCGAGCACCGCCTGGTCTGCATGAGTGCCGTCACCGGCAATAACCATGATGAGGATGAAGCGGATGCTGATGCGTAAGTTCTGGCCCTTGTTGATGGCGGGCAGCGTCGGGGCGATGTCGGTGCAGGCGGCACCGGCCGACACCTATGAACTGTTGGTCGGCAGCTACACCGCGGGCAGCAGCGAAGGGATCTATCGTCTGCAATTCGACAGCCGCACCGGGCAGTTCCAGGGCAAGCCGGTATTGGCGGCGAAAGCGGCCAACCCGTCCTGGCTGACGGTCTCCAAAGACCAGCAGCATCTGTTTGTGGTGAATGAAAACGGCCCCGGCCAACAGGACGCGGTCGGTCGCGTCAGCAGCTACCGCATCGACCCGCAGAACCATCAGCTCACGCTGATCAACCAGGTACAAAGCCTGGGCAGCGAGCCGACGCATTCCAGCGTGGCCGCCGATGGCCGCTACCTGTTCGTCGCCAATTACTCGGTGCTCGAAGAGCCGGGCGGTAGCCTGGCGATTCTGCCGCTGGACGCCCAAGGTAAGTTGTCGGCGCCGGTGCAGTTGAGCGGGCACCCGGCGAGCCGGGTCAACCCGGAGCGCCAGGCGTCCAACCATGTGCATTCGGTGGTGCCGTCGCCGGATGGCAAGTACGTGTTTGTGCAGGACCTCGGCGCGGACAAGGTGTTTGCCTACCACTACGACCCCAAGGCCAACCCGGAACGGCCTCTGACCACGGCCAACCCGGCGTCGGTGCCCTTGCCACCGGGCAGCGGTCCACGTCATTTGTTGTTCAGCGCCGACGGTAAACACGCGTGGCTGACCACCGAGATGAGCGCCCAGGTCGCGGTGTTCGATTACCACGACGGCCAGCTCAAGCAAACCCAATTGGTGGACTTCGCCGCCGGGCAACCGGTGGCCGACAAGGCCGGCGCGGCGTTGCACGCCTCCAGCGATGGCAAGTTCCTGTATGTGAGCAATCGCGGCACGGCCAATCAGTTGCTGGTGTTCAGCATCGACCCGGCCACCGCACACCTCAAGGAACTGCAGCGCCGTTCCGTGGAAGGCGACCACCCGCGCGAGTTCAGCCTGGACCCGAGCGGCAAGTTCCTGCTGATCGCCAACCAGAAAAGCAATGAAATCGTGGTGGTCGAACGCGACCCCAAAACCGGCCTGCTCGGTAAAACCGTGCAAAAACTGCCGATCGATGCGCCCAGCGACCTCAAGTTCCTGCTGCGTCAATAAGCCACAGGCCCCGCGCAGCGGGGCCTGATCCTCTTTATTAATTCGATTGATAACAGCTACTGTTTCAAAGCATTTCTAAGGCCCAACCCTCGGGCGTAAGTTGAGTTCCAAGGCCTCCACGGCCACTCAACCAAACGAACACAAGGGTTACCGACATGAACTTCAATCTCTTCTCGATCATCGCCGCTTCTGCTGTTTCCGCCACTGTTGCGTTGCCGGCTGCCGCCAGCGTGAACGTCATCGGCAAACAATCCAGCACCAGCGCCTACACCCAGAAATACCTGCAACAGAGTGCCAACTTCTACGCAGCACTGGATCACAAAACCCAGTACTGAGCGACATGTGGGAGCAGGCGTGCTCCCACACTCGTTTAGACCGATTCAGGTTTTTGCCATCACCGCGATAAACAGCGGCGACTCCAGAAACCATTGCAACCACGCCTGCACCCGCCGGTATGACGTGCGCGCAAACCACGCCCGATCGACATGCGCAAACTGCCGCACAAACGGCGCCACGGCCATATCCGCAAGGCTCGGGTGATCGGCCAGCACATACGCGCGGTCTGTCAGCAAGCCCTCCAGCTTCTGCAAAAACACCTCACCTTCGGCTCGATAATGTTCCATCGGCTGCTCCGGGTAGCGTTCGGCATACTTGTATCGATTCAGGTGATGTTTGAAGCCCTGGTCATTCTCGGCAATCAGCGCCAGTACCGCCGGATCACCCTGGAGCAACCAGTCTTGCGGGTCGTTTTGCGCCAAGGCCCAGCGCATGATGTCCAGGCTTTCGTCGATCACCCGGCCGTCGACGCTCAACACCGGCACCGTGCCTTTGGGCGACAGCGCGAGCATCTCGGCCGGCTTGGCCTTGAGGCTGACTTCGACAATCCGCACCGGCACGCCGCAATAGCGCAAAGCCAGGCGGGCGCGCATCGCATAGGGGCAACGGCGAAACGAGTACAGCAGCGCCTCGCTCACTTCACCTCCACGGTGCTCAAACCATTGCCCTGGCGCTTGACCTGGATCTGTACCGGGATGCGCTCGTGCATTTCCTGTACGTGGGAAATCACCGCCACCTTGCGGCCTTGGGCTTGCAGGCCATCCAGTGCGTCCATGGCCAACTGCAGGGATTCCGGGTCGAGGCTGCCGAAACCTTCGTCGATAAACAGCGACTCGATCTTCAAGGTGCTCGACGCCATCGATGCCAGGCCCAGCGCCAGCGCCAGGGAGACGAGGAACGTCTCGCCGCCGGACAATGAATGCACCGAGCGCAGTTCGTCGCCCATTTCCGTGTCCATCACCAGCAGGCCGAGCATGCTGCCGCCGCGTTTGAGGCGGTAGCGGCGCACCAGTTGGCGCAGTTGCACGTTGGCGTGGTGCACCAGCAAATCGAGGTTGTAGGCCTGGGCGATCTTGCGGAACGTGTCGCCGGTGGCCGAGCCGATCAGCGCGTTGAGGCGCGCCCAGCGTTGCCATTCGTCATAGGCCTTGGCGATCTGTTCGTCCAGGGCGTGGTTGGCGTCCTGGCGGCGCTGGTCTTCGGATTGCCGCGCGCGCAGTTCGGCGCAGTGTTTTTCGCCGTCGGCCAGTTGCTGGTTGAGCGCCGCCAGGCTGCTGTCCAACTGTTCTGCTTGCAGGTTGCCGTTGTGCAGCGCCTGGTGCTCGGCCAGGCGTTGTTCGCGCTCCTGCAGCAGCACACTGGCTTGCTCGACGGCTTTTTCGCTGCTGTGTAGCTGCTGGCGCAGTGCGCTGGCGTGGGCGTCGTCGAAGGCCAGCAGGCGCTTGAGCCCGGCGTCGTCCAGTTCGGGGTGCAGGGCGCGCCACTCGCGCAAGCGCGCCGCGAGCGCTTGCTGTTCGGCTTGCAGCGTGTGCTGACGGTCCTGCTGGGCCTTGAGGTCGGCGGCCAGTTGGATCAACGCGTTGCGGATGTCCTGCACCTGTTGGTTGGCGTCGGCTTCGCGTTGGCGTGACTGCGCCACCGCCTGTTCGAGTTGCTGTTGCCAGTCTTCGGCACGCGGGTGCTGACCGAGCAGGCCGTTGAGTTTTTCCTCGGCCGCGTGTTGCTGAGCGGCCAGTTCGCTGACCTGCTGGCGCAACGCGTCGAGCTGCTGCTGGCGATGCTGCTGATGGGTGTGTGCTTTCTCGATCGCCTGCTGACGCGCTTGTTGCTCGGCCAGTTCATCGCGCTGGTGGGCCAGCTCTTCGAGACGCTGGCTGACCTGTTGGTCCAACAGCATGAAGGTCGCCGCCGGTTCGCTGCGCAGCCCTTCCAGGGTCTCGGACGGCAACAGGCTGGCGAAGGCCTGCAGTTCTTCGTCGAGGCGTTCGCGGTCGTTGGCCAGCTCGCGTTGCTGGTCGATCAGTAACTGTCGGGCTTGCTGGCCGGCGTCTTGGGCCGCTTGTAGCTGTTGCTGCAGGCGCCCGGCGTTTTGTTGCAGGTTGAGCAGCGCGCCTTGGCGTTGCTCGTCCTGGCTGATGTTTTGCGTCAGTTGACTAAGCTGCTGGGCCAGCCAGTCGCTGCGCCGGGCGGCGTCCTGATTGAACAACGAGGCCGACAGCGGGTGCGCGTCCAGGCTGGGCGCCAGGGCGTGCTGTTGCGTCGTCAGTTGCTCCTGTTGTTGCAGGAATTCTTTTTGCTGGGCGATCAAGCCGCCGACTTCGCCGCGCAGTTCGGTGAGTTTTTCCTTGAGGCTGTCGACGGCTTGCTGCGCCATGGCCTCTTCGTTTTCGTCGTGGCGACCGAGGCTGTGCAGCAACGCTTCGGGTTGGTGATACGGATGCTCATGGCTGCCGCACACCGGGCAGGGCTGACCATCCTGCAATTGCTCGCGCAACTCTTCGACGCTGGCACTGCGCGCCAGACGCTGGCGCTCCAGCAACTGCTTGGTCACCGTCAGGGTTTGCTCGGCGACCGTGAGTTCGGCTTTGGTGTGCAGGCCGGTCTGGTTCAACCGGTCGCGTTGTTGTTGGGCGTCTGACAGTTTCTGCGTCAATAAGGCCGCTTGCTCGTCCAGCTGTTGCTGGCTGTCCCACAGCCGGGTCAGGTCTTCAAAGGCGCGTTGCTGCTTGCGATTGTCTTGCAGCAGGCTGGCAAGCAACTGGATCTGTTCGGCGACGGCGTGAGGCTCGGCACCGGCTTCCTGGTACAGCAGGTCGAGGGCATCGCGTTGTTGGGCGAACTTCTCGGCGGCGGCGGTGGCGCGCTGTTCAAGCTGCGGCAGTTCGGCCTGGCCCTTGTTCAGGCGATTGCCGATCAGCATCAATTGTTGCAGGCGGTCGCGGTAGGCGTTCCAGGCCTCGCTCAACGGCGCGAGGGCGGCGCTGCGTTCCAGGCCGGTGGCCAGGCGTTGCAGGCGCTCGGCGACGTGGCTGTGCTTTTCCTGCAAGCCCTTGAGTAAGGCCTGACCTTCGGCGCAGGCCGTTTCGTGCTGTTGCTGGTCCTCGCTGCGCTTGGCCAGTTCCTTGGTCAAGTGGGCGAGGGTGTTCTGTTCCTCGAAGGCCTGGCGCAGCAAAGGCACGGCGTCGGCCTGATCTTTCAGGGCCGCTGCCAGCGCCGTTTGGGCGGATGCCTGCTGCTGTTGGGCGTGTTCCTGGCGCTCATGCAGATCGGTTTGCTGCTCGATATGCGCTTGAATGTGCGCCGCCAGCGGCGTAAGCACGGTGTCGAGTTCCGCCTGGCGTGCGAAGTGATGGCGCTGCGGTGCCAACTGTTCCAGGCGGCTCAAGTCTTCGCGCTGTGGATCTTGGCTGTCCCAGTGTTGCTGGGCTTGCTGTAACTGTTCGACGGCGCCGAGCTTGCGCTCCTGCCATTCGCGCAGTTCCTTGAGCCAGGTGTGCTGCAGCTCCAGTTGCTTGAGCTGGGCTTGCTCGGTCTTGAGCTGTTGTTGCGCCTGGGCCAACTGTTGGTCCAGTTCGGCGCGGGCCTCCGGGGCCAGGGGCACCACGCCGGTGGCCTGGTCCTGCAGTTGTTTGTGGGCGTCCTTGGCGTCCTTGGCCTTGTCGAACGCGCGACGGCCGAGCAGGGTGTAGAGCGCGGTGTCGGTGAGCTTTTCGAGCAGTTCGCTGCGCTCGTTGTCGTTGGCCTTGAGGAAGGCGCTGAACTCGCTTTGCGCCAGCAACACGGCGCGGGTGAACTGCTCGAAGTTCAGGCCCAGGGCCAATTCCAGTTGGGTCTTGTATTCGGTTTTCTGGCTCGCCAGCAGTTGGTCGCTGTCCAGGTCGATCAGGCTCTGCCGGCTGTTCTGCAACTTGCCGCTGGCTTTGTCGCGGGCGCGGTTGGCTTCCCAGCGCGCCCGGTAGCGGCGGCCGTTGACGCCGACAAAATCCACCTCGGCATAACCACCGCCGGTGCCGCGACGCAGCAGTGTGCGCGGGTCGCCGATGGAAATATCGCTGTCGGCGTCGGGCATCTTGGCCTGGCCGGTATCGCCCAGGCGCGGCACGGCACCAAACAGCGCCAGGCACAGCGCGTCGAGCAGGGTGCTTTTGCCCGCGCCGGTCGGCCCGGTAATCGCGAACAAACCGGCACTGGCCAGGGGCTCGGCGGTAAAGTCGATCTCAAACGGGCCGGCCAGGGAGGCGAGGTTTTTCAGGCGGATGGCGAGGATCTTCATGGCTGTTCGCCCTCCTGTTGCACTTCCTGGAGCAGCACCGCGAAATCCTTCAAGGTCTGTTCATCCACTTCACTGCCGTAGTTGTCCTGCCAGGCGCGGCTGAACAGCTCCTGAGGGGTGAGCTGGTCGAGTTCGATCAAGCGCTCGTCGTTCGAGTCGTCGCTGCCGCGTTTGCCGGCGTACTCGGCGGCGATGCGCACCAGGCGCACGGCTTTGCCTTGCAGGGCGGTTTCGATTTGCTGGCGCAGGTCGGGCTGCGGTTCGTCGAGGCGTACCCGCACTTCCAGCCAGGGCTGGCGCTGGGTTTCGGCGAGCAGGTCGATGTCCGGCAAGTCACCGAGCTGCTTGAGGATGTCGGCCAGGGGCGCGGCTTCCAGGCGTTGCAGGTTGACCGCTCGTGGGATCAGGCGCGGTTCGACGCTGAGCAGGGCTTCGCCGTCGAAGGTCACGTCGAGAATCTGGTGTTGGTAGCCGATTTCGGAAAACGACAACGGGATCGGCGAGCCGCTGTAGCGAATGCGTTCTTCGCCGTTGACCCGCTGCGGCTTGTGCAGATGGCCGAGGGCTACATAGCTGACGCTGGCATCGAACAGGCTGGCGGGCAGCGCTTCGGCATTGCCGATGATCAGGCTGCGCTCGGAGTCCTCCGACACCGAACCGCCGGCCATGTGCGCGTGGCTGATGGCAACCAGCGCCTGGCCCGGCTCGCGTTTGGCGTTGGCTGCGGCAATCAGCCATTCATGCACCTGGCCGATACCGCGCAGGTAATCGTCGCCCAACTGCGCGCCGGTGACTTCCGCCGGGCGCAGGAATGGCAGCGCCAGGCACCAGGCGGCGATCTTGCCGTCGGCGCCGGGCAGCGGGATCAGCAACCGCTCGGCGTCCAGTTGCCCGTCATCCAGCCACAACACCCGGCCCAAGGCGTGGGTACGCAAGCGGCGCATCAACGGTGCGGGCAATTCGATGCGCGAGCCGGAGTCGTGGTTGCCGGCGATCATCACAATCGTGAGAGCGGGGTTTTGTTCGTGGGCGCTGATGATGAAATCGTACAGGCGCTCCTGGGCTTTGAGCGGCGGGTTGACTGTGTCGAAGATATCGCCGGCGATCAACAGCACATCCGGCGTGTGCGCGCCGAGCTGGCGCAGCAGCCACTCGAGGAAACAGGCGTGTTCGAAGTCGCGTTCCTGGCCATGCAGGTTTTGCCCAAGGTGCCAGTCGGAGGTGTGAAACAGACGCAAGGCGAGCTCCGTGGAGAAGATGAAAAGGAGGGCAGTTTACCTGTATTGCGAGCGGGCTGCTCCAGACGACGCAGATCCAGTGTGGGAGGGGCTTGCCCCCGATGGCGGCATGTCAGCCGACATCTAATTGACTGATACACCGCTATCGGGGGCAAGCCCCCTCCCACAGGGGCGCGCGGTGTGCGTTATGTCTTGGCTGGCAGGCAATCCGGGGCGCGGTCAGGCAGGGTTCGGGCCATGCCGATCAGGCGACGCAGATCCAGTGTGGGAGGGGGCTTGCCCCCGATGGCGGCGTGTCAGCCGACATCTAATTGACTGATACACCGCTATCGGGGGCAAGCCCCCTCCCACAGGGGGGCGCGGTGTGCGTTATGTCTTGGCTGGCAGGCAATCCGGGGCGCGGTCAGGCAGGGTTCGGGCCATGCCGATCAGGCGACGCAGATCCAGTGTGGGAGGGGGCTTGCCCCCGATGGCGGCGTGTCAGCCGACATCTAATTGACTGATACACCGCTATCGGGGGCAAGCCCCCTCCCACAGGGGGGCGCGGTGTGCGTTATGTCTTGGCTGGCAGGCAATCCGGGGCGCGGTCAGGCAGGGTTCGGGCCATGCCGATCAGGCGACGCAGATCCAGTGTGGGAGGGGGCTTGCCCCCGATGGCGGCGTGTCAGCCGACATCATAATTGACTGATACACCGCTATCGGGGGCAAGCCCCCTCCCACAGGGGGGCGCGGTGTGCGTTATGTCTTGGCTGGCAGGCAATCCGGGGCGCGGTCAGGCAGGGTTCGGGCCATGCCGATCAGGCGACGCAGATCCAGTGTGGGAGGGGGCTTGCCCCCGATGGCGGCGTGTCAGCCGACATCATAATTGACTGATACACCGCTATCGGGGTGGCGGTGGGTCCGCTTGCTCAGTGTTGACTGGCCCACCACCCGGCCCGACTCTCGATTCGTGACGTATCAGATCGGCTATTTGGGATACAGCGGCGGCAAGCTGGTGGTATCGGTGGCCGGGTCTTGCGCGCGTTCGGCCATCGGGATGGCTTTTACCGCGCGCCACAGTTCTTCACCCAGCCAGTAGTGGCCGCTTTCGCTGTACAGCGCGCCGTTCAGGCCGTCCAGCGCGTCGGACAGCGGCACGAAGCGCGCTGCCATGTCGGCCAGGGTTTCTGGTTGTTGCCGGGCCCAGGCGTCCAGGGCCTGGCGGGTGGCCTGGGGGTCGTTGGCCTGGGTCGCGCGCTTGAGGTCGTCGAGCAGGGTGCGCGGGCTTGGGCCGGTTTGTGCGGCGCGCTGCACCGCCGGTTGGCGACGCGCATGCCACCACAGGCCGAAACCCAGCAATGTAGTGCAGGCGAGGAGCAGGGTGCTCAGTTGCCACAGCCACAGGCGGCTATCGTCGGGGGCGGTGATGACGGTCGGTGTGGCAGGCGTGTCCACCACCAGGCTCGGGTTATTCGCCACTTGCAGGGTGCGGGCGGGCAGGCTGGTGCGTTCGAGGTGGTCTTCATGGGTGTTCCACCACACCACTTCCACCGCCGGCAATTCCAGGGCGCCGGCGCGGGTGGGTACCAGCGCTTCGCGGTCTTCACGGCTGCCGATCAGGCCACGGTCGTTGTTCTGGTTGCCGAGTACCGGTTGGTCCGGGTAGCGGCGCAGGCCATTGATCTCTGTGCTCGGCAGCCCCGGCAGTTGTGCGCTGGACAGGCCTTCGGCCTTGACCGTCAAGCTGCGGGTCAGGGAATCGCCGATCTGCACGTGGTCCGGCTCGGGGTTCCAGTTTTCGCTCAGGGTCAGGCTGCGTGCCGGTAGCCACGGCGCATCGGCGGGATACAACTCGGGCTTGGGTTTGACCGTCAACTCGATGGGCGCGGTGCTGACGTGAATCAGCTTGCCCGGCTTGGTGCCTTGCAGCGTGTTCTCCTGCGGCGGGCGCGACTCCACCAAGGTTGCGCTGAAGGTTTGCGCCGCAATCGTCAGGTTGCCGCTGTGCTGCGGGTAGATCGCGTAGCGGGTTTCGATCACGCCATGGCGAATGCTGTTGATGACTTTCTCGTAGGTGCGCGATTCGCCCAGTTGCTCGATACGCGCATCGGGAATCTGCAGCGGTGTGAGGCTGCTGTCGTCGTACAGCGACACCGAGTGATACACGCGTACCGTCAACAGTGTCTGGGCTTGAACGTACACGCTGTTCTGGTCGAGGTTGGACTCGACGAACACCGGCGCGAGTTCGGCGTTGGTGTCCTGGCTGGTGGTTTCCAACACTTGCAGGCTGATCGGCTGGGTTGTGTATTCACCCACTTGCAACGGCGGGATCACCACGGTGCCGTTTTCCTTTGGCAGCAGCGTGATGATCCAGCGCGTGGTGGCGTGGTTATCGCCGCCGAGGGTGGTGAGTTGGTTGATCTGGCGGGTGCCGCTGACTTCGAACTGCGCATCCAGCGGCGACAGGTCAGGTTTGCCGAACTGGGTGACGTCGCTGGATTCCACCGTCAGTTCCACCGTTTCCCCGGCGTTGAGGCGGCTGCGGTCGACGCTCGCGACCAGGTTCGCCGCCTGGGCGTGGCCTGCCGATAGCGCGAGCAGAAGCAGAAGGGTGGTGCGGCGGCTCATCGAGTCTTGTCCTGATGCTGTTGCTGTTCGTACCAGAATTTGCGGCGCAGCAGTTCGCCGGGGTTGTCCGGGATCTCCTGCAGCCATTGTTCCAGGGCCTGGCGATGTTCACCGTCCAGGCTGGCGTCGCTCGGGCGCAGCGGCGGGGTGGTGGTTTGCTCATCCCCCAGTTCGCTGCCTGGCACGTCATTGCCGCCCGCTTGTGGCGTGGCGCCGGCCTGGGTATCGCCGGTGCCGGCCTCGCCCTGGCTGGGGGACGATGGCTCGCCACTCGTGGCACTTTGCCCGCTGGTGCCCGGTTGCGCAGTTTGGCCGGGTTGGATGGTTTCGTCATCTTCGTTTTTTGCAGGCTTGGTCGACTCGGGCTGCGCCTGTTGCTGTATCAGGCTTTCCACCAGTGCCTTGTTTTTCAGGGCCGGCAGCAGATCAGGCTGGGCTTCCAGCGCCTGCTCGTAGGCGTCGATGGCCGCTTCCAGTTCACCGGACCTGGCCAGCGCGTTGCCGCGATTGTAGTGGGCGTAGGCGTCGCTGCCCTCGGCAAAGCGCTTGATGGCCTCGGCGTAGTTACCTGCCTCGTACAGCGCTACGCCTTGCCATTGTGGGTCTTTGAAGTGTTCGGCGGCTTCGGCGGGGCGTTTTTTCTTCAGCAGGTACTGGCCTTGCTGGTCGGGGCGCAGCCACAGGTCCTGGAGTTCGAAGGCATAGCTCGGTTGCGGCACGCCCAATAGCAGCAATGGCAGGCAGAACAGCCAGCCACGGCGCCCGGCGCAGGCCGCCAGCAGCAACAGCGGCAGCAGCAGCCAGTAACCCTGGTCGGCCCAGGTGTCGAGGTGCAGCAGTTGGCCGTCGTTGCGCAGGGCTTGCGGTGCGTCGAGCATGCCGAGTTGGCGCAGGTCCTTGTCGTCCAGGCGCGCGGCACGGTAGCGGCCGCCCATTTCGTCGGCGAAGGCTTTGAGGGTCGGGCTGTCGAGGCGCGGTACTAGGATTGCACCCTGTTCGTCCTTGAGGAACTCGCCGCTCTCCAGGGTCACCGGGGTGCCTTCGCGACTGCCGATGCCGAGGATCGACAGGCTTGGCGCCTGGCCGCCTTGCAGCAGCAAGCGGATGCCCTGGCGCTCCTGCTTGGACAGCGATGAGCCGATCAGCAACAACCGGCCCTGGCCGAGGCCGCCGTGCTTGAGCAGGTCCAGGGCTTTCTCCACGGCCAGGTCGGCACGGTGGCCGGGTTCAGGCATCAACGAGGGGCGTAGCGCTTCGAGCAGATTGCGGCTGGTGGCCAGGTCGTCCGACAGCGGCACCAGGGTGTGGGCGCTGCCGGCATACACGACGATGGCGGTTTGTGCGTCGCTGCGCGCCTGCAACAAGTCATACAGCTTACGCCGCGCCTGTTCCAGGCGGCTGGGCGGGCTGTCGGTGGCGAGCATTTGCGGGGTCAGTTCGAGCAGCACCACCAGCGGATCGGAAGGCTTCTGGCTGGTCTGTTCCACCCGCTGCCAACTAGGGCCGAGCAAGGCCAGCACCGCCAGCAGCCAGGCGATACCGAGGATTACCCACGGCGATTTGCTTTCGCGCCCGTTGCCACCGCTGAGCAGCACGGCATGGAACGCCGGCGGCAGGATCATCTGCCAGCGCCCGGCGCGTTTTTGTCGATGCCAGAGTTGCCACAGCAACCAGCCGAGCAGCGGCAGCAGCAACAGCCACCAGGGACGGAACCAGTGCGGCCACAGGTCCATCATCGACGCCTCCGCAAACGCAGGCGTTTGAGGCGCTGGCGCCATTCAGGGTGCTGTTGCAGAAAATGCCCCTTGCTCGACAGTTTATTGAACAGCCGTTGCAGAGCGTTGTTCGGCCAGCGCTCCTGCACCACCAGCAACAGGCTGAGGATCAGCGCCAATGCCAGGGGGGCGCTGTACAGCGCCTGCGCCGGGCGGGCCTGGGTGGGTTGCTGTTCGACGGGTTCGAGTTGGTCGAGGGTCTCCTTGACCGCTTGCAGCTCTGCGCCATCGCGGGCACGGAAGTAGCGGCCGCCGGTAGCCTCGGCGATAGCCTTGAGCGCCGGCTCGTCGAGATCCAGGCTCGGGTTGACGCCCAGAATGCCGAGGGAGCCGGTTTGTTCAGGATCGGCGCCTATACCGATCGGGTAGATCTTCACCCCTTCTTCAGCGGCCAGGCGCGCGGCGGTCAGTGGGTCGATCCGGCCACCGTTGTTGGCGCCGTCCGTCACCAGGATCAGCACACGGCTTTGCGCCGGGCGCTGGCGCAGGCGTTTCAAGGCCAGGCCGATGGCGTCACCGATGGCGGTGTTCTTGCCGGCAATGCCGATGCGCGCTTCATCGAGCCAGGTGCGTACCGTGCGGCGGTCGAAGGTCAGCGGCGCTTGCAGGTACGCTTGGCTGCCGAACAGGATCAGGCCGACACGATCGCCTTCGCGCCCTTCAAGAAAATCGCCGAGCAGGTGCTTGACCAAGGTCAGGCGGCTGACGTCGTCGTCCTCCCAGTGCATGTCGGGGAAATCCATGGAGCCGGACACGTCCACGGCCACCAGCAAATCGCGGCCACTGGCGGCAATCGGCAGCGGTTCACCGAGCCATTCCGGGCGGGCGGCGGCGCTCAACAGCAGCAGCCACAGCACGACGAAAGGCGCCTGTTGCCGCCAGCCCGGCAGGTTCGAGCGGGCGCGGCGGCCCGCCAGGCCTTCGAGGTCGCTGAGGTAGCTGACTTTCAGCGCTGGCTCACCGCTGTCGGCTGCCGGCAGCAGCAGGCGCATCAACCAGGGGAGTGGCAACAGGGCGAAGATCCACGGCCAGGCGAACTCAAACATGTTTGCGAATCCAGGTGTCGACCGCCTGGGTCAGGCCGGCGATGGCTTTGTCGTCGAGTTTGCATTCGGGCTTATAGGCGCCTTCCACCAGCACCATCCAGCGCGTGAGGCCGGCGGCGGGGCAGCGGTTATCGAGAAACGCCAGCCATTTGCGGCCGTTGAGGGTGTGGCTCTGGCTGTAGGGGTAGTCGTTGCGGCATAGGCGCTTGAGCAAGCCATTAAGTTGCTGCAACCAGGCGCCGGCCGGCGCGCCGTCGTAGGGTTTGGGCATCAGGGCCAGTTCGGCCAGGGCGGTGATGCGCAGCGGGTCCAGCGGTTGTTCGGCGCGGGACACCGGGCGCCGCGTGGGCAGGAAACGGCGCAGCGACCACACGCCCCAGCCCAGCAGCGGGATCACCAGCAGTAACAGCCACCAGCCTGGCGCGGGCGGCCAGAAGCCGATCGCAGGCGGGGCGATCAGCGGTTGCAGTTGGTCGAGGCTGCTCATTGCTTTTTACCCGGGCGTTGCGAGTTGAGGTATTCGCGCAGTTGCTCGACCATTTCGCTCTGGGTGCTCAAGGGCATCAGCAATACCCGCAGTTTCTGCGCGAGCAGCTCCCAGCGTGCGATACGCGCTTCGGCCTGGGCCTTGTAGGCCTGGCGCAAATCGACGTTCAGTGTGTCCAGTTCCAGTTGCGCGCCGCGTTCGGCAAAGCGCAGCAGCCCGGCGGCGGGTAGGGCATGGTCGAGCGGGTCGGAGATCGGCAACAGCAGCAGGTCGCAGTGGCGTGACAGCAGGCTCAGTTGTTGTTCGGCGCCTTCGGTCAGTGCGCGCTCGTCGCAGATCACGATCACCAGGCTGCCCGGGCGCAGCACTTCACGGCCACGGCGCAGGGCCATGCCCAAGGCGTCGGTTTCGGGGCTGCTTTCGGTGTTCAGGCTCTGGTTGACCCGTACCAGGCGGTTGAGCAGTTGCAGCAGGCTTTGCTTGCTGCGTCGCGGTTTGATTTCGTAGTGCTCGTTGTCGCCGAAGACCAGCCCGCCGACACGGTCGTTATGCCCCAGCGCCGCCCAGCCGATCAGGCTGGCCGCCTGGGCTGCGAGCACCGACTTGAACATCTGTCCTGAACCGAAAAACAAGCGGCAGCTTTGCTCGACCATGATGAAAATCGGGCGTTCGCGCTCTTCGTGGAACAGCTTGGTGTGCGGCTCCTGGGTGCGCGCAGTCACGCGCCAGTCGATGGTGCGCACATCGTCGCCGGCCTGGTAGACGCGTACCTGGTCGAAGTCGACTCCACGCCCGCGCAGCTTGGAGTGGTGCAGGCCGATCAGTGGGCTGCGTTGGCTCGGCGTGGAAAACAGCTGCACTTCGCGCACGCGGTGGCGCATCTCAATCAATTCGCCGAGCGTGACGCGGATTCCCAAGCTTGCGTTTATCGATTTCAAGCGACGGCAACGACGTCGAGAATGCGTTGCACGACGCGGTCCTGGTCAATCCCGGCGGCTTCGGCCTCGAACGATAGAATGATGCGATGGCGTAGCACGTCGAACAGCACCGCCTGGATATCTTCCGGGCTGACGAAGTCTCGCCCGGCCAGCCAGGCATGGGCACGGGCGCAGCGGTCAAGGGCGATCGAGCCGCGTGGGCTGGCGCCGTAGGCAATCCACTCGGCCATTTCCGGGTCGAATTTGGCCGGGGTGCGTGTGGCCATGACCAGTTGCACCAGGTATTCCTCCACCGCATCGGCCATGTACAGCCCGAGGATTTCCTTGCGAGCGGCAAAGATTGCCTGCTGGCTGACGCGGCGCTCGGGCTTGGTTTCGCCATTGAGCGCCTCGCCACGGGCCTGCTGCAGGATGCGCCGCTCCACGGCAGCGTCCGGGAAACCGATCTTGACGTGCATCAGGAAACGGTCGAGCTGGGCTTCGGGCAGCGGGTAGGTGCCTTCCTGCTCGATGGGGTTTTGCGTGGCCATCACCAAAAACAGCGGCGACAGCTCGTAAGTACTGCGGCCCACACTGACCTGGCGCTCGGCCATGGCTTCGAGCAAGGCCGACTGCACCTTGGCCGGGGCGCGGTTGATTTCGTCCGCCAGCACCAGGTTGTGAAAGATCGGTCCTTGCTGGAACACGAAACTGCCGGTTTCGGGGCGATAGATCTCGGTACCGGTGATGTCGGCGGGCAACAGGTCGGGGGTGAACTGGATACGATGGAACTGCGCTTCAATGCCTTCGGCCAACTCCTTGATGGCCTTGGTCTTGGCCAGGCC
Source organism: Pseudomonas sp. D3 (assembly GCF_029320995.1). Taxonomy (NCBI): domain Bacteria; kingdom Pseudomonadati; phylum Pseudomonadota; class Gammaproteobacteria; order Pseudomonadales; family Pseudomonadaceae; genus Pseudomonas; species Pseudomonas sp. D3. Next base: position 3,137,857 of record NZ_CP119772.1, read on the forward strand.
CGGCGCGCCTTCTACCAGCATATGGCCGTCGGCAAGCAAGGCGATCAACAGGCGATCGATGAGTTTTTCCTGGCCGAGAATCTGCGTAGAAAGAAAAGTTCGCAGCGCAAGCAGCGCTTCACGATGTTCCATCGATGACGGTTCCTGGAGAGATGAGCCCGGTGGTCGAGAAGCAACGCCGGGCTTGGGAGGCTTACTTTAATGCATCGAGGGGGGTGGCGACTAACGGCGTAACGAGTATTTTTGGCAAAACCTGTAGGAATTTTGTGTGGGAGGTAATCACGCCCGGACGTAGGTGCCAGTGCCTTTGAGGATGTTTTGCAAGGTTTCCTCCACCTCGGCCAGGTCCGATGCGGCTGTGGCGTGGGTGATCTCCAGGTGATCCTTGCCACCCATTGCGTCGGCATCACCCGCTGCCAGCTCTACCCGTAACGTCGTGTCACTCAGCGTGACCTTCAGCCCATCCAGGGTGGACGGCTCGTAATCCCAGGTCAGCTCCACTTCATCTTCATCGGGGTAGCGGGTCAGCATGAACATCTCGCCGCTTTGACCGTGGCAGCAGAGCATGGCCATGTTGTCTTCTTCGTCGTCACATGGGTTGACGATCAGGTTGGTCGTGATCAATTGCATGGCAGTCCTATGAGTTTATTGGCCGCAAAAGCAGGATTCTGCCACTGCGGCCATATTTATGTCGGTATGAATTCAATCCGTGCGTCATGGTTTGAGTGAAAAGTTTTTAACCGCGTTGGCGAAGGGCGCCGCGGCGTTGCCAAGTGCACTTGTCGCGATGGGCGTCACGGTTCGCCAGGCTCCGTCGAGTATGCGATCAGGTCCGCCCGGCCGGTTATTGACAGTGTCATCTATTCCGATACCTACCCGCCCCAATCCCGCCGCTAACGAGACGGCGGTCAGTAAATAACCTACAGGGGGACATGCGAACCCTAGTGGCGCGAGCACTGTGGTGCCCAAACTCAGATACCCCAACGCTTTGATGACGGTGTTTTTTGTATGGTCTGTATTGAGCACGAATTGATAGTACGCGTCTGATCGAGTGGCAGACTCGGTGCGTTTCTGAGTTTCCTTGAAGGGGTCGTCCACTGTCTTTCCGGCGAACATGCCGCCCTCTTTCCAAGCGTGGAGCCGTTCGTAGTAAGCCTCGGCACCTTGTTCTTTTGCCAGGTGTTGGTGGATCTGCAAGCGCTTTTGAATGCCGCCATAAAACAGGGTGCTGGGTGCGTCGTCCATAAGGAAATGACTTAAAAATGAGTGTTCATTATTGGGGTCGGCAATGTGTGCGCCGAGCCACTTATTCATTTCTTTGGGTGAGTCGGACGGAATGATTTGAGAGGCGTTGCCTGGCATGGAGAGCAGCGTTCTCTGGGTTTTCTTGTCTCGAACATAGAATACGTCTGAAGACTGGGCACCGCTGTAACTGAGGAGTTTTATTTCCAGGTCAGGGTCTGGCTGGTAGGGCTTGTTGAGATCGGCAGGTGTGAGTTGTGCGAATGATTTGCCGTGTGGCGTTGCGGCTGCCCGCTCAGCGAGGCGCAGGTCTTCCTTGCTTAGGGAGTGATGGTGATATTGCTGGCTGGCGGCGTGTAAGAAATTAAACTTTATACGCGTCGGATATGCTTTTCGGTTCGTGTCCCAATAGTGATCAATGTACGTGTCGTATGGCTTTTTATAGGCGTGGTCCCACGTCATTTTCATAAAGTCGTCAGGCGACAGGGGAACCTGGTTTCAGCGCTGTATGCGTTGGGGGACGAACTGTCGGGCTCGGTATAAAGACCTGTGTAGTGCGTTGAAATCCTTTCTCCGTCAGGCGCATCGAAGACGCCGTTGATACTGGGCTGGTCTTTAGAATGCCTTGAGTTTTCTTGTATATCAAAACTGGGCTTGCCGTTCTTATAAGTTGAATATCTAAACAGCGGCATGCCTGACGGTAGTTCTTCGCCCTGAATGTTTCGCATGGCTGCATCGGGGAGTGAGATTTTTTTTATGATATATCCCTTGCGGGGGCGCGTGTACGAAGTGTGGTCGTAAGCGATGGTCGTCAAGTAGGTTTTATCTGGATCAACATCTAATCCAACTTGCGTTTTGCAGCTTCCACGTTTCGAACCGCTCTTGGTCACTGCTCGGCTGCGGCCTGGCGGCCGGCTGATTATATTTATCCCACTCGGCAGAATATACGCCGCTGTCGGCGAACGAAATCGGCGGTTTGATGGTGTCCGGTGACGGGGTGGATTGCGAAATGATGGGCGAGGGAGCTGTTGGCGTAATCATGACGGGCCTGCAATAGATGACGGTCGGTAAGCCACGCTCCCTGTGTTTTTTTGATTGGCGGTTGGCGCAGGAAAAGTTCCCTGATGTTCGAGGTCTGTTGCTTGATGTGCTGTAGGTATGTGCCGACGGGCTTCGAGTGTGTTAGCTATCATTGGCTTGATACCTGCGCCGGTGACCGGTTTTTTTGTAGTCTGGAGCGTGTGGTTGCTCTTTGTGCAACCCTGCATTGCCAGCCGATGACCGAATATGTCGCAGCGCCGCAAGCAGCTGTCTTCCTACACTCGTTAAGCTGCGCAACGGATGTGCCCTCTGTCGGGAGCCAGACCTGCCCGTCACACCGTCGCCTGGCAAGGTGTACGTCTAATGGAAGTTGTATGTGACCTGATCGTCTTGTCCAGCTTCACCCACCTGTCACCCTGATTCGTTTATGGTGCTTACATCGTTACCTGCGAACAGAGCTGACGGTCTCCCCGCAAGGGGATAACACGCGACGCTTCCATCAATAACAAGCCCAAGCGGAGTACCACAGATGGCGTTCTTCACCGCAGCCAGCAAGGCCGACTTCCAGCATCAACTGCAAGCGGCACTGGCGCAGCACATCAGTGAACAGGCACTGCCACAAGTGGCGCTGTTCGCTGAACAATTTTTCGGCATCATTTCCCTGGACGAACTGACCCAACGTCGCCTTTCCGACTTGGCCGGTTGCACCCTGTCTGCCTGGCGCCTGCTTGAGCGCTTCGACCACACCGAACCCCAGGTGCGGGTCTACAACCCCGATTACGAACGTCATGGCTGGCAGTCGACCCACACTGCGGTCGAAGTGCTGCACCATGACCTGCCATTTTTGGTCGACTCGGTGCGTACCGAGCTGAACCGCCGTGGCTACAGCATCCACACCCTGCAAACCACCGTGCTCAGCGTGCGTCGTGGCAAGAAGGGCGAGTTGCTGGAAATCCTGCCTAAAGGCACCCAGGGCGAAGGCATCCAGCAAGAATCGCTGATGTACCTGGAAATCGACCGCTGCGCCAACGTCGCCGAACTGAGCGTGCTGAGCAAAGAGCTGGAGCAGGTACTGGGCGAAGTGCGCGTGGCCGTGGCCGATTTCGAGCCAATGAAAGCCAAGGTCCAGGAACTGTTGGCCGGTATCGACGCCAGCCAGTTCAGCATCGACGGCGAAGAAAAAGCCGAGATCAAGAACTTCCTGGAATGGCTGGTGGGCAACCACTTCACCTTCCTCGGTTATGAAGAGTTCGTGGTACGTGACGAGGCCGACGGCGGTCATATCGAATATGACGCCGGCTCCTTCCTCGGTCTGACCAAGCTGCTGCGCGCCGGCCTCACCGCCGACGACCTGCGCATCGAAGACTACGCCGTGTCCTACCTGCGCGAGCCGGCCGTGTTGTCGTTCGCCAAGGCCGCACACCCTAGCCGCGTTCACCGCCCGGCCTATCCGGACTACGTGTCGATCCGTGAGATCAACGCCGACGGCAAGGTCATCAAGGAATGCCGCTTCATGGGCCTGTACACCTCGTCGGTGTACGGCGAAAGCGTGCGGGTGATTCCTTATATCCGCCGCAAGGTCGCCGAAATCGAACGCCGTTCGGGCTTCCAGGCCAAGGCTCACCTGGGCAAGGAACTGGCGCAGGTGGTCGAAGTATTGCCGCGTGATGACCTGTTCCAGACCCCGGTCGATGAGCTGTTCAGCACCGTGATGTCGATCGTGCAGATCCAGGAGCGCAACAAGATCCGCGTGTTCCTGCGCAAAGACCCCTACGGTCGCTTCTGCTACTGCCTGGCCTACGTGCCGCGTGACATCTACTCCACCGAAGTGCGCCAGAAGATCCAGCAAGTGCTGATGGATCGCCTGAAAGCCTCGGACTGCGAGTTCTGGACGTTCTTTTCCGAGTCCGTACTGGCCCGCGTGCAACTGATTCTGCGGGTCGACCCGAAGAACCGCCTGGACATTGACACGCTGCAACTGGAAAAAGAAGTGGTGCAGGCCTGTCGCAGTTGGCAGGACGACTACTCCAGCCTGGTGGTCGAAAGTTTCGGCGAAGCCCACGGCACCAACGTGCTGGCGGACTTCCCGAAAGGCTTCCCGGCCGGCTACCGCGAGCGTTTTGCCGCGCATTCGGCCGTGGTCGACATGCAGCACTTGCTCAGCCTGACCGAAGCCAACCCGTTGGTGATGAGCTTCTATCAGCCGCTGGGCCAGGTGTCCGGCCAGCGCGAGCTGCATTGCAAGCTCTACCATGCCGACACCCCGCTGGCGCTGTCCGACGTCCTGCCGATCCTGGAAAACCTCGGCCTGCGCGTGCTGGGTGAGTTCCCGTATCGTCTGCGTCACGCCAAGGGGCGTGAGTTCTGGATTCACGATTTTGCCTTCATCGCCGCCGAAGGCGTGAACCTGGATATCCAGCAGCTCAACGACACCCTGCAGGACGCGTTCGTGCATATCGTCCACGGCGACGCCGAGAACGATGCGTTCAACCGCCTGGTGCTGACCGCCGGCCTGCCATGGCGCGACGTGGCGCTGCTGCGTGCCTACGCCCGTTACATGAAGCAGATCCGCCTGGGCTTCGACCTGGGTTATATCGCCAGCACCCTGAACAACCACACCGACATCGCCCGCGAGTTGACCCGGTTGTTCAAGACGCGCTTCTACCTGGCACGCAAGCTCGCCGCCGACGACCTGGAAGACAAGCAGCAACGCCTGGAACAAGCGATTCTCAGCGCCCTGGACGACGTTCAGGTGCTCAACGAAGACCGCATCCTGCGTCGCTACCTGGACCTGATCAAGGCCACGCTGCGCACCAACTTCTACCAGACCGACGCCAACGGCCAGAACAAGTCGTACTTCAGCTTCAAGTTCGACCCGCGGGCCATTCCTGAGCTGCCCAAGCCGGTGCCGAAGTTTGAAATCTTCGTCTACTCGCCACGCGTCGAAGGCGTGCACCTGCGCTTTGGCAACGTTGCGCGTGGGGGCCTGCGTTGGTCCGACCGTGAAGAAGACTACCGCACCGAAGTGCTCGGCCTGGTAAAAGCCCAGCAAGTGAAGAACTCGGTGATCGTGCCGGTGGGCGCCAAGGGCGGCTTCCTGCCGCGTCGCCTGCCATTGGGCGGCAGCCGCGACGAGATCGCGGCCGAGGGCATCGCCTGCTACCGCATCTTCATTTCCGGCCTGTTGGACATCACCGACAACCTCAAGGACGGCGCCCTGGTGCCGCCGGTCAACGTCGTGCGGCATGACGGTGATGACCCGTACCTGGTCGTCGCAGCCGACAAAGGCACCGCGACGTTCTCCGATATCGCCAACGGCATCGCCATCGACTACGGCTTCTGGCTGGGCGACGCGTTCGCTTCCGGTGGTTCGGCCGGTTACGACCACAAGAAAATGGGCATCACCGCCAAGGGCGCGTGGGTCGGCGTGCAGCGTCACTTCCGTGAGCGCGGCATCAACGTGCAGGAAGACAGCATCACGGTGGTTGGCGTCGGCGATATGGCCGGTGACGTGTTCGGTAACGGCCTGTTGATGTCCGACAAGCTGCAACTGGTCGCGGCCTTCAACCACCTGCATATCTTCATCGACCCGAACCCGAACCCGGCGACCAGCTTCGTCGAGCGTCAGCGCATGTTCGAGCTGCCGCGTTCGGCGTGGACCGACTACGACACCAGCATCATGTCCGAAGGCGGCGGCATCTTCTCGCGCAGCGCGAAGAGCATTGCCATCTCGGCGCAGATGAAAGAACGCTTCGACATCAAGGCCGACAAGCTGACCCCGACCGAACTGCTGAACGCCTTGCTCAAGGCGCCGGTGGACCTGTTGTGGAACGGCGGGATCGGGACTTATGTCAAGGCCAGCACCGAAAGCCATGCCGATGTGGGCGACAAGGCCAACGACGCGCTGCGCGTCAACGGCAACGAGCTGCGCTGCAAGGTGGTGGGCGAGGGCGGTAACCTCGGCATGACCCAACTGGGGCGTGTGGAATTCGGCCTCAATGGCGGCGGTTCGAACACCGATTTCATCGACAACGCCGGTGGCGTGGACTGTTCCGACCACGAAGTGAACATCAAGATCCTGCTCAACGAAGTGGTGCAGGCCGGCGACATGACCGACAAGCAACGCAACCAGTTGCTGGCGAGCATGACCGACGAAGTCGGCAGCCTGGTGTTGGGCAACAACTACAAGCAAACCCAGGCCCTGTCCCTGGCCGCCCGCCGTGCCTACGAGCGTGCCGCCGAGTACAAGCGCCTGATGAGCGACCTGGAAAGCCGTGGCAAGCTGGACCGTGCCATCGAGTACCTGCCGACCGAGGAACAGCTCGTCGAGCGCGCCGCCACCGGCAAGGGGCTGACCCGTCCGGAGCTGTCGGTGTTGATCTCCTACAGCAAGATCGACCTCAAGGAAGCCCTGCTCAAGTCGCAGGTGCCGGATGACGAGTACCTGACCCGTGACATGGAGACCGCGTTCCCACCGAGCCTGGTCGCCAAGTTCGGCGAGGCGATGCGTCGCCACCGTCTGAAGCGCGAGATCGTCAGCACCCAGATCGCCAACGATCTGGTCAACCACATGGGCATCACCTTCGTTCAACGACTCAAAGAGTCGACCGGCATGAGCCCGGCGAACGTGGCCGGCGCTTATGTGATCGTGCGTGACATCTTCCACCTCCCGCACTGGTTCCGTCAGATCGAAGCCCTGGACCACCAGGTTTCTGCCGACGTGCAACTGGAGTTGATGGACGAGCTGATGCGCCTGGGCCGTCGCGCTACGCGCTGGTTCCTGCGCAGCCGTCGCAACGAGCAGGACGCCGGGCGTGACACCGCACACTTCGGTCCGCACCTGGCGGCGTTGGGCCTCAAGCTCGACGAACTGCTGGAAGGCCCGACCCGCGAGGGTTGGCAGAACCGCTATCAGGCCTACACCGAAGCCGGCGTACCCGAGCTGTTGGCACGCATGGTTGCAGGCACTACCCACCTGTATACCTTGCTGCCGATCATCGAAGCCGCCGACGTGACCGGGCATGACGCCGCCGAAGTGGCCAAGGCCTACTTCGCCGTCGGCAGCGCCCTGGACTTGCCGTGGTACCTGCAGCAGATCAGCGATCTGCCGGTGGCCAACAACTGGCAGGCTGCGGCCCGCGAAGCCTTCCGCGACGACGTGGACTGGCAGCAACGGGCGATCACCATTTCCGTACTGCAAATGGCCGACGCGCCACAAGACATGGAAGCCCGCGTGGCCCTGTGGCTTGAGCAGCACCAGGACATGGCCGATCGTTGGCGCGCAATGATGGTGGAAATCCGTGCGGCGGTTGGCACGGACTACGCCATGTATGCGGTGGCCAACCGTGAGTTGCTCGACTTGGCGTTGAGTGGTCAGTCGGTGCTGCAGCCGGCTTGATTCAGCGGTAAAGCAACGGTGGGAGGGGGCTTGCCCCCGATAGCGGTGTATCAGTCATGTAGTTGTTGACTGACACGCTGCTATCGGGGGCAAGCCCCCTCCCACATTTTGTTTGTGCGTTTACTGGAGATCAGTGGTGCTTGAGTAGTTTGGTTTCCAGCTGATCCAGGTGCTGGGTCATCAACGACACGGCTGCGCTGACATCCTGTTGCTCCACCGCCTCCACGATTGCTACATGCTCCTGCCACGCGCAGTACGTGCAGGCTTTCGCTTGAAACTGCGCAATGATCAACGACGTCAATGGCACCAGGCTATTGAGGAACTGTGCCAGCGGCCCATTGCCGGCAATGGCCGCCAATTGCAGGTGAAACTCCCCCGACAAGCGAATCGCCGGCCCGCGCTGGTCGCCCTGGATGCACTCGCGTTCGCGGGCAATCAGCTCGCGCAGTTGGCGTATCTGCGCGGGCGTGGCCTGTGCGCAGGCCAGTTGCACCACGGTCATTTCCGTCAGGCGTCGCGCTTCCAGAATCTGCCGTGTTTGCTGTGCATCTGGCGTAGCCACTTGGGCACGCTGGTTCGGGCGCAGGATGACCACTTGCTGGAGCGATAGCTTGGCCAGTACCCGGCGAATCACGCTGCGACTCACGCCAAAGATTTCGCCCAGGCCGTCTTCGGTAAACCGGCTGGAGGGGCCGATGCGTTGTTCGAGGATGGCGTCGAACAGCCGAGGGTAGATGTCATCCACCGAGGGCTTTTTACCCGCCACCAGGCGCAGGGCAGGGAGGATGGGATCGCGTTGCAGGGCGTGGGCGGTCATGGCCGGTCTCCAAAAAATCAGCTACCCAGGTGGTCGTCCGGGATGTTCAAGCGAATGCCCATGCGCAGGCCTTCCTGGAGGATGTGTCGGCGCATCTCGGCACTTGCCAGCGCGCTGTTTTTGTTGCGGATGGCGCGCACCACGGCGTCGTTTTCCTGCAGGCGCTCCGCGAGGTGTTCGGGAGAATTGCGCAGCACCTGGGCGCTTTGCTTGAGGGCGTTGCTGGTTTGCTGCACTACGTTCTGGAAGATCGGGTTGGAGGTGAGGGCGAACAGTTCTTCGTGGAAACCGATGTAGGCGTTCATGCCCGCTTCGGCGTCGCCGGCGTCCAAGGCTTCGCGCATGTCCATCAACGTCAGGCGCAGTTGGCCGACTTCCTTGCTGCTGATGGATTGGGCCACCAGGCCGACAATGAACGGCTCCAGGGTGTAGCGCAGTTGCAGGATGTCTTCGAGGCTGGCGTCGGCCACGGCGTCGCTCGATTGCGGCTCGCTGATGCTGGTTTCCAACACCACTACGCCCTTGCCGGGCATGGCGCGCACCAGGCCGAGGGTTTCCAGCACGATCACGGCTTCACGCAGGCTCGGGCGGCTGATGCCCATTTGTTCGGCCAGTTCACGCTGGCCGGGCAGCATTTCGCCCCGGCGCCACTGGCCCCGCGCCAGGGCGGCACGGAGTTTTTCTACGACTGAATTGACGACGGTTGAGGGGGTGATCACGTCGATGGCTCCTTGATGTTGCGAATACAATTGCCACAAAGGCGACGATTAAGTGTGGGAGCGGGCTTGCCCCAGATAGCACTGTATCAGTCACCTGCGATGAGGCTGATCCACCGCAATCGGGGCAAGCCTCCTCCCACAGGTGATCTGCGTCGATCATGCAAATGGATCAGAACTCCTGATGCGCTGGCACTACCGGTTTTTTAGCCTGGAACGCATACCCCTGCTCACCGTCGAGCACCTTGTTCGCGCGCTGGATGTCGATGTCTTTTTCCCAGCGCGCAATGGCGATGGTGGCGACGCAGTTGCCGATCAGGTTGGTCAATGCGCGGCCGATGCCCATGAACCAGTCCACGGCCAGCACCAACACCAGGCCGACCACCGGAATCGCCGGGATGGCCGTGAGTGTCGCCGCCAGAATCACCAGCGCCGAGCCCGGAATGCCATGCGCGCCCTTGGAGGTGATCAACGATACCAGCAGGATGGTCAGCAGGTCTGTCATCGACAGCGGTGTGCCGGTGGCGTTGGCGATAAACACGATGGCCAGGGTTAGGTAGATCGAGAAACCGTCGAGGTTGAACGAATACCCCGTCGGAATCACCAGGCCCACGGTAGAGCTGCCAATGCCCAGGTGCTCGAGTTTACGCATGATCTGTGGCAAGACCGCATCGGATGACGCGGTGCCCATCACGATCAGTAGCTCTTCGCGCAGGTACTTGAGCAGCGGCAGCATGCGCAGGCCGGACAGGCGCATGACCAGGCCAAGAATGAGCGAGACGAAGACAAAGCAGGTCAGGTAGAACAGACCCGCCAGACTGCCCAGGTGTTGCAGCGAATCCAGGCCGTAGGTGCTGGTGGTAAAGGCGATCGCCCCGAACACGCCAATCGGCGCCAGGCGCACGATCATGCCCATGATGCGGAAGATCACATGGCTCAGTTCGTTGATCAGCCGCGAGATGCCCGAAGCGGCTTCGCCCACCAGGTTCAGCGCGCTGCCGAACAGTACCGAGAACAGCAGCACTTGCAGCACGTTGTTGTCGGCAAATGCGCCGATCACCGAGTTGGGGATCAGGTCCATCAGGAACTGGCTGGTGCCCTTGATGTGCTGGCCCTTGTCGGCCAGTTCATGCAGGCCGGCGGAGGACAATTGCTCCAGGTGGATATTTGCGCCGGTGCCGATACCGGTGCTGAAGGCCATGATCAGGCCGATCACCAAGGCGACGGTGGTCAGCACTTCAAAGTAAATCACTGACTTCAAGCCGATGCGCCCGACCTTTTTCAAGTCGCCGGCGCCGGAGATACCGCTGACCACCACGCAGAACACGATCAGGCCAATCAGCATCTTGATCAGCTTGATAAAGCCGTCACCCAAGGGTTTGAGTTGCGAGGAATATTCGGGGAGGGCCAAGCCGCAGATGATGCCGAGCATCAGACCTATCAAGACTTGCAGGAAAATCGAACGCGAGCACCATCTGAGCATGGGAGGGATCTCTATGCGGTGCCCTGGTGGTTCCAGGGCTTAATTGTTGTGGTCTTACCGGTAAGTCCAGTGCGTGGCCAGTCTACGCTTGGGTTTTTCCCGATCACAAGTAAATATTCCGCGCTTGGCGGGTTGCGGTCTGACCAGTTGCTCTGTGAGGGCGGCGCTTGAGCGGTTGGCGGGGGGCAAATTTTTTCGCTTATCATCCGCGCCTGAGCACGCGAGGTGATGGATGGACAAACCAGGGCTGACCACCAACGAAGCGGGGCTGACCCATTGCAGTTGGCGTACCGCTGCGCCGGAATATCCGCATTACCACGACCACGAATGGGGTGTGCCGGTGGCGGACGACATTCAGTTGTACGAGAAGATTTGCCTGGAGGGTTTTCAGGCGGGGATGGCGTGGATCACCATCCTGCGCAAGCGCGAGCACTTTCGGCGGGCGTTCGACGGTTTTGATTTTCACCGGGTGGCGCAGTACGGCGAGGCGGATATCCAGCGGCTCATGGCTGATCCAGGCATTGTGCGCAACCGTGCGAAAATCGTCTCGACCCTCAACAATGCGCGCAGGGCATGCGAGTTGGTGCAGGAGAGCGGTTCGCTGGCGAAATGGCTCTGGTCATTCGAACCGGCGCCTGAAGAGCGCCCGGCGATGGTGGACCTGGCTTACTGGAAGGCCAATCCGACGTCATCGGCGTCGGTGCGGTTGTCCAAGGCCTTGAAGAAACGCGGGTGGACCTACGTGGGGCCCACCACGATGTACGCGTTGATGCAGGCGATGGGGATGGTCAATGATCACCTTGAAGGCTGTGTCTGCCGTGAGCGGGTCGAAGACCAACGCCGCCTGTTCAGGCGCCCCTGAATCGTGCGGGAAGGCCCGTTAGCCAATGTGTTGGAGAATGTCACGCACATTGTCCAGGGCCGGGTCGATGTCCAGGGTTTCGATGGCGCCGAAGCCGATGATCAGGCCCGGGCGTACCGGCGTATCGTGAAAGAACACATCGAGTGGATACAGGCCCACTTCCATCTGGCGTGCCAGTTCCAGCAGCCGCGGGATGTCCACCGCCACCTTGCACAGCGCTGCCATATGAAAGCCGGCCACGGTGGGCACCGCGTCGAACCACGGCGACAGGTCACCCGCCAGGCGTTGCAGAATGCGCTCGCGGCGCCCGGCATACACGCTGTGGCAGCGGCGAATGTGCTTGAGCAGGTAGCCTTCGCTGATGAATTTGGCCAGCGCCCATTGCGGCAGGGTGGAGCTGTGTTGATCGGTCAATTGCTTGGCCTTGAGCACCGCGCCATAAATCGCCGGCGGCAGAACCGCATAGCCCAGGCGCAACTCCGGCAGTAGGGTTTTGGAGAAGGTGCCGACGTAGGCGACCACGCCACGTGTGTCCATGCTTTGCAGGGAGTCGGTGGGGCGGCCTTCGTAACGGAATTCGCTGTCGTAGTCGTCTTCGATAACGATCGCCCCCAGCTCGAACGTGCGGGCCAGCAGGGCTTCGCGGCGCGCCAGGCTCATGGGCATGCCGAGGGGAAACTGGTGGGACGGCGTCACATAAATTAGCCGCGCGCCGTCGGGGACCTGGTCGACCTGAATGCCCTGATCGTCGATGGGCACCCCGATAACGTTTGCCCCCATCGCCATGAACAACTGGCGCGCCGGACTGTAGCCGGGGTCTTCCATGGCGACGATGCTACCCGGCTCCAGCACCACGCGGGCGATCAGGTCGAGTGCCTGCTGTGCGCCGTTGGTGACCACAATGTCGTCGGCGCTGCATTTGACCCCTCGGGAGAACGCAATATGCCCGGCGATGGCGCTGCGTAACGCCGGCAGGCCTTCGGGCTGGCTGTAGAAGCCACTGTTCTGGGCAATACGCCGCAGGGCGTCCTGGGTGCAGCGCCGCCATTCATCCTGGGGGAATTGCTGGCGGCTGGTGGCGCCGCCGATAAATTCGTAGCGCAGGGGGCTGCCGTGTGTTGGGTGGCGCATGGCCGAGGGCAGTGCCTGCCACTTCGCCAGGTTGCTGGCGCAGGCCAGGTCGGTGGCGGTTTGCAGGCGTTCGCTCGGTGGCGCGCGGCGGCTGACGAACGTGCCACGGCCGGTCTTGCCCACCAGCAGGCCTTCGTAGGTCAGGGTGGCGTAGGTGTCGGACACGGTCTTGCGTGACACGCCCAGTTGCTTGGCCAGCAGGCGGCTGGGTGGCAACTGGGCCCCGGTGGCCAGGCGGCCGGAGTCAATGGCTTCGCGCAGTTGCTGGTAAAGCTGTTCGGCCAGGTCCTTGCGGCCGTTGATGATCACGTGCAGTTCCATGTTTGTCCTGAGGGGCTGAGTCGCTCCAAGACTACTCGCAGGTGACGCTTGCTCCAAAGGGGCGGTAGGACAACGCGATAAAAAAAGTGGGAGCGGGCCTGCTCCCACCTGGGGATTGTGCTGCTTATGTGGTTAGGACAGGAAGCCACCGTCCACGTTCAGCGACACACCGGTGGTGTAGCTGGAGGCATCGCTGGCCAGGTACAGCACCGCGCCGGCCATCTCGCTTGGGTCCGCCACGCGCTTGAGCGGAATCTGCGCCAGGGCCATTTTCAGGATCGCGTCGTTCTTCACCAGCGCCGAGGCGAACTTGGTGTCGGTCAGGCCCGGCAGCAGGGCGTTGCAACGGATGCCGAAGTCGGCGCATTCCTTGGCGAACACCTTGGTCATGTTGATCACGGCGGCCTTGGTTATCGAATAAATGCCTTGGAACACGCCCGGGGAGATCCCGTTGATAGAGGCCACGTTGATGATGCTGCCGCCGCCGTTTTCGCGCATCAGCTTGCCGGCTTCCACCGACATGAAGAAGTAGCCGCGAATATTCACATCCACGGTTTTCTGGAAGGCGCCCAGGTCGGTGTCCAGTACGTTGCAGAATTGCGGGTTGGTCGCGGCATTGTTGACCAGGATGTCCAGGCGCCCAAACTGTTCGCGGATGCCGGCGAAGACCTGGGTGATCTGCTCCATTTCACCGATATGGCAGGCAACCGCAGTGGCCTTGCCGCCGTCGGCGATGATCGCATCCGCCACGTGCTGGCAGCCTTCCAGCTTGCGGCTGGAGACGATCACGTGGGCGCCTTGCTGGGCCAGCAACTTGGCGATGGCCTCACCAATGCCACGGCTGGCGCCGGAGACAAAAGCGATCTTGCCGTCGAGGTCGAACAGGTTGGTCTTGGACATGGGGGTTCCTTGTGGGTCTTGGCTCGGTCGATCAGAGGGCGGATTTGCCGATGACATTCAGGCTCATCTGCTCCAGCAGCTTGTTCATCTGAATGAACTGCGCAAAGCGTTTGTCCTGGGTCTGTCCATGGAAAAAACGGTAGTAGATCTGCTGCACGATGCCGGCCAGGCGGAACAGGCCGTAGGTGTAGTAGAAGTCGAAATTGTCGATCTCAAGGCCCGAGCGCTCGGCGTAGTAGTCGACGAACTGGCGGCGCGTGAGCATGCCGGGTGCGTTGCTCGGCTGGCGGCGCATCAGTTGCACGGGCGCCGGGTCGGCGGCTTCGATCCAGTAGGCGAGGGTGTTGCCCAGGTCCATCAGCGGGTCGCCGAGGGTGGTCAGCTCCCAATCCAGCACGCCGATGATCTGCATCGGGTTGTGCGGGTCGAGGATCACGTTGTCGAAGCGGTAGTCGTTATGCACGATGCTCGAGGTAGGGTGGTCGGCCGGCATCTTGTCGTTGAGCCAGGCGCGCACGGCCTCCCAGCGGGGCGCGTCGGGGGTCAGGGCTTTTTCGTAGCGGTCGCTCCAGCCACGGATCTGACGCTCCACATAACCCTCGGGCTTGCCCAGGTCAGCCAGGCCGCAGACGCTGTAGTCCACCTGGTGCAGCTCGACGAACTTGTCGATAAAACTTTTGCACAGCGCTTCGGTCTTGCTCGCGTCCAGGCCCAGTTCCGACGGCAGGTCGGAGCGCAGGATGATGCCGTTGACGCGCTCCATCACATAAAATTCGGCGCCGATCACCGATTCGTCGGTGCAATGCACATAGGCCTTGGGGCAGTAGGGAAAACCGTCTTTAAGTTGATTGAGAATGCGGAATTCACGGCCCATGTCGTGGGCGGACTTGGCCTTGTGCCCGAACGGCGGGCGGCGCAGCACGAATTCCTGGCCCGGGTATTCGAGCAGGTAGGTCAGGTTGGACGCGCCGCCGGGGAACTGGCTGATCTTGACCGCGCCGCTCAGGCCCGGAATGTGGGCCTTGAGATAGGGATCGATCAGGCTGGCATCAAGTTCTTCGCCTGGGCGGATCTGGGTCGATTGGTCGTTCAGCGCCATGCTTATCCCTTCTGCTTATTCTAAAGGCCTCGGACTATTGGCTAATCTAATGCGCACAGCCGCCCGGCCACAAGGTTGGGGCGGCTTAATAGGTTCGCGTGTTGGATGATGATCAGCGTGCCTGATCGGTCATTTTTCGGGCGGGGGCAAGGCGACCGGCGTCAGTACCGGACGGCCGGCGAAGTACTCCAGCAGGTTATCGGCCACCCGTTGCACCGTATCGTGGGCGGCTTCCGGTGACAGCCCGGCCACATGGGAGGTCAGCACAGTATTGCTCAGGCGCTTGAGGGCCTCGGGCACCTTGGGCTCGTCGTCGAACACATCCAGTGCCGCGCCGCCGATACGGCGTTGCTCCAGGGCGTCGATCAGGTCGGCGGTCACCACCACGCTGCCACGGCCGATATTCACTAGGTAGCCGTTCGGCCCCAACGCATCCAGGGCGTGCCGATCGATCAAGTGGCGCGTGCCCGGGCCGCCGGGCGTGGCCAGGATCAGGAAGTCCGAGGTGTGTGCCAGCTCCACGGCGGTTGAGCAATAGGTGTAGTCCACGTCATCGCGCGGCTGGCGGTTGTGGTAGCTCACTTGCATGCCGAACCCTAAGGCGGCGCGCTTGGCGATCTCCAGGCCCACCGCGCCGAGCCCGAGAATCCCCAGTTGCTTGCCGCCCAGGGAAGGGCGCATCACCTTGGGCCACTCGCCGTCGCGCACTGCCGCGTCCGTTTGTGGAATGCCGCGCACCAATGACAGCAACAAGGCCATGGCGTGGTCCGCCACCGACGGCGCGTTCACCCCGGCACCGTTGGTCACCACAATCGCGCGATTGCTCGCCGCCTGCAGGTCGACATGTTCATAGCCGGCGCCGATCACGCAGATGATCTCCAGCAGCGGCAGCGCGGCGATTTCTTCGGCATACAGGCCCAGCGGACCACGGGTCAGCACAGCCTGGATCTGCCCGCCATGGGTCTTGATGGCGTGGGCACGCTCGGCGGGCGTCGGCGCCAGGATCACATGAAAGTCATTGCTTTCGATGATGGGCAGGTATTCGTTGATGGTTTCAACCAGAACCAGAACAGTGGTTGTCATCGGAAGGCTCTTCCTGAAGGGTTTGAGAGCAAGAGTATGCGGGATTTGTAGGCAAAATCGTTTTGTTGGAGCAGAAAAATCATGGTGACACCGAGCGTGTGCCCTCGCCACAGCAAGCTCGCTCTCACGGTCTCTACGTTGTCAGAAGCTCACCTCAGCGGCTCTCACGCGTTGCGCAAACGCTCCGGCCAATGTGGCGTTGTGATGTTCGATGATCGCCGCCGCCGACAGCGTTGCGGTGTCCATGCAGGTATGGCCATCTTCTGGCAGGATCACCGAGAACCCCAGTTCTGCGGCTACGCGGCAAGTGGTATCGATACAGAACTGGGTTTTCATCCCAACAATCACCAGTTCATTGACCTGTGTTGCGCGCAGTCGCTGCGCCAGATCGGTGCCGAGGAAACAACTGGGACGGGTTTTATTGAAGAACCGGTCACGAGCCTCATCGACATCCAGTGCGTGCCACACCTGCCAATACGGGCTGCCCGCTGCAATCGGTGAACCCGCCGGGCCAGTGTGGCGGGCGACGAAGATCGGTGCGCCGGCGGTGCGGGCGCGACGGATCAGTTGGTTAATGGTCGCCAGCACGCGTTCGCGTTCGAAGGGTTGGTCCGGGCCATCGTACAAACCGCTTTGCATATCGATGATCAACAGGGCGTCAGCCATGGTGTTGCTCCTTGCGTGTGCCAGATGGAGGCGCAATAAAAAGGCCCCGTCCATTGCTGGCGGGGCCTTGGGTTGAATCTGTGAGGTGTCTAGTTCAAGTCCCCACGGCAACCGCACGACCCGCCGGAAGCGGTCGTTGTGGTGGTGCGGGTGAGGCGTAGCTGAAATAGGTTCATGGGCCGATCATGCTGGGCATGCGTTTGACAGTCAACAGTCGCAGGTATTCTCTTACAAGGCATAACGATGTTTCGGGCACTCATAACGGATTCATCTGATACGCCACTGCCGCTGATGCTCTCCACGTTGAGCGCGCAAAAATAGCCGAAAACCTCGCTCTTGAGCCTCTGCACCGCTTAACCGTTCCTCAGCTAAGCCTTTGCTTATTCAAAAGAATCCCGGACAATCGCGCCCCTGTTATGGTTGGGACGCTGCCTGTCAGGTTTTTCTGACTCGTCCCTGCTGTGGAAATGCGGAGATCCGATCGGATGAATGATCAGGCCAATAGCGTCGACGAACGTTATGTCACGACACCTGTAATCCTTACACGCTGGAGCCGTCAGGACACCACCTGGATGCTTGGCCTATTCGGCACGGCGATTGGTGCCGGCACTTTGTTTCTACCTATCAACGCCGGCCTCGGCGGCTTCTGGCCGCTGGTGATCCTGGCGCTGCTCGCCTTCCCGATGACGTTTTTTGCCCACCGTGGCCTGACGCGTTTTGTGCTGTCCGGTCGTGAAGGCTCCGACATCACCGACGTGGTCGAAGAGCACTTCGGCGTCAAGGCAGGCGCGCTGATCACCTTGCTGTACTTCTTGGCGATCTTCCCGATCCTGCTGATCTACAGCGTGGCGCTGACCAACACCGTCGGCAGCTTCATGGAGCACCAGTTGCACATCATGCCGCCACCACGGGCGATCCTGGCGTTTGTGCTGATCCTCGGCCTGCTGGCCGTGGTGCGCTGCGGTGAGCAGGCGATCGTCAAGGCCATGAGCGTGATGGTGTATCCGTTCATCGTCGCCTTGCTGTTTCTGGCGGTGTACCTGATCCCGCACTGGAATGGTGGCATCCTCAGCACCGCCAGCGTGGTCCCGTCGCCTTCGGCGTTGCTCAGCACCTTGTGGCTGGCGATTCCGGTGATGGTGTTCTCGTTCAACCATTCGCCGATCATCTCGGCCTTTGCTGTGGACCAGAAACGTCAGTACGGCGCGAACGCCGATGAGCGCAGCTCGCAGATCCTGTCGCGCGCGCACCTGTTGATGGTGGTGATGGTGCTGTTCTTCGTGTTCAGTTGCGTGCTGACCCTGTCGCCGGCACAACTGGCCGAAGCGAAAGCGCAGAACCTGTCGATCCTGTCGTACCTGGCCAACCACTTCGACAACCCGACCATTGCCTTCGCCGCGCCGTTGATTGCGTTCGTGGCGATTGCGAAGTCGTTCCTGGGCCACTACATCGGCGCCAGCGAAGGCCTCAAGGGCCTGGTCGCTAAAACCGGCCGCCGTCCTGCACCGAAGAGCCTGGACCGCATGACCGCCGCCTTCATGCTGGTGGTGTGCTGGATCGTCGCCACGCTTAACCCGAGCATCCTTCGCATGATCGAGACATTGGGGGGGCCGATCATTGCATCGATCCTGTTCCTGATGCCGATGTACGCGATCCGCAAGGTGCCGGCGATGGCCAAGTACCGTGGGCAGGCGTCCAATGTGTTTGTCACGGCGGTCGGCCTGGTGGCGATTACCGCGTTGATTTACTCGCTGATGTCCTGACAGCGCGCTGCACCGACCAGGGCTGATTCGCAGACATGGCGAATCGGCCCTTTTTTTCGCTCGCAAAACCTGACACGGCGCAACCGCCGCGCGGCAATGGGCGCTAAGCTGGAGCACTTTTTTATCCAGGATGGGTGGGGCCGATTGAACACTGAAACCGATGCGCCCGTTGTCGCTGCGTCGAAGCGTACCCAGGACATACTCGCCGGCTTATCGATTGCCGGTTTACTGCTGCCGGAGGCGGTGGCCTATTCCAGCATTGCCGCGCTGCCGCCCCAGGCCGGTGTGATTGCCTTGTTTGCCGGGCTGGTGTGCTACGGCCTGTTCGGCACCAGCCGCTTCGCGATTGTCTCAGCGACCTCGTCGTCGGCGGCGGTGTTGGCGGCGGCAACGGCCAGCCTGGCGGGTGATGACCCGGCGCTGAGGCTGTCCCTGGCGTTCGGGCTGGTGTTGATCATTGGCGTGTTTTTTCTCTTGGCCGGGTTGTTCAAGCTCGGTGGTGTCACCTCTTTTATCGCCAAGCCGGTGTTGCGCGGGTTTGCCTTCGGCCTGGCGCTGACCATCATCCTCAAGCAACTGGCCGGTGTGGTGGGTGTCCACCTGACCGATAACAACCTGATCCGCTTCCTGCCGCAGTTACTGGAGCAACTGCCGCACTGGAACTGGCCCGCCGCGATGGTGGCTGCGGTGGCATTGCTGGTGTTGTGGTTATGCGCCCGCGTTCCGCGCCTGCCCGGTGGGCTGGTGGTGATAGTGCTGGGCATTGTTGCCGGCCAGAGCCTGAACCTGCAGGCCCAGGGAGTGGCGCTGATCGGTCTGATTGACCTGCGCCTGGAGCTGGGGCATTTGCCGGTGCTGCCGTTTGCCGATTGGCTGCGCCTGGGCGAGTTGGCGTTTGCGCTGGTCATGATTTTGTACGCAGAGTCCTACGGCTCGATCAGTTCGTTCGCCCTTAAACATGGCGACCGGGTGTCGTCCAACCGCGATTTGCTGGCACTGGGGGCGGCTAACCTGGTGTCCGGTTTGTTCCACGGCATGCCGACGGGCGCCGGGTATTCGGCGACCTCGGCGAACGAGGCGGCTGGCGCCTATTCGCGTTGGGCGGGGATTGTCGCGGCGCTGGTGATCCTGGTAATTGTGTTGACGGTGCTGCCGTATGTTGCGCTCACGCCGGAGCCGGTGTTGGCGGCGGTGGTGATCTATGCCTTGGGCCGCGGTTTGAGCCTGCAGCCCCTGGGGCGTTACTTCCTGTGGCGGCGCGACCGTTTGCTGGCGGTGTGCGCGGTGGCGGCCGTGCTGGTGCTCGGTGTGCTGGATGGCTTGTTATTGTCGGTCGCGATCAGCGTGGTGTTGATGTTGCGCCAGATGTCGGCAGCGGATATCCAGGTGCTTGGGCGGCTGGGCGACAGTCATGACTTCGTGGACCGCCTACACCATGCCGATGCGCTGACCATCCCCGGCGTATTGATCATACGGCCGAGCGAAGCGCTGTTTTTCGCGAATGCCGAGCGCATCCTCGGCGCTGCCCTGCGCTTGATGCGCCAGTCATCTGCGCAGAGGGTGGTGTTGAGTCTGGAAGAATCCCACGACCTCGACGGCACCAGCATCGAAGCGCTGGCCGCTTTTTTTGCCCAGGCACGCGCACAGGGCAAGCAACTGGTGCTGGCGCGGGTGCGACATGATGCCCATGAAGTATTGCAGATGCTGCCTGAGGCGCAGGCGCCAGAGGTTTTGCTCAGCGGCTTGAGCGTCGATGGTGCGGTGCAACTGGCCTTGCAGGCCCATCCACAGGCATAAAAAAACGCCGCGTATCTTGCGATACGCGGCGTCCTTTACATCAACACACCCTTAGGCTTGAAGCACCGGGATGTTGGCGTTTGCAGCGCTTTCACGGAACTCGGCGATCTGATCGAAACTCAGGTAGCGATACACATCGCTGGCCATGGTGTTGATCTTCGCGGCGTATTCCATGTACTCCTCGACGGTCGGCAGGCGACCCAGGATCGAAGCCACCGACGCCAACTCGGCCGAAGCCAGGTAGACGTTGGCGCCGTCGCCCAGACGGTTCGGGAAGTTACGGGTCGAGGTCGACACGACGGTCGCATTCGGTTCTACACGTGCCTGGTTACCCATGCACAGCGAGCAGCCCGGCATTTCCATGCGCGCGCCAGCCTTGCCGTAGATGCCGTAGTAGCCTTCTTCGGTCAGTTGGTGAGCGTCCATCTTGGTCGGCGGCGACAGCCACAGACGGGTTGGCAGCTGACCCTTGACCTGATCCAGCAGTTTACCGGCAGCGCGGAAGTGACCGATGTTGGTCATGCACGAACCGATGAACACTTCGTCGATCTTCTCGCCAGCAACGCTGGACAGCAGACGGGCGTCGTCCGGATCGTTTGGCGCGCAGAGCACAGGCTCCTTGATGTCGGCCAGGTCGATCTCGATGATTTCGGCGTATTCCGCGTCGGCATCGGCCACCATCAGCTCCGGGTTGGCAACCCAGGCTTCCATCGCTTGGGCGCGACGTTCCAGGGTGCGTGCATCGCCGTAGCCTTCGCCGATCATCCAGCGCAGCAGGGTGATGTTGGAGTTCAGGTACTCGGTGATCGAATCTTTCGACAGCTTGATGGTGCAACCGGCAGCCGAACGTTCAGCCGAGGCGTCGGACAGCTCGAAGGCTTGTTCGATGCTCAGGTTGTCCAGGCCTTCGATTTCCAGGATGCGGCCGGAGAAGGCGTTCTTCTTGCCTTTCTTCTCTACGGTCAGCAGGCCAGCCTGGATCGCGTAGTAAGGAATGGCATGAACCAGGTCACGCAGGGTGATGCCAGGTTGCATTTTGCCTTTGAAGCGCACCAGGATCGATTCCGGCATGTCCAGTGGCATGACGCCAGTGGCTGCGGCGAACGCTACCAGGCCGGAACCGGCCGGGAACGAGATGCCCATCGGGAAACGGGTGTGGGAGTCACCACCGGTGCCGACGGTGTCCGGCAGCAGCATGCGGTTCAGCCAGCTGTGGATGATGCCATCGCCTGGACGCAGCGACACGCCGCCACGGGTCATGATGAAGTCAGGCAGGGTGTGGTGGGTGGTCACGTCGATCGGCTTAGGGTAAGCCGCGGTGTGGCAGAACGACTGCATCACCAGATCGGTCGAGAAGCCCAGGCACGCCAGGTCTTTCAGTTCGTCACGGGTCATAGGACCGGTGGTGTCCTGGGAACCCACGGTGGTCATCTTCGGCTCGCAATAGGTGCCTGGACGAACGCCAACCACACCGCAAGCCTTGCCGACCATCTTCTGCGCCAGGGTGAAACCCTTGGTGCTTTCGGCCGGAGCTTCTGGCTTCTTGAACAGGTCGGACGGTGGCAGACCGAGTTCGGTACGCGCTTTTTCGGTCAGGCCACGGCCGATGATCAGCGGGATACGGCCGCCGGCACGGACTTCGTCCAACAGCACCGGAGTCTTCATTTCGAAGGTGGTCAGGACTTCATCGGTACCGTGCTTGCAGACTTTGCCAGCATGCGGGTACAGGTCGATCACGTCGCCCATGTTCATGTTGGTGACGTCGAACTCGATCGGCAGTGCGCCCGCATCTTCCATGGTGTTGTAGAAGATCGGAGCGATCTTGCTGCCGAAGCAGAAGCCACCGGCACGCTTGTTCGGCACGTAAGGAACGTCATCACCGAAGAACCACAGCACGGAGTTGGTCGCCGACTTACGCGACGAACCGGTACCGACCACGTCACCGACGTAGGCGATCGGGAAGCCTTGGCCGCGCATTTCTTCGATCTGCTTCATCGGACCGGTTTTGCCTTGCTCGTCCGGCACGATGCCTTCGCGAGCCATTTTCAGCATCGCCAGGGCGTGCAGCGGGATATCAGGGCGGGACCAGGCGTCCGGCGCAGGCGACAGGTCGTCGGTGTTGGTTTCGCCGGTGACCTTGAACACGCGCAGGCTGATCTTGTCGGCCAGGGTCGGGCGGTTCTTGAACCACTCGCCGTCGGCCCAGGACTGGACCACGGCTTTGGCGTGTGCGTTGCCGGCCTTGGCTTTTTCAGCCACGTCGTGGAACGCATCGAACATCAGCAGGGTGTGCTTGAGCTGAGCGGCGGCAACTGGCGCCAGTTCGGCGCTGTCGAGCAGCTCGACCAGGGTCACGATGTTGTAGCCGCCTTGCATGGTGCCAAGCAGTTCAACAGCGCGTTTCTTGTCGATCAGGGGAGAAGTGGCTTCGCCCTTGGCCAGGGCAGACAGGAAACCGGCTTTGACGTAGGCTGCTTCGTCAACACCTGGTGGAATGCGGTTGGTGATCAGGTCAACGAGAAATTTTTCTTCGCCAGCCGGAGGATTTTTCAGCAGCTCAACCAGGCCTGCGGTTTGTTCGGCATTAAGCGGCTGGGGAACAATACCCAGGGCTGCACGCTCTTCGATATGTTTGCGATACGCTTCAAGCACAGTTATTACCCTCATCAGTGGTCCCACGGGACGCTCATCCAGAAATGAACGGCACGCATGCGCTCGGGGGCCTTTTGGGCCGCAAAGCCTGCGCTGCCGACATTCCTCACAGAAGCTGCTTTCAAAGTTTTACGCCTGCAGAACGGAGCTGATGAGGGTTGGCGCTGGCTTGACCTGCGGGGTCATTGACCATCGCCAATACCGTTCTGAAGGATCGACTGTGCTCGTGACGCTTTGAAAACAGCTTCCAGCGGATTATTGGCGCCTTATAAGGCCGGTTGATTCTACGGCAAATAATTTCTAAAGGTAAGTTGCCAAGCCAAGTTTGCGGGGTGATGAACCTTAGACAAAGGGCTAACATGGCGCACTGTTTCGCTGATTTGCGTGTTGCCACCCATGTCCAACCACACCATCAAGACCCCCTGCGTAGGCCTGTGCTCCACGGTTTACGGTGACCTCGTGTGTCGCGGATGCAAGCGCTTCCACCATGAAGTGATCCAGTGGAATGGCTATAACGAAGAGGAAAAACGCGCGGTCTGGCTACGGCTTGAGCAACTGCTGGTGCAGGTCATGGCCGGCAAGCTGGAGGTTTTCGACCCCAAGACCCTGCGCGGCCAACTGGAACAACGCAAGATTCGCTTTGTGCCGCATCAGTCAGAGTACTGCTGGGCATACCAGTTGATCGCCCGCGGGGCGCGGGTGATTTCCAACCTGGAGGCCTATGGCATGGTGCTGCTGCCGGAGTTTCGCGAGTGGAGCCTGCCTGCGCTGCGCGACGCCATCGACCGTGAGTTTTTTATCCTGTCCGAGGCGCATTACCAGCGCTATATCGCGCCGGGGTTTCTCAAGGATGTGTTGGGTGCCTGACGATCAGGCCTGGTTGGCCAGCTTTTCCAGCTGATCCGTCAGTGTCTGTGGCTTGAGCACCAGCACATCGCTTTCCAGTGCATCCAGCACCACTTCCGCCGTATTGCCGATCAGCGCCCCGGTCAGCCCGGTGCGCGCCACGGTGCCGATGATCGTCACTGCCGCTTTCAATGTGTAGGCGGTATGGGGAATCAGCACATCCGCCGGGCCTTCTTCGATATGCAGGTTGGCATCATCTATATCAAATTTGGCTTGGAATGCCTTGCACTGATCGCGATAGCGCGCCTCGATGGTTTCCTTGAGTTGAAACACCGGGTCGCCGGCCGAGAGCATAGGCGATGGATGAGCGCTGATCACGTGCAGCGATGCCTTGGCCAGGCTGGCAATGTCGAAGCCATAGTCGACGATCATGTGGTGGAGCGCGCGGTGTTCGGCGTCGGTATTGCCCACATCGATGGCGGCAAGAATGACGCCGCCGCTCCATGGGGTTGCCGTCTTGACCAGCAGGACCGGCGCAGGGCAGTAGCGCAACAGCTTCCAGTCCGCTGGGGTCAGCAGCGCCTTTTTCAGTGGGCTGTCGGCGTAGTGCTGCTTGATCACCAGGCCACAGCCTTCGGCTTGCTGCACGTCGATGATGGTTTCATGCAGGCTGCTATTCCACGCCTGTTCGGTCGTGACGTTGTAGCCGTCTTCCGTCAGGCCGGACTTGAGCAGACTCAACAGCGCCGAATGCTCATGCTTTTTGTCGCACACCAGTAGGTGCAGATGCGCGCCGGTGGCCCCGGCGATCAGCTTGGCGCGCTTGAGGGCCAGGCTTTCCGAATGCTCGGGCTCAATGACCACCAGGATGCTGCGGATGGCTTGCATGGTCGGGACTCTCCAGAAAGGGGGCGTTGAACAACTATAGTTGCTGCCCGCCAGACGTCATGTTGATACACATCAAGGCCAGTGGCTGGTGGTCTGCGGCGCGGTCGGTATAATCGGCGGCCTATTGTGATCCTTTGCCCGTGAGCCCGATGAACCTGCCCGAAATCCACGAATTCCTCGGCTGTCCCACCCCTGCCGCCTGGGTCCAGGCCGCACTGGCCGATCAGGAAACCCTGTTGATCGACCACAAGAACTGTGAATTCAAGGCCGCCAGCACCGCCTTGAGCCTGATCGCTAAGTATCACAGCCATGTTGACTTGATCAATATGATGTCGCGCCTGGCACGCGAAGAACTGGTCCACCACGAACAGGTCATGCGCCTGATGAAGAAGCGCAAGGTCGAGTTGCGCCAGTTGCACGCCGGGCGTTATGCCTCGGGGTTGCGCAAGGTGGTGCGCACCCATGAACCGGTCAAACTGGTGGACACCCTGGTGGTTGGGGCCTTTATCGAGGCGCGCAGTTGCGAGCGTTTCGAGGCCCTGGTGCCGCATTTGGACGAAGAACTCGGCAAGTTCTACTTCGGCCTGCTGAAAAGCGAGGCGCGGCACTACCAGGGTTACTTGAAGCTGGCGTACCAGTACGGCGATGCCAAGGACGTTGCCCAGGTGATCGAGCGGGTGAGGGCGGCCGAGCAGGCGCTGATCGAGTCACCGGACGTCGAGTTCCGCTTTCACAGTGGCGTGCCGGCCTGAGGCGACGGCTGATCCAGGTCATCCTTGCGCATATCACTGCCTGTAATGGGGTTAAAAATTGCAGGCTATTTGTTAAAAACTCTTAAAAGCATGAAGTTTCATCGCGCGTGGCCGACCAAGCGCTGCTGCCGGACAGCTTGCCTCCTATACTGCGCGCACTTCAATCTGCGTCGCACACTGAGAGCTTATGGAAAACCTGGGTCTGGGCAAGGTCCTGCTCGTTGAGGATGATGAGAAGCTGGCAGGGCTGGTCGCGCACTTTCTGGCCCAGCACGGTTTTGAGGTGCGGGTGGTGCATCGCGGCGATGCAGCTTTGGCGGTCTTCCTCGATTTCAAGCCAAAGATTGTCGTGCTCGACCTGATGCTGCCCGGTCAGAGCGGCCTGCATGTGTGTCGCGAGATTCGCACGGTGTCCGACACGCCGATCGTGATCCTCACCGCCAAGGAAGATGACCTGGACCATATTCTCGGCCTGGAGTCCGGCGCCGATGACTACGTGATCAAACCGATCAAACCGCCGGTACTGCTGGCCCGCCTGCGTGCGTTGCAACGTCGCCAGGCGCCGGAGCCGACGGTGCGCGGGGCCATCGAGTTCGGGCGGCTGGCCATTGACCGCAGTTGCCGGGTGGTCAGCCTGGGCGGCGAGAAGATCGACCTCACCACCATGGAATTCGAGTTGCTGTGGTTGCTTGCCAGCAGCGCGGGCAAGATCCTCTCCCGCGATGACATCCTCAACCGCATGCGCGGCATCGCCTTTGACGGCCTGAACCGCAGCGTCGACGTGTACATCAGCAAACTGCGCGGCAAGCTCAACGATAACCCCCGTGAACCGGTGTGCATCAAGACTATTTGGGGCAAGGGCTATCTGTTCAATCCGTTTGCGTGGGAGGTCTAGATGCTGCGCCTGTTTCTACGCCTGTATGTGATTCTGGCCCTGGGCCTGGCGGGGGCGATCTGGCTGGTCAACTACACGTTCGACGAGTTGCTGCCCGAAGCCAACGAGACCTATAACCGCGAAGCCCTGCGTGGCCCGGCCTACGGCCTGGTCGAGCAACTGCGGCCGTTGCGTGGCGAAG
The DNA here is from genome assembly GCF_029320995.1 of Pseudomonas sp. D3. Lineage (NCBI taxonomy): Bacteria > Pseudomonadati > Pseudomonadota > Gammaproteobacteria > Pseudomonadales > Pseudomonadaceae > Pseudomonas > Pseudomonas sp. D3. The sequence continues at coordinate 3,164,390 of NZ_CP119772.1, forward strand.
CGCGGCAAGCTCGGCTGGCCGAGTTGCAACCCCACTATGGGTTGCCTCTGAAACTGGTGGAAAAGGACTCCCTGGCACTGACCGAGCGCGAACAAAAACTTCTGGGCGACGGCTTGCTGGTGGTGCGCGGGGACTTCAAGGAGTTCCTCACCCGCATCGACACGGGCCCGCAGTTGCTGGAAATAAAACTGCCGGAGGAACCCAAGTGGCTGTACCTGTGGGCCTACGGTTTTCTCGGGTTGTGCCTGGCTCTTGTGCTGTACTTTTGGGTACGCCCGCACTGGCGCGACCTTGAACACATCCGCCTGGCCGCCCAACGCTTCGGCGACAACGACCTCTGCTCGCGCATCCTGTTGCCGCGTCGCTCCACCGTGCGCGAACTGGCCGGGCACTTCAATCAGATGGCCGAACGCATCGAAAGCCTGATTGCCAACCAGCGTGAGCTGACCAACGCGGTCTCCCATGAACTGCGCACGCCTATCGCGCGCTTGTCGTTCGAGCTTGATCAGCTCAAACAACAGGCCGATCCCCGGCAGAGCCGTGCACTGATCGCCGACATGTACGCCGACCTCGGCGAGTTGGAGGAAATGGTCTCTGAGCTGTTGACCTACGCCAGCCTGGAGCGCGGCGCCACCCAGGTCACGCGGGAGGCTATCGAGGCCCAGAGCTGGCTCGACAGCGTGATCGGCAGCGTCGCCCTGGAGGCCGAGGTGGAAGGCGTGCAGTTGTCCTTGCGCACCTGTGAAGTCGACGTTATCCAAATCGAACCGCGCTTCATGGCGCGTGCGGTGATCAACCTGCTGCGCAACGCCATTCGTTACGCCGACCGCCGGGTAGAAGTGTCGCTGGTCAAGTTCGGCAGCGGTTATGAAGTGCGGGTCTGTGACGATGGCCCGGGCATACCCGAGGAGGGCCGCGCGAAGATCTTCCAGCCGTTCATACGCCTCGACGCCAGCCGTGACCGCCGCACCGGTGGCTTCGGCCTGGGCCTGGCGCTGGTGCAGCGGGTCTGCCAATGGCATGGCGGGCAGGTGCTAGTGCAAGACTCCGAGTGGGGCGGGGCGTCGTTTCGGATGAGGTGGGCGTATGACGCTTGACGCTCTGGAATGCGAGGGCGATCAACGCTGGGCGCAACGGTAAAATCGCGCCTGCGAGTCGGCCGTCACGGACGGTTAGCGGCTAAGCCCCAACCGTTCATGGCACTGCGCGATTGACTCCTGCGGGTATTCATCGAACTGCAGGTCACCCTTGCGCACGCTGACTTCGACCCAGGGCGCCTTGGAACCGAGCATCAGGTGCGTGTGTTGCGGCGGCACCGGCAATGGCGTGTCGATGGCCGAGGCAAAGGGATGGATCAGCTCCGGCCACTCCGGGCTGAACAGCCATAGCGCGCTGCCGCATTGTGAGCAGAAATGCCGCTCGGCGCCGCTGGCATGGGCGCGGCTGGCGCCCTCGGGCTTGAGCCGGGCGTGGTAGATCGAGATCAGCTTGCGCCCGCGCACTTTCAGGCTGTTGCTGTCGCCCGCCAGGTTGATTGCGTAACCGCCGCCGCCCTGGGTCTTGCGGCAAATCGAGCAATAGCAGCGCTGGTAAGGGTAGGGATGGGTGCTGGTCAGGCTGAACGTCACGGCGCCGCAATGGCAGGAACCTTCGAGTTGCATGGGCAGTCTCCTCTGGCAAGGTGACTCCGCAGTCTAGGCGCTTTGCGGCATCAAGGTCGCGATCAGGGCACGAATGGTCGGCGATGGCAGCCGGTGAGAGGAGGGCGCCCTCGGCGCCCTGGTTCAGGCTTCAGTTATCCAGCGCGCTCAAGATCGCATGGGCGACCTTGACCCGCTCGGCATTCGGATAGTTCTTGTTTGCCAGGATCACCACGCCCATGTCCTTGCTGGGTACATACGCCACGTAGGCAGCAAAACCACCGGTTGAGCCGGTTTTGTTGTACAGCACGTTGGCCGGTTGCGCTTGCGGTGTCGCCAGCCAATGGGGGCGGTGAGGTTCCATTGCCATCGGTGTCGAGTTGCCGTCAATCAGCGCTTGCAGGGCGATGGGGTAGGGGTAGTACTCCCAGCCCAGGCCTTGGGTCATGCCGTTCACGGTGTAATAGCCGGTGTGGGTGCTGGCGATGGCCTGTTGCAGCGGCTTTTCCAGGGTTTGCGGGTGCATGTTGGCGATCACATAGCGCGCCAGGTCGTGAGTGCTGGTCTTGATGCCGTAGGCTTCGCTGGCCAGTGCGCCGGGGCTTACGCGAACGGGCTTGTGGTGTTTGTCGTAGCCTTGGGCGTATTCGCCTGACTGCTCGGCGGGCACGCTGACGTAGGTGTTGCTCAGGCCCAGCTTGGGCAGCAGGGTTTTCTCCAGGGCAACATTGAAGGGCTGGCCCAGGCTTTGTGCCGCGAGGTAGCCAAACAGGCCGATGCTCGGGTTGGAATAGAGGCGTTGCGCGCCTGGGGCGTAGGTGGGTTTCCAGTGCTGGAAGTAGCCGAGCATGGCGTCGGCACTGTCGGCCGCGTCCGGAAACTGCAGCGGCAGGCCGCCGGGGGTGTAGGTCGCCAGTTGCAGCAGGCTGATCTGGTCAAAGGCGCTGCCGGCCAGCGCGGGCCAGTATTGGCTGGCCTTGTCCGACAGCTTGAGCTTGCCGGTCGCCTGGGCGTAACCCCCCAGGGTCGCGGTGAACGTTTTGCTCACCGAGCCGATTTCAAACAAGGTGTTTTCGCTGACTGGTCGCTGGGCTTCCTTCGATGCCGTACCGTAGTTAAAGTATTGCACCTTGCCGTTCTGCACCACCGCCACCGCCAGGCCGGGAATGGCCTGCTGCTGCATCAACGGTTTGACGCTGGCGTCTACCACGGCCTTCAGGTCGGCGGCCAGGCATTGGCCGGCGCCGAGAAGTATCGCCAGCGCCGTTAAATGACGCACTCCAAACACGGATTGTTGGGGCATGATATCGCTTCCATGAGTGTGATCGATTGAATGAAGAGCCTGCGCGGGCGTGGCAACGTTAGACAGTTCGCCGGGCCTGGGCAAACGATGTTATCTCGCCCCAGCCATTAGAATAATTAGGGTCAAGCATGCTGCGCTCCCATCTGCCCCTCAACGCGCTACGCGCATTTGAGGCCTCCGCCCGGCATCTGAGTTTTACTCGGGCCGCCATCGAGTTGTGCGTCACCCAGGCAGCGGTCAGCCATCAGGTCAAGAGCCTGGAGGCGCAACTGAACATCAGCCTGTTCAAGCGCCTGCCGCGTGGCCTGATGCTGACCCGCGAAGGCGAGACGTTGTTGCCGGTGGTGCGCGAATCCTTTGACCGTATTGCCCATACCCTGGGCCAGTTCGAGGGCGGGCATTACCGCGAAGTGCTCACCGTCGGGGCGGTCGGCACCTTTGCGGTGGGCTGGCTGTTGCCGCGCCTGCCGGACTTTCAGCGCCGCTACCCGTTTATCGATCTGCGCCTGTCGACCCACAACAACCGCGTCGATGTCGCCGCCGAAGGCCTGGACTACGCGATACGTTTCGGCGCCGGGGCCTGGCATGGCACCGACGCCTGCCAATTGCTCGAAGCGCCGCTGACGGCGCTCTGCGTACCGTCAATCGCCGAGCAATTACATACGCCGGCCGACCTGTTGAAACAGACGGTGCTGCGTTCCTATCGTGCTGATGAATGGAGCCTGTGGTTCCAGGCCGCCGGGCTGCCTGCCGACACCCTGGTGCCGCGCAGCATCGTGTTCGACTCGTCACTGGCGATGATGGAAGCGGCGTTGCAGGGCGTCGGTGTGGCGTTGGCCCCTGCGCTGATGTTCTCGCGACAACTGGAAAGTGATGCGATCCGGCAGCCCTTCAACGTAGGCATCAGCACCGGCAGTTACTGGTTGACGCGCTTGCAGTCACGCGCCGAAACCTCGGCGATGCTGGCGTTCAAGGGGTGGCTGTCGGAGGCGGCTGCGGAGGTTTAGAAATAAAATGAAACATTTGTCGCGAGTTAACCTCTACCGTAGCCCCTACCGAGTGCCTTCATGAAAACCCCGCGTCCCTCCGCCCGTATGCCCCACCTCATCCAACTGCGAAACTTGAAGATGGCGCGCTCCGCCCACGCTTATGTGCGCGGCAGTACCGTACAGTTTTACGAGTGGTTGCACAGCCAGCCGGGTCGGCGCCTGCCACTCGGCCCGGCGATCTGGATCTGCGGCGATTGCCACGCGGGCAACCTGGGGCCTACCGGCGACAGCAAGGGCCGTATCGACATGCATATCCGCGACCTTGACCAGGCGGTGATCGGCAATCCGACCCATGACTTGGTGCGGTTGGCACTGTCGTTGGCCACTGCCGCGCGCGGCTCGGACTTACCGGGGGTGACCACCGCCCGCATGCTCGAAGAAATGATGGTGGGCTATGAACAGGCTTTCAAGGACAAGCCCGACGAAGCGCCGCCGCGCCCGTCCCAGGTCAAGGCCGGTATGCGCAGCGCCGTGGAGCGAACCTGGAAGAACCTGGCCCGTGAGCGCATCGAAAACGTGCGGCCGACGATCCCCTTGGGCAAGCATTTCTGGTCGCTGTCGCGGGCGGAAAAAAGCGCGCTGGAAACGGTCTGTGCCTCTGGTGACATTCAGCAATTGGTCACCTCGCTCAAGGGCCGCCCCAAGGGCGCCAAGGTTGAGTTGCTGGACTGCGCCTATTGGGTCAAGGGCTGCAGCTCGCTGGGGTTATTGCGCTATGCCGCATTGCTCGGCGTGGGCGACCAGGACGATCAGGCGTATTGCCTGATCGACATCAAGGAGGCGGTCGGCGCCGCTGCACCGCGTGCCGCGCGGGCCAAGATGCCACGGGACAATGGGCGGCGGGTGGTGGAGGGCGCCCGCCAGCTCTCCCCTGGCTTGGGTGAACGCATGGTGGCGACGCGTTTTCTGGAGCATGGTTTTTTCATCCGCGAACTGCTGCCGCAGGATATGAAGCTGGAGCTCGACGAACTGAGTGAGACCGATGCCATGCACGCCGCCGGCTACCTGGCCCGGGTGGTCGGCATCGCCCATGCCCGCCAGATGGACCGCGCGACACGCAAGGAATGGATGGCGGTGCTGCAGGAGAACCGTTCCAAGCAGTTGGATGCGCCGTCATGGCTGTGGACCAGCGTGGTGCAACTGGTGGGTCGGCATGAGCAGGGCTACCTCAACCATTGCCGCAGGTACGCGTTGGAACATTGAGCCCGCAGACATTGAGAGGGCTGTCAGGCCAGGTATTGGTTGAACCACCCCAGCGTGCGTTGCCACGCCAGGTTCGCTGCGGCCTCGTCATAGCGCGGCGTCGAGTCGTTATGAAAACCGTGGTTGGCGCCCTTGTAGCTAAACGCTTCATAGGGGGTGCCTGCCGCCTTCAAGGCCTTTTCATAGGCCGGCCAGCCTTCGTTGATCCGCGTGTCCAGTTCGCCGTAATGCAGCATGATCGGCACCTTGATGCGCGGCACGTCCTTGTCCTGCGGCTGACGCCCGTAAAACGACACGGCGGCGCCCAGTTCCGGGTAAGCCACGGCCGCCGCATTGGCCACGCCGCCGCCATAGCAGAAGCCGACAATGCCGACGTTGCCGGTGCTGCTGTCGTGGTGCATCAGCCACTCGATGGCGGCGAAGAAGTCGTTCATCAGCTTGGTCGGGTCGACCTTTTGTTGCAGCTCTACGCCTTTTTCGTCGTTGCCGGGGTAGCCTCCCAGCGATGTCAGGCCATCCGGCGCGAGCGCAATGAAGCCGGCCTTGGCCAAGCGCCGGGCGACGTCTTCGATATAGGGGTTGAGCCCACGATTTTCATGCACCACGACCACCGCCGGCACTTTGCCGGTGGCCTTGGCCGGGCGTACCCAGTAGCCGCGCACTGTGCCGTTGCCCTTGGGCGAGGGGTAGGTGATGTAGTCGGCAACGATGTCCGGGTCGGTGAATTTCACTTGCTCGGCCAGGGCGTAGTTGGGGCTCAGGGCAGCGAGCAGCGCCGACGCGGTCAGCCCGCCAAAGGTGAACAATGCGGCGCGGTCGAGAAATTGGCGGCGGTTGATCTTGCCGTGGGCGTAGCCGTCGTAGAGCTCCAGCAGTTCGGGGGCAAAGTCTTTGGCGGTGAGACGAGTCATCGGTGCTGTCCTCGATTAGCGGTGCCAGTCAATGTAGACCAGGATCACTCATTACGACCGTGGGCGGCGGCGGCGAGTTGCCCGGTATCGACGCGCACGAACACCGAATCGCCGATCGCCGTGAGTACATCGCCGGCATACACCTCGCAGACCACGCGACTTTTGCGCCCCACATCGCCCTCGACCCGGGCACGCAAGGTCAGCGTGACACCCAGGGGCGTGGGCTTGATGAATTTGATGCCGAGATGGCCGGTCACGCAGTCGATACGCGGCAGGCTGCCGGGTTCACGTTGTTCGGCACGATAGTGGTAGGCCATGGCGGTCCAGTTCGAGTGGCAGTCCACCAGCATGGCGATCAGGCCACCGTAGACCAGGTCCGGCCAGCCGCTGTATTTCGCTTCCGGTTGGTGCTCGGCGACCACGTGAACGCCGTCGGCATCCCAACGGCTCTCGATATGCAGGCCGTGGGGGTTGCTGCCGCCGCAGCCGTAGCAGATACCTTCGGGGGCGGTGGTGTCTTGCAGTGAAGGGGTGTGCATGTGTAGGTTCACAAAATAGATGATTCAGGAGGTCCAGCAAACGCTGGGAGAAAATCATTTTTTTCTGTGAATGCCCGGCGAGGGACTCACAGAAAAGATGAGAAAAGCCTACTGGACTCACAAAATAAATGCACTCTCGGCTCCGCACGGACTTTCCAAGCCGCGCCGTTAATCAACGGCGTTTGCGCAATCACGACATCCGGGACGGCTTGCGTGTGTGTATTAGCTTCAGGGGCAGGTGGCTGGAGATGTCTACAATGCCGGTGGCAGTCCACTAGAGGCATAGAGGTGTCTACGAAACCCAGAGCGATTCAAAATGGTTCACTTCATGAATCGGAAGTTACCTTGAAACTCACTGTCGACTGAACAGATTGAATGGTCTTCAACAGTTAATACTTTCTCGGAAAGTCACTTACGCCACAGTGACAGAGATTTTTGCAACGACCTGGTCAAGCGCTTGAATCACGTCAGATTGCAGATCGTTTAAATTTTCTAAACCGGCATGTACTCGAACAAGATAACCTGATCTCTCCCAACTTTTTACAGTTCGGGGAGGTTTGCCAATCGGTAAAACCAGACTTTCATAGCCCCCCCAAGACAAACCAATTCCAAAGTGTTTTAGGCTGTTGAAGAAACACCTAACGCGTTCTATGTCCGTGCTTTTCAATTGCAAAGAAAATAGACCGCTCGCGCCTCTGAAGTCGCGCTTCCAGAGATCATGGCTCGGATCGTTAACCAGTGCAGGATGATGCACTTGGGCTACCGCTGGATGCGTCTGCAAACATTGAGCCAGGGCTAAACCATTTTCCCAATGACGTTGCAATCGTACACTTAGGCTACGAATACCACGCAGACCTAGAAAAATATCATCAGGCCCCGCAGTTTCGCCAAAATCATGGGCGCTGGCCTGCAACTGCTCCCACGCGCCTTCATTGGCAGTGGCGGTACCCAGCAAGGCATCTGAATGACCGACGATGTATTTAGTGGCCGCTTGAATTGAAATGTCTACCCCGTGATCGAATGGCTTGAAATAAAGGGGGGTCGCCCACGTGTTGTCCAACAATACTTTTGCGCCGACGCTGTGGGCGGCATTAGACACAGCACGTATATCCGAGATTTCAAAGGTCAACGATCCTGGGGATTCAACAAACACCACACTTGTGTTTGTTCGAAGTTTTGACGTTAGATCCTCCACTTCAATGGGGTTAAAATATTCCACCTCGACGCCCATGCGAGTCAGCACCCTGTCCGCAAACATGCGGGTTGGCCCGTACACATTGTCAGTTATTAAAATGTGATCACCCGCGGCCACGAAAGCCATCACCGCATGCGTACAGGCCGAAAGTCCTGATGGAAATACAAGACTGGCATAGCCCCCTTCCAGTTCGGCAATAGCTGACTCAAAGGCACGTGTTGTTTCGGTACCAAACCGACCGTAATGTGCATAAGGATTACCGTCGCGCTTGCACTCTTCCCAAGCATCAAAGCTGGGCACGAGTATGGTCGAGCCACGGAAAACCGGAGTATTTACGAGTCCACCGAAACGCTCGGAATCGCGACCGGTAGTGACTACGAGGGTATCTGGATGATGCATTTGTTTAATCTCAGCAGCAGGGACGTGGAAAGGTAAGTGCAGAGGCGACGCTGTTCAGTCCCGCCACGCGATTAGCCCATTCAGGGCCTGCTGTTGAATGGCAACAGCATGACTTAGGGCGCTTTGCTGCCAGCTCACAGCATCAGGTGAAAACGCCTGAGTTACTTGCGTAAGCAAAGCTTGACGCTCAATAGGATCGGAGACCGAACCGCCGTGTAGACGCCTGTCGGCCTGCAATGCCTGTTGAAGCTTGTCCAGCGGTACGGTGCCAAACTCGATCACCGCGCCAGTCAATTGAGCCGGTGCTACGAATCGGGAAACCCCTTGAAACAGCAAGCCGGTATATTGCGGGCGTGCCGCCCCATCAAAACCGGCGGGGTTTTCGATATTGGCTTGACCCCACCATTCGCATGCCCGGTTCCATGCCTCGCTATTGCGGTCATTGAAACAAAGGAAAAACGGTTCTCCTGACTCCCCAAGCCCCGTATGCCAATCAATTAAAGCGACTTTTTCAGCACCACAAAGGTGCTGTTCAATAATTGACTGAAGCGTCAGATGGGACCATTCAGGCCCCTTGCCACCATAGCTCAAGCCCTCTGGATGCGCGTATTGCCCGCGCATACTGGCATCGGTAAAGGCAGGCATGCCCTTGTCATCGATCCATGCATTGATAGTGCGCTGGGCCTCCTTGGCAGCGCTCACGCCAAGTTCATGCGGGCCAATCCAGGGGTGCAGATACTCATATTCAAGGTTCTGGGGAACAGGCTGCGTCCAATCGACGAAGTTTCGATTGAGGTCGACGAGGCCTTCGGTGCACCGGCTCATATGAGCAGCCCCCCACGGATTGATCGCATGGATCAGTACCACCTGAACGTCAAGTGCCTGCGCGTGAGCACCGAGGGCTTGCATAAAAGCGATTTGCGCAGCGGAACCGATGAAGCACTCCGGGCCGTGAGTACCGCTCACTATGATCAATGCCCGCGTGCTCTCTGGCGGCCCGATTATGGCAACGTCGGTGGTCAGGCTACCGCCGTTGGGTGCCGCTACATCGTCGTTGAGGTAAACATGCAGTACGGCGCCTGCCTGGGCCGCAGCCATTTGAAATTTAGCTCGGGCCGTAGCGTAATCGGGCGAGAAACAACTTGATGTCAAAGCGAGGGAGACTTCGCGCATGAGTGATCCTTGAATGCAAAGCGGCACATGGATTTGGCCGGATCGTAACATGTTACGAATACTCCCTGTAAACTGCTAAAATGCCGCGCACGCAAAAAAGGTCCTCAAATGCCCAAAAAAATCGAAGTGGAAGCCCCCCCTGTTGTTGCGGGTCGTGTACGCGTCAGGCAAAGCGATGCGGCGTTCGATGCAGTGCACAGAGCTATCGTGCGCTGCGAACTGATGCCCGGTGTGCATGTATCCGAAGCCGAAATAGAAACCCGCTTTGGGCTTAAGCGAGCGGCTACTCGCGCTGCGCTGGAGCGCCTGGCGGCCAAAGGGCTGGTTCGCCCGATGCATCGCCAGGGGTATCAGGTCAAACCCATCACTTTGCGCGACATCAACGAGCTGTATCAGATACGCGAAATCATTGAGTTAGCCACGGTTCGCATGGCGGCAGGCAAGGTCGATGAAGAGGGCCTGCGGCGTCTCGACCAAGCGTGCTCAAGGAGTTACGAGCCAGGCGATCGAGACAGCGAAGACCGCTTCCTTCAAGCCAATACCGAGTTTCACCTGGTGGTGGCGCAAGCCTCAGGCAATGAGCGCCTAGTGGAGATGCTAGCCAACGTTCTGAGTGAAATGGAGCGGTTGTTTCACCTAGGCCTGGCGCTGCGCGACCGCACCAACGAAATGCGACACGAGCATGAATCGCTTATTGCAGCGCTGACGGCTGGAGACTCAAAAGGCGCAGAAACAGTGGCGCGCATGGAATTGATCTCATCCAGGGCAATGGTGCTCGACGCCCTGATGTCTTCGTCCAGCCTGCTGGATGTAAACATCACCAGTGGCCCGGCTGGGCCACTTTCATTGAGCACCTGAGCTCCCCCCGCCTTGATTGCTCGAGACACTGCAAGCTGACAGACCGGCAGTGTCTCGAGCTTGATCGCCGCATCGTGTAAAGCCCGTACCTCTCCAAGCAGCGGCGCACCTTAACGTCGCCCCCTCGCCTCCCATTGCATTGCAATGGTGCAACTTCGTGTCGGCGATTGTTCAGGATTGCTGATCCGCCAGCCGCGCAGCAGAGCCCCTCTTAGCCCGATATGGGCTGAATTTCTGTGTGTGGCACAGCTATTGCTGTGCATCAAAACAGACTCGTAACATGTTACGAGAGCCATCAGATCATTTCACAGATGATTTCCGGTCAGTAAATCGACCCGAGCAGACGTGCATACGATCTAAACGTTGTCCTTCCAGCGAAAAGGATCTGCTCATGCTCCGTAGAACCGTCAATGAATTTCTGGCAATAGGGCTGTGTGCCTTTGCAAGTCTTGCCAGCGCACAAAACGAAATCGCAGTCGGCTACCAACTGCCATTGACCGGCGATAACTCGCAATACGGCACGCTTTTCAAGAACTCGGCCGATATGGCGCTTGAGCAATTCAACGCGTCTGGAAAGCTGCCTGGCACGAAGGTGGTGATCAAGTACGAAGACAGCAAAAGCGACGCAAAAGAAGGCGTGAACATCGCGAGAAAATTCTCCGACGACGCCCATATTTTAGGCGTGATTGGCGACTTCAACTCAACCGTATCCATGGCAGCAGGGCAGATTTACGCCGAACAACATGTACCGCAGCTGTCCCAATCGGCCTCCCACCCCGACTTCCTCAAGATCAGCGACTGGCAGTTTCGTAACATCACCACAATGGCGGTCGAGTCGCCGTTCATAGCCAAATGGATGGCGCAGAACAACCTTAAGCGTTACGCCGTTATTGGTATTCAAAACGACTGGGGTCAAAGCTCAGTGAAGAACTTCAGTGAGGAGGCTGCCACGCTTGGAAATGAGGTGGTGGATACCGAGTTCTTTAACCCGGGCAACCGAGACTTTCGCTCAATACTGACCAAGGTGGCTCGCTCTAAGCCTGATGCAATCGTGCTGTTCATGTTTTATGAAGAGGCCGCCAGCTTCCTGCAACAACGCACACAGATGAACGTGCAAACCGTCGTCTACGGTGGTTCGCCACTGTATGAGCCCAAGCTTCTGCAACTGGCGGGGCCTGCGGCCAACGGCTTGATGATGCCTAGCACCTTCGTCGCGCAAAGTGCAGACGCTAGCGTCAGGGCCTACGTAGAGGGCTACCGCCAGCGGTATGGCAGCGAGCCAAGCATGTTTGCCGCGCAGGCTTACGATGCAACTAACATCATGCTCGACGCGATTGTTGCAGCAGGCCCCGAGCCGACTCGGGCCAAGGTTCGTGATGCACTGGCAGCGACGCATGACTACCCAGGGGTGACTGGCGCAACCACGTTCGACCCGGTCACTCGCGAAGTGACCAAGCAGTTGAATCGCATGATCGTTAGCGATGGCGCTTACAAGGTCATCCAATGATGGAAACCGATTTCCTTATACAACAGTTGATCAACGGCATTTCGATCGGATTGGTCTATGCCCTGATGGCGATCGGGTTCACGTTGATATTCGGAGTACTCAACGTCGTCAACTTTGCCCACGGCGAAATTTACATGCTGGGCGCTTTCGTTGGGTTACTGCTGATTACCACATTCGCACCGCCGCTGTTTGTCGTGATTATTTTCGTACTGGCTTTCGGTGCGGTGATGGGATTGGCGCTCGACCGATTGGCGTTCCGCCCATTCAGACGGTTTCGCGACGAGGCGTCGATGAAATCTAAAGCTATTCGCGAGGCCACGCTGCTGTCCTCGCTGGCACTGTCGATTGTGATTCGTGAGGGCGTCGAAAAAATATTCGGCGCCAACATGCAGGTGGTGCCGCAGGACTACCTGCTAATCAGCCCGGTTCAAATCGGCAGTTTCTCGTTTGCCAGCGGTCAGTTCCTGATTTTCGGCTTATCAATGGCAATGTTGGTCGGATTGCAACTATTGCTGTTCAAAACCCACATTGGGCGCTCAATCCGTGCAGTGGCCAGCAACCCGGCAGGCGCCATGTATGTCGGCATCCACACCGAAAACGTGATCATGGCGACGTTCGCCGTTGGCTCAATGCTGGGGGCCAGTGCCGGCATCGTCGTTGGCCTGTACCAGGGTGCGGTATTTCCGGCGATGGGTTTCGCGCCGGGTATCAAGGCATTCGTGGCGATGGTCATGGGCGGGTTGCACTCGATTCCAGGGGCGGTGATATGCGCACTGATATTGGGTATCGCTGAAACGTTTACCACCAGTTATCTGGCCCAAGGCTGGGGTGACCTGGTGGCCTACGCCTTTCTGCTGCTGACGCTGATTTTCTTCCCCACCGGTATTTTTGGCGCTGCCCGCGAGCGCGTTTAAGGAGGCTGCAATGACATCGAAAAAAACAGTCGCCGCGATGCTGATCCTGATGCTAGTCGTCGTGCCGGCCTTCCTGTACTGGCTCAACGCAAGCTACTGGTTCGGCGTCGCAGGAACCATGATGGTCTTCGCGATTCTGGCGGTGAGCGCCAACCTCATCACAGGTACCACCGGCTTGCTCTCATTGGGCCATGCCGGGTTTTACGGCATAGGCGCCTATACCGCCGCAATGACGGCCACTGCCTGGCATTGGCCGTTCTACCTGACCATCCCGGCAGCGGGCCTGGCCGCGGCAGGGGTGGGCATCTTGCTGGCCCTGCCAATTATGCGCCTGGTCGGTATTTACTTTGCCGTCGCCACCCTGGCCGTCGGCGAGATAATCCATGTAACGCTGCTCAACTGGGTCGATTTTACGCACGGCCCGATGGGCATCTCGGGGATTCCAGGAATTGCCCTGGCGGGCGTGTTCAAAAGCGGCAATCTGGCTAACTATTTTGCTGGTGCGGGTCTGCTGATCGCGACAGTTTTTACCGTGCACCGATTGACGCACTCCTATTACGGCAACGCCTTGCGCTCACTGCGTGAGGACGATCAGTGCGCCCAGGCAATGGGGCTGAAAGTGGTGCGCATCAAGACCGAGGCCTTTGCGTTCAGCTGCTTTTTTGCCGGGGTCGCCGGCGCGCTGTGGGCGCACACAACGCAATATATTTCCCCAGGCGACTTCCGCTTTTCTGAGTCGATACTGATCTTGGCAATGGTTGTTGTCGGAGGGTTGGGGAGTATTCCAGGCGCCCTGATAGGTGCGTTGCTGCTCGTTGGGCTGCCAGAAGTTCTAAGGCCGTTCGGTGACTATCGAATGATTGGCGTAGGGCTGGTGATGTTTCTCTGCATCCTGTTCTTGCCCCGTGGCATCTGTGGCGAAGTCAGTGCCATGGCACTGGCGCGTAAGCACCTGAATGCGGCGTGGAAACCCTCACAACAACTGGGCTGGCGGTGAAATGAACATGACGACATCGGTGAAGGCCCACAGTGCACCTGCTCAACTGCTGCTTATGGAAGACGTCACCCGTCGCTTCGGCGGCCTGACCGCCGTCGAAGGCTTTACCGGGCACGTAGGCTTCGGTGAGCGGGTGGGGCTGATAGGCCCCAACGGGGCAGGAAAAACGACGCTCTTTAACCTCATTACCGGGATAACCGGAGTGTCTTCGGGCACGGTGCATTTTTGCGGTGAGCGTGTCACCGGCCTGGCCCCCGACAATCTTGCGCGAATGGGCGTAGCGCGCACGTTTCAAAATCTTCGGGTGCTGCCGAACATGAGCGTTTTCGACAACGTTTCAATCGGCGCTCTGGGCGTGGTCGGGCATTCGCCGTGGAGCAGCCTTTTCGGGCGGCGAACATTGTCCAATCGCATTAGCAAGTTGACCTGGCAAGCACTGGAGCGGACCGGGCTGTGTGACCAAGCAGGAATGTTAGCGGCGAACCTTTCTTACGGACGGCGCAAATACCTGGAAATCGCCCGCGCGTTGGCCTTACAGCCAAAGCTGTTGATTCTGGATGAGCCGGCAGCAGGACTTAACGACACAGAAACAGCGGAACTGGCGTTTTTTATCCGAAGCCTGTCCGACCAGGGGCTGTCGGTGATGTTGGTGGAGCATGACATGGGGTTCGTCATGTCGCTGTGTGATCGAATAATGGTCATGGCGTCGGGCCGCAAAATTGCGGATGGACCACCCGCACATATAGCAGCCCATCCAGCGGTTCTGGAAGCCTATCTGGGAACAGAGGAGGATGAACTTTGAATCCCCACGTTCAACCTATCCTGAGTATCGAGAACCTGACAGTGCGCATTGGACCGCAAACCATTTTGCAGAATGTGTCACTGGAAGTTGCGCCATGCAGCATCGTCAGCGTGTTAGGCAGCAATGGTGTAGGCAAAACCACGCTGATGCGAGCGATCTCCGGTATCTATCCCGTCGCCTCAGGTCGCATTGTTTTCGATGGGCAGGACATCACCAACAAGTCGTCGCACCAGATCGTCACCAAAGGTCTTGCCCAAGCGCCAGAGGGGCGTCAGATTTTTTTCGGAATGAGTGTGCTGGAGAACTTGCGCCTGGGTGCGGGCAAGCGTCCCTATCGAGAGTTCAACGAGTCGCTTGAGCAAATGTTGGTGCTTTTTCCTCGCCTGAAGGAGCGCCTGCTACAAAAAGCCGGAACGATGTCTGGCGGCGAGCAGCAAATGCTTTGCGTGGCCAGAGCGCTGATGAGCCGTCCCCGTCTGCTTTTGATGGACGAGCCCTCCCTGGGTCTGGCACCCAAGGTGATACGTCAGATTTTCGACCTTACTCAAACCATTCGCGCCGGCGGAACGGCAGTACTGCTGGTGGAGCAGAATGCTCGTGCTGCACTGCGCGTGGCTGATTACGCTTACATCCTTGACTCAGGCACGGTTTCACTCTCAGGGCCTGCTGAGCAGATGGCCAACGATGCGCGAGTTCGCGCAGCTTACTTAGGAGGACATGCGGCATGAGTCAGCTAGAACCTATACCCCCGGACGCTCCGTTGCCGCCTTCACTATGGACGGAGAGCGCCAAGTCAGCTTCACAGACCATGCAGTTGTCCCACGCTCATCTTAGAGCCGACGTAGTCGTGATAGGTGCTGGCTTCACCGGTTTGTCTGCTGCTTTGCAATTAGCTGAAACAGGTGTCGATGTCGTAGTTTTGGAGGCTGCTGAACTTGGCTGGGGCGCCTCAGGCCGTAATAATGGCCAGGTGATCCCCTGTTTGTCCCGTGCAGATCCAGACCTGCTTTTAAAGGTATTCGGAGCTCAAAAAGGCGAGGCATTTATCGGGCTGATCCGTGACTCCGCGAGCACGGTATTCGACCTGATCCGAAAGTATGGAATCGAATGTGAGGCCGTTCAGAATGGCTGGGTACAGCCTGCACATAGACCCAGTCGGATGTCATTGGTAAGCGCTCGCTGCAAACAATGGAGGCTGCGTGGCGCTCCGGTAGAATTGCTCGACCGTGATCAAGTTACAGCCATCACCGGGTCTAATTACTGGCACGGTGGCTGGCAAAACCCCACAGGGGGGCACGTTAACCCGTTGGGACTAGTGCGAGGCCTTGCGGCTGCGGCCATGAAATTCGGTGCACGCATCTATACACAAAGTCCGGCACTGGGCATCTTGCCCGCAGGCCCAAACTGGCGGGTTGAAACCAGGGATGGCGTGGTCATTGCCAAAAAAGTCATCATCGCTACCCACGCCTACAGCAGCACATTTTCCAATTCACTTTGGCCGGGCTTGGATCGCACATTCATCCCAATTCGCTCATATCAGATGGCAACCGCGCCAATACCCGAAGGACTTCGTGCAGGAATTCTACCGTTTAACCATGCAATGTCCGACACGCATGGCGACTTGCATTTCTGTCGATTCGATAGCGTAGGGCGGTTGATAACGGGAGGGGCGTTAGTTCTGCATAATAATTTTGAAGAGCGCTTGCAGCGACGTATAGGGACGCGGCTGAAGGACATGTTCCCAGCACTTTGCGAGTTGGGGCCCAAGCCTTTCGAGCACATCTGGCACGGTAACCTGGCAATCACTGCCGATGCCGTCCCCCATGTGCATAAGCTGGCTGATGGGGTCTATGCGTGGCTTGGATGCAACGGTCGGGGGCTTGCACTGGCAACCGCCATCGGTGGCGCGTTAGCCGATGTAGTCAAAGGCTTACCTGAATCAAAATCACCGTTGCCTTTTGCTGCACTCGAACCGATTTTTTCGCATAGTTTAGCCAAAAGGGTTGCCCCCTTCGGCCTGCTTGGATACCGATGGAGAGACGGTCGTGATTGAGCGCCCCCAGCGGTAGTTGGAAGTACAACGTTGCCCCAAAACCTCCTCATTGAGTATTGCGCATGCGTAAGCATATCCAAGGTATCGACCATGTGGTGATCGCCGCCAGCAGCATGGACGCCGTTGCAGAAACCTATGGCCAGTTGGGCTTTACACTCACCCCCCGCGGTTACCACTCCATGGGATCGGAAAATCACTGCGTAATGTTTGAGGACGACTACTTTGAGTTGCTTACCGTACCGCGTCCGCATCCGGCAACACGCTATTTCCAGTCATTTGTGGAGGACGGAGGAGATGGGCTATGCGCATTGGCATTAATGACCGACGACGCGTCAGGTTTTCACGATGAGCTGAGTCGTTCTAACATTGGCAGCGGCTCGCCTTTGGACTTTTCGCGGCCAGTCCAATTGCCGGAGGGCAGCCGTGATGCGCGCTTCCGTATCACCCAGGTCGACTTGGAGTCGACCCCAGCGGGTCGAGTTTTTGCCTGCCAACATTTTACTAGGGACGTCGTCTGGCGTAGCGAATACACCCATCATTCTAACGGCGTAATTGGCTTGGCGAGTGTCACAGTCATCACTGACCAAGTGAAACTACTCGCAACAGCTTATGGTCAAGTATTTGACCGTGACTGTGCACCCAGTTCGTTGTTTACGCCTGGTCTGCAAATAGATACCGGTAATGTGCCTTTACATTTCACCAGCGAAGCCGCTTTCAATGCCTGCTATCCCGGTCTGACGCTGGCGAACCGCCCCAATGCCTATTACGGAGCCATAGGCTTCAGCGTTAAGAGCCTTACGCCTTTACGCGCTATCTTGCAGAAAAACGGCATTTCTTTCGTCGATATCTCACCCACCACACTGGGGATAAGCGGACAGTACTGTCACGGAGTGACGCTTCTGTTTCACCTGTGAACTGGCTCCACTGAACGAGCCCCATGAAAGGCAGAACACCGTTTCCCTCTTACGATAAGGGATAGGCAAGCGGTTATATTTATGACTAACAGCGACGACAAGAGTGGGGCGCTTCTGGGCCAGGAGCGCTGACGCCGCTGGAGCGCGGAGCAAAGACTGGCCATGGTTCGCGAGAGCCTTGAGCCTGGGCAAAGCGTTTCGGTAGTCGCTCGGCGCAACGGCATCAATGTCAACCTTGCCGTCTAGGTCTCGCTACCGCATCTGGGAATAATGCCCTGGCAGCAGAGGCTAGCGCGCAAACCGCTTGGCCCCGGCCACACAGCCGATCACCGCGACCGTCACCAGCACCATGCCCAGGCTGACCTGCTCATGCAGCAGGCCCGCTGCCAGCGCCAGGCCGAAGAATGGTTGCAGTAGCTGCAACTGGCCGACCGCAGCGATGCCGCCCTGCGCCAACCCCCGGTACCAGAACACAAACCCGATCAGCATGCTGAACAGCGCCACATAGCCCAGGCTCAGCCATGCCGGCAGGCTGATGCCGGTGAAGGTCGGCGGCGCGAGCATCAGGCTCAACGGCAGCGCCACCGGCAACGACACCACCAGCGCCCAGCAGATTACTTGCCAGCCGCCCAGGCTGCGCGACAGCTTGGCGCCCTCGGCATAACCCAGGCCGCAGACCAGCACCGCCAGCAGCATCAGCAGGTCACCGGTCGGGGCGGCGCTCAGGCCCTGGGCGACGGCATAGCCCATCACCAGCGCACTGCCCAGGATCGAAAACAGCCAGAACACCGGGCGTGGCCGCTCGCCGCCGCGCAGTACGCCGAAGACTGCGGTGGCCAGCGGTAGCAGGCCGATGAATACGATGGAGTGCGCGGAGGTCACATATTGCAGGGCCAGCGCCGTCAGCAAGGGGAAACCGATGACCACGCCGAGGGCAACGATGGCCAGGGGCATCCATTGCGCGCGCGCTGGGCGCTTTTCCTTGAATAACCACAACAAGCACAGCGCCAGCACGCCGGCCAGGGTGGCGCGCAGCAGGGTGAAGAACACCGGCTCGAATTCCATCACCGCCAGGCGCGTCGCCGGCAGCGAACCGCTGAAAATCACCACGCCGATAAAACCATTGATCCAGCCCTGCGTGCTATTGGCCAGGGGATTGAGCGGTGAGGTACGTTCCATGACGAGGGCCCGAAAAGGAGAAGTTGCGTGCGGGCCATGCTAGGCATGAAGATTAAGACAATCAAAAAATTGTCATGGATACATCGCCGATGCCCCGCGCCCGTTACAAAACCCTGGTCGACACCTTTGCCGAGGACATCCGCAGCGGCAGGCTATTGCCCGGCGTCCGCCTGCCCACCCATCGACAACTGGCCGCGCGCCATGGCCTGGCGCTGGTCACCGCCAGCCGGGTGTATGCCGAGCTGGCGGCCATGGGCCTGGTCAGTGGTGAAACCGGTCGCGGCACGTTCGTGCGCGAGATTTCCCTGCCACCGGGGCAGGGCAGTGGGCAGATGAGCGTGGCGCCGGGCATGCTGGATCTGAATTTCAACTACCCGTCATTGCCGGGTCAGGCCGATCTGCTACGCACGGCGTTGCGTCAACTGGCGCTGTCGGGGGATCTGGAGGCGTTGTTGCGCTACCAGCCCCACGCCGGGCGCCAGCATGAGCGTGCGGCGGTGGCGCGTCATCTGCTGAGTCGTGGGCTGACGGTCGAGGCTGACCAAGTGCTAGTGGTCAGCGGCGCACAACATGGGTTGGCCGTGACGCTGATGGCGCTGCTCAAGCCGGGGGATGTGATCGCCGTCGACGCGTTGACGTATTCGGGGTTCAAGGTGCTGGCCGAGACCCTGCACCTGGAAATGTTGCCGATCGCGGTCACCGCCAGCGGCCCGGACCTCGATCATCTGCACAGCCTGTGTCTCAAACGTCCGGTACGTGCGGTGTACAGCATGCCGACCCTGCATAATCCGCTGGGCTGGGTGATGGGCCTGGAGCAGCGCGAACAACTAGTGGCCATCGCCCGTCAGCACAATCTGATGATCATCGAGGACGCCGCCTACGCGTTTTTGGCAGAACATGCACCACCGCCTTTGGCGACACTCGCACCGGAACGCACGGTGTATGTCGGCGGCCTTTCCAAAAGCGTCGCCACTGGCCTGCGGGTCGGCTTTGTGTCAGCCCCGGCGGCTTGGGTGAAGGCTCTGGAGCGCAGTATCATGGCCACTACCTGGAATGTGCCGGGGGTGATGAGCGCGATTGTGGTGGCCTGGCTCGACGATGGCACGGTCGCCCAGTTGGAAGCACAAAAACGCCAGGATGCCCAGGCGAGGCAGGCATTGGCGGCACAGGTGCTGAAGGGGCTGGCGTACATCAGTCATCCCTCGTCGTATTTTCTCTGGCTACCCCTGGCGGAGGATGCCCGGGCCGATCAGATCGCCATGACTTTGCAGCGCGAAAATATTGCCGTATCCACCGCCGAACCCTTTGCCGTCGGCGCCCATGTGCCCCATGCGCTGCGCCTGGCGTTGGGTTCGGTGGGGATGACGGCGCTGCACGAGGCGTTGGTGGCGGTACGCAAGGTGGTGGCATGGTGAACTTAGCTTAGGCGGCTCACCACCGCAGTCAGAGCGTGAAGCCGCGCGCCATAATGCGTGCTGACGCTATCCGCCACTTCCTGCTTAAGTGGCACATCGCTATGCTACTGGCAAAACACCGAACTACCTTGGGAGAAAAAATGGACTTTAATTGGCACAGCGACCCCCTCACCCGCAGCACCCCGATCACCCGTCACTACAAAAACACCCAGAACGTGCGCCGTTTCATGCTTGAACACTGCGGCCCGAGGTTCAAGTTCGACCGCGCATTCATGGCCTGGATTCGCAACGACACGGCCAAAACCCTGGGCGACATGGTGGATGAGTGGCAGCGTCGAAACGAGCGCTTGTGATCACCCAAGGCATGGCGGTGCTGATCGACTACGGCACCCATTTGACGCCAGGCCTGCTGCTGTTCGGCGTGTGGTTTGCACTCACCCCCAGGTCGATGACGGCGATGCGCATCCTGATTCTGTTGGCGGCGTTTGTGCTGATGCGCGATGCGATGACGCCGTTGCGCATGTGGTCGATCAGTGACGACGTGCAGATTGCATTCACCGCCAATGCCTTTGTGCTGGCGGCGCTGGGCGGTCTATCGCTGTTGCTGGTTGCCGGGCTCGCGTGGGTGGCGCCGGACTTGTCGCGGTTGGTCCTGTGGTCCAAAGGCAATTGCGCCGTCGGACTGGCGACCGGGTTGGCGGTAGGCTGCCTGATCGGCGTACCGCTGCGGCTTTACCAAGGTGTGGATACGCAAGCGATCCACGACTACTGGGTGTGGCTGCCAGGCATGGTGGTGTTGGCCTATGGCGCCAATGCGTTGGAAGAGGTGTTGTTTCGCGGTTATCTGCAGGGGTATCTGGAGCAACAACTGACGCCGCTGCGGGCGGCCTTGATCAGCGGCGTGGCGTTCGCGGCCTGCCATGCCTTTCTGGCCCTGAGCGTCACCCAACTGGGCTGGCCGGTGTTGCTCTTTACCCTGATCGAGGGGCTGGCCTGCGCATTGTTGCGCATGCGTCATGGTGTGTTGGCCGCGACGCTCGCCCATGGCACGGCGATCCTGTTGATTGCCGTGCCGCTGGTTGCTTAAGCGAAATGCGCTGCAAATGTGGGAGCAAGCAAGCCAACTCCCACATTTTCAACGCACTCAGCGTGGCGTGAGTGCCGGTGTACGCGGCGGAATCAGGCGATTGCTGCCGGTGGCCTCATACGCCGATGCCAGCCGCAGCAGCGTAGAGTCATCGTAGGCACGCCCGGCAAAGGTCAGCCCGACCGGCATGCCAATATCCGCCATCACGCCCATCGGCACGGTAACGGTCGGCACGCCCAGATGGCGAATGGCAAGGTTGCCGTTGGCGACCCACACGCCATTGCTCCAGGCGATATCGGCGGAGGCTTCATTCACATCGGCATCCGCAGGGCCGACGTCGGCCACGGTAGGGAAAATCACCGCGTCGAGGCCGAGCTTATCCATCCAGTCTTCCAGGTCGATGCGCCGGGTCTGTTCGAGGCCGCGCAAGCCGTCGGGCAGGGTGCTGATCTGGTCCCACGGGGTGATCCCGCGTTGGGCCATGCGCACGTATTCGTCCATGCCGGCGGCCAGTTCGTCCTCGCGGTTGGGCAAGGTGCCAGGGTCATGGGGGAAAATCTTCGGCCCGTCGACATCCGCCAGGCGGTTCAGGCTCGGGTCGTTATTGGCACGCAAGAAGTCATCGAAGGCCCACGCGGACAGTTCCCACAACTCATCGTGTAGGAATTCCTTGGACACCAGGCCACGGGTAAACACCGTCGGCGCGCCGGGACGGTCGCCTTCGCAGTTGGACACCAGCGGGAAATCCACTTCGATGACTTCGGCCCCGGCGGCTTCAAGGGCCTGGCGGGCGGCTTGCCACAGGGCGATGACACTGGCGCGGGTGATGATTTTTTGCCCGGTCGGGCCACCGATGCCGGGTTTCTCGCTGGTGCCGGCGTCGGGGTCGGCGTTGATGTACATGCGTGGTACGCCAAAGCGTTTGCCCGCGAGGGATTCGGCTGTCGCGGCCAGTTCAGCGTAAGCCGCCGGGCGCACCGAGGCGACGCTGGGGATCGGCACCCAAGGCTGCAGGCGCCACAGGTCGCCACGGGTGTCGGGGTCTTCGGCGACCACCACGTCGAGTACTTCCAGCAGGTCGGCCATGGTGCGTGCATAAGGCACCACCACGTCCATGGTCGGGGTCAGTGGCCAGTTGCCGCGCACCGAAATCACCCCACGCGACGGGGTATAGGCACACAGGCCATTGTTGGACGCCGGGCCACGCCCGCTCGACCAGGTTTCTTCCGCCAGGCCGAATGCCGCGAAGCTCGCAGCAGTCGCGGTGCCGGCGCCGTTGGACGAGCCGGAGGCAAACGGTGCCGTCAGGTAGGCGGCGTTATACGGGCTTTCCGCGCGGCCATACACGCCACGCTGCATGCCACCATTGGCCATCGGCGGCATGTTGGTCTTGCCCAGGCAAATGGCGCCACCGGCCCGCAGCCGCTCGATGGTGAAGGCGTCGCGATGGGCAATCAGCTTGGCGAACGCCGGGCTGCCGGACGCCGCCGTGAGGCCCTTGACCAGGTAACTGTCCTTGGCGGTATAGGGAATGCCATCCAGTGGTCCCAGTGTGGCGCCCTTGGCCCGGCGTGCATCGGACGCCTGGGCTTCTTCCAGGGCTGCGGGGTTGCGCACCACCACGGCATTCAGCGCGGTCGCTGTCTGCGCACCGTCATAGGCGTCGATCCGCGCCAGGTAAGCCTGGACCAGCTCAACGGCCGTGGTCTGGCCGGACTCAAGCGCTGCGCGCAATTGGGCAATGGAGACTTCGGTAACTTGCATCACGTTTTTTTCGCCGCCTTCAAGTGGGGGTATGGCGGCAGTCTACGGACAGATATTTCACAAAACCAGCGGCGAATAATCTTCGAAAGCGCGGCGCATGACCTGCCACGTGAAGTCGTCGGCGGGAATCAGATGCTCGATCCGCAGCGAGGCGAGAGTAATGTCCTGGGGCATGCCGAAGGTGGTGAAGGTCGATAGAAAGTTCAGCTCGCCCTGGGTCGAGCGCACACGGGTCAACACCAGTGGCGGCATGGCGGTGGGTAGCTCGGTGTGGACGGGCACCGGCAGGCTGGCCAACAGCGCGGCCAGCGCCGGGTTACCCAAGGCCTCGCGGGTTGCCCGTTGCCAGGCAAGGGTGCGGATTTCTTCGGCGTTGATCAGGTGATCGCCCAGGCCACCCGATTGCAGCAAGGTGCTCAGCAGGTTCACCCCATCCGCCGCATCCGGGTTGATCCCGACCAACCCAAAGAGCACGGCGGTACTGGTATTGGCCGCCAGCACTTGCCACTCGCTGCCGAGCAGAATCGCTGGCGCGGGGTTGTTGGCGTGCAGCACATGGCTGACCGCTTCGCGAATCGCCGCCATGGCCGGCGAGGCGAGCGGCGTGGCGGCGTAACGCGGGGCGAAGCCGGCGGCGAGGAATACGCAGTTGCACTGGTCGAGGGGCGCCTGCAGCGCGGTCAGCAGATTGTGCAGGGTGCCGGGGCTCGGCTTGGCGCGGCCGGTTTCCAGGCAACTGAGGTGGCGCTGCGAAATCCCGGTGATCAGGGCCAGGTCGAGCTGGCTCAAATGCGCCTGTCGGCGTAGCCGGCGCACGTGTTCGCCGGCGGTAACGGGGTTGTCCATGGCGTGACCATGACCTCCGAGGTCATTGCGAGGGGCTGAACCTTATCACTATCGTGGGCCTCGATCACTTCAAGGAAGAGACCATGCACAGACCCTATATTGCCCTGGCCGCTTTGCTCGGGTTTTCGCTGTATACGCTGATGACGATGCTGACTGCGCAGCAGTCGCTGCTGGCGTTTGGACTGCAACTGCTGTCGCAGCCGGACACCGCGCAAGTGGTGATCGACCTGTATCTGATGGCGCTGCTGGCCGGTGTGTGGATGTACCGCGATGCCCGGCGGCGAGGGCGGTCGGCGGCATCGGTGCTGCCTTACTGGGTGCTGACGGCGCTGTTCGTTTCGGTAGGGCCGCTGCTGTATATCGTCATCAATGGGTTGCGGGATGAATGAGCTTTTGCGTGTCTACGCACTGTGCGTGCTGGTGTTGTGCCTGAAGATGCTGGCGATTTCCTGCTATCAGGGCTTCTTCCGCATTCGGGGGCGGGTGTTCACTAACCCGGAAGATGCGGCTTTCTTCAACCGCACGCCGCAGCCAGAGGAACTGCCGCAAGTCGTCCGAGCCAGCAAGGCGTGGGCCAATGATCTGGAGAACATTCCGCTGTTTTTTGTCGTCGGAGGGCTGTGTGTCGCGTCGGGCACCGCTGTGGTAGCCACGGGTGTGCTGTTCGGGGTTTTTACCCTGGCGCGGGTGGTACACACGGTCATGTATCTGAGGGAGTACCAGCCTTGGCGCACGCTGGCGTATGGGGTGGGCGTGGCGAGTCTGATCGGCTTGGGCGGTATGCTCGGCGCCAGAATGGTCTAAAGGTAACCGGCCTCCTCAAGCGCTAGCTGTCGGCGCCGGCCCCGTGTGATCTGCCCGCCGAATGCCGTCACGCGGGTGGCAGGCTCAACCGATCAAACGCCCTTGGTCGATGGCAACAGGATCGTCAGAATCCCCACCAGCGGCAGGAACGAGCACAGCGTGTAGACATAGGCGATGCCATGGCTGTCCGCGAGCAGCCCCAACAGTGCCGCGCCAATACCACTGAAACCGAACATCAGGCCAAAGAACACGCCGGCGATCATCCCGACATTGCCCGGCACCAGCTCCTGGGCGAAGACGACGATGGCCGAGAACGCCGAGGCCAGGATGAAACCGATCACCACGCTGAGCATCGCGGTCCAGAACAGGTCGACATAGGGCAGCGCCAGGGTGAACGGCGCTGCGCCGAGGATGGAGAACCAGATGACGGTCTTGCGCCCGATCCGGTCGCCGATCGGCCCACCAAAGAAGGTGCCCGCGGCCACTGCGCCGAGGAACAGGAACAGGTAAAGCTGGGAGCTGGCGACCGACAGGTTGAATTTCTCGATCAGGTAGAAGGTGAAGTAGCTGGTCAGGCTGGACATGTAGAAGTACTTGGAAAACACCAGCACGGCCAGCACCATCAGGGCGAAGGTCACGCGGCTTTTCGACAGGCCGTGGGTGGCTTTGCTGCCTTGCTTGAGCTTGAACAGGTTGAGGTGGTTGCGGTACCAGCGGCTCAAGCCATGCAGCACCAGGATCGCGAACACGGCAAACAGGCCGAACCAGGCGATATGGTCTTGGCCGTAGGGAATGATGATCGCCGCCGCCAGCAACGGGCCAAGCGCGCTACCGGTGTTGCCGCCGACCTGGAAGGTCGATTGCGCCAGGCCGTAGCGCCCGCCGGAGGCCAGGCGGGCCACCCGTGACGTTTCCGGGTGGAAGGTCGACGAGCCGACGCCGATCAGCGCCGCCGCGAGCAGGATCGCCGGGAACGTGCCGACAAACGCCAGCATCAAGATGCCGGCCAAGGTACACACCATGCCCGCTGGCAGCAGCCAGGGCTTTGGGTGGCGGTCGGTGTGGTAGCCGATCCACGGCTGCAGCAGGGAGGCCGTCAGTTGGAAGGTCAGGGTGATCAGGCCGACCTGGGTGAAGCTCAGTCCGTAGTTGGCCTTGAGCATTGGATAGATCGATGGCAGCACGGCCTGGATCAGGTCATTGATCAGATGCGCCAGGGCGCAGGCGCCGAGAACGCGCATGACCAAGGGGCTGACGTGGGGCGGGCTGGAGGTGGCAGCGGGAGACGCGGTCAAGGTCGACATGCAGGCATTCCATACAAGGCAGTGAACGACGGGGAGGCGGGCAGCGATGATTTAAACCGCCGCTCCATGGGTGAACTCGGTGTTTATGCTAGATTTGCCGCCGATGCCTGTCTCGCGAAATTCGGGCAGCAAACATCGCAAAAGGGGCGAAGCCATCAAAACACTGGACAAATTTCTGCGAGAGATCGATGAGGGCGAGTGGGCCGTCATCAGTTCGGCCACCGACTATGCCGATAACTGGGTGATCCCCGAGCACAGCCACGAGAAGCATCAACTGCTGTACGCCACCGAAGGCGTGATGGTGGTGCATTCGGCGCAGAATCAGTGGACGGTGCCGCCCAATCGCGGCTTCTGGATGCCCAGCGGGCATGTGCATTCGCTGCGTTGCGTCGGTGTTCTGAAAATGCGCAGTGTGTTTGTGCGCCCCGCGAGTTTTCCGAACTTGCCGAGCGAAACCAAGGCCGTCAGCATTTCACCGCTGCTCAGTGAGCTGATCAAAGCCTCGGTCAGTTTGAAGCCGCCGTATGCCGAAGATTCGCGCGACGCCCGGATCATGCACCTGATCCTCGACGAGCTCGCCCTGTTGCCGGCCTTGCCGCTGTTCCTTCCCCAGCCTGCAGACCCGCGCATCCGCCGGATTTGCCTGGCGTTGCAGGATGACCCGGGCGATGCCTCGACCGTGGCGGATTGGAGCGAGCGCCTAGGCCTGGACCAAACCACCATCCAGCGCCTGTTCCGCCGCGAAACCGGCCTGACCTTCGGCCAGTGGCGCCAGCAAGCGCGGTTGCTGCTGGCACTGGAGCGGATAGCGGTGGGCGAGAAAATTATCGATGTGGCGTTTGAGCTGGGCTATGAAAGCCCCAGTGCCTTTACCAGCATGTTCAAAAAACAGTTTGGCAAGACGCCGAGTCAATTTTTTCGCTAGCGCCCGCCTCGTCGAGCGTTAACACGGCGGGGTGCTCGCGTACACGTCCAGCAGGCTGTTGAAGGCGTCGATATCCAGCGGTCGGCTGAGGAAGTAGCCTTGACCTTCGTCACAGGCCACTGCCTTGAGCAGTGCCAGGTGTTCGGCGGTTTCAATTCCTTCTGCCGTTACCGTCAGCGACAGGGCGCGTCCCAAGCCGACAATGGCCTGAATAATGGCCTTGTCATCGGCGCTGTCCTCCAGCCGGTTCAAGAAGCTGCGGTCGATTTTCAACCCGTCGAACGGGAACGCGCGCAAGTAGCTCAGTGAGGAGTAGCCGGTGCCGAAGTCATCCATGGCGATGCGCAGACCCAGGTGCTTGAGGGTGTGCATGACCTCAAGCGCGCCGACGGCATCGTCAAGCATCACGCTTTCGGTGATTTCCAGTTCCATGCGTGTCGGCTCGATGCCCGACTTATCCAGGGCGTACCGCACGCGCTCCACCAGGTTGCCGCGCTTGAATTCGGTGGGTGACAGGTTCACCGACACAAAAAGATGCTCAGGCCACTGCGCGGCGCACGTGCAGGCGGTTTCAAGCACCCAGTCGCTCAGCGAAAGGATCAACCCCGACTCTTCGGCAATTGGAATGAAGGTGTCCGGTGCGATCAGGCCGTGCAGCGGGTGTTGCCAACGCACCAGGGCTTCGGCGCCGACCATTTGCCCGTCGCTGATGCGATAGCGCGGTTGAAAGTGCAGGCGCAGTTCTGCGTGCTTGATCGCAAACCGCAGGTCGCTTTCCAGGCGGCGACGCTCGATGATCCGTGCGTTCATTTCACCGGAGTAAAACCGCCAGGTATTACGCCCCGCAGCCTTGGCTTCGTACAGGGCGATGTCGGCGTAACGCAGCAACTCGGTGACCCCGTTGGCGTCATTGGGCGCGAGGGCAATGCCGATGCTGGCGCTGATGAACACGTCCTGCTCGTCGACTCTGATGACCCGTTCGACAGACTCGATCAAGCGCCGGCACAGGGCTTCGACTTCGTCCTGGGCGCCGGCGTCGATGAGGATCAGCACAAATTCATCGCCGCCGACGCGAGCGACCAGGTCACCGTGGCGCACGCAATCGGCCAGGCGGCTCGATACCTCATTGAGCACCCGGTCACCGGCCGCATGCCCGAGCAAGTCATTGACCGGCTTGAACCGATCCAGGTCCAGGCTGAGCATGACCAAAGGGTGCTCCAGGGTAGGCAACGCTTTGAGTTTTCCGTCCAGAAACGCTTGCAGGCGCGTGCGATTGGGCAGCCCGGTGAGAGCGTCGTGCAGGGACAGGAACTCGATGCGCCGCCGCGCTTCGACTTCTTCGGTCACATCGGTGGCGGTCCCGCGAAACCCGCCGCAGGGCATTTCCCGCGCCGACAACCGGGTGGTGCGCTCACGCCCCTGGGCGTCGACGTAGCGACACTGAATGCTGGTGTCCGCGCGCCGCTTGGCCGTGCTCAGCCACTGCGAAAGGGCGCCGTCATCGGTGTCCAGCAGGGCGTGCAGGGGGGCGCCGATCCAGGCCTGGAGGTCCAGGCCCGTGACGCTTTCGAAGCGCTCCGACAGATAGGTGAAGCGCCACAGGTCGTCTATTTCCCAGACCCAGTCCGAACTGGCTTCCACCACATCGCGAAAGCGCGCTTCGCTGGTGGCCAGCGCGTTTTGACTGTCTTGCAGCGACGTGTGGCTGGTATCGAGGGCTTGGGCGTCCGTCGTGGTGCGGCGCATAATCAGCCAGCTCATCAGGCACACCAGCAGCGCAGCCAGACCCAGCAGCGGCAGGCCAACAGTCGTTAACCGCACACCGGGCCGCTCGGGCTGCCAATGCAGGCTGCCGGCGGCGCCGTTATCACTCAGGGAGAACAACAAGGTCTTGCCGATTTCATCGGGTTTAGCGATATGCAGGTGATCGACGCCAAAGTCGTTACCGATTTCGGTCAGCTTGGCGCTGTTGAGGATATCGATGAAGAACAATACGGAGGCTTTTCGCCCGTCCGCTATCACGGTGGGGTCAGTGCCTGGCGTTATCGCCGCTGCCGCCACCAACGTGGGGCTGCCGCGCACGTTAATGAACCTCGTGACCGGTGTGTCCGTCGTGGCGCCTGCGCGTGCTTGTTCGAGCATCGCCGCGATGGGCTGGCCGAGCCATTCGGTGAGCTCAATCGGTTGCAATTTGCCCTCGACCACCGCGTACACCGTGCGGTCCAGGTCGTTGACGACAAACACGCCTTGAAAACCGAAATCATGGAACAGCGTGGGCCCCACGTTTTCGCGAGCATAGGCCCAATCCGTGTCCACGGTAACGTGCAGGTATTTATAGGCATCGCCCCAGAACGCGTAATCCTTGACGGTCAGGCGTAGGGATTTTTCCAGGGAATGCACCGCCTTGCGGGTGTAGAAGGCGCTTTCGCTGTCTTCGAATCGGTCCAGCTCGTGGGCGAGGTACACCAGCGAATAGCCGGCCGCTGCAAACACGCAGGCGAGCAGCGCCACGCACTGGAACAGCGACGTGCGCGCCAGCGACAGGCTGGTGCGCTGGGAAAGCTTGCGAACGAACGGGGCGAGGGTATTTGGCATTGATTCCCGCAGGGCGCAGCTGCATGTCGGGGGGGGGTGACAGGCTATCGGCCGCCTTGCGGAGAAAATGAGTGCTTCAGGTGCGGTGGGTGGCGGTGCGCCCACTACCCTGCACTTGACTCAAGCGTGGCCCAGCGGCCCTTAGTTGATCCGAGGATGCTGTTGCGCTTGGTGAGTAATTGCATGGAACCTTACCCCAACAGCCGCCATTCGATGCTTTCCTCATTGACTGTGATGATGTCGGGCAGCAAAAACCGCGACTTATGACTCTCAACCCGCAGGGTGGGCATGATCTCGTTCTTCTCGAAACGGTGGATAACGCCATCTTTGAGCCGCGAGTAAGCATCGCGACTCAGGCTGAATGCCCGCCAGTAGCCAGTCTGGGGGCAGGCCTGGCCGCTGGTGCAGGTCGGTTCGGGGTAGCTGGCCTTGATGAACGCGGGAGAGTCGGGCGTGGCTCTGCCGGTTGTCGGTTCAAGAAGCTTGGCTTTGGCCAACTGCTGGATCAGTGCTTCGCTGGGCTGTTCTGGCGGGACATTGGCCAGGCGTGCTTCCAGCCATTGCAGTTTGCCGTCCCAGGTGGGGAGTTTGGCGGGAGGCAGGGGGAGGATTTCGTTGATTTCGGGGACTTTGGGGTTTGCGTAGGAGTATCTTGCGAGAATTCGCCAGATTTTTTCATAGCGCTCAGCGCGTTCGAGGTCTTCCTGTTGACCGAGATAGTAAAGCCAATCGGACGGTGGCGGATTACGAAAACCTTTGTGCAAGCGGGAGGCCGCGGTACTGGTACCAGCTGCCACCCCTAGCTGGAATGCCTCTAGAGCGGCTTCATATTGGCCTTCGATTTTAAGATCGATACCCAATGCCACTGCTGCTTCGCCATTCCCTTGCTCCGCCGCACAGCGGCGCATCTGCCGGGCTATCTCTGGTGCAATTCTAATCGGCGCCAACTTATCTCCGACGATTTGCTGAGCCTGGGCACTGCCATGATCAGCGGCCTTGCGGAAGTAGCGCAGTGACATTTCCTCATCCTGCTTCAAACCCGCAGACCCCTGTTGCAGGAATATCCCGACAAAGTAATAACCTGTCGCCACATCCGCGTCGATCAGTCGCTGGCTCAGGCGCAGATGCTCATCGCCCCGAAGCTTGAATTTTCCACGCATCGCTCCGTTCTGCAGATTGATATTGGCCTTGTAATGTTCGTTCTCGGCCGCAATGCGATACAGCCGCTCAATTTCGATGTCGACGCTCTTGTCTTGTTTGAGCTGGTTATTTTTCTGCAACCAACGGGCGTACTGGAATAGCACATCGGCTTCCATCGACGGATCAGGGATGGTTTCGTGTACACAGGCGAAGGTCAGTTTTTGCTTGGCCTCGGTGATCGGATTCATGGGGATGTCCCGGTTCAGTTGATTAAGGGCACCACCGTTATTACAGGCGGCTAGCAGCAGGCTGGTCAGCAGAACGAGTCGACGCATCAGTCGAGGTCCTTCAGGGTGGCTTTACCGTAATAAAAACCGACGAGCGAAGATTTAGGTGTCAACTTTTTCGATTGACGTTCTTTGTTTTCATGGATGATGTCTGTCCAAGCATCAAACGCCTCCTCCGGCTCATCCTGCGCCCCCCGCCCATCCGTATGCAGATCCCACAACCGGCGCCGCAACGCCCGCGTCACACTCATCCATTCATGTGCAACGTTCAGCTCGCTATCCACCTGCATGCTGCGCGTGTTGATATTCGCCGAACCGTGGGTGGTGAACACGTCATTGACGATCATCAGCTTGGAGTGGATATACACCGGCATCCAGGATTTTCCCGCTGGCGAATCAGGCGCCACCAGCGAGCAGAGGTGAACCTTCAAGCCCGGCACCTCCTGCGGAACAATCGTGCTGTCCTCAATTTCCTTGGTTTTTTGATCCAGTTCGGCCTGCCACTTTGCCAGCTCCCTCTGCCCGACGTGATCGCGTGGATCAGGCGTTGGCCGCGGCGGAGCGGCGTCTTTTACCTGTTCGATACGCCGCAGTTTGGTCACTTCCGGAATCGTGTTGGCGCGCCCCAGGCTTTCGAGCATGCGCTGGGTATTCACAGTGCCCGCCCCGATGCCGTCATCGGTCGCATTGGTGATCACGAACAGGTGCAAGGCGCCATGCACGCCCGGATCACGCCCAGCGCCGGTTTGGACTTCGGCCGTCGCCTTGATGGCTTCGGCCAATGGCGGCCAGCGAAAGTACTGGTTCTCGATATAGACGAACTGGGTCGCATTGTTGACCGCGTTCAGGTAGAGCTTCTCGATATCGCGCTTGCCCGCTTGTGCCTGGGTGCGCAACAGTTGCGCCAACTGGCGAGTAGCGCCAGGCGTGCATTGCAGTTGCGGTCCGACTTGCTTGGCTTGGCGAAGGTGGAGCAAATCCTCGCCGGTTTCCTTGCGCCAGGCGCTGGCGAAGTTATGGTGCAGGTGCTCCAGGATCGGCCCGCTGAGCTGACTGGAAATGTCCTGGCGCGGAGTGTTGCCACGCGGGCCGCGATTGGGTTCGGGTTTACTGTCTTCGGTTCGGTGCAGCGCCGAATGTTTATCATTATCCCAGTACTCATCGAGGATGTTGTGGCCCATGACAAACCCGACGGCGCGGTCCGGCAGTTCGTAGTCGACCAGCACACTCTTCTGGTGGTGGCTGGCCGTCCACTTCAGTACCTGACGCATCTTTGTACTGATCTCGGGATCAAGGCTGTCATATTTCACCGAATGGGCAATTCCGGCCCGATCAGTCAGGTCGAAACCTCGGCTGACGAACACCGGAAGCCCCTTCGCCGCCGGTTGCGCAGCTTTACCGTCCGAGACCGCGCAGTCGGTAAACCAGCGGCGATCCGTGTCGTATTGGGCCTGGGTGGAGCTTTGCAATGCCCGATCCTGAATGCGCACCGTGCCTTTGCCCGGCAGGTTCGCCTCGTCCGCAAGGCCGGCGGCGTTGAGCGGCATTTCCCAGCCCAATACGCGAACGTTGACGCCTTCTCGAGCCTTGGTCTTGAGCAGGTCGCCAATACTCGGGTGCTTGCCGTCACGAATAAAGAACATCGACGGCTGGAAGCCCCAACAGATGATGTCGACCGTTTTAGTCGCCTTGGCGATAGCCAGATGCACGGCCTCGAAGGTTTCTTCACCGTTGATCAGCGGCTGATAGGTGGCCTCCACCGGGTGATATTCACTCCCCTGCACGTACCAGGGCGCGGTACAGGTGGCCTGCTGGGAATGTTGCAGGGCGACGGGCACAACGATGTCGGGCTGTGTCATGAAGTTTTCCCTTCCTGGTCATTGGCTGTGCCCATCACGGCGGCGTACCGGGCACGGTGATCCGTGTGCGAGGCGGGTTGGCTCACCTCGGTATCCGTTTGCGGGCGGTGGTTGTGTAAACCGCTGTTGGCCAGGTTCGCTTGCCCGGTATTGCGATAGTCGGTGGGCACCGGGATCTGGTAGGTCACGTCGTTGGCCAACACCATTCGGTACTGCTGCGTCACGACCGCGTGGTCGATCAACACTTGCCCGGACTTGTCCAACACGCCCTGCTTAAGCACTGCACCGTCGGCATAGAGAGTGTAGGGCATGCCTGTCCAGCCTTGATCAGAGGCATTGGGGGTTTGCGGCACGTTGAACCGCAGCGGTTGTTTGAACAGGCTCTGTGGGTACTCCGGATCTGCGGCTTTCTGGCTGGCTGGACCGAGGGCTTCGAAGTACGCCGCTTTGATCAGGTAGTCGCCCAGGGTCCCGGACTCGATGCTGCTCGCATCGAGGGTGATGTAGCTGCCACCGGCATTCAGGGTGATTTTCTTCTTCGCGACGATACGGATTTCATCTTCGCTGCTGATGATCTCCAAACCCTGACGGGCCATCAGTTGCAGCGCGTCGTTTTGTGCCTGGATCTTTACCGGGCCTTGGTTGGCAATCAATTGGATGCCCAGCTTGCGCACGAACAGGCTTACCCCTTGTCCCACGCCGATGAACAGGCGCTTGATCACACTGATATCCGCCTCGGCCCCAGCGTTGATCATCAGGTTGTTTTGAGCGGCCAATTGCAGGTGCTGGCCGCTGGTTACCGCAACGCCTTGGGGGGCGCTGAGTAATACAACCGAGGCTTTGAGTTGATCGAGCTGATCTCGCATCAATTTCAGTTGTGCTTGCGCATCCGCGGGGTCTGCATTGGCGGCCTGGGCATCGGCCGATAATCCTTCCAACTGGTCACTTGCCTGTTGTAACCGACCCAGCGTGGCACTCATTTCCAGCATATGTCCCTGAGCCTTGGGTTGCGCGTCGGCACTGATCAAGATCCCACTGCCCGCACGAATAGCGGCATGCCCATCGGTCCGCAATTCCGCGCCCTGGCCTCGCGGTTGGCGCTTGGCATCAACCAAATTCCCCAGGTTGAGCTGGCTCTTACCACTGTGCTCAGTACTGACCTTGATATGCTCCTGCCCCCGCGTGTCATCCATGCGCAGCTTGTTATTCGCCGGAGTACGCAGCACGTTGCGTTTGTAATTGCGCAAAGTCACATGATCAACGTGTTGGCTGTCGTGCAGCGCGTGGGCGATGTAAGGCCGGTCCGGGTCGCCCTGTTCAAAGGCGATGGCGACTTCGGTGCCGGGGATCAACGGCAGGTGCAGGCCGTGGGTATCCCCAGCGTAGGGTCGGGCCAGGCGTAGCCATAGGCTTTCTTCACCGGGTTTCCAGGCGTCGCGGTCGAACAGGAAATTGACCTTGTAGCGCCCTTCGATGTCGATGTGGCCATAGGGGTCGTTGGCCTGCGAGCTGGTGACGCGGGCCGGGACGGTGCCGGCGATTTGCGGTTTGTCTTGCAGCTCCGGGCGAAAGCACACCGTTTCCGAGTAGGGAATGGCCTCAAACGTCACTTCGTAACTGGCGTCGCGAGCGGCGCGGCTGATCAGTTGGGTGATCACCGCACCTGGCGCGAAAGCCTGTGGGGCGCCGCCAGAGATTTTAAGTACCTGCCCTGGAGCAAGGGTTGCGCTGCTGCTGACGCCGCTGAGTTGCGTTTGGCCGTTGAGGTAACGCTCGTGGCGCAGGCGCGCGTAAAAATAACCGCTTTCGCTTTGCAGGTCTTCGTCATGGGCATAGCGGTCGCCCATGACGGTGTAGGGTTCGGCGTAGTGATAAGCCTCGCCGTAGGTGCCGTTGGCGCCGCGAGTTTGGTCGATGTCACCGTTCAGGTGAGCATTGGCCACGCGGTGATGGTAGGTGCGGATATTGACGTGCTGTTCCACCACGTGGTGGCTCGATTGCAGGGCCCACACACCGTCCTGGCCACTGCTGCTGAGCCCGGATTGCGGGCGGTAGGCCAACTCCACGTCAAACTGGTAGTGACGCTGGTCATCGTGAAATTCCACCACGTCGATATTCAGGCGTTCGTCGCTGGTGAATCGGTACCAGATGCCGACGTCAGCCAGCAGGCGCGAGATGAAGGCCAGATCGCTCTCGCCATACTGCATAACCTGTTCGCGCTTGGGGTATTCACGCACCAGGCTGAAAAGGAAGTCCTGGCCTTCAAAATCGTGGCGGCTGCGCAGGATGCTTTCGACGATTTGCGGTACAGATTGGTGTTGGTAAATGCGGAACTGTCGGCCTCGCCCAAGCAGGGCAAGGTGCGGTTGCAGGGTGATTTCGTAGCGGGCTTCATCAGCGGAGCCGGACAGGCGTTTGAAGCAGGTGACTACGCCGTGCAAGACACGCAGCGGTTTGATCGAGGGCACGCTCAGGCCCCGAATGCGCGGCGGTTGCGGCGCCCCGTACAGACTGAAACGAGCGTTTTGGCCAAGCATCTTTTCAGCGGTAATGTCGCCGTTGGTGCTGGTGAACTCCACAACATAGTTGAACAGTTGGCTCAGGCCCTCTGTACCCTTGAAGGCCAGGACGTCGAGCGACTCGTCAACATCGCGAACAGTGAGTGTGTGCCGACTATGGTCGAAGAAAACGCTCGGTAATACGCTGGAAGCCATTCCTTTTACTCCTAGACGCGAAAGCCCGAAGAGTAAAGATTTGGTATCGGTGATTAATGTCGGAAGATTCGCCTTTACGAGACAGGCACTTCCTGAACGTATTTTCGAGCCCCGTCCCAGAAAGGGTATGCGGCGTGCTCGACGATGTCCCCGGCGAGGCACCGAACGTGGTGTTTCGGGCTTGTCGTCCTACAACCTGATTTTCATGCTCTTCGCTGTATCCGCATAACACTTAGATAAACGCAATCTTTCAGATTTACAGCGTGTACGGAGCTCGATATGAAAGCCACGGTTGTACGATGACATGTGACGTTGCATGTGTCCTATCTAACAAAATAAAAAGTGATGCCATGAACTTGAACGAGCACATCAACGCCCATCGCGTTGGCCAAGCGGTAGGCAATTATCGCTGGACCATCTGCGCGATGCTGTTCTTTGCCACCACCGTCAACTACCTCGACCGCCAGGTGCTCAGCCTGCTGGCGCCGCAGTTGTCGACGCAATTTGGCTGGAGCAACACCGATTACGCGAACATCGCGGCGGTGTTTCAGTTTGTCTATGCGATTTCCATGCTGTTCGCCGGGCGGTTTGTCGACAAGATCGGCACCAAGGCGGCTTACGTAATGGCGATTGCCATCTGGTCCACCGGCGCCATCATGCATGCGTTCGCGGTGCCGATGGGCGAGGGGATCGCGGCCGTGAGCGCTGCGATTGGCCTGGCGGTGATTCCGGTATCGATCGCGGGCTTTATGCTCTCCCGTGCGGTGCTGGCGATCTGTGTGCCGCTGATCGCCGGGATGTGGGGCTGGGAAGCAGCGTTCATGGTCATCGGCATGCTCAGGCGTCGTCAAGTTAGCGAAAAAGATGCAGCTAATCGGCCGTGTGAACAGCATCGTCCACGAGCCCAACGCGCACGGCGCGCCGAAAAGGCGGCCATCGCGGGAGAAAGATTGGTGCGCCGGCATCGCGCTCGATTGCCCCGTAATGATTGTGCTGCGCTGACGCGTGAACACGCCAGTGATGGGGTGAGTCCTGTTGGGGGCGGTGCCGGCCCGCCCCGAACGGTCAGGTTTCAGTTGATCCGGGGATGCTGCTGCACAAGGTTGTTGCGCTTGGCTTCCAGCTCGGCAATTTCGGCATCGATGTCTTCGATTTTCTGCTCGATATTGTCGTGGTGTTCCTGCAGCAGTTCCTTGGCCTCTTCCATGTCCGAAGCGGCCGGAGCGGCGCCGCGCAGGGGCTTGTTGGCGGTTTCCTTCATGGTCAGGCCGGTGACCAGGCCGACCACGGCGAACACCATCAGGTAGTAGGCGGGCATGTACAGGTCGTTGGTGCTTTCCACCAACCAGGCCACTGCGGTCGGGGTCACGCCGGC
Source organism: Pseudomonas sp. D3 (assembly GCF_029320995.1). NCBI lineage: Bacteria > Pseudomonadati > Pseudomonadota > Gammaproteobacteria > Pseudomonadales > Pseudomonadaceae > Pseudomonas > Pseudomonas sp. D3. The sequence continues at coordinate 3,201,141 of NZ_CP119772.1, forward strand.
GATCAGCACCGAGACGTTGAACGCACTGGCCAGGGCGCTGTAGCGCAGGTGCGTGGGAAACATCGCCGGCAGGGTCGATGCCATCACACCGATAAAGAAGTTGAGCACGATGGCCAGGATGAGCAGGCCGCTGAAGATCAGGCCGATCTTGCCGCTGGTAATCAGCATGAACGCGGGGATCGACAGGAAGAGCAGGCCGATGCTGCCCGCGATGATGAAGGGTCTGCGGCCGATCTTATCGCTGATAAAACCAATGAACGGCTGCACGAACAGCATGCCGACCATGATCGCGATGATGATCAGCACGCCGCTGTTTTCTTTGTAATGCAGGTTATGCGACAGGTAGCTCGGCATGTACGTGAGCAGCATGTAATAGGTCACGTTGGTGGCCGCGACGATACCGATGCAGGTCAGCAGGCTGCGCCAGTGCTGGGTGGCGACTTCCTTGAACGACACTTTTGGGCCGTGGGTCAGGCCTTCGCGGTCGCCTTGTTCGAGTTTGTCCATGTGCTGTTGGAACGCCGGCGTTTCTTCCAGCGCATTGCGCAGGTACAGGCCGATAATGCCCAGGGGCAGGGCCAGGAAGAACGGCAGGCGCCAGCCCCATGCTTCGAAGTCCGCTTCGCCCAATACGCTGGAAATCAGTACGACCACACCGGCGCCGAGCACGAAGCCGGCGATGGAGCCGAAGTCCAGCCAACTGCCGAGAAACCCGCGCTTGCGGTCCGGGGCGTATTCGGCGACGAAGATCGAGGCGCCGGTGTATTCACCGCCCACCGAGAAGCCTTGGGCCATCTTGCACAGCAACAGCAGGATCGGCGCCCAGATGCCGATCGAGGCATAGCCGGGAATCAAGCCGATGGCGAAGGTGCTCAGGGACATGATCACGATGGTCGCGGCCAGGACTTTTTGCCGCCCGTATTTGTCGCCCAGCGAGCCAAAGAACAGGCCGCCCAGGGGACGGATCAGGAAGGGGACCGAGAAGGTGGCCAGTGCGGCGATCATTTGTGTGCTGGGAGAGGCGTCGGGGAAGAACACCTTGCCAAGCACATAGGCGACAAACCCGTATACGCCGAAGTCGAACCATTCCATGGCGTTGCCCAATGCAGCGGCGGTGATCGCCTTGCGCACCTTGGCGTCGTCGACGATGGTGATGTCTTTCAACCCGATGGGTTTGACGCTTTTCTTACGTAATTTCATGCGGACCACTCTGAAACTGAACTGGGGTGGTGCCATCGCTACGATGGCACCGCTCTGTCAGTTGAGATACAAGCGGACACCAAATAATTCACCACTATTTGCGTTTTTGTGCCGATGAGTTGAACTTCATGAGTTCCCAAGGGAGTCAACCCCATGCCTGTCATCGCTTCCCGCCTGATCTATCGCCAACCGCAACCTGAAGACGTGCAGCGATTGTTCGCGATCTTCGGCGACCCGCAGACCAACCTGTTCAATCCCGCCGGCCCCATGACCTGTCTTGCAGACGCGCAACGCCTGCTGAACCGCTGGCGCGAACACTGGGCCGCCCAGGGCTACGGCTGGTGGGCCATTGCCCTGCGGGACGCGCCGCAGCACGTCATCGGCTTTGGGGGAGTTGCGCCCCTGCATTACCTGACGCAGCAGCGCATCAACCTGGGCTATCGCTTTGCCGTCGAGGCCTGGGGGCAGGGCTACGCCACCGAGCTGGGCCGCGATGCGCTGGCGCAGGCATTCGACACCCTTGATTTGCCTGAAGTGTTCGGGTTGGTGCGGCCTGATCACAGGATGTCGATTCGGGTCCTTGAAAAGATTGGCATGCAACGCTGGGGCGTGCTCGACGATGTCCCCGGTGAGGCACCGAGCGTGGTGTTTCGGGCTTGTCGTCCTATAACCTGATTTTCATGCTCATCGCTGTATCCGCATAACACCTAGATAAACGGCAATCTTTCAGATTGACAGCGCGGAGGGCGCCCGATATAAAAGTCGCAGTTGTACGACGACATATGACGTTACATGTGTCCTATCTAACAAAAATAAAAAGTGATGCCATGAACTTGAACGAGCCCATCAACGCCCATCGCGTTGGCCAAGCGGTAGGCAACTATCGCTGGACCATCTGCGCGATGCTGTTCTTCGCCACCACCGTCAACTACCTCGACCGCCAGGTGCTCAGCCTGCTGGCGCCGCAGTTGTCGACGCAATTTGGCTGGAGCAACACCGATTACGCGAACATCGCGGCGGTGTTCCAGTTTGTCTATGCGATTTCCATGCTGTTCGCCGGGCGGTTTGTCGACAAGATCGGCACCAAGGCGGCTTACGTCATGGCGATTGCCATCTGGTCCACCGGCGCCATCATGCATGCGTTCGCGGTGCCGATGGGCGAGGGGATCGCGGCCGTGAGCGCTGCGATTGGCCTGGCGGTGATTCCGGTATCGATTGCGGGCTTTATGCTCTCCCGCGCGGTGCTGGCGATCGGTGAGGCGGGCAACTTCCCGATTGCGATCAAGGCGACCGCTGAGTATTTCCCGAAGAAAGAACGCTCGCTGGCGACCGGCATTTTCAACTCGGGCGCCAACGTCGGCGCGATCCTGGCGCCGATCTGTGTGCCGCTGATCGCCGGGATGTGGGGCTGGGAAGCCGCGTTCATGGTCATCGGCATGCTCGGCTTTGTCTGGGTCGCGGTGTGGGCTGCGGTGTATGAAAAACCCGATCAGCAAACTCGTCTGTCGGCCGAGGAACTGGCCTACATCCGCAGTGACCAGACTGCACAGCCGTTCACCGCGCAGGCTGCAGGCGCGGCGTCGAAAAAAGTCTCGTGGTTCAAGCTGCTGACCTATCGCCAGACCTGGGCCTTTGCCTTCGGCAAGTTCATGACTGACGGCGTGTGGTGGTTTTTCCTGTTCTGGCTGCCGACTTACCTGTCGGCGCAATACGGCATGAAAGGCGCCGATATCGTCATGCCGCTGGCGGTGCTGTACAGCATGACCATGGTTGGCAGCATCGGCGGCGGCTGGTTCCCCAGCTACTTCATGGCGCGTGGTGATGCGCCTTACGACGGCCGGATGAAAGCCATGTTGGTCATCGCACTGTTCCCGCTGGTGGTGCTGCTGGCGCAACCGTTGGGCTACATCAGCTTCTGGGTGCCGGTGTTGCTGATCGGCGTGGGCGCGTCGGCGCACCAGGCGTGGTCGTGCAATATCTTCACCACCGTGTCCGACATGTTCCCGCAGAAAACCGTGGCCTCGGTGGTCGGCATCGGCGGCATGGCCGGCGGCCTGGGCGGGGTGGTGATGACCAAGGTCGGCGGCTGGGTGTTTGACTACTACAAGTCCATCGGCGATATCCATACCGGCTACATGATCATGTTCGCGATCTGTGCGCTGGCGTATCTGGTGGCCTGGAGCGTGATGAAGACGCTCGTGCCGCGCCACAAGGAAATCACCGATCTGTAAACCGGGCGGGGCTCGAATCGTCCGCGCCCCGCACTACAGCGCACGCGCCCAGGTCTGGCTGACCAGTGGCTGGCCAAAACTGAGGGTGGGCTCTTCCTCAATCAGCTCAAAACCGGCTTTCTGGTAGAGCTTGCGCGCGTCGGTCAGTGCACTCATGGTCCACAGCATCATGCGCGTGTACCCGGCATTTCGGGCAAAGCGCAGGCATTCATCCACCAGGCGCCGGCCGATGCCCAGGCCCCGCGCACTCGCGTCGACGTAGAGCATGCGCAGTTGGGCGGTGCTGTCGTCATGGCGCACCACGAACACCGACCCCACCACCGCGCCCTCTTTCTCTGCGATCCAGCAGCGCTCACAGGTCGGGTCGAACCCGCGCAGGTACTTGGCGACAATCTCCGCCACCAGTGCTTCGAACGCCCAGTTCCATTGGTATTCACGCGCATACAGTGCCGATTGCTGCTGCACCACCAGGCCCATGTCGCCGGGTAGCGGGTCGCGCAACAGGTAGCTCGGGGCGGTGCCTTGCAGCAACGCTTGAATGCGCTGCATGGCTGCGGTCAATTGCTGTTGTTGCGGCTCGGGCAAGGCACTCAATAAGGCAATGACTTCTTGCTGGGTTTGCTGTTCCAGCGGGGCCAGGACGGACCGGCCCAGGTCACTGAGGTGCAGTTGCACCGCACGCGCATCGGTGATCGAGCGGACTTTCTGGATCAAACCCTTCTTCTCCAATCCGCTGATCAGCCGGCTCAAGTAACCCGCATCCAGACTAAGCATCTGGCAGAGGTCGGTGCTGGTCAGGTCGCCGCGTGAGGACAGTTCGTACATCACGCGGATTTCGGTGAGGGAGAAGTCGCTGTGCAGCAGGTGTTCCTGCAGCACGCCGATCTGCTGCGTATAGAAACGGTTGAAGCCGCGCACGATACCGGCGCGCTGAACAAGCAGGGGAGTGGACATGGTGCGCGCTCTGATGGTTGCCTTTAGCAAGTATATAATTGCCTGAGGCAACCATGTCAATGCGTTTAATTCAGCCGATCCCCACCCTCATCAGCGCCAGTCCTGCCGTGCCGAGGTGCCCCCAGCGCAGGGTTTGGCCAGGCAAATCGAAGGTTTCGGGTAATGCAATTGCGTCACGCGCCATGGTCATCGATGAACCTCCCGTCAGGTGTCGAGCGTTGCGCCCGTCAGGATGATACGAACGGCCATGATCACGCCGCCCAGCACACCCCTGCCATCGTGGCCTACTTGTTGCGCGTGACGCGCCATACGGCGTTGGCCAAGTCGTCCGCGATGATCAGCGCACCTTTTCGGGCCACAGTCACACCTACCGGACGCCCGCGCGTCTTCTTATTATCGCGCGGCGCCCACTGGATTCGGGGGCGTGATGACTTCGCCTAGGAAAGGAATCCGGGAACTGTAAGAAAGTTCACGGTTGTTCGTGTCCAGATGTTTTTAAAGCCCTTGGGGTTTTAGGCCTATCGAGGCAGTCGAACGGGTTGAAAGATGGCATGCTTCGTGGCCCGAGAACAGGAACCGTGCCATGCCTATGAGTACCGAACGTCCCCTTGGCGTCGACGCGCAGGGATTCATCCAGGCTGCCCCCAGCGGCCCGGTGCAGCTCGAGTTTCAGGCGGTGTTGGCCGATGTCTGCGCGACCCTGTCCGCGCCGGCGTGGGCTCTGGATGGTGTTTATCTATACGGCAGTGTGGCCCGAGGTGATGCCTGCCCCGGCGTCTCTGACCTGGACCTCACCCTGGTGCTAAGCGAGCCCCCTGCAGCCGCTGTGTTGACGCGACTGGAGGCGCTGCGGTGCGCCCTGGAGCAACGGCATCCGCAGGTCATTAAGATCGACTTCGACATCGGCTACCGCACTGAAGTACTGGCGCCTGAACACCTCAACCGCTGGGGATACAGGCTCAAGCATCATTGCCGCTGTGTGTGGGGCAACGACCTGACTCAGCACTTCGAGCGGTTCCGGCCGTCGCGTGCAATTGCCTTGGCCGTCAATGGCGACTTCAAGCAGGTGCTCAGCGACTACCACTCGCGTATCGCCCAGGCCGGCACTGACTCAGAGCGACTGCCCTTGCAGCGCGAGGCCGCACGTAAACTGATCCGGGCCACGCAGATATTACGTGCGCAAGAGGCGCTGATGTGGCCCCAAACACTGGAAGAGCACGTCGCAATGTTCATTCAGCAATACCCGGCGATGCGGATCACGATTGCCTTCTTCCTGTTCGAGGCACGAAACCCCAGCGCCGAGCGCGAGGCCTTTTCCACGCGCCTGCTGACGTTTGTGACCTGGATGGTCGCCTGCCAGGCTAGCGACGCTGCCTCGTAACCGGCACGACGGCGGCTGTCGCGGCTCAATAGACATCCCGCAAATAACGCTTCTGCTCACTCATCCGCCGCCAGTAATCGACGGCGCTCTCGACGCCCAGCCCGCCGTGACGATGCGCAACCTGGCGCAAGGCCTGGTCGACATCCTTGGCCATGTGGCTGGCATCGCCGCAGATGTACAACTGCGCGCCTTCCTGCAGCCAGCGCCACAGCTCGGCGCCGTGTTCGCGGATGCGATCCTGCACGTAGATTTTCTGCGCCTGGTCGCGGGAAAACGCCAGGCTCAGGTGGGTGAGCAAGCCATCGCGCTGCATGCCCTGCAGTTCATCCTGGTAGTAAAAATCGCTCGCCGCGTGTTGTTCACCGAAAAACAGCCAATTGCGGCCCTGATGCCCCTGGGCCCGGCGCTCCTGCAAAAATGCGCGGAAGGGCGCCACGCCGGTGCCGGGGCCGATCATGATGATCGGTACGTCGCCATCGGCAGGCGGGCGGAAGTGTTTGGAGGGCTGCACGAACACCGGTACTTCGCCGTTGTCGGCGCGGTCGGCGAGGAAGGTTGACGACACGCCCTTGCGCTTGCCGTAGCGCACGGCCGCCACGGTCAGGTGGACTTCCTGCGGGTGCGCCTTGGCGCTGGATGCAATCGAATACAAGCGCGGTTGCAGACGCTTGAGCGTGCCGAGCAGTTCGTCCGCCGCGCAGTCGATGGGGTATTCGTGCAGCACGTCCGCCAGTTGCCGGCCCCACAGCCAGTCCTTCAGTTCGGTTTTGCGCTCAGGTTCGAGCAGGTGTTTCAGGCCCGGCTTGGCGCTGCGCTCGGCGATGAAGGCCAGGGTCTCGCTGTTGGGCCGGGCAATTTCAAAGTGCTCGGTCAGGGCCTGGTGCAGCGGCACGTCGCCGAGCTTGTCGATATTTACGCAGGCACTGGAACCCAAGCGGGTCAGATCGAGCAGCTCGCTGACCAGTTCAGGGCAGTTGCGCGGCATCACCGCCAAGGCATCGCCGGCTTCGTAGGTCAGCCCGGAGTCCGCTAGGCCCAGGGAGAATTGACGGGTTTCCTTGTGGCGGCTTTGCGGGTTCAGGTGCAGGTTGAGCAGCAGTTGTGAGGCATGCGGCTTGGGTTTGCCGGTGGGCGTGGCGAGGACTACGGGCGTTGCCGGGTTGAGGGTGTGCAGGAACTGCGTGAACCAGGCATCGGCGCGTGCTTCGAATTCGGTATCGCAGTCGACGCGCTCCAGCAGGCGGGTGGCGCCCAACTCCAGCAGGCGCCGGTCGAGTTGTTTGCCGTGCTGGCAGAACTGCTCGTAGTTGGGATCACCCAACGCGAGTACCGCGAAGCGCAGCGACTCCAGAGGGGTCTCGGTGTGGGTCAGGCCGTGCCAGAAACCTTCGCCGTTGTCCGGCGGGTCGCCGTCGCCGAAGGTGCTGCTGATCAGCGCGAGGTTTTGCGTGTGCGCCAGTTTGCTCGCGGGGAAGTCCGCCATCGCGCTCAGCTCCACCGCGATGCCGCTGGCGCGTAGGCGCTGGGCAAAACGCTCGGCCAAGGCTTCGGCGTTGCCGGTTTGCGAGGCCCATAACAAGGTGACGGCCGGCGTATCAGGGGCGTGCGCGGCTGCCACGGCGCTGGCCTCGGTGCGGCTGAACAAGCCGCCCAGCAGGCCATCCAGCCACAGTCGGGCGTCCTTGGCCACGGGCGCATTCGCCGGCAGCGTCGGGACACCGCCGGCCGGGTGCGCGGCGCTGGATTGCAGGCCACTGAGAAAACCGGCGAGGTAGGTGCGCTCATTGTCGCTCAATGACGGCGACGGCAGGTTGCGGATGCCGATCAGGTCGGCGAAGGCGTCGAGGCGCGACATGGCGAGCTCCTCTGCTAAAGGGGACACGGGGTGGGCGGCCGGTGCCGCTACGTCGAGGAACTGGTGCTCGATCAGTTCGACCCGTTGCAGGGCCACCGCACAGAACTTGAACGCGGGCTGCAGCGAAATCGGGTCGACCGCGTCATGGGTCACGGCGTTGATCGCCAGGTTGTCGCCAAACACATCGTTCCAGTGAAACGGCGCAAAACAGCTGCCCGCACGCACGCGGTCGCTGACCACCGCGGGCAGTACGGCGCGGCCGCGCCGTGAGCGTATCTCGACCGGATCGTTATGCTTGATGCCCAGACTGGCGGCGTCGTCAGGGTGGATTTCGACGAAGGGGCCGGGGTTGAGTTTGTTCAGCGTGGCGACCTTGCCGGTTTTGGTCAGGGTGTGCCATTGGTGTTGCAAGCGGCCGGTGTTGAGCACGAACGGGAACACCTCATCCGGCATTTCTGCCGGCGACAGGTGCGGGCGCGGGAAAAACCGGGCTTTGCCGTGTTCGGTGGCAAAAACGATCGCGGGTTGGCGGCCGTCGGCATGGGTCTTGAGGGCTTGGCTGATGCCGTTATTCAGGTAGCGGATCGGGTTGCGCGCTGCGGCCTCGTTCGATGCGCACGGCCATTGCAGGGGGTGTTCGCGCAGGCGTGCATAGCTGGCGCCGCGAATATCGTAGCCGGTAGCGGGGTTCCAGGCGCGCTTGATCTCTTCGAACACCTCGTCGGCGGACGCATACGTGAAGGCGTCGGCGAAGCCCATTTCGCACGCGACCCGGGCGATGATCTGCCAGTCGGCCAGCGCCTCGCCCGGTGGCTCCACGGCTTTTTGCATCAGGGTCAGGTTGCGCTCGGAGTTGATCATCACCCCTTCGGCTTCGGCCCACAGGGCGCCGGGCAAGAGGATGTCGGCGTAGCGATTGGTCTCGGTATCGAGGAACGCATCCTGGGTGATCACCAGTTCGGCGGTTTGCAGCGCCTTGATCACGGTTTGGCGATTGGGCACGCTGGCCACCGGGTTGGTGCAGATGATCCAGCAGGCTTTGATCTGCCCGGCCGCCATCTGCTCGAACATGGCGACGGTGCCACTGCCCGCCTGGCGCGGCAGGCTGTCGGCGGGCAGGTTCCACAGCGCCTCGATAAAGGCGCGGTCGGCGTCGACCAGCACTGAGCGCTGCCCCGGTAGGCCGGGGCCCATGTAGCCCATCTCGCGACCGCCCATGGCGTTGGGTTGCCCGGTCAGGGAGAACGGCCCGCTGCCGGGTCGGCAGATCGCGCCGGTGGCCAGGTGCAGGTTGCACAGCGCGTTGGTGTTCCAGGTGCCGTGGGTGCTTTGGTTGAGGCCCATGGTCCAGCAGCTCATCCACTCGGCGGCCTGGCCGATCCAGTCGGCGGCTTGGCGGATGTCGGCTTCGGCCAGGCCGGTCAGTTCGGCGACCCGGTGCGGCGGGTAGTCCTCCAGAAAGCCGGGCATGGCCTCCCAGCCTTCGGTGAAGGCGGCGATAAAGGCCGGGTCGGTGTGCCCGTTTTTCACCAGCAGGTGCAGCAAGCCGTTGAGCAACGCCAGGTCGGTGCCCGGTTTGATCGACAGGAACAGGTTGGCCTTGTCGGCCGTGGCACTGCGCCGTGGGTCGACCACGATCAGTTTGGCGCCGGCCTTGACCCGGTCCATCATGCGCAGGAACAGGATCGGGTGACAGTCGGCCATGTTGGCGCCGATCACGAAGAACAGGTCTGCGCGATCGAAGTCTTCATACGAGCCGGGCGGCCCGTCGGCACCGAGGGAGAGTTTGTAGCCGCTGCTAGCGCTGGCCATGCACAGGCGCGAGTTGGACTCAATGTTGGCGGTGCGCACAAAACCCTTGGCCAGTTTGTTGATCAGGTACTGGGCTTCCAGCGACATCTGCCCGGACACGTAGAACGCCAGCGCATCCGGGCCATCACGGTCGAGGATGGCGCGCAAGCGGCCGGCGGTCTCGCTGATGGCCTTGTCCATGCCGATACGCACCGGGTCGTGATCACGCGCCTGGCGCAGGTAGGCGTTTTCCATGCGGCCAGACTCGGCGATGGCTTGCCCGCAGGTGCTGCCTTTGGTGCAGAGCCGGCCGGCGTTGGTGGGGTGGGCCTTGTCGCCGATCACCTTGACCACGCGGTTGTGCTCGACGTGCATGACGATGCCGCAGCCCACGCCACAATAAGGACACACGCTGCGTACACGTTGGTTTGCCATGGGTAATCCTCGGATCTTTTCTGCCCACCCATAAAAAAAGCGCCCTGTAACCCTCCGTTGGAAACGGGGATCACACGGCGCCTTTGTCGTGAGTGGGCAGTCAGCGTTGACTGCTTGGTTGGTGTGTTCCTAGCAAGTCACGCGCCAGGTTTTTCACACGCCGCTGTGACGGGCTTGGTTGCGCCCTGTGCGCCCGCGCTACACGGGAAAATGCACTTTTATGACGCCAGCGCGCACCAGTTGGAGGCACAACACGCGGTGTCTGGCAGGGTTGAGCGGCACTTGCCGCCGTTGCGGCGGGCATGACGGCGGATTGGCACAGAGCCTGCAAGCTCAGGAACAATCCCACCTCGGTCAACGACGATCGACAGGCCGTACAGGTCATGGGCACCAGCGGTAGAACCGGCGAAGACGTCCGGATCGACCCCGCATAAGAACAGGCAAAGGCGCCTGGAACCGCAAGGTTTCAGGCGTTTTTTTTTGCTTTTTTCAAACCGTGATGAGCGTTGTCGGGTGCTTGATATGAACTCCAGTCTGAAACAGCTGAAAACCCTGATCGTCGTCGGCAATGGCATGGTCGGCCATCATTGTGTGGCGCAACTGATCGAGCGCGGCGCACTGGATCACTACCGGCTGCATGTGTTCAGCGAGGAGCCGATGCGTGCCTATGACCGCGTGCATCTGTCCGAATACTTCACCGGCCGTGATGCCGAGTCGCTGGCGTTGTCGCACGTCTCGCTGTACCAGACGCCGGGCGTGACCCTGCACCTGGGGGTGCCGGTGCTGGAAATCGACCGCGCCCGCCGTGAGGTGATCACCGCCGCAGGCAGCGTGGTGTATGACACGTTGGTGCTGGCGACGGGCTCTTATCCGTTTGTGCCGCCGATCGACGGCGCGCAAGGCGATTCGCGGCTGGTCTATCGCACCCTGGAAGACCTCGATGCCATCCGCGCCGCCGCCGCGAATGCCCGGCGTGGGGTGGTGGTCGGCGGTGGCCTGCTGGGCCTGGAAGCCGCCAATGCCCTGAAAAGCCTGGGCCTTGAAGCCCATGTGGTGGAATTCGCGCCGCGCCTGATGCCGGTGCAACTGGATGACTTCGGCGGGCTGGCGCTCAAGGCGCAGATCGAGCGGCTGGGCGTGGGCGTGCATTTGTCCCGCGCCACTCAATCGATCAGCGCGGGCGAGCAGTACCGTTACCGCATGAATTTTGCCAATGACGAATTCCTTGAAACCGACCTGATCGTGTTTTCCGCCGGTATCCGCGCCCAAGACGCACTGGCCCGCCAGGCCGGCCTGGAGATTGGCCCGCGCGGCGGTGTGGTGATCAATGATGAGTGCTTGAGCTGCGACCCGAACATCTACGCGATTGGCGAATGTGCGTCTTGGAACGGCAGCCTGTTCGGCCTGGTCGCGCCGGGTTACCAGATGGCCCGAGGGGTTGCCGCCCTGTTGTGCGGGCAGACCGCCGAGCCCTTTGTCGGCGCGGACATGTCGACCAAACTCAAACTGCTGGGGGTGGACGTAGGTTCCATTGGCGACGCCCATGCACACACGCCCGGTGCGCGCAGCTACCAGTTCATCGACGAGGCCAGCGCCAGCTACCGGCGCCTGGTGGTGGACGCCAGCGGCAAACAGGTGATCGGCGCGGTGCTGGTCGGCGACAACAGCTACTACGACACGTTGCTGCAGTACATGCAGAACGGCATCGCGTTGCCGGCCGAACCGGCCAGCCTGATCTTGCCGTCGTCCGCCGGCGCACCGACCCTCGGGCCTGGCGCCTTGCCAGAGTCGGCCACCGTCTGCTCCTGCCATAACGTCACCAAAGGCTCGATTTGCGCGGCCATCGACAGCGGCTGCGCCGACCTTGGCTTGCTCAAGGCGCAGACCAAGGCCTGCACCGGTTGCGGCGGTTGCGCCGGGTTGCTCAAGCAGGTGTTCGAGCATGAACTGGTCGCCCGTGGCGTCAGCGTCGACAAGAGCCTGTGCGAACACTTCGCCTATACCCGCCAGGCGTTGTATGCCCTGGTGCGCGTGGAAGGGGTGATCACCTTCGAAGAATTGCTGGCCAAACATGGCCGTGGCCACACCGGTTGCGATGTGTGCAAACCGGCGGTGGGCTCGATCCTCGCGTCATGCTGGAACCAGCCGATCATGGACGCCTCGCTGGTGCCGTTGCAGGACACCAACGACACGTTCATGGCCAATATGCAGAAGAACGGCACCTACTCGGTGGTGCCGCGTATTCCCGGCGGCGAAATCACTGCGGAAAAACTCATCGCCATCGGCGTCGTCGCGCAGAAATACGAGCTCTACACCAAGATCACCGGCGGCCAGCGCATCGACCTGTTTGGCGCGCAACTGCATGAGTTGCCGGACATCTGGGCCGAGCTGATCGACGCCGGGTTTGAAACCGGGCATGCCTACGGCAAATCCACGCGCACAGTGAAGTCGTGCGTCGGCAGCACCTGGTGCCGCTACGGTGTGCAGGACAGCGTGAAAATGGCGCTGCTCATCGAGGACCGCTACAAAGGCCTGCGTTCGCCGCACAAACTCAAGTTTGCGGTATCCGGCTGTACCCGCGAATGCGCTGAGGCGCAAAGCAAAGACGTCGGCGTGATCGCCACCGAGAAGGGCTGGAACCTCTACATCGCCGGTAACGGCGGCATGCGCCCACGCCATGCCGAGCTGTTCGCGACCGACCTGGATGACGCCACGCTGATCCGCTACATCGACCGCTTTCTGATGTTCTACATCCGCACCGCCGACAAATTGCAGCGCACCTCGGTGTGGCGCGAAAGCCTGGAAGGGGGCCTGGATTTCCTCAAGGACGTGATCCTCGACGACAGCCTGGGCCTGGGCGCCGAGCTCGAAGCGCAAATGCAGCTGGTGGTCGACCGTTACGAATGCGAGTGGGCCAACGCCCTCAAAGACCCGGAAAAACTCAAACGCTTCCGCACCTTCGTCAACGACAAACGCCCGGACCCGGACATCCATTTTGTCCACGAACGCGGCCAGCGCCGGCCAATCATGGCCGCCGAACTCAACCTGATTCCCGTCATCGAGGAGCTTGCCTGATGAGCCAGTCCAACACCCAGCGAAACCTTGCCACCTGGAAAAGCGTGTGCAGCGAAAGCGACCTGGTGAGCAATTCCGGCGTGGTGGTGTGGTACGACGGCGCGCAAATCGCGCTGTTTTACCTGCCGGACGCACCGGACCAGACGCTCTACGCCATTGACAACCACGACCCGGTGTCCGGCGCAAACGTGATCGGTCGCGGGCTGGTCGGCAGTATCAAAGGCGACCTGGTGGTGGCTGCGCCGATCTACAAACAGCATTATCGCCTGGCGGACGGCCAATGCCTGGAGGCACCGCACCAGCGCTTGCGGGTGTGGCCGGTGCGGTTGAATGCGGGGGTGGTGGAGTTGGGGGTGAGTTGAGGCGAGGCGGGCTGAAGGCGCCCATCCTCCAGTTGCCTGTGGCATTTGGAAGGTGGGTGCGCGCGCATTCCCCGTCAGCGGTTGAAGCGTTCAACCAGTGCGTATTGGGTGGCCGCGGTGTGGGTCAGTTCTTTGCTCAGGTCAGTGGATTGATGGGCCTGGACCGACGTCTGGTCGGCCAGTTCGGCGATGGTGGTGATGTTGCGGCTGATCTCTTCGGCCACCGCGCTTTGTTCTTCGGTGGCGGCAGCGATCTGGGTGGTCATCTCGGTGATGTGGGACACCGCTTCGCTGATGCCGACCAGCGCCTGGTCCGCCTCAAGCACCCGGGCCACGCCTTCCTGCGCCTGGCGCTGGCCGTGCTCCATGCTTTGCACGGCGTTGTTGGACGACGCCTGGAGCTTGGTGATCAAACCATGGATCTGGGTGGTGGAGTGCGTGGTGCGTTGTGCCAATTGGCGCACCTCGTCGGCGACGACGGCAAAGCCGCGGCCCATGTCGCCGGCACGCGCCGCTTCAATGGCGGCGTTGAGGGCCAGCAGGTTGGTCTGGTCGGCGATGCCTTTGATTACGTCAACCACAGAGCCGATTTCGTCGCTGTCACGGGCCAATTGCGCCACGGTGATACCGGTCTCTCCGACCATGGCGGAGAGGCGCTCGATGGCTTCGCGGGTATCGCGGGCCACCTCGCGTCCGCGTCCGGTCAGCACGTTGGCTTGCTGGGTGGCGTCGGCGGTGCGCTGCACATGGCTGGCGACTTCCTGGGTGGTCGCGGCCATTTGGTTGACGGCGGCCGAGACCTGCTCGGTTTCGACGCGTTGACGGTCAAGGCCGGTCGAGCTGGCCGTGGCCAGTCGGTTGGATTGTCCAGCCAGCGCGCTGAGTTGCTCGGCACTGTCCTGCAGGCGGGTTAGGCAGGTCTTCAGGCGGGCGTTCTGGCTAAGGAAGGCGGTTTCCAGGCGGGCCTGGGGGCCGCGTTCATCGCTGTACATCTGCGCAATCAGCGCGTCCGAGGTCGACGGTTCGACGCCCGCCAGCAAGCGCAACGTCGCGCGCTGACGCAACTGCGCGCCGATCATGCCCACGGGCACCGCAACGGCTACCGCCACCGCCATGGCCAGCGGCGCGCTGAGGAACAGCCCGCCGACGGCGCCGGCAAGCCCGGTGGCCACATAGGGCGCGCTGTCGAACAACGTCGACAGCCAACCATCCCGGCGTGAAACCGCCGATTTGCCTTGGCTGATACGGCGGTACAGTGCCTGGGCACGTCGGATCTCATCAGCGCTCGGCTTGACCCTGACCGACTCGAAGCCCACCACCCGGCTGCCTTCGAAGATCGGCGTGACGTAAGCGTTGACCCAATAATGATCGCCGTTTTTCGAGCGATTCTTGACGATGCCCATCCACGGCTGGCCTTGCTTGAGCGCGCGCCACATATGGGCAAATACGGCAGGGGGGACATCGGGATGGCGCACGATATTCTGCGGGGCGCCGATCAGGTCGGTGCGTTCAAAACCGCTGATATCGACAAAAGCATCGTTGCAGTAAGTGATCTTCCCTTCAACATCGGTTGCGGAAATGAGCTTCTGCGAAGGCGCGAGGGTAATCTCGCGCTGTGTCACTGGCTGGTTGTTGCGCATTCGACTACTCCCTGAATTGCTTGTAGGACATCGGCAACCATTCAAATAAGTTGAAGACCGATTGTCTGGCAATTCAAAACAGCGACATTGCACCGGTCTAAATCCTGTATTCAGCCCTGTCAGTCGGCAGCCGAAACGCGAAAGCACAAGACTTCAAACGCAAATGCCGGATAATGGCGGCCAATTTGAAGTTCGCTATTTTGGTAATCCCGCATGGAAATTAAGGTTAACTTTCTCGACAATCTTCGACTTGAAGCCAAGTTCGATGACTTCACGGTGAT
The DNA here is from genome assembly GCF_029320995.1 of Pseudomonas sp. D3. NCBI lineage: Bacteria > Pseudomonadati > Pseudomonadota > Gammaproteobacteria > Pseudomonadales > Pseudomonadaceae > Pseudomonas > Pseudomonas sp. D3. The sequence goes on from NZ_CP119772.1 coordinate 3,216,346, forward strand.
CGCCGATCAACCGATTCGCTATAAAGGCGATGGGTCGGCGCCGGGGCCATTCGATTACTTCCTGGCTTCGTCGGCATTGTGTGCGGCGTACTTTGTGAAGCTGTACTGCCAGACGCGCAATATCCCCACGGAAAACATCCGGCTGTCGCAGAACAACATTGTCGATCCAGAAAATCGCTACAACCAGATTTTCAAGATCCAGGTGGAACTGCCTGCGGATATCTCCGACAAGGATCGCCAAGGCATCCTGCGCTCCATCGACCGTTGCACCGTGAAGAAAGTGGTGCAGGCCGGGCCTGAGTTCGTGATCGAAGAGGTGGAAAACCTCGACGCCGATGCCCAGGCGCTGTTGATGCCCAACGCCACTTCTGAGGCCGGCACCTACATCGTGGGCAAGGACCTGCCGCTGGAGCAGACCATCGCCAACATGTCCGGCATCCTGGCCGGCCTGGGCATGAAGATCGAGATCGCCTCGTGGCGCAATATCGTGCCGAACGTGTGGTCGCTGCATATCCGCGATGCCCATTCGCCCATGTGCTTCACCAACGGCAAGGGCGCGACCAAGGAAAGCGCGCTGGCCTCGGCGTTGGGCGAGTTCATCGAGCGTCTCAACTGCAACTTCTTCTATAACGATCAGTTTTGGGGCGAAGAACTGGCCAACGCGCCGTTCGTGCATTACCCGGACGAGCGCTGGTTTCAGCCTGGGCCCAAGGATGAGCTGCCGACGGAAATCCTCGATGCTTATTGCCTGAAAATCTACAACCGCGATGGCGAGTTGCGCGGCTCGCACCTGTTCGACACCAACTCCGGCAATGAAGAGCGCGGGATTGTCGCGCTGCCGTTTGTGCGCCAGTCGGACGGCGAGGTGGTGTATTTCCCGTCCAACCTGATCGAAAACCTGTACCTGAGCAACGGCATGAGCGCCGGCAACACCCTGGCCGAAGCCCAGGTGCAGTGCCTGTCGGAGATCTTCGAGCGGGCGGTCAAGCGCGAAATCATCGAAGGCGAATTCGCCCTGCCGGATGTGCCGACTGAAGTATTGGCCAAGTACCCGGGTATTCTGGCCGGTATCCAGGGGCTGGAAGCCCAGGGCTTCCCGGCGCTGGTCAAGGATGCCTCGCTGGGCGGTGAATTCCCGGTGATGTGCGTGACCTTGATGAACCCGCGTACCGGTGGTGTGTTTGCCTCGTTTGGCGCGCACCCGAGCCTGGAAGTGGCGCTGGAACGCAGCCTCACTGAACTGCTGCAAGGCCGCAGTTTCGAAGGCCTCAACGACCTGCCGCAGCCGACCTTCGAAGGCCACGCGGTGACCGAACCGAATAACTTCGTCGAGCACTTTATCGACTCCAGCGGTGTGGTCTCGTGGCGCTTCTTCAGTGCCCAATCGGATTACGAATTCGTCGAGTGGGACTTCTCCGGCCAGGGCGAAAACTCCAACGCCGAAGAAGCCGCGACACTGTTCGGCATTCTCGAAAACATGGGCAAGGAATCGTACATGGCGGTGTATGAGCACCTGGGCGCCACCGCCTGCCGCATCCTGGTGCCGGACTACTCGGAAATCTATCCGGTGGACGACCTGATCTGGGACAACACCAACAAAGCCCTGTTTTTCCGCGCCGATATCCTCAACCTGCATCGCCTGGATGACGCTGAACTCAAGGCCCTGGCCGAACGCCTGGTGGAAAGCGAACTGGACGATTACACCGACATCGCCACCTTGATCGGCATCGAGTTCGACGACAACACCGCCTGGGGCCAACTGACCATCCTGGAATTGAAGCTGCTGATCTACCTCGCCCTGCAACAATATGAGGACGCGAAGGAAGCGGTGGAAATGTTCCTGCAGTACAACGACAACACCGTTGAGCGCGGCCTGTTCTATCAGGCGGTGAACGCGGTGTTGGAGATGGAACTGGATGAAGACCTGGAACTGGCGGACTACGAGGCCAACTTCCGGCGGATGTTTGGTCACGAGCGGATGGATGCGGTGATCGGTTCGGTCAATGGCAGCGTGCGCTTTTATGGGCTGACGCCGACCAGCATGAAGCTGGAAGGGCTGGATCGGCATCTGCGCTTGATCGAGAGCTACAAGAAGCTGCATAGCGCGCGGGCCAACGTCACGTCAGCCTGACCCACCGCTATCGGGGGCAAGCCCCCTCCCACATTAGGATGTCATTGGCGGACTACGAGGCGTCTCCAAAAACCAGGGCGAGCATCACGTCAGTCTGACGCCGTATCCAGTGTGGGAGGGGCGGTGCGACGATTCGACTTGCCCCCGATAGCAATCTGTCAGTCGCTGAATCAGGAGACTGACCCACCGCTATGAGGAGCAAGCCGCCCCTCCCTCATTAGATATATGCCAAGGCTTGCGCCAGGTCTGCGCGCAAGTCCTCCACATCTTCAACCCCCACCGACAACCGCACCAACCCATCGCCGATGCCCAACTGCGCCCGCGTCGCCGCCGGGATGCTGGCATGGGTCATGATCGCCGGGTGTTCGATCAGGCTTTCCACGCCGCCGAGGCTTTCGGCCAGGGCGAAGAGCTTGACGTGCTCCAGGAAACGCCTGGCGCCGGCCAGGTCGCAGTTCAATGCGACTGAAATCATCCCGCCAAACCCGTGCATCTGCCGACGAGCCAGGACGTGTTGGGGGTGGGAGACCAGGCCTGGGTAGTACACCCGCGCCACTTGCGGTTGGTGTTCGAGCCAGGTCGCGAGGTCCAGCGCATTGCTGCAATGGCGCTCCATGCGCAGGGCCAGGGTTTTCACGCCGCGCAGGGTCAGGAAGGCGTCGAACGGCCCGGCGATGGCGCCGACCGAGTTCTGCAGGAAGCCCAGGCGCTCGGCCAGTTCGGGGTTGTCGCCGACAATCGCGATACCACCGATCACGTCGGAGTGGCCATTGAGGTATTTGGTCGTGGAATGCACCACGATGTCGCAGCCCAGCTCCAGCGGACGCTGAATCCACGGGCTGGCGAAGGTGTTGTCCGCCACGCAGAGGATGCCGCGGGCGCGGCAGATGCGGGCGATGGCGCTGAGGTCGGTCAGGCTCAGCAGTGGGTTGCTGGGCGTCTCGACCCAGACCATGCGCGTGTCGTCCTGCAACGCCGCTTCAAACGCCTGCACATCGCTCAAGTCGACAAAACTGAAACGGTGCCCGGCGCTGCGCTGGCGTACCTTGTGGAACAGGCGGAAGGTGCCGCCATACAGATCGTTGCCGGAGACCACATGGCTGCCGGCATCCAGCAACTCCAGCACGCTGGAAATCGCCGCCAGCCCCGAGGCAAAGGCAAACGCCTGGCGGCCGCCTTCCAGGTCGGCTACGCAGCGCTCCAGGGCGAACCGAGTGGGGTTGTGGGAACGGCCATAGTCGAAGCCCTTGTGTACGCCGGGGCTGTCTTGCAGGTAGGTGGAGTTCGCATAAATCGGCGGCATCAGCGCGCCGGTGGTCGGGTCGGGTGCTTGCCCGGCGTGGATCACGCGGGTGGCAAACGCGTTTTTATCGGGCTGACTCATGCAAGGGATCTCCGTAGGTGATTGAGCAGGTCGACACGGGTGATCAGGCCATGGAAGCCCGACGCGTCGGCGATGATGGCGACCAGGCCGCGATCCAGCTCCGCCTGCAACTCGGCGAGGCTGGCGCTGGGGGCGAGGGTGTGTACGGTCTCGGTCATGGCGCTGGCGACGATCATGGAAAAGTCCGCAGCGTCGTGGTGCAGGCCCAGCAGGATGTCGGACTCGTCAATCACCCCCACCAGTGCCTGGCCGTTCACCAGCACCGGCAGTTGCGAAACATCGGCCAGGCGCATGCGCTGGAAGGCGGTGAGCAGGGTGTCATCGGGGCTGACGCTGATCACGCGGCCGTCTTCGAAGCGCCGCGCGATCACGTCACGCAGGTTGCACTTCGGCGCCCAAGGCCTTGAGGTGCAGCACCTTTTCGGTGGACATCTTGTCGGGCACCACCAGCACCACCCGGTAGCCTTTCGCTCGGCCCACCAGCGCCAGGCCCAGCCCGGTGTTGCCGGCGGTGGCTTCGACAATCGTGCCGCCGGCGCGCAGGCGGCCGTCGCGTTCGGCGGCGTCGATCATCGCCAGGCCGATGCGATCCTTGATCGAGCCGCCGGGGTTTTGCGATTCGAGTTTGAGAAACAGCGTGCAGGGGCCGGTATCGAAGCGGCTGATCCGCACGAGCGGGGTGTTGCCGATCAGTTCAAGCACGGCGGGGCGGGCAAGCGTGGGCATGTCGTCACCTGGGTGTAGGGTGGGGGGACAGCAAACGGCAGAGCATGGTTTGGACCATAGGCTGCTATCGCACGGGTCGCAACCGGGCGGTCGGCCGGCTGTCTTTTTTTGGCGCATGGGCGAATAGGCGGTGCGCCATCCGTGGGCAGTCTTACCGCGCGGCCTGGGCGCGAACCCGCGTAGTCGTTGGGCGTGCGCCGCTGGCCTGGGGTTTGCTAGAAACAAATCCAAACTTGGATACAAGATGGAGTCTCTTATGCAGACCGTTATCGGCTGGACCCTCGGCGAATGGCATGACGCCTATCGCAGCGGGACGCTCACCCCGGACATCGTGCTGACCCTGGCCGCGCAATACGCCGCTGACGACAACGCCTGGATCGTCCGTGCGCGCCCTGAACAACTGACGGCGCAGTTGGCGCAATTGAGCGAGCGGCTGGCGGCGCTCGGTGGCGACATCGCCAAGCTGCCGTTGTACGGCGTGCCGTTTGCGATCAAGGACAACATCGACGCGGCCGGCTGGGAGACCACGGCGGCGTGTCCGGAATTTGCCTACGCCCCGGCGTCGGATGCGAGCGTCGTCGCCAGGCTGCGTGCGGCCGGTGCGATTCTGATGGGCAAGACCAACCTCGATCAGTTCGCCACCGGCCTGGTGGGCACCCGCTCGCCCTATGGCGCGGTGGCCAACAGCTTCAATCCGGCGTATGTCAGCGGCGGTTCCAGCTCTGGTTCCGCCTCGGTGGTCGCCCGGGGTTTGGTGGCGTTCTCCCTGGGCACCGACACCGCAGGCTCGGGTCGGGTGCCGGCGGGGTTCAACAATATCGTCGGGTTAAAACCCAGCAAAGGCCGCCTGTCCAATACCGGCCTGGTGCCCGCGTGCCGCACGGTGGATTGCATCTCGGTGTTTGCGCTCACCGTGGAGGACGCCGAATCCGTGGCGCAAGTGGCCGAAGGCTACGACGCCAGCGACGCCTATTCCCGCGCCAACCCGCATACCGCGCCTGTGGCGGTGGGCAGCGCGATCAAGCTCGCCATTCCGGCGACCCTGGAGTTCTTCGGCGATGCCCAGAACCAGGCGGTATTCGAGCAGGCTGTCGAGCGCTTCAAAGCGTTGGGTGCGCTGATCACCCCGGTGGATTTCAGCCCGTTCAAGGCCCTGGCGGACCAGTTGTATTTTGGCCCGTGGGTCGCCGAGCGCACCGTCGCCCTGCAACGCATGCTTGAACAGCAGCCGGATGCGATCAACCCGGTGGTGCGCGGCATCGTCGAAAACGGGCTTAAGTACAGCGCCTGCGATGCCTACAAAGCCGAATACCTGCGGGCCGAGCTGAGCCGGCGCATCAATGACACGCTGGCAGGGTTCGATGCCTTACTGGTGCCGACCTCGCCGACGATTCGCACCCAGGCCGAGATGGCCGTGGAGCCCGTGCGCTACAACTCGCAGTTCGGCTACTACACCAACTTCACCAACCTGGCGGACCTGTGTGCGCTGGCGCTGCCCGCCGGCTTGCGCGCCGATGGTTTGCCCTGCGGCATTACCTTGTTGGCGCCGGCCTGGCATGACACGGCACTGGCCCACTTGGGCAAGCGCTGGCAAGCGGGCCTCGGCCTGCCGCTGGGCGCCACCGCGCGCGCGTTACCCGCGCCAGCCGCGCCAGCACCCGCGCCCGGCAGCGTGCGCGTGGCGGTGGTTGGCGCGCACCTGAGCGGCATGCCGCTGAACTTTCAACTGACCACGCGCAATGCGGTGTTGGTCGAACAAACACTGACCGGCGACAGCTATCGACTGTACGCGCTGCCGGGCACCGTGCCGCCGAAACCGGGGCTGGCCAAGGCGGACAGCGGCCGCTCGATCATCATCGAGCTGTGGGATATGCCCATCGCACGCTTTGGCGAGTTCGTCGCCGAAATCCCCGCGCCCCTGGGCATCGGCACCCTGAGCCTGGCGGACGGGCGCAGCGTCAAAGGTTTTATCTGCGAGCCCTGGGCCCTGGCCGACGCCCTCGATATCACCGAATTCGGCGGCTGGCGCGCCTTTATCGCGAGCCGGGGCTAAGCATGCCGGGTTCAACGCTGAAAAAAACCAGGGAGCGCCCCGACAGCTTGGCCGAACGGATCTATGCGCAGCTCAAGGCGGATATCTTCGACTTTCGCCTGCTGCCGGGGGACCGCTTCAGCGAAGGCGAAGTGGCCGAGCGCATGAACGTCAGCCGTACCCCGGTGCGTCAGGCGCTCTATCGTCTTGAGAAGGAAGGCTATCTGGAGGTGTACTTTCGCAGTGGCTGGCAGGTGAAACCGTTCGACTTCAGCTACTTCGAAGAGCTGTATGACGTGCGGATCATTCTGGAACTGGCGGCGGTCAGCCACTTATGCCGGATGGATGCGCCGAGCCATCCGCTGTTGCAAGGGTTGCAAGCGATCTGGCAGCTGGAGGAGGGCGCACGCCAGCAGGACACCCAGGTGGTGTCCGAGCTGGACGAGCGCTTTCACTGCGCCCTGGTAGAGGCCACCGGCAACCGCGAAATGGCGCGCATGCACTACGCCATTACGGAAAAAATCCGCATCATCCGTCGGCTCGACTTTACCCAGGCATCGCGGATCGCTGCGACCTACGAAGAGCACGGGCAGATACTCGACGCGATCCTGCAACGGTGCGGTGAGCAGGCGCAGCAGCTGCTCACGCGGCATATCGAACTGAGCAAGCAGCAGGTGCGCAAGATCACGTTGCACCGGTTGCAGGTGGCGCGGGGCACTCAGTCAGCCGGCTTCACAGCAACGCTTGCAGACGGCTGACGGTGGCGTCGCCGGCCCGCTGCATCGGCGCGCGCAATTCACTCCCGATCAATCCCTGCAGGGCCAACGCCGCCTTAACCGGTGCCGGGTTAGGCTCCATAAACAGCGTATTGATCAGCGCCAGCAACTGAAAAAACGTCTGCCGCGCCTCGCTCAACTGGTTATCCCGCACCTGCTGCCACAGCGCCACGAACTGCTCGGTGTGTACATGTGCCGACGCCGCGATCGCCCCACTGGCGCCAAGGCACAACGCGTTAAAGATCTGGATATCCTCGCCACACAGCACATCCACCGTACCACTGGCCAACAGCGCCAGGGTATTGCCCAGGTTGCCGCCACAGTCCTTGACCGCCACGATGCGCGGATGGGCGACGATGTTCAGCAGCGTGGCCTGTTCAAAGCTCGCGCCGGTGCGATAGGGAATGTCATAGAGAATGATCGGCACACTGGAGGCGTCGGCCACCGTCCGGAAGAATGCTTCAAGGCCGCTCTGGGACGGGCGGATATAGCTGGGCGCCGGCACCAACAGCCCGGCCACCGGGCGTTTGAGGATTTCGCCCTGGAACTGCAACAGCTCAATTTGGTTATATCCCGCCAGGCCCATCACCACGCGGTGCGCCGGCACCCATTGCAACACCGCATCCAGCACGGCCAGTTGTTCCTGACGGCTCAACGCCGCGGCTTCGCCCGTGGTGGTGCAAACCATAATCCCGGCCACGTGCTGTTTCAGCAGATGCTCGACCAACCGGCGCAAGCCGATAAAGTCGATGGCTCCGTCATGAAACGGCGTGACCACGGGAACCCAGATACCTTGAAACGCTGACATGCACTCTCTCCTGATGATTGCCCGATTGAGTCACCGTCAGAAGGGCAGAGGGAATTGTGCAAGGGCAGGGTGTCCGTCGCGCTCAATGTCCTGTCAGCTCATCTGACGGGACAGCGCGCCCCGGTCACATGAGCGACTGTTTCTTCGATTTGAGGGCGCGCGCAACGCAACGTTGCGCCTTGGCGATCAAGCCAATGACGGAAAGGTTAACGGAAGACGTTGCAAGCATGAGCTGACACACCCTGAATGAGGCGTCCATCTTTAGGGGATGTGAGTAAATGTGTCAAGCCCTGCGCAGGCATCCGTTCGCTTCGTCGCCCGGCGGAAACAGAGATGATCTGTTGCCTCATCTGAGATGCGACGCAAGCGGTCACCCCGCGCTCGCTGATCCAGCGCATTCGCCACTAAGCTGGCGCTCCTATTACGGCATGGAAATCTTGTACTCGGCGAGCTTCGCCTTGTGCTCCTCCTGCAGGTACTTCTTGTTGACGATCTGCGAGAACTTCATGAAGTCGGCCTTTGCGTCGTCCCTGTCTCCCAAATGGTCATACGCGATCCCCCGCGCATAATAGGCCCAGGCATAGTCCGGCTGACGCTGGAGGCCGGTACTGAATGCTTCAGCGGCCTCTCGGTACTGACCCATGTCTGTCAGCGCGAGGCCCAAATGATAGTAGGTCGGCATGTGGACGCCGGAACCCTTCCCAGCTTCTCCCATCCCGTTGTCAAGGTTGTACTGCACGAGTTCAAGGGCTTTTTTCGGGTTGCCAGCGTCGCGATACATGGCGCTCAGGTCCAGGTTGGCGCGCGGATCAGGCTTGACCTCCAGTTGCATGGATTTTTCCTTGGCGGTCACGGCTTCGGGAAAGTGCTTGAGGTTGCTGTAGGCGTCGGCCTGCACCGCGTAAATCAAACTTTGCAGCGAGGCGGGCAGCGTATTTTTCTGCAGGCATAGATCACCTTCCTGCAGCACCAGAGGGTAGTTTTCGGCTCTGGACGCGTTGAACTGATTAGTGCAGTGGACAAGGTTGGCTTTTTGCGGGTTCTGCATCCCTGCGCAACCTGTGAGGATGACGGCGCAGACGATCAGTGCCGGCCAGCGAGTAGTCATGATAAGCATCCTTGTCAGTCGAGCAGATGAGCGTTGAGGTCAGGGCGATAGACCTGCAACAACGGCGCGGTCACGGTGCCTTGTAGCGAACAGAACACGGTGGTGTGTCCCGCGAGCGGCGGTGTCGAGTCGCCCGTGTCGACGATCAGCACGCGGTCTACGAACCCAAACGGCGTGGCGACGCCGGGGCCGGTCAGTCCTTCGGTGCGCCATTGGCCGATAGGGTCACCGACGCGGCGAATTTCGGCGCGGGTAATGGCTTTGCCTTGACTAACAAAGCGTGCGTTATCAACGATCAGCGGCTTGAGTTTTGCGGCCACCTCTTGCGGCGAGCCATCGGCTACAAAACCCCAGAACAGAAAATTGCCGACGTTCTTGATGGTTTCGGCCTGGTTGTAATAGCCGACCATACGCACACCGTTAACGATCAGGGGCGTTTCGAAGTGTTGGTAAGTGCCACCTTCCTGCAGCGGACTCATGATGCTCGGTGCCTTGACCGAGCCGTAGTCACTCAGGCGCAAGGTACCTGCAGGCAGGCGGGCATCGCGTAGGCTCTCGAAGAAATGCGCATTGCAACGAGAGAACTCAGTCAGCAGTTGTTCCGGCGTGGTAACCGTCTGGGCTTGGGCCGTGCACACGGCGCCGACGGCGAGCAAAGCAACGCCGGAAAAAAGAAAGCGGAACATTAAAATCATCCGTGAAATGGGAACAAAGGCTGTCGGCTGATGAGTCGGGAACTTTAGCAATACGGGCCTGTGGGAGAAGGCTGGCATCTCTTTTTGGTTGAAAGCGGTTGTGGGTAGAGCGTGAGCTCGTGGCCGATTTCTGCTTCTGACGAAGGGCTGCAATCGGCCCAGAGTGTGCAAAAACGTTTCGCCAAAATTGAAGTGTCCGCGTCTACGTTAAATCTGAAATATATCGGCACGTCTGCAGATGTGGATTTCGCGTAGAAACGTGATTTCCAGTCCGGTTTTGAGCACCTGACGCGCTCAAAAACGTTTTTACACAGCCTCGGCCAAAAGCTGCCGCTCACCTGAGATAAATTTTGAACGTCCCAACGCCTGGAATGAGCCCCTCGTAGCCGCAAAACAAAGCCTGTTAACATGCCTCTCAACGCGTCGCACATTGACCTATCCGAAGAAAATCTTTAAGCGCCGCCTGATAGAGCGCCAATGGCTGATTGTCCGTATTGAATAGTGCAAACGGTATCATCGTGAGATGTGAAAACGACGTGGAGTTTATCGAGTAGGTTTTCTGCCTGCAAAAGCGCTGATCCTTAATCAATATAAAGTCAAACTTGAAAAGGTTTGTCCGCGTACACCAACTGGGGATCAAACCCAGACTCAGGCCCGTCAAGTAATCTTGTCCGCAAGCGCCGCCAGATGAGAACTCCGAGATCTTTATTTCTAATGCCGGCAGGGTCGGGGCGGCAAGGCTGGAGCCCGTATCCTGTACATCGGGAATAACTTTGAGTGTCGCTGCGTATGCGTCCTTGCCGAAGCGACTGTCTTTCCATGGGGAGTTTATTGCGTAACTGAAGCTGGAGATGATTTCTTTTGTTTCGGGCTCAGCGGGTTCGTTGATTGTCGGCTGGGACGAATAAGATGTGCAGCCGGAACAGAGTATCGCAATGCTGACAAACACAAACCCGTTGGCTATTATGCGACGCATACTCAGTTTTCCCTAACTATCAATTAGCCAACATTCCTGTCACTTAATGCCGTATAGCATTTTTTCTACACGCCGGATTGCTGAATCAGAATAACAGGGCAGACTGTACGCGTGACACATCGGGAGAGAGAAAAGGCCGCCGCCATGCTTTTTTTGCCCCAATCCAATCCAATGCGAACCCGCGAACTTTGAAGGCAAACGCCTGCCCAAACCCCGTCATTACCAAGGTTGCGCCACTAACAGGGAGAAAATAATGAAGCAGGACGCCAGCAAGCGCTCATCAATTCATACCGGCTTGGGCACTGTCATCGCACGCCTGGGGCTGTTGCTCATCGTGCCGTTGGCTGTCGGGGGCTGCACCTTCAAGAAAACCGATGTCCAGAACCCGGCCGAGATGGCCAAGTACGACCCCGCCAGTACGGCGCGCATCCGCCTGATCAGCGGGCAAGGGGCATACGCAGGTTTCGTATCCGGCCAAAGTTGCGAGCAGTATTTCAACGACACTTACAGAAAAGCGCTGGCCGCCCGCGAGCGGCCGCAAGGATGGAATCCTTCGCGTATCGAGCCCAGCGGTCAGAGCACGGATATCTTCGGCATGTGGCCTTCCGACTACCAAAACAATGTCATCGGCATGCCGACCTCCCCGGTCAGCGCGAAGATCGATGAGACGCGCAGGTACTTCGATGAACGTGTGGTCCCGGCCGGGCAGCCGCTGATCGTGTTTGTGGCGTTCGTCACGTCCGGGTCCAGTTGCTCTTCAGCGCCCGTGAGTTTCGTGCCACGCGCAGGCGCCGACTATGAAGTCCGGCAGGCATTCCAGTCGCAAACATTCCAGACAACGTGCCGCAATGAGGTGGTTGAGTTGAAAGCCGGCGAGGAAAAACCGATGTCCCCGAATTACTGCATCCAGGACTCGTCGGGCGATTATCACACCCGCAGCGTTACCCCTGTCAGCCAGGCCGGGCTATAGGATGGCTGCTGTTTGTGCAGCCACTTTCGCGCTGGCCCTTTTGCGCTGAAAAAAGGGCGTTATCAGCCAGCCTAGCTACGCCGAAGCGACGACTGGCGTGTGAGGGCTCCTAGAGAGGGACCTTGGAGAATGAGACAACGAAGCCCCCAGCCCCATCAACAAATTCCGAAAATGGCACATAGCTAGCCTGTCCCGAATGTCTGCTTCTGGCCCAGAGTGTGTAAAAACGATTTTCGGCGATATAGGCATCTAAAAACGACCCGAAAATCGCGTCTCTATGCAAAATCTGTATCTGCTCACTTGCCGATAAATTTCAGATTTAACGTAAAAGCGCGCACTTCAATTTTGGCAAAGCGTTTTTACACAGCCTGGGCCGGTAGTAGCCTGTCATGAAGCGCTGCTATCGGCCGTTCTCTGCCGGTCGTGTCTCCACTAATCTTGCTGGTCAAAAATGGTGCACATGATTGGTTAAGTCGAACGCAAATGGGGGGGCATATGCAACGCTAATGGGTGGTCAGGTAGGGTGCAATTCCCCACTAGAGCGTGGGCAGCCGGTCCAACGCACAATTGCGCTCCATTTTCGGCTCATCGGCCGTGGGGACGCGCGCGCCCGAATCGACATTGAATATGTCAATGTAACAACCGCTCAGCGCGCCCGGGCTGTCGACAATTCCTCCTTTGATTATGTAACGTGCGCCCGGCGCAAATTCGCTGACAAACGCTATGTTGCACGAGCGATTGGCATTGGCCGCGCCGCGCATCACCAAGTGCAGCGGCTTGCCGGCTTCAATCGGAAAAAAACCCTCCGGCGTCGATACATTCTTATAAACGGAAACCAGCTGCCCTCCCGGCGCAGTCGCCACGGTTCTGCCGTATTTGCAGCCGATGGGAGGCGCCTCGACCAGAGACACGCTGTTTCGATGATTCTCCATCGACACCAATTCGCTGCGGATAAGCGCGTGAGGCGCCCCGGCAGGCACAAGGTATTTCGGCGCTGGGGCGCAGCCTGCAAGCAGCAGAATTGAACACAGGTAAAGAGGCTTCATAATTTCCATATTAATGTCGGTAGAGGGCGGCATTAACTAGCCTGATGAATCAGAATGGGTCAAGTAATAAGTGAGAAGAATAGGCGTCAAACCAAGTTTGAAATAAAGGTGAATCGCCCCTGGTTTATTAGATTGGCGGAATGGCCGATATCTGCCTGTGCTAACAGCTCTGGGTCGATTTCTGCCGGTCACAATAGCCCAGGGCGGGCAAGAAGCAGTCGTTCGTCTTTTCCTCAAGGGCCGGTGCTACGACCGCGGCCCTCTTGTCTTTCCTCCAAGCCCCGCGCTACCCTCGCCACTGCTAAACACCGTTCGCAAAAGGAATTGCTGCAAGGGTGTCTAACCGTTTTTACTTCCGCTCTCCTCGTAAACACTGCACGCCAGAGCGGCAGCGCACGTTCGCCCAAAAATGTTATGCACCCGTTGATGTCTATTTATCGTTAGGCATTTTTATCCGACCTACGCGGGATCCATGTGAAGAAAGCAAAAGCGATTACCAAAAAGAAATCATCCGGCCGGGGCTTTGAGATGTCCTCGTTTTGTGGGTGGGATGGAGAGATTTTAGTTCTGAACATACTTGGAACGCCGAGCGCTAAAAAGGATGCCATCGGCAAGGCGAAAGGAAGTCAACTCAAGATTAGCGTCACCGCCGCACCCGTAGCAGGCAGGGCGACTGACCACATGGTTAAGTTTCTCGCCCGAGAGTTTGACGTCTCGGTTTCTGACATCACGGTGGTGTTCGGTCGTTTTAATTTGAGCAAGCAAATGCGTATAAGGGCGCCCGGCAGCTTACCTGCCGTAGTGGCCAAGGCCCTGTCAGACGCAGAAAACACCTGACCATTGGCTACGGGCGCGATCAGCAAGCACTACGTTGGAACCGCTGGAGGCGGTCGACACCTGGGTCGGTCGGCTCCAGCCGCGAGACTTCCCTCGATTCGCCGAAAATTTCACCGGCGCGTTCAATTCGCTGAAGGCCTCCTGCAAGGCATTCGACTCAGCGCTGTCGGCCACCGCTCTCGACTTGGCCGGCAAAAAATACGGCTTCACCGTCGAGGCCGATGGCCGCCTGAAAGTGCTGGATTCGGCCAGCCGGCTCAGCAGCTCGGATACCCAGCGGCTGACGGATTTGCTCAATCAATCCCCTGTCCTGAAAGCCTACCGCAATGCCTCCATCGACACGGTGGACGCCGATTCGGTCTGGTCGGGCCTGGGCTATTACAGCCTGACCAACGAAAATTTCGCCAAGACCATTGATCTGGCGCCTCTACTCAGGGATTTCGACCCGTCGGATATCAAGGGGCCAAGGCCAATCAACTGGCCTACAAAGGCGAGCGGGCGACGTAAGAAACGGAAGTGGCGATGTATGAGCGGCGTGCAGCGCAGCGGTTCAGTACGCAGGGCTGATCCACTTTGCGTTGTAAGAAATGATGGCGTGCAGGCGGCAGTAGATACGCAAAACCACTACATGGGCTTCTGGTCGATCAGGCTATGGAGTGCTGGTTTGCATCGCTACAAAAAAAAGCCCCCCCACACCGGGCTAAAGTGTAGGGGCCTTTTGAACATAAGCGGTGTTATTCGCATTCCGCGTTCAACCTATCTGTCGTCAACGACCGTAATTGACCCATTGCTATCTTTCTAGGAAAAAAGCTGACAGTTAAAAACTGAGTGTCGGAAGCGTCCAGAAATCCGCGGCTATTCAGTGAATAGCACGCCGATGATCAGAGGAACTCTGTGCTGTTGATTTAAATGGACCTGCAGCCGCGACGCGCTATGTTTCGAGGACTTCTCGCGCCTGATGTTCAACTCGATTGCGCCCCCGTTTTTTTGCGCGATACAGAAGACTGTCGGCCTTTTCCACCAAATCAGTCGAGACAATTACGCCATCTTGATGGTTGGAAGCGACACCTGCGCTGATGGTGACAATGCCTGCTGTACTGCCTCGGTGTTCAATTTTAGCAGCCTCTATTGTTGACCGCACTTCCTCGGCGATCTTTAGTGCACCTGCCAGTTCCGTCTCTGGAAGCAGGATTACAAACTCTTCCCCACCATACCGGGCAGCGAGGTCCGCTGGACGATTTATATTTTTATTTAATAACTCTGCGATGTGCCTTAAACATTCGTCGCCGAGAACATGGCCATAATGGTCATTGTACTGTTTAAACCAATCTATATCGATAACGATGAGCGCTACGCTATTTCCAGTGCGGCATGCTCTCGACCACTCGTGTGCCAATCTAACGTCGAAACACCTGCGGTTAGGCAACCCCGTGAGGCTATCTGTTTTAGCAATGTGCTCTAAATCACGATGTGCAAGACGCAGTTCTTCTTCGGCAACCAACAAACGTTGAATTTGTCGGTAAAAGAGAAAGCCTAGGCTGGTCAGCACCAAAATTATAAGCCCCACCATAACTGATGCGTGATAGACGTAAGTCCACCATGTTGCAAATACCGAATCTAACGATAATCCGGCTGCAGCCACGATCGGAAGGCCGCGTATGCGGCTGTATGCGTAGACGCGTTCTATCCCGTCCACGACGGACGTCAGGGTTGCTGTTCCCTCGTCGCTGTGTATTAAATATCGACTAAACAGCTCTCCCTTTGCGATATTAGTCGTCATTAGCGCGTCAATCATTGGTCGTCGTGCCAGCAAATTACCGTTATTCAGTGCAAGCAGTATCACCCCTTGTTTGTCTACGTCTAAACGCTCAAAGAAACTTTGAAAGTATGCGACGGGCAACGTCGCCAAAACCACGCCGCTGAAGCGGCCATCGGGGTATTGAGTGCGACGGCTGACAGGGATGATCATGTCGCCGGTAGTGCGGCTAAAAATCACCTCGCCTATATGGATGGCTGTGCCCGGATGGTTCCTGTGGTAGATAAAATAAGAACGATCGCTATTGTTTTTTGCGACTGTCTCTGAGGAGAACGAATTAACAACCCAGTCGCCATTCTCGTCGTAAATGAACAACCCTTGAATTCCGTCAGTTGCCTCAACGTTGTTGGCCATTACGTTGGATAAACGAACTCTCTGTTCGTTGCTAAGTTTGTCATTTTCAACGCGCTCTGCAAGGTTGCTGAGAATGCTTTCAGCCTGACGCAAGGTATCTTGAGCCTGCTGCTCGGAGGCCCGAACAATGTTGCGGACAGCAATTTTGGCATTCGTCAATCGTTCGTCCGCCGACTGCTTTAACTGCCAAGCAATTGCGGACACCAGCATGACACAGACCAAAAAGATGAATGCTACCAAGCCCACAGAAAGAGCTTTGGGTGTTAATCGACCCGACACGAGCGTTATGGTTTTCATTGAGCTCATCATAGCGTTGAAGTACTGAACCTTCCTGTGAATTTTCTACAATTCACCAGCTTCAGGTTGGGCGTATCCACAGCGATCAGAATACCGAGTCAATATGGGCTTAATAAGCACAACATTCACGTTATAAATCTACATAAGATCGGCGTTATGCAAATACTGTATGGCGCAGCCGGGGAGGGGACTAGGATCGGCGGCTGGATTAAATTCACCCTGCACACCCAGTGAAAGGCTCAACATTTCACACCAAAATAGAGCGCCAGTCCCATGAGGCCATTTTTTCGGAAGCGAAAAACCACAAACCCAAGACTTTCTCTCGGAAAATCATGGGTTTGCGTTTTAATGATTTGGCGGTGAAGAAGAGATTCGAACCCGCATCACTTTAGACGCAAACCGCATCCCATTCAGCGCCCACGCAAGGACTGCTTTTGGCGGATTTGTGCCTGTCGCCAGCGGCGGCGGCCGACCGAGGCTGTGTAAAAACGTTTTCGAACGCCACAGGCACTCAAAACCGGACTAAAAATCGCGCATCTGAGCGAAATCCACATCTGCTGACGTGCCGATAAATTTCAGATTTAACGTAGACGCGCGCACTTCAATTTTTACGAAGCGTTTTTACACACTCTGGGCCGAAAGCAGTCCGTCAGAATAATTCATAGTGCGCATCATCAGGATTACCCGCCGCCACCAAAACTCCTGACGCGCCAGCGCCCATATTCCCACCTTGGCCGTAACCGATTCGTCCTGCATCTGCGGGTCGGCCGCCACAGCTGAATCGCCAGATACAACAGATGCGCCGCCCCGACGATCTTGATCGCGTAGAACAACAACTCCGACGTTTGCAGCACTACCGCCAACGCGTCGGAGGGGTGGGCGGTCATGCCGGAGAAGGCAAGCAGGCTGGGAAGGTCGAGGATAAAGGCGCTTGAGGGGGTAAGATAATCCGAGCCCTAAAGCTTGACCCATCGCCGTCGATAACCTCTATGAACCAATCAATCATGGACCGATGAAATGGTGCTTACCGTCAGCGCTACCTATATCCCGCCCGCCAATACCAGCCTTACGCCCTCTGACCCGATACTCGTGGCCAAGCCTCTGACGGATGTCGCGAAGGACGTCTTGGCCAGCGCCGGCCCTGCAGCCGTCTACCATCCCAGCAAAGACGTTGAATCTATGGAATCGCCGGAGGCTATCGATACCTGGGTCGGTCGGTCCGCATCGCGAGCGCTTCCTCGGTTCGTCGAGATCGCCAAAGGCGCGCAAAGCGCGCTGAAAGCCACGTTCAATACGTTCCAGTCAACGCTGGCAGCGACTTATCCGGATTTAGCCGGCAAGAAATATGGCTTTACGGTGGAGGCCGATGGCGCGCTGAAGGTGCTCAATCAGGCCGGCGAGCTCAGCAGTTCGCAGACTCAGCGGCTGACCCTGCTGCTGAATCAATCCAAGGATCTGAAAGCCGCCGCCATTACGTTCCGCGACGCATCTATCGACATGGTCGATGCCGATTCGCCGTGGTCCGGTAACTACATGGGCCGCTACAGCCTGACCCAGGAGAACTTCGCCGCCACGCTTGATCTGGTGCCATTGTTCAACAGCCCTGGCTCGGTGCCTGCCCAGGAGTACGTGGCCGGGCTGTTTTTTAGCCAGATGGAGTACAAAGGCGAACTGGCGACGCGCGAGACGGAAACCGCGATGCGTGAGCGCCGCGTTGCGCAGGGGCTTGCATCGCTCTACTAATGGGGCGTGTCCTCCTCTCTCAGCGCACGGATGAAGCCTGCGTTCGTGCGTCTTCTGCGCCAACCTGAAGATCGAAAACGGCTACCCGAGCCGGTAGCCGTGGGCGCCGCAACCGTCAGAAACTGTACTTCGCCGTCACGCCAAAGCTGCGCGGGTTGCCGTAGGTGTCGGTGGAGCCCCAGGTGGGGCTGGCGCCGATCGCCGAGTAGTAGGTGCGGTCGAAGATGTTGTTCGCGTTCACTTGCAGGTCCAGGTGCTTGTTCACTTGGTAACCGGCCATCAAATCCGCTACCGCATAGCTGCCTTGCTCCAGGCGATAGTAGCTGCCGTTGGTGAGGGCGATGTCGTTGTACATGCGGCTTTGCCAGTAGACGTTGCCACCGATGCGCAGTTTTTCCAGCGGGCCCTGGAAGCGGTAGGACGTGGTGAGTTTGAACAGGCGCTCCGGGGTATCGGTGTCGAAGCGCTGGTTGTCGTTGGCGGGGTTGCTGTCCTTGATGAAATGCGCGCGGGTGTAGGTGAAGCCGCCGCCGACTTGCCAGTTCTCGGTGAGGGCGCCTTGCAGTTCCAGGTCGATACCCTGGCTGCGCACCAGGCCGGCTGCGCCATAGCAGGTGAGCACCGGGCAACCGGCCTGGGTGGCGGCGGTGGTGGCGCGGTTTTTCTGGTCGACCTGGAACACCGCCAGACTGGCGTTGAGCGCGCCGTTGAAGTATTCGCCCTTGATGCCCACTTCGTAATTTTCGCCCACGATCGGCTCCAGCACCTTGCCTGAGAGGTCTTTTTCGCTTTGTGGGGTGAAGATGTCGGTGTAGCTGGCATAGACCGAGTGGTGCTCGTCGAGGTCGTAGATCACCCCGGCATAGCGCGTCAGGTTGCGCGTGACTTTGTAGTCGCCGTCTTGGCTTTGGCGGTCGTCGTAGTCGTACCAGTCCAGGCGCGCACCGAGGATGACCTTGAGCGGGTCGGCCAGGTTCAGGCGTGTGGTCAGGTAGACGCCGTCCTGGGTGGTGAGGCTGTGGGTTTTGCCGTTGCGCTGGAAGTCGGGTTTGGCGCCGTTGAGCGGGTAATTGGTGTCGTAAGGGCTGTATTCCTTGGAGGTGGCGTCGTAAACGCGTTTGCTGGTGCCGACCACCACTTCGTGGGTGCGGCCGAAGGCCTCGACCGGGCCGCTGGCGAAGGTATCGAACGCGTATTGTTTGTTGTCCTGGTGCGATTGGTAGGCGGTGCGCGCCAGCTCGGTTTGGTAGCGCGACTGGTAACTGCCGGTGAACACGCCGTCCAATTGCGACGCGGAGCCGGAGACGTTGAGTTTCCAGCCATTGTCGAAGCGGTGCTCGACGTCGCCGAACACCGTGTTGATCGCAAGCTCCTTGTTTTCCCAGTCGCTGCCGGGGTTGGTGGAGCGGGGCAGGTTCAGGTGATGGCCGTCTGTGCCGATGGGCAGGCCGCCCCAGAAGAAGTTGGTCTGGTCTTCCTGTCGGGAGAAGCCGAGGGTGGCGGTGGTGTCTTCGCTCAGGTCGGCTTCGCTGATGGCGTAGAACAGGCCGTGGTCGCTGGTTTCGTTGTCGCGGAAGCTGTTGGCGTCGCGGTACGAGCCGACCACACGGCCGCGCAGGGTACCGCTGTCGTTCAAGGCGCTGGATGCATCGAGTTCCATGCGGTAGTCATCCCAACTGCCGGCGGCGCCGGTGATTGACACCTGCGGCGTAGCGGTTGGGCGCTTGCGCACAAAGTTGATCGCTGCCGACGGGTTGCCGGCGCCGGTGACCAGGCCGGTGGCGCCGCGAATCACTTCGACCCGGTCGAACATCGCCAGGTTGGGCTGCACGCTGTTGGCGTAGCCCGAGTAGGCGCTGGGCAGGCCGTCGAACATCATGTTGTCGATGTCGAAGCCGCGCGAGCTGTAGGTCTGACGGCCCGGGCCTTCAGCCTGGCTGAGGAACAGGCCGGGCGTGTTCTTGACCACATCGTTGACACTGGTCATGGCCTGGTCGTCCATGCGCTGGCGGGTGATCACGGTCACGGCCTGCGGGGTTTCGCGCATGGTCAACGGCAACTTGGTGGCCGTCGCCATGGCGCCGGTGGTGTAAGACTGTGTGCCTTCGGTGGTCTCGCCGAGTTGCTCGCCGCTGATCTCGGTGGCGCCCAGTTCAAGCGGTGCCGGTGCTTTTTCGGTGTCTGCCGCCAGCGTTGTCTGGGTGCCGCTGAGGCAGAGCGCCAATGCCAGTAGACTGGGTGAAAAACGCGTGCCGACAGGTTGTTGAACGAACATGAATCTGAGCCTCCCCGAGCGCCTTTTATGGCGAATGATAAGCGAATCGATAACTATTCGTATCAGTGTGGCAGATTGAATCCGGCCAAAAAAGGCTTTGGGGGGAATTACTTAACAAGATTTTCACATTTTACTGGGTGGCAGTTTGCCGCCAGCGCGCGAAATCATCCGAAGTTGCCGCTGTTGCGTGAGGCCGCAACCGCCAGCGGGCTGGCGGTCAAGCCGACGCTATTGCGTGGCGATACGGTGAAAAAAGGAGCCTTTAGAATGACTGCCGGTCAGTTAAGGGATAAAGCGGTAACCGGTAGCCCGTGGCGAGGGCGCTTGCTCCCGTTGGACTGCGTAGCAGTGCCCTCTGTTGGGGCCGCTTCGCGTCCCAGCGGGAGCAAGCGCCCTTGCCACAGTGACCGTGTTCTTCTTTATTAGCCGTCAGAATTCCATTCGCAGGCCCACGGTGCCTTGTCGGCTGTTGAGCATCTGGCTATCCAGGTTGCGGTTATAGCCGACTTCGCTGTACAGGCTGACGCCCTTGGCCACCTCCAGCGTGGCACCCAGACTCAGGCCCAGGGAGGTGGACTTCTGTTCGGTGTCGATGTCCGTCACTCCGTTAAAGGTGACGGTGTTCTGCCCGGCGCCGGTATGCCAGATGTTGGCCCGCGCGTAGGGCTGGAACGGCAGGCCGCGCAGCTGATAGTCGCCCCGCAGGCGTATGCCCAGGCGCGTGGTGACGCTGGTGTCGGCGTTGTAGGCTACGTCGGAGATGCCGTCGTTTTGACTGTCCAGCTTGGTCCGGCTCACGATCAATTGAGCCTGGGGTTCAGCCACCCAATCGGTCGTCATCTGCAACGGCCAGCCGACCTCGGCGGAAGCGGCGACGTTGTGCCCGCGAGTCTTCATCTTCACCCCTCGGTCCGATTCGTTGTTGCCATCGAAGCGGGTGCCCATGAGCACCAGATCGAGGTAGGCCTGGTTGGCGCCGATCAGCGTCCAGTACACGCCCAGGCTGTCACCGCGCAGGGTGGTGTTGCCGGCGGCCTTGTCCTGCCAGCCGCCGTTGAAGCCCTTGACGTCGCCTTTCAAGCGGCTGTGGCCAACGAAGAAACCGGCCCGCTGCACGCCACCGTTGTCGGTGGTGCTCGCATACACATCCGTACCGATCTGGAACGCGGACATCGAACTGTTCAGCCTAGGGCTCACCGTGCCGGCGAAACTCTGGCGGCTGCTGTTGCCATAAATACGCCCCCAACCGGCAGGAAACGTGCCGGTCTGCTGTTGCTGGCTCTGATCGCCCATGCGTTCGTGATAGGTGCCCAGCATGGCCTGGACGATTTGTTGCGCAGCGGGAAACAATACCGCGTAGATCGGCACTTCCGGGCGGTAGATCGGGATCGGCGTGATGCCCGGATTGGTGGGCAGTTCAGGCGTGCCTACCACCGGTTCGGGCAACGGCGTCACCGGGCCTGGCAGCGGCGTCACCGGCACCGATGAGCGCAGGTAGTAGTTTTCACCCGAGCCCGCTTTGTCGCCGCCTTTGAACAGGTAGTACTCGAAGGCGCCTGCGGATACCTGGTTTGCCAGGGTGAAGTGGGTGCCGCCGCCGCTGGCACCGTTGATTGCCCGGACTACCTGGATACCGTCCTGCACGGTTTCGGCACCCGGCCCTGCAAGATTGCTCACGCTGATGGGGGTGGTGCCGCTGATCGTGCCCGTGCTGATCACCAGCAAATCGCTGGGTGAACCGTCGCTGCCCAGTACACTTTGTAGCGCGAGCCCGCCGCCGTTGCCGTTGTAATTACCGTTCACCGTCAGGCTGTCGGTGGCACTGGTACTGCCGGTGGTCATGTCGATCAGGCCGCCGTTGTTCAAGGTGACTGATTGGCCGGCGGTGAAGGGGTTGAGTGAACCGGTGGTGACGGTCAATTTGCTGGACCCGTCGAGGGTCATGCTGCCGGTGCCGGTTTCGTTGTCGCCCAGTGTGAAAGCGCCGCCGAGTTTGAGGTCCGAGCCATTCACCAGCAGCACCTGCTCCCAGCTTGTGTAGCGCGACGGGACGTCGGTCTGCGTGTGGTCGAACGTGAGTGTGTCGTTGCCCAGGCCGCCATCCACCAGCGGGTTGGAGGACAGCAGCGTTTCGTTGAGGTTTGTCAGCAGGGCGGTGTCGTTGCCGGCACCCATGACGATCAAACCGTTGATCTTGCCGCCATCGTGCCAGATCAACTGGTCGTCACCGAAGCTGGCGAGGATCTGCCCGTTGACCACTCCGCCGCTGACTTCAATCACATCATTGCCACCGCTGGTACTGATGTTGCCGCCGATGTAACTGGTGCCCGAGACCAGAATATGGTCTTTGCCGAACCCGGTGACCAGGTTGCCCAGGATGGTGCCGCCTTGCATGTCGAACACATTGTCATCGAGCTTCATGTCGACCCGGCCGATGGTGCCTCCCGTCATCGTGGCGTGGTCGCCATCTTCAAAGGCTGCCTTGATGGTACCGCCGCTCATGTTGAAGGTGTCCAGGCCATCGCCTTGGGCCAGGGACGCGATGGTGCCGCCGCTCATGGCAAAACTGTCGATGCCAGCGCCTTGGCTGATCGCACCCGCCTGCCCGCCGGTTATCTGCACCACATCCGCGCCGGCGCCTTGGGTGACCGAGCCGGTAACGGTGCCCTGGTTCAGCCGGAAAATATTCGCGCCGTCGCCTTGGTTCAGTGAACCGTTGAGCGCTGCCGTCGGCCCATTCACGTCCACCAGGTCGTTACCCGCCCCGAAGGTGACATTGCCGTTGATCGCGCCGCTGCCGCTGATATTCAGGGTGTTGTTGCCGCCGGTGTCGGTAAAGCCCGGCGCCGAGGCACTGTCGCACGTGGAGATGTCGTCGCCGGCGGTGTTGTTGACCGTGCATGCGCCATACGAGGCGAGTGGCCATGCCATCACGGCAATGATTGAGCTGATACCCAGGCACAACAGGGAAGATATCGATGTGCGCATGACCCGTCCTCGTTCGAAGCAAGCATCGCCCGGCACCTGGGCAAGCAGGCGCGGTTCGGACCATGGCAACAACGAACGCGATACGGATCAGGGACTGCCGGTTACCCCATTCTGAAAACATCGGCCAATGCAAAGGGTTGGCATGGCTTTCTCGATTGCACCTTAGTCGCACATCCAAGGCGCCGCTACTGTCAGAAATAACAGGTGTAGACGAGTTTGGACCTAGACAAACACTATCTCATAAGGCTCGCGCATCCGCTCCAGCAGCCCCTGGGCGAGCATCGGCGCGAGCCCGATCTCTGGGTCTCCGGCCAGTTGGCTGGCATAGGCATGGGCCGCGTGCAGTTTGCGCGCTACGCCCCAGGTATCGAGGCGTACCTTGCGTGCTCGCTGCCAGGGGATCATCGAACCTTCCCGTGCCGTCCAATGCCAGGCCCAGATCGGCAGCTCATACAGACGCGCTCCGGTCAGGCTGCACGCCTTTGCGCTGGCACGGCCGACGGCGTCGTGGTCATCGTTGCCGTCGTTGCGCCAGGTGGTGAAGACCACATCGCCGGGCTGCAGGTAGCGCGCAATGAGTTGGCTCACGGGGTGTTCACTGGCGGCCAGTGCGTCATCGCGAAACCCGCCGCGAATCCACTTCAGGCTGTGCAGTGGCATGCCCAACCGGCGCAGCGCTTCGACGCTTTCCTGCGGCCGCACCACGCTCAAGCGGCTCGCCGGCCAGACATTCGAGCCGGGATGGCTGGCGCTGCCGTCGGTGATGGAGATCAACAGGATCGGGTGTTCAAGGGTGCTGAGCCGTTGCAGCAAACCGCCACAGGCCAACACTTCATCGCCCGGGTGGGGCGCGATGATGACCACCCGCGCGCCCGCGGGAACCAGCGAGTGGGGAGAAATAGCGGGAATTTGTGCCAACTGTGGGGCACTGTTCCAGATTTGCGCTGGGCCGCGGCGGCCTTCGCTCAGGGAGGCGGGCTTCATGGGAGTCACGTCCTTGTCAGTTGATGCTGGGTCGTGGCCCGTTGACGGGACGACGCTTTTTTATTGGCCGCAGGCTGCGCTGCAGTGTTCACTCGGCATTCCATCCCTGGATTGCCAGCAAGGCGTCATCAGCATAGTCAAGGATTCGCCGCTTTCACATCCTGTAACTACGATTTTTTAAGGGACCTGCATCAGACTCTTCAGGTAATCGCCAAAGCCACCTTCGGCGCGGCAGTCCAGGCGGGCGCTCGTGATCACTTGCGGGGTATGGCTCCAGGCGATGGAGGCGCCGCTGCGCTCCAGGTTTCGCACCAGTTGTACATCTTCATGGCAGGTCAGCGGTTCGAAACCACCCGCCTGCACATAGGCGCCCGCACTGATACCCAAGTTGGCGCCGTGGATATGCCGATGCCCCTCCCGCGCCTGGTATGCCTGGTGGTAGCGAATCTGCGCCGCGGGGTCGAAGTCTTCGCTCCAGGTGTCGACAGTCACCGTTCCGCACACAGCATCAACGCCCAATGCCAACTGCGCCACCAGCCAGTCGGGGGCGACTCGGCTGTCGGCGTCGGTGCATGAAATCCAGCGCACCGCCTGATTCAACAAGTGCCGCGCGCCGACCCCGCGCGCATGGCCGACGTTGCGCGCCTGCACGTGCAGGCTATGTACCGGATACGCTCGGGCAATCTTGGCACTGCCATCGGTGCAACTGTCGAGCACCACCAGGATCTGCACTTTTTCTCCCTGCAACCCCGGATGGCTGGCGGCAATCATTGCCGCATCGAGGCACTCGGCCAACAGGGCTTCTTCGTTATGTACCGGGATCAGAATGCCGATCATCGCAGGCCCTCATGGGTGGCGACCGAGCCATGATCGCGGCTCCATAGGTCGAGCAGAACATCACAGTCGTGGTAACGGGCCACATTTTCCATACCCAGCCGTTGCTGGAGCAGCGCATGCACCTGATCGGCGGTTTGCGGGCAACCGTCGATGGGGGCGCGCCAGTGGCAAGCGAGCAGTTGACCGTCGTCGGTCAGTGAGGCGAGGGCGCGATCAATCAGGCTGCCGAGGTCGTCGGCGTCGAGGTAGTAACACAGTTCACTGAGCACGATCAGGTCGAACCGGTCTGTAGGCCATTGTTCGGGCAGCCGGCTGTGCTGCACCTGGGCATGGGCAAATCCGAGCAAGCGCATCTTGGCCAGCGCGACCGCTGCGGACGCGGTGTCGCAGCACAGCAGGCGATCACAACGCGGTGCCAGCTCGGCGCTCAGTTCGCCATTGGCGCAGCCGGGCTCAAAAATTGAAGCGTAACGTGGGCGAGTCAACAGGGCCAAAGTCAGCGCGCGCTTGCGCCGCTCGTACCAGCGTTGACGAAAGGCCCACGGGTCTTCGTTGTCGGCAAACAACTGATCAAAATACGGTGTCGCGACGCTCATACAAACACCACTTCAAAAGGCTGTAACAAGCGTTCGACCACATACGGTGCCAGCACCGGCGGTAAGCCGATCTGCGGGTCGCCCTCCAACTGGCTGGCGAACGCGTGAATGGCATGGCGCTTACGCGCGACAACTGCGCAACTCAGCGGCAGTTTGCGCGCACGATGCCACGGCACCTGGCTGTCTTCCGGGGTTGCCCAGTGCCAGGTCCATATCGGCAATTCGTACAAGGTCACGCCCACCGCCTGTGCGGCTTTGGCGCTGGCGCGGCCGACGGCTTCATGGTCGCAGTGGCCGTCTTCGCGCCAGGTGGTGAACACCACGTCGCTGGGTTTGAGGTGGCGCTGAATAAATGCGGCCAACGGCTCTTCGCGGGCGGCGACCTGGCCGTCGGTAAACCCTGCGCGCAGCCATTTCAAGCGGTGCAACGGCAAGCCGAGGCGGTGCAAGGCCTGCGCCGACTCCTGCGGGCGAACCACACTCAGCCGTTCAACCGGCCAGCGTCGGGAGCCGGGGTGGCTGGCGCTGCCATCGGTGACGGAGATCAGCTGGATCGCCCGACCCAGCGCGGCCAACCCTTGCAACAGGCCGCCGCAGCCCAGCACTTCGTCATCCGGGTGCGGTGCGATGATCACCGCGCGATGGCCTTCAGGCACCAGTTGTTCGACGCTGACCAGCGCCAGTTCGGCCATGTGGGACGAGGCCTGCCACTGATGCAGTGGCGTGCCCTGGCCCACGATCGGATTGGCTTTCATAACTGCCACCTCCCTGCGGGCTCGCCGGCGACCTGTTCGCCGAGGGCGGCCAGGTCGCGCTCGGCATGGCTTTGACGCATATACACCGGCAGATCCGCCATCAGTTGGGCAAAGTGCGGGTCTTTGCAAAAAGGCCCCGCGCCGGCTGCGCGACCGACATGGCGCATGACCTGTTCAACTGTGTCTTCGAGGGACGCGCGTACCTGTTGGGCCAACTGCCTGGCATCGGCAAGTGGGGTGCGGTCGATCTGCCGCGCACTGGCGCGCAGCACACAGGCGGCACTGTTCAAGGCGCTGTCGACCGCGCCGAGGTGCGCCAGGGCATGTGGCTCGGGACGCCTGTTGCACTGCTCGCGCAGCACTTCAGCCAGGCGTTGTGCAGCGCCATACCAGCACGCCGCAATACCGACGCCGCCATGCCAGAAACCGGGGCGGGCGAGGTAGTCGCCGGGCCCACCGACGGCAATCGCGGTGGCCCCCGCGAACAGAATGTCGACGCTGCCGGTGGCCGCCATGCCCACGGCATGCCAGCCCTCATCGGTCACGGTGATGCCGGGCTGGCCCATGTCCACCGCGACCAATTGTTGGCGATCCTCCTCGTCCCAGGCGGTCAGCAACCCATGGCTGACCACCGCCGCACCGGAGCACCAGGCTTTACGCCCCTCCAGCAGCAGGCGGTGGCCATTGCGCCGCGCCCGCACCCTGGCCGTCGGCGGTTCGGCTGCCCACATGCCCCAGATGCTGCCCTCCGGCGGCAACGGGCTACGCAGCTGCGCAATGACTGCCAAGGCATCGGTGTGGCCTTCGAACAACTTGCACAGTCGCAGGTCGTGTCCGGCCACCTGGGCCAGGCGACTGAACCGCTCAAGGGTCTGGCCACTGCCGGGTAAGGGCAATTGGTCCAGGCCTGCTGCCTGCAACGCCTTCAGGGTCTCGCCCAGAGCCTGCGTGTCCGCATAACCCCGGTAGCCTTGTAGGAGGGCATGCAACGCCATGTCACACCTCGTCTTCGTGCTGCAGTTCAAACAGCAGCAGCGAGCGCCCGGTGACGGCGTATTCATGGTGGAAATCAAAGCGCTCCTGACCACGTACCGCCGTGTCATTGGTGTCGAGCATGCAGGTCCAGAACTGGCCTTCCGGAACGGGGGGCAGGCTGAAATTGACCTGGTCGTGATGGGCGTTGACCACCAGCAGCAGGGTCGCATCGCCACCCGGACGGCGAATTCCAGTCTCCTGGGCACGGCCATCCATCAGCATGCCCAGGCAGCGGCCGTGGCTGTCTTCCCATTGTTCGGTGCTCATCTCGTTGCCATCCGGCGCGAGCCAGGTGACGTCCTTCACACCGATCTCTTCGTTGTAGTCGCCCACCAGGAAGCGGCCGCGACGCAGGATCGGGTAAGCCATGCGCAGTTTGATCAAGCGTTTCACAAACTTGAGCAGCGCCTTGCCGTCATCGTCCAGTTCCCAGTTGACCCAGCCGATCTCGCTGTCCTGGCAATAGGCGTTGTTGTTGCCGTGCTGGGTACGCGCGAACTCATCCCCGGCCACCAGCATCGGCGTGCCCTGGGCGAGCAGCAGGGTGGCGAAGAAATTGCGCATCTGGCGCAGGCGCAGGGCGTTGATTTGTGGGTCGTCGGTGGGGCCTTCGACGCCATGGTTCCACGACAGGT
Organism: Pseudomonas sp. D3; assembly: GCF_029320995.1. Classification (NCBI taxonomy): domain Bacteria; kingdom Pseudomonadati; phylum Pseudomonadota; class Gammaproteobacteria; order Pseudomonadales; family Pseudomonadaceae; genus Pseudomonas; species Pseudomonas sp. D3. The sequence continues at coordinate 3,244,150 of NZ_CP119772.1, forward strand.
TGTTGTTGCTACCGTCCTGGTTGTTTTCGTCGTTGGCTTCGTTGTGCTTGTCGTTGTACGACACCAGGTCATGCAGGGTGAAACCGTCGTGGGCGGTGATGAAATTCACCGAGCTGTAAGGCCTGCGGCCACGGTGGTTGAACATTTCGCCCGACGCGGTCATGCGTCCGGCGAAGTCCGCCAGTTGGCCGTCATCGCCTTTCCAGAAGGCGCGCACGGTGTCGCGGAAGCGGTCGTTCCATTCCACCCAGCCCGGCGGGAAATTGCCCACCTGATAGCCGCCGGGACCGCAGTCCCAGGGTTCGGCGATGAGTTTCAACTGGCGCAGTACCGGGTCTTGACGGCAGGCGACGAGGAAACTGTGACGCTCGTCGAAACCGTCACGATAACGGCCGAGGATGGTCGCCAGGTCGAAGCGGAACCCGTCGACATGCATCTCGGTGGCCCAGTAACGCAGGGAGTCCGTGACCATCTGCAGCACGCATGGGTGGCTCAGGTCCAGGGTGTTGCCGGTGCCGGAGTCGTTGATATAGAAACGCTTGTCGTCCGGCATCAGGCGGTAGTAGGAGGCGTTGTCGATGCCGCGCATCGACAGGGTCGGGCCGCGCTCGTTGCCTTCGGCGGTGTGGTTGTAGACCACGTCGAGGATCACTTCCAGCTTGGCTTCGTGCAGGTGCGCGACCATCTCCTTGAACTCGGCGATCTTGCCGCTGGCCAGGTAGCGCGGGTCCGGCGCGAAGAAAGCGATGCTGTTGTAGCCCCAGTAGTTGGTCATGTCTTTTTCCAGCAAATGCTGGTCGTTGACAAAGGCATGCACCGGCAACAGTTCGACGGAAGAAATACCCAACTGACGGATGTGCTTGAGCACATCGTCTTCCATCAGCCCGGCGCAGGTGCCGCGCACGGCTTCGCCGACGCTGGGGTGACGCATGCTGATGCCGCGCAGGTGGGTTTCATAAATGATCGTGCGGTCCCACGGCACGCGCACCGGTTGGTCGTTGCCCCAGGTGTGCGCCGGGTCGATGACCTTGCACTTGGGCACGAAGGGCGCGCTGTCGCGTTCGTCGAAACTGAGGTCGTCGTCGGGGTGGCCGATGGTGTAGCCAAACAGCGCTTCGGACCATTTAAGTTCGCCCACCAGCTGTTTGGCGTAGGGGTCGATCAGCAATTTGTGGTGGTTGAAACGGTGGCCGTTGGCCGGGTCATACGCGCCGTACACACGGTAGCCGTAAATCAGCCCAGGGTGGGCGTCGGGCAGGTAGCCGTGGAAGATCTCATCGGTGTATTCGGGAAGTTCGATACGTTCCAGCTCGACAACGCCGGCGTCGTCGAACAGGCACAGCTCGACTTTGGTGGCGTTCGCCGAGAACAGCGCAAAGTTGACACCCAGGCCGTCCCAGGTCGCACCCAGGGGGAAGGGCAAACCTTCGCGAATCCGCGACGGCTCGGGGGCCGGCGTCGCTGGGTTTTTATCGGCTTTGCTCATTGTGTTGCTCCTGCACAGGTCTTTTTTTGGGCCAAAAGCGGCCCCGCTGACTAGGGTTCAGCTGACGAACCAGAAAGTGCTCGACCTCCGACCGGGGTTGCCGGCGGGAGGATCATGAGGTCACAGGGCTTACGGCTTGGGTTTTTTCGCGGCAGCCGGCTTTTTAGCCGCCGGCGCTGCGGGTTTGCCTGGGGCCGGGGCCGGCGGCTTGGCTTTCGCTGCTGGCTTGGGTGGGGTTTTCGGCTTGGCGGCGGGTTTGGGCTTGCTTGGCGTCAGCGCTTCGGCCTCTGCCAGCTTGCGGGCCATCTCCCAATGGCGCGCCTCCTGACCTTGCGGCTTGCCCTCCGATTCCCAGATCTGATACGCGAATTCTCGAACACGTTTGTCTTCAGTACTCATCACAATGCTCCTCGCAGAAAATTTCAGCTTTATTGATCATCAGGATTGATAAAGACATTGACCGGGAAATCCCCCAGCGCAGTACTGATTAACAGCTCCTTGTCTGGTGTGACTGCGCCTGTATGAAAAAGTCCCTTCCAGTTTTCGGTTGGCGCGGCGAACGGTAATTTCACCCGCGTATCGCCCCAAACCCGCGCATTGACCTGCGGATGCACACCATTTTCCAGCAGGCGATGGGGCCAGCGTGGCACCACCACCAGCACGCGTTTGCCCTGGTGTTCGCGACAGAACGCGACCACGTGTTCGGCATGTTGGCCGACCACGTCCAAGGGCGTGTAGCTGCCCCGATGGAACACCTCAGGATGGGCCTTGCGCAAGGCCAGCACCTGGGCAATCAAGGCCTGCTTGATGCGCCCGTCATGCCAGTTGAACAACAGCTCGCCCATGTCTGGCAGGGTCTCCAGCGCGCGTTGCCGTGCGTTGAAATCCACCGGGCGACGGTTGTCCGGGTCCACCAGGCTGAAGTCCCAGAACTCATCGCCCTGGTACAGGTCTGGCACACCCGGCACGGTGACTCGAAGCAAGGATTGCGCCAGCCCATTGAGTGCGCCAGCGGGGGCAATGGCCTGGGCGGCGGCGCCGATGGACGTGCGCAGTGCGCGGCCTGCGTCGCTGAGCAGCAGGCGCGTGAGAAAGGTTTCCACGCCTTGCTCGTAGGCCTCGTTGGGCGCACTCCAACTGCTCTGCAATTTGGCTTCGCGCAGGGCTTTTTGTTGCCATTGCCAGAGGCGCTGTTGATAGGCCTCGAGTGCCGGCTGGTCATCCAGGTGCAGGTCCAGCGGCCAACTGCCGAGCAGGGCCTGATAGAGGATCAATTCATCGCCCGCCGACGGGCTGGTGGCATCGCTGCGTAACGGCGCGGCTAGCGTGCGCCACTGCTCCACGTGTTCGGCGTACCAGGCTGCGCACTCACTCAGCACGGCCAAGCGGGCGCGGCTGTCTTCGCCGCGTTTGTGGTCGTGGGTGGCGGTGGCCAGCAGGTTGTCGGGGAACGCCTGCAAGCGCTGCTGATTGGCCGCGTGAAAATCGGCCAGCGGTGCGCTGAACTGTTCGGTACTGAAGCCCACGTCGTTGCGCGACAGCAACACCGCCGAGCGATAGAACGCGGTGTCTTCCACGGCTTTGGCGGCGGCGGGCGAGGTCAACTGCTGGAAGCGCACGCAGGCATGCTTGAGCAGTTTGCGCTCGCGGCCGATCGGACGATTGCGCCACGGCTGGCCACCCAGCCATTTGTCCAGGTTGTCCAGCACCGGCCAGTCGCCCTCGCTCAAGGTGCTGCGCGCGCCGGCCAGGGCTTGCTGGAAAAACACGTCGTCGTGCTCGCTGCGGCCAAGGGCGCTGATGTAGGTGCGGTACACCGGGAAATGCACGATCAATTCCTGCAGGGCGCGGCGGATCGCGCCGAGCGTCAGGTCACGGCTCATCACATCGTCGCGGGCCACTTGCAGCAGGGCCTGGGCCACGCTTTCGAAGTCGCCGGCGAGGGAACCGTTGAGGATCTGCTGGCGCGCCAGCCAGGCTTCTTCGATAAAGGCCGACGGCCGTTCGCTGTGGCGTGTCCACAGCTCGGCCAGCGCTTTGAAGCCTTGCGGGTCGTGTTGCAGCAGCGACAGCTGGTTCATGAATTCGTAGCCGGTGGTGCCGTCCACCTTCCAGTCGTGGCGCAGGGTTTCGCCTTCGCCGAGGATTTTTTCGACGAAGATCGGTAGGTGACGTTCGGGCGACAGTGCATCGACCCGACGGCGCAGCTTGCGGCAATACCCGCGAGGGTCGGCCAGCCCGTCGATATGGTCGATGCGCAGGCCATCCACCAGACCTTCGTTGATCAGATCGAAGATCTTGCCGTGGGTGGCTTCGAACACGGCGCTGCGCTCTACGCGCAGGCCGCCCAGTTCGTTGACATCGAAGAAGCGTCGCCAGTTGATATCGTCCGCCGCCGTGCGCCAGCTAGCCAGGCGGTAAGCCTGTTGCTCCAGCAGCGCGTGCAGGCGCTGGAAACCTTCGGGTTGGCGTGCGTCGAAGGCGCCCAGGCGCTGTTCGATGGCCTTTTCCACGGCGCTATGGGTGGCGCGTTCGGCCAGGGCGTGTTTGAGCCAGGCGGCCTCGGCATAGGCGTCGTCCTGGTAGGCGAGGGCGCTGAAGCGGTCGGCGAGCGGTTTGAGCAGGTCATCGGCGCCCAGAATCATCGCGTAATCCCGTGGGCAGATCGGGAAGCGGTGCTCGTAGTGCTCGACGAAAAAGCTGCCGTGTACCGCGTCGAAGTGCAGGGTCAGCGTGCCGGTTTGCAGGGCTTCGCCATAGTCGCTGCCGAGGAACGGCATGAGCAGTTGGCCTTTGAGCAGCGGGTCGGGCGAGTGCCATTGAATGTCAAAAAACTCACTGTAGGGGCTCAACCTGCCCCATTCCAGCAGGTCGAGCCACCAGGGGTTATCGGCGCCGCCGACGGCCATGTGGTTGGACACGATGTCGAGGATCAGCCCCATATCGTGCTCGCGCAGGGCGGCCACCAGGCGGCGCAACGCCGCTTCGCCGCCCAGTTCCGGGTTGACGGTGGTCGGGTCGACGACGTCATAGCCATGCATCGAACCTGCGCGGGCGCTGAGCAGCGGTGAGGCATACACATGGCTGATACCCAGCCGGGCGAAATACGGCACCAGGGGCACCGCGTCATCGAGGGTGAAGCCTTTATGGAATTGCAGGCGCTGGGTGGCGCGCAGGGGCAGGGCCTTCATCGGTCACGCTCATGGGCTTGATTGCGCGCCACGGCCAGCAGCTCCAGGCGGCGGGCGGCACCGGCATTGTCGAGTAGGCTGGCCGCCTCACCGGGCAGGCGCCGACGCCAATTGGGGTGGGTGTCAGTGGTGCCGGGCAGGTTGGCTTGTTCTTCGAGGCCCAAGGCATCTTCCAGCGGCAGCAGCACCAGCGGCGCACGGGTGTGGCCCAGGTAGCGCACGCTGGCGTCGATCATGTGGTCGGTTTCATTGCGCACTTCATCGACGAAGTTTTGCGGGTCCTGGCTCAAGGCCTGGCGCAGTGCCTGGCGTTCGTGCCGGCGGTGCTCGCTCCATTGCTCGACGGTGGGCGCATCGATCAAGCCGAGCTGGACGTTCCAGTCGATATCGCGGCTGTGCCACCAGCCATTGAGGGTGGGCAAATCGTGGGTGCTGGTGGTGGCCAGGGCGTTGTCCGGCCAGTCGAGGATCGGCTTGAATTGGCCGTCGTGGCCCTGTTCGAACAGCAGCACGCGCATGCCGAGAATCGAGCGGCCGATGAGTTTGTCGCGCAGGCCATCGGGCACGGTGCCGAGGTCTTCGCCGAGGACGATGGCCTGGTGGCGGTGGGATTCCAACGCCAGCAGACGCAACAGGTCGTCCACCGGGTAATACAGGTAGGCGCCTTCCTGCGGGGAGGCGTCCATGGGGATCACCCACAGGCGCTGCAAGCCCATCACGTGGTCAATACGCAAGCCGCCAGCGTGGGCGAAATTGGCCCGCAGCATCTCGATAAAGGCGCGGAAGCCGTGGCGCTTGAGACCTTCGGGGGCGAAGGCGGAGATGCCCCAGCCTTGGCCGGCGCGGTTGAGGATGTCCGGCGGCGCGCCGACGGTCAGGCCGGCGAGCAATTCATCCTGACGGCTCCAGGCTTGACTGCCGCCGCCGTCGGCACCGACGGCCAGGTCGGCGATCAGGCCGATACCCATGCCGCTGCCACGGGCGGCTTGTTGCGCGCGTTCCAGGCAGCGCGCGATCAGCCATTGGCCGAAGGCGTAAAAGCCGATCTCGTCGCGGTTTTCTTCGGCGAAGTGTACGAGCGCCGGGCTTTGTGGGCTGCGCCATTCTTGCGGCCAATGGCGCCAGTCGAGGTCTTCCCCGGCGGCGGCACGCACGGCCTGTATGGCTTCGAAACGGCAGTGGTTTTCCAGGGCTTCAGCGCCGGCCTGGCGGAAACTGAGGAAGTCGGCGTGTTGCGGGTGATGACCGTGACGGAAGTCGTCATACAGGGCACGCAACAGGCGTTGTTTGGCCTTGGCTGCGGCGGGCCAGTCGATCAGCGTGTGTTGTTCGAGGGTGTGCAGTTCCTCGGCCAAACCGCAGGCCTCGATGGCATTGCGCACTTCGCGCTCACCCAGGATGCAGCCGGGCGATGCGTACAGGCTATTGAGAAACAGCCGGCTCGACGGCGAATACGGGCTGTAGCGCTCGGGGTCGGCGCTGAACATCGCGTGCATCGGGCTGATCGCCAGGGCATCGGCGCCGCGTTCGGCGGCCGAGCGGGCCAGGTGTTCCAGGGCCAAGGTGTCGCCGAACCCGCCGTCGCCGAGGCGGCGCAGGGAATACAACTGGGCGCTCAGGCCCCAGGCACGCGGGGTATGACGGTCGACGGCGTCAGCGACGCTGTAGCAGTGGCGGGGCGCCACGGCCAGGGTGAAGGTCTGGTCGGCGATATGTACTTGGTGGTAACCGAGGGCGATCACGCCGGGCAGCACCGCGTCGCGGTCGAGGTGCAATTCCATGACTTCGCCGCCTTCCAGGCTGACCCGGCAGGCGGTGTCGGGCTCGAAGTAGCGCGCCAGGTCCAGGCCTTCGCCGCTGTCGACGGTGAGCAAGGGCGGCAGGTGTTTGTCCTGTTGTACCTGCTCCAGCTCGCGCAGGCTGGCGTTGATCTCGGCATCGTTGTCGGCCGGGTGGCCCAGGCCTTTGAGGACGGCGCGCAGGGCGTCGGGGCTGACACGTTGCGGGCGGCCGTTTGCGTCGATCCAATCGACGGCCAGGCCCGCTCGGCCAGCGAGGATTTCCAGGTTCGCTTCGCTCAAGAGTGCTCTCCAACAGGGGATAGGGTAACGCGTGCGCTGAAGGGCGCCAGGTGCGTGTGGTCATGGGCCGGCGTCTGGAACAGTACGTGCTGCCCAGCCGCGTGAGCCAGTGCCGTAGCACTCAGGTTCAGGTCGATCTGCAACAGGCTGCCATTGCCCAGGCGCCAACGCGCGGTGACGGCGCCGTCTGCCAGTACCTGGGCACCGAGCGCAATGCTGCCGGGTAAATGCGGCACGATATGCGTGTGCCGCAGGTTCAGTAGGTGACGGTAGAACTGGGCGTGCGCGCTCTCGGCGAAAGACGGCGCTGACTGCTCAAAGGTCGACAGGGCGTTGGGATCGGGAATCCGCGCGCGACGCTCCGGGTCGTGGAACGCGGCAAAGTCGGCGAATTCATTGCGCCGACCTTCACGTACCGCTTCAGCCAGTTCGCCATGGTGATCGGTAAAAAACAGAAACGGCTCGCTGGCGTTGACTTCATCGCCCATGAACAGCAACGGGATCATCGGCGACAACAGCAGCAAGGTGGTCGCTGCCTTGAGCGCCTGGGGCGAACAGAGCTGGTGCAGGCGTTCGCCGAGGGCGCGGTTGCCGATCTGGTCGTGGTTCTGCAAAAACGCGACGAAGGCGGTGGGTGGCAAACCGCTGCTCGGTTCGCCGCGCGCATGCCCGTGGCGTGTGGTGTGGCCCTGGTAAATAAAGCCTTCGCCGAGGCAACGTGCGAGTTTGGCGGTAGGCGTTTGGGCAAAGTCGCTGTAGTAGGCATCGGTTTCGCCGGTCAGCAACACGTGCAACACGTTATGGAAGTCGTCGTTCCATTGCGCATCGAAATCGTGCTTCAACAGGCTGGCCTGGTTGAGTTCGTTTTCCAGCACCAGCCATACGTGACGGCCGGTGTCGACCTGTTGGCGCACCCGTTGTGCCAGCTCATGCAGGAAGCCGGGATTGTCGATGGCGTGTACCGCGTCCAGGCGCAGGCCGTCGAAGCGGTAGTCGAGCAGCCACATCAGCGCGTTATCCAGAAAGAAATTCCGCACTTCACGCCGATCGAAGTCGATACCGGCGCCCCATGGCGTGTGTACATCTTCCTGGAAGAAGTTTTTGGCGTACTGGCCCAGGTAGTTGCCATCGGGGCCGAAGTGGTTGTAGACCACGTCGAGGATGACCGCGAGCCCGTGTTCATGAGCGCTGTCGATCAGCTGCTTGAGCTGTTCGGGACTGCCGTAGGAGGACTGCGGTGCGTAGGGCAGAACGCCGTCATAGCCCCAATTGCGCTCGCCGGGAAATTGCGCCAGGGGCATCAGCTCTATCGCGGTAACGCCCAGCTCGGCCAGGCGCGGCAGGTGTTTTTCGACTTGCGCGTAGCCCCCCAGCGCACCGACATGCAGTTCGTAGATCACGGCTTCATGCCAGGGCCGGCCTTGCCAGTGGTTGTGTCGCCATGCATAGGCGAGCGGGTCGACCACCAGGCTCCAACCGTGCACATCCGAATCCTGGGCCCTGGACGCGGGGTCGGGAACATCCATTTCGCCATCGATGTTGTAGCGATAGCGCGTGCCCGCGGGGCACTTTATCTCCGTTTCGAACCAGCCATCTGCCTGGGGCAGCATGGCTATTGACTTGCCATCTTCCAATTCAACGCTGACATAAAACGCGTCTGGCGCCCACAAGGCGAAACGCGTGTGTTGCGCGTCCAGCATGATTGCGCCGTGGGGCCAGGTTTCCAGAGTCCGTAACGGCATCTATGAAGACCTCCCTTGATTATTTAATCGATTTCCCCAAGGCCTTGGCCACCAGTTGTTCATACAGTTCTGCGTAGGGTTCGACCGCCTGGCACCAGTTGAACGGTTGAGTCATGGCGCGGCAGCGCATGGCGTTGAGCAGGCCTGGGTAGGCGAACACTTTGAACGCACGGTTCAGGGCTTCGCGGTAGCTGTCCACGCTGGATTCGTTGAACAAGAACCCGGTGACGCCGTCTTCGATGGTGTCCGCCAGGCCGCCGGTGTTGCGTGCGACCGGCAGCGAGCCGAAACGCTGGGCGTACATCTGGCTCAAGCCGCACGGTTCATAGCGCGACGGCATCAGCAGAAAGTCACTGCCGGCAAACATGCGACGGGCGTCGGTTTCGTTGAAGCCGATGCGCACACCGACCTCGCCCGGGAAGCGCAGCGCCAGTTCGCGCATGGCGTGTTCTTCTTCCGGCTCGCCGCGGCCGATGATCGCGATCTGGCCGCCGTTCTCGACGATAAAACTGGCGACCGCTTCGGTCAGGTCCAGGCCTTTCTGATAGACCAGCCGCGAGACCACGGCGAACAGCGGGCCGCTGGAGTCATGCAGGCCAAACAGGGTGCGCACGTGGGCGGCGTTGAGCGCCTTGCCTTCCCAGTCGCCGATATTGAAGTTGTGGGTCAGGTGCGTATCAGTGGAGGCTTCCCAGCTTTCGTCGATGCCGTTGGGAATGCCGCTGAGCAGGCCTTGCTGGGTCTTGCTGGCGAGAAAGCCGTCCAACCCGCAGCCGAATTCCGGGGTGGTGATTTCCTGGGCGTAAGTGGCGCTCACGGTGGTGATGTGACTGGAGTAGGCCATCCCCGCCTTGAGGAACGACATCTTGCCGTAGAACTCCATGCCTTCCTGTTGCAGGGCATGGGGTGGAATACCCAGCTCCGGCGTGGAGGCGAGGCTGACCACGCCCTGGTACGCCAGGTTATGGATGGTGAACAGGGTGGGCGTGCGTGACCCACGCCAGTGCATATAGGCAGGCGCCAGGCCGGCCGGCCAGTCGTGGGCATGCACCAGGTCCGGGCACCAGTGGATTTGGGCGAGGTTGGCGGCCATGTCGGCAGCGGCCAGGCCCAGGCGTGCGAAGCGAATGTGGTTATCCGGCCAGTCGCGACCGTTGTTGGCGCCATACGGGGTGCCTTCGCGCTCGTACAGTTCGGGGCAGATCAGTACGTAGACAACCAGGCCGTCCTTGAGGTCCATGCGCCCGATCTTGCAGGGCGGCAGCGCGGCGTGGCCACCCAGCTCACCGATGATATGGATCGGGTTGTCGCTTTCCATCACCTGCGGGTAACCGGGGATCAGCACACGCACATCGTGCAAGTGCGCCATAGCGCGGGGCAGGGCAGCGGAGACGTCGCCGAGGCCGCCGGTTTTAACCAGGTCGGCAAATTCGGAGGTGACGAACAAGACTTTCTTTCGATTGGGGTTATGACTCACGATCGGCCGCACAGTGTTGGGCAGATCGACCAACGATGTTGGCCCCCCTGCCGATTTACTAAAACGCTCTCCCTGAGTATCTACTGCGGCACTGATCATAGTTCTCTCCCACATGTTGGTTGGCTGGTGGCCCGCTGCCACTAGCTCCGAAGACCGCTTCCTGCGGCCAGACGCACAAGCGCTATACAAACTGGCAAGGCTTGTGCCAGTTGCACGGTTAGCTGAAATAGAGTGGATGGACGGGCATTCGGTCTGAACCGCTTATGCACGCCTAACCCTAAACCTGACCTACGGCAGAGTTCTAAAGTTTCGATTTTTTGCGGGGCTTTTGTTTTGGAACGGACCCATCGGTGATGAGTCTAGGACAAATCCTAAAGACTGTAGGGTTTATGTGGAAATTTTGTAGGACAAAAAACTTGTAACAATATGCGACATTGAAAAGCTGCGCAGGCGTTTGCGCATTAGCGCACTACTACGGTGGCTCGGGAGCGTGCTCACGCTGGGCGCGAAGCGGCGCCGATACAGGGCCGCGATGTTGCCAACGGGCGCAAGCGCCCTCGCCACCGTAGTGCGTGTGCGCCGAGTTGGTGCGTTAGCCGAGCACGCGAATGGGCGTGCCCTCGGCCCAGGCTTGGATATCTTCGATCATCTGCTGGTAAAACTGCCGGTAATTCTGCTCGCTCACATACCCGACGTGAGGGGTGGCCAGCACATTCGGCAAACGGCGCAACGGATGGTCCACCGGCAGCGGCTCCTCGGCATACACATCCAGCGCTGCCCCCGCCAGGCGGCCGTTGCTCAATGCCTGCAGCAGCGCGGGTTCGTCCACAATCGGCCCGCGTGCCGTATTGACCAGGCGTGCCGTCGGTTTCATCCAGCCCAGCGCCTCGGCATCCACCAGCCCGCGGCTACGCTCGCTGAGCACCAGATGGATGGTGAGGATATCGGCCTGTTCGAACAACTCGCGCTTACTGACCCACGTGACCCCGGATTGCGCCGCGCGCTGCGGTGTGAGGTTTTCACTCCAGGCAATCACCCGCATCCCGAACACCTGGGCAAATTGCGCGACCTTCTGGCCGATGCTGCCCAGCCCGAGAATCCCCAGGGTCTGGCCATGCAGGTCGCCGCCCAGGCCCACCTGCCAGTGGCCGGCGCGCAGGGAATTGGCTTCGGCCAGCAGGTTGCGCGTGGACGCCATGATCAACGCCCAGGCCAGCTCCGGCGCCGCGTGTTTATAACTGTCGGTGCCGCACACCTGGATACCCAGGGCGTGGGCGGCGGGGAGGTCGATGGCGGCGTTGCGCATGCCGCCGGTCACCAGCAGCTTGAGGTTCGGCAGGCCTTGCAGCAGGGGTTTATCGAAGGTCGAGCGTTCGCGCATCACGCAGATCACGTCGAAGCCTTTGAGGCGCTCGATCATCGTGGCGGTGTCTGCCGGATACTCATGCAGAAAATGCACCTGGCCGACCGCCGCCAGGGTCGACCAATCCACCACACCACGGGCGACGTTCTGCCAATCGTCAATGACTGCGATCTGTAGCGACATTCTCGCGTGCCTCTCATAAAGTTGGATTAAAGGCCGTTGAGCCCTTGCAGCAAGGCCTTGTGGAACTGTGCCGGTTCTTCCATCTGCGGTGCGTGGCCCAGGCCCGGAAACTCCACCAGCGTGGCGTGGGGAATCAATTTGGCCACCTGTTTGCCCAGCACCTCGTAGTGCCCTATCTTCGCCTTGACCGCCGGGGGCGCGAGGTCCTTGCCGATGGCGGTGGTGTCGCTGGTGCCGATCAGCAGCAGGGTCGGCATCTGCAAGTCCTTGAACTCGTAGTACACCGGCTGGGTGAAGATCATGTCGTAAATCAACGCCGAGTTCCATGCCACCTGGGTGTGGCCGGGGCCTTTGTTCATGCCGGCGAGCATCTGTACCCAGCGCTCGTATTCGGGCTTCCAGTGGCCGGCGTAGTAGGTGTCGCGCTCGTAGCTGCGGATGCCGTCGGCGCTCACCTGCAGTTCGCGCGCGTACCATTGGTCGACGCTGCGATAAGGCACGCCGAGGGCCTTCCAGTCTTCCAGGCCAATTGGGTTGACCAGTGCCAGTTGCTCGGTTTGCTCTGGGTACAGCAGCGCGTAACGGGTGGCGAGCATGCCACCGGTGGAGTGGCCGAGCAGGGTGGCCTTCTGAATGCCGAGTTGTTCCAGCAATTGGTGGGTGTTGATCGCCAGTTGCTGGAAGCTGTACTGGTAGCTGTCGGGCTTGCTGGAGGTACAGAAACCGATCTGGTCGGGTGCGATCACGCGGTAACCGGCGTCGCTCAACGCCTTGATCGAACCTTCCCAGGTGGCGCCGCAGAAGTTCTTGCCGTGCAGCAGCACCACACTGCGACCGTTGGCTTTGCCGGTGGCCGGGATGTCCATGTAGCCCATTTGCAGGGATTTGCCCTGGGACTGGAAGTTGAAATGCTCAACCGGGTAGGGGTATTGGAAACCCTGCAGCTCAGGCCCGTAGCGGGGGCCTTCGCTGGCGGCGAACGCGGGCACTGCGCCAACGGCGAGCAGGCCGGCAACGCAAAAGGTGCGGATTAGAGGCATGGCGGGGCTCCGAGTAGGGTGCCCGGATGCTGTTTGCAGGCGATTAAGTGGGGATTAACACCCAATGCAGGGTCAGCGCGGCCAGCACGCCATAACGCACGCCCTTGGCCAGGGTCACCAACAGCAAAAAGCGCCACAGTGGCTCACGCATCACCCCGGCGATCAAGGTCAGCGGGTCGCCAATGATCGGTACCCAACTGAGCAATAACGTCCAATGCCCCCAGCGTTCATAGTGGCGGCGCGCCTTGTCGAGTTGCCTGGCGTTGACCGGAAACCAGCGTCGCGCCTTGAAGTGCTCGATCGAGCGCCCCAGCAGCCAATTGACCAGCGAGCCGAGTACATTGCCCAGCGTGGCGATGCCCAGCAGCCACCACAGGCTGTAATGCCCGCTGAGCAGCAGGCCCACCAGCACGGCTTCCGACTGCAAGGGCAGGAGTGTGGCGGCGCCGAATGCCGCGAAAAACAGCCCCAGGTATCCCGTCAGCATCGATCAGTGTGCCGGGTAGTCGGCCACCACCACATCTTTGCCGTCGCGGGTCAGGCCAATGACTTGGTAGGCGTCACCGTGGCCGTCCATTTCCATGCCGGGCGAACCCATGGGCATGCCCGGCGCGGCGATGCCGAGCAAATCATCGCGCTTGCGCAGCGCCAACACTTGTTCGGCGGGTACGTGGCCTTCGACGAACTTGCCGTCGATCACGGCGGTATGGCACGACCCCAGGCGCGGCGCGACGCCGAGGCGTTGTTTGACCGCGCTCATATCGGCTTCAACGTGGTCATTGACCTTGAAACCGTGGCTTTCCAGATGGCTGATCCATTGCTTGCAGCACCCGCAGTTGGCGTCGCGGTGTACGTCGATAGGGATCAGGTCGGCCGCCTGGGCCAGGCCGGTGGTCAACAGGGCTGAAAGCAGGGCCAGTCGCAATGGGATTTTCATGGGGCGTCTCGCACGTCAGAGAAGGTCGTCGGATGGGCGCTATCATGCCAGTTTATGTGCGCCGCCAAACCCCCTTCGGGGGCTGGGTTGATCCGCGTTCGGTTGTTTCAGCGAAACTCGAACCGTTCGCTATGCAGGTTGGCCAGCGGAATCCGCTGGGCGTTCATCAGTTCGCGGACCTTGACCAGCAAACCCTTGGGGCCACAGAAGCTGACATGCACCTTGTCGGGGTCGGTCTCGGTCACGGCCTGGCGCAGGGTGTCGGCCAAGCGCTCGAGGCCGCCGGCATTACTGACGAATTGCGCACCCCGTAAGCGGGCCATGGTTTGCACCTGCTCGGCGGGCGGGAAGGCGCGCGAGGGCGTGAAGCAATAGACCAGCGTGGCTTTGCCGAAGTCTTTGGCCGCGGGGTCTTGCAGCCAGGAAATAAACGGTGAAATACCCACGCCAGCGCCGATCCAGATTTCCCGCTCGGCCTGGACGACGCGCTTGAAGCGCCCGTAAGGCGCATACAGATCGGCGCGCATGCCAACCTTGGCGCAGTCTGCCAGGGCGTTGGTGTAATCGCCCAGCCCTCTGATCATGAACGAAATCTGCCCGTTCGCACTGTTTGCGCTGGCGATCGTGAACGGATGCGGCTCGCGCAGTCCTTTGACCTGCATCGCCAGGAACGCGAACTGCCCCGCCTTGAAGTCGAACCCTGTGTGAATCGGCGCCAGTGTCAAATGCAGGGCGCCGTTGGCGCGGTTGACGGCCGTCACCCGGTATTCGCCGGCACGAGCCACCGAGGGGTAGAGCACCAGTTTATAGAAGACCGCGATTACACCCAGGCCACAGCACAACATCAACCAGACGCCCGATGGACTGGCCAGGGTGATCGGCGATTTGAAGCTCAGCCAGTGCAGGATCACGAGCAGGAACAGCGGGCCAGACAGTTTGTGCCACCAGCGCCAGACGCTGTAAGGGATGTTGCGGTTCAACGCCAACAACACGATCAGGCCCAGCGCCACGTAGCTCAACTGACGTACCATGCGCGTCCAGTATTTGGGCAGCTCCATGATGGGCACGCTGTTCCACACATCCAGGTTGGCCTTGAACACAAAGTGATACGTGGCAAACACCAGCGCCCAGATGCCCAGCCACTTGTGTACCTCATAGACGCGATCCAGGCCGCCAAACACGCTCTCCACCACCGACCAACGACTGGCCAGTATGCAGGACGTCGCCATGTACACCAGGGCGGCAGTGCCGAGCAGCAAGCTGAGGGTCGCTGAGGTCAGCCAGGTATCGACCGGGATATCAACGAGTAACGTCAACGTCGTGATCAGAAAGAGGACGACGAGGCAGTGGCGGGTTTTCAACGGGTACTCCTAGGGTTTCTTCGGGGGTGAGTGAGTGCTCATCTCTCGTTTTTCAGGGTATCCGGTTACGCGAAGGGCGGCCTTGACGTCGGTCATGTGCGGGGGCATGGGCCGACGTCTGGCCGACGTTTCTCGGTCAGTTCTTGAAGGTCGAGTGTTTACGGCCCTGGTCGCACAGGGCGAACACCACCACCAGCAGTGCCGCGATCGCGAGGATAATCACCACGCCACCCGTAGCGTGGGTCGGTGATGCGGCGACTAGGGACAAGGCGCCCAGCGGCGCCAGGCCGCCGGCGATAGCGGTGCCGATTTCGCGGCCGGTGCCGAAGCCCGAGGAGCGCGTCTGGGTGGGAAATTGACGGCTTAAGAACGAGCCCTGGGGTGCGAACATCATGGGGGCGAGCAGGCCGGTACCGACGCCGATAGCAATGTAGATCATCAAGCTTTCGCCGGTATCGAGCAGGGCCAGGAACGGGTAGGCAAACAACAGCGAGCAGACGCCGCCGAGTACCAGTACTTTTTTGCTGCTCCATTTGTCGCACAGCCAGCCGAAGCACGGCACCGCGACGATGGCGATCAGGCTGGCAATGGTCACCGACAGCGACGTGACATGCACATCGACGCCTTTGAACTGAGTCAGGTAGGCCAGGGAAAACGTCTTGAAGATATAGCTTAAGGCGTTGTAGCCAATGGCTACGAAGAACACCACGGCCAACCCCTTGAGGTCATTCTTGAACAGCGCTTTGAGCGGCGAAGGCTTGGCGGCCGCAGCTGCCTGGCTCAACTCCTTGAACTCCGGGGTTTCCGGAATGCTGTTGCGCACCCATAGGCCGACGCCGACCAACGCGATGCTGCAGATGAACGGGATGCGCCAGCCGCCTGCCAGCATGAAGTCGTTGCCGTTGATGGTCAGCAGGTACACGGTCAATGAAGACAGCAGCAAGCCCAGGTTCAGGCCCAGTGCCGGCCAGGCGCCCTGGCTGCCGCGCTTGCCTTCCGACGCGTGCTCGTAGGAGGTGACCGCCGCGCCGGACAACTCGGCCCCGGCGCCCAGCCCCTGGATGATCCGGATAAACACCAGGATGATCGGCGCCCAGATGCCGATGGAGGCATAGCTGGGGATCAGGCCGATCAGCGTGGTACACACGCCCATCATGCAGAAGGTCAATACCAGCACTTGTTTGCGGCCGAATTTGTCCCCCAGGTAGCCGAACAGAATGCCGCCGAACGGCCGGGCGATAAAGCCGATGGCAAAGGTGGAAAAGGCCATGAGCGAGGCGGTTTTCGGGTCGCTGTTATCAAAGAAAATCTTCGAGAATACGATGGCCGCCATGGTGGCGTACAGGTAAAAGTCGTACCACTCCAGCATCGACCCGAAGATCGTGGCGGCGGCGACTTTGCGCAGGCGTTTTTTGCTGTGTGCAGGCGTTTCCGGGGCAGCGGTATGGGGTGTCGCCGTCATTCTGTACTTCCTTCTGAGTCATTATATTTATTGTCAAAGTGACGCTTGTTGCGTTGGTCCGGGTGAGGCCGGGGAAGCGGTATCAGCTTGGTGTGAACATGCGGTCGGCGATCATTTCGCCGATGGGAATCGCCGAGGTCGCCGCGGGCGAGGGCGCGTTGCAGACGTGGAGCATGCGGGGCGTCTGGGCGAACAGAAAGTCGTGGACCAGGCTGCCGTCGCGCATCACGGCCTGGGCGCGGATGCCTGCTTCAAAGGGCAGTAAATCTTCGAGGTTCAACGACGGGCAGTACTTGCGGCATTGCGCCAGGTAGCCGGATTTGAACAGTGAGTTCTTCATCTCGACGCTGCCCGAACCCAGGTTCTGCCAGAGGGTTTTCCAGAAACCGGGGAAGCTGGCGTACTGCGCCACGTCGCGCCAGTTGATCGAGAACTTGCGGTAGTTCTCCCGGCCCAGGCCCAGTACTGCGTTGGGACCGACCGTGACGCTGCCATCGATCATCCGCGTCAGGTGAACGCCGAGGAACGGCAGTTCCGGGTCCGGGATCGGGTAGATCAGGTGGTTGACGAGGTTGTTCTTCGACGCCGGTAGGCGGAAGTACTCGCCGCGAAAGGGAATGATCTGGTGGTCGATCTTGACCCCGGCCATTGTCGCCAGCCGATCCGACTGCAAGCCGCCACAGACCACCAGGTGCCTGGCTTGCCAGGCTTCGCCACGGGTGTTGACGGTGACCTTGTCGGTGTCTTCCGAAATCGCGGTGACGGTGCGCTCCAGGCAGATTTCACCGCCTTGTCGGCGAATCACCTGGGCCATGGTTTCGCAGACTTGGCGGTAATCGACAATGCCGGTAGCGTCGAGAAACAAGCCGCCGAGACCGATGATGTTGGGCTCGCGCTGGCGCAGTTGGTCGGCGTCCAGGCGTTCGACCTTCAGGTGATTCAACTGCGAGCGCGCATAGAGTGCCTCCATCCGCTGCATTTCCAGAGGCGTGGAGGCCACCAGCAACTTGCCGCATACCTCGAATTTGATCCCGTGCTCGCGGCAAAACTGTTTGGTGGCCTCGGCGCCGCGTTTACACAAATCGGCCTTGAGGCTACCGGGTGCGTAGTAGATGCCGGCGTGAATCACCCCGCTGTTATGCCCGGTCTGGTGCTTGGCCAGCGTGGCTTCTTTTTCCAGGATCACCAGTGAAGCGTTGGGCTGGCGTTTGAGCAGCTCCATCGCAGTGGCCAGGCCGACGATGCCACCGCCGATGATGCAGAAGTCATAAATCATGGTTTGGAGTACCTAGGGGCTGCACATTTCGGTCTGCTTATCAGGTTGTCAGACTAATGTTTTTGTTAAAAAAATGGCGTGCCCGAGGCACGCTGCAGAAAGCTTGGATCATTCAGTTCGTGGCAGGCAGCTCAAGTTGCAGGCGTTTGGCCGCTGCGCGCAGGTGCGCTTCGGCATTGGCTGCGGCCGCTTGAGCATCACCATCGGCGATGGCCTGGTAAAGCGCCTGGTGTTCCTGGGTGGCGTCGGCCGAGCCACTGGCAAAACGCGACGCCGAGTTTTCCCAGGCGGTTTTGCGCGCACTGGCCAACTGGCTGCGCAGAAAGTCATGGAAGGCGACAAAGTAGTCATTCTTGCTGGCTTCGGCGATGGCGCGGTGAAACTCGACATCGGCGAGGGCGGCGGCCTCGAAGTCGGCGCGCTTGTCGTGCATTTCCTGCAGGGCGTTCTTCATGCGTTGCAGGTCGCCGGCGTCACGGCGTTGGGCGGCGATCGAGGCGGCCTGGGTTTCGATCCACAGGCGCACTTCGAACATTTGCGCGAGGTCCGGACGGCGACCGTTTTTTTCCGGGAAGCGAAACACTGTGCCCGTAGGGTTTTGCGAGATAAATGAGCCCAGGCCGCGCTTGGCCGTCAGCACGCCGTCGGCCTTGAGCTGGGCAATGGCTTCGCGCACCACCGAACGGCTGACGTTCAGTTGTTCAGCCAGTTGCTGTTCAGTGGGCAAACGCGACTCGGGCGCCAATTGGCCAGAATCGATTTCGGCGCGGATGGCGCTGACAACCCGTACAACGAGCGAGTCAGGGCGCTGGAGCTCAAGCATGGGAAAACCTTAGTAGTCAGGTTGTCAGACAATAGAGGTTGCGGTTTTGCCTTGTCAAGAGGGTGTCGGATCTGTCTGCTCGTTGAGCCGGTAGGCTTGCAGTCAATACTTCGGCGCATTACGGCCGCGCTGAAGCTCGACGCAACCCCCCTGGCGATGCTGATTCATTCGATGAAGGCGGGGTTTTCCAAGCGCTGCTTGAGCTGGTCCAGCGCGATTGTGGACAGTTCAACCATGCGTTCGTGCAAGCCGGTGAGTTGCAATTCGGTTTCATAGGTCAACACGCGCTTGAACAGCGTGCCGTCACGAAAGGCCTGCAGGCTGTAATGAATCGAGCCGTCGACGGCCAGGGAGGTGAACACCGCCTTGAATTCTTCCGGGGGACGGGCGATCTGTACGCGGTAGCTCATGGGAACCCGCACGCCCAGCAGGTCGATCACCTCGGTAAAGCGCGTGCCGGCGGGGAGTGAACCGGTGGTGCCGGTGTCGGCGCTGAGGGAGGTGGGGTGCCATTCGTGCCAGCGATCCGGCTGGGTCACATAGCGGTAGACCGCATCGATTGGGGCTTGGATAAAGCGTTCCTGACTGATCCGTGCCAAGCGGACCGACTGCTCGACAGCGCGCATGGCACACCTCCTGTGTGGCGAAACTACGCGCCGGGAGCTGTCAGAATAGACCTACTCCCATGCATTGCACGGGAGTGTCTCATTAATTTATCACCGCACCTTGAAGCGACTCATCAACGCGATCACCCGGCCATTGGCGTTGAGCAGGCTTTGGGTATTGGTTTCAGTGGCATGGCCGCTTTGCACCAGTTCCTCGACCATATGTCGGATATGAACCATGCTGCGGTTGATTTCCTCGGTCACGGCGCTTTGCTGCTCGGCGGCTGTCGCAATCTGGGTGCTGAGGTTGTTGATATGGCTGACCGAACCGGCCATTTCGTCCAGGCCGATGTTCACCCGCGCCGTGGCATCCGCTGCCGACTGGCAACTGGCCTGGGTGTTTTCCATGGCCGCCACCGACGAACTCACGCCGATGGTCAGCCGTGCGAGCATTTCGTTGATCTGCGAGGTGCTGGCCTGGGTGCGCGCGGCCAGTGCGCGCACTTCGTCCGCCACCACCGCGAAACCACGGCCTTGCTCGCCGGCCCGCGCCGCCTCAATCGCTGCGTTGAGGGCCAGCAGGTTGGTCTGGCCGGCGATCGCGCCGATCACGCCGAGGGTTTCGGTGATGCGTGCGGCGTCCTGGCGCATGTTTTCCACGGTGTGGGTGGCGCTGGCGACTTCGCCGATCAAGGCGCCGACGCTGCTTGAGGCTTCGCCCACCACCACGCGGGAACGGTCGGCATGCTCATTGGCGCGCTGGGTGAAGGCGGCGGTTTGCGCGGCATTTTGCGCGACGGTGTCGGCGGTGGAGCTCATTTCGGTGATGGCGGTGACGGTCTGATCGGTCTCCGAGGCATGCCGCACCAGGATCTTGTTGGCTTGTGCCGAGGTCTGCTGCAATTGCTCCAGGCTCGTCGACATGGCGCCGGTGGCTTGGGTCACTTCACCGATCATGTTTTGCAGGTAAACGATAAATCGGTTCACCGAGTGGCCGATGGCGCCCAGTTCATCTTCGGCGCGGATGGTGATGCGTCGCGTCAGGTCGGCATCGCCGTTGGAGAGCGCGTCGATATTGGTTTTCAGTGTTTTCATGCGCTGCACCAGTTGGTGGATCGCATAGGCCGCCAGCAGCACCAGCAGCAACACCATGGGAATTTGCAGCAGGGCCAGGGAGCCGAGCACATCGTCGCGCTGGGCGGTGATCAGCGAGGTGGGCAGGGCGGTGGCGAGGAACCACGGCGTGCCTTCGATGGGGCGCATATAGAAGGTGCTCGCGACGCCCTGGTTGTCGAACTCGCTGCGTTGTAGTTTCTGCTCACGGTGGGCGAGGGCAGCGCTGACCTGGGCGGCGAACGCCGAGGCGCCGCTCAGTTCGCTGATGTTTTTCAATACCACCGGGCCGCTGATGCGCGTGCTGTTGCTGATGATCTTGCCGTCGCCTTCGACGATCAGCATTTGCCCGCCGATGTCTTTTTCCTTGCTCGCCACCAAGTCATTGAAAAAGCCCAGGGTCACGTCGATGGTGGCCACGCCATACGCCGCGCCGTCTCGCTGGATCGCCATGGCGCAGTTGGTGCGCGGCTCCTGGCTGGCGTCGTCCTTGTAGGCTGCGGCCCAGGCACATTGACCGCGCGGTGCGGCAAGGCCGCCTTTGTACCAGCTCTGGTCGTAGTAGTTGGGGGCGGGGTCACTGTTCCAGAAGGTGTTCACTGCCAGCTTGCCCGACGCATCGCGGTGCCAGAACGTGCTGTGCTTGTTGCGTCCGGGGGTGCGTTGGTTAGGCAGCGGCCAGATCCCGCCGCCGAATACTTTCAGCTCGCCGTATTGATCCACCAGGCCAGGCAGCACCTTGTCGATCGCATCGCTGTCGAGCAGGGGGATGGTCTGGGTGATGCTGCGTTGCTGGGCCTGAACCTTATTCAGCTCGCCCTGGATCTGTTCGGCCACTTCGGCGATGCGGTTGAGCACCACTTGTTCTTCGGTATGGCGCAACGTGGGCGCGACCAACTGGCCGATGCCCACCACTGTCAACACAAATAGCACCAGGACGAACAGCACCAGAAACAGGGTGTAGCGGGCTTGAATGGAGCGCAATGAGGGCATGGGGGTCGTCCTTACGAAGCGTTTATTGTCGACGCGGCTTTTTTAGAGCTTCGTAGGGGTATCGGCCTGGCGGTGGGGAGCTTTAGGCACCGTCGTGCAAGAATTGCCGCGCGCCCCTGAACCGGCGCGCTCGACCCGAATCACTTACGTGTTCAGCAGGTCCATTGCGGCTTCGGTGTAACGCAGGCCGGCAGTTGCGCCCACCGGGAAGATCGACGTCAGCGCCGCCAATTCGGCAGCAGTCAGGGTGATGTCCAGTGCCGCCACATTCTCTTCCAAGTATTTGCGTTGCTTGGTGCCGGGGATAGGAATCAGGTAATCACCTTGCGCGAGTACCCAGGCCAACGCCAATTGCCCGGCCGTTACGCCTTTTTCCTGGGCCAGGGCTTGCACCTGGTCCACCAACAGCAGGTTCTTCGCGAAGTTCTCGCCCTGGAATCGTGGGCTGGAGCGACGGTAGTCGTCAGCGGCGAAATCCTCTGGGCTTTTCAAGGCGCCGGTGAGAAAGCCGCGACCTAGTGGGCTGTACGGCACGAAGGCGATGCCCAGGCGCTGACAGGCTGCCAGGCAGCCGTTGTCTTCCTGGTCGCGGCTCCACAGCGAGTATTCGCTTTGCAAGGCGCTGATCGGGTGAACCTTTTGGGCCCGTTCCAGGCTGGCGACGGACACTTCGCTCAGGCCCAGGTAACGTACCTTGCCTTGCTTGACCAGTTCGGCCATGGCGCCGACGCTTTCTTCGATGGCGACCTGGGGGTCGATGCGGTGCTGGTAATAGAGGTCGAGGGTGTCCACGCCCAGGCGTTTCAAGGTGCCGTCAATGGCTTCGCGGATGTATTCAGGGCGACCGTTCACCCCGCGCGTCGCCGGGTTAGCCGGGTCGCGCACGAAGCCGAATTTGCTGGCCAGGAACACCTGCTCGCGCTTGCCGGCGATGGCTTTGCCGATCAGTGCCTCATTGGTGTGAGGGCCATACATGTCGGCGGTGTCGAGCAGGGTGACGCCGAGCTCTAAGGCGCGGTGCAGGGTCTTGATGGCTTCCTGGGTGTCGGTGCCGGTGGTGTAAAAGTCCGTCATGCCCATGCAGCCGAGGCCGATGGCGGAAACGTGAGGGCCGTTTTTACCGAGTTGTCGAGTGTACATCGGGTGCAGCTCCTTGGAGGGGAAAGGCCTGCATTGTTGTCCTCGACAACGCTGGGATAAACCGGCTAAAACCGCTATCACTATTAAGAAAATCTAAATAATCCACGAGGACGTCCGGCTTTGGACCGATTTGACGCCATGCGCGTGTTCACACGAATTGTCGAGTTGGGCGGGTTCGCCAAGGCCGCCGACAGCCTGCAACTGCCGCGCGCCTCGGTGACCATCTTGATCAAGCAACTGGAAGCGCACCTTGGCGTGCAGTTGTTGCAGCGCACCACGCGCCAAGTCAGCCCAACGCTGGATGGCGCCGCGTACTACCAGCGTTGCGTCAGCCTGCTGGCGGACCTTGAAGAGACTGAAGCGGTGTTCTCCAACACGCGGCGTAGCCCTCGCGGCACCTTGCGCATTGATATGCCTGCGGGGATCGGGCGCTTTCTGGTGATTCCGGCACTGCCGGAATTTACCGCACGCTACCCGCAGATCAACCTGGAAATCGGCCTTAACGACCGCCCGGTGGACCTGATCCGCGAGGGCGTGGATTGCGTGCTGCGCGGTGGGCTGGCCCTGGATGAGTCACTGGTGGCACGGCCCCTGGCGATGATGGATCAGGTCACCTGCGCCAGCCCTGGGTATCTGCAACGATTCGGCGTGCCCGGCGATCTCGACGCGCTGGCCGGCCACCAAGTGGTCGAGTACTTTTCCAGCGTCAGTGGCAAGCGCTACGGCTTGGAGTTCCAGGTGGGTGAGGAGATTCGTCGGGTCGACTTGCCCAAGCAGGTGGCCGTCAACAGCGCCGACGGTTACCTCGCTGCCTGCGAAGCGGGCTATGGGCTGGTGCAGACGCCGTACTACCACGCCAGGCAGCAACTGCAAGCGGGCAGGTTGGTGGAAGTGTTGAGGGAGATCCAGCCACCGCAATTGCCGCTGACGGCGTTGTACCCGCCACACCGCCAGTTGTCCCAGCGAGTACGGGTGTTTGTCGATTGGCTGGTGGCGTTGTGTGCCGGCTCTGACACTGGGTTGCAACGCAGGCCTTGAGGTCGATGGGTACATCGTTGCTCAGGGAAGCGGTCTCGCTTTCCGACAGGAAAGCGAGGCCCAGAGGGGATTAGCGGTGATAGTAACCGGGCCCGCCACCATAGTAACGATGGTCATGCCAGCCGCCGCCACCGTGTGGGAAAATGATGCAGCCGCTCATGCTCAGGATGATCAACAAGGGAATCAACAGTGTGATTCGACGGAACATTTCAAAATCCTCTTGGGTGCTCACAGGTTCAATCAGGCGACGGACAAGCCAAAGTTTTTCATCGCCTGTAACATGAGACTCTGCCGACCCGATTCCATCCCCGCAAACGGGTATGTGCTTGGCATGTTCGGCGATACAAAGTGGATACATTCTCAAGGTTCAGGAACCCGTCATGACCCAAAAGCAACGTTTGAAATACTCGATTCTGATTTCCCTGGTCGTACTGGGTACGATGTTTGGCCTGTCCTACCTGCAGAACACCGGGGTTATCAGCGAAAAAACGTTTCAGTACATCGCCATTGCGGTGGCGGTAACTGTGGTAGTGATCAATGGAGTGATGCGTCGCAAGGTCAAGCCTAACTTCTGATTCACGTGCGTGGGTCAGGCGCGGCCTTCGAGTACTTTGGCAGCCTCTTCATGGAGGCTGTAGCTTTTATCGGCATTGAGGGTGATCACGCCTTCGCTGCACAAGCGCTTGAGCACCTCGCGCACGCTGAGAAACGACAGCGGGATGCCCAGCTCCAGCAAATGGCTGTGTACACCGCGTACCCCGAGGGTGCGCTGGTTGCCGGCGGCGGTGAGGAGGGCGTCGATGACCTTCAACCGGATCAGGCTGGTACGCAAACCAAAACACTTGAGCAAATGGCGAATGCGCTGATTGCCATGCTGTTCGGGGGCGTTACCGAACGCTTGAGCGCCACTGCCATAAGTGGCATCGGCGGTCGGTGAATGTCCGTCCTTGGGCAGTTGCGAGTTGTACATGCAAAAAACTCCTTATCAGAGCCTGATCAGGAAAATGAGGGCGCTCTTACCTAAATAAGACGAACGAGCGATGCAAATAATGAAGTGCCGGATGTAGAAATTTTGTCGGTATTCGCCTTGTCACATCGCCGTCGCCATAGATAACCGCCTTTTCGCGAAACCGCGCTATGCCAGCAACGCCTCTGCCGAAGTGGTTATGCCGGGCCTTATGGTTTCTGTTTCCGTCACGCGGGCCAAAGTTCTCCTGCAAAAATCTGTAGGTCGCCGGTCAACTCATCCGAGGCAGTGAGGGTGCCTGAGGGGCCGGGTCGTGGGTCTGCCGACCGAACGCCATAGGTGCCCCGTCCCGCTCTTTCATACACGGCAATACCGGTGCCGCCGGTCAATTCGGAAAGCCCCGGAACATTCTGGGTGGTATTGACATGGTGGCGTCCCACCAGGGCAATCCACTTGTCGCCGCCTGCGTGTTGCTCAATGGTGCGGGTGGCGTAGTAGTTGAACTCTTCGAGTCGTTGTGTGGCTTGTTCAGGTGTCTTGATGGCGCCAAACAGGTGGCGTTCGTCGTTGTGCCGGGTCAGGTAAAAATGATCGAGCGGCACGATTTCGATCTGGTTATCTTCGAATTTTTTCAACAGTTCACCCAGGGTCGGGCGTTGGTTGGGGGGGCGGTGTGCGAGCCCGATCCTGCCCATGCCATCATCTTTCCAGCGCATTATTTTGTCGTACACGAGGCCTTCGACGAATAGCTTTTTCACCTTGTTTTGAACAAACAAATCGACGTTGTCATACAAGGTTCGGAAAGAGGCCAGGTTGTTGTGGGATTCTCCAAATACCAGGCCCGGCGCGGTGCTAAACGCATCCGCAATGACGTCGGGGGTTCTTTTTGGGGCGCTGATATTCGGGACAACGGGGCGGGGTGGCTGCCCGTCGGCGGCCATGCGCGTATAGAAATCGCGCATTTCCTGGGTGAATTTGTCACGGGTTGCCTGCTTTCGGCTGGGGGTGAAGTGACCCTCGCTGGGTCGGCCGCGGAGACTGCTCACGTACTCGGAGTCGGGCAAATGGTCTGTTTTGCGCACGTGCTCGACTGGTTGCCCAGCCGGCGGTCGACTGAGTGGCGGGCGTGACGGCCTGCTCAGCGGGTTGAAGCGATGATCACGCGCAGATCGCCCCGGTTGTTGGGGGTTGGGCGATGGCGGCATCAGCGTGTGGGTAGGGGTAAACGAGTCGAGCGTGGGGCCATAAGGCAGCATCGTATCGGAATCGAAGGCATGCCATTTGCCACGTTGGCGCACGGCAGTGCCTTCCACCGAATGTGTGCCGACCTTGAAGAGACCTGTTGCAGCCGCCTCGTACCGTTGGCTGGCGATGAGCAGGGCCTGGCTGTTTGCCGCGCCACGCAGTTTGCGCAGGCCTTGCGCGCCGGCGCTGACGCCACTCGTGACGAGTCTGCCGGCACCCACCGCCAAGTCACCGGTGCCGCTCAAAGGGTTGAAGGCATTGAGTGCGGTAACACCGAGGATTTTCCCGCTCTGCGCCAATTTGCCCAGGGTTGAACCCGCGCCCGCTACTGCCTTGCCGAGTCTTGCGGCATTGCCCAGCCCGGCCGTGACAAAGCCAAATACATCAATCGCCAGGTCAATGGCGCCGTCCTTATAGTTCCCGTTGCGCAAGTTTGTGATGGCCGATCTGAAAGGGATCAAGTTCAACAGTGCGTCTGTCGCTGAACTCACCCATGCGCGTCTCGCCTCGGACGGCGTGTTGCCTGCCGCGTGTTGCTTTACTGCGGGGTCATCAAACCCTAGCGCCTTGATGACAGCGTCGGCGATATAGTGGGTTCGCTGGCTGCGAAAGGTGTTGAATGTGGGGTATCGCGGAGTCTTTTCGTCTCCGTCGGAGTTGTAGGCTGACCCATGGGGGGAGAACGCTTCAATTTTGTTGACTTCATCCGACACATATTGGTGTGGCCGGCGGGTCCTGCTCTGGTCAACCGTGGAAATGATGCCGGTCGTGCTATCGAACTCGTATGTCTGATGGCTGCTTTGATATTCGGTGTGTACGAGGATCTTTGGGCTGGTGTGAAAGAGCTTGTCTTGGACAAAAGGAATCAAACTGGTTCGGTAGTCGTTTTCCTTGAAAAGCGTGATTTTTCCATAATTGAAGCGTCTTCGGTCTGCCAGCGGCAAGCGGTCAAGGGCACTGATGATTGAGTATTTTTTGACCTGCTTGATAGTGTCCAGTGTGCTGGCGAATGCCGTGTCGAAAGCCTGTGGAATATTGAACTGCGGGCTATTGGTGAACTGCGCAAAAGCGTCAAGATTGATGTTCGCGCGCGCGCCTGTGACTTGCCAATCTTGCGCATCGATTTGCAGCCCTTGTTGGGTGATGTCCAGCATCGAATAGGCTTGGCTGAAGCGGGGGGCTTTGGGGTCGTGGGATTTATAGTCGATGCGCAACACCCGGTCCTCAAAGTCATCGCGATCACCGAATGTTGCTTTGAGCAGATCCAGAGCCATCTGTTTACGGCGTGGCAGTGTCGAACCCACCCCTTCGGAAGCGGCGCTCAATGCGCTTTGTTGGGTATTGAAGGCTTCGCGGGTGTACTCGATTTCGGCGTCGTCGTAGGCCGAATCGTCTTTGGTTTCGAGAAAACCGTTCACCAGACCCCAGTCGATCAAGGCGGCCTTCTGCGCCGATTCACCTGCGGGTGCGATTGAGTCGGCGTTGCGCATGACCTCGGTAAAATCCATGTGCAGGGTCTTGCCGGGTGCCTGGTCTTCAATCGCGGCCACCGCGATGCACAAGTTGGCCCACGCTTGGCTGCCGTACACCACCGTGGCGGGGATGTCCTTGACCAAGTATTGCGGCGCCACCCGGGCTAACAGCAACCTTGCCCCGAGATCAGCGGTAGCGGCAGAGGTTTTGCCGCTGTCGCTCAGGTGTTTGGCCAGCGCGCTAATCACACTTGCCGGCGACATACCCCAGTGGCTATCGGCCGCGAGGTTGAAGCGCGCTACGGTATTTCTGCGAGGCTGTTCGATGGACTCGGGGTCCAGCCCCAAGTGGATGGCTGTCAGCACATAGTCGTTTGCGCTGGTGTCGGTCGCTATGCCGTCTACTTTGGCTTGTATCGCCAGGCCCAGCGCCTGTGCCTTGGGGGAATCGAGGAGTTTTTCCAGCGCTTTGGCAGGGTCCTGTAACTCGGCGCTGGATAGCGGGTTGCCTTCCAGCAGATACCCCAATGCGCCACGCCGGCTATCGAAAAGTGGCAGGCCCGGCAGTTTCTCAGTGTTGTTGGCCACCACATCGTGCACCACGCGCTGGTGTTCCTCACTGAGCGGCAATGCCCAACTGAGGCCTCCGCCCAAGTTGCCCAAAGGGTGTGACAACGAATGATTGATCAGCGCGTCGGCCATGTCGAAAAGGTCTTCACGCGTGGCCGGCATATACGTGCCGTGGCGGGTGATGAAGGTCTCAAGGCTGATTGTTTGCTCGTGCGCCAGCGGGGTTTGACGATGAAGCGCCGAGTCGGGATCAACGTCCATCAGGGTTTCTTGCAGTGCGCGCAGCACCGCCTCGCCCGTGGCATCCGGTGCCAGTGAGCGGGCTGCCTGGTTGAGTTGTCGGGCAAGCGTTTGCAGGTTGCGCCGATGTGCCAGTGCGGTTTTGAGCGCCTGGCGGTTGTCATTGCTGTCGGCTTCGTGCTGCGCGGGCGGGTCTTCGACCAGGGCAATGCTGTCGGTAGGTAAAGCCGCGGGCAGCAGGGGGTAAACCGGCTGAATGGGTAAGCCGGAAGATAGGGTAACGGACGTCATGATGAGCACCTTCTTTCACACGGTGAGGCAGTCCTTGCCGACGAACGCCTTTGTCTGAAGGCGCTCGTTTGGGTGTTGAAAACAGGTGTTTGTGTTCCGCTTGCGGGCTCTGCAGGTTGTCAGAATGTGTAACGGTGGCAATCAGCGCTGGGAGTGTGCTGGTGTCAGGCTAGCCACCATCGCGGCGTAGAAAAATGATGCGGCCTCTTTCGCACTTAAATTATTCGCGGGTTTTTGCGTTCTTACGGTTGGGGTCATTGCCCTGTGTGAGGCGGTTTAATCTGACGGTGGAGTCTGCGTGATTATATGCAACGGGTTGTCCAGGGCGTGTGTGGCGGGGCTGTTGTTGGGAGTGAGCCTGGCCGCATCGGCGCGGGAGGCGGTGGTTCAGGCGGCGGCGGACATCCGGCGGACCAGTTTCGGAGTGCCCCATATCCGCGCCAGCGATGAGCGCGGCCTGGGTTTCGGCATCGGTTACGCCTATGCCCAGGACAACCTGTGCCTGCTGGCCAACGAGGTGGTCACGGTGAGTGGCGAGCGCGCCCGGTTCTTTGGCCCTGAACAATCGACCCTGGAGGCGCGCAACAACCTTGCCAGCGATGTGTTCTTCACCTGGCTGAATACGCCAGATGCGGTGGCCACATTCTGGGCGGCGCAGAGCCCACCGATCCGGCAGCGTATCGAAGGGTACGTCGCCGGCTACAACCGTTATCTGAAAGAGCAGGGCGCTCCGGCGCAGTGCCAGGCGGCGTGGGTGCGGCCGATCACGCCACAGGATGTGGTCAAGCTGACGCGCAGGCTGCTGGTGGAAGGTGGCATCGGCCAATTCGCCGAAGCCCTTGTCGGCGCAACGCCGCCCAACGTCACCGCCTCTGTACCGCGCGACGCCAAAGCCTTTGAACTGGCCGCCGCCCATCAACAGCGCTTTACCCTGGACCGGGGCAGCAACGCCGTCGCAGTGGGCCGGAATCGTTCATTCAATGGGCGTGGCATGCTGCTGGCCAATCCGCATTTCCCCTGGATCGGCGGCATGCGCTTTTATGAGATGCACCTGACCATCCCTGGCCAACTGGATGTAATGGGCGCCGCACTGCCGGGCTTGCCGGTGGTGAATATCGGCTTTAACCAGCATGTGGCCTGGACCCATACCGTCGACACGTCCAAGCATTTCAGCGTGTATCGCCTGACCCTTGATCCCAAGGATGCCACGCGCTACCTGCTGGACGGCAAATCCATCGCGCTGGATAAAACCACGCTTACCGTGCAGGTCAAACAAGCGGATGGCAGCCTCAAAGGGCAGACGCATATCGTCTACCGTTCGCAATTCGGGCCGGTGGTGCAATGGCCTGGCAAGCTCGATTGGGACAACCGCTACGCCTTCAGCCTGCGCGATGCCAACCTGGGTAACGACCGCGTGCTGCAACAGTGGTACGCGATGAATCGCGCCGGCAGCGTCAAGGACCTGCAAACTTCGGTACACACTCTGCAAGGCATCCCATGGGTCAACACCCTGGCCGCAGATGACCAGGGGCAAAGCCTGTTCATGAACCTGTCGGTGGTGCCCAACGTCAGCGCGGCCAAGCTCGCGCAATGCAGTGACCCACGGGCCGGCCTGCAACTGATCATATTGGATGGCTCCCGCAGCGCCTGCGCCTGGGACGTCGACCCGCGCGCTGCCCAAGCCGGGATCTTCGCGGCTGATCAGTTGCCGCAACTGGAACGTAGCGACTACGTGCAGCATTCCAACGATTCGGCCTGGATGGTCAACCCCAAGGCACCGCTGACCGGTTTCTCCCCAGTCATCAGCCAGGACAACATCGGCCTCGGCCCCCGCACGCGTTTCGCGCTGCAACGCCTGCAATCCCTGGACAAACGGCGGATCAGCGTCGCCGACCTGCAAAACATGGTAATGGACAACCAGGTCTACCTCGCCAGCCAAGTGATGCCTGACCTGCTGGAATTCTGCGCCAAGCACCTCGGCGCCGACACCGCCACCCTGCAACCGCTGTGCGCCAGCCTGCAAACCTGGGACCAGCGCGCCAACCTCGACAGTGGCCTGGGCCTGGTGCATTTCATCTGCCTGATGCAACACCTGCAGCAAACCCCCGACGCCTGGCGTGTCACCTTCGACCCGGCCCAACCCCTTACCACGCCTCGCGGCCTGGCCATCGAGCGAGCACCCGTCTCCAAGGCCTTGCGCGAAGCCATGCTGGCCTCGACCGCCGACGCCAGCAAACACAGGCTCACCGCCGACAGCCGCTGGGGCGATCTGCAAGTCAGCGGCCAAACCCCGATCCACGGCGGGCCGCAACAGCTTGGCATCTACAACGCCATGCAAACCGTGCCACGCGCCGATGGCAAACGTGAAGTGGTCAGCGGCAGCAGCTACCTGCAAATCGTCACCTTCGATGACAACGGCCCCCGGGCTCAAGGCGTGCTGACATTCTCCCTGTCCAGCAACCCCACGTCGAAATACGCAAAGGACCAGACACGCGCATTCTCCGAGAAAAACCTCCGCCCGCTGCCCTTCACCGAAGCGCAGATCAAGGCCGATCCGCAGTACCAATTGCAGGTCATCAAGGAGTAGGGCACGCACGCAAGCCCTTGATGCCAAGGCAGAATATTTTTTGAAATCAAGGGGTTGCAGGCAAATGCAAATGAGTACATAATGGCGCCCATCGAACGCAATGAAGCAATAAAAACTTCAATGTATTCAATGAGTTAGAGTAGAGGCGCGCTTTACATAGCCCACTCAAGTTTGTATGCGGTGAGTGCCAGCAACCAGGGCATTGATCGTTTGAGGCCGAGTAGCAAAATGGTTATGCAGCGGATTGCAAATCCGCCTACGCCGGTTCGATTCCGACCTCGGCCTCCACTCTTAGAAACCCCGTAGATTAACGTCTACGGGGTTTTTTATTGCCTGGGATTTGGGGCGTGTTCTGCAACCCCAAGCTTGTTTGATCGAAACCAGAGTGCAGAACAGCACCAGACGGGGGCAGTTACTTCGTGGGGTTAACGATCTCGCCGACCCGTCTAAGGCCGACCTCTAGTTTCCGACAGTGGCACTATGATGCTTCCTGCCGATAAAAACAGCGCATCGAGCGCTGGCCTTTTCGCATCTGGCTTCCAGTGTTAGATTCGTCGCATTAATACCCACAAGGACAGTGAAATGGCCCGCTATTTCAAAAAGCCAGACAGTGACCAAGTTGAAGAGGTCGATGCATTTCAGGTTCTGGCGATATTCTTTCTCGGCGCGATCTATCTGCTCTTCGCCGGCCTTTGGCGGCATTTGCTAATCTGGGGTATCGCCATAGGCTTGGGTATTTTTGCCGGTCCGCCTTGGATGGCGATCCCTATCGCCGGATTGCCCATTATTTACTGCTTTTTGATACGTAAAATCGTGGCTGACGAGTATTTGAAGAAGGGCTGGTCGGAGGTGCCCGATCCAAAGCTTGCACTCAAGAAAGCAGCGCCAGGCGCTCAGTCTCTCGCAGAGTAGTTGTTTCGAAGCTGGCCCAGATAGTGCTGGGCTTTTTGCCCCTGGCTTCGGCTAAAAGATCGGCCGTGTAAATGTTTAGTAAGCGTCTGCTACTTTTTTGGCTCAGTCCTTGAGGCGTCTAACTCGTTTTGTAGCGAGCGGAGACGGTTGTCATTTGGATGTTTCAGTTTTAGCTCATTCAGATTTGTTTGCGCCGTTGAATATTGGCCGACCTTTATTAAATTTCGTACCAGAACTATTTGAGTTATTCGCCCTGGTGCGATATCAAAAGCCGCTTGGTTAAATACTAGGGCTTTGTCAAAGTCGGCGTACTGTTTGCCGTTGTCACCCATGTATAAGAGACCCAGTACGTTGTTTGCCGCGAGCTGATGAGGGTTGATTCTGACCGCCTGTTCCAGGCGCTCTCGAGCTGTCGGGATTCTGCCTTGCATCAGATCCGCATCTGCCATATTGACGAGATAGTCGTAGGAACCCGCTGGGTAATAGCTGGCTGCTTTTGCCGCATAGTCTCCCGAGCGCGGGTAGTCACCTAACTCATAGTAGCTAAGGAAACTCTGAAAAAGACTTCCAACTCTGGTGAAATACGCCTGTCCCACGAACTGAACGGTTGAGCCCCGATGAAGCAAATGTCTTTCGCTGATGCCGAGTACGCAGGCAAACGTAAGCAGACCCGCCGCGAGCGTTTCCTGATTGAGATGGATCAGGTTGTGCCCTGGAAAGGTCTGATTGCGTTGATCGAGCCGTACTATCCGAAGGGCGAAGGCGGTCGTCCGGCGTATCCGTTGATGGCCATGCTTCGGGTTCATCTGATGCAAAACTGGTTCGGCTACAGCGACCCGGCGATGGAAGAGTCCCTCTACGAAACCACGATTCTGCGCCAGTTTGCCGGGCTGCATTTGGATCGGATTCCGGATGAAACCACGATCCTCAACTTCCGCCGGCTGTTGGAAAAGCATGAGCTGGCCGGTGGTATTTTGCAGGTCATCAACGGCTATTTGTGTGATCGTGGTTTGCTGCTGCGCCAAGGTACAGTGGTCGATGCGACGATCATTCATGCACCCAGTTCGACCAAGAACGAGGACGGTAAACGCGACCCTGAAATGCACCAGACCAAGAAAGGAAATCAGTACTTTTTTGGGATGAAATCGCACATCGGTGTCGATGCGGAATCCGGTTTGGTGCATAGCGTAGTGGGCACGGCGGCGAATGTGGCGGACGTGACCCAGGTCGACCAGTTGCTGCATGGCGAGGAAACTTACGTCTCTGGCGATGCCGGTTACACCGGTGTAGAAAAGCGTCCCGAGCATCAGGATCGCGAGATGATCTGGTCGATTGCCGCGCGCCCAAGCAGCTATAAGAAGCATGCAAAAAAGAGCCTGATCGGTCGTGTGCGCCGCAAAATCGAATACGCGAAAGCACAAGTACGAGCCAAGGTTGAGCATCCATTCCGGGTAATCAAGCGCCAGTTTGGTTATACGAAAGTCCGCTTCCGAGGCTTGGTTAAAAACACTGCGCAGCAGACCACACTGTTTGCCTTGTCGAACCTGTGGATGATGCGAAAACGGCTGTTGAATGCAGGCGAGGTGCGCCTGTGATGCGGACAATGAGCCTTGAAAAGGTGCTATCTCGCAAAAAAACGCGAACTGAGAGGAGGAAAGGCCTGATTTCCGAGCAAGTCGGCGTTTTTTGAACCTAAAACAGCGAGGCCGTTAAAAACGGCTGCTTACTTCAGACCTTCCCTAAGGGATATATAGCGTAAGGCGGATGCCTTTTGTTGATTGCTGGCCGCCGGGTCGGCTTCAATTTGTTTAAATTTTTCAATGGCCTCCGTGCTGTTTCCATTGTCTTGAAGTGCCTGGCTTTGCGTGAAGTTGGTTTTTATTTCGTTTTTATGTTCGTTGGCCTTCACGAGTTCTCGAACTTTGTCGCAGCCGGACACTGTCAGGCAGAAACAAATCATGAACATTATTTTGACTTTGCGCATTTCATTACTCGACTTTGGCGGACGTGGCAGCCTTAGCATTAAAAAGTTTGGGCGGACTCAGGGGGGGAATGATGCTCAGCCTCGCGTCGTTTTGGGAAGAGGAAACCCGCCGTGGTTGATAAATTTTCCAGAGCGAGGGCGCGTTCAATGTCTTAAACTGCGCCTGCCAAAACAATCACCGAAATCGACACCGGCTTTTTTGCCTCTGGCAATACCTGACCTGAAAACGAATGGAGTAACACCCCATGGAAGGCAACAATACCCAAAACGAATACCGCAAGCCCAATAACCTGGCCGGTCTCGGGCGGCGTTTGGGCGGTCAGTGCATCGATTCGCTGATGACCTTCTTTCTGTTATTCGCGGTAGGGCGCACGGCTGAGGTTTTTGGTTTTCCGTCTGACGTGTCAGGGGTTCTGGCTGTGGGCGCCGCTGCGACGTACTACCTGTTTTCCGACGCTCTGCCCAACGGTCAAAGCTTGGGTAAAAAGCTGCTGGGGATGTCGGTGATCGATGAGCGCAGCTACCTGAGCTGCAATCTGTTGCAATCGTTTATGCGCAATATCACGACGCCCTTTCTGAGTGTTCTGGACTGGATTTTTATTTTCTTTGGTTCACGCAAGCGTCTAGGCGACATGCTCGCATCCACGGTAGTGATCCGCTCCAGGTAATCAGTCTATAGTGGCCAGGTATTTGTAGCCTTTACAACACAATCAATACCATCAAGTTACACGATAGGCGTGACGCACTTCATTTTGAGCGGTCTTATCCATCGAGCATTAAAGCTTGTGGATAGAGAGTCCTGTGATGAAGTTGAATAATCTAACTAAGGCGGCACTGATTGTCGCGTTGTTATCGTCCCTGTCGGGCTGCTGGATATTCATGCCGCCGGGTGGTGGTGGTGGTGGTGGTGGTGGTGGTCACGGTCAGGGCGGCGGCCCAGGCGGCCCAGGTGGTCCCGGTCCGCGTTAAGTAACGGCTTATCAGGGCAAGCCACGCTATTCATCTTGATGAGGCGTGGCTTGCTTTTTTTTGCCTGGCTTAAATCACGGGCAAAGAAAAGCCCGCGATGGGGAGTGCGGGCTAAAAGGTGTTTCTCTAGGAGCTGAAACAACATTAGACGCTCATCTGTGAAAGCCTTGTGAAAGGGCAGACTCAATGTATCTCGATGTATTTTAGGTCGATCTGCCCAGACGGATAAGGTATCTGTCACAGACATGTACCCCCGTTTGCATGCCGCTCCATCTTCATGTCCACCCGCCTGCTGTCAGCCTTTGTGCTGTTGGAGAGGGGCTGCGCTGACGTCAGACGGGCGAGATGGTCGCCAGCAGACCGATACCGATGGTCAGCACCAAAAAGCCAAACAGGAAAATTGCCATCTTGGTCATAAGGCCTCCGAAGGGAAGGGGCGGCAGGAACATTCCTGTCGCGCTCGACAAGGGTGTCGGGAGTGGCCCTATTGTCCGCCTCGATGACATTTCGATACAGGCGCAGATAACAAAGAAAAAACCGTATCAGATGCCTGCGCAAGGCTTTGGTCAGGGGCGTTGGAGAGAGTCGGGTTTATCAAGATCAGCGTGTGAGCCAGGCATTGAGGGTACGGCGCGCTACCTGAGACAGCCGCTGCATTTCGCCCTAAGATGGCGCCCACAGCCTCAACAATAAGAGAGGGCCAACCCTCGATGGAAAGACGTCAATTCAGCGGTGGCATGAAAGGCAAGAACCTGCGCTACCTCAATGAGCCTTCCGGCCATCCGGCCTCGGCCACCCGCGTCGGCTTCCTGCTGCTCGAGCACTTCTCCCTGCCGGCCTTCACCCAGACCCTCGACACCCTGGTCACCGCTAATCTCCTGCGCCCCGAGCTGTTCGCATCGCGCACTTTTGGTTGGGGTGACGGCGAAGTCATCAGCGACCTGGGCCTGGTGATCCGCCCCGATGCACGCCTCGACGTGGCGGCATTGCAAACGCTGGAATTGCTGGTGATCTGCGGCGGCTTTCGCACCGAGCTGAAGGCCAGCGACGACTTCATCCACCTGCTGCGCTGTGCTGCCGAGCAGGGCGTCAGCCTTGCCGGCTTGTGGAACGGCGCCTGGTTTTTAGGTCGCGCCGGCCTGTTGCAGGACTACCGCTGCGCCATCCACCCCGAACATCGTCCGGCGCTGGCGGAAGTCTCCAAGGCTGCCCACGTCACCAGCGAGCCGTATGTCATCGACCGCGACCGCCTGACCGCATCCAGCCCGTCCGGGGCGTTCCACATGGCGCTGGATTGGATCAAGGGCCTGCACGACAAGGCGTTGGTCGAAGGCATTGAGGATATCCTGGCCTTCGAGGAGTCCCGCTACCGGCGGATCAAACCGACGGAAAACGTCAGCGTCAGCGCGCCGTTACGCGAGGTGGTGAAACTGATGGACGCCAACCTCGAAGAACCGCTGGAACTCGACCAGCTCGCCGCCTACGCCGGCCGCTCCCGCCGTCAGCTCGAACGGTTGTTCAAGGAGCAATTGGGCACCACGCCGCAGCGCTATTACATGGAACTGCGGGTGACGGAGGCTCGCCGGTTGTTGCAACACACCGAGTTGTCGCAGGTGGAGGTGCTGGTGGCGTGCGGGTTTGTTTCGCCGAGTCATTTCAGTAAGTGTTATAGCGCTTATTTTGGCTACAGGCCGT
Organism: Pseudomonas sp. D3; assembly: GCF_029320995.1. Taxonomy (NCBI): domain Bacteria; kingdom Pseudomonadati; phylum Pseudomonadota; class Gammaproteobacteria; order Pseudomonadales; family Pseudomonadaceae; genus Pseudomonas; species Pseudomonas sp. D3. The sequence goes on from NZ_CP119772.1 coordinate 3,280,393, forward strand.
CGAAGGAAAAGAGGTTGGTCAAGTAGCGCGAGTGAAGCGTATCGATGAGATCTGTGTCGCCAGGTAGGCATTTGCAGGCGCAACTGAAGCGCTGGCCAGTACCAGCAGATCAAGCACGTCTTCCGCCAATTGCAGGGTGCCGCATAAGGTACGCACCTTCGCGTCCGCAGCCTCGGCGGCGGTGAGGCTCACGGATTGGCGCGGGAGTTTGCTGGCGACTGCATTGATGTCGGTAAAGCCGCGAACCTCTGAATCAGCACCGCTGCTCGGACACGTCAGCCGCCCGCGAACGATGCCCATGCGCTGCGTGCTGTCGCCTTGCACGCTCAATACCAAAGACGTTCCATCGCCCGCGACCCAACTGCCTGCCAGCGCATTTTCAACGGGTAACAGCGTCGATGGCGAAGGCGGCTCAAGGCATAGTTGTTTCTCTACCCGCCGATAGACCAGCTTGTCGACATAGGTTCCCGGGGCGGCAAGTTCAGGGAACTCGCTGCTTGCGACCAGCAGGTGGGACAACGTCAGCACTTCGCCTGTAGTCGTCACACTCAACTGCCCGCTCAATCCGGAAGTCCAGTTCCAGCTGGGGTCACAGGGCTCGGCGCCAAGATCGCGCCAGTTAATGGCCAACGCGATGGGTTGGTTTTTTTCACGGTTAGGGCCTGCGCCCAAGGAAATGCCGCTCACCGAATACTTGCCCGTTGAGCCTGTCGAAGAGTGATAGGTGCCATAAATGTGCTGTCCCGACACCGCCAGATTCATGACTGAGCCGTAGTCGTTCTTCCAGGTGCCGGCGATCGATACGGTTTCAATCGAAGGGCCCGGGAGGGCGAGTTTTCCATTGGGGATTGAACGCGCTCCAGGTGTGAAATATGTCGATGACGATCGCGTGATGATCTGCGGACCCTCAGCACGATTGAACAGCCACATGCCTACGGGGGCTAACGAATAGACCTGATGACTGCATTTCACGACTTGATACTCGTACACCGTGTAGCAGTGCTCCATCACCAGTGACCCCACCAGCACCAGGTCGGCCAGGCCCAATGGTGCGAATTGAGGCAAACGCTCGCCTTTTTGTGGGCCTTCTTCGATCAGGCAGTTATAGAGGTTGGCGCCCAAGGTGATCTCACCGTCGGCAAACCCCAGCACGATGTCGGGTTCTCCTCCCTGCGCAATACGCGCCAGGGTCCGGCGCATCAAACCGTCATCCCCTTTGAACTGCGAAGAGCCTGAGTCGAGCGCAAACTTGAGGTTACTGGCCATGAGCTCCGAGCCGACCGAGTAGGACTTCAGGTCGGCCGACCAGATGTATTCCACACCGGCTAAGGTGCTGTACACCGACCATGCCAAAAATAGGTGCGGGCCCTGGGTTTTCGTGGGGGCCACACCGCCCATTTGGCAAGTGCCGTTGCGGGCTTGGTTATCCCAATCAAATGCGACGAAGGGATGGGCGGGAGACAGTTGGCCGTCACGCATTAATGCCTGGAGTAAAAAGGAGCTGCGCCCCTCGACGTAAGCGCTGCTGCAAGGTAAACCCAGGCCGCCGTCCCAATCGAGTTGCTTGAATTGTTCGCCGTCGTAGGCGGTGGCTAGCAGCAGTTGCGTCTCCAGTGGCGTACCGCAAGGCATTGTCAAAACGTCCGAGGCGGACTCCACCTGCAGGGTGCCCCAGGGGCCAAAGCTGTAAGGCCGCTGCAGGCAATCGGTAAAGGCAAAGGTGCTGGAAGACTGGGCGTCAAAGCGGCCACCGGCAGAATGCACGCACTGGTTGGCCGGACAAAATGCCGAGGTGATCCAGTTCATGTTGGTGCCTGAATCGATTGCGAACTTGAGCGGTTGGCCAGGGGTGCCGAGTTTAAGCGTGCAATACCAAGGCGAAGCACCGTTGTTCTGATAAGGCCCGCGCTGCATGGGGAAAACCAGGCGGTTTTCCAAGTGTTTATTGCTCATGGGAACTCCGTTTCCATTCGGATTGATAGGCGCCCGACCCGTGTCGGGCGCGTGAATGCGCCTGGCAATATTCAGCCTGATCGCCTTGGCGACCACTGCCAGCGGCGAACCCTTCACGTTGTCGGATTCGACGCTGAACTCAGGCGGTTTCAGCGCAACGCCTCGCCTTCGGTTTCCGGCATGAACGCGGCAAGAATGACCGTGACCAAAAGAAAAGCATTGATGATGCTGGTCGTCTGGTTGAACGAAGTGCCGTAGGCGATCAGCGCGCCGATCAGCGATGGTGCCAGTACGTTCGCCACACGCTGGGCGAAAATCGCCCAGCCGTAACCCACAGTCCGTAACGAGGTGGGATACAGCTCACCGATCCATGCCCCCCACACCCCCCATGCGCCGAGGCTAAAGAACGCCAACGCGAAATTGCTCAGGTAGAGCATTTCCAGGCTGTGGGCATTGGCAAAACCATACCCCGCCAGCACCGATGCGCTGATAAACGTCACGATGACTTTTTTGCGCCCAAAGCGCCCCGTCAGATACGACGCGGCCATATAGCCCGGGATCATGCACAACGCCGACAGCGCGATAAAACCGTAGCTCTGCGGCAAGCTCAGGCCGCGCTGCTGCAGCAAGGTGGGTAGCCAGGTTTGCAAACCCCAGTAACCCCAAGAGAAGGTAAAGTTGACCGTGATTTGCAGCAGGCTGACCTTCAGCAGAGCGCGGCTGAAGAGGTCACGCTGGCGACCCGAAGCACTGCGATCAACCTGCAGTTCGCAGTGCTCGGGTATGCGCACCGCCCCTTGGCTCAATACGGCAATCGCCGCTCTGGCCTCCTGTTGCCTGCCGGTAGAGGCTAGCCAATAAGGCGACTCCGGTACCCAGCGTGCCACGGCGATCGCCCACAACCCACCGAGCGAACTCAAGACGATGATCGCGCGCCAGCCTTGCGGCAGTAACCACACCGTGGCGCCCAACGCCAGCAGCATTCCAATGGGCCAACCGGAAGCGAGATAAACCGTCAGCGAGCCGCGCTGGCGCACCGGCAACAGTTCCTGGTAATGCGCGAAGGTCACCACCATCATGCCCACGGCGGCGACCCCGGACAGCAATCGCAGGGCATACAGGGTCGAGTAATCGGGTGCAAACGCACTGGCCAGGGAGATGACGCCATAAGCCCCCAGGCTCCAGATGATTGCGCGTTTACGGCCAATGCGTTCTGCAACTTTGCCCCAGGCCAGCGCACCCAGCAGCATGCCGATGAACATCGCGCCGATCAGGTGGCCCACGCCAAGGGCGTCCAGGCCAAACTCGGCGGCAATCAGCGGCGCGGTGTAGACAATGATCATCATCTCCCAGGCTTCAATCGCAAAGACAAAGAACAGCACCAGGCAACACTGTAGGTGAGTACGGGTCAGGGGAAATTCTCGGAAGACGTCGCCCACGTTGCAGGTGTGCGAATCCGGCGCAGGTTCCGGGTGATCGGTGTGTCGCGTGGAGGAAATATCAGTCATGGTGGCGATCCTTTTGCAAGTCAGGCTTTGACGCGGTTGCCAATTGGCGCGGGTTCGCGGAACAAACCGAAGCGTTCGATTTCAGCTTCCGGTGGCGGCTCGCAGCTACCGACTCGACTCGGACGCCAGCCAAACCGGCGCTTCATACCCGCCATCGCTTCGGCCACCTTGAATGCCGCGACCACCGGATCTATCACCGGCACGCCGACTTCGCGTTGCACCTCCTCGAAAAAACCGAATTCGATGGTGCAGCCGAGGATGATGGCTTCAGCGCCGTCTTCTTCGACTGCGCGGTGGGCTTGCTCGATGATCTTGCGACGGGTCACCGCGTGATCGCGCTGGAACTCGTCGACGCCCATGCCCAACGGGCGTAGCGAAGCCAGCCGTGCACCGGCGCCATAGCCCAGTACTCGCGCGCGCATCTGCTCGATCCATTTAGTGCGCCCGACAATGATCGAAAAGCGATTGGCCAGGTGTTCCACGACCTGCAGGCTCGCCTGGCAGGGCGCGATAACCAGGGTTTCACCGGATATTTCCCGCGCGTCTTCCAGTGCCGGATCGTAAAAGCAACCCAGCACTAACGCGTCCACGCCTGCCCGGGCGCAATCGCGGGCGATGTGTACGCTGCGTTCATACGTAAGGGCCTCGTAGGCGCGGTATTCCAGGTGCGTCGGGCTGGGCGTCATGTCGAACGACACCACCTCCACCTGAGTGGAAGGCTGCTTGATGCGGTGCAACAGCTCAGCGATGGGCGCGTCAAAGGTTGGGCAGCCGATCGGGTTGAGCCAGCGCACGGTCACTGCAATGTCTTGCGGGGCGATGTTGAAGGTTGAACTGTCCACACGGTATTCCTCGATAGGTGGGTTGAATGGCACTAGAAGAACTTCACCAGGGCCATGGTCAAACTATTGGAATAGGGCAGGTTGTCGCTGTGGTAGTAGTCAACGTTCAGGTTGGCCGACAGGTAGAGCCCCTGTTTGCTGAAACCGGTGTAGGTCATCGCCGGGCCGATTTTGCCTTCGCGCGATTCCTTGAAGTCGGACGCTGAGCGATTGTTGATGTGGTAGGCGTGATGGACGCCCAGCCACACATCGTCGGTGACCAGGTACCCCGCGGCGATGTCGGCGAGCCAGAAGCTGACGCCGCCACGCAGGCGTGTCGGGTCGCCGTTGCCGAGATCGCTCGCGTGACGATTGCGCGCGGCGTAGTGGATGCCGGCCGGCGTAAAGGTGGCGGCAAAACGACCCACGCGCAGGTAGTTGGCGACGCTGAAGCTCGCGCCATAGCGGTTGGCAAACGCGCCGTAACCGGTGCCTTCATCGTTGCCGTTGGGAAACTCCAGGGAGAGCGTCGGGTTGACCCAGAAGGTGGTGAAGTCATCGGAGCCATAGGCACTCTTGGGCTCCACCACGTTGTAGTAATAGGCCAGGCCGAGGTTCGGCGACGCCACGCCCCACGCCCCGTTGTTGCGAGCGCTGTTGTCATTGTTGTAGCCCGTATCGGCGCCGACCCAAAACTGCAATTGGTCGCGCTGCGTCCCGGTAAAGCCTGTTTCCGAAAAGTACGCCAGGACGGTATTGCTGCCCGCACGCACGCTGCCTTTTGTCGTGCGGCTGAACACGGGAAACGATTCCAGGGCCCACTGTCCGGGTACGCCCGGTTGGGCGAAGCCAATGAACTGTTCGCCGTGTGCCGGGGGCGTGATCCCCAAAACCAAGGCAAGTGCGGGCCCTACCCATAAGCGCGATGAGTGTTGCAGTTTCATGTGGGTGCTCTCTTTTTGTTGTTGTTGTTCTTGAAGGCCGAGCCGCAGGCGGGGGCGGGGGGGCGCCCCGAAGTCACGTCACCAGGCCGTATACCGACTGAGCGGTCGCCGCATCGAGGTAGCTGTTCTTCAGATCGTCGCGCACCGCGTCCGGATCTCGTTGGCTGGCGGGGCCATACCCTCCGCCCGCGCCGGTACGCACCCTGACCAAGTCACCCGCGCTCAACGCGATGCCGCTGGCCATCGCGTGGCGCTCGCGTTGACCGTCCTTGCGGATGACTTCGACGTAATTGGGCGTGCCTTCCGCCCCCTGTTCCAGGCCCCAGGGCGGAACGACCGAGCGGGTGTAGCCGCAGGTCATGAAGCTGCCATCGGCGCGAACCCGGTAATCGATACACACGCCTCGGCCGCCTCTAAATTGCCCATGCCCGCCGGGTTCATCGTTCAAGGCCATGCGCTCGACATACAAGCCATAGCGCGCCTCGCAGACTTCGACGGGGCAGTTGTAGGTTTCGCCATGCAGCCCGGAGTAGACGGCGTTGTTGCCGTCGCGCCCGGGTTCGGCGCCCCAACCGCCGATTTCCGGTTCAACCAGGGTGAACAGGCGCCCCGTGTCCGGGTGCACGCCGCCAATGATCGTGGCGCACACCGAGGCGAAATTGCCGGCGGGCAACCGCTCCGGAAAGCGCTGGGCCAGGCAGCACAGGATCAGGTCGTGAACCCGGATCAGGTTCTCGAAATAGAAGCCTTCCGCGGCGGGTGGCAGCGCGTCGAACAGCGAGCCGGGGCGGGTCAAGACCCTGAGAGGGCGAAACGTGCCGCCATTGGTAATGCCTTGGGGGGCGGTCAATGCCTTGAAGGCCATCTGTGCCGCAACGACGGCGCCGTCGCGGCTAAGGTTGGTCGGCCCTTGGCATTGGTCGGGGTTGTCGCGCAAATCGATGACCATTTCGGTGGCGCGGATGTCGATCCGGACCTTGAACAGGCTACCGTCATCCTGCGGTTCTTCCAGATTGAACTGCCCCGCAGGCAGTGCGCCAAGGGCTTTAAGGGAGACCTTCTCGCCCAGGTCCATGAAGTCTTTCATCGCCAGCAAAAACAGCGCGCTACCGTACTTGCTCGTCAGCTCGCGCAGGCGCATTGCCCCACCGCGCACTGCAGCCACCCCGGCCCACAGGTCGCCCTCCATGAAATCCGGCATCCGGGTATTGGCGCGCAGGATCTGCAACACCGAGCGGATCGGCTGGCCGCGGCTGATCAGCTTGACCGACGCCAGGCGCAGACCTTCCTGGAAGATGTCCGTCGCCTCCGTTGACAACGACCCCGGCACGCGCCCGCCGACATCGCTCCAGTGCGCGATGTTCGCGGTCCAGGCGACCAACTGGCCCTCGGCAAAGACCGGCATGGCCAGCACCACATCGTTGAGGTGAGTCACTGCGCCGTCGTGGGGGTCATTGCTGATGAAAACGTCACCGTCCTCGATGTCCTGCGGCAACGGATGGTGCAGCAGAATCTTCTTCACGGCCTTGTCCAGCACGCCGACAAACGCCGGAATGCCTGCGCCGGAACTCGCGATTTCGCCGTGCGCGTCGGTAATCCCGGTGCCCATGTCCAGCACTTCGTAAATCACCGGGCTCATCGCGGCTTTGCGCATGGCGGTGAACATTTCGTCGGCAATCGCCTGGAGCGAGTTCTGGATGATGTCGCGTGTAAAGATATCAAGCGTACTCATTGCAGCGCTCCTTCAGCCGTTGATCATGATGTGCAGGTTGCCAAGGCGGTCGACGTGTACGCGGTTGCCGGGGTGAACGACCACTGTGGTGCCGGCGTCTTCAACGATTGCCGGGCCGAAAAATGTCATCAGCGGTTCGAGCAAGTCGTAGTCGTAGAGGCTCGCGTTGTGGCAGCCCTCTTGGGCGTAATCCACACGGCGCTGGCCTTTACAGGCGGCGCTGACGTGGCGCCCGGTGATCGGTAGCGCTTGGGGCGTCAACTTGCCGATCTGTGCCGTGGCGACCAGGTGAAAACCGATAATTTCCAGCGGGGCCTGCAGGCGATAGGTGTGGTGCTGTTCGTAGAGACCATGAAAGCGCTGCTCGATCAGTGCCCAGTCCGCGTCGAGACATTCGTGCGGGTTGAGAGGCACCTCGACTGCATGTTCCTGGTTCTGGTAACGCAGCTTGCAATGCACCTGGAGCTCGACGTGTTGTGGGGGGATCGCTTCGGCGACGAATTGCTCGCGAGCCGTACCGCTCAATTCGTCGAGGAACTGCTGCGCCTGCTCAAGGTTGCCGGCCTGGGCTGTATCCACAAAGCGGTTGATAAACAGGTCGCGGCGCAAGTCCGAGAGCGTCATGCCCCAGGCCGAGAACACCGAGGCACTGCGCGGGATGATGACCTTGTTCACGCCCAGTTCCTGAGCGAGCGCGACGGCGTGCATCGCGCCGCCGCCACCGAAGGCCATTAGGGTCAGTTCGCGTGGGTCGTGGCCACGGCTCAAGGACACCAGTTTCAAGGCGTTGACCATGTTGTCGTTAGCCAAGCGCACGATGCCGCGGGCGATCTCATCCGCCGGTAATCTCAGGCGTTGACCCAGTGCGTTCAAACCATGCATAACGGCGGGCAGGTCAGCCTTCACGTGGCCGCCACAAAAGTAGTCCGGGTTGATACGCCCAAGCATCAGGTTGGCGTCGGTCGTGGTGATGTGCGTACCGCCGTTGCCATAGGCGGCGGGGCCTGGCACCGCGCCGGCGGACTGTGGCCCCACGTGCAGTTTGTCGAAGTCGTCGACCCAGGCGATGGAACCGCCGCCGTTGCCGATTTCCACCAGGTCGACCACGGGCACCATGATCGGATAGCCGGCATTGATCCTGTTGCGCTCAATCCAGTAATCGGTCTTGATCGACACCTGGCCGTTACGGATCAATGCACATTTGGCCGTGGTGCCGCCGATGTCGAGGCCCAATATGTTCGGCTCGTCGATCAGGTGTCCCAGTTGCGCAGCGGCCCAAAAACCGCTGGCCGGGCCTGACTCGACCATGGTGATCGGTGTCTGGCGGGCGTGCTCTACACTGTCGACGCCGCAGTTGGATTGCATGATGTACAAGGGCGCCTTATAGCCGCTGTCACGCAGGCCAGCGGCCAGGTCATCCAGGTAACGCGCAGCAATGGGTTGCACGTAGGCTGAAAGCACGGTGGTACTGGAGCGTTCGTATTCGCGCCATTCACGGGTGATCTGATGGGAGGCCACCACCGATACCTGTGGCCAGAGCCTGCGCACTTCGTTCAGTACCGCCTGCTCATGGGCCGGGTTGGCGTAGGCGTGCAACAGGCAGATAGCAATGGCTTGCACATTGTCGGCACGAAAGGCATCGAGGATTTGTGGCAGTTGCGAGAGGTCAAGCGGCTGACGTTCCTGACCATCGGTGTGCAAGCGGCCCGCGACTTCGCGGCGCAGGTAGCGGGGCACGAAGGGGGCCGGTTTTACCCATTTGAGATTGAAGTAGTCCGGCCGGTTGGCGCGTGCAATCTCCAGCACATCGCGAAAGCCCTGGGTGGTAATCAAGGCCGTCTTGACGCCGCGACGTTCGGTCAGGGCATTGATCACCACCGTGGTGCCGTGGGCCAGAAAGTCCACGGTGTTCAGGTCCACGTCGGCCTTGCCGATGACGTTGAGTACGCCCTGGGCGAAGTTCGGCGGGGTGGTGTCGACCTTGGCGGTACGAATGGTCTGTTCGCCGGTGACCGGATCGCTTTCGAAATACACCAAGTCGGTAAAGGTCCCGCCGACGTCGGTGGCCACGCGCACTGTTTTGCCGTCCGTACCCACAGGGCATCTCCTGTTGTGTTTATTGTTATGGGCGCCAGGAGAAGGGGTCTCACTGGTGTTGACGGGATGCTAGGGCGCGGCGCACGGCGGCGACTACACACGGGGCGGGTAGGTGGCAACGATCGGGGCCGATCGACTACCCGCACGGGTAGGTGGGTGGGTCAATGAAAAGGCGTCAGCATCCCCAGGCGCAATGCGGCGGCCATGGCGGCTGTGCGACTGTCCACGCCGAGCTTGGCGAATACATGCTTGAGGTGGAATTTCACGGTGTTTTCAGAAATATCCATGGCCTGGGCAATGGCTTTGTTCGATCGGCCTTCGGCGAGCAGGGCGAGGATCTGTGTCTCTTTGGCGCTGAAGGGCGTGCGTGGGCGAACGGGATGGGCGCGCCATCCGCGCAGGCGGGTGATCACTGTGGAGTGCCTGGAATGGCTGTCGGAGCAGGCTTCCAGGGCGGCGAGTACGCAAGGTCCGGCCTCGAGTAACAGCCCAGGCAGGGCGGCTGCGGGTATCGACGCCAGGGTTGCGTCCAGCGCTACCGCATGACCTTTACCGTGAGCCGCCAGGGTCAGCACTTGCAGGCGCCATGCGGGCAGGCGCAAGCCTTGCGCCTGCAGCACCCCGACCCCGTGTTGCAGGCGATTGAGGGCGGCACCGGACGCACCGGTCGCGAACTGAAGCCGGGCCAATGCCAGCGTAGCCGCCTCCAGGTTACGCCAGTCCTCGGCGTTGTTCGCGGCGTGTTCGAGGTTGGCGGCCAGTGCTTCCTGGCGCGCCTGGGTCAACGACCCGCCTTGCACCAATAAGTCGACTCGCCAGGCGCAGACCAATCGTTCCAGGCGCTGCCAGTTGCGCGCGGTAGCCAGTTGGGCGGCGTGTTCAAGCTCCAGCAGTGCCGGTTGCAGGCCCAGATTTCGCAGGGCGCAGCGCCCCGTCACCTCGGCGGTGGTGGCCGCGATCTCCAGCCAGCCGTCGGTATGTTTGAGTGACGCCCAGCCATCGCGAAACCAGGGCGTCGCCTCGGCCCAGGCACCTTGCCAATACAAGTGCTGCGCCTTGAGGCAGCCCACCAGCGCCCTGACCGAGCTTTCGCTGCCAAACTGACTATCGGCAATGACCAGTGCGTTATCGACCATCTGCGCTGATGCCGAAAGCTGACCCCCCAAGGCCAGGACCTGCGCCTCGTGGATACGGCAATAGTTCTCGCCCCGCGAGCTGGCGGCCAAGCGCATCTTGATCTGCGCCGAGCGGATGCTTTGCAGGGCTAAAGGCAACTGCCCCTGCCTCAGTGCCTGCAAGGCGTGGACGCACTCCAGCGTACCCTGGGCAAGTACGTCGTCGCCTGCGGTGCCTGCGCAATCGCGCGGTTTGAAGCGATCCATGTAGGCATTCGCGAGCGTGTGGATGACGTGAAAGTCCCGCGCCAGGCGAGGGTCATCCTCGACCCTGCTGTGGGCGAGGTACAGCAATTGCGTGGCGAGCGCGTGATCGCCGAGTTTGGCGTGCAGATAGGCCTGGAGCAGGAGCAAGTCCGGTTCCTCCCGGCGGATTTTCTCGTCGAATAAGCCCAGCAGGCTCTGCGCATAGCGAATGCCTTTGTGCAGCACGACCTCCCAACTGCCGGCGCGCACGACCAGCTCCACCGCCAGTCGGGTATCGCCGGCGCGCAGCGCATAGGTGATTGCCTGTACCCAATCTTTTTCCCCTGCCAGCCACTGGGCCGCGGCGTAGTGGATGTCGCGCGCGATGCTGGCGTCGATGCTTTGGTTGAAAAAATCCTGGAGCAACCGGTGGTGGCGGAACCACTGGCGGTCCGCATCCAGGGGCACCAACAGGGCATCCAGATGGGCCAGTTGCACCAGCCTTTGCGCACTGTCGCTGCGGCCGCGTACAGCGTCCGCCAGCTCCGCGTTGAAGCGCTCCAGCAGGGCCATGTCGCGCAAAAAGTCCTGGCCGTCTTGGGGCAGGCGCTGCACCACTTGCCCGGTCAGGTAGTCGGCCATATCGGCGATACAGCCTGAAAAGGCGCTCAGGCCGTACACCGATGCGTCGCCATTGGCGCACCACAGTCGGGCCAGTTGTACGGCAACCGGCCAACCTTCGGTTTTCGCGTGCAAGTGTTGTTGTTCGGTCGGCGAAACGGCGGGGCCGAGGATTTCGGCGGTTTCGACCTCGGTGAATTTCAGCGCTTGGGCAAACACTTCGTGTACCCAGCCGTTGGCCTTCCACTGCGCCAGCGGCCAGCCTGGGCGGGCGCGGGCGGATACTGCCCATTCGAGCCACGGCGCCGCCTGTTCCAGCAAGGCCTGTACCAGGGCGTCAAGCGCAGCATTTGCCGCTGCGTGATAGTCGTCAAGAAACAGCGTAACCCGGCGGTTTTCCAGGGCGAGCGCGTGGAGAAGGGCGGTGATCGTGCGGTGCGGCTGCACATCCAGCGACTGGGCGTGCGCCAGGCGTGTCAGATGGCCAAGATCAAGCCCCGCTCGATCCAGCGTCAAGATCAGATAGGACAGAAAACGATTCGGGTCGCTGTCGGCCTCATCCAAAGACAACCACGCGACGGTTGCCGATGGCGTGCTCGACAGCAGGGCTTGCCGCCATTGCATCAACAACGTGGTTTTCCCGTACCCGGCGGGCGCGACCAGCAGCACCAGAGGCCCCCTTGTCCGGGCATGCAAGGAAGCCAATAGCGCCTGGCGAGGTAAGGACGTGAGCAGCGTCAACGGCGGCGCCAGTTTGCCAACCCAGCACCATTCACTGACTACAGGGGGAGAAATGTGTTTATTCATGGCTGCGGGCTCATGCAGAAGAAGGCCGCTTGGGGTTGTATCAATTACGTTTTGGCTCAGGGGGGGCGAATAGTTACGTGATGTTTATTCAGTGTATGAAGCCAAGACCTGCGGCGAATTTGGCTGTGAAAAGCCGGCGTGAGAAGGCGGGAGAGGCTGCGCGGAATCCTTGCCACGTCGGCGTTGGTAAGGCGCCGTGCAGCTAATGCGCAACACGCCCTACAACAGTTGTAGGATATTTCTGGATTTTCAGCGCGGCACTTTTGGCGCGAAGCCTCTTAGAACCGCGCCAACCGATACCCCCCCAGTTCGGGCAAGCCCGACAGCAGCGGCCGCTCCGAAGCCAGTTGCACGATGATGTCTGCCGTCACCGCTGCCTGCGTCAACCCCAGATGCTGATGCCCGAACGCTAGCAACACCTTGCCATCTGCGACCCGATCGATAATCGGCAGCGAGTCCGGCAGGGAAGGCCGGAACCCCATCCATGGCGTGGCGTCCTGCGCATTGAGGTCTTGCCGGAACAACCCTTTGCTCAGGCGATGCAGCTGCCAGGCGCGTTGCATATTCGCCGGGCGCTCAAGGCCGGCGAACTCCACGGTGCCGGCCAGGCGCAGCCCGTCGGTCATGGGCGTCATGATGAACTTGCGCTCCAGGGAGGTGACGGCGAAGGGCAGGCGCTGATGTTCGTGGGGCAGCATCAGGTGGTAGCCGCGTTCGGTGTCCAGCGGGACGTGCTTACCCGTCAAGGCGGCGGTGAGTTTCGCCGAGTGCGCTCCGCAGGCGATCAGCACCTGGCGTGCAGCCAGCGGGCCTTGATCGGTGATCAACGTAACGCCCTGGGTGTTGATCTGCCCGTCGAGCACCTTGCGGGTGAGGAATTGCACACCGCTGGCTTTGGCGGCGTTCACCAGTTCGCACACCACCCGATACGGGTCGAGGAAGTGCCCGGTGCCTGCAAAGAACAGCCCGCCCTGGATGTGCTCACTCAACTGCGGCGCGGTGTTGCGTATGGCCTCACTCGACCAGAACGCCACGGGCACGCCTTGTTGTTCCATCCGCTGGCGTAACGCGTCGATGGCGCCCCGCGAATCCGTCCGTTCGAACACCAGCAACGAGCCGTCTTCGCGCAGCAGCTCCGGGCGGTCGATGCCTTGTAGCAAGCGCTGCCATGCGCCCAGGCTGGCTTCATTCAGCGCGCGAATCCCGGCGACCGTGCGCCGGTAGCGGGCCGGGCGCAGGTTCAGCAACAAACGCGCAAACCAGGGCAGGGCGCGGGGCAGGTATTTCCAGTCCAGGCGCAGCGGGCCCATGGGGTCCATCAGCATCGCGGGCAAGCGCTTGAGGATCGATAGATCGGCGATGGGGAATACTTGCTCGGTCGCCAGGTGGCCGGCGTTGCCATAGGAGGCGCCCATGCCGGGTGGCTGCGGGTCGATGACGATGACCTGGCGCCCTTGGCGTGCCAACTGCAAGGCGCAGGCGACGCCGATGATGCCCGCGCCGACCACGGCGATGTCGGCGCTTGGGGGTTCAAGCGACATTCTGTTCAGCCGACCAGTTGGCGTACCACTGGCGGAACAGCGTGTACTGGCTTTCGGTATAACGACGCTGGGCCTCGCTGAGGCTATCGGTTTCGTTGAAGTGCAGGGCGTAGCGGCGCTCACCGTTGAGCACCATCAGGTACTTGTAATACAGCACCAGATCGCAGCCTTCGTCGAAGGACGAGAGCACCGCCAGCGCGGCTTCCAGCTCCAGTGCCTGGCGACGCGCCTTGGCATCGCCCTTGGCGGCTTGCTTGCTCAGCGCTACCAGTTGCAGCACCTCCCGTGGCAGGGCGTTGCCGACGCCGGTGATGGCGCCGGTGGCGTTGCAGTTGACGAAGCCATGGACCACCTGGGTATCGACGCCGACCATCAGGCTCACGTTATCGTCCTGGGAGGTGATGTATTCGGCGGCGTAGCGCAAGTCGGCGCCACCGCCGAACTCCTTGAAGCCGATCAGGTTCGGGTGTTCCCGGCGCAGTTCGAAGAACAGCTCGGCGCGGGTGGCGAAGCCGTAGTAGGGGCTGTTGTAGATCACCGCCGGCAGGTTGGGTGCGGCCTTGAGGATCGCTGCGAAGTGGGCCTTTTGCGCGGTGGCCGACGCCCCTCGGGACAGCACGCGGGGAATCACCATCAACCCCTGGGCGCCGACCTTGGCCGCATGCGCCGCGTGGGACACCGCTTCACGGCTGTTGACCGCGCCGGTGCCGACGATGGTCGGTACGCCGGCGGCCGCCAGGCGTGCCACACCTTCCTGGCGCTGGGCTTCGGTGAGCAACGGCCAATCGCCCATCGACCCGCAATACACCACGGCGCTCATGCCGATATCGATCAATTCGCGGCCCTTGGCGACCAGCGCGTCGAAATCCGGTTCGCGCGCGGCGGTACACGGGGTCATCAGCGCGGGGATGCAGCCGGTGAAGATGTTGTCGCTCATGGTACTGACTCCTTGGAATGCTCAGTCAAACAGTGCAGGGCTCAGATGCCCCAGGCGAAAGGGTCCTGCTCATCGATCAGCAGAGTGCTGTCGGCGGTCATGTAGGCGCGGCCGGTGATGAACGGGCTCACGCGTTCGCCGTCCCATTCATAGCGGCCTTCGAACTGGCTGCCCGTGATGCTGGCTTGTACCCAGGTTTCACCCGGGGCGAGTTGTTTGTCGGCGGCCAGGCAGGCGAGCTTGGCGCTGGTGCCGGTGCCGCAGGGCGAGCGGTCGTAGGCTTTACCTGGGCACATGACAAAGTTGCGGCTGTCGGCGTGGTCGTCGTCGGCAAACAACTCGATGTGGTCGATCAGGGCGCCGTGTTCACCCTGGATGCCCTGGGTTTCGAGGGCCTTGAGCAGCGCCCAGGTGTAGTCGGTCAGGGCGTCGACGTTGTCCATCTGCAGCGCCTGGCCGTGCTCCGAGACCAGGAAGAACCAGTTGCCGCCCCAGGCGATATCGCCATGCACCACGCCATGGCCTGGCATTTCCACCGCTACCCGTTGGCGAAAGCGGTAGGCGGGCACGTTGCACAAGGTCACGGCGCCGTCCTCGTGCAGCGTCGCCGCCACCGGCCCGACCGGGGTGTCGAGGGTATGCACGCCGGGCGCAATGCGCCCTAAATGGTGCAGCGATGCAACCAGGCCGATCGTGCCGTGGCCGCACATACCGAGGTAGCCCGCGTTGTTGAAGAAGATCACGCCGCATAGGGCGCCTGGGGTGACCGGCGCGCAATACAACGCGCCCACCAGCACATCGTTGCCCCGTGGTTCCAGCAGGCAGGCGCGGCGCCACTGGTCGTGGTGGGTGCGCAGGCTGTCGAGTTGCGCGGCGATGCTGGTGCCGCTCAGCGCGGGGAATCCATCCATCACCAGGCGCGTGGGTTCGCCGCCGGTGTGAGAGTCGATGACGTGCAGTCGTTTCATAACACGCTCCATTCAGGGCTGCGCCTGGCGCAGCGGGCGCCTTCCTGTGAGTGACGGGATAGGCAGGCAGTGGCGCTATCGTGAACGCATCGGCGTGGCGGACGATTGATGTTTTGCGCCGTGTCGGATGACGAATTCAGCACAGTTTTGCGCGCTCGACAGCGTCCTGTGCATGCGGCAATCTGCTGGACGTCGAGGCGCAAAGTGGAGGGCCGAAGTGATGTTGCAGAGCGCGTTTGCAGCCCTGTGCCAAGGGAGTGAGGCGAATCGCCCGCAGAGCATCGAGCAGTTGTTGGGCGGCGTCATGCAACTGTTGCCGATGCTGGACGTGATCCCCAATGCGGCGATCTTCATCAAGGATCTCGACGCCCGTTATGTGCTCGCCAACCGCACCTTGGTGCAGCGTTGCGGGCTCAAGCAACTAGAACCGCTGCTGGGCAAAACCAGCGCCGAGGTGTTCCCCGCGCAACTGGGGCCGGGTTATACCGAACAGGATCGGCGGGTGCTGCAGCAGGGGTTTGTCCTGGCGGATCAGCTCGAATTGCATCTGTATGGCAGCCGCGAACCGGGCTGGTGCCTGACCCACAAGTGGCCGCTGTACAACCATGTCGACCAGATCATCGGCCTGGCCGGTATCTCGGTCGACCTGCAATCAGCCAGCCAAACCCACCCGGCCTACCAACGCCTGGCCGCTGTGGACGAGCACATTCGCGCGCACTTCAACCGCCGCGTCACCTTGGGCGAACTGACACGGATCGCCGGGATTTCCGTGGCGCAACTGGAGCGCTACTGCAAGCGCGTGTTCCACCTGACACCGCGTCAGATGATCCAGAAAGTGCGCCTGGAACAGGCTCACCGCTTGCTGCAAAGCGACCTGCCGATCACCGAGGTGGCGCTGCAGTGCGGTTATACCGACCACAGTGCGTTTACCCGCCAGTTCAAGGCGTCGACGGGGTTTACGCCCAGGCAGTACCGCCAGTTGGGCTAGTCGCCGGCATTGCGATGCAACGAATAGCCCCGGTCGCCGCTCCTATGCTTACGAGTAACCTTTTCACGACGACAGGTAATGGGCTTATGACGGCGGCGGACAACGATCATGTGAACTGGCTGGTGCAACAGTCGATGCTGCACGCGGCGCGGCAACGGGCCAAGCTCTATTCGGGGCAAGGCCGCCTGTGGCAACAGCCGTATGCGCACACCCGGCCGCGTGATGCGTCAGCCTTGTCGTCGGTGTGGTTTACCGCGTACCCGGCGTCGATTGTCACGCGTGAGAATGGCACGGTGCTGGAGGCGCTGGGCGATGAAAGCCTGTGGCATGCCTTGTCGAAGATCGGTATCCAGGGCATTCACAACGGCCCGCTGAAAAAGTCCGGCGGCCTGGCCGGGACGGAACACACGCCGACCATCGATGGCAATTTCGACCGCATCAGCTTCGACATCGACCCGCAGTTGGGCACCGAGGCGCAGTTGCAGGCACTGACGCGCATGGCGGCCGCCCATAACGCGGTGATCATCGATGATGTGATCCCGTCGCACACGGGCAAGGGCGCGGATTTCCGCCTGGCCGAGATGGCTTACGAGGATTACCCAGGGCTCTACCATATGGTGGAAATCCGCGAGGAAGACTGGCCGTTGCTGCCGGAGGTCGCCGACGGGCGCGATGCGCAGAACCTCAGCCCGCTGCAGGTGGATGCGCTACGCGATAAACACTACATCGTCGGTCAGTTGCAGCGGGTGATTTTCTTCGAGCCTGGCGTGAAGGAAACCGACTGGAGCACCACGCCCGTGGTCATGGGTGTCGACGGCAAGCCGCGGCGCTGGGTCTACCTGCATTACTTCAAGGAGGGCCAACCGTCGCTCAACTGGCTCGATCCATCCTTCGCCGCGCAGCAGATGATCATTGGCGATGCGCTGCACGCGATCGATGTCATGGGCGCGAAGATCCTGCGCCTGGACGCCAACGGTTTCCTCGGTGTCGAGCGCAAGCTCGACGGCACGGCCTGGTCGGAAAGCCATCCGCTGTCGATCACCGGTAATCAGTTGCTCGGCGGCGCGATTCGCAAGGCCGGCGGTTTCAGCTTCCAGGAACTGAACCTGACCGTGGACGATATCGCCTCGATGTCCCACGGCGGTGCTGATCTCTCCTACGACTTCATCACCCGGCCGGCGTACCAGCATGCGTTGTTGATGGGCGATACCGAGTTCCTGCGCTTGATGCTGCGCCAGATGCACACCCTCGGCATCGACCCCGGCTCGCTGATCCATGCCTTGCAAAACCATGATGAGCTGACCCTGGAACTGGTGCATTT
This sequence comes from Pseudomonas sp. D3, assembly GCF_029320995.1. Lineage (NCBI taxonomy): Bacteria > Pseudomonadati > Pseudomonadota > Gammaproteobacteria > Pseudomonadales > Pseudomonadaceae > Pseudomonas > Pseudomonas sp. D3. The sequence continues at coordinate 3,297,992 of NZ_CP119772.1, forward strand.
CTGGACCCTACATGCCCATGACAGCTTCCTCTACCAGGGGCAGACCTTTCCCGGCAACATCCTGCGCGAGCATATCCGTGAGCAGATGTACGAGCGCCTGGCCGGCGAACATGCACCGTATAACCTCAAGTTCGTCACCAATGGCGTGTCCTGCACCACCGCCAGCATCATCACGGCAGCCCTCGGCATTCGTGACCTGGAGGCGATCACGCCGGCTGATATCGAGCAGATTCGCCAGATCCATTTGCTCTTGGTGATGTACAACGCCATGCAACCCGGCGTGTTCGCCTTGTCCGGCTGGGACCTGGTCGGTGCATTGCCGTTGGCGGCGGATGAGGTCGCGCACCTGATGGCTGATGGCGATACCCGCTGGATTCACCGGGGTGCCTACGACCTGGTGGACCTGAACCCGCAGGCCGAGCTATCCGCTGGGCAGATGCCACGTTCGAAAAGCCTGTACGGCAGCCTCAACAGCCAATTGCAGGACCCCGACTCGTTTGCTTCCCAATTGCAGAAAATCCTCGCCGTGCGCCGTGCCTATGATATCGCCGCCAGTCGCCAAATCCTGGTGCCGGACGTCGAACATCCTGGCTTGCTGATCATGGTCCACGAACTGCCGGCCGGCAAAGGCACGCAAATCACCGCGCTGAACTTCGGTAGCACGCCGCTCACCGAAACCTTGCACCTGCCCAATATCGCGCCGGGACCGGTGGTGGACATCATCAATGAACGGGTCGAGGGCGACCTGACGGAGGAGGGGGAATTCACCATTACGCTGGATGCGTATGAAGGGCTGGCGTTGCGGGTGGTCAGCAGTTCGCCAATGCTTTAGCGCAGATCAAGTGATGACCGGCACCGACACGTCAAACTGGTTCGGTGCAGGTTGAAACCCGGGTTGAGGGCAACCCGGCACGACGCTAATCCAGCCATAAAAGGAACCGGACCATGTTGTTTGATGCATATGCTGAAGAGTCGCTGAACGGTATCGGTCATGTCGTCCAGGATATCGAGGACGTTGCGCAGTACACCGAAGGGTTGCGAGCACGTCTTTCTGAACTCTTTGCGTCTACGCACAGCCGTTTTGGCGCGAGCTTTTCCGTTCCGCCAGAGGGTTACTTCCAGGTTGAAGGCCACTTCGGTTTGGTCAGAGCGAATCTGCTCTATGCCAATGAGGGCAGCGGCACCTTTGGTCGCGTGGTGCTTCGCAAGCACACGCTGGACGAGCAGGGACGAGACGCCTGGCCGGAAATCTGGGCGTTTCGGATTCTGAAGGATGGCGATGTCTGGGAGAGTGACAGCGGCCCGGCGCTCTACAACGAGAGGAATACGCCAAACGAGCACACGTGCGTCGCCGTTCGGCGTCTCGTCGAATCAATCGTGCTGTCTGCAATGAAACCACGCTAGATCCGCCAGGCAGTCAACAAGCAGCCCCTGCGGGAGGCGATTGAACGCGCTTACCCGTGAGGGTTGCGTGCGCGCTCGTTTCTCGCCAGTGCCACGGCCGCAGTGATTGCGGCGCGGGCTTGAGGGCTGTTCTTCCAGCATGTCGAGCCTAATGCCGCAGAGGCCTGCGCCAGGATGTCTGCCACGTGTGATTGGCTGAGAGCGTCCAGCGATTCGATGCCCATCTGTTCAAGCCGGGTAATCACTGTGGGGCCTACGTCCTTGAGTGCGAGCAACCAGTTCGTTCTTCCAATGAGAATGGTATTGGTAAATTCCTTTTTCCAAGAGCCCCGGAGTGTGCCGGATGCCGGGGAGTGTTTCAATAAACCGAAGTTGATTCGGTACATCGCACTACCTGGCTGTCGACACGTGGGTTTGCTGTCTTTTGAATACTAAAGGGCCATATAAAGAGCGCTACATTTTTGACATACAAATGTAACGCGATTAAAAAATAAAATAGCTGACTTTTGAGTCAGTCTACAAAAACGGGGCCATATTAAAAGTAGGGAAAATAGTTTCCCTCTTAAAATAGGTGATCCCATTGGAATATACATATCCAAACGAGTTACACGGAAAAGCCAGCGTGAAAGCGGTGCTCGTGACCGATAACAAAGTCATTAGTACATCCGAGTATATTGAGATCTTCTTAATAACCAGGGGCTATGACACGACGCCTGAAAATAGGCTCAGGGTCGCGGAAAGCCTGGCTCGCGTTCCTGCGCGTGAGCGCCATTCCTCCTCTGAGCTGGACCACTGGCTTGATTGTCACTTCAAAAGCTGACTGCCGCTTTCGCAGGGTATTTAACGTAAGCGTGATAATCAAAGGGTAATGCCAGGTGATTATGCAGACTGATTACGAGATACATTACATTAAGCGTGGCCACAAAAACGTCAGAAGAGTCAGGGCCAAACACATGATGGAGGTTGATGCGTGGAAAGTTGCCATTATTGCGGAGGGCGTCAGCCATGAAGAGACTCTCCCCTTAGTTTGTTTGGCACAGGTTAAAGCCCTGGCGGCTAGGTACGATGTAAGCTCAGTCAGGTGGAACAAAGCGATACATGTAAAGAACCTGGAAACGGTCATGTCGAATAGAGGCATAACGCGGGAGGATACGGGCGAGCGTACCTTGGATCTGTTGGTTCAACCCCAGGACAACGTCACACCCGATCAATCAGACTGACAGCACGCAACCGAGTGCTGCTCGACTCGAAAAGGCCTGGACGTGTTCCAGGCTTTTTCATCGAGCAGAGCCGCTTCATTATTTGGCATTCCTTTGCGTGATCTGGTTTTGTTGAGCCACAAAAAACCCCGCACTTGGCGGGGTCTACCTGCATCACCGATGCAGGGGGCGCAAATGATGCTGGGAACTTCCCCCAGCTTGCCCCCGTGGGGCGTTTTAACAAACCTGCCATCAAGCAGGCTTTGTTGGGACTCGGTCAGCTGTTGGAACAACCGTTACCCATCACACTGTATTGCATGACGTGTTCATGGCCTTGGTGGTCCAGGTAAGTCATCTGGACAGGCACTACCGCACAGACATTGTCAGGGATAGAGTCCACGTGAATCACTTTGGCGATGTCGAGGTGCGAGCTGTAGCTGTACTGCTCGACGGCCGGTTGATCGGCAAACGCCATCTGGCTGCCCAGCATTACAAAAGAAGCAGCAATCAACATTTTAAACAGTTTCATTTTTTCAGTGTCCCAACGATGCAAACGATTTACGTCTTCAGTCGGAGTACATATGGCCGAAGGCTCTACGAGGCGCGGGAGGGTGGTTTGCTTGGACCCTGTGGATTGGCGCTTCGTCGCTTTGTTTGGAAGCTGGGTCTAGTTTATGCCGTTGGCGATTTTGATAAATCCCAAAGCCTGGAAATGATTGTTGTTGAAAAGGTAATAATGCAGCGTGGCGTCAGGGAAGCATCCCTGCCAACGACGTCCGGGCTTTGCTTCTGCGGGCAGGTAACGCGAACGTGCGGTTGTTTAGTGCCGGGAGAAAAGCATGGGGTTGGTCGGCTGGACGCCGTGGCTGGGGAGGTGCGGAGCAAGGTCAGAAATGGTGGTGCAGAAAAGATAAGGGGCGCATCAGATTCCCCGGCAAGCTCTTGATCTCTACGGTGCGAAGCCAGAATCGCACGGGCATTAGCAATAGCAGCGACAGCGAGCATCGAGTGCTTAGCTTGCGTCGGGACTTAGATGGGTGAAGAAACTGCAGCCAGTTAACCAGGTAAACAAGCTCAAAGTCTCTTCGAGGCCCGGCGCGTCAAACAACATGGGCCGTGAGTCCAGATGGTCATTCAGATGAGTGCTTGCCGGGCGCTTTGAATGCCTAAAATGCACGCATAAGGGTACTTAATTAAAGTAATTCTGGTTGGTTTGGACGAGTGGCCATTAATCTTACATACAAGACTGATTTTTTATGTATAAAGGTGGCGCTTTTACTGGTTTTGCTCATGCTCGACGAAGGCAAGCTCTTTCGCCGATGTCATGCTGTTTTTTCGGGATCTATCCGTGATAGTGCGAATGATATCTGATCCTTTGTTCTACGCGTTACTCAACGTAGCGTGGAGCTTGAAACACTCGAAGATCTTAGCTGGTTCGCCCTGGCGCAATAGCAGCTTAGGAAATAGGGGCGGCCCTAATCTTTTTGCTTTGCGTGAAAGAAGAAATAGTCAAAAAAAGGATTTTGATCATGGGACTTAGATGGACTACGGTTACGGTACTACTGGTTGTTTGCTGGATGCTGTTTTTGGCGCTTCTTATATGCAAGCCCTTCATGAGAATCTGAGCATGGCTCTATTTGGTCGATTATCGCGGGCAAACATTTTTAATGCGTCTCTCAAATCGATTGCTTGATGCCGGTAGCCGCCGACCTCCCTGGTACGGCCTATGGAGAGGGCTGCCGTTTTGATAGCAGACTCACTCCCGCAAGACTCGCTTTGCAGGCATAATCAGGTAACGGCTTGCCGAGCCAACTCACGCAGAATTCATCCACTTCCACCCATGTGTCCGCAGGCGATTGTTGGCATCGAATGAGCTCTGAGCAGACGCCGTTTTGATCAACTTTGACGAAGCTGCGGAATTTAGAGGGCGTGACGAAAAATAGCTTAAGCCACAGCATGATGATCTCCTTATTGGTAGCTATATAGGTATAGCTTTATTTCAGGCTGAGGCCATTGGATTCTGGGTTTTTACCGCACATTTCGCTTTTATGTTCCTAGTATATCGGGCGCTGTTAGGCGCGCCTTATGTTGGCCCGGTCACGTCGAATGTTGGTCTAAAAACTGTATTGCAGTTCGATAAAAATGACAGGCTTTTATGGGCAAACGACCGGATCGCAAGCTCGATGCACTCATGGCGAGTCACTGTGCTGATCATTGCGGCGATCTGCTCGGATATGGGCAACTTGGCAATCCTCTAATTGATGACATCGCATCGAGGGGGCCGTGATTAGTCCAGCCATTAGGTCCATTTGAGGGTCTAGAAAGCGTAGCAGTGGCCAACTAGACGGCCCGCGCACGGGCCTAATGGACATCCCTCAAAGACGCAGAGGGGGTTGCTTCCCCCTCCTATCTCTACTGAGCGTTACGCCGTCGTGTTGACTCGCGTGCCTATTGATCCTGAGGTTGCTTTGGTCTGTTCGACTTCGCCCGGCGTGCTACCGTCATGATCGCCGTCGCTGTCTGCCTGCACGGCTGGCCGGACTTGGGGTTTGAATGCTGCAGGTTGCGGTTGTGTGATGTGTGTCGAACCCGTAATTGCCGATGTCATGTGAATCCCCTTAAGAATCGCTAGTTTGAGTTAATACTATCGGCATATTGTTTCAATGTTTAGCCACTTTAGTTAAGCGCCTCATGAATAAAAATAATTGAGAGCGTTTCCTGGTCTTAAGTTTGGTTCGGCACGCTAGCGCTTAAGTTGTAGGTGAAAAATGTGTGATAATTTTGTGATGGTTTACGAGTTGCTTTTGCACTATCTATCTTGGCGCGTCGCGCTACAGGCGCCGCGCCGGGTTAATGATCAAGGTCAGGGCGGTGCCAGGGATCTACGTGCGTCATAAGATTCAAAACGCGATGTATCCGCATCACCTCTTCCCTTGCTGAAACCGCAATAGCATGACCTTGTGCAACGGTAATTGAGGCATCTACTTCGATATGAGCGTCGACGATGATCATGTCACCCATTTTTCGAGTTCGTAGATCATGCACCCCTTTAATTCCAGGTATGTTTTCGAGCGTGTTGCGAATGGTTTCTACTTCCTGCTCATCGGCAGAGCGGTCCATCAGGTCATGTAATGAATCCCAAGTGAAGGTCCAACCCATCTTGGCGATCATGCCTCCGACCACCAGCGCAGCAATGGGGTCAAGAATCGGGTAGCCCGCCAGATTACCAACGATGCCTATGCCGACAACCAAGGAGGACGCCGCGTCGGATCTTGCGTGCCAGGCATTGGCAACCAACAAACTAGACTTAACTTTTTTGGCGACCCTCAGCATAAAGCGAAACAACAACTCCTTGGCTACCAGCGCTGCAATGGCAACCCACAAGGCGGCAACGTGTACCGTTGGAATCGACTCAGGGGTTTCAAGCTTGAACACCGCAGATCCGATCATGCCGACACCCACGATCAGCAATAGTATTCCCAATACCATGGATGCGGCAGTCTCGAAACGCAGATGCCCATAAGGATGACCTTCGTCAGCATCCTCTTTGCTTTTGTGGCTGGCGAATAGCACTACGAAATCAGCGATCAGGTCTGATAGCGAGTGAATACCATCGGCTACAAGCCCCTGGGATTTTGACATCACGCCCACTGCAATTTGTGTGAATGAGAGCGCAATATTGACGATGACGCTCATCCATGTGCATCGGGAGGCTGCCGATGCGCGGGCGGCTTGACTATATCCCTCGTCTTCAGAGTCTTCAGCTATTTGTTCATGATTCATATTTGTTTCTCTAATTGAAATTGATACTCGTCTCGCGCTGCGAGCAAGGTCAGTACTCACTAATAGCTGAGCTTTTTATCGGGCGTGAAGCGTAAGGGGTGTGCCTCAATTAAAGCAAGGAGTCGTGCGTTCTAAAAAGTGTGTAAGTACCGATTTTAGGGTTGCCTGGAATGATGTAAATGCTAATGTTTCGCGTAACTAAGATTTTAGGTTGGCTACAGAGTTAGTGAGTCAAAGCGGGATGCTTCTCAGCGGGTATAAAAGAAAGGTCGACGGGCGCAGAGGCATCGCGTCTATATCAATGACTCAAGCGGTCAGGTGCAAAAACATTCACAAAAAATAATGTTGCGGTACTTAAACATTGACGTGTGAGTACTGTATTTGTGGGCCAGTTATAAGCCTTGCGCTACAAACACCAGGTGTGAGCTGGTTAGCGTCGTTTTTGAGCGAGGGCATCAGGTCTGAGTTCGGCATCGATGTTCCTCAGAGGTGACCACCGGCGTTCTCCCCGATCACCTCAAGTGCGCCTCGGACGTTTTGGCCGGCATTCGTGTGGCCTTGGCTTTCGACGAGCAGCGTCAACTCCATCAGCGCAGCCTCTGTAGATCGCGACCGTTGGCATGCACCCCATATGAAAATTTTCTAAACGAGTGACGTCGCGCCTGTGAATGATCTCTAATTCGAATGGTTGATGGCATAATGCCATGAGCGCTGGTCGAACGTGACGTCGTTGAACGTTTTTTGAGACCTCAGGTTCCATTTCTCAGACATGATCAGGTGATCTGTAATGCGTCGTTCAGCTGTAAACGCCTGGAGGGACCTTCTATACCAGGTTGTAAACGAACAGGACGTTGAGGACAAGTATTTCAAGTTGCTTAGTGGGGCCGACCGCATGAAGAACGCCGGTCTCATCAATGAGGATGAATGGCGGAAGCTTGTTCGTAAGGCGGGCGAATTTCTTGCAAACACTGTTGAATAAGAAATACGGCTGCTGGCAGAAACAATATGCCCGGCGCTGGGCCGGGTTATCTGTTGACTCGGGCGAGGGAGTATTTTGGGGAGGGCATTGAGTGGTCTCCGCTAACGCTAAAGCGTATCGACAGCATAGTAGCAGGCAAAAAAAAGGTTCTTCACGGATTACCGGGAAAGACGCTCTTGATCTTCATGAAAAAGAATTCGCTATCCCGGTAACCATACGCCATACGCTTGATCACCTTTATTCGATTGTTTATTCCTTCCAACTGACCGGTGTGCATTGGCCAGCGAACCCGACTGACGATGCCTCGCCAGTAACCCTTTAGTCTTTTGGCAAACTGCATCAGGGCAGGTATCTCGCTTTCATGGGCGTGACGCAGCCATTGGTTCCAAGCTGATCTCCAGTCCCAGGCGGTGCTCGGCGTCCAGAGCGTTTTGAGTTCAGCCTTCATTAAATAGACCGTCATCAGCGACTGGTTGGCCGCCAGCAGATCCTGCAAATGAACCTGTTGCTCTGGGTTTTTCAGGTTCTCAGGATTGCGCAGCAGTAACCATCGCGCCTGCTTGATGACTTTGCGTGCAGGCCTGTCATGGCGCAGTCGATTGGCTTCGTCGACACGAACCCGGTCAATTACCTCTCGACCATATTTGGCCACCACATGAAAGAGGTCGTAGACCACTCGCGCTTTGGGGCAGTGGTGACGAACCTCCAGATCAAAAGCGGTGTTCATGTCCATCGCCACCGCTTCGATTAGCGCGCAGCCCTCGGGCCCCAGCTCTTCAAAAAAGGGTCTAACCGCCGCCCGACTACGGCCTTCGCCGATCCACAGCACCCGTCGCGTATCCGCATCCAGGACAACGGTGGCATAACGATGACCTTTGAAGAGTGCGAACTCGTCCATGACCAAGCGTCGCGGTTTCGCCTTTGGCAAAACGCTTAATGCTGCTTGCAGGGCTCGACGCTCCAGTAAACGAACGGTCTCCCAATGCAGGCCAAACATCTGCGCCACGTGCAGCGTTGGAAGGCGCTCGCACGCTTGAATGACGGCCTCTGCCAGGCGCCGGGTCATGCGGGCATAGCGATCCAGCCAACTAACGGCCTCCATACGCTTGCCACAATCGCGGCAACCAACGCGCCGGAGCAAAACGCTCAAGCGCACCGCATGGCCGAGAATAGGCAAATCACGAATGATGCGCTCGCAATACTCATGAGTGGTTGAGCAGAGCTTTTGACAGCCGCCACAACATGGGAACCGGGTGGCATGGGGGATCAGGTCGATCTGAAGGGCATCGCCGTCAGGCTTGATGTTGACGACAGAAAAGCCCTCCCAAAAGGGAAGGAAAGTATTAATATCTCGCATAAGAACGCCGGTTTGTTAGATGTGTTTGCTCGCACGAACATCATCAACCAAATCGGCGTTCTTGTTTCTGTGTTTCCCGAGATTCCGTGAAGAACCAAAAAAAAGCCCGCTTGTGGGCGGACCTAAAGGGAATTCTTCAAAGGAGTAGGGCAACTTTGCACTCTGTCCTGTAAATGCCAGGTGAAAAGGATGTCGCAAAAGCAGAAAGCCAGCTCAATGGCGGCACGACGATGGGCAGATACAAGAAACCCGATGCACACTCATTTGTCTGTAACCTGCAACACTAAAGCCCTGTAAAGCGCTACAAACCAACCGATGCCAGTCCAGCCAGCAAGCAGGTTCAGCTTGAATATCGATACACGGGCTTTCTTGACATGGCCGATTGCACATATCGATGGGTAGAAGTACAGAGCTATAGCGCTGAATAAAAAAAGGATGTTGGCAAAAAGCGCAACCTCATTACAGCCGCCTCTACCTAAATAGCTGAGTCCGCATAGAGGAATCAGAATGCCAAGACCAAAAACTTTCACTGAAACGCCCTCTGCCCATAAATGTAATCACGCCGGCTGGCGGCGTAATGACATCAATGTACGTAGGTACATATGAATTGGGTAATGCGGAAAAACTATCCGTTCGATAGGGTGGCACAAGAAGCCCTGGCCGGAAGCCCGCGCGAAGGTCGGTATTAGAATGAAGTTGCTATCGCCTGGGCCAACTGCATGTCGGACATCGGTGGCGCTTGGAATAGGTTGTTGTTTTCGGCGGCCACGACCTGAGTGCTGATCGATACCCTGAGGGCGCCTGCCAGGGTCTTCCATTAGTTCATTCTTCGATGCTTCCATTGCGACCGGAGGGCGTCACTCTAGCAGAGTAGGGCGCGCGGAGTTCGCGGCCAATAATCCAACACTACCGCGTTGGTTTCCCGATGACCGTACCGATCTGACACATCGGTTGGCAGTTGAAACGTTTTCGATGGCTTGTGTTCGATCGGCAGGGCGCCGAAGAAAGGGAATTGCGGAACAAAAAAATAAGGGCCTGCATGAAGTTCATCATGCAAGCCCTTGATATCTATGGTGCCCGAAGCCGGAATCGAACCGGCACGCCCTTACGAGCGGGGGATTTTAAGTCCCATGCGTCTACCAGTTTCGCCATTCGGGCGGTAGCGCGGTGCAGCAGGGTTGGGAATATATAGATCCGGGCGCTTGGGCGCAAGGTCGAAGGCGCCTTTGTTGTACAAAGAGGGGGATGAAAAAGCTCGATAGATCAGTGATCTACATAGGTGCCCAGGGAGAAACCGAAGATTCCGAGGGTTGGGGAACAGGCCTCAAAAATGACAAGTGCGCCGATACGCTGTCTCTGCACTTCAGCGTGGATGCTCAGTAGTAAGCAGGCTGGTGTCTGAGTGTAGGGCACTCGCACTTCGCCCAGCAGAACAAAGCCCCAGCGCAACCGGGGCTTCTGCATGTTGGCCTATACGAAGGGCTGGCCACTGAAACCGCGTGGCAGGCGTTGCAACCCGGGCAGGTCGGTCAGGCGTTGTGCCCAAGCGCTGCGCCAGTCGCTGGAGGTGTGGCTCCTGGCTCGCCGCGAGGCACGGCGCGCGGCGTTGCGTTGGGTGCGTCGCGCTTCCTTATAGGCTTCGGTGTTGCGGCAGGTACGGCATTTGACGCGGTTCAGCTCAGTACTGGAGGGGAGGTTGCCGCCGTGATGGCCGCAGGCTAAGTGCCCGGCGACCTTGAAGTGAATGACCATGTAAGCGTCTCCTTCTTGGGGGGGCGCGCATCGGTAGACCCACAATGCACGCGGGGAGGGCGGGCTGCGATTAATCCCGACACCTTCAATTACGACCCCGCGCCGGTCGCAGCGTTCGGTTTGTGCCCTGCAGCCCTGTTCAACCCCTGGGCGCGACGTTACCCTGGCTTGAGCCTAATCATAAAAAGGAGTGAGTGGATGAGCGTCGAAAACCTGCCCCATGAAGGCAGTTGCCGTTGTAACCGAGTGCGCTTCAGTGTGAGCCAGGCCCCGGTGATCACCATGGCTTGCCATTGCACCGGTTGTCAGAAGATGACCGCCAGCGCGTTCTCCCTCAGTGCGCTGATTCCCGCCAGTGCGTTCACCGTGACCCAAGGGTGCCCCGTGGTCGGCGGTATGCATGGCGCCGACCGCCATTACTTCTGCCCCCATTGCATGAGCTGGCTGTTCACACGCCCCCATGGCATTGATGAATTCGTCAATGTGCGCGCGACGTTGCTGGATAGCGCCAGGGATTACGAGCCTTTCATGGAAACCTGGACCAGCGAGAAACTGCCTTGGGCCACGACGCCGGCGGTCGAGGGCTTTGCACAATTGCCCGCGCCGCAGGATTTTCCGCGCTTGTTGCAGGCCTACGCCGAGTTCCGCGCCCGCTGAGTTCAGTCGATCAGCGCGAGCAGGTCGGTATCGCCCACATCGTGTCCCGCTTGGGTCAGCAGCGTTGTCACCTGGCCCCGGTGGTGGGTCTGATGATTGAAAAAGTGCAGCAGCAGGCTGAAAAACGGTTTGTCCGCCGCGATGCCGCGCATGTTGTGGTACTGCAGGCGCAGGTCGAGGTCGGGCTCGCGCAGGCTCTGCGCCCAGTCGATGATCAGTCGATCCAGCCAGGCGCGGTGCGTGGTCAACTCGCGCAGGTTGGCGAAGGCCAGGTGCTTGAGGTCGGTGGGGGTGGCAATCGCGCTTAACGGTGCCAGCGCCGAATGGCCGGCGGGATGCTGGGCAAAGCGCTTGAGCCACACGGTGTCACCCAATGTCAGGTGGTTCAGCGTGCCGAGGATCGAACCGAAAAACGCACGGCGATCCATTCGTAATTCGGCGTCCGTCAGCTTGGCGGCCGCGTCATAGACTTTGCGGTTCATCCACTGGTTGTAGGTCGCCATCAGGGCAATCTGTTCGAGACGGTTCACGTGCGTGCTCTCTGGCGGTGCGATGGCGCCATCATAAGACGTGTCCGCCCGGCGGTCATCGGGTTCCGGTAGGGGCGGCGCCGCAGGCGCCACCGATGCGAAGGGGGGAATCCCTAGAAACGCAGCGTGGCGCCGGTGCTCAACCATTGTGCGCGCTCAGCCACCAGGCTGCGCCCGACCACGACGTCTACGTCGACCAACGGCCCAATGTGGAATCGCGGGCCCGCTTGCCAGGCCTGCTCACTGCCTTTCTGGCCGTAGCGCTCGACTATCAGTGTCAATGAATGCGCCACCTGGTATTCGACGCTGGAGCCCCATGTGAGGCGATGGTTTTGCTCGCCGTCGTCATACGTATGGGTCCAGCCGGCATTCAGGTTCAGTCGCAGGGCCCCCAGCGGTTGCCACGTCAACGGCACGTTGAAATCCGCGCCGTCAAACGCGTGCCGCCGGTCGAGGGCAACGTGGGCACCGACGGACACGGCCATCTCCAGACCCAAGTCCTGGCGTGACATCATCTGTGCCTTCACTTGCGGGCTTACTTGAGTCTCGCGGTTGGCCCGTGACAGTGTCGCGCCCCACTGTATTGCAGGCAGGGCGTTGAAGGTGCAGGCAGGCGACAGCGTCTCGTTGTGCGTACTGCCGTCGTGTCGCTGGGCGCTGTACCAGGCGTCGACGTTGCATTCGCCCGGCGCATTGATTGCGCCGTCGTCGACCACGTAGGCGCCCCCCGCTGCGAAGGCCTTCGACAATAGGCTGATGAGGAGGATGACGCTGAGCGTCAGCCCGATAAACATCAGATTGCGCCGCAGCGCGCGTCGTTTGGCGGGCGGTAGCAACAAGAGGGTATGGCGAGCGCTGCGATAGCGGGCAACCCCGTTCGAGTGTTGACGGTGTTTCTTGTGCATGGTGTACCTCGCTTGAATTCAGCTTTCTACGGTCAGCACCGAAATTCCGCTGGCTTTGGCCTGGCAGACCAGCTCGGATGTGTCATCACCGCCTGGCAGGGCGATGACCACATTGGGGCGGCTGTCGGTCAGCATGAATTCGTTGCGCTGGCGCTCCGCCTGCTTGCCGTGGCGTTGCCAATTGGGCGGGTAACGCACCACATCGATACCGATTTCCCGCGCCCATTCCTCGATGTCGCTGCCTAGGAATGGGTTGCCGCCGTGGATCAATACCTGCACCGGCCGCAGGCGGTGGTAAGCGTCCAGCACTTGGCGGGACATTTTCGTGTCGGCGTAATGACGACCTGCACAGATCAGCACGCGCATCGTTGAAGTCCTTTTAGTACACGGTGGCCGCCGGGCGGCCGCCACCGCTTAAACGGAGGGAGTGATCAGTACCACTGCTTGAAGCGGCGGATGTAGATCGTCTTCATCAGTTGGGCCACACAGCAGTAGCTGAGCAAGGTGCCCACCAGCCACGGGAAGTACGCCAGCGGTAGCGGTTGCAAGCCCACCAGGGTGCCGAGCGGTGAAAACGGCACGTAGATCCCCAGGGCGATTACCACGCAGGTCATCAGCAATACTGGCCATGCGGCGGTGCTCTGGAAGAACGGGATCTTGCGGGTGCGCAGCATATGCACCACCAGGGTTTGCGAGAGCAGCCCCTCGATGAACCAGCCGGATTGGAACAGCGTCTGCATCTCCACGCTGTTGGCGGCGAACACGTACCACATCAGTGCGAAGGTGGTGATGTCGAAGATCGATGAGGTTGGCCCGATCCACAGCATGAAGCGGCCGATGTTCTTCGCGTCCCACTTGCGCGGCTTGGCCAGGTATTCCTTGTCCATCTTGTCCCACGGCAAGGCCAGTTGGGAGATGTCGTACATCAGGTTCTGCAGCAGCAGGTGGATCGCCAGCATCGGCATGAACGGAATAAACGCACTGGCCACCAGCACCGAGAACACGTTGCCGAAGTTGGAGCTGGCGGTCATGTTCAGGTACTTCATGATATTGCCGAAGGTTTCGCGGCCCTTGAGCACACCTTCCTCCAGCACCATCAGGCTCTTTTCCAGCAGGATGATGTCGGCCGATTCCTTGGCAATGTCGGTGCCGCTGTCCACCGAGATACCCACGTCGGCATCGCGCAGCGCCGGGGCATCGTTGATGCCGTCACCGAGGAAGCCGACGGTGTGGCCGTTGGCTTGCAGGGCCTTGAGCACCCGCGACTTTTGCAGCGGTGTCAGCTTGGCGAACACCGTGCGTTCTTCCACGCGGCGCAGCAGGGTTGCGTCGTCCATTGTTTCGATGTCCGCACCGAGCAGCGGCTGGCCTGGGTCGAGGCCGACCTGGCGGCAGATCTTGCTGGTGACCACGGCGTTGTCGCCGGTCAGCACTTTCACTGCGACGCCGATCTGTTGCAGCGCCGCAATCGCCGGGCCTGCGGTTTCCTTCGGTGGATCGAGAAAAGTCAGGAACCCCTGGATCACCAGGTTGCGCTCATCGGCGGTGGTGTACTGCCGGCGCGCCACGGCGTTCGGGATATTGCGGGTGGCGACCACCAGTACGCGGAAGCCGTCTTCGTTGTAGTCATTGGCAATCGCCAGTAACTCCTGGCGACGTCGCTGATCCAGCGGCACGGCGGCGCCGGCTTCGAGCACATGGGTGGAAATGCTCAGCATCTCTTCCACGGCGCCTTTGCACACCAGCAGGTGGTCGTCGGCGGCGTCCTTGACCACAATCGACAGGCGACGGCGTACAAAGTCGAACGGCAATTCATCGATCTTGCTGTAGGCAAACGGCACCTGGAACTTGGGGTTCTGTGCCGAGAACTGCACCACGGCCTGGTCCATCAGGTTCTTCATGCCGCTCTGGTGATAGCTGTTGAGCCAGGCCAGGGACAGCACCGCATCATCCCGCTGGCCAAAGGTGTTGACGTGGTGCTCAAGGATGATCTTGTCCTGGGTCAGGGTGCCGGTCTTGTCGGTACACAGCACGTCCATCGAACCGAAGTTCTGGATCGCGTTGAGGCGCTTGACCACCACTTTGCGCTTGGCCATGGCAGTGGCGCCCTTGGCCAGGTTGGCGCTGACAATCATCGGCAGCATTTCCGGGGTCAGGCCCACGGCGACCGCCAGGGCAAACAGGAAGGCATCGCCCCAGTCCCCCTTGGAGAAGCCGTTGAGGAAGAACACGATCGGCACCATCACCAGCATGAAGCGGATCAGTAGCCAACTGACGCTGTTCACGCCGCGATCAAACGCGGTCTGCGCCCGGGAGCCGACAATCGCTTTGGCCAGAGAGCCGAAGTAGGTGCGCGGTCCGGTGGCCACCACCACGGCTTTCGCCCGGCCACTGACCACATTAGTGCCCATGAAGCAGATGTTCGGCAGGTCCAGCAAGTTGCCCCGGTCGACGGCAAGGGGGCTGGCGGATTTCTGCGTTACGTCCCCCAGCGTGTCGTATTTCTCCACCGGCAAGGCTTCGCCGGTCAGCACGGCCTGGCTGATAAACAGGTCGCGGGATTCGATCAGGCGGATGTCGGCCGGGATCATATCGCCGGCCGACAGCTGCACGATATCGCCGGCCACCAGTTCACGCATCGGCACTTCGCGTAGTGTCGGTTGGGCGCCGACTTGTGCGCGGCGTAACACGGTGGCAGTGGTGCGCACCATGGCTTTGAGCGCTTCGGCGGACTTGGCCGAGCGGTGCTCCTGCCAGAATCGCAGCAGGCTGCTGAGCAGGACCATGGTCATGATGATGATGACTTTGGTCAGGTCGACTTCTTCACCGGCCTGTAACGGCAGCCAGTAATCAGTGACGAAGCTGATCGCGCCCAGCGTCAGCAGCACGTAGATAAACGGATTGTTCAGTGCCTGCAGGAACTGGACGATGGCGTGAGGCGGCTTGTCATGGGCCACTTCGTTATGGCCTTGCCGTTGCAGGCGCGCGGCGGCGTCCAGTTCGGTCAGGCCATCCTGGGTGGCCCGCACATTGGCCAGGGTGGCCGACAGACCGTTGTGGGCCTCGCGGGCGGCACGCATCGACAGGCGGGTGTCGGCGTCGGTGCGGTTTTTCTTGTGCTGTGGTGGTTTTTTTACGGCGCTCATGGTGTGTACTCCTGTCGCCAATTCTCGACAAAACATACCCGGTACTGACCTGATGACAGGCGAGCGAAAGCATGCCGAGCCGCGGACTTCGCGATCGGTTCAAATAAGGTGTTGAATAACTTTCAAGGGGCCCGCAAATAACGCGTTAGTTACTACTCGCGCAGCGGGCTACTACTGGACAGGTTCATAAAGAACTCCAGGGTATTAGTCGGAAAGTTGCTGTTTCAGCCGATTTATGCGGCGCGAGTGCTCAGGGATAGATCGAGCATCCGGCGTGCTTCAGTCAGGCTGAAAACGATACGCCTCTGTGGGTCCTGAGGGTCGGTTTGAGCCCAATGCTGTTGCAGGCGTCCGGTCGTTGGGCAGACACGCCAATGCGCCAGCGGATGGGCCGGACGCACTTGAGGGGAGGGTGCAGCAAAGGCCGGGCGGGCAGCAGAAAAGCCTGCGGGCGCGCGGCACAGCTTGGCGCGCAGGACGGTGGCCAGCATTCGTAGATCATTTACAACAAAGGTTTGGAAGGTCATAACAACACCTCGGGACCGGACGGGCGACCGGCGAGGCAGTTACGATGGAGCACAAGCTCTAGCGCAGCTTACCGGACCGGGAAGGCAAGTCCTGTCATATTCTGGATTTGGCGCCCGATGCCCGCCAACGCGGTGCTCGGACAGCGACTAGATACTGTGTCCATTGGCTTCTTTTGTGAGGTTTAAAAAAGGCCCCAGTTGCGGGCAGGGGCAATCTACTTAGCCCGTTACAGAATGTCAACGCATGATTAATCAAATGGCGAAGTGTTCAGAGTCTATTCAGATAAAACACACTCGAAAGTTGTCGACCATATATAACTTCATACCCCTTGCGCGGCGAGAACGGCGAGATAGATCAAGACCACACCGCATGCCCCATAACTGATGCGCTGCCAGGTCGGCGAGGCATTCTTGCGCAACAGATTCACCAGTGCAGCAGTCAGAAAACACGACAACACCGAGGCCAGCATGAAACCGGCGAAAAACATCAGCGTCTGCGCGTGGCTGGGCGTGGCTCCGACGATGCCCGACAAGGCGCTGCCCAAGGCGCCCCAGTACACAATGTTTTTCGGGTTGGCCAGCGAAATGGCCGCGCCCACGGCCAGCGCATTCTGACCGGAGCCGGCCGGTGCGCTGTCGGCTTCGGGCAAACGCCAGGCGTCGCCCAGGCTGCGCACGCCGAGCCAGGCGAGGTACAGCGCGCAGACGATGGTCAGCGGCACGCGCACGGCGTCATGTTGGATCAACAGCGTGATGCCGGTCAGGCCGATCACGGCCCACACCGCATCGCCGACCAGCGAGCCGACCTGCACCAGCAGCGCCGGAGTAAAACCGTGCTGTAAGCCACGGCGCAGGGTCTCCGCCAGCACAGCGCCGGGGGAGAGGCAAAACACAAAACCCAATACCAGTGCGTAGAAGAAGATCGCCAGCATGCCTGTGCTCCATTAAATGATGGCGGGCAGTGTGCTGGTGCACGCAGAGGTTGTCTTGGACCAGATTGTGCTATTCAGCGTTTCGCCACACTTTGATAGCGGCCAGGCGTGATGCCATAGGCAGCGCGAAAATGCCGGTTGAGGTGGCTTTGGTCGACAAAACCGAGCTGATGGGCGACCTCGCCGGCCGCCATCCCATTGCGCAATAGGCCTTTGGCGCGGCGCGTGCGCAATTGCATGGCCCACTGACGAGGGCTGAGCCCGGTCTCTTTTTGAAAGGTGCGTAGCAGGTGGAATTTGGACAACCCCAGCGCCTCGCCGAGGTGGTCCAGGGGCAGCGATTGATGCAACTGTTCGGCAAGCATTTCCTGGGCGCGACCGATCAGGCTTTTACCGGCTGTCGCGCTGGCGGGCACGCGCACGCCGCTGAGGCTGACCACTTCGCCCAGCAATACAACCAAGGCGTCTTCGTTCAACTCACGGACCCGCGCGTCGCCGCTAGATGCGCCCTTCGCCACAACCGCCAGGCGCCGTGCGAGATCCGGCTGGAAACACAGCGATCGATCGAACTCTACATGCGCCAGCCCCAGGTCGCAGGCCAATTGGTTCGCGCTGACGTAGAGGCTGACAAACTGCCAGGGCGCTCCGTCCGCCGCACCGCCGCCCTGAATCTGCCCTGGGTTATACAGGGTGATGGACCCTGGCCCGGCCGCGAACTCCTGGCGGTCCAGCCACACTTTTTCCTCGCCTACAAGGTTCACGCCGATCACGCATTCGTCATGGCTGTGGCGGGCAAAGGTCAGGCCGGTGCAATGGACGCTGTTGATTTCGTAGTTGCCCAGCCAGGCGTGTTGCAGGGTGCTCATGGGGTCGGCTCAGTCACGGGATGGACGTGAGCATACGCCGTCAGCAGGGCTCAGATCGACCGTTGATTGACCCGTTGCGACAGTTCATCCGCGCTTTCCTTGCGCTCCGAGTAGCGGTCTACCAAGTCCGGGCGATCACGCAGCAGCACGGTGAACTTCACCAGTTCTTCCATCACGTCGACAACGCGATCATAGAGCGCCGAGGGTTTCATGCGGTCCTGATCATCGAACTCCATGAACGCCTTGGGCACTGAGGATTGATTGGGGATGGTGAACATACGCATCCACCGGCCGAGTACGCGCAGTTGGTTGACCGTGTTGAACGACTGGGAGCCGCCGCACACTTGCATCACCGCCAGGGTCTTGCCTTGGGTCGGGCGGACCGCGCCCAAGGACAGCGGCACCCAGTCGATTTGTGCCTTGAACACCGCCGACATCGAACCGTGTCGTTCAGGGGAGCACCAGACCTGGCCTTCCGACCATTGCATCAGCTCCAACAGCTCCTGCACTTTGGGATGCTCACGCGGAGCATCATCGGGTAATGGCAAACCGCTCGGGTTGAAGATGCGCGTTTGCGCGCCGAAGTGTTGCAAGAGACGCGCGGACTCTTCCACCAGCAGGCGGCTGAACGAGCGTTCGCGGGTCGATCCATAGAGCAGCAGAATGCGCGGGGGCTGACGCGTTTCGACAGGGCGTGAAGTGATTAACGACGCGTCCAGATTGGGCAGGGTGGTCATGCTTGCTGCGCCTGCAACAGCGCAATGCGTTCGAGTTCTGCTTTCAGTTCGTCAGGGTCGAGATCGGCGAAGGGCAGGGCGAAAAACGCCCGGCAGCGCGTGGCGATGGTGCGCAACGTGGCGTCGAAGGCGGCTTGGATGCTTGCCTCGTCACCGTCGACATCCGAAGGATCTTCCAAGCCCCAATGTGCCTTCAGCGCGGGGCCGAAATACACGGGGCAGGACTCACCGGCAGCCTTGTCGCACACCGTGATCACCACATCCGGCGGGCTGCCTTCAAAGGCGTCGTTGCCCTTGCTGTACAACCCCTGCGTGCCGATGCCCGCCGCCTGCAAGGTGCTCAGGCTGCGGGGCAGCACCTGGCCCTTGGGGAAACTGCCGGAGCTGACCGCCTGAAACCCTTGCGGCGCCAGGTGGTTGAACATCGCTTCGGACAAAATGCTCCGGCAGCTGTTGGCGGTACACATGAACAAGACTTTCATTACGGATGTCCTTCAGAGGCTAAGGCGCAAGGCGAGGGCGGCGAGCGTGATCAGCAGCACCGGCAAGGTCAGTACAATCCCGACCTTGAAGTAGTAACCCCAGGTGATGGTGATGCCTTTGCGCGCCAGGATATGCAGCCATAGCAGGGTCGCCAGGCTGCCGATGGGCGTGATTTTTGGGCCCAGGTCGCTGCCGATTACGTTGGCGTAGATCATCGCGTCCTTGACCACGCCGACGGCATGGCTGGATTCGATGGACAGCGCACCGATCAACACCGTCGGCAGGTTGTTCATCGCCGAGGACAGCAACGCCGTCAGCACCCCGGTGCCCATGGCCGCGCCCCACACGCCGTAGGTGGCGAAGGTGTCGAGCCAGGTCGCCAGATAGGTGGTCAGTCCGGCGTTGCGCAGCCCGTAGACAACCAGGTACATGCCCAGGGAAAAAATCACGATCTGCCAGGGCGCGTCCTTGAGCACTTTGCGCGTGGAAATCTTGTGGCCTTTGGCGGCGATCACCAACAGCAACACCGCGCACGCGGCAGAGATGGCGCTGATGGGAATCCCCAGCGGTTCGAGGGCAAAACACCCGACCAGCAGGATGCCCAGCACCCACCAACCGGCACGAAAGGTGGCGCGGTCGTGAATGGCGCTGGCCGGGTCAGCCAGGTCGGCCGGGTCGTAGGTCTGCGGAATATCGCGGCGGAAAAACCACAGCAGCACCGCCAGGGTGGCAGCGACGCTGACGAGGTTTACCGGCACCATCACCGCCGCGTATTCATTGAAGCCGATCTTGAAATAGTCCGCCGAGACAATGTTCACCAGGTTCGACACCACCAGCGGCAGGCTCGCCGTGTCGGCGATAAACCCTGCGCCCATGACGAACGCCAGGGTCGCCGCCGGGGAAAAACGCAGCGCCAGCAACATCGACATCACAATGGGCGTGAGGATCAGTGCCGCGCCGTCATTGGCAAACAGCGCCGACACCAGCGCGCCCAGCAGCACCATATAGGCAAACAGCCGCCGGCCGCGCCCACGGCCCCAACGGGCCACATGCAACGCTGCCCAGGCAAAGAATCCAGCCTCATCCAGCAACAGGCTGATGACGATCAGCGCGACAAAGGTACCGGTGGCATTCCAGATGATGTGCCACACCACCGGGATGTCCGCCAGGCTGATCACGCCGAAGGCCAGCGCGAGGATGGCGCCCAGGGTTGCGCTCCAGCCGACGCCCAGGCCTTTGGGCTGCCAGATGACCAGGACGATGGTGAAGATAAAAATCGCTATTGCGACAAGCATGGATAAACGCTCCGGTGGTTCAACAGCAGGTGCTGGCTCGTTGTGGTCTGTCGCCCATTGCATCAAGACGCTGCGCGTCGTTTTGCAACCATGGCTGGTTGGCTTGCAGGGTGGTGTCCAGCACCTGAGTTACCCAGGCGGGCAGTGCCGGATTGAGGCGATAGTAGATCCATTGCCCCTGGCGCCGATCCTGCAGCAATCCGCTGCTGCGCAGTTGCGCGAGATGGCGGGAGATTTTCGGCTGGCTATTGTCAAGTGCATGGATCAGTTCGCACACACAAAGTTCGCCTTCGCGCAGGACCAACAGGGTCATTCGCAAGCGCGTGGCATCGGCCAGGCATTTGAACAGCGCGGGAGGGGAGAAAGGGTCTGACATGGCCACGGCCTATGCTTATATGTGTATTCGAATATACGTATTTCCATATATTACAGTCAAATCCTGTTTCAACTGATATGGATCAAATGTCTGGGAACACGCCACAAGTGATTGAAATTAAAATGAAACACAAATGTCCTAAAGTGCCTGCCCATAGCTGATGAAGGAAGACCACGCGTGACCCGTGCCACTCGCAACCTGCGCAAGACCCTCGATTCCGTCGCGGAAAATAATGAAACCGCGGCGTTTGATCTGATGCGCGCCGTCGAAAAACTCGGCGATGAAGTGCTGCGCCAGCGCTTGCTCAATACCATCCACCGCCTCAACCAGGATGCCTATGAGCTGCGCGAAGCGCGAGACTCGGTGGAGCAGGTGTCCGTCAAGCTGGCCTGAGCAAGATCGTTCAAGACAACCTGCACAGGGCGCTGGCATGCTTGTCGACTGTCTGTCGATGAGCGGTTCCCATGCCTACTGCCTTACCTCATTACGCATTCGCCCGTGGCGCGATTGCTGTCATTCCGCTATCCCTGGCGTGCGCGCCCTGGGGCTTGCTGGCCGGTTCAATGGCTATTGATGCGCACTTTTCCCCGCTCGAAGCCCAAGGTCTTTCCGCCATCGTCTTTGCCGGCGCCGCGCAATTGGTGGCAATCGGCATGGTCAAGAGCGGCGCCAGCCTGGTCTCCATTTTGCTCACGACCCTGCTGCTGACCTCGCAACATTTGCTCTACGGCATGCATCTGCGTCCCACCTTGTCGACGTTCAAGCCGCGCTGGCGCATGAGCCTGGGTTTCCTGATGACCGATGAGTTCTTCGCCCTGGTCAGCCAGTACGACCGCGAAACCTTCAACCGTTGGTACGCGCTGGGCGTTGGCCTGACGTTCTATATCGCCTGGAACCTGTTCACCCTCGCCGGCATCGTCCTGGGCAAGAGTATTCCAGGGCTCGAACACCTGGGCCTGGAGTTCTCGATCGCCGCGACCTTTATCGCGTTGATCACGCCCGTGGTGCGCGATGTGCCCACCGTGGTGTGCGTGGCGGTGGCGCTGTTGGGCTCGGTGGGCTTGAGCTTCTTGCAATGGGAGTCGGCCGTGGTGGTGTCGGGTTTGTTGGGCATGAGCGCAGGGTTTGCCTGCAAGCGACTGGGAGTAGGGCAGGCATGATCTTCGTGATGATTGTTGGCATGGGACTGATTGTGTTTCTTAACCGCTACCTGTTTATCGAACCGCGCCTGCCCGTGCGCCTCACTCGCGGTGCGCGGGAGTTTCTCGGGTTTGCGGTACCGGGCATGCTCACGGCGATCTGTGGGCCGATCATTTTTTTCGCCGACCACCGGCTCAACCTGAGCCCGGCCAACCCCTACCTGCTGGCCGGGATCTGTGCGGTGGCGCTGATGTTCTGGACGCGCAATGTGCTGCTCACCGTGCTGTTGAGCATGGCGTTGTTCTACCTGTTTCGCTGGTGGCTCTAAACGCGTAGGCGAAAAAAAGCCCGCGGGAGGGCGGGCTGAAGGGAACTTCTAAAAATGAGCCTGGCCATTATCCATGGCGCGTTCCCCTGTCACAGTGAAACTAAATTCATTCTGCGGCCGGCGCCGGCTTCTTTTTCGCCTTGGCCTCGGCCGCCAGGCACTCCAGCGCAAACTGCTCGGTGTAGGTCATCTGGATCGGAGTACTTTCGCCTTTCACCGTGCGCTCGCCGTCGAGAATGTAGCGAATCCGCTTGTCCGTCACGCCAATGCGCTTGGCGATCCACGTGGGCGTCTGGCCGATGCGGCTGATCAGCTTGTCGGCATAGTCGGTGGATGGGTTGTAGTGTTCGGCATTGGGTGTCATCGGTTTTCCAGGTAGAAGCGAGCTCGTAAGTAGGCGACAGGGTGACGTAATAATCCGTGAGTGTCGCCTGCTAATGGTAGAGTCGCGTTTTTTTTCCAAGGAGCGATGGCATGCGGAAACTGGTAATTGGCGCATTGGTACTGGCTGCACTGGGCGGTTGCGCGGGCTCGAAAATGAACGCGGCACGCTCCGGCACGCCCTACAAGACCTTGGCTTCGGACAAGGCTGCGCTGGTGGTTGCCCAATGTGTCCAGTTCGGCTGGCAGGACGAGACGGTGTTTGGTGTCGACGCCGGCGGCTTCAAGGAGCCGATCGAGGCGGGTGGTTTCACGGTGTACACCACCGGCGGCGACTACTTTGTCGACGTGCGCAGCACAGGGGCCGGTTCCTCCGTGCATTACTACGCCGCTGATGACTCTATGGTCGCCAAGCGTCGTTTGGCCGCACTCGCGACTTGTCTGTAATCCGTTGCCTTAGTGGTTTTAGGACATGCCTGGCGGGACAGACGCTGGACATTGTCTTATGATTCACCCGCTCGCTCGACGTGGTGGCTCTTTACCAGTACACGGACGTCGAGGCCGTAACGTCGGGCGAGCACCCCTGGTTATCAGCGCGGCATGTACCCCAAGTGCCAGCGCCGGGGGATCTTCAGTGACACCACGCCCAAAACTGCAGCCAGCGCCCCGCTGACCAGCAGCGCACTCAAGCCCATCCGATGCTCCAGCAGCGCACCGATCACTGCACCGATAAACATCCCCGTCCATGGGATCAGTTGCACGCGCCACCCATTGCGACGCTCCCCCAGCAGCCAGCGCCCCAGCCCCCGACCAAAGCGTGATAGCGCTCCGGTGACATAGGTGAGCCCCACCGGCAATCCGTTCACT
Source organism: Pseudomonas sp. D3 (assembly GCF_029320995.1). Lineage (NCBI taxonomy): Bacteria > Pseudomonadati > Pseudomonadota > Gammaproteobacteria > Pseudomonadales > Pseudomonadaceae > Pseudomonas > Pseudomonas sp. D3. The sequence continues at coordinate 3,321,636 of NZ_CP119772.1, forward strand.
TCTTCGACGGCGGCATTGAGCATGCCCATCGCCACAATTGCCGCCAGCAAGGCGGGCAGCATGTCGTCGAACGGCCACAGCGCGCCGGCGCAGAGCAGCGTCGCGATGCACAGCAGCAAGGGCAGGGCGTGGCGTCGGCTGATACGGCTGACCATGACACCCAACGCGTTGCCGACGATGAAGGTTGCGACCAGCAACAGCAGGCGCCCGGTCAGGCCCAGGTCGCCTTCGCTGATCGCCACCGCCAGGCGCGTGGTGTTGCCGCTCATGAATGAGACAAAGTCGCCGCTGGCCATGAAGCCTATGGCATCGGTCATCCCCGCCAGCACCGACAGGCTGGCCACCAGCAGCATACCGACACGGCCACGCCATCGCTGTTGATGGGCGAGCCCGGCGTTGGCGTAGGACTTTTGGGACGAAGGCAGCATGGGGCCGGGTTCCTCGGTGAGATTATCTGGCCACCACCGTAAGGCGCTTTGATGTCCGGCGCAATGATCTCACACAGCTACCAGCCGCCAGCCAGTGCTCTGCCAGACTAAAGTATGAGTCGGCTCGATCGCCTGCACGAACCCCTCGTCATGTGACACCACCACCATTGCGCCGGTAAATCCCTTCAGCGCCTGTTCGAACGCGACGATCGACTCCAGATCCAGGTGATTGGTGGGCTCATCCAACAACAGCAGTTGCGCCGGCGTCTCGCGCCACAAGGCGATAGCCATCGCGGCTTTCAAACGTTCGCCGCCGCTGAGCCGGCCCGCCGGTTGCGTGACCCGTGAGGCGTCCAGTTGCAGCAAGGCCAACCGGGTACGCAACGCAGCCTCGGCCAGTGGCGTGTCGAGCAGGTTGAGTTGCTCGACGATGGAGCGTTGGTTGTCCAGCAGGGCCAGGTGTTGATCGATATAGGCGCTGGGCACATGCACCGAGCATTCGCCACTGACGGCCGGCCATTGGCCCGCCAACAGCTTGAGCAAGGTCGACTTGCCACAACCATTCGGCCCCCGCACAGCGACGCGCACGGGGCCGATCAGGCTGAGCGTGATGGTTTGAGCGCCCAGCCACGGAAGCTCGGCATCGACCAGGGTCAGGACCTGTCGGCCATTGGGCAACGCCGAGCCGGGCAAGGCCAGCAGCGTCGGCGTCTGATCCGCCACGCCTTCGTAGGCTTGACGCACTTGCGCCTCCAGCCGGGCGTTGTGTTCGCGATGGGCACCGCGCACCGTGCCGACGATTTGCGTGGCGGCGCCTTTCCAGCGGGCCTTGGTGAAGCGGTCGACATTCGCGGTTTCAGCGTGCTTGCGTGAACGGGCAGCGCTACGTTGCAGGCTGTCGTGGTCTTTTTGCAGGCGCCGACGCTCGCGGCTGCGCTCCAGGCGGGCGTGCTCCCAGGCGGCGATAGCCGCGTGCTGCTGCGTATCGCGCTGTTGTCGATAGGTTTCGTAGTTGCCGCCATACGCCCGCGCGCCAAGGGTCGACAGTTCGATAATGCGACCCATGGCATTGAGCAGTTGCCGATCATGGCTGACCACCACCAGGCCGCCGCGCCAGTCACCCAGCACCTGCAGCAGCCAATCACGCCCGGCGCTGTCGAGGTGATTGGTCGGCTCATCGAGAATCAGCAACTGAGGACAGGCCAACAACGCACCTATCAGCGCAACCCTGGCCAACTGACCACCGCTGAGGTGATGGGCTGGGGTGTGCGCATGAAGTGCTTGCAGCCCCGCCACATCCAGCGCGGTGCGCAAACGCTCGGCCAGGTCCCAGCGATCGTCGATCAGTTCCAGGTCGTCGGCCCGAGCGGCGCCGTGGGCCATGCGCTCAAGCGCGGCCAATGCCTGGGCGATGCCGGTGACGTGGGCGATACTGTCGCCAGGCTCGATAACCAGGGTTTGCGGCACATACACGACGCTGGCAGAACCCTCGCGGCTGCCGGAAGTGGGCGCCAGCCTCCCGGCAATCAACCTGGCCAGAATACTTTTGCCGCGCCCATTGCGGCCGACAATGCCAGTGGGCGTGTGGTCAATGGACAGGTTCAGGTCGTCCAGCAGGGTTTCGCCATCGGCGAACTGGAAGGACAGGTGTTGCAGGGAAACCAGTACGGGCAGCCGGTTGACGTCAGTCATCAGCACCTCCAAAAAAAATGTCGAACAGGCCAACAAGCACGCCAGGCGGCTCGTTGCAGATACATTTTGGAAGGCTTAGCGGTTCACGTCGGCGGTCGTCCGGTAAATCAGAAGGGATGCAGAGGCTAACCCACCTTGGTTTTGTTCAGCAAGTCGGCGGCCGATGCAAAATCGGGCATGGCGCGCATTCCTTGGCAACAAATCAGGCCGGTATGCCTGACTGACCGCAGCGGGGCGCGCTCGTGCCAAAAGGGTTTCGTGGCTTACGCCAGCACCGCCACTGCTTTTATTTGTGCCCATAGCGTCTGGCCGGGGTGCAGTTGCAACTGGTCGCGGGAGAAGCGGGTGATCCGTGCCAGCAGCGGCGTGCCGCCCGCATCGAGGCGCACCAGCACGTGGGCGTTGTTGTCCGCCGCAATCTCCTGGATGACCGTCACCGGCAGGCGATTGAGGATGCTGCTGTGTTCTTCCGCCTGCACATTGAGGCTCACATCCCGCGCCTGGACCTTGATTCGCAAGGCTTTGCCCAAGGCCAGCGGGGCATGGGCGACACGCATGTGTAAGGCGCTGCCGGGCAGTTGCAGGCTCAGCAACTGATAGTGCGCGTCGTAAGCGCTCACCGTGCCACTGATGACCACCCCCGCGTCGTCGCCCAACGCCAAGGGCAAATCCAGTCGCGCCAGAGTTTCACCGATGGGGCCGCTGGCCAAGGCCTTGCCCTCGCGGAGCAACACGATGTGATCGGCCAGGCGCGCCACCTCGTCCTGGGCATGGCTGACGTAGAGCACCGGGATGTCCAGTTCGTCGTGCAGGCGTTCCAGGTACGGCAGGATTTCGCTCTTGCGTTTACTGTCGAGGGCGGCCAGCGGCTCGTCCATCAACAACAGGCGCGGGCTGGTCAGTAACGCGCGGGCGATCCCGATGCGCTGGCGCTCGCCGCCGGACAAGTGCTGCGGATGCCGCTCAAGCAGGTGACCGATGCCGAGCAGTTCGGTGGCCTGGGCCATGTCGACGCGAAGTTGCGCACGCGGGATGCGCTTTAGGCCGAATTCCAGATTGGCCCGCACCGACAGATGGGGGAACAGGCTCGCCTCCTGGAACACATAGCCCAGCGCACGTTTATGCGGCGGCACGAACAGCCCGCTGCGGCTGTCTTGCCAGACTTCATCGTTGACCTGGACAAACCCGTCCGCAGCACGTTCCAGCCCGGCAATGCAGCGCAGGCAGGTGGTCTTGCCGGAGCCGGAATGCCCATACAGGGCGGTGACGCCACGCCCGGGCAGATGCAGGTCCACCTCCAGGGCAAAGGCGGAATACTCAAGGTGCAGGCGCACGTCAATCATCGACATCAGCTCCAGCCCATCTTGGTGGTACGGCGGGAGTAGAGCGCCAGCAACACGAGGAACGCGAACACCACCATGGCGCCGGCCAACCAGTGCGCTTGGGCATACTCCATCGCTTCGACATGGTCGTAGATCTGCACCGAGACGACCCGGGTCTTGTCCGGGATATTGCCGCCGATCATCAGCACCACGCCGAACTCGCCGACGGTATGCGCAAAACCCAGAATCGACGCAGTGATAAACCCCGGGCGGGCCAGGGGTAGGATCACGCTGAAGAATGTGTCCCAGGGATTGGCGCGCAAGGTCGCGGCCACTTCCAATGGGCGTGTACCGATGGCGGAGAAGGCGTTTTGCAACGGCTGCACCACGAACGGCATGGAATAGATCACCGAACCGATCACCAGCCCGGCGAAACTGAAGGTCAGGGTGCCCAGGCCCAGCCATTGGGTGAACTGGCCGAAGTAACCATGGGGCCCCATCGTCAGCAGCAGGTAGAAGCCGATGACCGTGGGCGGCAGCACCAACGGCAGGGCGACCACCGCGCCGATAGGCCCGCGCCACCACGAGCGGGTGCGCGACAGCCACAGGGCAATCGGAGTGCCGATGACCAGTAGGATCACCGTGGTCAGTGACGCCAGTTTGATGGTCAACCAGATCGCGGAAAAATCGGCACTCGATAGCGGCATTTAGAGCTCGTAACCGTAGGACTTGATAACGGCAGCGGCTTTCGGTCCTTTTAGGTACTCGACCAGCGCCTTGGCAGCGGCGCTGTCTTTGCCCTTGTTGAGGATCACCGCGTCCTGTTTGATCGGGTCGTGCATGGAGGCTGGGACGATCCACGCCGAACCGCTGGTGACTTTGCCGTCTTTGTAGATCTGCGACAAGGCCACAAACCCCAGCTCGGCATTGCCGGTGGACACAAACTGATAGGCCTGGGTGATGTTCTGGCCCTCGACGAGCTTGTCCTTGACCTTGTCGGTCAAACCTTCCTTCGCCAGCACCTGGGTTGCTGCCAGGCCGTAAGGCGCGGCTTTCGGGTTGGCGATGGAGAGGTGCTTGAATTCATTTTTCTTGAGGACGTCACCTTTCGCGTCGACGTAACCTTCCTTCGCCGACCACAACGCCAAGGTGCCCACGGCGTAGGTAAAGCGCGACCCCTTGACGGCATCGCCTTCGGTTTCGAGTTTTTGCGCGGTGCTGTCGTCGGCGCTGAGGAACACGTCGAACGGCGCGCCGTTCTTGATCTGGGTATAGAACTGCCCGGTGGCGCCGTAGGCGGCGACCAGCGTGTGACCGGTGTCCTTCTCGAAATCGGCGGCAATCGCCTGGATCGGTGCGGTGAAGTTGGCGGCGACGGCCACCTGGACTTCATCGGCGTGGACCGGACCCAAAGCGCAGGCAGCAATCAGGGTGGCCAGGGCGGTGGGGGCCAGGCGTGAAGCGCGAATCGTCATGAAGCAGCTCCTTAGGAAATGTACGGCTTGTTATAGGTAGAAGGCTCAACCGCTATGTAGGGGAATATATAGCGGTTGGCCATTGCCGGTACAGTGCAAAGTTGCCACAGCGGTTGGGTCTATTTGAGCTTCGCCAGCGCTTGTTTGGCCAGTTCGCGGGTCAGCTCATAGGTGCCTATCTCTTTACCCAGGCGCAACGCCTGGCCTGCCCATAAGTTGCTGAAGCCCGCTTCATCCTTGGCCTTGAGTGGCATTAAGGCACCGCCGGCCCTGGGGAATGCCGGGGCCAATGGGTTGATCGCGCCCAACTCACGCATCACCCGGTTGACGATGCCCCGCGCCGGTCGGCCGGTAAACAGGTTGGTCAGCGCGGTTTCACTGGCCTGGGCATGGCGCAATGCATGGTGGTGCGAGGGGCTGACCGTGGCTTCGGGGGTGAACAGGTACGCCGTACCTATCTGCACGGCGCAGGCGCCCAAAGCGAAGGCGGCGGTGATCCCGCGCGCGTCAGCGATGCCGCCGGCGGCGATCACCGGCACGCTGACAGCGTCGACGATCTGCGGCACCAGCGCCATCAAGCCGATCTGGCTATTGAGGTCGTCGCGGAGAAACATGCCGCGGTGGCCGCCGGCTTCAATGCCCATGGCGATGATCGCGTCGCAGCCATGCTGCTCCAGCCAAATCGCCTCTTCGACGGTTGTGGCCGACGAAAGTACCTTGGCGCCGGTCGCTTTGACGCGGTCGAGCAGGGACTTTTCCGGCAAGCCAAAATGGAAACTGACCACCTCAGGGCGAAATGCTTCGACGACTTGGCAGGCGTCTTCGTTGAACGGTGCACGGTTGGTTACTGGCGTCGGCGCATCAAAGTCGGCGCCCAGTTCGCGGTAGTAGGGTTGCAGCAGGTCCTTCCAGCGCCGATCACGCGCTTCGTCCGCTTCGGGCGGTTGGTGGCAGAAGAAATTCACATTGATTGGCCGCGTGCTGGCCTTGCGGACAGTGGCCAAAGCCTCGCGCAATTGCTCGATACTCAGCGCCGCTGCCGGCATCGAACCCAGCGCGCCGGCCTCGTTGGCGGCGATGACCATTTGCGCAGTGGTCGCACCGGCCATGGGCGCCTGGATGATCGGCACATCGATGCCCAACAGGTCGAGAATGCGCGTGTCTGGCCAGGTGCTCATGGGATGCGTCTCCAGCGGTAGTAAGATTTTTCGTTGTTTTAGCAGGGCACTTGGCACCCGGCCAGTCTGTTTTATTCACTGGACGCAGCCTGAGTTTCGTGCAGTGGCGCCCCGTTGTTTTAGACGTCGCGCTCGCGCTCCAGTAACAGGCGTTTGCGTTCCACGCCCCATCGGTAGCCCGACAAGTCGCCGTTACTGCGCACTACCCGGTGGCACGGAATGGCGACTGCCAGGCGGTTAGCGCCACAGGCCTGGGCCACGGCACGAAAGGATGTGGGCGCGCCAATTCGTTCGGCGATCTGCGCATAGCTGGCGGTGCTGCCCACCGGGATGTCGCGCAAGGCCTGCCACACCCGTTCCTGAAAGGCCGTTCCGCGCAGATCCAGCGGTAAGTCCAGGCCCAGGGCGGGGGCTTCTATAAACCCCACCACCTGGGCGACCAACTGTTCGAAGGCCGGGTCGGCGCCGAGCAGTTCGGCCTTGGGGAATTGGTCCTGCAGGTCACGCACCAGCGCGTCCGGTTCGTCGCCCAGGAGGATCGCGCACACGCCGCGATGACTTTGCGCCACCAGAATCGCGCCGAGGGAACACTGGCCGACGGCAAAATGGATGTGAGTATTCGTGCCGCCGGCTTTGTAATCGCTTGGCTTCATGCCAAGCAGTTGATCCGCCGATTCATAGAAGCGGCTGTTGGAATTGAAGCCTGCGTCATACAGCACGTCGGTCACCGTGTTGCGTCCCTTGAGCCCCTCACGCACTTTGCGTGAGCGCTGGGCGCTGGCATACCCCTTGGGGGTGAGACCGCTGACTGACTTGAACACCCGATGGAAATGAAACGGACTCAACCCAGCTTGCAGGGCCAGTTGGTCGAGGCTGGGCGGGGTTTCGGCGTGTTCGATCTGCCGACAGGCGTTGGCGACAAGCTCGGCGTGTCGCGCCGCGCGCTGCGTCTGGTCGCCGGTCGCGCGTTTGCTTGGGCGATAGCCTGCCGTCTCGGCCTCCAGGGGCGTATCAAAGAACTCGACGTTTTCCGGGCGCGGCAAGCGCGAGGCGCTGCTGGGACGGCAATACACGCCGGTGGTTTTCACCCCATAGACAAACAGCGCATCCGCCTGGGGATCGCGGGCGAGGATTGCCGCCCAACGGGCGTCATGTTCGTTATTCATTGGCTGTTCTCATGACGGGTCACGGCCAGATTAGTCGTGTCGCAGTGGCCTGGCACTCTGAAGCTTGCGGTCAAATCAGCCGGCGGTACGAAAGGTCAGGTTGATGCGTTGCGCGCCCATGATCGGATGCGTGCCGCCCTTGACCGGCATGACGCCATGAAAACGCAGGCGATCGACCCCGCCCCACACCACCACATCGCCATGGAAAAACGAGATTTTTTGCGGCTTGTCACTGCGTGCATGGCCGCCGAACAGGAAGACCGCCGGCAGCCCCAGCGACACGGAAACCACCGGCGCGGTGTAGCAGCGTTCGTTCTTGTCCTGGTGCAACGACATCTTCGCCCCCGGCACATAACGGTTGATCAGGCAGGCGTCGGGTACAAACTCGCTGAACCCGGCGTCGGCCGCTGCGTGTGCCGCCAGTTGGCGCAAGGTCTCGGGCATGGCTGGCCAGGGTTGACGGCTGCGCGGGTCAAGCGCGGTGTAGCGATAGCCGCTGGGATCGGTGGTCCACCCCAGCTCACCGCAACTGCTCAGGGCCGCCGACATGGTGAAACCACCGGGTGTGACCATTTGCCGAAACGGCGACTGAGCCAGCACACGCCGCAACGCTGGCAGAAGATGTTCAACGTAGGGCAGGGCATAGCCCCTCAGAACGTGGGACTGTTCGCCAATCTGCTCGCGCCCTGCGGGTTGTTGCAGGGCGTCTTCGGCAAACAGGTCGGCGGTCGGGCCGGGCATGGGCTTACAGCGCCTTGCTCACGTTGATGTCAGTGATCTCATCGCTGGCGTCGTGAATCTTCGCCAGTACCTGCTTGGCTTCTTCGACGCTGTTGCTTTGCAGTTGAGCAAACTCAAAGCGGCGTTCGCCGTTGAGCTTGTACTTGATGACGTATTTGGTGGTGGTCACAGCTTTTTTCCTGTCGAGTGTTCGGCTCAGCTCAATTTGGTGTTGGTGCGACGAACGATGCGGATCTTGTGGGACAGCGCAGGTGTGCGGGTGACGCTGATAGCGCGGCGTGTCACAACGTCCAGGGTGATGTTCCAGAAACCGGTGCTGGGCGCGGTGATTTTCGCGGGGAACTTGTCGAATGCGCCGCCATGGTAGGTATGACGACCGCCATTCTTGAAGCTGCGAAAATTCGCATCGCTCATCAGACGAATATTACAAGTCTGCGAGCATTCGATGACAACAATGTCTCCCTCGTTGAGGTGCTCACGCTGGTGGATGAATTTCATGGGGGGTGTCTCCAGAAGGGCTTTTTCTGAAAAATCAGAACGATACGTAGGTTAAGATAGAGTTTATCAGCCCCAGCGCGTTTATTATCGGGCCGTCGTCGACGACGTCGACAATTTAAAACAGTTATTTGCCGAGTTATCAGAGATAAATCCTACGTGGGCGGGAGAAAATTACCATCCCCGCTGTCGTAGGATCTTTATCGGAGGTTTTATATGAAGTGGAGTGTGTTGGTTCTGGCCTTGGCGATAGCTGGGTGTGCTTCGGTTGCAGATATCAAGCAGACCCCCCCGACCTTGGCGGTCATTTCAGGGAAAAAACCGCAGGAATATGCCGCCTGTGTGGTGCGTAAATTGTCGACTACCCGCCGGCCGCCGCAGATTGAGCCTCATAAAGACGGCGTGCAGGTGATTGTGCCGCAGAAATTCTCCACTGGCCCGTCGGCTATTTTCGAGATTGAAGAACGCTCCAGTGGCAGCAGCATAAAGCTCTACGAGAGCATGTCCAATGTGCCGATCCGTCCTGGCGATGTGAAGAAGGCCGGGGAAGACTGCATTTCCGGTTGAGGCGGTGCATTTCACACGGCACGCTTGAATCCGATAAATAAGCCTGACCTGCCATTGCGGTGTCAGGCTTTTTTTGCGTGTTGTCCCGTCGTGCATAAGTTCACGCCAATGACGGGGTCAATCTCTATGGTCAAACAGTAGACGGCGTGCTCATCGGGCAGGGTATCCGTTAAACTGTCGGCCATGCACTACAAAAAATGCCGCTCAAACCCTGGGTTTGCGCGGCATTTGTCTTTTTCTGGAACTCTGTCATGAAACGTGAACACGTCAAAGCCCGCCATGCCGAAGGTCAGATCTCGGCCACCCATATCATCCAGAATCCCGCTGATCTGGGAGAGTGGATCGTATTCTTCAAGAAAAGCGGCGGTCGCAGCTTTTTCCTGGTGGATGATCAGGATGAAGTGGAGTCGTTCCAGCGTCTGGATGACCTGATCGAGACGATTCGCAGCCTGGGTATCAAGTCTGCCGAAATTCACATGTAAGGCCGCAGCGCTTACTTGCAGACCACGACCACGCTGCGGCTCTTGAAGTTGCCCACGTCTTTGCCCAGGGTCTTGTCATCTTCGCTCAGGGCGGGCGTGCCCTCGGTGCCGACGATGCGATAACCAGTGCCGGCGCAGGACGCATCGGCCTTTTCATAGCAACCGGCCCAGGAGTTGGCTTCACCCGAGCAGTCGATCGTCAGCCCCTGTTCACCGTTTTTCAGATAAACGTCAGAGGTGGTGGTGCAGCCGGTGAGCGCCAGTACCGCGGTGAGTGCCAGAATCTTGTTCATGTGGGGTCGTCGTCAGGATGTTGGAGGGGTGCGCGGACACTGTCGTGGGGCGTTTGCGGAAGATTATAGCGAACGGCCATGTAGGTACATGACAAACACAAAAAAGCCCCGGTCACCGGGGCTTTGTGCGCAGGGCTTGCAGGCTTACTTGCCCTTTGGCCGCTTGCTCGACGCGTGACCCGCTTCATCTACAAACACTTCGGCTACCGCAACAGCTTCGCGTTCGGTCGCGAACGAGCCGGCAACGCTGTCTCCGTGGAAGTTGATCAAGTGCCAACCGTCCGCACGCTGCGTGATCAGGTAGCCGTTTACGCCTTTGGGTTCTGACATCTATTAACAATCTCGTGGTCTGGTTCAAGGGCGTAATGATAGCGCCAATTGTCGCGCCCCCGCCCAAGTTATTCCAGGTCAATGTTTGAGGCGCAAAAGCGTGCTAAAAGGGTCTCAGCCCATTTTAAACCAGAGGGCAACGTTGTTTTTGTCGTGCCGTTTGTGCCGCTCTTCGTAGGATTAGCGGAACTTACGCGGACATTTTTTCTCTATGATGACATCGCAACGCCAGCAGGACCCATTGTAAGGTGACTGCGGCCTGATTAGACTGCGCCGAATTCCGTACGCACAGCCCTTTGTAAGGACCCATATGATCAAGAAATGCTTGTTCCCAGCAGCCGGTTACGGCACTCGCTTCTTGCCAGCGACCAAAGCCATGCCCAAAGAGATGCTGCCGGTGGTGAACAAGCCACTGATTCAGTACGGCGTCGAAGAGGCACTGGATGCCGGCTTGAATGAAATCTCTATCGTTACCGGCCGTGGTAAGCGCGCGCTGGAAGACCACTTCGACATCAGCTACGAGCTGGAAAACCAGATCAAAGGCACCGACAAGGAAAAATACCTGGTCGGCATCCGTAAGCTGCTCGACGAGTGCTCGTTCTCCTACACCCGTCAAACCCAGATGAAAGGCCTTGGCCACGCCATCCTGACCGGCCGCCCGCTGATCGGTGACGAACCGTTCGCCGTGGTACTGGCGGATGACCTGTGTGTGAACCTGGAAGGCGACGGCGTGCTGACCCAGATGGTCAAGCTGTACCAGAAGTACCGTTGCACCATCGTCGCGGTTCAAGAGGTTGATCCTCAAGAAACCAACAAGTACGGCGTTATCGCCGGCGACGATATCGGCGATGGCCTGATCCGCGTGCGTGACATGGTCGAGAAGCCAGCGCCTGAAGATGCCCCGTCGAACCTCGCGATCATCGGTCGTTACATCCTGACCCCGGACATCTTCAAGCTGATCGAAGAAACCGAGCCGGGCAAGGGTGGCGAGATCCAGATTACCGACGCCCTGTTGAAGCAGGCCAAAGACGGTTGCGTGATCGCCTACAAGTTCAAAGGTCGTCGTTTTGACTGCGGTGGCGCCGAAGGCTACATCGAAGCGACCAACTTCTGCTACGAGCACTTCTACAAGACCGGCAAGGCTTACTGATTCACGGTTGCCCGTCTGTTGTGAGAGAAAGCCACCTTCGGGTGGCTTTTTCGTTTTTCAGCCCCAACTAAGTCGGTATGCTGATTGCCTGCCGAGGAGAGTGAAATGGCCTACGATTTTGACCTGTATGTGATTGGCGCCGGTTCCGGCGGTGTTCGTGCTGCGCGCTTTGCCGCTGGTTTTGGCGCCAAAGTGGGCGTGGCGGAAAGCCGCTATCTGGGCGGCACGTGCGTGAACGTCGGCTGCGTGCCGAAGAAGTTGCTGGTCTACGGCGCGCATTTTGCCGAAGATTTCGAGCAGGCCAGCGGTTTTGGTTGGTCCCTGGGTGAAGCGAACTTTGACTGGGCGACCCTGATCGCCAACAAGGACCGCGAGATCAACCGCCTCAACGGCATCTATCGCAACCTGCTGGTCAACAGCGGCGTGACCCTGCACGAAGGGCATGCGCGACTGGTCGATCCGCATCAGGTGGAAATCAATGGCGAGCGCTTCACGGCCAAGCACATCCTGATCGCGACCGGCGGCTGGCCGCAGATTCCGCAGATTCCGGGGCATGAGCACGCGATTGGTTCCAATGAAGCGTTCTTCCTCAAGGCATTGCCCAAGCGCGTGCTGGTGGTGGGCGGTGGCTATATCGCCGTTGAATTCGCCGGAATTTTCCATGGCTTGGGTGCGCAGACGTCTTTGCTGTATCGCGGCGACCTGTTCCTGCGCGGTTTTGACGGTGCGGTGCGCAAGCACCTGCAGGAAGAACTGACCAAGCGCGGCCTGGATCTGCAGTTCAATGCCGATATCGAGCGGATCGACAAGCAAGCCGATGGCAGCCTCAAGGCCACCCTCAAAGACGGGCGCGTGCTGGAAACGGACTGTGTGTTCTACGCCACCGGCCGCCGGCCGATGCTGGATAACCTGGGCCTGGAAAACACTGGGGTCAAACTCGATAAGCGCGGTTTTGTCGAGGTGGATGACCTGTACCAGACCGCCGAATCGTCGATCCTGGCGATTGGCGATGTGATCGGTCGCGTGCAGTTGACCCCGGTGGCCCTGGCCGAAGGCATGGCCGTGGCGCGCCGCCTGTTCAAGCCGGAGCAGTATCGCCCGGTGGACTACGCGATGATCCCGACGGCGGTGTTCAGCCTGCCGAACATCGGTACGGTCGGCCTGAGCGAGGAGGACGCGAAGAGCAAAGGCCATAAGGTGACCGTGTTCGAGAGCCGTTTCCGGCCAATGAAGCTGACATTGACCGACTGCCAGGAGAAGACCCTGATGAAACTGGTGGTCGACGCCGACACCGACAAGGTGCTGGGTTGCCATATGGTCGGCCCGGACGCCGGGGAAATCGTGCAGGGCTTGGCGATCGCGCTCAAGGCGGGCGCGACCAAGCAGCACTTTGATGAAACCATTGGCGTACACCCGACGGCGGCGGAAGAGTTCGTCACCATGCGCACGCCCGTGGCCGACTGATCAGGTGCTGGCCGTTGCCTCGGCGGTTGCTGCAATGGCGACCGTCAGGCGCAACGCCTCAATGCTGGTCTGGGCCTTGATCAGGTCCAGCTCCAGTGTCTTGTTGGTCTGCTGAAATTCGCTCAGCGCGGCTTGGCGCGACTGGCTCTCCTGCACCGCGACCCGCAGGCGCTCCTGAAGCAGGGCGCGTTCGCTGTCGATCTGCTTCAATTGTTCGCTCAGTTTGAGTTGCTGCGCCTGGTCCTTGCGCACTTGCTCCTGCAATGCCGCCAGCTCCTTCACGGTTACTCGATGCTCGATCAGCAGGCGCTCGTTGTCGCGGTGCAACTGGGTGATCTCGTCCTGGCGCACCATTGCGCTCTGCTGGGCCTGGCGCAGTTCCGCCTGAACCTGCTGCACCTGGCCTTCGTGGCGTCGTTGCTCCTGTTCGCGCTGCTCTTTGATTGCGTTGCGGTAATGCTCCAGTGCATCCCGAGCGTGCAGGTGTTTATCTTCCAGCGAGCGAATCTGTTCGTCCTTGTCGCTGATGCGTAACTCGTAGTCACTGCACGCCTGGCTCAGCCCGGCGTTACGGGTTTGCTCGGTCTGCAGGCTGGTGCTGGCGGTTTGCAGGGCCGCGCTTTCGTCGGCTAGGGCCGCGGCCTGGATATCGAATTGCTGCTGCAGTTGCTTATGGGCTGTTTGCAGCGTTTCGAGTTGGCCGAGCAGGGCGGTTTTCTGTTGCTCAAATTTCGCCACGGCCAGGTCAATCGGCTCCTGGGCTTTGTCTTTAAGGCGCTGGGCGAGCCGCGCCACCAGTTCGCCCAGTTCGTCGTCGATGGGCGCTTCGGTGATGGTTTGCCGCGTTTCACTCTCGTCCAGTTCCTTCAAGTAGCGATGAATCGTGGTTTTCGAGCCGGTATTACCCATTTCGATGCGTACCGCATCAATGCTGGGGTTTTCGCCGCGGGCGAGGATCGCCAGGCGTGCCGTTTGAACGACTGCTTTGTTTATGCCGCCACGAGCCATGGGGTCTCCGTCGATTTAGTACTGTGGTACATGGTATGTATATACATACTATAACACCAATAGTCATCGGTTAAAAATCATGATCTAACAGATGGGATATTGGCGTATTATCCCGTGTCAGCGCGGTTTTAGCCGTGAGTACGCCCCTCAGCAGTACGAAAAGGCCTTCATGAGCGATCTGGATCGTTACCTCAACGCCGCTACCCGCGATAACACGCGCCGCAGTTATCGAGCAGCCATCGAGCACTTCGAGGTGAGCTGGGGCGGATTCCTGCCCGCCACCAGCGACAACGTGGCGCGTTACCTCGTGGCGCATGCCGGGGTGTTGGCGGTGAATACCTTGAAGCTGCGGCTTTCAGCGTTGGCGCAGTGGCATACGAGCCAGGGCTTTCCCGATCCGACCAAGGCGCCAGTCGTGCGCAAGGTGCTCAAGGGGATTCGCGCCGTGCACCCTGCGCGCGAGAAGCAGGCAGAGCCGTTGCAGCTCAAGCACCTGGAGCAGGTGGTGGCATGCCTGGAAGGAGAGGCGCGAGCGGCGAGCGAAGCCCGTGACCCCGCCGGACTGCTGCGCGCCAAACGTGACCGCGCGTTGATCCTGCTGGGCTTCTGGCGAGGTTTTCGCAGTGATGAGTTGTGCCGATTGAGCATCGAGCACGTTCAGGCCGTGCCCGGGGCTGGCATCAGCCTGTACCTGCCGCGCAGCAAAAGCGACCGCGACAACGTTGGCAAGACCTACCAAACCCCGGCATTGCTGCGGCTATGCCCGGTGCAGGCCTACAGCGAATGGCTCAGCGCCGCGGCGCTGGTCCGCGGCCCGGTGTTTCGCGGGATTGACCGTTGGGGCAACGTGGGCGAGGCGGGGTTGCACCCCAACAGCGTGATCCCGCTGTTGCGCCAGGCCCTGGAGCGCGCGGGCATCCCGGCCGAGCAATACACCAGCCACTCCCTGCGCCGGGGCTTTGCCACTTGGGCTCATCGCAGCGGTTGGGATTTGAAGTCGTTGATGAGTTACGTCGGCTGGAGCGACATGAAATCCGCCATGCGCTATGTTGAAGCGACGCCCTTTCTTGGCATGACCCTGGCCACCCAGCCGCTGATTTGAGGTTTCTTCTATTAATACTGTCAGTTGATAGAGAAAGCCAATCGCGAGCATCAGGTTTGCCAATGAGCCATCGGCCGCAAGAGTGGGTAGGATTCATCTCATCAACTTACTAACCCCTGACGGAGAGTCAACGATGCCTATCATCAACAGCCAAGTAAAACCGTTCAAAGCGACCGCCTACAAAAACGGCAACTTCGTAGACGTGTCTGACGCTGACCTGAAAGGCAAATGGTCGGTAGTGTTCTTCTACCCGGCCGACTTCACCTTCGTTTGCCCAACCGAGCTGGAAGACCTGGCTGACAACTACGCCGAATTCCAGAAGCTGGGCGTCGAGATCTACAGCGTTTCTACCGACACCCACTTTGCCCACGCTGCCTGGCACAACACCTCGCCAGCCATCGGCAAGATCCAGTACACCATGATCGGCGACCCAACCCTGACCATCTCCCGCAACTTCGACGTGCTGATCGAAGACGCCGGCCTGGCAGATCGCGGTACTTTCGTGATCAACCCGGAAGGTCAGATCAAGATCGTTGAACTGAACGACGGCGGTGTTGGCCGTGACGCTTCCGAGCTGCTGCGCAAAATCAAAGCTGCTCAATACGTCGCTGCCCACCCAGGCGAAGTGTGCCCAGCCAAGTGGAAAGAAGGCGAGGCCACCCTGGCTCCGTCTCTGGACCTGGTCGGCAAGATCTAAGTCTGTGACACATCAAGGGCGGGATTCCGCACCTAAGTAAGCTGCAACCGCCCTCAAAAACGCCCGGGCGAGATTCGCTCGGGCGTTTTTTTTACCGAATCAAAAGGAATCGCCCGTATGTTGGACGCCAATCTTAAAGCTCAGTTGAAGTCATACCTGGAACGGGTCACCCAGCCGATCGAGATCGTCGCCTCCCTCGATGACGGCGCGAAGTCCCAGGAAATGCTGGCTCTTTTGCAGGACGTAAGCAGCCTCACCACGCTGATTACCCTGAAAACCGATGGTGACGATGCGCGCAAGCCCTCGTTCTCCATCAACCGCCCGGGTGCCGATATCAGCCTGCGTTTTGCCGGCATCCCCATGGGCCATGAATTCACTTCGCTGGTGTTGGCCCTGCTGCAAGTCGGTGGCCACCCGTCGAAGGCCAGTGTCGAAGTGATTGAACAGATTAGCGCCCTCAAAGGCGAGTTCAGCTTCGAGACGTACTTCTCGCTGTCCTGCCAGAACTGCCCGGACGTGGTCCAGGCGCTGAACCTGATGGCCGTGCTGAACCCGAACATCCATCATGTGGCCATCGACGGCGCGCTGTTCCAGGCCGAAGTCGATGAGCGTCAGGTCATGGCTGTACCAAGCGTCTACCTCAACGGGGTGAACTTCGGCCAGGGCCGCATGGGCCTGGAAGAAATCCTCGCCAAGCTCGACACCAGCGGCATCGAAAAAGCCGCCGAGAAGATCAGTGCCAAGGCGGCATTCGATGTGCTGGTGGTCGGCGGTGGCCCGGCCGGTTCGGCGGCGGCTATTTATGCTGCGCGCAAAGGTATCCGTACCGGTGTCGCGGCGGAGCGTTTTGGCGGCCAGGTGCTGGACACCATGTCCATCGAGAACTTTATCTCGGTGCAGGAAACCGAAGGGCCGAAGCTGGTCAGCGCGCTTGAAGCCCATGTGCGTCAGTATGACGTGGACATCATGAACCTGCAGCGTGCCAGTAGCCTGGTGCCGGCGAAGAATGCCGGTGACTTGCACGAAATTCGCTTTGAAAGCGGTGCGACGCTTAAGTCGAAGACCGTGATCCTGGCCACCGGCGCCCGCTGGCGTGAAATGGGTGTGCCGGGTGAGCAGGAATACAAAGCCAAGGGCGTGTGCTTCTGCCCGCACTGCGACGGCCCACTGTTCAAGGGCAAGCGCGTGGCGGTGATCGGCGGCGGTAACTCCGGCGTTGAAGCGGCCATCGACCTGGCCGGTATCGTCAGCCACGTCACCTTGCTTGAGTTCGACAGCAAGCTGCGCGCCGACGCTGTGTTGCAGCGCAAGCTGTTCAGCCTGCCTAACGTCGACGTGATCACCAGCGCGCTGACCAGTGAGGTTAAAGGCGATGGCCAGAAAGTCACTGGTCTGGTGTACAAGAATCGCGACAACGGCGAGTTCACGACCATCGACCTGGAAGGCATCTTTGTGCAGATCGGTTTGTTGCCGAACACCGACTGGCTCAAAGGCACGGTCGAACTGTCGCCCCGTGGCGAGATCATTGTCGACGCACGTGGCGAAACCTCACTGCCAGGCATCTTCGCTGCCGGTGACGTGACCACTGTGCCGTACAAGCAGATCGTGATTGCGGTGGGCGAGGGCGCCAAGGCGTCCCTGAGTGCTTTTGATCACCTGATCCGTAGCTAGGCGCCAGCATAAAATCCGGCCCGGAAATGAAAAACCCCATGTGTAAGCATGGGGTTTTTTATGGCCTGGGATGTTTACAGTGGCGCTGGCTGAATGATCTCAACCCAGTAAGCGTCCGGGTCCTTGATGAACGCCAGGCTCTTCATGCGGCCATCGTTCAGGCGCTTCTGGAAGTCGCAACCCAGGGCCTCGAAACGCTCGCACGCAGCCACGATATCCGGCACCGAAATACAGATATGGCCAAAGCCACGTGGGTCGGTGTTGCCATTGTGATAGGCGAAGTCGGCGTCGTTTTCGGTGCCGTGGTTGTGGGTCAGTTCCAGGATGCCTGGGATCGATTTCATCCACTGGGTACGCTCGGCGGCGTCCGCCGGAATCTGGGCCTTGTCCACCAGCGCCAGGAAGTACAGGCTGAATTCCGCTTCCGGGAAGTCGCGTTTTTCTACCAGCGAGAAACCCAGGACACGGGTGTAGAAATCCAGGGACTTGGTGATGTCCTTGACCCGCAACATGGTGTGATTGAACACGAAGTTCGAGGTGGCGGTGTCAGGTTGGGCGGTGACGCCCGGGAAAGTGTTCAGATCGTGCAGGCTCATGGACCCTCCAGAAAAAATGGGGCAAACGCGGTTTGAGATGAGAGGTGCGTTCCCTTGGCTTGCGGCAAGCATTCGTGCAGCTGGGCCATGATACGCAAGGCCCGCCCACTGCGCCAAATGAAAAAGGTCACGCAGGCCTTGCGACCCGCAGGGGCTGGGCCGCAAACTTTGGCGCTTGAACCTGGGGTGTTTTTGCAATGATCGAATGTCGTACACCGCTGTTGAGCGCGTTGTGTTTGCTGTTGAGTAGCCCCTTGGTGCTGGCGGCCGAACCGGAAGTCCTCTGGCCCAGTGGCTGGCAAATCGAAGAAGTGGTCACTGATAAAGAGGCGCCAGCCAGCACTCAAAACGTGTCTCGGCAGCGGGCAATAAAGAATGATGAAAATGGCGCGACAGTGATGGTCATGGAGTTGACGGGTACCCCGATCGAGGCCGGGCATGCGGTCAATCTTGAGGGCGTGTTACTGGAAATGCGCAAGTCCATCCAGAAAGATTTTGCCCAGGGCGGCTATCAAAGTGTGTGCAGCAAGATGCGTCCTACAACATTGAGCCGTCTTGAAGCGCTGGAAACTACTTGCGTGATTACCGAGAACGGCCGGCACGTACTCTCGCAAACATTGGTTGGCGCTGTTGATACCGATAAAGCCTTTGTTTTTTCATACGCGGGCCAGGCGCAAGCATACGAAGCGAGCAAGGATGAAGTCCGTTCGGTGCGCGACAGTCTGAAACTTTGAAAGGCGCTGTCCCCAACATTTTTGAACGAAGTGAAATGTTATTTAAGTTCGCATTCGAACCGTTAAACAAAAAAGCCCCGCTATTGCGGGGCTCTTTGTAAATGCCTTTTCGATCAGCTGCGAAGCCAGGAATCTACAGTGGCGGCGCCATACTGTTCTTTCCAGGCTTTCAGGCCGCGGTGGTTGCCGCCTTTAGTCTCGATCAGTTCGCCGGTGTGCGGGTTGTGGTAAACCTTGACCACGCGCGCGCGGCGCTGTTTTGGTGCGGTCGCGCTCGCTGCGGCCTTGCCTGGGTTAGGATCAAGGATGGAAATGATGTCGCGCAGGCCCTTGCCGTAGCTCTTCATCAACGCTTGCAGTTTTTCTTCGAATTCGATTTCTTTCTTCAGGCCAGCGTCGTTCTTCAGGGATTCCAGCTGGGCAAGCTGCTCTTGAAGGGCTTTTTCTGCTGCGCGAAATTCGGCGAGTCTGGACAAAATATTTACTCCAATAGTGTATTTGGCTGATATCAACTGCAGATAACGCTATAAGCCAAGAGCGGTAAGGCGACTCGAGAAAGAGGCCTTCCTGCGAGTTCTGCACAGGTATGAAAAATTGTAGTAGTTAATCCGCCACGAGTAAATCATGTCTTTAGCTAATTAACACTCTTTCATCGGCGCGGTAGATGGCTATTCAATGGCTGGTCAGAGATTTAATGAACTCATCGCAGGGTAGCGGGCGCCCGAACAGGTAACCCTGCAGGAAATCCACGCCTTGTGCTGCCAGGTATTCACA
This sequence comes from Pseudomonas sp. D3, assembly GCF_029320995.1. Taxonomy (NCBI): domain Bacteria; kingdom Pseudomonadati; phylum Pseudomonadota; class Gammaproteobacteria; order Pseudomonadales; family Pseudomonadaceae; genus Pseudomonas; species Pseudomonas sp. D3. Next base: position 3,341,001 of record NZ_CP119772.1, read on the forward strand.
TTGCTCGATTGTTTCCACGCCTTCGGCAACGATGCCCAAGTCGAGCTTGCCGGAGAGCTCTATGATGCTGTCCAGAATATGCCGCGAGAGTGCATCTACACCGATCATGGCGACAAAGCTCTGGTCGATCTTCAAGTAGTCGACATTGAAGTTACGCAAGTAGGTCAGGCTGGAGTGACCGGTGCCGAAGTCATCGATTGCAATCATCACCCCCAGTTCGTGCAGCGCATCGAACAGGCGGCGGGTGATGTCGGTAGGCTTGATCAGTTCGCGTTCGGTCAACTCCAGCACCAGGATCACCTGGCCAGGCGTGAAGGCAGCGAGAAACTCCCGGCAGTCCTCCACCAAGGCCAGGTCCTGACAATGACGGGCGGTGATATTCACGCCGATATGGAAACCGCGGGCGAAACGCTCGGCATGCGGCGCCAATTGCGCCGCCGTCTGGCGCAGCAGCGCGCGAGTCATGGGCACGATCAGGCCACAGTCCTCAGCCAGTGGAATAAACAGGTCCGGCCGCACCAGGCCTTCCTTGGGGTGGTTCCAGCGCATCAGGACTTCGCAGCCAGCCCACTCGCGCGTATCGCCGCGTACCACCGGCTGGAAATAGGCGATGAACTCATTGGCACCCAAGGCCCGGTGCAGTTCGTGGGTCGGGGCTGACGAGCGTTTTTGCAACCAATGAGCCGACGCACCCGCCAGTGCGCCAAAGAATCCCACCAGGATGAACAGCGCCGGGTAACGATCCTGCAGATAGCGCCAGACTTCCCCGGCCGGCATGCCCGCGTCGACGCTGTAGCCATAACGCGTGGACGCCAGGTGGTGGTGGGCCACGGCAAACACCGGCAGCGCACTGTCGCGCACCTTGCCGTCAGCGCTCATCCAGTGAGGCCCGACCTGTAGGACGAGCTCTGCGTTGTGGCTGATCAGGCGCAGGGCGTTGCTCAGGTGATAGCCGTCAATCGATGCAAATGCGCCTTTATCGCCGTCGACCAGGCGGTATACCAACAGCGCGGTATCCGGTGTGACCGGATTGCCATTCATCAACCATAAGCGCCCATTGACATAATCTTCCGGGTTGACCGGTGATTCGTAACCACCGCCGAACAGGGAGCTGCAATAGATGTTTTCCTGCCAGGACAAGGTGGTCGCCCTTACAAATGGCCGGCGCGTGACCTGTTCACGCAGTGCCAGTTTTACCCCGTTGTTACACGGCTGACCGGCCAGCGGCAGTAACGCCTGGGCGGCGAGGGCGGTGTTGTCGAGCATCAGGTCGAACTGGCGCACCGCCTCCTGGGCCGTCTGCGCGGTACTTTGTTGCAGGGTGTGTTCAGCCTGCCAATGCAGGATGACCACGCCCACACCGATCGGTAGCAGTGCGCTGAGCGCGGTAATCAGATAGCGCGTGGCGCGCTTTCTCGGGGCGTTGACGGTCAGGGGCATGGGCGGACGGTCTGTCGTGGGATGGGGCGTGCCGGGCGGCACACGATTAACTCGATGATAGATGGCCGGGCCCGATTAAGCTCGCCGCAGCTGAGAAATCTACGCTCTGCGCTACGCGAATGAAGGCCAGGGTCGCAGGCGTCGACTGGCGTTGATCCAGCACCGCCAGGCCAATTTCGCGGCTGACCGGCGGAGACAGCGGACGCACGGTGTAGCGCGCATCCGGCGTTTCGGGCAACGACGCCTGGGCCACCACGCTGACGCCGTCACCACGGCTCACCGCCTCCAGGGTGCTGAGCAGTTGCGAGCAGCGATATCGCACCTTCGGGCTCAGCCGAGCCGTGTCGAACAGTCGCGAGACCAGCTCCAGCGAACCGGCTTCAGTGAGGATGAACGGGTCAGCGCACAGCGCCTTCAACGCCACGCATGAGCGTTCGGCCAAGGGGTGGGCTGCGGGCAAAAGGGCGACCATCTGGTCTTTGAATAGCGCAAACGTATCGAATCGTTCGTGCTCCAACACTACAAACCCTACATCGATACGCCGCTCATCCAGCCATTGGATCACCTGGCGATCCGGGCCTTCGTCGACATGCACTTCAATGCCCGGATACTGCATCCGGTAGCGCTTTAAAATGCGCGGCAGCAGGCGATTGGATGAGGTGGGGCCGAAAGAGCCGATGCGCAGGGTGCCGCGCTTCATCCCGCGCGCGTCGCAGGCTTCCTGCTGCAAGGTGTCGGCCACGCCGAGCAGTGTGCGGGCGCGCATCAGCAGTTGCCGGCCGATGTCGCTGAGTTCAACTTGGGACTGATGGCGTCGAAATAGCTCGACGCCCAGCTCTTGCTCCAGGGCTTTGATGGCGTGGGACACAGCGGACTGGCTGATCCCCAGGCGATGGGCCGCGCTGGTGAACCCCTGCAGTTCTGCGACCCGGGAGAATATTTCCAATTGCGTGAGTGTCATGAGTATTTACTCATTTTACGATGATTGATCATTAGCTGGAGGATACGCCAATCCCGCAAGCCACAGAGCAACCCACCGATGACCTCTTCTCCGGACCACTGGACCTACCTGAAGCTCGCCGCTGTGACCATGATCTGGGGCGGGACTTTCGTGGCCGGCCGCTATCTGGCCACCGACCTAGAGCCGCTGCTGGCAGCGACACTGCGTTTTCTATTGGCGAGTGTTGCGCTATTGGCCTTTATGGCCTGCGCACGCGTGCGCCTGAGCCGCCCAGACGCCAGGCAGTTCGTGCGTCTGGCCGTGCTGGGTTTTTTCGGCATCTTTTTCTACAACCTGTGTTTCTTTTACGGCCTGCATTACATCAATGCATCGCGAGCCTCCTTGATTGTCGCCTTGAACCCAGCGGTGATCGGCGTGGCTTCATGGTTGCTGTTCAAGGAGCGCCTGGGTGCAGCCAGGTGGCTGGGGATTGCCTTGTGCCTGGCCGGCGCGGGCACGGTGATTGTCAGTCGCAACCCCCAACTGTTGCAGGCGGTAGACAACGCCTGGCGCGGCGATTTGCTGATCTTCGGCTGCGTGGTGGGGTGGGGCGTGTACTCGTTGTGTTCGCGTGAGCTCAACCAACGCCTGGGCCCCTTGCAAACGGTTACCTGGTCGATTCTGCTGGGCACGGGGATGCTGATGATCACCACCCTCATCAGTGGCGGGATCACTCTGAATGCGCTGGCCGCCGTCCATCTGCCGCAACTGCTCGGCCTGTTGTATCTCGGGGTGGTGGGCTCGGCGGTGGCCTATATCGGCTGGTACGACGGTATTCGCCGAATCGGCGCGACCCGCGCCGGTGTGTTTATCGCCCTGAATCCGCTGACCGCGGTCATTTGCGGCGCGGTGTTGCTGGATGAGCAACTGACCCCACCCATGTTGTTGGGCGGCGCGGTGATCCTGCTTGGCATCTACCTGTGCAACAAACCCCTTGCTGCGGCCAGGCCAATGGGGATTTGATAAGAGGGCGGACAAATACTGTTACGCTGTGTAGAATCGGTTTACGCATACAAGAATATGGACTTGCGCTCACGCAAGCCTCAGCCGTCAGAGACTGATGTAACCATGAAGCTACTCGGCTCCCCCCTGATCTTTGGTGACTTCCTCGCCCGTAGCGTGCGAGGTCTCTCGTGTGCGCCTCCCTCCTGCTTCATCCTTGCTGGCAATTGACATCCGTTCATCACAAGAATGAAGAGGCGCCGAACATGGCTGACCAATACGAAAACCCAATGGGCCTGATGGGCTTTGAATTCATCGAGTTCGCATCGCCCACACCCGGCACCCTGGAGCCGATCTTCGAGATCATGGGCTTCAGCAAAGTCGCGACCCACCGCTCCAAGAACGTCGACTTGTATCGCCAGGGTGAGATCAACCTGATTCTCAACAACGAGCCCAACAGCATCGCCTCCTACTTTGCGGCCGAGCACGGCCCATCGGTGTGCGGTATGGCGTTTCGCGTGAAGGATTCGCAAAAGGCCTACAACCGCGTCCTGGAACTGGGCGCCCAGCCGATCCATATCGAAACCGGGCCGATGGAGCTGAACCTGCCGGCGATCAAAGGCATCGGCGGTGCGCCGCTGTACCTGATCGACCGCTTCGGCGAAGGCAGCTCGCTCTACGACATCGATTTCGTCTACCTCGAAGGCGTGGAGCGCAACCCGGTCGGCGCCGGCCTCAAGGTCATCGATCACCTGACCCACAACGTGTATCGCGGGCGCATGGCCTACTGGGCCAACTTCTACGAGAAGCTGTTCAACTTCCGTGAAGCGCGTTATTTCGATATCAAGGGCGAGTACACCGGCCTGACCTCCAAGGCCATGAGCGCTCCGGACGGCATGATCCGCATCCCGCTCAACGAAGAGTCGTCCAAGGGCGCCGGGCAGATCGAAGAGTTCCTGATGCAGTTCAACGGTGAAGGTATCCAGCACGTGGCGTTCCTCACCGACGACCTGGTCAAGACTTGGGACGCGTTGAAGAAAATCGGCATGCGCTTCATGACTGCGCCGCCGGATACCTACTATGAAATGCTCGAAGGCCGCCTGCCGAACCATGGCGAGCCGGTGGACCAGTTGCAAGCGCGCGGCATCCTGCTCGACGGCTCGTCCATTGAAGGCGACAAACGCCTGCTGTTGCAGATCTTCTCGGAAACCCTGATGGGCCCGGTGTTCTTCGAGTTCATCCAGCGCAAGGGCGATGATGGGTTTGGCGAGGGCAACTTCAAGGCACTGTTTGAGTCCATCGAGCGTGACCAGGTGCGTCGCGGTGTATTGACCGCCGACTGATCACGTTGTCGTCACCACAAGCCCGGTAGAGGTCGCCTCTGCCGGGCTTTTTTTGTGCGGAACCGTATCTCGACCAGCGCCCACAAAGATGACAGGACTGCAGGAAACAGCCTGCCCCTTGATGCAGGGATGCCGTACTTCAGTGTTCATGCCGCCGAGATCCTCTTTATGATCAATACGTCCTATGCAAACCCACAGACGTCTACGCCTTACACGCACAGTCAGCCCGTCGCGTCCACTCGCAGCACCCGCTCGGTCAGCGACTCGGACCCAGTCGACCTGGCGTTTCAAACCTACATGGACCGTGTGCAGTCAGAGTTCCAGAACGGTTCGCTGAGCACCGGGGGGCGCGCGCTGGCTTATGCCGCCGTCAGGCCCGACAAGCCGGGAGCGCCTGGGGTGCAGGTGTCTACCTTCGCCGTCGATGGCGCGCAATCCAACGACCTCGTAATGGTCAAGCGCACGCCGGCGACCGCCGAAGGTCCGAACTTTTTGATGTATTTGCCGGAGAAAGAAGGCCAATCGTTTCACGCATTCAATACCCCTGAGCAAATGACTGCCTGGCTCAAGGCGTCGCTCAGCGATCCAAAGGCGCGGGACACGTTTGCCGCACACTTCGCCAGTGACGCGGCGCCAAAGCAAGTGGAACGGGTCAAGCAGGTGCTGGAAAAATTTGCCGCCGGCGATCCCGATACGGTGGTCGGCAGTTATGCGCATGAGAAGGGGGACATCTTTACGCGCCTGCACAAAGACGCCAGCACCCCGCCGGTGCCCGTCAATGGCTTAACCAATACGCAGCTCTACAACCTGTCGCCGGACGGCAAGGCCACCTACGTCGGGACGCGCGCGGATGGAAATAAGGTGCTTTACAATTATGATGCTTACGGCAACCTGCATGGCGGTGCCGCAGACGGACAGTACTTGGTGCGTAACGGGCTGAACAATAACGAGCCGCTCGTAAAGATGACGCGTGAGAGATACAACGCGAATCTGCGCAATGTTGCCCTGGACAATGTGGGCGCCAATAATCGAAGTGGGCTCTACGATGAGTTCCTCAAACAGCTCAGAAACCCTGGCCATGGCCTGGGGACGGCGCTGAAAGAGTTGGGCGTTCCTGAAGACGTGGCTTACTCGGTCGAGAAAATCGCGAAGAACCCGGTCACGGGGACATTGCTTGAGCTGAACCAAAACAATCGGCTTGGCAATCTGTTTGGCGTTAAGAAAGAAGTGATGGATGCCGCCTTGGAAGATATAGGCAATGAGGTGCAGAGCAGCATCCCGATTTACGGCAAAAGGAGGGAGCAACTGAATACCGTGGCCGACTTACTGGAAAAGCAGTTCGGCACGCCTGAGCAACCAACGGCTCAGGTGCGAATCGGTTAAGTCGCCACATAGCCTCGGAGGGAATGGATGCCCCCACCACCGACATCCGCTCGTTCACTCATGGCCTGCGCTGACGCACCAGGTGCTTGAAGCCCTCGTACACCAGTACCATCACCGCCAGCCAGATCGGGATATACGTCAACCATTCGCCCGCCTTGATACCTTCCCCCAACAACAACGCCACCCCCAGCAACAAGACCGGCTCCACATAACTGAGTAGCCCGAACAGGCTGAATGCCAATAAACGGCTGGCAATGATATAGCTCACCAGCGCCGAGGCACTGATGACGCCCAGCATCGGAATCAATGCGTACAACTTCGGGTGGGCCTCCATCACCACAAAGCCCTGTTCACCGCTCTGCACAAACCACCACGCCACCGGCAGCATCAGCGCCATGTCCAGCCACAGCCCGCCCAAATGGTCGGTGGTCAGGTATTTACGCACCACGAAATACACCGGGTAGCCGATGATCACCACCAGCGTGGCCCAGGAAAAACCACCGGCCTGATACAGCTCGTTAAGTACCCCAAGGGCAGCAAACAAGACAGCGATCTGTTGCAGCCGCGACAGGCGTTCGCCATACACCAGGCGTCCGGTCAGCACCATGGTCAGCGGCAGCAGGAAATAGCCCAGCGACACATCCAGGCTGCGCCCATTCAGCGGCGCCCACATGAACAACCACAATTGCGCGCCGAGCAGCGCCGAGGACACCACGATGCCGCCAATCAGTCGCGGCCTGGCCGCCAGCATCCGCAGCACGTCCCATGCCCGTCGCCATTCGCCGCTGACGAGCATGAACACCGTCATGCACGGCATGGTGAGTAACATGCGCCAGCCGAAAATCTCCAGGCCACTCAAGGGGGTCAGCAGCGACGTGAAGTAATACATCACGGCAAACAGCACCGAGGCCAAGACCGATAACACAACACCTTTAGACACGCTGTCCTCGCGAAAACCGTTGGATACAAAAGAGGGGGATTTCAGCAGGGGAATATAGTGCTTTTAGCGTGAGAGCGGCGCTCTGTTTTGGGGCGTTTCATGCAGGTATTTTTCACTGCCCCCGGCGGGAGGGCAGTGAGCCGCGATCTTCCGGGGGTTACGTAAGCGACATGCGGCCGGAGACAAAATGGCCGACATCATTGAAGCCGGGAGTGGACGAGTGCCCTGGCGTCACCAGCGAGTCAATAAATGCCTCATCCTCAGCCGTGAGCTTCACATCCAGCGCGCCGGTGTAGGCATCCCACTGCGCCTCGGTACGTGGCCCGACAATCGCAGAGCTGACGGCCGCGTTGTTCAGTACCCAGGCGATTGCGAACTCGACAATCCCCACGCCACGCCCTTGGGCATATTGCTGGATCTGCTGGGCAATGCGCAGCGACTCCACCCGCCATTCGGTTTCCAGAATGCGCTTGTCCTGGCGTGCGGCACGGCTGCCGGCCTCGGGTGTCACATCGGGTGCGTATTTACCGCTGAGCACGCCACGGGCCAGCGGGCTGTAGGGCACCACGCCCAAACCATAGGCGGCTGCGGCAGTGATTTGCTCGACCTCGGCCTGGCGATTGACGATGTTGTACAGCGGCTGGCTGATCACCGGTTTGTCCACGCCCAGGCGCTCGGCCACGCGAATCACTTCGGCAATGCGCCAGCCACGGTAGTTGGACAGGCCCCAGTAACGGATCTTGCCCTGGCGAATCAGGTCGCCGATCGCCGACACGGTGACCTCCAGCGGGGTGTTGTGGTCTTCGCGGTGCAGGTAGTAGATGTCCAGGTAATCCGTGTCGAGACGGGTAAGGCTGGCTTCCAGCGCGTTGAAAATACGCTTGCGGCTCAAACCGCTGCGGTTGGGCAAACCGTCCGGCGGGCCAAAGCCGACCTTGGACGCCACCACCCAGTCCTGGCGCTGACGGGCGATGGCTTCACCAACCAGCTCTTCCGAACGTCCGCCGGTATAAACGTCGGCGGTGTCGATGAAGTTGATGCCCTGGTCCCAGGCCTTGTCGATGATGCGCAGCGAGTCTTCGGCGTTGGTCTGTTCGCCAAACATCATGGTGCCCAAGGTCAAGGCACTGACCTTCAAACCGGACTGGCCCAATGTGCGGTAAATCATGGAAAGCTCCTCAAGGCAGGAAAACGTGTGCCATGCAATACCAGACTCGCAGGCTCTGGAACAAGCCCCCGGGCGTGTTTCTTCATGTGCTCAGCAGCCTCTGGCAACGTGCCTGGAGGAAGCGATGCAGCACTTTCACCCGTTCCGACACTTGCAGGCGATGCGGGCACATCAGGTTGAAGGGCGTGGGTTCGCCCTGCCAGTCGGTCAACAGCGGCACCAGGCGTCCGGCCTGGATGTCGCTGGCGATATCCAGGTTGGCTTTATAGGCAATGCCATGCCCGGCCAATGCCCAGCGCCGCACGATTTCCCCGTCGTCGCTCAAATAGTCGCCCGTCACGTCGACCTCCTGCAGCTCGGCGCCTTGGCGGAAGTACCAGGTGTTGTTGGCCCGTCCCTGGCGCATGTAGCGCAGCGTGTTGTGTTGCGTCAGCTGTGCCGGCGTGCTCGGTGCGCCATGGCGCGCCAGATAGGCGGGGCTGGCGCAGGCGATGCGCCGGTGGCCTGGCACCACCGGCAACGCCACCAGGCTGGAGTCGCGGGGTACGCCGAAGCGCAGGGCGATGTCGACGGTTTCGCGGAACAGGTCGGCGTTACTGTCGTTAAGCAACAACTGAACGCGGATGTTCGGGTGTTCCAGCTTGAATTCATCCAGCCAGCCCAACAGCACGTTGCGCCCGAAATCCGAAGGCGCAGCCAATTGCAGCCAACCACTCAGGCTTTGGCCGTGTTGCTTGATCGCCTGCTCACCCTCAGACAAGGCTTCCAGCGCCACGCGCACACTGTCCAGGTAGCGCCGGCCTTCCTCGGTCAGGCGCATGTTGCGGGTGGAGCGCGCCAGCAGCCGTATGCCCAGGCGGGTTTCCAGGCGTTTGAGCGCAATACTCGCGGCGGCTGGCGTGAGGCTGAGGCTGCGCGCGGCCGCCGACAGGCTGCCGGTGTCGGCGGTGCGCACGAAGATTTCCAGGTCGAGAATCGAGCTCATTTGTAAAAATCCTTTAAATATCTTGTCGTTTTACCGGGATTTTTCGCCGATTGCCAAGCTGGGAAGATGAACCTTCACTTTCTGACGCAGGACATTTCTTCATGACCCATTCTCTCAGCGGCAAAACTGTCGTCGTTATCGGCGGCAGCAGCGGCATTGGCGCAGCGGTGGCCAAGGCGGCAGCCGCGCATGGCGCACAGGTGGTGCTGGCCGGACGGCGGGTGTCCTCCGGCGTCGAGAACGGCGTGCGCAGCGAACCGGTGGACGTCACCGACAGCGCCTCCCTGCAACGCCTGTTCGACGCCGTGGGGCGCTTTGATCATCTGGTCTATACCGCCGGCCCGTCAGTGCGCGCCAAAAACCTGATCGACACCGACCTGGACGAAGCCCAAGACAATTTCAACGTCAAACTCTGGGGTTCATTGCGCGCGATCCAACGGGCGCTGCCGTTCCTCGACGAGCACGGCAGCATCAGCCTGACTTCCGGCCAACTCGGCCGCAAATTTGCGCCCGGCCAGTTCATCAAGACCGGCATCAATGCCGCGACTGAAGCCCTGGGCAAGCAATTGGCCAAGGAGTTGGCACCGCGTCGGGTCAATGTGATCTGCCCTGGCGTGATCGACACGCCGGCGTATGCCGGGTTGGACGAAGCGCAGCGCCTGGCGATGTTTGCCAGCGTGGGGGGCACATTGCCGGTAGGGCGCGTCGGGCAGGCCGACGAAGTGGCGGAGGGGTATGTATTGGCCATGGAGAATGGCTTTATGACCGGCGCCGTGATTGATATCAACGGCGGCGGGCTGTTGTAAACACCGCATGACAGGTGGGAGCAGGCTTGCCCCACCTGTACGCCCGTGTCAGACCTTGAGGGTCCGGGTCATACGCAATGCCAACACACTGCCGGCGACGATCACCGCCGCCAGTAGGTACAGCGCACTATCCGTGGACCCGGTGGCATCTTTCACAAAACCGACGATATACGGGCTGAGGAAGCCAGCCATCTGGCCCATCGAGTTGATCAACGCCAGGCCACCTGCCGCCGCGCCCGCACTGAGCATCGCGGTGGGCACCGGCCAGAACATCGGCAGGCCGGTGAGGGCGCCCATGGTGGCGATGGTCAGGCCGAGAATCGCGATAGCCGGGGTGGTGGCGAAATTCACCGCGATCACCAGGCCCAGAGCGCCCATCAACATCGGCACCACCAAATGCCAGCGCCGCTCCTTGCGCAAGTCAGCGGAGCGGCCCACCAGCAACATGAACACGGCGGCCAGCAGGTAGGGAATCGCGCTGAGCCAGCCAATCACCAGGTTGTCGCTGAAACCCAGGTTCTTGATGATCGACGGCAGCCAGAAGTTGATCGCGTAGACGCCACTCTGGATGCAGAAGTAGATCAGGCCGAACGCCCAGATCGCCGGGTTCTTGAACACTTCGGCGAGGGAGTCGGTGGTGGTTTTCGGCTTGTTTGCCAAGTCAGTGGCGTGGTCGGCTTCCAGCACCGCACGTTCATGCGGCTTGAGCCACTTGGCGTTGGCAAAGCTGTCGCTGAGCAGGAAGTAGGCGAGGGCGCCCAGAATCACGGTCGGGATGCCTTGCAACAGGAACATCCACTGCCAGCCGGCGAGGCCGCCTTGGCCGGTGCCGAAATGGTTGAGAATCCAGCCGGAAAACGGGCTGCCCAGCAGGCCGGACACCGGAATCGCCGACATGAACAACGCCATGATCCGCCCACGGCGGAACGTCGGGAACCACTGCGAGAGATACAGCACCACACCGGGGAAGAAGCCGGCTTCGGCGGCACCGGTAAACAGGCGCAACGTATAGAAATGCGTCGGCGTGGTGACGAACAGCAGGCAGGTGGACAGCGCGCCCCAGACGATCATCATCAAGGCAATCCAGCGCCGCGGACCGAACTTGGTCAGCGCCAGGTTGCTCGGCACGCCACACAGCACGTAGCCAATAAAGAAGATCCCGGCACCCAGGCCGTATACGGTTTCGCTGAACTTCAGCGCATCGAGCATCTGCAACTTGGCGAAGCCAACGTTTACCCGGTCAAGGTAGTTGAACAGGTAGCAGATGAAAATGAAGGGGATCAGGCGCAAGGTAATGCGCTTGTAGATGGCGTTTTTATCGTCATCGGTGGCCAGTGGGGCAGCGGCGCTCTGTGACATGGGAGTCTCTCTTTATTATGATTTTTCGCGATGCGCGGGTAACGTTGATCGCCCAATGAGTCTCGGCCACCTGGCGGGGTGCTGTCTTTGTGCTCGCGCACAGTGAAGCATCCTTTGCGCTGTGCCGATGAACAACCTTCGCTTTCAAGGAAATTAGCCCCATGTTCGAGCTGGATCATGACCTGGCGCAGGATATCGTCGATCGCACCATGGCGATCCTGCCGCATAACGTCAACGTCATGGACAGCCAGGGCCTGATCCTCGGCAGCGGCGAGCCTGAGCGCATCAACACGCGGCATGAAGGCGCGCAACTGGTGTTGGCCAATGGTCGGGTGGTGGAGATCGACGGGCAGACCGCCAAACACCTCAAGGGCGTGCAACCCGGCATCAACCTGCCGCTGATGCACGACCAGCGCCTGATCGGCGTGCTCGGCATTACCGGCGAACCGGAGGGGCTGCGCACTTACGCCGAACTGGTGCGCATGACGGCAGAAATGCTGGTCAGTCACCGTCATCAGCAAGCCGAGCAACAATGGCGACGCCAGCGCTGCGACGATTTGCTGGCGTTGCTGCTGGCCGAGACCGGCGACTCGCCGCGTCTGGTGGATGAGGCGCAGCAACTGGGGCTCAAGCCGCAGATGGCGCGCACACCGTATCTATTCGAGTTGGGTGCGGGGCAGACGGCGGAGGCGTTGAGTGCCTGGTTGACGTCGCGCTATCCAGACAGTTGGTGCGTCAGCTCCGCGCAGTATTCCTTGCTCTGGTGCCGGCCGGCGGCGGTACAGGTGGACAATCCACGCCTGCTGGAAAAGCTCCAGGGCCTGGGCTGGAATATCCTGCGGGTGGCGGTCGGCGGGCAAGCCGATGGTTTGGCGGGGTTGCGTCGTTGTTATCGGCGTGTGGGCGATTTGCTGGCCTACGGTCGTGACGTACTTCCGCACTCGCGGCTGCTGACCCTCAACCGCTATCGCCTGCCGGTGATGCTCTGGCGGCATCGCAACGACGATGCCCTGGACGAATTGCTCAACCCGCTGCGAAAAGTGCTGGCCAAGGACAACAACGGCCAACTGCAGGCCACCTTGCGCAGTTGGTGCGAACACGACGGGCAAAGCCAGGCGTGTGCCGATGCGCTGGGCATTCACCGCAACAGCCTGCGCTACCGCATGGAGCGCATTGCCGAACTCAGCGGGGTCGACCCGTTGACCCTGGACGGCATGCTCGCGCTGTACCTCGGTGTCCAGTTGCTGCCCCAGACTTTGTCGGAATGACCAACAAGCCAGGTTCGTACTTGTGCATCGGACCAGCGTCATTGCCGCTGGCAACTGGCAGCATGGGCGTCATAAAAACCGGAGAAAGCCCATGAAAATTATCATCGCCCCCGATTCGTTCAAGGACAGCCTGAGTGCCGAAGGTGTCGCCCAGGCCATTGCCGAAGGCTTGGCGCAGGTCTGGCCGGAGGCGCAATTGGTCCAATGCCCGATGGCGGACGGCGGTGAAGGCACGGTGGAGTCGGTACTCGCCGCCTGCCAGGGCGAGCTGCGGCGCCAGTCGGTGAAAGGCCCCTTGGGCGCCACAGTGGATGCGCATTGGGGCTGGCTCGCCGACAGCCACACCGCACTCATCGAAATGGCCGAAGCCAGCGGTCTGCAATTGGTCCCGCCGGGGCAGCGCGACGCGTGCTCCACGACTACCTTTGGCACCGGCGAACTGATCCGCGCAGCCCTGGACGCCGGTGCCCGGCGCATCATCCTGGCGATTGGCGGCAGTGCGACCAACGATGGCGGCGCCGGTGCGATGCAGGCGCTCGGCGTGCAGTTGTTCGATGCCGAGGATAACGCCCTGGCCCCGGGTGGCCTGGCCTTGGCCCATCTGGCGCGGATCAGCCTGGAACACCTCGACCCGCGCCTGGCCCAGGTGCGCTTTGAAATCGCCGCCGACGTGAATAACCCGCTGTGCGGTGCCCATGGTGCCTCCGCGATTTTCGGCCCGCAGAAAGGCGCCAGTGCGCAGCAGGTCGAACAACTCGACGCGGCCCTCGGCCACTTTGCCGACCACTGCGCCAAGGTATTGCCCACTGACGTGCGCGACGAACCCGGCAGTGGCGCTGCCGGCGGCCTGGGGTTTGCTGCCAAGGCCTTCCTCGGTGCGCAGTTCCGTGCGGGGGTAGAGGTCGTCGCCGAACTGGTCGGCCTCGACGAAGCGGTACGCGGCGCCGATCTGGTGATCACCGGCGAAGGCCGTTTCGACGCCCAGACGCTGCGCGGTAAAACGCCTTTCGGCGTGGCGCGCATTGCCCAGCGCCACCATGTCCCGGTGATCGTAATCGCCGGCACGCTGGGTGAAGGCTACGAGCAGATGTACGCCCACGGCGTGGATGCGGCTTTCGCCTTGCCGTCCGGGCCGATGAGCCTGGAGCAGGCCTGCAGCGAGGCGCCGCGCTTGTTGCGCGAGAGAGCGGTGGATATTGCGCGGCTGTGGCGCCGCGCAGCGGAGTGCTGATAACAGCGTCCTAGCCATGTCCCGAGCGTGCCCCCTACACTGGCCTGCCACGTGTCTTTCAAAGGATGAAACACAATGCACGCACCTGAACCCCATATCGTGATCCAGCGCTTTACCGAGGCCCATCTTGAAGGCGTCGCTGCGCTCTACAACGAGCCGGCCGTGTGCCGTCAGGTGCTACAGATGCCTTTCCAGTCCGTCGAGGCGTGGCGCAACAAGCTGGTGACAGATAATGAGCGGCGCCTGCAACTGGTGGCGCTGCATGGCGGGGAAGTGGTCGGCCAACTCGGTCTGGAACAGTACCTACGCGTGCGCCAGAGCCATGTCGGCTCGTTCGGCATGGGCGTGACGCCAGCCTGGCAAGGCAAAGGTGTGGGCTCTCGCCTGTTGACGGCCGCGCTGGACGTGGCCGACAACTGGATGAACCTGCACCGCGTGGAACTCACGGTGTATGCCGACAACGAAGCGGCCCACAACCTGTACCGCAAATTCGGCTTCGAAGTGGAAGGGCGGCTGCGCGATTACGCCCTGCGCGACGGTGTGTTCGTCGACACCCTGAGCATGGCGCGCCTGCGCCGCTCGGCTTAGTCCTGTAGTGCGAACGCCACCGCAGCCTGCGCATGCAGCGCGGTGGTGTCCAGCAGCGGCAGGTCGCAGTGTTCGGGTTTGATCAGCAGGCCGATTTCTGTACAGCCCAGGATGACTGCCTGGGCGCCGCGTGCGGCCAGGGACGCAATCACGCGCTGATAGACCTGGCGTGACGCCTCGCTGATCACGCCGACGCACAATTCCTCATAGATGATCCGGTGCACGGCCTGACGCTCCTCCGCGTTCGGCACCAGCACGTTCAGGCCCTGGGCGGCGAGGCGTGACGTGAGGAAGTCCTGTTCCATGGTGAACGCCGTACCGAGTAAACCGACGGTCAGCGTGCCGGCGGCTACGGCCGCCGAACCTGCGGCATCGGCAATATGCAGAAAGGGAATCGACACGGCCGCTTCGATCCGCGGCGCCACCAAATGCATGGTGTTGGTACACAACACCACACACTCGGCACCCCCGGCTTGCAGGCGGCGTGCGGCATCTTCCAGGATCAGCGCGGCGTCGTCCCAGCGTCCGGCATGCTGGGCCTGCTCCACCGGACCGAAGTCCACGCTGTACATCAGCAATTGCGCCGAACGCAGCGGGCCGAGTTGGTCGCGCACGCGCTGGTTGATGATGCGGTAGTACTCGGCGCTGGACTCCCAGCTCATGCCGCCGATCAGGCCGATGGTGCGCATGCGATGCTCCTGACAAGAAATATCGCATCACCTTACCCATCGGCCACCGATTAGTCATACGCAGTTGCGCGCCAAATCACCGGAGCAGTTTCACATATCCCGATTGCCCCAGCCCGGCCTGGCTTGCTCCGGTGCCACCGCGTGGATCTGTTTGCCGGTGGCCAACTCCACCCGGCGCGCCACCTCCGGGTCGTCGGCGAACGGAATCAGGCTGGCCTCATCCAGCGTCTCCTCGGATTGACCGCGCAAACAGTACTCCACCGCGCCATACAGGCACGCGACCATCAGCAGGCCCCACATCAGGCGATCCGCGCGTCAAGTTGCGCGACCTGCAAGTCGGCGACCCGCACGGTGCGCCAGGTGTTGTAGGCCATCAGCAGCATGCCGCTGAGGAACAACACGCCACCGGCAAAGCGCACCACAAACCCCGGGTGGCTGGCCTGCAAGGCCTCGACAAACGAGTAGGTGAGGGTGCCGTCAGCGTTGATCGCACGCCACATCAGGCCCTGGGTAATGCCGTTGACCCACATCGAGGCGATGTACAGCACGGTGCCGATGGTCGCCAGCCAGAAGTGCAGGTTGATCAGCGTCACGCTGTGCATCTGTTCGCGGCCGAATACCTTGGGAATCATGTGGTACAGCGAGCCGAAGGTGATCATCGCCACCCAGCCCAACGCGCCGGCATGGACGTGGCCGATGGTCCAGTCGGTGTAGTGGGAGAGGGCGTTGACGGTCTTGATTGCCATCATCGGCCCCTCGAAGGTCGACATGCCGTAGAACGCCAGCGACAACACCAAAAAGCGCAGGATCGGGTCGCTGCGCAACTTATGCCAGGCGCCCGACAAGGTCATCATGCCGTTGATCATGCCGCCCCAGCTCGGTGCCAGCAGGATCAGCGACATCGCCATGCCCAGCGACTGCGCCCAGTCCGGCAGGGCCGTGTAATGCAAGTGGTGCGGGCCGGCCCAGATGTACAGGGTGATCAGCGCCCAGAAATGCACGATGGACAGGCGATAGGAATACACCGGCCGCCCGACTTGTTTCGGCACGAAGTAGTACATCATCCCAAGGAAACCGGTGGTGAGGAAAAAACCTACGGCGTTATGCCCGTACCACCATTGCACCATCGCATCGGTGGCACCGGAATACACGGGGTAGGACTTGAACCAGTCCACCGGAATCGCCAGGTGGTTGACCACGTGCAGCATGGCGATCACCAGGATAAACGCGCCGAAAAACCAGTTGCCCACGTAGATGTGCCGGGTCTGGCGCCGCACCACCGTGGTGAAAAACACAATGGCGTAGGCCACCCACACGACCGTCATCCACACCGCGCCTGAGAATTCGATCTCGGCGTATTCCTTGGTGGTGGTGTAGCCCAGCGGCAGGCTGATCAACATGATCACGATGACCGATTGCCAACCCCAGAACGTAAACGCGGCGAGGCTGTCGGAAAACAGCCGCACCTGGCAAGTACGTTGTACTGCGTAATAACTGGCGGCGAATTGCGCGCTGCCGGCGAACCCGAAGATCACCAGGCTGGTGTGCAACGGTCGCAGCCGGCCAAAGGTCGTCCAGGGCAAATCAAGGTTCATTTCCGGCCAGACCAGTTGCGAAGCGATCCACACGCCCATGGCCATGCCCACAACGCCCCATACGATGGTGGCGATCACGAATTGGCGGACGACTTTATAGTTATAAGCCTGTCCGATTGTTGCTGTGCTCATGCTCAGTCCTCCCACGGTTCCAAGTGGCGGGCACTGTAGGAAGTGTGGGTAAAACAAAACAGTCTCAGAAAAAGCTCATTACTACGGATCAGATTATTCGACGTGAAAGCACGACTTACAGTCCATCTGATCTGCTTTTTATGCCAGCACCTGAATCTTTTACGCCCTGCGCCGCAGGTGCATAGTCGCCCCCCTAGAAGTCGCGCCCTGGGACGCGGCCAACCCTGATGAGGCGGTGATATGTACCAGTACGACGCATACGACCGGGCGCTGGTGTTCGAGCGCGTGGCGCAATTTCGTGATCAGGTCGAGCGCTATATCGCTGGCGACTTGAGCGAAGAAGAGTTTCTGCCCTTGCGCCTGCAGAACGGCCTGTACCTGCAAAAGCATGCCTACATGCTGCGGGTGGCGATTCCCTATGGCACTTTGAGCGCCGAACAGATGCGCACCCTGGCCAGCATCGCCCGCGACTACGACCGTGGCTACGGCCACTTCACCACCCGCCAGAACCTGCAGTTCAACTGGATCGAGCTGCACCAGGTGCCCGACATCCTTGAACGCCTGGCCCAGGTCGACATGCATGCGATCCAGACCTCCGGCAACTGCGTGCGCAATATCACCACCGAAGCCTTTGCCGGGGTGGCCGCCGATGAACTGCTGGACCCACGGCCCTTGGCGGAGATCCTGCGCCAATGGTCTACCATCAACCCGGAATTCCTGTTCCTGCCGCGCAAGTTCAAGATCGCCATCTGCTCGGCCCGCGAAGACCGCGCGGCGATCATGATGCACGACATCGGCCTGTACCTTTACCGCGACGACCAAGGCGACATGCTGTTGCGCGTGATGGTGGGCGGTGGCCTGGGACGCACACCGATCCTAGGCTTGCAGATCCGCGAGGGCTTGCCGTGGCGGCACCTGCTGTCCTACGTCGAGGCGGTGTTGCGCGTGTACAACCGGCATGGCCGGCGGGACAACAAGTACAAGGCGCGCATCAAGATCCTGGTCAAAGCGCTGGGGATCGAGGCGTTTTCCCGGGAAGTTGAGGAAGAATGGCAGTACCTGCGCGATGGCCCGGCGCAGTTGACCGATGCCGAGTACGACCGCGTGGCATCGGCCTTCGTGCCGCCGGCTTACGCCTCGCTCAGCGATACCAGCCTGGCCTACGGCACCGAGCTGGCCGACAATCCGGGCTTTGCGCGCTGGGTCAGCCGCAACGTCATGCCGCATAAAGTCGCGGGCTACACCAGCGTGGTGCTGTCCACCAAACCTGGCATCAGCGCGCCGCCCGGCGACGTTACCGCCCAGCAAATGGAGGCCGTGGCCCAGTGGGCGGAGCGGTTTGGCTTTGGTGAAATACGCATCGCCCATGAACAGAACATCGTGTTGCCGGATGTGCCCAAGGATCAGTTGCATGCCTTGTGGCGCCTGGCCTGTGAACACGGCTTGGGCGCGGCGAATATCGGCCTGCTGACTGACATCATTGCCTGCCCCGGCGGCGACTTCTGCGCCCTGGCCAATGCCAAGTCGATCCCCATCGCCCAGGCGATCCAACAGCGCTTCGATAACCTCGACTACCTGCACGACCTGGGTGATATCAGCCTGAATATTTCCGGCTGCATCAATGCCTGCGGCCATCACCACATTGGCAATATCGGCATCCTGGGCGTCGATAAGAATGGCAGTGAGTGGTATCAGATCACCCTCGGCGGGGCCCAGGGAAAACACAGTTCACTGGGCAAAGTGATCGGCCCCTCGTTCAGCGCCGCTGAGATTCCGGATGTGATCGAGCGCGTGATCAGCACGTTTGTGCGCTACCGCGAAAGTGAAGAGCGCTTTGTCGATACCGTGCAGCGCATTGGCCTGGAGCCGTTCAAAGAGCGGGTATACGCGGAGCAGCCGGCATGAACAATCTGTTGAGACTTGAGCAGGGTGAAGCGCGTCTGGTTGCGGATGATCCGTGGGTATTGGTGCGTGATGACGTGCCGGCGGGCGGTGCGCTGATCCTGCCGCTGGCGTCCTATGCGCCGGGGCATGGCGTGTGGTTGGGCCCGGATGATGAGGTCGAACAGGTGCTGCCCTGGCTCGCCACGCTGCCGCTGATTGCCCTGGATTTCCCCAGCTTTCGCGACGGGCGCGCCTACAGCCAGGCCTATCTGTTGCGTATGCGTATGGGCTGGCGAGGCGAGTTGCGGGCGATCGGTGATGTGCTGCGCGATCAGCTCAGTCACATGCGCCAGTGCGGGTTCGATGCATTTGCGGTGCGCGCGGACAAATCGGCTGAAGACGCCCTGAAGGGGCTGGCGGGGATGAGCGTGCAATATGGGCGCAGCGCGATCGAGCCACGCCCGCTGTTCCGTCGGCGTTAATCACACGGTGAGTCGCCGCATCTGCCATGATCGTGGTTCGCACTACGGCTCACCCAAGGAAAACCGCAATGGATGATGTACAGCAACTGGGCGAGATGCTTCGTCATTACGCCGACAGCGAAGCCCATAAAAAACAGCAGTTCGAGCTGCAATCGGCGCGCTGGGCGCTAAAGCTTGGCGAGTTGTTCCAGCAGATCGAACAATGGCTGGAGCCGGTCAATACCGCTGGCTTGCTTGAAGTCCACCGCGAAGCGTATGTCGCCAGCGGCCCGAGCATTCCGGTGGAGACGTCGCCCTTCAAGAGCGAAAAGCTCACCGTGCTGATCACCGGCAAAAACGTCGAGTTCGTGCCGGACGTGATGGGCGTCGCCGGCTTGATTTCGGTGGCGGTCATGGGCCTGACCGCAGCCCGGCACGGCAGCGTCTCGCTGGTGCTGCCGGCGGATAAAAACGACTGGTTGTGGAAAAAAACCAACGGCCTGAAAGACCCGGACACCTTCGCCTTCAACGCCAATTTCCTCGCCGCGCAGTTGCAGAGCCTGATCCCTCGCGAGCGCGGCTGAGTTTTTCAACGCTGTTTTTTACAGGATTGGCTATACCTACAGCTCAACGTTCTGATGATGACTGCCAAGGAGTTCGAGGATGAAACTAAGGCTAATGATCAGCACGCTCTGCATCGCCACGATCGGGATGGTGGGCTGTGCCAGCCAAGTCACGCAACCGGATGAGTATTCGGGATTCCTATCCGATTACAGCCTCCTCAAGCCGGCCAAGTCGCCTTCGGGCGTCAAGGTAATGCGCTGGGTCGATCCGACACTGGATCTGGGCCGCTACAACGCGGTGTATATCGAACCGACCCAGTTTTACCCCAGGCCCCAAGCCACTGCGAAAATCCCTGAGAGCACGTTGCGCGGCATCAACGACTACTTCAATCAGGCCCTCAAGCGCGAAATCGGCAAGTCATTGCCCCTTGCACAAGGGCCAGGCAACGGAGTGTTAGTGGTGCGCGCAGCGATCACGGCGGTCAGCAGTAAAACCCAGGGGCTGAAACCTTATGAGTTCGTGCCGGTCGCCTTGGTGGCTGCGGCGGTGAGCACCGGCACCGGCATCCGCGACCAGGACACTGTGCTGGGCACCGAGGCGCAGTTTCTCGACGGCGCCAACGGCAAGGTGATCGCTGAGGTGGTACGCAAGGGCACCGGCAAGCCGCTGGAAAACGACTCGCAGGTGATGACGCCCAATGACGTAAAAAGCGTGGTCGACGGTTGGGCGTCGGACTTGCACCAGTCCTATGTGAAACTGAAAAAGCAGTAAATCGCGCAGTGCCTGGGACTATTTCAGTGGAGTCAGCGGCGGCAGTTTCCACTGACCGTTATTCGCCTCGGGCTTTGGCAGGTACATCCGCAACACGGCGTAGAACGGGCCGGGCGGTGCCGGCAACCAGTTGCTCTGCTCGGCTTTTGGCGGTTCGTGGTGCTGCAGCGCCAGGGTCAGGCCGCCATCGGCGTCCAGCTTGAGGTGGGGCAGCATCCGCGAGTTGATCACGTAGCGTTTCTTGTGGTTGGGCACCAGCAACTTGGTCTTGGTGTCGTACAGGGTCAGTGACCAGAACGCATCGGCCGGCGGCAGTTGGTCCTTGGCGAAGTGCACGGTGTAGCTGTGGCGAGCGCCGTTGGCGGGCTTGCCTTCACTGTCGACAACGTAATTGAAGTAGGTGGCTTCATCGGCGGAGTTGCCGAAAAGCCCCACGTCGGCACCGGCATAGCGGTACAAGTAGTTGTTGTTCAGGTGATCGCGGTTGCCGAACAAGTCGCCTATGGCAACCTGCTGGGTGTCGAGTTTGTCTTTTTTGAACGCTGCAAACTCGGCCTTGGCGTCGGCGATCCCGTCTTCCAGCGCTTTACGCTGTTCGGCGCTCAACTGGTTGACCTTGAACGGCGCGCCCGGTGCGATGCCGATGGTGGCAAAGCGTGCGAGCAGGTCTTTCTCACTGTCCTGGGGCGCAGCGAAGGCGAGCATGAAGTTCAAGTAACGAAACAGTTGCGGGCCTTCGCTCATGCTGGCCATCGGCTTGGGCCAATCGATCTTCGGCGCCTTGGCTGGGGCGGCCTGTTTCACGTAGCTGCTGAGCGACTGCACTTTGTAGCCATTCTGGATCTGCTTGACCTTGTTCAGGTCCTTTTCGTCAAACAACTGCGTGCGGTACAGGGCGTAGGCGATATTGCTTTCGCTGTACACCACGCGATCCACGTCGACCGGCTGCTGACCTTTCCAGTCGGGCCCGGCGATCATGTAGTGGCCGCCATTGTTGCCGGTGCTGCGCGTGCCCAGGTACGCGAAGTTCTGCGTATAGAGGTCGATCAGTTGCACCGAGTAATAGCGGTTGTCTTCAATCTTGGGCAACGTCAGCACCAGCGGCTCGCTGCGCAGGTCCATCCAGACGAAGGAGTAGGGCGTGTCGGGGTTCGGCGTGGCGAGCGCGGTGTCCTTGGGGGTGAAGACCTGGGCGGTATTGCCGATACGGTTAAAGGGTGCCTTGTAGTTGACGCCGCCTTTGTCGACCGCCTGGGTGTAGAGCGTCTTGTACATTTCCACGACCGGGTAGCCATACAAATAGGCTTCCTTGGCAATCGCCCGAGCTTCAGAGGGGGTGGCCGTAAAGTCGGCCCAGGCGCCAGTGCTCATGAGTATCGAGAGGCTCGCCAACAGCAGGCGCGTCGGTTTTCCAATCATGTTGTTGCGTCCTTCCAGAGGTCTTGTGAGGAGTGCTATTGAGTGGCGTGGCAAAGCGTCGAGTTTCCGACTTTATCGGTCGAACGTCACGTTAATCCCGGCATGACGCACTGCTTGACGCAAAAATGCCGCCCAACTGGGCGGCATTGGAGGGGAGCGCTAACGTCAGGCCGTGCCAAGCATGGCTTTGACCTTGTCACGCAGTTGATCGATGGAGAACGGCTTGGCGATCAATTGCATGCCGGGCGGAACCTCGACGCTCTCGGCATAACCACTGGCAAACAGGACCGGCAGTTGCGGACGCCGTTCTCGCACCAGGATGGCCAAGTCCCGGCCATTCATGTCCGGCAGGCCGACATCGGTCATCATCAGGTCAATGACATTGCCCGTCTCTTTCACGAATTTGAGCGCCGATTGGGCGTTTTCAGCCTCAAGTACACGAAACCCCAGCTCTTCGAGTACGTCGACGATCAGCATGCGCACGATGGTGTCGTCTTCGACTACGAGAATGGTTGAGGTGACGGCCGACATAGTGAACATTCCTGAAAAAGTGAAGGTGCTGGGCGTGGCAGGTCTAAACGCAACCCAATAGTGAGTGGCGGCAATGCCAGCAAGTTCCGAAAAGCTGCTGGCATTGTGACCTTGGCGAAGCAGAATGTCCCGTCAGGTTTTTGCGAATACTCACAACGGTGCAGTTGCCATACGGCTGACCTCTGCGGAATCGCGGTAAGCGGCCATATCACCGACATCAAAATAGCTCACCTGATACTCAGGTGAGCCCGGATTGGCGCCAAACGCCCTGTGCCGAAACGGGCTGGTGCCTCGGTTCAAGGTCCGCTCCAGGCCATTTTTCATCGCCTCGGCCGAGTCAAACTTGGCCAGCCCGAAATTCGGATCGAAGTAAAACCAGACAGGCTTGTCGTTCCTGACGGTGACGCCGGCAAGCAACGCGTGATCCGTCGTGGCAATCCTGAGGCTCCTTGGCGGCGCCGCATGTGTCAGTTCTTTAGTGATTTGCTGATAGGGAATTTGCCTGGGCTGCTTGCCCATATGGAAGGTGTCGTGGTGTTTGACCTGGTCATGAAAAGCCTTGAGGTTGTGGATGAGCTGTGCAGCCGAGGGGTCTTTTGAATTGGCGGCGGCTTTGAACATGTTTCCCATGTAGGTGGTTTCTTCGCCGGAGTGCATTGCCAGCGCCAGGGTATTGGCCATACCCGCACACTCGCCTGGCGACGCAAGGTCGACCTGGCTGAGGTAAAACTCCTGGGGCATTGGGGTCAAGGAGCCGCCAGCGGCGTGGATGTCCCGCTGGAACAGCATAAAGCCTTCCTGGATAAGCTTTACTTTCTTGCGCTCAATCTGCCTGCTCAGGGTGCCAACGTCGCTGGCGCTCATCCACCCATGGGAGACCATGGCCTGTAGCTCAATGACATTCAAATCGGATGAATAACCAGGCACCTTGTGCGGGTCCCCGTTCGTATAGCCTACGTTGAAGTCGAAAATATTTTCGGGACGTTGGGCGCGTCTCAACGCATCTTCAAACGCCTTGGGCACATATTGACCGAGTACACTCGGCGGGGCCTGCAGCGGTAATGCATCGCCCACCAGTTTCTTGTAGAGCCAGTCGGTAAAACTCTGGTTGAGCTGACCCTTCGCCGACACGGTGGCGGGTGTGAAACCCTGGAGCGGCCCACCGTATGCGCGCATTTTTTCGGTGTCGAAGGCGTGCCATTGGCCATTTTTCAGGACGGCGGCCCCGTCGATACTGTGCTCGCCGATTTTCAAGGTGCCCGTTGCGGCGACCACATTGTCTTTGCTGGCGGCTTTTAACAGGTCATAGCTGCCCGAAGCGCCGCGCAAGGCATTCACGCTCTGGAGGCCTTTGGCGCCGAGGAACTTGAGCCCGCCACCGGCCAGGCGGGCCCCGCCAACCGCCAAGTCGCCCGCGCCGCCCAGCGGGTTGAGCGCGCTGACAGTGGCCATGCCGATGACTTTTGCCGACCGTGCCACCCTGGTTGCCGTCGAAGCGGCGGTGCCCGCGATCTTGACCACCTTTCCAGCCGCACCTGCACCTGCGGTCACAAAACCGAATGCGTCCAGGCTGAGATCGATCAAGCCGTCAACAACATGGCCGTTGCGGAAATGGCTGATAGCCGAGCGCAAAGGGATCAGGTTTAACAGGAAGTTCTCAACCGTCTCGGCCCTGTCCCGGTTTTTGTCGTCCGTGGTGAGGCCGCGCGCCTGTTGCTTGATAGCGGGATCATCGAGATTGAGGTGCTCAACAAAGGCGTCGGCGATCAGGTGAACACGCGGCGAGGCAAAGGTATCAGTGGGTGATCGACCAGACGCGGCCTGTTCAGTGCTGAGCAGGGATTGACCAGCGCTGGGCGAGAACTCTTTTGTTTCGTAGACGATATTCGCAGTCCTTGAAGAGTCAGGCGTTGCTTGCCACTGCGGAATACTGCGGATAGCGCCGGCGTTGAAGTTGATCTCATACGCGCGGGTCACCCCGTCGCGCTCAATCCTTACCAACAATTGTTCGCCTTTTGGTAGCTCCGTTTTGTCGTTGAAAAAGCCCAATCCCAGTTTATGGGAATGTTTTTGAAAAAAACTAACCTTGCCCTCTTCAAAGTTCTTTCGGTCGTCGGCAGGTAATTGGCCGATCAAGTGCTTTACATAGGTGTTGATCGCGCTCTTTTTTTCCTCAATGACGCTGTTGAATTGCGACTCGAACGCCTCCGCCACACCAAAGCTGGGTTTGGCGTTCAATGCCGCCAGAGGCACGCGGCTGTCGCGAGTGCTGTAAACCGCGTCGGGTCCCACGTCCATCATGGCGATATCCAATAGCGAATGGGGGCCCACTATCAGGTTGCTGCGGCGGATATCGCCACCGGGGACGCGGCTCACATGAATCAGTTTTTCTTCAAACAGCGCTTCCTGATCGGGAAAGCGCTTTCGCAACTCGGCCAATGCCAACTCTTTGCGCGACGGGATGTCTTTGTCGAATGCCTCTGACGCTGACGACATCAGCGATCGGCGCTCATTGAAACGGGTCACCAGGTCGTTCAAGTCGTCGGAGGTGTATAGGCGGTCGGCTTTTTTTTCCAGCATGCCATTGGTCACGCCCCAGTCGGTCAAGGCGTTACGCTGCGCGGCGTCCGTCACGTTCTCGTCTGCGCCGCTTGCGTGTTCGGCCTCCAGCATGACCTCGGCGAAGGTCATATTGGCGACCCGGCCAGGTGTGCTGGTGTCGATTGTCGTCGCGGCCACCGCGAGATTGACCCAGGCCGGACTGCCATAGGTCACGCTGCTTGGAATGTCCTTGATCAGGAATACTGGCGCACGACCCGCCAGTAGCAGGTGGGCGGCTGCGCCTGCCAGTTCAGGACTGGTTTTACCGTCTGCCACCAAGTGTTGACGCAGCGCAGCGACTATCTCGGCGGCCGACTTGCCCTTGAGTTTTTCGTCGGCCAGGTCAAAACCGGCAACGCTGTTGCGTTGGGGGGCGGCGATGGACTCAGGGTCCAGTTGCAGTATCACGGCAGCGAGGAGGTAGTCGAGCGTGCTGCTATCGGTAGCAATACCCTGCATCTGTTCCTGAAGCGCGCTGCCCAACGATTGTGCCTCTGGGGAACTGATGAGGGCGTTCAACGTAGCGACTGGGGTCGTCAGCGCTTCTGGCGGGAGAGGGGTTCGATGCCGCAAGAACTCCAATATCCCGCCTGTGG
The DNA here is from genome assembly GCF_029320995.1 of Pseudomonas sp. D3. Taxonomy (NCBI): domain Bacteria; kingdom Pseudomonadati; phylum Pseudomonadota; class Gammaproteobacteria; order Pseudomonadales; family Pseudomonadaceae; genus Pseudomonas; species Pseudomonas sp. D3. The sequence goes on from NZ_CP119772.1 coordinate 3,366,697, forward strand.
TTTGCTTGAGCGGTTGTTTTTGCCCAAGGGGGTCAGTGTAATTCTGGGTGCTGGCGCGCAAGCGTTGTTGCACGTCGGCGCTCGGGGGGACCGGCCAACTGAGGGCGCCGCCCAGGTTACCCAAGGGGTGTGCCAGGGATTGGTGGGTCACGGCGTCCGAGAGACCGGTCAGGGATAAATGGCTATAGGGTAAAAGCAATCTCCCCTGACGATTGATGAAGGTCTCCAATGTGGTGCTGCTGCCGACTTCGGCGTAATAAACCGAGTCGGGGTGAACGTCCATAGGTGTTGTCTTGAGGGCCGCCAGCACCGCCGAAGGGGAGGCATCAGGCCCTAGCCGCCGGGCGATTTCGTTAAGTTTGTCTCCGAGTGTTTTGAAGTTGTGATGATGCCCCAGCTTCGCCTTGAGGCTGGAGCTTTGCTCGACGGTGACGCTGGCGGGCGGCAGTGTTGGCACCGGTGAGTCGTGGCCGGATGTGAGCGTCATGGCAGGCCGGGTATCGAGAGGTTCTGGCGTTTGCGCGAAAAGGGATGTCAATGAAGCGCTGGGTCGGGTTTGCAAAGAAGAAATAGTCATGCGAGCACCGTTTTTTGAAAAGAAGGTGAACGTCTTTTTCGCGGAGCTTCCCTTTTCCCAAGACGCTTTCTTCTGTGTGAAACCTGACCACCCAGGTTCCGGATCAGGGTGCGCAGAGTGTGAGCAACTGAAACGACGACGGAAGTTGCACGGTGCTCAGGGCACTTTTGCTGCATTTTTTTTCGGATTGCACCCGTTCATGGCAGAAAAATAGCGTTCAACGGCAACTTTGGGGCAAACTCCGGGTTTTTCCGTATTTGGCCAAGGTATGCCCATGACCCCCTCGTCGTCCGTCGATGAAAAGAGTTTTCGTGCACTGTTGAGCCGCAACGTGGCACTGCCCCTCGGTGTGGGCGTTCTCAGCGCGGTGTTTTTCGTGTGCCTGATCACTTATTTGTTGTCGGTGATCCAATGGGTAGAGCACACCGACCGGGTCATCAATAACCTCAATGAAACGTCCAAGCTGACGGTTGATCTGGAAACCGGCATGCGCGGCTTCCTGATCACGGGCGACGAGCATTTTCTCGACCCATATGAAGTGGCCAAGCCGCGGATCATTGCCGATTTGCGCAATTTGCAGGAGCTGGTAGCGGACAACCCCCAGCAGGTGGACCGCCTCAAGCGCCTGGAAGCCCTGCAAATCGAGTGGAACAAATACGCCCAGTCGATGATTGATATGCAGCGCGAGAGCGGTGATTACCGCAGCGCGGTGAAGGCTGGCCGGGGCAAACGCCTGACGGATGAGATTCGTAACGAATACGACGAAGCGGTGGCGATGGAGCAACAGTTCCGGATCGCGCGCAACGCAGAAGTCACTCGTACTACCGTCATCAGCGTCACCCTGTACTTGGTGTTCGTGCTGGGGTTGAGTGGCTTCCTGGCCTACATTGGTCGTAAAAATTTACTTTCTCTATCAAATAGTTATAGCGAAAACCTCGCGTCACAAGAGAAGATTGCGCGACGCTTGGAACAGCAAGCCTGGCTGCGCAATGGCCAGACTGAATTGGCCGAGCAGGTGCTCGGTCAACTGACCCTGAACCTGTTGGGGCGCAATATCCTGCAGTTCTTTGCCCAGTACATGGGCTCGGCGGTCGCGGCGCTGTATGTGCGTGAAGAACACGGCGGCCTCAAACGCGTTGCCACCTATGGTTTCTCCCGCGAACAGGAGCAGCAGGAGCAGGCGATCTATAGCGACGAAGGCATCGTTGGGCAGGCCGCCCAGCTCGATCGCCTGATTCGCCTGGACGATGTGCCTGTCGACTACTTCAAGGTCAGTTCCGGCCTGGGTGAGGGGCCGACGCGAAGCGTACTGGTGATGCCCACCAGTGATGACGACCGGGTCAACGGCGTGGTCGAACTGGGCTTCCTGCGCCCGTTGGAAGACCGCGATGTCGAGTTGCTGGAACTCATCGCCGGCAATATCGGCACCTCCATTGAGGCCGCCCGCTATCGCCAGCGCCTGCAGGAAGTTCTGGCCGAGACCCAACAGCTCAATGAAGAGCTGCAAGTGCAGCAGGAAGAACTCAAAACCGCCAACGAAGAACTGGAAGAGCAATCGCGCATCCTCAAGGAGTCCCAGACCCACCTGGAAACGCAACAGGCGGAACTCGAGCAGACGAACGAGCAATTGGCCGAGCAGGCCCAGACCCTGGTCGAGCAGCGCGATGCCATGGACCGCAAGAACGTCGAGCTCAACCAGGCTCAGCTCGAACTGGAAGACCGCGCCGAAGAGTTGCAGCGCTCCAGCAAGTACAAATCCGAATTCCTCGCCAACATGTCCCACGAACTGCGCACGCCGCTGAACAGTTCGCTGATCCTGGCCAAGTTGCTGGCGGAGAACCCCCAGGAAAACCTCAGCGCCGAGCAAGTCAAGTTTGCCGAATCGATCTATTCCGCCGGCAATGACCTGCTCAACCTGATCAACGACATCCTGGATATCTCCAAGGTCGAAGCCGGCAAGCTGGAAATGCGCCCGGAAAACTCCAGCGTGGCGCGCCTGGTCGACGGCCTGCGCGGGATGTTCGAGCCGCTGGCGGCCGACCGCAAGCTGGGGTTCCAGGTGGAGGTGCAGGAAGGTACGCCGACCCTGCTCTTTACCGACCGCCAGCGCCTGGAGCAGATTCTCAAGAACCTGCTGTCCAACGCGGTCAAGTTCACTGAGCAGGGCCAGGTCAGCCTGTCGGTGTCCCGCGCACCGGGTGAGGGCATTGCCTTTACCGTGCGCGATTCCGGGATAGGTATCGCCCCGGATCAGCAGGAAAGCATCTTCGAAGCCTTCCGCCAGGCCGACGGCACCACCAATCGCCGTTACGGCGGCACCGGCCTGGGGTTGTCGATCTCCCGTGACCTGGCCGCGTTGCTCGGCGGCTATATCAGCGTCACCAGCGAACCCGGCCAGGGCAGCATTTTCACCCTGGTCGTCCCGGAGCAGTACGTCGAACGCGATGAAGACGCTGCACCGGCCGAACAACCGCGCCAGGTCGTTGCCGCCCCGGCGCCCAAGCCCATCGCTGTCTCGCCGCTGCCGGTGGCCGATGCCACACAGATCCCGCAGTTTGCCGACGACCGCGAAAAAGCGCCGTTCACCACGCGTTGCATCCTGGTGGTGGAAGACGAACCGAATTTTGCGCGCATCCTGTTCGACCTCGCCCATGAGCTGGGCTACCACTGCCTGGTGGCCCATGGCGCGGATGAGGGTTACAGCCTGGCCGAGGAATACATCCCCGACGCCATTTTGCTCGACATGCGTTTGCCGGATCATTCCGGGCTGACGGTGCTGCAACGCCTCAAGGAACACGCCAATACCCGCCACATCCCCGTGCATGTGATTTCTGTGGAAGACCGCGTCGAAGCTGCCATGCACATGGGCGCCATCGGTTACGCGGTGAAACCCACCACCCGCGAAGAGCTCAAGGACGTGTTTGGGCGCCTGGAAGCCAAGCTGACCCAGAAGGTCAAGCGCATCCTGCTGGTAGAAGACGACGACCTGCAGCGTGAGAGCATTGCCCGCCTGATCGGCGACGATGACATCGAGATCACCGCCGTCGGCTTTGCCCAGGAAGCCCTCGATCTGCTGCGCACCAACATCTACGACTGCATGATCATCGACCTCAAGTTACCGGACATGCTCGGCAACGAGCTGCTCAAACGCATGGCCACCGAGGATATCTGCTCGTTCCCGCCGGTGATCGTCTACACCGGGCGCAACCTGACCCGCGACGAAGAGGCCGAGCTGCGCAAGTATTCGCGCTCGATCATCATCAAGGGCGCCCGTTCGCCGGAGCGCCTGCTCGACGAAGTCACACTCTTTTTGCACAAAGTCGAATCGCAGTTGTCCCATGAGCGCCAGAAGATGCTCAAGACCGCGCGCAGCCGCGACAAGGTCTTCGAAGGGCGCAAGATCCTGTTGGTGGACGACGATGTGCGCAACATCTTCGCCCTGACCAGCGCCCTGGAGCACAAAGGCGCCGTGGTGGTGATCGGGCGTAACGGCCATGAAGCCATCGCCAGACTCAATGAAATCGACGATATCGACCTGGTGCTGATGGACGTGATGATGCCGGAAATGGACGGTTACGAGGCCACCGCCTTGATCCGCCAGGACCCACGCTGGAAGAAGCTGCCGATCATCGCAGTGACGGCCAAGGCGATGAAGGACGATCAGGAGCGTTGCCTCGCGGCCGGCTCCAACGATTACCTGGCCAAGCCAATTGATCTGGATCGCCTGTTCTCGCTGATTCGCGTATGGCTACCGAAGATGGAACGTATTTAAGTGGAGCGCAGTTTTTTGGAAAAAAGCAGTGATATTGAACTGCGCTTGCTGATTGAGGCGATCTACCTCAAGTACAGCTATGACTTTCGCGACTACTCCGGGGCGTCGGTCAAACGCCGTGTGGCCCATGCCCTGCGCCAGTTTGACTGCGCGACGATTTCGGCGCTGCAGGAGCGCGTGCTGCACGACCCGGCGGCGTTCATGCAGTTGCTGCAGTTTTTGACGATCCCGGTCAGCGAGATGTTTCGCGACCCGTCGCACTTCCTCGCGATCCGCCAGGAAGTGGTGCCGCTGCTCAAGACTTACCCGTCGATCAAGATCTGGATCGCTGGTTGCAGCACGGGGGAGGAGGTGTACTCCATGGCGATTCTGCTGCGCGAAGAAGGGCTACTGGAACGCACCATCATCTACGCCACGGACATCAATCCTGCGTCGCTGGATAAAGCCAAGCAGGGGATCTTCTCCCTGGAGAATGTGCGAGCCTATACCGCCAACTACCAGCAAGCCGGCGGGCAGCGTTCATTTGCCGACTACTACACGGCAGCTTACGATTACGCGATCTTCGACAAGACGTTGCGCGAAAATGTCACGTTCGCCGACCACAGCCTGGCAACTGACAGTGTATTCTCAGAAACTCAATTAATTTCGTGTCGCAATGTACTGATTTACTTCAATAAAAAGTTGCAAGATAGGGCCTTTGGATTGTTTCATGAGTCGTTGTGTCATCGTGGTTTTCTTGTGCTTGGCAGCAAGGAAACCGTGGATTTTTCCGCCTACAGCACGCAATTCGAGCCCTTGGTCAAACAGGAACGGATCTACCGAAAATCATGAACGACGCTGCCGCCAACCCGATTTGTGGGATTGAAGCCATCGTCGTCGGCGCGTCCGCCGGCGGCGTTGAGGCGTTGCTGAGTATTTTTGGCGATCTGCCGGAGACCTTCAGCCTACCGATCATTGCCGTGCTGCACCTGCCGGACCAGCGCCGTAGCCAGTTGGCAGAAGTGTTTGCGCGGCGTTTGCGGATTCCGGTACGCGAAGGGCAGGACAAGGAAGTGATCCAACCGGGCACCTTGTACTTCGCCAGCCCCGGTTATCACCTGTCGGTGGAGCATGACCGCAGCCTGTCTTTGAGCCAGGAAGACCGGGTACACCACTCCCGGCCCGCCATCGATTACCTGTTCGCTTCGGCCGCAGATGCCTATGGCCAGGGCTTGCTGGCGATTTTGCTGACCGGCGCCAACCAGGATGGCGCCCAAGGGCTGGCCCACGCCAAGCAATCCGGCGCCACCACCGTGGTCCAGGACCCCAAGGACGCCCGGATTGCCGTGATGCCCCTGGCGGCCCTGGCCTTACACTCTCCTGATCATATTCTGAGCTTGAGCCGGATTGGCTCATTGCTGGCTTCCCTGGAATCTTCCCCATGTTAAGTACTGTCCAGGCCAAACTGCTGATCGTCGATGATCTGCCGGAAAACCTGCTGGCCCTCGAAGCGCTGATCAAGCGCGAGGACCGTCAAGTCTTCAAGGCATTGAGCGCCGACGAGGCCTTGTCCCTGTTGCTGGAGCACGAGTTCGCCATGGCGATTCTCGATGTGCAGATGCCCGGCATGAACGGTTTCGAGCTGGCCGAGTTGATGCGCGGCACCGAAAAAACCAAGAACATTCCGATTGTGTTCGTCAGCGCCGCCGGCCGCGAACTCAACTATGCCTTCAAGGGCTACGAAAGCGGCGCCGTGGACTTCCTGCACAAGCCGCTGGATATCCATGCGGTGAAGAGCAAGGTCAATGTGTTCGTCGACCTGTACCGCCAAAGCAAGGCGATGAAGCTGCAGGTGGAAGCGCTGGAGCACAGCCGTCGCGAACAGGAGCTGCTGCTGGCACGCCTGCAGGCCACTCAGGCTGAGCTGGAGCAGGCGGTACGCATGCGCGATGACTTCATGTCGATCGTCGCCCACGAAGTGCGCACGCCGCTCAATGGGCTGATCCTCGAAACCCAGTTGCGCAAAATGCACCTGGCCCGGGACAACGCCGCAGCGTTTACCCTGGACAAGATGCACGCCATGGTCGACCGTGATGAGCGGCAGATCCATAGCCTTATCCGCCTGATCGAAGACATGCTCGACGTCTCGCGCATCCGCACCGGCAAACTGTCGATTCGTCCGGCACGCTTTGACCTCACGCAATTGGTGCGCAACCTGCTGGAAAACTTCGCGCCGCAAGTGGCCGCCGCCGAGTCGTCCATACAGTTGGAGGCCCAAGGCCCGGTGGAAGGTAGCTGGGATGAGTTTCGCATCGAGCAGGTCGTGTCCAACCTGCTGACCAACGCCTTGCGCTATGGCGCCAAGAGCCCGGTGGAAGTGCGGGTGTATAGTGAACAGGGCATGGCACGGATCGAGGTACGAGACCACGGCATCGGCATCAGCGCAGACAACCAGAAGCGGATTTTCCAGCAGTTCGAGCGGGTGTCCGCCAGCCATGTTGCCGCAGGCCTGGGCCTGGGGCTGTTTATTTCCGAGCAGATCGTCGCGGCCCATAGCGGCACCATCGAGGTGGAGAGCCAGATAGGCGAGGGCGCGTTGTTCCGGGTGTGCCTGCCTCTGGAAGCGTCGCTGTGAAAACAATCGTCACTTCGACGCAACCTCTACATGACTGCATGGTCGTAATTGCAGCAATTGACCGGACAAAGGCTTCCCATGAGTGAAGATGCACAAGACGTTGTTCTGATCGTCGAGGACGACGAATCCATTATGTTTGTGCTGGACGAATACCTCAAAGGCCTGGGCTATCGGGTATTGAAGGCGATCAATGGGGAGGAGGCGTTTGAAATCCTCGCCAGTAAACCGCACCTGGACCTGATGGTGACTGACTATCGCCTGCCTGGCGGCGTCACAGGTGTGCAGATCGCCGAGCCGGCGATCAAGTTGCGCCCGGAACTGAAAGTGATTTTTATCAGCGGATATCCTCAGGAAATCCTCGACTGCAACAGCCCGATCACCCGCAAGGCGCCGATCCTGGCCAAGCCGTTTGACCTGGATACGCTGCAAGAGCATATCCAGCGCTTGTTGGTGTGACACGTCCGTGTGTCAGTCAACCCTCGAATAGGCTCTGACGCTCCTGACCGGCGAGAAGTCAGGGTTACCAGGCAAGCACCTCGGCCTTTGCTTGCGGATCAAGTACCCGAGCTGGGTTATTCCCCTCGAAGAGCTCAAATGATCCATCGGGTTTTATGTCAATGCGGTTGGCCGTTGCGATCGTAGTGGAGGCCGGGTATTTGTTTGCGATATTGAACACCACTTGTTCACTGGCGTGACTTTGCTTCAGTGCGATGCCTAATCCCGGGATGCTCCGGACATTATCGCCGCCCACATAAATCACTTTGCTTCCCTGATCCAATTTCCCCTCCAGTTGTTTAAGCACCCTATGTTGTTCAGTCGTCGGCGTGCCGCCAGGGAAGTGCATCAATGTTCGTTTCCGGTAGACACCGTCGTTCAAGTCGGTAAGCACTGCCAGTGTCGAACAGTCACCAATACCTCGGGTGCTGATGATTGACGTCGGGTCAGTGACGGTGACGTCCGTATACTCCGACATATGGACGTAGTGGGTCTGAGCGGGGGGCTTCACGTTAGTGGTAGTCGTCGGGATAGGGTCTTCATAAAGCCGTTTGATAGGTCTGTCATGAAGACTCGCGGTGCCTATCCACGACTCGTTATGGTCACTGATCTTGAATTCAAGTTTTTTGGGGGCATTGCTATAAGTTTTGTATTGGACCGGCAGCTTCTTATCATTGAATATTTTTTCGAGGCCACGCTTCATCATGGCCTCGCTTGAGAACTCGGCCACTCCAAAATTTGGGTCGTAAAAAAAGAACTTCTTAGCGTCGCCATCCGGCACGGACCCTGCCAGCATTGCATGGCCAGGGGAGTCGATCATCACTGTCTTGCCGCCCGGTGCGTTGGCCAGTTCCGTAATCATGTCCTGGTACGTTACCTGGCGCTGCGGATTACCGGCGTGAAACATCGTCGGTGTGCTGATGCTTTTTTGCACCTCACCTAATGTGCGAGTAAATACTCGCGCCGCCTCGCTCCGTGGATTAGCGGCGGCGATGTACAGGTTGTCGATGAACACCCGCTCTTTTCCTTGAGCCTTGGCTGACGCGAAGGTACGAGCAAGGGCGGCGCACTGGCCCTCGGAAAGACGGTTGACCTGGCTAAGGTAGAAGGCCTGAGGTACGGGGGTGAACGTTCCTCCGACAGTATTTACGTGGGCGTTGAAATACTGTGTGCCGTTGAGCCCGTGCTGCACAGCCAGCCTTTCCTGCTGCCGGACTAATGTGCCCACCTCTCTTGCGGTTCGGTCCGGACGGAGTGCTAGCTTCATCACGTCTTCTGATTTCATGCCCTTGACATAACCCTTGATCCGTTCCGGCGCGCCCTCTTCATAGCCATTCTTAAAGGCTGCGCTGGGCATCCCATCTCGTTGGTGACGATCAAGTAACGTTCCCCAATCTTTGCGGATTTGAATCGACGCCGGTGAGGGAGGCGTCAGCACGTTTTGCCACGCACGAAGCGCCGGAGTGCCGCCTCGAATGGACGCTTGGAAATCGTCCAGTGCCTTGCCGAACGGGCGCTGGGTCGCAGTATCAAAGGCATACCATTTACCTTCCTGGAGCACAGCGGCACCTTGCTGCGTCTCGCCGGAAGTCTTGAAGGTGCCCATCGCGGCGGCGTCGTACTGTTTGCTTGCGGCGACCAAGTCGTAGCCAGTGTGCGTGCCTCGCAGTTGCCGGATGTCTTGAATCGCGTCGCTGATGACACGTTTGCCTGCACTTGCCACGCCGCGACCTGTAGCGCGCAGCAAATCCGCCGCACCGTCCAGCGGGTTGACCAGGCTGATCGCGCCAAGCCCCAGGGTTTTTCCTATGCGCAAGGCCTTGCTACCCGCAGAGAGGGTGCTGGTTACCACTTTCGCTGCTTTGCCCACGGTCGCCGCCCCGGCCGTCATGACGCCAAATACGTCGAGTGACAGGTCAACGATGCCGTCGCCGATATTGCCATCTGTGAAGTTTTTGATCGCCGAGCGCAGTGGGATCAAGTTAAGCAGAAACGTGTTCAACTTCCTGTAGAACGGAACCTCGGACTCAACCGTCGTGCCCCCTTGGGCCTCGGCTTCCAGCGCTCCCCATACACTGCTGACCTTGGCCGCCGTGGCACCGATGGCCACGCTTCTGGCGCTGGAGAAACTATTCAACGGCGCCCCGGTGTCGGTTTTTTCTTGTACGAGCTGTTGCCGTACAAGCGGGCTACCTTCATCGGGGATGGACAGTGTGACGGGGACCATGTCCGTGTAAGGCGTCCTGTTATCACGCGGTTTTCCGTCTTCTATATGAAACCCAGGCTGATAACCGGGTTGGAAATCGCCGAGATCCCGGCGTTTGGTGAGCGTGTTCTTTTGGACATTCAGTTCATAGGTGTGGGCAATCCCGTCGCGCATCACTTTCAATAGCACAGGGTTACCCTCGGCAGCCGGTACCCGGACGATACCGCTGGCCTGATATTCGCCCTTGAACTCCGTGAAGATCGAGAGGCTCCCGTATTCGATATTCTGGCGGTCTTCCAGCGGCAACTGGGCGATCAAGTGCTTGACTTGCGTGGCGACGCTGCTGTCCAGAGCGCGGCCAAACTGTTTGAACTCACTCACGAATTCCCTGCTGATGTTCTTCAGCGACTGGGTCTTGCTCAAGACTTCTTCGAGGGTGAAATTGGGCGTGTTGGCGGCAGAGCGTCCAGGGCCTCTGCGTGGTGCTGTGTAGGGCTCAATCACCCACTGGTTGGGGGGTTGTGAGGCGCCGTTGCGCCTGGCGGGGTGGTAGGGCACCTTGGGCGGGTTGTGCAGCATGTTCTCCATGTATAAGTCCAATATCGAGTAAGGCCCTGGTCGATCTTTGTCGTAGGTGCTCAGTACGATGCACTTCAGTTCCAGGCGTGCGTCATTGCCCAACGTCTTGCGCAATTCGGCCAGGGCCATCTCTTTGCGAGACGCAGGCGCAGGCGTGCGCTGTGCTTCGGAAGCGGCTCTCAGTTCGCCGACCTGTTGGTTAAAGGCATCGGTGATGGTTTGCATATCCGCAGGCGACATCACACGCGCGACGATACTGTTGGTCAGGCCCCATTCCTTCAGGGCGTCATGCTGAGCGACATATTCGATCTGACGCTGAGCATGGGAAACCGGGGCGATATCGGCGTACACCATGACTTCCCCGTAAGTCATCGTTGATGCCCGGCCCGGGGTCTCTGCCTCAATGCGGGCCACCGCCGTACTGAAGCTGACGTGGGCAGGGGAGCCATGAGTGACCACGGCTGGGATATCCTTTACCAGCAATTCCGGCGCCTTGGATGCCAGTTTCAGGTAGGCCTGGATACTGGCTTTTTCCGGTGACGAAGCCTCTTTTGTGATGAAGTACAAATGGTTGGCCACGCGCTGGGCCGTCTCTGACAAAGGCTTGCCTTTAAGCTGCTGGCCGGCCAGGTCAAAGCCTGAAATATGCTTCTGGGGCAAGGTCGCCCGGGTAAATGCATCGGTGTAATTCAGGTTCAAGGCAGCCATTAACCAGTCATTGACACTGCCTTTGACTGACAGTGTGTTGAACTTGGCCTGGATGGCCGCCCCCAGCGCCTGGCCCTTGGGCCATTGGATGAGTCGATCGAGCAGTTCCCGCGGATTGCGAAACTCGTTGGCTTCGATCACCACACCTTGCATCAATGCTTCCAGCACATTGCGGTTGGATCCCAGGTTCAGATCGCCAACATTGCCGTGCTGCAAGAATGCCAATAGTTGGCGCTGGGTGTCCGTGTCAATCGGCTGCGGCCAGGACAGCGCGCCACCATAGTTGCCATTGGCGGGACTTCGCGATGTGGGAGTGAGGAGAGATAGCCTGAGGTTCTCCACTTCTCGCGCAGCGCCGGGTTTATCAAAGCCGTGGTGTTCAAAAAAGTCAGCCAGGCTGACGACGCCTCCTTCCTGCAAGCCTTGGTCCTGTCGGTATGAGGAATGGGGGTTCAGCTCGAAGGTGTTTTCCCGCAGATACTCGGGGATCTGCGACGACTCAAGGGTGCCTGAGGCAAGCGCTGTCCCCAGATGCTTTAACAGCACAGCGGCTTGATGTCGGTTATTGATATTCCCCAGCAGCGCCTTCTGAGTGTCGAGTGCGTGCTCGCTGCGCTCGTCATAGAGGCCAGGGAACACCGCCGTATCAAGCTGTGCAAAGGTTTTATCGCGCTCTAGTTCGGTGGCGCGTTGCTGGAATTCAGAAGGGGAAATTCGCGTCGGCTCTTGGTAGAACTGCCCAACCAGCCAGGCCGGCGCGCGGTTGGCGCTCTCGGGCGAAGGGAGCGGGAACGGCCTATTCCTGCCGGATATGACCCGTCCGGCATCCATTAACGGCCCTCGCACCGCCGACCAGTGCTTGTCCTCGCTTGCACGCATCTGTAATGGCGTATCGAGCGAAACATCCGGGGTCACGCGGTAGGTGACTTGACCGCTTTGCGGCAGGATTTTGATCGACCCAGGCAGGGCTCTGGCGTGGCGCCGCCAGTCAAGGAACTCGGGGGACTGAGTGGCCTCGCCCAACAGCTTCCACCACTGGCCAAATGTTGAGTCTGGTGGAATATCCACCAAGATGGCGTTGTCGTTGGTGGGAACACCGGTGAAGCCCAGCAAGGCCTTGCCATAGTTTTGCGCCAACGCGCTGTCGCCGCTGGCCCTCGGGGAATCGCCAGTGGCAATGAGGGGGGCGCTTTCGTGACCGGACTCCACATGCCCCCGCGCAGCGGGTTGGAGCGCGTCGGCGGCAACGTGAGGCGGCGGGGGGGTGTGCAGGAGGCTGCTGGAAATCGTCATAGGCTACGGCTCTATCATCAGGATTGAAGTCCACTGGGTGCAAATTCCGAGTCCCAGTGATAATCCTTCGTACCGAAGCCCCTCGACTGATTCCATTTTCGCGCCGTGGCTTTATTGCCTGTTGTTACCTGTTACTGGCTATAGGTTCGCCGTTGTAGCGTCTGAACGGATCATTTCTCTGACCTTTGCCGTCAATAGGTCAAAGGTAAACGGCTTGGTAATCAACTGCATCCCCGGGTCCAGAAAACCGCCGCGCACGGCCGCGTGTTCGGCATAACCGGTGATAAATAGCACCTTGAGTTCCGGCCGAATCTGCCGGCCGATTTCCGCCAGTTGCCGGCCGTTCATACCCGGCAGACCGACGTCACTGATCATCAGGTCAATGCGCTGGTCGGACTCGATGATCGGCACGGCCGTGTTGGCATCGCCGGCCTCGACATAGGCATAGCCCAGCTCCTTCAGCACGGCGCAGACCAAGACCCTGACCGCAGGGTCATCCTCCACGATCAGCACCGTTTCGCCGGCATCGGCAAATGGCAGCAGGGCGGGGTTTACCGCTTCGGCCACCACCATTTCGCCGACGAAACGTGGCAGAAACAGGCTGACCGTGGTGCCTTTTTCGACTTCGCTGTGGATCGTCACGTGGCCACCGGATTGCCGTGCAAAGCCGTAAATCATCGACAGGCCGAGGCCGGTGCCCTGGCCGATCGGCTTGGTGGTAAAGAAAGGGTCAAAGACGCGACCCATGACGCTTTCCGGGATACCGCAGCCGGTGTCGCTGACGCTTAATTCAACGTAGTCACCGGGTTGCAAGGTGCCGTAGGCGGCGGTGAACACGCTGTCGAGATGGCGGTTGCTGGTTTCCACGGTGAGATTGCCGCCGTTGGGCATCGCATCGCGCGCGTTGATCACCAGGTTGAGCAGGGCGCTTTCCAGTTGGTTGCGGTCGGCCTCGGCGGTCCAGAGCGGGTCGCCGAGGCGCATATCCAGCGCAATGCTTTCATTGATACTGCGTTGCAACAGTTCGCCCATGGAGGTCACCAGTTGGTTGATCTCGACGGGTTTTGAATCCAGCGATTGCCGGCGGGAGAACGCGAGTAGGCGGTGGGTAAGGCCGGCGGCACGGTTGGCGGAGGTGACGCCCAGGTCGATCAAGCTGTCCAGGTCGTCCAGCTTGCCGCGCGAGACGCGCCTTCGCAGTAACTCCAGGCTGCCGATTATCCCGGTGAGCATGTTGTTGAAGTCATGGGCGATGCCGCCCGTCAACTGGCCGACGGCCTCCATTTTCTGTGATTGGCGCAGCGCGTCTTCATTGCTGCGCAACTGCGCCGTGCGTTCTTCCACTTGCTGCTCAAGGGTCTCCAGCGTGCGCTGCAAGCGCAGTTCGCTTTCGCTCAAGTCGATCAGCCGGTCGCGTGCATCGTATTGCCGGCGCCGACCGCGCAGTGCGGCACTGACCAGGCTGATCAACGTCACGGGATGGAAAGGCCGCTCGAGGAAGGTGACGTTGCCCAATAACCCGCTCAGGTGCGAGGAGCCGTTCTGCTCGTTGCCGCCGTGATGGGTCATCAACACGATGGGCAAATCCGACCACGCAGGCTGCTGGTGCAAACGTTCGAGCAGCGGCTCCAGGTCCACGCCGCGCAAGGCTTCGGCCGCAATAATCAGCAGGCCGGCACCGTCTTCCAGTGCGCCGCACAAGGCCGTCAGGCTAGTGGCGATCATGCCGCTGTAACCGGCCTCGTTGAGCATCATCAACGCCAACGCGCCGTCACGGCCCATCGGCGCAAGTACGATTGCACGCTCGGAGAGTGGAGATAAACCCGTCACTAGCCCTCATCCTTGAGCAGAGGCGAGCCGGCGCCCATGTACGTCGGGATACCGCGCAGTACGCCCTGAAAGTTATCGAGCGGCTCGCCGACGGTCATGCCCTGGCTGCTGATCCGGTATTCGCGAATGGTCGACTCATGGGGGCCGGTGCGTTTCTTGATGATGGAAATGGCGCGGCGCACCTTGCCCAGCGCTTCGAAATAGCGCAGCAGAATGACCGTGTCGGCAAGGTAGGTAATGTCGACGGGCGCTTGCATGTCACCGACCAGGCCGTGCTGGGCGACCGTCATGAAGGTGGCGGCGCCACGGCGGTTGAGATACAGCAGCAGTTCGTGCATATGCAGGATCAGCGCATTTTCTTCCGGCATTGCGGCCTGATAGCCGTTGATGCTGTCGATGACCACGGTCTTGATCCCGCCCTCATCCACGCAGCGCCGCACGCGGTGTGAGAACTCGCCGGGAGTCAACTCGGCCGCGTCGACTTGTTCGATCAGCAGGTTGCCGGTGGCTTGCAGCGTGGCGAGGTCGATGCCCATGTTTTTCATGCGCTCGAAGAGCAGGCCCAGTTCCTCATCAAAGATGAACAGTGCGGCTTTTTCGCCCCGCGCCACAGCGGCGGCGGCAAACACCATCGAGATCAGCGACTTGCCGGTGCCCGCCGGGCCGAGGATAAGGCTGCTGGAACCGGTCTCGACTCCGCCCCCCATTAAGGCATCCATTTCGCGAATGCCGCTGCTCAGGGTCTCGCGCACGTAGCCGCCGCGATGTTCGGCCGCCACCAGGCGCGGGAAGACATGCACGCCATCGCCCATGATGGTGAAGTCGTGGAAGCCGCCCCGGTACTTTTGGCCACGGTACTTCACGACGCGCACGCGGCGGCGTTCGGCACCGTAATTGGGCGTCAGTTCTTCCAGGCGAATCACCCCATGGGCCACGCTGTGTACGGTTTTGTCGAGGGATTCGGTGGTCAGGTCATCGAGCAGCAATACCGTGGCGTCGTAGCGCACGAAGTAGTGTTTGATTGCCAGGATCTGCCGTCGATAACGCAGGGAGCTTTGCGCCAGCAGGCGGATCTCGGAGAGGCTGTCGACCACCACGCGGGTCGGCTTGACCCGTTCCACCACTTCAAAGATCTGCCGCGTGGCCTCGCCCAACTCGAGGTCGGAAGAGTACAGCAGGCTTTGCTGATGGTCGGCATTGAGCAGGCTTTCCGGCGGGGTCAGCTCGAAAATATGGATATTGTCATCCAGATCCCACCCGTGGGATATCGCACCTTCGCGCAATTCACGCTCGGTTTCGGACAAGGTGATATAGAGCGAGCGTTCACCGTTCTTCGCACCCGCCTGCAGGAAGTGCAGGGCAACGGTGGTTTTGCCGGTCCCTGGCTCGCCTTCGAGCAGAAACAGATGGCTGCGGGACAGACCGCCGGAAAGAATGTCATCAAGACCTTCGATGCCAGTGGCCGCTTTTTCGGTTAATAGCGCGTTGGATGTAGACAAGAAGTGCCCTCAGGTCACATACGAGTAGAGGTGCGCGTTCGTTCGAGCGCGCCATAGCTTCTTGACCATGGCGTGTCAGCGGGGTTCCACCTTATCGGGATTTGTACGTAGTGTCGGCGCTGGGGCCGCGCTGCCGTTGGCCTACAGCCCCTGCTGCAGCGCCGGATCATCCGGGTTTTGTTGTTCCAACTGCGCTAGCAGCACTTGCACGTTCTGCAATTGGCCGCTTTCTGTCCAGTAGGTAACGAGCAGCACCCGCGCCTTGCGATTGGCCGGGTGGCGCTGGATGATTTCTTCCAACTGGCGCTGGGCAGCTTCGAGTTCCTCCTGGGCGTGCAGGGTCGTGGCCAGGTCGTAACGGTAATCTTGATTGTTCGGTTCCAGCTCCACCGCCTTCGACAGGCCGAGCAACGCGTAAGCGCGCTCACCGTGGTGCAGCAACCACATGCCCAGGGCGTGTTGCAGGTACGCGGATTCGGGATGCGCCGCCAACTGGCGGGCCAGCAGTTGGCGCGACTCGTCGGTCTTGCCCTGTTTGTCCAGCAGTTCGATTTGCGCAACCACGGCTTGCAGGTTGTCCGGCTGCAGGCGCATTGCTTGCTCCAGGGCGCTCTGTGCCTGCGGCAACAGCGCGCTGTGGATATACAGGCGCGCCAGTTGGAGCCAACCTTCGGCGGTTTCAGGTTGCGCCTTGAGCTTCTTCACAAACTCATCGAGCACTTGCTGCAAGGGCCCGAAATACAGGCCGAGGGTGTCGGGCGAGAGACCGAGCAACGCATTGGCGGCGGTAAAGCGCACGTCTTGTTGCGGATCGTCGAGTAATGGGCCGAGCAACAAGGTGCGCTGGCCCGTAGGCACCAGGCCGACGATGCTGTGAATCGCCGCTTCACGCACGTGCGGTGAGTCATCGGCCAGATCCTTGTCGGCGAGCTTCAGTGCCTGAGGGCTCGGGTAATTGGGCAGTTCGGCATGCAAGGCGATGCGGCGCTCGTCGGAAAGGTCCGGCCGGGCCAATTGCTGATACAGCACGCGGGCGGCGCCAGGTTCGCCGTTACGCGCCTGTTTCAAGGCTTTCGCGTAGCCATGGGCAATCGCGGGCGGTAAGGCCACCGGGGTGGAATGGGAGAAATACCAGGTGATCAGCACAATCAACAACAGGGCGCACAGGCCGATGATGGAGTAACGGCGTGACTTTGACATGCAGGCGTCCGAGAGCTTAGGCAGCTATGGCAAAGCCCTCAGCTTCGGTCAGACCACGGCGAGTGTCAAACCCGCATCAGGTCAGCACGTATTCCACCGGCTCCAGGGCAGGCGGCAAGGCCGTTTCGCCGAGGGCTGCGAGGATCTCGCGTTCCAGCGTCCGCACGATCGCGTTGCAGGGCAGGTCGTTCTCATCGAAGCCGAAGGGATCTTCCAGATCGTCGCCGATTTCGTCGAGGCCAAAGAAGGTGTAGCTGACGATTGCGGTGAACACCGGCGTGAGCCAGCCCAGCGGTTCGGCCATGGCAAACGGCAGCAGGATGCAGAACAGGTAAATGGTGCGGTGCAGCAGCAGGGTGTAGGGGAAGGGCAGCGGTGTGCTTTTGATCCGCTCACACGCCGCCTGCACCTGGCTCAGGCTGACCAGCCGGGTTTCCAGTTGGGTGTAGCGCCATTCACTGATCACGCCCCGTTCGGCCAGCCCGGAAAACCGCGCGCCGAGCTGTTGCAGTACCTGGTCAGGAAGGTTGGGGTGGCCTGGGTCGACTTCGATCCAGGGCTTTAGCGCTTGGGCTTCATCTTCCAGGCGCAGGCGCGCGATCAACCCATGGGCAAAACCGCAGAGGCCGCGCAGTAGGCTGGCCCGTTCCAGCGGGTCGCTGAGCACCTGGGTTTCACGGATCAGTGAGCGCACTTCGATGATCATCTGCCCGAGTTGCTTGCGGCCTTCCCACCAGCGGTCGTAGCAGGCGTTGTTGCGAAAACTCATGAAGATCGACAACGACAGCCCGAGCAGGGTGAACGGCGTGGCATTGACCTTGGAGAAATACGCCGGGTGCAGGGTTTCCACCAGCACGATCACCGAGGCCAGCAACGTGACCAACAGGCTGCGCAGGGCGATGCGCTTGGCGATCGAGCCCTTGAGCGAGAACAGAATGCCCAGGAGGTTGGGTTTGGGGCGAACAATCATCGGGAGGGGCTTCGTCGGTGGCGCGGCCATCAGGTTAGAAGCTGGCGGCCGGGGCGTCCAATCGCTTGGGCCGACTGCTTGATCGGCGGGGTCTATGATCAAGAGGCATTGGCCAAACCAGTCAGGCATGTTGGTGGCTTTGACCATTGCTGCTGCAGCGCTCTAGAGCCACTATTTCGGCGGTTCTTGTCCGAAAAAACGTCCTGAAAATAAAAATACCGAAGGATTTGAAGCGATGCGTGACTATTTGGCTGCCACTACCGAGTTCGATTACCAACACACCGTCGACAGCACCTTGGCCGGAAACCTGCTAGGCCTCAATGCCTGCGTGGAATGCTGCGACCGGCATGCATTGCCAGGGCGCATTGCGCTGTTCTGGGAAGGCAAGGATGGACGCAGTGCCACGTTCACCTTCAGCGATTTGCAGGACCAGGCTTCACGCTTCGCCAATTTCCTGTTGGCCCAGGGCGTCAAACGCGGCGACAAGGTGGCCGGCCTGTTGCCACGCACCGCCGAATTGCTGGTGGTGGTCCTCGCGACCTGGCGCATCGGCGCCGTCTATCAACCGCTGTTTACGGCCTTCGGCCCCAAGGCTATTGAACACCGCCTGAGCAGCTCTGGCGCAGCCGTGGTGGTCACCGATGCGGTGAACCGGCCCAAACTCGCCGAAGTGGAAGGCTGCCCGACGATCGTGACAGTCACTGGCGCCAAAGGCGAAGGCCTGGTGCGCGGTGATTTCAGTTTCTGGGCCGAGCTGCCCAATTACTCCAACCACTGCGAGCCGGTGCTGCTGGGCGCAGACGAGCCGTTCCTGCTGATGTTCACCTCGGGCACCACCGGCCCTTCGAAAGCGCTCTCGGTGCCACTCAAGGCCATTGTTGCGTTCCAGAGCTACACCCGCGACGCCATCGACCTGCGCCCTGAAGACGCGTTCTGGAACGTCGCCGACCCGGGCTGGGCCTACGGCATCTATTTCGGCGTGACCGGGCCTTTGTCCATGGGCCATCCGATTACCTTCTACGATGGCCCGTTCACCCTAGAAAGCACCTGCCGGGTCATCAATAAATACGCGATCACCAACCTGGCCGGCTCGCCGACCGCATATCGCCTGTTGATTGCCGGCGGCGAACAATTCGCCCGCTCGATCAAGGGCAAGCTGCGTATCGTCAGCAGCGCCGGCGAGCCGCTGAACCCGGAAGTGATCCGCTGGTTTGCCGATAACCTGGGGGTGACCATCCATGACCACTACGGCCAGACCGAGCTGGGCATGGTGCTGTGCAACCACCACGGCCTGGAACATCCGGTGCATGTCGGGTCGGCGGGTTTTGCTTCGCCGGGGCATCGCATCGTGGTGCTGGACGACGATCACCAGGAGTTGCCTGCCGGCCAGCCGGGGATTCTCGCCATCGACCGCGAGCAATCGCCAATGTGCTGGTTCGCCGGCTATGACGGCGCACGGACCAAGGCCTTTGTCGGCAAGTATTACCTCAGCGGCGATACCGTCGAACTCAATCCGGACGGCAGCATCAACTTCGTCGGACGCAGTGACGATGTGATCACCACCTCTGGCTACCGCGTGGGCCCGTTCGACGTGGAAAGTGCGCTGGTCGAACACCCGGCAGTGGTGGAAGCGGCGGTCGTCGGCAAGCCCGACCCGGAGCGCACCGAGCTGGTCAAAGCCTTCGTGGTGATCAACGAGCAGTTCCGCGCCACCCCCGAGCTGGCCGAGGAACTGCGCCTGCATGTACGCCAGCGCCTCGCCGCCCATGCCTACCCACGGGAAATCGAATTTGTCAGCGACTTGCCCAAGACCCCGAGCGGCAAGTTGCAACGCTTTATTTTGCGTAATCAGGAAATCGCCAAGGCGCAAGCCGCGTTGGCCTGATCCACTTTTCAAGGAAACAATGATGCAGATTGAAAACAAGGTTTTTCTGGTCAGCGGCGGCGCGTCGGGCCTCGGTGCAGCCACCGCTGAAATGCTGGTCGCTGCCGGTGCCAAGGTGATGCTGGTGGACATGAATGGCGACGCGGTCGCGGCCAAAGCCAAACAGCTGGGCGACAACGCCCGCAGCGCCGTGGCGGACATCAGCCAGGAAGCCGCTGCCGAAGCCGCCGTGCAAGCCACCGTTGCCGCCTTTGGTGGCTTGCACGGGCTGGTGAACTGCGCCGGTGTGGTGCGCGGCGAGAAGATCCTCGGCAAAAACGGCCCTCACGCGCTGGCCAGCTTTGCCCAGGTGATCAACGTCAACCTGATCGGCAGCTTCAACCTGCTGCGCCTGGCCGCTGCGGCCATTGCAGAAACCCCGGCGGATGCCGACGGTGAGCGCGGCGTGATCATCAATACCGCGTCGGTGGCGGCGTTTGACGGGCAGGTCGGCCAGGCGGCGTATGCCGCGTCCAAAGGTGCGATCGCCAGCCTGACACTGCCCGCCGCGCGGGAGCTGGCGCGCTTCGGCATTCGGGTGATGACCATCGCCCCCGGCATTTTCGAAACCCCGATGATGGCTGGCATGACCCCGGAAGTCCGCGACTCGCTGGCCGCCGGTGTGCCGTTCCCGCCGCGCCTGGGCAAACCGAGCGAATATGCCGCGCTGGTCCGGCACATCATTGAAAACAGCATGCTCAATGGCGAGGTGATCCGTCTCGACGGTGCCTTGCGCATGGCAGCCAAGTAAGAGAGGAAGCGTCATGACCGATCCCATCGTAATTGTCAGCGCCGCGCGCACCCCCATGGGCGCGTTCCAGGGCGATCTCAAAGGCCTGACCGCACCGCAACTGGGCTCTGCGGCGATTCGCGCCGCCGTCGAGCGTGCCGGTATCGCCAGCGATGCCGTGGATGAAGTGCTGTTTGGCTGTGTATTGCCGGCCGGTCTCGGCCAGGCCCCCGCACGCCAGGCCGCCCTTGGCGCCGGGCTGGACAAGGCCACCCGCTGCACCACCCTCAATAAAATGTGCGGCTCGGGCATGGAGGCGACGATGCTTGCCCATGACTCGCTGCTGGCCGGCAGCGTCGAGGTGGTGATTGCTGGCGGTATGGAGAGCATGTCCAACGCCCCGTATCTGCTGGACCGCGCACGCAGCGGCTACCGCATGGGCCACGGCCGCGTGCTGGACCATATGTTCCTCGACGGCCTGGAAGATGCCTACGACAAAGGCCGCCTGATGGGCGCCTTTGCCGAAGACTGCGCACAACATAACGGCTTTACCCGCGAGGCCCAGGATGCGTTTGCCATTGCGTCCCTGACCCGTGCGCAAGCGGCGATCAGCAATGGCAGCTTCGCTGCCGAGATCGTCCCGGTGCAGGTCACGGTAGGCAAAGAGCAAAAAACCGTCCTGCATGATGAGCAACCGCCCAAAGCCAAGCCGGACAAGATTGCCAGCTTGAAACCGGCGTTCCGCGAAGGCGGGACAGTGACGGCGGCCAACTCCAGTTCAATTTCCGACGGCGCGGCGGCCTTGCTCCTGATGCGTCAGTCCGAGGCGCACAAGCGCGGCCTGCAACCCTTGGCGGTGATCCGTGGGCATGCGGCGTTTGCCGATGAACCGGGCCTGTTTCCGGTGGCGCCGGTGGGGGCTATACGCAAGCTGATGAGCAAGACCGGCTGGAGCCTGAACGAAGTGGACCTGTTCGAAATCAACGAAGCCTTTGCCGTGGTCAGCCTGGTGACCATGAGCAAGCTGGATATCCCCCACGACAAGGTCAACATTCATGGCGGCGCCTGTGCCTTGGGTCACCCGATCGGCGCGTCCGGTGCGCGGATTCTGGTGACGCTGCTGTCGGCCCTGCGCCAGAAGGGTCTCAAACGGGGCGTCGCCGCTATCTGCATCGGCGGTGGTGAAGCCACGGCCATGGCCGTCGAATGCCTGTATTAAGGATTGACCATGCTACCCAATGACGAACAACTGCAAATCAGCGAAGCGGCCCGACAATTCGCCCAGGAGCGCCTGAAACCGTTCGCGGCCGAGTGGGACCGCGAGCACCGCTTTCCCAAGGAGGCCATCGGTGAAATGGCCGAACTGGGCTTTTTCGGCATGCTGGTGCCGGAACAGTGGGGTGGTTGCGACACCGGCTACCTGGCCTACGCCATGGCCCTGGAAGAAATCGCTGCCGGCGACGGGGCTTGCTCGACCATCATGAGCGTACACAACTCGGTGGGTTGCGTGCCGATCCTCACGTTCGGCAACGACCAGCAGAAAGAGCAATTTCTCAAGCCGCTGGCCAGTGGTGCGATGCTCGGCGCCTTCGCGCTGACCGAGCCCCAGGCCGGTTCCGATGCCAGCAGCCTGAAAACCCGTGCACGCCTCGAAGGCGACCACTACGTGTTGAACGGCTGCAAACAATTCATCACCTCCGGGCAAAACGCCGGCATCGTGATTGTGTTTGCTGTCACTGACCCTGCGGCGGGCAAGCGCGGCATCAGCGCGTTTATCGTGCCGACGGATTCGCCGGGCTACACGGTGGCGCGGGTCGAGGACAAGCTGGGGCAGCATGCGTCGGATACCTGCCAGATCCTGTTCGAAGACGTCAAGGTGCCGGTCGCCAATCGTCTGGGGGAGGAGGGTGAAGGCTACCGCATCGCCTTGGCCAACCTCGAAGGCGGGCGTGTCGGCATTGCCTCGCAATCGGTGGGCATGGCCCGCGCCGCCTTTGAAGCCGCGCGCGACTATGCCCGCGAGCGCGAAAGTTTTGGCAAGCCCTTGATCGAACACCAGGCCGTGGCCTTTCGCCTGGCGGACATGGCCACGCAAATCGCCGTCGCACGGCAAATGGTGCATTACGCCGCCGCCCTGCGTGACAGCGGCAAGCCGGCGTTGGTCGAGGCGTCCATGGCCAAGCTGTTCGCCTCGGAAATGGCCGAGAAAGTCTGCTCCGCCGCCTTGCAAACCTTGGGCGGTTACGGTTACCTGAGCGACTTTCCCTTGGAGCGGATCTACCGCGATGTGCGGGTCTGCCAGATTTACGAAGGCACCAGCGATATTCAGCGCATGGTCATCTCACGCAATCTTTAAGGAGCCACTACATGAGTTACGAAACTATTTTGCTCGACGTGCAGGGCCGTGTCGGGTTGATCACCCTTAACCGTCCGCAAGCCCTTAACGCGCTGAACGCACAATTGATCAACGAGTTGAATCAGGCGCTGGATGACTTGGAACGCAACCCTGAAATCGGCTGCATCGTGCTCACCGGCTCGAAAAAAGCCTTCGCCGCTGGCGCCGACATCAAGGAAATGGCCGAGCTGACCTACCCGCAGATCTATATCGACGACCTGTTCAGCGACGCCGATCGCGTGGCCAACCGTCGCAAGCCGATCATCGCTGCCGTCAACGGCTTCGCCCTGGGTGGCGGCTGTGAGTTGGCGCTGATGTGCGACTTTATCCTCGCCGGCGACAGCGCCAAGTTCGGCCAGCCGGAAATCAACCTGGGGGTGCTGCCGGGCATGGGCGGCACCCAGCGCCTGACCCGCGCCGTGGGCAAGGCCAAGGCTATGGAAATGTGCCTGACTGGTCGCTTTATCGACGCGGTGGAAGCCGAGCGTTGCGGGGTTGTAGCGCGCATTGTCCCGGCCGATGAACTGCTCGAAGAAGCGCTGAAAGTCGCCACGCTGATTGCCGGCAAGTCAGTGCCGATCAGCATGATGGTCAAGGAAAGCGTGAACCGGGCGTTTGAAGTGAGCCTCTCGGAAGGCGTGCGCTTTGAGCGTCGGGTATTCCATGCGGCGTTTGCGACGCAGGATCAGAAGGAAGGCATGGCGGCATTCGTGGCCAAGCGCGCGCCTGAATTCAAGGACAAATAACCCGCCCTCACAAACACTGCAGATCCACTGTGGGAGCGGGTAAGCCAGCTCCCACAGTGGGTTTGTGGTGTGTCAGTCAGAGCGGGTAGTTCTTCAGCTCCCGCGCAATCACCATCCGCTGAATCTCGCTGGTGCCTTCGTAGATCTGCGTGATCCGCGCATCGCGGTAGTAGCGCTCCACCGGATAATCCTCCAGATACCCATACCCGCCATGAATCTGCATCGCCGAGGAGCAGACCTTTTCGGCCATTTCCGAAGCGAACAGCTTGGCCTGGGACGCTTCCGACAGGCACGGCTTGCCCGCACTGCGCAGGCGTGCGGCGTGCAGGATCAGCAAGCGTGCGGCATTCAGCCGGGTTTGCATGTCGGCCAGCAGGTTGGCCACGCTCTGGTGTTCGATGATGGCCTTGTCGAACTGCACGCGGTCACGGGCATACCCCAGCGCCGCTTCAAACGCTGCACGGGCGATGCCCAGGGCTTGAGCGGCAATGCCGATACGCCCGCCTTCCAGGTTGGACAGCGCAATCGCCAGGCCCTTGCCGCGCTCACCCAGTAGGTTGGCCTCAGGCACGCTGCAGTGGTTGAGGGTAACGGCGCAGGTGTCCGAGGCGCGGATGCCCATCTTGTGTTCGGTACGATCAACCACGAACCCCGGCGTGTCCGTCGGCACCAGGAAGGCGGAAATACCGCGCTTGCCCAGTTCCGGATCGGTCACCGCAAACACAATCGCCAACTTGGCGCGCTTGCCATTGCTGACAAACTGCTTGGCGCCATTGATCACCCACTGGCCATCGCGCAGTTCGGCACGGGTGCGCAGGTTGTGGGCCTCGGAGCCGGCCTGGGGTTCGGTCAGGCAGAAGCAGCCGATGGCCTGGCCGCTGGCGAGTTCCGCCAGCCAGGTTTGTTTCTGCTCTGTTGTGCCGTAGTTGAGGATTGGCCCGCAACCCACTGAATTATGGATACTCATCAGTGCGCCCGTGGCACCGTCACCGGCGGAAATCTCTTCCACCGCCAAGGCATACGCCACGTAATCGACATAGGTACCGCCCCATTCTTCCGGTACCACCATGCCCAGCAACCCCAGCTCGCCCATCTTCGCCACCAGGGCGTCATCGATCCAGCCAGCTTTTTCCCAGGCCTGGGCGTGAGGGGCGATTTCGCCACGGGCGAAGTCACGCGCCATGTCGCGAATCATGATTTGTTCTTCAGTGTATTCAATATCTTGCATGGCTTATCTCGCAACCTGCGTGAAGTTGTGGAAGAAGCTTTCCACGTGGCTCGCGTCCAGCCCATGGAGTGTCGATGGGTTCCAGCGCGGGTTCTTGTCTTTGTCGATGATCAGCGCGCGGACCCCTTCAATCAGGTCGCCACGCTCGAACCACTGGCGATCCAAGTGCAGTTCCAGGGCGAAACACTGCTCCAACGGCAAACGGCGCCCGCGCCGCAGCATTTCCAGGGTCACGGCCATGGCCAGCGGTGAACGGGTTTGCATCAGGTTGGCCGTGCTCAAGGCCCATTCATGGCTGTTGGCGACGGTCACTTGTTGCAGTTGCTCGACAATGCTGCGCACGTCCGGCAAGGCAAAAAAATGGTCGATTGCAGGGCGCAAGGCGGCGAGCGGGGCGTCCGGCAGTTGCTGCACGGCCAGCTTGGCCAGCACGCCTTGCAGGTCCTTGAGAGGGGAATCTTGCCATGACAGTTGGTCGAGTTTCTGGTCGAGGTCGGCCAGTTTGGTGCTGTCCAGGTACCAGTCCGCTAGCCCGCAATACAACGCATCGGCCGCACGAATCTGCACGCCGGTGACGCCCAGGTAAATGCCCAGCTCGCCAGGAATGCGCGGCAGGAAATAACTGCCGCCTACGTCGGGGAAGTAACCGATCGCCACTTCCGGCATCGCCAGTCGGCTGCGTTCGGTGACCACACGCAGATCCGCGCCTTGCACCAGGCCCATGCCGCCGCCGAGGACGAAGCCGTCCATCAGCGCCAGTACCGGTTTGCGGTAATGGTGGATGGCCAGGTCGAGGGCGTATTCCTCGACGAAGAAATCCTCGTGCAGGGTGTCGCCGTTCTTGAAACTGTCGTAGAGCGAGCGAATATCGCCGCCCGCACAGAAGGCTTTTTCACCGGCACCGCGCAGGACCACGGCATATACCTGGGGATCATCTGCCCAGGCCTGAAGCTGTTGGGCCAGGCCGCGAACCATGTTCAGGTTGATGGCGTTTAAGCCGGCGGGGCGATTGAGGGTGAGGTGGCCAACATGGTTGCGGACGTCGGCCAGTACCTCTTGCTGAAGAATGTCGGCGTGGCTTGCCTCGGATGAAACCTGAGCAGTCATCTGTAACTCCCTGCTTTTATTGTTCTTTAAACAAGATGTTCGCGGACGAACCCTCTCGCGATCGTACCAGTGCAAATTTGCCCAGTACAACCTTGAATCATGCAGGTCGTTTTTGCATTTATGCAGAACAGGCGATCAGCCCGCGGGAACGTGAAAATAGCCGGCCAGGGCCTCGCTACAGCGCAGCACTGCACGCCTGGTCGCCTGGTCGCCGCCTCAGAAGCGGGGTAGTTGATAAAATCGTGGCGCATGCGCGGGCACTCTTTGTGCCCCTCGTCGTTAATGCGGGGCGCTCGCGATACCGCTATTCGACGCGAGTTGCCAGCACTTGCCCGATACTTCGACGACGGGCATGACTCTCGGCGGCGTGGATCAACTGTTCCAGCGCCGTTGGCTCGATATCGTAGAACTGCTCCATGTCGGCCAACGCCAGCTTCAGGTCCGCCGCCGTGATTGCCGGGTCTCTTGCTGCCTGCGCCTTGCTCACGAAGGTGTTCGGTGCCTCGGTCGCGCCCTTGGGATAGCGCGTGCGGGTGGCATTGTTATAGGCCAGTGCACAGGTCACCAACGCTCCCGCGCCGAGCATCACCGCGGGCAGTTCCTGCCAGCCGAGAGCCGTCGAGGCCGGATCGGCCAGTACCAGCGTCATCGCCAGGCCTCCCGCCGGCGGGTGCAGGCAACGCAGCCAGCAGATCAGGACCACGGTCATGCCCGCCGCCAGGCAGGCGCTGCCCAAGGTGCGCCCCAGGACCCGTGCGACGAGCAGCGCGACTACGCCGGCACACAGGTAGCTGCCGATGATCGACCACGGCTGTGCCAGCGCGCCGGATGAAACGGCAAACAGCAACACTGCCGACGCACCCAGAGGGCCGAGCAGGTGCAGGGCGACCTCCATGCCAAACACTTGCGCGCAGACCCACACGCTGAGCAGAGTGCCCAAGGCCATGCCGATCGCGGCGCGGCTCCATTCGGCAGGGCGGGTATTGATGGCAGCGGGTAACCAGCGAGCGAGCATTCACAATTTCCATAAACGGCGGGCAAAAAAAGGCTTGTCTGGTTTCCCGGACAAGCCCTTGAAAGTTCCTGCATTTGGGGGAGGAACCCGCGTAGTGTGCCGACCGCGAGGCAGGGTCGCCAATGCATATTAATGTAGGTTAAATACAAAAATAATGGACTCAACTGGCCGGCCGCCGCCGGCGCGGTCAAGGTTGAATGGTTTTGTCCAAGTGCAGCAGCACGTAGGGATTCTTGTCGAACGTGCCAGTGAGCGTCGGAGTGATTGCGCGCAATCGTGGGTCCTGCAACCCTTCAAAGTCATCTTGGCTCATGACCAGCCACGCCGGACCTTGCAATGTTGCCAGGTCGGCGGGCTGCTGGGTGAACACCGGCACCCTGTCGTAATCGAGGTTGACCATGAACTTGATGGCTTTGGCATCCTTACCCAGCGCATGCAGCACGATGGGCGCCGGTTGCTGGCGGACCTGCGCCTGGACTTGCAGGCTGAAGGTGCGAGTGTCATAGAGGCTGCGCTCCACTGGCTCGACCACCACAATATACGTCGTCCATACCGCCAGCACGGCGGTCAGGGCCGGTACCAGCGTGCGCAGGCGTGCCTGGAACACCGCCACCAGCGCCAGCACTTGAAGCGCGCCCAGCACGCCCAGCACCCAGCCGATGTGCGCCATCTGCTCCGGGTAACGCCGGCGCGCCAGCCATAGCCCGACGATCAGCAGCGCGGGCAACACGGTCCACAGGCTCAGCATCAAACCGCGCAGCCAGCCATACAACCGCCCGTGGGCGACTTGAAACGGATACGCCGCAATAATGGCTGCCATCGGCAACATCGGCAGCACATAACGCGCCTTCTTTGCCTGGGGAATCGACAAGCCGAGCATCACCAACAAGCCCGCCGCTGCGCAGTACAGCACCAACTGCAACGCCGGATCAGGTGGGCGTCGCCCGCCAATCGCTATCACCAGCAGCACCAGCAGCGCCAGCGGGTAAGCCAGCGCGTAATTGCCCACGGAACTGGTGAAGTAATACAGCGCACCGCTGGAGCCTTCGCTGCCATCCATACGCCCGAGGAACTGCATGCGGATCACGTCCTGCATGAACGCTTCGCCGCCGCTGAGCTTGGCCAGCAGCAACAGCAGGCCAACGCACGCCCCCAGCAGTGCCAGGGCCAACAGGCCGAAGCTGAACAGCTGGCGCCATTGGCGGTTGAGCAGGAAGTAGCTGCATAGCACGCCCGTGGGGATCACCAGGCCAATCGGCCCGCGAATCGTAAAGCCCACGATCAACAGCAGGTACACCCAGTGCAGGCGCTTGGCGGCGCCGAAGTGATCATGCGCATAACCCAGGTAGAACACCGTCAGGGCCACTGCGGCGAGCATCTGGTCGAGGGACACCGCGCGGGTTTCGCTGATAAACGTGCTGCTGAGCAACAGCAGCGCAACACTCAGCAGGCCCCAGCGCTGGGAGTAGGGCGCCGTCAGGCGGTACACCAGCATGACGATCAGCGCCGAAGCGATGGACGTCGGCAACCAGGCCGTAAAGCTGTTGACCTGGCCCAGGGGCAAGGACAGCAGCCA
This sequence comes from Pseudomonas sp. D3, assembly GCF_029320995.1. NCBI lineage: Bacteria > Pseudomonadati > Pseudomonadota > Gammaproteobacteria > Pseudomonadales > Pseudomonadaceae > Pseudomonas > Pseudomonas sp. D3. The sequence goes on from NZ_CP119772.1 coordinate 3,395,161, forward strand.
CGTCATCAGCGTCGAGGTCGCCAGGTAATCGGCATAAGGTTGCCCGTAGGTCGTGGGGAAAAAGCTCGGCCCATGGTGCAACATCTCCTGGGCAAAGACCACGAAGCGCGAGTCGAAACCGATGATTGCCTGGTGCCAGTTGCCGGCAATGAATAACAACAACGCCAGTAGCGCCAGCCCCAACGACTGGCGCCGGATCGCTGCGTTCATCAGCTGGGGCATTTGATCTTTCACCGGTCAGGCTTCCACAACTTGTGGCACCCACTGTTGCTGGGGAATCGGTAACTGGCAGGAGTCGCCACGGCCCATCGGGAAATACTGGAAGCCTTTGCGCGCCAGGCGCTCGCCGTCATACAGGTTGCGACCATCGAAGATCACCGGGGTGTTCAGACGTTCGTAGATCAGGTCGAAGTCCGGTGCCTTGAACTGCTGCCATTCGGTGCAGACGATCAACGCATCGGCGCCGCTCAGGGTGGATTCCGGAGTACCCATCAACATCAGCCGTGGGTCGTCACCGTAAATTCGCTGGGTTTCCTGCATGGCTTCCGGGTCAAATGCGCGCACGGTGGCACCGGCAGCCCACAGCGCTTCGATCAGCACGCGGCTCGGGGCATCGCGCATGTCGTCGGTGTTAGGTTTGAAGGCCAGGCCCCACAGGGCGAAGGTCTTACCGCGCAGGTTGCCCTTGAAGAAGGCGTTGATGCGTTCATACAGCTTGCTCTTCTGGCGCTGGTTGATCGCTTCGACGGCTTCGAGCAGGTCGCTCGAGCAATGGGCCTGCTTGGCGCTGTGGATCAGGGCGCGCATGTCTTTGGGGAAGCACGAGCCGCCGTAGCCGCAGCCGGGGTAGATGAAGTGATAGCCGATGCGTGAGTCGGCGCCGATGCCCAGGCGTATCGCTTCGATGTCCGCCCCCAGGTGTTCGGCCAGCTCGGCGATCTGGTTGATAAAGCTGATCTTGGTGGCCAGCATGCAGTTGGCGGCGTACTTGGTCAGTTCGGCGCTGCGCAGGTCCATGAAGATGATGCGATCGTGGTTGCGGTTGAAGGGCGCATACAGCTCGCGCATGACTTCACGCACTTCTTCACGCTCGCAGCCGATGATGATCCGGTCCGGGCGGCGGCAGTCGGCAACCGCCGAGCCTTCCTTGAGGAATTCCGGGTTGGAGACGATATCGAACTCCAGGGACCGCCCGGTGCCGTGCATGGCCTTTTCGATATGGGCACGCAAGGTGTCGCCGGTGCCGACGGGTACGGTGGATTTTTCCACCAGGATCACCGGCTCGATCCGATGGCGGGCGACCGCATCGCCTACCGACAGCACGTATTTCAAGTCGGCCGAACCGTCTTCATCCGACGGTGTACCCACGGCGATAAACAGCACCTCGCCATGTTCGACGGCGAGCTTTTCATCAAAGGTGAAGCTCAGCCGTCCGCTTTCAAGGTTCTCCTTGACCATCGCCGCCAACCCTGGCTCGAAAATGCTCACATGGCCCTGCTGCAACAGCTTGACCTTGTTTTGATCAACGTCCATGCAGATGACATCGTGACCGACTTCGGCCAATACAGTGGCTTGTACCAGACCGACGTAACCACTACCAAATACACTGATTTTCATGGGGCATTCCTGGGGCTTGCTGCGCTAGCACGACGAGAGTTAATAACCAGTACACCGAGGATGACCAAGGCCACCCCCAGGGTTTTTGAAAGCGAAAAATGTTCGTTGAACACCGGCAGGCTGGCGGCCAACAGGTAGACCAGCGCGTAGCTGATACTGAGCAGCGAATAGGCGCGGCCCAGGGGCAAATCCTTGAGCGCACAGAGCCAGCACAGCATCGACAGCGCATAAGCGAGGATCGCCAGGCTCACCACGCCGAGGGCGCCCAGATCGATGGCGTTGCTGCTGAACGCGCCGAGCCATTCGTCAGGCAGGGGCAGGCGCGTCATGCTCCAGCGCATCCCCAACTGGGCGGCGCTGACCAGGCCGACACTGCCCAGGGCAAAGGTAAACCCGCGCACCCGGCTCATACTTGGCGCCCCAGCAGCACGACGCCAGCAATTACCAGCGCCACGCCCAGCCAATGCCGAGTGTCGATGTGCTCCTTGAATACGAAGCGCGCCATTAACGTGACCAATACGAAATTGAGGCTGAGCATCGGGTAGGCAATCCCGACTTCGAGGCGCTGCAGCACCAGCAGCCAGACCAGCAGGCCGAAACCCAGGCACAGCAGCGCTGCCCATAACCAGGCTGAGCGCAGTTTCAGCGCCCAACCGTCAGGCTGGTCGCGCCAGCTTTCCACCGCAAACTTCTGCGAGACCTGGCCCATGCAGGTGAGCAGGCAGGCGGCTAACAACAAGAACAGGGTGATCATGGCGCAGCCTGCGGGAAAACCAGGATCACCAGATTGCCTTGCTCAAAGCGCTTGCCGTCCTGGGGCAGCAGGTTCACTTCGGCGATCTCGTCGTCACCTTTGACGCGCATCACCACACCCACCGCGCCTTTTTGGCGGGCTTCGCTCATCCATTGCTGGACCTGGGTCAGGTCCACCTTACGCTGGGCGGCGTCCGGGTAGGCGAGGCCGTATTTCACTTCACCGACGGTGTTATAGAGGGTGACGTCAGCGCGTTGCAGGCGCCATGCCAGGGCCGATGCCGCGCCCAGGTCATTGCTGAGCAGGGCGGACGTCGGCTGCAGGTCCGGCAGGTGGTCAATGATGAATTGATCCGGGGTCTTGTTGTACACCACCGAATGGGGCAGCGCGGCCGGGGCCAACGCCACCAGCAACCAACTGCCCAGCGCCGGCGCGGCCCACCATTTCAATGGGCGTGCAGCCTGCAGCAGGTTGACGATGATCCAGCCGAACAGGCAGGCGAACACCAGCACCAGGCCGAGTGTTTCCTGGCCGTGCTCGTACAGCGGTGTTTTCAGTTGGAACCACGTCAGCGCGAGCAAGGCCACAACACCGAGGGTCAGGTTCAGCCAACCGTTGATGCGCAAGGCGCGGCCTTGGGCCTGCGCCAGTTTGTCGCTCAGCGCGTTACCCATGAGCAACGCCAGCGGCAGCAGGCACGGCATGATGTAGGACGGCAGCTTGCCCTTGGCCAGGCTGAACAGCGCCAGCGGCATCAGCAGCCACAGCAGCAGGAAGGCGATGTTAGGCGTGCGCTTGTGCTGCCACGCCTGCTTGACGGTGGACGGCAACAGCGCCACCCACGGCAGGCTGAATGCGACCAGCAGTGGCAGGTAGTACCAGAATGGCTCGGCGTGTTGCGCGTCTTCGCCGGCAAAGCGCTGGATATGCTCGTGCCAGAAGAAGAAGTTCCAGTAATCCGGCTCCTGGCTATGCACCGCAAGTGCCCAGGGCAGACTGATGGCAACCGCCACGGCGACGGCAACCAGGCCATAACCCAGCAAGTCGCGCAGGCGCTTCTGCAAGATCGCGTAGGGCAGGGCGATCAGCACCGGCAGCAGCCACGCGAGGAAGCCTTTGGTCATGAAGCCCATGCCACAGGCAACCCCGAGCAACGCCCAGGACCAGACGCGACCGCTGCGTGTGCTGCTGTCGAAGCAAAACCACAGCGCCACGCCGGTCAGGTTGACCCAGAAGGTGAACTGCGGGTCCAGGTTGGCATAACCGCCCAGCGCCGCGACGCTGACAAAGCTCATGTACAGCACCGTACTGACCAGGCTCTTGTGCGGGTCATTCCACAACCGGCGCGACACCAGGTACACCAACAGCACGCTGAGCCCGGTGCTCAAGGCCGACGCAAACCGCACGCCGAACAGGTTTTGCCCGAAGATCGCCTGGCCCAGCGCGATCATCCAGTAACCGGCAGCCGGCTTTTCGAAATAGCGAATGCCCATGAAATGCGGCGAAGCCCATTTGCCGGTCAGCAGCATTTCCTGGCTGATCTGTGCATAGCGGGTTTCATCCGGAATCCACAGGCCATGGGTGGCCAGTGGCAACAGATAAAATGCGCCGAATGCCAGCAACAGCAGGGGCAGCGCCCAACGGCGGATCATGCCTGCTGCACTCCGAGCCAACCCTCACGGCCGCTCAGGGCGCCACGCACCAGTTGTTGCTGGGGCAGGGTGGAGACGTCCGCCGGTAACAAGTCGCCCAGCGGTTTGAAATCGATGCCGCGCTGCCCTGCCTGGGCTAGCAACTGGCGAAAATCATTGGCCATCAGAATCCCTTCTACTTCTGCATGGATCGTGTACACGTTCAGCTTCGACTGCGCGAAGCGGTCGAGGATGAACCCGTTGAAATCCTTGGCAGCCACCACCGGCCCGACGACTTCGTCGAAGGTCGGCAGGTCTACCGGAATCTGTGGGGTGCCCGCGCTGCCGTCGGCCAGGGTTGGACGAAACAGGCTGGTGCCCCGGCAATCGCTGTTGTAGCGAAAGTTGAAGCCTTGCTTGGCTTGCACCACGCGTTCATCGGCGCGCCAACCGGCGGCCGCTGAACAGTCGATACGTTCACCGAGGATGTCGCTCAAGGTGTCCACACCGCGTCGAATCTGCTCGATCAACTGTGCGTCGCTCCAACGTCCGGCGTTGGCCTGCCAACCATGGTGATCCCAGGCGTGCAGGCCGACTTCGTGCCCGGCGGCCTTGGCCTGGCGCATCAAGTGCCCCAGGTCACGGCCGATCGGCTTGCCCGGCCAGGCGGTGCCGGCCAGCAAGATATCCCAGCCATACAGGCCGGCAGCGTTGGAACGCAGCATCTTCCACAGGAATTGCGGGCGGATCAGGCGCCACAGGTGGCGCCCCATATTGTCCGGCCCGACACTGAAGAAAAACGTCGCTTTCACCCCGGCTTCATCCAGGGCCTCGAGCAACCGTGGCACGCCTTCGCGAGTGCCACGGTAAGTGTCGACGTCGATGCGAAGACCTGCCTGCATCAGCGCTTGTCCGCGATTTCGAGCATGGCTTCACGCAGGAAGAAGTCCAGGGTGTTGCCGATGGTTTCGCTCATCTCCACGGTTGGCTCCCAGTTCAGCAGGCGCTTGGCGTTTTCGATGCTTGGTTTGCGGTGGGCCACGTCCTGATAACCGGTGCCGTAGAACGCCTTGCTTTCTACGTCGCGGAAACCGGCGAACGGAGGGAAGTTGCTGCGCAGTGGGTGAGCTTCGAACTGACGCAGCAGTTCTTCGCCCAACTGGCGGATGCTCGCTTCGTTTTCGGGGTTACCGATGTTGATGATCTGGCCGTTGCACACGTCGTTGTCGTTATCAATGATGCGCGCCAGGGCTTCGATGCCGTCGGCAATGTCGGTGAAGCAGCGTTTCTGCTCGCCACCGTCGAACAGGCGGATCGGCGTACCTTCCACCAGGTTCAGGATCAACTGGGTGATCGCACGGGAGCTGCCGATACGTGCCGAGTCGAGGCGATCCAGGCGCGGGCCCATCCAGTTGAATGGACGGAACAGGGTGAATTTCAGGCCCTTGGCGCCGTAGGCCCAGATCACGCGGTCCAGCAGTTGCTTGGAGACCGAGTAGATCCAGCGTTGCTTGCTGACCGGGCCGACCACCAGGTTGGAGGTGTCTTCATCGAAGTACTGGTCCTGGCACATGCCATAGACTTCTGAAGTCGATGGGAAGATCACGCGCTTGTTGTACTTGACGCAGTAGCGAACCAGCTTGAGGTTCTCTTCGAAGTCCAGTTCGAACACACGCAGCGGGTTGCGGGTGTATTCGATCGGCGTGGCGATGGCCACCAGCGGCAGGACCACGTCGCATTTCTTGATGTGGTACTCGATCCACTCGGTGTGGATGCTGATATCGCCTTCCACGTAATGGAAGTTCGGGTGGCTGCGCAGACGCTCGATGGCGTCGGAGCCGATGTCCAGGCCGTAGACTTCGTAACGGTCGTCACGCAGCAGGCGCTCGGACAGGTGGTTACCGATAAAGCCGTTCACGCCCAGGATCAGCACGCGGGTGCGACGTGGCTTGCGGCCAGACTCGGCGCCGCGCAGGACCGAACCGTCCACCAGGCCCAACTCGTTGGCCAGGGACGGACCGGCCAGGTACAGGCCGTTGTCGTTGCGCTGACCGAACTTGATCACCAGCGAGTCTTCAGCGCACGCGATGCGCAGCGGGTTGACGCTGATCACGCGGCCAGGCGCCAGGCCTTCGTTGCCCTGGACCACTTCGGCTTGCCACACGATCAGCTTGTGCTCGCCCACGGCGCAGAAAGCGCCCGGGTACGGTTGAGTCACGGCGCGTACCAGGTTGAACAGCTCTTCAGCCGGTTTTTGCCACTCCAACTTGCCATCTGCCGGGGTGCGACGGCCGAAATAAGTGGCCTGGCTTTCGTCCTGGGCGGTTTCGGTCAGTTTGCCTGCGGCCAGTTGCGGCAAGGCATCGCGCAGCAGGCTGCTGGCGGCGTCACGCAGTTTGGCGTGCAGGGTCAGGCCGGTGTCGGAGCGCTCGATCACGACTTTCTGCTGGGCCAGGATCGCGCCGGCATCGGCACGCTTGACCATACGGTGCAGGGTCACGCCGGTTTCGGTTTCGCCTTTGACCAGGACCCAGTTGGCGGGTGCGCGGCCACGGTATTTCGGCAGCAGCGAGCCGTGCAGGTTGAACGCGCCTTTGCGGGCGGTGGCCAGCAGGGGTTCGCTCAGCAGGTTGCGGTAGTAGAAGGAGAAGATGAAGTCCGGGTTGAGCTTGGCAATGCGCTCGATCCACAGCGGGTGGTTGGCGTCCTCCGGCGCATGCACCGGGATGCCTTTGCGGGCGCACAGTTGCGCGACTGAACCGTAGAAATTGTTTTCCTTGGGGTCATCGGCATGGGTGAATACGGCGGCAATGTCGTAACCGGCAGTCAGCAGGGCTTCAATGCCAGCACAGCCAATATCGTGGTAAGCGAAGACAACAGCTTTTGAATTCATGACGAAACCTGATCGGAAGGGGAAGTAGTGGTGGTATGGGAGGACACCAGGCCGTCAACGACGACTACGGGTGCCGGTGCTGCCGGTTGGTTGCGCAGCACTTTTTCAATAAAGAATCGGGGGCGGGCGCGCACATCGCTGTACATGCGGCCCAGGTATTCACCCAAGAGGCCCATGCCGATGAACTGGCCGCCGGTGAACACGAACAGCACCGCGAACAGCACGAAGGTGCCGTCGCCGGCCCATTGAGCGCCAAAGGCCAGACGCAGGACGATCAGCGCAAACGCAAACAGAACGCCCAGGCCCGCCAGGCCGAAGCCGACGATGGACAGCAGGCGCAGTGGGGTCGTGGTCATGCAGGTCAGCAGGTCGAACATCAAGCTGATCAGGCGCATGGCGCTGTATTTGGATTCGCCGTGTTCGCGCTCGGCATGGTGTACGAGGATTTCCGTGGTGTGACGGGCAAAGCCGTTGGCCAGGATCGGGATAAACGTGCTGCGTTCGCGGCAGGCGAGCATGGCGTCGACGATGGTGCGGCGGTACGCGCGCAGCATGCAGCCGTAGTCAGTCATGGCGACGCCGGTCGAGCGCTGCACGGCCAGGTTGATCAGGCGCGACGGCCAGCGGCGAAAGGCCGAGTCCTGGCGGTTGTTGCGCACGGTGGCGACCACGTCGTAGCCCAGCGCGGCTTGTTCCACCAGGCGCGGGATCTCTTCCGGCGGGTTCTGCAGGTCGGCGTCGAGGGTAATCACCACGTCGCCTCGGCACTGCTCGAAACCGGCCATGATCGCCGCATGCTGGCCATAGTTGCGATTGAGGATCACCGCGACCACGTTGCTGCCGTCTTCGGCGGCAGCGTCTTCGAGCAATTGGGCGGATTTGTCGCGGCTACCGTCATCGACCAGGATGATTTCGTATTCGTAGGCCAGTTGCTTGCAAGCTGCCGTCGTGCGACGCAGCAATTCAGGCAGGCTTTCTTGTTCGTTGTAGACCGGGATAACGATCGACACACAATGAATAGGGTAGGGTTTCAAAGATTCATGACCTCGGGGGTTGAGCAACTTGGAGCGTAAAGACAACAGTCACTGGCCGAAAAGGCAGGTGCGTGGTTAAACCTGGTGTGGAATTATGGTGTTCATCCGACCATCCTGGTGGGTTATTGAGACCTTCCATGTGTATACGAGAGTAAAGACCAAAAACCACAAAGGTAAAGGGGAATCAACAAGTTAGTCGGCACAGTGCGGCTCGTTCTCAAGTCCTGCGGCCAAGATTAAGCGTAAAAATGTTCAACGAATATGAAAGCCTAATGAAAAAATCGTTTATTTGACAGGTAGACAGCTAGGGTTCAGCTAAATGACTAACGTACTGAGGACGTTGCTAATTTGGCGGAATAGGAACGTTTTGCATGGCGCTGGGCTCAACGGAGCGGACCCGGATCGGCGCTGCACGTAATAGCATCCCCCGTTACTGATGTTTATTGAAGAATCTTCTCTGCATTGCCCCTCAAGTGCCGGTAAAGTAAGCCATCTCTTGCCAGGGTACTCGGATGAATAGCGTGCAGCGTTTAGGCGGCCAATGGCGGCCCGTGTTGATGGGATTGTTGATGAGCGCAGCCTGCGTCACCCCCGTATACGCTGATGAGGGCGTGCCGCTGACCACGCTCGCTCAAGTGCCAGAGGGGGTTGAAGTGCAAGGCAAGCAGGTCGCCGCCTATACCTGGGACGACCGCCAGGGCAAGAACCTACTGGTGCTGGCCGAGCAAATCAGCCAGCGCGAGGATGACGGCACCCAGTCGGCGCTTGTCTATGCGGCCCAGTATTTGATCGACGGTGACCGCCCCAAACGCCTCTGGATGCTCTACGACGACGTGCAGCGCTGCGAATTCGATGCCGCGATGCGCTTCGACATGGCGGCGACCAAGGTCACCGACCTTGCCGGCGACGGCACCACCCAGGCCACTGTGGGCTACACGCGCACCTGCACCAGTGATGTGAGCCCCAATGAATTCAAGCTGATCATGCATGTCGGCAAGTCGCAGAAGTACCGCCTGCGTGGTGTCGACCGGGTCGGCGCCGCCTGGTGGGACGAAGAAGCAGGAGCACTGCGTGGCATGCCGCTGCCCAAGGATTGCAGCATCGCCGGGCAACAGGCACTGGTCAGCCAGTACAAGGAACAGGGCACTGAATTGCCTTTGCCAGGTTGCTACAGCGACGAGAAGGATTTTGCCAAGGCACCGCAGGCCTACCTGATATTCATGCGCCAGCACTGGTTCGCGCTGATGCAGAAGCAGGATGCTGAATGGAGCCAGGCGCAGACCCCGCCTCAGGAATCGAGCGGGGATGAAGAGACCGCCCCGTGATTGGGTGCAGGGGCCGATGGTGCGTTAGACTCGGCTCTCGTCAATTCAATGAATATCTCGAATAAACAAAGGCTTGTTCGAGATATTTAATCCAAAGGCTGATCTACTTTGACTGAGTCAATCCGCAACCCGCTGACCCTCTACCTCACCCGCCTGGCGCCCTCCAGTCAACTGACCATGCGCTACGTGCTGCAGGACGCCGCCGACCGCTTCGGCTTCGAGGATATCAACCTTGAAGACATCGACTGGCACCTGCTGCAACCCGAACACGTGATCGCTCTGGTTGCGGCCTTGCGCGAGGACGGCTACGCGCCCAACACCTCGTCGCTGTATGTAAACGCCGTGCGCGGGGTGATGAACGAAGCCTGGCGCATGAGTCTGATCAGCCAGGAACACCTGCTGAAAATGCGCACGGTCAAGGCCGCGCCCGGCACACGCCTGAGCCAGGGGCGCAACCTGCGTCGCACGCTGATCCGCGAAATGATCGACGTCTGCGCCGCCGACCCACGGCCCCAGGGCCTGCGCGATGCTGCAGTGATCGGTATTTTGTACGGCTCGGGCATGCGTAAGTCGGAGTCGGTCAACCTCGACCTCGCACAGATCAACTTTGACGAGCGCAGCCTGCGCGTGATTGGCAAGGGTAACAAGGAACTGATCAAATACGCGCCGGGCTGGGCCTTCGCCAAATTGCAGGCCTGGCTCGAATTCCGGCGCGAACAACTCAAGGAAGGCGAGCAGGACGATTCCTTCCTGTTCAACCGCATCCGCAGGGGCAGCCATATCACCCGCGAACGCATCACCAAGCATGCGATTTACTACATCGCCCGCCAGCGCGGTCAGCAGGTGGGGGTGAAGATCATGCCCCATGATTTCCGGCGCTCCTTCATCACGCGGGTGATTGAGGAACATGACCTGTCCATCGCGCAGAAACTGGCGCACCACACCAATATCCAGACCACCGCGAACTACGACGTGCGTGACGACAATGAGCGGCGGCGAGCGGTGGATCGGTTTGATCTTTAGCCGGCGGCGACCGGTGAAAAACGCGCGGTCGTCGCCGGGCTTGGCTCAGGAGGAGGGCGGCGCACCGGCCAGCAAGTGCGCCGGCAGACGGCGCAAGGTCCACAGCGTGGTCAGCAGCGCCGCAACGGCACACAGCGCGATGCCGATCAGCATCGGCGCCGGGGTGTGATCGGCAAAGACGCCCACCAGGGTCATGGAGACGGCCGCCGTGATCATCTGGATCGCCCCGAGCAACGCCGATGCGGAGCCGGCCACCGCGCCGTGCTCTTCCAGGGACAACACGCCGGCCGCTGGCAACAGCAAGCCGAGGAAACCGAAACCGATAAACAACAGCGACATCATCAAGCCTAGGTGGCTGCCCCATAGCGTCGTAGCGGCCAGTAACACCATCACCACGGCCACGCCCACCACCGACCAGCGAATCAGCGGCGCCAGGCCCAAGCGTGCGCTCAGGCGGGCGGTGAGCTGGCTCATGGCAAAAAAAGACGCGGCGTTCAGCGCAAAGCACAGGCTGAATTGGGTGGGGGTCAGCCCGAAATACTCGATGTATACGAACGGCGCGCTGCCGATAAATACAAAGAACGTCGCCAGGCCAAACCCGCACACCACCGACAAACCGATGAACACCGGGTCGCGCAGCAACGCCCCATAACTGCTGAAGGCATTACCCAAGGTCTTGCCCAATCGGCGCTCGGCGGGATGGGTTTCAGGCAATTGCACGATGGTCATGACCAGGCACAACACGGCCACCACCGCCAGCACGACAAACACTTCACGCCAACTCCATAGCGTAATCACCAGGCTGCCCGCCAAAGGCGCGAGGATCGGCGACACACTCATCACCAGCATCAGCAACGCCATCAGCCGCGCCGCTTCATGGCCGGTATACAGGTCGCGCACAATCGCCCGGGGAATCACCATCCCCGCGCACGCGCCAAACGCCTGCACGGCGCGAAAACCAATCAGCACTTCGATGCTCGGTGCCAGTGCGCAGCCGATACTGCCCACGGCGAAGATAAGCAACCCGGCGTAGATCGGCGGCTTGCGCCCGAACACATCGCTGATCGGGCCATAAAACAACTGGCAGACGCCGATGATCATGAAGAACACCGTGAGGCTCATCTGTACCGCTGCCGGCGATGCCTGCAGGCTGGCGCCCAGGGTCGGTAGCGCCGGTAGGTAGATGTCAATGGCGAAGGGGCCGACGGCAGTGATCAGACCAAGCAGCAAAGCAAGGTGGGCGATACGTTTAGGCATAAGCAGTTCCGCGTGAAGCAAAGGTTGGCCAGCTTAAAGAACCGCTCCCACGCAAACAAGCTGGGGAAGACTTCGAGTTCGACTGCGCAGATCTGTGCAATTGAGCTTCAATACAGAGAGCCAATTCCGATAACAATATCAACGACGGTCAAGTGGTTGGGTTCCCAACCGACTGTAAAGTCTACGGGGATGACTAGCATGACGATCAAATTACGCTTATGGCTATTGATTGCGACTGGATTGATCACCGCCTTGATCATGAGCCTGGCCGGTTACCTGGGAAACACCCGTATGGCCGATGCGGTGCAGGACAATCAGGTCATCATGACGGTGCTGCGCAACCACATGGAAGCCGACATGATGCACGACGCACTGCGCGCCGACGTGTTGTCGGCGATGTTAGTCGGGTTGGGGAAAAGCACTAGCACCAAAGCCGAGGTCAGCAGTTCACTCAAGGAGCATGCCGAGCACTTTCGGCAGGTGCTGGAGGACAACCTTAAGCTGCCGTTGGGCGAAACGTTAAAGACCAGCCTGGGAAAAATCAAACCCAGCTTGGATACCTATATCAACGCCGGTGAACGTATTGTCGCACTCGCGCTGGACAACCCGGAGGCCGCTCGCGGCGAACTGGAGACCTTCAATACAGCGTTCAGCCAGTTGGAGGGTCAAATGGCTACCCTCAGCGAACTGATCGAAAACAATACGCAGCAAACCAGCATTGGCACCCGGCTAACCATCAGCAACGCCAACTTCACCTTGGCTGTGGTGTTGATCGCAAGCCTGTTGTTGCTCCTGGTGCAGGGCCGATGGGTCTCCCGGAGCATCATGGGGCCGTTGCAGGCCGCGAGCCGAATCGCTGACAGTATTGCCCACGGCAATTTGAGCGAGCCGATTGTCGTGCCCCATCGCAAGGACGAGGCCAGCGCGCTGATACGCAGCCTCGCCACCATGCAGGGGGATTTGCGCGGCATGATCGAAGTGGTGCGCAGTAATGCCCACGGCGTCAATGGCATGAGCGAGCAACTGAGCCAGGGTTGCCATGAAGTGGCGGGCAGTAGTCAGCAGCAAAGCGCCGCCGCCAGCACCATGGCGGCGGCCGCCAGTGAAATGACCGCCAGCATCGAGGAAATCACCCAACATGCCGCACGCGCACTGAATATGGCCAACCAGGCAGAAGCCTTGGCCAAGGACGGCGGTCGGGTGATCCATCAGGTGGTCAGTGACATGGACGGCATTGCCCGCTCGGCGCAGCAATCAGCCCAGGTGATCCGCACGCTCGACAAGGAATCCGAGGCGATCTACAGCATTATCCAGGTTATCAAGGGCATTGCCGATCAAACCAACCTGCTGGCCCTGAATGCCGCGATAGAAGCCGCCCGCGCCGGTGAACAAGGACGCGGTTTTGCGGTGGTCGCCGATGAGGTGCGCAGCCTGGCCGGACGCACCAGCGCGTCGACCCAGGAGATTGCCAGCATGGTCGGTCGCATCCAGCAAAACACCCGGGAAGCGGTGACCAGCATGGAGGAGGGCGTCACTCAAGTGGACAAGGGCATGGCCGTGACCGCCGAAGTCGAGCGCGCCATCCGCGAGATTCTCCAGGCCACCCTCAACACCACCGAATTGGTCAACGACATCTCCCGCACCATCAGCGAGCAAAGCCTGGCCAGCAACGAAATTGCCCATCAAGTGGAGATGATTGCCAGTATGTCGGAGCGTAATAGCCAGGTGATCGGCACGACAGCCTCGACGACGGACGAGTTGTCTGCGTTGGCGGGGAAATTGTCGCAGTCGGTGGATCGATTTCGGCTTTGAGCATCACAGCTGATTTATATAACTCAACTAAATAGGCATTTAGTCTAGTTATTCCTTTCTGTTATTTGTTCGTGAGAAGAACGAGGCTACAGTGCTTTTTGAGATCGAACCATACTGAGGACTCTATGACCATTCCTGTAACCATTGATAGCTGCACATGGAACTACTTTTTCGACAATCAGTATGATCTTTGTGTTGAGTTACCTCCTGAAGAGTTCTCCTTGTTCATTACGAGGGAGGTCGAGTTAGAGCTGCTTCAGATTCCGGACGAGTCGCATGGTATCGATAAGCGGCCCTTGAAGGAGTACGTCCGCAACAGTATTGATTGCCGTAAGGTTACGACCACTTATGTGTTCGGTTTCTCTGATTTAGACAATCCTGAGGAACCTTCTCGTTATGGCGGTTTTGGCCAAGGCACCTTTGCATCTGACGACGAGCAAGACTGGCGGCAGCGTGAAAAAACACAGCAATTTGTACAGGCGGGCTATGCCGCGAAACAGCGAAAAAAAACAGTCCTGAGAAAAGACGAGGCTGATGTGTCTTTGGCGGTTGCGTCGTTGAATTCGATTTTGATCACAGTTGATGAAAAGAAAGATGCAAGCCTAGCGAAGAAAGGACCAATTCATGATGCGGCTATCAACGGCGGTTTTGTTGTGTATGTCCAAGATGTTCAGGCCAGTGGCCTGCGTTTGGCCGATTTCATCCAGAAACATTTTGTCGTTTCTGAAGGAAAGCTATGGCCTGTAGAGGCCGTGTGATCCTGGAAGCCTCCAGAGCCCCCCAGCTCCGTATAGGACGATTCGCATAATGTATATTATGTTAAATGATGCGGCATGTCATGGATCTTCAATCAAGTAGCTCGCGGGGTACCCGGAAGTGAAGATCGAAATTTCAGAGAAGTAAAAATCTAAATTGCGGAATGGTTCCCGCATTTGGATATTTTCTTCCATCTCAGCGCTACCGAAGCCTCCTGAGACTCAGACACGATTTATACGGTTATCTAGTGACACTGTTAGAGCAGTTGGGCGAGCGACCGGCCTGCTGAGTCAACCCGACCTTCAGCTTTGATTCGACAAATTGGCTTCAGCACTATCGATCTTTCGACCAACTCGATGCTTAAGAAATCACCCAAACCGACGCCCATTGCCGCTAGTCTATCCGGTGGGATATCTATGACGATGTCCCCGCTGCTATCACCTGCATCCCGGCATATCAACGTAGTTGGCAATGCATCACTCATTGGGCGCTAGCTCCGTTCTCGACCGAAATATTTTAGACAATATCGTACACCGACATGTGCAGAGGTTTCCGGCTTCACCGTAATACCACCGTTGAACCTTCTGCGAGACGTGTTGCGATGGGCTTTGACATGATCAAACCCGCATTTCATCGGGATTTCTCACACTCTACGCCCAGTGCCCCTCAAGACTTTGAGTGCATGAAGGAGTGCTCGCTCTACCTACGGCTGCTGCTAGACGACCGCCACGTCAGTCGCTCGAAGCTGGTCAGCTGAGGACTAATGACTGCCCTCCTCCTTAGGCCCGATTTCCGCCTTTGAGGATTGTCGGAAATTGCTGAGGATACTTTGAGAGCTGGGATTTACGGTTGTCAGTGTCGATTAGCTGTAAGCGTCTGGCGAAGTCACCTTGACCCATCAGGGGCAGTCCCGCGTCGGCAAGCGGGTCAAATCGGCATCAGCCTCAACACAGTGTTTTTCACCAAACCTCGGAAACGCACTTTCGTATAACCAAACTGACGCTTGATCACTCGAAATGGATGCTCAAGCTTGGCGCGAACCTGGGCTTGGGCTTTCTCGATCTTGCGCTTCGCGCTTCTCGACACCGGTATAGCCTGCATCGGCGCAGACCACGCTCTCAGCACCGTGTAGCAGTTTGTCGACTGGGGTTATGTCGGCGACGTTGGCAGCAGTGACCACCACGCTGTGCACCAGCCCTGACTCATCGTCGACACCAATGTGAGCTTTGGCACCGAATCAATACTGGTTACCTTTCTTGGTTTGATGCATCTCAGGGTCGCGTTTGCCGTCCTTGTTCTTGGTCGAACTGGGCGCATGAATCAGCGTGGCATCGACGATGGTGCCTTGTCGCAGCGACAAGCCACGGTCGCCCAGATAGCCATTGATCACGCCGAGAATACCAGCGGCCAACACGTGCTTTTCCAGCAAGCGACGGAAGTTGAGGATGGTAGTTTCATCTGGGATCCGCTCCAGGCTCAGACCGGAAAACTGGCGCAAGATCGTCGTCTCGTACAGTGCGGCTTCCATCGCAGGATCGCTGTAACCGAACCAATTCTGCATGAGATGAACCCGCAGCATCGGCATCAAAAGATAGGCCGGACGACCACCTTCGCCCTTCGGCTAATGAGGTTCGATCAGGGCAATCAAACCCTTCCAGGGTACGACCCGATCCATCTCGATCAGGAACAATTCCTTGCGGGTCTGCTTGCGCTTACCGGCGTACTCGGCATCGGCGAAGGTCATTTGCCTCATTGAAAAGCTCGGCGATTGGTGCCCGGAGATCTTGCCAAATCAGGAAGTTTTTTTCAGGATTTACTTAGATAAATCGTGCAAAGGTGGCCTTTAGCCATTGCTGTATAAACGTAATGGATTCTATAGATGATCAGTGTCGTTCGCCTGGTAGCGTCCACGACGGGCTGAGAAAAATAGTTGAGTTTTTAGTTAACTTAAACTGAGATTCAAGGGGGAACCATGCGGCTAAATCTACCAGTTACAAATCGTAATCACGAGCTACCTCCTAATATAAATATTCTATCCACTACAAATGATCAAAGCCGCATTACTCACGTCAACCCTGACTTCATTGAAATTAGTGGCTTTACCGTGGAGGAGCTCCTGGGCCAGCCGCATAACATAGTTAGGCATCCTGACATGCCGCCCGCCGCATTCCAGAATATGTGGAAAACCTTAAAGGCTGGGTGTTCATGGATGGGTTTAGTGAAAAATCGTTGCAAAAATGGCGATCACTATTGGGTCAGTGCTTACGTTACTCCCATTACCAAAGATGGTTCAACAATCGAATATCAATCGGTGAGAACCAAGCCTGAACCTGAGCATGTTAAAGCAGCAGAAAAAGTCTATTCAAAATTGAGAGATGGAAAACCTCTATCTCGAAGATGGACCATAGGCCTAAGCCCAAAGCTCATCATATTGGTGTGGACAAGCATTCTTATAAGCATGGTGGAGCTAAATCTAACCACAACAGTACCATTTTTTAACTTGATCTTAGCAGAGCTTACGAGTGGGCTGCTTATTTCGGTTGCAATAGCGGCATTACTTTTCCCAATGAGGCGACTAGTAAAAATGGGGAAAAACATATCTGAAAATGCTCTTAGTCAAGTTCTATACACAGGACGCAGCGATGAGTTTGGTGAAGTCGAATTTGCTCTAAGAATGGCACAAGCTGAAACTGGTGCTGTTATTGGGCGTATCGGTGATGCATCAAATCAAATTAGCGAATATATTGCAAGTCTGCTTGATGATATAGAGTCAAGCAAGGCTTTGATTAACAAACAACAAGCCGAAACTGATCAAATTGCCACCGCCATAACACAGATGACCGCTAGCATCCAAGATGTCGCCAATAACTCACAACACGCTGCCGATGCTGCCTCTAAAGGTTACGAAGAGACGTTGTTAGGGCAAAGTAAGGTTGCCGAAACAAGTCAGTATATCGCTGAGCTTGAGCAAGAAATAAAAAAAGCCACAGAAGTTATATGTCAACTAGAAACTCAGAGCGTTGAGATATCAAACATTTTAGATGTCGTTAGGTCAGTAGCCGATCAAACAAACTTACTGGCTCTAAATGCGGCAATTGAAGCAGCTAGAGCTGGGGAGCATGGCCGAGGGTTTGCAGTAGTCGCAGATGAGGTTCGAAGCCTCTCATCTCGAACTCAAGACTCAATCACCGACATACAAAATATTATTGCCGCATTACAAGCGAGTTCGCACTACGCCGTTACCATAATGGAAAGCAGTAGTCGGCAGGCACACTTAAGTGTGAGTCTTGCTCAGCAAGGTGCAGACGCTCTCACTGACATAGGTTTAAGTGTAAACAAGATCGTCGAAATGAATACCCAAATAGCTACCGCTGTCGAACAGCAAGGGGCTGTCAGTGAGGATATAAATGTGAGCATAAAGCACATTCACGACACTGCCATCGACAATGTACAGATAGCTCAGAACAACTCTAAAAGTGTAATGTTAGTGGCAAAGTTATCCAACGCGCTAAGCGAACTGGCCGGGCAGTTTTGGGAAAAACGCAATAAATCCGGCGCTTAGTAGAGGAGGCAATCAAGCCATGTCAGTTCAGCGATACGTCTGCACTATCGTAATCTCTGGGACGCTATGGCTTCTAGCGTCCTCAGCCTGTGCGGCTGAGGACGCGCAACTGACACTTGAGAAAGGAACCAGTCCATGGCTGCTACGGATGATGGTGTTGGAGGTCACTCCTGTCGATATGAGGTCGGAGATTTCTACCATTGGCGGGAAGGTAGAAACACCACGGCAAGCGATAATAGGGATGGACCTCAGCTATTTCATGACAGAACACTGGGCCGTCGAGATCCAGGGCGGACCATTTAAGCGCGACTATCGGATCAGAAGATCGCGACTGGGCGATTTCGATGTAGGTACCATTTCCAATATCGCGCTATCACTTACGCTGCAATACCACTTACACCCTCAGGCACAATTTAGCCCCTATTTCGGACTAGGCATAAATCATGCTTGGACTCGAGATGTGAAGCCGGCTGCCGGGATTCCCAACTTCAATGTCCATGGCATTACAAGTGGAGTTTTGAGCGCCGGGCTTGATTACAGCCTGAGCGCGAACTGGTCATTCAGCACCAGCCTGCGCTACGTGATCAGTCCAGAATATCGATTCCAGGGACAAGGTTTCAACTCCGTCGTCTCTATGAACACACTGATAGCCGGAGTAGGACTGGGCTACCGATTCTGATGCCGGTGAGTTAGCTGACCTTCATTTGAGCGGTACGCTCCATCGTTAGGTTTACGCAAGGTATAGCCGTCATGCTAAGCATCGAAACGCTTTACTTCAGCAGTACAATCAGTCGCGTTACCATTCTATTGATTTTCGGAGTGTTGCTGATCAGTCAACGTAACGCTCGTTATCTGTGGCATTGGAGCGTTGCGTTGCTTAGCTCGGGCCTTGGTACCGCACTCACTTTTTACTATGGTAATAAGTCGAATTCATCACCACTTCTCAGTCTCATAGTGACGTCTCTGTTCCTGACAAGCTTGGTGACCTCATGGTCCGGTCTACGACTGTTTTATGGTCGATCGGTCCCTATAGTTTGGCTGGCCCTGCTCCCCCTTCTACCGAGCGCGCTCTACACCTTTGCCGTCTATGTGGGCGTAACAATAAAGGTTACGCTCCCCTTCATTTACTTAATTTCTGCAGCGATATCAGCACTCGCTCTTTATGAGATATTGTTATCCGCCAATCGGCGTATCTTCTCTCAATACTTGGTGGCGATGGCTTTCGCGGGCTACATCGTGATACTCGGAATCTCCGCCGTTCTGATACTAGCAGGCATGCTCATGGCGAATGCTTACGATAGTTCCATCGTGTCCATGGCTTTCGACCAGATGGCCAGTATTCTGGTCTACTTCGGTTATATCGCGATGACTGGCGAACGGGCAGCGCTGGACTTGCAGCGCCTCGCCGAAACCGATCCTCTGACTGCACTAGGCAATCGTCGGGGAGGTCGCCGGATATTGGAACGAATTCATGCCGACGCCAATAGGGAAGAGTGCTACAGCTTACTAATAGGCGACATTGATCACTTTAAGCAGGTTAATGACACTCTAGGACACGAAACAGGAGACGCCGTGCTGACTCTGCTCTCGCGGCGCTTGACAAGCGCCATACGCAAACATGACAGCGCGTTACGCTGGGGGGGGGAAGAGTTCCTGATTGTTTTACCCGATACGGATATCAACGAGGCAGAGCGACTGGCGGAGCGACTGAGGAAGAAAGTGGCGGGCGAGCCTTTCA
Organism: Pseudomonas sp. D3; assembly: GCF_029320995.1. Lineage (NCBI taxonomy): Bacteria > Pseudomonadati > Pseudomonadota > Gammaproteobacteria > Pseudomonadales > Pseudomonadaceae > Pseudomonas > Pseudomonas sp. D3. The sequence goes on from NZ_CP119772.1 coordinate 3,414,563, forward strand.
TGATCGGGCAGCTACAACTGAACGTGACGCTTAGCATAGGTATAGCTACGTACCGAGTAGGAGATTCGACTTTCGAAAACACTCTCCTAAGAGGAGACCAGGCACTTTATTGTGCCAAACTGGCAGGTCGTAACAGGTCCAGTCGCCAATTGGAGGCCCCCTCATAGGTACGCTTAGAGATAAAGCGAACCGCGCAGGTAACCGTTGTAACGTAGACCCGTGCAATAGTAGTGCCTCTTCTTTAACCTGAGCACTTAGACTAGTGGACTGAGCGGTTAATTCATTTTTGGCTACAGGGTGTAAGAGATCCCCACTTGCACCGTCCGGGGCTCACCGGGGTAAGCATAGAAGTTCAGGAACGAGCCTTCTTCGTACTCACGATTGAACAGGTTCTTCACGTCGAGATTGAGTCGGACCTTTTCGTTGACCTTGTAGGAACTAAGCAAGTCGATGACGGTGTAAGCGTCCATCGAGAACGTGTTATTGGCGGTCTGCCCGGCACGCTCGGCTACGTATTTCCCACCTGCGCCGAGGCCCAACCCTTTGAGCGCGCCATCCTGAAACTCATACACGTTGAGCAGGCTGAAGCTATTGCGCGGAATGTTTGCCAGACGCGTTCCAGTACGCACTGCAGTGTCCCTGGTCACCGCGGCGTCCACATAGGCATAGCCGCCGATCATGCGCCACTCGGGCGTCAGGTTGCCGGCCACATTCAGATCGAAACCACGGCTGCGTACCTGACCCGTGGCGACATTGAAATTTGAGTCAACGGGATCGACACTCTGGACATTTTTCTTCTCTATCTGGTAGATCGCCGCGTCGACGCTCAACTGCTGATCGAGCGCTTCCCACTTCACACCCATTTCGTAGGATTTGCCCTTCTCCGGCTCAAACCCGCCGCCTTGCCGGCTGGCGCCTGTGTTGGGCTTGAACGAGCGAGCAGCATCAGCGTAGATCGCGACAGTGTCAGTGAGGTCATACATCACACCGACGCGCGGGGTGACGGCATTGTCGGCAGCGTTCCAGGGTTTGACGCCTGACACGTAGGATTCGTACTCATGCTCGAAGCGCTCAAAGCGCGCACCGGCGAGGACTTTTAAGCGCTCGGTCAGCGCGACTTGATCCTGGACGAAGGCCGCGTAAGTCTTGAGGTTTTCTTTATCGTGGGTCGGTGTACGAGTCAGCGCCGGACGTGGCTGGCCATAGACCGGGTTGAAGATATCGATTGGAAAAGCACCCGATGCGGCGCTGGAGCGCTGGATGATCGACTTGTAGTCATAGTCTTCATATTCGACGCCAGTCAGCAATGTGTGATCAAGGCCACCCGTGGAAAAGTGCCCGGTCAGGTTGAGCTGATAGTCTTTGTCGGTCCATTCCAGATTGCGGTAGTTGAAGTTACGCTGAAGTGTTCGACCGTCGGCATTCAAGCTGGCAGCACCGTTGGCCTCAACAGCATTACCCTTCATCGTACCGTCCAGCCATTGGAAACCACCGCCCAGGGTCCAGTTGTCGTTGAGCATATGCTCGAAACGCAGCTGAGCCATGTTGTTATCGTTGTGCAGATTACCGGCGTATTTTTCACCCCAGAAGGTATCGCGGGACGGCGTACCGCGCTGGTTGGCGAAGCGGGTCAGGCCGCGATCAAGCGGATGGTTGTTACGCATGAAGTCGCCTTCGAAAATCACCTTGGTGTCGTCACTGACCTGCCAGCTCAGCACAGGCGTTACCCCATAGCGCTCGGTTGAGACATGGTCGCGGAAGGTGTCGCCGCCCTCGCCTACCACGTTCAGGCGATAGGCCAGACGCCCTTGCTCATCCAGCGGACCGGAAGCATCCAGGGTGCCACGCTTCATACCCTGATCATCCAATTGGCTACCCAATGTGACCTTACGCTCAGGCAAAGGCTGCTTGGAGACCACGTTGAAGGTACCGCCGGGATCGCCACGTCCATAGAGCATGGTCGCCGGCCCGCGCAGCACTTCAAGGCGCTCAATGCTGTTGGCGTCCGGCATGCTTGGATAGCCCCGGTTAATCGGAAAACCGTTGCGGTAGAACTCTGCGGTTGTAAAGCCTCGCACAGTGAAATTGGTAAGCCCTTGCCCGCCAAAGTTGTTCGCTCGGCCGACGCCACCGGCATAGTCCAGGGCCTCCTGCAAACGCGTCGCACCGATGTCCTCGACCACGTCTTTGGGCACTACGCTGATGGACTGAGGCGTCTCATGAATTGAGGTGTCAGTGCGCGTCGCACTGGCAGAACGTGTGGCACGATACCCCTTGACCGGCCCTTGAGCCGTCTCAGAGTCCATATCGCCCGTGACATTGATGGCTTGCAGTTCAAGGCTGGCATTTTCGGTGCCAGCAACCTGCGCCCAGGTAAAAGGGGAAAACGCCTGAAGCACGCAGAGAGAAATCAGGGTACGACGCATGGATTTTTGACCTGATGGATGAGCGGACGGTAAGGCGAACCTGCCAAGAATTCGCGGGGCATGATATACCAGTCATTCCTATTTGCCACTAATTCTCATTCGTGATCTTTCGAGTATCTACTTTGTATCAATCGAAAAGCAGACAACACGGGGGCCCACATGGCGCTCGTTCACTGTGGTCATTACATCTCGTCTCTAATGACCCTGAGGCTGCCATTTCCCGCTGTGGTGAGCGGGGAACGCACGCTCACCACAGAAGCCACAGCGGTCGATTTCTCCATAGGTTTTTTGATGTAGGTCAGCGACCCAAAAGACGATACGATCACGCCGGATCATGGGCGCTACGCACTACCTTAGCCCCACGGTCCTTCGATCCCATCATGGAAGATAAAAACAATGAGAACGGCTTTCTGCGCGATATTGCTGCTTTGCCTGACCTCCCCTGCATTCGCTGACGAAAACCCGATCGGCTTTAAAACCGCCACCCTGCCCGATGTCGAGAACCAGCGCACACTGCAACTGGCCGTCTGGTACCCCGCCGCCACCACGGCCAAGCCCGAGCTGATCGCCGACAACGCGGTGTTCATCGGGGCTCTCGCCGTGCCCGACGCACCGCCGGCTGCTGGCGAGCATCCCTTGGTGGTGCTGTCCCACGGTTACGGCGGTAATTGGCGCAACCAGGTGTGGCTGGCCAGTGCACTGGCCCATCAGGGTTACATCGTGGCAGCGGTCAACCATCCTGGTACCACCAGTAAGGATCGCAGCCCCGCCGCCGCCGCGCAGTTGTGGCAACGGCCCAAAGACCTCAGCCGTGCCATCGACGCGGTGCTTGCGCAGCCCACGCAATTTGGCACGGTCAAGCACAACCAGATTGCCGCCGTGGGCCACTCACTCGGTGGCTGGACCGTGCTGGAAATCGCCGGTGCCCGTTTCGATCCAGACCTGTTCAATCGAGACTGCAACGTCCACCCGAAGCTTGGCGGTTGCATGGGCTATCGGCAGATGGACCCTGCAGGCACAACCGCCGGCAAGGTCCAACTGGCCACTGACCTGAGCGACAAACGCATCACCGCCATTGTGTCGTTGGACCTGGGCCTGTCGCGCGGTTTCACCCACGCCAGCCTGGCGGCATTGCCAGTGCCGGCGCTGGTAATCGCGGGGGGTGTGCCGTCGGAGGAGATGGACCCTAACTTGGAGTCCGCCGCCTTAGTCAAACGCTTGCCGAAAGTGTCGACGCAATACGTGGAGCTCGCCGACGCCACTCACTTCAGTTTCATGGCGATCTGCAAGCCGGGCGGCATGGCGTTGATTGAAGCGGATTCGCCGGGCGACGGCATGATTTGCCGGGATGGTGAGGGGGCTCGGCCACGGGCGGTGATTCAACAGCAGTTGGTGGGGCTGATCAGCGAGTTTTTGGAGCGCTCGTTTCGACATTGAAGCAGGCATCGACCTTAGAGCACGTGGCGCGCCACGGCTGGCTGTCTATCGTGAAAACTTTATTGAACTGCGGAGCGAACATGCAAAAAAGTAAACAACTGAAGGGATTGGGCGGTTGGTTGGTCGTGGTTGGCTTGGGGCTGTTTATAGCCTTGGCGCGTCTGAGCTATGCCATTATCACGGTGTATTACCCGATATTCGCAGATGGCTCGTTTAGTACCATTACCTCATCCGGCACGACGATGGATAACACCCTATGGGGCGCGATCCTGATTTCAGAAACACTCATGAATGCAGTCTTTATCGCGGCCTTTGGTTATTTGGTTTACCTGTTCTTCTCCGAACACTATTTATTTCCCAGGATTTATATCGTCACGCTCATCACCTCGGCTATTTACGTTCCATTTGATGCCTGGGTTTGCTCGTTTGTTCTGGTGGATGAACCCATATTCGACTACAGCACGGCCAAGGAAACCCTCCGCGGATTGGTGTCCACCGCTATCTGGGTCCCCTACATACTGGTCTCTAAAAGGGTCAAGGCAACGTTTGTACAACACCGGCCGGTTGAGGCAGAAGCGCCTAGCTCCGTCGCCCTTTGATGCGTTGAGCGCCTGCCCGAAGACCGGCAGGCGCAACGATCAGGTTTTTTAAACTGGTATGATTCGCGCGTTTACAGACCAGGTAAAAAACCCATGAACCGCCAGAAAAAACTCCAACAGTTGTTCAAGGCCAAAGCGAAAAAGGCCAGCGCCAAATTGGCGCCCAAATCCAAGGATAACTACATCAGCAAGGCCGACCGGGAAAAGCTGGAAGCCGAAGCCGCCCAGGCGCCATTAGCGCAAACTCCGAGGTGATGCCCGATCGCCGCCAGGCCAGGGTGGCGTAAGTGATGGCAGGTCGCGCCAACACTAATGCCCCACCGCCGCCGGACCATCGGCAGACCGCTTCCCCGGCTTGAAACCATGGACCCGCGCCGTCCACGCAATGCCCAGCGCCAGCGCCCCCAACCCCAGCATCGCCCACGGAAATACCGCCACGCCCCATGTGTCCAGCAACACGCCGCCGACCACGCCGCTGCCGGCAATCGCGCTGTTCCACGCCACCACGTTGAGTGACAGCGCCACATCCGCACCGTCGCCCGCTGCATCGGCCAGCGCGGTTTGCAGCAAGGTCGCGGCGCCACCGAAGCTCAGCCCCCAAACCGCCACACCGAGGTAGATCACCTCAGGCCTAGTCCCCAGCAAGCCGAACCCCACACTGACCAGCGCAAACGTCGCCAGGCTCAGCAGTACGGTCTTGCGCAGCAAAGGCTCGACCAGCCTGGCCGTGATCCAGATCCCCGCCAACGCGGCGATGCCGAACACCAGCAGCACCCGGTCGACGTGACTCGCCAACCCCGCTGGCGCCACGAACGGTGCGATGTAGGTGTACAGAATGTTGTGCGCCAGCATCCAACTGATCACCACCGCCAGCACCGGCCGCACGCCTGGCGTGGTCAGCACTTTGCCCAGCGACAGCCGCTGGTGCGCGGGTTGCGGCGCATAGTCCGGCACTTTCACCAGCACCCAGACGATCAATACCAAGGTCAACCCCGACATCAGGCCAAACGTGGTGCGCCACCCCACCAGCCCGCCCAGCCAGGTGCCGAGCGGCACGCCCAGCGACAGCGCAATCGGCGTGCCGACCATCGCCAGTGCCAGCGCCCTGCCCTGTTGATGGGGCGCGACCATGCGCCGCGCGTAACCGGCCAACAAGCTCCAGGCCAATCCCGCTGCGACGCCTGCGAAAAAGCGTGCAACCAGGGTTATGCCGTAATGGGACGACAGCGCGGTGATCGAGTTGAACAGCAGAAAACCAACGATGGTCAGCAGCAGCACATTGCGCCGACGCCAGCCCCGAGTGGCGATGGTCATGGGGATCACCGCCAGCACCGACCCCAGCGCGTAGGCCGTGACCATCTGCCCGGCCATGGACGGCGAAATCGCCATGCCCTCGCTGATCAACGGCAACAGGCCAGCGGGCAGGGTTTCGGTAACGATGCAGATGAAACCGGTCATCGCCAGGGCGAGCAATGCGCCGATGGGCAGGCGCTCGGACTCGGCCGATAAGGTGAGTGAGGGGGGCACGGGAAACTCCTTGGAAAGCGACTTAGATACTGATCGATACAAATATTGCAGGCGCGCTCCGCGCATTGTCAATGACTTATGTATCGACTAGTATTTATATGCCTTTGCACAGGAGACCTGCCATGGCACAAATGGGCCGCCCCCGCACCTTCGACCGCGACCAGGCCGTGGAACAGGCTATGCACCTGTTCTGGCAACACGGCTATGACGCCACCTCCCTCGCCCAACTCAAGGCCGGCCTGGGTGGTGGCATTTCCGCGCCGAGTTTTTACGCAGCGTTCGGCTCCAAGGAGGCGCTGTTCGAGGAGTGCGTGCAGCGCTACCTGGACACCTACGCCAAAGTCACCGAATGCCTGTGGGATGAAAGCCTACCGCCGCGTCAGGCGATTGAGACCGCGCTGCGCCAGTCAGTGCGCATGCAGTGTGAAGACGGCCACCCAAAGGGCTGCATGGTGGCGCTGGGCGTGATGAGCGCGCCCAGCCCGGAGAACGCACGGGTGGCGCATGGCTTGACCCAATCGCGGCTGCGCACGCGGGCGGGGATCGTGGCGTGTGTGGAGCGCGCGGTGCACATCGGCCAATTGCCTGAGCAAACCCAGTCGGCGGTGATGGCGACGGTGTTTGACAGTTTCCTGCAAGGCGTTTCGATCTTGGCCCGCGATGGCGTGCCGCACGCCAGCCTTGATGCGGCGATCAGCCAGCTCATGCTGACTTGGGATGTTGCTGGGTCTGTCACACCGCCCATTCGCCACCTGGGCAGGTAGCGAGTACGGCAAACTTAGTTATTCTTCCAGAAGCTGCTTGCGGATATTCAGCAGTTCTTGATGACGCTCCTCGCTGGTCTTTGGATATGACATTCTCAGCCCATCCAGCACATCTGAAAGTATCTGAGATACGATCAGTCGAGAATTTTTCTTGTCGTCGGCAGGCACAACATACCAAGGTGTCTCAGTCGTGCTCGTTGCACTAAGACATTTTTCGTAGGCCTGCATATAGTCTTTCCAGTACTTGCGTTCCTCGATATCTGCCGCACTGAATTTCCAGTTTTTTTCCGGCTTATCGATGCGATCGAGGAAGCGCTTTTGTTGCTCTTCTTTCGAAAGATGGAGAAAAAATTTGACGACGCATGTTCCGTTACCTGAAAGGTGGCGCTCCAAATTGGAGATCGAACGATATCAGTCGCGCCAGACAGTACTCTTGTTTTCAAGAGCATCGGGGAGTCCCTCGCTTTGGAGAATCTCCGGATGGACTCGCGCAATCAGTACCTCCTCATAGTACGACCGATTGAATATGCCAATCCGCCCGCGTTCCGGTAGATTGCGGGTGGTTCGCCATAGAAAGTCGTGCTCCAATTCAGCCGCGCTAGGATGCTTGAAGCTTAATACTTGGCAACCCTGCGGATTCACCCCTGACATCACATGCTTGATGGCACCATCTTTTCCTGCCGCATCCATCGCCTGGAAAATCAGCAGAATGGCATAGCGATTGGACGCGTAAAGAAGCTGTTGCTGCGCGCTCAATTGCGCAACATGCGCTCTCAGAAGCTTGCGATATTGCTGTTTTGACTTGTAGAAAGGTTCCACCTTGGTCGGCCACTTGTGGAGATTGACCTTGTCACCTTCCCGGACTCTAAATTCCGCCGAATTGATTTTCATATTCCGCCTTTCGGTGCCGCCGGCGCGGTTGCTGGTTGTCTTGCAGCTGAATTGGGAATTCGCCTTGCGATCAACGCAACACTTCACAGTGTCGTTCAGAATTCTGCCCAAGAGTACTGATTTATTTTGTATCGGCCAGAGCCGACGTTGCCTCGGCGACGGTTGCCGATTCGCAAGGTAAATACTGTTCTGGAACAGATGGCGCGACTGGGCGCCGTGTGAGGGCTAACTGGGACTTACCGCAAATCTTCGTTGCCAGGGCATCGCTCTAAGGGCAGCCATTGCCTCAACCAGGCGCACTGTCAGTTCAGTCGGTGTTCAAGACCGAGGACATACTCACAATCTACTCACATGGGCGACTCTTGACCCACAGCCCAAACGCTTTCATTACCTCAACGACCGGTTCCAACCGTCGCCCGTCAACGGTGAGTTCGTACTCAACCGTCACGGGCACAGTGGGGAACACCGTTCGTTTGACCAACCCTGCTTGCTCAAGGGCGCGCAAGTCGAGGGTCAGCATGCGTTGTGAAATAGCGGGAATGTCGCGCCTCAGCGCATTAAAGCGCTTTGGCCCATCGAGCAGGTAGGACGCAAGAAGCAAGCGCCAGCGGCCACCCAACAAACGCATTGCTTCTTCGACCGAGCAGCCGGAGATGTTGTCTTTCATGGTCAGAGTCCTGGTCGGGTGTAGGTATATTTTTTGTACCTATACTACAAAATAGTGCGTTCTTCCTATTTTATACCGGACATCTAGAATCAGCTGAAGCGCGCTTTCCCACTGGATTGACAGCGCTCCCCCTGTCCTGGAGTTTGCCAATGAAGTTGTACTACATCCCCGCGTCTTGCTCGCTTTCGCCCCACATCGTTCTGAATGAACTGGGTCTCGATGCCACGCTGATCAAGGTCGATCACAAAACGCACCTCACCGTATCGGGCGCCAACTACTTCGAGGTCAACCGCCTGGGCTACGTACCCGCCATCGAGCTGGACGATGGCACTCTCCTGCGTGAGGGGCCGGCAATCGTGCAGTATTTGGGCGACCTGAAACCGGAGCTTGGACTGGTCCCTGCTCATGGCACCCTCGATCGATACCGACTTCAGGAATGGCTGAACTTCCTGTCGTCTGAAATTCACAAGGGGTACATTCCGCTGTTGTACGCGACACTCGCAGGTCAATACGTCGAGACTGCCAAGCCAAAGTTAGAGAAGCGCTTCGCGTGGATCGACGAACAATTAAGTACCCATCCATACCTCATGGGCGACGCTTTCACTGTGGCGGATGCCTATCTATTCGCATTGACCGGCTGGGGCCAGGCCTCTTGGCTGACCAGTTATTACAAGGCCGACATCCACTTTGACCACTTGCGTAACCTCCACGCCTGGTATGACCGGGTCAAGGTGCGTCCAGCGGTGCAGAAAGCGTTGCGCGAAGAAGGCCTTGCGTGAAAGGCCTCACGTGCCGATGTTGCCCCGACTGGCAATAGGCGCGTCGCAGGGTGCATCCGCCTCAACGCTGCCACGCAATCAACGGGTTTTCCGCCGGCACAAAGGCCTCCGGATGCCAGGCGCGAACCCGTGGGGTGTAGTGCTCCAGCGGGCGCATCGTGGCGACCGAAATGGAATAGATGTAACCCTGGATCGCACCCGGAATCACATCGACGGCATTCATCAGCAGGCACTCTGCGGGATACTCGCCGCACAGGCCCCCATAGAGTTCCACCTTGACCCACTGAGGCGAAACTTCACCCAAATACACCGGCACGCGGATGCACAGACAGTCGCCGTCGCGATGCCCGTCGACCGTGCCGAAATGAATATTGCCCCATGCCGACACCAGCCCTTTCTGCCAGGCGTGGAGTGTGCGTGCGAGTGCCGCGTTATCCTCGCGACGGCGTCGGAACGCCTGAATCGCCGGCTGGTAAAGATGCTCCAGGTATTCTTGCAGCATGCGATTGCTGCTGTAGTACGGCCCCAGTTGCGACATGCTGGCGCGCATGCGTTGCACCCAGTCCCTTGGAATACCCTGTGCATCGCGTGCGTAGAACGTGGGAACTACCTCGTTTTCCAGCAGGCCGTACAAGCGCTCCGCGTCGACGTCGTCATTGCTCGGCGCGTCATCCCCGATCGCCCAGCCATAGGCGGGCTGGTACGCTTGCGCCCACCAGCCATCGAGTTCCGAGAGGTTCAAGCCGCCGTTGACGAGCACCTTCATGCCGCTGGTGCCGCAGGCTTCCCACGGCCGACGCGGGGTGTTGATCCAGACATCGACGCCCTGCACCAGGTGTTGGGCCATTTCCAAGTCATAGTCTTCCAGGAACACCACATGCCGGCGCAGCCCTGGGCGATGCACGAAGTCGAGCCATGCCTGGATCAGTTGCTTGCCCTGCTCGTCGGCGGGATGAGCCTTGCCGGCGATGAGCAGTTGTACTGGATGCTGTTCGTTGGTTAACAGCCGCGCCAGGCGGTCGCTGTCATGCAGCAGCAGGTTCGGGCGCTTATAGTCGGTGAAGCGTCGCGCAAACCCGAGGGTGAGGCAGTTAGGGTCAAGTACCTGCGCGGCCTCCGCCACCTGCTGCGCCGACTCGTCACGCTGCTCAAGCTGCCAGGCCAGGCGCTTGCGCGCATAGTTCACCAGGTCGCGGCGTTGCTCGGCCGCCATGCTCCACAAGGCCTCGTCGTCATTGTTGGCGACCGTCGCCGGCAGCAATTCGACCGCGCCGCGCCAACGTTCCTTGCCGCAGCTTGTGGTCCATAGATGATCCGACCACATTGAGTCCCAGGACGAGACATGGACACCGTTGGTGACATGCCCCACCGGTACCTCTTGGACGGGCCAGCGCGGATACAGATCGCTAAATAGCTGTCGGCTGACCTCGCCGTGCAACCGGCTCACGCCATTGGCTTGAGCGCACCCACGCAGTGCCAGAAAAGCCATGTTGAAGGGTTCATCATCGTCCAACGGATTACGTCGGCCCAGCGCCAGCAGTTCGCGCGAAGAGAGGTGGCAGTCGTCGAGATAGCCTCGGGCATACTTGAGTACCAGTTCTGCGGGAAACACATCGAAGCCCGCCGCCACCGGCGTGTGGGTGGTAAAGACGTTACCTGCCCGCGTCGCCCACCAGGCTTCCTGGAACGATGTGCCGTGCTGGTGCATGAAGCGCCGGGCACGCTCCAGCACCAGCAGCGCAGCATGACCTTCGTTGAGGTGGCACACATCGACATTGATCGCCAATGCTTCGAGTGTGGCCCAGCCGCCAATGCCAAGCACCACTTCCTGCAGCAAGCGCATCTGCGAACCGCCGCCGTACAACTTCGAGGTGATGCCACGGTCGCTGGCGCCATTGAGCAAATCATTACTGTCCAGCAGGTACAGGCTGGTACGCCCGACGATGGCCTGCCACACGCGTAAAAACAGGGTACGGCCGGGAAGCGCCAAGGGGACTTTCAACCAGGCGCCGTCATGCCCAAATGCCGGCTGGATCGGCAGGCTGGTCGGGTCGTTATAGGGGTAGGCCTCCTGCTGGCGCCCCGCCGCGTCGATAGTTTGTCGAAAATAGCCTTCCTGATAGAGCAACCCCACCCCGAGCAGCGGTACCCCCATATCGCTCGCCGTCTTCAGGTAATCCCCGGCCAGCACACCGAGCCCGCCGGCGTAGAGCGCCAGCGCCTCGCTCAGGCCGAACTCCATGCTGAAGTAGGCGATCCGTTTGGAATCGCCGGCGGTTTTCTGCTCCGCATACCAACCCGGCTCGCCGAGGTAGTGGCGGTGCTCTTCGATGGCGTGCGCGAGGGTTTGCGAGAACGTCGCATCTCGACAGAGTTCTTCAAGCCGGTGCGGCGATGTGTTCTGCAGTATCAGCCAGGGGTTATGGGTGCGCTCCCACAGCAGCGGGTCGATGCTTTTCCATAGCTCGTCGAGCGTATGGTTCCAGGTCCAGCGCAGGTTAAGCGCAAGCTCGGTCAATGCGCGCAACTGCTCTGGCAGTTCGCGTGGCAAGAATGCATACACGTCGACACCTCAAGGCGATAGTGGCTAAAGCGCCTCGCTCGCCGCCGGCAGCAAGGCCAGGCTGTGTCGAGCGATGACTGCATTTTCATCAGTGCTAATGACCCAGGCGGAGACCTGGCTGTCCGGCGTCGTCAGGCAGGCTCCGGTGGGATGCTCGTGGTTGCGGGTTACGCCTAACCAGGCGCAACCGTCGAGTATCGCGTCACGCACGGCGGGTGCATGTTCGCCAATGCCGCCGGTGAACACCAACGCGTCGAGCCCGCCCAGCACTGCGGCCAGGGCCCCGATTTCCTTGACGACACGCCGTACAAACAACTCGATGGCCTGCGTGGCCCCCTCGGCATGACTGGCCAGCAGCGTGCGCATGTCACTCGCCACACCGCCAGAGACGCCAAGCAATCCGGACTCGTGGTACAGCAGGTGTTCGACCGCCTCCGCGCTCATGCCGCGTTCGCGCAGCAGATACAGCACGATTCCGGGGTCCAGGTTGCCCGGGCGGGTGCCCATCAACAGTCCGTCCAGGGTGGAAAAACCCATGGTGGTGCCGCAACTGATCCGGTTACGCATCGCGCACAGGCTGGCACCGTTGCCCAGGTGGGCGACCAGGGTGCGCCCGGTGGCCGCGCGCGGGTCATAATCGGCCAGGACCCCGGCGATGTACTCGTAGGACAAGCCATGGAAGCCATAACGCCGCAGGCCCTCCTCGCTCAGTGCCCTGGGCAGGCCATACAGGGTTTCCAGCGGGTCGAGCGTGTGGTGAAAGGCCGTGTCGAAGCAGGCCACCTGAGGCAGCTCGGGATGTTCGCGGGCCACATGGAGAATCGGTGCGAGGCACAGGGGCTGGTGCAAGGGCGCCATTGGAATCAATCCTTGTATCTCGCTGATCAGCGCGGTATCGATCCGCGCAGCCACTTCCCGCCGGGCGCCGCCATGAACCACCCGGTGCGCCGCTCCGACAATCCGCCATTGGGTATGGCTGCCCACCCAGCGCATTAGGTTGCCCAAGGAGACTGCGTCCATGCAACTCTCGGCGATCCATTGCTCCTGATGGTCGGCGCCGGATCCGGAGTCTTGGTAAACCAGCATCGCCCTGCCCCGGCGGACTTCAATACTGCCGCTGCCCAGGCAATGAGCAGCGGACGCCGCCGCGAGGTAAAGGGAAAACTTGAGGGTCGAAGAGCCCGCATTCAACACCAGCAGCGCCGGGCAAGGCGCATCCATCACGAGTGGCTCCACAATGCGGGGGAATACACGGCCTGACGGGGCCCGATAAGCAGTAAACGTAATGCTCGATTCATGGGCCGCCTCGACACTCGATGAGTGGTTCAATCCGAGCATAGGAGCCCGCCTGGCGGGCGATCTGATCCACGTCAGAAAACCGAGATACCGGCCAACCGCTGGATCAACGGTAGCCCTGCCTGGGGCATCAGCCTATCCAATGGATCTCTGGGGCCTTGTGAACGACGGGTGCGGGCACCGACTTTGGATGCCCCACGATAATCGGTGCGACGGGCGTCCACTCGGCGGGCAGGCCCAGCGCCTGCTTACCCTGCGGCGTATTCAGAAAGCCTTGGGCGAAACCGATCCAGCACGTCCCGAGCCCCTCGGCATGCGCCGCGATCATCAGGTTCTCGGCCGCCAAGGCACAGTCTTCGACAATCCACTGATTGGGCGCGTTGCCCGAGATCAGCACTAGGACCGGCGCATGGTAGAAAATCTGAAAACTCTCCTCGCTGAGCAACGCTTGGAAGTGGCTGGAGTGCGTTCCAGCGGGCGTGGTGGCGAGCGTCCAGGCCCTCGCTTCACGGGAAATCAGCTCCAGCAGCGCCTGGTCGCGGATCACCGTGAACGTCCAGGGCTGTTGGTTCATCGCGCTGGGCGCCTGGGCGGCGGCATAGATCAAGCGAAAAATGAGTTTTTCATCGACCGGTTCTGGCGTGTAGTCACGTGTCGAGCGCCGGCCGGCGATTGCCTTGGTTACGTTCATGGGTGCATGCCTCCATCAGAGCGACTCAAATCAAAGTTGGGTGGCGCCACTGGGGATTTTCTCGCGGGCAGCCGCGCGAAACACGATTTTACGGTGAGCCATCAGGGTGCTCTCCTCTCACGTCGACGGTACTTGCATGCTTCTCTGAACTGCCCGCAACCAGGTTGACTTTTATCAACAAAGTCACACCCCGGCCGACGCGGTCACCGACTGTCGCCGGGCGCTGGCCGAGTTGACAAAAATCAACCCGCTCGGCTGCAGACGACCTGAAGGTGACCACCTCCGGCACTCATCTCGCAAGTTGCCTGGGGCATGTGCAGGAAGGCGCGTTGGCGATACTCAGTACGTCATTGAAGCGGGCAGTACGACGCAAATGCTCAACCTTTGAGTTTCGAAGTCTTCTCGACCGAGTTTGGATACCACCCTCCCCCTAAAGCCTTGTACAAGTTGACCTCGCTAGTCAGCTGGGACAACTGGTCACTGATGAGGGACTGTTGTGCGCTGTACAACGAACGCTGGGCATCCAGAAAGGTAAGATTGCTGTCGATCCCGACACGGTATCGCCACTCGGCGAGAACGTAGTAGTCCTGACTGGCCTGAACATAGTCACGCTGCGACTGAAGCTGATCGACGTAGGTTTTGCGCGACGCCAGGCCGTCAGAGACTTCCTTGAAGGCAGTTTGAATGGCCTTCTCGTAGTTAGCGACGCTGATGTCTTTCTCTATTTTCGAATAGTCCAGACTGGCCCGCAGGTTGCCGGCGTTAAAGATCGGCAGGCTGATACTGGGGGTGAATAGCCAACTGCCGGAGCCGCCCTTGAACAGGCCGGACAGCTCGCTGCTGGACGTTCCCGCGTCGGCTGTCAGGGTAATACTCGGGAAAAACGCTGCGCGAGCTGAACCGATGTCTGCGTTGGCAGCCTTCAGCGTATGTTCGGCCTCGATAATGTCTGGACGACGGGTCAGCAGATCCGACGGCAAACCAACCGGTACGGTGGCCAGCAGGTCAGTCCCCAAGGGCTTGGCTAGCGGAAGATTGTCGGGCAAGCCTGCGCCCAGCAGTGACACCAGATCATTCTGATCCTGGGCGACCTGTCGCTGGTAGGTCGCCAGACTCACGCGAGCGCTATCTACCGATGTGCGAGCCTGTGCCAGATCCAGTGCGGAAGACACCCCCACTTTGCTGCTGCGCGTGGTGAGGTCCAAGCTTTGCTCATAGGCGTCAAGGGTGTTTTGGGTCAGCGCCAGCAGTGCTTGATCCGCCTGCCAGGTGAAGTACGCATTGGCAACGCTTGCCACCAGGCTGATTTGAGTCGAGCGACGGGCCTCTTCGCTGGAAAGGTAGGTTTCCAGCGCCTCTTGGCTGAGGCTGCGCACGCGGCCGAACAAATCCAGTTCATAAGAACTGATGCCCAGTGTCGCCGAATACTGGCCTGACGTAGTTGTACGCCCTGTCTGCGAAAGATCGGCGGGTGTTCGCTGGCGGGTCCCGCTGGCATCGGCGGAAATCGATGGCAGCAGGTCGGCACGCTGGATCCGGTATTTGGCGCGGTACGCTTCGATATTGAGTGCGGCGACTCTGAGGTCTCGGTTGTTTTCCAGCGATAGCTGAATCAGTTGCTGAAGCCCAGGCTCCTTGAAAAACTGGCGCCAGCCCAGGTCAGCGGCCACAGTGTCCGCAGCGGTGGCTGGCGAATACGACTGGCCCGTTGGGTACTGTGTAGCCGTAGGTATTGCGGGCCGTTGATAGTCAGGGATCAGTGAGCAGCCGCCCAGCACAAACGCGGTTACTGCAAGAGACAATAGAGATTTCTTCATTGCGCAGCCCTATCAAGTAAATGGCGTTTGAGTGACCCCCGCCACCAGCGGCTGGGGACCCATCAAGTAATCGTTTCGGTTTCTGTTGCTGTTTTTCCATCCCCCCCGCCGTAACCACCGAGGAACACTTCAACAGCGCGGTCAACAGCCCCTTTGATCTCGGCACTGGATAGCTCGGACCTGATGCCCATCAGGCAAGGAAATATGGTCTCTGACTCGAAGAGCGCGATGAGGTGTCGAGCTGCCACGTGGGGATCAGCCTGACGCAACGTACCTGCGAGCATTCGGGCCCGGAAAAAATCAGCCAGGGCATGCATGGCGATCTGTGGCCCGGTTTCATAGAAGAGCTTGCCGATGTCACTGCGACCTGACTCGCTGATCACTGTGCGCATGGCTTTGATCGCGGGTTCACTCGCGACAATCGCCAGTGCCGTCTCCCCAAAACGTCGAAGTACGCCACCCAGTTCCTGATCCGTGCTTGCCAGCAATGTTTCCAGGGTTGGAAGAATCTGGTCTTTGGCAGCCTGATGACTCACCGCAACAAACAACTCCTCCTTGGAGGAAAAATAGCGGTAGAGCGTCGACTTGGAACCGCCCACTCGCGTGGCGATGCCTGCCATGGAAGCCCCTTCAAACCCTTGCTCATGAAAAATGTCTGCGGCGGCCTGAAGAATCGCATCCCGCTTGCTGTCCGTAAGTACCCGCACAAGAAATCTCCTATTTCGATACCAATGTGTACCATTATTACTTGACCAAATGCTTCTGTCAAAATAGATTACCGTACAGTTCGGTATCGTTAATAATGTCTTTTGTCCTTGGAGCACGCTATGTGCCTTGCATACCCGAAGCGCCTCATGTCAGTGGTGGTCATCGCGTCAATCAGTGTCTTGGCGGCCTGTGGCAAACCGCCAGGCGGCGCACCACCGGCTGCAGGTACGCCTGAAGTGGGTACGCTCTCTGTGCAGCCACAACGCGTGGTGTTTACCACCGAGCTTCCTGGACGGACGGTGCCGTTTCTGATCGCAGAGGTAAGGCCTCAGGTCAACGGAATCGTGCTCAAGCGCAGCTTCACCGAGGGCAGCGACGTCAAGGCGGGCCAGGTGCTCTACTCGATTGACCCAGCCACCTACAAAGCCACCTATGAAAACAATGTCGCGGCATTGGCCAAGGCCCAGGCAACCCTCATCTCCACACGACTCAAGCGTGATCGCTACAAGGAGCTGTCCGCCGTCAATGCCATAAGTCGACAGGATTACGACGACGCTGTGGCTTCCGTGGGCGAAGGCGAGGCGGATGTATCATCGGCCAGGGCCAATGTTGAAAGCAGTCGCATCAATCTGGCCTACACCCGTGTCGATGCCCCGATCTCAGGACGCATCGGCAAATCCAGTATCACCCCAGGCGCATTGGTCACGGCCAGTCAGAGCACGGCCATGGCAACCATCCAGCAGCTTGATCCGATCTACGTGGACGTCACGCAGCCTAGCGTCGCACTCCTGCGCCTCAAGAAAGCAATGGCCCAAGGCGATCTGGAAAAAAGCGGTGCAAGCGCGGCTAAAGTCAGGCTGCGACTCGAAGACGGCAGCTTTTATCCCCTGGAGGGCTCGCTTGAATTTTCGGATGTGACGGTGGATCAAGACACCGGGGCCATCACCCTTCGCGCGATCTTTCCCAATCCCAACGCCACCCTGCTTCCGGGGATGTATGTCCGCGCGGTCCTTGAAGAGGGTGTCAAGGATCAAGGCCTGCTGGTTCCCCAGCAAGCGGTATCAAGGGACAGCACAGGCAAACCCCAGGCTTACGTGGTGGGCAAGGACGACAAACTCGAGCGACGAGATCTGGAAACCGACCGGGCTATCGGGGATCAGTGGCTGATTCGCAGTGGGCTGAATGCCGGTGATCAATTGGTCATTGATGGGCTGCAGCGCGCGGCCCCTGGTGTGACGGTCAAGACCGTACCGTGGCAGGCGCCGTCCGTGACGCAGGCACCTGCACCTTCCGACCTTCATTGAGCAGCGGGTAAATACCATGGCACGTTTTTTTATTGATCGCCCGATTTTTGCCTGGGTGCTGGCCATCATCGTCATGCTTGTCGGTGTGTTGTCCATCCTGACGCTGCCCATTGCGCAATACCCGACTATTGCACCGCCCGCCATCGCCATTACCGCGACCTACCCAGGTGCGTCGGCAAAAATCCTGGAGGATACGGTCACTCAAGTCATCGAGCAGAAAATGAAGGGCCTGGATCGCCTGAGCTACATCGCGTCAACGAGCGAATCCAATGGCTCCGTCACGATTACGCTGACCTTTGAAAACGGCACGGACCCTGACACTGCGCAGGTACAGGTGCAGAACAAGCTCGCACTGGCGACTCCCCTACTTCCCTCGCAGGTTCAGCAACAGGGCGTGCAGGTCGTCAAATCGTCCACCAACTTTCTGAATATCCTGGCCTTCACCTCCGAAGATGGCCGAATGAATGGTGCCGATCTATCGAACTATGTCTCGGCCAACATCCAGGACGCGATCGGAAGGGTCGATGGGGTTGGCGATACCACGTTATTCGGTGCGCAATATGCCATGCGGATATGGCTCGATCCCGACAAGCTGGAAAACTTCAGCCTGACGCCGCTGGATGTAAAGGACGCGATCCAAGCGCAGAACGTGCAAGTGTCATCCGGGCAACTCGGCGCGCTGCCGGCGTCCGGCAACCAGCAACTCAATGCGACCATTACCTCTCAGACTCAACTTCGCAGTGCCGCCGAGTTTGAGGACATCTTACTGCGCACGCAGACCGACGGCGCCCAGGTGCGTTTGCGTGACGTCGCCCGGGTCGAACTGGGCAGCGAAAGCTACAGTAACGCCAGTCGGTTCAATGGCAAACCGGCTGCCGGTCTGGCCATCAAACTCGCTCCGGGAGCCAACGCACTCGATACGGTCAAGGCCATCGATGCGCGGATTGAGGAGTTCAAACCCTTTTTCCCGCAGGGTGTTCAGGTACAGAAACCGTATGACACGACCCCTTTCGTGCGCATTTCCATAGAAGAAGTCGTGCGCACGTTGGTCGAAGCGATCGTGCTGGTATTTCTGGTGATGTACCTGTTTTTGCAAAATTTTCGCGCAACCCTCATTCCCACGATTGCCGTTCCGGTGGTGTTGCTCGGCACGTTCGGCGTACTTGCGGTATTCGGCTTCAGCATCAACACCCTGACGATGTTTGCGATGGTGTTGGCGATCGGGCTGTTGGTCGACGACGCCATCGTGGTGGTGGAGAACGTCGAGCGGGTCATGAGCGAAGAAGGCCTGTCGCCCAAGGAGGCAACTCGCAAATCCATGGGGCAGATCACCGGGGCGCTGGTCGGCGTCGCACTGGTGCTGGCCGCGGTGTTCATCCCTATGGCGTTCTTCGGCGGCTCGACGGGGGTCATTTACCGCCAGTTCTCCATCACGATCGTGTCGGCGATGGTGTTGTCCATTCTCGTCGCAATGATTCTGACGCCCGCACTCTGTGCCACGCTGCTCAAACCGATCGATCGTGGACATGAGCTGACCCAGCGCGGTTTCTTCGGCTGGTTCAACCGGACCTTCGAACGTGGCAGCCGCCATTATCAGGGTGGCGTGAACCATATGTTGAGCAGGCCCAAACGCTATATGCTCATCTACGCCGCGCTCCTGATCTTGGTTGTCGGCGCCTTCCTCAAAATCCCGGTGGGTTTTCTGCCCGACGAGGATCAAGGCACGCTCTTTGCGCTGATACAGCTTCCACCCGGCGCGACTGCAGCCCGCACCAATGACGCGCTCAAACAAGTCGAGCAGCATTTTCTCGTGGATGAGAAAGAGGCGGTTGCGGGCATTTTCACCGTCTCCGGATTCAGTTTCGCAGGCAATGGCCAAAACACTGGCCTGGCATTCATCAAGCTGCGGCCATGGGACGAGCGCCGTGACGAATCCCTTAGCGTCAACAGCGTGACGGCCAGGGCATGGGCTTATTTCGCCAAGGTCAGGGATGCGCAGATCATCCCGTTCGCCCCACCCGCGGTATCGGAACTGGGCAACGCAACGGGTTTTGACCTCATGCTTCAGGATCGCGCAAACCTTGGCCATGAAGCCTTGATGAAAGCCCGTAACCAACTGCTGGGCATTCTCAGCAAAGACCCGCGATTGGTCGCCGTTCGGGCCAACGGGCAAGAGGACGCGCCAGAGTTTCGTCTGGATATCGATCACCACAAAGCAGGCACGCTAGGGCTTTCGATGTCCGATATCAACGATACCTTTTCAACAGCTTGGGGGAGCACTTACGTAAACGACTTTCTTGATCAGGGTCGGGTCAAAAAAGTCATGCTCCAGGGGGATGCTCAGTTCCGTATGTTGCCTAAGGACATCGGTCGCTGGTATGTCCGCAACAGCGCAGGAACCATGGTGCCGTTCACCGCGTTTGCCACGGCGCACTGGGCGTCGGGATCGCCCAAGCTTGAGCGCTACAACGGTTCGCCGTCAGTGGAGATACTTGGCATGGCGATGCCGGGGAAAGCGTCAAGCGGCGAGGCGCTGGCGATTGTCGAAGACGCCATGGCCCAACTGCCAGCAGGCTTTGGCTACGAGTGGACAGGTTTGTCGCTCCAGGAAAAAGCATCAACGGGCCGCACCGGGCTGCTCTACGGCTTGTCGATCCTGATTGTGTTCCTGTGTCTGGCAGCGTTGTACGAGAGTTGGGCGATACCGATGTCGGTGATTCTGGTTGTCCCCTTAGGCGTACTCGGCGCACTGGTCGGTGCCATCCTGACGTGGAAGATGAACGACGTGTATTTCCAGGTCGGCTTACTGACCACCATCGGGCTAGCGTCGAAAAACGCCATTCTCATCGTCGAGTTCGCCAAGGAGATTCACGAGCAAGGCAAGGGGCTCATTGAGGCAGCGCTTGAAGCGGTCAGGATGCGTTTACGCCCCATTCTGATGACGTCGCTTGCCTTCATTCTGGGCGTACTGCCCATGGTCCTCGGCAGTGGCGCCGGCGCCGGGGCACAGCACGCACTCGGAACGGCGGTGATTGGCGGCATGCTCTCTGGGACATTGCTTGCGATTTTCTTCGTGCCGGTGTTTTTTGTCGTCGTCTACAAATTGTTCAAAATTGATGCTTCGTCATGATGTTGTTCAGCGCGCGGGCTGACTTACGCCGGTGTCCCCGCGCCAATCAAAAAGCCAGCCGCCGTTGCCCAACACGGGTTATTGATCCTCGCCAAGCAGGCCAAGCCGATAGGCCCATTGGGTCATATCGGCAGCGTTGTGTGCGTCCAGTTTTTTCATCAGGTTGAGCCGATGGGTCTCTACGGTTTTGAGGCCTATACACAAGATCTCGGCAACGTCTCGATTACGCGCGCCTTCGGCGACCAGCTTCAAGACCTGGCGTTCTCGTCCGGTCAGGCTGACACCGCTGGCCGCGTGCCCGGCGCCGCGTAGCGCCATGACTTGAGCGGCATCGAGACCGGAATCGATATAGATTTTCCCTGCGCGCACCTGGGCGATGGCCTGGAGCAGGTCTTCGCGCCGGCTGCGCTTGAGCACATAGCCGACCGCGCCGGCCTCCAGCGCCAGCGCGGCGTTATGTTCGGAGACCGTCGAAGTCAGGGCGATGATCAGGATGGCCGGCCAGCGCCTGGCGATCAGGGTCAGGGCCGAGACGCCATCGAGCAACGGCATATTCAGGTCCATCAACACCAAGTCAGGTTGCAAGGCGCGGCACATGGCAACGGCTTGCTGACCATCTTCGGCCTCGCCCGCCACGCTCAGCTCAGGCACATCGGCCAGCAGCGCACACAACCCTTCGCGAATCATTGCGTGATCATCCACCAGCAGTAAACGGCACTCAGACATCGTCAGGCTTTCCAGTTTTTTCAGAGGGGCCGGGCTGACGCGCAGCCAGGGTCAGACCCTGCATGTCCAGTTGCAACAGCGCAGCGAGCATCGTGGCGATATCCGCGTCAGCGGCGGCCTGTTCCATCAACGCAGCCGACGCCTCCAACGCCGCTTCACCGAATTGCCCGGCACTCCCCTTGAGGCTATGGGCGATACGCGCGGCCTCGGCGTGATCGACCTGCGCGACCGCCTCCTTGAGCCGCACCAGCAAGGCCTGGCAGTCCGCCATGAATAAACGCTGCAGACGCGGGGCCCGGAGTGGGTCCTGTTCCTGGAGTGGCATCAGCGTCGGCACGGGCTTCGCCAGGCTCGGTGCCGAGGGCTCTGCGCTGCGCAACTCCATCCCCCGTGCCTGCTGCCGCACAATCACTTGCGTGATCGCATCGAACAGCTGCATCGGTAACACGGGCTTGGCGAGATACTCGTTGGCGCCGGCTTCGATGAAACGCTCGCGGTCACCGCTCATGGCGTTGGCGGTCAAGGCAATCACGTAAACATCCTCATCCAGCACTGAGCACTGCCCCGAACGCAATTGACGAACAGCCTCCATGCCATCCATTCGCGGCATTTGCCCGTCCATCAAGACCGCATCGAAAATCTTCCGACCGAGTATTTCCAGTGCCTCGACACCGTCGCGGGCATGAACGACGCGATGGCCGAAACGCTCCAGGAACAACTGAGTAATCTCGCGATTGGTGGCGATGTCATCGACCACCAGGACATCCAGGCCGAAGTCATGCCGCTCCAGACTGCGCAACGGCGATGCGGTTTCGCAGAGCGTCGGCGTTGCACCGCTCTGCACCTCGCACAAGGTCCGATAGAAATGCTGACGACGCAGCGGCCTGACAACGCACGCGGCCAGGCCATGGGCGCGCAGTTCATCGGCAGACGGCAGTGATTCCACCTGCGAGGCCATCAGCACGATACGCGCGGTGGCCAACGCCGGGGCTGCACGGCACAGGTCGGCGAACTCGACGCCATCGACCATCGGCAGGCGCCAATTGACCAATACTAAGTCGAACCTGACACCCAACTGTGCCTGCTCGTGCATCAGGCTCAATGCTTCTTCGGCAGACGCTGCGCCCTGGCACAGCATCTGCCACTGGCCGAGCATCTCCATCAATGCCCCACGCTCATCGGCGTGTTCATCCACCACCAGGGTCCGCAGCCCCCACAACCGTGGGGCGTCGGCCGCACGCGCCGGGCATTGCGGCAAGGGCAAGGTCAGCGCGAAGGTCGAACCCACATCCGGTTGGCTGTGCAACTCGATACCGCCACCCATCATCCCAGCCAGGCGCTGGCTGATGGACAAGCCCAACCCGGTACCGCCGTAGTTTCGGGTGGTGGAGGCATCGGCCTGCAAAAACGCCTCAAACACCGAACGCTGTGCGGACGGCGCGATGCCGATGCCGGTATCGATCACCTGAAATCCAAGCTGGTCGTCCTCCCCCCGCCAGACCAGCAGGCGAATCGAGCCGCTGGCGGTGAACTTGACAGCGTTACTCAGGAGATTGAGCAGAATCTGCCGCAATCGCCACGGATCACCGATCACTTGCCCCGGTACATTGGTGGCAATATGACAGATCATGCGCAGGCCTTTTTCCGCCGCGCGCGGTGCCAACAGTTCGGTGACGTCTTCCAGCACTTCGGTCAGATCGAACTCGACCTGCTCGATATTCAGGTTACCCGACTCGATTTTGGAGAAGTCCAGGATGTCGCTGATCAGCGCCAGCAGGGCTTCGGAGTTCTCACGGATGGCCGTGACAAAATGTTGCTGCTGAGCCGTGAGCGGCGTATCCGCCAGCAAGTGATTCATGCCGATGACGGCGTTCATCGGGGTACGGATTTCGTGGCTCATGTTGGCCAGGAACTGCCCCTTGAGTTGGTTGGCCTGGTTGGCCATGTCCCGGGCGCCCTGCAGTTCCTGAGTGCGCACCTCCACCAGGTGCTCCAGCCCGGCCTGCTCGGCCTGCAACGCATCGAGCAAGCGGTTGTAGGCCCTGGCGAAGCGTCCCAGCTCATCGGCGCGCGCCTCTGGCAAACGACGCGACAGGTCGTCGCCGCGAGCGGTTTCTTCGATTTCCCGCGCAAACCGGGCCAGCGGCTGCGCCAACTGGCGATGCAACACCCAGAGTAAACCAAGGGCCAAGAGGATGAAGCCGACAATCGCAAAAGGTACCTCGGCTAGAATCAGGCCCAACGCGCCGGCGCGCAGTTGCGCTTGCGGATAAACCGTCAACAGATACCAATCCGGTTGCTGCAGGTGAGCGACGATCATCGGCGTGTCGGCGTCGAAGCGACCGATCTGTGGGAAGCCGGCGGCGGCCGGCAAATCCGCGATCAGTTGCTTAAGCCTGTCGCGGGAAACCGCCTCCAGCGTATTGCCGGAAAGATCGGCAATACGCTGACCTTGTGCATCCAGCAACAGGGTGGGATAGCCATTGAGCAACTGCCCGATACGGGCCAACCGCTCATCGAGCTTCAATTCATAGCCGGTCATGAACAAGGGTTTGCCCGATACATCCCGGGCGACCACCGCAACGCTGATCAACTGGCGGCCCAGCGACGGCTCGTAATAGGGCCCGTCCCAGACAACCTGAGGCCCATCTGCCGATAGTCCGTCGAACAGCGCGCGCAAATGCGTTGCTCGGGCCTGGGCGAAACCCGACGGAATATCGACTTGCGTGGAAAAAGCCGCCCCAGCGTCGGGAAAATAGAAAAACGTATCGACCGTCATCGCCTGGCCGGCCGTACCGAATGCTTCGGCAGCGGAAGCGGCGCGGGCCAACCGATCGGTGGCCGCGGCGTTGTCCGCAACGCCCGGCCCGGGCGGATTGAGCACCCAATGCAGGGTGCTGCGCTGGAAAATATTGCCGCCAAACTCGTTTGCCGCGCCGCTGTTCCAGCGCGTCATCAGTCGTCTGGCGCCCTCCTCCGCGTCGCGAAAATCGTCATTGTCCACACTGGAGAGCAAGGCCAGGCGCTGGCTGAGATCGTCCAGCGCCTTGCCTTGCAGTTGTTCATACGTGCGCCACGCGCTAAGCCCGGCGGCCACGCACCAACTCAACGCGAGAACCAGCGCCAGCACACAGGTAATGCGCAGCGCCAATGAAGCACGCCAGCTCTTCATCACAGGTCGACCTTACTGGCGGCTGCACTGTCGAGTGTGGCGCTCACGCCCATTTTGCGCAAAATGTCGCGAATCGCCCGTTGTGCCGCCGCGTCGTCACGCAGCGCCACCACCAGCAACCGCGTGGCCTTGTCGCCGGTTATCGTCTGTGCGGCTTCGCGCCGGCTGGACAAACCCAAGGTGAGCAGTTGCGCCTCAAGGTTCTTCACGCGCGTCTCGTTGCCATAGGTGCCAAGATCCAAGCGAATCCCTTCACCTGCCGACAGCCCCGTTGCCACGGGCCTGGGCGTCCAGCACCAGGCGATCTGGGTCGGCGGTTGAATACTCGCGACCCCCTGCTCGGTGGGCGAACCGAGCGCGGCCAGACGCACATTCGTCGCGGCCGCCTGGGCATCCATCGCCGTCAACTGTTCGGCGATGCCATTCAACTGTGCATCGAGGATGGTGGCCTGGCGCTGCAATTGGTCGGCCTGGCTATACTTGTCCATCAATACCTGTTCGCCTTCCTGGCGGTAGGTCAGTTGAATGCCGATAAGATTCTCACTGCCCATCAAGTTACGCTGGCCCGGAAAATCATCAGCGCTGAAGGTGTGTTGCCCACCGTTGAACAGCCGCAGGAAGTCCACGAACGCACGGTCCCCGGTCCAGTGCCGGGTCAGCTTGAAGTTGGCGAAGCTGATCTCCAGGGCAACATCGGCACAGGCCCCGGGGGCCCAGACGAAGCTGGCGCTGGTGGGAAAGTTGAAGTTATCCAGCACTGTCGAACGGCCACTGCATTGCAGCGTCAGGCGCGTCTGCTGGGGCAGCGAGCGAGCGCCGAGGTTGACCTGTGACGGCGCGGCGGACAATTCCACCACGGCCGCCGTGGCCTGCAGTGTGGCAATGCTTTGCTTGAGCTCTGCCCGTTGCGCCACCAGGCCTTTCTGCTCGGCTTCGAGTGCCTGCCGGCTTTGCTGCTCCGTGGCCTGCTGGGCCTGACTCTGTCGCTCGGCACCGAGCAGATCGTTGCGCGCATGCTGCATACGACTGACATAAGCGTAGAACGCACCGGTCAACGGAATTTGCACACCCAGCGCTTCCCGTCCGCTGTAGCGCTGCACATCGCGTTGCACGAAGGTTTTCACCGCCCCGCTCATAAAGGCCGGCAGTTGACCGCGTTCGCCGTACAGCAGCTCGTTAAGCATGACCGGGTCCTGCACGCCCTGGATCGAACTGAGCAACTGCCCACTCCAGTCACTTTGCAGGCGGCAGGCCGCCACTTCGGAAGCGTAATGCGAGGCGAAGTCCAACTGGCCGGTCGCCAACGACCAGACCACATCTTCACGCGGATCCGGCCCCTTCAGCGCCTGGATCAAGGCGCTGCGCACGCTATCGGCTTCCCACAGCGGCGCAGACTTCACCGAGGGATCGGCACCGAAGCCCCAAGTATCCACGGCAACCTGGAACGCTTGCGCATCGCTTTTCTGCAGATCGGCCACCACACCTTTCATCAACTGCTGAAACCTGGCCAACGCGCGGGCTTGGGTCAATTCGTCGCGCAAGCCGTTGACGCCACTCTCGATCGAACCGCCACTGGCCACGCCCTTGAGCACATCGCCCCCCAGCGCATTGGTGATTTTCAGGCTGCCCAACGCCCCCGCTTCGGCATGCAGATCGTTGTTACGGGCCAGTTCAAGCAAGCGATCGAGCGACACCGCCCGGTTCGCCCAAGGTGCGCGTTGCTCGACGGGGATCAGAGCGAACCGTTCGGCACTGCGATGCAGCAGCTTCAGGAACGGATCGTTGGGCGTACCGACGACACTCAGGGCCAGTTGCCAATCACCGCGATTTTTCAAGCGCGTCTGCGCACTGAGCAGGCTGCCCTGGAGAAACCGATACCAGGCATCCTGGGTATCGCTTCGGTACTGATCGAGGAATTTTACCCGCTGTGTCTCCCACAGCGCGCTGTCACGGCTGGCGAGGCCGAGTTCATCCATAAAAGCAAAAATCGCAGTATGCCCTTGCGACGTATAAGCACCGGAAAGACTCAGCCCCGGGTTATCGCTATCGCTCCAGTATTCAGCCAGCCGGATCGGCGGCAGATTGTCCTGCAGTTCGGCCCAGGCTTTCAGCCACGTCAGGGGGCGTCCCTCAAGCCCCATGCTTTCGAGCTGACCCAGCAAGGCCGTTCGCTGGCTCTGCATCTGCGCCATATCGGTCTGCCACTCCAGATAGGAGCGATAGCTGCTCCCCAGGGTGACCAACTGCCCGGCGCTGGTCGCTTGCTTGGAACCGTAGGTCAAGTTCAGGAAACCCACCTCGGAACCCGGCAGCGGCAGGTTATCCATCGACTGATTGTTCAGACGGGCATCGAGCAGGTTGATCCGTCGCACAAGGAATTCGGCATACGCGGCAATCAGACGTGGATCGCCGCTGTTCAACGCGCTGCGCAGGTTTTGCGAGATGACACCATCGAATACTGGCGTGCGTATTTCGTGGTCGAACAACCTGACGTAGTCAGAGCGGTAGTGCTCCTGGACCTGTTCGATATGCCGTGAGAACGGCAGCAAACCATGCCAGCCGCCCTGCTGCTGGTCAGACAGGCTGATCAACGCTTGGCGGAAGCGACGCAGCGCATCCAGGTCGGTCTCCAGCCCGCCGTCGAAGTCCTCGGCCGCTGGCGGCTCGTCCATCGCTTCGGTAAGCACTGCCTGAGTGTGGTGGTCGGCATACACCAGCAAGGCGCCAAAGCCGACACACAGTCCCAGCCAGCCAAGCACTGCGGCATGCGCCAACAGCCTGCGCCAGCGATGCCAACTATCGATGGGCTGATAAGCATGGCGTTGCGCCGGCAACAGCTGTCCCAGCAACTCATGACTGAACCAGCCTTCGCTTGTGCCGTCAGCCTCTTGCCCGTTGGCCGTGAGGAACAGCCCGCAGAGCAGCGGCAACTCGCTGTAGGGGTTGGCGTCAAACGCGGGTAACAGCAGATGCTGGAGACGCGAGCGTAGATCAACGATGCGCTCCGGCAGGCTGAACGCCTCTTCATCAGGCAGGCCACGCACGCCCAATTCGATACGCAGGTCGAACAGCCGCTGGCCAATCCCACTGAACATCTCTTCGAGAAACACCTGCGCCGCCCCCGTGCGCTGCAGGCTGAGCAGGCCGAATGGCTGCTCACGCTGGGGCGGTGTGAGAGCGGACGCCCATGGGGTGAAGCCCGGCAAGGCCTCGGCACCGGTAATAATGAAATACACCGGCAAACGGGCACCAAAGACCTTCACCAGGTCATCCAGGCGGCGGCGCAGATTGTGTCCCTGCTCGGCCAGGCGCGCATCGGAATCGCTCAACAAGCGCTGGCAGTCGATCACCAGCAGCACACCGTTGAGGGGTTCGCGGCGCCGTGAACGCAGCAGCCAGTAAAGCAACCGTCGCCATTCCGGGCCCGCGTCGCTGTTGCCCTCGGCCATGCGGCCGGCGGGATCAATGATCACGCCACGCTCAAGGAACCACCAATCCAAGGCCCCAGTCGAGGCAGCCGGCTTTCCACCGTGGGTCGAACGCATGGCCGAGGTCAGCCCGCTGTTGCCCAGCAAACGCCGGGTGCCGCTGTCACTCTCGCCCAGCGTCAAGAACCAGGGCAGCACATACAGCGGTGACCCCAATCGACTCAGGCGCGACTGGCGCAACATCTGCACGCCGCTGTTCCAGTCCTGATCAAGCGCCGGCGCCTCATCGCGACGACTCTGGGGCAATTCGCTGTTCATCCGCCGACGCAAGCGCCAGGCATACCAGCGCCGCCCGACCCCACGCAGGCAAAAAACCAGCAACAGCGCAACGATGAAAATCACCGGCACGTACCACAATGGCCAGTTTTGGTAGAGCGCCAGGCCCCAGAGCAACAGCACGATGCATACCAGCAGCACCGCCCAGAGCAACAACACCCCTGCTTTCTTCAACATCAGCGCATCTCCAGCAATTGGCTGACTTGTCGACCCAGCGAGAGATCGAAACTGATGTAAAGCACGGTCAACAGAATCAAGGGCACCCCGATCAGCAGCAGCAACGAAATACCGGGCAAGCCCCGGCGCACCACACGCAGGCGTGTTGGCAACTGGGCCTCGGGTTGTTCAAACAGATGGCTGGTGGCATCCAGCGGCACCATCTGCCGATCGAGAATGATCCGTTCCAGGCAGAGCCGGCGGTATTGCATCAGTTCACCACCCGGGCGGGTCGCGTAGCGCCCCTGGAAGCCGCCGAGCAAGGCCAGGCCGAAGACCTCGCGGGCACCGACCGCCGCCTCGGGCAACGCCTCCAAGCGCTGGAAGAACTCGACACCGGCACGACTGGTGGAAAAGTAGTGACGTTGCAACGGCGCCCGCCGCCATTCTGCCGCCCCGGGCCATTCGCCAGACATGGC
Source organism: Pseudomonas sp. D3 (assembly GCF_029320995.1). Lineage (NCBI taxonomy): Bacteria > Pseudomonadati > Pseudomonadota > Gammaproteobacteria > Pseudomonadales > Pseudomonadaceae > Pseudomonas > Pseudomonas sp. D3. The sequence continues at coordinate 3,443,459 of NZ_CP119772.1, forward strand.
CGCCTCATCGATCCAGGCGACCACCGCGAACAACGCCTCACGCACTTCGGCTTCGGCAAAATGCAGCTCGCGGGCCCGATTGGCCGCGCCATCGAGCAGCACGATGAGCGCCGGCGCAAGCGTCTCATAGGACTGTGCCGGATCAATGAAGCCGCGCTTGGCAGCCTCGAAACTCGACATCCAGCAGTCAGCCAGGCGGGGATTGATCATGTGCGCACCACCACCAGGTCGATACTCAGGTCAGCCGGCGGCTGGGGCAGGAAAAACGCCGCCTGACGCTCCTGCTGTAGCGTGTCCCAACCATCGCTCAGCGTTTCCAGGCGGAAGTACAACGCGCCGGCCACCCGTGGCAGCCCTTGGGGCGGAACCTGCAGGTAGATCAACTCGACGCCGGGCAACGCGCGGTTGACCAGGCCTTGCATGACACTCAGCGCACCGAGCTTGCCATCCATCGGCAGGCACTCGGCCAGCCACACAGGATCCACCACACTGCGCGCCACCAGAAAGTAACGATGCCGTGGGCCGAAAAACGCGTCTGGCAATGGGGCCTGATAAAATCCTTCCTGCAGTTGCAGGTGCACCAGCAACTCTGAGCCGATGCTGATTTCATTGAGCTGCTGGCCGATCAGGGCCACCAGTGCAATCGTTGCAGCCCCCGCGTCCTCGTGTTTGTACGGCAGCACCAACTGACGGCCATCCGGCGTTTCGCCGAGCATGTCGCAGACATCGGAAAACAGACTCAACTCACCGACAAGTTGGCGCAGGGTGCCGTAAAGCTCCCATGGCGAAACCTGTGGTGTTTCCAACAAGTGCGTCAGCAACGGGCCATAGCGATTCAGCACAGCCAGGGCCATCAGATGGTTGACCTGCGCAGCGTCGAGATCGCCGCGCCGCGACTCTCCCGGCTGCTTGTACACCGACAACTGCCGCGCCCGGCCGACCAGTTCGTCACGGACTTCACGCAAGGTTTGCAGGAGCATCGGCGATGCCGCCAGATTGATCGACGGCGGCACGTAGCGCTGGGCCGGCCGGACGCGATCACCGTCCAGTTCAAGGCGGGCAATCGGCAGCAGCTCGTAGGCGCTCAAATGCTCCAGCTCATCCTCCCAGAACAGCCGCAACACATAGGACATCGGGCGCACCCGCGCTTCCGGGGAATTGCCGAGACGGTCACCGATCACTTCCGGGTCAGCCGCCACGATAAACCGCGCTTCCGCCCGAGAACCGGCCGAGAGGGTCTCGAACACTTGCGCGTTGACTTCGCCTGGCAGCAAGCGGCGCAACCCCACAAACAGCGTGCGGCCGCCACTGAATTCGCCCAGGTCAAGGCTGCGCGATTCCAGCACCGCATTACCCGGGTACTCGGCCAACGTGCCTTCGGCGAAGCGCACCGACAATTGATCGAGCAGGCATTGTTTGGCAACCAGCGCGGGCTCGTTGATCTTCAGCGAGATCAGGCCCCACGGGTATGGATGGTTCAACCCCGTGGTACGGGCAAGACGATGCTCGATACGGGCATCGTTCTGTTGGAAATGCTGAGGCTGGAGGAACAAGCCCTGGTGCCAATACAACAACTGATCGATATTCATAGGGCTCGGTTTCAGGCAAAAAATTGAAAAAGCGTGGCCGTTGCAACGCTCACGACAAGCAGGTCAGTCCTGTGCGCCGGGCAGGCGCACCTCGCCCTCTCGGGGCTGCACCGGCTTGGGCAACGCCAGGCGACTTTCCTTGCCGCGCAACAGCGCATCGGGCCCGACGAGCAGGTCAATGGCGATGGGGCGCGGTGTGGCGGTCCAGGTCTTGCTGAAGAACCCCGTCGACGTCACATCGACGCCGATCTGGTAGAGCTTGACGCTGCGCGCCGGGTCCAAGTGCGCATAGCCGACGGCGACGCCGACCATCTTCGCGCCCTCGAGTCGCGGCAGGCTCAACTGCCGGGTCTGACCCGGCTCGATAAACAGCCGCGTAAGCCCGATCATCCCGGGCGGCGCGTTGTTCATCAGCAGCAGGCTGCTCAGTTGCTGGGAGCTGCCGGTGTAGGCGGAAAACGCACTGATCTGATCGAACTGCGTGATCACCACCAACAGGTTATGCGCCTGGCCGTCGTACTGATTGAGGTCGTTATCGGCGGTGAAGCTCAGCTCGATGGCGTTTTCGGTGTAGTCCCATTTGAGCGCGGTGAGGGCCTTTTGCTCGGGGGTGAGTTCCTGGGAACTGCAGGCGGTGAGCAGGATGCACAGGACGAGCAGGTACAGGCCGGCATTCCTCATGACAGCACCATGACAAGGGTCTGGCTGGGGGCAGACACCATCCCCACGGTATTGGGCGGCGTCCCGTTATGGGCAGTCTGGCAAGTGACCCGGACGGCAGGCATGCCGCCCACCATCACCTTTGCACTGCCATTGAGGAATGCCATCGCGCCCATGATCTTGCCGCTGATGATGCCTCCTCCCACGCCGCCCTGATCGCCGCTGCTCAAGAGCACCTTACTCATGAAGTTCATCGCCGGTAACCCGGCAACCAGCACAGGCACGACGAGCCCGCCAGGATCAGCCATGGACGTATCGGCGGTATTGGGAAAAGGCATGGGCATCGGGCCAGCCGGCGTTGGCACCTTACAAACGTCCGGGGCCGTGGAGTTCGCTTTGGCTCCTCCATTGTTGAGCATGTACATTGGATATCCCCTATCCCAGCTTGATTCGTTCACCATCAAGGGCGATGGTGACTTCGGCAAACAGATCCAGCGTTTCGCCGCGCAGACTCCAGTCTTTGTCGACCCGCTGACGCAACGAACCTGCACGCAACTCCTCATGGCCCTGCACCGCACGGCGACTGTCACCATATTCAGCGAAATGACGGGCAACGTGCTCCGTGTGTCGAACAGCGCTGTCGTTACGCTCGATCCAGTGCTGATCAACACGCTCTCCGGTGACCTCAAGGTGGTTTACGCCCAACTGAGCCTTGGCGAAATGCCCTGCCGCGCGGTCAGCGCGCACTGCCAGGCTCGCCCCTGCATCCAGCGCAACGCCGTCTCGGGCCTCAATCGACAAAGCACCCGTGGGCAACGTCAGAAGCACATCCCCCGATAGCCGCAATTCGCTGGGTTGAGGTTTATTGCGTTCAAGTACGCTAAGGATGTAACCCTCTTCACAGGCCAGCGAAATGAGCACACTGTCCCCGACCGCCGGCTGGAGCAGACAGCCCAAGGCAGGCTTGAGCCAGTAACGATGACCTTGAGCGCTGACAACGCCGAAACGCTCGCCCTCGACCGCATTGATCCGCCCGTGACGCAGCACGGCGTGACTGTCCATAAAATTCGGTGCTTCGTTCATCTCAGGTTCCTATAAGGTCGGTTGCCAGCGTTGCGCTGCCAGGCGTTCGCTGTCTTCTGGACGGATCGCGTCACGATTCGCGCCGTGCCAGTCACAATCGGAAAGTTGTGCGCCGTGAAAATCGGCCCCCATCAGATTCGCGTCGATGAAGGCCGCTCGTGGTGCACGTAGCGCTTCACACAGCGCGTACTGCAAAGACACCCGGACCAACTGAGCGTCGGATAAGTCGGCACCGGTGAGGCAAGACAGGTCCAGGCATGCGTCGGTGAAGTCGGCACCGGCGAAACATCCTTCGGCGAAAATCGCCTTGTACAGTCGAGCATTCGTAAAGAGCGCGCCTTGTCCCTGACATTTATAAAACGACGCGGATTCCGAGTCGCAGGCCGTGAAGTCAGCATCGAGCAGTGTGGAACCGTCGAAGGCGCATTGGTGCAGAACCAGCCCTGCCAGACGCGGACTATCAAAATGACAATCGGTCAAACGGCTTTGTGACCAGCGTGACGCACTGGCCTGCATGAAGGGCAAGAGGCACCTGGACCATTGGCTGGTCGCCATGTGGGTGCCATTCAACCGCAGTTGGGGGAATTGACTGTCGATGACTGACAACCCTTTGACACTGGTCTGACTGAGGTCCAACTCTTGCCCTTTGCAGCGCAACCACACGCCATTTGCGACTTGCGCCCCCACCAGACATGCCTGGTCGAGCGAGCAGTCAGTCAGATTGACGCCAGTGAAAGTGCTGCCCTCAAAGCGCGCCGCACATAGGTTGCTGGAGACGAAAGTGCAGTCTTTCAGGCTGGCTCCGGTAAAGTCCGCTCCGCGCGCATCGACGCGCTCTAGGCGTGCGCGGGTAAGCTCAATGCCACGATAGTCGCCGCCACGCAGATTCAGATCCTGTAATGGCTCATACGCATCCATCAGCACGTGCAATTGCTGCGCGGTCAGGGCAGATTCAGACATGGGCAAGGTCCTCTTTCAAACGGCATCGCCCCAACAGGGCGCGTGCCAGTTGAACGTCCTGGCCTTTCACCGCCTCAGTGACGGCACCGAACAGATTGCTCCCGCTCAGGTCTGCTTTATCCAAGTCGACCTTGCGTAAACGCGCTTCCATCAGGTTCGCCCCCGGCCATCTGCAGTCACTTAGATCGCTGCCGGTAAAGTTGGCTTCGCGGGCATCGAGGTGATGACCATCGCTGTCGCGCAGGTCGCAGCAATTGATCAGCGCTTTGTGCAGACACGTCTCTCGCAGGCTGGCGCCACGCAGTTGCGAACGGTTCAGGCCAGCGCAAGACATATCAGCCTGATCCAGGCAAATCCCGGGCAATTGACAGTTCTGATCCAGGCGGAAATTTTGCAGCTTCGCAGCCTTGGCGTTCACCCCGCTGCCAATCACTTGCGACCAGGAAGCACCGTGCAAATCCGTACCGGAGAGTTGCATCTGAGTCAAAGTACAAGCATGAAATCGAGAGCGACTCATATGCGCATCGACCGCCTGGACCGCGTCCAGCGAACAGTCTTGAAAACTTGCACCGGTCAACTCCGCGCCGCTCAGATCGGACTGACTGAGAACACAGTCGACAAACTGAGCTTGCGGTAAATACGCCTGCGCCAATTGCGCCCGCAGTAGGCTGCACCCCGTCGCATAAAGCGCCTCGAGCCGGGCACCGGCGAACCGGCCATCATCCAGGCGACAACGCTGAAAAACAGCGGTGTGCAGTTGCGTGTCATGCAGATCGACACCACTCAGGTCGCTGTCGGTAAACAGGCAGCTTTGTAACTGCGCTCCGCTCAGGTTTGCCAGGAGAAGTTGACAGGTTTCAAAATGCGTACCTGCCAGCTCCGCTCTGGAGAGGTCAATTCCAGAAAGATCCAGCCCAATGAAGTGTTGCTTCTTCAAGGACTGAGCAGATGCATAAGCAACTTCGATGAGCTCACGCGTCCAGACGGTCGGCGATGCGAGCAGAGCTGGTTCGAGCAACTGGGCTGAACCTGCCGCGATCTGCTCCATCATTGCCGCGACGGCGTTGGTGATTTTAGTATCAACCGATTTTGCGGTGGCAACGGCTTCCTCGATGCGGGCTTGATAGTCGGCCTTTTGTGCGTCGGACACAGGCAGTCGAGCAACCATGGAGGCCGCGTCCAACTTAGCATGTGGATTGGAGGCCTTTGCGGCAGCAAGATGAGCGTTAAGCGACTGGCCGTTACGGTTAAGGCGTTTGGCTATCTGTTCCGCATATTGATTAGCCCGTGCCTCGGCGTTTGTGATGGAGGCACGGATATCCGCCTCTAGAGCAGCCGGATCGAATCGCGCAGTCGGCGCTGTAGAACCAAGTTTTACCAGAGCCACGAAGTCCGGCCGCTCAGGAGGAGGATATTTTAAAGGATCAAAGGTCTGACCGACTCGTGCCGTCAGCTTCTTCGCCATCTCGATCGTGGTCTGATGAATCTTGAGTATTTCGTTGTAAATACGATCAGCATCAGCCTGCAGAGTGCGTAATGCACTGTCAGTATCCACGGGCGGCACTGGCGTAGACTCCATCCTGACAGGCTCGGCCAGCGCTCTCGGCCACAGCCTGTCAATCCATTGTGTAGCACTCAATACCGGGTCAGTACGCGTCTCACAAGCGACGCCTATCGCGGCGATGTCTTCACCATCGACTTCGGTGACCGCTACCTCTGCTCGATACAACAGCAACTGGTATTCATCATTGGGGAACAGCCAGACGGTGTCGAGATCCAGGGCCACTTCAGCAATATCGAGGGGGCTACTGGTGAGTTCGATGAACAGCCGCGGGCGCAGGCCTGGTAAAGCGCCTGTTATCTGCGCCTTGCGTGAATGCATGCCGGTAACTGACCAGGACTCATCACCTTGCCAGTAATGTGCCTGGCATTGATCCTCAGCAACCTCATTGAACCAACGCAAATCAGTATCCGCCGGTAGCCATGGTGCGTGATGAGTTTGCCAGTGCTCGTCCAGCGTACCGATGAATACCGTGCGCTCTTTACATTGCGGCGACATCGGCAAAAAGCTGGCCAGTGGGGGACGGTCTATCGGACTAAGTAGCGGGAACGCAGGATGTTCTACCTGAGGTAGCGCACCACCCTCTCCTCGCTCAAGGTCAACGTAATAGCCTTTCCCATTCGGATTGCTGGCATCACCAATACCGCCGAACGCCTGTTCAAAATCAATCGCCACCGAGTTCAAGCGCCCCACCGTGTCAGCAGTCCAACCGGTGAAACCTTGTCGCCACGTGCGCGGAGGAAAGACATGCAAAGTCTTCTCGCATGAGCCTAACTGCACGCGTACTGCCATGCCTTCGCTCTGTTGTTCACTCAATGCAAATGCATGCCCAAGGACGGCAAACGTGCCGACGCTTTTTTTCAAACCGCGATCAAAAGCCTCGTCAACAAAATTAGACCCAATCCACTTCCAGGACTCGGTTGCCGGCAGTGCTCTACCACTGTTGCTGTCAATCAGAAAACCCACGGTAACGACCAACGACTGACTTGTTGGCGTGCAATGCCGAGCGGTTAGCAGCAGGCTACTTTCATCAAGTTTATAGTTCATTCAGCCGTTACCCATGAAGTGAATAAGGAATTCAAACAAACGCCTCTTCGGCGGCCCTCATTGCGATTTGAGACGCCTCATTAAGCTTCTCCGCCCCAGAATTAATAAGAACTCCACTTGTGTCTGCGGTCTTTTTAAGAAGTTTTAAAGCCTCTGATTTAGCAATAGCCACTACGGCTTGAGGTATCAACACCGGCTCCATTCCTAGCCCCTGGGTTGAAGTCTGCGACTGCAGCGTTACGCCCCAAACAGATGTCGCCGAAACACACCCACCGACATCTATGCTTTGAACCACATCACAGCTTTTAAGCGTTGTGTTTCCAGTCACCACGAGATCACCTGAAACATTCACACTCCCATCAAAGGTGATAGCTATATTGGAGGAAATAATAATGCCTGCCGGGGTTAACGAAATAACATGTGGCCCACAACTGAGCCGTAACAACACAGCGGATTCATTGGCATGAGTCCCTGATTTTACGGTTTTATTTACAAACTCCTCAGTCTTATTAACACCTTGAAGTTTTGTGTTAATTGCCTTTACCAAGTCAGTTGCCTGTAATCTCTTAAATCCCGTTTTAAACTCGCTCCCCGCAGGACTTAGGCAAAGTGACGTTTTGGGACCGGCAATACTGACCGCAATCTCATACCCCAGCACGCTCAAGCTTTGCTTCAGCAACCCTATCGACGCAGAAACCTGTTCCATCGTCGAGTCCGTTTTTACTGACCAGGACGGCGTAAGCTTCAGAGTCGGTGCGATCTGAAAATCCGGGAGTTTCCCGGTTTTCGAAAAAGTAGGAAAGACGTCATGTGATTTTGCACTTTGCATGCCATTCAACGAAATGCCGAATCCGCCTCCCATGCTATGGGAGTAAATATCGGAAACCTCGTGCTTGTACGAGTTGGATGCCAACTGCATATGATTGTCGGTTTGAAGATGAGCGCCGCTGACACTGCCCTCACCCAGGGTCAACTTCGTATTGCCAACGGGGGCGCCCATTCTCATCATCGGGCCTGATGCACTGTCTTCCATCGCCAGATAGTGGCCACCCGGGGTATTGATACCGCTCTGTGTCGCATTATCCATAGCGACTCGCGCCGGATTTTCCGAGTTGGGCACGCTGCCGGTGATGACTGGCCGATCAGGATCCCCACCGAGAAAAGACACCAGCACTTCGGTGTCCTTGAGTAGTGGAAATGCCATGCCATGGCTTGAGCCATTGGAGACTGTCGCCATGCGCAGCCAGGCAGAACCGCGGGTTGCATTCTTCTCGCCGCGAATGAACGGGAAACTCACCTTGTAGCAACCATGCTCATTGAGCAGCGGCCGCCCGGTATCTTCATCACCATCCACCACCGCACTGAGCACGCCCTGCACATAAGGCCTAGGTGTCACACAGGGTGCGCGGAACTGCACGTCGCCGGGCAACGCGATAAAACGCGTGTTGATACCTTGCCCAGGGCCTTCCCCCTCCGACCCCAGGCCCGGCAACGGCTGACAACCCTCATGGTGAACTTCAATAACCTGATAACTGGCATTGAACGTCGGACGCGGGTGGCCCACTAACAGCATCGGATAACCGGCGCGCAACCCCGTGGCTCGACCGCTGCCATGAAACTCCCGTTGACGACAACCGATGGCCTGGGCGCGGCGATCCGCCAACCATTGCCCCTGTTCGAGTGAACCGAAGTGCTCGCCATACAAGCCTTGCTCGCCGACAAATACAGACGAACCAGAGACGGCCTCTCGTTGTTCAGTCGAGGCATCTGCGCCAAGGCTGGCAGTTGCCACCGAAGCGTTGACCTCTAACTTCAACTGCGCGTTGCTCGCGGAAAAGTCCTGGAGCGTGACCCCCGCCGCTTGCCGGACGAGTTTGCGCTCGAAGGTACGCGCTACCGCCAGGACCCGACCTACATCCAGTTCCGAATCTTGACGACGATAGGTCAGCAGACTGGGGAGTTGCGGCTGGTACAGTCGGTCGCCACAGAACACCAGCGCCTCACCGTCAGGCCCCTGTTCAAAGAAGTAATACACGCCGAAATATTCAAGAAGACGTGAAATAAAGGCGAAACTGGTTTCTTCGAACTGGCAGGTAAACGTCGCCTGAGTCAGCGGGTCATCGGCCAGCGGCAGGCGAATATCGAAGTCATACGCCGAACCGGGCAACCCGGTCATACCCGGCCCTTCGACATTAAGGTCGGCCAACTTGAGCACGTCGCGAATCAGTTCCGGCAGACTTTTGTCCAACCAGATTTCCGAAAAGCGGAAATGACGCAACTGTACAAAGCGCGGTTCCAGCACCACGCGGTAGTAGAAATACAGGGAATCGGCGTCGAGATAATCCACCTCCGTGACCACGCCCTGATAGGGATGCGGTTGCCCCAACGCATCGCTCAGGGTCAATACCGCTCGGTTGCCCAGCAGTGCTTCGTCGTCGAACAACGGATTGATCGTGGCCAGCCGAACCTCGAAGCGATAGGGCTGAGAGAGCTTTTCCTCGCCCTGCCACTGCTGCACCCATAATGTTTCGAGCAGCAGCGAGGGTGCCAGGCTGGCGAAAGTGCAGAGCGCGTGATCATTGAGAGCCATCAATCAATCCTTGTTCTTCAATCGGTAAACGAGCGGTCACTCTAGGGGTTCAAGCAGCGCTTCACGCTCGGGTAAAGACCTGATCGCATCGACTTCTTGCGCGGTAATGACCCACTCGCCGCGCGCATCCACTGCCACATGCAAGCCGGCCAGCGGACGCTGATCGGCAATCGCCCCCAGCAACACGTCAGACAAACGCGGTGTCAGGCTTTTGCGCAGGATGAAATCGATATTGCGCGCCCCGCTCTCCACTTCCGTGCAGCGCGCGGCGATGGCGTCGGCGACCTCGTCTGCAAACGTCAAACGGACTTTCGACGACGCCAGCAGGCGCTCGCTGAGCCGGCCCAGCTTGAGGCGCACGATGCCCGCCAGTTGCTCGCCACCCAGGGTGAAGAACGGCACGATGGTCATGCGCGCCAGCAGCGCCGGTTTGAAATGCCGGGACAGGGTCGGACGGATCTTTTCCGCCAGGGTGTCCGGGTCGGGCCGCCCATCGACGCACAGGTTCTGGATTTCTTCGGTGGCCAGGTTGCTGGTCAGCAACACCACGGTGTTGGAGAAATCGATCTGCCGCCCTTCGCCGTCGGACAGGCTGCCCTTGTCGAAGACCTGATAGAAAATGTTCACCACGTCCAGGTGGGCTTTTTCCACTTCATCGAGCAGCACCACCGAATACGGACGCTTGCGCACCGCCTCGGTCAACATGCCGCCCTCGCCGAAGCCGACATAGCCGGCGGGCGAGCCCACCAAGCGGCTGACGGTGTGCTTCTCCTGGTACTCGCTCATGTTTACCGAGATCATCGCCTGCTCGCCGCCGAACAAATGCTCGGCCACGGCCAGGGCGGTTTCGGTCTTGCCGACACCCGAGGGCCCGACCAGCAGGAATACGCCCAACGGCTGTTGCGGATCGCGCAGGCCGGATTGCGCGGCCTTGAGGATTTCTGCGATCTGCTCGACGGCGGTGTCCTGCCCGCGAATGCGCAGCTTGAGGTTGTCGGCCAGGGCCAATACGCCGCCCGCCGCATCGCGCAGCACTTTGCCCAGCGGCACGCCGGTCCAGTCGGAGACGACCTGGGCAATCGCATCGGGGCTGACTTCGGTGAACAGCAGCGGCGCGTCGCCTTGCAGCGTGGCCAGGGTTTCACGGGCCTGATCCAGCTCGGCCTGGCGTTCTTCCAGCGAGGCCAGTACCTGCGCAACCTCGCCTTCGGCCGGAACCGGCAGATCCTGTTCTTGCAGGGTCAGTTGCTTGCGTGCTTCAAGGACGCGCAGCGCCGCGTCACGCTCGGCCAGCCAGCGGACTTCCAGCGCACCACGACGTTCGTCGATGTCGGCCTGTTCGTCGGCGATATCGGTCAGGCGCTGGTCTTCCACAGGGAAACCATTGCCACGGTCGCGCTCCAGGGCGCTCTGTTCACGCGCCAGGCCGGACAACTGCCGCTCCATGCGCTCCAACTCGGCAGGCTTGATGCCCAGGCCGATCCGTACCCGGGCGCTGGCGGTGTCGAGCAAGTCCACGGCCTTGTCCGGCAGCAAACGTCCGGTAATGTAGCGATCCGACAATTCGGCGGCGGCAACGATAGCGTCATCACGCACGCTGACCCCGTGGACTTTTTCGTAGTGGCCCTTGAGCCCGCGCAAGATCAACACGGCGGTTTTAACGCTCGGTTCGTCCAGTTTGACCAGTTGGAAACGGCGCGCCAGGGCCGGGTCTTTCTCGAAGTACTTTTTGTACTCCGACCAGGTCGTGGCAGCGATGGTGCGCAGCTCGCCACGGGCCAACGCGGGTTTGAGCAGGTTGGCCGCATCCGAGCCACCCGCCGCGCCGCCGGCGCCGATCAGCATGTGCGCTTCATCGATGAACAGGATCACCGGCGTGGTGGACGCCTTGATCTCTTCGATGACGCCGCGCAGGCGGTTTTCGAACTCGCCCTTGACGCTGGCGCCTGCTTCCAGCGCACCGAGATCCAGGCTGAGCAGGCGTGTGTTTTTGAGGAAGTCGGGGACTTCATTCTGGCTGATCAACAACGCCAACCCCTCTACCACGGCGGACTTGCCCACACCTGGTTCGCCCACCGCGATGGGGTTGTTTTTACGCCGCCGGGCGAGGATGTCGATCATCTGGCGAATCTCATCATCGCGCCCGAAAATCGGGTCGATGCGCCCCGCCGCTGCCTTGGCGGTCAGGTCCTCGCAAAAGCGCGCGATATTGTCTTCGGCAGCGGGCGCAACACCGCCAGCACTGCCCAGCGAAGCGGAGGCCGTGCCGGTCTGCAGGCTGTCCAGCGGACCTTCACTGGAACCGCCCAACAGCTGAGCGAACTCTGCCGTCAGGGCATCGGTGGAAATCGGCTTGAGCAGTTCGCCATAACGGGTGCCGGCGGTGTAGTAACCCAGGCGCGATACCAGCGCCAGCAACAGCGAGCCGCCACGAATCCGCCCGGTGCCGACCACCAGCGAGGCAATCAGCCAGGCGTCCTGAATCCACTCAGTGAGCAGGCCGGCGAACACCGGCCGCCCGGGGTTGCCGTTTTTCAGTTGCGCCAGGCCCTCATCCAGCAACGCACGCAGGCGCAGCGGATCGATCTCGAATCGAGCGAGGATGCGCGTCGTATCGGCATCCGGATCTTCCAGCAACTGGCGCAGCAGGTGCTCCAGGGAAATCTCGTAGTGAGCGCGCGCCAGGGTCTGGCCCGCCGCGTTCTCCAGGGCCTTGGTGCTGTACACATTGAGCCGTGCGAACAGCGGTTTGAGTTCTACCTGAATCATCTAGCGAGCCCTCTCTTCGAGCATTGGTCCGTGTTCGGCCGTCAGCATGAATACAACGTCGTCCTGTGTGTCACCGTCACCGAGCCAGGTATCCAGGCCCAGCCGCTGCCAGCCGCCCCCCAGCGAAGCGCACTGCTGCTTATCTGCCGCAAGCCGCATGACCAGTCGGCTGCGTAGCGGTGTCTGCAGATACAACGCCACCAACCGTTCAAGTTTTTGATACAGCGCTTGCCCCGGCAATAACCCGTGAAAATCCGCGCGACTCAGTGACGTCAGGCGGATATCCAGCGTGCCGCTGCGGTCCATGACTTCACGACCGAGCAGGCTGTTTTCGCCCAACACACCGCACTGCATGCCCAGGTAAGTGCGCGCCGCACGGTCGATGCGCAGACGCGTCTCGACACACGGCACGACTTCCACCGCGACATCACCGAGCACGGCCTTGACCAGTTGCTGCAGACCAAGGGCCGAGCGCGGGTACTGGTTGAACAAACCGGCATACCGCAGCAAATCGTTGGATTGATCGCGCTGCTCCGGACGCGCGTCCGCAATGCCGATCAGCGCCTGCAGCTGGCGCAGGCTCTTGACGTCGCGCCGCTCGGTAATGTCGATCCAGATCCGGTGTTTTTCCCAGGCGCGGAACAGCAACGGATAGAGCGAGGCATGCAGGATGTCGAGAAAGTCACGTCCCGCTGAGTGGCCCAGCAGTTGCTCGTCGATCAGGTCTTCGGTGTAAAACGTCGGCAACGGCGAGGTGACGCCATACAGACCGAAAAAGTTCGCCTCGATCCGATAGCGACCGTCTCCGTCCTGCTCGATCCCCTCGATATCCCGCAGCGGAAACCCAAGCCCCAGACGCGGCCGGACCCGCACGTTGTCGACGAAGCCTTTTTCGCTCGGGAAACGTAACCGCAACAGGCGCAAGGCCTGGAAAAACCCGAACTCGCCGCCGTCATCGAGCAGCGGATCGATCACAACAGGCGTTGGTGCCCGATCTTCGCTGGCCATTTCAAGGTCTCGTGGTTGACGCTGTCGAACAGCGTGAAAGCGGTAAAGCTGTTGATGGCCGTACAGCCGGCGAAAAACTCATCGAGCACACAACCGAACAGGTAGAAATTGCCGGGGCTGAGAAAATAGTCGCCCCGGCACTCGACCCGGACCTCACTGCCTTCGATCGGCAGCCCACGAATAAAGCGCCGCTCGTGACTGACGGTGACGTTTTCGATGGCATCGATGCGGCGCTGGTTGGCGTCCTGGGCACCTTCGCCGACACTCGGCAAATACAGCGCGAGCAGGCCGCGCAGGTAGTCGCGATCGGCCAGGCGGAAGTGGTTGGCATTGAGCTGCGAGAGCATGCGCCACAGCAACTTGTCGTCGAACTTGGGCGGCTGGCACGGGGTAATGCCACGGATGCTCTTGAACTCGACCCTGGGCGGTGTGTTGTCGGTTGGCTGGTTCAAATCGCCCAGGCGCAGGCTTTCCGGCAACTTGCCATTGGTGCAGAGCAAGCCGATGGACAAGGTCATCTCGCCCGGCACTTTGCCTTCGCTGTAGGGCAGGCTCAGATAGTGGTCATAGCCTTGGGCATCGATGCTCGAGGCGCGGATGCGCAGGTTATACATGTCGCGCTGCGAGAAGGTATTGAACGGTTCTAGCAGCCGCTCGCCGCCTGCGGCGGAATAAGCACTGACCTTGAGCACCGAATGAATCCGCATGCTCATGCGCTGGCCATGGTCGGCAGGCTGGATGCGATAGTCGACTTGCTTGTGGTCGATGCGCAGCGGGTGCGCGTCCTGGGCGAACAGATTGATCGCTGGCGTCACCCCCAGCAAAAAGCTGTTGGCCGACAGATTCGGTGCCCAGTCCGGCAGGTTTTCGAACATCAGGCGCACGCTGAAACGCCCGTCGGCGCCTCTCGCTCGCCATTGTTTGAACCCGCAAAGCTCGATAAACAGGAATTTCTCGGGCAGCGCGAAGTATTCCTGCAGGCAACGATAGGCCGGGTGCGCGGTATCGGGAAACGGCAGCAAGGTGTTGCTCGCATCGAATCCCAGGCCACGCAAATGGCTGGCCGGCAGGATGGTCATCGGCTGCTCTTGGGCGCAGATACGAATCTCACGCAGGTTGAGCTGCAGCAGACGCAACAACTTGGAGCCATCGGCCAGGCCATCACCCAGATAGAAACGCAGGCTGTCGGCCCGCCAGCTATTGGGATCGGCGGTGGTAAATGCGAAGTCCAGAACCAGGCTGCGTTCTTCACCGGCGGCGCCGTCCCAGCGGCTACCGACCAGTTGCAACGGCTCCAGATCGACCGCCGCAGTGCTGCGAAAGCGCACCCGCTGGCCATCGACCGGCACCGAGGCAATTTCGCATCCGGGCTCGATACGCGAGACCTCCTGCAATGCCCCACGCGGCTGAAATTGCAGCAGCGTCAGGCAGGGCAAGGGTTGCAGGTAATGGGGATAGAGCAGCTGCGCCAACTCTTGAATGAACTCGGGAAACTCGTCATCCAACCGTTGGCGAACCATTCCGGTAAGAAACGCCACGCCTTCGAGCAAGCGCTCGACATCCGGGTCATTGGCCGAGTCTACCCCCAGCAGCGGCGCCAGGGCCGGGTTGCGGCGAGCAAACTCATCGGCCAGACGCCGCAGTTGGTTGAGTTCATTTTGATAATGGCTGTTGAGCATGACTTAGTGCATCGCCAGGGACACGCGACCGTCCGAAGACACCCGCGTTGCCAGGTGAATGGGAATGTCCCGATCATCGATCGACACCACGCCTTCAAGACTGAAACTCAGCGACAACACTTCCTGGGCGCCTTCGGCGACCAGGATGCGCGGCGATTTCAAGCGAGGCTCGTAGCGGGCGATCATGCGAGTCATGTTCTCGATTATTTGCGTGGTCTCGCCGGTCGCAAACGAACCGGCCAGATTGGTGAAGTCGGGTACGCCAAACTCGGCGTCGATAGGCACGCTGCCGCGCCGGGTATTCAAAATGCGTTGCAGATGCTGGACGATCGACTGCGTCAACACTTCCGCCTGGGTCAGGTGCGTGCGACCGGTTTCGACCTGCAGGCTTGTGATGCGCTCCAGCAATCGTTTTTCTCTCAACGCGGTGTACCTTCTGCGATAGCAAGAACGCCGCCCTGGAACAGGGCGGCATTGAACAGTCGAGCCTGGCTTACGCTTTTGGCGCCAACCACGAGTCTTCGGCTTCGATACCGTCCGGAACCCAGGTCCAGACGATTTTTTCGTAGGTGATGCCGATGTCTTCCATATGGCCCATTTGCTTGAACTCAGGGTTCAATACGTTTGGCACCCAGGTGTGGGCCGAAACGAGCACGGCATTGCTCAGGGTGATGGTGTAGTACTTTTCTTCGGTGCCTTTAGGCGAGATCCGATAGAACTCCAGCACAACAGACTTGAGCTGCTCGCCGGAAGTCAGGGCTTGCAGCAACTTTGGAGAGGACTTGTCGATTTCTTTGGTCAGGGTCATGCCCTGGTGAACACGCTTACCAGCAGGCAGGCCGGTCTGCGGATTCTTCGGAATATCGATCAGGTGTTCGACGGCCTGAACAAGGATCATTCCTTCATGACCGGTAACGGTGCTGGAACCTTCGATCTTGCCTTGGTTCTGGCCTTCGATACTCAAGTAGCATGGCATTGGCATAACGTGTACTCCGGGGTTAATCAGTTAGTTTTCAGGCATCGATCAAAGCCTCTGGCCCTGTCTCGCTGCGTTGAATCCATCTTATGGAAACGCCGAGGCAATGACCCTCGGGTGAACACCTGAATGGGCAACGGCTGCGTTGCCCATTCGCGCTTCCGATCAGCTCTTGTCGAGCTTGCCCACCAGCGACAGCGTGAAAGACGCGCCCATGTACTTGAAGTGCGGGCGAACTTTCAAACCGACGCGGTACCAGCCTGGATCCCCTTCGACGTCGCTGACGGTAATGTCCGCCTGACGCAGTGGACGACGGCTGCGCACACCGGCTGCGGGGTTATCCATATCGGCCACGTACTGGCGAATCCAGGTGTTGAGTTCTGACTCCAGGTCGCCGCGCTCTTTCCAGGTGCCGATGTTTTCGCGCTGGATGACCTTGATGTAATGGGCCAGGCGACTGACTACAAAGATGTACGGCAGTTGGGTGCCCAGTTTGTAATTCAGCTCGGCTTCCTTGCCTTCTTTGTCATTACCGAAGAACTTGGGCTTCTGGCACGAGTTGGCGGAGAAGAACGCCGCGTTGTCGGTGTTCTTGCGCATGGTCAGTGCGATAAACCCCTGCTCGGCCAGCTCAAACTCGCGGCGCTCGGAAATCAGCACTTCGGTCGGGATCTTGGTCTGGGTTTCACCCATGGCCTCGTAGTTGTAGATCGGCAAATCACCGACGGTGCCGCCACCCTGTGGGCCAATGACGTTGGCGCACCAACGGTACTGGGCAAAGCTGTCGGACAGGCGACTGGCAAAGGCAAACGCGGCGTTGCCCCATAGGAAGTCCTGGTTACCACCCCCGACGTTTTCGTTGTAGCGGAACGTCTTGGCGGGAATCGTGTCTTCGCCATACGGCGTGCGCAGCAGGAAGTGCGGCAACGTCAGGCCAACGAAACGCGCGTCGTCGCTTTCGCGAAAGGCGTTCCATTTGGTGAACTGCGGCCCCTCGAAGACGGCTTGCAGATCCTTGAGGTTGGGTAGGTCGGCAAAGCTGTCGATGCCGAAGAACTGTGGTCCGGCCGAGGCGATGAAGGGCGTGTGAGACATCGCCGAAATGGCCGCGACCGATTGCAGCAACTTCATGTCCTGCGGGCCCGGGTTGAACTCGTAGTTACCAATGATCGAGCCGAACGGCTGGCCACCGAACTGGCCGAACTCTGCGGTGTACACCGCCTTGTACAGACCCGAACGGGTGATCTCGGGCGCATCCTCGAAATCTTCGAGCAGCTTCTCTTTGGAAACGCTGAGGATTTCCAGCTTGTTGTTCTCGCGAAAATCCGTGCGGTCGACCAAAAACTTCAGCGAGCGCCAGGACGATTCCAGCTTCTGAAATTGCTGGTGGTGAATGATCGCGTCGACTTGCCGACACAGCTTGGCATCCAGCGTGGCGATCATGTCGTCGATCAATCCGGCGCTGACCTTCTCGGACTGCCGGGCAGGCTCGAGCAGCTCGGCGACAAAGGCTTCGAGGCCCTGACGGGTGACGGCATACGCCTCGTCGCCCGGCTTGACGCGAGTCGCTTCCACCAACTGATCCAACAGGGAAACCGACTCGACCGCCTGGCCGGTGGCGTTCGCTGCCTGACTCTTTTCTTCGCTCATGGGTTATTCCTTGTCCTTTACGCCGAGTTCCGAGAGCAAACGCTCGCGGGCACCGTCATCGTTCATCAGGGCCTGAAGCTGCTTGCGAAATTCCGGCAAATTGCCCATCGGCCCTTTCAAGGCCTTGAGCGAATCACGCAGGGCGATCAGCTGCTGCAACTCGGGAACCTGGGCCACGATGGCATCCGGCTCAAAATCGCGAATGGACTGGAAGGTCAGCGATACCGGGAGCTGCTCGTCCTCTGGCGCGTTTTCCGCCAGACGATTGGGTACCGCCAGCTGCAGGCTCAGGTTCTGGCCCTTGAGCACATCGGTGAAGTTGTCTTTGTCGACGCGGATCGGTTTGAGGTCTTCAACCGGCGTATCGTCTTCACGCAAGGTGAAATCGCCGATCACCAGTTGCTTGAGCGGCAGCTCGACCTGTTCCTGCGCGCCGCCGGTGTCAGAGCTGTAAACAATATTGACGCGCTCTTTAGGCGCGACCGAACCTTCACTAGCCATTAAATCTCACTCCTGTTTACCGGACTCGCTCAACGCAGCCGTTAGAAAACTCATGGCATGGATATGCACACGCCTGCCAGGTATTGCCTGTTGCTCATTCAACTTGCCGGCTCGCTGGCCAAACGCCAGAAAGCCGGCAAATCCATTGCTGCCAACTGTTGCCCCCACAACGCTCTCGAACCGCCGTCTTCATGCGCCAGGGCCAACTCCAATAACGGCCGGACCAGATCCGGCTCCCAACGATCGAGGCCCTGCTCCGTCGCTTCCTGGAGCAATACATCCACGGCCACACGCAACTGCGCGCGAGGGTCGAAACGCTGTAGCAAATGGCATTGGGCGGCGCGCAGGCGAAACCGCTCGCGGCCGCTGCCAGCCTCTCGCACGGCAGCCTGCAACCGCGCCAACGCTTCGTTCAAACGGCCTTGCGCGGCATCACGCCCGACCTCGTCGATCAGCGTCTGCAGCCCATCCGTGGCGCCGCTGCTCGTCGCCGGTGCCAAACCTTCGAGCCAACTGCGGGTTGCGCCATCGGCGAACGGTTGGCCGTCGGCGAATGTCAGCTCGACCAGCGACGGCAAGCGCGCCAGAAAATGCCGGGTTTCCAGGGCCAGGCTGGCGGCACCGGCCATCGCCGCCGAACCCAGTCGTGAGAGCGCGGCATGACTGGCCCGATTGAGGTCCAGCCAAAAGGGATAACTCGTCAACCGACCTTCGCAAAAGCGCACGATGTCCAGCGGCTCGCCAGCGCTTTGCAAGCGACTGAAACCTTCGAGTTCCGCGTCCGAAGGCGGCGGCAGGCGCGTCGTGTAGCATTGCGCAGGAGGTGCTTGCTCCAGGGTCGTCCAGGCTAATTGGCGATTGAGGCGAAACAGCAACGGCAAGGTCGCTCGAGACTCCAGACAGAACCCCAGCAGCGGCGCCAGCGAGGCAAATACGCTATTGACCGCGTTCTCGATGGCCTCATCGCTCTCAAGACGGCCCAATGGCTGAACCGGCGCGAGGACCAGGGGCGGCACAGGGGCCGAGGGGGCATGCGCAACCGGCGTCGGGATCGCGGTAGGCGCATCGACTGCCGGCAGCACCGCCTCTGACGCAACGGCTGTCGGCTCGGCACTCGCTTGCACCGGCAGCTGCGATAGACGACGACGCAACGCAAAAAAGCTTGGGCCATCGGCGTCACGATCGCGCCAATGGCTATCGATAGCGTCCCAGTCTTCGAGCAGTTGCGCCAATTGCTCTCCGGGCACCGCTTCGAAGCTGCCTTCAAGTTTCACTGCAAGCCACTCGAGCATCCACTCGGCCTGGTTGCGCCGGGCACGCAATCGCGCCGGCGGCGGGGTCAGGGTTTCCCAATACAGCTCAAGCATTTCGCGCACTATATGCACGCCGGTGGCCAGGCCGGAAACGCCTTGCAGGGTGGTCCAGGCACATAACAACCAGACCGCGGCATTAAAATCCTTGCCCTCTTCTCGAAGCACTTTTACACAGGCATCGGCTACTTTCTGCCAATCCACTCCGGACTCGGCGTGGATATTGTTCAATTTATCCACTTCGATTTGCGCGAGCGAAAAAGCCGCGCCTTCCCGAGGGTTGGCGCCAGCAGGATGCGTCAAATTGATCGCAAACGAACCTACTTCCCAGTCGGCGCAACTCATCCGTTACTCCTTACTTCAATAGGTTGTTTGATACATCGTTGCAGCGTAAAAACTGGCTGCCGCATCGTTGATGCCGCCGGACAAGCATGTGTCAGCCAAGACGTCGGGGCCATCGGGTGAACACCTGAAGTACTCACCGGTTGAAAGTGCCCTTTCAGATCATCGCGCCGAAAATAACAAGGCCAATACCGACCGGACTTTGTTTGAGAAACAAGCACACGCTTTCACAGCGTGCGAAGCACATAAACGCTGTCAAATTCGAATTCGTATCAATCTATCAAGCGCGTTGCAGATGGCTTGACCCTGCGTTGCAACTTTTCAACTATTTTCAGGCGCCCTGCCCCGGTCTTGCCGACGCCTGAAAGTACGCAACAAGTTGGATACAAAGAGGGATTGTCATTACTTTCAGGAAAAAACCGGCTATAAGGAGAACGACACCCCATTCTGACGGGCTGCCGGTAGGGAGCGTGGACATATAGTGGGTAGATCCAACGCCTGTTCACGGGTCGATAACCTAGGCTTTCCGGGCTGTAGTGAATTCATGAACAAATCAGCTTCAGTCATATACGCGCCTAAACACTTCGCCTCCAGGCACGCCCACGATCACTTTGAGGTCAGCGCCGAGCCGGTTGCCAACCAATTGCTGGCCTGGCGTGATCGGGTCGGGCACGTCATTGACGTGCTGCCTACCTCCCAGGCAACCACCACGCACTTCAACGCGAGCATTGACCGCTACACATTGGGTGATCGGGTCTTTACCGACTGCTCGAGCGACGCCTTGTTGCTGGAGCGTTCGATTGCACGCATCTCGACCGACAAGGTCCGGGACTATGTGTTTCAGGTCTTCACCCAAGGCGCAATCGAGTCCATTCGAGGCGGGCCACAGGAACAAGGCACATCCGCCATCGCGAGCATCGTTGCCATGGACATGAACCAGCCGATCAGAATGAGCCGGGGGTGTTGCCGCGTATTGACCTTCTTTGTCGCGCGCCCGGTCGTGGAGGCGGCGCTGCCACATGCCGAGTCGATCCACGGGCGGGTCTTCGAGAATACGACGCCTATGACCCAGTTGATGATCGACCATGTCGAGGCGTTTTCAAGAAAACTGCCCGCTATGACCAGCGCCGAGGCCGCGTCGACATTCGATACTGCCGTTCAACTCATGCTCGCGGCATTTTCGAAACAGGCCAAGCTGGGTGGGCACGCGCGGGCGGCAGCGCGCAGCGCGATGTTCGATAAAGCCAGGCGTTATGTGCAAAACAACCTGTATCAACCCTGGTTGACGCCAGAGTACGTGCTGATGGCCATGCAGCTACCCCGCGCCACGCTCTACCGTCTGTTCCAGCATGAGGGTGGATTGGGTCGCTATATCCTCAACTGCCGCCTACGCGAAGCGGCAGACGAACTGGTGCGCTATCCGGACCGCCAGGTGATTGAGATCGCCTACAGCCTGGGGTTTAACAGCGCATCGGCGTTTACCCGCGCGTTTCGTCGCCGCTATGACCTGGCGCCGCAGGACCATCGCCTGATGGCGGCACAGCGCATGGGCAAAGTTATGCCGGGTAACCGTAACGTCGCCGGCTGGATTGATCAGTGAGCCGGCGAGCGGGATGGAAACTTCACTAACGCGAACAGGCTGACCAATAGCGCACCCAGCAGATACCAGGCAGGCGCCATTGGGTTCTGGGTAATGCCGATCAACCACGTCACAAAAAACGGACAGAACGCCCCAAAGATCGTCACGCCGAAGCTGTAGACCATCGACATCCCAGTGGCACGATGATGCGCCGGAAAAGCCTCCATAATCATCACGGTGGCGACACCGTTGTTGCCCATCGCTACAGCCGAATAGACGCAGATAATCAGCAAAGAGGCCAGCTCGCCAACACCATGGGTCAAGGCGAGAAATACCGGATAAACCAGCAGGATGCTGATGATCATCGTCACGTATTGGGTGGGTTTGCGTCGCGGCAGCCGATCGGCGAGCCGGGCAAACAATGGCGCGGCGATGAACAGCACCGCACTGGAAAAGCACGCCGAGAGCAAGCTCATCTTCGGCGACATGCCTAACGTGCGGACCAGATAGGTCGGCATATAGAGCACCATCAGGTAGATGCTTGCGGTGGGGGTTGCCATCATCAAAATCCCCAGCAATAGCTGGGGTCGGTGGCTTTTCAGCAAGACACGCAGCGACGGTAGCTGGATACCGCGCCGTGCTGTCTCCACCATATTGCGCCGAATGAACCACCCAAACGGCGCGATCAAAAGCCCCAGCACGAAAGGGATGCGCCAGCCCCAGGCCAACAACTGCTCGGGCGTCAGCAACGAGGTCGTTGCGGCACCGACGACAGCCCCCAACAACACTGCGGCAGCCTGGCTGGCAGAGCGCCAACTGACCAGATAGCAGCGTTGATTGCGGGCCGCCAGCTCCATCAGCACCACCGACGACACCCCGATCTCCCCTCCGGTCGCGAACCCCTGCAGCAACCGCGAGACGACCAGTAACACCGTTGCGGTGACGCCGATAGAGGCATGAGTCGGCATGAAAGCGATCAAGGCGGTACCGGCTGCCATCAATAAATTGGTGACATTCAAACCGGCTTTTCGCCCTTTGCGGTCTGCAAGGTTGCCGATCACGATTGCGCCCAGCGGGCGCATCGCGAAACCGATGCCAAACGTCAGCAACGCCATCAGCAACGAGGCGAAGGAACTGTCCGATGGGAAAAAAAGTTTGCCGATGATCACGGCAGAAAAGCTGTATACCGTGAAGTCGTAGATCACCAGGCCATTGCCAATGACTGTCGCCAGTATCACTTTCTTCGATTGCCTGGAGGCGACCGGACAATCGCCAGTTTCAAATTTCGACATATAAACGCAAGTCCCGTCGAATAAATCAAAGCACGCTGGGTAGCGAACAGGTGGGCAAACAAGGCCCCTCCTGGGCACGTACCGCGCTAAGAGCCGGAGAGACTGGCTATCGGCCATATAGCGCCGTCCTGGCGCGTGCATCCTACGGAACAATGTCAGGCTTGTATGTAACCTGTTTATAACGCAAGCACACGTGTATCCCAGGTGGCTTAGCATTTTTTACAGCCGCCCCGCGAACCTCCTCGCCTTCATTTGGCGCGCCAGGCCTACAGCCGAAACAGTCAACGACGCTGATGCATGGATTGCAGAATCGCCGCAGCAATATGCTCAAGGGGCAATTCACGCTCCACCGCCCCCAGCTTGAAGGCTTCCTTGGGCATGCCGTACACCACACACGACTCTTCATCCTGGCCGAGGGTGCGGGCACCGTTATCGTGCATCTCCTTCAGGCCACGGGCGCCATCGTCCCCCATGCCCGTCATGATGATGCCCAGCGCGTTGCCCCCGGCACTGCGGGCAACCGAGCGAAACAGCACATCCACCGACGGGCGATGTCGGCTGACGGGAGGGCCGTCGACAATTTCAACCTGGTACTGGGCACCGCTGCGCTTGAGTAACATGTGCCGGCCACCGGGTGCGATCAATGCACAACCCGGGACGACTCGGTCGCCATGCTTGGCCTCTCTGACCTCGATCTCGCACAGCCGATTGAGGCGCTCGGCAAACGCCGCAGTGAAGTGTTCGGGCATGTGCTGCACAATCACGATGCCTGGGCACACCCTGGGCAAGGCGGTCAACACCAGCTCCAGGGCTTGAGTCCCGCCCGTGGACGTACCGATGGCGACGATGTTTTCGGTGGTGCGCGCCATTGCCTGAGTGCTCGCCGGCAGTATGACGTCGGCATTCAGCTTGACGGGGGCTCGCTCCCCGGACGGCACCATACGCTTCATGTTGGCCCGGGCTGCGGCCTTGACGGCACCGGCCAGTTCATCGGAACTGTCGGTCAGAAACTGGCGCAAATTGAGTTGTGGCTTGGTCACGATACTGACCGCACCGGCAGCCAGTGCCTGCATGGTGGTGGCCGCGCCCTTCTCGGTCAACGTGGAGCAGATGACCACCGGTGTGGGGTGTTCTGCCATCAGTTTCTTGAGGAACGTAATGCCATCCATCCGTGGCATCTCGACGTCCAGCACAATGACATCCGGCCATTGCTTGTTCATTTTGTCCATGGCGAACACGGGGTCGGCCGCCGCGCCGATCACCTCAATCGCGGGGTCTTGTCCCAAGGTCGCGGTCAGCACCTGACGCACCACGGCGGAATCATCAATGATCAGCACTTTGATAAGGCTCATGTCGCACGCTCTCCATGAGGGCTGCTTTGGGGTTGCGGCAGGGCCAGGTAGTTGAGCGCAATGTCGCCATTGGCGAGATCGAACACCACGGTCCGATAACCCACGCCTTCCACGTGGAAGTTTTGGCAGTGCAACTGATGTAAATCGAGCAGGTACCTGGCTTGCTCGACATTGCGTTGCCCGACGTAATGATTGTCCGGACGCACAAGCCCTGGAAACATGTTGCCACCGCCAAATACGCTGATTCTGAACTCGGCTGGCTTGGCGTTACTCGCGTGTATTCGACCGAGCAACAATTGGAACGCCTCATCGCCGTAGCGACCATCCAGGCCACCTGAATTCGCCGCTGCGCGCTGGGGCAGCAAGTAGTGACACATGCCCCCCAACAAATGCCGCGGGTGCCAGAACAGCAAGGCCACACACGAGCCCAGCACTGTACGTAGCCGAATCGCGCCTGCACCGAAAAACCAATCGCCGGGATTAAGGAAAATCTCACGGGAGTCGGGCATGTGGCCTCCGGTAGATTGAAGGCTTGACCAGCCGCAGTTCATCGGTGACGCCATTGAGGCTCTCCGAGTGGCTCACCAGAAAGTACCCGCCGGGCTTGAGGTGGCTGACCAGCCGTCTGACGACCTGGACTTTGGTATCGCTGTCAAAATAGATCATCACGTTGCGCAGGAAGATCACGTCAAACATCCCCAGTTTGGGCAACGGATTATTCAAATTGATGGCCTGGAAATCGATCCGCGACGCCAGCGCCGGGTCGACAATGAAGCAACCGTGGTTGGCGCCGACCCCCTTGAGGCAATATTTGTTGAGCAGTGCTTCGGGTATCCCACGTATAGCTTCCAGGGGGTAACGCCCTTCGCGGGCCTTGTCCAACACGCGGCTGCTGATGTCCGACGCCACAATCTCCCAGGGCCGGCCGGCGAGGTTGTCCGCCAGGACCATCGCCAGGGTATAGGGCTCTTCTCCGCTTGAGCAGGCGCCACTCCATACGCGCAAAGGCCCGCTGCCGCGCAGTTCGGGAAGCGCCACGTCGCGCAGGAAGTCAAAATGCTTGGGCTCGCGAAAGAAATAGGTTTCGTTGGTGGTCAGCATGTCGACCGCCACCTGTAGTTCCGTACTGTCCTTCATCAACACCTTGTAGTAAGCGCCGTAGGTATTGAGCTTGAACACTTGCAGGCGCTTGGCGAGCCGAGCGCTTACCAACTGTTTTTTGGCATCGGACAGGCTGATGCCCGCGATTTGGTGAATGAGGGTGCGAAATTGCTGGAACTCGGCGTCGGAGAGAATCACGTTCATAACGACGTGCCCGAGGATTCAAGGCTTGCCAGCGCATCGACCTGTTCCAGGGACAACACCCGACCGATGTCCAGCAGCAGTACGAAACCGCTCTCCAGTTTGCCGATACCCAACAGAAAATCGGCCCTGACATCGGTACCGAAATTCAACGAGGGTTCGATGTCCTGCTCGGCGATTTCAAGGACTTCGCTGACCGCATCCACAATGATCCCCACCGGCTTGCGCACGGCATTGGTCTGTACCTCAAGGATCACAAAGCAGGTTTTTGAGGTCTGCACCGTGCGTTCGCCGCGAAAGCGCACGCCCAGGTCCAGTACCGGCACCGCAGCGCCTCGCAGGTTAATCACGCCGCGTATGCTGGGGGGTAACAACGGCACGCTCGTAATCGGCCCATATTCGATGATCTCTCGAACATTGAGCGTACCGACGGCGAACATCTCATTGCCCAGCTCAAAGGTGAGGTATTGGCTGGGGCTTGAGGCCGTGGAATTGCGTGGACTTTCGATGGATAGCGCCATGATTCACCTCGGATCAATTACTTTCCGGTCGCGCCTGGAGGCGCGGCCGTATGCGTCACGGTCACATCAAGCCGGCCATCTCATCGACACACAAAACATGCTCAATTTGCAGCAGCGTGACAAACTCGCCTCGCACCTTGGTCATCCCGCGGATGAAGTCGGTACGAATATGGTTGCCAAAAGCCGGGGCGGGCTTGATATCGATATCGAGTATCTCGATCACTTCACTGACCGAGTCCACCACCACGCCCAAGACCTGGGACTCGCCCTCCTTCGCCGCCTCCAGAATGACGATGCACGTTCGGTTGCCCAATACCGTCACCCCCTTGCCGAACCGCGCCTTGAGGTCTACGACCGGCACCACCGAACCGCGAAGGTTAATGACCCCTCGCAGGAACGACGGCATCATCGGCACGGTTGTCACCTGGTTGTATTCGATGATTTCACGAACACTCAGTGTGTTGACCGCATACATTTCCTGAGCAGCCAGGAAGGTCAGGTACTGCAAGGGTTCATCGACTTGCAGCGCTGGCTCACTAGTGCCTGGCGTAACGGCTGAGGCACTCATGGGTCAACTCCCGAAGCGGACGAAACCGCCCTCCGCCGAACGGCTATCCTGGTCAAACGTGGACGCCGCACGGCTGACGACGGGCATCGAGACCGCCCGCCCGGCACGCTTGCTCTGTACGGTGAAAAAGCCCATCAACTCCTGCAACTGCTCGGCCTGGCCGCTCATCTCCTCGGCCGTTGCCGCCAGCTCTTCGGATGCCGACGCGTTTTGCTGCGTCAGTTGGCTCATCTGCGACATCGCGCTGTTGATTTGCTCGGAGCCGATGGATTGCTCTTCCGAGGCGGCCGCAATTTCCTGCACCAGGTCCGATGTCTTGGCAATCGACGGCACAATCTCATCAAGCAGGTTGCCCGCCCGTTCAGCCAAGGCCACGCTGTTCTTGGCCACTTCACTGATTTCCTGCGCGGCAATCTGGCTACGCTCAGCCAATTTGCGCACTTCTGCCGCCACTACCGCGAACCCTTTGCCGTGCTCGCCGGCACGCGCCGCTTCGATCGCTGCGTTGAGCGCCAACAGATTGGTCTGGTACGCGATGGAATCGACGATGCCGATTTTTTCGGCGATGGTCTTCATCGCCGCCACAGTGTCCTTCACGGCTCGACCACCTTCGGAGGCTTCTTTGTTGGCTTTGCCTGCCATGCCGTCGGTGACCTTGGCATTTTCGGTGTTCTGGGCAATGGATGCCGACATTTGCTCCATCGACGCCGAGGTTTGCTCCACCGATGCGGCCTGTTCGGACGCCGATTGAGCCATGCTTTGGGCCGTGGCGGAGATCTCCTCAGAAGCACTGGACAGCGAGTCAGCCGAGCCGCGCACTTCGCCGATGATTTCCGAGAGTTTTTCCACGGTACCGTTGACTGAGTGCTTGAGCTCTAGGAACTTGCCTTGATAGTCACCGTCGATGCTACGGGTCAGGTCGCCGCCGGACATTGCCGACAACACATCCATGGCTTCGGTAATCGGCACGATGATCGCGTCCAGCGAACCATTGATACCCAGGATGATGCGGCGGAAGTCACCCTGATGCCGTGTAACGTCAGGGCGAGTGTCCAGTTTGCCGATCAGCGCGCTGTCACTGATCTGGCGGGTGTCGTCGACGAGCGCCAGGATATTGGCCCGCAGTTGCTCGATGTTCTCGTTGATAAAGGCTTTTTTGCCGGGGAATTGCTCAAGGGGTGCCGACAGATCGCCTTCGCCGAATGAACGGATACAGGCCATGGCCTTTTTCTTCACACTGATATGGCCGCCGACCATTTCATTGATGCCCCGCCCCATATCACGGTACGAACCCGAGAAGCGATCGACGTCGATCATGACGTCAATGTCACCTTTTTCGTGCTCGCTGGACATGTGCTGCATTTCATTGATCAGCGCCAGGATATTGGTGCGCAACAACTCAATATTTTCATTGATAAAGGCTTTTTTGCCAGGGAAGCGCTCAAGCGGCGCCGACAAATCACCTTCGCCGAAGGAGCGGATACAGGCCATGGCTTTTTTCTTGACCGCGATGTGGCCGTTGACCATAGCGTTGATGCCCTGGGCCATGGAACGGTAACTGCCATGAAAGCGGCCGGCATCGATCTGTACGTCGATGTCGCCCTTATCGTGTTCACTGGACATACGGTCCATCTCCACGACCAATTCATTCAAGCTCGCCCCTAACTGCTGCATGCTCGCCATCAGGCTGGTGGTGTCACCCGCCTTGAGCGTCGCCTTGGCATTCAGCTCGCCGGCGGATAACCGTGCAGCAAAGGCTCGAACCGCCGAAGGCTCAGCACCGAGTTGGCGCATCAGGTTACGCCCCAGCAAGCTTCCCATCAGTACGGTAGCCAACAGGGTCAGGCCGCTCACCAACAGGATGATGTAGCGCGCGTTTTGCTCGGTGGCGGTGGCGAGCAATTGGCCCTTGCGCCCCAGTTCCAGGTTGTAATCACGCAGGTCGCTGATCGCCGTCAGCACCGCGTTCTGCAGTGGCTGGCTCGCCTCAATCAATGCGCGGGCCGAGGCTTGATCACCGTTGTCGATGAACTTGTCGAAATGCGCCTGCAAGGTGGCAAACTCACCCAGGTGGCCGCGCAGTTGCGTCAACAGTGACGCGTCATGGTCGTCGGAGATCAACTTGGCCTGATAATGATCCAGGGCTTTGCCAATGACACTGAAGTTCTGTGCCACGCTGTCGGCGTAACTCGGCACGAGATTTTTTTCAGGACCGTTCAAACGTTGCCATTCCAAGGCGTGAAGGTTGGTGAACGCCGCTGCGGCACGGTCGATCTCCAGCAAGCTCGGCACTGTGTTGACGTTGGCATAGCTGGCGCTCGTATTGATTTCATCGGTCAGGTAAAAACTGGTGCCACCCAACACGACAACACCCAGCACTGCCGTGAAAACCAACAACATGATATTTCTGATAACGGTCATGGCGAGGAACTCCTGATGACGCTTCATTGAGTCGATAAAGGACTTTGGATTGAGCGGTGGGTGGCGTCCTTGGCAACGAGTCCTAACAAATTGGGTATATCCAGAATCAGGGCGACAGCTCCGCTGCCTAGGATGGTGAAACCACCCAGTCCATGGGCCTCACCAAACACTTTGCCCAATGGCTTGATCACGGTTTGGAACTCCCCCTGCAAGCGATCGACCACCAAGCCGGCACGCATGCCTGCGTATTGCACAACGACCACGTTTTCGCGGTTACCTCGAGGCTCTTGCACGTCAAACATGTCCCGTAACCGCAGGATCGGCAGCACATCGCCGCGCAGGTCCAGGTAGCCGGTTTCGGCGCCCTGCCCGGGCGCCAGCTCGATGCACTCCTCCACCATGTTCAACGGAATGACATAAGAGGCCTTGCCCACCCCGATCAGAAAACCGTCGATGATTGCCAGCGTCAGCGGCAGACGAATCCGCACCGTCGTGCCCTGCCCTTCTTCACTCTCCAGACTCACGTTGCCGCGCAAAGCGGTGATATTGCGCTTGACCACGTCCATGCCCACGCCTCGGCCCGACAGGTTGCTGACCTGGTCGGCCGTGGAAAAGCCCGGCTCGAAAATCAAATTCAGAATGTCTTTATCCGCCGGTTGTTGGCCGTCACCCACTAGGCCACGCTCGCGGGCCTTGGCCAGGATTTTGTCCTTGGCCAGGCCGCCGCCGTCATCCGAGACCTCGATTACAATGCTGCCGGATTCGTGATAGGCATTCAGGCGCACCGTGCCCTGGGCAGGCTTGCCCCGTTGCAGGCGAATCGACGCGGGCTCGATGCCATGGTCCATGGCGTTTCGCACCAGATGCGTCAGCGGGTCGCCGATACGCTCGACGACCGTCTTGTCCAGCTCGGTTTCGCCACCGCCGATGTGCAGCACGATGTCCTTGCCCAGCTCTTTGGAGACGTCCCGCACCACCCGCTGGAAACGCGTGAATGTCGCGCCAATCTGCACCATACGCAGGGTCAGTGCCGAGTCACGCACCTCCTCCACCAACCGCGATAACAGACTGGTGGCTTCGATCATCTCGCCAATCCCGCTACGCACCGCCACCAGGTTGGCGCCGGCACCGGCAATGATCAGCTCGCCGACCAGGTTGATCAGTTGATCCAGCTTGGCCGCGTCGACCCGAATCAGATTGCCTTCGTTGCTCGCCGCGCTCTTGGCGGCCTTGATCAGCGGCGTGATCGAATCCTGCGGTGCCTCAAGCTCGCCGTGCGTCTCGGCCGGTGCTTGCTCGCCCTCTTGAGCGACGAGCAAGGCCTGGGATTCAGTCAATGTGCCGCAACGAACCAGCAGCTCGAGCAGCTCGGCGTTGTCTTCGGGCAACGCGTCGAGATGCGCGCGACACGCTTGGACAGTCGCTTGCGGTGCGAGGATCTGTACGAGCGCGTCATCGCGAACAAAATCAAAGGCACCGTCGATGACCTCCCGGGAGGCGTCGCTGGCCAGCGCGAGCTCAAACCCCAGGTAGTTGGTTTCCGGGTCCATTGAGGCTATCGGTGGCAACGCCTCGAACAGGGTGACGGTATGTAGCAAACGCCCCAACGTGCTCAGGTAACGCAGGAACGCCAAGGGGTCCATGCCGTTGCGCAACACATCCGGGCCAAAGCGCAGGGACAAATGCCAGTGGCCGGGACTGTCGCCGCGGTCATCCGCCGCAGGCCTATTATGTTGAGGCGCGGGCGAAGCAGTCGGTACCGAGCCTTCCAGATACAGAGCGAGCCGCTCACCCAGGCGTTGGCCCTGGACCTGCAACGGTTCGTCCAATCGATCAAGGTTGCCATCTTCGGCCAGCAGGTCGATCAATTGGCCAATATGGTCACGGGCGTCGAGAAACAGCGCACTCAACGCCTCGTCGACGCGCACTTCCAGGCTGCGGACCCGATCCAGGACGCTTTCGGCGACATGGGTGAACTCAACGATGGGCATCAAGCCAAACAAGCCGGCCGAGCCTTTGATGGTGTGGGCCACACGGAACAGGCCGTTGATGGTATCCAGGTCCTGCGGCGACTTCTCGATCTGCAGCAGCGCATCTTCCATTTGCAACAAAAGCTCGCGACTCTCCGCAATGAAGGTCTGCAGCACGTCATCCATGTTCATACGATCATGCTCCAAGCGACTGAGCGAAAGGCGGATTGGCGAAGTAGTCGTCAAGACCGCTGAGCCGTATTGCTTCGATCACGGCCACACTCGGGTTGCTCAGCAACAGCTGCGTGCTCCCTTTGAGCGACTCGCGTTTGATGAGGATCAACAGTTGCAAACCGGCGCTGTCCAGTTCGTCGACATTGGACAAGTCCAACTCGACCTCATGGGCCAGCGGAAACAACGACAACAACAGGTCTTTTTGTTCAGTGGCCGTGTAGATCGTCAGGGGGCCTTCCATGACCTGGATTCGACGCAGCATCGGGACGGTGCTTTTCATGGAAACCTCCTGGTCAGCGGTCGCTGGCCATCGCTATGGCAGGATCAACTTGGAGACGGCGGTGAGCATTTGCGCGGGCTGAAAGGGCTTTACCATCCACGCCTTGGCACCGGACGCCTGGCCTTGCTGCTTCATCGCATCACTGGCTTCGGTGGTCAGCATGATGACCGGGGTGAACTTGTAGGCTGGCAGCAGCTTGGCGGCCTTGACGAAGCTGAAGCCGTCCATGTTTGGCATGTTCACGTCACTGACAATCAGGTGGATTTTGCGTCCATCCAGCTTGCTCAGTGCATCTCTGCCATCACAGCCTTCGATCACGTCGTAACCCGCGCCTTTGAGCGTGATGCTCACCACCTGCCGGATGGAGGCCGAGTCGTCGACAATCAGAATGGTTTTGCTCATCGGAAAAGCTCCTCTAGAAAAAGGTGATTTCGCTGGCGTCAGCCTTGGCGTGCGTGTTGCCGCCATGAATGGCGTGTTGCTCCGGCATCGTGTAAGCCGTTGAAAGCTCTTGCAGCCAACGGTCACTGGCCATCGGGGTGAGCGCATGCCCACTCAGGCTTGATGCTTGGCGCTCGTCCAGTTGCTGCTCTAGCTTGCCCAGGTCGCGGGTAATCAGCGTCAACATCTGGCTGACGCGATCCTGAAACTGCAAGGCGACCAGCACCTGAGCAATCTCGTCGGCGACGTTGGCGCTCTGCTGCTGCAAGTCATGGCTGTTGCGCACGATGGTTTGGGCGGTACCGCGAAAATGTTCAATGACCTGCGAGACCACGCGCTCCGAGTCGGCGAGGGTCAAGGTGTCTTGTTCGGCGTGGTGGCGGGACATTTGCACCGTGCGGGCAATGGCCGCGTTGACGGTATTGACGGTTTCACTGATCTTGCGCCCGGTCTCGCCGGACATGCTCGACAACTTGCGCACTTCATCGGCAACCACCGCAAAACCTCGCCCCGCCTCACCGGCTCGGGCGGCTTCGATGGCAGCGTTGAGGGCAAGCAGGTTGGTTTGACTGGCGATGTCACCGACAAACTTGGCCATCTGCTGAAGTTGCTCGGTGAAGCCGGAGAGTTGCAGGACTTCTTTGAGTTCGTTCTCTTTATTCGAGAGCGCGGAGCGCAAGGCCAGAACGATGGAGTTGAGGTCACGCTGGCCGACTTCCAGCAAGTCGACCAATTGTTGGGAAGCGTCTTGCCCGCCGTTGCTGGCTACGCTGTTGCTGATGTTTGATGACAGCGTGCCAAAACGTTCGCTGAGCTTGAGGATGGACGTTTCGCTGATCAGTCGAGCCGCTTCAATCTGCCTGGACCAGATCGGAAGTACGCTCAGACACACATCTGCCAAACCGTTATCGACGGCCAATGTCGCCGAGGTCTCTGCCGGTTGATCGAGCTGCTGGCGCAGGCGGGTCCAGTGCGCCTGGTAGCCCCTGTTTGCCCAAAGGCCCAGGCCGATACACAACGCCAACAACACGCTCCCCGCCCCTACTGCCCAGGCGCTGAAACCATTGCTGTAAGCGATCGCCAGCCCACCGAGCAGACCGGCCAAGGCCACGGGAAACAGTGTCAAAGCAGCCGAGGGGGGTGTGGTCTGTTCGTTCACGGTCTGTCTCCCAGTCAAAGCCTCTCATCACCGGTTGATCGGCAGTTAGATTGCTTGAGGAGGATGATGGCTCAGTAATGGCACGCCAGCCATCAGACCATCCCTATTCTGGGGTAGGGATACCGGGAACCCGGGTAGGAAAATCCCTACCCAAGGGCGCTGACTATGAAATCCCCAGGGTCATGGCGAAGCGAACAATGTCCGCCGTAGAACTGAAGCCCATTTTTTCCATGAGCCGAGTCTTGTGGGTACTGACCGTCTTGTTGCTGATGACCAACTGCCCCGCAATCTGGTTGACGCTCATGCCATGAGCCAGCAAGCGCAGAATCTGGAACTCGCGATCGGACAGGCTTTCAACGTAGGTCTGTTGCTTCAAGCCGCTGCTCTGCAGGGCAATCTGCTCCGCCAGCCCAGGGTCCAGGTAACGTTGACCGCTGACCACGCGTCGCATGGCAATCAACAGGGTCTCGGGGTCGCGGTCCTTGGTCAGGTAGCCAAGCGCACCGGCGCGCAGTGCGCGTTGCGCGATGTGGATTTCGTTATGCATGCTCAACACCAGGATCGGCAGATTCGGGTACTGGGCATGCAGGCGGGCAATCAGAATTTCGCCGCTGATACCTGGCATATTCATGTCGAGCAGCAGCAGGTCGATCTCGACCTGGCGCAACAGTTCGATCACTTGCGCGCCACTCTCGGCTTCGGCCACCACTTGGACGTCGGCGACCAGCATGAACAACTGCTTGAGCCCTTCGCGCATGATGGTGTGGTCATCGGCAATCAGCATGCGAATCATCAATACGTATCCTTGTGCATCGGAATGAACGCCTGCACCGTAGTGCCCTGTCCGGGATGGCTGAAAATGATCACTTTGCCGCCCAACATCAGGCCGCGCTCACGCATCCCGGCCAACCCCAAGGTCTGGCGGGTGACGGCATCCGGGTCAAACCCCTTGCCGTTATCCTGGACCTCCAGCAGCCAGTGCGTTTCCTGCGGGCTCAGGGTGACGCTGACCTGTGTCGCTTCGGCGTAGCGCGCGATATTGGTCAACGACTCCTGCACGATGCGAAACGCGGCGGTGGTGTGCGTATCGGGGAGCGTCAGGGGAATCAAAGGCAGGTGCAACACGCAGGGAACTCGGGTCAAGGTGACGAATTCGGTTGTCAGCCATTCAAGACCGGAGACCAGCCCCAGGTTCAAGGCGGAGGGTCGCAGGCTGGTAGAGACATCACGCACGACCTGGATCGTCTTATCGGTCAGCACCATCAGCCGCTCGACCTGCGGGGTCAGCTCCGGTGTGGAGGCGCCGAACTGAAACCTCAGCAGCGATATCCCCATGCGCAGTGCCGTCAGGTGCTGGCCCAGCTCGTCATGGATCTCCCTGGCGATCAGTTTGCGCTCCTCTTCCCGCGCCGTTTCGCGGCGGGTCGATAGATCACGCAGTTGTGCATTGGAGTTGGCCAGGCGCCGTTCGGCAGCGCGCAGCTTGGAAATGTCGCGCCCCACCGCCAGCACACTCACGACCCGCTGGCCGTCGACCTCTGGCACAAAGTGGATCAGCACCACTTTGGGTGCGGCCTTCAACCCCGAGAGAAAAAACTCTTGCTCCGTCGCTTTATTTTCCTGAATCACTTGGGCCACCAATTCGCGAAACAGCTGAGACTGGTGGTTCAGGGGCGCCACCGCATCCATGGGCATTCCCATCAGTTCCGGCCAGGCCCCGCCCACCCATTTGCGCAGTTGCGCATTGACGTAGAGCACCTCGCCATGAGCACTCAGACGAGCGATAGCATCCGGGCTGTTTTCGACCAGGGCGCTGATATCGTGCTGGCGTCCGAGTTCTTTCTGCCTGGCCCTTGTCAACAGGGTAATGTCGCGACTGATCACCAATATCTGCGGGGCCATGCGCCCCGAATCCGCTACCGGCACCAGAGTAACGTGCAGTTGACGAACTTCGTTGCGAAGCATCACGCCCTCATCGGACTCAACCACCCGCCCGGCGCTCGTGCATTGCTCGCACAGCGCCTGGATTTTTTGCGCGCTCAACCGACCAAAGATCGGCTCCAGGGGCTCACCGATAACATCGGCATGAGCTTTGCCCAGCGCGCGTAACAACGCGGGGTTGACCTCGACACAACGCAGGCAACCGACCTCAGTCATTTCCAGCAGGCAAAGCATGTCCAGGGTGTGGTCAAAAATGTCACGATAACGACGCTCACGCTCCCGAAGTAACGACTCTGATCGCCAGCGTTCGATCGCAATCGCCGCAATGTGACACGTCTGGCGCACGCGCAGCGTGTCGCTCTCATCCGGCCCGGTGCCGGGAGACTGGGACAACTCGAAAGTGCCGAGAATGTGTCCTTGTTTGTCCACGATCGGTTCGGACCAGCCGACAGCAGACGCCTTATTCATCACAGTGCCAGTGCCGAGCTGCACCCTGCAGGACCGGTGGGGCAAGGCCAATTGCAGATAACCCACAAGGAGCCCCAGCGTTTCCTCAAGGGGGGCGCCCGTCGACATTTTTTCGAAAATGCCCAAGCGCGCATCTTCCAGGACTTGTTGCTTGCACAACTCCGTAATGTCGTGGGCCAGCGCCAACACGCCGACCACCTCGCCTGTCGGACTGCGCTCGGCCGTCAGGCTGACCGCACAACTGACAGACTCAGTACTGTCCGCGAAGGTCCAACTGTCCAGGAATTGCGCCGTTTCGCCCGTCGCGACGACATGGCGAAGTTGGTTGAGATACTCACCCGCGTCCGCGTCAGGGCTGACGCCTATCGACTCGTCATAAGACATGCCGGTCAAGAGCAAAAATGTCGGGTTGACGTAAGTGCGCAGCAGGTTGCGATCGTAACGAACAATGATGTTGGGTGAATTTTCCGCGAGGGTGAGAAATTTGAGTTCACTGCCCATCAGTGTTTCGCGAAGCTGCCAGTTCTCGGTGATGTCCTCCAGTTGGGACACAAAGCAGATTGGCTGCCCTTGATCATCGCGCACCAGCCCCACGGTCAACCGCACCCACACCACCCGCCCGTCGCGACGGATACAGCGTTTATGCAGCGTCGCGCCAGGCCTTTCACCGCGCTTGAGTTCGTCGATCAACTGCTTGCCAACCTCCCGGTCTTCGGGGTGGGTCAGTGCTATGAACGTGGTGGTTTGCAACTGCGCTTCGCTATACCCAAGCAGGCTGCAAATGACGCCATTGGCCCGTAGCCAACGACCGTCCAACGACACCAACGCCAGGCCGGTACCGGAGGAATCGAAAATCGACCTGAGCGGAATCTGCGAGTAGCTTTCGGTATCGGATTGCGCGGCTGACGGTCCCTGGCGGGCAATGACCTCGACAATAAAATAATCCTCGCGCCACAGCGTCAAGACGATGTCCAGCCCGCACGACAGCCTGCTCAGCGCCGAGAAACCAACTCGCGTTTTCCCCGCTGCCTGTTCCAGTGCCGCGTAAAAAACACCCTGGTCTTCGGACCGCAGGAGGGCGATAAACTCGCCGCCGGCAGTCGGAGAAATACCATTATGAATTTGCAGGTGTGAGAACGCGGGGTTGCCAGCGACAACCCGAGCGGCTCGGTCCAGCGCCACAACCGCAACTGACAGACAGCCGAGCACGCTCTCGAGGGTTCGCAACGTATCGTCGTCAACCATTGCCTGTGTGTCGCGAGCCATACGTCCCTGTACCTAGGTCTTTGACAGTACTTGACATTTGAAAGACGTGTAAAACGCCTAGCAACCTTCTACATAGCGCTGGAAGTCGGAAACGACTGAACATTGACCTTTTCTAGGAGAACGGAACCATTCAATCGCGATTAACCGCCAACTTGTATATATCGTTTTGAGTGTGTCTTCAGACTAACTAATAATGCTTTGCTCGAACTGTAGCTCAATCTCAAGCTTCAAAGAACTACAGCACGATAAATGCGAAGGCATTCGAGTAAATGATCCAGGTCAAAGCACTTGGACCGACGCTGGTTTTGCGTCACTTGTTGTCTATGCTGACCTGCGACGGTGCGGTGATGGGTGCAAGCCGTTGCAGGTCTTGCGCGGCATCGTTGAGCGCACCGATCCAGCGTCTGGCCAAGCGATCAACGCGCGTGTGCTTGCTGATAGCGACAGCCGGCACTGCTCGCTGGAGAGCATCAAGGGAGGCCGCCGACGCGCAGACCTTCGAGCGATCCAGCGAATGAAAAAATGATATCATAGTGACATCACCGTCTGATACCGTTAATCAGAACCAAGCACTTGCGAGGGTCATCATGGGCGAAGGCGCTCCCATTCCGTCGAATGAAGCTGAAAGGCTAAAAGAGGTCGCGAAATTTTGCCCCGCGGGCGGCGACTCCGACGAAGTCTTCGACAAAATCGTCGCAATGACCTCTGCGTATTTCAACGCGCCGATCACGCTGATCTCAATCGTCGATGAACATCGTCAATGGTTCCGCGCGCGGGTTGGCCTGGAGGCAACCCAAACGCCAAGAGAGGTTTCCTTTTGCGCCTACTCGACGTTGGATAATTCGCGGTTGGAGGTGTTGGACGCCAGCCTTGATACCCGGTTTAAAGACAACCTCTTGGTTACTGGCGCGCCGTATATTCGTTACTACGCCGGTGCGCCACTTATTACCGAAGATGGTTTTACCCTGGGAAGTCTCTGCATCATCGACACCGCCGCCCGCACACCCATGAGCGCGCTCGACGTTGACATGCTCAATGGCTTCGCGGAACTGGTCATGATGCGTATCTGTCATATGCGATCTCGTAACTTCGTAGACCCACCCACAGGGCTATTTAATCGACTGAAGTTTGAGGAGGATATCCATCAAACGATCCGGGTGAAAAGTACGTGCGAGGTTTATGCGATCGACGTCATTGCGCCGAAATTTCTCAACGATATCGTGAAAGCGCTGGGTTATACTTTTGCACAAGACCTGATCCTGGCCATAAAGTCGCGCCTACAAAAACTGCTGCCCGATACCTGCTTGCTTTATAAAATCAGCCCAACGCGATTTGGCTTCATTCTCAAGGAGCAGCAGACGCCTGAGCACATTTGCGAAAATATTCTGCATAACTTCAAAACACCGGTTGCGTGTCACGGCATCCCCATACCCATGCAAGTAGGGATTGGCGTACTGCCTATTTTAAAATCCCAAGAGCTCCAGCAGGACTGGCTACGCCTGGTGGTAAGCGCTGCGGATGAGGCCCGTGACCGCAAGCTCGGATGGTTTCTTTATGAGCCGCAATTTGATGCAGCTCAACAACGGGCTTTTATGCTGTTGAGTGCGTTGCCGGAGGCGGTCAACGCTGACCGACAGTTCAGTCTGGTATATCAGCCAAAAATCAAACTACCCTCGGGAACATGCCATTCGGTAGAAGCATTGATACGTTGGACGCATCCGGTACTCGGCAACATCAGTCCCGCTGAATTCATCCCCTTGGCTGAAAAAACAGCGCTGATAGCCTCCATTGGGTTATGGGTGCTCAAAGCCATTATCCAGCAAGCGGCGGCCTGGAAAGCGCGAGGTTTGCGCCTGCTGATAGCGATGAATATTACTGTCAGTGACATGGAAAGCGCCGAGTTCGTAGACACCCTGATTCATGAAGTCGAAAAACACGGCCTGGAACCTGCCGACTTTGAAGTTGAGCTTACCGAAAGTATGCTCATGACCAACCCGAAAGAAGTCATCCGGCAACTGGAGCGCGTTCGTAAGTTTGGCGTAGCGGTCGCCGTTGACGACTTTGGCACCGGCTACAGTAACTGGGCGTATTTGAAGAAACTTCCGGCCAGCACCGTTAAACTTGACCAGTCGCTGATCAGTGGGCTGTGCACCAATAAAAATGATAAGAAACTGGTTAAAACCCTGATAGAGCTGGCGAAGGGCCTCGGCTACCGAGTCGTTGCAGAAGGTGTAGAAAGCGAAGAAGTTCTAGAGCTTTTAACACAGTGGGGATGCTCTGAAGCGCAGGGTTACTTGATAGCAAAACCTATGAGTTCCAAGGCTTTAGAAGCCTGGATAGGACAAAGAAGCTAGGAGGCACTCGTGATTCTTAAGGATTATCACTCTGCGGTTGCGGGCTTTGTATATAACGCGCTTCCGCCGCTGGTCGACGACCGATTATATAAATGATCAGTGCAACATTACTGCCGTTACTGAGCGCCCCTGTAAAACTGAACTATTTTGCCACTGGCCGACGACTGACCTGTTCTGCGCTCAAGTTGATCCTGGCCTGGGCCGATAGGGATGTGAGAAGGATCGAGGTTTACTGATTCAGGGAGGAACTTATGTCGTCATACGGCAACTTGCAGCCCCTTCCTCAGGCAGGCGCTTTTTTCCGATTACCGCTCATATCCGCCGCCGGTGGTGTGTGCGCCCCGCTATTGAGCGACTCACGCCCCGCTGGGGCTGGGGCTGCTGAGCCTACGCCAGAACGACGGGCGATGGTGAATGAAGTAGCGGCCATCGCCCAGCAGACGAGTCAACGTCAATCAACCCGCCGACCACCAGGAAACGTGCCCGGCGTAAACCCGGGCAGCCCGCTGTTTATTCGTTGAACGATAACAATACCGGCAATTAAGCCGACCGCACCGCACATGGAGAGGCCTTTCAATGAAATGGTTCTACGATTTAAGAATAGCCACCAAGCTCATCACGTCGTTTTTGCTGGTGTTGGTGCTGACGGCCCTGACGGGCGGGTTCGCCATCATCCAACTGGGCATGGTCAACGAGACTGCCACTGAGATGCGCGACAACTGGTTGCCCTCAGTGCGGGTTGCCTCTGGCATCCGTTTTTTTGTCGCCAACTATCGGATCAAGGAACTGCGCCATCTGATGGCCGACAGTCCGACAGAACAGACGCAATATGAACAGGAGGCCGTCGATGCTCGCAAGGAAGTCGATACCCGCATCGCGCGCTATGAAAAAGAGCTGATCTCAAGCCCGGCTGAGCAGGCGTTGTTCGATACATTCAAGAACGATTGGAACAACTACCTCAATACCAGCAAGAACCTGTTGGCCGAGTCCCGGCTGGGTGCGAAGGAACAGACCAACGCCATTCTCAAAGGGGACTCGAAACGCGACTTCGAACAAGTCGCCAGCGACCTGGTAAAAATTATCGACTTCAACGACGCCGGGGCGACGGCAGCCAATCAACGGGGTAACGAAATCTACGCGAACGCGCGACTGTCAATCATCGCCGCGGTACTCGTGGCCCTGCTGGTGGGCATCGCGCTGGCGTTGTTTATCTCACGCATCATTTCCAACCCGCTGAGAAGGGCCGTGGATGTCGCCAGCCAACTGGCCGAAGGTAACCTGGCCGTGAAGATCGAAGGGGGTTCCAGAGACGAAACCGGGCAGGTGCTCACGGCGATGCAGGCAATGGTCGGCAAGCTTTCGCAGATTATCGGTGAGGTGCGCAATGCCGCCGACGGTCTGGCCAGCGCGTCGGAGGAAGTCAGCGCTACAGCCCAGTCCATCAGCCAGACCACCAGCCAACAAGCCGCAAGCGTCGAAGAAACCAGCGCATCCATCGAACAAATGAGTGCCAGCATCAACCAGAACACCGAGAACGCCAAGATAACCGACGGCATGGCCAGCAAGGCGGCCAAGGAAGCCGGGGACGGAGGCGACTCTGTTCAGCAGACGGTCCAGGCGATGAAAAAAATCGCGCAACGCATCAGCATCATCGACGACATCGCCTACCAGACCAACTTGCTGGCCTTGAACGCAGCCATTGAAGCGGCGCGAGCCGGCGAACATGGCAAGGGCTTCGCAGTGGTGGCGGCCGAAGTGCGCAAACTGGCCGAACGCAGCCAGGTGGCCGCGCTGGAAATAGGCGAGCTATCCACCAGCAGTGTCGAAATGGCCGAACGGGCGGGCCGTTTGCTTGGCGAGATGCTGCCTTCGATCAACAAGACCTCCGATCTGGTCCAGGAAATCACGGCCGCCTCCGAAGAACAGGCAGCCGGCGTGTCGCAGATCAATTCGGCAATGAACCAACTCAACCAGGTCACTCAGCAAAATGCCTCCAGCAGCGAGGAGCTCGCTTCTACCGCCGAAGAAATGAGTACCCAGGCCGAACAGTTGCAGCAGTCCATGAGCTTTTTCACACTGGAGGCGGGTGAGCGGGCATCGAACGTCACACTTGGCAAGCCTAGCCCGGCAAGCAGTGTGTCGCGCGCGGTGGCGCGGGCACCGCGAGCGGTCCAGCAGAAAACCTTCCTCAAGAGCGCAGGCCCCGACGAAAGCGAGTTCACGCGGTTCTAAGCGCAAACCGGACGCGATGCTTTTTCATGCAGGAGAGCGACATGGGCGCGTTAACCAATACCCGACAAACGGCTGCGATTCAAAAGCAGGAGGCGCAGTACCTGACGCTCCTGCTGGGCGGCGAAATGTTCGCCATAGATATCCTGGGTATCAAGGAAATCATCGAGTACGGACACGTGACCCCGGTGCCGATGATGCCCGACTTCGTGCGCGGCGTGCTCAATCTGCGGGGTGCCGTGGTGCCGGTGCTGGACCTCAAGGCACGGTTCGGACAGCCCTGCACGAAGGTGACCCGACGCAGCTGTGTAGTGATCCTCGAAACCAGCAGTGAAGACCACCAGGCCCAGGATATCGGGCTTCTGGTGGACAGTGTGTCAGAGGTGCTGGCAATTCCGGCGGACGAGATCGCGCCGCCCCCCAGCTTTGGCGCACGCATTCGTCCTGACTTTATCAGCGGCATGGCAAAGGTCGCCGGTAGGTTCGTCATCGTGTTGCAGGTCGACAAGGTGTTATCCGTGGATGAAATATCTCAACTGGCGGACGCCGGCGACAGCCCTACCCTCTAGGCCCAGTGAGTCACGAACAAGGAGTTCGGATTGAAACAGATCAATCTTGAAGATCGCGAATTCACCCAGTTCCAGTCCTGGCTCTATGGCGCGGCAGGCATCCACTTGTCTCCCATGAAAAAGGCCCTGGTTGCTGGACGTCTGTTCAAGCGCCTGCAGTTCCATGAGCTGGAGAGCTACGGCGCGTATTTCAAAATGATAATGGGCAAGGAGAACCCCGACGAGCTGCAGTTTGCCCTGGACCTGTTGACCACCAACGAAACGTATTTCTTTCGTGAACCCAAGCACTTCGAGTTCCTGCGCGAACGGGTATTGCCCTTCGCATCGCCAGGCAAGACCTTCAGGGTGTGGAGCGCGGCCAGTTCCTCGGGCGAAGAACCTTACAGCCTGGCCATGACCCTTGCCGAACACCTGCGCAGTACGCCCTGGGAGGTTATCGGATCAGATATCAGCACCCAGGTCCTGGCCAAGGCCCGGAACGGGCATTACTCGATGGAACGCGCGAACAGGCTGCCGCTACCCTTGCTCAGTCGATACTGCCTCAAGGGCATTGGCCAGCAGGAAGGCACCTTCCTGATCGACAAAACCCTGCGCCACCGGGTCAGTTTCGTTCAAGTCAACCTGATCGAGACCCTGCCCAAATTGGGCGAATTCGATGTGATTTTCCTGCGCAACGTGATGATTTACTTTGATCAGGAGACCAAGCGAAAAGTGGTCAGCCGCCTCCTCCCATTTCTGCGACGTGGCGGCTATTTCATGATCAGTCATTCGGAAAGCCTGAACGGCGTCAGCGATGCGCTCAAGCTGGTGGCGCCTTCGATTTATCAAAAACCATGAGCTGCCAGCGAACATCAACTGACGTTGCGTGGGGGCGCTGAGGTGATAGCCCGATCGCGCGCAATTTTTCGTTCTATTCGCTAATGAGCGCCTTCGGGTTGTCACGGCCACGCAGCACATTCTGCAGGTCCAGAGCCTGATCGAGGGTGAGCTGAAGCTCTTCATCATTCCAGGGCTTGCTGATGTAGCGGAAAATATACCCATCGCTGATTGCCTGAGTGATCATGCTCATGTCGGCATAACCGGTCAGCAGGATATTCATGCATGTTGGATCGCGCTTATGCACCTCCCGGAGTAGGGTCGGACCGTCCATAAACGGCATGCGCGCGTCGCAGACAATCATGTCTATAGGGTGCAGTTCGAAAAGACTCAGCGCCTGCGCCCCACTCGTGGCCAGCAGCAAGTCGTAAGGCTTGCCGCGCAGCAAGCGGCGCAGGCTGTTGAGGATACTTTCTTCGTCGTCCACCAGCATGACGGTGTGGCGTTTTTCGCTCAAGGAAGGGGTGTCCATGATCAGCTACCTTCAACAGCAGAGGCCAAGTGGGCCTGAACCAGGGGCTGGCGCAATGGCAACCACGCGCGAAAGCAACTGCCCCTGCCCGGCTCACTTCTGACGGTGAGCCTTCCATGGTGCTTGACGATGATGCTGTACGACAGCGACAGGCCAAGGCCCGATCCCATGCCCACCGGCTTGGTTGTGAAAAACGGTTCGAATATCCGGTTCTGGATTTCCAGAGGAATGCCATGACCGTTGTCGGTGATCTCGACGAAAACGCCGCCGTCTTCCCTGCCACTGCTGATGATGATTTCGCCGTCGGCGCCGACGGCATGGCTGGCATTGATGAGCAGGTTCAGGAAAACCTGATTGATCTGTGACCCCATGCACTCGATGGGTTCGATATCGCCGTAGTACTTGATTACCTGAGCCTTGAACTTGATCTCGTTCCAGATAACGTTGAGGGTGCTATCCAGCCCCTTGTGCAGATCGGCCAACTGCCATTCGTAACTGTCGACATGGGAGAACTCGCGCAGGTCCTTGACTATACGAGTGACACGGTCCAGCCCGTCGACCGATTCGGTGAGCAATTCGTCGATGTCCTGACGCATGAAGTTGTAATCGGCCTTGTCCCGCATGGCCGCGAGCTCAGGATGAGCATGGGCATGTGTTTCGTCACTGGCCTGCTCATAGGCATCGAGCAGTGCGAAAATATCCACGAGGTAACGGCGCAGGCTGTTGACGTTGGAGCAAACAAAGCCAATCGGGTTATTGATCTCGTGGGCCACCCCCGCAGCCAGTTGCCCTATCGCCGCCATCTTCTCGGACTGCAGCAACTGCGCCTGGGCGTCTTCGAGCCGTGCGATAAGCAGTGCCTGGGCGCTCTTTTCCTCTTCTAGCAACTCGTTAAGGTGCGTCAGTTCGAGTTGGCGGGCCGCGGTGTCGGTCGTATCACTGATGGCCAGGCCTACACCCAGACTGCCGCCATCGGCGTCCTGCACGGGGAAGAAGGTGCAGTTCTGATACATGTGCCGGACCATGCCGCTGATGGGCCGGGTGCTTTCGAAATTGAACAGGTGCGGCCGTTGCTGCCAGGAGGTAAAAGCAAAGTTTTGCAGCGTGAAGACACTGTTGATCTTCTGCCGGGTCCAGCGCTCAGGCAGCTCCGGAAATGCTTCGAACAGCGTGCGCCCCACCAGCTCCTGGGAACTTCGGCCGCTATTGATAGACATAAAGTGGTTGGAGAACAGCACCTTGCAGTCCTGATCGACCAGCAGCACGCCCATATTGATCGCCTTGAGCATCGACTCCAGGGTTTCCCGGGAAATTGCCTTGTTGTCTGTCATGAAGACGCCCTTTTCAAAGCTCGTAAAGCAAACGATCGATGGCCCGAATGACAACACCGGCTGTACGTTCGGTGATGCAGATCAGCAGGTCGCACGAGAATTGATGAGCCTGAACCTCGAAACGGATTTCTAACACCATCGCAAGGTGTTCGTTCAGGTTCAATTCATCCAGTGCGTTCGTGGGCTCTTCTCTGTGGACCAGAATCGACGGCGCGTCATAGCTCACTTGTATCGCCACCTGCCTGGCCAGGCCACTGATGCAGGCGCCGGACAGGATGTTGGTGACATCTAACATGAGCTCTTCCTGCTGCTCAGGGCCGTCGTCGTTATAGCCCAGCAGCTCGGCCAGCTTATCGGCCCCCATCGAGCCAAAGCACACGAACACCTCGCCGCGTAACTCACCCAGAAAAGACTGGCGGGTGACAATCATGAAGCGTCGGCGAAGATGCTCCGGAATCGACAGTTTGTTCTGTTCCCGAATCAGCGGGTGAATGAAAGGAACCGAAAGCGTAACCATGGTATCGGTCAGCAGGG
Organism: Pseudomonas sp. D3; assembly: GCF_029320995.1. Lineage (NCBI taxonomy): Bacteria > Pseudomonadati > Pseudomonadota > Gammaproteobacteria > Pseudomonadales > Pseudomonadaceae > Pseudomonas > Pseudomonas sp. D3. The sequence goes on from NZ_CP119772.1 coordinate 3,488,343, forward strand.
CCAGTCGCTCGGCCGCCTGCCCCATGGCAATATTCATCAGTTCCTGCAGGGCATCACGTTGGTCTTCGGTGAGCGCGGCCAAGGTTTCCATCACAGCACTCCTATGAGATGCAATGCATCGAGTACAGCTTCAGCTGTAACGGGCTTGGCGACGAATGCAGCAGCGCCCAGCTCGAATACTCGCTGCCTGGCCAGCGGCTGGATGTCTGCGCTAATCACTACGACCACCACATTGGCGTCTTCACGCTTGAGGGCCTCAAGCGTCTGGAAGCCGTCCATGACCGGCATGGTCAGGTCGAGAAACAGCAGCTCCACCAACCCGGCGTGATACGCCTCCATCACCTCGGCACCATTACAGGCCTGGCGAATATCTTCGGTCAGTGATTCTGGCAGGGATCGCAAGACCAGCTTGCGGGACATGGATGAGTCATCGGCGATTAGAACTTTCATGGCGCACTCCACATTTATGAAGTGTCTCGCAGCGTCGGTCGAGGCCGCAGAAACTAAGATTCGTTAGAATCTTTTAACCACTCTAGCCTGAAGAATATCAAAGAGCCATCAGCCAATGCTGATACTGCCCTATTGATTGGAGACGCATGTAGGGCATTCCCTACACGCCGCTATAGACCTGGGGTGTATTTCCCGAACTGGGACCATCAGATCGCTGATTAATTTAATGACGCCTGCTGTTTCTGACCCGCCTGGGCGCCGTTGCAGCCCGGCCCGCAGAGCACCACCGGCGAGCGGGGTGCCCGCCGGCCTGAAAGGTGGCCTGGCCCAGCCCGAAAACGCGTTATCCCAAACCTCTGACCGCCTCGATCATCTTGACCAGGACGGCCTGCGCATCGCCGTACACCATGTTGCAGTTTTCTGCGTAAAACAGCTGATTCTGAATACCGGCATAACCCTTGCCCTCCCCGCGCTTGACCACATACACGTGATGAGCCTTGTCCACATCAAGGATCGGCATGCCATAGATGGGCGATGCTTTATCGCTGCGTGCAGCGGGGTTGACCACGTCGTTGGCGCCGATCACTAACACCACATCGGTGTCAGCGAAATCGGCATTGATGTCATCCAACTGGAATATCAGGTCGTAAGGCACACCGGCCTCAGCCAGTAACACGTCCATTTGTCCCGGCATACGCCCCGCTACCGGGTGTACCGCGAATCGCACAAGCACGCCGTGGGCTTGCAACAACTTCACGAACTCGTAGAGCTTTTGTTGCCCCTGCGCGACGGCCAGGCCATAGCCGGGCACGATGATGATTTTATTGGCGTAACGCATGGCGACGCCTGCATCACTCGCCGCCGTCGGCTTGAGCTCACCCACGATCGCTGCGCCTTTACGAACCGGCTGATCGCCAAAACGTGCAAACAGCACATGCGCGACCGTGCGATTCATGGCTTTGGCCATCAGCAATGTGAGCAGTACGCCAGCAGCGCCAACCAGCATGCCGGCGATCATCATGGCCGGAACCTGCAACACAAAGCCTTCAAGGCCGACCGCCAGTCCGGTGAAGGCGTTGTAGATAGAGATAACCACCGGCATGTCGGCACCGCCGATGGGCAACGTCATCAGCACCCCGAACAGCAACGCACAGCCGAAGAACACACCGATCAACCACAGGACGTCGTTTAACGAACCGTGTGCGGCCTGCATGACGACCATCAGCCAAGCGCCTACGCAGAGCGTCACCAGCATCAGCAAGGCGTTGATCAGTTGCAGGCCTTTCATGCGCAATGGCTTGTTGATGCGGCCATCCAACTTGGCCCAGGCAATCAAGGAACCCGATAACGAGATGGCGCCGATCAACGCGCCAAACAACGTGCCGACCAATGCGGAAAGGTCGAACACTCGATTCCCGAACAACTCCATGGCGGCGATCGCGGCGGCGGCGCCCCCGCCCATGCCGTTGTATATCGCGACCATCTGCGGCATGGCGGTCATTGCCGCTTTGCGCCCACTCCACCACGCTGCGCCACCGCCCAACAGCAGCGCGCCGAGCGCGAGGCTGACGTTAACAGGCAAATGTGGGCGGGCCGCCTCACTCACGGAGAATGCGTAGAGAAAACTCACGATGACGGCGGCCGCCATGCCCCAACCGGCAACATGAATGCCGCCGGCCGCCGTGACGGGCGAAGACATGCGCCACAACCCGAAAATCAGTAAAAAAGCCGCGAAGAAATACACCAGCCCAATCAGCCACTGCGACGTCATAATCAACATGATCAAACCTCAAGCCTTTTCAGGTTTCCGGGTGGCAGAGTGATGAGCTTTACGCCGCTTGGGCTCCGGCGCGCTGGTCTGGAACATCGCCAGCATCCGGCCAGTGACGGCATACCCGCCTGCGGCATTCCCCGCCCCCAGCAACACGGCGACAAAACCGGCCGTTTGTTCGGGCACGCTCGCGGCATCGAGCAGCCCGATAAGCCCGCCGATCACCACAATGCCATGGATGAAATTCGAGCCCGACATTAACGGCGTGTGCAAAATGGCCGGGACCCGGCCGATGATGACCCAGCCGGCAAACGCGGCGAGCATGAAAATATAAAGCCCGACGAAGCCAGCACTGTTCATGAGGTCTTCTCCTGGGTTGCGGCATCCGTTGGGTTCAGCGCATGCATGAGTTTGCCCGCGTGGGTGAGTACCGTTTGCGCCAGAATCTGATCGTCCCAGTCGATGCTGATGACGTTGTTCTTCAACATCAGCGCCAATAAGTTGAACTGATTTTTTGCGTATAGCAGGCTGGCGTCCTGGCTCAAGGATGAGGGCAGATTCAACGGTGCCATCAGTGTTACCTGGCCGACCATGACAGTCTGTCCGGGCACACACCCTTCGCAATTGCCGCCGCCTTCGGCGCCAAGATCAACGATCACTGCACCGGGCTTCATCCCGGCGAGCTGTGCGGCACTGACCAAGCGTGGTGAGGGCCGCCCCGGCACTGCCGCCGTGGTAATGACCAGGTCCGCTTGTTGGATATGCTCAGTCAAGACTTGAGCCACTTGCGTTTTTTCTGCGTCACTCAACTCCCGCGCATAACCGCCTTTGCCTCGCGCATCGACCCCCACATCGACAAAGTTGGCGCCCAGGGATCTGGCCTGCTCCGCGGTTTCCGGGCGAACGTCGTACCCCTCTACCACGGCGCCCAGGCGGTGCGCGGTCGCGATGGCCTCCAGCCCCGCCACGCCCAATCCCAGGACCAACACTCGCGCCGGCCCCACGATACCCGCCGCCGTGGTGACTTTTGGCAGGATGCGAGACATCTGTACCGAGCCCAGTTGGACCGCATAGTACCCAGACAACGCTGATTGACTGGAAAGCGCATCCATCGACTGAGCCCGCGTGATGCGCGGCAGGCGCTCCATGGCAAAACACGTGACTTGGCGCTCCAATAAACGCTGCACCAAAGCCGGATTCTTCTGCGCATACACAAAACACAGGAGTACCGACCCAGGCTTCATCTTGCCTACGACCTCAAGCGAAGGCGCCTGCACCGCGAGAAGCACATCGGCCTCATGCAGCCACTGTCCGCCGCTGGACACGAACAACACGTCCGAATAAGCCGCGTCCGGCAAAAAACTCGCGTCACCCGCCCCCGACTGCATATGAAGTTTTGCCCCTAAAGCACTTAACTTCGCGCAGAGGCCAGGCACGAGGGCCACACGTCGTTCGTGCGGGTGGGTTTCTTTCAGCACAGCCACATTGACGTACATCGCGCGCTCCGTTGAAGGCGCCCGCGTATCGCCGGGCACCCGGAATGTAAAAAAGACAAGGCTTCAGACGGGAGCTTGAGCCGACACGTAACGCACGAGTTTTTTATTGACGAACTGCTGGATCCCCATGTCGCCCAGCTCGCGTCCATAGCCTGAGTCCTTGATGCCGCCAAAGGGCAACTCGGCATCGCTCCAGCTGATGTTGTTGATAAACATCATCCCGGTCTCCACGCGACTGGCCACACGACGCCCCCTGTCCAGGTCGCGTGTGAACACAGAGCCGCCCAGGCCAAAGTCAGAATCGTTTGCCAAGGCGATCGCAGCGTCTTCGTCCTTGACCCGGAAAAACAGCGCCACCGGGCCGAAGAACTCATCCCGGAACGCCGGGTTTTCAGGGGCGATATCGCTGAGAATGGTCGGCGTCATAAAGGCGCCGGGGCGATCGATACGTGTGCCACCCAGCAGAATCCTGGCACCGTGATCGGTCGCCGTGCGAACCTGCCCGAGCAACTGCAACAGTGCCGCTTCCGAAGACAGCGGACCCAGGGTCGTCGCTTCTTCCATGGGATCGCCGGGTTTCAGCGCCGCGAGCCCGGCCTGAAAGCCCTTCAGGAACGCATCGGCCACCTTATCCACGACAATGAAGCGTTTTGCCGCGCAACAGGTCTGCCCGCAGTTATACATCCGCCCCCATATCGCCCATTTGACAGCCAGATCCAGATCCGCGTCTTCCAGCACAATGAAGGCATCGCTGCCCCCCAGCTCCATGGAGGATGGCTTCAAGTTCTGCCCGGCCCAAGACGCCAGGCTGCGGCCGGCGGCGACACTTCCGGTCAGTGCAACGCCACGAACACGGGGGTCATCGACCACCTGTTTGGACTGTTCATGGGAGATCGACAGGTTGGTATAGAGCCCGGCAGGAGCGCCGGCTTCGAGCAGGATTTGCTCAAAGGCCATCGCACATTGAGGCACGCAACCGGCATGTTTGATCACCAGCACGTTGCCTGCCATCAAATGCGGGCCGGCCACGCGAGCCAACTGATAGAAGGGAAAGTTCCACGGTTCGACACCGAAGATCACGCCGATGGGACTGCTCTCCATATGCGCTTCACCTTGGGTCGGCTCAAGCGTTTGCGGGGCCAGGAAGCGTTCGGCGTTTTTGGCGTAGTACGCCATGATATCGGCGCTGAACTGCACTTCGCCTCGGGCCTCGTTGATTCGCTTGCCCATTTCCAGCGTGATCTTACGGGCCAGGGCATCGAAGCGCTGATGCATCAATTCACCGGCCTTCGCGATGATCGATGCACGCTGGGCATACGTTGTGTTTTTCCACGTCGCATAGCACTGCGCCGCGGCCGCCAGTTTGTGCTCCAGTTGCTCAGCCGTCAGAGTATCGAATTGTGCGAGCAACTCGCCGTTGTATGGATTGATAGTCGTATAAGCCATAACGGTTGCCTTCCAATGAGATTGAGTTATCCAACGTCTAACCGGCCACGTTCAGTCGCCGTCTCCATGAACCGGCATTACGGTGGCCCGAATGCATGCGGGTGGCTAGCGTCGGAAACTACTGATGGCATCGTCATTCAGTGCGGGCTGGCACTTTAACGGTGCTACGAGCGCACTTCGATGGTGCAAAAACCGACAATTAAAACCCAAAGGCCGCCTTATATAGACGCTTAGCGTGAGCGGTCTGTTTGTTCGCAATAAACTGAGGAATTTAGATTCGTAGAGGCTCGGTAAATACTTACATAGATCAATTAACGCGCCTTAAAAACTGCATAGGATTGCGCAACAGGCAATACGACACCGTGTCTTGTCAGGAGGGCTAATCATGCAAGTCAATCAATCCTTGTCGGAAGATGTGTTGCCACATCAGGCATCAGGCCCTGCATCCGTCTACTGCCCGTCCTCCGCTGAACGGTTGTACGGCATTGATCAGAAACTTCGCCAGACAGCACAGTTGGTTTCACTCGTTGTGGGCCAGCTTGAGGCGTGTGAATTCGACCCCACGACACCTGCGCGCAGGGTGCTCGAACAATTGGATGCCACTGTGGAGAAGTTGTTGAGTCGATTCGGACTCGACCAACCCTCCCCCCCGTCAGTCACTCAACCCTGCGCGCACAAACAACTGAGCGCTCGAGCGTTGAGCACGGCGCGCATTTGCCTGCTGTTGATCGTGGAACCGGACGCCCTGCTGTGCGACATGCTCAGTTGCGGACTAGGTTCGCAGGGCTATCAGACGGTAGCGGTCAGCGATGGCGTCGCTGCGTTGGAATGGATCGCGCGTTCAGGCATTCAGCCGGACCTGATTTTGACGGAGCACACGCTTGACCGGTCCATGGACGGTGTCCAACTGGTGCAAAAAATCCGCGGTCAATTCAATCGAATCACACCCGCGATCATACTGACCGCCGATACGAAAAAGCAGATTACCCAATCAGCCCTGACCGCCGATTGCGTGCTCCTGCGCAAACCTGTGAGCTTGAACGTGTTGCGCGCCACCCTCGGCGCCGCATTAAGTACAAAAGCTGCAGTACCCACCACACACGCCATGCCCTCTTCGCACCCACCCGTCATGTACGTGGTGGACGAGGATGCGGTGCTGCGCAACAACCTGCGCAGCGTATTAGAGTCAGTAGGTTACCTGGTGCGTGACTATTGCACTGCTGAGCAGTTTCTCGGCAGTTATGCCGGTGACAAAAGGGGCTGCCTGATCATTGAGGCACGCCCCTCGGGCATCAACGGGCTCGAGGTGGTTGCCCGTCTTAAAGCACAGGGTGACGAGCTGCCCATTCTCATGATCAGTTGCAACAGCCGCGTAGCAGACGTCGTCGATGCAATGAGGGCGGGGGTATGCGACTTCATTGAAAAGCCGTTTCGTTATCAGCAGCTGTTAACCAGTGTGACAGCAGCGTTGGCCAATCAAGTCGATACCGAAGATTCCAAGGTGCTTCGCAAGGCTGCCATTGACCATATCAGCCACCTCACGGCACGTCAGCGCCAGATTATGGCGATGGTTCTGGACGGCCATCCGAGCAAAAACATTGCGGCTGATTTAGGGATTAGTCAAAGGACAGTGGAAAAGCACAGAGCGTCGATCATGAGCAGGACTGAAGCCAAATCGATTCCCGAGCTCGCCCGCATCGCCCTGGCAGCCGGCGAAAAAACGCCGGTTGCGGCTGCCGATGGTAAGCGCAACGGACTCATCCCATGATCAACATCAACACTGTGGGCAATCCCGCGCGGTTATATCGAGCCAGGCGTATCAGGTCGGATAGGCGCTACCAGCAGATTATCGACAACTTTCAGCACACCCGCAGTGCTCGATGCAGTCAAACGCGCCATCTCCCGTTCCGGGAGCGATCCGACAATCCCCGATAGCGTGACGTCCCCGCCCTCCACGCGCACATCAATACCATGGGCGTCGATGATGGCCTTGCGTCGAAACGCTGACTCGATATCTGTCTTGATGGTTTGTGCAGAGGCCTGCGTCTTGACCACGATATCGTTACTGATCCCCTTGATCCCCTGCAGATAGCGCACTGCATAACCGGCCGTCTGGCGCTGATGCTCAGAATCCACTTCTCCGCCGAGCACCAGCCAGCCATCCGCCACGCTGACTTTGACGCGGTGGTCTGCCAGCGAGGTGTTCCATTGCAATGCGGCAACGGCTGCCGCGACGAGATCACTGTCCGTGCGCACATGGCTGGAGGGCAGCACGACATCGATCTGGTTGATCAGATCCACGACACCGGCAACATGAGCGACAGCCTGCTCCGCGTGCCACCGCTCGGCATGACTGGCAACGTTGCCGGTGAGCGTGACGATGCCATCAGACACTTGCACTAAAACCTGATCGGCTTTCAGTGCCGAGTCCCAACGCAGTTCTTCAATCACTTGCTGCCTAAGCTTTTCATCGGTGTTCATAAAAAAGCTCCAGTGTTTTTAAAAGTCTCAATCGGCCAAAGCGTATCTCGTTGCGATAATTTTCAGCAGGTCGGAAAGTACCTATCCTTGGGTATAAAGCGGTCGTTCATTTTTGCACTGAACAACCAAACAGTGCGTGCAGGTGTCGATGCTCCAGCAAGTACTTTCTGCCGGTGACGGTGCCGGCCGCCCCCAGAAACGTCATGCGCATGGGTGCCTCCTTGAGACTTCATGGCATCGCCGGTTTCAGTCAACGCAGGGTGATGGCTTGACGATCATCAAACTGCAGGAGGTGCGGTTCAGCACGCTCTCGGCGGTGCTGCCAATCAGCCGGTCAAGCCTGTCGCGATAGACCGTGCCAAGCACCACCACATCGAAAGCATTGCGCCGGGCGAACTGGCTGATCACTTTGTGGGGAATCCCGGTCAGCACATGTTGGTGTTTCTGCTCGACGCTATAGCGTTCGGCGAGTGCGTCGAAGGCTTCCGCCTGTGCGTCGTTGATCGCGTCGCCCAAACTACTCTCCAGGCTCTGGGTTGGCACACTCGTGGTGGTATCGCCCACCACCGACCAGTTGCTGACATTCAGCAGGTGCAGTTGCGCATCGCAGGCGAGTGCCAATGTCGACGCCAGTTCGAGGACGCGCTCGTTCAGCCCGTATGTCAGCTCTTCAAGATGCGACAAGTCGATGGCCGCGAGGACTTTCAACGGTTTCGGATGCCTGGCGTCGGTGACCAGGTGCAGGCAGGCCGGACAATCGCGCAACAACAGCCAATCCAAGGGTTGATGGAAGGTCCGGTCAAGCGCCGACACATGCTCGACGTCCTTGATCACCAGGTCGGCATGAAACGCGTTCACATACGCCAGCACCTGCGCCAGGCTGGGTTTGGCCCACACCACTTCACAGCTGACCTGCAACCCCGCGCGCCGTTGAAAGCGCACTTGCTGCTCCAGCCAGTGGCGATGGACCTGCAGGTAGCCCTCCCTGGCCTGGGCCATCGCGTCATGGTCAAACAACCCCGCCATCGCCAGCGACGTGACGTAGTCAAACGCCACAATGTGCAACAACGCACCGGCGGCCCTGGCCAGTGCCTGGGCCCGGTCAAAGGCCGGGGTGCGCGTCATCTCGGAGGGTGCAATCAATAAAATACGTTTGAGTGGCAGCATTAGATACCTCGGCCTGAGCGCGTGTAACCGCCTGACTGCACCCGACTTCCTTGCGAGCAGAGTGGCACCCTGCTTTGTGACTGAAAAGCATCGGTCGAGTATCTGACGCCACGAAGCGTGCGATCTGATCTTTGTCAACTAATGGCCGGCTTTCACTCAATCAGCGAATCACTCAGGCCTTGTTGATATAGCTCAATAATTTTTCGCGGTTCGGGCGTAGAAACCAGTAAGCGGCCAGGTAAGGCCCCCTAAGCCACGCACTCGACTGAGGACACCCACATGAGCGACTTGAGTTTGCGCAAAGCCATTATGGAAGAGCTTGAATTCCAACCGCAGATCGATGCAGCCAGCATCGGTGTTGCCGTGGAAAACGGCGTTGTCACGCTCACCGGACATGTCAGTAGCTACGTGCAGAAAATCAGCGCCGAGCGTGCGGTAAAAGGCGTCAAAGGTGTGCGCGCCGTGGCGGAGGAGATTCAGGTCAGGCTGCACAAAGGCGCCGGCACGGCGGACGACACCATTGCCGCCCGCGCCCTGAGCATCATCAACTGGAGTGCTGACGTGCCTGCGAATGCCGTAAAAGTCATCGTTCAGAACGGCTGGATAACCCTTGAAGGCGAAGTCGACTGGCAGTACCAGAAGGAAGCCGTAGAGAAGGCCGTGCGCAAGTTGTCCGGCGTACTCGGGGTGGATAATCGGCTGACCCTGAGCCCCCGGGTGGACATCGTCGATATCCGCAAGCACATCGAAGATGCGCTCAAACGCAACGCTGAAGTGGACGCCAAGGATATTCACGTCAGGGTCGACGGTGACGTTGTCAGGCTCGACGGCAAGGTTCACCTATGGAGTGAGCGCAAAATCGTGGAACGGGCAGCCTGGTCGGTGCCGGGTGTCATGCGGGTGGAGGATCACCTGTTGCTCGCCTGAAATGATGAATGTCCCAGGGAGCCCACCGGGGCATATGCGTTGCGGGCCTTCTTTTTGAGTCAATGTTATGAAAAAGAACCATCAGTGGAACCTGTCTTACTTTCTGACCGCGTTTGTCGTGTTCACCGTTGTGCAGTTTCTGTGGACGGAACACCGCACGGTGCAAAGCATCCCGTACAGTCAGTTTCTGCAACTGTTGAACGATCAAAAGGTCAGCGACTTGCAGGTCGAGAAAGACCAGATCAGCGGCAAGCTGAAAGTGCCGATCGACGGCCACAACCTGTTTACAACGGTGCGGATCGATCCGGTGTTAGCCACGAACCTGGCCCAGTCGGGCGCCAGCTTCACCGGGGTCAATGACAATACGTTTTTGAGCGGTCTACTGGGTTGGCTACTGCCCTTTATCCTGATCATGGTGGTCTGGCACTTTGTGTTTCGCGGCGTCGCGCAAAAACAGGGCTTGGGTGGGCTGATGAACATCGGCAAGTCCCGGGCCAAGGTGTTTGTTCAACGGGACACGGGGATCACTTTTGCGGATGTCGCGGGCATCGATGACGCCAAGGCCGAACTGGTGGAGATCGTCTCGTTCCTCAAGGACAAGGCCAAGTACTCGCGCTTGGGCGCGCATATTCCTAAAGGCACGCTGCTGGTGGGCCCGCCGGGCACCGGCAAGACCCTGGTGGCCAAAGCCATCGCCGGCGAAGCCGGGGTGCCGTTTTTTTCGATCTCGGGCTCGGAATTCGTCGAGATGTTCGTCGGCGTCGGCGCCGCGCGGGTCCACGACCTGTTCGAACAGGCGCGCGCGGCCGCGCCGTGCATCATTTTCATCGATGAACTGGATGCGCTGGGCAAAATGCGTGGCGTCGGCGTAATGGGGGGCAATGACGAAAAGGAACAGACACTCAACCAGCTCCTGGCCGAACTGGACGGCTTCGACCCCCGCGAGGGCGTGGTGCTGCTGGCCGCGACCAATCGCCCGGAAGTGCTCGACCCGGCGCTGCTGCGCGCGGGTCGGATCGACCGCCAGGTGTTGATCGATCGGCCTGACCGCAAGGGGCGGCAGGCGATCCTCAAGGTTCACCTGCAAAAAATCACCGTGAACGCGGCCCTCGACAGCGAGCGCATTGCCGACATCACCACCGGTTTCACCGGCGCCGACCTGGCGAATCTGGTCAACGAAGCGGCGATTGTCGCCACTCGCCGTGGCGCCGACACAGTCGGCCTGGACGATTTCACCGCTGCCGTGGAACGCCTGATCGCGGGCGTCGAACGCAAGAGCAGCGTGCTGCGTCCCGAAGAACGCCAGGTGGTGGCGTACCACGAGATGGGCCATGCGCTGGCGGCGAGTCACCTGCCGGCCATGGACCCGGTACACAAGGTGTCCATCGTGCCGCGCGCCATTGGCTCCCTCGGCTACACACTGCAGCGCCCGACAGAAGACCACTTTCTGATCAGTTGCCAGATGCTCAAGGACCGCATCGTCGTGCTGATGGCCGGCCGCGCCGCCGAGTTTCTGATGTATGGGCAGATCTCCACCGGGGCCGCCGATGACCTGGCCCGCGCAACCGATATCGCCCGGCAGTTGATTACCCGCTTCGGCATGAGCGCCGAACTGGGGCAGTCAGTGCTGGAGCGACAAAGCATGACCTACCTGGGTGAGCAGATGCAGAGCACGGGGCAAAAAGATTATTCGCAACAGACGGCCAGAGAAGTCGACCTGTGTATACGCGCCCTGCTCGACGAGGCCTACGCACGCGCCAAAACCCTACTCCAGGCGCATCGCGCCGACCTCGAGGCCGGCGCGCGTCTATTGATGGAAAAGGAAAGCCTGACGCCAGAGGACTTCCCCGCGCTGTTGCCAATGAAACCCGTACCGGTCGCCGCAGGTTGAGCGTCGCCCTGAAACCACCCACTGAGGATCGCCATGCTGGCCGTCACGCTGATTAATACGCTGGTGGTCATCATCGCCGTGATCATTCATTACGAATTCCTGTTGCGCCTGAACGACTTGCTACCGCGCTTCAAGGTCAGGAGCCGTTTAAGGATGATGATTGGCGTATTCGGCGCCCTGCTGGCTCACGCGATCGAAGTCTGGTGCTTCGCCTTGACCTACTACCTGATGATCCGCGACGGCGAATGGGGCAGCCTGTCAGGCAACTTCGATGGTTCGTTCATGGACTGCGTGTACTTTTCGTTCACGACCTACACCACCATCGGTTTCGGTGACATCTCCCCCATCGGCAACCTCAAGTTCCTGACCGGCGTGCAAGCGCTGACCGGTCTGGTGCTGATCAGCTGGACGGCGTCGTTTCTGTTTATCGAAATGCAGAAATACTGGAAGAACAAGTAACGCCGTCCATCAGCCCCTAGGTGGCCGGTGTCCATTGCCAGTTAAGTACCTCGGGCAGGTCTTCACCATGTTCGATCAGGTACAGCTTGTGTTTCTCCATCATCGACCAGTACCGCGCCTGTGCAATGTGGCGCTGTTCGCACAGCCGAGGGACACGCTCGATGACGTCCAATGCCAAGCGGTAGCGATCCAGGTTGTTGATCACCGCCATATCGAACGGGGTGGTGGTGGCGCCCTCCTCCATGAAGCCACGCACATGGAAATTGTCATGATTGGTGCGTTTGTACAGCAGCCGATGCACCAGTGCAGGGTAACCGTGGAAGGCAAAAATCACCGGTTTGTCGGTGGTGAACAACCCATCGAAGGCCGCATCCGCCAGCCCATGGGGATGCTGCGATGACGACTGCAGCACCATCAGGTCCACCACGTTGATCACCCTGACCCGTAGATCCGGTACGTACTCGCGCAGCAACGTCACGGCGGCCAGGGTTTCCAGGGTCGGCACGTCGCCGGCACAGGCCATGACCACGTCCGGGTCCTGATCATCACGGCAGGCCCAGTCCCAGCGGCCGATGCCCGCCAGGCAATGCTGCACGGCCGCGTCGATATTCAGCCACTGCCACTCCGGCTGCTTGCCCACCACGATGACATTGATGTAATTGCGGCTGCGCAGGCAGTGATCCGCCACCGACAGCAGGCAGTTGGCGTCCGGCGGCAGGTAGATACGCGCCACGTCGGACTTCTTGTTCGCCACCAGGTCGATGAAGCCTGGGTCTTGATGAGAGAACCCGTTGTGGTCCTGGCGCCAGACATGGGACGTCAGCAGCAGGTTGAGCGAAGCCACCGGCTTGCGCCAGGGTACGCTGGCGGCGGTTTTCAACCATTTGGCATGCTGGTTGACCATCGAATCGACGATATGGATGAACGCTTCATAACACGACAGCAGGCCATGGCGCCCGGTGAGCAGATAGCCTTCAAGCCAGCCCTCACAGACGTGCTCGCTGAGGATCTCCATGACCCGACCATCCGCGGCCAGGTTCAGGTCGTCGGCCTCCAATGGGTCCATCCACGCCTTGGCGGTGACCTCATACACCGCGTCCAGGCGATTGGAGGCGGTTTCATCCGGGCCGAACAGGCGGAAGTTGCTGGCGCCCCGCGCGTTTTTCATCACGTCGCGCAAAAAACTCCCCAGTGCCCGAGTCGCCTCGGCGCGCTGGCAACCAGGGGCCGGCAGTGCTACCGCGTAGTCGGCAAAGCGTGGCAAGTCGAGCATGCGCAATAACAGCCCGCCATTGGCGTGGGGGTTGGCGCTCATGCGGCGGTGCCCGGTGGGCGCCAGCGCAGCGATTTCCGGGAGCAAGGCGCCGTCGGCATCGAACAGTTCGTCGGGGCGGTAGCTGTTCAGCCATTCCTCCAACTGCTGCACATGCCCCGGCGCCTGAAAGTTCGCCAGCGGCACTTGATGGGCGCGCCAGGTGCCTTCGACCCGACAGCCATCGACAAACTTTGGCCCGGTCCAGCCTTTGGGCGTGCGCAATACCAGCACCGGCCACAACTGGCGCTCCGGCGCCTCGGAGCGCCGGGGCTGGCGCGCCGCCTGCTGAATCTCGCGAATTTTCAGCAGCATGGTGTGAAGGGTACGGGCAAGCGCCTGATGCACCTGCGCCGGGTCATCGCCTTCGACGAAGTACGGATCGTAGCCATACCCATACAACAGGGCTGACAGCTCATCTTCGCTGATCCTGGAGAGCACCGTGGGGTTGGCGATCTTGTAGCCGTTGAGGTGCAGGATCGGCAGCACCGCCCCGTCGCGCGCGGGGTTGATGAATTTATTGGAGTGCCAGCTGGCGGCCAGCGGGCCGGTTTCGGCTTCGCCGTCGCCGATCACGCAGGCGACGATCAGGTCCGGGTTATCGAATACCGCGCCATAGGCGTGGGCCAGGCAGTAACCCAGTTCGCCGCCTTCATGGATCGACCCTGGGATCTGGGCCGAGACGTGGCTGGAAATCCCGTAGGGCCAGGAAAACTGCCGAAACAGCCGCAATAGGCCATTGGTATTGCGCTCCACCGAGGGATAACACTCGGTGTAGGTGCCTTCCAGGTAAGTCTGCGCGACCACCGCCGGGCCGCCGTGACCGGGGCCGGCGACGAAGAGCATGTTCAAGTCGTACTGGTTGATCAGCCGATTGAGGTGCGTATAGAGCAGATTAAGCCCCGGCGTCGTGCCCCAATGCCCCAACAAGCGCGGCTTGATGTGCGCCAGGGTCAGGGGTGCCTGTAACAACGGGTTGCTCTTGAGGTAGATCTGCCCGACCGCCAGGTAATTGGACGCCCGCCAATACGCATCCAACCCGTCCAGCGCCTCTGCACTCAAAAAATCGCTCATACGTCCCTCCGCCAAGGTTCGACCAGTGGATTATCCTTCGTCGATTCTGGGTGCCTCAAATGCGCGAGGCTTGATGTACATCAAGTCTTCAGGCCGACGCTTAAGCTCAATTAGAACGCTGGGTCAGGGATACCGCGCGAAGGTGCGGGAGGCGCATGTTCTTCGTTCGTCTATTACTCGCTCGGCCGCAACGTCACGAGCCTGGGCCTGAAACCGTCGGTCGACCTGGCATCACCGCTCGAACACCTGGAGATTTGTTATGCGTGCGATGGTTCTGCACACCCCCGGCCAGCCGCTGCAACTTGAGGAGCGCCCGGTCCCGACACCCGGCGCCGGGCAGCTGTTGATCAAAGTCCTGGCCTGTGGCGTGTGCCGCACCGACCTGCACCTGGTGGACGGTGAGTTGCCGCAAGCGCAACTGCCACGGGTGCCGGGCCATGAAATCGTCGGTGAAGTGACGGCCGTGGGCGCCGCTGTCGACGCCCATTGGATCGGCCGCCGCGTGGGGGTGCCGTGGCTCGGCTGGACCTGCGGCGAGTGCGCTTTCTGTCGATCAGGCCGGGAAAACCTCTGCGACCGGGCGCAGTTCACCGGGTGCAATCTGGACGGCGGCTACGCTGAATACACGGTGGCGGACGCACGCTTTTGCCTGCCGATTCCCGACAGGCTGTCAGACGTTCAAGCCGCGCCCCTGCTGTGTGCCGGCCTGATCGGTTTTCGCGCCTTGCAAATGGCCGCAGACGCTCCCCACCTGGGGCTTTACGGCTTCGGTGCGGCCGCCCATCTGGCGATTCAGGTCGCACTGGGCCGGGGCCAACAGGTGTACGCGTTCACCCGCCCGGGTGACATCGAAGGCCAGGCCTATGCGCGCTCATTGGGCGCCGTGTGGGCCGGGCCTTCGGACCAGCCGCCCCCGCACCTGCTGGATGCCAGCCTGATATTCGCCCCCGTCGGAGCGCTTGTACCGCTGGCGCTGGCTGCGACCGTCAAGGGCGGTTGTGTGATTTGCGCGGGTATTCACATGAGCGACATTCCGGCCTTCCCCTACCGCTTGCTATGGGGCGAGCGCAGCGTGCGTTCAGTCGCTAACTTGACGCGGCAGGACGGTACGGCGTTTTTTCAAACCTTGCAGCAGACGCCTGTCCACTGCGACGTCACCCGCTTCGCCCTGGAGGATGCGAATCAGGCGTTGGCATACCTACGCACAGGGCAATTTAACGGTGCAATCGTGCTGACCCCGTAGCCTGCCCGGGCTCAACGCGAGGGGTTGTCAGCTGCGCGTCGGCTTAATCGCCCACAGGCTGCACGGCGCGTGGTGCAGCAGACTTTCAGCGGTAGTGCCCAACAGCTTGTTCAAGCCCCAGTGCTGCACGGTGCCCATGACCATGATGTCGCTCTGGTGATCGCGGGCGAAGTCGCAAATATTGAAGAGCGGCGTGCCCTCAATAAAGTGCCGATGTTCGACGGGAATTCCCTGGCGCTCCGCCAGCGCGGCAAATGCCTCATGCTGGGCTTCATTCAGCGCCTCATAGAGCCCGGCGGCCAGGGGCACCGCGCCGAAGCCCATGTCTTTGGCATACACAGCAGCCCAGTCGTACACATGCAGCAACTCGAGCTGTGCCTGGCATTGCTCAGCCAGCTTGACCGCCGCTTCGACAATCTGGTCGTTGAAGATCTGGTCCTGGTCCTCACTGCGCAACACATCGACAATCGCCAGCACCTTGCGTGGCAGCGGGTGGCGCGCGTCGGTGACCAGATGCACCGGCACCGGGCAGTCGCGCAGCAGTTGCCAATCCAGCGGCGTGAAGAACACCCGTTTCAAGGCGGGCTCTTCCTCGGCATCCTTGATGATCAGGGCCAGCGACATCTCGTTGACGAAATGCAGGATTTCCTCATAAGGATGATGCACCCACACCACCTCGCTGGTGACCTCGACCCCGTGCTGGCGCATCACGTCGGCCTGCTCGGTGAGCCAGTGGCGATGAGTGTCCAGGTACGCTTCCCGCGCCCGGTTGATCTGTTCGGGCGCGAACAGCCCGGCGATCGCCAGGGCCTGCAAATAGTCGAACGCCACGATATGCAGCGGCAGCTGCATCGCGCGCGCCAGGGCGGCGGCACGATCGAACGCCGGTGTACGGGTCATGGACGAAGGGGCAATCAACAGTAAACGCTGAGTCTGCAACATGGGGCACCTCGGCACGCGGCCAACTGATTCGGTGGATAGGTCTTCAGATTGAGCGTTCCGGGTCGGCGGCTACTTGATCTTTATCAGTGGAGGCCGCAAAAGTTGATTTTCATCAACCTTCAAGCCAGGGCCACCGCCCAAGACGCCCGCCCCACAGTATGTGCCGTGGGCATACCCCATTCTGAAACGTCATAATCCTGGGTTTGGCGGCGTGGTAATCTCCTACGACTATGAATAGGCATTGATCATCAGTCGACAATCGCCAGAACCAGGAAAGATCATGCCAAAAGTGTCCCACTCAGCTCTGCGTCGTAATTTCCGTGAATTGCTTGCTGCGCCACTGTGCGTTGAGACAGCCTCTGTGTTCGACCCGATGTCTGCGCGTATCGCCGCTGACTTGGGTTTCGAGGTCGGCATCCTGGGGGGCTCGGTCGCTTCGCTGCAGGTACTGGCGGCACCCGATTTTGCGTTGATCACCTTGAGTGAGTTCGTTGAACAGGCCACCCGGATCGGCCGCGTCGCGCAGTTGCCGTTTATTGCGGATGCCGACCACGGCTATGGCAATGCCCTGAATGTCATGCGCACCGTCGAGGAGCTTGAGCGCGCTGGCGTGGCGGCCCTGACGATTGAAGACACCCTGCTGCCGGCACAATTCGGGCGTAAATCGACCGATCTGATCTCCATCGAGGAAGGCATCGGCAAGGTCAGGGCAGCCCTTGAGGCGCGCGTCGACCCCGAACTGTCGATCATCGCCCGGACTAACGCAGCGGTGTTGCCGACCGAGGCCGTGATCGAACGCACCCTGGCCTATGAAAAAGCCGGCGCCGATGGGATCTGCATGGTCGGTATCAGCGACTTCGAGCACCTTGAGCAGATTGCCGAAAAACTCACGGTGCCCTTGATGCTGGTGACCTACGGCAATCCGAAGCTCAATGACAGCCAGCGCCTGGCAAGCCTGGGCGTGCGCATCGTGGTCGCCGGCCATGGCGCCTACTTCGCGGCGATCAAGGCCACCTACGACAGCCTTCGCGCCCAGCGCCAGCTCACCCACAGCACCTCGAACCTCAGTGCCACCGAGCTTACCCATACCTACACCCTGCCAGAGAGCTACGTGGCCTGGGCCAAAGAGTTCATGGATGTAGACGAGTGAGACTGACCCAGGGCGCGCGCCTAGCCGACCCAGCCGACAGCGGCTTTCGGAACGACCTCCGACTCATCCAGCTTTGATGCAAACATGCTCACCGCTTGCACCGCATCGCTGGTGCTGGTGCGGATTTGCAGGATCACCGAACCCGCCTGGTCGGCCAGGCTGACACCCCGTTGCGCGCCTTCCTGGGTCGCGTTCATGCTGGCTACCGCGTCACGGGTTTCCGACAGAATCAAGCCGATCATCTCGGCAATCTCTGCGGTGGAACGGCTGGTGCGCCCCGCCAGTTGCCTGACCTCATCGGCCACCACGGCAAAACCACGGCCCTGATCGCCCGCGCGCGCCGCCTCGATAGCAGCGTTGAGCGCCAGCAGGTTGGTCTGGTCGGCGATACCGCGAATGGTATTGACGATGGCGGTGATCTGCTCGGAGCGATCGCCCAACTGCCCCACCAGCCGTGCGGAGGCGCCGATGCTATCGGCAATCCGGCGCATTTCACTGGCGGTTTCGTGGATCACCTGGGTGCCGTGCTCAGCGAATCGCTCGGTTTCCGAGGAAATATGGTAAGCGCGGGAGGCTCCGCGTGAATCCTCCTCGAACTTCTCGACACGCTCGCTGATGTCGCTGGCGAACTTGACGATTTTGATCAGCTTGCCGTCGCCGTCATACACCGGGTTGTAACTCGCCTCCAACCACACCACGCGGCCGTGCTTGCCGACGCGCTTGAATTGCCCGGTGAAGAATTCACCATTGTTCAAGCGGCGCCAGAAGTCAGCGTACTCAGGGCTGTTGACCTGGGTCGGTTCGCAAAACATACGGTGATGTTTGCCTTTGAGCTCCGTCAGTGAATACCCCATGACCGTGAGGAAATTCTCGTTGGCGTCGAGTACTTGCCCGTTCAAGTCAAACTCGATCACGGCCATCGCACGGTCCAACGCGGCCAGCTTGCTGCGGGTCGCCGCCTCCTGTTCGACTTTGCGCGTGACGTCGAGGGCGTACTTGACCACTTTCGAGACCTGGCCGCGCGCATCCAGCACCGGGTTGTAACTGGCCTCCAGCCAGATGATCTTGCCGTGGGCGTCCACGCGTTTGAATGTGCCCGACACGAACTTCCCGGCCCTGAGTTCCTGCCAGAATTCGGCATAGGCAGAGCTGCCGGTCAGCGCCGGCGGGCAAAAATCACGGTGGGTCTTGCCGGCCAATTGAGCCGTGTTGTAACCCAGGGTTTTCATGAAGTTGTCGTTGGCGCGCAACACCTTGCCGTTCAGGTCGAACTCGACGACGGCCATGGAGCGTTCGAGCGCGGCAATCAATCCTTGGTATTCAGTGACTTCGGCCCTCCTGGCCGCCAGTTCTGTTTTTAGTGCCTGATTGAACATGACGTAGCCTCAGCCGTGCGTGGAATCGGGGGGGTTGCTCTCCCGCGCTATCGGCCAATAAATACGTGACTTGATACACGAAAAATAAATATTACTTGACGTCAAATACTCGTCATTCCTCGAGCATTGCAAGGCCAAAGGGTACTGATCCTCGCACCCCCTGTGTTTAAATTGGCGACCCCTTTCCCTGCCAAGAGACCTTCATGGCCAACCACGACCTGTGCTTCACCCCTGACCCGGATGCCGACTCTATTTCCTCCGACGTGATCGGCTTCAACGGCATCCTGGTCTCCACCCAAATCCCGACCCGCAGCGATGGCAGCCTGGAACTGGGCGACATCACGCTGCAAAGCGAATGCACCCTGCAAGCCCTGAAAGTCGCCCTTGAACGCGCCGGCAGTTCCATGGACCGGGTGATGCACCTGACCATCTACCTCACCGACATGGCCGACCGCGCAGCGTTCAACGAGGTCTACACACGCTTCTTCGCCAAGCCGTGGCCGGTGCGCGCCGCCGTTGGCGTGGCGGCCCTGGCGGTGGAAGGCATGCGCGTGGAAGTTACCGCGATGGCCGCCAAAGCCTGAATCCGCAGCAGCCACTGGCCTTGCACCCTGCAGGCCAAGCCCTGCGGTAGGTGCCGGTCAACCGTTTCACGGCTACAATGCGCGCTTCGACCGTGACAAGCCTGACTAAAAAAACTATGTCCTTGCCCAAGCATCACCTGGAATTGCTCAGCCCTGCCCGCGATGTCGCCATCGCGCGCGAGGCCATCCTGCATGGCGCCGACGCCATCTACATCGGCGGCCCAAGCTTCGGTGCCCGCCACAATGCCTGTAACGAGGTGAGCGATATCGCGCAGTTGGTCGAATTCGCCCGGCGCTACCACGCCCGCGTCTTCACCACCCTCAACACCATCCTGCATGACAACGAACTGGAACCCGCGCGCAAGCTGATCCATCAGCTCTACGACGCCGGCGTCGATGCGTTGATCGTGCAAGACCTGGGCGTGATGGAGCTGGATATCCCGCCGATCGAGCTGCACGCCAGTACCCAGACCGACATCCGCACGCTGGGCCGCGCCAAATTTCTCGACCAGGCCGGCTTCTCCCAGCTGGTATTGGCCCGTGAGCTGAACCTGCAGGAAATCCGCGCCATCGCCGATGAGACCGACGCCGCCATCGAGTTCTTCATCCACGGCGCCCTGTGCGTGGCGTTCTCCGGGCAGTGCAATATCTCCCACGCGCAGAACGGCCGCAGCGCCAACCGGGGCGACTGCTCCCAGGCGTGCCGCCTGCCGTACACCTTGAAAGACGATCAAGGCCGCGTCGTCGCCTTTGAAAAGCACCTGCTGTCGATGAAAGACAACAACCAGAGCGCCAACCTGCGTGACCTGGTCGATGCTGGCGTGCGCTCGTTCAAGATCGAAGGTCGCTACAAGGACATGGGCTATGTGAAGAACATCACTGCCTATTACCGCCAGCGCCTGGATGAAATCCTCGAAGACCGCCCGGCCCTCGCCCGCGCCTCCAGCGGCCGGACTGCGCATTTCTTCCTGCCCGACCCGGAAAAAACCTTCCACCGAGGCAGCACCGACTACTTCGTCAGCGACCGCAAGATCGACATCGGCGCCTTCGACACCCCGACCTTCACCGGCCTGCCGGTGGGCGTGGTGGAAAAAGCCGGCAAGCGCGACCTGCAAGTGGTCACCCATGAGCCGCTGTCCAACGGCGACGGCCTGAATGTGCTGGTCAAGCGGGAAGTGGTGGGTTTCCGCGCCAATATCGCCGAGGCCAAGGGCGAGTTCGAGGAAGACGGTGAGAAGCGCTACCGCTACCGCGTCGAGCCCAACGAAATGCCGGCCGGGCTGCATCAGTTGCGGCCGAACCACCCGTTGAACCGCAACCTCGACCACAACTGGCAACAGGCGCTGCTCAAGACCTCTGCCGAGCGCCGTATCGGCCTGTCGTGGGTCGCCCGTCTGCGCGAAGAACGCCTGGAACTGACCGCCACCAGCGAAGAAGGCATCAGCGCCAGCGTCGCCCTCCCCGGCCCGTTCGGCGTGGCCAACAAGCCGGAACAGGCGTTGGACACCCTGCGCGATTTGCTCGGCCAACTGGGCACCACCGAATACCACGCCACCGCCATCGAACTGGATGCGCCGCACGCGTTCTTCATCCCCAACTCGCAGCTCAAGGCCGTGCGCCGCGAAGTGATCGAAGCCCTGACGGCGGCCCGCATCCACGCTCACCCACGCGGTGGGCGCAAGGCGCAAACCAACCCGCCGCCGGTGTACCCGGAGGCGCACCTGTCGTTCCTGGCCAACGTGTATAACCAAAAGGCCCGCGACTTCTACCATCGGCACGGGGTGAAACTGATCGACGCGGCCTTCGAAGCCCACGAAGAAACCGGTGAAGTGCCGGTGATGATCACCAAGCACTGTCTGCGCTTCTCGTTCAACCTTTGCCCCAAACAGGCCAAGGGCGTGACGGGCGTGAAGACCAAGGTCGCGCCGATGCAGTTGATCCATGGCGATGAAGTGCTGACCTTGAAGTTCGACTGCAAGCCTTGCGAAATGCATGTGATCGGCAAGATCAAGGGGCACATCCTGGGTCTGCCGCAGCCAGGCAGTGTGGTCGGCTACATCAGCCCGGACGACCTGCTCAAGACCATCCCGCGCGCGCCGCATTGATCGAACCGCGGGCGCGCTGCAATGGCGCGCTCGCGGTCAATTACTCCACTTGCATCGCGGTCTTTGCGCGCCACCACCAGCCCCTTTGCAAGCCAGCGGCCGCCAACAGGATCGCCGCCACTCCCAGCCATTGCAGCCAGCCCAGGCGATGCCCGAAGGCAATCCAATCGACCAGGATCGCCGCAATCGGGTAGATGAACGACAACGCGCCGGTGATGGCCGTCGGCAGCTTCTGGATCGCCCCATACAGCAACACATACATCAAACCGGTGTGTACCACCCCGAGCGTCAGCAGGGCCGCCCAGGCATTGTGTGCCACCGGCAAACTGTTCCACGGCACCAGGGGCGCCAGTAACAACGCGCCGGTCGTGACCTGGATCAGCGCCATCAAATGCGGCGGTACCGCCTTCAAGCGTTTGATGATCAGCGCGGCAATCGCATACAGAAACGCCGCGCAGAGGGCCAGCGCGATACCGGCCAGGTAATCCCCATCGCCGGTTGGCTGATCGCCATGGGCGCTGACAATCGCCAGCATCCCCAGGAACGCCACGCTCAACCACGCCAGTTTCTGCACGCTGATCTTTTCACCAAGGAACAGCGCCGCCAGCAGCACCAACATGAATGGCTGCACGTTGTACACTGCCGTGCTGATCGCGATGGAGGCGCGGGAATAGGACTCGAACAACAGCAACCAATTGCCGACGATGGCCACGCCGCTGAGCATCGCCAAGCCGAGCCCGGCCCAACTGAGCAAGTCCCGGCGCAGGTAACCCAGCAGTGCGCACACCAGCAATAACGTCAGCGCCCCGATCACGCAGCGCCAGAACACCACTTCGAGCACCGATACGCCCGACACCAAGACAAACCAGCCAATGGTGCCCGAGATCAGCATGGCGGCGACCATTTCCCACGACCCGCGACGGATGGATGTGTCCATGATTGAAACTCCTCAAGTGAGGCTCAATTATGGCAAGCTGACTGACGCAGGCGACAGCGACTAAGAAAGGCCAAACACTCGGATCACCTTTACTTATTAGGCAAATACCATGATCGACACCATCGACCAACAACTGATCGGCGCTTTGATGGACGACTCCCGGCTATCCCTCAAGGCCCTGGCCGGCATCACCGGGCTGTCGTCGCCCAGCGTCGGTGAACGCCTGCGCCGCCTGGAAGAACGCGGCGTGCTGACCCACTACACCGTCGACATCGACCCCAAGCACTTCGGCTACCTGCTGCAAGCCATCGTGCGCATCCGCCCCCTGCCCGGCCAGTTGCAGGAAGTGGAACGGCAGATCCAGGCCATCCCCGAATTCACCGAATGCGACAAAGTCACCGGTGAGGACTGCTTCATCGCACGCCTGCATGTACGCACCATGGACCACCTCGACAGCCTGCTGGATCGGCTCAATGCCTATGCCGAAACCAACACCGCCATCGTCAAGAAAACCCCGGTGAAGCGGCGCCTGCCGCCGCTGACCGACTGAATGTGGGAGGGGGCTTGCCCCCGATAGCGCAGTGTCAGTCACTGCACGAGTGCCTGAACCACTGCTATCGGGAGCAAGCCCCCTCCCACATGAGCCCTGCGCCGGGTCAAGTCAGTCGTGCAGGGCCTTGGCCGCGCCCAGCAGCCCCTGAAACTTGCGATAACGCGCCTCCAGCACCGGCTGTTGCGCCCCATCCGGCACATACCGAGCCTTGACCGGCATGCCCGCCGCGAGCAAATCCGCGCCCTGGCCGATGGCCAGGAACCCCAGCTTCGCCGCGCCGATGCACGCGCTCAGCTCACTGCCGTGCAGCGTGAAGATTTCCCGCTGCAGGATGTTGGCCAGCAACTGCGCCCAATACTCACTGCGCGCGCCGCCGCCCACCAGCGCACAAGTGGTGACGTCGGCGCCGCTCGCTTGCACCGCGCGCAACGCGTCCAGCAGGCCAAAGCCCACGCCTTCCATCACCGCATACCCGAGCATCGCCGGGGTACAGTCGTGGCCCAGGTTCATGAAGCCGCCGCGCAACAAGGGGTCGTTATGCGGCGTGCGTTCGCCGGCCAGGTAAGGCAGGAACAACGGAGTGGACAGCGGCACCGCTTGGCCGATGGGCAACTGGGCCTGGACCTGGTCCAACAGCGCCTGTTCATCCGGCATGCCCGTCAGGCGCGTGACCCAGCGCAAACAACTGGCGCCGGCCAACATCGCGCCCATGGTGTACCAGCGCTCAGGCAGCGCATGGCAGAAGCTATGCACCGCAGTGGCCGGGTTGCCCGCCGCATGGTCGGTGATGGCGACAAGCGCCGCGCTGGTGCCCAGCGTGATGAAACCGTCACCCGCGTTGATCGCGCCGATGCCCACGGCCGCAACCGGGTTATCGCCACCGCCGCCGGCAATCACCACCTCGGCAGACAAACCCAGCTCGCTGGCGGTCAAAACAGCACTCGCCGCACCGCCCTCCACCAGCCTGGGCATCTGCTCCGGTGTCAGGCCGGTGGCCCGCAGCATGGGGCTAAACCACTGACGATTGGCCACGTCCAACCACAGCGTCCCGGCCGCATCGGACATCTCGCTGATGCGCTCCCCACTCAAGCGCAGGCGCAGGTAATCCTTGGGCGACAGCACGCAATCGATGGCCTTGAACACCTCGGGCTCATGCTGTTGCAGCCAGAGCAGTTTCGGCGCGGTCAACCCGGCCATCGGCAAGCTGCCGGTGACGTCGGCGAACCCTGGGCCGAGCTGTGCCGCTTGGGCTACCGCGCGCGAGTCGTCCCACAGAATCGCCGGGTACAACACGCGGTCGTCGTCCCCCAGCAATACCGCGCCGTGCATTTGCCCGGACAGGCCGATGCACGCCACCCGGGCAAACGACTCATGCGCGCGCAACACATCCAGCGCCTGCAAACAGGCTTGCCACCAGTCTTGCGGCGCCTGTTCGGACCAGCCGGTGTGCCGACGCGAGACGCTCAAGCGCACGCCGGCCTGAGCCAGCACGGCGCCGTGGGTGTCCATCAGGATGGCTTTGAGTTCCGAGGTGCCCAGGTCGATGCCGAGGGAAACAGCACTGTTCATCCGCATGTCATTCCAATCAATCACAGCCACAGGAGTTACGTATTTGCAGGGTCGGCTCCAGACGCACACTCCGGGTCGGGGCGGCGGGCGCAGCCATGCGCTGCAGTAACAGGTTGACCGCCTGAACGCCGAGCGCCTGGACCGGCTGGGCGATCAACGTCAGGCGCGGCACAAAGAAATCCGCCCAATCAAAATCATCGAAGCCCACCAGCGCCATCTGCGCCGGCACCTCGATATGCGCATCGCGCAAGGCCTGCATGGCGCCGAGGGTCATCAGGTTGTTGCCGGCCATGATCGCGGTCGGCGGCGCTGCCAGGCCGAGTAACTGCACCGTGGCCTGGCGTGCCGGCTCGGTGTTGGAGCCCCCGTTGACCAACAGCTGCGGATCAAACGCCAGCCCCGCAGTGTGCAATGCCGCGCGGTAACCGGCGACCCGTTCATCCGTGGTGCTGAACCCCGCGCGCCCGGCGATGAAGCCGATTCGACGATGCCCATGGGCGATCAGGTGGGCGATCAGCGCTTGGGTCGGCTGGGTATTCGCCACCCCGACCTGATCGAATTGCTCACTCATCATCCGATCCACCAGCACCGCCGGAATCTCGCTGGCGCGCAGATACTCCAGGGCCAGCGAGCCGTTCGAGGGCGCCAACACAATGCCGTCGACGCGCCGATGATGCAGCGCCGTGACCACCCGCAGCTCCTGCTCCGGGTCATCGTGGGTATCGACGAACAGCATCATGTAGCCGTGCTTGGCGCACTCGGTTTCGATCGCGTGCACGGTTTCGCTGAAGTAGTGGTTGGACAGCGCCGAGATCGCCACGCCAATCGTGCTGGTGCTCGACCGCGCCAGCGAACGCGCCAGGGTGTTGGGGATATAACCCAGTTCCTGGATCGCGCGCTGCACCGCCTGCACCGTGGCCGGGCTGACCTTGCGGGTGCCGTTCAACACATGGGACACCGTTGACGTCGACACCCCCGCTCTGCTTGCGACGTCATCCATGGTGACCACGGCGCTGTTCCCCTCAGTGACTCAGTGTTTACTCGACCAACCGCTGTACGTCGCGACGGTGTCGCGGGTGATCAGTTTTGGCGTGAGCAGCGTAACCGTTTCGGCGGGCGCCTTGTCGTTGAGAAGGTCATTACCGATGTTCACCGCCGTCTGCGCCATGGCCCATGGGTCCTGGCTGGACGACGCCTGGATCTGGGTGTCGGTCTTCAGCGCATGCTCGATGTCCGGTGCGCCATCCACCGAGGTGATAATGATACCGCCGCGTTTAAGCTGCTTGGCCGCCAAGTCGCTGCCGATGGCCTGGGGGTCGTTGATCGCGAACAGACCGTCGATTTTTGCAAACCGCGTGAGGTAGCCCTGCATCACGTTCAGTCCGCCTTCTCGCGAGCCTTTGCCGTCCTGGTCATCGGACAGCACCTTGATCTGCGGCGCAGCGGCCAAGGCGGCCTTGCAACCTTTGACGCGGTCGGTCACGGCGGTCACTTGCGGGCCGTTCTGGATAATCACGTTGCCTTTGCCCGCGAGCTTGTCCACCAGGAATTGGCAAGCCAGTTTGCCGGCTTCGACGTTGTCGGTCTGCACGGTCGCGTTGACCCCCTTGGCGTCCACATCCACCGCCACGACGATAATGCCGGCGTCGCGGGCTTTCTTGATCGCCGAGGCCATGGCGGACGGGTCGACGGCGTTGATCAGAATCAGGTCGACCTTGGACGAGATGAAGTTGTCGATCTGCGAAAACTGCTTGCTCAAGTCATAGTCGGCCGACACCGACGTGACCTTGACGCTGGGGTTCAGCTCCTTGGCACGAGCCGTGGCGCCGTCGGCCAGGGTCACGAAATACGGGTTGCCCAACGAGCCCATGCTGATGCCCAGGGCCTTCAATTCACGCGCTTCCACGGCCTGGGACATCAGGGCAGCCAAGGCAATGACGGGAAAGATGTGTTTTAGGTTCATGCGGGTCTCTCTTGTGATTGTTGTAGGAGTGAACTCAGGTCCGCGCACCGGACTGGCGATAGCGATCCAGCGCCACCGCGCCGATGATCACGATGCCCTTGATGATGTACTGCCAGATATCCGAGACGCCCAGCAGCACCAGGCCATTGGTCAGTACCGCAATGATCAGTGCGCCGATCAGCGTGCCGCCGATGGTGCCGACGCCGCCGGTAAAGCTGGTGCCGCCGAGGATCACTGCGGCGATCGCATCCAGTTCGTAGGATTGCCCCAGTTGCAGGCCATTGGCGGCGAACAGGCGTGAAGCACTCATCACGGCGCCCAGCCCGGCCAACGCACCGGACATCGCGTAGACAAACAGCAGCACCTTCCACACCTTGATCCCGGAGAGCCGCGCCGCTTCCGGGTTGCCGCCCACCGAATAGATCTGCACGCCCATCACCGTGCGGCGCAGGATGAACCACGACAGCGCCACCACCGCCACCGCGATAACCACCAGCCACGGCACGCCGAGGATCGAGTCGTTGCCGATAAAGGCAAACGGCAGGTCGGGGTTGAACACGGTTTTATCGTCGGCCAGCAAACGTGCGAGGCCGCGCATGGCGGTCAGCGCGCCGAGGGTGACGATAAACGGCGGCAAGCGCATGAACGCGATCAACCCGCCGTTGACCAGGCCCAGCAACAGACCAAAGCCAATCCCGGCGGCAATCCCGAACATGCCGAACTGCGGCGACATCGAGGCCTGCAACGCCACCACGGCCGACGCCGCGAGGATCGCGCCGACGGACAGGTCGATGCCGGCGGTCAGGATCACAAAGGTCATGCCCGCCGCCAGCACCACGTTGACCGAGGCCTGTTGCGTGATGATCGACAGGTTCTGCACCGTCAGGAAGTTTTCACTGGCCAGGGCAAAGCCCACCAGCAACAGGACCAGCACCGGCAGCATGCCGACGCTGCGCATCAGTTCCCGGACGCGCTCGGCCTTGCCGATGACGGGGAGGGTCATTGTGTTGTTCGAATCAGCCATGGGCAGCCACCTGATCGCCACCGGTGGCGAGGTCAATAATACGTTCCTGGGAAATGACGTGGCCCGAAGCCCCGCCGACTTCGGCCACCAACTGGCCTTCGCGCATGATCAGCACGCGGTCGCAGGTGCCGATGATTTCCGGCAACTCGCTGGAAATCACCACGATGCCCACGCCGGCCTGCGCCAGTTGATTGATGATGCGGTAGATCTCGGATTTGGAGCCGATGTCCACGCCACGCGTGGGTTCATCGAGGATCAGCACGTGCGGCTTGACCTCCAGCAACCGCGCCAGCAAGACCTTTTGCTGATTGCCGCCAGACAACGCGCCGACGTTGACCTTGCCGGACGCCACGCGAATCGATAGCGACTTGATCGCGTCATTCGAGCGCTGCGCAGCATGCCCGCGATTGAGCACGCCACCGGCATGCGCGTCCGGCACACAGGCACAGACATTGATGTTGTCGGCCACGCTCATGTCCAGGAACAGGCCCTGGGCCTTGCGGTCTTCGGTGAGGTACACCACGCCGGCGCGAATCGCGTCGGCCGGGGTGCGCAGTTGCGTAACCGTCTTGCCCACCACTTCCAGGGTGCCGGCGGTACGCGGGTCGGCGCCGAAGATCAGCCGCGCCAGTTCAGTGCGCCCTGCCCCCACCAGGCCTGCGATGCCCAGCACTTCGCCGGCGTGCAGGTCGAAGCTGCAGTTGCGCACGCGTTTGCCGTCGGCCATGTCGCGCACGCGCATCACCACCGCGCCGGGGTCATAGGCCGCGTGCTCCTTCTTGTAGAAACCGGAGAGGTCGCGGCCCACCATCATCTTCACCAGCACCTCAGCCGACAGCGCGTCGCGGGTCAGTTCGCCGATGTACTGGCCGTCGCGCAGCACCGAAACCCGGTCCGACAGTTCGTAGATCTCGGCCATGCGATGGCTGATATAGATGATCGCCAGGCCCTGGCCGCGCAACTGTTTGATCAGCGCGAACAGGCGGTCGGTCTCACGCGACGAGAGCGGCGTGGTGGGCTCGTCCATGACCAGGATCTTGGCGTGGGCATGCAGGGCGCGGGCGATTTCGACTAACTGGCGCTCGGCAATCGACAGGCTGCTGACCCGCGTCGCCGCCGTGAACTCGGCGCCCAGGCGTTGCAGCACCTCCACGCAACCGGCCAGCATGCCCTGGCGGTCGATGGTCCAGCCACGGCGCAGTTCACGGCCCAGGTAGATGTTCTCGGCCACGCTCAGGTTCGGGCACAGGCTCAGTTCCTGGTAAATCACGGCGATGCCGAGGGCTTTGGCGGTGGCGGGATCGAACGTTGCGACAGGCTGGCCGGCAATGCGGATGGTGCCGCCCGGGTCGGCCTGGTAAGCGCCGGAGAGGATTTTCATCAGGGTGGATTTGCCGGCGCCGTTCTCCCCCATCAAGGCGTGGATTTCGCCGGGGTAGACTTTCAGGCCGACATTCTTGAGCACACGCAAACCGTTGAAGGTTTTGCTGATGCCCTGCATCTCAAGCAAGGGTTCGAGGCTCATGAATGAGCTCCTGATTTTATTATTTTTGTATTCGCGCTCCTTGGATCAGAGCCGATTTCCACCGACTCTAATCAGATACATTTACTTACGCAAGCGCTTGCGCAGCCCGTTTGTCGCCTGATGAAACGTTTCATCAAGCTAGTTGGCCGCGATCTCAGCGTTCGTAGCGTTTAGGCAGCATGCGCACCAAGGTGTTGTCCCGCACCCAGTAGTGATGGAACAACCCGGCGGCGGCGTGCAGGCCGATCAGCCAATACCCGGCGCTGCCCAACCATTCATGCCAGTGCTTGAACTGCCTGGCCAGGTCCGGGTCCGCCGCGACCAGGGTCGGCAAGGAAAACTCGAAATACGGTATCGGCTTGCCCGCGGCGTTGAGCATCAGCCAGGCCAGCAGCGGCGTGACGATCATCAGGCCGTACAGCGCCAGGTGCATCAGGTGCGACGCCCCCGTCTGCCAGGCTGGCGGGCGCGGCACGATCGGTGGACGCGGCATCAGGCGCCCGAGCAGGCGCAGCCACACCAGCAGGAAAATCGCAATACCGAACAGCGCGTGGGCGCCGAGGAACAGCCCCTTGAGTGCGTGCCCGCGAGGCAACAGACCTTTGATTTCAATGCAACCGTATACGCCGACAAACAACGCCAGCATCAACCAGTGCAGAATCATCGACAGCCTTGCATAGCGCGGTGTCATCAGGTTTTCGGTCATAGAAAAGGAACCTTGTGCTGGGGGTGGGGCCGGACCCGGCCTTGATAAAGTCGCGGTCACCCTGCCCGGCTAGCCTTAAGACAATCTGAAGATCGCTGAAACGATCATTTTCACCACCTTCAGACTTCGTTAAGAAATGCCTTCGATACTCCTCCCAACTTCACTTGGGAGGCATAACGCCAATGCCCGGTATTGATTGGAAGATTCCCTTGCCCCTGTTGTTCGGGCAAGCCGACAGTGCGCCGCTGTCCCTTGCCCGCGCCCTGCCCCAAGACCCTCAACGCCCGGCCTTCGAGGCCTTCATCCAACAGCGCTTTCGCATTGCCCACGGTGCCGATATCCGTCATTTCATGCCGCAGCTGTTTGGCGTCAGCCAGGCCAACGGTCAACTGTGTGCCGTCGCCGGTGTGCGCCTGGCGAGCGACGAGCCGCTGTTCCTGGAGCGATACCTGGACCATCCGATCGATCCGCTGATCAGCGCCGCCGCCGAGCAACCGGTAGACCGCCGGGCCATCGCCGAAGTCGGCAACCTGGCTGCCAGCGACACCGGCAGTGCGCGCCTGAGCATCATCGCCATCACCTGGTTGCTGGCCATGGCCGGCCTGGAGTGGGTGGCGTTCACCGGCAATATCGGCCTGGTCAACAGTTTCCATCGCCTCGGTTTGAAGCCCGTCACCCTGTGCGCCGCCGACCCGCAGCGCCTGGGCGATGAGCGCCATCACTGGGGCAGTTATTACGAAAGCCAACCCTGGGTGCATGTCGGCAATATCCGCGCCGGCTTCACCCATCTGCGCAACATGGGCCTGTTCTCGCGCCTGGGGTTGCCTACCACAATTGAGGACGCCAGCCATGTCGCCTGAAACCCGCCGTTTCCACGCTGTTCTTCGCGGCTATGCCGAGCGCAATGACGGCACCGTCGCCCTGTGGGGAGACACCTTGAAGATGGATTACACTGCGCTGTTCGCCGAGGTGACCTATCGACAGGAACGCCTGCGCGATGAAGGCGTGAAGGTGGTGGCCCTGGCCCTGGACAATGGCGTCGAGGCCATGCTGTGGGACCTGGCGATCCTGTTCGAAGGCTTGACCTGCCTGACCCTGCCGCCGTTCTTCAGCCCGACCCAGCGCGCCCACTGCCTGGAACAGAGCCACGCCGAGCGCGTGATCGCCGAACCGTACCTGGACGCCCAATTGCACGCCGGCGGTTACCGCAAAACCGGCGATTTTTGGTGCCGCGCGTTCGAAGGTCGCCCTTCGATGCCCCTGGGCACGGCCAAAGTGACCTTTACCTCGGGCACCACCGGCACGCCCAAAGGCGTGTGCCTGAGCACCGACAGCGTGCTGCGGGTGGCCCGCGAGTTGTACCAGGCCAGCCACACCAGCGACCCGCGTCATCACCTGGCATTATTGCCACTTGCCATCCTGCTCGAGAACCTGGGGTGCTACGCCGCGCTGTATGCCGGCGCCACCTTGAGCTTGCCCAGCCAAAAGAGCCTGGGCATCCAGGGCGCCAGTGCGGTGGACGCTGCGCAATTGCTCGGCTGCCTGGCGGTGCGCCAGCCCCACAGCCTGATCCTGGTGCCGCAGTTGCTGTTGATGCTGGTGGTCGCCGCCGAGCAGAAGGCGTTCAGCCCGCAAGGCCTGCGCTTTGCTGCCGTGGGCGGTGCGCGGGTCTCCAAGACTTTACTGCTAAGGGCGCAGCAACTGGGCGTGCCGGTGTTCGAAGGTTACGGGCTCTCTGAGTGCGCCTCGGTGGTGTGCCTCAATCGTCCCGGTGCACAGCGGCCAGGCAGTGTCGGCCAGCCGTTGCCGCATGTTGAGATCCGCCTCGCCGAGGACGGCGAAGTGCTGATCAAGGGCTCGGCCTTGCTCGGTTACCTGGGCCAGACCGAACAGCCCGAACAATGGTGGCCCAGCGGCGACCTGGGCGCGTTCGATGACGACGGTTTTCTCTACCTCAAAGGCCGCAAGAAGCATCAATTCGTCACCAGTTACGGGCGCAACGTCAACCCGGACTGGGTCGAGGCCGAACTGACCCAGGGCGGCGCCATCGCCCAGGCCTTTGTCTACGGCGAGGCCCTGCCGGAGAACCATGCGCTGCTGTGGCCGCATCGTGCCGACTGCACCGATGCCCAACTGGCCGCCGCCGTGGCCCTGGCCAACAGCGGCCTGCCCGACTACGCGCAGGTGCATCGCTGGACGCGCCTGGAAGAACCGTTTACCGCCGCCAATGGCTTGCTCACCGCCAATGGTCGGCCACGGCGTGACGCCATCGTCGCGCGCTATCAATCCCGCCTTGCCCCTGCACTCAACGAGGAAACTTCATCGTGAACTTTTTTGACACGTTGCAAGACGCTACCCAACAGGAACGCCAGGCACTGTTCAGCCTGCCAATCATCCGTGATGCACTGGAAGGCAAAGTCAGCCTGGAAAGCTACCGTGAGTTCCTGGCCCAGGCCTACTACCACGTGCGACACACCGTGCCGTTGATGATGGCCTGCGGTGCGCGCCTGCCCTCGCGCCTGGAGTGGCTGCGCAAGGCGGTCGGCGAGTACATCGAGGATGAATACGGCCATGAGCAATGGGTGCTCGATGACATCGCGGCCTGTGGCGGCGACCGAGACGCGGTCCGTGACGGCCGCCCCGGCTTGCCCATCGAGTTGATGGTCAGCTACCTCTATGACCTGATCGCCCGTGACAACCCCGTCGGCCTGTTTGGCATGGTCAATGTGCTCGAAGGCACCAGCATCGCCCTGGCCACCCACGCGGCCGGCAGCATCCGTGACCGCCTGCAGTTGCCGGAGACGGCGTTCAGCTACCTGAGCTCCCACGGTGCCCTGGACATCGGACACATGGAGACGTATCGCCGCTTGATGAACAGCCTGGACGACCCCGCCGACCAGGCCGCCGTGATCCATTCATCCAAGGTGGTGTATGCCCTCTACACCGACATGTTCCGCAACCTGTCGCGTATCGGGGAGGCTCCCCATGCAACTGTCTGACGCCCGTGTGGTGCTGACCGGCGCCAGCGGTGGCATTGGCCTGGCGATCGCCACCGCGCTGTGCGCCAGTGGTGCACACGTGCTGGCCGTGGCGCGTCATCGCGCACCGCTGGAAGCCTTGTTGGCCCAGTACCCGGAGCAACTGTGCTGGGTGGGTGCCGACCTGACCTTCCTCAACGACCGGCGCAAGGTGCTGGCCGCCGCTGAAGCCATCGGCGGCGTCAACCTGCTGATCAACGCTGCCGGCGTCAACCACTTCGCCATGCTGGAACAGCTGGACGACAACGAAATCAACGGCATGCTCGCGTTGAACATCACCGCGCCGATCTGCCTGACCAAGCTGCTGCTGCCCATGCTCAAGCACGCCGCGAGCGCGATGGTGGTGAACGTCGGCTCGACTTACGGTTCGATCGGTTACCCCGGCTATGCCACCTACTGCGCCACCAAGTTCGCCTTGCGCGGGTTTTCCGAAGCCTTGCGCCGGGAACTGGCCGACACCCGCGTCGGTGTGTTGTATGTCGCGCCGCGCGCCACCCAAACCCGCATGAACAGCCCGGCGGCGCAGGCCTTGAACGATGCGCTCAAGTCCAACGTCGACGAACCGCACAGCGTCGCCGCCGCCGTGATCAAAGCGATTGCCAACGACCGCCGCGATCTTTACCTGGGCTGGCCGGAGCGCTTCTTTGTGCGCCTCAACAGCCTGCTGCCGAATCTGGTCGACCGTGGTTTGCGTAAACAACTGCCACTGGTACGCCGCCTGAGCGATAAACCCGTTAAAAAGGATCTGAACCAATGAAACGCCTCTTCGCCGCGCTGCTGCTCACCGCCCTGAGCCCGCTCACCTGGGCGCTGGACGCCGCCGACCAGCAACGTCTGACCGATATCCAGACGCGCTGGGCGCACATTCAATACAACCTGCCCGAGGAACAGCGCCCCCAAGCCTTTGAGCAGCTCGCCTCCCAGGCGACGGCCTTCACCCAGGCGCGGCCTCAAGCAGCCGAGGCCTGGATTTGGTCCGGGATTGTCAGCAGCAGTTGGGCCGGTGCCCAGGGTGGGCTTGGCGCGTTGAGCAAGGTCAAGGCGGCCAAGGTCGACCTGGAAAAAGCCCTCGCCCTCGACCCCAAGGCCCTGCAAGGTTCTGCCTATACCAGCCTGGCCGCACTGTATGATCGGGTGCCTGGCTGGCCGATCGGCTTTGGGGATGCCGACAAGGCTGAACCGTTACTCAAGCAGGCCTTGCAACTGAACCCGACGGGCATAGATAGTCTGTACTTCTGGGGTGATCACCTGTACCGGCAAAAACGCTACGGCGAAGCCCGTGATGCCCTGCAAAAAGCGCTGCTCGCCGCCCCACGACCTGGCCGGGAAACGGCCGATGCCGGACGGCGCAAAGAGATCGAAAGCGTGCTCGCCGACATCAACAAAAAACTCAACTGACAGGAGTCCCCATGCGCCTATTACTGATCGAGGATGACGAGGCATTGGGTGAAGGTATTCACCAGGCGCTGGTACGTGAGGGCTACACCGTTGACTGGCTCAAAGATGGCAGCAGTGCATTGCATGCACTGCTCAGCGAAACCTTTGACGTGGCGGTGCTCGACCTCGGGCTACCGCGCATGGATGGGCTGGAGGTGCTGCGCCGCCTGCGTGACAGCGGCTCGAACTTGCCGGTGCTGATCCTCACGGCGCGAGACGCCACCGAAGACCGTATCGCCGGGCTCGACGCCGGTGCCGACGATTACCTGATCAAACCCTTCGACCTGGCCGAGCTCAAGGCGCGCCTGCGCGCGTTGCTGCGCCGCAGTGCTGGCCGTGCGCGGGTCATGATCGAGCACGCGGGCGTCTGCCTGGACCCGAGCACGCAACAAGTCAGCTATCACGGCGAACCGGTGCTGCTCACCCCCAAGGAGTACCAACTGCTGCACGAACTGCTGTCGCCACCTGGCCGCGTCATGACCCGTGACCAGTTGATGCAGTTGCTCTACGGCTGGAACGAAGAAGCTGAAAGCAACACCCTGGAGGTGCATATCCATCACCTGCGCAAGAAATTCTCCAGCGAGCTGATCCGCACCGTTCGCGGCGTCGGCTACCTGGTGGAGGAGCGCGGATGACTTCTATTCGGCGGCGTACCCTGACCCTGATCATTGGCCTGCTGCTCGCCGGGCTGCTGCTGATCAGCGTGCTCAATCTGCATGACAGCAACCACGAAATCGCCGAAGTCTATGACGCACAACTGGCACAGAACGCCCGGCTGCTCCAGGGCGTGATGAGCATGCCGCTGGCCAGCCAAGACCAGGAAGACCTGTACCGTGCCTTCAACAAAGCCTTGGGCGCAGCTGTGCCCAAGGTGGATGGGCACCCCTATGAAAGCAAAGTCGCCTTCCAGGTGTGGAACACCAAGGGCGAACTGCTGGTGTTTACCGCCAGCGCACCCTCATTTGTCCCGGCGCCCAGCCAGCCGGGCTTCAGCAACGTCAGCGACCTGAATGGCCGTCAATGGCGCGGCTTCGTACTCAAGGACAAGGACAACGGCCTGCGGATCTGGGTGGGCGAGCGCGACGATGTGCGCACCGACCTGGTGCAGCGCATCGTGCGGCATACGTTGTGGCCCAACGTACTGGGTAGCCTGATTCTCGCCGCGATGGTCTGGCTGGCAATCGGCTGGGGTCTAAAGCCCCTGGCCGATATGGCCGCCACCCTGCGCGCGCGGCATTCCGGCTCCCTCGAACCGATGCAATTGACCCCGCTGCCCACGGAGCTTGAGCCGATGCAGGCGGCGCTGAACCGCATGCTCGCGCAGATCCAGGAAATGCTCGGCCGCGAGCGACGCTTCATTGCCGATGCCGCCCATGAAATGCGCACGCCACTGGCGGTATTGCGCGTGCATGCCCAGAACCTGCTGGAAGCCGGCACCGAAACCGAACGCCGCGAATCCCTGGCCTTTCTGATCGCCGGCGTCGACCGCAGCAGCCGTCTGGTCAACCAATTGCTGACCATGGCGCGCCTGGAACCCAGCGCCGTGCAACCGTCGATACAGGCCGTCGACCTGGCGACCACGGTGCGCGAAACCCTGATTCAATTGACGCCATGGCTGCTGAGCAAAGGCCTCGAACTGGTATTCGACGTCGAGGATGGTCCGTACCCGGTAAATACCGATGCCGCCGCAATCAATATCGCCCTGACCAACCTGGTGACCAACGCCGCGAACTTCTCCCCGGATCAGGGCGTGATCACCGTGGGCTTGCGCAAAAACGCCGAGCGTTTCGCCCTCACCGTCGACGATCAAGGCCCCGGCATCGACGAGACCGAGCGCGAACGGCTGTTCGAGCGTTTCTACAGCCGTGGCAATGCCCACGGTGCAGGCCTGGGCCTGACCATCGTGCAAACCATCGCCCAGCGCCTGGGAGGCCAGGTGCGCCTGGAAAACCTGGCGACCGGCGGCCTGCGGGCGACCCTGGAAATCCCCGGTTGACGGGACGTTAGCCGGCTAATGTGCCAGCCCTAGGGTCTGCGTCATCTAGAGGTGTCTTCAGGGCGTGATCGCGACTTTCATCACACCGTCGCGCTGATGGGCAAACAGCTCATAGGCTGCCTCGATATCGTCGAGTTTGAAACGGTGCGTGACCAGCGGCGACAGATCCACCCCGCCGCTGGCAACCACGGCCATCAAGCGACGCATGCGCTCCTTGCCACCGGGGCATAGGGTCGACACGATGCTGTAGTCCCCCAGTCCGGCGCCAAATGCATCATAGGGAATGCGCAGGTCGCTGGAGTACACACCCAGGCTCGATACCCGGCCCCCTGGACGCAGTACGCGCAATGCCGACTCGAATGTACCTTGGGTGCCCAAGGCCTCGATGGCCACGTCGACCCCTCGGCCATCGGTCAGCGCCAGGATCTGCTCGACCACATCGCCTTTCTTGAAGTCGACGATATGGGTAGCCCCCAGGCCGCGGGCGACGCTCATGCGCTCGCTGACGCCATCGACGCCGATGATCATCGACGCGCCTTTGAGCCGTGCGCCTGCCACCGCGCACAGGCCGATCGGCCCGAGGGCGAATACCACGACGGTATCGCCGATGCTCACCTCGCCGCGCTCGGCACCGGAAAAGCCGGTGGACATGATGTCCGGACACATCAGCACCTGTTCGTCGCTCAGGCCATCGGGGATCGGGCACAGGTTGGCCAGCGCATCGGGGACCAGCACGTATTCGGCCTGGCAGCCGTCGAGGGTATTGCCGAACTTCCAGCCGCCTGCTGCGCGAAAGCCATGGCGGGTGTCGGGGCCGTCCTGGGAACCGCACCCGCACAGGCAGGCATAACTTTGCCCGCTGGGCGTGATGGCGCCCGCGATGACGCGCTGGCCCTCAACGAAACCGCGCACCTGGGAACCCAGCCGCTCGATCACGCCCACCGGTTCGTGGCCCACGGTCAGCCCTTTGGCCACCGGGTACTCACCGCGCAGGATATGCACGTCGGTACCGCAGATGGTCGTGGTGGTGATGCGCACCAAGGCATCCAGTGGGCCGACTTCGGGGATGGGTTTGTCGTCGAGGACGATGCGGTTTTTTTCAACGAAGACAGCTGCTCTCATGGTTGCCATGGTGTGACCTCCTGCGCCTAAAAAAGCCTGAATGGCCCCCAGACTGCACCGCGACGACGCCGCGCAAGTTGATAATGATCAACAATCCCCCAATTGATCGCGGCACCCGACCGGATGTCGCTGACATTGCCTGGGCTCAAGGCGACTTGATGCAAGTCAAACCGGCGCCGGCGCCCGGCGCCATGATCTGAGGCAAGCATCACTGCCCGATGCTACCTGCTGGTTACCCGAGGGAGATTGCCCATGTCTGCTCAAGCACGTTACTTGTTGCTGGTTTCGCCGTTGATGGAACACAGCCCCGCCTTCGACCGGGCCGCCGCCCTGGCCAAGGCTGAAGGCGCCGCGCTGCACATCCTCGCCTTCGACTATCTGGAGGGCCTGGCCACCGCCGGGCTGGTCAACGAGCAAGCCCTGGAACAGATGCGTATTGGCTACGTTGAGCGCCATCACCAGTGGCTGGAAGATCAGGCCAGACCCTTGCGCAAGCTCGGCCTGACCGTCACCACCGAAGTGGCCTGGGTGGAGAGCCCGCTACAGGAACTCCTGATTCGTCTAAAAGAAGAGCCTATGGCCTTGGTGATCAAGGCACTGGAGCACGAGTCACTGTTATCGCGCTTGATATTTACGCCGTTGGACGTCCACCTGATTCGCGAATGCCCGGTGCCACTGCATTTTGTCAGCGGGGCCCAGCACGCGTTACCGCGCAAGATCGTAGCGGCCGTCGACCCGTTCCATCACGACGAGCATTACGACAGCCTTAACGACCGCATCCTGCATGAAGCTGTCAAATTGGCGACAGCGTGTGATGCCGAGGTAGAAGTGATCTACGCCCATGACTTGTCCGATCTGGGGGCCCAGGAGTATGGGTTTGGTAGCGGCGCCGGGTTCTTCTCTTCTGTGGCCGCCAAACGGCTGTTCGACGAACAGGGCAAGGCCTTCAATGACCTGGCCGCACGCAACGGTATTCCGCCAGCACAGCGCCATATGATCCTGGGTAACCCGGCGAAAGTGCTCTCCAGCTATGCCGATGCCTATAACGTCGATGTGATCGTCATGGGCCGGGTCGGTCATCGCGGCCTGTCACGCCTGCTCGGCAGTACCGCCGAAACGCTGCTGTATAAAATGCCATGCAGCGTCTGGATGGTTAAACCGGAAGTGCTCGACTGAACGATCATCGGATCGCACACGCGATAGTTGGCACGCCCTCGCTGTAGCACTCGCAGCGAGGGGCATGCAAAAAGCATCCATTTTGCGACGGCGGCGCTAGACTCATTGCACTCGAAAGCGATCAACGGCTCAATTATATAAAACGTGCATCTATCTTTCTCCGATGTTTGGATGTTTAGTAAAGGGAATATAGGTGTGCAAGAGGCTTGTGTAATGAAGTCAACACCCCGTCTTGTACACGTCCAACATTTAAAAACAACCTGCGCCAGTTGCAGCGTTTTGGAGCTGTGCTTGCCCATAGGCCTGACCGACCTCGAAGTAGGTCGCCTGGACACCCTGATTCCACAACGTCTCAAAGTGAAAAAAGGCGCTTCGCTGTATCGCGCCGCCGATCCGTTGCGCTCGCTCTACGCCGTGCGTACCGGGTTTTTCAAGACCTGCATACTGTCCATGGACGGCCGTGAACAAGTCACCGGTTTTCAGATGGCCGGGGAAATGCTCGGCCTCGACGCCATCAGCGCCGACGCCCATGCCTGCAATGCCATTGCTCTGGAAGACAGCGAGGTGTGCCCTCTGCACTTCAATCAACTTGAGCGACTGGCCGGTCAAATACCGTCATTGCAACATAACTTGAACAAAATCATGAGCCGCGAAATAGTGCGTGATCACGGCATGCTATTGCAGATGGGCAATATGAACGCCGATGAGCGGCTTTGTGCATTTGTATTGAATCTATCGATGCGGATGAGTACGCGTGGCTATTCACCGCGATCATTTGTATTGCGCATGAGACGTGAAGAAATTGGCTCTTACCTGGGCCTGCGACTGGAGACGGTGTGCCGCAGTATTGCGCAGTTGCGCAAACTGGGCCTGGTGCATATCAGCGCACGCAATGTCGAGATTCTCGACATGCCGAAACTCAAGACGTTTATCGCCGGCTGTCATCGCCATGGTGCCGAGTAACAGGGCTTCATCTGATCCAAATCAGATTGACCGGTGAGCAAAGGCGTAGAACCGACGCAACAGGGCGCTGTTCCTGGCGCCCCAACACGGAGGTTTTACCATGCCCACCATTGCAGAGCACAACCGGCAAGCCGCTCCCGCCTATGCGGCCGTCCCGCACGAACACTGGATCGAAGCGCTTGATGACGGCCGCCATGTGTTGATCCGTCCGTTGAGGACCGACGACCGGGAACGCGAATATAACTTCATCAAGGGTTTGTCCCGAGAGTCCCGGCACGCGCGCTTCCTCGGTGAAATCAACGAGCCCGGCAAGACCCTGCTTGATCAATTGATGGACGTCGACAATCAGCAACGTGTGGCATTCATTGCTCTGGTGCATGAGAACGGCAAGCTGATCGAGATCGGCGTCGCGCGGTATGCCGCAGCCAAGGAGCATGAATGTGAATGCGCGGTCACCGTGGCTGACCCTTGGCAGCACCTGGGGCTAGGGCGCATTTTGATGCAGCACCTGATGACCGCCGCGCGAAAAAACGGCTTCACGTTGATGTACACGGTTGATGAAGCGACCAACGCCCCGTTACGTGAACTGAACCATGCCTTGGGCTTCCACACCGTAACCGACCCCGATGACGCTACCCAGGTGATCAGCAGCGTGGTGCTTTGAGCATCACAGCACGGTAAAAGGGCGGCCAGCCGCCCTAATGCCTGTCAGCTAAGGGAGAACACTGTCACTCAACGTCCTCCGCTTCATCCGGGTCCTTGAGCGGCACTTATGCATCATCCATCAGCGACCCCGGGTCTTCGTTGCCGGGGTCGTTAAGCTCTTCTTCCTGATCTTCTTCCTGATCTGCTGACATGACCGCCTCCTCTAACCACCTTGGGTTGTGTACGCATAGGCCAGCTCCTTTGAAAAACGCAGCCTGCATAAAGATAAGGTTCTGTGTGGGCCGTTAAAGTTCCTATGAATGTTAAGCGCCTGGATTATCCACCTGGATGTAAAACGCATAGGCGCCGAGCAGCACCCAGAACACCATGAATAGCCACGGCGCGCGCATGGAAAACAGCAGGGACTTGCGATAGCCCTTGTGGGATGACTCCATCTCGGAAAACAGCGGCGATTCGTCGTAGGCCATGCCCATCAGCGGCTCGCTGCGCAACAGTTCGCTCTGCTTGTAGTGCCAGTGATCGATGATCTCGTAAGCGGCACGAATCCCCGGCCAGGCATTCAGGGAACTGAGAATGCCGAGCAAGGCCAGGAACGCCGGCACCACCAGGGTGAACAGCTTGCCCCATTCCGGGTTGAGGTTGCCCATGCCGGACACGAAGGCAATCACCAGGAACGACTGCGCCGTGAGATACGCATCCGTGCGGTTGGCCAGAATCGAGGTTTCGTACTGGATTTCGCGGCGATAGAAGTCCAGGCGGTCCTTGGGGGAGCCGAAGATCTTCGCGTTGTGTTCACTGTGGTCGGTCAGGTTCGATTCCGGGGTGTCGGGTGAAATGATTCTGGGCACATCAGTGCTCCCTACGGGGCTGAACCCTTTGGAAAACGGTGGCTGGGGTGAAGTTCAAGTTTGCTCGTGCACGGTTCTAGTGCGCAAACCGCTCCATTGTGGTGAGTGAGCTTGCTCGCGCTGGAGTGCGCAGCGCTCCCGTCTTTTGGGGCCGCTACGCAGCCCAGCGCGAGCAAGCTCGCTCGCCACAAGGGAATAGAGACGCTTTGCCGGTTTCGGCACAGGCATTGCTTAATCCATTCATCGTTCACCTGCCATGCCCAGATACAGGAGCATTCGTTACCCCCCGACCCAGAGCCGACCCCATAAGAAAGTAAGGACCTGGCCCGATGGCACCCTGCGCCACGGGCTCATAAAAATGCGTTTTTCAAAGCGGCAGTGCCCCCCGCGCTTCCCTCGGCACTGACAAGGTACTGGAATGGCTCAATCTTTCTTTGATGAAATGAATGACGCACACGGCGTGTGCCGTGCGCACTATCAGGATTTCTCCCGCTGGCTGGCCAATACGCCGCCGGAACTGCTGGCCCAGCGTCGCCGCGAAGCCGACCTGTTGTTCCACCGCGCCGGGATCACCTTCACCTTGTATGGCGACGAGCAGGACACCGAGCGCCTGATCCCCTTCGACATCATCCCCCGCAGCATCCCCGCCAGTGAATGGAGCGTCATCGAGCGCGGCTGTATCCAGCGCGTCAATGCGCTGAACATGTTCCTTGCCGATATCTACCACGACCAGCGCATCATCAAGGCCGGGATCATTCCGGCGGACCAGGTGCTAGGCAACGAGGGTTACCAGAAGGCCATGGTCGGCCTCGACCTGCACCGCGACATCTACTCGCATATTTCCGGAGTGGACCTGGTACGCGATGGCGACGGCACCTACTACGTGCTCGAAGACAACCTGCGCACCCCCAGCGGCGTGAGCTACATGCTCGAAGACCGCAAAATGATGATGCGCCTGTTCCCCGAAGTATTCGCCAAGCAGCGCATCGCGCCGGTAGACCACTACCCCAACCTGCTGTTGAAAACCCTGAAAAGCGCCAGCCGCCTGGACAACCCCAATGTGGTGGTGCTGACGCCGGGGCGCTTTAACAGCGCATTTTTCGAGCATGCGTTCCTGGCCCGGGAAATGGGCGTGGAGTTGGTGGAAGGCGCCGACCTGTTCGTGCATGACCTCAAGGTGTTCATGCGCACCACCGACGGTCCCAAGGCCGTGGACGTGATCTACCGCCGTATCGACGACGCGTTCCTCGACCCGCTGGCGTTCAACCCGGAGTCGATGCTCGGCGTGCCCGGCCTGGTCGCGGCCTACTGCGCCGGCAACGTGGTGCTGGCCAACGCCATCGGCACCGGCGTCGCGGACGACAAGTCGATCTACCCTTACGTGCCGGAAATGATCCGTTTCTACCTGGACGAAGAGCCGATCTTGCAAAACGTGCCGACGTTCCAGTGCCGCAAGCCCGATGAGCTGTCCCACGTACTGGCCCACCTGCCGGAATTGGTGGTCAAGGAAACCCAGGGCTCCGGTGGCTACGGCATGCTGGTCGGTCCCGCATCCACGGCGGCCGAGATCGAGGACTTCCGCCAACGCATCAAGGCGCGTCCCCACGCCTATATCGCCCAACCGACCCTGAGCCTGTCCACCTGCCCGACGTTTGTCGAAAACGGTATCGCCCCCCGGCATATCGACCTGCGCCCGTTCGTGCTGTCCGGTAAGGAAACCCGCCTGGTACCCGGTGGCCTCACACGGGTGGCGTTGCGCGAAGGCTCGTTGATCGTCAACTCGTCGCAAGGCGGCGGAACCAAGGACACCTGGGTGGTGGAGGGCTGAGTATGTTGAGTAGAACCGCCGCAGATCTGTACTGGATGTCCCGTTACCTGGAGCGTGCCGAGAACCTGGCGCGCATGCTCGAAGTCAGCTATTCGCTGTCATTGATGCCCCAGGCCGGGCACAGCGATGGCCTCGACGAACTGGCGATGTCGCTGCTCAGCAGCGGCACCCTGGATAACTACCTGGAGCGCCACGGCCAACTGGATGCCGAACGCATGTTGCACTTCTTCGCCCTCGACGAAGAAAACCCCGCCAGCATCTACAACTGCCTGCGCGCCGCGCGGGGCAACGCCCATGCCGTGCGCGGGCGTATCACCGCCGACATGTGGGAAAACCTCAACGCCACCTGGCTGGAAATGCGCAGCATCGCCGCCGGCGGGCTGGCGCGGCATGGCATCAGCCACTTCTGTGATTGGGTCAAGCAGCGTTCACACCTGTTTCGCGGGGCGACGTCGGGCACCATCATGCGCAACGATGCCTATCGGTTCATTCGCTTGGGCACCTTTGTCGAGCGCGCCGACAACACCTTGCGTCTGCTGGATGCGCGCTACGAGATGTTCGGCGAGGAATCGGAGGAAGTCAGCGACTTGTCGGCGCGCGGTTATTACCAGTGGAGCGCCCTGCTCCGCGCGCTGTCGTCATTCGAGGCGTACACGGAACTGTATCCGAATGCGTTGAATGCGCGCTCGGTCTCGGAGTTGCTGTTGTTGCGCAGTGATGTGCCGCGCTCGTTGCATGCCTGCATTGAGGAACTGAGCCATATTTTGGCGGATTTGCCGGGCAGTTATGGACGCACCGCGCAGCGCTTGGCCGCCGAGTTCGAAGCGCGGCTGCGCTATACCGGGATCGACGAAATCCTCGAAGAAGGCTTGCACAGCCGCCTGACGGAATTCATCGACACTGTGCGCGAGTTAGCGCGGGCGATTCACAGCTCGTATCTGGAGGTGGTTTAGACATCGAGGTGCGCGCCCTTTCGCTCGCGGTATTCCCGAGGGGAGCAGTTCATCAGGCGCTTGAAGGCACTGCTGAACGCACTGTCCGACTGATACCCGAGTGACTGGCCGATACGGGACACGCTGCTGCCCGAAGTGCTCAAGGCCTGTACTGCCAGGTGCATGCGCCAGCGAGTCAGATACTCCTGGGGCGCCATCCCGACCCGCTGCTTGAAGTGCAGGGCAAAGGTCGAACGGGACTGGCTCGCGACACCGGCCATGTCGCTCAAGGTCCAGCGGCGTGCCGGTGCGGCGTGTATTTGCTGCAGTACCGGTGCCAACCGCGGATCGTTCAACGCCGCCAACCATCCCGTGGTGCTGGCGCCCATGGATGCCTGATAGAGGCGCAGGATCTGCACCAGCATCATCTGCGCCAGATGCTCGGTCATCAACGCCGCGCCTTGCA
The DNA here is from genome assembly GCF_029320995.1 of Pseudomonas sp. D3. Classification (NCBI taxonomy): domain Bacteria; kingdom Pseudomonadati; phylum Pseudomonadota; class Gammaproteobacteria; order Pseudomonadales; family Pseudomonadaceae; genus Pseudomonas; species Pseudomonas sp. D3. Next base: position 3,532,966 of record NZ_CP119772.1, read on the forward strand.
TCGGGCTGGCATATTCCCGAGCCAAGCGCTCCAGGCACCAGCGCAAAACGCTGGCCTGCTCGGACCTGGCGCTGATGCGCACCACCGGCGGCAACCCCTCCAGCAAGAGCCGGGCGTCGTCACCGTAGCTAAAACGCCCGCCTATCAGGAACAGATCAACAGTTTCACCCAGACGGGCAATACCCCCCACCGCGTCACGGTACACCTCGCGCGCATCAACGCCCTCCCGCGCCAGGTTGCTGGACAACCTCCAGGGACGGTTTTGCGTCAACAAAAAGCAATCGCCCTCGCTCAAGGGGATCGGCACCGGCATGCCCTCCACTTCCAGCCAACACTTTCCCTCCACCACAGCGTTGAACTTGATGCCCTCCGGCGGCGGAAAATCCAGGGCCCAATCGCCGCCAGCCTTGAGGCCTGCGAAATAGGCACGATGGCTCTTTAACAGTGCCACCACCTCGGACAGGCTATCCATAAAAAATCTCCGGACGATCGCGATAGAAAAACGGACTTTAGGCCGTTTCGCGTCCGGCCTCTAGGGGAGAACATAGCCGCCCCTCATGGAGAGCGCCCTATGATCCATACACAAAGCCCTATCGAGAGTGGATTCGACGGCACGACAACCGCTTTGCAAGCGTTGGCGGGTAAAGATTTGCACGGTATGACTGCCATCGTCACCGGAGGTTATTCAGGCATTGGCCTGGAAGCCGTGCGCGTATTGGCAGGCGCAGGCGTCACGCTTTAGTCGCTATCGCCCACCACCGTGGCAACAGCTGCCGCACCCGCGCTTCGCCGAACCGATCATCGATCAACATCACCACGCCGGTGTCCTGCTGGCTGCGGATCACCCGCCCCGCCGCCTGCACGACTTTCTGAATGCCCGGGTACAAGTAGGTGTAGTCGTAGCCGGAGCCGAAGATCGCGCCCATGCGCTGCTTCATGTGTTCGTTGACCGGGTTCAGTTGCGGCAGCCCCAGCGTGGCGATGAACGCGCCGATCAAGCGCGCGCCGGGCAGGTCGATGCCTTCGCCAAACGCGCCGCCCAGTACCGCAAAGCCAACGCCCTGGCTGTGTTCGGTGAACTGCTCGAGAAAGGCCTGGCGCTCGGTTTCGACCATACCGCGTGACTGCTGCCAGAGTGCGATGTGCGGGTGTCGCTCGGCGAGTAACAGCGCCACTTGTTGCAGATAATCGAAACTGCTGAAGAACGCCAGGTAATTACCCGGTTGGCGGGCGAACTGCTCGGCGATCAATTCTACGATGGGTTCCAGTGAGGCCTGGCGATGCACGAACCGGGTGGAGACCTCATCGACAATGCGCACCCGCAATTGCGCGGCATTGAACGGTGATTCCACATCGACCCAGGCGGTGTCCGCCGGCAGGCCCAGCAGGTCGGCGTAGTAGTGACGCGGGCTCAGCGTGGCGGAAAACAACACGCTGCTGCGTGCCGCCGTCAATCGCGGGCGGATGAATTCGGCGGGCACCACATTGCGCAGGCACAACGTGGAGCCGCTGCGCTTGCCGCGCAGTTGGCGCAGGCTGATATCAAAGATGAAATGTTCGTTGAACAGCTCGGCGACCTTGGCAAATTGCAGTGCTTCAAAATAGAAGGCTTGCAGATCGCCGGTGAGTGCCTCGGGGTGGTCGTTGAAGTAGTCACCCATGGCGCTGGCGCAAAGGCTCAGGGCCTGGAGCAGTTTGTCGGGTTTGGCCGCGTAGGCTTGATAAGGCGCGAGCTGGTCCTTGTGCAAGGCGTTCCACTCACGATTCAGGCGCTGCAAGGGCTTCTTCAACGGCTCAGGCGCCATATCGCGCACGGTCTTGAGGGCGTACTGATCAAGGCTTGCGCTGTACATCGAACGGGCGCGCTCCACCAGGTTGTGGGCTTCGTCCACCAGCACCGCGACGCGCCACTGGTTGAGTTGGGCCAGCCCGAACAACAGCGCGCCAAAGTCGAAATAGTAGTTGTAGTCGGCGACCACCAGGTCGGTCCAACGGGCCATTTCCTGGCTCAGGTAATACGGACAGACGCCGTGCTCCAGGGCGACCTCGCGCAGGTTGCGCTGGTCGAGCAGGCGCACCTTGGCGGCAGCGTTACGCGCGGCGGGCAAGCGGTCGTAGAAACCCTTGGCCAACGGGCAGGATTCGCCGTGGCAGGCCTTGTCCAGGTGTTCGCAGGCCTTGTCCCGCGCCACCAGCTCCAGCACGCGCAGCGGCAACTCGGGACTGCTGGCGTACAGCACGTGTGCGGCGTCGAGGGCCAGTTTGCGGCCCGGGGTCTTGGCGGTGAGGAAAAACACCTTGTCCAATTGCTGGGGGGCCAAGGCCTTGAGCATGGGGAAGATCGTGCCGACGGTTTTGCCAATGCCGGTGGGCGCCTGGGCCATCAGGCAACGTCCGGTGCTGACGGCCTTGTACACCGACTCTGCGAGGGAGCGCTGGCCGGGGCGAAAGTCGCTGTGAGGGAACGTCAGGGTCTGCGCGGCGCGGTTGCGGGCGTCGCGGTGCTGCATCTCCTGGCGCGCCCAACCGAGAAACAATGCGCATTGCTGGTTGAAGAACTGTTGCAGATCGGCGGCCGCAAAGCGCTGGTTCAGCAAGGTTTCGCCCTCGCCAACGATATCGAAATACACCAGCGCCAAATCGATGTGCGCAAGCCCGAGCTTCTGGCACATCAGCCAGCCGTAGACCTTGACCTGGGCCCAGTGCAATAGCCGATGGTTGGCGGGCTGGGCGTCGAGGTCGCCGCGATAGGTCTTCACCTCTTCGAGGCGGTTGCTGTCCGGGTCGTAACCGTCCGCCCTGCCCCGCACCTTGAGCGCTTCGTATTCGCCTTCCAGGGCCACTTCGTTCTGGTAATGCGCACTGCGCCGGGAGGCGACCGTGCGATGACCGGCGATGCCTTCCTGGGCGCTGGGCGACGGTGTAAAGCGCAGGTCAAGGTCGCCGACCTTGGCCGTGAACTCACACAGGGCGCGTACTGCCACGGTGTAACTCAAGCGGGCTGCGCCCAGCGCACATAGCAGACGGTGACCGGCATCTGGTACTCGCCACAGAACTCCAGCCAGCGCAGTTGGTTGTCTTGCAGGCGATCGCCAGGGCCTTTGACTTCGATCATGCGGTAGGTTTTCCGGGCGGGCCAGAACTGGATCAGGTCCGGCATACCGGCGCGGTTGGCGCGGATGTCCAGCAGCAGCCGCTCGAACCAGTAGTGCAAGTGTTCGGCGGGCAAGCACGCCAAGGCCTGCTCCAGCAGCTCTTCACTGAGCAGGTTCCAGAAGACAAAGGGTGACTGGATGCCCCACTTGTCCACGTAGCGTTGGCGGATGGTGTTTTTGTAGCGTTCATCGCGCAGTTGCTCGAAACAGGCGGCGAACAGTGACGCACGGCGCTGATGAAAGTCTTCGCTGTGCAGATCCGCCGGCCCGCGCTGGAACGGGTGAAAGAATGCCCCCGGCAGCGGCGCGAAGATCGCCTCCCAGCACAACAGGCCGAACAGCGAATTGATCAGGCCGTTTTCGACGTAGTACACCGGCGCATCGGGCTCGCTCAGATGGGCCTGCACGCAATACTCCACCGACATCAAGGGTTCCGGCAGTGGCAGCGCCAGGTCCAGGCGCGTGACTTCGCGCGGCTTGACCTTGGGCAAGGCCGGCGCGCCCAATTTGCGCCGCAGGCGTGGCAACACACGCAGCAGGTGTTGCTGCTCGGTGGGACTTTCCGGTGCCTCTTGGGCGGCGCATGCCAGGGCCATGGCCTGGGCGTAGTCTTCCTGGCGCTCCAGCACGCGAATCAAGCGTGAGCGTGCGCCAGGATAAGCACAGGCGCGGTAAATCTGCTCGGCCAGCGCCAACTCGGCACTGCGCTCGCAATACTGGCCGACCTGGAACAACAGCTTGGCCCGGCGTTTTTCCAGCCATGGGTTGTCGGTCTGCAAAGTGGCGATCTGCGCCAGCACACTGTGCAGCGCCTGTGCGGACTCAAAGGCTTGCTGGCACTGGTGCAGGAACAGAAACCCCAGCACATCATCGCGGCTGCGCAAACCACGGGACTCGGCACAAAACTCGACCTTTTCGTAGGTGTAGATACCCAGGTCCGCGAGCACGAACTCCGACCAGTCCTGATGCAGGTTGCCGAAGAACAACAACCGTAGGCGATCACACAAGTCCATCACGGTGAGGCTGTAGAGCTCGTCATCCAGCTCGGGGCACCAGTGCGCAAAGCGGCGCTGCTCAGTGAACTGCGGCGCCAACTGCTCAAGCCAATCGGTCTTCTTACCCTTGGGCTGGTCGATCCATGGCTGGAACGCGCCCAGCACCTCGCCCTTTTGCAGCAACCCAAACAGTTCGTCAAAACCCAGCAGGCACTGATCATCGATCCAACCCAATGCCTTCAACGGGTGCGCCGCAGCATGCGGGCAGCCGATCTCCAGATAATTGAGCTTACCCGCCCGAAAATGCACGCCCTTGCGCATCACCATGCGCACCAGCAATGCCTGGGACGCCTGCGGCAACCTGTCAAATTGCTGAATGAAATGCACTTCGTCAGCATCGAGCAAATCGGCATAGCGTTGCCCCAGCCAATCGAGCACCTGGCGGAAGTTATGCAGGTAATACAGGGGGTCTTCGAGGGGGTCGGCCATGGTCCGCAGCGATCAAATACTGGTTATGCATACAGATTGCCGTCGTAGACGCGTTGTTGCAATCGGTAATAGATAAATGGCGCGCGCAACTTTTTGCATAAAAGTGATCAGATGGGGGAGTTGATCGCGTAACATTTATGGCCCGCAGCCGCAGGTAGCGGGACTTTTCAGGGTTAAGGTAAGGGTTATGAGCATGAAGAATTTGGGGCTGCCACTGGTTGCACTCACTTTTCTGGTATTGGCCGGTTGCGCGACGCAAACCGTAGTGACATTGCAAAATGGCACGCAGTATTTAACCAAAGACATACCGAAGACCAATACCGCCGACGGTTTTTATGAATTCACCGACATCGCCGGCAAGCACATCCGCGTCAGAGCCGGCGATGTGGCCACGGTTCGCAAGGAAGACTGATCCCTCACTGCCGCCCCCGATCAAACATGTGGGAGCCCGCCGGCTCCCACCCTTTGAACCGCGTGCCAACGCGGTTTCAACCGATCACGACACCCTCCCCCGACCAATTGCTCACGCCCACCAGCGTCACCGAATCCGCGCCAAAACTGATTACCGTATCGCCACCCACTACCTTGGTGTGCTCGCGATAATCCAGGCTGTCCTGCACATCCGTGAACACCAGTTTGTCGGTTGACTGATAGCCGATCACCCGATCCTGACCAAACTGCCCGCCGAACAGAAAGGTGTTATGGCCACTGTTGTCGCGGAGGGTGTCGTTGCCTTTGCCGCCTTCGATGAAGTCCGCGCCCTTACCGCCCTGGATCAGGTCATTGCCGTCGCTGCCGATGATGAAGGTGTTGCCCTTGTGCGGCTCGGCATTGCGGTTGAGGTCCTGCACCCAGGTAGTGGCCCGCGCCGGATCGGACAGGTTGGCAACGATCACCGTAGAGTCCCGGCTCATCTGCTCGTAGAACCCGGATCCGAGAACCCGGGCCAGGCCATCGCCATAGCCGCTGGGCAGGTGTGACACCCAGGTCGGCAGGTTGGCAATGGAAAACGGCAGCACGTTCCACAGCGTCGAGGCGTAGTGATCGTTGAAGCTGACGATGTTGTCGGTGGTCGATTCGTGGGGTTTGTCATGCACGCCCAAGGACGACAGGTTGAAGGATGAACCGTCCAGCGCACGGAATACCGGGTCGTTTTCATAGCCGATATTCAGCACCTTGTCGCCGGCGCTCTGGGTCGGCGACGCGTAGGCCACATAGTTGGCGTCCTTGTAGAACCCCGACCATTGCTGGTCGCTCAACTCCGCCAGGCTGTTGACCGCCAGCCCGCCCAGGCTGTGGCCGCTGACCACCACGTCGGAACCGCTCAGGCCATGGGCGCCGGCATAGTCGGCAAGCGTTTTGAGCAAACCGCCAAAGGCTTCGCCGGCGTAGTTCTTCGCGTAATCCTTGGGGCCCAGGGCGGCGAGCAGATCGCTGACCAGATCACCGATGGAATCGCTGATCAGGCTTTCCCGCGGCCCCGACGTACCGCGAAAGCCGATGCCGATTTCGAGCAAACGGCCCGCGTCATCGTACTTGCCCAGCACCTCGACCTGCGCGGTGGTATAGCCAGCCTTTTCGCCAAAAAACGTGCCTCGGGCGTCGACCTTGCCACCGTAACCCAGGGTGCTCGCGCTGATCGGCGTCCATCCGGCGTGTTGTACCGCTTCCAGGGCGGCTTTTTCCGAGTCGGGATTCCACGGGATACCGGGAATCACGCCTTGGGAGTCGGAACCGCCAAGCAATGCACCGACCAGCGTCGCCGGCAAGCCAACGCCCAAGCCGTTGTGCTGATAACCCACGGCAAAGCCGTTATCCAGGTTGTGGTAGGTATACAGCGTGATCGCCATCGCATCGGTGAACAGCGCCTTGGAACCCTCGGTGCCGAGGTTTTTATAATCAAAGATACCCATCGGTAGTGCCTCTCTGTTGTTGGACTTGTCCAGAAAGCGCAATGACGCCCCAGGTGGCGCTACGGCTGGTTGCGCACCGGCCCAAATGCCTCATCGACTTGCGCCAGGTCGGTATCGCGCAGGTTGCCGGCGTAGTAGTGCAGTTTGGTCCAGGCCATCAGGTAGTCGTAACGCGCCTGGGCCAGGTCGCGCCGGGTGCTGTAGAGCTGCTGCTCGGCGTTGAGCACATCAAGGTTGACCCGCTCGCCGCCGAGGATGCTTTGCCGGGTCGACACCACCAACGCCTCGGCCGAGGCCAGGGCTTTCTGGTACGCGCGTAGCTTGCTGACGCCCGACAGGCAGGCGCTGAACTGGCGACGCAGTTCGATCAGGGTTTCACGGGTCTTGCCTTCCAGCTCGTATTCGGCCTGCTCCATGGCGCGACTGGCCTGGCGCGTGGAGGCAGAGACAGCGCCACCGGCATACAGCGGCAGGCTGACTTCGACGCCAATGGTGTTGGTGTCGTAGCGCTGGTTGTAGGTGTTGCCGCTGTCGGACTCCTGCTGGCGCGAACTGGCATACGCGGTGATCTTCGGCAGGTGCCCGGCGCGGTTGCGCTCCACTTCATAACGCGCCACTTCCAAAGCCTGGCGTTGCGAGGCCAGCGTCGGGTTGTTGCTGATCGCCAACTCGTGCCAGGTGTCGTAGTTGGCCGGCGTCAGGCTAAAGGCGGCGAAGCGCTGATTGAGCGGCGCGAGGTCGTTGATGTTGACACTCTGCACGCCGATCAACGCGCCCAACTCTCTTAACGAGGCGTCCTGTTCATCCAGCGCCTGGATTTCTTCGGCGGTGGCCAGCTCATAGCGTGATTCGGCTTCAAGAATGTCGGTGCGTGTGCCCTCGCCCTGCTGGAACAGGTGCTGGTTCTGCTGAAACTGCTGCTCGAAGGCCTTTTTCTTGGCGCGTGCGATCTCGATCTGGTCTTGGGCGAACAACGCTTGGGTGTAATAGCTCAGCACCCGCACCAACAGCGCCTGGCTCTTGTCGCGAAAACTTTCATCGGCAAACAGCGCCTGGGCCACGCCCTTGCGGTAGTTGGCATAGGCTTCGTAGTCGAACAGCGGTTGCTGCAGGCTGAAGGTTGAACCGTAGCTGTTGTAATTGCGCTCGTCGCGATAGCTGCCGCCACGTCCGTCAGGCAGGTGCGCTTGGGAATTGTTGCGCCCTTTGTTGTAGTTGTAGGACAGCCGCGGCAGCAGCCCGGCGCGGCCGATGGTGCGGTTTTCCAGGCCGGCGTCGCGCTCCTTGATCGCGCCGAGGAACACTGGATCGTTGCGCAGGGCCTGTTCGTACACATCGAACGGGCCCATGGCGGCCTGGGCAGGCGCACAGGTCAACAGCAAGGCAATGAACAGCGGTTTCATGTTCATTCCTCGGTCAACGCAGAGCCGGCGCGGTCGAGCAGCGGCTTGAACAGGTAATTGAGCAACGAGCGCTCGCCGGTGCGCACGAACATCTCAGCGGGCATGCCTGGCTTGATCACCAGGCCGTGGAGTGTTTCCAGCGCGGCCTCGCTGACGGTGGTACGCAGCACGTAGTACGGCGCGCCGGTTTTTTCGTCGAGCAGTTGGTCGGCGGAAATCAGGCTGACCTCCCCCGGCACACGCGGGGTACGGCTCTGATTGAAGGCGGTGAACAGAATATCGACCGGCAGATGGGTGCCTACCTTGTCCACCAGGTGGACCGGCAAATGCCCCTCGACTTCCAACCGCGTGCCCTGGGGCACAATTTCCAGCAAGGTTTCCCCGGCGCGCACCACCGCCCCTTCGGTGTGCACGCCAAGGTTGACCGCAATGCCATCGGCCGGCGCGTTGATTTCGCTGTGTTGCAGGTCGAACCCGGCGGACGTGAGTTGCTGCTCCAGTGTCAGGCTGCGCAGTTGCGCGTCGGCCAGTTGGCTGCGCACTTCCTTCTGGTATTCCTCGCTGTGCTGCTGCAGTTTGAGCCGCGATTCGAGGATGCCCTGCTCCACGCGGCCGCTTTCGCCAGTGTTTTGCGCCAGGTCCTGTTGCACCTGGGACAACTGGCGCTGGTACTCCATCAAGCGGTTGCGTGGGATGTAGCCATTGTCGGCCAAGGGCTGCAGATTGCTCAGTTGGTCGCGCAGGGATTGGGCCTGGGCGGTCAGGTCGCTGCGCGCGCGGCGCATGCCATTAAGCTGCGCCCTGGCGCCGTCGATATTCGCGCGAATCCCCGCCTGTTCACGGGCCAAGGCTTCGCGGCGGCTGCTGAACAGTTGGCGTTGGCCTTCTAACACCAAGGCCAGCGCGGGGTCGGGAGTGGCGCTGAGCTCGGCGGGAAAAACGATGACGGAGAGATTGTCGCGTTCGCTCTGCCAACGCGCCACACTGGCCCAGGCCATGCGGTACTGCGCTTGCAGCGATTGCACATCAGCCTGGTTCTGGGTCTGGTCGAGACGAAACAGCGGCTGGCCCTGTTTGACCGTCTCACCTTCACGCACAAGAATCCGGCTGACCACACCGGGGCTGAAGGTCTGCACCGCCTTGCGCTTGCCCGAGACCACCACGGTGCCCTGTACCGGAATGCCCTGGTCCAGCGGCGCCAGGCTGGCCCAGAGGAAGAACCCACCGGCGCCGAGCACCGTCAGCCACCAGCCCATGCGCACAAAGAAACCAGCGTCGCGTTTTTCAACAGTAAGCATGCTCATGCGCCTGGATTCCTTCCGGCTTGATACTGACGACTGAAACTGACGCCGGTTTTTTCCTTCGGCGTCTCTTGCTGGCCGGACAACGCGCGCAGCACGTCCTGGCTCGGCCCAAACGCCTGCAGGTGGCCTTCGTTGAGTACCAGCAACTTGTCGGCCTGGGCCAGGGCCGAAGAGCGGTGGGTGACAAGAATCACGCTGCTGCCCTGGGCCTTCATCTGCACGATGGCGCTGGCCAGCGCGGCTTCACCGACGGTGTCGAGGTTGGAATTGGGTTCATCCAGCACGATCAGCCGCGGCCCGCCATACAGCGCACGCGCCAGGGCGACCCGTTGCTTCTGGCCGCCGGACAGGCCGCCGCCGTTGTCGCCCAGCACCGTGTCGTAGCCTTGGGGCAGGCGCAAAATCAATTCATGTACGCCAGCCTGTTGTGCCGCCTGGACCACCTGTTGCGGGTCGGCATCGCGAAAGCGCGCGATGTTGTCGGCAATGCTGCCACTGAACAGTTCGATGTCCTGGGGCAGATAGCCAATGTGCGGGCCGAGATCGTCACGGTCCCAGCGGTGGATATCCGCGCCATCCAGGCGCACGGTGCCGGCCAGGGTTGGCCACACGCCCACCAGCACACGGGCCAGGGTGGACTTGCCGGAGCCCGACGCGCCAAGCACCCCCAGCACTTCGCCGGCGCCCAGGTTGAAGCTGACCTGATGCAGCGTCGCCAGGCGTCGACCCGGCGGGCCGGCGCTGACCTGCTCGAAACCCACCTGGCCCTTGGGCGCGGGCAATGCCATCTGCGCGACTTCCGGGGGGAACTCGCGCAGTAACTCGTCAAGCCGCTGATAGGCCAGCTTGGCCGAACTCCACTGCTTCCACACCGCAATCAACTGGTCGATCGGGCTGAGCACCCGGCCCATCAGGATGGAACCGGCGATCATCATCCCGGCGGTCATCTCGCCTTTGATCACCAAAAACGCACCCAGGCCGAGCACCAACGATTGCAGGCACAGGCGCAGGGATTTGCTCAGTGAGGTGATTACCGAGCCGGTGTCGCTGGCCGTGTTCTGCAAACCCAAAAACTGTGAATGCACGGCAAACCAGCGCTTGCGCAATGCGCCGAGCATGCCCATGGCCTGGATGGTGTCGGCGTTGTGCAAATGGCTGGTGGCCAATTGGCTGGATTGCTGGGAGTAACCGCCGGCCTCACCCAGGGGCTTCTTGGTCAGGTATTCATTCAGGCAAGCCAGGCCGATCAGCAACAAGGCCCCCGCCGTGGCCAGCACGCCCAGCCACACGTTGAACAGGAAAATCACCAACAGATAGATCGGAAACCACGGCGCATCGAAAAACGCGAACAGCGCCGGTCCGGTGATGAACTGGCGGATATGGGTCAAATCAGCGAGGGATTGCCCGGCATGCCCCTGGCCGCGCTGCAGATTGCGTTCGAAGGCGGCTTTATATACGCGCAAGTTGAAGCGTCGCTCCAACTGGCTACCGATGCGGATCACGATAAAACTGCGGATCACTTCCAGGCAGCCAATAAAGGCGAAGAAGCCTACGACCATCAGTGTCAACATCACCAGTGTGGTTTCATTCTGGGAGGACAACACGCGGTCATACACTTGCAACATATAAATGGACGGCACCAGCATCAGCAGGTTAATCAATGCCGTGAAACAGCCAACGCTGATCAAAATACTTTTATATTCACCCAACGCCTTGAATAACGGCGCGACGACTTGGGGCTTCGCCATAGTGTTTGATCTTCCTTGAACCCAATGACCGGCAATAGTTGCCCCAGCCCCTAAATAAGCGGTGGCCAACTAGTAAACTCGAGTTATAGCGTTATAACTGGAAACTAAGGTATTCGTTGCAATATCACGAGAACGCCGGATGGCGTGCGTGCCTGGTATTCACCGTCGCGCTGGCGATTCAAGTGGGTAATCCCTGAGCCTTCGGCATTCATCAACCAGATCCCGTCCGGTGTCGGTGACCACGTCAGGGGTTTGTCCCCCAGCCACTGCTCAACACATGCCACGTCGCCACCCAAGGCGTTGGCCTGCTCCAGCAAATCCAGGGCGCAGACCTGACCCTCTCGGTGCAGTTGCCAATGTCCGGCCAACTGGGCGGCGGTGGGTAAAACAAGACTGCTAGCCATTGCGTGGGCTCCTGCCGACACGAACAACACCTGTAGGACACAGGCGATCAAATGAGAAAAACGCGGCATGTATATGCTCCCTCCTGGAAGCGCGGCGCCGAAGCACCGCGCGCGTGCATCAGGCCACGATGTCGCTGATCGCTGCCTGGCCCACGGTGGTGACGAGGAAATCCGCCACGCCGTGCCCGGAGAAGTCCACGGCCAAGGTACCCAGGTTGGTGCCCGAGGCATAGCTCAATACCGCGTCGCCGGCATGCCCGGTGAACGCGTTGACGAAGCTCAGGCCCGCGCCTTGGGTGATGCCGCTCAGGTCGATCTTGTCGGAGCCGCTGGTGAAGTCGAAGATCTTGTCCGCCACCCCTGGCTTGGAATCGGAACTGGCACCGAACACAAAGGTGTCGTTGCCGGCGCCGCCCCACAGTTGGTCCGCCCCGCCAGCGCCGTAGATGAGGTCGTTGCCGGCGCCGCCCTTGATCAGGTTGGCGGCATTGTTGCCGATGATCAGATCGTTGCCCGCACCGCCGAAGGCGTTTTCCACGGTGACGCCCTTGGCGATGGATACGTTGCCCACCAGGCCGCCAACGTCGGAGAACGAGGCCTCATTGAGGTTGATCTTCTGGTTTTGGGTGAAACCGGAGAAGTCCAGGGTGTCGTTGCCACCGCCGTCCCAGACCGAAAACACCAGCTTGTCGGCGTTGGAGGTGGCGCTGAGGAAGTCACGCCCGGTGTTGGAGTTGAACCCGTAGGTGGTGTCACCCGCGCGGGTGGCGTAGTTGGCGCCGTAGAGCTTCTGGATCGCCGCAATATCGTCGATCAACGGCCCGGAGGCATAGGCTTCGACCCCGCCCTTGCTGAAGTTCTGGTTGGTATTGCTCTCACTCCAATAACTCATGAGGCTGTAGCCGCGCGTGTCCTGTCCATAGGTCGCGTCGTTGTAGGTCGGGTTGCCATTCCCGGCGTTGTAGTCGCCAGGGTGAGCCAGGCCCAGGGTATGGCCGATCTCGTGGGTCAGGGTCTGCCGGCCGTAGTTGTTCAGGTCCGGGGTCTTGTTGGGCGTGTAGCTGCTGTTGGTCAGGTACCACGAGGTGCCGTCATAGCCCGCGCCGGTGCCGGGCAGATAGGCGAAGGCCGCCGCGCCGTCCTGGCCGCCGCTGTAGTTGCCGAAGGTCATATGCGCATCACCGCCGCTGGCCTTCTCGGTGAAGGCGACGTTGGCGACATCCGACCAGGATTGCATGGCCAGTGCGGCCTGGGCTTTCTGCTGGCTGTTGAACTGGCTAAAGCCCGAGATGCCATGCTTGTTCAGCGTGCTCGAGGAGGCCGAGGTCAGGAAGGTGTAGGTCAGGTCGATCTTGCCGTTGCCGTCAACGTCCCGGTACGCGGCGCCATCGCGCAGCAGTTGGGTGGCTGCCTGGTCAACGGAATAAGAGGGTTTGCCATTGATCGTGAGGTTGCCGCCACGGTCGTACAAATGACTGAAACTATCAATTTGCGTATACGCAGTGCTGGCTTGCGCGGCAGATACAATAGCCTGGTCTTTTACTTTTGACATAAACGTACTTCCTTGTGTGCAAGTGCATCAGTCTTGGGTCGATAGGAACCTCGCTGGCGAGATCGTCCTATCACTCGCCTCTTTTGAAGGCGTCACGAAACTGACACAACTTGAAATCTTTCGTCTACCTCTATTTGCGCAGTAAAACCGACCCATCGGCAACTTAAGCAAGTCGTGTGCAATGTTTGCAGGGGGCTAGTTGCTTTTGTCCTACAAAAAGCAGCGCGCTGTTATTTAAATATTAAATAGCGGTAAAGCCGCTCAACTTGAGCGGCGCACTTATTTAAATGGATCCAATATATTGTTACGGTGTCATTGGCGACATTAAAGAGCCACCACCTTTATAAATACACAGAATTATCGGCAACTGTTCCAGCCCGCCTGGCGCAATGCCTGCAACAGTGTCTCGCCGTCCAAACCCGGCACCTGCACCCCGTCATCGGTGGTCATGCTTTCACCGGCCAGCATGGCATTGATGATCGCCTCCTCCACCGCCTCCGCCGCCGCGAGGAACAACGGGGAAATATGATCGTTATTGACCATCTGTAACGCGGTGCTGAACGCCAGGTCCTTGCGCCCGTAATCCGCCGGGGGCAGCGCCTGATTACCGGTGGCGAAGGCCAGGAATAGGTCACCGCTGGAATCCTCGGTGCCGCCGCCGGTGCGCGCAATCCCGATGGACGCGCGCTGCGCCAGGCGTTGGCATTGATGGGGCAACAAGGGCGCGTCGGTGGCCAGGATCACCACGATCGAGCCCATGCCCGGCGTGCCCCGCTCGGCGAACGGCGACGCGATCTCCATCAAGTGCCGGCCCACCGGGTAGCCGTCGACCCGCAATTCCTGGCGCTTACCATGGTTGGCCTGCACCAGCACCCCGACCGTCCAGCCGCCCTGCTCCGCCGGCAATCGACGCGACGCGGTGCCGATCCCGCCCTTGAATTCATGGCAGATCATCCCGGTGCCGCCGCCCACCGCACCTTCCTGCACCGGGCCGCTCTCGGCGTGCTCCAGCGCTTGGCGCACATGCGCAGGCTTGACGTGCTGGCCCCAGATATCGTTCAGCAGGCCGTCGTAGGTTTCCATCACCACCGGCATGCACCAGTACACGGCCGGATCCGCCAGGCGCTCGCGCTCCAGGGCAATCAGGGTGTCGCGCACAATGCCGATGCTGTGGGTGTTGGTGATCGCCAGTGGCGTGGTCAACAGCCCCGCTTCGCGGATCCACTCCAGGCCCGTGGCATCGCCATTGCCGTTGAGCACGTGATACCCGGCAAAGCACGGCTGGTGCCGCGCCTCGCCGGCACGCGGCTGGATCACCGTGACGCCGGTGCACACCTGTTTACTGTCGACGCGGGTCTTGAGCGTGCTGTGGCCGACCCGGACCCCGGGAACATCGGTGATGGCATTCAACGCGCCGGGTGTGCCCAACCCCAACGTGATGCCCAATTGACGTGCGCGCATAACCACTCCTTACAATTTCTGATACGCCGGACTCGACCGGCCACTGATGCAATACAGAATCACCGACAGCGCCAACAAGCCGATGATGACCATGATGTCGCGCACCGACGCCTCAGCGATCAAGGTCATCAACAGATACCCGGCGCCCAGCACCGCCAGCAATGCCGGCAGCGGCCATAAGGGCATGCGATACGGATGCGCGCGCTCATGCAGCAGCACCCGGCTCATCAGCGCGCTTAGCGCCACGATCAGGTACACCAGCATGATCAGCAGCACGCTGAACGAGGTGAGGTCCGCCAGATTGGAGCTGAAACTCAGCAGCGCCGAAGGGATCGCCAGGAACAGCGTAGCCAACCAGGGCGAATCCCAGCGCGGGTGAATGCGTGTGAACAGCGTGTTGATGGTCGGCGTCCACAGGGCATCGCGGCCGCTGCTGAACACTACGCGGCCGATCTGGATCACGATGGCGACGATGGCGTTGAACACCGAGAGAAAAATCCCGGCACTGACCAGGCGTGACAAGGTTTCGTTGCCGTGGCTGGTCAGCAGGTAGCCGATGGGGTCGGGGCTGCTGATCATCGCACTCAGCGATGGCGCGCCAATCAGCAGCGCCGTGATTGGCACCAGTTCAATCACCACCACCAGCCCCAGGGACCACAACACCGCTTTGTGTACGCCCTTGCCGCCGCATTTCATGTCTTCGGCCAGCAGCACCGCCGGCCCGTAGCCATTGAAGGAAAACAGGCCAATGCCGACCGCGCCAATCACCAGGGCCCAAGGCGCCAGGTGCAACATACCGTTTTCGACGATCTGCGGCTCAAACAACACGCTGACCGGCTGCACCGGATGGCCGAAGCCGAGGAACACGATCACCAGCAAGGCCGCCACTTCCAATAGCAGGCAGGTGCCGGTGATCCAGGCATTGAGCTTGATGTTGAGGATGCCCAGGGCGTAACTGCACACCACAATGACCAGGGCGACGGTTTGTGAGTCGAACTTAGTGCCCAGGGCGTTATTCAAGTAGGTCGCCGCGCCCGTCGCCAGTACCGGCGGGATAAACAGCAACATCACCAGCACCGTCAGGAACGTCGCATAACCCGCCATGCCGCCGAACACCCGCTTGGCATACACGTATTCTCCGCCGGCGCTGTTGTGGGCGCGGCCCAATTCGGCGTAGCAAAAGGCGAACATCAGCGCGAGCAAGGCGGCCATGACAAAAGCCAGGAACACGCCGCTGCCCGCCTGTTGAATGGCGAACGGGGCGATCACGAACACCGAGCTTGCAGGCGTCACCGCCGAAACGGTAATGGCTACCACATCGAAGACGCTCAGGGTGGGCTTGAGCACGCCGTCTGGCGCGGGGGAAGCACTCATATCGTTATCCTCTGTCGTTGTTTTTGGTGTGAGGCAGAAACGAAAAGTCTGAAAGTCGTGGGATATGTTTCCCACTCAATGATGGCGACGTTAAAGCCAGAGGTGTTGTCAGCCAATTCCCCTATTGGCGTACTCCCCTTGACGACACCCGCTAAAAACCGAACCCTTGGCCGATCTTTTGATGACGGGAGACTGTGACATGAGCCTGTTCCGGGAAGTCGGCATGCACGCGGGGCTGGGGCGCACCCTGTCACAGATCGGCACCGATCGATTCTGGAAACAGCTGGTGCTGTTGCTGCACCAATGCCTGCCGTTCGATAACGCCCTGGCGATTTTCTACCCGCTCGATGGCCTGCCCCAGGCCCTTGAGGAATACGACGCCCAGCCCAGCAGCAAACCGGCGTCGATGCTGGTGTACCTCAACGGCCTGTACGTGCTCGACCCGTTTTTCCAGGCTTGTCGCGAAGGGTATGCCAGCGGCGTGTACCGCCTGGAGGAAGTCGCGCCGGACCATTTTCGCCAGAGTGAATACTTCCTCAACTACTTTCAGGACAACGTGCTGGAAGACGAGGTGCAATTGATCCTGCAGTTGCCCGGCGCGGGCACGTTGTCGCTTTCACTGGGCATGCAGCGGCGTTTCAGCGCTGAGGAAACCGGGCTGATGACCACGTTGGCGGCGTGGGTGCTGCCGTTGATGCAGCAGCACTGGCAGCAAAGCACCCAGCGTGTACCGGCGGCGCAGGCGATGGCCAGCCAGATTCGCGATGCGCTGAGCCATTTCGGCTGCGGCGTGCTCTCGGACCGCGAGCTGGAGGTCGCCCGTTTGGTATTGCGCGGGTTCTCCTCCAAGGCCATGGCCGAGCGCCTGAGCATCTCGCCGGACACGGTAAAAGTGCATCGCCGGCACCTGTACGCCAAGCTGGATATTTCCTCGCAGCCGGAGTTGTTCTCGTTGTTTATCCAGTCGTTGGGGCATGATCTGGAAAATCCGTAGGCGGGCCGCGCGATTCGCGGTGCGCGCATTCCTTAGGGATCTGGATTGGCCAGGTCGCCGGTGTGGCTGGAGCGGCTCAGCGCATGAAACTTTCCATGAAACCGGCCACGCCGATCGCCAGTTTGCGGCGCCAGGGCGCGGTATCGGGGTTGGCCAATACCTGGTCTTCATGCACAAAACTGCGAATGATCGCGTTGTAACCCAGCCATCGGCACGGCTCCGGCTCCCAGGCCTTGAGCGCCTCCAGGCCGCGTTCGCGGATGACCCAGGGCTGATGGGTCAACGGCGTATCCAGGCCCAGGATCAGGTCGGCCAGGGTGCGACCGCCCAGGTTGCTTGCACCGACGCCCTCCCCGCCGTAGCCGCCGGACAGCGCGATGCCAGTGGTGTGATCGCAGAGCATGTGCGGTCGGAACTGGCGCGACATACCGAGGTTGCCGCCCCAGGAGTGCGTAATCCGCACGTTCTTCAACTGTGGGAACAGTTCGCCGAACAAATAGCGACGCAACTCCACTTCGCTGTCGGTCAAATCGAAGTCCTCGCGTAATTTGCCGGCAAACTGATAACCGCCACGGGCACCGAACACCAGGCGGTTGTCGGCCGAGCGCTGGCCATAGGTGACCTGGCGACTGCTTTCGCCGAAGGCCTGGCCATGCCTCAGGCCGATTTCGTCCCAAGTGCTGGCGGGCAATGGCTCGGTGGCGACGATCAGGCTTTGCACCGGCAGTTGGTAGCGGCCCAACGGCGCCAAGGTCGTTGCGTAGCCCTCGACGGCCGGCACCACCCAAGCGGCGCGCACGCCGGCCTTTGCAGTGCGTAGGCTGCCGGACTGCCAATGGGTCACGGGCGAGTTTTCGTAGATCGCGACCCCCATGCGTTCCACCACCCGCGCCAGGCCGCGGACCAACTTGGCCGGGTTGATCGTCGCCACATGCGGCGCATAGACCGCGCCATAGGGCTTGGCGATACGCAACTGCTCGGCCAGTTGTTGCGGGCTGAGCCAGCGGTAGTCGGCCTCGGTGAGGCCTTGGGCATAGAGCGTGTCCAGGTAAAGACGCAGGCTGCTTTCCTGCTCGGGGTAACGCGCGGCGCAGTAGAGGGCGCCGCCCTTGCGGTAGTCGCAATCAATGCGCTCGCGGGCCAGCACCTGGGCCACTTCGTCGGGAATACCGTGCAGCAGGTCAAACGAAGCACGCCGGTGCTCGGGCGCCAGGTCGGCGAGCAAACGGTCTTCACCCAGCAGGTTGCCCATCAACCAGCCGCCGTTACGCCCGGACGCGCCGAAACCGGCGGTTTGCGCCTCGATGATCGCAATGTTCAGCTCAGGCGCCTGGCGCTTGAGGTAATAGGCCGTCCACAGGCCGGTGTAACCAGCGCCGATGATGGCCACGTTGACGTCCAGCTCGTGCTCCAAGCTAGGCCGCGCCACAAGCGGGTCGTCCAACTGGTCCATCCATAAACTTATCGTGCGCCATGCCGGCATGCCGGGTTCCCCTACCTCGTTTCGATAGGCTGGATACTAAGGCCGGATGTCAGGGGTTGTCTTGTGCGCGTACACACACAAATGTTGGAGCGACCTGCTGCCCCCATCAGCGCCGAATCAATCGGCTTACCGATACAGGCAGCGGCCAGCGGCGGCCTTCAATGGTTCGTCGGAACCTCTGACTAGTGGCCTTTTGCCCGGCCGCGACGAGGATATGACCCACGTCAACCTATAGGAAAAGAACTGCCGAACGGAACGAAAAAACTCCGCAGACGTGCGCAAACGGGTGCTACTTTTAGACTCTCACTCGCCATGATCTGTAACGGTCCTGGCCCCTGCCGCGAGCTAAAGGAAGCGCTCAATGAACAAGGTGGGCAACATGAACAAAGTGACATTCCCCAACGCCTGTCAACTAATGCGCTGGCATTTTCACCCCATGGGCTTCGAAGGGAGTATGGATGCCCCCGGTAGTATGGTCGCGCGTCTGTTCGACCGCGCCAGTGGCGAGACGCTGATCGCCATCGCCGGCATCCCCTGTGCCACGGTGATGAATGCCGCCGATGTAGAGCGCATCATCGAGGCGGTGGAAGCGGAGCTGGAGTGTTTTGTGCCGCCGCATTTGTTGAGGGCTTGAGCGCGCAAAGCAGGCAGGCTCGCTCACTATAGGGGTATCAGTCGCCTGTTTTTTCGACTGATGCGCCGCTATCGCGGGCAAGCCCGCCCCCACACTGGGCCTGTGCCAGACGAGGCTTAGCGCTGATCGTCAAAAAACGCTTTCTTGGCGTCTACCCGTTCCGATGCCTTCGGTACATTCACAGCCTGGCCCTCGGGCTTTTCCACATACCAGTAGCAATGGCTTATGGCGCGGGTAATGCCGACATAGGCCAGGCGCAGCACTTCGTCTTTTTGCGCGTTGTCATACGGTTCAGTGTCGCCAGCCTTGCCCAGGCCGGCCATCCGGTACACCTGGTTCTTGTAAGGCGAACGGGTGACATGCTGGCAATCCCCAAGCAGGAAAACCGCATCCGCCTGCAGGCCTTTAGCGCTGTGATAGGTCAGTTGTTTGAGCCTGCGCGCTGCGGGCGGCAAACTAGAATCAACATTAACTACAGAGTTAATATGCTCTTTAATCAATAGTTTATCGCTGCTTTTTCGATAAAGCATTAACACCGAATCGCCCTTTTCATAGTGTTCCTGCAGTCGACGCCCCAGCGCCGCATCGTCGCGTTCCAACACCGTAACGGGCACCAACGCCTTGGGTGCGCCGCAGGCCTTGGCCTTCTTGCCGGGGATCGCCGGCGCGGCGCGCACAATGTGTTCGGCGGCATCGATGATGTGCTGATGGCTGCGGTAGTTCTCGCCGAGCATGACGCGGGTGGTACTCGGTGACGGAAATTCCTTGTTGAACTCCATGAAATACTTCGGTGAACTGCCGCGCCAGCCATAGATCGACTGCCAATCATCCCCCACGCATAACAGTGACGAACGCTGAGCGCCGCGTCCTACATGCATGGCCGGTCCACGGCTGCGGATTTCACGCAGGCTGGCGCGCAGCCAGGACACGATCTGCGGTGAGACGTCCTGGAACTCATCGATCATCAGGTGTGACAACGGCCGCAACAGGGGGTCGCTGAGCAACTTGAGGTTTTCCGGGGTGTTTTCGCCAAACAACGAGAACATGCGGTTGTAGGTCATGATCGGCGGCGACTGGTCGAGCAGATGGTCTTCCAGGGCTTTCCAGAAAATGCTCAGGGCCTCGAAGAAGTAACGGTCCGGATCGTCCTTGGCGAAGCTCATCTGGCCCACAGCGCCGGGCACATCCAGACCGAGATTCTCGATGAAGCCTGCGGCCATGACAAAGCAGTCCAGCAACGGCGCCGACGCCAGCTCGCCTTTGACCTTGTAATCGAACCCCGGCCCTGCGCTGGCGTCACCGGCCAGGCTGCTCAAAAGACGCTTAGATGACTCATAGCTATCTAACCATATCAAAGGCTTACGACAGAATGCTTGAAATAAGGTGCGCTTTACCGACCACTCCGCACGTACCGACAGCTTGGCATTGGGGCGGCTGACCTGGGCGTTTTCCCGTGAATCGAAGCCCAGCACGACCCAGGCATCCAGCTCGGGAATATAGCCATGGCAATGAAACTGCGCGCCATTGATCTCTACGGTCTGGCGACTTGGCTCAATCCCCTTGATGGGCCAGGCACCCGCGCGAAACCACAGGTCTTCAATCACGTCACACAGTTCTTCATCGCGCTTGGCGGCCAGTTCCGTTACCGCCATGCGTTTCTGCACGTCGGGGTGATCACGCTCCAGCTCCTTGAGCTGCAAGCCATGGCGCGCCAGCGGTGCAATCAGTTCGCGAAAGCGCGCATGCTGGCCGTGCAGTCGGTGGTAGCAGGCGTTCATCTGCTGGCGCTGTGCCTCATTGAGGCGCAGGTCGAACGGGTTGCTGTCCGCGTCCTCGAAGCCCGCGCTGAGGTTCTCGAACGCCTGCAACCGTTCGAAGCCCGGCAGGCTGCGCACCATCGGCAGGATACGCGAGTGAAAGGTCCGCACTACAGCCTGGGCTTGTTTTATATCAATGGGCTGCCCCCACAAGCTAAGTATTTCCATGAGCTTGTGGATGAAGTCCTTGCGCGACTCACGGGTGAACGTCACCACGGTCATCGAGCTCAGCTCGAAGCCCAGGTAATGGGTGAGCAGCAGGATACGCAACACCAGCGAGGTGGATTTGCCCGCACCGGCACCGGCGATCACTGAAGTGGACGGCGTGTCGCTGAAGATCATCTTCCATTGCGCGGCGCTGGGCTGCGCGTGAGCCGGCAGCAAGCGCGCCACATCGGCTTTGATACGCTTTTTCAGATCGGCCGTGAGGGGCAGCCGCCAATCATCGAACAGGCTGTCATCCACCCCCGGCGCACGGTGTTCTTGCGGGCGGAAGTCGCGAATCAGCAAAACTTGCCGGCCTTCCTCGATGCCGTCGGCCTTGCCCTCGCGATAGCCGTACTCAACGCCCGCCTCGTGCCCACTGCGAAAACCATCGGCCTGCCCATGCAGCCAGGAGAACCGGTGCTGCGCGCGCAAGCGGGTCAGACCATGCCCGAACAATCGGGCGGCGAGCCGCTTCAACCACGGCATTTCAGCCAGGGGGCGCAATTCAGGGGGCAGATCAGGCTGTTGTTGCGGCACGCGGACTCCTGCGATGAGCTGGGTGTTGACGAGTGCGCCATGGTCGCCGGAATCGCCACGCAGTTCCAGCCAATTGCTTTGCCGTCATGCAGTTAGGCGATGAAGTGAAAGTCAAAGCGCCCGAAACAAATCCATTAAATCGATAGGAATAAGGCACTTTTTACGCTTTTTATCGATCATGCGCTGTTAGATGATAAGCGCCATCAACGGGAGACGATCATGCTCGAATTACGACCTTTCACCGCCCTGGGCGGCGCCCATCATGGCTGGCTTGACGCCCATCATCACTTTTCATTCGCCGAGTACCACGACCCCAAGCGCATGCACTGGGGCAACCTGCGGGTCTGGAACGATGACATCATCGCGCCCGGCACCGGTTTTCCCCAGCACCCGCACCGCGACATGGAAATCATCACGTATGTGCGCGAAGGCGCCATCAGCCACGCCGACAACCTCGGCAACAAGGGCCGCACCGAGGCGGGTGACGTGCAGGTCATGAGCGCCGGCACCGGGATTGCCCACAGCGAATACAACCTGGAAGCCACCCCCACCAAGATTTTCCAGATCTGGATCATCCCCAACGAGGCCGGCCTGCCGCCGTCGTGGGGCGCCAAGCCGTTTCCGAAAGGTGACCGCGAGGGCTTTGTGACACTGGCCAGTGGCAAGGCCGGTGACAGCGAGAGCCTGCGCATTCGGGCGGATGCGCGCCTGGTGGCCGCCAATCTGAAAGCCGGGGAAAGTGCCGAATACCGCCTGGACAGCGGGCGTCGTGCTTATCTGGTGCCCGCGACGGGAGTGATTGAGGTCAATGGCCTGCGCGCACACGCTCGAGACGGTGTCGCGGTAGAAGATGAACAGCTGTTGCACGTCACCGCGATAGAAGACAGCGAGATCGTGCTGGTCGACCTGGCCTGATCTCGAGGCGAAATGTAGGAGCGGGCTTACCCGCTCCTACATTGACGCAGGTGTGTCAGTTAGCGCTGATGGCACCGTCTACCAATACCTGCGCTTCTTCTACCAACTGCTTGAGGTGATCTGCACCGATGAAGCTCTCGGCGTAGATCTTGTAGATATCCTCGGTGCCCGATGGCCGCGCGGCGAACCAGCCGTTTTCGGTCATGACTTTCAAGCCGCCGATCGCCTGGTTATTACCCGGCGCATGGCTGAGGATCTGCTGGATGCGCTCCCCGGCCAGTTCGGTGGACGTCACCTGCTCCGGCGACAGCTTGCCCAACAGCGCCTTCTGCGCCGGAGTGGCCTTGGCGTCGACGCGAATGGCGAACGGTTCGCCCAAGGCGTCGGTCAGGCCACGGTAGATCTGGCTTGGGTCCTGGCCTTTGCGCGAGGTCATTTCTGCCGCGAGCAACGCCGGGATCAAACCGTCCTTGTCGGTGCTCCACACGGTGCCGTCCTTGCGCAGGAACGAGGCGCCGGCGCTTTCTTCACCGCCAAAACCCAGCGAACCGTCGAACAGGCCGTCGGCAAACCACTTGAAGCCGACCGGCACTTCGTACAGGCGCCGCCCAATGCGCGCCGCGACGCGATCAATCAAGCCGCTGCTGACCACGGTCTTGCCCACAGCCGCATCGGCGCGCCAGTCGGGACGGTTCTGGAACAGGTAGTCGATGGACACCGCCAGGTAATTGTTCGGCGCCAACAGGCCGCCGGACGGGGTGACGATGCCGTGGCGATCGTGGTCCGGGTCGCAGGCGAAGGCCACGTCAAAACGCTCCTTGAGACCGATCAACCCTTGCATCGCGTAGCTGGACGATGGGTCCATGCGAATCTGACCATCCCAGTCGACGCTCATGAAACGGAAAGTAGGATCGACTTCGGTGTTGACCACGTCCAGGTTCAAACGATAGTGCTCGGCAATCGCCGACCAGTAGCGCACCCCCGCTCCGCCCAGTGGATCGACGCCCAGGCGCAGGTCGGCGCTGCGAATCGCGTCCATGTCGATCACATTGACCAGGTCGGCCACGTAGCGGTTGAGGTAATCATGGCGATGCGTGGTATCGGCCTTGAGCGCCTGCGCGTGGGTAATGCGTTTAACCCCGGCCAGTCGATTGGCCAGCAGTTCGTTGGCCTTGGCCTCGATCCACTTGGTGACGTGGGTATCGGCCGGGCCGCCGTTAGGCGGGTTGTACTTGTAGCCACCGCTTTGTGGCGGGTTGTGCGACGGCGTGATGACAATGCCGTCGGCCAGGCCGCTGGTGCGACCGCGGTTATAGCAGATGATGGCGTGGGAAATGGCTGGGGTTGGCGTGTATTCATCGCCCTCGGCGAGCATCACATGCACACCATTGGCCGCCAGCACTTCCAGCGCGCTGGCCCCTGCGGGCGTCGACAACGCATGGGTGTCGAGGCCGACAAACAACGGCCCGTCGATACCTTGGGCTTCGCGGTACAGGCAAATGGCCTGGCTGATGGCAAGCACATGCCATTCGTTGAAGCTCAGTTCGAACGAGCTGCCACGGTGCCCGGAAGTCCCAAAGGCGACGCGCTGGGTGGAGATTGCTGCATCAGGCTGGCCGGTGTAATAGGCCGTGACCAGTCGCGGGATATCTACCAGCAACTGGGCTGGCGCCGGTTTGCCCGCAAAAGGACTGATTGTCATGCATAAACCTCGGAAAGAAGGATTCGGAAAAAATGACAGTTTACTGAGAGTTGGACTACCGCGCGATGTTATCGATCCCACGACAGCAAGAGATTTTTCACACGCTAGGAGGTCTGCGCCTGCAGCAAGGCCTGCGCCAGCGCATCCAATGCGGCGTCCAGGTTCGGGTGCCCGTTGAACACGTGGCTCAGCCGTAGCTGCTGATGATGCAGGCCACTGAGGCTGAACAACTCCCCCGGAGCAATCACCACCTGCTGCGCCAGCATGCGCTGGAACACCTGACGCATGTCCACCGGTGCCGACGAGTGCAGCCAGAAACTCGCCCCGGCCAGCGGCATACGGTAAGTCACCCGCCCTGCCAGGCGCTGATCCAGGCGCTGGCTCATGGCTTCGGCCTGCTCGCGCAGGCGCTGGCGCAGTGTCTGCAGGTATTGATCCAGTCGCCCGCTTTGATACAGGTGGGCAATCGCGCGCTGGCGGATCGACGACAGTCGAAATGAACGCAGCAGGAACTGGCGCTGCAGTTCACTGCTCAGGTGGCGTGACAGCACGTAACCGAACGGCGCTTCCGGGCCGAGTATTTTTTCGAACGACGAGAACACGATCAGCCGTTCCGGGCTGACCAGGTTGCGCAGCGCCGTATGGTTCTGCGCAAAGCCCAACTCGCCAAAGGTGTCATTCTCCAGCAGCCAGCAGCCATATTCTTCCAGCAACTGCGCCACCCGCAGGCGCTCATGGTTGAGCATGGCGCTGCCCGAAGGCATGCCTACCAGCGATGACAGCAACACCAGGTGGACGGATTCATGGCGCAGCAGGTGCTCGAACCTCGCCAAGTCCAGGCGGCCGTCGACCTGCCAGGGCAACTCAATGACGCGCACGCCGACAGCCTGCAATAGGCGCAGTATTAGCCAGTCGCAGGGAGACTCGACCATCACCGTGGCGCCCCGGAGCCCCAGCACATCAATGAGAATTTCCAATACGCCGCGCAGATCAGCACCGATATAGACGTCGTCGGCCTGCCAGCAGCGGGTCGGCGATGAGGTGTAACGCGCCGCCAATGCCGTGCGCAGCTCCCACACGCCGCAAGGCTGCGACCAGGGTTGCAACTGACGTGGGTGCCGGCGCACCAGTTGGCGTTCGAGCATCAGCAATGCGCCGTCCAGCGCACCCAGCAGCGCCGGCTCATCACCGCTGAGTACGACCATTCCGGGCCGCCGCGCCGCCGTGTACAAGCGCTCCAGCAGATCGGCACCAGCCGCCATCTGCGGATTGGCTGCCACGGGCCAGGCGAAATAGCCCGATTTGGCTACCGAATACACCCGCCCTTCCTTTTCCAGCAGCGAGTACGCGTATTGAATCGTCGAGATCGACACGTTCAAGCGCGTCGACAGCTGGCGCAAAGAGGGCAGTTTGACGGGCATGTCCAGGCTGACTTCGTTGATCAGGTTGATCATGTAACGGTACACCGCCTGATAGGCGAAATCCGCCTGCCGTTCACCTCGCAGGTTCATGGCTGCCCACCTGGACACACATCCTGGCGCACCCGACTAGCGCCCGAACAACTGAAACGCACGCGCCTCGGCGTTGGTCAGCAGGCGTGCGGCGCGGCGCTTGCGCGCGTCAGCGCCACGCTCAACCTCCAGCGGGCGCTTGCGGTAGAGGTGCTGGAGCAACGACAGCGGCAAGCCGCTGGTGTCGATGGCCCACTGGTGCAGCATCTCGGCAGCCGGCTTGCCCTGGAGCGCCTTGTGCAACTCGGGGAGCGCCACCAGCATGCCGGGATGGCATTCACGCAGGTAACCCTCCAACCGCTCACCATGATGGATGAAGGGAGAAAACAGCAGACAGGTCAACGGGGCCTCCTCCAAGCCAAAGAACGCTTGGGCGTAGGTAGTCGACAGTGCGCGCCCGTCCTCACTGCCCGCCTCTGCGATCAGATGTTCAGGAATTTGCTGGCGGCACATGCAGTCCATCGCCTGGCGTATAAAACCCGCCACGCCGTCCTCGTAGGACAGCTCGCGCAGGCACTCGGCCTGCAACCCCCGCAGGTGAGCCATGAGTAACGGGCTGGGGTAGGCAGGATGGCTGAACTGAAAACCAAATGGGTCGGGTACATAGCTCAGGAAATCAGTGAGCAGAGGGGTCGAAGCAACATCTACGTTGTTAAACAGGTCGGCGATGCCGATGTAGGCCAAATGGCGATGCCCTCCTCGGCCAGGGCTCTCATGTGCAACGTATTGCTCGCCATAGAGGCTTTGATAACAGCCGTTACTCCATTCCTCCATACGTGCGAACAACCCGGTGAGCGACGCCGGTTTGCCGGGCGGAGTGCTGATGCCGGCCGCTTGGGCCGCGCTTTTCAACCACGCCAGGTACTGGCTCTGCTTGCGTGGCGAGTCACCGCTGACCAGCGCATGCACACCACCGCTCCAAGAGCTGACACGCTGGTAGAAATCCCCCAGGGACAGGTAGGTATCGGTACACAGCGTCGCACGAATATCCCCGGAGGTCAGGTGCCCCACCATCAACACATTGCGCTGACTGACCTCTCTGCCTGCACTTGAGGTCGCGCGCAGGTGGTTGAACGGCTGCACTTCCTGGTTTTCCACCATCAGCAACTCAACCCGCGGGTCGTCATGGAAAAACAGTGTGCTATAGCCGCGCTGGAGGCTGTCCAGCGTGGCCTGGGTCATGCCGACATGTCGTAAAGTCGCCACGCGCAGGTGAAAGGTCCTGGGCGCACGGCCGGCGATGGTCAGTTGCGCCGCACGCAGCAGCGCCAGGGTGTAGCTGCTGACCTCGCCGCCCCCATGGGCAACCAACACTTTGTAATCGCCTACTTGTTCCATGCCGCCGGCAGCGACGACAATTCGCTGGATCAATAATTGAAGTGCGGTACGTTCGGCGCGCGTAAAGTGCCCGACCAAACGTTGCAGAACTTGCTGGTAAACATAGTTCATGGCTTGTTCGTGAGTTGCGCTCATAGTTCTACTACCTGAGTTGAAATATCAGTTTCAAGTAACTGCCGAGATTATTTGCTCGACCCATTAGATGCGTAGAAATGTCGTTCACCGCTCAAGGGTGACGATAAATAAACCTTAGCACGCTGTAACAAATCGACAGGGAACGCCAATTGTGTACCCTTCGCGCCGCCTCTCCTTGAGACCCCTGCGCCAGGGCACACCGGCAACCCTAGGAACGTTCCGACAACGTCCTACACTGACTTGAGCAAGAAACTAAGGACGCATCCGACATAAAGGAAAGATCCAACTTAAAGAATTCAACTTCAATAAATTGGAATTACCTACCCCAACGCCATCACCCTGCCGCCCAGGTATGCATCGCGATAATTTAAGTTCATACGTATCAGGCCGAAAAATCAGACATTCAATCATTGCTCAATCCTTGAGATGACAGTGAAGGCTCGATTATCGGCAATGGCATAATGATTAACAGATACAGAACGCCGCAAGAAACCAGTTCAGATGGCAATTGGGCGAGCCGTTAATTGCGCGCACACACAGATGCCGCGCTGGAATTCAGCGCGGCATCGGGGGCAAACCTCGTATTTTGCGGGGCCTAGCGCCCAAACGGGGGCTTAAACCCTGCGTGGGTTAAGCCCTGACAAATGGCGCATTTGCCCCATCCATTCAGACGCCCGAGTATTCATTTGCGAATACTCCTACAGCTCAAACAGCCTCAACCTGCAATGCGACGCGCTCACGGCACGGGCATTCGTCCATGTAGCGGTGCGCTTCGACGAACTGGCTGAATGGAAACACTCTGGTTTTCAGCGGGATCAGCACACCATCGGCGGTCAGTTGGTTGATATCGCGCAACGCGCGTTGTAATGCCACTTGGTCCTGGACGATGCCCAGTTCCGGTTTGCCGGTGAAGTTGCCGATGCAATGCACAAAGAACTGAATATTCTTCTGGAACGCTGCACAGGCCGGGAATGGCGTCTGGTTGCCACCTTGCAAGCCATACAGCACCAGGCTGCCACGCGGAGCCAACACATCGCCGAGTAACGACATCTGTGGGCCGCCCAGGCCATCGAACACCACGTCGACGCCGCGGTTGTCGGTGAACTTGTTAATTTGCATGAGCAGGTCCTGCTCTTCGGTGACGATGACCTTTTCCGCCCCAAGGGACAGCAGGTACTCGCGCTCCGCGCTGTCCTTGGTCGCCGCGATCACCCGCACGCCCAAGGCCTTGCCCAGTTGTACAAAGGATGGACCGGCGCAGTGGCTGGCGTCGGTCACCAAGGCAAACTGGCCGGGTTTGACCCGCGCCAAGTCCACATACGCAAAATACGCAATCAACAGCGGCGTGTAATGCACGCTGGCTTCGATCGGGCTCAAGACATCCGGATAACGGGTCAACGCCGAACGGGGCAAGACGATCTGTTCGCCATACACCGGGTAATCATTGGGGCTCTCGGCGGGAAAGCTGGCGACTTTATCGCCCACTGCCAAGTCATCCACGCCGTCGCCCAGGGCCACAACGACCCCGGCCATCTCATGGCCAAGGCCGGACGGCAAACGTGCGTGGGAAGACGCCAGGTTCTGGCGCCACAAAATGTCGTACCAACTGATGCCAATTGCCTCGACACGCACCTGCACTTCGCCCGGTGCGGGCTGCGCGGCTGCATGCTCTTCGCACTTGAGCACCTCAGCCGGACCAAACTTGTGAAAACGGATCGTGCGGGACATCGCAAACCTCGTCAAAGTAACCTCTATTGCCCTGAACTCTATCTGGGCTTTCCCGGTAAGACCACAGGTCGCCATTAATAGTCGACATGTCTGTCATTGATTCCGCGACTGAGGAATAGACCTCAACTATCGTAGGAAAACTCAATTAGCCGGTGCAGAGTACCAGCCTTTCCCCGTAAGATTCATGCCGGTCATGCTCCGAGACGGAGCCCGCAGGGTTCCTGTGTGGCCGCTCTCGTCAAGTTTAAAGACTCATCCAGGACACAAGATGAACCGTAACGACCTGCGTCGTGTCGACCTTAACCTCTTGATCGTATTCGAAACCTTGATGCATGAGCGTAGTGTGACCCGTGCCGCCGAGAAATTGTTCCTCGGCCAGCCGGCCATCAGCGCGGCGCTGTCGCGCCTGCGCGGTCTCTTCGATGACCCGCTGTTTGTGCGCACCGGTCGCAGCATGGAGCCGTCGGCCCGCGCCGTAGAAATTTTCGCCCTGCTGTCCCCGGCCCTGGACTCGATTTCCACCGCCGTCAGCCGCGCCGCCGAATTCGACCCAGCCACCAGCACCGCCGTGTTCCGCATCGGCCTGTCGGACGACGTCGAGTTCGCCCTGCTCCCCCAATTGCTCAAACGCCTGCGCGCCGAAGCCCCTGGCATTGTGCTGGTGGTGCGCCGCGTCAATTACATTCTGATGCCGGGCCTGCTGGCCTCCGGCGAAATTTCCATCGGCGTCAGCTACACCGCCGACCTGCCGGCCAACGCCAAGCGTAAGGTGCTGCGTCGCAGCCTGCCGAAGCTGCTGCGCGCCGACAGCGTGCCCGGCGCCCTCAGCCTGGACGACTTCTGCGCCCGCCCTCACGCGTTGGTGTCGTTCGCCGGGGACTTGAGTGGGTTTATCGACGAAGAACTCGAAAAGCTCGACCGCAAACGCCACGTGGTGTTGGCCGTGCCGCAGTTCAACGGCCTGGGCACCCTGCTTGCGGGGACCGACATCGTCGCCATCGTGCCGGACTATGCCGCCGAGGCCCTGACGGCAGCGGGCGGCTTGCGCGCGGAGGAACCCCCACTGCCGGTGCGCTCGTTCGAGTTGCACATGGCATGGCGAGGCTCGCAGGACAATGATCCGGGTGAGCGTTGGTTGCGGTCGCGGATTCAGATGTTTTTTGGCGACCCTGATAGTCTTTAGGCGTCGTCGGACAGCCGGGTCTAATCATGCGGCCTTTTAGTATTCCAATCCCATCAAGTAAAGGTGGACCAGCAGCTCGACAGCGTTCAAATACCAGACAAACAATTTCGCCTGGCCGGTTTGCGGTGATGTTTCGTCGCTGGAGGCAACTAATCTGCGTGATATAAAACTTGAGCGCGTTCTTCATAATTTATCTCTCGTTAACTGGTAACCGAGCGCAAGCATCAGCCGCCACACCGTCAGGCAATGTAATTAGGGTCTTGACTGCCGCCTGCAGCGCGATTTCCACCCGTATATTGTCCGCAACCCTATTGGCTTCGACGGCGGCCGAGCGGGAGTCGGTGCCTCAGCGGTCCATCTCAAGGCATGCTGACGGGCCAACACTCATGCGTGGGTGAGGTACCAGCGCCAGTCCTGCTCTCCGACTTCAGCATTGAATTGACGGAACTCGCGCCATTTGATCGCCAGGAACACCTTTAGGAATTCGGCGCCCAGCGCCTCGCGTGCCCAGGTGGAACGCTCCAGTGCCTGCAACGCTGTCAGCCAGTCGGTGGGTAGAAAATCAGTCGCCTGTTCATAGCCATTGCCCACAATCGCCGCGCCAGGATCGCTTTGATGAGTGATGCCGTGGTGAATGCCCGCAAGTAATGCGGCGGCGGCGAGATAGGGGTTGGCATCGGCACCGCAAATGCGGTGTTCGATGTGCCGACTTATCGCAGGGCCGCCGGGCACGCGGAACGACACCGTTCGATTGTTGACGCCCCAGCTTTTGGCCAGCGGTGCGTAACTACCGGTCTGGAACCGGCGATATGAGTTGGCATGGG
The DNA here is from genome assembly GCF_029320995.1 of Pseudomonas sp. D3. Classification (NCBI taxonomy): domain Bacteria; kingdom Pseudomonadati; phylum Pseudomonadota; class Gammaproteobacteria; order Pseudomonadales; family Pseudomonadaceae; genus Pseudomonas; species Pseudomonas sp. D3. Next base: position 3,563,772 of record NZ_CP119772.1, read on the forward strand.
GGCAAAATATCGCCAGCGAGTCAAACAAGGTCGCCATCATCCCGCCAATGGAGTGACGCAACAGCGGCGTGCCCTGTGGGTCTTCGCTCGCATACAAGTTGTGACCCTGCTCGTCGGCCAGGCTGACGTGCAAATGCATACCGCTACCGGCCTGATCGCTGAATGGCTTGGCCATGAAGCACGCTTGCAGCCCATGCTTGTTAGCCACGCCTTTGACCAAGCGTTTGTAACGGACGCCTTCATCGATGGCTTGGAGCGCGTCGAAACAATGCTCCAGCGTCAACTCGACCTGGCCCGGAGCGTACTCGGAGATCGCCGTTCGTACCGGTAAACCCTGTAGCGCGCACGCTGCGTAGAGGTCATCAAGAAAAGGTTGAAGCTGCTCCAGTTCGTATACGCCATACACCTGCGGTGCATGAGGGCGTACACCATTGGTCTGCAACGCAGGCTGCGGCCGACCGTTGACGTCGCGCTGTTGGTCCAGCAGGTAAAACTCCAACTCAACGGCCATTACCGGATGGAATCCATCGGCTTTCAGCCGCTCGAGGGTGTTCACCAGTACATGTCGCGGGTCGGCCGGTGCGGCAGGAATACCTTGGGTCGGGTGCATGCTCACCTGCACTTGGCCGGTGGGATGGGTGCGCCAAGGTTGCAAGGTCAGGCTTCCCGGTAAAGGGTAGGTCCAGCAGTCGGCGTCAGCGACATCCCAGACCAAGCCTGTCTCGTCGACGTCTTCACCCTGCACGGTCAAGGCGAGAATGGAACTCGGCAGTGGCCGACCATTCTCGTAGATCGCCAGTAACTCGTCGCGATGCAACAGTTTGCCCCGTGGCACACCATTTGCGTCGATAAGGAACAACTCGATGCTCAGTACTTCAGGGTGGGCGGCCAGATAATCTTCGGCCTCTTTTTTATCAGCAAATTGCATGTCAAACCTCTTAGCGCTCATTCAAGCGACTTGGCAGTATTTGAGAAAAACGGGAGCGTCACACATCCGGTTATGAAGGGATAACCCGAGCTCCAGGGATGGCAAGCAGTGTGGTCAGCGCGCTATCCAACTCACCGATTAGCCTGTCGATATCGGCATCACTTGTCTGTGGACAGCACAGGGTCATGTTGTGAAAAGGCGTGATCAGGATTCCGCGGTTGATTAGATACAGGTGCAGCGCCATTTGAAGGCTGTCATGAAAAGCCGCCTCGGCTTGCGCACCGGTTCTGGGCGAGGTGGCACAGAATTGAAACTCACAACGAGCCCCCAACTCGGTGACAGACCAGTTCAGTTGGTGCCGCTTGAACAACGCTCGAAATCCCTGCGCCAGTCTTGAGGCCAGGGGCAGCATGTGCTGGTAGGCAGCCTCTGTCATGACCTCTTCAAGACTGACGCGCATGCAACGCATCGCCAATGCGTTGGCGGACAGCGTCGTTCCCATACCGCTGTGGCCATGCCCGTCGCTCTCTTCGCTGATGGTCTCCTGCGCGTGCTGCATGGCCAACGCAACGTGCTCGGTCACGCCAAACACAGCGCAAGGCACGCCACCTGCGATGGGTTTACCCACCACGAAAAAGTCGGGTTTCAAATCCCATTGGCGAGTGCATCCACCGATGCCGGTAGAAATAGTGTGGGTCTCATCAATGATCAGCAGGCTGCCATATTTATGGGTCAACTCTCGGCACTTTTGCATGAATCCCGGATCGGGCAGGACCATGCCTATGTTCGTCATCGCCGGCTCGCACATCAGCGCGCACACATCGCCCTGGGCTAACGCAGCTTCCAGTGCGGCGACATCGTTGAAGGGGATAGATCGACTGTATTGGGTCAAGTCGTAGGCTTGGCCCACAAGACCCGAACGATGCACTGTTTTGCCGTCGCGGTACCGCACCATCACGTCATCCACCGTGCCGTGATAGCAGCCGTCGAACACCAGCAACACATTGCGTTGGGTGATAGCTCGCGCCCAGCGCAGAACATAACGATTGGCGTCAGTAGCATTGGCGGTGACCTGCCAATAAGTCAGCCCAAATCGCTGAGCCAGCAACTCGCCGCAGAGCACCGCGTCTTCGCCAGGCAGCATCGTGGTCAAGCCATTATTTGCCTGCTCGGCTACGGCGCGGGCAATAGGATCGGGTGAATGGCCAAACATCGTGCCGGTGTCGCCCAGGCAAAAGTCAATGTACTCATGATCGTCAACATCGGTGAAGCGTGCGCCTTTGGCGCGCTGGACGAAGAGCGGCGACGGCATCGACCAATCGCTCATCCAGTGCATGGGAACACCGTTGAACAGATTCGCCTTGGCACGCTGGGCCAGCGCCATTGACGTTGGGTTGTTTTCTATAAAACGGGCACGCTCGGAGGCAGTAAAAGCAGCAATTGCTGATTCAGAAATTCCACTTCTCGACATGATCAAAACCCTATATTAACTATTACATTGATTAAAAGTCGTCGCCAGCCAGATAGAAAACAATCCATCGCCACATTTATTCCCCTATCGGTTTGCGTATAGCAGGAAACAGCGCCCCAACAACTTATAGCTCGGGCGCTCGCCATCAATATTTTTAGCGTGGATTAACTCATACCCGGGTATATTGCAGTTAACGCAGAAAACCTTACTTTGGATTATTAATTTATCCCGCTGAACTCCCTCATCTTTAGAGGATAAACCGAGGTGATTTAAAATCAGGCTTGAGGTGCTTTGTTCTCGACCAGACAGTTCCCGCCATCCACCACAAGGACTTCACCCGTGATGTAACTGGCGTCAGGCGACGCCAGGAATGCAACCGCCGCCGCCACTTCGCGGGGGCTGCCCGCCCGCCCTATTGGGGTGAAGCGCCCCGCCTCTGCTTCAACGGGCGTGGTTGAGCCGGTGGTGATCCATCCGGGGGCCACGCTGTTTACAGTAACCCCCTGCTTGGCGACTTCAAGTGCAAGTCCCATGTTCATACCGACCATCGCGGCCTTAGCGGCGCTATAAGCGGCTTCGCCCGGATTGCTCCCCCGGGTGCCCGTGGTGGAACTAATATTGACAATGCGCCCGTAACTTCGCGTCCGCATACCTGGCAAAACGGCTCGGGTTAGAAGAAAAGCCGTGGTTAAGTTTCTTGCCAGTGAAAGATTCCACTCATGCAGTTCCATAGCTGCCAATTCCGAGAAAACCTCAGGGTTTCCTTGCATGGCCATACCGGCGTTATTCACCAGGATATCGACTCGCCCCCAGACTGACTCTGCCCAGAGGCCGAATTCACGCACCTGGCTTTCATCGGTGAGGTCAGCTGGCCGACCTTCAACTTCAAACCCTTCGAGGCGTAGCTCTTTAACCCGATCCGCGATGCGGCTGCTGCTGGCGGTGACGATCAACTTCGCCCCAGATGCACCTAGCCTGCGAGCGATCGCCATACCAATGCCAGCTTCACTTCCAGCACCACTGACCAGTGCCACATGCCCCATCAAGTCGGTATTTAACATGGTGTTCCCCACGTACTTAATTTGTAATAGGAGTGGAAATTAGGCTAATTAATCTGATAAATAAAGACGATCATTATCAGAAAATCTGACAACCACGATGGCGTTTACCAGCGAGTCACTTAAAATTTTCCTTACGGTCGTGGACAGCGGCTCCTTTTCCGCCGCAGCCCGAAAGTTAGGCCGGGTTCCCTCCGCTATCAACATGGCGGTGTCACAGCTTGAAGCAGAGCTGGATCTGTTGCTTTTTGACCGATCAACCCGCAAAGCCATTCCGACCGCAGCCGCCAAAGCACTTGAGCCCCAGGCAAGGCAGGTCGCGAGCCAGTTAAACCTGCTGGACGCGCATGCTCTCCAGCTTCATCAGGGGTTGGAGGGGCGCTTGGTCCTTGCGATGGCGCCGGAGCTACAAACAGGCGTGTGGAATCGTCCGCTGTCCATTATCGCCAAAGAGTTTCCCACGCTTGAAATCGAGATTCGCTCCGCGTCCCATCCGGAGGCGATTCGCATGCTCCATGAAGGACGTGTGCAATTGGCACTAGGATTTGAACGACCAGGGCTTGACGAGCGGGAGACGTTTCTTGAAGCGGGGAGCCAGTTGTTAGTCGCAGTTGCCTCTCCAGATCATCCTGCGGCCGCCGGCAAGAAAAGCCCTTTGGGTGAAGAGCAACTGGTGGACGTTCGGCAGATCATAGTTGCGACTGGAGGACCTACAGACTCTGACCCACGTGTTGTGCTGTCGCGGCGGATTTGGCTCAGCGACAGTTATCTGGCAACGCTGGATCTGGTGCAGCAAGGATTGGGCTGGGCTTATCTTCCACAGCCGCTGGTACAACCGCTACTCACTTCGGGCGCATTGACGGAGGTGGTGTTTGACAACATGCCAAGTCAGATGCGGTTATGGGTCGACATCATCTGGGTAAAGAACCGACCTCTGGGGCTGGGCGCGCGTCGTTACCTGAGTCTGATGCGCGAAATTGCCGAGGGCGAGCCTCGTCGTACTTGAGAGGTAAACAATTTAGGGGGGGGTTAGTGGCCACCAACGGCCTCCTCTGGCATGACGCGCCCCATCAACCTCTCACGCATCGCAGGTATCGTCCTCGAGATCAACCCAAGGTTCTGCCTTGCACCGCATGGCGGCATCCTCCAGTTGCCGCCGTTCGTTGCTGACTCAAGGTCTCAAGGGCTCAGCAAATTCTCGGCAATTGTTCACCCGACAACCAGTCCACCACCCTACGCCCGCCGAATCGGGTCTGCATCTGCACAAAACCGTGCGCGTCTTCAAGCACCGTGCCGATACGTACCGCATGTTCGCCCAAAGGGTTACGGCGCATGCAGTCGAGCAGCGGCTGGGCGTCTTCTTCGGCGCAGATTGCGATGAGCTTGCCCTCGTTGGCGATGTACAGCGGGTCCAGGCCCAACAGTTCGCAAGCGGCTTCGACCTGTGGCTGAACAATAATCGCCGCTTCGTCCAACAGCATGCCGACGCCGGATTGACCGGCAATTTCGTTCAGCGTGGTCGCCAAACCGCCTCGGGTCGGGTCGCGCAGTACGCGCAGGTCGGGAGCGACCGCGAGCATCTGCGCCACTAAGCCATGCAGTGCCGCACTGTCTGAGAGGATTTCGGTTTCGAACTCAAGCCCCTCTCGCTTGGACATGATCGCCACGCCGTGTTCGCCGATGCTGCCGGACACCAGGATCGCATCGCCGGGACGTGCGCGATGCCCGCCGGTGTCTACCCCATTGGGGATAATGCCAATGCCGGTGGTGCTGATGAACACGCCGTCGCCACTGCCGCGTTCCACGACTTTGGTGTCGCCGGTGATGATCGGCACCCCGGCATCACGGGAGGCGCGGCCCATCGATTCGACGATGCGCTTGAGGTCGGCCAGGGCAAAGCCTTCCTCGATGATGAAGCTGGCTGAGAGATAAAGCGGCCGTGCGCCGCCCATGGCGACGTCGTTGAGGGTGCCATGCACGGACAAACTGCCAATGTCGCCACCGGGAAAAAACAGCGGCGACACCACGTGCGCGTCGGTGGCCATGACCATGCGTTCGCCGGGTTGGAGTTCGACGCTGAAGGCGGCGCCATCGTTGCCCTGGCGCAACCACGGGTTGTCGAACGCAGCAACGAACAGCTCTTCAATCAGTTGCGCCGACGCACGACCGCCAGCACCGTGGCCCATATCGACCACGCCGTCGCGAAAATTGAGGGGGCGTACATAACCGCGTTTTACGGGAGAGCGGCCGGTCATACTGCAACAACCTCGATGTCTTTATAGCGCCCGTAGGCATAGTGAGCGGCGCAGGCGCCTTCGTTGGAGACCATGCACGAACCCATGGGGTTTTCCGGGGTGCATACGCTGCCGAACAGGCGGCAGTCCGTGGGCTTTTTCTGGCCGCGCAGGATCGGCCCGCATTCGCAGGCTTTGTTATCGGCCACGGCGCGGTAATGCAGGTCGAAGCGTTTTTCTGCATCGAAGGCGGCGAATTCCGCGCGAATGCGCAAGGCGCTGAACGGCACCTCGCCAAGCCCGCGCCATTCAAAGCTCTCACGCAGTTCGAAGATTTCGTCCATCAATGTCAGGGCGGCGCTGTTGCCATTGCGGCCCACGGCGCGGACGAATTCGTTTTCGACCTCGGCACGCCCTTCGTTGACCTGACGCACCAGCATCAAAATCGCCTGTATGACATCCAGCGGCTCGAAACCGGCAATCACCACCGGCTTGCGGTATTGGCGGGCGAACTCGGCGTAGGGTTCGGAGCCAATGATGATGCTCACATGCGCCGGGCCGACAAAGCCGTCCAGTTCTACCGCCGCCGCATCTTGCCCGGGAGCGGCAAGAATATGCTCGATGGCCGCCGGGGTCAGTACATGGCAGCACAAGACGCTGAAGTTTTTCAGGCCGCGAGCGGCGGCGTCGCGGATCACCAGCGCGGTCGGCGGCGTGGTGGTTTCGAAACCAATGGCCAGGAACACCACTTCACGCTCGGGGTTGGCCTCGGCGATTTTCAGCGCATCGCTGGGCGAGTAGATCATGCGGATATCCGCGCCTTGTGCCTTGGCGCGCAGCAGCGAGAGGCCACCGGACGCCGGCACGCGCAGGGTATCGCCGTAGCTGCAGAGGATCGCTCCGTCCTCCAGCGCCAGCTTCACCGCCAGGTCGATACGCCCAATCGGCAAGACGCACACCGGGCAGCCGGGGCCATGGATCATGCGCACATTGGCGGGCAGCAAATCGCTCACGCCGTAACGCGATATCGCATGGGTGTGGCCGCCACAGAACTCCATGAAGCGGTATTGGCGTTCAGGCTGGACTTCGTTGCGGATACGCTCGGCAATGCGTTGCGCCAGTTCGCCGTCGCGGTATTCATCGATGTACTTCATAGGGCTTCCGGTTGCAGGCGGTCCAGCTCTTCGAACATTTCCAGGGTCCGCAGGGCTTCTTGCGGGTCGATCAAACCAAGGGCGTACCCGACGTGGACGATCACGTAGTCGTCGAGCTTGGCTTGCGGCACCAGCGCGAGGGAGATTTCCTTGCGGATACCCCCCAAGTCGACGAGGGCGTTACCGCCGTCGCGTAACTCGATGACGCGTGCGGGAATGGCTAGGCACATGCTTGAGACTCCTCCAATGGCAAGGCGGGTTGGCGCTGCGGGTCGCGCCAGTGCGCGGCAACCCAGGCTTGACCCAGGGCCAGCCCAGCATCGCCGCAAGACACGGCCTGCGCGCTGAAAACCGCTAAGCCCTTGGCGGTCAATCGTTGCGTGAGCCGGGCACTGAGCAGGCGATTGGCAAAGCAACCGCCCCCGAGCAGCACCGGCAGCGTGGTGGATTGGCGCTCGATCCAGTCGGCGAGCGCGGCGGCCAGCGTCAGGTGAAACAGCGCCGCGCCCTCCGCGCTGCGTGCGCCGTCGGCGAGCTCGAACAGACGGGTCAGCAGCGGTAGCAGATCGAGCACGCCGTCAGCGCGGATCTGCCACAGGCCGTCGATGGCGGGCTCGGCGTGGGCTGCCAGGTATTCAGCGGCCAGACGCTCCAGGGCAATGGCCGCTTCGGCTTCGAATTGTTGACGCACGCTGATGCCGAGAATCCCGGCCGCGGCATCGAACCAGCGTCCGGCACCGCTACTCGGCGGGCAGTTGAGAGTGCGCGCGAGCATCTGCGCGACCGTGTTGGCGCTTTGTTGGCCGACCAGCGGCCCGAGACGGCTGAGGATTTCATCCTCGCGCCCCAGCAGGTGCAACGCCGCAGCGGCCAAGCGCCAGGGTTCGCGGGCGGCCACATCGCCACCGGGCAGCGGCAGTGGCAATAGATAGCCGAGCCGGCGCCAGGCATCGCTGGCCACCCAGAGCAACTCGCCGCCCCAGGCCGCGCCATCGCTGCCAAGGCCGACGCCATCCAGCGCCAGCCCGAGTACCGGGCCGTCGAGGCCATGTTCGGCCATCAACGCGGCAATGTGCGCGTGGTGATGCTGCACGGCTACGGCGGGCACGTTGAGTTTTTCGGCCAGCGTCACCGCCAGTTGCGAGCTATAGAAATCCGGGTGCAGGTCGTGGGCGATGGCCTGCGGCGTGATTTCAGCGCACGCCAACAGAGCGTCCAGCGACGCCGTCAGGTCCAGGCAGCTTTGCGGGTCGCCCAAGTCACCGTGCAGCGGCGACCACAGCACCTGATCGCCCTGCACCAGGCAGGCGGTGTTCTTCAGCCACGCGCCACAGGCCAGCACCGGCGGCCAGACCTGCGCGCCGGGCAGTTTTTCGCTACGCATGCGGGGCCTCCGTCTGACCTTTGAGGCGGGCCAGTTCAGCTTCCAGCTCGGCGATGCGCGCGGCGCGTCGGTCAACCTCGGGGGCACCGGCCAGCAACCAGTCGAGCCAGGCATCCAGCCCGGTACCGTCGCGGGCGCTGAGCTGGATGATCTGGATCTGCGGGTTGACCTGTCGTGCGTAGTCCAGGCAGCGCTGCACGTCGAAATCCAGGTGCGGCAACAGGTCGATCTTGTTGAGGATCATCAGGCGCGCGGCGGCGAACATGTCCGGGTACTTGAGGGGCTTGTCTTCGCCCTCGGTCACCGACAGGATCGCCACTTTGCCCGCCTCGCCCAAATCCCATAACGCGGGGCAGACCAGATTGCCGACGTTCTCGATGAACAGCATGCCGGCCGGCTCGCTGGCGTCATGGGCGCGGTGGCTGTGTTGATGCTGTTGAGTATGAACGTGGGCGTGAGGCTGCTGATCAACGTGGCTATGCACAGGCGACTGATGCGCGTGACCGGCTGCATGCAGCGCGTCATGCAGCGGCAGGCGGCTGTAGGCTTCGGTGATCATCCGGGCGTCGAGGTGGCAGCCTTTGCCGGTGTTGATCTGGATCGCGGGCACGCCGGTTTCGCGGATGCGCTCGGCGTCATGACGGGTTTGCTGATCGCCCTCGATCACCGCCAGCGGCAAGTCGGCGCGGCGCTGGCGCAGGGCCATGAGGGTGCTGCACAGCAGCGTGGTCTTGCCGGAACCGGGGCTGGACACCAAGTTGAGGGCCAGTACGCCGTGGGCGGTGAAGTTTTCCCGGTTGCGCGCGGCGTGCCGGTCGTTTTCGCCGAGTATGTCTTGCTCCAGGCGGATGGTGCGGGCCTGGCTCATGCCGGGCACTGAAACCCGCGCCTCACCCGCGCCGTAATGCAGGTCGCCGGTAGCGTCGACGCGCACATCGCTATCGGTGGCTGGCGCTTCGGTCTTGTCGTGTGAATGCCCGGTTCCGCAACCGCAGACGACGCACATGGTGTACCTCCAAAATCAAACGATTAATGATCCTCGACCTGCAGGTCGAGGATGCGCAGTTCAGTACCGCCGGTAGGTTGCAGCCAGAAACCGCCGCACTGCGGGCAGCCGGCGCCACGCTCGGTCAGCGGCACGCTAATGGCGCAATCCAGGCACCAGGCCTGGCCCGGGGGTTGTTCAATATCGATGTAGGCACCGGCCAATAAGGTGCCTGGCGCCAGTGCTTCAAGGGCAAAACGCAGCGCCTCGATTTCAACGCCAGCCAGCTTGCCGGCTTCCAGGCGCAAGCGGCTGACCCGCACGAACGGATCGCGCCTGGCCGCCGCCTCGACGGCGCTGAGAATGCCGCCCGCCAGACTCACTTCATGCATGAATAATCTCCTCGCTCGGTGCGGCTTCAAGCTCGAGGGTGAAGCCGATGCAGGGGTCGAAGGCCGCCATCAACAGTTCAGCGCGACGTCGGGTGCGCGGATCGCTGGCGGACAGCTTCGCCAAGCCCTGGGCCAGCGTGCCTTGGGGATGAAGGTTCCATTCGGTCGGCGCGACGACCTGATAGTCGCTGATCAACACACCGGCATTCATTCGCTCCAGACAGACCCGGTGCAGCAGCAGACCACGCGAGGTTTCGCTCCAGGCCAACGCCTCGTTGGGCCCCAGCGCCAATGCGCCGAGTGCCAAGCCACTGGACTGTGGCAGCGAGAGCCGCGCCAGTTCGGCGAGACGCGCACCTAGCCGCAACCAGACGCTGGCGTAGCGTTGTGGCTCCGCCTCGCGCTTGCGGGTCCAACTGCCCGTCTCACAGGGTAGCCCTAAGGCCACCGGATGCAACGCGAAATCGCTGGCCTGCCGCAGTTGTTCGGCCACCGCGTGCAGCGCTTGGGTGTTGCCGGCCAGTGTCAGGGCATGCACTGGCAGTTGCAGGGCATGGGCCTCGTCGCGGCACTCGGCCAGGGCGTGCGCCAGCCAATGCGCGCTGCGTTGGCTCCAGTCATTGAGCGCGCTGAACGGCTCGGCGTCCCATTGCTCCAGCCATTGCGCCGCCGATTCGCCCAGCCAGGCCTGCATCGCCTGTTGCGGGGCGTGCTCCCAGGCATGCAGTTGGCTGAGATCGGGGCGCACCGGCGGGTTACCCAACAACTGCGGCCATTCGAGCAGCATACGCCGCAGATGCTCGCGGCGGGTTTCGGCCTCCAGCATGCGCTGGGCGTTTGGGTCGATGGGTGTTTCGCCGTGCAGTGCGGTGTTGACGGCTAACTCTGCGGTCAAACGGTGCGCTTGCCCGCACAGGCTATAGAGCAACGGCAAGTGGTGCGCGGCGGTCTGTGGCGGCTGGCCGCGCAACAACGTGGCGGCCAACGCCGGGCGGCTGCCGACAATGGCGGGCTGCTGACCGGGACGCACCCGCAATGAGCCGCTGAGCCGCGCCAGGGTTGCCGTGGCGGTCATTGCGCGCCCCCGGACCCGCGTCCGAACAACAAGCCACGGCGGCTGATGGCCGGGCGTTCGGGTGGGCGTTCGGGCGCGTCCCGCAACAACGCCAGCACCTGTTCGGCGGTTTGCCGGGCCGCGTCCTGATCGGCGAATTCAAACATCGGTGAAAACAGCGAACAGCTCTCGTAGCCACCAATGTCTTCACCGTCTGCGCCAATAAAGCTCAGGCACTGGCCACCAAATTGATGCTCCCCTGACGCACCCTGGGCCAGGATTGTATCGGTGTTCTCCGGCACCCAGATCAGGTTCATGAACCAAGGGGTGATCAGAATGCCGAGCACCCCGGTTGCCGCGTTTTCCCCAGCGATTTGCGCGCTAAAACCTAACGCCTCGACCACCAGTTGCTGATTGAGAAACGGCAACCCACGCATGCGTGTATCGGCGATGCCCTGGAAGTGCGCGCACAGGGTTCGTGCCTGTTGCGCCGGGCAGTCTTGCCACTCAGACAGGTTCATCGATCACCATGAACTGCTCAGCATCGCCATCGCAATTCGGGCAACGCCAATGGTCCGGCAATGCGGAGAACGGCGTGCCGGGCTCAATCTGCCAGACCGGGTCGCCTTCGCGCGGGTCATACACCCACCAGCAGATTTTGCATTCCAGGCGGGTGGCGTCGCTGATACGGGCGTTGTCGCCGCCGTAGCTGCCTTCGAAGCTGGTTTTTTCGTTCATCTTGACCTCACTGCCCTTCGAACCACTGGATAACGTCTTCGAAGCGCTCCAGCGAGTCGGCCAGGTCTTCGGGGGCGGCGCAGATCACTTCCGGCAGGTCGGTGATTTCGATGGTGTCGAGGATTTGCGCATCCTGTGAGTTGAAGTACGTGATGCGCCAGCAGTTCTGGACCCGGGTCGCGCTGATCAGGCAATTGCCATAGCCACGGGCCAATGCGCGCACGGGGCCGGCGGGCAGATAGGTGTCGAGGAACGCGATGTCTTGTTCGGACAACGGCAGTAAGGTCAGGTTGATGACATGCACCTGATCGCCGGGTTGCCAGTGTTGGCTGCGGTCTTGGACTTCGGTCAGGATCGCCGGGGCGTTCATGACGCCGAGCGGCAACGGGGACGACAAGTCGAAATCCGCTGGCCGGGCCGCAGCGCGAGCATTGCCGCGCAGTTGTGTGGGCGCCGCGCCCACCTCGACGTGATCGTAGCCCTGGCCGTAGATGCGCCAAACGCCGGCGAAGATCGATTCCTGGATGCGCAACGACGGCTGCGCGGCAATGATCGCGCTGACTTCACCTTCGCCCAGCAATTGGTCGAGCAGCTTGCGGTCGCCGATTTCCAGGCCACTGAGGTCGACGCTTTGCGTGGTCAGGCCGTTATTGCAGTCGCGCAGGCATTGCAGCAGCTGTTGCAAGGCTTGCCGAGCGCCGGGCAGCGCCGCAAGCTCTTCAGGTTCGGGCAGCACCGGAATGCTATGGGTATACATGCCCTGAGGCATGCTGATGTATTCGAGCACGTCCTCATCGTCAGGTTGCGAGCCGGGGCCGATATCTACCACGGGGATGTAGTTCAGCGGATCGAACTCCACGGCGTGGCTTTGCGCATCGCGGTTATTGGCATCGTGGTTCATTGGCAACCTCCGGAGGCGCTGACCGGGGCACCGGCCAGCAATGGGATGCGCGCATTGCTTTGGCTCACGGCACTGTCCGCCAGGCGCAGGTATTCGTCCCAGTCGAGCATGCCGCTGAAGGTGGTGACGTAACCGGCATCGCGCAGCCAAACCAGCGACGGCCAGCGGCGCACGGCAAAGCGCGCGGCGACGGCGTCTTCATCCGCGCGACTGACCACGCCCAGGCGCAGGGTCACGTGGTGGCGGCGCGCAATTTCCATGCGCAGTTCCGGCAACACCACGGCCACGTCCAGGCATTCGGGATGGCGTACCGGGTCACCGCACAGCAGCAACAGGCAGTCGCCGCCTTCGGCAAGCCAGGCGTCGAGGTTATCGGCGTCGATCCAGGCCGCGTCGAACTGCTCCACCAACCGGCTGATCAAGGCCGGGATGGCGGGCGTCGCGGGAATGGGCGCCATGAAAACAGCGGAGTCGCTCATGTGGGGTCCTTGACTGACTGTTGAGGTGGGGTGAGCGCAGCAGGCTCAAGGGTTGGCGATGCGTGGCCGAGCAAGGCGGCCAGTTGCCCGGCGCTCATTGCCGAGGGCAAGCTGAAACCCGGTGCGCTGTCTGGCTGCGGGGCCGTGCCGAACAAGGCCTCTTCGAGCAGGCGCAGGGTTGAGTCGATTTCGGCGGCGCGTTGGGCGTCGAGGCGTTCACGTGCGGCGTCGAGAAAGATCAACAGCCAGTCGCCGACCGCACACGGGCCGACCAGTGAGAGGTCGATGCGTCGTTCTTCGCCGTTGCGGTCGCGGCAGCGGGCAAAGCCCAACTCGGCCTCGATCACTTGCATGGGCAGTCCGATGCACATATCAGGCGCGCCTGGCGAGGATGCGTTCGTCGCCGATCCGGCAGGCTTGCTGTTCGGACGGACGTTCGTTTTCGTAGCGTTGCAGCTCAAGGTGCGGCAGTGTCACGGCCTCTTCGCCCGCGAGCGGCGTAGCGCGTTTTTGCGGCGCCGCGCCCCAACTGTCGAGCACGCGCAGCGCCTCATCCAGCGCGCCTTCCATGGCGGCCCTGACGCTGGCGCGCAGGCTGCCGCCGTAGTCCATCATGTTTTCCGGCTGGCAACCGATCAGCAACACCCGTGTTGGGTAGTGGCCGGTCAATTGCGCGAGCATCAGCACTTCCTGAAAGCCGGTCTGGTGCAGGCTGAGCTTTTTGATGCCGAGGAATTTGGGGACATCGTCGTCGGCGATGAACTTCAGTTCGCCAGGCGTGAGGTTGTAGTCCACGGCGTCGAAAATCAGCAGGTAATCGGCTTGCTGAACATGTTGGATCAAGTACAGGCCTTGCGTGCCGCCATCGATCAGCGCCACGTTGTCGGCGAACTCATAACGCTGTTGCAAGGCTTCGACGCAACGCACGCCGAAGCCTTCGTCGGCCCACAAAAGATTGCCGATGCCCAGCACAGTGATCTGCGGCAGTGTCGGTTGGAGAGGACTCATGGCGGTTTCTACCAATGTGGTCATTTTTTAAAAGTCTTGTAGCCGGAAATCATTGACCCGACCAAGCTCAGGCGCCCGTTGATTTCTTCGCGCACGGCGGCATAGATGTGGGACATGACGAATAGCACAATCACCCACATGCCCAAGTGATGCAGGACATGCACATTGTTGGATTGCCCCAGCAGCGGCAGCACCCAACCGAAGGTGCGTTCCTGCCACGAGCCCATTTGCGCGCCTTCGCCATACAGCGCAAAGCCGGTCAGGATCATGAACAGTGAGGTCAGCAAGAAGATGAAAAACATCGCGAAACGCGACAGCGGGTTGTGGCCGAACATCGGTGTTGGAGTAGGCCCGATAAACAGGTAGTAGCGCATCCAGGCGCTCATGTCGGCCCAGTACGCCTTGCTGGTCAGCGGCACCGAGAACAGTTCGCGGGCATGATGATTGCCCACCAGCGCCCAATAGGCGCGCCCGATCATGGCGAGGGTGAAAATGTAGGCCGCGCTGAAATGCGCAAAGCGGATGTAGCCCATCACGAAATGCTCGCTGGCTTCGCCCGGCTGGGTGGCCAGCGGCGAGCCAATCAAGTAGCCGGTGATGGCCAGCACCACAATGCAGGCGGCATTGATCCAGTGCCACAGGCGCACGGGCGCCTCGTACACGTATTCCGACTGGTCGACGGGGCTTTGAGTAGGTTGGGTCATAGCGTCACCTTTGGATGGGCAGGCGCCGTAGCGCCTGCCAATTGCAGCGTTGAACAAGCGATCAACTGACCTTGACTGTGCTCAGCTCCGCGCCGTCCTCGCTCATCACGTGGGTGGCGCAGGCCATGCACGGGTCGAAGGAGTGCAACGTTCGCAGGATTTCCACAGGCTGATCGGGGATCGCCACCGGCGTGTTCATCAGCGCGGCTTCGAAAGCCCCGATCTGGCCTTTGGCGTCACGCGGGCTGCCATTCCAGGTGCTCGGCACGACGCACTGGTAGTTCTCGATCTTGCCGTCCTTGATCCGAATCCAGTGGCCCAATGCGCCGCGTGGCGCGGCAACGATGCCGACCCCTTTGGCTTCAGCCGGCCAGGTGGACGGGTCCCACTTTTCAACGTTGGCGGTGGCGCGGTCGCCGTTGCGGATGTTGGTCATCAACTCGTTCCAGTCGTCGACCATCATTTCTGCGCAGTACTCGGCTTCCAGGGCGCGGGTCAGGGTTCGGCCAATCGTGCTTGGCAACAGTTGCTTGGCACTCAGGTTGGTTTCCGCCAGGCCCAAGGCTTTTGGCAAGTCGTGGTTGACGGCTCGCAGCGAACCTTCCAGTTGCTCCTTGACCCGTTGGCAATGCGGGTTGCCTTTAAGGGCGTGGGCATAGCCCAGGATGTAACGCGCCAAAGGCCCGACTTCCATGGCATGGCCGCGCCAGCGCGGGGATTTGACCCACGAATACTTGGCGCTTTCGTCGACTTCTTCGATGTTGGTACGGGTGCCCTTGGTCTTCGCGCCCAGCTCGTAGTTCGGCTCGGTGATGCCGTCCCACGGATGCAGGCCCTTGTCGTTGTCCGGGTAGTTGTACCAGGAGTGGGTCACGAACTCCTGCACTTGCTCGGGGTCGCGAGGGTCCACGGGGAGGATTTCGTCCCAGTTGCCATTGAGGATTGCGCCGCCCGGCAATTGGTTGGTGCTGTCGTCGTAATTGACCTTGGCGTAGGTGCCGTAGTCCATCACGTTGGTCGCCGACAAACCGCCACCGTGCAGCCAGCCTTTTTGCTTGTAGATGGTGCCGATGGCCAGCACGTCCGGCACATACACGTTGCGGCAAAAGGTCAGCGCTTCATCGATGCGCGCACGCACGAAGTTCAGGCGCTCCATATTCAACGGCGCACCGGCGGCCAGATCGCCATCGATATTGATCGCGCACGGCACGCCGCCGACCAGGTAATTAGGGTGCGGGTTCTTGCCACCGAAGATGGTGTGGATTTTTACCCACTCTTTCTGCAAGTCGAGGGCTTCAAGGTAATGGGTCACGGCCATCAGGTTGGCTTCTGGCGGCAGTTGGTACGCCGGGTTGCCCCAATAGCCATTCATGAACGGCCCGAGCTGCCCGCTTTCGACGAACTTCTTCAGGCGGTTTTGTACGTCGCGGAAATAACCCGGCGACGACAAAGGGTGAGCCGGCGAAACAGTCTGCTGCAGTTCCGAGGTGCGCTTAGGGTCAGCCTTGAGCGCAGACACCACGTCCACCCAGTCCAGTGCATGCAAGTGATAGAAATGCACGGCGTGGTCATGGACTTGCAGCGTCTTGGCCATCATCTCGCGAATCAAGTGCGCGTTCGGCGGGATGCGGATGCCCAGCGCGTCCTCTACCGAGCGCACCGAGGCCAGCGCGTGGCAACCGGTGCAGACACCGCAGATTCGCTCCACGAATGCCCAGGCGTCACGCGGGTCGCGGCCCTTGAGGATGACTTCGAGGCCGCGCCACATGGTGCCGGTGGAAACGGCGTTGCGGATAATGTTGTTGGCATCGAGGTTAACCTCGACGCGCATGTGGCCTTCGATACGGGTCACAGGGTCGACAACGATACGTCGGCCTGTGTTGTTGAGGTCGAAACCCTGAGTCGAATAGGTGCTCATTGGTGCTTATTCCTGTTTTGTCGCTGGGGCGTCGGGCGAGGTAGTGGGCGCCTTGCCGTTACTGGCGCGTTTGAGGGCGGTGACGGCGGCGTGGGCAGTGATCGCTGCGCCTACGGTCACGCCGGCAGCCAGGCCGATTTCATCGGCGTTCGCTTCAACACCAAACTGGTTGATACCGCTCAGGTGCTGATAGAACGAGCCCTTGTCCCAGAACCCCTCCTCCGAGCAACCGATGCAGCCATGGCCAGACTGGATCGGAAAGCTGGTGCCGCCGTTCCAACGCACGGTCGAGCAGGCGTTGTAGGTGGTCGGGCCTTTGCAGCCGACTTTGTAAAGGCAATAGCCCTTGCGTGCGGCGTCGTCGTCCCAGGACTCGACGAACTGACCGGCATCGAAGTTCGGACGGCGGTAGCACTTGTCGTGAATGCGCTGGCTGTAGAACATTTTCGGCCGGCCCTGTCGGTCCAGCTCAGGAATGCGGTCGAAGGTCAGCATGTAGGTGATCACGCCGGTCATGACTTCGGCGATGGGCGGGCAGCCCGGCACTTTGATGATCGGCTTGTCGGTGATGACCTTATGAATCGGTACGGCCTGGGTCGGGTTGGGCTTGGCGGCCTGTACGCAGCCCCAACTGGCGCAGGAACCCCAGGAGATGATCGCCTTGGCATCGCGTGCAACACGCTTCAACTGCTCGACGAAGGGCTTGCCACCAATGATGCAACTCATGCCGTCCTGGTTCAGTGGCGGGTTGCCTTCGACGGCCAGGATGTAGTTGCCCTTGTACTTGGTCATGACCTCGTCAAGGATCGCCTCGGCCTGATGCCCGGCGGCGGCCATCAAGGTGTCGTCGTAATCCAGGGAGATCATCGACAGCACCACGTCCTTGGCCAGCGGGTGCGCGGAGCGGATGAATGACTCCGAGCAGCAGGTGCATTCCAGGCCATGCAGCCAGAGGACGGGGGTGCGCGGCTTGTTCTCCATGGCCCAAGCGATTTTGGGCATGAATGCCGGGCCCAGGCCCAGCGAGGTTGCGGTCAAGGAACAAAATTTGAGAAAGCTGCGGCGCGAGATGCCTTGTCTGCGCATCACCTCGTAAAACGTTTCCATTACTTTATTTCTCCTCCCCGCGAATGTTCTTCAACGGGGGCTGCACTCGGTGTGTTGGAAATCTGTGCCTGACCAGGTGAATCAGGCGCCATGCCGTCGGCTACAAAGGCCATCAGTTCTATGGGGTGTTGAGGCTGCAGCCTGGGTCATGATTGCGACGGCGGCTGGAAACATGCGGATAACCCATGACGTTCAGTTATCTGGTAAGTACAAGACCTGTGCCATTTCGCCGCGGCGTGGATAAATTGCTTACCAATTAACTTATCCATATGTTTTTAAAGAATTTTTTATTGTTTACCGAGTGCACCGATACACGCTGTAACAAAGCTGAAATGGAATGTTTGTTTCCACTATTTATGCAGCCTGGAAACTATGTATCCGGCGGGGAAAGTGACTGGCGAGAGAACCTCGCCAGCCATTGAAAGGAAGAGAAGGCTCAGGCGGGCGTCACGTCCAGGCGGTCGTAGCCTTTGAAGCGGTAGAACAACACGGAAACGGTCCAGGTCAGGATGAATATCCCGACGATCAGGTAGCCGATCATGCCGAAGTTGTCGGTCAGCGCGGTGATGAAGTCCCACACGCCACCGTGCAGATCCCAACGCGCAGCGACCAGCCCGAGCACCTCCACCCCGCCCACCAGCAAGGCCACCAACACCGACATGGAGGTGATAGTCAGGTTGTAATAGAGCTTGCGTGCCGGGTTGACCAGTGCCCAGTGGTAAGCGCCGGTCATCATCACGCTGTCGGCGGTATCGACCAGCGCCATGCCCGCCGTGAAGAGCGCCGGGAACACCAGAATCGACCAGATCGGCAGGCTCTGCGAGGCTTGCACCGCCGCAATCCCCAGCAGGCCGATTTCAGTGGCCGTATCAAAACCCAGGCCGAACAGCAGGCCCAGCGGATAGAGGTGCCAGGGACGGCTGATCAGCCGGAACAGCGGGCGCAATAGCCGAGCAATCGGGCCGCCGCCGGTGAGTATCGCGCTCATTTCTTGTTCGCCGATTCGCTCGCCGCGGCGTACTCGGTTAAACGCCTGGTACACCGAGCGCAGGATGAGCAGGTTGATCAGCGCCACCAGCAACAGGAACGCGGCAGACACCGAAGTGCCAATCAGCCCGCCGATACCGTGAAAGGCTTCGATTTCGCTTTTGAACGCCGTGGCCGTCAGGGCGATACCGAGCGAGGCAAGGATCACCACGGTGCTGTGCCCGAGCGAGAAGAACAGGCCGACACTCGCGGTTTGTCGGCCTTCCTGGATCAGCTTGCGGGTGGCGTTGTCGATGGCGGCGATGTGATCGGCATCCACGGCATGGCGCAGGCCGAAGCTGTAGGCCAGAAAAGCGGTGCCCAGCAGCAACGGGTAGTCATGGAAGGCCGTGAAAGCCCAGGCCCAGGCCAGCAGGTTGGCAGCGATCAGGCCGGCGAAAATCGCCAGGACGCGACGCTTGAACGTCATAGGCGCAAGAGCCGGTGAAACAGGATGCAAGGGCATGCGAACTCCAGAACGATGGGTTCAAGTATGAAGAAACTAAAAAACTTCATACAAGCCTTGTGCCAGTTTGCATGCCGGGTGCTGCGTAGGCGGTTTTTGAAGAGACAAGCGCGTAGCTGATCGACCGCCTGACGCTCGCAGCACATGCGACTGGACAATGACTGTCCACCCGAACAGATAAGTGGACAGTGAGCTTCCAGCCTGTGTGTCGGCTTATCGGCTCAGGCGGGCCCGGCTTCGGGCAGTGTCACGGTGAACTGCGCACCACCCTCGGGGTGATTGGCGGCCACCATCCGACCGCCGCAGCGCTCAATGATGCCGTAGCTGATCGATAGCCCCAGGCCCGTGCCCTTGCCCACGGGCTTGGTGCTGAAGAACGGATCGAACACCTGGCTCAGGTGTTTTTCTGCGATGCCCGCCCCATTGTCGCGCAAACGCAGCGTTACCCACCCCGGCGCCTGGGTCACATCGATCCAGACTGTCGGCAAGGCCTGGTTGGCCGCTTGCGCAGCATCGTAGGCGTTCTGCATCAGGTTCATCAGCACTTGCAGCAGTTGCCCGGCGTTACCGCGCACCGCTGGCGTGTCAACGGCCTGCCAATGCACCTGCAGATCAGGCGCGACGCCGCGACAAACCCAGTGGATGGCGCGCTCAATGACGTCATTGAGGTCGACCTCGCCCAGTGCTTCACGGTCCACGGCCGAGAAGCGCTTCAGGGCACTGACGATATCGGCAGTGCGTTGCGCGCCTTCCATGCTGCCCTCGATCAACGACGGCAAATCGCTCAGCAGAGGATCGATGCGCAGTTGTCGGCGCAAGGCTTGAAGGCCGGTTTGCGACTCGCCGTCGTGGACCGCTTGTAAATACTGCTGCAGGCGCTTGCCATAGCTGTCGAGTACATGCGCGTTGGCCAGCACAAAGCTGATCGGGTTGTTCAGTTCGTGGGCGACACCGGCCACCAGGCGCCCCAGCGAGGCCATTTTTTCCGCGTGCAACAGTTGTTGTTGGGTGCGCTTGAGCGCTTCGTGGGCCTCGTGCAGTTGGCGATACGCGTGCTTGAGTTCGCCCAGCGGTCGCCCCACCAGCACATGCCCGATAAAGCGCCCGTTGCCAGCGCTGCGCACGGTGCAACTGACGTCCACGGGCACCGGCGCGCCGCTTGCATCCCTGAAGTTGACCTCCAGCGAGGCGCTGGCGTTGGGATGGCGCAAGCTGGCGAGGGTCTGGCGCAATTGGGTTTCACTGTGCGGGTCGGCCAACAATGCATAGGCCGGGCTACCGGACAATGACTGCTCATCGAGGCCAACCAGCGTGCGCAGCGCGCTGTTGCTCTCTTCAATGCGCCCTTCGGGGTCGCAGGCCAGCAACACGTCGGACATCGACGACAGCAGCCCGGCAATGAACTGTTGCGACTGCTCCAGTTCGACGTTCTTCTCTTCCAGGGCGATTTCGTCTTGCACCAGCTTGGAATAGACCTCGTCCATCCTGGCGATGACTTCGATCCAGGCGTCTTCGTCGAGGCTGCCGGGTGGCGGTTTACGGGCCATGGTCGTCAGCTTTTAGGGTGCAGATGCAGGTGACTGTGGGCCTGCTCGTGGGTCGCATCCGGCTCCACCGGGATCAGGTTCAGCGAGCCATGACGCACGCCGCGCTCGGCGCACACACGATGGGCGAAATCGCGCACTTCATCGGACGAGCCTTTGAGCATCAGGCTTTCCAGGCAGTTGTCGTGATCCAGATGCACATGCTGGCTGGCAATGGTCAGGTGATGATGCGCGTGTTGCAGGTCCATCACCCGTTCGGTAAGGGTGCGTGAATGGTGATCGTAAACGAAGCTCAGGTTGGCCACGCAATGCGGCGCCTGGCCCTGCTCCAGACGCGCCTGCTCGATATGCCGGCGCAAAATGTCGCGCATAGCCTCGGAACGGTTGTGGTAACCCTGGTCGCGAATCAGCGCGTCCAGCTCCTCAGCGAGGCCACGGTCCAGGGAAATGGTCAGGCGTTCCATGGGATTTCCTTTTCAATGCACCGTGCAAACCATGCACGGGTCAAAAGAGCGAACAATATGTTGCACCGCTACCGGGCTTTTTTCGCCGGGTAACACTGGAGCACCCTGCAAGGCTTGTTCCAATGCACCGGGTTGGCCCTGGGCATCGCGTGGCGAGAAGTTCCAGGTGGTCGGGGCGATGATCTGGTAGCGCGAGATTTTCCCGTGCTCCACCTCCAGCCAATGCCCCAGCGCCCCACGGGCCGCTTCGGTCAGGCCGACCGCGCGGCCTTTGTCGGGCAGTGCGGCGGCGCGGTAATACGGCTCGCCGGGGCGCAGAGCGATCAGCCAGCTTTCCATCAGCGGCACCACCTGCGCCAGTTCCAACAAACGCGCGAGCAGGCGGGTATAAACGGTTGCCGAACAGCGCGCCACGGCATCGCGCAGCAGCGGTTGGCCGGCAATCAACTGACGCGCAATGGCGCCGGTTTCGAGCACCGCGCCGGCCAGGCGGGGGGCTTTGTTCCAGGTATACGCGTCGGTTTTTTCCAGCAACGGCTGGGTTTGCCCATCGGCCGGGTGGCGCGGGCCGCCAGCGTCGTCGAGCCAGGCATGCGCACTGTCTTCACGGATGGCGTCCAGATCCAGCGGTTGCGCACACTGGGTGACGCCATCCCACAGGCCGCGCGGGAACACGCTCGAGCCATCGGCTCGCGGATACGCCCCGTAGGACAGATACAGCCCCGGCCCCGGCCCTAGATGCTCAAGCCCGGTATCCAGGGCGATGTGCAGAAACTGCCGAAAATCGCCCTGCCCCGGCGCTTCGGCATGCCAGGCCCAGAGTTGGTCCTCGCTGGTGAACGCGTTGATGCGCTCCAGCGGCGCGGCGAACAGCTCGGCTTCAAGAAACTGCCGAAACTCGCGAACGCGGGTCAGCAGGCGCAGGCGCTCGGCAGCATCAATGGCGCGCGTCGAACCACCCGGTTGGATCGAGCCGGTGTGCGGCCACTTGCCGCCGAGTGTGCCAATCAAATCCAGCCAGCGTTTGCGCGCGGAAATCGCCAGGCGCTGCTGGCTGCCCTGCAGCGGGGTAAAGCGCCCCACCGCCTCTGGATACCAAGGTCGGTCGGCGTACACCGGGCGCACGAAATCCGGCATGAAAAACAGGTAGAAATGGCTTAGGTGATCGGCAAGGTTTTCGGTGGCGGCCATCAGGTTGAGTGCCAGCAGACCGTTGTCCGGCGGCTGTACGCCGGCCAGCCCGGCCAAAGCGCGGGCGGCGGCGATCGATTGCGACACCGAGCAGATGCCGCAGATGCGTGGCGCGTAGGTCAGGGCATCGAGCGGCGCGTGTTGCAGCAGGATTTGCTCGAAGCCACGGTACATGGTGGCGTTGACCCGCGCCGACCGCACACGGCCCTCTTCCACTTCCAGTTGTACTTCCAGATCGCCTTCAACCCGATTGAACGGGCCGACCACCAAACGTGACATGCAAACTCCTAACGGCGTGGGGTGCGTACCGACGGCGCGATCAGCGGGTGATCGGAAGTCGCATTCTGCTTGACGCGCTTGGGGGTGGCTGATTTGGACAGCGCCGACAGGGCGACAAACCATGCCTTGGGCATGTCGATAGGCAGCCCGATGGGAATGCCCGCCAGTTTCGGCGTGCGCTGAAAAGCGTGGCCAGGCTCTTCGAAGCCCGGGGCGGTGCAGTTGATGCAGGCAAATCCACCACGGGTGCAAGAGCCTTCGCCATTCCACAGGCGGGTATTGCAGTCGCCGTGAGCCTGGGTGCCTTTGCAGCCGAGGTTTTCCATCATGCAGCCCAGGTCCGAGGGTTTTTCCGCACTGGCTTTGTATTCGTAGAACTCGTTGCGCGTGCAGCCCTGATGCACCAGTTGGTCGGCGTAGAAACGCGGACGCCCGAGGATGTCCAGATCGGCCGCCTCGAACAACCCGGCGGCCAGCGCCATCAAGGTGTCGGTCACCCAGCCAGGGTGCGTTGGGCAACCGGCCACGTTGATCACCGGCAAGCCGCGCAACGAGCGATAATCGGCGCCCAGCAGGCCGCCGCGATGCTCACCGTCAAATTGCAGGCCGCAGGCGTCGGTCGGGTTGCTGCCCGCAGCGGTGATGCCGCCGTAGGCAGCGCAGGTGCCGATACCCAAGGTGTATTGGGCCACCGCCGCGAGCTTGCGCACCCAGTCGATCATCGGCGCATCGGTCCCGGCCAGCATGTGAAAGCGCCCGGTGCCGTTCGGACCGCGCAGCAATGAGCCTTCTATGCACAAGGCATCGAGGCGGGTGCGACCTTGCAGGCAGTCATCGAGGATATCCAGCACCTGATCACCGCTTTCAAGGGACAGCGACGGATGCCAAAGCAACTCGATCCCCGCACTGCGCCACATCGCGGAAAAGTCCTGGGTGTCGGCGCACAGCAAGGACATGTTGCAGCCGCCGCAACCGCCCGATTGCAACCACAGCACTCTGAATGGGCTATTCATCGGGCCTCCTCCAGGCCAAGACGGCGCAATTTCTGGCGCAGGCCCACGCGCGACAAGCCCAGTTCACGGGCAGCATGGGTTTTGTTCCAGCGGTGTCGCAGCAGCGATTCCTTGAGTATGGTCGCTTCGATAGCGTCCAGTTGTTCTTGCAACGTGCCCGTGGGTGGCGAGAGGCGTATGTCGTTGGTGTTGCGCCCCTGGCCCTGGCCTTGCATGACGCGCCAGGAAAACGAATGCGCAGCGATTTGCGCGCCTTCCGACAACGCGGCAGCGCGGTAGATTTCGTTGCGCAACTCGCGAATATTGCCGGGCCAGGGGTAACCAATCAGGCTTGCCAGGGCGTCGTCGGCAAAGTGCAGGTCTGGCAGGTCCAGCTCCAGGCGGGCATCGTCGAGCAGCTTTTTGGCGATGGGCATCAGGTCGGCGGTTCGCTCGCGCAACGGCGGCAAACCCAGGCTGACCGTGGACAGCCGGTAATACAGGTCGCTGCGAAAACGTCCAGTGGCGACATCCTGTTCCAGATCGCGATGGGTCGCCGCAATCACCCGCACATCGACCCGTACCGTGCTGGAGGCGCCGACCGGGCGTAGCTCGCCTTCTTGCAAGACGCGCAACAACTTGACCTGAAAGGCCGGCGAGGTGTCGCCGATTTCGTCGAGCAGCAAGGTGCCGCCATTGGCACGCTGGAACAGCCCGATGTGATCCTGATGCGCGCCGGTGAAGGCACCGCGCTTGTGCCCGAACAGCTCGGACTCCAGCAAGGTGTCGGGCAGCGCGGCGCAGTTCTCCATGACGAAGGCATTGCCCGCGCGTGGGCTGGCGTAATGGATGGCGCGGGCCAGCAACTCTTTGCCCGTGCCCGATTCGCCCAACAGCAGCACCGACAAATCATAGCGGGCGACCCGTGCGGCCAACTCACAGACGGCATCCAGCGGCCCCCCGGGGCTGCGCACGATGCGCGAGAAATCGAAGGTGTCGCGCACCCGCTCCAGCGTTTCCCGGCTGCGGCGGCGCAGCGCTGGCGTGCCGGCGCGCAGTTCCAGGTCCAGTCGCTGCATATGGTTTTGCAACGATTGGCTCTCTACCGCATTGCGCACAGTGTTGAGCAGGTTTTCAGGCAGCCAGGGTTTGAGCAGGTACTGATAGATGCCGGCCTGATTGACGCCCGCAATGATGTCTTCCGAGTCGGTGTAGCCCGACAGCACGATGCGCACCACCCCCGGCCAGCGCTCGCGCACTTCCTTGAGAAATTCGATACCACTGACATGGGGCATGCGCTGGTCGCAGAGGATCACCGCCACCACATGCTGTTCAAGAAGTTCACGTGCTTGCGCGGCTGACTCGGCCAGCAGCACCTGGAATTCCTGATCGAGTACCCGGCGCAACGATTCGCGCGAACGTAGCTCATCGTCCACTACCAGGATCATGGGCAAGTCGGATTGCGAGTCGAATGGGGGAGTCATGAGTCCGCGAAAGGCAGAGTATTGGTGTTCACTGCAACATTATGTTGCAACGAGTGATGGCGTCGATGGTAGCACGGTGCCAAAAAGCCACGAGGCTTTTCCTATTTTGGGGGCCGCTACGGGAGCTTTTTTGTAAACAGCGCCTTGCCCCCCCCCGAGCAGTTCCGGCGCTTTACGCCGCCCCCCGACCTAGAAGTTCGCCGGCGTATTCGCGCTGATGATTTCCGCCTCATCCTGCCCGATATTGCGAAACCTGTGGGGCAAGGTGGTGGGGAAGTAATACCCATCCCCAGGGTTCAATATGCTGACCTGGCCATCGACAGTGAGTTCGACGGTGCCACGGGTGACAAGGCCGCACTCCTCCCCTTCGACATGCACGATCGGCTCTTCGCCAGAGCTGGCGCCCGGGGCATATTGCTCGCGCAAAAAGCGCATCTGGCGACTGGGGATCGGTGCGCCAACCAGCAGCAGGCGCAGGCCATCGCGGCCCAGGTCAGGCTGTTCGTTGGCGCGGAAGACGTATTGGTGTTCGCGTGGTGGCTGGTCAAAGGTGAAGAAGTCCGCCAGGGACATGGGGATGCTTTCCAGCAGCTTTTTCAGGGAGCTGACGGAGGGACTGACGCGATTCTGTTCGATCAGGGAAATGGTGGCGTTGGTCACGCCGCTACGCCGGGCCAGCTCGCGCTGGGAGAGTTTGTAGCTTTCGCGAACGAGTTTGAGTCGGGTGCCCGTGTCCATAGCTGCCTTATATAAGGGTGACTGAAGCGGCGTTTATCGGTTGCGATAGCTCTGCAGGAGCCGAGGCGGGTGTGGGCAGGCAATGTTGCGAAGTTCGCCGACTGCCTGGCCCAGATACCTGAAAGGCGGCTATTAAATCACGTTTGTGGGTAGAGCTGTAGCCGCGCTGAATACGCCCGAGCGCAAGAAAAAAAGCAAGCCCGCAGCCACTGCCTAAGACGGCATGGACCGGGGCTCGCGGCGCTTATGTACCTGACCGGTCAAATACCGAATCGGTCACGCAAGGCGTAGTAGGCAGCGCCCATGGCCGTCAGCGGGGCCTGGAAGGTGCGGCCGCCGAACATCGGCATGTGTGGCAGGGAGGCGAAGGCGTCGAAGCGTTCGGCGTCACCGCGGATCACTTCGCTGATCAGCTTGCCCGCCAAATGCGAACAGGTGACACCGTGGCCGCTATAGCCCTGCATGTAGTAGGCGTTCTTTTCGATACGGCCAAATTGCGGCATACGCGACATGGTCAGCAGGAAGTTGCCGGTCCAGCGGTAGTCGATCTTGACGTCTTTCAACTGCGGGAAGGTCTTGAGGATCTTCGGTCGGATCAGTTGTTCGATGTCGTCCGGCTCGCGGGCGCCATAGACCACGCCACCGCCGTATAGCAGGCGGTTGTCAGCGGTCAGGCGGTAATAGTCGAGCAGGTAGTTGCAGTCTTCGACGCAGTAATTGTGGGTAATCAGGCTGCGCGCGACTTTCTCCGACAGCGGCTCAGTGACCACGATCTGCGAGCCGCAGGGCATGCTTTTGCGGGTCACCCTTGGGTCGAGATCTTGCTGCAGGTAGGCGTTGCCGGCGATCAGCAGGTACTTGGCGCGAACCACACCCTTGGCCGTGCGCACCACGTTGGGTTCGCCGTAGGTGATGTCCACGGCCGCCGACTGTTCGAAGATCTTGCCGCCCAGGCCAATAATGGCGCTGGCTTCGCCCAGGGCCAGGTTCAGCGGATGGACGTGGCCACCCTGCTTGTCCAGCAGGCCGCCGATGTAATTTTCACAGCCCACTTCGCTGGCGATGTCCTTGGCGTCGAGCAGTTGCAGGTTGCGGTTGCCATAGCGCTCCCAACTGTTTTTCTGTTCGACCAGGCCTTTGAGTTGCTTTTTGTTCAGCGCGGCGAAGATCCCGCCCGGGCGGTAGTCGCATTGGATGTCATAGTGCTGGATGCGCTGGCGAATGATCTCGGCGCCTTCGAACATCATGCTGCCGAGGATTTCGGCGCTCTTTTCGCCGTAGCGCTGCTCGATAACATCCACGTCACGGCTGTAGGAGTTGACCAGTTGCCCGCCGTTGCGCCCGCTGGCACCAAAGCCGACCTTGGCCGCTTCGAGCACGGTGACGCTGTAGCCGGCTTCAGCCAGGAACAGCGCCGACGACAGGCCGGTGTAGCCGGCGCCAATGACACAGACATCGCACTCGACCGACTCTTCAAGCACAGGGAAGTCGCCGGTGTGGTTGCGGGTTGCGGCGTAGTAGCTGTTTACATGGGGTTGCATGGTTAGGACTCCCTGGCGATTGGCCAGCGCGGGCTGGCAATCGCCGTTGTTAGTTGGGCTTAGAGCTTCACCCAGGTGGCTTTGAGCTCGGTGTACTTGTCGAAGGCGTGCAGCGACTTGTCGCGGCCATTGCCCGACTGTTTAAACCCGCCGAACGGCGCGGTCATGTCGCCACCGTCGTACTGGTTGACCCACACGCTGCCGGCGCGCAGACCCCGAGCAAAGCGATGGGCGCGACTGAGGTTGGCGGTCCACACCGCAGCCGCCAGACCGAAGATGCTGTCGTTGGCGATCGCCAGCGCTTCTTCTTCGGTGTCGAAGCTGATCAGCGACAACACTGGGCCGAAGATTTCTTCGCGGGCAATGGTCATGGCATTGGTCACGCCGTCGAAAATCGTCGGCTCCACGTACTGGCCACCGGTGTCTTGCAGGGTGCGCCGGCCGCCAACCAGCAGTTGGGCGCCCTGCTCCTTGCCGATCTCGATGTAGCGCAGCACGTTGTCCAGTTGCCGCTGATCGACCACCGCGCCGACCTTGGTCGCCGGGTCCAGGGGGTGCCCTGGTTTCCAGGCCTGGAGCGCCTCCAGCAGCAGCGCAATGAAGGGCTCGCGGATCGAACGCTGCACCAGCAGCCGCGAACCAGCCACGCAGACCTCGCCCTGGTTGAAGGCAATCCCGGCCGCCGCCGCTTCGGCGGCAGCGCGCAGGTCCGGGGCATCGGCGAATACCACGTTGGGGCTCTTGCCACCCGCCTCCAGCCATACCCGTTTCATATTGCTCTGGCCGGAATACACCAGCAGTTGCTTGGCCACGCCGGTGGAGCCGGTAAAGGCCAGCACGTCCACATCCATGTGCAGGGCCAGCGCCTTGCCGACGGTGTGGCCGTAACCCGGCAGTACGTTGAATACGCCCGGGGGAATGCCGGCTTCGAGTGCCAACTGGGCCAGGCGAATGGCGGTCAGCGGCGACTTTTCCGAAGGCTTGAGGATGAACGAGTTACCCGCCGCCAGGGCCGGCGCGAACTTCCAACTGGCCATGATCATCGGGAAGTTCCACGGCACGATGGCCGCGACCACGCCGCAGGGTTCGCGTGTGATCAGGCCCAACTGGTCGTGGGGCGTGGGCGCCACTTCGTCGTAGAGCTTGTCGATGGCCTCGGCGCTCCAGCGGATCGCGTTGGCCGTGGCAGGCACGTCGATGGCCATGGAGTCGCCGATCGGCTTGCCCATGTCCAGGGTTTCCAGGAGTGCCAGCTCTTCCTGGTGCTCGAGGATCAGATCGGCGAAACGGATCAGCACGCGCTTGCGCGCCGCCGGGGCTTGCAGTCGCCAGGTCCCAGACTCAAACGCCCGGCGCGCGGCGAGCACCGCCGCGTCGGCGTCGGCCTCATCGGTGCTGGCGACCTTGGCCAGAAAACGCCCGTCCACCGGGCTGATGCTGTCAAAGGTCTCGCCGCTGGCGGCCCAACGGTACTCGCCGTCGATAAAGGCCCGGCCTTCGAGGTTCAGGGACTGGAAGTACTGCTCCCAGTCATTGCGATGCTTGGTCATAGGGTGTGCTCAACGCAAAAAGTGGGAGGGCCGTCAGACCGTGTGCAGGTACCAGTTGTACTCAAGGTCGGAGATCGAGTTCTCGAACTCGGCCAGCTCGCTTTCCTTGCACGCCACAAACACGTCGATGTACAGCGGGTCGATGTACCGGGCCATGACGTCGCTGTCGTCCAGCTCACGCAGGGCATCGCGCAGGTTGTTGGGCAGGCTTTGTTCGTTCTGCTCGTAGGAGTTGCCCTCGACCGGCGCCCCCGGCTCGATCTTGTTGGTCAGGCCGTGGTGGATACCAGCCAGTACCGAGGCCATCAGCAGATAAGGGTTGGCGTCGGCGCCAGCCACCCGGTGCTCGATGCGCACGGCATCCGCCGAACCGGTCGGCACGCGCACGGCGACGGTGCGGTTGTCGATGCCCCAGCTCGGCGAGTTCGGCACATAGAACTGCGCGCCGAAGCGGCGGTAGGAGTTGACGTTCGGGCAGAGGAACGCCATCTGCGCCGGCAGGGTTTCCAGCACGCCGCCGATAGCGTGACGCAGGGCGTCGTTGGTCTCGGGGTCTTCGCTGGCAAAGATGTTAGTGCCCGTTTTGTCGAGGATCGAGATGTGCACGTGCAAACCATTACCCGCCTGGCCCGGATAGGGCTTGGCCATAAAGGTGGTGTCCATCTCGTGGTCGTAGGCGATGTTTTTCACCAGGCGCTTGAGTAACACCGCGTAGTCGCAGGCTTTGATCGGGTCGCTGACGTGGTGCAGGTTGACTTCGAACTGCGCCGGGGCACTTTCCTTGACGATGGCGTCAGCGGGGATGCCCTGCTCTTTCGCGCCTTCAAGGATGTCTTGCAGGCAGTCGACGTATTCGTCGAGGTCATCAATCAGGTAGACCTGGGTCGAATGCGGGCGCTTGCCCGAGATTGGCGAGCGCGGTGCTTGCGGGCGGCCGTTCACGTTGTCCTGGTCGATCAGGTAGAACTCCAGCTCGAACGCGGCGCAAATGGTCAGGCCCAGGTCGTCGAACTTACTCACCACCTGGCGCAGCACTTCGCGCGGGTCAGCGAAGAACGGCTGGCCTTCGAGTTCATGCATGGTCATCAGCAGTTGCGCGGTGGGGCGCTTCTGCCAGGGCTCGATGCACAGGGTGTCGGGGATCGGGTAGCAGATGCGGTCGGAGTCGCCGATATCCAGGCCCAGGCCGGTGCTTTCCACGGTCGAGCCGTTGATGTCCAGGGCGAACAAGGACGCCGGGAGGTTGATGCCTTTTTCATACACCTTGTGCAGCGCCGTGCGTTCGATGCGCTTGCCGCGCACCACGCCGTTCATGTCTGCAATCAGCAGATCGACGTACAGGACCTCAGGGTGTTTCTTCAGAAAGGCGTTGGCTTCGTTGAGCTGAACGGTACGCAGTGGGACCGACATGATGCACCTATTGTGTTAATTATTATGTTCAAAGCTGTTTCGTAGCTGCAGTCAATCCGAAAGATAAAGTGAAGTCAATAGCGAAAAGCGCGGGCTATTCGTTAATTATATTGATACTGGATAGGCAAACACAGGGCAAAAACCAAGCAAACACGCAGACCAACACCCCGATGCGTCTATAATTTTTTACATGAAGGTTGTTAATTAAAATCAACATGGATAAGCTCTGGAAAAACTCGTTCCAGCGTGAATTTCGAGGTGATAAAAATGGCACTCAAGCCATTGATCGGTGTTACTGCATGCTTCAAAGAGATTGGCTTGCACCCCTACCATGTCAGCGGCGACAAGTATTTGCGTGCTGTCAGCGTCGCGGCCCTGGGGCTGCCGGTGATCATCCCTTCCCTGGCGGACCTCTGCGAGATCAAGGATCTGCTGCACTACGTCGATGGCCTGCTGTTTACCGGCTCGCCGTCCAATGTCGAACCCTTCCACTATCAAGGCTCTCCCAGCGCGCCGGGCACCGCCCATGACCCGCAGCGCGACGCCACCACCCTGCCCCTGTTGCGGGCAGCGGTGGCGGCCGGCGTGCCGGTCCTCGGTATCTGCCGCGGCTTCCAGGAAATGAACGTGGCCTTTGGCGGCAGCCTGCACCAGAAGGTGCATGAATTGCCGGGCTATAGAGACCACCGCGAAGCCGACGACCCACGCCTCGAAGTCCAGTACGCCCCGGCGCACCCGGTGGCGATCCAGCCCGGCGGCGTGTTCGAGGCCATGGGCCTGACCGGCGAGATCCAGGTCAACTCGATCCACAGCCAGGGCATCGACCGCCTGGGTGACGGTCTGCGGGTCGAAGCCGTGGCCCCGGATGGCCTGATCGAAGCCATTTCGGTGGAGCACAGCCAGGCGTTTGCGTTTGGCGTGCAGTGGCACCCGGAATGGCAGGTCCTGTCGAACCCGGTCTACCTGAGTATTTTCCAGGCCTTCGGCGATGCCTGTCGGCAACGCGCCGCGCAGCGTCAGCACCGCTAACACAAGGCGGCCCGCACAGGGCCACCAGTACTCGATTCACCGATTGACACGCCCTGCCCACGCGGCGCGCGCACCTGTGTGCACCCGCCGTGCGGCGTGAACGGCAACACCCAAACAACAACAAGCAAGCCCAGGCAGCCAGGATGGCAGCGCCGAATAAACCTGCACCGCATTGATGACGCAGGTTTGCAATCAACCTTATTAAGTCAGGCCGCATTGGCCCGACGACCTGTTGGGAGTTTCACATGGCAAACGCCTCCAGCATTTATCGCAAGGCTCTGGAAGGTCATCAGCCACCACAAAAGGTGCTGGTGAAGATCGACCGCGTGACCAAGAAGTTTGATGAAACCGTGGCCGTGGACGATGTGTCCCTGGACATCCACCAGGGCGAGATCTTCGCCATGCTGGGGGGGTCCGGTTCCGGCAAATCCACCCTGCTGCGCATGCTCGCCGGTTTCGAACGGCCCACCGAAGGCCGCATCCTGCTGGATGGCGTGGACATTACCGATATGCCGCCCTATGAGCGGCCGATCAACATGATGTTCCAGTCCTATGCCTTGTTCCCGCATATGACCGTGGCGCAGAACATCGCCTTCGGCCTCAAGCAGGATCGCCTGCCGGCCAGCGAAATCGAGGCGCGGGTCGAGGAAATGCTCAAGCTGGTGCACATGACCCAGTACGCGCGGCGCAAACCCCACCAGCTCTCCGGCGGCCAGCGCCAGCGCGTCGCCCTCGCCCGCTCCCTGGCCAAGCGCCCGAAACTGCTGCTGCTCGATGAGCCCATGGGCGCCCTGGATAAAAAGCTGCGCTCGCAGATGCAACTGGAGCTGGTAGAGATCATCGAGCGCGTGGGCGTGACCTGCGTGATGGTGACCCATGACCAGGAAGAGGCCATGACCATGGCTCAGCGCATCGCCATCATGCACTTGGGCTGGATCGCCCAGATCGGTAGCCCGGTGGACATTTACGAAACCCCGGTGAGCCGCCTGGTCTGCGAGTTCATCGGCAACGTCAACATCTTCGAGACCCAGGTGGTCGACGACGCCGAAGGTCACGCGGTGCTCCAGTGCCCGGACCTGGACCGCGACATCTACGTCGGCTACGGCATCGCCACTTCGGTGGAAGACAAGTCGGTGACCTACGCGATCCGCCCGGAAAAACTGCTGGTCACCACCGTAATGCCGACCGGCGAGCACAACTGGTCGAGCGGCAAGGTCCACGACATCGCCTACCTCGGCGGGCACTCAGTGTTCTACGTGGAGCTGCCGAACGGCAAGATCGTCCAGTCGTTCATGGCCAACGCCGAACGCCGTGGCTCCCGACCGTCCTGGGGCGACACCGTGTACGTGTGGTGGGAAGACGACAGTGGCGTGGTACTGCGGGCATGAGTACATCGACCATGAGCACTTTCAATCAAGCGTTGATCCGTGTGCTGCCCAGCGGTCGCAAGCTGGTGATCGGCATTCCCTTCCTCTGGCTGTTCCTGTTTTTCATGCTGCCGTTCTTCCTGGTGATGAAGATCAGCTTCTCCGAAGCGGCCGTCTCGATTCCGCCCTACTCGGAAATCTACACCTTCGTCGACCAGAAACTCCAGGTGCTGCTGAACCTGGGTAACTACAGCCTGCTGGCCGCCGACGATTTGTACATCTCGGCCTACCTGGGCTCGCTGAAGATCGCCCTGCTCAGCACGTTGATGTGCCTGCTGATCGGCTTTCCCATGGCCTATGGGATTTCCAAGACCCGCAAGGAAATGCAAAACGTATTGCTGCTGCTGATCATGATGCCGACCTGGACCGCGATCCTGATCCGCGTCTATGCCTGGATGGGCATCCTCAGCAATAACGGCCTGCTCAACGCCTTCCTGATGTGGAGCGGCCTGACCTCAAGCCCGATTGAAATCCTCAACACCAACACGGCGGTCTACATCGGCGTGGTCTACGCCTACCTGCCGTTCATGGTGCTGCCGCTGTACGCCAACCTGGTCAAGCACGACCAGAGCCTGCTGGAAGCCGCTTCGGACCTGGGATCGAGCAACTTCAACAGCTTCTGGAAAATCACCGTGCCGCTGGCCAAGAACGGCATCATCGCCGGGAGCATGCTGGTGTTCATCCCGGTGGTTGGCGAGTTTGTGATCCCGGAACTGCTGGGCGGCCCGGAGACCCTGATGATCGGCCGCGTGTTGTGGCAGGAGTTCTTCAATAACCGCGACTGGCCGGTGGCGTCCGCCCTGGCGGTGGTGATGCTGGCGATCCTGATTATTCCCATCTTGCTGTTCAACCGCAGCCAGGCCAAAGAAATGGAGGCACGGGCATGAAGCGTTTCAGTTTTTCGACCCTGATGCTGGTGCTCGGCTTGTTGTTCATCTACCTGCCGATGCTGATTCTGGTGATCTATTCGTTCAACGCTTCCAAGCTGGTGACGGTCTGGGGCGGCTGGTCGCTCAAGTGGTACCTGGGGCTGTTGGACAACACCCAATTGATGGGCTCGGTGGCGCGCTCCCTGGAGATTGCCTGCTACACCGCCGTGGCCGCCGTGGCGCTGGGCACCCTGGCCGCCTTCGTGCTGACCCGCGTCACCCGTTTCAAGGGCCGGACCCTGTTCGGTGGCCTGGTGACCGCGCCTCTGGTGATGCCGGAAGTGATCACCGGTCTGTCGCTGTTGCTGCTGTTCGTGGCCATGGCGCAGATGATCGGCTGGCCCATGGAGCGTGGCATCGTCACCATCTGGATCGCTCACACCACCTTCTGCGCGGCCTATGTCGCGGTGGTCGTCTCGGCGCGCCTGCGGGAGCTGGACCTGTCCATCGAAGAAGCGGCGATGGACCTCGGCGCGCGACCACTCAAGGTGTTTTTCCTGATCACCATCCCGATGATCGCGCCGTCGTTGGCGGCGGGCGGCATGATGGCGTTCGCCTTGTCCCTGGATGACCTGGTGCTCGCCAGTTTCGTCTCCGGGCCCGGCTCCACCACCCTGCCGATGGAGGTGTTCTCCGCCGTGCGCCTGGGGGTCAAGCCGGAGATCAACGCCGTGGCCAGCCTGATTCTGCTGGCGGTGTCGCTGGTGACCTTCATGGTCTGGTATTTCAGCCGCAAGGCCGAAATGAACCGCAAGCGGGCGATCCAGGAAGCCATGGACCAGACCACCAGCGAAGCCTGGCAGCCGCAACCCCAACAGTCATAACGAACACCGGCGACGGCCTAGGCCGTCGTGTTTTACCCCACAATAAAAAATGGAGTTGGATGCATGAAAAGGTTTGGCAGGACTCTGCTCACACTGTCCCTGTTGGGCGCCATGGCTGGCGGCGCCCAGGCATCCGACAAGGTGCTGCGTGTGTATAACTGGTCGGACTACATCGCCCCCGACACCCTGAAAAAGTTCGAGGCCGAGACGGGCATACACGTCACCTACGACGTTTTCGACAGTAACGAAACCCTGGAAGCGCGGCTGCTGGCCGGCAAGTCGGGCTACGACATCGTGGTCCCGTCCAACAGCTTCCTGGCCAAGCAGATCAAGGCCGGGGTCTACCAGACCCTGGACAAATCCAAACTGACGAACTGGAAGAACCTGAACCCGGTGCTGCTGAAAAATGCCGCCGCCAGCGACCCCGACAACGCGCATGCCTTCCCGTATATGTGGGGTTCGATCGGCATCGGCTACAACCCGGAGAAAGTCCGCCAGGCACTGGGCACCGACGCGCCGCTGAACTCCTGGGACCTGCTGTTCAACCCCGAGAATGCCGCGAAGCTCAAGGCCTGCGGCATCAGCTTCCTCGATTCGCCGACCGAAATGCTGCCAGCGGCCCTGCACTACCTGGGCTTCCCGGTGAACTCCCAGGACAAGCAACAGATCGCCCAGGCCCAGGAAGTATTCATGAAGATCCGCCCTTCGGTGGCGTACTTCCATTCCTCCAAGTACATCTCGGACCTGGCCAACGGCAATATCTGCGTGGCCGTGGGTTACTCCGGCGACGTGCTGCAAGCGCGCGCCCGGGCTGAAGAAGCCAACAACGGGGTGAAGATCGACTACAGCATTCCCAAGGAAGGCGCCGGCAGTTTCTACGACATGGTGGCCATCCCCCGGGACGCGAGCAACGTCGACAATGCCTATGCCTTCATGAACTTTCTGATGCGCCCGGATATCATCGCCGAGGTCACCAACAGCATCGGCTACAGCAACGCCAACGCCGCGGCCATGCCCCTGGTGGACGAGGCGATCCGCAACGACCCGGCGTCCTACCCGCCCCAGGAAGTGCTCGCGACCCTGTACGCGATCCCCGACCAGCCCATTCCCGTGCAGCGCCTGATGACCCGCGGCTGGACCAAGGTCAAGCTCGGCAACTAACACGTGCGCGCCACCACTCGGCGCACCCCGCTTCCGTTCCCGTCGCGCCTTACCACCGCGACCTTTGCTGTGAACGGCTTCACCCGGCTCCCTCGGTTAGGGTGAAACCCTTGGCGCCTTCGGGCGCCTTTTTTGCGTTCAGCCGCCGCCAAAGCGCCCTGCCACTCTGGGCCTTTCATTGGTGCGCGGCACTGAGCAATTAAAACGCTTGAGGATGCCCTGCACTTTCTGGCCCACTTGATCGCGCGCTCGTGTGAAGTGCTAAAGAGCGCTCCGCACCTCGTGGAACCCAAATAACAACTTCGGACAAACCTTATGAACTCCAGCGTCAGCCGCTGCGCGCTCCCGCCCGACTCAAGCATTGCCCGCCATGCCACAGGTGCCAGTTTCATCGATTGCCAGAGCACCTTGACCGATGACCACGCGCGCAGCGCCTTGCGGCATGGACTGCGGCTGATGGCCCGGACACCTATTTGGATCGACCGATTGATGGCGCTGCGCAATCGACTGGTGCAGGTGTTTGGCCTCAAGGACCTCGGCAGACTGACACGCATCGATCTCGAGCGTGCAGACGCCGACTATCGACCCGGCGACCGGGTGGGGATTTTCACCCTGGTCTCGCAAACCCCCGACGAGGTTTTGCTGGTCGACCAGGACCGGCACCTGGATGTGTACCTGGCCATCAACCTTATGCCTCTCGACCCGCAAGGAACCCGTCGGGTGGTGCTCTCCACCGTGGTCCAGCCGCACAACTGGCTGGGCCGCCTGTATATGCTGCCGGTGGCGCCGTTCCATCGCTTTATCGCGCCACGCATGCTGGCCATGCTCAATCAGCGCTAGCGTTGTTCATACCCGCGTTCAAGCTCAGTGCGTTCCACGAGCCGCGGGAACAGACACTCAAGCGCCAAGGCACTTTAGGCGGCCATTCGACGCCCACTTCGAAGCCCATATTGAACAGGGCCCAATCCTCAAAGATAACGGTTTGCCCGTTGGAAGGGTGACCGACGGCCAAGCGCTTTGCTGGCTGGATGTGCAGGTCGCAGGTGTCTTTGAGCTCGGAGCCGAGCACGCACATCACACAGTTTGAAACCGCAAAGAAGTCCGGTGGCGGTCACCTATTCGACCAAGCGGCCTTGAAATAGACAGGTTTTACCGGATTTGTCCGCAAAGCTTGTTAGGATAAAGCGGCTAACATCTCGTTTAACCATAGGAACAGCGGGGATAATGACAACTGCACGTCATGGCGTGCCACCAATAAGGAGATTCTCATGGTTGAAAAGCCTACGGATGATCGGCCAAACATCCCTCACGTCCCCAGTGAGGACGGTATTCCAGCACCGAGCGGAGCTGCCAATCTGATCGACACTGACTATGTGATCGGTCAAGACAACATCAAGGGAGAGTTTTCGTTCTCGCTCGATATCCACGGCAAAGTGTTCATTATTTCAGCGGCCACCATTTTACTGTTCGTGGTTTTGACGCTGGCATTGCAGAACGAAGTTGAACCCCTCTTCAGCTCTATCCGAAACTGGTTAACCAGCCACCTTGCCTGGCTCTTCATGAGCATTGCGAATGTTTTTGTCGTGCTGTGCATTGCGTTGATTTTCTCTCCGCTGGGTAAGGTTCGCTTGGGCGGCAGAGATGCCAAGCCAGACCATAGCTACGTCGGATGGTTTTCAATGCTTTTTGCCGCAGGCATGGGCATTGGTTTGATGTTTTATGGCGTAGCCGAACCCATGTCGCATTACGCTGCGTCCATGGGCGGTGTGACAGTCGATGCCAGCGGCGTGCGCACGGACTGGGCGCCGTTAGGAGGGGCTGCAGGCGACATGAAGGCATCCGCCGATTTGGCGATGGCTGCCACGATCTTTCACTGGGGGCTCCATCCCTGGGCGATATACGCGATAGTGGCGCTGTCCTTGGCGTTGTTTTCTTACAACAAGGGCTTACCGCTTTCGATACGCTCAATTTTCTACCCCCTATTGGGCGAGCGTGTTTGGGGATGGCCAGGGCATATCATCGATATCCTGGCGGTATTTGCCACGCTATTCGGGTTGGCGACTTCGCTGGGCATTGGTGCAGAACAAGCTGCCGCAGGGATTGAATACCTTTTCGGAATCCGATCGACGAATCTCAGCAAGGTCGTGCTGATCGTTGGTATCACCTTGATCGCTCTTTGGTCAGTCCTTGCCGGCTTGGACAAGGGTGTCAAGATGCTTTCCCAGATCAATATGGGACTCGCATTACTCTTGCTGGTGTTTATCATCGTAGTGGGACCGACGTTGGCCATCTTCACGGGTTTCTTCAAAAACCTGGTGACGTATGTTGAATACCTGCCGGCACTTTCGAACCCATTCGGACGCACTGACACTCAATTCACCCAAGGCTGGACGGCCTTCTATTGGGCTTGGTGGATCAGTTGGTCGCCGTTTGTAGGCATGTTTATCGCGCGCGTCAGTCGTGGTCGAACGGTCAGAGAGTTTCTGATCTCTGTCCTGCTCGTTCCTTCAGTGGTTTCTGTGCTGTGGATGACCACGTTCGGCGGAACGGCCATTGACCAAGCGACGGTACAGGGCGTGATGGGCGTCAAGGACGCTGTGCTGGAACTGAAACTGTTCGCCATGCTGGGAGAACTGCCGCTTAAGGAGATCAGTTCATTCCTGGGCATCATTCTGGTCATCGTGTTTTTTATTACCTCTTCGGACTCCGGTTCGTTGGTGATCGATACGATCACCGCCGGGGGTAAGGTTGATGCGCCGGTGCCTCAACGTGTGTTCTGGGCGGTCATCGAGGGCGTGATTGCGATTGCCCTTCTATTGGGGGGTGGTCTGGTAGCACTGCAGGCGATGGCAGTTTCCACAGGTTTGCCCTTCGCAATCGTTCTGATGTTGGGATGTATCTCTCTCGTGAAAGGATTGATGACTGAGCCTCGTTAGTGAACCTGAGCTAAGACATACGTAACTTTCGCTTCAAGTTTCAAGGTGTAACACGTCAATCCGTTTGCACCTTGAAGCTAAAACCGAGGGCAATATGTTCCAACAAATCAATAGTTTCTTCGTCATCCACAACTTTCTGGGAATAGCGTTAGCTAACTGGATTGTCGCTACCTCACTGGCAATGATCAGCTTTATCTTGGCCAGGGCGGCGATTGGCTTTTTTCTGAGAAAACGTCGGACAGTATCTGTACTACCCAATGCCCATATCAGCCACGATACGTCGCTTGGGGGGCGAACAGATCGTCATGGCGAACGCCGCAATAATCGGAAGTACCATACAAAACTATAAAAGGCTTCAAGAACGCCGAGTCGTGTTCGAAATTGCGTTGACCTACCACTGCTCTCCGCAACAAGTTAGAGACGTGCCGCAACGCATAGAACAGATTATCCGCAAGCAAGAAAGAGCACGATTCGATCGCTGTCACTTTCGAAACTTCGGCAATAGTGCGTTAGAGTTCGAGACCGTTTACATCGTGCTCGACCCTAGTTACAACGTTTATATGGATGTCCAGCAAGACA
Organism: Pseudomonas sp. D3; assembly: GCF_029320995.1. Taxonomy (NCBI): domain Bacteria; kingdom Pseudomonadati; phylum Pseudomonadota; class Gammaproteobacteria; order Pseudomonadales; family Pseudomonadaceae; genus Pseudomonas; species Pseudomonas sp. D3. The sequence goes on from NZ_CP119772.1 coordinate 3,602,857, forward strand.
TCAATCTTGGAATAATCGACGCGTTCGAGGAACTGGGCGTCAACTTTGCCTATCCGTCACGCACGGTCTACATTGCCTCCGATCCCGGCAAGGATGGGCTTTTGAATGATTCCAAACACCCGGTCTAGAGGCTCGTGCCTTGCCTGATCGACATCATTGCCCAGTGCGCTTGGCGGCGTCACTTGGATTTGGATTTGGATCGCACCAGGTCAGGCGAGGTAGCGCGGGATCAACCAAGCGCTTTGAATGCAGGGTTCATCAAATGGCGTTAGCCTCGCGCGTTAACGCCAGCAGTTGAGCAACTGAGTCAATTCCACAACTCGCCAACCGGGGTGGACGTTGAATAGTGAGTCGCGATCTGCGCCTGCAACAATTCTGCTGTCGCAAGGGCATCGGTTAAAGCGTGGTGGGCATGGTACGCCGGAAGGCCAAGCCGCTTGCGACTATCTGCCAATCGTATGGATTGCTGTGAGCGCCCCATGAGTCGGGCAAACCAACCGAGTTTTTGCCGATGCAGTCGAGCCTCTAACTGCATCGTATCGATGACTGGAAAGTCCAGCCCCTCCCCTAAATATCTACGGACTGCCTGATCCAAGAAGGCGCGCTCGATATTGCGATAATGGACGACCATCACCTTGCCGGTCATAGCCGTCAGCAACGGATCTAGCACCTGTGCAAAGGTGGGAGCATCGAGAATCTCGGTATGGGTTATGTGATGAAAAGTCACTGACTTTTCATTCAGTTCGGAAGATGGGTTTATCACCCAGTAAAGTGAGTTCCCGCAATAAATGCGCTGTAGTGTGAACGGCATCACGCCGATGCTCACAATGCTGTGCGCGTGTGCATCAAGACCGGTGGTTTCCACATCCATTGCGAGCAGTTGCACACTCTCAATGGAGGCCTGGGCTGAGACTGCACCGGCTTGATAGAACTGTCGCAAGCGGCTGTTAACGGCGTTTTGCGCCAATGTCTCAAACCTGGAAGACCAGTCCAGCATTTTACGATTGGGCTGCGCATTCATGTGCTTCATGACGCGAGGCGACCTTTTGGAGGATAGCGGAATCGCAAGAAATTCTGGCCATTACTCAAGACCTGAAACGCCTCTTTTAGATTACGCCGCTCACTGTTGGAAAAACGCTCGGGCTCGACGTAGTTATTGAGCGCAGCACCCTGCTCCAACGCGTCTGCCTGATGTCGGATTCGCACCATCGACAGAAACTCCAGTGCATATCGAAGTTGCTTTAATCCTTCAGGCGGGATGACGTTGCTGCTCGCTATCGCATCCATGCGATCAAACGAATTCTGCGCGGTACTGCCGCACGCAAGCGCATGGATGCGGATAAGGTCAGTCAGCGGAGCGGTGCCCCGCCCCTTGAGATTAATGATCCTTTTGTGCTGCCCGTCTGTCTCGACGACAAAAGTACGGAAAAACCCCAATGGCGGCGTCCGGTCAAGCGCAATTCGAGCCATGGCACTCAGAAAAACAGGGTGTGCGCTGGATTTGCGAGCACACAGAGTTTTTAGCTCTTGTACCAACTCAAGCTGGCCAAAAACACCGTCAAGGTCGAAAAAAATACAGCTATTGAGCAACGTCGTCGGGTTAGGTTTCTCGATCCACTGATCGAAATAACGTCGCCACACATTCAAGGGCTGACGCCACTGATCGTTGGTCGCCATTATCCCGCCCTTACAGTAGCTGTAACCGCACGCGGCCAGGCCATCACTCACAAACGTTGCCAAGGCCCGAAAGTAAGCATCGTGCTGGATCGGATCGAAGCTGTCGTCAAGCACCAATGCGTTGTCCTGGTCAGTCACCAACAACTGCTCATCGCGCGCCATGGAACCGAGCACCATAAAGCAGTAAGGCACCGGAGGCGGCCCCAGTTTCTTCTCTGCCAGTTCCAGCAAACGCTGGGTAAAGGCCCGGCCAATGCCGGAAATTGCGCTGCCGATCATGTGTGCAGTGGCGCCATCACGCACCATGCGGATGTAGGTTCCACGCAGGTCGCGCAAAAGCGATTTCAGGCCTTCGACGGAGGTCTGATTAGAGATTCTGTTTACCAGGTACAAACTGCTGTGCGACTCGTAGCGAATGATATCCGACAGGTTGATCAGACCGATCGGATGGCCATGGTGGACGACTGGCAAATGGTGAATATTGCGGCGCAACATCATCAGCATGGCTTCAAACACTGAGTCATCGGCGCCGATCGCAACCGGGTCGGCAGTCATGATGTCGCTGGCGCTCGTTTCATCAGCGTTTCGGCCAGCAGCAACAACGCGCGTGCGCAGGTCGCGATCAGTCACGATCCCTTGGATTTCAGCCGGCTGCAAGCCCGTAGGCGACATCACCAACACGCAAGAAACACTTTGCTCTGTCATGACTTTTGCCGCGTCGCCGACAGAAGCATCCGACGCGATCCACACCAGGGGTCGTGAGATAAGGGCACGGCATTTGAGCTGAATAAGTTCACTCGCACGGCCCTGCGCCTCAACGGCCGTCTTGAGCCTGGAGTGCCCCTCGGCTTCAACAAAGTCGGCGAAAGCATCATGTTGCGCGCACAGATCAGCGAAGACGTCGGCGGGTATGTAATAGATCAGGCTATCTTCCAATGCTCTGGCAGGAAAACGCACCTTGTTACTGCGCAACAGACCTGCTTGCCCGAATATGTCGCCTTCGACAAGTCGGTTGTAGAGTTCGCCATTACGCCGGTAGATCTCCACGGCACCACTGCGCACATAGTGCAAGTCCTGAATAATCGCACCCGCTTCAAGGATGTCACTGCCGGCCTTGAAATAACTTACTTCTACCCGCCGAGCGATGGCGTCTACCGACTCCTTTGGCAGCGTATCAAATGGGGCGAAACGATAGAGGTGGTCGCTAATCTCCTGTAACTCGATTTGCATGAAACCTCGAAATGCTGGAAAAAATATACGTTGCAAACGCCATAGTTGGCGAAGGGTAATCGTCTTTACAGTGTTAGCCACCACATCACATCCCGGGACGAGGATCAAGCGCTATGCGCTGCACCAACTACTGCGTAACGGCTTACCGTAATGTTTGCGAGGCCAGCAAGTGCGGCATTCACCCAGGGCGCAGCGCAGTTGCGCTGACCCAGCCTATGGTTTGGCTTTTTGCGTGGCGGCGTCATTGCCCTCCGACTGCAGAAAGCCACGCGCCAACTGTTGATAGAGCTCAGGCCCCATCCTGGCACTGACTGCTTTGGCAATCAGCGCAACAGCCATCAGACTGATCACCATGCCATGGCTGTCGATCATCTCCATCACGATGATCGCGGACGTGATCGGCGATTGCGTGACAGCCGCCAGAAAGCCAACCATGCATAAGGCAATGATGGGCTGTGCCGCCAGAGCGAAGAACTCAGCGACGTTGGCGCCTACCGCAGCCCCTACCGCCAGAGACGGGGCAAAAATACCGCCCGGGATACCGGAAAAATAAGTCACTACGGTCGCGAGAAAACGCGTGATCGGCGCGTGCCAGGGCAGACCGATATCAGACACGATGATCTGGGATGTGATCCCATAACCGCTGCCAAAGGACATCCCGCCACTGAGCCAACCGAGAATAGCCACGATCATCCCGCAACCACCTGCGAACCAGACAGGGTGCATGCGACGCCATTCCCATACGAAAAATCGGCGATACCTCTGCGGCCACAGGAGCATCCGACTGAACAACCCTCCCATAAGGCCGCAGCCAATACCAATCGCCAGTACCGGGATAACGATATCGAGATTGACCTCTTGCACGTCGAAATGCCCGAAATAGTTGTAGTTGCCCTGCAAAGCAATCGCGACCATCCCCGACAAGATGATCGTACTGAGCAATACCCCGCTGGTACGGGTTTCCAACTTACGCCCCAACTCCTCCACCGCAAAGGCCACACCGGCCAAAGGCGTGTTGAACGCGGCGGCAATACCCGCTGCACCACCGGCCAGAATGAGGTCTTCGGGGCGGATGATTCGAGCGTTAGGCAGATAACGGTGAAAGAAATGCATGATCGAGGCGGCGACTTGAACTGACGGGCCTTCACGCCCGGCTGAAAAACCACCGGTCAACGCCAGAGTACCTAGCCCTATCTTGGCAACAGCAAGGCGCAAGGACACCAACTTATCCACGGGTTTACCTTGATGGGCCAACCGTGTAGCCGCAATGACCTGAGGAATACCGCTGCCTTGTGCCCCGACAAAAAAGCGGGTGGTCATCCATACGACAAACATGCCGATCAAAGGCGTGTAGATAAACGGCAGCCAAGGCCGGCCGGCGGTTTGTTGAACGAACTGCATCAGCGCCAGGTCGGCCAGCCGGGCGAACAGCACAACCAGTAACCCGGCGAGGGTAGCAGCAGCCCAGAGCGTCACACGAGTACGCCATCGGATCGAGGCAAAGCGACGACGTATGAGTAATATCGGCTTGATCACCCGAGCGGATTCCCGTTGTTGAGGTTAAATAAAACCCAGAAAACAAGACTACCGGGTTAAACGGTCAGGTCCAGCCAGCAGCGGCTAAAGGATTATAGCCATCATCTTCCCCTGCTACCCACTCCACGTGCAGTTACCCCGGCAATCTGATGCAGGGTAGGACTGTCCGCTCGCGACTGTGCTGATCAATCAACTACTGTGGAGTCGCCCTGAATAAAAACAAACAAGACGCAGAGATTCCCATGCGCGTAAAGAACCGCTTCGCCATGCTGGCCGCCGCTGCAACCCTTGCGCCTGGGGCGCACACCGGAGGCTGGCGATTACCCGCTGTGGGTTGATGGCCAGTGTCACGCCCTGAATCCCTGGATTGGCGCGCCAACCGCTCGCCAGCGTTTTATTCAAATATGGACGTGCAAGGCCGGCTGATGGTCGGATTAACACGATCAGCCGGCCCCCTTCTTCGTCCGGCCACGCAGCGTGCGACGACGCACGCAACCGGCAAGCCCGAATGCCTAGGCGCCATCGCTGCGCTTTCTCTTTCGGGTCATCCAGCTCGTGTGGGCGCACACCAAGGCAAAAGTCAGCAAGAAGAAAGCCAGATAAGTCGTCACTATTTCCCCCTCATCTAAGTCAGCGCGTTAGGCTGTTATAGCGAATATATCCATGCTGGCGAGATGGGAAGGTTAAGGTGGGTTAAGAAATAGTTAGTATTCGGGCGCGCCTTAGATCAATAGGGTTCGCTTGCATTGGGTGTCGGCATTGAGTCGGGAGCGCTGAAAACACGTTCAAATGGAGGACATCATGAGTAGTGCGTTGGTCATAGAGGACGATCAGGTGACTGCTGAAATCATCGTCGCTGAGCTCCAACGCCACGGCTTCAGCTCAAAGTGGGCTGCTACCGGCCGCGACGGACTGGCCTTGGCGATTGCAGGCGGCTACGACGCCATTACCCTGGATCGCATGCTGCCTGACTTTGACGGGCTGACAATTGTCAGCACCTTGCGCAGCCTTGGGATTCAAACACCGGTCTTGATGATCAGCGCACTGTCCGATGTGGATGAGCGCGTCCTGGGGCTCCGTGCGGGCGGCGACGATTACCTGACCAAGCCGTTTTCCGCGGTCGAGATGGTCGCACGCCTGGATGCATTGCTTCGACGCACTGCCGCAGACCCCAGCAACCCCCACCTCAGTTGCGGAAACCTGCGCCTGGACCTGGTAGAGCACAAACTGACTCGAAATGACGAAGACATCCAACTGCTGCCCACCGAGTTCAAGCTGCTCAATTACCTGATGCGCAGTGCCGGCCAGTTGGTCACGCGCACCATGCTGTTTGAAGGCGTCTGGGGATACCACTTCGACCCTGGAACAAACATCATTGATGTGCACATCGGTCGACTGCGCAAAAAGCTGGAAAGCGACGAAAACTCGCCTGTCATCCATACAATACGCGGTGCCGGCTATGTCCTCGTTACCCAAAAATGAGGATTGGCGCTCGTCCGGAAGTCGGCTGATCGGGTTTTACGCAGTGTTTTTCGTGGCCTGGGGCGCACTTTTTACGGGTGTGCTGTACTGGGAAATTTCCCACTATCTCGGAACGGTCGCTGAACGGACGTTGTTGCAACGCGCCCACTATTATCAACAGATCGACGACACCCAATTGCTCGCAGAGCTGGCTGCCAGTGAGGCTTTTTCAACGCCAGGGATCGACGCCTACGGCTTGTTTGCACCCGATGGCAAACACGTCGCCGGCGACCTGCTGAAACTACGCTCCAACCTGCCCGACGATGGCCAAGTCCATTACCTTGAGCGCGGCCTGAGCATTGCGTTACCCAGCACCGAAACCAGAAGCAGCTATGCCCTGATGGCACGACGCCCCGACGGGCATATCCTCATTCTGGCCCGTGACGGAGGGTCAATATCCGCCGTGGGTGGCATTATCGAGCAGGCACTGATGTGGGGGTTGTCATTAACCCTTATCCCCGGATTGATTGGCTGGCGTTTATTACGGCGGCGGCCATTGCGGCGTGTCAAACGCCTGCAGCTGTGTACCGAAAGTATTGTCTCGGGCAACCTGTCTGAACGTTTGCCGTTGTCCGCACGCCGCGATGAACTGGATATGCTGGCCAGCGCCGTCAATACGATGCTCGATCATATTGAGCAACTGATGTATGAAGTCAAAAGCGTCTGCGACGGTATTGCCCATGACTTGCGCACGCCGTTGACACGCTTGCGCGCAAGGCTCTATCAGTTGCAGCAATTGCCGCTGGCGCGTGAACATGAGCAGGCCTTGAACCAGGCGTTTGAGGAGAGCGAGTCGATCATGGTGCGTTTTCAAGGGCTGCTGCGGGTTGCCGAGCTTGAGGATATTCGTCGTCGTTCTGCATTTGCGCCCTTTCCGATCATGGCGCTGTTGAAACAGGCGCATGAATTTTATGAGCCGATGGCGCTGGACCGCTCCCAAACGCTTTCGTTGGCCATTCCCAGCGATTGTCCCAGGGTGTACGGCGACTCTTCGTTGCTGTTCGAAGCGCTGGTCAACCTGCTCGATAACGCCCTTAAATTTACCCCTGAGGGCGGCCATATCGAATTGCGCGGGAGCGTCAAGGATTCATCGGTCATGATTGAAGTCGTCGACGATGGTGCCGGCATCCCTGAAGCGGATCGTACACATGTCATTCGCAGGCTCTATCGCGGTGAGGGAAGCCAGATAAACCCTGGCCACGGCTTAGGCTTATCGTTAGTCGCCGCCATCGTCAAATTGCACGGGTACACACTGGATATCCGCCCTGCCGCCCTGGACAGGGGAACATGCGTATTGATTCATTGCCCGCTGTTCATCGGTCAAGCCACCGATTGATCTGTACCTGAACATTAAATTTAACTTAACACTGGTTAATTTGAGCGCCCCGCCTGCGAGGCCTAATTTGGCAGCACTTATTGCTGACCCAAGGCCTTTTGCTTGTGAGATATCTGCTGTTCCTGCGTGTGTTGACCGTGCTTTGTGTAACGCCACCGCTTCTTTGGGCAAACGACGCGCTGGCTGCCAATGCAACCCTGGGGGCAATGATCCCCGCTGCACCGAAGCTGGGTGCCGAAGCCTGGATACTGATCGACGCGGCAACGGACAGCGTAATTACCAGCCACAACAGTGATGCACGCCTCCCCCCGGCCAGCCTCACCAAATTAATGACGGCTTACGTCACTACACGTGAGCTCAAGTCGGGGCGGATAAGCGCCGATGACCAAGTCGTCGTGAGCGAAAACGCCTGGCGCACTGGTGGCTCACGCATGTTCCTCGAACCTGGCAGTTCTGCTTCGGTTCACGACTTGCTGAGCGGCGTGATCATCGATTCAGGCAACGACGCCAGCGTGGCGTTGGCCGAACATATCGCGGGAAGTGAAGGCGGGTTTGTCGGGATGATGAACTCGACCGCTTCAACGCTGGGATTGATCAACACGCACTTTATGAACTCCACCGGTCTACCGGACCCGGAGCATTACTCCTCCGCGCGAGACATGGCGACCTTAGCTCTGAAAGTCATCAATGAAGGGACCACCTACTACCCTCTCTACGCCAAGAAAACCTTCACCTGGAACGGCATTCAGCAATCCAACCGCAACGCACTGTTGTGGCGCAATTCCATCTACGACGGTTTGAAGACCGGTCATACAGAGGCGGCGGGGTATTGCTTGGTGGCCTCCGCACAGCGGGATGGGCAACGCTTGATCAGTGCAGTACTGGGCGCCAGTAGCACCCGTAAACGTGCGGAAGAAACAGAAAAGCTGATGGGGTACGGTTTTCGCTTCTACGACACCCAAACCTATAAGAAAGGCGGCGAAGTACTCGCACAGGCTGCGCTCTGGAAGGGTAAACAACCGTCCATCAGCGTGGGGTTGCTCGACGACATGACTCTCACGCTGCCTAAAAACGCAAGTCGAAAAATCGAGATGCGCTTGGCGTTTGACGGTCCGATCGAAGCCCCTATCACTGCAGGCACAGTCATCGGAAGGCTAGATCTGTTCGACGCCGAACATAAACTGGGGGAGCGGCCATTGGTCGTCCTTGTGGACGCAGAGCAAGGCTATTGGTGGACACGTTGGTGGGATACCGTGCATCTGTTTTTCACCCGGACGATCCGTAGCTGGTTCGATGAGACCGAGATCGCATGAGTGGCTTCAATACCCGCTGATTACACGGCAAAAGCCGGCCCCCATCGCAGTCGCGGAGACGTTGATGAACTCAGATGAGCTACGCAAAGAACTCGCGCTATCAAAATTCTTCAAAGGCGACTCTTCCCTCAATGAAGCGGTACAGGGACTGAGTCAGGCTGAAAAGAAAGTGTGTATCGAATCGGCCTTTGAGCAAGAGGCAGCACGACTTGGGATAGCGGTATGGGAGCTGACGCTGACCATGATCTCGGAGTCTCCCGAAGAGCTGAAAAGCATGACCCTGGCGTTCCATCGAGAAGTGTCAGAAATGGTTGAGATGGAATGGACGGATTACTGCACGCTCAATGAAATCATCGAATAACACTTGGGGCGCGTGTACAGGCACGCGGGCACTTGTCGATACCGCACAGCAACGGCTGATTAGCGGCAAAGGCAAGGCGGGAGACGCAATGCGACAGCACGCCCCGTCGGTTCAACCCTGGGAGCCGGCATCGGCGTTCGGCGACAGGGCGTCAAAACCTGAAATCACGTCAAAGAGTTCCTCGTCGATACCGGCTTGGCGCAAACGGTGATAGGTGGCGTCAAGGTCTTGCAACAGTTCGCCGATGTTGCGGTCTGCGCGCTGCATCGCGGCAAGACGGCTGGCGTTTTCACTGGCCAACGACTCGGCACTGGCGCGAAACAGCGAGACGAACAGGTGCTCACGGATGAACGCACGCAGCGTCTGTGTGTTCGCGCTCAGGACTTCGGGCAATTGAGGCGTGGGCCAGGGTTGCAAAGCGAGTGCCTGTTGCCATTGCTCATCCAGGGGCAGCAGTCGCTGGCTCACCGGGCTATAGCCGTTACCGCTGGGCCGGTTATAGAAAAGCATCAGCGTGGCACGTTGTGGTTCTCCCGCGCCCTCGCTGTCCGCCATCGGGACTGTTTGCAGGACCTGCCCCACCAGTTGCGTGATTTGCTCCACCGACCCAGGCACGGCAAACACGCCTTCGGGCGCTCTACCGGCATCGAGCAGTCGTTCATGCACACGTTCACCAACCGCCCAAACCTTCACCGGCAAGGACGCGAACTGGGCGATTGCGTAGTCGACCACCTCGTCGTTGAACCGCCCGACCAGTCCCTGATCGGAGCCGAATACCACCGCATGCACAGTGTGACCCTCATCCCGTGCATGGGGTGCCCGGGCGTGTATCGTTGCGGGATCGACCGCACGCAGACAAACGCCCAACCCCAGTTCGACGGTGCGCGCGTAGTCGGCGAGTGCCGCCACTGATCGCTCGTACTGCCCGATGGCCGATGCGGCGGAGGCTTTCATGACCCGGACAACGGACTTGAGGTCAGAGGCGCTGCTGATTTGGCGGCGCAATGCCGTGATGGTGGCAGCCATCAAACCTCCTTGGGCGCAGGCACAAACGCCGCAAGTGCCTGGCGCGCCGCTTCGGTGACCTGCTCGCGATCAGCGTCGGTGAGCGCCTCGGCATCGGCCAGGCGCTTGCCCAGAACAGCCGGGAGGCCATCGGCGGCCGCCTCCACAGCCTGCTGCGCAGCCGTCATGCGCTCAAGCGGCACCGGGTCGAAGAGTGCCGCATTCAAGGCCAGCAAAATCGCGATTTGAGCAGGCACCGTCACCGGTGAAAGCTCCGACTGGCCCAGGCAGGCGCGGATGCGCTGGCCGTGAACGATGGATTGGCGCGTGTCCTCGTCCAGCCTTGCACCGAAGCGCGCAAAGGTCTCCAGCTCCTCAAATTGCGCATAGGCCAGCTTGAGGGCGCCCGCCACGGCGCGATAAGCCGGGCGTTGAGCCTTGCCGCCGACACGCGACACTGACTGGCCGACATCAATGGCCGGCAGCACGCCGAGTTCAAACAATGACGGCGACAGCACGATCTGCCCATCGGTAATCGAGATCAGATTGGTCGGGATGTAGGCCGATATGTTCTGGGCTTCGGTTTCAATGATGGGCAGTGCTGTCATCGAACCGCCGCCGCGTTCCTGGTTCAGATGGGTCGCGCGCTCCAGCATGCGCGAATGGATGTAGAAAATATCGCCCGGAAAGGCCTCGCGCCCCGGTGGCCGACGCAGCAACAGCGACAGCTCGCGGTAGGCGCGCGCGTGGTGAGTCAGGTCGTCGTAGACAATCAGCACGTCGCGGCCGGCCTCCATAAAATGCTCGGCGATGCTGGTGGCGGCGTAGGGCGCGATATAGGACAGTCCCGGCGCTTCGTTGCCTTCGGCGACCACCACGACGGTGTAGGCCAACGCCCCTCTCTCTCGCAGGTTGGCCACCGCCTTGGCCACGGCCGACGCTCGCTGGCCAATGGCGCAATACACACACAACACGTTCTTGTCGCGCTGATTAAAAATGGTATCGATGGCGATCGCCGTCTTGCCGGTCTGGCGGTCGCCCAGGATCAGTTCGCGCTGGCCTCGGCCGATGGGGATTAGCGCATCGATGACTTTCAGGCCGCTTTGCAGCGGCTCGGTCACGGGTGCACGGTCCATGATCGGCGCCGCCGGCCGTTCGATGGGTAGGCGCGATCGGGTCGCAGGCTGCGCCCCACCATCCAGGGCGCGGCCGAGTGGATCGATCACCCGCCCCAGCAACGCATCGCCCACTGCGACGTCCATCACTCGCCCGGTACGTCGGACTTTCTGACCGGCGCGCAGGTGAGCCGAATCGCCCAGCAGCACTACATCGACGCCCTCCTCGTCCAGATTGAACGCGATGCCCGACAAACCGCCGGGAAATGTCAGCAGCTCCTCGAACCCCAAGTGCGGCAACCCTTGGACACGGGCAATGCCGGTGGAGACGCTGACCACTGTGCCCACTTCATGCAGGGTCAGATGCGGCTTGAAGTCCCGGAGTCGTTGGCTGATAAGGCTGAACGCCTCTTCCTCGGCGTGTTGCCGCGTAGCGTCGACAGGCGCGATCATTGGCATGTGCGCCCCGTTGAGGATTGTTGCTCTGGCACATCTGACGACAGCGCTTGAAGGTAGTCAGCAATGCTCCACGCCAGCGTCAGCCCTTGCACGTTGATTTCAATACCACTGACCAGTTCAGGCGCGGTCTCGAACTTGAGCACAATGGCCTGCCCGGCCCACTCATCCAATGCCGACTGGATCAAGCTCTGCTGCGCGGCCGGCAAGTCGAATGCGCTGCGCAGTCGTGCTGGCTCGTCGTTGGACGTGGCCTTCAAGGCGGCAGCCAATTCGTCTCGCGCAGGTCCGTCAAACGTATGCAGGCGCTGGAGGAAGACCTCACAAGCGCGCTGCTCCAGGCTGGCCGACGCCAAGTCGCCGAGCACCCGGCGTGAGATGTCGTAAACCTGTCGTTGCGTCTGGCGGACTAAATTGGCGTGCAGATCCTGCGTGTGTGCCAACAGTGCTTTTGCGCTCATCTCACGTGCAGCGTCTGCGGCACTGCGCGCCTCGGCCAACAGGCGCACACGTTCATCGTTTGCTTGCGCGACGGCCTTACTCAATAGGGCCGCCCGTTGTTCGTCAAAAGACTGGTTCTTTTTCTCGAACTCGTCTTGCTGCTGGTGGGCTTTGGCCTTGGTGTCGGCAGCGTCTTTGAGCTCGGCAGCAATCTTCGCTTCTCGCGCAGCGATGGCGTTCAGCACCGGCTGGTACAGAAAACGCTTCATCAACCACACCAGGATGAGGAAATTCAGCACTTGGGCGGCGACGGTGAACCAGTCGATGAGCACGGTCTATTTACCTGCCGCCTGGGCAACCGACGCGATAGCGGTATTCCAGAATGGGTTGGCGAAGATCAGGATCATCGACACGACAAAGCAGTAAATGGCGGTTGACTCGATCATCGCCAGGCCGACGAACAAGGTGCGCGTGATGGTCGCTGACGCATCGGGCTGTTGAGCCAGTGACGTGAGCGCCACGGACACCGCCTTGCCCTCGGCCAATGCCGGGCCCATGGTACCGAAGCCGGTGGTCAAGCCGGCCATGACAATCGAAGCAATGGCGATCCAGGTGAGAGAGTCCATAAGGGGCCTTTATGTGAGTTGAAGGAGGTGTCGCAGTGGCTCAGGACCCCGCTGCCGGTGCAGGCTTCGTGGACGCTGTGCTGCTACGGGTGGCCGCAGCGATGTACACCGCCGCCAGAATGGTAAAGATGTAGGCCTGCACCATGCCGGTGAGTAAGCCCAGCACTGTCATCACAATGGGGAAAACAAACGGCGTGATCGATAACAGGATGGCGATGATCATGGCGCCGCTCATCATGTTACCGAACAGGCGTACCGCCAGGGCCAACGTGCGCGAGGCTTCACTGATGAGGTTGAAAGGCAGCATGATCGGCGTCGGCTGCATGTACGACTTCATGTAAGCCCCAAGTCCCTGGCTGTAGATACCAAACATCGGCACCGCCACCAACACGCACAAAGCCAATGCAACGGTGGTCGACAGCGAAGCGGTGGGCGGTTCAAAGCCAGGGACCACGGTGCCCAGCGCCGAAGCCGCGACAAACAGGAACAACGTGCCGAGAAAGCCCAGGTAACGGCGCGGATGCTTCAGGCCGACATCCTTGATCTGGCCGACAATTGCCGTCACCACGATCTCCAGCAGGTTTTGCCAGCGCGAACGCTCGTGGCCTGTGGCTAGGCGGCGTGTGATCAGCGCTGCACCCAACACCAGCACTGCCATCAGTGCCCACGTGAATACAATTGTGGCATTGAGCTTCAAGAAGCCATCCTGCCAAAAGATCCACGCATCAGGCGTCAGGCGCATGGCGGTGCTCCCGGCGAATGCGCTGCCTTGGTGATTGCGGTCGATTGTGTGACGCGCATGACGACAGCACGCGCCACCAGGAAACCCAGCATGCACAGCCCGAGGCGCACAGGTTGGGCGGCACCGACGACATAGAAGCCAAGCAATACGACGGCGGTTCGCAGGATGAGGCTGCCAAGGAACCAGCGTGCCGGGGTCGGCGACGAGGCGCCGTGGCGCACGGTCCACCACAGCCCGCCGAAGAAAATTCCACCCAGCGCGCCACCGGCCAACAGCGCGCCCGCCCCAGCCAGTACCCAGTTGCCGTAGTCAATCATCATCCTGCTCCTTCTCATCGAGTTCGTCGTGCATGGCCTGGTCTTCCCTGGCCACCCAGTGCCACGCGTTAAAGCAGCCGATTGTCAGCCCCGCCACCAACAACGCCAGGGTCCACGAACGGCCGCCGGACGGGTGGTGCTGCTGGTCGAGCCACAGTCCCAGGGCTGCGCCCAGTAATGTGGGGACAACCACTGACCAGCCGATCAACCCCATCATGCCCAGCCCAAACCACACGCCAGGTGTAGCGCTGCGGCGCGCCTTGAGTTTACGGGCGGCCTTGGCGCCGACCTGTTCGGCCAGTGTCGGGTCGCCTGGTACAGGCGTGGACGGTGGGCGCTTCGGGTTCTGCTTCATGACCGGCGATCGCGTAATGACGCGAAGCGGCGCATGAAACCGCTCTCCAGGCGAGCCATGGTCGCGCGCATGGCGACTTCTTGCGTATCCAGTGTCAGAAACTCCTGCGCGACTGCGTCGTGTAGCCGGGACAGATCATCGCCACGCACTGCCCGCCGCGCCGAGATCACCACGTCCTGTCCGGTCTTGACCAACACTCCTGCGTCCAGCGCAAAGAACACTTCACCGTGGGCTTCGCTCTGAAAGCTGAGGATGCCTGGCACAAGCGCCGCGACACAGTCCAGGCGCCTGGGCAATAGGCCGAACGAACCTTGCACCGTCTCGACGACGATTCGCGACACGTTCCTTTCAACCGCGAAAATTTCGAACGGCAGCAATACTTTAAGTGTCATCAACGGCATGACTACGCTCCTCGGGGGTCTCAGGCGTGGCCTTCGCCTTAGCTTCATCGACTGCGCCGATCATGTAGAGCGCGCTTTCCGGGAAGCCCTTGAACTCGTCTGCCAGGATGCGCTCACACCCCTCCAGCGCGTCCTGCAGGCTGACGAGCTTGCCGGGCATGTTGGTGAATTGCTCGGTGGTGAAAAATGGCTGGGTCAGGAAGCGCTCCAGGCGACGCGCGCGCGCTACCACCTTGCGGTCATCCGGCGACAATTGCTCAAGCCCGAGCATGGCGATGATGTCTTTGAGTTCAGCGTACTGGGCAAGCGTGCGGCGGATAGCCTGTGCGAGCCGGTAGTGGCGCTCGCCGACAATGCCCGGCGTGAGCATCTTCGAGCTGGACTGCAGGGGATCGATGGCTGGAAACAGGCCTTCGCTCGCGCGTTTGCGCGACAAGACAATCGATGCCGAGAGGTGCGAGAAGGTGTGTACCGCCGCCGGGTCGGTGAAGTCATCAGCCGGCACGTAGACCGCTTGAATAGAGGTGATAGCGCCACTGTCAGTGTTGGCGATACGCTCTTCCAGCGCCGCGAGTTCAGTGCCCATCGTCGGCTGGTAACCCAAGCGAGACGGCATCTGCCCCATCAAGCCGGAAACCTCGGAACCGGCCTGGATAAAACGAAAAATATTGTCGACGAGCAGCAGCACATCGCGGTGTTGGTCGTCGCGAAAGTACTCCGCCATCGTCAATGCCGCATGCCCGACCCGGAAGCGCGCCCCAGGCGGCTCATTCATCTGGGCAAAAATCATTACCATATTGGGCAGCACACCGGCGGCCTTCATCTCTCGATAAAGCTCTTCGCCTTCTCGTGAACGCTCCCCGATGCCGCAAAAGATGCTCACGCCTTCCTGGTGGCCGACCATGTTGTGGATCATCTCGGTCAGCAGCACCGTCTTGCCGACACCCGCGCCACCGAACAAGCCGGCCTTGCCGCCGCGCTCCAGAGGGGCGAGCACATCAATGGCTTTGATGCCGGTCTCGAACACTTCGGATTGGGTGGAGCGGCGTACCAGCGGCGGGGGCGCCTGGTGTACGGAGCGCCACTGCACGGCATCCAGCGCGGGCTGGCGATCGATGGTGTTGCCAAAGACGTCGAACATGCGCGACAGGATCTGATTGCCCACCGGCGCTTTTAACGGGCCTGCGGTGTCTTGCACGCTCATCCCTCGCGCCAACCCCTGGGTGGGCGTCAGTGCAATGCCACGCACGTGGTGTTCGTCGCGCTGGGCCAAAATCTCGATGATCACCTGGCCGGCATCACCGGCGCGCAGCAGGGTATGGATGGGCGGCAGCACCGCATCGAAACGAACATCCACAACGCTGCCGCGCACGGCAGTCACCACGCCGACGTTCACTGCACCGCTCTCGGGCGTCACCTGGCGTTGCGTCATCTCGCAGCTTCCTGTTCGGTTGTCGTGGCGAGCCGGGGTGCAGCCTTGCTCGGTCAATGAGCGCGTGCCGGAGCAGCAGGTTAGCCAGGCCTGTTCAGGGGCGTTGGGCGAGCCACAGTAACCATCAACGACACAGCGACTGGCCGATTGAGTGGAGGAATGACACCCACTCGAGCTGAGGGCACAGACGATGCCGAACGTCGCCCGGGCGTGCGGCGGCCGCGCAACGCCTAAATATCCACCCGGCTCCACAATGGCAGAGCCCCAAGTTAGCGGCCTGACAGGCTACAGAGTAGTTCGGAAACTACCTACAAGCGATCTTGAGTAGCACTACAACGCCGTTGTCAGAGGGCCATCCCACGCCGGGAGAGGGTGGAAAAGGCTCGCGATCGCGCTGCGCAGGTGTCATGCGGGCACAGGAGGTTCGGAAACTACTTAGTGGCTCTTTGCAGTGATGCTCGGGCATTTAATTGATCGGTGGCCCCTTGAGCGCGCCTTTGGCGCTTATGACTCAGGTGTTTGACCACGCTGGCAAAGCGCTTTCAGCAGAGGCAAATCCATGATTTCGACGCTACGCCCTTCGACCGCCATCAAGCTCATTTCGCGCAGACGCGCAATGGCTCGGCAAATCGTTTCGGACCTTACGCCAATGGACAAGGCAATATCCTCACGTGACATACGCAACAGAAAGCGGTGCGCGGAGTACCCCCGCTGCGCAAAGCGCTTGGACAGCCCCAACATGAAGATTGCCAAACGCTCTTCTGCGTTGTAGTGCCACAGCGTGTATAGCCTGCTCTGGCCCTGGGTAATTTCTCGGCTAAGCATTCTGCTCAAGCTCAAGCGTAACGAGGGCACCTCGCGGGCAAGCTGTTCCAAGCGCTGATAAGAGATCATATAAACTTCGCTGTCTTCCAGGGCGACTGCCGAGCACACGTGCGGTTCGCCGGTAATTGCTTCCAGCCCTATCGGTTCTGCGGACATGGGGAATCCGGTGACCAGGCTGAACCCTTGTTCGCCGACTAGAACAGTTTTGAAACTGCCGGACCGCACAAAATATAGATACCGCGCATTGACCCCTGCGTGATAAAGCTCAGCGCCCTTTGCAATGCGCACGGTGTGAGTGATTAATTCATCGAAGCGTTCACACACCTGCTCAGAACACTCCGACGATAAAAACACCTCGCGAATGGCGCAGTGATCAGCGGTTTTTACCGATGGTTGGGGCAGTAATGGAAACGACATCACAGGCCTGGTTTGATGGGTAGTGATCAGCATCATGCACACTCCGGCTTCGTTCACTGAGGCGTTACCCAAAGGCGGGAGTCAGGTCGAGTTCGTAAATAATTTCGTCATCGCCAGTCGCCGGGTATCGGCCATGAAACCCAAGGCTTCGAGCCAGGCGATGCATTCCAAAGTTATTGCTCTGATGAACCGACATCATTTTTTTGAAACCATTTTGCCGGGCCGTAACGATTAGGTGCTGCATCAACAGCGTGCCCACGCCCTGACGCTGCCAACGGTCGGCTACAACCACTGCGCAATCACACTGCTGGGCATCCGCTGCGACGGCATAGCGACTGATGCCAACTTCACACAACAGGCCATTCTCATGAATCATCGCGATGTAAGCGGTACGGTTGCGGTAGTCCACGTCCATCATTTGATCCAGGAGCGGCACCTGCGCCGCCCCTATTACCCCGAAAAAACGCGTTCGAAACGACTCGGCGGACAACTGTCCCATGAACTGGAACTCAAGTTGCCGGTCTTGTGGATGCAACGGGCGAATCAGCACATGGGTGCCGTTGTTCAACGCCTCTATCCAATGCTCGTGGGGTGGTTCATCGCCGAGCGCCGCGAGAATTTTTTCTACTGCATCGTCCGTCATCTGACCAGGCCCTGTATCAATAAGTGAAAGACTCGGGCCGAAGGTTCACGGCTACCGATTTCGCAAAACACTGTCGCGTACCTGACAAGCCTCCACAGAGCTGTACAACCGACGGAAAACGATCGGCAGTAAATCCGGTAAATCCTCTGCCAATAATCCGGGATCACATTCGGCCGCCGCCGCGCCGTGCAGCCAGACACCCGCCGCCGCTGCCGTAAATGCCGACATTCCCTGGGCCAACAACCCCAGAATGATGCCACCCAGAACGGCGCCGGAACCCGCAGTGGCCAAGGATGCAGGCGCATTGTTGTTGATGATTGCCCGCCCATCAGGCGCCGCGATCACGGTGTCACTGCCCTTGAGCACAACCACCGCCGAGCAGCGCAGGGCTGCTGCTCGGGTACGGCTTAGCTTGTCGCCGGCGGGGTCAAATATCCGGCGGAATTCACCGTCATCGGGCGTCAGCACGCACGGGCCCTGTATCGCACGATCGAGGGCCGCAGGGTCATCCTGAAAGACCGTAATGGCATCGGCATCAATCACCGTGGGCCGCGCCGTTGCAAGCATCGCCAAGACGTGGCCAAACGTGTCTTTGTTGACCCCGGCACCAGGGCCGACCAACCAAGCGGAAAAACGACTGCCGTTGAGTAAATGACCAAAGTCTTCCGGCGTCACCCAGGGATGCACCATGATGCTGTTGAGCGTCGCGGCATAGACAGGTAGCGCTATTTCAGGCACGGCAATGCTTGTCAGGCCCGCTCCGGCTCTTGCTGCACCTCGGGCCGCCATGCGAGCGGCCCCGGTCATCGGGTAGCCACCAAATACCAACGCATGCCCGCGAGTGTGTTTATTGGAATCGGCATGAACGCGCGGCAGGTCGGCCAGCCACAACGCGGGATGATTCTCAAAGGCCAACGGTGCGAGGGCATCGAGCACCGACGTGGGCGTGCCAATATCGGCAACAATGACTTCGCCGCACAAGTCCCGCCCCGGCAGCAACAGGTGGCCTGGCTTCTTGCGGAAAAACGTCACGGTCAGCACCGCCTTTACGGCTCCAAGCGCTTCCCCGGTGTCGCCCATCACACCGCTGGGCGTATCGATTGCGACAATCGGTACGCAGCCGCGTCCGGCGGCGGCCAGGGTGTCCAGCGCCTGCCCTTCCAGTGGGCGGCTAAGACCCGCGCCGAATAGTGCGTCCACCACCAATTCGGCCCCTTCAAGTACCGACGGGCTCAATGCCTCGACCTCCCCGACCCACCGCTGTGCATGCTGCCTGGCCTCGGCCTGGAGACTGAACCGGCTACCCAGCATTGCCACCCGCACTGGCCAGCCAGCTTCAGCCAGCAAGTGCGCGACGACAAACCCGTCACCGCCGTTATTGCCAGGCCCGCACAAAACCAACAGCGGCCTGGGAGTCCAGCGGCACCCGATTTCGCGCGCCACAGCCGCTCCGGCATTGCCCATCAACTCGAAAGACGACACGCCGGCAGCAACCGAAAGCCGGTCAGCCTCCGTCATCTGCCGCACGGTTAACACGGCGGTCTGGCGACTGCTCGGTTCAGACTCTGCATTCAACCGGTTCATGTTTTTCACCCTCTTAAACAGCACCCCAATCAATGATCGCCCGCGATGGAACGCCACTGCATTCAGGGCGCTAAAAACGCGGGTTGATCGCCGACAGCGGGCGCCATTCAATAGCGGCCTTGACCTTGCCTTGGGCTACGAAGTCCGCTGCAGAGCCATGCAACTTAGGCGCCTAGTTACGAGTTCATTCGCGACACTGACGCCTCCCCGCGCTACTGGCTACTCATTGGCACGTCCGGCCTTTTTGAAATGAGTCCTCTCATGGTGGCGCTCCTTTTAATCTGAAGAGTCGGGGCTGACTAGGCGCAACTGCGTAGATCACGGTATTCGTTTGCGGGATATCGCAGCAGGCTCGGAAACTACTCAGGTTCCGGTGGTTAGGCAGGCCGACGCAGTTAACAGCGAACCGCTGATCGCAGATATTGGCGCTGACGGCAACGGAATCAACGGTCTCTCCCCAGCAAAGTCGAGATAGCGTTTAACCGGCCATCTGTTGACGCAATTTAAACGCCCTTAAACACCTTTAAACGCCTTAAACGGCCTAGCCGCACGAATGCGAGATTGCGTAGCACTCAAAGGGGTGTAGTCTCAAAACAGAGGTGTTCCTTCGGAACGCAGTGATACGGAAAATCACAATGCCAGTTCGCCGTCCACTCGATGCGGGAACGGCCACGCCCGAGGTGCTTACACGACCACCTTTAGCTGACGCTGCAACACGGGGCCAGAAAAAGGCATCTACACCTCAAATGACCACGGAGCCCCTTGACCGCCTACGCTCACTTAACAGTGAAAACGAACAGCTGCGGCGTTCACTGGAACAGCAACGGGCTGCCTCACAGGTTGCTTTAGGCGTACTCCACAGCACCCACATTGCAGCCATTCTGCTCGACGCAGATCTGAATATCCGCTTGTTCACGCCCGCCAGTCAGCCGCTGTTCAATATCCTTAGCCAAGACATCGGGCGACCACTGGCAGACCTTCGCCCCATGGCCACTGATCTCAATCTGCTGGATGACGCCAGAACCGTCATGCGCGACAGGGTTGTTTTGGAGCGAGACGTTGAGTCACGTGATGGCATGAGTTTTGTCCGCCGTATTTCGCCCTACAACCTGCAACACAATTGTGTTGAGGGCGTGGTCATCACCTTTACGGAGGTGGGCGAAAAAAAACAGCTGACGCAGGCACTCGAAAGGGCCACGCAACAAGCCAAACAGGCGACGGCCACTCGGTTACGCTTTCTCGCATCGACGAGCCATGATCTGCGCCAGCCTTTGCAGACGCTTAAGTTGTTGCAGGGTCTGTTGCTGGGAATGCTTAAAGATGAGAAACCTCGAAAACTGACCGCGAGAATGGGCGAAACGGTGGGGGCAATCTCCGGAATGCTTAACGCGCTTCTGGATATCAACCACATTGAAACAGACGCTAATGGAGCAAACCCCTCCGACTTTCGCATCAGCGATTTGCTCGATCGGCTCGCCGATGAGTTCAGCTACAAAGCCGGCGCTAAAGGTCTGAAACTCAAGGTAGTACCCTGTCAACTCATCGTAGAAAGTGACCCGCGCCTGCTTGAGCAGATGCTGCGTATCTTGCTGTCCAATGCACTGCAACACACCCATGAAGGCCGCATACTTTTGGGCTGCCGCCGGCACGGCGGGTGGCTCAGCATTGAAGTCTGGAATTGCGGCACCGTGACGCAGACGTCCAAGCCGGTGCCCTCCCCGGATCGCTATGTACCTGTCGACCACGCAGCCCAGGCAGATGCGCCAGGTTTACTTATGGTTAAGCAACTGTGCTCGGTGCTGGGACATCGACTGCGCGCGCAATCGATTCAAGCGAAAGGGTCGGTATTTTCCATTGATGTCACTTTTTCTCGTCCCGTCATCTCGTTACCAAATGCTCAGCTAGAAACTGATCTAAAAGAGAACGCCCTGGCGCACGACGGTGAAATGATCCTGATTGTCGACGATGATGTCGAGGTCCTCGAACTACTGGGCATGCTACTCAAGTCCGAAGGTTATCAAGTGGAGATGGCTGTTGACGGGCTGAGCGCTCTGGAAAGCGTCACCCAAGGCGGCGTGCAACCTGATCTGATACTCGCTGACTTTAATTTGCCGGGCTCGTTGAATGGCTTACAAGTCATCACTCAACTGCGCAAAACACTGCATCGCAGCATGCCTGCGATCATTCTCACGGGTGATATTTCTCATCAAACCGCGCGTGACGTAGCCTTTGAGCACTGTACTCAGCTCAACAAGCCAGCGAAACTTAAAGAGATTATTTTCGTCATTACGTCTCTGCTTGAACAACAGCGTTTGGTGATTGCCCAAGATGAATGCCGCGAGGAAGCCGAAACCGCCGACACCGAAACATCCATCATATTCGTCGTTGATCGTGACGATTTTTTTCGCACTACCATCCGCAGTTTGCTCGAATCCAAAGACTATCAAGTTCAGGACTATGCTTCGTGCGAGGCGTTCCTGGAGGCATACTCTCCCGGCCTACGCGCGTGCTTGCTGGTAGATGCGAACCTGCCTGGAATGCAAAGCCTTGAACTCATCCACCGGCTGAGAAGCAATGGCGATGAACTGCCAACCGTCATGATCAGCGACAGCCACGACGTTTCACTTGCCGTGAATGCGATGAAGGCCGGTGCATCGGACTTCATCGAAAAGCCGTTTAGTCGCAACGAGGTTCTGCAAATAGTTGCGCGCGCTCTGGAGCACTCGCAGGACGCAAACAAAAAAATGGCGTGGACTCAGAACGCAACCCATTGCATCGACAGTCTTACTTTGCGACAGCGTCAAATCATGGACATGGTACTTGCAGGGAAGCCGAGTAAAAACATTGCTGCAGAACTCGGAATCAGTCAGCGCACGGTTGAAAATCATCGCGCTTCAATTATGACGCGCACTCACTCCAAATCGATTCCTGCACTGGCGCGCGTCGCACTTGCGGCCCACTCCAGGGCCGGCACTAATTCGGTCTTCGAGGTGAAGGCGGCACCTAACGTTTTTAACCGTCCGGGCGACACATCTTCCGGACACCAACGCTAAGGGCGATTAGCTGCGTGATTTACCCTGCGCGCGCGTCGGCTAAGGCCGGTTAGAGAACATCAGCGGTTGGCCTTTAACGTTTCAAGCATCGCCTCGGCGGCCAGCGTGTGAACTTTACGGGTCGGGTGCCATTCATCCCAGTAGTAGTGGGCATCTGGATGTTCACACACCGGCTTGACGTCCGGATAGGTGGCTTGGCACGGGCTATCCAGATCCTTCAGGCCCGCAACATCGGGGGCTGTACGAAGCCTGTTGCTGAAGGCCAGGTGGTCAAAGTAACTAATACTGACGTGATGGGCTTTAGCCAGTGTTGTTAACACGGCGGGCAGCTTTTGTTCGAGTATCTGCTGGTATTCTGTTGCGTTCTTGACCTGATTGCCCTGCACCACGGCCGGCACATGACTCAAATCCGTAGTCCCCACGACCATCACGTGCTTCGCGCCGGCTGCAATCAGCGTCTGGGTAGCCTTTTGTATATTCGCCACGCTGTTCTGGCTTAGCACGTCAATCGATTCTGGGTGCGAAAAGTCGGCCCATTCAAAAAAATCGTTTGCTGAGATGAAAATAAAATAGAGCGCATTCGGATCCGCTTTGTGCGTTTTCGCGGCGTTCAGATGATCGGCGATTTGGCCAAAAACCCCGGTGTCGCGAGATGGCTCCATCCAGGCGTAGTAGTTGCCGTTGCCGCTTTTAGCGCCGCCAATCGCGTAGTCGGTCAGGTCGGTTTTCAACGCGCGAGCCAGCTCCTCTACGGCGGTGGGGCCATTGCTCCAGCGTCCCTTCCAGTACAACGAGCCCGGTAGTTCCTGTGCGTCTTTGACCTTCTGCGTGGCCAATAGTCTAGTGAAGGTTTGACCCGCACCATTGTCAGAGTAACTGTCACCGAACGCATAGAGATGATCGTAACTGGGCGCGCCAAATGCAGTTGAAACAGTCAGCGTCAATAAAGCGGCCAAGCAAGCGCGTCGAGTCATTGATATTCTCCCGGGGCATCACCTTAGACTACCGGTCTGCGACGTTTTGCCTTGCAACAGTTGCGACCTATGTTTAGCCGGGTGCGCAAGAACTGTTCTGTTCGCGACAAGGGGTTGAAGCGCCCCGGATTCTCTAGGCACCTTGCCGCTCAGCCGATACTTGACTCACGTTTCGTAAGCAATGGCGTAGGTGTTCCCGGAGCGCTTGATATGAGCAAAGCCGAGCGCTCCCAAGTGCATGCCAGCGACCATCAAGTTGTCTGAACTGGCAACGTCCAGCAGCCTCGTTCGCGTGGCCGCCGATAGCAGCGGGTCCTGGTCGAAGGCAATCGTGACATCAGGGCGCGCAATCTGAATCTGAGGAAAATGAACAATATCGCCCCATATCAGCAGACTGCCTGCCACGGACTCAAATCGGTAGCCGCAATGCCCGACGGTATGCCCAGGCAACGGCATCGCACTGATGCCCGGCAGGACGTCATTGGCGGTGAACGGGCGCAGATTTTTTCGGTACTGATCGAACACCCTTCGTGCAAACAGAAAGTTTCGACGCGCGCGTTCACTGGCCTGGCCAAGGTGGCCATCGTCCTCCCAGAACGCTAGCTCTCGCTGATGCACAACCAACTCAGCATTGGCGAAGGCCATTTGTCCCGCTGCGTTCAACAAGCCACCGATGTGGTCGGGGTGCGCGTGAGTCAGCAGAACCGTATCTATGTCACCGGGTTGCACGCCGGCCAATGCAAGATTGGCCAGCAACTCGCCGCCCCATTGATTGAATCCGCCGGCGCCAGCGTCGATCAGAACCGTTCGGCCACGCCCACGTATCAGATAGCAATTGATATGGATTGACGCTGGCTCGCTGATTCCGGCGGCTAACTGAAGTCGGACCGCCTCCGTTGGCGCGATGTTGGCGAGAAAATCCAGGCTCGCCCCCAAGTAGCCGTCGCTGATGGCGGTGATTGAAAACTCGCCGACTTGCTGGCTGGGGAGTCTCCAGCGAGGGATGTCCACGTTACTCATGACTGTAACTGCACGGTCATGGCGCGATACACATTCAGCCCCTGCAGATCGCAGGCCCTGGCCTGAACGCAATCCAGTTTGGCCAACCAGCGGTGTGCAGGGGTCTTGTCCAACGCAACGGCGTGCAGCGCTACAGGCGTAAGGCCTAACTCAATCAACACGTGAGGGCCTTGTTCACTGATCAACAGGAACTCGTCCGCGCCCACGGCAACTGCCCGGTCCTGCCCGGCATAGAGGTTGCGTCTCCAATCAGTGATGTGCGACTGCCAGCCGGAAAAAGTGCCACCGCCTTTTTCGCGGTACTCGTCGCTCTGCAATACGGTAAGCGTGTCGACTGAATGCAAGGCCAAGTAGGCCGGGCAAGTGCCGCTCAAGGCTTCGAAACGCTGTGAAGCGCTGAAACCGCTCACCGAGATCAGCGCCGGCAGTTTTTCCAGGCTGTAAAACCCATTCCACTCGGCTTCGCTGGCAGGGTCAGCGTAGTTGCATTCGACTGTGTAAATCATAAAGTCACTTCATGGATTGATGTTCCATCATGCTAGTGGCACGGTAGAGCCCCATAAAACGATCTTTCGGCACCCTTCAGTGACTAAACATCAAGGTGGCTGCCTTGGCTACAGGAAAAGACCATGCGTCGAAAGCTACCGAGTAATGCAGCCCTGATTGCCTTTGAAACGGCAGCCCGCCATGGCAGCTTCGCCCGTGCCGCCAATGAATTGGCCTTGACCGAGGGCGCAATCAGTCGGCAGATAGGCCGCCTGGAAGCCTTTCTGGGCGTCACCCTATTCGAGCGCGTGGGCAACCGCGTGCGGCTCTTGCCTAACGGTGAGCGCTACGCGGCGCAAGTGCGCGAACTACTCGACCGCCTCGACAGGGACAGCCAGTATTTGATGGGCCAGCCCAGAAACGGCGCCAGCCTGGATATCGCCGTCAGCCCAACCTTTGCTTTGCGCTGGCTAATCCCTCGGTTGCCTGGCTTTAGCCAGCAACACGCGAATATCTGCGTACATCTCTCGGAACGCATGGAACCGTTCGTGCTTGCCGGTAGCGGCTTTGATGCCGCCATCCATTTTGAGCACCCGGCCTGGACAGGCATGCACACGCACCGCCTGTTGAAGGAAGTGCTCATTCCGGTTTGTCACCCTGCCCTCCTGAATCAGGGCAAACCGGCAACGGCGCTGGATTCACTGCCACGATTACACCGACGACAGCACCCGGATGCGTGGCAGCGCTATGCCCAAGAAACCGGGATTGTGCTGAGCAACCCAGCGATGGGCGCACGCTACGATTTGCATGCGATGTTGATTGAGGCCGCACTGGCTGGTCTCGGTGTGGCACTCGTACCGCGCCTGTACGTGGAGGCAGAGCTGGCGCAAGGTCGACTGGTTGCGCCATGGCCGCAGGAGAAGAATGTGGCCAAGACCTTTTGCCTCGTGTTACCTGAACCCCTAGAGCTGAGCCGCGCGCCCATCCAGGCATTTGCGCATTGGCTGTTGGAGGAGGCGCAGGTCAAGTAGGGGCATGTGGAGGTGCCAGTGCAGAGCCCGTAACCGCCGGTTGAGGCTCGAACACACATTAAAGGAGCGCCAGGAACCTTGCGATTCCTGGCGCTCAGTAACGCGACCAAAACCCTGCCAAGGGAAAATGCCGTGTCGACGCAGAATCTAGCATGCCAGTGCGCGCCACCTGACCTGCGACAAACCACCACAGGCCGCGCCTCATTGCACAATGAAGAACCACGCCTTGGCGCTCTCCCCTCCTGACTGTGGCGGGCTGTCGCACTGGGGCTCCTCGTTCAACGGCAACGAGCGCAGCACCGAACCCGATGAACCGGGCTCATGAACGCCAAACCGGCACGCGGGCGAGTGATGAGCGGGTTTATCAGGCAAAAAAAAGCCCTCTGGGAAGAGGGCCTGGCAACCGGCACATGAACGGGTTCAAATGCCGCGCCTCGAGCTACCGTGGAAGTGTCTGCCTCCGCTCAAAGCCTGCACACTTTATGAGCACAGTCTCAGGGCGACAACTGCGACAATCGGGCACATCGCACGCGCTAATCGACCCGATCCGCGGTGCTGGCGGCGCGCGCGATCAATGCTGATCAGGTGTGGTGCTTTGTCGCAGCTCACTGGCGTCGCCCTGGGTCAACACCGCGTCAAGGAATCGGCAGCCAGCGGCGAAATCCCACGCCGCCCTTGCTGGTCAACGGGCACCAGGCAAAGTCCCAGGGCAGGGGCGGAAACTCCTCCAGATCAGCTTCAAGCCCGGGCACCGGACGAGGCGCCTGCTTCCAATCGAACACCCTTTCCGGCGCGCCCTGCCAGGCCAACACCAGCCCCCGAGCCTGGCTGTCATCGCTATTGATCCAGCGTGCCGCCGCAGCGCACATAAACGACTCGATGTGCTCTTCGTTGATCCGCGCCTGATACTTGGAGCCCAGGAGCCAGCGGCATACGCTCAGGTAATAGGTCCAGTTCAACGGCGGATGATTGCGATAGGCCCAGGTCATGAAGCCGCGAAATATATTCAGGCCATCGGGCGGATCGAGCTTGAGCAAGCCGGGGCACACATCGAACAAGGTGTGCCAGTAAGGCAGCAGTCGGGCATCCAGGTGTACGAAACTGCGCGCATTACCTGGGTAATCCGGAAACGGCAGTAGGAAGTCCGCTTGATTACGCAGACGCGAGGCTTTGCTGACCAATCGCGAAGCCCCCGATGGAACGGCTAGCGCGCACATGGCGACCTCCGGCCGATTGGCGCAGTTGCGGACTTTGCGTGTCTTCTTGCGTAAACGGCCGCAACCAATCCTGGCAGTAGCCGGCGATTGAGGCGTACCAATACATGAGCCATTGTGTGCTCCTTCCCGTGTCACCTTTAACCGTGGAGCCCCCACAACGCCTAGCTGACCGGGGTCGACAGGCACAAGGGGGCTTAGACAAACGCGGTCATGCGCAAAGTGCGGGGGACGCTCTGGGGTTGGCCGAGGGCCAGGAATAACGCGGGGGCGCCTTGCAGCGCTGTTCGCGGCCAGGCCGGCGTACCTGCCCGATCCGCAGCAACCAGCCCAGACAGAACAGTAACGCGATGCTCAAGGTCACGGACGAGCAGATCGGACAGGCAAAACTCCCGGCCCAGCCACTGGCGGACAGATCGGCGGGATCCGCTTTCGAGGCCGGCGCAGGGCTGCTCTGGGACGAGCAGAACTGCCCGCCTACGCCATTAAGCGCCAGGCCCATCGTCTGTCCGTGCGCCAAACCGCAGGCGAACACATTGAACAGGACGCAGAAATACAACGTCCAGGCAATGAGCGAGCGGTCTGAGCGGGTCAGTTTCATGGCGGCGACTTTACCACCGAACAGCCGGTCGATTGAAGCGCAACCCGGGACGGCAGTACATCGCCCCCATGCCTTCCAGGGCGTTATCGATTGGCGAAGTACATCGTCACTTCAAAACCAATGCGTACATCGGTGTAGCTCGGTTTGGTCCACATGGGCACGTCCTCTTGGGGTCTATTGGGGTTTAACGTTGCGCTGCGCCATTACAGGCGAACGTCACCCGCCCCGCTTGACTGAGTGTGACAACGCTGCTTGTCATTTCGTGCCAATCAGGCCCGCTGAAAAATCATTAACTTCGAAACAAATTGGCAAAAACCCGCGAAACGCTCTATCCGGATTAACGATAACATGTTAACAATATCCCAAGCCCTGACCTAGCAGAGGGCCATACCAACAAAAACAACAAAAGGAACGCCCCTCATGCATTCGTGCCTCTTTCGCACGGCGGCAAGCGCTGGCCTGTGCGCCGCGTTTACCCCTCTGGTTGCCCACGCCGATTTTTTCCAGGACAGCAAAGCCACTCTGGACCTGCGCAATTTCTACATGAACCGCGACTTTCGACAGAGCAATGCGCCGCAGAACAAGGCGGACGAATGGGCGCAGGGTTTTGTATTGCGCATGGAGTCGGGCTACACCGACGGCGTGGTCGGATTCGGCGTGGATGCCTTGGGAGAACTGGGCTTGAAACTCGACTCCAGCCGAGACCGGCGCGGCACCGGGCTGCTGCCGTCCGGCGCAGACGGCGAACCGGCTGATAGCTACAGCGAGCTGGGCCTGACCGCCAAACTGCGGGTGTCAAAAACCGTGCTCAAACTGGGCACCTTGCAGCCGCTGTTACCCGTGGTGGCCTACAACGACACCCGGCTGCTGCCGTCGACCTATAACGGCGGACTGGTCACCTCGCAGGACATCGATGGGCTGACCCTGAACGTCGGTCGCCTGGAAAAACACAACCTGCGCGACTCCTCCAACAACGAGTCAATGAGTTACGGCGGCGTCACCAGCAGCCACCTGGACCTGGCCGGGGGCACCTACGCGATCAATCCGCACCTGGCGGCGACGTATTACTACGCGCAAATGCAGGACATCTACCGTCAGAACTTCATCGGCCTGGTGCATGACCTGCCCCTGGCCGAAGACGTGAACCTGCGCAGCGACCTGCGCTATTTCGACACCCGCGAGCAAGGCAGCGCGCGGCTGCGCAGCCCTTCGAGGGTTGACGGCGGGCGGATCGACAACCGCTTTTTCAACGGCATGTTCAGCCTGTCGGTGGGCGCGCACAAATTCGGCCTGGGCTATCAAAACCTCTCCGGCGACGGCGACTTTGCCTTCCCGGGCCAAGACCCGTATTCAGTCAATCTGGTGACCATCAATATCTTCACCAAGGCCAACACCGACGCCTGGCAGGCGCGCTACGACTATAACTTCGCAGCCCTCGGCGTACCCGGGCTGACGTTCATGACCCGCTACGTGGACGGCAGCCACGCGCAAACCGCCACCGTGCGTAATGGCCGCGAATGGGAGCGCGATACCGATCTGGTCTACACCGTTCAAAGCGGCCCGCTGAAGAACGTCAACGTGCGCCTGCGCAACGCCAGCCTGCGCTCAAGTAACGGCCTGACCAGCGACATCGACGAAAGCCGGATCATCGTCGGCTACAGCCTGGCCTTGTGGTGACCGCGGCCGTGTGAAATGTGCAATCACTTCCTCGTAAAAGCCATTTTTCGGGGAAGTGACTGCAACCATCATGAGCGCACCGACGCCCATCGAGAACAGACTATGGCGGCTTCACCGCAACCCCGATTGCCGCTGGCGGTATTCCCCCGGCGTCATCTGCGCGTAACGCTGAAAGAACCGGCTGAAATAGGCCGGGTCCTTGAAACCCAGCTGGTAGCAGATTTCGTTGGCCGAACTGCCGGTGAACAACAACAGCCGCTTGGCCTCCTGCATGACCCGCTCGAGAATCAGCCGCTTCGACGGCAGATCGGCAATCCGTCGGCAGACGTCATTGAGTCGCGCCTCGGTGACGCCTACACCGTCGGCATAGCGCGACAGCGGCCAGTGCTGCAGGTAATGGTCCTCGATCAACGCGTTGAAGCGATGGAAGATCCGCAGGTCTTCATGGCGCGCCGGCCGGGCTTGCAGGGAGTTGGAGCAGAGCCGCAGCAAGCTGATCATGATCAAGCGGGTCAGGCTGTCCAGCGCCGCACTGCGCCCAGCGCCGGCAGCGTTGATTTCGTCGCTCAGCGCTTCGAACAGAAACTCCAGCCGCCTGACTTCGCGTGGAAACTGCGCCAGTGCGACACAGGCCGCCGGCAACTGCGAACCGGGCACCAAGGTCGGGTCGGCATCGATCAACCCCCAGACAAGCTGTTGACGCACCGTCAGCACATGCCCATCGGCGTCCGCCTCCGTGACAAAGGCGTGGGGCACCGTCGGCGGCGTCAGAAAGAACATCGGCCCCGACTCCAGATACTGCTGGTCATCCAGGTAAACACGCACCGCGCCGCTCTTCACGTAATGCACCTGGAAGAACCGATCGTGCCGATGGACCGGCATATTGCGACCGAAAAACTCCGCCAGGTTGCCGAGTTTGTCGTAGTGCACTTCGGCATCACTGTAGCGCTGGTCGTAGACCTGACCGATGTTGATATTGGGGATCGGTTTACGATCGATCATCGCGGATTTCTCTTTTTTATTGGGCTATCAACCAACCTGCAGAGGCCATCCTGCACCGGATTTCAGCGGCTCGCCAGGCGCGAAAGAGTTTGCCACGCTTGACGATAGTTAACATCTTAATTATAACGTTAACAGGTTAACGAATATGCCTCGGAGCAGTCTCTGCCCCGCCACTGCCAGGAGAAAAGCATGAGCCGTGCTCTGCATGATGGTGCGAACGGCACCCTGTTCGGCGTTGCGCTGAACTATCAGGGGTTGCTGAACCAACGTATCGCCGAATTCGAGCAAGCGCCTTACCAGAAGCCGCCGCTCAAACCGGTGCTGTTCATCAAGACCCCCAACACCCGCAATGGCCATGACGGCAGCGTCGTGCAGCCCACCGGCGAACGCCTTCAGCCCGGCCCGGCGCTGGGCGTGGTGATCGGTAAAAGCGCCAGCCGCGTCAGCGTCGAGAACGCGATGGCGCATGTGGCCGGCTACACCATCATCAACGAGTTCAGCCTGCCGGAAGACAGCTACTACCGCCCGGCGGTGAAAGCCAAATGTCGCGACGGGTTCTGCGCGCTGGGCCCGGAACTGGTGGGGCGCGACCAGATCGACAACCCCAACCAATTGAGCCTCAAGCTGTTCGTCAACGGTGAGCTTCGCCAACAAAACTCGACCGCCAATTGGGTGCGCGATATTCCTCAACTGATCGCCGAAATCAGCGAGTTCATGACCCTGCACGAAGGCGATGTGCTGATCACCGGCACGCCCGAAGGCCGTGTGGATGTGCAACCCGGCGATACCGTTGAAGTCGAGATCAGCGGCCTGGGCCGTCTGGTCAACCACATCAAGGCAGAGGAACTGTCATGAAACACGCCCGTATTCGCTTTGAAGGCGCCGTGCATCAGGTTCTGGTCGAAGCCCAAAACGCCGTGCGCCTGGGCGACGGTCGCCTGCTCGCCGAAGACCAGGTCGAGTGGCTGCCACCGGCCACCGGCAGCATGTTCGCCCTCGGCCTGAACTACGCCGACCATGCCGCCGAACTGGCCTTCACGCCGCCGACCGAGCCGCTGGCCTTCATCAAGTCGCGCGGCACCTACACCGGCCACAACCAAGTGACCTGGCGCCCGGACAATGTCGCCTACATGCACTACGAGTGCGAACTGGTCGCGGTGATCGGCAAGCCGGCGCGCAACGTCAAGCGCGCAGACGCCCTGGACTACCTGGCCGGCTACACGGTGTGCAACGACTACGCGATCCGCGACTACCTGGAAAACTACTACCGCCCCAACCTGCGGGTGAAGAACCGCGACGCGACCACGCCGGTAGGCCCGTGGATCGTCGATGTCGCCGACGTGCCGGACCCGAGCAACCTGAAACTGCGCACCTGGATCAACGGTGAACTGCGCCAGGAAGGCAGCACAAAAGACATGATTTTCGACATCCCGTACCTGATCGAATACCTGTCCAGCTTCATGACCCTGCAACCCGGCGACATGATCGCCACCGGCACGCCGGAAGGCCTGGCCGACGTGGTGCCGGGCGATGAAGTCATCGTGGAAGTCGAAGGCGTGGGGCGCCTGGTCAATCGAATTGTCAGCGAGGCGCAATTCTTCAGCGCCGGTAAAGAGGCTTGAGCAGCATGATCAAACACTGGATCAACGGCCGTGAGGTCGAAAGCAAAGACACCTTCATCAACTACAACCCGGCCACCGGCGAAGCCATCGGTGAAGTTGCCAGCGGCGGCGCCGAAGAAGTCGCGCAAGCGGTTGCAGCGGCCAAGGAAGCCTTTCCAAAGTGGGCAGGCACACCGGCCAAGGAACGTGCCCGCCTGATGCGCAAGCTCGGTGAGCTGATCGAACACAACGTGCCGCACCTGGCCGAACTGGAAACCCTCGACACCGGCCTGCCGATCCACCAGACCAAGAACGTGTTGATTCCACGGGCCTCGCACAACTTCGATTTCTTCGCCGAAGTCTGCACTCGCATGGACGGCCACACCTACCCGGTGGACGACCAGATGCTCAACTACACCCTGTACCAGCCGGTGGGTGTCTGTGCGTTGGTATCGCCGTGGAACGTGCCGTTCATGACGGCCACCTGGAAGACCGCGCCATGCCTGGCACTGGGCAACACCGCCGTGCTGAAAATGTCCGAGCTGTCGCCGCTGACCGCCAATGAACTCGGGCGCCTGGCCGTCGAGGCCGGCATTCCCAAAGGCGTGCTGAACGTGATCCAGGGCTACGGCGCCACCGCCGGTGATGCGCTGGTGCGCCACCCGGACGTGCGCGCGATTTCGTTCACCGGCGGCACCGCCACCGGCAAGAAAATCATGCAGACCGCCGGGCTGAAAAAATACTCCATGGAACTGGGCGGCAAGTCGCCGGTGCTGATCTTCGAGGATGCCGACCTGGAACGCGCCCTCGACGCCGCACTGTTCACCATCTTTTCGCTCAACGGTGAACGCTGCACCGCCGGCAGCCGGGTGTTCATTCAGGAAAGTGTCTACCCGCAGTTCGTCGCCGAGTTTGCCGCCCGCGCCAAACGCCTGATCGTCGGCGACCCGCAAGACCTGAAAACCCAGGTCGGCTCGATGATCACCCAGGCGCACTACGACAAGGTCACCGGCTACATCAAGATTGGTATAGAAGAAGGCGCCACCCTGCTCGCCGGCGGCCTGGAACGTCCGGCCAACCTGCCGGCGCACTTGAGTCGCGGGCAGTTTATCCAGCCCACGGTGTTTGCCGATGTGAACAACACGATGCGCATCGCCCAGGAAGAAATCTTCGGCCCGGTGGTGTGCCTGATCCCGTTCAAGGATGAAGCCGAAGCGCTGCAACTGGCCAACGAGACCGAGTACGGCCTGGCGTCCTATATCTGGACCCAGGACATCGGCAAGGCGCATCGCTTGGCCTACGGCATCGAAGCCGGCATGGTGTTCATCAACAGCCAGAACGTGCGCGACTTGCGTCAGCCGTTCGGTGGGGTGAAAGGCTCTGGTACCGGACGCGAAGGCGGCCAGTACAGCTTTGAAGTGTTCGCCGAAATCAAGAACGTGTGTATCTCCATGGGCAGTCATCACATTCCGCGCTGGGGCGTGTGAGTCAGACCGCTGGCGAGAGCCCTTGCGCCCTCGCCACACAATGCTTCCAAGACAAAAACAATTATTCAGGAGAATCATCATGGGCGAAGTCGTCCTGGCCGCAAAGATCTGCCACGTACCCTCGATGTACCTGTCGGAACTGCCCGGCAAGCACCATGGTTGTCGCGAAGCCGCCATTGCCGGGCACAAGGAAATCGGGCGCCGCGCCCGCGAACTGGGCGCCGACACAGTGGTGGTTTTCGACGTGCATTGGCTGGTCAACAGCGGCTATCACGTCAACTGCGGTGAGCATTTCAAGGGCACCTACACCAGCAATGAGTTGCCGCACTTCATCAAGAACATGGAGTACGACTACCCCGGTTGCCCGGAACTGGGGGAACTGATCGCGGCTGAAGCCAACCTGGCCGATGTGCGCACGATGGCTCACAACATCCCGAGCCTGGAGCTGGAATACGGCACCCTCGTGCCGATGCGCTACATGCACATGGGCGTGCCGGACGAGCAAAAATTCGACGTGATCTCGATTGCCGCCTGGTGCGCCTGGCACCGCCTCGAAGACAGCTTCACGTTTGGCGCCGCCGTGCGCCGCGCGATCGAGAAGAGCGACCGCAAAGTCCTGGTGCTGGCCTCGGGCTCCCTCTCCCACCGTTTCTCCGACGACCGCGAAGCCGAAGCCAACATCCACAACTGGACCCGTGAATTCGACAAGCAGATGGACATGCATGTGGTGGACATGTGGAAGCAAGGCCGCTTCAAGGAGTTCTGCGCAATGCTGCCGGACTACGCCGAGCACTGCTTCGGCGAAGGCAAGATGCACGACACCGCGATGCTTCTCGGCCTGCTGGGCGGCCCGGACTACAACAAACCGGCCGAGATCATCACCCCACCGTTCGGCAGCTCCGGCACCGGCCAGATCAACGCCATTTTCCCCCTCTGACCCAGGGCGAAGAACCCACGTGGGGGCCGACAGCTCCCACAGGACAGATCCGCGTCACCGATCAAGGGAGGAGACACCCATGCCGCACTTCATTGCTGAATACACCGACAACATCGAGCAGCAGGCCGACTTGCCCGCGCTGTTCGAGAAGGTCCACACCGTGCTGGGCGACAGCGGTGTGTTCCCCCTGGGCGGCATCCGCAGCCGCGGCGTGCGCCTGGACACCTGGCGCATGGCCGACGGCAAGCACGATTACGCCTTCGTCCACATGACCCTCAAGGTCGGCCACGGACGCGACCTGGACACGCGCAAAACCGTCGCCGAACGTCTGTTCAACGTGATCACCGAACACTTCGCCGAACTGCAATCGCAGCGTCTGCTGGCGCTGTCGTTCGAGATGATCGAGCTGCACCCCGAACTCAACTTCAAGCAAAACAACGTGCATGCCTTCTTGAAAAACCAGGCGAGCTGAACACTGCCCGCCTTCCGCCAACGGCCACTCAAAAAAAAGTACAACATCATGAGCACAGCCAATACCGCCAACAGCACCACCCTGCTCGAACACCAGCGTACCCATAGCCTCGTCACCTGGCGCCTGATGCCCTTGCTGCTGATCTGTTATCTGTTTGCCCACCTGGACCGCATCAACATCGGCTTCGCCAAGATGCAGATGAGTACCGACCTGCACTTCAGCGACACGGTTTACGGCTTCGGGGCCGGACTGTTTTTCATTGCCTACGCGTTGTTCGGCGTACCGAGCAACATCGCCCTCGACCGCGTCGGACCACGGCGCTGGATCGCCTGCCTGATGGTGGTCTGGGGCCTGCTGTCCGCCAGCATGCTGTGGATCGAAAGCTCCAGCGGTTTCTACGTGCTGCGCTTTTTGCTGGGGGTGGCCGAAGCCGGCTTCTTTCCGGGGATTCTGGTGTTTCTCAACCGCTGGTACCCAGCCCGTCGCCGCGCGCAAGTCACCGCGCTGTTTGCCATTGCCGTGCCAATGGCCGGTGTGATCGGCGGGCCGTTGTCCGGCGCGATCCTGGAACACTTCCATGACTTTGGCGGCCTGCGCGGCTGGCAGTGGATGTTCCTGATCGAAGGCGCCCCGGTGATCCTGCTGGGCCTGGTGGTGCTCAAATGCCTGCCGGACAGCTTCGAGACGGTGAACTGGCTCAGCACGCTGCAGAAACAGCAACTGCGTACACAACTGAGCAGTGAGGAGCAGCGCAAATCCATCACCTCGTTCGGCGGCATCCTGCGTGACCCGCAGGTCTGGCTGCTGGTGGCGATCTATTTCGCGGTGATGCTCGCGGTCAACACCCTGGCGTTCTGGATGCCCACCCTGATCCACGGCGCCGGCATCGGCCGTGACAGCCAGGTCGGCCTGCTCAGCGCGGTGCCTTACCTGGCCGGGTGTTTCTTCATGATCGGCTGCGGGCGCTCATCCGATCGCAACCGTGAGCGACGCTGGCACCTGTGTGTGCCGCTGCTGATGTCGGCCGTCGGTATCGCGGTGGCCGGGCTGTCGCCCGCCAACCCGACCCTGGTGTTGTGCGGCCTGGTGATCGCCGGCATGGGGGCCAGCGCGGCGCTGCCGATGTTCTGGCAACTGCCTCCGGCCTTCCTGTCCAACAGCACCCAGGCGGCCGGCATTGCCCTGATCAGCTCGTTCGGCAGTATCGCCTCGTTCCTCGCGCCCTACCTGATCGGCTGGATGCGTGACACCACCCAAAGCGCCAGCCTGGCCTTGTATGTGCTGGCGCTGTTTATCGCCCTTGGCGGCTTTTTGGTCCTGCGTACCCCTGCGGCCATCGTCAACCCACAGTAAGAGAACTTCGTCATGCTCGATCAACAGCAGATTCTGCAAGCCGCCGCACACCTGGACCGAGCCGAGCGCTCACGCGAACAGGTCCGGCAATTCTCGCTGGACTACCCGGCGATCACCATTGACGACGCCTACGCGATCCAACGCGCCTGGGTCGCACAGAAAATCAAAGACGGGCGCAAGTTGGTCGGGCACAAGATCGGCCTGACCTCGCGGGCCATGCAGGTGTCGTCGAACATCAGCGAACCGGACTACGGCGCGCTGCTCGATGACATGTTCTTCGACGAAGGCACCGACATTCCGTTCGAGCGTTTCATCGTGCCACGGGTCGAGGTGGAGCTGGCGTTCATCCTGGGCAAACCGCTGAAGGGGCCGAACTGCACGATTTTCGACGTGCTCGACGCCACTGAGTGGGTCATCCCGGCGTTGGAAATCATCGACGCGCGCATCCAACAGATCGACCCGCAGACCCACGCCACCCGTAAAGTGTTCGACACCATCTCCGATAACGCCGCCAACGCGGGCGTGGTCATGGGCGGGCGGGCCGTGCGGCCGACCGAAATCGACCTGCGCAAAGTGCCCGCCGTGTTGTACCGCAACGGGGTGATCGAAGAGTCCGGCGTGTCGGCCGCCGTGCTCAACCACCCGGCCAAAGGCGTGGCCTGGCTGGCGAACAAACTGGCGCCCTACGACGTGACGTTGCAGCCCGGGCAGATCATCCTCGGCGGCTCCTTTACCCGCCCGGTGGCGGCCAATCCCGGCGACACCTTCCATGTCGACTACGACATGCTGGGCTCGATCTCCTGCCGCTTTGTCTGACCCTGGAGGACCGTTCCATGGATATGCCCATCAACCGCTTCAAGCAGCGCCTGTGCAGCGGCGAGACGCAGATCGGCCTGTGGCTCGGCCTGGCCGATGCCTACTGCGCCGAGCTGGCGGCCAACGCCGGGTTTGACTGGCTGCTGATCGACGGCGAACACGCGCCCAATGACCTGCGCGGGATGCTCGGCCAGTTGCAAGCCATCGCGCCCTACGCGAGCCAAGCGATCATTCGTCCGGTGGTCGGCGATAGCGCACTGATCAAGCAATTGCTGGATATCGGCGCGCAAACGCTGCTGGTGCCGATGGTCGAAAGCGCACAGCAGGCGCGGGAACTGGTGCGCGCGATGCATTATCCGCCCCAGGGCATTCGCGGCGTCGGCAGCGCCCTCGCCCGTGCGTCGCGCTGGAACAGCATTGCCGGCTACCTGGATCAGGCCGACGCACAGATGTGCCTGCTGGTACAAATCGAGAACCTCGAAGGCCTGGCCAATCTGGAGGCGATTGCGCAGGTTGAAGGCGTCGACGGGGTGTTCATTGGCCCGGCGGATTTGAGTGCGGCGATGGGCTATCGCGGTAACCCAGGGCATCCCGCCGTGCAGGCCGCGATCGAAGACGCCATTGCGCGAGTTCGCCAGGCCGGCAAGGCGGCGGGGATTCTCAGCGCAGACCAGGCCCTGGCCAGGCGCTACATCGAATTGGGCGCCGCGTTTATCGCCGTCGGGGTCGATACGACCGTGCTGATGCGCGGCCTGCAAAGCCTCGCGGCAACGTTCAAGGCCGGCGTGGCGCCACTCCGGTCCGGCGGTGTGTACTAACCCCCTGCACGCAGCGCCCTCAGCACAACCAGCCCATTCGCCTGTTCGCGATGGGCTGGCACTCAGCGCTTGATAGCCTTCAACTCATCCAGCAACCCCAGCAGCGTCTGCAGCTTCTCTTCGCCGAACTGCGCCTGCAACTTCTGGTAGTTCTCCTCCATGCACTGGCTCATGGAGTCGAAGCTGGCCTTGCCCTTATCCGCCAGGGTCACCAGTACGCGCCGCTGGTCCTGCTCAGCCTTGCGCCGATGCACCAGGCCGGCAGTCTCCATGCGCACCAGCACGCCGGTCATGCTCGGTTTGAGAATGCAGGCCAATTCGGCCAGTTGATAGATTTCCAGCTCATCGTGCTGGCTGAGAATGCGGATAACCCGCCATTGCTGCTCGGTCAGGCCGTGCTCATTGAGCGAGGGGCGGAAAAAACTCATGGCCGCTTCGCGGGCCTGCAACAGGGTCAACGTCAGGGATTGTCGGAGTTTACGCATGGGTCTGGGCATCACAACTCAGTTAGTTAATATTTTAACGAAACTCTACCACTGTCCTCTTCACTGCGCGCTATAACTTGCGGCCGCCGCCAGGCCGCTGGCGCGCAGGATCAAAGCGGCGGCACACAGAATCAAGACAAGTGCGACGCCATGGCCCTTAATAAACACCATCACATCGTCACTTTCAGGCTGCGCCATGATCACTATCGAAACACCCACCTATTACACGGCCACCAAGAAATACAACCTCAGTTTCCCGTGCCTCGAACAGGACATAGACGCCGACGTGGTGATCATCGGCGGCGGTTTTTCCGGCATCAACACGGCCCTTGAACTGGCGGAAAAAGGCATCACCAACATCGTCGTACTGGAAGCGCGCTACCTGGGTTTTGGCGGCACCGGACGCAACGGCGGGCAGATCATGGCCGGGATCGGCCACGACCTGGAAAAGATCAAACAGGAAGTGGGCGAGGACGGACTGCGCCGGATCTTCGAGATCAGCGACCTGGGGGCCGGTATCATCAAGGACCGCATCGCCAAGTACGATATCGATGCCGACTTCTGCCACGGCTATGGCTACATGGGCTTCAACGCGCGTCAGGCCAAGACCCTGCGGGCCTGGGAAAAAGACTTCCAGTCGATCGGTACGGCCCACGAAATTCGTTTTCTCGGCGGCTCGGACGTCAAGCAAATCATCGGTTCCGATGCCTACAGCAGCGCCTTGCTGCACATGGGCGGTGGTCATGTTCACTCACTGAACCTGCTGCTCGGTGAAGCCAAGGCCCTGGCGGGGCACGGCGTGCGGATTTTCGAGAACAGCCCGGCCCTGGAAGTCAGCTATGGCGAACGCATCAACGTGCGTACCGGGCGCGGCTCGGTCAGGGCCAGCAAGCTGCTGTGGGCCTGTGACAGCTTCCTCAACAAACTGGAACCCGAGCTGCACCGATCGACCATCAATACCTATGCGTTCCAGATGATGACCGAGCCGTTGCCGGAACAGTTGATCCAGCGGATCAGCCCGATTCGCGGGGCCTACAGTGATATACGCCCGGTGATCGACTACTACCGTGTCACCAACGAAAACCGCCTGCTGTTCGGCGCTGCCACACCGCTGGTGGAGCATATCCCCCGCGACCTGAAAGCCTGGAACCGCCACCTGATGCTGAAGATTTTCCCGTACCTCAAGGACGTGAAGATCGACCTGGCCTGGGGCGGCCCGATGGCGTGCAGCCCGAACCTATTCCCCCAGGTCGGCACCCTGCCCGGCCGTAGCAACGCTTTCTACGTGCAAGGTTATTCCGGCTTCGGCGTGACCCCCAGCCACATCATTTGCAAGGTGCTGGCCGAAGGCATGAGCGAAGGGTCGGCGCGCTACGACCTGCTCAGTTCGATCCGCCGCCCGACCATCCTCGGCAAAGACGCGATCCGCCCGCTGTTGCTGACCGCCGGCAAGTCCTGGCACCAACTGTCGGGCTATTGGAACGGTCGCCGCTAATTTTTCCCATCAGGAGTACCTGCCATGACCCTCACCCCCCTCAAACACGACATCCAGCTTTCGGAACTCGACGCCTGGGGCACCGTGGCCGACCTCGGCTCGCAGTTGCTCGAAGGCGACGGCAAAGCCTTCGGCAAGATGACCTTCGGCGCGCCCACAGACCCGGTCAGCAGCGCCTATTTCGGTACCACCCAGGGCAAGTTCCGCATGGTCTACCCGTTTACCGAACAAGCCACGGTGGTCACCGGCGAAGTGCTGCTGACCGACGAAACCACCGGCCAGCAGACACGTTTCAAGGCCGGCGACAGCTGGTTCGTGACCAAAGGCACTGCGGTGCTGTGGGAAATCGTCAGCCCCAGCTTCGTCAAACACTACTTCGCCGTCGCGTAGTAGCCTCGGCTGCCGGCGCTCGCCGGCAGCTTCTTCGCTTCATCTTCGTTGAACGCTCACACTCCCTGCGCCACCTGCTGCACGTGGCTGGAGCGAAACGCCTTGGGCGAGACCTCGAACTGCTTCTTGAACGAGCGGCTGAAGTGCGCTGAATCGGTGAAGCCCCACTTGTAGGCAATCGCGGTGATCGACTCGCCGCGCAGGAACGGATTGGCGAGGTCATCTGCACTGCGCTTGAGCCTCGCCCGCTGGATGTAGCGGCATACACTGTCGTCCTGCGCTTCAAACAGCCGGTACAAATGCCGCACCGAGATATTCAGGCGATTGGCCAGGCCCAGCGGGCTCAATCCCGGCTGGCTGAGCGACTCATCGATGACTTTTTGCACGTAACTGCGCAGGTTGACGCCCGGCAGTGCCGCGCAGTCGTCGGTCGCCTCCTCCTGCTGCGCAAAGGCCGAGCCGAGCAGCGAGACCAACGCCGACTGCAACGCCAGGCCCTCCGCCACCGCCGCGTCACCCTCCAGGGCATCCGTGCACAATTGATCCATCAACACATGCAGCATGCGTCCGCAGGCTTTGCTTGAAGAAATTTTGCCGAAGGTACGTGGCCGGGTGCCAAGTTGCTTGCACACTTCATGGCGGGACAGGCACAGGGAGGCGTGCTCGATCAGCCCGAACGGGGTGATCTCGATGGAGCCTACCGAGTCCATCAGCAACAATTCGCCGGGGCCCAGCCGAATGACCTGACCGTCCTGGGCAATCTGGCTGTAGCCACTGCGTTGGCTGACCAGGAAACACTGCTGGTCGTCATCGTGGTCGGCGCGGACCTTGGGGCGCTTGATCAGGCCGGCGTTGGTGCGCAGGTTGGCCAGGGGCAGCCCGCCACGGGAACAGGCCGAGATATCACCGATAAACAGCGAGCGATTGAACGCCAGTTCTGTGTGGAAGTGCCCACAGATCGAGCGCAGATCGCGGGTCCAACTGTCGAGCCCATCTTGTCCAACCGCTTGCATGCTCATGGTTGTGTCCACCTTGGTTTTTTTGTTGTTGTCAGGCAATAGTTAACATGTTATCTAAGCGCCCGCAACACCTCCGTCTCAACCAAAGCGATTGCACTAATGGTGCCAAAACCTGCGATCAGAGTGCCGCCAGCAGGCGCTGAAAATGGAGCAAGGTCGCCAGCAACCCGCTGCGTTGATCGGGGCTCAGCGGGATATAGCGGCGAAACGCGGGCATGCGGTTAATCACCTCGCTACCGCCCATATGCTCCAGGCGCACACACCACTGACGGGCCTGCAGATCGATGCGCAGACGCTTGAAATCCAGCGGCATCAACGCTTGGAGCAATGCCCCGTGGGGCTGTAACAACGCCTGCAGCGCGGGGTCGCCGCTGCGTTGCCGGCAACGAATGCCGGTGCGCCAAACGGCTCCGGTGTGGTGCAGTTCAACACTTGCCGTGCCCTCTCGCGAGGCAGGTAGGCGCAGCACGAACTCAGTCATCACCAGGTGCATCAGCAACTGCGACTCGGCGCGTTCGACGATCTCCACGCGCAAGCGGCCATCGAGCAGGACCGCCTCGGCCACGGTCGAAGCGGTGTGCTGAAAGTGCGCCAGGCCAAGGTTACGGCGCAGGTGTTCCAGGGTCACTCCAGGGCGATACCCCGCCGGGGCGCGCCGGGCACTGAACCGCTCAAACAGGCTTCGCAGCATGGCGCTGATACTCGGTGTGAGGCTGGCTCGGTGCATGGGCGAATTCGTTGGCCAACACCGCTTCGACTGACGCCGGCTTGAACGGATTGACCTTCTGCACCACCAACGTCCAGAACAACGCATACGCCGCCGTGCCGGCCAGCATCACGCCAAACGGAATGTAGATGTCTGCCGGGTTCATCCCCGGCGGCGT
The DNA here is from genome assembly GCF_029320995.1 of Pseudomonas sp. D3. Classification (NCBI taxonomy): domain Bacteria; kingdom Pseudomonadati; phylum Pseudomonadota; class Gammaproteobacteria; order Pseudomonadales; family Pseudomonadaceae; genus Pseudomonas; species Pseudomonas sp. D3. Next base: position 3,645,005 of record NZ_CP119772.1, read on the forward strand.
GATAAACCAGATGCCCAGCAGGATGCCGACGCTGGACAGGATCTGCGGCAACGGAAACCATGGCGAACGATAGGCGCGCGGCAGGTCCGGACGGCGGATGCGCAGGCTCACCACCGAGATCGTCACCAACAGGTAGGCGAAACTCCAGGCACACACCGCCGCCAGCACCAGGTGCATGATGTTGTCGGTGTTGCCACCCAGGTACAACGCGTGCAGGCACGGAATCAGCATCGCCACCAGGATGCACAGCAGCGGGGTCTTGAAACGCGGGTGCAGGTAGGTGAAGACCTTGGGCAACGCGCCATCGACCGCCATCCCGTAGAGGATGCGCGGCACCCCGGCCATTAAGGTGTTGATGGTCGCGGCCCCGGCAAACAGGAAGCCGATCCCCAGCCACAGCGGGCCGATGCTGCCCATCACCTGTTCGGCGAATTTCGGAATCGCCATCGGTGTGTCCAGCAGGTGTACGCCACTGCCGGCATCGAGCAGCACGTTTTCCACCTGGCGCTTCATTGCCGCGCCGTAGATGAACATGCAACTGGCGACGCCGAGCAGCCCCAGCATCATGGCCTTGGGCATGACCTTGGCCGAGTTGCGCAAGTCCGGTGCCAACGGCGTGACGAATTCGCAGCCGACGAACATGAACATGGCCATGCCCACCAGCGACAGGATGGTGATCAGGTCGGTGCCCACCAACGATGCGCCGAACCAGCCGTCCAGTTGCACCGCCGGTGCCGCGATCAGCCCCAGCACGCCGAACACCGTCAAGGTGGTCCACATGCCGAAGGTGAGGATGATCTCTGCCTTGCCGAATGCGCTGACGCCAAAAGCATTGAGGATGCCGAACACAATCACGAAACCCACCCCCAGCAACCACGAACCGCCGGCCGACTCCGCCAGGGTATTGAGGTGTTCGAAGTTCACCAGCGCCATGACCCCGGAGAGGATGGTTTCCGCCGTACCGGCAAAGACATGCACGATCAGGTAGGCCGACAAGGTGCCGGTGATGGCGAAGAACCGGCCCATGCCGCAATTGATGTAGTCGTAGACCGAGCCGGTGGTGGGCAGGATTGCCGCCGCCTCGGCAAAGGTGGTCGCCTGGGCCAGCATCATCACCACCGCGATCAGCATGGCCACCGCAAAGGCACTGCCGCCGATGCCGAAGCCCATGGTGGCGGTGAGGATCACCGGGCTGGCCATGATCAGGCCGATGGTGCTGGCGAGCGCCGTGGGAAAGCCCACGGTGCCCTGTTTCAAATGTGCGCTAAGCCGGTCGTTGATCAACATGGTGCAGCCCCTCAAGCAGCGGATTTTTAGACGTTGAGCCACTGTGCGCCCTGCCTCGATTGAGCGTCTTGCCCCTGGCTGCCTTGGGTTTTGTTGCTCCCTGCCACCGCCGGCCGGCTGGCGGCCTGGGTCAATTGCCTGGCACGCAGATGAAAGACGCCGCCCGGCCCCGCTCGCCTTAATGCGCCTCCACTCATCCAGTTGGGGACACTGACCATGGAGCACACACACAACACGCGCCGACTGTACCAGGCCGTCGGCATGGGCCTTGCGCTGTTGATCGGCGAATCGTCGGTCCAGGCCTTCGAGCTGTATGCGGACGACGACACGCGACTAAGCGGCAACTTCCTGGCCGTCTACGGGATGTTCAACAGTCGCAAGAACTACGACGGCACCCCGGGCGGTTCCACCTGGCGCGAAGGTTTCATCAAGTATGGCGTCAGCCTGGAGCAGCGCTTGGGCGGCCTGGGCAGCGTCTACGGCACGGCCAACCAGGTCAGTTCCGGCACCTGGGGCGATGGCGATGCCTCCGGCGTGACCACGGGCAGCGAACGCACCAGCCAATTTGACGAAGCCTTCGCCGGCTGGCGTTCTGGCGAACTATTCCCGGTGTTGGGCACGGACGGCGTGGACCTGTCCTTCGGGCGCCAGGTGATCATGCTCGGCGATGGTTTCATCATCAACGATGACGGCACCAACCTCGGCAAGGGCGTGGCAGACGGCGAATTCAATCGGGGCGGCGCCTACTACCTCGCGGCCCGCCATGCCTTCGATCAAACCGCGCTGCTGCGCCTGGGCGGCAAGGAGGGCGTGCATGGCAGCCTGATGTGGATACAGTCGGACAATCGCGCCCAGGCCAACACCGAAATGGCCGCCGGCACCCTGGAATACAGCGCCGCCCCGGGCACCCTGGGGTTGACCTATATCCACGGCATCAGCGTCGACGAGCGCTACGCCAATGACCTGCAAAAACAACGGGCCGGCATGAACCTCTATAGCCTGCGCGGCGCCGGGAATGCCGGCATCGAAAACGCGCACTTCGCCGCCGAATATGCCTGGCAGGACACACGCATCGGTGCGCAAAACGCCTGGTACAGCGAGGCCGGCTACACCTTCACCAGCCTGCCGTGGTCGCCGGACCTGACATATCGCTACACACGCTATTCGAAAAACTGGGACGCGATGTTCTCGGGCTTCAATCGCGGCTTTGGCACCTGGGTGCAGGGCGAAGTCGCCGGCAATTACGCGGGGCCATTCAATACCAACGCGGTGATCCAACATCTCGCGCTCAAGGTCAAGCCGGCCCAAGCCGTGACCCTCGGCGCCTTGTTCTTCGATTACCAGACCGTCAGCACGCACGGCATGCCAAACCTGAACGGCCGCGAGCTTGACCTGTACGCCGAATGGGCGGTGAGCGAGCACCTGATCGTCACCCCGCTGCTGGGCCTGTACAAACCCGAGCGGGACCAGCACAACGCTGGCAACCCAGTGGGGGGGAATGGCACCAACGTGTACAGCCAACTGACCGTGGCGGTGCCGTTTTGATCGAACCAGGAGCCGCCTTGCGCCGCTCCTGAGCCTTTTCGGGGCTAGCCAGCGTGGCTGATCAATTGCTTCAACACGGTTTTGAAGGTATCGATCTGCTCCGCGCTGAATGCACTGAACACCTTATCCTGCTGCTCCTGGGCAATCGACCAGAGGTCTTCAGCCTGTTCGAGGCCTGCGGCGGTCAGGCGCACGCGGCCGTCAGGGTCACTGACCAGCGCCTTGCGCTTGAGGTTGGCCACGGCTTCGTCGATCTCGCGCACCGGCATTGCCACCTCACGCAGCAATTCAGGCGTGCTCAGGCCGGCATCACTTTCCAGCACCATCAGCATGCGCGCTTCACTGGTGCGCAAGCCGGTGGACAATTGCCGAGGCTGGTAGCCGGATTGATAGGCCCGCACGGCCTGGGTCATCAGGTAATACAGGTTGTGGCTGAGGCGCCCTTGAAAATGACTGCTGGGCGCTTGGCTGTCGTCGCGCCGGGTCATACGTGAGTGCGGCAGGACCATCGAATAGGCGCCCTGGTGATACAGCAACGGCGAGCGGCCGAAATCGTCGAACGCCACCACCTTGCCGATCATGATCCAGTGATCGCCACCGTCAACTTGCTGGTATTTTTCGCAGTGAAAACGCGCCGAGCAGTCGGCGAATACCGGTGATCCGCCCTCGCCCGGTTCAAACTCGATTTCGGCGAAGCGGTCTTCCTTGGGCCGCGCGAAATTATTCGACAGGTCGATCTGGTCGGCCGCCAGCACGTTGACCGCAAAGTGGCTGGCCTGCTCGAACACCTCGTGGCTGTTGGAGCGTTTGTCGATGCTCCACAGCACCAGCGGTGGGTCCAGGGACACCGAGTTGAAACTGTTGGCCGTCACGCCAACCTTGCGCCCGCTGGCGTCGGCGGCGGTCACCACGGTGACGCCGGTGGCAAAATTGCCCAGGGCGCGGCGGAAGGCACGTGGGTCGAAGGGGGTTGGGCTTTTATCAGACATGCAAGACTCCCGGACTGCGTGCACAAGCAGTCCTGATTATTGTGATGGGGCGTGGGGCGAGCGACTCAGATCATGCTGGGATCGGGCTCGAGGCCCATCAGCTCGCGGCCAAGGATCTGCGCGCAGACGTCGTAATCGGTGTACGCGTGGGCGCCGGTCATGTGCGAGTCACGGAACAGGCGCTGCAGTTCGTTGTGCTCGAACCAGGCGTTACCACCGGCAGCTTCGAACAGACGGTCGACGGCCTGGATGCACATCTTGGTCGCATAGGCCTGGTTGGTGCGCCAGAACGCCAGGGTTTCGCGGGTCGGATAGCGATGCTGCTCGCTGTGCTCGGCATGCTCCTGCCAGGTCTTCTCGAGAAAGGCTCGGGCGGCGGCCACCTGGTGCGTCGATTCGGCCAGGCGCATCAACGCCGGCGTCGCCGCGCCCACGGCCGCCCCGGTGTAGGCCCGCACGCGGGTTTTGGTCTTCTCGCGGAAGACATCCAGCATGCGCTCGGCGACCCCCAGGCTTACGGTGGAAAACCCACTGGCGAAGTACGGACGGTACGGCGAGTAGAAAATCTTGCTGTCCGGGTACAGACCGAAACCTGCGGACTTGCCTTCCATCATGTCCTTGGCTTTCTGGATGCGGTGTTCCGGCACAAGCACGTTCTCGATGATCAAGGTCTTGGTGCCGCTGCCTTTCATGCCGGCGGCAAACCAGTCATCGCGAATCGCATAGTCGCTGCGCGGCAGCACCGCGAAGCAATAGTCCTGGGTGCCTTCGGCGTTCTTGCGCCGGAAGCCGACTATCGCCCACTCGGCATGGTCACAGCCGCTGCTCCAGCCCATCTCGCCACTGAACAACACGCCACCGTCGACCTCTTCGGTGCGGCCGAACGGCGCGATACTGCTGCTGGCGGTGGCGTCGGGATTATCGCCCCAGACTTCCTGCTGCAACTGGGCGCAAAACATCGCCAATTGATGACTGTGGGTGCACAGCAGGCTCATCGCCCAGGCCGTGCTCGCGCAGGCGCCGGCAAGTACGGCGATGCAATCGGCAAATTGCGGGAGGGAGATTTCCATGCCGCCGAACTTCCTGGGCTGAAAAGCACGGTGCAGGCCGATGCTTTTTAGCAGCGCAATGTTTTCGTCGGGGACCTTGCGGTCTTGCTCCGCCTGGAACGCATTGGCGGCAATGGTCGGCAGAATGGACTTGAGGTCTTCGAGGAGCGGGTTTGGCTTTTTCATGGACGGCCCTGCTTATTATTGGATGTCCGGCTGCTGTCCAATATCGAGGAGCGGCACCGGCTGCAGGCCCAGTATGGGGTGAGCGGCACGCTGCGAAAATGTACCTTCCAGATGCAAAATTGTACTTTCCATGGGTATTGATCCTGCCCGTCAGCCGCAATAGACGCGGCGTTGGCAGACACAGACATGGCGCCGGGCAGTCACAGTCAAGCCGCCGTGACAGCCCTTGCTTAACCTCAGGGTTTTCTCTTGTTCACCACCAGGAAAACCCCATGACCGACATCCCCCTGTTGCCCCAAGTCGAAGCGTTTTTGCGTCGAAGCCATGCCCTGTTTATCCACGGCGGCTACGTGCAGAGTCAGTCCAGCCAGACCCTCGAAGTGATCAACCCCGCCACCGACCACGTGATTGCCCACGTCGCCGATGCAAACGCGGCCGACGTCGATGCGGCGGTGGAGTCCGCCCGCCGTGGCTTCCAGCACTGGTCCCAGGTCGCCCCGGCAGTGCGCGGCAACGTGCTGCTCAAACTCGCCGACCTGCTGGAACAACACCGCGAGGAACTGGCTCAGATCGAGACGTGCCAATCGGGCAAGATCATCCAGATTTCCCGCGCCTTCGAAGTGGACCAGGCCGCGCACTTTCTACGCTACTACGCCGGCTGGGCGACCAAGATCTGCGGCCAGACCATCACGCCGTCCCTGCCCTCCTTCGCCGGCGAACGCTACACCGCGTTCACCCTGCGCGAACCGGTGGGCGTGGTGGTGGGCATCGTGCCGTGGAATTTCTCGACCATGATCGCCATCTGGAAACTCGCCTCGGCGCTGGTCACCGGCTGCAGCATCATTATCAAGCCCAGTGAGTTCACCCCGCTGACGATCCTGCGGGTCGCCGAGCTGGCGGTCGACGCAGGCCTGCCCGCCGGCGTCCTGAACGTGTTGACCGGCGGCGGCCCGGTGGGTCAGGCGCTGATCGAGCATCCCGGCACCGATAAGGTCTCGTTCACCGGCTCGGTGCCGACCGGCATCGCCGTAGGCCGCGCGGCCACGGGTGCCGGGCTGACCCGCGCAACCCTGGAACTGGGCGGGAAAAACTCGGCGGGGTTCCTGCGTGATGTGGACCTCGACAAGGCGGTCAACGGCATCATCGAAGCGGGCTTCCTGCACTCCGGGCAGATCTGCGCCGCCGCTGAACGTTTTTTCGCCCATCGCTCGCAGATCGAGCCGATCATGAGCCGCCTGGCCGAGCGTCTGGGCAAACTGAACATCGGTTCGCCGCTGGATGAGCGCACCGAATTCGGCCCGGTCACCCACCGCCAGCACCAATTGAAGCTCGACGGTTTTTTTGCCAAGGCGCGTGCCGAAAACAACACGATTATCCACGGTGGCCGGTGCATGGATCGCCCTGGGTGTTATGTCGAGCCCACCGTGATCCTCGCCAACAGCATCAACGACAGCGTGCTCAACGAGGAAACCTTCGGCCCGATCGCCACGTTCTTGCCCTATGACAGCGAAGACGAGCTGCTGGAACTGATGAACAACACACCGTATGGCCTCAGCGCCAGCCTCTGGACCAACGACCTGGGCAAAGCCCTGCGCATGGTGCCCGCCATCCACGCCGGCACGGTGTGGGTGAACATGCACACGCTGCTCGACCCGGCTGTGCCGTTTGGCGGGGTTAAATCATCGGGCATCGGCCGGGAATTCGGCTCAGCGTTTATCGAGGATTACACCGAACTCAAATCGGTGATGATTCGCTATTGATCCAGCGCCGGCATGGACCGTGTCCATGCCGGACAGCCGTTGATTCAGTAGAAGTACGCCAGGCGAAACTGCAGCGAGTTATCAATCTTCACGCCCTCACGCACCGATGTGTCATGCATCAACTGCCCCATCACCTGCACCTGCTTGCCCAGCATGGTCGCGACGGTAAAACCGAGCGTGCCATTGCTGCGGCTGGTGGCCAGGGTTTCATGGTCGAGTGTTTCGCGCGCGCCCCAGTTATGACGATAAGAGATCGCGGCGTAAGTGTCGGGGGTGAAGTTGTAGCGCAGGTGGTTGTGCAGTTGCAGCAACGGGTCTTTTTTGGCGGCGGTGGAGCGCTGCTCGTCGTAGAACTCGGTTTCGGCGATCACGTCCCAGGTGATTTTATCGGTAAGGCCCTTGATGTAACCGACCTGAAAGTCCAGCGCCCAGCGATTGCTGCTCAAGGCGAAGCCTTGGTTCTTCTCGCTGCCGGTCGGCGCGGTGACGAACACCGACCAGCCCAGGTGTTCGTTTTTGGCCAGGTCGGCGATGGTCCACACCGTCCCACCGAAGGTGATATCACCCAGCCCCGAGTTCTTGCTGTCGGTGGCGCCGGTCTTCTGGTAGCCGAAGGGGATGACGATTTGCGGGTCCCAGGTCAGCCCGGTGTTGAAGAACTCGGTGAAGTGGATCAGACGCAACACCCCGACGGTCATGTCGAGGTCGAGGTTGTCGGCGACTTTTTTGCCGCCCGAATACACCTTATCCCCGCGTGGGTTCTGCTGGTACAACACCACCACATCGGTGCCTTTGGGCAGCGCGGTGTAGTCGCCCGGATCAGGTTTTACATCGGCCTGGGCCAAAGGGGCCAAGCTGGCGAAGAGTGCGCTGAGGGTCAGAGTGCTAAGTGTTTTCATGGCGTGTCCCGTTATTTTTATTGGAGGCAGAGCTTCGCCATGACGACGCCGTGGGGCGTCGTCAGGCATGGGTGAAACCGTAGGCGATCAGTGTGTGTCGACGTGCCCGGCGGCCTTGAGGTCGGCCTGCAGATCCTGGTTGCGCTTGACCAGGTATTGACGGATCAATTCCATGTCGTCGCGCTGGAGAATGTCGGAGAAATTCGGCATGCCCTTGGTGATCAGCGCTCCGCTGACAAAGGCCGGGAACGCCGCGTGTTTGTCGTCACTCAGGTAGCGCAGGTCCGGCACCACGCCGCCGCTGATGGCGTTGAGGCCGTGACAACCTGCGCACAGGCCATTGAACAGACCGCGCGCCTGCACCAGTTGCTCAGGCGTTGCCGTGAGTGTCTGGTGGGTGGTCGGTAGCACTGGCGCGACCTTGGGCGGCGGCAGTTCGCCGTGGGCGCCGAGCTTGAAGGCAATCACCCGCGACTCGGCGCGCACCTTGCCCTTATTGGTCAACGGCCCGGTCAGCAGCGGAATGATCCCGCCCCAACCGACTGAGAACGCAACGTATTGCTCGCCATTGACGGTGTAGGTGACGGGCCCGGCCATGACCCCGGAGTTGGCCCGATGCTCCCAGAGCTGCTCGCCGGTGTCGGCGCGATAGGCGACCACGCGCCCGTCGGCAGTGCCCTGGAACACCAGATTGCCCGCCGTGGCCAGCGTGCCGCCGTTGCCGGCGCTGATGTAGGGCTGCTTCCAGGCCGCTTTCTGTTGGACCGGGTCCCAGGCGATCAGCTCACCACTCCAGGCGTCACGAATTTTATTGAGGATTTTCGGGTCTTCAGGCAAGTCCGGTACATCCAGCCCGAAGTTCACCACTGACTTGTTCGACAGGAACATCGGCGCCTTGGCTGCCTTCAGCTCGGCCAAGGTGTACTGGGCCGGAATATAGACGTAGCCGGTCTTCGGGCTGAACGACATGGGGTGCCAGTTGTGCCCGCCGAGAAAGCTCGGCTGCACCACTTTCGGCTCCTTGGAATAGTCGGCCGCGCCGGTCAGGATCGGGCGGCCGGTTTTCATGTCGATGCCGCTGGCCCAGTTCACCGGCACAAAATTCTTCGCCGAGAGCAACTGGCCGTTGGTGCGGTCGAGCACGTAGAAGAAGCCATTCTTCGGCGCCTGCATGATCACCTTGCGCACTTTGCCGTCCAGCTTGATGTCGGCGAGGATCATGTGTTGGGTCGCGGTGAAATCCCACTGGTCTTGCGGCGTGATCTGGTAATGCCAGACGTATTCGCCGGTGTCCGGCCGCAGCGCCAGGATCGACGCCACGTAGAGGTTGTCGCCCTTGCCATTGGTGCGGAACTGATAGTTCCAGGGCGAGCCGTTGCCCGTGCCCACATACAGGAGATCCAGTTGCGGGTCGTAGGCCATGGAGTCCCAGACCGTGCCGCCGCCACCCCATTTGACCCAGCCGTCGCCGTCCCAGGTTTTCATCGCCTTGGCCATCGCCGCATTTTCCGGCGGCAGTTTCGGGTCGCCTGGCACGGTATAGAAACGCCACACCTGTTTGCCGGTCTCGGCATCGTAAGCCGTCACGTAACCGCGCACGCCGAATTCAGCGCCACCGTTGCCGATCAGCACCTTGCCTTTGACGACGCGCGGGGCGCCGGTGATCGAATAGCTCTTGGTACGATCGATGATCGTGTCGACGCTCCACACCGGCTGACCGCTGGCCGCATCGAGGGCAATCAAGCGTCCGTCAAAACTGCCCACGTAGACCTTGCCCTGCCAGACCGCCACGCCCCGGTTGACCGGCCCGCAGCAACCTTGGCTGAGGTTTTCGGGCGGCACCTTCGGGTCGTATTTCCAGAGCAACTCGCCGGTAGCGGCATTGATCGCATAGACAATACTGAAGGCCCCCGTGGTGTACATCACCCCATCGACCACCAGCGGCGTGGCTTCGGTGCCGCTGTCGATATCCAGTTTCGTCGTCCAGGCCATGCCCAACTGGCCGACGTTGCTCGCATTGACGCTGTCCAGCGGGCTGTAGCGCTGCTCGTCGTAGGTGCGGCCGTGGCTCATCCAGTTGCCCGGCTCCTGGTCAGCGGCGATGATGCGCCGGCCATCGACCTGAGCCGGACCGGCCAACACTACCGAGCACAACGCAGCCATCAGTAAAGGGCTGCCTATCAGCAAGCTCCGTGTTCTCATTTTTATTTTTCTCCAGCAATAAGCGGCTCGGTATCAACCCCAGCCCAGGCCACCTTATTAGAGGGCCTGCCACGCCCTGCGACTTGACTGAGTCTGCCAAACCGCTTGGCATTCCCTGCCAGGCCGGCACTTAGGAGGCGTGTTGGCGAAAGTCCCGAGGGGCGTACTGGAAATGGCGCTTGAAGGCCCGGCTGAAATGCGCGGCGTCGACAAACCCCCATTTGAAGGCGATTTGCGTAATCGACTCATGCCGCAGGTCTTGGGCGCGCAGGTCCTGAGCTACCCGCTCCAAGCGACGTTGCTGGATGTAGCGCGCAATACTCTCGTGACGCTGCTCAAACAGCCGGTAGAGCTGGCGCACCGAGACGTTCAAGCGTCGGGCCAAATATTCAGGGCCCAGTTCAGTCTCTTGCAGCGAGGCTTCGACCAGCCGGGTGGCCAGTCCGTAGATATCATCATGGCCCACGCAGGCGAAACCGGGTTGGCCCTCGGCCCGCTCGTCCAGGCCGGCGGCGGTCAAACCGATCAGTGCTTGCTCCAAGGCCGGGCCATCGCTTTGGCCGCCATAACCCTCACTCAACTCCACGTCAGCCAGCGAGCGCACCAAGGTGCGAATCATATGAGTGGCCACGCTGTTGCGCGCCAGCTTGCCAAACAGCGCTTGCTGGCTCAGTTGCAGGCTGACTGCCTGGCGTGACAAATGAATCGAGATGTTTTGCACCAAGCCTTGAGGTTCGATCTCGAAGGCCTGCGCCGAGTCCACCAGGGCGATGTCTTCAGGCCCCAGTTCGAGCACCCGGTGTTTTTGGCGAATGCGCTGATGGCCGCTGCTCTGGAGGATCAGAAAGCAGTGTCGATCGTCGTCGCCATCGCCGTGAGTGCGGTGGCGGCTGATCAACCCTGCGTTGGTGCGGATATGCGCCACTTCGAGACCACAGACATCCTGGCCGTGGACGCTGCCGATAAACAGGCGGTGCTGATCGGACATCATCGTGCTGAAGTTACCGCACACCGCACGCAAGTCACGGTTCCAGTTGGCGAACTCAGCGCCAGCGTGAAATAAGGCAGGCATACCCCCTCCACCGATTATTTTTAGTTATACCGTTAACATATTATCTATCTTGCTCAGGCGCAAGCGACTCGCCCCTCAGTTTTTCTCAAAGCGCTTACGAAGCTGCACGCATACCAAGGGCCAGTGCCAGGCCTAATGGATGATTGCTGACATGCCCGCGTTTGCCGAGACGGCGACGGACGACACCCCGCTCAATACCGTGACTGTGATTTCAACCGGCTTGCGCGGCCACCGTCGCCTGACCAGGCGCTACTCGGCCGCGCAGTCACGCGCCGCGATGCCTTTCTCCTGGGCATACGCGGCGGACTTGGCCTCGATCAACGGGCGCAAGGTGGCGCGGTCGGCCTGGACCCAGTCGGTCACCAGCAGCCACTTTTGCCCGTCCCACTGCTGCACTCGGGCCGAACCGCCGCCTTCGTGGTCGGCGCAGGACAGCTTCAATGGCGCCAGCAAGCCTTCGAGGCCCAAGGCTTTGATGCGAGCGACGTCGATGTCCAAATGCTCGAACGCCCAGCGCGTTTCCTCACCGTTCAACCCACGGTTGCCGAACTTGGCCTGGCCGGTGCGTAAGGCTTCGACGGCAATGGCCGCGTTGATCAGGCCAATGTTGTAGTAGACCTTGCCAAAGTAACTCGGGTCTTTGAGGTTGCTCTTGCCCGGGTCCAGGATGAACTGCTTGAGTTTGCGGTGGATCTCAAAGTTGTCGCCACCGGGGAATGGCGCCAGCGCCTGGTAGCCTTTGGCGGCGGTGCCCGCAGGGATCACGTCGGCTTCGGAGCCGGCCCACACATCGCCGATCAGGCGGTCCACCGGGATGCCAAAACGCACGGCGGTCTTGATGCCGACCGGGGTGGACACACCCCAGGTGCGCAGGAACACCCAGTCCGGGTTGATCTGGCGCACCTGCCGCCATTGGGTCGACTGCTCGTTGCCGGGGTCCGCCACCGGGATCTGGATATTCTCGAAGCCGTACTTTTGCGCGAGCAATTGCATCGCCGCCTGGGTTTCACGTCCGTAGGCGGAGTCGTGGTAGACCGTGACGATCTTCTTACCCTTGAGTTTGTCCAGGCCGCCTTCGCGCTGGGCGATGTAGTTGATCCCCACCGACGCCTGGCCGTAGTAGTTGAGCAACAGCGGGAAGGCATAAGGGAACACGCGGCCATCGGTCGACTCGGTACGCCCGCCGGCACCGTCAATCAGCGGGATATGGTCGACAGCGGCACGGTCCATCAGCGCATAGGACGCCGGCGTGCTGTGGGTGAAAAAGAAGCCGGTCGGCGCGCCGTCCAGGCCGGTCTTGTAGCGTTCGTAGCATTCGATGATGCGGTCGGTCTTCCACTCGGTCTCACACTCCTGCCAGACCAGTTTGACGCCGTTCACGCCGCCTTCGACCTCGTTGATATAGCGGAAGTAGTCGATCTCCCCCGCCCACCACGGGATGCCGCTGGAGGCATAGGCGCCGACCCGGTAGGTCGCCAGCGGGATGAACTGTTGATCATTGGCCGCCTGGGCCACGGCGGGCAGCAGCCCGCCCAAGGTGCCTATTGCCAGCACGCCGGCGATAAACGTGCGTTGCAAGGTGTTGTGCATGGTCTGGTTTCTTTTGAAAAGTGGGGGTTATTCCTCCCGTTGTCGGGTCAGTGCCAATTGACTGACAACACAATTCATGCCAAACCAATACACCCTTTAATTCAATAGGTTACGTTGGCCCTGGGCCTGCGAAATCGCACAGTTTATTGAACGGCTGTTGCCCCACCAACAGCCGGAGCGCTTCCCGTCAGTCGATAAACCGCTGCGGCGCAAACGGCGCCATCGCCGCCGGCATCTCCCCCGTCAACACCCACTGCGCGCTCGCCTGCCCAAACAACGGCGCAAATTTGAAGCCATGCCCGCTCAACCCTGCCGCGACCATCAGCCCCGGCACGCGCGGGTCCGGGCCGAGCAGCGGATTACCATCCGGCGTGTCGTCAAAGAACGACACACGGCGCCCGATGGGCTGCGCACCCAGCAGACGCGTCAAGCGTTGCGCGGCGCGGTCACGGTAGGCCAACACCTGGGTGTCGCTGAAGGTGCGGTCGAAGGCATCCGGGTCGATGGGCGCCCCTTCGGCGCCGCTCAATGCGCCGATCACGTAGCGGCCGGGGCGATCCGGGCGCAGGTAGAAGCCGGCGTCGCGGTCGCAGTAGCCCGGCATCGGCTGATCCGCACCGCAGACCTCGACAATGCCCACGCAGTGCCGTGTGGCGTGGATCGGCAGCGGCGCGCGGCACTCGGCGGCCAATGCGGCGGCCCACGGTCCGGCGGCGTTGATCACGTGGCTGCTGGCGATAAACCCGCTGCCAGTCTGCACGCCGATGACGCGTCCGGCCTGGCGCACAATCCGCCGCACCGCCCGGCCCTCTTCGATCACCGCGCCCATCGCGCTCGCACCGGCGGCAAAGCTGCGTGCGGTCAGACGCGGGTCGCAGTAACCGGCGTCCGCTTCGTAGACCGCACCCGCCAGGCCGTCGGTGTACAGGTCCGGCACCCGCTCGCGCACCTGCTCAGTGCAAAGCCATTCAAGCGCAGCGCCTGCGGCCTGCAGGTGGGCGACGTTGGCCTGGCCGGCCGCTTGCGCGTGCTCGGCAATCCCGGTCAGGAACCCCGTGCGCTGGTAGCCGCATGCGCCGGGATAGCGCTGCTGCCAATCGCGATAGGCGCGTACACCTTGCGCCGCCAGGTGGCTGAGCGCGGGGTCGGCATAATAAGCGCGCACGATCCCCGGCGATGCGCCCGACGACCCGCTGGCAATCGCGCCTTTATCCAGCAACCTGACCGACGCACCGGCCCGCGCCAGGTGCCAGGCCGCGCTGGTGCCGGTGGTCCCGGCGCCGATCACGATCACGTCGGCGTACTCATGCATCGCTGGCGGCCCCGGCAAGCACCACGCTGGCCGGCAAGCACGGCGCCAATGCGGCCGGCGACAGCGGCGCAAAGCGCGGGCGCAGCCAGGCCTGCAGCCGAGGCTGCGAGGCCGCATAGAGCGCCTGGATCAGCGGCAACCCGTCATGGCCCAGGCGCTGCCACAGGTACTCGGCCAGGCGCGGCATGATCGGCGCGGCCAGGTACGCCAGGCCCTTGAGCCACAGGTAGGCGTGGCCGGGCTGCGTGACGTCCAGGTCGGGGCGTTGCATCCACTGATGCAGCACCGCCCACGCCTCGCGCACCGACACCGCGTTCAACCGGAAGGCCTGTCCCAACCGGGCGACAGCCACCTCCAGGCCCGGCAACAGCGCAGGGTCGATGGACTGCACCCGAGCGTGATCGAGGGCGCCCAGCGCCAGGTCGATACGACTGTCGAGCGCCCCGGCCAGGTCGACGTTGACCACCTCGACAAACTCCTCCACGGCGAAATTGGTTTCGCCCTGCTCGGGGCTTTCGCGGCTCAGGAAGTAACGCACGGCGTCACTGGTCGCCGGGGTCTTTTCGACGATATCGGCGGCCCACACCACATGCAGTCGGCTGGTGGAAAACTTCGCGCCTTGCAGGTTGTAGAAGTAGTTGGTCAGCACGTAATCAAACGACCGGTGATCCTGCAAGGCATCCATCACCGCGACACTGCCGGCCAACAGCAGCACCGCGTTGTCGATGCCAAAACTGACCAGCGTCGTCACCTCGCTGCTGCGCAACATCGCATGGCCGTGCTCGGGGGCGTTCTCTTGGGACCGATCAGCGCAGGTCAGCGCATATTCCCAGCCGGACTCGAACAACACACGCGGGTTGCCAAAGCGGTCCGGGCTCCAGGCGACGCCCCATTCGCCCGGTGCGGTCAGCCGTACCTGGCCGTTTTCGCGTTCGAGGAAGCGCGCAATCACCTCGATGATCGACGCCGGTGCACCGCAGGCGGCCATGCGTTGCAGCAACTGCTCGGGGTGGGCGACGCTCAGAAACAGGCTTTCGACCTCAACCCAGTGCAAGGGGCTGTCGCCCATGCGCGGTTGCGGGTTGAGCATGGCCTCCGGGCGAAACAGTGCGCCGCAGGCTTCGCAAAAGTAGCCGCCTGCCCCCGCTCGGCAATACGGGCATTGCCCCAGCAGCCAGGCACCCGCCATGTAGCGCCGGGTGTCCGGGCAATACAGCACGCGTTCGACCACGCTTTGCGTCACCCCGAGCGCCACCAGCCGCTCCACCGTGCGCTGGGCATTGCGCGCATGCTGTTGCGCATAGGGGCCTTGCACCAGGTCGAGGAAGTCATCGACCTCGACATCCAGCGCGCGCAGGTCATGGGCGATTTGCGCATGGTAGTCACGCACCACGGCTTCGGGCGCACGCTGCTCTTGCAGCGCCTTCCACACCACATAGGAGTCAAAGCCGTCGACTGCCGAGACCACGTCGACACGATGGCCCTGGCTGCGCAGGTAGCGCCCCAGCATGTCCATGCGCAAGTACGGTCCGGCGATATGCCCCAGGTGCAGCCGGCCGTTCGGGGTCGGCGGGATGGGCATCAGGAAGAAGGTTTGCGCGGCGATAGCGGTCATCTTTTCAATCCATCGAAACAGTAGAAAGGGTGGGTTTGGCGGTAGCGGGCGCATCGGGCCAATGGGCGACAATCAATTCAAGGGCTTCGCGGGCAATGCCCGGCGCCAGGCGGAAACCGGCGCCGCTGCCAGCGCCGGCAAACACCAGATTCTGCGAGGCGTCGACGCTCACCTGCGACTCACCGTCGGGGCTGTAGCTGTCGCAGAACACCCGGCCGCCACGACAGCGTGGCACCAACTCGGGCAGGTAGTGCGCCAGCGTGCGCGTGGCCACTTGCATATCGTGGCGGTTGATTTCCAGTGCATGCTTGCGCGGCGCTACGTCCCATTCATCGCACCGAAAGCTGAACAGCCACTGGTTACGTGCCGCCAACGGCATCAGGTACGCGTCGGCTTGCGGCAGGAACAGCGCCGCCGCGTTGGCCGGCGGCACACCGTCGATATGCAAGGCCACCACCTTCTTCACGCGCAGCCCATGGCGCGCGGCAAGCGCGCCGAACGGCGGCTCGCTGACCCACGGCCCCGTGGCGACCAGGGTGCGCCGGGCACGCAGCGTGGCACCGTCGGCCAGGGTGATGCGCGTGCCGCTGCCCAGCGCATCGATCTGCTGCACGCCCACGCCTTCGATGCAGCGCACATGGGCACTGGCCAGGCTGTGGCTGATCAGCAACCGCGCCACCAACGGCGGCTCGTAGCTTTCGGCGGTGCCGCCACGCAGCAGGCTTTCGCTCGCGCCCACCGTGAGTGAGGCGCCCAGGCGTGAGGCCAGATCATGCACCGACAGCTCGGCAGGCTGAACCGGCCCATCGACCAGGGCCTGCTCGATGTGCGTGCTAAAGCTGTGCTCGGCCAGCCAGTACACCGGCGCTTGGGTGGTGCGGATGCCCAGGCGATCACGCAACGCCCGATACAGCGCGGCGCTCTCCCCGGCCAGGCGCCGTTCGCGGGCCGAGCGGCCGGTGGCCAGGAGCACGCCCGCCGAATGCGCGGTGGCTCCGTCGCCGATGCGGTAGCGGTCGATCAGCAGAATCTGCCAGTGCGGATAGCGTTGCGTCGCATGATGCAACGCCCAGGCACCGATGATGCCGCCTCCGACAATCACCAGGTCGAAGTGCTGCTCCATGCTCATGCCCACCACACCGAAAACACCTGGACCTGGGTGGTGCCGTTGTTGCGCGCAAAATGCGGCCGCCAGGGCGCGAAATACACGCTTTCGCCATTTCTGACCGCGTGCCAGGTGCCGTCGTAGAAGACGTCCAGCTCCCCGCCGCTGATAAACCAGATTTCGTTCACGGCGTGCTTGTCTTTGTCGGTCACGCTGCCTGGGTCGAGGGTGAAACGCGATGACTGGATCGGCGCGTTGGCCAACTTGCCGGCAAAATGATGCAGGTACAGGCGCACGCCTGGCTGCGCTACGCGCTCCTCGGTTTCTCGAATCACCGGGGCATTGCCGTTGGGGGCAAGTGTGATGGGGTCCATGATCGGGTTCCTGGGTCTAGTTAGCGAGGGCGGTCAGGCGATCGAAACGCGCATCGCCGACCTCGTCGAATACAGCGTTGGCGCCCCATTGGACGAACGCCTCGGGCTGATCCAGGTCATACAGGGCTTGCCCGCTGACGCTGTTGATGATGTTCGCGCAGCGCCAAGGGATCAGGCCCAGGTTCGGGTCGGCGATGCCTTTCTGGCTGCGGGCGGCGTTTTGCACGTAGATGGCCGAGCCCTGCGGGCCGTCCCACGCGACGGAATAGTCATCGTTGAAGACGTACTCACCGTTGCGCCGGGTAATCCGTGATTCGAGCGCCTCCAGGCAGGCCGGCATCTGGTAGGCATACCCCGTACACAGCACCGCCGTGTCGGCACTCAGTTCCTCCTGCACCTGGCTGTGCCCGTGCGTCATCGACAGGCTCCAGTGATGGGGGCGTTGGTGAATCGCGGTCAGCTCACGCCCCGGTAGCAAACGAACGTGGCAGGGGTGCTGCAAGACATGTTTGAGCTCGTACAAGCGGCGGTAAATCGACTGCAACAACCCTTGGGAAATGCCGTCGCTCGCCAGTTTCTGCTCGGCCAGCAATGGTCGGCGCACGGCCTCGGGCTGGGCGAAAAAGTGCTCGCTGTACTGCGGGGTGTAGAGCTCGTTGGTAAACGGCGACTCATCCAACGGCGAGAAATTCCAGCGCCGCGAGACCCAGGTCACGCTGGCGGGCAAGGCGGCGGTGTCGGACAGCAGATGCTGGATGATTTCGGCCCCGGTCTGGCCACCACCGATCACCACCACGCGCTGGTCTTTGAGGCTGCGCTTGCGGGTCATGTACTGCGCGGAATGAAACAGCGTATCGCCCAGATGCGCTTGCGCACACGTCGGGATCCACGGTTGCTGCCCGGTGCCCAGCACCAGGTGGCGCGCGGGCTGCACCCAGGTGTCACCCTTGAGCAGGAACAGGCCGTTATCAAACGTCACCGAACGCACTTCGCTGTTGAAATGCAGATTCGGCAGTTGGCTGCACGCCCAACGGTAGTACTGGTTGAACTCGCGGCGCAGCACCTGCTCGAATTGCGCGTTGATAAAACTCAGCAGCTGTTTTTTCTGCGCCAGGTAAGCGAGGAATGACAGCGGGTTGGACGGGTCCACCAGGCTGACCAGGTCCTTGAGGTAATGCACCTGCAGCTTGGCCTCGGGCACCATCATCCCCGCATGCCATTGAAATTCGCTGCTGCGCTCGAAGAACGCGGCGGTAATGCTTGCTTTGGGCTGAGCCAGCGCCGCCAGGCTAAGGTTAGCCGGACCGATGCCGATTCCCGCCATATCGACAACTGCAAGTGCAGAGCGCGCATTCATGATCGTTGTCCTTATTGATGATGTTTTCCAGGTACAGCAACGCCTCGCGAATGTCACGAACACGTGCTGGCAATCGTGTTTACGGGTGCAGGTCCATCAGCCTTGGACGGGGTGCGCCGCAGGCGCTTTCAACACCAGGGCAGCCATCAGCATGGCCAGCAGCGACAAACCGATAGCGACGCTGACGGCAACGTCGATGGCCTCGCCCAAGGGCTGAATCGACGTGAGCAAGGCGCCGAAGATCGCCACACCGAAGGCGGAACCGCTTTGCCGGCTGGCATTGAGTGTGCCGGCCGCCACCCCGGCCTTGGCACGCTCGACCACGCTCATCAGCACGGAGGTAGCGGCCGGGGTAATAATCCCGGCGCCGAACCCCACGGCCGGGTAGCACAGCGCGATACGCCAGTACGGCGCGTCAGTGGCCAGGGCGAACAGGCCGATAAATCCCAGGGTGTACAGGCCAAACCCCGCACACAGCACGGCGCGGGCGCCATACGCGCGGGTCAGCCGGCCGCAGGTGAAGCTGCCCAGGGTGACCATGGCGGTCAACGGCAGGAAGGCCAGCCCGGTGTCCAGCGGCGACCAGCCACGCTCGGTCTGGAAATACACACTCAGCAGGAAAAACAGGCCATAGAACACCAGGGCCGACACCAGCGACAGCAGCGTCGCCCCCGAGAACACCGGGTTGCGGAAATACTGCAGCGGCAGCATCGGGTCCTTGTGGCGGCTCTCGGTCACGAAGAACACGCACCAGGCAATACAGGCCACGAACACGCCGGCGTACACCCATTCGGAGTTCCACCCCAGCTTCGCCCCTTCGATCAGCACCGCCACCGAGGTCGCCAGCGCAATAATCGCGGCGAATTGCCCGGTGATGTCCAAGTGGCGGTCAGGCGCCAACGGTGCGGAAGACGGGATGCGCGAGGTCAGCCACACGCCGACCAGGGCGATCGGCACGTTGATCATGAAGATGCTGCGCCAGCCGAACAGCTCGATCAGCACTCCACCGACCAGCGGCCCGGCCGCCATGGCGATGCCACCGCAGCCGGCCCATACCCCAATCGCGCCGGCGCGTTGGTGGGTCTGCGGGTAAGCGCTATTGATCAACATCAACGAGCACGGCACCAGCAACGCGGCGCCCAGCCCCTGCAAGACCCGCGCACCGACCAATTCCGGCAGATCGGTGGCCAGGCCGCACAAGGCCGAGGCCAGGGCAAACAGGACGAGGCCGACCGCGTAGATTTTCTTCGCACCGAAACGATCGCCCAACAAGCCGCCCGTCAGCAGCAGGCTGGCGAAGGTCAGGGTGTATGCGTTGATCACCCACTGCAGCCCGGAGATGCCCGAGCCAAAGGTGCGGGAAATCGATTCCACCGCCACATTGACAATCGAGGTGTCGAGGATCACGACCACATAGCTCAGACTCGTCGCAAGCAGTACTTGGCGTTGGTAGCGGGTGTTGGGGGTCATGACCGCGTGCGTCCGTTGAAAGGGGGCGGCGAGACTATATGCAGCTTTCCGGGATAAACGCTTCGAGCTGTGTCGAAGTGTTTATGTTTATGTCATCCTGAAAATCGACATGACTTGGCACAGCACGGAGTTCGACGGAATGACCCAGCCAAAAATCTCATCCATCGCCTACTTGATCGCCGAGCCCGTGCGCGCAGTGATCCTGATCACCCTGGCAGATGGCAGTTCAATGTCCGCCGGTGCCTTGGCCGGTGCCGCTGGCGTGACCCCGCAGACCGCCAGCTCGCACCTGGCGAAACTGCTCGACGGCGGCTTGCTCACCGTCGAGACCAAGGGCCGCAACCGCTTCTATCAATTGGCCGGTCCCGATGTGTCCCATGTGCTGGAAAGCCTGGCGGCGGTCGCGCCGCAAACCAGTTCGTGGCGCAGCCTGCCCAACCGTTCGGCTCATGAGTTGCGTTTTGCCCGGTGTTGCTACGACCACCTGGCCGGCCAGGTCGGCGTAGCGGTGACCCAAGGCATGCTGCAACAGGGTTTTATCCTTGAGCGTAACGAGCGCGAATACGTGCTCACCCGGTGCGGCATCGAGTGGCTGCAGTCACTCAACCCGCAGGCCGGCGAGCCATGCTTGCACGACCACGTCCAGGCCCGCCGTTGCCTGGATTGGACCGAACGCCAACACCACATCGCCGGGCCGCTCGGCACCCACCTGCTGGAGACTTTCTGCCAGCAGGGTTGGCTGCGTCGAACCGTCGGCTCACGTGCGGTGTATGTAACCAGCCCGGGCTGGCGTGCATTCAAGCTGCATTTAGGGATTGAGCATCTGCGTCATCTCGAAGCGCCGCTGCATGCCGTGACCCCGGCCAGGAAAACCCTTATGCCGGCACCCGTTGCGAGCTGAACAGCCGCTCGATTTCGGCGATCCGGCGCTCCTGGGCCGCCCCGCTCTGCTGCCAGGCGGCAAGCGCATTGATCCGCGCGTACCAGGCCGCCACATGGGGATATTCCAGGAACGGTGTTTGGGTGCGCGGGATATGACTCAGCGGGGCCGCCAGGTCGATGTCCGCCAGGCTCAACGCGTCGCCCACGACAAAGCGCCGGGTGCGCAAGTGCCCGTCGAGCACGGCCGTATAACGGTGGATCGCCTGCAGCGCGTCGGCCACCAGGGTCGGGTTTTCGGCGCGGCCTTTGAGGCGGTCCATGAACCGCTGCTCGATCAGCACGGTGGGCCCACGGCGAAAATGCTCGGCGGCCCAGAACATCCACTTGAGCGTTTCGTACTTGGCATTGCCTGCGGGCAGTAATGACGAACCGGCCTGTTCGGCCAGGTAAATCATGATCGCCGAGGCTTCGAACAGCACCACGTCGCCGTCGACAAAGGTCGGGATCGTGCCGTTGGGGTTGAGCGCCAGGTAAGCCGGCGTGCGGTTCTCGCCATTGAACAGGTCGAGGAACACGAATTCGACCTCAAGCCCCAGGTAAGCGGCGGTGGTCAGTACTCGCCGGGTATTGCTCGAACCTCTGTCGCCATACACTTTCATGCCACTGCCTCGGTTGCGTGGTTGTCGATGAATGAAGGGTGCTCGGCGAGCAGCATCACCACCTCGCGGGCCTGGCGCACCGATTGGTACACCGAATTGACCATCGGCGCCGCCAGGTAGGAGGCCACGCCCAGCAGCCAGATGTTTTCCGGCGCCTCGCCGCCGGGCAGGCTGACCTGCAACTGCGGCGACACATAGGGCGGCGTACACGGCGTTGTCGGTGATACCTGCAGCTCAAGGCCGTCGCGGGTGGCATGGAAAAACTGTTTATGAAAGCCGGTGGCGCACACCACCGCATCCACCGCCTCGATGTGCCCGTGGGCGTCGTGAACCTGCCATTGGCCTTGCCACTCAAGGGTTGTCGGCACGTGCGCGGCCAGTTGCAGGCGCCCTTCGTCGATCAGGCGCAGCAACGTGGTTGCGGTCTGCAAGGGCACCGCGAACAGGTAACGCCCGACCGCCTCCCAACAGTTCTGCAGCGCCGCCATGCGCACCGCCGGCGGTGCCGCGCGCAGTTTTACGTCAGCCATGTCCATGCACTGCACCAACAGGTTCTGCCAGTCCGTCGCGCCCCGTCGGGCCAAGGCGACTTCGCCGCGCAGGCGCTGGGTGGGCTCCACGCTGCGATCGACTTGTTCGCGCAGCGAGCGGCCACTGATCGCCTTGGCCGACCGCGCAACGATGCGCAGCAAGTGCCAGTACAGCTTGGGGTTTTCCAGGTCCAGGCGGGCGAATCGCGTTTCATCCAGGGCCACCGCACAACGCCTGGGGGTGGCCGTGCGCACGCCGGGCAAACGCCCGGAAGGCGACGCCATCAGCACCTGATGCCCCGCGCCGCAGAGCAGCAACACGCTGTCGACCGCCGACAGACGACTGCCCAGCACCAAGACCCGTGACGGTTTCCCCAGGCTGTCCAACCAGGCCTTGGTCGGGTATGGCGTCGAGAAAATCCCCGGCGCACCGGCATGCGGGCTGATCAGCGGCGGCACGAACGGTGCGGCATTGCCGGTGCAGACCAGCACGGCACAGGCGCGAAGGTCGCTGCCATCGTCCAGCACCAAGCGATAGTCGCTGCGCGCGACCGGCTGGATACGCCGCACCGTTGCACGCACGACCCGATGCTCAATGCCCCGGGCCTGCGCCACATCGCGGTACTCGGCGTAGCGTTGCTTGAGGTAGCCCGACACCCAGGCCCGTGGCACAAACGCGTCTTCGCCGGCGTCGATGCCCTGCGCCTGGAGGTAACGCTGAAAGTCGTGCGGGTCATCGTCCAGCACCGACATCGTCTGCACCGAGGTATTGCACAACAGCGTGGCCTCGTCGGCGTTGAAGGCAATCGAGTGCGCCAGCCCCTCGGGATCGATGATGTCGATACGCCGAGCGTTACCTGTGCGCACCAGTTGGATAAACGCCGCGACGCCGGTCACCGACCCGCCAACGATGGCAACCGTCGCACGCGGGTTCACAGCGCTCGCGCCTTCGCCAGTACCGGCGCCAGCAAGCGCACGCCATACCAGCCCCAATACACGCGGTGGCAAGTGATCAAGCCGTTTTCAATCTCCATCATTTCCATCAGGTCCACCTGCTCACCCGTCGGCGTCTTGCGCGGGTATTCCCACGTCAAGTTGCGGCCATTGATGAAGGCCTTGTCGCTGCGATACCACTCAGCCAGGTCATTGGGAAAGCGGCGCTTGCTGTCTTCCATAAACCGCTGGATCACCCCTCGGCCCACCAGCACCCCGCTGCCGTGGTCGGGGTAGATCGCCAGCACCAGCGGCGTTTCGAACACCGCCTGCTCGGCATACAACGCCGCCGTAGCCGCCAGGTCGCCGGCACAAACGGTGGCGTGCCAGGCTTCATAAATAGCCAGCAGGCCGGGATCGATGGACGAAGTCATGGCGTTTCCTCGCGTGGCAGCACAACGGCTAATAGAAACCGCAAGTGTAAGGAATTGCCACCCGGCCATGCTTCGACCTGGCCCGAAGTGTCAGGCATGCCGTGCGAGGTGCTTGAGGATTACGACCTGGGCGGTTGGCGACTGACAACACCGCGTAGGCATCGCGACGTTCCTGGCGCCTGCGCAACACACCTTTGTCATCAAGCATATTGATAGCTGCCTAATGAAACCCGCAGACTAGAGGGCTCATCCCGCGCTTATATCATTCCGAATGATAGTTATCTTTGCTTCATTCGATTCGTGACCTAGCACCTCGCCGCGCATGATCCGCCCATCTCAAATACATTGGCGGATGCACCTCATGGAACAGACACTCAAACACTTGCGCTTGCCCCTGGCGATTCTAGCCGTGGCGGTGATGAGCGCGTGCGGCAAAACCCCGGACCAAGCGGCCGCCATGCCTCCTGCAAAAATCAGCGTGGCCAAGGTGCTTGAACAACCGGTCAACGAGTGGGACGAATTCACCGGTCGCCTGGAAGCACCGGAAACCGTGCAGATCCGTCCACGGGTGTCCGGCCAGATCGATCAGGTGGCCTTCACCGAAGGCGCCCTCGTGAAGAAAGGCGACTTGCTGTTCCAGATCGACCCACGCCCGTTCCAGGCCGAGGTGCGCCGCCTCGAAGCCCAGCTTCAACAGACCAAAGCCGCCGCCAGCCGCAGCGATAACGAAGCACAACGCGGCGAACGCCTGCGCCAGAGCAATGCGATCTCCGCCGAACTGGCCGACTCGCGCACCACCGCCGCCCTGGAAGCCCGCGCCGGCGTTGCCGGCATCCAGGCGCAGTTGGACCTGGCCAAGCTGAACCTGAGCTTCACCCGTGTCACCGCGCCGATCAGCGGCCGTGCCAGCCGTGCCGAGATCACCGCCGGCAACCTGGTCACCGCCGACGTCACCGCGCTGACCAGCCTGGTCTCCACCGACAAGGTCTACGCCTACTTCGATGCCGATGAGCGCGTATACCTCAAGTACACCGAGCTCGCCCGCCAGGGTCGCCGTGGTGCGACCACCCCGGTGTACCTGGGCCTGTCGAATGAAACCGGCAACCCGCACCTGGGCCAGATGAACTTCGTCGACAACCAGGTCAACCCGGCCACCGGCACCATCCGTGGCCGTGCGGTATTCGATAACAGCAAAGGCGAATACACCCCTGGCTTGTACGCCCGCCTGAAACTGGTCGGCAGCGGCACCTACTCCGCCGTACTGATCAACGATGAAGCGGTCGGCACCGACCTGGGCAAGAAGTTCGTGCTGGTGATGGAAGGCGACAAGCCGGCCTACCGCTCGGTGGAACTGGGGCCGAAGATCGAAGGTTTGCGCATCGTGCGCAGCGGCCTGAACAAGGACGACACCATTATCGTCAAGGGCCTGCAGCGCGTGCGCCCGGGCGCGCCGGTCGCCCCGGAAACCATCCCGATGGCCAGCAAGGAAACCCTCGCCGCCTTGGCCCAACAACGACAAGCGCTTGAAGCCAGCAACCTGGAGCAAGTGGCGCCTTCAAAAACCGCGCCCAAGCTCGCAGCTGTCGCGACTCCACGCGGTTAAGGGATACGACTCAAGATGAATTTTTCCAAGTTCTTCATTTCGCGGCCGATCTTCGCAGCAGTGCTCTCGCTGTTGATCCTGATCGCCGGCGCGATCTCGCTGTTCCAACTGCCGATCAGCGAATACCCGGAAGTGGTGCCGCCGACCGTGGTGGTGCGCGCCAACTTCCCTGGCGCCAACCCCAAAGTCATCGGTGAAACCGTGGCGGCGCCGCTGGAACAGGCCATTACCGGCGTCGAGAACATGCTGTACATGTCCTCGCAGTCGACCGCCGACGGCAAACTGACCCTGACCATCACCTTCGCCCTGGGCACCGACCTGGACAACGCGCAGGTGCAGGTGCAAAACCGTGTGACGCGCACGCAGCCAAAACTGCCCGAGGAAGTGACCCGCATCGGTATCACCGTGGACAAGGCCTCCCCCGACCTGACCATGGTGGTGCATTTGACCTCCCCGGATCAGCGCTACGACATGCTCTACCTGTCCAACTACGCCTTGCTCAACATCAAGGATGAGTTGGCGCGCCTGGGCGGTGTGGGTGATGTGCAGCTATTCGGCATGGGCGACTACTCCCTGCGCGTCTGGCTGGACCCGAACAAGACCGCGTCGCGTAACCTGACCGCCACCGATGTGGTGACCGCGATTCGCGAGCAGAACCGTCAAGTGGCCGCCGGTGCGCTGGGTGCGCCGCCTGCACCGAATGCCACCAGCTTCCAGTTGTCGGTGAACACGCAGGGTCGCCTGGTCACTGAAGAAGAGTTCGAGAACATCATCATTCGCTCCGGCGATAACGGTGAAATCACGCGCCTCAAGGACATTGCGCGGGTTGAGCTGGGTTCCAGCCAATACGCCCTGCGTTCGTTGCTCAACAACCAGCCGGCCGTGGCGATCCCGATCTTCCAGCGCCCGGGTTCCAACGCGATCCAGATCTCCAACGAAGTGCGCGACAAGATGGCGGAGCTGAAGAAGAACTTCCCCGAAGGCATGGACTTCAGCATCGTCTACGACCCGACCATCTTCGTGCGCGGCTCCATCGAAGCGGTGGTGCATACCCTGTTCGAAGCGCTGATCCTCGTGGTGCTGGTGGTGATCCTGTTCCTGCAGACCTGGCGCGCCTCGATCATTCCGTTGGTGGCAGTGCCGGTCTCGCTGATCGGTACGTTTGCGGTGATGCACCTGTTCGGCTTCTCGCTCAACGCGCTGTCATTGTTCGGCCTGGTACTCGCCATCGGCATCGTGGTGGATGACGCCATCGTGGTGGTGGAGAACGTCGAGCGCAACATCGAGCTGGGCCTGGCGCCGTTCCAGGCGACTGAAAAGGCCATGAGCGAAGTGACCGGGCCGATCATCGCCACGGCCTTGGTGCTGTGTGCGGTGTTCATTCCGGCGGCCTTTATCAGCGGCTTGACCGGGCAGTTCTACAAGCAGTTCGCCTTGACCATTGCGATTTCGACGGTGATTTCGGCCTTCAACTCGCTGACCTTGTCGCCTGCCCTGGCCGCCGTGTTGCTGCGCAGCCATGACGCGCCGAAGGATCGCTTCTCCAAGGTGCTCGACAAGCTGTTGGGGGGCTGGTTGTTCCGGCCGTTCAACCGCTTCTTCGAGAAAGCCAGCCATGGCTACGTCGGCACCGTGCGCCGGGTGATTCGCGGCAGCGGCATCGCGCTGTTCCTGTACGCCGGCCTGATGGTGCTGACGTGGTTCGGTTTTGCCCACACCCCGACCGGTTTCGTCCCGGCCCAGGACAAGCAATACCTGGTGGCTTTCGCCCAATTGCCGGACGCCGCGAGCCTGGATCGCACCGAAGACGTGATCAAGCGCATGTCCGACATCGCCCTGAAACAGCCGGGCGTGGAAAGCGCCGTGGCCTTCCCGGGCCTGTCGATCAATGGGTTCACCAACAGCCCGAACAGCGGCATCGTGTTCGTGACCCTCAAACCGTTCGACGAGCGTAAAGACCCGAGCATGTCCGCCGGTGCGATTGCCGGTGCGCTGAACGGCAAGTACAGCGACATCCAGGAAGCCTACATGGCGATCTTCCCACCGCCGCCGGTACAGGGCCTGGGCACCATCGGCGGGTTCCGCCTGCAGATCGAAGACCGTGGCAACCTGGGTTACGAAGAACTGTACAAAGAAGTGCAGAACATCATCACCAAGAGCCGCACCACGCCGGAACTGTTCGGCCTGTTCACCAGCTACACGGTCAACGTGCCCCAGGTCGATGCCGCCATCGACCGCGAAAAGGCCAAGACCCACGGCGTGGCGATCAGCGACATTTTCGACACGCTGCAGATCTACCTGGGCTCGTTGTATGCCAACGACTTCAACCGCTTCGGTCGCACCTACCAGGTCAACGTGCAGGCTGAGCAGCAGTTCCGCCAGGATGAAGACCAGATCGGCCAGTTGAAAGTGCGCAACAACAAAGGCGAGATGATCCCGCTGGCGACCTTCATCAAGGTCAGCGACACCTCGGGCCCGGACCGCGTGATGCACTACAACGGCTTCATCACCGCAGAAATCAACGGCAACGCCGCGCCGGGCTACAGCTCCGGCCAGGCCCAGATTGCAATTGAAAAACTGCTGAAAGATGAACTGCCCAACGGCATGACCTACGAGTGGACCGACCTGACGTATCAGCAAATCCTCTCGGGCAATACCGCGCTGTTCGTGTTCCCGCTCTGCGTGTTGCTGGCGTTCCTGGTACTGGCCGCCCAATACGAAAGCTGGAGCCTGCCGTTGGCGGTGATCCTGATCGTACCGATGACGCTGCTGTCGGCCATCACCGGGGTGATCATTTCGGGTGGCGACAACAACATCTTCACCCAGATCGGCCTGATCGTGCTGGTGGGCCTGGCCTGTAAGAACGCGATTCTGATCGTCGAGTTCGCCAAGGATAAACAGCAGGAAGGCCTCGACCCGCTCGCCGCGGTGCTGGAAGCCTGCCGTCTGCGGCTGCGGCCGATCCTGATGACCTCGTTCGCGTTCATCATGGGTGTGGTGCCCCTGGTGCTGTCCAGCGGTGCCGGTGCCGAGATGCGCCATGCCATGGGCGTGGCGGTGTTCTCCGGGATGATCGGGGTGACCTTCTTCGGTCTGTTGCTGACGCCGGTGTTCTACGTACTGATCCGTCGCCATGTCGAGCGCAGCGAAGCGCGCAAAGCGGCCAAGGCCTTGAAGCTGGAGACACAGCAATGAGTGTGAAAGTCTTTCTGCCGAGCTTGCTGGTCCTGGCGCTGAGCGCCTGTGCCGTAGGCCCGGACTACACAACCCAGACCCCGGAGGCCGCCAATATCACGGCCGCCGCCGATGCCAAACGGTACGACCATGGCAAATTCGAAGGCATCTGGTGGCAGCAGTTCGACGACCCGACCCTCAACCAGTTGGTGACCCAGGCGCTGAGCGGTAACCGCGACCTGCGCGTGGCGTTTGCCCGCCTGCGGTCGGCACGCGCGATCCGCGATGACGCCAGCAATGATGCGATGCCAACCATCACCAGCCGCGTCAGCAGTGACGTGGGGAAGGGGCAAATCCCCGGCCAGACCACCCAGCGCGTCAACAGCGAGCGTTATGACCTGGGCCTGGACATGGCCTGGGAGCTCGACCTGTTCGGCCGCATCCAGCGCAACCTGGAAGCCAGCGACGCCGACCAGCAGGCCGCCGAAGCCGACCTGTACCAACTGCAGGTCACGATGATTGCCGAACTGGTGGACGCCTACGGTCAACTGCGCGGCGCGCAACTGCGTGAGCGCATCGCCCTGGACAACCTGAAGAACCAGCAGGAGTCGCGCACCATCACCGTCAGCCTGCGTGATGCCGGCGTGGGTGACCAACTCGACGTGGAACGTGCCGACGCCCGCCTCGCAGCGGTGGAAGCCAGCGTGCCGCAACTGCAAGCCGAACAAGTGCGCGAGCGTAACCGCATCGCCACCCTCCTCGGCCAGCGCCCCGACAAGCTGAGCGTGGACCTGAGCCCGAAAGACTTGCCGGCGATTGCCAAGGCCTTGCCGATAGGCGATCCGGGGCAACTGCTGCAACGGCGCCCGGACATTCTGAGTGCCGAACGCAAACTGGCATCCGCGACCGCACGCATCGGCGTGGCCAAGGCCGACCTGTTCCCCCGGGTCAGCCTTAGCGGCTTTCTCGGCTTCACCGCCGGGCGCGGTTCGCAGATCGGCTCATCGGCAGCGAATGCCTGGGCCCTTGGCCCGAGCATCACCTGGGCCGCGTTTGACCTGGGCAGCGTGCGTGCGCGCTTGCGCGGCGCCGATGCCGAGGCCGATGGCGCCTTGGCCAACTACGAGCAGCAAGTGCTGCTGGCGCTGGAAGAATCCGAGAACGCCTTCAGCGACTACGGCAAGCGTCAGCAGCGCCTGGTTGCGCTGATCCGCCAAAGCGAATCCAGCCGCGCCGCCGCCGACCTCGCCGCGATCCGCTACCGCGAAGGCACCGTGGACTTCCTCGTGCTGCTCGACGCACAACGCGAACGCCTGGCCGCCGAAGACTCCCAGGCCCAGGCCGAAGTGGACCTGTATCGCGGGATTGTGGCGATCTACAAGGCGTTGGGGGGCGGCTGGCAGCCGGACACCGTCGTCGCTACCGCCAAGTGATGTAAAGAGCTCCTTTGGTTGGTCGCATCCAGCCAATTTTTAGCCCCGTGGTCCGTTTGGTCGCGGGGCTTTTTTTTATGTCGCAGTTACTGATGTAGCCACTTATACAAGATGTCAGCGGTGGCGCTCATTAGAAAAAGCACTCCAACAAGCAGGGTTCCCTGAAGCAATCGCTTGAGGTTACGAGGAAAGGCTTGCACCTGCTGCCAATCCACTGCACCTCGTTTTACATTCCACCTTGGTAGAACAACCGCTGCGGCGACGGCAGATAGTCGAATCATTCTTCCTCGAATCGAATTGCCCCAAACACGTTGATTGGGTGTGATAAGACTGCATTTGTTTAGAAGATCTTCCATTTCGTCGAGTCTTCGATAAGCCAGGTATATCAAAACCACAAAGGCGATGAAGACCCAAAAAAACAAAGCCAAATCAAACCAGAGTTTCAACGGACGATAAATAAAATAATCAATACTCATATGGTTTCTCTCCTACTTACTCACCGAGCTAACTCCCATAACTGCCCCCTACAGCGCCTGCGGTTCCCCCCGTCAGCGCCAAATAATGTAAAGAGTTCTTTTGGTTGGTCGCACCCAGCCAATGGTTAGCCCCGTGGTCCGTTTGATCACGGGGCTTTTTTTGTCACCGATCAGCGTGTTAGCCATTTATACAATGTGTCGGATATGGCAACCGTTATAAAAATCAAGCCTCCAATGGTCATCCCCTGAAGTACGCGCTTGAGGCCGCGAGGAAAATCCTGAACTTGCTGCCGATCCACGGTACCGCGCTTTATGTTCCACCACGGCATGGCAACCGCTGAGATGACGGCACACAGTCGAATCATTCTTCCTCGTATCGAATCGCCCCAGAACCGTTTGTTAGAAGTGACAAGGCTGCATTTATTTAAACGGTCCTCCATTTCATCCAATCGTCGATACATCAGAAAAATGCCTACTACGTCGAAAACAAGAGCAATAAACATGATGCTCGCATCAAACCAGATCTTCTGAGGATGATTGAATAAGTGGTCAATATTCATAAATTTTCTCTCCTACATACTCGCCGAACGCACCCCCAAATCTGCCCCCAACCGCGCCCAAGGTCCCACCTGCGATTAACAGGCAACTCAATGATGCCGGCCCAGTTGTAGGGAGTAGTACGGTGAAGCATAAAGCTGTCGCCATAGACCCACCTGCCATCCCCCCCAGAACCCCTCCTCCTAGCTTGCTCACTTCCACATACTTCGCCTTCCTGCACTGCTCCTCCCTCCCCGTGGAACAGGCTTCCTTGATCTCCAGCCCAGTGGACGCAGCGCTCAACGCAATACCCAACGGCGTCCCAGCCTTGAGCACTTTCGCCACCCTGGAAATCCGCGCAATCCTCTCGGCATATCGACTGATCTCCCCGGTGTGCAGATAACTCTTGGTGGAAATACCGAGCATTTTCTTGATCGAACCTTCATTACGCAAACCCGTGCCATAACGGGCGAACCCGCGCATCTGTGCTTCCAGTTTTTTGAACAGCGTTTGGCGACGCGCCAAAAACTCATCCCGCGCTGCGCCACCGCCTCGGCGCAACGCCTGTTTATGCAGGGCATCGATTTCTTCCAGGGTTTTGACGATCGCCTTCAAGTGGCGGTTCCAAGCATCCCCCGCCGTGCCGATACCGAGCGACGCGTAGCCCAGCAGTTTCTGCAGCAAGTCGTAGTTTTGCAAGGCAAAGGCATCTCCCCCTTCGGCCATCACGCTGTGGCGGATACGCCAGGCGGATTGCATCAGCAGATGCTCTTCCGGCTTGCACAACGCCGTGGAGTCATCACCGATGATGACCAACTGCTCCGGCAGCACCACGACGTTTCGGATATGCGTATTGAGCCTCTCGAACTTGGCTTCGGCGTGCTGGCTCAAGCGCAATCTTGCCTTGAGTTCAACGGAGGTTTGTTGCCAATCATTGATGAACGCGTAAGGCTGAGACATTAAAAACCTCTCAGCAGCAGTGGGCGAAGGGAGCCGGTTGATGTGGGCGTATTGCTTGCCATACGTGCATTCCTGATTGAATGAAGATGGCGTCGTAATCTAATTAATGGCTCAAGCGCTGTCGCGGATTTACCCGATGAATTCGCGTGTCGTAGATCAATTTGGGAAATGGACTACTCATCGCTTACCAATCGCCATCAGACACTTCCTAAGAGCCATCCCAACTAACGTATTTCATTCAATATTGGGCTGGGTCTTTTGGGCTTGAATTGCGAGGCATTCGATGCTTTATGAACTCACGACACTCAGTTGTCCGCCGCTCACAGAAGGAGAGCCTGGTCAATTACCCGGTGTCTGGCGCTGCGAGATTGGCGATCTTTTCCAAGTCAAACGCCTGCGCGGGTTTGAAACTGCGCAGGCGCTTGAAGACGAACGTCGCCGAGTAGAGCGTGGGCGGCTAAGAGCGCGTTATTACGCTGAAGGTCTTTGGCCGCCGAAAGATGCACCTGCACAAATTGCCAGGGCGAAAACCATGATCTGTCTACCAGAGCCTTACTCCGCCCTGCGCTGAACCGCTGCAATGGCGAAAGAAGGGCTACACGCTGCCTTCAACATCGTCCAGGCTGAACGTCTCGGTGTGGTCGTCATATGAGAAAATTTCAGCGTATCGACCCCAAGTGATCACGCTCTCCAATGTTTTCTCCACAAACGCCTCGGTGAGTGAGTCTTCCAGTTCTTGCTCGAAGCGCACCCGTGGCGCGCGGTGCCCGTTTCGTTCCTGCAGTACCTGGCGAATGCGTGCGGCCAGCGGCACGTGCTTGATCAGGTGCTCGGCAAAGATGGTTTTGCGCTCCTGGGTGCCATACTCGGCGAATAACTTGCCGGCCTCAGTCAGGGTAATGTCGGCGCCCTTGAGTTCAGCGAATCCCAGGTGTTCCAGCATCTCAGCTATCGGGAACAGGTCGTCCACTTCCAGTAGGCGCCGTTCAGCGACGTCTGGCAGACCGGCATGCCCGTTATAGGGTTCGGCAGCGAGGGTTTCGATCAGGCCGGCCATGACGTTGGTGGAGACTTCCGGCAGCGGACTGCCCATCTTCAGCTCGCCTTTGCCGGTACTGGCGTCAGCGCTGCGCCGGTCGGTCATCAACGCATAGATGTCATCGACCATTTGGCGAAAGGTCGGATCCAGTCGGTTGCGCGGATGGGCGAATGGCACCTTGATTTCCGCCACAACGCGCCCTGGGTTGGTCGACAACACCAGAATGCGGTCGCACATCAAAACGGCTTCTTCGATGTTGTGCGTCACGATCAGGATGGACTTGATCGGCAGATGCTCGTCGTTCCACAGATCCAATAGGTCGGTTCGCAGGGTTTCGGCGGTTAATACATCCAGCGCCGAGAAGGGTTCGTCCATCAATAACAATGTGGGGTTAACCACCAAGGCGCGGGCAAAGCCAACGCGTTGCCGCATCCCGCCCGACAGTTCACGGGGATAGGCGTTTTCGAATCCATCGAGGCCGATCAGGTCGATCGCGGCCAGCGCGCGCTTGCGTGCCTCTTTGCGTTCGACCTGTAACGCCTGAAGGCCCGCTTCTACGTTTTCGAGGACGGTCAGCCAAGGAAACAGTGCAAAGGTCTGAAAGACCATGGCCACGCCTTCGGCCGGCCCCGTCAACAATGAGCCGTTGTACCTGACCTCGCCCGCTGAAGGTTGGATCAGGCCGGCAATGATGCGCAGCAACGTTGATTTGCCCGATCCGGAGCGACCCAGCATGCCCACGATTTCGCCTTCGCGCAGCGTCAGGTCAACATTGCTGAGTACTTGCAACTCTTCTTTGCCCTTGCCGAACGCCCGGCTCACGTTATTGAGCGAGTAGATTTCGGGCGATGCATTGGTGTGTTCGGTATAGATATTCATGAATATCGAATCCCGTTAATTCAGACGGAGTTTGTTTTCAGCAATGGCGTACATCGGTCGCCATACCGCGCGATTGAAGGCCACGACAAAGAGCGACATAACCACCACACCCAGCGTGATTTTCGGGAAGTCCCCTGCCGCCGTGTTCTGGGCGATGTACGCACCCAAACCGTGGGCGACGACCTTGTCTTGTCCCCATGAAACAAATTCGGAAACGATACTGGCGTTCCACGCTCCGCCAGAGGCGGTAATCGCCCCGGTCACGTAATACGGGAAGATCCCTGGCAGCATGACCTTGCGCCACCACAGCCAGCCGCGAATGCGGAAGTTGGCGGCAACTTCCCTGAAATCGTTCGGGAACGCGCTGGCGCCGGCAATCACGTTGAACAGGATGTACCACTGCGTCCCCAGCACGATCAGCGGGCTCAGCCACACATCCGGGTTCAACTGGTAACGCAGAATTACGATCACAAACACAGGGAACAGCAAGTTCGCCGGAAACGCAGCCAGGAACTGGGCCAGCGGCTGGATTTTTTCCGCAAGGTGCGGCCGCAAACCGATCAGCACGCCAAGCGGCACCCAAATCAGTGAGGCGACCACGATCAGCACCACCACGCGTGCCAGGGTAATCAAGCCCAAGCTGAGCACATGGACGACCTCATCGAACGTCACTTCGCTGCTCATATAGAGGGCGATGTGGTACAGCGCGTACAGGGTCAGCACGGCGATCGCCGAGCCCCACAGCCAATCGATGATCCGGGACGTGGCGGGGCTCGATTGCATTACGGTGCGCGTTGAGCGCGGCAGACTGAAGCGACGGTTGCCGATGCGCCCGACGATCCGGGTAATGGGCCGCAAGATGCGCTGGACCAGCCGGGTGCGCTGGATCAACTTCAGCACCCATGACTCCGGTGAGCCCGCCTGAGACGCGGTGTTTTCCATGCGGAACTTGTCGGCCCAGGCCACCAATGGCCGGAACATGAACTGGTCATAAATCAGGATCACCGCGATCATCGCCAGAATCACGTAGCCCACGGCATGCAGGTCCTGCTGCTGGATGGCGATCGCCAGGTACGAACCCACACCGGGCAGCATCACGGTCTTGTCCCCAACCGTGATGGCTTCGGACGCCACAACGAAGAACCAACCGCCGGACATGCTCATCATCATGTTCCAGACCAGCCCCGGAATGGCGAACGGCACGTCGAGCTTCCAGAACTTTTGCCAGCCGGACAGTTGCAGGTTGCTGGACACTTCTTCCAGGTCACGAGGCAACATGCGCAGTGACTGGTAGAAACTAAACGTCATGTTCCAGGCCTGACTGGTGAAGATCGCAAAAATGGCCGCGAATTCAGCGCCGAGCACTCGCCCTGGAAACAGCAGCAGGAAGAACGTCACGGTGAACGAGATATAGCCCAGCACGGGCACCGATTGCAGGATGTCCAGTACGGGCACCAGCAGCTTCTCTGCTCGCCGGCTTTTGGCCGCCAGCGTTCCATAAAGTAGGGTGAACACCAGGGACGCCGCCATCGCGGCGAGCATGCGCAGCGTGGTGCGCATCGCATATTCGGGCAGGTTGGCCGGGTCGAGTGAGATGACTTCACTCTGCAAAGAGGAGATAGGCGCCCAGGTTTCCCGTGCGCCTATCGAGAAAAACAGCAAGAAGCCGATCACCATCGGCAGTGCAACCAGATCCCAGCGGTTGGGCAGCAACCGCAGCGTCGTAGCCGGGATGTAGTGACGGAATACCTTATTCATGTTCAGTGATTCCTACAGCGTTCTGAGGGGAACTCATGACCACAGGCCAACGCATTTTTGAGCGCCAGCGCCTAGGCTGCCAGGCAGGCAGTCAAATCAACCTTCTTGAGGATGGGCAAAACGACGGAGTGAGGTCACACAAACAAATGCTAAAGGCAGAAGCAGAAGCGCACCGCTTACTCAGTAAGGCAGATTACGGAGTAAACACCGTGCACCGGCTATATTACGTTTGGCTTTTCTATGCGTGACCCACCGAGAATAGGCAGGATCCATGGCAGGACGCTCCTTGGGCGGGTGGAAATTCGTATTCGGGCTGGCAGCGTTAAAACGCCATCATTCCATTAGCATGCGTGTTGAAGTTGCAATCGACTCAGAGGCCAATGCAGCGCTTTTTCGCGGGCCAATTATACGTATCAAAATGTTACAAATTCATAAAAATTATGTAATTTATTGAGAATTATTGAGCTGTCGTGGACAGGTGCGGGGCATGCTTGATGTTTGGAAAAAAAGCTCCGCTGCGAATTCCAACCCCTGTCAGACGCTTTTCGATGAGGATGCTTCTTGGTTGTCGTCATTGAGAATCAGGCTACGGTAATGCCCCGGATTCGACCCCGCCCATTTGCGAAATGCCTTGTAGAACGAACTGGCATCGGCGAATCCCAGTCGCGTCGCGATTTCAGCAAAGCTGATCTGCGGCTCGGCCAGCCAGACGATGGCCAACTCCTTACGCACGCTGTCCTTGAGCCCCTGATACGTTTGCCCCTCTTCCGCCAAGCGGCGGCGCAGGGTCGAGGCGGAGATCCACAGGCTGGCGGCCAGGCCGTCGGTTTCCGGCCAGGTGTCGGGCGGCATCTGGCGCAGGTCGTGCTTGATGCGGGTGGCCAGGCTGTCGGGGTCGCGGTATTTGACCAGGATGTTGGCCGGCGCGTGGCCAAGGAAACGCTTGAGTTCTTCGGCACTGCGCTTGATCGGCAGATCGAGGCAATCGGCGGAGAAAATCATGCGGGTGCGCGGCCGGTCAAAACGCAGGTTGTCGGAGAACATCACCCGGTAATCGTCACAAAAATCCGGCTGTGGGCAGCGCAGTTCGATGGCCAGGATCGGTATACGCCGTCCCGCCAGCCAACAGGCGACGCCGTGGACGATCATCCAATACGTGAAATAGCTGAACGCTCGGCGCGGATCGGGCTCGGTTTCGAGCATCACGATTTCCGCCAGGCTTTGCTGGCGCACCAGTTGGGCAGGCAAATGCTCGAACATCAATGACAGGAACGCCAAGCCGGTTTCCAGCCCGGCCGCCACCGTCGGTTGGGCCATGGCCACCCGACACAGAAACGCCAGGCTGCCAGACTTGAGCGGGCGCGGGTCCATGCCAAAAAACTCATCGTCCAACCGCCGCGCCAGCAACCGCCACAGCCGCGCGTAGGTCGTGGCCGAGACACGTGCGCCGGGCTGCAGCAGCAGCTCGGGAGCAATGCCCACCTTGCTCAACGCCTCAATGGTCGCCGCCCCCGGCGCGCAGCTCTGCAACAGCGCTTCGCGCACCAGATGGATGGAGATGGTGTCTTTTTCCGACATGGGTGTGGGGCAATCCAACGGCACAAAAGGTGGCGTGCATCATAAGGGCGCTTGAGCTTTGCCACCACCGTTCAGCCGTCGTTCAGCAAAGGCTAACGTTTCTTGTTTAGCAATGAGTATCATTATGTTACAAATTCGCTTCCTGTCTAGTGACCCTTCGGTGCCGAATGCTTGTTCCCTTTCTCATTATGTTGCGCGAAGGCATTGAAGCCGCATTGATCGTTGGCATCATCGCCAGTTACCTGCAACAAACCGGCCGCGGCCAGTGGATGCCCGCCGTGTGGATCGGTGTCTTCCTTGCCGCCGCCCTGGCCCTGCTGGTCGGCGGCGGCCTGGAACTGATGAGCGCCGAATTCCCGCAAAAACAGCAGGAATTGTTCGAAGGCGTGGTCGGCCTGGTCGCCGTGGGCATTCTCAGTTCCATGGTGTTCTGGATGCGCAAGGTCGCGCGGTCAATCAAGCATTCACTGCACGAATCCCTCGACCATGCCCTGGCCGGCTCGCGGCATCAGGTCGCCGCACTGATCCTGATGGTGTTTTTCGCCGTGGCCCGCGAAGGCCTGGAAACCGTGTTCTTCCTGTTGGCGGTGTTCCAGCAGAGTGAAGGCCCCGGCGCCCCGCTGGGTGCCCTGCTCGGCCTGGTGCTGGCGATCATCGTCGGGTTCCTGATCTACAGCGGCAGCATGCGCCTGAACCTCAGCGCGTTTTTCCGCTGGACCGGCCTGTTCATCCTGGTGGTGGCCGCCGGCATCCTCGCCAATTCAGTGCAGGCCCTGCACGAAGCCGGCGTGTGGAACCACCTGCAAACCGTGCTGTTCGATGTCAGCGCCACGTTGCCGATGGACGGCCCGGTAGGTTCGGTGCTGGCCGGGATGTTCGGCTATCAGGACGCGCCGACCGTCAGTGCCCTGGGTGCCTACCTGATCTACCTGGTGGTGGCCCTGGTGATGTTCTTCCTGCCCGCAGCGCCCGCCAAGCCGGTCGCCGCGCCCTCTTCCGTTCCCCACCAGTAAGGACCGTCTCTTGTCCAACCCAACTCCTCAACCGGCCTCGCCGCCCCGCGCCTTACGTTGGGCGGTGGCCGGCTCGGTGGTCGTGATGATCGCCGCCGGTGGCCTGTTCTACTACGCCTCGCAAATGGCCGCAGCCAAGCGCCAGACCCATCACGATGAAATCGTTGTGACCATTCATGGCCACGCCTGCGAACCCAACGCGCTGACCGTTCCCGCCGGGCGCGCGAGCTTTCGCATCATCAACCGCTCCGACCGCGCGGTGGAATGGGAAATCCTCGACGGCGTGCTGGTGCTCGAAGAACGCGAAAACATCGCGCCGGGCCTGAGCCAGGTGATCAATGCCAAGCTGTTGCCCGGCGACTATGCAATCACCTGCGGCCTGTTAAGCAACCCGCGCGGCACCCTGCATGTGACGCCCACGGCTGAATCCGACGCCCAAGCCAAGGCCAAGCCGTCGATGGTGGCGTTTATCGGTCCGTTGTCGGAATTTCGTGTGTACCTGAGCACCCAGGCCAGCGCACTGATCAAGGCCGTGACCGCCTTGCAACAAGCGATCGACGCCGGTGACCTGACCCAGGCCCAGGCG
This sequence comes from Pseudomonas sp. D3, assembly GCF_029320995.1. Lineage (NCBI taxonomy): Bacteria > Pseudomonadati > Pseudomonadota > Gammaproteobacteria > Pseudomonadales > Pseudomonadaceae > Pseudomonas > Pseudomonas sp. D3. The sequence continues at coordinate 3,683,291 of NZ_CP119772.1, forward strand.
CTGTACGTGCCGGCCCGCGAGGCTTATCAGCGTCTCGCCGCAGCGTCGCAACGCCTGGCGGAACTGGATAACGCGATCAACGCCCGCGCCGATTATTTCGAAAAGCGTGAGCAGGACCCAGCCTTCAGCGGCTTCCACCGCCTCGAATACAGCCTGTTCCAGCAACGCAGCCTCGAGGGCCTGGCCCCACTGGCGCAGCGCCTGGTGAACGACGTCAGCAGCCTCAAGCAACAGTTGCTGGCGCAGTCGCTGCCACCGGAGCAACTGGTGAGCATCGTGGTGCGCAACCTCAACAGCCTGGCCGATGTGCGCGCCACCAGTGGTGAAGAAGAACGCTACAGCCATATCGACCTGAACGGTTTCGCCGCCAACCTGGACGCGGCGCGCAAGGTCGTGGACCTGATGCGTCCGCTGCTGAGCAAGTCCGCCGCCGACCTGCTGCCGAACATCGATACGGCCCTTGCAGCGTTCGAGACGCAGCTCAATGGTTTGAAAGTCGACGGCCAATTCATCCGCTACGACAGTGTTACCGCCGATCAGCGCAAGCAGATCGCCGACAAGGCCAAGGCACTGGCCGCCGCACTCGATGGAATCGACCCCGCCCTTGGCCTCTCCGGCCTGCAGTAAAGACGAGCGCACACATGAGTGATTCACAGCCGTTAGACCTTCAACGCCGCCGCGTCCTGCTGGGCATGGCCGCCACCGGCGCCGCGATTGCCGGCAGCACCTTGAGCTGCCCGGCCATGGCCGCTGCCGCCGAGCAAGTGACCACCGCACCGCGCAGCGACAAGACCCAGGACCATCACGATTTTTTCGGCAAGCACCAGAGCGGCATCGTCACCCCGCGTCCGGCCTGCGGCATGCTGGTGGCCTTCGATGTCCTGGCCAGTGATCGCGCCGACTTGGAGCGGTTGTTCCGCACCCTCAACGAACGCATCAGCTTCCTGATGACGGGCGGCAGCGTGCCGCAGGTCGACCCGAAACTGCCGCCCACCGATTCGGGCATCCTCGGCCCGGTGGTCACGCCGGATAACCTGACCATCACCGTATCGGTCGGCGAATCGCTGTTCGATGAGCGTTTCGGTCTCAGCGCCGTCAAGCCCAAGCGCCTGATCCGCATGCTCGGCTTCCCCAACGATGCCTTGGAAGCGGCGCAGTGCCACGGCGACCTGAGCCTGCAATTTTGCTCCAACACCCCGGACACCAATATCCACGCCCTGCGCGACATCGTGAAAAACCTGCCCGACCTGCTGCTGGTGCGCTGGAAGCAGGAAGGCAGCGTGCCGCCGCAGGCGCCCGCCCGCCCCGGCGAGCCCGCGCAGAGTGCGCGCAACTTCCTGGGTTTTCGTGACGGTTCGGCCAACCCGAATTCCAACGACGCCAAGACCATGGACCAGATTGTCTGGGTGCAGCCCGGCAGCGACGAGCCGGCCTGGGCCGCCAATGGCAGCTACCAGGCGGTGCGGATCATTCGCAATTTTGTCGAGCGTTGGGACCGCACGCCGCTGCAGGAACAGGAAAGCATCATCGGCCGCATCAAGCCCACCGGCGCGCCCATGGGTGGCCAGCACGAAGCCCAAGTGCCCGATTACAGCACAGACCCGCAAGGCAAGCTGACCAAGCTCGATGCGCATATCCGCCTGGCCAACCCGCGCACCCCGCAGACCCAGGCCAACCTGATCCTGCGCCGGCCGTTCAACTACTCCAACGGCGTCAACAAAAACGGTCAGCTCGACATGGGGCTGCTGTTTATCTGCTACCAGGCTGACCTGGAGAAAGGTTTTATCAGCGTACAAACCCGGCTCAACGGCGAGCCCCTGGAGGAGTACCTCAAGCCAGTCGGCGGCGGGTATTTCTTCACCTTGCCGGGTGCGACGGGACCGAAGGATTTCATCGGGCGCACGCTACTTGCTGCAACGCACGTTCAACCTCCTGCCAACACTTAAAGCGGAAACCGTCCCATGAAGAAGTCGACTCTCGCACTGTCGTTGTTAATCACCCTCTCGCCCCTGGCTGCCTTCGCCGCCACGGCGCCGCTGGACCTGGTAGGCCCGGTGTCGGACTACAAGATCTACGTCACCGAACAAATCGCTGAGCTGGCGACCCAGACCCAGGCGTTCACCGACGCAGTGAAAAAAGGCGACCTGGCCACCGCCAAGAAGCTGTATGCGCCGACCCGCGTACATTATGAGGCCATCGAGCCGATCGCCGAGCTGTTCAGCGACCTCGATGCCTCTATCGATTCGCGTGTCGACGACCACGAAAAAGGCGTGAAGGCCGATGATTTCACCGGTTTTCACCGTATCGAGTACAGCCTGTTCGCCGAGAACACCACCCAAGGCCTCGGCGCCCTGGCCGACGGCCTGAACAAAGACGTCAAAGACCTGCAGGCCCGGGTCGCCGGCCTGACCTTCCCGCCAGAAAAAGTCGTGGGCGGTGCCGCAGCCCTGCTCGAAGAAGTCGCCGCCACCAAGATCTCAGGCGAGGAAGACCGCTACAGCCACACTGACCTGTATGACTTCCAGGGCAACATCGACGGTGCGAAGAAAATCGTCGATCTGTTCCGCGGCCAGATCGAGAAACAGGACAAGGCCTTCCTGGCCAAGGTCGACAAAAACTTCGCCAGCGTGGACAAGATCCTGGCCAAGTACAAGACCGCGGATGGCGGCTTCCAGACCTATGACAAGGTCAAGGAAAACGACCGCAAAGCCCTGGTGGGCCCGGTCAATACCCTGGCGGAAGACCTGTCGACCCTGCGCGGCAAACTCGGCCTGAATTAAGCCATTGAGGCCTCGCCCAACCGTCGGTACCCGTCCAGCGGTGTACCGACCGCCAAGCCGTTCTGCGGATTGACCGCGTACCAATGCTCGCCCGCCTGCACCGCTCGAACCGGCACGCCATGATTGTGCCCTTGATGAGCTGTGGCCTGCGGCGAGCCATTGGGGGTCGCCGTGGAACGATCCAACGCCGCTCGCACGCCAAAGAAGGCGCGGAGCTTTTCCTGCGCCACAAGCATGTTCGCGAACGCCGAGACATTCGGCGCGTGGCTCAACACATGGGGCAAGGCGAGCACGCCTTTTGCACCATTGACCAGCAGATCGGCAGCGCCATCGATCGGATTCAAAAACGCGCTGACCACGGTCACCCCCTTTTCCGCCACGCGAAAAGCCTTGGCGCCAAAGGGCGCAACCGCCTTTGTGGATTTGACCAACGCGCGCACCGACGCCCCTGCGCCGCCTAGAAACGCGCCGACAGTATCGATCAACAACCCCCGCGTGCCCTCGATGATATTGCCCTTGGCCAGGTCCACGACGGCCCCGACAAACGGAATCATACTCAGCAAAATGCTGTCGTTGCGTTGCGACACTTCCCGCTGTTGCTCAAGGGGCAATTGGCCCTGGGCATACTTGAGCACACTGTCGCGGTGATGAATGAAATTGCCCTGCATGATCCGGTCGACAATCGCTTGGCTGCGCGGCGACGCAAAGCTGTTCGGGACCGCCGCCTGGACGCTGCCATCTGCGGACGCAGGGGCGGCCGGCAAGGTGTCACCCAACCGGTCGATAATGATGCCGGGGGACGACACGCCCGACCGGGGCAAGGCGTCGCAGGTGTAGGCGGTGAAATCGAACGGTTCCACTGCGCCATTTTGCAACCGAACCGTCGAGGGCGCCCAACGCCCATAGGTTCGCTGCGTCTCCTGGAGGGTGCCACCCAGCGTCAGTTGGTCGGGCAAATCCTCACGCTTAACGATCAGCATCTTGGCCGGGAACACTTCAAAGTAGCTGATCACCCCGTTGTAGTCACAGCGGATCAGCGTGCCTTTGCGCCCTCGGCGCTCTTCGATTTGCGCAGATGTCTGATCCAGCGTGGGCACCCCGTCGACGTGTTCGCGCAGGGCAAACAGCTCGACGGTGCCATATTCCAGGGCCTGGCGATCAGCCAGGGGCAAGTTCGCAAGCATCCTTTTGGTGGTGGTGCCCAACCCTTGCTTGAGCTTCCCCAGGTAGGTGTCGACTTCACTCGCCACTTGCCCCGGCAGACTCGGCAAGCGGTTGATCTTGGCATTCAAGGCGCGCACGTTTTTTACGATGGCGGCTTGTTCGGCGCGGCTGGGGCGTGCGTTTGAAAAGGGCGTTCTTGCGCCGCCAACGACGCCAGGAATGTCTGCGTCCAGCAACATCCAGCGGTCTCTGACCAGATCGCCGGTCATATAAGTCTCGATCAGCGAACGGGTTTTGGGTTCCGACACCTTCATGTTACGGCGCTCGTCCGGGTCCGCAATGTGGACCTTCAACGCTTGCAACTGTGGGCCGCTGAGCGCCGGGAAAACCTTCTGCAAATTTGCAGTCGCCTGATCCCGGCGTGTCGGCAGCGGTGCCTTGAACGTCATTAGGGCTTGCAGCAGTTGCTCGCGCTGGGCCTGAAAGGCTTCGCGGGCTTGCTGGTAGTGCTGCCCTGTATAGCAACCATCTGCCGTCTTGGCGTAGATCCCCTGCATCAGGCCCCAGTCCAGCAATACATCGACACCGTGGTTATCCAATACGGCCGCCTCGTGCGCATTGCGCGGATCCAACCGGGCAAGCGCCATGACCTCCTGGTAACTCATCGCGCGCGAGCTCCCGGTGCCGCCTTGACGCTCGGCAAAGGTCACCCCCAGGCGCAAGTCCGCCCATTCTGCGGAGCCCATGCGCAGCGCGGATGGAACATCCCGAAGCAGAAACTCGGGGGCGGCAGCGGCCAGAAACAGGTGCGCTAACAGGGGCGCGACCTTGGGGTCCAGCGCGGTTTTTTTCCACAGGTGCGTTTCGATATCGGTGCGCACCGAGGCCAGCGTCCGGCCATTGTTGGCAGGTTGATAGATGTCATAACCAGCAACCGTCCCGGGGCGCCCCGGGGCGTCGGGATCAATTTGCAGCATGATGGCCGCCAGCACCCACTGCTTGGCTTCGAGCGTCGAGAGTTGATCGGCGCCGGACGCGCCCTGGAAATCTCGGTTACGCGCCACGGCCCTGCCCCAGTTCAACACCACGGGGCTGCTCAGGACCTCGTCAAGGAAGCGATCGGCGTCAGCACGCAAGGTGCCGGCGGTGTTGAGCGCAAGCACCCCGCGGATATCCAGGACACGCAACAGGTTCAGCGCAGGCTTATTGCCAGGAGTGTCGTCATCGCTCAACTCAGCCACGAAACGTTTATCGGCGTCGGACAATACCCCAGGAGCCCACTGGCGCGTGATCAATGGCGCGTAATCGCCCAGGGCCGGCGCCGGCGGCAGCGCAGCGTCGAGCCAGCGCAGGATATTGCGCACCTCCCGCGCCGTCTTCGGCACCGGCAATCCATGGGACGCCAGCACCTCGCTGACCGCCGCCTTGTCGGCGCCGTCAATCGCCAGCGACGAGGTGTAGCTGATCGGCGTTTGCACGCCGGACAGCAGCACCTCGTCCTCATCGGATAGGTGACGCACGAGGTCACTCAAGCTGCCCGCTAGATGCACACGTTCGTCCATGACGTCGATGGCTTTTCTGGCGGTCAGGGTGCGTTGTTCCAGACGCCCTTTTACCTGCGCCGACAAGGCTGACCAGTCCGCTGTCGAAAGTGCCTGGCGTACCGCCCCCAGTTCATCGGCAGTGTTCGGCGGGGTGACGCCGTACCCGTGCAAGACCGCGTTGCGCGACAAGCCTTCGCTCTCTGGATGCACATACGCGAGCCCGTTGCCGGTCACATCCAAGGCGGCTGCCGCAGCGCGCAACCTGGCGCTGACCTGCCACCAGCCGGACGTGTCGCTCAACGTGAAGGTCTTTTGTGTCGCTACGCCGTTATCGACGACCCAACCACTGATCGAGTCCGGTTTCACCACGACGGTATCAAGGCTCAGCCCTTTGCTGGTGATCCAGGCCCGCATTTGGGCAGTATTGAAGGCACTGCGCAGGGCATCGAAACCTGCATAAATCGTGGCGCCATGGGGAATCGGGACGGTCGAGTCCGGCAACTGACGCAAGGCCGAGGAAATCAACGCGGTGTGTAACTGACGATCGGCATCCGCCGACGTTACCGGCGCCGGCGGCAAGGTCCATTGTGGGCCCGTAATGGCCGGTAGATCGGGCGCCGCCGCGCGTCGGGTGCGCACAACAGTCTCGGGGACAGGGCCGCTAATCGGCGCTGGCGCGACAGTCAGCGACGGCACATTTGAGGGATGGGCATGAAGAATTGGGGAGACGGGTGACATTTCTAGTTCCTCTCTACCAGTGAATGGCAAGAGTTCTTGTCCTTAAGAACTGTCGAGAGAAAACATACCCGCCTGGGTCACAGTTGCGTGTAGGCGAACTCTCAAGGCTTTGAAGGCAGCAAGAGAGTTCGTTGCGCGATCCCCGTGTTACAGAATGCGATACAGCAACCGCTCAATCCGCACCCGGCTGACGCGACGCAGGAATTTGCCGACCGCTTGCGGGTAATCCACCAGGGTCTGTAACTGCTGATAACCGTCGATGCGCGTGGTGTGCTGGAAAATCTGCGCCAGCTCGGTCCGTCGTGGCTCCAGCCACTCGCTCTTGGGATCATCGATCAACAAGGCGTTTTCCAGATCAAGACGGAACGCGCGCGGGTTGAGGTTGTTGCCGGTCAGCAACGTATAACGCTGGTCGACCCACATGCCTTTGAGGTGGTAGGTGTTGTCGCCGTCATGCCACAGATGCAGGTTCAACTGGCCGCTGTCGATCATCGGCTGATGGCGCTTGGCGAAGCGGCGCAGGCTGATTTCGTAAAGGTACGGCAGGGCCGCAATCACCTTGAACGGCTCGCTCGGCGGGATGTAGAAGTCGTTGGCCGTCTTGTCGCCGACGATGATGTCGATCTTCACCCCGCGCGCCAGGGCGCGGTTGATTTCCCGGGTCACCGGCAGCGGCAGGTTGAAGTACGGCGTGCAAATGGTCAGTTGGTGCTGGGCGCTGGCGATCAGTTCGAGGATCACCCGGCTCAAGGGGTTGTTCTTACCGACACCGAGCAAGGGGCTGACCGACAGGTGGCCGTTGGGCAACAGGCCGGTCGTGGTGTCGTAGGCAGCGTGCTTGAGGCGACTGCGCAGGTCGCCGATATCATTGCGCAGGCTGCGGGTGGTCGGCGGGTTGGGCAAGTCGAGGCGATGCACCGCCTTGGACGCGATCAGCCCGTGCTCCACCAGGTGTTGCATCGAATCCGCCAGCGGTGCGTTGTGGATCAGGTGGTAACGGTCGAAGCGGTACTTGTCGAACTTGTGCAAATACACGTTGTTCAGGCTGGCGCCGCTGTACAGCACGCTGTCATCGATCACAAAGCCCTTGAGGTGCAATACGCCGAACAGTTCGCGGGTCTGCACCGGCACGCCGTACACCGGCACCTCAGTGGCATGGCTTTGGGTCATGGCCTGGTACCAGGCGCTGTTGCCCGGCTGTTTACCGGCGCCGATCAACCCGCGCTGAGCGCGCAGCCAATCGACCACCACCACGATGTCCAGCTCCGGGCGTGCCGCCTTGGCCGCGTGCAAGGCGTCGTAGATCTCCTGCCCTGCCTCGTCCTGCTGCAAGTAAAGCGCGACGATGTAGATACGCCGGGTGGCCTGGGGAATTTTCTCCAGCAGGCAACGGCGAAACTCAGCGGCGCCGGACAGCACCTCAATCGCCTCGGTGGAGAGTGGGAAACCGCGCAGTTTGGGCAACAGAGAACGTTTGAAGAACGACGGCATAAGGTTCGCAATGGGTCGAATCCGAAGAGGTCCAGAGCTTACACCATGGGGGTGCTCAGGTCTCGTTGTGCGGCATGGAAAATACCGATTGACCAAGAAGAACGATCGTTCTACTGTTCTCGGCATGAACGATATAAATCACAACGAAACCCGCGACATCATTCTCGACGTTACCGAAAAGTTGATCTATCGCCATGGCATCGCTGCCACCGGCATGGACCTCCTGGTGAAAACCGCCGGTGTCTCGAGAAAAAGCATCTACCGCTATTTCGCCAATAAAGACGAACTGGTCATCGCCGCCTTGCAACGTCGCGACGCGCGCTGGATGCACTGGCTGCGCACCGAGGTGGAACGCAGTGAAGACAGCGGCGAGCGCCTGCTCGCACTGTTCAGCGCACTCAAGGCCTGGTTCGGTTCGGCGGACTTTCGCGGCTGCGCGTTCATCAATACCAGCGGCGAAACCGGCAACCCGCAACACCCGGTACGCCTGCTGGCGAAGGCGCATAAACACAGACTCTGCGAGTACCTGCTCGAACTGTGTCAAGCCCATGGCACGCCCGACCCGCAACAGCAGGCCGCGCAACTGCTGATCCTGATCGATGGCGCGATTACCGTGGCCTTGGTGACGGGCGATGCAACTGCGGCGGATACGGCGCAATGCATGGCACGAACGGTATTGGGACTTTAAACCCACAGGCCTCGCACTTTCGATCAACTTTTATTGTTTTAAGGAGCTGCCTAATGCCATCCCAAGCAGAAACACGCCCGCCCCTGCCGCCGTTTTCCCGCGAGTCGGCCATCGAAAAAGTCCGCCTGGCCGAAGACGGCTGGAACTCCCGCGACCCGCATCGGGTGTCCCTGGCTTATACCCTGGACACGAAGTGGCGTAACCGCGCCGAATTTGCCTACAGCCGTGAACAAGCCAAAGACTTCCTCAGCCGCAAATGGGCCAAGGAGTTGGATTACCGGTTGATCAAGGAGTTGTGGGCGTTCAGCGATAACCGCATCGCGGTGCGCTATGCCTACGAATGGCATGACGACTCCGGCAACTGGTTCCGCTCCTACGGCAATGAAAACTGGGAGTTCGACGAGCACGGCTTGATGGCCAACCGCTTTGCCTGCATTAACGACATGCCGATCAAGGCCAGCGAGCGCAAGTTCCACTGGCCGCTGGGGCGGCGCCCGGATGATCATCCGGGGCTGTCGGAGTTGGGACTCTAACCTGTAGCCGCAAGCGTGAAGCTTGCGGCTTATTGCTCAATCCTGGTTCAAGCCCACTCGATACAACACCCCATCATCCTCATCGGTCAACACATACAAAAAGCCATCCGGCCCCTGCCGCACGTCGCGAATCCGCGCATTCAAGCCGCCCAGCAAGCGTTCTTCATGGATCGCCTTGTCGCCATCGAACTGCAGGCGAATCAGCTCCTGGCTCGCCAGTGCGCCAATGAACAGATTGTGCTGCCACGCCTTGAAGCGGTCTGCATCGTAGAACGCCATGCCACTGATTGCCGGGGATTTCTCCCAGACGTGGTGTGGCGCCACAGTGCCTTCAACCGCCTTGCCCTTGGCCTCGGGGATCGGCGTCAGCGAATAATTGATACCGTGGGTCGCCAAGGGCCAGCCGTAGTTCTTGCCGCGCTCGATGATGTTGATTTCATCGCCGCCACGCGGCCCGTGCTCGTTTTCCCAGAGCGTACCGCTCCACGGATTCAGCGCCAGGCCCTGCGGGTTGCGCTGGCCGTAGGACCAGATTTCGGGGCGCACGCCCGGTTGGCCGACAAAGGGGTTGTCATCCGGCACGCGGCCGTCCGGGTAGATCCGCACCACCTTGCCTTGCAGCTTGTCCAGGTCCTGGGCGGTGGGCCGGTCGTTGTTTTCACCCAGGCTGACAAACAGATAGCCGTCACGGTCAAAGGCCAGGCGCGAGCCGAAGTGATTGCCGGTGGAGAGCTTGGGCTCCTGGCGCAGGATCACCTTGAAGTCGTGCAAACCGCTCAGGTCATCCGCCAACCGCCCGCGGCCAACCGCGGTGCCAGCCGTGCCGCCCTCACCGCCACCTTCGGCATACGACAGGTACACCAGGCGGTCCTGCTTGAAGTCCGGCGACAGCGCCACATCGAGCAATCCGCCCTGGCCCTTGGCCCAGACCTGCGGCACACCGGTCAGCGGTGCAGACAACTTGCCGTCCGGGCTGACGACCCGCAGGTGGCCGGGACGCTCGGTGACGAGAAAGCCTTGTTTGTCCGGCAAAAACGCCACAGCCCATGGGTGATCCAGGCCTATGGCGATCGGCGTGGCGCTGATGCTGCCTTGTTCACTGGGAAATTGCTGGGCCTGGGCGGCATACACCGTCGTCAGCGACAATAAGGTGCTTGCGCAACACGCGGCGAGCATGGTTTTGCGTAGAAACATAAGACGGGGTCCTTACCGGCACTCAAGGCCGGCGATTGCCGTTGGCGTCAACCGCGGGGGCTTTGGTTTCGGTCGCGGGGCGGCTGGGCACGGCCTCGCGTTGCGGATAGCGATTGCCGATGCCGCCGTTTTCCAGGGTCGGCGTGCGCGTGGCCGGCCCGGTCTGGATGCCGCGAACCGCCGGCGCATTGGGCTGGGTGCCCTGCATACTGTTGGGATTGGCGCGGTGGATCGGGCTATTGTTGGCGTCATTGCTGCCGGGCAGGTTTTGCGCCTGGACACTGGCGCAAAGCACCAGGCCTAGCGCCAACGCTGCAAGATGTCGCACACGGGTGTTCATGACAAAGCCTCTTAGGACGAGGAATACGTGCTTTCGATACCACGCTACGCTTTGGGTTCGGCTTTGGTAACTAAATAGTTTCTCATCAGATGTAACTGGTTCTGTCTGGGTATCCGCCCGCCGAAACTTTCGCCGAGCCCTGCGAGTCAACGGAACACAGCCTTTACTCAAGACAACATCATGGTTCTGGTTATGAAGAAGGCCAAAGCAGGCAAGATCGAAGACGTGGAATCCAGCGAAGCGCGCAAGCCTGCGCTGACGTTCGTGGTCCAGAAGCACGACGCGCGCAATCTGCACTACGATTTTCGCCTGGAACTCGATGGGGTACTCAAGAGCTGGGCCGTGCCCAAGGGTCCCAGCCTCGACCCCAGCCAGAAACGCCTCGCGGTGCAGGTCGAAGACCACCCCTTGAGCTACGGCAGTTTCGAAGGCCGCATTCCGGCCGGCCAATACGGCGCCGGCGATGTGATCGTCTGGGACCGCGGCATTTGGCAACCCCACGACGACCCACACACCACCTACGCCGCCGGCAAACTGGAATTCACCCTCGTCGGCGAAAAGCTCTCAGGCGACTGGGTCCTGGTACGCACCCACCTCAAAGGCAACGGCGACAAGGAACAGTGGCTGCTGATCAAGGAAAAGGACCGGCACGCCCGCCCGGCCAGCGACTACGACATCACCGAAGCCCAGCCCCTGAGCGTGCTCAGCGGTACCTGCGTGGGGAACGCCAGGCCCACGCCCGGGCCTGCCGGTGTCGGTGCCGTTCAGTCGCGATGAGTTGAAGGGATTGCGTGGCGCCCAGCAGTGGACGGTCGCCAACCTGCAACAGCGGTTGCAGGGTTTGAAGGAGAACCCGTGGGCGGGTTATGCCAATCGGCAGAAGCTCAGCAAGAAGACGTGGGACACGTTGGGCGCGACGCCACCGCAGTGAGTCGCGCCGCTTCGAGCCTCAGATCAGGATGAAGATCAGCGCAAACACCGCGAAGATCGCCCACTTTTCCAGGTAGTAGCGCGTGCGATTGCGCTTCTTGAGTTCCTTGCCGCGCAGGCGGATTTTGTACAAGCGGGTAAACGCACGGTTCAGGCCGCCGGTCTTGTCGCCTGCGTCGTTGGGCGAGCCTGCAGCCGCCACGACAGTGCGGCTGAACCAGCGATTGAACGCGGCCGCCCAGCGGTACTTCATCGGCCGCTCGACGTCACAGAACAGAATGATGCGGTTTTTCTGGGTGGCGTTTTCCGCGTAGTGGATATAGGTCTCGTCGAACATCACCGGCTCGCCATCACGCCAGGAGTAGTTCTCGCCATCCACATTGATGTAGCACCCCGGATCGTTGGGGGTGTCCAGGCCCAGGTGGTAGCGATAGGAGCCGGCGTAAGGGTCACGGTGGCGCACCAGCTTGGAGCCCGGTGGCAGCTCCGCGAACATCGCGGCCTTGACCGAGCCAATGCTCTGCAGCAACTCGGTGGTGCGCGGGCACAGCTTCATCGCCGAGGGGTGGCTGTCGCCGTACCATTTCAGATAAAAGCGCTTCCAGCCAGACTTGAAGAACGAGTTGAAACCCACGTCGTCGTATCGGTCCGAACGCTTGATCGCGCCCGCCTGCATCAGATTCCGGGCTTCCTCGCGAATTTCTTCCCAATGCTCCTGCAGTGGACTCAGGTCTGGGAAGTCGCTGGGTGAGAGATACGGTCGGCTGCGCAGCTTGGAGAACAGGTAGAGAAAACAGTTGACGGGCGCCAGGAACGTGGAGTGATCGCTAAGCTGGCGGCTCAGTTTATGCCGCACCCGGCCACGCAGGTGGACATACGCAATGGAGGTAACGTAGAGGACAACAATGATAAGTTTCAATGGATTTGGTCACAAGTCAGAAGAAAACCGGCTGCTCCTGCGTGCCCACAACGGCCGAGGTTGGATAGCAGCACATGAAATCACAATTCAAATACAGGCGGCACGACCGACGGATAACCGTCCGGCACATAGCCATCACCTAATATTTAGCCACAGTTTGTAACAAAACGTTAACTAAGAATTGTGAAAAGCTGTCTACTGATTGTATTTGGAGGGGGACATGCGGGCTTGTCATGGGACAAGCCCTCTCGCGTTAAACGTTACAGCAGCGGCTGGTCATCCTTGCGCTCACGACGGGAAAAACGCCCGTCTTCCAAGGTCGAACAAGGTAAGGTTTCGCGCCGGGCCAGCACAAAATGGCGGACCAGTGCGACGAGCAAGCCGAGGATTAACCCCGCGACCAGGCTCAAGGCGATCACCAAGGTTTTTTTCGGTTTGATCGGCGCCAACGGCTCTTGGGCGCGGCGGTCGACGGTGACCAGCTTGAGGTTGCTCATGTCGATGTTGAGGTTGCGCAAGCGCGCAACTTCGGCACGAAGCGGTTCAACATCCTGCAGGAATATGTCTTCATTCCCACGCTTGCGCAGCACCTCAACCTCACGGTTGACCTCCAGCAGTTGCAACTCCTTGCCGATCTCGGCGACGCGAGGGTTGGTGAAGTCGTCACTGGTCCGCTGTTGTAGCGCAACGCGCTCGGCTTCAAGGGCTTCGGTGCCGAGGAAGTAGAGCGGGATCTTCTGGTTGTTGACTTCGGTACGCATCACCTGGCTCGAGCCCCCTCGCGAAGCATCAGCCATGGAAGACGGCGTAGTCGGTGTCTTGATCCCCATGGACTTGGCGATGGCAATGGCTTCCGACAATTCCGCCAGGCGGTTGTTACGCTCCATTTTCATCTGCAGGCGCAGGGCACTGAGCTCATCTTGCAACTGGGCGCGCTTGAGGCGGTCATCTTCCAACAACTTAGCGATCTTCGATTCCTTATCGGTATCGTAGTTGGCGCGCGCGGCGTCAATCTTGCCTTTGAGTTCATTCAGGCGGTTATTGACGATCACCTTGAGGTCTGCACCGACCTGTTCGCGCTCCGCCGCAATGGCGTAGTCGACAAAGCCGTTCAGAATCGCCACACCGTCCACATCGGCCGGATACTGCAACTCCAGTCGGATATAACTGCTCAACGAGTCGGCCTTCTTCGGGTCCGGCAGAATCAAGTTGACCGAGTTGCGGTTGAAGTCTTCAAAAGACTGCTCCAGGCTTTGCCCAGGTTTCTGGAACGCGGTGAACAATTGCTCATGGGATTTGAAAAAGCCCAGCCTCGCCTCATAAGAGTCCAACTGCGCGCCCACTTTCGACAACGCATCGGCCGGTGGCAGTTTGTAGACTTCGGAACGGTTCAATGCATCCAGTTCGTTGATCGCCGCCGGGCGCAAGACACTGCTGACCTCATATGTGCGCGGCGCCAGGAAGGCATAGCCGACTCCAAGCACGCCTGCCAGAACCGTACACCCCACTACCCGTTTTTTTTGCTGCCAAATCGAGTGAAACAGTTCAAGCAGGTCGATTTCATCTGAAGAGCTAGAAGCAGTATGCGGGGACGTTCGATTCAAAATGAAAGCACCTTAAAAATGATACTAAACGGCCATCACCGCCAAAAACCTGAAAATCAAGTAAAGGATCAGGGACAACGCCCTGAAGCCCACAGAGCAGGCCTACCAATTGCTATCTGACCACTCAGCCGGACGAAAAATCCCACGCAATTAAAGTTTGTTTCCCTTCAAAAGCGATCATTGCCACCGGCGTTCATCGAGTAGGAATATTCTTGTCACAAGAGTAGTCAAAAGTTTGTTAAATAGCTGCTGGCGCACGAAAAAATCGAGATAAAAGCCTGATAACACGACAATTCCGACAGATAAACCTGTGCATACCGGGCTTTTTCTGACCATTCGGTCGCGCTATCACCTATTAAGCCTCAACAAAAAGGAATTTGTATGACATCTATTTCCGACCCGGACTACCACGCCCTGCAGGGCACATGGGAGCAGATCGCGCTCGAAGACAGCGGCGTGCTCAACCCTCCCGACGCCCACAGCGCGCCCGGTGCAGTCACCATCATTACCGGCGACCACTTTGAAGTGCTCACCATTGATGGCGAGCGGCTATTGGCCGGCCGATTCTTCCTGGACAGCGCCACCCACCCCAAAAGCATCACGTGGATCGATGCCATGGGTGACGACGCGGGCAAGGCACTGCCGGCCAGCTACCGCCTGGAAGGAGACGAATTTGTGTTCATTGCAGCAGATGAAGGCATGCCGCGACCGTGGGTATTCAGCACCGGCCCCGGGCAGACAATGCGTACATTCGTGCGTCGATCCTGAGCCCCGCGCCCATCTGAACTTGCCATGGGATTTTCACAAGACCTTCACTTTCGGGTCTATAGGGTGAAGCCTACCTACTCCAGTGAATCCCTTGGCCCGCCTCCCCCGGTGGGCTTTTTTTTGGTTCTTCACGGATTACCGGGAAAGACGCTCTTGATCTTCATGAAAAAGAATTCGCTATCCCGGTAACCATACGCCATACGCTTGATCACCTTTATTCGATTGTTTATTCCTTCCAACTGACCGGTGTGCATTGGCCAGCGAACCCGACTGACGATGCCTCGCCAGTAACCCTTTAGTCTTTTGGCAAACTGCATCAGGGCAGGTATCTCGCTTTCATGGGCGTGACGCAGCCATTGGTTCCAAGCTGATCTCCAGTCCCAGGCGGTGCTCGGCGTCCAGAGCGTTTTGAGTTCAGCCTTCATTAAATAGACCGTCATCAGCGACTGGTTGGCCGCCAGCAGATCCTGCAAATGAACCTGTTGCTCTGGGTTTTTCAGGTTCTCAGGATTGCGCAGCAGTAACCATCGCGCCTGCTTGATGACTTTGCGTGCAGGCCTGTCATGGCGCAGTCGATTGGCTTCGTCGACACGAACCCGGTCAATTACCTCTCGACCATATTTGGCCACCACATGAAAGAGGTCGTAGACCACTCGCGCTTTGGGGCAGTGGTGACGAACCTCCAGATCAAAAGCGGTGTTCATGTCCATCGCCACCGCTTCGATTAGCGCGCAGCCCTCGGGCCCCAGCTCTTCAAAAAAGGGTCTAACCGCCGCCCGACTACGGCCTTCGCCGATCCACAGCACCCGTCGCGTATCCGCATCCAGGACAACGGTGGCATAACGATGACCTTTGAAGAGTGCGAACTCGTCCATGACCAAGCGTCGCGGTTTCGCCTTTGGCAAAACGCTTAATGCTGCTTGCAGGGCTCGACGCTCCAGTAAACGAACGGTCTCCCAATGCAGGCCAAACATCTGCGCCACGTGCAGCGTTGGAAGGCGCTCGCACGCTTGAATGACGGCCTCTGCCAGGCGCCGGGTCATGCGGGCATAGCGATCCAGCCAACTAACGGCCTCCATACGCTTGCCACAATCGCGGCAACCAACGCGCCGGAGCAAAACGCTCAAGCGCACCGCATGGCCGAGAATAGGCAAATCACGAATGATGCGCTCGCAATACTCATGAGTGGTTGAGCAGAGCTTTTGACAGCCGCCACAACATGGGAACCGGGTGGCATGGGGGATCAGGTCGATCTGAAGGGCATCGCCGTCAGGCTTGATGTTGACGACAGAAAAGCCCTCCCAAAAGGGAAGGAAAGTATTAATATCTCGCATAAGAACGCCGGTTTGTTAGATGTGTTTGCTCGCACGAACATCATCAACCAAATCGGCGTTCTTGTTTCTGTGTTTCCCGAGATTCCGTGAAGAACCTTTTTTTTTGCGCGACAGGCAGTTCAGGGAAGGCGCTTGGTCGCCGTCAGGGTAAAACACAGCGGCAACTGGGCCGCCTGATCCTCGTACTGGTCATAGAGTTCTTCGCGATTTGAATGCGGGTACTCTTGCAGATGACCGATCTGCAACCCCGCCGCAATCGCTGCGCTGACCACGCAGCCCAGCGTGTGTACAAACCAGTAGGACGTCGGCCCCTCGACAGCGCCCAGCCCTTCATAGACGATCGACTCTTGCAGCACAAAAGGCTCACGCTGGAAGTACGAACTGGCCGGCAGCAGCGGATTGGCCGCCAGTGGGTCGAACACTTCCAGGAACGGGTGGGTTTCGTACATCACCAGGGTGCCGCCGGGCTTCAGCGTTGTGGCGACCTGGCGCATGAACAGCGCTACATCCGGCATCCAGCCCAATACACCGATGGTGACCAAGGCGATATCGAAGCGTGCATGCAGGCGCTCGGGCAGATGGTGGATATCGGTTTCGATGAACTCCGGGCTGTGGGGTGAACGCACGGCCAGTTCCTGGGCCTGCTGGAGAAAGGCGCTGGATTGATCCACGCCCACTACCGCGCGTGCGCCCAGGCCGAATAACGACAAGCTTTCGCGCCCGTTGTTACAGCACAGTTGCACCACATCCTTGCCGGCAACACCGACGTCTTGCAGCAAGGCGGTGAGGGTCCGATCCAGACACGAAAAACCCGGCTCGGCGACCGAGTCCAGCAGCGCCCTCCAGGTATCCGTGTCTTTGTGCAGTCTGGCGGATTCGTCCCAGGCGTGCTTGTTGCTGGCAATCGCCTGCTGGGCTGAGGGCATGTCCATTGCTTCTCCAGAGAGTCAGTTACAGCGAGCTATGGAAAGTAAGCCAATTGCCTGTCAGATGAAACCCTCGGAGGGGGCGAACTTATTTCGAGGCCCGTAGGTCATTACCCCATCGAATGTTCAGTCCCTAAACACGCCGCGCGCGAAGATCACCATGCCCCATCATTCTGACCTGCGTACCACTTTGTCCCTGGATAGCCTGAATTTCTTTCTGGCGGATGTCCGCGATGGCCTCGGCCCTTACCTGGCGATTTACTTGTTGGCGGTACATAAATGGGACCCAGCCAGCATCGGCGTGGTCATGACCCTGGCAGGCATCGCGGCCCTGTTGGCCCAAGGCCCGGCGGGCGCGCTGATCGATCGAACACGCCGTAAACGTGCAGTGATCGCGGTTGCCGCGTTACTGGTGACCGCCAGTTGCCTGGTACTGCCCTACGTCAGCACATTCGGTTGGGTGGCGCTGACCCAGGCGGCCAGCGCCGTCGCCGCTTCCGTGTTCGCCCCAGCGATTTCGGCGATCTCCCTAGGCATCACCGGGCCGCGCGCCTTCACTCGCCGTACCGGACGCAACGAAACGTTCAACCACGCCGGCAATGCCGTGGCCGCCCTGTTGGCGGGCGGGCTGGCTTATCTATTCGGGCCGGTGGTGGTGTTTTACCTGATGGCGTTTATGGCGCTCGCCAGTATCGTCGCGGTCTGCTGCGTATCGGCGGCGACCATCGACCATGAAGTCGCCCGCGGCTTCGACCCCGCCCACCACAGCGACCATGAGCAGCCTTTCGGGCTGAAGGCGCTACTGGCTAACCGCCCGCTGCTGATGTTCGCCATCTGTTGCGCGCTGTTTCACCTGGCCAATGCGGCAATGCTGCCGCTGGTCAGTCAGAAGCTTTCACAGATCGACCTGCAAATGGCCACGCCGCTGACCTCGGCCTGCATCGTCGCCGCACAATTGGTGATGGTGCCGATGGCCTGGCTGGTGGGGGCCAAGGCGGACGTGTGGGGGCGCAAGCCGTTGCTGCTGGCCGGCTTCATGATTCTGCCACTGCGCGGCGTGCTCTATACGGTGTCCAGCGACCCTTATTGGCTGGTGGCAGTGCAGATGCTCGACGGCATCGGCGCCGGCATTTTCGGCGCGCTGTTCCCGGTGATCGTCAAGGACCTGACTCAGGGCACCGGGCGCTTCAACGTCAGCCTGGGCGCGCTGTCCACAGTGTTTGGCCTGGGTGCGGCACTGAGCAGCAGCCTGGCCGGCTTTGTGGTGCAACAGGCCGGTTACAACGCCGCCTTCCTGACCCTCGCCTGCGTCGCGACGCTGGCATTGGCGCTGTTATGGCTGGCCATGCCGGAGACGTTGGAGAAACCATCTTTCGCGTGCCACACCCGTGTCGCCTGAGGCATTTGCGCTCTCAACTCTGCTCTACCGCAGGTATGGAGCAACGAAGTTCTCATCCAAAACCCTTCAAGGCCCAGGTTGTTCCGGAACGCCTGCAACCGAGCGCGACGACGCTATCGAGCGTCGCCATTCGCCACGGCATCAGACGGCCAACGGTGTGCGGGCGCTTACGAAGAGGGTGCCAAGCGCTGGCTGAACCTCTTATCGCGCCGGCAATGTTTCCGTGAAGGACGTTTTCACGCACACACAACCGGGGAGCGCAACTACAGAGCTGCTCGCGCATAAGTGCGTGCCTTTTTGAATCAGCAATGAGTGTTGCGCTTACCCTCAAGCAGTAGTGTTGACCACCGATCCGGAGCTTTGGCCACCTTCAGCGGTTACGGCCTGCAGCAAAGCAGCGGTCGCTGTCTGCAACGCAGCCGAAGTGGCCGCAATCTGCGATTGCGCCGATGCTGCAGAAGCGGCTTTGGCTTCAGCACTTTGGTTGCTGGACTGTACCTTCTGCAAAGCTTGCTGCTGCTGTTGAAGTTGCTTCTGTAGCTTCTGAATTTGTTTCTTCAGCTCTTTTACGGTATCGGATTGCTGGGTGCCCGAGGCAGACTGCCCACCAGCGCCCGCTGTGGTTTTAGCGTTCGCTGAGGAGCTAGCGGCCGTGCTGCTTGAAGCGGCAGGCTTGGTGCTGTCGCCGCTGATGCTAGCCGCTTGAGCCATTGGTACCGAGGATGAGCTGTTAATATTAACAATCATGTTACACACCCGATCATAGTGTAGAGATACAAGTATATCGGCCACTCCGCTGAATACTTGAATGTGGCGTTTCGCTGTTCTGGCGCTAACCCATCGCTACGGCTTAATTTTTCAGATCATTACGGGCTCCAGGTTCGCGTTCCCAGTGATGCTGCCGCGCAGAAAGTCGCCCTGACTGCCCGTAACATCTCCCAAGAACGGGCACTCGGCACCCGGTTCGTTATGAGTGAAGCGCACGGTACTGGCGGCGGGCCCCACTATGGCCGTAGGTGCGCAACCTATCAGTCCAAGCAATACGGTGGACAAACTGGCACTAATGAGGATACGCAGGAGGTGCATGGACATGGTTCCTGTCTTACCAAAATGAGGCTGCCCTTTTGGATAACCTGCTAGGGCTTTAAGCCTGTGCAGTATCAAATTTTGCTGGAACAGGAACTGTATTAATAAGTAGTTTTTGCTTGTGAATCTGTAAACAATGGCTGTACGAACGAAGGCACCATTCCCGCCCTCACGGCGCCCTCCCCCCAAATAAGCGAAGCGTGCGGATGTGTGCTCGGACGATGCTTGAAACACCGTTGATTTTCCCGCCGTCGACGCATTCGGAGTACGTGAGTCAGACGGCCGACCTACGCAGCGATGGATTCCAACACCCAAAGCGTTGAACATCCGTCGTCGACCGCCATACAACTGTCGTCACACCTATGCGACAATATGCATTATGTCTGGCATGAACCCCGCCTTCATTTCCCAGCAGCTCGGCCATAGCGTGCAGATGCTGCTCTCGACTTATGCGCGCTGGATCAACCCAAGCTCGGACTGGAGCGAATCGGAAGAGCTCCAGATTGGTCCCAAATTGGTCCCAGCTCAAATAAGCGCACCCTAAGCTATTGATAGGTAAAGTAATTGATCTCCACAGCTAACATCACCATGCAGTTCGGCGCCAAGCCGCTCTTCGAGAATGTCTCGGTCAAATTCGGCGCCGGCAACCGTTATGGTTTGATCGGTGCCAACGGTTGCGGCAAGTCGACCTTCATGAAAATCCTCGGTGGCGACCTGGATCCGTCCGGTGGCCAGGTCATGCTGGAGCCGAATGTGCGCCTGGGCAAACTGCGCCAGGACCAGTTCGCCTACGAAGAATTCACCGTGCTCGACACCGTGATCATGGGCCACGAAGAGCTGTGGAAGGTCAAGGCCGAGCGCGACCGTATCTACTCGCTGCCGGAAATGAGCGAAGAAGATGGCATGGCCGTGGCCGAGCTGGAAACCGAATTCGCCGAGATGGACGGCTACACCGCCGAATCCCGCGCCGGTGAACTGCTGCTGGGCCTGGGTATTCCCCTGGAACAGCACTTCGGCCCGATGAGTGAAGTCTCCCCAGGCTGGAAACTGCGCGTGTTGCTGGCCCAGGCGCTGTTCTCCGACCCTGAAGTGCTGTTGCTCGACGAACCGACCAACCACCTGGACATCAACACCATCCGCTGGCTGGAAAACATCCTGACCCAGCGCTCCAGCCTGATGATCATCATCTCTCACGACCGTCACTTCCTGAACAGCGTGTGCACCCACATGGCTGACCTGGACTACGGCGAGTTGCGCCTGTTCCCGGGCAACTACGACGAGTACATGACCGTGGCGACCCAGTCCCGCGAGCAACTGCTATCGGACAACGCCAAGAAAAAGGCGCAGATCTCCGAACTGCAATCCTTCGTCAGCCGTTTCTCGGCCAACGCCTCGAAAGCCAAGCAGGCCACTTCCCGTGCCAAGGCGATCGACAAGATCCAACTGGCCGAGGTCAAGCCTTCGAGCCGCGTGAGCCCGTTCATCCGTTTCGAACAAACCAAAAAGCTGCACCGCCAGGCGGTCATCATCGATCGCATGGCCAAAGGCTTCGACGGCAAGCCGCTGTTCAAGGACTTCAGCTTTCAGGTTGAAGCTGGCGAGCGCGTGGCGATCATCGGCCCGAACGGTATCGGCAAGACCACCCTGCTGCGCACCCTGGTCAACGAACTGACGCCGGATGCCGGTAGCATCAAGTGGACCGACGCGGCCGAGCTGGGCTACTACGCCCAGGACCACGCCCACGACTTCGAAAACGACATGAGCCTGTTCGACTGGATGGGCCAGTGGGCACAGGGCGAGCAAGTGATCCGCGGCACCTTGGGCCGCATGCTGTTTTCCAACGACGAGATCCTCAAATCGGTCAAGGTCATCTCCGGTGGTGAGCAAGGTCGCATGCTCTTCGGCAAGCTGATCCTGCAAAAGCCGAACGTGCTGATCATGGACGAACCGACCAACCACTTGGACATGGAATCCATCGAAGCGCTGAACCTGGCGCTGGAAAACTACCCAGGCACGCTGATCTTCGTCAGCCACGACCGCGAGTTCGTATCGTCCCTGGCCACCCGCATCATCGAGTTGAGCGCCAGCGGCGTGATCGACTTCAGCGGCACCTACGACGATTACCTGCGCACCCAAGGCGTGGTGTTTTAAGCACAGCGATTAGCTGTTAGCGCCAAGCAGCAAGAAAAAGCCCCGTCCACTGTGATGGGGCTTTTTGTATCTGTACGGGTCAGCCGGCTTAATACTTAGCCTGCTTTCTTTTCTCCCAAGCCCTTGCGATGATGCCCTCACCGCCCTCCCGCGAACGAGTGCTCATGTCTGCCGCCGCCCCCAGCTCAGTGTCGATCACCCTGCAGATCGTCTCCATCGTCTTCTATAGCTTCATCGCCTTTCTCTGCATCGGCCTACCGATCGCGGTGATCCCGGGCTACGTGCATGAGCAACTGGGCTTCAGTGCGGTGGTGGCCGGGATGACCATCGGTTCGCAATACCTGGCCACCCTGCTCAGTCGCCCCATGGCCGGGCGCATGTCCGATACCGTGGGCACCAAACGTGCGATCGTGCTGGGCCTGGCGGGCATCTTGGTCAGCGGCCTATTGACGTTGCTTGCGACACTGCTGCAAAGCCTGCCGCTGTTGAGCCTGGGCATCCTGATCGTCGGTCGTTTGTTGCTCGGCGTGGCCCAGGGCCTGATTGGCGTAGGCACCATCAGCTGGTGCATGGGCCAGGTCGGTGCCGAGCACACGGCGCGCTCGATTTCCTGGAACGGTATCGCGTCCTACGGCGCCATCGCGATTGGCGCGCCGCTGGGGGTGGTGATGGTCGCCGAATATGGCTACAGCAGCCTCGGTATCGCCCTGTCGGTGTTGGCGGCGTTGGGCCTGGTGCTGATCCGAAATAAACCATCGGTGCCGGTGGTGCGCGGCGAGCGCTTGCCGTTCTGGGCGGTGTTCGGCCGTATCGCACCGTTTGGCGCCAGCCTGTGCCTGGCGTCCATCGGCTATGGCACCCTGACCACCTTTATCACCCTGTACTACCTCAATCGCGGCTGGAAAGGCGCAGCCTATTGCCTGACGGTATTTGGCGTGTGCTTTATCGTTTCGCGCCTGGTGTTTATCTCAGCCATCAGCCGCTTTGGCGGCTTCAGGGCGGCGATTGCCTGCATGGTCATCGAGACCCTGGGCCTGACGCTGTTGTGGCTCGCGCCGTCTACCGGCGTGGCGTTGGTCGGCGCAGGGCTGACGGGCTTTGGTTTATCCCTGGTGTACCCGGCGCTGGGCGTGGAAGCGATCAAGCAAGTGCCCAGCAGCAGCCGTGGCGCCGGGTTGAGTGCATACGCCGTGTTTTTCGACCTGGCCCTGGCGATTGCCGGGCCATTGATGGGCGCGGTGGCGTTGAACCTCGGCTACGGCTGGATCTTCTTCTGCGCGGCGCTGCTGTCGCTCACTGCGTTGGGCGTGACCTTGCTGCTCAAGCGTCGCGCTTACTGATCCGCCGTTTGCAAGCCGGCACGGGTGGACCGCCCGAGGGTCTGAGTGAAAAAGCGCCCGGCTTCGGAGCTCAGATCGCGGTGAATGCCTTCGCGGTCGACGCCATCGGCATCGGTGCAGATCGCCGGCATCAGCGCCAGTTGAGCGCTGTCGCAGGGCGCCATGAACACGAAATGCCCGGCCCCGGCCAGCAGCTTGAAGTCCGGCGGCTCGGGCAGCTTGCGCGCCAAAGCGGCGGCGTTCTTGTCCACAGCCACCAGCTTGTCGCCATCACCGCTATAGAGCAGCACCGGCACGTGGACGTCGGCCAGGGTGTGGCGGCCGAACATCAAACTCAGCGGCGCCATCAACATCAACGCGTGAATGCGCGGATCGGCTTGTGGCTGCAGGTCATCACGGTCCACCACCAGTTCGCCTTTGGTGGTGCAGGCGTCGCGATCTTCCGGACGTTCCTGGCAATAGCGGCGCAGGCGCGCGAAATCGGGCTTGGCTCCCGCCAGGATCAACGCGGTTTCGCCACCGGCCGAATAGCCGATGACACCTACCTGGTCGACGTTGACGAACGGTGACAGCATCGGGTCGCCCAGGGTCGCGGTGATCGCTTCGGAAATCTGGATCGGCCGCCCATACAAGTTGCTCACCGTGCCCAGGCGGCTGTGATCCTTGTAGTTGTCGCCGGGGTGCAGCACCGCCACCACCACAAAACCCTTGCGTGCCAGGGAGGTCGCCAGGTCATGCAGGGCCAGCGGCGTACCGGTGTTGCCATGGGACAGCATCAGCATCGGGAAACGGCCGATAGCGATCTTCGAATCTTCCGTCGCCTCCACATGATAGCCACCCACCCGGGTGGTGTGCTCAAGGTCGGTGGACGGATAGAACGCGATGGCTTTCATCGGCTGCAGATCCAGCGGGTCGAGAAAACTCATGCGGTGAAAGCCCACACTCCAATGCGGGTGCGGCGCAGGGGCAGCGTGCACTGAAACCAGGCTACCGAGCAGGGAAAGAACCAAAACAGCACAAAGACGCATCATGAGGATGTCCACCTTTGCTGCGCGATAACCGGCATGTCTATTTAAGATGTCCATGGTTCTGGGTACTCGCACCGAGTGATAAACCCATGCGTGCATAACCTGGGCCAAAGTATAGACAGCGCGTCAACGAAAAAACTCCGTACTCCGGTCGCGTTCAGGCGAGCAGAATACAGAGTTTAGGCGCCCGGCTTCAGATTGAAACCGAGCAACAGCGAAATTTACACAAGCCTTACGCGGCGGCGAACAATTGTTCGTTGATGACAACGTTGGCGTCGCTCAGGGACTTGCTGCGGAACTCATCGCCATACGCCAGGCCGTGGGCGCGGACGAATTCGATGTCGGTGATACCGAGGAAGCCCAGCATCACTTTCAAGTATTCCTCGTGGGCCACGCCCGTTGCCTGGCCAACATGCAGGCCACCGGAAGTGGAGGCGATGATGACTTTCTTGTTGCCGCACAGGCCTTCCGGGCCGGCTTCGGTGTAGCGGAAGGTCTGGCCGGCCACGGCAATGCGGTCGATCCAGGCTTTGAGCTGGGACGGGATGGTGAAGTTGTACATCGGCGCGGCCAGGACCACGGCGTCGGCGGCGAGGAATTCAGCCAGGGTCGACGCGCTGAGGTCGGCTTCGCGCTGCTGCGCAGCGTCGCGCAATTCGGCTGGCGTGCCCAATGCAGCCAAGGTGGCGCCAGAGAAGTGGTTGATGCCTTCGTTGGCCAGGTCACGGTAAGTCACTTCCACACCCGGCTCGGCCGCTTGCCAGGCCTTGACCACGCCGGCACTGAGCTGGCGCGAAGCCGAGTTGTCGCCGAGGATGCTGGAATCGATATGCAACAGTTTCATGGGGAAGCTCCAAATAGGGTCAGCGGTGCGGATTAGATGGTGTTAAGCCTACGCATGAAACCAATAGCCGATAAGATAGTTAAAATGCGATAGTTCGTCCTATCGACAGGACAATAGGCCAGCCATGCAAGACCTCAATGACCTCTACTATTTCGCCAAAGTCGTGGAAGCCGGCGGCTTCGCGGCGGCCGGTCGCCTGCTGGGGATTCCCAAATCGCGGCTGTCGCGGCGCATTGCCGAGCTGGAAGCACGCCTTGGCGCGCGCCTGCTGCAACGCACCACCCGGCAACTGACCCTGACCGCCGTCGGCGAGCGTTATCTGCGCCATTGCCAGGCGATGCTGCTGGAAGCGGAAATGGCCGATGAGGCCGTCGCCAGCATGTCCAGCGAACCCCGTGGGCGGCTGCGGGTGAGCTGCCCGGTGGGCTTGGCCCAGAATATCCTGCCGGAGCTAGTCGTCGGTTTTCTCGCTGCCCACCCCCTGGTCCAGATGGAAATGACCCTGGTCAACCGTCGGGTCGACCTGGTGGCCGAGGGCATTGACGTGGCGTTGCGTGTGCGCGAGCTCGGCGACGAAGACCCTCTGCTGGTCACCAAGCGTCTGCGCCAGGCCCAGACGCTGCTGGTCGCCAGCCCGGACCTCATGCGTGGCCGACAAGTCGATAGTCTCGACGACCTCAAGCAATTGCCGGTGCTTGGCGCCTTGGAAGCCGACCGCATGGTCCACCTGCGCCTGCTCGATCCCCAAGGCAACGCCGAAGACCTGGTGATGGAAGCCCGCCTGGGCATCGATGATTTCATCGTGCGCAAAACCAGCGCACTCAAGGGCCTGGGCTTTACCGTGCTGCCGATGATGTACTGCGAAGAAGAGCTGGCCAGCGGCCAACTGGTGCAACTGCTGCCGCAATGGTCGCTGCCGGGGGGCTGGTTGCAGGCCGTGTACCCACATCGCCGTGGCGTGCTACCGGCGATTCGCGCCTGGATCGATTATCTGGAAGAAGGCTTTAATAGCTGTGGAGACCGCCTGTTATGAGCATGACCGAAGAACAAGTGGCGCACTTCTGCCTGAGCCTGCCCGGCGCGCGGGAGGACTACAAATGGGGTGGCGTGCGGGTGTTTTCGATTGCCGGCAACAAGATGTTCGCCGTGCAGAATCTACGAGGCGACTCGTTGGCGTTCAAGGTCGACAAGGAACTGTTCCTGGGCCATGTGGACCGGCCGGGCATCCACCCGGCGCCGTACCTGGCACGCGCGCAGTGGATCATCATGAACACGCCCTACCCGTTGGGCGCCGAGGAATTGCGTGGCCTGTTGCAGCGCTCCCACCAGTTGGTGGTGAGCAAGTTGCCCAAGCGCACGCAGATCGGGTTGTTGCTAGAGGACTGACCACAGCGTGCCGCTGAGGAACAACTGGTCAAGCCAAAACACCTGGTGCAACAGCACGATCACCCAGAACAGCACCTGATAAGACACCTTGCGCGTCTTGTGCCGGAACACCTGCTGGGCAATCAGCGCCCCCGGCCAACCGCCCGCCAGCTCGACGGCGTGCAGGATGTTTTCCGGGATGCGCCGAGCATCGGTGCGCGCCTTGCGCTTGTCGCTCCAGTACAGGAAAAACGCGATCACGCTGACCACGCCATAGGCCACCAGCGGCATCACGGTCTCGCCGCGATGCCACACCAATACCGAGCCCACTAACGGCGCCGCGCATAACAGCGCAAAGATCAGCGCCTTCAGGCGCGGGTGCTGAATCATCATGCCTTGGCCGCAGCCCAGTCGATCCAGCCGAACTGCCAGGTCGCCAGGATCAGCAAGCCGAATGCAATCCGATACCAGGCAAACGCTGCGTAGCTATGGCTGGCGATGAACTTGAGCAGGCCCTTGACCGCAATCATCGCGAAGATGAACGAGGTAACAAACCCGAGGGCGAACACTGGCAGGTCCGCCGGCTGGAACAGGTCGCGGTACTTATAGCCCGAGTACACCGCCGCACCGACCATGGTCGGCATGGCCAGGAAGAACGAAAACTCGGTGGCGGTCTTGCGCGACAGGCCGAACAGCAGGCCGCCGATGATGGTCGAGCCCGAGCGCGAGGTGCCCGGAATCATCGCCAGGCACTGGGCAAAGCCAACCTTGAGCGCGTCCTTCCAGGTGATCTCATCGACAGTTTCGGCATGCACTTCATGCTGGCGACGCTCCGCCCACAACATCACGATGCCGCCCAACACCAATGCAGTGGCGACGGTGATCGGGTTGAACAGGTAGTGGTGAATCAGGTCGGCGAAAATCACCCCCAGCACCACGGCCGGCAGGAACGCAATCAGCAGGTTGACGGTAAATCGCTGCGCATTGCGCTGGGTCGGCAAGCCGGTGACCACGTCGAGGATCTTGCGCCGAAACTCCCAGACCACCGCCAAAATCGCGCCGAGCTGAATGATGATATTGAACGCCATGGCGCGTTCGCCGCCAAAGTCGAGCAAGTCGGCGACGATAATCTGGTGGCCAGTACTGGAGATCGGCAGAAATTCAGTCAGCCCTTCTACCACGCCGAGTATCAACGCCTGTGCGGCGGTCCACAAATCCATACTTCCCCCAAAGGTCTTGCTCTACGGCAAGCCTCGTTAGTCTTTTTAATGATTCACTGACGATGAGCACACTAAAGGCCCGGTGTTGATATTCAACGCCGGTCTGCAAAAATTCCGTGAAAAATCAGGCAGTACTCAGGTTTTTCGATTTCAGGCCGAAAGCCTATCAGACAAGGCGTAAAAGTCGATGCAACGCCGAGAATTATAAAAAGCACGGAGTGACAGGACGATGAACAGTTTGCGCAATATGTCGATCAGCCGCCGTCTCTGGCTGATCCTGGTAGTCGCCGTGCTGATGCTGTTGACCCTGGGTTTGCTGATGCTCAAGCAGATCCATGGCGACCTCTATCAAGCCAAAAGCCTGCAGACCCAGCACGTCGTACAGACCGCCAGTGGAATCCTGACGTTTTATCACAGCCTCGAAACCAGCGGCGTCATGACCCGTGAAGCGGCACAGAAACAAGCGCTGAGCGCGGTGCGTGGCCTGCGCTATAACCACGACGACTACTTCTGGATCAACGACCTGACGCCGGTGATGATCATGCACCCGGCCAACCCCAAGCTCGATGGTCAGAACCTCTCGTCGATTCGCGACCCGAACGGCTTTGCGATATTCAACGAGTTCGTGAGCCTGGCCAAGGCCAAGGGTGCCGGTGTCATCAATTACAGCTGGCCGAAGCCGGGTGCTGAAGCGCCGGTGAAAAAAACCTCGTATATCCAGTTGTTCGAGCCGTGGGGCTGGATCATCGGCTCCGGCGTGTATGTGGATGACGTGCAAGCCGAATTCAACGTGCAAGTGTGGAAAGCCTCGGGTATCGGCCTGGGCATCGCCGTGGTCATGGCCCTGCTGGTCTCGTTGATTGTGCGCAGCATCGTGCGCCCGCTGCAGGCGGCCGTGAACGCCATGGCCAATATCGCCAGCGGCGAGAGCGACCTGACTCGCAGCCTCGACACCCATGGCCGCGACGAAGTCACTCAACTGTCCCAGCACTTCAACAACTTCACCGCCAAGCTGCGCCAGGTCGTCGGCCAGTTGCAGATGTGCGCCACTGCGCTGGGCCAGTCGTCCACGGAGATGGGCAACAACGCCAGCCAGGCCCATGACCGCAGCCAGCAACAGTCGCAGCAGATGGAACTGGTGGCCACCGCAATCAATGAAGTCACCTACGGCGTGCAGGACGTGGCCAAGAACGCCGAGCACGCCGCCAGCGAAATGCGCGACGCCCAGGCCCAGGCCGTGCAGGGCCAGGTGAACATCGACAGCAGTTTGCAGCAGATCGACCAACTGTCCACCACCATCAGCCAGGCCGTGGAGGTGATTCGTACCCTGTCGAGCGAAAGCACGCAGATTGGTGGCGTACTCGAAGTGATCCGCTCCATTGCCGACCAGACCAACCTGCTCGCCCTCAACGCCGCCATCGAAGCCGCGCGTGCCGGTGAGCAAGGACGCGGGTTTGCGGTGGTGGCGGACGAAGTGCGGCTGCTGGCCCAACGCACGCAGAAATCCACCGCTGAAATCCAGGCCATGATCGAGCGCCTGCAAGGTCACTCGGAAGCGGCGGTCAAGGTCATCAGCGACAGCCACAGCGCTTCGCAGTTGACCATCGAACAGGCCGGCCAGGCCGGTGCCAGCCTCACCGCCATCGGTCAGGCCCTGCTCAATCTCAATGGCCTGAACGCCTCGATCGCCAGCGCCACCCTGCAACAGGCCCACGTGGTCGAGGACATCAACCAGAACGTGACCCAGGCCGCCGGGTTATCCCACAGCACGGCCGTGGCGGCGGAACAGTCCAGCGTAGCCAGCGCGCACTTGCGCGGGTTGAGCGAGCAACTCGACAGCCTGCTGCGTCAGTTCAAGATCTGACGCAGCTCACCATGTGGGAGGGGTTTGCCCCCGATAGCGGTGGGTCAGCTGCAAATATGCTGACTGATACACCGTTATCGGGGGCAAGCCCCCTCCCACATTTGCCTTCCTGTGTTTTGAAGATTGGTTACAATCCCCGCCCTCTCCCTCTCTCCCAAGGAACCGCCATGTCCGGGCTTGAACTGTTCGCCGCCGCGCTGGGGGTGATCGCTGTCTGGCTGACGGTCAAACAAAACCCCTGGTGCTGGCCCATCGGCCTGGTCATGGTGTTGCTCTACACCTGGGTGTTCTACGACGTGAAACTCTATTCCGACATGCTGTTGCAGGTGGTCTATGCCGCCCTGCAAGTCTACGGCTGGTGGCAGTGGACCCGACGCGCCGGGGACATCACGCCAGGGCGCCAAGTCACCAGCCTGGGCTGGCCCGCGATCATGACCAGCCTGGCTATGGGCGCAGTCGGCAGCCTGTTGCTCGGCGCCGCGATGGCCCACTGGACCGACGCTGCCCAACCCTGGCTCGACGCTGCCCTCACCGGCTTCAGCCTGGTGGCGCAGATGTGGATGGCGCAAAAGCGCGTGCAGTGCTGGGCATTGTGGATTGCCGTGGATGTGATTTTCGTCGGGCTGTTCCTCTACAAAGGCCTCTACCTCACCGCCGCACTCTACGCGCTGTTCACCCTGATCGCCGTGCAAGGCTGGCGTGAATGGCGCGCCGACCCGGCGTTGCGCGCATGAAGGTGGTGGTGTTGGCCGGCCCCGAATCGAGCGGAAAAAGCTGGCTGGCCGCGCAGTTGCAAGCGCACTTTGGCGGGCTGATGGTGGGCGAATACGTGCGGCATTTCATCGACCACCATCAGCGTGACACCACGCTGGCCGATATCCCGGCCATCGCCCGTGGTCAACTGGCCTGGGAAGATGCCGCCCGCGCCGAGCGCCCTGCACTGCTGATCCTCGACACGCACCTGCTGACCAACAAACTCTGGAGCCAGACCCTGTTCGGCGACTACCCGACGTGGCTTGACGATGAACTGCTGGCGCGCCACTACGACTTGCACCTGCTGCTGTCCCCTGAAGACGTGGAATGGACGGCCGACGGCCAGCGTTGCCAACCGGAATTGGCGGATCGTCGGGCATTTTTCCAGGGCAGCCAGGATTGGATGCAGCAGCATCAACAGGCCGTGGTGGTGATCAGGGGAAATTGGGAAGAGCGCCGCGTCAAAGCCTTCGCGGCGGTCAAACAAATACTGTAGGAGCGAGCTTGCTCGCTCCTACAGTAGATTGCAGCGTTTAGTAGCCCAGCGACAGGCCGGTATTGCGACGCGGGTCATTCGCGCCGTAGAAACGATTGTTGCCAACCGGCTTGCCACCCAGTGACGGTGCGCCCACCAGGATCGCCGCCAAGTGGTTGGCATCCTGTGGCCCGGCGAACTTGTGGCCAAAGCTTTCGAGGATCTTCTGGGTATCCGGGCTGACCGCGAAGGTCTCGAGGTTGGTGGTGTCCGGCATCCACTGCTGGTGGAAGCGCGGCGCGTCGACGGCCTCCTGGATGTTCATCTTGTAGTCGATGACGTTGAGAATCGTCAGCAAGGTCGCCGTAATAATGCGACTGCCGCCCGGCGTACCGACCACCATCACCGCCTTGCCATCCTTGGTCACGATAGTCGGGCTCATCGACGACAGCGGGGCCTTGCCCGGCGCAATGGCGTTGGCTTCACCCTGGACCAGCCCGTACATGTTCGGCACACCGACCTTGACGGTGAAGTCGTCCATTTCATCGTTGAGAATCACCCCGGTTTTGCTCGCCATCACCCCGGCACCAAACCAGTCGTTGAGGGTGTAGGTCACCGAGACCGCGTTGCCCCACTTGTCGACGATGGAATAGTGGGTGGTGTTGTTGCCTTCATGGGGCGCTACACCCGGCTTGATCGCCTGGGAGTCGCCGGCCTTGTTCGGATCGATTGCGTCACGCAGTTTCGTTGCGTAGTTTCTGTCCAGCAGGTGTTCGATCGGGTTCTTGACGAAGTCCGGATCGCCGAGATAGCTGTTGCGGTCCACATACGCGTGGCGCATGGCTTCGATCTGGTAGTGCAGGCCCTGGGCCGAGTGGTAGCCCAGGTCCGCCATCGGGTAGCCTTCGAGGATGTTCATGATCTGGCAGATCACCACGCCACCGGAGCTCGGCGGCGGTGCCGAAACCACGTGGTAGCCACGGTAGTCGCACTCGATGGGCGCCAGTTCGCGGGTCTTGTATTTGTCGAGGTCGGCCTGGGTGATGATGCCTTTGCCGGCCTGGCTGGAATCCACCAGTGCCTTGGCAACCCAACCTTTATAGAAACCGTCGCGGCCCTTGGCCGAGATTTCCTTGAGAGTCTTGGCCAGGTCTTTCTGCACCAGCTTCTGGCCGACCTGCAGCGGCTGGCCGTTGTGCAGGAAGATAGCCCGCAGGTCCTTGTCTTTTTCGAACTCGCCGGTGGCGGTGTGCAGCAGGTCGATATCGCCCTGCTCCAGCGCGAAGCCGTTTTCCGCCAGCTTGATCGCCGGGGCAATCACCTGGGCGCGCTTGAGAGTGCCGTATTTGCTCAGGGCCAGTTCCATCCCGGACACGGTGCCGGGAACGCCGACGGCCAGGTGGCCCTTGGCGCTCAGGCCTTCGACGACGTTGCCGGCCTTGTCCAGGTACATGTCGGCGGTGGCCGCCAGCGGGGCTTTTTCGCGGAAGTCGAGGAAGGTCTTGCGCCCGTCGGCCAGTTGCACGGTCATGAAGCCGCCGCCGCCCAGGTTACCCGCCGCCGGGTACACCACCGCCAGCGCATAGCCCACGGCCACGGCGGCATCCACCGCGTTGCCGCCGGCCTTGAGTACATCCACGCCGACATGCGTGGCCAGATGCTGGGCCGTGACCACCATGCCATTTTCACCGGCCACCGGGGCCTGGGAGGCAGCTTGCACACCGCTGACCGTCAACACCAGGGCGGTGGCAATCAAAGTACGGCTGAAGGGTTGGTATTTCATCCTTGGCTACTCGGGTGATTGAGATGCACCAAAATAGCCCGACTCGGATGTAATCCCCAGCGCAATGCCGTTTTTAGACAGAACCTGTCGGTCACGGAACGATTCAGCGCTGGCCTAGGCGACCAATGACGCTAGAATCAGCGCCATTCTTCGCCTGACTCCCTGACACGAGCGCCCCCATGAGTTTTGATTTCGACACGATCCACCCACGCCTCGGCACCGGCAGTACCAAGTGGAACCGTTACCCGCAAGACGTGTTGCCGATGTGGATCGCCGACATGGACATCGCCGCGCCACCCGCCGTGCTTCAGGCCCTGCACCAACGCCTCGACCAGCAAATTCTCGGCTACAGCGTGGCCGGCCCGGACGTGCGCGAGGCCATCGTCGCCGATCTGTGGGCCAAGTACGCCTGGCGCGTGCAGCCAGACGAGCTGCTGTTCCTGCCGGGCGTAGAACCCGGTTTCAACATGGCGCTGCATGCCTTTGTGCAGCCCGGCCAACCGGTGGTGCTGCAAACTCCCAACTATCGCCCGATTCGCCTGGCGCCCGGAAACTGGAACCTGCCGCGCATCGAAGTGCCGTTCGCGCTGATCAACGCTGAGTACATCACGCCAATGCCGCTGTTGCGCCAGGCGCTAACAGGTGCTGGCGCATTGTTGCTGAGCAACCCGCATAACCCGATGGGCAAAGTCTTCCCCCGCGAAGAACTGCTGGCCGTGGCCAATGCCTGCCTGGAACAGGGCGCGCTGATCATCAGCGATGAAATCCACGCCGAGTTGTGCTTCGACGGTCGTCGCCATATCCCCACCGCCAGCCTCAGCCCGGAAATCGCGCAGCGCACCATCACCTTGATGTCCGCGAGCAAGGCCTACAACGTAGCTGGCTTGAAGACCTGTTTTGCCGTGGTGCAAAACGCCGCAGTGCGCGAGCGCTTCAACCAGGCGCGCTGCGGCATGGTCGACAGCGTCAGCCCCCTGGGCCTGGAAGCCACCCGCGCGGCCTACAGCCAATGCAGCGAATGGCTCGAGGCGTTGGTGCAGTACCTGCAAGCCAACCGCGACTACCTGCTCGACGCGGTAAAAAACCGCCTGCCCGGCGTGGTCATGCACGCGCCCCAAGGCACCTTTCTGGCGTGGCTGGATTGCAGCGCCCTGGGCCTGGACGACCCGCAGCAGTTCTTCCTTGAACAGGCCAAGGTCGGTTTGAGCGCGGGGATCGAATTCGGTGATGACAGCCAGCAGTTTGTGCGCCTGAACTTCGGCTGCCCGCGGGCGTTGCTGGAAGAGGGTCTGCAGCGTATGGAACGTGCGCTGCGCCAGCGCTAGGGCGCGGCCTCGGCAGAATGCATGTGGGAGCGGCGCTCCCACATCAGGTCGGCGTCACAGTTTGGCGATCGAGACTTCGGTGGACTTCACAAAGGCAATCACTTCACTGCCGACTTTCAATTCCAGGTCACGCACCGAACGGGTGGTGATCACCGAGGTGACGATGCCGGACGCGGTTTGCACGTCGATTTCGGACACCACTTCCCCCAGCAGAATTTCTTTGATCACGCCCTTGAACTGGTTGCGCACGTTGATCGCTTTAATGGTCATGTCGGCTTTCCTTCTGGCTGTTGGGTCAATCCGCACGAATGCGCAGGCACTCAAAATGCGCCGGCCCAGCAGACATTAAAAGGAATATATAAGCATTTATTTAGACGATACAGATATATACAAGCTCTGGCCTTGCCGATCCTGAAAGGTGTGGTACGTACATCCGATCTAGGCCGGCGCTTTATCCAACGTCACCCAATACCGCGTCCGCGCCTGCACTTCGAGCCCCAGGCTCGAAGCCAGCAACTTGAGGATGCGGTCGGTGTCATCCAGGCGAAAACTGCCCGTCACCCGCAACGTCTCCAGGTTCGGCGCCCAGCGCAACACGCCTGGGCGATAGCGCGCCAGCTCGCGCAGAAAATCCCCCAGCGCCTGGTTCTGTGCGGTCAGCACACCGTCGCGCCAGCCCAGTTGCAGCACATCGAACGGCACCCACGCGCCGAGCCCGTCGGCGCTTAATGGCGCTTGCTGGCCGCCCTGCAACGTCGCCAGTTGCCCGTTCACGTCGCGCACCTGCACGCGGCCCTTGAGCACCGACACCCGGCAGCCGGCGGCCAGTTGGCGCACGCACACCTCGGCCTGACTGACCACCACCTCGCCGTAGCGGGTGCGTAGCGTCATCGCACGTGCGCCCGGCACGTTCAGCGACAGTTCGCCGTCCACCAGCGTAATGCGCCGTTGCGCCGGGTCCATATCCACGGCCGTGGCGGTATTCAGTTGCAGGCTGCCGCCCTCGGCCAACGGCAGGCGTCTGCGCTCGCCGGTGGCGGTGTGCAGATCGGCGCGCCAGCTATCGATAGGCAACTGGCGGCTGATCAACCAGGCCGCCGGCGCCAGCGCCGCCACGCCCAACGCGCGCTTGAGCAACGCTCGCCGCCCCGCTTGCGGGCGGTCGAGACTGGCCATCGCCAACGCCTGGGGCAACTCGCTGAAACGCTGGCGCAGTGCTTGGGCTTTCTGCCAGGTGTGTTCGTGCTGCGGATGGCTGTCACGCCAGTGCTGCAACGCGGCGTGATCGCGTTCGGTGGCCGCGCCCGACTCGAGCAGCGCCAGCCATTGAGCGGCCGCACGCGCAACCTCACGACTCACAGGTCCACCAGCAGGCAATGTTCATAGGCTTGCGCCATGTAACGCTTCACCGTGCGCTCCGACACCTCAAGCCGCTCGGCAATCTCCCGATAGCCCAGGCCCTCCAACTGACTCCAGAGGAACACCCGGCGCACGCGCACAGGCAGGCCGTCGAGCAATTCGTCCAAGGCTTGCAGGGTTTCCAGCACCAGCCAACGCTGCTCGGGAGACGGCACGCAGGCTGGCGGCAGATTCCCCAGTGCCGTCAGATAAGCCTGCTCAAGGCTGCGTCGCTGATGAAAATTGACCAGCAGGTGCTTGCCCACTGTCACCAGGTAGGCCCGCGGTTCCTGCATCTGCGCGAGCGGCTGGGCACTGGCGAGCACCCGCACAAAGGTGTCCTGGCTCAGGTCCGCCGCGTCCCAGGCATTGCCCAGGCGCCGACGCAGCCAGCTTTCCAGCCAACTGCGATGGTCGCGATACAGGCTCGACAACGTCGGTTCGGGGGCGCGCGAAGGGACAACAGCATCATTCATGGCAAGCAACCTACGCAGCGCGATTGAGTCTCAAATGAGATTCATTCTATTTAATATCGCAGCGCGACACCATGATCTTTTCAACTGGGTGTTTATGCGGGCAACGAAAACCAGCGAACCCAGGCGTTGTTACCAAAAGCGCGCCTGGCAGCGACCTAAAACCGCACACCTTGTGCGTTGACCATCCTGGTAACACCCCATATAGTGTGCCCACACCAACAAACAACCACTACATAGTGTGCGAATCCGTAAAACGCCGACCACACTATGCGCAGTATTTCAATGCCTTGAAGCCTGCAAATCACCTATTTTTGGACGGGGTCACACGCCGTCAGCACAGACCAGGAAGGAGTATTTCAATGCTGAGTTGGGATGAAGTCGACAACGTAGACACCGGTGCAGCGGTGATCAAAGGCGCCAACGCCGGCCACGCCACCGAAGCCAACATGGACCGCCTCGACGGTGCCGGCGCCGCCGCTGCCATCGAAGCCCGCGCCGTCACCGCCAACGACTCCGCCGCGATCATCCGCGCCAAGGCCGCTCTCGACAAACTCGACATCGCCGAAGGCCTCGCCGAACTCGAAGGCGCCTCCGCCCGTGTCGCCGTTGACGAAAAGCGCATGATCAACTGCCGCGCCGACCTCAACCAACTCGTGCCCTTCAAGTACGACTGGGCCTGGCAGAAATACCTCGACGGCTGCGCCAACCACTGGATGCCGCAAGAGGTCAACATGACCGCCGACATCGCCCTGTGGAAAGACCCCGAAGGCCTGACCGACGACGAACGCCGCATCGTCATGCGCAACCTCGGCTTCTTCTCCACCGCCGACTCTCTGGTCGCCAACAACCTGGTCCTGGCCGTGTACCGCCTGATCACCAACCCGGAGTGCCGCCAGTACATCCTGCGCCAGGCCTTCGAAGAAGCGATCCACACCCACGCCTACCAGTACTGCATCGAATCGTTGGCGATGGATGAAGGCGAAATCTTCAACATGTACCACGAGATCCCATCGGTCGCTAAAAAAGCCGCCTGGGGCCTCAAATACACGCGCTCCATCTCCGATCCGAAATTCGAAACCGGCACCGTCGACACCGACAAAGAACTGCTGCGCAACCTGGTCGCCTACTACTGCGTCCTCGAGGGCATCTTCTTCTACTGCGGCTTCACCCAGATCCTGTCCATGGGCCGCCGCAACAAAATGACCGGCGTGGCCGAGCAGTTCCAGTACATCCTGCGCGATGAGTCGATGCACCTGAACTTCGGGATCGACGTGATCAACCAGATCAAAATCGAAAACCCACACCTGTGGGACGCCGAGATGAAAGAAGAAGCGACCCAGATGATCCTGCAAGGGACGCAACTGGAGATCGAATACGCGCGCGACACCATGCCACGCGGAGTACTCGGCATGAACGCGGCGATGATGGAGGACTACCTCAAGTTCATCGCTAACCGTCGTCTGTCGCAGATTGGCTTGAAGGAAGAGTATCCGGGGACGACCAACCCGTTCCCGTGGATGAGCGAGATTATGGATTTGAAGAAAGAGAAGAATTTCTTCGAGACCCGTGTGATCGAGTATCAGACTGGCGGTGCGTTGAGCTGGGACTGATTGAAAAAACGGCCCCTGCAGGGGCCGTGTTGTTTCACCTGCCGATGTTTTTTTATGCCCAATCAAACCATCAAGACCCCCTGCGTCGGCCTGTGCTCCACCGTTTACGGTGACCTGGTCTGCCGCGGGTGCAAGCGTTATCACCATGAAGTCATCCAGTGGAATGGCTACAACGCCGAGGAAAAGCACGCCGTGTGGTTGCGCCTTGAGCAACTGCTGGTGCAGGTGATGGCCTCCAAGCTGGACGTGTTCGACCCACAGCGCCTGCGCCAGCAACTGGAAAGCCGCAAGATTCGCTTTATGCCGCACCAGTCGCCGTATTGCTGGGCCTACCAGTTGATTGCCCGGGGTGCGCGGGTGATTACCAAGCTTGATGCATATGGCCTGGTGTTGCTGCCGGAGTTTCGCGAGCACAGCCTGGCGGATTTGCGCGATGGGATTGACCGCGAGTTTTTCCTGCTGTCTGAGGCGCATTACCAGCGCTATATCGCCCCCGTGTTCTTGAAAGAGGCCTTTGGGCCAGCCCTGATCGCCACGCTCTAAAACACACCACAACACTAAAATGCGGGAGGGGGCTTGCCCCCGATAGCAGTGTGTCAGTCAGCTTATGGGGCACTGACCCAGCGCAATCGGGGGCAAGCCCCCTCCCACATTTAGACCCAGGAAGCTGCACGCTCCGCCTGAGGCCATAGCACTCAATCGCCTGCTGGCACACCTGCAGATCCAGACTGCCCTGTTCCACCAACGCCGTCAGCGCGGCCAACACCAGGTGATGGCGATCCACCTCAAAGAAATCCCGCAACGCCGCCCGCGTATCACTGCGACCGAAGCCGTCGGTGCCGAGCACGGTGTAGCGCGAGTAGAGGTACGAAGCGATCATCTGCGGCACGGCCCGCACGTAATCGGACACCTCCACCACCGGTGCGCCCTGCGGCAAACAGTCCGCCAAATGACTGCTGCGTGGAACCTGTTGCGGGTGTAAGCGATTCCAGCGCTCCACCTCCCGCGCCTCACGGGCCAGTTCGCTGAAACTGGTGACGCTGAACACTTCGCTTGTCACTTACCAGTCGTCCGCCAGCAACCGCGCCGCCGCCTGGGCTTCGCGCAGCAGCGTGCCGGCACCGAGCAGGCGCACCTGGGCTTCACTGGAACCTTCAAGGCGATACATGCCCTTGATAATCGCCGCCTCCACGCCGTCCGGCAGGCTCGGCTGCGGGTAGTTTTCGTTCATCAGGGTCACGTAGTAGAACTCGTCGACATCGTGCTCAAGCATCTGGCGCATGCCGTGGTCGAGGATCACCGCAAACGCCGGGTCGTAGGCACGGCAGTTGGGCACGCTGGCGGCGCTCAGGTGGCTGCTGCCGTCCTGATGCTGCAGGCCTTCGCCGCCAAGGGTGGTGCGGCCGGCGGTGGCTTCGCGGTAGCTGAGGATCGAGCCGATGTCTTCCGGCTCGTAGCGCTGGCCGACGCTGGAATAGATACCGATCTGCTTGAACAGGTTGGCCATGCCGAAGGTGCGGGCCTCGTCGGCGACGATTGGCACGATGCGCGGCCCGAGGTGCTTGTCCTTGATTGCGAAAAGCGATCAACGCTTCGCGGGAGAGGGGCCACGGGGGCTGGCGAGATACGACAGTTGACGTGATCATCCAGATTTTTCTGTCAAACTCTCGAAGAGACCTTTCTTGACCAATATTAGGATTTTTCCTACATCATCCGCGCACATTCCTATTGCAGCCTAGCCAGCAAACTTATCGCCGGATGATAGCTTTATGACCGCTGGGAGCTGGGAAGGCCACCATTGCAAAGTATGCTATGACCAAGCAATGCAGGAGAAAGCGAGGCTCAATAGGCGTTTACAAGACAAACGAAGACGAGAGATCAAAGAGCCACCGCCTCGTGAAGAGCCACCGCCAGTCCCTAAAAATCCACCGCAACCATTGTTTAAGGGCTCTGTCTTCGCCAAGTCCTGTGCATTGCCGGATGGGCTGATTAACCATAACAATCCCGGCGGTTTTGTACCTGTTGAACCACTCAAGCAATACGGCACCTTTGCGGTACTGGGCACAGGTCCAGCGGTAACTGCTGGAAGTACCGTACTGCATTGGGTCGGCGGTTCAGGTAGTGCTTCAACCCTCGCAGCCCGCCTTGGAGGCACTTTAGCGTTAGCTGGCTCCACGTCTGTCGGCTTCGTTGCGTTGCTGATACCTGACGATACTTCCACTGACAGCGCCTTCTATACCTCCGAACAATATGCCCAGTTGAGCCAAGGGAACACCCGTGTGCGGATCAATGTGAAACACCTGCCAAATGGCGCTGTGAGCATGTATGGGTTTTATACCGGGACGAAAACGGAGTGGCAGCGGATTCCAGTGATCAAGGCGCAGGCGCGTGGTGAACAACTGGTTGCGGACATAGGGGACGGAATTGAGATCATCTGGACCCCAGCAGCAGACCCTAATACGGTGCTGGGCATTCCAGCGCTGGAAGGCGCATCGTTGAAGCCTGGGACATGGGTATACCCACCCACCGAACAGGCCGATAAGATATTGGTCAACCCGTTGCATCCGCCAGACTACCAAGACGCAATCATCTGGTTTCCAAACACCGGGATTCACCCGATTTATATCTCGCTGAGCATGTCAGGCTCTGGATATCATCCAAAACCTGACTTCTTGCCAGC
Source organism: Pseudomonas sp. D3 (assembly GCF_029320995.1). Lineage (NCBI taxonomy): Bacteria > Pseudomonadati > Pseudomonadota > Gammaproteobacteria > Pseudomonadales > Pseudomonadaceae > Pseudomonas > Pseudomonas sp. D3. The sequence continues at coordinate 3,723,041 of NZ_CP119772.1, forward strand.
GTTTCCAGATGCCAAATGGGCCAAATCGAAAACTTCAGTTCAAGGTGGAGGAGCCTTACGTCCTCGATGGAAAAGCAGAAACGGCACAATTTACGAATGGGATTTTCAGCATGGCGCAGTCGAGAAATACAATAAACGCGGCAAGCACCTTGGTGAGTTCGATCACGAAACTGGTATTCAAAACAAAGCAGCAGACCCGACAAGGAAAGTAGAACCATGAAGCATGTGATTATGGGAGTCCCTGACGGTGAGGACTTCGCGTCCTTTGAAAAGGAAATTCCAGTTTCTGCCGCGGACCTTAAGCCGATCATGGGTTGGGCAAAAGACGATGATTGCATATACGACTATCGGCTTACCCTGGAGCAAATCAGCGCCATAGAGCGGCTTTGCTCATTGGAACTACCCAGGAATCTGGAGCTTTTCCTGACGTGTAACGCCTAATACATTGGCATCAAACTATTTAACCAGCACCCTAACGGCGGAATAACGGCAAAAATGATCATGGCCGAGGTCCTTGCGGTCGCACCAGAGCAATGGGGGGAAGGTGTCCGTGTCCATACATACAAGAAGATTTAAGACTAGCTATATGTACAGCCCCCCCCTATTCGTTGGGATAACCCTCACTAACGGCAATTGTGTTTAAAATGCCGCCCGCTCAATGAACGACGCTCAACGATGAACCCAGACTCCCTCGCCACACTGCACGCCCACCTGCTGACCGCCCTGGCCAACGCACCGACTGAAACCCGGCGCCTGTTCCACGGGCGCGGCCGTTGCTGGCCAGGCCTGGAGCAACTGACCGTGGACTGGTTGCAGGGCGTGGTGCTGGTCGCGCTGTTCAAGGAACCGGAGGCAGCGCAACTGGAAGCGCTGAAACAGTTGCTGGTTCAGTTCGAATGGACGCAGTACGGCGCCCACAAGGTGGCCCTGCAACACCGCTACCTGCCACAAAGCACCACCGAATGGCTGGTGGGCGACGCCATCGATGAGCTGACCATTACCGAAGGCGGCCTGCGCTACCTGATCGACCTCGGTAAAAAACAGAACAGCGGGCTGTTTCTCGACATGCGCTACGGCCGCAACTGGGTGCGCGAACAGGCCAACGGGCTGCGGGTACTCAACCTGTTCGCCTACACCTGTGGTTTTTCCGTGGCGGCCATCGAAGGCGGCGCCGAGCATGTGTTGAACCTGGACATGGCCCGTGGTGCCCTGAGCCGCGGTCGCGACAATCATCGCCTGAATGGTCATGATCTGAGCCGCGTGACCTTTCTTGGCCACGATTTATTCAAGTCCTGGGCCAAGGTCATTCACAGCGGCCCTTATGATCTGGTGATCATCGATCCGCCGTCCTTCCAGAAAGGCAGTTTCCTGCTGACCAAGGATTACCAGCGCGTGCTGCGCCGCCTGCCGGAGTTGCTCACGCCACAAGGCACGGTGCTGGCATGCATGAATGACCCGGCGTTTGGCGAGGACTTCCTGATCGACGGCGTCACCCGCGAAGCACCGGGCTTGCGCTTTGTCGAACGGCTGGATAACCCACCGGAATTCCCGGATATCGATCGGCAAAGTGGCTTGAAAGCCTTGGTATTCCGCCAGGGCTGATGCCGAAACGTCCCACGCTTGCTACGCTAAGCAATTACCGGGATGGTGAACCTTATCCCCCCCTTCCCGGTCGATACCTGCATTCCCTGGCCAGACTCGACGCTGTCACAGCGTCGGCTGGCCCGTTTCACCCTTTGGAGAACCGCCCGTGATATCGACCCTGCATGTAGCCAGACTGAAAGCCTGGGGCGCCCACGGCTTTACTGCCACCGGTGTGGTATTGGCCTTCCTCGCCACACTGGCGCTGCTGGAAAACTCGCCCAAGGCCTGCCTGCTGTGGCTGGGCCTGGCGCTGGTGGTCGATGGCGTCGACGGTTCCCTGGCCCGCCGCGTGAATGTCAGCACGGTGCTGCCTAGCTTTGACGGCTCGGTGCTGGACCTGGTGATCGATTACCTGACCTACGTGTTTATTCCGGCACTGTTTATCTACCGCTATATCGACCTGCCGGACTTTACCCACCTGTTCACGGTGTCGGTGATCCTGGTGTCGTCGCTGTTCTGCTTCTGCAATGTGAACATGAAAAGCAAGGACAACTACTTCGTCGGCTTCCCCGCCGCCTGGAACGTGGTTGCCCTCTGCGTGTATATCATCCAGCCCGCCGCGTGGGTGACGTTGCTGACGGTGATTGGCCTGGCGCTGCTGACCGTGACGCCGATGAAGTTCCTGCACCCGTTCCGGGTCAAGCGCTTCATGCCGATCAACATCGCGGTGACCACGATCTGGTTGCTGTGCAGCTTTTTGATGGTGGTGGATTACCCGAACACCAACCCGTGGACGTTTGGGTTGTGGTCGATGATGTCGGCGTACTTCCTCGGGATCTGCATCTGGCGCACCGCGCTGGAGTGGCTGGGCACCCAAAAATAGCCAGGCCGACACCGTTTGAATGTGGCAGGGGGCTTGCTCCCGATAGCAGTGTGTCAGTCAGCTAATGTGTAACTGACCCACCGCCATCGGGAGCAAGCCCCCTCCCACATTTGGATCTGCATACATCAGGCAGTAAGATGGCGGCCTCTCGCATAGCGCCCTGCCAACTATAAGCCCTGCCAAATGCCCTTCGAACTCAGCGTAGACCTCACCACCCTCGCCATCCTGGCCGTCGTCGCGTTCATCGCCGGTTTCATCGACGCCATCGCCGGCGGTGGTGGCTTGCTCACCACCCCGGCCCTGCTCACGGCCGGCATGCCGCCCCACCTGGTGCTGGGTACCAACAAACTCAGCTCCACCTTCGGCTCGGCCACCGCCAGCTTCACGTTCTACCGGCGCAAGCTGTTCCACCCGCGCCAGTGGGTACATGCCATCGTCGGTACGTTTGTCGGCGCCCTGGCCGGCGCCATCGTCGCCCACTACCTGCCTGCCGAAACCCTGAACAAGATGCTCCCGGTGATCGTCTTCGGTTGTGGCCTGTACCTGTTGTTCGGCGGCACGCCCAAGGCGCCGCTGGAGGGCGACGCACCGATCAAGAAGAAATGGCAAGCCACCCAAGGCTTCGGCCTGGGCTTCTACGATGGCGTGGCCGGCCCCGGCACCGGCGCGTTCTGGACGGTGAGCACGATGCTGCTGCACCCCATCGACCTGGTCAAAGCCAGCGGCGTGGCGCGCAGCATGAACTTCGTCAGCAACGCGGCGGCGCTGTCGGTGTTTATCATCAACGGCTCGGTGGACTGGATCGTCGGGCTGGCCATGGGCGTTTCGGTGATGGGCGGCGCGTTCTTTGGCGCACGCAGCGCAATCAGCGGCGGCGCCAAATTCATTCGCCCGGTGTTTATCACCGTGGTCCTCGGCCTGACGGTGCGCCTAGCCTGGCAGCACTGGTTCAGCGTGGCCTAAGCGGCGGGCCACGTAGAGGTCGATCAGGTAACGCGCAATCGAGCGTGACGCCGGCAACGGCGGCAGGTCGTGGATGTTGAACCACTGCGCGTCCTCGATCTCATCGGCCTGGGGCACGATATCGCCACCGGCGTACTCGGCATGGAAGCCCAGCATCATCGAATGCGGAAACGGCCAGCATTGGCTGCCCATGTACTGGATATTCCTGACCTCCACCTGCACTTCTTCGCGCACCTCGCGAATCAGGCAGTCTTCGGCCGACTCGCCCGGCTCGGCAAACCCCGCCAGCGTGCTATAGACCCCGGCGACAAAGCGCGGCGAACGCGCCAGCAGGACCTCATCGCCACGGGTAACCAGCACAATCATGCTCGGCGAGATGCGCGGGTAGCTGCGCAGGTCACAGGCCTCGCAGAACATCGCCCGCTCCCGGGGCACCTGGACCATGGCCTGGCCGCAACTGCCGCAAAAACGATGCTCCCGCGCCCAGGTGCCGATCTGCGCGGCGTAGCCCAGCACTTTGTACACGGTGTGATCACCTTGCAGCAGAAAGCCGCGCAGGCCCTGCCAACTGCAACCAGGCACGTCACTGGCGGCGTTGAGTTCCAGCAGGTACACCGGCTCGCCGTCGAGATGGCCAATGCCGTGTTCGGCGAACACGGCCAGGTCCTGGCGCTTGAGCCATTCGCGGGGGAACAGCGGGCCGTTGGCGTCGTGTAAAAAGCCGTCGCGGCTACGGGCGACGGCCAAGCCGCCGGGAGTGTCGGTGTCCAGCAGTGTGGTGGTAATCCAGCCTGGGGTCATGTCAGTCAATCCACGAATTCGGGTTTCTGCTTGCTCATATGGGCCGCGATGGCCACGCGCAGGTCGTTGGATTGCAACATAGCTGCGTTCCAGGTGGCAACGTATTCCAGACCATCATTGACTGTATGGTCACGCATGTAGCTGATCATAGCCTTGGTGCCGGTCACGGCAATCGGCGACTTGGCGGCGATTTCCTGCGCGATTTCCAGTACACCGGCCAACAGGCTTTCCTGATCGGGGTACACGCGATTGACCAGGCCGATGCTGCGCGCTTGCTCGGCGCCGAACTGGCGGCCGGTGTAGGCCAGCTCGCGCAGCATGCCATCGCCGATGATGCGCGGCAGGCGCTGCAGGGTGCCGACGTCGGCGGCCATGCCGATGTCGACTTCCTTAATGGAAAACTGTGCGTCTTCGGCGGCGTAGCGCATGTCGCAGGCGCTGATCAGGTCGATGGCGCCGCCGATGCAGTAGCCCTGGATCGCCGCCAGCACCGGTTTGCGGCAGTTGTCGACGGCGTTGAACGAGGCTTGCAGTTCGAGGATCTTGCGCCGCAGCAGGCGCGCGTTGCGGCCCACGTCCTTACCTAAATCGTTGGCCACCGAGGCCAGCAGCATCAGGTCGATGCCGGACGAGAAATGCTTACCGGCACCGCTGAGCACCACGGCACGCACGGCGTCGGTGTCGTCGACCCACTGGAAGATATCGATGATCTCGGTCCAGAACGCCGCGTTCATGGCGTTGATCTTCTCTGGGCGGTTGATCTGCACATGGGCAACGTTGCCAATGAGTTCGACGACGAAGGCTTGGTATTCGGACATGGCAGTGATCCCTGACTGGCGAGTGATAAGGCCCGAACTATAACAAGGGTGAGCAACGGCGCATCAGCCAAAAACGGGACTGGCAACACTCCTGCGCGGCGGGGTGCCGGCCTTGAAAACGCTGGATAAAAACCGCTTCAGGCGCCATCCTTCGCGCTTTAAGCCGCTGCAGCAGCGGCGCTCGACGTTTAAAGGATACGCCCCATGCTCACCCAACCTCTGGCCCCCGCCGATTTCGACCTGATCGAAGAAACCCTGCTCAAGTACGGTGACGACCACTCGGTACTGAACCTCGCCGAACTCGACGGCTACTTCTGCGCACTGGTGTCCAGCCCGGCACAAGTGGATATCGCCGAGTGGTTCCCGGCCATCTGGGGTGGGCAGAACCCGCAGTGGGAAAGTGCCGAGGAGGCCGAACAGTTCCTCGACCTGTGCGTTCGCCATATGAACAGCCGTGCCGCCCAACTGGCCACCGATGCCGAGGGTTTCCGGGCGCGCTTCGACGACACTGAACATCAGGGCCAGGCCCTGACCCTCGCTGAAGAATGGTGCTTTGGCTATATCCGTGGCGCCGCGATTGGCAAATGGCCTGAACTGCCCGCCGAACAGGCCGCACAGCTGGAGAAAATCTCCTGGTGCGCCGAACAGGACAACTTCGAATTGCCGGCGGACCTCGACGTGCAGGCGCATCAGCAGCGCGTCAGCGAAATCGAACCGGCGGCGCGCGCGCTGCATGATTACTGGCTCGCCAAGCGCTAAGCCTCGACAAGCCTGGCGTATATGCCCGATTATTCGGGTCCGCCCGTCGGCCACTCCGTACCACCTTGCCTTGAATCAGGAGCCTTGTACCTTGAGTTCGCAGAAAACCGTGACCGTTACACCGCCCACTTTCCCCCTCAATGGCAAGGTCGCGCCCCCCGGCTCCAAATCCATCACCAACCGCGCCCTGTTGCTCGCCGCCCTGGCCAAGGGCACCAGCCGCCTCAGCGGCGCACTGAAGAGCGATGACACCCGGCATATGTCGGTGGCCCTGCGCCAGATGGGCGTGACCATCGATGAGCCGGACGACACCACCTTCGTGGTCACGGGCCAAGGCAAGCTGCAATTGCCCGCGCAGCCGCTGTTCCTCGGCAACGCCGGCACCGCGATGCGCTTCCTCACGGCCGCCGTGGCCACCGTGCAAGGCACCGTGGTGCTGGACGGCGACGAGTACATGCGCAAACGCCCGATCGGCCCGCTGCTCGCCACCCTCGGCCAGAACGGCATCCAGGTCGACAGCCCGACCGGTTGCCCGCCGGTCACCGTGCACGGTACGGGCAAGGTCCAGGCCAAGCGCTTTGAGATCGACGGCGGTTTGTCCAGCCAATACGTATCGGCCTTGCTGATGCTCGCGGCCTGCGGCGAAGCGCCGATTGAGGTGGCGCTGACCGGCAAGGACATCGGCGCCCGCGGCTATGTGGACCTGACCCTTGATTGCATGCGGGCATTCGGCGCGCAGGTCGACGTGGTCGACGACACCACTTGGCGCGTCGCCCCAAGCGGCTACACCGCCCATGACTACCTGATCGAACCGGACGCCTCCGCCGCCACCTACCTGTGGGCGGCTGAAGTGCTGACCGGCGGCCACATCGATATCGGCGTCGCCGCGCAACACTTCACCCAGCCGGACGCCAAGGCCCAGGCAGTGATCGCGCAGTTCCCGAACATGCAAGCCACGGTGGTGGGTTCGCAAATGCAGGACGCGATCCCAACGCTCGCCGTTCTGGCCGCGTTTAACAACAGCCCGGTGCGCTTCACCGAACTGGCCAACCTGCGGGTCAAGGAATGTGACCGCGTGCAGGCACTGCACGACGGCCTCAACCAGATCCGCCCAGGCCTGGCCCGCATCGAAGGCGACGACCTGCTGGTGGCCAGCGATCCAGCATTGGCAGGCACCGCGTGCAATGCCCTGATCGACACCCACGCCGACCACCGCATCGCCATGTGCTTCGCCCTGGCTGGGCTGAAGGTCTCGGGTATTCGTATTCAGGACCCGGACTGCGTGGCCAAGACCTATCCTGACTACTGGAAGGCACTGGGCAGCCTGGGTGTTGCCCTGACCTACTGAGTCCACGGCGTCGAGATGGGGAGGGCTTGATTATGACCATTCGCCAACCCTGCCCACCCGGCGCCTGTGTCTGTGATCGCGAACAATTGCTGCAAACCCCAGGCGCGGACCTGCGCATCCTCAACCTGACGCGCCAGGAAGAAAAACGCCTGATCGAACGCCTCGAAGACCTGCAAAGCCTGCAGGATCTGGAACGCATGCAACAGCGGATGTATGCACTATTGGGTATCCGCGTGCATGTCGCGCCGGGGCACACCGAGGTCAAGAGCATGCGCGGGATTCAGATCGTCATCGACGAACTGCCCGGCCTGTGCCGCAAGACCCGGCAATCGATCCCGGCGGCAATTCGCCGAGGCCTGGAGAAACGGCCGGAGATTGCGTATCGCTTGCTCGATGCCCATGACCTGTTTCGCGAAGGGTGAATCACCCGGCGACCGCCGCCCTCTCGAACAACCCCTGCCCCAAGGCATTCGCCGTGCCCAAATGGGCCTGCGCGCCGCCACTCTCCGACTCCAGCAGCAACGCTGACGTCAGCACCTTCGCCCCACAGTAATCAAAGATCCCGTAGTCGATCTGCGTGTGCATGGCCTTGGCATAGCCATGGCGTTCAAACGCGCTTTGATCGGCGGCACCGAGTGCCAATAGGTGGACCTGCAAGTGCCGCAGTTTTTTCACCACCGGAGTGTCAGGGCCGTAGTCGATCGCCCAGCCGTTGACGAACACGCGGTCAACCCAGCCCTTGAGCAGGCCCGGCAGCGACCACCAGTAAATGGGGAACACCAATACCAGGGCGTCGGCGCGGTCGATGCGGGCTTGCTCGGCGAGGACGTCGGCCGGTGGTGCAGCGCGGGTACGGTGTACGCGCTGGTCGGCGGCGCTGTAGCGCGGGTCGAAGCCTTCGGCGGCGAGGTCGGCGATTTCGCACGTATGGCCGGACGCGCTCAGCCCTGCGGCGACTTGCGCGGCCAGGCCGTGGGTGAGGGATTGCGGGTCGTGATGAGCTACAACGATCAGTGCGTGCATGACAGTGACTCCCATTGGGTTTATGCTGGGCTTAAGTTACCTTTGGTAAGTTACTTTTGGTATATAAGCATGTCAAGCAGTCAATCCCCTGCCCCACGTCGCCGCCTGTCGCGTGAAGATCGTCTGCGTCAATTGTTGGACGTGGCCTGGCAACTGGTGCGTGAAGCAGGCACCGAAGCCCTGACCCTCGGCCACCTGGCGGAACGGGCGGGCGTGACCAAGCCGGTGGTCTATGACCATTTCGTTACCCGCGCAGGGTTGCTGGCGGCGCTGTATGAGGATTTCGACGGGCGCCAGAACCAGGTGTTTGCCGACGCGATCGAAGCCAGCAGCCCGACCCTGGAGAATCGCGCGTGGGTGATCGCCTCGTCCTATGTCGATTGCGTGTTACTGCAAGGTCGGGAAATTCCGGGGGTCATTGCAGCGCTGAGCAGTTCGCCGGAGTTGGAAACCCTCAAGCGCAAGTACGAAGCGATCTTTCTCGATAAGTGCCGCAATGCACTGGCCCCGTTTAGCTCCAGCGGTAGCGTGTCCCAGGCAGGTCTGCGGGCCATGCTGGGGGCGGCAGAAGCCCTGTCCCACGCGGCGGCCAGCGGTGAGCTCAGCCGTGAAGAGGCGCAGCAGGAGTTGTTGGCGACCATTCTGGCGATGGTCAATCGTGGGGCACGCAGCGGCAGGTGAAAGGCTTTTTTCAGCCTCGCCCCTGCACAAACAGCCGGACCTTATGCGCCAGTTGATCCAAGTGCCGGTCGCGCTGCTTCTCGGCATCAACCATGGCGCGTTTGCCGTGTTTTTGCAGCAGGTAGGTGTGAATCTGCCGCACCTCCAATGAGCTATAGATGGAGGCCACGTCCAGCACGCCCATCAAGCCATCGGTGGCGTAGTCGCGGGTGTTCATCAGCACCTGCGTGCCGCGTGCGCCGCGCACCTGAAAGCCCATCGCCGCGAAGGCCGGGACTTTTTCCACGGCGCACGCCAATTCGGCGTGAGGGTAACGCGCCAATAGGTCTTGCATCATTCCCCGCGCCACGCCCTGGCGCCTGAAGCCTGCCTGTACGGCCATGAACGCCACACCACAGGCGTCAGGGTCGTCCTTGACCGGCAAGTACAGCAAAAAGCCAATGACGTGGTCCGGGTCTTGCGCAGACGTCGCGACGATCAGTTCGACCGCGATCCCCTTCGACCCGTCCAGCGCCTGCAGGTACAAATGCACCTCAAAGCCGATGGCATATTGGTAAATGTTGTAGAGCAGGTTACTCGGCGGCAAAGCGACGCTGCTGATGTCGGTGAGGTTGTCCACCACCATCTGCAGGATCTGGCTGTTGATCGGCTCGGGGCACGGCGTGGTGTAGCGGGTAAGGCTGAACATGCAAATTCCTGGGGTTTCGCGTCAAGGCAGGCGCGATTGTACCTGTTGCAGCAGGTTCGGGATCGATAGGCTGCCATCCACCCGCACAGACGGCTGTCGCAACTGCGCAAACCACGCTTCATGGCGCGGCCGGCTGCGCCCGGCAAATGCGGCAGTTTCATAACCGGCGACCCATGCCATAAACGCCTGGTGGGTCGCATACATATCGCCCTGAGGCAGAATGCGCGCACCAAAGCGCTGGGTTTCCCGCGCCTTGACCCGCGCGAGCCGCACAGCGGTCGCGGTGTCGACAAACACCACCAAGCCAACGTCTTTAATCACGTCATCGCCCCAGCCATCCAAAGACCCCGACAACACCCACCGCCCGTCAGCCAACGCCTGTTCGAGCCGGCTGACACGCTCGTTCGGCGGACGTGCTTGCGTATACGGCGGATCGCTGGGGTACCAGTAATAGTCGTCGACATCAAAATGCGGCAGTTGCAGGGCAGACGCCAGCGCCCTACCCAAGGTGGTGACACCCGCGCCTGCTGCGCCGGTCAGATAGATTCGCAACGTCATTGCCCACAGACCTCGCGCAAACAGCCGCGCAGCCAACGATGGGCCAGGTCGGCGTCCAACCGTGGGTGCCAGAGCATTGCCACGGTGAATGCGGGTAACGACACCGGCAGCGCAAAACAGAACAGGTCGCGGCGGTCTGGGGTATAGCGTTCGGGCACTGAGGCAATCAGGTCGGTGTTGCGGGCCAAGGCGATGGCGCTGGAAAAACTCGCGACGATGCTGCCGATCTGCCGCGTCAGGCCTTGGGCTTCGAGGGCGTCGTCGATCTGGCCACGGTCCTGGCCGCGACGGGACACGTAGATGTGTCGGCCCTCGGCAAACCGTGCAGCGCTGACGTCGCCCTGGCTCAGGGGATGGTCGCTGCGCACTACGCCAATCAGGCGATCACGAAACAGCGCCTGGGTCAGCACTTCGGGGCTGGCCGTGGGGTCGACCACGCCGACTTCCAGGTCGACGCTGCCTTCGCGCAGTGGCGCATTGTCTTTGTCGGTCTTATTGACGAAACGCAGGCGCACGCCGGGGGCGTCCTTGGCAATACGGTCGAGCAGCGCCGGGCCGAAGCGTTCAACGAATTCGTCGCTGGTGCGCAGGGTGAAGGTACGCAACACCTGGGCCATCGCCAGAGCTTGCGCCGGGCGCAACACGGCCTGGGCGTCCTGCACCAGCCGACTGACCTGTTTGCGCAACTCCAACGCCCGTGGCGTCGGCACCAGGCCACGGCCAGCGCGGACCAGCAACGGGTCGCCGGTGGTGTCACGCAAGCGCGCCAGCGCCCGGCTCATGGCCGAAGGGCTCAACCGCAAGCGCTTGGCCGCGCGGGCGACGCTGCCTTCGGCGAGTAATACATCCAGGGTGATCAGCAAGTTGAGGTCGGGCATCAGCACTCCATATCAGGCGTCACATGCAGGTATTTAGTGCAACTCATGCGCCTTCCGCCATGTTAGGCGACACCGTAGATTTGTGACAGTTGCGTTCATTCAAGGAATCTCCATGCACACCTCCTCACGCGGCGGTCTTGTCAGCCTGTCCCTGTCCATGTTGCTGGCCGCCCTTGGTACCAGCATCGCCAATGTCGGCCTGCCTAGCCTCACGCAGACATTCAATGCGTCCTTTCACGCGACGCAATGGGTGGTGCTGGCCTACCTGCTGGCGATCACGGCGGTCATTGTCAGTGCGGGGCGCTTGGGCGATCGGCTGGGGCGACGGCGGCTGTTGATTGCCGGGTTGCTGCTGTTTGCGTTGGCCTGTGGGTTATGCGGTGCCGCGCCGTCCCTGCCTTGGCTGATTGCAGCGCGCACCCTGCAAGGCCTGGGTGCAGCGATCATGATGGCAATGACATTGGCGATGGTGGGCGACACCGTCACCCGAGCGCGTACCGCACGCGTGATGGGTTTGCTCGGCACGATGTCGGCCGTCGGCACCGCCATGGGCCCCGGCGTGGGCGGCCTGTTGCTCAGTGCGTGGGGCTGGCGGGCGCTGTTTCTGGTGGGTGCGCCTTTGGGGTTGCTGGCGGCCGCCCTCGCCTGTCGTTACTTACCCGTTGATCAGCCACCGGTACCGTTAGCCACCGGCGCGCGCTTTTGGCGGTCATTGCAGTCGGCATCATTGCGCGCCGGCCTGGCGATGAGCGCGTTGGTGTCTGCGGTCATCATGGCCACCTTTGTGGTCGGGCCGTTCTACTTGTCCCGTGGATTGGATCTCGATCCGGCCGCGATGGGCCTGGCAATGGCCGTCGGCCCCGGTGTGGCGGCGGTCACAGGCATTCCGGCGGGGCGCCTGACTGAGCGGCTTGGCAGCCAACCCGCGACGCTCACGGGGCTGGCCGTCATGGCCAGCGGCGCCCTGTCGCTGTGCCTGACATCCGGGCTGGTCACTTACCTTGGCTCACTGATCACGCTGACGGCGGGCTACAGCCTCTTCCAGGCCGCCAACAACACGGCGGTGATGAGCGCGGTCGATGCAGCACACCGAGGCACGGTCTCGGGCGTGTTGAACCTGTCACGCAACCTTGGCCTGATTTTCGGAGCGTCGGTATTGGGCGCGATGTTCGCCTGGACAACCCCCGATCTCACCCAGGCCACGCCTCAATCCGTGGCTGATGGCCTGCACGCCACCTTTGCCCTGGCATTCGGTTTGATCCTGCTTGCCACCGCCATGGCGTGGCAGCGACAGAACCGGTGTCGGCCGACGTGAACCGAACATCGTCGGCTATGGCACGGTGATCATCCTCACCTTATCCGCGCGGCAGTGGGTGGCCTTCGCCTTGTGCGACCAGGTCCGTAAACATTCGCCATTCATGAACTGAGGAAAAAAGTTCGGACCAACGGGTGCATGGACGCACCTACATCGCGCATCATGGGCGCTTTCAAGCTCAAGGGTAACGTCCATGCGCGTGCTGTCACTGATGATGAGTCTGACGACGCTGGCCGCCAGCCTGGTGTACTGCGCCAGCGCAATGGCGAATGAAGAAAGTCAGTTGGTGCAACAGATCAACACTTACCGCAGCCAGGTACAACGCTGCGGCGACCAAGGCTCTCAGGAACTGCCACCGCTGGCCAGCGATACGCGCCTGGTGCTGCCGGCCAGCAACGTCGGCGACTTGCAGCAGGCCTTGGCCCGGGCGGCGTACCCGATGGTCAACGTACAGGCAATCAGCCTGTCCGGCCCCAAGGATGCGCTGGCCGCCATGAAAGCCGTGCGCGAGAGTTTCTGCCGCGTGGTGCTGGACCCGCAATTCGTCGATATCGGCGTGAGCAACAGCGGCCAGGACTGGCGCATCGTGCTCGCCCGCCCGCTGTTATCCAGCGGCCTGGGCGATTGGCAGACCGAAGGCAAGCAACTGCTGAACCTGATCAACGCCGCCCGTACACAACCGCGCCAGTGTGGGCCCCAGGCGTTTACCGCCACCACGCCACTGTCGTGGAGCGACACCTTGGCCAGCGCCGCCAACAGCCACACACGCAACATGGCCAATGGCAATTTCTTCGACCATCTGGACCACGACGGGCGCACCCCAGGTGACCGCGCCGAGCTGGCCGGGTACAGCGCGAAGAACATCGGCGAAAACATCGCGGCCGGCCTCGACACCCCGCGCAAGGTGGTGGACGGCTGGCTCGCCAGCCCCGGCCATTGCGCCAACCTGATGAACCCGCAGTTTCGTGAATTGGGCGCCGCCTATGCCATGGACCCGAAAAGCGATGCCGGCATTTATTGGACGGGGGTCTTCGGCACACAACAATAAGTGGACACCGGCGATGGATATCTATCCAGATGAATGGAGCATCAAAATGCCATCTCAGGGATAATTGCGCTGAACTGGGAGCAATCATTCCGGTCTGTAGCTTGTTAGCTTGACCGCTTCAGGTATCCAAAACAGACCGTGGCAAACAAGGTGTTCACCCGATGATGAATTGGCTGCAAAGCAGCAGCGACATGGCCGAGCGGGTACGCCAGCACGATTGGGCCAATACGCCCCTGGGGCCGCTGGAACACTGGCCGGATGTGCTCAAGACCACCGTGGCGCTGTGCTTTGCCTCAAGTTTCCCCCAGGCCATCGTGTGGGGGCCTCAACTGACGACCCTCTATAACGACGCGTTCATCCCGATCCTGGGCAATAAACCCAATGCCCTGGGCCGTCCGTTCAGCGAGATCTGGAGCGAAGTATGGGACACCATCAGCCCCATCGCCGATGCGGCCTTCCAGGGCCATGCGACCTACATCGAACACTTCCCCCTGATAATCGAACGTGGCGCGGCGCCGGAACAGGCGTACTTCACGTTCTGCTATAGCCCGATCCGCGACCCGCAGGGCCAGGTCGTCGGTCTGCTCGACACCGTGACCGAAACCACGGCCACGGTGTTCCTTTCGCGCCGCCTTGCCGTGCTGGATACCATCAGCAGCACGGTGGCGAACGCCGCCGATGCCGAAGCCATCATGACCGCCACCACCCGCCTGCTGGCGCAGCATCTGCAGGTGTCCATCTGCGCTTACGCCGATATGGACGCCGATGAAGACGGCTTTACCATCCGTGACAACTGGACGGCCCCCGGCTCCCCCAGCATCGTGGGCCACTACCACCTGCAAGCCTTCGGGCAAACCGCAGTCAACTGCCTGCGAGCAGGTGAGCCGCTGGTGATCGGCAACAACCTGCTCGAACTGCCTCCGCAAGAAGCCATGACGTTCCAAGCCCTGGGCGCCACCGCCACGATCTGCATGCCGCTGATCAAAGACGGTCGCCTCACCGCACTGATGACGGTTCACAGCAAAACGCAGCGGACCTGGTCGCCGTATGACCTGGCACTGTTGGGTGAAGTCACCGAACGGTCCTGGGCCCACATCGAACGGGTGCGCGCCAACGCCGCCGTGCGCGAGGGGTTGGCGGCCTTTACCGAATTGAACGCCACCCTCGAGCAGCGCGTGGAGGAACGCACCACGGCGCTGGCCCAGGCCGAAGCGGCACTGCGTCAATCGCAGAAACTCGAAGCCATCGGCCAATTGACCGGCGGCGTGGCCCATGACTTCAACAACCTGCTGACCATCATTCGTTCGTCGGTGGATTTTTTGCGCCAACCCGGGCTGTCCGAAGAGCGGCGCCAACGCTACATGTGCGCGGTGTCCGACACCGTCGAGCGCGCCAGCAAGTTGACCAGCCAGTTACTCGCGTTTGCGCGCCGCCAACCGCTGAACCCGGAAGTCTTCGATGTGGCGCAGCGGGTCAAAAACATTGGCGAGATGCTCGACAGTGTCACCGGCGCACGCATTCAGGTGCAGGTCCAATTGCCCGAGCGGCCGTGCCACGTCCGGGTCGACTCAGGCCAGTTCGAAACCGCGCTGATCAATATCGCGCTCAACGCCCGCGATGCCATGGACGGCCAGGGCACCCTGACCCTGCGCGTCGCCACGGCGGACGCGCTGCCGCGTATCCGTGGTGATGCCGAAGCTCGCCAGCCGTTTGTCACGGTGGTCCTGGCCGACACCGGCAGCGGTATTGCGGCTGAGACGTTCGAACGCATTTTCGAGCCCTTCTTCACCACCAAGGCCATGGGCAAAGGTACCGGCCTGGGGTTGTCGCAGGTGTTCGGCTTCGCCAAGCAGTCCGGCGGCAACGTCGACGTGGCCAGCCGTCTTGGCCAGGGCACGGTGTTTACCCTGTACCTGCCCGAGGTTGAACCGCAGGACACCCGGTGCGAGCCCTGCCCCAGGGACCAGGCACCTGTTCACGGTACGAGCCTGCACAACATCCTTGTCGTGGAAGACAACCTGGAGGTAGGCCGTTTCGCCAACCAGATTCTCCAGGACCTCGGTTACCAGACCACCTGGGCGACCGATGCCGAACAGGCACTGGCGCTGGTCGGTCCGGACGCCACGGGGTTCGACGCGATTTTCTCAGACGTGGTGATGCCGGGCATGACGGGCGTGGCGATGGCCAAGGTTCTACGCCAACGTCGCGCCGACCTGCCGGTGGTGCTCACTTCAGGCTATAGCGAAGAACTGGCGGAAAGCGGCTACGAGGGGTTCGAGTTCCTGGCCAAGCCCTACTCCGCCGACCAGGTGGCGCGGGCGCTGGCGAAGGTCTTGTTGAGGGACTGAGCCTTACTGCGCCACGGCCACTTGATTGCGGCCAAGGGCCTTGGCGCGATAGAGCGCCTTGTCGGCGCTATTCATCAGCGCGTGCAAGTCCTCATCCTGAGTATGCGTCGACGCCACGCCGAGGCTGGCGGTCAGGCCCTGTACAGGTTCGAACACCATACCGGAGATAGCCTTGATCAGTTCCTCAGCGATACTCCGAGCGGTTTCCAGCGACGTATTGGGCAGCAACACCGCAAACTCCTCGCCCCCCAAGCGGCCAAAGACATCGGCCTGGCGAAACGACGCGCAGATCACTCCGCCGATCTGCCGCAGCACCTGGTCACCGGCCTGATGACCGTAGGTATCGTTGATTTGCTTGAAGTGATCCATGTCCATCATCAACGCGCACAGCGGTTGTTGGTTGAGGCGACACTGGGTGTACAACGACTGCGCATGCTCGAAAAACGCACGGCGGTTCATCAGCCCGGTGAGTTCATCGGTCTGTGCGGCATGCGTTGAAATAGTGTGGGCGCGTTCCATTTGCCGAGTCAGGCGGAAGGCTGTTTCCAGGGCATCGGATAACTTGCGCGTGGCGCTGACCACAAACGAAGAAAACACCAGCACTGCAATCGCCACCCCGCCCAGCATCGACGACGGCTGAAACAGCAGCCACAGCGTGCACGGCAGCAGCACCAGGCCCATGGACACCATCGTCATGTAGCGATAGGCCGAATAGCACGACACAGCGCTGACAGACATGCCCACGGTAAACAGTATCACCAGCACTTGGGACATCCGGTCGTCACTGGGCATCACCGCAAACGCACCAGCGCCCCAGATGCTGGCGGACAGCATCAAGGTGATCCAGTAACGGCGCTCCCAGCGTTCCGGCGTGCGCTCGCTGTTGGGGCTGCGAAACCACTCCAGGAACATTTTCACCCGCAGCAGCGATGATGCACCCAGCAGCACCAGCCATACCTGCATGACGTGGTGGTCAAAACGATCCCAGCACAGCCAGCAGAGCATCGCCGCCGCAAAAAAGCTGCCGAGAATGGCGGCAAATGACTGACGAAACAACTGGTGCAAACGGTCGGTTCGCACCTGCTCTTCTATAACGCAATCCTGGTCTTGCTTGTGCCCAAGGCCATTCATGAAATCCGCCTGATTCGACTGCCGCGACAAAGGCGCCATTGTGGCACCCTGCCACTAGCGCGGACAATAGAATCCAGCACCTTAGCGCGCTTAACTGTCTTGGGGACGTAAAATCAGCACGCCCAATGGCGGCAAATTCAACGACAGCGACACCGGCTGCCCATGACGCGGCTCATCTTCGGTGAACACCCCCCCGCCATTGCCATAGTTGGAACCGGCATACGTGTCCGCATCACTGTTGATCACCTCGCTCCAACGCCCGGCAAACGGCACGCCGACCTTGTAGGCTTCACGGGGCACCGGCGTGAAGTTGGCCACCACCAGCACCGGCCGGCCGTCCTTGCTCCAGCGCAGCCAGGCATAAACGCTGTTGATCGCATCGTCGCCGATCAGCCACTGGAAACCCTGGGGCGCGTCGTCCTGCTCATACAGCGCCGGCTCCTCGCGGTACAGGCGATTCAAGTCACCGACCAGCTTCTGTACCCCACGGTGTTCGGGGTATTGCAGCAGGTACCAGTCCAGTTGCTGGTCGTGGTTCCATTCGCGCCATTGGCCGAACTCGCAGCCCATAAACAGCAGCTTCTTGCCCGGGTGCATCCACATGAAACTCAGATAGGCACGCAGGTTGGCGAATTTCTGCCAGCGGTCGCCGGGCATCTTGTCGATCAGCGAGTGCTTGCCATGGACCACTTCATCGTGGGAGATCGGCAGGATGAAGCGCTCGGACCAGGCATACACCAGGCCGAAACTCAGTTCATTGTGGTGGTGGGCGCGGTAGACCGGGTCTTGCTGGATGTAATGCAGGGAATCGTGCATCCAGCCCATGTTCCACTTGTAGTTGAAGCCCAGGCCCCCCTGTTGGGTCGGCTGGCTGACGCCCGGCCAGGCCGTGGATTCTTCGGCGATCACCAGCGCGCCGGGTGCTTCCAGGGCGACCACGTCGTTCAAGTGCCGCAGGAAGTCGATGGCTTCCAGGTTCTCGCGGCCGCCATAGCGGTTGGGCACCCATTCGCCGGCCTTGCGCGAATAATCGCGGTACAGCATCGAGGCCACGGCATCCACGCGCAGGCCATCGACATGGAAGTGTTTGAGCCAGTGCAGCGCCGAGGCCAGCATAAAGCCATGCACTTCGGTGCGGCCCAGGTTGTAGATCAACGTGTCCCAATCCTGATGGAAGCCTTCCAGCGGGTTGGCGTATTCGTACAACGCTGTGCCATCGAATTGCGCGAGGCCGTGGGTATCGGTGGGAAAATGCGCCGGCACCCAGTCGAGGATCACGCCGATGTCGGCCTGGTGACAGGCATTGACGAACTCGGCGAATTCTTGCGGCGAACCGAAGCGCGCAGTCGGCGCGAACTGGGACAACGCTTGATAGCCCCAGGAGCCGCCGAACGGGTGCTCCATGATCGGCATCAGCTCGATATGGGTGAAACCCAGTTGCTGCACATACGGAATCAGCCGCTCGGCCAGTTCGCGCCAGCCGTACTGGCGCGCAACCTCACCGGCCTCGTCCAGCTCGCACTGCCAGGAGCCGACGTGCAGTTCATAAATCGACAGCGGCGCGGTGGGCTTCTGCTTTTCGGTGCGCGCCCGCATCCACGCGTGGTCCTGCCAGTCGACCTGCAGCGGCGCAGCGACTTTCGACGCGGTGTCGGGTGGCATCTGGGTGGCCAGGGCCATCGGGTCGGCCTTGAGCGGCAAGATGCCGTGGGCGCCGAGGATTTCGTACTTGTAGGCCGCGCCCGGTTGCAGGCGCGGGATAAAGATCTCCCACACGCCGGATGGATGCCGCAGGCGCATCGGGTGGCGCCGGCCATCCCAGATATTGAAGTCGCCCACCACCGAAACACGCCGGGCGTTAGGCGCCCATACAGCGAAGCGCACGCCCTGCACGCCATCGACCGTGGTCACCTGGGCACCCAGGCAGTTGCTGAGGTCGCGGTGATTGCCTTCGGCAAACAGGTACAGGTCCATTTCCCCCAACAGCAGTTGCTGGAAGCTGTAAGGGTCTTCGGTGATCTGTTCGCCACCGGCCCATTGGATCTTCAGCAAGTAGGCCTGGCGACTGCTGAAATGCCCGATAAACAAGCCCGGCACCGGGGTCGCGTCGAGGCTTCCGATCGGCTCGCCACCGTCGCGACTCAGCACCTCGACGCTCAAGGCCTCCGGCAGGAACGCACGGATAAACTGGCCGCCCTGCTCATCATCATGGGGCCCGAGAATCGAGAACGGATCATGGTGCTCGGCGCGCACCAGCGCTTCGACGTCCTTGGACGCCGGCATTGCAGTCAGTTTTGGCTGCAGCGGTTCTTTATTCGTAAAACTCATGACGTCTCCCCACCGCGTACAGATTTCGATCCAGGTATGAGCCCGCTCAGCAAACCGTGTAAACCCTGCAAGGGCACCGGCAGCCAGGTCGGACGGTTTTCCGCTTCATAGGCCACTTCGTACGCGGCCTTCTCCAGGCTGAACAACGTCAGCGCAGCGTCTTGGCCTTTGGCATCCTGCCAGTCATGCGCCAGTGTAGCCGTCGCCGCGTGATAAACCTTGATAAATGCCAGACGCGCCTCACTTAGGTAGCGCTCGGTCACACGCTGGCGTGCGGCGTGCGCCGCGGGTGATTGGTCCACGCCCTGCACATTCAAGGCCATGGCCGCCGCGTAATCAAAGGAACGCAGCACACCGCTAACGTCTTTATACGGGCTGTGCTTGCCGCGCCGCTCGTGCAGTGGCCGCGCCGGTTCCCCTTCAAAGTCGATCAGGTAGGCGTCGCCTTTCACCACCAGCACCTGGCCCAGGTGCAAATCACCATGCACGCGAATGCGCAGCCCGCCCAACGTGGCCTGCGCCAACGCCTGGACATGACTGGCGATGGCTTTTTTCTGATCCAACAATTCACTGACCCGCGCCTGATCGGCCGGGTTCAATTGGCTTTGATGCAGTTTGAGCAATTGCAGGGCGCGCTCGATCTGCGCACCGATATCCTTGGCCCAGGCCTGGGCATCCTTGGCCGTGGTGACTTCGGGGTTGAAATCCTGGTTGGCCGTTGACGCCGCCAGCACCGCGTGCATTTCACCCAGGCGCTGCCCGAGCAAACCGGCGAAGTCCGCCAGCTCGCCCAAGGCGTTGTAGTGCTGCTCCTGTTCGGAGATGGCTTCGGCCAGTTCGTCGCGTATGGCGCGTTCCAGGTTGTTCTGGGTCCAGCCCCAGGCGTCGCCCTGGTTGCTCAGGTAGCCCTGGGCAATCATCAACAGGTTGTCCTGACCTTCGGCGTCACGCCGAATCATCGAACCAAGCAACGGCGAAATGTTCGGGTAACCGGCTGCGGTCAGGTAGGCACTCATCTCCAGTTCCGGGTGTACCCCGGCGCTGACTTTACGGATCAGCTTGAGCACCAGGCTCTCGCCCACCACCACCGAGCTGTTGGACTGCTCGGCGGCCAGGTAACGCACTGCCGATTCATCGCTCAGTTGCAGTTTGGCCAGGTGCGGCGTGGCTTCAAAACGCAACTCGCCTTGGCTGGTGGTCAATACTGTGCCCACCTGCAAGGCCTGGATCACTGCACGGATAAAGTGTTCCAGGCTGAACGCATCGGTCACCAACCCGACCTGGCGCACGCGTCGCACACGGGCCAGGGCCAATTGTTGCGGCAAGGCGCTGGTGAACTGGTCTTCGCTGAGGAAGCCAAACGGCAGTTGATAGCGGCTGACCTGGCCACCGGCGCTCACCTCGATTTCGCTGAGCAGCACCGGGTGCTGCGGGTCGCCGAACCGTACACCATAGGCAATATGCACGCTGTCGATGGCCGTGTCCTTGCCGGCGAACCAGCGGCGCTTGGGCAGCCAGCTCGGCAGCGACGTGTGCTCCAGGGCGGTGCGACACGGTTCGTCGAGCAGCTCTTCCATGCGTTTTTTCAATACCAGGGTGGTGAAGTCCGGCATGCTTTGCGCCGGTTCCACATGCCAGCTGGGCATCTGGTTTTCCGCCGCCAGCACAAACCAATAGAAACCATACGGCGCCAGGGTCAGCAGGAAATTCAACTGACCGATGGGCGGGAACGCATTACCGCCGAGCATCTCCACCGGCACCATCCCGGCGAAGGCCGAGAGGTCCAATTCGGCCGCCTGGGCGCTGCGCGAGACGTTGGCCACGCACAGGATGATTTCAGTGCGGCCATCGTCCCCGGTGAATTCACGGGTATAGGCGAGGATGCGGCGGTTGCTCGGCGAAAGCATTTTCAAGCTGCCCCGGCCAAACGCCTTGGACTGCTTGCGCACCGCGAGCATGCGCCGGGTCCAGTTCAGCAGCGAATGCGGGTCTTGGGCCTGGGTTTCGACGTTGACCGACTGGTAGCCGTATTGCGGGTCCATGATCGGCGGCAGCACCAGGCTGGCCGGGTCGGCGCGGGAAAAGCCGCCGTTGCGGTCGATGGACCACTGCATCGGCGTGCGCACGCCGTCGCGGTCGCCGAGGTAAATGTTGTCGCCCATGCCGATTTCATCGCCGTAATACAGGGTCGGCGTACCGGGCATCGACAGCAGCAGGCTATTGAGCAGCTCGATGCGACGGCGGTCACGCTCCATCAACGGCGCCAAGCGCCGGCGAATGCCCAGGTTGATGCGCGCGCGCCGGTCAGCGGCGTAGTAGTTCCACAGGTAGTCGCGCTCTTTGTCGGTGACCATTTCCAGGGTCAGTTCATCGTGGTTGCGCAGGAAGATCGCCCATTGGCAATTGGCCGGAATTTCCGGGGTCTGGCGCAGGATGTCGGTGATCGGGAAACGGTCTTCCTGGGCCAGCGCCATGTACATGCGCGGCATCAGCGGGAAGTGAAAGGCCATGTGGCATTCATCGCCGTCGTCGCCCTTTTTGTCGCCGAAGTACAACTGCGTGTCTTCCGGCCACTGGTTGGCTTCGGCCAGCAACATGCGGTCGGGGTAGTGGGCGTCGATCTCGGCGCGGATCTGCTTGAGGACGTCGTGGGTCTCCGGCAGGTTTTCGTTGTTGGTGCCGTCGCGCTCGATCAGGTAAGGGATCGCGTCCAGGCGCAGGCCGTCGATGCCCATGTCCAGCCAGTAGCGCATCACCGACAGCACGGCTTTCATCACTTGCGGGTTGTCGAAGTTGAGGTCGGGCTGGTGCGAATAGAAACGGTGCCAGAAGTACTGGCCGGCCACCGGGTCCCAGGTCCAGTTGGACTTCTCGGTATCGAGGAAGATGATGCGGGTGCCGTCGTATTTCTGCTCGTCATCGGACCACACGTAGAAGTCCCGCGCCGCCGAACCGGGCTTGGCCTTGCGCGCCCGCTGAAACCACGGGTGCTGGTCGGAGGTGTGGTTGATCACCAGTTCGGTGATCACCCGCAGCCCGCGTTTATGGGCTTCGGCGATAAAGCGCCTGGCGTCGGCCATGGTCCCGTAGTCGCTGTGTACGCCGCGGTACTCGGAGATGTCGTAGCCGTCGTCGCGACGTGGCGAGGGGTAGAACGGCAGGACCCAGATGGTGTTCACACCAAGGTCGGCGATGTAGTCGAGTTTGGCGATCAGCCCGGGAAAGTCACCGATGCCGTCGTTGTTGGAGTCGAAATAGGATTTGACGTGAACCTGGTAGATCACCGCGTCCTTGTACCAGAGCGGGTCTTTGATAAAGGTGGCAGCCTTGGGTTTCTTCGCCATTGGAAGCTCCTGAAAACTCGAAAATCTTGCAGACTGAACCGGGTCAATGTGGGAGGGCGCTTGCCCCCTCCCCCATGTCGATCCCCACTACGCTTAGGATGCAGTGATCCGCCAAATCCCAAACGGCATCTGCGGTTCCAGCCGCATCCATTGGGTCTTGCCGTACCAGGTCCAGCGATGGCCGTTCATCAAATCTTCGCCCTGGGTGTGGGCGTCGTCAGGCAGGCCCAGCTCCCACAGCGGCAATTCAAAGTGGGCTTCCTGGGCATTGAACGGGTCGAGGTTGACCGCCACCAGGATGAAATTGCTGCCGTCCACGCTGCGCTTGCCGAAGTACAGAATGTTGTCGTTCCAGGCGTTGTAGAGCGTCAACCCCAGGTGTGTCTGCAACGCCGGGTTTTGCCGGCGGATGCGGTTGAGTTGGGCGATCTCGGCAATGATGTTGCCGGGCGCGGTGAAGTCCCGTGGGCGGATCTCGTATTTCTCCGAGTCCAGGTACTCTTCCTTGCCCGGCACCGCCGCGGCTTCGCACAGTTCAAAGCCCGAATACATGCCCCACAAGCCTGAACCCATGGTCGCCAGCGCGGCGCGGATCAAAAAGCCAGGGCGCCCGGATTGATGCAAGAAGCCGGGATTGATGTCCGGGGTATTGACGAAGAAGTTCGGTCGGAAGCACTCGCGCCACGGCGACTCGTTCAATTGCGTCAGGTACTCGCCCAGCTCGGCCTTGGTGTTGCGCCAGGTGAAATAGGTGTAGCTCTGGGAGTAACCGACCTTGCCCAAGCGCGCCATCATCGCTGGCGTGGTGAACGCTTCGGCGAGGAAGATCACTTCCGGGTACTTGGACCGCACGTCGCCGATCAGCCATTGCCAGAATGGCAGCGGCTTGGTGTGCGGGTTATCGACGCGGAATGTCTTCACGCCCTCTTCCACCCAGCCCACCACAACGTCACGCAACTCGGTCCACAGGCTGGGGATCGCATCGGCGGCATAGAAATCGACGTTGACGATGTCCTGGTACTTCTTCGGCGGGTTTTCCGCGTATTTGATCGTGCCGTCAGGGCGCCAGTTGAACCATCCCGGGTGCTGCCTGAGCCACGGATGGTCCTGGGAACACTGAATGGCGAAGTCCAGCGCGATTTCCAGGCCGTGCTCGGCGGCGGCCTTGATCAGGCGGCGAAAGTCGTCGCGGCTGCCCAGTTGCGGATGAATCGCGTCGTGGCCACCCTCCTCGCTGCCGATCGCGTAGGGGCTGCCCGGATCGTCCGGGCCGGCGTTCAACGCATTGTTCTTGCCTTTGCGGTGGCTGCGGCCGATCGGATGGATCGGCGGGAAGTACAGCACGTCAAAGCCCATGTCATGGATCATCGGCAAGCGCGCGTGCACGTCGTTGAACGTCCCGTGACGCGCGGGATCGTCGGTGATCGAGCGGGGAAACAGCTCGTACCAACTGGCAAACTGCGCCCGCTCGCGCTCCACGTCGATCGGGTAGACGGTGCTGATGCTCAAGTAGGCGTGGTGATCGGCCTGGGTCATCAAGTGTGCACTGTCGTCGTGCAAGAACAGGGCAACCTGCTCGGTTTCCAGCAGGCCGGAAAGCTCGTGGTGCAACAGCATCAGGCGCTCGCGCAACGGATTATCACTGCGCTCGGCGGCCTGCAGTACCAGGCTGCGGCCTTCCTGCAACTCGAGGCTGACCGGTACGCCGGCCTCATGTTTCTTGCGCAGTTCGTAGCAGAAGCTGGCAAAGGTATCGATCCAGGCTTCGATGCAATATTCATGGGGGCCTTGGGCGGTAACGGTAAACGCGCCCTCCCAGCCGTTGTTGCCGACATCCGCCATGACCACGCGGTGCCAGCTTTCATCTTGCAAGGCGCGCCAGCGGATCACCACCGCGAGCGTGTCGTGGCCATCGGCGAACACCTTGCTGGTGACGCTGATGCGCTGGCCGACCACGGCCTTGACGGCAAATTCGCCGCCGTCGATCACCGGCATGGTGCTTTCAATGGCTATGCGAGGCAGCAACAAAGCCTGGGACAGCGGCAGTACGCGATCGTCTGGAGTCAGTGTTTCAGCAGTCATCGAGCATCTTCCCCTTACGCCCTGTGGACGCTCTTTGCTTGATCCGAATTCTGATACGGCACCGCTCTCCCTGAGCAGGGCCACATAAGGTCCGAGCCCGGGTGAAGGTGAAAAGTTCAGGTGGATGTGCCGCCATCGGCGGGGGAATCAATTCCCCCAGGCGGCTGTCCACCGATAGAGCAAAGCACAAAGGAGGCCACACCGATGAATATCCCGATCCCCGCTGAAACCCCCGACCCGAATATCGACAAGCCAACCCTGCCGCCCACCGAACCAAACCCGGCGCCGCCTCCCGAGGAAGAACCGCCGCAAGACCCGCCCGTGCGGGTGGAGGAGCCGCTGGCCGGAGGCTACCCCCCAACCATCACCAAACGATGACAAGGAACTCACCATGCCTGTACGTATCGAAAACCACACCTGCTACTTCAAGGTCGATGACAACGGCCAGGAACAAAGCCTGGCCGCGACTCAAGTCACCGTCAGCACCGACAGCGAAAAATCCATGTCTTTCGTGGCGCTGAACGGCGACCGGATCTACATCACCGAAGTCGAGGCCGACGCACTGACCGTCGCCGGCGCCAAGGACGGGCGTAAACACCTGAGGGCGAGCGACAGTGATTCGGTGATTTGATTGATCTGTATCAGCACATGCTGAACCGAGCTGCGCCCCACGCGCCACGGGGTGCAGCACATTGTCGCAGGCGCGCTTGAATGGCGCATCTGATCCGCTTTTTATCGCCACACCTGAGTCTGTTATGCAAACAGCACGGCGAGCATAGTTCGTCGGCCTGATGGAGGCTGATGAGCGAACGACCATGAGCGAAATAATCCCCGTCCGAACCGTGGAAATCCACGAGCCTGCACACCCGAAGAAGGTGAAGGCCCAATCCAGCGACAACCTGATCCATACCCGTAGTTTTACCGGCCTGTTCCGCACCTTGCGCGTCGCCGGTGCAGGCTTTCTGTTCCTGGCGTTTTTCGGCACCGTGTGGCTGAACTGGGGCGGTCGCCAGGCCGTACTGTGGGACTTGGCCGAAAGCAAGTTCCACATTTTCGGTGCGACCTTCTGGCCGCAGGACTTCATCCTGCTGTCGGCGCTGCTGATCATCTGTGCCTTCGGCCTGTTTGCGATCACCGTGTTCGCCGGCCGGGTGTGGTGCGGTTACACCTGCCCGCAAAGCTCGTTTACCTGGCTGTTCATGTGGTGTGAAAAAGTCACCGAAGGAGAGCGCAACCAGCGCATCAAGCTGCAAGCGGCGCCCTGGAGCCTGAACAAACTGGCGCGGCGCTCGGCCAAACATACGCTGTGGTTGGGCATCAGCGTGCTGACAGGGCTGACCTTTGTCGGTTACTTCACGCCCATACGCCCGCTGGCCGCCGAACTGCTGACCTGGCAACTGGGTGGCGTAAGCCTGTTCTGGGTGGTGTTTTTCACCGCCGCCACTTACATCAATGCTGGCTGGCTGCGCGAAGCGGTGTGCATGCACATGTGCCCGTATGCGCGGTTCCAGAGCGTGATGTTCGACAAGGACACCCTGACCATCTCCTACGATGCGGCCCGTGGCGAACACCGTGGCCCGCGCAAGCGTGAGGCCAAACCGGCGGACGTCGGCCTGGGCGACTGCATCGATTGCCACGTGTGCGTGCAGGTGTGTCCCACCGGCATCGACATCCGCGATGGCCTGCAAATGGAATGTATCGGCTGCGCGGCGTGCATCGATGCCTGCGATTCGATCATGGACAAAATGGGCTACGCCCGCGGCCTGGTGAGCTATACCAGCGAACATCAACTACAAGGCGGCAAGACCCACCTGCTCAGGCCACGCCTGATCGGCTACAGTGCGGTACTGCTGGTGATGATCGCCGCGCTGGTCATGGCGCTGGTGCAGCGGCCAATGGTGTCGCTGGACGTGACCAAGGACCGTGGCATGTTCCGCGAGAACAACCAGGGCCAGATCGAAAACATCTACAGCCTCAAGGTCATCAACAAGACCCAGCAACGCCAGGACTACCGCCTGGAGCTGGTGGATGCCGAGGGCTTCCAGTTGCAAGGCAAGACCCAGATCAGCCTGGCACCGGGGGAAATCAGCGATGTGCCGGTGTCGGTGGCCTTACTGGCGGACAAGCCGGCGAGCAGTTCGCAGACCCTGCGTTTCAAGGTCACGGACGTCGACGAACCGTGGGTCTATAGCGCTGCCGACAGCCGTTTCGTGGCGCCGTTGAACCGCTGAGGGTTCGCCTGAATAAGCGATAAAATGTGGCCGCTGGCTTGCCGGCTGCCACATGTCGCCCTGCGTACATCCCGAGAAGATTAATTTGGCCACCCTGAAACGCTACGAAAAATTCGCCGACGACATTGCCGAACTGATCCGCTCCGGCGTGCTCGGCCCTGGCCAGCGAGTGCCCTCGGTGCGCTATGCCAGCCAGACCTACGGCGTCAGCCCGTCCACGGTGTTCCAGGCGTATTACTTGCTGGAACGGCGCGGCCTGATCCGGGCGCGGCCGCGTTCCGGCTATTTCGTCAACACCCACGCGCCCAGCCCGTTTTCCGAGCCGGTGGTGAGTGAACATGTGCATGCGTCCACCGAAGTCGATGTGAGCGAATTGGTGTTCTCGGTCCTCGACTCCATCAAAGACCCGAATACCGTGCCGTTCGGTTCGGCCTTTCCCAGCCCGATGCTGTTCCCGCTGCCCCGCCTGGCCCGCTCCCTGGCCAGTGCCGGCCGTGAAATGGACCCGCGCCTGGTGGTGACCGACATGTCGCCGGGTAACCCGCAACTGCGCCGGCAGATTGCCCTGCGTTATATGGTCGGCGGCCTGATGCTGCCGATGGAGGAGCTGCTGATCACCAACGGCGCCCTCGAAGCGTTGAACCTGTGCCTGCAGGCCGTCACCGAGCCGGGCGACTTGGTGGCCATTGAAGCGCCGGCGTTTTATGCCTGCCTGCAAGTGCTGGAACGCCTGAAACTCAAAGCGGTGGAAATTCCCGTGCATCCGCGTGACGGCATCGACCTCAACGCCCTGGCGCAAAGCCTAGAGCGCTACCCGATCAAAGCCTGCTGGACCATGACCAGCTTTCAGAACCCCATCGGCGCCACGCTGCCGGAAGCGAAGAAACAGGCACTGGTGGAACTGCTGCGCCGCCACCAGGTGCCGTTGATCGAGGACGACGTCTACGCAGAGTTGTACTACGGGCAACAGGCGCCGAAACCCGCCAAGGCCTTCGACACCGAGGGCCTGGTGATGCACTGCGGCTCATTCGCCAAGAGCCTGGCACCGGGCTATCGCATTGGCTGGGTGGCGGCCGGGCGCTATGCGCAAAAGGTCGAGCGCCTCAAGCTGATGACCTCGCTATGCCCATCGATGCCTGCTCAGGCTGCGATTGCCGACTACCTGCAACACGGCGGCTATGACCGGCACTTGCGCAAGTTACGCTATGCACTGGAAGAACAGCAAAGCGCGATGCTCGCGGCCATTGCCCGATATTTTCCGGCGCAGACGCGGGTCAGCCAGCCAGCCGGCGGATATTTCCTCTGGCTGGAACTGCCGGAACAAACGGACTCGCTCAAGTTGTTCCAGATGGCGTTGGCCCAAGGCATCAGCATCGCGCCGGGGCCGATTTTCTCGGCGACCCAGCGCTTCAGGAACTGTATCCGCTTGAACTACGGCAGCCCGTGGTCCGACGAATCGGAAAAAGCGATGGAGACCTTGGGACGGATTGTGCGGTCGTTTTGAACCGGAACCAGACGGCCGAACGGACCACATAGGAGGCGCCTTTCCTGGTTCGAATCGGAGATTCCTTATGCGCGTTGCTTTACCCGCAGGGCTTACACCCTTGCCCATTCCACCCAACTACATGCAGGCGGCCGAACAAAAACAGGTCCGCGCAATGCGCGGTCCGACCGGCCGACCGGCCGGCGACCATCGCTCGGCAGAGCAAATCATCGAACAGAGCGCGGTCATGAGGCGTTTCCTGCAGGGCCGCGACAGTTACGCGATCGCTGATGACCTTAAGACGCAGATCGGTGATTGGACCCCATCCAACGCAGCCCCGGATGCACGCGCTGACGCGGCCCACAACATGGAAAAAGTGCTGCGGTTTCTCGATAACCTGAACGACAGCACCTTGAACGGCAGCCATGCCCGCAACGGGCGTATCGATGGGTTCTTCAACGACGGCTACAGCACTCTGGATAACTCCGAAGCCAGCCTGCTCAAGGCGTTCTCGCTTAAAGGCTATGACGTGCTGCGCCCTCTGCCAACCTGATGGCCGGGGGTCTCAACGACCGCCGCCCAGGTCAACGAACGTCCCGGTGGCATAGGAGGCCTTGTCTGACAACAGCCAGACAATCGCCTCCGCCACTTCATCCGGTCGGCCGCCACGCGCCATCGGAATCCCGGACTCCAGCTTGCTGACCCGGTCCGGGTCACCGCTCAGGGCGTGGAAGTCGGTGAAGATATAGCCGGGGCGCACCGCGTTGACACGAATGCCCTCGCCCGCCACTTCCTTCGCCAACCCCACGGTAAAGCTGTCCAGCGCGCCCTTGGAGGCGGCGTAGTCGACATATTCACCCGGCGAACCGAGACGCGCCGCCACCGACGACACATTGACGATACTCCCGCCCTGCCCACCATGCCGGGGCGACATACGCAGCACCGCGTGCTTGGCGCACAAAATCGGCCCGAGTACGTTGGTCTTCAGGACCTTCAGGATGCGGAACTCGGACATCTCATCAACGCGAGATTTATGCCCCACCGTGCCTGCATTGTTGACCAACGCCGTGACGCGACCCAGTTCAGTGTCAACGCGGTGGAACAATGCGATCACTTCGTCCTCGATGCTCACATCGGCGCGCACCGCAATGGCTTGGGCGCCTAGCGCGCGGACCTGTTCGAGAACGCGGTGAGCGGCTTCTTCATCCGACTGGAAATTGATGCAAATGCGATAGCCCTGGCGAGCGGCCAACAATGCCGTCGCAGCACCAATCCCACGACTGCCCCCGGTGATGATGAGGACTTTGTCCATGCCTACAGTCTCCTGAATCAACCAAATGTTTAGCGTTGGCGCCAAGAATACCCGTCAAGTGCTGTGCTTGTCAGGCGTCTGCGCTGCTTCTGCGCGATGGATGTCCGCCCTGAAGCCATCCGCCGGTAACGGATGCCGGCATCATGCGCATCGCGGCCATGCCGGTGTAATGCATGCTGCTGATGCCCACGCCCATGATCAACGCGGTAATGTCCAAGTCAAAGCCGAGGGTGGGCGGCAGCCTGAGCGCCAACATGCCGACAAAAGTGCTTGGGCCACACGCCCTCTCCCATCGCCAATACCCCGCCCAGCATCCACAAACAGATGGCGCGGCCCTTGGCCTTGGCAATGCGTCCAGCGAGGAGAAGTCACTACCGATAAGCATGGGCCGACGCTAGACCGACTGGCTGAAAAAGCCCGTGCCAGATGGAAAAGTCGCGGATTGTAGCGAGACTGCTTCTTGAACAGGTGATTATTTATCCCAGGACCATCACCGGCATTTTGACGCCAATCCACCGACTCAAAACAGGCCCGGCGTCACTCCTTTTCAACCGCCTGAGTCTGCCCATCCCAACCGCCACCCAACGCGGCGATCAGTTGCACACTGGCCACCAATCGTGTCTGCAGCAAGGTCAGCACGGTGCGTTCGTTGCTCAGGGCGGTGGCTTGTACGGTCACCACATCCAGATAAGCGATCAGCCCCGCCTTGTACTGGTTCTGGGTCAAGCGCAGCGACTCGCGCGCGGCCTCCAGCGCTTCATTGCTGACCACGGCTTCGTCTTCCAGCACCTTGAGCTGGACCATGTAGTTTTCCACTTCGCGGAAGCCATCCAGTACGGTCTGGCGGTACTTGGCCACGGTTTCATCGTAACTGGCCACGGTGCGGTCGACTTCCGCCGAGCGCTGGCCGCCGTCGAACAGGGTCATCGCCAGCTTCGGCCCGACCGACCAGAAGCGGTTCGGCAGGCTGATCCAGTCGGCGTAGGTGCTGCTGGAATAACCACCGGCCAGGCTCAGGCTCAGGTCCGGGTAATAGGCCGCCTTGGCCACGCCGATATCGGCGTTGGCGGCGATCACCGAGCGCTCGGCGGACGCGATGTCGGGGCGGCGTTCGAGCAATTGCGACGGTAGGCTCACCGGGATCTGCGGCAAGGCCGGGATGTCCTTACTAACGGCCAGGTTGAAGTTGGCCGGCGCCTCGCCGATCAACACGGCGATGGCGTTTTCCAGTTGGGCGCGCTGCCAGATCAGGTCGATCAGGCTGGCCTGGGTGGACTTGAGCTGGGTTTGCGCCTGGGCCACGGCGTCCTTGCCGGAAACGCCGGCGCGGTATTGGTTCTCGGTCATCTGCAGGGAGCGCTGGTACGTGTCCAGCGTGGCTTGCAGCAACCGGGTCTGCTCATCCATGACGCGCAGTTGCAGGTAGCTCTGCACCAACTCCGACTGCTGGCTCAAACGCATCGCGGCCAGGTCCGCCGAGCTGGCTTCGGCGCTGGCTTCTTTGGCTTCCAGGCCCCGGCGCAACTTGCCCCAGACATCAGCTTCCCAGCTCACGCCCAACTGCGCGTTAAGGGTATCGCGGATGCCACTGCTGGAACTGCTGAGGCTGGCACTGCTGCTGCCGGTGCCCTGACTGGCGCGGGTTTTCCCGACACTCAGGTCCACCGTCGGGTAAAACGCCCCACGGGAACTGCTCACCAGCGCCTGGGCCTGACGGAAGCGCGCTTCGGCCTGGGCCACGGTCTGGTTGGCGTTGTTCAGCCGGAGCACCAGGTCATTGAGCTGACGGTCGCCGTACAGTTCCCACCAGGCGCCACGGGCCAGGGCATCGCTCGGCGTGGCCTGGCGCCAGCCCTCGGCTTGTTTGAACTGCGCAGGCTCGATGACGGCCGGACGTGTGTAGTCGGGGCCGACGGCGCAGGCGCTGAGCAACACCCCGCAGAGCAGCAAGCTGGCGACGCGGGAACCACGGGTCATGGCCAATGTGGCAAAGGTCGAATCGGTCATAGCGCAGAGTCCAGGGCAGCATCGGTACGCACGCCGCGCCAAGCGTTGAAACGATGGCGCGCGCGGTCGAGATAGAGGTAAACCACCGGGGTGGTGTAAAGGGTCAGGATCTGGCTGAAGATCAGCCCGCCGATAATGGTCAGGCCCAGGGGCTGGCGCATTTCCGCGCCTTCGGCTCTGCCGAGCAACAACGGCAAGGCGCCGAGAATCGCCGCCAGCGTGGTCATCAGGATCGGGCGCAACCGCAACAGGCAGGCGCTGCGAATCGATTCCAGCGGGCTCAGGCCGTCATTGCGCTCCAGTTGCAACGCCAGGTCGATCATCAGGATCGCGTTTTTCTTCACCACCCCGATCAACAGGAACAACCCGAGCAAGGAGATCAGGCTGAACTCACCGCCCAGCAGGTAGATGGAGAGCAAGGCCCCGACGCCAGCCGACGGTAAGGTCGAGAGGATCGTCAGCGGGTGGATGTAACTTTCATACAGAATGCCCAACACCAGGTACACCGCCACCAGTGCGCCAAGGATCATGAACGGCTGGCCCTTCTGGGTCGCCGCGAAGGCATCGGCGGTGCCGGCCATCTTGGCGATCACGTCCTCCGGCAAGCCCACCTTGGCAATCGCACGCTCGATGGCTGCAGTGCCCTGTTCCACCGTCACGCCGGGCGCCATGTCGAAGGCGATGTTTTCCGAGGCGAACTGGCCTTCGTGGCTGACGCGGTCGTCTGCCAGGCTGCTCTCATAATGGGCAATGGTCGACAACGGCACCCGCGCGCCCGTGGAGGTGATCACCTGCATCTGCTTCAGGGTGATTGGGTCCTGGGCGTATTTCGGGTCGACCTCCATCACTACCTGATACTGGTTGAGGCTGTCATAGATCGTGGAGATCTGCCGCTGGCTGTAGGCGTTGTTCAGCACGGCGGTGACCATGTTCATGTCGATGCCCAGACGCTTGGCCTGGTCGCGGTCGACGATCAGCGTAACCTGGGCCGCGCCCCGGCCTTCGCGGGCGTCGATGGCGGTGAGTTCGGGTAACGCGCGCAGAGCGGCCACGACCTTCGGGTACCACAGGCGCAGCGCAGCCAGATCACCGCTTTGCAGGATGTAGGAATACTGCGCACTGGTCTGGTCACGGCCACCACCGAATTGCAGGTCCTGGTCAGCCATCAGGAACAGTCGCCCGCCCGGCACCAGTGGCACGCTCTTGCGCAGACGCTCGATCACCGCCTGAGCGGAGACCTTGCGTTCGCTGATGGGTTTGAGTCGAACCAGCATCACCGCGTTGTTGGTGCCGCTGTTGCCGCCGATGAAACCGGCCACGCTGAGCACCGCTGGGTCTTGCAACACGGCCTTGCGGAAAATTTCCATCTTCGGCTGCATCACGCTGAACGACAGCCCGTCGTCGCCGCGCACAAAGCCGATCAATTGCCCGGTGTCCTGCTGGGGCATGAAGGTTTTTGGTACCACCACATACAGCGCAACATTCACCCCTACCGTGATCAGCAGGCTGAGCAAGGTCAGGCGCCGATGGCGCAGCACCCAGTCCAGGCTGGTGGCGTAGGCCGATACCATGCGGTCATTGACGTTCTGGCTCCAACGCTGCAAACCGCTCAGTTGCCCTTTGATATGAGGCTTGAGCCAACGGGCGCAGAGCATCGGGGTGAGGGTCAGCGAGACCACCAGCGACACGATGATCGCCGCCGACAACGTGATCGAGAACTCACGGAACAGGCTGGTGACGATCCCGCCCATGAACAGGATGGACAGGAACACCGCCACCAGCGACACGTTCATCGACAGCAAGGTAAAGCCGACTTCCTGGGCCCCCAGGTACGCTGCCTTCATCGGCGGCACGCCCTCGTCGATATGCCGGGAAATGTTCTCCAGCACCACGATGGCATCGTCCACCACCAGGCCGGTGGCGAGGATCAGCGCCATCAGCGAGAAGTTGTTCAACGAGAAGCCGAACAGGTACATCACCGCGAAGGTGCCCACCAGCGACACCGGCACCGCCAGGGTTGGAATCAGCGAAGCGCGGAAGTTACCGAGGAACAGGTACACCACCAGGATCACCAGCCCTACGGCAATCAGCAAGGTCATTTCGGCCTCGTGCAAGGTGGCGGTGATCACCGGCGAGCGATCCATCGCCAGGCTCAGCTTGACGCTGGACGGCAGCACCGCCTGCAACGCCGGCAACTGCGCCTTGATCCGCTTGACAGTCTCGATGATGTTGGCGCCGGACTGGCGGTTGATCACCAGCAGCACGGCTGAATCATTGTTGAAGAAACCGCTGTTGTAGCGGTCTTCGACGCCGTCGCTGATCTTGGCCACATCGCCCAGGCGCAGGGCCGCGCCGTTCTGGTAGCGAATCAGCAGCGGCTCATAGTCCTCGGCTTTTTCCAACTGATCGTTGGCCTGGATCTGCCAGTTGCGCTCGGCGTCTTCCAGGGAGCCCTTGGGCCGACGCTGGTTGGCATTGGCGATGGTGTTGCGCACATCGTCGAGGGCAATGCCGTACTGGTCGAGCGCCTTGGGTTCAAGTTCGATGCGCACCGCCGGCAGGGAACTGCCGCCGATCTGCACTTCGCCCACGCCCGGCACCTGGGACAGGCTTTGCGACAGGATGGTCGAGGCCAGATCGTACAACTGGCCCTTCTGCAACACGTCCGAGGTCAGCGACAGCACCATGATCGGCGCCTGGGACGGGTTGATCTTCTTGTAGGTCGGCATACTGCGCATGCCGCTGGGCAACAGGTTGCGCGAGGCGTTGATTGCCGCCTGCACTTCCCGCGCCGCACCGTTGATATCACGGTCGGAATCGAACGCCAGGATCACCCGGGTCGAACCCTGGCTGGACGAACTGCTCATGGTGGTAATACCGGCAATCGCGCCGAATGAGCGCTCCAGCGGCGTGGCCACGGTAGACGCCATCACCTCCGGGCTGGCGCCGGGCAAGCTGGCCGACACCACGATCACCGGGAAGTCGATCTGCGGCAGCGGCGACACCGGCAGCAGATTGAAGCTGACGCCGCCCAGCAGCATGATCGCCAGGCTCAGCAGCATGGTCGCGACCGGCCGGCGAATGAAAGGTCCGGACAGGTTCATGACTCAACCGGCTCCAGGCGTTGCGGCTCTTTGCGCCAGCGCCGACCCAAGCGATCGAAGTACAGGTAGATCACCGGTGTGGTGAACAGGGTCAATACCTGGCTCACCAGCAAACCGCCGACCATCACCAGGCCCAGGGGTTGACGCAGCTCCGCACCGGAACCGGTGGCCAGCATCAACGGCACCGCGCCGAACAGTGCGGCCAGGGTGGTCATCAGGATCGGCCGGAAGCGCAACAGCGCCGCCTGGTAGATCGCGGTCTGCGGGTCGAGGCCCTGGTTGCGTTCGGCGTCGAGGGCGAAGTCGATCATCATGATCGCGTTTTTCTTGACGATACCGATCAGCAAAATGATGCCGATGATCGCGATCATGCCCAGGTCATTGCCGCTGAGCAGCAACGCCAGCAACGCCCCCACCGCCGCCGAAGGCAGGGTCGAGAGGATGGTGACGGGGTGGATGTAGCTCTCGTAGAGCACGCCGAGCACGATGTACATGGTGACCACCGCCGCCAGGATCAGCAGCAAGGTGCTCGACAGCGAGGCTTCGAACGCCTGGGCCGCGCCCTGGAACTGAGTCTGCACGCCCACCGGCATGCCGATGTCTTTCTGGGTCTGGTTGATCAACTCCACGCCTTTGCCCAGCGCGACACCCGGGGCCAGGTTGAACGACATCATCACCGCCGGAAACTGGCCGATATGCGCAATCGCCAACTGCGCCTGGCGCTGTTCCACGCGGGCCAGGCTCGACAGGCGCACCTGGCCGCCGGCGGTGGTCTTGACGTGGATCTGGTTCAGCGCATCCGGCCCCAGGGTCTCGCCCGACTGGGCCTGCAACACCACGCGGTATTGGCTGGCCTGGGTGTAGATGGTGGAAATCTGCCGCTGACCGAAGGCGTCGTACAACGCATCGGTGATAGTCGACACGTTGACGCCCAGGCGCGAGGCGGCATCGCGGTCGATCACCAGGTACACCTGCAGACCCTTGTCCTGCAGGTCGCTGGCGACGTCGGTGAGCTGCGGCAACTGGCTCAAGGCATGCACCAGCTTTTCGCTCCACAAGGCCAGTAACTCGGCGTCGGGTGACGACATGCTGAACTGGTACTGGGTGCGGCTGACGCGGTCTTCGATGGTCAGGTCTTGCACCGGCTGCATGTACAAGCGAATGCCCACCAGCTTGTCGATTTCCGGCTGCAGGCGGGTGATCACCTGGGCTGCGCTCAAATCCCGCTGCCCGTGAGCCTTGAGGTTGATCAGCAAGCGACCGCTGTTGAGGGTGGCGTTATCGCCATCCACACCGATGTAGGACGACAGGCTTTCCACCGCCGGGTCGGCCAGGATGATCTTCGCCAGTTCCTGCTGACGCTGGCTCATTGCAGCGAAGGAAATCGACTGCGGTGCCTCGGAAATGCCCTGGATCACCCCGGTGTCCTGCACCGGGAAAAAGCCCTTGGGCACCACCAGGTACAGCACCACGGTGAGGCCCAGGGTAGCGATGGCCACCAACAAGGTCAGCGGCTGGTGCTTGAGCACCCACTGCAACTTGCGCCCGTAGGCTGCGATCAACCAATCGATCCAGGCCCCGCTGGCCTTGTAGAAGCGGCTCTGCTCTGCTTCCTTGGGTTCACGCTTGAGCAGGCGCGCGCACATCATCGGCGTCAGGGTCAGGGACACCACCAGGGAAATCAGGATCGCCACCGCCAGGGTGATGGCGAACTCGCGGAACAGGCGCCCGACCACATCGCCCATGAACAGCAACGGAATCAATACGGCGATCAGCGACAGGGTCAGGGAAATCAGGGTGAAGCCAATCTGTTTGGCACCCTTGAGCGCAGCGGCCAGCGGGGTTTCACCTTCCTCGATATAGCGCGAGATGTTTTCCAGCATCACGATGGCATCGTCCACCACAAACCCAGTGGCGATGGTCAGGGCCATCAGCGTCAGGTTGTTGATGGAGAAACCCGCCAGGTACATCACGCCAAAGGTGCCTACCAGCGACAGCGGCACGGCGATGGACGGGATGAGGGTGGCGCTGACGCGGCGCAGGAACAGGAAAGTCACCATCACCACCAGGGCAATGGCGATCAGCAATTCGTGTTGCACATCGGTGACCGAAGCGCGGATGGTCTGGGTACGGTCGGTCAGCACCGTCACATCCAGGCCCGCCGGCAGGTTATCGGTGATGCTCGGTAGCAAGGCCTTGATGCGGTCGACCACCTCGATCACGTTGGCGCCGGGCTGGCGCTGGATATTCAGCAGCACGGCCTGGTTTTCATTGGCCCAGGCGGCGAGGCGTTCGTTTTCGGCGCCGTCGACGATCTGCGCGACGTCCTTCAGACGCAGCGGTGCGCCATTTTTGTAGGCCAGGATCAGTTCAGCATACTGCTGCGGCGACACCAACTGGTCGTTGGCGTCGAGCATCGACACGCGGGTCGGGCCGTCGAAGTTGCCCTTGGGCTGGTTGACGTTGGACGCGGCGATCAGCGTGCGCACGTCCGACAGGTTCAAGCCGTTGGCCGCCAGGGCCTCGGGGTTGACCTTGATGCGCACGGCCTGGCGCTGGCCACCGGCGATGCTGACCATGCCGACGCCGCTGATCTGCGCGATCTTTTGCGCCATGCGCGTATCGACCAAATCATTGAGCTTGGGCAGCAGCATGGTCTTGGAGGTAATCGCCAGGGTCAGCACCGGGGTATCCGCCGGGTTGACCTTGTTGTACACCGGCGGCGCCGGCAAGTCCTTGGGCAACAGGTTGGTCGCGGCGTTGATCGCAGCCTGCACCTGTTGCTCGGCGACATCCATATTGATATCGAGGTTGAAGCGCAGGGTCAGTACCGACGCACCGCCGGAGCTGGTCGAGGCCATCTGGGTCAAGCCGGGCATCTGCCCGAACTGGCGCTCCAGGGGCGCGGTGACGGCGCTGGTCATCACATCCGGGCTGGCGCCGGGGTACAGGGTCATCACGCGGATGGTTGGGTAATCCACCTGGGGCAAAGCCGAGACCGGTAACAAGCGGTACGAGATGATCCCTGCCAGGACAATCGCCAACATGCTCAGCGTGGTGGCGACCGGGCGAAGGATAAACAGCCGCGACAGGTTCATGAACCGACCTTTTGCGCCTTGCCGGCGTCAGCGCCGGTCTCCCCTTTTGCGGCGGGCTTGCCTTGCAGGTGCTCGGTCGGGGTGGTCGGGACTTGACTGCTGTCGTTGACCACTTCGATTTCGCTGCCGTCTTTCAGGCGGTCGGTGCCTTCCAGCACCACGCGGTCGCCGGCGACCAGGCCTTGCTTGATCACCGTGTTGTCGCCGTCGGTATCGCCGACCACCAGGGGCTGCACCTTGACCTTCTTGTCGCCATCGAGCTTGTAGACAAACGTACCGGCGTTGCCGAACTGGATAGCGGCCGACGGTGCCAGCACCACGTTATGCAGGGTGTCGGCGAGCAAATGCACGTTGACGAACTGATTGGGGAACAGCGCCTGGTCCTTGTTATCGAAGCGTGCCTTGAATTTCAGGGTGCCGGTGGTGACGTCGATCTGGTTGTCCAGGCTCTGCAGCACGCCGGTGGCTTGACGCTTGGCGTCGCTGCGGTCCCAGGCTTCCACGGGCAGTTTGTTGCCGGCGTGGTAACGGGCGAGCACGGTTTCCAGCGTGCTCTCCGGCAGGGTGAAGGCCACGCTGATCGGTTGGGTCTGGGTGATCACCGCCAGCGCTGTGGTGTCGTTGGCGGCCACCAGGTTACCGACGTCGAGTTGACGCAGGCCGACACGCCCGGCGATCGGCGCGCGGATCTTGGTGAATTCGAGGTTGAGCTTGGCGTCGTCCACTGCGCCCTGGTTGGTCTTGACCGTGCCCTGGTATTGCAGGACCAGCGCTTCGGCGGTGTCCAGGGTTTGCTTGGCGATACTGTCCTGGGCATACAGGCCGCGATAACGCTCGACGTCGACCTGGGCGTTTTTCAACTGGGCCTGGTTCTGCATCAGCGTGCCCTGGGCCTGGAGCAAGGCGTTCTGGTAGCTGCGCGGGTCGATTTCCGCCAGCAGGTCGCCGGCCTTGACCCTCTGCCCTTCTTCAAAGGCGATCTTCACCAACTCGCCGCCCACCCGGCTGCGTACATTGATGGTGTTGAGCGCGGTGACCGTGCCCAACGCCTTGTAGTACACCGGGAATTCCCCCAACACCGCCGGCGCCACACGCACCGGCACCGGGCCGGTGGAGCCGCCGAAGCCCGGGCGCGCCATGCCCGTTTTACCGGTACGGCCGGCTGGCGCGTCAGGATGGGTAGCGCCGGTGGGCCAGAATTTCCAGCACAGGCCGGCGATAACCAGCAGCACAAGCAGGCCGAACAGCCAGCGACGGGAATTGCGGGGGGAGGATTGCATGGAGTGATCAACCATTGGGCGCGAGAGCTTCTTCTTTGGGAGGCTGAAAGATAAGCACTGGGGCGCTTTAAGAAAAGCGCATTTACCGGCTATTTACCTTGGGCTTACAACTTTTAACTGTTGAGCTTAGTCCGCCGGCTATTTCGCTAAACATCTGACCAGCAAATAAAAACGGCCTGGACTAGGCCAGGCCGCAATCATGTACCACGCGTGTTACTGCAAAACGACAGTAATGCGCCGAAACAGTTACTTCAAAACAGCCAGGGCTGCATCGTAGTTTGGCTCTTGGCCGATTTCAGGCACCAGTTCGCTGTGCAGTACGTTGTCGTTTTCATCCAACACGACGACGGCACGGGCGGTCAGAGCCCGGAGTGGGCCGTCGGCAATCGAAACGCCGTAGTCAACGGCGAAATCAGCGTTGCGAAAGTCCGACAGGTTCTGCACGTTGTCCAGGCCTTCAGTGCCGCAAAAACGCTTCTGGGCAAACGGCAGGTCAGAGGAGATGCATAGTACGACCGTGTTGCTCACATTGTGGGCCTGGGCGTTGAACGTGCGCACCGACGTGGCGCAGGTCGGGGTGTCGACGCTTGGGAAGATGTTCAACACTTTGCGCTTGCCGGCGAAGGTGGCCAGGGTCACTTCCGACAGATCGCCGGCGGTCAGGGTGAAGTCTGGCGCTTTGGAGCCGGTTTGCGGCAGTTCGCCTTCAACTTGGACTGGATTACCACGAAGGGTGACTTGAGCCATGAACGGAATCCTTATGCTGGTTTTGATTAAACGAATTCGAGAGGCGGAAGTTAACCACAAAGTGCCGTGACGACCTACCGCCTGACACAAATTGTCATGCCACGCCGGGCACGCGGGCGGTTGTGGTTTAATTGCGCGCTTTTCGTCCCCGCTCAAGGAATCCGTTGTTGATGAATCAGCCCGCCACCAAAGTCCTGGTCATTGGTTATGTCTGGCCGGAACCGCGTTCCTCGGCTGCAGGCGGGCATATGATGCAGATTCTCGAAACTTTTCTGACACAAGGTTGGGATATTACCTTCAGCAGCCCGGCGACCATTGGCGAACACAAAGCCGATCTACCGGCACTGGGAATCGCCGAATGCGCCATCGAACTCAATAACAGCAGTTTCGATGACTTTATCTGCGAACTGGCCCCAGACATCGTGCTGTTCGACCGTTTCATGATGGAAGAACAGTTCGGCTGGCGCGTCGAAAAGCACTGCCCCGCGGCCCTGCGGGTGCTGGAAACCTCCGACCTGCAAAGCCTACGCGACGCACGCCAGCTGCGGTTCAAGGAGCACCTCAAGGCCCAGCCGGACAACGACGACTTCAGCGCCTTGTTTGCAACGGGCCTGGAAGACGAGTTCCGGCGCATGGCCGACACCGACCTGGCCAAGCGCGAGATCGCAGCCATCTATCGCTGCGACATCAGCCTGATGATCTCCGACATGGAGATCCGCCTGCTCACCGAGCAGTTCAAGGTACCCGCCGCCCTGCTCCACTGGTGCCCGTTGATGCTGGAGCCGCCGACCGAGGCGTTCGCACCGTTTGACGAGCGCGCGCACTTCCTCAGCATCGGCAACTTCCGCCACGCGCCCAACTGGGATGCGGTGCTGTGGATGAAGAACAGTGTCTGGCCGTTGATCCGCCAGCAACTGCCGGGCGCCCAATTGCATGTCTACGGTGCCTACACCCCGCCCAAGGCCACCGCGCTGCACAACCCGGCCCAGGGCTTTCATGTGATGAACTGGGCCGAAGATGCGCTGCAAGTGATGACGGCTGCGCGCATCTGCCTGGCGCCGCTGCGCTTTGGTGCGG
The DNA here is from genome assembly GCF_029320995.1 of Pseudomonas sp. D3. Classification (NCBI taxonomy): domain Bacteria; kingdom Pseudomonadati; phylum Pseudomonadota; class Gammaproteobacteria; order Pseudomonadales; family Pseudomonadaceae; genus Pseudomonas; species Pseudomonas sp. D3. Next base: position 3,763,960 of record NZ_CP119772.1, read on the forward strand.
GGATCAAGGGCAAACTGGCGGACGCCATGCTCTGCGGCACACCAAACATCACCACGCCGGTCGGCGCCGAAGCCATGGGCGACGAGCAGCCGTGGCCGGGGGCAATCGCCCACAGCGCCACGGCGTTGGCCGATGCCGCCGTGAGCCTTTACCAGGACCGCGAACGCTGGACCCAGGCCCAGGAACACGGCCGCCAACTCCTGGCCCGTCGCTATGACCTGCACCGCCACGGCCCCGCACTGGTGGAGTGCCTGGAACACTGTCGCAGCCGCCTCGATGCCCATCGCCGGGACAATTTCACCGGCAGCATGCTGCGTCACCACGCCCACAAAAGTACGCAATACATGTCTCAGTGGATCGAGGCAAAAAACCGTAACCTTTAGGGAATCGCGCAGCCTGAAGCGCATAAAAATCGTAATTTCGACGTGCCGCCTCTGCGCGACACGTCGGCAGGGGCTTCCCTAACCCTTAACTTCCCCAAACATACCTCACCTCATCCAGCGACACGCCACCACGGACGAGCGTGCGACGGCTACCAGGCTCTTCTCTTCCGCCGAGCCCCTGATAGAAGCGAACAGCTCTTTCGTTTGCAGATAAAACCCACAAAGTAATATCTTTATAGCCCTGATCAAACAGGCGTTTTAAACCTGACTTCCACAACTCAGCGCCTATTCCTTTACCCCAATACTCTGCCAAAACGTAGATGGCCATGACCTCTCCCGATGCCGCAGCGGGCTTATCTTCATCACGACAAGGACCCACTGAAATCCAACCAATAACGTTTCCATCTACCTCTGACACTAAAACGTCAGCCTCTTTGCTTTCAATTGCATGAGCCCAATGAGCCGCTCTTTTAGGCAATGTCGCAGTAAGCGAGCCCAAAAAATCAGCCGGCATCAAATTCACATAAGCGTGTTGCCAGCTACTGACATGAACATCAGCGATGCTCTTCGCGTCCTTGGGTAGTGCATCACGAATCATAACCAAGCCCTCGTTCGTGTTCTGTTTCAGATAAAAACCTTCTTTGATTCCAGCGACCATGCCCTCTCGACTGGCACGACGCCTGCCTGCAAACGCATTTGTTGATAGCACAGACCAGTTAAATATATTGAAGAGCAGACAGAAAAAATGGCATGCAGGGATGCTCCAACCAACTTGCCGCTGGCAGCGGTCGCACACAAGGGGGCATTATTCAAATCGCAACCACAATAAAGCGACGGCAGCATGACCCGAGCAACGCGAATCACCGACCCTTCCTACGAGCTGATGGACGATCACAACGGTCTGTCTATCATCTATCGCCAGCATGGTTTCCCTTGTCCCCTGGTGCGCTGGCATTTCCATAAGGAGTACGAGCTGCACCTGATCGTCGCCAGCTCCGGCAAGGTGTTTATCGGTGACTATATCGGCAATTTCTACCCGGAAAGCCTGTTCCTCACCGGCCCGAACCTGCCCCATAACTGGATCAGCCAGGTCGAGGAAGACGAAGTGGTGCCCAAGCGCGACATGCTGGTGAATTTCACCGATGAGCTGCTGGAGAACGGCAGTCACATTTTTGCCGAACTCAAGACCCTGGCGCCGCTACTGGAGCGGGCGCAGTCCGGCATCGAGTTTCGCTGCAAAAAGACCATCGCCCAGGCCATGGCCCTGATGCAACGCATCGAGGACGCCCAGGGCATGGCGCGCCTAGGGCACTTCTTTATCCTGCTGGAGGTGTTGAGCGCGTGTGAGGACTACCAACTGCTGTCCGGCGTGACCACGCCGCAACTGGCCGACGAACACAGCATCGACCGCACCAACCGGGCGGTGGACTACATTTTTGCGCATTACGCGCGGGAGTTGTCACTGGAGGAAGTGGCCGACTACCTAGGGATGAAACCGACGTATTTCTCGCGGGTGTTCAAGCAGGCCACCGGGCGCACGTTTATCGAATTCGTCAATCGCCTGCGCATCAGCAAGTCCTGCGAACTGCTGGCCGATGGTGACAAGGCCGTCACCGATGTGTGCTTCGAGTCGGGGTTCAACAATATTTCCAACTTCAATCGGCGCTTCCAGCAGCTTAAAGGCATGACCCCTTCCCACTACCGGCGCCTGGCGGTGCAGCGGCTCACCGAACAGAACCTGGCTTAATCGTTTCGGCTTTTTGTGGGCGAGTGCAAAAAAGTATCAGTCCCAGTGCGCCCAAGGATTTGTCACACCCCCCGCTTGAGGGCTGTAATCAACGCACACTCTTCCTGGCTCAGCGTGGGAAGACACAACAACAATAACTGTCCTTCTGCAGCCCCTGGGCGCAGAAAAGGAGTGCGCGATGAAGTTCACAGCAAAAACACTGCTTGCCTGTTCTTGCATGACGGCATGCATGACCCTCAGCGCCGTCAGCCTTGGCGCGCAAACCCTGACCATTGCCACCGTCAACAACAGCGACATGATCCGCATGCAAAAGCTCTCGAAAACCTTCGAGGCCGAGCATCCGGACATCAAGTTGAATTGGGTGGTGCTCGAAGAAAACGTCCTGCGCCAACGCCTGACCACCGACATCGCGACCCAGGGCGGGCAGTTCGACGTGTTGACCATCGGCATGTACGAAGCTGCACTCTGGGGCGCCAAGGGCTGGCTGGAACCGATGAAAGACCTGCCGGCGTCCTACGACCTCGACGATGTGTTCCCTTCCGTGCGTGACGGTTTGTCCGTCAAGGGTTCGCTGTACGCCCTACCGTTCTATGCGGAAAGCTCGATCACCTATTACCGCACCGACCTGTTCAAGGACGCCGGGCTGAGCATGCCCGAGCACCCGACCTGGACGCAGATCAGTGAATACGCGGCAAAACTCACCGACAAAACCAAAGAGCAATACGGCCTGTGCCTGCGCGGCAAAGCCGGTTGGGGTGAAAACATGGCGCTGATCACCACCCTGGCCAACGGCTACGGGGCGCGCTGGTTCGACGAGAAATGGCAGCCTGAATTCAATGGCCCTGAATGGAAGGACGCGCTGAACTTCTACGTCGACAATATGAAGAAATCCGGCCCGCCCGGCGCGTCGAGCAACGGTTTCAACGAAAACCTCGCGCTGTTCAACAGCGGCAAGTGCGCGATCTGGGTCGACGCCAGCGTGGCCGGTTCGTTCGTCACCGACAAGACCCAAAGCAAGGTGGCGGACCATGTCGGCTTCACCTTCGCCCCGCACGAGAAGACCGACAAAGGCACCTCGTGGTTGTACTCCTGGTCCCTGGCCATCCCGACCAGCTCCAAGGCCAAGGAGGCCGCCAAGCTGTTCAGCAGTTGGGCGACTTCCAAGGAATACGGCGCTTTGGTCGCCAAGACCGACGGCATCGCCAACGTCCCGCCGGGTACGCGTAAGTCGACCTACAGCGACGAATACATGAAGGCCGCGCCGTTCGCCAAGGTCACCCTGGAATCGCTGAAAGTCGCCGATCCGACCAAACCAACGCTCAAACCGGTGCCGTATATCGGTATCCAACTGGTGACCATTCCTGAGTTCCAGGCGATCGGTACCCAGGTCGGCAAGTTCTTCTCGGGTGCGCTGACCGGCCAGCAAACGGTGGATCAAGCCTTGAGCGCCGCGCAGACCACCACCGAGCGTGAAATGAAGCGGGCCGGTTACCCCAAGTAACCCTGGCTCACCACAGTCAAATGTGGGAGGGGCTTGCTCCCGATAGCGATCTACCAGTTGATGGTTCTGTGACTGACACTCCGCTATCGGGGGCAAGCCCCCTCCCACACTTACCGCGCTTCGACTCTCGTTCTGCATGTACCTGACTGGTTCTGACCCTATGAATACCACCACTGCCAAAGTGCAAACCGCCGCGTCTGAAAAGCCGCGCAAAAGCCGCCTGGCCAACCCCGGCTGGTTTCTCGTCAGCCCCTCGGTAGCCTTGCTGCTGCTGTGGATGATCGTGCCGCTGGGCATGACCCTGTACTTTTCGCTGATCCGCTACAACCTGCTCTACCCCGGCGAAAACCAGTTCGTGGGGCTGGAGAACTTCACCTACTTCATCACCGACTCGGGCTTCCTGCCCGGCGCCACCAATACCCTGTTGCTGGTCGGCAGCGTGCTGTTGATCAGCGTGGTATTTGGCGTGTTGATCAGCGCCCTGCTGGAGGCCAGTGAGTTCTTCGGGCGCGGCCTGGTGCGGGTGTTGTTGATCTCGCCATTTTTCATCATGCCCACCGTCGGTGCGCTGATCTGGAAGAACCTGATTTTCCACCCGGTGTCGGGGATTCTCGCCTACGTGTGGAAGCTGTTCGGCGCCCAGCCAGTGGACTGGCTGGCGCATTACCCGCTGCTGTCGATCATCATCATTGTCTCGTGGCAATGGCTGCCCTTCGCCATCTTGCTGCTGATGACCGCCATGCAGTCTCTTGACCAGGAGCAAAAAGAAGCCGCACGCCTCGACGGCGCCGGCGCTATTGCGATTTTCTGGCACCTGACCCTGCCCCACCTGGCGCGCCCGATTGCCGTGGTGGTGATGATCGAAACCATCTTCCTGCTCTCGGTATTCGCCGAAATCTTCACCACCACCAACGGCGGCCCCGGCTACGCCTCGACCAACCTCGCCTACCTGATCTACAACCAGGCGCTGGTGCAGTTCGACGTGGGAATGGCCTCGGCCGGCGGCTTGATTGCCGTGGTCATCGCCAATATCGCGGCGATCATCCTGGTGCGGATGATCGGCAAAAACCTGACTGATAAGCCTTGAGGGCCGCGCCATGACGCTTCAACAATCCCGCCGCCTGCAAAGCCTGTTGCTCGGCACCCTGGCCTGGGCCATCGCGATCCTGATCTTCTTCCCGATCTTCTGGATGGTGCTGACCAGCTTCAAGACCGAGATCGATGCGTTCGCCACGCCGCCGCAGTTCATCTTCACGCCGACGCTGGAGAACTACCTGCACATCAACGAGCGCAGCAACTACTTCAGCTATGCGTGGAACTCGGTGCTGATTTCGTTCAGCGCCACCGCCTTATGCCTGCTGATCTCGGTGCCGGCGGCCTACTCCATGGCGTTCTACGAGACCAAACGCACCAAGAGCACGCTGCTGTGGATGCTGTCGACCAAGATGCTGCCGCCGGTGGGCGTGCTGATGCCGATCTACCTGCTGGCCAAGAGCTTCGGCTTGTTGGATACGCGTATCGCGCTGATCATCATCTACACCCTGATCAACCTGCCGATCGTGGTGTGGATGGTTTACACCTACTTCAAGGACATCCCCAAAGACATCCTCGAAGCGGCCCGCCTGGACGGCGCCACCCTGTGGCAGGAAATGGTCCGCGTACTGCTGCCGATCGCCAAAGGCGGCCTGGCGTCCACGGTGTTGCTGTCGCTGATCCTGTGCTGGAACGAGGCGTTCTGGTCGTTGAACCTGACCTCCTCGAATGCCGCGCCGCTGACCGCGCTGATCGCCTCCTACTCCAGCCCCGAAGGCTTGTTCTGGGCCAAATTGTCGGCCGTCTCGACCCTGGCCTGCGCGCCGATCCTGATCTTTGGCTGGATCAGCCAGAAACAGTTGGTGCGCGGGTTGTCCTTCGGCGCCGTGAAATAACGGCTTTCCTATAAAAATTCCAAGCGGAGGCCCATCCCATGGCCAACCTGAAAATCAAGAATCTGCAAAAAGGCTTCGAAGGCTTTTCCATCATCAAGGGCATCGACCTGGAAGTGAACGACAAGGAATTCGTGGTCTTCGTCGGCCCGTCGGGCTGCGGTAAATCCACGTTGCTGCGGCTGATCGCCGGCCTGGAAGAAGTCAGCGAAGGCACCATCGAACTGGATGGCCGCGACATCACCGAAGTGACCCCGGCCAAGCGCGACCTGGCGATGGTGTTCCAGACTTACGCGCTGTACCCGCACATGAGCGTGCGCAAGAACATGTCGTTTGCCCTCGACCTCGCGGGCGTCGACAAAAAGCTGGTGGAAAGCAAAGTCAACGAAGCGGCGCGCATCCTCGAACTGGGCCCGCTGCTGGAGCGCAAGCCCAAGCAACTGTCCGGCGGCCAGCGCCAGCGCGTGGCGATCGGCCGGGCGATCGTGCGTAACCCGAAGATCTTTCTGTTCGACGAACCGCTGTCCAACCTCGACGCCGCGCTGCGCGTGCAGATGCGCCTGGAACTGGCGCGCCTGCACAAAGAGCTGCAAGCGACCATGATCTACGTGACCCACGACCAGGTCGAAGCGATGACCCTGGCCGACAAAGTGGTGGTGCTTAACAGCGGCCGCATCGAGCAGGTCGGCTCGCCGCTGGACCTTTACCACCAGCCGGCCAACCTGTTTGTCGCGGGGTTTCTTGGCACGCCGAAGATGGGCTTCCTCAAGGGCAAGGTCACGCGGGTCGAGGGCCAGGGCTGCGAGGTGCAACTGGACGCCGGTACGCTGATCAGCCTGCCGCTGAGCGGCGCCACCCTGAGCGTGGGCAGCGCGGTGACCCTGGGTATTCGCCCCGAGCACCTGGAACTCGCCGCACCGGGCCAGACTAGCCTGACCGTCACCGCCGACGTCGGCGAGCGCCTGGGCAGCGATACCTTCTGCCACGTCATCACCGCCAACGGCGAGCCGCTGACCCTGCGCATTCGTGGCGACATGGCCAGCCAGTATGGCGAGACGCTGCACCTGCACCTGGACCCGGCGCACTGCCATCTGTTCGACACCGACGGCGTGGCCGTTACCCGCCCACTGCGCGCCGCCGCCTGATTTCGCGAGATTTGTGATGAAACTGAATAAACAGAACCTCACCCAACTGGCGCCGGAAGTGAACATCCCGGCCTACGCCATTGCCGATACCCGCCAGGGCATCGCCCATATCGGCGTCGGCGGTTTCCACCGCGCGCACCAGGCGTATTACACCGATGCGCTGATGAATACCGGCGAGGGCCTGGACTGGAGCATCTGCGGCGTCGGCCTGCGCGCCGAGGACCGCAAGGCCCGCGATGACCTGGCCGGTCAGGATTACCTGTTCACTCTGTATGAATTGGGCGACAGCGACGACACCGACGTGCGCGTAATCGGCTCGATCAGCGACATGCTGCTGGCCGAGGACGGCGCCCAGGCGCTGATCGACAAACTGGCCAGCCCGCAGATCCGCATCGTCTCGCTGACCATCACCGAAGGCGGCTATTGCATCGACGACAGTAACGGCGAGTTCATGGCCCACCTGCCCCAGATCCAGCACGACCTGGCGCACCCGAAGGCACCGAAAACCGTGTTCGGCTTTATCTGCGCGGCGCTGACCCAGCGCCGCGCCGCCGGTACTCCGGCGTTCACCGTAATGTCCTGCGATAACCTGCCGCACAACGGCGCCGTCACGCGCAAGGCACTGCTGGCCTTCGCCGCCCTGCACAATGCCGATCTGCATGACTGGATCAAAACCAACGTGACGTTCCCCAACGCCATGGTCGACCGCATCACGCCAATGACCAGCACCGCGCATCGCCTGCAATTGCACGATGAGCACGCTATCGACGATGCCTGGCCGGTGGTGTGCGAGCCCTTTGTGCAGTGGGTCCTGGAAGACCAGTTCGTCAACGGGCGCCCGGCCTGGGAAAAGGTCGGCGTGCAGTTCACCGCCGACGTAACGCCCTATGAAGAAATGAAGATCGGCCTGCTCAACGGCAGCCACCTGGCGCTGACTTACCTGGGGTTTCTCAAGGGGTATCGGTTCGTTCACGAGACCATGAATGACCCGCTGTTCGTAGCGTACATGCGCGCGTACATGGACCTAGACGTCACGCCGAACCTGGCGCCGGTGCCGGGCATCGACCTCACGCAGTACAAGCAGACCCTGGTGGACCGCTTCTCCAACCAGGCGATTGCCGACCAGTTGGAGCGCGTGTGTTCCGATGGCTCGTCGAAGTTTCCCAAGTTCACCGTGCCGACGATCAATCGCCTGATCGCCGATGGCCGCGAGACCGAGCGCGCCGCGCTGGTGGTGGCGGCCTGGGCGTTGTACCTCAAGGGTGTCGATGAGAATGGCGTGGCCTACAAAATCCCGGACCCACGCGCCGAGTTTTGCCAGGGGCTGGTGAGTGATGACGGGATGATCAACCGGCGGTTGCTCGGGGTGGAGGAGATTTTTGGCACGGCTATTCCCAAGTCGGCTGAGTTTGTGGCAGCGTTCGAGCGGTGCTATGCGAGCCTGCGCGACAACGGCGTCACAAAAACACTGCAGCAACTCCTGAAGAAACCGGCTTAAACCTGTGGGAGGGGGCTTGCCCCCGATAGCGGTGGGTCAGTAAAGAACACTTACACTGAAACACCGCTATCGGGGGCAAGCCCCTCCCACATTTTGACTGTATTGCCAATCCGAAAAATAAGACTGCTGAGCAAATCATCATGACCCAGCAAAACCTGTTCCTCGGCATCGACTGCGGCACCCAAGGCACCAAAGCCATCGTCCTCGACGCCTCCAGCGGCAAGGTGCTGGGTTTGGGCGCCGCTGCACACACGCTGATCAGCGGCGCCAATGGCCGTCGCGAGCAGCACACCCAGGAGTGGCTGGACGCCTTTACCGAAGCCACCCACCGCGCCTTGCAGCAGGCCGGTGTGGACGGCCAGGCCATCCTCGGCATCGGCGTGTCCGGCCAGCAACACGGCCTGGTGCTGCTCGATGACCACGGCCAGGTGCTGCGCCCGGCCAAACTGTGGTGCGACACCGAAACCGCAACGGAAAACGACCGACTGTTGCAGTACCTGGGTGGCGAAAGCGCTTCGCTGGAGCGTCTCGGCGTGGCAATTGCGCCGGGCTACACCGTGTCCAAACTGCTGTGGACCCGCGAGCAGCACCCCGAGGTGTTCGCGCGCATCGCCCATATCCTGCTGCCCCATGACTACCTCAATTACTGGCTCACCGGCCGCGCCGTCGCGGAATACGGCGATGCCTCGGGCACCGGCTACTTCAACGTGCGCACCCGTGACTGGGACGTGGCGCTGCTCCAGCACATCGACCCCAGTGGCCGCCTGCAAGCCGCCTTGCCGACGCTGATCGAAGCCGACCAAGCCGTCGGCACGATCCTGCCGGCCATCGCCGAACGCCTGGGGATCAACCCCGACGCCATCGTGTCCAGCGGCGGCGGCGACAACATGATGGGCGCCATCGGCACCGGCAATATCGCCCCCGGCGTGATCACCATGAGCCTGGGTTCATCGGGCACCGTGTATGCCTTTTCCGACCAGCCCAACGTGAGCCCCGAGGCGTCGGTCGCGACCTTCTGTTCCTCCAGCGGCGGCTGGTTGCCGTTGATCTGCACGATGAACCTGACCAACGCCACCGGGGTGATTCGCGAGCTGTTCGACCTCGACCTTAACGCCTTCAACGCCCTGGTCGAGCAGGCGCCGATCGGTGCAGACGGCGTGAGCATGCTGCCGTTCCTCAATGGCGAACGCGTGCCCGCCCTGCCCCACGCCACCGGCAGCCTGCATGGCTTGACCATGACCAACCTCACCCGCGCCAACCTGTGCCGCGCCGTGGTCGAGGGCACCACCTTCGGCTTGCGCTACGGCCTGGACCTGTTGCGCCAGACCGGCCTGCACAGCCAGAGCATTCGCCTGATCGGCGGCGGTTCGAAAAGCCCGGTGTGGCGGCAGATGGTTGCCGATATCATGCACACCGAAGTGATCTGCACCGAACAAAGCGAAGCGGCGGCCCTGGGCGCGGCGATCCAGGCCGCGTGGAGCCAGTCCGGCGAATCCCTGGCCAGCCTGTGCGAGAAATGCGTGAGCGTCGACCCGGCCAGCCGTACCCTGCCGGTGGCCGACAATGTCAGCGCCTATCAACACGCCTACGAGCGCTATCAGCAGCACGTGGCAACCCTTTAAGAGCGAACGACTATGTATCTGGTGTGTGGTGAAGCGCTGTTTGATTTTTTCAGTGAGGAAGATCCCAGCGGGCAGGCGTCGAAGATCAATTACAAGGCGATTGCCGGTGGCTCACCGTTCAACGTCGCCGTCGGTCTACGCAGGCTGGGCATCGAGGCCGCGCTGTTCGGCGGTGTGTCCACCGACTTCCTCGGGCTTCGCCTGTTGCAGGTGCTCAGGGACGAAGGCGTCAACGCGCAGTTCCTGGTGGAATTCGCCGCACCGACCACCCTGGCAATGGTCGCAGTGGGCGCCGATGGCTCGCCGCAATACAGCTTTCGCGGCGAAGGCTGTGCCGACCGCCAATTGACCCGCGCGCACCTGCCGACCCTGGGCGATGAGGTTCGTGGGCTGCATGTGGGTTCGTTTTCCCTGGTGGTGCAACCGATTGGCGACACCCTGCTGGCCCTGGTCCAGCGCGAAAGCGGCAAGCGTCTGATCAGCCTCGACCCCAACGTGCGGCTCAACCCGCAGCCGGATATCCAGCTGTGGCGCGACCGCGTGGCCGAACTGGTCAAGCATGCCGACCTGATCAAGGTCAGCGATGAAGACCTGCACCTGCTCTACCCCGACCAATCGCCGGAAAGCGTGCTTGAGGGCTGGTTGCAACACCGCTGCCAGTTGGTATTCCTCACCCGTGGCGGCGATGGCGCCAGCGTATTCAGCCGCCAGCACGGCCACTGGTCGCAACCGGCGGTGAAGGTGGTGATGGCCGATACCGTGGGCGCCGGGGATACCTTCCAGGCCGCGCTGATTGCCTGGCTGACCGAGCAGCAGTTGGATTCGGTCGAGGGCCTGCAACACCTGACCCGCGAACAGATCGACGCGATGCTGGGCTTTGCAATTCGTGCGGCAGCGCTCACCTGCGGCAAGACGGGCCCGGACCTGCCGTATCGTCAACAACTGGAATGAACCCGCGATCACAGGCGGCAGCGGGCATAAACGACATTGGGCCTGGTATTGACCAGGCCCACCCATCGACGATACCAACAGCCTCTATTTAATAGAGGGAGCGCCCTGCTGCTTTTTGCAGCGCGGGCGCATGCGATTGCTTAAGGTCCTCGCGCAACCCGGTGATCAGGTTGCAAATGGCTCGACTGCTGTCGAGTCTGTCAGCGTTGATACCTTTAACTTCCAGATGCACGCGATCACGATCAAGGTCGTCATACACCTTGATCGTCAGCGAGGCATCTTCAGCTTTGGTGCATTCACACCGTTTAGGCAGGAAACTTCCTTCAATGATACTGCGAAGTTCTAATTCCGAAAGCATGGTCAACCTCTCCTTTCCAGACTGCCAATCGATTGTTATAAGTCTTGCAGGCGCTCGCCTGCCACGTCCTACCAACCCTGGAAGACGCTTACAATCAATCAGCCTACTCGGCAAAATCCGTTCTTGTTGTAACTTTTCCTCATAAGCAATACACAATCTTGTATAAATTTGCCCCACCTTAATTCACTCGACGCCCATCATCGGCGAACAACTCCGATTAAACGTTTAACCCTGGCCTTGGGAGTTAACCAGCACTGTGCGCCGCCGCTCTTTCAGCAACATGTCGCAAACTATCAAAGTTGATATTCGCCCCCGAGTTGATCGCCACCAGCGTCTGCCCGCGCACACGGTTTTGCGCGACATAGCTGCGAATGCCCGCCACGGCCAATGCGCCGGAAGGTTCGACGATGGAGCGCGTATCGTCGTAGATCAGCTTGATGGCACTGCACAGTTCGTCGTTGCTGACGGTGACGACGTCATCCACCCATTCCCGGCAGATTTCAAAGCCATAGGCGCCGATCTGCGCCACCGCCGTGCCATCGGCAAACCCGTCCACACTGGGCAGCACCACGCGCTCGCCGGCACGCAAGGCCGCTAACAGGCAACTGGAGCCCTCGGGTTCGACGCCAACGATGCGCACCTCGGGCCGCAGGTATTTGACATAGGCGGCGATCCCGGCGATCAGGCCACCGCCGCCCACCGGCACGAAGATCGCGTCCAGCGCGCCCGGTTGCTGGCGCAGGATTTCCATGCCCACCGTGCCTTGGCCGGCGATCACGTCCGGATCGTCGAACGGCGAGACAAAGGTGCAACCGCACGCTTCGGCCAGTTGCAACGCATGGGCCAGGGCAAACGGAAAGCTCTCGCCGTGCAGCACCGCGAGCGCCCCTCGCGAGCGCACGCCGAGCACCTTCAACTCCGGCGTGCTGCGGGGCATGACGATCGTCGCCTTGATCCCCAACTCCCGCGCCGCCAGCGCCACGCCTTGCGCATGGTTGCCCGCCGACGCGGTGATCACGCCGCAGGCCTTCTGCTCGGCGCGAAGCTGCATCAGCTTGTTGTAGGCGCCACGAATCTTGAAAGAAAAGGTCGGTTGCAGGTCCTCGCGCTTGAGCAGCACGTGGTTGTCCAGCAACAGGGATAGCGCCGGGGCGACTTGCAAGGGCGTGCGCACGGCCACGTCGTAGACCGGCGCGGCAAGGATTTTTTTTACGTAGTGCTCAAGCAGTCCCGGGGCAGCGGTCAGTGGGACGGGGCAAGTGCGCATGAGTGTCTCCTGGCTTGGGTAAGGGCACCTGGAGACGGAAAAACAAAACCCGCCTCTAGGGCGGGTGTGGGTGCAGCCGAGCGCTATCCCGCCAAATGAGGAATGGCGGTAATAATGTTTGGCTGGCGATGCAAGGTTTGAAATGTCATGTGACGAAATTACCCGGCGGGCGCCCGGCAAGTCAATGGCCAGGGGCCATTTAGCTGATGGGGCTTTACGGGCGATATACGAAACGTATACGCTTCGTATATCAATCTAACACAGTGAAGCACATGGGCATCGTCAAGATCAGCGACCAACTACACGAACAACTGCGCCTGGCCAGTGCGGCCATGGACCGTTCCATCAACGCCCAGGCCGAGTTCTGGATCAAGATCGGCTTGCTCGCCGAACTCAACCCTCACCTGCCCTACAACGAGCTGATCAACAAGCTGTTGCTGGACAAACCCGACCTGATCCGGGGGCGCAGTTGATGATCAAAACCACCGCACAGCTCGCCGTGATGCGCGAATCCGGGCGCCTGCTGGCCCAGGTGTTCAGCATGCTCGACGGCTTTGTTGCCGCCGGGCGCTCCACCCTGGAACTGGACAGCGCCGTCGAAGCCTTCATCCGCCACGAGTTGAAAGCCCGCCCGGCGAGCCTCGGGCAATACGACTACCCCTTCTCCATCAACACCTCGATCAACGAAGTGGTGTGCCACGGCATGCCCAGTGCCACGCAGATCCTCAAGGACGGCGACATCATCAATATCGACATCACCCTGGAAAAAGGCGGCTTTATCGCCGACTCCAGCAAGATGTACATGATCGGTGCCGTCTCGCCGAAGGCACGTCGCCTGGTGGAGATGACCTTCGAGGCCATGTGGGCCGGTATCCGCCAGGTCAAACCCGGCGCCCGCCTGGGCGACGTCGGCCACGCGATCCAGAGCCATGCGCAGGCCAATGGCTACAGCGTGGTGCGCGAATACTGCGGCCACGGTATCGGCCGGCAGATGCATGAAGAACCCCAGGTCCTGCACTTCGGTCGCCCCGGCACCGGGCTGGAGCTGCGCGAAGGCATGGTGTTCACCATCGAACCGATGCTGAACCAGGGCAGCGCCAAGGTGCGCGGCCTGAAGGATGGCTGGACGGTGGTGACCAAGGACAACAGCCTGTCGGCGCAGTGGGAACATACCGTGGCGGTGACGGCGGACGGGTTCGAGGTGCTCACCCTGCAACCCGCTTCCTGAGCCAGCGCCCACAGGCGTGGGGCTTCACATCACATTCGCGCCGCCTGCCATCCGCTTGAGCCCGAGCACCATCAACCCGGCGCCCAGGCCCATCGCCAACAGAAACAGCGGGTACGACACCCACCACGACGTACCCGCCGTCATCATGCTGAACTCCGACATGCCGCCAATGCTGGCGATCAGGTTGAGCGGCAGGAACACCACGTTGATCAACGTCAGCTTGCGCAACAGGTTGTTCATGCTGTTGTTCATCAGGTTGCCACGCGCGTCGATCAGCCCGGAGAACACGTTGGAATAGATCTCGGCCTGTTTGTAGCACTGGTGGTTCTCGATGATCAGGTCGTCGATCAGGCCGAGAATCTCGGCGCTGAAATGCTCCTTCTCCCCATGGTTGCGCAGCCGCGACAATACGGCGCCGTTGCTGTGCAGCGCGTTGATGTAATAGATCAGGCTTTCGCTGAGGTTGAACATCTGCATCAGATGATGGTTACTCATGGACGCGTTGAACTGTTGCTGCAGCTCCCGCGCGACCAGCTTGATCACCTTGAGGTGACCGAGGTAGTGGTGAATGTTGTTGAGCAGCAGATCGAGCAGCACATCCAGCGGCGTGTGCAACGGACGGCGCGCGCCGAGCCCGGACAGCGGGGTTTCATCGGTGGCGATCACCAACAGCCGGCCGGGTGAAAACAGCAGGCCGCAGGACGACACTTCAAACACCAGGTTGCCACCGCCGGAGTAGTTCTCCGGGCGCTTCCAGATCAGAAACAGGTTGTCGGGGTGAAATTCGATGCGCGAGACTTCGTCCGGGTCGAGCGCCGAAGCCAGGGCGTGTTCATCCAGCTTGTGGTGCTCACGCAGCCAGTTGCGCTCGGCATGGTCAGGGTTGCTGAACAACATGATCGGGGCCTCGTCACTGTCCCCGCTGCGCAACTTTCCATCGATCAATTCAAAGCGCTGGATCATCGCGACTCACCAGACCTGACCCTGACGCTTCAACTCCAGGCGTCGGACGAACTCCTCCAGCACCAGGCCATACAAGTCGTCCTGCAAGTAGGCATCTTCAATACCGGCATCCAGGTTGGGGTTGTCGTTGACCTCGATCACCACCACCTTGTCGCCCGATTGCTTGAGGTCCACGCCGTAGAGGCCGTCGCCAATCAGGTTGGCGGTCTTCACGGCCAACTCCACCACGGCCTTGGGGGCTTCGTGGACCGCCAGGGTGCGGCATTCGCCGTTGATGTCCTGGCCGATGGCCTTGTGGTTGTAGATCTGCCAATGGCCCTTGGACATGAAGTATTGGCAGGCAAAGATCGGCTTGCGGTTGAGTACGCCGATGCGCCAGTCGTACTCGGTGTAGAAAAACTCCTGGGCCAGCAGCAGCACCGAATGCTCGAACAGTTCAGCGGTGGCCTTGAGCAAGGCCTCCTGGCTTTCGACCTTGATCACCCCGCGGGAGAAACAGCCGTCGGGGATTTTCAGCACCAAGGGAAAGCCGAGGCGCTCGCCGACCCGTTCGAAGTCTTCCGGTCGCTCCTTGTAGAGAATCTCGGTGGCCGGCATGCCCAGTTGATGGCTGTTGAGCAGGTCGGTGAGGTAGACCTTGTTGGTACAGCGCAGGATCGATGCAGGGTCGTCCATCACCACCAGGCCCTCGCTTTCGGCTTTTTTGGCGAAGCGGTAGGTATGGTTGTCGACGCTGGTGGTCTCGCGGATCAACAAGGCGTCGTATTCGGCCAAACGTGCGTAGTCCTTGCGCTCGATCAGTTCCACATCGATGCCCAAACCTTTACCGACCCGGACGAAGTTTTCCAGGGCCTTGGCGTTGGAGGGCGGCAGTTGCTCCTGGGGGTCGTGAAGGATCGCCAGGTCATAGCGGGCCAATCGGCGCGAGCGCGGCTGACGCCAGATCTTGCGGCTGAAGTTGTCGAGGGCGTGGGCGAATTGATCTTCCTGGTCATCACGTAGTTTGTGTAATACGCCGGACTTGACCCCTTCGATATGCCAGCCGTTATTCTTTTTGAATTCAACTAACAAGATCGGACACGGGAACGCTTCAAATAATTGGCGCGCCAACTCCTGCAACGGATCAATATTGGTTCGACCAAAGTAAAGCGTCAGCGTAAAGCCTTCGGTATTGCTGTAAAGATGATGACTCAAGGCTTTATCGAGGGTTTTATCGAGGTCGTCCAGGGCCAGACCATACAGTGATTTCTTGGTCAGTTCACTGATGGTGCGCACCGATGGAATCACCTTGTGCCCGCGAGCTTCGGCCAGCAGCGAACAGTAGTAACCGTGCCCCAGGTACTTGTAGCTGCGGCACAGGTTGATCACCTGCACGCGCTTGCCGGTCTCGCTTTCGCGGGTTTGTTCGAGGTACTCCTGGGCAGTGACGATGTCTTCGCTGGGGAAGTAGGAGGCCCAGTCTTCCTTGCGTTCGACAATAATCACCACTTGACTTGCCCCTCTGGGCGGAGCAGAAAAATAACCTTTGGAAGTTATTGTCGCCGCGACGCTTTGCTCGGATACTTCACGCCAATGACTTTGTACCGCAGACATAATATTTGATCCGCTTTAGAGAACTCGACCTTTTCTATTAAGCACGATCTTTTAGAGAAGTCCCGTTTCGTTACGTAACTTTTACGGCGGTCATATGGCTCTTTTCTTTCGCGTTGCAACCCCCTGCGATGTGCCGGCATTGGTGGCACTGGAACAGCACTGTTTCACCACCGACAGGCTGTCGCCACGCAGTTTTCAATGGATGATCAGCCGCGCCCACGCCGAGTTGCTGGTGGCCGAACAGGACGGGCAATTGCTCGGGTATGCGCTGGCGTTGTTTCATCGCGGCACCTCCCTGGCGCGGCTGTACTCCATCGCCATCGCCGAGCCTGCGCGCGGCCTGGGCCTGGGCAAGCAGTTGCTGAGCCGCATCGAGGCCTGCGCGGTGGAGCACGACTGTGCGTACCTGCGCCTGGAAGTACGCACCGACAACCCCGGCGCCCTCGCCCTGTATGAGCGCAACGGCTACCGGCGCTTTGCGTTGATCAACGATTACTACGAAGACCACGCCCCCGCCCTGCGCCTGGAAAAACGCATCGTCCAGCACCAGGATGCGCGCGTGCAACGTGTGCCGTATTACCAGCAAACCACCGACTTCACCTGTGGTGCAGCCTGCCTGCTGATGGCCATGGGCGCGTTGCTGCCGGAACGCGTCGCCGCACGCCGCGAAGAACTGCAGATCTGGCGTGAAGCGACCACCGTGTTCATGACCGCCGGCCATGGCGGTTGCAGCCCCCAAGGGCTGGCGCTGGCCGCCTGGCGTCGGGGCTTTCGCGTGCGGATGCAGGTGAATGTGCGCGGCCCGCTGTTTCTCGACGGCGTGCGCGATCAGCATAAAAAGGACGTCATGCGTTTAGTGCATGACGCCTTCGAGGAAGAGTTGACCAGCAGCACGGTCGAACAACTACTCGGCGGCGCGCTGGATCTGCCCAGGGTACTGCGCGACGGCGGGCAGCCGCTGGTGCTGATCAGCAGCTATCGCCTGACCCGCTCCAAGTCGCCGCATTGGGTGATGGTCACCGACTGCGACGACGACTTTGTCTACCTGCACGACCCGGATGTGGACCACAGCCAGCACCGCCAGCCTCTGGACTGCCAGCACCTGCCGGTCAGCCACGCGGAGTTCGAGCGCATGTGCCGATTCGGCAACAACAAGCTGCGCGCGGCGGTGGTGCTGTTCAAGCCACCGGCTTGATCGAGGCGGTGAGCAGCGGCAATACGCGACCGCGTACCTTAGAAAGCCAGCTTATAGCCGATGGTCATCAGCATGATCGCCAGGCACGGACGCAGCACGCCGTCCGGGACTTTGCCGGCCATGTGGCTGCCGATGTAGATCCCCGGCAGCGACCCCATCAGCAAAAAGCCCAGCAGGTGCCAATCCATATTGCCCATGCCGGCGTGACCCAGGCCCGCCACCAGAGTCAGGGGCACGGCGTGGGCGATCTCGGTGCCGACCAGGCGCCGCGTGGCGAGGAATGGGTAAAGGATAAACAATGCGACGGTGCCGAGGGCTCCGGCGCCGATCGAAGTCAGTGCCACCATGGCGCCGAGGACCGCCCCCGTGACCACCGTCAGCGCGTTCAGGTTGCGCGGGTGCATGTGGTAATCATCGCCGGCATGGCGCTGGGCGAAGGCCAACAGGCGATGCTTGAACAGAATGGCCAGGGCGGTCAGCAGCAGCACCACACCTAAAGCCTGTTTGATCACGGCGTTCATTGCGCTGGGGTCGGTATGCAGGCTGGCGAGGAACCACAGGGTCAGCAGCACGGCGGGCACGCTGCCCAGGGTGAGCCAGCCGGTGATCGTCCAGTCGATGTTCTTGTTCTTGCCATGCACCAACACCCCACCGGACTTGGTGATCGCGGCGTACAACAAGTCGGTGCCCACGGCGGTCGCCGGGTTAATGCCGAACCACAGCAGGATCGGGGTCATCAATGAGCCCCCGCCGACACCGGTCATGCCGACGATAAAACCAACGATCAGGCCTGCAACTACGAAACCAACGTTACCCACATCCATCACAGCTACCCGCGGCCTTCTAAAATTCTGGCCGCAGGATAGCGATTTTTCTTATAACCACTTATATCAATATGATCTGACTTTATGCCTTTTACGTCAGTCGGTGGCAAACGTAGGCCTGGGTCTGATAGGGAAAGGCCACTGTATCGTGGCCTTTCAGCGCCGGGTGAGTGGCGATCAGGTTGCGTAATTGCGCGGTGACCTCGGCTTTTTCAGCGGCGGGCAGTGCCGCGATAAAGCTGACGGAGAGGACGCGATCCATGATCACTTCCTGCGGACTGCCGACATGGTTGTAGGGAAAACACGTCATTTCGGGGGCGGAAAAATACTCGCCGGTGAACGCCTCGCGCCATTTACCGCTGTGAAAACGCGGCGTATCGCCCTCGTAAGGCGTGATGATCGCGGTGATCGCCGCCACCCAGTCCACCGACTCATCGCGCACATTCCACACCAGCCCCAGACGCCCGTTGGGCTTGAGCACGCGGTGGATTTCCGCGAGCGCGGCCTGGGTGGAGAACCAGTGAAAGGACTGGGCGCAGACCAACGCATCGGCGCAGGCGGACGCCAGAGGAATGGATTCAGCGGTGCCGTTGACCAGGCGTACATCCGGCAACAGCTTGGCCAACTGCGCAGCCATCGCCTGCACGGGCTCGATGGCAATCAGGCTCGGCGCCAGGGCGTTAAGCAGGCGCGTGAATTTGCCGGTGCCGGCGCCCAGGTCGATCACCGTCGACTGCGCGTCGATGCGCAGTACGTCAGCCAGCCAGCCCGTGAGTTGCCGTGGATAGTTCGGTCGGCCCTGGGCGTAAGTGACGGCCTGGGTCGAAAAGCCCTGTTGCGCAGACGTGTGAACACCGGACATTGCCAATCTCTCCTCGGGTAAAGCGGGGGCACAGTGTGCGCCTTCCCACCCGGTTTTTCTAATCAGTCACACTGGGCAACCACACACGAAACCGCGCGCCGCCGAGCGGTGAAGCCTGCGCGGTCAAGGTGCCGCCCTGGGCTTCGAGGGCGCGCCGGCTAATCGCCAAGCCCAGGCCAAACCCGCCGGTGGCGCGGTCGCGGCTGCGATCCAGGCGATAGAACGGCTCGAAGATGCGTTCGCGCTGGTCCAGCGGAATGCCGATGCCATCATCGTCCACGCAGATTTCACAGCCCTTGGGGCAGACCTTGACCCCCACCTGGATGCGTTTGTCACAGTAGCGCGTGGCGTTGCGCAGCAGGTTTTGCAGGGCGCGGGCGGTCAGGCGCGGGTCGAGGCTGAAGCGTTCGACGCTGCAGTCGAGCACCACGTCGATGACAATCTCGGGGTTCTCCAGCTCGTCATCGACGCTGCCCAGCACGCTGTCGATAAACTCATCAAGCACCACCTCGACCCGCTCCGGCAGTTGCGAAGGGTTTTGCAGACGGCTGTAGGAGAGCAATTCCAGCACCAGCTCATCCAGCTCACGGATATGCGCCACCAGGCTTTGCAGGCGCTCACGGCTGGCCTGGGGCAGGTCTTCGGACAGCGCCAGGGCCAGGCCGAAATCCAGGCGCGTCAGCGGGGTGCGCAGTTCGTGGGAGACTGCGTTGAGCAAGTCACGCTGCTGGTTCAATAGGTGTTCGATGTCGTCGGCCATGGTGTCGAACACCGTCGCCAGGCTGCCGATGTTGGAACTCGGCGGAATGCGCGTGCGTTCGCCAAAGTTACCCTTGCCCAACTGCGTGGCGGTGCTTTTCAGGCGTTCCAGGTCACGCCAGTGCGGGCGCAGCCATACCAGCAGGCAGGCCAGCAGCGCGGCACCGATCAGTACGTTCATCGACCAGTACAGCAGGTTCATGTCCAGAGGGTCCGGCGGGATCGTCAGCTTGACCGCGAACTGCGGGTTGATCGGTGCACTGACCTCGGCCATCCACCCCCAGTCGCCCAGGCGGATAACCGGTTTGCCCTGCGCCAGCAGTTGCTCTTCTTCGGGGGTGTAACGGGCGTCCTGGTGCAGCAGCAGTTCAACCTTGAGCGGCGCGAAGTCGCGACCCAGTTGCTCGGTGACCTGCGACCAGCGCTCCACCGGCGCCCGCTGGTATTGCTTGACGATGAGTGTCTGCAGGCCCCGGGACTGTTCGATGTTGTAGTCCACATAGCGGTGCTCGAACACCTGGATCACCAGCGTGGGAATCAGGTAGATCGCCGCACTGTAGGTGACGATCGTGATCAGATAGAGACGCAGCAGCACACGAAACATGGTTCAGCATTCCCACTCGGATCGGCTGAACAAATAGCCTTTGCCCCACACCGTCTTGATCTTGCGCGCCTCGCCGGCGTGGTCGTCGAACTTGCGGCGCAACTTGGAGATGGCCACGTCCACCGAGCGGTCGGTGCCGTTGAACTCGATCCCGCGCAGGCGTTGCAGGATCTGGTCGCGGCTGAGCACTTCACCGGCATGCCGCGCGAGCACCACCAGCAGGTTGTATTCGCCGCTGGACAACTCCACCGCCTGCTCGCGCCAGGTCACGGTGCGTTCCGACAGGTCGATGCACAGGTTGCCGATGACGACCTGGTCGTTGGCCACCTGGGGTTCGGACAAGCTGCTGCGGCGCAACAGCGTGCGTACCCGGGCCAGCAGCACGCGGGGCTCGCAGGGTTTGGTGACGTAATCGTCGGCGCCCATTTCCAGGCCCAGCACCTGGTCGTGGCTGTCGTCGCGGGCAGTCAGCATCAGGATCGGCAGGCCCGCCGAGTCGGCACGCAGCAAGCGGCACACTTGCAGACCGTCGAGGCCGGGCAGCATCAGGTCGAGGATCACCAGGTCCGGCGGGTTGAGGCGCGCGCGTTCGCGGACATGGTCGCCCCGGCTGAGCACGCTGACGTGATAGCCATTGCGCTCCAGGTAGCTGGCAATCAGCTCGGAGAGTGCGGCGTCGTCTTCGACCAGGAGGATGTTGGGCATGGTGTTTCCAAATAATGCGGTTATGGGTCTTACACAAATCCCCTGTGGGTGGGAGCAAGCCCCTACCACATTTGATCTTCAGCGTTTGCAAGGTCGTGCAAGGATATACGCCCGCAGCCGAACATGGGCCGCGCCTTACATTTCTTCACAGACGACCTACACAGCTTCACAGCACCACGGCGCAGGTGCCATTAGGATGCGCCAGTCAATATTGGGATAAGAGCATGTCGAAGAATCTGTTTGCGCCGT
Source organism: Pseudomonas sp. D3 (assembly GCF_029320995.1). Classification (NCBI taxonomy): domain Bacteria; kingdom Pseudomonadati; phylum Pseudomonadota; class Gammaproteobacteria; order Pseudomonadales; family Pseudomonadaceae; genus Pseudomonas; species Pseudomonas sp. D3. The sequence goes on from NZ_CP119772.1 coordinate 3,785,339, forward strand.
TTTGCCTGCTGGCCCTGACACTTGCCCTGAGTGCGTGTGACCAGTCGTCCGCCGAGGCGCCGGAAATGCCCCTGGCCAACGTGCGCATCGAAACCCTTGCGGCCAAACCTCTGTCCATCAGCAGCGAACTCAGCGGGCGCATCGCCGCGCCGCGCATTGCCGAAGTGCGGGCGCGGGTCGCTGGCGTGGTGATGCAGCGGGTGTTCAAGGAAGGCCGTGACGTGAAACAGGGCGACGTGCTGTTTCGCATTGACCCGGCGCCGTTCAAGGCCGACCTGGACAGCGCCCTGGCCAACCTGAGCAAGGCCGAGGCCAATGCGTTCCAGGCGCGTCTGCAAGAACAGCGCTACAGCCAACTGGTCGAAGGCAACGCCATCAGCGGCCAGGACTACGACAACGCCCGCGCCGCCCTGCGCCAGACCAACGCCGAGGTCGCCGCGAACAAGGCCGCCGTCGAACGGGCCAGGCTGAACCTGGGCTACGCCACCGTCACCGCGCCGATTTCCGGGCGCATCGGGCGTGCGCTGGTGACCGAAGGTGCGCTGGTCGGCCAGAACGAGGCCACGCCGCTGGCGATCATCCAGCAACTGGACCCGATCCACGCCGACCTGACCCAGTCGACCCGTGAACTGAACGACCTGCGCCGCGCCTTCCGCGCCGGCAGCTTGAAGCAGGTCGGCCAGGACCAGGCCAAGGCCACGCTGATCCAGGACGACGGCAGCCTGTATCCGCTGCCGGGCAAATTGCTCTTCGCCGAGATCAGCGTCGACCCCGGCACCGGGCAAATCATCCTGCGCAGCGAGTTCCCCAACCCGGACCTCGACCTGCTGCCTGGCAGTTTTGTGCGCGTGCGCCTGGAACAGGCGGTCGACAAACAAGGTATCAGCGTGCCGCAACGCGCGATCACCCGTGACAGCGCCGGCATCCCGATGGTGCTGTTGTTGGACGCCGAACAGGTGGTGAGCCTGCAACCGGTAGAGCTGGGCGCGGTGATCGATGATCGCTGGGTCGTCAGCAGCGGCCTCAAGGCCGGTGACCGTATCGTCGTCGAGGGCGTGCAACACGCACGTCCCGGTGAAAAAGTCCTGGTGGATGACAGCCCGACGCCGCCCGCCCAGGCTTCCGGCCAATAAGGATCATTGACAATGCCGCAGTTCTTTATTGACCGCCCGATCTTCGCCTGGGTGGTCGCCCTGTTTATCCTGCTGGCCGGCGCCCTCGCGATCCCGCAGTTGCCAGTGGCGCAGTACCCCAACGTCGCGCCGCCGAAAGTCGAAATCTACGCGGTGTACCCCGGCGCCTCGGCGCAGACCCTGGATGAAAGCGTGGTCAGCCTGATCGAGCAGGAGCTCAACGGCGCCGATCACCTGCTGTATTTCGAATCCCAGAGCAGCCTCGGCTCGGCCACCATCACCGCGACCTTCCAGCCGGGCACGAACCCGGAAATGGCCCAGGTCGACGTGCAGAACCGCCTCAAGGCCGTGGAACCGCGCTTGCCCCAGGCGGTGACCCAGCAGGGTTTGCAGGTGGAGAAAGTCTCCGCCGGTTTCCTGCTGCTGGTGACCCTGACCTCCAGCGACGGCAAGCTCGATGACGTAGCGCTCAGCGACTACCTGGCGCGCAACGTGATGAACGAGCTCAAGCGCCTCGACGGGGTGGGCAAGGCCCAGCTGTATGGCGCCGAGCGGGCCATGCGCGTCTGGATCGACCCGCAGAAGCTGATCGGTTTCAACCTGACCCCGGCCGACGTGAATGCCGCGATCAGCGCGCAGAACGCCCAGGTGTCGGCCGGTAGCATCGGCGATTTGCCGGGTACCAAGACCCAGGAAATCACCGCGGCGATCCTGGTTAAGGGCCAGTTGTCGACCCCGGCGGAATTTGCCGACATCGTGCTCAAGGCCAACCCCGACGGCTCCACCGTGCGCATCGGCGATGTGGCGCGGGTGGAAATCGGCAGCCAGGAATACCAGTTTTCCACGCGCCTGAACGGCAAGCCGTCCACCGCCGTCAGCGTCCAGCTGGCGCCGGGCGCCAACGCGTTGAACACCGCGAACCTGGTGCGGGCGAAGATGGATGAGCTGTCGCGCTACTTCCCGGCCAATGTCGAATACAAGATCCCGTATGACACCTCGCCGTTCGTCAAAGTCTCGATCACCAAGGTGGCCTACACCTTGCTCGAGGCCATGGCGCTGGTGTTCGCGGTGATGTTCCTGTTCCTGCAGAACGTGCGCTACACGCTGATCCCAACCCTGGTGGTGCCGATTGCGTTGATGGGCACCTTCGCCACCATGCTGTTGCTGGGGTTCTCGATCAACGTGCTGACCATGTTCGGCATGGTGCTGGCCATCGGTATCCTGGTGGACGATGCGATCGTGGTGGTGGAGAACGTCGAGCGGATCATGGTCACTGAGGGCCTGTCGCCCAAAGAAGCCACACGCAAGGCCATGGGCCAGATCACCGGGGCCATCGTCGGCATTACGTTGGTGCTGGTCGCGGTGTTTCTGCCGATGGCGTTCATGCCGGGCTCGGTGGGGGTGATCTACCAGCAGTTTTCACTGTCGATGGCCACCTCGATCCTGTTCTCGGCGTTCCTTGCCCTGACCTTGACCCCGGCACTGTGCGCGACCCTGCTCAAGCCGATCGCCAAGGATGACCACCACGCCAAGGGCGGGTTCTTCGGCGGGTTCAATCGGCGTTTTGAACGCTTCACCGATCGCTACGAAGGCTGGGTGGCGTATGCCCTCAAGCGCAGCGGCCGTTACCTGGTGATCTACCTGGTGCTGCTGATCGGCCTGGGGTTGATGTTCAGTCGCCTGCCCTCCTCGTTCCTGCCGGTGGAAGACCAGGGTTACACCATCACCGATATCCAACTGCCGCCGGGCGCGAGCAAGAACCGCACGGTGCAGGTGGCCGAGCAGATCGAAGCGCACAACGCCGAGGAGCCTGGGGTCGGCGACACCACGATGATCATGGGCTTCAGCTTCTCCGGCTCCGGGCAGAACGCGGCGCTGGCGTTCACCACGCTCAAGGACTGGTCGCAACGCAGCAGCGAGGATTCGGCCGCCGCGATTGCCGACCGTGCCAACATCGCGTTCACCGAACTGAAGGACGCGATTGCCTATGCGATCCTGCCTCCGCCGGTGGACGGCCTCGGCACCAGCAGCGGTTTCGAGTTCCGTTTGCAGGACCGTGGCGGCGTCGGCCATGCGGCATTGATGGCGGCGCGCAGCGAACTGCTGGCGGCCGCCGAAAAAAGCCCGATCCTGGCCAACGTGCGGGAAAGCGCCCTGGCTGAAGCACCGCAAGTGCAACTGCAGGTCGACCGCAAGCAGGCCAACGCGCTGGGCGTGTCCTTCGCCGACGTGGGCAATGTGCTGTCGTCGGCCATCGGTTCGGCCTACATCAACGATTTCCCCAACCAGGGCCGCATGCAGCGCGTGGTGGTGCAAGCCGAGGGCGATCAACGCAGCCAGGTCGCAGACCTGATGAAGATCAACGTGCGCAACAACGCCGGCAAGATGGTGCCGTTGTCCGCATTCGTGGAAGCCAAGTGGACCCAGGGTCCTTCGCAGTTGACCCGTTACAACGGCTACCCGGCCATCGCCATTTCCGGTGAAGCGGCACCGAGGCACAGCACGGGCGAGGCAATGGAAGAAATCCAGCGCCTGGTCAGCCAACTGCCGGCGGGCCTGGGCCAGGAATGGACCGGCCTGTCGTTGCAGGAACGCCTGTCCGGTGCCCAGGCACCGTTGCTGCTGGGCCTGTCGCTGTTGATCGTGTTCCTGTGCCTGGCCGCCCTGTATGAAAGCTGGTCGATCCCGACGTCGGTGCTGCTGGTGGTGCCGTTGGGCGTGCTCGGCGCGGTGTTGGCCGTGACCTTGCGCGGCATGCCTAATGATGTGTTCTTCAAGGTCGGGCTGATCACCATCATCGGCCTGTCGGCGAAGAACGCGATCCTGATCATCGAGTTCGCCAAGGACCTGTACGACCAGGGCGAAGACTTGCTCGACGCCACCGTGAAGGCCGCCCGGCTGCGCTTGCGGCCGATCATCATGACCTCGCTGGCGTTCATCCTCGGCGTGGTGCCCTTGGCGATTGCCACCGGTGCCAGTTCGGCGAGCCAGCAAGCGATTGGTACGGGCGTGATCGGCGGGATGATCACCGCAACGCTGGCGGTGCTGTTTGTGCCGGTGTTCTTTGTGGTCGTCATAAAGCGGGTGCGCAAGCGTCCATAACCCGCGCAAAAATGCGCTATGGTGCTCACCACCGCCCTTGTTGTGAGCACCCATGCCCTTCCTCGCCCGCACCCACCCTCGCCTCTCTTGCGCCGCCGTCCTGGGCCTTGCCGTTGGCATCCTGGTACCCGCCGATACACTTGCGAGCAAAGTCCTGATCGGCTGGAACGCCGGGGTCTGGACCTACTTGGTCCTGATGCTGTGGCTGACCATCCGCGCCAAGGCTGAGGACGTCAAACGCATCGCCGAGATCGAGGATGAAAACGCCGGCCTGGTGCTGTTCACGGTGTGCATTGCGGCCATCGCCAGCCTGGCCACGATCACCCTCGAACTGGTCGGCAGCAAGGACCTGAGCTCATCCGAACGCCTATTGCACTATGGCTTTACCGGCCTGACGATCATCGGTTCATGGTTGTTGATCGGGGTGATCTTCAGCGTTCACTACGCCCGGCTTTATTACACCTGGGCAGGCAAAGAGCCGGCGCTGCGCTTTGCCGAAGGGCTGTTGACCCCCAACTATTGGGACTTTTTGTATTTTTCCTTCACCATCGGCGTTGCCGTGCAAACCGCAGACGTAGGCGTTGCCACCCGTACCATGCGCAAGGTAGTGCTGGGGCAATCGCTGATCGGGTTTCTGTTCAACACAGCGATCCTCGGCTTCTCGATCAATATTGCGGCGGGACTGTTCAGTTGACGCGGCACAAACCATCTGGACGCCCATTACTGCGTCGGTGCTACATCGCTGTCCAAGGGTAAACAACCGATCATCTGGCTTTGTCCTACAACTTCTTGACGACTTTCGTACTTTAGTGGTTTCCTGAAACCGGTTTCAGTCATTCCAATAAAAATAGAAGGTCGATGACCGTGAACAGTTTCTCTGCCGCCCAGCGCAGCCGCGTGACCATGCTTGACGTCGCCCAGCGCGCCGGCGTGTCCAAAGCCAGCGTGTCGCGCTTTATCGGCGACGACCGCGCCCTGCTCTCCGACGCCATCGCCCTGCGCATCGAGCAGGCCATCGATCAACTCGGCTACCGCCCCAACCAGATGGCCCGTGGTTTGAAACGCGGCCGCACGCGTCTGATCGGCATGCTGGTGGCCGATATCCGCAACCCCTATTCCATTGCCGTGATGCACGGCGTCGAAACCGCCTGCCGCCAGCACGGCTACAGCCTGGTGGTGTGCAACACCGACCGCGATGACGAGCAGGAGCGCCAGCATCTGGCGGCGCTGCGCTCGTACAACATCGAAGGGCTGATCGTGAACACCCTCGGCCATCACCTTGAGCAATTGCTGGAGCTGCAACGGGAAATGCCTCTGGTGCTGGTGGACCGCAAGGTCGCGCCGCTGCACAGCGACCTGGTGGGGTTGGATAACCCGGCCGCGGTGCGCATGGCGGTGGAACACCTTGAGCAACAGGGCTACCGCGATGTGTTGCTGGTCAGCGAGGCCACCGACGGCACCAGCTCGCGCTTGGAGCGCCTTGACAGTTTCATGGCCGAAATTGCCCGCCGCCCGGCGTTGAGCGGCGCGGTGCTGGAACTGGATGACGCACTGGAAAACCGCCTGCGCACCTTTCTCGCCAAACCCGGACCTAAAGCGTTGTTCTGCGCCAACGGCATCGCCGCACTGGCCTGCACCCGCGCGCTCAAGGCCTTGGGCTGCAACCTGTTCAAGGACGTTGGCCTGATCGCCCTGGATGACCTGGACTGGTACCCGCTGGTGGGCAACGGCATCACCGCCCTCGCCCAGCCGACCCAGGCGATTGGCGCCAGCGCCTTCGACTGTCTGCTCAAGCGGCTGCGCGGTGACAGGGCGCCGACGCGCACCCTGGACTTCCTGCCCGAACTGATCATCCGAGGCTCCACAACCCCTTGTAGGAGCGAGCTTGCTCGCGAAAAACGCCAACGATAACGCAGCGATCCTGGTTTAACGCGGCGCTCTCAGGTTTTTCGCGAGCAAGCTCGCTCCTACAGGAAAGTGTTTTTTTCAGAAAAAAATGAAACCGGTTTCAGAGGGACACAACAATGCATGAATACCCCGTCTCCATCAGCCTTTCCAGCTACGGCGCCGACCTCGTGCGCCAGCAGGGCCAATTGAGTTTTGTCGCGCTGCTGGCGGCTGCCGGCGCCCGGCGCATAGAGTGGCGCGAGGAACTGCTGACCATTGAGCAACCCGCGCAACTGGCCCAGGCGGCTGCCGAACAGGGCCTGGAATGCGTGTTCTCATCGCCGTTGGAACTGTGGGTCGCCGGCCGCGCCCAGCCGAATGCCGAGCTCGCCGCCACCCTTGACCGCGCCCAGGCTTTTGGTGCGCGCTGGCTGAAAGTCTCTCTCGGCTACTTCACCGACACCAATGACCTGCAAAGCCTGCACGCCCTGCTCAACCGCCACCCGGTCAAGTTGCTGGTGGAAAACGACCAGACCCTGCACGGCGGCCGCATCGAACCGCTGCAGCGCTTCTTCAGCGAAGTCGAGCGCCTTGGCCTGCCGGTCAAGATGACCTTCGACATCGGCAACTGGCACTGGCAGGACCAGTCCGCCCTCACCGCCGCCCGCCTGCTCGGCCGACATGTCGACTACCTGCATTGCAAGGCCGTGGCCCGTCGCCCAGATGGCAAGCTGGTGGCACTGCCGCCCGGCGCCACCGACCTGCATCTGTGGGAACAACTGCTGGGCCACATGACTCAAGGTATTACCCGGGCGGTGGAATTCCCATTGCAAGGCGATGACCTGGTCGACGTCACCGCCCAGCAGGTCACCACCCTCGCCCTGCTTGGCCAGCCCCGTGCGGAGAACGCCCATGTCTGAGATCGATATCCTGTCGTTTGGTGAAACCATGGCGATGTTCGTCGCCGACCAGACCGGCGACCTGGCCCAGGTTGGCCACTTCCACAAACGCATCGCCGGGGCCGACAGCAATGTCGCCATTGGCCTGTCGCGCCTGGGTTTCAACGTCGCCTGGCTGAGCCGGGTGGGTAACGATTCCCTGGGCCGCTTTGTGCTCGACACGCTCAAACAACAAGGCCTGGATTGCCGGCACGTGGCGGTCGACCCGCTGCATCCCACCGGTTTTCAGCTCAAGTCCCGCGAAGAAACCGGCGCTGATCCCCAGGTCGAGTACTTCCGCAAGGGCTCGGCGGCCAGCCACTTATCCACCGCGGCCATAAGCCCGGCGCTGCTGGGCGCCCGTCACCTGCACGCCACCGGCATTCCGCCGGCCTTGTCCGAGGCCACGCGTGAGTTGTCCTGCGAGCTGATGACGCAAATGCGCAAGGCAGGGCGCAGCGTGTCGTTCGATCCAAACCTGCGCCCGGCGCTGTGGGCCAGCCAGCCGCAGATGATCCGCGAGATCAACGCCCTCGCAGGCCTAGCCGATTGGGTCTTGCCAGGCTTGAGCGAAGGTCGACTGCTCACCGGTTTCGACGACCCGGCGGATATCGCCGCGTTTTACCTGGACCAGGGCGCCGAAGCCGTGGCCATCAAGCTCGGCCCGGAAGGCGCTTATTACCGCACCCAAATGGACCAGGGTTTTGTCGCCGCCGTGCGCGTGGACAAGGTGGTCGACACCGTAGGCGCCGGTGATGGCTTTGCTGTCGGCATGATCAGCGCGCTGCTGGAGAACCTCAGCTTCCGTGAGGCGGTACAACGCGGCAACTGGATCGGCAGCCGTGCCGTGCAGAGCCGCGGCGATATGGAAGGCTTACCCACGCGTGCGGAGTTACCGACCCGATCCGTTGCTTGACCCACTCCCTGTTGCCACAACTACAACAAGCTCAGGAGCAACCCCATGGATACCTTGAAACTCGCCACCCGCCGTTGGTGGTACATCATGCCCATCGTCTTTATCACCTACAGCCTGGCGTACCTGGACCGCGCCAACTACGGTTTCGCCGCCGCCAGCGGGATGGCTGAAGACCTGATGATCACACCGGGCATGTCGTCCCTGCTCGGCGCCCTGTTTTTCCTCGGCTACTTCTTCTTCCAGGTGCCGGGGGCGATCTACGCACAAAAACGCAGCGTGAAGAAGTTGATTTTCGTCAGCCTGATCCTCTGGGGCGGCCTGGCCACCCTGACGGGCGTGGTGTCCAACGCTTACATGCTGATCGCCATTCGCTTCATGCTCGGCGTGGTCGAAGCGGCGGTGATGCCGGCGATGCTGGTGTACCTGTGCCACTGGTTCACCCGTGCCGAACGCTCGCGCGCCAACACGTTCCTGATCCTCGGCAACCCGGTGACCATGCTGTGGATGTCGGTGGTGTCTGGCTATCTGGTGCAGCATTTCAGCTGGCGCTGGATGTTCATCGTCGAAGGCCTGCCGGCGGTGCTGTGGGCGTTTATCTGGTGGCGCCTGGCCGATGAGCGGCCCAAGGATGCCAAGTGGCTGAGCGACAGCGAAAAACGCGCTCTGGAAACCGCCCTCGCCGCCGAACAGGTGGGGATCAAAGCGGTGAAAAACTACGCCGAAGCGTTCCGTTCGCCCAAGGTCATCATCCTCGCGCTGCAGTTCTTCTGCTGGAGCATCGGCGTGTACGGGTTTGTGCTGTGGTTGCCGTCGATCCTCAAGGCCGGGCTGCAGATGGACATGGTCGAGGCCGGCTGGTTGTCGGCGCTGCCGTACCTGGCGGCGGTGATCGGCATGCTGGTGGTGTCGTGGGGGTCGGACAAGCTGCAAAAGCGTAAGCGGTTTGTGTGGCCGCCGTTGCTGATCGCCTCCATCGCTTTCTATGCGTCTTACGTGCTCGGCGCCGAACACTTCTGGTGGTCCTACACGCTGCTGGTGATTGCCGGGGCGTGCATGTATGCGCCCTATGGGCCGTTTTTCGCGATTGTCCCGGAAATCCTGCCGGCCAACGTCGCCGGCGGCGCCATGGCATTGATCAACAGCATGGGCGCGCTCGGCTCGTTCGGCGGCTCGTACCTGGTGGGTTACCTCAATAGCAGCACCGGTTCACCTGGCGCCTCTTACCTGCTGATGAGCGGCGCGTTGATGTTCTCGGTGGTGCTGACGATGTTCCTCAAACCCGGCGCCAGCGACCGTGAGCGCGCGCCGTTGCATACCCTCGAATTAAAGGTGAAGACCGGATGAAAAAGTCTGTCGTGTTGTACAAAAAACTCTCCGCGCCGCTGATGGCTCGCCTGCATGCACACGCCGAGGTCACGCTGATCGACGCGCTTGATGCGCCCGGCCTGGCCAAGCTGCGCGACGCCCTCCCCGGCGCCCACGGTTTGCTCGGCGCGAGCCTGCGCCTGGACGCCACCCTGCTGGACCTGGCACCGCAGTTGGAGGCGGTGGCCAGCGTGTCCGTCGGCGTCGACAACTACGACGTCGAGTACTTGACCCAGCGCGGCATCCTGCTCAGCAACACACCCGATGTGCTGACCGAAACCACCGCCGACACCGGCTTCGCGCTGATCCTCGCCACCGCGCGCCGGGTGGTCGAACTGGCCGATATGGTACGTGCCGGCCAGTGGAACAAGAACATCGGCCCGGCGCATTTCGGCAGCGATGTGCATGGCAAGACCCTGGGCATCATCGGCATGGGCCGCATTGGTGAAGCGCTGGCCCAGCGCGGGCATTTTGGTTTTGGCATGCCGGTGCTCTACCACAGCCACTCGCCCAAGCCGCAGGTGGAAAAGCGGTTCGGCGCGCAGTACCGCAGCCTGAAAGACTTGCTGCAACAAGCGGATTTCGTCTGCCTGACACTGCCGCTCACCGCCGAAACCGAGCGGTTGATCGGCGCTGAAGAATTCGCGCTGATGGGGCCGCAGACGATCTTTATCAATATCTCACGCGGCAAAGTGGTGGATGAAGCCGCGCTGGTCGAAGCCTTGCAGCAACACACGATTCGCGCGGCGGGGCTGGATGTGTTCGAGCGCGAACCGCTGCCCCACGATTCGCCGTTGCTGCGGTTGAACAATGTGGTGGCAACGCCGCATATCGGCTCGGCGACCCATGAAACGCGCGAAGCGATGGCCGAATGCGCGGTGGATAATCTGTTGGCGGCGCTAGCGGGTCAGAAGCCGAAAAACCTGGTGAATCCAGGCGCCTGGGCGCAATAGCTTCTGACACAACATAGCGCAAATGTGGGAGGGGCGGTGCGACGATTCGACTTGCTCCCGATGGCGGTGGGTCAGTCAACTCATCTACTGACTGATCCAGCGCCATCGGGAGCAAGTCGAATCGTCGCACCGCCCCTCCCACATTTGGATTGCATTGCAAAGTTGGTCAGATAACGAACCTGGCCACCATCGCATTCAAATCCACCGCCAGGCGCGACAGCTCATGGCTGGCCGCGCTGGTCTGGTTGGCGCCGGCCGCCGACTGGGTCGCCAGGTCGCGGATGTTGACCAGATTGCGGTCCACTTCACGCGACACCTGGGCCTGCTCCTCCGACGCGCTGGCGATCACCAGGTTGCGCTCGTTGATCAGGCTGATCGACTGGGTGATCTGCTCCAGTGCCACGCCAGCCGCACGGGCCAGTTCCAGGGTGTTATGGGTCCGCTGGTTGCTCTGTTGCATCGATTGCACGGCTTCACCGGTGCCGTTCTGGATACCGGCGACCATTTTCTCGATTTCCTGGGTCGACTGCGCGGTGCGATGGGCCAACGCCCGCACCTCGTCCGCCACCACCGCGAAGCCGCGCCCGGCTTCACCGGCTCGGGCGGCTTCGATCGCAGCGTTGAGCGCCAGCAAGTTGGTCTGCTCGGCAATCGCCCGGATCACGTCGAGCACCTTGCCGATGTCCCGACCCTGGGTGGCCAGGCCTTCGATCAGCAGCGAGGTGTTTTGCACATCTTGGGTCATGGTCTGGATCGCGCCGACGGTCTCGACCACGCGGTCACGGCCTTCCCGGGCCGCTTGGTTGGACTGTGTGGAGGCTTCGGAGGTGGACACCGCGTTACGCGCCACCTCTTCCACGGCGGCGGTCATCTCATTGACGGCAGTGGCTGCCTGGTCGATTTCATTATTTTGTTGCTGCAGGCCTTTGGAGGCTTCTTCGGTGACTGCGCTCAACTCTTCCGCCGCCGAGGCCAATTGCGTGGCCGAACCGGCGATGTGCTGGATGGTCTGGCGCAGGTTGGTTTGCATGGTCGACAACGCGCTGATCAGCCGCGCCGGTTCATCCTTGCCATCATCTTCAATGACTTTGCTCAGGTTGCCGCTGGCAATGGTTTCCGCCACTTCCACAGCTTTGCGCAGCGGCGTGACGATGCTGCGGGTCAGCAACCAGGCCAACAGCACCGTGAGCAAGGCGGCGGCCACCGCAACGACGAGGATGCCGGTGATCGCGCTGTCGTAGCTCTGGCCTGCCTGGACGTTGGCTTGCTTGGCGCCGGCGGAGTTGATGGCGATCAGCTTGTTCAACTGCTCGCCCATCTGATCGGTGCCGTCCTTGATCCGCGTGTTGATCAAGGTACGCATCTCATCGACCTTGTCTTGCTTGGACAGGGCCAGCATCTCGGCCTGGGCCGTCAGGTAATTGTCCAAGGTGCCGACAAACGTCTTGTACAAGGCCGCTTCCTCAGGCACGGAGGGTAACGCCGCGTAACCGGCCTGTGCGGCTCTGACCTTGTCAATCAGTGCAGCGATGCGCGTTTGCGCCTCTTGCAAAGCGGTCGGTTCGCGGTTAACCAATACGCGAAACGACAAGATACGCATACGCAGCACGTTTTCCGTGAGAGTGCCCAAGTAGGTCACGCTGGGCAGTTGGTTGGTGCTCATGTCCACCGACGCCTGACGGATCAGCGTCATGCGATTGACTGCAAACACGCCCAATACAACCACCAGCAACGCAATGAATGCGAAGCCGAGAGAAGCTCGAGGAGCAATATTCAGATGACGAAGAGACATAGAGGTATTCTCAAGAAGGAGTGTCTGCGCGCATCCGTGCAGCGGAATGATCAGCTGGCGTCAACACGCGGCTCTGACCTTGGTCACCACTTGTTGTCATTGTTGGGTGGGCCTATAGACGATATCGGCAGGGCCAGCGGTTTGAGCAGGGCTTCCATAAATATTTTTTTACACTTCTGACGATCACCGGTTTCTGGCATCCTGCGCCTCCATTTTCTGACCCGAGCCCGCACTTTGTCTGACGCTCAAGCCCCGCGCCCGCGCTATAAATCCGATCTGATCTATGGACTGGAAGACCGCCCGCATTTCACTGCGGCGATGTTTGCTGCCTTGCAGCATGTGTTGGCGAGTTTCGTCGGCATCATCACCCCTACCCTGATTGTCGGCGGCGTGCTGGGTCTGGAAAGCGAAGTGCCGTACCTGGTGAGCATGGCATTGTTCGTGTCCGGGCTCGGCACCTTCGTGCAGGCGCGCACGTTCGGCCCGATCGGCTCGGGCCTGTTGTGCCTGCAGGGCACCAGTTTTTCGTTTATCAGCGTGATTCTCAGTGCCGGGTTCATGGTCAAGGCCCGGGGTGGCGGCACCGATGAGATTCTCTCGACGATCTTCGGCATCTGCTTTTTTGCGGCGTTTATCGAAGTAGTCTTCAGCCAGTTCATCGGCAAATTGCGCAAGCTGATCACCCCAGTGGTGACCGGCACCATCATTACCCTGATGGGGTTGTCGCTGATCAAGGTGGCAGTCACCGACATGGCCGGCGGCTTTGGCTCCAACGACCTTGGCGCCGCCAGCAATATGGGCCTGGCCGCGCTGGTGCTGCTGACCATTGTGGTACTTAACCGCTTCAGCAACCCGTTCCTGCGCCTGGGTTCGATCGTGATCGGCCTGACCCTGGGTTTCGTCGTGGCCTGGTGGCTGGGCCGCGTGGATATGGCGGCATTGCCCCACGTGCCGTTGATCAGCGTGCCGGTGCCGTTCAAGTATGGGTTCTCATTCGACTGGGTGGCGTTTATCCCGGTGGCGGTGATCTTCCTGATTTCGCCCCTGGAAGCCGCCGGTGACCTGACGGCCAATTCGATGATTTCCCAACAACCGGTCAAGGGCCCGCTGTACATCAAGCGCATCAAGTCCGGCCTGCTGGCCGACGGCCTCAACTCGGTGATGGCCGCCACCTTCAACAGCCTGCCGATGGTGACGTTTGCCCAGAACAACGGTGTGATCCAACTGACCGGCGTGGCCAGCCGCTATGTGGCGTACTTCATTGCCGGCCTGCTGGTGCTGCTGGGGCTGTTCCCGATGATCGGCGCAGTGCTGCAACTGATGCCCAAGCCGGTATTGGGCGGCGCGACCCTGATCATGTTCGGCACCGTCGCCGTGGCCGGGATCAAGATCCTCGCCGAAGCCGGCCTGCACCGACGCAACATGCTGATCGTGGCAATCTCCCTGGGCATGGGCCTGGGAGTCGCCGCCGTGCCGGAAGTGTTGCGCGACCTGCCCAAAGCGCTGCACAACATCTTCGAGTCGCCGATCACCGTGGGCGCGTTCTGTGCAATCCTGCTGAACATTTTCCTGCCGGAAGAGTTCTTAGAGCTGGAAGAAGATGAATTTGATCCGGAGTCCTCTACCCTCAAAGTGATGCAGGACCCGGACGTCACGTAATAGGAGCACCTTTGTATGCGCAAGCTCATGGTTCTATCGATACTGCTGCTGACCTTGAGCGCTTGCGCCCTGTTCCCCAACCGCGACCCGGTCAATATCAACGTGGTGGGCATCGAACCGCTGCAAAGCCAGGACCTGGAAGTGCGCTTCGCGGTGAAACTGCGGGTGCAGAACCCCAATGAAACGGCGATCGACTACAACGGCGTGGCCCTGGACCTGGAGGTCAATGGTCGGCCGCTGGCGTCGGGGGTGAGTGATCAGCACGGAAGCATCCCACGCTTTTCCGAGGCCATTCTGACCGTGCCGGTCAGCGTTTCAGCATTTTCCGTGTTGCGGCAAACCCTCGGCCTGAGCCAGACCCAGAGTTTGAACAACCTGCCCTACGTCCTGCGCGGAAAATTGGCCGGTGGACTGTTCGGCACCCTGCGCTTTGTGGATCGTGGGACGCTGGATCTGCCGAACACCGCTACTTGGTAAACCTCAGGCCATATGATCAGTCGGTCATGAAACGCACGCCCGGTTTGGCCCGCTCATCCACGCTCAACTCGAAAATATCCGGCCGGGCGTAATGCCCCACCACGTCATAGTCATACCGTGCGCGCACCAGATCGTCGGTATTGATCTGCGCGCTCAAGAGCCCGGCTTCGCCCAGCAGCGGCCCGGCCAGGATGTCGCCCATGGGACCGACAATCACACTGCCACCCGCAATCAACGGGCGGTCTGAAGGCCAGTTGGCCACCTCAACGCCCAGCGCCGCGGGCGACGCCTGAACCTGGCACGCACTGATCACAAAACAGCGACCCTCGTGGGCAATGTGGCGCATGCTCACCTGCCACATCTCGCGTTCATCCACCGTGGGCGCACACCACACCTGCACACCCTTGGCGTACATCGCCGTGCGCAGCAGGGGCATCATGTTTTCCCAGCACACCGCGCCGCCGATGCGCCCGACCGCCGCGTCGACCACCGGCAATGTGGAGCCATCACCCTTGCCCCAGATCAGCCGTTCAGTGCCGGTGGGCATCAGCTTGCGGTGCTTGGCCACCAGGCCGTCCGCCGGCTCGAAATACAGCATGGTGCAATACAACGTGCTGCCACTGCGCTCGATCACACCCAGGACCAGGCTGGCACCGGTGCGCGCCGACAAACCCGCCAGCGCCTCGGTTTCGGCGCCAGGCACATCGATGGCGTTGGCAAAATACCGTGCAAAGGCTTCGCGGCCTTCGGGCAGGCGATAACCGAGCTGCGTGCCGAAGCCTTCGCCTTTGGGGTAACCACCCAGCAGCGCCTCGGGCATCACCACCAATTGCGCACCGCTGCGCCGGATCGGGTCTTCATAGGCCAGGATTTGCGCCAGGGTATCGGCCTTGCCGCCGGGCAAGGAACCGATTTGCAAAGCCGCCACAGTAGAAACAGGCATCAGGAGCACTCCGAACAATGAGGGGTTGCCCATTCTCCGGCCAGCTTGGATCATGAATAAAGCCCACCTCAGTGCTGAATGATATGAGCCATATAAATATCGCCCAGGTCGACCTGAACCTGCTGAAAACCTTTGAAGCCCTGCACGATGAATCCAGCGCCAGTCGCGCGGCGTTGCGCCTGGGCGTGACCCAATCAGCGATCAGCGCGGGCCTGCGGCGTTTGCGCGAAGTGTATGGCGACCAACTGTTCGTGCGTACCGGCCGCGGCCTGGCGCCGACCTTGCGGGCCAATCAGTTGAAGCCGGTGATCAGTGAGGCGCTGGACCGCTGCCGGCAGAGCCTGGCAATGACCCATCCGGACACCCAGCACTATCAGGGACGGTCCGTGGTGCTGGGCTTATCCGACGATTTCGAGATTGCCTACGGCCGCCGCCTGATGGAGGAAATTGCCCGGCGCATGCCGAAATTGCGCGTAATTTTCCGTCAGACCCACAGCCAGATCGTCGCCACCGCCCTGCTCGACCGCAGCCTCGACCTGGCGATTACCGCCGGCGGTTTTGCCGAACGTCGCTTGAGCCGGCAAGTGCTGGGGGAAGGTGATTACCGCTGCCTGGTCGACCCGCACAGCCTGGCGCCAGGCCAGCAAGGTATCGATCTGCAAGCGTTCGTTGCACGCGAGCACGTGCTGGTGTCATCCGGCGGGTTTATCGGGATTACCGATGAAGGGCTGTCGGCACAGGGGCTGAGCCGCCAGGTGTGCGCGTCCACCAGCCACTTCGCGGCGCTGCCGTTTCTGCTCAAGGGCAGCCAGGCGGTGGCGACCATTCCCGGGCACGCCGCCGAAGCCATCGCACGTATGACAGGCCTGCAGGTGCTGCCTTGCCCGTTGGCGCTGCCGCGCTACCCGGTGGAACTGGGCTGGCGTACCCAGGCTCAACTGGATCCGATAGTGCTGAAAGTACGCGAAGCGATTGTCGCCAGTTTTACTTCGCCGCTGCCATCAGCTTGTTGACTTCGCTGCGCACCATATTGGAGAACTCCGGCGGCGACATGCCGTCGAGTTCCGCGCGGACCCATTCGGCCCACTTGCCCTTGCGCTTAGCGCGCTCGCCGAACAGGCGCGCGGCTTCGCCCTTGGCCTTGCCCAGGTTGCTTTGCCACAGGTCATAGAGACGGGACTTTTCATCTTCCAGCTCGGCGCGTTCGGCGAGGGTCTTGTTGGCGAGATTGAAGCTCATGTTGAATTTCCTGCTGCACAAATTGGTGACATCTTACACTGTAGGTCTACGTTTCCTGATTCGGATTTCGCATGCCACAGCGGCTGGCAAAAAAACTGCAACTTTTGCTGCCACCCGGCACTCCATTGTTCACTGTCACATTTACCTGCAAGGAGTCACCCAATGGCCCGTAAATCTGCCGCCCAAGTCGTCGAAGATCAAATCAAGGATCAAGCGTTCAGCGAACTGACTGCACTGATCGAAGAGTCAGACAAACTGCTCAAAAGCAGCGCGTCCCTGGTGGGCGAAGAAGGTGAAACCTTGCGCGAGCAGGTCGCGATCAAGCTCAAGCAAGCCCTCGATTCGGTGTCCCATGTGCGCGAGCGCAGCAAGCCGGTGGTGGATGCCACCGAAACCTACATCGGTGGTCACCCGTGGCAGACCGTGGCGATTTCCGCAGGCTTTGGCCTGGTGGTCGGCCTGCTGCTCGGTCGTCGCAACTAATACTGTGCACCTTGCGTAGCCGCTGCCGCGCCCTGGCGAGGCAGCGGCTACGTGGTTTTTCAGACGGCCCACTCACGCAACTGATTCAATGCGTGCGCATCCACTTCAATGCCTGCCTCCAACGACTTCGCCCGCGTGCGATGACGTCGATCCCCCGGCAACCGCCGCAACCCTGCCGCGTGCATCTGCCGCACCAGTTCCTGGCTGCGCTCGGCGAAGTTTTGCCCGGCGGTTTTGCTCGGGTCGATCAGAATCAACAGTTGGCCGGTCCATGGCGTGCGCGCACCCGGGTGATCGGCCCAGTTGAACTCAAACGAGAAGTTGCCGCCGGTCAAGGCTGCGGCCAGTAACTCGACCATCATCGACAGCGCCGAGCCTTTGTGCCCGCCGAACGGCAACAAAGCACCGCCTTCGAGGATGGCCTTGGGGTCCTGGGTCGGCTGGCCCAGGCTGTCCACGCCCATGCCCGGCGGCAGACGTTCGCCCTTGCGCGCGGCGATCTGCACATCGCCATGGGCGATGGCGCTGGTGGCCAGGTCGAAGACAATGGGCGCGCCGTCCGCGCGTGGTGCGGCAAACGCGATCGGGTTGGTGCCAAACAACGGGCGATCGGCGCCATGGGGCACCACGCAGGTCATGCTGTTGACCACACTCAGCGCCACCAAGCCTTGCTCGGCGAAGGGTTCGACATCCGGCCACAACGCGGCGAAGTGATGGGAATTGTGAATCGCCAACAGCGCAATACCGGCGCTGCGGGCCTTGTCCACCAGCAACGCACGGGCCGCCGCCAGCGCCGGTTGGGCAAAGCCGTTCGCGGCATCGACACGCACGAAGCCGGAAGCGACATCCGTGACCACCGGCGTAGCCTTGCCGTCGACCCAGCCGCTGTCCAGCGTGCTGACATAACCGGGAATCCGAAAGATGCCATGGCTATGAGCGCCGTCGCGCTCGGCGCTGGCGCAATTGTGCGCGAGGACCTGCGCCACTTCCGGCGACGTGCCGTGCTTCATAAACACCGCGTGCAGCAACCCCACCAGCTCGTTGAAACCGATGAACGCTGAAGAACTATCCACTATCGGGGACTGGGCAGACATCTGTAGCTCCGATTTTGTAATTGGAAGAGACAACAAGAATCCAGACCAACGATTAAACAACGCCTCCCGTGCCTGCTGTCAACGGGCGCTTGAGCTATCTGCTGCCTGACGCGCTTCGCCGCCCATTACCGTGGGCCGCGACTCCGTCACAGAGCTGTTTTAGGCGTGCCCAACGAGAATAACGCGCAATTGATATGCAATAGCCATGATCGCTGTTCTCGCCATCTGCCTCCGGAGGTTAGAATGTGGGAAATCAGGATGAATTAATGACCGAAAAGTCTGTTTCAGAAGCCGAATATGACGCCATCACCGATGCTGCTGCGCATTGGTGTATGCGCCTGCATGCGAGTGATTGCACGGCGGACGAACGACTGGCCTTTCAACGCTGGCACGATGCTCACCCGCTGCATGCTTTCGAGTACGCAGCGATGCTGGAAATCTGGGACGTTGCCGATCACTTGCCACGCCACGCCCCGGCCCCCGTTGTAGTGCCGCTCAAACCGCGTAGCCGGTTGCGTACTTATGCCGTCGCAGCCGCGGTGTGCCTGGCTGCCCTGCCCCTGGCGGCGTTCACCGGTTGGGAAGCGGGGTGGTTGCCAAGTGCCTATGAACGGTTCGAAGCCCGCAATGGTTTGCGCCAAGTCACGCTGGGCGACGGCAGCCAGCTAGAGCTCAACCTGGGCACCGAACTGGTCTACGCCAATTACAAGGACCAGCGCCAGGTCACGCTGAGCAAGGGCGAGGCGTTTTTCAAGGTCAGCCATGACAGCGCCCATCCATTTGTCGTCAGGGCCGGTGACGGACAGGTGCGCGTGACCGGCACCCAATTCAACGTATGGAAATACGAAGATCAGGTGCGTGTGATGTTGCTCGAAGGCTCGGTGCAGATTTCCAGCGACCCGGCACACAGCAGCGTGCCGCTGACCCAGGGCATGCAAGCCAGCTATCAACAGGGCGATACCACCCCGCGTGTGCGCTCGATCAACCCCGACGACAGCGCCCTCGCCTGGCGCCAGGGTAAATTGGTCCTGGATAACCTGGCCCTGGCCGATGCTTTACCACTGATCAACCGTTACCTGAACAAGCCCGTGATGCTGGCCGATACCGGCACCGGGACGATCCGTATCGGCGGCATCTACAACATCAGCGAGGTCAACAACCTCGTGCCCTCCTTGCCCAAGGTTTTGCCGGTCTACCTGACCCAGAACCAGGATGGCAATCCCGTCCTCAACTCCATTCCACGTAAAGCGCCCAAGGGCTGAGCCTGTTGCCGGCATCAGTGGGCTTGCTTGCGTCTGCTGTGTCCATTTTTGAAACACCTCCCTGTCCTGAACGTCCCGGCCTGCGCGGGTTCATCGTTTTGTCACACGCAGTGTTACATCACTGATACAACCTCCCGAACTCCCCGCCTGCGGGCCAGGTATATCGCGAATTGCCGGCCGGCGTCGGCAGGCTGTATCAGCGCTGAAACAGCGTGGCCATCACTTAGCCTGCTAAGTTTCATAACTATTTGATTAACAACAATAAATTTAAAGCGGCACGCCTCCTGCTCTATTCCTTACAGCGCTGTTTAGGGTCAGCGCTACGAATAAGGAATTTTGCCGTGGACACACATAATCCAGGCTCACTGAGCCTCCTGCTGATCAGCTGTGTACTGAGTACCGGCGTGAGCCTTCCAGTGCTCGCGGCAGGCGATGGTGTGATCGTCGTTCAACGTCAGGTCCAACCTTATACGATAGGCCGCACACGCGGCACCGACCCCTACCCCACCACCGTCAATGCCAATCCATCGGCAGCCATCTACCGCGCCTCCAACGGTGAACTCAGCGACAACGACTTCGCCGGTGTGAGCAGTGGCGTCAGCATCACTCGCAGCATCATGCCCAATGGCGACCTGGCCGGTTTGACCAATATCAATGCCGGCGGCATCGGCCTGGGCGCCGGCAGCGCAGCCGGCCATAGCGGCGGCGGTGTCGCCGGCACGGTCAACGGCGCGGTAGCCAGCGGCCTCGCCCCGCTGAACAATCTCGGCGGCATGATCGGAGGAGCGATGAAATGAACGCTTCCTGGATGCTCCTCGCCGTACTCAGCTGCACGGCGGCAATGGCCGACAGCAGTAATAACGCAACTATCGATAACTCGGCCAAGCAATACAGCGGCGTCGTGACGCTCAACCAGGCCGCAGGCGACCAGCAACAACTGAGCAACAACGTCGCGATCGCGGTGGGCCACAACGCCCAGGCGAACATTGCCGTCACGCAAAAAATCAGCGGCGCTGCCGCAGACCGCGCCATGGATGCCACAGCGGCGATCCACGGCACCTCCTTCAGCAATGGCAACGGTGTACTGAGTGTCAACCAGTCGGCCGGGGCCCAGAACCAGATGATCAATGCCGTGCGAATCAGCGTTAACGCTGGCCCGCAGAGCATCGACGACAGTGTCATGTCGCAACAGAACGTTGCGCTTGCAACAAACTCAGGGTTGACCCCTACCACTGGCAGCCGCCAGGTCGTTACCAGCGACCAGGCCTTCACCGGCAGCCGTGGAGTGGTACAGGTCAGCCAGAGCGCCGGGGTGGGGAACCGAGTGGCTAACACCCTGAATGTACGACTCAACTGATGGAGCTGAGTCGCTAGCTACACCGTACCAACACTTAACCAACTAATTAGAAGCAAGGAGATACACCATGAAACCTACAATGGCTCTTAAACCACTGGCTTTCGCTCTCGCTGCTCTCATGGCTGTTGCTGCTCAAGCGGGTGAGACTTATCACCATCCAAAACCGCCAACCGTCGCTGCCGCAGCCGCCAATGACGGTCAAAGCAACCATGGCAACGTGGTGATCAATGACAAAACCAAAAACAACGCGTCGGCCAACAATTCCTACAACCACAGCAGTGGCGTAGCCAACGGCAACGTTCTCAGTGGTGAAAACAACCAAGGCAAAAACGACGTAGTCGTCCAGTCTGCCGATGCTGATTTCGTGTTCGCCTCCGTGAACTCCGCACAATCGAACACCGGTAACCTGGTGATCAACAGCGGCACCAAAAACAATGCCTCCCTCAACGATAGCGGTAACAACGCTTCGGGCATCATTCAGTTGAACGCCGCAGCAGGCACTTCCAACCAAGCCAGCAACAGCACTGTCATTCAGTCGAACAAAGACGGCTCTGGCGGCCTCGCAACCGTCAATGGCGTGCAGGAAGTATCCAGCAACCTGACCCTCAACGTCAGCAGCGGCCACAGCTGGAGCGCCAAACCCGTTGTCAACAACGCCAGCGTGAACAACTCGATGAACTACAGCTCTGGGGTATCGAACTCCAACGTTCTGTCGGGCAGCAACAACCAAGGTCAGAACAACGTAGTGGTCCAATCCACCACTCGCTTCTGATCCAGATCGGGCCTTGGCAACAAGGCCCTTTTTATTTCCAGTGTCCAACAGGTCATACGATCATGCGCCTTGTTGCCTTCTTCCTGCTGCTAGCACTCACCGGCCCGACTTGGGCGGGGCAAATGGCCGTGGTCATGCCCGGCGGTGGGTTGATCTACAAAAAGGTCGAGAGCATCCGCGAGCGTAAGTTCGCCAACCTGGTGGAACAGAAGACCGATTTCAGCTGTGGGGCCGCTGCACTGGCGACCATCCTGCGCCAAGCCTATTGGATGGACGTGGATGAAGACCACGTCATCAAGGGCATGCTGGTCAACGCCGACCAGGACCTGGTGCGCACCCAGGGCTTCTCCATGCTCGACATGAAGCGCTACCTGGAAAGCATCCACATGCGCGCCAAGGGCTACCGGATCACCCCAGAAGTGCTGATCACCGTAAAAGTGCCGGTCGTCGTATTGCTCGATATTCGCGGCTACAAGCACTTCGTGGTATTGCAGCGCGCCGACAAGGACTGGGTGTATATCGGCGATCCTGTGCTGGGTCACAAGCGCTACGCCAAGGACGATTTCATCAAGGGCTGGAACGGCATCGTATTCGCCGTACTGGGTGAAGGCTACGACAAGGCCAACGCCTTGCTCGACCCGCCCACGCCGCTGACCGCCAAAAACCAAGTGAACGGCTTCAGCCCGGTCCGCGACAGTGAATTGATGGACTTCGGTTTTATCCAGAGCGACTTCTTCTAGAAGCGCAATAAGGAGTAGGAAGCTCCAGGAGCAAGCGATGAACACTCTCCGTTGGCTGACAGTCATGTGCCTGGCAGCCTCAGCACCTGCTTATGCTTCGTCGGCGTTCAAGCCGATCGAACTCAAGGATTCGGAAATGTCCGAGCTGCGCGGCCGCTATGTGATGCCGGGGCGGATTGTCAGCTTTGGCCTTGTGATGAGCAGCACTTGGACTAACGCCGCCGGTGCAACCGTAACCGGCACCGCCAACATGCAAGTCAACGCCTCCACCGTCACCCCGCAGTTTTACGTGCAGATTACCGGTAACGATGGCAGCGGCGCGACCCAGCAGCCTACCGGCACGGGCACTGTCGTCGGCGGCGCCGGCCTCGGCACGGGCCAAGGCGTGGTTCAAAGCGTCCGCGCAGCAGGTGATGGCAACACAGCCAACAACGGCGTCGACATCAACGTCGACAAAAGCGGCCTGGCGCCGGCCAACTATGTGCAGTCAGGCCAGGCGCTAATGGCCGGCCAGTCGATTACCGGCAGCACCGCCGCCGGCCAGGTCACGGTGAGCGCCAAAAACGGCGGCGTGCAGATGGCGCTGCTGGCCAACAACAACCAAGGCAACGTCGTGCAGCAAATTGGTGGCGGTAACGTCCTGCAAGGTACGGTTATTCAAGGGAACAGCAACTTCGTGAACAACTTGACCCAACTCAATGTGGTCCTGGGAAACAATGGCCTGAACAACATCACGCAGAACCTCAACCTGGATCAACTTAAAGGCCTCCGCCCTTCCGGTTATTGAACTACGCTGAGCCACGACACTTACGCATTAAGAATGGGACGGCTTATTTCATGCATCGATCGTTATCGTTACGTGCCGTGGTTTGTTTGAGTACGCTCCTGCCGGCGTCCGCGCTATACGCCGCACCGGACACCGATATCGAAACCTTGAAACAGGAACTTCTGGAGCTCAAGCAACGTTATGAAGTGCAGCAAAAAGCACTGGCAGTACTGGAGCAACGCGTTCGACAAGTAGAAGACCAACCCGCAACACCCACCCCTAGACGCTTGGTCAAGTCGCCTGCCGACTTGAGAAAAGGCGGCACCACCGTGGCAGGCAACACGCCAGGGGTGGGCGCGGCGGCGGCATCGGGCGGTGCAGCCGGCGGCAGTTCCTACGGGCAAAGCCTGAAGGATGACTCGGCGCCCGCACAAAGTGTGAGCAACTTGTACAACGAGGCCAGTGGCTTTTTTGGCAATGGCAAGTTCAGCTTTGAAACCGGCGTCACCTATGCCCGCTATGACGCACGCCAGTTATCCCTTAACGGCTTTCTGGCGCTGGACTCGATCTTCCTCGGCAATATCAACTTGGACCGGATCAAGTCGGACAGTTGGACCGTGGATCTGACCGGACGCTACAACTTGGACAACCGTTGGCAGTTCGATGTGAACGTGCCGGTGGTGTATCGCGAGTCGACGTACCAGTCCGGCGGTGCCGGCGGCAGCGCCAATACCACATCGGAAGGCTCGGTTACCCGGGACCCGACTATCGGCGATGTGAACTTCGGCATTGCGTATAAATTCCTCGACGAGAGTGCCAGCCTGCCGGATGCAGTGGTGTCGTTACGGGTCAAGGCGCCTACCGGCCAAGATCCTTATGGCATCAAGCTGATCGAATCGCCCACCAACTCTAACCTCGCCGTGCCGGAAAGCCTGCCGACAGGTAACGGCGTGTGGTCGGTGACGCCGGGCATCTCCCTGGTCAAGACCTTCGACCCGGCGGTGCTGTTCGGTTCGCTGTCCTACACCCATAACTTCGAGGATTCGTTCAGCGACATCAGCCCCAACGTCAACCAGACAGTACCCGGCAAGGTTAGCCTGGGCGACAGCTTCCAGTTAGGTGCCGGTGTCGCCTTCGCCCTCAACGAGAAAATGAGTATGTCGTTCTCGGTGTCCGACCTCGTGCAACGCAAGAGCAAGGTCAAGCAGAGCGGCTCGGATTGGCAATCGGTGGTCTCCAGCGATGCCAACGCCGGTTATTTCAACGTGGGCATGACCATCGCAGCGTCGGATAACCTGACGATCGTGCCGAACCTGGCCATTGGCATGACGGCTGATGCGCCGAACTTCACCTTCAGTCTGAAATTCCCGTACTACTTCTAAACCGCACTCAAGGAAAAGCCCCGCAACGATAAGGGTCGTTGCGGGGCTTTTCGGTTTACCCGCCCTAGCGGATCTGGTGTTTGTGCAATAACCGGTAGAACGTCGGCCGGGAAATCCCCAGCACACGCGCCGCGACACTCAGGTTGTCGCTGTGCCGGTTGAGCACATCGCACAGCGCCTGGCGTTCGGCGCGGTGTTTGTAGTCTTCCAGTGTAGCCATCGGCGACGAAATTGCCTGCTGACCTTGCAAACCCAGATCAACGGCTTCGATTTGCCGCCCTTCGGCCAGTACCAGGCCCCGACGTACACGGTTGGCCAGCTCGCGCACATTGCCCGGCCAAGGGTGCTGCCCCATTGCCACCAGCGCGTCTTCGCTGAAACTGCGCGGACGGCGCCCGGTTTCCTGGCTGTAGAAGCGCGCAAAGTGGTTGGCCAGCATGGCGACGTCGCCGTGGCGCTCGCGTAACGGCGCAGTGACCACTTGCAGTACATTCAAACGGTAATACAAGTCTTCACGAAACGTACCCTTTGCCACGGCGGCTTCCAGGTCGACGTGAGTCGCCGCCAGCACCCGCACATCCACCGGGATGGGCTGGCTGCCGCCGACACGCTCGATCTGTTTTTCCTGCAGGAATCGCAGCAGGTTGGCCTGCAGCTCCATCGGCAAATCGCCGATCTCATCAAGAAACAAAGTGCCACCGTTGGCCGCCTCGATCCGCCCGACCTTGCGCTGATGGGCGCCAGTAAATGCGCCCTTTTCGTGGCCAAACAGTTCGGATTGGATCAGGTGTTCGGGGATCGCGCCGCAGTTGATCGCGACAAACGGCTTGGCATGGCGCTGGGATTGGCGGTGCAGGGTTTTGGCCACCAGCTCTTTGCCGGTGCCGCTGTCGCCACGGATCAGCACCGGGGACTCGGTGGGTGCCAACTTGGACAACAACTTGCGCAGCTCGCGGATCGGTCGGCTGTCGCCCAGCAGCTCATGTTCGGGCTCGTCCACTGC
Source organism: Pseudomonas sp. D3 (assembly GCF_029320995.1). NCBI lineage: Bacteria > Pseudomonadati > Pseudomonadota > Gammaproteobacteria > Pseudomonadales > Pseudomonadaceae > Pseudomonas > Pseudomonas sp. D3. The sequence continues at coordinate 3,810,602 of NZ_CP119772.1, forward strand.
GGTATAGCCCTTGCCCCGCAGCCTTGCCATGCCAAAGGCGCGGCCAAGGGTGACCTGCACCCGGGACACATCAAACGGCAAGGTATGGAAGTCAAAAAACCATTCGCAGACAAAATCCCCGACGTTCTGCAGCCGCAACACATCCTGGGTGAGCACCGCGATCCACTCAGTGCCGCTGCGGCTAATCAGCTCCTTGACGGCTTCGGGCCGCTCCAGGTGATACGGCTGCAAACGCAGCAAACCCACATCGCAGGATCGATCACCCACGGCCGCCAACGTACAGCTGTCCACTTGCCATCCCGCCGCACACAAGCCGGGCGACAGCTCATGGCAGTCATCACAGGGGTCGACCACGAGCAAGCGGCGTTGCGCAGGTGTACCAATCATGACTATTCCTTGGCGCCAGAATTGCTAAAGTTATTTATAAACAAAGGTTTGTGATGCTTGTACGTTACAGTATCAAAATCTTGACAGTTGCCTTGTATCGTTTTGCTATATGTTTTGGCAAAAAGCCACTCAAGCGTCAGCTCCGACAAAAAAAGCCGTTCCCGATGAGTGCCGTATTCGGCTTTCAAAACAGCCGCTTACATGACGCTAATCACGGAAAGTTGAAATTTGTTGCTCTAACATGTGACCCGTACCCCGCCATCGCGCATCAGTACAAGTAACTCGCCGCACGGTCAGCCCAACCGACGGCACTCACTTGATTGGGCATTTAGAGAGAAGACCTACATGAACGCCCCGCTCCGCATCAACGAAGCTCTTTTGATCGCAGACCGTGCTTTCCGGCCCTTCCAGTGCGTGGCCTGGCATGATGGCAACGGCGCCCTCAGCCTGAGCGTCATCGACCGCACCAATACCCGTATCGGCACTAAGCAGCTGTCATCGAGTACCTACACCGACCCGGCGCAACTAGAAGACTTATTATTGCAGGCGCGCGCCGAGCTCGATAAAGATGGCCACCAGCTGCAGTCTTGGGCCATGCCGAAGTAATTCGAAACTGCAACTGGCGAGCACTGCGCTGTAAACGGCAGGGCTCGCCAGTTCAGTATTAAAACGCCGATGCTCTAACTTGGCGTATCGAACACTTTGTGTGGCACTTTGAGAATAAACCGCTCGATCGCTTGCGCCGCACCGTCCTCAAGATTGCTGCCGGTGACGACATCGGCTTGGCGCTTGACGGCCTCTTCAGCCTGCCCCATGGCAATCGACAACCCGGCCACATGAAACATCGCCGGGTCGTTGCCACCATCGCCGATAACCGCCGTCTGTGCCAAAGGCACCCCGAGGTGCGCGGCCAAGGTTTTCAAGGCCTCGCCTTTGTTGGCCATCATGGCGGTTACATCCAGGTAGATCGGTTGCGAACGCGATACTTGGGCCAAGCCCTGCACCTTGGGCTGTAATTGCGATTCCAGCTCCACCAGCAATTGCGTGTTGCGACTGGCGGCGACGATCTTGTCGACCCGATCCAGGTAAGGTTCGAAACTCTCCACCACCAGCGGCCCATACCCCAGGCCAGCGGTTTCAACCGCCACCATCGGCCCAGGCGGGTCGCGCCGCAGCCATTCGCCGTCGGCAAACAGCCAGACTTCCACGTCCGGCTCCCCGGAAAACAGCGCCAATGTCACCAGCGCCGCCTCCGCCGGCAGGCGGTGCGCCACCAGCACAGTTCCGTCAGGGTTGACCAGCGTGCCTCCATTGAAGCCCGCCACCGGCACGTCGATGCCAAACGCTTGGATCATCTTCAACATGGCCTTGGGCGGACGCCCACTGGCAAGGCTGAACAACACGCCCGCTTCACGCAAAGCGCGAACCGTTGAAAGGGTACGCGGGGTCGGGGTGTGATCCGGACGCAATAAAGTGCCGTCCATATCACTCAATACAAACCGGATGGGATGATTCGTTGCATCACTCATCCGAGCGAGTGCCAGGCGCGGCCATCGCGGGCCAGCAACGCATCAGCCGCTGCAGGGCCATCTTCACCGGCCTTGTAGGCCTGAATCCCGTCATCTTCCTTCCACGCATCGAGAAACGGCTGCACCGCACGCCAGCCGTTTTCGATGTTGTCGGCGCGCTGGAACAGGGTCTGATCGCCGGTCATGCAATCGTAGATCAAGGTTTCGTAACCCGTCGACGGCTGCATTTCGAAGAAGTCTTCGTAGGCAAACCCCAACTCAATGTTAGCCATGTCCAAGGTCGGCCCAGGCCTTTTCGCCAGCAGGTCAAACCACATGCCTTCGTTGGGCTGGATCTGGATCTTAAGGAAAGTGGGCTTGAGTTCACTCACCTCAGTGTCGCGGAACTGCGCATAGGGCGCTGGCTTGAAGCAGATCACGATCTCGGTATCGCGAATGCTCATACGCTTGCCAGTGCGCAGGTAGAACGGCACACCCACCCAGCGCCAGTTGTCGATCATCACTTTCAGGGCGACGAACGTCTCGGTGCTGCTGTCGGGCGCGACGTTGGCTTCTTCGCGGTAGCCGGGCACCTGCTTGCCGCCAATCTCACCGGCGGCGTACTGCCCACGCACCGAATTAGCCCGCGCATCCGCTGCGGACCAGGGGCGCACGGCACCGATCACCTTGGCCTTTTCACCCCGCACTGCGTCGGCGCCAAACGCCGCCGGCGGCTCCATGGCGACCATCGCCAGCAGTTGGAACAGGTGGTTGGGCACCATGTCGCGCAGGGTGCCGGTTTTTTCGAAGAAATTACCCCGGGTTTCCACGCCGACGGTTTCGGCGGCGGTGATTTGTACGTGGTCGATGTAATGGTTGTTCCAGAACGCTTCGAACAGCACGTTGGAGAAACGGCTGATCAGGATGTTCTGTACCGTTTCCTTGCCCAGGTAATGATCGATGCGATAGATCTGCTTCTCGCTCATCACCTTGAGCAAGCAGGCGTTCAAGGCTTCGGCGGTGGCCAGATCGGAACCGAACGGCTTTTCGATCACCACGCGGCGGAAGTGATCGTCGGTTTCCGTCAACAGACCGGCACTGCCCAGGCGCTGCACCACTTCACTGAAGAAACGCGGTGCGGTGGCCAGGTAGAACACCGCATTGCCGGTGCCGCTGTCGGTGATTTTCTTGGCAATATCCGCGTAGGTGCCGTCGTCGAGGAAATCACCCTCGACGTAGCTGATACCGTTGGCCAACTGCGCCCACAGCTGTGGGTCCAGTGCGTTGTCGGCATTGCCCTTGACCTTGCTCGCGGCTTCGGTGCGAATGAAGTCCTCGAGTTTTTTGGCAAAGTCGGCATCGCTGATGGCGTTGTGATCAACGCCGACAATGCGCAGGCCGTTGCCCAGCAGCCCGTCACGACTCAGGTTGTACAAGGCCGGCATGAGCAGGCGCTTGACCAGGTCGCCATGGGCGCCAAACAGAAACAGCGTGGTGGGAGGAGCGGGTTCGGTCTTGGGTTTCTTGCCGTTATCGGTCATTTTTTGGAAGTCTCCACGTGACCACCGAAGCCAAAGCGCATGGCAGAGAGCATTTTGTCACCGTAGGTGCTCTGCTGGCGCGAGCGGAAACGCGCAAACAAAGACGTGGACAACACCGGCACCGGCACGGCTTGTTCCATGGCGGCTTCGATGGTCCAGCGGCCTTCACCGCTGTCGGCAACCGAGCCGGAATAGCCGTCGAGTTTCGGGTCGGTGGCCAAGGCGTCGGCGGTCAGGTCCAGCAGCCAGGACGACACCACGCTGCCACGGCGCCAGACTTCGGCGATATCGGCAACATTCAGGTCAAAGCGCTGGTCTTCGGCCAGGTTTTCCGAGTTTTTGGTCTTGAGGATGTCAAAGCCTTCGGCAAACGCCTGCATCATCCCGTACTCGATGCCGTTGTGAATCATCTTTACGAAGTGCCCGGAACCCGCAGGGCCCGCATGAATGTAACCGTGCTCGGCGCGGGGGTCAGCGGCGGCGGAGCGGTCCTTGGTACGCGGGATGGTACCCAGGCCCGGCGCCAGGCTGGCGAAGATCGGGTCGAGGCGCTGCACGGTCTCGGTGTCGCCACCGATCATCATGCAGTAGCCACGCTCCAGGCCCCAGACACCGCCCGAGGTGCCGACGTCGACGTAGTGCAGGCCTTTTTCCGACAGGGCCTTGGCGCGACGCACGTCGTCCTTGTAGTTGGTGTTGCCGCCGTCGATGATCACGTCACCGTCGTCCAACAGCTCGCTCAACTCATTGATGGTGTTTTCGGTGGGGTCACCTGCCGGCAGCATCACCCACACGGCGCGAGGCTTTTGCAGCCCGGCGACCAGCGCCTTCAAATCGGCGACGCCGGTGGCGCCCTCTTCGCTCAGGCCTTTGACAAATGCTTCGTTACGGTCGTAAACAACGGTGGTATGCCCATTGAGCATCAGGCGCCGCGCAATATTACCGCCCATGCGGCCTAGTCCAATAATCCCCAGTTGCATGTGCTGATGCTCCTAACTACTAAAAAATGTGTGGCATAGTTTATAGCGCAACGAGGCTAATGAGGGTTAGTCCAGCGCAGATCGGCGTAGTTTCATGACAAAAAAGTAGCCAGCATTTCACCATCACCCCCGCAAAAGTCACACGACCACTAAAAATATAAAAGTTCCATTGATACTGAAAAGAATTCAGAATTGCCTCCGACTGATGCCGAGAACCTTGAATCATGCGTTCTGGCACCGCGATCTACCGGCTATTTGCGAGGTAAGCAATGAGCACAGCACAGATGACCCGCCCGCCACAGACCCTCTACGTCAGCATCCGTCGTGACGAGTTGCGCCAATTGAAGGCCGAACGCGACCAACTGCAACAGGAAGTCTTGCGCCTGCGCTCACACCTGCAAGGCCAGCTGGATAAGCCTTCCAGCCCACAGCCCGCCCTCTGCTGAACGGCTTTGTGAGGCAATCCCTACAAAAAACTCACAAAGTTTTCACACGCCCATCACGATACTCGCGCCCGAAGGGCCGCCTCACACAAGGGCGGCCTCTGCTGCGTGCGTTCCTGCGCGTCAGCTGAAAAATTATTGGGTTGGAGCGCTGGATGGCGATGTTCAAACGCAGCACTACGTCTGCGAAAGGTTTTGATTGGGCCGGCTTGGGTTGGCTGTTCCTGTTTTTCTGGTACTTCTCGGGTATTACCCAACTGCTGATTCAACTGACCGGCACTTCCGGTTTCAGTGGCTTTCGCCAAGCCTTCTTCATGAGTGCACTGTGGTTGGCGCCGATGTTGTTATTCCCACACCGTACACGCCTGCTGGCCGCCCTGATCGGTGTAGTGCTGTGGGCTTGCTCCATGGCCAGCCTGGGTTATTTCTTCATTTATCAGCAGGAATTCTCCCAGAGCGTCATCTTCATCATGTTCGAGTCGAACATTTCTGAAGCGGGCGAATACGCCACCCAATATTTCGCCTGGTGGATCGTGCTGGCTTTCATTGCGCACACCGCCTTCGCCATCTTCCTGTGGACGCGCTTGCGCCCGGTTTACCTGCCTCGCGGCCAGTCGATAGTGGCAGCGGTAGCCATTGTGCTGGCCGTCGTCGGCTACCCGCTGGTCAAGCAGATCGCCACGAGCGGAACCATGGAACAGGCCATCGACCGCTTCGAATCCCGCATCGAGCCGGCCGTGCCATGGCAAATGATCGTCGCCTACCGCCGCTACACCGAGCAACTGGACAACATGCAAGGCATGCTGACCAGCGCCAGCCAGATCGCACCGTTGAAAAACCTTAAGGACAGCATGGCCGGCCAGCCTTCGACCCTGGTGCTGGTGATCGGCGAGTCCACCAACCGTCAGCGCATGAGCCTCTATGGCTACCCGCGCAGTACTACGCCGGAACTGGACAAACTGCGTGACCAACTGGCGGTGTTCGATAACGTCATTACCCCTCGCCCCTACACGATTGAAGCGCTGCAACAGGTCCTGACCTTCGCCGACGAAGAGAACCCGGACCTCTACCTCAAGACGCCGTCGATTGTCAGCATGATGAAGCAGGCCGGCTACAAGACCTTCTGGATCACCAACCAGCAGACCATGACCAAGCGCAACACCATGCTCACGACCTTTTCCGAACAGGCCGACGAGCAGGTCTACCTGAACAACAACCGCAACCAGAACGCCCGCCAATACGACGGTGACGTGCTGGCGCCGTTCGCCAAGGCCCTGGCCGACACTGCCGAGCGCAAGCTCATCGTGGTCCACCTGCTGGGCACGCACATGAGCTACCAGTACCGCTATCCGCCAACCTTCGAGAAGTTCACCGATCGCCAGGGCGTTCCGGACGCTATCAGCGATGCTCAGTTGCCGGTCTACAACAGCTACGACAACGCGGTGCTGTACAACGACTTCGTGGTATCGAGCCTGATCAAGGACTACGCCAAGACCGACCCCAACGGTTTCCTACTGTACCTGTCGGACCACGGTGAAGACGTGTTCGACTCCGCAGGCCGCAGCACCCTGGGCCGTAACGAAGGCAAGCCGACGGCGCCGATGTACACCATCCCATTCATGGCCTACGCCTCACCTAAATGGCGCGAAAGCCACGACTGGAAATTTGCCGGTGACCTGCAACGGCCCTACAGCAGCTCACAGCTGATCCACACCTGGGCTGACTTGGCCGGTCTAAGTTTCGATGGGCTGGACCACAGCAAAAGCCTGGTCAGCGACAGCTTCAAACCGCGCCCGTTGCTGATCGGCAACCCCTACGAGTCCCAGCAGAAAGCCCTGATCGACTTCAGCCTGATCAAACCGAAGACCGCCGAGACTGCCGACGTGGTGATCAAGTAAACAGGCTTCGTAACAGAAAGATAACAATTATTCTCGTTTAAACCTAAAGTTCCACGCCTCCTTTCGTCTTTGAGCCAAGGTCTTTTCTTACTGAGAAGGCCGCAAAGACGACAAGGAGTCTTCCGCGATGTTCGCGCCCCTTACCCGTTCCATGACCTTTACCCTCAGCCTGTTCAGCCTGGTGCTGAGCCCTGACCTGCGGGCTGAAACCGACCCCGAACAGATACCGCCTCCCGCGCTGGAGCTAGGCAGCACCAACATCACCGCCGAAGGCTTGGGTGCCAATACCGAGCACACCGGGGCCTACACCACCAGCTCGATGAGCACCGCTACCCGGCTGAACCTGTCGATCAAGGAAACCCCTCAATCCATTTCGGTGGTCACCCGCCAGCAGATGGACGATTTCAATCTCAATACCCTGACCGACGCCTTGCGCCAGACCACCGGCGTGACGGTTCAGCATTTGGATTCGGACCGGGCCAGTTACTCCTCCAGGGGTTATTCGATCAATAACTTCCAAGTGGATGGCATGCTCAATACGTTCGGGCGCATGAAGTCCGACTCGGACACCATCATCTACGACCGTATCGAAGTAGTACGCGGCGCCACCGGCCTGACCACCGGTGCCGGCGATCCCTCGGCCACCGTCAACATGATCCGCAAACGCCCGACCGCTCAGTGGCAAGCCAAGACCGGCGTCAGCGGCGCCAGCCATGACAACTACTACAGCTACCTGGATGTGGGCGGCCCACTGGCCTTTGACGGCCGGCTGCGCGGGCGCACAGTGATGGCTTACCGTGACAGCCAATCCTTTCGCGACAACTACGCGCTGCAACGGGAAGTGGGCTACGGCATTCTGGAAGCCGACCTGACGGACGACACCGTGGTAGCCGTAGGCTTCGACTACCAGAACAAACACGTGCAAGGCACTTCCTGGGGCACCTTGCCCTACTGGAACAGCGACGGCAGCAAGGCCAATCTTTCGCGCTCGGCCAACCTCGCGGCCGACTGGAGTTCCTGGCCACTGAAGGACAAGACCACCTTCGCCTCCATCGACCACAAGCTGTCGACGGACTGGCGCCTGAAAGCCGCATACACCCATCGGCAAAGCGATACCGACGGCAAGGTATATTACGGCGGCGCCGGTTTTCCGAATGCCGATGGCAGCGGCATGACGGCCTGGACCAACCAGATGGTCGGCACCTCGAAAATGGATGCGGTGGACTTTAACCTGGCGGGCGCCTATTCGCTGTTGGGGCGCGAACATGAGTTGATGGTGGGTTACGGCGAATCCGAGCAGCGCGACACGTCCCCCTTCCAACGTTTTGTAACACCCCAAGGCTACGAAACCATCGAAGACTGGAAGCACATGGGCGGCATCGGCAAATTCGCCGACCGCACCACCGGCCTCAAGGGTGAACACAGCAGCAAAAAACAGAAGGCCGGCTACCTCGCCACGCGCTTGAGCTTGACCGAGAAGTTGCACGCAGTACTGGGCAGCCGATATGGCAGTTGGGAAATCGAAAGCGTCTCTCCCAAATACAACCTCGATAACCAGTTGACCGCCTCAACCAAATCCAGCCAGACCCACACGGATATGTGGACACCTTACGCAGGCGTGCTCTACGACCTGACGCCGGAATACACGGTGTACGCCAGCTACACCGATATCTTCAACCCCCAGGACGAGCGGGACGCCAGCAAAAAATATCTCGAACCGGTGGTCGGCAGTAACTATGAAATCGGCCTCAAGGGCAGCCTGCTCAATGAGCGTTTGAACCTGTCCACAGCGTATTTCTGGAGCACCCAGGATAACGTCGCCGAACTCGACAATGCGGCCCCGCCAGACCCGGTCACCCGCGAGCAGTTCTACAAATCCGGCGGCAAAGGCAACAAGGTGCAAGGCTTTGAAGTGGAGGTATCGGGCGAAATCATGCCGGACTGGAACCTCACGGCGGGCTACACCTACACCCATTCGCTCAACGGGGATAAGCAGCGCAACAACACCGACCAGCCGATGAACATGCTGAAAATGTCGACGGCCTATCGCCTGCCGGGGGCGTGGCGCGGGTTGACGGTGGGCGGCGCAGTCAATTGGCAGAGCGACTTCTACGACTTCGCCGAGCGGCCGATCGGCGGTCGGGACCAGGATGGCTACCTGCTCACCGACTCCACCAAGATCACCCAGCAGGCCTACACCGTGGTCAACCTGATGTCGCGCTACCAGTTCGACGAACATGTTTCGGCTTCGGTTAACGTCAACAACCTGTTCGATAAAAAATATTATGAACGCGTCGGCTTTTATAATGGCGTGTACTGGGGGGACCCTCGCTCGATAACCTTGGCACTGGACTGGAAACTCTAACCACCCTCACCCAAAGTTAACGATATTGTTAACTTTCGGTGCTTCCCACGTTAATACCCGCTTAATAAGTTGCCCGCACAATCGCCCCATGACTCCGATCAGGGACCGAACGGACACCGATCACACTGACTGGGAACACCTTGATGAAACTCTCGACTTTGATGCTTGCTGGCCTGATAACCCTGAACTCTGCGGCCGCTTTCGCAGAAGGCGGATCGGAGCGATCGAAAGAGTTCTACAACAACTTCACCTTCGTGCAGCAAAAAACTCACGGCACCAATGAACAAACAGCGTCCGCCGACGGCAAGACTTTGAAGCGTGATACTATTGATCAATCAAGTGCAGAGCCACAACCCAAAAGTTAATTTAAGCGTTACTTAATTCACATTACCCTGTGCCATTTTGCTCCGTTGGCAAAGTTTAACTTGGCGCCATTGAATGGCGCCTTTTTGGCCTGTGACTTATTACAACGGCTTATTCCAAAACAACATACGCCCATGGGCCGGATCAAATACCGAGTCGTCAAAACCGTACTTGCGGTACGCCGATTGCGCCACAGCATTGCCCTCGAGCACTTCCAAGGTGATCTTGCAGCAGCCACGCTGACGGGCGATCTCCTCGACCTTCTGCAGCATTTTCTGGCTCAGCCCCAGGCCCCGAAACTGATTCATCACGGCCACATCGTGGACATTGACCAGCGGGCGGCAGGCGAAGGTGGAAAACCCTTCAAAGCAATTGACCAACCCCGCAGGCTCGCCTCCCACGAATGCCAAGACACTGAACGCATGCGGGCGCTTGGCCAGTTCAGCCGGCAGTTGTTGCAGCAGATCGGCTGGCAGGCTGTGGCCGCCACCCATAGGGTCTTCAGCGTAATGATTGAGCACCAGGGCGATGGCCTCGGCATGCACAGGATTGGTGTAGCTGGCTTGCAGCACCAGGATGTCAGGGGTATCCATTTCCTTCCTCGATAACGACAAACAAGGGAATCAGCTCCCTCTGAGGAGGACGATTGTAAGCGTGGAGCAGGCGCTAGATGAAGGAGATTAGCGACAAAAAGCTGCCGGAAAGCGCGAAGGTTATCCGCATCGAAAGCCGCTATAGGCCTTGCACGAGGCTTTTTCCTACACCCCAAAGCGCTGCAATTGCATCTCCTGCAAGCGGCTCAAGGTTCGCCGGAAAGGGAATTCCAGATAGCCTTCGGTATAGAGACTTTCCAACGGAACTTTAGCCTCGATGAACAGTGGCACCTTGCGGTCGTAGCATTCATCCACCAGGGCGATAAAGCGCCGCACGCTGTCATCGTGTACTGACAACTCGGGCAACTCGCGATCACCGGCCGCCACCCGCTGGACACCGTCCTCGGTGCCTCGGGCGATGCGCCCCGGACGCTTTTGCGCACTCAGGTTGGGGACCTCACCCAGCAGGATCGCCTTGAAACGATCACACAGCAGCATGAAATCCATCGCCGCCAAAGGTTGCTCGCACAGGTCGGCATACCGGCACCACAGCACCGTGTCGCTGGCCTGCACCGCCACAATGCAACGATGACCGACACTGACCTCCCCGTGGCGCACCGCTTGGCCCTCGCTCAATTGGTGGAACACCGCGGCCAGTGCATCCGGTTGATCGACCCAATAGCGTTGCACGCCGACGCCCGGGTGCAAGCGATGGTCTTCGCCACCGTCTACGGCAACCACTTGCAGGTGCTGCTTGATCGCCGCAATGCCCGGCAGGAAGCGCTCGCGATTGAAGCCGCCGGCATAGAGCTGCTCGGGCGGTTGATTGGACGTGCAGACCATCACCACGCCTTCTTCGAACATCACCTGGAACAAGCGGCCGAGGATGATTGCGTCACCGATGTCATTGACGAACAACTCGTCAAAGCACAGCACGCGCACCTCTTGGGCCAACTCACGGGCCAACGCTTGCAACGGGTCATGGGTGCCGGTGAGCTGGAACGAACGCTGGTGTACCCAGCCCATGAAGTGATGAAAATGCTGGCGCCGCGCGGGCACGCGCAGGCTAAGGTAGAACTGGTCCATCAACCAGGTTTTGCCCCGGCCCACCGGCCCCCAGAGGTAAACCCCGAGGATCGGCGAACGCCCCTGATGCAAGGCCTGGTGGCAGGCTTGCAGGGCATCCACCGCGCGGCGCTGGGCATCGTCGGCGACGAAGCCTAACTGGGCAGTGGCGTATTGATAAGCAGCGAGAGGCGAGTCGAAAGTCATGCGCGCCATTATGACTTACAAGGAGATATCCAGCCGTGAAATCTTGCCCTGTTCATTCAAGCGAAAGGTATAGCGCAGCTCCAGCGGGCTACCGGGGAAGTTACCGGAAACCACATTGTTGACCAATACCTTGCCGGTACGATGCTGCACGTTAAGTACTTCGACCCGGGACTGATAACGCTGCGCGGTGTCTTCCATCCAACGTGCGATGGCAGCGGTGCCGACCTGGTGCGCACCTTCATCGAACACGTTGGCGTCGTCGGCAAAACAGTGGGCAACAGCCGAGGTGTCGCGGGCATTGGTTGCCGCAATATAGGCCGCGATGGCCGGGGCCAGTTCAGCGAGGGACATGTCACAACTCCTTTGTGGTGATTTATGACGCGATGCTAAACCAGGGCTGTGTCAGTTTTTGTCAGGAGTAAACGGCGAGGATTGCTGCTGCTCCATCAACTTGCGCCAGGCCCGCAGCCAGTCACTGCGGCGCCCCGGATAACGCTCGCCCCGAGCCTCGGCGGCCGCCACGCGGTCGGTGCGAAAGGTGCGATACGCGCCCCGCAGTTCGCACCAGGCCACGATCACCCGCACCTCATTGAGAAAGCCCAGCGCCAGGGGCCAGACCAGCCGTTGGCTCTGAGTCTGGCTCGCATCGGCGTAATCGACATGCAATTTGGCCTGATTGCGAATGGCTTCGCGAAACACATTGAGCGGTACGCGGTTTTCCGGGTAGCCGAACCCTGGCGGGCCAGGTAGCAGCGTCGGGTTGCGCAACGCTTCCTGGGCGGCAGGGTCCAGCACGTCGGCAATTTTCGCCAAGGCATTGGCCGCGGCATGGCTCAAGACGTCGTCGCCACGCTGATCCACATAGCGCAGGCCGAGCACGATGGCTTCGGTTTCCTCGGCGTTGAGCATCAATGGCGGCAGAAACAGCCCGCTGCGCAGCACATACCCTACCCCGGCCTCGCCAAAAATCGGCGCCCCCAGCGCGGTCAATTCGGCGATGTCGCGATACAGCGTGCGCTCGGACACCTCCAACTGTGCCGCCAGCACGGCGGCGGTCACCGGACGCTTCTTGCCCCGCAGGGCCTGGAGCAACGTCAGTAAACGAGTGGTACGCGACACATTGAGCCCACCGGAAAAGGAAAGTGGCCAGCTTACCAGAGCACCCTGTCAGAAAATGTCAGCAGCAGCTCGGCCACCCACTATCCGGGGCGAAAAAAAACGGCCTACCGGCCGTTTTTTAATTGCGTGGTTTACGCAAGGCTCTTGCTGACTACCTCAAACACATCGCTCGACAGTTCACCGCAGGCACGAATGCGCTCCAGCTCCGCCTTCATCAGCGCCTGCCGCGCGCTGTCGTATTTGCGCCAGCGGGTCAATGGCGCCAACTGGCGCGAGGCGATCTGCGGGTTGAAGCCGTTCAACTGAATCACCAGGTCCGCCAGGAAGCGATAGCCCGAACCGTCCGCGGCGTGGAAGTTGATCAGGTTCTGCCCGGCAAACGCGCCCACTAGCGCGCGTACTTTGTTCGGGTTCTTGATAGTGAACGCCGGATGTTCCATCAACGCCTTGACCCGCGCCAGCCCGCCCGGCAACACGCTGCCGGCCTGCACGCTGAACCACTGGTCCATGACCAGCGGGTTGTCCTTGAAGGTTTCGGCAAACGTCGCCAGGGCCTTGGCTTTTTCCGCCTCGAACGGCGAATTCACCAACACCGCCAATGCAGTCAGGCGTTCGGTCATGTTGTCGCTGGTATCGAACTGGTCCAACGTCGCCGCCAGCACTTGCGGCTTGCCGCTGAGCATCAGGTACGACAGCGCAATGTTCTGCAAGGCACGCCGGGCAAAGTGCTCGGCAGCCGCCACATACGGGGTTTGCTTGGACAGTTCGCGGTTGGCCTGGTAACGCAGCCACAAGCCTTCAAACAGGTGGTCGGCCAGTTGTTTGCGGGCAAACTCGCGAGCGGTGTGAATGGCGTCGACATCGGCCACTTCACTGATTTCCGTCAGGTAGGCTTCACCTGGCAGCGAGAGCATTTCCGCGACCATCGCCTGGTCCAGGCTTTCATCGCTCAATACCGTGCGCAATGCGTCGATCAGGCGCTGATCCAGCTTCAGCGGCTGACCCGCTTGATACTGGCCAATCAGCTCCTGCAACACCTGCACCGACAGTTGCTGGCCGGCATCCCAGCGATTGAAGCCGTCGCTGTCGTGCTGCATCAGGAACATCAGCTGATCACGGGTGTATGGGAAGCTCAGTTTCACCGGCGCCGAGAAACCGCGCAGCAGCGAAGGCAGCGGTTGTTCAGCGATATCGACGAAGGTGAAGGTCTGCTCGGCCTCGGTCACCGAAATCACGCGGGACGTGCTGGCAGCGCTTGCCTCACCGGCCAGGCGCAACGCAATAGCGGCACCCTTGGCGTCCAGCAGACCCAATGCCACTGGCATCACGAACGGCAGCTTTTCCACCTTGTCCGGCGTTTCCGGGCAGCTCTGGCGGAAAGTCAGGCTGTAGGTTTTGGCCGCCGCATCGTAGGACTCGCTCACCGCCAAGCGTGGCGTACCGGCCTGGCTGTACCAACGCTTGAACTGGCTGAGGTCGGCGCCGTTGGCGTCTTCCATGGCCTTGATGAAGTCGTCGCAGGTCACGGCCTGACCGTCATGGCGTTCGAAATAGAGGTCGCTACCTTTGCGGAAGCCTTCGGCGCCGAGCAACGTGTGGATCATACCGACCACTTCCGAGCCCTTTTCGTACACCGTCAGGGTGTAGAAGTTGGAAATCTCGATAAAGCTATCCGGGCGCACGGCGTGGGCCATGGGACCGGCGTCTTCGGCGAACTGGTGAGTGCGCAGGTAGGCCACATCCTGGATGCGTTTTACCGTGGCCGAGTTCATGTCCGCAGAGAAGCCCGAGTCGCGGAACACGGTGAAGCCTTCCTTGAGCGACAGTTGGAACCAGTCGCGACAGGTCACGCGGTTGCCCGACCAGTTGTGGAAGTACTCATGGGCGACGATCGCCTCGACCCGCTGGTGTGCGGCGTCGGTGGCGGTTTCGGCGCGGGCCAGCACGGCGCTGGAGTTGAAGATATTGAGGCCCTTGTTCTCCATGGCGCCCATGTTGAAGTCGTTGACGGCGACGATCATGAAGATGTCGAGGTCGTACTCCCGGCCGTAGGTCTCTTCATCCCAGCGCATGGATTTTTTCAAACTGATCATGGCGTGCTGGCACTTGTCGATATTTTCCGGCTCGACATAGATACGCAGCGCCACGGTACGGCGGGTCATGGTGGTGAAGCTGTCTTCGACACACCACAAATCACCGGCCACCAGCGCGAACAGGTACGCCGGCTTCTTGAACGGGTCTTCCCAGGTGGCCCAGTGACGGCCGTCTTCGCCAGGACCGCTGGCAATCGGGTTGCCGTTGGACAGCAGCACCGGGTAGCTGTGTTGCTCGGCGATCACGGTGGTGGTGAAGGTACTCATCACGTCCGGACGGTCGAGGTAGTAAGTGATCTTGCGGAACCCTTCGGCCTCGCACTGGGTGCAAAACATGCTGCCGGACTTGTACAAGCCTTCGAGGGCGGTGTTGGTTTCCGGGTGGATCTTGACGGTGGTGTCGAGGGTGAAGGCCTCACTCGTGGGCTGCACGGTCAGGTGGCTGTCGGTCAACTGATAGTCGGCGTCCGTCAATTCCTGGTCAGCCAGGTTCACGCTCAACAGTTCGAGCTGCTGGCCGTCCAGCACCAACGGCGGCAAGCCGGCGCCACGCTCGGGGTTGCGGCGCATCACCAACTGCGCGTGGACCAGGCTGTGGTCCTCGAACAACTCGAAGGTCAGGTGCGTCTCGTCGATCAGGTAGTCCGGCGCCTGATAGTCCTTCAGGTAAATCATCTTCGGTTGTTCGGTGCGCATGGATGGCATCCTTTTACTGATGCACGGCGAGCTGGTAGGCCGTGTACTTACGAATATTGATGACGCCGGTGTCGAAGATCAGGTATTGGCCCTTGATCCCCAACAGCGTGCCTTCGGCAATCGGGTTCTTGTCCAGGTTGAAACTGACGATCTTGGTCGGATATTGCTCAATCGGGTAACGGATTTCGATCGGTTCAATGTCGGCAACCGTTTGGATGGCTTGCAGGCCAAAGCGTTCCTGCAAACTCACCAGGCCGTCGGCGCAAGACGCGAACAGCTCATCGCGCACCTGCTTGAGGTCGACCGATTGCGCATCGCCCTTGAGCAAGGCACGCCAGTTGGTTTTGTCGGCCACCTGGCTGCGGAACAGGTCTTCGACGAAACCGGACTGCTGGCGCGTGGACACACGCACGATCGGCAGCGCCTGGCTGGCGCCCTGGTCCAGCCAACGCGTGGGCAATTGGGTGGCGCGGGTGATGCCGACCTTGACGCCCGACGAATTGGCCAGGTAGACCACATGGTCGGTCATGCAGAACTGCTCGCCCCACGCCGGATCACGGCAGGTGCCGGCGGCGTAATGACAACGCTCGGGGCTCATGATGCACAGGTCGCACTGGGCCAGTTTGGTCATGCACGGGTAGCAATAACCCTGGCTGAAGCTGGTCTTGGTCTTGCGGCCGCAATGGCTGCAATGGATCGCACCGAGGTATTCCAGGCGCACATGGGTGCCGATCAACGGGTTGACCGGCACCTCGGTATCGCCCAGACGAAACGCGTATTGAACAGTCGGCTCACCGAGTTGCGCCGACATTTTGCTGACTGCACCGCGACCAATTTCAATCAATGGATCGCATCCGACTTAAACAGGATGTTCGGCACGGTGGTCGACTTAGACTGGCATTCCTGCGGGCCCATGTAACCGGTGCGCTGGTCTTCCGGCACGTTCTGGATTTCCCAGGCGATCATCGCTTGCAACGACAGCTCACGCTGTTCGGCGGTGAGCTTGCGGCCGTCGGACCATTTGCCGATTTCGACGGCGAGCTTGAGGCTCTCGTAGATGTCCGGGGTGATGTTTTCGATCATTTCAGCAAAAGAGGACATTCAGGCTCTTCCTTAACGAATAGTGGATTTGCGACGACTGTACAAACCGCCCAACAAGCCGGTCAGGCAACCGATGGCCAGGCCGCCGACATGGGCGGCGTTGGCGATTTCGCCGAAACCGATCATCGAGACCAGCCCCGACAGGCACAGCACCAGCCACACCAGCATCATCACCAGTACCCCACGGGGCAGGCGATAGGCCGGGTTGGGCGAGAGGAGTTGATAGATCCAGCAGTGTCCCAGCAGCCCATACAACACGCCGGACAAGCCACCAAACAGGCCCGGGCCGCCATAGGTGTATTGAGCGAAGTTGGAGGCCAGGCTGAACAACAGCGTCAGGCCCAGCAGGTTGATACTGCCCTGGCGCGCTTCAATGCGTCGTCCCAGCTCCCAGTACCACATGCCATTCATGGCCAGGTGCAGGATGCCGAAGTGGATCAGCATCGGCGTGACCAGCCGCCACCACTGGCCCGAGGCCAATGTATCGGCCAGCGGCGTGAACTGGATGTACTCACCCATCACCCGGAACGGCAGGAAGGTCAGCCAGCTCATGGCTTGCAGGTTTTCACCGAGCAAGGTCACCGCGCCGACGATCAGGCTCGCCAGCAGCACCAGCGCCGTCACCGGGCTATGGCGCACTTGCTGAACAACCCCCGGGCGCGTGACCGGTGCCTGCTCGGGAATATCCAGTTGCTGGTCCGGATCGCCGGCCGGAAAACGTTGATACAAGACGCGCACGTCGTCGCTGATGGTCTCGGGCACCCACAACACCTGCTCGCCCGCTTCTTCACTGACGCGATGGGGCACCTGCATGCGTTGCAGCAGTTTGACGAAGCCACCCAGGTCGACGCTCAGCGGCAAGCGTAATACGGGCACCGCACTCATGTAATCACCTCGGGTCGCTCAACGTCGACCCATACGAATTTACCCGGATCGAGGCGGGTTTCCTGATCCAGTCGATACGCCACCAGCTTGCCGTACAGCACCGCGCTGTAGTCCAGGCAGGCCAGGTTCGGACGGATCGGCGCAGGTTTGCCGCTGCGCCAGTAATGCCCGACGAACAACAAAGGCTCGTCGACGCCGTAACGCAGCAGGGAATTTTTTTCAGAAGACGACAACGGTGTACGCGCCACCGGCTCCGGCAATGCGTCGGGCTGGAACACGATGTCGCCGTAGGTTTTCGGGTCTTCCTCCCAGAACTTGGTGCGAAAGAACGAACGCGTCAGGCCATCGCCGCCGGTCAGGGTCAAACCGTCCGGCAGACGCATGTCGGTGCCGCGCAGCAGGCGGTCGAAGGCGTTGCAGGCGAAACTGCCCGGCACCGCGGCGGCCTGCAGGAAATGCTGATCGATACAGCCATCCGGAAAGGTCGCGCGCAGCGGCTGGATGAACCCGTCATCCCAGCACGCATGCACCACGCGGAAACGTCCGGCGTCGACAAACAGTGGCATGTCATAAAACCAGCCAAGGAAGTCGTGCCAGTCGCCCGGGTGATGCTCGAATTGGGTCAGGGTCTCGTGAATCAACCGCTCGTGCCGTGGCGTGTGTTCGCGCACGAACTGCTTGCCGCTGCCCGGCGGCGCGGGCGTGGCCCAGCCCAGGGCATTGAACTCGTGGTTGCCCATGATGCATAACGCCTGCCCGGCCTCGGCCATGTCATGGACGATGTGCAGCGCCTCGCGAATCCGCGGGCCACGGTCGATGATGTCGCCGAGGAACACCGCCATGCGCGACGGATGACACCAGGTGCCAGCGTGCTTGTGGTAGCCCAACTGGTCGAGCAAGTGCTCAAGCGTATGGGCGCAACCGTGCACATCGCCAATCAGGTCGTAGCTACGCGCGGGATCGAGCATCAGTCGCCTCCACCCCCCAAGCGGCTGCCCCAGCCCAACTTGGTGCGGCACACTTCATAGTAGTTGTGGTCCAGCGGATGGATCAGCCGCAGCTTCTGCGCCTTTTTGCTCACGGTGATGGTGTCGCCGGGGGCGCAGGTGAAGTGGTTCTGCCCGTCACAGGAGACTTGCGGGTAAATCTGCATGTCTTTGGAAACCACGATTTTCAGCTCACTGTTGCCGTCGACCACGATAGGCCTGCTGGACAACATATGGGGGTACATCGGCACAATCACAATGGCATCAAGCTTGGGGTGCATGATCGGCCCACCCGCCGACAGCGCATAGGCGGTAGAGCCGGTGGGCGTGGCGACGATCAGGCCATCGGCCTTTTGGCTGCACACGAACTGGCCGTCGATATACAACTCGAATTCGATCATCCGCGTGGATTTGCCGGGGTGCAGCACCACATCGTTGAGGGCATCGCCCTGGCCAATGGCTTCGCCGTGGCGACGCACTTCGGCCTGCAGCAGGAACCGGTTCTCCACCAGGTAATGGCCGTCGAGCACCTTGGCCACTTCAACTTCCAGCTCATCGGGACGAATATCGGTCAGGAACCCCAGGCTGCCACGGTTAATCCCCAGCACCGGCACGTTATGCCGCGCCAGCGCCCGTGCGGCGCCGAGCAGGCTGCCGTCGCCGCCGACCACAATCACCATGTCACACACTTCACCGAGCATCTTGCGCGACGAGGTTTGCAGGCCATGGCCCGGGAGGATTTCGGCGATGGTGTCTTCGAGGATCACATGCAGGTGGCGCTCGAGCAGAAACTTTTTCAGCCGGCGGACGGTGTCCAGCACCTGGGTACTGCCCAGGCGACCGATAATGCCGATATTGCGAAATTGCTCCATGGGGCTCCTGCGGGATTGGGGGTGTGGCAAAAAAGAACGATTATGGGCGAAAGGCCCCGTCAGGCAAAATCCTTTGTCGCTGTGAAGCCTTGATGACAACGCTTCTCAGCCACCCGACCTTGCGTAAAAGGCTATGCTCGGACCATGACCGTCTTCCCCGACTTGCACAACCTGCCCCGCCAACTGCGCCATCCCGAGGTGCGCGACTTGGCGTGGGTGATGCTCGCCCCGCCCATGCTCGCGCAAACGCCGTGGCCGCAACGCCATCCGCTGGCCGGCAGCGACTGGGTACGGGCGCCCGACCGTCTCGAACACTGGCTGCGGCACTTGGACCAGGACAGCAGCCCCCTGCAGCATTGGCTGAACCTGGCAAGCACCCGGCGCCTGGGCCTTTACTACGAACGCCTGTGGCAGTTCGCGGTGCAGCATGCGCCGGGCGTGGAACTGTTGGCCGCTAATCTGCCGATCCGCCGCGCCGGGCATACCCTGGGTGAACTGGACATGCTGCTGCACGACGGCGATGGCGTGCATCACTTGGAGCTGGCGATCAAACTCTACCTCGGCCCGCAGGACGGCAACGGCCAGGACACCGCACGGTGGCTGGGGCCGGGTTGTCATGATCGGCTGGATCGCAAGCTGGCGCACCTGGCCCAGCATCAATTGCCGATTTCGGCACGCCCGGAGAGCCACGAGGCGTTGGCGGCGCTGGGCATCGAGCAGTTCGATGCGCACTTGTGGCTCGGCGGCTATTTGCTCTATCCCTGGCCTGGCCAGGCTGAACCGCCCCACGGCGCTCACCCAGAGCATTTGCGTGGACACTGGCTGCATCAGCGTGATTGGCGCGACTTTGTCAGCGTCAGTGCACCCGGTCGCTGGCAGCCCTTGCCCCGGCATGCGTGGCTGGCGCCGGCGCATTACCTGGCAGAAGCGGTGTGGAGCGAAGAACAGATGCAAGGATGGCTGGCGGACCTGGCGCCAATGGCTCCGGCTCAATTGCTGGTGCGGCTGGTTCAGAACGGCGAGGATTGGGAGGAAGCTGAGCGGCTGTTTCTGGTGGCGGATCTTTGGCCGAATGTGCCGGGCGCTTCCTGACCGGCAAGGAGCCGCCTCACCGACTCCATGGCTCAGCCCTCATTGAGGAATATCTGTTGCGGCAACGCGAAGCTGCGCAGTTTGAGCAACGCCAACGGCCCCGCATCCAATTCGGTGCGCAGGTGCCACGTCAGGTTCAAGCCGTCAGGCGCCTTGAGCGCCAGGCGGTAGCGGCTGTCACCGTCGTCCAACGGCGTGACCTGGGCTTTTTCCAGCAAACGGATCAGGCCCCAGGTGCCGGGGTAGTCGCCAAATAACCGCTCGCCGGCGTGCACGCTGGTCCAGCTGAGGCTCACGCCGGGATAGTCGCTGCGGCCCGGCCAGTTGAAACGCTGCCAGCTTTCTTTCTGGTTGAAGTACTGGTGCCGGTCGCCGTTGAGGATGAAGGTGGTTTGCACCACATCGCGCACGGGTTTGCCTTGCAGTTCAAAGCTCAGTCCCATGCCGCCGTCGGTGTAGAGCACATCGGCCAGGTCGCTCAGTTGATTGATGGCGCTCAGAAACTGCGGGTTGAAGCGCAGGCCCTGGCTGTGGCGTGGATCGGCTACCCAACGGCTGCCGTCCTTGCGCAGCACGCCGCTCAATTGCTGCTGTAGAAACTGTGCGATACGCCCGGAATCCGC
Source organism: Pseudomonas sp. D3 (assembly GCF_029320995.1). Classification (NCBI taxonomy): domain Bacteria; kingdom Pseudomonadati; phylum Pseudomonadota; class Gammaproteobacteria; order Pseudomonadales; family Pseudomonadaceae; genus Pseudomonas; species Pseudomonas sp. D3. The sequence goes on from NZ_CP119772.1 coordinate 3,831,419, forward strand.
GCGGATCATTTGCCCCAACATCGGCAACGAGGCGTCGCTGGTGGTGGCCGCAAAGGGATAGCGGCTGGCGAAAGCAGCGTTCCAATGGCTGACGATCGAGCGCTGCCACTGGCTATTGAGACCGGCAGCGGACGGTTGCAAGACGCGTTGCCAGGCCTGTTCCAATGGCTGCACGAACAGCGTCTGCGCCGCCCCGCCCCACTCCGCGCCCAGGCTCGCAGCCAGCAGGCTGCCGTAGGATTGGGTGTCGGTGAGGTCGATGCTGCGGCCTTGAAAGACGGTTTGCGCCAGAGCCTGGGTCATTTCCAGGGGGTCAGGCGCGGTGCTGATCTGCTGCAATTTCAATCGCACCCGTGTCACGCGGGTGAGGAAGGCCTGGAGACTGAGGCCGTCATTGTTGTTCTTGTCCAGCAGCGCCAATAACGGGCCGAAGGTGGCGTCCAATGGGCCCTTGGATGCGTGGACCAACGGCTCGATCGCCGGGGCCTTATCCTGCCCGATCAGCTTTTGCGCGGACTGTATCAACGAGTCGGCCAGGGCCTGGTTGCGAGTGCCGGCCTGCCCTTGATAGGCCAGCGTGTTCATCAGGGCAATCAGCGGCGATTGGCGTACATCGCTCATCAGCGTCAATTGGTCGATTGACTCATCGAGGCTCGCGGCCTGCTGCCAGCGCAGGCTGTTGAACAGATCCAGCCAGGCGCTGGCGTAGTCCTGGAAGTAGCGCTCAGTGAGCCGTTCGCGGAGCTGGTCCGGGCTCAGGTGGGTGTCGATATCGACGGGTTTGTCGCTGAGCACCCAGTCGATTTCCTCGCGGCGCGCCTCGGCGATCGCATCGATGGCTTGGCGCACCTGGCCCTCCCAGGCCTGACGGGTGAACACGCCGGGCACGCTGGCGTCGGTGGTGAACAGGGCCTGGGCGTCGGTGTCGCCGACCAGTTGGTGCAGGCTCAAGGCCGGGTAGTGATTGGCGGCGTCATCGAGCAGTTGTTGGTACAGGTTGGCCTCGGCATTGCGTTGGCCCAATTGACCGAGCAGGATTTGCCTGACTTGTGCGACCAGCTGCGCGTCGGTGTCGATACGCCACGCCGGGTTTTCAGCCAGGTGCTCGGCGTAGAACTGCCACAGATTGGGCGACAGGGTTTGCCAGAGGCCTGGTGCTATCCCTGCGCGGAAGGGCTCCACGTTGCTCAGGGTTTTGACCAGAAGATTGGCGTCGGCTTTGTCCGGACGCGTCATCATCAGGTAGGCCTTGAGCTGGTCGTAGGCATCGCGGGCGCGTTCGGCGCGCTCGGGATTGTCCGGCGCCAGCTTGACCAGCGCGGTGAGCTGCTGGCGTAAAGCGGCGGCGGCCGGATCACGGATCAGGCGGTTGTTGGCTTCGACGTAACGTGGCCACACCGTTTCAAGCAGCGCTGGGGTTTGATTCAGGCCGAAGCGCTGGTACCAAGAAGCGCCGTGTTCGGCGCGGTAATCCAGGCGTGCCAGTTCGCGCATCAGATCGTTGAGTGCGCTGAGTTGCTCGTCGCTACTGCCCGTCTGCTGCAATGCCGCCAACGAACTTTGCACCTGGGCGATTTGCGCACGGTTGCTGACAAACGACAGCAACAATCCGGCGCCCCATAACGTCGCCAAACCCAGCACCAGCGCATAGCCAACGCGCGGCACGCTCCAGCCCAGCCGGCGGCCACCGGCGTTATCGCCGAGTACGCCGTGCCACACCGAGGCAACCGACCACTCCTGTTGTTGATCATGCGGCGAGCGCTGTACCGGCAGGCTGAACCACACCCCACGCAACGGCACACCCTGAGCAAAATCGCTGCCCAGAGGCGCCAGCGTATGACGCCAGCGGGCGATGCCCTCGCCCTGTAAATCCCGGGACAGGCGCAGCAGAAAATCATGCTTCATCACACCGTTCATCTGCGCCAAGCCTTCGCGGCGCAAAGGCTCCAGCAAGCGCGTCAGGGCGGTTTCCAATGCCGCCGCCGTGAAACGCTCGGGCAACCGGCAGCCCACCGGCTGCGCCTTGCGAGTGTCCTGCGCCCATGTACTCTCGCAGACCTGCCACAGGTACAACGGCAACTGCCAGTGCAGGTCACGGGCAAGGCGCCGCACCTGGCGTACACCTTTACCCATCGCGGCATCGTCGGCGGCCTGGGTTTTGTTCAACGCCCAAACCACCCCGTCCAGCGCACGCCTGCGGCTCAGCCCACTCCAGTGCTTAGGGAATGATTGATCCAGCGCGGCCTGGGCACTGCCTCCCCACAACAGGACCGTGCCTTGGCCTTCGAGCCATTGCTGATCGGCCAGGGTTGGGGCGATGGCTTCGATTTCGGTGGGTTCGCCGATGACGAGAAGCAGGCGGGTTTTGCGGCGCCAGAAAATACCGTGGTGGTCACGTAAATGCGCGCGCATCTCTGAGACATGAACAATCGGTTGGCGAGGCAAAACCATCTGTGAGTCTGCCGGGGGATAGACCTTATCCGCCCGCCCCTGCTCGCGGTGGTTTTGTCGTTTGAGATGCGCTAATAACCGTGGTGCCAGAAAGCCCACCATTGCAATGGTGATAATCAGCAGAAAAACCAACAGTTTGTGGTAATTCTCAGCTAGCCCGATCTGATCGCCATAACGCCAGATCACCCAGCCCAGCGCGGCTACCAGCGTAATGATCCACACTGCTGCCCCCGCGCGGCGCCATGAATTACTCCAAACGTTCATGCCAACTCTCCCGTGGTAATAGTGCTCATCCAGTGCTGGGATTCTTCTCGTGCCAATACCAACAAAGGCTCGCGCTGATGCCGGGATATTTCCACACCCAGCGCAGTTACTAGCCAATGACCGAGCGGGCCCGATAGCCCGCACAGACGTTCCTGAGTCCACTGCCGCTCCGCCTTGAGCGAAGCACCATGGGCGCCTGCTACTGCAAGCATTTTTTCGGTCAGTGGCTGCCAGTCGGCGGCGTCGACCAACATGCCGGTTGCCCGGCAAGCGCTCACTTGGGTTTGCAGAAACAACAGTAATTCGCTGTCCAGCGCGTCGATATCCAATGGCATTGGCCGCAACAAACCAGCCGTGATCGGTAGCTCCAAGACGATTGCCAGGCTGTCCGGGCATAGCAGCAAGGCGGCAAGCCCGTCGGAGTACGAGTCATCACCGTGCACCTGGAGCACCAGAATCAACTCAATGGCTGCGGTGGCGGCCTTCAACGATTCATCGATCCACCGGTACGACAATTCGCTAGCCAAGGTGAGCGCTATGGGTAGCGGTCGGCTCATCGTGATGGTCCAGGTCTGCTGCCAGGCATCGCGCAAGGCTTCATATTCGCAGGGATCGACATCGCTCAGCAGGGTGACGCGCAGTTCCTGCCCCGTCGGTAACGCATGCAGTGCCGGCACCAATGCCTGAATCAACATCTGCAATCCGGCTTGAGCACGCTCCGAGCCTACAGGCAAAGCCGCAATACGCCGTGCTTGCCCTGTGCGGGGAGGTAAATCAAAGGAACCCTGAGTTAATACACTCGCAGACACCTGATCAGGCAGCAGCACGCAACTGGCAGACACTGCCAGGTAGCGCTGCGCCCAACCCTGCCAGGAACGCTGCGCACTTTGCGCCTCCTCCTCCAGAAACTGGCAATGGCTCAACGCAGTCCCATAGGCATGGGCACGCGCAGCGAACGCCAGGATCCAGACCACCAATGGCGAAGCGGACAATGCCCAAATGTTGAGCGTATTCAGTAACGGTATCCGTTCGGAGGCATGCAGCAAAAACAGCAGCACGCAGACCAGCACCGCCATGAGTGCAGCCAATAGCCAACGGCCCAGCACCGGCGGTTTTGGAGCGTCCACCACATGAGGTGCCTGACGATCCCAGCCCATGACTAACCCACCCCACAATCGGGAGCGCTGGAAATCACCTGGCAATCGCACTCACAGCGGCAGCCGTTGACCACCATCGCCCGATCACCCTCAGACCAGTCCGGGCAGCCATCAACAATCTTGTTGACGCCATGCCCCGGCAGCGGGCAACGAACTTTGTCTCCGACCAGTGCTACTCGCTTGCCATTTACGATCATCGTGGATGAGGCCGATATCACTTCTCCACCGTGAGTGGTTTTATCACCCAATAAAACAAATCCTTGTGACATATATAAAATTTTCCAAAACTCGCCCATTGAAAAACAGGCTTCCATAAAAATGATCAAAATATTCGTTAGAGGATTGATTTCGACCAATAAAAATTAGTTCGCCCCAAAAACGCACTACCTTTTAGCTGGCCAGTGCCCAATCGCTACGTAAACTTTCGCGGACAATTCAGCTCGCCGTTGTCAGCCTCTAATGCACTCCCAAGAGTCAACGTGTCGAAAACAAAAGAAAAAGGTAAATCGATAATAGCTAACGGAATAATCAGTCCATTACTCCCTTTGATCAGTGTCCAATCAGTCGCTGCATGAAAATCCAGCTGAACGCCTTGATAAGGGCAAGTCGGGCCATTCATAACTGCCGCCCCTATTGCCGCACAGCCCGAATGCAGTCCGGCAACAAGCCCTAAAAACCCGAACTTTAAGCGCTTCGCACAACCACTTCCCTGACTAACCCTCACAATGTTTTTAAAGCGAGAATGGCCAGCACACGCAATTAAATTCAAATAAACCATCGCAAACACCCAATATAAATACATGACTAAGTTTTATCTAAGGCTCACGTTAGCCGACATCAGGGATAAAACATTAAGCGTTAATCGTAAGGCCTGAACAGAAGGAAACATGCGATTCATCGAGCCTTCTCCGCAGTCAGGCGAATGGATTGCAGTTTCTTGAAGCTTGGGTCACGACCATCAGCCACCACGCTGCCATCGGGGTAGATATAGCGGGTATAACCCTCGCCCTGCACCTTTGGCTCCACCGAATACAATGCATAGTTGGCATGCAGCAGCGGTTCGAAAGTCACCCTCCTAGCGTCGGAGGCCCGATAATACAAATAGATTTCACCCTCACCGAATAGCCACGCGCGCGTTTCATGTCGACCAATGAATTGCTCGTTAACCAAAGGGTAATAGTCTTTACTGATCAGCACGTCACCGTTGACTTCTATCGTTGGCTGAAAAGCAGAACGTTGTTGTGGCAGATGCTTATCGAACATCACGATCACCCCGCCCCCAGGGCCCGCTTTAACATTCTCGCCAAAGTGCGTTGTATTGGCGTAGGTGACGCCAAAAGTCACATTACTCAGTTGCCACTGGCATCGGCTACCGCCATTGATGGGCAACTTGGCCTCATATAGGCCGCTCTGCCCCTGCTGTTGCGGTTGAACCGTAGTGGACAAGTAACCGTCCTCTTCATAAGTGGTCCAGTCTGGCCCGGATCGTTTGATCGGGCATTTCTCCGAGCGGTACATCACCTGCATGGGTTCCGCCGTGAGGTTCTGCGGGACCTTCACCACGACGCTGACCTGTTCCCCGCCCGGTGGCGGTGCCAAGGTCCGGTTCTGGGCGCAACCGTTTAGGCAGAGCAGCAGCAACAAAGCGCCGCTCATGGGGCTTAGGCGAATATTCATAGGCTGTGTTCCTCCGTGATCGCTAGCAGTGCGTCGGGAAACTCGACGGTTATCGCACCTGGGTAACGGGAGGGAGTGGGTTGGCTGTACCCCCCGCTTTCCTCGACTGCCTGGTAGTTCACGTGTTGCACTGGACCCTGCGCAGGGCGGATCAGAATGTTCATGGTTTTATGTGTTCCCTTATGGCTAATGTGTTGGGTGGCTATCGCACCCCGATGCGTAGATTCAGGCTTGGGTGATCTCGATCATCACGCCGAACTCTCGCTCTCGGCAGAAACGCTGCAGGGCTTCAGGGCCGCCTTCCAGGTCTTGAGTCATGCGCAAGGCCATGGGTAACAACTTCTGCAAGGCAAGGAACTGCTCGTTGCGGTGCTTTTCCGCTTCGGGGACGCCCAACCCATGCATCTGCGTCTCGAACTTCGCCCGTTGCGCCTTGCGCTCCAGTGGCCGTTCGGGATCGCTCAACTCCAGCAACTGGTTGTGCAAGAAGGGTAAGTAGGCAGCGACCATCGAGTGATCCATCGGGTTACTGCGGCGAGTGCTACGTTCAGGATTAGTGTGTGACGGAAAGAACCGCGTCAGGCTTTCCCGGCTCATCGAGCGAATGAGGGCCTTCTGCTCTTCACAGGCGAAGCGGCTGAACTCATCGCTCAGGCTGGGCACCAGGTAGAGGCGGGCTCGGTGCGGCAAACGCTTAAGAATGGTGGTGTGGTAAGGCGCGCCCAGGCCTTCTCTACTCCGCTCGACGGGGTTATTTGAGGCCCGCGACTCCACATGCTGGTCAGCGCGGTAGAACATGGCGATTTGGCCGTGATGCCAGTAGGGGTCGCCAAAGCGCACCAGTTTGCCGGCCACCAGTTCACCCACGGACCAGATGTAGCCTAGGTCGTGGCCCAGCGGCCCCAGGGCATCGTAAAGCCAGTTATCCAGTTCCGCCTCGGGTGGCACGCTGGTGATGGTGTCGGCGTCGTTGACATGGCGAAAGTGGGTCACCGTTTTCAGGCGCTCCAGTGCCTTGGCCGTGAAGGTACGGGGCATACCGTAGGTGTAGAGCAGGGGGTTGCGATCTTTCAGCTCGGCGGAGTGGATCAGAGCCAGGGCGCCGCCCAGGCTATGGCCGCAAATGAACAGTTTTCTATTAGCTAACGCTTTCTGAATGTCATCAAAGCGTTGAGAAAACAGCTTCTTAGCCACCTCAAACGCATGCAAAAACCCATAGTGCACACTGCCGACATCCGTCAAAGGCGTACACGCAGACTTCAAGTCGCAGCCGCTGCCATCGGCCGGCATCGGGCGGTACAGCACATCCGTCAGCCAGTCCTTGGGTTCCTGTGTCCCGCGCCAGGCCACAACCACTTGAGTCTGGTTGATGCAATAGAACAACTGGGTGTTTTCGATGATGAGCCGCGGAATCTCGGAGGTGCCCGACGGGCGCTTGGCCTCCAGCGAATCCAGCATAACCGCCGTGGTGTAGCGCTGGTTGAAGGGGACGTCTACCACCAGTGCTGGCAGACGCGTCCCTCCGGAGTCAATCATCACCGGCGTGCGCGACAGGTCCAGGCACTGACGTAAAAAGAACTCCTCCACCGAGCCTGAGACGGTACTGGGATCGGTGCCCGGTCGTTGCTTCAACATGTTCTGGGCGACAATGCTGTAGGACAGGTTGGCCATCAGCCCAAGGTTATAGGCATTGGCCATGCTGTATTCGGGTTGGTGATGCAGAACCAAAGACCAGGCACGGAAGGGGTAAACTTCCAACACGTGACGGCGATTCAGCGCTTCGTACTCAACGGTGAAACCGCTGAATGCCGGGTCCGGGAAGTGAAAGGCCGGAGGCCGCTTCGGGTCCTCCAAAGGCGGATCAAGGGTCGGTAATCGGTCGCATAACTGACCGATACGCAGGTAGTGGTAGCAGTGACCTGCCGCGAGGGCCTGCTTCTCGACGGGCGAGAAACCCGAATGCTGCGGACCATACAGCGGGGTCCGATCTCCGATTACGGGCCGAGGCGGTTCGGCACGCAGGGCACGCAAGCGACGGGTTTGCAGCAGCTCGGCCAAAGGATCGGCCTGCACTTTCAGGGTGATGGGAATCGGGTGCAGCCCCTCAATACGGATCACGCCCTGAGCATCGCTGAGCCCCGCACATTCGGGGAAGCACCTCTCCCGGATGGCGTCGTTGATCGCCTGATAGGGCATGTTCGCCAGGGGCGCACCCTGCTCGTCCAGCAACTGGAGTTCGATCCAATGCTGTTTCTGTTCCCCTCCGATGAAGTCCTTGCTCGGATTGAGGGTATCCGTGCGGTGCATTGGATCGTTCATATAACCCCTTAAAAATTTATATTCTCTGAGCAATCACCCGATCAATTGAGTCAATCGGGGTAATCGACCCCACACTTCACAACACGCCACCCCGGCCTAAAAACCCATTAATAAAAATGAATATCCTGAATAATAAAAAAACAAATAACCGCTACTCCGACTACTCAACCAAAACAATACCTGGTCGCGGCTTATACCCGGCAACACTTAAAGTTCTCAAATTCGCATTACCCCTCACTTTTGACCCTTTCGATTTCAGCCTTTAGCTCGGCCCACACTTTTGCACTAACAATCCGTATCAATCGCCCCATCACACCAGATAGACATTTACCGATCACCCCCTGCTCGACCCTCTTCTTGACCAAGGATTCAATATCAGCCACCAACTGCTCCTTATCGAAATACCAGCAAACAGGTGGCACTGGCGCCAGCATATTACTGACGCATACCGGAGCCACTCTCTCAAACAAAGCAAACTCAACCTCCTCAACAGAGTAATTCTTTGCCACCCCTGCAATGTGTTTGTAGTCAACATTGGCATCTACAAATAAATGAGAGAGTGCAGCCCAGAGTTGACGCTGATCTAATTGATTTTCCATTTAGTAAACTCTTCTATTTCATCGTCGAGGGAGTCCGCTAATTTCGAGGCCGCCCAGCCAGAGGCAACCCCGCCCGCCAGCATTAAACCGATTGCACAAAACGGCGCGCCGGGCCCGCACACGGTAGAGACGGCAAAACTCGCCAAGGTAGTTCCTGCAAAACCACCGCTTATCGTAATACCCTGCTTGATCAACTCTTTCTGCTTATTCTCTGCATTCGCGATCTCGTAGGTTGCATAAGCGACCGTCACGACAATCAAAACCTTACCTGAGACTTTTAACACTCGATTTAAAGTATTAAATCCCGTGTTAGGCCTCGCCGAAGACTCTACGATTTCGTAATACATGGCATTTTTTTGCTCAGCATTGAGCGCCGCAAAGTTTTTACCAAATTTTTTGCCGGCTTTTTCGTCCAATAGCTTTTCTAAATCCGGAGAAACAACCTTCCTTTTCTCTGCAATAGCCCGTCCGGGCATTGAGGTTTTCTGCCTGGTTTCCGCCATGATTTTATTTCGTGCTTCGTAGCAGAATTCCGCCGCCTCCTTTATTGACACTTTCCCCGCATTGACTTGCGCCAACACCTGCGCCTTGACTCGCTTAATATTGCTGCTGTAGTTATCACGCTGCCTCGCATCATTTATAAATCCTGAAGAAAACTTGAGCGCTGCCCCCTCAAAACTTTCAAGAGCGCCCTCCAAAGTATCATCGTCAACCTGATGATCTTGTCGAGCCATATAGTTCCGGTAAAAAGCATCCATATTATTTACTCCCCCAGCTCTCGTAGCAGTTTGTCTGCGGTGCTAGGTAAGTCTTCTTGATGCTCCGGGCATTGCACCTCGAACTTGATGCAAGAATTACCCGTAAAAGAATAAAAACTTACTTTGTTTTCACCATCAAACTCGCCCTCCAACACCTCGCCATCATCCATGGCCGCGGTGCATTTTATGCCTTGATAATTTGATTTCGACGGGGCAGAAAAGCTGATCCACTTTTCAGTCTCTGGCAGCTCGATTTTCAAGTTCCCCGGCAGCGCGGTATGAACGCTCATCGTCTTGCCATGCTTGTCGGTTACTCCATTGAATACTTCACCTTGCTGAGTGGTTATCCGGTAGCGGCTGAATCGCAACGCTGCCTGGGCTGCGTCTTTCAAGGTGTAGCTAGCCGCGTAACCCGTCGGCAACGGTGACGCTGGAGTATTGAGACTGGTGCTGCCAAACTTTTTTACATCGGTAGCTTTTAGGTAGATGTTGCCAGGCGCTCCCAGCTCTATATCGCCGTCCTTTAAACGGATATAGGCACCGCCACAGTTGAGCACCAGTTCTTGCGGGGCCTTGATTTCTATACGGCCTTCGACGCTTTCGATCTTAACGTCGGTCTTTGCCAACGCATGGAGGTTACTGCCCTGAGCGTGCAGTTCAACTTTGCCTTGAGCCGCCTTGAGTTGCAGGTCGCCACGTTGCGCAAATACGCTCACACCACCTTCAGCGGTTGCGGTGATGTCGTGCCCGGCGCTGATGTCCGTGTTACGTGCGGCCATAATGCCCACGCTCTCCCCTCCGGAAGACAGGCATACGGCTTTAGGACTGAGTACGCCGATACCCGACGGTGCATGTAGCAATACTCCCGGTTGTGCCAATCCCTTGAGTGCCTGAAGTAACTCTAGTTGGCTGTCGGTATCGCTAGACGGCACTCCAGCACTGTGAGCAGCCTGTGCCAGGGAGCGCGCCAGAGATAGCGCGCTTTTCAGTTGCTCAATGGCAGCCACCATGTCGAGTTGTTCACCCCGAGCCCGGTTCTGTTCGTCCGCACTGATAAACAAACCTTTCCCCCCACGAATCGCACCCCACCCATCAGTGCGCAACTCAAACCCTTCCCCACGCTTTTGTTTCGCAGCATCCACCAAATGCCCCAGGTTCAACTGACTCTTACCACTGTGCTCAGTACTGACCTTGATATGCTCCTGCCCCCGCGTGTCATCCATGCGCAGCTTGTTATTCGCCGGAGTACGCAGCACGTTGCGTTTGTAATTGCGCAAAGTCACATGATCAACGTGTTGGCTGTCGTGCAGCGCGTGGGCGATGTAAGGCCGGTCCGGGTCGCCCTGTTCAAAGGCGATGGCGACTTCGGTGCCGGGAATCAACGGCAGGTGCAGGCCGTGGGTATCCCCGGCGTAGGGTCGGGCCAGGCGTAGCCAGAGGCTTTCTTCACCGGGTTTCCAGGCGTCGCGGTCGAACAGGAAATTGACCTTGTAGCGCCCTTCGATGTCGATGTGCCCGTAGGGGTCATGCGCCTGCGGGCTGGTGACGCGGGCCGGGACGGTGCCGGCGATTTGCGGTTTGTCTTGTAACTCCGGGCGAAAGCACACCGTTTCCGAGTAGGGAATGGCCTCAAACGTCACTTCGTAACTGGCGTCGCGAGCGGCGCGGCTGATCAGTTGGGTGATCACCGCACCAGGGGCGAAAGCCTGTGGCGCGCCGCCGGATATTTTAAGTACCTGCCCAGGAGCAAGGGTTGCGCTGCTGCTGACGCCGCTGAGTCGCGTTTGGCCGTTGAGGTAACGCTCGTGACGCAGCCGGGCGTAGAAGTAGCCGCTTTCGCTTTGCAGGTCTTCGTCATGGGCGTAGCGATCGCCCATGACGGTGTAGGGTTCGGCGTAGTGATAAGCCTCGCCATAGGTGCCGTTGGCGCCGCGAGTTTGGTCGATGTCACCGTTCAGGTGAGCGTTGGCCACGCGGTGATGGTAGGTGCGGATATTGACGTGCTGTTCCACCACGTGGTGGCTCGATTGCAGGGCCCACACGCCGTCCTGCCCACTGCTGCTGAGCCCGGATTGCGGGCGGTAGGCCAACGCCACGTCAAACTGGTAGTGACGCTGGTCATCGTGAAATTCCACCACGTCGATATTCAGGCGTTCGTCGCTGGTGAAGCGGTACCAGATGCCGACGTCGGCCAGCAGGCGCGAGATGAAGGCCAGATCGCTCTCGCCATACTGCATAACCTGTTCGCGTTTGGGGTATTCACGCACCAGGCTGAAAAGGAAGTCCTGGCCTTCAAAATCGTGGCGGCTGCGCAGGATGCTTTCGACGATCTGCGGTACCGATTGATGCTGGTAGATGCGAAATTGTCGGCCTTGGCCAAGTAGAGCCAGGTGCGGTTGCAGAGTGATTTCGTAGCGGGCTTCATCAGCGGAGCCGGACAGGCGTTTGAAGCCGGTGACCACCCCGTGCAGGGTACGCAGCGGTTTGATCTCGGGCGCGCTGAAGCCCAAGGCCGGTGGTTTTTGCGGTGGGGCGTGCAGGCTGAAACGGGCGGCCTGGCCGAGCAGGGTTTCGGCGCCGAGGTCACGTTCGGTGCTGGTGAACTCTATGCGATAGGTGAAGGGTTGGCTCAGGTATTCCTGGCCCTCAAAGGCCAACACGTCGAAACGGGTTTCGACGTTGCGCACGTTCAGGGTGTGCCGGCCGTGGTCGAAAAAAACGCTCGGTAGTACGCTGGAAGTCATTCCCTTTACTCCTGGACGCGAGAGCCCAGAGAGTAAAGATTTGTTATCGCTGAATAATGTCGGAAAATTCGACTTTACAAGAGCGACACTTCCCGATTGGGTTTTAGAGCCTAAAAACTATCGATATGTCGATAGTCCAAATAGAGGCGCTGAGCCAGCTCTCGTGCCCTCCCCAACCGAATCGGCCCACGCTCGATATCGATCAGTAACCCCGGGCAATCCAGCGCTGGCAACGCGACAATCTCCTTGAGCCGCCCATCGGTCATTACCAGCAACCGCTGCTGCTCGGTGGGGTAGCGTTTTCTGCGCGCCGCCAGCCATTGCTCCGCCTCGCTCAGCGCGGCCAACAGCGGCGTACCGCCGCCCGCGCCGAGCTGATCCAGCCAACCCATCAGGCTCTTCGCGGCTTTCAGGCCCTGCACCTGCCACTTCGGCGACTGTCCGCTCGCCGTCAGCAATGCCATGCGCGCCCGCTGCCGGTAGGCGTCATCCAACAGTTGGGCCAATAACCCTTTGGCATCGGTCAACGCACGATGCCGTCGGGTGGACGCCGAGGCGTCGACAATCACCAACCATAACTCTTGGGCCGAGCGGCTGCGCAGGTGCAAGCGCAGATCCTCACGACACTGCGGCCGCCCCCCGAGCAAGGTGCCCGGCCAGTTGATCGCGCCCTGCTGCGCGCTGCGCGGCTTGCCGTGCCTGCCTTTATCCAGTGGCCCCGCCTTGGGCCGGGCATCCGCCCCCGCGTCAGGTCGGAGGCGGATGCCTAGGGCTTTTTTGGCCAGGCGGGCACGTCTCGGCGAGCGCCCGTGGGCAAGGCCGGCGCAGGCATATCGCCCCACTGGCCTTGGCCGGGTGAGGTGTCGGACGCTTGGGGCGCCTGGCCCTCATGGTTGGGTGGGCTTGCCGGTGGGGATTGCGCCTGGCGGCGATGGCGCAAGGCAAACTCGGCCACGGCTTCGATATCTTCCTCGGCGATGGCCGTCGCGCCGCGCCAGGCGGCATGCGCTCTGGCGCCACGCAACCACACAAGGTCGGCGCGCAAACCGTCCACGCCCGCGGCAAAGCAGCGCTCGGTGATCTGTGCCAGCGCCTCGTCATCCAATGCAATGCTGTCGAGGCAGGCCCGCGCCTGGGTGCAGCGCTCGCGCAACGCCGACTGCGGCTGCGCCCACTGCGCGCAGAACGCTGCGGGGTCGCTGTCGAAGTCCAGGCGCCGACGGATGATCTGCCCACGCTCGGCCGGCACGGTTTGCCCGCTCAAAGCCACGTTGAAACCGAAGCGGTCGAGCAACTGCGGGCGCAACTCACCCTCCTCCGGGTTCATCGTGCCGATCAGCACAAAGCGCGCCGAATGCCGGTGGGAAATGCCGTCGCGCTCAATCAGATTGGTACCGCTGGCGGCCACGTCCAGCAGCAGGTCCACCAAGTGATCAGGCAGCAAGTTGACCTCGTCGACATACAACACGCCGCCGTCAGCCTTGGCCAGCACGCCGGGTGAAAACTGCGCGCGGCCTTCGCCCAATGCGGCATCCAGATCCAGGGTGCCGACCAGTCGCTCTTCGGTGGCGCCCAACGGCAAGGTGACGAATTGACCACTGGCCAACAGGTCCGCCAACCCACGCGCCAGGGTGGACTTGGCCATGCCACGCGGGCCTTCGATCAGCACACCGCCGATCTTCGGGTCGATGGCGGTCAGGCACAGCGCCAGCTTCAGGTCGTCGGCGCCGACCACGGCTGACAGCGGAAAATGGGGAATATCAGTCATCAGCTGTCTTCTTCTATATCCAGCAACAGGTTTTCCAACGCCTCGCGATACGCCCCCGGCGCCTGCCACATGCCGCGTTGTTGGGCCTCGAGCATACGCTCGGTCATGTCCCGCAGGGCATCGGGATTGTGCTGTTGCACAAAGGCGCGGGTGTCGGGGTCGAGCAGGTAGGCGTCGGCGAGCAATGCGTATTGATGATCGTCGATCAGCGCGGTAGTGGCGTCGAACGCGAAGAGATTGTCCACGGTCGCCGCCATCTCGAATGCGCCCTTATAGCCATGGCGTTTCACGCCTTCGATCCACTTGGGGTTGGCGGCGCGGGAACGGATCACCCGGTTCAGCTCTTCCTTCAAGGTGCGGATCTTCGGCAAGTCCGGCTGGCTGTGGTCGCCATGGTAGCTGGCGGCCTTATCGCCGCTCAGGGTTTCCACGGCCGCGAGCATGCCGCCCTGGAATTGGTAGTAGTCGTTGGAATCGAGCAGGTCGTGCTCGCGATTGTCCTGGTTCTGCAGCACCGCCTGCACCTGGCTCAGGCGCTGGGCGAATTGCTCGCGGGCGGCGGTGCCCTCGTCGGCACCACCATAGGCATAGCCGCCCCAGTTCAGGTAGACCTCGGCCAAGTCCTCGCGGCTCTGCCACAGGCGACCATCGATCGCGCCCTGCACGCCCGCGCCGTAGGCACCGGGCTTGGCGCCGAAAATACGCCAACCGGCCTGTTTCGCCGCTGCGGCTTCGTCCAGGCCAGACTCAAGCAGAGCCTGGCGCTCGCTGCGGACCTTGGCGGCCAGCGGGTTCATGTCGTCGGGCTCGTCCAGCGCCGCCACCGCCTGTACCGCTGCATCGAACAGGCGGATCAGGTTGGCAAAGGCATCGCGGAAGAACCCGGACACGCGCAAGGTCACGTCGACACGCGGGCGGTCCAGCAAACTGATCGGCAGGATTTCGAAGTCATCCACCCGCTGGCTGCCCGTGGCCCACACCGGGCGCACACCCATCAGGGCCATGGCCTGGGCAATATCGTCGCCGCCAGTACGCATGGTGGCGGTGCCCCACACTGACAGGCCGAGCTGGCGCAGGTGGTCGCCGTGGTCTTGCAGATGCCGCTCCAAAATCAGGTTGGCCGATTGGAAGCCGATGCGCCAGGCCGTGGTGGTCGGCAGGTTGCGCACGTCGACGCTGAAAAAATTGCGCCCGGTGGGCAGCACATCCAGGCGGCCCCGGCTCGGCGCGCCGCTTGGGCCCGCCGGTACAAAGCGGCCGCCCAGGGCATCGAGCAAGCCGCGCATTTCCGCCGGGCCGCACGCATCCAGGCGCGGCGCCACGACACCGCGCAGGCTTTCGATGACTGACTTGACGTCCTCCCAACCGGGCTCTTCCAACTGTTCCAGCGGCCCTTCCAGCGCGTGCTCGATCAACCACGCGGCGTACAGCTCCAGACGCTCGCGGGTATCACCGGCCGTGCGCCACAGCTGGGGATCGATCTTTTGCAAAACCTCTGGACGGCGACCGGTCCAAGGTTCGGCCAGCGCGCAGTCCAGCGGATCGAAAGCCAGTTCGAAGGCCTTGGCCAATACCCGCAATAGGCTCGATTGCGCGCCTCGGCCGTCGCCACGGGGGATACGCAGCAACGCGAGCAACGTGTCGATGCGCAAGCGGCCCTGGGGCGACTCGCCGAAGATATGCAGGCCATCGCGGATCTGCGATTCCTTCAAGTCACACAGGTAGGTATCCAGGCGCGGCAGCCAGATGGCCGCGTCGGCATCGCTGTCCAGCTCAAGTTCCTGGTCGATACGCGTTTCGCGCACTAGCTTGAGGATGTCCTTTTGCAGCTCGCGGGCGCGGCGCGGGTCGAGCAACTGCGCTTCGTAGTATTCGTCCGCCAACAGCTCCAGGTCGCGCAGCGGCCCGTAGGTTTCGGCACGGGTCAGCGGCGGCATCAAGTGATCGATGATCACCGCTTGGGTGCGGCGCTTGGCCTGGGCGCCCTCGCCCGGGTCGTTGACGATAAACGGGTAGATATTCGGCAGCGGCCCGAGCAGCGCGTCGGGCCAGCAATTTTCCGACAGCCCGACACCCTTGCCCGGCAGCCATTCCAGGTTGCCGTGCTTGCCGACGTGGATCACGCCATGAGCGCCGTAGGTGTGGCGCAACCAGAAATAGAACGCCAGGTAAGCGTGGGGCGGCACCAGGTCCGGGTCGTGGTACACCGCACTGGCGTCTACCTGATAACCACGGGCCGGCTGGATGCCGATAAACGTCAGGCCCAGGCGCAGGCCGGCGATCATCAGGCGGCCGTCGCGGCACATCGGGTCGTTGTGGGGCGTGCCCCAGCGTTCCAGCACCGCCTGGCGGTTGGCTTCGGGCAGGCGCTTGAACATCGCCTCGTAGTCGTCCAGGCCCAGGCTTTGGTGGCACGGGCGCAGGTCGAGGTTGTCCAGGTCGTTGGTGACGCCACCGAGTAGTTGGTGGATCAGCGCGGTGCCGCTTTCCGGCAGGACCTGCGGCAGTGGATAACCCTCGGCCTGCAAGGCCCGCAGGATATTCAGCGCCGCCGCCGGCGTGTCCAGGCCCACACCGTTACCAATGCGACCGTCGCGCGTGGGGTAGTTGGCAAGGATCAGGGCGATGCGCTTATCGGCATTCGGCACCCGCGCCAGTTCGACCCAACGGCGCGCCAGTTCAGCGACAAAGTCCATGCGCTCCGGCGCTGCGCGATAGCACACCACATCCGACTGGCTGCGCTCGCTACGCCAGGCCAGGTCCTTGAAGCTGATCGGCCGGCTGATGATCCGGCCATCCAGTTCCGGCAAGGCAATGTGCATCGCCAGGTCACGCGGGCCGAGACCTTGTTCGCTGGCCTGCCAGCCGGGTTGATTATCTTGGGCGCAAATCGCCTGAATCACCGGGATATTGCGGCGAAACGGGCGCAAATGTGGCGCCTCGGGGCTGGACTGGGCAAAGCCAGTGGTGTTGAGAATCACCGATGCCTGCACTTCATCCAGCCAATCCTCGACCGCCGTCAGGCAGCCGGGCTCCTTCAGACTGGCCACCGCCATCGGCAACGGATTCAGGCCCGCCGCCAGCAGGCGCTGGCAGAACACATCGATAAAACCGGTATTGGCCGCTTGTAGATGGGAGCGGTAGAACAGCACGGCCGCCACCGGAAACTCGGAATTCCAGTCCGACTGCCAGTCGTTGAGGCACGCATTGGCTTTACGCGGGTGATAAATCGCGCTGCGCGGCAGGGTTTGCGGCTCGGCCCAGGCATAGTCGCGGCTCAGGTAGCCGCTGGCCAGGCAGCGATAAAAATCCAGCGCATTGCCCAGGCCGCCCTGGCGCAGGAACTGCCACAGGCGCTCGCGCGCTGCGGCATCCACGGTGCTGAGACCGCTGAGCTCCGGGTCCGGGCGATCATCCCCCGGCACCAGGATCAACGTGACCCCGCGCTCAGCCAACGCCACCAGACGCTCGATGCCGTAACGCCAATAGCCGATCCCGCCGTGCAGGGAAATCAGGATGACCTTGGCGTGGCGCAGCACTTCATCGACATACAAGTCCACCGACGCATGGTTCTGCACCTGCATCGGGTTGGCCAGGCGAAAGCTGGGGTAGTCCTCGGGCAATTGCTGGGCCGCTTCAGCGAGTAGCGCCAGGCTGGAGTCGCCACTGCACAGGATCACCAGCTCGGCGGGGGTTTGCCCAAGGTCGGCAATATTGTCGTCCGCGACGAAACCGCCGGGCTGGGTCCTGAGCAGGTGCATGGGTTAAACGCTGAGGGCGGCGCGCAATTGCGCTTCGAGGCCCGCCGCATCCAGATCCTGGCCGATCAGCACCAGGCGCGTGATGCGCGCTTCGTCGGCGCTCCAGGCCCGATCGAAGTGCTTGTCGAAGCGCGTGCCCACGCCCTGGATCAGCAGGCGCATCGGCTTGTTCGGGATCGCCGCGAAGCCTTTGACGCGCAGGATGCCGTGCTGCACCACCAGTTGGGTCAGGGCGTCGAGCAGCAGCGCTTCGTCGGACTGGGGCAGGTCGATGGAAATGGAGTCGAACGCATCGTGATCATGATCGTCTTCACCTTCGTGATGATGATCGTGATGGCTGTGGCGACCGTCGATGTGCTCTTCGGAGCCGGCGTCCAGGCCGATCAACACGTCCAGCGGCACACGACCGCTGCTGGCTTCGATGATCTTCACCGCCGGCGGCAGCTCTTCGGCGACTTCCAGGCGCACGCGGGCCAGGTCTTCGGGGCTGATCAGGTCGCACTTGTTGAGGATCACCAGGTCGGCGCTGGCCAGTTGGTCGGCGAACAGCTCATGCAGCGGTGATTCGTGGTCCAGGTTCGGGTCGAGCTTGCGCTGGGCGTCGACCTGGTCCGGGAACGCAGCGAAGGTGCCGGCCGCCACAGCGGGACTGTCGACCACGGTGATCACTGCATCGACCGTGCAGGCGCTGCGGATTTCCGGCCACTGGAACGCCTGCACTAGGGGCTTTGGCAGGGCCAGGCCGGAGGTTTCGATGAGGATATGGTCGAGGTCGCCGCGACGGGCGACCAGCTCGCGCATCACCGGAAAGAACTCTTCCTGCACGGTGCAGCACAGGCAGCCGTTGGCCAGCTCATACACGCGACCGTTGGCTTCTTCCTCGGTGCACCCGATGGAGCACTGCTTGAGGATTTCACCGTCGATGCCCAGCTCGCCGAACTCGTTGACGATCACCGCGATGCGACGGCCCTGGGCGTTATCGAGCATATGGCGCAGCAAGGTGGTTTTACCCGAGCCGAGAAAGCCGGTGACGATGGTGACGGGGAGTTTGGCCAGTGTTTTCATCGGATGCCCTTGGGGGCGGGCATACGGGACGATAGGCCCTGCGCAGCGCGCAGCAGCAGATTTCGTCACCGGATCACCCCGCCCGGTTGAATTGAAAAATCGGTTACGAGGCAGGTCTCCTGGCTTGAGGCTTGCGGGTCTTGCGACCGGCGCTGGCTGCGCCTTCCCGCCTTGATGGCAGTGGCGTGGCAGTCAGATAAACCCTTCACAGTTGCGGGGGCAGCCGCGGCTTGAACCGCGTTCCCTTCTTAGCTTCGGCCTGGGCCGAAGAACCTCGAAGGTGCAAGGCTACAGGGGCTCGGTCAATTTGACTACCGTCGCCCTGCATGCTTTCCTACTCACCTTGTTTCGGGTGCCCCTCACAGGGTGAAACGGGAAACCGGTGAGTCATAGCGATATGACCAGTCCGGTGCTGCCCCCGCAACGGTAAGCGAGCGAAGCGTCACAGCCACTGTGCTTTGTGCATGGGAAGGCGATGCTTTCAGGACTCAGTTCAAGAGCCCCCTCGCAAGCCCGGAGACCGGCCCGAAAAAATCATCCAACAAACCCGCGGTGGGCGGGCGCTGTTTGAATTCTGCGTGCCTGGCTCGTGGGGTTTTCATGCGCTCGTGTCACCCTGAAACCCTGAAGGGACGCGCCATGTCGATCATCAGCAGCACCTCGCATACCGCCAGCAGCACCACCACCCTGAGCCAACGCTTGAGCGCCGCCATCGGCGCGTCGATCCTCGGCGCGTGCCTGGTGTATTTCGCTGGGTTCTCGCATATCGAAGCGGTACACAACGCCGCCCACGATACCCGCCACAGCGCCGCGTTCCCGTGCCATTGAGAGCTGCCGACATGATCAAGCGTATTGCGCAAACCGCAGGTTTCAGCGGGCTGCTGGCCGCCCTGTTGCTAACCTTGCTGCAAAGTTTCTGGGTCGCCCCGCTGATCATGCAGGCGGAAACCTTTGAAAAAGCCCCGGCCGCGACGGAAGTGGTGCATGAGCACGCCGCCGGTACAACCGCGCACACCCATGACGCCGAAGCCTGGGAACCGGAAGACGGCTGGCAACGCGTGCTGTCCACCACCGGCGGCAACCTGGTGGTGGCGGTCGGTTTCGCGCTGATGCTCGCCGGTCTCTACACCCTGCGCGCGCCGACCCGCACGGCTCAAGGGCTGCTGTGGGGCCTGGCCGGCTACGCGACCTTTGTCCTGGCGCCAACCCTGGGCCTGCCACCGGAATTGCCGGGCACTGCCGCCGCCGACCTGGCGCAACGGCAGATCTGGTGGATCGGCACTGCGGCCTCAACCGCAGCCGGTATCGCGCTGCTGGTATTCGGAGGCAACTGGCTGCTCAAAGCGCTGGGCGCGGCGATCCTCGTGGTGCCTCATGTGATTGGCGCACCGCAACCTGAAGTGCATTCGATGTTGGCCCCTGAGGCTCTGGAAGCGCAGTTCAAGATCGCCTCGCAACTGACCAACGTCGCGTTCTGGCTGGCGTTGGGCCTGATCAGCGCCTGGCTGTTTCGCCGTAATCGCGACGATCGATACTCGGCATGAACCTGGTGGTCGGCCTGGGCTGCCAGCGCGGCTGCGCGCTGCAAGCCCTGCTCGACCTGCTGGACGCCGCCCTCGCCGAGGGCGGTATCGAGCGCCACCGCATCACGGCGCTGGCCAGCATTGATCGCAAGCAAGACGAACCGGGCTTGCTTGCTCTGGCGCAAGCCTTGAACCTGCCACTGCAGTGCTTCAGCGCCGCGCAACTGGCGGTGTATGAAGGCCGCCTGAGCCATAGGTCTGCCGTCGCCTTTGCCCATACCGGTTGTTACGGCATCGCCGAAAGCGCTGCCCTGGCCCTGGCCGAACAGCTCAGCGGCGCCCCTGCCCGCTTGCTGATCCCGCGCAAAAAGTCCGCCCGAGCCACGTTGGCATTGGCCTGCGCCGACTGAAATCGCGATAATCGCCGCTTCCGATCATGAGCAATCTTCATGCTCGCCCGCTTTTCCACAGGAATTCTCCATGACCGTCTACTTCATCGGCGCCGGCCCCGGCGACCCGGAATTGATCACCGTCAAAGGCCAGCGGCTGATCCGCAGTTGCCCGGTGATCATCTATGCGGGGTCGCTGGTGCCGGCGGCGGTACTGGAAGGCCATCAGGCCGAACAGGTGGTCAACAGCGCCGAACTGCACCTGGAACAGATCATCGATGTGATCAAGGCCGCCGATGCCAAGGGCCAGGATGTGGCGCGGGTCCACTCCGGCGATCCAAGCCTGTATGGGGCGATTGGCGAACAGATCCGGCAGTTGCGCGAGTTGGGCATTGCGTTCCAGGTCATCCCCGGGGTCACCGCCGTAGCGGCCTGCGCAGCGCTGCTAGAGACCGAACTGACGCTGCCGGACATCGCCCAGAGCGTGATCCTCACCCGGTATGCGGACAAAACCCGCATGCCTGCCGGTGAAGACTTCGACAGCCTGGCCCGCCACGGCACGACCATGGCGATTCACCTGGGGGTCAATCACTTGGAGAAGATCGTTGCCGAACTGCTGCCGCACTACGGGGCGGATTGCCCGATTGCCGTGGTGCACCGTGCGACCTGGCCGGATCAGGATTGGGCCGTCGGCACCTTGACGGACATCGCCGAAAAGGTCGCGGCCAAGGGCTTCAGGCGCACGGCGTTGATTGTGGTGGGTCGGGTGCTGGCGAGTGACAGTTTCAGCGCGTCGTCGCTGTATCGGGCCGGGCATGCGCACCTGTACCGACCTTAATCTAAAACATCATATGTTGTTATCAACACGCTGTTTTAAATAAATAAATATAGAAACTGTGGGAGGGGGCTTGCTCCCGATAGCGGTGTATCAGTCGCTTAATAAGTAGACTGACAGGATGCTATCGGGGGCAAGCCCCCTCCCACACTTAATCTTTAGCGTTAGACAAAAGTCGTAACCAACTGAAATTAAATAAAAAAACGGCGCTCACGGGGCGCCGTTTTTTAGTTCGCAGTGAACGCCTTACTCAGTAGTAGGCATTTTCTTTCTGCGTGTGGTCAGTCACATCACGTACACCCTTGAGCTCCGGAATGCGCTCGAGCAAGGTGCGCTCGATGCCTTCACGCAGGGTCACGTCCGCCTGGCCGCAGCCCTGGCAGCCGCCGCCGAACTTCAATACGGCGATACCGTCATCCACCACGTCGATCAAGCTGACCTGCCCGCCGTGGCTGGCCAGCCCCGGGTTGATCTCGGTCTGCAGGTAATAATTGATACGCTCGTTGACCGGGCTGTCGGCATTGACGTTCGGCACCTTGGCGTTCGGCGCCTTGATGGTCAATTGGCCGCCCATACGGTCGGTCGCGTAGTCG
Source organism: Pseudomonas sp. D3 (assembly GCF_029320995.1). Taxonomy (NCBI): domain Bacteria; kingdom Pseudomonadati; phylum Pseudomonadota; class Gammaproteobacteria; order Pseudomonadales; family Pseudomonadaceae; genus Pseudomonas; species Pseudomonas sp. D3. The sequence continues at coordinate 3,853,322 of NZ_CP119772.1, forward strand.
ACCACCGCGTCGTCGAGGAACGCTTCGCTGAAGGCATCGATATACGCGGTGAAGCTTTTCAGCCCCAGCGCGGTATCTTCCGGCTTCTCTTCGCCTGGCTTGCAGTAGGCGATGCACGTCTCGGCGTACTGGGTGCCAGGCTGGGTGATAAAGACGCGGATGCCGATACCCGGGGTGTTCTGCTTGGACAGCAGGTCAGCCAGGTAATCGTGGGCGGCGTCGGTAATGGTTATGGCAGTCATGGAAACTCCTCACAGGCTTGCTGGCAGTTTACGCCAAAATATTACGCAGATACAAAGCCCCAGTAATTTTGTCGGAAAAGCCTCGCCATCGCCGTTAGAGGTTTTCATAGCGGTTCATATCCAGCACACCTTCTTCCACCGGCGTGGTTTCGCGGATGTAGGTCGACAGATCGTGGAAGTACTCCCAGAACTGCGGATGACTGCGGCGTATGCCCCAACGATCGACGACTTTCTCGAAGTGCTGGGCGTCCCGGGCATTTTCCATGGCCGCGACGAACGCCGGCACTTGCTCGGCCGGGATATTGAATATGAAGTTCGGATAACTGCTCAGCACGCCGGGGTAGACCGTCAACGTGTCCAGGCCCGGTTGATAGCGAGAAGCCTCACCCAGCATGAACGCGACATTACTGTGAGCACGGTTGCGCAGCAGGCTGTAGACCTCACGATGACCGCTACGGGTTTCGATGCGCAGCATGGTCGCTTCCGGTAATCGGTCGATAACTTTGAGCCCCGCCGCCGGGCGTGATGTCAGGCGACTCAGGGCCTGCTCGGCATCGCGCAGCACCGGTTCGAGGCCCGGCCGCGAGCAGTAGGCGCCGACACAGCGATTGAGCGGGTCCGGGCTGGCATTGAGGTCGCCGTAACGGGCCAGCAACTGATTGACGAAATCGCGTTTCGGGTCCTTTTCATTCAGCTTCAGGCCGGTGGGTTTATCGTCGTCGATCGACTCATAGTCCATCCACAACTTGACCTTGCCGCCGTTCTGATACCAATCGTCGAGGAAATCGTCCCGCGAATTGGCCGGCATCAGGCGCAGGAAGTTCTGTTCGGCGCCATTGCGGATCAGGTCAAAGTACAAGCGGGTCTGGGCCTGATGGGAGACGTTGCCGAACACGTCAAAGTTGACTACCAATTGGTAATAGGTGCGCTCCAGCAACGGATAATCGAACAACCACAGCGTCTGCGGGACTTCACCGATCAGGCCTTTATTGACCGACGCGCTGTCGAAGTGACGGAAGATGCTCAACAACGCATTGTCGTTGCCGGCCCACAGGGTCGACCAACCGGGCGCAGGCAACTCGCCATAGCGGTACTGACGCAGCGCTTCGTACTCGTTGCGCTTGTCACGGTACTTGAGCCACAGGCTGAGCACACTGCCCACGTCGTCGTTCTGCCCGGGCATCGCCAGCAACGGCGTGGCCCTGCCGCGATAGAGCGGATCGGTGATGTACAGGTCGTGTTCGGGCGCCTGGAACAGCGCCCAGAAATTGTCGCGGATCACGTCCGAAGCGATCTGCCCACGGCACACGGGGCCGCGGATAAAGGTGCGTACAAAGAATTCGGCGTTATCGAGCATGAACTGGTAGCGCGCCTGGGCCGGAATCGCCTCGAATGTCTCGAACGGGTTGGCCCGACGGCCGGGACCGTAGCCCGGCAAGGCACTGACCTGCCAGTCGCCGCTGTAGAACAAGGCTTTGACCCGTTCCATTTTCGCGGCACTGAGCGGGTACGTGATGTGGGTCTTATGGACGATCACCCCTTGTACCGGCCACAGCCGGTAGTAGATCCGGGTACCGGGATCGTCGTTGGGGCGACGGGTATTGATCAGGTCGATCGGCTGACCACTGGGGGTGCGCGAGCGGACCCACTGGAAGAAATGCCCGGGCTCACCGCCTTCGAAATACAGGTGCGCGATAAACAGGTGTTCAAACAGCCAGCGGGCGACCAGGCTTTCGCGGGCGCCGGGGGCGTTGAGCAGGTTTTCCCATTGCAGCACCTGTGCGGCTTCCTGGGCACTTGGCGCCACGCCTCGCTGGTCAATCGGCGCACCAGAGGCCAGCCAGCGTCGCAGGGTCTGGTACTGCTGGTCGCTCAAGCCGGTCACCGCCAGCGGCATGCCTTCATTGGGGTGCGCGTCGGCGTAAGCGTCGAACTCCCCTGGCAGCGGGCACATGTTCTCGCGGTTCAGGCCCAGCACGATGTCGTCCGGCAGCTTGCCATTGGGCTGTAACGGCGTGCGGCGGTGGCCCAGTTCGAGCATCCGTGCCATCAGCGCGGCCTGATTGCCTTGGGCATCGAGCACGGAACTGAAGCCTTCGCGCCGCCAGGCGGCCTTGCCGAACGCGTCATAGAACAGGCGAGTCGGCTTGGTCGCCTGACTGCGATCACCATCGTAGACCAACACCTTGGTGGCACCCCGGGCCGCGCCCTCGCCGCTGCCCAGGTTCAACTGGCAGGCCGAGTCGTAGCAGGCATGGCACGCTACGCATTTCTCAGTGAAGATCGGTTGGATATCACGGGTGTAGGAAATCGCCGGGGCGGAATCTTGGGCCTGTGCGGTGCTACCAATCAGCAACAGAGCGAAGCTGATGATGATGCGATACGGCATGAGCCTGGTCCCGATACAAAGCCAAAATATAAAATCCCGCGGATTCTACCGGCCTAACCCCCACACCAACATGAACGATATTCATGCAAAACCTGCACATGCTCCAAATCCACACAGGTTTGCTATGATCCACGCCCTCCGTAATGCCTGACCAGAGTAGTCCCATGTCCGATCGTAGCGCTCGTCTGCAAGCCCTCCACCAAGCCCTCAAGGAACGCATCCTGATCCTCGACGGCGGCATGGGCACGATGATCCAGAGCTATAAATTGGAAGAACAGGACTACCGTGGCAAACGTTTTGCCGACTGGCCTAGCGACGTCAAGGGCAACAACGACCTGTTGCTGCTCAGCCGCCCGGACGTCATCGCCTCCATCGAGAAGGCGTACCTGGATGCCGGCGCCGACATCCTCGAAACCAACACGTTCAATGCCACGCAAGTGTCCCAGGCCGATTACGGCATGGAGTCGCTCGCCTACGAGCTGAACGTAGAGGGCGCCCGTGTAGCGCGCAAGGTGGCCGACGCCAAGACCCTGGAGACCCCGGACAAGCCGCGTTTCGTCGCCGGCGTGCTCGGCCCGACCAGCCGTACCTGCTCGCTGTCGCCGGATGTGAACAACCCCGGCTACCGCAACGTGACCTTCGATGAACTGGTGGAGAACTACACCGAGGCCACCAAGGGCCTGATCGAAGGCGGCGCGGACCTGATCCTCATCGAAACCATTTTCGACACCCTCAACGCCAAGGCGGCGATCTTTGCCGTGCAGGGCGTGTTCGAGGCACTGGGCTTCGAACTGCCGATCATGATCTCCGGCACCATCACCGACGCCTCCGGCCGCACCCTGTCGGGCCAGACCACCGAAGCGTTCTGGAACTCGGTCAGCCACGCCAAGCCGATTTCCGTGGGCCTCAACTGCGCCCTGGGCGCCAGCGAGTTGCGTCCGTACCTCGAAGAGCTGTCGAACAAGGCCAACACTTATGTGTCCGCGCACCCCAACGCTGGCCTGCCCAACGAATTCGGCGAGTACGACGAATTGCCGGCGCAAACCGCCAAAGTCATCGAGGAATTCGCCCAGAGCGGTTTCCTGAACATCGTCGGCGGCTGCTGCGGCACCACGCCGGGGCATATCGAAGCCATCGCCAACGCGGTGGCCGGTTACGCACCGCGCCAGATCCCGGACATCCCCAAGGCCTGCCGCTTGTCGGGCCTGGAGCCGTTCACCATTGATCGCCAGTCGCTGTTCGTCAACGTCGGCGAACGCACCAACATCACCGGTTCCGCGCGTTTCGCCCGACTGATCCGCGAAGACAACTACACCGAAGCCCTTGAAGTCGCCCTGCAGCAGGTGGAAGCCGGCGCCCAGGTGATCGACATCAACATGGACGAAGGCATGCTCGATTCGAAGAAGGCCATGGTGACCTTCCTCAATCTGATTGCTGGCGAGCCGGATATCTCCCGCGTGCCGATCATGATCGACTCCTCCAAGTGGGAAGTGATCGAGGCCGGCCTCAAGTGCATCCAGGGCAAGGGCATCGTCAACTCCATCAGCATGAAGGAAGGCGTCGAGCAGTTCATCTATCACGCCAAGCTGTGCAAACGCTACGGTGCGGCCGTGGTGGTGATGGCCTTCGACGAAGCCGGCCAGGCCGACACCGAAACGCGCAAGAAAGAGATCTGCAAACGTTCCTACGACATCCTGGTCAATGAAGTCGGCTTCCCGCCGGAAGACATCATCTTCGACCCGAACATCTTCGCGGTCGCCACCGGTATCGAAGAGCACAACAACTACGCGGTCGACTTCATCAACGCCTGCGCCTATATCCGCGACGAGCTGCCGTATGCGCTGACGTCGGGTGGCGTGTCCAACGTGTCGTTCTCGTTCCGTGGCAACAACCCGGTGCGTGAGGCGATCCACTCGGTGTTCCTGCTGTATGCGATCCGCAACGGCCTGACCATGGGCATCGTCAACGCCGGCCAGTTGGAGATCTACGACCAGATCCCCGCCGAACTGCGCGATGCAGTAGAAGACGTGGTGCTCAACCGCACCCCGGAAGGTACCGACGCCCTGCTCGCCATCGCCGACAAGTACAAGGGCGACGGCAGCGTCAAAGAAGCCGAAACCGAGGAATGGCGCGGCTGGCCAGTCAACAAGCGCCTGGAACACGCGCTGGTCAAAGGCATCACCACGCACATTGTTGAAGACACCGAAGAATCCCGGCAGTCGTTCGCGCGCCCGATCGAAGTGATCGAAGGCCCGCTGATGTCCGGCATGAACATCGTCGGCGACCTGTTTGGCGCCGGCAAAATGTTCCTGCCCCAGGTGGTCAAGTCTGCACGCGTCATGAAACAGGCCGTGGCCCACTTGATCCCGTTCATCGAGCTGGAGAAAGGCGACAAGCCGGAAGCCAAGGGCAAGATCCTCATGGCCACAGTGAAGGGCGACGTGCATGACATCGGCAAGAACATCGTCGGCGTGGTGCTGGGGTGCAACGGCTATGACATCGTCGATCTGGGCGTGATGGTGCCGGCGGAGAAGATCCTGCAGGTGGCCAAGGAACAGAAGTGCGACATCATCGGGCTGTCCGGCCTGATCACGCCGTCCCTGGACGAGATGGTCCACGTCGCCCGCGAAATGCAGCGCCAGGACTTCCACCTGCCGCTGATGATCGGCGGCGCCACCACCTCCAAGGCGCACACGGCGGTGAAGATCGAGCCCAAGTACAGCAACGATGCCGTGATCTATGTGACCGACGCCTCGCGCGCGGTGGGCGTGGCCACGCAACTGCTGTCCAAGGAGTTGAAGGCCGGTTTCGTCGAGAAAACCCGCCTGGAATACATCGAAGTCCGCGAGCGCACCTCGAACCGCAGCGCGCGCACCGAACGCCTGAGCTACCCGGCAGCGATCGCCAAGAAGCCGCAATTCGACTGGAGCACTTACACGCCGGTCACGCCGACCTTTACCGGCGCCAAGGTGCTGGACAACATCGACCTCAAGGTGCTGGCCGAATACATCGACTGGACCCCGTTCTTTATTTCCTGGGACCTGGCCGGCAAGTTCCCGCGCATCCTCACCGATGAAGTGGTGGGTGAAGCCGCCACCGCGCTGTATGCCGATGCCCAGGAAATGCTCGCCAAGCTGATCGACGAGAAGCTGATCAGCGCTCGTGCGGTGCTTGGCTTCTGGCCGGCCAACCAGGTGAAGGACGACGACCTGGAAGTCTACGGCGAAGACGGCAAACCCCAGGCAACCTTGCACCACCTGCGCCAGCAGATCATCAAGACCGACGGCAAGCCGAACTTCTCCCTGGCCGATTTTGTCGCGCCTAAAGACAGCGGCATCACCGACTACGTGGGTGGTTTTATCACCACCGCCGGCATCGGCGCCGAGGAAGTGGCCAAGGCTTACCAGGACGCGGGCGACGACTACAACTCGATCATGGTCAAGGCCCTGGCCGACCGCCTGGCCGAAGCCTGCGCCGAATGGCTGCACCAGCAGGTGCGCAAAAACTATTGGGGTTATGCCAAGGACGAGCAACTGGATAACGAGGCGCTGATCAAAGAGCAGTACAGCGGCATCCGCCCTGCCCCCGGCTACCCGGCGTGCCCCGACCACACCGAGAAAGGCACCTTGTTCCAACTGCTGGACCCCGAGGCCCGCGAGATGCAGGCCGGTCGCAGCGGCGTGTTCCTCACCGAACACTACGCAATGTTCCCGGCGGCAGCGGTCAGCGGTTGGTACTTCGCCCACCCGCAGGCGCAATACTTCGCCGTGGGCAAGGTCGACAAAGACCAGGTGGCGAGCTACACCGCGCGTAAAGGCCAGGATCTGGCCGTGACCGAGCGCTGGTTGGCACCGAACCTGGGTTACGACAACTAAGCACGCGCAGATTGTCTATGCTTGCCTCACACACCTTGTGCCGAGGCACGTATGGACGATCCAGCCAACAACAAGCCGCCTACCCTGTGGCAGATGCTACACAGCGTCGTCGCCGCCGCCTTTGGCGTACAGAGCGGCAAGAACCGCGCCCGCGACTTCACCCATGGCAAGCCCAGCCACTTTGTGGTTCTGGGCATTCTGTTCACGGCGGTGTTTGCCTTGACCCTGTTCGGCATCGTCAAGCTGGTGTTGCTGCTGGCCGGGGTTTAGCGCATCAGCAGTTGCATGCTGAAGGGATAGCGATAGGACGCGGGCTTGCCCACGGCGGACAGTGCACGAAAATTCACCGTCGGTGTGGGCCCCAACAATCGCCGCGCCTGAGCGGCATCGATCAGCTGGAATAGCGCCTCACGGCGGTCGCGCCCGCCATGGGCGCCAATGTCCACGCCCTTGGCATCATCATGGATCAGTACCATGGCCCACCCACCCACGGTGAAATGCCCGGCGACCAAGGACGACAACCGGCCGCTTAGACGCTCGCGCAAGATCTCCGGCGAGCTGTTGACCGCACTGAACAGCGCGTCCTTGCCGGGCAACCGCCCGCTGTCCTGGAACGCCTGCATAGCACCCAGCGCCATCTGATCGTTGGCCGACCACACCAGTGCCGTCTGCGGATAGCGCTTGAACAACTGCGTCGCTTGCTCGAAGGCGCGCTCGCGGCTCCACTCGCCATAGACCAACTGACGCAGGCGCACCTCGGGATGTTCGGCCAGCGCTCGGTGCATGCCTTGTTCTCGCAAGAGGGCAACGGGGGTGGTCTTGATGCCGGAAAATGCCAACAGGTCGAGGGATTCGCCGGGTGCAACTCGACCGCGCTGGCGCAACATGTCCTTGAGCATCAGGTAGCCAGCCTGTTCGTCGTCGGCTACCAGACTGCCAATCAAATTGATGCCATCGTGGGCCCCGAACAATCGCACTTGGTCGGCGGTCAGCGCATTGTTCACCATCAGCAATTTGACCCCACTGCCCTGGGCCATGCGCAGAATCTGCGGTGCAACATACTGCTCATTCACCAGTACCAGGTAATCGGGCCGCTCGCTGCTTTGCAGCACCTCTCGGGCCTGTTCCAGCGTGTTGCGGGGATCGCGCTCGCCATAGCGCACACGCAAATCCAGGCCGAGGTCCTTGGCTGCGGCCTGCATGAATTGCGTATAGCTGACCCAAAAGGTTTCCGTTGACATGCCCGGGTTGAGAAACACCACCGACGCCGCCTGGACCACTCCGCAAAACGCCGGCCCCAGCAACCACACGCATGTAAACAAAACCTTCAACATTATTATTTAAGCCTTGAACATTGGCCGCCATGATACTGGCAATCAGACAGTCATTCGAGGCTCAGTCAACGGTCTTTATTGGTGGCCGACCCAGAACACCGCAGTCCCTACCACGAGAATGATCAGGAATAGAATGGCCCAGGCGTCCACAGTACTGTCGGGTTTACGGGCTTTTGTCGAATTGCTCATCGCATCGCCTCTTGTCAGTTTTATAGGTGATTGCATTAAGACTCGCCCACAGTAAAGTCGATGATTGCCCGCATGACAAATGTGGGTATGCTAAAAATCGTACCCATTAGTCGATTTGGTTCTTTGCATATACTCAAACATCACTTTTGCGCATAAACGCAAACTGGTATCGTGCCCCGGCTCCGTTGGGAGTGCGCGGCCGTGCGCGCAGATTTGCCGAGAACAGGACCTATATGTACGTATACGACGAATACGATCAGCGCATCATCGAGGACCGCGTCAAGCAGTTCCGTGATCAGACCCGACGCTACCTAGCAGGTGAACTGAGCGAAGAAGAGTTCCGCCCTCTGCGCCTGCAAAATGGCCTTTATGTGCAGCGCTTTGCGCCGATGCTACGGGTGGCCGTGCCTTATGGCCAACTGACGTCGCGCCAGACGCGCATGATGGCCAAGATTGCCCGTGACTTCGACAAGGGCTACGCCCACATCAGTACCCGCCAGAACGTACAGTTCAACTGGCCGGCGCTGGAAGATGTGCCGGACATCCTGGCTGAACTGGCCACCGTGCAGATGCACGCCATTCAGACCAGCGGTAACTGCCTGCGCAACGTGACCACCGACCAGTTCGCCGGGGTTGCCGCCGACGAGCTGATCGACCCGCGCCCCTGGTGTGAAATCGTCCGCCAATGGACCACGTTCCACCCCGAATTCGCTTACCTGCCGCGCAAGTTCAAGATCGCCATCAATGGCTCGACGTCGGACCGTGCGGCTATCGAAGTGCATGACATAGGCCTGGAGCCGGTCCACAACGCCGCTGGCGAGCTGGGCTTCCGTGTACTGGTGGGTGGCGGCCTGGGTCGTACCCCGGTAGTCGGCGCGTTTATCAACGAGTTCCTGCCGTGGCAGGACCTGCTGAGCTACCTCGACGCGATCCTGCGGGTCTACAACCGCTACGGCCGTCGCGACAACAAGTACAAGGCCCGGATCAAGATTCTGGTCAAAGCGCTGACCCCTGAGGTGTTCGCCCAGAAAGTCGACGCCGAGATGGAACATCTGCGCGGCGGCCAGACCACCCTGACCGAAGCCGAAGTCCACCGTGTGGCCAAGCACTTCGTCGACCCCGAGTACAAGGCCCTGAGCAATCAGGACGCCGAACTCGCCGCGCTCGACCAGCAGCACTCAGGCTTCGCCCGCTGGCGTACACGCAACACCCTGGCGCACAAAAAGCCGGGCTATATCGCCGTGACCCTGTCGCTCAAGCCTACCGGCGTCGCCCCCGGCGATATCACCGATAAACAGCTGGACGCCGTGGCCGACCTGGCCGAGCGCTACAGCTTCGGTCAACTGCGCACCTCCCACGAGCAGAACATCATTCTCGCGGACGTTGAGCAGAGCCAACTGTTCACCCTGTGGGGCGAACTGCGCGAAGGTGGTTTCGCCACACCGAACATCGGCCTGCTGACCGACATCATCTGCTGCCCGGGCGGCGACTTCTGCTCCCTGGCCAACGCCAAGTCGATCCCGATTGCCGAATCGATCCAGCGCCGTTTCGAAGACCTGGACTACCTGTTCGACATCGGCGAGCTGGACCTGAACATTTCCGGCTGCATGAACGCCTGTGGTCACCACCACGTCGGCCACATCGGCATCCTGGGCGTGGACAAGAAAGGCGAAGAATTCTACCAAGTGTCCCTGGGTGGCAGCGCCAGCCGCGATGCGAGCCTGGGCAAGATCCTCGGCCCATCCTTCGCCCAGGAAGCCATGCCCGAGGTGATCGGCAAACTGATCGATGTGTACATCGAGCAGCGTACCGAAGATGAGCGTTTCATCGACACCTACCAGCGCATCGGCATTGACCTGTTCAAGGAGCGCGTCTATGCAGCGAATCATTAAGAACAACGAAGTCGTCGACGAAACCTGGCACCTGTTGCCCAAGGACGCGACCTTCGACGGCATCTCCAACTGCGACGACCTGATCGTGCCGCTGGCCCTGTGGCGCGAGCACGGCCATGCGCTCAAGGCCCGCGACGGCGGCCTGGGTGTGTGGTTGGACGCCGATGAAGAAGCCGAAGAGATCGGTGACGACGTGGCTCACTTCCAGGTCATCGCCCTGAACTTCCCGGCCTTCACCGACGGGCGCAACTACTCCAACGCGCGCCTGCTGCGTGACCGCTATGGTTACAAGGGCGAATTGCGCGCGATTGGCGACGTGCTGCGCGACCAGCTGTTCTACCTGCACCGCTGCGGGTTCGATGCCTTCGCCCTGCGCGCCGACAAAGACCCGTATGAAGCGCTGGAGAGCCTCAAGGACTTCTCCGTGACCTACCAGGCTGCAACGGACGAACCGCTGCCGCTGTTCCGTCGACGTTAAGCGTTAGCGCAGTGAAAAGCCCTGGCATACCAGGGCTAATGAGATGGTCACCCCCAACACCCTGTGAGGGCTACGCTTTCACGGGGTGTTTTGTTTTCGGAGGCCATTATCATGAGCGAGTCAGCGCTGATCGGTATCGATCTCGGTAAACACACTTTCCACCTGCACGGCCAGGATAAGTCGGGCCGCGAGGTCTTTCGCAGAAAATGCTCACGGGCGCAGATGATGCGGTTTTTCGGCAATGTGCCGAGCTGTGTTGTGGTGATGGAGGCCTGCGCAGGGTCGCATTTTGTCGCTCACCAACTGATGGCGATGGGGCATACGGCCAAGCTGATCTCTCCGCAGTTTGTTCGTCCCTTCATCAAGGACAACAAAAACGACTTTGTCGACGTTAAGGCGATTTGCGAAGCCGATTCTCGTCCATCCATGCGCTTCGTTACGCCTAAAACCGAATCTCAGCAAACCCTGTCTGTGCTGCATCGGATGCGCGAATCGTTGGTGCGTGAGCGCACCAAAACGGCTAATCAGATGCACGGTTTCCTGCTGGAGTTTGGCATCAGCCTGCCCAAGGGATTGGCCATCATGAAGCGTTTGGCGAGCGTCTTGGCCGAGCATGAATTACCCGTTCGTCTGACGGTATTGTTACAACGCCTACACGATCACTTCGTCTACCTGGATGAGCAAATCAAAGCGCTGGATAAAGAACTGGCGGATCGACGACATTCGAATATCGTGGCCTGTGCCTTGGCTAACAAACTGGCGCGTATCGCTTGGGCGATAGCCGCTCACCATACGCAATATGAAGCAGGGCCAGACGCCTTGAGCGCCTGATCCTGCGGTTGTTGCAGTACCACGATTCACCCTTCAGGTTTTGCGATAGCTGAACAACAGATGATGTGAACGGCACGCCGGCCTGGCGAAGATACTGACTGTGTATTCCAGTGGTTGTGAGCCACTTATTCCAGTGATAGTGAACCACCGCACTGGTGGTTATGAACCGCCAAAATTCTGCCTACTTGTAACGGTTCGCGCTTGAAAAATATGCGACTCGCATTCATCGACTTTCTGACACGCTAAGTACATCAGTGCTGCTTTGTGGCAATTGCGTCAGGGAGTAGTTTCCAGTGTGATCGCCATGAAATATTTTGCATGACTAGGCTCCCATCTTTGGGAAATGTCCTATTTACTCTCGATTTTTATGTGTGCAGCCTTTGGCGCATCGTTTGAGCGTCTGCCCGCCGACGCGAGAACCTCGACTGGACTGATCCGCGATAATTAATCGAGGGAATATGGATATGACGATGCCCAATCAATGGCAAGAACAGATCGAACATGTTTGCGCCCACATTGGCATAAGCCAGATTGACCTACTGCTCGACCAAGCAGGATGGGGCCACCGTGCTGTGCCTGCCTTGGAGATGCTAACGCCAGAAGTCCCCTGGTTCTCGTTGTTCACCGGCACGCCAGAGCAAAACCTGTTGGATCAGGCCCCTCTGTTGATGCGTCTAGACTTGACGCAGTGGCAACATAAGGCCTGGCTGGACCAGTTGGTGGAGCATGCCACCGATGGTCGCCTAATGGTGGTGATCTCGTCATTGCCCTTCGAAGTTTTGAGTAAAACCCTGCAAGGGTTTTCGCAATTGGCTTGGGGTGGACAAACCGGTTTGTTACGGTATTACGACTCACGCATCTTTCCCCTGCTGATGTCCTCGATCCTCACCGATCAGCAGCGCGCCGAGTTTCTGCAAGCCGTTGCTTATTGGGGCTGGCTTGATCGGGATAACCAGCCGCAGTGGTTACAAGGCACGAGGCTTACCCATCAGAGCAATATCCAAGTCACTCCCTTCGTGGAAATTAACGATCAACAATTTGACCTGCTTGGTTGTATCAGCGATGCACAGCAACTGTTAAATGGCAAAAACTTTGATTTCCTGGATGAGAGCCGAGAGCGGCGTTTCGCGTTGATTCACTCACTTATTGTGCAAGCGGGTCAGGAAAATTATTTCGGCGATTTGACCGAGTATGTGAAACAGAACTTAAGCGGAACCAAGTTGCCTGGATAGCCACTTTGCACAAGTGGCTTTAATGATTTACGCGTTCAAGGCAATCAGCAGGGAAGTTACTAGCAATGCAATCGACAATAAAAAAAATAATACAAAAAGTCTCGTTTTACTTGTTGGGATTCGCGTTATCTGGGTGTTCTTCAGCGAACAATGAAATGGCTGGGGGAAACCTGCAAGCCATCAACCATACCATGCACGGTATTAACTGGATGTCGGTCAATGGTTACCGAGCGGACGGTGGTGGTGGAAACTCGTGTTGCATCATCATGCCCGTCAAATGGCGTCCTGGCTTAAAGGCCCAGATTGAATGGGAGGTCGATCCCGAGCCGTCTGCAAAAATGCCCTCTGTAACATCAGATGAGTTCAGAGAGGTTTATGCCAAACATGCAGCCAACTATCAGCGCCACAGCACCAACGTGGATATTCCAGAGTGGCCTGGAACGGAGCGATGCGGCCTGAAGGTGCACTTTTTGGTTTGTAACCAGATCAAGGTTACGAGCTCATGCTGGGCATTTAACTCAGAGTATTACCCGATTAAAGAACCCTCTCAAATGAAGGAGCCAGCCGTATGTCCGAAGTGAACAATAATTCAAAAGACAAAGCTTGGGGGCCGCCAGTTTTTCCTGCTGCGGGGCGTTTTCCGACGAAAACTTCGGATGTGACAGATAACTACAATAAGCAAATTACTGAGCAAAATCGGTTTCAACAAAAACGTGACGTTCAAGGGCGTCGCACACAGCGTTTTACGTGTTGTCATAGCCTGCATATCAGTCTGTTTTTCGATGGCACCAACAATAACGAAAAGAGCGACACCCAGGATGGTCATCCCACTAATATCGCCAAGCTGTTTCATGCCTCACTACGAGGTAAAGACGCGATGGGGCAGGGTTATTTTTCGTATTACATGCCCGGTGTCGGCACGCCATTCCCCGAAGTTGGCGAACTGGATTACAGCGATAGCGGGCTGCAATATGCCACTGGGGGGGAAGACCGGATCAACTGGGCCTTGGTACAGGTGGCCAGCGCGTTATCTTATGCTCTGAACAATAAAACCGGAATTGATGACATTGTCGCCAAGACCAAGGTCGAGGCCATGAGCACCTGGAAGGCACCGCTGATGAGTGCCCTGGGTGAAGGCAATCGCCGCCGAATCATGAAAGAGCTGCTGGCCCCTTTACAAGCTCGCAAGGACGAGGCCCAACCTAAAGTGCTGGCGGTCAAACTGTACGTGTACGGTTTCTCTCGGGGAGCGGCAGAGGCTCGCACTTTTGTTACCTGGTTGAGTCAGTTGTTCGACACCCCAGAAGGGGACGAACTGCCAAAACAGCAACTGTTGGGCTTACCTGTCAGCGTCGAGTTTCTTGGCGTGCTGGACACGGTGGCCTCGGTGGGTATTGCCCATGTAGCCCCATTCTTTGCTGGGCATATGGACTGGGCCGATAACACCCAGTTGCTACCGGATGCGCAGCGGTTCCCGGAACTGGTCAAGTGTTGTCGGCATTTTGTCGCGGGCTTCGAGCAACGCTCATGCTTTCCGTTGGACTCGATTCGTAACGAAAACGGCCAGTATCCGGCCAATACCTACGAAGTGGTGTACCCCGGTGTGCACTCGGATGTGGGCGGCGGCTACCCGAAAAATGACCAGGGCAAAGCTCGTGAAGGTACCCATGAGCTGGTGTCGCAGATTGTCTTGCACGACTTATATGCCGCTGCTTTTGCAGCGGGTGCCCCTCTGCAAGTACCGGAAGAGGTACTGCCGGACACGTTTAATAATAGCTCGGAGAGGTTGTGGCGAAAAATGGGGCCTGGGACTTCCTCAGAGTTTGTGGTCAGTCAGCAACTGATTGAGCGCTTCAACGCCTGGCGCCTCAAAACCCTACCAGGTATTGCGGCTGACGAATCCGTCGAGGACTCGGCCTATAAGCCGCTGCGTCTGAACACCACCGTAGAAGACACCCTGGCCGATCAACTGGGCTGGATCACCGGTTGGCGTATTGGTCGTTACGTCAATGATCCTCAAGGTAATAACGACAGCTATAAGCGCCAGCCTTTTTTCACCCAAGCCAAAGAGGCGGCGCCCTATCAGGAAACTACTGAACGCGAACAGTATAAAAAAGACGAGGCTGATGCCGTGAAAATGCGGCGGGATAACCCTCAGTATCCCGGCCCACGGATCTATGAGCCGCAGATTGATCAGACCCAACTCAGCCAAGCTGCCGAGGAATTCAAGTCTGACTACACCGGCCAGAAGCGTGAGCAATCCAGTTGGCAAGGCACGGTGACCGACGTGGTGTTACGCGATGCGATCTATTTACTTAACGAGAATGACGAGTCCAAGGACCATGACGCCCTCAAGACGGCAGGTGATCTGCGCAGTAAGCAACTGTTCCGTGATGCTCAAGGCACGTCCAGTGCAGACCCTGAGATGGCCCTACTGGTGGCGTTGTTCGATGACCAGATACACGACTCGCGGGCCTGGTTCATGCACGACAAGTTGAAGTCGAGGGAGTTGTGGGCCGGTTATTTCTTTTACCGCATGACCTATTTCGGCAATGACAATAGCCGTGATCTGTCCCCAGTCGTAGTGGCCGGTCGCATATTGGGCGTGGCGATGATTGCCGGGGCTACGGTGTATGGCATCAAGCGCCGTGGTGTATTAGGTGGTGTTGGCGGACTGGCGGCGGGCATTGGGGCGGCGACCATCGGCTACCAGGTGATCGATAAGGCCACTGGCCTAGTGGTACCGTTCTTGCCTGGCGCGGAACAACTCCTGCAACCAAGCAGCCATGTGGGTCAGATCGCGTCGGAGCAGAAGCATCAGATTGAACTGGATGACTTTGCCCGACGCATGGAACGAACTACAGCCATGTTGCGCAAGACGGGCAGCTTGTTCGAACACGGATAGTGTCGTTTAAGACGCGAAAAAAAATAAATCATTCTGGTCGATTACCCTACAAACCTCAGTTCCAACTTCAACTGACGGTTTTGATAATCGACCTGCACCTTCTCGCTTCCCACCCAATTCCGCCCGCAACTGTTCTCGGCTACACAGCCAGCCTTCCGTCCGTACCAACATTGGCCAGAGCAGTTGAGGGTGTTCCAGCAGATGCTGATTGATCAAACGACAGGCGCTATTGGTCTGTAAGCGCTCCATAAACCCCACATTCAAAGCCGTCACCTGATCTTCGATGCTGTGCTCCCGATTCCTTTCCGGAGCCAGCACCTCATGATGCGACCCGACGCAAAAGTCGAAAATCTATGGTCACCCCCTTTTTTGCAATGCTGATCAGTGATGGTTAGTTGGCTTGCCTAAATCTATCCGGCGCCTGGTTTTTATACATCGATTTTGATCGACGCCAGCACCTGCTTCTGCCCCATGGAACACGGCACACCTTCCGGCTGCGCCCGCACCGCCTCGATCACGCCCAGCAACTGCGCCTTGCTGTGCGCCAGTTGCGCCTGCATCCCTTCGATCTGCTGCACCTTACGCTCCAACGCCTCAATCAGTTCCTCGCGCTTGTGCTCCCCCGGGGCCGGCATCAATGCCTTGAGTTCCTGCAAGGTAAACCCGGCCTGTTGCGCGCTCTGGATCAGTTGCAGGGTTTGCAGCGCTTCGGGTGCATAACGCCGATAGCCGTTGGCCTGCCTCCCCACCTGGCTGATCAACCCTTCGGCTTCATAAAAGCGAATACGCGACGCGGCCAGCCCGCTCTGTTTTGCCAGTTCGCCAATATTCATCGTCACGCCTGCTTGACATTAAAGTTAACTTTAATCTTAGCCTGAGGCCTCACCCGCTCAGGAGTCAACCATGTCACCTTTCGAACCCTTGCAACTGCCCAACGGCCAAGTCCTTGCCAACCGTATCGCCAAGGCCGCGATGGAGGAAAATATGGCGGACGCCCAACAAGCGCCGTCCCGTGAATTGAAGCAGCTGTACCAGGCCTGGGCGGATGGCGAGCCCGGCTTACTGCTGACGGGCAACGTGATGATCGACCGCCGCGCAATGACCGGCCCCGGCGGCGTGGCCCTTGAAGACGAGCAGCAGCTCGACAGCTTTCGCGAATGGGCGGCCATCGGACGAAACAAGGGCGTGCACTTCTGGGTGCAGCTCAATCATCCGGGGCGCCAGACGCCGGCCAACCTGCGCCAGCAAGCCTTGGCGCCTTCCGCCGTAGCCCTCGACCTGGGTGGTTTTTCGAAAATGTTCGCCAAGCCCAGGGCCATGTCCGAAGACCAGATACAGAACGTGATCACGCGCTTTGCCAGCAGCGCGCGCCTGGCCGAGAAAGCGGGGTTTAGCGGCGTGCAGATCCACGGCGCGCATGGCTACTTGCTAAGCCAATTTCTCTCGCCCTTGAGCAACCGACGCACCGATCACTGGGGCGGCGCCCTGCAAAACCGCGCGCGCTTGCTGCTTGAAGTGATCAAGGCCGTTCGCGCCAGTGTCAGCCCCTCATTTTGCGTGGGGGTGAAACTCAACTCGGCAGACTTCCAGCGCGGCGGCTTCGACGCAGACGATGCGCGCGCCGTGGTCGAGTTGTTGAATCCGCTCCCCATCGACCTGCTGGAGCTGTCCGGCGGTAGCTACGAAGCACCGGCCATGCAAGGCGAAGCCCGGGACGGGCGGACCCTGGCACGCGAAGCGTATTTCCTGGAAATGGCCCGCGAACTGGCGACCATCGCCAAAATGCCCGTGATGGTGACCGGTGGCATTCGTCGCCTGCCGGTGGTGCAGCAAGTCCTGGACAGCGGGATCGCCATGGCCGGCATTGCCACCGCCCTGACCCTGGAACCGCAACTGATCAAACACTGGCGCGAAGGGCGCGACCTCAATCCGCAACTGAAACCGATCAGTTGGCAGCGCAAGCCTCTCGCCGCCCTCGCCACCCTGGCCGTGGTGCGTGACCAGATGCGCCGCCTGAGCCGCGGCCAGCGCCCCAACCCCAACGTCGCGCCCTGCATGGCGCTGCTCCGCGACCAATGGTTTATCGCCCGGCGCACTCGCCAGTACCGCACGACCATGACGCAATCTTCACATTAAGCACGGAGCATTCGCCGTGATCGAACTGTCCTCTACTGATCAGCAGTTTTTAACCTCACTGACGATTGGAGTTCTTCATGGCGAAAATCAACTTGGCCCAGCAATTGGCGACCACCCTTGAACAGGCGGGCATCAAGCGCATCTGGGGCCTGACCGGCGACAGCCTCAACGGCCTCACCGACGCCCTGCGCACCATGGACAGCATCGAGTGGATGCATGTGCGCCACGAAGAAGTCGCCGCCTTCGCCGCCGGTGCCGAAGCTGCCGCCACCGGCGAGTTGACGGTGTGCGCCGGCAGCTGCGGGCCGGGCAACCTGCACTTGATCAACGGCCTGTTCGATTGCCATCGCAACCACGTGCCGGTGCTGGCCATCGCCGCACAAATTCCGTCTTCGGAAATCGGCCTGAACTACTTCCAGGAAACCCATCCCCAGGAACTGTTCAAGGAGTGCAGCCACTTTATCGAACTGGTGACCAACCCCGAGCAGATGCCCCAAGTGTTGCATCGGGCCATGCGCTCGGCGATCCTCAACCGCGGCGTGGCGGTAGTGGTGATCCCCGGGGATGTGTCGCTGCTGGAAGTGGAAGACACGCTAAAACCCTGGCCGCCCCTGCATGCGCCGCGCACCCTGCCGGCAGAACAGGACCTGCAACGCCTGCGCGAAATCCTCGACAGCAGCCAGAAAACCACCCTGTTGTGCGGCAGCGGTTGCGCCGGCGCCCATGCCCAAGTGGTGGCCCTGGCCGATGCCTTGGGCGCGCCGGTGGTACACGCCTTGCGCGGCAAGGAGCATGTGGAATGGGACAACCCGTTCGACGTGGGCATGACCGGTCTGATCGGTTTCAGCTCCGGTTACCACGCCATGCTCAATTGCGACACGTTGATCATGCTCGGCACTGACTTCCCTTATCGCCAGTTCTACCCCACCGACGCGAAGATCATCCAGGTCGATCGCAACCCGCAGGCGCTGGGCCGGCGCGCCACGCTGGACCTGGGCATCGCCGCTGACGTGAGCGAGACCCTCGACGCATTGTTGCCGCACCTGACCCGCAAGACCGACCGCAGCTTCCTCGAAACCTCCTTGAAGCACTACGAGAAAGCCCGCCAGGGCCTCGACGACCTGGCACAACCGTCAAAGGCCAACCGGCCGATTCACCCGCAATACGTGGCGCGCCTGCTCAGCGAACTGGCCGACGACGATGCGATCTTCACCGCCGACGTGGGCTCGCCCACCGTGTGGGCGGCGCGCTACCTGAAGATGAATGGGAAGCGGCGCCTGATCGGCTCGTTCAACCACGGCTCGATGGCCAACGCCATGCCCCAGGCCATCGGCGCGCAGGCGGCCTTCCCTGGGCGGCAGGTCATATCGATGTCCGGCGACGGCGGTTTTACCATGTTGATGGGGGATTTCATCTCGCTGGCGCAGTTGAAACTGCCGGTGAAAGTCATCGTGTTCGATAACGCGTCACTTGGCTTTGTCGCCATGGAAATGAAAGCTGCCGGCTACCTTGACACCGGCACCGAGCTAAAAAACCCGGATTTCGCGGCCATGTCCAATGCCATGGGCATCCTGGGGATTCGCGTGGAGCAATCCGAAGACCTCGAACCGGCCCTGCGCCGCGCCCTGGCCCATGACGGCCCGGTGCTGGTAGACGTGGTGACGGCGACCCAGGAACTGGTGATGCCACCCAGCATCAAGCTGGAGCAGGCCAAGGGTTTCAGCCTGTACATGCTCAAGGCGGTGATGAGCGGGCGCGGGGATGAAGTGATCGAGTTGGCGCGTACCAACTGGTTGCGCTGATTTGAACATAGGGCAACGGGCTTGCCCGCGATTGCGGTGATTCAGTGAATACAGCTTCCACTGATACGGCGCTATCGCGGGCTGCCAGCGTTTATCAGCCGTGCTGTTTTTCTACCCACTTGCCGTAGGCATCGATAAACGCCTGTAGAAACGGCTTGGTTTTCTCCGACAGTTTGCCGGCCTCATCAAACACATTGCCCGCGCCCCCCAGATAGGCTTCAGGCTGCTGCATGCACGGCACATCGAGGAACACCAGGGACTGGCGCAGATGGTGGTTGGCGCCAAAGCCGCCAATCGCCCCCGGCGAGACACTGATGATCGCCCCCGGCTTGCCACTCCAGGCGCTTTGCCCGTAAGGGCGCGAGCCCACATCGATGGCGTTCTTCAGCGGAGCGGGCACGGAGCGGTTGTATTCGGGGGTCACAAACAACACTGCGTCGGATGAACGCACTTGTTGACGGAAAGTACTGTAGGCTGCGGGCGGTGATGCCCCGTCGATGTCCTCGTTGTAGAGCGGCAAATCGCCAATTTCGACAATGTTCAATGTGAGGTTGGCGGGGGCCAGTTCGGCCAATGCCAGGGCGACCTTGCGGTTGATCGACTCTTTTCTCAAGCTGCCAACCAGGACGGCAATCGTGTAGACCTTGCTCATTGAGGTTTCCCGACGTTTGACTAAAGGAGTGTGTAGTTATAGAGACTTCGCGGCGCGTTCACCAGAAGGTTTTGCTATCCCCACCGGCGTCTGCCTCGCAATCACCCGCGTAGGAAGCGTCTGAAAACCTCAGCGAATAGTATTTTTTTTCCATAGGTAAACTACCCCGCTCCATGACGGTCTACAGAACCGCAAATCGAGTGTTTATCTCCAGAGGTTCTAAACAGATGGCAGCAGTACTTGTCGGACAGTTCCATGCCAGAGACGCGGAAGGTCGCGTTTATTCGGTGCATGAGTTCCAGGAATCCATCCCGCCGTTAGACGGCCTGGCTGGCTCGGCGCCCACCACAACCTACAAGCTGGCCATTGGCGACCGTGTAGAAAAACTGGACGGCGATGAATTCAGATTGATTCAGTCGGGGACCATTATCGTCCGCGAATCGGAAACCATCCGCGCGCAATAAGCTTGATCCCCCCGAGCGTACCAGCTCAGTCCTGGCCATTGACGGCATTGACTGGGCCGGGCGATCACGGACGGCGAACCTCCGTCACTTCAATCCCAGGGTCCCCTTCAATCTGTTTGAGCGTGACCATCAGTCGCCCCTTCTCGCCCTCTACGGCATACATCAAGCGCTTGTAGCCCTGCGTACCATACGCGGGATACGCCACCACCTGCCTGACCAGCGTGATGCCCAGCACCGTACCCACCTGCGCGCCCACCTGTTCCTGGGAACGGATGAACGCATCGAGCGCGAGGTTTTCGGGCGTAGTGTCGTCAGGATTGCTCAAGAGATAAGCGGCCACGCACCCCACGGTCACCAGGACCAGCAGTTGCCTGGCCGTTACCCCGAAAAGTTTCGCGGGCATCGGCATTTGAGACCAGACCTGTTTTTGTTGTAAGTGCCGGGTAACCGGCATTGGTCATTGATGATCAGACGAGCCATTCTAATCAGGTCGATGGGTAATGCCAGATGAATCAATTGTCTCCGTAGGCAATATCCTTGTTATCCCCGACACCGCCCAACGTCCGGTCCTTGCCGAATGAGAACAGGTCGAACGGGAGCTGGGGTTGGCTCGGCGGATACTGATACTGATAGGCAACTCCCCAGGGATCGGTCAGCAGCTCCTCGTTGATGTAGGGACCTTTCCATTTCGCGTCGGCGGCAGGCGGCGTGATCAATGCACCCAGGCCTTCCTGATCGGTCGGATAACGGCCAGTGTCTTGATGGAACTGTTCGACGGCCTTGCCCAGCAAGGCGACCTGGGCCTTGGCCGTGGCTATTTCTGTCAGGGCCATCTCACCAAACAGCCGCGGCCCCACCGCCAGGGCCAACAAGCCGATGATGACAAGCACCACCAGCACTGCCCACCGCGTAAAGCCGCCTTGGGTACGCATGTGACCGACTGCGATTGGTACAGGCATTCTGAGCCCCCCTTGTTCCTCGGTTGATACGCTCGTTATATGCCCTGCTTGTTGCAGTTGCGCAAGACCAACGTTCGTCGACGCAAATCAACGCTCCCGTTGTTTTTCCCCAAGCCATTGAATCCCGGCCCTGCTGACCCTAGACTCCGGCCATGCGTTTACGTCATATCGAAGTGATTCAGGCCATCTTGCAGACCGGACACCTCGGCACGGCCGCCGAATGGTTGCAACTCCCCGTGGGCGATGTGGACGCGGCGCTCAAGGACGCCGAGCAGCAATTGGGTTTTATGTTGTTCGCCAGCGTGCGCGGACGCTTGCAACCGACCCGGGAAACCCTGGAGTTGCAGGCGCAAATCGCGCATGTGTATGAAGCGCTGGAGCCGGTGCAACGCTTGGCCAGCCGCCTGAAACACCATCACGCGCCGACCCTGCGTGCCCTGTGTACGCCGCCCCTGGCCAATCAACTGCTGCCACACAGCATCGCCGTGCTGCGCCGACGCTTCCAGGACACGCCGTGCAACCTGTCGAGCCAGCCGACCCGCGAGATCGTCAGGAGCCTGTTGCTGCACGAGGCCGACGTGGGCCTGAGCCTGCACGACCCCGAACATCCGCAAATCCAAAGCAGCATATTGGCCCAGGGCAAACTGCAATTGCTCGCGCCCCATGGCTGGCTCAAACCCAAGCAGAAGTACATCGCCCTGCAGGACCTGGCCGGGCAGTCGATGATCGGGCTGGAGGGCCAAGACCCGCTCAGTCGCCTGCTCGACGCCAAGCTGCAAGCCCTGCGCCCGTTGCCGGTGGTGCAGACGCGGGTGCAGACCTACCAGATGATGCGCAGCATGGTGGAGGCCGGTGAAGGTTTGGCGATTGTCGACCCGTTCACCGCGTTCGGCGCCCGCGAGGCCGGGCTCGACGCGTGCCCGGTATCGCCGCCGATCATGGTCAGCCTGTATGCGCTGACCCTCAGGGACGGCGTGACGTCACCGGCATTGAATGCGCTGCTGGAGATTGTCACGCAGAAAGCTGAAGGCCTGCTGGCGAGCTGAACGCGTCAGACCGCTTCGACTTCCGTCTTGAACAAGCGATACCAGAAAATCGCCACCTCGCGGGTTTGCGGGTCGATCCCGCGATAGCGCAGGTGATCGATCCCGCCCATCACATACCCGCAACGCTCATACAGACGGCAGGCGCCGAGGTTGTTGTTCTGGGTCTCCAGCATCATGCCTGGCAGGTTTTTCTTGCGACTCCAGAACTGCGCCACGTCCAACAGCGCCTTGGCCACGCCATGACGCCGCGCGGGCAACGCCACGGCCAGCTCGTCAACGTGCGCGAAGCCGTTCCAATTGGTACTCACCACAACATGCCCGACCGCTCGATCGTCTAGAAAGGCCATGAAGATCGCGCTGTCGGGCGCGTCGCGAAAACTGGCGAACTCCTCCGGGTCGATGCCGTAGCACTTACGATAGGGCAGGATGCGCTCCACGGGCCACTGTTCGACCCGCTTGCCCATCTCCGGCACGCCATAGGCGCTGACCTCAAAACTGAAATCATTGCCCCACACGTAAGCGTCAAAGCCCTCGTCGGCGACCCGCACACTGAGCCCTGGATACTTCGGGTTCATTACAGCTTGCATAAACATCCTTAACCCTTAATGCAATCGACGGTGTAACAACGACCACTGCCGTCATCTTCGTGTTGCAACCCATGAACATCCGCGACAAAACCGGGGAAACTGCTATCGAACGTGCGGGCAAACGCCAGGTAGTCGATGATCGAACGCGTTGCCTCGGTAAAGCGCTCGCCCGGCATGATCAACGGAATGCCCGGCGGATAAGGCACCAGCATCACGGCGGCGATGCGCCCTGGCAAGGCATCGATGGGCACCGCCTCCACTTCCCCCCTGACCAATTGGTCATAGGCGTCGGCCGGTTTCATCGCAATTTCGGGCAAAACGGTGTACATGCGTTTGAGGTGTTTGGCGGTGGCGTTGCTACCGTAGCAGCTATGCAATTGATCGCACAGGTCGCGCAGCCCCAGCCCTTGATAGCGCGCCGGGCCCTGGGCGAATACCGAGGGCAAGCAACTGGCGAGGCTGACGTTGGCGTCGTAGTTGCGCTTGAATTCCAGCAACTCGGTGAGCAAGGTACTCCATTTGCCCTTGGTGATACCCATGGAAAACAACACGAGGAACGAATAAAGCCCGGTTTTTTCCACCACCAGACCACGCTCCCAGAGGAATTTGCTGACCACCGCAGCAGGAATCCCGCAGTCGCTCAACGCGCCGCCGGCATTGAGGCCGGGCATCACCAACGTGACTTTGATCGGGTCCAGTAGCACGTAATCTTCGACTATGTCACCAAAGCCATGCCAGTCATCCTGCGGCTGCAACAGCCAATCCGCCGTGACGACCCGGTCGATGCCGGCCACGGACGGCGGCTGCCAGATGGAAAACCACCAATCCTCGGCGGCGATGTGCTGGCGCAGGTTGGCCAGGGCGCGGCGAAAGCTCAAGGCTTCGTCGAACATTTCCTGCAAAAGAGAGCGCCCCGCGGGGCCTTCCATCATCGCCGAAGCCACGTCCAGCGAGGCGATGATGCTGTATTGCGGCGAGGTGGAGATATGCATCATGAACGCTTCGTTGAACCGATCGCGATCCAACTGCCGCGCGCCGCCGTCCTACACATGAATCATCGAGGCCTGGCTGAACGCCGCCAGCAACTTGTGCGTGGAATGCGTGGTAAACACCAACGGGCTGTCCGGCGTGCGTGAAGTGCCCATGCCATAGCGCCCGTCGAAGAACTCGTGGAACGCCGCGTAGGCGTACCAGGCTTCGTCAAAGTGCAGCACCTCGACACTGTTGCCCAATTGCTGCTTGATCAGCTCGGCGTTGTAACACAGGCCGTCGTAGGTGGAGTTGGTGACCACCGCCAGCTTCACTTTCGCCGGCCGGCCACGGGTCAGCGGGCTGGCCTCAATCTTGGCGCGAATCGACGCGGGGCTGAATTCGCTGAGGGGAATCGGGCCGATGATGCCCAGTTCATTGCGCTCCGGGCACAGGTACAGCGGGATCGCGCCGGTCATGATGATCGAGTGCAGCACCGACTTGTGGCAGTTGCGGTCGACCAGCACCAAGTCATCACGACCGACCATCGAGTGCCAGACGATCTTGTTGGCGGTCGAGGTGCCATTGATTACAAAGAAGGTGTGATCGGCGCCAAAATTCCGCGCGGCGCGCGCTTCTGCTTCGGCCAGCGGCCCGGTGTGATCGAGCAGCGAGCCCAACTCCGGCACAGAAACGGACAGGTCAGAGCGCAGCGTATTTTCCCCAAAAAACTGATGAAACGCCTGCCCCACCGGGCTTTTGCGATAGGCCACGCCACCACCGTGGCCGGGCGTGTGCCAGGAGTAATTGGAGTCGGCGGTGTGTTGCACCAGGGCTTTGAAGAAGGGCGGCAACAAGCCATCAAGGTAAGTGCGTGCGGCGCGGGCAACTTGCCTGGCAAGAAACGGCACAGTGTCTTCGAACAGGTAAAGAATGCCGCGCAGTTGGTTGAGTTCGCTCATCGCATCGGCGGGGGCGTTTTCCAGGGTGACTTGTTCACCCAAGGCGAAAATCGGCAGGTTCGGCGCCCTCAGACGCGCCAGTCGGATCAGTTCGACCATGTTTTGCAGCAGATGCGTGTTTTCCCCGGCGCCTTCGGCGGCGATCAACATGCACGCCAGGCCATGGTGGGTCGAGGCCACCAGCCGGCCTTCGGCGTAGTCCACCGCAGAAAAGATACCGAAGCCCTCTTGTTCCAGCTCTTGAGCGATACCTCGGACCCGGTCGCCGGCAACGGTGTCGGCCTTGATGTCGCGATGCACGATAAGGATGGGGAACTTCAGGTCTTTGTACATGAGTGCTTTAAGTCCTGAGGGTGATGCACTCAGGGTAGAAGCTGTAAGCGGATGTGGCGAATGAAGATTTTGAAAGCAGCAACTCACCAATGTGGGAGGGGCTTGCTCCCGATAGCGGTGGATCAGTGGCATCAATGCGAACTGGCACGCCGCTATCGGGAGCAAGCCCCCTCCCACATTGTTTGACAGCGCTCCGCCAGATTATTGCTGGGTCAGTTGGGTCCACAACGCCGGCGCACCCGCCGATTTGGCAATCGCTTCCAGACGCGCTGCATGCTCAGCCAGGTCCTGCTCGCTGGCGCGGATGATCGGCGCCGGTTTGCGATCAGCCGGCAGGCGACGGATTTCCGAAGGGCGATTGCCCGAACCTTCCGCCGAACCGGCACCGTCGGAGGCGTTGCCGGCCAGGGACAGGCTGGTCTGCCCGCCGGTCATGGTCAGGTAAACGTCGGCCAGGATCTCGGAGTCGAGCAACGCGCCGTGCAGCTCACGGCCGGAGTTGTCGACGCCGTAGCGTTTGCACAAGGCATCCAGGCTGTTGCGCTGGCCCGGGTGACGCTCACGGGCCATCATCAAGGTGTCGAGGATCGAGCAGTGCTGGGAAATATTCGCGCGATCCGTCTGCCCCATCAGGGCAAACTCGTTATTGATGAAGCCGATGTCGAACGCCGCGTTATGGATGATCAACTGCGCGCCGTTGATGAATTCGAAGAACTCGTCGGCGACTTCAGCGAAGCGCGGCTTGCCTTTGAGGAATTCGTCGGTGATACCGTGGACGCCGATGGCGCCCTCATCACTTTCGCGGTCCGGTTGCAGGTAGACGTGGAAGTGACGGCCGGTGAGGCGACGGCCCATCAATTCGACGCAGCCGATTTCAATGATCCGGTGGCCATCAGTCACCGGCATGCCGGTGGTTTCGGTATCGAGTACAACAGATCGGATGGCCATCAGGGTTCAGCTCTCAACGGTGTGGTGTATTTCAAGAGGCGCAATCTTAACACGTCAGCCGACATCAGCTCTGCTTGTAGCCCCGCACTTCGTCGACGCCACGGTTGGCCAATTGGTCGGCGCGCTCGTTGCCGTGGTGGCCAATGTGCCCGCGCACCCATTTCCAGGTGATGTTATGGCGATTGCATTGCTCATCGAGCAGTTGCCACAGGTCGGCGTTCTTGACCGGCTCCTTGGCCGCCGTCTTCCAGCCGCGCTTCTTCCAGTTGACCATCCACTCGTTGATGCCCTTCATCACGTATTGCGAGTCGGTCACCAGCAGCACGTCGCAACGCCGCTTGAGCTCTTCCAGGCCGCGAATGGCGCCCATCAGCTCCATGCGGTTGTTGGTGGTGTTGGCTTCGCCGCCCCATAGTTCCTTCTCCACGCCCTTGCACACCAGCAAGGCGCCCCAGCCGCCTGGGCCAGGGTTGCCTTTGCAGGCGCCATCGGTGAAGAGTTCAACGCTATCGGTCATCGGTTGCATCCATCAAAACGGGTCGCCGGGCATAGGCCGACAGCATCCCGAGGCCGAATGATTCGGCCTGAAATCAAAAAGAGGGTTTTACGGTTCGCTTTGCTTGCGGTTGACCTTGGCCATCGGCATCGGCACCAGCTTGCCCATGGGCTGGCGTAGCACCTGACGCACCGGCCGCAGCCCGACCACGATCTTGCGTGCAACCAGTAAATAGAAGCCGCCACCCGACAGTTGCCAGGCCCCCGCCCGACGCTCCCAGCCAGCCAGACGGCCCTGCCACTTGGTCGACGCCAGCGGCGGACGATAGCATCCGAAGCGGCGTTTCTCCAGTGCGAAGCCCAGCAGGTTCAGCCAGTCCCCCACCCGCGAAGGCGAGATGCAACGGGCCTGGCGCAGGCCGTCATGGGCGAACACATGGCGCAGGCCCCAACTGCTCCAGGGGTTGATGCCGACAATCAGCAAATGGCCACCTGGGCGCACGCTGCTGGCAGCTTCGCGCAACAAACCGTGGGGTGACAGGCAGAAATCCAGGCCATGCTGCAGCACCACCACATCGGCAGCGTGCTCGCTCAACGGCCAGGCCTGCTCTTCGCAGACGATCTCCACCCCCGGCAACGGCGCGCCCAGGCGCACATTGCGCTGCACCTGCGGCGCGGACGGCGGCGTCTGGGCCGACGGACCGTAATGCACCAGGTAACCGCCAAAGAACCGGCCCAGCTCGTCTTCGAGCATGCTCCGTTCTTCATCCAGCAAAAATTGCCCGATCGGCCCGGACAGCCAGTCACGGGCAGCGCTGATCAGGGCCAGCCATTCAGGATCGGCCTGGGCGAACGCTTTATCAGTCATTGCATTCTCCAACTCGCCTAGACGTTCTAAGATGCACCAATGTGTTCAGCTTGGCGAATCGAAGAATGATACAGATCAGTGCCCTGCCCGCCTTCACCGATAACTACATCTGGTTGTTACAGGAACCCCAGACCCGCCGCTGCGCCGTGGTCGACCCCGGCGATGCCACCCCCGTGCTGGCCTGGCTCGAGCAGAACCCGGAGTGGACGCTCAGCGACATCCTCATCACCCACCATCACCATGATCATGTAGGTGGCGTCGAAGCACTGAAACGTGTGACCGGTGCCAAGGTCTACGGCCCGGCCAGCGAAACGATCCCGGCACGGGACATCGCGCTGCAGGACAACGACCGCATCACGGTGCTGGGCTGGGACTTCGCCGTGTACGCCGTCCCCGGCCATACCCTCGGCCATGTTGCCTTCTATCACCAGGGCGCGCTGTTCTGCGGCGACACCCTCTTCGCCGCCGGTTGCGGCCGCCTGTTCGAAGGCACGCCAGCGCAAATGTACACCTCGCTGCAACGCCTGGCCGCCCTGCCGGCCGACACCCTGGTGTACTGCACCCATGAATACACACAGAGCAATCTCAGGTTTGCCCAGGCGGTGGAACCAGACAACGCCGATATCGCCGAACGGGTGGAAAACGTCAACCAACTGCGCGCCCGTGGCGAGATCACGCTGCCTTCCAACCTGGCCCTGGAAAAGCGCACCAATCCGTTCCTGCGTACCGCTGAAACATCCGTTAAACAAAAAGCTGACGAACGGAATGGCCGTGACAACCGCTCTGGAGCCGAGGTATTTGCTAGCTTGAGGGCTTGGAAAGATAAGTTCTAACGTGACGCACGTCTGATACGAAATTTCTGAATGGTTGACCGGAACCAAAGCGCTTTCTAGAATCGCCCGACATTTTTGCCCGGAACTTACTTCCAGCCAATGTCGTCATCTACTCGTAAATCCAATCATTCAGACGCATTGACCCGCCTGGCTCAAGCCGTGGCGGTGGCTGTCTCCGCAACTCTGGCGGGCTGCCAATCGACAAATTTCGCTGCACAATCCACCGTGCAACCCAAACCGAATCTTGCTGCCAAGATCAAGCAAAAACCTATTTGGCTCTCAGAGAAGCCCAGCCCCGAAGCCCCCCAGGATGTCTGGGAACGCATGCGTCGGGGCTTTCAATTGCAGGACGGCCTCGGCGTCAACCCGCGTATCGAGCAACAGCGCCTGTGGTTCGCCAGCAACCCGTCCTTCCTGGAGAACGCCGGCGAACGTGGCAGCCTCTACATTCATTACATCGTCGAACGCCTTGAAGAACGCAACATGCCCCTGGAACTGGCGCTGTTGCCAGTGATTGAAAGTGCCTACAACCCAATGGCCTATTCGCGCAGCGATGCGGTCGGCTTGTGGCAGTTCATTCCCTCCACCGGGCGCTACTTCAACCTGCGCCAGACCCGCGCCTACGACGGTCGTCGCGATATCACCGCTTCCACCACCGCCGCGCTGGACTATCTGACACGTCTGCATGACATGTTCAACGGCGACTGGCTGCTGGCCCTGGCCGCGTATAACGCCGGCGAAGGCACGGTAAGCCGGGCGATCGAGCGCAACGAGAAGCTCGGTCTGCCGACCGACTACTGGAACCTGCCCCTGCCCCAGGAAACCAAGGACTACGTGCCCAAGTTCCTGGCGCTGTCCCAGGTGGTGCTCGCCCCCGAGGCCTACGGCGTCAACCTGAACCCGATTGCCAACACGCCGTACTTCGAAGTGGTTGAAGTCAAGCAAAGCATGGACCTGTCACGGGTCGCCGCACTGGCCGAGATCGACGAAGACGAACTGTTCCAGCTCAATCCGGCGCTGAAACAACGTACCACCCTGGACGGTCCCCAGCATTTGCTCGTGCCCAGCTCCAAAGCACAACTGTTGACCAGCAGCCTTTCGGCGATGAAGCCTGAAGAATTGCTGGCAATGCGCCCGAAAAAGCCGGTATTCGACGAAGTCGAGACCCAGTCCGTGGCTGGCCGTACCCGCAACTACAAGGTGCGCAACGGCGACAACCTGACGCTGATCGCCAAGGCCAACAAGGTCGACGTGCATGACCTGCAGCGCTGGAACAAGCTCAACGGCCAGGCGCTCAAGGTCGGCCAGACCCTGGTGATGCAGGACACGCGCAAGCTGGTGGCCAAGGCCGACAGCAAGAAACCGGTGCAGTACAAGGTCAAGAAAGGCGACTCGCTGTATATCGTCGCCAAGCGTTTCAACGTTGAGATGCAACATCTCAAGCGCTGGAACCCACGCACTGGCATGGCGCTCAAGCCGGGGCAGATGCTCGTGGTTTCCGGGCCACGCTGACACCGCAAGAACACTGGAGCGCCAATTGTGGGAGGGGGCTTGCTCCCGATGGCGGAGCATCAGTCGGTACATAAGCTGACTGACGCACCGCCATCGGGAGCAAGCCCCCTCCCACATAGGATCGCCATCATTCCAACTGGCTTTTTCCAACCGGAACAAGCTGTTACTGTACCGATCATAAAGCCCAAGCTGCCTGGATCGGATCTCTGACTTGACGCGTCCCCTCCTTCTACTAATAAGTCTGGCCTTGAGCTTTGCTGCGAACGCGACGATTACCGAGAGCCACGGTTATGCGCAGTTCGGCACCCTCAAGTACCCGGCCAAATTCACCCACTTCGATTGGGTAAACCCTGCAGCGCCGAAAGGCGGGACGTTGCGGGTCATGGCGTTTGGCACGTTCGACACCCTCAACCCCTATACCTTCAAGGGCTCAAGCCCGGTTTCCACGCCGAACTTCCTGCAATACGGCGTCAATGAGCTGAACGAACCTTTGATGGTCGGCACCGGCCAGTACGCGCCGTCCGGCGATGAGCCGACCTCCAGCTACGGGCTGATTGCCCAGTCGGTGGAGTACAGCGAGGACCGCAGTTGGGTGGTGTTCAACCTGCGCCCGGAAGCCCGCTTTCACGATGGCAAGCCGATCACTGCCTATGACGTGGCGTTTTCCTATCGCACCCTGCTGACCGAAGGTCATCCGCAATACCGCACCAACCTGCAGGAAGTGGCGCGGGTCGACATCCTCAACCGCCACCGTATCCGTTTTGTATTCAAGCGCGCCGGCAACCCGTTGCTGATCCTGCGCCTGGGCGAACTGCCGGTGCTGCCCCAGCACTACTGGAAAAACCGCGATTTCAAGGCCACCACCTTCGAACCACCGCTGGGCAGCGGGCCCTATCGCCTCAGCAAAGTGACGCCGGGCAGACAATTGGTGTTCGAGCGGGTCAAGGACTATTGGGGCAAGAATCTGCCGGTCAACCAGGGTTTCTATAATTACGACAAGGTCGAAGTGGAGTTCTACCGCGACAGCGACGTCGCCTTCGAAGCCTTCAAGGCCGGCGAGTTCGATATCTATATCGAGCACCAGGCCAAAAATTGGGCGAATGGCTACAACTTCCCGGCGATCAACCGCGGCGATGTGATCAAGGCGCAGATCGCCCACCAGATCCCGACCCAAAGCCAGGGCCTGTTCATGAACACCCGGCGCCCGACCTTCAGCCAAGCCAAGGTGCGCGAAGCCCTGGGGCTGATGTTCGACTTTGAATGGACCAACCGCACCCTGTTCAGCGGCGCCTATAAACGCACCTTGAGCTATTACCCCAACAGCGAATTTTCGGCGACCGGCGTCCCGGTCGGCCATGAATGGTTGATGCTCTCGCCCTACCGCGACCAACTGCCGGCCAATCTCTACACCCAACCGTTCAGCCTGCCCCAGACCGACGGGCACGGCATACCCCGCGAGACCCTGCGCCGCGCCCTGGCCCTGCTCGGCGAAGGTGGCTGGAAGCTGTCCGGGCAACGCCTGCTCAACAAGGACGGGCAACCGCTGCGCTTCGAAATCCTGCTGGTCAACCCGAACCTGGAGCGCATCCTGCAGCCCTATGTGGAAAACCTGAACAGTATCGGCATCGACGCGCACCTGCGCACAGTCGACCGGGCGCAATACAAACAGCGCCTCGATCAGTTCGACTTCGACATGATCCTGATGACCCTCAACCAAACCCTCAGCCCCGGCCTTGAGCAGTGGCAGTACTTCCACTCCAGCCAGGCGGCGATCAAGGGCAGCAAGAACTACGCAGGCATCGCCAATCCGGTGGTCGACCGCCTGCTCGAACAACTGCTGTCGGCACAGACCCGCGACGAACAACTGGCGGCCGGCCGGGCCCTGGACCGGGTCCTGCTGTGGCAGCATTACAGCATTCCCAACTGGTACCTCAACTATCATCGCTTGGCGTACCGCAACCGGTTCGCCTTTGTCACCACGCCGCCCTACAGCCTGGGCCTGAGCGCATGGTGGCTGAAAGCTTCGGAGAAAGCCCAATGATGTCTTTGCGTACTGCACTGCTCGGCAGTCTGTTGCTATGCACGGCGGCCCACGCCGCCCCGCAACATGCGCTGACCCTCTACAACGAGCCGCCCAAGTACCCCGCCAATTTCAAGCACTTCGACTACGTCAACCCCAACGCCCCCAAGGGCGGCACCTTTCGCGAGTCGAGCATGGGCGGTTTCGACAGTCTCAATCCCTACATCAGCAAGGGCGTGCCGGCGGACAATATCAGCCTGATCTACGACACCCTGGCCATGCAGAGCCTGGACGAACCCATCACCGAATACGGCCTGGTGGCCGGCAAAATCGAAAAAGCCCCGGACAACAGTTGGGTACGCTTCTACCTGCGCCCCGAAGCACGCTTCCACGATGGCCAGCCGATCCAGGCCGAAGACGTGGTGTTTACCTTCCAGACGCTGATGAAGGAAGGTTCGCCGCTCTACCGCACCTACTACGCCGACGTTGACGAAGTGGTGGCCGAAGACCCGCAGCGAGTGCTGTTCAAGTTCAAGCGCACCAACAACCGCGAATTGCCGCTGATCCTTGGGCAACTGCCGGTATTACCCAAGCATTGGTGGGCCACTCGCGACTTTACCAAGGGCAACCTGGAAATACCGCTGGGCAGCGGGCCGTACAAGGTGGCCGAGGTCAAGGCCGGGCGCATGATTCGCTACGAGCGGGTCAAGGATTACTGGGCCAAGGACCTGCCGATCACCCAAGGCTTCTACAACTTCGATCAGCGCATCACCGACTATTACCGTGACAGCACTGTATCCCTGGAAGCGTTGAAGGCGGGGCAGTTCGACTACTGGCTGGAATTCAGCGCGAAGAACTGGGCCAACGCCTATAACATTCCGGCGGTGGCCGAAGGGCGCCTGGTCAAGGAAGAGCTCCCCAACGGCAACCCCACCGGCATGCAGGGTTTCGTGTTCAACACGCGCAAGCCGATGTTCCAGGACGTGCGCGTGCGCAAGGCCATCAGCCTGTTGCTGGACTTCGAGTGGAGCAACAAGCAGTTGTTCAACGGCGCCTACACCCGCACCCGCAGCTACTTCGAGAACTCGGAGATGGCCGCCACCGGCCTGCCCGGCCCGGACGAGTTGGCCATCCTCGAACCGCTGCGCGACAAGATCCCCGCCGAAGTCTTTACCCAGGCCTTTGCGCCGTCCAGAACCGACGGCAGCGGCATGATCCGCACCCAGCAGCGCGAGGCCTACCAACTGTTGCAGGAAGCCGGCTGGCGCATCGTCGACGACAAGATGGTCGACGCCACCGGCAAACCGGTGACCATCGAATTCCTGCTGGCGCAGACCGAGTTCGAACGCATCCTGCTGCCCTTCAAACGCAACCTGGCGGACCTGGGTATCGACCTGGTGATCCGCCGGGTCGACGTCTCACAATTCGTCAACCGCCTGCGCTCGCGGGATTTCGACATGCTGGTGGGCAGCTTCCCGCAGTCCACCTCGCCGGGTAACGAACAACGCGAATTCTGGAAATCCTCCAGCGCCGATAAACCCGGCAGCCGCAACTACATGGGCCTCAAGGACCCGGCCGTCGACCAACTGGTAGAGGAACTGATCGACGCCGACTCACGCCAAAGCCTGGTCGCCCATGCCAAGGCCCTGGATCGCGTGCTGCAATTTGGCTACTACGTGATCCCCAACTGGCACATCAAGACCTTCCGCGTGGCGTACTGGGACCACCTCGGCCATCCGAAGGTGCCACCGCGCTATGACGTCGGCACCGCCACTTGGTGGGCGAAACCCGACGTGAAACCTGCCATCACCCTAGACACGAGCGCCGACCCGGCGAGCGGAGGCGATTAAATGCTGGCCTATATTGTTCGCCGCCTATTGCTGATCATCCCCACGCTGTTCGGGATTCTGCTGATCAACTTCATCATCATCCAGGCCGCCCCGGGCGGCCCGGTGGAGCAGATGATCGCCAAACTCGAAGGCTTCGAAGGCGCCACCAGCCGCATTGCCGGCGGCGGTGCCGAAGTCGCGGTGGCGGGTTCCAGCTACCGTGGCGCCCAAGGCCTGGACCCGGCGCTGATCAAGGAAATCGAAACCATGTACGGTTTCGACAAGTCGGCACCGGAACGCTTGTGGATCATGGTCAAGAACTACGCCCGCCTGGATTTTGGCAACAGCTTCTTTCGTGACGCCAAGGTCATCGACCTGATCAAGGAAAAGATGCCGGTGTCAATCTCCCTCGGGTTGTGGAGCACGCTGATCATGTACCTGATCTCGATCCCGCTGGGGATCGCCAAGGCCACGCGACACGGCAGCCACTTCGACGTATGGACCAGCTCGGCGATCATCGTCGGCTACGCGATCCCGGCGTTCCTGTTCGCGATCCTGCTGATCGTGGTGTTTGCCGGTGGCAGTTATTTCGACTGGTTCCCCTTGCGCGGGCTGACCTCCAACAATTTCGATGAATTGAGCTGGGGCGGCAAGATCCTCGACTACTTCTGGCACCTGGCCTTGCCCATCACCGCGCTGGTGATCGGCAACTTCGCGACCATGACGCTGCTGACCAAAAACAGCTTTCTCGACGAGATCAACAAGCAGTACGTGGTCACCGCCAAGGCCAAGGGCCTGACCAACCACCGCGTGCTCTACGGCCACGTGTTCCGCAACGCCATGCTGCTGGTGATCGCCGGTTTCCCCTCGGCGTTCATCGGGATTTTCTTCACCGGGTCCTTGCTGGTGGAAGTGATCTTCTCCCTCGACGGCCTCGGCCTGATGAGCTTTGAAGCGGCGATCAACCGCGATTACCCGGTGGTGTTCGGCACGCTGTTTATCTTCACCCTGCTCGGCTTGGTGGTGAAGCTGATCGGTGACCTCACCTACACCCTGGTCGATCCGCGTATCGACTTCGCCAGCCGGGAGCATTGAGATGAATCTGTCCCCCCTCAATCGCCGCCGATTCGAGCGGTTCAAGGCGAACAAGCGTGGCTGGTGGTCGCTGTGGCTGTTCCTGATTCTGTTCGGCCTGAGCCTGGGCGCCGAGCTGATCGCCAACGACAAACCGCTGGCGGTGCATTTTGACGGCGACTGGTATTTCCCGGCGCTCAAGCGCTACCCGGAAACCACCTTCGGCGGCGAATTCCCCCTGGAGGCCAACTACAAGAGCCCGTATATCCAGGAACTGCTCAAGGCCAAGGACGCCTGGACGCTGTGGGCGCCGATCCCGTTCAGCTACCAGAGCATCAACTACGACCTGAGGGTGCCGGCCCCTGCGCCGCCGTCTTCGGTCAACCTGCTGGGCACCGATGACCAGGGCCGCGACGTCTTGGCACGGGTGATCTACGGCTTCCGTGTGTCGGTGCTGTTTGCCCTGACCCTGACCGTGCTCAGTTCGATCATCGGCGTGATCGCCGGTGCCCTGCAGGGTTTCTATGGCGGCTGGGTCGACCTGGCCGGGCAACGCTTCCTGGAGATCTGGTCGGGCTTGCCGGTGCTGTACCTGCTGATCATCCTCGCCAGTTTCGTACAGCCCAACTTCTGGTGGCTGCTGGGGATCATGCTGCTGTTCTCGTGGATGAGCCTGGTGGACGTGGTCCGCGCCGAGTTCCTGCGCGGGCGTAACCTGGAATATGTGCGTGCGGCCAGGGCACTGGGCATGCAGAACGTCGCGATCATGTTCCGGCATATCCTGCCCAATGCCATGGTCTCGACCATGACCTTCATGCCGTTCATCCTCACCGGCGCCATCGGCACCTTGACCGCCCTGGACTTCCTCGGCTTCGGCCTGCCGGCGGGTTCGCCGTCGCTGGGAGAGCTGGTGGCCCAGGGTAAATCCAACCTGCAAGCGCCGTGGCTGGGCATGAGTGCCTTCGCCGTGCTGGCGATCATGTTGAGCTTGCTGGTGTTTATCGGCGAGTCCGCTCGCGATGCCTTCGACCCGAGGAAATGAGATGAATCAGGACAATCTGATCGAAGTCCGCGACCTCTGCGTCGAGTTCGTCACCGGCGAGCATCACCAGCGCGTGGTGAACCACGTCAGCTTCGACATCAAGCGCGGCGAAACCCTGGCGCTGGTCGGCGAAAGCGGCTCCGGCAAATCGGTGACCGCCCACTCGATCCTGCGCCTGCTGCCCTACCCCTTGGCGCGGCACCCCGCCGGCACCATCGAGTACGCCGGCCAGGACCTGCTGACCCTCAAAGAAAAAACCATCCGGCATATTCGCGGCAACCGCATTGCGATGATCTTCCAGGAGCCGATGACCTCGTTGAACCCGCTGCACTGCATCGAGAAGCAGATCAACGAAGTGCTCGGCCTGCACAAGGGGCTGACCGGCAAAGTCGCCACCCGACGCACCCTGGAGTTGCTCGAACTGGTGGGCATTCCCGAGCCGCATAAACGCCTCAAGGCCCTGCCCCACGAACTGTCCGGCGGCCAGCGCCAACGGGTGATGATCGCCATGGCCTTGGCCAACGAGCCGGAGCTGTTGATCGCCGATGAACCGACCACCGCCCTCGACGTAACGGTGCAGCTGAAGATCCTCGAACTGCTCAAGGAACTGCAGGCGCGCCTGGGCATGGCGTTGCTGTTGATCAGCCACGACTTGAACCTGGTGCGGCGTATTGCCCACCGGGTGTGCGTGATGCAGCAGGGTTGCATCGTCGAACAAGCCGATTGCGAAACCTTGTTCCAGTCGCCGCAGCACCCTTACACCCAGGAACTGCTCGCCGCCGAACCCAGCGGTGGGCCGGCCGACACGGCAGCCGGGCCGCCGTTGCTGGAAGTCGATGATTTGAAAGTCTGGTTTCCGATCAAGAAAGGCTTTCTGCGCAACACCGTCGACTACGTCAAGGCGGTGGACGGCATCAATTTCAGCCTGCCCCAAGGGCAAACCCTGGGCATCGTCGGCGAAAGCGGCTCCGGCAAGTCCACCCTCGGCCTGGCGATCCTGCGTCTGATCGCCAGCAAAGGCGGGATTCGCTTCGAAGGCCAGCAACTCGACCGCCTGACCCAGCAACAGGTGCGCCCGTTGCGCCGGGAAATGCAGGTGGTGTTCCAGGACCCGTTTGGCAGCCTCAGCCCACGCATGAGCGTCAGTGAGATCGTCGGCGAAGGCCTGCGTATCCATAAGATGGGCAGCCCGGCGGAGCAGGAAGCGGCGATTATCGCGGCGCTCAAGGAAGTCGGCCTCGACCCGCAATCGCGGCATCGCTACCCCCACGAGTTCTCCGGCGGCCAGCGCCAACGCATCGCCATTGCCCGCGCCCTGGTACTCAAGCCGCGCCTGATTCTGCTCGACGAACCGACCTCGGCGCTCGACCGCACGGTACAGCGCCAAGTGGTGGAACTGCTGCGCGGTTTGCAGGCCAAGTACAACCTGACCTATCTGTTCATCAGCCATGACCTGGCCGTGGTGAAAGCGCTGAGTCACCAGTTGATGGTGGTCAAGCACGGGCAGGTGGTGGAACAAGGCGATGCGCCGGCGATTTTCGCCAACCCGCAGCATGCTTATACCCGGCAATTGCTGGAGGCGGCGTTTTTGGTGCCGACGCCTTAGCGCGTGGCAGTGACCTATCCGTAGGGATAGGTCGCTCGCGTCAGGTCGCCAGCCCGCGCCCTGCCCGCTCCAGGTTGCGCCACAACCAGGGCGGCAGCACATCGGAGTCCAGGCTGTCGATCAGGTTCTTCAAGCCCAGCCCCAACTCCGTATCGCCTTCAATCACCAAGCGGCGCCGGAAGAACAAGGTGTCCGGGTCTTCCTGCCGACTGGCCAGCAACAAGAACTCGCGCCAGTTACCACTGATCGTCACCTGGGCCTCGGCTTTTTCGGCGAGGCGCAAACCGTCCCGCGCCAGGGTCAGGTACCAGCACAGCCCGAGGTCGGGGATGCGCAGGCACATCCAGCGCCCGCGCAGCAGGTCGAAGCCGCCGTCGCGCAACGGCTCGGCCAGGCAGCGGTTGAGGCCTTGCTGCAAGGCCAGGCGCTGCACCCGGAACGGCACGTGGCGCACCAGCGGCAGCAAACGATCGGCGCCCTTGAGCAGCCATTGTTTGCGACTCAACACAGGCCCACCTCCTCGACCCGCAGCATGCCGGCCTGGCCGTGCCAGTAGCCGTTGCAGCCGTCGACGCACAACGGCGGCATCGCGCCCTGGCGCACCTGATCGAAAGCCTGGACCACGCCGACCATGCCCTCAGCCCGTGGGCTCAGGCGCAACAGGCCAGCGCCACACGCGACCAAGCCAGGGTAATCGGCGAGCAAGTTGGTGACATCGGCCGACATCGTCTGAATCCCGTTCAAGGTGAACAGCGGTTGCCCTTCCTGACTGGTCAGGGCCATGCCATCGGGGTAGTTGATGCAACAGAACTGGCAATCGTCCTTGGGCCGGTTTTCCGCACGGGCGGTGAAGCAACGGGCCGAATACGCCAGCGGCAAATGCCCGTAGGCGAAGATCTCCACTTCGGGCAGCGGTCGGCCGAGTTCGCGCACCTGCTCCAGCACATCGGCGATCAGGCTTTGCGAGCACTCCACCGGCGGCACCCAGCGCTGCATGCCCGCATCGAGCAATTGCACCAGCGCGTGGCCGTTGTACAGGTTGAGCGCCGGGCCGCCGACAAAGGGCAGCTTGCGCTCGATCAGCAGCTGCACCGCGCCCATGTCGTTGGCTTCAACCAGCACCTCGCCGTTGTCGCACAGGCGGCGCAGGCTCGACAGCTCGGAGGCGGCTTCGATCAAGGTCAGGCTCGACAGCACGATCTGCGCCGGGCTGCACGACTGCAACTCGCGGCCCAGGCCCAACCATTGATCCAGCGAAAACGCGCGGCGTTTCGAGCACACGGTTTCCCCCAGGTAAATCACGTCCAGGGGCAAGCCGGCCATGTCTGAATAGAAGCGCCCCAGGTGTTCCTTATCCCAATAAAACAGCACCGGTCCCAGGCTGAGTTTCATCTGTAATTCCTCACTGCCATGCGCGATGGTAAGCACCCAGGGTGGTCTGGCTGCCTTCGGAAAGT
Source organism: Pseudomonas sp. D3 (assembly GCF_029320995.1). Classification (NCBI taxonomy): domain Bacteria; kingdom Pseudomonadati; phylum Pseudomonadota; class Gammaproteobacteria; order Pseudomonadales; family Pseudomonadaceae; genus Pseudomonas; species Pseudomonas sp. D3. Next base: position 3,892,283 of record NZ_CP119772.1, read on the forward strand.
CCGGCCAGCACCTGGCGCCACTGGTCCCTGACCACAAAATTGGCCGGGGCGCTGCGGTGGGCGTCGAGGGCGGCACGCCAGACTCGGGTGACTTGTTCCACATAGGCCGGACTGCGTTGCCGGCCTTCGATCTTCACCGCTGCCACGCCAATGGCGCTGAGTTCGGGCAACAGGTCCAGGGTGTCGAGGCTGGTCGGTTCTTCCAGGGCGTGGAAGCGCTTGCCGCCGACCAGGAAACGGCCTTTGCACAAGGTCGGGTAGCCGGCCGGTTCCTCCGGGGTGTAGCGGTCGATCAGCACTTCACTGAGGCGTGCGCTGAGACCATCGGCGTCGTCGCTCCAGCGCACCGCCTTGGCCGGCGAACACACTCCGCACAGGTTGGGCGACTCGCCGGTGATATACGACGACAAGTTGCAACGCCCTTCGGCCATGATGCACAGGCTGCCGAAGCCGAACACTTCGATCGGCACCACATTGCTCGCCGCCACCTGCCGCACCTGGGCCAGGGACAGCACCCGAGGCAGCACCGCGCGACGAATGCCATAACGTTCGACGTAGAACTTCAACGCCGCCGCATGGGTGGCCGAGCCCTGCACCGACAAGTGCAACGCCATTTGCGGATGGCGCGCAGCGGCGTAACCGAGCACACCGGGGTCGCCGGCGATCAGCGCATCCACGCCATGATCGGCCGCGCGGTCGACGGCGCGCTGCCAGCGTGACCAGATCTTCGGTTGCGGGTAGGTGTTGACCGCCACATACAGCTTGCGCTGGTGCTGGCGGATATGGGCGACGGCGGCGTCGAACTGTTTGTCGTCCATGTTCAGCCCGGCGAAATGCCGGGCATTGGTGTCATCGCGAAAACCGACATACACCGCATCGGCGCCTTGGCGCACCGCGGCTTTGAGCGCAGGCAGGTTGCCTGCCGGGCAGACCAGTTGCATGGAGACTCCTCATTGAAACTCGGCGAAAGACAGGAAAGGCACCGGTGCGTCCTTGAGCAGCACTTGCTCGGGCTCGACGATCACCAGGCCATCGGCCCAGCAGGCGGCGGTGAGCATTGCCGAGCTTTGCTGGGGGTGCAGGACGGCGCGCAATTGCCCATCCTCGCCCGGGCTCAAGCGCGCGCGCAGGTACTGGCGACGCTTGTTGGGGGTGGGCCATTCAAACCCGGCCGGCACCTGGATCGGCACCGGTAATACGCGCTCGACACCCTGGGCGCGCAACAGGAACGGACGCACCACCACCAACGTGGTAATCAGCGCGGCGGACGGGTTGCCGGGCAGGCCGATCCACGGTTTGCCCGCGACTTCGCCAAACGCCAGGGGCTTGCCGGGCTGGATCGCCAGGCGCCAGAAGTCCACGCGACCGAGCTCCTGGATGGCTTGCTTGAGATGGTCCTCCTCGCCGACCGACACGCCGCCGGTGGTCAGCAGCAGGTCGCATTCGGAGGACGCCAGGATCAACGCGTCGCGGCTGGCGGCCAGCGCGTCGGCCATCACCCCGTAGTCGAGCACCTCCACACCCCAGCCGCGCAATAACGCGGTCACCAGGTGGCGGTTGCTGTTGTAGATCTGTCCCGGCGCCAATGACTCGCCCGGCTCGCGCAGTTCATCGCCGCTGCTCAGCAGGCACACGCGCAAGGGGCGATAGACCTTGACCCACGGGATGCCGGCCGACGCCAGCAGGCCGACTTCCTGGGCGCGCAGGCGCTGGCCGACACGCAACAGGCGTTGCCCGCGTTGCAGTTCTTCACCGCGCTTGCGCACGTGTTCGCCCAGGCGCAGCGGCGGGCACCAGATGCGCTGGCCGTAAACGCGGCAACGCTCCTGGGGCACCACGCTGTCGGCGCCGGGCGGCAACGGCGCGCCGGTGAAAATCCGCACCGTTTGCCCGGCCTGCAACGGCACGTCGCTGCTGTGCCCGGCGGCAATCCGCCCGGCCAACACCAGGTAGCCGCCCTGATCCGGCACATCGGCGGCGCGCAGGGCGTAGCCGTCCATGGCGCTGTTGTCCCAGCCCGGCAAGTCGAGGGGGGAAAACAGTTCTTCGGCGATCACGCGGCCGGCGGCCTGGCCGAGGGGGATCACTTCGGTGGACGGCGCGTGCGGTGCCTGGGCCAGCAGTTGCGCGATCGCCTCGTCCACCGGCATCAACGACCCGCTGTCACACACGCGGGTGTTCATGACCGCGCCTCACAGGCGCCAAGCGTCTGTTCGAACTGGGGCTTGAGGTGCGCAACGAAGTTGCACGGGCCGGTGCGGCTGTCCAATTGACCGACCAGAATCTGATCCCAGGCGGTACGGCACGCGCCGGGCGAACCGGGCACACAGCACACCAGCACGCCGTTGCTCATGCCCGCCAGCGCACGGGACTGCAAGCTGGACATGCCGATTTCCGCCAGGGACACCTGGCGGAACAGCTCGCCAAAACCGTCCACCTGTTTATCCAGCAGCGGCAACACCGCTTGTGGCGTGTTGTCGCGGGCGGTGAAGCCGGTGCCGCCGGTCATCAGCACCACTTGCACCTGCGGGTCGGCGATCCACTGCGAGACACGGGCGCGGATCTGGTAGATATCGTCCATCACCAGGCCACGGTCGATCAGCACATGGCCGGCGCGTTCCAGGCGGTCCACCAGGGTCTGCCCGGAGGTATCGGTGTCAAAGGTGCGGGTGTCGCTGATGGTCAGCACGGCGATGTTCAGGGAGACAAAACTGCGTTGGGTCAAATGGGCCATGATCAAGGCTCCAGCCATATAAAAAGATGCGCTCAGCCTGCGCCGCAACGGGCGCAGGGCCTATTCCTCCAAGGAGGTACCTCGTCAGGGCGCCAACCGTGTGCGCTGCCAGGCGCCGTCTCGCAGGCGGTAGTCGAGGCGGTCATGCAGGCGGTCAGGGCGGCCTTGCCAGAACTCGATGCGGCGCGGCTTCAGGCAGTACCCGCCCCAATGCTCGGGCCGTGGCGGTTGCTGGCCGGCGAAACGCTCGGTGACCTCACGCAGCAAGCCTTCCAGCTCGCTGCGGTGGGCCAGGGGCTGACTCTGCGGCGAGGCCCAGGCGCCCAGTTGGCTGGCGGCCGGACGGGCGACGAAATAGGCGTCCGACAGCGCCGGATCGAGGCGCTCGACCGCGCCTTCAATGCGCACCTGGCGCTCCAGGCCCGGCCAGAAAAACGTCATCGCCGCTTGGGGGTTGCTCGCCAGTTCATCGCCCTTGGCGCTCTGGTAATTGCCAAAAAACACAAAGCCCTCGGCGCTGAAACCCTTGAGCAGCAGGATGCGGCAATGGGCGCACCCTTCGCTATCGACCGTGGCCAGGGCCATGCTGTTGGCCTCGGCGGGAGGCACTTCGGTTTTGCGTGCCTGGCTCAGCCACTGACCGAACAACACCAGCGGATTGTCCTGCTCACCGTCGTCCCGCAGGCCGTAGAGGGTGTAGTTGCGGCGCAGTTGCGCGAGGGACAGGGGCATGGGACGGACCTCCAGAGAATTCGCCACAGTGTGGGAACTGCGCAGGTTCTATCCCTTGATCACGATCAACAATCCGCCGCGGCATGGCGCCGCAGGCCGCTCACCACAGTGACTTCGCCAGGACCACGATCACCACCATGTGCGCGAGAATGCTGCGCCGTATCCACAGCGCACGCTTGGGGCTCAGGCGCTCGCGGGTCAGCCAGTAGGCCAGCAGCAGGTAGTGCCCGATGATGCTCAGGGCCAGCAGGATTTTCAGGCTCAGGAACAGTCCGAAATGACTGTTCCAGGGCATGCCCCGGTAATGCCAGGCCAGGCCGATGCCCGCCCCATACAGCAGCACTACCACGCCATGCAGCACCCGCCGCGAACGCCGGGCGATGGCGTGTTCGGCAGTGAAGCGCGCCGACCAGGCCAACTCCTCGCGGGCGCTGTGCCAGATCATTACTTCAAAAAACAGCGTGCCAATAAAAGCAATCGCCGCCAGCAGATGCACGATCAACAACCACGAATACAGCATGCAATGCTCCTAACCGGGATGCCCGTCGACCCGCGCGTGCCACAGCATCGGCGCATAACGCCATAGGTACAGGCCCAGGCCGACCGTCCAGCAAATCCCCGCCAGCCACAACGCCGCCACGGGCCAGATTAACACCAGCACCACCCGGCAGACTGCGGCCAGGTTCAACAGTGCAAACGCCAGGGTCATCCCGCCCGGCGGCTGCAACGGCCGACCGGTATGGCCCAGGCTGACCCGCGCCAGCATCGCCAGGATCATCCCGGCCATGGCGCCGACCGTCAGCGCATGCACGGCCAGGCTCGGGTTGAGCGGCGCGCCGAAATGCCACAGCGCCATACCCAGGCAGGCCACAGCCAACCATGCATATGCCAGGTGCAGCGACCACAGCAGCGGCACGCGCCACAGGCCACGGTCATGCCAGCGCACCAGGCGCAGCAGGTGGCCCAGGCCAAGCACGGCGAACAGCGCGCCGCTCCAGCCACTGGGGAACACCGCCAGCCCGCTGGCGTAGAGCAACGCTATCAGAATCGAACCGCCGAGCAATACGCGGTCCAGCCACGGCCACGGCTTGACCCCATCGACCCGGCCCAGGCCACGCTGGGTAAAGAACGGAATCACCCGGCCGCCGATCAGCCCCATCATCGCCGCCACCAACCACAGACCGGTGAGCACCGCCTGGCGCTGCGTGCCTTCGTCTTGGCGCAGCACCCCATAGAGCGCCAACGCGTCTGCCACGGCGAGCAGGCCCAGCACCAGTACAATCGGGTAGTTGCGGGTTTGCCTGACCGTCCACAGCGTCCAGCCCATCACCCCGGCCACGGCCAGCGGAAAACTCAGCTCCAGCACCGCCAACAGCGGCCATGGCAGGTTAACCAACCAACCCAGGCGCGCCGCCAGCCATAGACCGGCGAGCAGCGCCAGGGGCGCGCCACTGACGCCGGGGCGGCCGGTCCAGGTTTGCACCGCCGTCAGCAAAAAACCGGCGATGATCGCCACGCCAAAGCCGAACAGCAGCTCATGCCGGTGCCAGGCCAACCAGCCTCCGGCCGGTTGCCAAGTACCGGTGGCGCCGCTCAGGGCGAACAGCCACAGGGGAATTGCCAGCACCGCCAGCAGGCAGGCGCCAAGGAAAAACGGGCGGAACGCCAGGCGAAACAATGGGGGAATCGCCATGGCCTTGCGTCGATCGAGCACTTGCATAGCACGGCTCCTGAACGGATGAATGCGACAATCTTGCGCCGCCGCCTGCGCTTTGCCCTTGTCGTAGATCAAGCACGCCCGCCACGAACAGGGGAACTTTGCCGGGAAATAACCGCCTGAATCCGGTACGCTCACCGTTTTTACTCAAGGAGTTAATTCCCATGGCCAAAGCCACCGCCCGTCACATCCTCGTTGCCACCGAAGACAAGTGCAATGAACTCAAGACCCAGATCGAAGGCGGCGCCGATTTCGCAGACGTTGCCAAAGCCAATTCCACCTGCCCATCCAGCCGTCAAGGCGGCGACCTGGGTTCGTTCGGTCCAGGCCAGATGGTTAAAGAATTCGACGCCGTGGTGTTCAGCGCCCCGGTCAACACGGTGCAAGGCCCGGTGAAAACCCAGTTCGGTTATCACCTGCTGGAAGTCACCAGCCGTCAGGACTGATTCAGTCCGCGCTGATGTTTGAAACAACGGCCCGCCTTTTGGTGGGCCGTTGTGCATGGGATGACTGGCGATGCACAGGCCGTTAGCGTACAAATCCCTATTCTTCTTCACCCGGCGCTCAAGGCTGATAATGCGACTGGTTTTTTCGACTCTATTTAGCTCCACCCTGGCCCTGCTGCTGGCCAGTACCGCTGTGATCGCAGCCCCGCAACCCTACCTGACGGTGTATGGCGAACCGGCCAAATATGCCGCCAACTTCACCCATTTCGACTATGCCAACCCCAACGCACCCAAGGGCGGCAGCCTACGGCGTTCGGCCATCGAGATCGGGCGCTTCGACCATGTGCTGCCGTATATCGACAAAGGCATCGGCGTGTCCCAGATCGACGGCTGGGTGTATTCGCCGCTGGCACTGCGCTCGCTGGATGAGCCGTACACCGTTTACGGCCTGGTCGCCGAGAAGATGGAGCGTGCGGACGACGGCCTGTCGCTGCGCTTCTACCTCAACCCCAAGGCACGGTTCGCCGATGGCACACCGATCACCGCCGAAGACGTGCGCTATAGCTTCGATTTGCTGATGACCCAGGGCAGCCTGCACTTTCGCACGCTGTTTGCTGACGTCAAACACGTCGAAGTCGAAGGCGAGCGCCAGGTGCGCTTCGATTTTTCCAGCGATGAAAACCGCACGCTGCCGCTGGATATCGCCACCCTGCCGGTGTTCCCCGAGCACTGGTGGAAAACCCGCGACTTTGCCAACGGCGGCGGCTACGAAGCGCCGCTGGGCAGCGGCCCGTACAAAGTCAGCAAGATCGACGCGGGCAGCACCATCACCTTTACCCGCAACCCTGACTGGTGGGGCAAGGACTTACCGGTCAGCCGTGGCCTGTACAACTTCGATCACCTGAGCCTGGAATATTTCGGCGACACCGAAGTGGCGCGCCAGGTGCTGCGTGGCGGCGCGTATGACTTCAACCGCGAGTTCTCCGCCACCGGCTACTCCATCGGCTACAACGGCCCGGCGCTGGATGACGGTCGCCTGCAACGGGCGCACCTGGCCAAAGAGATGCCGCAACCGGCCCAGGGCTACGTGTTCAACGTGCAGAACCCGATGTTCAAGGACCGCCGCGTGCGCCAGGCCCTGGCGATGCTGTGGGATTTCGAATGGGCCAACCGGCAGATGATGCGCAACCTGTACATCCGCCAGCAGAGCTACTTCTCCAATAGCCCGTTGGCCGCGAGCCAATTGCCGACCCCAGAAGAACTGGCGATCCTCGAACCCCTGCGCGGCCAGGTGCCCGACGAGGTGTTCACCCAGGTTTTCAAGGCACCGGTCACCGACGGCAGCGGCATGATCCGCGACAAGCAACTGCAAGCCCTGGCCCTGCTGGAAGAAGCCGGCTGGAAACCCGACGGCGACAAGCTGGTCAACGCCGAGGGCGAGCCGCTGGCGTTCACCTTCCTCAATGCCCAGGCCGGCCTGGAACGTCTGTTGCTGCCGTACAAGCGCAACCTGGCACAGATCGGCATCACCCTGAACATCCGCCGCATCGACGCCTCGCAGTACGTCAACCGGCTGATGACACGGGACTACGACATGATCGTCACCGGTTTCCCGGTCACCATGTCGCCGGGGATGGAGCTGTACAACTACTTCGGCTCCGCCGCCGCGTTCGACCCGGGCGCCAACAACTACACGGTGCTCAAGGACCCGGCCATCGACAGCCTGATCAAAGGCCTGGTCAAGGCCAACACCCAGGCGCAGATGCTCACCTACGCCCATGCCCTGGACCGCGTGCTGCAATGGAACTACCTGTGGATCCCCAACTACTACCCGCCCGGCACCTCTGCCGCGTGGTGGAACCGCTTCGGGCGCCCAGCCATCGAGGCGAAAAATGACGAAGCCCTGGAAACCTGGTGGGAAATCAGCCCCACACCACTGACGAACGAACAAATGAACGCGCAGCTTAAAAAACGCGGAGGGGCCCACTGATGTTTGCCTATATCGTGCGCCGCCTGCTGTTGATCATCCCGACGCTGGTGATCATCCTGCTGGTCAACTTCGTGATCGTACAGGCCGCGCCCGGCGGGCCGGTGGAACAGGCGATCGCCCACCTGCAAGGCATCGGCGGCGGTGCCATCGGCGGCTCCGCAGGCGAAGGCCTCAGCAGCGGCTCGCGGGCCAGCCGGGGCCTGGACCCGAAACTGATCAAGGACATCGAAAAACAATACGGCTTCGACAAGCCGGCACCGGAACGCCTGTGGCTGATGCTCAAGAGCTACGCCCAACTGGACTTCGGCAATAGCTTTTTTCGCGGCGCGACAGTCACCGACCTGATCCTGGAAAAAATGCCAGTCACCATCTCGCTCGGCCTGTGGGCCACGCTGATCACCTACCTGGTGTCGATCCCTTTGGGGATTCGCAAGGCGGTGCGCCATGGCAGCAGCTTCGATGTGTGGAGCAGCACCGCGATCGTGATCGGCTATGCGATGCCGGCGTTCCTGTTTGCGATGTTCCTGATCGTGGTGTTCGCCGGCGGCACGTCGCTGAACTGGTTCCCGGTGCGCGGCCTGGTCTCGGAAAACTTCGACGAGCTGAGCACAGTGGGCAAGATCGCCGACTACTTCTGGCACCTGGTCTTGCCGGTCACGGCGCTGGTGATTGGCGGCTTCGCCACGCTGACCATCCTGACGAAAAACTCGTTCCTCAATGAGATCACGCGCCAGTACGTAGTCACCGCCCGCGCCAAAGGCTTGAGCGAACGCCGCGTGCTGTACGGCCATGTGTTCCGCAATGCGATGCTGCTGGTGATTTCGGGGATTCCCCAGGCGTTTATCAGCGTGTTCTTTGCCGGCTCGCTGCTGATCGAAGTGATCTTCTCCCTCGATGGCCTCGGGCGCATGAGCTACGAAGCCGCCGTGTCCCGCGACTATCCGGTGGTGTTTGGCTCGTTGTTTATCTTCACCCTGTTCGGCCTCCTGATAAAACTGATCGGCGACCTCTGCTACACCCTGGTGGACCCGCGTATCGACTTCGCCGCGAGGAACGCCTGATGCTCAATCTGTCTCCCGTGGCCCGCCGGCGTTTCGAACGGTTCAAGAAAAACCGGCGCGGCTGGTGGTCGCTGTGGCTGTTTATCGGCCTGTTTATCCTGACCCTGGGCGGCGAGTTGATCGCCAACGACAAGCCGCTGGTGCTCAGCTACCAGAACGAGCTGTATTTCCCGGTGTTCAAGCGCTACACCGAACAGCAGTTCGGCGGGCAATTGCCATTCCAGGCGGATTATCGCAGCGACTACGTGCAGAAGCTGATCAAGCAGGACGGCGGCTGGATGCTGTTCCCGCCGGTGCCGTTCAGCGATGACACGCCCAACTACGAGCTGACCCGCCCCGCCCCCAGCCCGCCTTCAGCGGTGAACTGGCTGGGCACCGACGACCAGTCGCGCGACGTACTGGCGCGGGTGATCTTCGGCGCGCGGGTGTCGATCCTGTTCGCCCTGGCGCTCACGGTGATCAGTGCGAGCATCGGCATCGCCTCCGGCGCGTTGCAGGGTTACTACGGCGGCTGGGTCGACTTGCTCGGCCAACGCCTCCTGGAAGTGTGGTCCGGGTTGCCGGTGCTGTACCTGCTGATCATCCTGTCCGGTTTTGTCGAACCGAACTTCTGGTGGCTGCTGGGGATCATGGCGCTGTTCTCCTGGCTGGCCCTGGTGGATGTGGTGCGCGCCGAGTTCCTGCGCGGGCGCAACCTGGAGTACGTCAAGGCGGCGCGGGCGTTGGGTTTGGGTGACGCCAAGATCATTCGCCGGCATATCCTGCCCAATGCCATGACGGCCACCCTGAGCTACCTGCCGTTCATTTTGACTGGTGCGATTTCCACCTTGAGCGCCCTGGATTTCCTCGGCTTCGGCATGCCGGCAGGCAGCGCGTCGTTGGGTGAGTTGATCGCCCAGGGCAAGCAGAACCTGCAAGCGCCATGGTTGGGCCTGACGGCGTTTTTCACCTTGGCGCTGATCCTGTCGCTGCTGGTATTTATCGGCGAGGCGTTGCGTGATGCCTTCGACCCCCGTTCATGAGTGAGTCCGTATGAGCGACAACCTGATCGAGATCCGCGACCTCTGCGTCGCCTTCAGCGGCCAGACCGTGGTGCACAACCTGAGCCTGGATGTACGCCCCGGCGAGTGCCTGGCGCTGGTCGGCGAGTCGGGCTCGGGCAAGTCGGTGACGGCCCTTTCGATCCTGCAATTGCTGCCCGAAGCCGGCACGCAAACCCGCGGCTCCGTGCGCTATCGCGGCCAGGAATTGATCGGTGCGTCGCCCGCCACCTTGCAAAAGCTGCGCGGCGACCGCATCGCCATAATCTTCCAGGAGCCGATGACCTCCCTCAACCCGCTGCACAGCATCGAAAAGCAGATCGGCGAAACCCTGCTGTTGCACAAGGGCCTGGGCGGCAAGGCGGCGCAGGCACGCATCCTCGAACTGCTGGAACTGGTCGGTATCCAGAAGCCCGAGGAACGGCTCAAGGCCTATCCGCACCAACTCTCCGGCGGCCAACGTCAACGCGTGATGATTGCCATGGCCCTGGCCTGCGAGCCGGAACTGCTGATCGCCGACGAGCCCACCACCGCGCTAGACGTGACCGTGCAGCGCAAGATCCTGCTGCTGCTCAAGTCCTTGCAACAACGCTTGGGCATGTCGCTGCTGCTGATCAGCCACGACCTCAACCTGGTGCGCAGCATGGCGCAGCGGGTGTGCGTGATGCATACCGGCGAGATCGTCGAGCAGGCCGACTGCGAGACCTTGTTCACCGCGCCGCAACACCCCTACAGCCGCTTGCTGCTGGATGCTGAACCGGCGGGCGAGGCGCTGTGCAGCGAAGCGCGTGAAACGGTGTTGCAGGTGGACGACCTGAGCGTGCAATTCCCCCTCGGCGGCGGCCTGTTTCAGCGCAAGACTTACCTGCGCGCGGTGGACGGCATCAGCCTCAGCGTGCAGCGCGGCAAGACCCTGGGCATCGTCGGTGAGTCGGGCTCGGGTAAATCCACCCTGGGCCAGGCGATCCTGCGCCTGCTGGACTCCACCGGCAGCATCCGCTTCCAGGGGGTGGCCCTCGACCCGCTCAATCACCAGCAGATGCGCCCATGGCGCAAGCAGATGCAGGTGGTGTTTCAGGACCCTTACGGCAGCCTCAGCCCGCGCATGTCGGTGCAGCAGATCATCAGCGAAGGCCTGGAAGTGCATGCGCCGTGCAGCCTTGCCGAGCGTGACGCGCAGGTGATCCAGGTGCTCAAGGACGTCGGCCTCGACCCGGCCAGCCGGCATCGCTACCCCCACGAGTTTTCCGGTGGCCAGCGCCAACGCATTGCCATCGCCCGCGCCCTGGTGCTCAGGCCCGCGTTGATGCTGCTCGACGAGCCCACCTCAGCCCTCGACCGCACGGTGCAGAAGCAAGTGGTGGCGTTGCTGCGCGAACTGCAGGACAAATACGGCCTGACCTACCTGTTTATCAGCCATGACCTGGCCGTGGTCCGCGCCATGGCCCACGACATGATCGTGATCAAAGACGGCAAGGTCGTGGAGCGTGGCGCCAGCCATGACGTATTCACATCGCCGCAGCACCCCTACACCCAGGAGTTGCTGGCGGCCGCCCTCGGATTGTCGAGATGAGTACCAGCCTCAAGGACTACCAACAGGTTCGCGGCCTGGCCATTCGGTCGCTGTTCGAGATCATCGAGCAGTCCAGCGAAGGCACGGTGATCGTCGACCGCGACGCCAACATCGTGTGGATGAACGAGCGCTACGCTAAGCGCTTCGGCCTTAAAAGCGCCGACGAAGCCATCGGCCAACCCTGCGAAAAAGTCATCTCCAACAGCCTGCTACGCCAGGTGGTGAGCACAGACCTGCCGATCCTGCTGGATATTCAGGACACGCCCAAGGGACCGCTGGTGGTGATGCGCCTGCCGATCCACAACGACGCCGGCGCGGTGATCGGCGCCATCGGCTTTGCGCTGTTCGATGAGCTGCGCAACCTGTCGCCGCTGATCGAGCGTTACCTGAGCATGCAGCAGGAGCTGGCGTCGACCCGCTCGCTGCTGCGTTCGCGCCAGAGCAAGTACACCTTTGCGCACTTTATCGGCACCAGCGCCGCCAGTTTGGAAGTCAAACGCCGTGCGCGGCGCAGCGCGAGCGCCGAGTCGCCGGTATTGCTGCTCGGCGAAACCGGCACCGGCAAGGAGTTGCTGGCCCAGGCGATCCACGGCGCCTCAACACGCGCGCACAAAGCATTTGTCAGCATCAACAGCGCAGCCATTCCCCATGACCTGCTCGAGGCCGAGTTCTTCGGCACCGCGCCCGGTGCGTTTACCGGCGCCGATCGCAAAGGCCGCCCCGGCAAGTTGCAGATCGCCCAGGGCGGCACGCTGTTTCTCGATGAAATCGGCGACATGCCCCTGCCGCTGCAAAGCAAGCTGCTGCGGGTGTTACAGGAGAAGGAATACGAACCGGTCGGCTCCAACGAGATGCTGCACAGCGATGTGCGCGTGATTGCCGCCACGTCCATGGACCTGGAAGCGGCGATCAAACGCGGCGAGTTTCGGGCGGACCTGTATTACCGGTTGAATGTGCTGCCGATCCGGGTGCCACCGTTGCGCGAGCGGCTGGAGGATATTCCGGCGTTGAGCGAAGCGATCCTCGAAGAACTGCGCAGCCACCACGAACTGGATCGCGAGGCCCTGGCGTTGTTGGCGCAGCATGCGTGGCCGGGGAATATCCGCGAGCTGCGCAACGTGCTGGAGCGCGCGGCGTTGTTGAGCGATGACCTTGTACTGGATGCAGCAGAGATTCGCGCCGCCATCGGCACGTTCAGCCCGGTGGCGCGCGGGGCGCTGGAGACCGTCGAGGGCGAGACGTTTGCGGCGGCGCGCGAGCGCTTTGATCGGCAGGTGATTGGGGCGGCGCTCAAGGCCTGCGACGGGAATGTGGTGGACGCGGCCCAGCGCTTGGGGCTGGGCAGGTCGACCTTGTACAAGAAAATGGTCGCGCTGGGCCTGGCCACATCTCAATAAAGAGACACAAATCTCAATACAAAGACAATCCTTGTGGGAGGGGGCTTGCCCCCGATGGCAGTGCCTCAGTCAGCCTATTCTTTGCAGACCCACCGCTATCGGGGGCAAGCCCCCTCCCACCTTTGATCTGTTTTTGTCTCTAGATTGAGACTAAATCTGGAAAGTTTGTTCATGTGTACGTGAATATCTATGTTTTTCAATAGGTTATGAACATGGCACACATCTCGCTATAGCCTTCCTCCACAGCTTCACCCCACAAAAATAACAATCCGATGGAGACACACCATGAGTGTGATCATTGCCCTGGCAGCCCTCGCGCTGCTGATGCTGGCTGCCTACCGTGGCTATAGCGTTATCCTGTTTGCCCCCATCGCCGCCCTCGGCGCCGTCCTGCTCACCGACCCGTCCGCCGTCGCCCCTGCGTTTACCGGGGTGTTCATGGAGAAAATGGTCGGTTTCATCAAGCTGTATTTCCCGGTATTCCTGCTCGGTGCCGTGTTCGGCAAGCTGATCGAGCTGTCGGGTTTCTCGCGCTCCATCGTCGCAGCCGCGATCCGTTTGCTCGGCACGCGCCAGGCGATGCTGGTGATCGTGCTGGTCTGCGCCCTGCTCACCTACGGCGGCGTGTCGCTGTTCGTGGTGGTGTTTGCGGTGTACCCGTTCGCGGCGGAGATGTTCCGCCAGAGCGATATCCCCAAGCGCCTGATTCCGGCGACCATTGCCCTGGGTGCGTTCTCCTTCACCATGGACGCGCTGCCCGGCACGCCGCAGATCCAGAACATCATCCCCAGTACGTTCTTCAACACCACCGCCTGGGCCGCGCCGTGGTTGGGGCTGATCGGCACGGTCTTCGTGTTCTGCACCGGCATGCTCTACCTGGCGCGCCAGCGCAACAAGGCGCAACGGGCCGGTGAAGGCTACGGCACCGAGCTGCGCAACGAGCCGGAGACCGCCGAAAACCTGAGCCTGCCTAACCCCTGGATCGCGCTGTCGCCGCTGATCCTGGTGGGGGTGATGAACCTGCTGTTCACCCACTGGATTCCGCAGTGGTACGGCAAGACCCACAGCCTCAGCCTGGCGGGCATGAGCACGCCGGTGACCACCGAAATCGCCAAGCTCACTGCGATCTGGGCGGTGCAAGCGGCGCTGCTGGTGGGCATCGTCATGGTGCTGGTGTTCGGCTGGTCAGCAATCAAAAGCAAGCTCGCCGAAGGCAGTAAGAGCGCGGTCAGTGGTGCGTTGCTGGCGGCGATGAACACCGCTTCGGAATACGGCTTTGGTGCAGTGATCGCCTCGCTGCCGGGCTTTCTGGTGCTGGCGGACTGGCTCAAGGGCATCCCCAACCCGCTGGTCAACGAAGCGATCACCGTGACCCTGCTGGCCGGTATCACCGGCTCGGCGTCCGGCGGCATGAGCATCGCCCTGGCGGCGATGTCCGAGAGTTTTATTGCTGCGGCCCACGCGGCCAATATCCCGCTTGAAGTGCTGCACCGGGTCGCGGCCATGGCCAGCGGCGGCATGGACACCCTGCCCCACAACGGCGCGGTGATCACGTTGCTGGCGGTCACCGGGCTGACCCACCGCGAAGCCTACAAGGACATCTTCGGCATCACGATTATCAAGACCCTCGCGGTGTTCGTGGTGATCGGTACTTTCTACGCCACCGGCATTGTGTGAGGTTTCTATGACGAACTTGAACGGCAAGACCGCCCTGGTCACCGGCTCCACCAGCGGTATCGGCTTGGGCATCGCCTTGAGTTTGGCCGAGGCCGGCGCCAACCTGATCCTCAACGGCTTCGGCGACGCCAGCGCGGTGATCGCCCAGGTGCAGGCATTCGGCGGCAAGGTTGGGCACCACCCGGCGGACGTCAGCGACCCGGCGCAGATCGCCGACATGATCACCTACGCCGAGCGCGAATTCGGCGGCGTGGACATTCTGGTCAACAACGCCGGCATCCAGCATGTGGCCGCGGTGGAAGACTTTCCGGTGGAACGCTGGGACTCGATCATCGCGATCAACCTGTCGTCGGTGTTCCACAGCACGCGCCTGAGCCTGCCGGGCATGAAGGCCAAGGGCTGGGGGCGCATCGTCAATATCGCCTCGGTGCATGGCCTGGTGGGGTCGGTGGGCAAAGCCGCGTATGTGGCGGCCAAGCACGGCGTGATCGGCCTGACCAAGGTGGTCGGCCTGGAAACCGCCACCAGCAACGTGACCTGCAACGCGATTTGCCCCGGCTGGGTGCTGACGCCGCTGGTGCAGAAGCAGATCGATGACCGCGCGGCCAACGGTGTCGACCCGCAACAGGCCCAGCATGATTTGCTCGCGGAGAAGCAGCCGTCGCTGGAGTTCGTGGCCCCGCCGCAACTGGGCGAGTTGGTGCTGTTTTTGTGCAGCGAGGCCGGTGCCCAAGTGCGGGGCGCGGCGTGGAATATCGATGGTGGGTGGCTGGCTCAATAAAACCAGACACTGGAGATTAAAACTGTGGGAGGGGGCTTGCCCCCGATGGCGGTGTATCAGTTAACACATTGATGACTGACCCATTGCTATCGGGGGCAAGTCGAATCGGCGCACCGCCCCTCCCACATTGGAACTCTATTGTTTGGAAGACTTGTACAAGAATAAGAGACTTTGCTGATGTCCGAGATCCTCTGGCAACCCTCCCCCGAACGCATCCGCCACACCCGGATGGACCAGTTCCGGCGCTTTATCAATGACCGCTACAGCGTGCAGCTCAGCGACTACCCAGCCTTGCACCAGTGGAGCATCGATCAGCGAGCCGACTTCTGGCAGGCGCTCGTGGCGTTTTTCGACGTGCAGTTTCGCAGCCCGCCCAGTGCGGTGTTGATCGAAGACGCCGAGATGCCCAGCGCCCAGTGGTTCCCCGGCGCAACCCTGAACTTTGCCGAACACCTGCTGCGCCGTCGCGACGATCACCCCGCTGTAGTCGCCATCGGCGAAGACGGCCAGCGCGAGCAACTGAGCTACGCCGAACTGGCCGCCCACGTCGCCGGCCTGCAACGCAGCCTGCGGGCGGCCGGGGTTGGGCTGGGCGACCGGGTCGCCGCGTGCATGCCCAACACCTGGCAAACCCTGGTCGGCATGCTCGCCACCAGCAGCCTGGGCGCGATCTGGTCGTGCTCATCACCAGACTTCGGCACCCAAGGCGTGATCGACCGTTTCGGCCAGATCGAACCCAAGGTGCTGATCACCTGCGCCGGTTACCGCTACGCCGGCAAGACCATCGACCAGAGCGCCAAGCTCAACGAGATCCTCGAACGCCTGCCGTCCCTGCAGCAACTGATCATCGTGCCGTATGCCCGGCCCCAGGCGCGGGTCGAGGACTATCGGAGCGCCGCCAACGTTGCGCTGTGGAGTGACTTCTACCAACCCGGCGGCGCACCTGAATTCGTTGCGGTGCCGTTTGACCATCCGCTGTATATCCTCTATTCCAGCGGCACCACCGGCGTGCCCAAGTGCATCATCCACGGCACCGGCGGCGTGCTGCTCACCCACCTCAAGGAACACGGCCTGCACGCGGACCTGTCCCGTGAGGATTGCCTGTTCTACTACACCACCTGCGGCTGGATGATGTGGAACTGGCTGGTCTCGGTACTGGCGCTCGGCGCCACGGCGGTGCTGTACGACGGCTCGCCGTTTCACCCTGGCCCCGAGCGCTTGATCGACCTGATCGACGCGGAACGGATCAGCGTGTTCGGCACCAGCCCCAAGTACCTCGTCACCCTGGAAAAGGCCGGGCTGCAGCCGCGCCTGAGCCATGACCTGGGCAGTCTCAAAGGGCTGATTTCGACCGGCTCGCCACTGTCGCCCCAGAGCTACGACTACGTGTACCGCGAGATCAAGCGCGAGGTGTGCCTGTCCTCGATGTCCGGCGGCACCGATATCGTCTCTTGCTTCGTCATCGGCAATCCGGTGTTGCCGGTGCGCCGCGGTGAAATGCAGTGCAAGAGCCTGGCGATGGCCATCGAGGTGTGGGACGACCAGGGGCGGCCGCTGGTCGGTGAAAAGGGCGAACTGGTGTGTACCCGGCACTTCCCCGCTATGCCCATTGGCCTGTGGAACGACCCGCAGCAGAAAAAACTGCGCGCCTCCTATTTCAGCCAATTCCCCGGCGTGTGGGCCCAGGGCGATTACGCCGAGCAGCGGCCCAACGGCAGCCTGCTGATTCACGGGCGCTCCGATGCGGTGCTCAACCCTGGCGGTGTGCGGATCGGCACCGCCGAGATTTATCGGCAGGTGGAAAAAGTCCCGCAGGTGCTGGAAAGCCTGGCCATTGGTCAGCGCTGGCAGGACGATGTGCGCGTGGTGCTGTTCGTGCGGCTCAACGATGGCGTCGAGCTGGATGACGCCCTCGAACAGCAGATCCGCCAGGTGATCCGCGCCAACACCACGCCACGGCATGTGCCGGCGAAGATCCTCACCGTCAGCGATATCCCGCGCACGATCAGCGGCAAGATCGTCGAACTGGCGGTGCGCAATGTGGTACATGGCGAACCGGTGAAAAACACCGACGCGCTGGCCAACCCGGAGGCCCTGGCACAGTTTCGCGACCGGCCTGAGCTGGCACGTTAAGGTGAAAGGTTTCAGCGCCAACGCACTCATTTGAAGACAAACCCCCAATGCATGCTATTTTTCGGGGGTAGTCACCCATCGTTGTCCCACCGGATAATGGGTGTTGTCATTTTTCAAAGCGTTACGCTCAGGGCTTTTTATGAAGGAAACATCCACCGGTAGCGAAGCCGCCGCATTGATTGCGCGGCTGGACTGGGCCAAAAGCCCCCTCGGTGAGGCCAATGATTGGCCGCAAAGCCTGCGCACCGCCGTGGATATTGTCGTCCACTCGCCGATGCCGATGCTGCTGTTGTGGGGCAGCGAACTCATCCAACTCTACAACGACGCCTTCGCCCTGCTGGCGGGCAACAAGCACCCTGACGCGATGGGCCAACCGGCGCACCAGACCTGGCCGGAATTGCACAGTTTCACCGCACCGATCTATGACGCGGTTCTCAGCGGCCAGGTGCGATCCTTCAGCGAACAGCGCTTTGTCCTGCAGCGCAACCAGCGCGACACCGAGATCTGGCTTGACCTGACCTACAGCCCGATCCGCGATGAATGCGCCAGCGTGTCCGGCATCCTCGTCACCGCCATCGAAACCAACGAACGCCGCCAGTTCACCCAGGAACTGCAACAGCGCTCCGAAGCCAGCCTCAAAGCCCAGCAAAGCACCGAGCAACGCCTGCGCCACCTCAACGAAAACCTCGAAGAGCGTGTGGCCCAGCGCACCCTGGCACTCGCCGAGGCCAACCAGCGCCTGCAAAACGAGATGGTCGAACGCGAGCGCGCCGAAGACGCCCTGCGCCATGCGCAGAAGATGGAAGCGGTGGGCCAGCTCACAGGTGGCATCGCCCATGACTTCAACAATATGCTCACCGGCATCATCGGCAGCCTGGACCTGATGCAACGCTACATCACCGACGGGCGCAGCGACGACATCGGCCGCTTTGCCGACGCCGCCGTGGCCTCCGCCCATCGCGCCGCCGCCCTCACTCATCGCCTGCTCGCGTTCTCGCGGCGCCAGTCGCTGGACCGCCGCCCGCTCGATCCGAACCAGTTGGTGGCCTCGCTGGAAGACTTGTTCCGGCGCACCAAGGGCGCGCACATCACGCTCAAGGTGCAACTGGGCAACGATATCTGGCCGGTGAACACCGACGCCAGCCAGTTGGAAAACGCCCTGCTCAACCTGGTGATCAACGCCCGGGATGCCATGCCCGAAGGTGGCGAACTGCTGATCGAAACCGCCAACAGCTACCTGGACGGCACCGACATCACCACGCTGGAACCGGTCAAGGCCGGTGATTACGTGATGCTCGGCGTGTGCGACAACGGCACCGGCATGGCGCCGAAAATCCTGGCCAAGGCCTTCGATCCGTTTTTCACCACCAAACCTATCGGCCAGGGCACCGGCCTCGGGCTGTCGATGATCTATGGCTTCGCCCAGCAATCCGGCGGCCATGTGACCCTCCACAGCGAACCGGGCCAGGGCACCTGCGTGCGCTTGTATTTGCCACGCCTGCACGGCACCGCCCTGGAAAGCAGCCTGCCGACCAGCCTCAGTGAGGCGCCGGTGGCCCTGGCCGGAGAGGCTGTGGTGGTGGTCGAGGACGACCCGGCCGTGCGTATGCTGGTGGTGAATGTACTCGATGAACTGGGCTACACCGCGCACCAGGCAGCGGATGCGCGCACGGCCTTGCCGCTGCTGGAATCGGACTTGCGCGTGGACCTGCTGGTGACCGATGTTGGCCTGCCGGGCATGAACGGCCGGCAACTGGCGGAAATCGCCCGCCAGCATCGCCCGGGCCTGCGCATCTTGTTCATGACCGGTTATGCGCAAAAAGCCACCGAACGCCAGGGCCTTCTGGAAGACGGCATGGACATGGTCGCCAAGCCGTTTTCCATCGACCTGCTCGCCACCAAAATTCGCAGCATGATCAGCGTCGATGATTCAGTTAAGGCATAATCGCGCGCCGTCGCACACTTGGTAGAGAACCATGAAAGCCCAAGCCCGCCATATCCTAGTGAAAACCAGCGAAGAAGCCGAACAGCTCAAGCAGCGCATCGCCAAGGGCGAAGCGTTTGATGTGCTGGCCAAGAAGTATTCCACCTGCCCGTCTGGCAAGCGCGGCGGCGATCTCGGCGAGGTTCGGCCGGGGCAAATGGTCGGCGTGATTGATGCGGTGATCTTCAAGAAGCCGCTGCGGGTGGTGCATGGGCCGGTCAAGAGCAAGTTTGGGTACCACTTGGTGCAGGTGTTTTATCGGGATTGATGGGTTGGCTTTAGGCCGCTATCGGGGGCAAGCCCCCTCCCACAGTGAGCGCATTTCATCTGGAAGAATGCGCTCAACTGTGGGGGGGGCTTGCCCCCGATCCGCCGCAGGCGGCCATTCACCCCCGAGGAATCAACGCCCCCGGCACCTGGATAACCCGGCTCGCCAGCCGATGCCCAGCCAAGGCCGCCTCTTGCGACGAACCACCCTTGAGCCGACTGGCCAGGTACGCCGCACTGAACGAGTCCCCCGCCGCCGTGGTGTCTACCACCGTCTCGACCTTCAACGCTGGCACGGCAAAGCGCTGACCTGCGCAACGAATCAAACAGTCTTCGGCACCGCGCTTGAGCACGACTTCCGCGATTGCCGGATACGCCGCGAACACCTGCTCGCTGTCGGCATAACCAAACAACGCGTACTCGTCATCCTCGGTCAACAAGGCAATATCCACTTCGGCCAACACCTTGTGATAGGCCGCACGCGCCGCCTCGATACTGGCCCACAAACGCGGCCGGTAGTTGTTGTCGAACACCACCTGACCGCCGCGCCGACGGGTTTCGATCAAGGCGTGCAACAAACGCTCACGCCCAACTTCACCCAGCACCGCCAGGGTGATGCCGCTGAAATACACCACGTCATAGCCCGGTAACGCCGCCAAAATCGGTGCAGCGGCTGCCGTGGTGAAGCAGTCGCGCACGGCCGCTTCGTTGCGCCAGTAGAGGAATTTGCGCTCGCCATTGGCGTCGGTCTGGATGCAGTACAAACCCGGCAACCGCCCGGGTAGGCGCTGGACCATGTCTAGGCCAAGGCCTTCGGCGGTCCACTGTTGGCACATGGCATCGCTGAAGCTGTCATCGCCCAGGGCGGTGACGTAGTCGACGCTGCCGAGCGCCCCCAGCTCGCGGCGCAGGTACACCGCCGCGTTCAGGGTGTCGCCGCCGAAGCTCTGGTGCAGGCTGCCGTCGGCGCGGTGTTGCAGTTCGATCATGCATTCGCCGATGAGGGCGATGCGAGGGGTGGTGTTCATGCCTGTTGTCTCCGGTGCGGCTGATGGCCCCTTCGCGGGCAAGCCCGCTCCCACCTTTGAATGTGTTCGCACACCCAAAGGTCGCAGCGGGTTTGCTCACGATAGAGGCGACGCGGTCTAGAAGCAGGTATGCAGGGACTCGATCACCTGAAGTTGCTCATCCACCAGGCAACCGACCTGCCACTTGTCGAAGGTCAGGCACGGGTGGGAAGTCCCGAAGGAAATGATGTCGCCGATGCGCAGTTCAACCCCCGGTGCCACGCTCATGAACGCATGCTGGTCCATCACCGCTGTGACCTTGCACGCGCTTATGTCATCGCCTTGCGCCGGCACAATCCCGGCCTTGTAGCGCTTGAGCGGCACCGGCAAACCAGCGTCGTAAGCCACATCGCGTTTGCCCAGGGCGATCACCGCGAAGCCAGGCTCAGGCAACGATTGCACATGGGCCCAGACTTCCAGCGCCGGGCGCAGGCCTTCATTGAGGTCGCTACGCCGGTCGAGCACGCAGCATTGCGCGTCTTTGTAGATGCCGTGGTCATGGGCTACATAGCTGCCGGGACGCAGCACGCTGAGGAACCGACCGGCGGCGTTTTGCGTTTCGAAGGACTCGGCAATCAAGTCATACCAGGCCGATCCCGATGCGGTGATGATCGGCTTGGCCAGGTCGAACGAGCCATTGTTCTGCAGGTCCACGGCGAGGCGCACCAGGCTCGCGGCGAATTCGCGGATGCCGCTGATGGCGTGCTCACCGTGGATCACGCCTTCGTAGCCTTCGATACCGGTCAGTACCAACGCCGGCTGGGCCTTGATTGCCTTGGCCAGGTCGCGTACCGCCTGCTCGCTACGGCAACCACAACGGCCACCGACCACGCCGTACTCGATCATCACGTTCAGGTGCAGGCCACGGGCGGCGAAGAACAGGCCCAGGTCGGCGACGTTATCCGGGTGGTCGACCAGGCAGTGGAAGTCAAAGTCCGCGTCGGCCAGCAACTCGGCGATCAACGCCATGTTCGGCGCGCCCACCAGTTGGTTGGCCATCAACACACGGCGCACGCCACCGGCATAGGCGGCGCGGGTCTGTACCGCGCTGGCCAGGGTGATGCCCCAGGCACCGGCGGCGATCTGGCGCTGGAACAGGGCCGGCATCATGCTGGTCTTGCCATGGGGCGCAAGCTCGGCGCCGCTGTTGCTGACAAAGGCCTGCATCCAGCGAATGTTGTGTTCGAGGGCGTCGCGGTGCAGCACCAGGGCCGGCAGGCTGACGTCACGGACCAGATGGGCGCCGACAGCGGCGGCGCCTTTTGCAACGGCGTTGATGGCAGACATGAACAGCTCCTATTCGTTGATGCGACGGGCCAGGTTGTTGGCGCTTTCGATCAACACCCGGCGGTAGTCATTGTAGTTTTGACTGGCATCGGCCCGGGGGGCGACGATGCACAGGGTCGCAATGCTCACGCCCTGCGCGTCCCGGACCGGGGCGGCAAAGCAATGGGTAAAGGTGTCGGCCACGCTGTCGAAGGAAAAGAAGCCCTCGGTGCTGGCCTGACGGATCTGCGCGAGGAAGGTCTCCAGCGGCAAGCGCTGGCCGTCCGGCAGGATGAAGTCGTCGGGGTCGATCAGGTCGACGATCTGCTGGTCGCTCAAGTGCCCCAGTAACAGGCGCCCGGACGCGGTCCACGGGATCGGCGCGTTTTCGCCGATGTCCGAGGAAATCCGGAAATGCCGCTCGCCTTCACGCATCAGCGCCACCGTGTATTTGCGCCCGTTGAGCAGGCACATCTGCGCGGTTTCGTGGGTCTGGCTGACGATCGCCTGCAAGGCATGGTCGGCCTCGCGGGTCAGGTCAAAATGGCGCAGGTGCGCCTGGCCGAGGAAGTACAGCTGGCGGCCGAGGTAGACGTGCCCGTCCTTGCCCACGGTTTCCAGGATGCGACGTTCCAGTAAGGAGGCGACCAACTCGTAGACCGTGGACTTGGGGCTGCCGATGCCGCTGGCAATATCATTCGGGCGCAGGGGCTGGCCGATTTCCTTGAGAAAATCGAGGATATCGAATGCACGGTCCAGGCCTTTGGCGCGGCGTTTGATGGTGTCTTCGGTCATGGGAGTTTCGGTCCGCTGAAAGGTGATCCCTTGTGGGAGGGGGCTTGCCCCCGATGGCGGTGTGCCATTAGACACATCTGTTGCTGATACACCGCTATCGGGGGCAAGCCCCCTCCCACATTGGATTTGATGTGGTCTTGAGATGCGGGCATTTAGCCCTTTTTCTTGTAGGCCACGCAATCGATCTCGACCTTGCAATCCACCATCATGTTGGCCTGCACGCAGGCGCGCGCCGGGGCGTGTTCGGGGGTGAAGTATTCGCCGAAGACTTTGTTGAAGCTCCAGAAATCCCGGGGGTCTTCCAGCCAGACGCCGACGCGCACCACGTCTTTCAACGCGTAGCCGGCCTCTTCGAGAATCGCCACCACGTTGCGCATCGTCTGGCGGGTTTGTTCGACGATGCCGCCGTTGATGATTTCACCGTCCACCGCCGGCACCTGGCCCGAGACGTAGAGCCAGCCGTCCGCTTCCACCGCACGGGCGAAAGGACGTGGCTGGCCACCACCGGCGGTGCTGCCGGCGCCGTAACGCGTAATGCTCATAAATAGTGCTCCTTGACTGACAGTTAAAAACGAATGTTTTTCAGGAATTCCGCCAGGCGCGGCGACTGCGGGCGTTCGAAGATGTCCTTCGCCGAGCCCTGTTCTTCAATACGGCCCTGGTTCATGAAGACGATCTTGTCCGAGACTTCGTAGGCAAAGCGCATCTCATGCGTCACCAACAACATGGTCATGCCCTCTTCCGCCAGGCCCTTGATCACGCTGAGCACTTCGCCCACCAGTTCGGGGTCGAGGGCCGAGGTGACTTCGTCGAACAGCATCAGGCTCGGGTTCATCGCAATCGCACGGGCGATGGCCACGCGCTGTTGCTGGCCGCCGGACAACTGACCGGGGAAGTGATTGCGGCGCTCCAAGAGTCCTACACGGTCCAACCATTTTTCCGCCAAAGCCACGGCTTCGTCCTTAGGCATTTTCTTAACTTTCAACAAGCCCAAGGTGACGTTCTGCAGCGCCGTCAGGTGCGGGAACAGGTTGAACTGCTGGAATGCCATGCCGGTCATGGCGCGGTGCTGGGCGATCAGCCGCTCCGGATGGCGCACGCGCTTGCCGGCGATGTCGCGGTAGCCGATGGACTCGCCGTCCAGGGTGATTTGCCCGCCCTGGAATTCTTCCAGCAGGTTGACGCAGCGCAGCAGCGTGGTCTTGCCCGAGCCGCTGGAGCCGATCAACGTCACCACGTTGCCGCGCTGCATGGACAGGTCGACGCCCTTGAGCACCTCCACTGGGCCGTATTGTTTACGCAGGCCGCGAATGTCCAGCAGCGGTTGGGTTGTTTGAGGTTGGTTCATGGCAAGGCCACCCGCTTTTCAATGTAGCGCCCGAATAACTCGATGGCGTAGTTGATGACAAAAAACAGAAACCCGGCGAACAGGTAGAACTCCAGGGTCATGAAGGTGCGCGCGATCACCTGCTGGGTACTGAGCAGCAACTCGGCGACGCCGATCACCGAGAGCAGGGTCGAGGCCTTGACGATTTCCGTGGAGGAATTGACCCAGGTCGGCAGGATCTGCCGCAGCGCCTGGGGTAGCAGCACGTAGCCCAGGGTCTGGTAGAACGTCAGGCCAATCGCCTTGCCCGCTTCCATTTGCCCACGGGGAATGGCTTGCAGCGCGCCGCGCACGATCTCCGCGACGTGGGAGCCGCAGAACAGCGTCAGCCCGACCGCACCGGCCTGGAACGCGCTGATCTGCCAACCGAGCGCCGGCAGCATGTAGAAACACGCCAACACCAGCACAAACACCGGCGTGCCACGGATCAGGTCGACATACAGGCGAAACGGCGCGCGCATCCAGAATCTACCGTAAGTCAGGATCAACCCCGCGACGATGCCGATCAGGGTGCCGAAGATAATCGCCAGCGCCGAGACATAGACGCTGGCCTGGAACCCCGCCCAGAGGGTGTCCCGGGCGATCCACAACTCATGCAGCCAGCTGGGGGATTGGTACATGCGAGCCTCTTCTAACGACGGATCGCCAGACGCTGTTCCAGGTAACGGAGCAGCATGGCGATCAGGTAACAGGCGGCCACGTAGAGCGCGGTCGTGACCAGCCAGGTTTCAATCACCCGGTAGCTTTCGACGTTGATCTTGCGGGCGTAATAAGTCAGCTCCGGCACCGCGATCGCGGCCGCCAGCGAGGTGTCCTTGAACAGCGAAATGAAGTTGTTCGACAGCGCCGGCAGTACGTTGCGCAGCATCACCGGCACGGTGATATAGGCGCGGATGCGCCACTCGCCGAGGCCGATGGCCAGCCCGGCTTCGCGCAAGCCCTTGGGAATATTCAACAGCCCGGCGCGGAACACTTCGGTCAGGTAGGCGCCGGCGTACAGCGACAGGGTGATGATGAACGAAGGGATCTTGTCCAGGCGGATGCCCAGGCTCGGCAACGCAAAGTAGATCAACAGGATCAGCACCAGGATCGGCGTATTGCGCACCACCGTCACATACACCGAAGCCAGGATGCGCAACGCCCGGTGCCTGGACAGCATGGCAAACGCCATCAGCAAGCCGATCACGCAGCCGATGGCGATCGACAGCAGCGCCAGCTCAAGGCCCAGCCACAGCCCCGCCAGCAAGGTGTCGAAGTCGCGCCACACGGCGGCAAAGTTCAACTGATAGTTCATGGTCGACAGTACCTGATGGGGGCGCCGTTCGCGGCGCCCCGGTTTTCACGAATCACTTGAACTCGACGGGGAAACCGATCGCAGGCTCCGGCAGGTCGACACCGAACCATTGCTTGAACGAGGCCTTGTAGGTAGGGAATTCCACACCGGTCATGGCTTCATGCAGCGCGGTATTGACGAAATTCAGCCAGTCCTGGTCGCCGCGCTTGACCGCGCACGCGTAGGTTTGCGGGCTCCAGGCGTAAGCCGGGCTGCGGTAGCGGCCAGGGTTCTGCACCATCAGGTATTTGACCGAAGACTGGTCGGTGGCGGCGGCATCGGCGCGGCCGGAGTTCACCGCCTGGTACATCAGGTCGACGCTGTCGTACTGATCGACCTTGGCCTTGGGCAGCGCCTGGTGGACCAGTTCTTCGGCGTAGACGTTTTGCAGCACGGCCACGGTGACGCCATCGCCGGCGGCTTGCAGGTCTTCGATTTCTTTGTATTTGCTGTTGTTCGGCAGCAGCAGGCCGACGCCTTCGCGGTAGTACGGCAGGGTAAACGCCACCTGCTGCGCTCGGCTGGCGGTGACGGTGATGAACTGGCAACTCATGTCGACCTTATCGGTCAGCAGGTTGGGAATCCGTGCGTCGGAAGACTGCACCAC
The DNA here is from genome assembly GCF_029320995.1 of Pseudomonas sp. D3. Classification (NCBI taxonomy): domain Bacteria; kingdom Pseudomonadati; phylum Pseudomonadota; class Gammaproteobacteria; order Pseudomonadales; family Pseudomonadaceae; genus Pseudomonas; species Pseudomonas sp. D3. The sequence goes on from NZ_CP119772.1 coordinate 3,918,270, forward strand.
AAACTCGACCTTACTTGGGTCGTTGAACAAGCCCTTGGCCACAATGCGACCGATGTCGATATCGAACCCCTGCAACTTGCCATCCGCTCCCTGGAAGTGCCACGGCGCATTGGTACTGCCTGTACCCACGACCAGATGCCCACGCTTGAGCACATCATCGAGCTTGCTGCCCGCCGCCTGCACGGTGCTTGCGAGGGCAGCCGATGCGGCGAAGAGAAAAACACACGCTTTGAACACGGAAGGTCGGTGATGCATGACAAGCACTCCAGGAGTTGTGTATTCCGCTATACCGGAACTTGGTATGTAACAACGGAATAGACAGCAGAAAGTGTGCCATACGCAGTAATGGAAAAATACGCTGGGAATAAAGTCGTTTTAAATCAGCGGTATACATATTGATGCGGCATAAGGCGTAACACGAGTAACGGCAATCCCTTTGCTACCCAAGGCCCCACACCCCGTGACAGGTCCACATGGGCGCACCGCCCTGGCGTTACCGTGCACCTTTATCGCGCGCCCACACCTTGAACGGGCGTTGGCAGGTGTGTGAGTGACCTGTGAAGATTGACAGTAGACGTAGGTGATCTCCCCACCTAGCGTAAGCGCATGTACAACAGGGAGAAGCCCTCATGAACTATGTCAACGCCGTGGTTAAGGACAAGGCTGCGTTTGAACGGGAACTGAGTACCCCGCAGCCTGTGTTTGTCGTTTTCATCTCACATGACTGCACCGCGTGCAGTGACGCGATGCCGCGGTTCCTACGAATCAGCGAGCGTTACAAGGGCCAGGTCAAAGTCATGATCCTTGACTGCGTCAACACCCCCAAGCATCCGCGTGTCGACCGCATCCCGATGCTGCTGATCTACCGCGACCAGGTACTGCTCGACGCCCTGCCCGGCCTTGGCGAAGACGCGCTGAAAAAAGCCTTCGAGCAGTACACCCGAGCCTACGCGGTTACGCCTGTGGCAACGGCACCCGGAAAACCTGCATGACCCGTGGCGTCCGGCAATTCACCGGCGATGGACTCAAGGATGTCGGTCATGCTCAACACGCCGATGAAATCACCGCACTCGTTGATCACGAAAGCAATGTGGGTCGAGGCCTGGCGCATCTGCTCCAGGGCGTTGAGGATCGAGCAGCTCGCCAGCAGGTTGATCGCCCGGCGCGCCAGGTGCTCAAGGTTCAGCTCGTTGCCGGCCAGGTACTCCTTGAGCAACTCCTTTTTTTGTACAAAACCTAATGGCTCATCGACAGCGCCGTTGCGGATCAACGGCAGCCGCGAGTAGGACGAACGCATCAGTTTTAGGCGGATAGTGTCGAGATCGTCCGCCAAGTCGATAAAGTCGACCGTGGCCCGTGGCGTCATCAAGGTGCGGATCGGCCGCTCGGCCAGTTGCAGCACGCCGCTGATCATCACCCGCTCACGTCGATCAAACAGCGGGCCCTGAGTCATATCCGGCTCACCCAACAGGTCGGCCACCTCTTCGCCCACCTCTTCCTCTGCCAGGCTGCGACCACCGAGCAAGCGCATCACCGCATGGGCGGTGCGCTCACGCATGGGCAATACGCCTTGCGCGGCCTTCTTGCGCCGAGCCCGGGCAATCTGGTTGAACACCTCGATCAGGATCGAGAAACCAATCGCCGCGTACAGGTAGCCCTTCGGAATGTGGAAGCCCAGGCCTTCGGCGGTCAGGGCGAAACCGATCATCATCAAAAAACCCAGGCACAGCATGATCACCGTCGGGTGCGCGTTGACGAAACGGGTCAGCGGCTTGCTCGCGACAATCATCAGGCCGATGGAAATGATCACCGCGATCATCATCACCGCCAGCTCATCGACCATGCCCACGGCGGTAATCACCGCATCGAGGGAGAACACCGCGTCGAGCACCACGATCTGCGCGACGATCGGCCAGAACATCGCATAGGCCACATTGCCCGAGCGTTGCGCCACATGGCCTTCAAGGCGTTCATGCAATTCCATGGTGGCCTTGAACAACAAGAACACACCGCCAAACAGCATGATCAGGTCACGCCCGGAGAAGCTCTTGTCGAACACCTCGAACAACGGCTGGGTGAGGGTCACCAACCAGGAAATACTCGCCAGCAAGCCCAGGCGCATCAGCAAGGCCAGGGACAACCCGATCAACCGCGCACGGTCGCGCTGCTCCGGTGGCAACTTGTCCGCCAGGATCGCGATAAACACCAGGTTGTCGATGCCCAGCACCAGTTCCAACACAATCAACGTCAACAGGCCGAGCCAGGCCGTGGGGTCCGCTAACCATTCCATTTATAGAGTCTCTTTATCGGTGTTCAGAATGCCGGGCACGGCAAAGCGCGGTCAGAGGACCGGGACAGGGTTAGCCGTTGGAATACGGGGTGCTTCAGCGGGAACAGCAACAGCGGTTGTCTTGGGGAAAGACGACTGGGAGGCTCCGAGAGGGCGTTCATGCAAGTCCTGAATTAACAAAAGGACTTGAATCCTACAGTCGAACCACAAATTCCCTACAACACAAAACTATTACAAAACCTGTCCCCAAAGCCCACACACCCCCCATGTGGGAGGGGGCTTGCCCCCGATGGCGGTGTATCAGCCAGCATATATTTATCTGAAAGACCGCTATCGGGAGCAAGTCGAATCGTCGCACCGCCCCTCCCACACGTTGACCCGTGGCGTGTCAGGCTTTACGGGTCGCTTCATCCAGCGCCAATATGGTATGAGCATTAGTCACCGTGGTCGCGAGGGTATTGATCACCCCCGACCGCAACGCCCCCAGCGTCGCCGCCGCCTTGGTGTTCTCACTGGCAATCGCCACCACATCCGGAATCCGGAACAACTCCTGCACCGTCAGCCCGATCACCCGCCCCTGAATGGCGTTGACCGCCGGCTGCCCGTGGATATCGATAAAGTCATAACCCATCATGTCGCCCACTGTGCCGGACAACCGCGCCTGGGCAATTTCCTGGGGCGAGAACCAGCCCATACGAACCATATTGCTGTTCTCGCTCATGTCGCCAATACCGATCAGCGCAATGTCCGCCCGCCGCGCGCGATCCAGGGTCGAGCGCACCGTGTCGTTATTGATCAGCACGCCGCGCAGTTCCGGGTTAGCCACCAGGGCCGGCGCGTACAGACTTTCACTCTCGCCGCCAAAGCGCAGGGCCAGGCGCCGGCAGATATGATCGGGGTTCATGTATTCGCCGGCCTTGAGCGAACCGCCGATGGCGCAGACAAATGTGCAATTGCGCGTCACCGGCAGGAACACGTTATCAGCCACCGCGCCAACGTTACGACCCATGCCCACGGCGACGATCATGCCGTCGCTCAACGTCTTGTTCAGGTAATTGGCCACCAGGCTGGCGACGGCCGAGCGCTGGGTGTCGGGGTCGCTGTGGTCGACGGCGATCAGCGCGCGGTCGAGCTTGAAGCGCTCCACCAGGGCACGTTCCAGCTCATTGTTCATCGCCGGGTGCTGCAACACGCGCACTTCGACAATGCCCTCGTCGCGCGCACGTTTGAGCAGGCGGCTGACTTTTGCCCGCGACAGGTCAAAGCGCTTGGCGATGGCTTCCTGAGTGACGTTCTCGAGGTAATAGAGCATCGCCACTTCGGTCATCTGATCGATATCACTGGCCATGCGCTGGGTACTGTCACTCATGGGGACGGGCTTCCGTTTCGGCGTCAAAGGCGCATTCTCCCGACTCTTGCCCCGCCACGTCTACTACTGATGCCCATTGCGCTCAATCGCATTGATGCGCTCGACCTTGGCCCCGGAACGCGCCGCCTCGAACTCTGACGCGAGGAACGCGGTGACGATGCTCTTGGCCAGCTCCGCGCCGATCACCCGCGCGCCGATGGACAGGATCTGCGCATCGTTGCTCTTGCGCGCACGCTCCGCCGAGTACGTGTCATGGGCCTGGGCCGCGCGAATCCCCAGCACCTTGTTCGCCGAGATGGCCATGCCGATCCCGGTGCCGCACACCAGTACCCCCAGGCGCTGCTGCCCGGCATTGATGGCATTGGCCACGGCCAGGGCGATATCCGGGTAAAGCACTGGCGCGGTGGAATGGGTGCCGAAGTCGGTCACCGGGTGACCCAGCGCTTTGATATGGCGCTTTAACAACTCTTTGAGCTCAAAACCCGCTTCATCGCATCCGATAGCCACCGGGAAAGGTGTGTTCATGGCGTCTGGCTCCGCTGCCGAGGTCGTGCTTATGACCGATCATATGATCAGTCAGTGAAATATCGTTCAGGCATTTCGCGGGCAACCACCCCCATCTGTCAAGCATGATTTAACTGACTCTGCAGTCAAAGCCGTCTAAAAAGGCGTTATTGAGGCTAAAGATGAGAATCACAGCTTTTACATGAAAGAGATTGACTGATCAGAATTTCATTTGATACACATATGCTCACAGCGAAACATGACTGTGCGACCTAATAAGAATTCACAGCACGAGGACACGCCGATGGCCACGCCATTACTGCTCCAGGCTGAACACGTCGCCAAGGCTTACGCCGGTATCCCTGCCCTGCGTGACGGGCGCCTCTCTCTGCGGGCTGGCAGCGTCCACGCGCTGTGCGGCGGCAATGGCGCGGGCAAGTCGACGTTTCTGAGCATCCTGATGGGCATCACCGCGCGTGACGCCGGTACCATCCTGCTCAACGGCTCAGCGGTGCAGTTCAACCGCCCGAGTGAAGCCCTGGCATCGGGGATCGCGATGATCACCCAAGAGCTGGAACCCATCCCCTACATGAGCGTCGCCGAAAATATCTGGCTGGGCCGCGAACCGCGCCGCGCCGGCTGCATCGTCGACAACAAGGCGCTGAACCGGCGCACCCGCGAGCTGCTCGAAAGCCTGGAGTTCGACGTCGACGCCAGCAGCCCGATGCATCGCCTCAGCGTGGCGCAAATCCAACTGGTGGAAATCGCCAAGGCATTCAGCCATGACTGCCAGGTGATGATCATGGACGAACCCACCTCGGCCATCGGCGAGCACGAAGCGCAGACGTTGTTCAAGGCAATCCGCCGCCTCACCGCCCGTGGCGCCGGCATCGTGTATGTGTCGCACCGCTTGAGCGAACTGGCGCAGATCGCCGATGACTACAGCATCTTCCGCGACGGCGCCTTCGTGGAAAGCGGGCGCATGGCGGATATCGACCGCGACCACTTGGTGCGCGGCATCGTCGGCCAGGAACTGACGCGCATCGACCACAAGGTCGGCCGCGAGTGCGCCGCCGCCACCTGCCTGCAGGTCGACAACCTGAGCCGCAAAGGCGAGTTCCACGACATCAGCCTGCAACTGCGCCAGGGCGAGATCCTCGGCATCTATGGCCTGATGGGCTCGGGGCGCAGTGAGTTCCTCAATTGCATTTATGGGCTGACGGTGGCCGATTCCGGCAGCGTCACCCTGCAAGGCAAACCCATGCCGATCGGGCTGCCCAAGGCGACCATCGATGCCGGTATGTCGCTGGTCACCGAAGACCGCAAAGACAGCGGCCTGGTGCTGAGCAGCAGCATTCTGTCAAACATTGCGCTGTCGGCCTACAAACGCCTGTCGAGCTGGTCGTTGATCAATGCACGCAAGGAAACCCAATTGGCCCAGGACATGGTCAAGCGCCTGCAGATCAAGACCACCTCCCTGGAGCTGCCCGTGGCCTCCATGAGCGGCGGCAACCAGCAGAAAGTCGTGCTCGCCAAATGCCTGTCGACCGAACCGGTGTGCCTGCTGTGCGATGAGCCCACTCGCGGCATCGACGAAGGCGCCAAGCAGGAGATCTACCACCTGCTCGACCAGTTCGTGCGTGCCGGCGGCGCCGCCATCGTGGTGTCGTCGGAAGCGCCGGAACTGTTGCACTTAAGCGATCGCATCGCGGTATTCAAAGGCGGCCGACTGGTGACCATCAGCACCGACACCGCTCTTTCCCAGGAAGCCTTGCTGAGTCTTGCCTCATGAACGCCAAAACCCTTGCCTCCCCCCTCACCGCCACGCCGCGTCACCGCCTGCGTTTGTCCCTGGACCGCTTCGGCCTGCCGCTGGTGTTTATCCTGCTGTGCGTGGTGATGGCGTTTTCCAGCGAATACTTCATGACCTGGCGCAACTGGATGGACATCCTGCGCCAGACCTCCATCAACGGCATCCTCGCCGTGGGCATGACCTACGTGATTCTGACCAAGGGCATCGACCTGTCCGTGGGTTCGATCCTGGCGTTTGCCGGGCTGTGCAGCGCCATGGTCGCGACCCAGGGTTACGGCCTGCTGGCGGCGGTGAGCGCCGGGATGTTCGCCGGGGCGATGCTCGGCGTGGTGAATGGCTTCATGGTCGCCAACCTGTCGATCCCGCCGTTCGTGGCCACCCTCGGCATGCTCAGCATTGCGCGGGGCATGACCTTCATCCTCAACGACGGCAGCCCGATCACCGACCTGCCCGACGCGTACCTGGCGCTGGGTATCGGCAAGATCGGCCCGATCGGCATCCCGATCATCATCTTTGCCGTGGTCGCGCTGATCTTCTGGATGGTGCTGCGCTACACCACCTACGGCCGCTATGTGTACGCGGTAGGCGGCAATGAAAAAAGCGCGCGCACCTCCGGCATCGGCGTGCGCAAGGTGATGTTTTCGGTGTACGTGGTCTCGGGCCTGCTCGCAGGGCTGGCCGGCGTGGTGTTGTCGGCGCGCACCACTTCCGCCCTGCCCCAGGCCGGGGCGTCCTACGAGCTGGACGCGATTGCCGCCGTGGTCATCGGCGGCACCAGCCTGTCGGGCGGCACCGGCAGCATTGTCGGCACGCTGTTCGGCGCGCTGCTGATCGGTGTGATCAACAACGGGCTGAACCTGCTCGGCGTGTCGTCCTATTACCAGCAGGTCGCCAAGGGCCTGATCATCGTGTTTGCAGTACTGATTGACGTGTGGCGCAAGAAAAAACGCTAGAGAACGACCCTACTACAACAATAACGGAGTTCCCCTCATGAAACTTGGTACCACCCTGGCCGCCGTGGCGGCCCTCTCCCTGCTCGCCAGCAGTATCGCCCTGGCCGCCGACGGCAAGACCTACAAGGTCGGCGCAGCCGTCTACGGCCTCAAGGGTCAGTTCATGCAGAACTGGGTCCGCGAGCTCAAGGAACACCCGGCGGTCAAGGACGGCACCGTGCAATTGACCGTGTTCGACGGCAACTACGACGCCCTGACGCAGAACAACCAGATCGAAAACATGGTGACCCAGCACTACGACGCGATTCTGTTCGTGCCCATCGACACCAAGGCGGGCGTCGGCACCGTGAAGCAGGCCATGAGCAACGACGTGGTGGTGATCGCGTCCAATACAAAAGTCGCCGACGCCGCCGTGCCTTACGTGGGCAACGATGACGTGGAAGGCGGCCGCCTGCAGGCCCAGGCCATGGTCGACAAGCTCAACGGCAAGGGCAACGTGGTGATCATCCAGGGCCCGATCGGCCAGTCGGCACAGATCGACCGGGAAAAAGGCGAGCTGGAAGTGCTCGGCAAACACCCAGGCATCAAGATCATCGAGAAAAAAACCGCCAACTGGGACCGCGCCCAGGCCCTGGCGCTGACCGAAGACTGGCTCAACGCTCACCCCAAAGGCATCAACGGTGTGATTGCGCAGAACGACGACATGGCCCTCGGCGCCGTGCAGGCCTTGAAGTCCCATGGACTGACATCCAAGGACGTGCCCGTCACTTCGATCGACGGCATGCCGGATGCAATCCAGGCAGCGAAGAAAGACGAAGTCACCACCTTCCTGCAGGACGCCCAGGCCCAGTCCCAAGGCGCGCTGGACGTGGCGTTGCGCGCCCTCGCCGGCAAGAACTACAAGCCGCAATCGGTGATCTGGGAGCGCTATGCCAAGGACGTGAAATGGGCCGACGGCACCGCCAAGACCTACATCCTGCCGTGGGTACCGGTGACCAACGCCAACGCCGACGCGCTGTACCAACAAGTCAGCGGCGGCAAGTAGTCATTGGCTTGAAATACAGTCAAATGTGGGAGCAAGTGTGGGAGGGGGCTTGCCCCCGATAGCGGTGTAACAGTGATAGATCAGGTGACTGACACACCGCCATCGGGAGCAAGCCCCCTCCCACATTGAATCTCCAGTGCTATTGAAAGAGGAGTCATGCATGTCTGGATTCTGGAACCAAGCCTTCGACCTCAGCGGCCGTTGCGCGGTGATCACCGGCGGCGCTGCCGGCATCGGCCTGGCCTGCGCCAGCCTGCTGGTGGAGCGCGGCGCACGCGTGGCGCTGCTGGACCGCGACCCGGCGGTGGTGGCCGTGGCCGCCAGCCTCGGCGCCGAACATCTGGGCATTGCCGTCGACCTCAGCCAGATCGACCAGGTGCAACACACCGTCGACCGGGTTTTCGAGCACTTCCAACGCCTGGATTACCTGATCAACAGCGCCGGCGTGGCCTTGCTGGATAAGGCCATCGACGTCAGCGAAAGCGCCTGGGACACCACCCTCGACATCAATCTCAAGGCCAGCTTCTTCGTCGCCCAGGCCTGTGCCCGGCACATGCTCACCCAAGGCAGCGGGCGCATCGTCAACCTGGCCTCCCAGGCCGCCGTGATTGGCCTGGACCGGCATGTCGCGTATTGCGCGAGCAAAGCGGCCATCGTCGGCATGACCAGGGTATTGGCCATGGAATGGGCGCCGCAGATCAACGTCAACGCCATCTCCCCCACCATCGTCGAGACCGCTCTGGGCAAGCAGGCCTGGGCCGGCGAAGTCGGCGAGCGGGCCAAACTGCAGATCCCGACGGGCCGCTTTGCCCAGCCGGAAGAAATCGCCGGGCTGGCGTTGTACCTGCTCAGCGACGCAGCGCAGATGATCACCGGCGCCAACATGGTGATCGACGGCGGCTACAGCATTCAATAATTGATCTTTTTGTCGTGAGGTTTTGTCATGTCCACCGTTACCGAACGCACGCCCGAGCAACTCGCCCCGATCATCCCGAAAACCATGCAGGCCGTGGTCTGCCATGGTCCGGAAGACTACCGCCTGGAAACCGTCGACGTGCCCACCCCCGGCCCCGATGAAATCCTCACCAAGGTCGAGCTGTGTGGCATTTGCATGGGCGACATCAAGACCTATCGCGGCGCCCCCTCGTTCTGGGGCGACGCCGAGCAACCGCGCTACGTCAAACCGCCGATGATCCCCGGCCACGAATTCGTGTGTCGCGTGGTAGCTCTCGGCCCCGGCGCGGAAAAGCGCGGGGTGAAGGTCGGTGACCGAGTGATCTCGGAGCAGATCGTGCCGTGCTGGGGCTGCCGCTTCTGCAACCACGGTCAGTACTGGATGTGCCAGAAGCACGACCTGTATGGCTTCCAGAACAATGTGCAGGGTGCCATGGCCCAGTACATGATCTTCACCAAGGAAGGCATCATCCATAAAGTACCGGACTCGATTGCGCCGGACGAAGCGATCCTGATCGAACCGCTGGCCTGTTCGCTGCACGCAGCGGAGCGCGCCAATGTGGATTTCGACGACGTGGTGGTAGTCGCCGGCGCCGGCACCCTGGGCCTGGGGATCATCGGTGCGGTACGCCTGCGCAACCCGAAAAAACTGATCGTGCTCGACATGAAACCCGAACGCGCCGCCCTCGCCCTGCGCATGGGCGCCGACGAAGTGTGGAACCCGGCCGAGGTGGACGTGCTGGCGAAGATCCGCGAGATTACCGAGGGCTACGGCTGCGACATCTATATCGAAGCCACCGGTCATCACAAGGCCGTCAACCAGGGCCTGGCGATGCTGCGCAAACTGGGGCGCTTCGTCGAGTTCAGCGTGTTCAACGACGAGGCCACGGTGGATTGGTCGATCATCGGCGACCGCAAGGAACTGGACATCCTCGGTTCGCACCTGGGCCCGTACATGTACCCACGCGCTATCGACTTCATCGGCAACCGCAAGATCGACATGCGTGACGTGGTGACCCACAAATTTGCCCTGGCGGACTTCAAGGAGGCGTTTGCGGTGATGGAGCGTGGCGACAAGTCGCTCAAGGTCGTACTCCAACCCTAAGCACACCACACATCCCAATGTGGGAGGGGGCTTGCCCCCGATAGCGGTGGCTCAGTAATTGATGAGCTCACTGTCACGCCGCCATCGGGAGCAAGCCCCCTCCCACACTGAACAGCTGTGAACCCATAAAACAAGAACACAGGAACCCGCGTTATGAATCGAGTCATCAACGATCCAGACCAAGTGGTCGAAGACATGCTGCGCGGCATCCTGGTCGCGCACCCGCAATTGCGCCAATACGAAGCCAATCCACGGGTCATCGTCAAAGCCAAACCGTCGAGCCAAGGCCGCGTCGGCATCGTCACCGGCGGCGGCTCGGGCCATGAACCGGCGTTTCTCGGCTACGTCGGCCCCGGCCTGGTCGACGCCGTGGCCGTCGGCGAGATTTTCTCCTCGCCCACCGCCAAAAGTTTCTTCGACGCCTTCCGCGCCGCCGACCATGGCGCAGGCGTGGCCTGCCTGTACGGCAACTATGCCGGCGACAACATGAACGTGAAGCTGGCGATGAAAATGGCCGCCAGCAAAGACATGCGCATCCGCACCGTGGTCGCCAACGACGACGTGGCGTCCGCGCCCAAGGCCGAGATTGCCAAGCGCCGCGGCGTGGCCGGGGAGATCTTCATGTGGAAGATCGGCGGTGCCGCTGCCGCCCAGCACTACGACCTGGACGGTGTGATCCGCGTCGCCCAAAAAGCCGTCGACCACTGCCGCTCGATCGGCATTGGCCTCACCCCCTGCACCATTGCCGCCGTGGGCAAGCCGAATTTCCAGATTGCCGACGGCCAGATGGAACTGGGCATCGGCCATCACGGCGAACCGGGCATCGAAGTCATCCCGATCGAACCCGCCGCCGCCATGGCCGAGCGCATGCTCGCGCCGATCCTCGCCGACCGCGATTTCAGCCAGGACGACAGCGTGGTGGTGCTGGTCTCCGGCCTCGGCGCCACGCCGGTGATGGAGCTGTATATTTTCTACGCCGAGGTGGAACGCCAACTCACCGCCAAGGGTTTGAAGATCCACCGTTGCTACGTGGGCAACTACTTCACGTCCCTGGAAATGATGGGGGTGACCCTGACCCTGCTCGGCCTCGACTTTGAGCTGAAAACCCTGATCGACCAACCCAGCCGTTCCATCGGCATGACCCAGGCGGAGTGAACCATGAGCGAGCATTTTTCCACCCGCGACGGCAGCGCCATCGTCGCCGATCTGGTCAGCGTGATCGTGGCCAACCGTGAGTACCTCAGCGCAGTCGACGGCGCGATTGGCGACGGCGACCACGGCATCAACATGGCCAAGGGTTTCGCGCATTGCGGGCGCACGATTGAAGGCCGCCAACTGAGCCTTGCCGAAGCCCTGGACGAACTGACCCTGAGCCTGATGGAAGGCATCGGCGGCTCCATGGGGCCGCTGTACGGCAGCCTGTTTATCGGCATGGCCGATGAAGTGCGTAGCAGCGAAGACATCGACGCGGCCACCTTCGCCCACCTGCTGCGTGGCGGCTTGACCTCATTGCAGGACATTACCGAGGCCGGCGTGGGCGACAAGTGCCTGATGGACACCTTGATCCCGGCGGTCGAAGCGTTTGAGCACGCCCATGCGCGGGGGGCGTCCTTCCACGATGCGCTCGATGCGATGAAAACCGCCGCCTCACAGGGCCGTGACTCGACCAAGGACCTGGTGGCCAAGATCGGCCGCGCCAGCCGCCTGGGCGAACGCTCGCTGGGCGTGTTGGATGCCGGTGCGGTGTCGTGCTGCCTGATCCTCACGCGCCTGGCGGACTCCGTGCAGCCGCGACTGGTGTAACGCCTCAGGTTGGCGTTTGCTTGACCTGCTGGATATACCGCGCCACCGCCGGCGCTTGCTCAAAGCGCCGGTGAATCAACGACAGCCACGACGCCGCGTCACTGCCCTGAATGCTGCGATAGACCACGCCCGGCAGACTCACATGCCCGACCACCGACGCCGGCACCACGGCCACGCCCTGCCCCAATGACACCAACGCCACCACCGCGACCAACCCGCCCGGCTGCGGCCCCAGGCGCGGCGCGTAGCCGCCTTGGGCGGCGACGTGCAGCGTGCCGCTGATTTGCTCCGGCAGGATAAACGTCTCGTTTTGCAGATGCTCGCAGCCGATAGCCTTCAACCCCAGCAGCCAGGAATCCTGGGGCAGCGCCAGCACGAAACCTTCGCTGTGCAGGCGCACCGCCTCCACGCCGTCGGGCAGGGTCATCGGCGAACGGACGTAGCCAATGTCGTAGCGCCCATCCGCCACCGCGCCGGGTAAGGTCGCCATCGCACATTCGCGCACGTTCACGCTCACGTCGGGAAACGCCTGGCTGAACCCGTGCATTTGCCGCTGCAACAGCCCGGAATACACCGCCGAGGCCACATAGCCCAATTCGATGTGACCGGTCTCGCCACGTCCGGCACGCTGGGCGCTGCGCTGGGCGAATTCGAATTGACGCACGGTGGCTTCCGCCTCGACCAGCAGCGCGGCACCGGCTTCGGTCAGGCTGACTTCGCGCTGCTGGCGGATAAACAAGCGCGTGCCCAGGCTGGTTTCCATGTCCTGGATCTGCCGGCTCAGGGTCGGCGGTGCGATGCCCAGTTGCTCGGCGGCACGGGTGAAGTTGCGCTGCCGGGCCACGGCCAGGAAGTAGCGAAAATGGCGGATATCCATACAAGGATTAGCTCAAAGGTAATGAAGTGCTTCACCGCGACTAATAAAGGCAACCGCGCGCGGGGATAAGCTCAAGGCACTTCAACAGTAGAGAGCCCTTGCGATGTCCGTCAACTGCCTTTTTCGTATTGCCTGCTGGGTAATTACATTATGAGCCGGGTCAGCCCACGCCTGACACTGCTGACCGCTTCCGGCGTCTGCTCGCTGATCGTGCTCGACACCAATATCGTCGCCGTCACTCTGCCGAGCATCGCCCGCGACCTGGGGGCCAACTTCGCGGATATCGAGTGGGTGGTCAGCGCCTATATGCTGGCCTTCGCCGCGCTATTGTTGCCCGCCGGTAGCATCGCCGACCGCTTCGGCCGCAAGAAGAGCCTGATCTGGGGCCTGGGCATTTTCATCCTCGCGTCCCTCGGCTGCGGCGCAGCGCCCAGCGCGCTATGGCTGGATATCGCCCGCGCCATCAAAGGCGTCGGTGCCGCGTTGCTGCTCACTTCGGCGCTCGCCTCCATCGGCCACACCTTTCACGACGAAGCGGAACGGGCCAAGGCCTGGGCGTTCTGGGGAGCGTGCATGGGCGTGGCGATGACCGCCGCGCCGACCCTGGGCGGCTTGATCACCGAGTACCTGGGCTGGCGCTGGATTTTCTACCTCAACCTGCCGGTGGGCCTGGCGCTGATGGCGCTGGTGCTGCACGCCATCCCCGAGTCCCGCGATACCCAGGCCGCACGCCTCGACCCGTGGGGCAGCCTGGCGTTCAGCGCCAGCCTGGTGTGTTTGATGTGGGGGTTGATCGAGGCCAACCGCATCGGCTGGGACAGCCCGCTGACCTACGCGCGCCTGCTCGGCGGTGCGTTGCTATTGGGCATCTTTGTGCTGGTCGAGCGTCTGCAGCAGCGACCGATGGTCGACCTGCAGCTGTTCTGCCACCCGCGTTTTATCGGCGCCCTGCTCGGCATGTTCGCCTATGCCGGCTGCGCCCAAGTGATGATGACGTTGCTGCCGTTTTACCTGCAAAACGGCTTGGGTTTCTCCGCGATTGCCTCGGGCCTGGGCATGTTGCCGTTTGCGCTGACGATGCTGATTTGCCCACGGATCGGCGCACGCCTGGCGGGGCGCTTTGCGCCGGCGACGATGATGGCAAGCGGCTTGACCCTCGTCGGCTGCGGTAACCTGCTGAGCGCCTGGGCGCTGAATGTCGGCGGCTACCTGCCCTTCGCCCTGGCGATAGCCGTCACGGGTGCCGGGGCGGGCCTGCTCAATGGCGATACGCAGAAAAACATCATGGCCTGCGTACCACGGGAGCGTGCCGGCATGGCGTCGGGCATGAGCACCACCATGCGCTTCAGCGCGATCATGTTGGCGATTGGCGTGTATGGGGCACTGCTGAGCAGCCACAGCGAACAGTTGTTGCGCGCACGTATCGACCCGCAATGGCAGGCGCAGGTGGCGGGAATTGCTTCGCGGGTGGTGGCGGGTGATATGCCGGCGGCGCTGAGCCTGGTGCCCGAGGCGGCGCGGGTGAGGGTGCAACCGCTGGCGCGGCAGGCGTTTGTGGAAGGGTTCAGCGGGGTGTTGTGGGTGGCAGGGTTATTGGGATTGCTCGGAGCGCTGGTGGTGGGGAGGCTGATGCGCAAGCCGATACCCACACCGAACTAAATGTGGGAGGGGGCTTGCCCCCTCCCACAGGTATTACCTATACCCCAAAGAGGCTTACCAGAACCGCTGCTGGGTCAACCGGCTCCACCAGGTCAGCAGCACGCGGTCCACCGAACCGCTGGCCGCCAGGCCCACGCGCTCTTGCAGGCTCTTGCGCTCGGCGTAATGCAAGTGGAACACCTCGGCGGTCTTGGCCTTGGTGGCCAGGTATTCGTCGCTGGTTTGCAGCTCATCGACCAGTTGCTTGTCGAGGGCTGCGACACCCAGCCACACTTCCCCGGTCGCCACTTCATCGATTGCCAACTGCGGGCGATAGCGCGACACGAAGTTCTTGAACAACTGGTGAGTGATGTCCAGGTCCTCCTGGAACTTCTCCCGGCCCTTCTCGGTGTTTTCGCCAAACACGGTGAGAGTGCGTTTGTATTCGCCGGCGGTCAGCACTTCAAAGTCGATGTCGTGCTTTTTCAGCAGGCGGTTGACGTTGGGCAACTGCGCCACCACCCCGATGGAACCGAGGATCGCGAACGGTGCGCTGATGATCTTCTCGCCGATGCACGCCATCATGTAGCCGCCGCTGGCCGCGACCTTGTCGATGCACACGGTCAACGGCACGCCCGCCTGGCGAATCCGCGCCAGTTGCGACGACGCCAAGCCGTAGCTGTGGACCATGCCGCCGCCGCTTTCCAGGCGCAGCACCACTTCGTCCTTGGGCGTGGCCAGGCTCAGCAAGGCAGTGATTTCATGGCGCAGGCTCTCGGTGGCCGAGGCCTTGATGTCGCCGTCGAAGTCGAGCACGAACACGCGTGGCTTGGCCTCGGGTTTCTTTTTGCTGTTCTTTTTTTCGGCTTTGCTTTCGGACTTGCGCAGGGCCTTGAGCTGATCCTTGTCGAGCAGGGTCGATTCAAGGCGCTCACGCAGGCCTTTGTAGAAATCATTCAGCTTGCTGACATGCAACTGGCCGGCGGATTTGCGACGACCTTTGCTGCGCAGTGCCGCGAAGCTGATCAGTACCACCAGAATCGCGACCACCAGGGTGACGGTCTTCGCCAAAAAGCTCGCGTATTCAGCCAAAAAATCCATGTGTCTCCTTAACAATGCACGGCGCCAGGCGCGGATCGCCCAAGCATACCGACGGGACCGCCGGGGGGCCAGTGCTCAAACCGCCAGCAGGCAAGCGCTCTAACGCACTTTTAAAACAAGCGTATGTTTTTTCATTGACAGCTCGCAGGCATCCTCATAACCTCGCCAGACTTTCAACGTACCGGGAAAACGGACGTGGGCAGCATCTATCTGATTCGACATGGCCAGGCCTCCTTCGGTGCAGACGACTATGACGTCCTGTCGCCCGTTGGCGTGGAACAAGCGCAAATCCTCGGTCGCCACCTGGCAGACATGGGTGTGACGTTCGACCGCTGCGTCGCCGGCGACCTGCGCCGCCAACAGCACACCGCCACGGCCGCCTTCGATCAGTACAGCGCCCTTGGCCTGCCGGTTCCGGCCCTGGAAGTCGACAGCGCCTTCAACGAATTCGACGCCGACGCGATCATCCGCGCCCTGCTCCCCGACCTGCTCACCACTGAGCCCGACGCCCTGGACATCCTGCGCAACGCCGCGCAGAACCGCAGCGAATTCCAGCGCATCTTCGCGCTGATCATCGAGCGCTGGCTGGCCGGCACTTACGATACGCCGGGGCTGGAAAGCTGGCTGGGGTTTGTCGAGCGCGTCCAGGGTGGCCTGCAGCGTCTGCTGGAAGCGGCCGACAATACGCACAAGATCGCCGTGTTTACCTCCGGCGGCACCATTACCGCCCTGCTCCACCTGATTACCCGAATGCCTGCCGCCCAGGCCTTCGAACTGAACTGGCAAATTGTTAACACCTCGCTCAACCAGCTGAAATTCCGCGGTCGCGAGGTGGCACTGGCTTCCTTCAACAGTCATACCCACTTGCAACTGTTGAAGGCGCCGCAGCTCATCACTTTCCGATGAATTGCGGCCAACCGTGACCCCAAGGTCACTGGACTCCACTCTAAAGGATCGAAACCATGACTGACGTAGCTAAAGCCGTACAAGCAATGAAAGCCAAATTCAACCCAGCCGCTGCTGCCGGCCTGGACCTGGTGTTCGGTTTTCGTATCGATGACAGCAAAAACTTTTCGCTGATCGTCAAAGACGGCGCCTGCGAACTGAAAGAAGGCGAAAACCCTGACGCCCAGGTGACCCTGGTCATGGACGCCGAAACACTGGAAGGCATCGTCGACGGTTCCACCGACGGCATGCAGGCCTTCATGAGCGGCAAGCTGCGCACCGAAGGCGACATGATGCTGGCGATGAAGCTGAGCGAGCTGTTCCCTTCCTGAGAACGCTGGCTGTAGAGCACGCTTTAAAACGACAAATCCCGCCAATGGCGGGATTTGTCGTTTCTGGTCCAGGGCCGGCGATCAGCGGCCAGCAGCGGCGTCGACTTTCTTGAACTGTTCCAAATCCCGGGGTTTGCCCTCGGTACCGTACCGGTTGATGAGGCGCCCCTCACCCGACCTCAACTGGAACTCCCCGGACTCCACATCCCGGCCAATCACAATCACATACTTGTTGCGGCCAACGCGCACATACACGTTGTAGAAATCCACGAGTTGATCTTCAGTGATAAACATACTGTACGCATAACGCGCGCGACCGGTCAGGTTGGGCCACTGCGCCTCCAGTACCGCGACATCCCCGGCTTCACCGACGATGTCCATCGCACGAATGGTTTCTTCGACCAGCGCATCGTTCTCATCGGCGCCAAGCACCGCAGGCTTGACCCGGGTCATTTTGCGCACCGAATCTGGGTCCGCGCCCCTGACCTCATCGTCTAGCGACAGGGTCACGGCCTCCAGACGGTACGTGCCATTTTTGACCCATTTGGTTGCATCGGCACTTTCTGAATCCTGGCAGCGCAAACAAGCGGCCCTCGCTGAGGCGGCACTGGCGCTATCGACATACAGGCTCGCGGTGAACACACTGGCGCTGATCAGCACGGCACTCAATAGGTTGGCAGGGCTTAAAGCGGTGGCAGCGTTCGCCATGATCTACATCCTTGTAAAAGTCGGGGCGGCAAATTTACCCGATTCAAGGCGTGGTGGGTACATGCAACAGCAACGCCACCAATGCACTCCACCCCGTCTGGTGGGACGCCCCCAACCCACGCCCGGTTTCCCCATGAAAATACTCATGGAACAACACCAGGTCATGGCTGGCTGGGTCCGCCTCCAACTGCGCATACCCCGCCATCGATGGGCGCAGGCCATTTTCATCCCTTAAGACCAATCGGCTCAGGCGCTGGCTCAGGCTGTCGGCGACTTCTTCCAGGGACGACAGGTAACCACTGCCCGTCGGGTACTCCACCGAGAAGTTATCCGCGTAGTACCGATGAAACTCGCGCAACGATTCGATCAGCATGTAATTCACCGGCATCCACAACGGCCCGCGCCAGTTGGAGTTGCCACCGTACAAACGTGAATCGGATTCACCGGGTTGATAGCGTGCGCACAGCGTGTCGCCATTCATCTTCAGCGCCAGGGGCTGCTCGGCGAAGGCCTTGGACAACGAACGCACGCCAAACGCCGAAAGAAACTCATCGTCATCCAGCATGCGCCGCAGCAAGTCCTTGGTGCGCTCACCGCGCAACAGCGCCAGCAGCAGGCGATTGCCCTGCCCCGGCTCGTTCCAGCGCGAGACCAGCTTGGCCAGTTCCGGCCGGTGGTGCATGAAGCCCAAAAGCCGCTCACGCAAGCCTTCGAGGCCTTCATGCTCGCGCTGCTCCAGCACCAACACGGCGAACAGCGGCATCAGGCCGACGATGGAACGCAGGCGCACCGGTTCGTTCTGGCCGTCGGGACGGTGCAGTACGTCGTAGAAGAACAGGTCCTGCTCGTCCCACAGGCCCTCGGCGCTGTCGTCGACACGGTTGATAGCGCCGGCGATATACAGGAAGTGCTCGAAAAACTTCACCGCGATATCGACGTACACGACATTGCGTTTGGCCAGTTCCAGAGCCATCCGCATCAGGTCCAGCGCATACGCCGCGACCCACGCCGTGCCGTCGGCCTGATCCAGTTGGTAGCCTGGCGGCAGCGTGGCAGAGCGGTCGAACAAGGCGATATTGTCCAGCCCCAGGAACCCACCCTGGAACAGGTTGCGTCCTTCGGCATCCTTGCGGTTGACCCACCAGGAGAAATTCAGCAGCAGCTTGTGGAAGATCCGCTCCAGGAAATCCATGTCACCTACGCCGGTCAACGCCTTGTCCTGCTGATACACCCGCCAACTGGCCCAGGCATGCACCGGCGGGTTGGCGTCGTCGAAGCGCCATTCATAGGCCGGCAACTGGCCATTGGGGTGCATGAAGCGGTCCTTTACCAGCAGCAACAGCTGTTGCTTGGCATACCCTGGATCGATCAGCGCAACGGCCACCGCCTGAAAACCCTGGTCCCAGGAGGCGTACCACGGGTATTCCCAGGTGTCGGGCATGGAGAGAATGTCGAAGTTGGACAGGTGCCGCCAATGGCTATTGCGCCGTTGCAGGCGCTCGGGCGGCGGCGCAGGTTGGGTCGGGTCGCCGTCGAGCCACTGGTTAACGTCGAAGTAATAGAGCTGCTTGGACCACAGCAAACCGGCCAGGGCCTGGCGTTGCACATTGCGCGCATCCGCATCGGCGATGCCCTGCTGCAACGCGGCGTAAAAGTCATCGGCTTCCTGGCGGCGCTGTTCAAACAGCTTGCGCGCATTGACCTGGGGCGCGTCCTTGGGCGCAAAACGCAGATAGACATCTTTGCGCTCCAGGCCCGCCAATTCCAGGATGAAACGCGCGGCCGCCTTGGTGCCGGTGTCGCGGCGAATCGCGGTTTCCTGCCCCGTCACCACGTAATCGTTGATCCCATCTTTGAACGGCCCCGGCACCGGTTGCCCGTCGAGCTTGGGGAAGTTGCTTTCGTTTTCGCAGAACAGCCATTCGACGCCGTCCTGGCCCCAGGCGCTGAGGTGGTGATCGGGCAATTCATGATGACGCGCCAGCACGCGGTCGCCGTCCAGCCGCAACTGCGGTTTCGGCGCGCCGACGGTCCAGCTCCAATCATTGCGCGCCCAGACCTGGGGCAGCACTTGCAGGCGTGTCGGCTGGTCCGAGCGGTTGTGGACGCTGACGCGCATGAAGATATCGTCGGGCTGGTGCTTGGCGTATTCGACGCTGACGTCGCAATACCGGTTGTCTTCAAACACACCGGTATCGAGGATTTCGTACTCGGCATCCGCCAGCCCACGTCGGGCGTTTTCGGCGATCAGGTCAGCGTAGGGAAACGCCGCGTGGGGATATTTGTAGAGCATGCGCATGTAGGCATGGCTCGGCACGCCGTCGACGAAAAAGTACAGTTCCTTGACGTCTTCACCGTGGTTGCCCTCCGCGTTGTTCAGGCCGAACAGGCGCTCTTTGAGGATCGCGTCACGCTCGTTCCACAGCGCCAGGCCCATGCACCAGCGTTGCGCCTTGTCACTGAACCCGGCCAGGCCATCCTCGCCCCAGCGGTAAGCACGGCTGCGCGCATGTTCGTGCGGGAAGTAGCGCCAGGCATCGCCATCGGCGCTGTAGTCCTCGCGCACCGTGCCCCATTGGCGCTCGCTCAGGTACGGGCCCCACTCGCGCCAGCGCTCGGCCGTCTCGGCGGCCAGGCGCTGGCCTTCAGTGGTTTGCACAATTGTGGCGCTCATCCAATCCTCCCTCAGCCATCGCGTCAGGCCAGTGTAGAACCCATCCACGCTCAGATGCACATGAAGACGGTTTTACCCCACTCATTCGTTTGCAGAATGAAGTCCAGAGGAATCTTCGTTTGCGCGGGCCTGCGGCGCCCAACAGAATCGGGATAACGGCATTCATTACTCTTACAGCAGCCAGGAATTTTTCTATGCCCACCACCGCGTTTATCAGCCCCGACGACATCCGCAAAGGCTTTTCCAAGGCCATGTCCGACATGTACCGCGATGAAGTGCCCCTGTACGGCGCGCTGATGGAGCTGGTGGCCGACACCAACCGCCGCGTGCTCGACGCTGACCCGAGCCTGGCGCAACACCTGCAACGGACCGGCGAAATCCAGCGCCTGGACATGGAACGCCACGGCGCCATTCGCCTGGGTACCGCCGCCGAACTGACGACCATCCGCCGCCTGTTCGCGGTGATGGGCATGCAACCGGTGGGCTACTACGACCTGACCCCGGCCGGCGTGCCGGTGCATTCCACTGCGTTTCGCGCCGTGCATGAACGCGCGCTGCAAACCAGCCCGTTCCGCGTGTTCACCTCGCTGCTGCGCCTGGAACTGATCGAAAGCCCCGAACTGCGCGCCTTCGCCGAAACCGCCCTGGCCAAGCGCGCGATCTTCACCCCTGGCGCCCTCGCCCTGATCGAACAAGCCGAACGCGACGGCGGCCTCAACACTGGCGACGCCGAGGCATTCATCCGCCAGGCCCTGGAAACCTTCCGCTGGCACCACACCGCCACCGTCACCGCCGCGCAGTACCGGCAACTGAGCGAGCAGCACCGCCTGATCGCCGACGTGGTGGCCTTCAAGGGCCCGCACATCAATCACCTGACCCCGCGCACCCTGGATATCGACCAGGTCCAGGCCGCCATGCCCGGCAAAGGCATCACCCCCAAGGCGGTGATCGAAGGCCCGCCGCGTCGCGACTGCCCGATCCTGCTGCGCCAGACCAGCTTCAAGGCCCTCGACGAAACCATCGCCTTCACCGACGCCCAAGGCAGCCACAGCGCGCGCTTCGGCGAAATCGAACAACGCGGCGTCGCCCTCACGCCCAAGGGCCGCACGCTGTACGACCAACTGCTGAACGCCGCCCGCGACGCACTCGGCGCCTTCCCCAACGAGGCCAATGCCGCGCGTTACATGCAATTGATGGAACAGCACTTCCAGGCCTTCCCGGATGACCACACGCAGATGCGCGAACAAGGCCTGGCCTACTTCCGCTACTTCGCCACCGACAAAGGCCTGGCGGCACGCGGCCAAGCCGACCAACCGCGCACGCTGGACGCACTGATCGCCGCCGGTCACGTGGACGTCGAGCCGCTGGTGTATGAGGACTTTCTGCCGGTCAGTGCGGCGGGGATTTTCCAGTCGAACCTGGGGGATGCGGCGCAAAGTCACTACGCGGCCAATTCGAACCAGGCCGAATTCGAACAGGCGCTGGGCCGCAAGACGATTGATGAATTGACGCTGTATGCCGAGACGCAGCAGCGCTCGATGGACGAATGCACTCACGCGCTACTGGCCTGAAACAAGCTGCCCACCCGGTTCATCAGCGCAATCCTCGCGCCCAATAAGCCCCCAGAGCCGGGTGGGCGGCGGGGATCATAAGTATCGGCGGGGATGATGTCTTTCAGTCAAATCTGAAAAAATGTGCAAGGGAGCGACTGATGCGCTCCCTCAGTAGTGAATGGATCGCCCGTTTTACTGCAGCAAATCCTTGATCTCATCTTTAACCAACAAGCGTTTTTCCTTTAACTTCTTCAACTCCTCATCGCTGCCGGCCGCCTTTTCAGCGCTCACCACCAATTCGTCGACGGTGTTGTATTTCTCAAACAGCGCGTTCAGACGAGGATTTTTCGCCCGGTGCCCATCGACTTCGTCCTTGCTCAAACCCAAGTCCTGATACAGGTCGTGTTTCACTGGCATGGCCTACCTCCGCAAGTTGATCAATGACTACGCCCTTGAAGCTAGCCCATTCCAAGGGGTCTTGTCATGTTTGCGGGCAAACCCGTCCCGTTCGTCGCCACACCGGCGACGGGATCAAACCTTTGCCGCGCCCTGCCCTCAACTGTAAATCGCCACCCGAGGGAGACCGGTTTCATGAATCACGCCGCCACCGCTGTCGACACCCAGTGCATCAACACCCTGCGCACCCTGGCCATGGATGCCGTGCAAAAGGCCAACTCAGGCCACCCCGGCACGCCCATGGGCCTGGCCCCGGTCGGGTATACGCTGTGGAGTCGCTTCCTGCGTTATCACCCGGAGCATCCCGACTGGCCCAACCGTGACCGTTTTGTGTTGTCGGTGGGGCATGCGTCGATGCTGCTGTATTCGTTGCTGCACCTGGCCGGCGTGGTCGAGATCGATGCCCAGGGCAAGCGCTCGGGGCAGCCGGCGATCAGCCTGGACGATATCAAGCAGTTCCGGCAGATGGGTTCCAAGACCCCGGGCCATCCCGAGTACCGCATGACCACCGGCGTGGAAACCACCACCGGGCCCCTCGGCCAGGGCTGTGCCAATAGCGTCGGGATGGCCATGGCCGGGCGCTGGCTGGGCGAGCGCTTCAACCACGACGGCCAGGTGCTGTTCGACTACAACGTCTACACCCTTTGCGGTGACGGCGACATGATGGAAGGCATCAGCAGCGAAGCCGCCTCCCTGGCCGGGCATTTGCGGCTGGCTAACCTGTGCTGGATCTATGACAACAACACCATCAGCATCGAGGGCCACACCGAGCTGGCGTTCAGCGAGGACGTGATCCAGCGCTTCCAGGCCTATGGCTGGCACACCTTGCACGTGACCGACGCCAACGACCTGCACGCCTTGAGCACGGCACTGGAGACCTTCCAGCGCAACACCGGCGCGCCGACCCTGATCGTGGTCGACAGCGTGATCGGCTACGGCTCGCCACACAAACACAACACCGCTGCCGCCCATGGCGAGCCGTTGGGCGCGGAAGAAATTCGCCTGACCAAGGCCGCGTATGGCTGGCCGCAAGACTCCAGCTTCCTAGTGCCCGATGAGGCACGCACGGTATTGCGTGATGCGTTGCGCGAGCGTGCCGAGCCGTTGCATCGGCAGTGGCAGCAAACCCTGTCTTGCCTCGACCCGCAACTGGCCGACGAGCTGCAACGCATGCGCGCCGGGAAGATGCCTGAGCAATGGCTGGCTGAACTGCCCAGCTTTGACCGCGACGCCAAGGGCGTGGCCAGCCGTGCCGCCGGCGGCGAAGTGCTGAATGCCTTCGCCCGGCAAATCCCCTGGCTGCTGGGCGGTTCGGCGGATCTGTCACCGTCGACCAAGACCAACCTCACCTTCGACGGTGCCGGGCGTTTCAGTGCCGATGACTACAGCGGCCGCAACCTGCACTTCGGCGTCCGCGAACACGCCATGGGCGCGATTGCCAATGGCATGGCATTGTCTTACTTGCGGCCCTATACCTCGACGTTCCTGGTGTTCAGCGACTACATGAAACCGCCGATCCGCCTCGCGGCAATCATGGAGTTACCGGTGGTGTTCGTGTTTACCCATGACTCGATTGGCGTCGGCGAGGACGGCCCGACGCACCAGCCGATCGAGCACCTGACCCAATTGCGCGCCACGCCGGGGTTACTGACCCTGCGTCCCGGCGACGCGAATGAAACCCTGGAACTGTGGAAGGTCGCCCTGGCCCAGACCCATCGGCCAAGCTGCATGGTGTTGTCGCGCCAACCGCTGCCAACCCTGGACCGCACGCACTACGCGGCCGCAGCCGGTGCCGCCAAGGGTGCCTATGTGCTGGCCGGCGCCGCACACCCCAAGGTCATCCTGCTGGCAACCGGCAGTGAAGTCAGCCTGGCGGTGGCGGCGTATGAACAGCTCAAAAGCGAAGGCATTGCCGCGCAAGTGGTCTCGATGCCCAGTTGGGAGCTGTTCGAAGAGCAGCCCCAGGCCTACCGCGACAGCGTACTGCCGCCGGCGGTAACCGCGCGGGTGGTGGTGGAACAGGCCGGCCCGTTGGGTTGGGACCGTTATGTCGGGCAGACCGGCGCCAAAGTGGTGATGAACAGCTTTGGCGCGTCGGCGCCGCTGGCCAAGTTGCAGGAAAAGTACGGGTTTACCGTGGAGAATGTGGTGAAGCTGGCCAAGCAACAGATCCAACTGCTGGGACATTGACCGCATTCCCTTGTTTGATCGGCGGGGTTAGTGGCAGATGATCGTCAAGGGCAGCATCCTGGTGCTGGCGGTGAGCCCCACTCTCATGAACACCGCCTAACCCATGTGGGAGGGGGCTTGCTCCCGATGGCGGTGGGTCAGGCACAGATACTGTGACTGATGCACCGTTATCGGGGGCAAGCCCCCTCCCACATTGACCTCACTCCCTTGCTTGATCGGCGGGGTTAGTGGCCGATGATCATCAAAGGCAGCATCCTGGTGCTGGCGGTGAGCCCCGCTCTCATGAACACCGCCCCTCCCACAGTTAATCTCCTTCGATGCTCAGATCAGCTCTCGAGCGAGGAACGGCGCGGTGCGGCTTTTCTTGCTCTTCGCCACCTGTTGCGGCGTACCGCTGACCACCACCTTGCCGCCCAGATCCCCAGCGCCCGGGCCGATATCGATCACCCAGTCACTCTGGGCCACCACGCGCATTTCATGTTCCACCACAACCACCGTATGCCCCGCCTCGACCAGATGATTCAACTGGCTGAGCAAGCGGTCGACATCCCGTGGGTGCAAGCCGGTGGTCGGTTCGTCCAGCACATACAAGGTCGCGCCCCGGGCATTGCGCTGCAGCTCGGTGGCCAGCTTGATGCGTTGCGCTTCGCCCCCGGACAGCTCAGTCGCCGGTTGGCCGAGGCGCAGATAACCCAGGCCGATATCGCGCAGCACGAGCAGCGAACGCAGCACCCCTGGCTGCTCGGCAAACACCGCCACCGCCTGCTCGACGGTCAAACCGAGCACTTGGGCAATGTTCAAGCCTTGCCATTGGATCGCCAGGGTCTCGGGGTTGTAGCGCGCGCCGTGGCAGGTCGGGCACGGCGCATACACGCTGGGCATGAACAGCAACTCAACGCTGACGAACCCTTCGCCTTCACAGTTCGCGCAGCGGCCCTTGGCGACGTTGAACGAGAATTGCCCCGCATCGTAATCACGCAGCTTCGCGCCCGGCGTGGCGGCGAACAGTTTGCGCACGTTGTCGAACAGCCCGGTGTAGGTCGCCAGGTTGGAACGCGGGGTGCGGCCAATGGGTTTCTGGTCCACCTGCACCAGTCGGCGAATCTGCTCCAGCCCGGCGATGATACGCCCGCCGCTGGTTGGCGGGGTGTCATCTTCCAGGCTCGGCTCATCGTCGCTTTCCAGTACGCGGCCGAGGCCACTGCCCACCAACTCCAGCAGCGCCTGGCTGACCAGGCTGGATTTGCCCGAGCCGGAAATACCGGTCACCGCCGTGAAACAACCCAGCGGGAAATCGACACTCACCGCCTTGAGGTTATTGCGCGTCACACCCTCCAGGCTCAGCCAACCGCTCGCTTCCCGGCGCCGAGGATTCGCCGGGCGCCGTTCGGCAAACAGATACTCACGGGTCTGCGACGCTGCAACCTGCGCCAAGCCCGCCGGCGGCCCGCTGTACAGCACTTGCCCGCCGTGTTCTCCGGCCGCCGGGCCGACGTCGATCAGCCAGTCGGCGCGGCGCATGGTTTCCAGGTCGTGTTCCACCACAAACAGCGAATTGCCGGCGGCTTTCAAACGCGCCAGCGCAGTGAACAGCGCCTCGCCATCCGCCGGGTGCAGCCCCGCCGACGGCTCATCGAGCACATAGATCACGCCGAACAACTGCGAACCCAATTGCGTGGCCAGGCGCAAGCGCTGCAACTCGCCGGACGACAACGTCGGCGTGCTGCGCTCCAGGGACAGGTAACCCAGGCCCAACTCGGTCAAGGTGCTGACCCGCTCGAGCAAATCCTCGGCGATGCGTTGGGCG
This sequence comes from Pseudomonas sp. D3, assembly GCF_029320995.1. Classification (NCBI taxonomy): domain Bacteria; kingdom Pseudomonadati; phylum Pseudomonadota; class Gammaproteobacteria; order Pseudomonadales; family Pseudomonadaceae; genus Pseudomonas; species Pseudomonas sp. D3. The sequence continues at coordinate 3,944,387 of NZ_CP119772.1, forward strand.
GCCAAGCGTTTTTCCACCGACAGCGTCATCGTGTCCTGCCCCGCCGCCACCGGCCGCAGCAGCTCGGCCAACTGGGTCAGCGACAGTTGCGACAGCTCGCCAATGTCCACCCCGGCGAACTTCACCGACAACGCCGCCTGAGTCAGCCGCTTGCCGGCGCACACCGGGCAGGCGCTGCCCTGCATGAACTGCGCGACACGCTTTTTCATCAGCGCACTTTGGGTGTGGCTGAAGGTGTGCAGGATATAGCGCCGCGCGCCGCTGAACGTACCCTGGTAGCTCGGCTCCAACTTGCGCTTCAACGCCTCGCGGGTCTGTTGCGGGGTGAAGCCGGCGTACACCGGCACGGTCGGGGTTTCTTCGGTGAACAGAATCCAGTCGCGCTGCTTTTTCGGCAGGTCGCGCCACGGGATGTCGACGTCATAGCCCAGGGTCACCAGAATGTCGCGTAGGTTCTGGCCCTGCCACGCCAAAGGCCAGGACGCCACTGCGCGCTGGCGGATGGTCAGCGAGGGATCGGGCACCATCAGCGCCTCGGTCACTTCATACACGCGGCCCAGGCCGTGGCATTGCGGGCAGGCGCCCTGGGGCAGGTTTGGCGAAAAGTCCTCGGCATACAGCATCGCCTGCCCCGGCGGATAACTGCCGGCGCGCGAATACAGCATGCGGATCAGACTGGACAACGTGGTCACACTGCCCACCGACGAACGCGCACTCGGCGTGCCGCGCTGTTGTTGCAGGGCCACGGCGGGCGGCAGGCCTTCGATGGAATCCACATCGGGCACGCCGACCTGATCGATCAGGCGCCGCGCATAAGGCGCCACCGATTCGAAATAGCGCCGCTGGGCCTCGGCATACACCGTGGAAAAGGCCAGGGACGACTTGCCGGAACCCGACACGCCGGTAAATACCACCAAGGCATCCCGTGGGATATCCACATCGACGTTACGCAGGTTATGTTCGCGAGCGCCGCGAACCCGGACGAACCCAAGCTGTTGGGCAGTGATCTGAGGGATGTTGCGCGATGAAGTCATGGTCAACCTTGTGGCGCGGTGAGCACGCTGCGCACCCGTTGCGTCAGCGCTTCGGGGCTATAGGGCTTGCTCAGCAGATGAATGTCGGGGCTCAGCAGGTGAGTGCCGGACAGGATGTCGCGGGTATGGCCCGAGGTGAACAACACCGGCACCGGGGGCAACTGTGCGCGGGCCCACTCGGCCAGGTCGATACTCTTGATCCGCCCGGGCATCACCACGTCGGTGAAAATCAGGTCGGGCCGCACACCGCCCTGCAAGGCTTGCATCGCCCGGTCGCCATCCTCGGCGGTCAGCACGGTGTAGCCGGCCTGTTTCAGCAGTTCCACCACGGTCACCCGCACGTCTTCGTTGTCCTCGACCACCAGGATGGTTTCCTGGCCCACGGCATGTGGCACAGGCTCGGCGTGGGGCTCGGGGGTTTCTTCACCCAAGCTGCGCGGGAAATACATGTGCACCACGGTGCCCTTGCCTTCCTCGCTCGACACCTCGACATGCCCGCCGCTTTGCCGCACGAAACCAAACACCATGCTCAGGCCCAGGCCGGTGCCGTGGCCGTCACGCTTGGTGGTGAAGAACGGCTCGAATACCCGCGCCAGGATCGCCTTCGGCATGCCCACGCCGATATCGGTGACGGCCAGGCGCACATACTCGCCGGGCTGCAGACTTTTACCGGTGCAATCTCGCGGGTTGAGGATGATATTTTCGCCTGTGATGCGAATCACGCCCTCGCCTTTCATGGCGTCCCGCGCATTGATCGCCAGGTTGAGCAGTGCGTTTTCCAACTGGTTGCGGTCGACATGGATGCACCAGCAATCCTGGGGTAGTTGCACCTCGATCTGAATGGTTTCACCCAGCGCACGTTGCAGCAGTTCACCGAGGCTGGCATAGATGCGCTGCGGGTTGTAGACCGCCGGTGAGAGTGGTTGGCGGCGCGCGAAAGCCAGCAATTGCGAGGACAGCTTGGCACCGCGCTCCACCGCCGCGATGGCGGCACTGACACGCCGCTGTACCTGGGGGTTATCCGGTTCATGACGGGCCAGCAGGTGCAGGTTGCCAGCGATCACTTGCAGCAGGTTATTGAAGTCGTGGGCCACGCCGCCGGTCAGCCCGCCAATGGCTTCGAGCTTTTGCGACTGGCGCAACTGCTCCTCGGCGGCGGAGCGCGCCTGCACTTCAGCCGCTACGCGCTGTTCCAGGTTATGGGTCAGTTCCTCGCGCAAGCGTTCGGAAATCACATGGGCAGTGGTCTCCACCACAATCGCCAACACCCCGGCCGGTTGTTGGTCATCGCCGGCGACGGGGCTGTAGTAGAGGTCCAGCCACACGTCTTCCGGCTTGCCGTTGCGCAACAGCACCAGGTCCTTGTTGTGATAGGACAGGGTGCCGCCCGCCAGGCAGGTATCCACCACATACCGGTTGAAGTCGGCCACTTCCGGCCAGCCCAGCTCCACCGGCGTGCCCAGCAGATACGGGTGGCGGCCACCGGCAAACGCCGAGTAGCTGTCGTTGTAGATCATGTAACCCGCCCGCCCCCAGAGCATCACCATGGGCACGGGCGACGCCAGCAGCATCTGCACGGTACAGGCCAGGCTGGTGGACCAGCGATCGATCGGCCCGAGGTCGGTGTTAGACCAGTCGAAGTCGCGGATTCGCTGGGCCATTTCACCGCCCCAGCCTTCGCAGCCATGGGTATTGGATAAAAAACGCATCGGTGGGCTCTTGGCGAAGAGAAGCGTTGGTTGGGGGTGCTGCACCGCTGATAAAAACTTGGAGCTTGTCGGCAATCATTCGTTTCATTGCATATAGCTTATCCACGGAGGTCCGGCCAACTTCTGTCAGTGAAAATCCCGACTGCGCACCGCAACGCCTTCCAGCAACGGCGACAGATCGGTGAGACGCCCGGCGATCAGGTGCCGCACCTCGCCCACCGCCTCCCAGCGCCCGTCCACCTTGAGCAGACGCGAGCCTACCAAGGCTTGGCGCTGGCGTTCTGCCAGGTCGCGCCAGACCACCACATTCAGGTTGCCGAACTCATCCTCCAACGTCACAAAGGTCACGCCGCTGGCGGTGCCGGGGCGCTGGCGACCGGTCACCAGCCCGGCGACGCTGACAGTGCGTCCATGCTCCACCGCCATCAGCTCAAGGGAACTGCGGCAGCGGCGTTTGCGCAACTCTTCACGCAGCAACGCCAACGGATGCGGGCCGAGGGTCGTGCCGACCGTGGCGTAATCGGCCTGCAGGTCCTCGCCCACCGTCGGCGCTGGCAGTTCCACCCGCGCTTCGTCAGGGCTGGGCAGGCCGGCGAACAGCCCAAGTTGCTTGTGTACCCCCGCCACGTCCCAGCGCGCCTTGTGCCGGTTGCCGACCAAGGCCCGCAAGGCTCCGGCATCCGCCAGCAAGGCCTGGGCACGGGTATCCAGCCCGGCGCGTTGGTCCAGGTCGGCAATGTCGCTGAATGCACGGCGCTGGCGCGCAGCTTCGATACGCCGCCCATCCTCCTCGCGAAACCCCGCGATCATGCGCAAACCCAGGCGAATCGCCGGTTGCTCGCCGGCGATGGGTTCCAGGCTGCACTCCCAGTCACTGGCCTGCACATCCACCGGGCGGATCTGCAAGCGATGGCGCCGGGCGTCCTGCAGGATCTGGTCCGGGCTGTAGAAACCCATGGGCCAGCTGTTGATCAACGCACAGGCGAAGGCCGCCGGTTCATGGCATTTGAGCCAGCAACTGGCGTAGGTCAACAAGGCAAAACTGGCGGCGTGGGACTCGGGAAAGCCATAGCTGCCAAAACCCTTGATCTGCTCGAAAATCTGCGCGGCAAAGGCTTCGCTGTAGCCGTTTTTGAGCATGCCGGTGCGCAGGCGTTGCTGGTGCGGTTCGAGGCCGCCGTGACGTTTCCAGGCCGCCATGGAACGACGCAACTGATCGGCTTCGCCAGGGCCGTAATCGGCGGCGACCATGGCGATCTGCATCACCTGTTCCTGGAACAGCGGCACGCCGAGGGTGCGTTTGAGTACCGCTTCAAGCTGCGGCGACGGATAGGTGGTGGGCTCCTCCTTGTTCCGCCGCCGCAGATACGGATGCACCATGCCGCCCTGGATCGGACCCGGGCGCACGATGGCGACTTCAATCACCAGGTCATAAAAGGTTTGCGGCTTGAGCCTGGGCAACATCGACATCTGCGCCCGCGACTCGATCTGGAACACGCCGAGGGTGTCGGCCTTGCTGATCATCGCGTAGGTGGCCGGGTCTTCCTTGGGGATCGTCGCCAGGCACAGGTCGAGGCTGCGGTGGCGACGCAGCAGGTCGAAACAACGGCGGATCGCGCTGAGCATGCCCAGGGCAAGGATATCCACCTTGAGCAGGCCGACGGCGTCGAGGTCGTCCTTGTCCCACTGGATGATGGTGCGCTCGGCCATGGCCGCATTTTCCACCGGCACCAGGGTGTCCAGCGGGTGTTCGGAAATCACGAAGCCGCCGGGGTGCTGGGACAAATGCCGGGGGAAGCCGATCAGTTGCTGGGTCAGCGTGAGCACGCGGCGCAGCACCGGGCTGTCGGGGTCGAAACCGCCTTCGCGCAAGCGCTCCACGGGCGGTGCATCGTCACTCCAGCGCCCGCAGCACTCGGCCAGCGCATTGACCTGGTCCGGCGGCAAACCCAGGGCCTTGGCCACATCGCGCACCGCGCCGGCAGCGTGGTAGCTGCTGACCACTGCCGTCAGTGCGGCGCGGGTGCGGCCATAGCGCTGGAACACGTATTGCAGCACCTCTTCGCGGCGTTCGTGTTCGAAGTCGACATCGATGTCCGGCGGCTCGTTACGCTCCCTGGACAGGAAGCGCTCGAACAGCATGTTCATCAGGCTCGGGTTGATCTCGGTGATGCCCAGGGCGAAACACACCGCCGAGTTGGCCGCCGAACCCCGGCCCTGGCACAGGATCGAACGGCTGCGGGCAAAGCGCACGATGTCATGCACGGTGAGGAAATAGCTTTCGTAACCCAGCTCGCTGATCAGCTCCAGTTCGTTATTGATCTGCTGCAAGGTCTTCGCGTCGACCCCTTGCGGCCAGCGCCGGGCGATGCCTTCTTCGGTGACGGCGCGCAGCCAGGATCGGGCGTCATGGCCGGCGGGCACCAGCTCACGCGGGTACTGGTAGCGCAGTTGGCTGAGGTCGAAGGTACAGCGGCGGGCGATGGCCAGGGTTTCGTCGAGCAACGACGGCGGATACAGCGCCTGTAACGCCGGCAGGCTGCGCAGATGCCGCTCGCCATTGGGATGCAGGCGCGTACCGGCTTCGGCCACCGGCACGTGGTGACGGATGGCGGTCATGGTGTCTTGCAGGGCGCGGCGGCCGCGTGCATGCATATGCACATCGCCGCAGGCCACTGCCGGGAGCTGCAAGGTCGCAGCCAGTTGCAGGCGTTGCTCCAGGTGGCGCGCATCATTCTGCCCGCAGTGCAAATGCACCGCCAGCCACAGGCGCCCGGCGAAGGTGCGGCGCAGCCATTGGATCGAGGCCTGGGTGTCGCGGTCTTCGGCGATCCAGAGCGCCAACAGGCCGGGCAGCGGTTGGTCGAAGTCTTCTTGCAGCAGGCGATAACGGCCCTTCTCCGCCCGCCGCCGGGCCAGGGTGATCAAGCGGCACAGGTGTTGGTAGCCGCTGAGGTCTTCCACCAGCAGCAGCAGTTTCGGGCCGTTTTCGAGGCGCATCTCGCTGCCGATAATCAGCGGCAAGCCCACGGCCTTCGCCGCCTGCCAGGCGCGCACGATGCCGGCCAGGGTGCATTCGTCGGTGATCGCCAGGGCGCTGTAGCCCTGGCGCTTGGCCCGCTCGAACAACTCCAGCGCCGTGGAGGCACCGCGCTGGAAGCTGAAATTGGACAGGCAATGCAGCTCGGCGTAGCTCATGCAAACCAGCCTTGCAGCCACAACCCATCGCTGTGCCCCACGGTGCGGTAGGCCCAGCCTTGCTGGCCGGCGCGGGTCTGGATCAGGTAATAGTCGCGGCGGATATCGGCGCCATCCCACCAGCCCGATTCAATGCGCTCCGGGCCCATCAGGATCTGCACGCCCGGCTCGGCCAGTAAGGTCGGCTCGTTGAGCAGCCAGCCGGGGCGCTGGACGTTGTTCAAGGTTGGGCACGGGGTTTTATCGGCCGCCGCTTGCCAGGCGCATTCGGGGCGGTGGTCGGCGTGAAAGCGCAGGCCTTGCACCGCTTCGTCGCCAAGCCGCGCGCGCAGGCGTTCGCGCAGTTGCTCCCAGGGCAGTGTCTGTTGCGGGCGGTCATCGAACAGGTCCTGGCGTTGCGGCACGAACACCGGCAGGTCCTGGGCCACCAGGCGAAAACCGCGCACGGGTGCGCTGACTTGCACCTGCTCCAGGCGCCCACGGGCCAGTTCGAACAGCATCGCCGCGTCACGCTCGGCGCTGAGCAGGCCGACCTTGATCACGCTGTCCGGGGCCTGGGCGTGTTCCAGGTGCAGGTCGAAACGCTGCACGCCACTGTCGCGGCCACAGAGGAAGGCGGACAGGTCACCGGTCAGACGGCGCAGCGGAAATAGCAGGGCCTGGTGGGATTGCACGTCGAAGTTCAGCTCGATGCGCACATCGAAGCGGTCCGGCGGCTGATAGAACCCCAGGGCCAGCGGCCGCTGCCCGCTCAGGGCATCCAGGTGTTTGAGCAACGCCGCATCAAAGCGCCGCGCCAAGGTGTGCCGGGGCAACGCCTGCACCTGGGCCAGGCTGCGCAAGCCCATGCGCGATAAGGCGATAGCGGCCTGCGGATCAAGGCCGGCGCGGTCAATGGGCAGCGGCGCCAAGGCCTGCATCAATGCCTGATCATCGGCCACGGCCAAGCCATTGTAGAGGTTCGCCAGCACCCGCGCCGCCGCCGGGTTGGGGGCGGCGACGATGCGATGACGAAAGCCCAGCTCGGTCAGCTCTTTGCGCAGGCGTGCCTCAAAGCGCGGCCAAGGCCCGAACAGGCCCAGGCTCGACTCGATCTCAAACAGCAAGGCGCGTGGGTAAAACACGCTGACCTGGGAACTGAACTGGTAGGCCCAGGCCGCCAGAAACTGCTGCCAGCGTTCGATTTCCACGGGGTCGTATTCGGCGCAGGCAAAGGTGTTGACCAGGGCATGCGCCGCCGTCAGGGATTGACCGGGGCGCAGGCCCAAGGCGTGCGCGGCCGCATTGACGGTTTGCAGGACGCGCCGCTGCGGCGTACCGGCCAGCAGCGCCAGCGGCTCGTGCGGCGCCGGATGCATGCGCTGCACCGCGTCCAGCGCCAATTGCGGAAAGACAATACAGACCCAGCGCATGCCAACCTCAGTGCCCGACCAGGGCAATCGGCGCCGGGTGGGCCAGCCCGCCCCGGCACTTGAGCACCCGCACTTGCGCGGGCCGAGCGTCGACCGCCAGGCGCAAGGCGGCCGGCGAGGCGTTGAGCGCTTCACTCAAGGCGCGCCAGGCAAACGCCAGGGTCTGCCCGGTTTCCGCCGCCACCTGCAAGCGCCGCAAGGCACGATCATCGGCCTTGCGCGGCCAGCACAACACCGCGCCGCAACTGCCGGAACGCAGGCACTGCTCGACCGCCCACAGCGCATCCCGCTCCTCGGCGCGGACCACCGAGAGCTGGCGCACATCCACCCCGGCGTTCTGCCAGGCGTGGGGGTACGGCGTGTAGGGCGGCGCCACCAGCACTATGCGCTCCCCCGCCGCCGACAACCGCGCCAGGGTTGGCAACACCAGTTGCAGTTCGCCCACGCCGTCCTTGGCCATCAGGATTTCGCTGAGGGCCGACTCCGGCCAGCCGCCCGTGGGCAGCACCGCATCCAGCGCCGCCAGCCCCGTGGGGTGGACGCTGGCCGGTGGCGCGGCGGGCCGGCCCTTCCAGACGCGCCCGCCATTGAACAGCGCGTCCAGGGCAACGACGGCGCCCATCAGCCTTGCCTCACCAGGCCGCAGAACACGCCTTCGATGGCCAGGTCCTGATCGGGCCCGACCACGATGGGTTGATACGCGGGGTTGCGCGGCAGCAGGCGCACGCTGTCGCCATTGCGTTCGAAACGCTTGATGGTGACTTCACCGTCCAGGCGCGCCACCACAATCTGCCCGTTCACGGCTTCGGCACTGCGGCGCACGCCCACCAGGTCGCCGTCGAGGATGCCGTCTTCGATCATTGAGTCGCCCTGTACCCGCAACAGATAGTCCGGGGTTTTCGCGAAAGTGGCCGGGTCGAGTTGCAGGCGGCTGTGGACTTCGGCATCGGCGCCGATGGGCAAGCCGGCGGCTACTCGGCCCAGGACTGGAATATCCAGCCATTCAGGCCGCGCTGGCTGGTTGAGCAGGCGAATGCCACGGGCTTGGTTGGGGTTGACCTCGATGAAGCCGGCTTCGGTCAGGGCCACCACGTGTTTGCGCGCGACGCTGCGGGAGGCGAAGCCGAATGCCTCGGCGATCTCGGCGAGGCTGGGGGGTTGGCCTTGTTGCGCGATGCGGTCGCGGATGAAGGTCAGGATGGCGGCGCGGCGGGGGGTTAGGGTTGTCATGGAGTACATTTGTACTCCTGTGGGAAATTTCTGACAATAGCCGCTAGTCGGGGGTTGGCCTGGGTTGGGGTGGGGTGGGTGACCGTGTACATATCCGTTATTTAGGTCACGGCGGCTTATGGTTCCGCTCTTACAGCGGGTCACTTTGGAAAAGCCCCAAAGTAACCAATGGGCTCTTGCCCCACCACTCGGCACCTCGCTTAGGCTCGGTGTGCCTAAGATCAAGATCAAAAGCCAGAGCCAGAGCCAGAGCCAGAGCCAGAGCCAGAGCCAGAGCCAGAGCCAGAGCCAGAGCCAGAGCCAGAGCCAGAGCCAGAGCCAGAGCCAGAGCCAGAGCCAGAGCCAGAGCCAGAGCCAGAGCCAGAGCCAGAGCAGAATGAGTTCTATCTGATCCATGGAGATCAAAATGTGGGAGGGGGCTTGCTCCCGATGGCGGTGTGTCAGCCACTACATGCATGACTGATCCACTGCCATCGGGAGCAAGCCCCCTCCCACATTTTTGACCGAGTTCGGCTCGCAGAACCCGGTCGGCTACAAGGCCGCTTTGCTTTTGATCTGGGGCACACCGAGCCTAGTTTTGGCTACTTTTATCGAAAAAGCGGATATCTACACGCCCCACCCTCACCACCCCTCTTTCAACATCCGCAACTCCAGATGCTGCAACAACATGATGGTCTTCCCATCCACAATCGCCCCACTCTCCACCATCGCCAGCGCCCGCTCAAACCCCAATTCCAGCACCTCGATATCCTCACCCTCCTCTTCAATCCCACCGCCCGTGCCCACCCGATCCCCCGGTTGGTACTCGCCGAGAAAAAAGTGAATCCGCTCAGTCACCGACCCCGGGCTCATGAACGCCGCATAGATCTTCTCCACATGCCCCACCCGATAGCCCGTCTCCTCCTCCGCCTCCAGGCGAATGCGTTCTTCCGGGCTGGCGTTGTCCAGCAAGCCGGCTGCGGCTTCGATCAGGTAACCGGGGTAGTCGTTGACGAAGGTGGGCATGCGGAACTGCCGGATCAGCAGCACAGTGCGCTGTGCGCGGTTGTACAACAGGATGGTCGCGCCGTTGCCCCGGTCGTACACCTCGCGGGTCTGGGCCTGCCAGTTGCCATCGCGGCGGCGTAGGTCGAAGCTGTATTTTTTCAGCAGGTACCAATTGTCCGAAAGCGTCTCTTCGGCGGTGATGCGAACGGGGCTGTTGTCCATGGTCGGGCCTTTGCTCAAAGGAGCAGGAGCATGTCGCGGTGGCAAGGTCAGCGTCAAGCGGGTCGCATACCGCTACAATCGCGCCCACAAAAGGTCTCTGCAAGGGCAAGGCAATGTCGCTGCATATCCCGACGCTACTGATAGTGGCCGTGTTCGTGTTCTGCCTGATGGGCCTGCTCACCGTGCATGCCTGGAGCCGTGGCCGTGAGCCAACCTTGGGCTATCTCGGCATCATGCTGCTGCTCGCCTCCCTGGGCACCGGGCTGATCGTGGTGCGCGGCGTGGGCGTGGACTTTGTCGCATTGATCCTGGGCAATGTCGTGCTAGTGCTCAGCGCTGCGATGAACTGGACCGCCATGCGCACCTTCGTGCAACGCAAGCCCAGCCTGCCGGGGATTTTTGCCGGGTGTGGCGTGTGGCTGTTGATGTGCCTGCTGCCGCAGTTCTATGGTTCGCTGTCCGCGCGGGTCACCCTGTATTCGCTGCTGGCGGCCAGTTATGGCGTGCTGTCGGCCATGGAGCTATGGCGCAACCGCGCGACCCTGGAAGTCGCCTACGCCCCCGCCCTGGTGCTGACCCTTTTGCATACCGCGTTCTACGCCATACGCGCGCTCACCGACCCCGGCCTGCCGCTGAAAAACGCCCAGGCCTCGGGGGGCGAAGGCGTGCCGTTTTTTTCGTTCATGCTGTTTGAATCGATGCTGTATGCCATCGGCATTGCCTACGTCACCCTGGCGATGGTCAAGGAGCGCGCCGAGTTGCGCTTCAAGGCCGCCGCCTTCAGCGATGCACTGACCGGCGCCAGCAACCGCCGCGCCTTTATGCTCAAGGGCGAAAAACTGCTAGTCGACAGCAGCCGTCGCCAGCGCAGCGCAGCCTTGTTGCTGTGCGACCTGGACCACTTCAAGCGCGTGAACGACAGTTTCGGCCACCCCATGGGCGACCAGGTGCTGATCGCCTTCAGCCAGGTAACCCGGGCAACGCTGCGCAGCGGTGATGTGTTTGCGCGTATCGGCGGTGAAGAGTTCGCCTGCCTGCTGGCCGACAGCGATGCGGCCGGTGCGTTTGAAGTGGCCGAGCGCATCCGCCGGGGGTTTGCCGAACTGGACCTGCTGACACCAGGGTTCTTGAGTGTGAGCATCGGCATCGTGACCACCACGGCGGCAGGCCATGACCTCTCGCACTTACTGTCCCAGGCCGACCAGGCGCTGTACCAGGCCAAGGCCCATGGACGCAATCGGGTGCAGGTGGTGGCGATCGCCTGACTGGACGGCACCTGAATGCCGTAATACTTTGCAAGCAATCCCCGCCGACGGCCGTCGAATTAATGCCTGCCCCCGGTGGCCATCGGGTAAAACCCGTGCCTCGCCTTTGTCCTGGAACCTTCATGTCCTCTCGTTTTCTCTCCCGCCTGGGCCTGCGCTGGTTTCCCCTGCTGTGCATGGCCATCTTGATCCTCGGGTTGCCGGTGGGTTGCGCCGTGCTGCAACACAAAGAGCGCGAGCTGCTGTTTCGCATCGAACCGGGCACCGCCAGTTGGTACAGCGGCTTACCCAAGACGGTGCAGGAATTCGAGCTCACGCCCGCCAGTTTCAAGTCGGGACAGAACATTCACGGGTGGTGGTGGCCGGCAGACAAGAAGGACGCGCCGGCCATCCTGTACCTGCATGGCGTGCGCTGGAACCTCACCGGGCAGCTGTTTCGCATCGAGCAATTGCACGCGCTGGGCTATTCGGTGCTGGCCATCGACTACCGCGGCTTCGGCCAGAGCCAGGGCGACCTGCCCTCGGAAACCACGGTGTACGAGGATGCACGCATCGCCTGGGAACGCTTCCAACTGTTGCAACCCGACCCAAGCAAACGCCTGATCTACGGGCACTCCCTGGGCGGCGCGGTGGCAATCGACCTGGCCGCTGAACTGGGCCGACAAACCCCCTTGCCCGTGCGCGGACTGGTGATCGAATCGACGTTCACTTCCCTGGCGGATGTCGCCACTGCCATGGCGAATACCTCCTTGCCGGTGCGCTGGCTGCTGTCGCAGAAATTCGATTCGATCGACAAGATTGCCGACATCCATATGCCCCTGCTGGTGGTCCACGGCCTGGACGACCTCTATGTCCCTGCGCGGTTCAGCGAGCAACTATTTGCCGCCGCCCAGGAACCCAAGCGGCTGTTGCTGGTGCCTGGCGCCAGCCACAACAACAGCATGAGCCTGGCCGGTCGCAGCTATCGCAAAGCACTGGACAACCTGATGCAGGCGAAGATGCCGACACAGGTTGTCACCCACTCAACTGGGCACACCAACGACTCATAAAGTGTGTTTTCGGCACTGGGTTCGCACGGGGCTGTCAAGCGCAAACCCAGCCTATGCTGGCCCGCGCCAGAAGTTGATCAAATATTGACCTTGGGCTGAATCGCCAACCCCCGCCGGGCCCGCGCAAAGTTATCCACAGAGATACCCACGGTTTTCGTGGACAACTCTTTTTATTTTTTTACGATTTTTTTGCTCAACCCGCACCTTGGGGAAAGGTGCCAGGCAGCAAAATATCGCGATTCACATTGCGTATATCGTTATACCCGCACAGCGCCATCGACACGTCCAACTCGCGGGCGATGATCTCGAGCGCCTTGGTCACCCCCACTTCACCCATCGCGCCCAAACCGTACAAATGCGGGCGACCGATCATGGTGCCTTTGGCGCCCAATGCCATCGCCTTGAGCACGTCCTGGCCGGAACGGATACCGCCATCGAGCCACACTTCAATACGTTCGCCCACCGCCTCGACGATCGCCGGCAATTGGCTGATGCTCGACGGCGCGCCATCCAGCTGACGACCACCGTGATTGCTCACCACCAACGCATCGGCGCCGGCATTCGCGGCCAGGCGCGCATCTTCCACATCGAGGATGCCCTTGATGATCAGCTTGCCGCCCCAGCACTTCTTGATCCACTCCACATCGTCCCAGCTCAGGCGCGGGTCGAATTGCTGGGCGGTCCACGACGACAGCGAACTCATGTCGGCCACGCCTTTGACATGCCCAACGATATTGCCGAAGCCATGGCGCTTGGTGCCGAGCATGCCCATCACCCAGCGCGGCTTGGTCATCATGTTGAGGATATTTGGCAGGGTCAGCCTGGGTGGCGCCGATAGGCCGTTGATCAGGTCCTTGTGGCGTTGCCCGAGGATCTGCAGGTCCAGCGTCAACACCAACGCATCGACACCCGCGGCCTTGGCGCGCTCGATCAACTGTTCGATAAAGGCGCGGTCGCGCATCACATAGAGTTGAAACCAGAACGGCTGGCCGACCTGTTCGGCGATGTCTTCCAGGGAGCAAATGCTCATGGTCGACAAGGTGTAGCGCAGGCCAAAGGCCGCAGCGGCGCGGGCCGTGAGAATCTCACCATCGGCATGCTGCATCCCGGCCAGGCCAGTGGGCGCCAGGGCGACCGGCATGGCCATGTCCTGGCCGATCATGGTGGCGCGGATCGAGCGCTCATCGATATTGCGCGCCACCCGTTGGCGGAATTTGATCTGGGCAAAATCGCTTTCATTTGCCCGGTAAGTGCTTTCAGTCCAAGAACCGGAATCGGCGTAGTCGTAAAACATCCTTGGAACGCGTTTTTGCGCCAGCTTGCGTAAGTCTTCGATGGTTGTGATCAACGACATCGGGGTTACCTCTCCCTGAACTGAGTAGGAAGAGTAACCGCCCATCGGCCGTACAACCAGTCATTGCGTTTATATCGACGGCTGACTACAGCGGCCGGCCTTGAATGCAAACAGGCGCCCATCGGCGTAATGCCAGTCAGTTAAGGAAGAACGCTCCCTCGCCACGGGTTAGCGGTTACCTGCTCTATCGCTTAACTGACCAGCATTAGCCCATCGGCGCCTGTTTTTTGCGGATATCACCTAGCTTTTACGCGGTTCCTGCATCTCTCGCTTGGGCCCCGCCATCACCCAGGCGATCAGCCCCAGCAACGGCACAAAGATCAGGACCACCAACCACAACCCCTTGGTCTCCCAGCCGCTGGTGCTGCGCAATACAATGTTGATCGCCCACAATTCCAACAGCAGCAGAATCACTGCCAATGCGATCCAGATATATTCGATTTGCATGGTTCACCTCCTGAGGTCTATGCGTTAGGTCAAGCATCCGACCTCAGGGTTCCATCGAATTTGCTGCGAAAAACCCTCGTCAAAGCCTCAAGGCACGAAACCCAAACGCTGCTCAGGCCGCTGACGGCTCGTCCGTGGCGGATGGCTCGGGGGTGAGCCCCCAGTCGCCATGCTCGTACCAGTCATCACCGATCATCTCGGCCGGGTGCATGGTGCGGTCGGCGCCGTTGCCACAGGCCAGGTCGGTCGTGGCGCAATAGCGGTCGCAGCCCCAACAGATGCGTTCGGGGTGCTTGGGGTGCAGCGGAAAAGGCTTGGCCATGACGAGGTTCCCTACCGGCGAACAATAGCGCCAACCTAACCTGAGCAGGGCAGGATGGCCTTGACCGCCGTCAAGGTCGGGCAACATGAAATATCGCCTAAACTTGACAAGAATCATTATTGTTTACGGTCAACCTTTCTAGACTCGGGTTCTCTCCCCTCCCCCGTCAGGAAGCCTCCATGCGTATCCCTTCTTCAGTGTCCCTGATCCTGCTGTTGTCCACCTCTGCGGCGTTCGCCAAGGAGTACCCGATCGGCGAGCCGCAGCACTGCCCAGGGTTGGAAATCGGCGCGGTGTACCTGCAACCGATCGAGATGGCGCCCGCCGGCATGATGCGCGCCACCGCCGACTCCGACGTCCACCTTGAAGCCGATGTACGCGCCACGGCGGACAATGCCCAAGGCTTCCAGGAGGGCAGTTTCGTGCCGTACCTGAACCTGGCCTTTTCCTTGAAAAAGCAAGGCAGCGACACGCCGATCACCGGTGATTTCCACGCCATGGTCGCCAATGACGGGCCGCACTACGGCGACAACGTCAAGCTGCAAGGCCCGGGCAAATACACCCTGACCTTCAGCGTATTGCCGCCCAGCGGCCACCAGTCCCTGGGCCGCCATACCGACAAGGAAACCGGCGTCGCACCGTGGTTCGAACGCTGCGAAGTGCATTACGAATTCGTCTACGCCGGCATCGGCAAGAAAGGCGGCTACTGATGCGCCGCGCCCTGCTGCTGGGCAGCGTGCTGCTGAGCGGCGCGGCCGTGGCAGCGCCGTTGCCCACCTATGAACTGAGCCTGCAGGACGGCCACTTCATCCCTCCGCAACTCACGGTCAAGGCCGGTGAGCGCTTCAAGATCGTGCTGCACAACCTCGGCCAAGGCCCGGCCGAATTCGAGAGCACGCCGCTGCGCGTGGAGAAAGTGTTGTCGCCCGGTGTGACCACCTTCGTGGTGATCCACCCGCTCACGCCAGGGCTGTATCCGTTCTTTGACGAGTTCAACCCACAGTTGCCCGAAGGCAGCATCCTCGCCCAATAGCCCCGGAAGCCGTTGATGAATCAATCGATGTTTATTGTCTGGCGCGAAAGCGTCGAGGCGCTGCTGGTGATCGGCATTCTGCAGGTCTGGATCAGCCGCCAGACCGCGCATTCGCGCCTGGGGCGTTTCCTGTGGGCCGGGGTGGTCCTGGGGTTGTTTTGCTCCGCAGGCTTGGCCGGCCTGATGCTGTGGGCCGGTGAGGCCATGACCGGCCCCCAGGGCGAATGGCTGCAAGCGGCGCTGACGTTATTGGCCAGCAGCCTGATGGTGCAGATGGTGTTCTGGATGCATCGCCACGCAGCCACGCTCAAACACACCCTGGTACGCGAAGCCGATGAACGCCTGGCCCGCCAGGGCGGATGGGGCGTGCTGTTGCTCGCGCTGTTGGCGGTGAGCCGCGAAGGCAGTGAAACCGTGGTGTTCCTATACGGTGCCGGCGCACGTCTGCAGGGCCCGGCGCTGAACCTGTTCGCCATCGGCGGCGTGCTGGGCCTGGTGTTGGCGGGGCTCACGGTGCTGCTGTTACGCAGTACGCGGCGCTTCATTTCCTGGTCGCTGTTTTTCGCCTTCAGCGAAGCGCTGTTGCTGCTGTTGGGCGGAGCCTTGCTGGTGGCGGCCGTGGACCGTATCAGCGGGCAATTGCTGGCAATGGACATGCCCGAGTGGGTCTATTCCAGCTTCGGTGAAAGCCGCTGGGACAGCAGCGCCCTGCTCAGTGACAGCCACGGCTTGGGGGCGCTGCTGGCAGACTTTGTCGGCTACCGCGCCGCGCCGAGCCTGGTGACCGTGCTGGTGCTGCTCGGTTATTGGCTGTGGGTGGGCAACGGCCTGCGCCGCTCGCGGCACGCCGCATGAGCTGGCTGCAGCGCCTGGGCGATGGCATGCGTCGCCATGCCCGGCTGATCCGTGCCGTGCAATGGGCCGTGGTGTTGATCTACGCCGTGCTGCTGGTGCTGCCGGCGCTGCTGCCGTTGCCGGACAGCCAGGCACGCCTGGTGAACAACCTGACGCTGCTTGCGCAATTCATCTTCTGGGGCCTTTGGTGGCCGTTCGTGTTGCTCTCGATGGTGCTGTTCGGGCGCCTGTGGTGCGGCGTGCTCTGCCCGGAAGGTTCCCTGAGCGAATGGGCCAGCCAGCACGGGCGCGGCCTCGGCATTCCGCGCTGGGTACGCTGGGGTGGTTGGCCGACGCTGGGCTTTTGCCTGACCACCCTCTATGGCCAATTGATCAGCGTGTATGACTACGCCCAGGCCGCCTTGCTGATCCTCGGCGGCTCGACCCTCGCTGCGGTGATCACCGGCCTGTTGTTCGTGCGCGGCAAGCGCGTGTGGTGTCGGTACCTGTGCCCGGTCAGCGGCGTCTTCGCCCTGCTCGCCCGCCTGGCGCCGGTGCATTTCGCGGTGGATGAGCAACGCTGGAAAGCCAACGACGCACCGCGCCTGCCGCTGCCCAACTGTGCGCCGCTGTTGGATATCCGCCGCCTGCAAGGGGCCAGCGAGTGCCACGCTTGCGGCCGCTGCAGTGGGCAACGTGGCGCGGTGCACCTGATCGCCCGTTCGTGCAATCAGGAGATCCTGCAGGCGCCCCATCAGCAAGGCTCGGTGTGGGACGCGCGCCTGTTGCTGTTTGGTGTGATCGGTTTGGCGATGGGGGCTTTTCAATGGACCGTCAGTCCGTGGTTTATCGCGCTTAAACAAAGCCTGGCGACGTGGCTGGTCAGCCATGACTGGTTGTGGCCATTGCAAGACAACGCGCCGTGGTGGCTGCTGACCCATTATCCGCAGCTCAATGACAGCTTCAGTTGGTTGGATGGCGTGTGCATTGTGCTGTATCTGGGGGGGAGCTCGTGGGTGTTGGGGGGTGGCTGCTGGCTGCTGCTGCGCCTGGCGGCGCGGGTGGCGGGTGATCGTGCGCTGTTTCGGCCCCTGGTACTGACGCTGACGCCCTTGGGGGGTGCGGGGTTGTTCCTCGGGTTGTCGGCGACCACGGTGAAGTTGTTGCGGTATGAGGGGTTGGGGTTGGCTTGGGTGCAATCGGCGCGGGCGGTGTTGTTGATGGCGGCGGTTGGGTGGTGTTTGTGGTTGGGGTGGCGGCAGCTTCGGGGGGTTGGGGGGCTGCGGCGTTGGGGTGGGTGGTTGTGTGTGGGGGTGAGTGTTGGGTTGGTGGGAGGTGGGTGGTGGTTGCAGTTTTGGGGGTGGGGTTGAGTGCCGTTTTTTCGGGGATGGCGGTTGAGTGCATATCCGTTTTTTTGGTAACGGCGGCTTATGGTTCCGCTCTTACAGCGGGTCACTTTGGAAAAGCCCCAAAGTAACCAAAGGGCTCTTGCCCCACCACTCGGCACCTCGCCTAGGCTCGGTGTGCCCGAACGCAGGCTTGAATCCGTGGGCCGCCGTCATGGGCCATCCTTGGCCCAGGACGGCTAACCCGGCGTCCTGCCGGGTTACCCACGGATTCAAGCCTGCGTTCGGCCAGCGTGGTTTTACGGGGCGCCTAAGATCAAGATCAAAAGCCAGAGCCAGAGCAAGAGCAAGAGCAAGAGCAAGAGCAAGAGCAAGAGCAAGAGCAAGAGCAAGAGCAAGAGCAAGAGCAAGAGCAAGAGCAAGAGCAAGAGCAAGAGCAAGAGCAAGAGCAAGAGCAAAGCAGAATGAGGTCTATCTGATCCATGGAGATCAAAATGTGGGAGGGGGCTTGCCCCCGATAGCGGTGGATCAGTCATGCATGTATTGGCTGACACACTGCTATCGGGGGCAAGCCCCCTCCCACATTTCTGACCGAGTTAGGCTTCCAGGATCAGGTAGGCTATAAGGCCGCCTTGCTTTGCTTTGCTTTGGCTTTTGATATGGGGCGCCCCGTAAACCACGCTGGCCGAACGCAGGCGAGGTGCCGAGTGGTGGGGCAAAGACCTTTTGGTTACTTTTGGGGCGTTTGCCAAAAGTGACCCACTGTAAGAGCGGAACCAATAGCCGCCGTTACCTAAATAACGGATATGCACACCGTATCCCCCCCTTAAACCTTAAACCGCGCCACCGTCTGATGCAGCTCCCCCGCCATCCCCGCCAGATCATGCCCTGCCGTCTCGGTATGCAAAGCTCCCTGCAACACCTGCTGCGACAGGTTTCGAATCCCCACCAGGTTGCGATCCACTTCCCGCGCCACCAGTGCCTGTTCTTCGGTGGCGCTGGCAATCATCAAATTGCGCTCATTGATCTGCGAAATCGACCGGGTGATTTCATCCAGCGCCTCCCCCGAACGCTGCGCCACGCCCAAGGTCGTCTGCACCCGCTCGCTGCTGTCGTGCATCGCGGCCACGGCGTGTTCGGTGTCCTGGCGGATGTTGCCGATCATCTGCTCGATCTCCTGGGTCGAGGTCTGAGTACGATGGGCCAGTGCGCGCACTTCATCGGCGACCACCGCAAAACCGCGCCCGGCATCGCCGGCCCGGGCCGCTTCGATCGCGGCGTTGAGGGCCAGCAGGTTGGTCTGGTCAGCGATGCTGCGGATCACGTCCAGCACGCCGCTGATGTCTTGCACGCGGCCGGCGAGTTGCTGGATACGTTCGGAGGTTTCCACCACGCCGGTGGCCAGGGTGTTGATCGAGGCCACGGTTTCCTGCACCTGCGCCCGCCCAAGCTGGGCGGTCTGTTCCGACAGGCGCGAGGCTTCGCTGGTGCTCACGGCGTTGCGCGCCACTTCGTCGACGGCGGCAGTCATTTCATTCACCGCCGTGGCGGCCTGTTCGATTTCCTGGCCCTGCAACTGCAGGCTGCTGCTGGTCTGGCTGCTGACCGCACTCAACTCTTCCGACGAGCTGGCCACGCCATCCACCGAGGCGGCGATCTGCCGGACCATCTGGTTAAGACTCTGCTGCATCCGGTGCAGGTTGCGCATCACGCTGCCGTCGGCACTGTTGCCCAGCGGCACGTCGATGGTCAGGTCGCCCTGGGCGATATGGTTGAGCACCCGCGCCACCTCGTCCGGCTCGCCGCCCAAAGGTCGGGTGACGCTGCGCGTGACGATCACGGCGGCCGCCACGACCAGGGTCACGCACAGCAGCAACAGCCCGATCATCGTGCGGCGCGCATCGTCGTAGAGGATTTGCGCAGCTTGCTCGCGCTCGACAAACAGCCGGCCCTGCATAGCCATCAACGCATCGAGGCTCTTGAACACGTCAAGTTCGGCCGGCACTACCTGCTGTTTGAGCTGGGCCAGGCCCTGCTCGCGGGCGCCCTGCTTGATCAGCGCCTGCACCTGGGTAAAGGCCGCGACGTAGGTTTCCCGATGGGTTTTCAACGCGGCATACGCCGCCTTGCCTTCGGCGGTATCGAACAGCGGCTCGAGGGTGGCGAACGCCTGGGTAATGCGCTGCCGGGTGGTGCCGATGGCCTCCTGGGCCGGCTGGTTATCCTGGTCGATCAGCAGGTCGCGGGTGTTGCGCCCGTTATCGCGCACGCCGGTGGCGATCACCATGATCGGTGCGATTCTCGGCCAGTCCTGCTGCACGATCTGTTCGGATTGTTGCTTGAGGGTTGCCAGGTCGTGCAAGGCGTAAAACACCAAACCGACCAGAGCCAGCGGCGCAATCGCGAAGCCGATGACAATGCGTTGTGCCGTGGTTAACTGCGTCATTCTAAACATTCCTTGATGAATATCGGCCCGAAACGGGCAACATCTTTAAAAATCCTGGGAGGGCGATCGGTCACCCTCGTAATACAAAAGCCGGAAACAACTCGCGCATGCGCCCCCATAACTCCGGCAACGCCATCTGTGCCGGAGCAATCGGCAGTTGCTCATCGAGCATGCTCGCCGTGCGTACCATCTGCACGGCGAAGCGCTTGACACCACTGGCTTGCAATCGCTGGGCCAGGCGTAACAGGCGCGTCGGGTCGATCAGGTGCCAATGCACCGTGGTGCGGCATTCGTAGTCCACGCCACTGGCCAACAAGGTCTCCAAACTGCGCCAATTGGCGGCGCCGCTGCCTTTGACCTGGGTGATCATTTGATAGTCCTCGACCAGGGCCTTCACATCGAAACCCACCCAGTCAGCATGGCGCAGCGCGTTGGCAAAGCCTGCCGGCTTGATCCCCGCGCTGTGCAGGCCCACGCGAAAGCCCATGGCGCGCACTTCGTCCATCGCCGCCGGCAAGCCTTCCTGCAGGGTCGGCTCACCGCCGCTGAACACCACCGCGTCCAACAGGTCCTGGCGGCGCTGCAAAAACAGCAGAACCCGGCGCCAATCGATCTCTGCGCTTCCGCGCGGTGTGATCAGGTCCGGGTTATGGCAATAACGACAGCGCCAGGCGCAGCCCTGGCAGAACAGCACGCAGGCGAGCATGCCAGGGTAGTCGAGGGTGGTCAGGGGCACCATGCCCCCAACCCGTAGCATTCGACTCATTGGCGCCCGGCCGCACAAGCCGCTTCGGTAAAGTGAACACGCTCCTTGTGCTCGGACTGTTTGCCGGGGTTGAACGCGGACACCGGCCGGTGGTAACCCATCACCCGGGTCCAGACTTCGCAGCGCTGACGTTGTGGCTGGGATGTTTGCATGGTGAATCTCCTTGCGGGTTGAAAAACAGGTTCAGGACTGGGCAGCAAGCGCGAGGATTTCATCGCACTTGGGACAGAACTCGTGTTCGCCGGCGAGGTAGCCGTGCACCGGGCAGATCGAGAAGGTCGGGGTCACGGTCAGGTACGGCAGGCGGAAACGCCCCAGCGCTTTGCGCACCAATTGCTTGCAGGCCTGGGCCGAGGAAATCTGTTCGGCCATGTACAGGTGCAGCACGGTGCCGCCGGTGTATTTGCATTGCAGTTCGTCTTGCAGTTCGAGGGCTTCGAAGGGGTCTTGGGTAAAGCCCACCGGCAGTTGCGACGAGTTGGTGTAGTACGGCGCATCCACGCTGCCGGCTTGCAGAATGTCCGGGTAGCGCTTGCGGTCTTCCTTGGCGAAGCGGTAGGTGGTGCCTTCCGCCGGCGTGGCTTCGAGGTTGTAGAGGTGGCCGGTTTCTTCCTGAAAGCGCAGCAAGGTGGCGCGCACATGGTCAAGCAGGCGCAAGGCAAACGCGCGCCCTTCTTCGGTGTGCGTGCCCTGCGTGTCATCGGTGAAATTGCGCAGCATCTCGTGCATGCCGTTGAGGCCGATGGTGGAGAAGTGGTTGCGCAAGGTGCCCAGGTAACGCTTGGTGTACGGGTACAACCCGGCGTCCATATGGTGCTGGATCACCTTGCGCTTGACCTCCAGGCTTTCCATGGCCATTTCCATCAGGCTGTCCAGGCGTTGCAGCAAGCCGCTGGTGTCGCCCTTGAACAGGTAACCGAGGCGCGCGCAGTTGATCGTCACCACGCCCAGGGAGCCGGTCTGCTCCGCCGAACCGAACAGCCCGCCGCCACGCTTGAGCAACTCGCGCACGTCCAGTTGCAGGCGACAGCACATGGAGCGCACCTGGTTGGGCTGCATGTCGGAATTGAGGAAGTTCTGGAAATACGGCAAACCGTAGCGCGCCGTCATCTCGAACAAGCGGTCGGCGTTCTCGCTGTCCCAGGGAAAATCATGGGTGATGTTGTAGGTCGGAATCGGGAAGGTGAACACCCGCCCCTTGGCATCCCCGGCCTGCATCACTTCGATGTAGGCGCGGTTGATCAGCTCCATTTCCGTTTGCAGGTCGCCATAGGCAAACGGCATTTCCTCACCACCGATCACCGGCACCTGCTCGCGCAAGTCTTCCGGGCAGACCCAGTCGAAGGTCAGGTTGGTGAACGGCGTCTGCGTGCCCCAGCGCGACGGCACGTTGAGGTTGTAGATGAACTCCTGCACCGCCTGGCGCACCTCGGGGTAGCTCAACTGGTCCTTGCGCACGTAGGGCGCAAGATACGTATCGAACGAGCTGAACGCCTGAGCGCCGGCCCATTCGTTTTGCAAGGTGCCGAGGAAGTTGACCATCTGCCCCAGGGCACTGCTCAAATGCTTGGGCGGCCCCGCTTCCACGCGGCCCGGCACGCCATTGAGGCCTTCGTGCAACAACGAGCGCAGCGACCAACCGGCGCAGTAGCCGGCGAGCATGTCCAGGTCATGGATATGCAGATCCGCCTCACGGTGTGCGCGGCCGATCTGCTGGCTGTAGACCTCATCCAGCCAGTAATTGGCGGTGACCTTGCCCGACACGTTCAACACCAGCCCGCCCAGGGAATATCCCTGGTTGGCATTGGCCTGCACGCGCCAGTCTTCACGGTCGAGGTATTCGTTCATCGAGGTGGCGACTTCCACCAGGGTCTTGCGATCGCGGCGCAGGCGGCCGTGCTGTTCGCGGTAGACGATATAAGCGCGCATCGACAGGAAGTACCCGGCATCCATCAACACCCGCTCGACGCTGTCCTGGATCTGCTCCACATCCAGCCGTTCGATGCCGCGCAGCCGCGCCAATACCGCGCCGAGCAACAGGTCGACCTCGGCTTCCTGATACTCGCCGGTAGCATTGCCGGCGGCGATCAGCGCCTGACGGATTTTTTCGGCGTCGAACGCAACGAGGCTGCCGTCGCGTTTGTGCAGGCGGTTACTGACCAGCGGGCTGAGCATGCTTTGCATTGGAAGGCTCCAGACACTACATATAGATTTAATAAATCTTTAAAACACAATATGCAGTGATATTACGGCTAGGCGTTTCGGCTGCCATTGATCAAGGTCAAGTCTGAACGAAGATCAAAATGTGGGAGGGGGCTTGCTCCCGATAGCGGTGTATCAGTCATGCATGTATTGACTGACACACCGCTATCGGTAGCAAGTCGAATCGTCGCACCGCCCCTCCCACAGTCAACCGCCGCTCATATTCATGAAGCGCACCACCTGCACCTCGCCTGCCCCGGTGAAATCATGGCGCAGCGGCTTGCCCCTCAACCCCTTGTGCAAGGCCTCGATCAACGGCCCATCGTCCAACGGATAACGCCGCAGCAAAGCGCGCAAGTCCACCGCGTTGTCCTGCCCCAGGCACAGCAGCAACTGCCCTTCGACGGTCATGCGCACGCGGTTGCAACTGCCGCAGAAGTTATGGGAGTTGGGTGAGATAAAGCCGATGCGCGTCCCCGGATGCCGTGCCAGGCGCACATAGCGCGCCGGGCCGCCGCTGTTTTCGGTGCTGTCGAGCACGGCATGGTGACGCGCGATCACGGCGCGCACTTCATCACTGGCACAGAACGTCTCGCCGCGTGAACGGCCCACGTCGCCCAGGGGCATTTCCTCGATAAAGCTGATGTCGATGCCTTGGTCGATCGCGTACTGCACCAGCGCGGGCACTTCATCGAAGTTGCGCCCTTTCATCACCACGCAATTGAGCTTGACCCGCTCGAACCCGGCCTCTCGCGCCGCCTCGATACCGTCCAGCACCTGGCGCAGATCACCGTTGCGGGTGATCGCGCGAAAGCGCTGCGCATCGAGGCTGTCGAGGCTGATGTTCATGCGCTTGACCCCGGCGTCCACCAGCGGCTGCGCGAGGCGTGCCAACTGCGAGCCGTTGCTGGTCATCACCAGTTCGCGCAAGCCCGGCAGCGCCGCGATGTTGCGGCACAACCCGACAATGCCCGGACGAATCAACGGCTCGCCGCCGGTCAGGCGGATCTTGCGCACGCCCTGGCCGACGAACAGCGCGGCCAGGCGTTCCAGCTCTTCCAGCGTCAGCACCTGCTGGCGCGGCAGGAACGTCATGTTTTTCGCCATGCAGTACACACAGCGAAAATCACAACGGTCGGTCACCGACAAGCGCAGGTAATTGATCGAACGGCCTACCCCATCCACCAGGCTCATGTCACTGCACCAGCGGCGAGTCGGCGCCCTGCAGCGCGATGCCACGAATGTCCGCCGCGCCAATCAGGGTTTGCAGGTACTGCACCAATGCCTTTTGCCACACACCTTGCTGCAACTGGGTGCGGATCGCCACCGCCACCGCCTCATACGGCAGCGGTTGGCCTTCGATGCGCTGATCGACATTGATCACATGCCAGCCGTAACGGCTTTCCAGCGGCTTACCGGCCAGGCCCGGCGCCAGGGTAAACAGCTGACGCTCCAGCTCGGGCACGGTCTGGCCCTTGCTCACCTGGCCCAACGAACCGCCCTGGGCTTTGGACGGGCACGCCGAATACTGCAGGGCCAGCTCGGCAAAGTGGCCGGGCTGGTCTTTCAGGTTCAGCAGCAGGGCTTCCGCCTGGGTGTGCGCCAAATGGCGCGCCTCGGCGTCGTCCGGCGCGCATTCGAGCAGAATGTGCCGCACCGCCAGCAACGGCGCGCTGTGAAAGCGCCCGCGATTGTTCTCGAAGTAACGCACACAGGTGGCCTCGTCGCACTCGGGCACCTTGACCTCACGCTCCAGCAGCAAGCGCGTGGCGGCTTCTTCTTCGTTCTCGCCGGCGGCGATCTCCACCGCCAGGCCCAGCTCGGCGATCCGCTGCTGCAACAGCTCGCGGATCACCAGCGCACGGGCGGCCAGATACACCGCCTCTTCGCGGCTTTGCGCCGGGTGATATTGCAACTCCAGGGCCATGGCCTCCGGCGTGACGGGCACGCCGTTGACGCTGATGATCGGCCATTCCTGTTCACTGCTGGCGATCAGCTCAGGTGCCTTGAGTTCCTCGAACAGCGCCGGGGCCGCAACCTCGGCCACCACCGGTTCTTTGACCGACGAGCCGCAACCACCGCTGCCGCCTTTACCGCCACCACATCCGCATCCAGTTGTCATGACGTTCTCCTCAATACTTCTGCCGCACGATTTGATAACGACGCCCCAAGTACCAGATCGGCGCGCTGACCATATGCACCAAGCGGGTAAACGGGAACAGTACGAACAGGGTCAAGCCCAGCGCCACATGCGCCTTGTAGATCAGGCTGACCGGCTCGATCGAAGCCGCCGCGTCCACCGGCCGCAACAGCACCACGTTCTGCGCCCAGTCGGCGAGCATCACCATCACCGAACCGTCCATATGCCCGGTGGAGGCGACGATGGTCAGCAAGCCAAGCACCAACTGCGCGAGCAGCACCAGCAGGATCAGGATGTCCGACGGGCTCGATGTGGCACGTACACGCGGGTCGCTCAGGCGGCGCTTGACCAGCATCAGCAAGCCCACCAGGCACAGCAGGCCGAAGACGCCGCCGGAGACCATCGCCAGCAACTGTTTGTTTTCAGTGCTGATCACATGGTGATAGACCGACGCCGGGGTCAGCAGGCCAACGAAGTGCCCGGCCAGCACGAACAGCACGCCGATGTGGAAGAAGTTGCTCGCCACGCGCATGCCACGGTTGTTGAGCATCTGGCTGGAGCCGGCCTTCCAGGTGTACTGCGACAGGTCGAACCGCGCCCAACTGCCCAGCAGGCAGATCGCCAGGGCGACATAGGGGTACACCCCGAAAACCAGCAAATTCCACTTAGACATTACCCACCTCCGCGGCTGGCACTGCGGCCTGCCCTTCTTGCTGAAAATCCACCCAGTGCAACGGCACCGCGCTTTCTTCGCGGGCTTTACCCGGCGCGCTGGGCATCGAGCTGCAACGGTCCTGTTGTTCGGCCTGCATAAAGTCCACCGCTTCCTCTTCCCAGATTTTGTCCAGGGCTTCGAGGGAGTCGTCACGCGGCTCGGCGGCGACCTGGGCGCGCAGCTCGGCCACGGCCTGGTGCGGCTCGGCGCCGGCGATCTGCAGCAACGCACGGAAGCAACTGGCATAGGCGCTCTCGCGCTCGTCCAGGCGTGCGGCGAGCAACGCCAGCAGGTGCGCCACATCCGCCAGGCCCTCGCGGGCCTCGATGTCTTCGCGGGTCGAGAGGAACTCCAGGTACAGCGGGATATAGTCCGGCAGCTCCTTAACGCCGATGGCAAACCCGGCCTCTTCGTACTGGGCCATCATGTCGACCATGGCCTGGCCACGGTCACGAGACTCGCCGTGGACGTGTTCGAACAGCAGCAACGACAGCGAACGCCCCCGGCCGAACAACGCGCCGTAGTGTTCCTGGCCATCCATCAGGTCATTGGCGCAGATCAGCTCGAGCAACTCGAACAGCGCGCCGCGCTGCTTGGGGCTGATTTCCCGCGACTCGATAATCGCCTGTTCCAGTTCGTCGCGGCCGTTCACCAGGGTGTCGGTGGGGTAGTCCAGCAGCAACGAAATCACTTTAAGAATGCGCATGGCTCAGTCCTCCCAGATCTGGACGGTTTTCAGCACGTCGCGGCGGTTGGCCTTCTTGGCGCCGAACATGTTGGTGTCGGAACTGCCGCTGCAACCGCTGCCGAAGCTGAAACCACAGCCGGAGCGTTCGGCGAACGCATCGCTCATGGCGTCTTCACGGTGCGCGCTCGGCACCACAAAGCGGTCTTCGTAGTTGGCGATCGCCAGGTAGCGGTACATCTCTTCCACCTGTTCCACGCTCAGGCCGACGTCTTCGAGCACTTGCAGGTCCTGCACGCCGTCGACTTGCTGGGAGCGTTTGTAGGCACGCATCGCCAACAGGCGTTTGAGCGCACGCTTGACCGGTTTTTCATCGCCGGCGGTCAGCAGGTTGGCCAGGTAACGCAGCGGAATGCGCAGGCTGTCGACATCCGGGATCACCCCGTTCATGCCCACGGTGCCGGCGGCTGCGGCGTTCTGGATCGGCGACAGCGGCGGCACGTACCAGACCATCGGCAAGGTGCGGTATTCCGGGTGCAGCGGCAGTGCGAGTTTCCAATCGACGGCCATTTTGTACACCGGTGAGCGCTGCGCCGAGTCGATCACCGACTGCGGCACGCCATCGGCCAGGGCCTGGCGAATCACCGCCGGGTCATTCGGGTCGAGGAAGATTTCCAGCTGTTTCTCGTACAGGTCCTGCTCGTTGGCGGTGCTCGCCACTTCGCTGATGCGGTCGGCGTCGTAGAGCAGCACGCCGAGGTAGCGAATCCGGCCGACGCAGGTTTCGGCACACACGGTAGGCATGCCGGCTTCGATGCGTGGGTAGCAGAAGATGCACTTCTCGGACTTGCCGCTCTTCCAATTGAAGTAGATCTTCTTGTACGGGCAGCCGCTGATGCACATGCGCCAGCCGCGGCACTTTTCCTGGTCGATCAGCACGATGCCGTCTTCTTCACGCTTGTAGATCGCGCCGCTCGGGCACGAGGCCGCGCACGCCGGGTTGAGGCAGTGCTCGCACAGGCGCGGCAGGTACATCATGAAGGTGTTTTCGTACTCGCCGTAAATGTCGGCCTGGATCTGGTCGAAGTTCTTGTCCTTGCGGCGCTTGGCGAACTCGGTGCCGAGGATTTCTTCCCAGTTCGGGCCCCACTCGATTTTCTGCATGCGCTTGCCGGACACCAGCGAACGCGGGCGCGCGGTCGGCTGGTGCTCGCCCAAAGGCGCGGTGTGCAGGTGCTGGTAGTCGAAGTCGAACGGCTCGTAGTAGTCGTCCAGGCTCGGCAGGTCAGGGTTGGCGAAGATGTTCGCCAACACGCGGAACTTGCCGCCGATGCGCGGGTTGATCGAGCCGTTGGCGTTGCGCACCCAGCCGCCCTTCCACTTGTCCTGGTTTTCCCATTCTTTGGGGTAACCGATGCCGGGCTTGGACTCGACGTTATTGAACCAGGCGTATTCCATGCCTTCACGGCTGGTCCAGACGTTTTTGCAGGTGATGGAACAGGTGTGGCAGCCGATGCATTTGTCCAGGTTCAGGACCATGCCGATCTGTGAGCGAATCTTCATCTCAGTTCTCCTCGATATCAGTCGGCAATGGGCGCGGCAAGTCATCGCCGGTGGAACCATCGAGCCAGTCGACCTTGGCCATTTTGCGCACCACGACAAACTCGTCGCGGTTGCAACCGACCGTACCGTAGTAGTTGAAACCGTAAGCCTGCTGGGCATAGCCGCCGATCATGTGGGTCGGCTTGAGCACCACGCGGGTTACCGAGTTGTGGTGGCCGCCACGGGTCTTGGTGGTTTCCGAACCCGGCACGTTCACGATGCGTTCCTGGGCGTGGTACATCATCACCATGCCTTCCTTGACGCGCTGGCTGACCACCGCACGGGCGGTCAGTGCACCGTTGACGTTGAAGCACTCGATCCAGTCGTTGTCCTCGATCCCGGCGCGCTTGGCGTCGATTTCCGAGAGCCACACAATCGGGCCGCCACGGCTCAAGGTGAGCATCAGCAGGTTGTCGCTGTAGGTGCTGTGGATGCCCCACTTCTGGTGCGGGGTGATCCAGTTCAGCACGATCTCGGTTTCGCCATTGCTGCGCTTGCCCTTCACCCCTTCGATGGTCTTGGTGTTGACCGGTGGCCGGTAGCTCATCAACTGCTCGCCGAACGCCTGCATCCACGGGTGATCCTGGTAGAACTGCTGACGGCCGGTGATGGTGCGCCATGGGATGTTTTCATGGACGTTGGTGTAGCCGGCGTTGTAGCTCACGTGTTCGTCTTCCAGACCAGACCAGGTCGGGCTGGAGATGATCTTGCGCGGTTGCGCCTGGATGTCGCGGAAGCGGATCGCTTCATGGGCCTTGGAGATCGCCAGGTGGCTGTGGTCGATGCCGGTGAATTCCGACAGTGCGGCCCAGGCTTTCAAGGCGACCTTGCCGTTGGTTTCCGGGGCCAGGGACAGGATCACCTCGGCGGCGTCGATAGCCGTGTCGATTTTCGGCCGACCGTGGCTGATCCCGGCATCGTTTTCGTGATGGTTGAGTTCGCCGAGGAACTCGACTTCTTCATCGGTGTTCCAGTTGATGCCCTTGCCGCCGTTGCCGAGTTTTTCCAGCATCGGGCCCAGCGACGAGAACTGCTTGTAGATGTTCGGGTAGTCGCGTTCCACCACGGCAATGTTCGGCGCGTTCTTGCCGGGCACCGGGGCCACGCGTGCGCTTTTCCAGTCGGTGCCGCCAAACGGCTGGGCCAGTTCGCCGACGCTGTCGTGCATCAGCGGTACGGTAACCAGGTCTTGTTCCACGCCCAAGTGGCCGACCGACATGGCCGAGAACGCCTTGGCGATGCCTTTGTAGATTTCCCAGTCGGAGCGCGATTCCCACGCCGGGTCGATAGCCGCCGACAATGGGTGGATGAACGGGTGCATGTCCGAGGTGTTCATGTCGTCTTTTTCGTACCAGGTGGCGGTCGGCAAGACGATGTCGGAATACACGCAGGTGGAGGACATGCGGAAGTCCAAGGTGGTCACCAGGTCGAGCTTGCCGATGGCGCCGTCCTCGACCCATTCGGCCTCGGTCGGTTTGCACTCGGTGCTGTGGCCGATGTCTTCGTTCATCACGCCGTTCTTGGTGCCCAACAGGTACTTGAGCATGTACTCATGGCCCTTGCCCGACGAACCGAGCAGGTTGGAGCGCCAGATGAACATGTTGCGCGGGAAGTTCACCGGGCTGTCCGGCTGTTCGCAGGCAAAGCGCAGGCTGCCGTCCTGCCAGGACTTGACCACGTAGTCTTTCGGCGTCATGCCGGCTGCGGCCGCCTCACGGCAGATATGCAGCGGGTTGGTGTTGAGCTGCGGCGCGCTGGGCAACCAGCCGGCGCGTTCGGCGCGGATGTTGTAGTCCAGCGCGTGTTCGGGGAACTGCGACTTGTCGGCCAGAGGCGAGAGCACATCGTGCATGCTCATTTTCTCGTGGCGCCATTGCGAACTGTGGCCGTAGAAGAAGCTGGTGCCGTTCATCTGGCGCGGTGGGCGGTTCCAGTCGAGGCCGAAGGCCAGGGGCAGCCAGCCGCATTGCGGGCGCAGTTTTTCCTGGCCGACGTAGTGGGCCCAGCCGCCGCCGGTCTGGCCGACGCAACCGCAGAGCATGAGCATGTTGATCAGCCCGCGGTAGTTCATGTCCATGTGGTACCAGTGATTCATCGCCGCGCCGACGATGATCATCGAGCGGCCCTTGGTCTTGTCGGCGTTGTCGGCGAACTCACGGGCGATCTGGATGGCTTTCTCGCGGCTGACGCCGGTGATCGCTTCCTGCCACGCCGGGGTGCCCGGCACGCTGGCGTCGTCGTAGTCCTTGGCCACGTTGTGGCCGCCCAGGCCACGGTCGATGGCCAGGTTGGCCGCCGACAGGTCGAACACGGTCGCCACCTTGGCCACACTGCCGTCGGCCAGGGTCACGTTGTGCACCGGCACGCGGCGGTACTGCACCGCCTCGCCGGCCACGTGCTGGAAATGCTCCTGGACTTCGCCGGCAAAATACGGGAACGCGACTTCGGCGACGTCGTCACCGATCAGGCTGAGTTTCAGGTCGATCGCGCGGCCTTCGCCGCCCTCTTTGGCGAGGATGTTCCACTTGCCCTTCTCGCCCCAGCGATAGCCGATGGAGCCTTGCGGTGAGACCAGTTCGCCGCTCTCGTCGAGGGCGATGGTTTTCCATTCCGGGTTGTTGTCCTGGCCGAGGTTGCCGGTGAGGTCCGAGGCGCGCAGGAAGCGGTCCGGCTGGTAGCCTGCACCCGGGGCGAAACCGGTCATGGGCTTGAGCATCACCAGCACCGGCAAGTCGGTGAAGCGCTTGGCGTAGTCGGTGAAGTAGGCGCTCGGCTTGTCCAGGTGAAATTCTTTGAAGATCACATGGTTGAAGGCCTGGGCCAGCGCGGCGTCGGTGCCCTGCTTGGGGTTGAGCCACAGGTCGGTGAGCTTGGCCACTTCCGAATAGTCGGGGGTGATCGCCACGGTCTTGGTGCCCTTGTAGCGCACCTCGGTGAAGAAGTGCGCGTCCGGGGTACGGGTCTGCGGAACGTTCGAACCCCAGGCGATGATGTAGTTGGAGTTGTACCAGTCGGCCGATTCCGGCACGTCGGTCTGCTCGCCCCACACCATCGGCGAGGCCGGTGGCAGGTCGCAGTACCAGTCGTAGAAGCTCAGGCACACACCGCCGATCAGCGACAGGTAACGCGAACCCGCCGCGTAGCTGACCATGGACATGGCCGGGATCGGCGAGAAGCCGACGATGCGGTCCGGGCCGTATTGCTTGATGGTGTAGACGTTGGAGGCGGCGATGATTTCATTCACCTCCTCCCAGTTCGAGCGAATGAAACCGCCCATGCCGCGCTTGCTCTTGTAGGCGTCGGCCTTGACCTTGTCCTCGACAATGCTCGCCCAGGCTTCCACCGGCGCCAGGGTCTGGCGCGCTTCACGCCACAGTTTGAGCAGCGGCTTGCGGATCTTCGGGTACTTGAGCCGGTTGGCACTATAGATGTACCAGCTGTAGCTCGCACCACGCGGGCAGCCACGAGGTTCGTGGTTGGGCAGGTCGTTGCGGGTGCGCGGGTAGTCGGTCTGCTGGGTTTCCCAGGTAATCAGGCCGTTCTTCACGTAGATCTTCCACGAGCAGGAGCCGGTGCAGTTCACGCCGTGGGTGGAACGCACGATCTTGTCGTACTGCCAGCGCGAACGGTAGACGTTTTCCCAGTCACGGGACTCTTTGCGAGTCTCACCGTGGCCGTCGGAGAATTCGTTTTGTTTGCGGTTGAAGAACCGCAGTTGATCCAATAAGTGACTCATGGTGCTTTCCTCATCAGGCGTGCTGCGGGGTGCGTTGCCCCGCGAATTCAGGTCGGACTAGCAGGGTGTGGCGCAGCCTTTGCGGGCGTACCACCACCAGGTCACGACGATGCAGCTCAGGTAGAAACCGACAAACATGTAGAAGGCCATCGCCGGGCTGCCGGTGGCGGCCATGGACGTGCCGAAGGACTTGGGAATAAAGAACGCACCGAAGGCGCCCATGGCCGAACTGAACCCCAGCACCGCGGCGGATTCCTTGCCGGCATCCTTGATGGCCTGCTCGCGCTCGGCAGCGGATTTACCGGCGCTGGCTTTCTCGTGCTGGGTGCGGAAGATCACCGGGATCATGCGGAAGGTGGAGCCGTTGCCCACGCCAGTGGTGATGAACAGCAACATGAACATGCCGAGGAAGCCGTAGAAGCTGCCGCCCTGGCCGTTCTGCGGCAGGAAGTGCAGCACGCCGAACACCATCACGATCATCAGCACGAAGTTCCACAGGGTCACCCGCGCGCCGCCCAATTTGTCCGCCAGCCAGCCGCCCAATGGGCGCACCAGCGCGCCGACCAGCGGGCCGAGGAAGGCAAACTTCAACGCCACCACGTCCGGAAACGAGGTTTTGATCAGCAGCGGGAACGCCGCCGAAAAGCCGATGAACGAACCGAAGGTCGCCAGGTACAGCCAGCACATCAGCCAGTTGTGCTTGCGCTTGAAGATCACCGCCTGCTCGCTGAACGAAGCGCGGGCGCTGGACAGGTCATTCATGCCGAACCACGCCGCCACGGTGACGGTGAGGATGAACGGCACCCAGATGAACCCAGCGTTTTGCAGCCACAACTGGCTACCGTCCGGCAGGGTCTGCGCTTGCCCGCCGACCACGCCAAACACACCAAAGGTGATCACCAGCGGCACGCAGAACTGCATCACCGAGACGCCCAGGTTGCCCAGACCGGCGTTCAGGCCCAGGGCCGTGCCCTGCTGCGCCTTGGGGTAGAAGAAGCTGATGTTGGACATGCTGGAGGCAAAGTTGCCGCCGCCAAACCCGCACAACAAGGCGATCAGTACAAACACGCTGTAGGAGGTGTTGGGGTCTTGCACCGCGAAACCCATCCACAGCGCCGGCAGCAGCAGCGACGCGGTGCTCAGGGCGGTCCAGCGGCGTCCGCCGAAGATCGGCACCATGAACGAATAGAACACCCGCAAGGTCGCGCCGGACAGGCCGGGCAACGCCGCCAGCCAGAACAGCTGGTCGGTGGTGAAGCTAAAGCCGATGGCGTTCAGGCGCACGATCACCGTGCTCCACACCATCCACACGGCGAAGGCCAGGAGCAGCGCGGGAATCGAGATCCACAGGTTGCGGGTGGCGGTTTTTTTGCCGCTGCCCCCCCAGAACGCGGGGTCCTCGGGGCGCCAGTCGTGAATCACCGGGCCCGACTCGGGCTTTTGCGCGATGGACATGTTCATTCTCCTTGGAGACGTTGGGCGGTGTGGCCCAGCAGCGGTTGTTTGCGGATTTCGCTGAAGTACATCCAGGTCAGGGACACCCAGACCACGCCGTACATCAACATGAAGCAGGACGAGCGCACGCCGGTGAGGTCCACCAGGGCGCCAAACAGAATCGGCAGCACAAAGCCCCCCAGGCCGCCGGCCAGGCCGACGATGCCGGACACCGCGCCCATGTTCTGCGGGTAGTCATTGGCGATGTACTTGAATACCGAGGCCTTGCCGAACGCGAAGGCGATGCCCATCACGAACAGCAGCACGGTGAACAGGGTGGGGTTGAGGCCGATATGGAAATCCAGGGGACCGTTGACGGTCATCACTTGCAGTTGGGTCTGCGGGTAGCTGAGCAGGAACAGGCAGATCCAGCTCACCCACAACACCCACCAGGTCACGCTCTGGGCGCCCCAGCGGTCAGACATCCAACCGCCGACCGCACGCAGCACGCCACCGGGCAGGGAGAAACAGGCGGCCAGCAGCGCGGCGCTTTGCAGGTTGAAACCGTATTCCTGCACGTAGTACTTGGTCATCCACAACGCCAGGCCGACGTAGCCGCCGAAGACAATCGAGTAGTACTGGCAGTAGCGCCACACGGCCGGGTCTTTCAGGCACCGCAGTTGCTCGCGCAAGGTGGCGCCGCCGGCACTGCGGTGGGCCTTGTTTTCGCTGGTGAGGAACCAGAACAGCAGCGCGGTGATGAACAAGATCGCGCCGAACACCTTGGGCACCAGGTGCCAGGTGCCAAGGGCGATCAGCGCCGGGGCAAGGAATTTAGTGACCGCAGCCCCGGCGTTACCGGCGCCGAAGACGCCCATGGCAAAACCCTGGTTCTCTTTGTCGAACCATTTGGCGACATAGGCGATGCCCACCGAAAACGAACCGCCAGCCAGGCCGACAAACAGGCCCAGCACCAGGAACTGCCAATAGGCAGTGGCGTAGGTGATCAGGTACAGCGGCAGGACGCAGGCCAGCATCAACAGGAAGAACACGATGCGCCCGCCGAAACGGTCGGTCAGCAAGCCCAATGGCAAGCGCACCAGGGAACCGGTCAAGACCGGCGTGGCGGCCAGCAGGCCGAACTGGGTTTCGTTGAGTTGCAGCAGCTCTTTGATCGGCACGCCCAACACGGCGAACATCATCCACACCATAAAGCAGACGGTGAAGGCCAGCGTGCTCATGCCCAGCACCAGGCCTTGTCTTATACGGGGTTGAGTCACGGTATGCGCTCCAGAAGGTGATTTCATGAGCGCAGGTTAGGGGCGACACCCCCGTGGAACTTGACGCAGATCAACGTCGGCCTGGGGGGTATAAGGCTATGCTGACCGCACATACCTCTAAGGAGGTAGTCCCTATAACAAGAGAAAGTCTTTATTTATCAATGGATTGATCTCTTGTGCCGGCGTTTTCCCGTGGGAGGGTTTGCCGGCAACTCTTTAGAGGTAGTGCGCCAGGGATTGCGGCTTTCCAGCTCGTTTTTCCTTTTCAGGTGCCGCCATGCAGGCTTTGTCCCCCCTCCGAATACGCCGTGATGTTTAACTGGCTGCGCAGCTCCCTGCCCGCGCGCGCTGGCTTGGCCGTGATCCTGATCGCCATTCTGGCCCTCGCCAGTTCCTTGAGCGCGGGGCTGATCGCCTGGTTCAGCCAGGGCGACGCCGCCGCGATCAACACCGCAGGTTCCGTGCGCATGGAGACCTACCACCTGAGCTGGCGACTCGCCGCTGCCGCGCCGGTTGCGGAGATCGACGCCATCACCCAGAGCCTGCAAGGGCGCCTCGACAGCCAGTCGCTCAAGGCGGTGCTGGAAGACGGCCCGAACAGCGCCCTGCTGCAGAGCTACCAACAAATCCAGCAACGCTGGAACGACGAGCTGCGCCCGGCCCTGGGGCGCGGTGATGCGGCGCTGTTCCAGGCCAGCGCACCGGCCTTTGTCGAGCAAATGAATCAATTCGTCAGCCTGTTGCAGCAACAGAGCGAACAAAAACAAGGCTGGCAGCAAGGGATCCAGGGCCTGGCGCTGTTCAGCACGCTGATCATCCTGTTGATCGGCCTGTATGAATTGCAGTACGGCGTGGTCAACCCCTTGCAGGAACTGGTACAGGCCACCCGACGCTTTCGCGACGGCGACTTCAAGACCCGGGTCAACCACCGCTCCGAGGATGAACTGGGCCAACTGGCGCTGAGCTTCAACGCCATGGCCGAGACCATCGAGGCGTCGCACCGCACCCTGGAAAGCCAGGTGCGCCTCAAGACCCTCAACCTGCAACAAGCCAACGCCGCGCTCGAACTGCTCTACCAGAGCAGCCGCAGCCTGGCCACGCGCCTGGCCAATGCCGAAGGCCTGGACGAACTGATCCGGCGCTTCCAGAAACGCCTGCCGGGGTTGCGCCTGTCGTTGTGCCTGCAAGGCCACTTCCTCGCACCAGCCCAGCAGATGCTCGCCTTGCACGGCGGCGACAGCCGCAACATCTGCGCCATCGGCGATTGCGCGAGCTGCCATAAACACAACGTCGCGCCGCCACAGGTATTCAGCATCAGCAACCAGGGCTCGGAACTGGGTGAACTCAAGGCCCACTTCGACGATGGCCATCCCCCGCAGGACTGGGAGAAGCAATTGATCCAGGCCCTGGCCAACCTGATCGGCACCTCGCTGTCGCTCAAACGCCAGCGCGAACAGGATCATCGTTTGCTGCTGCTTGACGAGCGCACCATCATCGCCCGGGAACTGCACGACTCCCTGGCGCAGGCGCTGTCGTACATGAAGCTGCAAGTCAGCCGCATGCAAACCCTGATCCGCCGTGGCGAGCCGGTGGAGACCCTGGCCACCGTCACCGCCGAACTGCGCGACGGCCTGAACAACGCCTACCGCCAACTGCGCGAGCTGCTGACCACCTTCCGCCTGCAAATCCACGATGCCGGGCTGGTACAGGAACTGTCGGACACCGCCGAAGAGTTCTCCCGGCGCGGCGAATTCCAGGTGCACCTGCACGTCGACGCCCTCGCCTTCCAATTGTCGGCCAGCGAGCAGATTCACTTGCTGCAAATCACCCGCGAGGCCCTGTCCAACTGCCTGCGCCACGCCCATGCGCAAAACGCCTGGCTGCAACTGCGCCAGGAGGGCGAGACCGTAAGCCTGAGCATCGAGGACGACGGCCGTGGCTTTTGCGGTGCCGTCGACCAACGTGAACACCACGGCCTGACCATCATGGACGAACGTGCACGCAGCCTGCACGGCCAACTCGACATCGGCCCCCGCGAGCCCCAGGGCACACGGGTGCAAATGCGCTTTCAACCGGAATTTCTCGGGCAACCTCTACAAGGCAACCTCCCATGAGCACACTCCCCCGCCACCGTATCCTGCTGGTCGACGATCACCCGATGATGCGCCGCGGCATGCGCCAGATACTCGAGTTGGAAGACGATTTGCAGGTCGTCGGCGAAGCCGGCAATGGCCAGGAAGCCCTGGACCAGATCGAGAGCCTGCAACCGGACCTGGTGCTGCTGGACAACAACATGCCACAGATGAACGGCCTGGAAACCCTGCGCCGCCTGCGCGCGATGAACTATGCGGGCAAGGTGCTGCTGTTTACCGTGTCCGATGCCGAGGATGACATTCGCGATGCGCTGCGCCTGGATGCCAACGGGTATCTGCTCAAAGACATGGAGCCGGAGTTGGTGGTGGAGTTCATCCGCGACGCGTTGCATGGGGCGTTGGTGATCAGCCCCGGGTTGACGCGGGTGCTGGCCCAGGCCCTGCGTTCGCCGCAACCCCATGCGGCGGTGGAGTTGACTGAGCGGGAGCGGCAGGTGCTGCGCACGATTGCCAGTGGGTATAGCAATAAGGTGATCGGGCATAAGCTGGGGATTACCGAGGGGACGGTGAAGGTACACGTGAAGAATTTGCTGCATAAGTTGGGGTTGCGGTCGCGGGTGGAGGCGGCGGTTTGGGCGATGGAGCATTTGCGGCAGGCGGGGTGAACTTGGCGGCCTCCGGGCCGACCAGGCTGCTTTGGTATTGGGTACATATTCGTTTTTTTGGTCATGGCGGCGGGTGGTTCCGCTCTTACAGCGGGTCACTTTGGAAAAGCCGGAATGCCGGCCCAGCCCAACGTAACCAAAGGCCTCTTGCCCCAACACTCGGCACCTCGCTAGTGCTTGGTGAGCCTAAGATCAAGATCAAAAACCAGAGCTAGAACAAAAGCAGAACGAGTTCTATCTGATCCACGGAGATCAAAAAGTGGGAGGGGGCTTGCTCCCGATAGCGGTGCATCAGTCA
The DNA here is from genome assembly GCF_029320995.1 of Pseudomonas sp. D3. Taxonomy (NCBI): domain Bacteria; kingdom Pseudomonadati; phylum Pseudomonadota; class Gammaproteobacteria; order Pseudomonadales; family Pseudomonadaceae; genus Pseudomonas; species Pseudomonas sp. D3. The sequence continues at coordinate 3,981,891 of NZ_CP119772.1, forward strand.
TGCATGTAGTGGCTGACACACTGCTATCGGGGGCAAGCCCCCTCCCACTTTTTTGACCGGTCAGGCCGGCTACTGGGGCGCCCCGTTAACCCAAACTCGCCAAACGCGGGAAGAGGTACCCCCTTCGAGGCATATCCCCAAACCCTGGGTCGCCCTACCCTGATGACCCGTGGAGGCCCTTATGCTCACCCATCCCCAAATCGTTCTAACCCTGCGCCGGCATCACCTGTTCAGCCGGTTGCCTGAAAAAACCTTTCAGGATGTCTGCACCCTGGCCAGTCTCAGGCGCTTGCCCAATCACACTCCGCTCATGCACCAGGGCGATCCCGCCGATCGGTTCTTTCTGCTGGTCAGCGGCCAAATCAAGCTGCACCGGGTCACGGGCGAAGGTCAGGAGCATCTGGTGGAAGTCATCCACCCCGGCCAGACGTTTGCCGAAGCGCTGCTGTTCACCCAGGCCAAGGCGTACCCGGTGAGTGGTACCGCGCTCAAGGACAGCGTCCTGGTGAGCATCGAAGGCCAACACTATCGCCGGGCGCTGGAAGACCAGCCGGCCATTTGCCTGGCGATTCTGGCGAGCATGAGTATTCACCTGCATCAGCGCCTCCAGGACATCGACACCCTGACCCTGGCCAATGCCAGCCGCCGGGTGATCAATTTCCTGTTCCAGGAGCGCGACGGCGTCAACAGCGAGGTGGTGTTGCAGGTGCCCAAGCGCCTGGTGGCGTCGAAGCTGGGGATTCAGCCGGAGACGTTTTCGAGGATTCTGCATCGGCTGGTGGAAGGCGGGTTGATCGAGGTGCGCCAGCGCACCATTCGAATCCTCAACGAAGAGCAGTTGATGGGGTATCAAGCCGGTTGATACCCCTCGCGGTCAATGCCCGCTGTGCATCATCGGCATCGGTTGCTGCAACAGCGCCAGGTCGATCTGCTCGAAACGCAACAGCCGGCCACCGGTGTCCGCCGCGACTTTCTGCGCCTTCGCCTCATCGGCAAACGAAGCCAGCACCACGCCCATGGCGCCCTTGAGCCCGGTGCCGATCACGTAGTACGCGGTGCGGGCGTCGATCAGGTGCTTGTCGTCCGGTGCATCCCACTGGCTGCGGCCCATGTCATGCACGTACAACTTGGCGTCGTCGTGGCGGTTTTCCGGTTGCAGCCACCAGCCGAGCATTTCGGCGGTGGAACAGAATTTCTTCACCCCGTCTCGCGCTACCACTTGGCCCTTGGGCCCGGGAAATGGGTTGATCACCATGCCGCACACGTGGCACTCGTCGTTCGGATGAAACGCCACCGGCGCTTCGCTGAAGCTCGACTCCTGCACCTTGTCGCAGGCGGTCACCAACAAGCCGACCAGCAAGGCCGCGACTACCCGTGTCTTGAAACCCATATCACTCACTCCAACAGTCATAAAAAGTCCTTACGCCGCACGGCGCCGGAACAACCCATAGGCCAGCGCCAGCGGCACGGCCACCCACCCCAGCAGGCACGCCCACAGGGCCAGCGGCGGCACGTCGAGGTCCGACCCCAGGGCCATGACCCCCACGGACTGGGTGCCCGTGCCGAAACCGGAAAGGTTGATCAGCCGATACACGTCGGTGGGGTTGAGCAGCAGCAACCAAGGCAGCCCCTGCGGGTTGAACTGGCCTTTGCTGAGCACCAGCAAGGCCAGCAGCGCCAGGTCGAAGACCAGCACGAAGTAGAACCACACGCCCAGCGCCAGCCCGGCGGCGGTGGATTTTTCTGCGCACAGGCTGCTCAAGCCATAGGCCATCCCGAGAAAGCACCAACCCAACAAGGCCGAGGTCAGCATGAACCGGCCGAAGGCCCAGAGCAGCATGGCGAAATCCACGTCGTCGACCAGCAGCGCAATGGCGAGCATCGCGCAGCCGAAGCCGAGTACCGTGGCCAGCGCGAGGATCAGCCCATGGCCGACGAACTTGCCGAGCAGGATCTGCCCGCGCCCCAAGGGGTAGGTGAGCAGCAGCAACAAGGTGCCGCTCTCGTCTTCGCCGACGATCGCGTCATAGGCCAGCAACAGCGCGATCAGCGGCATCAGGAACGTCGCCAGGCTGGCCAGGCTGGCGATGGTCGCCGGGATCGAGGTGAAGCCCAGTTGCCCGGCAGCGGCGGCGCCGAGCCAGGCGATGCCAATGGCCAGGACCGCGAACAACAGGCTGATCGCCAACAGCCAACGGTTACGCAGGCCGTCGCAAAATTCTTTGCGGGCCATGTTCCAGATCGGGCTCATAAGGCCACCTCCTGTGCCGTGACCATCGCGCCGTCCATGTAATGCCGGTAGATGTCTTCGAGGGACGGCGGCAGGATTTCCACGTCGCTGGGGCTGTCTTCGGCCAGCAGTTGACGCAGCAGTTGCACCTTGCTGCCGTTGTGCGCCGCCACTTGCAGCCCTTCGACGCCCCAGCGCCGGGTAACATGGCCGGCGGCGTTCCAGCGTTGTTGCAGCAGCTCGACGCGCTGCAAGCCGCTGGTGCGAATCAGCGTCGGCAAGCCGGCCTCGGCGCGCAATTGCGCCAGGCTGCCCAAGGCCAGCAGGCGGCCCTGGGTGAGGATCGCCGCGCGGTTGATGTGCGCCTCGACGCCCGGCAGCACATGGGAACACAGGATGGTACTGGTGCCGGCCGCACGCAGGCGGTCGAGCAGGCGATACAGGTCCTGGGTGGCGAACGGGTCGAGGCCCACGGTGGGTTCGTCGAGCAGCAACAGGCGTGGCTCGCCGAGCAAGGCCTGGGCCAGCCCGAGGCGCTGGCGCATGCCCTTGGAATAGGTCTTCACCCGCCGCCCCGCCGCCGCTGTCAGGCCGACGTCGTCCAGCAGGCGGTCGACCTGATGCATCGGCGCGCCCTTGAGCCGGGCAAAGTGGCGCAGGGTTTCGACGCCGCTCAACTGTGCGTAGAACGTGACGTTTTCCGGCAGGTAACCGAGCCAGCGGCGCACGTGGGGGTCACTCGGCGCACGGCCGAACACCCGCACCTCGCCGGCGCTGGCGCGCAGCAAGCCAAGGACCAGTTTCATCGCGGTGGTCTTGCCCGCGCCGTTGTGCCCGAACAACCCCAACACTTCCCCGGGGGCCAGGCTCAGGTTCAGGTCGTGCAGCACCGTGGCACGCCCGTAGCACTGGCTGACGCCTTCGATCTCGACGACATTCATCATGCAGGTTCCTTATGCGTGGGGGCTTGCATCAGAGGGTGGCTGTCCATCACTCCCGGCGACTTCATCACCGGAAACGCACGTTGCACCCAGCGCAGCAACTCAATGCCGGGGCTGTTCATCAACAGCCGTACCTGGGGGTACATCCACAGCAAGCGGTCGACGTTGTCGTTCGGCTCATAAGCCACATCGCCCAGGCCATCGCCGTTGCGGTCCCAGCCGAGGTAGTCGCTCCAGTAGTTGCCCCGGCCGTCCGCCGACCATTCCTGCAAGCGGCTGGCGACGTATTTGACCTGGCGCTGGTTGTCGATGAAGGCGTTGCCGGCGATGCGGTTGTCTTCGGAGCCGGCGGTCAGGTGGATGCCCACCGCGCTGCGGGCGAAGCGGTTGTGTTCGATGCGGTTGAACAGCGAGTTGTAGATGAACAGCGCCTTGCCTTCGCCGCCGGCGATCATGGTGTCGCCGGTGGAGCCGTCGCGCACATCGGTGACGACGTTGTCCTGCAAGGTCGAATAGGTGATGTAGTTCATCAGGATGCCGTAGTTCTGGTCCTGCTCGGAGCGATTGCCGATCACCGTCAGCTTGCGGCTTTGCATCAAGGCATAGCCGGTGCGGGTGCGGCGCGTGGTGTTGCCCAGGACCTGGTTGTCGTTGGCGAACATGTAGTGGATGCCGTAGCGCAGATCTTCCAGGGTGTTGCCTTGCAGCAGGTTGCCGTTGGAGGTGTCGATGTAGATGCCGTCGCGGGTGTCGCGCACGTGGTTATCGATGACGCGGGCACCGTGTACGGCGTACAGGTGAATGCCATTGCCACGGTCCTGGGAGCGTACCGAGGTATCGCCCTGGATGCGGTTGCCGATCAGGCTCACGTCCTGGGTGCCGTCGACCCAGATGCCAAAGCCCTGGCCTTGCAGGCGGTTGCCCAGCAGTTGCGCGCCGCGGGCCTGGGGTTGGATGAAGACACCGGCGTTCATGGCCGTGAGGTCGTCGCCCCAATCGAGGAACGTGCAGCCTTGGACGCTGACATCCGGCGCGCTGATCAGCAGGCCGTTGCCCTGCCCTTCGGCCTGGAAGAGGGCGCCGGGGGCGCAGGTCAATTGCAGCGGTTGGTCGATGCGAAACGAGCCCCGGTATTCGCCGGCAGGCAGGCGCCAGTGGTTGGGGCCGTCGGCTTGCAGGGGTAAGTCGGTGATGGGGCGCACGCCAGCGTTCACCCCGAACGAGAGCAGTGCGAGCCCTATCAAGGTGATGAGTGATCGAGCCACAGTGATGTCCTTAAACTGAATGCGGCTAAATGTGGGAGGGGGCTTGCTCCCGATGAGGGTGTATCAGTTGATGCATCCTTGGCTGATTCACCGCCATCGGGAGCAAGCGCCCTCCCACCTTTGTCCTGCTGTGTCCTTGTGTCAGGCGCGCTCGACCTTCATCCGCCCGACCATCTCCATGTGCAGGGCATGGCAGAACCAGCTGCAGTAGTACCAATGCAGCCCCGGTTTGTCGGCAATGAACGTGATCGACGAGGTCTGCTGCGGGCTGATCTCCATGCTCACGCCGTGGTTGACCATGACAAAGCCGTGGGTCACGTCTTCGATCATGTCGATGTTGGTGATGGTCACGGTGACTTCATCGCCCTGTTTGACGGTGAACTCCGTGAGCCCGTAAGCCGGGGCCATGGAGGTCATGTACACGCGCACCTTGTTGCCGTCGCGGATCACCTTGCTGTCGGTTTCCAGGTTGATCCCGTCCTTCTTGGCGATGGCTACCGTCTCGGCGAAGAACGGATCGTTGCGCTCCCAGATTTTCTTGGTCTTGATCTGGTCGCGGCGCGCCATCGCACAGTCGTGGGGTTCGGCGAAGGCCGGGCCGTCGTGGACCAGTTTCATTTCATCGCCGGAGATGTCGATCAACTGGTCGTTCTCCGGGTGCAGCGGGCCGGTCGGCAGGAAGCGGTCCTTGGAGAACTTGCTCAATACCACCAACCACTGGCCGTCGGCGTCACGGGTTTCGGTCAGCGACGCATGGTTGTGGCCCGGCTGGTACTGCACATCGAGCTTCTGCTTGATGTAGTTGACCTTCTCGCCGCCATAGGCGCGGATGGCCTCGGCGATATTCCACTTGACCACCTGGCTGTCGATGAACAGCGTCGTGTAGGCAAAGCCGCGCCCGTCGTAGGTGGTGTGCAGCGGGCCCAGGCCCAGTTCCGGTTCACCGACCACCACGCCGCGCGGGTCGGTGATCTTGCCACTAAACAGGTCGTCGAGTTTGTCGATGGCGATGATGGTGCAGGTCGGCGACAGCTTGCCGTTGGCGATGAAGTACTTGCCATCCGGCGAGGTGTTGCAGCCGTGGGGGTTCTTCGGCACCGGAATGTAGCGGGTGAATTCGCTGTCCTTGCCGTCCTCGGATTTGCGCCCGTCCACCACGGGCACCTTGACGCCGTCCACACTGATGAACTTGCCGGCCTTGATCGCCGCTTCGATGCGCGGGATGTTGAACACCACCACCCAGTCGCGCTCGTTACGCATCATGCCGGCCAGGTCGGTGGCCTTTTCCGAGTTGTAGCAGGTGGCCGCCGCGTACTTGCCGGTGTAGTCCATGTCGGCGTTGTCGAGGTTGCCGTCGACGATCACCTGGAACGCCATTTCCATTTTCTCGGCGTCGATGGCATTGAACATGGTGAAGGCGTTGCGATCCTGCAGGTCGAAGCTGTGGCCGTCATTGGGGTGCGGGATGATGAACTCAGCGTTGCAGAACACGTACTTGGTGTAGGGCACCTTTTGCAGGCGCAGGCCGTGGATGGCCTGGACGTTCGGTACGGTGAGGATTTTGTCGCACTTCATGATGTCCAGGCGGATGCGCGCCACCCGGCTGTTGGCCTTGTCATTGATAAACAGGTACTTGCCGTCGTAGCGGCCATCGGTGGTGGACAAGTGCGGGTGGTGGCAATCGCCGTTGCGGTACTTGGCGCCCTCGCCGAGGATGCGCTTGCTCTCGTTGGTCAGGCCCCAGCCGGTGGCCGAGTCGACGTTGAACACCGGGATGCGCATCAGCTCGCGCATCGACGGGATGCCCAGCACCCGCACTTCGCCCTGGTGGCCGCCACTCCAGAAGCCGTAGTAATCGTCGAGCTGGCCGGGTTCTACATGGATTTTCGATTTGGCGTCCTTGGCCGCCGCCGCGAAGGATTCACGGGTAAACACCGCGCCGCCGAGCGCCGACGCACCCGCCAGCACAGCGCCAGTCACCGCACCGGTGCCGAGGAAACTGCGCCGGGTCAGGCCGTCGTGTTTATCGTCTGTATCGTTCATGGGTTGCTCCTTCAAGTGTTGGGATTTATCTGCACTACGGGAATCTGTACGGGCGCCGCCTTGTTGCGCTTCTTGCGTTTGTTGATCAGCGGCGGGCACTTGTTTTCGTTGTGCCAGGTCATCTGGCAGTCGAGGCAGTAGTGGCATTCGTTGGCGTTGATATGGCCGTCCGGGTGGATCGCCTGGATCTCGCATTCCTTGGCGCACAGTTGGCATGGGTTGCCACATTCCTGGCGACGCTTGAGCCAGTCGAACAGGCGGAACTTGCTCGGAATCGCCAGGGCGGCGCCGAGGGGACAGAGGTAGCGGCAGTAGACTTTGCGGGTGAACAGGTTGATCACCAGCAACGCCACGGCGTAGAGCACGAACCACCACTGGCGATCGAACTTGAGGGTGATGGCGGTCTTGAACGGTTCCACTTCGGCAAAGCGTTCGGCGGTGGCCATGGATTCCAGCGAGAGGCCGAACAGCACCAGCAGGATCAGGTACTTGATCGCCCACAGCCGTTCATGCACCGCGAAAGGCAATTCGAACTGGCGGATCTTCAGACGGCGCGCGGCTCCGTTGAGCAGTTCCTGCAAGGCCCCGAACGGGCACAGCCAGCCGCAGAACACCCCACGCCCCCACAGCAGGATGCTGGCGGCGGTGAAGACCCAGAGCATGAAGATCAGCGGGTCGGTGAGGAACAACTCCCAACGAAAGTCCTGCACCAGCGCATGCACGAAGGTCAGCACATTGACCACCGACAACTGCCCCAGCGCATACCCGCCGACGAACCCCACGGTAAACAGCAGATAACCCCGGCGCAGCCAGTGCAGCAGACGCGGGCGCCGAGCCAGGCTGTCCTGCAGGAACAGGATTGCAGTGAGCAGCAGCAGCGCGACGCCGAGCACGATGATCTGGGCCTGCTTCTGGTACCAGATGCTCAACCACAGCGGGCGGCTGGCCTCATCCAGCGCGGCTTGTTCGGCGGCGGTGGGCAGCGGCCGCTCCAGGTACTGTTCGGGCATCTGGTAAGGCAATTCGAAGCTGCTGAACGTGCCGCTGACCGGACCGGTCTGGCGCCGCACCAGCAACTCTAGGGTCCAGGCCGAACCCGGGTCGAAGCCGGCCTGCGGACGCACGATGAATATCGACATCTCGTCGAAAGCCGGCATGCCCTCGGCGTAGACATCGTCGATGCGCTGGTGGTCGAGGTCACGGAAGCTGATCACGTTGCCGAACTGGCGCAACTGCACCCGGTCGAAAATCCCGCCGCGCACGTAACCCGAGCCCTTGAACGAAAACAGCCCACGGCCGAGTACCGCGATGGCCTGTTCGCCGGGTTTGAGCCCCTGCATCAAGCTGCGGTAGTGCGCCTCGCCCAACAGGTTACGGCCGATGCTCGGCGGGTTGAGGTTGGCCACATAAAGCTCGATGAACGTCTCGTCCGCCGCCTCGGCGCCTTCGGCGGCGGTGTCCTTGAAGGCCGCGTCGACCTGGCCACGGGTCAAAAGCAGGCGGCGGATCGCGCCATTGCCGGTCAATTGCGCCCAGGTGGCGGGGTCAAACCGATCAGTGCGGATCAGCGCAACTTTCTGCGCGGTAGCGGCCGTGCCGTCGATCAGCTTGAGCCACACCGCCACCTCACGGGCTGCCCGCATCACCACTTCATTGACCACCATCGCGGTCACGGTCGCGCCGGCAATCGCGTCCACCGTCACCGCCTTCGGGTCACTGGAACGCCCGACTACCACGCGCTGGCGCACATCGACGCCGGAATAGTGCGCGGTGAACTCGTGCAGTTTGATCTCGGGAATACCGATCAACAGGATCGGCTCGTGGTGTTCCAGCACGTAGGCATCGCGGATCACCCCGGCGGTGTCGAGGATCACCTGGGTGTTGATCGGTTTACCTGAATACGCCGGGATCGCCACCACATCCAGGCTCTGGAACACATAGCCGATGGGCTTGCCCGCCGTCGAAATGGTGCGCACCTTAAACGGGCCGTCCGGTGCGGAGACCGCATCCTGGGCGGGAAACGTGCGCTCGATACGCTGCTGTTCGATGTCGCCGTAAGACCGGGCCTGGGCGGTGAAGCTGGTGATGAGCAACACCACCAGCACAGTCAGCCAGTGGCGTGTCAAGCGCGCGGAGCGAGTCATGGAGTCCCTTGAGGCGTCGGGCTGAAGATGGGACGGATGGTAGGAGCGATGCTGGCGAGTGGCCCTTGACCAGAATCAAGTCGGGCCTGGCGCAGGTGCGACGGATGCGCACGGCTGGCGCGTTGCCGCACCCCCCTACTTGAGCTTCAGGCGCCGCGCCAGTTTGTGCAGGTTGCTGGCGTCCACGCCAAGCAAGCGCGCAGCACTCGCCCAATTGCCGGCGCAGTGCTCCAGGGCGTGGCGAATGTTCCAGCGCTGGCACTCGTCCACCGCCACCGCTAAGGGTTGGAAGGACTCAATCGATGACGCGGGCAAGGCGCGTTCAGCCGCGACGACGGCCGCGTCCAGGCCCAGGGCGTGCGGCTCCAGGCAGATCACCGAACTGCGCGGTTCAGCACGGCTGAGCTGTTTCAACGCGGCGCGACTGATCACGTGCTCCAGCTCGCGCACATTGCCCGGCCAGGGGTAATCGAGCAGCACCCGTTGCGCCGCTGGCGATAGCTGCAGGTCACGCAAGCCCAGGCGCTCACGGCTGAGCTCGACGAAATGCCGCGCCAGCAACCACACGTCCTCGCCGCGCTCGCGCAACGCCGGGATCGGCACCGGGTACACCGACAGCCGGTGATACAGGTCGGCGCGAAACAGGCCGTCGCGCACGCTGTCCGGTAGGTGGCGATTGGTCGCGGCGATGATGCGCACGTCCACATGCAATGGCCGATCGGCGCCCAGGCGTTGGATCTCGCCATTCTCCAGGGTACGCAGCAGCTTGGCCTGGACGCTCAAGGGTAATTCGCCGACCTCATCGAGGAACAAGGTGCCGCCGTTGGCCGCATCGAACCGCCCGGCACGGTCGTGGGTGGCGCCGGAGAAAGCCCCCTTGACGTGACCGAACAGCTCGCTTTCGGCCAACGCCTCCGGCAGCGCGGCGCAGTTGACCTGCACCAAAGGCGTGTTGCAGCGGCGCGACAGGCGATGCAGGCGCCGTGCGAACAACTCTTTGCCGACCCCGGTTTCGCCGAGCAACAACACCGGCAACTGCGTTTCGGCCAGCAGCGCCAGCTCGTCGAGCAACTGCAGCAACACCGGGCTTTGGCCGAGGATGCCGTCGGGCGGCGCGGTCATTTCGACCCTCCTGGGGTTCACAACACCCTGACAACCTGTGGTCATGATTACCTTGCTCCGGGATATATCGTTATTTTTCAATCAGTTGAAATTGGCACGCCACGTGCAATCACCGGTGTATATCCGTACCGCCGATGAGGAAAGCCCGATGCGCGTGAGCGACTGGAACACCCAACCCCAGGACCACTTGATCGACCATCTGCTGACGCGCTACCACGCGCGTCATCGCGAGCAATTGCCGGAACTGGTGCGCCTGGCGAGCCGCGTCGAACAGGTCCACGGCCACCACCTGCAATGCCCCAACGGCCTGGCCGACCTGCTGCACGATATGCAGCAGGAACTGGAGAGCCACATGCTCAAGGAAGAGCAGGTGCTGTTCCCGATGCTGCAAATGGGCATGGGCCCCCAGGCGGCGACGCCGATCCAGGTGATGCGCTACGAGCACGACCAGCACGCCGAGGCGCTGGAGCAGCTGTTAAGCCTGACGAACCAGATCACCCCGCCGGCCGAGGCCTGTAACACCTGGCGCAGCCTGTACCGCGAGCTGAGCGCCTTTCATGCCGACCTGCGCGAACACATCCGCCTGGAGAACGACATACTGTTCGCCAACGCCGCGCCCGGCCTCGTACCGGCCCGCGCATAGCGCACGTGCTCAACCGATCACTGCGACGATCGTGCAACGTTGCCTGTGCGTTGCCCTTGTCGAGGATCAAGTACGACCGACGCCAACAGGATTATCCTCGGGCATCCCTTCCCGTCATTCCCCGAGGTCAAGATGGTGCTCCATCGCGTTCATCACCAAATCCTGCGCAGCCACCACTTGTTCGAGCCCCTGGACGAGGTGCAACTGAACGAACTGATGAGCAGCAGCCAATTGCTCAGTGTCGATAAAGGCGAACCACTGTTTCGCCAGGGCGAACCGGCCGACGCGTTCTACTTCGTGATCGCCGGCGCAGTGAAAATCTACCGCCTCACCCCGGACGGCCAGGAGAAGGTGTTCGAGGTGATCGGCGAGCGGCAGACCTTTGCCGAAGCCATGATGCTGATGGATACGCCCAACTACGTGGCCTGCGCCGAAGCGGTGTGCCCCACGCAGTTGTACCGGTTGTCCAACGCCACCTACATGCGTTTGCTGCAAAGCAACAGCCGCCTGACCTTCGCCCTGCTCGGCACGTTGTGCGTGCGCCTGCACCAGCGGGTCAACGAGATCGAAACCCTGTCGCTGAAAAACGCCACCCACCGCGTGGTGCGCTACCTGCTCACGCAACTGGTGCGCCTGCAAAGCACCAACTGCAGCTTTGAGCTGCCGATGGCCAAGCAATTGATTGCCGGGCACCTGTCGATCCAGCCGGAGACCTTTTCGCGGATTATCCGACGCTTGATCGACGAGAAAATCATCACCCAGGACGGCCGGCAAATCGCGATTCTCGACCGCCCGCGCCTAGAGCAATTCGAGTGAAAACCTGCCTGGTCTGCCAGCACGGCAACGCCGTGGAGCGCGACCTTTGCGAGCGCTGTGCCACGCCGCTGCCCGAGGCCCACGCCAGCACCCTGGCGCGCCGACTGAAGCGTTTCCAGTGGTTCTGCCTGGGCCTGACGCTGTTCTGCGCAGTGATGTTCTTCTGGTTACCCAGGGACTTTTACTGAGCCTCGGTCAACTGCCGATACAGTTGCGGCAGGCGCAGCGGCAATTGTTCAGGGCGATGGATCAGCGTGAAGCCATGCGCGCCGAACATGTACGGCAGGTAGTCGCCGGCCTGTTTGTCGATGGTGATGCAGAACGGAATCAAGCCCTGACGCCGCGCTTCGACCACCGCCTGGCGCGTGTCCTCCACGCCGTAACGGCCCTCATACAGGTCCAGGTCATTGGGCTTGCCGTCGGTGATCAACAACAGCAACTTGCGCCGCTGCGGGCAGGCGCCCAGCAGTTGGGTGGCCTGGCGGATGGCCGCGCCCATGCGCGTGTAGTAACCCGGTTTGAGGCCCTGAATCGCGCCACGCGTGCGATCGTCATAGGCTTGCTGGAAGGTTTTGAGCACCTGCAAACGCACCTGATGCCGACGCAGCGAAGAAAACCCATATAACGCAAAGCGGTCCCCGGCCCCGGCCAGGCTTTCGCCGAACAGCAGCAGGCTGTCGCGTATCACATCGATGACCTTTTGCTCATCGTTGACATGGGCATCGGTAGACATCGACAGATCGGCCAGCAACAGGCACGCCAGGTCGCGGTGGGTGTGGCGCTGCTCAAGGAATAGCCCGCGCTCGGCGCAGGCGCCCTGCTGGCGCTCTACGTGAAAATCCAGCCAGGCTTGCAGGTCCACCTCTGACCCTTGAGGCTGCTGGCGCTTCCATTGGCGGTCGGTGCGCAAGCTCTGGAATTGCCGGCGCAGGCGCTGGGCCTGGGCCTGCAACCGCGCGGGCAAGGGTTGCGGCGCGGCGCAACGCGGCTGCATCAATTGCAGGTTGACGAAGCCTGCCTGCAAGCACTGCCGACGGTAGTCCCACTCGGGCAACTTGATGCCCTCACCCAAGGGGATGTCGTCGACATCGGCGGGCGGCAGATCCAGGTGCAGCTTGAGCCCGCCGCTCTTGCGCACGCGCTGGCGCGACAGGCTCAACTGGTCGAGGTCTTCGGCGACACGGGCGGCGTCCGGGTCCTGGCTGTCGTCAGACCAGCGATCGAGGTCGACGTGTTCGCTCCAACTGAACAGGTTTTCCAGGCGCACCACCAACAGGCCGCCATCGCGGCTCGCGTCGTCAACGCGGGTGGCGCGCTTGGGCCCGCCTTGCTGCTCGCCGGGCGGGGCTGACAGGTCGTCGCCCTCCTCCTCCACGTCGGTACTTTGCGGAGTGTCCAACTGCAGCGCCGGGTACAGCCATAACGGCAACGGCCAGGCGGCCCGCGCACTGCGCGGCAAGTGACGCACGCTGCCGGGTTCGCGCAGGGCCTTGCGCAAGGCCCGTTCCAGCGCGGCTTCATCGGGTTTGAGGCTGGCCGGGTCGGGGCGCAGTTGCAGGTGCGCCTCCACCAGGCGCTGGTAGCGCGGCAGCATCGCCGGGTAGCGCTGCAACAGCAACCAGGTCCAACGTTGGTTGTCGCGGGCCCAGTGGCTCATCGGCCCGGCGTGGGCCGCGAGCAACGCCAGCCAGCGATACAACTCGTGGTTCAGCGCCGCGTCGGGAAACACCGCGAGGCGCGCCGGCAAGCGCAGGCGGTTGCCGTCGCAAGAGGCCAAGGGCGCCTGTTTGCAGGTGCCGGCGATGCGCATCAACAGGTTGCGACGCAGCAACAGGTCGCGCTCGCAGGCCGCCTCCAGCGCCATCCCGCCGGCGCCGCCCAGGGCGCGAAACAACAGGGCCAGGCTGCGCTGATGGTCCGTCAGCGCGACCTGCGCCTCGGGGAAATCCACAGTGGCACGGCGGGTGATAAAGCGGTGCCAGACGCTGCCGACCCACTCTTCCAATTCCAGGGTAAAGGCCATGACGTGTGCTCCAAACGTAAAACGGCCCGCTGTACCAGCCGGGCCGCCCTCTTAGGGATTGACGATCAATACACAATCGGTGCCGGCGCACCGGCGACTGCTTGGCGTTGGCGGAAGCTGTACAGGTAGCAGAGCAGCCCCAGCAGGAACACCACGCCACTGGCCAACCGGGCCCAGAACAAGGCGGTCAAATGCTCGACCGTGGCCATGAACGGCAAGGCCACACCGTCCGCCGGCCAGCGCTGCAACCACACCTGCACCACGCCGGCAGCGGTGAGGAACAGGGTGATCATCACCATCGACAGCACCATCAGCCAGAAGCCCCAGATTTCAATGGTCTGCGAACGCGCATCGGGGGCTTCGCCGAGGCCGCGCAAGCGTGGCATGGCGTAGCTGATCAGGGTCATCACGATCATCGCGTAGGCCCCGAAGAACGCCAGGTGGCCGTGGGCCGCCGTGAGCTGGGTGCCGTGGGTGTAGAAGTTGACCGGTGCCAGGGTGTGCAGGAAGCCCCAGACCCCGGCACCGAAGAAGGCTGTCACGGTGGTGCCCTTGGCCCACAAGGTGGCCGCGCGGTTCGGGTGCTGGCGCCGCCGACGTTTGACCATGGTGAAGGCGAACATCACCATCGCCAGGAACGGCAGCGGCTCCAGGGCCGAGAAGATCGAGCCGACCCACAGCCACACCTCGGGTGCGCCGATCCAGAAGAAGTGGTGCCCGGTGCCGATGATCCCGGTGATCAAGGCCATGGCGATGATCACGTACAGCCATTTTTCCACCACTTCACGGTCGACGCCGGTGACCTTGATCAGCACGAATGCCAGCATCGAGCCCATGATCAGTTCCCACACGCCTTCGACCCAAAGGTGCACCACCCACCACCAGTAGAATTTGTCGCGTGCGAGGTTGCCGGGGTTGTAGAAGGAGAACAGGAAGAACACCGCGAGGCCGATCAGGCCGGTCATCATCACCATGCTGACCGTGGTCTTGCGGCCCTTGAGCAGGGTCATGCCGATGTTGTAGAGAAAGCCCAGGCACACCACCACAATGCCCATTTTGGTAATGGTCGGTTGCTCGAGGAACTCGCGGCCCATGGTTGGCAACAGTTCGTTATGGGTCAGCTTGGCCAGCGCCGCATACGGCACCAGCAGGTAACCGAGGATGGTCAACACCCCGGCCGCGGCAAACACCCAGAACAGCACGATGGCCAGTTTGGGGCTGTGCAGTTCGCGGTCGGCCTCCTCGGGTATCAGGTAATAGGCGGCGCCCATGAAGCCGAACAACAGCCAGACGATCAACAGGTTGGTATGGACCATCCGCGCCACGTTGAAGGGGATCAACGGGAACAGAAAGTCGCCCACCACGTATTGCAGGCCCATGATCAGGCCAAACAGCACCTGGCCGACGAACAGGATCAAGGCAAACACAAAGTAGGGTTTGGCCACGGCCTGGGATTGGAATTTCAGATAGGGATTGGCGCTGCGCATGGCTCAGCCCTCCTTGTTCGGTGGCCAGTTATTGGTATCGATCTTCGAGCTCCATTTGAGGAACTCGGCCATGTCGTCCACCTCCTGGTCGCTGAGGTTGAATTGCGGCATGGCCCGACGCCCCGGCACCCCAAGGGGCTGCATTTTCATCCAGGCGTGCAGGAACGGCTTGAACCCTTCGTCACCCCCACGGCGCTTGAACACATTGCCCAGCTCCGGCGCAAAGTACGCGCCCTCGCCCAACAGGGTGTGGCAACCGACGCAGTTATTGCGCTCCCAGACGCCCTTGCCGCGGATCACGGAGTCAGTGAGCTGGTCGACGTTGCTGCGGGCGGGAAAGGTTTGTTCGGTGTGGTAGGTCAAGGCCAGGAAAATCAGGAAGAAGAACACGCTTCCTCCGAAATAGATGTTCCTGGCCATGCCCTTGGTGAAGGTCTCTGACATGGTCGCTTCCTCATGGCTTGGCGGTGGCCATGATAGGAAGGTGGGGGGTGAAAACCGCTTGATGGCGATCAAGAATTGTTGATCGGGGTGGTCGGGTATTCTTGGGGGATTGAGTAGCGGTCGGTTTGGCTCCGTTTGATTCAGGGTGCGGCGAAGCAGTTAAGCGTGCGCTTGAGCGTTGCCCAGTGAGCCGCTTCGGCGGGCCCGAGGGGTTGGGTCTTGACGTAACTCAACGCGATCAGGCGGCGTGTGCCCGGTAGTTGCAGCGCCAACTGGTACTGGTAAAAGCTGTCGCTGCCTTTGTTGAAACTGTTCTGCACTTCATAGGCATCGACATCCTGTGCGGCCCCCACCTTTATGGCTTGCACTGGCGAGTAACGAAGGTACTTCTCCTGTTGTTCGAGCGCTTTTAGCTGCGCTTGGAAGTTACTTTGCAACGTTTCGCCGTCCGCCAGCGGGCTACGGCTGACGACCAGCGTGGTGCCCAGGTGGGCGAACTTGAGGATATTGATCGAGGCATCCTGTACGGCGGCATCGGGCAAGGTGAATTGGGCTTCATTGATCAAGTAGTTCATGGTGCAAGTATCTCGTTATTGGCCGGCGCCCGGCGTGTCCGCAAATGTTGATTCGACGGCGTTATGGATAGTGGCTCGCACACCCTGCTGACCGGGTGATGTGCCCTTGTCACTGCCCTGGTTGATATCCAGTTTGCCTTGTGTCTGGATCTTGCTACTGCCGGAGGAAAACAGATTGAACGAGCCACAGGTCAGGTTGATGGCTCCGTCTGACGTGAGCTCAATCACACTGTCGCCGCACACCAGGCGAATACTGTCTCCAGCTTCGAGGGTATAGCGCGTGGCGGCGCAGTCGGATTTGGCGCCGCCCACCAGCACGGTGTCGTTGTTGCGTACTACGCGCAGGCGATTAGCGCCAATCGTTACCGTCTCGTTGTGCCCGATGCGCTTGTTGCGGTCATGCCCCACCGAGTGGCTCTCATCTACCTCAACCACGATGTCCTGATTCCGCTCGGCATGGATATACACCTGCTCCAACCCCTTCTTGTCCTCCATGCGGATTTCATTGAAGTTGGCCGGCGTGCCGCCCTTGCTCGAACGACTTTTCATGCCGCTCTGGGTTGCGTTCTCCGGCAAATCGTAGGGCACCGTCTGCTCCGCGTTGTACACCCGCCCAGTAATGATCGGCCGGTCGGGGTCGCCTTCGAGAAAGCTCACAATCACTTCCTGGCCGATCCGTGGGATCTGCATCGAGCCCCAGTTCTTGCCGGCCCACGACTGCGACACGCGTATCCAGCACGAGCTGTTTTCATTGGATTGGTCGTGGCGGTCCCAGTGGAAATGCACCTTCACGCGGCCGTACTGGTCGGTCCAGATTTCTTCGCCTTTGGGGCCGACCACCAGGGCGGTCTGCGGGCCTTTGACGATGGGGCGATAGGTGTTGGCCAGCGGGCGGAAGTTTTGTTGGGCGTCGATGCAGGTGAGGCTGCTTTCGTACTGCGCAGAGTTTGAGCCGCCGCCGCTTTCCAGGCTTTCCTGATGGATGTTGTAGCGGATGCCGACGATCAGGTATTCGCGGTTCTGGTCCTGGCGGCTGAAGCCGGTGAGGCTGAACAGGTGGCCGGAACCGAGGCCGCGGGCGTTGCCGCTGA
This sequence comes from Pseudomonas sp. D3, assembly GCF_029320995.1. NCBI lineage: Bacteria > Pseudomonadati > Pseudomonadota > Gammaproteobacteria > Pseudomonadales > Pseudomonadaceae > Pseudomonas > Pseudomonas sp. D3. Next base: position 3,998,715 of record NZ_CP119772.1, read on the forward strand.
ATTCGATTTGTTCATGCAGGGTTTGCAGCGCTTCGATGCGGGTGCGCGCGTAGTGTTCGCCGTCCGCGCTTTGCACGTAGGTGCCGGGGTAGTCGTACAGCGGGTAGTCGCCGGCGGTGTGCGGGCGCGGCATGGCCGAGCGCACGTCGATGCTCGCGCTGGGGCGCTGGAAGTCGTAGTCGTTGAGCTCCAGCGAGCCCGGCTGCACTTGCTGCGCCAGGTGCCAGTTGTGCATGTGGTCGCGTTCGCGTTGCTGCTCGTCCTTGGGGTAATACGGAATCGACGCGTATCCCGGCACCGTGGTGTGGGCGCCGTAGGCATCGGCCAGCACCAGCACGTGGCGGTCCTGTTCGTGTCGGAAGAAGTAGTAGATGCCTTCCTGTTCCATCAAGCGGCTGACGAAATCGAAGCTGGTTTCGCGGTACTGCACGCAGTATTCCCACTCGCGGTATGGCCGGCTCAGGGCGTCTTCGAAGTCGGAAAAACCCAGGTCGCGGAACACCTGCTTGATGATCTGCGGGATGCTCAGGTTCTGGAAAATCCGACAGTCCGAGGTGCGGCTCAGCAACCACAGCCACGGGCGTAGCGTCACCTGGTAGCTGGCGAACTGGCCCTGGTCAATGCTCTGGCTGCACTGCGCGACGATCCCGTGGAAATGCCGCTCGCCGCCGTCTGCCAGTTGCACGCCGACGCTCATCGGCTTGCCGAGCAACTGGTTGAGGTCGATGTTGGCGTCCAGGGAGGTCAGTTGCAGGTCGTAGGTGAACAGCCTTCCCAACGCTTCGCCGCCGCCCATTTGATTGAGCAGCAGCACGTCCGGCCCGAGGGGGCTGGTGATTTTGGCTAGGCGTGAGGTTTGGTTAAAAAGCATGGGTTAACCCCTAAATAGCGTAGTAATTTTCGGATCCGTTTCCAAATGTGGGAGGGGGCTTGCTCCCGGTAGCGGTGCGTCAGTTGATGCATAGGGTGACTGATTCACCGCTATCGGGAGCAAGCCCCCTCCCACATTTGCATTGCATTCCAACAGTCGTTATTCGGTGTCGCTGAAGTCGTAGTGCAGTTCGTTTTCCATGCTACTGGTCCGCATACCCGCCAGCGCCTTGCCTTCGAGCATGCGCGAGAGGAATTCATGCCCGTCAGAACAAATTTATTTATGCTTCTTTGCGCTCGGTTAAGTCGGCAGAGAAGTAAACAAATAGCTATTAACTAAACCGTCCTGTTTGACCTTCAGGCTCAGATAATTTCTGAATAGCCTCTTAGGCTTCCGCTGTTTTTTCAGCTTTCTAAGACCCCTGAAGAAGTGAAATAAATCGCGTGGTAAATTCTAGACCTTCATAATCTTCAAGGCTCTCAATATTGAAAACCGCCCCGCGTTGAGCGGTGAGCTTTTGCAATCGCCGCTTCAATATTTTATTGACCCGATTGTCTGGCTCAGACGATAAGAGGGCGAGCGCCTTTTGTGCGCGGGCAGACACGTCTTTAAAAAAAATGTGCTGGGGATCCGCAGGGGGAATGATATTTTCAAGATTACAGTTCTGGAAAGTCACATACTCCAGCTTGCAAAGTTCAAAGTCGACGAGAAGAGGAGTGTTCGGCTGATCGGATATGAAATATATCTCTTGGAGTTTTCCAGTAAATTTAATATTGGCAATCTTCTTCGCATTAAATGAGTTATCAATAATTTTGCACTGAATGAATGTGCAGTTGCTAAGGCGACAGCCTTTAAGTGACGCCTCTCGAAAATTGCATCTTGTAAACGTGCAGCTTTCAAACTCACTATCGTTTAGACTGGATGTTTGAAAATCGACGTTCTTGAACGCGCACTTGATCAAAGTTGTTTTATTAAAGAATCGAGATCCGGAAAAGTCAGTTTTTTCAAACTCGCAATTTTCCAGATCACACTGGTCAAAAATTGGGTCAGAGAGTTTCGAGTTTTTTAGTTTGCAGCTACCAATGAACTCGTTTTCGAAAAGCATTTTTGTAGGAAGAACTAATCCCTCCCGCTCAACGCCGGATAATATCTTTGATGTGATTTTTTCACTCACCATAACACTCCTTTATAACCATTGCCCCAGTCGCCATAACGCCGCTGATGCGTGCCTCTTTTCCAATCAGCTTTCGTCGTTAGACCCACCAAGTTTTAGTTTAAATATCATACACATCGTGTAGGCGCCCTCCTGTTTTCGATACTTTTATGTGACGTAGTGACGGGTCATTACTTACCTTGCCTTTGAAAACGGCATCGATTCTCAGGGTAAAGGGGACGGATATGTTTGAACTGTTAGGCAAACAAGCAATAACATCCCCACTAGTTCAAGAAATACCATTCCCACGCTGCCCGCATGGTGAAGTGGCACGATCAGTTCAGCTTTCTGAATATATTGGCAGCTTTCTATTGTCCGGCAACTTTTCAAAAATCGTTAAGTTGCCATTTTTGCTATTTATTTCATAATTTCGCGTCGTGAAGGTCTCGCGCCATATGTTTTCAGTAACAAAAGAGACTACGTCTGCATCGTACTTGTAGAATGTTTCGAAGTACTCACCTGTATCGAGCAAGCTATAATGCGCTATTACATGATTGACTTTAAGGGTATTAATAGAAGCCGAGTCGAGATTGGCCTCTGCACTATCCTCAAAATTACTGCCGAATGTCAACTCTACAATGCGGTCTAGCTCATTAATAAAAAACCTTCTATATACAATCCACCGACCTTTAAAGTTTACATATTTGACGTATTGTATTTCCGCTATAATTTTTTCATTTGCGTCTAAAAAGTAGCAATGCCTATCTTTAGCCGGCTCAGAATCTTTTTTAAGTAAACGTCCAGGCTTGCACCCTCGTAGCTCGCAGATGTAAGGTGCAGGATTGTATGAAGGCATGACGCCCACTCCCCACTTTTTTGTTTTGTACGTACTTTCTACAAATGACATGAGCTCAGCATATTTGTTATGATATTCATTTAACAACGAGAACAAAAGTCCTTTCATAAAGGTCTCCTATTTGACCAGCGGAAAGATTTTTCCGCCGCTTAGTTCAAGGTTGAGTGCCTTTAAACCTTGCTCGAACTCGGATTTAGTCTTTGCCCCTTTTAGGGACTCCCATACGTGTTTTTTGTAAGCGTTACCATGCACACCCTCTTCCGCGTGAGCCGTTGCTTTTGTATTTGGCAGGCGCGTTTTTGAATTAGCAGGCAGCCATATACCGTTTTCTTTTTGATTTATATCTATGCCTAGCCTGTCCATTCGTCTTCTCAACCAGCGCATACGTGCATCTTTCGAGTTGGACATCACAACGTGGTGGGCTCGATAGTCTTTGCTTGGAGCCTTGCCTAGGCGTCCTCCAAGTTTTTTTGCGTCACTCGAGCAACTTAACCCAAGTGGGTCCATCCACGTGAGTGGGTTGGGTGTGTATTGATAGAGGTTCAGTCCACCCGCCAACCCAATCGGATCCGGCGTCGTAAACCTCCCCACATCCGGATCATAAAACCTAAACGTATTAAAATGCAGCCCCGTCTCCCGATCCAGATACTGCCCCTGAAACCGCAAATTCTGCTCTTCAATGAAGTAAGGCTCCCGCACCTCCTCCAGCGTGTTGCCCCACACCCGATAAGTCGCTCGCCAGACGTCATGGCCGTCGGCCTCGGTGAGTTGCTCCGGCAAGCCGTTCAGGTCGTTGTGGTAATACCGCACGCGTTGGTATTCACCGTTACCGTCGACCCTGGCAAGAGGCTCGTAACTGTCGCCATCGTAGAGATAGAGGCTGGTCTGACTGTGTTTATGCTCCTGCAACAACCGTAGGCCATCCCAGGTGAACCGGGTTTCGCCCAGCGGACAGCCATCGCTGCCGTGTTCAGTTTTTTCAATGCGCCGACCCAGCGGGTCGTAGGCCATCCTGACCACGCTGCCGTTGTCATTGCGTACTTCAACTAACCGGCTTTCGGCGTCGTAGGCAAAACGCTGCAAACCACGCACAGCGCTACGCTTTTCAACCATTCGCCCCAAAGCGTCGTAGGTATAGCGCTTGTCTTGATACGTCAGCAGCCGGTTATGCCGTACCAGGCCGCCTTGTTGTGGCCCGTCGAGCAGGTTGGCTGCCGCATCGTAGGCATAGGTTTCGATCCGGCCTATTTGTTGGCTGACGAGGATACGTCCGCTACTGTCGTAGGCCAGGTGCTCTTGGCGGTCGGTACGGCGGCGTCCGATCAGGTTGTCGCTGGGGTCGTAGCTGTAGTGGGTTTCGACCAATGTCGGCAACTGCCACGGTTGGTCGATGCTGCGACGCTGGCGTGAGCGGACCCGGCCACTGCGGTCATAGTCGGTATTTGTTCTGAGTTGACCCTGAGTGCGTTGCAGTTCGCGGTGCAGGCGGTCGCGTTCGAAGTCGCTGATGACGTGGCCGTCGAGATTCAGCTGATGCAGATGGCCGCTGCCGTAGTACAGGCGATTGAGCCAGCGTCCGTCAGGCAAGTGGGTTTGAGTCAGGTTGCCCAATTCGTCGTAATGGCGTTGCAGACACCCCGCCGAGCTGTGTTCTTCGAGCAGTTGCCCCAGCGCGTCATAGCTAAAGCCAAGTGCTTGCTCGCGACCGTCGAGAGCGGTGAAGGTGACCGCGACCAGTTGGTCGTTCAGGTCGTGCTCATAGGCCGTGGTGCCGTCAGCGGTGACTTTGCTGACCAGGCGCCCGAGCGGGTCGCGTTGGAGCTGGTGTGTCAGCGCGTCTACCGCCTCGCCTTCGCTTCCCGGCAGGTAACCGACGGCGACGACGTTATCCAGCGGGTCATAGGCATAGCAGCGCCGACTGTGGTCGAGGTCTTGTTGCTGCACCAGGCGATCGGCTGCGTCCCACTCAAAGCGATAGCTTTCGCCGTTTTCATTGGTCAGTTTCAGCAGTCGCCCGTAGGCATCGTGGTCGAAGGTGACGCAGCGGTTATGCGCGTCCCAGCGTTGTTTAACCTGGCCGCGCCGGTCGTAGGCATAGCGGGAAATGTTGCCGGCGGGGTCGACATAGCCCGTCAGATAACCACTGGCGTTGCGCTGGAAATGCTCAAGGCGCCCGTCCGAAAATCGGCATTCCAGCAACAACCCTTGCCGGCTGTACTGATAGCGCACCGACTCACCTTCAGCATTGGTGTGCACCACCACATTGCCGAATGCATCGTACTGGTAGCCGGTGGCGTAGCCCGAGCAATCCACTTCCTCGATCAGTTGGCTCCACTCGTCCCAGTGCAGCTTCCGGATTTTGTCGGTGGCATCGATGATCTGCACCGGCTGGCCGAAATCGTCGTAGACATAACGGGTGCGGTTGCCCAGCGGATCGATCTCTTCGATGCAGTTGCCATGCCGGTCGTAGCGGTAATGCCAACGGTTGCCCGCCGGGTCGGTTTCCACTTCGGGCAATGCCCAATGCGCCAGCCACTGGGTGTTGCTGATCCTGGCCAGTGGATCGGTCACTGTGCTCAGGTTGCCGGATTCGTCGTAACTGAAGCGCCACTCGCCGTTTTGCGGATCAATCGCGCCGAGCAATTGGCGATCTTCGCTCCATTCGAACTGCCACGTATGGCCCAGGTTATCGACGTAGCGGGTGATCTGGTAATGCGGGTTCCAATAGCGTGTGCTGACCCGTTTCAGGCCATCAGTGACGCGCGTGATACCGGCATCCAGGTCGTAGTCGAAGGTGAATGCATCGCCGGCATCGGTCCAATGCCGGCTGACGCGCCATTCTTCACCCTGCGGGCCAGGCACTGCGCGCCATTGGTAGAAGCAACGCAAGCCACTCGGCAGTTGGTGTTCGACCATGCGCCGCGCGCTGTCGTAAGCAAAACGTCGTTGGCTCGTGCCTTGTGCGTCGAGGACTTCAGCCAGGTCGCCGTGGGTGTCGTAGCGATAGCTGACCAACACGTCGCTGCGCCCAGCAAAATGTTGCCGATGCAGGTAACGGCGCTCGATATGGCTCACGCGCCGCGGATGCTCGACGGTGTAGCTCACGTCGACGTGCATCAGCGCATGGCTGTCGCGCAGGCGGCACAGGCGACCCTGGGCGTCGTAATCCAGAAAGATGCGCCCTTCGTTACGATCACCCAGCAGATGCAGGCGCATCCGCGAAGGGTTCAGAGGGTCGGGCTCGAAGAGCCGATACAGGCCGTCGATACTTTCGATCAGGATGGCGCCGTCGGCGCTGCGCCTGACCGCAAGGCCTTCGCCGGGGCTGAAGGCGCCGCCTGACAACGGGAGGTAGCCGATGTCTATGCGGCGCCCCTGTTCGTCGATGTAGGTGAGGTATTCATCTTTATCGATCTCGACGGCGACCTCATAGGCAACGCTCCAGCCGGCGCCGAAAAGGCCGTCGTGGCGTTGATCGAGGCTGCTGTAGAAGCGCTGCCAGTCGATGGGGAGCAGGCCTGGCAGGACGAAGTCCAGTTCTTCTTCGGCGCCGAGGATTTTGGCCCCGGTCGGGCTATGCACCGGGTTGGGCGTGCCGTTGACCGCGCTGTTGAGTGCCGAGGTGATTTTGCTGGTTCCATAGGCCACGGCTCCGCCCACCGCCGCGCCGCCGACCAGGCACGGCAATGTGCTCCTAAAGCCTTTCACATTGCCGCGTAGCGCAAGCAGCGCGGCAATCGCCAAGCCGACGCCCGGTGTCTTTCCACTGCGAATTTCGCGCACCACGACGGGGTCGCCACCGATACGCACATCGGCAGAAATCAGCCCCTCGACGCTGCCGATCTTGGCGTCACACGTGCTGCGGTCACCGCTGCGTGCGGCCGGTTGCCCGTTGATGAAGACCGAACTGGAACCCTCGGCAATGAATTGCTCGGGCATGGGCGGGTGCTTGGTGCAGGCGACCGTGTCCAGCGGACACGGCACGGTACCGGCAGCGGGCGTGGCGACCGTCGGGCGCCACAGTTGTGAGAAAAATCCCTGTGCCATGTCCAGAAAACTGGGCGCCGGTGGCTCACTGGGCGCGACCGGCAGAGCCATCATCTTTCCGGCCGCCCGGGCGGCCGGTTTGCCATTGATGAAAACGTCGTCTGAGCCGCTGCTGATAAAGGCCTCGATCACCGGCGGAAAAACCCAGTTGGCGGCGGTTTCGCACCAACTGGAGATCTTCACGTCAGCCCCCGAGAGCCCGGCGGTGATCCCCATCACAGCGCCGACCGCCAGCCCCAGGGCGACGCAGCCAACGCCGCCAGTGGCGATGGTCACGCCGGTCGCTGCAGCGATCAACGCGCCGGCGGCCAGGCAGCCCACGGACGTGATGGCGGCATAGGCCGCGACTTCCAGCACACCGCCGAGAACATCGGCCATCATTGAGGTGTGCAGCAGCGCGTCGCCTTCGCGGGCGGCCCAAAACGCGTCAGTCATGTCTGCAATCCCTGCCTGAAAAGGCCGGAATCAAATCACGCGACTAACGTGTTGCTCAGGTGAGACTTTCCGAGAGAGGCGTAAGAATTTTCCCAAAGCAGGCGGAGCGCAGGTGCCTGCGATGCAGACACCTCAGTCCATCAGGTCCACCCAGGCGATGCCATCGCAGGCAAGCCAGCTCCCACAGGTGACCGGGCCCGGCTTCCAGGATCAAGTCGGCTATACGGCCGCCTCGCTTTGGCTTTTGATCTTGGGCACTCCGAGCCTAGACAAGCCCCACCACCAACACCAAAACGACAGGCCAGCCCAGCACCAGAGCGCGCCAAAACCTGGGGGCATGCCGTAACTCCATGAACCCATCGGCAATCATCCACGCCTTGACCACCGCCAGCAGCAAAACCGCCAGCCATAGCCCGGAGCCGCCGGCCAGCACGGTGCCGACGCTGAGCAACACCAACGTAGCCCAACACACGATCAACCCTTGGGAAGCGGTCATCAGCACCTCATCCAATCACGTAAACCAACGGAAACAGCACCACCCACACCAGATCCACCATGTGCCAATACAGCACCCCCGACTCCAGCCCGCCGACCGACAGCCCGACGCGCCAGCAGCCCAGCGCCAGCCACGCGAGAATCACCATGCCCAGCAGCACATGCAGGAAATGAAACCCGGTCAGTATCCAGTACAAGGTAAAAAACGTGCTGTGCTCCAGGCCCAGTCCGGCAGCGCCCAGGTGGGCGTACTCGGTGAGCTTGATCGCCACGTAGACCAACGCCACCAACAGCGCCGCGACGAACAAACCGGCGCCGCGTCGCCAGCGCTGCAATCGCACCTGCTGCAACGCCAGCGCGGCGAACAACCCGGCGGTCAACAGGCTCAAGGTCATCGCCAGCCCGGTGGAGGTGTCCAGTTGCGCGCGCCCTTCGGCAAACACCTCGGGCTTGAGCACCTGGGTCACGGCAAACGCGAGGATCAGAATCGCGAACACCGACAACTCGGCGAGGATGAAAAACCACATCGCCAGGTCGCCCGGCAGGCGGCGGGGTTCAGGCAAAGTACACATCCACCACGTCCATCAAGGCGGCCACGGTGTGCGGGTCGTCCGTCAGCGCTTCGGCCAGGCACGCCAGGCAGGCTTCGCGAATGGGCATGCCGGCGGCGATCAGGCGCGCGGTGAAAATCAGCAGGCGCGTGGAGGCGACTTCTTCCAGGTCGTGTTGATCGAGGCGGCGCAGCGCCTGGCCGAGGCGCACCACCTGGGTCGCCAGGGCAAGGTCCACCTGGGCCTCACGTGCGACGATGCGCGCCTCGCCGTCGACGGCCGGGTAATCGAAGCGCATCGCGACGAAACGCTGGCGGGTGCTGGGCTTCATGCCCTTGAGCAGGTTCTGGTAACCGGGGTTATAGGACACCACCAGCATGAATGACGGCGGCGCCTTGACCACTTCGCCGGTGCGTTCCAGGTACAACTCGCGGCGGTCGTCGGCCACCGGGTGCAGCACCACGGCGGTGTCCTGGCGGGCCTCGACCACTTCGTCCAGGTAGCAGATGCCGCCTTCGCGCACCGCGCGGGTCAGTGGGCCGTCCTGCCACCAGGTGCCCTCGGCGCCGATCAGGTGGCGGCCGATCAGGTCGGCGGCACTCAGGTCGTCGTGGCAGGCCACGGTGTACAGCGGCAAGTTCAGACGATGCGCCATGTGCTGCACGAAACGGGTCTTGCCGCAGCCCGTGGGGCCCTTGATCAGCACCGGCATGCGGTGGCGCCAGGCGTGTTCGAACAGCAGGTGTTCATTGTCCAGGGGTTGGTAGAAGGGCTCAGTCATGACAGGCATCCACAGCGGGTTTGACGGCCACGCTACGGGCGCCTGCGACAACCTGGCAAGCGTCGCCTGCGGCGAACTTGATCGCGGTCAAGCGGGTATTCCGGCACGGCACCATAGTCTGTGCCGGCACGAAGAACCTGCGCCCCGCACCGCGTTGCGAGGCACCGTAAAGGTCCCGCCTGAGGAGTAAATGGAATGCTGACTCGCAACAGAAAACCCTTCACCCTGAGCCTCGCCGCACTGAGTTGCGCGCTGGCCTTGGCACTGCCCATGAGCGCCCATGGCGCACCCCAGCCGACAGAAGTGAAAAGCGCCGGCGCGCCGGACATGAGTCAGGCCGACTTCGACACCTCCAAACAGATTTACTTCGAGCGCTGCGCCGGTTGCCACGGCGTGCTGCGCAAGGGTGCCACCGGCAAACCGCTGACCCCGGACATCACCCAGTCCCGTGGCCAGGCGTACCTGGAAGCATTGATCACCTATGGCTCCCCCGCCGGCATGCCGAACTGGGGCACCTCCAATGCGTTGACCAAAACCCAGATCACCCACATGGCCAGCTTTATCCAGCACACCGCGCCAACCCCACCGGAATGGGGCATGGCCGAAACCCTCAAGACCTGGAAAGTGCTGGTCAAGCCCGAAGACCGGCCGAAGAAACAGCTGAACAGCCTCAACCTGGAAAACCTGTTCTCCGTGACCCTGCGCGACGACGGCAAGATCGCGTTGATTGATGGCGACAGCAAGAAAATCGTCAAACTGATCGACACCGGCTATGCCGTACACATCTCGCGGATCTCCGCTTCGGGCCGCTACCTGCTGGTGATCGGCCGCGACGCCAAGATCGACATGATCGACCTGTGGCCCGCCGAACCGACCAAGGTCGCCGAGATCAAGGTCGGCATCGAGGCGCGCTCGGTGGAGACCTCGAAGTTCAAGGGCTACGAAGACAAGTACGCCATCGCCGGTTCCTACTGGCCGCCACAGTTCACCATCATGGATGGCGAGACCCTGGAGCCCAAACAGATCGTCTCCACCCGGGGCATGACCGTCGACAAGCAGGAATACCACCCCGAGCCACGTGTCGCGGCGATCATCGCCTCTCACGAATGGCCGGAGTTCATCGTCAACGTCAAGGAAACCGGCAAGGTGATGCTGGTCAATTACCAGGACATCAAGAACCTCACCATCACCACCATCGACGCCGCGCCGTTCCTGCATGACGGCGGCTGGGACAGCACGCACCGCTACTTCATGACGGCGGCCAACAACTCGAACAAGGTCGCGGTGATCGACTCCAAGGAACGCAAGCTCACCGCGCTGGTCGAGGTCGGCAAGACCCCGCACCCAGGCCGTGGCGCCAACTTTGTGCACCCCACCTACGGGCCGGTCTGGGCCACCAGCCATCTGGGTGACGGCGGTATTTCGGTGATCGGCACCGACCCGATCAACCACCCGCAATACGCCTGGAAACAGGTGGAATCGCTCAAGGGCCAGGGCGGCGGCTCGCTGTTTATCAAGACCCATCCCAACTCCCGGCATTTGTATGTCGACACCACCCTCAACCCCGACGCCAAGCTCAGCCAATCGGCGGCGGTGTTTGATATCGACCATCTGGAGAAGGGCTACAGCGTGCTGCCGATCGCCGAATACGCCGGCATCAAGCAAGGCGCGCTGCGGGTGGTGCAGCCGGAATACAACAAGGCCGGCGACGAGGTGTGGTTCTCGGTGTGGAACGGCCAGACCGAGGAATCGGCGCTGGTGGTGATCGACGACCAGACCTTGAAGCTCAAGGCGGTGATCAAGGACAAGCGCCTGATCACCCCGACCGGAAAATTCAATGTCTACAACACCCAACACGACATTTATTGAGCCCCATCAACACAAGGACTTCCAATGAAAAATACTCTCTTCGCGCTGCTGGCCTGCATCGCTGCATTCAGCCTGCAACCGGCCCTTGCAAAAGACGGCCAGGCCTTGTTCAACAGCAAACCCTGCGTCGGCTGCCACATGGTTGGCAGCAAGTTGGTGGGGCCGGCCTTGAAGGATGTTGCGGCCAAGAACGCCGGTGTGAAAGACGCCGCCGTGACCCTGGCCAGCCGCATCAAAAACGGCACCCAGGGCAATTGGGGACCGGTTCCGATGCCGCCGAATCAGGTGACGGAAGACGAAGCCAAGGTCTTGGCCGAATGGGTACTGACCTTGAAATAAGCACAAGGAGCGCGCCATGAATGCATCGACGATCGGTACGGCCATGGCGCTGCTCCTGCTGATTCCCGCGCGGGCGCTGGCCACACCGGACGCCGCCCGCCTCGAACACCTGCTGACCCAGGACTGCGGCGCCTGCCACGGCCTGTACCTCACCGGCGGCCTGGGCCCGCCCCTCACCCCGGCGGCCCTCGCCGGGCACAGCCGCGACAGCCTCAACGCCACCATTACCTATGGCCGCCCTGCCCGCGCGATGCCCGGCTGGGCGCCGTTGCTCAGTGCCGGCGAGATCGCCTGGCTGGTCGAACGCCTCCTGCAAGGAAGCCCCGCACCATGATGCGTCCCACTCTTCTATCGCTGTGCCTGCTGCTCGGCGCCTGTGCCCAACCGCCGCTGCGCGGGACTGGCGACCTGGGCCTGGTGATAGAACGCGCCAGCGCCAGTGTGCAAATCATCGAAACCAGCGGGATGAGCCAGCTGGGGCGGATCGACGGCTTGGGCGACCTGTCCCACGCCTCGGCGGTGTTTTCCCGCGACCAGCGCTATGCCTACATTTTCGGCCGCGATGGCGGCCTGACCAAAGTCGACCTGCTGCGCCAACGCCTTGAAAAACGCATCCTCCAGGGCGGCAACAGCATCGGCGGCGCCATCAGCCAGGACGGACGCCTGATTGCCGTCTCCAACTACCAACCCGGCGGGGTCAAGGTGTTCGATGCGGTGACCCTGGCCCAGGTCGCCGACATTCCCGCCACGCCCCTGGCCGACGGTAAACGCTCGCGGGTGGTGGGCCTGGTGGATGCGCCCGGCCAGCGCTTCGTGTTCAGCCTGTTCGACAGCGGCGAGATCTGGAGCGCCGATTTCAGCCAGGGCAACACCCCGCGGATCACGCGGTACCCGGGCATTGGCGAGCAACCCTATGACGCGCTGATCACCGCCGACGGCCGTTACTACATGGCCGGGCTGTTCGGTGAGGACGGCATGGCCCAACTCGACCTGTGGCATCCGGAGCGCGGCGTAAAGCGCGTGCTCGCGGATTACGGGCGCGGCCAGGCAAAACTGCCGGTGTACAAGATGCCGCACCTCGAAGGCTGGGCCGTGGCCGACAACCAAGCCTTTGTGCCCGCCGTCGGCCATCACCAAGTGCTGGTGATGGATGCGCGCAGTTGGCAGCAGACCGCCGCTATTGAGGTGGCAGGCCAACCGATTTTCGTCACCGCACGCCCCGACGGGCGCCAGTTGTGGGTCAATTTCGCCTACCCGGACAACGACCGCGTGCAGGTGATCGACACCGAGACTCACCGCGTGGTGGCCGACCTGCGCCCCGGCCCCGGCGTGCTGCACATGGAGTTCACCGGACGTGGCGAACAGCTGTGGCTGTCGGTGCGCGACGGCGAGCAGGTGCAGATCTGGGACCCGTACCGCATGACCTTGCTCAAGACCTTGCCGGCCTTGAGTCCCAGTGGAATTTTCTTCAGCAGCCGCGCGCAAAAAATGGGGTATTGAAATGGACCTTGACCTGCTCAGCCGTCAATTGATCGAACGCTACCAGCACGGCATGCCGCTGTGCGCCGAACCTTATCGCGAAATGGCCCAGGTGTTGGGCTGCAGCGAAGCACAGTTGATGAAGTGCCTGCACCGCCTGGAACTGGCCGGCTCGCTGTCGCGGGTCGGCCCGGTGTTCGAACACACCCGCGCCGGTGCCAGCACCCTGGCCGCCCTGGCGGTGCCGGTCGACCGCCTGGAACAGGTGGCGCGACGCGTCAACCAGTACCCGGAAGTCAACCATAACTATGCCCGCGAGCATCACTACAACCTGTGGTTTGTCTTGACTGGCCCGCACCGTCAGCACCTGCAACACATCCTCGACGAACTGGAGCAAGACACCGGCCTCATCCCCCTGGACCTGCCGATGCTCACCGCCTACCGCATCGACCTCGGGTTTTCCCTGGGAGCGCATCCATGATCGTCCCACTGAGCCAAGAGCAAATGCTCGACCTGCGCCAATGCCTGGAACGCGGCTTGCCTCTTGTCTCGCGCCCCTACGACAACCTCGCCGAACAGATCGGCGCGCACCATGACCAAGTGTTGCAACAGATGCAGCAATGGCAGGAACAAGGCCTGTTCCGCCGCGTCGGCCTGGTGCTCAATCACCGCGCCCTGGGCTTTGTCGCCAATGCCATGCTGGTGCTGGACGTGCCCGATGCGCTGGTGGATGAAGTCGGCAACCGCCTGGGCCGCGCGCCCGGCGTCAACCTGTGTTATCAGCGCCCGCGCCGGCTGCCGCAGTGGCGCTACAACTTGTTCTGCATGGTGCATGGCCGCGAGCGCGAGGAGGTCACGGCGCATATCCAGCGGATGCTGGAACAGCAGCAATTGAGTGACCTGCCGCACCAACTGCTGTTCAGCACCCGCGCCTTCAAGCAATGCGGTGGGCGCTTTACGCCGCCGTCGTCGCAGGTGTGGGCCCATGGATGATCTCGACCGGCGCCTGATCAATCGACTGCAACACGGCCTGCCACTGGTGCGCGATCCCTGGCAGCAGGTGGCGCAGGAACTGCACAGCCAGCCGAGTGAAGTGCTCGACCGCCTGCATGACCTGCTCGAAGACGGGGTGCTGACGCGCTTCGGTCCGATGTTCGATGTCGAGCGCCTCGGTGGCGCCTTCACCCTGGCCGCGTTGACTGTCCCCGAGGCGCGGTTTGAGGCGGTCGCCGAACAACTCAACGCATTGCCCCAGGTGGCCCACAACTACCGCCGCGAACACCGCTGGAACATGTGGTTCGTGCTGGCCTGCGGCACCGAGGCGGAACTGGCCACCACGCTGTCCCGCATCGAGACCCTGACGGGGTTGGCGGTGCTCAATCTGCCGAAGGAGCAAACCTACCATGTCGGTCTGTATTTCCCGGTCTGACGACCGCCTGGCCCTGCGCCTGGTCGCCCTCACCCAGGGTGGCCTACCGCTGGTGGACGATCCCTGGGCCTGGCTCGCCGAGCAGTTGGGCATCAGCGTCGAGTCGACCCTCGACTTGCTCAAGCGCCTGCAGGCCGAGGGCGCGATCCGGCGTGTCGCCGCCGTGCCCAACCATTACCGCCTGGGTTATCGCCATAACGGCATGACCGTGTGGGATGTGCGCGACGAGCAAATGCCGCGCCTGGGCGAATTGATCGGGGCGCAGCCGTTTGTCAGCCATTGCTACCGCCGCCCGCGCCGTCCCGACTGGCCCTACAACCTGTTCGCCATGGTGCATGGGCGTAGCCGCGAAGAAATCGACAGCTACCGCGAGCACCTGCGCTACCTGCTCGGCGATGCCTGCCGCGCCGACGAGATGCTGGTGAGCAGCCGCATCCTGAAAAAAACCGGCCTGCGCCTGACGCCGGCCCACTAGAAGGAGCGCCCCATGCTGCGGATCAGTCAGTACCTGCGTACCCTGGCCGGACAATGCCCGCCGCCCCGCACCTCGCCGCCCGGCAAAGACCGGCCGCCGGTGGTGATCTGGAACCTGCTGCGGCGCTGCAACCTCACCTGCAAACACTGTTACGCCACCAGCGCCGACAGTGTGTTTCGCGATGAACTGGACACCCCGGCCGCGCTCCAGGTGATCGATGACTTGCACGCGGCCGGGGTGCGCGTGCTGATTCTGTCGGGCGGCGAACCGCTGCTGCGCGCAGACCTGTTCCAGCTCAGCGCCTATGCCCGCGACAAAGGTTTTTTTGTCGCGCTGTCGAGCAACGGCACGCTGATCGACGAACAGAATATCCAGCAGATCGCCGACGCGCGTTTCGATTACGTGGGCATCAGCATCGACGGCCTACAGGCGACCCACGATGCGTTCCGCCAGTTGCAGGGCAGTTTCCAGCGTTCGATGCACGCTATCCGCCTGTGCCGCGAGGCCGGGATTCGCGTGGGCCTGCGCACCACCCTGACCCAGGAAAACCATGGGCAGTTGCCGCAACTGCTGGCGCTGATGCGTGACTACGATGTACAGAAGTTCTACCTGTCGCACCTCAACTACAGCGGGCGCGGCAAGCGCAGCCGCCAGTTGGACGCGCACCGGCAGATGAGCCGCGATGCGATGATGCTGATATTCCAGCAGGCCTGGCATGACATCGAGCACGGCATCGACAGCGATTTTGTCAGCGGCAACAACGACGCCGACGCGGTGCTGTTGCTGCAATGGGTCCACCGGCATCTGCCCGAGCATTACCCGCAACTGGAACACCTGCTGCACAACTGGGGCGGCAATGCCTCGGGCAGCGGCGTCGCCAACATCGACAACACCGGCGAGGTCCACCCCGACACTTACTGGTGGCAGCATTCGGTGGGCAATGTGCGCAACACCACGTTCCGCCAACTCTGGCTCGACCAACCCGACCCGTTGCTGCTGCGCCTGCGCGAACACCCGCGGGCCATCGGCGGGCGATGTGCCGAGTGTCGTTGGCTGCCGATCTGCAACGGCAATACGCGCACCCGCGCCTGGGCCGATGGCGACCTTTGGGGCCCCGACCCCGGTTGCCACCTCAGCGACGCCGAGATCGCCCTGCAGCCTTGCAGCCTGATCCCTTGCTCGACCACCCGGTGACACAACCGGGGGCAGCCCACCTGATGATGTATCAAGGACGTCTCATGCACACTCCGACCGCCTTACCTGCCAGTTTGCACAGCCCCTTCCACCCCGGCGAAGTCGCGTTGGTGGGTGCCGGCCCCGGCGACCCGCGCCTGCTGACCCTGCGCGCCTGGAGCCTGCTGATGCAGGCCGATGCGGTGGTCTTCGACCGGTTGGTCAGCGCCGAGTTGTTGGCGCTGATCCCGCTGACTTGCGCGCGCCATTACGTGGGCAAGGCCAGCGGCTGCCACAGCCTGCCCCAGGATGAGCTCAACGAATTGCTGGTGGAACTGGCCGACCAGGGCCAACGCGTGGTGCGCCTCAAGGGCGGCGACCCGTTTATCTTCGGCCGTGGCGCCGAGGAGCTGGAATACCTGCTGGCCCACGGCGTGCCCTGCCAGGTGGTGCCGGGCATCACCGCCGCGTCCGGGTGCAGCGCCTATGCCGGCATCCCCCTGACCCACCGCGACCTGGTCAACTCCTGCCGCTTCGTCACCGGGCACCTGCAACGCGACGGCGCGTTGAAGCTGCCTTGGGCCAGCCTGGCGGAGCCGAGCCAGACGCTGGTGTTCTACATGGGCCTGTCGAACCTCGCGCTGATCGCCGAACACCTGGTGGCGGCAGGCCTGCCGGCGGATACCCCGGCAGCGCTGATCAGCAACGGCGCGCGTGCCGACCAGCACGTGGCGCGTGGCACCCTGCGCCAGTTGCCGACAATGGCCGCCGACTGCGCACCCGGTGTGCCGACCCTAACGGTAATTGGCCACGTGGTGAACCTGTTCGCCGGGGCCGCCCTGCACTTCCCCGCCAGCCTGGCACCGGCCCGCGAAGCGGTGGCGGTATGAAACGCCTGCTGCTGGTGCCCTTGCTCTGGGCCACCGCCGCCCACGGCACGCCGGCCGAGGACTACCAACGTCACTGCGCAAGCTGCCACGGCCTCAACCGCATTGGCGCCAGCGGCCCGGCGCTGCTCCCGGAAAGCCTGGGGCGGATCAAGCCCGAGGAAGTGCGCAAGGTCATCGAGCAAGGGCGCCCGGCCAGTCAGATGGCCGCGTTTGCGCCACAACTGAGTGCCGCGCAGATCGACGGCTTGGCGAATTTCCTGCAGCAACCGCCCGCCACACCGGCAACCTGGAACGAGCAGGACATCCGTAACAGCCACACCCTGCTGGCAGACCTGAGCCGCTTGCCGACCACGCCTTCGCATCACGCCGACCCGCTCAACCTGTTTGTGGTGGTGGAGTCCGGCGACCATCACATCGACATTCTCGACGGTGACACCTTTGCCGTGCTGGACCGCTTCCCGACCCATTTCGCGGTACACGGCGGGCCGAAATTTTCGCCGGATGGACGCTTTGTGTACTTCGCCTCGCGCGACGGCTGGATCAGCCTGTACGACCTGCACAACCTGAAACTGATCGCCGAGACCCGCGTGGCACTCAACACGCGCAACCTCGCGGTGAGCAAGGACGGACGCTGGGTGCTGGTGGGCAATTACCTGCCAGGCAACCTGGTGGTGCTGGATGCCCGCGACCTGTCGCTGGTCAAGACCCTGGACACCGCGTCCCGGGTCAGCGCGGTGTACACCGCACCGCCGCGCAACAGCTTTATCGTGGCGCTCAAGGACGTGAATGAAGTCTGGGAGCTGTCCTATGCCGCCGCCCAGCCGAGCTTCGAACCCCGGCGAATCCAGGCTCAGGACGTGCTCGATGACTTTTCGTTTTCCCCCGACTACCGCCAACTGATCGCCACCTCACGCAAGGCCGGCGGCGGCCAGGTCATCGACCTGGACAGCGGCCACGTGGTCACCGACATCCCGCTGTCCGGCATGCCGCACCTGGGTTCGGGCACGTATTGGCAGCGCAATGGCCAGTGGGTGTTTGCCACGCCCAATATCAGCAAGGGGCAAATCTCGGTGATCGACCTCAAGACCTGGAAACTGATCAAGCAGATCCCCACCCTGGGCCCGGGTTTTTTCATGCGCAGCCATGCGAACTCGCGCTACGTGTGGAGCGATGTGTTTTTCGGGCCGGACAACGATGCGATCCACCTGATCGACAAACAAACCCTGGAGATCGCCCACACCCTACGCCCAATGCCAGGCAAGACCGCCGCCCACGTCGAATTCACCCGCGATGGCCGCTACCTGTTGCTGAGCATCTGGGCCACCGATGGAGCGTTGATCGTCTACGACAGCCAGACACTCAAGGAGATCAAGCGCATCCCGATGAACAAACCGTCGGGCAAGTACAACGTGGGCAACAAGGTTGAATTTGCCGAAGGCACATCGCACTGAACATCGCGCCGGACACCTGCTCGCCAGCGATGGAACCCGGTATGGGTTGAAATGAAAATCCCCTGTGGGAGCTGTCGAGCCCCGGCGAGGCTGCGATGGCGCCGGTTCTGCTGACACTTTTGGTGCCTGACAGTCCGCTATCGCAGCCTCGCTGAAGCTCGACAGCTCCCACAAGGGGAACTCGGTGCGGGCGGAAATGGAAATCTACTGTGGGAGCTGTCGAGCCCCGGCGAGGCTGCGATGGCGCCGGTTCTGCTGACACTTTTGGCGCCTGACACTCCGCTATCGCAGCCTCGCTGAAGCTCGACAGCGCCCACAAGGGGACCGCGCTTCGGGGGGAAATGGCGATCTACTGTGGGAGCTGTCGAGCCCCGGCGAGGCTGCGATGGCGCCGGTTCTGCTGACACTTTTGGTGCCTGACAGTCCGCTATCGCAGCCTCGCTGAAGCTCGACAGCTCCCACAAGGGGAACTCGGTGCGGGCGGAAATGGAAATCTACTGTGGGAGCTGTCGAGCCCCGGCGAGGCTGCGATGGCGCCGGTTCTGCTGACACTTTTGGCGCCTGACACTCCGCTATCGCAGCCTCGCTGCAGCTCGACAGCGCCCACAAGGGGATCTCGGTGCGGGCGAAAATGGAGATCTACTGTGGGAGCTATCGAGCCCCGGCGAGGCTGCGATGGCGCCGGTACTGCTGACACTTTTCGCGCCTGACACTCCGCTATCGCAGCCTCGCTAAAGCTCGACAGCGCCCACAAGGGGACCGCGCTTCGGGGGGAAATGGCGATCTACTGTGGGAGCTGTCGAGCCCCGGCGAGGCTGCGAGGGCGCCGGTTCTGCTGACACTTTTGGCGCCTGACACTCCGCTATCGCAGCCTCGCTGAAGCTCGACAGCGCCCACAAGGGGAACTCGGTGCGGGCGGAAATGGAAATCTACTGTGGGAGCTGTCGAGCCCCGGCGAGGCTGCGATGGGGCCGGTTCTGCTGACACTTTTGGCGTCTGACAGTCCGCTATCGCAGCCTCGCCGCAGCTCGACAGCGCCCACAAGGGGATCTCGGTGCGGGCGGAATGGCGATCGACAGCTCCCACAGGGCATACAGCCCTATCCACTCAAACCGTGCGGGAAAACTGGCCTTTGTGCGCGCCGCCCAGGTAGGCGTCAAAGGCCATGGCCACGCTGCGCACCATCAGTTGGCCCTTGGGCAACAGTTGCAGCGCATCGGCCTGGATCAGCAATAACCCGTCCGCCACCTGCTCATCCAATTGCACCAATGCCTCGGCGAAATAGTCGTTGAAGCGCACCCCGTGGGTGGCCTCGATCCGTGGGAAGTCGACCCGGCCATCGCACATCAGGCCGTTGATCACTTCACGGCGCAGCACGTCATCCGGGTTGAGCCGATAGCCGCGCTGCACCGGCAGCATCCCCGCGTCGAGCCGGGCGTAGTACTGGGACAGCTCCTTGACGCTCTGGCTGTAGCTGTCACCGACCTTGCCGATGGCCGATACGCCAAGGCCGATCAGGTCACAGTCGGCATGGGTCGAATAACCCTGGAAGTTGCGCTGCAAAGTGCCGTTGGCGCGGGCCAGCGCCAGTTCATCGTCGGGCAAGGCGAAGTGGTCCATGCCGATGTAGACGTAACCGGCCTCGGTCAGGCGGCGGATAGTCAGTTCCAGCAGTTCCAGTTTGCGCGCCGGCGGGGGCATGTCTTCGGGGCGGATCATGCGCTGGGCGCGGATCTGGCTCGGCAAGTGCGCGTAGCTGTAGGCGGCCACACGGTCGGGGCGCAGGGCAATCAGTTTGTTCAAGGTCACGTCGAAGCTGGCCACGGTTTGCAGCGGCAGGCCATAGATCAGGTCGACGCTCACCGACTTGAAGCGTGCCTCACGGGCGGCGGCCACCAGTTGCAGAATCTGCGCTTCGCTTTGCACGCGATTGACCGCCGCCTGCACGTCGGGGTCGAAGTCCTGCACGCCGAAACTCAGGCGATTGAAGCCCAGGCGGCGCAGCGTGTTGATCCGCTCGACGCTGATGGTGCGCGGGTCGACCTCGATGGAGAACTCATGGGCGTCGCTGTCATCCAGGGTGAAGTGTTCGGCCAGGCAGGCCATCAACTCGGCCAGTTGCGTATCGTCCAGGTAGGTCGGCGTGCCGCCGCCCAGGTGCAACTGGGTCAGGCGCCGGGAACGCTCGAACAACGCCGCCTGCATCTGGATCTCGCGCTTGAGGTAAGCCAGGTACTCCACGGCCCGGTGGGTCTTGCGGGTAATGATCTTGTGGCAACCGCAGTAATAACAAAGGCTCTGGCAAAACGGGATGTGGATGTACACCGACAACGCCTTGGGCGCGGCCACCTGGTGGCTGGCGCGGACCGCCTGATGATAGTCATCCAGGGCAAAGGCGCTGTTGAACTGCGGCGCGGTCGGGTACGAGGTGTAGCGCGGTCCCGGTCGGTCGTATTTGTGCACCAGGGCACGGTCGAATTCAAACGCACTCATAGTCGATCACCTCGTCGTTGGCACTGACCGGGGTGGCGAGCGCTGCCCGTTCAAACAGTGCGCAGATACCATCCACGTGCGGCAGGCCGGCCGGCAGCAACCAGATGAACGTCGCGGACAGCTCGATCAGACCGTCGCGGTGCAGGGCTTCCAGCAGCGGCCACAGGTAGGCGAAATAGCGCGCGAACACCAGTCCGTAGCGCCGTTCCACCGCCTGCACATCCAGTTCCAGGTCACAGGCCAGGCGTTCGGCCACGTGCAGGCGCACCGGGTCAGAAGTCTCGCGAAACCAGCCCCGCTGCGTGGCGAGCTGAGCATTACCCAACTGTTCGCGGTACTCGCGGGCATCGGCCGTGTTCTGCACGCACAGGGTGTCGATCTGGCTGATGGCGCCGAGGCCGAAACCGACGTGGTCGCAGTAACCGTGCAGGGTGAAGCCCTCGCAGTTACGGCTCAGGCGCCCGCGTTCCTGGGCTTGCTTGAGGTCATCGTCGGCGCGGGCGAACTGGCCCAGGCCGATGTAGTGATACCCCGCCGCCGCCAGGTGCTGAAAGCAGAGACGGCGCATGGCGCTCTTATCCGACTCGCTGCAGAACGCCTGGGGTTGTTGGGATTGATAGCGCGAAGGCGCGTGGGCGTAATCGAATACTTGCAAGCGATCCGGCTCCAGGGCGATCAGGCTGGCCAGTTTCAGCTCGATACTGGCCGGGGTCTGCCATGCATGCCCGTAGCCGAGGTCGATGTTCACCGAGCGAAACCCGAAGGTGCGGGCCGCATCCACCAGCGACTCGATCGGCGCCGGGTCCTGATACCGCGCCTGGCACAGCGGCCCCTCGCGGTTGGCGTCCGGCACGCCGATGCTTGCATGGTTGAAGCCTTGTCCGCGGAGCAGGCCCATCGTGGCCCAGTCCATGTGCCAGGGGTCGAGGTCGATGCAGTAGTCGCCCCGGTCGTGGTCGAGAAAATTGAAGCGCTCATGCAACAGCGCCATCAACTGCTGCACTTGGGCGAACGCCGGTGTGGTGCCGCGCAGGTGAAAGTGATCGACCGGCTGGCGGCGGCCGAGTTGGCAGCCGATCAGATGGATTTCCTGGGCGAGGCTGTGCCAATAGTCACCGCCAACGTCGCTCGTCGGCCAGTGCAGGTTCAGCGCCAGGGGCCGCTGGCGCAGACGGCTGTCGCGCAAGGCGCGCAACAGGTCGAGGGAGCCGACACCGGCATGGAAGCGGCGGGTGTCTGTTTGGCAAGCCAGGTCCAACACGCCTTGATCGTGACGAAAGCGAGCGGGATGAAGAGGGGTGCGCATGACAGACTCCGGTTCGGGCGGCGGTGGTGCATTGTCCGGTGCGACCCGGCAACGCACCTTGATATGCGTCAAGGTCGCAGCCCCGCCCGTCTACCAGCTCAGGTAAAACATGCCCTTGGCCAGCAGCACAATGGCGACCATGTGCGCGAACAGGCTCAGATGAACCCAGCGCACATAACGCGCACTCACCGAGCCCCAGCGCATCCGCGCCATGGTCAGCAGAAAATGCACGAGCACGCTGGCGGCCAGGATCAGCTTGAGGGTCAGCAAGGTGCCAAACGCAGAGGCCGACGGCGCAGCCAGCACTGGCAGGTATCGTAACCAGACCATGCCCAGGCCCGCGCCGAACAGCACCAGCAACACCCACGGCATCAATACCCGGGCACGCTGGCCGACGCCCTGCTCCACCAAGACCATCACCCGCGCCGGCAATTGCCGGTGCAGGTGCCCCAGGATCAGCACCTCGAAAAACACCGTGCCGATGAAGATCAGCGCGGCGAACAGGTGAGCCACTAGAAACAGGGGGTAAAGCATGGTGGCCTCTCAAGGGGACCGGCCGTTGGGACTTCAGTGTGCGGCCTGGCGCACGGCCAGGCCTTGATACCGATCAAGCCGTTGCGGCTGCGCGGTTTACAGCAGCGGGATGCTGTAGCTGACGATCAGCCGCGTCTCGTCCTTGTCGGCCGTGTCATTCCCGCGCCATACCGCACCGCGCCAGGTCAGGCCCAGGCCCTTGAACGTGCCCGAGGGGATCACGTAATCGACACGCAGGTCGCGCTCCCATTCGCTGTTGTCGCGACGCGCCGCCTGGATGTTGCTGCCGTGGATATAGGTCACGCTCGAGCGCAGGCCCGGAATGCCAAGGCTGCTGAAATCGTAGGCGTAGCTGCCCACCGTGGCCTGCTCCCCGGCATTGACGAACTTCAGCGACTGGGCGTTGGTAATCAGGTACAGCGAACGGCCCTGCCCCTGGTTGATATGGGGAAAGTCACTTTCGCCGGTGGTTTTCTGATAACCGAGACTCACGGAATGGCCGTACAGGCCATAGGTAAACAGCGCACTCCACAGGCGGTTGTCGACCTTGCCGGCGTTGACGCCCGCGCCGTAATACCCGGAGCTGACATAACCTTCGCCACGCCCGGCGGCGCTGGCGTTCTTGCCGTCGGCGGTGCTGTAGAAATAGCGCAGGTCGGTCTTGAGCTGCCCCACCGGCAACTGCCAGTTGTGGACCAGGCCCAAGAAGTGCTGCTGGTAAAAGTTCTCCAGGGTGGCGTAGTAGTACTGCAGTTGCAGTTGCTTGCTGACGGCGTAATCCACCCCGCCGTAGTAGAACTGGTTGCTGGACTTACCCTTGACCGGATCATTCGCACCGGCGATGGACATGCCCTGGCCGTTGCTGGAGTTACGGTCCAATACCTGCTCGATTTTACCGGCGATCAGGTTGAAGCCTTCCAGGTCCTTGGAGTCCACTTGATAGCCACGGAACGTCTGCGGCAACAGCCGGCCGTCTTCGGTGGTCAGCACGGGCAGCTTGGGCATCAGCGTGCCGGCTTTGAACTGGGTCTGGGCGATGCGCATCTTGCCGGTGGCGCCGGTTTTGCTGAAGTCGTTGGCGGCCTTGCCATCGGACAACGGAAAAACGCTGCCGGGGGTGTAGTCCTCACCGGCCTTGCCTGCGCGCCCCGAGGCGTCCAGGCGCAGGCCGTACATGGCTTGCAGGTCCAGGCCAAAACCGACCAGGCCCTCGGTGAAACCGGACTGGTAGTTGAACATGAACGCCTGGCCCCACTCCTTATCCGTAGGGGCCTTGGCGTTACGAGTGTCCTGGTTGTAGTAGAAATTGCGCAGGTCGAGAGTGGCTTTGCTGTCGTCGATAAAACCCGACGCAGCCACCTGCTGCGCGGCGCCAAGGGAGACGGCGAGCGCCATGCAAGTCTTGTGATTCATGAAGGCTCCTGAAAGTAATTGAGGCGACCCGTCACAGCCCAGCCCTGTTCTTTGTAGGTCGGGTGGTGCTGCATTCAACGGGTGCGCGCACGGTATAGCGTTGGGCGGCCGGGAAACAGTCGCTAAAACCGTCATTCAGTTTTTCATTTCTTGTAACAATCCCACGCGCGCAGCCGCCTGCGAGCAGGCTGATCAGGAACACGACGGCCACGCTCACTGCGGCGCCCCCCCTGTGGCAGAACGTCGCAGATTACGCAGACTGGCCAGGGTTGGTAGACTTGGCGCCCTCCGCGTTTACTCCTTTTCAACGCCTGGTGTATAGATCCAGAGCAAGGCAGGCGCTTCACAGGATGCACAGTTGATGAATACGTTATTCACCCGCCGCAACGTCCTGACCGGCATGGGCCTGTTGGGTCTGGGCCTGCTGGCCGGTTGTGACAACAGCCCCAAGTTGAATTTCAAGTACGGCAAGGACTTGAGCGACAAGATCATGGGCCGCACCTTCAAGCTCAAGAATACCCAGGGTGAAACCGTCACCCTGAGTTCGTTCCGTGGCCTGATGCCGATGGTATTTTTCGGCTTCACCCAATGCCCGGCCGTGTGCCCGACCACCCTCGCCCGCGCCGCCCAGGCCAAGAAACTGATGGGCCGCGACGGCGAAATCATGCAGGTGATTTTTATCACCCTCGACCCCGAGCGCGACACGCCGCAGATTCTCGACAAGTACGTCAAGGCCTTCGACCCCAGCTTCGAAGCGCTGTACGGCACCCCGGAAGAAATCGCCGTGGCTGCCAAGGAGTTCGGGATCTTTTATGAAAAGGTCCCCGCCGGCGACACCTACACCTTGTCTCACACCGCCACCAGTTTCGTGTTCGACACCCGCGGCAACCTGCGCCTGGGCCTGTCGGCATCCCTTACCGCTAAAGAGTGCGCAGAAGACCTGCTCACCGTCATGGAGGTCTGCTAATGACTGCCGTTCAACACCTCAAGCGCACCCTGATCGGCCTGTCCCTGCTGGGTCTCGCCGCGCACGCCAGCGCCCAGGTCCACGTCAGCGACGCGTGGGTGCGCGCCACGGTGCCGGGCCAGCCATCCAGCGGCGCGTTCATGACCGTGACGGCCGACAGCGACAGCAAACTGCTGCGCGTCGCCTCGCCGGTGGCCAAGGACGTACAGATCCATGAAATGAGCATGAAGGACGACGTGATGCGCATGGGCCCGGTGGACTCAATCGCCCTGCCCGCGGGCACAGCGGTCAAGCTCGACCCGAACGGTTATCACGTGATGCTGATGGGCCTGACCGGCCAGATCAAGGAAGGCGACCAAGTGCCGCTGACCTTGACCGTGGAAAATGCCAAGGGCGAGCAGCAGAGCGTCGAGGTCAAGGCGGCTGCCCGCGCGTTGGGTGGCATGGACCCTGGCAAGATGCATTGATCGGTATATCGCACGCAATAGGGCTCAGCGCACCTCACATTTGACGTCAGTCGATTCGCTACCGCTATTCGCCTTAGGCGTAGACGCGGTGAATGAGGGCGGCGAAGTTAACAGCATGCCGGGATTTTTCGGTACCACCACTGGCGCAGTAGTGAAGCCTGGCGTGAATCCGAACTGGCCGGGCGCGAAATTCTGCGTTCCGCCGCCGTTGGTTATGTTGATCACGCCATCTAAAACCTGCACGTATAAACCCGGAGCGAGAACTGGCGACTTTGCCGGCAACTCAGACGAGAACACCGCGAGCGAAGCGCGCCCTTGCTCCGCCCATGACTCGGCCGATGCCAGGACATTGGCCAGGCGATACGCATAACGCGCCGACACCGCAGCGGCGAAGGCGCGGTAAGATGAGTCGGTGTGCCCAGCCGATGATGCCAACCCCACGGCCAGGCTTTTCAGCCGGGTCGAAGCATGCGTCGCGACAACTGCCGCCGGCTGGTAATACACCACCACGCTGGCCGATTGCAGGCCGATACGGCCACCGGGCGTGATCAACGTCGAGCGATCCTGGCTGCGCTTGCCCAGCAACCCGCCATCCGAGCGCAACCCGCCCTGTTTCAGGGTGAACACCACTGCATCGGTCGCAGGCGAAGCCACATCGTAGGCAAACGTGTCCACGCTCAACGTCGTGCGCGGCTGCAACGTCAATAGGCTCTCATCGCGCAGGCGTACTTGCGCATAGCCCTTGCCCTGGGTCGATAACGTATCGCCGACTTCCACCACCGACTGTTCGCCCAGCACGCGCATGCTGCCGTCGAGTTTCTTGACGAACAGCGGCCCGCTCAGATGAATTACGGTACCGGCCGCCGGGGCGGCCTGAACCCATGGCGCCGCACTCACCAGCGCCAGCAACAGCAGCAAGTCAATTGCAGAAGGTTTTTTTAAGAGAGTCATTTTTGACGGCCTGGGAATCATTATTTGGGGTTGTGGTCGACTTGTCGTCGGGCGCCTTGGGCAAATTACTGGAATTCATCCCGAACGAACCATTGGAACCCGGCAAGTCGGATGTGCCGAGGAGCATGAGGAGGGACAGTGTTGAGTTCAACGCAACAGAGACCGGTTCCGTCGGCACTGACGCGGGTACTGGCACCGGCTCTGGCACTGGCACCGGCTCTGGCAGCCGGTCGACGTCGGTGATCGTCAAGCGCCCGCCTGCGGTGGGCACGCCCTCGGTGAACACCCGCCCGCTGCCACTGGCCGTGCCCGCGCCGTTATGGTTGGCCGCCAGGGTGATATCCCCGTTGAAATGGATCAGCGAGTTGACGTTGATGTTGTTGCCCGCCTGGGCGGTGAGGCTGACACCGTCGTTGGTGTTGTTAACGCCCGTGTAGAACGTGATGTCGTGGGTGGCTTGCAGCAAAACGTTGGACGTTGCATTGGACAGCAGATCGGCATCGATTTCACTGTCGGCGCCCGGGGCGTTGGCGAAAGCCGACACGTCGCCCAGCGAGGCCGAAGGGCCGGAGAGGAACGAGGTGACGAGGATATTCGCCGGGTCCAACTGCCAGACGCCGGCCGTCCCGTGGGCCGCGCGCGTATCGACCCGCGCGCCTGCCACATCCAGGAAATGCCCGGACGTCTCGACAAAACCGCCCTTGCCCGAGGCCGCCCCACCGCGTGCCGACAGCGTGCCATAGACCCGCGTCGTGTCATTGCCCCAGACGATGATCTTGCCGCCATCGCCACTGGCCAGCGCATCGGCGGAAATCCGGGCATCCTTGCTCACATAACTTTGCTTGGCATTCAGCACCGCCGAGTTCTTGCCCTGGTAGTCACCGCCCACCAACACCCGGCCACCGCCGCGCTGGCCACTGGCGTCGATGCGCGCATTGCCCATCACACCGACCTGCTCGCCCAACACCTGGATATCACCGCCGTAATCAACGCCCGTGGCGGTGGTGGTGCTGCCGGCTTCGAGCAAGGTGCTGCCGCTGGCCTTGAGCACTACCTTGCCGCCGGCTCCGACTACGGCGCTGTTGGCATTCAGCGTGCCGCGCTGGTTGACCAGCGCGCCATAGATGCCAATGTTGCCGCCCTGGGCGATCACCGTGCCCAGGTTCAGCGCCTGGTCTTTCTGCGCCGACACCACCACATGCATGCCAGGGTTGCTGGAGTCGACCAATTGCACCGAGTGCCCCGCCGCCAACACCGTTTCGCCTTGAGGTGTGGTGATGATGCCGCTGTTGTTCACATCCGGCGCAATCAAATACACCTGGCCACCCGACGGCGTCGTGATCGCGCCCTGGTTGCTCACCTGGCCGACCGCCCCGTCGGCGGCAAAGCGCCGGTTACCGGCGAGAAAGTCGGCGTTGGAAATCGCCAGGCTCGACGCGACCAGGCCACCGACATTGATCTGGGAACCGCCACCGAACACGATGCCGTTCGGGTTGATCAGGTACACCCGCCCGTTGGACTGTAACGTGCCGAGGATCACGCTGGGGTCTTGGCCGGTGATGCGGTTGAGCACGCTGCTACTGCTGCTCTGCTGCTGAAAACGCACCAGCTCGCCCTGGGCGATGGAAAAACTCGACCAGTTGATGATTGCATTAGGGCTGTTGGTGACGGTCAGGGCATTGCCGTCCTGGGTGAATGTCACGTGGCCGTTGACGACCACCGGGTTGACCGGTGCCGCCATGGCACTCGTTGCCGCAGCCAGGGACAGCGCCATTAAGGTAAGTTTGATGTTCATGGCACCCTCAAAAGGCCAGGCTGAGACGGACATGCAGGCGATCATCGCCACGCTGGGTTTCGCTGGCCTGGGCATGCAACACATGGCCGTAGTCCATTTGCAGGTTGAGGTTGCGCCGGTAGATGAGGCGCAGGCCCAGGCCGGTACTGCTCAGGTTGACGTGCTCGAACTCGCCCGGCAGTGCGTCGTTGCGTGTCAGGTAGCCGACGTCGTAGAACGCCAGGGCGCGGCACTGCCAGCTCCCTCCCCCCAGGCACAGCGGCGGCGTGTAGGCTTCCAGGTTGCCGACCACACCCGAGTCGTTACTCACTTCGCGCTCACGGAAGCCCCGCACCGACGACGCCCCGCCCGCCCCAAACTGCTCGCCCGGCACCAGGGCATCCTTGGTGTACTGACCGTTCAACGCGGCGCGTAACTGCCAGGCAGCCGGCAGGATTTGGGTGATGCTCGTCGCGAACCGCAACGCGGTGTAGTCATCCCTGGCATGGGCGCGCGCCAGGTCGAAATCGCGCTGCTGGCCCTTGGGCCCACCGGGAATGTTGTGCAGCAGCGACAGCCCGACGTTCGCGTCTCCATCCACGCGCACCCAAGTGCCCTGGTAGCCGAGGCTGACGGGATGCACGGTGATGTCGTTACCCAGTTGTACATCGAACAGTTCCAGGCTGCTTTTATAGGCCCGATAGTCGACACCGTAGATCAACTTGGACTGGTAATTGCCCACCGTCGCCAGGTTTTGGTTGTAGCGCGAGCCGAAGACCGTACCCCGTCCGCTGACCGCCAGGTCAAAGATGCCCGCCGTCACAGTCCCGCTGTCGACGTCCGAATAGCTGGTGAAAAAGTCCAGGGAATCGCCCAGCGCATACAGCGGCAGGTGGTAGCCAAGGCCGTAGACGCTGACGCGCTCGGGCTTCTCCAGCGTGGTGGTGTATTGCAGGCTCATCACCTGATCGCGGCCGAACAGATTGGCGTTTTGCAGCACCGCGCCCACGTAGGTGCGCCCGGTTTCCTTCGCGCCGCCGTTATCCAGGTTGAGCGCGGCGCTCCACGGCGACTCGTCGTTCACCTGAACATCGGCGTCGACGCTGTTGCCGGCAGGGCTGCTCTTGAGTTTCATCACGGTCTGCTTGGCCGGGTTTTCGTTGGCCAGCTTCAGGCTCTTGGACACCGCCGTCAGGTCGGGCGAGCCACCTTCCTGCAAGCCCGGCAAGGACTGGCGCACATTCGCCTCGCTGAAATGCTGATTGCCGGTCACCGTCACCGTGCCCACACGCACCTGCACCACCTCCAGCACCACCACCCCGCCGTTCAACTCCTGCTCAGGCAGATTGACGCGCACCAGTTGATAGCCGTGCCGATGGAAGACGTCTTCGAGCGCCTCCTGGGCCTTGGCCACATCGCTGAAATCGCGCTGGGTGCCGACGAACGGCGCCACACTCTGCTCCAGCTCAAGGGCTGGCAACAGCGTATTACCGCGGACTTCAAAGCGGGTGATGTCAAAGCGTGGAGACAGCGGTTCGCTATCAGCGGCCACCGCGAAAGAAGTGCAGAGCGCCAATGACGCAGGCACCAGCAACTGCATGAAACGATCGATCATGGATTGGCCCTTGGGCAGCGTGAGGTTTAAACGGCTTACGCTGCGTGAAGAGCCAGCAGGGGCGAGTCCCCCGTGGCGCGGATTGTAGCCACTATATTGCCATTTCGAAATATATTTCCCTCGCATCCATAAGGGTTTGCGCGCATCACCCCGCCACGGGCGGCCGCAACCGAGCGCTCTGTATCCGATGCCTTCGCGCCGAAAGAGCGCGTGGTGGCGACGACCGGGCCGTTCCAGACGTCGGTAATTCCGGCGATTGCACCGACCGACACCGCACTAGTTGGCGCAGCGTGATGAGATGTTGCAAAAAATGCTGAACTCGCTGCGTTGACCGCCCCTCGGCGGTGCGGGCGACATAACCTGCATCAATCGCCGCCCGTGCCTGACGGAACCGTATTTGAAGGCTGCCCACATAGGGAAACGGCTAATAGCCGTTTTCACTTCAACAGCCTTTGAGTATTGACCATGATAGGAATTCCACCGCACTCGCCGTTGAACAGCCCGCTCAACGCTGCACCGCCCGAAGAGTTGCGTATGCGCCCCCAAGCAGGCGCGCCTGACAGGGAAACCATACGCATGGGCGTAAGAGAAGAGGATGCATACCGCACGCTGGATACCTTTTTTGACGTGGCAGAAGCTAACGGCATCAAGGATCTGAACCCACACCACGGCAAGCCCTACTTCGATAACAACTTGAACCCGCCGGGCAACGTGGTGCCGCTGTCCGTCCACTTCCGCCCGGACCGTCCGGATGACACCTACAGCCCGGGACACTTGAAGGCGGTCAACAACTTCGGCACGCAACTCGACGCACGGCTGCAGCAACTGAACATCCAAAACGTCGGACCCAGCGAGTAATCCCATCGCTGATCAGGGGTAACGCCTGCGTGACTCAGCACAGCCAGGCCGATGCGTTGTCGGCCCTGGCTTGAGCGCGGCGATCAGGCGGAGTCCGCCTGCGTCTCGCTTTATGGCGGCTGTGCGTGGGAGACCTTCGGGTCTGCCGGGGGTGATTCTTCCTGGTCTGCGAACCCGCGCACAGTTGCCACCCAATCTGTTTCGCAGCAGCAAGGTGGTCATTCTTTTTTCCCAAATAGAATCGAACCTTATGACCCATCAAAATCCGCCCCGCCGCTTCACCCCTATGTCCCAAACCGCAACCGACTACCCGGCCCCGCTCAGCGAGTTGCACGCCTGCGCCAGCGAGCGCCTCAATGCCGCGCTCGCCTACCTGCACCTGATGGCCTGTTCCAATGTGTCCGACTATGCCGAGCACGACATCAATACCGCCGCCAATACCGCCAGGATCATGGTCCAGGATGTGGCGGATGTGTTTACGGTGATGGAACGACGCGGGTTTGATTCGCCTGCGGTGAGTTGATGTGATTTGAGTTATGAGGAAACCCGCTGTGGCGGGTTTTCTGGTTTTTGGTGAACTGAAAGTTGGGGGGAAATTGGATTTGACGGTGTTTGTGCCGCCGCCATCGCAGCCTCGCGGGGGCTCGACAGCTCCCACAGTTGACCGAGTCCGGCCACCAGAATCAGGTCGGCCACCAGACCACCTCACTTGGCTGCGTAATAGCACCGATTTGACCAGCAACCAACGTAGTGAAGACGGGCCGAGTGCAGTCTGAATCAGGCGTTCTAAAGCAGCATGACATGAGTGGCGTGCACGTCATCTGAACGCCTGAAGCCGCAATGCAGATAAAACGCGTTTCCCTCAGAGGTATCGGTAGAAAGACGCAATATCTCGAACCGAAGAGCCGCATGTTCAACAAGTGCTTTCACCAGCGTCTGTCCGACGTGTTTCCCCCTTGACGAAGCTGCGACGTACACGCGTCGCAGTCTAGCCGTATTGTTCTCAGCATATGGATCAACCGACAGGCCTCCGATGCCTATCAGTTGCTGGTTCAAATATGCCGCCATCAGACATTCGCCGGGCGCATCGAAGCGATTTGCCCTGGAGTGCCATTCGGCAATCAGGCGAGTGAGAAACCTGAAACCCTCCCCAATCGCTTCTTTTTCCAAGGTAAGAATCTGTGGTGGCAGATGTGCGATCTGTTGAATCTCGACATATTTCATTCATCGCCCCTGATTTGGAGTGAGCCATTTTCACCGAAAGAGAATATTCGTGCGGACAGGTTGAGCGATGCAAGAGGCACCAATCCACTCAACGCCGTCAGTCAACCTTAGGGCCGGGGTGGGATGGTGTGTACCAGGGGGCTGCGGTATCGACATGAACGTGTTTCTGCTTTTGAGGCACGTAGCGCGTGTCGAGTGTGCCCAGTGCTATCAAAACCCAGTTCGCAAACTCACCTTGTGATCGTGAGCAGAAAAGGATCGAACCACACTCCGCGCAGAACTTGCGTAAAACAGTCTCGGAAGACGCATAGGTTTTGATGCTGATGGAGCCGCCAAGTATTCGAAGCGCGCGACGGGGAACGCTCCCGTAAGAGGCGAATGCTGCCCCGGAAAACGTTTCATCAGGTCGTTCTGGATCTTTTTAGGACCTGGAATCGTTTCGCCAACCGAACGAAGCTCAATAATTGCCTGCCTCACAACCAGCGGCACCACATAGGTTTGGTGGTGCCTTCGGCGACTACGTTCGTCGAGCCCACTGGGTCCCTCCAGTTCATAGCGCTCGACCCATTTGTCGCCAGTCTTTCGGCTGATCGGGTAGTCCTGGCACAGCCGGCTAAAGCTGTGCTTTTCAGATAGATACTCAACGATGAACATCACGTTGAGGTCCATAGGTTTGAGCTCTCTCCAGGGCATGGTCAGATCCTCGCGAAATCGACCCTGTCAGTTAAAAACTGTTATCTATGTGTGTGAACTGATTGGTAACCCATGTGGATGAGTCATACCGGCAAGAGCGTTTTTCTTACTTTTGCGCTTTTCAAAAGTGAGCCGCCGCAAGAGCGGAACCATCAGTGGCCGTTACCGAAGAAACGGATATGTACGGGCGTTTAGCGCCTAACATCCAGTTCAATAAAAACGCATAAAAAGAGGGCCATGACCATCGTTAATACCTGATGGTCACGCACCCCCCGATTTATACTTTTCGATTAACGTACACCTCTGATTTTTTTCAAGCGCCTAACACCCCCTCATGCCGCAACATATATTGTTCATTCTCCATCGTCAGACCAACTACGTCTTCCGGGCTGATTAAACGCGTGCTCTTGATAAGAAAGTCGGTTTTACCATCGCCGGTCAGGTCCACCGCCAACAGATAGCGCGCGGTGGTGGGGTTGAATGTGATCATGGTGTCACCTGCCTTGCCGGTGAATTTATCGACATAGTTCAGCGTGATGCCTTCACCCTGTCCGACGGCGGACAGATCAATCTTGTCCATGCCAGTGGCGAAGTCCAGCAGCAGGTCTGGCCTGTTACGCGCAGAGTCGGAAGCAGCGTTGTATTTGAAGGTGTTCCAGCCACCACCGCCCAGCAGGTGATCAGCCCCGGCGCCACCCACCAGGACATTATCAGCCTTGTTTCCGATAATCCGGTCATTGCCACTTCCGCCGATGGCATTTTCAACGACCGTTTTCTTCGTGATAAAAATAGTGTCCTTCATTCCACCTACGCTGGAGTGTGTACCGCCGCGCAGGCTGATGGTCTGATCCTGGCTGAAGCCGGAAAAGTCGACAGTGTCATTGCCGGTCTTGTCATGCACGACGAATTCGGGTCTGTCGTTGGCAGACACCAGCGTCATGTGCGGCTTGCCAGTGTTGGAGTTGAAGCCGTAGATGGTGTCTTCAGTTTTTTCCGGCTTCGGATCAGGCTTCGGATCAGGCTCCTTCTCATCATGCGCCACCAAGTCACTTGGCTTGATCTCACCCAACGCAGTCACCAACA
This sequence comes from Pseudomonas sp. D3, assembly GCF_029320995.1. Taxonomy (NCBI): domain Bacteria; kingdom Pseudomonadati; phylum Pseudomonadota; class Gammaproteobacteria; order Pseudomonadales; family Pseudomonadaceae; genus Pseudomonas; species Pseudomonas sp. D3. Next base: position 4,032,387 of record NZ_CP119772.1, read on the forward strand.
GGTCAACCTTACCGTCCCCCGCCAGGTCAATGCCAAGGCGACTCAAGCCAGTTTCGCCGTTGAACCTCAGGACAGCGTCGCCGGCGCTCCCCGATAGTGTATTCACAACGTTCAACTTTTTAACGCCAGCATCGCGCATAAGCCTGGACACATCGATCTTGTCCTCGCCCGACGCAAAGTCCATCAACAGGTCAGGGCTATCGGGTGCGGAGTCGCTGATCTTGTCGTACACGTAGATGTCTGCGCCACCTCCCCCCCATAACTTGTCGGCGCCACCGCCCCCGTTAAGTCGATTCCCCGCGTGGTTACCGATCAACAGGTCGTTGCCTGTGCCTCCTATCGCGTTTTCAAGGGTGGACGACGCGTCAATCGACACGCTGCCCTTCATCCCGCCTACGTCAGACAACGACCCGGCATGCAGATCGATGATCTGATTCTGGGTGAATCCCGAAAAATCCAGGGTATCGATTCCGCCATCGTCCTTGACCTTGAACCGAGGTTTGTCTGACGACGAGGTGAGGGTGGACTCAGCCTGACCACTGGTCGAGTTGAACCCATAAATGGTGTCCTGGCTACGCGGCTTGGGTTTGGGCGTGGGGTCATCCGGTTTACCGTCGTATCCCAGCACATCACCCGACTTGATTTCACCCTTGCTGTTGACCAACAGATCTGACTTGCCATTACCCGTCAGATCGATGGCAAGACTTCCCATTCCACTTTTATGGTCGAAGCTCAGCAGTGCATCACCAGGCCGTCCGTTCAGACCACCAAAATTGAGCGCTTTAATTCCCGACTTTTTGAGTAGCCCAGAGACATCGATCTTGTCTACGCCAGAGGTGAAGTCGGCAAGCATATCGGGCGCCTCGGGCGTAGAGTCGCTCGCCTGCGCGTAGATGAACGTATCTGCGCCACTACCGCCCGTCAACGTATCCGCCCCGCCGCCGCCCTTCAGGCGATTGTTCGCCTGATTACCGGTCAAGTTGTCATTGCCGTTGCCACCAATGGCGTTCTCCACGGTCACGCCTTTGGCAATCGAGACATTCCCCTTGAGCCCCCCTACATCAGAGAACGCTTCGGCATTGAGGTTGATGACCTGATGTTGGACGAAGTTGGAAAAGTCCAGAGTGTCTTCTCCACCACCGTCCCACACACAGAAAATCGGCTTGTCGTCAGCACTTTTCAGACTGTAAGCATCACGCTCGCTGTTGGAGTTGAAGCCATACGTTGTATCGGTATTTCGGGTTTTGGTATTTACGCCATAAACACGCTGGATCGCCGCGATATCATCCATCATTGGCGCGGAAGGCAAGAGGTGATTGAAATCATAACCCGGCCGATGAAGTTCGGAAAAATAACTCATCACAGAGCGCGCCCGGGTATCCTCGGTGTAATCGGCGTTGTCATCGTAACTGCCACCACCGTTGTAACCGCCAGGGTGTTCAAGGCCAATGGCATGGCCCAATTCATGCACCGCGACAAATGGAAAATCACTGCCCAGCTTTGGATAACTCTCTGCGTCCTCAGTACCAATATCTGCCGATACATTGGCGAAGTTTTTCAACGGGAATGTCGCCACACCGCCGCGAGCATCGGGTATATCCTTTATAGTTATTAATCCGTCCGCGTTCTGGGCATTTTCCTCAAAGGTCACATTGGCCAGATCCGCCCAGGAGCGCAACGCCTGCAGGGCTCTCTCTTTTTGCCCTGGGGTCAGATTGCCCTCAAAACGATAAGAGATCACGACCTGTCCATCGCTGTTTCTATCGTGAAACTTATAACTACCACGCGTGATATGTTTTGCAGCTTCGTCCGTGCTGAAGTTTGGCTTCTTGGCCCCCCCGTAGAAAATCGAGTGATCAGGCAGCGCACTCAGTAAGCCAGGGTCTATACAGCATGGAAAGGAGGGTGAAACAGAAAGCGTCATAAATAAACCTTAGATTAGTTTTTCTGGACAACCACAAACAGAACTACAAACGACCGACCTCCTCAGTCGTTAGTTACCCTATCCTCCCATAGAATTCCAAAGCCTATTTAACACATGGAAATAAAAGTACCATCCTGACAAACAATCAAACTTTCACTCATGCCCAAAAAACGCAAAATATACAACACACCGTTCCAACCCAATGTTTTAACAACAAAAAATAAAGAAACACACTACAATCGAGAGCAAAGGAACCAAATCCTACAGCACTCAGAAACACTCTAACTCATCAACCACTCACGTTCTTACAACCATTATCAGTTGCCGTGTAAGACGTTAACAAACTTGCATTTTCACCGGGACGACCTCCTACTATCAGCAAATACATCGCTGACAAGTTCCACGCTTTTATTATCAATATACGAACCCCAGCGAGGCCGCGATGGCGACGCTATTGACACCCCGCTATGATGTGGCCCTTCGCTTAACACCCCAGGAAACCGCATGCCCGCCCTCTCCTTCCGCAACGCCCTCCCCACCGACGCCGCCCGTTGCTTTGACATTGAAATCAGCGCCTACGAAGGCGACGAAGCCGCAACCTTGGAAAAAATCGCCACGCGCATTGCGTTGTACCCGCAAGGCTTTTTGATCCTGGAGGCAGATGGCGAGGTGGTGGGCTTCATCAACAGCGGCTGCGCGCACAAGGTGGTGATGTCAGACGAGGCGTTCAAGGAGTTGGTCGGCCATTCGGCCGAGGCGCCGAATGCGGTGATCATGTCGGTGGTGGTCGCCCCGGCGCACCAGGGCAAGGGCTATTCCAGCGCGTTGATGCGCGAGTTCGTGCAGCGCATGCGCGCGATGGGTAAGCAGACCCTTCACTTGATGTGCAAAGACCGCCATGTCGAGTTGTACACACGCATGGGCTACCGCTATGTGCAACCGTCTGCGTCGGATCATGGCGGGATGGCGTGGCACGAGATGGTGATGGACCTTTAGGTCGGCGCCGCATGGGGCGCATTTATGTGTCGAAACGTCTAACCGTCAGCGACCGCCCAATCGGCAAATGTATTTCAACCCGCAAAACCCGTATCGGCATGCCCAACATCTGACGCAACGCCTGACGCGGCGCAGGATGACGCGGACACGCCCTACAGCCACCTCGCGCATTCTGTGGATGCGCCCAGCGCCGGTTTTAACCGGTTACATCCGCCCGAATTCACCTTATTGAGCGCCCCTTGATGACTCGGTAGCCTGCCGATGCGATCAACCAGACCGGGGTCTGGCGGATCTTTTCATTCCCCATCAACGAGGTGTACTCATGTCTTCCATCGGCGGTTCCAACCGATACCCCGCGCTTTACCCAGTGTCAGGCGCAAGCGGGTTCACTAACGACAATTCAAGCCACAACTCACGGAGCCCTGCGAAAGGGGATGATGCCCTGATCGCCAAACCGGGCGGCTACGATAACGGCGTGCAGGACAGCATCGATAACGACTCTCCACGCCATAACCCCTTGGATAGCACCGCCGGGGACGATGCCGAGGTCTTCGATCCGAATACCCAAAGCTGGCAACCCACCCAGGCAGCCGGCAACGGCCAATACGCCCCGCTTGGCGATCCTTACCGCGAGGCCATCGATTTCGAGATCACGCCCGATAACATGGTCGGCTGGCAGCGGGCGTAAGGCAACTGGCGGGCTGGGGCGGATTCATCCTCCCCAGTAGCACCCCGCCAGCACGCCATAGGGCTGGCGCGCGGTACTACCCTCGGCGTCGGATCACAGCGGGATGGCGTGGCACGCAAGGGTGATGGCCTTTTAATAGCCACCCTGGGAACTTATCCTTTTTGCAGCGTCCAACAAGGCACCACGAATCGACACGGAATGCCTTGATGTCCGGGACGCATATCAGCCGCTTGCTAACCTCCTCTTTGATCGCTGCAACGATGATGGCGATGGTGCCGGTTTCATTCGGGGCCACGGCTCAAGACATCGAGCACATCAGAAACTCATCCGCCGACCAGTTACGCCGGGAGGCCGACGAACGCGCCGAGGAGCAGGCGCGCCAGTCCAGGGAGCAGTTACGTCAACTCGAAGAACGTAATCGCCAGCAGGCCAAGGACCTTGAGGCGTTGATGCAGCGCCACGAACAGGAACGTATCGAGGCCGATCGTAAGGCGCGCCTGGAAGCCAGGGAAAAGCAATTGGAGCAGGAGCAGCGGTCGAAAGCTGACGCTGCTGCGCTGGAGGAGCCCCCTGTCGACACCGAACAAAAGGCTCAGTAACAATCGGCGCCGCTCATTTTAAGTCCTGGGAAGGAACTGCCACGTGATCACCGCAAGACCGCTCACCTTTCAACAAGCGTTGAAAAAGAACCTCAAACAGGTGCTGACCTTCTGGGCGCCGCTCAGCGTTATTTTTACCGGGCTGGGCGCCCTGCTGGGGTTTTATACGTTGTCGAGCTAGGCGACTGCGATAGGTCGTCTCGACGTGATGGCCGCCGCACTCGAGGCCAAAGAAACAATCGGCCGATTGCGTGCTCACCCAAAACAGCAACGCGATTCGCGCCCCCAAAAAGTCGCAGCCGGCAACCGCCACGGTAACGACACCTGCAAACACCCCAGGAATTCGCGTAGGAAATCCTGCGGCAGACGCAGCGAAAAAAGCATAAAGTCTGCCCCCAGGGACAGAGTCAAGGCTCAGCACAACAAGGAATCCGGCGCGATGCAGCACCCCCTCATTGAAATCAGCGACCAACCCAACCCCGACGCCGAACGCATCCTCGCCAACGGCCTGGCGGCGTTCAACGAACAAGCCACCGGCTACCATGACCGACGCCCGCTGACGGTGCTGGTCAAAGACCCGCACACCCAGCAAGTGCTCGGCGGCATCACCGGCCGGAGCGCATTCGGCATGGCCTTCCTCGACCTCTTCCACTTGCCCGCCACGTTGCGCGGTGCAGGCATCGGCAGCCAATTGCTGCACGCATTCGAAGACGAAGCCCGACGCCGGGGCTGTCGCAATGCCGTGCTCTACACCATCAGCTTCCAGGCGCCGGGGTTCTATGAGAAGAACGGTTGGGTGCGGTTTGGCGAAATACCCTGTGAACCCGAGGGCAGCAGCCGGGTGTTTCTGTCTAAACAGCTGTGAGCTTCAGGCGTTTACTCGTTGGAGATCAACGTGCCGGTACCGACAGGCGGATAGATGATTTCCTGGGTATCCAGGTTCTTGATGCTCGAATAGGTGTGGTATTGGGTGCTGTAGTTGGGCCCGATGCCCTTGGTGCTGGCGGTCAGGCGGTAGGTCACCACGTAACGCTGGCCGGCCTTGAACTCCACGTCGTCCGCGCCGTTGTTGCAGAACGCACCACCGGTGCCGAGGGCATTCATCGACACGTTGCACCAGCGTAGCGAATGTTTGCCGGGGGCCAGTTTCAGGGCTTGTTCGCCGGTGACGTTGAGAATCGAGTGGCGACCCGCGCCGGGCAATGGCACACCGTCGACTTCCATCGCCAGGGCCAGGCGGTGAAACGGCACGCCCAGCTCACGTTCACGCCAAGTGTCGAAGTACACCAGCGCGGCGTCGGGCGCGCCATTGGAGAGGTCGACAGGCTGGAGTTTTTCCGGGGCCCAGTCGCCCTGATAGTTTTTGTAGTGGTAGTCGGAGCAGGCGCCAAGCAGTGGCAAGGTGAGTACGGCAGTGAGTTTCAGCCATTTCATCGGGTAACGGTCCTTGTGGGCGATGACAGCCTATCGACGTCACCACTGATTTCTTTAAGCAATCGATACGCCATCCTGAAGCAGACCTTGCGCCCGACACCCTGCTGACCTTCGGTCATCGACCAGCAAGGCACCGGGTTCCACGGCATACCACGCAGCCTGCAACTGGCGACTAAATCGGACTTCCAGGCTGACGGTCCCAGCCGTCTGTGCAATGATCCTCCCTCGATCTCTCGAGGGATGGAGCCACCGCCATGTCGCTGAACACTGCCACTCACCCCGCACAAGCGCCGCGCTTCTGGCGCGACGAGCGCTTGCCGTTCATCGAAGCGCGGACCATCGCCGATGGGCGTAAGGTCACGTACACCCGCCACTCCCACGAGCATTTCTCCATCGGCGCGATCACCACCGGGTGCAGCGACTACCACCACGGTGCGGACACCTTCCAGATCAGTGCCGGCACGGTGGTATTGATGAACCCCGGCGATGTGCATGCGTGCAACCCGATCCGCGACCAGCCTTGGTCGTATCACATGCTCTACCTCGACACGCCCTGGCTGACGGACCTGCAACACCAGTTGGGTTTCAGCACCGACCTGGGTTATCGACCGTTCAATACGCCCTATACCCGCGATCCGGTGCTGTACAACGGCCTGATCGAACTGTACCGGGTGCTGCTGGATGAGCAGGCCGAACTGTTGCAAAAACAGAGCGTGCTGGTGAGTTACTTCAGTGAGGTGCAGCAGCGCCTGAACCCTTCGAACACGCCGGTGCGGGAGGTCAACCACAAGCTGGAACGCGCCGCTGAGTACATCCGCGAACACTGCACTCAGGCCTTGAAACTCGAAGACATTTGCTTGGCGGCCGAGCTGTCGCCTTCGTATTTGATCCGCGCGTTCAAGCTGTATTACGGCCTGACGCCCCATGCGTTTCTGGTGAACCGGCGCATCCAGTTTGCCCGCACTCAATTGCGCAACGGCGAACTGATCGCCGACGTGGCCCTGGCCGCCGGCTTTGCCGACCAGGCGCACTTCCAGCGCACCTTCAAGCAACACTTCGCCGCCACGCCGGGGCAATACCGCGACTTGCTCAAGCCATCAGCAAATAACCCACACTGGCCACCAGCAACGCGGCCATCGAACGGTTGAACACCCGCACGCCCTGCGGGTTGCCGAGGTAACGCCGCAAAAACGTGCCGGCGTAGGCCCAGCAGGCCACCGACAGGTAGCAGATCACCAGGTAGAGCGCCGCAAACAGCCATACTTGCCTGGCGTCGCCATCGGCGACAAACAACCCCATCCCCGCCACGCAGGCCAGCCAGGCTTTGGGGTTAAGCCATTGCATGATCGCCCCGTACAACATCGACGGCGCCGTTGCGGTGCCTTCGGCGTCCAGCCGGCCATCGTCCACCGCGAGCTTCCAGGCCATGTACAACAAGAAGGCGACCCCGCCCCACTGGATCAACTGGGTCAGGATGGGCCAGCGCACCAGCACTTCATGCAGCCCCAGGCCGATCAACACCAGCAACAGCGTGAAGCCGGCGGCGGCGCCGAACACGTGTTTCTGGCTGGCGGCAAACCCGAAGCGTGCGCCGGAACTGAGGGCGACCACATTCACCGGCCCCGGCGTGATGGAAGTGGCCAACGCGAAGGCGGCCATGGAAAGGATCAAGCTCATTGCGGTTCCTTGTTGTAGTGATGAACAAGGGCCACGGTAAACACCCCGGCGAGCCGGGTATTGAAGAAAATACCCCTGCTACTCGCCGGTCATGCGTTCCAGGCTGTTGCTCAGGTGCAACCACATGGCGGCGCGGGCGGCGTCGGGGTCCTGGCGGCGGATCGCTTTGAGGATCGCCTCGTGTTCCAGGTTGGCCAACTGGCCCAGCTTCATCAGGTCGATATCGCCGCGCTCCTGGGCATTGATGCGCGTGCGCGGGATCACCGAGTTACCCAAGTGATAAATCACATCGGTGAAGTAGCTGTTGCCAGTGGCCTGGGCAATCAACTGATGGAAGCGCACGTCGGGTTCGACGCTGCTGTCGTTGTTGGCCAGCGAGGCCTGGTAGTCGTCGAGGGCCTGGCGCATGAGCTGCAACTGCGCCTCGCTGCGACGCAACGCGGCCAGGGCAGCGGCCTGGGTTTCCAGGCCAAGGCGCAACTCAAGGATGCCGCGCACGCTGACGGCGGTGTCGTGGTTCAGTTGCAGGCCCTGGCGCTGGTCCCGCTCAAGCACAAAGGTGCCCACCCCATGCCGGGTTTCCACCAGTCCCGCCGCCTGCAACTTCGACAACGCCTCACGCACCACCGTGCGACTGACGCCGTACTCGCCAACGATGGCCGACTCGGAGGGCAACTTCTCGCCCGGCGCCATTTGGCCGAGGAGAATGCGCTGGGTCAACGTAGTGACGATGTCATGGGCAAGGCCCTGGGAGCGCTTGCGGGGGGCGTCGTTGTGCATCGGTCATTCCATGGGTTGGGCCCGGCCAATACTAACATCTCCATCCACCACCAACTTGTATGACAACAAACAAATTCCACTATGTCTGGCCATGATTTTTGTGAGAGTAGGCTTGCCTTGGATTGCGTCGACGTGGTTGAAATAAAGCACAACGAAGCCTAATTCTTAGGAAACAAAGCTCCAACGGCGCGCTCATACCGCCGAAATTTACGTTGCCACATGGAAAAAAGCAGTTGTATGATGTCTATCAAGTTGTCAGACATCTCCGGCAGCCCTGAACCCATCCCCGCACAACAATAATCCGTGGGAGTTCTACCCCGTGACCTCTTCCAGCCCTGCGACAGCTGCGCCCGCCCTCGACCCCGTCCTGGCCCGCGCGATCAAGAAAGTGAAGCAGCACGTGCTGCCATTGTTCGTGATCATGTTCATCGTCAACTACATCGACCGCGTCAACATCGGCTTTGTACGCACCCACATGGAACACGACCTGGGCATCGGCGCGGCCGCCTATGGTTTCGGTGCCGGCTTGTTCTTCATCGGCTATGCCTTGTTCGAAGTGCCCTCCAACCTGCTGCTGCAAAAAGTCGGCGCGCGTATCTGGCTGACCCGCATCATGTTCACCTGGGGCATCACCGCGACGCTGATGGCCTTTATCCAGAACGAAACCCACTTCTACATCCTGCGTTTTCTGCTGGGCGTGGCCGAGGCCGGGTTCTTTCCGGGCGTGATCTACTACTTCACCCGCTGGCTGCCTGGGGTGGAACGCGGCAAGGCGATTGCGATCTTCCTCAGCGGCTCGGCCCTGGCCTCGCTGATCTCCGGCCCACTGTCCGGCGTGCTGCTGCAAATCAACGGGCTGGGCCTGCACGGCTGGCAATGGATGTACATCATCGAAGGCATGGCCTCGGTGCTGCTGTGCTTTTTTGTGTGGTTCTGGCTCGACTCCAAACCCCACGATGCCAAATGGCTCAGCCGCGCAGAACAGGACGCGCTGGTGGGCGAGATCGAGCGCGAACAACGCGAGCGTGACGCCGCCACCACGGTCAAGCCGAGCCTGGGCACGCTGCTCAAGGACCGCCAGATCATGCTGTTCTGCGCCCTGTATTTCTGCATACAACTGACCATCTATGCCGCCACATTCTGGCTGCCGAGCATCATCAAGAAGATGGGCGACCTGAGTGACATCCAGGTGGGCTTCTACAACTCCATCCCCTGGCTGATTTCGATCATCGCCATGTACTCGTTCGCGGCCCTGGCCGGCAAGTACAAGCACCAGCAGGCGTGGGTGGCCACGGCGCTGTTGATTGCCGCCGCGGGGATGTTTTTCTCCACCACCGGTGGGCCGGTCTTTGCCTTTGTCGCCATCTGTTTTGCTGCGATTGGGTTCAAGTCGGCGTCGTCACTGTTCTGGCCGATTCCCCAGGGCTACCTGGATGCGCGCATCGCGGCGGCAGTGATCGCGCTGATCAATTCCATCGGCAACCTCGGTGGGTTTGTCGCGCCCACCACCTTCGGGTTTCTGGAGCAGACCACCGGGTCGATCCAGGGTGGTTTGTATGGGCTGGCCGGCACCTCGATCCTCGCGGCGATCCTGGTGTTCTTCGCCAAGACCCGGCCCGGCGCCCAAAGCCCGAGCGTGCTGCACCCCGCCCCCGTCTTGAGCAAATAAGGAAGCGTTTTCATGAACACAGAACACCAGCACCACGCCAGTCACGCCCCAATCGTCACCCACCTGCAAGTGATCCCGGTGGCCGGCCACGACAGCATGCTGCTCAACCTCAGCGGCGCCCACGGGCCGTTTTTCACGCGCAACATCGTGATCCTCAAAGACAGCGCCGGGCACATCGGCGTGGGCGAAGTACCGGGCGGCGAACGCATCCGCGAAACCCTGGAAGACGCGCGCAGCCTGGTGATCGGCAAACCGATCGGCGAGTACCAGAGCATCCTCAATGCCATGCGCCGCACCTTCGCCGCCCGCGACAGCGCCGGGCGCGGCCTGCAGACGTTTGACCTGCGCATCACCATCCACGCCGTCACCGCCATGGAAGCGGCGCTGCTCGACCTGCTCGGCCAATTCCTCGAAGTGCCAGTGGCCGCCCTGCTCGGCGAAGGCCAGCAGCGCGACGCGGTAAAGATGCTCGGCTACCTGTTCTATATCGGCGACCGCCAGCAGACCGACCTGGCCTACCGCAGCGAAGCCGATGGAGACGATTGGTTTCGCCTGCGCCATGAACCGGCCCTGACCCCGGACGCTATCGTGCGCCTGGCCGAAGCCGCCCAGGCCAAGTACGGTTTCAACGACTTCAAGCTCAAGGGCGGCGTGTTGCGCGGCGCCGAAGAAATCGAAGCGGTCACCGCCCTGGCCGAGCGCTTCCCCGACGCACGCATCACCCTGGACCCAAACGGCGCCTGGTCACTCAAGGAGGCCATCGCCCTGTGCCGCGACCAACATCACGTATTGGCCTACGCCGAAGACCCGTGCGGCGCGGAAAACGGCTATTCGGGCCGCGAAGTCATGGCTGAATTCCGCCGCGCCACCGGCCTGCCTACCGCCACCAACATGATCGCCACTGACTGGCGCGAAATGGGCCACGCGATCCAGCTGCAATCGGTGGACATCCCCCTCGCCGACCCGCACTTCTGGACGATGCAAGGCTCGGTGCGCGTCGCGCAGATGTGCCACGAATGGGGCCTGACCTGGGGCTCGCACTCCAACAACCACTTCGATATTTCCCTGGCGATGTTTACCCAGGTGGCGGCCGCCGCACCGGGCGCTATCACCGCGATCGACACCCACTGGATCTGGCAGGACGGCCAGCGCCTGACCAAGGCGCCGTTGCCGATTGTCGACGGTCACATCCAGGTGCCGGCCAAACCGGGCCTGGGCGTGGAGATCGACATGGACGCCGTGGCCCAGGCCCACGAACGCTACAAGGGCATGGGCCTGGGCGCGCGCAATGACAGCGTGGCCATGCAGTTCCTGATTCCCGGCTGGAGCTTCGATAACAAGCGCCCGTGCCTGGTGCGCTGAACGCGTATTTGACGAACAACGCTGCGGGTGCCTGGGGGACGATATCGTCAACGCCCAGCACCCGACCATCCTCGGGCATCAGGCCGGCGCCACCGAGCAGGCAGCGAGGGAGGCGTTTGCCTGATCGTTTTACAACCCGCGCTTGCGCAACCACTGCAGGAAGCCCTTCTTCACCGGTACCACCGGCGCTTCCTGGGTCAGGGTCTGCGCCGTATGTACGCGAAAATCCAGCAGCGCTTTCATCGCTTCGCCGATGTCATGCCGCGCATCCAGGCAGGGCTTGAGGTATTCCTTCTCGACGCGGTAGAGCGTGCAGTAGGTCTTGGCGCAGAAGTCAGCCAGCGTGGCCTCGTCGGACAAGATCCCGGCCTCGCCGATCACTTCCCCCGGCCCCATGCGCCCGGCTTCGAACGCGTGCCCGCTCTTGTTCAGCATCACCGAGACCACGCCGGTTTCGACGATAAACAAATGATCGCTGACTTCCCCCGCCGGCAGGATCATCTCGCCAGCACGGTAGCTGTGCAGGGTCATATTCTGGCTGAAGGTGTCCTTCTCTTCCTGGCGCAAGGTGGAGAAAATCGACGAGCGCTCCAGCAACGCCCGCGCACCTGACAGCGCCAGCGGCGTGCTGCTTTCGGTGGCCGACAGCAAACCGACGCCTGCCGCTTGCAGGTGCCGGAAAGCCAGGTCGTACAGCTGATTGCGCACTTCGCGCTTGAGTAGCATCGCCGGTACAAAACCGCTGATTTCATACTCGACGCCGCCACTGGACGAGGTTTTGAACGCCACGTTCGGCGCCGGTTTAGCCAGCAGCGGCCGGCAACCTTGCATCGCCCGCTCCAACGCCTCGATCACGGTTTGCGGACGCGCGTGGGGGCTGACTTGCAGGCAGACCGACAGGCCGAACATGTCCGCCGGGCGCGAGAAATTGATGATCTTGGCCTTGGCCGCCAGCGAATTGGGGATCACCGCCATGCTGCCCTGGGAGGTTTGCAAGCGTGTGGCGCGCCAGTCGATATCGGTGACGCGGCCTTCAGTGCCGTCGATGGAAATCCAGTCACCGAGCTGGTACGGCTTGGTGGTGTTGAGCACAATCCCGGAAAACACATCGCTGAGGGTGCTTTGCAACGCCAGACCGACGATGATCGCCACCGCACCGGAGGTGGCAAGCACGCCCTTGACCGGCAGGTCGAGCACGTAGGCCATGGCGGCGATGATCGCAATCAGGAAAATCACCGCGCCCAGCAGGTCCTGCAACAGGCGACCGGTATGGCCGACGCGCTGCATCATCACCGCGCCGAGCAACACCGTCAGGGTCCGCGCCGCGAACAGCCACCAACCGATCTGCAACGCGGTGGCGGCCAGGTGCAACGCGGTATTGTCGGCATACGGCGCGACGAGCATCGGGTTCATGCCGTCGTTGAACAACACGGCGCTGAACACCGCAAAAATCACCAGCCGCGCCGCCAGCTTCCAGTTAGCCAGGTCAGCGGAAATCAGGCGCCATACACCGATGTCGATAAAAATCAGCGCCAGGGCGCACAACATGGGGTGATCAGCGATAAATGAGGGCATCCAGACGACTCCAGGGTGAATGCCGAGAAGATCGCATGAAATGGGGATGTGGGGGTATAGCGCGGAGCGAAATGCGGGGGCTTGCCCGCTCCCACATTAGGCTTGGCGTCAACCTTTCAGCGCTGCATCTGCCCGAAATGACCGGAGTGAAAATCAGCAAACGCCTGATGGATTTCCTGCTCAGTATTCATCACGAACGGACCATGCCCGACGATCGGCTCGTCGATCGGCTCACCGCTGAGCAGCAGCACCCTGGCGTCGTCGCTGGGCTCCAGGGACAGTTGCGTGCCGTCGCGCTCAAACAGTGCCAATTGCCCCTGGCGCGCGATTTCTTCGCCATTGACCAGCACCGTACCGCGCAAGATCACCAGCGCGGTATTGCGTCCGGCGTGCAGGTCCAGGGTCAGCGCCTTGCCGGCGTTGAGGCGCAGGTCCCACACGTCGATGGGCGTGAAGGTGCGTGCCGGGCCTTTTGTTCCCGCGAACTCACCGGCAATCAGGCGCAGCTGGCCGGCCTCATTGGCCAGCGGCAGCAACGGAATATCGCCGTCGACAATCGTCTGGTAGCCGGCGTCGGCCATTTTGTCCTTGGCCGGCAGGTTGACCCACAGTTGCACCATCTCCAGCACTCCGCCGCGACGGGCGAAGGCTTCGGAGTGGAACTCTTCGTGGAGGATGCCCTTGGCGGCGGTCATCCATTGCACGTCGCCGGGGCCGATTGTGCCGCCGGCCCCGGTGGAGTCGCGGTGTTCGACTTCGCCGTCGTAGACGATGGTCACGGTTTCAAAGCCACGATGCGGGTGCTGGCCGACGCCGCGACGTTGTGCAGTCGGGGTGAAATCGGCCGGGCCGGCGTGATCCAACAACAAAAATGGGCTGATGTGCTTGCCCAGGGAGTCGTAGGAAAACAGCGTGCGCACCGGAAAACCGTCGCCGACCCAATGGGCGCTGGGGCTGGTGTAGATGCCGATGAGTTTCTTCATGGTGTACCTCCAAAGTGCCTACACCCTAAGCCCCTCGATCCCGGGGTACTAGCCGGTAAACGCGACCTTGTTCGTTCTATGCATAGGACAATCAGCAGGTCCTCACAGAACGTTCCCTGGGAACCTCAAGTCAGCGCTTCGCCAACTCCATGATCATACGGCTCAACAAATAAATGCGCGGCGCCACACTCCCCACCTCCGCATATTCCTCGGGCGTGTGGATATTCCCACCGACAATCCCAAACCCATCCAGGGTCGGCGTTCCTACCCCGGCCGACAAACTCGCATCCGCCGCGCCGCCACTGCCTTCAATGGTCAGCGTGCGCCCCAGCTCGCCATAAATGCCTTGGGCAATCGCCACCAATTTGTCCGATTCCGGCGTCTGTGGCATCGGCGGCAGACCGCGCAGCAGGCTGGTCGTCACTTGCGTCTCGGGGATCAACTTGTTGGCCGATACCCGCGCCAGGTCTTTCTCGATGCGGTCGAACTCTTCCGGCAACGCCGCACGCACATCGGCCTTGGCCGTCGCCTGGTCAGGAATCACGTTGACGCGATCACCGGCCTGAAGCACGGTGAAGTTGATGGTGGTTTTCTTTTCTGCATCGCCCAGTTGGCCCAGTTGCAGGATCTGGTGGGCAGCTTCCATCGCGGCGTTGCGCCCCAGTTCCGGGGCGACGCCGGCGTGAGCGGCTTTGCCTTTGACTTCGACCACCGCAGTGGCGCTGCCTTTGCGCCAGACCACCAGGCCATCCGCCGGGCGACCGGGCTCGAGATTCAAGGTCACGTCGTGGGCCTTGGCGGTTTTGCGGATCAGCGCTGAGGCGGCGTCGGAACCGGTTTCTTCGCTGGCGTCGAGCAGGAAGGTGATCTGCGCGTAGTCCGTGAAGCCCTGGTTTTTCAGGACTTTCAGCGCATAGAGACCGGCGACGATACCGCCCTTGTCATCCATCACACCGGGGCCGTAGGCGCGACCGTCCTTGATGTGGAACGGACGTGCGGCGGCCGAGCCTTCTTTGAATACGGTGTCCATGTGGGCCATCAACAGGATGTTGGCCTTGCCGGTGCCTTTGAGGGTGGCGATCACATGGCTGCTGTTGGCCGCAGCATCCGGCACGCGTTCGATGCTGAAGCCCAGCTGTTTGAGCTCATCGACGGCGATGTCGCTGACCTGGGTCAGGCCCGGCCCGTAGCCGGAACCCGAGTCGATGTTGACCAGGCGCTCGAGCAATTTCAGCGCGTCGGCCTGGTACTGTTCGGCAGCCGCCTGGATCTGTGTGTGGGGTTCGGCGCTGTAGGCCGGGAGCGCGAAGGACACGGCCAGGGTCGCGGCCAAAAGAGTACGGGGGAAGGTGAAGAGCATGAATCGATCCTTGTTTTTATTGGAAGGGAACGCCACACCCTACCCCACTAGACCGACCTCAACCAAGGGCCCTGCACCGCGCTGACCCGGTTGCGCCCGCTGCTCTTGGCTTCGTATAACGCCTGGTCGGCATCGTTGAGCCAACTGGTGGCATCGGCATGCCCGGGCTGATAAGGCGCCAGGCCGATGCTCAAGCTGGCACGCAGGGTCGGGTCCTCGGCATAGGCCAGCGCATTGAAGCGATCACGCAGGGCATCCATGACTTCCGTGGCCCGATTGAGCGGCACGCCCGGCAGGATCACGCAGAACTCATCACCGCCGTAGCGCCCGGCCAGGTCGGTGGCGCGCAGGTTCTGGCGCAGCACTTTACTGAGCTGGCACAGGACGATATCGCCAGTGACATGGCCGTAGGTGTCGTTGATCACTTTGAAGTGATCGATGTCGATCAGGGCAATGACCGCGCCCTGTGGCTCGCGGTGGCAGCGTTGGAACTCGATGTCCAGATGGTCCTTCCAGGCGCCATGGTTGAGCAGGCCGGACAAGCTGTCGGTACGACTCAGGGCCAATAGCTCGCGCTTGTGCCCGGCCAAGCTCACGGCCTGGCGATAGCAAATCCAGCCCAGGGCCAGCGGATACAGCATCAGGATCGGCAAACAGGCGTATAGCTGCGCCTGGGTGGTCATGCTGATGAACGCCGGGGTGAAGATCAGCAGCGACACGCCGACGCCCAACGCCTGCGCCGCCCAACCCGCCAGCATGAAACGGGTACCCCCGATGGCCACATTATTCATGGTCATCATCGACAGGGTGGTGACGCTGGGCAATGGGTTGAAGTGCATGGCGCCGACCCAGAAGCCGCCGCAAAACGAATCGAACAGCAGGTTGCGGCGCTCACAACGCAATGTGTTGGCGGTACGGCGCGACCATTGATAAGCCAGATGCGGCCAGACAAAGCCGTTGATCACCATCAACACCCACACCCAAAGCGGTGGGTTGAGCGGATACATGCCGAACGCCACACAGGCAAAGCCAAGCGTCAGCCCCAACGTGCGGGATTTGTATAAGCGGGTAGCGAGCGGAACTCCATTTCCTCCGGCGGCTGGCATGGTGGCGTGCGATCCTGAGTGAGTGCCTGGAGTCTATCAGGGCAACGTCATATCGCCACTACCGCTCATAAGCTCTCCGTCGTCAGTCGGAAAAGCCCCGTGCCAGCATCCCGGCGACGCCCAGCAGCAGCAGCGCGGTGATTCGTTGTAGCCATACCCGCCGCCGGGGGTTTTCCAGTACCGGCTTGATGCGCTGGCCGAAATAGCCATACAGGCAGCCGCTGGCAAATTGCAGCACCAGGAAGGTCAACCCGAGGATGGCGATGTCCGTCATCGAGTTGTGCTCCCCGGCCCCGGCGAATTGTGGGAACACGGCGCTGAACATAATGATCGCCTTGGGGTTGGAAAACCCGGTCAGCAAGCCCTTGCCGAACAGGCTGCGCCCGCCTTCCACGGCAACGACCGCGCCGCTGGACACGCCGCTGCCGGTCCACTGTTTGTAGGCCAGGTAGAGGATGTAGGCGACGCCGACCATCTGGATACTCTGGGTGATGGCGAGGTTGCCTTTGATCAATTCCGAGAAGCCCACGGCAAAGATCAGGATGGAGATCAGGTACGCCACACTGGCGCCGATCTGCGCCGGGATCGAGCTGCGCAGGCCGTCCTTCAAGCCCAGGCTCAGCAGCAGCAAGGTCATGGGGCCGGGGCTGAACGTCACGGTGGCGCAAAACAACAGAAAGTAGAGGAACGAAGAGAGGGTCAGCGCGGTTGTCATGGCCTTGGACCTTGGGAAGACAGCCAGAAAGTGGCCAGATGGTCGGCAGTCTAGGGCAGCGGCATTGCACAAGGCAGGTAAAGTCGTGCCTAATCCAGCCCTACTTCACCGGTAAAATCACCGGCAAAGACAAGGAAGCCGCATGTTTGTATCCGCCATCGCCTTTCGGGCAGGCTCACCCAAGGTGCAGCAAATCGTCGAGGCGTTCAGCCAGGCGATCGAGAACGGCGAATGGGCGCCCGGCAGCAAGTTGCCGTCGGTGCGTGAACTGGCCCAGACCCTGGGCGTCAGCAAGTTCACCCTCAACGAAGCCCTGGACCGCCTGCGCGGACGCAACCTGCTGACGTCGAGTCAGGGCCGTGGTTACTTTGTGGCGACGGACACCGCCCGCCCCGCGTCGTCGAGCTGGGTCGACCTGTTGCCCCAGGACCTGCTCAGTGTCCTGCGCCGGCCCTTGGTCAGCGTCAATGGCGAATGGCGCCCCGGTGGCGGGCATTTACCGGAGCAATGGCTGGACAGCGAAACGCTGCGCCAAGCCATGCGCAGCGTGGTGCGCGCGCCGTCGCTGCGCCTTGCCGGGATGGGCACGCCAGCCGGGTTATTGCCCTTGCGCCAGGCGTTGCAACACAAGCTGCATGCCGAAGGGCTGTCGGTGCCCGTAGAGCAAATCATCACCACCCCCAACACCCTGCAAGGCCTGGACATGCTCATGCGCCTGCTTGCCCGCCCGGGCGACACGGTGCTGCTCGACGCGCCCTGCTACTTCAACTTCCACGCCAACCTGGCCCTGCACGGGGTCAAGGTGGTGACGATCGAGCGTCGCCCCGATGGCTTCGATTTCGCCGCACTCGAGCAGTTACTGGCCGAACATCGCCCCAGCCTGTACCTCACCACCAGTGTGTTGCATAACCCGACCGGGCATTCTTTCAGCCCCAACCAGGCGTTTCGCCTGCTGCAACTGACCCGGCAGTACCACTGCCATATCATCGAGGATGACCTCTACGGCGACCTGCACCCCAACCCGCCACCGCGCCTGGCCGCCGTCGCAGGGCTGGACCAGGTCACCTACCTGTCGGGTTTCTCGAAAATCCTCAGCGCCAACACCCGCGTCAGCTACGTGGTGGCCGCGCCGCAACTGGCGGCCAACCTGACCCATATGAAGTTGATGAGCGGCGGCGTGACCTCGGAGCTGTTCGAGCAGATCGTCTATCGCCTGCTCAGCGAAGGCAGTTACGCCCGGCACCGCAAACGCATGGTGCAGCACTTGCTGGAGGCCGGCGGGCGTGTCGAACAATGGCTCAAGCGCTGCGGCTGCCAATTGCCGATGGCGTATGAAGGCGGCATGTTCATCTGGGCCCGCCTGCCGCCGGGGGTGAACGGTGAGCAGTTGGCCCAGGAGGCTTTGAAGCAAAGCATGGTGCTAGCGCCGGGGGCGTTGTTCGGCTACGACCCGGCACTGCGTGACTCGATGCGTTTCAACGTGGCCCACAGTGATGGGCCAGGGGTGCAGCAAGCCTTCGAAACGCTGCTGCTCAAGGCCGTGCGCGACCGTTGAGCATGCCGTGATCAACATTAAGCGTCTATCGACGATGCGCCAACGACCTCACGCAGCGATCACCCAGGCTTTGCACGCCCTGCACGAGCACCACTAACACCACCACCGTCACCACCATGATCTGGTTGTTGAAACGCTGGTAGCCGTAGCGAATCGCCAAGTCGCCCAAACCACCGCCACCGATCACCCCGGCCATGGATGAAAAGCCGATCAGCATCACCAGGGTCAGCGTGACCCCGGCCACCAGCGCCGGCAAGGCTTCGGGCAGCAGCACCTTGAAAATCACATGCCGGATATCGCCGCCCATCGCCACGATCGCCTCGATGCGGCCCGTGTCCACTTCGTCCAGGGCGGCCTCGACAATGCGTGCGAAAAATGGAAAAGCACCCATAGTGATCGGCACCACGGCGGCCGTGCTGCCCAAAGTGGTGCCGACAATCAGGCGGGTCAGCGGAATCAACGCGATCAACATCACCACAAACGGCAACGAACGCCCCAGATTGATCACCGCGCCTAACACACGGTTGAGCCGTGGCAGCGGGAACAGCCCAGCCGGGCGACTGATAAACAGCAACACGCCCAGCGGCAGGCCGATCAACAAGGTGAACAGCCCCGCCAGCAGCACCATGTAGAGGGTTTCGCCGGTGGCGTTGAGCAGCAGTTGGAGCACCTCATTCCAGTCGGTTTTCATACGGCCCTCACCACGTGCAGGCTGGGCGCCAGCGAGCGGCCCAGACGCGATGACGGGTCGGCCTGCAGTTGCAGCAGCGTGCCGCTTTCCACCACGCGCCCCGCCGCCAGGGATACCGCGCTGTCGCAGATCGCCTTGACCACCTCCAGTTCATGGGTGATCAACACGATGGTCACCCCGAGTTGCCGGTTGATGTCGCGCAACAGCGCCAGGATCGACGCCGTGGTTTCCGGGTCCAGGGCGCTGGTGGCTTCATCCGACAGCAGATACGCCGGGCGCGCGGCCAGTGCGCGGGCGATGCCGACGCGCTGCTTTTGCCCACCGGAAAGTTGCGAAGGAAACGCCGCCGCCTTGTCGCTCAAGCCAACCAACGCCAGCAACTCCTCCACCCGCACGGCACGCTCGGCCTTGGGCAGCCCGGCAATCTCCAACGGCACCGCAACGTTATCCGCCACATTGCGCGAGTGCAGCAGGTTGAACCCCTGAAAGATCATGCCGATGCGCTGGCGTTGCTGGCGCAGCGCCTTATCCGTTAACCGGGTCAAGTCCTGGCTATCGATGAGGATGCGCCCGGACGTCGGCCGCTCCAACAGGTTAAGGCAGCGCAGCAAGGTGCTTTTACCCGCGCCGCTGCGGCCGACGATGCCGAAGATCGAGCCGTCGGCGATCTGCAGCGACACGTTATCCAGCGCCGCCGGCTGGCCGTCGGCGTAGGTTTTGCTAACGCCCTCGACGACGATCATTCGAGCGCCACCGGGATCACCGAACCGGCATAGTTCTCGCTGATGAACTTGGCCACCGCCGGCGAGCGCAGGTCCTTGGCCAGTTGCTGGATGCGTGGGTCCTGCGCCAGTTTGGGCGTGGTCACCAGAATATTCGCGTAAGGGTTGCCCTGGGCCTTTTCCAGCCCCAGCGCATCCTTGGCCGGTTGCAGCCCGGCTTCAAGGGCGAAGTTGCCATTGATCACCGCCAGGTCGACATCCTCCAGCGCCCGGGGAATTTGCGGCGATTCGATTTCCAGGATCTTCAGGTGCTTGGGGTTCTCGGCAATGTCCTTGGGCGTGGCCTGGTCCTTGGACGCATCGTTGAAGCCCGGCTTGAGGGTGATCAGGCCATTGGCTTGCAACAGGTACAGGGCGCGGCTCAGGTTGGTGACGTTATTCGGCACGGCGACGGTGCCTTTGTCGGGCACCTGGTCGAAGCCGGTGTGGCGGTGCGAATAGATCCCCAACGGTTCGATATGCACGGTGGCCGCCACGGCGAACTTCTGGCCGAGCGCCTGTTCCTGGGACTTGAGATACGGCAGGTGCTGGAAATAATTGGCGTCGACATCGCCATGGGCCAACAACTCATTGGAGTTCACGCCGCTGGGGATCTCGATAATGTTCAGCTTCAGGCTCGGGTCGAGCTTCTGCACGTATTCGAGGATTTGCGCGTGGGGAATCGGGTCGGCGGCGACGCGCAAGGCATCGGCGGCCGACACATTGAAAGCGGCCAGCAAGGCCGCCAGGGTAAGTGCGGATGTCTTCAACAGAGTGATCTCCTGCTCAGGCGGACAGAGCGTGGGGCAACGTGGCGTCGGCGTAGAAGCGCTGGGCGACATCCGGGTGGGAGCGCAGGCGGCCCTTGAGGTAGTTCCAGCCGACGTCGCGCAGCAACGGGTTGCGCGGATCGCTGGTGGGGCCGTGGGCATCGCGCAGCAGTTGGGGCGCGAGTTGGTACACCGGCACCACCGCATCCAGTTGCGCACCGAGGAAAAATGCCAGGGACAAGCGTTCGCTGCCCACCGGCGGCGACACTACGCGGTGGACCGTGGCACGCAGATAGCCGTTACTGGCCAGCTCCAGCAATTCGCCGATATTCACCACCAGCGTATCGGCGCGCGGCGCGGCATCGATCCAGCGGCCCTCCTCCACTTCTACCTGCAAACCGGCCTGCTGGTCTTGCAGCAGGAAACTCAGGAAGCCGGAGTCCTTGTGCGCGCCGACACCCTGGCGACTTTGCCCGGCATGGCGGCCAGGATAGCGGATCAGCTTGATATGTTCGTTGGGCGTGTCGCCGTACAGCGCGTCGAACGCGTTCTCGGGCAGGGACAAGGCCTGGGCGAATGCACGTAGCAGGCGCAACGACATCTGGGTCATCGCGTGCTGCCAGGCCAACACCAAGGGCTTGAGCTCGGGCAGCGCCGCCGGCCATTGATTGGGGCCTTGCAGGCGTGCCCAGGCCGCAGGGTGCTGATCGATGGCCAAGGGTTCGCGCTCGGCACCGACGTCGAACTGCTCACGCAGGTCCGGCTGACCGCGGGTGATTTCCGACGCTGCGCGGTTATAGCCGCGAAAGTGCGCGGAGTTGAGCATGCCGACGGCCAGTTTTTCTGCCTCGGGCAAGGCGAAAAAAGCCCGCGCCTGCTGTTGCACCTGAGCCAGCAACGCCGGATCGATACCGTGACCCGTGAGGTAGAAGAAGCCGATGTGCCGCGCGGCAAAACGCAGCTCATCGAGAAACGCGCCGCGCTGCGCCGGGCTGCCATCGAGCAGCGACAGGTCCAGCAGCGGCAAGGCGTTGATTGATTGCAGCATCGGCGGCTCACTCCATGAGTGTCTTGGGGGAGTGACCAAGCTAAACGATCTTAAAAAGCGGTAATAAATACCTTTTTAGAATTAGCTTAAGCAGTCATTGGAGCCGGCAGGATCACTCATGCCAGTGCGGAATCGACGGCACCGCGCTGGCATTTTCAGGCTATTCGTCGCCCCGCCACCCGGCCTCATTTATAGAAAAAATTAAATCACCATAGGCCTAAAAACCAATTGACCTAAGACACTTACCGCATACTAACAATCTGCACTAGCATATGTGTACACCCGCGCAAATGCGGCCCCGCAACACGCCCCCATCACCCCGCTGCAGCCTTTAGAACAAAGTGACGAATGTTAAAATTTGTCACGTTTTGGCGGAATCAATTCGATTAGTATCTAACGCTAGCAGCGATTGAACTGTCGGCCTTGCATGCCAGAAAAGGGAGTAGGTGATGCATTTTTCCAACGTCCTCGCTATTGCACGGACTACGTCTAAAACCGAGGACTTCAGAGCACTTATAGTTCGCACTGTACCGAATGATTTAAAAGTCGATACACGCAGCTACGGTCAACTAGTCGGTCATCAGGAAGATCACGCCGATTATCGCGCCATTGTCATAGAAATCGACACCCCTTCTGCCAGCAGTCAAACCCTGGACATCATAAAAAAGACCAGGACTAAAAATCCGGCCTGTCTAATAGTTGTTTTCATCACGTTCGCCTCAACTCAAAGCAAAACCAAATATTATTTGGCCGGTGCGGACTACTGTCTAAAAGTGACAGACACCTCGCCTGAGGAAAAGTTGAGTTTAGTCGAGGCGTTTCTCAATGAAACGTATCGTTTGAACTACTGCAAACTCATCATGGATCAGGATCGGATGTGCCTTTACGGCAACGGCCAGAAACTCGAGATTTCCTTCGTCGAAATGAAAGTCCTTGAGGCACTGATCCATAGCCGGCTGCTCAGTCATGATGAAATCGCCAGCGTTATGGGACTCAATACCAAATTCTACGACTCTCGCGCCCTGGAGAAATCCATCAGCCGCCTGCGCAGTAAAATCAAGGCATGTTATGGCGAAAACATCATTCAGAACATCCGTGGCTATGGCTATAAATTGAGCCGCGGAATCATTTCCGCCCATCATTTACACCCTGCCCAAGAGAGCTAGCATCGTGAATAACGAGAAAATATCGCCTGCCGAAATAGCGCACCCCAAGCTCTTCAGGCAAGCGATAGTTGAACGAAGCTGCACACTTTGGGGCAATGAGATTCGCGTAACTAGCGCATGTAATCTGCTCAACCTTCCAGAGCATTTGCACCCCATATATCGCGAGCAACTTAAATGCGCCTACCGTGACGCGTTATTGCGCATCGCCCCGCGCACGACTGCCGACCTCAGTCACCGCCCCCTTGCTTCGGCACAGCCTGCGACTCATAAATTTCTGCGCATCGACCAATCGGCGCTTATGTCCGAAGATACGCTAAATGAACTTATCCATGTCGCGAATGTCTTGGAAAGCTATAAACAACAACTCGTTATCAGTGTGGAGAACCCCTTGGACGCACTCCCCGGCCCCACAGAACGCCGCGCGATGGTGCGCCAGCTTTATGCCCTGAAAGACCGAAGTGGTATCAAGCTCGCCTACAATAACTACACTCTGGATACAAAGCAGGCTGACCTGCTGATCGAACTAAAGCTCTATGACTATATAAAAATGCCATTTCCGGATGCTGCCCTGAGGTTGAGTTTGAATACTCGCTCAGACCTGTTCGACCGCCTCTATGACCACATGCTAGAGCTGATAAGCGCCACCCGAATTTCGTTCATTGCGGACAAGGTTGAGTTTTCCGACAGTGCGACACTCGCTAAGCGCTTGCCTTTCAATCACTTTCAGGGCAGTTACTACTCGCCGCCTGAAAGTTTATAACTCCTACCCACCTGACCATGGTAACCACTATGAGCTCACTCAAGAAACACCTACCCACCGCGCCCTCCGCTTTTATCCCGCTGCCCGACTTTGCGTCGAACGCGGAGTTACTCTATGGTGACATCGCCTGGGTGCCACTAACGCAGGCAACAGAGGATCAGACAACCCACACACCATCGCTTGCCAACCATTATTTCAATCCACAGCAGGCTCATTACCCCGCGTTCAAAAAACTCGACAGTCCCAATACCGCAGCGAAATCTGTTATTTATAGAACATTACAACCTTACAATAAACTTGAACTCAATGTTCAACTTTGCGACGCCGACTGGCATCAAAAAACACTGGCGACACACACCGAAAAACCTCCGGTACAGGCACCCGACTTCTGGATATTTACGCAACATGATCGAATGTTGAGCAAGGGCGGCCTACGCATTTCCCTGACCACCATTGAATCAGCACTTATCAAAAAAATGTTACACCATGAAGAACGCGTGGTAAGTAAAGAAGAACTTATTCGCAATATTGGTCGCGAACCTGAGTTGTACCGCGGCCTGGAAATGTGCCTCAGCCGACTTCAGGAGAAATTCAAGCGCATCAACGATGGCGAGCGTTTGTTCCGTTCGGTGAGAAATCGTGGTTATTGTTTGACCCAGAGAATAAAAAATCCCATGGAGCTTTCCCAGCAACTCCGTTGAAAAAACAATAATTCCAAAATCGTCAATCTTGGCGTTGATCACGCTCGTATATCTGCCTTTTTATAACAATCCGTCTCACCCAACAATCACTTAACTACCGCTATGCGCCTGTTATAAGTCGTCAGCTACTGCCCCCTGCCGTTGATTAATATCAATCTGTGCGCGCTTACGTGTGCCTGTCATTTGGCCGCTTTAACGCCACGTCTCGCTTAAGCCTACCACCGCGAGTGGTCACCACTGGGAGCAGTAGTATGCTAAATAACCGGAGAATGCATCGTAACCTAACCCCCAAAGGTCTGACCTTTTGGGGGCAGTGGACACTGGCCTCAAGTTTGGTCGTCGCGCTGTTATTTGCATTGGTTATTTTAAAGACCGGCCAACTGGAGTATCACTACCGGGTTTTGGCCGCTTTTAGCATATTAGCCTCGATTCCGGCCTATATGCTGTGTGACGTTTATAGCAAGAAAGATGATTACGGCGTGGGATTAGGCCGACTTTTTATGGGTTGGTTACTTACCCTGCTGATACTGATTGCGGTGGGCATCGCCTGCAATGCCAATGCGTTGTTCCCCATCGAAATCCTGCTGCTGTGGGCGGCAATCAGTTATGCCGTGCTGGCGCTCTGTTACATCCCCATCCACAGTCTTTCCCGCTATTACCACGGGCAACTTCACGAGCGGCATAAGTCGTTGATCATTGGCACCGGCAAACTTGCCGCCGACCTTGCGAAAACACTTTCCCGGCAAAAACGCTCGCCGCTGGTCGGCCTCGTCGGTGCCACGGCGACCGCCTTCCCAGGTGTGCAATCGCAGATACTCGGCGAGCTGCCGGACCTGCCGCAGTTGATCACGCAGCACGGTATCCGCAGGTTGTACATCACCCATTCGCTGCAGGAAGCCACCCACATCGAGGCGCTGTACATCAACCTGCTGGAGATCAGCGTGGACGTCATTTGGGTCCCCGACCTCAATAACATGCTGCTGCTCAATCACTGCGTGGCCGAGGTGGATGGCCTGCCGGCGATTTTCCTCAATGAAAGCCCGCTGACCAGCCGCCCGACCGCCGCACTGAGCAAGTCGCTGCTGGACAAAAGCCTGGCCTTGCTCGCGATCATCCTGCTGAGCCCACTGCTGTTGCTGTTCGCCGTGCTGATCAAACTGACCTCCCCCGGCCCGGTGATCTTCAAGCAGGACCGCCACGGCTGGAACGGTCAGGTGATCAAGGTGTGGAAATTCCGCTCGATGCGTGTGCATGACGACCAGGAGGTACGCCAGGCCAGCCGCCACGACTCGCGCATCACCCCCGTGGGGCGGTTCATGCGCCGCACGTCCATCGATGAACTGCCGCAGTTGTTCAATGTGCTGCAAGGGCACATGGCCCTGGTCGGTCCAAGGCCCCATGCGGTTGCGCACAACGACTACTACTCGGGGAAGATTCACGCGTACATGGCGCGCCACCGTATCAAGCCCGGCATCACAGGCCTGGCGCAGATCAACGGGTGCCGGGGCGAGACCGAGACCCTGGAGAAGATGCAAAAGCGCGTCGACATCGACCTGCGCTACATCAACACCTGGTCACTGTGGCTGGACATCAAGATCCTGCTGAAAACGCCGTTCACCCTGCTGTCCAAAGACATTTACTAAGACAAAAAAAGGGGGACTTCACGTCCCCCTTCCATGCCTATTCAGTGACTTTCTCGAAGTTCCGGTAGAACAGGTCACTGTCGCGGCCGTCGGTCATCGTATGCAGCGAATACGCGCGATTGAGCCGCGCACCACCATCGCGGGTCAGCGGCGCCCACACCAGGTTGGCGCGGCGCATCGTCGACAGGCTCATCAACTCATCGAACGGAATCGACAGGTAAAGGCCTTTGTCGAAGCTGCCTTCGCCAAAGGCTTCTTTTGACGCGGTGGTGCGGGTGACCCACGCGCCAATCCGCACGCCATTGTTGAATTCGCGCGACAGGTCCAGGGTGGCGCCCCAATCGCGGGCCAGGTAACGACCGACACTCAGCGCCCCCTGTGTATTGAACGGCAAGTCGGTGTAGCCGGTGATATGCCCCGTGACCGTGCGGTAGTCGCGCAGGCTGAAGTCCTGCTCGAATCCGCGCTGGCGCACGTAGTTCAGATCAGCGCCAAGCGCCCAGCGCTGGCCCATCGGCCGGTACAGCACTTCACTGCCGACACCGGCATACATCGACTCCAGTAATCCGCCATAGACCATGCCGTATAGATCCTGATCCAGTCGCACCGCATGGTTGAGCTGGAACGTCGGCAAGGTCACATCGGAGCTGGTCATGTACTTGCGCAGATCGGTACGCACGCGCGGCAAGCCGCTGGGGGCGTCGTAGGTGAAGCCATCGTAATTGTTCAGCAGGTTGACGCTGAGCAGGCCGCTCCACCAGGTGTTGCGGTTGAAGCGGTATTCGGCGTCGAGGTCGGCGGAAATCTGATACAGCAGGCCATCGGGCCCGCCGACGTTCTGCTTGTATCCCAGGCCGACGCCGTAGCTCAAGGGCTTGGGCGGTTGGGTGTAGAGCAGCGTTTGCGCCTGGGCGCTAGGCGGGTTGACTTCGGTCTGGCGACGCAGGGTCTGCAGTGTCTCGCGCTGGTTGACCACCTCGCGGAACGTCTCGCGGGGCACGCTGGTTTCTTCGATCGGCATGGCGTACCGCTCGCTCACCAGGGTGAACCAACTGATCTGGTCATTGACACTGTCGTCCAGGATACGGCTGGCGCGGCCCACGGCCTTGGCACTGTAGAGATAGCGTTGCTGCTCGCCATACACCAATAACTCTGGGCCGCGCTGGGCAATCCGTTCGACGTTATAGCCAGCGTTGTCCTGCAAACGCTTGGACACCGCGGCCCAATCCACCTGATCCATGGCGACGGTCGGCGCCTGGGCGGGCAGCGTGGGGGCTGGCGGGTCGTAGGTTTTGACCGGTGCCTTGCGGCTGACGAAATTGGTGTGCAGGGTGATACCGAACATCGCCGTGTTGCCGCGTTCCCAGGCGGCACTCACGTCGACGGCGTCGGCCACCGTGTAGACGAGCCCGAGGTTGAGCGGCGAGTCCTGGCGCTGGTTGTTGTTTCGGGGCTCGCGTTGGTAGTCGTTGCCCTCGTATTCCAGCTTGAGGCTCAACGGCGCCCAGGGGGTCTGGTAGGCGACGCCGCCAAACAGCGCGGGGCGGCCGCGGAAGTAGCCGTTGGAAAAGTTGCCGGAACCTTCGGCGGTAGGCCGCTCGTTGAACCGATCACTCAGCGCGCCCAACGGGTTGCCGAAATCGCCACGACTGCCCAGGTAGCCCCAGGCGATGCCCGCACTGAAATCGAATTCGCCATACCGCTTGTTGGCCACCAGGTACTCGCTGGAAAACAGCCCGGTGCCCCCCAGGTCGAGCATCCCCACTGCGACCTGGGGCAACCAGTGGCTTTCCTCGTAGAGGCGCACTTTGGCGTCGACGGCCTTGTCCTTGTAGCTCTGGCTGCCACTGAACGATTCGGCGCCATAAGGGCGGTTGGTGATGGCGGTGTAGCGAAAGGTGCCTTCGAGCCAGTCCAGCGGCTGCACGGAAAAACTGTAGCGACTGTAAGGTTCGGTGCGGTTGGCATTGACGCTGAGTTCGCCGGCCGGGGCCATGCGTGCGGTCGGGGTTTGCAACAGCCCGACCCCGCCAAAATCACTCTGGGTGTAACGCGGATCGCCATGCGCGACGCCACAGGGCACCAGCAGCACGGCTGCAATACATAATTTCAAGGCGTGACCTCAGCCAGGGGTTGGGTGGCAAGAAACTCGGCCAGTTGTTGGTTCAGTTCAGGCGTGGGCGGTTCCAGGTCGTCGCTGCGCAGCGGCACCAGCAATGTGCTGCCCGGTGCAGGCGCGGCAGCTGTCTCGCGGTTCCACGGGGCAATGCCCAGGCGCGTGACCTGGCCGTCGGGCTGGATCAGCCACACGTAGTCGAGATCGGCACCCGCCACCGCCGGGCATTCGTCGAGGTAGTCGCGCGCCGCCCGCATCGCTTGGAACGCCAAGGTGCAAGGGGCCGCGACGGCGCCCAGGACGCGCACGCTAGCGGGCCTGGCCGGGTAGATCAGTTGATCACCCTCGCTGACCCGCAGGTTGGGCGCAAAGCCGACCTCCACGGCCACCGGGTCCAGCACCGCGCGTTGCCGGCCGGTCACCGGCAAGGCCTGCACCTGTCGATAGACGCGCGCCGCGACGTCGGCCCTGCCGTCGCGCCCGGCGGCCAATGCGGCCTGACGCAACGTATCCAGGTCAAACAGCACGCCGGCTTTGAGCCGGGTCTGGGGCTCGATCAATGGCCGGTGCAGCCAGGCCGCCGCCAGCCAATAGCCCTGGGCATCCGGTTGTGACGCTGTGATCGCGTCGAGCAAGCGCGCCTCGGGTGGCAGGGTGATCGGCCCGGGGTGCAGGACTTGCCCGCTCACCGTCATGGCGGCCTGGCAGGCACTGGCGCCGCTCCACAACAGCGCCAGCACCCAGCGTTTGCGAGCGGTCATCGGGCCTCCTGGCGGGCGGGTTGCAGTTGGGTGATTTTCAACGTGAGGCGGGGGCTGAGGTGCTGTTCGCTTTGCACGATGAAGCCGTCAGTGGGGTCGACCCAATAACGGTTGCGCGCACGAAAACCCAGGGCCTCGGCTTCGATGTCTTCATCGACGCGCAGCAAGGCGTAAGGCTTGTCGAGGATCTCGAGCGTCTCCATGCCCTCGCGGGTCAGGCGGCTGGTGACGGTGATGCCGACGCGATAGCCCTCCACCAGGTCGATCTGCCGGCTGCTGCGGTAGCCGTCCGGCACGCGGTGCAGCCCCAGCTGGAACGGCGACTGCCCCTGCCAGCGCGTGCCATCCAGATCAGTACCGAGCCCGACGGTGCGCACTACCAGGCCATCGCGCATCAACAGCACCTGTTTGCCGGAGGCGACCCAGAACTGCAGGTCATCGCGCTGGCGAATCATCGCCATCACCCCTTCGCTGGACACCGTGGTCACTTTGATCTGGGGAAACGGCACGGCGTCCACCTGGGCCTGGCTCAGCGCCAATGGCGCAGGCCCGACGACGGCCGCCTTGAAGGTATCGAGCGAGGCCTGCATCAGTGGATTGCAGCCGCACAACAGCCACGCAAGACACACGTAAATACCGATTTTCACACTGTTCACGCAGGTTCCACCCTTATCGGCTGTTGGCTTCGCTCAGGTTGTTTTGGGTGGAAGCACCGGTGCCGATGATCGAGGCGGAAGGTAACAACTGACTGATGACCCGGTTCCAGCGAGTGATATTGGCGGGACCGACGAACACCACGTCCTGGGGCTGCACATCGAAGCGCGTGGCCAGGGCCATGGCCGCTGCGGAACCGGCTTGCAGATGGAAGACCTTGGCCGGTTGCGTGTCCAGGTTCTGCGCACCACGGATCACGTAGATCGCATCGGCGTTCGAGGTGTTCTGGTTGATGCCGCCCACCGAGCCCAACACGTCCGTGAGGTTCATGCTGCGTGTCTTGAAACTCAACGCGCGAGGCTGCATGACCTCGCCCATCACATAGATGCGCTTGCGGTCGTTGTAGGGCAGGTACAACTGGTCACCGTCCTTGAGGTAGATGTCGTTCAAGCGCGACGGGTTGAGATTCAACGTGTCGAGGTCGAGTGTGTAACGCTTGCCGTCGCGGGTCAGCGTCAGGTTCGAGAGGTCGGCATTGAGCGGATCGACGCCGGACACACCGATGGCCTCCATGACGCTCATTGGGATGGTGGTGATCGGTACAGGCCCGGCCTTGAGCACTGCCCCGGTGATCACCACTCGCTGGCTGGCAAACCGCAGCACACTGATATCGACCTGGGGGCTGTCGATGTACTGACGCAGCTTGTCGGTGATTTCGCTGCGCAGCGCCGCGAGGGTGCGGCCCTTGGCAACCACTTCGCCCACATAGGGGTAGAACAGATTGCCGTCGGGATTGACCAGACGCCCGTTGGCATCGATTTGCTGCTGCGGGCCGGAAGGTGCGGTCAATTCCGGATGATCCCAAACCGTGATGTACAACGCGTCATTTGGGCCGATCAAATAGGGCGCGGGTTTATAATCGAGTAGTTCTTTGGGAAGCGCATAAGACACTTGAGTCGCCGCGTCCATGGCCAGCAACTTTGGCGTAATCGGGATCAACTCCACGCGACTGCTTTCTGCACCGTCGTCTTTGGTCATTGCGTCGATGTCCATGTATTGGCCGGGCGCAAACATGCAGCCTTGTAACAATGCGGAGGCCACGACCACCACAGAAAAAATACGCATCATAGTACTAAGACACTCACGATAAACGACAAGAAAAAAAGACTACTTGGGCGGGGTTTCCAAGCAGTCTTATAAAGCGGAAGGCGTTCTGTTAGTTGCCGGTACCGGTGGTACCCGTGGTGCCTGTAGTGCCTGTGGTAGTACCACCGTTGGAGCTGCCACCGCTGCTGGACGCGGCGGCAACGCCCGCGACCAGGGCCGCGCCGATCAGCAGGGTTTCCCCCACCGTCACAGAGCCGACCACCGCGGTACTCAGACCAAGCGGCAACTCGGCAGCCATGGCAGAAGTACTCAAGAGACTGAGCACAATAATAGCCAGTTGTTTTCTCATATCAGACTCCTTATCGATAGTGAGTATTCAGCAAACGAGCGTGTGCCACTGAAGTACGCCTTGATAGTGCCACTCAAGTAAACAGCGCACCAGCCATACTCCAGCCCGGCCATTACCCGGCAAGTTGAACGTATGCATTCGAAAATAACATTTCTCGACGCCAGCCCCCGTGTATCAACACATTGAGGTCGCGAAACTAACAAGGCTGGCAATTTAACACGGGGGAAAATGTTATTAATTGTCAGAAAGCCTCAGGCCCTGCCGTACTTGTCTTCAAAGCGCACAATATCGTCCTCGCCCAGATAGGAACCCGATTGCACCTCGATCAACTCCAACGCAATCACACCCGGGTTTT
The DNA here is from genome assembly GCF_029320995.1 of Pseudomonas sp. D3. Classification (NCBI taxonomy): domain Bacteria; kingdom Pseudomonadati; phylum Pseudomonadota; class Gammaproteobacteria; order Pseudomonadales; family Pseudomonadaceae; genus Pseudomonas; species Pseudomonas sp. D3. Next base: position 4,063,692 of record NZ_CP119772.1, read on the forward strand.
CCAGCGCATGCACCTGGCCAATCGGGATATAGGTCGACTGGTTTTCCGAGACCAGATACGTCTGCTCGCCATTGGTGACCTTGGCCGTACCGCTGACCACAATCCAGTGCTCTGCACGGTGATGATGCATCTGCACCGAGAGCTTGGCGCCGGGCTTCACGGTGATGCGCTTGACCTGGTAGCGGTGGCCGCTGTCGATGGCGTCATACATGCCCCAGGGCCGATAGACCTCACGATGATTGAGGTGTTCATGACGCCCGTCGCGCTTGAGTTGGTCGACAATGCCCTTGACCTGCTGCACCTGGTCCTTGTGCGCCACCAGCACCGCGTCCTTGGTTTCGACAATGATCAGGTCCTGCACGCCCACCGTGGCGACCAGGCGGCTGTCGGCGTTCACGTAGGTATCGCGGGTATCCAGTTGCAGCACATCGCCCTGCAGCACGTTGCCGCCGTCGGTCTTCTCGCTGGCTTCCCATAACGCCGACCAGGAGCCGATATCACTCCAACCGGCCTGCAACGGCACCATGATCGCGTCGCTGGTTTTTTCCATCACGGCATAATCGATGGAGTCGTCCGGGCAGGCGGCGAATAGCGCCTCATCGACCCGGGTGAACAACTGATCCTGGCTACCCGCAGCCAACGCCGCGCGACAGGCCGCGAGAATCGCCGGCTGAAAACGTGCCAAGGCGTCCAGGTAACGGCTGGCACGGAACATGAACATGCCGCTGTTCCAGTAATGATCGCCCCGCGCCACGTAGTCGGCAGCGGTGGCGGCGTCCGGCTTCTCGACGAAACGCTTCACGGCATAACCGCCCTCGCCCACCGCCGCGCCCTGTTCGATATAGCCATATCCGGTGTGCGCGCTGGTCGGCGTGATGCCGAACGTCACCAACTTGCCGGCCTCGGCCAGGGGCAGCGCCACCGCGAGGCTGGCATGAAACGCGGGAACATCTTCAATCAGATGATCCGCCGCCAGTACCAACAGGATCGGGTCATGGCACTCGTCGACCGCCTTGCAGGCCGCCAGCGCAATCGCCGGCGCCGTATTGCGCCCCATGGGTTCGAGCAGAATGCTCGCCTGCTCCATGCCCAGTTGACGCAATTGCTCGGCCACCAGAAAACGGTGCTGCTCATTGCAGATCACGTGCGGCAAGGCAACATCCGCGCCCTCCAGGCGGCCAATGGTCTGCTGCAACATCGACAGGCTTTTATGGGTCAGGCGCAAGAACTGCTTGGGGTTGAGTTGCCGCGAGAGCGGCCACAGGCGCGAACCCGAACCTCCCGCCAAGATCACCGGTAATAACATGAAGGCGTCCTTCGATAGAGGGTCAGAAATAGGCACGGGTGTTCTCGTGTACACGGGGGCTGTAGCGCAGCTCATCGAGCGACCACCAGCGGTAGTGCCGATGCTGCTCGGTGGGCGGTTCCAGCACCTGATCCTCGGCGAGGGTCAGGCAATAACTCAGCACCACATAGTGGGTGTCCGGGCCGCTCCCGGCGTTGGCGAAGACGCTGTCGTCGTAGAAGTGCTCGAACACGCCCAGCAGCTGCGCATCGGCGCGTTCAAAGGTACAGCCCAGTTCTTCGCGGGTCAGGCGGCGGAAGGCGTTGTCCAGGGTTTCGTTTTTCTGGATACGCCCACCAGGGACGAACCAGAAGCCATAGGCCGGCCGGTTGATCCGCAAGCCCAGCAGCGTATCGCCGCTGGGTTTGCTCACGACCAAGTCGATGGACACCAACGGCGTCGATGCCACGACCGTATTGAAGGTCGGTAAATCAAGCCACATAAGCGTCAAACCTGTGCCAGGAAGCGTTGGAGAATGCGTTCTTTATCGAGAAATTCTGCGGCGTAGTTCAACGCCACCGCGTTGTACGCAGGCAATGCCAACACCCGCTCGATCCCTTCATTCAGGGCGGTGACCGATTCGGGCTCGACCCGCACGGCAATGCCCGGATGCTCATCGCACAAGCGACCAAGGGTGGTGTCGGGGTCGGCGGTGATGATTGCATGGCCGCCGACGGCCAGAATGTTGGTCAGCTTGGAGGGCAATACCGAATCCGCCGCGCCGCGTTTCTGGATCACTAAATGGACGTCCGCCGAGGCCAGTAGCGCAGGCAAGTCTTCATAGGCCTGTAACGGGGCGAAGACCACGTTGTGCAAGCCCTCGCGCTCTACGCGCTGCTGCAGACGGGCCTTGCCGGCGCCCTGGCCGACGATCAGAAACACCAGCTCCGGGCGATGGGCGTGGGCCTGGGCGGCATCGAGGATCAGTTCGAGCCCCTGCTTCTCGCCGATGTTGCCCGAGTACAACAGCACCCGCTTTCCCGCCGGCACGCCGAGCCGCTCCAGCAGCCTGCCGTTGCGCGGCACATCGAGAAACCGCTCGGTCTCCGACCAGTTGGGAAAGAACAGTAGGCGCTGAGCCTCGACGCCCTTGCCGGCGGCCTTATCGAGCATGCCGCTGGATATCGTCGAGACCCGATCAAAGCGCCGCAGCAACCCGCGCTCCACACCCCACGCCAGTCGCCGCAGTAAAGGGCTGCCGCCCAGGCCCAGGCCAAACATCGCATCGACTTCATAATCCTGGATATGCAGCACCGACTTGGCACCACACAGCCTGGCCAACAGCAACGCCTGGGGCGCGCAGAACAAGGTGGGCACCACCAGGATGACCAGGTCCGGCTTCCAGCGCAGTTGCCCCAATACCGCCAGGCACGAGCTGGCGGAAAAGCTCGCCAGGTGCAGCAAGCGTTTCAGCGCCGTGGGCTTGCGCGGCACGTACAACGGGCAGCGCACCACGGTCACGCCGTCGACCTGCTCGGTGCGAAAACGCCACGCCGAGTAGCCCTCGCTGACCTGCCATTGCGGGTAATACGGCGGCGCCGTGACCACCCGCACCTCGTGGCCCTTGCTGGCGAGCCAACGCGCCAGTTCACCGCTGTACTTGCCTATGCCAGTCAGCTCGGGGCTGTAGTTGATGCCATACAAGAGGATCTTCATCACTGGCCCCGAGGCTGTTCGAGGGCTGCGAGATAGGCGTTGTAGGCATCGCGCAGGCCCTCTTCCAACGGCACGTAGGCTTCCCAGCCGAGGGCATTGATACGGCTGACATCGAGCAACTTGCGCGGCGCCCCGTCGGGCTTGCTGGTATCGAAACGCAAACGCCCCTTGAAGCCCGTGACCCGCGCCAGCGCCTCCGCCAGTTCGCGGATGGTGCAATCCACGCCGGTGCCGACGTTGACGTGGGAGCGCATAGGCTCGGTGTGTTCGCCGTAGCGCGCCTGGCTGAGCTCCATCACATGCACGCTGGCGGCCGCCATGTCATCCACATGCAGAAACTCGCGCCGTGGCGCGCCGCTGCCCCAGATCAGCACGTCTTCATCACCGCGCTGCACCGCCTCATGGAAACGGCGCAGCAAGCCGGCGATCACATGACTGTTGTGCGGGTGGTAGTTGTCGCCCGGGCCGTACAGGTTGGTCGGCATCACACTGCGGTAATCGCGCCCGTGCTGGCGGCTGTAGCTTTCGCACAGTTTGATGCCGGCGATCTTGGCCACGGCGTAGGGTTCGTTGGTCGGCTCCAGCGAGCCCGAGAGCAGCGCTTGCTCGGTCATCGGCTGGGCGGCGAGCACCGGGTAAATGCACGATGAGCCGAGGAACAACAACTTGAACACCCCATGCGTGTGCGCGGCGTGGATCACATTGGCCTGGATCATCAGGTTCTGGTAGATGAAATCGGCAGGGTACGTGGCGTTGGCATGAATCCCCCCGACCTTGGCCGCTGCCAGGTACACCTGGTCGACCCGTTGTTCGGCGAAATACGCCTGCACCGCTACCGGGTCCAACAGGTCCAGTTCATCACGGCAGGCGGTGAGGATCTGGGTATAACCCAAGGCCCAGAGGCGGCGCACGATGGCCGAGCCGACCATGCCGCGATGGCCGGCGACAAAGATCCGCGCGTTCAGATCACGTGCCATGCTCAGTTCTCCACGGCAATCGGCGCATCGTGGCCGTGCAGGCGCAGCAACGCATGGCGCCGCGCGATTTTCAGGTCTTCACGCACCATCTCCGCACACATCTGCTGGGCGCTGATTTCCGGCACCCAGCCCAGTTTCTGCTTGGCCTTGGAGGGGTCGCCCAGCAGCGTCTCGACTTCCGCCGGGCGGAAGTAGCGCGGGTCCACCCGCACAATCACGTCGCCCACCAGCATGCCGGGCGCCAGGTCGCCGTCGATGTGCTCGACCACCCCGACTTCCTCCAAGCCCGCCCCGACAAAGCGCAAGCGCAGCCCCAACTCCGCCGCCGACCAGCGAATGAAGTCGCGCACCGAATACTGCACGCCGGTGGCGATCACGAAGTCCTCAGGGCTGTCCTGTTGCAGCATCATCCACTGCATGCGCACGTAGTCCTTGGCGTGGCCCCAGTCGCGCAAGGCGTCCATGTTGCCCATGTACAGGCATTGCTCCAGGCCCAGGGCGATGTTGGTCAAGGCGCGGGTGATCTTGCGCGTGACGAAGGTTTCGCCACGACGCGGCGACTCGTGGTTGAACAGGATGCCGTTGCAGGCATACAGCCCGTAGGCTTCGCGGAAATTCACGGTGATCCAGTAGGCATACAGCTTGGCCACGGCATAGGGCGAGCGCGGGTAGAACGGCGTGGTTTCCTTTTGCGGGGTTTCCTGCACCAGCCCGTACAACTCGGACGTGGAGGCCTGGTAGAAACGGGTCTTCTTTTCCAGGCCGAGCAGGCGGATGGCCTCGAGGATGCGCAAGGTGCCGAGGGCATCCACGTCGGCGGTGTATTCCGGCGAATCGAAGCTGACGGCCACGTGGGATTGGGCACCGAGGTTATAGATCTCGTCCGGCTGGATCTGCTGGATGATGCGCGTCAGGTTGGACGCATCCGCCAGGTCGCCATAGTGCAGGATCAGGTTTTTATGCGGGGCTTGGGGGTCTTGGTAAATGTGATCGATGCGCTGGGTATTGAACGACGAAGAGCGGCGTTTCAAGCCATGCACGACGTAGCCTTTTTCCAGCAGAAGTTCCGCCAGGTAAGAGCCATCCTGCCCGGTTATCCCGGTAATAAGCGCGACTTTTTTCATGTCTATCTCCCAAATAATAGGCGAACGAAGGCCGACACCCGAACTTGGGTGTTTGTTAAAAACGGTCAGTTACTTCGGTGTGGTCAGCGTCAAGTTATGTCCGGTCAACGTTGAAAGTTCGCGGATAATTGCGTCCTTGTCGTGTAAGTGAGCAATCGCGGTTTCCAGTTCAAGCACCTTGGCGCCCACCAGAAAGCGGTACCAGTAACCTTGGAGCACGTGATAAACCAGGCCGCTGCGGCCATCGAGAAAACCCAGTTGAATGATGTAGCGCCAGAGGAAGTACGCGGTCGAACTCAAGGTAAACGGCACGCGGTTATACACACGGTTTTTAACCTGGCGCTTGAGCCTGGCCTGGAACGAACTGTGCCCCTCATTCAATTCATGGCGCACCGCAAATAACCCCCGGCGCGAGTTGATGATCTCGATCGCTTCCCGGGTCGCGTACTGGTTGTGCTTGTGGGTGAAGAACGTCAAGTCATGCAGGTTGTGATCGGCAAACCCGCCTTCCAGGGTGATGGTGCGGCCCTCGGCCACTGAGATGTGCTCGTCCATCCAACGATCTTCGATGCGCCCCTGCCCCGTGCGCCATAGCCGCAGCATCTGCAACGGGTAGCGGCCGCCATGGCGCACCCAGCGGCCCATGAAAATATGCTTGCGCTTGAAGTTGATGCCGGTGATGTCCTGGTCCAGCGTCGGTAGCCGCGTGTTGATTTGCGCCGCCAGGTCGGCCTCGATGATTTCATCGGCATCCAGGCGCATCGTCCAGTTACCGGTGACCGGCAAGTTATCCAGCGCCCACTGGAACTGCTTGGCCTGGTTGACGAACGCATGCTGCACCACCAGGGCACCGTGGCGCCGGGCGATCTCGCAGGTGTCGTCGCTGGAGAACGAGTCGACCACCAGCACTTCGTCGCTGAAGGCGCGCACCGATTCGATCGCGCGGGCGATATGCAGGCTTTCGTTGTAGGTGAGGATGATCACACTGACGGTTTCGCGGTTCATGTCAGCCACCGTGCAGGTGAGGCAGGTTAAACGGTGCGGTCATCAGGCTTGACTCCCTTGTCGTGGCGCAGGCGCTTGCAGATGCCGGGTCCGCTGACCGATCTGCCGGGTCGGATGCCCGGCATGCACGGTCCACGGTTGCGCGATGTTTTTGATGACGAGCGCGCGGGCGCCCACTACGACGCCATCGGCAATACACACGCCCAGCGTGATAAAGGCCTCGGCGCACACCCACACGTGCTCTCCGAGCACGATAGGTTTGGCGTAAAGTTGAAAGTTGCGGCTGTTGTAGTCATGCGACCCGCCGCACAAGTGCGCGCCCTGGGAAATCACGCTGTAGCGCCCGATAGAAATCAGCGCCATGTTGTAAATGTTGGTGTCATCGGCAATGCCGACATGGTCACCCAGCTCGAGATTCCACGGCGCCCACACTTTGGCGCGCGGATAAACATGCACACCTTTGCCAAGACGGGCACCGAACAGCCGCAACAGAAACGCCCTCCACCCATGAAAGGTGCGCGGGCTGGTGCGGAATAACAGCACATAGACCATGTTCCACAGTTGCCGCCGCAACCGATGGGACAATGAAAATGAAGCAGCACGATAAGGGTCATTGCCTTGGAGGATCATGCAAGGCACTCCCGCACGATCTCCAGCAAACGCTGCGCACCGCGCTGGATATGAAAGCGCTCGGTGAAACAGCGGCGGGCGCGCCCGGACATGTCCGCATACTGCTGCGGGTCGAGCTGCAACCAGCGCCGCAGGTTATGCACGGCGCCCGCCACCGTGTCGTCGCTCACAAAGCCGACCGCATCGGCTTCAATTTCGCGCCATATGTTGACCTTATTGCTGATCAGCACCGGTTTGCCGCAGGCCAGCGCCTCCGCCACGACCACGCCGAAATTCTCCTGATGGGAAGGCAGGCAAAACACCTCGGCGGCGTAAAAGGCGCCCCATTTCGCTGCGCCCTGCAACATGCCGGGCCACGTCACGCGGTGGGCAATCCCCAATTGCACGGCCTGCGCTTGCAGCGTCTGCACCCAGCCGCCTTGATCGGGCCCGGCCATGACCAGGTGCAAGCGTTCGTCTTCGCCAGCCACTTGGGCAAAGGCGTGCAGCAGGTGGTCGCAACCCTTTTTTTCGTGGATGCGGCTCAGGAACAACAGCACCCGTTTACCCGTCAACTCGCGATGCTCATCAACAAAGCGCTGCGCCAGCACTGCACCGCCCGCGGGCGGACTGGCGGTGCCATAGGCGGTGACCGTCTCTTTGGCGCGATACAGCCAAAATGACTCGCGCGCACGGATTTTCTCTTCCTCACTGGTAAACACCACACGCTGGGCGTCCCTCAGCACGCGGTATTCACCCCACGGCCAGTACAACCACTTTTTCAAATGTTTGAGCGGATATGCGTGCTTGAACCAGGGATCGAGCATGCCATGGGTATAAACGATGTAAGGCCGACCCAACTTGTGCAGGACCTGGCGCGCAATAAACCCGTGGTACTGCCACAAACCGTTGACGATGAAAAAGTCGTAGTCACTGGCGTGCTGTTCCAGCCATTCGCGGATCTTGGCGTTTACGCCATACCCAAACAGGCTCGGCCCCATGAAGTGAACGGTGCCCGGGTAGTCGACGGCAAAGTCTGCATCCAGCGTCAAGACATCCACGAGATGCCCGTTCTGCAGCAGAATCTTGTCAATTTCGCGGGCAGCGTTGATGGGGCCGCCCTTTTCCGGTTTAACCGAAGAGATGATTCTTAATAACTTCAAGTGCTGTCCGCTCATCCGTTGAATTGATTCAAGTCTTCTTGCAGGCGGCAAGAATCAGGCAGGCGTAGAACACGCCAAAGGCCAGGAATGTGCCCTGCATGGTCATGACCCCATTGAATAAAATCGGCGCCAGGAAACCGCACAGCAGTAATGGAACGCCCGTGCCCTGCCTGATCAGCGCCTTATAGGCTTTCAGAAGTAACCAGATCAGTAAGAAGATCCTGAACAGGATAAAGAGCGCCCCGACGGGAAGGCCCAACTCCAGGATGATCCGCGACCATTCATCTTCGGCCAGCAAAAACCCCGCACCTTGCTCACGCCCCGCGCGTAATAGCGCCGAGGCGGCATTCGTACCCGAGCCGATGCCGTGCCCCCAGAGGGGCGCATCGTCGACTACGCGGGTGAACGCATACAGGCTGGAGAACGCCCGGGTAACCGGCGAACCTTCACTGGCGACGGCACTCCGGTTGCGTTCGACGAGGATCTGATAACTGTCGGACGACATGAAAATCAGCAAGCTGACAAACAGTGCGGCCACCAGGAAAAACAGCGACAACAGGTTTCTTTGCGACTTCTTGATCAAGGCAACCATCAACGCCGCCAGCAGCACAATGGCGGCATACGCATAGATGGCCCTCGATCCCGTCAAGAAACACATCACCGCCACCGAGGCTGCCGACACCGGGAACAACAGGTATCGTTTCGCGAACACCGCGCGAAACAAGGCCCGGTCGAAAATCGCCGCCACCAGGAAGGCAAAGCAGGCGGACACGTAAACAACGTGCCCTGCGGTGAATGTGAACGTTCCATACGGCCGGACAACGCCGTCGGCGATCATGAAAATGAAGTCATCGTCGCCAATGCCTTTGTTGACGTAGGCTTGCGGTCCAGACGAATACTGCATGACCACCAGCACGCTGATGGGAATCGCCGCGAACAGCGTGATCCGGGCGAAACGGTAGACATCCGCCAGTTGCAGGGTTTTTCCAGCAACGAATATCAGCGGGAAGTACAGCAAGTAGTTCCTGACGCCATAGCCGTAGATGACCAGCCCTTCAGGGCTGCTCAACAAAAACGCGGAGACCAGGACAAAGAACACCACCAGCAACATCACGAAGTACGCCGACAGCAGGTTCTTTGAAAAAAAACCGAACCTGAACGCGTACCAGTAGATATAGAGAACAATCGGGTCTTTGATGAAATAGATCGCCGAGCTCAGACCCGGCAGCAGCCACTTGCGCAAAACCCCTTCAAACAAAATAAACAGATAGATCAGTACAAACGCGCTGACTACGCGTTTTCTGTAGCGTTCCTTCAGGCTGGACGGCTCAGGGTTGGCCAAGGATTGCATCCAGCACCTCCTTGGCGTAGGTGTCCCAGGTCGTTCTACCCGCCGAGAACACCGCGTTGTGCTTCAGCGCACTGAGCTTTTCACTGTCACCGGCCAGCTCAACCAGGCGGGCAGCAATGGCCTCGGCGGAACGGATCGGCACCACGTACCCGTTGAAACCGTCGACAATCAAATCCGCCGCGCCACAATTTTGCGAAACGATGACCGCTGTCCCCGTGGACAGTGCCTCACCCACCACCAGGCCGAATGCCTCGGCGAGTGAAGGCAAGACCAGCACGTCGGCCGCCAGCAACTGGCGGATGACCTGATCGTGGGGCGCCGAGCTGAACCAGCGATACTTCTTCAGCTCGGTATTGAGCGCCTGGTTGCGCCCATTCGCATAGTCGGCACCGATTACGGTGACATCCAGGGCAACGCTGTCTGACGCAATCTTCAGCGCCTCGAAAAAATACGAGATGCCCTTCTGCTGGGTCAGCGCGCCCACAAAAACCACTTTCAGCGGCCCCCCGGCCCGCACATCCACCTCTTTGTGGACCATCGGCGCAGGCGCGCCATAGGGGGTCACCGCTACTTTGTGATGGGCGATACCGGACTCACCCAAGGTGCGTTTGGCAAACGTGCTTGCCACGATGATCCGATCCGCCAACGCCAATTCGGCGGTCTGCTTGCGAATGGTATTTTCACTGATGTTCGGAACGCTCGCCCGCCACGCGGGGTTCGCTTCGCGCTCATGGTCCAGCATCATGCACGCGTAGGAAATGGAGCCGAAGGCCGCCTCATAATTCAGCGTGATCCCGCCAACCGCCCTGGCGGCGGTGAACAAGGCCTTGCACTTACCGTCATAGCCGTACACCTGCCTGGGTTTGCGCGCGGTTTTGTACAAGAAATCCGCGCTGGCCTGATCAATATGCGCGTACACATTTTCCGGGCAGAACATCCCGATGTTGCGTTGCGTCAGGCTGTACCACTTCAACTTGTCACAGAGCACGCGCGGCACATCGTAGCGCGGGTAGCTGTGCAGCAACGCGCCGTCGACCATGTCGAACGTGCGCCGCAGGCACTCCTTGCCGACGACGGGAAGACGGCAAAGCCATGAATCTTTATGCAACGCCAGCGAGCTATGAAACGAGTGCAGCAAGCGCCGTTGATTCAACGCGCCCAACAGAGCGCGAACGTTTTGATTACCCACCGGGTGAGAGACCAGGATCATCTTATTTACCCATCCAGGCTTCAACCACGGCACTCGATCTGACCGGGCTGTAGGTGAACGCGCACGCGGCGCGACGTTTGATCACGACCGCCGGGTTACCCGCCACGATAGTGAAAGGCGCTACATCGCGAACAACGACACTGCCCGCACCGACCACGGCGCCTTCACCGATGGTCACCCCCGGCAAGATGATCGCGCCCGTGGCAATCCACGCGTAATCGCCAATCACCACCGGCGCGACCTTCAACCGCCAAGCGGGATCGTCCACGCCATGCGTGCCCGTGAGGATTCGCACACCGTCATTGATCGCAACCTGCCCGCCAACCTTCACGGGTGCGTGCAATTGGATAAACGCGCGCTTGCCGATAAAGCTGCCCGCGCCGATGCTGAAACGGCCGACGGCACCTTCAAACTGCGCATCGTTGATCATCACCAGCGCACCGATAGTCGCGCCCTGTCGACGCAGCCGGCACTGGCGGCGGTTGGCCTGGATCAAGCGGCTGAGCAGCAGCACTCGCTTGGCCAGGTATTTCAACCCGGCAAGCGTGAACGGGCTCACCCTGACTCGATGCTGGAACAGGTAGTTAATTAACACGGGCCATCCTCTGTTCAAGACGAAAGAACCCGCGTTTGGCAAAGCAGAACAACACCACTTCGGTGACCACCAGCACATAACAGACACCCAGCAGACCGAAGTCTTGAGCCAGGCAAAAAACCGCCAGAACGCTGGCCATCGACACCAGCATGAAGACCACTGCAAACGACGAGTAGGAAGCGGTTGCCATCATGGCCACCCAATACACCTGCCATGCCACATGCGTCAGTGCGCCGACAATCAGTACCAGCATGACGGTCGCCGAGTAATCCGCCTTTCTTCCCGACCAGACATCGAATATCGATCCGCCGAATACCACGATCAGCGCGCCCATCACACAGGCGATGGGCAGTGAAAACCTCAGCGCATACCGAATCATTTTCCTGACCAACTGGTTGTCACCGACGGAAAATGCATAAGAGATTTCCGGCCAGATCGACTGATTCACCACCGTGGAAAACTGCACCAGCACCCTTGAGATCGTTCGGTACAGACCGAATATCGCGGCATGGGCCGGTGACAGCAGTATCGACAACAAAATCGTCAGGCCTTGAACATTCAGCGCCAGCCCGATGGGAAAGGCCAAAGAGGCCAGCGAGGGTTTTATCAAGGTGATAAACGCCCTCTTCCCAACCGCCGAGGGATGGAAACACAAGCTGATGCCCAGTCGATCGGCAAGCAGATTCTTGACGACAATGCCGCTCAAACGGACGATCAACAGCGCCAGGCTCGTGGCAACCAGGCTATGGGTGAGATACGCGCACAGTAAGGCGGTGGACCATTCCAGCATCCTGATCACATTCATGATGAAGGACGACAAAGGCAACGCCTTGTATGCCCGGTAACGTATCGAAACCATGTTGGTCAGCAGGCACAGCAACGAGTACCCGGTCAACGCCGAGAGGATCAACACCCCATCGCCGCTCCTGATGGACTTGAGATTGAGCAGACTGAAAAGGTCAAAAAACGCCAGTGAACCAACCGCCAGCAATAACACGCTAACCCCTGCCAACAGCAAAAACGCAAAGCTGGTGCTGTAGACCGCACTGGCAACCTTCAACCGGCCTCGCTCATGCCATATCACCACCTTGCTCGAGGCGGCGGTCGTGACCCCAAGATCGGATAACGCCAGGTAGGTGGGGATCGCAGACAGCACGACCCATTCGCTGTAGGCGCCAAACCCCCAACTGGCGATCAGGACCGGAACACTCACCAGTTGAATCAGCAGATTGACCACCTGACCAAACGAGTTGGCGCCAATGCCGTTGACGACTCTTTTAAGCACACTCATGGGAGGACCTATACCGTGTTGAGAGGTCGCCCAATGGAAATGTACTCAATGCCTTTCCTCAGCACGCTGCCGGGGTCGAACAAGTTACGCCCGTCAAATATCAACGGTTGTTTGAGTTGCTGTTTGATCGCGTTGAAATCCGGCGCCTTGAATGCCTGCCACTCGGTGACAATCATCAACGCATCCGCGCCTTTGAGGCAGGCTTCCTTGGTGCCGCACAACCGCAAGTCGTCCCGGTCGCCATAAATGCGCTGGGTTTCTTCCATGGCTTCCGGATCATAGGCCTGCACCCTGGCCCCCGCGCGCCACAACGCCTCCATCAGCACGCGGCTGGGAGCTTCGCGCATATCATCGGTATTGGGTTTGAAACTCAGCCCCCAGAGCGCAAAGGTCTTACCCGCCAGCTCGCCATTGAAGTGGCTGGATATTTTGTTGAACAGGGTATGTTTCTGTTCGGCGTTACGCCGCTCCACCGCCTTGAGCAGCGTGGCATCGAAGTCGATGCTGTCGGCGGTCTGAATCAACGCCTGCACGTCTTTGGGGAAGCACGACCCGCCGTAACCGACGCCGGCGTAAAGAAACTGATAGCCGATGCGCGGATCGGAGCCGATCCCTTGGCGAACCATCTCGATATCGGCCCCCAACCGTTCGGCCAGGTTGGCCATCTCGTTCATGAAACTGATCTTGGTGGCGAGCAGGCAGTTGGCCGCATACTTCGTCAGCTCGGCGCTGCGTACATCCATCACGATGATTCTGTCGTGATTGCGATTGAACGGCACATAGAGCTCGCGCATGACCGCTTCGGCCCGTGGGCTGGCCGTGCCAATGACAATGCGGTCCGGCCTTGTGCAATCGGCGACCGCACACCCTTCCTTGAGAAATTCCGGGTTGGACACCACATCGAAGGTCAAGTCGCTACGCTCGCGCTGAGCCAGCATGGCCGCGACACGCGCGCTGACCTTATCGGCCGTCCCTACAGGGACCGTGGATTTGTCGATGATCGTCAGCGGCGCGTCCATATGCAGGCCGATGGTTTCGGCGACCGCCAGCACGTACTTGAGGTCCGCAGAACCATCTTCGTCGGGAGGCGTACCCACGGCGATAAACTGCACTTCGCCATGTTTGACCGCGGCCACGGCATCGGCGGTAAAGTTCAGGCGACCGCCCGCATGGTTGTCCCTGACCAGGGCCTCAAGGCCAGGTTCATAGATCGGAATATGACCCTGATTGAGACGCTCGACCTTCGAAACGTCGATGTCGATGCAAAGCACGTCGTGACCGACGTCAGCAAGTACCGCGGCCTGGACCAGGCCGACATAACCGATGCCAAAAACTGTAACTTTCATAGCGTTTCTCTTTGAACCTGCGGCCAGTGGTGAAAAGGCTGCTCGTTGGACGTCGATTGCCGGTAGCGCAAGATCAAACGCTGTCTGACTTGTAGTCGTAGTTGTAATAGCTGTAGGCGCCATAGCCGTATTTGGCGGATGAGCGTTTTTCGATGCCATTGAAGATCGCGCCTTTGAGCTCGATACCGCTCTGCCGGTAACGGCGCATCGTCAACTCCACTTCACGCACGGAGTTCACCTCGAAGCGAGCCACGATCAGGTTGGTGCCCGACTGACGACCCACGATGGTTGCGTCAGTCACCGCGAGAAACGGTGGCGTATCCAGAATCACTAGGTCATACAGCGCACTGACCTGTTCGAGGAACGCGCTGAAATTGGCGTGCATCAGTAATTCAGAGGGGTTCGGCGGGACTTGCCCGCGCCCGAGGAAGTCGAGGTTTTCCACTGCCGTGTGGTGGATGGCTGCGGTGAGTTCGCAGTGTTTGGCCAGCACGTCAGACAAGCCATTTTCAACCGACACGCCGAAGACCTTGTGCAAGTAGCCTTTGCGCATGTCCACGTCGACCAACAACACCCGCTGCCCTGAATGGGCAACCACCGCCGCCAGGTTCGCCGATACAAACGTCTTGCCGACCTGCGGGCTGGGCCCGGAGATCATCAGGCGATTGTTAGCGGCTTCCAGCATGGCGAAATGCAAACTGGTACGCAGGCTGCGCAACCCTTCAATCGCGGGGTCAGACGGATGACTCATGGCCAACAGTCGTGCCTCACCGACCCGGTCTTTACGATAGTTTTTTTGATCCAGCTCTTTTTGGATCGTACTGAACGGGATCGCGGCGTAGACCGGAAGGCCGAGCTTTTCCAGGTCATTGGGGTTGGTAACGCCGCGGTTGAGCGCTTTGCGAAACATCACCAATGCGATTGCGACAAAGGCCCCAAGCAGTGTGGCAATCACGATGATCAGCGCCTTCTGCGGCCTGACCGGATTTCTCAAATCAACATCGGCGGTGTCAATGAGCCGCACATTGCCCACGGTGCCGGCGCGCATCACGTCCAACTCTTGATACTTGTTCAGCAGCAGCGTGTAGATCTCGGTGCTGACCTTCAAATCGCGGGTCAGGCTCAGCAGCTCCTGCTGGGTGGTGGGCAGGCTCTCGACCTTCTTGGCCAACTCATCCTGGCGCGCGGTCAACTCTGCCAATTGAGTCAGTAACGCTTTGTACACGGGATGCTGAGGGGTGAACTTACGTTCTATTTCCGCCTGCTGCATCTTGAGTTCGGAGATGCTGGCGTCCAACGCGACGATCTGATCCAGGATCGCTTTCGCTTCCAGGCTGATATCGATGGTCTTGTTGCGGATCTGAAATTGATTTAACGCCGCTTCCGCCTGTTCGACATCCTTGCGCACTTGCGGCAGTTGGCCCTTAAGAAACGCCAGGCTTTGCGCGGCTTCTGCCGAGGTACGGTCAATATTTTGCCGCACATAGATGCGTGCGACCTCATTGAGTACTTGAATCGCATCGCCAGGGCGCGCGCTTTCCAGCGCCAGCCCGATAATGCCCGACTCCTTACCGCGTTCTGCCACGTCGAGCAATTTCTGATAGCGCAAAATGCTGCTCAGGCGCGGTGAGCGGACAACGCTGAAAGACGTGCCTGGATTGGCGCGAAGCTGTTCGACACGTAGCTTGATACCGTTGCTGTCGTAGAAACGACCCACTTGGCCCTCAAGCAAAATAGCCTCGTCCTGGTCCGACAGCGTGAAGCTGCCGGCGCTGCCGGCGGTCAGCGTCAGCTCCTGGCCCAGCAGATTGGCGGGAAGGCGCAACTCGGAAAACTTCAGTTCCTCCCCACCCCAGGCGAAGCTGCTCAATCCCAACCAGGGTGCAGCCACAGCATCCTGTCCAGCGGGCTTGAAACGACGGGCGACAAAGTCCCCCACCAACGGGAAACGCTTGGGTTTGACCTCAAGGTCCAGGTTCAGATTATCAACGGCGGTCCCGATGGTGATCCGGGAGCGGATGAGTTCGACTTCCGTCACCGTCGGCGATTCTTTGCCCAGTAGGCTGCCAACATCCGAGAAGCCCAGCATGTCGCCCTTCTTCGGCTCGACCTGAACTAACGCGGTCGCCTGATAGATCGGCGGCGTCAACACCGAATAGGCTGCGCCAAGGGCCATAAAGGCAATACTGATTCCACCGATCAACCATTTATGATCCAGCAGCGTACCCACCAGGGCCATAAAGTCCAAATCGGTGTCATCAGAATGCTGTGAAGTTACCGCAGTTGCTGATTGCATAAGTCAGTTCTTTTTCTTACAAATAGTCTAGGAATGGCACAGGGTGCAAGACGCCCGGCTCCATGCACGTACAACGGCTACACTCGATACACACACGCTAACTAGCACCTGACAACACAACCGCCCCAACACTTGACGCTCAACTCACGAACCACTTTCCCAATATTCCAGTAGAGGCTTCAAGCGATCATCTCAGACTTTAAATAACCTCTAGACAACATCAACCAGCCAACAATTGCGCCCACGCATCAGTTGCTTGCTCGATCAATACATAAGCCTGTATAAAAGCGGGTTTGCCTTGCCGGTAAGGGTCTTTGATCTCTCTATTACACTGCCACTTCCCCAGCAGGAAAACCTTGCCTCGAGCGACGGGGGCGAGTTTGAGCACCTCCTCGATTTGCCACTGTTCCATTACAAGAATCAGGTCCGCATCGCTCACCACCGCGCTCGTCAATTGGCGCGCCTGATGCGGTTGAGAAGTATGCCCATGCTCTTCCAGCACCCGTGAAGCCGTGGCCTCCAGCGGGTGTTGATGCAGCGCCGCCAGCCCAGCCGAACTTACCTGTATATCGCTCGAAGCGAGTGCGGCACGCAGCAAGTTTTCAGCCATAGGGCTGCGACAAATATTGCCGACGCACACAATCAAAACCTTATTAAACAATGCCATCTCCCACACACCGCAAAGTACTGATCAGCCAAAGCAAAGAATAGAAAACATCAACGCCAGCACACAGCACTCTGAAACAAGCCCGGCAATTATGTTCACAGGCGACAAGATCCGACCATCGATTGAGGCAGACAATAAATAACATAACCGCCTACTGGCTGACTAAAAATAACATTCGCTTACTTTTGTTCTTCTTCAGAATAAAGTGCCCACTGAACATAGCGACGGGGCACGGCCATGAAAAGTTCAAAGTTACTCGTAGAGCGTATTGGCCTATTCCCTTCTTCGGGAAACATTCATCTCAACGTCGATAACTCGACAACGGTAGTAGAGCGTATGCAGGTGTTATATGCCGGCAACTCTTTAGACTTCGACGAGTCCGGCTCCGGACTGTCCATGGTCTTCGCTGACTGGCGCTTCAAGTTGCAAGTCAGTAATGCCCTGTCCGTATGCCTGTGCGTAGAAAGCCGTGGCGACCGCCATTTCATGCAAGCCAAGACCGACGAGTTACTGGCGAACATCTTCAGCGCCGAGGGGCACTCGTGAACCTGTACGGCCAGTCAAGGCGCGCCTATGCCTTGAAACAGCGAGGGTGGCGCCTTATTCGGCCTTGATCGGCCCGGAACCGACACGCCACGCGGGCTCCTGGTGGGCGTGTTGCGCCCCCGAGACGCTGACGGCTAAATGGTTAAGCAGGCGCTCGGCGTTGTACTTGGGCGCCAGCGCACTCAATAGCACGACCACTACCCCAGCGCCGATCAGCGACGGCGGCACATTGACCGGCGCGACGTCTATTCGCCACAAGAAAGCCAGCGCAGCCACAGCGCCCAATAACCCGCCCGCCAGCGCCTCGTTCAGAGGGTGAATATACGGCGCGACACAATATGCACTGAACCAGCCGGTGGCGATTAATCCGGCGATCGCCGCCGGCCAGCGAAAGGCCGGGTTGAACCGGCGTGCAATCAAACTCATTGCCACCGTGACCATCAGGCACGTGTTCATGGCATGCCCACTGAGCACGGCAATATCAAGGTGTTGAAACGAAACGCCCCACCCCTTGAACAGCAACTTGCTGAACGCCACGATTGAATAGGTGCACGTGACGGTGACTACCCACCACCTGAGCGCCAGCGGCGACGAATAGCGCAGCCACACAGCGATGACCAGCGCGGCCGGAATCATGACGGTAATACCGCCATAGTGTGCGAGTTCTGCGCGCATGAGTGACCAACCTGACCCAGCAATTTTCCGCGCCCATCTGACCGCAGGCCTGGGAAAAATACAACGTTATCTACGGTCAGACTAAAGCCCTTGCAACGCCGCACGCTGCACCTATGTGCGTCTGCGGGAGGTCAGCCGCCTGCTGGATTGAAGCCTTGCGGGCATGCCATACGGTTTGTCAGCGAAGCGGGTGAAAGGGCTGCGTCGCAACCCCCACTCAGGCCGCGCCCGCGCCCGCCTTGAACGCTTGGTTCGATAATCGAACGGGTTTCCACTTCTGCCATTTAAGTTCCGGGGATGAATGCGGATAGTTCGATCAATATCAATCAAGTGGTCCGCGGAGTACTCCCATGTTTGCCCATCTAAAAATTCGCACCGGCATGATCGGGGTGCTACTGCTGTTCGCCATTGCACTGTTGTTTTCGACCCTTAACGGCTGGCGGTCGGCGGTACTCAGCTACGATCAGATTGACGAGTTGGGGCGTACCTCGCGACAAATCGACGGCATCAACAATGCGTTGCTGCTGGCAATCCGTACCAGCGCCAACGTGTCCTCGGCGTTCATCGAGACCGTCGGCGGGCGTTTCGATGACGCTGAAGCCAGGCTGGTTCGCAGCGAGGCGATCTGGAGTGAAGCCATCGCCAAGGTCAATGCCTCTACCACAGACTTGCGTGACCCGAAGTTGAAGGCCCTCGCTGAAGATCTCAAGCGTGCGTTCGCCGAATACGGCACGGCCATCGTCGGTCAGCGCGCGGCCGCTCGCGCGCGCTCCGCCGAACAGTATTTTCAAGTCAACATCGATGCCGGCAACAGCATGACCAAGCTCCAGGACATTCGCATGAAGCTGGTCGGCGCATTGGATGCGCGTGCTCAGGAGATCAACACGCAGGCGGCTGCGCGGCTACAGACTTCGCAAACCCTGGCCATTGCCTTGATCCTGCTGACCCTGGCGCTTGCTGTCGTCTGCTGGATATTCATCTCGGGCACCGTCCTGCGCCCATTGCGCGCGGCCGGCGAGCACTTCAAGCGCATTGCCGGGGGCGATTTGACCCGCGAGGTCGTCTCGCCTGGCCGCAACGAAATTGGCGAGTTGTTCCTTGAGCTGCAACGCATGCAGGCCAGCCAGCGTGAAACACTGATCCAGATCGCTGACTCAGCCACGCAGTTGGCCTCGGCCGCTGAAGAACTCAACGCCGTCACCGAAGAAAGCAACCGCGGCCTCCAGCAGCAGGACATGCAGCTGGAACAGGCTGCGACCGCCGTTAACCAGATGACCAGTGCGGTCGAAGAAGTGGCGCGCAACGCGGTGTCTACTTCGCAAGCGGCCACCGCCTCCAATACGCTGTCAGAAAAAAGCCGTCAGCAGGTACGCGAGAACATCAGCGGTACGCAATCGATGACCGCCGAGATTCAGGGCAGCGCCGAACGTATCCAGCACCTCGCCGATGAAGTGCGCAACATCGGCAAGGTGCTGGACGTGATCCGAGCCGTCTCGGAGCAGACCAACCTGCTGGCCCTCAACGCAGCGATCGAAGCTGCCCGGGCCGGTGAAGCCGGTCGGGGGTTTGCGGTCGTGGCCGACGAGGTGCGCACCCTCGCCTACCGCACTCAGGAGTCGACCCGCGAGATTGAGCAGATGATTGCGAGCGTGCAGAGCACTGCCGAACAGGCGGTGGATTCGATGCGCAGCAGCACAGCGCGGGCGCAAGGCACGCTGGAGATCACGCAGGCGTCGGGGGTAGTGCTGGAGGATATCTTCGCCGCCATCGGCCAGATCAATGAGCGCAACTTGGTGATTGCCAGTGCAGCCGAAGAGCAAGCCCAGGTTGCCCGTGAGGTGGACAGCAACCTCGTGGCGATCCGCGACCTGTCGGCGCAATCGGCAGCGGGCGCCTTGCAGACCAACGCGGCAAGCCATGCACTGTCGAAGTTGGCCGCCGAACTGAGCGGGCTGGTGGGGCGCTTTCGTACCTGATCCTGCGGGTTCGCCCAGACAGACCGACACGCCACCCAATGCAATGGACATAACGTGAACGCCGCACCTCCCCTTCTCCAGGCGGAGGTAAGCGAACCCTTTCACGATCTCCGGCCGCTGAGCTGCAACCGCTGCGGGAGGCTAATCAGAAGTCCACGATCAAGGCCCGGGCCGGCGACGGCCCCTACTGAATGCGGTAGTGAAAGGTATTACGCACCGCCGGCACCGCAACCGCCCTGCCTTCAACGATCCTCGGCGGGTAGCGGAACGTATTCGCCGCCGCCAGTGACGGCCGGATAAACAGCGGGTGACAGCCGTCCAGCACCTTGGGGTCAGCAGCCGCTAGCCAGGCGCTCGCGCAGAAAGTCCACCAGCGCCTGCACCGGCCGCGAACTCTGCCGGTGCTGCGGGTACACCGCCGACAGGGTCAGGGCGTCGGGGGCGAAGTCTTCCAGCAGCGTCACCAGGCGCCCATCCTTCAAGGCCTCGGCGATGATAAAGGTTGGCAGGTAGGTGATGCCCAGGCCGGCGATAGCGGTGTCGCGCAGCAGCTCGCCGTTGTTCACGCGCATGCGCCCGCTGACGTTCAGCGACTGCAGCTTGCCCTTGCTCTGGAACCGCCATTGCACTTGGCGGCCGTGGCCGTAGGGCAGGCAATCGTGGTCGGCCAGGTCGTCAGGTTTGCGCGGTGTACCGTGCAACGCGAGGTACTCGGGGCTGGCGCAATACACACGCTGCACGCTGGCGATACGCCGGGCGATCAGGGTGGAGTCTTCGAGAATGCCAATGCGCAACACCAGGTCGTAGCCTTCACCGATCAAGTCCACGGGGCGGTCGCTCAGGTCGACCTCCACCGACACCTGCGGATAACGCTGCAAAAACGCCGGCAGCAGGCAGCCCAGGTGGGCCATGGCAAACGACAACGGCGCACTCAGGCGAATCGTGCCGCGTGGCTCGCTGTTCTGGCCGGCGATGCCCTGCTCCACTTGCTCGACTTCACCGAGCAGGCGCAAGGCCGATTCGTAGTAACTCTGCCCCAGGGGCGTGACATCCAGGCGGCGGGTGGAGCGGTTGAGCAAGCGCACGCCGAGGCGGTCTTCGAGCTGGATCAGACGACGGCTGACAAATTGCTTGGACAGCCCCAGTTGTTCGGCGGCGGCGGTGAAGCTGCCGGATTCCATGACCTGGCAAAACAGGCGCATGTCTTCGAAGGGATTCATTGTCGCTTCTCGGTGGACGATGGGCTGATTTATAGCCTGTCAGTGGCCACACCACAAACCCAATGTGTGAACACCATCAAATGTGGGAGGGGGCTTGCCCCCGATAGCAGGGTGTCAGCCAATGCATGCGTGACTGACCCACCGCCATCGGGGGCAAGCCCCCTCCCACATTGATTACCTACATTCGTGAGGTCGGGTTATTTGGCAGTGAACGCCGAGGAGCTGTTCATCAGGTTGCGGTAGTGGGGAATGCGCGCAGCCTGTTGCACAGTTTCGCTGAAAGTGCCGGAAGCATCGGTGACCACAAACCTAATGTGTGTACACAATCAAATGTGGGAGGGGGCTTGCCCCCGATAGCAGGGTGTCAGCCAATGCATGCGTGACTGACCCACCGCCATCGGGAGCAAGCCCCCTCCCACATTGATTACCTACATTCGTGAGGTCGGGTTATTTGGCGGTGAACGCCGAGTAGCGGTTCATCAGGTTGCGGTAGTGGGGAATGCGCGCAGCCTGTTGCACAGTTTCGCTGAAAGTGCCGGAGCATCGGTGACCACAAACCTAATGTGCCAACACCATCAAATGTGGGAGGGGGCCTCCGATAGCAGGGTGTCAGCCAATGCATGCGTGACTGACCCACCGCCATCGGGAGCAAGCCCCCTCCCACATTGATTACCTACATTCGTGAGGTCGGGTTACTTGGCGGTGAACGCCGAGGAGCTGTTCATCAGGTTGCGGTAGTGGGGAATGCGCGCAGCCTGTTGCACAGTTTCGCTGAAAGTGCCGGAGCATCGGTGACCACAAACCTAATGTGCCAACACCATCAAATGTGGGAGGGGGCTTGCCCCCGATAGCAGGGTGTCAGCCAATGCATGCGTGACTGACCCACCGCCATCGGGAGCAAGCCCCCTCCCACATTGATTACCTACATTCGTGAGGTCGGGTTATTTGGCGGTGAACGCCGAGTAGCGGTTCATCAGGTTGCGGTAGTGGGGAATGCGCGCAGCCTGTTGCACAGTTTCGCTGAAAGTGCCGGAGCATCGGAGACCACAAACCTAATGTGTGTACATAATCAAATGTGGGAGGGGGCTTGCCCCCGATAGCAGGGTGTCAGCCAATGCATGCGTGACTGACCCACCGCCATCGGGGGCAAGCCCCCTCCCACATTGATTACCTACATTCGTGAGGTCGGGTTATTTGGCAGTGAACGCCGAGGAGCTGTTCATCAGGTTGCGGTAGTGGGGAATGCGCGCAGCCTGTTGCACAGTTTCGCTGAAAGTGCCGGAAGCATCGGTGACCACAAACCTAATGTGTGTACACAATCAAATGTGGGAGGGGGCTTGCCCCCGATAGCAGGGTGTCAGCCAATGCATGCGTGACTGACCCACCGCCATCGGGAGCAAGCCCCCTCCCACATTGATTACCTACATTCGTGAGGTCGGGTTATTTGGCGGTGAACGCCGAGTAGCGGTTCATCAGGTTGCGGTAGTGGGGAATGCGCGCAGCCTGTTGCACAGTTTCGCTGAAAGTGCCGGAGCATCGGTGACCACAAACCTAATGTGCCAACACCATCAAATGTGGGAGGGGGCCTCCGATAGCAGGGTGTCAGCCAATGCATGCGTGACTGACCCACCGCCATCGGGAGCAAGCCCCCTCCCACATTGATTACCTACATTCGTGAGGTCGGGTTACTTGGCGGTGAACGCCGAGGAGCTGTTCATCAGGTTGCGGTAGTGGGGAATGCGCGCAGCCTGTTGCACAGTTTCGCTGAAAGTGCCGGAGCATCGGTGACCACAAACCTAATGTGCCAACACCATCAAATGTGGGAGGGGGCTTGCCCCCGATAGCAGGGTGTCAGCCAATGCATGCGTGACTGACCCACCGCCATCGGGGGCAAGCCCCCTCCCACATTGGTTACCTACATTCGTGAGGTCGGGTTACTTGGCGGTGAACGCCGAGTAGCTGTTCATCAGGTTGCGGTAGTTGGGAATGCGCGCAGCCTGTTGCACGGTTTCGTTGAAGGTGCCGGAAGCATCGGTGACCACAAGCCTAATGTGCCAACACCATCAAATGTGGGAGGGGGCTTGCCCCCGATAGCAGGGTGTCAGCCAATGCATGCGTGACTGACCCACCGCCATCGGGAGCAAGCCCCCTCCCACATTGGTTACCTACATTCGTGAGGTCGGGTTACTTGGCGGTGAACGCCGAGTAGCTGTTCATCAGGTTGCGGTAGTTGGGAATGCGCGCAGCCTGTTGCACAGTTTCGCTGAAGGTGCCGGAAGCATCGGTGACCACAAACCTAATGTGTGTACACAATCAAATGTGGGAGGGGGCTTGCCCCCGATAGCAGGGTGTCAGCCAATGCATGCGTGACTGACCCACCGCCATCGGGAGCAAGCCCCCTCCCACATTGATTACCTACATTCGTGAGGTCGGGTTACTTGGCGGTGAACGCCGAGTAGCTGTTCATCAGGTTGCGGTAGTTGGGGATGCGCGGCGACAGCAGGTTGGCCAGGCCTTCCATGTCGTTGCGCCAGTCAACTTGCAGCTCGCAGGCGACGGAGAACCAGTTCACCAGTTGCGCACCGGCAGCGGTCATACGGGCCCAGGCAGCCTGTTGCACGGTTTCGTTGAAGGTGCCGGAAGCATCGGTGACCACGAACACCTCAAAGCCTTCGGCGAGGGCGCACAGGGTCGGGAACGCGACGCACACATCCGTCACCACACCGGCAATGATGATCTGCTTGCGGCCGGTGGCCTTCACCGCTTTGACGAAGTCTTCGTTGTCCCAGGCGTTGATCTGGCCAGGGCGCGGGATGTACGGCGCGTCCGGGAACAGGGCTTTGAGCTCGGGTACCAGCGGGCCGTTGGGGCCGCTTTCAAAGCTGGTGGTGAGAATGGTCGGCAAGTTGAAGAACTTCGCCACGTCGGCCAGGGCCAGCACGTTGTTCTTGAATTCGTTGGGGGAGAAATCCTGCACCAGGGAGATCAGACCGGTCTGGTGATCCACCAACAGCACCACTGCGTCATCTTTATTCAGGCGTTTGTAAGTCATGGGAGTAGCTCCTGTTTGTGAAAAGAGGTGGGTTGATTAAAACGCAAAGCACGAGCAGCCAAACGCGCCCCAGAAACCCTGGAAGTCGCTGACCGGCACGCTGCAAAGGCGTGCTTTTTCATGGCGATGGGAATGCACGCCGCACGGGCCGCTGCACTGGTGAACCTGGGCTTGCAACGCCGAAGTCGGACGCCAGTGCCCCGGCACCTTGACCACCGGCGACCAGTCCGGCAGCACCGGCACGCGCGGCGGTGCGTAATCTTCGAAGTCGCCGGCGCCGTACACCACCTTGCCGCCGACCACGGTCAGCACCGACTCGATCCACTTGATGGCCTCTTCATCGACGCTGAAAAAATCCGCCGACAGCGCGGCGACATCCGCCAACTGGCCGACCTTGATCTGGCCCTTCTTGCCCTGTTCGGACGAGAACCAGGCGCTGCCATGGGTGAACAGTTCCAGCGCGGTCAGGCGCGGCAGGCCTTCGGCGTGCAACTCCAGGCCGCCCACGGTGCGGCCGCTGACCATCCAGTACAGCGAGGTCCACGGGTTATAACTCGAGACCCGCGTGGCGTCGGTGCCCGCGCCGACCGGCACGCCTTCGGCGAGCATGCGCTTGATCGGCGGCGTGGCTTCGGCGGCCTTGGCGCCGTAGCGCTCGACAAAGTACTCACCCTGGAATGCCATGCGGTCCTGGATCGCAATCCCGCCGCCGAGGGCGCGCACGCGCTCGATGTTGTGTGGGGTGATGGTTTCGGCGTGGTCGAAAAACCACGGCAAGCCATTGAACGGGATATCGCGGTTGACCTTCTCGAACACGTCGAGCATGCGCGAGATCGATTCGTTATAGGTGGCGTGCAGGCGGAACGGCCAGCGCTGCTCGACCAGGTGGCGCACCACCGGCTCCAACTCCTGCTCCATGCTCAGCGGCAGGTCCGGGCGTGGTTCGAGGAAGTCTTCGAAATCCGCCGCCGAGAACACCAGCATCTCGCCGGCGCCGTTGTGGCGCAGGTAGTCGTCGCCCTGGTGCAGGGTGACGCTGCCGGTCCAGTTTTTGAAGTCGCTGAGTTCTTCCTTGGGCTTTTGGGTGAACAGGTTGTAGGCGATACGCACCGTCAGCTGTTCATCCTTGGCCAGTTGCTCGATCACCGCGTAGTCATCGGGGTAGTTCTGGAAACCGCCGCCGGCGTCGATCGCACTGGTCAGGCCGAGGCGATTGAGTTCGCGCATGAACTGACGGGTCGAGTTGACCTGGTATTCCAGCGGCAGTTTCGGGCCCTTGGCCAGGGTCGAGTAGAGAATCATTGCGTTGGGCCGCGCTACCAGCATGCCGGTGGGGTTGCCGTGGCTGTCGCGCACGATCTCGCCGCCCGGCGGGTTGGGCGTGTCCTTGGTGTAGCCGGCCACGCGCAGGGCGGCGCGGTTGAGCAAGGCGCGGTCGTACAGATGCAACACGAACACCGGGGTGTCCGGCGCCGCCTGGTTGAGTTCTTCCAGGGTCGGCATGCGCTTTTCGGCGAACTGGAATTCGTTCCAGCCGCCCACCACGCGTACCCATTGCGGCGTGGGGGTGCGGTCGGCCTGATCCTTGAGCATGCGCAGCGCGTCAGCCAGGGACGGCACGCCTTCCCAGCGCAGTTCGAGGTTGTAGTTCAAGCCGCCACGGATCAGGTGCAGGTGCGAGTCGTTAAGGCCGGGGATCACCGTGCGGCCTTTGAGGTCGATGACCTGGGTGGCGCTGCCACGCAGGGCCATGGCTTCACCGTCGGTGCCCACGGCCACGAAGCGCCCCTGGCGAATGGCGACGGCGGTGGCGCGCGGGTTTTCACGGTCCACGGTGTGGAACTGGCCATTGAACAGAATCAGATCGGCGTTCATAGGGTTTCCTTTACAGAGGCTTCAAGCCAGGGAGCGAACAAGCGGGTAGCCGCCGGCATCAGCAGGTACACCACCAGCACCACAATGGTCACCGTCACCAGAAAGGTGGCGACCAGGTAGTTGGACAGCAACGGGTGCAGGCGCAATATCGGCCCCCACACGATCGGCACCAGCAGGGTCAGCGGCAGGATCACACACAGGGTGACCACGGCCTGTTTCCAGCGCGGCGGTTTGGCGACGCTGTCGGTTTGCGGCGTGAACCAGAACTCGTTGACCGCACCGATTTCGGTTTGGTCGCCGTCGGCCAACATCGGCGCGGCTTCTTCGATCAGGGTGTGCCGCTGGGGGGAGTCGAGCCAGCGTTGCAGGTCGTCGGTGGAGCGGTAGCGCAACACGCAGGTGAACAGCGCAAGGCCATCCTGTTTACCGCGCACGACGTCGACACCGAGATGGCCGGGACGCTCGCCGGCGATGCGCACGATGCGCCGTAGCCAGGCTTCGTAGTCAGCCTCGCTGCCGGATTTGATCCGGTGTTTGACGATCAGGGTGACGACTTCGTCGGGGCTGGTTTCGGGTGTTGGGTTCATGGTGTGTTCTTCCCCCCTTGAGAGCTGAGCGATGGGGGGAGTTTGGCGGCGACGCGCAATTCGGAATTGGATGTTTGTGCTGTTTGGCGGGGCGACCTTTCAGGGGGCGCCTACACAGGGAAAGTGGACATGTGCGCGCTGATCCGGCTCCTCAACCAACGCTCCGCCGGGTCGTTGTCATGCACCCCGCTCCACACCATCGACAACTCCGCCGCGTCGATGGCAAACGGCGGGTCTTGTGCGCGTAACGTGGTGCCTTCGGTCAAGGCACACGCCGCGTAGTCCGGCACCGTCGCGATGATCTGCGTGCCCGCCAGTAACGCACGCAATCCGCTGAATTGCGGCACCGCCAGCACCACCCGGCGCGCCCGGCCGATACGCGCCAGGTCGAGGTCGATATTGCCGCTCAAGTCCCCCGAGAACGACACCATGGCATGGGGCCGCGCGCAGTATTCGTCCAGGGTCAGCGGTGCTATGCCGCCATCGCCGCGCAGTACCTTGCACGGTATGTCGCGCAGTTTCTTGCGCTTGGCATTGGCCGGCAGATCCGTGGTGTAGCTGACGCCAACAGTGATCTCGCCACTGGCCAACAGCGACGACATCAACAAGTAATTGGCGCGGCGCACCACCACGATAATCCCCGGTGCCTCGTCACGCAGTTGGCTGAGCAACGGCGGGAACAGGCCGAACTCGGCGTCATCGGACAGGCCGATGCGGAACACCGCACAGCTGGTGGAAGGGTCGAAATCCTTCGCGCGGCTGACGGCGCTTGAGATGGTGTCCATGGCCGGTTGCAGCTCATTGAGTATCGCCATCGCGCGTGGCGTGGGCTCCATGCCGCGCCCGTTGCGCAGCAGCAACGGGTCGTCGAACAAATCACGTAAACGGCCCAGGGCCGCACTCACCGCCGGTTGCCCTATGAAGAGTTTTTCAGCGACCCGGGTCAGGTTCTTCTCGAACATCAGCGCTTCGAAAATCACCAGCAGGTTCATGTCGACACGGCGCAGGTCGTTGCGGTTCATGGCGGTATCCAAACAGTTAGCAGAGCACTAGCTAAGCACGCGGCAGGCGAGCGCGATTGCACACCTGTGCTGTCTTTTTTTCACCCGCACCGGGCGAAATTAACAACGATTAACTCGTCAGCCGGACGGCCCTGTACCAAGAATGAGGCCGTCTACACTGCATCCATTCACCGGGAACGCTCCCATCGACCACGGATATTCGTCATGGCCCGACTTGAGCATTGTGCTCCAAGCATTTGCGCGACCGGCGGCCTCTGCTCCCGGCGCGAGCGTATCGCCAAGCAACTGATCCTCGCCAACCTCGGCGAAAGCCTGACGATTGCCGACCTGGCCCAGGCCTGCGCACTGTCGCGCAGCCATTTTTCCCGCGCCTTCAAATGCACCACCGGGCTGTCGCCGCAGGAATGGATTCGCCAACAGCGTATCCAGCGCGCCAAGGAGCTGATCACCGGTTCCTCCTTGAGCCTGACGCAAATCAGCCTGGAATGTGGCTTCTGCGACCAGGCGCACTTCTGCCATATGTTCACCCGCAGCGAAGGCGTCAACCCGATGACCTGGCGCAATCACCAACTGCGCCACAAGCAGGTCATTGCGGCCTAGTGCTCGCTGCACGCGTGGAATATGCTGGGCGGCCCCTTGTCTCAGAGCATGCGCAGGCATGAGCGACCTCAGCGAACAGGCCGTGCACTTCGGCCCGTACCGGATCCACCCGCGTCAACGCCTGGTGCTGGAGGCGGGCCGGCCGCTGCGCCTGGGACGGCGGGCGGTGGAGATCCTGCTGATCCTGCTGGAACAGGCCGGCAATGTGGTGAGCAAGCAGGAACTGATCGCGCGGGTCTGGCCCACAAGCGTGGTCGAAGACGGCAACCTGCGGGTGCATATGGCGGCGTTGCGCAAGGCCCTCGGCGATGGCCAGGCCGGGCAGCGCTATATCGTCACCGTGGCCCAGCGCGGTTACAGTTTTGTGGCGCCACTGAGCATCGAACCGATGACGATTCCAGCCGACGGCATTCCCCAAAGCCAGGCCCATAACCTGCCGCTGCGCCGCACGCGGATGATCGGCCGCCAGGCGCTGATCGATGAGCTGGTGCAGCAATTGCCGCAACAACGTTTTATCACCCTGACCGGCGCGGGGGGCATCGGCAAGACCACGGTGGCGCTGCGCGTCGCCGAATTGTTGATCGGGCATTACCGCGACGGTATTCGCCTGCTGGACCTGGCGCCCCTCAGCGCGCCGTCGATGATCCTGCCCAACCTCGCCGCCCTGCTCGACCTCACACCCGCCGAACACGCGCCGCTGCTCACCCTGGCGCGCAGCCTGCAGGCGCGCCAGTTGCTGATGGTGATCGACAACTGCGAACACCTGCTCGACGACATCGCGCTGATCAGCGAAACCCTGCTGCGCCATGCGCCCGACCTGCACATCCTCACCACCAGCCGTGAAGCACTGCGTGCCGAGGGTGAATACGTGCAGCGCCTGGAGCCGCTGGCCTGCCCGCCCGCCACCGGCAACCGTGCCCAGGCCCTGGGCTATCCGGCCCTGCAACTGTTGATCGAACGGGCCATGTCCCATCAGGACAGCTTCGCGCTCAGCGAAGCCGAACTGCCGCTGGCGATTGATATCTGCCAGCGCCTCGACGGTCTCCCGCTGGCCATCGAGCTGGTGGCGGCGCAGATCGAACGCTTCGGCCTGCCAGGCCTGCTGGTGCAGATGGAAGACAACTTTCGCCTGCTGACCCGTGGCCGCCGCAGCGCCCTGCCCCGCCAGCAGACCTTGCGCGCCACGTTGGACTGGAGTTTCGACCTGCTCTCGCCCTGCGAACAGATCTGCCTGCGCCGCCTGGCGGTGTTTCGCGGCGGCTTCAGCCTGGCCAGCGCGGCGGCGGTGATCGCCGGGGAGCAGATCGCACCGGCCGAGGTGCTGGGTTCGATCACCCAACTGGTGGCCAAGTCCTTGCTCAATGTCGAGCCCGCAGATGAAGAGATGGTCTACCGCCTGCTCGACATCACCCGGACCTACGCCCTGGAAAAGCTCAGCGTGGCCGCTGAACTCGACACCACCCGCGAACGCCACGCCGCACGCTGCCTGGCCTTGATGGAACAGGCACGGGAAGATTGGGAACGGACCGCGACCCAGCCCTGGATCGACCGCTATGCGCCCCTGCGCGAAGACATCCGCACCGCGCTGGATTGGGGCCTGGGCGACCAGGGTGCGCACCTGTTGGGGATTCGCCTGACGGTCAGCGCGATGCCGTTGTGGCAGGAGCTGTCACTGTTGAGGGAGCACGGGCTGTACGTGGGTAAGGCGCTCGCGCGGCTGGCGCAATCGCCGGCGCCGAACCCGCACCTGCACATGGCGTTGCAACTGGCGCTGGGCAGTTTTTCGTATCACACCCAGGGCGGTACGCCGCAGACCATTGACGCCTTCGCCTGCGCGCGGCGCCTGGCCGAAGCGAACAATGACCTGAGCGGCCAGTTGCGTGCGGTGTCGGGCCACATGGCGGTCAACCTGTGTTGCGGCAACTATCGCCAGGCGCTTGCGCAAAGCCTGCACTTCGATCAACTCGGCCCCCAGGCCGCCCCCTTGCTCGACCTCAGCGCCCAACGCCTGCGGGTACTGGCCCAGCACTTTGCAGGTGACCAGGCAATGGCCCAGCACAATGCCGAACAGGTGATCCAGCGCATGGCCCACAGCGGCCATCTGAACCGGTTCACCCATGGCTTCGGCGTGCAGTACGACCAGAGCGTGGCCTCACTGACGATCCTCGCCCGCATCCTGTGGCTGCGGGGCTTCCCGGAGCGCGCCTGGCGCACCGCGAACCAGGCCCTGGAACTGGCGCTGCAGATCAACCACGGCACCTCGATCTGCTACACCCTGGCCCTGGCCGGGGTGGTCATTGCCCGCTACAACGGCGACGCGACCTCGGCGCGCTCACTGCTGGACCTGTTGATGCAACAAGCGCAAAAACACGCGGTGCAGCTGTTTCACACCTGGGCCCGACACTACGCCGGTACGGCGCCAGACGAAGACCTGCAGGGGCTCGGCCTGGTCGCAGACACCCTGGTGACCTTCAACGCGACTGCGGTGGACGCGGCGATGTTCGAACGCGCCAGAAACGGCGCGGCCGGCTGGTGTACTGCGGAGATTCTGCGGGTGCGCGCCGAGCACATCGACGATCCCCAGGCGGCAGAAGCACTGCTGCTCGACGCGTTGGGTCTGGCGCACCAGCAAGGTGCCCTGGCCTGGGAGTTACGCAGTGCGACCGCACTGGCGCGGCTGTGGCAGCGCCAAGACCGCCGGCAAGCGGCCCACGAGCTGCTGAACGCGGTCTACACTCGATTCACCGAAGGGTTCGCCACCCAGGACCTAATCGGCGTGCGCCGCCTGCTCGACGAGTTGCAAGACAAACGGCCGGCCTGAAAACGCGCCCAGATAATGCCCATACCCTTGCTGCAACTGCGCCACCTGCAGCGGGTCGCGCAGTTGCGCCAGGGCGTAGCTGCGCACGCTGTTGAGCAGGCGATAACGCTCGGGACCGAGACCGGGTTCCACGCTCAGCAGCGAGGTGTCGACCAGTCGCCGCAGCAGGTAAGACAAGTCGGCGTGGGCCAGCTCGGTGCCGGCGATCAACTGAGTCAGCGCAGGCAAGCTCACCGCCATCTTGAACAGCCCCAGTTGCAGGAACATCCAGCGCTCCGGCAGGCTCAGGCGCTCGTATGACCAATCCAGGGCCGCCGCCAGGGATCGGTGCCGTTCCACCGCCGTGCGCCGACCGCGCGCCAGCACTTGCAGGCCACTGCGCAATTGCACCTGCAAGCCCTGCACGCCGAGGGCGTCGACCTGGGCGGCTGCCAGTTCGAGGGCCAAAGGGATACCGTCGAGCCGGCGGCAGATATCGCGCAGCGCCGGCAAGTCCTGGGAGCGCAGGGCAAACCCTTGCTGACTGGCGCGTACACGCGCAACGAACACCTGCACCGCCGAGTAGGCCATCGCCTGCTCGACACTGCCCCAGGCGGACGGCATCGGCAGCGCCAATCGAGGCACGCGCTGCACCCATTCACCGGGCACCCGCAAGGCTTCGCGGCTGCTCAACAACAGCGTCACTCCGGGCGCGCTGGCCTGCAGCGCGCGCGCCAGATGACGGCAGGCACCGAGCAATACGTCGGCACCATCGAGCACCAACAGTAACTGGCGCGAGGCCAATTGACGGGATAACGCCGAGGCACTGTCACACGCCTCGAGCCCAAGGGTCTGGGCCACGTGGCGCAGGATTGCCGTGGGCGCGTCGACGCTGGCCAGATCCAGCCACCACACGCCGTCGCGATAACGCGGCAACACGCGCTCGGCCAACGCCAGGGCCAGGCTGCTCTTGCCGACGCCGGCGCCTCCGGTCAAGGTCATCAGGCGTTGCCCGCACAGGCGCCGGACCAGCGCACCCAAGAGTTCGTCGCGGCCGATCAACGGGCTGAGCCGGGTCGCCAGGTTGTGCCGCGGTGCCACGTGGCGGGCGGCATCCTGCAGCGGTGCGACGCAGCAATAGCCGCGCTGGGGGTCATTGAGAATGTAGCGACGGCCGTCCAATGCACGGCGCAGAGCGGCGATATGCACCCGCAGGTTGTTCTCTTCCACCACGCTGCACGGCCAGACGCGGGCGATCAGGGTGTCCTTGCGGACAAATTGCCCGGGCGCTTCGAGCAGCACCGCCAGGATATCCAGAGCGCGCCCGCCCAACGGCACAGGCATGCCCGCCTTGCTGACCAGGCGCTGCTGGCGGTGAAAGGTGTAGGGGCCAAAGCGCATCGCATGGTCGTTGTTCATCTGCGTAAAAGCGCTGAAACACCCGAGCTTGGGCGCCTGCGCATCCTTCTTCCATGGGCCTGCCGTTATCTTGCCAGCTCGCCGTGACAGGGCAATGCTGGCACGGGGAGCGATACGGACAATCGGGTGCGCGAGACGGACATCCTGTCGTTAACTGAACTGCTGTCGGTATTGGGTGGGGTTAAGGCCGAGTTTTTCACTGAACAGAAAGCGCATATGTCGCACGCTGCCGAAGCCTGCGTGAAAGGCCACGGTCTTGAGCGGCAGGTCGGTGGTTTCCAGCAGGTGCCGGGCGCGGTCGATGCGCGCGCCCTGCAGGAACGCCATGGGCGTCATCTGCACTTCTTTGGCGAACAGCCGCGCAAAGTGCCGCGCACTCATGCCCGCCAGCGCCGCCATGGATTCGATGGTGAACGGCTGGTCCAGATGCGCCAGCACCTGGTTCTGCACCCGCGTGATCGCGGTTTCCTGGGGCGCCACGGCGGCGGTCATCGGGCTGAACTGGGCCTGCCCGCCCTGGCGTTTCATCACCACCAGCAGCACTTTGGCCACGTCCACCGCCACCTGCTTGCCGTGGTCCTGGGCGACGACCGACAGCGCCAGGTCGATGCCCGCCGTCACCCCACCCGAAGTGATCAGGCGGCCGTCCTGCAGGTAGATGCGGTCGGTTTCGACGATGGCCTGGGGGAAAGCCTTGATCAGCCGCTCGGTGTAATGCCAGTGGGTGGTCACGCGGTGGCCGTCGAGCAACCCGGCATGCCCGAGCACAAAGGCGCCGGTGCAGATCGAGCCGAAGCGCCGCGCGCGCGGGGCGGCGGCCATGAGCCAGGGCAACAGGTCGGGGTGGCATTCGTTATAGGCACCGGGGCCACCCGGCACCAGCAGCAGGTCATAGGCCTCGTGCGCCTGGGCCAGCAGCAGGTCGGGCTGGACGACCACGCCATTGGACGCACGCAGCGGGCCGGGCTCGGTGCCGATGGTCAGGATCTGATAGTGCTGCGCCGCTGGCAGGTAGCGGTTGGCAATCGAAAACACTTCAAGCGGCCCGGCCATGTCGAGCAGGAGGAAGTCTGGAAACAGCGCCATGGCCACGGTGTTCATAGAGAGAGACGTCCATCAGGAAGGAAGGCAGCGGCAATTATGCCACGCCTGAGACTGTCAACTTCAGCGCGACAGTTATTCAGATATCAGCTTCTTAATGAATATTTCAGTAACCAGTAACCTTCTTCTCAACGCAAGCGCCCTGCATTTCGCAGCCCGCTCTGACTTGAGGACACCACCATGCTGACCCTTCGCAAAGCCTCCGATCGCGGCGCCGCCAATCACGGTTGGTTGAAGTCGTTCCACACCTTCTCATTCGCCAACTACTGGAACCCCGCCGAACAGGGTTTTTCCGACCTGCTGGTGATCAACGATGACCGCGTCGCGGCAGGCCGTGGCTTCGGCCAGCACCCGCACCGCGACATGGAGATTTTCTCCTATGTGCTCGAAGGCGCCCTGGAACACAAGGACACCCTGGGCACCGGTTCGGTGATCCGCCCCGGCGATGTGCAACTGATGAGCGCCGGCAGCGGCGTAGCCCACAGCGAGTTCAACCATAGCCAGAGCCGTGGCGTGCACTTCCTGCAAATCTGGATCGTGCCGAATGTGGCCGGCGCAGAACCGCGCTATCAGCAAGAGCACTTCAGCGAAGCGCAGAAACGTGGCCGCTTGCAGTTGATCATCGCGCCGGATGGCGCCGACGGCTCCCTGCACGTGCGTCAGGATGCACGGGTGTACGCCGGGCTGTTCAACGCCGACGAAAGCGCACGCCTGGACGTGGCGCCGGACCGCCACGCGTACATCCATGTGGCCCGTGGCAGCGTCGAGATCAACGGCCAGCGCCTGCAGGAAGGCGACGGTGCCCGCGTGCGCGATGAGCGCCAGATCCACCTGAGCCACGGTGAGGATGCCGAAGTACTGGTGTTTGACCTGCGCCCCCTGGAACTGCCGCAGATGCCGTGACCGCTCCACGATAGCCCGCCCACACGGGCTATCGCTGGCGTCGATAGTCACCATCAACCCAATGAAGTTCTCTTAAAAATGGCAACGCGTAACATCAAACCCACACCAGGCAACACCCTAATCAAACACTCGGAGCACACTCTCATGAAACGCCAACTCTTGCTTAGCCTCGCTTTCTCGGTACTTGCAGCAAACGCTTTTGCCCACCCTGTCGTCGCTGAAGGGGGCGCTGATCGCCTCAACGAAAATCGCGTCGCCGAAGGCGGTGCGGATCGCTTGCAAGGCAACCGTGTCGCTGAAGGTGGTGCTGAACGGCTGTTGGAACGTCGTGTCGCCGAAGGCGGTGCTGATCGCCTGCAAGAACGCGGTCTGGCCGAAGGCGGTGCTGATCGCCTGCAAGAACGCGGTCTGGCCGAAGGCGGTGCTGATCGCCTGCAAGAACGCGGTCTGGCCGAAGGCGGCGCTGATCGCCTGCAAGAACGCGGTCTGGCCGAAGGCGGCGCTGATCGCCTGCAAGAACGCGGTCTGGCCGAAGGCGGCGCTGATCGCCTGCACAGCAACAACGCCTGACCCCGCGCTGTTTGCGCAGCACCCCAAACCGGCCTGATCAGCCGGTTTTTTTTCGTCTGCTCATCGGTTGTTGGCTTGAAATCGCTTGCGATACGCCGCCGGCAGCATCCCCACCCGCTGCTGAAACAGGCGCCGAAACGAGTTGCTGTCTTCATAGCCCACCGCGTAGGTGATGCTTTCGAGCGTCATGCGCGTCGACTCCAGCATCTGCTTGGCGCGCTCCAGGCGCAGGGTCTGCACATAGGCGATCGGCGTATAGCCGGTGGCGTCCTTGAAGCGCCGCTTGAAATTGCGCACACCAAAACCAAAGCGCCGGGCCACGTCGTCAATCACCAGCGCCTGGGCGCAGTGCTGCTCCAGCCAATGCTGCACGCGCAGTATCTCTGCGTCGCCATGGCCCTTGGGCAACGACCACATGGCGTACACCGACTGCACCGTGCGCACCGTGTCGATCAGTAGATATTTGCCACAGGTGTGAGCCAGTTCCGGCGAGCCGAAGCGGCGGATCAGGTGGAGCATCAAGTCCATCGCCGCACTGGCACCACCACCGGTAATCACGCGATTTTCTTCGCAGAGCATCTGTGCGTCATCGAGGATCACGTCCGCGTAGCGTCGCCGGAAAAGCTCGGCAAAGGCCCAGTGAGTGGTGGCATGCAAACCTTGCAGTACACCGGCTTCAGCCAACACAAAGGCGGCAGTACACATCGAAGCCAGCACAGCGCCGCGCCCATGCTGTTCGCGCAGCCAGGGGCCAAAGGCGGCAAACGTCGGCAAAGCCTCTTTTAAGGTGAAGAGAAAGCCGGGGATCAACACCAGGTCGGTCTGCGCGATCTGTGCAGTCGAACAGTCCACTTGCAGACGCTGCCCGCCCCAGGCGTTCACGGCCTGGCCGTCCAGGGACGCGACCACAACCTCGAAGGGCGGGCTGTCGGCAAACAGGTTGGCGGCGCTGAGCATTTCCAGGGCCAGGGTGGCGCTGGCGGTAGAACAGTGATCGGCCAGGAGCAAGGTAATGTGCATTCATGGACCTTTTTTGCGCTTTTGGCATGTAATAAGTCATTTGCGCACCTACCTTAGCCGATTTCGCGCCCTTACAGTGCTGCCACTGATTAACTGTTTGGCGTCTCTATGAATCTCTGGTTTCGATTGCTGTACATGCTCTGCCGTCGCCCCTGGCGCAAACCTGCCGATGGCCTCGCTACCACCGTGGTGCGCATGCGGGTGTGGCCGCTGGACCTGGATCTCAACCGGCATGTCACCAATGGCCGCTACTTTTCCCTGGCGGACGTTGCGCGGATGGATTTTGTCTTGCGCACCGGCGCGTTTCGCGTGGCTCTGCGCAACAAGGCGCTGCCGATCGTGGGCGATACCTGGGGCAAGTTTCGCCGCGAGCTCAAGTTATTCGAGGTGTTCGAGGTACACACCCGCATGCTCGGCTGGGACCACAAGTGGAGCCTGATGGAGCACCGTTTCGTCAGCAAGGGTCGGGTGGTCGGCGTGGTGGTGATGCGCGGGCTGTTCCGCTCAGCCAAGGGCACCCTGCCCCCGGCGGATTTTGTGCGTGAGCTGGGGTTGGACGAAGCCTCGCCGCCCATGCCGCAGTGGCTGAGCGACTGGGCGCAGAGTTGCGATGCGATGAGCGTGCAGTTGCGCGGCGAGGAACAGGCGTGAACCGGCGGATGCCAGCGTCTTCAAGTGGGCGCCAGCGTCGTCTCTCGCTACGTGCCGGGCCCCGTTAGCAGGGGGAATACGCTTGATTCCCCCCTTTCTCGATTCAAGCCGGGCTGCGCTCCTCCAACCCACGCGCCGCCAACGCACCCAACACCCCACCGGCAATTGGCGCCAGCCAGAACGCCCAGAGTTGCGCCAGGTACTCGACGCCAGCGAACAACGCCGGCCCGGTGCTGCGCGCGGGGTTGACCGAAGTGTTGGTG
This sequence comes from Pseudomonas sp. D3, assembly GCF_029320995.1. NCBI lineage: Bacteria > Pseudomonadati > Pseudomonadota > Gammaproteobacteria > Pseudomonadales > Pseudomonadaceae > Pseudomonas > Pseudomonas sp. D3. The sequence continues at coordinate 4,100,607 of NZ_CP119772.1, forward strand.
ACGGGGATCAGGATCAGGTGAATCAAGGTCAGCGCCAGGCCGATGGCAATCGGCGCAAAACCGGCAACCGCGCCCGGCGCAGTCACGCGCATGATGATCAGCACAAAGAAGAACGTAGCGATCAGTTCGGCCAGCAACGCCGCCTTCATGTCGAACTGGCCGGGGCTCAGCGGGCCATAGCCGTTGGCGGCAAAACCACCCACTTCAAAGCCTGGCTGCCCGCTGGCAATCACAAACAGGGCGGCGGCGGCGACAATCGCACCCGCGACCTGAGCGGCTATGTAGGGCAGCACATCGACGCTGGGAATGCGGCGCCCGGCCCATAGGCCAATGGTCACCGCCGGGTTGAAATGCCCGCCCGAGACGCCGCCGACCGCGTAGGCCATGGTCAGTACGGTGAGCCCGAACGCCAGGGACACTCCCAGAAAACCGATCCCCAGTTCCGGGAATGCCGCCGCCAGAATGGCACTGCCACACCCGCCGAACGTCAACCAGAAGGTACCTGCAAACTCTGCGGTCAAACGCTTTTGCACAATCAACTCCATTGCTTTTCAAACGCCACGGCCCTGCTCGAAGGGCGTGGCAATCGCCGTCACCACAGGATGTGGGAGGTCCTGGGTGACGGTAGCAACAGGCGCCAAGGCGCCTTGTAAGATTTGTCTGGTTTTAGTCGCGCGCGACACCCTGCCCAAACCGCCGGATCGCCAGGCAATAGCCGATCAACGCCAGCGCCGCCAACACGCCGCCCGCCGCGCCGATCCAGGCGAAGCCGAAGTGGCTGCCGACCCAACTGCCCATCAGCGCGCCGCCGCCGATACCGACGTTGTAGATACCGGAGAACATCGCCATGGCCACGTCGGTGGCGTCCGGCGCGAGCACCAGGACTTTGGACTGCATGGCCAGGCCGAAGCCCATGATCGCCATGCCCCAAAACACGCTCAGGCCGACGAGGTAGGATTCGGCCCCGCTCAACGGCAGCATCAGTGCCAGGCACGCGGCCAGCAGGAACACCGCGCCCACCACGAACAGATGCGGGCTGAACCGGTGTACCAGGCTGAACAACAGCGAGCCGATGATGCCCGCACCGCCGAACACCAGCAGGAACAGGGTCACGACATTACCGCTCAGGCCGGCGACACGTTCGACAAAGGGTTCGATGTAGCTGTAGGCGGTGAATTGCGCGGTGATCACCAGGGCGGTGAGCACGTAGAGCGCCACCAGTGCCGGGCGCTTGAACAGCAGCGGCAAGCTGCGCAGGGAGCCGGAGTTCTGGCTCGGCAACAGCGGTAAGGTCCGCGCTAGCCAGAACACCAGGGCCGCAGCGAATGCCGCAATCACCAGGAACGTGGTGCGCCAGCCCATCGCTTCGCCGAGCAGGCGGCCAAGGGGAATGCCCAACACCATCGCCAGCGACGTGCCGGTGGCCAGCAGGCCGAGGGCTTGTACTTGTTTGCCGGCCGGCGCCAGGCGTACCGCGAGGGACGCGGTGATCGACCAGAACAACGCGTGGGATAAGGCGATGCCGATCCGGCTGACCATCAGCAGGCCAAAGCTGGTGGCGACGCTGGAGAGGATGTGACTGGCGATGAACAGGCCGAACAACACGATCAGCAGCTTGCGCCGTTCGATGTTGCGCGTCAGCAGCATCACCGGTAGCGAGGTCAGCGACACGATCCAGGCATAGATCGTGAGCATCAGGCCGACGCTGGCGATCGGCATATCAAAGCTGGCGCCGATGGCGCTGAGCAGGCCAACGGGCACAAATTCAGTGGTATTGAACACAAAGGCGGCCAGCGCGAGGGCGATGACCGGTTGCCAGTTGGCACGGGGCGTTGCGGTTGAAAGGCTCATTGAAGGGCGAGGCACTCTGACGATGATCGAACGGCCACCCAGGACAAGCGCCGCCGCCGAACATTCTATAGGTTTCCCGGTCGGCTGTTGACGCTCATCCGGGGTAAATCGCCCTCGGCAGGATCAGCGTAGCCCCCTCACGGGTCGACCTGCCCCATCAGTTCCGGAATGCTTTCCGGGCGCTGGGCATAACGCTGTGCCAACGCCGCACACACCATCAACTGGATCTGGTGAAACAGCATCAACGGCAGGATCAACACGCCCATGGTCGCCCCGGCAAACAGCACCTGGGCCATCGGCACTCCGGTGGCCAGGCTTTTCTTCGAACCGCAGAACAAGATGGTGATGCGGTCCTCCTGATTAAAGCCGAAGGCCTTGCCCAGCAGCGTGGACGCCACCAACACCAGGGCGAGCAACACGCAGCAGGCCACCACCAGGCCGCCCAGTTCCCACAGCGGAATCTGCTGCCAGATGCCTTGGATGACCGCTTCGCTGAACGCGCCGTAGACCACCAGCAGGATCGAGCCCTGGTCGACGAACTTCAGCCAGGCCTTGTTGCGACCGACCCACTCGCCGATCCAACGGCGGGCGATCTGCCCGGCGACGAACGGCAGCAGCAGTTGCACGCTGATTTTCAGCATGGCGTCGACGGTCGAACCGCTCTCGCCGTGGACATTCAGCAGCAGCGTCACCAGCAACGGCGTGAGGAAGATCCCGAACAGGCTCGACGCCGCCGCGCTGCAAATCGCCGCCGGGATATTGCCGCGCGCCAGCGACGTAAAGGCAATCGCCGACTGCACCGTGGCCGGTAACGCGCACAGATAGAGCATGCCCATGTACAGGTCGTTGCCGATCAGCGGCGACAACAGTGGCTTGAGCGCCAGGCCCAACAGCGGGAACAGCACAAAGGTTAGGCTGAACACCAGCAGGTGCAAGCGCCAGTGACCGGCCCCGGCAACGATGGCCTGGCGCGACAGCTTGGCGCCGTGCAGGAAAAACAGCAGCGCGATGGCCAGGTTGGTCACCCAGCCGAAGGCCACGGCGGTCTGGCCGCTGGCGGGCAGCAAGGACGCGAGGACCACCGTGGCGATCAGGGTCAGGGTGAAATTGTCGGGCAGAAAGCGCGGGCGAGTCATAAGCAGGATCTTCCGGGGTTGCCAAGAGCGTCATCACGACTCTAACGTAACGCTTTATTACCGACTAACGCCAATGAGCCAGTAAATGCCGCCTAAAGGACATGACAAGACCGTCCGCCGCAGCGTGCCCGGGCTTTCCAGCCTGCCACGCCCGGTGTACGGGCGCACCGAATCCTTGCCCAACCGCGCCCTGACCCGCCGGCACAGCCACCCGTGGGTGCAGTTGTCCTACGCGATTTCCGGGGTGCTGGAGATCCAGACCAGCGTCGGCCGCTTCGTCGCGCCGCCGCAGCGCGCGGTGTGGATTCCGGCGGGCATGCCGCATCGGGTCTACAGCTCGCCGCACACAGAGATGCGCAGCCTGTACCTGGATTGCAGCGTCACCGTGTGGGCGGACGAACGTTGCCAGGTGTTGGCGGTGAGCAGTTTGTTGCGCGAGTTGATCCGCCGCTTCAGTGAACTGCCGGTGGAATATGCCGAAGCGGGACCGGACGGCAGGCTCGCCCAGGTGATACTGGACCAACTGGCGGCGGCGCCCCAGGTCGATTTGATGCTGCCGTTACCCCTGGACCCGCGCTTGCGGCAGATCTATCGCAGCTTGAACCTGCACCCGGAGCAACCCACCACCCTGGGGGATTGGAGCCGCAAGCTGGCGGTCAGTGAGAAAACCCTCAGCCGCCTGTTTTTGCGTGACACCGGGCTGACCTTCCGCGCCTGGCGCCAGCGCTTGCGCCTGCTCAGCGCCCTGCCCGCCCTGGAGCAAGGCGAGCGGGTGACGGATGTGGCGTTGGCGTGTGGGTATGAATCCACGTCGGCGTTTATCAACGCGTTTCGCCAACAATTCGACGCCACCCCTGGCGAGTTTTTCCGCTAATGCAGAGGAAGCTGCTCAGCGTTGCTTCATGCGGTCGATCACCACCGCCAGCAGCAGGATCGAGCCGCGGATCACGTACTGATAGAAGGTGTCGATGTTCTTCAGGTTCATCGCATTCTCGATGATCGCCAGAATCAGCACCCCGGCGATCACATGGCGGATCATGCCGATACCGCCACTCAACGACACCCCGCCGAGTACGCAGGCGGAAATCACCGTCAGCTCAAAGCCCTGGCCGATCATCGGCTGGCCCGAGGTCATGCGTGACGCGAGGATCACCCCGGCCAACGCGCCGATCAGGCCATGCACGGCAAAGATCAGGATTTTCGTGCGGTCCACGTTGACCCCGGCCAACAACGCGGCTTCCGGGTTGCCGCCGATGGCCATGGTGTTGCGCCCGTAAGTCGTGTAGTTGAGCAGCCAGCCGAAGAACAGGAAGCAGACGAGGGTGATCAGGATCGGCACCGGCACGCCAAATAGCTGGCCATTGCCGAACACAAAGAACTGATCCTGGGACACGCCCACCGCCTTGCCGTCGGCAAAGATATAGGCCAGGCCGCGCACGATTTGCATGGTCGCCAACGTGGTGATCAGCGCATTGACCCGCAGCTTGGCGATGACAATGCCGTTGATCAGCCCGACGATCAGGCCCATCAGCAGCGCCGCGCCGATGCCGAGCATGACGCTGTCGGTGTCGCGCATCACTATCGCCGCGACCACGCCGGCGCAGGCGATCACCGAGCCCACCGACAAGTCGAAGTGCCCCGACGCCAGGCAGAACAGCATGGTGCAGGCCGCAATGCCCACCGTGGAAATCGCCAGGCCCAGCCCGCGCATGTTCAGCGGCGAGAGGAAGTTGTCGATCAGCAAGGCACACAGCAGAAAAATCCCCAGCGCCGCGAGCAACATCGCCCAGTTGTCGAGCAGCGCGCGCATATCCAAGGGTTTGCGTGCCGTCGGCAACGCGTTGTGTTGGGTCGTCATAGTCGTCTCTCAGTTCGCCAGGCCACGCGGCAAGGCCAGTTGCAGCAAGTTGGATTCAGTGGCGTGTTCGCGCCGTTGTTCGCCGCGCAAAGTGCCTTCGCACAGCACCAGAATGCGGTCAGAAATCCCCATCACCTCCATCAGGTCGCTGGACACCACAATCACCGCAATACCGCTCGCCGCGAGGTCATGGATGATCTGGTAGATCTCCGACTTGGCGCCGATGTCGATGCCCCGCGTCGGCTCGTCCAGCAGCAGCACCTTCATCGGCATCGACAGCCAGCGGCCAAGAATGGCCTTCTGCTGATTGCCGCCGGACAGGTACATGATTTTCTGCTCGGCGCTTGGGGTCTTGACCTTCATCGCGCTGATTTGCCGGCCGGCGTTGCCCTGCTCCCAGCCCTCGCGCAGCAGCCAGCCAAACCGGGAATGGGCGCCGCGCGCGCTGATGTTGATGTTCTCGGCCACGCTGGACAGCGGGATGATGCCTTCCTTCTTGCGGTCCTCCGGGCACAGCAGTACGCCGGCGGCGATGGCGTCGCGGGGCGAACGCAATTGCAGCGCTTGCCCGCACAGTTCCAACTGCCCCGCCGTGGCGCGCTGCAAGCCGCTGAGCAGGCGAAACAGCTCGGTGCGCCCAGCGCCGACCAAGCCGAACAGGCCGAGGATCTCGCCCTTGCGCACGTCAAAACTGATCGGCTCGCGCAGGCCGGGGCCGAGCAAACCGTCGACCTTGAGCGCCACGTCGCCGTGCTCGCGCGGGCGGTAGTCGTAGATGTCCTGGATATCGCGGCCGACCATGCAGGTGACCAGTTGGTCGTGGCTCAGCGCGCTCATGTCGTCGAAGGTGCGCACGTAGCGGCCGTCCTTGAACACCGTCACCGCGTCGCAGATACGGAACACTTCTTCCATGCGGTGGGACACGTACAGCACCACTTTGCCCTCGTCGCGCAGGCGCGTGATGATCGCCATCAGCCGGTCGATCTCGCGGGCCGACAGGCTGCTGGTGGGTTCGTCGAAAGCGATCACATGCGCGCCACGGGACAGCGCTTTGGCGATTTCCACCAGTTGACGCTGGCCCAGGGACAGCCGCCCGAGCTTCTCCTGCGGGTCGATTTCATCGGCCAGGCCCTTGAGGCAGGCCAGCGCCTGCTCGCGCAGCCGCCGGCGGTTGACCACGCCGAAGCGCGCCGGCAAATGCCCGAGGAACAGGTTTTCGGCGACGCTCATTTCCGGCACCAGATGCAACTCTTGGTGGATCACCGCGACGCCGCTGGCAATGCTGTCGGCCGCGCATTTGAAGGCCATGGTCTGCGCGCCGATCTGCACACTGCCGCTGCTCGGGATGTAGGCGCCGCCAAGGATCTTCAGCAGCGTCGACTTGCCCGCGCCGTTCTCGCCCATCAGCGCGTGAACCGAGTGCGGCCGCGCTTCAAAGCTGATCTGCGCCAGGGCTTTCACACCGGGAAACTCCTTGCCGATGCCATTGAAACGCAAGGCCGCGCCGGTCATTTCCACAGCCCGATCTTGGTCAGTTCTTCCTGGAAGTTGGCGCGAGTGATCAGCGTCACTTCGTCCATGGCCGTGTATTTCGGCGGCTGCGTGCCTTTGGTGACCCACTCGTACATCATCAGCGCGGTGTTGTAGCCCTCGATGTGCGGGCTTGGCAGCATCGAGCCGAAGAAGCCGCTGTTGGCTTTCTTCAATTCGCCGATGGCGTCGGTGCCATTGATGCCGATGCCGATCACATTCGCGGCGGCAAACCCGGCGCTTTCGGTGGCGCGCACGCCGCCGAGCACGGTGTTGTCGTTCATGCCGCCGATGATCAGGTTTTTCGCGCCGCTGGGCAGCTTGACCAGGGCCGAGTTGGTGGCGTCCATGCTGCCGGGCACGTCGAGGGTCTTGAGCGCGGCAGTGAGGATGTGGTCCTTGGGAATGCCCGCTTCTTCGAGGGATTTGATCGAGCCGTCGGTGCGCTTTTTACCGGTGTCGAGTTCGTTGAAAGTGGTGATCACCGCGTAGGTGTCTTTCCAGTCCCAACCGCGTTTTTTCGCCTCGGCGGCCATCGCCGCGCCTTGTTTCTGGCCGACTTCAAAAGCGGCCATGCCCAGGTACGGCACGTCCTCCATGAAATTGCCCTTGGCGTCGACGAAACGATCATCCACCGCGATCACTTTCAAGCCGTTGGCTTTGGCCTTGGCGACGATGGCCGGGCCGAGGGACACGTCCGGCGGGCAGATCACAAAACCTTTGGCGCCGTTGGCGGCCAGGCTGTCGATGGCCGAGAGGGTTTTCTCGCCGTCGGGCACGGCGATCTTGATCACGGTGAAACCATGTTCCTTGCCGGCTTTTTCGGCGAAGGCCCATTCGGTCTGGAACCAGGGTTCTTCGGCTTGTTTGACCAAAAAGCCGATCTTCACTTCTTCGGCGGCCAGCAACAGGCCGCTCATGCTCAGGGCCGAGGCCGCGACGGCGGCACAGCACAGGGAACGCAAACCACGACGACGATTCATACGGGTGACTCCTTGTTGTTGTTTTTAAAGTCTTGGGTTCAGCCAGCAAAGCGGTGACAGGGTTTACCGGGCACATCGACCTCGATGGCAAGCACCGCGCCATCCAGCGGGTGATCAAGCGGGCTGGCGGCGCTGGTGATGTACAGGGTGGTGAGGTGGGGGCCGCCGAACACGCAACTGGTGGGGCGGCTGACGGGCAGTTCGATGATGCGATCCACTTCACCCTCCGGCGTCAGGCGCAGCAGGCAACTGCCGTCCCAGCGTGCGTTCCAGAGATAGCCTTGGCTGTCCATGGCCGAGCCGTCCGGCGCGCCGCGCCCGTGCGGGCCGAACCACACTTGGGCAGGGTCGAGTTGGCCGTTCGGTTGGATTGCATGCCGATACAGCGTGCCGTCGAGGCTGTCGCCGAAATGCACCTGGGTGCCGTCCGCGCTCCACAGCAAGGTGTTGGGAATACCCAGGCCGTGCAGCAACGGCGTGACCCGCGCATCGGCATCCACGCGAAACAGCCCGCCGGAACGTCGCGTGACGGGCAAGTCTTCACCCTGTTCGCCGAGGTTGTTCTGCATGGTGCCCAGCCACAGGCGACCCTGGGCGTCGCAGCGCGCTTCATTGCCACGGTTGCCCGCGTGCGGGTCGGCCACGCAGAACAGGCGCAAGGCTTCGGTCGCGAGGTTCAGTCGATACACGCCGCTGCTCAAGGTCACCAGCGCATCGCCGCTTTCAGACGGGATAAACGCGGAGACATGCTCCGGCAACCGCCAGGCCTGCAATTGCCCGTCCATCAGGCGCAGCGCCTGTTTGCCGGCGATGTCGACCCAATACAGGGCCTGGGTGGGCACGTCCCAGAACGGGCCCTCCCCCAGTTGCGCACGGTGCGCGGTGACGGCGTGAAACGACATGAAGCCTCCTGGATTGTTGTTGTTCTCAGGTGCGCGTTACAGCGCGTCGCGTGACGGCGTGCCATCCACCAGGCGCTGGATACGCAATGGGTTGGCGTTTTTCAACGCGTCGGGCAGCAGGTTGTCCGGGTAGTTCTGGAAACACACCGGGCGCAGGAAGCGGTCGATGGCCAGGCTGCCGACCGAGGTGCCGCGCGCATCCGACGTCGCGGGGTACGGGCCGCCGTGGACCATTGCGTCGCACACTTCCACGCCGGTGGGGTAGCCGTTGAGCAGGATGCGCCCGACTTTCTGCTCCAGCAGCGGCGTGAGTTCGGCAAACTGCTGCAGGTCGGCCGGCTCGCCGATGATCGTCGCCGTGAGCTGGCCGTGTAGGCCGTGCAAGGCAACGCTGAGCTGGGCCTGGTCGGCGACTTCGACGAACACCGTGGTGGGGCCGAACACTTCCTCTTGCAGCACTTCATCGCCGTCGACCAGCAGGCTGACATCGGCCTTGAACAGCTGCGGCCGCGCCTGATTGCCGGCTTGCGCCTGACCCGCCAGGTGCTGGATGCCGGGATGCGCCAGCAGTGTTTGCAGACCCTTGTCATAGCTGCTCAAGGTGCCGGCATTGAGCATGGTCTGCGCCGGCTGATCGCCGATCAGTTGCGCCACCTGCTGGGTGAACGCGCTGAAAGCCGGCGACGCGAGGCCGATCACCAGGCCGGGGTTGGTACAGAACTGGCCGCAGCCTTGCACCACCGAGGCAGTCAGCTCGCGGGCCACGGTTTGCGCGCGCGCCTGCAGGGCCTGGGGCAGCACGATGACCGGGTTGATGCTCGACATCTCGGCGAACACCGGGATCGGCTGCGGGCGTGCCGCCGCCATGTCGCACAAGGCGCGCCCGCCCTTGAGCGAGCCGGTAAAGCCGACCGCCTGGATCGCCGGATGCTTGACCAGCGCCTCACCGACGCCGCCACCGAAGATCATGTTGAACACGCCCGCCGGCATTTCGGTGGCCTCGGCCGCACGAATGATCGCATCGGCGACGCACTCGGCCGTGGCCATATGCCCGCTGTGGGCCTTGAACACCACCGGGCAACCGGCCGCCAGCGCGGCGGCGGTATCCCCGCCCGCCGTGGAAAACGCCAGGGGGAAGTTGCTCGCGCCAAACACGGCGACGGGGCCCAGGCCGATGCGGTACTGGCGCAGGTCTGGGCGCGGCAGCGGCTGGCGATCCGGCAGTGCCTTGTCGATGCGCGCGCCATAGAAATCACCACGGCGCAACACCGTCGCGAACAGACGCATCTGCCCGCTGGTGCGGCCGCGCTCGCCTTTGATACGGGCAGCGGGCAGCGCGGTTTCACGGCAGACCCGCTCGACAAAATCATCGTCCAGCGCGTCCAGCTCATCGGCGATCGCCTCCAGGAACTGCGCGCGGCGCGCTGCACTCAAGGCGCGGTACGCCGGGTAAGCCGCCGCCGCTGCCTTGGCAGCGGCGTCGACTTCCTGCGGGGTCGCCTGGTAGAAAGCCTGGGGCAAGGCTTCGCCGGTCGCTGCATCGATGCTCTGCAGCTTGAGGTTGCCGTTGGCGCTGCGCTGGCCGCCGATGAAGTTGTGGCCAAGGAACTGGGACATGTGGCTCTCCTTTAAAGGGTGATGACGTCGCCGGGTGCGAAGACGGCGTTAGCACTGCCGACACGATTGACCAGCGGCGCGCCGAACTCGGCCTGGCTGATCTCGAACACATCGCCCGGTTGGGTACGTATACCGTCGGCGAATGACAGGGTCGCGGTGCCGAAGAAATGAATGTGGACATCGCCAGGTTTGAGGAACTGGCTGTATTTGAAGTGGTGGTACTCAAGGTTTTCCAGGCTGTGGCACATATTGGCCTCGCCACTGAGGAATTCGTTCTGCCAGATCACTTCGCCGTTGCGCAGGATGCGGCTGGTGCCGGCCAGATGTTGCGGTAACTCGCCCACGCGCAACTCCGGGCCGTAGCTGCAACTGCGCAGTTTGGAATGGGCCAGGTACAGGTAGTTCTTGCGTTCCATCACGTGGTCGGAGAATTCGTTGCCCACCGCAAAACCCACGCGATAGGGCTTGCGGTCGTGGCCGATCACATACAGCCCGCCGATCTCCGGCTCTTCGCCGGCGTCTTCGGCAAAAGGCGGCACCGGGAACGCCGCGCCGGGGCGCACGACGATGCTGCCGTCGCCCTTGTAGAACCACTCCGGTTGCACGCCCGCCTGGCCCGCCGCCGGTTTGCCGCCCTCCACGCCCCATTTGAAGATGCGCATGGTGTCGGTCAGCGCGCTGTCGTCACCGCCCTGCTGGTGCATCTTGTCCCGCGCCGACGCGCTGCCCAGGTGGGTCAGGCCGGTGCCACTGATCAGCATATGGGCCGGGTCCGGGTGGTCCAGCGGTGGCAGGATCTTCAGGTCGGCGAGCAGCTCGGCGTAGGTGTGACTGTCGCCCAGGCCGAGGCTCTGCACCTGCTGAGCGAGGCCCACGCCCGCTTCGATCGCGGCCAGCGCCAACTCGCGCACGCTGTGCGCGCTGAGCACTTCGCGCACCTGGCTACCCTCCACCACGCCGACCCGACGCTCACCGTTGCGCAACTCGAACTGAACTAAACGCATGCCGCTTCTCCTGATAATCGATTAAGTACGCGTGGCGCCACGGGCGCTCGCAGCGAATTGGTCAGCCGGCAGCACATGCTTGCGCTCCAGCAGACGGTAGACCACGCCGGTCAGTAGCAAGCCGAACACCATCACTGCGGACAGGAAGTACAAGCCCGAGGCCAGGTTGCCGGTGTATTCCTTGAGCGCGCCGATCACGAACGGGCCGATATAGCCGCCGAGGTTGCCCACCGAATTGATCAAGGCAATCCCCGCTGCCGCGCTCGCCCCGGCAAAAAACCGCCCGGGCAGGGTCCAGAACACCGCAGTGCAAGAAAACATCGCGAACGCCGCCAGGCACAGCGCCGCCATTTGCAGCACCGGCACACTCAGCCAGGCACTGAAGAACAGGCCGATGGCACCCAGTACGTAAAGCACCGCCAGGTGGCCGTAGCGATCGTTCAAACGGTCGGAACTGCGCGGGATGATCAACAGCCCGATGATCCCGAAGATATACGGCACCGCCGACACAAAGCCGGTGACCAGGTCGGTGCCGCCGAACTGCTTGATCAGCGTCGGCAGCCACAGGCCCAACCCGTAGATGCTCAGGGTCACCGGCAAGTAGAACAGCGCCAGCAGCAACACGCGCTTGTCCTTGAGGGCGTGCAGCGGATTGCCGTGGCGGGTCTGGCCGTATGTTTGCAGGTCCTTGGCCAGTTCGCCGGTGAGCCAGGCTTTTTCGTCTTCGCTCATCCAGTTGACCTGCTTGGGGCCGTCCGGCAGGTAGCGCAGCACCGGCCAGGTGAGCAGGATCGCCGGGGTGCCGATGACGATGAACAGCCATTGCCAGCCGTGCAGCCCGAGGGTGCCGTCCATGCCCAACAGGCCGCCGGAGACCGGGCCGGTGATCATCATTGCGATCGGTTGCGAGAGGATGAACAGCCCAAGGATCTTGCCGCGATGGCGCACCGGGAACCACTGGGTGATGTAGTACAGAACGCCGGGGAAGAACCCCGCCTCCGCCGCGCCGAGCAGAAAGCGCATCACATAGAAGCTCTGCGGCCCCTGCACGAACGCCATGCCGATGGTGATGGTGCCCCAGGTGATCATGATCCGTGCGAACCAGCGCCGTGCGCCGAAGCGATCGAGCATCAGGTTGCTGGGGATCTCGAACAGGAAGTAGCCAATAAAGAACAGGCCTGCGCCAAAGCCGTAGGCCGCATCACCGATGCCGACGTCGGCGCCCATGTGCAGCTTGGCGAACCCCACGGCGGAGCGGTCCACGTAGGCGATCAGGTACAGCAGGACGAGGAAGGGAATCAGTTTCAGCGTGATGCGCCGTATAAGCCGCAGTTCCTGGCTCATGGGAGTCGATCTCCGATTGTTGTTTTTATAGAAGCTCGGGGGACGCCTCTCGCGAAAATCCGCCAGGGCAATACCTCAGTTGAGATTGACTATATAGTAGTACTATTTACGAAACAACACTTCCAAACCTAACATTTTGCGCTTATGTTTAGCTTCATAGAGAACATATAGTCATACAATAAGAGAAACCATCATGTCTGATAAAAAACCTGGCCTGCGCTCCGCCCAGTGGTTTGGTACCGCCGACAAGAACGGCTTCATGTACCGCAGCTGGATGAAGAACCAGGGCATCGCCGACCATCAGTTCCACGGCAAACCGATCATCGGTATCTGCAACACCTGGTCCGAGCTGACCCCGTGTAACGCCCACTTCCGCCAGATCGCCGAGCACGTCAAGCGCGGCGTGATCGAGGCCGGCGGCTTCCCCGTGGAATTCCCGGTGTTCTCCAATGGCGAATCGAACCTGCGCCCCACCGCCATGCTCACGCGCAACCTGGCGAGCATGGACGTGGAGGAAGCGATTCGCGGCAACCCCATCGACGGCGTGGTGCTGCTGACCGGCTGCGACAAGACCACCCCGGCGCTGCTGATGGGCGCGGCCAGTTGCGACGTGCCGGCCATCGTGGTCACCGGCGGGCCGATGCTCAACGGCAAACACAAGGGCCAGGACATCGGCTCGGGCACGGTGGTGTGGCAGCTCAGCGAACAGGTCAAGGCCGGCACCATCAGCCTGGATGACTTCCTCGCGGCCGAGGGCGGCATGTCGCGTTCGGCGGGCACCTGCAACACCATGGGCACCGCGTCGACCATGGCCTGCATGGCCGAGGCACTCGGCACGTCGCTGCCGCACAACGCGGCGATCCCGGCGGTGGATGCACGGCGCTATGTGCTGGCGCATATGTCCGGCATGCGTGCGGTAGAGATGGTGCGCGAAGATTTGAAGCTGTCGAAGATCCTCACCAAGGAAGCCTTTGAAAACGCGATCCGCGTGAATGCGGCCATCGGCGGTTCGACCAATGCGGTGATCCACCTCAAAGCCATCGCCGGACGCATCGGTGTCGAGCTCGATCTGGACGACTGGACGCGCATGGGGCGCGGCATGCCGACCATCGTCGACCTGCAACCGTCCGGGCGTTTCTTGATGGAAGAGTTTTACTACGCTGGCGGCCTGCCGGCGGTACTGCGCCGTCTCGGCGAAGCCAACCTGATCCCGCACCCGAATGCGTTGACCGTCAACGGCAAGTCGCTGGGCGAGAACACCAAGGATTCGCCGATCTATGGCCAAGACGAAGTGATCCGCACCCTCGACAACCCGATCCGCGCCGACGGCGGCATCTGTGTGCTGCGCGGCAACCTCGCCCCGCTGGGCGCGGTGCTCAAGCCGTCGGCCGCCAGCCCGACGCTGATGCAGCACCGTGGCCGCGCCGTGGTGTTCGAGGATTTCGACATGTACAAGGCGCGCATCAACGACCCGGACCTGGACGTGGACGCCAACTCGATCCTGGTCATGAAGAACTGCGGACCCAAGGGTTACCCGGGCATGGCCGAAGTCGGCAACATGGGCCTGCCGGCCAAGCTGCTGGCCCAGGGCGTGACCGACATGGTGCGGATTTCCGATGCGCGCATGAGCGGCACGGCGTATGGCACGGTAGTTTTGCACGTGGCACCGGAAGCCGCTGCCGGCGGGCCGTTGGCCACGGTGCAGGAAGGTGACTGGATCGAACTCGACTGCGCCAACGGGCGCTTGCACCTGGACATCCCCGACGCCGAGCTGGCGGCGCGCATGGCCGACCTGAAACCCCCGCAGAAGCTGATCGTCGGCGGCTATCGCCAGCTGTACATCGACCATGTGCTGCAGGCGGACCAGGGCTGCGACTTCGATTTCCTGGTGGGTTGCCGTGGGGCCGAAGTCCCACGTCATTCCCACTAATTGGGATGCTATGATGCCGCCTATTTAGCCAGAGCATCCCTGTCGTTATGGATCACCAGCCGTCCAAGCCGCGCAAGAGCATGCATGCCCAGATCGTCCAGGACTTGGGCATGCACATCGTTTCCGGCCGCTTCAAGCCGGAAGAAAGACTGCCCATGGAGGCCACGCTCTGCGAGGAGTACAAGGTCAGCCGCTCAGTGTTGCGTGAGGCCACGCGAGTGCTCAGCGCCAAGGGCCTGGTGTACTCCAAGCCACGGGTGGGCGCAGTGGTGCGGCCACGGCTGAAATGGCACCTGCTCGACCCGGACGTACTGTCCTGGTTGATGCAGTCCACGCCCCATAGCGAGTTTTTCAACACCCTGGCCGGTGTGCGGCGCATCCTCGAGCCGGAAATCGCCGCCATGGCCGCGACCACGGCCACCGACGAAGACATCACCACCATCGAAAAAGCCTACCTCGGCATGGAAACCGCGCAGACCCACGACGCGCTGCTACAGGCCGACCTGGACTTTCACCGCGCAATTGCCGACGCCACGCGCAACGACCTGTTGGCCTATATGTGCAACATGCTGTCGCTGCCGCTGCGCGAGTCGATCAACATCACCAACCGCCGCCCGGATATCCAGGGCCTGAGCCTGCCCCGCCACAAGGCGATCCTCACCGCGATCCAGAACCGCGACGCCCTCGGCGCCCGGCATGCTTCGCTGGTGCAACTGGACGACACGCGGGTAGCGCTGGATACGGTGATGAATGTGCTGACGCCGTTGTAAGCCCCACCCTCGTTCGACAGCCATGAAGATCAAATGTGGGGCTCGACGGTGCCCGCAAGGTGGGGGCGCAGGAACACTTTCTGTCAGCCCTGGAGATCAAATGTGGGAGATGTCGAGCCCCAGCGAGGCTTCGATGACGGTGGTTCTGCCAGCATTGTTGCTGCCTGACCCACCACTATCGCGGCCTCGCCGGGGCTCAACATCTCCCACAGGCCCTGCTGAGCGGCTGCCTCAGCGATAGCGTTCCAACCAATGGGCATACGGCGCAGGCAAGGTCCAGGACGCTTTCTCTACCCCCAGCTCCTTGGCGGCAAAGTACGCCCAATGCGGATCAGCCAGATGCGCACGCCCCACCGAGACCAAGTCCACCTGCCCGGCCTGCAACGCACCTTCCGCCAGTTGCGGCGTGCCAAACCCCCACGCCGAGGTGACCGGAATACCGGCTTCGCGGCGCACGCGCTCAGCGATCGGCCCCAGGAACGCCGGGCCCCACGGGATCTGGGTGTCGGCAATGGTGAAGCCGACGCTGACGCTCAGCAGGTCCAGGCCACCGGCCTTGAAGCGACGGGCCAACTCGATGGATTCGGTCAGGGTCTGCTCGTCACGGCCGTCGTATTCGATCACGCCGAAACGCGCGGTCAACGGCAGGTTTTCCGGCCAGACTTCACGCACAGCGGCCAGGGTTTCCAGGAGGAAACGGCTGCGATTATCGAAGCTGCCGCCGTAGGCATCGGTACGCTGGTTGGAATGCTCGGAGAAAAAGCTCTGGGCCAGGTAGCCGTGGGCAAAGTGCAGTTCGATCCATTCAAAACCGGCGTCGCGGGCACGGCGGGCGGCGTCGACGAAATCCTGGCGCACGCGGGCGATGTCATCCAGGGTCATGGCGCGCGGCACGTTAGGCAGGTTGGCGCCGAACGCAATGGCCGACGGCGCGAGGGTTTCCCAACTGCGCGCATCGGAAGCCGGCATATGGTCGTCGCCTTCCCACGGGCGGTTGGCACTGGCCTTACGACCGGCATGGGCGATCTGAATGCCCGGCACCGCGCCTGCAGCCTTGATGGCCTTGACCATCGGCACGAACGCCTGGGCGTGGGCGTCGCTCCAGATACCCGCGCAACCGGGGGTGATACGGCCTTCAGGGGACACTGCGGTGGCTTCAACCACCAGCAAACCGGCGCCGCCACGGGCCATGCTGGCCAGGTGAACGTGGTGCCAGTCGTTGACGATACCGTCGTTGGCCATGTACTGGCACATCGGCGGGATCGCGATGCGGTTACGCAAGGTCACGTCTTTAAGTGTGTAGGGTTCAAACAAAGCAGCCATCGGGAACCTCCAGGGGCAAGTGCGTGATTCGATAGTTCGATGGTATTCGAACTATGGTATTCAACGCCAGCCCTGTTATCATTTGTTTTATGCGAGCCTTCAAACACCCCGCCCAACAAGACCTGACCCTCGAACGCGTGCTCTACGCCTTGAGCGACTCGGTGCGCCTGGAAATCGTGCGCTGCCTGGCCGGCGTACCCGAAGCCACCTGCGGCGAACTGGACGGCGGGCGGCCGAAATCCAGCATGTCCCACCACTTTCGCGTGTTGCGCGATGCCGGGCTGGTCCACACCCGCAGCGTCGGCACCACTCATCTGAATTCGTTGCGCGCGGACGTGCTTGAGGCGCGCTTTCCTGGGTTGCTGGCGAGCATTTTGGCTCAGCACTGAGAAACGATTCAGCCTGCACCATCCTTGACCGCGAACCTTTCACCGCAAACCACCGTCCGAGCTTAGGCACTGTTGCTTATCGCTCGACGCGAGGTCTCCGTTTGAAAGCCGCCATCATCGAAAAATACCGCCTGATCATCAAAACCATGGGGTATGTCGGCTGGGCCCTGTTCTGGCTGTTGCTGTGGGACGTCGCCGTCACCGTGGACTTCATGCTGTTTCTCACCGCCAAGATCAACCTGCCGCTGATGCCCCTGACCTTGCTCGGCTCAGCGCTGGTGGTGCTGATCAGTTTTCGTAACAGCAGTGCCTACAACCGCTGGTGGGAAGCGCGCACCTTATGGGGCGCCATGGTTAACAATTCCCGCAGCTTCGCGCGGCAGGTGCTGACGCTGCTGGATGACCTTGGCAGCGACGCGAACCCGGTCAAGGCCACCCTGCTGCGCCGCCATGTGGCCTACGTGAACTGCCTGGCCTCCCATCTCAAGGGCCTGCCGTGCCCCGATGAGGTGCGGGCGTTTATCCCGGCCGAGGAATTTGCGCGCAACGGCGCCACCAACAACTTTGCCAATGACATCCTCACCGGCTCGGCGGCGCTGCTGGCCAAGGAGTACAAGGCCGGGCGCCTGGACAGTATTCGCCTGGCGCGGCTGGAGTCGACCTTGGTGGATTTGTCCAACGCTCAGGGCGGCATGGAACGCATCGCCAATACCCCGCTGCCCTACCCTTACGTGTATTTCCCGCGCCTGTTCATTTCGCTATTTTGCCTGATCGTACCGGTGGGCCTGGTGGAAGCCCTGGGCTGGTTCACCCCGCTGGCGTCCACGGTGGTGGGCTTCATGCTGCTGGCCATCGAACGCATCGGCACCGACCTGCAAAGCCCGTTTCACTCCAGCGAACATCAGATCCAGATGGAATCCATCTGCGAGACCATCGAGAAGAACCTGCAGTCGATGCAGCGCGATGCGCTGGGCGGCGACCGTATCGGCTGAACGCACCCAGGGCCTCAAGTGCGTGCCCCGGCGGTCGATATAAGGGGTACGCATGGCCGCACCCCTCATAAAAACACATGCGACGCTACTGTTTTCCCCTTGCCAAAACTATAAATACCCGCGGGAGAAGTCATGAATATCAAGCAAAAGCTGACCTGGGCGTTTGCGGCCATCGCGTGCCTGCCAGTTATTTTGGTGGCGGTGCTGGTGGTGCTGAACCTGCGCGAGGCGGCTTTGGCCAATTTCCTCGACAGCAGTGGCCGCGAGATCCGTCAGATCGATAACGGCATGAAGCAGTTCTTTGACGGCATCAGCCAAAACGTCGAGTACGTGGCCAAGGACCCGCGCATTGTCGCGGCCAAGGAGCTGAAGAGCTACGCCGGTGCCGACGCCGCGCAAATCGCGCTGACACCGACCAATAAAGAGCTGCTGGCGATATTCGAGCAGTTCGCCAAAAGCCATCCGAGCACCGCCTACCTGTCCCTGGGCCTGAGCGACGGCGGGTATGCGAGCTGGCCTGACGACACCAAACTGAACAACTACGACCCGCGCGTGCGCCCCTGGTACAAAGCCGCCGTGGCCGCACCGGGCACCACCGTGCGGACCGGGGCCTACTACTGGGCGCCGGACGATGTGGTGCTGATCGGCACGGTCCACACCGTGGTCGACGCCGGCGGCACCCTGCTCGGCGTGGTCGGCCTGGACGTCTCGCTCAAGCAGCTCACCGAGCTGGTGCGCAACATCAAGCTGGGCGACAGCGGCTACCTGATGCTGGTGGAAGCCAACGGCAACGTGCTGGTGGACCCCAGTGATGCCAAGCACAACTTCAAGCCGATGGCCGAACTCGGCACCAACTACGCCGAACTGGCCAAGCGCGGTGACGGGGTGACCCAAGTCGATATCGATGGCGTGGCCTACATGGCCAACGTGGTCAG
Organism: Pseudomonas sp. D3; assembly: GCF_029320995.1. NCBI lineage: Bacteria > Pseudomonadati > Pseudomonadota > Gammaproteobacteria > Pseudomonadales > Pseudomonadaceae > Pseudomonas > Pseudomonas sp. D3. The sequence continues at coordinate 4,119,171 of NZ_CP119772.1, forward strand.
TTCCAAAGACTTGGGCTGGCGCTTTATCGGCCTGATCAAGCGCGACGAAGTGATGGCCGACGCCACGCGTCTGACCTGGCTGATCGCGGCCATTGCAGCGGCACTCGCCGTGGTCTTCGCGATTGTCGGCGCCAGCTTCGCCAGCATGATCGTGCGCCCGATTCGCGGCGTCGCCGACGGCCTGCAAGAAATCGCCGAAGGTGAAGGCGACCTCACGCGTCAACTCAAGGTGCAAGGCAAGGACGAAACCGCCAGCCTGGCCGGTTGGTTCAACCAGTTCCTGGGCATGATCGCCCAGTTGGTGCAACGCATCGGCAGTGCTTCATCCGACCTGCAAACCGCTGCCGCCGACACCCGCGAAGTCGCCAACAACTTGAACCAGGCCGCAGGCCGCCAGCGTGAAGCCGTGGAACTGGTGAGCACCGCGTTCAACGAAATGCTCGCCACCGCTAACGAAGTCGCACGCTCCTGCAGCGCCGCCGCGTCGAGTGCCGACGAAGGCTACCGCGACGTGCATGACGGCCAGCAGCATATCGGCGAAGCCACCGGCAGCGTGCTCAAATTGAGCGAAGAACTGCAAAGATCGACCCAGACCATGCAGTTGCTGGAGCAGGACAGCAAGAACATCAACACCATCCTCGACACCATCCGCTCGATCGCGGAACAGACCAACCTGCTGGCGCTCAACGCGGCGATTGAAGCCGCGCGCGCCGGTGACCAGGGCCGAGGTTTTGCGGTGGTCGCCGACGAAGTCCGCGCCCTGGCCCGCCGCACCGCCGACTCCACCGGCGAAATCGACAGCCTGCTCGGCAACCTCGCGCGCCGCACCCAGGAAGTCACCCTGCAGATGCAGGGCAGCCTGCAGGTGTCGCAAACCAGTGTGGAACGCATCCAACAGGCCCGCGACAGCTTCGACAAGATCCAAGGCTCGGTGGACTCGATCCGCGACCAGAACACCCAAATCGCCACCGCCGCCGAGGAACAGCATCAGGTCGCCGAACAGATCAACCGGCACATCGCGCAGATCCATGCCGATGCCCAGCTAGTGGAAGACTTTGCCCACTCGGCGCAGACCGGCTCTGGCCGCCTGACGGATATTTCCGGTCAGCTCAAGGGCCTGGTAGGCCGCTTCAAGTTCTAACCCCCGCCAATGCAAGGCGGTGAGCCACTCACCGCCTCTGCCGCTTACCCCACGCCAGCCTCCACCTTGAGCTCAGCCGCGCAGCCGGTCGCCTTGAGGTACATCTGCACACTCCAGCACACCCCGCCACCTTGGCGTCACTGTCCGCATCCGCAGATGAGGCCGGCGCACAACCGCTGATCATTCGAACGCGCTGACGTCTATTGCGATTCTCGTATTATGGTATACCATCATACGCAGACCTCTCACACCAGACGGAGCAGCCCATGAGTTTCGAAATCCGCAAGATCGTCAGCTACGTAGAAGAAACCTTTATCGAAGGCGGCAAAGCCTCGGACACTCCGGTGACCATGGTCGGCCTGGCCGTGGTGCTGAAAAACCCTTGGCTGGGTCGTGGTTTCGTCGAAGACCTCAAGCCTGAGATCCGTGCCAACTGCTCCGACCTCGGCGCGCTGATGGTCGAGCGCCTGGTGGGCATCATCGGCGGTGCGGAAAAAATCGAGGCCTACGGCAAGGCGGCAGTGGTCGGTGCCGACGGCGAGATCGAACATGCCAGCGCGATCATCCATACCCTGCGCTTCGGCAACCATTACCGTGAGGCGGTCAAGGCCAAGAGCTACCTGAGCTTTACCAACAAGCGCGGCGGCCCGGGCACGTCGATCCAGATCCCGATGATGCACAAGGACGACGAAGGCCTGCGTTCGCACTACATCACCCTGGAAATGCAGATCGAAGATGCGCCGCGTGCCGACGAAATCGTCGTGGTACTCGGTTGCGCCGATGGCGGCCGCCTGCATCCGCGCATCGGCAACCGTTATATCGACCTGGAAGAGCTGGCGGCTGAAAAAGCCCAGTAAGCAAGACCGGCCACCCCAACAAAAAGCATGCAGGAGCGCTCCATGATTCGGCTCACCGCTGAACGCACCCCGGCTGGCACCAGTTATCTGGCGACCGGCCAAGGCCAGCCTGTGGTTTTGATCCACGGCGTGGGCCTGAATAAAGAAATGTGGGGCGGGCAAGTCGTTGGCCTGGCCACGAATTACCGCGTGATCACCTATGACATGCTCGGCCATGGCGCCAGCCCGCGCCCGGCCGCCGACACCCCGCTGCTCGGCTATGCCGACCAGTTGCTGGAACTGCTCGATCACCTGCAACTGCCCCAGGCCAGCGTGATCGGGTTTTCCATGGGCGGCCTGGTCGCGCGGGCGTTTGCCTTGCATTACCCCGAGCGCCTGCGGGGCCTGGTAGTACTCAACAGTGTGTTCAACCGCAGCCCTGAACAGCGTGCCGGCGTGATCGCACGTACCGCCCAGGCCGCCGAACACGGCCCGGACGCGAATGCCGAAGCCGCACTGTCGCGCTGGTTCAGCCGCGAATACCAGGCGGCCAACCCGGCGCAGATCGCCGCGCTGCGGGAAACCCTGGCGGGCAACGACCCCCAGGGTTACCTGACCACCTATGAACTGTTTGCGACCCAGGACATGTACCGTGCCGACGACCTCGCGGGGTTGCGCGCACCGACCCTGGTCGCCACCGGCGAACTCGACCCTGGCTCGACCCCGGACATGGCCCGGCAACTGGCCGATCGTATTCCCGGCGCAACCGTAGCGGTGCTGGCCGAGCAACGGCATATGATGCCGGTAGAGTCACCGCGCCTGGTCAACCAGTTGCTGCTGGGGTTCCTCGACACGGTGTACGCCCAAAACACTCCCATTAAGGGGATCGTTGCATGACACTCGCACGCTTCCAGATGTGCATCGGCGGTGAATGGGTCGATGCCCTGTCCGGCAAGACCTTCGACAGCCTCAACCCAGCCCTGGCCGAACCCTGGGCGCAACTGCCCGACGCCGACGAAGCCGACGTGGAGCGCGCCGTACAGGCCGCGCAAAGCGCCTTCGACAGCCCCGCCTGGCGTGGCCTCACGGCTACCGCGCGGGGCAAACTGCTGCGCCGCCTGGGTGACCTGATCGCGGAGAACAAGGAACAACTGGCCCAGTTGGAAAGCCGCGACAACGGCAAGCTGATCCGCGAAACCCGTGGTCAGGTCAGCTACCTGCCGGAGTTTTTCCACTATACCGCCGGCCTGGCCGACAAGCTCGAAGGCGGCACCCTGCCGTTGGACAAGCCAGACCTGTTCGCCTACACCGTGCATGAACCCATGGGTGTAGTTGCCGCGATCATTCCGTGGAACAGCCCGCTGTACCTGACGGCGATCAAGCTCGCGCCGGCCCTGGCGGCGGGCAATACCATCGTGATCAAGCCCTCGGAACATGCCTCGGCGACCGTCCTGGAACTGGCGCGCCTGGCCCTCGAAGCCGGCATTCCAGCGGGCGTGGTCAACGTGGTCACAGGCTTTGGCCCCAGCACCGGCGCCGCCCTCACCCGCCACCCGCTGGTGCGCAAGATCGCCTTTACCGGCGGCGCGGCCACGGCAAGGCATGTGGTGCGCAGCAGCGCGGAGAACTTCGCCAAACTCTCCCTGGAACTGGGCGGCAAGTCGCCGAATATCATTTTTGCCGACGCCGACCTCGACAGCGCCATCAATGGTGCAATCGCCGGCATCTACGCGGCATCCGGGCAGAGTTGCGTCTCCGGTTCGCGCCTGCTGGTGCAGGACGCTATCTACGACGAATTCGTTGAGCGCCTGGTAGCGCGCGCCCAACGCATTCGCATCGGCAACCCGCAAGACGACGCCAGCGAAATGGGCCCCATGGCCACCGCGCAGCAACTGGCCGTGGTCGAAGGCCTGGTGGCGGACGCCATCGCCGAAGGCGCGCGCCTGCGCACCGGTGGCAAACGCCCGCAGAACCTTGGCGAAGGCTGGTTCTATGAGCCGACGCTGTTCGAGTGCGACCGCAACTCGATGAAGATCATGCAAGAGGAAGTGTTCGGGCCGGTGGCCTCGGTCATCCGTTTCAAGGACGAAGCCGAAGCACTGGCCATCGCCAACGACTCGCAGTTCGGCCTCGCTGCCGGCATCTGGACCCGCGACCTCGGGCGCGCCCACCGCCTGGCGCGCGATGTGCGTTCGGGGATCATCTGGGTCAATACCTACCGCGCGGTCTCGGCCATGGCCCCCATCGGCGGTTTCAAGAACAGCGGCTACGGACGCGAAAGCGGCATCGATTCGGTGCTGGCCTACACCGAGCTGAAGACGGTGTGGATCAACCTCTCCCAGGCGCCCATGCCTGATCCCTTTGTGATGCGTTAAGAGTCCACAACCATGATCGAACCCGGCATATACAAAGACGTCATGAGCTCGTTCCCGTCCGGGGTCACGGTGGTCACCACCCTCGACCCGGACGGCGGCATCGTCGGCATCACCGCCAGCGCGTTCAGCGCGCTGTCGATCGACCCGGCCCTGGTGCTGTTCTGCCCCAACTATGCGTCGGACACCTACCCGATCCTGCGTGACAGCAAGCGCTTTGCGATTCACTTGCTGTCCGCCGACCAGACCGCCGAAGCCTACGCCTTCGCCAGCAAAGGCAAGGAAAAAGCCAAGGGCATCAAGTGGCACTTGAGCGAGCTGGGCAACCCGCTGCTGGTCAACGCCACGGCGATCATCGAGTGCGAGCTGTGGCGCGAGTACGACGGCGGCGATCACGCGATCATCGTCGGCGCCGTGAAGAACCTGATCCTGCCCGCGCAACCGGTCACGCCGATGATCTATCACAAAGGCAAGCTGGGCCCGCTGCCCACCCTGGCCTGAGGAGCTGTGTGCAATGAGCAACGCAAAGTATGAGCAGGGGCTGAAGATCCGCACCCAGGTGCTGGGCGAGGCCTACGTGCAGCGTTCGATCGAGAACGCCGACGACTTCACCCGCCCCCTGCAGGAGATGGTCACCGAATACTGCTGGGGCCATGTGTGGGGCCGGGAGGGTTTGTCGCTTAAAGAACGCAGCATGATAAACTTGGCGATGATTTCGGCCCTCAATCGGCCCCATGAGCTCAAGCTGCATGTGCGCGGCGCCTTGCGTAACGGGCTAAGTCGTGAACAAATACGCGAAATTCTGCTTCAGGTCGGCATCTATTGCGGGGTTCCCGCCGCCGTGGACAGCTTCCGGCTGGCCCGGGAAGCCTTCGCCGAAGCCGATGCCGAGGCCTCCCGTTAACCGTCCCATTCAGAGCAGCCCCCATGAAACGCCTGCCACTCGACGACAGCTTCAAGGTCAATCACAACCCGATCACCCTGCGCGAAATCGTGCTGGAGAAACTGCGCAGCGCCATCATGAACTTCCAGCTGCTGCCGGGTGACCGCCTGGTGGAGCGCGACCTGTGCGACCGCCTCGGCGTCAGCCGCACCTCGGTGCGCGAAGCCTTGCGTCACCTGGAGTCCGAAGGCCTGGTGGAATTCGCCGATGCCAAGGGCCCCCAGGTGGCGATCATTACCCTGGCCGACGCCGTCGACATCTATGAGCTGCGCTGCGTGCTCGAAGGCTTGATCGTGCAGCTGTTCACCCTGCGCGCCAAGGCCAAGGACATCAAGGCCCTGGAAAAAGCCCTGGAGGAAAACCGCAAGGCCCTCAAGGACGGCGAACTGCAACAGGTCATCGATTCGGTGCAGGGTTTCTACGACGTGTTGCTTGAAGGCTCCGGCAACCACGTGGCCGCCACCCAGTTGCGTCAATTGCAGGCGCGCATCAGCTACCTGCGCGCCACGTCGGTGTCCCAGGCAAACCGTCGCGGCACCAGCAATCAGGAAATGGAACGCATGGTCCAGGCGATCAAGAGCGGCGACCCGCTCGCCGCCCACCAGGCCTGCGTCGACCACGTGCGCGCGGCAGCCGCCGTGGCCCTGGACTACCTCAAGCGCAAACAGGAAGAGACCGGCAAGATCCCCGAGATCACCCTGCCCATCGCCCTCAAAGAACCGCGTATAGGTCACTGACCGTGTTCAGGCCAAGCTTTTGCCCCACATGCGGCGGCAGTGACCTCGGTCACCAGCTGCCACCGGGCGATACGCATGAGCGCCTGATGTGCCGCGGTTGCGGCTATATCCACTACATCAATCCCAAGATCATCGCCGGCTGCATCATCGAGCAGGACGGCAAGTACCTGCTGTGCCAACGGGCGATCCCACCGCGCCCCGGCACCTGGACGCTGCCGGCCGGTTTCATGGAAGGTGGCGAGACCACTGAACAAGCGGCGTTGCGCGAAGTCTGGGAAGAAAGCGGCGTGCGCGCGGAGATCCTCTCGCCCTACTCGATCTTCAGCGTGCCGAAGATCAGCGAGGTGTACATCATCTTCCGCGCCATTGCGCTGGAGATCACCGGCCAGTTCGGGCCGGAAACCCTCGACTATCAGTTCTTCGCGCCCGAGGACATTCCCTGGGACAGCATCTACTACCCGGCGATCCGGCAGATCCTCGAACGCTATATCGAGGAACGCCAGGCCGGGGTGTATGGCATCTACATCGGCAATGACGACAGCGGCAAGATCCATTTCATCCGCTGATATTCAAACTGAACTCGGTTCAAACGGTGGGAGGGGGCTTGCCCCCGATGGCAGTGGCACATTCAACATCGTCGTTGACTGACACACCGCCATCGGGAGCAAGCCCCCTCCCACAGTTTGAAGCGCGTTTATTCAGCCACGAATCAGCCCTGCTCATCGTCGAAACCAGGGCGCTGCAACGCAGCCTAGTCCACACCACCGAACCCAATGTGGGAGGGGGCTTGCCCCCGATGGCAATGGCACATTCAACATCGTCGTTGGCTGACACACCGCTATCGGGAGCAAGCCCCCTCCCACAGTTTGAAGCGCGTTTATTCAGCCACGAATCAGCCCTGCTCATCGTCGAAACCAGGGCGCTGCAACGCAGCCTACTCCACACCACCGAACCCAATGTGGGAGGGGGCTTGCCCCCGATGGCAATGGCACATTCAACATCGTCGTTGGCTGACACACCGCTATCGGGAGCAAGCCCCCTCCCACAGTTTGAAGCGCGTTTATTCAGCCACGAATCAGCCCTGCTCATCCCCGAAACCAGGGCGCTGCAACGCAGCCTAGTCCACACCACCGAACCCAATGTGGGAGGGGGCTTGCCCCCGATGGCAATGGCACATTCAACATCGTCGTTGGCTGACACACCGCTATCGGGAGCAAGCCCCCTCCCACAGTTTGAAGCGCGTTTATTCAGCCACGAATCAGCCCTGCTCATCGTCGAAACCAGGGCGCTGCAACGCAGCCTACTCCACACCACCGAACCCAATGTGGGAGGGGGCTTGCCCCCGATGGCAATGGCACATTCAACATCGTCGTTGGCTGACACACCGCTATCGGGAGCAAGCCCCCTCCCACAGTTTGAAGCGCGTTTATTCAGCCACGAATCAGCCCTGCTCATCGTCGAAACCAGGGCGCTGCAACGCAGCCTAGTCCACACCACCGAACCCAATGTGGGAGGGGGCTTGCCCCCGATGGCAATGGCATATTCAACATCGTCGTTGGCTGACACACCGCTATCGGGAGCAAGCCCCCTCCCACAGTTTGAAGCGCGTTTATTCAGCCACGAATCAGCCCTGCTCATCGTCGAAACCAGGGCGCTGCAACGCAGCCTAGTCCACACCACCGAACCCAATGTGGGAGGGGGCTTGCCCCCGATGGCAATGGCATATTCAACATCGCCGTTGGCTGACACACCGCTATCGGGAGCAAGCCCCCTCCCACAGTTTGAAGCGCGTTTATTCAGCCACGAATCAGCCCTGCTCATCCCCGAAACCAGGGCGCTGCAACGCAGCCTACTCCACACCACCGAACCTAATGTGGGAGGGGGCTTGAACTGGTCAACTAATTTTGGACACCAGTTAAGGTTTCACGCCGCCAGTTTCTCCATAGCTACCGGCGACCGGTAGCCGTTGTAGCTGTGGAGCCTGACGTTGTTGTAACGCATCAAATAACGCTGCAAATCCACTCGGGCTTCATGCTCTGAGCTGTAGCCATCTTCTGGTACCCATTCTGATTTAAGGCTCCCAAAGAAACGCTCCATCGGGGCGTTGTCCCAGCACTCACCTTTGCGACTCATGCTTTGCAGGAGTCCATGCTTGCGCATTTCATTCCTGAATTTGTGGCTGGTGTACTGACAGCCTTGGTCGGAGTGAAACAGCACCTCTTTTGGACGGCCTCGCAACTCGACCGCCATTCGCAACGCTTCGCAGGTCAGCGTGGCATCGGAAATCATCGAAAACGACCACCCCACAATCCGGCGAGCGAACAGATCCAGAACTGCCGCGAAATACATCCAGCGCTTGCCGACTTTGATATACGTCACATCGCCACACCACACCTGGTTGATCGCTGTGACATCAAACTGGCGCTTGAGCACATGCGGCGCTACCAGCGCTTCCACGCCGGATGATTTGTACTTATGCCGCCGGCGTTGACGACTGATGACGCCCGCTTCACGCATCAGGCTGCGCGCCATGTACCGCCCGACGCGATGCCCCTTGGCTTGCAGTTCCTTAGCTAAAGTGCGCGATCCAGCAGATGCTCTGGACTCCTTGTGATGCTCGACCAGGGCGGCTTTGAGCTTTTCCCGCTCAGGTTTCACCTTGCCTTGGCGCTGACGCCAGGCGTAAAAGCTGCTGCGGTTAACACCGAACGCCCGACAGCAATTGTTAACGCCGTACTGCTCGTCCAGCTCACAGATCAACGTGAATGATCTTTGGCGTCCAACAGCAAGAGAGCACTGGCCTTTTTTAGGATTTCGATGTCCAGGTCTTTTTGCCTGAGTAACGCTTTGAGCTGCTGAATCTCTCGTTGATCGGCGGTAATAGCCTTGGCGCCAATCGGAGTCGAGCCCAGCCGCTCTTTGCGAACCTGATCGACCCAGCGGCGCAACGCAGTCGGGCCAATATCCAGACTGGCACAGACGTCGGGAACCGACTGCCCCTCGTCCAGCACCATGCTGGCCGCCTTGAGTTTGAACTCACTCGAATAAGATTTACGCATATCCAAACACCTCAGATTTGGGCGCCATCATAGCGCCCGATTGAAGTGTCCAAAATCATTAGGCCAGTTCAAGCCCCCTCCCACATTTGGATCTCCATGGATCAGATAGATCTCATTTGGCTTTTGATATTGGCGAGGCGGCCCTATAGCTGACCTGGTACTGGAAGCCGAGCGCGGTCAAAAAGGTGGGAGGGGGCTTGCTCCCGATAGCGGTGTATCAGACACAGGTTTTTAACTGAACCACCGCCATCAGGAGCAAGCCCCATCCCACCTTTAGATTGTTGTCAGTTTCAACGCCAGCGCCTTGGCCTGAAGCGCCACATCCGTCACCGCCGTGCTCTCCCACCACATCCCGCGCAACGGCGGGCCCATGGCGAACAGTCGCGGGCTGGCCTGGCCCTGGGCATCCAGCACCGCACCCGACGCATCCGCCGCAATCCCCAGCGCCAACGGCCCCGGCTGGATCAACCCGCGCTTGAGCAACTGCTGGGGCAACGGCCGGGCCACGCGGCGCCAGTCGTATTCGATGCCGCTGGAATTGATCAGCGCCGCGCCCGCGACCTGGGTGATCGTTTGCTCGCCACGCTGACGCAAGCGGATGCTGACCCCGTTGACCGCAGGCGCCAAGCCCTTGAACGACGCCGCGCGAATGCGCAGGCGCCCCTCTTCATGCAGGCGCGCCACCAACTGCGCGCTCAGCGGCGGCGAACGGTGGTGATGACTTTCCCACCACGGCCGCACATGCCGCACGAACTGGCGCTTCTCGCGTTCGCTGGCCTGGCTCCACAACCGGCCGATATGCGCGCGCACGGTGTCCAGCGGCGCCTGCCAATCGATGCCCCGCGCCGTCGCGATGCGGCATTGCCGACGCACCTCGCGCAGCAACTGCCGAGGGCTGCGCAGGCAGTGGTCGGCGGCGAGAAAATCGTCCCAGACCGGTGGCTGTCGACGCACATGGGGCAGCAGACCGTGGCGCGAGAACACCTCGATCGGCCCCCGGTGCCCGGCCTGTTCCAGGGACACCACGGCATCGACCATGGTCAGCCCGGAACCGATGATCAGCACCGTCGACCGGGGGTCGAGTTGGGTCATGGCCTGCACGTCCCACGGGTCTAGCGCGGCGGCGTTCAAGCCGCTGGATTCGGTCTGTGGCGTGCGCGCCGCCGGGAACATCCCGGTGGCCAATACCGCCTGGGCGCCACGCAGTTGCTGGCCGTTATCCAGGGTCAGCAGCGTCGCGGCGGGCTCCACTTGCAGGTCGACCACTTCGGCGCGGAGATGCTCGACGGTGGACGTCGACAGCGCCTTGGCCTCGGCCAAGCGCTGCTGCGCGTACAACCCGAAAATCCCGCGCGGCGGGAACAGCTCGCTGATCGGCACGTGCTGCTGGTCCGACTCCGGCCAGCCACCAGCGCCGATGTAATCGGTAAGCCATTGAGTCAGGTCGTCGGCGTTATCCGGGTCGACACTCATGCGCGCCGCATTGCCGTTCAAGGTATGGCCCAGCTCGACCGCGCTGTAGGCCTCGCCACGGCCGAGTTCGGCGCGCGGTTCGATCACTAAAATGTGCCGTTGCCCGGGCAGGCGCAGCAGTTGCACGGCCAGCATCGTGCCGCTCAGGCCGCCACCGATGATCAGGACATCAGCGTTGCGGATGGATTCAGTCATGCCTGTTCGCCTTTACTGTTTACCCAGATAAATGTCATGCAAATCGCCCCGCGCCAACAGTTCAGCGGCATTGCCACTCAAGACCACGCGCCCAGTGTCCAGCACGTAGCCGTGGGACGCATAGTTGAGTGCGACGTTGATGTTCTGCTCGGCAATCAGGAAGCTCACCTGCTGCTCACGGTTGAGCTGCGCGATGATCTCGAATATCTCCTGCACGATCATAGGCGCCAAACCCATGGACGGCTCGTCGAGCAGTACCAAAGTAGGACGGGTCATCAACGCCCGGCCAATGGCGACCATCTGCTGCTCGCCGCCGGAGGTGAGGCCGGCGCGGGTGTGGCGCTTGGTCTTGAGCCTGGGGAACCAGGCGTAGATGCGCTCCAGATCGGCGTCCATGGCCTTGCGGCTCAGGCGGCGTACAAAGCCGCCGCTGCGCAGGTTGTCCTCTACCGTCAGTTGACCAAACACATGGCGCCCCTCCAGCACATGCACCATGCCCTGGCGCACCCGTTGGCTGGGGTCGACACCGGCCAGGTCACGGCCTGCGTATTCGATCACGCCACGGCTGACTTCGGCACGCTCGGCGCGCACCAGCCCGGAGATCGCCTTGAGCGTGGTGCTCTTGCCCGCGCCATTGGCGCCGAGCAAGGCGACGATCGCGCCCTTGGGTACGCTCAGCGACACCCCGGCCACGGCGAGAATCGCGCCGTCGTAGATCACCTCGATGTCGTTGACCGTCAGCAGCGCGGCGTGTGTAGATCCAGCGGCGGGTAGGTTCATGATTTATTCATCCCCGGCGCAAGTGCGTGGCGTCAGGCCTTTTTCTTTGGCGAACGCGGTGGACTTTTCATCGATCAGCGGGCGCAGTAGCGCACGGTCGGCGGCGATCCAGTCGCTGACCAGCGTCCAGTTGGCGCCATCCCACTGCTGCACCCGCGCCGAACCGCCGCCTTCGTGGTCACGGCAGGACAGCTTGAGGTTCTGCATCAGGCCCAGGTAGCCCATGGCCTTGAGTCGCGCGTCGTCGATATTCAGGTGTTCCAGACCCCAGCGGCCTTCTTCGCCATTGAGCGGGCGCTTGCCGAACTTGGCCTGGGCGGTGCGGATCGCTTCCACCGCCACGGCGGCGTTCACCAGGCCGGAGTTGTAGTAAACGCTGCCGAAGTTTTTCAGGTCCTTGAGGTCGCTATGGCCTTTGTCGAGGACGTATTGCTTGAGGCGCTTGTGGATCTCGAAGTCGGCGCCGGCCGGGTATGGCGTGAGCGCCAGGTAGCCTTTGGCAGCGCTGCCGGCGGGCAATACGTCTTCGCTGGAGCTGGCCCAGATATCGCCGATGATATGGTCGACCGGGAAGCCAAAACGTGCGGCGGTTTTCACCGCGACCGGGGTGGACACGCCCCACGTGCGCAGGAACACCCAGTCCGGATTGGCCTGGCGCACCTGGCGCCATTGCGCGGACTGCTCGTTGCCGGGGTCGGCGACCGGAATTTGGATATTCTCAAAGCCGTACTTCTCGGCGAGCAGCTTCAGCGGGCCGAGGGTTTCGCGACCGTAGGCCGAGTCGTGGTAGACCGTGGCGATCTTCTTGCCCTTGAGTTTGTCGAAACCGCCTTCGCGCTGGGCGATGTAGTTCACCAGGCTCGACGCCTCGCTGTAGAAGGTCAGCATCACCGGGAAGTTATAGGGGAACACGGTGCCGTCGGTGGCTTCGGTGCGGCCATACCCGAGGGTGATCAACGGGACCTTGTCCACTTCGGCACGCTCACTCAAGGCATAGGCCGCAGGTGCGCCGTTAGGCTGGTACACCGCGACCGGCGCGCCATCCAGGCCGTTCTTGAAGCGCTCGTAGCACTCGATGCCCTTCTCCGCCGTCCATTCGGTCTCGCATTCCTGCCACACCAGTTTTACGCCATTGATACCGCCTTCGACCTCGTTGATGTAGCGCAGGTAGTCAATCATCCCGGCCCACACCTGCACGCCGCTGGAGGCATAGGCGCCGACGCGGTAGGTGGCCAGGGGAAAGAACTGCTGGTCGGGCGACGCCACGGCCTGGGGCACTGCACCGGCCAGGGCGGCCAGCGCGAAGGCGGCGCCGGCCAGGGAACGTTTCAAGGATGCACGCATGGGGGTTCTCATAGAGGTCAGAAACGTAGGGGCCACTGACGCAGCCGATCGCGAAGGTTATGCAACAGGCGAATCAAGCCTTCGGGTTCCTTGATCAGGAACACGATGATCAGCACGCCAAAGATGATTTTCTGCAGGTTCTGCAACTGCCCCGCATCCACCGAGCCGCCGAACAGCGCCTGCCCGGCGTGGCTGAGGAAGATCGGCAGCAAACTGATAAATGCCGCGCCGACGAAGTTGCCGGCGATGCTGCCCATGCCGCCGATAATGATGATGAACAGGATCTGGAACGAACGATTGATATCGAAGCTGCTGGCGCTGGCTGTGCCCAGATAGGCGAAGGCCCATAGCGCACCGGCGATGCCGAGGTAGAACGAGCTGACCGCAAACGCCAGGCGCTTGTAACGCACCACCGGGATGCCAACCACGGCGGCGGCGGTGTCCATGTCGCGGATCGCCATCCAGTTACGCCCCACCTGGCTGCGCACCAGGTTGACGGCGCTCCAGGTCAGCAGCAGCACGGTCAGCAACGTCAGCCAGTAGCGCCCCAGCGGCGTGTTGAGGTCATACCCGAACAACGCCAGCTTCGGCGCGGAGAGGGTGCCGGACGAACCGTAGTTGTAGAACCAGGGGAATTTGACGAACAGCCACTCGAGAAAAAACTGCGCGGCCAGGGTGGTGACCATCAGGTAGAAGCCCTTGATCCGCGAACTGGGCAGGCCAAACAGCAAGCCGACCAGCGCACTGATAAGGCCGCCACCGAGCAACGCCACCGGCAAGCCCAGCTCCGGCAGGCGCAGCAGAAAGCCGTAGGTGGCAAACGCACCGACCGCCATGAATCCGGCGGCGCCCACCGAAGTCTGCCCCGTGTAGCCGGTCAGCAGGTTCAGGCCCAGCCCGGCCAGGGACAGCACCAGGAACGGGATCAGGATCGCACTGAGCCAATAATCATTGCCCCACAGCGGCACCACGATAAACGCCAGCACCAACAGGCCGAGCAGGCCCCAGGGCACTCGGCGCTGAATCAGCAGTAACGGTGCGGTTTCTTGAGCAACAGGGATCGACATGGTTTCAGACTCGCTCGATGGCGCGCTCGCCGAACAGGCCGGCGGGACGGATATACAGGAAGGCCAGGGCCAGGACGTAGGCAAACCACGGCGTGATGCCGCCGCCGAGCAGCGGGCCGATATACACCTCGGCGAGGTTCTCCGCCGCGCCGACAATCAGCCCGCCGACAATCGCCCCGCCAATCGAGGTAAAGCCGCCGATGATCAACACCGGCAAGGCCTTGAGCACCACCAGTGACAGCGAGAACTGCACACCCTGGCGCGCGCCCCACAACAGCCCGGCCACCAGCCCGACGATCCCGGCCACCGTCCAGACGATCTGCCAGATCCGGTTGAGGTTGATGCCGATGGACAGCGCTGCCGTGGTGTCATCGGCCACGGCGCGCAACGACACGCCGATGCGGGTCTTGTTGAACAGCAACGCCAGCACCGTCACCAGCACCACGGCGGCCGCGGCCGCGATCAGGTCGAACTGGCTGAGCATCAGCGGCCCGACGAACAGCGGCACGTCGTCGATGCCCAAGTCCAGCGCACGCACCTGCGAGCCCATCAAGCCCTGGGCCAGGCCCTCGATAATGAACGACAGGCCCAGGGTGGCCATGAACAGGGTGATCTGCGAACGGTTCACCAGTGGGCGCAGCACCAGGCGCTCAATGAGCAAGGCGCCGACGACCATCACCGCCACCGTCAGCAACAGCGCCAGGGCAAACGGCACGCCCTGGTCATGCAGGCTGACGAAGGTCAGCGCGGCAAACAGCAACATCGAGCCCTGGGCGAAATTGAACACGCCGCTGGCCTTGTAGATCAGCACAAAACCGATGGCGACCAGCGAGTACATGGTGCCGGCGAGCAGGCCGCCGAGCAGGGTTTCGAAAAAGAACGTCATCAGTGGACCACTCCCAGGTACGCCGCGATCACGTCGGGGTTGGCCTGCACTTGGGCGGGGGTGCCGTCACCGACCTTACGCCCGTAGTCGAGCACCACCACATGGTCGGACAGGCCCATGACCACGCCCATATCGTGCTCGATCAACACCACGGTGGTGCCAAGGTCGCGGTTCACATCGGCGACAAAGCGCGCCATCTCCTGTTTTTCCTCGGCATTCATCCCGGCCATGGGCTCGTCCAGCAACAACAGGCTGGGCCCGGCGATCAACGCCCGGCCGAGCTCCACGCGCTTTTGCAGGCCGTAGGACAAGTTGCCCACCAGCACATCGCGGTGGGCCTGCAGCTCAAGAAACTCGAGGATGCCCTGGGCACGTCGGCGGAACGCTGCGGCCTCGCGCCGCGCACGGGGTAAGCCGAGGGCCTGTTCGATAAAGCTCGTGCGCATATGCCGCGACAGGCCGGTGAGAATGTTGTCGAGCACGCTCATCTTTTTGAACAGCGCGTTGTTCTGGAAGGTCCGCCCAATGCCTCGGCGCGCAGCGCCCAAGGGGTCGATTCGGTGGAAATGCTGCTGCTCGAACACGATCTCGCCGGCATCGAAGCGATACACGCCGTTGAGCACATTGAGCAGCGAACTCTTGCCGGCGCCGTTGGGGCCGATCAGCGCGCAGATCTCGCCGCGCTGTACGTCGAAGGACAAGGCATTGATCGCCTTGACCCCCTTGAATGACAGCGAGATATCCCGCACGTGGAGAATGGCTTGGCTCATGCGATGTCCCGTTTGAATTCAGCCAGCCACACCGGGTCGCTCACGGACGTGCCCGTGCTGGGTGGTTGCCAGATAGAGGCCAGGCGTTGGAAGCCCAGCAGTTTGCGCACGCGGTTTTTCAGCAGACGGCGCAGGCCGCTGTGCGGCTGGGCAATGGCCCAGTCACACAGGCGTCGGCGCCAGGTGCCGTAGGGCGCGAGGCGGCTTTCGATGTCGTCAGCCAGGTGCTGCAGGCGCGCGGGTGACAACAGCAAGCCGGTGGGCGCAACTTCGCTGCGATCACGCCGGGCCGAAGCCGGGCTTTCCGGGAAGGCCAGGCCGCGACCGCTGCTCAGCCATTGCTCCAGCAGCACCGCCAGGCCGCCTTGCCAATGGGTGCCCTCCTCGCTCCACAGCACGGCCTCACCGGCAGGGTGCCACCAGCGGCTGAGGGGGCGGGCCGGATCGACGGGGCCAAGCAACTGGCCGAAGTCCAACACATTGATCGATGCCCCAGGCTGCTGCCGGCGATCGTGCACATGGGCGTGGCTCGGACGAATGCGCCAGAGTTGTTGGCGCAGGGCCTCGGGTTCCAAGTCATCGGCCAGGGTCAGCACCTGGCCGCCGACGGATTGGGCGGCCAGCGCCAGCAGCAACAAATTGGGTTCGAAAGCACCGCAGAGCGCCAACCGCGATTGTTCGTTGAACCCCTGCTGGCGCAAGCCATCGGCCAGACGCTCGACATCGCGCAAGGCGTCGATCCAGCGCCAGGCGTACCACTGGCCCTGGCGCTTGTGGCGCAGCGCGGTGTGCAGCGGCGTGATTTGCGCCCAGTGACGCAGTTGTTCCAGGGCCTTGGGCCGGTGACCGAGCAGCTCGGCCGGCCATTCCAACGCCAGTGGGCGTTTGAGGTCATGCACGCTCATAGGGGTAATGCTCCTATTGGGTGGGTAAGCGTGCGGTGGTCCGCTGGCTGATGTTGATCAGGCAATGAAGATCGAAACGTGGGAGGGGGCTTGCTCCCGATAGCAACGGATCAATCAAATATGTTCTAACTGACCCTCGGCTATCGGGAGCAAACCCCCTCCCACATTGGATTTGTTTTGGCCGGACAAATCGCGGTAGCCGGCGCCAGGGTGGTTCGACGGCAACCTCGGGCCTTCACCAAACAACTTCTCGCGCAACGTGCCCTGAGCGTATTCCGTCTTGTACACGCCGCGCTTTTGCAACTCCGGCACCAGCAGCTCCACCGCGTCGATAAAGGTTTCGTGGGTCAGCGCATAGGCCAGGTTGAAGCCGTCCACGTCGGTCTCTTCCACCCACTCCTGCAGCAAGTCCGCCACCGTTTCCGGACCGCCGACAAACAGCGGGCCAAAACCCCCGATGCCGACCCAGTCGGCCAGCTCTTTGGGGGTCCAGACCTTGTTCGGATCGGCCGTGGAAAACGCTTCCACCGCTGACTGAATGGCGTTGGTATGCACATGCTTGAGCGGCTCGTCGGGCTTGAACTGGCTGAAATCGATGCCGGTCCAGCCGGAGATCAGCGCCATGGCCCCTTCGTAGCTGACGTAGGATGTGTATTCGTCGAACTTGGCCTTGGCCTTCGCGTCGGTCTCGCCGACGATCACCGTCTGCAGATTGAAGATCAGGATCTTGCGCGGATCACGCCCGGCCTCGGCCGCACGGCGACGAATGTCGGCGACGGTCTTTTTCAGCTGCACTTTGGACGGCGCGGCGACAAACACACACTCGGCCTGTTCGGCGGCGAACTGCTTGCCACGGCTGGACGCGCCCGCCTGGTACAGCAACGGCGTGCGTTGCGGCGACGGTTCGCATAGGTGAATGCCGGGCACCTGGAAATGTTTGCCGACGTGGCGGATCTCGTGAATCTTGCTCGGGTCACTGAAAATCCGCCGCTCGCGGTCACGCAGCACGGCGCCGTCTTCCCAACTGCCTTCCCAGAGTTTGTAGCAAACCTCCAGGTACTCTTCGGCGTAGTCGTAGCGGGCATCGTGTTCGGTCTGGGCGTTCTGGCCGAGGTTCTTGGCGCCGCTTTCCAGGTAGGAGGTGACAATGTTCCAGCCGATCCGGCCCTTGGTCAGGTGGTCGAGGGTAGAAAGGCGCCGAGCGAACGGATACGGGTGTTCGAAGGACAACGACGCGGTCAGGCCAAAACCCAGGTGTTCGGTGACCAGCGCCATCGGTGCGATCAGCGACAGCGGATCGTTGACCGGCACTTGGGTCGCCTGGCGAATCGCCGCGTCGCCATTGCCGTTGTACACGTCGTAGATACCCAGCACGTCGGCGATAAACAAGCCGTCGAACTTGCCGCGCTCGAGGATTTTCGCCAGGTCGGTCCAGTATTCCAGGTCCTTGTACTGCCACGAGCGATCACGCGGGTGCGCCCACAGGCCGGGAGATTGGTGGCCGACGCAGTTCATGTCGAAGGCATTCAAGCGAATTTCACGGGCCATCAAACAGCACTCCCGGGGGCGACACCGTTGAGGTGGTAGTTGCCGACAATCTGGTACTTCCAGCGCAGCGGGTCTTCGAGGGTTGGCGCCAGCGCGGTGCGTTGGCCAGTCAGTTCGAATTCGGCGGCGCTGGCGAACAGCAACGCTTCGGCGGCGGCGATCTGCGCTTCGGTGAAGGCGACAGGCGTTGCGTGGGTTTGGGCGTACTCGAGCAACGCGGCGGCCACCTCCACGCGGATCTGCCAATCGCCGAAGCGGCTGATCACGTAGGGGTCATCACTTGTTTGCACACTACGGCGGGTGCTCTCCAGCAATTGGCGAGCCTGGTCCAGTGCGGTGGGTTGGGTCAGTGCATTCATAGGGCAGACTCCTCAGTTCCAGGCATGGCGTGCGGGTTTGACGCCGTTGAGCACGAAGTTACCGATCAGGTGGTATTTCCAGCGGGCCGGGTCGTGCAGGGTGTGGGTGCGCGCGTTGCGCCAGAAGCGGTCGAGGTTGTGCTTGCCGGTCACCGAGCGGGTACCGCCCAGTTCGAAGAGCTTGCTGCTGGCGAGCAACGCGGTTTCGGCCGACAGGACTTTGGCCTGGGCGACGATCAGCGAGGCGTTGGCGACGGTGTCTTCGTTCGGTTCGGCGAGGGCCTGGTCGACCGCTTTACCGGCCTTGGCGAGAATCGCTTCGGTGCCGTGTACGCGCCATTCCAAATCACCGATCGCGGCGAGGGTGAATGGGTCCTGCCAGCCGTGATCCTGTTGGCTGTCGATCCATGGACGGGCCTGGCGCGCGTAGATTTTCGCTTGTTCGAGAGCGCCCACGGCAATGCCGGTGTCGATCGCCGCCTGGATGATTTGCGAAATCGGGCCGTCGGCGGTCGGTTGATCGAACGCCAGATGCGCGGGAATCACCGCGCTCAGAGGCACTGTCACGCCGTCGAGGGTCACGCCGCCGCTGGCAGTGGTGCGCTGGCCGAAGCCGTCCCAACTGTCGATGACCGTGAGGCCCGGCGCATCGCGCTCGACGAAGGCAATAAAGGCATTGCCCTGTTCGTTGGTGCCGACGGCGGGCACGATATGGGCGAACAGCGCGCCGGTGCAGTAGAACTTCTCGCCATTGATCTGGGCGTGATCAGCGTGTACGCGAATCTGGGTGTCGAAGGTGCCGGCGTTTTTGCTCTTGGCTTCGGAGAACGCATTACCGAAACGGTAGCCGGCCAGGACCTTGCCGAAGTAGTGGCGCTTTTGCTCCTCGCTGCCGGTTTGCAGCAGGATATCCACCACACCCAGGTGGTTCTGCGGGATCTGCCCCAGGGACGGATCGGCGGCGGCGATCAACTTGATCACCTCGGCCACCGTCACATAGGACACTTCGGCACCGCCGTAAGCCTTGGGGATGGTGATACCCCACAGGCCACTGGCGGAAAACTCGTCGAGTTCGGCCACCGGCAGGCGGCGTTCGCGGTCGCGCACGCTGGCATCGACGGCGAAGCGTGCGGCCAGACGCGTGGCAACCTCGATGGCTTCAGCGTCTGAACGGATGATATGAGCAGGGTGTTGAGGGTGGGCTGACATGGGCCGACTCCAGAGTCCAAGGGGATACTGGAGTGATTGCAGGAGTCGTGCCTGAAACCAATCGTCAATAAAATCAGTGGGTTGCTAACATTTTAAGGCATGAGCACTCGCTTGCGATCGCGCAAAGTGCCCATCCACTGTTGCCCGGTAAACAGTTAGATCACCACATTGCGCACAAAGCACACCGCAACGTCGCCGTCATTGCGATAGGCGTGGGCCTGGCGGCTGGCAAACATGAAGAACTCACCGGCGGCGAGCGGTTTTTCCTGGTCATCCAGAATCAACGTCAGGCTGCCCTCGAATACGAACAACTGCACGCTCCAGCCATCCGGGTCCGGCTCGGGGCTGTAGCGATCGCCCGGCTCCAGGCGCATTTCCCACAGTTCGACTTCACGCCGCGCCGTGGCTTTGGCGAGCAGCACGGCTTTGCTGCCAGGGATGTCCCCGGCCCAGGCCAGTTCGTTGATGCGGCTATGGTCAGGCGCGTCCGGTGCCTGGATCAGGTCGCTGAAGGCTACGTCCAGCGCTTCGGCGACACGGTCGAGGGTGGACAGGCTGACGTTTTTCTCGCCGGCCTCAATGGCCACCAGCATGCGCCGGCTGACCCCGGACTTTTCCGAGAGCGCTGTCTGGCTCAAGTCGGCGGCATGCCGCAGGCGACGAACATTCTGGCTGACGTGCTGCAGGACCGAGGCCCGTTGCGGATTTTCTTTGTGCACTATATTGCTCAATGGGTGGGTGTGCGCAGTATACTGCCCAGCGTGCGGCGCATTGTGCGTTCCGCGCCCTTCCCTTGCAAGACTGAGCCGCCATGACCACCCCGAATGCTCCCTCGCGTTTCAACCGCTTCAGCAAAGCCGAATGCATCCTGGTGTTCATCACCATGATCTGGGGCGGCACCTTTTTGCTGGTGCAGCACGCCATGACCGTCAGCGGGCCGATGTTTTTCGTGGGCCTGCGTTTTGCCGCGGCGGCGATCGTGGTCGGCTGCTTTTCCGTGCGCACCCTGCGCGACCTGACCCTGTTTGAGTTGAAAGCCGGGGTATTTATCGGCGTGGCGATCATGTTCGGCTACGGGTTGCAGACCATCGGCCTGCAGACGATTCTGAGCAGCCAGTCGGCATTTATTACCGCGCTCTATGTACCGTTCGTGCCGTTGTTGCAATGGCTGGTGCTGGGCCGTCGTCCGGGGTTGATGCCGAGCATTGGCATCATGCTGGCGTTCGCGGGGTTGATGCTGTTGACCGGCCCAGCCGGCGCCTCGCTGAATTTCAGCCCCGGCGAAATCGCCACGCTGATCGGCGCGGTGGCGATTGCCGCCGAGATCATCCTGATCAGCGCGTTTGCCGGGCAAGTGGACGTGCGTCGAGTGACCGTGGTGCAACTGGCCACGGCGTCGTTGTTGTCGTTCCTGATGGTGGTGCCGATGGGCGAGGCGCTGCCGGGGTTCTCCTGGTTGCTGTTGTTCAGCGCGGTGGGCCTGGGCTTGACCAGCGCAGTGATCCAAGTGGCGATGAACTGGGCGCAACAGAGCGTTTCGCCGACGCGGGCCACGTTGATTTATGCCGGGGAACCGGTGTGGGCCGGCGTGGTTGGGCGGATTGCCGGGGAGCGGTTCCCGCCGATTGCCATGGTCGGGGCGGCGTTGATCGTGGCGGCGGTGGTGGTGAGTGAGCTGAAGACGCGCGGGCAGAAAGCCATCGAATTGCAAAATGCCAAGGAACAGGAGCAGCAGGGCTAAGGCCCGAGCTGTAGCGCTGGCAGTAAAATCGCCATTGTGGGCAAGCCCGGCGTCCACCTGGGGCGGTGGCGTTTGTGGGAAAGGGCGTTTGAAACAATGCCAAATGGGCGTTTTCAGCCTACCTTGTAGGATTCAGCCACATGTTGCCGTTTGGTGATCGACAAAGCGGCACGTATGATGCATCCCAAACTCCCGCAGATTAGAAGCCTATGTCCCTGATAGTTCTACTGCTTCTGCCTTTTATCGGCAGCTGTCTGGCGGCCTTGCTGCCGCACAATGCGCGCAACACCGAATCCCTGCTGGCCGGCCTTATTGCCCTGGCCGGTACCGTTCAAGTCGCCCTGCTCTACCCTCAAATCGCCCACGGCGGGGTGATCCGCGAAGAATTCATGTGGTTGCCCAGCCTGGGCGTGAATTTTGTCTTGCGCATGGATGGCTTCGCCTGGTTGTTCTCGATGCTGGTACTCGGCATCGGCACGCTGGTGTCCCTGTATGCGCGTTACTACATGTCGCCGGACGATCCGGTGCCACGCTTCTTTGCGTTTTTCCTGGCATTCATGGGGGCCATGCTCGGCCTGGTGATCTCCGGCAACCTGATCCAGATCGTGTTTTTCTGGGAACTGACCAGCCTGTTCTCGTTCCTGCTGATCGGCTACTGGCATCACCGCGCCGATGCGCGACGCGGTGCCTACATGGCGTTGATGGTCACCGGCGCGGGCGGTCTGTGCCTGCTGGCCGGGGTGATGCTGCTGGGGCATATCGTCGGCAGCTATGACCTGGACCGGGTACTGGCGGCGGGCGATCAGATTCGTGCGCACTCGCTGTACCCGGTCATGCTGGTCCTGGTGCTGGTTGGTGCCTTGAGCAAAAGCGCGCAGTTCCCGTTCCACTTCTGGCTGCCCCACGCCATGGCGGCACCGACGCCGGTATCGGCCTATTTGCATTCGGCGACGATGGTGAAGGCCGGCGTGTTCTTGCTGGCCCGCCTGTGGCCGTCGCTGTCCGGCAGCGACGAATGGTTCTGGATCGTCGGCGGTGCCGGCGCCGTGACCCTCCTGCTCGGCGCTTACTGCGCCATGTTCCAGAACGATCTCAAGGGTCTGCTGGCCTACTCCACCATCAGCCACCTCGGGCTGATCACCCTGCTGCTCGGCCTCAACAGCCCGCTGGCCGCCGTCGCTGCGGTGTTCCATATCCTCAACCATGCCACCTTCAAGGCCTCGCTGTTCATGGCGGCGGGCATCATCGACCACGAAAGCGGCACCCGCGATATTCGCAAGCTCAGCGGCCTGGTGCGCTTGATCCCGTTTACCGCGACTCTGGCGATGGTGGCCAGTGCGTCCATGGCTGGCGTGCCGTTGCTCAATGGCTTCCTGTCCAAAGAGATGTTCTTCGCTGAAACGGTGTTTATCTCAGCAACCGCCTGGGTGGAAATCACCCTGCCGGTGATCGCGACCATCGCCGGCACCTTCAGCGTGGCCTACGCGCTGCGCTTCACGGTGGATGTGTTCTTCGGCCCGCCCGCAACCGACCTGCCGCATACGCCCCATGAACCGCCGCGCTGGATGCGCGCGCCGGTGGAGCTGCTGGTGTTCACCTGCCTGCTGGTGGGGATATTCCCGGCCCAGGTGGTCGGCTCGATCCTCGCCGCCGCCGCGCTGCCGGTGGTCGGCGGGGTGTTGCCAGAATACAGCCTGGCCATCTGGCACGGCTGGAACGCACCGATGATCATGAGCCTGGTGGCAATGTCCGGCGGCGTGGTGCTTTACCTGCTGCTGCGCAAGCAACTCAAGCGCGGGCGCTTCAAGTACCCGCCGATCATCAGCTACTTCAATGGCAAGCGCGCCTTCGAACGCTGCCTGGTGGTGATGATGCGCGGCGTGCGCAGGATCGAGAAACGCATCAGTACCAAGCGCCTGCAGACGCAGTTGTTCCTGCTGGTGCTAGTCGCCGTGATCGGCGGCATGATCCCAATACTCAACAGCGGCCTCAGTTGGGGCGACCGGCCGAAGATCCCGGGGTCCATCGTATTCGTCACCCTGTGGCTGCTGGCGATTGCCTGCGCCCTCGGTGCCGCCTGGCAAGCCAAGTACCACCGGCTGGCGGCCCTGACCATGGTCAGCGTGTGCGGCATGATGACCTGCATCACCTTCGTGTGGTTCTCGGCGCCGGACCTGGCGCTGACGCAGTTGGTCGTGGAAGTGGTGACCACCGTGCTGATCCTGCTGGGCCTGCGCTGGCTGCCACGACGGATCGAAGAAGTCTCACCACTGCCCCATACGTTGCGCAAGGCACGCATTCGCCGGCTGCGCGACTTCCTGCTGTCCACCGTGGTCGGTGGCGGCATGGCGCTGCTGTCCTATGCCATGCTGACCCGCCAGACGCCCAACGATATTTCCTCGTTCTACCTGAGCCGCGCCCTCCCCGAAGGCGGCGGCAGCAATGTGGTAAACGTGATGCTGGTGGACTTCCGTGGCTTCGACACCCTGGGCGAAATCACTGTACTCGGCGCCGTGGCGCTGACTGTGTACGCGCTGCTACGGCGCTTCCGCCCCTCCAAGGAAAGCATGCAATTGCCCGCGCAACAGCGCCAACTCGCGCCGGACGCGGCCACCGACCTGATCAACCCACGCCAGGCCAGCGACACCGCGTTGGGCTACATGATGGTGCCGGCGGTGCTGGTGCGCCTGCTGCTGCCGATTGCGCTGGTGGTGTCGTTCTATCTGTTCATGCGCGGCCATAACCAGCCGGGCGGTGGTTTTGTCGCCGGCCTGGTGATGTCGGTGGCGTTTATCCTGCAATACATGGTCGCCGGCACCCAGTGGGTCGAGGCGCAGATGAGTTTGCGACCGATGCGCTGGATGGGCTTCGGCCTGTTCTCGGCGACCCTGACCGGCCTCGGTGCCTTGTTCGCCGGCTACCCGTTCCTCACCACCCATACCTGGCATTTGAGCTTGCCGGTGCTCGGCGACATCCATATCGCCAGCGCGCTGTTCTTCGACGTCGGCGTGTACGCCATGGTCGTCGGCTCGACGCTGCTGATGCTCACCGCTCTCGGTCACCAATCGGTGCGGGCCCATAAACCGAGCAACCAGCCGAAAACCGTTGCTACACCGGAAGGAGCCGCCTGATGGAAGAAGT
The DNA here is from genome assembly GCF_029320995.1 of Pseudomonas sp. D3. Classification (NCBI taxonomy): domain Bacteria; kingdom Pseudomonadati; phylum Pseudomonadota; class Gammaproteobacteria; order Pseudomonadales; family Pseudomonadaceae; genus Pseudomonas; species Pseudomonas sp. D3. The sequence continues at coordinate 4,143,677 of NZ_CP119772.1, forward strand.
CATCGCAATTGCCATTGGGGTCCTGGCGGCCTCCGGCGTCTGGTTGATCCTGCGACCACGGACGTTCCAGGTGGTGATGGGCCTGTGTCTGTTGTCATACGGGGTCAACCTGTTCATTTTCAGCATGGGTAGCCTGTTTATCGGCAAGGAGCCGATCATCAAGGACGGCGTGCCGCAAGACCTGTTGCACTACACCGACCCCCTGCCCCAGGCATTGGTGCTGACGGCGATCGTGATCAGCTTCGCCATGACCGCGCTGTTCCTCGTGGTACTGCTGGCGTCGCGGGGCCTGACCGGCACCGACCATGTGGACGGCCGGGAGCCCAAGGAATGACGTGGGTCAATCAACTGATCGTCGCGCCGATCCTGCTGCCGTTGCTGACCGCCGCCCTGATGCTGATGCTCGGCGAGAAGCACCGCCCGCTCAAGGCGCGTATCAACCTGTTCTCCAGCGTGCTCGGCCTCGGTATCGCGATCTTGCTGCTGTACTGGACACAACAAGGTGGCCCCGGTTCGATCGGCGTGTACCTGCCCGGCAACTGGCAAGTGCCGTTCGGCATCGTGCTGGTGGTGGACCAACTGTCGGCGCTGATGCTGGTACTCACCGGGATCATCGGCGTGAGTGCGCTGCTGTTCGCCATGGCCCGCTGGGACCGCGCGGGCACCAGTTTCCATGCGTTGTTCCAGATCCAGATGATGGGCCTCTACGGCGCCTTTCTCACCGCCGACCTGTTCAACCTGTTCGTGTTCTTCGAGGTGTTGCTGGCGGCTTCCTACGGTTTGATGCTCCACGGTTCCGGCCGTGCGCGGGTGTCGTCGGGGCTGCATTACATCGCGATCAACCTGCTGGCGTCGTCGCTGTTCCTGATCGGCGCGGCGCTGATCTATGGCGTCACCGGCACGCTGAACTTCGCTGACCTGGCGCTGAAAATCCCACTGGTGCCCGAGGCCGATCGCGGTCTGTTGCACGCGGGGGCGGCGATCCTCGCCACCGCGTTCCTGGCCAAGGCCGGCATGTGGCCGCTGAATTTCTGGCTGGCGCCTGCGTACTCATCGGCCAGCGCGCCGGTGGCGGCGATGTTCGCGATCATGACCAAGGTCGGCGTGTACACCGTGCTACGCCTGTGGACCCTGCTGTTCTCCAGCCAGGCCGGGGCGTCGGCGCTGTTCGGCGGCGACTGGCTGGTGTACGGCGGCATGGCGACCATCATCTGCGCGGCGCTGGCGATGGTGGCTGCGCAGCGCCTGGAGCGCATGGCCAGCTTGAGCATCCTGGTCTCGGCCGGCATCCTGCTGTCGTCGGTGGGTTTCGCCCAGCCCAGCCTGACAGCCGGGGCACTGTTCTATCTGGTCAGTTCCACACTGGCCTTGAGCGCGCTGTTCCTGCTGGCCGAATTGATCGAACGCTCGCGCTCGGCCAACGACCTGCCGCTGGACGAGGAGATCGACGCGCTGCCCAAAGCCATGGAATCCCTGCATCCACGCCCCGGCGTCAACCTCGATGACGAGCAGAAAGCCGTGGTCGGCCAGGTGATCCCCTGGACCATGGCATTCCTCGGCTTGAGCTTTGTCGCCTGCGCGCTGCTGATCATCGGCATGCCGCCGCTGTCAGGGTTTATCGGCAAGCTCAGCCTGTTGAGCGCGCTGGTCAATCCGCTGGGCTTGGGGCATTCGGTGGATGAGCCCATCCGCCCTGCCGCGTGGGGCCTGGTGACGTTGCTGATCCTGTCCGGCCTGGCCTCGCTGATCGCCTTCGCCCGCCTGGGCATCCAACGCTTCTGGACCCCAGAAGAGCGCCCTTCACCGCTGCTACGCCGTTACGAGTGCGTGCCGATCTTCTTCCTGCTCGGCCTGAGCATCCTGCTGACCTTCAAGGCCGAGCCGCTGATGCGCTATACCCTCGACACCGCCAAGCGCCTGAACAACCCGGAACAGTATGTGATGGCGGTCATGGCCACACGCCCGGTACCCAGCCCTGAAGCCAAGACCGCCGCGCTGGAGGTGCAGCCATGAAGCGCCTGTTCCCGGCCCCGTGGTTGTCGCTGGCGTTGTGGGTGTTGTGGCTGGTGCTGAACCTGTCCGTGAGCCCTGGCAACCTGCTGCTGGGCGCGCTGTTGGGCGTCCTCGCGCCGCTGCTGATGGCGCCGCTGCGCCCGTTGCCGATTCGTATCCATCGTCCCGGAGTGATCATTCGCCTGTTCTTCCGGGTAGGCCGTGACGTGATCGTCTCCAACCTGAAAGTGGCCTGGGGCGTGCTGGTGTGCGGCTCGCGGCCACCGCGTTCGCGCTTTATCAAAATCCCCCTGGACCTGCGCGACGCCAACGGCCTGGCCGTGTTGTCGATGATCACCAGCGTGACCCCAGGCACCGTCTGGTCGGAACTTGCCCTGGACCGCAGCATCCTGTTGTTGCACGTCTTCGACCTGGACGATGAAGCGCAGTTTATCCAGCACTTCAAACACGACTACGAACGGCCCTTGATGGAGATCTTCGAATGAGCGCCCTGCTCGCCAATGCGATCCTGTTCAGCCTGTTCCTGTTCTCGCTGGCCATGGCGCTGACGCTGATCCGCCTGTTCAAAGGCCCCTCGGCCCAGGACCGGGTCCTGGCGCTGGACTACCTGTACATCCTGGCGATGCTGATGATGCTGGTGCTGGGCATTCGGTATGCCAGTGATACCTACTTCGAAGCGGCGCTGTTGATCGCGCTGTTTGGCTTTGTCGGGTCATTTGCCCTGGCCAAATTCCTGCTGCGTGGCGAGGTGATCGAATGATGCCGTTATGGATTGAAGTGTGCATGGCCGTGTTGCTGGTGCTGAGCAGCGTGTTTGCACTGATTGGCGCAATCGGGTTGCTGCGCATGAAGGATTTCTTCCAGCGCATGCACCCGCCGGCACTGGCCTCGACGCTGGGCGCGTGGAGCGTGGCGTTGGCGTCGATCATCTATTTTTCGGTACTCAAGTCCACGCCGGTGCTGCATGGCTGGCTGATCCCGATCTTGTTGTCGATCACGGTGCCGGTGACGACGCTGCTGCTGGCGCGCACGGCGTTGTTCCGCAAGCGCATGGCCGGTGACGATGTGCCCGCCGAGGTCAGCAGCCGTCGCTGAGTGCTGAAGCGAACACGGTCAAAAAATGTGGGCGGGGGCTTGCTCCCGATAGCGGTGTGTCAGTCAATGCATCTGTCGCTGACACACCGCTATCGGGAGCAAGCCCCCTCCCACATTTGGATCGACGCTAGGCGAAGGACCGGATGTGTGCCGCCAACTCCGCCAATTCGGCATCATCCGCCCGATCCGAATCGTGCGACGAGATATACCCTTCATAGGCCTCAAAGAACTTATCCACCTTCGAGCTCAACGGTTTGAACGTGCTGTATTGCCCCGTCCCATGCATGGGAAACAGCTTCGCATGCAGATGATCCACCCCGTACCCTTCGAGGATCATCCCCGTGCGCGCCACATCGGGAAACGCCCGGTCAATCTGCAGCGCCGTTTTCTTCGCCGCCACAACCAGACCTGCCAGCACTTCATCCGACTGTGCAAACGCATAACTGCCGTAATGTTGCTTGGGGATCACCACGCTGAAACCTGGGGTGTTGGGGAAAATAGACAGGAAGGCCATATGGTGTTCGTCTTCCCACAGAATGTGGGCCGGGGAGGTTTGTCGGACAATGCTGCAGAAAATACAATCCATTTGAATCACCGTCAGTTTCATCATGGGTCGGGTTATGGCAACTATCTAAAAGCACGCTTCGGCCGGCGTCAAAAAAACCGTAGAAACGAGAACTTTCCGACATCTTTTTAGGGTTGCCCCTCGGAAGATGCATCACTAATCTTCGGCGGTCGCTGCAAATTCAGCGACCGGGTTTCGCAGCCCGGTTAAACTCTAGACGCACAGCGTCCACCTCAGATAGCGGGCGCTTTTTTATGCCTGATGTTATGGCGGCTGTGCGCGGGATACCTTCGGGTATGCCGGGTGCCTAGAGTCCCGGTCTGCGAACCTGCGTACAGCTGCCACCCGGGTATCGTTTCGCAGCGATGGGTGGTGGCTCCAATACTCTAGGAGCTAAGTCATGATTAAAGACAGTCCGAATCCGCCATCGAATTCAAACGCGTTTCAAGCTGCTGCTCATCGAGCGATTAACCATTATTTGAACTCACCCAAGAACACCGAACAGCCTGCACCAAACCATGGCCTCTTTGCCGTGCGCGATGGCGTGGATGCCGAGACACTTCTGGTCAATGCGTCGGAGGATCTTGCGTCAGCTCAGGCACTGGCGAGCCATTTGGCGTTCGAGATTGATGGCGCTTCGCGTAGCGTGGCGCTAGGAATTTGCCGAATGCTGGAGGGAATTGAATTATTAGTGGATAGAGCATTGGATCAGTATCCACTCCCAGCTCAGCGTTAGGACGAGAGCGACCTTACAACTGGCGTATCTATGAGGGGAGTAAATAGATACGCTCCTGCTACTTGATCGCAGCCGACGTGAACCTGATCTAGGGTTTTGATATTTTGCGGATTGAAGCGATTAATTTCTGTACCAACATTCCAACTGGATCGCTTGGATAGCCCAAGGAAAAACTCACTAACGCGTCTTAAAAAGCCAAAAGGAAACAGGGCAAATGGATTCACGCACCTTCAACATCCAGCAGATGTTCCAAGACAGGCGTCAGTATCGAGTTCCGTTCTACCAACGGCCCTACGTATGGAGTCGAGAAGACCAATGGGAGCGCCTTTGGGAAGACATACGCGACAAAGCAGAATCTCGTCTTACAGGCGATAAGGCAGTGCCTCATTTTATGGGGGCCGTCGTGCTGGAACCCCAAAAGAAGACAGGCCTGTTAGGAGTCGAGCGACACCACATCATTGATGGACAACAACGTTTGACAACGATGCAATATGTACTGACTGCATTGATGCACGCTTTGCGCGAATGGGAACAGCCAAATTTCCTGCCCGTCATCGAAACCTGTCTACGCAACAGCAACCAAGAGACCATGGAAGAAAAAGAGGTAGAGCTTTTCAAGCTCTGGCCCACATTTCGAGACCGTCATCAATATACCCAAGCGATGACGGCTATATCGATCGACGACCTGCGTGAAAGATTTCCTTCGAGCTTTACGCAAAGCGGCAGTATTCGAAAAATAGGCATTCACCATCCTCCAGCACTAGAAGCGATTGTATTTTTCCGTAATGCGATGATCGAATGGGGAGAGAGTCAGACGGAAGAGTCTTACCACACCGTCGCAGTGGCTTTAGCGACAGCTGTCCTTACAGACCTTTCAATAGTATGCATTTCACTGGGCGAAGACGACGATGCCCAAGTCATATTTGAAACACTCAATGGTCATGGCGCACAACTCCATGCGACCGATTTAATTCGCAACTTCATTTTTATGCGTGCCGGATTGAATGCTGATGATCTTTACAAAAATCTCTGGTCCAGATTTGAAGATGAATTATGGTCAGAGCCACAGTCACGTGGCCGACTCAACCGGCCCCGACTGGAGTGGTTCGTACAAACCGTACTGCAAGCAGAAACTGCTGAAGAAATAGATATCGGACGGTTATACGCTGGCTATCGCCGTTTTGTGGATGACACACCGAAACTATACAGCGCAGACGCCCAACTTGAGTTGCTCAACAGCCACGCCGAACACTATCGTAATTTGGTAAAAGGCAATGGAGAGACACCCATTGGCATATTCGGTCGACGCGTTGCTGCGTGGGATGCTTCTCCTACGCACGCCTTGGCGCTCAAGGTTGCTTCATCGTATCTTTCGTTTGAAGACCAGCACAACATTTTTGACTGCATAGAATCATATCTAGTGCGCCGGGCGGTATGCGGACTCACCAGAAAAAGCTACAACAAAGTTTTTGCACAACAACTGAAAAAACTTCAAGCTGGAGAACTAAGCGCCACTGCGTTTCGAAACAACTTGGCTGAACCGCTTGGGGACGCTTCGCGCTGGCCAACTGACGAAGAGTTTCTACACCATTGGCTGGAAGGTGATATTTATCCAGGTCGCCTCGATGCGATAAAACTACGGACCACCTTCCACCGTCTAGAAACGGCACTCCGTACAGAGCGAAGTGAAGAGCGCGTGCCATTGGCGTTGGATACCTTAGACATCGACCACATCCTTCCTCAGTCTTGGTATGCGCACTGGCCACTCTCCGACGGTACACTTTCAACCGCTGCTGAAGCAACTGAAGCGTACAAACTTGAATATGTATCAGGCCACTTAGACAATCGATCACAAGCCATTCTTAATCGTGAATACTCCGTACCTCGCATGGGCAATCTCACGCTCGTACACTATGGAGTTAACCGTTCACTGCAAAATCATGCATATTCTCAGAAGCGACAGGCATTGTTTGAACACTCAAATCTTCATCTAAATCGTGAGTTGATGCAAATAACTCAGTGGAACGAAACAACTATCACTGAACGTGGCGCCAAATTATTTGAGGTCGCACGGACATTGTGGATTGGTCCAAGTACGTGACGCAGGCCAGCACCTACATTTGATTGGAGCTCTGTCACGGTTTCAGACGCTTAGCCCCATTAAAAAAACGCCCCGAACCAGTCGGGGCGTTTTTCATTCAGCGCTGACTGATCAAACCTGATCAGCCAACCGCCACGTCGTCCCACCCTTGCCGTCTTCCAACACCACACCCATCGCGGTCAGTTGGTCACGGATGCGGTCGGACTCCGCCCAGTCCTTGTTGGCCCGAGCGGCCAAACGCGCCTGGATCAGCGCGTCCACTTCAGCCGCATCCACACGCCCTTCAGCGCCGGCTTGCAGGAAGTCTTCGGCTTGCATCTGCAACACGCCCAACACGCTGGCCAGTTCTTTCAAGCGCGCAGCCAGGCCGGCCGCTGCGTCGAGATCGCTCTCACGCAGGCGGTTGATCTCGCGCACCATCTCGAACAGCACCGCGCAGGCTTCCGGTGTGCCGAAGTCGTCGTTCATCACTTCGGTAAACCGTGCCACGAACGCTTCGCCGCCGGCCGGGGCCACGCAGGGCAGGCCTTTCAACGCGTGGTAGAAACGCTCCAGGGCGCCTTTGGCATCCTTGAGGTTGTCTTCCGAGTAGTTGATCGCGCTGCGATAGTGGCTCGACACCAACAGGTAACGCACCACTTCCGGATGGTACTTTTCCAGCACGTCGCGGATGGTGAAGAAGTTGTTCAAGGACTTGGACATCTTCTCGCCATTGATGCGGATCATGCCGCAGTGCATCCAGGCGTTGGCGTAGGTCTTGCCGGTGGCGGCTTCGCTTTGGGCGATTTCGTTTTCGTGGTGCGGGAACTCGAGGTCGCTGCCGCCGCCATGAATGTCGAAGGTCTCGCCCAGGCAGCAGGTGGACATCACCGAGCATTCGATGTGCCAGCCCGGACGCCCGGCGCCCCATGGCGATTCCCAGCTCGGCTCGCCGGGCTTGGTGCCTTTCCAGAGCACGAAGTCGAGCGGGTCTTGCTTGGCTTCGTCGACTTCGATACGCGCGCCGATGCGCAGGTCTTCGATTTTCTTGCGCGACAGCTTGCCGTAGCCCATGAACTTGGCGACGCGGTAGTACACGTCGCCATTGCCTGGGGCGTAGGCGTAGCCCTTGTCGATCAAGGTCTGGATCATCGCGTGCATGCCCGGGATATGGTCCGTGGCGCGCGGTTCCATGTCCGGCTTGAGGATGTTGAGGCGCGCCTCATCCTCGTGCATCGCGGCGATCATGCGCGCGGTCAGCGCGTCGAACGACTCGCCGTTTTCATTGGCGCGGTTGATGATCTTGTCGTCGATGTCGGTGATGTTGCGCACATAGGTCAAGTCGTAGCCGCTGAAACGCAACCAGCGGGTCACCAGGTCAAAGGCGACCATGCTGCGGCCGTGGCCGATGTGGCAGTAGTCGTACACGGTCATGCCGCACACGTACATGCGCACCTTGTTGCCATCCAGCGGCTTGAAGACTTCTTTGCTCTTGCTGAGCGTGTTGTAGATCGTTAGCACGACGGTTCCTTAAATCACTGGCCCCACGAATCACGCAAGGTCACGGTACGGTTGAATACCGGGTGACCAGGTTTCGAGTCCTTGATATCCGCGCAGAAGTAACCTTCGCGCTCGAACTGGAAACGGTCTTCCGGCTGTGCATTGCCAAGGGATGGCTCGGCACGACAACCCGTGAGTACTTGCAGGGAGTTCGGATTGATGTTGTCGAGGAAGCTCGCGCTGTCTTCGGCTTTCTCAGGGTTCGGCGAACGGAACAGACGATCGTACAGACGCACTTCGCACTCGACGCTGGCAGCGGCCGGCACCCAGTGGACCACGCCTTTGACCTTGCGGCCTTCAGGGTTCTTGCCCAGGGTCTCTGGGTCATACGAGCAACGCAGTTCGACGATATTACCCTCGGCGTCCTTGATCGCTTCGTCGGCGCGGATCACGTAGCTGCCGCGCAGGCGCACTTCGCCGGCAGGTTCCAGGCGCTTGTAGCCTTTTGGCGGCTCTTCCATGAAGTCGTCATGGTCGATATAGATTTCACGGGCAAATGGCAGTGCGCGCACGCCCATGTCTTCTTTCGGGTGGCGTGGCAGTTCGAGGTTCTCGACCTGGCCTTCCGGGTAGTTGGTGATCACGACTTTCAGCGGGCGCAGCACGCACATGGCACGCGGGGCGCTGTGGTCGAGGTCGTCACGGATGCTGAATTCGAGCATGCCGAAGTCGACCACACCGTCGGAACGGTTGGTGCCGACCATTTCGCAGAAGTTGCGGATGGATTTGGGCGTGTAGCCGCGACGACGGAAGCCCGACAGCGTCGACATGCGTGGGTCGTCCCAGCCGTTGACGTGCTTTTCATCCACCAGTTGCTTGAGCTTGCGCTTGCTGGTGATGGTGTAGTTCAGGTTCAGGCGGCTGAATTCGTACTGGCGCGGCTGTGCCGGAACCGGCAAGTGCTCCAGGAACCATTCGTACAGCGGACGGTGGCTTTCGAACTCCAGGGTGCAGATGGAGTGGGTGATGCCTTCGATGGCGTCCGACTGACCGTGGGTGAAGTCGTAGTTCGGGTAGATGCACCACTTGTCACCGGTCTGATGGTGGTGGGCATGGCGGATGCGGTACATGATCGGGTCGCGCAGGTTCATGTTCGGCGAGGCCATGTCGATCTTGGCACGCAGTACACGGGCGCCATCGGCGAACTCACCGGCGCGCATGCGGGCGAACCAGTCCAGGTTCTCTTCCACGGAACGGTCGCGGAACGGGCTGTTCTTGCCCGGCTCGGTCAGGCTGCCACGGTATTCCTTGGCCTGTTCAGGGGTGAGGTCGTCGACGTAGGCCTTGCCGGCCTTGATCAGTAAGATGGCCCAATCGAACAACTGGTCGAAATACTTGGACGCATAGCGCACTTCACCGGACCATTCGAAGCCCAGCCACTTGATGTCGCTTTCGATGGCGTCGATGTATTCCTGGTCTTCCTTGGCCGGGTTGGTGTCGTCGAAACGCAGGTGCGTGACGCCACCGAACTCCTGGGCCAGACCGAAGTTCACACAGATCGACTTGGCGTGACCGATGTGCAGGTAACCGTTGGGCTCTGGCGGGAAGCGGGTGACGATCTGCGTGTGCTTGCCCGAATCCAGGTCCGCCTGGATGATCGGGCGCAGGAAGTTGACCGTGGCGGCAGGGCCGGCCTTGGCGTTCGAGGTAGGGTCGACAGTGGGCTTGCTCATAATATCCTTGAACAGACGAGTACGTGGCCTTGGTCAGGCCAGATAAAACAAAGGGCTTATCATAGCCGAAGCGGCCAACCGCCTGACAGAGCGCGGCCCAAAACTGCTGCTTTAATTGCCCGGGCGGTAAAAAACCACCTCGAAATTCCCGCAGGGCACGCTAAACTGCGCGCCTTGGCCATCGTTTAGCCAAACAGGTCAGGCGCACAGCGCCTGAACCCACGAATTCCCTGAAAGAGTAGTGAACATGACTCAAGTCAAACTGAGCACCAACCACGGTGACATCGTCATCGAACTGAACGCCGAGAAAGCGCCGATCACCGTCGCCAACTTCATTGAATACGTGAAAGCCGGCCACTACGAAAACACCGTTTTCCACCGTGTCATTGGCAACTTCATGGTCCAGGGCGGCGGTTTCGAGCCTGGCATGCAAGAAAAGAAAGACAAGCGCCCAAGCATCCAGAACGAAGCGGACAACGGCCTTTCCAACGACAAATACACCGTCGCCATGGCCCGTACCATGGAGCCGCATTCGGCCTCCGCGCAATTTTTCATCAACGTCGCCGACAACGCCTTCCTCAACCACAGCGGCAAGAACGTGCAGGGCTGGGGCTACGCGGTGTTTGGTAAAGTCACCGAAGGCACTGACGTCGTCGACAAGATCAAAGGTGTTGCCACCACCAGCAAAGCCGGCCACCAAGACGTACCAGCAGACGACGTGATCATCGAGAAAGCCGAGATCATTGAGTGATATTGCTGATTTCAGACTTGCATCTGGAAGAGGAGCGCCCGGACATTACCCGGGCGTTTCTGGATTTACTCCACGGCCGCGCCCGTGGCGCCCAGGCGTTGTACATTCTCGGGGACTTCTTTGAAGCCTGGATTGGCGACGATGGGATCACCCCTTTCCAGCGCTCGATTTGCGCGGCCCTGCGCGAACTGAGCGACAGCGGCACGCCGATTTTCATCATGCATGGCAACCGTGACTTCCTGCTCGGCAAGGCGTTCTGCAAAGCCGCAGGCGCCACCTTGCTCAAGGACCCGAGCGTCGTGCAGCTCGCCGGCGAGCCCGTGCTGCTGATGCACGGCGACAGCCTCTGCACCCGCGACGTCGGCTATATGAAGCTGCGGCGCATCCTGCGTAACCCGATTGCGCTGTTTATCCTGCGTCACCTGCCCCTGCGCACCCGCCACAAGCTGGCCCGCAAGCTGCGCAGCGAAAGCCGGGCGCAGACGCGGATGAAGGCCAACGACATTGTCGATGTCACCCCCGAGGAAGTGCCGCGGGTGATGCAGCAGTTCGGCGTGCGCACCTTGGTCCACGGCCATACGCACCGCCCCGCCATTCATAAGTTGCAGATTGGTGACCAGGCGGCCAAGCGCATTGTGCTGGGGGATTGGGACAAGCAAGGCTGGGCATTGCAGGTGGATGAGCAAGGGTTTCAGTTGGCGGCGTTTGACCTTGTGAACCCGCAACTGGCGCTTCCCGGCGCCTGACCAAATGTGGGAGGGGGCTTGCCCCCGATGGCGGTGTATCAGTCAGCCTGTTTGAAGCTGATACACCGCTATCGGGGGCAAGCCCCCTCCCACAGTTGATTGCATTCCAGTCTTGGCTGATTGCATTCCTGCCTTGGTTGATTGCATTCCAGCCCGGGCAGATCAGTGCCCTGATGCAGCCGGCCCTGCCTTCGCGGTGAACGGCGGCTTGGCCAGCCACACCAGCAGCATCAAGCCCATGAACATCCACCCCAGCAACGTGAAGTAATCCACGGTGGACATCATGTACGCCTGGCTGGTGAGGATCTGGTCCAACTGCGCATAAGCCTTGTGCCCTGCCCCACCGAGTGCGTCCAGTGCATTGCGGGTGGCCGCGTCATAGGTGGTCATGTTCTCGCTCATGTACGCATGGTGCTGGTCCGCGCGGCGAATCCAGATCCACGTGGTCAGCGAGGCCGCGAAGCTACCGCCCAGGGTCCGCAGGAAGGTCGCAAGACCTGCACCGTCGGCGATCTGGTGCGGCGGCAGGTCGGACATCAGGATGCTCAAGGTCGGCATGAAGAACAGCGCCACGCCGATACCCATGAACAACTGCACCAGGGCGATGTGCTGGAAGTCCACCTCATTGGTGAAGTTGGCGCGCATGAAGCAGCTCAAGCCAATCGCCAGGAACGCCAGGCCCGCCAGCAGGCGCAGGTCGAATCTGTGCGCGTACTTGCCGACAAACGGCGACATCAGCACCGGCAGAATACCGATCGGCGCCACCGCCAGGCCGGCCCAGGTCGCGGTGTAGCCCATCTGGGTTTGCAGCCACTGCGGCAGGATCAGGTTGATGCCGAAGAAGCCCGCGTAGCCGAGGACCAACACGATGGTGCCGATGCGGAAGTTGCGGTAGGCGAACAGCCGCAGGTTGACCACCGGGTGTTTGTCGGTCATCTCCCAGATGATGAACACCGCCAGGGCAATCACCGAAATCGCCGCCCCCACGAGGATGAAGTTGGACTCGAACCAGTCCAGGTCGTTGCCCTTGTCGAGGATGATCTGCAACGCGCCGACCCCGACGATCAAGCTCAACAGCCCCACATAGTCCATCGGCTGGTAGCTGGTGACCACCGGGCGTTTCTTCAGTTGCGAACGCACCACCATCACCGCAAAGATGCCGATGGGCACGTTGATAAAGAAGATCCACGGCCAACTGTAGCTGTCGGTGATCCAACCGCCGAGGATGGGACCGGCAATCGGCGCCACCACCGTGACCATCGCCAATAACGCCAGGGCCATGCCGCGCCTCGCCGGCGGGTAGACCGCGATCAGCAGCGTTTGGGTCATCGGGTACAACGGCCCGGCCACCAAGCCTTGCAGCACCCGAAAGCCAATCAGCTCGGGCATCGAAGTGGAAATACCGCAAAGAAACGAGGCCAGCACGAACAGAATGGTGGCCCAGAGAAACAGCTTCACCTCGCCAAAGCGCCGGCTCAACCAGCCGGTCAGCGGCAGGGCAATGGCGTTGCTCACCGCGAACGAGGTGATCACCCAGGTGCCCTGCTCCGAACTCACACCGAGGTTGCCGGAGATGGTCGGCAACGCCACGTTGGCGATCGTGGTATCAAGCACCTGCATGAAAGTCGCCAGCGACAGGCCAATAGTGGCCATCAGCAAGCTGGGCGGCGAGAAGGACGCGTTATTGCTCATCAGCGTTGCGCAGCCTTGGGCGCGGCGAGGCTGTTGTCATGGATCAACTGAGTGATCATGGCGTCAGCCTCGGCCAATTGGCGATCATACACATTGGTGGTGAACGAGGCCTTTTGCGGCGCCTGTTGCGCCAATACCGGGCCGCTCTGGTCGTGCAGGTCAACGTTGACCACGGTGCTCAAGCCCACGCGCAGCGGGTGCTTGGCCAATTCTTCAGCATTGATATGAATGCGCACCGGCACCCGTTGCACGATCTTGATCCAGTTGCCGGTGGCGTTCTGCGCAGGCAGCAAGGCAAACGCACTGCCGGTGCCGGCGCCGAGGCTGTCGATGGTGCCGCTGTACTTCACATCGCTGCCGTAAATGTCAGCTTCGATGTCCACCGGCTGGCCGATGCGCATATTGCGCAGCTGGGTTTCCTTGAAGTTGGCGTCGATCCACAACTGGTCCAGCGGGATCACCGCCATCAATGCCGTGCCCGGCTGCACGCGCTGACCCAGTTGCACGGTGCGCTTGGCCACATAGCCGGTCACGGGGGCGATCAAGGTGCTGCGCGCATTGCCCAGGTAGGCCTGGCGCAGTTGCGCGGCGGCAGCTTGCACGTCCGGATGGGACGAGATCACGGTGTCATCCACCAGGGCGGTACTGGTCTTGAGCTGCTGTTCGAGGTTGGTCAGGGCGTTCTTGGCCGCAGTCAGCCCGTCGCGGGCGTGGGACAGCTCCTCCTGGGAAATCGCCCCCCCCTGGGCCAGCGTCTTACGCCGGTTGAAATTGTCCTGGGCGGTTTGCATGTCGGCTTTCTGCGCATTGACCTGGGCTTTTATGCCATCGACGTTGCTGTACAACCCTCGCACCTGGCGCACGGTGCGGGCCAGGTTGGCCTGGGCACTTTGCAGGCCGACGGCTGCGTCGTTGGGGTCGAAGTTGATCAGCACCTGGCCTTCGTGGACCAGGTCGCCATCGTCGGCGCCGATGCTGACCACCGTGCCGGTGACCAGCGGGGTGATTTCCACCACGTTGCCGTTGACGTAGGCGTCGTCGGTGCTTTCATTGAAGCGACCGTAGAGTTCATACCAGCCCCACACGCCGACGACGCTGAGGATGACGATCAGCGTCAGGCCGATCAGCATCACTTTACGTTTGCGTGGGTTGTTATCGGGTTTTCCCGTTGCGGTGTTGCTTTCGGCAGTGGCCATGTCAGTTACCTCAAATTATTCCGTGCGTGTAGCTGGGGTGGTCGACGCCACGTTTGCGGCGCTGTAGCCGCCACCCAGGGCTTGCATCAATTGGATCGACAAATCGATTTGCGCGGCATTCAGGGCCGCTAGCTGGCGCTGCGCTTGCAGCAATTGCTGCTCGATGCTGAGCACGTCCAGGTAGTTACCGATTCCAGAGCTGTAACGCAGCATCGCGGTGTCGTAGGACTGCTGGGCAATGTCCGCGGCGTGTTGCTGGGCCTGGATCTGCCGACCGGTTTCGCGCAGTTGTGAAAGGGTGTTGCCAATATCGCCCAGGGCTTGCACCAAGGTTTTGTTGTACTGGGCCACAGCCAAGTCGTAGTCGGCATCACGCGCATCGAGGTTGGCGCGCAGGCGACCGCCGTCGAAGATCGGCAGCGAGATCGTCGGCGCAATGTTGAAGAACCGGCTGGCCGAACCGAACATCGCGTCCCCCAGCAACGACTCGGCCCCGGCGCTCGCGCTCAGGTTGAGGTTGGGGTAGAAGTTGGCCTTGCCGGCGGCGATGTTCTTGCTCGCGGCCTCTACACGCCAACGGGCGGCGATCAGGTCCGGGCGGCGGCCCAGCAATTCGGCGGGCAGCACCGAAGGCACTGCGACGGCGCTGGGCTTGAGCACCGCCGGACGCGCCAGTTCGTTGCCGCGATCCGGGCCTTTGCCGAGCAACACCGCCAGGGCGATTTTGGCGCTCTGCAGTTGTTTTTCCGCATCGATCAGTTGCGACTGGGAGCTGGCTTCCAGGCTTTCGGTCTGTTGGAACTGGTACTGGCTGTCGATGCCTGAGTTGAGGCGGCGCTGGCTCAGGTTGAGCATTTGCCGGGTGCGTTTGAGGTCGTCATTGGCCAGGTCACGCACGATATGGGCCTGGCCCAAATCACTGTAGGCCTTGGCCACATCGGCCGCCAGGGTCAGGCGCGCGGCCTGTTGGTCGACTTCGGCGGCGCGGGCCTGGCCCAAGGCGGCTTCCCAGGCAGCACGCTGGCCGCCCCAGAGGTCGAAGTTGTAGTTGAAGCTCGCGCCGATATTTCGCACGGTCGAGTAGGCATCGCCCTGCCCCAGCGGGTCCTGGTCCTTGGCCAGGCGCGAACGGCTGACACCGGCGCTGGCGTCCAGGGTCGGCATGCGTGCGGCATTGGCGGCATAGGCGGCGGCTTCGGCCTGATGGGCACGGGCGCTGGCCACTTGCATGTCGGGGCTGTTTTGCAGGGCTTCCTGGATCAGGCCGTCGAGCTGCGGGTCGCCGAGGCTTTTCCACCAGTCGGCGCTGGGCCAGGCGGCGCTCGACAGGGTCACGCCGGTCAACGACTTACCGGTCTGCAGGGTGTTGGCGTCGAGGCGCTGGCCCTGAGTGTCGAGGCCGCTGAAGTTGGCGCAACCGGCCATGCTCATGGCCGCCAGCACCAGGCAAAGGGCACGTGTGTTCATTCTCTACCTACCCGCTGAAGGGTGATGGGATCACCGGCAGCTATCAGAATTTTCTTGAGGATTTTTTCCAGGGTTTGCAACTCACCCGGTTCCAGTGCGCTGGCCAACTGGTTCAACGCCTCGGCGCCGATGTAGGGCAGCATGTCCGCCAGGCGCTGACCGTCATCCGTCAGCACCAACTGCACTTGGCGGCGGTCCAGCTCCGAACGCTTGCGACCAAGCAGGCCCTTTTGCTCCAGGCGGTCGAGCATGCGGGTCATCGAACCGCTGTCCAGCGACAGGTTGCGGCACAGCTCCGCCGGGGTGTCGACCCCGAACTGCGCCATGATGATCAACACCTTGAACTGCGCGGCGGTGATGCCGTGGGGTTCCATATGGGTGTCGATGATCTTGTCTTTAAGGATGGCCGCACGGCCGAGCAACAGCCCAAGTTGGCAGTTGTGGAAGTTGTCCGGGGTGAAGTGCTTCATCGAAAGTCACCTTATTACTGCCTAGGCAGTGAATGTGTGACGAGATATTACTGCTTAGGCAGCGAATGTCAAATGGAATAATTAGCTTGCTTGGTATGTGCGAGCGAGCCCGCTCGCACTTTTTCATCGACGGCGGATCTAGAAATCCCGTTTGTAGAAAATATCCAACGAACTGGCCACGCCACTGGCCACTTCCAGGTAGACCTTCTTGCTCAACAGGTAGCGCAAAGCAATGGTACTGGCCGGCTCGAACACCCCAACCCCATAACGCAGGCTGAGTTTCTCCGAGATCTTGCCGCTGGCAACCACGGCGGTGTTGGTGCCGCTGCCTTGGGTATCGAGCTCGAAATCCTGGATGCCGAGGTTCTTGGCGATGTCCGAGGTCACCCCGGCACTGCCCATCAAGCCCAGGCCCAGCGCCGCTTCCGCCAGCATATTGTTGTCTTCGCCCGTGGTGGTGCGCGAACGTCCCAGCACGAGGTATGACAACGCATCCTCCTGAGCCATGGCCGGCTCGGAGAAGATCTGCGTCGTCGGCTGTTCGGCACTGCCACTCAAACGGATACCAGCGGTGACGGTCCTGGAGGACTCGGTAGTGACCCGCACCGCTTCGATATCCAGGAACGGTTGATCAAGAGGCCCGGCGAACAACAGCCGCGCTCGACGCACATTGAGCTTCTGACCATAGGCACGGTAGCGCCCATCGTTCAGCCACAGCTCACCACGGGTGTCCAGGTTGTCGCCGATATGCACATGCCCCTGCACTTTGGCAGTGAGGCCGAAGCCCGAAAAGTTGAGCTGGTCTTCACCGACCGCCACGTCGATATCCATCGCCATTGCCATGGGTGGCGTGCCCTCTGCGGTCTGGCTGCCGACGATCACCGTGTCATCCGAGACCTTGACCGTCGACGGCGGCAATTCGCGCACAGTGATATCACCGCGCGGGATCTGCACCTTGCCGGCGATCGCGAGCTTGTCGTTCTTCAGGCTGATCTTCAGGTCGGGCGCGACTTCCAGCACCGCGTAAGGTTCGACGGTGACCGGCAGTTGCGAGCCTTGCAGGCTGAGGTCGACCACCAGGGCGCGACTCCAGTCGATATGGCCCTTGAAGCTACCCTGCCCGGCTTTGCCGCTGTGCCAGCCGCCATCGAGTTGCACACTTTCGCCAGCAATCAGCGCCTGCACGTTCAAACCTTCGAGGCTGATCGGCAGTTGCGGCCCGGAAATTTCGCCACCCACCAGGTTCACGTTGCCGTTGACCAGCGGCGCCAACAGACCACCGGAGATACGCCCATTGCCGTTGAGCTTGCCGTGGAGTTTTTCCACCATCGGCACAAACGGCCGCGCCACAGCAAGATCGAGACCGGTGAGGCTGAAGGTGCCGCTGATCGGCTTGTTTTTCGCCAGCGGGTTGATCTGTGCCTGCAACAGCAACTCACCGAGTTTGCCGCCCTGGAAGTTGAGCCGGGTGTCGATGCGCTTGGGGTTGAGGGTGGCGTCCAGTTTCAGCGTGTCGTAGGGGAAATCCAGCCACTGGTGCTTATCCTTGACGCGCAAAATGCCGCCGCTGGCATCCACCGCGATCACGCCTTTGGGGCCGCTGGCCGGTAGGTCGAGCTGTACGTCGGCGTTGAGCGTGCCCTGCCAGGCAAAGTCCTTGGGCAACCAGGCGGCCAGGCTGTCGATGGGGAATTGCTTGAGGTGATAACGCAGCTTCGGTTCGGGCATCAGCCGCTGGTCTTCACCGCACAGGCTGGCCGTGCCTGCGACCCAGCAGTGAGCGGCGAAGGTCAACTTGCCATCGGCCAGGCGCTCGATTTTCGCCGGGGCCTGCAGCTTCCAGTCCTGGCCACCGGCTTGCACGTCACCGCTGGCCAGGCGCCCACGCCAGTTGCCTTTGTCGAGGTTGCCGTCCAGGGCCAGGGCCAGCTTGACCAGTGGGCCGGCCAGATCCAACTGGACCTTCTGCTGCCTGATATCGCCCTGGGCGCTGGCAGTCAGTGTGCCGACTTGGGTGTCGCCGCTTTGGATGCCACTGCCCTTGAGGTCGATCTTCGCGCGCTGGGCGTTGTCGAGCGTGGCGTCGAGGCTCAGGCTTTGCAGGCGATTGTCGGCAAACGCCAGTTGCTGGCCCTTAAGGTCGAGTTTGCCTTGCGGCGCTTTGAGGCTGCCGGCCACATCGAGTCGGCCATTGATCTGCCCGCGCAACTGCGGCCACAACTGGGCCAGACGCGTCAGTTTGATATCGATCTGCCCCGCCAGGCGTTGTTGCAGGCTGCCGCTGCCGTTGATGCGGTTGTCGCCCAGGCGGATATCCAGGTTGGCCAGGGTCCATTGCTCGCCCGCGCCTTCGGCCTTGGCGGCCAACACGGCGGGCTGCCCGCGAAGACGGCCCTTGAGGTCGAGGTCGGCGTTCAGCTTGAGCTGTTGGTTTTTGAACTCGCCTTTGCTGCGCAGCGGTCCGGCCAGGGTGCCCGGTAATTCCGCGAGCCAGTACGCCGGGTTCAACGCCGACAGGTCGAGCGCCGTGTCCCAGGCGATGCCGTCGGCGAACTGCAGGTTGAGGTGGCCCACGGCCTTGCCTTGGCCAGCGGCCAGTTTCAGCTCGGGCAGGAACACTTGCTTGAGGTCGCCACTGAACGGTGTGACCACATTGAATTTGCCGGCGGGGCCATCGAGGTCGGCCTTGAGGTTGCCGAGGTAGTTGCCGTCCTTATAGGAAATTTCGCCATTGAAGGTGCGCACGGTGACCTGCGGCTCGTCGATCAATGGGTAGAGGCGATGCCAGGGGAAGTCCAGCCAATCGATCTTGGCGTCGGCACTGAAGCCTTGCTGCCAATCCAGCTGTGCCGTGAGTTTCAGGCTTTGTTTGTCGCCGGCCGTCAGATCCAGACCGGCGATTTGCGCGCCCTTGGCGTCCACCCGACCTTGCAGCAGCATAGCCACCGGGCCTTTTTCCGCCGGCAGTAAGGCTTTGCCGAGCAATTGGTAACCGCTGTTCAGGTCGCCTTTGGCGGTCAGGTCCAGTTGATTGAGTTGCAGGGTGTCCGGCAAATCGGCGCTGGGTTTGAAGGCGTCGGCGGTGATGTGCAGTTGCGCCGGCAGGTTTTCCACCAGCGGCTGCAACTCGCCGCTGAGCGTGGCCGACAGGTAGCCGCTGCTGTCGGCGTCGAGCTTGAGGGTCTTGAGCAGGTCGCCATCGACCTTGAGCGCGACTGTCCACGGCGCGCCGTCTGGCGCGTAGGGCAGGCTCAGGTTGCCGCTGGCGGTCAACGGCCAGTCGCCGACAGGTTGAAGCAGGCCCGACAGGTCCAGCACAAGGTCGTCGCGTTGCAGGTGTACGGCATCGATTTGCAGGCCGGCGGCGGTCCAATGTGCGGCCAATTGCAGGTCCTTGAGTTCTTCACTGCCGTTAAATAGCAGGCTGCCGACGCGAACCTCGCCCAACTGGAGCGCAACCGGCAACTTCAGCGCCGGCAACTGAAGCGGCCCGCTGCTCTCTTCGGTGCTCGGCGCAAATTGCAGGCTGACTTGATCCACATCCAACCGATCAATGCACAGCGTCATGCGCAGCAGGCAGGCTGGCGACCAGTCAAAGGTCGGCGCATTAAGTTCGACGCGACTGCTGCCCTGCTGCCACACCAGATGATCGGCGCGCCACTGACCGCCCAAACGGCCCTGGAAATTGTCCACGTTCAAGCCCGGCACCTGGCCCAACGCCCAACGGCTGCCCGCCTGGGTCCCGAGTACCGTCCACAACGCCAGCAACACCACGCCCAGGAGGCCGACGGCAACCAGCCCGGCTATTTTCAAACCACGCATCACAGCTCAGGCCCCATGGAAAAGTGCAAACGAATACCGCCCGGGTCTTCCAGGGCATGGGCCAGGTCGAGGCGAATCGGCCCGACGGGGGACACCCAGCGCAGGCCGACGCCCACGCCGGTTTTCAGGCTGGGCATTTCCAGGGTGTTGAAAGAGTTGCCCTGGTCGATAAAGGTCGCGATCCGCCATTTTTCGGCGATGGAATATTGATACTCAGCGCTCAAGGCCACCATGTAGCGGCCACCGATGCGGTCGCCGCGGTCGTTCTCCGGCGACAGGGTCTGGTACTCGTAGCCACGCACGCTCTGGTCGCCACCGGCAAAGAAGCGTAGCGACGGCGGCACCGACTTGTAGCCGTTGGTGGCACTGCCGCCGATTTGCGCCCGTGCGAGGAAGCGGTGGTTGTCCCACAAGGTGGTCAGGCCTTTGACCATGGCCGTGCCGTAAAGCAGGTTGGTGTCGGAGCCGAGACCTTCCTTGGCCAGCTTGGTGTCGAATTGCAGGTGGTAGCCGTGGTGGGGATCGATGCGGTTGTCGCTGCGCAGATAGGAATAGCTGAGCCCCGGCATCAGCAGGTTGCTGAGGCCCGAATCGTCGCCCAAACGATACTCTTCACGCTGCCACTTGAGGGAGATCACCCGGGTCCAGCCGCTGGGCAACTTGCTGTGCCATTCCGGGCCGAGAGTGAGCAATTTACTCAGGGTGTCGGTGTTGGCCAGCTCTTCATTCTGGTAGCCGCCGGCGAAACGCAGCTTGTCGGTAAGCGGTGGGTCGAGCGGGATGTCGTACCACAGGCCGACGTTCTGCCGTGGCGCCGACAGTTCGGCTTCCCAGCCGTAACTGTGACCCTGGGAGTTGACCCAGTGGCGCGTCCAGTTGGCCTTGCCCCGCGGGCCGACGTCGGTGGAAAAACCCAGGCCCAGGCCCATGGTGCGTGGCTTGCGGGTTTCCAGTTGCACCGCGACCGGAATGACATCGTTAGTCGACGCGGCCGGCGCGGCGTCCACCCGCACGCCCTCGAAAAAGCCGCTGCCTTGCAGGTTCTGGTTCAGCTCGGCGATCAGTTCGGAATCGTAGGGCGCACCGTTTTTGAACGGCACCATGCGCTGCAGCAGCTCTTCATCAAAGGGCGTATTGCCGGCAAAGCTGACCTTGCCCAAGGTGTAACGCGGGCCGCTGTCATACACCAGTTCGATATCGGCGACGCCCGCCTTGGGGTCGACCGACAGGGTCTGGCGGGTAAAGCGCCCACTGAAGAAACCGTAGCGCGAGGCCTGGTTCTGGATCAGACGCTTGGCGTCTTCGTAATGGCCGTGGTTGAGCACGGCGCCGGTTTGAAGGTCGTGACTGGCGGGCACACGAAAGGCTTTGAGGGCCGCCGCCGGGCCATCGACCCGAATAGTCACGTTGCGCAAATGCACCGGTTCGCCGGGGTCGATGGTGAGCGTCAGGCGCGGGTTCTTGCCGCCCTGCACATCACTGCTGATCCGCGGCTGATAGAAGCCCAAGGCCTGGGCCGCTTTGCGCGCCTGCTCCTCGGCGCCACGGCTGAACCGCAGCAACGCTTCTTCATCGCGATCGCCTACCCCGCCGATGTAGCCTTCGATGTTGGCTTTCAACGCGTCGTTTGAGGGTTTGACGCGCACGTCCAGTTCGCTTTGCGCCAAAGCGCCGCAGCTTGTGAACAGCAGAATCAAGCCGCTGGTAAATCTTCCTGGAAACTTCATAGGCGCGGATGCTACACGAGCTGGGGAGCGTCTTTGAACTCGGATTTATCTGAAAAATCCTGACTCAAGTCGTTGCCGCCTGTAACGGCTGCGGATTGGCATGGAAAAACACATGCTCAAGGACCGGTCCTATGGCGACTTCGCCGATTTCCTCATAGCCCTGACGCTTGTAGAACTCCAGGTAACGCGAGTTGCCCGTATCGAGCACCACGCCGGACGAATGCGGGTCCTCGGCGCACCAGTCGTGTACCGCGCCGAGCAGTTGCTCACCGAAGTGCTTGCCTTGGAATTGCGGGTGAATGCCCAGCAACGGCAATACATGCACCGACTCGCTGGGCAGGCACGCCAGTACCGCTTGGTGATAATCCAGGTAACGCCGCGTACCGCGCACACCGGTGCTCAACCACATGCGCAATTGCCAGGCCCAGCTCTCGGTGATGCCCAGGCGCCGCTGGGGCGGCGCGATCAACGCAATGCCGATCAAGCGGTCGTCGACGAACAGGCCGATGGCGGGAAGTTTCTGGAAGAAATGCTGTTTGACCAGCTCGCGCACGGTGGCGCGCACCCGCTGCTCATACCCCGGGCGCTCAGCTTCGAAGATGTAGGCGAACGTCGGCTCATGGCGATAAGCCTGGTACAACAGGGAGCGTGCTTCGCGGGAATAGTCGCTATTGAGCAGACGGATTTCGGCAATCGCAGTTGAAGTGTCAGGCATACGGTGAATCTCCCTGGGCGCCATTCAAAAGACGGCGTTCTTATGGGTACGAACTTACGCAGCGCGAGTCGTTCCCAGACATTAGCAGTGCATCCGTCCTACCGCCACGCTGGCCCCCGTCCGACTTGTCGGCTAGCATCGCCCTTTTGCCAGACTGGACAGCCGACCATGAAAATCGTCTCTTTCAATATCAACGGGCTACGGGCTCGCCCGCATCAGTTGGCGGCGCTGATTGAAAAGCATCAACCCGATGTGATCGGCCTGCAGGAAACCAAGGTCCACGACGACCAGTTCCCGTTGGCCGACGTGCAGGCCCTGGGGTATCACGTGTACTACCACGGCCAGAAAGGCCATTACGGTGTCGCCCTGCTCTCGCGCAAAGAAGCATTGAGCGTACACAAGGGCTTTGCCAGCGATGAAGAAGACGCCCAGCGTCGCTTTATCTGGGGCACCTTCGCCGATGCGCAGGGCAACCCGGTCACCATCATGAACGGCTATTTCCCCCAAGGCGAAAGCCGCGACCACCCCACCAAGTTCCCGGCCAAGCAGCGCTTCTACGCCGACTTGCAACAGTTGCTGGAAAGCCAGTTCAGCAACGACCAGGCGCTGGTGGTGATGGGCGATGTGAATATTTCCCCGCAAGACTGCGACATCGGCATTGGCGCCGACAACGCCAAGCGTTGGCTGAAAACCGGCAAGTGCAGCTTCCTGCCGGAAGAGCGCGAGTGGATGGCCCGCCTGAAGAACTGGGGCCTGGTGGACAGCTTCCGCCACCTCAACCCCGACGTGACCGACCGTTTCAGTTGGTTCGACTACCGCAGCCGTGGGTTTGAAGATGAGCCCAAGCGTGGCCTGCGTATCGACGTGATCCTGGCGTCCAACGGCTTGCTGCACAGGATCAAGGATGCGGGGGTGGATTACGAACTGCGCGGCCTGGAAAAACCCTCGGACCATGCGCCGATCTGGCTGGAATTGAGCTGATTTCAAGGACGACGCGCTTAAACAATGTGGGAGCAAGTTCCTTCCATATTTTTACGCCTGGGTGTCAGTCATATTACTGAAACCCAACTGACTTAATCTCGCAGCACTCCCTTTGCCTTGAGACGGTGCCGGCATGATCCCGCGCGTTCTGTTACTGCTGACCCTTTTTCCGCTGTTTGCCGTTAGCGCGCCGCTGCCCGTTCCCGATCAGGGCCCCGCCTTGCGCATCCAGGGCTCTAACACGATTGGTGCGGCGCTTGGCCCGGCGCTGGTCAAGGGGTTGATGGAGCGGCAGGGTCTGCAAGGGGTACACGCTGAACCCGCCGAAGGCGCCAATGAAATGCGCGTGATCGGCAAGACTCGCCAGGGCCAGACGCTGACCATCGAGGTCGCGGCCCATGGTTCCAGCACCGGGTTTGCCGCGCTGCACAAAGCCAGCGCCGACCTTGCCGCCTCATCCCGCCCGATCAAAGACACCGAGTTGGTGGACCTCGAACCCCTGGGCGACCTGAAAAGCCCCGAGGCCGAACAGGTGATCGCCATCGACGGCCTGGCCATCATCCTCAACCCACGCAACCCGCTGAATACGCTGAACACCGAGCAACTGGCGCAAATTTTCAACGGAGAGATCAGCACCTGGGAGGCACTCGGCGGCATCGGCGGGGCGATTCATTTATATGCACGGGATGACCAGTCGGGCACCTATGACACGTTCAAGGACCTGGTGCTCAGCCGTCGCGGCAAGCCCCTCGCGGCGTCGGCCAAGCGGTTCGAGGCCAGCGAGCAACTGTCGGATGCGGTGAGCCAGGACCCGCAAGGCATCGGCTTTATCGGCCTGCCCTATGTGCGCCAGGCCAAGGCGGTGGCGATCGTCGACGGTGACTCGCAACCGATGTTGCCGCTCAACAGCCTGATTGCCACCGAGGACTACCCGCTGTCGCGCCGCCTGTTCTTTTACCTGCCGCCGACCACGCACAACCCGTGGGCCAAGGCGCTGGTGGACTTTACCCAAAGCAGCAAGGGCCAGGCGATCGTGGCGGCCAACGGGTTTATCGCGCAGCGGGTCCAGGCGATGGGCGTGGAGCCGCGCCCTTCGATGCCCGAGGACTATCAGGCAATTGCCCGCGAGGCCCAGCGCCTGACGGTGAATTTTCGCTTCGAAGAAGGCAGCGCCAGCCTGGACAACAAAGCGCGCCAGGATGTCCAACGCGTGGTGGCGTATATAAAAAGCCACGACAAGCTCGACAAGCAGGTGACGCTAGTGGGGTTCGGCGATATCAAGAATGACCCGCAACGCGCGGCGCTGTTGTCCAAGCTGCGAGCGATGGCGGTGCGTCGGGAACTGGTCAAGAACGGCGTGGTGCTGCGCGATATTCGCGGGTTCGGCGCGCAGATGCCGGTGGCGGCGAATACGGCGGATGAAGGCCGGATCAAGAATCGGCGGGTGGAGGTGTGGGTGTACTGAGACCTTAGCCTTGCGGTGTTCGGAATGGCCTCATCGGGAGCAAGCCCCCTCCCACCCTAGACCGCGTTCTCATGCACAACTCGGTCAACTGTGGGAGGGGGCTTGCTCCCGATGGCAGGCGACGCGGTGTTACTGCCCGCCGCGCATCAGCTCTTTAGGCACATACTTGCCAACCTCGAACTTGCCGATCGCCGCACGGTGGACTTCGTCCGGGCCGTCGGCCAGGCGCAGGGTGCGTTGCATGGCGTACATGTAGGCCAGCGGGAAGTCGTTGGAGACGCCCGCGCCGCCATGGATCTGGATCGCGCGGTCGATCACCTTCAACGCCACGTTCGGCGCCACGACCTTGATCTGCGCGATTTCGCTTTTCGCCACTTTGTTACCCACGGTGTCCATCATGTACGCCGCCTTCAGGGTCAGCAGGCGTGCCATGTCGATTTCCATCCGCGAGTCGGCGATCTTGTCGATATTGCCGCCCAGGCGCGCCAACGGTTTGCCGAACGCGGTACGGCTGATGGCGCGTTTGCACATCAGTTCCAGCGCGCGCTCGGCCATGCCGATGGAGCGCATGCAGTGGTGAATGCGGCCAGGACCAAGACGTCCCTGGGCAATTTCAAAGCCACGGCCTTCACCCAGGAGGACGTTTTCATACGGCACGCGCACGTTATCGAACAGCACTTCGGCGTGCCCGTGGGGCGCATCGTCATAGCCGAATACCGGCAGCGGGCGCACGATTTTCACGCCAGGAGCGTCCACCGGCACCAGGATCATCGAGTGCTGCTGATGGCGCGGCGCATCGGGATTGCTCAGGCCCATGAAGATCAGGATTTTGCAGCGCGGGTCACAGGCGCCGGAGGTCCACCATTTTTTGCCGTTGATCACCCACTCGTCGCCCTGGCGCTCGGCGCGGGCAGCCATGTTGGTCGCATCCGATGAGGCGACGTCGGGCTCGGTCATGGCGAAAGCCGAACGGATCTCACCGCGCAGCAGCGGTTCGAGCCAGCGCTGTTTCTGTTCGGCGTTGGCATAGCGCACCAGCACTTCCATGTTGCCGGTGTCCGGCGCGGAGCAGTTGAACGGCTCCGGGCCCAGCAGCGAACGGCCCATGATTTCCGCCAGCGGCGCGTATTCAAGGTTGGTCAGGCCGGCGCCCAATTCGGATTCGGGCAGGAACAGGTTCCACAGGCCTTCGGCTTTCGCCTTGGCTTTCAGCTCTTCCATGATCGCGGTGGGCTGCCAGCGGTCGCCTTCGCTGACCTGGCGTTCGAACACCGGTTCGGCTGGGTAAACGTAAGCGTCCATGAACGCAGTGACGCGTTCACGCAGTTCCTGAACTTTGGGCGAATAGGCGAAATCCATGAGCAGCTCCCTTCTTTGAGAGGTTGTTTAGGTCATGCAATCGATGCTAGAACAGCGCTGATAATTTACCTAGCCTATTCTCGGCGTGTATTAACATTCATCACCGATATATGATCGGGGCATGGACACCTAACAATAAGAGCGCAACGAAATGAATCTGAGCAAGGTCGACCTCAACCTGTTTATCGTCTTTGACGCGATCTACACCGAAGCCAACCTGACCCGTGCCGGGCAGATTGTCGGCATCACCCAACCGGCGGTGTCCAATGCTCTGGCACGCCTGCGCGAGACCTTCAACGACCCGCTGTTCGTGCGCACCGCCCAAGGCATGGTGCCCACGCCGATGGCGCAGAACATCATCGGCCCGGTGCGCAATGCGCTGTCATTGCTGCGGGTGTCGGTGCAGGAAAGCCGGATTTTCAACCCGCAGCAAGCGGCCAAGACCTACCGCATCAGCATGACCGACTTGACCGAGGCGGTGATTCTGCCGCTGCTGTTCCAGCGCCTGCGTCGCCTGGCACCGACGGTGGTGATCGAGAGTTTCCTGTCCAAACGCCGCGAGACCACCAAGGAACTGGCCGCCGGGCGCCTGGATTTTGCCGTCGATGCGCCGCTCAACACCGACCCGCAGGTGCGTCATGTCAAGCTGATGGAAGACCGCTACGTGTGCGCCATGCGCAAGGGCCACCCGATGGCGGGCAAGGACAAGTTCACCCTGGATGATTACCTGTCGCTGACCCATATCCATATCTCCAGCCGCCGCAACGGCTTGGGCCATGTCGACCTGGCCCTGGGCAAGATGGGCATCCAGCGCAAGATCGCCCTGCGCTCCCAGCATTACCTGATGGCCTCGCAAGTGTTGCAGCAGACCGACATGGTGATGACCGTTCCCGAACGCTTCGCCCGCCGTCATGAACTGCACTGGTTCAATCTGCCGGTCAACGACGTGCCAGCGGTGGAAACCCACTTGTACTGGCACGAAAGCACCGACCAGGACCCGGCCAACCGCTGGATGCGTGAGCAAATGATCGAGTTGTGCCAGCAGGTCACAGCCCATGAAAATAAGCTGGATAAACAACAAGCCTGAGGTTGAAGAACGCCCCCTGTGGGAGGGGGCTTGCCCCCGATGGGCTGCGCAGCGGCCCTTGACGTTTACGTCAACCTGACATTAGCTTAGCGCCAAGACCTTCTTGAGCGCCCTCATGAGCACGACCTACAGCATCTCCGACCTCGCCCGCGAGCTCGACATCACCACCCGCGCCATTCGCTTCTATGAAGAACAAGGCCTGCTGGCCCCGGAACGCCGGGGCCAGGAGCGCATCTACTCGGCGCGGGACAAGGTCAGCCTCAAGCTGATCCTGCGTGGCAAGCGCATCGGTTTTTCCCTGGCAGAGTGCCGTGAGCTGATCGAACTCTACGACCCCACCAGCGGCAACCATATCCAACTCAACAGCATGCTGGTGAAGATCGCCGAGCGTCGCGAACAGTTGGAGCAGCAGTTGTTGGATATCGAACAAATGAAGCTGGAACTGGACACCGCCGAAGAGCGCTGCACCCAGGCCCTGGCCGAAACCATCCAAGGCCAGGCTGGCCGTTGATCATAAGGTAGTTGCCATGTCCCTCCCCTCCCACGTGCGCCTGGTCGAAGTCGGCCCGCGCGACGGTTTGCAGAACGAAGCCCAACCCATCAGCGTGACCGACAAAGTGCAGTTGGTGGATGCCCTAAGCGCCGCCGGCCTGAGCTATATCGAAGTCGGCAGTTTTGTCTCGCCTAAATGGGTGCCGCAGATGGCCGGCTCCGCCGAAGTCTTTGCGCAGATCCAGCGCAAGCCCGGCGTGACCTACGGCGCACTGGCGCCGAACCTGCGCGGTTTTGAAGATGCGCTGGCCGCCGGGGTCAAGGAGGTCGCGGTGTTTGCCGCCGCGTCCGAGGCGTTTTCCCAGCGCAACATCAACTGCTCGATCAGCGAAAGCCTGGAGCGATTCGTGCCGATCATAGCGGCCGCCAAACAGCAGGGTGTCAGTGTGCGCGGCTATGTGTCCTGCGTGCTGGGGTGCCCCTATGAAGGCGCGGTCGCCCCGGAACAAGTGGCGGCGGTGGCCCGCGAGCTGTTTGCCATGGGCTGCTACGAAGTATCCCTGGGCGACACCATCGGCACCGGCACGGCGGGGGCCACGCGCCGGCTGTTCGAGGTGGTGGGCGCGCACGTGCCACGGGACAAGTTGGCGGGGCACTTCCATGACACCTATGGGCAGGCCGTCGCCAACGTCTATGCCAGCCTGCTGGAAGGGATCAACGTATTCGACAGCTCTATCGCGGGCCTGGGCGGTTGCCCCTATGCCAAAGGCGCCAGCGGTAACGTCGCCACCGAAGATGTGGTGTACCTGCTCAACGGCCTAGGGATCGAGACCGGGATCGACCTGGAGCAATTGATTCTCGCGGGCCGGCAGATCAGCAACGTACTGGGCCGACCCAGCGGCTCACGCGTTGCCAAGGCGCGTAACGCCAGTTGAGTCGCTTAGCCGTGACAATGTGTTACCGCAGGCCGGCCAGACGAGTAACACGGGAACATATTTTGTCGTGTTTGCTACAGACCATTTCCTACAAAAAATACAACACATTGATTTTAAAAGATTTTTAAAAGTTGGCACGGCTTCTGCTATCTCTATTACATAACAAGAATAAAAAGCGCCAAACCTAATAAAAATAAGACGAAACGACTCTGACATAACAAAAACAACACGGCAGAGACGCAGCTAACAGATTTTTTTGGAGAAGATGTGCTTCGCAGGGTACGGCTTGCCGAAACCCGCAACCGGATAGAGAAAAATAAAACTACCTCAGGTAGCTACCCACTGGTTGGATCGCGTGCGAAGAAGCAGATCAGCGCTCAAAAAAATACGTTTGCTCTTGACCCCGAATGGGGGTCGCCAAAAACAGCGGTAAAGGGTAACGGTTGCTAAAAACAACAATAGACCGCCCCTCAATAATAAAAAAAGAGCACGTAACAACAAATTAAAGGGGACCTTCGGGTCCCCTTTGTGCTGTCTGGGATTGCGCAATTTTCAAGCACAGCCTCGATTTAAACTGTGGGAGGGGGCTTGCTCCCGATGGCAGTGTGCCAGTCATTGAGTGGGTTGACTGATGCACCGCTATCGGGAGCAAGCCCCCTCCCACAGTTTGATTGCAGGGTGTCAGCCCCGTCCCAGTGGCGTGAGTATGAAGGCGGCGACCACGCGATCATGGTCGGCTCGGTGAAGAACCTCATCGTGCCCCAGCGGAACGCCGGGCCATTAGTGTATTGCCACGGCAAGATAGTCGCCCTGCCCATGCCGGCCTAAGCCACACATCCAATCATGTGGGAGGGGGCCCCTCCCGCTGGGTTTCAGTGAGGCAACTAAGACTGCGTTCGCAGCTCCTCAAGCGAAATCTCGCGCATGCGAAATTTCTGGATCTTGCCCGTCACCGTCATCGGAAACGCGTCGACAAACTTGAAATACTTGGGCGTCTTGTAGTGCGCGATACGGCCCTTGCACCAGGTTTGCAGTTCCAGCTCATTGGCCACATGCCCGGGATGCAACTTGACCCAGGCGACGATTTCTTCACCGTAACGCTCATCGGGGATGCCAATGACCTGCACATCGGCCACCGCCGGATGGGTGAAGAAAAACTCTTCCAGCTCGCGCGGGTACACGTTCTCGCCACCGCGAATAATCATGTCCTTATTGCGCCCGACGATGCACACGTAGCCGTGCTCGTCCATGGTCGCCAGGTCACCGGTGTGCATCCAGCCGGCGGCGTCGATGGCGTCGCGGGTGCCGTCGGGGTTGTTCCAGTAACCGAGCATCACGCTATAGCCTCGGGTACACAGTTCGCCGATCTCGCCGCGCACGACGGTGTTACCGGCCAGGTCGATGATCTTGCTTTCCAACTGCGGCTGGGTGCGGCCGACTGTGGTGACGCGGCGCTCCAGATCGTCATCGGCGCCGGTCTGCAGGGACACCGGGCTGGTTTCGGTCATGCCATAGGCAATCTGCACCTCACTCATGTGCATCTCGCTGATGACCCGGCGCATCACTTCGATCGGGCACGTGGCACCGGCCATGATGCCGGTACGCAAGGTGGCCAGGTCGAACTCGCCCCGCCGTGGGTGATCGAGCATGGCGATAAACATCGTCGGCACGCCGTACAGGCCGGTGGCGCGTTCTTCGGCAACGGCGGTCAGGCTCAGCAGCGGATCGAAGCCGTCGTTCGGGTAAATCATGGTGGTGCCGTGGGTGATGCAGCCCAGGTTGCCCATCACCATACCGAAGCAATGATAGAGCGGCACCGGGATCACCAGGCGGTCCTGCGCAGTCAGGCCCAGGCTTTCGCCGACCATGTAGCCGTTGTTGAGGATATTGTGGTGACTGAGGGTGGCGCCCTTAGGGAAGCCGGTGGTGCCGGAGGTGTACTGGATATTGACGGCCTGGTCGAAGTGCAGGCTGGCTTGGCGCGCGCTCAACCGCTCAGGCGCGATGCCTGTACCGAGGGCCGAGAGCTGCGACCAGGGCAGAAATCCCGAAGGTGGACTGGCGGCGAGGCTGATCACGCCCCGCAGGTCCGCGAGCTTTTCGCAGTTCAATTGGCCGATGGATTGCTCCGCCAGCTCAGGCACCAACGCCTGCAACATTGCGTGGTAGTCGGAGGTTTTGAAGGAACCGGCACACACCAACCATTGGCAACCGGATTGCTTGAGCACGTATTCCAGCTCAGTGCTGCGGTAGGCCGGGTTGATATTGACCAGAATCACCCCGAGCTTGGCGCTGGCCAACTGGCTGATGCACCACTCGGCGCAGTTCGGCGCCCAGATGCCCAGGCGGTCGCCAGTTTGCAGGCCCAACGCCAGCAGCGCGCGGGCGTGCAGGTCAACGCTCTCGGCCAGTTGCCGCCAGGTGTAGCGGCGTTGCTGGTGACGCACCACCAAGGCTTCCCCGTCGGGATACTGCGCAACGGTGTGATCGAAGGCCTGACCGATCGTCATGGCCAATAAGGTCTTGTCCTGAGAGCCACGGCTGTAGCTCTGATTCGGTTGATCCATAACGACCCCTGTTGTCTTTTTTGTAGGTTGACGTAAACGTAAACTACGATTGACAGCGCCGCAACGCAAGTTTACGTTAACGTAAAGGTGAGCGCCCCTCCCCCGGCGCCGTCACCCCACAACAACAAAGCTCAATAAAGGTGCCTTCCATGAGTTATCCCTCCCTGAACTTCGCCCTCGGCGAAACCATCGACATGCTGCGCGACCACGTGCAGTCCTTCGTGGCCAAGGAGATTTCTCCCCGCGCGGCACAAATCGACATCGACAACCTGTTCCCCGCCGACCTGTGGCGCAAGTTCGGTGACATGGGCCTGCTGGGCATTACCGTGGCAGAAGAATACGGCGGTGCCGGCCTGGGTTACCTGGCCCATGTGGTGGCCATGGAAGAAATCAGCCGGGGTTCGGCGTCGGTGGCGTTGTCCTACGGGGCCCACTCCAACCTCTGCGTGAACCAGATCAACCGCAACGGCAACCATGAACAGAAACTCAAGTACCTGCCCAAGTTGATCAGTGGCGAACACGTTGGCGCCCTGGCCATGAGCGAGCCGAATGCCGGCTCCGACGTGGTCTCGATGAAACTGCGCGCCGACAAGCGCGGCGACCGCTACGTGCTCAACGGCAGCAAGACCTGGATCACCAACGGCCCCGACGCCAACACCTACGTGATCTACGCCAAGACCGACCTGGAGAAAGGCCCCCACGGCATCACGGCGTTTATCGTCGAGCGCGACTGGAAAGGCTTCAGCCGCAGCAACAAGTTCGACAAGCTCGGCATGCGCGGTTCCAACACCTGCGAGTTGTTCTTCGATGACGTGGAAGTGCCCGAAGAAAATATCCTCGGTGTACTCAACGGCGGCGTCAAAGTGCTGATGAGCGGCCTGGACTACGAGCGCGTCGTACTGTCCGGCGGCCCGACCGGGATCATGCAAGCGTGCATGGACCTGATCGTTCCCTACATCCATGACCGCAAGCAGTTCGGCCAGAGCATCGGCGAATTCCAACTGATCCAAGGCAAAGTCGCCGACATGTACACCCAGCTCAACGCCAGCCGCGCCTACCTGTACGCGGTGGCCCAGGCCTGCGAGCGCGGTGAAACCACGCGCAAGGACGCGGCCGGGGTGATCCTCTACAGCGCCGAACGCGCCACACAAATGGCCCTCGACGCGATCCAGATCCTGGGCGGCAATGGCTACATCAACGAATTCCCCGCCGGACGCCTGCTGCGTGACGCCAAGCTGTACGAAATCGGTGCCGGCACCAGTGAGATCCGCCGCATGTTGATCGGTCGCGAACTCTTCAACGAAACCCGCTGAAGGAGCGCGTCATGGCCACCTTGCACACCCAGCTCAACCCGCGCTCGGCGGAATTTGCCGCCAACAGCGCGGCGATGCACCAACAGGTCGACGCCCTGCACACCCTGCTCGCCCAGGTGCAGCAAGGCGGCGGCGCCAAGGCTCAGGAGCGCCACACCTCGCGTGGCAAACTGCTGCCGCGTGAGCGGATCAACCGCTTGCTCGACCCGGGCTCGCCGTTCCTGGAACTCAGCCAACTGGCCGCCCACCAGGTGTATGGCGAAGACGTGCCCGCCGCCGGGGTGATTGTCGGGATCGGCCGGGTTGAAGGCGTCGAATGCATGATCGTCGCCAACGACGCCACGGTGAAAGGCGGCTCCTACTACCCGCTGACGGTCAAGAAACACCTGCGCGCCCAGACCATCGCCGAACAGAACCGCCTGCCGTGCATCTACCTGGTGGATTCCGGCGGCGCCAACCTGCCGCGCCAGGATGAGGTATTCCCGGACCGCGAGCACTTCGGGCGGATCTTCTTCAACCAGGCCAACATGAGCGCCCAGGGTATCCCGCAGATTGCGGTGGTGATGGGCTCGTGTACCGCTGGCGGTGCCTATGTGCCGGCGATGGCGGACGAAGCGATCATGGTACGCCAGCAAGCCACCATCTTCCTCGCGGGCCCGCCGCTGGTGAAAGCCGCCACTGGCGAGGTGGTCAGCGCCGAAGACCTCGGCGGTGCCGATGTACATTGCAAGATCTCCGGCGTGGCCGACCACTATGCCGACAGCGATGAACACGCCCTGGCCCTGGCACGGCGCAGCGTGGCCAACCTCAACTGGCGCAAACAGGGCCAGTTGCTGCAACGCACACCGGTGGCGCCGCTGTACAGCAGCGAAGAGTTGTACGGCGTGATCCCGGCGGATGCCAAGCAGCCGTTCGATGTGCGCGAAGTGATTGCGCGGCTGGTGGACGGTTCGGTATTCGATGAGTTCAAGGCGCTGTTCGGCACCACCCTGGTCTGTGGTTTTGCGCACTTGCACGGCTACCCGATAGCGATCCTGGCCAACAACGGGATTCTGTTCGCCGAAGCCGCACAAAAAGGCGCGCACTTTATCGAGCTCGCCTGTCAGCGCGGGATTCCTTTGCTGTTCCTGCAAAACATCACCGGTTTTATGGTCGGCCAGAAGTACGAAGCCGGCGGCATCGCCAAGCACGGCGCCAAGCTGGTCACGGCGGTGGCCTGCGCCAAAGTACCGAAATTCACCGTGATCATCGGCGGCAGCTTTGGCGCCGGTAACTACGGGATGTGCGGCCGCGCCTACGACCCGCGCTTTTTGTGGATGTGGCCCAACGCACGCATCGGCGTGATGGGCGCCGAACAGGCGGCCGGCGTGCTGGTGCAGGTCAAGCGCGAGCAGGCCGAACGCGCCGGCAATGGGTTCAGTGCCGATGAGGAAGCGGCGATCAAGCAGCCGATCCTCGACCAGTACGAAACCCAGGGCCACCCCTATTACTCCAGCGCACGCCTGTGGGATGACGGCGTCATCGACCCGTTGCAGACCCGCGAAGTACTAGCCCTGGCCCTGTCTGCCGCGCTGAACGCCCCCATCGAGCCGAGCCGCTTCGGCGTGTTCCGCATGTAAATGGAGCTGTACCCCATGAACGATTTCAACACCCTCGAACTGATCACCGACAGCCGTGGTTTCGCCACGCTGTGGCTCAGTCGTGAAGCCAAGCACAACGCGTTCAACGCCCAGATGATCCGCGAACTGATCCTCGCCCTCGACCACGTGCAGGGCGATGCGTCGCTGCGCTTTCTGGTCCTGCGCGGGCGCGGCAAACACTTCAGCGCCGGCGCCGACCTGGCCTGGATGCAGCAATCGGCCGAACTGGATTACGCCACCAACCTCGACGACGCCCGCGAACTGGCAGAGCTGATGTACAACCTGGCCAAGCTGAAAATCCCGACCCTGGCGGTGGTACAAGGCGCCGCCTACGGTGGCGCGCTGGGCCTGATCAGTTGCTGCGACATGGCGATTGGGGCGAATGAGGCACAGTTCTGCCTGTCGGAAGTGCGCATTGGTTTGGCGCCCGCCGTGATCAGCCCGTTTGTGGTGCAAGCCATTGGGGAGCGCGCCGCGCGTCGTTATGCGCTGACCGCGGAGCGCTTTGGCGGCGAGCGCGCGCGCGACCTCGGCCTGCTGGCCGAAAGCTATCCGGCCGAAACCCTGGATCAACAGGTGGACCAATGGATTGCCAATCTCCTGCAAAACAGCCCGGCGGCGATGCGTGCGAGCAAGGACTTGCTGCGCGAAGTCGGTAACGGCGCCCTTACCCCGGCGCTGCGGCGCTATTGCGAAAATGCCATCGCACGAATTCGCGTCAGCGCCGAAGGCCAGGAAGGTTTGCGCGCGTTCCTGCAAAAACGCCCGCCCAGTTGGCAGTCGCAGGAGCCACGCGCATGAACACACTGACCAGCGTGCTGGTGGCCAACCGTGGCGAAATTGCCTGCCGTGTGATGCGCACCGCCAAGGCGATGGGGTTGACCACCGTGGCGGTACACAGCGCCACCGATCGCGATGCGCGCCATAGCCGCGAAGCCGATATCCGCGTCGACCTCGGCGGCAGCAAAGCGAGCGACAGCTACCTGCAAATCGACAAACTGATCGCCGCCGCCCAGGCCAGCGGCGCCCAGGCGATTCATCCGGGGTACGGCTTCCTTTCCGAAAACGCCGGTTTCGCTCGCGCCGTCGAGGCGGCCGGGTTGATCTTTCTCGGCCCGCCCGCCTCGGCGATCGACGCCATGGGCAGCAAATCGGCGGCCAAGGCCCTGATGGAAACCGCCGGCGTGCCGCTGGTGCCGGGCTACCACGGCGAGGCTCAGGACCTGGAAACTTTCCGCGCCGCCTGTGCGCGTATCGGCTACCCGGTGCTGCTCAAGGCCACGGCCGGGGGCGGCGGCAAGGGCATGAAGGTGGTCGAGGACGTCAGCCAACTGGCCGAAGCCCTGGCCTCCGCCCAGCGGGAGGCGTTGTCGTCATTCGGCAACGCGCAGATGCTGGTGGAGAAGTACTTGCTCAAGCCGCGCCATGTGGAGATCCAGGTGTTTGCCGATCAGCATGGACACTGCCTGTACCTCAATGAGCGCGACTGTTCGATCCAGCGGCGCCACCAAAAGGTCGTCGAGGAGGCCCCGGCGCCCGGCTTGAGTGCCGAACAACGCCGGGCGATGGGCGAATCCGCAGTGCGTGCGGCCCAGGCCATTGGTTATGTGGGCGCGGGCACGGTGGAGTTTTTGCTGGATGCCCGGGGCGAATTTTTCTTTATGGAGATGAACACGCGGCTGCAGGTGGAGCACCCGGTGACCGAGGCGATTACCGGCCTCGACCTGGTAGCCTGGCAGATTCGCGTGGCCCAGGGCGAAGCGCTGCCGATCACCCAGGCGCAGGTGCCGTTGATCGGGCATGCGATCGAGGTACGCTTGTATGCCGAAGACCCGGCCAATGATTTCCTCCCCGCCACCGGCCACCTGACGCTGTACCGTGAATCCGCGCCCGGCCCGGGCCGTCGGGTGGACAGCGGTGTCGAGCAAGGCGACAGCGTTTCGCCCTTCTACGACCCGATGCTCGGCAAACTGATCGCCTGGGGCGAGGACCGCGAACAAGCGCGGCTGCGCCTGTTGAGCATGCTCGACGAGTTCGCCGTCGGCGGGCTCAAGACCAACCTGGGCTTTGTGCGACGCATCATCGGTCATCCGGCGTTTGCCGCCGCTGAGCTGGATACCGGGTTTATTCCGCGCTATCAGGACGAGCTGCTGCCGGTGCCTGGCGCATTGAGCGACGCGTTCTGGCAGGCCGCAGGTTCGGCCTTCATGCAGAGCCTGCCAGCGGGTGACGGGCCATGGGCGGACACCCGTGGCTTTCGCGCGGGGCTGCCCGCCGAAGTCTCGCTGCACTTGAGCTGCAACGGTCAGGATCGCCTGGTGACGTTGGCGCAGCACGCGCCGCGACTGCAAGGCGAACAGCTGCTGATCGAACACCAGGGGATACGCCGCGCCCATCTGGCGGTGCGCAGCGCCAGCACGCTGTTCCTGCGCTGGGATGGCGAAATGCATGCCATCAGCCTGTTCGATCCGATTGCGGCGGTCGAGGCCAACCAATCCCACCAAGGCGGCCTCACCGCACCGATGAACGGCAGCATCGTGCGTGTGCTGGTGGACGTCGGCCAGACCGTCGAAGCCGGCACGCAATTGGTGGTGCTGGAGGCGATGAAGATGGAGCACAGCATCCGCGCGCCCCAGGCCGGCGTGGTCAAGGCACTGTTCTGCCAGGAAGGCGAAATGGTTGCCGAAGGTTGCGCGCTGGTGGAACTTGAAACAGCGGACTAGAACTTCGCCGAGGCCTGCACGACAACGCCGAGGATGCGGCAATCGTCGCTGAACAGCCGCTTGGGGTAAGTCGGATTGAGCGGCACCAGGTACAGCTGGCCGCTCTCTTCGCGCAATTGGCGAAAGGTCGCCTGCGTGCTCTGCGCGCACTGCGCGACCACCAGCTTGCCGGGTTCGGCGTCGATGGCCGGGTCCACCAGGATGATCATGCCATCACCGATGCTCAGGCCACTGGGCGCGGTCATGGCATCGCCGACCACGGGCAGCCAGTAAGCCTCGCCCTGGGCGTGATAATCCGTCAGTTCAAAGCGTGCCGCGCCGTAGGCCGGGCGCTCTTCGCGAAGTTCGCACACACCTTTCCAGTCACTGACCGGGTAGCGGAAATACGGGTTGTAGTGTTGTAGCCCGGCCGGCAGTGCATCGGTCTTCTGGCGAATATCCAGCGCAACTTCCAGGTCGCCCAGCCCCAGTTCCTCCAGCACCCGGTTCATGTCCGCCAGGCTTGGCACCCGGCGCTTGTTCAGCCAATGCCCCACACCGCCCTGGGACATGCCCAGGCGTTCGGCCAGTTCATCCTGCGTGACCTTGCGGTCTTTCATGTTGGCCCTGACCAACGCTATCCAGTTATCCATGGGGCCTGACAATACGTTGCGTATTTTTCAGGGCAATAAACAGTTTGTAGTAATCCATAAAACGACATAAATACGATACGTACTATTATCGGGCATCCGCGTTTCGACACCCAACCCGAGTACCGACCTATGACGACAAGCCCCTATCGCCTGCCCGGCGAACCCGAATCCCATGAACTGCTCGACATGCGCAGCAGCGGCGCCGCTCAACGGGCGCTGGACTATTATTTGAAAGAAGATATGTGCGACTCGGCCCCGAATGACGCCTTCTTCAGCATCAAGCCCGGCATCAGCCCGGAGGAAGCCCTGGTGCATGCCTCGGACCTGTTGCGCAGCGCGGCCGCCACGGCCTACGAATCGGCGAGCAGCCATCAAGGCAACCAGCGTGACCTGGCATTTTCAGTGGTGTATTTGATTGATATGGCGAAGGCGATGGTGGAGCGATCGTTGCAGGCGCCGCACGCTCAGGACAATCCATGAGCCACACGAAAGAAAAATATTCCTATCCCTCGGATAAAAACATTTGACTTGCAAATGATAATGATTATTATTGGAGCCAGCTGATCGCGAGATCAGTCGATAGGCCAAGAGACCTTAGGTCGGACTCTTGGAATATCTCCTCATCAGGCTAATCACGGTTTTTGACCCGGCTCTTTGGCCGGGTCTTTTTTTTGCCAGTTTCCCTGGCATGGCTTCAGGCTAATGAAGACTGTGTGTTGCTTGATGACGCAAATGATAGCAAAAGACCATCGTCGAAAGAAAGCCGGGCGACCGCTCTAGCTCAGATCTTTGCGAAATAGCGCTTGAGAATCAATCTCATAGACCCTAAGCTGCAGCGGCGTCAAGGACGACGCCCCCCTCCTCTCGCAACAATTTTGCATCCAGATTTTGCCCAACCTCTGTGTAAGATAACCGCCACAACACTCATACTCAGGCAACCAGACTATGACCGTGGCCTTGACCTCCATCAAGATAAGCACCGACTTCGACAGCGGCAACATCCAAGTGCTGGATGCCAGCGATGCCTATCACTTGTTGCTGGCAATCAAACCCGATACCCGCAGTCACCATTTCCAATGGTTCCACTTCAAGGCCGAAGGCATGCATGTGGGCCACACCCACACCTTCCGCCTGAGCAACGCCGGGCAATCGTCCTATAAGCACGCCTGGAGCGGCTACAACGCCGTGGCTTCGTATGACCATGTCACTTGGTTCCGGGTGCCTACGCGCTTCGATGGCGAAACCCTGCACATCAGCCTGGAAACCCGCGAGAAGCATGCGTGGTTTGCCTACTTCGAACCCTACAGCCGCGCGCGCCACGCCGGGCTCATCGACCAGGCGCTGAACCACGCGGGCACCCAGCTACTGGCCACCGGTAAAAGTGTCGAAGGCCGCGATATCCAATTGTTGCGCCGTGGCAAAGGTGGCGCAGGTCGGCGCAAGGTGTGGATCATCGCCCAGCAGCATCCCGGCGAGCACATGGCCGAATGGTTTATGGAAGGCATCATCGAACGCCTGCAACAGGACGGTGATGCCGAGCTGAGAAAGCTGTTGGCCGTCGCCGACCTGTACCTGGTGCCGAACATGAACCCCGACGGCGCCTTCCACGGCCACCTGCGCACCAACGCCATGGGCCAGGACCTCAATCGAGCCTGGCAGAACGCCAGCCAGGAGATCAGCCCGGAGGTGTTGTTCGTCCAGGAGCAAATGGAAAAGTATGGCGTCGACCTGTTCCTCGATATCCACGGTGACGAGGAAATCCCCTACGTATTCGCCGCCGCTTGCGAAGGCAACCCCAGCTACACCCCGCGCATCGAAGGCCTGGAAAAACACTTCCGCAGCCACCTGAGCGCCTTGACCCGTGACTTCCAGACTACCCACGGCTACACCCGCGACCTACCGGGCGAAGCCAATATGACCCTGGCCTGCAATGCCGTCGGGGAGAAATACGACTGCCTGTCGCTGACCCTGGAGATGCCCTTCAAGGACAACGACGACGCGCCCAACCCGCACACCGGCTGGTCGGGCAAACGGTCGATGCAGTTGGGCAAGGATGTGTTGAGCAGCGTGGCCGATATCGTCAGCCTGTTGCGCTGAATGCGGCGAGCGTACTCGCCACAACCATCGAGCGCGGGCCTCAGTCCTGGGGGCCCGTCATGCTCCGCAGCACGCCGTCACGGCGAATCAACCCATGGAACAGCGCCGCCGCCAGGTGCAACAGCACCGTGAGAAACAGCACGTAGGCAAGATAACCATGGGCCTTGCGCAGCACCGCGAACAACGGCGCGTTGGCCGCCACCAACGCCGGCAGTTGCACCGAACGGCTGAGCATCACCGGGTCGCCCGCCGCCGAAATCATCGCCCAACCGAGCAGCGGCAACACCAGCATCAACGCATATAGCACCAGATGGGACGCCTTGGCCGCCAAGGCTTGCCACAGCGGCAAGTCGGCGGGCAACGGCGGTTGGCGCGTAGAAAAACGCACCACCAAGCGCACGATCACCAACGCCAGGATCGCGATGCCCAGCGGCTTGTGCAGGTGAATCAACCATTCATGGCGTTCGGAAACCGACGCTGCCAGGCCCGCGCCGATAAACAGCATGGCGATGATCATCAGCGCCATCAGCCAGTGCAGCAAGCGCGCCAGCGGGGCGAAAAACCGTGGTTGGGCATTCATGGCTTCGACTCCTGAGGGCTGCGGTGCAACGGGCTGACTTCTGCGGCGCGACGCAGGTAAGAACTGGCGTAGGCGGCCGAACGCGCGACCAGCAACGGGTCATTCGAGGCTTCGATGCCGCTCGGCAGAATCAGCGGATCGAAGTTGATGTCGCGGCAATCGCCGTCTGCTTGCGCTTGGCTGCTTTGCAGCACCAGGGTGCCGGCGTTCAGCACGGTGTGCTCGCCGACCCAGGGTTTGCTTGCATCGTCGAGCGGGTCGCCGGGGTTGGCCAGGGTCAGGTTCAACTGCCAACGCAGCGGTCCTGAAGCCAGGCGTTGCACCAGATCTTTTTCCAGGAAATCACTGCCGGCTGGCGCGGTATCGCCCGCAGCATCCAGGCTCTGCGGGACAACCCCCCAGCGCACGGCCTGGCGCGTGCCATCGACGCCCACCAGGTAAAACGCATGGATACCGTTATAGGTTTCAGTCGCATAGCTGGCGGATGGCTTGGCCGTCTTGACCCACGCCAGGAACGGCGCGGCCTCGGGATGGGCCGCAAAGAACGCTGGCATATTCGCCGGGTTCGGCTTGCCGGTGGCCGGGTCGGGCGCGCCGGCCTTGAGCATTTGGTAGAACGCCTCGGGGGTGCCCACCGGGAATACCGGCATGCTGTTCATCCCCGTGCGCCACTGCTGGCCGTTGGCCTGGCTGAATTGCACGGCAAAACTGCGGATGGGCACGCTGCTGTCCGGCGCGTAGGGATTACCGCTGGGCAAGGCAAAACGGCCGATCAGCGGGGTCTTGGCCGCGTTGAATACCTGAGCACTCGAATAGGCTCGCGCTTCGCTGCTGCTCTCGAAATACCCGGCGACACACACACCCTTGGCGTGGTTGCGGCGGAACCCCGGGTGTACGCCGTTATTGGTTTCCAGGGCATTGACCAGGGTTTTGGGCTGCAGGCGTTGTGGGTCGAAGGTGCCGTTGACGTAGGCAAACGCCCCGGCGACAACCGCCACCACGCCACCGATACACGCCAGCCTGAGCACCAGGCTGGCCATACCGAGTGGCGGACGGGGCGGTGATGAGTGATCTACCATGAAAGCTCCAGGGCACGTGGCCAGGGGGGAATTGAGCTATGAGACGAATCCCATGTAGGTTTATTCCCCCTCCGCTGTAGTTTTTTTCAGAGTAGCCCCAGCGCCGCGTCCTGCGCCCTCCTAGACC
The DNA here is from genome assembly GCF_029320995.1 of Pseudomonas sp. D3. Lineage (NCBI taxonomy): Bacteria > Pseudomonadati > Pseudomonadota > Gammaproteobacteria > Pseudomonadales > Pseudomonadaceae > Pseudomonas > Pseudomonas sp. D3. The sequence continues at coordinate 4,185,062 of NZ_CP119772.1, forward strand.
TGATTAAACACGGCCGCTCGCTTGTCGAGAAACGCCCGCATGCCCTCCTGCTGATCAGGCGTGGCGAACAGGCTGTGGAACAGCCGGCGTTCCAGCCGCACGCCCTCGTGCAAGCCGAGCTGCAGGGATTGCTCGACCGCTTCACGCGCCGCCCGCGTGGCCAGTCGAGAAAAACCGGCGATTTGCGCGGCCACCGCCAGCGTCTGCTCTAGCAAGGTTGCCGCCGGATAGACACGCGACACCAGCCCGGCCTGTTCAGCCTCCTGAGCGCTCATCGGCCGCCCGGTCAGCACCAGGTCCATGGTCTTGGCCTTGCCGATCAAGCCCGCCAGACGCTGGGTCGCCCCCATGCCCGGCATCACGCCGAGCTTGATCTCCGGCTGGGCAAAGGTGGCGGTATCGGCGGCGAAAATCATGTCGCACATCAGCGCCAGCTCACAGCCGCCACCGAAGGCGTAACCGTTGACGGCGGCAATGGTCGGCGTGCGCAGGCGGCTAAACGCCTCCCAGCCGACGAAGTAATCCTCGTTGAGCATGTCCAGATAGGACTTGCCACTCATCTCCTTGATATCGGCTCCGGCGGCGAAATACTCCGCTGCGCCGGTGATGACAAAACACCCGACCTCGGGGTCTTGGTCGAGGGCCTCCAGACAGGAAACCAGCTGCGTCATCAACGCCGAGTTCAGCGCATTCTTGACATGGGGACGGTTGAGCCTGGCCAGGACCACCCGGCCATGACGCTCGATCACTACATTCATAGGCACCTCCAGTGATTGATATCGTTGAATGAACACGCGCTTTTCAGGAATCCCAGATCGCGCCATAGGCGGGTATTCCCCGGGCTTCCAGTTCTTGCACCACCTGTCGCGTCAGACGCTGGTTGGCGATACAGATCACAGCCTCCGCGCCAAAGGCTTGCACCGCGCCGTAGGCCAACTGCACCAGGTCAGGTTTGCCGCGCGCATCGGTGTCCCAGATCAACGCGCCGGGCTGGGCGCGCAGGATCTCGTCGACCCATTCGTCGCCGTAGGTCTTTCTCGGGCTGCGGGTCGACCAGATCAGTTGGATCGGCAGCCGCGCCGCGAGTAAATGCGGCATGACCGGGCCGATCCCGCTGCCGGTGGCGACGTACACCACCGACTTGAACAGGGTTTCCACATTGGCCACGCCGGCAGTGGTGATGCCCTTGACCCATACATGGCTCGGCAAGTCCTCGATAAACCGCCCCGTCCAATCGCCGGCGCGGGAGATGGTCAGACGAAACCCGGCCTGGCCCGGCGTGGGGATGTTGGCAAAGGAGTGCCACTCCAGCAGCGGATGCCGGCTGATCGCGGTCGACGAACCGGCAAAAGGCGTGGTGTGGGTAAAGCGCGTAATTACCGCATGCCCGGAAGGCCGCGTGTGTTCAACGGCAACTTTGCGCAGCCGCAGCCAGGGCAGCGCGATGCTCAGCGTCAACAGCACCAGCATCCAGAACGCGCCACTGTGCAGCAGGCTCGCAAAGCTATCGACGGACGCCAGCAACGTCAGCCCCCAAAACAACAGCAACGCAGCCCACCCCGCAAACCGATGAACCCGCTCGAAGCCATTGTGAAACCGCCCCCGAATGCGTGGTTGAGCCATGACCACCATCAACAGCAACACGCCGAGCAACGTAGCGCCGAGCCACAACTCGGCGAGCGAAACACTGCCCGGCTGCTGCAGATAGTCCGTGGCCCGCACACCGACCCACCCCGCGAACCAACCCGTGGCCGCCAGGGCCGCGCCGCTGTGCAGCCCACCGAAGTGGTACACCTTGGCCGCACTGCGCCGCACACGCAGCGGCCAGGTGACGGGAACACGCGTCGCCAACCAGAACAACGCATTGATCAGGTATTGCTGGCGAATCAGGATGGCCAGCGACAGGTTGATCAGCACCAGCTCCGACAACGTCTGGGCGCTGATGCCCGGCAGGCCGACGCCGAACACGGCAAACGCGAGGTTGCTGATCAACACCAGCGCCACCAGGCGGTTGTAGTAGGAAAACACCGGCAACGCCGTCCAGCGCCGCCAGAGCGCCGGTTTGGGTGGCACCACGGTTTGGCTCAGCGCATCAAGCATGGCCAGACTCCTGCGGCGCGAACGCCTGCCATGCCACCCACCTTTCGCGCGCCCGTTGCAGCAACAGCGCCTTGTCGATCTTGCCCCTGGCGGTCAGTGGAAAATGCTCCACCACGTCAATCAGTGACGGCACGCAGTAGTAGGCCAGGCGTTGCTCGCACTGCAATCGGCAAGACGCCACGTCGGCGCTGGCCGGCGAAACAAAGGCCACCAAGGTGCGGCTGTCGAGCTTCAGCGTGACCGCCCGCGTGCAGCCATCGCCGGCCTCCAGGGCGGTGGACACCGCGTCCAGTTCCACGCGGAACCCGCGGACTTTCACTTGGTCATCGACGCGCCCCAAGTGTTCGAGTTGCCCGTCGGCCGTCCAGCGCCCCAGGTCGCGCGTGCGGAACATCATGGCATCGCCGCCCAGAAAGGGGTCCGGGCGGTAGCGTTCGTGGGTCAGTGCGCGGTTGTTCAGGTAGCCCGCCGTCACCCCGGCGCCGCCTGCCCACATTTCCCCGGTTTGCCCCAACTCACAGGGGCGTCCCTGTTCGTCGAGCACGTACACGCTGTTGTTGGGTGTCGGCTGGCCGATGGTCAATGGCGCGCCAGGCACATGCCGATGCAACGTGTTGACGATGGTGGTTTCGGTGGGCCCGCAGCCGTTGTAGAACGTACAGTGCTCGGCCCAACGCTCGGCCAGGGCCTGGGAACAGGGTTCTCCGGCGACCGCGACCACCTGGAGATCGGGGCACTGCCGAGGGTCGAGGCGCGCCAGCATCGAGGGGGTTGCAATCAACACATGGCACTGTGCAGCGGTCTGTGCAATGGCTTTGCCGCGAATCAGCAAGGTCGCGCCATGGGCCAGGCAACCGAGTATTTCCCAGGCCGCCATGTCGAACCCGATATTGAGGATCTGCCCCACGTTGCGGCCCGGCGCCATGCCCATCCGCCCGGGCTGCGTCAGCAGGATGTTGCAGACGTTACGGTGACTGACACACACGCCGTTGGGGCGCCCTGTCGTGCCGGAGGTGAACAGCACGAAACACAGGTCATGGGTGTCGGCGGCGGCGAATGCGTGATGATTATCCTGGGTGATCCAGGGCTCTTCGGCCAGGAAGCTGTCCAGGCACAGGCGGCGCTGGGCGGCGTCCGGCGGAATGCGATCCGCCAGGTTCGACAGGGTCAGAATCACCGGGCTGGTCAAGGACTCGAGGACCATGGCCAGTTGCAGGGTCGGTACGATTCTGGCGTCCTGCGGCACGTAGGCGGCGCCGACCTTCAACACCGCCAACAGGCCCACCACCATGGGGATCGAACGCTCGACGAACAGCGCCACGGTGTCGCCGCGTTTCACGCCCTGTTCGACCAGGCGCGCGGCCAAACGATTGGCTTGGCGGTTGAGTTGTTCGTAACTGATGCGCTGTCCCGCCCACACCGCCGCCGTCGCGTGCGGCGCCAGCGCCGCTTGCGCTTCGATGGCGTGGTGGATACAGCCGTAGCCCGGAGGGGTTGACGGACCAAAGCCCCATTGCTCGAACAAGACTCGCTGCAGGACAGACAGATGCGCCAGCACCGGGTGGGAAAAAAGCCGCTTGTCGGTCGGTGAAAACGTCATGGATACACCCTCATCGGTTGACTGCCGAAAAATAGCTGGCAGGTACGAGGGTGGATTGAGGCGCGAGCCTTTGATTACAGGTGCTCAGGATTTACAGAAACGTCTCACCGACACGCGTAACGTTTCTTTTCATCGCGAGTGGAATAACCTACAGGGAGCAGCGTCTACCTGCATACAACCGGCTAGACTCAACTCCCCATGCATGAACTCGACGAACAGTTACGTGAACTCATCCCCAGGCTGCGGCGCTTTGCCGTGTCCCTGAGCCGTAACGCCAGCAGCGCCGACGACCTGGTGCAATCGACCCTGGAACGAGCGATCACGCGCTGGGCCGACAAAACCGTCGACGGCGACCTGCGCGCCTGGCTGTTCTCGATCCTCTACCGGCAGTTCCTCGATGCCCATCGGCGCACCCGGCGCTATGCACGCATGCTCGAGTTGTTTACTGGCCGCGATGATGTGCAGCCCTCGGTCGAACGCACGGTGATCGCCCAGTCGACCCTGCAAGCCTTCGACCAGCTCAACAGCGAACAGCGCGCCCTGCTGTTGTGGGTGTCGGTCGAAGGCTTGAGCTACAAGGAAGTCGCGCAGATTCTCGATGTGCCCATCGGCACCGTAATGTCGCGCCTGTCCAGGGCGCGCCAAGCCCTGCGTCAACTCAGCGATGGCGAAATTAGCCGCCCTTCCCTGCGGATACTCAAATGATCAGCCTGCCCCCCAGCGAACATGATTTGCATGCCTACGTCGATCAGCAACTGCCAGAGAGCGATCGGCGCGTGCTGGAAACCTACTTGGCTGCCCACCCCGAGGTCGCCGCCCAGGTCCATGCCTGGCAGCAGGACGCGCACGTATTGCGCGCCGCCTTGAGTGGCGCACTCCAGCAGCCGGCCAACCCGAACCTGGACCCGGCGCTGATCCGCCAGCGCATCAAGCAGCAGTCGCGCCGCCATTTCGCCACGGCGGCGCTGCTGCTGATAGCGATCAGCCTTGGCGGTCTGGGCGGCTGGCAGGCCCGCGAAGCCACGCAATCGCCCATGCTGCCCATGACCGATGCCATGCAGGCCTACCGTCTGTTTGCCCAGGACGGTGTGCTGCCCGCCGACTATCACGCCCAGGGCAGCGACACCATGCAAGCCTGGCTCGACCGCTATTTCAACCAGGCCCAGCGCCTGCCCGACCTGAGCCAGGCGGGCTTCAGCCCTGTCAGCGGGCGCTTGCTCAGCACCGAACAAGGCGCGGCGGCGATGGTGCTGTACGAGGATCTGCAAGGCCGGCACATCAGTTTCTATATCCGCCCACCGGGCCCGGAAAACGCCTTCCTGCCCCGTGGCAGCCGCAGCGCCGATGGCTTGCAGGCCGAGTACTGGTCCGGCGGCGGGTACAACTACGCGATGGTCAGCCCGGTGGGTCAGCCGGCCACGCCGCTGCTGCGCTTCTAGAAACCGACGGCCAGGCGTTTTCGAGATAGCTGGCGGCGCGTTTCTCTATTGGTCAAATCCAAGGTGTCGCCCTAAAGTGAGCGACCACCGCACACAGAGTGACTCCCATTGGCGCCGCGTTCCCTGATCCGTCGTTTGCTCGGTAAAAAACACCACACCCACGACGACTCGCCCATCCCGACGTTCTTTCAGACCAAGGCCGCGCAGCACGGCTATACCCTCAGCGCCGCACAGGCCCAAGCGATTGCCGCGATGGCGCGCGAGACCCGGCACCTGCTCGCCGGCCAGCCTACCCGCAGCCTGTATTTGCACGGGCCGGTGGGGCGCGGCAAAAGTTGGCTGCTGGATGGTTTTTTCCAGGCATTGCCGATTGCTGAAAAACAACGCGTGCATTTCCATGACTTTTTCGCCCACCTGCACCGGGGCATGTTCGCCCATCGTCAGCACCACGACGCGCTGGCCATGACCCTTGATGCGCTGCTGGACGGTTGCCGCGTGCTGTGTTTCGACGAATTCCACGTCCACGATATCGGCGATGCAATGCTGATAAATCGCCTGTTTAAGGCGTTGTTCCAACGTCGCGTGCTGGTGCTGGTGACGTCCAATTACCCGCCGCACGGGCTGTTGCCCAACCCGCTGTACCACGAGCGCTTCAAACCGGTGATCGAGCTGATCGCGGCGCGCATGGACGTGCTGGAAGTCAGCTCGCCCGAGGATTTCCGCAGCCTGCCCCAGGCCCATGCCGAACAGCGCTTCAGCAGCGGTCAGTACGTGTGGCCAGGCACGACGGCGCAGCGCGCCGCGCTCGGGCTGCCGGCCACGGATTGCCCGGCGCAGGTGCTGAGGGTCGGCAACCGCCAGTTGCGCTGCCGCAGCCAGCAGGCACGGCGCATCGCCTTCACGTTCGCTGACCTCTGCGAACAACTCACGGCGGTGATGGATTACCTGCTGCTGTGCCAGGACTTCGACCACTGGATCATCGACGGGCTGCCGCACCTGGCAGACTGCCCGATTGCCGTGCAACAGCGCTTTATCAATTTGGTGGACGTGCTCTACGACCAGGATAAACAGCTGATCCTGATCGGTGCGCACCCGCTGGAGCAGGCCTTGAGCGGCCAAGCCATTGATCTGGCGCGCACTGCCAGTCGCCTGAACCAATTGCAAGTGGTCCACCCGCAACACACGCCCGACCCGCTATCATGAGCGCCTTTTACACCCCCCTTGCCGAGTGACCGCGCCGTTCATGAATACCCTCGCCCAACTCAAGGCCGGCCAATTGGCCGGCATCCAGCGCCTGGACCTGTCCTGCGGGCTGACCGAATTCCCCCGGGAAATCTTCGAACTGGCCGACTCCCTGGAAATCCTCAACCTCAGCGGCAACGCCCTGAGTAGCCTGCCCGACGACCTGCATCGCCTGCCGCACCTGCGCGTGCTGTTCTGCTCGGACAACGCCTTTACCGAACTGCCGGCCTGCCTGGGCCAATGCGCAAAGCTGAGCATGATAGGCTTCAAAGCCAACCGGATCAGCCACGTGCCGGCCGCCGCGCTACCGCCGCTGTTGCGCTGGTTGATCCTCACCGACAACTGCATCAGCCAACTGCCCGACGAATTGGGCCAGCGGCCGCTGCTGCAAAAACTGATGCTGGCCGGCAACCACCTGGCGCACCTGCCGCCAAGCCTGGCCAACTGCCACAACCTCGAGCTGATCCGCATCGCCTCCAACCGCCTCACCGGCCTGCCGCACTGGCTCCTGGCACTGCCCAGCCTGACCTGGCTGGCCTACGCCGGCAACCCGGTGGAAATGGCGGTAGACGTAGCTGACGACGACGCGACGCCGGACATTCCGTGGTCGGCACTGGAACTGGCCGAGGTCCTCGGAGAAGGCGCCTCCGGGGTGATTCGCAAGGCGCTCTGGCAACCCTCGGCCAAGCCGGTGGCGGTCAAGTTGTATAAAGGCAGCATCACCAGCGATGGCTCACCGCTGCACGAAATGCAGGCGTGCATTGCCGCCGGGCTGCATCCCAACCTGATCAAGGTGGAAGGCCGCGTGGTTGACCACCCGGATGACCAGGCCGCGCTGGTGATGGACCTGATCGAGCCGAGCTACCGCAACCTCGCCGCCCTGCCGAGCCTGGCGTCCTGCACCCGCGATATCTACGAACCGGCCACCCGCTTCAGCCTCGCCGTGGCATTGCGCATGGCACGCGGCATCGCCTCGGTGGCCGCGCACCTGCACCGCCACGGCATCACCCATGGCGACCTGTACGGCCACAATATTCTGTGGAACGCGGCGGGCGACTGCTTGCTCGGGGATTTCGGCGCGGCATCGTTCCATGCCTCGGCGGACACCGTGGAAACCCGGGCGCTGCAACGCATTGAAGTACGGGCGTTCGGGGTGTTGCTCGGGGAGTTGCTGGAGCGGATTGACACGGGCTTGAGCGACGCCACGCGCCAGGCACTGGAAGGCTTGCAGGGGCGTTGCTGTCAGCCCGAGGTGTTGGCGCGGCCGAGCTTCAAAGAAGTCGAAGCGCTGCTGCAATCTATTCCACACCACTGAACCCAATGTGGGAGGGGGCTTGCTCCCGATGGCAGTAGCACATTCAACATCATCGTTGACTGAGGCACCGCTATCGGGAGCAAGCCCCCTCCCACCGTTTGGAGCGCGTTTATTCAGCTACGAATCAGCCAGCCAAGCCTTCGAGAAAGGCTTCGAATCTGCTCATCGTGGAAACCAGGGCGCTGCAACGCAGTCTATTCCACACCACTGAACCCAATGTGGGAGGGGGCTTGCTCCCGATGGCAGTAGCACATTCAACATCATCGTTGACTGAGGCACCGCTATCGGGAGCAAGCCCCCTCCCACCGTTTGGAGCGCGTTTATTCAGCCACGAATCAGCCAGCCAAGCCTTCGAGAAAGGCTTCGAATCTGCTCATCGTGGAAACCAGGGCGCTGCAACGCAGTCTATTCCACACCACTGAACCCAATGTGGGAGGGGGCTTGCTCCCGATGGCAGTAACACATTCAACATCATCGTTGACTGAGGCACCGCTATCGGGAGCAAGCCCCCTCCCACCGTTTGGAGCGCGTTTATTCAGCCACGAATCAGCCAGCCAAGCCTTCGAGAAAGGCTTCGAATCTGCTCATCGTGGAAACCAGGGCGCTGCAACGCAGTCTATTCCACACCACTGAACCCAATGTGGGAGGGGGCTTGCTCCCGATGGCAGTAGCACATTCAACATCATCGTTGACTGAGGCACCGCTATCGGGAGCAAGCCCCCTCCCACCGTTTGGAGCGCGTTTATTCAGCCACGAATCAGCCAGCCAAGCCTTCGAGAAAGGCTTCGAATCTGCTCATCGTGGAAACCAGGGCGCTGCAACGCAGTCTATTCCACACCACTGAACCCAATGTGGGAGGGGGCTTGCTCCCGATGGCAGTAGCACATTCAACATCATCGTTGACTGAGGCACCGCTATCGGGAGCAAGCCCCCTCCCACCGTTTGGAGCGCGTTTATTCAGCCACGAATCAGCCAGCCAAGCCTTCGAGAAAGGCTTCGAATCTGCTCATCGTGGAAACCAGGGCGCTGCAACGCAGTCTATTCCACACCACTGAACCCAATGTGGGAGGGGGCTTGCCCCCGATGGCAGTAGCACATTCAACATCATCGTTGACTGAGGCACCGCTATCGGGAGCAAGCCCCCTCCCACCGTTTGGAGCGCGTTTATTCAGCCACGAATCAGCCAGCCAAGCCTTCGAGAAAGGCTTCGAATCTGCTCATCGTGGAAACCAGGGCGCTGCAACGCAGTCTATTCCACACCACTGAACCCAATGTGGGAGGGGGCTTGCTCCCGATGGCAGTAGCACATTCAACATCATCGTTGACTGAGGCACCGCTATCGGGAGCAAGCCCCCTCCCACCGTTTGGAGCGCGTTTATTCAGCCACGAATCAGCCAGCCAAGCCTTCGAGAAAGGCTTCGAATCTGCTCATCGTGGAAACCAGGGCGCTGCAACGCAGTCTATTCCACACCACTGAACCCAATGTGGGAGGGGGCTTGCTCCCGATGGCAGTAGCACATTCAACATCATCGTTGACTGAGGCACCGCTATCGGGAGCAAGCCCCCTCCCACCGTTTGGAGCGCGTTTATTCAGCTACGAATCAGCCAGCCAAGCCTTCGAGAAAGGCTTCGAATCTGCTCATCGTGGAAACCAGGGCGCTGCAACGCAATCTATTCCACACCACTGAACCCAATGTGGGAGGGGGCTTGCTCCCGATGGCAGTAACACATTCAACATCATCGTTGACTGAGGCACCGCTATCGGGAGCAAGCTGAACTGGCCTAATGATTTTGGACACTTCAATCGGGCGCTATGATGGCGCCCAAATCTGAGGTGTTTGGATATGCGTAAATCTTATTCGAGTGAGTTCAAACTCAAGGCGGCCAGCATGGTGCTGGACGAGGGGCAGTCGGTTCCCGACGTCTGTGCCAGTCTGGATATTGGCCCGACTGCGTTGCGCCGCTGGGTCGATCAGGTTCGCAAAGAGCGGCTGGGCTCGACTCCGATTGGCGCCAAGGCTATTACCGCCGATCAACGAGAGATTCAGCAGCTCAAAGCGTTACTCAGGCAAAAAGACCTGGACATCGAAATCCTAAAAAAGGCCAGTGCTCTCTTGCTGTTGGACGCCAAAGATCATTCACGTTGATCTGTGAGCTGGACGAGCAGTACGGCGTTAACAATTGCTGTCGGGCGTTCGGTGTTAACCGCAGCAGCTTTTACGCCTGGCGTCAGCGCCAAGGCAAGGTGAAACCTGAGCGGGAAAAGCTCAAAGCCGCCCTGGTCGAGCATCACAAGGAGTCCAGAGCATCTGCTGGATCGCGCACTTTAGCTAAGGAACTGCAAGCCAAGGGGCATCGCGTCGGGCGGTACATGGCGCGCAGCCTGATGCGTGAAGCGGGCGTCATCAGTCGTCAACGCCGGCGGCATAAGTACAAATCATCCGGCGTGGAAGCGCTGGTAGCGCCGCATGTGCTCAAGCGCCAGTTTGATGTCACAGCGATCAACCAGGTGTGGTGTGGCGATGTGACGTATATCAAAGTCGGCAAGCGCTGGATGTATTTCGCGGCAGTTCTGGATCTGTTCGCTCGCCGGATTGTGGGGTGGTCGTTTTCGATGATTTCCGATGCCACGCTGACCTGCGAAGCGTTGCGAATGGCGGTCGAGTTGCGAGGCCGTCCAAAAGAGGTGCTGTTTCACTCCGACCAAGGCTGTCAGTACACCAGCCACAAATTCAGGAATGAAATGCGCAAGCATGGACTCCTGCAAAGCATGAGTCGCAAAGGTGAGTGCTGGGACAACGCCCCGATGGAGCGTTTCTTTGGGAGCCTTAAATCAGAATGGGTACCAGAAGATGGCTACAGCTCAGAGCATGAAGCCCGAGTGGATTTGCAGCGTTATTTGATGCGTTACAACAACGTCAGGCTCCACAGCTACAACGGCTACCGGTCGCCGGTAGCTATGGAGAAACTGGCGGCGTGAAACCTTAACTGGTGTCCAAAATTAGTTGACCAGTTCAAGCCCCCTCCCACCGTTTGGAGCGCGTTTATTCAGCTACGAATCAGCCAGCCAAGCCTTCGAGAAAGGCTTCGAATCTGCTCATCGTGGAAACCAGGGCGCTGCAACGCAATCTATTCCACACCACTGAACCCAATGTGGGAGGGGGCTTGCCCCCGATGGCAGTAGCACATTCAACATCATCGTTGACTGAGGCACCGCTATCGGGAGCAAGCCCCCTCCCACCGTTTGGAGCGCGTTTATTCAGCTACGAATCAGCCAGCCAAGCCGACGAACATATCCTGCACGTCATCGTGGTTGTCCAGGCCTTCGAGGAAGGCTTCGACTTCAGCCATCTGCTCGTCGGTCAAACCCGACACCGGGTTCTTCGCGATATAGCCCAGCTTGGCCGACAGCACGGTAAAGCCCTGCTCCGGCAGCGCTTTCTGCACGGCGTCGAGGTCGGTGGTTTCGGTGATGAACTGAGTGGTGCCCTCTTCTTCGCCCTCTTCGAAATCCTGGGCGCCGGCTTCAATGGCCGCCATTTCAGGATCGGCATCCGGGCTGTCCGGCGCGGCTTCGATCAGGCCGACGTGGTTGAAGTCCCAGGCCACGGAGCCGGAAGCGCCCAACTGGCCCTTGCGGAACGCCACGCGGATTTCGGCCACGGTGCGGTTGATGTTGTCGGTCACGCATTCAACGATCAGCGGCACCTGGTGCGGGGCGAACCCTTCGTAGGTCACGCGGTGGTACTGCACGGTTTCACCGAGCAGACCGGCGCCTTTCTTGATGGCGCGGTCCAGGGTTTCCTTGGGCATCGAGGCTTTTTTGGCCTGCTCCACCACCAGACGCAAGTGGGCGTTGGTCGCGGTGTCGGCACCGTTACGGGCGGCGATGGTGATCTCTTTCACCAGTTTGCCGAAGATCTTGCCCTTGGCATTGGATGCCGCTTCTTTATGTTTGACTTTCCACTGTGCGCCCATGACTCACTCTCTTTCTCGTCCATCGCGCCGAGACGTCTACTGGCCAGCGCTTTGGGGGCAGAGTTTATAGGGCAAAAACGCAACGTTCCACCAAAAAACCTTCACGGCGCCAGCTCGAAAAACGCCTGAATCAAACGCAGCGACCGACGGCGCTCCATGCACCCCAGGCTGTGTCGGTTGACCAGCCCCTCCCCGTGGATCGGCAGCGCACGCACGCGTGGGTCCGGGCTGACCTCCATCGAGGACACCACGCCCACCCCCAACTGCGCGGCAACGGCTTCGGTCACCGCCTCCCGGCTGTCCAACTCCAGCAGTACTTTCGGTTGCACACCCGCCCCCAGGCAGGCGTGGTCAAAGGTGCGCCGCGTGATGGACCCGGGCTCGCGCAGCACCATGATCACCTCGTGCAATTGCGCCAGTTGAATGCCCTCGGCCAGCGTCGCCCACGGGTGGCCGGCCGGTACCAACGCGCAGATCCGCGACTCGCTCAACGCTTGCAGGTGCAGGCCGTTGCGCGGTTCAACTTCGGTGAGCACCGCCACATCCGCGTGCTCGGACAGCAGCGCCGCCAGGGTTTCCTGGGCATTGCCCAGCCGCAGGTTAACGGTAATGCCCGGGTAGCGCGCGCGCAGGCTGGCGATCATCGGCATCACCAGGTGCGGACCATCCGCCGCCACTTCGAGGCGCCCGGTGAGCAACTGCCGATTCGCCTCCAGCAGCGCCTGGGCCTCATCCACCAGGCCGAAGATCGCCCGGGTGAGCGCCGCCAGGCGTGTGCCCTCTTCGGTCAACTCCACACGTCGCGCAGTGCGGCGCAACAACGGGATCTGGTAGTGCTCTTCCAGGGCCTTGATGTGCCCGGTCACCGCCGGTTGGCTGATGAACAACCGCGCCGCCGCACGGGTAAAGCTGCCCTCGCGGGCCACCGCATCGAATGCGCGTAGTTGGAACAAGTTCATGCTGACTGACCTGATTATCGGCCTAACTGATAGCTTGCATAACAACAAACAATTTGATTGATGACAAGCCAAACTGCAATTTAGGCGCCGTAACGTCAACCCCCGACACCTAGCAAGGACTTGAGATGAGCACCGCCGCGCCGATCCTGCTGACCCCTGGCCCCCTGACCACCTCTGCCCGCACCCGCCAGGCAATGCGGGTGGATTGGGGTTCATGGGATGAGCGTTTCAACCAGTTGACCGCCAGCGTCTGCTCGCAACTGTTGGCGATCATCAACGGCGCAGACAGCCACCATTGCGTGCCGTTGCAAGGCAGCGGCACCTTCGCCGTCGAAGCCGCCATCGGCACCCTGGTGCCACGCGACGGCAAGGTGCTGGTGCTGATCAACGGCGCCTATGGCAAGCGCCTGGCAAAGATCTGCGAAGTGCTCGGCCGCGACTTCACCACCGTTGAAACCGCCGAGGACGAACCCGCCAGCGCCGCCGACGTCGACCGCCTGCTGCACGCCGACCCGGCCATCACCCACGTCGCGTTGATCCACTGCGAAACCAGTACCGGCCTCCTCAACCCGCTGGCGCAGATCGCCCAAGTGGTCAAACAGCATGGCAAGCGCCTGATCGTCGACGCGATGAGTTCCTTCGGCGCGCTGCCGATCGATGCCCGCGAAGTGCCGTTCGATGCCCTGATCGCTGCTTCAGGCAAATGCCTGGAAGGCGTGCCGGGCATGGGGTTTGTCTTCGCCGAAAAACGCGCGTTGGGCGCCGCCCAAGGCAACTGTCACTCCCTCGCGATGGACCTCTTCGAGCAGCACCACTACATGACCAAGACCGGCCAGTGGCGCTTCACCCCGCCGACCCACGTGGTCGCCGCGCTGCACGAAGCGCTGCTGCAATACCACGAAGAAGGCGGCCGGCCCACGCGCCACCGACGCTACGCCAACAATTGCCAGGTGCTGCTCGAAGGCATGGCCGAACTGGGCCTGCGCAGCTTTCTGCCGGCGGCGATCCAGGCCCCCATCATCGTCACCTTCCATGCGCCGAAAGACCCGCGCTACCAGTTCAAGGCGTTCTACGAACGGGTCAAGGCCAAGGGTTTCATTCTGTACCCGGGCAAATTGACCCAGGTGGACACCTTTCGCGTGGGCTGCATCGGCCACGTCAATGCGGCCGAGATGCGTGCGGCGGTCGCGGCGGTTGCGCAGGTACTGCAAGAAATGCAAGTGCTGGACATCTGATTGCCCTTTACCCACAGGATCTGAACCATGAACTATCAACATCCCGACACCCTGCAGGCCGTCATCCTCGACTGGGCCGGCACCGTGGTCGACTTCGGCTCGTTCGCCCCAACGCAGATCTTTGTCGAAGCCTTCGCCGAGTTCGATGTGCACGTCTCTATCGAGGAAGCCCGTGGCCCGATGGGCATGGGCAAATGGGAGCATATCCGCACCCTGTGCAACCAGCCGCAGGTCGCCGAGCGTTACCGCAAGGCGTTCGGCCGCACGCCGACCGATGACGACGTAACCGCGATCTACCAGCGCTTCATGCCGCTGCAGATCGAAAAAATCGCCGAGCACTCGGCCCTGATCCCCGGCGCCCTCGACTGCATCGCTGCGCTGCGTGCGCAAGGGCTCAAGATCGGCTCCTGTTCCGGCTATCCCAAGCAAGTGATGGACAAGGTCGTCGCGCTGGCCGCCACCAACGGCTACGTCGCCGACCACGTGGTCGCCACCGACGAAGTGCCTAATGGCCGCCCATGGCCGGCGCAGGCGCTGGCCAACGTGATCGCCCTGGGGATTGACGATGTAGCGGCGTGCGTCAAGGTCGACGACACCGTGCCGGGCATTCTCGAAGGCCGTCGCGCCGGGATGTGGACCGTGGCCCTGACCTGCTCCGGCAACGCCCTGGGCCTGACCTACGCACAGTTCCGAGCCCTGGACAGCACCGCCCTGGCCCGCGAGCGCACGCGTATCGAAGCCCTGTTCGAAGGTTCGCGGCCGCACTACCTAATCGACACCATCACCGACCTGCCAGGGGTGATCGCCGACATCAACCGGCGCCTGGCACGTGGTGAAATGCCGCAAAGCCACTGATCAAGGTCAACTCAACGGCATTCACGTCGGGCAAACCCCGCAAAACAGGCTTAAAGTAAAAGAACTTCGTCGCCAAAGAACGGAGATTTGCCCTGATGAGAGAGGAACCAAGCGATGCCGTGGAAAAATTCCGAGTCACGTTACAGCACTATGTCGATAGCGTTGCATTGGTTGATGCTTGTGCTGCTGGCGGTGGTTTACGCCTGTATTGAGTTTCGCGGGATCTTCCCCAAAGGCAGTGGCGGGCGAGCACTGATCGTGGAAATGCACTACATGCTCGGCCTGACCGTGTTTGTGCTGGTCTGGCTGCGCCTGTTTGCGCGCTCGCTGGGGGTTGCGCCGAAGATTGTACCGGCACCGCCGCAATGGCAGAGCCTGCTCGCGACCCTGATGCATATTGCGCTGTATGCCTTGATGATCGGCATGCCGATTGCCGGCTGGCTGATCGTCAGCGCTCAAGGGCACTCCGTGATGTTCTACGGAATCGAGTTACCGCCCTTGATCGGCGAAAACAAGGACTTGTCCAAGCAGATCAAAGAGTGGCATGAACTGGGCGGTGCCATCGGTTATTGGTTGATCGGCCTGCATGCAGCGGCCGGTCTGTACCACCACTACTTCATGCGTGATAACACGGTGTTGCGCATGATCCCCAAACGCTAGGCAGCCAACCCTCGGCGGCCTTGCAAGCCGCCGGTGTGGACGAAGATCAGACGCGTGCCCGCAGGGAAGCGTCCGGCTGCGACCTGTTGCTTCAACGCCAGCAGTGCTTTGCCGGTGTAGAGCGGCTCCAGCGGTAAGCCGCAGGCCTGTTGCGTGGTCTCGATAAAGTCGAGCAATAACCGGTCGACCTTGGCGAAGCCGCCCCGGCTGGCGTCCAACAACTCATGCCCGCCCTGCACAATGGCGCGCACGTTCTGCGCTACGCCGTGATCGTCCGGCACCGCCATTGCGCCGTACACCGGGTGCGCGCCCTCCTCGGCCAATGCCAGCCCGGCCAGCGTCGTGCCGGTGCCTGCCGCCAGCCACCATGCGTCGTAATCATCCCACCCCACGTTGCTCAACTGCGCGCGCGCCTGCTCGACCAATACGCCGCAACCCAACGCCCCGGCGACGCCCCCGCCGCCTTCGGGCACTGGATAGAGATGGGGATATTGCTCGCGCCACGGCAGCCAGAAACCTGGCTCATGCCGCGCACGGTAGCCGCCATAACCCAGCCAATGCAGCTGCATGCCGAAGGCTTTCAGGTCGAGGACAGTGGGCGTGTCTTGGGGATGGCCGCGCAACAGGCCGACGGTGGGAAAATCAAAACGCTTGCCGGCCGCCGCCAGCGCATGCAGATGGTTGGAGTACGCCCCTCCAAGGCTGATGATCCCGCCGGCACCGGCCTGTTGCGCCTGGGCCAGGTGCTCGGTGAGCTTGAACCACTTGTTGCCGCTGATCAGCGGGTCAATACGGTCCAGGCGCAGCACGGCCAACTCAACCCCGTTCAGCCAATCCAGCGGCAGCGGTTCCAGGGGCGCATGGGGAAGCCAATCGAAAGGGCCCATCGGGGCAAGTCCGCATGAAAAAAGGGGCGATAGTCTAACACCGCCCCTTCCAGGCATTTTACAACTCAGCCGCCAGGCGCGAGCCCTGGTTGATGGCGCGCTTGGCGTCCAGTTCGGTCGCCACATCGGCGCCACCGATCAGGTGGACGTTCTGGCCCGCCGCGACCAGGCCGTCCTGCAATTCGCGCAACGGGTCCTGGCCGGCGCAGATCACAATGTTGTCCACCGCCAACAGCTGCGGCTCGCCCTCGGCGCCGATGCGGATATGCAGGCCCTCATCGTCGATCTTCAGGTACTCGACGCTGTTGAGCATCTGCACCTGCTTGTTCTTCAAACCGGTGCGGTGAATCCAGCCGGTGGTCTTGCCCAACCCATCGCCGACCTTGGAGGCCTTGCGCTGCAACAGGAACACCTCGCGCGCCGGCGGGTGGGGTTGAGGCTTGATCCCGGCGACACCGCCACGCGCTTGCAACTGCGTGTCGATGCCCCACTCTTTCCAGAACGCGTCGCGGTCCAGGCTGGTGGACACGCCCTGATGCACGAGGAACTCCGACACGTCGAAGCCGATACCACCGGCACCGATCACCGCGACGCGCTTGCCCACCGGTTTGCGCTCGAGGATCACATCGAGGTAGCTCAGCACCTTGGGATTGTCGATGCCCGGAATCGCCGGCGTGCGTGGTGCGATACCGGTGGCCAGGATGATCTCGTCGTACCCGCCCGCCGTCAGTTGCGCGACGTCGACACGGGTGTTGAGACACAGCTCCACATGGGTGGTCTGCAACTTGCGATTGAAGTAACGCAGGGTTTCGAAAAACTCTTCCTTGCCCGGCACGCGCTTGGCGATGTTGAACTGGCCGCCGATCTCGCTGGCCGAATCGAACAATGTCACCTGATGGCCACGCTCGGCCGCCACCGTGGCCGCGGCCAGGCCCGCAGGACCGGCGCCGACCACGGCGATTTTCTTGATCTGCTTGACCGGCAAGTAGTTGAGTTCGGTCTCGTAGCACGCGCGTGGGTTGACCAGGCAGGTGGTCAACTTGCCGCCGAAGGTGTGGTCCAGGCAGGCCTGGTTACAGCCAATGCAGGTGTTGATTTCATCGGCACGGCCGGCGGCGGCCTTGTTGACGAACTCTGGGTCGGCGAGGAACGGCCGCGCCATCGAGACCATGTCGGCATCGCCTGCGGCGAGGATCTGCTCGGCAATCTCCGGGGTGTTGATGCGGTTGGTGGTGATCAGCGGGATCTGCACCGCGCCACGCAATTTGGCGGTGACTTTACTGAACGCGCCACGCGGCACCTTGGTAGCGATGGTCGGGATACGCGCTTCGTGCCAGCCGATCCCGGTATTGATAATGCTCGCACCGGCCTGCTCGATGGCCTTGGCCAGTTGCACGATTTCTTCCCAACTGCTGCCGCCTTCCACCAGGTCGAGCATCGACAGGCGGAAAATAATGATGAAATTCGGGCCGACGGCGTCGCGCACCCGGCGCACGATCTCCACCGCCAGGCGCATGCGGTTTTCGTAGCTGCCGCCCCAACGATCGGTACGGTGGTTGGTGTGGGCGGCGAGGAACTGGTTGATGAAGTAGCCTTCGGAGCCCATGATTTCCACGCCGTCATATTCGGCAGACTGGGCCAGCAGCGAGCAGGTGACGAAATCCTGGATCTGCTTCTCGATGCCCGCTTCGTCAAGTTCCTTGGGCTTGAACGGGTTGATCGGCGCCTGGATCGCGCTCGGTGCAACCTGCTTTGGGCTGTAGGCATAACGACCGGCATGGAGGATCTGCATGCAGATCTTGCCGCCGGCGGCGTGTACGGCGCGGGTCACGATCTTGTGCTTCTGCGCCTCTTCGTCGGTGGTCAGCTTGGCCGCGCCGGAATACACCCCACCTTCATCGTTCGGGCCAATGCCGCCGGTGACCATCAGGCCCACGCCACCAAGGGCGCGCTCGGCGAAATAGGCCGCCATGCGTTCGAAACCGCCCGGTTTTTCTTCCAGGCCCGTGTGCATCGAGCCCATCAGGGTACGGTTGCGCAAGGTGGTAAAACCCAGGTCCAACGGGGCCAGCAGGTGCGGGTACGCAGCAGCGGTCATGGTCAAGCTCCACAACGGATCATCACGGGACGTGGCACGCTCTAACGGCTTGCCATCGGTTTATGTCCCACAGACTAAGAGGCGATCGGCTAGGGCTCAATGACTGAAACTGACAAGTTATTGATCCAAATGCACAGCCCCCCTTGGCAAGCAGAGCCACGGGCCCTAACCTAGTCGCGAACCCTGCACTTGGTCCGTTGTCTGTTCCCCCATGCGTAAACTTCTAGCTTTTACCGTCACCATGGCGTTGGTTGCCGCCGTCGCCGCCTATCTGGTCTGGACCCAGGAGCGCCCCGTGGCGCATTACCTGTCCGACCTGCGCATCACCCTGGCCGTCAACGAGGGCCAGCCTGCCGATCGCGGCAACCTGCTGGGCATCCAGCCGGAACTGTTCCCCGGCGATTACCAGAGCCTGGAACGCTTGCACCTGAAGCTCGCGGCCTACCTGCAAACGGCCCGAGACCAGGGGCTGCTCAATGAAAAAACCATCGTAGTGCTGCCGGAACACATCGGCACCTGGCTGATGCTCAGCGGCGAAAAAAACGAGCTGTATCAGGCGCCCCATCTGAAAGACGCGATGAATTGGCTGTCGATCAGCAACCCGGTGCAATTCATGCGCGCCTGGATCAGCGCCACTGGCGACAACCGCATGGACGACGCTTACTTACGCATGAAAGCCCCGGCGATGGCGCGGGACTACCAGGTGTTGTTCGGCGGCTTGGCCAAGGAGTTTGGCGTGACCCTGGTGGCCGGCTCCATCGCGCTGCCCAACCCCAGCGTAAGCCAGGGGCAACTGCAGGTCGGGGATGGCGCGCTGTACAACGCCAGCCTGGTGTTTGCGGCCGATGGCCTGCCCCTGGGCCAGCCGCAGCGTCAGCTCTACCCGATCTACGACGAGCGCGGTTTCATTGCGCCAGGCGATGAAAACACCGTCAGCGTGGTCGACACCCCGGCCGGCCGCCTGGGCATCCTGATCGGCAGCGACAGCTGGTACCCGGACAACTATCGCAAGCTCAATGAGCAAGGCGCCCAGTTGATCGCCGTCCCCGCGTTTGTCATCGGGCGCGACACGTGGGACCGCCCATGGCGCGGCTTCAAGAGCGTGTCGACGCCCACGGAAATCAGCCTCAAACCCGAAGAGCTCAGCGAGGGCGAAGCCTGGCGGCGCCTGACCTTGATCAGCCAGCAACCCATCAGCCAGGCCACCGCAGGCATGAGTGTGTTTTTGCGCGGGCAGTTCTGGGACCTGGGCAGCGCCGGCCGGAGCTTTCTCAGCAGCAACGGTCAAGTGTTCGCCGACGGCGACGCCCGTGGTGCGCGCTTGCTGAATCTCTGGTTGTAACGCCGTGAAGCCGGTACGCCTGGGGGATATGTCGGTGGGCTTCGTACACACCCTGGCCGACGCAATCACCCACCACGGGCTGGACCCGCAACCGCTGTTGCTGCAATACGGCCTGGACCCGGCGCGGCTCGCCGAAGCCGGCGCACGCTTGTCGATCCCGCGCTATATGCGCCTGGGCCATGCCGCCATCCAACTGACCGGCGACCCGGGCCTTGGCCTGCGCATGGGCCAATTGAGCCGCTTGAACCAGGCCGGCCTGGCGGGCGTCACGGCCGCCCAGGCGCCCAACGTGCGCGAAGCGGCCCGCACCCTCACGCGCTTTGAAGCGCTGTATGGTTCCAACTATCGCGGGCAATCGAGCTTTCATGAAGACGCCGAAGGCGCCTGGCTGCGTTTCTATTCCATCAGCCCCTACAACGCCTATAACCGCTTTGTGGTCGACTCGATCATCGCCGGCTGGTTGCACCAACTGTCGAGTCTGGCCCAGCAACCGGTGCAGGCGCAGCGCATCGAGATCGAATTCGACGCACCGGACTACAGTGAACAATACCGCGCGTTGGGCGACAGTCCGGTCCACTTCGGCGCCGACGCCAATCAACTGCGCCTAAGCCAACCAACCCTGGCCCTGCGCAACCCGCAGCATTGCCCAAGCACCTGGCACCTGCTGTTACAGCTATGTGAAAGAGAGTTGGAGCAGTTGACCCGCACCCGCAGCCTGCGCGAGCGCATTACCCGTTTGCTCGGGCCGATGCTCAATGGTGGCCGGGAGCCCGACCTGGAAGAAGTGGCGGCGCGCTTGAAGCTGCCGACCTGGACCCTGCGCCGCAAACTGGCCGAAGAAGGCACTCAGTTCCGGGCGATCCTCAACGATACCCGCCGCGACCTGGCTATGACCTACATTCGCGATACGGAACTGGCATTCGGCGAGATTGCCTACTTGCTCGGCTTTGCCTCGGCTCAAGCCTTTCAACGAGCGTTCAGGCGGTGGAACAACCAGACCCCAGGGGAGTTTCGCCGCAGTCAGCGGCATTCCGCCTGAAATCGGTTTTATAGCTCGGTGGCATCGTCGGCGGGGTCCAGCGGATCCCATTCAAAGGCCTGGTACTCGAGCAGTTCTTCCTGATAATCGTCCATATTAAGCTCCTTTAGGGTGAAAGCGGCTGCAGGTTAATGACCTACAAGACCAGCCTAAAGTGCCGTCATGACGAAAAAATGTCAGCGCCATGACGTTCCTGCACTACAGGATTAAACGTAGCAGCGCTGCAAGAATTTATCAGGTGCCAATCAGCCCCGCCCCGTCGAAGGCCGTCGGTGTCACTGGGAAGGCGTCGGCAGGGGCGGAATAGCTTCCGTCGGCGGCGGCAGCGTGGGAGCCGCTGGCTCTTGTTGCGGAGCAATCGGTGCGGGCTCGGCCGGAGGTGCGACCGGCTCGGAAACAACCGGTGCGGCGAGCTCCTGCTTCGGCGCTTCAACTTTTTCGGCGGCCGGCGCGGCTTTAGGCTCAGGCACGCCCAACTCCGCCTTAGGCTGCTCGGGAATATGCGCAGCCTTTTTCACTTCCTGCGGCAGGAATACATCCACCAACGCAAAGTACCGCTCATAGAACTTCGGTGCCGAGACAGTCTCACTCGCCACCTTCACCATCGAGTCGTCGGTGGAGCCGATCGGCATCGATACCGAGCCCAACACGCCCACACCCAGGCTTGCGGAGTTATTGACCTTCTTCAGCGCATAGCGATCCTGCAGGGCGTTGGCAAATATCGTCGAATGATTTTTACCTTTGCCATCGTCCGCACACACCACGTTGAAGCTGATCTGCAGATGAGTTTCGCCGGTCTGCTGGAAACTCTTGTTACCCACCACCAGCTTCGGATCGCTGCTGGTGATGATGTAACCCTGGCTCAGCAGTGCACGGCGCGCGGCCTCGCACGCGGCGATGTCACTGACCGGGTAATCACGGGAGAACGTACCGGAGTCGTCGAAATTCTCGTGCTCGTAAATAGCGGTCTTGGGTGACGAGCAGCCCGTGGCGCCCGCCAACACCAGCGCCAAGCCGAGGCTACGCAAGTGAAATGATGTCGACATTGAAAATCCTGAGGAAAACGATCTGGGCGGTATTGTGCAACAGAACGAGGCCTTGGCGCGCGCATTCCTGTCGGTAAAACGTCACAAGCCTACACAGCGGTGCCTACGGGGAAAAGCCCGGCGTACATATGGTCGATAAACACGCGTAACTTGGCTGAGGCATGGCGACTTGATGGCCACAGCAGCCAGAAACTGCCACGGTGTTCGAGATAATCATCCAACACCCGTTGCAAGCGCCCCTCCCGCACGGCCTCGTTGACCATGTAGTCCGGCAAGCAGGCGATGCCCAACCCCTCGTGTACCACATGCTTGAGGGACTCGATGGTGGTGCTGACCAGCGGTGTACGCAACGTGGGCTCGGCGGCGCCCGAGATGTGACGCAACGGCCAGTTTTCCAGCTTGCCGGTGGTACAGAATTTGTGGCGCAAGCAGGCGTGATTGCTGAGGTCCTGCGGTTGCTGCGGGGTGCCGTATTGAACGAAGTAGCCCGGCGTGCCGACAAGTACCAACTGGTAATAGCCCAGATGACGCGCCATCAAGCGCGAATCTTCCGGCTTGCCCGTGCGAATCACCGCATCGAAACCTTCCTCGATCACGTCGACCATGCGGTCGGAAAAATCCACATCCAGCTCGATATCCGGGTAGGCGCGCATAAAGTCACTGAGTACCGGCATCAACAACCCGCGCACCTGCGGCAGACTGATGCGCAACTTGCCCCGGGGCGTGGCGCTGGCGTCCGTCAACTCCTGCTCGGCCGCCTCGACCTCGGCCAGAATACGCCGCGAACGCTCAAGAAACAGTGAGCCTTCGCTGGTCAGCGTGATACTGCGCGTGCTGCGGTGAAACAGCCTTACGCCCAAGCGCTCTTCCATGCGCGCGATACTTTTGCCCACGGCCGAAGAGGATACCCCCAGCACACGGCCCGCAACGGTAAAGCTGCGTGTCTCCGCCACCTGCACAAATACCGACAGGCTGCTCAAGCTGTCCATGATGACGCCCCGACCGATTACGGACATCCACGTCCGATAAGTTCGGAACCTTAGCCTGTTTTTCCGCGCACCACAGCCCCTTACTCTGCCGCCTTGCCCCTTTTATATGGATAGAGCGTTATGAGCGACAACCCGTCACTGACCCATTGCCCGGCGAACGCCCAGCCTGACGCGCTGCCGCTCGGTGGTTTGCTGGCCCTGGCTTGCGCAGGATTTATTACCATCCTCACCGAAGCCATGCCCGCAGGGCTTCTGCCGCAGATGGGCGCAGGCCTGGGCGTGTCACCCGCCCTGGTTGGCCAATTGGTCACCCTCTACGCCCTTGGATCGTTGCTCGCGGCCATCCCCTTGACGCTGCTGACGCGTGGTTGGCGCCGCCGACCTCTACTGCTGGTGGCCATTAGTGGCTTTGCCCTGGTCAACAGCGTGACTGCCGTATCCAGTCACTATGGGCTTACGCTGGTAGCGCGCTTTTTCGCCGGGGTATTCGCCGGGTTGCTCTGGGCCCTGTTGGCGGGTTATGCCAGTCGCATGGTCGCCCCTCATCTGCAAGGCCGGGCGATTGCCATCGCAATGCTTGGCGCGCCGCTGGCCCTGTCCCTGGGCGTGCCGGCCGGCACACTGCTGGGCACTCTCGTTGGCTGGCGCTTGAGCTTTGCGATCATGACCGGACTGACGCTGGTGCTACTGCTCTGGGCGCGCTGGCAACTGCCGGACTTTGCCGGTCAAGCGGCACAACAGCGCCTGGGCCTGCGCCAGGTGATGACGTTGCGCGGCATTCGCCCGGTGCTTTGGGTGACCTTTACCTACGTGCTGGCCCACAACATTCTCTACACCTACATCGCCCCACTGCTGGAGCACGCCGGAATCGAGGCCGATATCGACCGGGTGCTGCTGGTGTTTGGCCTCGCGGCGTTGTTGAGCATTTGGCTGGTGGGCCTGCTGATCGATCGATGGTTGCGCCCGCTGGTGCTGCTCAGTTGCGCGCTGTTTGGCCTGTCGGCGCTGGCGCTGGCGTTCTGGATCGACTCGCCGGCGGTCATCTACACCGCCGTAGCGGTTTGGGGCCTGGCATTCGGTGGCCTGCCGGCCTTGCTACAAACCGCTCTGGCCAAGTCCGCTGGCGAGTCGGCGGACGCAGCGCAATCGATGCTGGTGACCGTGTGGAACCTGGGCATTGCCGGTGGCGGGTTAGCGGGGGGGTTGCTGCTGCAGAGTTGGGGCGTGTTCGCGTTTCCCTTGGCGGTAGTTGCTTTGATGCTGCTTGCCCTTAGCAAACGCCCATGAAAAAGCCCCCGGTCTTTTCAGGCCGGGGGCTTTTTATTCAAACCGAGATCAGTACTTCTTGATCTCAGCCTTGGTTTCCAACTGCTTGCGGTACGCCGCGAAGTCCTGCTGACCCACACGGGAGGCGAGGAAACGGCGGTATTGCGCCTTCTCGTCGTCCGATGGCGCCGCCGCTTCGTTGACGCTGTTCAAGCGCACGATCACCAGGCTGCCATCAGCGAGGGTCACGGTGGTGAAGGTCGGTTTGTCCTTGGCCGCAGGCTTGGGCATGCGGAACAGGGCTTGCAGCACGACCGGGTCGATCGCTTCCTGGCTACGGGTAGCCGCGGCGGTGACTTTCCAGGCCTGACCATCAATGGGCTGGTTCAGCGGGGTTTTGCCATCACGCAGGCTGGCGATCAACTCGTCAGCGTGAGTCTTGGCGGCCGCGCTGGCGCGTTCCTTGGTCATCTGTGTGCGGATCGCCGCTGACACGCTTTCCAGCGGCAGTTGCGTAGGCTTCAGGTGTTCTTTTGCCCGCAGCACGATGATGGTTTCCGGGTCGAGCTCGATGGCGGTGCTGTTGGCACCCTCATCCAACACTTCCGGACTGAACGCGGCAGTGACCACGGCACGGTTGGCTGCAACACCCTCCCCGCCGTCGCGACCAAACGGCGAAGAGGTGTGAACGGTCAGCTTGAGGTCGGACGCTGGCTGAGCCAGGTCGGAGGCTTCAAATGCCGCATCTTCCAATTGCTTGGTCGCTTCGACAAAACGCTGTTCAACCTGTTGATTCTTGAGCTCGTGAGTCAGCTTGCCTTTCAGGCTGGCGAACGATGGCACTTCTGGCGCTTCAACGCCCAGCAGCTTGATCAGGTGCCAACCGAAGGTGCTGCGCACCGGTGCCGAGACCTGGTCCTTATTCAAGGCATACAGGGCTGCTTCGAAGTCCGGATCGTAGACGCCAGGACCGGCAAAACCGAGGTCACCGCCATTGCTGGCCGAACCCGGGTCCTGGGAGAACTCCTTGGCCAGGGCTTCGAACTGCTCACCCTTGGCCAGGCGCGCCTGGACCTCCTCGATCTTGGCCTTGGCTTGCGCGTCAGTGACCTTGTCGTTGACTTCAATCAGGATGTGCGCGGCACGACGCTGCTCAGAGAGGTTAGCGGTTTCTTTCTCATACGCCGCCTGCAGTTCATCGTCCTTGACGGTGACCTGGTCGAAGAAGGACGACTTCTTCAACTCCAGATAGTCGATGACCACCTGGTCCGGAGTCATGAACTCTTTGGCGTGCTGGTCGTAGTAAGCCTTGACCTCGTCGTCAGTGAGTTTCACCGCCGCAGGGTTGGCCTTGATATTGACGGTGGCGAAATCGCGGGTCTGTTTTTCCAGACGGGCGAATGCCAGCACCTGTGCGTCAGTCACAAATGCGCTGGCGCCGATACCGTTGCGAACTTGCCCGATCAGCATTTCCTGGCTCAGCATCTGACGGAACTGCAGACGGCTGTAGCCCAGTTGACGGATCACCTGGTCAAAACGTTCGGCGTTGAACTTGCCGTCCACCTGGAATTGCGGCGTCTGTAGGATCACCTGATCCAGCGCAGCTTCAGAGAAGCCAAACTTGGAATCGGCGGCGCCTTGCAGCTCCAGCTTACGATCGATCAGCCCCTTGAGAGCGGCGTCGCGCAGTAGCTTTTCGTCGAGCAAGGAAGCATCGAAATCCTTGCCGAACCGTTGCATCAACTCGCGACGTTGCATGTCGACGGCCTGGCTCAGTTCGGTCTGGGTGATTGCTTCACCGTTGACCTTGGCCACGTCCTGCTTGGTGTTGGTCGAAGCCTGAAAAATAGCCTCGATACCGGTGAACGCCATCAATGCGACGATGATCCCGATAATGGTCTTGGCAATCCAGCCTTGTGAATTGTCCCTGATATTTTGCAGCATGCGTCCCCCAGAAACGGTTGAACTTCAAAAATTGGCAACCGTGGAGCGTGGGTAGAGTCCGGATAGAAGAAAGGCGCATCCGAGGATGCGCCTTCTCGTAACTGGCGGAGCGGACGGGGGTTAGAACCCACACCCCCGGCGTGGTGACCCGATGGATACGTGGGTCAGCTGCCGCTCCGCTGCCAGGCCAGACCTGCGTCGGACCCGGGTAGGTAAAGGCTTGAGCGAGGCTTAGTTAACGGCTTCTTTCAGGGCTTTACCGGCTTTGAAACCTGGTTTCTTGGCAGCAGCGATTTGCAGTGCTTTGCCAGTCTGTGGGTTACGGCCAGTGCGAGCTGGACGGTCAGTCACAGAGAAAGTACCGAAACCTACCAGTACCACCGAGTCGCCGGCCTTAAGAGCGCCAGTGACGGATTCGATTACTGCGTCCAGCGCACGGCCAGCAGCAGCTTTCGGGATATCAGCGGATGCGGCGATAGCATCAATCAGTTCCGACTTGTTCACTCTAAGTCCCCTTATATATCTATTGAGTATGATTCTAAGTTTTTTGGTGAAAGCAAAAACCAGTGCTGAATGGACTACAGACACTTAAGAGCCGCTTTATAACAAGGGCTCTAAAAAGCTGTCAAGGAAGCCCCCAGGCTTTAACGCATTAATGCGTGCTAATTCTTTCCTTGGAATCAGACTCGCGCTTTTCGTCCTTAGCGACTATCTCCGGAGCCACATCCGGCAAGGGCTCCGGCGCGTATTGCAGCGCAATTTGCAGGACCTCGTCAATCCATTTAACTGGTTTAATCTGAAGATCTTGCTTGATATTGTCAGGAATTTCCTTCAAGTCGCGGACATTCTCTTCAGGAATGATCACGGTCTTGATTCCACCCCGGTGTGCGGCGAGCAATTTCTCTTTCAGACCACCGATGGCCAATACCTGGCCACGCAGGGTGATTTCGCCGGTCATGGCCACATCAGCGCGCACCGGAATGCCGGTCAGGGCCGATACCAGGGCCGTACACATGCCTACGCCAGCGCTAGGGCCGTCTTTTGGGGTCGCCCCTTCCGGCATGTGGATGTGGATGTCGTGCTTCTCGTGGAAGTCCAGGGGAATCCCCAGGCTCCGGGCGCGGCTGCGCACCACGGTCTGCGCAGCGGTGATGGATTCGACCATCACGTCACCCAAGGAACCGGTCTTGATCAATTGGCCTTTGCCTGGGATCACCGCAGCTTCGATGGTCAGCAATTCACCGCCCACCTGGGTCCACGCCAGGCCAGTCACCTGCCCTACCTGATCCTGCTGTTCAGCCAAGCCGTAACTGAATTTACGCACGCCGAGGTAGTGCTCCAGCGCATCGGCCGTGACCTTCACCGAGAAGCGTTTTTCCAGTGCATGTTCCTTGACCGCCTTGCGGCAAATCTTCGCGATCTGGCGCTCAAGCCCCCGTACACCGGCCTCGCGGGTGTAGTAACGCACCATGTCGCGGATCGACTCGACCGCGAATTCAATCTCGCCTTTCTTCAGGCCATTGGCCGAAATCTGCTTGGGCGCGAGGTATTTGACGGCGATGTTGATCTTCTCGTCTTCGGTGTAACCCGGCAGACGAATCACCTCCATCCTGTCCAGCAACGCTGGCGGAATGTTCATGGAGTTGGAGGTACACAGGAACATCACGTCGGACAGGTCGTAGTCGACTTCCAGGTAATGGTCGTTGAAATTGTGGTTCTGCTCGGGATCGAGCACTTCGAGCAACGCCGATGCCGGATCGCCGCGCATGTCGCTGCCCATTTTGTCGATTTCATCGAGCAGGAACAGTGGGTTGCGCACACCCACCTTTGTCATCTTTTGAATCAATCTTCCTGGCATCGAACCGATATATGTCCGGCGATGACCACGAATTTCCGCTTCATCACGCACGCCGCCGAGGGCCATTCGCACGAATTTACGGTTGGTGGCATTGGCAATCGACTCGGCCAGGGAGGTTTTACCCACACCAGGCGGACCGACCAGGCACAACACCGGGCCACGAATCTTCTTCACACGCTTTTGCACGGCGAGGTATTCGAGAATGCGTTCTTTGACTTCTTCGAGGCCATAGTGGTCGGCGTCGAGGATATCTTCGGCGCGAGCCAGGTCCAGGCGGACCTTGGTCTGAGCCTTCCACGGCACCTGCACCAGCCAATCGATGTAGGAACGAACCACCGTGGCTTCGGCCGACATCGGCGACATTTGCTTGAGCTTGTTCAGCTCGGCATTGGCCTTGGTCAGGGCGTCTTTTGGCAGGCCGGCGGCATCGATGCGCTTTTTCAGCTCTTCGATTTCGTTGTGGCCCTCCTCGCTGTCGCCGAGTTCTTTCTGAATGGCCTTCATCTGCTCATTCAGGTAGTACTCGCGCTGGCTGCGCTCCATTTGTTTCTTCACGCGACCACGGATGCGTTTTTCAACCTGCAGCAGGTCGATTTCGGCATCGAGCAGCGCCAGGACGTGTTCGACACGGGCCGGCAGGTCGATGATTTCAAGGATGTCTTGCTTCTGCTCGATCTTCAGCGCCATGTGCGCGGCCATGGTGTCGACCAGGCGGCTAGGCTCATCAATGCTGTTGAGGGAAGACAGGACTTCAGCCGGGACTTTCTTACCCAACTGCACATACTGCTCGAACTGCGAGAGCAGGCTGCGTACAAATACTTCGGACTCGCGCTCCGGGGCCTCGACTTCGTCGATCAGCGCCACTTCGGCACGCAGGTGGCCGTCCACCTCCATGAAACGCTCGACAGCACCACGCTGCTCACCTTCCACCAGCACCTTGACGGTGCCATCGGGCAGCTTGAGCAGTTGCAGGACAGTCGCAACGGTACCGACGCGATACAGGGCATCTTCGCCTGGATCATCATCAGCAGGGTTTCTCTGGGCCAACAGCAGGATCTGCTTGTCGCCCGTCATCGCAGCCTCGAGGGCTTCGATAGACTTCTCGCGCCCCACGAACAGCGGGATAACCATGTGCGGATAGACGACGACATCACGCAACGGCAGGAGAGGCAATTCGATGGTTGTCTTCATGATTTCGCCTCTATGACAGTTGAAAAGTAAGCATGAAACCAAGATGGGGGCTGCTAGCAAAAAAAACAAGCTCAATGCCAGCAGTTAAACGCAGGAAAAACACACCCTTAAAACAAAAGGGGCCCCTAAAGGCCCCTTGTTGTTATGCAGCTACAGGACGCTTAAGCGTCTGGTGCAGCCTTGGCAGCCGGCTCACTGTTTTCGTAGATATACAGTGGCTTGGACTTACCTTCGATAACGCTTTCGTCGATCACCACTTTACTCACCTCGGACTGCGAGGGAATTTCGTACATGGTGTCGAGCAATACGCCTTCG
Source organism: Pseudomonas sp. D3 (assembly GCF_029320995.1). NCBI lineage: Bacteria > Pseudomonadati > Pseudomonadota > Gammaproteobacteria > Pseudomonadales > Pseudomonadaceae > Pseudomonas > Pseudomonas sp. D3. The sequence goes on from NZ_CP119772.1 coordinate 4,214,420, forward strand.
AGAATCGAACGCAGGCCACGCGCACCGGTCTTGCGCTCCAGTGCCCGCTTGGCCACTGATTTGAGTGCGTCGGTACGGAACTCGAGGTCTACGCCTTCCATTTCGAACAGCTTGGCATATTGTTTGGTCAGGGCGTTTTTCGGCTCGGTGAGGATCTGAATCAGAGCAGCCTCATCCAACTCGTCCAATGTCGCCAGAACTGGCAGACGACCAACGAATTCCGGGATCAGACCAAACTTGACCAAATCGTCAGGTTCGACTTCACGCAGGGACTCGCCCACCTTCTTGCCTTCTTCCTTGCTGCGCACTTCTGCACTGAAACCGATGCCGCCACGGGTGGAACGGTTTTGAATAACCTTTTCCAGTCCGGAGAACGCACCGCCGCAGATGAACAGGATATTGCGCGTATCAACCTGAAGGAATTCCTGCTGCGGGTGCTTGCGGCCACCTTGTGGCGGTACGGAAGCAACCGTGCCTTCGATCAGTTTCAGTAAGGCTTGCTGCACGCCTTCACCGGAAACATCCCGAGTGATCGACGGGTTGTCGGACTTGCGCGAAATCTTGTCGATTTCGTCGATATAGACAATACCCATCTGGGCTTTCTCTACGTCGTAGTCGCACTTCTGCAGCAACTTCTGAATGATGTTCTCGACGTCTTCACCCACGTAGCCAGCCTCGGTGAGGGTGGTAGCGTCGGCGATGGTGAACGGAACGTTCAGCAGGCGAGCAAGGGTTTCTGCAAGCAGGGTTTTACCCGAGCCTGTAGGACCGATCAGCAAGATGTTGCTCTTGCCGAGCTCGACTTCGTCGTTTTTCTTGTCACGCTGGTTCAAACGCTTGTAGTGGTTGTACACCGCTACGGCCAGAACCTTTTTTGCACGCTCTTGACCAATCACGTACTGATCAAGGATGCCGCTGATTTCTTTAGGCGAAGGCAATTTATGCGCGCTGCTCTCGGCCTGGGCTTCCTGCACCTCCTCACGGATGATGTCATTGCACAGGTCGACGCACTCGTCGCAGATAAAGACCGAGGGGCCGGCAATCAATTTGCGCACTTCATGCTGGCTTTTGCCACAGAAGGAGCAATAGAGCAGCTTGCCGTTGTCCTCGCCGTTGCGGGTGTCAGTCATTCGTTCGATCCAAATCCGATAGGCTTGCAACACAAGATGAAGGCTTATGCGGGCTTTTTCAAGCCCGCAGGTGATCGGACTTGCCGACCAGCCCTATTTTGAGCTGCTTATATTAAGCGGGGCGCTTTTCAATCACTGCGTCGATCAACCCGTAATCACGCGCGGCTTCAGCGCTCATGAAATTGTCACGGTTGGTATCACGCTCGATTTCTTCCAAGGTGTGCCCGCTGTGCTTGGCCATCAGCGTGTTAAGACGCTCACGAATAAAGAGGATTTCCTTGGCATGGATTTCGATGTCCGATGCCTGACCCTGGAAACCGCCCAGTGGCTGGTGAATCATCACGCGCGAGTTCGGCAGGCAGTAACGCTTGCCTTCGGCACCCGCGGTCAGCAGGAAAGCGCCCATGCTGCAGGCTTGGCCGATGCAGGTGGTCGACACGTTTGGCTTGATGAACTGCATGGTGTCGTAGATCGACATACCTGCGGTCACCGAACCGCCCGGCGAGTTAATGTAAAGATGGATGTCCTTGTCCGGGTTTTCCGCTTCAAGGAACAGCAGTTGCGCACAAATCAGGTTGGCCATGTAGTCCTCTACTGGGCCCACCAGAAAGATCACTCGCTCCTTGAGCAGGCGCGAGTAGATGTCGTAGGCGCGTTCGCCACGAGCGGACTGCTCGACAACCATCGGGACCAGGCCGCCTGCGGCCTGGATATCAGAGTTCTGCTGAATATAGGAATTACGGAACATGCTCTGCAGTTACTCCCAAATAGTCATGTCTTGAAAACGCATAAGCCAGCGCGAGGCTGGCTTATGGTTGTATTTCGAACGAGTTGGACAATCAGTCGGCTTGTGCTGCTTCCGCCGGCTTGACTGCTTCTTCGTAAGAGACCGCTTTATCGGTCACCTTAGCCTTCTGCAGAACAGTATCCACAACTTGTTCTTCCAGCACAACCGAACGTACTTCGTTCAGCTGCTGGTCGTTCTTGTAGTACCAAGCCACAACCTGCTCAGGCTCCTGGTAGGCCGAAGCCATTTCCTGGATCATTTCACGAACGCGATCTTCGTCAGGCTTGAGATCGAACTGCTTGACCACTTCAGCCACGATCAGACCCAGCACGACGCGGCGCTTGGCTTGTTCTTCGAACAGCTCGGCCGGCAGTTGGTCAGGCTTGATGTTGCCACCAAACTGCTGAACAGCTTGTACGCGCAGGCGATCCACTTCGTTGGACAGCAGAGCCTTAGGCACTTCGATCGGGTTGGCGGTCAGCAGACCGTCCATGACCTGGTTCTTGACCTTGGACTTGACGGCCTGACGCAGCTCACGCTCCATGTTCTTGCGAACTTCGGTGCGGAAGCCGTCGATGCCGGTTTCCTTGATGCCGAATTGAGCGAAGAACTCTTCGTTCAGCTCTGGCAGCTTAGGCTCGGAAACGCTATTGACCGTCACGGTGAACTCGGCGGCTTTGCCGGCCAGGTCCAGATTCTGGTAGTCAGCCGGGAAAGTCAGGTTCAGAACGCGCTCTTCGCCAGCTTTTGCACCAACCAGACCCTCTTCAAAACCCGGGATCATGCGGTTGGAGCCCAGCACCAGCTGAGTGCCCTTGGCGGAGCCGCCAGCGAATGCTTCGCCGTCAACCTTGCCCACGAAATCGATGTTCAGTTGGTCTTCGTTCTGGGCAGCACGCTCGGCCACTTCGAAACGCGTGTTCTGCTTGCGCAGGACTTCCAGCATGTTATCCAGGTCAGCATCAGCCACTTCAGCGCTCAGACGCTCGATCGCGATACCTTCGAAACCGGCAACTTCGAACTCTGGGAACACTTCGAATACAGCAACGTACTCCAGGTCCTTGCCCGCTTCCAGGGACTTAGGCTCGATCGACGGCGAGCCGGCCGGGTTCAGCTTTTGCTCAACAACCGCTTCGTAGAAAGAAGCCTGGATCACGTCGCCTACCGCCTCCTGACGCGCATCAGCACCAAAACGGCGCTTGATTTCGCTCATTGGCACTTTGCCTGGACGGAAGCCAGCGATCTTGGCCTTTTGGGCAGTCTGCTGCAGACGCTTGTTGACCGCAGTCTCGATGCGCTCTGCCGGCACGGTGATGCTCAGGCGGCGCTCGAGAGCAGTAGTATTTTCAACAGAAACTTGCATGGATATTCCTCGTTGCACAGACGTTAGCCGGCCGTTTCCGACCCCAGAATCAAGGGCATGCATTCTAGTGGGTCAAACTCAAGAAGTCACCCTACTGGAAACGGGTAAAAAAACAGCAGGCAATTTATCGGTACGAAGACACTGTTGCGCCTCGCCCCGGTGACAAATACAGCCAATCACGCCAGGGCTCTGCGCCGACCCTTCTATATATAGAAGCAGTCGCCAATCATCTCCCTGACGGCCCGCCCTGCGAACAGGACAGGCAGGCAGCGCGGCATCATCGAGACACATAAATACGACGAAACGCCCTGCCTTGCGACCCAGAACCTGCGGCCGCGGAATACTCGAACCGCTAAAACAAAAAAGGCGCCAGACTGTTAAATCTGGCGCCTTTCGAATATGGGGTGGACGAAGGGGATCGAACCCTCGACAACGGGAGTCACAATCCCGTGCTCTACCAACTGAGCTACGCCCACCATATTGCGTTAACAAAGAAACCAAACCACTTCTTTGTCTAACCTCACCCAGCCTTTCGGCCGGGCAAAGCTTTAATTGGTGCGGATGAAGAGACTCGAACTCTTACGCCTCGCGGCGCTGGAACCTAAATCCAGTGTGTCTACCAATTCCACCACATCCGCGCTTGAAGCTCTTAAAGCAAAGGCGCCAGATGGTTAATCTGGCGCCTTTTTCAAAATATGGGGTGGACGAAGGGGATCGAACCCTCGACAACGGGAGTCACAATCCCGTGCTCTACCAACTGAGCTACGCCCACCATCTAACGCTACTTGTGCCAAAGCTGCCTAATGGCGCACCCGGCAGGACTCGAACCTGCGACCATCCGCTTAGAAGGCGGATGCTCTATCCAGCTGAGCTACGGGCGCCTGATTAATCTGTACTCTTGGAGGATTACAAACTAAGTGCTTCCAGCCTTACAGAGCAACAACCCTGCTTGACCTTCTTAACCAGTGCTAGGCTGTGCCCGACAAGTGCGACGAATAGTATAGACGCACCAGAAAGCCGTCAAATCTTTTTTGAAAAAAATTCATTTTATTTAAGGGGTTAGGCCAATTTGCAGACCAAGCGCCTTTGCCCTCGCGCGTTGGCATGCGAGAATGCGCGCACTTTTCTTCCCCCTCTCGATGGTTAATCACGCGTAATGACTGCACAACTTATCGACGGCAAATCAATCGCCGCCAGCCTGCGCCAGCAGATCGCCAAACGCGTCACCGAGCGTAGCCAGCAAGGCCTGCGCACGCCTGGCCTCGCGGTGATCCTGGTCGGCAGCGATCCTGCGTCTCAGGTTTATGTCTCGCACAAGCGTAAGGACTGTGAAGAGGTCGGCTTTATTTCCAAGGCCTACGACTTACCTTCCGAGACCACCCAGCAGGCCCTTACCGACCTGATCGACGGCCTCAACGATGACCCGAACATCGATGGCATCCTGGTGCAACTGCCATTGCCCGCGCATCTGGACGCCTCCCAGTTGCTTGAACGCATCCGCCCGGACAAAGACGTCGACGGTTTCCACCCGTATAACGTCGGCCGCCTGGCCCAGCGTATCCCGCTGCTGCGCCCATGCACGCCGAAAGGCATCATGACCCTGCTAGAGAGCACCGGCGTCAATCTTTACGGCCTCGACGCCGTGATCGTCGGCGCCTCCAACATCGTTGGGCGCCCGATGGCCATGGAACTGCTGCTGGCCGGCTGCACTGTGACCGTGACCCACCGCTTCACCAAAGACCTCGCCGGTCACGTCGGCCGTGCCGACCTGGTGGTGGTGGCCGCCGGCAAGCCGGGCCTGGTCAAGGGTGAATGGATCAAGGAAGGCGCGATCGTCATCGACGTCGGCATCAACCGTCAGGCAGACGGCAAGCTGGTCGGCGACGTGGTGTACGAAACCGCCCTACCCCGTGCCGGCTGGATCACCCCGGTACCGGGCGGCGTTGGCCCGATGACCCGTGCCTGCCTGCTGGAAAACACGCTATATGCGGCCGAAACCCTGCACGACTGATCATCTGCCGCACTGAAAAAGCCCTGCCTTATCGCAGGGCTTTTGGTTTCTGGTGAACCTCATGCTCTGCTATCGTGCATCTGCGGCTGACATTTTCGGTATCAACCAAATGCCGCAGGAACCCCAGGAGTGCTTTTAGTCATGCGTAATCTTCATGCCGCCCCTCTGCTGATCCTCATTGCGGTGTTGATCTCGGCCTGCACCACCCAGCTCACTGAAGCGGGCAAGCAAATCAACCTCGTCACAGCCTCATCCGCCCACGCTTGCCACGTCGTCAAAGCATTCACGGTAGAGGGCTCCTCCAACGGCGACGCACTGAACACGGCATTCAATAAAGCCGCCGAGGTTGGCGCTGACAGCGTGAGCATCGTCGATGTGAGGGACGGTGGCAAAATGCAGGTAGCCGCCTTGAATTGCCGACGCTGACAAATCCGCCCAATAAAATACTTGCCCGAACATCCGGCTCGACAACCCGTGCGCAGCGCCGGGTTTCTCGTTTCTTCGACATCCTTTTCACCCGCTATCGACGGGATCGGGCGCAACTTACCCCTACTCCTTTGAAGAACTCCATTAGGCCCGCCCATAAGCGGGCCCTTTTTTTGCCCACGAATGCGTACAAACCCAACCAATCATCGTCTTACAGCCTTTATTTAAAGGCTCTCTATCGTTTTCTGATCCATACTCCTAATATTAATTTTGAGTATTACTCGGTTTTCCAAAGTAGCCAAACCCTGCAAATACGGGCCCTTGCCTACTTTGGGATACCTGCTATTCGATAGCGAAACGCGGTCAGTGGTACAAAAATTGGTACGAGATCCATCCCCTCCCCCGGCGTCCTGCCGACCAGTTTCCCAAACCAAATAATTTGCCTGCTACCCTGTTCACCTCGACCGGCCCCCTGCCATCTTGCGCTTCGAGTTAGACACGCAGAGCCTCTAAAATGAGAGTCCCATCGGCCTCAATCGTACATTTCACGACCCTTTACTGATGTATTGACCGGGGCATTATAGGACTGCTCAAAGGCATTCGGTTTTACCCGTGCGGTCGGAGCTAATTGTATAAGCTCGGTTGAAATCTCCACTATTGCCCCCATTTTGCCATCATGGAGCCACACGCGTTACGCACATCTCTGGCTTCAGAAGACATCAGGAGTGGGACAAATGGCAAAAAAATCAAGATTTTATCGTATAAAAACTCGGAACGGTTACGGCCCACTGGAAGACTGGATCGTTCCAGCGCGCAAGAGATCGCTTGCTGTAGCGTATTTCAGAACAGCTGATATCCAGGTTTATCATAACGAATACTTAGGTCAAGTTGAGGTCGACACCTACGCAGATCCGAGTAGAGGTGTGTTTTTTTCAGCGACAGTAGGCGAAGCGCATTGCTTATTCGAATACGGAGACACTGGGTACGAATGGTTGAAAGATTTGTTCGAAGACCAGTTTTATGACGCTGCTCAAGAACTCGACGACTGATCAGCCAGGCCCACTCAACCGCCGTTGAGTTGAGCCCTAGCATCCATAGATGCCGCCCAGCTCAACGGCATGCTGACAATAACGCTTCTAGTTGTTTCTCGTATCCAATCCGCTGTCGGCGCTCCGCTAAGAGCGCCCGCACTTTCAGCTCCAGGCTGTCGTTCTTCTTGAGGCTGTCCGTGGCCCAGGCTAGCACGGGTGCCGCTGGCACTCTGCATGGCACCTGCACCGGCACCTCTACACGAACAGTGCGCACTTCTGGCTCCTTGCCCGCGCACCCCGCCAGCAGGGCCAGCACCACTAGCAAAGACCTCATAGCCCTAACTCCTGATCGATGATCGCGGCAGCAGCCTGGGCCGGGTCACCACCGGTTCGATCCCGCAATAGCTGATTGGCCGCCGCGTAATCGGGCTGAGCCTCCTGCCGCGCCTTCTCCTGCGCCAGTGCGGCGGCCTGCTCCCGCAATTTACCGGCCTGCACCAGCTCGCCGAGCTTCCTACCCTGCTCCCCTGCCAGAGCTTCAAGGTTGTCGCGCGCCAACTTTGCGCCGGTAAGTTCGGTGTTCGCCGTGTCGAGTAGTGGTCGGTAATGCCCAGCAGCAAGCCATACCCCGCCACCGGCACCCAGGACCAGCAGCAGAATTGTCACCAGGCCCAGGCCGATCAGCTTCTGCGCGGGCGTCATGCCAGCACCTTCAATGCCTTGTCATACAGCGCCTGGCGGTCGGCAATACCATTGGTGCCGCCGTTGATACGCTGAGTGATCTTGGTCAGGTCGCCCGTATCGGCCAGGGTATTCAGCCCATTCGCCGACCAGAACCATGCAGCAGACATAGCTGCATACTGGGGCTGCTCCAGCAACTCAGGCTGATTTATCAGGTCCAGGCCCAAGGCTTCGCCGCAGGCTGCATAGTTCGTCTTGCCGGTCACCTGAATCAGCCCGCGCCCGCGATACTTCCAGCCATCGCAGGGGGCGGCGTTACCGATGCGGCCTGCATACACGATGTTCGCGATCTGCTCAGGGTTGCGAGCTGCGGCCGTTGCTCGCACCAAGTCGAACCGGCTAGGCCAGGTCTTCATCAGGCCGTCGACGCTGTAGTTCAGGTTTTCCACCAGGCGCGTCAACTGGCCCGACTCGTGGCCGATCTGGGCAATGAATGCAGCGGCGCGCGGCGTGCCGACGATGCCGTAACGGTTCATGGCCGTGTTCAGAGCAGGAACAAAAACGCCGGTTTGGCGGCCGGCGTTAGGGAAGATCTGCAGCAACTGCTGCTGGGTGATGGGCATACAAGCTCCTAACATGAGTAGCCCGCACTTGGCGGGGGTTGTGGTGCGCGACCGCTACGCCAGGCTGACGACTTTGACTGGCTTAGCGGCTTTCTTCGTTTTCTTGCCTTTGGCTTTGGCCTTGCCCTTTTTGCCGCCGTTGCACTCAACGGTGGTGGACCAGCCGGCTTGGGTGAATGTCTGCTCCACCAAATCCACCAGATACTCGCCATCGAGCCCTACCTTGAAGCCCTGGGCATTGATAGAGCGCTCCGCGAATAGGTCCGTGCGCCCGGGCATTTCCAGACGCACGCCAGCCGTAGATCGGTTGAACGCAGCCAAGCGCGCCTTAGCCGCGGATTCGGCAGCGGTCTTGTTCGGGTGGATATGGCGATCTGTGTGTACTGCCGGCAGGCCGTCCGGCACGTCGTCATTCTCCAGGGAGACCACTGACAACTTGCCCGTCTTCTTGTCCTGATGTTTGGCCGCCACGGTCTTGTGCGCGTTACGGTCGCCAAGGCGGAATTGCCAGCGGCTTACGTCGCTGCGCGTAAGGGTGATCGCGCCAATTACCTTGCCGCTGGCACTCAGGCCCGCTTGGCGCTGCAAAACCATCAACTTGCCGTCGCCCACCTTAGCGGTGCAGTCGTATTGCTTGGCCAGGCGCGTGACAAAGCTGAAGTCCGATTCGTGGAGCTGATCAGCCCGGGCGACCTTTGTGGCGATGGTGCAGGCCGGCGTCCAGCCATTGCGCGCCGCGATATCGGAAACGATTTTCGACAGCGGCACGTCTTCCCAGCTACCGCTGCGGATCGATTTACCGGTGCCGCGCATATCGCTGGCCTTGCCCCGAATAACGATGGTGTCCGGCGGACCGGATACCTCGATCTCGTCGACCACATAGCGACCCAGGCGCACCAGGGAGGTTTCGGCATAGCCCAGGTAGACCTCAATTCCGGCGCCACGCTTGGGCAGCGTTACCAGGCCGTCGCGGTCATCAATGCGCAACTCAAACTCGTCCGACTCCATGCCGGGCTTGTCTGTGGTGCGCAACAGCAAAAGCCGATCGTTAATCAGCGACGTGATGTCGGAACCGTTCGCGACGATTCTAAATTGGGGAGTCATAGGGCATTGGCCAATAAAAACCCGCACTGGGCGGGCTTTAGGGAAAGGGGGCGTTCCGCATAACGGAACAAGGGCGCAGCCGATAGAACTGAATCAATCCCACAGGGCCACTTGCTCATCCACAGGGCCTGGCAGGTCCGGCAAGACAATCACCACACCAGCACGGTAAGGCTGATCCTCATCCGCCAGGCCCTGATTGGCCGCAAGCACCGCCTCGACACTGCCCACCAGATGGCCATAGAAGTTATGACAAATGGTATCGAGCAGATCCCCATCAGATGTTCTGCATGTCGTCGCCATAGCGCACAAACTCCAAGGTAAAGGCCTGTTTGCGAGGGATACCACCCTGCATCAGCGCGCTTTGGTCTTCGTCAACGCTCGTGAGACACCAGGTGCCCAGCACAACACCATAGCCCGTGGTCAGGGTTACCGGCTTGAGCTGGGAGCCTATCGAACGCAGCGTGTTTAGCTGTCCTAGGCCGCCCCGATAGCCCGGAAAAATATCGCCCTTGAGTGTGATTTTTTCGTCACCCATGCCCACGGCTTGCTGGGCCGACCGGCGCGTTAGGCGCTCTTGTGAGGCCCAGCGGTATGCCGTCGAGCGGCGCAATGAGTCAAAGGCCGCCGTATCAAGGTTGAAGTAATACGGCTGCGCCTTCGGGTCCAGCGGCTGAATGATCAGCAGATGGGGGAAAGGCTTCACCGCCTCTTTCGCCGGCGTTGCATCCGTGGCGAATGCACCGGTGGGAATGATGTTGGCCAGTGACGGGTCAATCATTCCGGCGATCTTGTTGACAGCGGTTGCTGCCCTCCCTGCCTGCTCTTTTAGCGTGCCCATGCGCTCATCAATCTGCGACAAGGCGCGGGAGGCACGATTGTAGGTTGCGATAACCTTTCCAACCTTGGCCTGGGCCGTAGAAATCCCGCGCATGACTCGCTGTAGCTTCGCCCCCACCGCAGGACCAATAAACGGCAGATCCTCCAGTTCATTGGCGGCGCCGGTGATTTCGCTGATGGCACCATTTACCGGTCCCATCATGCCATCGATACTGCGCCGGCCCGCTTCACCGGCCGAGGCCAGATACTTCAGGCCGGACTGTAGCTGTGCCAGTGCTTCCATATTTCCCCCTTAGACATGCGGCGCGTCGTAGAGCTTGCGGTTTTCGAGCTGCTGGGCGATTTCCCGTTGCTGCTGCTCCATCAGCGGCCGCAACTGGGCAATGATCTCGTTTGGATCCTTGACATCGCCTTGCACCGTCAGCGTGATAGGCGCGTGAATATCCACCTTGGTCTCGAACTTCGCCGGCTGCACCTTCGCAACCACGGCCGCAGCAAGTGGCCCGGCCGTCGCTTCTGCGTTGGCCTGAGGCATCATCATGGACCGCGCGACATCACCCGGATTAACAGCGCCAGGTGCTCCCGACAAAGCACCTTGACCTGGGTTGGTCAGCATCAGCGGCCCGGTGCGCGAAGGCGCAAACGACTTGGCGATATCCCCCAGCGCTGGCGGAATGTCCTTGCCGGCATCCTTCATCATCAACGGACCGGCCACGGGCATGACCGTCTTGCTGTCGTCAGAGCCAAACATCGACTTGCCGATGGTACCGCCCAGGACGTCACCGCCCATGCTGCCCAGCCAGCCCCCAATCAAGCCGCCCAGGACGGTGCCGATTACCGGTACCGCCGAACCGATGAACGCACCGGCCGCCGCACCGGCGAGCGTGCCAGCAAGTCCGCCAGCCGCAGCGCCATATCCTTCGGCTTTTTCGTCCTGGGTTTCAGCGTTGTCGTAGGTGTCTTTGACTTTAAAACCGGCTTCTATCACGGCCAATACTGCCGGCCCCTTCATGCCTGCCCCAATGCCACGCCCGGGGCTTCGGCCACCACGGCCGCCGCCCTTACCTTTTCCATCCTTGCCGCCAGCGTCATCGACGCCGCCCAAATCCATGCCACCAGATCCGCCAACGGGCATGTTGGTGACAATGACTTTTTGTGGGATGTTCGGGTTGCCCATCAGCGAGCCGCGCCCAATGTTGAGCAGGCCCTTGGCAATCTTGAATCCGCTCATAACGGTCTGGAACGCGATCACAGCGGCCACAGCGGCACCGATCCCCGTGACAACCCGGGGCGACTCGTCCGACAGCTTGGCCAGCCCCTGGGTGACATAGGCCAACCCATCCGCCACTTTGTCAGTGACCGGTCGGAACGCGTCACCAATGGCGCGCATGGATTCATCCATGCCCTGGGCCATTTCCGACCATTTCTGCGCTGACGCCTGCCGGCGCTCCTCAAGGTTCTTATCAAGGATCCCGGTGGCACTGGCCGAGTCTTTCTTAAGCTGCGCGTACAGCTCTTTGTTCTGCAGGTAGGCCGTCAAAGCGCCCTTAACCTGCATGTCCGCGAACAGATCCCCGGTCCGCAAAGCCTGCTCCAGGGACGCAATCATGGCTTTGGCTTTCTCCGGATCAGTCTCCTTACTGATCTTCGCCGTAGCAGCCGCCATGGCGGCGGCCTTCTTCGGATCCGTTGCCGCAATGTACTTCTGTGCCAGCTCAAAGCTGGATTCCAGGGTGGATTTACCATTCTGCAGGCCGGTATTCATCGACCCTTGGTAGTCAATCCCGGCGTCCTTGTAGGCTTTGACCGTATCGCCAGAACCGATTTTCTCCATCCAGTTCTTGAGGTTGTTGGCCGCTTCATCAGCACCGCCGGCGGTCTTCATTTGCACCTGAAGCATTGAGCCCAATTGCGTCACGGCATCCATGCCGGTAATGCCGATATTGCCCATTTTTGCCAATAGGTCAGGAAACCACCGAGCCATGTCAGCCGCTTCAAAACTGCCCGCTTGGCCCTGATAAGCGATAGCCTCCAGCGCCTGCTGCATCACAGCTGGGTCGGAGATTTTGGCGTTCTGTCCCAGGGCGTTGATCATTCGGGCCGTTTCTCCGCCGTCCGAACCCTGGCCAATTGCAAACTTGGCCGCCACAGGCGCGTATGACAGAGCCTTATCCAGCTCCATGCCGGCACCCACCAGGGCGTTGACCACCTCGGCCACCTGATTGCGCGCCATGCCGGTATCACGCGAAGTACTGACGATCGTTTTCGACATCTGCGCTTCTTCGGGCTTGTTGGCAATGTTCGCCTTGATCGCAATGTCACGAATGATCGCGCCGTAATCCGCGCTCACTTTCGTGGGAATGGCCATCGCTGCCGTGGCGGCCGCCGCCTGGCCAATGCTGCTTTTCATCTGCTGCTTACCAGCATCGAGCTGCATATGGCCCTTGGCCTTAAACTCAGCCTTAGTCGCCGCCTGCCCCATGGCCGCATAAGCCTTGGTCAGATTGCGTACTTCCACGCCCTGCTTGCGCAGGCCATCCAGATTGTTCTCCAGTTTTCGCTGTAACGCCGTGGCGCCCTTGTCGCCGGCCATATGTGCCTTGCGCCACTCATCCCGCAAGCGCATGGTTTCGCCGATGGTCTTTTCCAGCACCCGCGCCTTGGAACCTTGTTCCTCCAGCTTCTTGATTTTGTTGCTGACGTCCTTGAACGCCGCCCCTACCGTCGAGCTGACAGCCCCGCCAATGACCAGGCCGAGAGCAAGTTTGTTTGCCATGTGCGCGCCCTATACGTCGGGAAGATCAACAGCGGCTCAATCCGTGAGCCACCACACCATCACGTTAAAGGGCATGGCCAGGATCTCGGCGGACGAGAAACCCGTCTCTTTTGCCAAGCGCTTGGCCAGCACCTTAAGCGTGGCTTCGTTACACGTCGTCTTCTTCAACCAGGCGAAAATAGCCCGCCTGAAGGCGCATGTAGTCCTTGTATTTGAGGGCCGTGAGTTCGGCCTCAGTAGCCGTGAGCAGGCTGCAAAACAAATTCAACTCCACCTTTTCATGGTCACCATTGCCGGCGATTTTGGCGGCCATAACATCCTTTACGCTGGGCGCGCGCATCATCAGCTTATCGGTCACAACCCCATTAAAATTGGCTTTGTGCTTGAGCGTTACGGTAACGCCGTCGTCGCTCAGGACCAGCCAGGACGGAAGCGGTGCAGCGAGAGATACGTTGGTCATGTCATCAATCCTTAAAGGCCCAGGGCCGAACGCTCAGCGGCCAACTGATCAACACCGTTGATCACCTGCACCATGTTGGCAAAGTCGATTTCGTACATCACACGCCCGTCGATTTCGAGCTTGTAATAGGTGACCGACATGGCGTGCTTGATTTCGGATTTATCGCCTGGCTTCCAATCGCCCATATCCACTTCTTTGAGCGAGCCGCGCAGCGTCACAGTTACCGCCTTGACAGTGCCTTTCTGGCCCTTGAACGAGCCACGGAAAACGGCATTGCAAGCCGTCTGGTCCGCCAGCCCGAAGAACTTCAGCGACTCTTTGCGCACGCCGTTGGTGGTCCATGCCGCCTCCAGCTTTTCCAGGCCGGTAGGAAGGTCGACAGGGCCGCTCATACCGCCGCCCCGGTATTCCTCGGATTTAACTGAGAGCTTGGGAAGCGTCATAGATGGCACATCACCGGAAAAGCTCACGCCATCAAGGAACATGACGCAATTGGTCAACATTTCAGGAATCATCAGTCGGCCCCCTTAGGCTGCTTCAAGTACTTCGGTCAGCCACTCGTTGGTGACCTCGATCAGAAAATTCGGGTTCTCAGCCGGCGGCACGTCGGTAAAGCGAATGCGCCAGAAGACTTTGCCCTGCTCCAACTGGGAGGTCGTGTTCAGCTCGGTGTCGGCGTAGACCTCGAAGTTGATCACCGCGCCAGAGTTCTTCTGGTCGCGCATGAAGGACTGAAGCCCGGCGGTAACGTCCGAGACGTAGGTTTTCGTGATCGAGCGGTCAACGGCCCATTTGTGCCCCGCCTGGATCGCATCCATGAGGATGTCGCAGGTACGCACGCGGGTGACGAACGACCACTTGGCATCAGCCGAACAAGTGCGGTTACCCCACAGGCGGTAGCCGCCGTCACGGATGATCGTGGTGATGTTCGCGTTATTGAGCAGGTTTGCCCGGCACGTTGCGTCGCCATCCAAGTACTCCACCGGCCGGGTGGTACCGGTGATGCCTACGAACTCTTTGTTCGATGGCGACGCCCAGTAGCCGTACTCGGCATCAGTCCAGGCAAACAGACCCGCCACCCAGGCCGAGGCCGGGGCATCCACGGTCGCGCTGTCGACGGTGCTCCAGAACTGCACGCCCGGATCCACCAGATAGATCCGCTTACTGCCGAAGTTCAACGCGTAGGCCATAGCGGCCTCATCGGTGGTGTTCGGGCCATCAATGATTGCAAGCGCGCGCAGCTTGCCGGCCAGCGCATCCATAGCGGTGGCCACCGCCTGCGTGGCCGAGTGCCCCGGAGCGATCAACAGCTTGGGCTGGGCGTTGTGTCGGCTCTTGCCGTCCAGCAGCGCCTGAAGGCCGGTGCGCTGCCCATCCGCCAGAACACCACCAATAATGGCGGACGTTTGAAGCGCGGCGTCAGCGAGCTTAGGAACGCCAATGGCGACGATTACAGCCTTCGCCCGTACATAGATCGCCTGGCAAGCGCGGGTAATCGCCGAGTCCGCTCCGAACGCTGCAATGGCTTCACGCTCGGACGTGATCAGCTTCAGCTCGCCGGCCTTGGCATTACCGCCGCCAAGAATGCCCGGGGTGAAGGTGTCGCATAGGCCGATGATCGAGGACGACGGGAGCGTGATGGTGCGCGCGCCGGTGTCGATCAGCGAGGTGGTGATGCCGTGAAAGAAACTCATAAGGCTCAATCTCCAGAAACGAAAAAGCCCCGCATAAGCGAGGCCGTGGTTGTTCGTGTTGCGTGTAAAGCACGACGCCTAGGCTGGAATGCCGGCGGCGCTTAAATAGACTTCCAGGGGTTGACCTTGAATTGGCCTGCTCGCTCACGGGAGTGGGAGGGCCTTGGCTGACTTGCAGGCAACATCTGCTGACCGCCCTCTTTTTTATTGCGTGACTTCTTCTGGCCAGGGGTACAGCGACTGAATTTCCTTGTAGCGCGCGATACCTGCATCCCGTACAACTTCCCAGCCAGATTCGCCCATAGCCTGCATGCGATTAGCCTCCGCGAAGTAACGGTCCGAACCTTTCAAGGGGTCGGCATAGGCCGTAATACGCAGACGCTCAACGTCCTGCAGAGTCAGGAGAACAGGAGGCAGCGGTAGTTTCACGATCTCGCCCTCTGCGCGGAGCGTCCAAATACCGTCGACCTCGTTGATAAGTCTCGACCAAAGGACAGCATCGACCCCCACAGCCCCTTCCGGGATTGCATGGGTTCCCTTGATCAAACGCTGGTAAAGCGTTCCGTCTGAATGAAACGTTGCGTAGTACATAGAACGGCCCTCAAGTACCGACGGCGATATAGCTCATACCCGCCGAGCCAGTGACACCATTGTTATAAGTTGTAAAACGGTCGGCAAAAACAGCGCCTTTGGAACCACCCGTGCCATCGCTCAGGCACACGGTGTAGGAACCTGACCCGCTGTTGTTATATGCCCCGACTACCACCGCACCGACATCGGTCGGGAAAGGGATGGGGAAATAGGAGGTATTAATTGCTGAACCTGTTAGCGAAACCCCAACGTTCCATTGAACAATCCAACCTTTCAACCACGTTGGGAACACGATATAGCCCGCCCGACCGATCAGAATTCGAAAGCCCCAGCGTTGTTTTTTCGGCGTCACGATGGTGCTGTCATCGTCACCAGCGTCGACCAGAACTTTAGAGGCAATCTGTGCAGTACCGAGCTTGCTCTCGGTGGCCTGGATCACTTTGGCCGCGATAGCCTGAAAAGTGCGCAATGCGTTCATTGGCTTGTTGGTGTCGGCTCCGGTTTCAGCCTCGACCTGACTCGCAAATGGGACACCGTAGGCAGATAGTGAATTGGGTAGCCCTGTTAGGGCAGAAAACTTGAGGCCAGTCAGGCCGGCCCCATCACCACTGATAGGGCCCGCAATTTCAACGCCACCGGTCGATACTCGGATACCGTAACCATTGACCCAGGGCGTTGCACCTAACCCCATGAAAACGACATTTACACTGTCGTTACTTCCGAGATAGCCAATACCTGCCTTTTCTCCATTAAATTCCCCTGCGATGAGTCCGGCGGCCCAGGAAGGCGACTGAACAGGGCGGATATAGACGCTTTTTGCGTCAGTCAGATTTAAAGAACCTGTGAGCGTGCCACCGGTCAGCGGCAATGCATCAGTGATCCCACTACTGGCCAGCGTCGTAGGGTTGGTCCCCGCGATCACCCTCCCGTACTTGTCTACGGTGACACTTCTATAGGAGCCAGCAGCAATACCTGTGCGACCCGCCGCCATCTCAAAGACTAGTGCAGTAGTGCCCAGCACAATCGGCGCGTCAGTCACCAATTGCCAAACGCTGTCGCCGTTGGCGGCACCCTTTTCGACACTGACGAATAGGCCCGGCGTAACCTCGACGCTACTGTCAGCGTCCTGGGATCGCTTCCACACGCCTGACGAGGACACCACATACAAGCCGTTCTCATTGGCTGCTGCTTGGTTCTTCACAAGCACGCGTGCATCCGCTGGCAACAGCACACCGTCGATGGTCTGCAAGCCGTTCAGAGCAATGTTGGCCGTAGTAGCCACCAACACGGAGTGCTTGAAGTCCAACTTCGCCAACGCTTCAATAATCTGCGTGTCCACGTATTCACGGGTCGCCAAAACTACCGCCGGATCAATCTTCAGAACAATATTCGCGGTGCTTGTGACGATGAAGTTCATACGAATAACTTGGGTCTTGCCGGTACCCTGGACCAACAAAGGCTTGAAGCTGGGCGCACAGTTGGCCACAGCAACCATGTCGCCATCAGCGTCATACAGAGCAAGTTCACGGATCCACTTACCCCCCACGTCGGCAGGTATTACCTGCTCTGTGATGATGATGTTCGGGTTAACCGGATCCGGTCGAACCTGATTGACTGGCGCCCGGCGCCACTCGTTGATCAGCTTAGTTTGGGTTCGGCTCGGGATAGGGTCCGTGTTATTGGCGTCACCTACTCCCATCTGAGTAAATGTCCAAGAAACGCCGAGCGCCGTTGCGTTTGCCTGTTTCGCCTCACCCACAGCAGTGAGGATCGCGAAGAACTGACTGTTCTGATCAATCATGGATACACGTCCAGGGTGTCAATTTCATCAATACACATGACCAGGCCATAAGAGCCGGTCACCTCTATATCGCGGGGGGTTGGTGGGTAAACGTCGATCACTTCACCCTCGCTTACACAGGCGCCAATGCCTATGTAGCCGGTGGATTCCAGGCTGATCGCCAGACCGGTCATATGCCGACTGACAGGCTTGGCGTCATCAATGAGCCGAGTCAGCTCCTGATACATTTCCTCGGTAATGCCGGTGTCCAGCACGCCGACCTTCAGCGCGAAAGTTCCCGGCACGCCCTCCGGCACCGTCTGCCACCACTCCATGACTTCGATCAGGTAGCCCAGCGGCTCGACCACGCGGCGCAACGCGCCAATCGTGCCTTTGTGCTTGTGGATGTAGTACGAGGCCCTGATGGCGGCCCGCTTGGTCGCCTCGCTCCACCGGTAATCCCAGCGGTCGACCGACCAAGCCCACGCCAGATGCAGCAGCAAATGGGCCGGACACGTATCGGCGTTGTAGAGCGTGCGCAACGGAACAATGGTTTTTTCGTAGAACGCCGCCTCAATGGCCCGCTCTAGCTGGGTGCTATTACTGGGCAGCAGGCTTTTCATCCGCCAACCTCACGTCGTAACCGGTGCAGTACGCGGCCTGGGCCTTTGTGGGTGACAGGTCGACCCACCCGGGCAGCTCAACACGAGAAACGCCGGCAACATGCACCTGGGCGTCCACAGCAGAGCGCGCTACCTCAATGCCGAGGCGCTTACGGGGGTTGATCCATTTCGAAAGGCGGGCTTTGGCTTCGGCCAAGGCGGCGTCACCTTCTGGTCCGGCGCTGTTCATGTGCAGGATGGCGTCAATTCGGTACTTCAGAATTTGGGCACCCTGGACTTTTACCCGGTCACCCAATGGCCGCACGTCCTCATCATTCAAAGCTGTAGCCACCGTGGCCAACAGTTCCGGCGTGGGCGTACCATCCCCCTCGGTACTCAGCACCGTTACGGTCACGCTTGCCGGCGACGGACTTTCCGCCGTGGCATCCCGCACGAGGCCGGATGCGTTACGTGCGTGCAGGATGTAGCTGTTACGCGGACCGGCCGTGGTCAAGCCCTCATAGGCCAACTGGATGCGCTCGCGATAAGGATCATCATCCTCAAGGACTTCGGCCATCGGTGGAACCGCCAGCAGATTCTCGGCCTGAATAACCAGGCGTGGCAGGTTGACGTTTGCGCCCAACTGATCAAGGTCACCCTTGATGGCGTGAGCCAACAGCAGCGCCTTGCATGCATCGTTAACCCGGGCACGGTTACCAACCTTGTTATAAGCCCCGACCTCCAGCAATTTGGAAACCGGATCACTTTCGAGCGCGGCATTCCAGTTGTCGCCCATATAGGCGCGAAACGCCGACAGCCCTTCGTCGTAGACCTCTTCGAAGTCCAGCGGCTCAAGCACCTCCGGCGCCGGCAAGGCCGACAAGTCCACGATGCTCATACGCTTACCTCCAAGACAAAGCTGTCGCCCAGGTAATCGCCGGCAACGCTCATATTGATTTTCCCGTCCAGCAGCGACAGCGCCGTCACGCGCTCAAGCTTTAGGCGCGGCTCATTACGGCCGAGGGCATGGGCCGCTTCGGCCTGAACCGCACTTTTCCAGCCCGCATTAATTGGCAAGTCAACAAACAGGCGTAGCTTGCTGCCGTACTCCGGCCGGTGCCGGCGACTGCCCAGGGGTGTACTTAAGATGTCCGCGATGGACTGTCGCAAATGCTCGATGCCGGATATGGGCTGCCCGGTGTGGCGATCCATTCCGATCATCTGGCTTAGCCCTCCTGGGCGGCGTATTCGCTATTAGCCTTCAGGAAGGCCACAGCCTCTTTATCGGACTCCGGCACCACCACCAGGTGCTTGGCCACCGGGTAAGTACGATCGGTGTCAGGCACAACCAGCGTGCGCGACGTGTAGACCAGATCGCGGAACGTCAGCGACGCTTGCGTGGCCGGGGCTTGATCTTCGGTTACGGGCTTCTCGATGGTCTTGGCCATGATTTCTCCGGGCATGAAAAAACCCGCACGCGGCGGGCTGTAGGTGAATTTGGTTAGTGCTTGTGGTGGTTATCGCTATTACCGGCCGCCAGGATATCGGCGGCGCCGGTGATGCTCTGCGTTACGTGTAACGGACCGTCGATCTCTACCGCACCGATCAACGCTATCTGCGGCGACTTAATAGCCGCCCAGCCAGGAGCCAGATCAAACTCGGTACCGCCGACCGTGGCATTCACCGCGTTATCCGTAACCGTCACAACGGTGCTGCCCACTTTGATAGTGACGGTACCGGTCGGCAGGGTGATGGTGTAGGTCTTGGCCGCCCAGTCGTAGACCAGCGAGCCGCCATCGTCAAAACGCCAGACCTCGACATGATCTCGGTTATCCGGTGGGCCGCCGGCATTGCCGTACAGCCCAGGGATAAACGTGCCCATGCCCGCCTGGCCGCTGGGGTTGAACAATACCCCCTGCTCGCCCAGGCTTGGCGCCCGCCAGTGCCGCGCCTTGCCGGCAGCCAGGCTGTGCCAGCGCACCCAGGCGCTCGTCCACTCGCCGTTGCTGACACGCACCGCAGGCGCCGCCAGATCCACACCGACCACCACACAAGGCATCAGCATGGCGGCGATCATGCGGTCATGTTCCGCACTTGCGTAGCTCACGGCAGTTCCTCGGGCGGGAAAAACTGGCCTCTTGTGTCATCGTTGAACCCGAACATCAGCGAGCCAGGCGGCTCATCAGGCCATGGCCACGCCAACTCCCCGACCTCAAAAGGCTGGATCCACTGCACCGACCACATGACGAACTGCTCAAGCTCCGCAGTCGGGGCTTCAGGCTGGGCGTGGACCTGCTCCGGCGGGCCGGTGACAAAATCCAAATCCCAAAACTGATTCTTGAGCACTGTCGTCATTTGGGCCGCAAGGATAGCGGCCTGTAGCGATGCCTTAGGCCGGTCAGCCTCGATCAAAATACAGGACTGAAAGCGGCCAATGAGCGCCGTCTTGCCCTCCCCCCGGTCAATACCAAGGGTCATATCAGTGATGCCGTACAGCAACGCCGGAGTCTTCACCTCGGCATCCAGCTCCGGAAACTGCTCGACGTGCAGCACGCGGGGCATGCGCTCGCTGATAATGCGAGTGATCGCTTCATGTAATGTCGTCAGTTCGCTCATTGGGCACGCTCAGCACAAGGTCGACCATGCCAGAGCCGTCAGGCTTCAGGCGCACGACCTTGTAGCGGCCACCACCCAGCAAGGGCAGTAGCTCAATGGTAAGAAAGTCGCCCTTTTTGACGCCTTGCACGTCAACCACTCGCACGGTCAGGGTGGGTTCTAATACCTCGTCGGCATTGATTGCTCCGCCCAGGCGTGCGGCGCCGCTCTTGCCGCCGCCAATCTCTGCGCCGACAAAGGGGGAGGTAAAGGCCCCTGATATGTCGCGCCCGTCTGCGAGGGTGACCGGATCGCCCAAACGACTCACAAGTAACGCGTCCACGCGGTCGGCCACGTATCTGAAACGGGCACCGGCCATTACTGAACGATCAGCACTTCGGCATAACCGCCGACCGAATCGGTCAACAGCTTGCCGTAGGGGGCCGAGTCCGCCGTGCCCGACGCGACCAGGGCGCCCGCCTTGACGCTGGCTTTCATGCCCGCCTTCAGCGCGGCATCGGCCGGCACGCTCCAGTTGCCGCCGGTGCGGTAGACGATCACCGTGCCCTTGGGGCCGCCCTGCAGCGGCATCACGGCCAGATCATTGATCACCTGGGGCACGCCCGCGACAGAGCCGCCGGTGGGGGCTGGCAAGGTGACGGTTTCGCCATTGCTTACATAGTTGGTGGACATAGACTTTTTCCCTCTTCAGAAACAACAAACCCCGCACTGGGCGGGGTCATGGGATGGGCGACGCGTTAGGCGCCGGCGGACTTGTTCAGGCCGCGCGCATCAAGCGCAGAAACGCCGGCGTCGATGCGAACCTTGGTCGCGATGCCGTCGCTGGTGAAGCCTTCCATCTGGTCGATGTACGGAACATCAACACCGTCGAGATAGGCCACTTCGATCGTGTCGCTACCTTGCTTCGCAGCCAAATACCACGACGTCGACGAATTGTCGTCCAGACGCGGTTCGCCGATCACCTGGGCGAAGTTCTGAATCGGGTTGACCACGCCGGCATTGACCTGGGCGGTCGGCACCGACGTCGAGCGAATCAACTGATTGGCTTGGTCTTCCAGCGCGACCGGGCACAACAGGAACGCAGGGCGGACGTTCAGCGTGCGGGTCTTTTCGCCCTCCTTGGCCGGCTTGCCCTTCTGCAGCGCCATGGCGGTTTTGGCCGCACTCATTGCCGCGATCGACAGCGCCGAGCCGGCACCGGTGAACAGGTTCTTGCGCGAGGCCTCGAACAGTGGCTTGCCATCCTTCATCTTGCCGTTATTGATCAGAGTGTCGTACACCAGATCACCAATGGTTGCGCGAGCCGCCGCCCCCATCAGCCGCGGAATCGCACTCAGGGCGTCGAGGTCATCGTTGATGATGGCTTGACGGTTGATGCTGAAGATCTCGCCGTAGGTGGCCAAGCGAATCGTCTCGCCGGTGTCGCCGAGGGTGATGTACTTGTATTCAGCGCCTGGGCGCACTTCACGCAGCGTCGACATAGCACCCAGACCGACGCGGTTGGCCACCTTAAAATCGCTCAAGCGGCCTTGGCGCGTCCACAGGTGATAGGTTTCCTCTGCATCCTCCCAGCCCGCCAACAACGAACGGTGCGAAGCATCCAGCAGGATGTTGCCGAAGTCGCTGGAATCATGGGTAAAAGCCAGACCGACCATGTCCATCGGGCGCAGGGTCGCCACGCCAATACCGCGATCGGCCAGCGACGCGCGGGCCAACTCCCGCAGGGTCATGTGGTTGTATGCGTTGTCCGCTTGGTTGTCTTGGATGCCAAGGCGTCCCAACAGCGAGGCCTGCACAGAGTCACCCACCAGATTGCCGTTGCTGACATGCCCCGGGTGACCAAGGTTGCCGGTCGGAGTGGTCTTCGCGCCGATCGCCGCCAGCAGCTTGGCGTTGGCTTGTTCCAGCGTGCACGCCGTGTCGCCCAGGCAGGTATCGCGCAGTGCCTCATGCCCGGCAAACAGGGCAAAGGCGCCACTGATGGCGGTACGGCGCGCGGCTTCGGCTGCCACGCCCTGAGCCATGATTTGCTCGGCGTTCAGCGCAGTCGGCGCCGGGACAACGGGCGCAGGATTGGCCGGTGGGGTTACCGAGCCGCGCGGGTCGAACAGGTTTTTGAAGGTCTCGGGCATTTTATTGAAGTCCTGCATGCGTTGTGAATTGAGTTTGGCGAAGGTTTCCAGGGCATCCACCAGTGCATCGGCGAAACCCAGCTCGACCGCCTCGGCGCCGGTCATCCATGTTTCAGCGGCCAACAAAGCCTTGACCTCGTTGACCGTTTTGCCGGTCTTGCTGGTGTAGGCCGCCACCAGCGAGTCCTCGACCTTGTCCAGCAAGTCGGCATAGCGGCGCATTTCATCGGCGTCACCACCCTGAATGCCCCAGGGCTTGTGCACCATGATCATGGCGTTGGCCGGGATTCGGATCACGTCCGAGGCCATCAGCACCACGCTACCCATGGACGCCGCCAGACCGTCTACGGTGCCCTCCACCCGTGCTGGGTGGTTCTTGAGCAGGTTGTACATGGCCATGCCTTCGAACACGTCGCCACCCGGCGAATGAACGTGCAGGTTGATTTGTGACACGTCACCCAGGGCTTTCAGATCCCGGGCGAACTGATTGGCCGAAATCCCCCAGGCGCCGATATCGCCGTACAACATCAGGTCAACCACGCCCCGAGCCGCAGCGCGTAACTGATACCAGCTCTGCCCGCCGTCTGGCTCATTCGTCCTTGGGGCCGACCCCTGTGGCCGCATCAGCGGTCCGTTGTTTTTCGTCATCATTGGGCTGATTCTTCCCGTAGATTTGGTGGTAATAGTCAGAGCTGAAGACCAGCCCGTCCTTGCGGTTCGCGGCGACTTCCGCCAGACGCGACGCCTTAAGCTCTGAAGGGTTGCGCTGCCGCGACCTGGCCACTTCGGCCTCATCGGCAAAACCGGCCTCGACCAGCAGTTTCCAGGCCGTGGCCTCATGCACCGGATTGATCCATGGCATCACCGGCCCTTGATAGAACGCCCCGTAGATCGATCGCGGGTCGACGTCCGCCGGCACCACCAATTGCCCGCTCATGATCGCGATGCGCAGCCATTCGCGATAAACGGGACGGCACCAGTAGTCGATGAATTCGTGCTGCAGCAGGTCATAGCCCAACTGTCCCTCGACCAACTCCTGACGCTGGGCCGAATAGGTGCCGTCGTAGCTGCGCGCCACGCTGGAATAGGTGCTGCGCGAGCCTGCCGCGACCGCCTTGAGCTGGCCATTGCGGAATCCCTCAAGGAACGGATTCGGTCGATTGCTTTCAATCATCCCGATGTCTTCACCGGGCAACAGCGTATCGATCACGATGCCCGGCGCGATCGGGAAGGTTCGCTCGGGGCGAGCCTCACCCGCAGTTGGCGGGACGAAGTCGTCAGGCAAGCCCTTTTTGATGTACATGGCTAACGCCGCGCTGATGCGCGCCGCGACCCGCTCGCTTTCCTCGTAGTCCTTGATGTCCGCCAAACGGATCAGAACCGCGTGCAGCAGCGGCTGGCCACGGTTCTGACCAATACGCTTGCGGTGCGCGATGTGAATCATCTGTTCGACCGGCACCCGCTTGGTCTTCTGCGCCAGATTGCCGCCAAGATCCCCGGGGTGGGTCTTCAGCAGGTGATAAGCCCGCACCCGGCGCCACGCGTTGCGCTCGACGCCCTGGACGATGCCCTTGGATAAATCGGTGTACTCAATGGGTAGGTAATCCGGCTCCAGCAGCTCCAGGGCGAAGGGCACACCGTGCAAATGCTCGTAGCCCGGCACCTTGCCGATCAGCTTCTGCGCCAAGGTCTCGCCATCGCGCAGCCAGGTGCGACAGACCAAGCGTTCCATCTGCGGCCGGCTCAGCTCCCCAGACGACTCCGGCGCGAGCGACCATTCCCCCCACAAGGCTTTGATCGCGGCGGAAAAAACGACATGCACATTGCCGTCGTAACCCAATGGGATCGGCTCCACGGCAATGCCGGGGCCGCCCACCACGCGTTCCTCCAGGCGATCAAACAACCCGGTGACAATGTCGTGATCCTCGTCCAGCTTGCGGCACTGCTCACGCAACGATTTCAGCGTGCGATTCAGCGAGCCGTCAGCGCTGCGCGGCTGCTTCTTGGCCTTGTGCGTGCGGGTCACCGTGGCCGCCTCAAAGGCCATGATCACGTTCCGGGCGCGCAAGCGCTCGGCCACCATGCCGGGAAAGAGCGGCGCCAGGGCTTTATCCAGCAGATTCAACCGAAGGTCGCCAGGGAATAACCCGGACGCCCCCCACGCTGCGCCACTGCCACACGCCGCTCCCATTCCAGCCGCCCGGTGCGGATGGCCGGCAAGTCGGACATAACGACCCTGCGGCCGTTGAACTGCACGTCTTTGCCGGCCAGCACGTCCGCTTCGGCTTGCAGGTACTTATCAAGCATTTCCTGAGCTGTCAGAGCCATGCGTTCGCTCCTGTTTCAATCCAGCCGCCGGCGGCAGGCTGGTGGTCTGGTTGAGATGGGATCGACGCCGGTGCCGGTTCTGGCGGCGGCTCGACGATGGGTTGTTCTGGCTCGGTGCCGTCTTCGGTATCGTCCGGCTCGTCAGGTTCGTCGGACACTTCCCATGCGCTCGTTGCCGGGTTCTGGCTGGCCAGAAGATCAAGATCGAGGCCGAATTTCTCCTGACAGATCCGCAGTGCCGCCAAGGCGTACACAAAGCAGTCGAGCGCCTCGTTGCGCTTCTTGCTGGCATCCCATCGAAGCACGCGGCGTCCGCGGGCCATGATCCATTTTTTGGTTTCACTGGTGAGCTGCTTCAGCTCGTCGCCATCGCAGATCTGGTCGTCGGCAGGGAAATGCACCAGCCCCGGCACCGGCCGATCGCCATCCGGCTGCAACTTGAGCCGGTTGTAGATCACCTCTTTGGCGTTGTCGGTGCCGATTTCCGTCAGGTAGGTTTTGGACTTCTTTTCCTTGCGCCGTGGGAAGCTCGCAATCGGCTTGCCGTAGGTGCTGGCCCCGAAAATCGGGATCACCCAATGCACGCCATGCTTGCGGCTTTCAGCCCGGACCGCGTCTGAGTGGTGGCCGCCGGAGTCCCAGCACCAACGCTCGACCCGCATCACCGCACCGTCAGCACGGGTGAACATGCGGTGCAACTCCAGCCCTACCTTGCGCTTGAGCACCGCGCTGGACGGATCGCCGTACAGAATCTTGCGATAGATCAGCCACGCTTCTTCGCCGGCCCCCCAACCCCACACCCGCAACTCGTAACGGTCGTCTTGGGTGTCAATCGAACCGGTCAGCACAACAACGCGCGGCGGCACCTGGGCGGCGTAGACTTCACGCCGGCCGTGCAACAGCTCCCAATCGACTTTCTCGGTCTGATCTTCTTCCCACGTCTCGCCCAACGTGGTGTTGGTAAAGGTCTTGAGCTTGCCCCGATCCTTACCGGCCTTGACGCGCTCGTCGGCGATTTTTACCCAGGTCGTGAACGTCGAATACACCGTCCAGATATGGAACGTGAGCCGGCGCGGCGTGCGCATCGGCGTATCGTCAGCTTCGAACCACTCGATGCTGTCACACGTCCAGATGCCTGTTTTCTCACAGATATACCGGCCCGCCCGGGACGCCTCAATCATCTCGTGATGTTCGAACGTGCAGCCGTGACCGGACTCGCACAGATACCAAGCCTTGACGACCTCGTTGCGCTCATCCTTCAGCCACTTGATGCCAAACGGCTCATCCGGGCCGCCCCACTTCAACGTCTGTTCAGTACGGCAATGCGGGCAGCGGATGTGAAAGCGCATCAGGTAAGCCGACTCCTCGGCCGCCCGGGTGATCTGGCAGGTGCCCGCCAACTTGGGCGTGGAACCGCGAATCGACTTCGGGTAGGTAGCACCCTCAAGGCGTTTATCGCCCAGGAACGTCGGCGAACCCTCGCCGTCAATGTCCTCATCGAAGTTCGACAGCTCGTCGTAACCGACCTCATCGGGACTTTTCTCGCGGTAGTTACCGCCGGCGGTCCCGCCCAACCACCACAGAACCTTGCGGTTTTCGAAGACCTTGGATTCTTGGGTGTTGTCGCCGTGTTTCTTTCCGCACCAGGGCGCCAGAGCCTTGATCACCGGCACGTCGCGAATCATCGGATCGACGTGCTTTTTCATGATGTCTTTGGCGTCGTCGTCGGTCGGGCTCCACATGCAGACGCTGCGCTTTTTGTGTTCGATCTTGTAGGCGATGTTTGCCACCAACATCTTGGTGTAGCCCACCCGCGCCGACTTCAGCAGGTTCAGTTCTTCGATCAGGTCGTTGCCCATGGCGTTGAGCAAGGGCACCTGAAACGCCTCGGTGGTCCATTTGCCCTCCCCGTAGGAGGACTCCGACGACATGTAGAAATACTCGTCCGCCCACTCGACCGCCGTCATCGGGGCATCTTTGTGCAGGCTCTTCAGCCCGCGCCGGATAGCGTCAACCAGCGACCTCATCCAAGGTGGAGATGTACTCATCCAAAAGCTCCGGCACACGGTCAGCCAGCCCAATAGCAGCGTTACGCGTAACGGCAATTTCGTTCTCGACTGCATCAAGGTGACGCACGGCGATATCGGGGTGCTTGCGCTTCACGAGTTTGGGGATGGTATTAAGGGTTGCGGCCAACTGCGCCGACAACTTGGAGAGCGCGAAAGTCATGAAAGCAACCGGGGCCAGTTCCTTGTCGCCGATGCGGTTTTTGCGTGCCTGGGCATCGGCCTGCTCTTTGGTCAGCCGCAGCCGCTCGCAATCAATTTTGTAAGCAATGTGCGGGTCACGTTCTTCGCCGTCTGGTTGTTGCTTACCGGTCTGGTGCTGAAGGCGGTTATCCAGCACCGAACGGACGTCATAAAACGATTCTCGGCCGATCTTCGCGACTGCCGCGACGTCCCATTTATCAAAGGCCTGCACCGAAATTCCGAGGCTGTCGGCCATGTTCTTCTTGTTCAGCCAGCCAGGCTGCCGCGTGATCGTGGTGATCTTGGAAGACATAACAACAACCAACCTCTGGAAAAGGGTCATACATAGCAATAAGGCGGGGCCCGAATTACCCCCTTAGGGGGTGGGGTCCGGGAGTACCTTTTGGTTTTTGCCCCCGGCTGGCCTGTCAAGCAAAAAAGGTGAGAAAAGCAACGAAAAAGCCACTTTTTCACCTTTTCGACCGAATGACATGCATCACCGCGCACTGCCCAGTGCCTGGGCCCAAGCGGCGGCGAACTCTTCCTCTCGATTGGCCTTCACGATGTTCTCGGCGATCTTGAAGAACGGGAAGATGGTGCGATATCGCGGGGCCGAGTCAGCGAAGATGAATACCGGCCGCACTGCATCCCCCATGCCCATCGACTTGCGCTCCCACACACCTTGCGTACCGTCGACCTCGCCAGAAAAGAAGCGATGGGCGTTGCCCTTGCGGCGGCTTCGGGCGCTGCCACTGGCATTGGCCTGATAGCCCCGCGCTGACTCAGCAGCCCCCAGGCCAGAAAGGATCTTCAGCATCGTGCCGCGTGACACGTTGCCGTACTGATTCATGAAAGCCGTGGTAGGCACCGCGTATTGGCCGCTGCGCATGATGCCCCGCGCTATCAGCGACTTCTCGAAACGCTTATGGGGCCGCATCCCACCGCTTACCGCCTGCTGCAGGTAAGTGTCGGCAGGAACGCCAGATGCCCACGAGTCTTTGAAATAGACTTCAGCGGCACGCTGTTTGGTGGCCATCTTCACAAACAGACTATTCAGCGTGGTCGGGGTTGGCCGATCCAGGCGCTTCCGCATCACCATAATGGTGCCTTCCTTGACCCGCTGGGCCAGCCGGGTCGCGGTCAGGGCCACCACGAAAGGAAGGTGCTTTTTTTCAAGTTCCAACATGCCCGCAGTGACCGGGGCAGAATCCAACCCTAAATCGATCTTGAACATGCGGACACCTTCG
Organism: Pseudomonas sp. D3; assembly: GCF_029320995.1. Classification (NCBI taxonomy): domain Bacteria; kingdom Pseudomonadati; phylum Pseudomonadota; class Gammaproteobacteria; order Pseudomonadales; family Pseudomonadaceae; genus Pseudomonas; species Pseudomonas sp. D3. The sequence continues at coordinate 4,242,888 of NZ_CP119772.1, forward strand.
AATGATTGAGCCGGCTACGTGTTCGCGCCACGACTTGGCGCGCTCGAAAACGTGGCGCGGATTAATCGACCTTGCGACTGGGCAACTTGAAGTCAGTCACCCTGTCAGCAATCGACCGGATCTTCTCTACGCCCAGGAAGCCAACCCAACCACCTGCGAAGGTGGCCATGCTCTGGGGCAGACCGAAGAAGTCCAGACCGCTGATGATCGTCAAGGTAAGGCCGCCACAGATCGCGCCCTCCACCAGCATCTGGCGCCGCGTACCGCCGCCGTATGTGATACGCAGGACGGCCATGGCGCAGGACAGCGCAGCCGCATAGAGGATTGGCGAATGCTGGCTAAACCACGCAAGCGCTATCGCCCATGTGTCTGGTTTGTCTGGCATGTTCGGCATCTCAGGTTCCTCCCTTTAGGGGAGTGAATAGATTCAGCTCCAGCAGCACTCCCAGCTCGGAGCGATGGGTGTGGTGGAGCCGAAAACGAAAAAGCCCCGGCAAATGCCGAGGCTCGATGAACTGTAGAAAGCAAAAAGCCCAACTCTAGGGTCGGGCTTTGCTCGCGGAAAAACCGCAAAGTAACTAAAATCTATAGAACATCCCCGGGCGAGTCAAGCGCCATGTTCAGAGATGAATACCATCTTCGAGCTCGCTCCGATCCACGTCGAATGTAGTTTCGGAAAGCTGCGTCTTATAAACAGCAATCCCAAGCTTTTTACCCGCTTCTAAAACATCAATTCTCAAACCTTCAGGTGCTCTGTGCCCAAGTATGATTTCCGAAATAGCATCAAGAGGAACTTTAAAAAGATGAACGGGATACGGTTTTCGCTCTTGTATATCGTCGGCGTCTTTTAGCAGAGCAAGCAATCGATCCTCCTGTTCATAAGCCCAATCTTCCGATTTGGTGAGAAAAATATCCAACCCAGGCGCATCCACCTGTCGCTTGGGAATAATAGTTCTTTCAGTTTTATATTTAACAGGCAGCAAAGCGGTTCTACGAGGCTGCCCTTCATCGGTAATTTCTTTAAAAAATTCGTGTTCCCTTCTGAACCCTACACAAAACCCCGAATAGGTTTGAGTGTAGTGCGACCACATCAGTGCGCTATTCCAGCGACGAGAAAGTGACAAAATTCCGAGCTGGCTGTTTATTCTCTGCTGATTCAGCTCAATGGCTTTCCTCTTGTAAAGCCATGGATCATGTTCAGCCATATGCTTCAGCCTGCTGAAAGCCAGATTAATCAGCCCATGCTTCCTTGATTTTTCCTCAGGACTGTCACTCTCACTTAGGCCTATCGTCGATAATGCACTCGTAAACAGATCGCCTATAAGCTCGTCAGAAGATACTTGCGGAAAAGCCGCCAAACACTCATACGGGTCATTTAAAGCGGCCGCCTGCGTGAATCGCAAAAAGCCATCCTTTAGAAACGAACTACGTTCAGCACCTAAAAACTTGTATACATTTTCCACTGATACTCGTTCCTTCAATCAGAACCCCACCCTCCAGAGCATGAAAGGGTCGCTTCATGCCGCCTCTCTCCGAGATTCTAACGCTCCGTCGATCCACGCAACACCTGCCTTCCAAAGCTGCCGTGTCTTTTCCTCACCGAAACCTATCTTCTTGCCGACCTCCATCAGCGAAGCATCGCGACTGGTGTAGTACTTCATCAACACCTGGCCGCATTCGGGGTAGCGCTTAAGCAGGCGACCCATCAGTCCATCGATCAGCAGCGCGTCGTCATCGGTGATCATCGGCGAAAGGATAGTGTTCTCGCGAGAGGCGCAGCAGGACACACCAGAGCCGAGGACAACCCAGCGGCCCCAATGCTCCAGCAGATCCTCGGCGGTACGCTCTTTAAAGCTCGGTGTGAAGGCCATGATTCAATCCCCTGTGTAATTTGTTCCGCCTGCTCCCAGGCGGTTCGGTTGCACGTATTGGCTCTGGGGTCCGCTCATTGGTGGCGGACCTTTCAGCGCTAAAATTTCACGCTGCGCGTGCTGCAATTTGAAACTCAACTGAGTGACTAGCTCGTCGGCAGAAAGCACCAACTTGGTCCCCTGAACAACCCAACCTGAGCCGTTGCAATCCGTGCAAACCAGCTCATAAAACACCCCAGCTACTACCGCCCTACCCTTGCAGATCGAGCAGGGCTCAAGCTCGATCCGCTCCCGCTTAAAGCCAGGCACCTGTCGTTTCTGCACGTTTTAATACCTCGCCCTTAACAAATTGTGGTTCTGGCTCACAGACCCCGCCGTTCAAGGCGTCTACGAGGTTTTGCGAATCTTCATATCTAACGCCTGTCTGCGCGTGAATCGCCTTGAAGCCGCGCGCATCTAACCAGTTATGCCACTTCACCAAGGCCAGGCGGCGCTGCTCTTTGGCCTGCGTATTGATGTAGGTGGAAGCGATCTTGCCCAGGGAGTGATTCAGCAACATCTCGCCGATGTGGCCGTCGACGCCGAGGTCAGTCCAGGCGGTACGGGCGACCTTGCGTAGGTCGTGACTGGTCCAGGCGCCCTGCCCCAACCGGGTGAATACGGCGCTCGCTTGGTTGTCACTCAGCGGCTTGCCACGACGTGACGGGAACAGGAACGCCCCTGCATATCCTTGGGCGGTCTGGCGGTCACGGTAGCGGCACAGCAGCGCGACGACTTGGTCGGTCAGCGGCACCCGCAGCTCAGTCTTGGATTTGGTGTGTTCGGCCGGCAGAAACCACTCGCGCTCTGGCAGCGCAATATCGGCCCAGCGCGACTGACGGGTCTCGCCAATGCGGGTTCCGTGGCAGAGCATCATCAGGGCCAACATCGCGTCACCTGGCGCGCTGTCGAAGCGCTCAGCCAACAGCATCACCAACTCGGGCACCTGCACATCGCGCAGTCGGGCGGGCTTGGGCTGGATACGCGCAGCCGTGAAGTTGCTGAACTTGAGCTCGACCATAGGGTTGACGGGGATCAGGTCCAGCTTGCGCGCCTGACGAAAGGCCATCGCAAGCAGACGGAACAGCTGCTGAACATACGACAGCGACAGCTCAGCCTGGGCCGGCCACATCAGCAGCTTGTCCAGGGTCTGCGCACTCACATCCCGAAGCAGCAGATCGTCCAGGCGCGGTTTGAGTTGGCAGCCGACGGCGGACTTGATGGCTGAGCGGCGCTTGTCGGACAGTGCCCGCGACCTGGCCATGCGGTCGCCGAACCAGTCGAGCAGCTCGCCTACGGTCAGCCAGCCCGAGACGCTGGCCGCGCCATCGGCAGCCACGCGCAGGCGCACCGCCGGCAACGCCGCGATCACCTGCTTGGTGTTCAGGTCAGGAAAGGCGCCAATACGGTGCCACTGGCGCTTGCTGAGCAAGTACCAGGAACCGCGCGCACGGTTCTTCGCGAAACGAAAGTGCAGCGCCGGGTGACTGGCATCGCGCAGATCACGCACATGCTCAAGTTTGGCATTGCGGGCGATCTCGGCATCCGACAGCTTCACCGTCAGGGTTTTGATTTGAGTGTTCAAGAGGCGCCCTCCTTGGGAGCCAGGAGATCAACGACCTCGAAAGTGGAAGGCCACATCCAATCTCCATAACGCCTGGCCATGGCCTCATCGGCGAACAAGGCCATAGCGTGATCAGGGAGGACATCCATATCCGCCTTGTAGCCGCAGCAATGCACGGCGTAGCGATAGGTGGCCGGGGCCGGGACGGCAAGACGAATTGAAACCATCAGATTTTTTCCTTAGCTCTGTAGCGGCCGGCCATACTCGTAACCCTTTCAGGTTTGGGCGGCTCAACCCATCCGGCAGCTAGTTGTTCGAAACGGCTGTATTGCCCCAGGAAGGCAGCGCGAACGGTACCGCCCGCAATGTCTCGGCCCTTGCCAATGATGATTTCGGCAATGCCCTTCGCTTCCGAGTGCTCGTGATAAACCTCGTCGCGATACACGAAAAGGATGATGTCCGCGTCCTGCTCAATGGCGCCGGATTCGCGCAGGTCAGAACACAGCGGGCGCTTGTTCGGGCGCTCTTCGCATTTACGGGAGAGCTGACTGAGCAGGATCACCGGGACACCTAACTCGCGAGCCATGAGCTTCGCGGTGCGCGTCATATGGCTGACTTCTTGCTCGCGACTGGACGTGCGCGAGTCGGATTCGACCAACTGCAGGTAGTCAATAACGACCAAGTCCAAGCCATACCGGCGCTTATGGCGGCGAGCCGCCGAGCGCAGTCGATTCATCGACATAGACGCGCGATCCGACAGAAACAGGTTCGACTTCTTGAGCTTGCCAGCCGCACTCATCAGCTCAGCGCCGTGGGTACTAGGGGCCTTGCCATTCTTGATCAGCTGTAACGGCACCCGCCCTTCGGACGCCATGAAACGATCCATCAGGCCCGTGTTATCCATCTCCAGGCTGAACGCCATAACGCTTTTGCCTTCACGGATAGCCGCGTGAGATGCAATGTTCATGGCCAGCGTGGTTTTGCCCATGGCCGGGCGGCCAGCGATGACGATCAGTTGGCCAGCTTTGAGCCCTTGCAGCTTCTCGTCCAAATCAGCAATGCCTGTGGACAGCCCGTCAATTTCACCCCCTCGATCCGCTCGAGCCTGCAACACCTCAATGTAATCGTTGAGAAAATCCTCAGCCTTAACCACCTCGGATGTCGCCGACTGGCTGTCAATGGCGTGGGACTCAGCCTGTACCGCTGCAACCTTGTCAGCCGCCGGCTGATCACCGTAGGCAATGTCGTTGATCCGCACGCTCAGTTCGATGATCGACCTATCCAGGCTGCGCTCACGAACCGTTCCGGCGTAGGAAGCGGCGTTTGCAACACTCGGCGTATTGCGGGCAATTTCTGCGGCGTAGGCAAACGAATTCGCCCCACCAGGTAGATCACCAACATAAACCCCGACGGTCACGATATCGACGGGATGGCCCTCACCATGCAAGGCCAAAATCCCGCGATACAGCTCCGCATTGTCCTCGTAGTAAAAGTCCTCGGGCACCAAGTCGGCAGCGAGTATGTCGATCAACTCAGGACGCAGGAACATAGCCCCCAGCACGCCGTGTTCGGCTTCCAGGCTGTAGGGATCACGCATTGTAATTACCCTCCACAACCTTGACGAAGTTGCTCGGAGCAATCAGCCAGTCGAAGTTGCAGCGGAAAGAGCTCCCGCCGGAGGTGGACACCTCCCCCATCAGGAATTTGCTGGAGCGAACCAGTGCGAAGTACTCCGCCCAGAAACTGAGGTCTTGGTGAACAACGCTCTCGTTCCAACGAGCTGTGATCTTGCTGATCCGGTCCTTGGTCAACAACATGACTCGAGGAAACTCCGGGATCGTTGTGTTGAACAAATCGACGATTGCCTGAGCTGGGCATTTCGGCTTCGAAATTTTCGTTGGTTGCTCGGCGCCAACAGGAGGTGATGGTTCACTTGATGGTTCTATTACGGTTCTGGGTGCGGCTGCTGCGGGGGTTTGTGTCGTGAGCTGCGGGGGTGGTGGTGCATCTGCTGCGGGGTGCGCCTCTTGCGGGGGTGCATAAGATGCGGGGGTTAGGGTGTAGATCGTCGAGCGTCCCATCCGCTCCCGGACAGACAAGATGCCCACTTGTCCAAGCCACTTTATGGCCGCCTGAACAGTCCTTTCAGCGAGGCAAGTACGCTCAGAGATACGAGCGACCGAAGGCCAGCAAACACCCTCGTCGTTCGCATTGTCAGCGAGAGATATCAGGACAGCTTTTTGTGGGCCGCTCATGCCTTGCAGTGGCCAGCACAGGCTCATGATGATAGTGCTCATGCGGAAACGTTCCGGGCAGGAGCCAGGGAGGCCTTTAAGTGATCGAGGCATTCCCGGCGGAATTGAGACTTGGATTCGGGCGAGTACTGGATGCCAATAAGGAGCGCGGCACTCATAGCGGCGGATTGATTGGAGATTGCGCGTCGAGACAGCTTTTCGGACTCGCTGGAAAGTGTCGCGACATCGCCTGAACTATTGACTGCGGGGGTGTTTTTGATCATTATCGACCTCGCTAAAAAGTTGTACTGAACCGCCCTGCCAGGCGGTTTTTTTATGCCTGCGATTCAGGCGGCCTTCAGCGATTCGCGCAAAACTCGCAGCGCGTCTATCGCCTCAAGGATTGCTTTATCGCCCTGGGCTTTTTCGTGCTGGCTGATGTGGTTGTCCGCCGCAGCATCGAAAATCAATCGACCAACATCACCGCATTCAGCGGACAAGAGGCCCAGCGCGGTCATCAGCGGTTTTGCTTTCGGCTTTTCACGAGCCACTAGGTCAAAACCGAATTGGTCAGCGAGCGCGATCAGCGGGCGCATATCTTGTGTGTGGAGCAGCACGCCAAACAGATGCTCGATCGTTAGGTGGTGCGCCGCGTTGTCCGGGTTTGAACGCTGCAGAAGGCTCACATGAGCCATGCACATTTTCCCTGCCAGCTCCTCTGCCCCGCTTTCCTTGATGGTGGTGTGGCAAGCCCTCAAGAAATCTTCCATTCGTAAAACCTCAAATTTGTTTCCGTGGCGCCTTTGCAGTGCAAAGGCGATCATTTGGTCAATGGAGCTACGAACACAGATGCCATGCGGCGGTTTTCTGAGCCGGCATCTGGCACGGAAACGGACGTATCTCTTCGGCCGTAAACTTCCCATCTTCGTGTTCGATAACCAAGATCTCCCTGGCAGCCTTCAAGGCTTTAGAAATGGCTGGTGCGCTTACGCCAAGGCCCTTGGCGACAGCGGACTGACCAATTCGCTCAACCAGTTCTGGCAGTGGCGTCTTCTTCATTTCGTTGCCTCAGCAATCTTTGTCAGCTAAATATTAACCGCCGGTTAGCATTCTAGCAATACCGCCGGTTGCCGCATTAAAGTTAACCAACGGTTAAATTTCACTGATGAGCAAAAAGAAAGAGCTTTCCCGAGAGTTAAAGGCTGAGTGCGACGCCGCTAAGGCGCTTTTCGTATCGAAGAAAAATGCGCTGGGACTTACCCAGGCGCGCCTGGCTGAAGAGGCAGATATCTCCGCGGCTGCTGTGGCCATGTATCTAAATGGCACCAACCCCCTGAATGTAAAATTTGCGGCGGTGCTTTCTCGATTGCTTGGCGTGCCTGTCGAAAAGTTTAGCCAGAGGCTTGCTGATGAAATTGGAGGCCTGACCGGTACCACCGATCAAGGCGCAGCGCACAATTCATCCGCAGCAGACATGGTCCGGCAGATGCTGGCGACAAAAGGCAAAGGCCTTTCAGATGATGCTCGCGCCAGGCTGCTGGCTGCTGCCCAACAGAGCGACTCAGGGAATGTCATCACAGTTGACTTCTCTCGCCCTGGCCAGGTTGGTGATGAGGTGTGGATCGCGCACTACGACGTTCGCGCAGCGATGGGTGGCGGACAGATCCCCCACGAATATCCGGAAATGCTCCAGGACATTAGGGTCAGCCCGAAGCATCTACGGGACCTCGGCCTCACCTTCAAAGAACACTTCCACCTAAAGATGATCACCGGGTGGGGTCAGTCAATGGCCCCGACGATCAAGGATCGTGACCCGCTGCTCGTGGATATCACGATCCGGGAGTTTACTGGCGACGGTATCTACCTCTTCTCCCACGACGACATGCTCTACGTGAAGCGCTTGCAGAAGAAAGGCAAGGACCGATTCAAGATGATCTCGGACAACAAGCACCACGACCCAGAAGACATACGAGTGGATGACACCCACATCCTGGCTCGGGTGCTCTACGTATGGAATGGGCAGCCGGTCTAACGCCAGGGCCTTAACTAAAACGAGCCAGCAGCTGCGCCGCGACCTAAAAACTGGTCTCCGCATTTAAAAACCAAGCACGGAATGCATTCAATGAGTGATGTTGTCGTCGTTGATGGACCTGAATCCTTCTTAGCGGCCTTGGACCGCATGGATCTTATCGGCGAATCATTTCCGGTTTTCAGTGGATGGCCTAAATTCGATGTAAAGGTCGAAGGTGACCGCTATAAGGGTACGCTGACACCCAAGCTAATGGCTGGGCTCATCGAATTTCAAGATCAACTGCTGCGCACGTACGCCGAGATCCGCTATGGTTCTTCGTCTATCGGTAAGCTAAGCGCTGCTGATAAGGCAGATCTTGAGATAGTCTTAGCGATCACGAAGGGAAGCACGAATGGCCAGGGTCCGCTTGACGAAGTCCTCAACAAAATCATATCGGCGCTGCCCATGAACAAGATGAGCGGAGGCAATGTCACGGCCCTGCTAATTATTGCGGTGTTGTGCTTGGCGGGCTACATGGTATTTTCTGGCTGGAACCAGTCAGACTTGGAGAAGGCTAAACTTGCCAGCGTGGAGCGACAGTCAGCAACACAGGCAATGCTTATGAGTAAGCTGGTTGATGCACTTGCCTCTAAAAATCTGCCGCCTGAAGCTGTCGCTATCAAAGACAGAGCGGCCGAAGGATACAGGGCTATCGTAGCCGGAGCTCCGGACGCCACCTCAATGGATATTCAGGGTGAGCACTTCAACGCCGATGAGCTTGAAAAGATACGAACCCAGGAGCCCCAGCCTAAGAGTCGCCAGGAGCGCAGAGAAGACGTATATATCGAAATGGTGAAGCGTCACCCCGACTATCTGTCTTTGACCCTGAGGCTGCCAGGGTCCGATTACACCTTCCCAGGTCGAGTTGACTTGTCTAAATTTGATCAAGGAAAGGTCAACCAACTCTTTGACTCTCTTCGTGATTCTAGCCCTATTCGCCTCTTCCATTACTCGTCCGAACAAAAGAACCGTATCCTGAGAACTGATGTGATCGCCGTGGACGACATCACAGTCAGCCAATCCAAGTCCGCACCATAGTCACCTGAATCTTTGGACGACAGCCCGCCGATTAGCGGGCTTTGTTATGCGTACTGCTACACTTTCAGGCTTCCCTTCTGGAGTCTTTCAATGCCTTCGCCCTACTCCCTCCCCGAAATGCTTGAACGCATCTACGAGAACCAGCTCGCCCTGGAGGCCGCTATCATGGAGCTTTCGCTGTGGGTTGTGCAGCAAGGTGGCGCGCACGTCGACGAGAACATCCGCGGCGCCCTTGAGACGATCGGCGAGAACGCCGGGCACATCAAGCAAGGCTTGGCCAGGCTGAAAGCCCAGGCCCGCGACTGAGGCACCACGCCGTACCTAAGCGCCCGCCATTGTGCGGGCTTTTTGTGACAGTCAGAACGGGGCCGGTTCCTCTTCAGGCTCAAACTCAACCTCCCCCTTACCTGCCGCCTCAACCTCTTGCTGCTCCCACCTGACCGTCACGCTGCCGTCGTCATTGAGTGTCAGTTCAAGCTCGGCCGTCTCGGCGATCACGCCCAGCACCTCTTCCCACTCCCGATCCCCGTCCGTGTCCAGGCGATGAATCGTCACCCAACGCTGCGCCTGCGCGACTGGGTGATTGATCATCGATGAGACGCGCAGCGCTAAGCGCTCCATACCGCTCATTTGCTCTGTTGCAGTGACCTCACTCGCTCTACTCGATCGTCCCATACCTACTCCTTAAACTGTATATACATCCAGTACATAGCGCAGCATACATCCTTCCTTTCAAAAAATAAATTAACCGCCGGTATTGACTGGAAATATAACCGCCGGTTAATATTTACCCATCGCACCTACACGCCGTTGCGATAGGCCTCACAGCCAGCCCGCTCTTTAACAGCCAGCGCAACAAGCAACAGACCGCATTGCCTCTACCGGCGACCGGCGAGCAGACAGGCCCGAAAGCCTGCCAACGACAGGAACAACCTGGACGGCTGCTCGATGGTGAAACGCCAGAACTGAGTGAGTGACCCGGCAAGCAATGCGCCCCGCCCCTTCCGGCGGCAGTAGGAGGGAAAGCATCACTTCTGCACCTTGGTAACAGGGTGCAGCGGGATGTCACCCAACCCAGAGGAATAACCATGTTAGGCAAATTGTTCGGCAAAAAATCAGGTCAGGCCCGCGCGGCGGTAGCCAAGCTGGCAAACCGTGACCTGATGGAAGCGGTTGTGTACGGCAGCATTTACGTTGCGGCCGCCGACGGCGAGCTGGAAGAGAGCGAGCTGTCGAAGATCGAAACCATCCTGAGCAACAACCCGGCGCTCCAGGGCTTCGGCGCTGAGCTGTCCAACACCATCGACCGCGCCAAGACCGACTTCAAGTCAGGGGCTCGCATCCTGCGGCAGAACGCCGAGAAAGAGCTGGGCGACCTGGCTCATTCCCCTGCCGAAGCGCTAACCGTACTCAATGTGATGCTCACCGTGGCCGAGGCCGACGGCGAGATCGAACCGGCCGAGCTGACCGCCCTCGAGCGCAGCGCCAAGCTGCTGGGGCTGAATCTGAAAGACCACCTGTAAGCATCACTTCTGTCCATTCACTGAGTGGGCAGCGGGATGCGGACGAACACCCGGCGTGCGCCGGCCACCTGCATTTGAACCAACCCAGGCGCTCGACCGCCACCCCCTGCGTGACATAGGGAGGTCTATGTACCGCAACGAAAGCCCGGTCCCGATCGGGCTTTTTTACGCCTCGCCTTTATCCGTCAGCACCCTCCCCTGGGCCCACCGGCACAGACCAGGCGGTCAGGTTGCTGACGAATAAACGCAACCCACCATAAGGAATCGTGATGAACCAAACCATTCGCCAAAAACAAGCGGTCCTGCAGGCGTTGCGGGATCGGTTTGCACTGTCCACCTCGGAGATGTACGTGATGATCGGTCGCGAAGAACCAGTGAAGACGCCCCGTTTCAACGTGGTGCCGCTCGGTAAGAACCTGTTCGATGTGGTCGAGCGCTCCAGCGGCGTATCCCGCGGCGAACGCGCCGGACACGACGGCGCGTGCCAGTACGCTGATCAGCTCGAGCGCAACGCCGACTTCTTCGATGCTGCGAAGGCCACGTCGAAGCGTTTCGGGTGGCGCATGGCGCGCTGGACGGCTGGCTTCGCGGCACTGCTGGTGGTGTTCGCCTACTACGGTGCGCAGTAATGATCGGCGTACCGATGGTCAACCCGAAAGACGCGGTGATCGCTGACCTAAACCGCCAGATGGAAGCCTACTTCGGCGCGGGCAACACGGCCCAGATCATCCCGCGTGGCGTCAGCGCTGACGGTCCTTTCAAGGGCACCACCGCCCACCACGAACGCCTGCGTACCCAGCGCGACAAGCTGGCACCGTCGGTGCGCGCCGAAGCGGCCAAGGGTGTCGTGGCCAGCGAGGCAGCAAAGAACCTGGGCATGCACATCAAGCGCGTCCTGCTGATAGCCCAGGAGAACGGCTTCAAGTTCGCCGACACCCCATGAGGCGCATCAGTAACCAGGCACGCCAGCGCCTTCGTCAATCGCAATTCAATCTTCCACCCAGCGGCCTTGCGGCCATCCCGGAGAAAAACCCATGTCTACCGCAACCGATACAGCCGAGTTTCTTGAAGAACTCAACGGCAGCGCTTTTGCCAGCCAAATCGGCCACGCCATCTCCGAAGTAGCCGCCGGAGTAGTTGACTACGGCAAGGCCGGCAAGCTGGTGATCACCCTGGATTTCAGCCAGATCGGCGAATCGCACCAGGTGAAGATCAAGCACAAGCTCGACTACAAGGTGCCGACCAAGCGCGGCACCCGCAGCGAGAACACCAGCCTGGACACGCCAATGCACGTGGGCACCGGCGGCCGCGTGACCCTTTTCGCGGAGAAGCACGACCAGCTTTTCACTCGAGAAGAAGCGCCCATCAAGCCCCGCACCTGATCAACCCCGTTCCGCCTTCCCTTCCGCAACCCAAGGAAATAACCGATGTCACTTACCAAAGATGCAATTCAGCTCATCACCGATACCGCGCTGGAAGCCACCGGCAAAAAGCTGGAAACGCTGGTCCCTACCGTGGTGTTGCCTGAAAGCGCAAAGGTCATCGATCTTGAGCGCTTCCAGGCTGGCCGCAGCCGCTTCCGTGGCACATACAGCACCCACTCACTGGCTGATTTCGGCGCTTACGTCGTTGAACGCGCAGCGCCTGGAGCCCGCGGCTTCATCAATCAGGACGAAATGAGCTGCGGCCTGCTGTTCAACCTCGGCACTGCCGCAGCACCTGGCCACGCCGACGACCGCGCCATCCTTCGCCTAAAGGCAACAGCCGGCTACACCGCCGCCCAGGCAATCGGTGGGCGCGGTATCAGTCAGAAGGATTTGAGCGATTGGATCGAAGACTGGCACCAGTACCTCACCCCGGTCGACGAAGCCGGTAACCCCATCCCTGTGGCCAAAGCCATTGCTGCCGTCCGCACGATCACCATCAAGGCGTCCAGCGAATCGGAAACTACGGTGGGCGAGACCAGCGCCAGCCGCAGCGCAATGGATCAGATCGAAGCGCGCAGCAAGGAGACCCTACCGGTTTCCCTGCAATTTCGGACGGTCCCGTTCGAAGGCCTGACCGAACAACAGATCACCCTTCGCCTGTCGGTCATCACCAGCGGCTCGCAGCCGGTGCTGAAATTGCGGTGGGTTGGCGAAGAGGTACAGCGCGAAGACATCGCTCAGGAGTTCAAATCGGTTCTTCAAGCCAAGATCGGTGAGGCAGCGACATTGTCTCTCGGCGCGTTCGATCCGAAGTAAAACCAAGGCCGGGCGACCGGCCTTCCTACCTGCCGCATCCAGTAACGAAGGGCAACGCCTGACTGTTAAGCGTCGTGGTCAATCAGCCCAAAAGTTTTGCTCTGCAAACTTGCTCCATTTCGAGTGCGCAACGGCGACTGCCCGTTCCAGCTCTCGAATCTTGAGCAGATAGCCCTCATCCGAGACTTCGCTAGAGGACACAAACTCTTTTAGTTTTTTGATTGCATCGGTCACAGGGACGAGCAGGCGGTTGCTCTCTTCGATTTTTGCCAACGTTTCCAATGCTCTCTCCTTGATCCGGCGCCATGCCGGTCACCCGTAATACCCCATATCAACGAAATCTGCCACCTCAGCTGCTCGGAAGCAGGATCGTGCCAACCACTACCGATACTAATGCTTCGATTCAAGGAGAGCCTTACAGGACTCTACTAGGTCTGGCGCAAGCTCACGCAATTTAACAATTTCGGAAATACGCTCGTAGGGATCTATATGACGCCCATTTTCTAGAATAAATATTATTGATGTTAGGGACGCTCTCAATATGTGAATTTGGACATTGCGCGCCGGATTTAGGTCGTCATCAAAATTAGCATTTAACCGATTGATAATTCGGCTGAATGCAACAGACACTATTTGGTCGGCCAATCCTGAATTATCTTCTTGTGCAGGTTCAACGACATTTAAAAGCGTGTCGCAATATTCCTTTGCGATCAGATACAACCTTCCTGCTTGTGCCAACGACCTCTGGGAAGCGTCCTCCTTCTCCCTTTTAATTTGGTTTCTGGCTTGGCTGCTGGCAATCAACATCGCCACGAGAATCGCTGCAATAGCCCCAAATGCCTGCACCCAAGACGCCAACCCTGGGTGAAGCTCTACCCAACACAAAAAGCCTTCCCAAATCGCAAGAAAATCCATAACCCACTCCCCTGTAGATCCCGGAACTATACCGACGAGGACCCCCTATGTCCGCACAACAGATTGACGAAAAGAAGCTCGAACGTGCGATCCGCAAGATCAAGCACTGCCTGGCACTGGCGCAGAGCGCCAACGAGAACGAAGCTGCAACGGCACTTCGGCAGGCACAAGCGCTGATGCGTGAGTATCGGCTGACGGAGATGGACGTAAAGCTGAGTGACGTTGGCGAAGTCGAATCGAGGTTCTCGCGGGCCGAGCGGTTACCCGCGTGGGAGCGGAACCTGAGCGCTGCTGTAGCCCATGTGTTCGGCTGCACTTCGCTGCGCAAGCGTCAGTGGGATGCGGCAAAAAACCGGATAGTAGCGCGCGCCTCCTTCGTCGGCGTAACCCCCGCGCAACACATCGCGCTGTACGCCTTTGAAGCTCTTCTGACGAAGTTGAAATTCGCGCGCAAGGAATATGCTGCGGCAGTCCGCGCGGGCGTATATCGAAGTTCGTACTCCGCCGAAACAGCAGGCGACCACTTTGCTTTGGCATGGGTCAACGAGGTCTACGGGAAGCTCAGCGCACTGGTTCCGAAAGGCGAAGAGGACAGCCAGGCATCAAGCGATGGCCGCGACATCGTTGCCGTCGAAGCGCAAGACAAGGCGCTGATCGACGAGTACCTGGCCAACAACGGCGTCGGAAAAGCCCGGAAAGCGCGCGATATCGACATCGATATGAACGCCCAGATCGCGGGGATGCTCGCGGGTCGAAAGGTCGACCTGCACGCAGGCATTGCGCGCGGTGGCGAGGACACCCTCGCGCTTTCCGTACTCGTCTGAACTCCCCATACCCACAGAAAGCCTATAGGTCTGCTCCAGAAATCAGCCTGGTCCCCACCTCACGCCCAGCCACCTGCGCCAGGCCACGGTCAACATAGGTTCGTTCACCCGCAACAACCGGCACTACCACTTCACCACCACGCTTTATCTCGACGTTGATACGCCAGGTCTCCCGGCCTTCCTCGTCCTTGTCGCACTCCATGTAGTTCCAAACCTGAAAGCCTTCGATCTCATCGTAAATATCGTGCTTGGTCATGGTCCAGCCCATTTAAAGGAAGGGGCCATCGTAGCACCACACCCCGGGCATGCCCCGGCAAGGACTCCCCCATGAACGAAGTTCACCGATACAAGGTCGTGACGATGCTTTCAGCGGCCGGCGCTACGATTGGCTACGACCCGCATGGACCTGACGTTGTGATGGCCTCCACCTTTGATGAAGCTACCCGTATGTTTCTGGATGCGGCCGAGCGCTGTGTTGCCTCGGAGCGCCGGGTGAAGGAATTGCAACAGCGCCTGACCGCAGCGGATGAGCGTGTAGATCAGGCAGTCATAGTGCTGAACGAAATTACCAGGGTTTCTCGGATGGGTGAAAAGCCTTTTGAGATCGCGACCCTGGCTATCGGTGAAATGTCGGCCGGCATAGAGCAGCCAGCGCCGGTAGCGGTGGTACTGCCTGAGCGGCGCGAAGTGGCTGGCGAAGGCGGACACACTTATTACATCCCTGTCGGCTGGAACGCCTGCCTCGACGAAGTAACCCGCCTGAACGCCAAACCCCGACAGGAGTACATCCGTACTCCACCCGCAAAACCTGTAACCCCTCCCCCTTCAAAGTCAGCCGCTATAGATCCTCATGGACTGAAGTCAGCGTTGATCGCTTGGGGGTGTATTGGAGGAGTTAAGGAAAGAGTTCCACGCTTCAAAAGCAGTGTGATGCTTTTTGGTTGCCTCCTCCCAATCTGGTCCAGAAACCTGCTTCGAAACCACCATCATCATCATTTTGGTAGTTGCAGCATCAAGCTCAACCAGTAACTCGTGGGATCTAAATCTGAAATCATCTAAGTCGGCCATAAAATCACCTTGCGACAGGTCTAGCCGGAGATACCGGATTGTGCCCATCTCCCTAATGACAAGCCCCAAAAGGCGAAGGTTCATCGAGGAACTGAGTTTCTTTTCGGCCTTCTTTGAACACGCGTTTTAAGCAGCTCCCTACTCTTCCCATCTCCCCATCAAAGTCAGCCGCTATAGCGGCAAGGACGAAGTCATGCCCGAAGAAAAGTTGATTGGCCCCGTCGAAGTCGTGCGCTGCGCTGACGGGTATTGGTATCACCCAGATGTCCCGGAGTTCGATGAGGACGCCGAAGCGTGGAAAGCGTGGCTCGGCGCCCAAGGTCTGAAGGTGATCGGCTGGCACATGGATTCCGACCTGGATACCCACCCCTACTGGGAAGACGGAGAGGCTCATTGCCTCGGGTGGGAGCCTGCGACGCCGCCAGTCGAGGGTTGGTTCCTGCTCGGAATCTTCGATACGGATGACGGCCCCTATGTTCAGTGGGCGCGCCGGGAGGTGGCGCCGTGAGCCAGATCAAAGAACGCCCCATCCTGTTCTCGGCGCCGATGGTGCGCGCCATCCTGGAAGGCCGGAAGACGGTCACGCGCCGGGCGGTGAAGTTTCCATTCATCGACCGCGCGGTCGGTTGCGAGCTCTCCGGCAATGAAATCGGGCCGGAGGAAATACGCAACAACTGCCCATATGGCGTGCCAGGGCAGAGGCTGTGGGTGCGCGAGACTTGGTACTGCGACCACTTCGAAGTGATGCGCGGGCCCTACCTCAAGCCGGATGACCTGAACGCCAGTGAAGCACTCGACGATGGGGCGCTGGTCTACGCTGCCGACGGACTGACCCCATACGAAGCGGATCAGCCAATCTGGAAACCATCAATCCACATGCCGCGCTGGGCCTGCCGCATCCTGCTGGAGATCACCGACGTGCGCGTCGAGCGGTTGCAGGACATCACCTACGAGCAGGCCGCAGCCGAAGGGGTTCACCGAGGCCCTCTACGTGAGTGGTGCGCGAGCGACGAAGGTGGTAACTGCCACAAATACCCGGTTCCAGCATTCCGCGACTTGTGGCAATCCGTCGGAGGAAACTGGGACGCCAACCCGTGGGTCTGGGTGGTCGAGTTCAAGCGGGTGACGTCATGATCCCGCGTGACGGTTTCGTCCGGCGTAAGTTCGAGGCGGCCATGATCCGACTGGCTATCGCAATTCTCATGGGCCGGAATGTTCAGCGCTCCCTTGTCGTGTCACGCGGCGACAACAACTACATGTGGAGCATGGCCGAAAGGCTCGACGCCATCGCAACACGCATCAGCAAGAACTACCCCTAACCCCAATCCCCCTACATGCCTGCCGGTGAGCAGCGGGCGAGGTATTCCTGTGCTTAAACAAATTGGAAAATTCATCACTGAACCGCTGCGCAAGGGCGACAAGAGTCGGCCACTGCGCTGGCGTATGGGGATGCGACTGAACCACATCCACAACGACCTGCACTCCAAGCACCCGAAACTCTGGAACGCCATCGTGATGTCGGCCCGAACGCTGATCTGTAAGCCGTTCGGCCATCGCTGGACCAGGTTCGAGGCGGTGAAGTACGGCGATTTTGGTGACTCCCGGATCTGCAAGATCTGCCGCATCAGCCACGGGCAACACCGTGGCGTCGACACCTACCACGAAACTCATCGCCAGGGCGGCTGGAACAAGATCGCCAAGCCCTAACCCACCTTCTGCCGCCCAGCGCGGCAAGGACACCCCATGTTCGCAACGAAACTCACCCTGATCCTGCTGGGCGCTTTGCTGTACCTGGCAGGCACCTGCTACTGGTTCGCCTGGCTCGCACCCGAACTGCTCAGCACCGGCACTACCGAGGCATTGCTCGGCGCATTCGCCGGCACCTGTGCCTGGATGCTGATCACCTTCGGCCTGGTCATACACATCATCAAGACAGCGCGGCCCACAGCGGGCGGCGGGAGGTAGTTATGGCAGACGCCAAAGAAAGACCCGAAGCATTCCAGCTCGACAAGGTTCCGGAGGTCCGCATGGCCGAGATCATCGGGACCACCAAGCGGGCGCTGGAAGGCAAGCGAGACCGCGGGGTCATCCCCGAAGGTGTGTGGAACAAGATAGATAACCGGATTTTTTATAGCATCAGGAGATATGAAGCATGGCTAGAAAGCCAATGGGCCTGCCCACAGGAGTTGAATTCGTTGGCCAGTCCGTTCGCATTCGGTTCACCTGGCGAGGCGAGCGACGCTGCGAGACTCTCGCACACCCACAAACACCAAAAGGGGTTAAAGCGGCAGCCGATCTACGCGATCAAGTAATAAGCCTGGCAAAGCATGGAGTTCTGGATGATCAGCGATACGCTGAACTATTCCCGAACTCCAGCTATATGCCCATTTCACTGGTAATGACGTTCGGCGAGTACGCCCAGGCCTGGATCAATAGCCTGGAGATCGTGCCCGGCACGCGCAGAAACTATCGCGCAACGATCAACACCTACTGGATGCCATGGCTTGGCCAGCTCCCGATCACGGCAATCACCACCATGGTTCTGCGCAGAATCATCAGCGAAACCGTCTGGGAGACCCAGTCGATAAAGCGCGAGTCGATTGCCCGAGTGAGCTCTCTTCTCAAGGCGGCGGTGCAGGATGAGCTCATTGACCGTAACCCTGCGGCACCGATCAAACTCCCGAAGAGAGCGAAAAAACAAGTAGACCCGTTTTCTGCGAGCGAGGCAGCATCGATCATCGCGTGGATGTATGCGAACTTCAAAAAGCCGGGTGTGCAAATATTTGCCGCCTACTTTGAATTCGCTTTTTACAGTGGGATGAGGACAGGCGAGATAGCGGCATTGCGCTGGGATGAGATCGACATGGAGAAGCGCGTGGCGCACGTCTGCCGCATCGTCGTGGACGGGGTTGTGGAAGAGCGCACCAAGACCAAGTACGCAAGAACTGTGATGCTGAATAGCCGAGCGATCAATGCCCTGGAGCGGGCGAAGGTAATCGCTAAGGAACGCAGCGTGCAGCGAAGGAGGATTAAGAACGAATCTCAATATGTGTTCCCGCCATCTGGCGGAAACGAGTTTATCTGCCGGCCGTCGCAAACGAGCCATCAGTTTGCAAAGGCGCTGACCGCATTGAAGTTGCGCCCGCGCCCGCAGTACAACTGCCGTCACACCTATGCCACTATGTGCCTGATGGCTGGGATGAACACCGCATTCATCGCGGGCCAGCTCGGGCACAGCATCCAGGTTCTGCTGACGACTTACGCAAAATGGCTGTCATCAACAAGTGACTGGTCGGAAGTTGGGAAGCTAGAACAATCCTTGATTGGTACAGAATTGGTACAAGCCTAACCAATCATCGTCTTACAGCCTTTATTTAAAGGCTCTCTATCGTTTTCTGATCCATACTCCTAAAATGTAACGTCATTTTTCATATAGCCCGTTGCAGAACGGTATTTCTTACTTTTTTTAGCGAGTTCATCCGCGTGAAAATTCGTCTCTCTCTCGTCAGCCTTTTATTTGCTTTCACCGGCACCTGTGCGCACGCCGCCGAAACCACCCTGGCCCCGCGTGACACCTCGAAACTGCAAATCGCTTCCGGCAGCGCCATGCTGGTTGACCTGCAGACCAACAAAGTTATCTATTCCAGCAACCCGGACGTGGTGGTGCCCATCGCTTCCGTGAGCAAGCTCATGACCGGCTTGATCGTGCTGGAAGCCAAGCAAAACATGGACGAGTACATCGACATCAACATCACCGACACGCCGGAAATGAAAGGCGTGTTCTCCCGAGTGAAGATCGGCAGCCAAATGCCGCGCAAAGAGATGTTGCTGATCGCCCTGATGTCCTCGGAAAACCGCGCCGCCGCCAGCCTGGCCCACCACTATCCGGGCGGCTACCCAGCCTTCATTGCGGCGATGAACGCCAAGGCCAAGGCGCTGGGCATGACCAGCACCCATTACGTCGAGCCTACCGGCCTGTCCATCCATAACGTGTCGACCGCCAGGGACTTGAGCAAGCTGCTGGCCTACGCGCGTAAATTCCCGATGCTGAGCCAATTGAGCACCACCAAGGAAAAGACCGTCGCGTTCCGCAAGCCCAACTACACCTTGGGTTTCTCCAACACCGACCACCTGATCAATCGCGCCAACTGGGATATCAAGCTGACCAAGACCGGCTTTACCAACCAGGCCGGCCACTGCCTGGTGCTGGTGACCAGCATGGGTAACCGCCCGGTGTCGCTGGTGATCCTCGATGCCTTCGGCAAGTTCACCCACTTCGCCGACGCCAGCCGTATTCGCAACTGGGTCGAGACCGGCAAGGGCGGTTCGGTGCCGGACGTTGCGTTGCGCTACAAGGCCGACAAGAACCTGAAAAACCGCCCGAACACGGCAGAAGTTCGCCGCTGAACCAAAACACACCCGTCTGACCAATGCCCCGACCTGTTCGGGGCATTGTTTTTTCTGCATGCACCACGCAAAAACAGACGGTTGGTCTGCGGCAAAATAGCGCACGAACGGGCTTTTACTTTGTGCCTGAACTGCCGCTAAATGTTCACCCCTTTTAATCGACTTCGTTCATGGCTCGTCTCAAACGCATCAGTCCCTGGATAGCCTGTCTGGCCGTCGTGCTGAACATGCTGGCCATGCCGCTCAGCCGCGCCATGCAGACGCCGGACATGGGACTGTTGCTGTGGGGCGGATTCTGCTCGGGGGGCGCCTCGCAAGCGCTGCCGCCCAACTTGAGCAAGCTGATCGACCCGCTCCAGACGGCTCCGTCAAACACTGCCATGAAACACAGCGATTGCTGCTGTGGCCACGCGGGGCTGGCGGCGCTGCCATCCGACTACTACAGACATTTCCTACCGCGCTACGCGCCCAACACCGCCCTCGACAACCCCGAGTTGCCGACGCTGCACCCCAGAATCCGCTGGCCGAGCCTGAGCCCGCGCGCCTCCCCTGCCGCTTGATCGACACCGGAGCCGCCCCACAGGCGGCCCGATCTGCTTATCAGCCGCCCGACCGGGCGTCCTCGAAGTGTCTTGATCATCAGGAAAGGTGCGTTATGCCTGCTCGAATGACTTTGCCTCGCGCAAAGCGTGTCTCTGTGTCCCGCCCGCTATGGCCCTTGCTGTCCATCGGCCTGTTCGCCCTCAACCCGTTGTCCTCGGCGCTGGCCGAAACCGGCAAAACCGAAGACTCAACCCTCACCCTCGGCACCGTCACGGTCCAGGGCGCCAGCGCCAGCAGGGGCCCGCTAAGCACCAGCAGCGTGCTCAGTTCGGTGGATGTGCTCGGCGCCGACATCCTCGAAAAAATGCCGGTCAACTACAGCTGGGAGCTGTTCAGCCGTGCGCCAGGGGTGATACTCACCGAGTTCAACCAAGGCACCACCTCCGGCAAGATTTCCTTTCGCGGCTTTAACGGCGAAGGCGAAGTCAACGCAGTGAAGCTGTTGATCGACGGCATTCCAAGCAATAGCAACGACGGCAACATGCCGTTCATGGACATGATTTTCCCGATGGAACTGGACAGCATCGAAGTGGTGCGCGGCACCAGCGATGCGCGCTATGGCCTGAACAACATCGCCGGCAACGTCAATATGCTGACCCGCACCGGCGGCGACTACACCAAGGCGCGGGTGCGCTACGGCAGTTACAACACCCAGGAAACGCAACTGGCCAAGGGCATCGAAGGCAGCAACTGGACGCAGAACTACTTCTTCGCCTATCAGAAGTCCGACGGTTACCGCGATCACGCCGAGGCGGACAAGTTTTCCATGTCCGGCAAATGGTTCTACACCCCGGACGACGACAGCTACCGCATCGGCCTGATCGCCCGTCACTACGAAACCGAGGCGCAGGAACCGGGCTACTTGAGTGAAGAGGATGCCCACCAGCACCCGAGCATGACCAACAGCTACAACGCCACCGACAAAGGCACGCGGCGGATGAACCAGGTCAGCGTGCACTTCGACACCGACCTGGCCGAGACGCTGGCCTGGTCGGCAAAAACCTACGTCAACACCTTCGACGACCGGCGCTGGACGCAATACTGGCGCACCAGCGCCCAGCAGGAGCGCGACGCCTACGAAACCCAGTACGGCGCCCTCACGTCCCTGACCTGGCGCCCGGAAGTCAGCTGGCTGTACGACTTCGCCCTGGAAGGCGGCGCGGACATGCAGCAGCAACAGAACAAGAGCGAGCGCTACCGCACCAAAGACCGCGTGCGTCTGGCCCAAACCCGCGACCAGCAATTCGACTTTGACACCTATGGCGCCTACGTCCAGGCCGAGATCAAGCCGTTCGAGTCGCTGAAAATCGTCCCGGCGTATCGCGTCGATAAAATCCAGGGCAACTTCACCAACGAAATGACCGGCATGGACTACGACATCAACGACTATGGGCTGATCAAACAACCCAAGCTCAGCGTGGTGTATTCACCGTGGGACGTGGCCAGCGTCTACGCCAACTGGGGGCGTACCTTCCAGGTCGGCACCGGCGCGGCGGCCTATAAGATTCCACCGCGGGATACCAACCTGGCGCCGTCGATCAACGAAGGCTGGGAAACCGGGATCAAGTTCACCCCGGCCGATTGGATCGATGGCCGCGTCGCCTATTGGCAGCAAGAGGCCAGTGGTGAAGTCAGTCGCCGGCTCAACGACCCGAGCGGCGAGTCGGATAACGTCGGCGAAACCCGGCGCTGGGGATATGACGCGCAGCTCAACCTGCACCCGAACGAGCGCACCGACATCTGGATGGCCTACTCCTGGCAGTATTCGAAAATCCTCCAGCCGAGCTCGAGCTTGCCCAACAGCAAAGGCCAGGAAATCGACCACATCCCTCATCACCTGTACAACGCCGGCGTCAGCTACAAGGCCACGCGTGCGCTGCAGTTGACGGCGTGGATGAACGGCCAGACCAACTACTACCTGGAACGCGAGAACACCAAGGGCACTTACGGCGGCTACGTCTTGATGAACCTCGGCGCCACGTACCAGGTGACTGAATCGGTCAGTGTCGACCTGCAGTTGAAAAACCTCACCAACCGCTACTACGAATACGTCTGGTATGACCCGGACGGCGCCCAGGCCTCGCTGCACTCACCCGGCGACGGGCGGGCGCTGTACACCGGCGTCACCGTGGACTTCTGAGTGGCACAGCCGCCGGGGCTCGATGAACGTTCATGTCGGCAAGCGTAAAAACTGAACGTTCACTTCAAACCCGTCTTCCCTGCCTGGCGCTGGCGACGCCAGGGTCATACGCGCCTTGACCCCGTGGGCGATGGTCTTGGCAATCGCCAGCCCCAGCCCTGTACCGCTGGCCTCGCTGCTGCCGCGCACGAAACGCTCGGTCAGGCGCTGCAACACCGACGCTGGCACAGCCGGTCCACCGTTGACCACCCGCAGCAGTGCCTGGTCCGTGAGGCTGACGTCGACCGGTTGATCCGCCGCGCCGTACTTCAACGCATTCTCGATCAAGTTACGCAGCAAGATGCCGAACGCGTCCGGGTCAATCGCGCAATAAACGCTGCCCTCAGTTGGCAACTGCAACCGAATGCGCTGCCCGCTGCTGCGATTCCACTCATCGACCCCATGGGCCAGTAATGGAATCAGGTCCTGTGGTGCCTCGGACAACAGCCCGCCGCCCTCGGCTTTGGCCAACTGCATGAGTTTTTCCGAGAGCCGCGCCAGTTCGCGCAGGGAGTCTTCGATCTTCGCCGCACGCACGCGCAACGGGCCTTCCGGTGCTTCCTGGCGCAAGCGCTGGATCTGCGCCAACGTCGCCGCCAACGGCGTGCGCAATTCGTGGGCACTGTTGGCGGTGAAGCTGCGCTCGGCCTCCAAGGCCTTGCGCAAGCGCTCCAGCAGGTGGTTGACCGCATCGGCCAACGGGTCGATTTCAGCCGGCAGCCGCGCCACGCTGATCGGCGACAAATCCCCCACGCCACGGGCTTCCACGGCACGGCGATAAGCCAACACGCTACGCAGGCTGAGGCGCACAAACAGCCAAGTGCCCAGCAGGCTGATGGGGATCAGTGCCAATAACGGCACCAACAAGGCCAGCAAGGCTTCCCGCGCTGCTTCACGGCGATGCGCCAGCGGCTCGGCGATCTCAATGAACACGGTGTCGCGCAGCGCACTCGCGCCATACAGCCGGTACTTTTGCGTGGTGGAAAACCCTTCACTCGGCCGTTCGTTGAAGATCTTCGGATCGGCGTCATGGGACTGCATCAGAATCTGGCCCTGGGCGTCGCGCACCAGGTACGTCAGGTATTCCTTATGCACCTTCAAGGTGGCGACGTGCTGGGCCGCGCGCGGCTCCTCGCGGTTGCTGATTTCCAGCACGGCCAAGGGCAGGATGCGTTGGGCCGTCTCTTCCAGAGCGCTGTCGAACGCCTCGTTCAATTCGTGTTGCACCACCAGCCAGGCCCCGACAGTCGCCCCCAGCCAGAGCAAGGTCATGCCCAGGGTCAACCCCAGGCCGAGGCGTTTTTGCAGGCTGATCGACGACTTCATACGGCCATCAACCGATACCCCATGCCACGCACGGTTTCCACCAGGTCGCGGCCGAGTTTTTTGCGCAGGCGGCTGATGTAGACCTCGATGGTGTTGCTCTCGATTTCCGCGCCAAAGGCGTACAAGCGCTCTTCAAGCTGCGACTTCGACAGCAACGCCGTGGGGCGCTGCACAAACGCCTCAAACAATGCCCATTCACGCGCCGTCAGGTCGACGGTGATACCGGCGCGCTGCACGGTGCGCGCGTTCATATCGATCTGTAAGTCGCCGAGTTTGATCAGCGGGTTGGGGTTGCCGCTGTAACGCCGGGCCACGGCGGCCACCCGGGCCGAGAGTTCGAACAGGTCGAACGGTTTGACCAGGTAGTCGTCGGCCCCGGCGTTGAGGCCGGCGATGCGATCGGATATCTGGTCCTGGGCGGTGAGGATGATCACCGGGGTCACGTTGCCGGCCGAGCGCTGCTGGCGCAAAAAGTCCAGCCCGCGACCGTCGGGCAGCATCAGGTCGAGCAGGATCAGGTCATACGGCGTGGTGCGCACGCTGTTGTTCGCATGGTCCAGTCGCTGCACCCAATCGACCGCGTGGCCGTCATCGGCAATCTGTTCGCGCACCGCCTCGCCCAGCCCGAGTGCATCCTCGACCAATAAAACCCGCATCTGGCACCTCCTGTGATGGTTGTCGTGGAGCACCTTACCCACCTTTCCTGACGCGAATCTGAAGATTCAGCCAGTTGTCAGGAATGACCTTTAGGGTAAGCCGCAAATGCCAATCCGGCCGGAGACAGATCATGAAATCAGCTTTTATTGTCAGCACCACATTGCTCAGCGTCCTGCTCAGCGGGTACGCCTTGGCCGATGAAGACTGCAGCGAGCCGGTCAGCGACTGGCAACCACGCGAAACCCTGCGCCAGCAAGTGGAGCAGCAATACGGCTGGAGCGTGCAGCGCATCAAGGTCGACGACGGCTGCTACGAGCTCAAGGGCGCCGACCGCAAGGGCAATGCAATCGAAGCCAGCTACGCACCAGCCTCGCTTCGCCTGCGCAAACTGGAAATCCATTTCGGCGCCAACGGCGACGCCCGGGATTACCTCAACCGTCCTGGATCTGAATGATCATCGCGTCTTTGCAAGGCTTTCAGGTTGCTGTCAGCCAGCAGGTCCAGGCTCTCGCCACCACGTTCAACCAGGACATCCTCATGAAAAAAATCATTGCTGCAACTTGCCTCGCCGGCGCCATTGCCCTGCCGGGGCTGGCCCAGGCCCGCGAAGTGACCCTGACCACCCAGCTCAAGGACTACAGCGGCAACGGCGCGTACCTGGCGATTTACGTCACCGACGCCAACGGCCAGTACCAGAAAACCCTTTGGGTCGCCGGCAAGAAGGCCAAGTACTACCGGCACCTGAGCGACTGGGCACGTGGCAGCGCCATGAACCCGAGCGAGTTTGACGGCCTCAGCGGCGCCAGTGTCGGCAGCGGCCGCAGCCTCACCGTCAGCGTGGAACTGGCCGACACCTTGATCGATGCCGGGTATCAGATCCGTATCGACAGCGCCGTGGAAGACAAGCGCGACAGCCGCGCCGACGTCAGTGTCCCGCTGACATCGGGCGGGGCGGGCAAGCCGGTCAGCGGCAACGGCTATGTCGAGTCCTTTACCTACGACCTGTAGCACCTGCGACTTCTGGAGGCTAAACATGCTTCGCCAGTTCCACTCACTGCCCGGTCTGATCGCCGCCCTGCTGGTCATGATATTGGCCATCAGCGGCGCAGTACTGTCCGTCAATCCGGCTTTGGAACGCCTGCACAACACGTCAACCGCAGCCGGGCAGCTCACTGTCGGCCAGTTGGCGGGGAACATCGCCAACCACTTCCCGGGGGTGGAGCAGATCCAGCGCAGCGCCTCCGGAACCGTGATCATCTACTACAACCAGGACGGCCAGGCCGGTGCGCAAACCATCGACCCACTCACCGGCCAGGGCCTCGGCCCCTATGAGCCGTCTGCCGTGTCGCGCTGGGTAAAAGACCTGCACCGCTCGCTGTTCATGGGCACAACGGGGCATGGGATCGCGGGCGTCGGCGCATTCGTCATGTTGCTGCTTTCCGTGTCCGGCGCGCTATTGCTGGCGCGCCGCCTGGGCGGCCTGCGCAACCTGTTGCGGCCGCTGCGCGGCTCGTTCAGCCAGCGCTGGCACGCCGAAGTCGGGCGCCTGGCCGTGCTCGGGCTGCTGCTGTCGGCCTTGACTGGGCTGTACATGTGCGCCACGACGTTTGGCCTGATCGCCGACGGCAGTCAGGCTGAACCGGCCTTCCCCGCGCATATCAGCGTCGGGGCGGCGCAGCCGGTGGCCAACCTGCAAGCCTTGCAGGCCACCGATTTGAATGACCTGCGCGAATTGGTTTACCCAAGCCCCGGCAACCCCGAGGACGTGTTTTCCCTGCGCACAGCCCAGGGCGACGGTTACGTGGACCCGGTCAGCGGCGCGCTGTTGTCGTATCAGGCCCACGACTCAATGCACAACCTTTATCAATTGATCTATCAACTGCACACCGGTGAGGGCCTCTGGTGGCTGGGCTTGCCCCTCGGGCTTTGCGCCCTCAGCGTGCCGTTGATGAGCGTGACCGGTATTGTGCTGTGGTGGCGGCGACGCAAAGCCGCGCCGAAGATTCGCCATAACAGCCCCGCCCACTCAGCCGACAGCGTGATTCTGGTGGGCAGTGAAAACAACAGCACCTGGGGCTTTGCCAATACCTTGCACGCGGCGCTGCACCAGGCCGGGCACCGGGTTCACAGTGCCGCGATGAATGAATGGAAAGGCACGTACCGTGACGCTCAGCGACTGTTCATCCTCACCGCCACCCACGGCGACGGCGATGCACCCGCGTCAGCCACACAGTTCCTGGAGCGCCTCAAGCAAGTGGGCCTCAAACCCGGCCTGTCCTTTGCGGTACTCGGATTTGGCGACCGGCAGTTTCCCCGATTCTGTCAGTACGCCCATCAGGTGCAGGACGCGATGGTGCAAGCCGGCGGCTCGCCATTGCTCGGGCTGGAAACCGTGAACCGGCAGTCCTCCCAGGAATTTGCGCGCTGGGGCAACGCGTTGGCGGCGCCACTGGGCCACGCCCTGCCGCTGAACCATACGGCCCAGCGCCCGCCCACCCGTCAACTGGCGTTGACCGAGCGCATCGCCTATGGCGAAGCGGTGAACGCGCCGACCCACGTCCTGCGCTTCAAGGCTGCGGGCGAGCTACCGAGCTTCCAGGCCGGTGACCTGGTCGGCATCTACCCGCCGGACAATCCGGTGCCGCGCTTTTACTCGCTGGCCAGCCGTTCTGAAGACGGTGTGCTGGAAATCTGCGTGCGCAAACACGAAGGTGGCCTATGCTCGGGGTTCCTGCATGACCTGGAGATCGGCGCGTCTGTCGAAGCGTTCATCCAGCCCAATCCACAATTTCGCCCGGCTTCAGGCACGCACCCGGTGATTCTGATTGGTGCCGGCACCGGTATCGGGCCCTTGGCCGGTTTTATTCGCCACAACACCGCCAAACACCCAATGCACCTGTATTGGGGCGGACGCAACCCGGCCTCGGACTTTCTCTATGAGCCGGAGCTCAACCGTTACCTCGCCGACCACCGCCTGACCGCATTGCGCGCGGCGTTTTCCCAGGTTCAGGACCGCAGCTACGTGCAAGACCGCCTGATCAGCGACGCCCTGGCGTTGCGCGCCCTGATCGAAAACGGCGCCCAAGTGCTGGTGTGCGGCAGCCGCGAGATGGCCAAAGGCGTGATGCAAGCGCTGGATAACGTGTTAGCCCCGCTCCACCTGAGCGTGCTGGCCCTGAAAGCACAAGGACGCTACCGTGAAGACGTCTACTGAGATGCAACGCTACAGCCTGAACGGCGAGACCATGGGCACGCGCTACAGCGCCGTGTTCTATGCCCAAGCTGCCATCGACACCGCAGCGATCAACCGCAGCCTGGCTCAGGCCGTGGGTCGGGTGGACCAGCAAATGTCCACCTGGAAAGCCGATTCCGACCTCAATCGCCTCAACGCGGGCCCCGAGCAGACATGGCTGGCGGTGCCCAAAGAACTGGCCACTGTGTTGGCCGCCGCGCTGCGGGTCAGCCAGCAATCCGGCGGGGCTTTTGACATCGGCGTGGGTGATCTGGTGGACGCCTGGGGTTTCGGTCCGGGCGCACAATCAGTCACCGAACAGACCATCGACACCCTGCCGCCACGCGGCGGTCTCTCGGCCAATGCAGCGTTGACGGTGGACGCCCAGCGCCACCAAGTGCGCAAACGCGCGCCGCTGCACCTCAACCTCAACGGTATCGCCAAAGGCTTTGGCGTCGACGAACTGGCGCGCTGTCTGGACAGCTTCGGGCTCACGCGCTACCTGGTCGGCATCGATGGCGAAATGCGTGCCCGAGGCGCCAAGCCGGATGCTCAACCGTGGGTCGTGGCCATTGAAAAACCGAGCCGTGGCCAGCGTGAAGTGATGGGGGTCATGGAGCTCAGCGACGCGGCCATCGCCACCTCCGGCGACTATCGACACTGGATTGACGTAAAGGGCCGCCACTATGCCCACACCATGAACCCGGCCACCGGCGCTCCGTTGTGCAATACGATCGCGTCCGTCACCGTGGTGGCGGCCTCATGCATGCTCGCCGACGCCTGGGCCACGGCGTTGATAGTGCTGGGCGAAATCGAAGGCCCACGCCTGGCGCAGGCACGCGGGATGGACGCGCTGTTCGTGCTGCGCGAGGGTGAACAACTCAAAGAAATATCGATTGTCGGCGGCATTCTGCAAGCGCAGATTGAAAGCCGTCCGCCCCTAACCAGCCCACACACGTGAGTCCCGCACCCCCATGAAATTCATGCACCGGCACACCGAATCCCACCGCAGTGACCGTATCGGCTGGCTGCGCGCCGCAGTCCTGGGGGCCAATGACGGCATCGTCTCCACCGCCAGCCTGTTGATCGGCGTAGCCGCCGCCAACGCCAGCCACGCCTCGCTGATCGTCACCGGTATGGCCGGCCTGGTGGCGGGTGCGATGTCCATGGCGGCCGGTGAATACGTTTCCGTGCATTCCCAGGCCGATACCGAACAGGCCGACCTGGCACGGGAACGGGCAGAACTGGCCAGCAACCCCAAAGCCGAACACAGCGAACTTGCGCACATCTACATGCACCGTGGCGTATCACCCGAATTGGCCCATCAGGTCGCCGATCAATTGATGGCACACGACGCCTTGGGCGCACACGCACGGGACGAGTTGGGCATCAGCGAAGCCCTCACCGCCAAACCGCTGCAAGCGGCGCTGGCCTCGGCGGCGAGTTTCGTGGTCGGTGCCGCGTTGCCGCTGGCGGTGACGGTCATCGCACCGGCGCACAGCGTTGTGCCGTGGATATCCGGCACGTCCCTGCTGTTTCTTGCCAGTCTTGGCGCCGTGGCGGCCAGGGCCGGCGGGGCGAAAGTCATCGTCGGCGCTTGGCGCGTGACCCTGTGGGGCGTGCTGGCCATGGGCATTACGGCCGCCGTGGGGGCGATGTTCGGCGCCGTGGTGTAGTGCAAAACCACACCGCGCCCCAGCGTGGCGGGCGCGGTGTGTTTTACTTTCTTTCGGCCAACACCTTGAGCGCCTGCGCCGCGGCCTGCTCTTGCCCGGCCTGCGCGGTGGCATTGGCCGCGTCGCGCCAGCGCTGTGCATCCACATTGGCCGGCAACTGGCTCGGGCGCTGGGTGACGATGGCCCAGTGACCGGCGCCTTTCCAGGCGGACTCGAAATCACTGAAGCCCATCAACAGTCGCCGGTCCATGCCCGAACTCAACAACACCGTGCTTTTGCGCTGGTTAAACCCTACCACCACCACGTAGCGCGGCTCAGACCAAAACCGCCCGCTGATCCGCGCCATCACCGGGTACCCCGCGGACACCTGCGCCAACACCGACGTGAGCTTGGCGTCGAGCGGATACACCATCAGCCCGTATTCACGCACCAGCACCTGCATGTTGCGCTCAAGGTTCGCCTCGCCGCCCGGCAAGTGCAGCGGCTTATCCAGTAAACCCGGTGTCATGACAATGCCTTGTTGCGACAGCATGCTGGCTAACGCCGTAGGGCCGCTTTGATAGGCGTCGCTGCGAAACGTCGGCACACCATTGAGTTCGACGCGCTCCGGCAAGCCCGGCAGCTTCGACGGGTGCCCGGAACAGCCCGCGAGCCCGAGGGCGCAGGCCAGTAGCAAGGAGGTTGTAACGTTCGACCGTAACCGCAATTTTTTACTCTCTTGATCAACTGCCGGTAAGGGCCCTGATCATAGGACGCTCTTCAGCCCGGGTATAGCCTTGAGCCGCAGTAAAACGCCCGGGATAGAGCAAAGAAGTTGGATCGACACGACCATTGGTCAATAGCAGGCAACCGTCGACTGACTAGACTGTCCATTGAGAAGACTGTGTGTGCCCCCTACTGGGCGAAAGGAGGCCAGAATGAGCCTTGCAACGACGATTTTCCTGTTGTTCTGCGGTTGGCTGGCGGTCGCCGGCGCCATGTTGTGGGGGGTGTTGCGCATTACCCGTCGGCACCATCACCCCCACGTCAAACCGGCTGCATCCGCCAAGCTGCACAATGCGGCGGTTCATCACGCCTAGCCAGGCATGCAATTGAAGTCCTGCGTTGCCGCGACTTCCTTGCCGTGACCATCCATGAGCGATGCGCGCACGGTGCTGCCCAGGCTGGATTCCACCAGGGTGTAGTGCTCACCCGCCTTGAAGTCCTTGTACTCCACGCGGCCCTGGCAGTCCTGCTGGTTGTCGTCGCCTGGCTCCTCTTCGAATAACGTCACATCCAAACGATGGTCGCCCGGCGGCACTTCAAAAAAGCGCCCGTCGTCCACGCGCTTGCCATCGACGCGCTCGGCCATCAGGTCATTCGGCGCTTCTTCTTTCAATCCGATCCAGGCTTCGCTGGGGTCGGCTTTGGGCATCGGGCCGGCGCAGGCCGACAGTAACAACACAGCGCTCAAGGCGGGGATCAGCAATAAAGGTTTCAGTGACATGGCAGGGCTCCAAAGGATTTCAGTTAAAAGACGCATCGCATCCGATGGGTCACAAGCTTGGAGAGGCGCCCCTTGTAGAACAAATGAATACACATGAAACGATCTTCAGCCCATACCTAAATCTTCCTTCACCTGGCTGAAAGGTGCGTGTTAGGTGGGTCGGGCAAGACTGCCGGGGTTTGCAATCCTGCTCCCTCGGAGGTTCACGCATGCTCGGGCTGGTAAAGACCGCACTGCACAAGCCGTACACGTTTATCGTGTTGGCCATATTCATCTGCATCATCGGGCCGATGGCGGCCCTGCGCACCCCCACCGATGTGTTCCCCGATATCGGCATCCCCGTCGTTGCAGTGGTCTGGCAGTACAACGGCCTGTCGCCGGACGCCATGGCCGGGCGGGTGATCTACACCTATGAACGCTCCCTGAGCACCACCGTCAACGACATCGAACACATCGAATCGCAATCCCTGCCGGGCATGGGCATCGTCAAGATTTTCTTCCAGCCCGGCGTCGACATCCGCACGGCCAACGCGCAAGTGACGGCGGTGTCACAAACCGTACTCAAGCAAATGCCCCCCGGCATCACCCCGCCGCTGATCCTCAACTACAGCGCCTCGACGGTGCCGATCCTGCAAATGGCGTTCTCCAGCCCGACACTGTCGGAAGCCAAGATCCGCGATCTGGTGCAAAACAATATCCGCCTGCCCCTCAGCGCCCTGCCCGGCCTGGCCATGCCCACGCCTATGGGCGGCAAGCAGCGCCAGATCACCCTCGACCTCGACCCGCAGGCGCTGGCCGCCAAAGGCTTGTCGGCCCAGGACGTGGGCAATGCGCTGGCGTTGCAGAACCAGATCATCCCGGTCGGCACCGCCAAGCTCGGCCCCAACGAATACACGATCCTGCTCAACAACAGCCCCAAGGCCATCGATGAACTCAACGACCTGCCGATCAAGACCGTCGACGGCGCCTTGATCACCATCGGCCAGGTGGCCCACGTGCGTGACGGTTCGCCGCCGCAGACCAACATCGTGCGCGTCGACGGCCATCGCGCTGTGCTGATGCCGGCGCTGAAAAACGGCAGTATCTCCACCCTGTCGATCATCGACGGCATCCGCCAGATGCTGCCGCGCATCAACGAAACCCTGCCACCGTCGCTGAAGACCTCACTGCTGGGCGACGCGTCGGTGTTCGTCAAACAATCGGTGGGCAGCGTGGCCCAGGAAGGCATCATCGCCGCGCTGCTGACCAGCGCGATGATCCTGCTGTTCCTCGGCAGTTGGCGCTCGACGCTGATCATCGCCGTCTCGATTCCCCTGGCGGTGCTCGCGGCTATCGCGCTGCTGGCGGTCAGCGGGCAGACACTCAACGTGATGACCCTCGGCGGGCTGGCGTTGGCGGTGGGGATTCTGGTGGACGACGCCACGGTGACCATCGAAAACATCAACTGGCACCTGGAACAGGGCAAGGCGGTGAAGACCGCGATCCTCGACGGCGCCGCGCAGATCGTCGGCCCGGCGTTCGTCTCGCTGCTGTGCATCTGCATCGTGTTCGTGCCGATGTTTTTGCTGCAAGGCATCGCCGGGTACCTGTTCCGACCGATGGCCCTGGCGGTGATCTTTGCCATGGCCAG
This sequence comes from Pseudomonas sp. D3, assembly GCF_029320995.1. NCBI lineage: Bacteria > Pseudomonadati > Pseudomonadota > Gammaproteobacteria > Pseudomonadales > Pseudomonadaceae > Pseudomonas > Pseudomonas sp. D3. Next base: position 4,275,474 of record NZ_CP119772.1, read on the forward strand.
CTCGTTCATCCTCTCGCGCACCCTGGTGCCGACATTGGCGATGTACCTGCTCAAACCGCACACGCCGGAACCCGGCACCGGCCATCACCCGGAAGATGCATTCATCAACCATCACGAAGGCGAGCAGCACACCAAGCCACGCAACGCCGTGCTGCAGTCGGTGCTGAATTTCCAGCAGGGTTTCGAGCGGCACTTCTCGAATATCCGCGACACCTACCATGGCCTGCTGACGTTGGCCCTGGGCAATCGCAAGCGCTTCATCGTCGGCTTTTTGGCCTGCGTGCTCGCCTCGTTTCTGCTGCTGCCGAGCCTGGGCCAGGACTTCTTCCCGGCCACCGACGCCGGTGCGCTGGCGCTGCATGTGCGTTTGCCGCTGGGTACGCGGATCGAAGAAAGCGCGGCCGCGTTCGACCGGATCGAGGCGCGGATACGCGAAGTGATCCCGGCCGCAGAACTCGACACCATCGTCGACAACATCGGCATTCCGCTGAGCGGCATCGACATGGCCTACAGCAGCAGTGGCACCATCGGCCCGCAGGACGGCGATATCCAGGTCAGCCTGAAACAGCACCACGCGCCGACTGCCGATTACGTGAAAAAACTGCGTGAAGCACTGCCGCAAAGTTTCCCCGGCAGCCACTTCGCGTTCCTGCCGGCGGACATCAGCAGCCAAATCCTCAACTTCGGCACACCGGCGCCACTGGACGTGAAAATCTCCGGGCGCAGCGATGCAGAAAACCGTGCTTACGCCGTGGAACTCGAACGCCGCCTGCAACACGTACCGGGCATCGCCGACCTGCGCATCCAGCAGTCCACCGGCTACCCGTCGCTGCAAGTGAATGTCGACCGCCTGCGCGCCAACGGCCTGGGCATCACCGAGCGCGATGTGACCAACAGCATGGTCGCGTCCCTCGCGGGCAGCTCGCAAACGGCGCCGACCTTCTGGCTCAACCCGGCCAACGGCGTGTCCTATTCCATCGTCGCCGCCACCCCGCAATACCGCCTCGACAGCCTACCGGCACTGGAAGCGCTGCCCGTGACCGGTGCCGATGGCCAGTCGCAAATTCTCGGCGGCGTGGCCAGCATCTCCCGCGTGCAAAGCCCGGCGGTGGTGACCCACTACAACATCGAACCGACCCTGGACCTCTACGCCAACGTGCAAGGCCGCGACCTCGGCGGCGTGGCGCGCGACGTGCAAAAGGTACTCGACGACACCGCCTCCCTGCGCCCCAAAGGCGCGACGATCAGCCTGCACGGGCAGATCGATGCGCTGCATGAAGCCTTCAGCGGTTTGAGCGTCGGCCTGCTCGGTGCGGTCGTGCTGATCTACCTGCTGATCGTGGTCAACTTCCAGTCGTGGGTCGACCCGTTCGTGATCATCACCGCATTGCCGGCGGCGCTGGCGGGGATCGTGTGGATGCTGTTCCTCAGCGGCACGTCATTGTCGGTGCCCGCGTTGACCGGCGCCATCCTGTGCATGGGCGTGGCCACAGCCAACTCGATCCTGGTGGTGAGCTTCTGCCGCGAACGCCTGGCCGAACATGGCGATGCGCTCAAGGCCGCGCTGGAAGCCGGTTACACGCGCTTCCGTCCGGTGTGCATGACCGCCCTGGCGATGATCATCGGCATGCTGCCGCTGGCCTTGTCCGAGGAGCAGAACGCGCCGCTGGGCCGCGCCGTAATCGGTGGTCTGATCCTCGCCACCGTCGCCACCCTGTTATTTGTTCCCGTGGTCTTCAGTCTGGTCCACGGTCGTCAGCCTACTCGCGCAACTGTTGGAGAAACGCCCCATGTCGTCTGATCACAAACCCTCGCGCAAGCGTCTGATGCTCATGGGTGTCGGCGGCCTGACCCTGGCCGCCCTGCTGGTCGCCAACGGCCTGTACGCCCGCACAATGCACGAACGATCCGTCACGGCCTGGACCGAAACCGCCGCCGTACCGCAGGTGATGGTGTTTGAGCCGCAACAGAACGTGGCCGGCGACACCCTGCGCCTGCCCGCCCACCTTGAAGCCTGGAGCAAGGCGCCGATCCATGCGCGGGTCAGCGGCTACTTGAAGGACTGGAAAGTCGACATCGGCAGCCAGGTCAAAGCGGGGCAAATCCTCGCCGAAATCGACAGCCCCGATCTCGATCAACAACTGGCGCAAACCCATGCGCGGCTGTTGCAGCAACAGGCCAATGCGCGGCTGGCCGCCACCACCGCGACGCGTTGGCAAAACCTGCTGGCCAGCCATTCGGTGTCGCGCCAGGAGGCCGATGAAAAAACCTCCAACGCCGCAGCGGCCAAAGCCAACGCCGAAGCGGCCGCCGCTGACTATGCACGGTTATCCGCGCTGGAAAGCTATAAGACCCTGCGCGCACCGTTCGCCGGCACCATCACCGCGCGCAACACCGACATCGGCCAGTTGATCAAGGCCGACACCGACAGCGACCCGGAGCTGTTCAGCATCGCCGACACCCACCAACTGCGCCTCTACGTGCCGGTGCCGCAGAACTATGCGGCCGTCATCCACAAAGGGCTTGAAGCCGAGCTGACCGTTCCCGAGCACCCCGGCGAGCACTTCAAGGCGCACCTGATCGGCGACTCCACCGCCATCGACCGCCGCTCCGGCACCCTGCTCGCGCAGTTTGTCGCCGACAACCCCAACGGCCAATTGCTGCCCGGCGATTACGCCGAAGCCACCCTGCCGATCCCGGCGGACACCCATGGCGTGAGCATCCCGGCCAGCGCGTTGATCTTCCGCGCCCAAGGCACCCAGGTCGCGGTGCTGGATGCGCAAAACCACGTGCACCTGCAGGCCATCCATATCGGCCTGGATCTGGGCGAACGCCTGGTGATCGACCAGGGCCTGAAACCCGCCGACCGCGTGGTCGACAACCCGCCCGACGCCCTGCGCGAAGGCGACCCCGTGCAACTGGCCGACGCCGCCGGAGGTGCCCATGCGCCCAAGGCTTAAACCGCTCGTTGCCGTGATGCTGCTGGCTTTACAAGGTTGCTCGCTGACGCCGACCTACAACGTGCCGGCGATCAAACTGCCGGCCAACTACCGCGAACAGACCAGCGACGGCCCTTGGCACAGCGCGCAGCCGTCCGACCAACTGGCACCGCAGTGGTGGGCGCTCTACCACGAGCCGCGCCTGGATCAGTTGCAACAGCAACTGCTCAAGGCCAACCCGGACCTGGCGGCAGCGCTGGCGCACTTCGATGCGTCCCAGGCGTATGCCAGCCAACTGCATGCCGGGCTGTTCCCGCAAATCACTGCCAGCGCACAACCGCTGCGTCAGCGCCAATCGGACTCGCGACCGCTGCGCGGCACCACGCAGCCGTCGGTGTACAACAGCAACACTGCGGGGTTTTCGTTGAGCTACGACTTGGACCTGTGGGGCAAAATCCGCAACCAAGTGGCGGCGGGTGATGCGCAGGCGCAGGCGTCGGGCGACGATTTGGCGGTGGCGCGTTTGAGCTTGCAGCATCAGTTGGCGACCTTGTATGTGCAGCTCAATGGGCTGGATGCGCAAAGTCGGATTCTCAATAACTCGCTGGAGGATTTCAGCCAGGCCCTGCAACTGACCCGCAGTCGATACGAGGGCCAGATAGCGTCGGAACTGGACCTGACCCGCGCGCAAAACCAACTCGCCCAAGCCAAGGCGCAACTGGATGAAGTGCGCGGGCAACGCAACCTCACCGAACATGCCATCGGTGAACTGGTCGGCGTGGCGGCCAGCGACTTCACGCTGCCGGCGAGCCAACAACTGATCGCCCTGCCGGGGATTCCGTCGCAACTGCCGAGCCACCTGCTGCAACGTCGTCCGGATATTGCGGCGGCGGAGCGCCGGGTGTTTGCGGCCAACGCGAATATCGGCGTGGCCAAGGCCGCGTGGTACCCGGATTTCAGCCTGACCGGATTGATTGGCGGGCAGACCCAAGGCGTGGGGAATTTACTCTCGGCAGGCAATCGGTATTGGGCGCTGGGGCCGCTGATGGATTTGCCGATCTTCGATGGGGGTCGCTTGAGCGCCAACGAACGCCAGGCCAAAGCCGAGTTTGAACAAGCCTCGGCGCAGTACCGCAGCCAGGTATTGAAGGCCGTGCGCGAGGTGGAAGACAACCTGGCGCAGTTAAGGGATTTGCAGCAGGAGGCGCAGGATGAACAAGCGGCGGCGGATGCGGCGCTGCATACGCAAGCGTTGGCGATGAACAGCTACCAGGCCGGCGCGGTGAGTTATCTGGATGTGGTGACCGCGCAGACCGCGACGTTGCAGGCGCAAATGACCTTGCAGACGGTGCAGACGCGGCAGTTGCAGGCGAGTGTAGGGCTGGTCACCGCGCTTGGCGGCGGCTGGCAACCTGGCGCCTGAGACTTGTTTGTGCAAACCGGCTCGAAGGTGGGGGCTGGTTTGCCTGTGATGGCGGTAGATCAGCCAAACATCACCGACTGATCCATCGCATATTCAGGCCTCCGGCCCGACCTTGACACCGAAACGCTGCTGGTCAATGCCACCCAGGATCTGGAATCGATCAACTCCATCGCCGCACATCTAGCCTTCGAATGTCGATGGGCCGCAGCGCGGTATGGCGCTGGGAATTTGCCGGATGCGGGAAGGCGCGCAGGTTCGGCCGCAATAGCGGTGGCGTCAGTTCCGGCCTCATCGGGAGCAAGCCCCCTCCCACACTGACCCTGCACCAGACACACCATGTATGAACACCGCAGAACCCATGTGGGAGGGTTCAAGCCCACCCACACACTGATCCTGCGCCAGACACACCATGTATGAACACCGCAGAACCCATGTGGGAGGGTTCAAGCCCACCCCCACACTGACCCTGCACCAGACACACCATGTATGAACACCGCAGAACCCATGTGGGAGGGTTCAAGCCCACCCACACACTGATCCTGCGCCAGACACACCATGTATGAACACCGCAGAACCCATGTGGGAGGGTTCAAGCCCACCCACACACTGATCCTGCGCCAGACACACCATGTATGAACACCGCAGAACCCATGTGGGAGGGTTCAAGCCCACCCCCACACTGATCCTGCGCCAGACACACCATGTATGAACACCGCAGAACCCATGTGGGAGGGTTCAAGCCCACCCCCACACTGACCCTGCACCAGACACACCATGTATGAACACCGCAGAACCCATGTGGGAGGGTTCAAGCCCACCCCCACACTGACCCTGCACCAGACACACCATGTATGAACACCGCAGAACCCATGTGGGAGGGGGCTTGCTCCCGATTGCGCCCTTTCAGACACATCCTGCCAAAAGCATGTCCATCAATCCCAAGCCCCTCTATCTAGCCTCTCAAAACACACCCAGAAAGAGGCCAAGGAATGCCTGACTTACCCGCTTCACACCGCCTGCGCATCGGTCGATTCAGCGAACCGAACCGTATCTACCTCATCACCACCAACACCCACGAACGCATCCCGATATTCAAGAATTTCCATCTCGGTCGCTTGGTGGTCTGGCAGTTTCGATTAGCTCAGTACCAAGGGCTGGCTAACTCCCTGGCATGGGTGATCATGCCGGACCATTTCCATTGGCTGCTCGAACTGAAAAAAGGCTCGCTGGCGGACTTGATGTGCCAGGTGAAGTCCAAAAGCACCAGGACCGTTAATGGCGCAAGCGGACGCAAGGGGCGGCTTTGGCAGGAAAGTTTCCATGACCGGGCGCTGCGCCAGGAAGACGACCTGGTGAAAATGGCCCGGTATGTGGTGGCCAATCCATTGCGAGCGGGATTGGTTAGCCGGATTGGCGACTACCCGTTGTGGGATGCCATTTGGGTATAGACACAGTTCAACTGTGGGAGGGGCTTGCTCCCACACTGATCCTGCGCCAGACACACAATGTATGAACACCGCAAAACCCATGTGGGAGGGGGCTTGCCCCCGATAGCAGTGGTTCAGCCAGCTTATCTGTAACTGACCCACCGCCATCGGGAGCAAGCCCCCTCCCACAGTTTTTTTCGCATTTCAGGCAGCCAACTTACCGCTGGCGATGGCTGCCGAGGCGGCCACCATCGCCCGCAACAACACCGCACACCCCGCCGCCAGGTCATCCGGTGCGGCGTTTTCGATTTCGTTGTGGCTGATGCCACCTTCGCATGGCACGAAGATCATCCCCGCCGGGCCGAGTTCGGCGACGAAAATCGCGTCGTGCCCTGCCCCGCTGACGATGTCCATGTTCGACAACCCCAACCCATTCGCGGCATCGCGCACGGCGTCCACACAGCCCTTGTCGAAATACAGCGGCGGGAAGTCGGCGGTGGGTTCCATTTCAAAACTCAACCCATGCTTGGCGCAGGTCTCGTCGATCACCTGGCGCACCTGGGCAATCATCGAATCCAATCGCGCCGGTTCCAGGTGACGGAAGTCCAGGGTCATGCGCACTTCACCCGGGATGACATTGCGTGAGCCCGGATAAGCCTGCAAGCAACCGACAGTGCCACACGCATGCGGCTGATGCCCCAACGCCGCCGCATTCACCGCCGCGACCACCACCGCCGCGCCGACCAGGGCGTCCTTGCGCAGGTGCATCGGCGTCGGCCCCGCGTGGGCTTCCACGCCGCGCAGTGTCAGGTCGAACCACTTTTGCCCGAGGGCACCGAGCACCACGCCGATGGTTTTTTTCTGGTCCTCCAGAATCGGCCCCTGCTCGATATGCGCTTCGAAGTAAGCGCCGACTTTATGCCCACTCTCCCCCCGCGTCCCCGCGTAGCCAATCGCATTCAGCGCATCGCCTACGCTGACGCCAGCCGCATCGACCTTGGCGAGGGTATCGGCCAGGCTGAATTTCTCGGCAAACACCCCCGAGCCCATCATGCACGGCGGGAAGCGCGAGCCCTCTTCGTTGGTCCACACCACCACTTCCAGCGGCGCCTCGGTTTGCAGCTTGAGGTCGTTGAGGGTGCGCAGCACTTCCACACCGGCCAGCACGCCGAAGCACCCATCGAACTTGCCACCGGTGGGCTGGGTGTCGATATGGCTGCCGGTCATCACCGGTGGCAGGTCGGGATTGCGCCCCGGCCGGCGGGCGAAGATGTTGCCAATACCGTCGACGGTCACGCTGCACCCGGCCTCTTCGCACCATTGCACGAACAGGTCGCGGGCCTGGCGGTCGAGGTCGGTGAGGGCCAGGCGGCACACGCCGCCCTTGGGGGTGGCGCCGAGTTTGGCCAGGTCCATCAGCGACTGCCACAAACGGTCGCGGTTGATGTGCTGATGGGTCGATTGCAGAACGTCCAGGGCAGCGTTCATGGGGATCTCCTCAGGCTACATTTCTTATGGATTGACTCGGTCAATGGTGGGAGCCAGCTCCCACCTTGAGCGGGTTTACAACGAAGATTTAACGGCGACCGGGCTGACCCCGCGCCCGGCATTCAGGCCGTAATACAACACGCCGCCCAACGCCGAACCGGTAAACCAGCCATAGCTGTAGAACCAGCTGAACGCATCGCTGCCCAACGACAACAGCGTCAGCACCACCGGCACGCCAAACGCAAGAAAGCCTTTCCAGTTCCACGCCGGGTACACGTCGTCACGGTACAAACCGGCCAGGTCCAATTGCTGTTTGCGCGTGATGAAATAGTCCACCACCATGATCCCGGCGATCGGTCCCAGCAGGCTTGAATAGCCGAGCAACCAGTTGGAATACACGGTTTCCAGGCTCACGTCGGAAACGATCAGCCCGAGTTTTTTCAGCAACTCGTGCCCCATCAACACCAACCCCACCAACCCGGTGAGAATCACCGCCGTGGTGCGGTTGATCAGCTTGGGCGCGATGTTCTGGAAGTCGTTGGTGGGCGACACGATGTTCGCCGCAGTATTGGTCGACAAGGTGGCGACGATGATCAACGCCATGGCCACGGCGACCCACACCGGGCTTTGGATATGCCCGATCAGCGTGACCGGGTCGGACACGCTGACGCCCACCAGTTTCACCGACGCCGCAGTCATGATCACGCCGAGGGCGGCGAACAGGAACATGGTCAACGGCAGGCCGAAAATCTGCCCGAGGATCTGGTCCTTCTGGCTCTTGGCGTAGCGGCTGAAGTCGGGAATGTTCAGCGACAAGGTAGCCCAGAAGCCCACCATCGCGGTCAGGCCGGCCATGAAGTAACCGGTCAGGCTCGCACCTTCGGGGCGTTTGGGCGGGATCGCCATCAACTCGCTGAGGGACACGTTCGGCATCGCCCACACCAGCAGGCCAATGCCCACCGCCACCAGCAGCGGTGCCGACAAGGTTTCCAGGCGCTTGATCGACTCGGCGCCCCGCAGCACCACCCAGAGGTTCAGGGTCCAGAAGATCATGAAGCCGATCACTTCACCGGTGCCGCCCAAGGCCTTCCAACCCTCGAAAATCGAGCCCAAAAACAGGTGAATCGCCAACCCGCCGAACATCGTCTGGATACCAAACCAGCCACACGCCACCAGCGCCCGGATCAGACACGGCACGTTGGAGCCGAGAATGCCGAATGAAGAACGCAGCAACACCGGGAACGGGATGCCGTATTTGGTGCCGGGGAAGGCGTTGAGGGTCAGCGGGATCAACACCACGATATTGGCCAGGAGGATCGCCATCAGCGCCTCGCCCACCGACAAACCAAAGTACGCGGTGAGCACCCCGCCCAACGTGTAGGTGGGCACGCAGATCGACATGCCGACCCACAGCGCGGTGATGTGCCACTTGTTCCAGGTGCGTTCATGCACCTTGGTCGGTGCCATGTCGTGGTTGTAGCGAGGGCTGTCGAGGACGTCGGGGCCGGCGTCGAGTTCGTACAGGCCGTTGCGTTCAATGACTTGCGATCTGTTCTGTTGCATGGCCGCTCCACGGTTTTTTTCGAATTATTGTTGCTCACCTGCAAGGTCGGTGCAGGTGGCCGGAGTACCTCGTAAACAACATGACATCACGGGTCCGGCCAGCCGCCACTGCACTCAATAACCGTGCCGACAACCCAACCCGACCCCGCACCGCGTATATAACTCGCTGATGTTTATCAGCTTTATTTCAAACACCGATTAATCCTGCGGTACTTGCCGCGTGACACAGGCTGGATAACGCGAAAGTTGGCCGAACATTCAGGACTCAATCTGGTGCAACACAATTATTTTTATTTGCCGCCGCCGTCAAGTGGCAAGTCTCAAGCGCCTGATTTGCAATAAGAAATGTTACTCATACTGTAAACCTGTCAAGTGCGTCAAAATGGTGAGCGCTCGCTACATTTTGGTGATTTTTATTTTTTATTGTTTAAATTCAACTAGTTAAAAAACAAATAGACGTAGGAAAAATCTTCTTGCTCATTCTAAAAACACCGGCTAGTTTCTATTCCTGTCACCCATGACAGGTTTTACAAACCTGCGCTGGAAAGAACTACAACACTTAGAACTGGCACAAGCCGGTCAAGCCTTGTGAGGAACTCGACATGTCGCTGTTGATCCGTGGCGCCACCATCATTACCCACGATGAAAGTTACCGCGCCGATGTTTTATGCGCAGACGGTCTAATTCGCGCGATTGGCACGGACCTGGACATTCCCGCTGGCACCGAAGTCCTCGATGGCAGCGGCCAATACTTGATGCCCGGCGGCATCGACCCGCACACCCATATGCAACTGCCCTTCATGGGCACCGTGGCCAGTGAGGATTTTTTCAGCGGCACAGCAGCGGGTCTGGCGGGCGGCACCACCTCGATCATCGACTTTGTGATTCCCAACCCGCAGCAATCCTTGCTCGAAGCCTTTCACCAATGGCGCGGCTGGGCGGAAAAGTCGGCGGCCGACTATGGCTTTCACGTGGCGATCACCTGGTGGAGCGAGCAGGTGCGCGAGGAGATGGCCGAGCTGGTCAGCCACCACGGCATCAACAGCTTCAAGCATTTCATGGCCTACAAGAACGCGATCATGGCGGCCGACGATACCTTGGTGGCCAGCTTCGAGCGCTGCCTGGAGCTGGGCGCGGTGCCCACCGTGCACGCAGAAAACGGCGAGCTGGTGTATCACCTGCAACGCAAGCTGATGGCCCAGGGCATCACCGGGCCGGAAGCGCACCCGCTGTCGCGTCCGTCCCAGGTCGAGGGTGAAGCGGCGAGCCGCGCGATTCGTATCGCCGAAACCATCGGCACGCCGTTGTACCTGGTGCATGTGTCCACCCAGGAAGCGCTGGATGAAATCACCTACGCCCGCGGCAAAGGCCAGGCGGTGTACGGCGAAGTACTCGCCGGCCACCTGCTGCTGGACGACAGCGTCTACCGTCACCCCGACTGGCAGACCGCCGCCGGCTACGTGATGAGCCCGCCGTTCCGCCCGCGCGGGCATCAGGAAGCGCTGTGGCGCGGCCTGCAATCGGGCAACCTGCACACCACCGCCACCGACCACTGCTGCTTCTGCGCTGAGCAAAAAGCCGCCGGCCGTGACGACTTCAGCAAGATCCCCAACGGCACCGCCGGTATCGAAGACCGCATGGCGTTGTTGTGGGACGAAGGGGTCAACACCGGGCGCCTGTCGATGCAGCAATTCGTCGCGCTGACCTCCACCAACACCGCGAAAATCTTCAACCTCTACCCACGCAAAGGCGCGGTCCGCGTCGGTGCCGACGCCGACCTGGTGCTGTGGGACCCCGAGGGCACGCGCACGATTTCCGCCAAGACCCACCACCAGAACGTCGACTTCAACATCTTCGAAGGCAAGACCGTGCGCGGCGTGCCGAGCCATACCATCAGCCAGGGCAAGCTGGTCTGGGCCGATGGCGACCTGCGCGCCGAACGCGGTGCCGGGCGGTATGTGGAACGGCCGGCGTACCCGGCGGTGTTCGAGCAGTTGAGCAAGCGGGCTGAGCGCTCCAAGCCGGTTGCTGTGAACCGCTGAGAGCGCTATCGGGGGCAAGCCCCCTCCCACAATTGACCGCATGCTTTCAGACACAATGCGATCACTGTGGGAGGGGGCTTGCCCCCGATGAGGCCAGCCCAGGCAACAAAAATGCCCGCCAGAGGCAATCCAAAAAAACCGTGAGGCCCACACCGTGATCCAGACCCTGACCCACCTCCCCCATCCCCATGAAGACGGCGCCACCCTCGCCAGCCATTTCACCGACCTGGCGCCGCCTCTCAACGCCCGCCAGGCGCAATTGGAAGCCTCGCGCTGCCTGTATTGCTACGACGCGCCGTGCGTGAACGCGTGCCCCAGCGAGATCGACATCCCGTCGTTCATCCGCAACCTCCACACCGATAACGTGCAAGGCGCCGCGCAGAAGATTCTCTCGGCCAACATCCTCGGCGGCAGCTGCGCCCGGGTCTGCCCCACCGAGATCCTGTGCCAGCAAGCCTGCGTGCGTAACAACGCCGAAGAATGCGCCCCGGTGCTGATCGGCCTGTTGCAACGCTACGCCATCGACAACGCGCACTTCAGCGAACACCCGTTCCAGCGCGCCGCCACCACCGGCAAGCGCATCGCGGTGGTAGGCGCCGGGCCGGCCGGCCTGGCCTGCGCCCATCGCGCCGCCTTGCACGGCCACGATGTGGTGATCTTCGAAGCCCGGGAAAAAGCCGGTGGCCTGAATGAATACGGGATCGCCAAGTACAAGCTGGTAGATGATTTCGCACAGCAGGAGCTGGATTTCCTCCTGCAGATCGGCGGTATCGAAATCCGCCACGGCCAGCGCCTGGGCGACAACCTGACCTTGAGCGAACTGCACCAGCACTTCGATGCGGTATTCCTCGGCCTCGGCCTGGCCGCCAGCAAGCAACTCGGCCTGCCCCATGAGGACGCCCCCGGCCTGCTCGCCGCCACCGATTACATCCGCGAACTGCGCCAGGCCGACGACCTGAGCCAACTGCCGCTGGCCGACCGCTGCATCGTGCTCGGCGCCGGCAATACCGCCATCGACATGGCCGTGCAAATGGCCCGCCTCGGCGCCCGCGACGTGAACCTGGTGTACCGCCGGGGCCTGGCAGACATGGGCGCCACGGGCCATGAGCAGGACATCGCCAAGGCCAATCAGGTACGCCTGCTGACCTGGGCCCAGCCCGCAGAAGTGCTGCTGGACGAGCAAGGCCACGTGCGCGGCATGCGTTTCGCCCGCACACACATGGACAACGGGCGCCTGCAGTCCACCGGTGAGACCTTCGAACTGGCCGCCGACGCGATCTTCAAGGCCATCGGCCAAGGCTTCGACAACGCCGCGCTGCACGACCCGCTGGCGCAGCAACTGCAGCGGGTCGGCGCGCGCATCTTCGTCGACGAGCACCTGCGCACCAGCATCCCCGGCGTGTATGCCGGCGGCGATTGCGTCAGCCTCGGCCAGGACCTCACCGTCCAGGCGGTGCAACACGGCAAGCTGGCGGCAGAAGCCATGCACGCCCAACTCATGCTCAACGTGGAGGCTGCGTAATGGCCGATCTCTCGATTGTCTTCGCTGGTATCAAAGCCCCCAACCCGTTCTGGCTGGCCTCCGCGCCGCCCACCGACAAGGCCTACAACGTGGTCCGCGCGTTTGAAGCGGGCTGGGGTGGCGTGGTCTGGAAAACCCTCGGGGAAGACCCGGCGGCGGTCAACGTGTCGTCGCGTTACTCGGCGCACTATGGCGCTAACCGCGAAGTGCTGGGCATCAACAATATCGAACTGATCACCGACCGCTCCCTGGAGATCAACCTGCGCGAAATCACCCAGGTCAAAAAGGACTGGCCGGACCGCGCGTTGATCGTGTCGCTGATGGTGCCGTGCGTCGAAGAGTCCTGGAAAAACATCCTGCCCCTGGTGGAAGCCACCGGGTGCGACGGCATCGAGCTGAACTTCGGCTGCCCCCATGGCATGCCGGAACGCGGCATGGGCGCGGCGGTGGGCCAGGTGCCAGAGTATGTGGAACAGGTGACGCGCTGGTGCAAGACGTACTGCTCGCTGCCGGTGATCGTCAAGCTCACGCCGAACATCACCGACATTCGCGTGGCGGCGCGTGCGGCGTATCGCGGTGGGGCGGATGCGGTGTCGCTGATCAACACCATCAACTCCATCACCCGTGTGGATCTGGAGCGCATGGTCGCCCTGCCGACGGTCGGCACCCAGAGCACCCACGGCGGTTACTGCGGTTCAGCGGTGAAGCCGATCGCACTGAACATGGTCGCCGAAATCGCCCGCGACCCGCAGACCCACGGCCTGCCGATCTGCGGGATCGGCGGCATCGGCAACTGGCGCGATGCGGCGGAATTCGTCGCCCTCGGCTGCGGCGCCGTGCAGGTGTGTACGGCGGCGATGCTGCATGGCTTTCGCATCGTCGAAGAAATGAAGGACGGCCTGTCGCGCTGGATGGACAGTCAGGGTTACACCAGCCTGCAGGATTTCTCCGGGCGCGCAGTGGGCAATACCACGGACTGGAAGTACCTGGATATCAACTACCAGGTGATCGCCAAGATCGATCAGGCCGCCTGCATCGGCTGCGGGCGTTGCCATATTGCCTGTGAGGATACGTCGCACCAGGCCATCGCCAGCTTGAAACAGGCGGACGGCACGCATAAGTACGAGGTGATCGATGATGAGTGCGTGGGCTGCAACCTGTGCCAAATCACCTGCCCGGTGGCCGATTGCATCGAGATGGTGACGGTGGACACCGGCAAGCCGTTCTTGAACTGGACCCAGGACCCGCGTAATCCGTACCGGGAAGCGGTGTAGTCCTGTAGACCGCTATCGGGGGCAAGCCCCCTCCCACATTGAGCGCATTATGTCTGAAAGAATGCGATCCACTGTGGGAGGGGGCTTGCCCCCGATGAGGCCCCCAACCTCACCAAAAAACTAAAGCCTCAAACAGTTGACCGCATTCCTTCAGACAAAATGCAGTCAATGTGGGAGGGGGCTTGCCCCCGATGAGGCCCCCAGCCTCACCACAAAACTCAAGCCTCAAACAGTTGACCGCATTCCTTCAGACAAAATGCAGTCAATGTGGGAGGGGGCGTGCCCCCGATGAGGCCCCCAGCCTCACCACAAAACTCAAGCCTCAAACAGTTGACCGCATTCGTTCAGACAAAATGCAGTCAATGTGGGAGGGGGCTTGCCCCCGATGAGGCCCCCAACCTCACCACAAAACTCAAGCCTCAAGGCTCCAACCCAATCCCGCGCAAAATCACACTGGTCACCGTCTGAATCGCCCTCTCGAACTGCATATCCGACAACGGCTGGTGATCGTTCAGAATCTTCACCTGATGATCAAAGTCGGCGTAGTGCTGGGTCGAGGCCCAGATCATATACAGCAGGCTCGCCGGCTCCACCGGCAGGATGCGTTTGTCTTCCACCCATTGGCGAATCTTCGCTTCCTTCATCTTGGCCCAGTCGTACAGGCTTTCATCCAACGCCTCACCGAGCGTCGGCGCGCCGTGCATGATTTCGTTGGCCCAGACCTTCGACCCATACGGCCGCGTGCGTGAGCGTTGCATCTTGGCGCGGATGTAGCTGCTGAGCACCACCCGCGGGTCATCGAAGGTTTCGAAGCTCAAGGCGTCCTGCTTCCACACTTCCAACAGGTCAAACAGCACCGCGCTGTACAGCTCGCTCTTGGTGGTGAAGTAGTAATGCAGGTTGGAGCGCGGCAGTTGCACTTCTGCGGCAATATCGGCCATGGCGGTGCTGCCATACCCCTTCTCGGCGAAGATCTTCTCCGCGGCCAGCAGGATTTTTTCGACGTTGACTCGACGGATTCCGATCTTGTGATTGCCCATAAGGGCTCCCTGACAAAGACATAACGGAAAGACTACCACCCGCTCTAGATCGGGGCGACAGGCGGAGCCGAAACTTCGTACACTGGCGCCCCTACCCATTGATTGGTGTTGCCTAATGTTGATCAAGAAAACCCTGACCACCGTCGCCCTGCTGGCCTCCCTGCTGGGCGCCTCGGCCGCGTTTGCCCATGCGCACCTCAAGAGCGCGACGCCTGCGGCAGACAGCAGCGTCACCGCACCGAAAGAGGTGCGCCTGAGCTTCAGCGAAGGCGTGGAGGCGACTTTTTCCAAGGTATCCCTGAGCAAGGACGGCACCGAAATCGCGATCAAGGGCCTGACAACCCCGGATGCCGACAAGAAAACCCTGGTGGTGACGCCCGCCGCTCCACTCGCGGCTGGCACCTACAAAGTGGTGTGGAACGCCGTCTCGGTCGACACCCACAAGAGCAACGGTGAATACAGCTTCAAGGTCGGCCAATAACCTATGGCGACGCTGCTGGTGCTGTGCCGCTTCCTGCATTTCATCGTCGTCTTGTTGATGTTCGGGGCCTGTGTGTTCAGGCCCTGGCTGATGGCCAATGAACCGCAGCCGGCGCTGGACCGGCAATTGCTGCGTATCAGCCGTGGCCTGGCCTGGCTGGGGCTCGGCTCCGGCGTGGCCTGGTTGCTGCTGATTACCGCCAGCATGGCCGGCAGCTGGGACGCCGCACTGCAACCGGCCACGGTGCAATTGGTGCTGGGCAAAACCTTTTTTGGCCAAGTGTGGCTCTGGCATCTGCTGCTCAACCTGTTGCTGCTGATCGCCTTGATCAAACCCTGGCCGGCGTTGCGCCTGCCCTTGCTCAGCCTGCTGCTGGCGACCCTCGCACCGGTCGGTCACGGCGCCATGCTCAACGGGCTCAGCGGGCAGTTGCTGATCCTCAACCAGGTCGTACACCTGGCGTGCGTGGGCGCCTGGCTTGGCGGTTTGCTGTTGCTGGTGTTGATCCTGCGCCAACCGCAACGCCAGGGGCTGGAGCCGATTTTGCGGCGCTTCAGCGGCGTGGGTTATGGCCTGGTCGCCGGCTTGCTGGTCACCGGGTTGATCAATGTTCGCGTACTGACCGGACAACTGTGGCCCACCCCGCTGTTCAACGGTTTCGCCCTGATTCTGCTGATCAAGGCAATGCTGGTGCTGGGCATGTTGGCCCTGGCGCTGCTGAACCGCTTGCGTATCGATCGCTGCGAACAGCGACTGGAGACCTTGAAGGCCAGTGTGATGGCTGAATGGTTACTAGGTGTTTCAGCGGTAGCCGCCGTCTCCCTCCTCGGCACCCTGCCGCCGATGGTCGTGGCTGGCTGAATCCATCGTCGGCACGATCCAGCGCCCTCCCTGGACTGCGGCCACTTTTGATCAGTCAAGCCTGGTTATCGTATAACTTCTGATTGACAAGCCACAAAAACCCCGCAAGTATCGCCCCAATGTTGTACGACGACGTATGACAAATAATAAAAACAACAAACAAAATGGAGCGTCACTGTGCGTCAATTCGCCCGCAATTCCTCCTCGCGTCTCGGCCTTATCGGTCTCAGCAGCCTGGCTTTCACCCTGCCTCTCACCGCCCAGGCCGAAGGGTTTGTCGACGACGCCAAGGCCACGCTCAATTTGCGCAACGCCTACTTCAACCGCAATTTCACCAACCCGTCCAACCCCCAGGCCAAGGCCGAAGAGTGGACGCAGAGTTTCATCCTTGACGCCAAATCCGGCTACACCCGGGGCACCGTGGGGTTCGGGATTGACGTGCTGGGCCTGTATTCGCAAAAGCTCGACGGCGGCAAAGGTACCGCCGGCACCCAGTTGCTGCCGGTTCACAACGACGGGCGCCCCGCCGATAACTTCGGGCGCCTGGGCGTGGCGCTGAAAACCAAGCTGTCGAACACCGAATTGAAAGTCGGCGAATGGATGCCCGTGCTGCCGATCCTGCGCTCCGACGATGGCCGCTCCCTGCCGCAGACCTTCCAGGGCGGCCAAGTCACCTCCAATGAAATCGCCGGCCTGACCCTCTACGGCGGCCAGTTTCGCGGTAACAGCCCGCGCAACGACGCGAGCATGGAAGACATGTTCATGAACGGCAAAGCCGCCTTCACCTCAGACCGCTTCAACTTCGGCGGCGGCGAATACACCTTCAACGACAAGCGCACCCAGGTCGGCCTGTGGTACGCCGAACTGAGCGATATCTACCAGCAGCAGTACCTCAACCTGACCCACAGCCAGCCGCTGGGCGACTGGACCCTGGGCGCCAACCTCGGTTTCTTCAACGGCAAGGAAGACGGCAGTGCCCTGGCCGGCGACCTGGACAACAAAACCGCCTTCGCCCTGCTCTCGGCCAAGTACGGCGGCAACACCTTCTACGTCGGCCTGCAAAAACTCAGCGGTGACAGCGCATGGATGCGAGTCAACGGCACCAGCGGCGGCACCCTGGCCAACGACAGCTACAACGCCAGCTACGACAACGCCAAGGAAAAATCCTGGCAACTGCGCCATGACTTCAACTTCGTGGTGCTCGGCGTTCCGGGGCTGACCCTGATGAACCGCTACATCAGCGGCAGTAACGTCCACACCGGCGCGATCACCGACGGCAAGGAATGGGGACGTGAATCGGAGCTGGCCTACACGGTGCAAAGCGGTGTACTGAAGAACCTCAACGTGCGCTGGCGCAACTCGACCATGCGACGGGACTTTAGCAATAACGAATTTGATGAGAACCGGATCTTCGTCAGCTATCCGATTTCGTTGCTTTAAAGATCTAAAACCCGTGCACATCCATTGCGGGAGGGGGCTTGCTCCCGAAGGCTGTGGGTCAGTCACAGAGACATTGCCTGATACACCGTCATCGGGAGCAAGCCCCCTCCCACATTGACAAGCGGGGACTCTCTAACAATACTTCGGCATAGTCATACGACAACCTACAACAAAACTGGAATCCAGATGACCACCACGACCCCAGCGCCCTTCAACCGCCTCCTCCTCACCGGTGCCGCCGGCGGCCTCGGCAAAGTCCTGCGCGAACGCCTGCGACCGTATGCCCAGGTGCTGCGCCTGTCGGATATCGCCGACATGGCCGCCGCCGGCGCCGATGAAGAAGTGCAACCCTGCGACCTGTCCGACAAACAAGCGGTCCACCACTTGGTCGAAGGCGTCGACGCCATCCTGCATTTCGGCGGTGTTTCGGTAGAGCGCTCGTTCGAAGAAGTCCTCGGTGCCAATATCTGCGGGATATTCCATATTTACGAAGCCGCGCGCCGCCATGGCGTCAAACGCGTGATCTTCGCCAGCTCCAACCATGTCATCGGTTTCTACCCACAGGGCGAACAACTCGATGCCCACTCGCCGCGTCGCCCGGACAGCTATTACGGGCTGTCCAAGTCCTACGGCGAAGACATGGCCAGTTTCTACTTCGACCGCTACGGCATCGAGACCGTGAGCATCCGCATCGGCTCGTCGTTTGCCGAACCGCAGAACCGTCGGATGATGCACACCTGGCTGAGCTTCGACGACCTGACCCAACTGCTCGAACGCGCGCTGTACACGCCGAACGTCGGCCACACCGTGGTCTACGGCATGTCGGCCAACCTCGATACCTGGTGGGACAACCGCTACGCCGCGCACCTGGGCTTTACCCCAAAAGACAGCTCCGAAGGGTTCCGCGCCCAGGTCGAGGCCCAGCCGCCGCTCGCCGCCGATGACCCGGCCAAGGTCTACCAGGGCGGTGCTTTCTGCGCCGCTGGGCCGTTCGGTGACTGACGCAACACTCACCCAAGGGAATGAGTTGCCATGACTGCTGAGTTGATTGTCGACGCCCGCAATGCCGTGGGCGAATGCCCGGTGTGGGTGCCCGAAGAAAACGCCCTGTACTGGGTGGACATTCCCAACGGAGGGCTACAACGCTGGAGCGCCGCCACCGGTCATATCGACGCGTGGAAAGCCCCGCAGATGCTCGCCTGCATTGCTCGCACCGGTGCAGGCAACTGGGTCGCCGGGATGCAAAGCGGCTTTTTCCAACTCACCGCGCACAACGACGGCAGCCTCGACACCACGCCGCTGGCCGAGGTCGCGCACCCGCGCGCGGGCATGCGCCTGAACGATGGGCGCTGTGATCGCCAGGGCCGTTTCTGGGCCGGCAGCATGGTCATGGATATGGGCGCGAATGCCGCCGCAGGCATCCTCTACCGTTACGCTTCGGGCGCCGCGCCCCATGCGCAGTTAGAGGGTTTTATCACCCTCAACGGCCTGGCCTTCAGCCCTGATGGCCGCACGCTGTACGTCTCGGACTCGCACCCGCTGGTGCAACAGATCTGGGCCTTCGACTACGACACCGAAACCGGTACGCCGAGCAACCGCCGCGTGTTTGTCGACATGCAGCAACACCCAGGCCGCCCTGACGGCGCCGCCGTGGATGTCGACGGTTGCTACTGGATCTGCGCCAACGACGCCGGCCTGATCCACCGCTTCACCCCCGACGGCCGCCTGGACCGCTCCCTGAGCGTGCCGGTGAAAAAACCCAGCATGTGCGCCTTCGGCGGCAGTCGCCTGGACACTTTATTCGTCACCTCGATCCGTGACGACCAGAGTGAGCAGTCGCTATCCGGCGGCGTGTTCGCCCTCGACCCTGGCGTCCAAGGACTGCCCGAACCGCACTTCACCCTCTAGCTGCATCGCTGTGCCTTGAATACAACAATAACAAGACAGGAGTGACCGCCCATGGACTTCAAACGCACCTTGCTCGCCGCCGCAGTCTTCACCCTCAGCAGCGCCGCCCACGCGCTGGAAATCAAATTCGCCGACGTCCACCCCGCCGGCTACCCCACCGTCGTGGCCGAAGAGAACATGGGCAAGGCCCTCACCCAAGCAAGCAACGGCGAACTGACCTTCAAGTACTTCCCCGGCGGAGTCCTGGGTTCGGAAAAAGAAGTCGTCGAACAGGCCCAGGTCGGCGCGGTCCAGATGACCCGGGTCAGCCTCGGTATCGTCGGCCCGGTGGTGCCGGACGTGAACGTGTTCAACCTGCCGTTCGTATTCCGCGACCAGGCGCATATGCGCAAAGTCATCGACGGCGAGATCGGCGATGAAATCCTCGCCAAGATCACCGACTCCGAATTCGGCCTGGTCGCCCTGGCCTGGATGGACGGCGGCACGCGCAACCTCTACAGCAAAAAGCCGGTACGCAAAATCGAAGACCTCAAGGGTATGAAAATTCGCGTGCAAGGTAATCCCCTGTTCATCGACGCATTTAATGCGATGGGCGCCAACGGTATCGCCATGGACACCGGCGAAATTTTCAGTGCCTTGCAGACAGGCGTGATCGATGGCGCCGAAAACAACCCACCGACCCTGCTAGAACACAACCACTATCAAAACGCCAAGTACTACACCCTCACCGAGCACCTGATCCTGCCCGAACCGATCGTGATGTCGAAAATCACCTGGAACAAGCTCACCCCTGCGCAACAGGTCATGGTGAAAAACGCCGCCAAGGCCGCCCAGGCCGATGAGCGCGTGCTGTGGGATAAAAAATCCGCCAGCAGCGAGGAAAAACTCAAGGCGGCCGGCGTGGAGTTCATCCAAGTCGACAAAAAACCCTTCTACGACGCCACCGCAGCGGTTCGCGCCAAGTACGGCGCGCCTTTCGCCGACATCATCGCGCGCATCGACGCCGTTCAATAACCTGCCCTGCCTCTCGCATAAGGCCCGGCGCGGTCGGCATTGACGCGCCCGGTCACGGTGAACGCCATGAAGAATCGACTGCTGCGCATCAACGACCGTATCTACATGACCTGCATCTGGGTCGCCGGCCTCTCGGTCCTTGGGGTCGCGCTGATCATCCCCTGGGGCATCTTCGCCCGCTACATCCTCGGCACCGGCTCCAGTTGGCCGGAACCCACCGCCATCCTGCTGATGCTGGTCTTCACCTTTATCGGCGCCGCCGCCAGCTACCGCGCCGGGGCGCATATGTCGGTGGCGATGGTCACCGACCGCCTGCCTGCGCGCCAACGCCAGATCGTCGGCATCCTCTCGCAATTGCTCATGGGCACCATCTGCCTGTTCATGACCATTTGGGGCAGCAAGCTGTGCCTGTCCACCTGGAACCAGTTCATGAGCGCCATCCCCACCCTGCGCGTGGGCATCACCTACATGCCGATCCCGATCGGCGGGTTGCTGACCCTGATCTTCGTGGTGGAAAAACTCCTGCTCGGTGACCAGAGCAACCGACGGGTTGTGCGCTTCGACCTGGTTGAAGAAAGCGAAGGGGCTGCCTGATATGGACGCATTGATTCTGTTGGGCAGCTTTATCGCCTTGATCCTGATCGGCATGCCGGTGGCCTATGCCCTGGGCCTGTCGGCGTTGATCGGCGCGTGGTGGATCGACATTCCGTACCAGGCCCTGATGATTCAAATCGCCGGCGGGGTGAACAAGTTTTCGCTGATGGCGATTCCGTTCTTCGTGCTGGCCGGCGCGATCATGGCCGAGGGCGGCATGTCGCGGCGGCTGGTGGCATTTGCCGGGGTGTTGGTGGGTTTTGTGCGCGGCGGCTTGTCGCTGGTGAACATCATGGCCTCGACATTTTTTGGCGCGATCTCCGGCTCGTCGGTGGCCGACACCGCCTCGGTCGGTTCGGTGCTGATCCCGGAAATGGAACGCCGTGGCTACCCCCGCGAGTTCGCCACGGCGGTGACCATCAGCGGTTCGGTGCAGGCGCTGTTGACCCCGCCCAGCCACAACTCGGTGCTCTACTCCCTGGCGGCGGGCGGCACGGTGTCGATCGCCTCGCTGTTCATGGCCGGCGTGGTCCCGGGCCTGCTGATGAGCGCGTGCCTGATGGTGCTGTGCCTGATCTTCGCGAAGAAGCGCGACTACCCCAAGGGCGAAGTCATCCCGCTCAA
This sequence comes from Pseudomonas sp. D3, assembly GCF_029320995.1. Lineage (NCBI taxonomy): Bacteria > Pseudomonadati > Pseudomonadota > Gammaproteobacteria > Pseudomonadales > Pseudomonadaceae > Pseudomonas > Pseudomonas sp. D3. Next base: position 4,297,114 of record NZ_CP119772.1, read on the forward strand.
GCAAGCGCTGAAAATCTGCGCCGACGCGCTGTGGGGCCTGATGGCCATGGTGATCATCCTCGGCGGCATTCTCTCCGGCATCTTCACCGCCACCGAGTCCGCCGCGATCGCGGTGCTGTGGGCGTTCTTCGTGACCATGTTCATCTACCGCGACTACCAATGGAACGAGCTGCCCAAGCTGATGCACCGCACGGTGCGCACCATTTCCATCGTGATGATCCTGATCGCCTTCGCGGCCAGCTTCGGCTACATCATGACCCTGATGCAGATCCCGGCGAAGATCACCACGCTGTTCCTGACCCTGTCGGACAACCGCTACGTGATCCTGATGTGCATCAACGCCATGCTGCTGTTGCTCGGCACGGTGATGGACATGGCGCCGCTGATTCTGATCCTCACGCCGATCCTGCTGCCAGTGGTACTCGGCATCGGCGTCGACCCGGTACACTTCGGCATGATCATGCTGGTCAACCTTGGCATCGGCCTGATCACCCCGCCGGTCGGCGCGGTGCTGTTCGTGGGGGCGGCGGTGGGCAAGGTGAGTATCGAGAAAACCGTGAAGGCGCTGCTGCCGTTTTATGGCGTGCTGTTTTTGGTGTTGATCGCGGTGACTTACATTCCGGCCTTGTCGCTGTGGTTGCCAGGGCTGGTGCTGTGATGCTGATTGAACTGCAAGACCACCTGACCCACCTCACCCTCGCCCCGGCCGTGGGCGGCAGCATCGTCAACTGGCACGTGCGCGCCAGCGGCCAGCCCCTGCTGCGGCCTAGCGATCAAGCGGCGCTGGACACCGGCCTGCCCGGCAAACTGGCCTGCTATCCCCTCGCGCCCTGGTCCAATCGCATCGCCAACGGCGGTTTCGACACGCCCGCGGGCTGGCTGGCACTCACGCCCAACAGCCTCACCGATCCGCTGCCGATTCACGGGTCGGCCTGGCAACAGGCGTGGCGCGTGGTCAGCCAGTCGGCGGATGAAGTGCTGCTTGCGTTGGAATGCGCCACGCCGTTCGCCTATCGCGCCGAGCAGCGGTTTCGACTGCGCAACGGTGAGCTGAGCATCGCCTTGCGGGTCACCCATCTGGCCGAACAGGCGGCGTGGCACGGCCTGGGGTTGCATCCCTACTTGCCGCGCCTGCCGGGCACGCGGTTGCAGGCCAAGGCGTCGCAGGTGTGGCTAAGCGATGCGTCCAAGCTACCCACGGGGTTGGCGGCGGTGCCGCACGCTTGGGACTTCCAGGCGTCGAAAAACCTCCCCGAAGACCTGGTGGACAACGGTTTTTCCCAGTGGGACGGGCATTGCCGGATCGAACAGCCGGAGCTGGGTTATGCCCTGGAATGCCAGGCCACGGGCGCCGATTACTTCCTGCTGTACTGCCCGCCGGGGCTGGGGTTCTTTTGCATCGAGCCGGTGAGCCATCCGGTGAATGCCCATCACCTGCCGGGGCGGCCGGGGTTGAAATTGCTGGAACACAATCAGTCGGTCCAACTCAATTTCACCCTGAAATACATTCCAACTGTGGGAGGGGGCTTGCTCCCGATGGCGGTGGATCAGTCATGCATGTAGTGGCTGACACACTGCCATCGGGAGCAAGCCCCCTCCCACAGTTTTGATTTGTGTTGTATCAGTGGTGTCAGGGCGGACTGTTTTTCAGGCGGCCGGCCGTGTCGATACTGACGACAACCGACAACCCCGGCCGCAAGTGCTCGCTCTGCTCCTGGTCGGGATCAACGGTGATCCGCACCGGCAAACGCTGGGCGATCTTGACGAAGTTGCCGGTGGCGTTATCCGCCTGCAACAGGCTGAACTCCGAGCCGGTCGCCGGGGAAATATACTGCACCGTGCCGCGAAACTTGCGGTGGTTGAGCGCATCGACGGTGAACGTTACCGGCTGGCCAACCTGCACGTGGGCCATCTGGGTTTCTTTCATGTTGGCGATCACCCACAGCTGCTTCGGCACCAGCGCCATCAACTGCGCGCCGGAGTTGACGTAAGCGCCAAGGCGCACGCCAATCTGCCCCAACTGGCCGTCACGCGGCGCAGTGACGCGGGTGTTGGACAAGTCGATCCGCGCCAGCTCCACCGCCGCTTCGGCACTGGCCACGGCGGCTTCCAGTGAACCGCGATTGACGATCACCGTCTGCAGGTCCTGACGCGCGATTTCCAGGCTGGCCTGGGCCTGCGCCACGGCGGCGAGGGTCTGGGCATTGGCGGCCCGGGTCACGTCCAGTTCGCGCTTGGACACTGAACCGTCGCTGATCAGCGCTTCATTGCGGCGCAGGTCGGCGGTGCTTTTGCGCGCCTGGGCCTGGCTGTCCACCAGCGCGGCCTGGCGCAGTTTGATACTGGCTTCGGCGCTGTTGCGTTGCTGCACCACATTCGCCAGCGCGGCCTTTTGCACCGCCAGTTGCGCCAGGGCCTGGTCCAGGCGCTGCTTGTAGATGCGGTCATCCAGGCGCACCAGCAGGTCGCCGGCCTTGACGTACTGGAAGTCCTGCACCGGCACTTCGAACACATAGCCGCTGAGCTGCGGGCCAATGATCGTGACCTGGCCGCGCACCAGGGCGTTCTCGGTGGTTTCCACCGCGCTGCTGAACGGCGGCAATTGCCAGGCATACAGCACGATCAACACGCCGACGAGGGCAATCGCGGCAAAGCCCAGTGACGAGAGAATGCGCACCCCCAAGGAGCGCGGTTCGGTGACCGTGGCACCCGGTGGGGTGGCGCCTTCAGGGGTGGCGGCGATGGCGTTGGTGGTGGTCGTTGTGGTGGTCGGTTCGGTCATGAAGAAGCGCCGCTGGGTTGAACGGGAGTGGCCGCTTTGGTGGTGCTTAACAGCCACAGACTGCGGGTAAAGATCCAGAGCATGGTCAGGATCGCGACGATCGCGATCAGCATGAACACATCGTTGTAAGCCATCACATTCGCCTCACGGGTCGCCGCCGTGGCGAGGCTGCGAATGCCCATGAGGTTACGCAAGTCCGGGTCGGCGACGATACCGCCATAGGCCGCACCGCCGCTCTGCACCCGCGCGGCGACACGCGGGTCGAGCAGGGTCAGGTGCTCGACGATCATGCTCGAATGAAACTTCTCGCGCACCACCTGGAACGTCCCGAGCAACGCCGCGCCAATCAGGCCGCCGAGGTTCTGGCAAATGCCGAACATCACCGAAAAACTCACCAGGTTGCGCGGGTTGGTCAATACGTTCTTGGTGCCCAGCACCATGGTCGGCCCGAGAAAAAACGTGCCGCCAAAGCCTAGCAGGAACTGGCTGATGTACAGATTCTGCGGGCGGGTCAGGTTGCTGGAGAAACTGTCCATCACCGACCCGGTGGCCATCAGTGCCAGGGAAATGACCAGCGGCATCAGCAAGTGCGCCGGGTTGATCGTCAACGCACTGACCACCAGCCCGGCCACCGCGCCCGCCAACATCACCACATACAGCGTGTGCATTTGCTGGTAGCTCATGTTCAACATCTGCATGAAGCCCACCGCGCCGGTGGACTGCTCCGACAGCACCATGCGAATCAGGATCACCGCCAGCGCCAGACGAATCATGGTGCCGCTACCCAGCCAACGGGTCATCAGCAACGGGTTGGCGCGGTTATGCTCAATCGCCAGGCCGGTCATGATCAGCACCAGCGAACAGGCCGACGCCACACCGATCCACGGCGCTTCGAGCCACCAGTCGATCCGCCCGAGGGACAACACCGCGCAGAGCAGCGCCACCCCGCTGGCGAGGATGGCGAAGGTGAGAAAGTCGAGTTTTTCAAAGGTCTTGAAGCGGTCGCCAGGTGGCAACTTGAGCAAGAACACGCAGCCCAGGCAGATCAGCGCCATGCCCAGCTCAAACAGGTACAGGCCACGCCATTCGGCGATTTGCAGCAAATCTTCGGAAAACAGCCGCGCCAACGGCAACGCCAACTGCGCGGTGCCCAGGCCCAGCACCAAGGCTTTCAAGCGCCACTTGGCCGGGAACGCCTGGATCATGTAGTACAACCCCAGGGAACTGAGCGCCGCGCCGACCATCCCGTGAGCGGCGCGCACGGCGATGGCGGAGTTGAGGTCGTTGACGAACAAGTGGCCGAAAGTCACCAGCGCATACAGCACCAGAAACACCTCGGTAAACGCACGCAGGCCAAATTGCTGACGGAACTTCACCAAGAGCAGGTTCATGCACACGTTGGTCATGACGTAGGCGGCGGGCAGCCAGGCCATTTCCGCCGTGGTCGCGCCGAGGGCGCCTTGCAGGTATTGCAGGTTGGCGATTACCAACGAGTTGCCGAGGCCGCCGGTGATTGCGACCAGGACGCCGACCAGTGCATACAGCCAGCGTTTGTGGGTGGGGTGCAGCGGCGTCGACGGCGAGCCCGGCAGGGCCGGACGCTCGTGGGGTTGCCAGGTGCGGGGGGTGTAGTTGTCCATTCAGTGACCTTGATGAGCCGACACGCAAGGTCGGTGACTCCATTACTCAGGGAGTAGTAAACCTGAGCGGCGTTCATCTTGCCATGTTGAGGGGGCAATTGATTCCTGGAGCGGGCGTGGTCAAGTGCGGGGGGTGGCGGTGATGGCGGCATCTGGGCCGGTTGGGTTGGGTTGGGTTGGGTTGGGTTGGGTTGAGTACATATCCGTTGCTGCGGTCACGGCCGCTTATGGTTCCGCTCTTACAGCGGGTCACTTTGGAAAAGCCCCAAAGTAACCAAAGGGCTCTTGCCCCACCACTCGGCACCTCGCCTAGGCTCGGTGTGCCCGAACGCAGGCTTGAATCCGTGGGCCGCCGTCATGGGCCATCCATGGCCCAGGACGGCTAACCCGGCGTCCTGCCGGGTTACCCACGGATTCAAGCCTGCGTTCGGGCAGCGTGGTTTTACGGGGCGCCTAAGATCAAAAGCCAGAGCCAAAGCGAGGCGGCCTTATAGCCGACCTGATCCTGGAAGCCGAACCCGGTCAAAAATGTGGGAGGGGGCTTGCCCCCGATAGCGGTGGGTCAGTCATGCATGTATTGGCTGACACACTGCTATCGGGGGCAAGCCCCCTCCCACATTTGGATCTCCATAGATCAGATAGATCTTGCTCTGTTCTTGCTCTGTTCTTGCTCTGTTCTTGATCTGCTCTTGATCTTGATCTTAGGCGCCCCGTAAAACCACGCTGGCCGAACGCAGGTATTACGCAGCGGGTAAACCGGCAGGGATGCCGGTTTAGCCGTCCCGGGCCATGGATGGCCCGTGACGGCGGCCCGCGGAGTAATGCCTGCGTTCGGGCACACCGAGCCTAGGCGAGGTGCCGAGTGGTGGGGCAAGAGCCCTTTTGGTTACTTTTGGGGCTCTTTTCCAAAAGTGACCCGCCGTAAGGGCGGAACCCATAGCAGCCGTTACCGCTGGAATGGATATGTACTCAACTCAACCAAAAAAAATGGTCGGCCCAGAGGCCGCCATCGGGGGCAAGCCCCCTCCCACATTGGATCTCCTTTGTACATTGGATCTCCTTTGTATTGGCGACAACATGTGTATTGGAGACCCCACAAAATGTCAGATCCAGCCAAGCCAACTCCAGTACGTCGCCGCAAACACCAACATCAACAGGTAACCAATCAACGTCACCAAAACCCCCACCTTGGCAAACTGCCGCGCCGTAAACGTCCCGGTCCCCAGGCACACCATGTTCTGCGGCGCATTGATCGGCAGAATAAACCCGTAGCTCACCACAAACCCCAACAGCATGGTCATCCCCAACCGGTTGAACTCCCCCGGCAAGGTCTGCAACACCGCAATCAGGATCGGCAACAACGCCGAGGTCAACGCCGTCGCACTGGCAAACCCCAAGTGGATCAAGATCAAAAACGCCCCAAGGATCGCAAACACGCCCAGCGGCCCGACCTGGTCCAGCCCGGTGTGTGCCACCACCTGCGAGCCCAGCCATTGCCCGGCCTGGGTAGTCAGCAACGCCGTACCGAGGCTGATACCGACGCCGAACACAATCACCGTGCCCCACGGAATCCGCGACTGCACATCCTTCCAGGTCATCACGCCAATCCCCGGCAACAGCAGGAACACCAGCCCGGCATAAGTGGTCGAGGTGGTGTCGAAATTGTGCAGGCGCCCTTCGGTAGCCCATGCCAACAGCAACAGCAGCGATACGGTGAGCAAGCGTTTTTGCGGGCCGGTCATTGGGCCGATGTCCACCAGCGACTGGGCCACGGCTTCTTTGCCGCCGGGGATGCTGTCGCTTTCCGGCGGCAGCAGTTTGATCACCAGAAACAACAACACCGCCGACATGATCAGCGCCCACGGCGCGCCGGCGATCAGCCAGTCGATCCACGACACGCGCTGGCCGAGCATCTTGTCCATAAACCCGACGGTCAGCAGGTTCTGCGCGGCGGCGGTCTGGATGCCGACGTTCCAGATGCTGGTGCCCTGGGCCACCACGATCATCAGGCCGGCGGCGATGTTCGAGCGCTTGTCGACGCCAAACGCCGCCACCACGCCCATCATGATCGGCACCACACAGGCACTGCGCGCGGTGGCGCTGGGCACCACCAGGCTGAGGAGGATGGTCACCGCGATCGCCCCCAGCAGAATGCCACGGGTGCTGGTGCCGACCCGGGTCAGGGTGACCAGGGCGATGCGCCGGTCCAGGCCGGTGTGGGTCATGGCGGCGGCGATGAACAACGCGCCGGCCACCAGGGCCAGCGCCGGGTTGGAGAAACCGGTCAGGGCCATGCTGATGGCCGGGCTGGAGCCGATCAGGTGCGTAGGGTCTTGCAGCGACGGCGCGGTGCCGAGCAAGAACGCCATGAGCGAGGTGATCATGATCGCGCTGGCTTCATAAGACACCGCCTCGCTGATCCACACCACCACGGCAAACGCGAGGATTGCCAGCATGCGATGGCCGGCCACCGGCAAGTCCGCGGGTAGCGGCAACAGCAGCACCCCGACCATGACCAGCACGGCGACAACCAGGCCCAAGGGCAACTTGAAGGATGCAGCGGTTGTTGCGGGGGCGCTCATGGGGTTCTCCGTCGGCCGTCAAATCAGGCTGGGAGCATGGCGCAAAATGCCGCAGGCGGTGTTGACAAGTATCAAACCTCTAGGCCAATAACTGGCTCAACACCGCCCGCAACTTCCCGGGCTTGACCGGTTTGTTCAACAGCGGTGCGTCCAGCCGCCGCAGGATGCGCCGGCACTGGTCGGTGCGGTCGGCGCTGATGATCACGGCGGGAATCGACTGGGCGAAATGCTCGCGCAGGTACTTGACCACCTCACTGCCCACCACGCCGTGGTCCAGGTGGTAGTCCGCCAGGATCAACTCCGGCGCCCTGCCCTGCAACGCCAGCAACGCGCCGGCCTGGTCGGTGGCCGTGACCACCTCGCAGCCCCACTGCCCGAGCAGCGCGCTCATGCTTTCGAGGATGCTGACCTCGTTATCCAGCACCAGCAAACGCCGCCCCGGCAGCGGGTTGCCGGTGGTCGGTTGCACCGGCAGCAGGCTGATGGCCAACGGCATTTCTTCGCTGATGGGCACTTCGATGCTGAACATCGACCCGCGTCCCGGCCACGAGCGCACCGCCACCGGGTAACCGAGGATCTCGGCGATACGTTCGACAATCGCCAGCCCCAGGCCCACGCCCTTGCGGTCCGAGGCGCGGCCGACGTCCAGTTGGTTGAATTCGAGAAAGATCGCATCGAGCCGGTCGGCCGGGATGCCGCGCCCGGTGTCCCACACTTCCAGGCGCAGGCGATCGCCCCGGCGGCGGGCGCCGAGCAGGATGCAGCCCTCGTCGGTGTAGCGGCAGGCGTTGCTGAGGAAGTTGCGCAGAATCCGCGTCACCAGGCGCAGGTCGGTCCGGATCGCGTAATGGCCGGTGTGTGAGCGTAAATTCAGTCCGGCGGCCAGGGCGACGGACTGGAATTCGGAGACCAGCGGCGCAAACAGCTCGTCCAGGCGATACAGCGCCACGTCCGGCTTGACCGCCGCCTGGTCCAACCGCGAGATATCGAGCAAGTCGGTGAGCAAATCCTCGGCCCCTTCCAGGGCCTGGTGCGTGCGCTCCACCAGCACCTGTTCGACGCTGGGCAATGGCCGTTCGCGCAAGGTGGCGATCAGCAGCCGTGCGGCGTTGAGCGGCTGCAACAGGTCATGGCTGGCGGCGGCGAGGTACTTGTCCTTGCTGCGGTTGGCGGCCTCGGCGGCGTCGCGGGCGTCGCGCAGTTCCTGTTCGACCTGTTCACGCTGGGCGATCTGCTGTTGCAGGTTGCGGTTGGCTTCGAGCAATTCATCGGTACGCGCCGCCACCCGCAACTCCAGCTCGTCGTTAAGGCGAATGTAGCGGTTGCGCTCGGCCTCCAGCTCATGGAGGCGCGCCGTGAGTTCCGGGTAGTGGCTCTTGCGCGCCGACTGGTCGCCCAACCCCAGCAGCCCAGCGAGGGCGCGCTGCTGGTCGTCAGAGTGCTTCGCCATAGACGACCTCGACATCACGCTGGCTCGATTCGCGGGGGTTGGTGAGGATGCACGGGTCGTGCATGGCGTGCTGGGACAGGAACGGAATGTCCGCGACCCGCACGCCGTGCAGGCCGAGGGTTTCGTGGAAGCCGATCGCATGCTTGAGCGCGATCAGATGCTCCACGAGCCGCCCACGGATCTGCAGATGGGTCAGGCCGCGGCAGTCGATGCCGAACGTCTCGGCAATCACCTTGAAGCGCTCCGGCGCCGAGTTGTAGTTGAACGCCACCACATGCTCCACCAGCACCGCGTTGCACAGGCCGTGAGGCAGGTCGAGGAAGCCGCCGAGGCTGTGGGACATGGCATGCACTGCGCCGAGGATCGCATTGGAGAACGCCAGCCCGGCCTGCATGCTGCCGAGCATGATTTTCTCGCGCAGGGCGATGTCCGTCGGGTTGGCGATCATCTGCACCAGGTTGCCGTTGATCAGGCGCATGGCTTCCAGCGCGTGGGGGTCGGTCAGCGGGCCGTGGCCGGTGGAAACGAACGCCTCGATCGCATGCACCAGCGCATCGATGCCGGTACAGGCGGACAGGAACGGGTCCATGCTGGCTGTGGTTTCCGGGTCGATCAGCGACACATCCGGCACCACCGCCTTGCTGACGATGGAGAACTTCATGCGCTCCTGCTGGTTGGAAATGATCACGAACTGCGAGACATCCGCCGAGGTGCCGGCGGTGGTAGGGATCAGGATCAACGGGGGGCTGGGCACACGAATGGTGTCCACGCCTTCGAATTCGAGGATATTGCGCCCATGGGCGACCACAATGCCGATGGCCTTGCCGCAATCCATCGGGCTACCGCCGCCAATGGCCACGATCACGTCGCAATGGTTGTCGCGGTACACCTCGGCGCCGAGCATGACTTCTTCGACACGAGGGTTGGGCGAGACGCCGCTGTACAGGCAGTAATCGATACCGATGGCCTGCAGGCTGGCTTCCACATCGGCGACCCAGCCGGCCGCGATCACACCGGGGTCGCTGACCACCAGCACTTTGCGCGCACCAAAGGTCTTGGCGTAATTACCGACGTTGTGCCGGCAACCGGCACCAAAGATGATTTCAGGCGAGACAAATTTACGTAAGAGGCTGAGATTTGGGCTCATTGGAAAGCCTGTTTTTATTATTTTTGAGAGATGCGCTCCACACTAACCCATCCGCGCGCGAATGCAATCAGACCAAAGAGTCATTCCCCAAACGACCCCGGCCAGCGCAAGGCTGGCCGGGGGTGAATCAGCGGCTGGCGAAGTACATGGTCACTTCAAAGCCGATACGCAGGTCGGTAAACGCGGGTTTAGTCCACATGGGGCGGTCCTCTTGTTGTGCCGGAAGATTCCGGTAGGGTCATTAATGCATGGGGGGATGGGGGTGCGAATGCTACTTTCGAACGAGCCTGGAGCATGCCTTGGTAGCGGATGTACGCCGATCAAAACTGTGGGAGGGGCGGTGCGACGATTCGACTTGCCCCCGATAGTGGTGGGTCAGTGACATAAATCTTGACTGACCCACTGCAATCGGGGGCAAGCCCCCTCCCACAGGGGACCGCGTTGCGATAAGGGCGTTAGAAGAAGCCCAACGGGTTGATGTCGTAGCTCACCAGCAGGTTCTTGGTCTGTTGGTAGTGATCGAGCATCATCTTGTGGTTCTCACGCCCCACACCCGATTTCTTGTAGCCGCCAAACGCAGCGTGCGCTGGGTACAGGTGGTAGCAGTTGGTCCATACGCGACCAGCCTTGATCGCCCGGCCCATGCGGTACGCACGGTTGATGTCGCGGGTCCACAGCCCGGCACCCAGGCCGAATTCGCTGTCGTTGGCAATGGCCAGGGCTTCGGCTTCGTCCTTGAAGGTGGTGATACCCACCACCGGGCCGAAGATTTCTTCCTGGAACACGCGCATCTTGTTATGACCCTTGAGCAGGGTCGGCTGGATGTAGTAACCGCTAGACAGGTCACCCTCCAAACGCTCGGCCGCGCCGCCAGTGAGCAGCTCGGCGCCCTCTTCCTGGGCGATTTTGAGGTAGGACAGGATCTTGTCGTATTGCTGCTCGGACGCCTGGGCGCCGACCATGGTTTCGGTATCCAGCGGGTCGCCACGCTTGATCTTGGCGATCTTTTTCATCACCACTTTCATGAAGTCGTCGTAGATCGACTCCTGCACCAGCGCACGCGATGGGCAGGTACACACTTCGCCCTGGTTGAAGAACGCCAGTACCAGGCCTTCGGCGGCTTTTTCGATGAACTGTGGCTCGGCACTCATGATGTCTTCGAAGAAGATGTTCGGCGACTTGCCGCCCAGTTCAACGGTCGACGGAATGATGTTCTCGGCCGCGCAATGCATGATATGCGCGCCGATTGGCGTGGAGCCGGTAAAGGCGATCTTGGCGATGCGCTTGCTGGTGGCCAGCGCCTCACCGGCTTCACGGCCAAAGCCCTGCACGATGTTCAGCACGCCCGGTGGCAGCAGGTCATTGATCAGTTCGGCAAATACCATGATCGACAGCGGCGTCTGCTCGGCCGGCTTGAGCACGATGCAGTTACCGGCGGCCAGGGCCGGGGCAAGTTTCCAGGCGGCCATCAGCAACGGGAAGTTCCACGGAATGATCTGCCCGACCACGCCCAATGGCTCATGGAAGTGGTAAGCGGCGGTGTGTTCGTTGATTTCGGCGGCGCCGCCTTCCTGGGCACGGATGCAACCGGCGAAGTAACGGAAGTGGTCGGCGGCCAACGGCACGTCGGCGTTGAGGGTTTCGCGCACGGCTTTGCCGTTGTCCCAGCTTTCGGTGACGGCCAGGACTTCGAGGTTCTGCTCGATACGGTCGGCGATTTTCAGCAGCACCAGGGCGCGATCCTGGACCGAAGTCTTGCCCCAGGCGTCGGCGGCGGCGTGGGCCGCGTCGAGGGCCTTGTCGATGTCGGCCGCGTTGGAACGCGGGAATTCGGCGATGACTTCACCGGTCACCGGCGAAGTGTTGGTGAAGTATTCACCGCTGACTGGCGCGACGAATTCGCCGCCGATGAAGTTACCGTAGCGCGGCTTGAAGCTGACGATGGCGCCTGGGGTGCCAGGTTGTGCGTAGATCATGTTGAAGCCTCTGTCTGGGTCCGGGCCTGTCGGTCAACAGGCGATAACCCGATAGTAAAGAGGCCCCGCTGCCGGGCGAATGCGCCGTTGGCAGGGGGATTCTTGTCATTTGGTCGTAGATTCAGCGTTTGCCGACCAGGTCTTTGGGCAGTTTGAAGGTCCAGAGCATGCCGCCCTGGTTGAAGTCCTTGATACGCTTGGCCACTTCACCGCCCCACAACGGCACCGCGCCGCCCCAGCCGGAGAGCACCGAGACGTACTGTTCGCCGTCCATTTCCCAGGTCACAGGCGAGCCGAGTACGCCGGAGCCGGTCTGGAATTCCCAGACCTTCTCGCCGGTCTTGGCGTTGAAGGCCTGCAGGAAGCCTTCCGGCGTACCGGTGAACACCAGGTTGCCCTTGGTCGTCAGTACCCCGCCCCACAGCGGCGCGTAGTTCTTGTGGCGCCAGACTTCCTTACCGGAGACCGGGTCGATGGCGCGCAGCACGCCGATGTAGTCTTCGTTCAGCGGCTTGATGGTGAAGCCCGCACCGAGGAACGCCGCACCTTTTTTGTAGGTGATGCCTTCGTTCCACATGTCCATGCCCCATTCGTTGGACGGCACGTAGAACAACCCGGTGTCGCGGTTATAGGCCATCGGCATCCAGTTTTTCGCGCCGAGGAACGCCGGCGCAACGAACACCGACGTGCCCTTGGCTTCGCTGCCGGGCGCACCGGGGCGGCTGGCGTCGTTGTAGATCGGCCGGCCATTTTTATCCAGGCCGGTGGCCCAGGTGATTTTGTCGACAAACGGGAAGCCACGGATGAACTTGCCGTTGGTGCGGTCGAGCACGTAGAAGAAGCCGTTACGGTCGGCGGTGGCCGCCGCTTTGATCTCTTTGCCGCCTTCGGTGTAGTTGAATGAGACCAGCTCGTTCACACCGTCGTAGTCCCAGCCGTCATGAGGCGTGGTCTGGAAGTGCCACTTGATGGTGCCGTCATCCGGGTTCAATGCCAGACGCGAGGACGAGTAGAGGTTGTCGCCAGGGCGCAGGTGGGAGTTCCACGGTGCCGGGTTGCCGGTGCCGAACAGCAGCAGGTTGGTTTCCGGGTCGTAGTAGCCGCCGAGCCACGGCGCCGCGCCGCCGGTTTTCCACAAGTCGCCAGGCCAGGTCTTGCCTGCCTCGCCACCGGAAATACCGTTTTCCACGGCCTTACCGTCCTTGTAGACGTAACCCATATGACCTTCGACAGTCGGACGGGTCCACAACAGGTCACCGTTTTTCGGGTCGTAGGCTTCGATCTTGCCTACCACGCCGAATTCGCCACCGGCCACGCCGGTAATCAGCTTGCCGTTGATCACCAGAGGCGCGGCGCTGATCGAGTAGCCTTCTTTGTGGTCGGCGACTTTTTTGCTCCACACCACTTTGCCGGTGTCTTTGTTCAGGGCCACCAGCTTGGCGTCGAGGGTGCCGAAGAACACCAGGTCGCCGTACAGCGCCACGCCCCGGTTGATCACGTCACAGCACGGGCGGATGTCATCGGGCAGACGCGCATCGTACTGCCAGAGCTTCTTGCCGGTGCGCGCGTCCACCGCAAACACCCGCGAATAGGAACCGGTGAGGTACATCACCCCGTCCTTGATCATCGGCTGCGCCTGCTGGCCGCGCTGCTTCTCGCCGCCAAAGGAGAATGCCCAAACCGGGCGCAGGTCCTTGACGTTGTCCACGTTCAGGGTATCGAGCGGGCTGTAGCGCTGGCCCTGCACGCCCAGGCCGTTGGTGACGATCTGCCCGGGGTTTTTCGGGTCCTGGAGGATGTCCTGGTCGGTCACGGCGGCCATGGCCTGGCCGGATAACAGAATGGCACCGAGCAACACACTCAAGGCGAAGGGTTGGCGGCGTGCGGGTTGGGTCATGACGGCTACCTCTGCGGTTTTTTGTTATACCCGGGAAATTTTCCCGGTCTGGTACAGATTCTTGGGCGCAGGGGCGGTTGTCACAATTGACCGCAGTATCGAGATTGCTAGTTCCTTAGTAGCGGGTCGGGCCTGTCAGCGGGCGAAATCGACGCGCTGCATCTGCTCGCGCTCGTAACGCGGGTACAGGTGGCTGACGCTGCGGATCAGTTCATAGCGGCTCAGGTTGATCGCGGCGAAGCGCTCGGGGATGGGGCTGCGGATCATCTCGGCCATGTCGGTGCCCTGGGCGGCGCCGTCGCGCAGCAGTTGGTCGAGCCAGGTGAGGTAGTCGCGCATCTGCGCGAACGGCTGCGCATCGTTGGCCACCGGGCCATGACCGGGCACGACCAGGGTCCAGGGCAACGCCTGCAGGGTGTCGATGTCCGCCAGCCACGCCGCCAGCCCGGGGCTGTTGGGGGTGGTGAGGGCACGTTGGTAGAACACCAGGTCGCCGGCAAACAGCACACCGGTGCTCTGGTCGAGGATGGCCAGGTCGGCGCCGGTGTGGCCGGTCAGCGCGAGCAGGCGCAGGTCGTGGCGGCCAACGCTGAGCACGCCGGGTTCGAGCACTTGCGTGGGCAATTGCACTTCGGTGCCGCGCATCCAGTCGCCGACCATGCGGTAGAGGTTTTCCGCCATGCTATTGCCCTGCTCATGCAGCAGGCGCGTGGTGCCGGCCAGGGCGCCGATGGGCACGTCCTTGAAGGCCTGGTTGCCCAGCGCATGGTCGGGGTGGTGGTGGGTCAGCAGCACCTGGATCACCGGTTTGGCGGTGACGCTGGCGATGGCCTGGCGCAGGGCTTCGCCGTAGCGCCGCGACGGCCCGGTGTCGATCACCACCACACCGGCCTCGGTGACGATGAACGCGGTATTGACGATGTTGCCGCCGTTGTCCTTGGCAAAATTGTCGGTACTGCCTTCCAGCAGCCAGGTGTCGTCGGCGATCAGCCGTGGTTTGAGGGCGTAGTCAAGGTCTGCCAGCGCGGGCAGGCTCAGGCTCAGGCACAACAATAGAATCCAGCGCATGCCGCGCTCCTTCTGGTCAGGGGATGGCTGCGTCGAATTCATTGCCGCTGTTGTCGCGCAGCACCAGGCGCGTCGGCCCGGGTGCGTCGATGTCAAAGGCCAGGTTGGGGTTTTCGCTGACCGCCGGGAACAGCTCCAGCTCGGCCAGCACCTGACCGTCCTGGCCACGCAGTTGCGCGTGGTTGAGATAGAACTCGGGGATGCCGCTGACCATGCCGTTATCCATCGGGTGCGCCACCTGCACGCGCACCCGGCTGAATTCACCGCGCGGGTAACGCCCGCCGAGGACTTCGCCGATATGCTCTTCCCAACCCGGCTGGGTGCGAACCACGCTGGGCGCGGTGCAACCGCCGCCGGCCGCGTCGATCAGGGTCGAGCCGACGTGCCACAGCCCGTCATCGGTGAGCACCGCCGCACGCAGGGGCGTGGCCTGTTCGATGCGGATACGGATCGACAGCCAGGGCAACACCCCGGCCTTGGGCTGAAAATCGACAATCCTGGGCAACGGGTTGAGCTCGGCCCAGGCGAGGATCTTCACCACATGGCCCTTGAATGCCCGCGCATCGATTTCCAGCGGCACCTGCCGCGCATCTTCGGCGAACGGCGGCGCCAGCAGCTTGACCCGCTCGTCGAACACGAACGGCGCATCGGCCAGCAACTGCTTGTGGTAGAACGCCCACATCACCGACGGCACCGGGTCCGGGCCCGGTTCGACCGCCGCGGCGTGGGCCGCCAACGGCAACCAGCAGGCCAACATGCAGTTCAGTCGCCAGTTCATCGCCTGCTCCTATTGGTACATTTCGGGCACTTCGTACTGCAGGCCGTAATGGCTGTAGATGGTTTGCAGCGAACCGTCGCGGATCAGGCCTTCCAGCGCCTCTTCCACCGCGTAGGCCAACTGGCGATTGCTCTCGTGTACCGCCATGCCGATCTCCCAGCGCTGCCGGCCCATGCTCGGGTAAGCGTTTTGCGCCAGGGCCAATTGCGGATCGTGCGCCTCATGCACCTGCCAGTCGATCTCGCCGCGCATCGCCATCACCGCGTCGACTTCACCGGCCTTCATCGCCGCAAACGCCTGGGGTACACCGGGGTAGTGATGGGTCTGGCGGGCGAGCATGCCGTTGAACACCGAGGTCAGGTAGAACGACGGCACGCTGTCGACTTCGACGCCGATCGGGTGCTCCTCGAACACCGCCACGCTGGCGACCTTGTCCAGGCGCCGGCGGTCGTAGGCCACCTGCCATTGTTCGTTCTGGTACGGCCCGAACATCACCACGTGGCCGTTTTCCAGTTCGCCCTGATCGTTACGCCTTTGCGCGTAATCGTGGTCGTAGGGGGCGCGCATCATCAGGTCGGCCAGTTGCTGGTTATGCAACTGGCTGCCGCGCCAGATGTAGTCGCGCAGGTCGTCGTCGAGTTTTTCCCCGGCCGGCGCCCAGATCAATTTGAGCTGCACCCCCAGCGCTTTGGCCAGGGCCTGGGCCAGCTCCACGTCCACCCCGCGCGCGGTGGCACCGTCTTCGAAACTGTAGGGGGCAAAATCTTTGTACACCGCCACTTTCAGCTCACCGGCGGCGATCATCTGGTCATAGCTGCGCACCTGCGCCTGTGCCGTCTGGCAACACAGCAGGGCCAGGCCGAGCACATAAGCGAACAGGCGCATGGCTTACTCCTCGACGTGAACGCTGTCCAGGTAGGTACGTACCGCCCACAAGGCTTCCTGGCTCAGGTAATCGGCCATTTTCGGCATATACACCCGACCGTCGCGCACCGCGCCGTGACGCACGCGCTGCACAAACCACTCATCACCGGCCTCGCCCACATCCAGCAAGCGCAAGTCGGGGGCGATGCCGCCAGACTTGGCTTCCAGGCCGTGGCAGGCGGCGCAGTTCTGATTGTAGGCGGACGAACCGATTTCCAGGGCCCGATCGTGTTCAGGCGACGTGCGATAGGGGTTCACCGCCGCCCAGCCGTCCTCATCGACCGCCACGCCGGCGTCTTTGACCGAGGTCAGGCCCTTGGTTTCCACTGCTTGCGGGACCACGTTGCCGTGGGCCCAGGCTGGACCTGCACCGATCACACCGGCCAACAGCCCGGCGACGAGCAAGGCATTGAGTTTTGTTGTCATTATTTTTGCCCTCAGGATTGCACGCAAAACCTCATTGCAGAGGTTATGGCAACCATCTTAGGAACCCTGGGGCATGGGCCGTATGCTGCTTTGGTGGCCGGCTTATCCTCCCTTGGTAGTAGGGCTTGTGGGGCACGCCTAAAACAGCGGCGCGCCGGGAAGTCTTCCCGGCAACAGCGGGACTTTTTCCGTATCCGCCCAGCACCCTGGCGCTCCACCCTGTGCAGGCCAAAACCTCCACTGGGAACTGCAACCATGACAAGAACAAGATCGCTACCCGCCCTCTCACCGCTGAGGCTCACCCCTTTGAGCTTAGCTGTGCAGGCCTTCCTGCTGGTCGGCAGCCTGTCCTTGAGTGCGGCCAGCTTCGCCGCCGCTGAACCTGCCACCAAGCCGACCCGCAACGTCACCTGGGAAGACATCGCCAACGACCACCTGACCACCAAGGACGTGCTGCAATACGGCATGGGCACCAACGCCCAGCGCTGGAGCCCGTTGGCCCAGGTCAACGACAAGAATGTGTTCAAACTCACCCCGGCCTGGTCCTACTCATTCGGTGACGAAAAGCAGCGCGGCCAGGAATCCCAGGCCATCGTCAACGACGGCGTGGTCTACGTCACCGGCTCCTACTCCCGCGTGTTCGCCCTCGACGCGAAGACCGGCAAGCGCCTGTGGACCTACAACCACCGCCTGCCCGAGAACATCCGCCCGTGCTGTGACGTGGTCAACCGCGGCGCGGCGATCTTCGGCGATAAAATCTACTTCGGCACCCTCGACGCGCGCCTGATCGCCCTCGACAAGAACACCGGCAAAGTGGTGTGGAACAAGAAATTCGGCGACCACGCCGCCGGCTACACCATGACCGGCGCCCCGGTGCTGATCAAAGATAAAGTCAGCGGCAAGGTGCTGCTGATCCACGGCAGCTCCGGCGATGAGTTCGGCGTGGTCGGCCAGTTGTATGCGCGCGACCCGGACACCGGCGAAGAAGTGTGGATGCGCCCGTTCGTCGAAGGCCACATGGGCCGCCTGAATGGCAAGGACAGCACCCCAACCGGCGACGTGAAAGCCCCGTCGTGGCCGGATGACCCGACCACCGAAACCGGCAAAGTCGAGGCCTGGAGCCACGGCGGCGGCGCGCCTTGGCAGAGCGCGAGCTTCGATGCCGAGACCAACACCATCATCGTCGGCGCCGGCAACCCCGGCCCGTGGAATACCTGGGCGCGCACCGCCAAGGACGGCAACCCGCACGACTTCGACAGCCTCTACACCTCGGGCCAGGTCGGCGTCGACCCGAGCACCGGCGAAGTGAAATGGTTCTACCAGCACACCCCGAACGATGCCTGGGACTTCTCCGGCAACAACGAGCTGGTGCTGTTCGACTACAAGGACAAGGACGGCAAAGTGGTCAAGGCCACCGGCCACGCCGACCGCAACGGTTTCTTCTACGTGGTCGACCGCAACAACGGCAAGCTGCAGAACGCCTTCCCGTTCGTCGACAACATCACCTGGGCCAGCCATATCGACCTGAAAACCGGCCGTCCGGTGGAAAACCCAGGCCAGCGTCCGGCCAAGCCGTTGCCGGGTGAAACCAAGGGCAAGTCGGTGGAAGTCTCGCCGCCGTTCCTCGGCGGCAAGAACTGGAACCCCATGGCCTACAGCCAGGACACCGGCCTGTTCTACATCCCGGGCAACCAGTGGAAAGAGGAATACTGGACCGAAGAGGTCAACTACAAGAAAGGCTCGGCGTACCTGGGCATGGGGTTCCGCATCAAGCGCATGTATGACGACCACGTCGGCACCCTGCGCGCGATGAACCCGACCACCGGCAAGGTGGTGTGGGAGCACAAGGAATCCCTGCCACTGTGGGCCGGCGTGCTGGCGACCAAGGGCAACCTGGTGTTCACCGGCACCGGCGACGGTTTCTTCAAGGCCTTCGACGCGAAAACCGGCAAGGAGCTGTGGAAGTTCCAGACCGGCAGCGGCATCGTCTCGCCGCCGATCACCTGGGAACAGGATGGCGAACAGTACATCGGCGTCACCGTCGGCTATGGCGGCGCGGTGCCGTTGTGGGGCGGCGACATGGCCGAGCTGACCAAGCCGGTGGCACAGGGTGGGTCGTTCTGGGTGTTCAAGATCCCGAGTTGGGATAACAAGACCGCGCAGAAGTAACCCTTTGCGGGGAGCGTCAAGCCACGCGCCCCCGCTTTCCTTCCTTAGAGGCCTAGCCATGAAATACCTGCCCCTCTTGCTCCTGCTCTCCCTGCCCATGGCCCACGCCGACGACGGCGACGACGCCCCGCTGGTCATCAACGGTTGCACCATCGCCGAACACAGCCAATGCCCCGGCGCCAACCTCAAGGGCGCCAACCTGAGCAACCAGAACCTCGCCAAAATGAACCTGGCCGGCGCCGACCTGCGCGATGCGGACTTGCGCCACGCCAACCTCGACCTGGCCAACCTGGAAAAAGCCCAACTGCAAGGAGCCAACCTGACCCGCGCCAGCCTGCAACAAAGCAACCTGCGCCTGGCCGACTTCACCGGCGCCACGCTGATGGCGATCCAAGGTTGGGGCCTGTTCGCCCAGGGCGCGCAGTTTGAAAACGCCAACCTGAGCGCGGCCTACCTGCAATTCGCCCGACTGTCCGGGGCAAAAATGCGCAAGGCCAACCTGCGTGCGGCGGATCTGGAAATGACCTGGCTGAGCAAGGCCGACCTGCGAGGGGCGGATCTGAGCGATGCTAATTTGCAAGAGGCCAAGTTCGGTGAGAGCAACCTGGAACAGGCCACTCTCACGGGCAGCCGCCAGCACTATGCGAACTTTCAGGATGCCAATATGGAAGGCTGCAAGGACTGCCCTACCACCTGGGACCGTTAGAGCACCGCGATTCAAAATGTGGGAGGGGGCTTGCCCCCGATAGCAGTGTGTCAGCCAATACATGCATGACTGATCCACCGCTATCGGGGGCAAGCCCCCTCCCACATTTGAATGGTGTGAAACAGAGAGAAAATTGTCAGCCCGCTACTCTCACCACGCCCATGTCGATGCCCAAGTGGACCAGTTCGGCATGGGAACTCACCTGCAGCTTGCTCTTGAGCAAGGTCAGGTGGTTGGACACGGTCTTGCTGCTGATATTCAGTTGTTCGGCAATGGTCCGTGTGGGCGTGCCCCTGGCCAGCATCAGGAAAATTTCCAGCTCACGCGGCGTCATGCCCTGCAAGCGTTGATCGCTTGGCGTGTAGGCCAGCTCGGTGGCCAGGGCCTGCTCGATATAGGCGTGGCCGTCGAGGATGCGCCGCACCGCTTCGATCAACACCTCGGGCGCCGAGCTTTTGGTCAGGTAGCCCGCCGCGCCGGCCTCCAGGGCTTGGCGCACCAGCGGCAGTTCGTCGTGCATGCTGAAGAACAGCACACGCAGGTGCGGCAGGCGCTGGCGCAGGCGGCGCGTGGTTTCCAGGCCGCTGATGCCGGGCAGGCCGAAGTCCATGATCACCAGGTGCGGCACCGCTTCCTGGACCCGGCTCAGCGCCTCTTCGCCACTGGCCGCCTCGCGTACTTCAATCGCCGGCAACAGCGCACGCAACAGGCTGGCATAGCCCTGGCGCACCACCGCATGGTCATCCACCAACAGAATATTCATCAGGCCTCCAATGGCATGTTCAACGCCAGCGCCCAACCGGCGCCGGGGTGGCTGAGGATTTTCAGGTCGCCGCCCAGGCAGCGTGCGCGCTCGTACATCGAATACAGACCGACGCCGGGGCGCTGCGGCGTTTGCGCACCACGCCCGTTATCGCGCACCCACAGGCGCAGACGCGAACCGCGATGTTGCAGACGTATACGCACTTGGCTGGCGTCGGCATGCCGCACGATGTTGGTCAGGGCTTCCTGCAGCAGGCGATAGAGATGGGTCTTGCTGGCCCCGGACAACGCCGGCAGGTCCGCACTGACCCGCAGCCGGCAATCGATGCCATGGCTGGCCTGCCACTGCGTCACCAGCATCGAGAACGCCTCGGCCAGCGGCAGGTGTTGCAGGGCCACCGGGTACAGGTCGTGGACCAGCGCACGAAAGCCTTGCTGCAGGTGGTCGCAGTGATCTTCCAGTTGCCCCACCGTGCGCGCCAGCAACTGCGGTTGGTCGGTGACCAGGCGTAACAGGCAGGCCTGGGCGCGAATACCGGCCAGGTATTGGCCGAGGTCATCGTGCAGGGTCTGGGCCAGGTGGTTGCGCTCCTGCTCTTGCACCGCCATCAGGGTTTGGGTCAGTTGGGTGTTGTCGGTGTGCGCCTGCTCCAAAGCATCGGTCATGCGATTGAAATGCAGCGCCAGTTGCCGCGCTTCCGGCGAGCCGGCGCTGCGCAGGCGCACATTGAGCTGGCCGGCGCAGACCTGTTGCAGCGCGCGCAGCAGTTCGTCAAGTACGCCCATGCCACGGCGCACCGCCCAGCGGATGGTCAACAGGCTCAGTGCCAGCGCCAGGGCGCACAGGCTCAACAGTTGTTGCAGGGAGTCCCAGACTTCGTCGATCTCATCACGCGGGTCGACCACAATCGACACGCGCCGCCCATCCGGCAAGTCCAGCACCTGGGCGCTGCGCCGTGCCTCGGCGAACAACAGGCGCCCGAGCCAGGCGTCCAGGCCGTCCGGCAGCGGCGCTGGCAAGGTCTCGTCGGGGGCCAGCCAATGCACGCGCACATGCCGCAGGCTGGCCGTGAGGCGCGGTTGCAGGCTGGCCGGGTCGCGCTCGGCGGTTTCGCTCAAGTAATGCACCACCGCTTCGGCCGACTGCAGCTCACGCTCCACATCCGTCAAGGCCTGGTGCAACAACAGCGCGGTGCAGGCGCAGGTGACGAGGGCGAAGAAACCGCACACCCACAGGTTGATGCGCCACAGTGCCGACATGCCTAGTGCGCCACGCGGGCGGGCACGCTCAACGCTTGCAGTGGCGCGTGCAGCTTGTCGACGCCGATCAGGCTGACGATCAGCAGGAACGGTAACAGCAAGGCTTTGAGGATTTGCATGAGCAGTCATCTCCCGAGTCTGCGCGAGGGTTGTGCCCCATGCTAAGACCGCACCCCGTGCGCGGGGCTACTACCTTGGTACTGGCTCAGCGGTACTTTCTGCATATTTGCAGCGGCCTCAAGGGTTCCTATGCTGGCGCAACCTGACATGGAGTGCCTTATGCGCCAGCTCGCCCCCTACGCCGTGCTCTACCTGCTGGCGATTGCCTGCGCCGCCGGGGTGGCCACCGCCAGCCAGGCCGCCGAGGCACCGTTGGCGGTGCAGATCGGCTACCTGGGCTATCGACCTGATCCGGGGCCGCTGCTGTCGAATGTGATTCCCGAGCCCGCGGATGCCGGGCAGCGTGGCGCGGAGCTGGCGATCATCGACAGCAATAGCACCGGCGCCTTTCTCAACCAGCGCTACAGCCTGACCGTCGCCACGGCGGACAGCCCCGACGCCCTGCTCGCCGCCGCCCAGGCCCAGCACGCCCAAGGCCTGCGCCTGTTCGTGGTCAACGCCCCTGCCGCCAGCCTGCGTCAACTCAGCGCGGCCTTGCCCGACAGCCTGCTGTTCAACGCCGGCAGCCCCGATGACAGCCTGCGCAGCACCGATTGCCTGGGCAACGTGCTGCATACACTGCCGAGCCGGGCCATGCTCGCCGATGCCCTGGCGCAATTTCTGGTGGTGCGCAAATGGCAGAAGGCGTTGCTGATCGTCGGCCCCACCGAGGATGACCAGGCCTACGCCGCCGCCCTGCGCCGCGCCGCCAAGCGCTTCGGGGTGAAACTGGTGGCGGAGAAAGCCTGGCGCTTCGATAACGACCAACGCCGCAGCGCCCAGGCGGACATGCCGCTGTTCACCCAGACCGCCGAATACGACGTGGTGCTGGTGGCGGACGAGCGCGGCGACTTCGGCGAGTACGTGCCCTACCAGACCTGGTACCCGCGGCCCGTCGCCGGCACGCAAGGCCTGACGCCCACCGGCTGGCACAAAACCGTCGAGACCTACGGCGCCGCGCAATTGCAAAAACGCTTCGAGGCCCTGGCCGGGCGCTGGATGAACGACCGCGACTTCGCCGCCTGGATGGCCGTGCGCAGCGTCGCCAGTGCGGTGAGCAAGCTGCGCCAGGTCGATCCCATGACCATCCGCCAACTGGAAATCAGCGAGCAACTGCCGCTGGACGGTTTCAAGGGCCGCAAGCTCAGCTACCGCCCCTGGAACGGCGAACTGCGCCAACCGATCCCCATCGTGCAACCGCGCGCCCTGGTCAGCACCTCGCCCCAGGACGGTTTCCTGCACCCTTTCAACGAAATGGACAGCCTGGGCTATGACAAGCCCGAGGTGACCTGCCGCTTCCCCTGATCGCTCACACAATAATAAGGAATCTGCCATGCGCCGCACCCTGCTCTCATGCGCCCTGCTGCTTGCCGCCGGGCACGCCGTGGCCAGCACCGCCTGGGTCTCCAACGAGAAAGACAACACACTGAGCCTGATCGACATGCAGACCCTGCAAGTCACCGACACGCTCAAGGTCGGCCAGCGCCCACGGGGCCTGCTGCTGTCGCATGACAAAAAGCTGCTGTACATCTGCGCCAGCGACTCGGACCGCGTGCAGGTGATGGACGTGGCCACGCGCAAGATCATCAAGGAACTGCCCTCCGGCAAAGACCCCGAGCAGTTCGCCCTGCACCCCAACGACCGCTGGCTGTATGTGTCCAACGAAGACGATGCACTGGTCACGGTGATCGACACCGAGACCTCCAAGGTACTCGGCCAGATCAACGTCGGCGTCGAGCCCGAAGGCATGGCCGTAAGCCCGGACGGCAAGTGGGCAGTGAACACCAGCGAAACCACGAACATGCTGCACTGGATCGACACCAGCACCCAGACCCTGGTCGACAGCACCCTGGTGGACCAGCGCCCGCGCTTCGTCGAGTTCAACCACGATGGTTCACAACTGTGGGCCTCGGCGGAGATCGGCGGCACCGTGACCATTCTCGATGTGGCCAGCCGCGCGGTCCTCAAGACCCTGACCTTCAAGATCAAGGGCGTCCACCCAGACAAGGTACAGCCGGTGGGGATCAAGCTCAGCGCCGACGGCAAGTACGGCTTTGTCGCCCTGGGCCCGGCCAACCATGTGGCAGTGATCGACGCCAAGACCTTCGAGATCCTCGACTACCTGCTGGTGGGCCGCCGCGTGTGGCAGATGGCATTTACCCCGGACGAAAAACAGTTGCTGGCCACCAATGGCGTCAGCGGCGATGTGTCGGTGATCGATGTGGACAGCCTCAAGGTGATCAAGTCGGTGAAGGTCGGGCGTTATCCGTGGGGCGTGGTGGTCACGCCATGAACGCCCTGGAGGTGCGCGACCTGAGCTTCGCCTATGGCGCGCGCCAGGCCTTGCACGAGGTGAGTTTCAGCCTGGCACCGGGGCGCTTTGCCGCGTTGCTGGGGCCCAACGGTGCCGGCAAGTCGACCTTGATCGCCCTGCTCACGCGCTTGTACGACCTGCAAAGCGGCGACATCCGCGTGGGCGGCCATTCCCTGCGCGACGCACCGCGCGCGGCCCTCACGCAATTGGGGGTGGTGTTCCAGCAAAGCACCCTGGACCTGGATTTGAGCGTCGAACAGAACCTGCGCTATCACGCCGCGCTACACGGTTTGTCGCGGCGCCAGACCGACGTGCGCGTCGCCGCCGAGCTGGCGCGCCAGGCCCTCACCGAGCGGCGCCGCGAAAAAGTCCGCGAGCTCAACGGCGGGCACCGGCGCCGCGTGGAAATCGCCCGGGCATTGCTGCATGAACCGCGCTTGCTGTTGTTGGATGAAGCCAGCGTCGGCCTCGACCCCGCCAGCCGCCTGGCGCTGAACCAGCACGTGCGCAACCTGTGCCTTGAGCAAGGCATCAGCGTGCTGTGGACCACCCATCTGCTCGATGAAGTGCAACCCGACGATGCGTTGATGATCCTGCACCAGGGCCGCTTGGTGGCCAGCGGGCAAGTCGATGCGCTGATCCTGGAACAGGGCGGCGACCTCGGCAGCGTGTTCGCGCGCCTGACCCGCGCCACTTCGACGGGAGCCCCGGCATGAATGCTTACTGGCAATGTTTGCGCGGCATCGTCCTGCGCGAGTGGCTGCGCTTTGTGTTGCAGCGCACGCGGTTTCTCAGCGCCCTGGTGCGCCCGCTGTTGTGGCTGCTGGTGTTCGCCGCTGGGTTCCGCGCCGCGCTGGGTATCTCGGTGATCGAACCCTACGACACCTACATCCCCTACGAGGTCTACATCATCCCGGGGCTGGCCTGCATGATCCTGCTGTTCAACGGCATGCAGGGTTCGCTGTCGATGGTCTACGACCGCGAGATGGGCAGCATGCGCGTGTTGCTGACCAGCCCGCTGCCGCGCACGTTTTTGCTGTGCAGCAAGTTGCTCGCCACCGCGTTGATTTCGCTGTTGCAGGTGTACGGGTTCCTGGCGATTGCCTGGGTCTACGGCGTGCAGCCGCCGGCCATGGGGCTGTTGATCGCCCTGCCGGCGTTGCTGCTGGTGGCCTTGATGTTGAGCGCCCTGGGCCTGCTGCTGTCGAACGCGATTCGCCAACTGGAGAACTTTGCCGGGGTGATGAATTTCGTGATCTTCCCGCTGTTTTTCATGTCGTCGGCGCTGTACCCGTTGTGGAAGATGCGCGACTCCAGCGAGTGGCTGTATTGGCTGTGCGCTATCAACCCCTTCACCCACGCCGTGGAACTGGTGCGTTTTGCCCTGTATGAACGCTTCGCCGGCCTGGCCCTCGCGGTTTGCCTGGGTTTGACCGTGCTGTTCGCACTGTTGGCGGTGCTCACCTTCAACCCACAGCATGCGGCGTTGCGCAAAAAAGGCTGAAGGCGGCAAAAACTACTACTTTAGTACTGGTTTTCATGTCTATCGTCGCATTCCCAAGGGCTCGGGACTCACGTGTAATGGGCGCATAACGATAAGGATCGCCCTGCCATGCTGCCTGCCCGACTGCCCTTGTTGGCGCTGCTGTGCCTGTTTGCCGCCAACGTACAGGCCGATACCGCCTTATTTTCCGCCGATGGCTATCGCATCAGCCTGTACCGCAGCCCCACACCCGATCACGTGCAGGGCGCGACGATCATCGACACCCCTGCCCTGCAAGCCCTGCTGACCCAGACCCCAGCCCCGGTACTGATCGATGTGTACCGCCGCCAATGGCTGCAAGGCCGCTTCATCGAAGACCAGCCCCACGCCAACCTGCCCGGCAGCCGTTGGCTAGCGAACACCGGCGACGGCGACCTCACACCGGAGTGGCAAAGTTATTTCGTGCGCCATGTGTACGCCTACAGCGGCGGCAACCTTGCGCGACCATTGGTGTTCTATTGCCGCGCCGATTGCTGGCTGAGTTGGAACGCGGTAAAACGTGCCGCCAACCTGGGCTATACCTCTGTGTATTGGTATCGCGATGGTCTGGATGCCTGGGAAGCGGCGAAGCTGCCGGTGTCGGTCGCCCAACCCGAGCCATTTGAATAACCACAATAAGAAAGGTGAACGGCCATGTACAAAATCCTGATTGCCGATGATCACCCACTGTTTCGCGAAGCGATGCATAACGTCATCAGCGACGGTTTCCCCGGCAGCGAAGTGATGGAGACCGCCGACCTGGAGAGCGCCCTGGCGCTGACCCAGGAACACGACGACCTCGACCTGATCCTGCTCGACCTGAACATGCCCGGCATGCACGGCCTCAATGGCCTGATCAACCTGCGCAACGAATCGCCGACCATCCCGGTGGTGATCGTGTCCGCCGAGCAAGATAAACAGATCGTGCTGCAGGCCATCACTTATGGCGCCGTCGGTTTTATCACCAAGTCGTCGCCGCGCCTGCAAATGACCGAGGCGATCCAGCAGATTCTCAACGGCAATGTGTACCTGCCACCGGACATCATCCGCACCCAGAAACCCGGCACCCATCGGCGCCTGAACGAAAACCCCGGTTTCGCCCCCGAATTGCTGCAGGCATTGACCCGCAAGCAGTTGCTGGTGCTGGAGCGGATGACCAAGGGCGAGTCGAACAAGCAGATTGCCTACACTCTGGAGATCGCTGAAACCACGGTGAAGGCGCATGTGTCGGCGATTTTGCGTAAGTTGAATGTGCATAATCGGGTGCAGGCGATTCTCAGTGCCGGGGATATTGATTTTGGTTCTTACTTGCGCCGCTGATCGTCCAGAAACGACATAGAACCCTTGTGGGAGGGGGCTTGGATGGGGCTTGTGTGGGAGGGGGCTTGCTCCCGATAGCGGTGGATCAGTTATAGGTGCAGTGACTGGTAGTCAGCTATCGGGGGCAAGCCCCCTCCCACATTGGATCTCCATTTGATCTCTGGATCTCTGGATCTCTGTTTGAGGAGCGTTCGGTGGTCACTTGCCGAGCAGGTGGCTCATCGCGGTCTTGAGTTTCATCGGCCGCACCGGCTTGTGCATCAAGGTGTGCCCCAGCTCGCGGATCTGCAGTTTCAGCTCGTTGCTGTAGTTGGCGGTGATCATCATCGCCGGGATCGGGCTGGCGCGTCGGGCGTTGATGCGCGCCACGGCGTCGACGCCGTTCTGCTCATCGTCCAGGTGGTAATCGGCGATGAGCAGATCGGCTTCGGCATGGTAGTTGTCCACCTGCCGCGCCAGGTCTTGTTCCGACAAGGCGGTGACCACCCGGCAGCCCCACCCTTCCAGCAAGGTGCGCATTCCCGCGCAGATCGCTGCGTCGTTATCCAGCACCCACACCCGTGCGCCTTGCAGGCGTTCCAGCATCGGTTCGCTCATGCACGGCTGGGGCAGCGATTTGGGCGCGGTGGCGCTCAAGGGCACGTCCACCGCGAACATCGAGCCCTTGCCCGGCCACGACTTGACGGTGATGCGGTGGCCGAGAATACCGGCGATTTTTTCCACGATGGCCAGGCCCAGGCCCAGCCCGCGATCCTGGTCGCGCCGCTGCACATCGCCGCGCTTGAACTCCTGGAAAATCTCCTCCAGGCGATCCTCGGCGATGCCCATGCCGCTGTCCCAGACCTGGATCGACAAGCGCTGGTGCTGGCGTCGACAGCCCAGCACCACGCGCCCCGAATAGGTGTAGCGAATGGCATTGCTCAGCAGGTTGCGCAGAATCCGCGCCAGCAGCTGGATATCGCTGCGCACCAACGCCGAACAGCCGATGAAGTGCAACTCCAGGCCTTCGCTGCGCGCCAGTTGGGTGAACTCGACGGCCAGGTTGTCGAGCAGTTCGCTGAGGGCGAACGGGGCGATATCGGCTTTGATCACCCCGGCATCCAGCTTGGAAATATCGACCAGCGTGCCCAACAGGTTTTCCACGTCTTCCAGCGAGTTGCTCACGTTGCGTACCAGGGCCTCATTGGCCTGGGGTTCGCGGCGTTCGAGCAAGGCGCCGGTAAACAGCCGCGCGGCGTTCAACGGTTGCAACAGGTCATGGCTGACGGCAGCAAGGAATTTGGTTTTCGACAGGTTGGCCTGCTCGGCTTCGAGCTTGGCTTCGCGCAGGCGCGATTCCACGCGGCGGCGCTCGTCGATTTCGCGCAGCAACTGGTCGTTCAGCGAAGTCAGCTCCGAGGTGCGCTGGGCGACGCGCAGTTCCAGGTTTTGATAAGCCTGGTGCAAGGCCTCGGCGGTGCGCCGGCGCTCGGTGATGTCGCGGATCAGCACAAAGATCCCCACCACTTCGCCACTGGCCAGGCGGTTGGGCACGTAGGAGCGCAGCATGTAGCGCTCCTGGTTGTTGATGTTGGTTTCGGCGAATTCGAAGGTCACGCTCTCCCCCGCCAGCGCCTGCGCGACGTAGGCATCCAGGCGCTGACAGTGCTCTTCGCTGTGGACTTCGCGCAGGCTCTGGCCGAGCATCATGCCCCGCGGCCAGCAGTACCATTCCTCATAGACCTTGTTGGTGAATTCATACACCAAGTCGGCATTGAGGTAGCCGATCAGGGCCGGCACATGGTCGGTGATCAGGCGAATCCAGCGCTCGCTCTCCTGGGCTTTTTGCGCCGCAGCCTGTTCACGGCGCAGGGTTTCGGCGCGCAGCCGGGCGTTGATCAGCAAGTGGTTGCTGGCGCGCAGTTCGGCCATTGCCTGGTTCAGCGCGTCGGTGCGCTCGCGCACTTGTTCGGCCAGCACCACCGAGTGCTGGAACGTGGTGTAGGGGTCGTTGCCCTGGGTCACCCCGGACTCGATGCGCTCGATCAGCGCCGCGTTGATCCGTGTCAGTTTGTGATTGTCCAGGCGCAGCCGCGCCAGTTCGGCCAACAGTTCATTGCGATCCAGGGGCACGTCCTCGGGCAATGGCGACGCCGGTGAAGGTCTGGTTGATGTGCATGCCATTGAACTGTTCTCCGTAGGTGTTGAACCCCATCACCCGCTGGTCGCGCAAGTAGCTCCCGATCTGCTCGAGGGTGCCGCTGTCTTCCAGCTCCAGGCGGCGCAGGAAGCAGTCGCAGCCTATGGTCAACAGCAGCTCGCCGAGGCGCGATTGCAGGCCGTCGAACAGGGTTTGCAGGTTCGGCAGGATCGGGCCGGGTTTCATCACCGTGAGGACGATGCCGTTTTCCACGGCGCAGTAGAAACTCAGGCTCAGGTCGTCATGCACCTGCTGGATCGCCCTGACGTAGTACTGGTCGTGGATGCGCACCGCCAGTGGGTGCGCGGCGAAGACGCGGTGGTCAAGGTCGGCTACGGCCACGCCGATATGCCGCGCATACTCCTCGGCGGCGGGCTCGGCGTTGAGCTCGAATACCCGCCGTGACGGGCTGTCGGCGCCGGTCACCACGAGTTTTTCCGCACGCGGCAGAATGTGGTGGGTGGTGAACACTTCGAAGTCCAGCCAGGTATTGACCAGCACCACCACGGCCGCGCCGCTGTGGAACACGCCGTTGAAATACACGTGGGTGTGCGTGAGGTAATTGTCGTCGCCGGCCGAGCCGCCGAAATGCGGGATATCGCCGAGCGCCGCGCTGAGGGCCGCGAGCACCATTTCTTCACGGCTGGACAGGCCGTCGAGCAAGGTCAGGGCAAAGGTGTTGCCCTTGATCGGCGCCAGGGTGTTGCTGCGACAGCCGCCCACCAGGCGTTCGACCATGTGCTGGGCGTCGATCAGGCTGAAGTGTTCCACCTGGTCGATCAGTTCGGTGGCAATCGAAAAATGCGCGTGGTTGAAGCCCATCGCCGTCACGCAATTGCGGCCGTAGCCTTGGGGCGTGATCTCGCCGGCGCTGGTGCAACCGACGAGGCGCACATTGCCGAAACAACGTTGCAGGGCTTGGCCGAGCGCCTGCAGGTCGTAGGTGGCCGAGCAGAAAAACAGCACGAAGCCCAGGTACGGATGCAGCAGTTGCTCGGCCAATTCTTCGGCGGCCTGCTCGGCATCGGTGGCCAGGGACATGGCACTGACTACGCCTTCATGGTTGTGCATCGTCGACTCTCCGCTCTGATGCATGAGTGTACGAAGGCTGGGGGGGCGGAACCTATGCTACTTGGGTACTGGGTGGGGGGATGCGATGGGATTAGACGCTCAGGGTGCAGGTAATCCAATGTGGGAGGGGGCTTGCTCCCGATGGCGGTGGATCAGTCACTGATGATGTGGCTTCAACACCGCCATCGGGAGCAAGCCCCCTCCCACATTTTGACCGCGTACCACTTGAAGACCAGGCCAGGTCTTCAATGCATTGGCCACTCAGCAGAGGAAGGTACAGGGTGTAAACAACACCCAAGCCCCCTCCCACATTTTGACCGCGTACCACTTGAAGACCAGGCCAGGTCTTCAATGCATTGGCCACTCAGCAGAGGAAGGTACAGGGTGTAAACAACACCCAAGCCCCCTCCCACACTTGGATTGCGTTTCAGGTCTTACCAGGTGAGTACGGCACCGACGGCGAAGGTGTCGGTGTCTTCATTTTGGGCGCTGGTCTCATGCCCCTTGATCTGGAACTGGTTGTATTCGGCGACCAGCTTGAGGTTGTCGTTCACGTCGTGAAACAGCGCAATGCCGCGGGTGTCATAATCCGCGCCGCTGCCCACCACGCCGTTGCCGTCGTCCTTGGTCTTGCCATACGACAGCGCCAGGCGGTTCTTGCCCAACTTGTAGGAGCCTTGCAGCAGGTAGCCGTTGCTGTCGACATTGCGCAGGGTCGCTTTGCCGGCATTGTTGGTGAAAAACGGGTTGATGCCCTTGGCCTGGAAGCCCGAGCCGGTCAGGGACAGGCCGCCCATTTTCGCCTGCACGCCGTAGCCCAGGCCCTTGGAGGTGACGCTGTCGACATTGGCGTCGGTGTTGTCCGAGGTCTGGTAGCTGCCGTTGAGCCAGCTGTAGATCTTCGCCCCGCCCACGTCGAACTGGTAGGTGATCTCGCTCTCGGTGCGCGGGTTCTTCTGGTAGGCCTTGCCTTGGGCGCTGCTGTCGTTGGTGTCGACCGGGTCGAGGATGCCGACGGCAACACGCAAGCCGTCCATCACCGGGGTGCGGTAGGTGATCTGCGAGGTCGGGAACGGGTACGGATAGCCGCTGCCGATATTGCCGAACGAAACCCCGCCGCCATCGACCAGGCCGAGGCTGTCGCTGACCTGGCCGTAGCCCGCCAGCAATTCATCGAGCAGGATATTGGAACGGGCGAAGAGGCCGAAGTCCTTGCCGATCAGCACTTCGCCCCACTCCGGGTTGGCCACGGTGCCGTAGAACTGGCGCACATCGATGGCGGTGTCGGTGCCGTTGGTCTGGCTGTCGTTGATGGTCACCCAGAACGAGGCACGGGCGCCGAGTTTGAGGTCGTCGGCCTGCTTGGTCATGTTGAAGCCCAGGTAGTTGGGCAAAAAGCCCATCTTCACCCGGGCCTGGCGGCGGTCGTATTGGTCACCGGCGCGGTCAACTTTGCTGTTGACGTAGAAGGCGTTGATGTAGCCATCGGTGGAGAAGGTGGTTTCGTCTTTGTCGTACAACATGATTTCGGCGTTGGCGAGTGGGCTCAGGCCCAGGCCAACGAGAAACACAGGTAACAGACGCAAGGGGAGATTCTTATTGTTATGCATGGTGCGCTCCGCAACGTTGACGTGATGTCGGAGGCGATTATCGGAAGCTGCCAGGCCACGGCCTACGCTGCCTTGGCCCTGGTTTGCGGGTGCTTTGGGTGGGCCACGGGTGCCCGGCAAGTTCGGTGTAAGACGGGCCCGGTTACAGGCCCGGCACTTAGGGTGTACGACCGGCCCTGAACAACATGCCGAAAGATCGCGTCGACGGTTCGCAGTTCGACCACTTGTTCGCCCCGGATGAAGTCTTCCCTATCGGCAGTTTGAACGCCCCCAGCGCGATGCCGGGCTGGGGATGCCGACGCTGTTGCTGCCGGCGATCCAGGTGAATGTGCGGGCGGGGCATATGCCGCCGCCCGAAGAGCATGGGGTGATGTACCGCAAGATTCCGCTCAATCAGCTCTGAGCGCGCTCCAGCCGGAGCGCACGTTGAGGACGCATGCCGTTACTCAACTGACGGAGAACTTGGCAACGATTTGCTTGAGGTCGACCGCCAGCTTGGAAAGCTCATGACTGGCGATGGAGGTTTGCCCAGCGGCGGAAGAACTCTGGATGGACAGATCCCGAATGCTGATCAGGTTCTGGTCCACCGAGCGGGCAACGTGGGCCTGCTCCTCGGATGCCGTGGCGATCAACAGGTTGCGGTCATTGATATCTGCAATGGCCTCAGTGATTTGCGTCAAGGCCACACCGGCTTCATGGGCGATTTTCAGCGAGTCCACTGCGTCGTTGCGGTTCAGCGCCATAGAGGACACCGCGTCGCTGGAGCAGGTCTGGATTTTCGCAATCATGTGCTCGATTTCCTGGGTCGAGGTTTGCGTCCTGTGGGCCAGCGCCCGAACTTCGTCGGCCACCACCGCAAAGCCTCGCCCCTGTTCCCCGGCCCTGGCGGCTTCAATAGCGGCGTTCAAGGCCAGCAGGTTGGTTTGCTCGGCAATGGAGCGAATCACCTCAACCACCCGCGCAATATCCTGAGCCTGCTTGGCCAACCCTTCGACTTCCACGCCAGTCTGCTGCACCGTGGCGCTGAGCTTCTCGATGGACGCGATGGTTTGCGTCACGCGCTCCTGGCCGATTTTGGCCGAACGCTGGGAATCCTGCGTCGATTGGGAAGCCGAGATCGCATTCCTGGCCACCTCTTCCACCGCCGCCGTCATCTCGTTAACCGCCGTGGCCGCCTGATCCGTCTCCATGCTTTGGCGTTCAATACCTGCACTGGACTCGCGGGTGATCGAACTCATCTCCTCCGCCGCCGAAGCCAGTTGTCCAGACGCCTCCGAAATATTCTGCAGGGTGCTTTTCAGGTTCATCTGCATGGACGCGGTAGACCGTTGCAATTCGGTCAGCTCATCATTGCCATTGATGGCAATGGCCACACGCAAATCCCCATCGGCAATTTTGCCGGTCGACACCAACAATTCGTGCACCGGTTTAATGATGCTGCGGGCAAACAGACGAGCGACCACGACGGCGACCAGTAACGAGCCGACCATCAAGATCCAGGTAAACAAACGCGCTCCTTGATACTCGCTGGACGCGACCTGTACCGCCTCGGCGGAGCCACGCGCGTTCAACGCGATCAGTTCGCCGATGGCACGCTGCACATCAAGTGCAATCGGTCCGTTAACCTCACGCAAATAGGTGGCCGCCTGCTCGGCGGAAAGGCTGGAGGCTTGTGCGAGGAACTCATCCGTTTTCTGGATGTAGTTCTTTATCCCGCTCAATGCCTCGTTGTACTTGGCTTGTTCCTCGGGGCTCGACACTAACGGCGCATAGCGCTCGGCAACTTCGAGCGCTTGCGCGCGAACACTTTTGAGCTTCTCAAGCGAAGCGGGGTCTTGACGCGTGGCTTCCATGGCAAAACGACGTAGATCAAGACGCAGTTTGTAAAAAGCCACATCTATCTCACCGCCCAGGCGAATACTGGGGAGCCAGTTGTTTTCGATTTCAACGGTCGAAGAATAAACCTTATCGACTTTTATAAGCGTCATTGCTCCTTGTACTAACAGCAGAAGACACACCACACCAAAACACAGAGTGGTACGAACGTTCAACTTCAAGGCTCTCATGGACATCGCGGCTCACCCTTATTCTGGGCCGCGAATTTCACGGCCTGCTGGGTGCTAATGTGTTGAGTTAGATGTGAAAAATACGTGACTGATTAAGTAAATTTTTATTTAGAGAAAGAAATAAAAACAGCGCCGGTAGTTATCTAGCTAACTATCAAAATAACTTGGGTTATCCCAAGCCGAGATCAAACCATCAATCCATCCGGCGGCAGCGGCAACGCGGTCTTATAGCGCACTTGTTTAAGAGCGAAGCTGGAGCGGATATTGGCAACGCCTGGCACTTTGGTTAGAAAGTCCATCATGAAACGTTCCAGCGACTGGATCGTCGGCACCAGCACGCGGATCAGGTAGTCCGGGTCGCCGGCCATCAAGTAGCACTCCATCACCTCGGGCCGGTCGGAAATCGCCCCTTCGAATTGCTGCAAGGCCAGTTCGTTCTGCTTTTCCAGGCTGACGTGGATAAACACGTTGACGTGCAGCCCCAGCAGGTCGGCATCCAGCAGGGTCACCTGGTCACGAATCAGGCCCAGTTCCTCCATCGCCTTGACCCGGTTGAAGCACGGTGTGGGCGACAGGTTGACCGAACGGGCGAGGTCGGCGTTGGTGATGCGCGCATTCTCCTGCAGGGCATTGAGAATGCCGATATCGGTACGGTCCAGTTTGCGCATGAGACAAAATCACCTGTTTATTGTGTTTATGCAGTTTTTTTATCCGCAAATGAGCCCAAGCGCAATGAAACACAGATAAATATTCTTCTACGCCCCGCCTATGATTGTTGTAGGACAAGATTTCTCCTACCCGGAGGAAGACCGTCAGCTAGCGCGCCCACTACAAGAAATTCACAAGATCGAGCGTAGAAAGCCATGAACCAGCCGTATGCCCCCCTTTGCCTGCATGTTCCCGAACCCTCGGGCCGCCCAGGCTGCAAGACCGACTTTACCTACCTGCGTCTGACGGACGCGGGCCTGGTGCGCAAACCCCCTATCAACGTAGAACCCGCCGACACCGCCGACCTGGCCAAGGGCCTGATTCGCGTGCTCGACGACCAGGGCCAAGCCCTCGGTCCCTGGGCTGAAGGCGTGCCTGTCGAGATCCTGCGTCGCGGCATGCGTGCCATGCTCAAGACACGGATCTTCGATAACCGCATGGTGGTCGCCCAACGTCAGAAAAAAATGTCGTTCTATATGCAGAGCCTCGGCGAAGAAGCCATCGGCTGCGCCCAGGCCCTGGCCTTGAACATCGACGACATGTGCTTCCCCACCTACCGCCAGCAAAGCATCCTGATGGCACGCGACGTGCCGCTGGTGGACCTGATCTGCCAACTGCTGTCCAACGAACGCGATCCGCTCAAGGGCCGGCAGTTACCGATCATGTACTCGGTGAAAGACGCCGGTTTCTTCACCATTTCCGGCAACCTTGCTACCCAATTCGTACAAGGTGTGGGCTGGGGCATGGCCTCGGCAATCAAGGGCGATACCAAGATCGCCTCGGCCTGGATCGGCGACGGCGCCACTGCCGAATCGGACTTCCACACCGCCCTCACCTTCGCCCACGTTTATCGCGCGCCGGTGATTCTCAACGTGGTCAACAACCAGTGGGCAATCTCGACCTTCCAGGCCATCGCCGGCGGTGAAGCCACCACCTTCGCCGGACGCGGCGTCGGTTGCGGCATAGCCTCGCTGCGCGTGGACGGCAACGACTTCATCGCGGTGTACGCCGCTTCCGCCTGGGCCGCCGAACGCGCGCGGCGCAACCTCGGCCCGACCCTGATCGAATGGGTCACCTACCGCGCCGGGCCGCACTCCACTTCGGATGATCCCTCCAAATACCGTCCCGCCGATGACTGGAGCCACTTCCCGTTGGGCGACCCGATTGCGCGCCTCAAGCAGCACCTGATCAAGACTGGCCAGTGGTCCGAAGAGGAACACGCGGCGGTCAGTGCCGAACTGGAAGCCGAAGTGGTCAAGGCGCAGAAAGAAGCCGAACAGTACGGCACCCTCGCCGGCGGCCAGATTCCAAGCGCCGCGACCATGTTCGAAGACGTTTACAAAGAGATGCCGGAGCACTTGAAGCGCCAGCGTCAAGAGTCGGGGGTCTGACATGAACGATCACAACAACAGCATCGAATTGGAAACCGCCATGACCACCACCACCATGACCATGATCCAGGCCCTGCGCTCGGCCATGGACGTGATGCTTGAGCGTGACGACAACGTGGTGGTGTTCGGCCAGGACGTCGGCTATTTCGGCGGCGTATTCCGTTGCACCGAGGGTCTGCAGAACAAGTACGGCAGCTCGCGGGTGTTTGATGCGCCGATCTCCGAAAGCGGCATCGTCGGCGTGGCGGTGGGCATGGGCGCCTACGGCCTGCGCCCGGTGGCGGAAATCCAGTTCGCCGACTACGTCTACCCGGCCAGCGACCAGATCATCTCCGAAGCGGCCCGCCTGCGGTATCGCTCGGCCGGCCAGTTCACCGCGCCGTTGACCCTGCGCATGCCCTGCGGCGGCGGCATCTACGGCGGCCAGACCCACAGCCAGAGTATCGAAGCGGTGTTCACCCAGGTGTGCGGCCTGCGCACGGTGATGCCGTCCAACCCCTATGACGCCAAGGGCCTGTTGATCGCCTCCATCGAAAACGATGACCCGGTGATCTTCCTTGAGCCCAAGCGCCTGTACAACGGTCCGTTCGACGGTCACCACGACCGCCCCGTAACGCCATGGTCGAAACACCCGCAGGCCCAAGTGCCGGACGGTTACTACACCGTGCCGCTGGATGTGGCCGCGATCGTGCGTCCGGGTTCGGCCGTTACCGTACTGACCTACGGCACCACCGTGTACGTGTCGCAAGTCGCCGCCGAAGAAACCGGCATCGACGCCGAGGTCATCGACCTGCGCAGCCTGTGGCCGCTGGACCTGGAAACCATCGTCAAGTCGGTGAAAAAGACCGGCCGTTGCGTGGTGGTGCATGAAGCCACCCGCACCTGCGGCTTTGGCGCCGAACTGGTGGCGCTGGTGCAGGAACATTGCTTCCACCACCTGGAAGCGCCGATCGAACGCGTCACCGGTTGGGACACCCCCTACCCGCACGCGCAAGAGTGGGCGTATTTCCCAGGGCCGTCCCGAGTGGGCGCGGCGTTGAAACGGGTCATGGAGGTCTGAATGGGCACGCACGTTATCAAGATGCCGGACATTGGCGAAGGCATCGCAGAAGTTGAACTGTCGGTCTGGCATGTGAAGGTTGGCGACATGGTCGTCGAAGACCAGGTGCTGGCGGATGTGATGACCGACAAGGCGATGGTGGATATTCCCTCGCCAGTCCACGGCAAGGTGATTGCCCTCGGCGGCGAGCCAGGTGAAGTCATGGCCGTCGGCAGTGTGCTGATCAGCATCGAAGTCGAAGGCGCGGGCAATACCAGGGACGTGCCGGTGGCGGCTGAACCGGCCAAGGCGGCGCCTGCGCCGATGCCTGCCAGCCAGCCGGCTCCGGTGCCGGAAAGCCAGCCGGCGCGCAAACCGTCCGTCGCGCCCCAGGCTCCCGTGGCCCGCGATGCCAACGAACGCCCGCTAGCCTCGCCCTCCGTGCGCCAGCATGCGCTGGATGCGGGCATACAACTGCGCCTGGTGCAGGGCTCCGGTCCGGCGGGCCGGATTCTGCACGAAGATTTGGACGCTTACTTGCTCCAGCGTCCGGCGCAAAATACTAAGGCAGCCAACCCCTACGCCGAACGCAACGACGAAGAACAGATCCCGGTGATCGGCATGCGCCGCAAGATCGCCCAGCGCATGCAGGACGCCACCCGGCGCGCCGCGCATTTCAGCTATGTGGAAGAGATCGACGTCACCGCCCTCGACGAGCTGCGTGTCCACCTCAATGAAAAACACGGTGCGACACGCGGCAAGCTGACGCTGCTGCCGTTCATCGTGCGCGCCATGGTCGTGGCGTTGCGCGACTTCCCGCAGATCAACGCGCGTTACGACGACGAAGCCCAGGTCATCACCCGCCTCGGTGCGGTGCATGTCGGCGTCGCCACCCAGAGCGATGTGGGCCTGATGGTGCCGGTGGTACGTCACGCCGAAGCACGCAGCCTGTGGGGCAATGCCGAGGAAATCGCCCGCCTGGCCACCGCCGCGCGCAACGGCAAGGCCAGCCGCGACGAGCTGTCGGGGTCGACCATTACCCTGACCAGCCTTGGCGCCTTGGGCGGCATCGTCAGCACGCCGGTGCTGAACCTGCCGGAAGTGGCCATCGTCGGCGTCAACCGCATCGTCGAGCGGCCGATGGTGATCAAGGGCCAGATCGTGATCCGCAAGATGATGAACCTCTCCAGCTCGTTCGATCACCGCGTGGTCGACGGCATGGACGCGGCGCAATTCATCCAGGCCATTCGCGGCCTGCTCGAACAACCCGCCAGCCTGTTCCTGGAGTAAGGGCATGACTCAGACATTGCACACCACCCTGCTGATTATCGGCGGCGGCCCTGGCGGTTATGTGGCCGCGATCCGCGCCGGTCAACTGGGTATTCCGACCGTTCTGGTGGAAGGCCAGGCACTGGGCGGCACCTGCCTGAATATCGGCTGCATCCCGTCCAAGGCCTTGATCCATGTGGCCGAACAGTTCCAGCAAAGCGTCCACCACAGCCAGGGTTCGCCCCTGGGGATCGAAGTCGATGTACCGACCCTGGACATCCGCAAAAGCGTGGAATGGAAAGACGGCATCGTCGATCGCCTGACTACCGGGGTTGCCGCGCTGCTGAAGAAACACAAGGTGCAGGTCATCCACGGGTGGGCCAAGGTGGTGGACGGCAAGACCGTCGACGTCGGCGACCAGCGCATCCAGTGCGAACACCTGCTGCTGGCCACCGGTTCGAAAAGCGTCAACCTGCCGATGCTGCCGATTGGCGGGCCGATCATTTCGTCCACCGAAGCCCTGGCGCCAACCCGCGTGCCCAAGCACCTGATTGTGGTGGGTGGCGGTTATATCGGCCTGGAACTGGGGATTGCCTACCGCAAGCTCGGCGCCGAGGTCAGCGTGGTCGAGGCGCAGGAACGCATCCTGCCCGCCTATGACGCCGAACTGACCCAGCCGGTGGCTGATTCCCTCAAGCAATTGGGCGTGAAGCTGTACCTCAAGCACAGCGTCACCGGCTTTGAGCACAACCGCCTGCAAGTGCGCGACCCGAAGGGCGACACCGTGTCGCTGGACACCGATCAGGTGCTGGTCGCCGTGGGTCGCACCCCCAACACCCAGGGCTGGAACCTCGAAGCGCTGAACCTGGACATGCACGGCGCGGCGGTCAAGATCGACCACCGCTGCCAGACCAGCATGCGCAATGTGTGGGCCATCGGCGACCTGAGCGGCGAGCCGATGCTCGCCCACCGGGCCATGGCCCAGGGCGAAATGGTCGCCGAACTGATCAGCGGTCAACACCGCGAATTCAACCCGGCGGCGATCCCGGCCGTGTGCTTTACCGACCCGGAGTTGGTGGTGGTCGGCAAGACGCCCGACGAGGCCAAGGCGGCGGGCCTGGACTGCATCGTGTCGAGCTTCCCGTTCGCGGCCAATGGCCGGGCCATGACCCTGGAGTCGAAAACCGGCTTCGTGCGGGTGGTGGCGCGGCGTGACAATCATCTGATTGTCGGCTGGCAGGCGGTGGGCGTCGGCGTGTCCGAGCTGTCCACCGCCTTTGGGCTGAGCCTGGAAATGGGCGCGCGCCTCGAAGACGTGGCGGGCACCATCCACGCCCACCCGACACTCGGCGAAGCCGTCCAGGAAGCCGCCCTACGAGCCCTGGGCCATCCCCTCCACCTGTAAAAACGCCCCCCACCCCGTGGGAGCGGGCATTTGTGGGAGGGGGCTTGCTCCCGATAGCGGAGTGTCAGTCACTGGAGGTATCGACTGACCCACCGTCATCGGGAGCAAGCCCCCTCCCACAAAAGCCCGCTCCCACATGAAGCAAGAATGCAGTATTGTTGCGCCCATTCAGAAAAAAACCGACTTGACCAGAGATAGAGGGTGTCATGGGTAACGAAAGCATCAATTGGGACAAGCTGGGTTTTGACTACATCAAGACCGACAAGCGGTTTATCCAGACCTGGAAAAACGGCGAGTGGCAAGCGGGCACCCTGACCGAAGACAACGTGCTGCACATCAGCGAGGGCTCCACCGCCCTGCACTACGGTCAGCAATGCTTTGAAGGCCTCAAGGCCTACCGCTGCAAGGACGGCTCGATCAACCTGTTCCGCCCGGACCAGAACGCCGCACGCATGCAGCGCAGCTGTGGCCGCCTGCTGATGCCGCAAGTGCCGACCGAAGCCTTCATCGACGCCTGCAAGCAAGTGGTTCGCGCCAACGAGCGGTTCATCCCGCCGTATGGCAGCGGCGGCGCGCTGTACCTGCGCCCGTTCGTGATCGGCACCGGTGACAACATCGGCGTGCGCACCGCGCCGGAGTTCATCTTCTCGGTGTTCGCGATCCCAGTCGGCGCCTATTTCAAGGGCGGCCTGGTGCCGCACAACTTCCAGATCTCCGGCTACGACCGCGCCGCACCACACGGCACCGGCGCCGCCAAGGTTGGTGGCAACTATGCCGCCAGCCTGCTGCCAGGTTCGGAAGCGAAAAAAGCCGGCTTCGCCGACAGCATCTACCTGGACCCGGCCACGCACTCGAAGATCGAGGAAGTCGGTTCGGCCAACTTCTTCGGGATCACCCGTGACAACAAGTTCATCACACCGAAGTCGCCTTCGGTGCTGCCAGGCATCACCCGCCTGTCGCTGATCGAACTGGCCAAGACCCGCCTGGGCCTGGAAGTGGTCGAGGGCGAAGTGTTCATCGACCAACTGGATATCTTCCAGGAAGCCGGCGCCTGCGGGACTGCCGCCGTGATCTCGCCGATCGGCGGCATCGAGTACAACGGCAAACTGCACGTGTTCTACAGCGAGACCGACGTCGGCCCGATCACCCAGAAGCTCTACAAAGAGCTGACCGGCGTGCAATCCGGCGACGTCGAAGCGCCAGAAGGCTGGATCGTCAAGGTCTAACCCAACCACACTGCAAACCCCTGTAGGAGGGGGCTTGCCCCCGATAGCGGTGGCTCAGTCAATATTGCCGGTGACTGACACTCCGCTATCGGGGGCAAGCCCCCTCCCACATTTGATCTGCGATCATTCTCAGGATTGAGTCGGGATATTTTCCACCATCTTCTTCCCCATACTGATCCTCGGCTCCACCCCATACCCCAACGCCTCGTAGAACCCCACCACCGTGTCATTGCCGCCGGTGATCTGCAGGTTGATCTTCATACACCCCAAGGCACTCAAAGCCTGCTCCGCGTGCCGCACCAGTGACGCACCCAGCCCTTGCCGGCGATAGTCAGCGCGCACCGCCACCGAATACAACCAACCACGATGCCCGTCGTACCCCGCCAGAATCGTGCCTATCACGACGTTCTTATCCGTCGCCACGAAGAACAGCCCGTCATTGACCGCCAGCTTCTTATCAATCGCCAGGGTCGGCAGGTTATGGGCGGTGTCATAACCAAAAGCCTCCTGCCACAACGCAACCACCTGCGCCCGGTGCAGACGGTCGCGATAGGCGCCGATGGGGTGGCGCGACGACAGCGCCTTTTCCATCACCAGCGTGCGTTCATGGCCATGGTAGACATCACGCACGGTGTGAAAGCCCAACTTGGTGTAGAACGGCTCGGCCGTCAGCGAGGACGGCACACTCAACACCGTCACCCCAGCCTCGCGAGCGCGCAATTCGATTTCAATCATCAGCAGCCGACCAATGCCCTGCCCTTGCAGCGCCGGGTTGACGAACACTGAGCGCACTGCATTGCCGTCAAGGGCTGCGGTGGCAACGATCACCTGATCCTGAACCGCCACCAGCACCACCCGGCGCCTAAGCAGTTCCAGCACCGCAGCGGGCGAAAAGTTGCCCGCAACCCGGACGATCACATCGGCCGGGTAGTCCCGCGCATTGCTGCTGTGCAAGGCGGCGAGGATGACCTGGCTGATCCCGTCTGCATCGGCGGCCTGGGCAATACGAACGGCGATAGACATGCACTCTCCTTCCTGACTCGGATACCACAACCATCCCCATACTAATGTGGGAGCTGGCTTGCCTGCGATAGCGGTCCGTCAGTCAGCACAGCCGATTCGGCTGCCCCACCCAACTTTTCAGCTTTCCCGGCTGAGCACCCCCTGGGTTTCAGCCGAGATTCCGCCGCCACAACGCACAAAATAGCCCCACTGCTCAACCCATGGATTCGTGCCCCCATGCAAACCACCAACACCGTCTTGATGATTCGCCCGGCGCGCTTTGCTTTCAACCCGGACACCGCGATCAACAACCGTTTCCAACGCCAGCCCCTCGATCCGCTCAGCGCACAGCAAAAAGCGCTGGAAGAGTTCGACGGCTATGTCGACACCCTGCGCCGGCATGGCGTCGACGTCCTGGTCGTGCAGGACACCCCGGCGCCGCATACCCCCGACTCGATTTTCCCCAACAACTGGTGGAGCAGCCATGCAGACGGCAGCCTGGTGCTGTACCCGATGGAAGGCCAGAACCGCCGGCTGGAGCGCAACAAGGGCGTGCTGCAAGTTCTCGAACAACGCTTTGCGATCAAAGACACCATTGACCTCAGCCATCTCGAACACCAGAACATCTTCCTCGAAGGCACCGGCAGCATGGTGCTCGACCGCCAACACCGCATCAGCTACGCCTGCCACTCCGGGCGCACGCACCACGACGCCCTGCGCCAGTTCGCCGAACGCCTCGACTACCAACTCTGCGTGTTCCACGCCGTCGACCGCCACCACGCGCCGATCTACCACAGCAACGTGATGATGAGCGTCGGCCGCAACCTCTCGGTGGTATGCCTGCAAGCCTTGCCGGACGCCAACGAGCGCCAGGCCCTGGAACGCTCCCTGCGCGACACTGGCAAGGACATCCTCGCCCTCGACTTCGACCAGTTGGAAGCCTTCGCCGGCAACATGCTCGAAGTCCACGACGGCGATGGCCAACCGCTGCTGGTGATGTCCGCCAGCGCCTGGAACGCACTGCAACCTGCCCAGCGCCAGCATGTGGAACGCCACACGCGGCCGGTGGTGGTGAACATCGACCACATCGAACGCATCGGCGGCGGCAGTGCCCGCTGCATGCTCGCGGAAGTGCATCTGCCCGCCCGCGCCACCTTCCAATAAATACAGGAGCCACTCCATGACCCGCTATATCGACGTCAACGACCTCAGCTACCTGGTCTCGCAAAAAGGCCTGCAAACCTGCATCACCGAGATGGCCGACTACATCCGCGCCGACTACCTGCGCTGGCAGGATTTCGAGAAATGCACACGCCTGGCCAACCACTCGCCGGAAGGCGTGATCGAACTGATGCCGGTGTCCGACGCGTCGCTGTACGCGTTCAAATACGTCAACGGCCACCCGAAAAACACCCAGGCCGGCATGCTCACCGTGATGGCCTTCGGTGCCTTGGGCGATGTGGATACCGGTAAACCGATGCTGCTGGCGGAAATGACCCTGACCACCGCGATTCGCACCGCCGCCACCTCGGCCCTGGTCGCACGCTACCTGGCCCGGGACAACAGCCGCAGCATGGCGCTGATCGGCAACGGCTCGCAAAGCGAATTCCAGGCGCTGGCCTTCCACACCTTGCTGGGCATCAATGAAATCCGCCTGTTCGACATCGACGCCAAGGCCACCGCCAAGCTGGCGGCCAACCTCAAGGCGTTCCCGGCAATCAAAGTCATCCTGGCCGCCAGCGTGGCCGACGCGGTGAAAGGCGCGGACATTGTCACCACCGTCACCGCCGACAAGGCCTACGCGACCATCCTCACTGACGAGATGATCGAACCCGGCATGCACCTCAACGCTGTCGGCGGCGATTGCCCGGGCAAGACCGAACTGGACCGACGCATCGTCGAGCGCGCCCGGGTGATCGTCGAATACGAACCGCAAAGCCGCATCGAAGGCGAAATCCAGCACATGCCGGCCGATTCGCCGGTCACCGAACTGTGGCAAGTGATCAACGGCCAGGCGCCCGGCCGCGAGAATGCGCGCCAGGTCACCCTGTTCGACTCCGTGGGTTTTGCCATCGAAGACTACTCGGCCCTGCGCTACGTGCTGGACGTGGCCAAGGCGCTGGACATCGGCAGCGAACTGGAACTGGTACCCGACCTGGCCAACCCGAAAGACCTGTTCGCGCGCCTGGCCCAAGCGCCATGCGCACAGCACAAAAAGCGCGCCTGAAACCGCTCTGGCCTGCCGCTTTGCGCCAAGGGCAGGCCAGGATTTCAAGGGTGAAAAGCCGATTCAGCGGGTGCGACAGCCGATTCCGCTGCATTGCTTGTTTTAACAGCGCAATTCGCGCTTTGAGCACGGGGTAAACGACACAAAAAACGCACCATCTTGAAGCATTCTGAGCGCGACCGAAGAGTCAGTAAATGAATGCACGCTGCACCCCTTTGACTGCCCTGACATCAATTACAAAATATAGGGACTCAACATGACGCCACTCCGCTCACTATTCGCTGCGTTGCTGTTGCCGCTGTGCGCCACCGCTGCACACGCCCAAGACTGGAAAGAAATCCGCTTCGGCGTATTCCCCGAGTACCCACCCTTCGAATCCGTGGCCGCCGATGGCAGCCTGCAAGGCTTCGATATCGAGTTGGGCAACGCGATCTGCGCCAAACTCGAAGTCAAATGCACCTGGGTGCATAACGAATTCGACGGCATGATCCCCGCCCTGCGTGCGCGCAAGTTCGACGCGATCATGTCGTCCATGGCCATCACCCCGGCTCGCGAGAAAGTCATCGACTTCAGCGACCGATTGTTCCTCAGCCCCACCTCGGTCATCACCCGTAA
Organism: Pseudomonas sp. D3; assembly: GCF_029320995.1. Taxonomy (NCBI): domain Bacteria; kingdom Pseudomonadati; phylum Pseudomonadota; class Gammaproteobacteria; order Pseudomonadales; family Pseudomonadaceae; genus Pseudomonas; species Pseudomonas sp. D3. The sequence continues at coordinate 4,341,804 of NZ_CP119772.1, forward strand.
AAGCGCCGACTTCGGCGAAACCCCAGACTCCCTGAAAGGCAAGCAAGTCGGCGTGCTGCAAGGCTCGTTGCAGGAAGCCTATGCGCGTGCGCACCTGGCCAAGCTGGGCGCCCAGATCAAGGCCTACCAGTCCCAGGAGCAGAACTACGCCGACCTGCAAAACGGCCGCCTCGACGCCACCCTGACCGACAAACTCGAAGCCCAGCTCAACTTCCTGTCCAAGCCTGAAGGCGCCGACTTCAAAACCGGCCCGGCCTTCAAGGACCCGACGCTGCCCCTGGACATCGCCATGGGCCTGCGCAAGAACGACCAGGAACTGCGCGCGCTGATCAACAAGGGCATCGCTGCCGTACAGGCCGATGGCACCTACGCCCAGATCCAGAAGAAATACTTCGGCGATCAAGACATCTACAACGAGTAAGCCAACACCGCCCCTTTTGTGAAAAGGCTTGTGTGGGAGGGGGCTTGCCCCCGATAGCGGCGGCTCAGTCAGTACATGTGTCGACTGGAACACCCTCATCGGGGGCAAGCCCCCTCCCACCAAAGCCCGCTCCCCCAGGGGTATGTCTGCGCCCTTTAGAGATCTCCCCCATGAACGAATTCCTCAACCTGCAGGGCTACGGCCCGATGCTCGCCCAGGGCGCCTGGATGACCGTCAAGCTGGCGTTCCTGGCGCTGGGCCTGAGCCTTGGCCTGGGCCTGATCGCCGCCGGCGCCAAGCTCTCCAGCGCCAAATGGCTGCGGCTGCCGGCCACGCTCTACACCACGCTGATTCGCAGCGTGCCGGACCTGGTGCTGATCCTGCTGATTTTCTACAGCCTGCAACTGTGGCTGAACGACCTGACCGAAACCTTCGGCTGGAACTACGTTGAAATCGACCCGTTTACCGCCGGGGTGATCACCCTGGGGTTTATCTACGGCGCCTATTTCACCGAAAACTTTCGTGGCGCGATCCTCAGCGTGCCGGTCGGCCAACTGGAAGCCGCGACCGCCTATGGCCTGAGCCGCTGGCAGCGTTTTCGCCTGGTGCTGTTCCCGCAGTTGATGCGCTTCGCCCTGCCGGGGCTGGGCAATAACTGGCTGGTGTTGCTCAAGTCCACGGCGCTGGTGTCGATCATCGGCCTGTCGGACCTGGTCAAAGCCGCGCAAAACGCCGGCAAGACCACCAACGAACCCTTGTACTTCCTGATCCTCGCGGGCCTGGTGTACCTGGTGATCACCACCCTCTCCAACCGCATCTTCAAGCGCCTCGAACGGCGCTACAACCTGGGCATCAAGGGGATGGCGCGATGATCGAACTGTTCCAGCAATACGGCCTGGCCTACCTGTTCAGCGATGGCGCGGGCTTGTCCGGGGTGGCGATGACCCTGTGGTTGTTCATCATTTCGGTGCTGTTCGGGTTTTTCCTGTCGATCCCCTTGGCGCTAGCGCGCGTCTCGCAGCACTTTTGGCTGCGCTGGCCGGTGGAGGTGTACACCTACCTGTTTCGCGGCACGCCGCTGTATATCCAACTGTTGATTTGCTACACCGGGCTGTACAGCCTGGAGGTGGTGCAGGACAACGCCCTGCTCAACCAGTTCTTTCGCAACGCGCTGAACTGCACGCTGCTGGCGTTCGTGCTCAACACCTGCGCCTACACCGTGGAAATCTTCGCCGGGGCGATCCGCAACATTCCCCATGGCGAAATCGAAGCGGCCCGCGCCTATGGCCTGCATGGCTGGCGGCTGAACCTGTTTGTGCTGGTGCCCGCCGCGCTGCGCCGTGCGTTGCCGGCCTACAGCAATGAAATGATCCTGATGCTGCACGCCACGTCGCTGGCGTTTACCGCCACCGTCGCCGACATCCTCAAAGTGGCCCGCGATGCGAATGCCGAGACGTTCCTGACGTTCCAGGCCTTCGGTATCGCCGCGCTGCTCTACATGCTGCTGTCCTTTGCACTGGTGGGCCTGTTTCGACTGGCCGAACGTCGCTGGATGCGTTTTCTTGTTCCTACCCGAGGCTAACCCATGAATCAGTCCGCGCAGGCCCTGGCCACTTATCCGGTTGATGCACCACTCGCTGCCAAGACCGCTACCGACACCGCCGCGATCAAACTCCAGGTCGAAGGCATCCACAAACGCTACGGCGAACACGAAGTGCTCAAAGGCGTGTCCCTCAACGCACGCAATGGCGACGTGATCAGCCTGATCGGCGCCAGCGGCTCGGGCAAAAGCACGATGCTGCGCTGCATCAACTTTCTCGAACAGCCGGACGCCGGCGTCATCACCCTGGACGGCATCAGCATCGAAATGCACCAGGGCCGCGCCGGCACCCGCGCGCCGCACCAGGCGCAACTGCAAAACCTGCGCACGCGCCTGGCGATGGTGTTCCAGCATTTCAACCTGTGGAGCCACATGACCGTGCTGGAAAACATCACCATGGCCCCGCGCCGGGTGTTGGGCGTGAGCGCGGCCGAAGCGGAAAAGCGCGCGCGAATGTACCTGGACAAGGTGGGCTTGCCGGGCCGTGTGGCGGATCAATACCCGGCGTTTCTGTCCGGCGGCCAACAGCAGCGCGTCGCCATCGCCCGAGCCCTGGCGATGGAACCGGAAATCATTCTGTTCGACGAACCGACCTCCGCCTTGGACCCTGAGCTTGTAGGAGAAGTCCTCAAAGTCATACAGACGTTGGCTGAGGAAGGTCGTACCATGTTGATGGTCACCCACGAAATGGGCTTTGCCCGCCAGGTGTCCAGCCAAGTGCTGTTCCTGCATCAGGGCCGGGTCGAAGAACAAGGCGGCGCCGAGATCCTCGACCATCCCAACAGCGAACGCTTGCAGCAATTTCTTTCCAACCGCTTGAAGTGAAACCCATGGATACCAAGGCCAACGGACCCCATTCCTCTACTGCGCTGGATCGCATCGATGAGGCGATCATCGACGTGCTGCGGCATCAGGGGCGTATCACCTACGAAAAGCTCTCGTCGCTGGTGCATCTGACCCCCAGGCCCTGCCTGGAGCGGGTGCGCAAGCTCGAACGACGCGGGGTGATCCGTGGATACGGGGCGATCATCGACGTGCAGATGGTCTCACCGGGGCTGTCGCTGCTGGTGCTGGTGGCCTTGTCCAACCAGAGCGGGCGCTCGGCGCAAAAGGCTTTCGAAGCCTGCGTCAAAGCCTGCCCGCAAGTGTTCGAATGCCAGTTGATCAGCGGGCCGTTCGACTACAGCCTGCGCATGCGTTGCCGGGACATGGAGCATTACCGGGTGCTGACGGAAACCTGGTTGAACAACGACGAGTTGCACATCGACAAATTGGTGGCCCACCCCGAGCTCGCGGTAGTCAAAAACACCGCCACCGAACTGGCCTGACCGCCTCCTCCTAACAAACACCGAAGATCAAATGTGGGAGGGGCTTGCCCCCGATTGCGGTGGATCAGTCATGCATGTATTGACTGACACACTGCTATCGGGGGCAAGCCCCCTCCCACATTTGGATCTCCGTGGATCAGATAGCGCTCATTCTGCTCTTGCTCTTGGGCGCGGCCTTATAGCCGACCTGATCCTGGAAGCCGAACGCGGTCAAGAGTGTGGGAGGGGGCTTGCTCCCGATTGCGGTGGTGAAGTCATGCATGTATTGACTGACACACTGCTATCGGGGGCAAGCCCCCTCCCACATTTGGAGCTCCGTGGATCAGATAGCGCTCATTCTGCTCTTGCTCTTGGGCACGGCCTTATAGCCGACCTGATCCTGGAAGCCGAACGCGGTCAAGAGTGTGGGAGGGGGCTTGCTCCCGATTGCGGTGGTGAAGTCATGCATGTATTGACTGACACACTGCTATCGGGGGCAAGCCCCCTCCCACATTTGGAGCTCCGTGGATCAGATAGCGCTCATTCTGCTCTTGCTCTTGGGCACGGCCTTATAGCCGACCTGATCCTGGAAGCCGAACGCGGTCAAGAGTGTGGGAGGGGGCTTGCTCCCGATTGCGGTGGTGAAGTCATGCATGTATTGACTGACACACTGCTATCGGGGGCAAGCCCCCTCCCACATTTGGATCTCCGTGGATCAGATAGCGCTCATTCTGCTCTTGCTCTTGGGCGCGGCCTTATAGCCGACCTGATCCTGGAAGCCGAACGCGGTCAAGAGTGTGGGAGGGGGCTTGCTCCCGATTGCGGTGGTTCAGTCATGCATGTATTGACTGACACACTGCTATCGGGGGCAAGCCCCCTCCCACATTTGGAGCTCCGTGGATCAGATAGCGCTCATTCTGCTCTTGCTCTTGGGCACGGCCTTATAGCCGACCTGATCCTGGAAGCCGAACGCGGTCAAGAGTGTGGGAGGGGGCTTGCTCCCGATTGCGGTGGATCAGTCATGCATGTATTGACTGACACACTGCTATCGGGAGCAAGCCCCCTCCCACATTTTCTACCCCTGCATCAACTTACCCTCCGGCAGATGCAGCCAAAAGTCCCTAAACGCGTGCAGCCCGAACACCCGTTCGTCAGCTCGCCGTAGCGAGCAGCAAATCCTGCACCGAACGCCCCTGCCCACGGTGGCGATCATGCGCGTACAACGACGCCGCAATCTCATCCGCCCGAATCGGCAGCACCGACAGCAACGTATCGCTCAACCCATGGCTGGCCTGGCTGAAGCCCTGGATGTAGATGCCAGCCTTGCAACGCTCGTCGGTGACGATGCGGTAGTCGCGGCTGACTTCGAAGTCACTCATATAAGCCTCCAGCGGCGCCAGCAGTTCACGGTGCATCTGGCGTTCGTAGCCGGTGGCCAGGATCACCGCGTCGTAATGGCTGACGCTGGTTTCGCCGCTGGCGTTGTTGCGCAGGGCCAACTCGATGCCCAACGGGCCGGCGCTGACGTGCTCGACCACAGTCAGGGTGCGGAAGGCCTGGCGCGCAGTGCCGGAGACTTTCTGGCGATAGAAGATGCCGTAGATGCGCTCGATCAAGTCCAGGTCGACCACCGAGTAGTTGGTGTTCTGGTACTCGGCGAGCAGGCGCTCACGCTCGGCGCCGACCTGCTGGAACACCCGGTCGGTAAAGGCCGGCGAAAACACTTCGTTGACGAACGGGCTGTCATCCGCCGGTTTCAACGCCGAACCGCGGAGGATCATGTCGACCTGCACCGACGGGAAGCTGTCGTTCAAGTCGACGAACGCTTCGGCCGCACTCTGGCCGCCGCCGATCACTGCGATGCGCATCGCCTTGCCCTGCACACAGGGTTGCTGGGCCATGCGCGCCAGGTATTGGGAATGGTGGAAGACGCGGGGGTCATCCTTGAACGCCTTGAACACCTCGGGCACACGCGGCGTGCCGCCGGCGCTGACCACCACCGAACGGGTGGTGCGCACATGCTGCTCACCCAGCGCATCGCGGGAAATCACACGCAGTGCGTCAACCTGCTGCTGGTGCAGGATCGGCTCGATGGCCAGCACTTCCTCGCCGTAGCGGCTCTGGGCCTGGAACTGCCCCGCGACCCAGCGCAGGTAGTCGTTGAACTCCATACGGCACGGATAGAAGGTGCCGAGGTTGATGAAATCGACCAGGCGGTTGTGGGCTTTCAGGTAGTTGACGAAGGAATACGGGCTGGTGGGGTTGCGCAGGGTCACCAAGTCTTTGAGGAACGAAATCTGCAGTTCGCTCTGGGTCACCAGGGTATTGCCGTGCCAACGGTAATCGGCCTGTTTGTCGAGAAACAGCACGTCCAGTTTGCCCTGGGCCTTTTCGCGCTCCTGCAGGGCGATGGCCAGCGCCAGGTTCGAAGGGCCGAAACCGATACCAATCAGGTCGTGAACCGCGGGCGAAGCAATTGCCTGTGTCATTCCAGTGTCCTCTGGATAAGCCCCTTGGCGGTGGGGCGGGAATACCTTCACGACCTGCACAACAGGTCATGTGTTGATAGGAAACGAGGACAGTGAATTAAAATTTAACCGATCGACGCTCAGGGCGCGTCCCACTCGCGCATCCGCACCCGACAGTGCTTCATCGCGTTGACGATGTGTTTTTCCACCAGGCTGCGGGAAATCCCCAAGCGCTCGGCGATTTGCGGGTGGGACAGGCCGTCGAGTTTGCGCAGCAGGAAGCTGTCGCGGCAGGCCGTCGGCAACTCGGCCAACGCGCGTTCGAGCATCTGCAGGCGCTGGGCGTGATCGTGGGTGGCGTGGGGCGATGCGTTGGAGAAACGCTCTTCGGCATCCAGCACTTCCAGCGGCTCGACCTGGCGCAAGGCGTTGCGCCGATGGCCGTCGATCACCAGGTTCAGCGCGGTGCGATACAAAAAAGCGCGGGGCTGGTCGATGGGGGTGTCACTCGCGCGTTCCAGCACCCGCACATAAGCGTCATGCACCACATCTTCGGCCACCTGACGGTTGCCCAGCTTGGCGTTGAGGAAACACACCAGCTCGCGATAGTAGTTTTCCAACATGACTCCCGACCACCTGGCGGCGGCATTAGGTCCCTGAATGCTTAAAAAGACAGCCCATTCAATGATGGCAGTTTGGGTGAGTGCAATTTATAGTAATTCTCATCTACTTTTAAAGAAGACTTGCTTCAGCAGACGTTTTTTTTACTCGGCGGCACTGTAACTACTTGTGTAACAGCCTAAATCTTCGGGCCATGCGCTCGTTTAACTGTCAGCCCCCCGCAACTGCGGTCCGAACTTTCCTGGCTGGAACCAACCCATGAAACGCCCCCGACCTGCCCGACGCGCCCTGCTTGTGGTGGCGTGCCTGCTGCCTGTGATCGGCATCGCCGCCTGGCAATTACAGCCGCCGGGGCGCGACACCCTGGCCACCGTTACCGTGACCCGTGGCAACATTGAAAACAGCGTCACCGCCCTGGGCATCCTACAACCGCGACGCTACGTGGATGTGGGCGCGCAGGCGTCCGGGCAGATCCGCAAGATCCATGTCGAGGCCGGCGATACGGTGCAGGAAGGCCAGTTACTGGTCGAGATCGATCCCTCGACGCAAAAAGCCAAGCTCGACGCCAGCCGCTACGCCATCGAAAACCTCAAGGCCCAATTGCAGGAGCAGAAAGCCCAGCACGTACTGGCGCGCCAGAAGTACCAACGCCAGCAACGCCTGGCCGCCGGCAACGCCACCCGCGAAGAAGACGTGCAAACCGCCAAGGCCGAATTGAGCGCCACCCAGGCGCGGGTCGCGATGTTCCAGGCGCAGATTCTCCAGGCCCAGGCCAGCCTGCGCAGTGACGAGGCGCAGCTGGGCTATACGCGCATCTATGCGCCGATGACCGGCACCGTGGTGGCGGTGGACGCGCGGGTCGGCCAGACCCTCAATGCCCAGCAGCGAACGCCACTGATCCTGCGCATCGCCAAGTTGTCACCGATGACCGTGTGGGCCGAGGTCTCGGAAGCCGATATCGGCCACGTCAAACCCGGCATGAGCGCCTACTTCACCACCCTCAGCGGCGGCAACCGCCGCTGGACCAGCAGCGTGCGGCAGATCCTGCCGATCCCGCCCAAGCCACTGGACGAAACCCAGGGCAGCGGCAGCCCGAACAGTTCGAGTAAAAACGGCAGCGGCCGCGTGGTGCTGTACACCGTGCTGCTGGACGTGGACAACACCGACAACGCCTTGATGGCCGAAATGACCACCCAAGTGTTTTTCGTCGCCAGCCAGGTCAAGGATGTGCTCACCGCGCCGGTCGCCGCCCTGCAAGGCAGCACCGAACGGCAGATCGCCCGCGTGGTCGCAAAAAACGGCCGCATCGAAGAGCGCGCCGTGCGCCTGGGCATCAGCGACCGCCTGCGTGTCGAAGTGCTGGAAGGCCTGAGCGAAGGCGATCACCTGCTGATCGGGCCAGTCGACGGCAGCGGGGGTTGAATTGACCACGCCCCTGATCGAACTCAAGCACATCACCAAATCCTACGGCGGCGGCGACAGCCCGCAGGTCGACGTACTGCGCGGCATCGACCTGTCGATCCATGCCGGGGAATTCGTCGCCATCGTCGGCGCCTCGGGTTCCGGCAAATCCACGCTGATGAACATCCTCGGCTGCCTCGACCGCCCCACCGTCGGCGACTACCTGTTCGCCGGCGAAAACGTCGCGCACCTGGACAGCGACGCACTGGCCTGGCTGCGCCGCGAAGCCTTCGGTTTTGTGTTCCAGGGCTACCACTTGATCCCGTCGGGTTCGGCCCAGGAAAACGTCGAAATGCCGGCGATCTATGCCGGCATCAGCGCCGCTGAACGCCACGCCCGCGCCAAGGCCCTGCTCACGCGCCTGGGCCTGGCCGACCGCACCGGCAACCGTCCGCATCAACTGTCCGGCGGCCAGCAACAGCGGGTCTCCATCGCCCGCGCACTGATGAACGGCGGGCATATCATCCTTGCCGATGAGCCCACCGGCGCCCTCGACAGCCACAGCGGGGCCGAGGTCATGACCTTGCTCGACGAGCTGGCCAGCCAGGGCCATGTGGTGATCCTGATCACCCATGACCGCGACGTGGCGGCGCGGGCCAACCGCATCATCGAGATTCGCGACGGCCTGATCATCAGCGACTCGGCCAACAGCGCCACTCACGTCCCGGCCACCGCCAACAGCGCGGCGCTGCAAGCCTTCGACCTGCGCCAGCGCCTGGCCGAAGGCGCCGAGCACAACGGCGCGTGGAAGGCCGAACTGATCGACGCGGTGCAGGCCGCCTGGCGCGTGATGTGGATCAACCGCTTCCGCACCGCCCTGACCCTGCTGGGGATCATCATCGGCGTGGCCTCGGTGATAGTAATGCTGGCGGTGGGCGAAGGCAGCAAGCGCCAGGTCATGGCGCAGATGGGCGCGTTCGGCTCCAACATTCTTTACCTCAGCGGTTCCTCGCCCAACCCGCGCACGCCGCTGGGCATCGTCACGCTCAACGATGTCGCGGCGCTGGCGGCGTTGCCGCAGGTCAAGCGGATCATGCCGGTCAATGGCAGCGACGCCGGCATCCGCTACGGCAACCTGGATTACCTGGCGTATGTGGGCGGCAATGACGTCAACTTTCCGCAGATTTTCAACTGGCCGGTGGTCGAAGGCAGCTACTTCACCGAGGCCGACGAGCGCGCCGGTGCCACGGTCGCGGTGATCGGCCATCGCATCCGCGAGAAACTGTTCAAGCACGTCAACCCGATCGGCCAATACATCCTCATCGAAAACGTGCCCTTCCAGGTGATCGGCGTGCTCGCGGAAAAGGGCTCCAGCTCCGGCAACAAAGACAGCGACGACCGCGTGGCCATCCCCTACACCGCCGCCAGCGTGCGCCTGTTCGGCACGTACAACCCCGAATACGTGACGATTGCCGCCGCCGATGCGCACAAGGTGCAGGAAGCCGAGCAAGCCATCGACCAACTGATGCTGCGCCTGCATAACGGCAAGCGTGACTACCAACTGACCAACAACGCGGCGATGATCCAGGCCGAGGCGCGCACGCAAAACACACTGTCGCTGATGCTCGGTTCGATCGCCGCGATTTCGCTGCTGGTGGGCGGCATCGGGGTGATGAACATCATGTTGATGACCGTGCGCGAACGCACCCGCGAGATCGGCATCCGCATGGCCACCGGCGCGCGCCAGCGCGACATCCTGCGCCAGTTCCTGACCGAAGCGCTGATGCTCTCGGTGGTCGGCGGCCTGTGCGGTATCGCCCTGGCGCTGCTGGTCGGCGGCGTGCTGATGCTGGCCAAGGTGGCGGTGCAGTTTTCCCTGGTGGCGGTGCTCGGCGCGTTTGGCTGCGCACTGGTCACCGGCGTTGTATTCGGCTTTATGCCGGCCCGTAAAGCTGCCCGGCTCGATCCGGTTAAGGCGTTGACCAGTGAATAAACCATCTCCCGCACCGCACGTGTGCGTATTCAGCCTGTGCCTGCTGCTCAACGCCTGCGCCGGCAGCCTGCCCGCCGTCGACAGCGGCATGGCCGCGCCAGCCGCCTGGCAGTACGCCGAGCGTGACGCCGCCCAGGCCAGCAACCAGCGCTGGTGGACGCAATTTGGCAGCCCGCAACTGAACCGCCTGATCGAACAGGCGCGCCGCGACAGTTTCGACGTGGCGGCCGCCGTCGCACGGGTGCGCCAGGCCCAGGCCAAGGCGGTGATCGCCGGCGCGCCGCTATTGCCGGAAGTGAAGTTCAACCTGTCCACCAGCCATGAGAAGTTACTGCGCGGCCAGGGCGGGCCAAACCTGGATGTAACGCAAAGCGATGACGTGGCCAACAGCTTCGGCGCCAACCTCAGCGCCAGTTATGAAGTGGATTTCTGGGGCGGCCGCGCCGCCGCACGGGACAGCGCCCTGCACGGCCTGCGGGCCAGCGCGTCGGACCAGGCCACCGTGGAGCTGACGCTGCTCGGCAACGTCGCCGACCGCTACGCGCAAACCCTCGCCGCACGCCAGCGCGAGCAGATCGCCGCGTTGAACCTGGCCAATGCGCGCACGGTGCTGGAACTGGTGCAGACGCGCTACGACGCCGGTTCTGCCACGGCCCTGGAACTGGCCCAGCAGCAAAGCCTGGTCGCCAGCCAGCAACGGCAAGTGCCGCTGATCCAACAACTGGCCGAAGAGTCGCGGATCACCCTCGCGGCCCTCCTCGGCCAGCCTGTCCAGGCGTTGGACCTGGGCACAGAGCCCTTCCAGGCACTCACCTGGCCGAGCATCGGCGCGGGCGTGCCCAGCCAGTTGCTGAGCCGGCGCCCCGACCTGGCCAAGGCCGAGGCCGACCTGGCGGCGGCGCAAGCGGATGTTCGCGTTGCCCGCGCGGCCATGCTGCCCGGTGTAACCCTCGGCGCGACCCTCGGCTCCGACGCCGGCAGAGCCTTGGAGATCCTGCGCAGCCCGTATTACTCGCTGACCGCCGACCTGGTCGCCCCGATCTTCAACAATGGCCGTTTAAACGCCGAACGGGACAAGGCCCGCGCGCGCCAGGATGAGCTGCTGCAGACCTATCGCGGGGCGATCATCAACGGTTTCGCCGATGTGGAAAAAGCCCTCAGCAACATCACGCGCCTGGACCAGCAGCGCCAATGGCAAACGCAAGAGCTGCAGGCGGCGCAGAGCGCTATGCGCATCGCCGAAATCCGCTACCAGGCGGGCGCCGAAGATTGGCTGAGCGTGCTGGAAACCCAGCGTACCCTGTACGCAGCCGAGGATCTGAATGTGCAACTGCGCTTGTCACGCCTGCAAGCCAGCATTGCCTTGTACAAAGCGTTAGGCGGCGGCTGGGAGGCCGACATCCGATAAACGAAAGTCGCATTTCGTACACGTGCCGTTTTGTCCTCCTACATTTTCCCCCCACGGTCCTTGGTAAAAAAGTCGTCCCGAATCAGAAGCCACAACAGTGGCTTCTTTTTCTCACACGACTGGCCAGGATCGCTGATGAACCCCCTTCCAGCTGCAAGCGCAATTACCTACCGTTGCCTGGTGCTGGTCGCAGCCCTGGCGCCCGCCAGCGCTCACGCTGAAGCGCCGCGTTCACCGTTCGGCATCGAATGGTTCCTGGACTGCCCGCAACCGGCGCTCGAACGTCTGGACCCAGAGGTCATCGAACGCACCCAATGCGGCATCGTCACTGCGCCCCTAGACCATGCGGCGCCCGAGCGCGGTCGCATCAGCTTCGACATCACCCGCGTCGGCGCCAAATTGCCGCTGTCACGCCAGGGGGCGTTATTCGCCAACCCAGGCGGCCCCGGGCTCGACGCCGGCGGCGCCTTCGCCGTACACCTGGCCACCGTCTGGAAGCACTACGCCCAGCAACCCGACTGGGGCGACACCTACCGCCAGTTGGCCGATACCTACGATGTGATCGAAGTCACCCCGCGGGGCCTGGGCCGGCTGCCGGGGTCACGCCTGGAATGCCGCTCCGAGGGGCGGATCGTGCCGCAAGGGGATGTCAGCGAAGACCGCAGCGCGGCCAACCTCGCCGCTGCGCGCCAGAATGCCCGGTTGATTGCCCAAGCATGCGCCAGCCACCCGCTGACGCCTTACATCACCACCGAGCAAACCGCCCGCGACCTGGAATTTGTGCGCAAACAATTGGGCGAGTTGCAGTTCAACTACCTGGGCAACGCCTACGGCACTTGGCTCGGCGCCTGGTACGGCGGCCTGTTTCCAGCGAACGTGGGGCGCATGGTGCTCGATTCGAACATCAACTGGACCTCAACCTTCGAGCACGCCAGCCTGATCGTCGCCGGCGAAAAGGAGAAGATTTTCGAGCGCTTCGTGGCCCAACCCGCCGCCCTCGACCCTGGCGTGTATCAACTGGGCGACACGCCAGTCGCGGTGCGCCGTGTGTTCATGGAACTGCTGCCCAGCGTGCGCACGGCCCTGCGCTCCAGCAACCGCCTCTACAGCGACCCCACCGGCCTGATGAGCGCCCACCTGCTCAGTCGCTGGCTGCGGGAAACCCCCGACAGCGACGACCTGGCGCTCGAGGCGCGTGCCCGTGCGCATCGCTTCAGCCCCGACCCGGTCATCGAAGAGCGTGCCAAGTCGATGTTCAGCCTGCTGCTGCAACGCGTGCGCGAACCCTTGCAGGCCAACGTGCCGAAGCCTGGGCCGCTGCGCATGTCGGCCGCCGACTCGGTCAAAACCGCGATCCTGTGCAACGACTCGACCTACTCCAGCGAAGACCTCTGGCAGCAAAAAGAAACCGAATCGCTCACCAAGTACCCGGTCGCCGGCAGCGCCCTTGAGGCGCGCCAATGCACCACCTGGCCGCGAAACCACAGCCGGGGCTTGCCCTACAAGGAACTCGCGCGGCTCGACAGCCTGCTGATGGTGCAGGCCGAATTCGACGACCACACCCCGTCCACCGGCGCCGCCTGGGCCTTTGAGCGCACGTTCCCGGCGAGCCGCGTACAGCTGAAGAACGCCTATGCCCACGGGGTTTCGTTCAGCGGCGTGAGTGCCTGTGTGAACCAGTGGGTAGGCGATTATCTGATGCATGGGAACAAACCGCCGCGTTCGACGGTGTGTACGGACGCCACGGTGCAATGAATCTCCGTTTACGACCTTTCCATACCAGAAACGACACCCTGCGTTGACGCTACGGCCCAATCGTTATTAAGTGCTATTTATCCGCATTAATACGATAAATAGACACCATGCTCACTCGCCCGCTACGACGCAAACGCCAGAAGCTGTCCGACGTGATTGTCGAGTCGGTCAAGCGCTCCATCGTCACCGACGCCTTGAAGCCCGGCGACCGCCTGCCCACCGAGCGCGAGCTGATGGAAAGTTTCCAGTGCTCCAAGGGCTCGGCCCGCGAAGCGCTCAAGGCCCTGGAAGTCGAAGGCCTGGTCAGCACGCGCACCGGCCCCAGCGGCGGCGCCTACCTGAACCAGGCCGGCACCGAACCGGCCAGCCGTGCGCTGCGCAATTACTTGCACTTCCAGCATCTGGATGGTGAGCAGGTGTACCAATTGCGCAAGGTCATCGAAGTGGAACTGGCGGTGTCGGTGCTCGGGCGCCTGAGCGAGGACGACTACCAGGCCCTGCAGGCCAACGTGGACTTTTGCAGTGCGCCGGAAGACAGCGAGGCCGGCCAGCGCGAACAACGCCTGGCGGAACTGGAGTTCCACAACCTGTTGGCCAAGGCCTGCCCCAACCCGTTGCTGAGCTTTATGGCGCAGTTTCTCAACGACCTGCTGCGCGACCTGGTGGTGCTGAAAAAAGCCTACAAGCCCAAGCGCAAGCAGTTCGACGCGGCCAACCTCGACTATCACAAGCAACTGTTGAACGCCTTTCGCGCCGGCGATGAAAGCGCGGTGCGCAGCCTGATGCATGAACACATGTGCGACGCCGAACACCATATGACCGCCCTCGAAGGCCAGGTCAGCCCGCATTTTCTACTGGAGTTCGATCACTCTTAATAACACCCCAGATCCAATGTGGGAGGGGGCTTGCTCCCGATGAGGCCGGCACATTCAACCTCTATATCGACTGACACACCGCAATCGGGAGCAAGTCGAATCGTCGCACCGCCCCTCCCACAGTTGACTGCATTCCAACCCGCACACTGCGTTACCCCAATAAAAAAGCGCCTGCCCACAGGCCCTGCTCCACCGTATCGCCATTGCCACTCCTGCCAATAACTAAACCAGGGAGTCACCCCATGCAGCGTCGTACGTTATTGAAAGCCAGCCTCACCGCCGCCGCCGCCCTCAGCCTTCCGCTGAGCGTGCGTTCGGCATTCGCCGCCGAGCCCTTTACCCTTTATGGCCTCAAGTCCATGTCTGGCGCCTTTGCCAGCTATGGCAAGTTTGCCGACATGGGTTCGCGCCTGGCGGTGGCGCAGCACCCCGAGATTCTCGGGCGCCCGCTGAACTACAAGGTCATCGACACCGAAGGCAACGCGGGCAAGGCGGTACGCAAGGTGCAGGAAGCGATTGCGCAGGACGGCGCGCGGTTCTTCCAGGGCTGCACCTTGTCATCATCGGCGCTGGCGGTGGCCAAGGAAGTCGACAAGGCTGGTGGCGTGTTCATGACCCCGGTGGGCGCCGATGAAGTCACCGGCAAAGACTGCAACCACGCGACCTTCCGCTGGTCGGTGCCCACCTACGGCGCAATCCGCGAAACCCTGGTGCCGCTGATCAAGCTGCTGCCGGACGCCAAGCGCTGGTACACCATCACCCCGCAATACGTGTTCGGCGAAGCCTTGCTCGAAGGCGCCAAAAACGTGCTCAAGGAACACGGCCTGGAACACGTCGGCAACAGCTACCACTCGCTGCAGGAGCAGGAATTCTCCGGCTACCTGACCAACGCCATCGCCACCAAACCTGACGTGCTGGTGCTGCTCAACTTCGGCAGCCAGTCGTCCAACACCCTGCGCCAGGCGGTCAACTTCGGGATCAAGGAGCGCATGAAAGTGCTGCTGGTATGGTCCGCCGGCCTCGACCAGTTCCAGGAACTGGGCAGCGACATACTCGAAGGCGTGTACCTCGGCGCGCAGTACTGGCACCAGGTCGACAGCCCGCTCAACCGCGAACTGGTCAAGCTGACCCAGGCTAAGTACGGCATCAACCCCACCTACCCGCTGGCCGCCGACTACATCAGCACCAAGGTCATGCTGGACAGCATCATCGCCACCGGCAGCTTCGACGGGCCGACCGTGGCCAAGGCCATGCAAGGCCTGAGTTTCGAGGGCCCCACCGGCAAGGAATCGATCCGCGCCGGCGACCACCAGGTGATCAAGGATTACTACCTGCTGATCGGCAAGGCCGCTGCCGACATGGCCGACAAGGACGACCTGGCCAAGGTGCTCAGCGCCGGCCAGTCATTCCCGCCGGTCGAGGCCACGGGCTGCACGCTCGCCTGACCCCCTGAATATTGCACCGCAGGGCCGCGCGAGCGGCGTCCTGCCGAGGGTTCCTGCATGCTCAATCTTTACCTGTTCCAGATACTCAATGGCCTTGGCCTGGGGATGATCTACTTCCTGATCGCGGTCGGGCTGACGATCATTTTCGGCCTGCTCAACTTCGTCAACTTCGCCCACGGCGCGTTCTTTCTGCTGGGCGCCTACATCTGCTACACCGCCGTGAGCCTCACCGGCAGCTTCTGGCTGGCGCTGCTGCTCGCACCGCTGGTGGTGGCCGCGCTGGCGTGGGTGATCGAGCGTTTGCTGATCCAGCGGATTTATCACTTGCCGCACATGTTCCAGATACTGGTGACGCTGGGGATCGCGCTGATCATCCAGGAAGCCAGCGTGATGATCTGGGGCCCGGTGGGCAAAAGCGTCGCCGTGCCGGACCTGCTGCGCGGGGTGCTGGTGCTGGGTGATTTCGTATACCCCTACTACCGCCTGTTCCTCATCGTGTTTTCCGGGCTGGTGGGCCTCGGCCTGTGGCTGCTGCTGGAACGCACACGCTTCGGCGCGCTGGTGCGCGCCGGCAGTGAAAGCACCGAAACCGTGTCGCTGCTCGGCACGAATATCTTCCGCCTGTTCTCCATGACCTTTGCCCTTGGCGTCGGCCTGGCCGGCATGGCCGGTGTGCTGTTCGCGCCGTTGCGCGGTGCCCAGCCCTTTGTCGGCCCGGAAATTCTCGGGATTGCCTTTGTGGTTGTCGTCATCGGCGGCATGGGTTCCTTCAGCGGCGCGCTGGTCGGCGGTTTGCTGGTGGGCGTGGTGCAAAGCCTGATGACCACACTCTGGCCCCAGGGTGCGAGCCTGATGATCTACGGCGCGATGGCCGTGGTGATTCTGGTGCGCCCTTACGGCCTGTTCGGGAGAGCCTGACATGAGCGAGAAAAACCCCCTGCCGTTCGCCAAGACTCAATCCAAAGCGATGTTGCTGTGGGTGCTGGCGGTGCTGATCGGCTTGCCGCTGATCTTGCCCTCGGCGACCCTGGCCAGCGAGATCCTGATCTTTGCCATGGCCGCCCTGGCCTGCAACCTGTTGCTCGGCTACACCGGGCTGTTGTCATTCGGCCAAGGCATCTTCTTCGGTGCCGGCGCCTATTGCGCGGCGCTGCTGATGATCCACCTGCAAATGGGCTTGTTCACGGCCCTGTTGGGCGCTGCGATTGCCGGCGGGTTCCTCGCGTTGCTGGTGGGCGCCCTGGCGATCCGCCGCACCGGCATCTACTTCGTCATGCTGACGCTCGCGTTCAGCCAGATGGCCTACTTCGTGGCCTACACCTTGAGCGACTGGACCGGCGGCGACAACGGCCTGCTCAGCGTGCCGCGCCCGGAGATCCGCATCGGCGACAGCGTGTTGCTGTCGTTGGCCGACGCCCGCGCGTTCTACGGTTTTGTCGCGGTGCTGTTCCTGCTGATCTTCATCGGCGCACGCCGCGTCATTGCCTCGCCGTTCGGCAGCACGCTGATGGCGATCCGCGAAAACGAAACCCGTGCCTCGGCCATCGGCTATGACACGCGCCACTTCAAGATCCTGGTGTTCGTGCTGTCCGGCGCGGTCACCGGGATTGCCGGCGCGCTGTACGCCATGTTGCTGCACTTTGTGCCGCTGTCGAATATCGACCTGGCGATGTCCGAGAACATCCTGATCATGACCATCGTCGGCGGCACCGGCTCGCTGTTCGGTTCGTTGCTCGGCGCCGGTTCCATCGTGCTGCTGGGGGATTTCCTCTCCGACCTGTGGCCGCGCTGGCTGATGCTGCTGGGGGTGATCCTGATCCTGGTGGTGATCTTCATGCGCGGCGGGTTATGGGGCGGCCTGGCGTCGCTGTTCGAGAACGTGCGCGGCCGCCGCAAAGCCGCCGTCGTCGCCAAGGAGCAAGGGCTATGAGCATCCTGCTGGAAACCAAAAACCTGGAACTGGCCTACGGTGCGTTCCATGCGGTCAACGGCGTCAACCTCAAGGTCGAAGCCGGCACCATCCACACCATCATCGGCCCCAACGGCGCGGGCAAGACCAGCCTGTTCCACTGCCTGACCGGCGAACGCCAGGCCACCGCCGGGGCGATCCATTTCGACGGCCAGCACCTGATGCGCAAACCGGCCCACGCCCGCGTCGGCCTGGGCATGGCGCGTTCGTTCCAGCTCACCAGCCTGTTCCAGAACCTCAGCGTGCGCGAAAACCTGCGCCTGGCCGCCCAAGGGCGCGACGGTGTACGCGCGTTGAATTTCTGGCGCCGGGTCGAGAGCCAACGCGAACACCTGGAGATGGCCGACCAGGTGCTCGAACGCCTGCAACTCACCGCTCGCGCCACGACCCTGGCCGGCGAGTTGTCCCACGGCCAGCAACGGGTGCTGGAGGTGGGCATGTCGATCTGTTCCAAACCCAAACTGCTGATGCTCGACGAGCCCACCTCGGGCATGGGCATCGATGACATCCCGATCATGACCCAACTGATCAGCGACCTGGGCCGCGACCACACGGTGCTGTTGATCGAACACAACATGAGCATCGTCATGTCCATCAGCCAACGCATCACCGTGATGAGCCACGGCCAGATCCTGGTGGAAGGCACGCCGGAATTCGTGCGCGCCGATGAACGCGTGCGCACGGCTTATCTTGGGGAGGCTGCCTGATGCTGATCGTCGAGAATATCCATGCCTACTACGATAAGAGCCATGTGCTCGAAGGCGTGTCGCTGACCGTCAACCCCGGCGAACTGGTGACCCTGCTGGGCCGCAACGGGGCCGGCAAGACCACCACGTTGCGCAGCATCCTCGGCATCATCTGCCCGCGCCAGGGCCAGATCCACTTCAACGGCCAGTCGCTGGTGGGCCAGAAGATCTTTGAAATCGCACGCCAGGGCCTGGCGCTGGTGCCGGAGAACCGTGGGATTTTCCGCCTGCTCACTGTCGAGGAAAACCTGCGCATCGCCGCACGCAAGACCAGCCGCTGGCAGCTCGAAGACGTCTACGGCATGTTCCCGCGCCTCAAGGAGCGGCGCAAAAACGCCGGCCACGCGCTCTCCGGCGGCGAGCAACAGATGCTCGCCATCGCCCGCGCCCTGCTCAACGATCCCAAGTTGCTGATCCTCGACGAACCCACCGAAGGCCTGGCCCCGGTGATCGTCGACGAGTTGGTGAAGATCCTGCGCAAGGTCAAGGACGACGGCCTGCCGGTGCTGCTGGTGGAACAGAACCTGATGGTCTGCGACAAGCTCGCCGACCGCCATTACGTGCTCGAACAGGGCCGCGTGGTGTACGAGGGCAGCGCCGCCGCCTTCCGCGCGGACCCGACGATCAAGAACCGCTACCTGGCCCTGAGTGCCTGACCGGAGTTCGAAGATGAATAGCTGTGCACAACCGCTCCAGAGCAACGCCCCGCTGATCAACCGCGACCGCCTGTGGCAATCGCTGATGGACCTGGCCCGACTCGGCGCCACCGTCAAAGGCGGCGTGTGCCGCCTGGCCCTGACCGACCTAGACCGCCAGGCCCGCGACCTGTTCGTGCAATGGTGCGAGGCGGCCGGGTGCAGCGTCAGTGTCGATGCCATCGGCAATATTTTTGCGCGCCGCGCAGGACGTAATCCGGCGCTGCCG
This sequence comes from Pseudomonas sp. D3, assembly GCF_029320995.1. Lineage (NCBI taxonomy): Bacteria > Pseudomonadati > Pseudomonadota > Gammaproteobacteria > Pseudomonadales > Pseudomonadaceae > Pseudomonas > Pseudomonas sp. D3. The sequence continues at coordinate 4,360,737 of NZ_CP119772.1, forward strand.
CCGGTGATGACCGGCAGCCACATCGACACCCAGCCCACCGGCGGCAAGTTCGACGGTTGCTTCGGGGTGATGGCCGGCCTGGAAGTGATCCGCACCCTCAATGACTTGAAAATCGAGACCGAAGCGCCGATCGAAGTGGTGGTGTGGACCAACGAAGAAGGCTCGCGCTTCCCGCCGTGCATGATGGGCTCCGGGGTGTTTGCCGGGAAGTTCGACTTGCAGGACACCCTGGACAAACAGGACGACCAGGGCCTGTCGGTGGGGGCCGAATTGCAGCGTATCGGTTATGCCGGTTCCCGCGCAGTGCTGGGCCACCCGGTCGGTGCGTATTTCGAGGCGCATATCGAACAAGGCCCGGTGCTGGAAGACCAGGCCACCACCATCGGCGTGGTGATGGGCTGCCTGGGTCAGAAGTGGTTCGACCTGACCCTCAGCGGCGTCGAAGCCCACGCCGGCCCGACGCCGATGCACCTGCGCAAGGACGCCCTCGTGGGCGCGGCCGAGGTGGTCAGCGCGGTTAACCGCATCGCGCATCAGCAGCAACCTCACGCCTGCGGCACGGTCGGTTGCCTGAGCCTGCACCCCGGCTCGCGCAATGTGATTCCCGGGCTGGTCCACATGACCATCGACCTGCGCCATCTGCATGCCGACAAGCTGCAGGCGATGGTCGATGAAGTGCGCGGCGTGATCGAAGCCAGCGCCACGCACCACGGCCTGACGTTCGAGCTGACCCCCACCGCCGACTTCCCGCCGCTGGACTTCCACCCGGCCTGCGTCAACGCCGTGCGCGACGCCGCCGACGCCTTGGGCCTGAGCCATATGGACATCGTCAGCGGCGCCGGGCACGACGCGATTTTCGTCGCCGAACTGGGCCCGGCCGGGATGATCTTTGTGCCGTGCGAAGGCGGCATCAGCCACAACGAAATCGAAAACGCCGCACCGGATGACCTGGCGGCAGGTTGCGCAGTGTTGCTGCGCGCCATGGTCAATGCGGCACAGGGGATCGACCATGAGTGAGATCGGCCAACTGACGGCAGTGCAACTGCTGCAGCATTTTCGTGACCAGACCTTGTCGCCGGTGGAGGTCACCGAAGACGCGCTGCTGCGCATCGAGCGCTACAACCCGCGGGTCAACGCCTACTGTCATGTCGACCCCGAGGGCGCACTCAATGCCGCACGGGCCTCAGAAGCGCGCTGGCTGAAGGGCGAACCCTGCGGCGCGCTGGATGGCGTGCCAGCGTCGATCAAAGACCTGACCCTGACCCTCGGCATGCCCACGCGCAAGGGTTCGCGCACCTCTTCGGCCGACGGACCATGGGCGGTGGATGCGCCCTTCCCGGCCCTGATGCGCAAGGCCGGCGCGGTGCTGCTGGGCAAGACCACCACCCCGGAATTCGGCTGGAAAGGCGTCACCGACAACCCGCTGTACGGCATCACCCGCAACCCGTGGGACACGCGCATGACCACGGGCGGCTCATCCGGCGGCGCGGGTGCGGCGGCGGCGTTGAATCTGGGGGTGTTGCACCAGGGCAGCGATGCCGGCGGTTCGATCCGGATTCCCTGTGCGTTTACCGGCACCTTCGGCATCAAGCCGACCTTCGGCTATGTGCCGCAGTGGCCAGCCAGTTCGATGACGATCCTGTCGCACCTGGGGCCGATGACCCGCACCGTGGAAGACAGCGTGTTGATGCTGCAAACCGTCGCACAACCGGATGCGCGGGACGGCTTGATCGGCGCGCCGAGGACCACGCCCTGGTTGTCGGACGCAGCGGACCTGAAAGGCCTGCGCGTCGCCTACAGCCCCACCTTCGGTTACGTGGACGTCGACCCGCAAGTGGCCAAGGTAGTCGCCGAGGCGGTGGCGGGTCTGGTGCAGTTGGGCGCCCATGTCGAACAGATCGACCCAGGCTTCAGCGACCCGCTGGAGCTGTTCAGCACCTTGTGGGCGGCCGGCGCCGCCCGCCTGACCGGCCCGATGAGCGACGCGCAAAAACACCTGCTCGACCCCGGCCTGCTGCGCATCGCACAGCGCGGCGAGCGCTTGAGCCTGGACGATTTCAGCGCGGCCCTCGAAGCACGGGCAGCGCTGGTGGCGCGGATGGCGGCGTTCCATGAGCACTACGATGTGCTGGTGTCGCCGATGATGCCGATCACCGCGTTCGAGGTCGGGCACAACGTACCGCCAGGTTCCGGGATGCAGGAATGGATGGAGTGGACGCCGTTTACCTACCCCTTCAACCTGACCCAGCAGCCGGCGGCGTCGGTGCCGTGCGGGTTGGCGGCGAATGGCTTGCCGGTGGGGTTGCACGTGGTGGCGGCGCGGTTTGCCGATGAGACGGTGTTGCGGGTTTGCCAGGCATATGCCAAGGCATTCCCTACCGATCATCTGCCAGCCCCGATCACCGGAGCAGCGTAGATCCAACTGTGGGAGGGGGCTTGCTCCCGATGAGGGTGTGCCAGAACCCGCTCGGTCAACTGACACACTGCAATCGGGAGCAAGCCCCCTCCCACAGTTCTTGATCGCATTCCACTACAATAGGCCCCCATTCATCCCCGGGGGCTTCATGGACATCGAACTGGCACGCACTTTCCTCGAAATCACCCGCTGCGGCAGCCTGGCCGCGGCGGCCGAGAAACTGCACGTCACCCAGACCGCCATCACCGCACGCGTGAAGAACCTCGAAAGCCAGCTAGGCAGCACGCTGTTTGTGCGCAACCGCGCCGGTGCGCGCTTGACCGCCGACGGCGAGGCCTTTGTGGTGTACGCCAACCAGTTGCTGCAAACCTGGGAAGCCGCGCGCCGCGACCTGCCATTGCCCGAGGGCTATCGCAATGTGCTGCATATCGGCGGCGAGGTCAGCCTGTGCAACCCGTTGATGCTCGGCTGGGCGAAGGCCTTGCGCGAACATATCCCGGGGCATGCGCTGCGCACGGAAATCCGTGAAGGCGACTACCTGCTGCGCCAATTGGAACTGGGTGTGATCGACGCGGCACTGGTGTTCCAGCCGCAGTACTGGCCGGGGCTGCAAGTGGAGCAGGTGCTGGAAGAAAAACTGATCCTGGTGCAACGGGTGAGCAAGCCGACCCCATACGTGTATATCGATTGGGGCCCGGGGTTTCGCCAGCAGCATGACGCCGCCCTGCCCGACAAGGCCCGCGCCGCGCTGAGTTTCAACCTCGGGCCGTTGGCGCTGCAGTACATTCTGGAGCACGGCGGTGCCGGGTATTTCCGTACCCGAGTGGTGCAAAGCTACCTCGACAGCGGCGTGATGCAACGCGTGCCCAAGGCACCGGAGTTCAGCTTCCCGACGTTCCTGGTGTACTCACGGGCGCGGGATTCGGCGGTGTTGCAGCAGGCGCTGGAGTTGCTGCGTGGCGTGGTCAAGGCGGAAGGTGACTGGTCGCAACGCTGGGACCCGCTGATTTGAATGTTCGCGCCGGAAACTCGCACATCCCCCACCGGCAGCGAAGCTCGCTCCCACGTTCAAATTGGGATGTTGCACCACCTGCGCCAAACCGACCATACGACCGTTGCGATAGCCCAAATGAACGCAAGGTAATAGGGCCACAACACCCAACGTTTGAGCGCTAAAGGAATAGACGCCAGTTCGGCTTCGGTCACAAGACCGGCTTTCACATGGCGTTTAGAGTCTGCAAGGTATTCAAAAATCAGCATCATGCGATATTGTCTGTCGATCCACTGGTTTCGTCGCCAAAAGCGCTTGTTGCTGCGAACTTCTTCGTTTTCACTGAAGTAACTTTCCAACTCGTCGAGTTTTGTATATTCGGCAAATAGCATCAGTCCCAAGACGACAAACATTCCAAAAAACCAAACCATGGTATATGCGAGAAAAAAATCCATGATTAAGCCCCCTCTGGCTGGAATATCAAATCACCATCGATTTCTAGGATCTTTCCACCCAGAACCAAGCCGCATGCACGACGCGCTAATGCAGCGCCTAACCCTCCCAGCAGCCCCAGGCGCAGGTGATGATTCAATACATCAAAATGGTCAGCTTTATGGTGACTCGTACTGTGGCCCATCAGCCAAGGTTGCAAACTACTGTAGTCGATTGTCATATCGCTGATATATCCCCGCGCAATACCTTACATCCTTGATGCAATGAAGTTGACGTCGAAATATAGGCAAGCGAATACCGTCCGGACACAAGCCCGAGGGGGCTCAATCACATTTAGGAAGTTACCCACACAAAAGAAGATCAGCGCCTACAGAAAAGTGCTAATACCTGGTCATCTCCAGAGTCCCTTAAACCTCACCGGCCCTTCCAGTACGGAATACTCAGGTTCATCCAGGTGGCGGTGAAGACAGGTGAGCTACCATCGGTACCAAATGCCCCAAACGACTGATGCAGCCAGCCAAATAAAAGAAAGACGATACGGCCAAAGTGCCCAACGCTTGAGGGATATCGGGATTGAAGCCAGCTCTGCCTCAGTCACATCGCCCCTCTTTACATGCAGTTTTGGCATTCCTAACAATTGATTGATCAAGAGCATGCGCTGAAACCTGTCGATCCGCATATTTCTTCCCCAAAAACGCTTGTTATCGCAAACCAGCTTGTTTTCACTGAAGTAGCTTTCCAACACTTCGAGCTTTTTGCACTCGGCGTATAACATCAGCCCTACGCCAACCAGAGAGCCTATAAACAGTAAAATACTAAAGACGAGAAAAAGATCCATAGTCAGGCCCCCTCGGGTTGAAAGATAAAAACACCATCGATCTCTATAATCTTGCCGCCCAGAAACCCCATCTTCAAACTGCATCGGCCCTTCCCAGTACGGAATATCCAGGCTCATCCAGGCCTTCGGGTTGACGGCTTCAGTTATGGACAGCGGCGTTGTGCAGGGTTTGGGTCGGCCCTCACGGTCGTTCCAACTGCCGGTGAGATAACCCGTACTATCCTTTTGCCTCACGCGAAACAGCACCAACTGCTCAGGTGTAGGAAAACGAGCTACCACTAGAGCCAAGTGCACCAATAGCCCCAGCTAATAGCCCAAATCATCGCAAGGCGATATGGCCACAAGGCCCAACGCTTAAGTGATAACGGAACGCAGGCCAACTCTTCCTCAGTCACAAGACCTTCTTTCACGTAGCGTTTTGACATTAGCAGGATATCAACCATCAGGTCCATGCGATGAAATCCGCCGAACCGCGGATTTGGTCCCCAGAGTTGCTTACGTTTACGAACCTCCGCGTTTTCACTGAAGTAACTTTCCAGCTCGTCGAGTTTTGTACGTTTGGCAAAAAGCATCAGTCCCAAAACGACGAACATCCCAATAGATATTACAAGGGTGTAAGCAAGAAAAAACGACATCGTTAAACTCCCCCCCCTTTCAAATTGGGATGTTGCACCACCTGCGCCAAACCGACCAAACGACCGTTGCGATAGCCCAAATGAACGCAAGGTAATAGGGCCACAACACCCAACGTTTGAGCGCTAAAGGAATAGACGCCAGTTCGGCTTCGGTCACAAGACCGGCTTTCACATGGCGTTTAGAGTCTGCAAGGTATTCAAAAATCAGCATCATGCGATATTGTCTGTCGATCCACTGGTTTCGTCGCCAAAAGCGCTTGTTATTGCGAACTTCTTCGTTTTCACTGAAGTAACTTTCCAACTCGTCGAGTTTTGTATATTCGGCAAATAGCATCAGTCCCAAGACGACAGACATCCCAACAAACAGCACAATGGAATAAACGAGAAAAAAATCCATGGTTAAGCCCCCTCTGGCTGGAATATCAAATCACCATCGATCTCTAGGATCTTTCCACCCAGAAACGCACCCTCATCGCCAAATTCACTACTTCCGACATACCCTCCAGCAGCGCCTCCAATAATTTCGCACGCCAATGCACCGCGTCCTTTCAAAGCAATACCCAGATACATGTTGCATGCACGACGAGCTACTTTCGCCCCGACTGTTCCAAGAACAGCTCCCCCCTTAACCCCACCCGCCAACCTCCCCATCTCCACATACTTCGCCCGCCGACACTGCGCCTCCCGCCCCACCACACACGCCTCCTTGATCTCCAAACCCGCTGCGCCCACATCCAGCACCAACCCAACATAAGTACCCTTGCCCAACCACTTCGACGTCTGCGAAATCGCCTTCAACCGCTGTGCATACCCGGCGATCTCGCCTTTATTCAGATAGCTTTTGGTCGAAATCCCCAGCACCTTTTTCAGCGATTGATTGCCGCGCAACCCCGTGCCAAATCGTGCGGCACCGCGCAGTTGCGTGCCCAGCAGCGCCAGCAGCACCTGGCGCTGGCGGATAAACGCCTGGCGATCCAACCCGCCCGCTTTCAGGCGTTGATGCAGGCGCTCGATTTCCTCCAACGTGTTCACGACTTCATCCAGGTGCCGCGACCACGCCGATGTGGCACTGCCGATACCTATCGAGCCATACGTCAGAAGGCTCTGCAGCAGGTCGTAGTTATCGATCATCGTCTGTGCAGCCGCAGCGTCCAGCTCCAGGTTGCGATCAATTTCCTCGGCATAACGCACCCACCAGGATTCGTTCCAGGAACAACTGACGCTCTCCGTGTCTGGAACAATCACCATCCGCCCCGGCATCACCCACCCACGGCGCAGGTGATGATTCAACACATCAAAATGATCAGAGTGCTGGCGGCTCACGCCGTGGCCCATCAGCCAGGTTTTCAAACTGCTGTAGCTGATTGGCTTGTCGTTGATGTATCCCCGCGCCATGCCTTACATCCCGAATGCAATGAAGATGGCGTCGGAATATAAGCAAGCGAATACGGCCAGGACACAAGCCCGAGGGGGCTAAATCACATTTGGGAAGTTGCCTACGCAGAAGAGGATTAGTACCTACAGAAAAGTGCTAATACCCGGTCATCTCCAGATACCCAACCCCACCCTCAAACTGCACGGGTCCTTCCCAGTACGGAATATTGAGGTTCATCCAGGCCTTCGGGTTGACGGCTTCTGTGGTGATATCGAGCTGTTTGCCGGGAATTTTCAGCGACCAGCGTGTGGGAATACGCCGCCCGTCGATGGCCGTGGTGGCCAGTGGCGTAAGTTGGATATCGGCGTTGTGCAAGGTTTGGGTGTGGCCCTCGCGGTCGATCCAGGTGCCGGTGAGATAACCCGTGCCGTCCTTTTGTCTTACGCGAAACAGCATCAACTGCTCGCCACGGTCCAGGTGCAGGGAAAACCAGTCCCAGCCGGTCTGGCTGGCGGCCAGGGGTTGGCTGCTCCACTCGCGGTCGAGCCAGGCCGGGCCCGTGACCTGGTAAACCTTGCCGTCGAGACTGATGCTGCCGTTGGCGGTAAAAAACGGCTGACTGTAGTAGTAAGAGGCCTGGCCTTGGTCGGACTTGCGGCTGTAGCCGTTGTCGCCTTGAAGCACCAACGGGCGACTGGACGTCAGGTGCAAGTCGTAGGCGAATTGCGCGCCACTGGCCTTGAGCTGCATGTCCGCCAAGGGGCCGGTTGCGCCTGGGCGGGTGGCGAAGTTCCAGTCGTCGATCCAGGCACTGAACGGCGCGGCCTGGGCCCCGGCCTGGCCGACGCCGCCACGGGCGTAGCGCTCGGCGGCGTAGTGCCGGGTGGCCGAGGTGACGGCGGCGTGGCCGAGCCAGATCGTTGAATCCTGCCAGCCCGATTGCGTCGGCCCGGCCTTGAGAGCATTGCGAAACAAGGTCCATTGCACGCCGAACACGTGGCCCTGAGCGTCTTTCAGGTTGGCGGTAACGTACCACCACTCGATACGAAAACCGGCGTGGGGGCCGTGGTCCTCGGGAAAATCGAAGACCTTGCCGGGCAGCACCTGGGCAAAATCTGCCGCCTCACTGCCCAGGCCGGCGAAACTTTCCTCGGGCGCGGGGGCTTTGTCACAGCCGCTCACCAGCAACAGAACGACGCACAGCAGCGCCTTAATCTTCATGGGCGAACGTCCTCAGCAAATCCGCCGGGCGACTGCGGTACAACTGCCACAGCGGCCATGCCGACGCCAGCAACGTGGCAAGCAGCGCCAACCCCAGCAGTTGCGCCAGTTGCCAGGGGAAAATATGCAATGGCAGGCGCCAGCCAAATGCCTGCACATTGATCACCGCATCCAGGCACCACGCCAACAGCAACCCCAAGGGCAAGGCCAGCAGTAGCGTCAGCACCGCCAACAACCAGGTCTGCCCCAAGTTGAGCAGCATCAATTGCCGGCGCGTCACCCCCAATGCCCACAGCGGTGCGAGTTGGCCGAGGCGGCTTTGGCTCTGGGTCAGCAGGCTGATGAACAGCGCCACGCCTGCCACGCCGAGGGTCAGGCTATTCAGCGCGGCGGTGGCGGCGAAGGTGCGTTCGAAGACCTGGCTCGACCAGCCTTTGAGTTGCTGCTGGTCAACGATACGGCTGTCGTCCAGGGCAAACTCGCGCTGCACTTCACGCACCAGCGGCGCCACGTTTTGCGGCAGTACGCGCAGGTTGAAGCGCGCCGGCGACAGCGTCGGCCAATGCGCCAACAGGTGCTGCGCATTGACCAGCACGTGGCCCTTGGGGTTGCCGTAGTCGGCGTAGATCCCCACCACCTGGGGCGACCACACACCCTCGGGCGTGGGAATGTCAACGGCGTCGCCGACTTGCACGTTCAAGCGCCGCGCCAGTTGCTCGCTGAGCATCAGCGTGTCATTGCGCAGTAATTGGTCCCACGGCGCACGCGCCGCTTGCAGCAACGGCCAGTGCTGGCGATAGGTCGGGGCGTCAACTACGCCGAACACATCCGCCGGCCAGCCCTGCAATTGCACGGCGACCTGCCAGGTGGGCAGCACCGCCTGCACCAGAGGTTGTTGCGTGAGCCAGGTATTCAACTGTTCGGCCTGGGCCGGGTTGTGTGGGTTGAGGTACAGCTCGGCGGTGAGGCGTTGTTCCAGCCAGTTGTTGAAGGTCAGGCGAAAGCCCGAGGTCATGGAGCCCGCGCCGATGTTGGCCGCCAGCGCCAACAGCAACGCCATCAGCGCCAGGCTCAAGGCCGGCAACTGTTGGCGGCAGTCGGCAAGAAACCATTGTCCGAGCACCGAGCGGCTGCGCCCCAGCAGCGCTTTCAACAGTGCATTGAGCAGCACCGGCAGCCCCAACGCGGCACCGAGCAGCAAGGCCGCCATTAGCACAAATCCAGCGGCCAGACTGTCGCCCCACCACAGCGCCAACAGCGCGATCAACAACGCCGCACTCGCCACCCAGCCCTGGCGCCGCAACCAGCGCCCATGGGCCTCATGCCAGGCCTGGGGATTGGCCAGCGCCAGCAACGGCAAGCGCGCCGCCCGCCACACACTGCCGGCGCCGGCGAGCAACGCACCGAGCAGGCTCAGGCCCAACCCGGCGAGCCACCACCAGGGGCTGAGGCTCAGTTGCCCCGGCACTTCGGCACCGTAGAGGCCGCGCAGGCTGGCCGCCACGTCCGGCAACAACACGCTGGCGAGCACATAGCCACTGGCGACACCGAGCACACCGCCAAGCAAGGCCAAGGCACCCAACTCCATCCCCAGGCCGAGGATCAACATCCGCGCACTCACCCCGCAAGCGCGCAAGGTGCGCAGCAGCCCGCGCCGTTGCTCCAGGGCCAGGCCGATGGCCGCATGGACAATAAACAGCCCGACCACAAAGGATAAAAAGCCCAGCGCGTCCAGGTTCAGGTGAAAGCTCTCGGTGAGGCGCGCGAGGTTATTGTCCTCGCCCTGCTTGAGCTGCAGTCCCGCCGGCGGCGTGGGATGGGCGGCGGCGAACGACTTGTCGAGCAGCAGCCGGGACAGGCGCCCAGGCATGTCCAGCAACGGTTGGGCAAAACCGATATCGGTCAGCAACATGCCAGGGGCCATGTCCGGTTGAACCTGCAACGGCGGCAGGGCTTGCCCGCTCGCCGTCAGCGGCCGTTCACCGGCCTGCAACCCCAGCGCCTGCAACGTATGCGGGGCGATCCAGGTACGCCCCGGCGGGTCGAAGAACGCGACCATTTGCGCCTGACTCAAGCGCTGCCCCGCCACCGCCCCGCTGCCGGGCAGCGACAGCGGATCGATGCCCATCAATTGCAGGCGCTGATCCTCATGCCCCTTGAGCAGCACCCGCCCCTGCACCACCGGCGACACCGGCCAGCCGGCGCGGCGCAACTCGGCAAACAGCGCCTGGGGGAAACTGGCAGCGTCCGGCGCGCTGAGGCTGGCCTGGGGTTCGCCGCCGATCAATTGACTGGCGCGCGCGTAGCTGTCCCGCGCCTGGCTGTTGAGCGCTTGCACCCCGGTCAGCAGCGCGGTGGCGAGCCAAAGACCGGTCAGCACACTGAAAAACTGCACGGGATGGCGCCGCCAGTGGCTGAGCAACGCACGCAACGTCCAATAGAACACCGCCATCTCAGCCGACGTCCGCAGGCAGGACGTGGCCGCGGTGCAACACCACCTGCCGGTCGAGCCGCGCGGCAATGCGCGGGCTGTGGGTGACCATCAACAGGCTGGTGGGGGTGTCGCGCAACAGGTCCAGCAGCAGTTGCAGCACCTCATCGCTGGTGGTTTCATCCAGATTGCCCGTAGGCTCGTCCGCCAACAGCAAGCCAGGTCGAGACGCCAACGCCCGCCCTACCGCGACCCGCTGCTGCTGGCCACCGGAGAGTTGTTCCGGGTAGCGCTTGAGCAGATCCCCCAGGCCCAGGCGCTCGATCAACTGCGCTTGCCAGTGCGGATCAAAGCGCCCTGCCAGGCGTGCCTGGAACGCCAGGTTGTCGTCGACACGCAAGCTGCCGATCAGGTTGAATTGCTGGAACACCAGGCCGATGTCAGTGCGTCGCCAATCGGCCAACTGCCGCTCGGTCATCTGATCCAGGCGCTGCTCACCCACGCGGATACTGCCACCGTCGACGCGATCCAACCCGGCCACCAGGTGCAACAGTGTGCTTTTTCCGCTGCCGGACTCGCCCATCAGCGCCAGGCTGCTACACTCAGCCAACTGCAGATCGACCCCGGCCAATACCGTCAGCGGGCCCTGCGCAGTGACGTAGCATTTATGGACACCTTGCACCTGCAACATGGGAATGCTCGCTCGCCAATGGACTGCAACCGAGGATAACGGCTGACCGACCTCGCCACGCAAATTTTTCACATGCATTTCACCGGTTACCTACCGATCACCGAATAAAGTGCCCGACAAGCGCCAATGACGCTCAACTTTTTAGTTGTCGGCACGCCTTATTTTTAACGCTCCAATTTTCAGCAAAAAGACAGCAACTGTATGACAGGCTCTTGCTCCACTAAGGGCACTGTCAAACAGTTGCGCCTGACTAATAAAAAGCTGCCTGACGTACCTACGGTGAATAGTGTGGTTAACCTGACCTTGACCAAACCGCGTTCGTATCAAACGCGAGCAAAACGTCTGAAAAAACTTTGGCAGGGCATTGCAGCAATCACCTTGCTCGGCGTGTTGCTGGCAGGTTTTCTGGCCTGGCCTGTGTCGCCACCGAACCTGGGCGCGGGCAATCGCCTGCTGACGTCAGGCCTGCTGACCAGCTGGCGCGAGGGTAATCTGGTGGTACTGGTGCGCCATGAAGAGCGCTGCGACCGCTCCTCCAACCCCTGCTTCGGACCCGCTGACGGTCTGACGGTCAAAGGGACTCAACAGGCAGCCGAAACCGGAAAAGCCTTTAAAACATTGGGCATGGAGCGTGCAGACGTGTTCAGCACCCCGACCACCCGTACCGCCCAGACCTCGCTGTTCATGTTTGGCAAAACCGAACTGTCGCCAGGCCCGCTGGCGATCTGCGGCGATGCCATGGGTGAAGAACTCCTCAGCCACAAGCAGCCTGGACGCAACCTGGTGCTGATCACCCACAGCGGCTGCATCAGTGACATCGAACGTGCCCTAGGCTACCCCCACGCGAAATCCACCGAATACGGCAGTGCATTGTTCATCAAGGTGCTGGGCAACGGCGAACTCAAGGCCGTGGGAATTATAAACAGCGGCGATTGGCCGGCGGCGCTCAAGCAACTTTAGACACTTTTCAACCGATACAAGAGGCGGATGTTCAGCCAAACGACAGCCAACTTATGGCATGTTTAACTGCGCCTGTTAGTTAAGGACGTCATGAATAATTTAAGACCCTTAGTGAACACTGTGACTTTTTACCCCCGTGCGTCCTTACACAAATTCCCTACACTTAGACGTCAAGGAGCGACGTTCGCATGACCCGATTCAAACCCCTACCTTTATTGCTGCTGGCCGTTGTCGCGTTTTATCTCCTGCCTTTGGGCCTGCACGGTCTATGGATACCCGACGAGACCCGCTACGCTCAGGTCAGCCAGGAAATGCTCATGAGCGGCAATTGGGCCGCACCGCATTTCATGGGCGTGCGTTATTTTGAAAAACCCGCCGCCGGCTATTGGCTGATTGCCCTCGGCCAGGCGGTCTTCGGCCAGAACCTGTTCGGCGTGCGCATCGCCTCGGCGTTGACCAGCGCCCTGAGCGTGCTGCTGGCCTACCTGATCGCCCGGCGCCTGTGGAACGACCCGCGCAAAAGCTTCGCCTGCGCCTTGCTCTACTTGAGCTTTGGCCTGGTGGCGGGGCAAGCCGGCTACTCCAATCTCGACCCGCAATTCACCTTTTGGGTCAACCTCAGCCTGGTGGCGCTGTGGTTTGCCCTCGATAGCCGCACCCCGCGCGCCCGACTCGGCGCCCGACTCGGCGCCTGGGCGGCGCTGGGGCTGGCCTGCGCGATGGGCTTCATGACCAAGGGCTTCCTCGCGTTGTTGCTGCCGGTGCTGATCGCCGTGCCCTATATGCTCTGGCAACGCCGCCTGGGCGAATTGCTGCGGTATGGCCCACTGGCGATCGTCGTGGCAGTCGTGGTGTGCCTGCCGTGGGTGTGGGCGATCCATGTGCAGGAGCCCGACTACTGGAATTTCTTCTTCTGGCATGAACACATCCGCCGTTTTGCCTCCGGCACCGCGCAACATGCGCGGCCATGGTGGTTCTTCCTGCCGATCATGGTCGTCGCATGCCTGCCCTGGGCGGCGCTGCTACCGACCACGCTGCACAAGACCTGGAAAGAAAAGCGCCAACCGGCGATAGCCTTTCTCGCCCTGTGGATGCTGCTGCCGCTGGGTTTCTTCAGCCTGAGCAGCGGCAAGCTGCCGACCTACATCATGCCGTGCCTGTTACCGCTGGCGTTGTTGATGGGGCATGCCTTGATCGATGTGATGCAGCAGGGCAAAACCCGCGCACTCCGCATCAACGGCCTGCTCAACTTCGTGATCGGCATGGCCGCGATGGTGACGTTGATCTATCTGCAAATCGGCGATCCGCTATACGGCAACAGCCACGCGGAAATGTTCAGCCTGTCGTTGACCTTCATTGTGCTGCTGGGCTGGGTCCTGACCAACCTGCTGCAAGCCTTTCGCCCGTTGACACTCTGGGCGACGCCAGCCCTGGGCATCGGTTTGCTGGTGCTACTCCTGCCAGCGGGCATGCCGGCGCGGATATCGAATAACGAAATGCCTGACCAGTTTGTGCTGGAGCATCTGGAAGAACTGCAGCAAACCCAGGCGTTATTGAGCAACGAATTAGGCTCGGCATCGGCACTGGCTTGGCGCCTGAGCCGGCCGGATGTCGCGTTTTATGACACCGAAGGCGAGCTGCAATACGGCCTGCAATACCCAGACGCGGTACACCGCAAAGTCGGGCTGGACAACGTCCAGTCGTGGCTGGCCGAGGCGCGCCAACAGGGTTCGGTCGGGGTGCTGATGCGCGTCAGGAGCACCAACGAACACCTTGAGGAAGGGCAACTGCCACCCGGCGGCAAGCGCTATCGCAAGGGCGACCTGGTGCTCACCCTCTATCCGAAATCCCCTTAGGAACCGTCCATGACTGTCTGGAAAACCGAACGTGGCGCCTTGCTGCTATTGCTGGGCGTTTCCGCCCTGCTCCTGCTGCTCGGCCTGGGCAGTCGCGACCTGTGGGGCCCGGAAACCCGCTGGGCGAACATCGCCGTGCAGATGCTGCAAAGCGGTGACTACTTCGACCCCTACCTCAAAGGCACGCCGTATTACGACAAGCCCCTGCCCTCCTACTGGCTGATCACCGGCTTCGCCAACCTGATGGGCGGCCTGGGGCCCTGGTCGCTGCGCCTGTCGTCGGTGATTTCCGCATGGTTGAGCATCTGGCTGGTGTACCTGATCGGCGAGCGCCTGTTTCGCAAAGGCACCGGGCTGATTGCCGGCTGGATGCTCGCCACCACGTTCTATTTCCTGTTCTGGGCACGCGTGGCCACGGCGGACGTGCTCACCGTGTGTGGCGTGCTGGCGGCGGTGTGGTGGTACTGGCGCGGGCCGGATGACACACGACTGTGGCGCTACACGGTGTTTTTCCTGCTATTGGCCGCGACCTCGCTGTTCAAGGGTTTGATCGGTTTTGTGCTGCCGGGCCTGGTGCTGCTGCCGCACCTGCTCAGCGAGCACCGCTACAAACGTCACCTCAACCTGCGCGTGGTGCTGGCGCTGCTGATTGCCGCCGGGTTCTATGCCATCCCCTTTGTGCTATCGCACCTCTACGGCGCGCCGACCTACGGCGAAAGCGGCCTGGCCCTGGTATTTCGCGAAAACGTCGTGCGTTTCTTCGACCCCTTCGACCATATGGGGCCGATCTATACCTATCTGATTTACCTGCCCGCCTACACCCTGCCCTGGGCACCGTGCTGGTTGCTCGGCCTGTGGCTGGCCGTGCGACATTGGCGTCAGACCCCGCCCAACGTGCGCTGGCTGGTATGGGGCCTGGGGCTGCTATTCGTGTTCTTCACCGCCAGCGGCAGCCGCCGCAGTTACTACGTGCTGCCGCTGGTGCCGTTCGCCCAGTTGCTGGGAGCGTGGTGGCTGAACGAACGGCTGGCGAAAAAAACCGCTAGCTGGCCACGCTGGCAGAAAGGCTTTGGCGTTGCCGCCGCACTGATGCTGCTGGTGCTCGGCGTGGCGTACCCGTGGACCAACGGCAACGGCGGCGTAACGCGTTTCGTCGAGGATGTGCACGCTCAAGCCGAGAAGACCGCGCCATGGAACCAATGGCAAATGGTGCTGGTGGAAGTCGACAACAAACTGCCGATGTACCTGCAAAACGGCGGCCAGCCGTTCTACTACGTCGCCGAAACCCAGGACTTCCCTCGCCAGGGCGACAGCGCTGCGTTCATGGCCTGGCTGGAACGCACCAGCGGCCGCCACTTCGACCCGCAACACACGATTATCATCGCGCAGTACTCCAAGGACGATCCCACGCCCCTGGCATACCTGGGCACCGATCATCAAGTGATCACCACTCAGCCGGACAATGGCGAGCGGCTGTTTCACCAGCGTGCGGATGGGAGTGTGGCGTTTATCCCTATGTCGCGCTGACCTGCCCGCCCCTGGCGCTCGACGATAGCCAAAGCCACACGCTGTTGGCGACGCGGGGGTTGCCGCTGCGGCGCGATCGCTTGATTCCCTACCGGCTCACTGATAGGGAATCAAGCGATCACGGTCCAGGTCTCGCATCAGGTCGCCGAGCATTTCACTCTCGCTGCGAGGTTCGATCATGGGGATGTACCAGGTCGTGGCCGTCCAGCCGCCGCGCTTGTAGGCATAGGTTTTCAACAGTTGACCGTCCTTGAACACCGAGCCATGCAATTGGCGCTCGTAGGTGTAGGGCACTGGCACGGTCAGCAGCGTCAGAGCGCCGAGTACTGCGGGGAGCACTCCGGCCCCTTTACCGCCGCTCTGGTCGACCAGCAGGCTGTAGCCGGTCTTGCTGAAACCACCGTCGAGGAAACTGAAGGCGCCGGTATCACGCAGCAACTGGATGACTTCGCGCTGCTTTTGCTGATCGAACCGGGATTCGGGCAGCGGCATGGTGACACTCATCGGCACATAGGCGTGCTGGGCTTTGTAGTCCAGGGGCTTGAGGGCGGTGCTGCAGCCGCCGAGCAACAGCACGGCAGCCATTAAGGTGATCCTGATCATTGCGTGTGCTCCACAGGCAGCAGGCCATCACGTTGTACATCCTGGGCAAAGGCACGGGTGATACGGTTTACGTTCTCTTGCTGCATCCCGCCGCTGCCATCGAGCAGCCAGGTGTATTTGTGGGTGACGTTGCGATAGCTGTATTGCTTCAACAGCTTTCCATTTTGTTGCAGGGAAAACTCGGTGGTGGTGTCGATACTCTGGGACAAGGGCAGCAAAAACAGTGTCGCCGTACTCAGCAGAATTACCGGGAAAGGTGGCAAATCGCGCTGGCTATTGAAGCGGATCAACACCGAATAATCCCCTGCCTTGCCCTGGCCGGTTTCGACACTTCGAAACACCCCGGTTTCGCGTAACTGGTTACGGATTTGCGCGGCATTCAGCGGGTCGTCGACCATGACATGGATCGGCTTGAGGTAGTCCTGACCGTCGGGCAACGCGCGTTCGGGCAGGGTATTGGTGGCCGCACAGCCAGTCAGCAGCGCCAGGACGCTCAGGGTAATAACGCGGTTCATGGACGCATCTCTTGAAGGGTATTCTGGCCCGCAGCGGTAGACAGCGGCGCGATGATATGCGGGGCGGCGCTGCGATAATCCAGCGGTATCAACTCCAGCGCCGGCAAGCGCGGAACCGATTGTCGCGCGATCGGTTCATCGCGACCTTGCTGGTCACGCCAACGGAAGGCGCACAGGGAAGCCCCCAGGCACAGCGAGCGAAATTCACCGAGGTAATAGGCCTTGCCGGCTTGCAGGCGCATCGGCAGGTTGAACTTCTCCCGAGCCTGGACCGAGGTGTAGGTGGTGCCCAGGGTGGGTGAATAGTTGCTGGAGAAGAACTGGAAATCATAAAACTCATAATCTCCCGGTTTGAGCGGCAGCACAAACACACTGGCGACGCCGGCCTCGTCCTTCACATCCTGAGGCGTTTCCCGCCCGGCACCGACCCATATACCGGCGGCCCCGAAGGCGGAGCCACGCTTGCGAAACAACAGGCGCTGGTTGGGTGCGGGAGAAGCATTGAGGTTCTGCGGGCCGATGGAGCCCACAAGATAAGCCACCGGTTCTTCGGGGCCTGGTTGCAGCGGCTGACTGACCAGCGACGCGGGCTGAGTACCGCACCCCGCCAAGGCTGCAGCCATTAAGAGCAAGGCCAAAGGCCTGGAAAAGCAAAACATGTCGAATCCTGAACGCGGGCAAAAAGGGAGCTGCAGACGCCACAGGAAAGACATGCAATGAGCCATCCTGGCGCTGCGCCTCGCGTCACTGCGAGGGGGGCGAATGGTACGGGAGGGATGAAGGTTTTACCACCCGCTCGCCACCCCAGGCTTTCCAGCACCGCCCTACCAACGCCCCATCGCCAGGCTGTACGGCGAAAACTCCGCACCCCCCCACCTCAACGCCAGCGCCGCCGGGCGGCGCACCACCTGCTCCACCGTAACGGTCCACAACCGCTGCGCGCCCTCGAACCGCGCCACCTCGGCCCCGCTGAGGATCAGTGAAGTGCGCCCGGCCAGGTGCATCACGTCCCCCGATGCAAAGTCGATGAACAACAACCCCGCCACCGGATTGGCGTGCAGGTTGCCCAGGGTGTTGAAGAACAGGTTGCCGGCAAAGTCGGGGATGGTCAGCACGTTGCCTTCCACGCGCACGAAGCCTCGGTTGCCGCCGCGATGGGAGACGTCCACCGAGCGTTCGCCGCCGATGTCCACGTAACTGGCGACGAAGAAGGTGTCGGCATTGCGGATCATTGCGCACGCGGCGTCATCCAGGCAGTTGCTGCGCTCGACCACATCCCCGGGTTTACGGGCGACCCCATCGACAGGCCGCAGTTGGATGTATTTGGGGCAGTTGCCGAAGGACTGCACCACATCGACCGCAAAGCCCTCATGATCCAGCGCGCCGACCCGGCCATTCAGGCGATTGCGGCGGCGCGTGTCGAGGTCGATGCCGAGTAAGCCGACCGCGGCCCCTGGATGCAGCGCGGAGCGTGCAGGGTCGCCGGTGCCCGGCAGGCTGTCGATCTGCAAGGTGTGGGGGTCGGGCGAATGGGCAAACCCCGGCGCGCCTTCGATCATCGTCGCCCAGGGCATGCCGTGCGCGTCCACCACGCCGAGCAGCAAGTACGGCAACAGCGGATAAAACCCTCGGTGTTGCTCGGGCAGATGATCGCGGATCACCTTGGCGCCAATCATGTCCATGCGCTCGGCAGCACCTGCGCTTGCTTGCATCTGCCGTTCACCGGCATGCCAGGGGGAGTGTTCGATCGGGTTCATGGCGATCACCTCGAGTTAGATAACCCAATGCTGCGCCCCGCCAGGCAGCGAGAGAATACCCACGTTGAGCAATCGAGCATTACGCCAACTGAAACGCCGGATGCTCGCGCAGCGCCGCCACGCAGTGATCGACAAAACTGCGCACGCGCATCGGTGCATGGCGGCCTTCGCGGTAGACCACGTTGACCGGCAACGGCGCCAACTCGTGGGCGGGCAAGACGCGGCGCAACTGATTGCTGATCAGGTGCTCGTGAACCGGGTAGCTCAGGCAACGGATGATCCCCGCGCCATGCACGGCCGCATTGATCGCACCTTGCACCGTGGCGCAGCGCAGGCGTGTACGGGCCTTGAGGTGGGCGTGGGGGAAATCCCAGTGGACCTGATCGACGCTGGCGATCAGGCGATGTTGTTTGAGATCGTCCGGGTGCGCGGGTGCGCCGTGGGCAGCGAGGTAATCGGGACTGGCGCAAAGGATCTGCCGCACCTGGCCGACCGGCCGTGCGATCAGCGACGAGTTCGGCAACGCGCCGACCAGGATCGCCACGTCCAGCCCTTCTTCGTGCAGGTTGGGGTAATAGTCGTGGTAGCGGGCCGTCAGGTACACATCGGGGTGGCGGTCCAGATAACCGGCCAAGATCGGCGCCATCACGTACCGGCTGAACAGCAACGGCAAGAACACCCGCAGATTGCCCTGGGCCTGCACATGCGAGCCCTTGGCCGAGGCTTCGGCGGCGTCCACGGCGGCCAGCAGGCGTACGCAGTCGGCCAGGTAGGCGCGGCCTGCGTCGGTGAGGCTAACACCCCGCGTACTGCGCTGCAGCAACGCCACGTGCAGGCGTGCTTCCAACCGCGCCAGCGCACGCACCAGCGTCGCGCCCGACACCTGGGCACTGCGCGCCGCCGCAGCCAGGCTCGGTTGCCCGGCCAGCGCCGCAAACAGCTGCATATCGCGATAGCGCTCCATCAGCTAGGCCGCTGCGGCGCCGGGTTCAGGCCACGGTCCTGGGCGAAACGCTGGGTGAGGAAGTCGACGAAGGTCTGCACCTTCGCCGGTACACGGGCGCCCTTCTGGAACACCACCTGGATCGGCAGCGGCGCGGGTTCGAAGGCGTCGAGGACAATCTCCAGCTCACCGGCCGCCACCGCCGCTGCCACCTGATAGGACAGCACCCTCGTCAAGCCCCAGCCGATACGCGCCAGGTTGATCGCGGCGTTGTTTGCCGTGACCACCAGGCGCGGCGCGATGGGCACCGTCAGCAGCCGGTCGCCGTCGACGAATTGCCACTCGCTGATCAATTGGCTGGCCGACGACGTGGCGATCTTGGCTTCACGCAACTGCTCGGGACGTTGCGGCCGCCCGTGCTGATCGAGATAGCCGGGCGATGCGCACACCACCCGCCGCACTTCACCGACCTGGATCGCCTGTTGCCCCGGCTCCTGCAGATGACCGATGCGCACGGCCACGTCGACGCCTTCGTCGGTCATGTTCACCACGCGGTCGACCATCAAGGCGTTGATGTTCACCAGGGGAAAACGATCGAGATACGTCCCCAGCAACGGCGCCACATACAGCTCGCCAAACAGCACCGGGGCGGTCACGGTCAGTTGCCCACTGGGGATGGAATAACTGCCCGCCGCCGCTTCCTCGGCTTCGTTCAGCTCGGCGAGGATGCGTCGACAGTCTTCTAGGTAGCGCTGGCCGGCTTCAGTCAGGTGCAGACTGCGGGTGGTGCGCGCCAGCAATTGGGTGCCGATGCGCTGTTCCATCGCAGCAATCGCCCGGGTCACGCTGGGCGGCGAGGTTTTCAGGCGGCGCGCAGCGGCGGCGAAGCCCTCCTCCTCGGCCACCGCGAGGAACACCTGCATTTCATGAAATCGGTCCATCGGCGTCCCTCTTGAAGGTTACTGTGCTTGCAGACCCACCGCCGTGCGTGGCATGCCGACAAAACCCGGCAACGCTTCGATACTGGCCAGCCACGCGCGCACTTGAGGGTAGTCGGCCAGCGACACATTGCCTTCCGGCGCGTGGGCCACGTAGGTATAGAAGGCGATATCGGCAATGCTCGGCTGCTCACTGGCCAGGAAGCGACTTTGGCCCAGTTGCTGTTCAACCAATTGCAGCAAAGCGTGGGAGCGGCTGATGGCGGTCACGGTATCGACATCCGCGCCAAACACCACCGCCAGCCGCGCGGTCGCCGGCCCGACGTGGAGCTGACCGGCGGCGGCCGAGAGCCAGCGCTGCACACGCGCCTGGCCCAGCGGGTCGCTCGGCAGCCATTGGCCGTTGCCGTACTTGCTCGCCAGGTACACCAGAATCGCGTTGGAATCGGCGAGTACGGTGCCGTTGTCATCAATCGCCGGCACCTGGCCGAACGGGTTGATGGTGTCGACGAATTCAGCGGCCTTGTGCGCGCCTTGCTTGAGGTCTACCAGGATGAATTCACTGGGCAGGCCCAACAGCGACAACATCAGCTCGACCCGATGGGAATGGCCGGACAGGGGGAAACCATAGAGTTTGATCGCAGACTGGGACATGAAAGGCTCCAAAGAAGTGGGGGTTTTGACGCCAGGCATGTTCCGCCGCGGCGTCTATCGATGGAATCACCAGGATTTACAATCGAGCATTTCAGCCGGTGAAACAATCACCAGCGGTTCGTCGCCTGAGCTTCAGCGCTCTTGCAGCCGATCCCGCAAAAACCGATGACTCCTGGAAAACAGGCGCCGGTAGGTAAGCAGCACCGCGCCGACCGTGCCCAACGCCGACGAAGCGGCGATCAAAAACATGATCACGATCTGGTACCGCACCGCGTCCACCGGGCTCTCCCCCGCCAGCACCTGGCCGGTCATCATGCCGGGCAGGCTGACGATACCGACCACGGTCATCTGGTTCAGCGTCGGGATCATCCCGGCGCGCACCGCCTGGCGGATCGCTTCCTGCGCCGCTTCCCAGCGTGAGCCGCCGAGGGCCAGGATCATCTCGATGGTGTTGCGGCCCGAGGTCAGTTCCTGGGTCATGCGCTCGATCCCCAAGGACACGCCGGTCAGGGTGTTGCCGAGGATCATGCCGAGGATCGGGATCGCATACTGCGGCTCGTACCACGGGTGGATACGAATTACCGCAAACAAGCCCACCGCCGTGACCAGCCACGAACTGCCCCACACCGACACGATGCTGTCGATCCGTTGCCCACGGTACGTCCGCCGCCCACGCCCCGCCGCCGACAGGCCGGCAATCAGGGTCATCGCGCACATCAGCGGGAGCACCACGTACCAATAGGCGAACGCGAACACCCAGCCCAGCAGGTAACCGATCGCCAGCAGTTGCACCACGGTACGCACGGCGGCCCACAACAACTGGCGCTCCAGGCCCAGGCGCAACGCCAGCGACAGCGCGCCGTTGATCAGGATCAGCGAGGCGGCGATGGCCATGTCCAGCGCAGTCAGGTTTTGGTAGTTCATGGCTGGGTGGCTCCGCTCAGCACACCGGCGCGCATGTGCAAGTGGATGTCACTCATGCGTTGGGCCTGTTCCAGGTCGTGGGACACCCAGACATACGCGCGGGTGGGGTCGTCGGCGAACCAGGCGTCGATCAGCGCTTCGACATCGTGCGAGGACGCGGGGTCGAGGGCGGCGGTGGGTTCGTCCAGCAACAGCACGTCGGGGTTGAGCTGCAGCGTGCGGATCAACGCCACCACCTGGGACTCGCCGCCCGACAGGTCGCTGGCGTTTTTTGCCAGGAAGTCGGGCGACTTGCCGGCGTGCTGCAGCAGCGCCGTGACGGTCGCCAGCTCGAAACGGCGTTTACGCAGGGTCTTGAGGCTGAAGGGGAAACGCAGATTGTCTTGCACCGTGCCGTCGATCAGCGCCGGGCGTTGGGACAGGTAGCAGATGCGGCTGCGGTACTCGGGAATGTCTGCGTTAGTGATCGGCCGGTTGTTCCACAAGACCTGCCCCGATGTGGGCGCGTCCAGCAACGCCAGTGCCCGCAGGAACACGCTTTTGCCGGAGCCGGACGGGCCGGTGATCGATACGCGGTCGGCGCGGTGCAGGGCGAAGTCAGTGGGCTGGAGCAAAGCCACCTGGCGACGCTCATCCCGGCACGCAAGGGCGCGGGTTTCGATCAGTGCGCTCATGGACGCGATGCTCCTCATGGTTCGGTCAGGCACAATGGTGAAGCAGGCGAGCGGGCTTTTCATAGCAAAAGTTCAAACGATGGCGACCGGCTCTGTGGCGGGCGCCTTGCAATCAGTCCCTGCCCTGCCTATATTTGCCGCCTGGCGCCCTCTACGCCACCTTCCGCGGAAAGGGCTGCGCCCAAGACAATGAAGCACTCCCTCGTTTCTACGACTCCCAACCTTAAAGCGGAAAAGGTGTGCAAGGAGCTCGTATGTCGCAACGCCGCGTATCCTCGACCACTGATGGCCGTCTCAACCTTGAGCAGCAGCGCAAGCGCGCCAAAGAACTGTTGGCACGCCTGAAAAGCGAAAACCCCGACGCCACCCTGTCCCAGGCTCAATGGCATATCGCTAAACAACTGGGTTTCAGCAGTTGGCCCCAGCTCAAGACCCATGTCGACGCCATCGACTTCGCCGCCCGCCATCCCGACTTCGCCGCCAGCGACGAAGCCCACACCACCCATTGGCGCTGTGGCAACGACATTGCCCATAGCCTGCAAGTGGCGGGGTTCAAGGGCCACTTCCAGATGCTCAGCGACCCACTGTGCATGGGCCCGGTTCGCGACCTGCCCCGCGACGAATTCCGCGCCATGCGCAGCGCATTCATCAGCCAGGCTTTTGGCCTGGGCGAAGCGGATGTCGCGCGCCGTGTCGCCGATGAATATAACCAACTGCAAACCTTGGCCAACACCGAACACAGCGTGCTGTGGTGCGAGGCGGATGCGTATGACCAACTGTTCCTAATCCGCGCCCTGGCCGGTCTTGACCAGGCACCACGCAAGCTGGAGCTGATCGAGGTGGACCGAATTCCAGGGGTAGAACGCTTTATTGGCATTGGCCAATTGGCCCCCGATGTACTGGCGTGGTTATGGCCGCAGCGGCGCTTGATCGATGACGACGCGGTGCAGTTGGCCCGTGAGGCATGGTCCGCCTACTGCGCCAGTTCTCCGCTTGAGGTGGCGGCACTGGCCCAGGGTACGCATCCCGCCCTACCCTTGCTGGCACCCGCCTTGCGACGCCAGTTGCAGGAGTTGCCAGGGGCGAGGGATGGGTTGTCACTGACCGAACGCCTGTCCCTGGCGTACATCGCCGAAGCCGGGCCGGTCGCGTTCGGGCGCGTGTTTGCCGAGTTGATGGGCAAGCGCGAGCCACTGCCGTTCCTGGGGGACATGATGTTCCATGCACTGCTGCGGCCGTTGATCGACGGCGAGCGGCCTTTGTTGACAGAAACCGAGGCTCATCTTGAATGGCCTCGGCGGGTACTGGCGTTGACTGCGTTGGGGCACACCGTGCTGAGCGGCGATGCTTATTGGCTGGACCACGCCAGCCATGAACGCTGGGTAGGCGGTGTTTGCCTGAGGCCCGGCCAATCCCATTGGAGCCTTGACGAACAGCTGTCGCCGGTATGGCGGCCTTGATTCGCGGGGGGGATTTCGTCCGGGCCGGACACAACATCGGTGAGGCCCGGCGCAAGGTGCTAGTGACTTATGGGGATGAAGCAGCAGGTAGTGCTGTTGCAGGAATAGTGAAGGGACGAAGACTGGCGCCCGGATGCGCAAAGACGCGCTATCCGGGCACAAGGTGCAGCTTCACGCTTTGACGTTCTGCCGGATATTCCAGCCGAACTTCACTGGCCCGCCGTCCTTGGCGCCGTCGGCCTTCTGCGGCTGGTAGCTGACGTCGACGCTGGCGAAGTTCAAGGCGATGCTGTCGTAGAGCACCTCATCCTGACTTTCAGCACCGGTGCCGTAGGACACCACCATGACTTCCTTCAGGGTGATCACCAGATACTCCACCGGGCTGGAACCGCCCGCCTTGCGCACCACCAATCGTGCTTCGGGATAATGCTTGCCGGTCGTGCAGGCCATCATCAGGTTGGGGCTGGATTTATCCAGCGGCTTTTTCAGGTTCAGGTTGGCAAAGTCGGCCTTGCCCGCGCCGCCACCGGTGCCGGAATGCATCGACCCCGTCTGCGACAACCCCCACGCCCACTCGGTGACATCAATCTCATCCCGATGGGCCTGGTCCCGTGATTCACCCTTGATATCGCCCAGTTTCAAAAACATATCGACGGCCATGTGAGCTCCCTGTCCTGTTATGCGTCGGTAGCGACGTGGGGCGCACTGTTCCTGAATCGATACGCCGCTCACAAGACGCCAGGGCGGGATTGGGAAGTGCCTTTCTTGAAAAAACGAAACTTCCGACATTCATCCGCGCGACGCCATCTTTACTCTCTCGACTCTCGCCAATCAGGAGTTAAGGAATGACGATCTCCCAGTTCAAGGATAGATATCTCTCAGCCCATCTCAACACGCGCCAACGTCTCGAAGGCAGCCTCAACCTGCGGCGGTTGTTCTTCGCCATCGACGCCGACCCGGCGCTGATCGGCGCGGGGGTGGTGTACATCGACGAAGCGTTCAACGTGGTGACACTGCGTGAGTTCCAGGCGATTTGCAGTGTGCGGCCGATTACCGTGGTGCTGCGTGAAGCGCCCCGGTATGTGGGGCCGGTGGAATTCAAGCGGATGCTGGAACATGAGCCGCGAGAGTCGAGGTTGATGGCGGAGGCGATGAGTACGGCAGTGACGTGTGCGGGGGCGCTGTTGAGTTGGCGTGTTATATACAGCGGGATAGCCATGATGCCCTTTACTGCTGGCGCAAGCGTTGTCATCTCTTTCATCGGCACAACCGCAGCAGTGGCGGGCTCGTTCCAGTGCGCAGCAGGAGTCTATCGAACCGTAAACGAAGTTTGGGACCCTCAGAGGAATGACTATCTGGACAGTAGCGCGTGGTACGAAGGAATGATGGCGGCTCTGGACGCCGTTTCCTTACTTGGGGTGGCCACTTCTGCCGTAACGACAGTGAAAGTTATCAACCTGTCCAAGCGGGCAACAGGCAAACCACTTCGAGAGGTACTTCGTGGGCTAAGCCGGCAGGAGCGGGCAAAATTGACGGATGAACTGTTGAGAATCCAAGACCCACGACTGACACCGAAGCTCCTCAAGCTCAAGCAGGCCGCAGGCAATGCGTCCAAACGCATTCCAGCGGCACAGATAAAACCAATCACCGCAATCCATCGCACGGACACTTTTGCAGCAGCGCTGGGTCTCACCAGCAGCGCGATGTCCGGAAATACGAAGACACTGGCCATCGGTATTTACCAAGAGTTCAGCGAATGAAAAACCACAGAGAATCCCTTTACATCGTAGATCCTCGCCCACTTTTGGCTCACTACAGGCTGGCGTTGTTTGGCGGAGTTTTAGCCCTGTGCTTTTCGATTGCCACTGCCAGCACGCTAATGAACCTTACTTACTTCTCTGACGCATCTGATGGGGTTAGCGATGGGGTATTTTTTCTCGGAGGCGGCATGGCATGCGTGGTATTTGGCGTCGCACAGAGCATTGTCCTCCACGGTTATCCTCAGTGGGTTTGGCTTCAGGTTGGCGTGTTCATGATTTATTTGCTGCTTGTAGTTCCGACAACCATCTATAGCCCAGATCACGCCCTATTTACCTTTGCCCTGCTGAGCCCGTTACTTGGACTGCTGTGCCTGAACAGCAAGCGCCAACGAGAAATGCGTCTAAAGATGGTAGAAATCCGCCACAAGCGCGAAGCCATCATCGCCACCCTGAAAAAACAAGGCCGCTGGAAATGGTGGTAACCCGCGCGGTTGCTGGCACGGTCGACTTCCGATCACCGAGACCCGAACGCCACCCTATCGCGAGCAAGCCTGCACACATTTTTTTTACCGCAGTCCTTTAGTTTGCCGGCTTCAGCAACTGCATCTGCTGGCGATAATCATCCGTCACCTGCCGCGCCTGGCTGCTGCTGGTGATCACCCTCGGCGTAATCAGCACAATCAGCTCAGTGCGGTCCTTGGATTTGCTGGTGTTGCCGAACAGCCAGCGCAGGCCGGGGATTTTGCCCAGGTACGGCACGGCACTGACGCTCTCGGCGTTGTCCTGTTTGATCAACCCGCCGAGCAACACCGTCTGCCCACTTTGCACCGCCACTTGAGTCGAGACCGAGCGCGTTGAGATACGCGGATTTACCGGCGTGTCACTGCTGCTGGTCTGGCTCTCGGCATCGCTGACCTGCTGCTGGATGTCCATGTACACCAGGCCGCCCGGGTTGATGCGCGGTACCACATCCAGAATCACCCCGGTCTGCACGTATTCGACGCTGCTCAGGGTGCTGTCGGCGTTACCGGTATTCACCGTGGTCTGGCTGATGGGGATGTTGTCCCCGACCTGGATCTGCGCCGGCTGGTTGTTCATCACCACCAGCGACGGTGCCGACAGCACCTGCGTGCGGCCGTTGGTCTCCAGGGCGTGCAAGGCCACTTGCAAGTTGGAGCTGACGAAGGAATAGAACAACGAATCCGACGCCCCCAGCCCTGCCCCGCCACCGCCCAGCGCGCCCTGGCTGCCGGACGCGTTGGCGACGGTGGTGCTGGAGGAGTTGCCCGCCAGGCGGCCGAGGTACCACTGCACGCCAAGGTCCAGTTCACCGGTGAGTTTGACTTCGAGGATGCGCGTCTCGATCTGCACTTGCAGCGGCGGGTTGTCGAGGCGTTTGATCGCGGCTTCGATCTCTTTCCATTGCGCGGGGCGGGTGCGCACCAGCAGTTGGTTACTGCTTTTTTGCGCGGTGATGCGGGTGCCGGCTTCGAGGCTTTTATCCGCTGCGGGTTCGGGCGCTTCGGCGCTTTGCTCAGGTTCTTCAGCCGGCGGCGGAGTGCTCTGCAGGCCACCGGCATTGTTGTTGAGCGATGACAACGTAGTGGTGCGCAACCCCGGTGCGACCTTGGCCGGCGTATCGTCCTTGATCGCGCCGTTGCCGTAGATCTGCCGCAGGTATTTGGCCAGGTCAGAGGCCTTCATGTTGCGCACGTCGTACACATACATCTGCGGCTCGTTACCACCACCTTCGTCGATGGTGCGAATCCAGTCGCCCACCTCGCTGAGGTACTGCGGCTGGGAAGAAATCGCCACCACCGAATTGGTCCGCTCGATCGGCAGAAAGCGCAACATGCCGGCCAGGGGCATACCGCTGTCCGGGCCGAACATGGCTTGCAGCTCGGGCATCAGCTCGGCCACCGACGCGCGTTGCAAGCCGAATACGCCCACCGACATGCCCTTGAGCCAGTCCACATCGAAGGTGTCGATGGTGGCCTGGTAGTTGGCCAATTCTTCCGCAGTGCCGGCCAAACTCAGGACGTTGCGCGCCGGGTCCACCAGCAGAAAGGCGTTTTCGCGGGCGAACGGCTTGAGCAGTTTCTGCATCTCGGTGGCGGAGATATACCGCAACGGAAACAGCCGCGCCGACAGGCCGCTGGACGGTTGGGCGACGTTCATTTGCGGCACCAGCTTGCCCGCCACCGCCTGGTTGGCCGGCAGGATCACGTAGCGCTTGCCCTGCTTGATCATCGCGTTGTCAGTCCAGGACAGCAGCGTTTCGAGAATCGACAGCGCCTGCTGTTTGTCCACCGGTTTAGACGTGGAAAAGCTGACGCTGCCTTTCACCCCTTGGGCGATGCTGTAGTTCTCGTGCAGCAGGTCACCCATCACGCTGTTGATCACCGCTTCGATAGGCTGGTCGGCGAAGTTGAACACGATATCGCCGCCGCCCTGCTCTTCGTCACGCGGGCTGGCGCTGGGTGGGCGCACGAATTGCTGGTTGCCACGTATCAACTGGCGTTGGGCCGGGGCCTTCGCTGCGGGCGGCGGGCTGTCCACCGCCGGTGTCTCACTCGGCGGGCGTTGCGCGCCGGTGCCTTGCATGGCTTCGTGAAGTAAAGCGTCGTCTGCGTCGAGACGCTCGGGCAGCGAGCCACAGCCTCCCAGGGAGACGGCGGTAGTCAGGCAAAACAACGAGGTGCGCATGTCGATCAAGGGAGGGGCTCGCGAGGCAGGGAAATCGGTGGCCGGGTCGACGGCGGCGGCAAACGCTTGGCGTACAGGCTCAAGGTTTGCGTGCGACCGTCCAGGGTAAAACGGGCGGATTGCGGCGTGAGGTGTTCCAGGCGCCAGCCGTTGGGCAGCACCTGGCCCAGGCGCACGGTCAGCGGGCGACCGTCGGCTTGCTTGAGCATCACCATTTGCAGGTTGCCGGTGATCAGGATGCCGCTGAGGGTCAGGTTGGCCAGGCTGCTGGCCTGGGTATTGCCGACCGCACGATCGGGGCTGCGATCCGCACTGAACAGCGGGGTTTGCCACGTGGCGGCGAGGCGGTCCAACGCGACGCTGGGCGCGACTCGCACCCGCGCAGAGGCATGCTCGCGCACGGCCGGTTCGGGCAGCCACTGCGGTTCGTCGCCGATGCTGCTCAGGATGACCGCCATCAACAGGCCCAATACCCCGACCAACCCGAGCAAGCCCCATTCCAAGGGGCGCAAGACACCGATCATCGGGCCACCTGCGGTTGCAGGTAGCCGCGCACCAGCAACTGCACCACCAACTGCCCCGCCCCGCCACTGACCGGCGCCTGTTTGCCACGGCGGATGCGCAGCTCATCGACGAACAGAAACGGCGGCTGGTATTCCAGCTCATGCAGGATCGCGGTCAAGGGTTCGATGGCGCAATTGAGGGTCAGGCTGACCTGCACCTGTCGATACGGTTCGCCGTCGTCCTGCTCCGGGGTGATCGGTTTGCGTTGGCTCAGGCTGCAGCCGCCGCCGAGGGTGGCGTGGCGGTTGATCAAATCGGCGAGGCGTTGCATCAGGTCGGCGGCGACCGCATCCGGGTCATCCCCCGGCAGCAGGCTGGTTTGGCTGGCCGGGTCCTGGCGGGCCTGGTCCAGTTGCTCGCGCAGTGCATCGCCCTGGCGCAACACACCGGCATAGCGTTGCTGCTGTTCGCGCAACTGCTCGGCCTGTTCGCCCATGGCACGCAAGGGCCCGGCGAACCAGCTGTCGATCAACAGCCAGTACGCCGCGCCGAGCACCACGGCCAGGATCAGCAAGGCCGTGCCACGGCGTTCACGGGGTGTGAGGGGTCGGCGCATCGGCGGCCTCCGGGCGAAGATGGGCACGCAAGGCAAACTGATCCTTGCCGCTGCGCACATCGGGTTGAATCACCCCTTCAAACTGGGCGTTGTCCAGGCGGTGGCAGCCTTTGATCCGAGTGATCAGGGCGCTGGCCTTGGCGCTTTGTCCGGAGAAGGCAATGTCTCGACCCTTGATGTCCAACTGGTCGAGCCAGGTGTCGGCGGGCAAGCACGTGGTGAGGTCGTCGAGCAGCGCCACCAGCGGTGGCTGGGCCAATTTGCGCCGAGTCAGGTACTGCGCCGCGCCGCGGGTGGTGAGCAGTTGCTGACGCAGCGCATGCACTTCGGCGACCTGGGCTTTTTGCTGCTGGACGCTTTCGTGCATGGCGTCGAGCACGCGCTGGCGGTCGTTGAGCCAGAGCAGCATCGCCGCGATCAGCAACGCGCCGCACAGCCACGGCAAGCTGCGTTGCAAGCCCTTGCCTGCCGGGCGCGAACGTGGGCGCAAAGGCGCGGGCAGCAGGTCGATGCCCAGGTTGCCCACATCCACGCGATGAGGATGCAAACCGAGGGCGGCACCGTCGCTGAGGATCTGATCGAGGCGTTCGCGCAGGATCGCCACTAGCGTCACCTGCAGGTGGGTTGGCGTGCGCCGCTCCTGGCGTGCGACGAAGTACAACTGGTCGGCCTCGAACGGCGTGTAGCGATCCAGTTCATAGCCGACCACGGCGCTGAGGTTGCGGGCAGCGGCTACGGGCAACTGCACGGTTTGCACCAGCACGGCGTCGGCCGCGAGCACCAGCACCTGGCGCGCGTTGCCCGGCGCCAGCTCAACCGGCTCGCTCAACGGCCAGTGATAGCGCTGCTCGGGCGGCTCGTGCAGCGCCAGCCACGCTGGCACGCACGCACGCAGCTCCGCGAGCCACAGGCGCCAACCTTGTTGCGCCAGGCTGCCACGCCAATACCGGGCGATGGGTTCCAGTCGATTCATTCTTGCCAACGCAACACCCGGTAGGGCTGTGCGCCGTCCTCCGTTGGGCTCAATAAAACCGTGACGTGCAAACGCGCTTCATAACCGCCGGGGCGCTGTGCGCGGCTGTCGACCACCAGCACCTCGCCGGGATCGACGCCCTGCGCGCTCTGCTGCGGCAGGTTCAGGGCCTGGCGCATCAGGGCGCTGGCGAACGCCGGAGCGGGCCGATCGAGGTCGCTCCACAAAGTGATCTCGGGCAACAATTGGCTGTACAGCGCCTGGGTCATGCCCGGCAATTGGCGCACTTCTTCGAGCACGCGAAACGGCGCCAGGCCCTGATTGCGCCGCGCCTCCAACGCCTTGGCCAGTTGCGTGGCCTGGGCCGGGGTGGCGCCGCAGGCCAGGGCCAGGCGCGTGAGGTCATCCGCCTCGGCGTTGATCAGGTACAGCTTGCCGCGCTCGCTGCGTAGGCTGACGTGCAACTGCGCGTCATCGAAAGTCAGCGGCATTTCACGGCCATCGGCGATCCAGCGTGGATCGGCCATCGCCAGGGCGACGCCGGCTTCGGCCGCCAGCACCGTCTGGGTGTGCTGGCGATGCCACAGCGCCTGGCGACTTTCCAGCTGTACCCAAGCGGCCAAGCCACCCAGCAACACGCTGAGCAAGGCCAGCACCCAGAGCACCAGCAGCAGCGCCGCCCCGCGTTGACGCCTCATTCGCCCGTGGCTCCGCTGGACAGGTTCAAGCGCAACGCAATCACCTCGGTGACCCAGGGCACCGGCCCGTCGACACGCGCGGCAATCCGTACCGCAGCGGGCAAGCGCCGGGGCCACGGCCACTGGTCAATCCATCCGGTGGGTTGGCCCAAGGGCGATACGCCGCGATAACTGAACTGCAGCGCCGCAAGGTTCGTCAATAGCACTTGCGGCTCATCGCGGGAGACCGTGGTCTGCGCCTCCAACCGCGAGAACGCCACCTGCAAATCCTCTGCGCCCCGTTGCAGGGTGAAACGCTGAATCCCACCGCCGAGCACACCGGGCAACGTCGCGACAAACTGCAGTCGCTCGGAGGTGCCCACGAAAAACCCATCGGCCTGGCTGTCGTCTTCCGTGACATCCAGTGGCAATGCTTCACTGATGGCGGTGCGTAAGAACTGCTGGGCGGCGCGCATTTCGTCCAGGCTGACGGTATAGCGCTGGGCCTTGGACACCGCGCGATTGGCGCCGAGCAACGCGCCGCTCAACAACACCAGCAGCACCGCGAGCAAGCTGAGTACCACGAGGATTTCGAGCAGGGTGAAGCCCCGCTCGCGGCGCCTCACTGGCGCACCTTCAATGTGCTGAAACGGGCCTGGTGCGAGCCCTCGCTGACAATAAGGTCGAGGCGATACAGATGCGGTTGCTGGCGCACACACGTCAGTTGCCAATGGATGCCGTCCAGCTCGCCCTGGCGGACCCCGTCGGCCAGGTGCCCCGTCGTTTCCTGGTCCAGCACACTGAGGGCGGCATGGCTCAGGCGATCGCTGCGGGCCACTTGCGCCAACGAGCGCGCGCTCTGGCCGAAGGCGACCAGCAACACCGTGCTGCACACCGCCATCAACGTCAGGGCGGCGAGCATTTCGAGTAAGGTAAACCCGGCCTGGCGCTTCATGGCAGCGCCTTGGACTGCACGCTGCCGGTCAGCCAGCCAATGTCGATGCGCCAACGCCGGCTGCCGTTGGCCAGCAGCAGATTGCCGCCGGTGGAACTGCCATCGGGGTAGAACTCTACGGCGCTTGCGACCTGTTCGGCGCTGTGCAAGGTGACCTGCAGGCTCGCCGGCCACGCGTGAGGGGCGCGGCCCGGCGCCTGGAAGGTCAGGCGCTGCAGATCGAATTCGGTCCTGGCCGCACGCCCGCTGACAATCGCCCCGGCCCGCGTGGTGCGCAGGGCGTCGACCATCTGCCCGACCACGCGCCGCTCGTTCGCCGCCTGCACGGCCTGGCGCGCACCGAGCCCCAACAACCCGACAGCGAGGCTGATCAACAGGATGACCGCCAGCATCTCGAGCAAGGTAAAGCCGCGTTGGGGCATGGGCGGGTTATTCCCAGTTGCCCAGGTCGGCGCTGTAGCCCTCGCCGCCCGGTTGGCCATCCTGGCCGTAGAAGATCAGGTCGAAGGCCCCATGTTCGCCCGGGAAGCGATAGCCGAACGCATGGCCGAACGGGTCTTTCAGCTCCGACGGTTTGGCATACGGCCCGGCCCAGCTTGCGGCATTCCCGGGTTTGTCCACCAGTTGCTGCAGGCTGTTGGGCGGTGAACCGACATCCAGGGCGTAGCTGTCGAGCTTCATGCTCAGGCTGGCCAGTTGCGCCTTGCCCGCGCCGTACTTGCCCTTGTCCACATTGCCGCCGACCTGGCGCACCACAATGGTTGCGACAATGCCCAGCAGCACGATCACCGCGAGCATTTCCAGCAGGGTGAAACCGCTTTGACGGCGTTGAGTTCTCATCGATCGGGTTCCTTGAAGGTTCATATATGGCTGGTCAGGCTCATCAGCGGCAGCATGATCGCGAGCATGATCACCGCCACCAGCACCGCCATGACCACGGTCAGGGACGGCACCAGGGCCGCGAGCAGGCGGTCGATACCGCGTTTGGCTTCGACGTCGAAGATGTCGGCGACCTTGAGCAGCATGCTGTCGAGTTCGCCGGCCTGTTCGCCGACGTCAATCATTTGCAGGGCCAGGTCGGGCAACAGCGCTTGCGTACCGAAGGCGCTGGCCAGGGTGCCGCCGCCTTTCACCGATTCAGCCGCATCGGCCACTTGGGCCTGCAATGCGCGGTTGGTGCAGACCTGCCGCGCGATGACCAACGCTTGCAGCAAGGCCACGCCATTGCTGAGCAAGGTGCCCAGGGTGCGGGTCAGGCGCGCCGCTTCAACCCGCTGCAACAACGGGCCGAGCACCCGCAGGCCGAGCAGGCGGCGGTCGTAGCGTTCGCGGCGCTGGGGATCGCGCAGGCGTGCCGCCAGGGTCCCCAGCGCGACGATCGACCCGGCCAACAGCAGCAGACCGTAGGCACCGAGGAATTGACCCAGGGCCAGAATCACGTCGGTGATCAGCGGAATCGGCACGCCCAGGTCCTGGAAAATCGGCACGAACTGCGGCACCACATACGCCAGCAACAACGCCAGCGAACCGAGCACGCCGACCACCAGGAACGCCGGGTAGATCAGCGCATTGATGACCTCGCCGCGCAGCCGCTCGCTGCGTTCGAGGTAGTCGCTGAGTTGGCGCAGGGTGCTTTCCAGCGCACCACCGGCTTCACCGGCGCGCACCATGCTCAGGTACAACGGTGAGAAGCTCGCGCCCTCGTCCTCCAGCGCGGCCGATAACGGTTTGCCGGCCTTGACCTGGTCGCGGATGCGTTCGATCAGCGCGCGCACCTGGGGCTGGCCGGGTTGCTTGAGCAGCAGGCCCAGGGAGCGCTCCAACGGCTGGCCGGCGCCCAACAGCGTCGCCAACTGCTGGGTGAAACTCACCAACGCGGCGCCCTTCAACGCCCCACGCACAAAGGCATGGCGCAGGCCCTGGCTGCCGGCCGTGTCGATCTGCAACAGCAGCCAACCGCGCTTGTGCAGGATTGCGACGGCGGCGGCTTGATCCTTGGCTTGCAGCGTGCCGCGCTGGGTCACACCCTGGCTGTCCAGGGCGCGGAAGGTGAACAGACTCACGCGCCGTCACCACGGGTAACGCGCAGCACTTCTTCCAGCGAGGTGACGCCCGCCACCGCCTGGCGCAGGCCTTCTTCATGCAAGGTACGCAGGCCCGCGCGACGGGCGGCCTGCTCCAGCGTCGCGGCGTCGGCGTGGCGCATCAACAGGCCACGCAGTTCGTCATTCATCACCAGCAATTCGGTGATGGCGCTGCGGCCGTGGTAACCGCCTTCGGCGCCGGGCCGGTAGAGCAGGATCGGGCGCTCATCGGTAAAGCGCTCCAAGCCATGCTCCTCGATCAGCTCCGGCGGCGCTTCGAAGGCGACGCGGGTCGCCGGGTCCAGGCGCCGCACCAGGCGTTGCGCGAGGATGCCGGTGACGGTCGAGGCGATCAGATAACGCTCCACGCCCATGTCCAGCAGGCGCGTGATGCTCGCGGCGGCGCTGTTGGTGTGCAGGGTGGAGAGCACGAGATGGCCGGTGAGTGACGATTGGATGGCGATGCGGCAGGTTTCCAGGTCGCGGATCTCGCCGATCATGATCACGTCCGGGTCCTGGCGCACGATGGAGCGCAGCGCCCCGGCGAAGTCCAGGCCGATGGCCGGTTTGACCTGGATCTGGTTGATGCCTTCGAGCTGGTATTCCACCGGGTCTTCGACGGTGATGATCTTGCGCTCGGCGCTGTTGAGCCGCGCCAGCGCGGTGTAGAGCGTGGTGGTCTTGCCGGAACCGGTGGGCCCGGTGACCAGCAGGATGCCGTGGGGCCGTTCGAGCACGTCGAGGAAGGCGGCCAGGCGCTGGCCGTCAAAGCCCAGGCTGGGGAAGTCGAACTGCACGGTTTGCCGGTCGAGCAGGCGCATCACCACCGACTCGCCAAAACTGGTGGGCACCGTGGACACCCGCAGGTCCAGCTCCTTGCCCTGGATGCGCAACATGATCCGCCCGTCCTGGGGCAGGCGCCGCTCGGCGATGTCCAGGCGCGCCATGATCTTCACCCGCGAGATCACCGCCGCCGACGAACTGGCCGGCGGCGCTTCGGCGTCGTGCAGCACGCCGTCGACGCGGTAGCGCACCTTGAGCTGGTTTTCGAAGGGTTCGATATGGATGTCCGATGCACGCTGTTCCACCGCCCGCTGCAGGATCAGGTTGACCAGGCGAATCACCGGTGCTTCGGAGGCCATGTCCTTGAGGTGTTCGATATCTTCCAGCGCGC
The DNA here is from genome assembly GCF_029320995.1 of Pseudomonas sp. D3. Classification (NCBI taxonomy): domain Bacteria; kingdom Pseudomonadati; phylum Pseudomonadota; class Gammaproteobacteria; order Pseudomonadales; family Pseudomonadaceae; genus Pseudomonas; species Pseudomonas sp. D3. The sequence goes on from NZ_CP119772.1 coordinate 4,396,048, forward strand.
CGCCCTGCTCATCGAGGTTCTCGATCAGGGTGCCCATGGCGGAACGGCCCTGGCCGTAGTAGCGCTCGATCAACGTATCGACTTCGTTGCGCGGGCCGATGGCCAGCCATATCGGCACATCGCAGGCGTAGGCCAGGGCCTGAAAGGGATAGTGCTGCGCCGGGTTGGCCGCGAGGACGCGCAGCCCGCCTTGGGTCCACCCCATCGGCACCACTTGGTAATGGCGCATAAAGCGCTCGGTGAGCGTGGGCAACGGGTCGAGCAGCGGCGGCGCGGCATCGGCCAGCAACAGCGGCGCACCGAGCAACGCCGCCCAGGCGCGGGCCAGTTCGATTTCGGACACCAACCCCAGGCGCGTGAGCAACCCCAACAGGTCGCAGGCGTCGGTGGACAAGCGCCGGGCACGCTCCAGATCGACGGTTTTCAGCCCGGCGTGCTGCATCAGCCACGCGCACACGGTGTCGGTGTGCGGTATCTGCGTATGGCAGGCATCGATGGGCATGGACGACATAGTGGGGTGTCTAGTTGCGAGAAAGTATGGCTATTTGGAACTACTGGATATAAAAAGAAAATGCCATTAGTTCGCCACGCCGCAGTCGGAGTTAACTGGGTTAATCGACTGGAAGTTCCAACGCTAGTTCCGGAAGCAGGGAAACAAACTGAAAAAAATAGGCTTCGGCCATCTTTAAATGGCCTTACAAGCCTTGATTTAAAGGCTCAGCACCGAAAAGGCCGAATTTAGCTAATTGCAATTAGCCACTTCGCTAATTAGCGCCACGCGCCGAAGTTTCCCTCGGCGGACATCATGCTAAAACTTTCAAATAGCCTGTGTGTTTTTCACTGCCGCTGGCACCTGCGAACCGCGCGCGAGTAAACAAAGGCGATCTCCCGATCAGAAGTCGACCGTGGCCGACAACAGGTAAGTACGCGGCGTCGACAAGGTCAACCCCGGCTCACTGTCGTCCGACGCGCCCGCCGAACTCCAATAGCGTTTATCGGCGACGTTCTCCACATTCGCGCGCAGGGTGATGTGTTTGTCATCGACCTTGAACGCATACCGCGCGCCCACGTCGATGCGGTTCCAGGCGTCGATTTCCTTGACGTTCGACTGATCCAGGTATTGCGAGCTGGAGTGGATGCCGCGGCTGGTCAAGGTCAGGCCTTCGAGGCTCGGCACGTCCCACTCCGCGCCGAGGTTGACGTTGTACTTGGGGGTGGCCGGGGCGCGGTTGCCGTCGTAGGTGCCGTTGGTGGTGTGGGTCAGCTCGCTGTCGATGTACATCACCCCGCCAAGCAAACGCACACCCTTGAGCGGCTCGCCGAACACGCTCAGTTCCACCCCTTCGTTCTGGCGCTTGCCGTTGGGGCCGAACACGTTCGAGGTGGCGTTGGTTTCATAGGCCGGTTGCTTGATGCGGAACACTGCCGCAGTCACCGCGAAAGCACCGGCGTCGTATTTGGCGCCCACTTCCACCTGGCGGCTGATGAACGGCGGGAAGATTTGATTTTCGTTGTTCGAGGTCGACGGCGCGACCTTGCCCTGGCTCAGGCCTTCCATGTAGTTGGCGTACAGCGACAGCGTGTCGGTGGCCTTGAACAGGATGCCACCGGACGGCGAGATTTTTTCTTCGTCGTAGCCAGTGCGGCCTTTGACGTCGTTGGTCCAGTCATCCACCTTCACGCGTTGCCAGCGCGCGCCAAGAGTCAGCAGCAGGCGGTCGTCGAAGAAGCCCAGGGTGTCGGACAGCGCCACGCCGCTGAATTTATTCTCGGTGTACACCTTCGCATCCTGGCGGGTGGCGGTGGACGGCGTCGGCGTTTGCACCGGGTCGTAGAGATTGCTCGACGCCGACGCATACCGTGCGCCGCCGTTGGTGAAGTCCATGTAGAAGTAGCTGGCAGCCAGGTTGACCTCGTGACTCACCGGCCCGGTCTGGAACCCGTTGCGCACGCCCGCCGTGGCGGTGCGCACATTTTCATCGCGGGTGAAGTCACGGGGCTGCACGCTGAAATCCCCTGCGCTGTTGCTAACGGAAACGGCGTGGCGCAGGAAGTCGTGGTTGCTTTTGCGCGCGCCTAGGCCGCCGTAGAGCATCACGTTATCGCTGAGGTCGAACTCAGCATTGACCGTGCCAAACGTGTCGTTGGTGCTGGCCTTGCTCCACGACTGCGCGTAATTGTGGCGCACATCGTTGGCGCTGGGCACCGGGGCTGCGGCGGCCACCTGCACACGCTCCTGGGGCGCATCGGTGTCGCGCTCGGTGTGGCCGATATCGGTGGAAAGGCGCAGGCGCTCGCCGCGAAAATCCAGGCCCAGTACGGCCATCTCGCGATCGACGCTCTGATGGTCCCATTCGGTATCGCCGGACTGCTTCACGCCGTTGAAGCGCAGGCCGAACTTGTTGTCCTCGCCAAAGCGCCGGCCCACATCCACCGCGCCGCCGGCCTGGCTGTCGGAGGCCCAGGTGCCGGTGAACGAGGTGATGTCCTTGTCGGTGGCGCGCTTGGGCACCACGTTGATCCCGCCGCCCACACTGCCGCGCGGCGAGATGCCGTTGATCAATTGGCTGGGGCCTTTGACGACGTCGACGCGGTCGGCCATTTCCATGTCGATGGTGTAGGTGGGCAACACGCCATAGAGGCCGTTGTAGGCCACATCACTGTTGAACAGGCTGAACCCGCGAATGGTGAACTGCTCATAGCGCCCACCGGCCGGGTTGGTGGCGCGCACCGATGGGTCGCTGGCGATCAGGTCGCCGAGGGTGCGGGCCTGTTGGTTCTTCACCGCCGCCTGGGTGTAGGTGGTCATGCTGAACGGCGTGTCCATGAAGTCCCGCGAACCCAGCAGGCCTTGCGAACCACGCCGCGCCACTTGCCCACCGGCGTAGGTATCGCCGTCGTCCAGGCCGCTGGTGCCGAGGATCGACGTCGGCGCCAGTTCCAGGCGGCTGCCCTCGGGCGTCGGCACCAGCATGTAGGCCTGCTCTCCCATGGCTTGCAGTTGCAGGCCCGAGCCTTGCAGCAGGCGCGCAAAGCCCTCTTCCACCGCATATTCGCCGGACAACCCGCTGCTGCTGCGCCCGCTGACCAGCGCCGGGTCCACCGACAGGTTGACCCCCGACAACCCGGCGAAACGGGTCAGCGCGGCACTCAGGCTACCGGCTGGCACCTGGTAGCTGCGGCGGCTGGCGGTGTCTTCGGCATAGCTGACGGGCACGAACAACGGGCTGGCGCTGAGGCTCAGCAGCAGGCTCAGGTTGAGCAACGGGCGCAAGCGCAAGGAGGGGACTGCGGACATTGTAAGAAGCTCTCGATTTTGTTCACTTACCTGGGATGACAGGCGAGGTGAAAAAAAGGGACAGGCTTCGTCAAACTATTTTCCGCAACGGCTACCCACCGCCTCCCGATGCGCTGGCCGCCCGTTTTACCACACGGCGATATGCGAGTCCGCCCGCGGCTCGGTCCCTGCGCACAGCACCCCGCTGACCGGGTCGCGCAGGATGATCTGCCCGCGCCCATAGTCGGTGAGGTCGCTGTCGATTTGCACCTTGTGGCCACGCCGCGCCAACCCATTGGCCAGATCGCGAGAAGCGCCCTGCTCAATCCCAACCTTCATGTCGCCCAGCCATTGCCAGCGCGGCGCATCCAGTGCGGCCTGAGGGTTGAGGCCGAAGTCCACCAGGTTCATCACCATCTGCACATGGCCCTGGGGCTGCATGTACCCGCCCATCACGCCGAACGGCCCGAGGGCCTCACCGTTCTGTGTAAGAAAGCCGGGGATGATGGTGTGGAAGGTTTTCTTGCCCGGTGCGAGGCAGTTGGCGTGGGTCGGGTCGAGGCTGAATTCCTGCCCGCGATTCTGCAGTGCGATGCCGCTGTCGGGCAGCACCACGCCGGAACCAAAGCCGTGGTAATTGCTCTGGATGAACGAGACCATATTGCCTTCGGCGTCCGCCGTGGCCAGGTACACCGTGCCGCTGGCGTGCGGGTCGCCGGGTTTGGGCGGCTGTGCCTGCTCGCCGATCTGGTTGCGGCGGCGGGTGCTGTAGTCGTCGCTCAGCAGGTCGGCCACCGCCACGCGCATGTGCTCGGGGTCGGTGATGTAATGCAAGCCATCGCTGTAGGCGAGCTTCATCGCTTCCAATTGGCGATGCCAGGTTTGCTGGCTGTCGCGGTGATCGAAGCTGAAACCTTCGAGGATCTTCAGCGCCATCAGTGCCACCAGGCCCTGGCCGCTGGGCGGGATTTCCCAGACATCGACGCCGCGATAGTTGATGTGGATCGGCTCCACCCACTGTGCGCGGTAATCCTTGAGGTCGCAGGCGCGCAGGTAGCCGCCACTGGCCTTGGAATACGTCTCCAGGCGTGCGGCCAGGGCCCCGCGATACAGGCTTTCGCAGCGGGTCGCGGCGAGTTCTTCCAGCGTTCGGGCCTGGGCCAGGTTGCGGAAAACCTGCCCCGCCTGGGGGGCGCGCCCGTCGATCAGGAACGTGTCGAACCAGGCGTCCAGTACGGCGTCGCGATGGGGGGTGAATTCGTTCAGCGCAATCTGCCATTGATGGGCGACCACCGGCGACACCGGGAAACCCTCCCGCGCCAGGCTGATGGCCGGTTGCAGCAGTTCGGCAAACGGCAACTTGCCGAAGCGTTGCGACAGCTCGGCCCAGGCCGAGGGGCAGCCGGGCACAGTGACCGGGGTCCAGCCATACAGCGGCATCCGGTCATGCCCCGCCGCCTTGACCGCCTCGATACTCAAGGCGGCCGGCGCGTGACCGTTACCGTTCAGGCCATGCAACTGGCCCTTGCACCAGACCAAGGCAAACGCATCGCCGCCCAGGCCGCAGCCGGTGGGCTCCACCACCGTCAAGGCCGCCGCCGTGGCAATGGCCGCGTCGATCGCGTTGCCGCCCTTTTGCATGATTTCGATGCCCGCCTGGGCGGCCAGGGGTTGGGATGCCGCGACCATGCCGCGCCGGGCAAACACACTCTGGCGTTGCGACGGATAGGGGTACTCGTGAGCAGAAAATTTCAACATGGCAAAGGCTCTTCGATTTATTGGCCGGATTTGATCCGGTTCCATTCCCGGGTCATCAGACGCTGGATGTTTTCCGGCAGGTCGGCGGAGACGAAGGTGTGGCTGATCACGTCGTCGCCGGGGTAGATGCCCGGGTTGCCGCTGACCTTGGGGTTCATCAGCGCCGTCGCATCCTTGTTGGGGTTGGCGTAGCCCACGTAGTCGCTGATCGGCGCGATCACCTCGGGCCGCAGCAGGTAGTTGATCAGCGCATGGGCGTTGGCCGCGTTACCGGCATCCTTGGGAATCGCCAGCATGTCGAACCACAGGTTCACGCCTTCTTTGGGTATCAGGTAGCGGATGTCGATGTTCTTGCCGGCCTCCTTGGCTCGGCTCTGGGCCTGCATGACATCGCCGGAATAACCGACCGCCACGCAGATATCGCCGTTGGCCAGGTCGGCGGTGTATTTCGACGAATTGAAGTAGGTCACCGACGGCCGCAGCGCCATCAGCCGTTTCGAGGCCTGCGTGTAGTCGTCTGGCTTGACGCTGTTGGGGTTCAGGCCAAGGTAGAGCATGACCTGGGGAATGATCTTCACCGGCGCATCGAGAAAAGCGACGCCGCAACTTTTGAGTTTGGCCAGGTTGCCGGGCTCGAAAACCATCGACCAGGAGTCCAGCACCGCCTCTTTGCCCAGCACAGCCCGCACCTTTTCTGCGTTGTAGCCGATGCCCACGGTGCCCCACATGTACGGCACAGCGTAGCGGTTGCCGGGGTCGGCCGCGTCCAGGCGTTGCATCAGACGCGGGTCGAGGTGCTTCCAGTTATCCAGCAGCCCGCGTTGCAGTGGCTGGTAGGCGCCGGCACGAATCTGCTTGGACAGGAACTGGCTGGATGGCACCACCACGTCATATCCCGAGTGCCCGGAAAGCAACTTGGCCTCGAGCATTTCGTTGGTGTCGAAGATGTCGTACTGCACCTTGATGCCGCTGTCTTTCTCGAAGTTTTTCAAGGTGTCAGGCCCGATGTAATCGGACCAGTTATAGACCTTCACCACCGGGTCGGCGGCCTCGGCCATAGGGACAATGGCGGCGCAGCACAGGGCCGCGAAGAAGCTCGATAAGCGCATGGAAAATCTCCTTGGACGGGTCATAACACGCGGCTGAGAAAGGCCCGGGTACGGGGGTGGCTGGGGTGGCTGAATATCTGTTCCGGAGGGCCTTGTTCGATGAGCTCGCCCTGGTCGAGCACCACCACGCGGTCGGCCACTTCACGGGCAAAGCCCATTTCATGGGTGACCACCACCATGGTCATGCCCTCCTCGGCCAGTTCCTTCATCACCTGCAGCACTTCGCCGACGGTTTCCGGGTCGAGGGCGCTGGTGGGTTCGTCGAACAGCATGGCCTGGGGTTTCATCGCCAACGCGCGGGCAATCGCCACCCGTTGTTGCTGGCCGCCAGAGAGCATCGACGGGTAATGGCTGGCCTTGTCCGCCAGGCCGACCCGCGCGAGCAAACCACGCGCCTGCTCCAACGCCTCGGCACGCGGGGTGCCGAGCACGTGGATCGGTGCTTCGATGATGTTTTCCAGCGCGGTCATATGGGGGAACAGGTTGAAGCGCTGGAACACCATGCCGATGTCACGGCGCTGCCGGGCGATGTTGCGCTCCGAGTCGCGCACCAGGCTGCCGTCGGGGCGTTCGCGATAGCCCATGGCACGGCCGTTGACGCGGATGCGCCCACCCTGGATGTCTTCCAACAGGTTGATGCAGCGGATGAACGTGGTCTTGCCGGAACCGGAGGCACCGATCAGCACCACCACTTCGCCGCGCCGCACTTGCAGGGAAATGCCCTTGAGAATCTGCAGTGCGCCGAACGACTTGTGGATGTCCAACGCTTCGATGATCAGTTCTTCACTTTGGTGCGCCATGGTTAACGTCCCCTCAGCAGTTTCAGGGCGCTGCGCCCGAACATGCGGCTGGCTGCCGGCGGTGGCTCAGAAGGCCGGTCGGACTGGCTGAAGCGCGTCTCCAGCCAGCGCTGGAAAAAGCCCCACAGGGTGGTCAGTGTCAGGAAATACAGAGCGACCACCAAGTACAACTCGAACACGCGGAAGGTCGCCGAGGTGATCATCTGGGTGCTGAGCAGCAACTCCTGCACCCCGATCACACTGACCAGGGTGGTGTTCTTGAGCATCACGTTGAACTCGTTGCCCAGCGGCGGCACGATCACCCGGAATGCCTGGGGCAGCACGATACGCCGCATCAATTTGGCAAAGCCCATGCCCAGGGAGCGCCCGGCTTCGTATTGGCCCTTGTCTACCGCACCGATGCCGGCGCGAATGATCTCGGCCATGTACGCGCCTTCATTGAGGCCCAGGGCAATGATTGCCGCCTGGATATTGCCGGGCACGATCAGGCCGAACAGCTCGATATCCTCGAAGCGGAAAATCCCGCCCGCCGCCAGCGCGGTGTACAAAAACACGATCTGCACCAGCAGCGGTGTGCCGCGCATCAGCCACACATAAAAACGCACCGGCAGGTGCAACAACGGGTTCTTCGACAAGCGCAGCAGCGCCGCCGCCAGCCCCAGCACACAGCCGAGCAGCATCGCCAGCACGCTGATCAGGCAGGTCAGCCACAACCCGGTGAGGTACACCCCACTGGGCTGCAGCAGGTACTGCCAGAACACATCCCAATTGAAATTCATCGCAGGTTTGCCTCAGTCGAGTGTGTCGCTGCTGACATGCCATTTGTCCAGCAACCGCACGTAGCTGCCGTCGCTGCGCATATCGCTGATCACCTGCTGCACGGCGGCGGTCAGTTGCGGATCGTCCTTGCGCATGCCCAGGCCGGTGAGGATGCGACTGAACGCTGGCACGCCTTCTTGGAACAGCTCCGGGGCCATCGCTGCGTAGTAACCTGCGGTTTCCACGGTGGTGCCGTAGGCGTCGACCTGGCTGATGCGCAGGGCCTGGAACGCGTCGGTGTCGGTGTTGTAGACCACCAGTTTCATCAAGGGCTTGCCAGCCTTGGTCAGGCTGTCGTTTTGCGCGTCCAGCAGGGTCTTGATGGTGGAGCCGTTGAGCACCGCGACTTTGTGCCCGGACAGCTCATCCAGGGTCTTGATGCCCTTGGGGTTGCCCTTGGGCACCACCACCGACTGGCTGGAGTACATGTAGTTGACGATGTCGATCACTTGGCGCCGCTCGGGCTTGTCGAACAACTGGTCGACGATCATGTCGCATTGCTGGGCAAGCAACGCCGGCACTAAACCGGAGAATGGGATCACCCGCCATTGCACCTGTTTGTCGCCCAGGCGCTTGGCGATTTCCAGGCCCAGGTCGACGGTGAGCCCGCGCGGTTTCTGGGCTTCGTCGAAGGACACCAGGGGCGGTGAGTCCATTCCCGAGCAATACGTGAGCTTATCGACTTTCTGCAGGCGCTCCGGCACCTGGGGCGCAGCAAAAGCCCATTGGGTACAGAGGCCGAGGGAGACAGCCACCAGCAAGGCACGGCATTTATGCATGACCAGACACTCCAGTTCGTTGAATAACGGGGGCAGGAATCAACGTCAAAACACGACAGCTTTTTTATTGTTCGTTTTGCAGGAATTGGATCAGCGCCGGCACCGTACCCTCGATGTGTTCACGCACCACGGCTTCGGCGCGCGCGGCATCACCGGCACGAATGGCGTCGAGGATCACCGCGTGTTCCTGGCGTGCGCTGAGGGGTTTTTCGCCGTGCTGCAACCACAAGCGCATGGGCGCCTCGACCAGCGAGTACAGCGCCGAAATCTGCTTCATCAAGCGCGGCCGGCCGCTGAGGCTGCACAGGTATTCATGAAACGCGCGGTGCCGGCCGACCCACGCGGCGCTCTCGTCGCGGTAGTCATCCATCTCATCCAGCAGGCGCTCCAGCGCCGCGAGCTGGCGCTCACCGATGCGGCCGACCGCCACACGCACCGCCAGACCTTCAAGGGCGCTGCGCATCTCGAACACCTCATGCAGCTCATCGATATCCAGACCACTGACGATGGCCCCGCGATTGGGGCGCAGGGTCACCAGGCCCTGGGCATCCAGGCGACGAAATGCCTCGCGCACCGGCATGCGGCTCATGCCGATCTCGCTGGCGATGTCTTCGGCGATTAGCCGGTCGCCCTTGCAGTAGCGGCCACGACAAATGGCGTCCAGCAGGAAGTTATAAGCCTCTTCCTCGGCGGTCAGCGGCTGACGATCAACGTAAGCGCGGGCAAATTGCATCGGCGGCACCTTTTGAATTTTTGTATCCAATTATCCACGGATACAAAAAAGCAGAATACGTGCCAACTTCTTGAGCGCTGTGCCAAGTGATTGATTTAGATGAAATCGGCGAGAACGTATCGGCAGGCAACGGGGGGGAGGACGGAGGAATTTGCTACCCAATGGCTCAACCCGCACCAAGGGTGGGCAGCGGTAACACACAATGTGGGTTGCACAGGCGAGCCTTGCGCCCGCCAGGTACCTGAAATAATCACGCGCTCCGAGCGGATGACTCAGCCGAATAGATGACCGTTTGCGCACTGCCCGGCGCAACGGTTGGCCGGGTGAAGTAGGTGTCGCCTTCGTCGGTGCGGATCTCGTAGTCGGCTTTGCGCGTGGCGCTGGCGTGCTTGATGATTTTCAGCACGCGCTGGAATTTCACGCTTTGCGTACCGTTCTGGTTGGGCCCGGTCAGCACGTTGACGCTTTGAAACCAACCCGCGTGCTGCTTGTTGCCCACCAGCGCGCTGGTCATCGCCTCGAACCGCTCCAGTCGGGTGAAGCCCCACAGCGTCTGCTCCTCGACCGTGGCGTCCGGCGTGGCGGCGCCGGTGAACACGAAGAGATTGATCGCCGGGCTGTCTTCGCAAAAGAAGTCGTAAGGAACCAGGCCATCGACCATTTTCCTGCCGGGCACAAAGCCCTTTTTATGCACCTGAAACATCGCCACCTCCGCTCAATCAATGGTGACCAGTCTAATGAGCGGCGACGTACAGGGCGGTCAAGCCAATGTAATGTCGTGTAAAGATCGTGCGCTGTGCAGGTTGATTTCCACGGTCAGCCCGCCGCCCGCTTCGTTGCGGGCCGCGATGGTGCCGCCGTGCATCTGCACCGCCCGTGCGGCGATGGCCAAGCCCAGGCCGAAGCCGACGCAGGCATCCCCCGCGCCCCGCTCGAACGGCTGGAAGATGCTGTGCAATCGGTCATTGTCGACGCCCGGCCCGTGGTCGGTGATGCGCACCGTGAGGCGGTTCGCGTCGCGGCTGATATGCGCCGAAACCCGCACCGTGGTGTCCGGTCGGGTGTAGCGCACGGCGTTGCGGATCACATTCTCGAAGCAGCGGTACAGCAACTCGCCGCTGACACACGCGATAAACGGCGGGCAGGCCTGCAGGTGCACGTGACAGCCTTTGATCCCGGCCTCGAACTGCGCGTCTTCGACGATCATCGCCAGCAACTCAGTGATGTCCACGGGCTCACGCTCGATGCTTTCGGGCCGGCCTTGCAGGCGTGCCAGGGTCAGCAGCGCTTCGATCAGGGTGTCCATGCGTTCGGATTCATGCTCGATGCGTTCGAGCATTTCCAGGCGTGCGGCGTCCTGGCGCAACAGGCCGATAGCCGCTTGCATGCGTGTCAGCGGCGAGCGCAGTTCATGGGAGATGTCGTGCAGCAGATGCTGCTGGGCTTGCACCAGCACCTTGAGCTGGTTGGCCATGCGATCGCAGTCTTCGGCCAGGTCGACGATTTCATCACGGCGCTTGCCCATCGCGGGCTTGACCCGGGTTTCGAAGCGCCCCTGGGCCACATCGCTCATCGCCCGACGTAAGTACGCCAATGGCCAGGCCAGGTAATACGCCATGTAACCGCTGAACAGCGCACTCATCAGCGTGCCGATGATCAGCGGGATTTGGTGCCACGGCCTGCCGCCGTCAATACCGGGGAAGTGGGTCGAGCGCAGCGAAAGCGCCAGGCCTTCCTTGCTGATGACCGCTTGTTCATAGGCCGGCCGCGTAACGGGGGCCCCCACCAGCAACTGTCCGGCGCTGTCATAGACACCGATGGCTTGGTCCGACGGATGCTCCCATACCGCCAGAAGCTGGGCGGCCGCTTCGACACCAAATTGTTGCAGCAGCTTCTGTTCACTCGCGAGGATGGCTTCAACATGCGGGTCGCCTGGGCGGAAGCGGCCCAACTCAAGCACGCCGATCCCTACCAGAAACGTCAAGGTGGTCGCCAACCAGAAAGCCAGGAACAGTTTCCAGAACAGCAGGCTGGGCTTGATCATTCGGCAATCAACAGGTAGCCGAGACCGCGCACGCTCTGGATCCAGGCCTTGGCATCCGGGCGCGGCCCGAGCTTTTGCCGGATGCTGCTGATGTGAACGTCGATACGCCGGTCATAGCGAGTCAGCGGACAGCCCAGGGCGTTGAGCGACAGATCCCTTTTGCTCACCACTTGGCCGGCGCTGCGGGCCAGTTCTTCGAGCAGGCTGAACTCGGTGCTGGTCACACCCAGCTCGGCGCCGTTCCACAGAGCCTGGCGCTTGCCCGGCCACAACACCAGCGAGCCGGTCTTGATCACCTCGGTGGTCGGCTGGCCCACCGCCTGCACCCTACGCATGATGGCGCGCAGGCGCGCCACCAATTCGCCCGGGGAACTGGGCTTGGGCACATAATCGTCGGCGCCGAGTTCCAGGCCGGTGATGCGATCGATGTTGTCGCCACGGGCAGTGAGCAATACCACCGGCACTTGGCTGACGGCACGGATACGCCGGAGTACCTCGATACCCGAGCGCTGGGGCAGCATGACGTCCAGCACCACAATGCTATGGCGCCCCGACAGCGCCTCGACCTCACCCTCCTCACCGGTATGCACGGCCGTGACCTCGAAGCCTTCACACGCCAGGTACTGGCTCAGCATTTCAGTCAATTCCTGATCGTCGTCGACTAACAGTACGGAGATCATTGCGGGCTCGTCAGTAGAGTGGGGGCGCATTATCAGCCTTGCAGCAGGGATTCGGGCCAACCTTTACCTAACTTGACATTCAGTTAACCGCACCAAACGCGATGCGCTCTTATGCTGGGTGTTCACCAGTCTGGCCGCGCGGTGAATTATCCAAGCGAGCCGGCGCTGCTTGTCGATGTATTCTGGAAAAGATCTTGATGAATTTTTCGCGCCTGCTCTGCTCGGTTGCGCTGCTGCTCAACACCTCACTGGCACTCGCCCAAGGCTTCAAAATCTCCGATATTCGAATCAATGGCCTGCAACGGGTCTCGGCGGGCAGCGTATTCGGCGCATTGCCGCTGAACGTCGGCGACGAAGCGGATGACCGGCGTTTGGTGGATTCCACTCGCGCGTTGTTCAAGACCGGGTTCTTCCAGGACATCCAGTTGAGTCGCGAAGGCGACGTGCTGATTATCAATGTCGTCGAGCGCCCTTCGGTTGCCAGTATCGAGTTCGAGGGCAACAAGGCGATCTCCACCGAAGACTTGATGAAAGGCATGAAGCAATCGGGCCTTGCCGAAGGCGAGATATTCCAGCGGGCCACCCTGGAAGGCGTGCGCAACGAGTTGCAGCGCCAGTACGTGGCCCAGGGCCGTTACTCGGCGTCGGTCGACACCGAAGTCGTGGCTCAGCCGCGCAATCGGGTCGGCCTGAAAATCAAGATCGATGAAGGCCAAGTGGCGTCGATCCAGCACATCAACGTGGTGGGCAATACGGTGTTCTCCGACGACACGTTGAACGACCAATTTACGCTCAAGACCAGTAACTGGCTGTCATTTTTCAAGAACGACGATAAATACGCGCGGGAGAAACTCTCCGGCGACCTCGAACGACTGCGCTCCTATTACCTGGACCGTGGCTATATCAACATGGATATCACCTCGACCCAGGTCTCCATGACCCCGGACAAAAAGCACGTCTACATCACCGTGAACATCCAGGAAGGCCAGAAATACACGGTGCGCGAGGTCAAGTTGAGTGGTGAGCTGAAAGTCCCGCAAGACCAGGTCCAGTCATTATTACTGGTGCAAAAGGGCCAGGTGTTTTCGCGCAAGTTGATGACGACCACCTCGGAACTGATCACCCGCCGCCTGGGCAACGAAGGCTATACGTTCGCCAACGTCAACGGTACGCCTCAGGTACATGAAGAAGACCACACGGTGGACATCATCTTCAGCGTCGACCCCGGCAAGCGGGCTTACGTCAATCGCATCAACTTCCGGGGCAATACCAAGACCGACGACAAGGTGCTGCGTCGCGAGATGCGCCAGATGGAAGGCGGCTGGGCGTCGACTTACCTGATCGACCAATCCAAGGTGCGCCTGGAGCGCCTGGGGTTCTTCAAGGAGGTGAATGTCGAGACGCCGGCCGTGGCCGGGGTGGATGACCAGTTGGATGTGAACTACGCCGTGGAAGAACAAGCCTCCGGCTCGATCACCGCCAGCATCGGCTTCGCCCAAAGCTCGGGCCTGATCCTCGGCGGGTCGATTACCCAGAACAACTTTCTCGGCACGGGCAATTACGCCAGCCTGGGGCTGACCCGTTCGTCCTACCAGAGCAAGTACAACATCGGTTTCACCGACCCCTACTTCACCACCGATGGGGTTAGCCTGGGTTACAACGCGTTCTACAGTGATACCGACTACAACAAATACTACGATAGCGGGGTGTCTTATTACTCCATCAACAGTTATGGCCTGGGCACCAGCCTTGGTTACCCGATCAATGAGACTTCCCGCCTGACGTTCGGCCTGACGGCACAGCACGACAACATCGAGCCGGGCACCTACAGCGCCGACGAGATCTACGACTTCATCGAGCGCGAAGGCAAGCAGTTCACCAACTTCAAGGCCAGCGCAGGCTGGTCGGAATCGACCCTGAACAAAGGCGTACTGGCGACGCGCGGGCATTCGCAAAACCTCAACCTGATGGTGACCGTACCCGGCAGTGACCTGAGCTTCTACAAAGTCGACTACACGGGGCAAACCTTCCTGCCAATCAGCAATGCCACGGCCCTGCGCTTGCACACCAAACTGGGTTACGGCAACGGCTATGGTTCCACGGACGGGTTACCCTTCTATGAAAGCTATACGGCGGGCGGCGAAGGCACGGTACGCGGGTTTAAAAGCGGTACCCTCGGCCCACGCAGCACGCCGGCGACCGGGGCTTATGCCAGTGAGGGTCAGGCGTACTATTCGGACCGGAGCACGGACGCGCTGGGCGGTAATATCCTGATTACCGGTGGCGCGGAGTACTTGTTCCCCGTGCCGTTCATCAAGGACAACAAATCCGTGCGCACCTCGGTGTTCTGGGATATGGGCACGGTGTATTCGGACAAGTGCTACCTGAGCACCACCCAAAGCTGCGACGGTGTGGACCTGAGCCAGATGGCCAGTTCGGTAGGGGTGGGTGTGACGTGGTACAGCCCGCTGGGGCCATTGAGTGTCAACCTGGCCTATCCGATTCGCACACCCGAGAACGCCGAAAAGCAAATATTCCAGTTTTCCATGGGGCAGACGTTCTGATTGTTTCAGCGCGTTAAGGCGACTGATCCCGCCCCTAAATAGAGATGATTCCTACTCTCTATAGAGACTAATCTGACGTCCGTTTATAAATTATTATTTATAAATCAACTCTCCTGAAGACACCCGGCTTGAGGACGTGTATATCTTTTTCACTTATTAGCAGTACGAGTAGGTCAGATGAAACAGGTGTCCCTCAAGGACCAGTACGGTGAGAACACTGAGCAGGCTCTGCATGACCCAGAGTCGGTAGCCACACATTCAAACCAACGCGAGTTGACCGTGCACGATTTTGATAGCTGTCGGAATATCGAATCAGGCGCGGTTTTTATTCTTGCATCCGGCCTGTCGGCGAAATCGTTCCCCATCGAAAAATTTGCGCACGTTCCGATGATCACAATGAACGGCGCTATTTCGATGTTTTTGAACACCGACGTAAAACCGTTTTTTTATGTCTGCTCGGATAGAAGTTTTTCCGAACAGCAGCCGCATTTATTCAACTACGCCATGACGGTCAGCCAAAGAGTCGCGCTGTGGGAAGACCACGCGCGTACTTCGGGTATTTGTCCCAGCGGGCAACTCTATGCGTTGTCCAAGGCTAAAAAACCGTCCTGGTTCCACTGCGTATTGGGACGACACACGCCGCTGGTCACCCATCCCCCCTTACGGGCTTGCGGGAAAGGACACATTGGTTTCAGCAAAGACATGCGCGAGGGGTTTTTTGATGCCCGGACGGTGGCGTATCTGGCCATTCAACTGGCGTTCCACGTCGGGTTCTCCAAGGTGTTTCTTGTGGGCGTGGATCTGAAAGAGAACTCGGGACGATTTTATGAAAATCATGATTCCATAAACTCACCCTGCGGACTCGATCAGCACTACCACACTCGCATACTTCCATCGCTAGAGCTGATGTCGCAGAAAATCATCGGCGATGATTTTAGGGTCTACAACTTATCCGACTGTTCAAGAATTCCGGAGAGCGTTATACCGCGCATCACGCTTGCGCAGGCCGAGACGCTGATTTAGTCGTATTGCATGCGCCGGGACAGACTCGCGCGACGCTTCCCGGAGCAGACCTAGCCAAAAACTGTATGGATTGACGATCCCGCCGCCCCGCAGAGCCGCCAGCGTGGCGCCGGGATCGTCGGCTTTCAGTGCAGGAACTTCAACCCGCCAGCCAGTGCCAGCGCGCCAAAGCAGGTCCAGCCCGAGAACAAACAACGCCACACGCGCGCGCGCGGCACGAAGCCCACGCCCCGCACAAAGGCCACACTCATCGCCGTGAACAAGGCCATTGCCAGCCCATGATCAGCTTTCCCGTCCGGGGCGGCCATCAGGGGCGGATAGAGCGTACACACGAGCATGATCCCTACCGCGATAAGCAAGCTCAGCGGGTGAAGGCGTGAGGGTGCCGGGGCGTCGGCGACACGCGGCATCATGGCCGCGGCTCCTCACGGTCGCTCAGGGCGCGAGCGGCTTCGTTCTCGCCCCACATCGCATTTAATATGGCCAGCAGCAAGGCAAAACCGACTCCCAGCATCCAGGCGAAATACCACATAGTCTTTGCTCCTCTGATGGCGTTAGTAGGCCGAATGTTCGTTGGCTTCGATCTGTGCCACGGTGACCTTGCCGCGCATGACGCGATAGGCCCACGAGGTGTAGATCACGATCAGCGGCATGAAGATCAACGTGGCCCAGAACATGATGGACAGGCTCAGATGACTGGACACACTGTCCCACACGGTCAGGCTGGCCGCAGGCACGGTTGAGGACGGCATGACGAAGGGAAACATCGAGACACCGGCCGTGCTAATCACCCCGATCACCGCGAGCGACGACGCGACAAACGCGACCAGTGTGCGGCGCATCAGCATCAACAACGCGGCGCCGGCTGCGCCAACCAAGCCCAGCGCGGGCAGCAGCCACAACACAGGATAATGACCATAGTTGGCCATCCAGGCCCCCGCTTCGCGCACCACGGTCTTGTTGAGAATGTCCGGCAGCCCGGCGGTATCCACCACCGAGGTAATGCGATAGCCGTCGATCCATTGCAACCACACGCCGGCAATGACGAATGTGCACAGCAGCACCAGCGCCGCGCCAACCCCGCCCTTGATCGCACGGGCCTGGATCACGCCTTCAGTGCGGTGCGCCAGATAGGTCCCGCCTTGCAGGGTGATCATTGCACTGCTCACCACACCGGTCAGCAGCGCGAAGGGGTTCAGCAGTTGCCAGAAACTCCCGGTGTACGTCGATACCAGCATGTTATTGAAGTGGAACGGTACGCCTTGCAACAGGTTGCCGAACGCGATGCCGAATACCAGCGGCGGCACGGCCCCGCCGACAAACAGCCCCCAGTCCCAGGTGCTGCGCCATTTGGCGTTGTGAATCTTGCTGCGATAGTCAAACCCCACCGGGCGGAAGAACAGCGCCCACAGGACCAGAATCATCGCCCAGTAGAACCCGCTGAACGCGGTGGCATACACCACCGGCCACGCGGCGAACAGTGCGCCGCCCGCGGTGATGAACCACACCTGGTTGCCGTCCCAGTGCGGCCCTACGGTGTTGATTGCGACGCGGCGTTCCACGTCCGAGCGGCCGACGAAGGGCAGCAAGGTGCCGACCCCCATGTCGTGACCGTCCATGATGGCGAAGCCGATCAGCAGTACGCCGACCAGTGCCCACCAGATAATTTTCAGGGTGAAGTAATCAAGCATGATGGAGTTCCTTCATGTTGGCATCGTAAGCATAACGACCGGTTCCGAGGCTGCCCGGCCCTTGGCGGGCGAACTTGACCATCAGGAACATTTCAACCACCAGCAGCACGGTGTAGAAAGCGACGAAGCCTGCCAGCGAGCCATAGAGGTTATTGACGCTAAGGGTGGAGACACTCATGTGAGTGGGCAGCACGCCGTAGATGGTCCAGGGTTGACGACCATATTCAGCGACGAACCAGCCCAGCTCACAGGCCAGCCAAGGCGCAGGCAGCATGCACAGGGCCCAACGCAGCAACCAGCGGCGGCGTGTGCAGACCGACTGCAAGGTGCTCCAGAAGGCCAGCCCGAACAGCAGGAGCATGGCGAAACCCAGCGCGACCATGATCCGGAACGCCCAGAACATCGGGGTCACGTGCGGTACGGTGTCGTTCATCGCCTTGTCGATGATCTCCGGCGTGGCCTGGTTGACGTCTTCAACGTACTTTTTCAGCAGCAGGCCAAAGCCGAGGTCCGCTTTGTACTCTTCGAAGGTATCGAACGCCGCCTTATCGGTGCGATCGGCCCGCAGGGCTTCAAGCGCATTGACGGCGGTAATGCCACGCAGGATGCGCGCGCGGTTCTTCGCTTTGATGTCGTGAATGCCAGGAATCTGCTTGCTCACCGAGCGTGTGCCGATCAAGCCCATCACCCAGGGCACATCGACTTCCCAGTTATTCTTGGACTCGGCTTCGTTGATGCTGGCCAGCAAGGTCAGGCCCGCCGGCGCGGGCTTGGTTTCCCACATGGCTTCCATGGCCGCCAGCTTGGTTTGCTGCGCCTCACCCACGGTGTAACCCGATTCATCCCCCAGCACGATCACGCTCAGCACCGAGGCCAGACCGAACGCCGCCGCCACCCGGAAGCTGCGTTTGGCGAACTCGACATCACGGTTCTTGAGCAAGTACCAGCTGGAGATCGACAACACGAACATCGAACCGGTGACATAACCGGCCGACACCGTGTGCACAAACTTGGCCTGGGCGACCGGGTTGAACACCACCGCCCAGAAATCGACCATCTCCATGCGCATGGTGATGTAGCTGAATTCCGAGCCCACCGGGTTCTGCATCCAGCCATTGGCGATCAGGATCCACAGCGCCGACAGGTTGGTACCGACGGCCATCAGCAGCGTGACCAGCAAGTGGTGCTCTTTCTTCAGGCGATCCCAGCCAAAGAAGAACAGACCGATCATGGTCGATTCGAGGAAGAACGCCATCAAGCCCTCGATGGCCAGCGGCGCACCGAAGATGTCGCCCACGTAGTGCGAGTAGTACGCCCAGTTGGTGCCGAACTGGAATTCCAGGGTGATACCGGTTGTCACCCCCAGGGCGAAGTTAATGCCGAATAACTTGCCCCAGAAGCGCGTCATGTCCTTCCAGATGACATTCCCGGTCATCACATAGACGCTTTCCATGATGACGAGCAGCCACACCATGCCAACCGTCAGCGGTACGAATAGAAAGTGGTAAAGCGCAGTGGCTGCGAACTGCAGCCGTGACAAATCCACCAGTTGTTCTGATATCACTTGCTTGCCCCTTGAGTCGAGGTGGGTACACCGAAACGGTTGCCGACAATGTTCGGGTCGACACTGACGTGCGAATCCCGGATGAACAGCCACCACAGCACGCTCAACAGCAGGAGCTTGATCAGCACCGCTGTAATCAGATGGCGTAGGAGGCGTTTGTCGGAAATGGTCATGCCTATGCAGTAAGCACAGGACATGCCAAAGGCAAAATCTCTATTTTTATCTTTTAAAAACAGACAGTTAACATTTTATTGCGACAGATTTAGCGCACCGCCGCAGATCAATTCGCTGCCAATCTGCCAGCATGGCAGTCATTGGCAGTCGTCGATGACTAGGCCAGGCCCTGTTCTTTCAGGCGCCGGTACAAGGTGCGGTCGCTGATCCCCAGGTGCTTGGCCAACTCGCTACGGGTGCCTTTGAATGTCGCCAGTGCCTGCGCCAGCGTGCTGTCATCGAACGACGTCGAAGCAGCAGAAGCATCAGCAGCAGCCTGAAGCGGCAGCGCCACGGACGCCTGGGGTAAATGGATGGCACGGATGACGCCATCGTCAGCGAACAGACTCGCTCTTTCCAGGGCATTGCGTAACTCACGGATATTGCCAGGCCACGGATACTGTTGAAGTCTTGCCAGGGCTTCGGCGTCGATGGTCAGCCGACGTTTGCCGGCACCGCGACGTTGCAGAAATGAATTCACCAGCAAGCCGATGTCTTCTACCCGGTTGCGCAAAGGGGGCAAGTGAATGGGAAAAGCGCTGATGCGGTAGTACAGGTCCTGCCTGAACTCGCCTTTTTCCATCATTTTTTCCAGCGGTTTGTGGGTGGCGGCAATCAATCTGAAATTGGCGTGGAAAGTCTCGACACTGCCGACCCGGCGATAGGTGCCCGATTCGATCAGGCGCAACAGTTTGACCTGCATGGACAACGGCACATCGCCAATCTCATCTAGAAACAACGTGCCGCCCTGGGCCGTTTCAACCAAGCCGGGCTTGCGCGTGACAGCGCCGGTGAAGGCACCTTTTTCATGGCCGAACAACTCGCTCTCAAAGAGTGTCTCGGTCAAGCCTGAACAATCCACCACGACAAACGGCCCGCTGGCCCGCTCGCTGGTTTCATGGACGGCGCGCGCGAACAGCTCTTTGCCCGTGCCCGACTCGCCCAGAAGCAGCACCGGCAGCATGGAGGGCGCCACCCGCTGCAGTTCCGACAGGGCGAGGTTGAAGGCCGGTGAACAGCCGACCAAGCCATCGTTGCTCGGGCGCGCGGAGGCGCTGCGCACCAGCGTCAGGCGCTCCACATAAGCGGTGATCGCACCATGCTCGTCGAGGATCGGGCGCAATTCGACATCGACGTGCTCAGGCCCACGCGGTGTGTGGTGGATGTGCAAGACACGATCCGGCCCGCGCATTTCCTGGGCCTTTTTCATCGGGCAATTCTCACCCGCCTGGTCACAGGGGACGTCGTAATGGTGTGAGACCTGATAACACTTATGGCCGATAAACGGTTTGTCAGCGCTGCCGAACTGGCGCTGATAGGCCGTATTGGCCGCCAGGATGTTGTAGTCCGGATCGAGCACGATCATTGGATGGGGTTCGTGTTCCAGAAACGAAACAAGCGACTGCACTTGATCCGGGCGTGGGACGGCGTCGGGTGGGGTAGGCAGAAAAGTCTTCATCACGGCTCCTGGTATCCATTCTTCCATCCTGTTGTGGCACTGCCACCTCTGTCAAGGCACTGCCAATGGCAGAGGACTCCACCAGATTCAGGCCGGAACACCCCCATACAAAAACACAAAGCCCAATAAAATCAATTGGATATTAGGCTATTTCGCTACAGCCATGGCCTGGCAAACTTATTGCATCGACAGTCCTTAGTCTAAGCGGCTCGAAAAAAAAGCCCCCCCCTAAGGAGACAGTTCATGCGCGTCAAACTTCACGTCGAAGGCTTCTTCGATTCTGCTACCCACACCGTCAGCTATCTGGTGCTCGATGAGGCCACCCTCCACTGCGCGATTATCGACAGCGTATTGGATTACGACCCTAAATCAGGCTACACCGCCGCCACCTCCGCCGACCGTCTGATAGCACGGGTGAACGAGCTGAACGCAAAGGTCGAGTGGATTCTCGAGACCCACGTCCACGCCGACCACCTGACCGCCGCGCCCTACCTGAAAGAAAAGCTCGGTGGAAAAATAGGCATCGGCAGCCAGATCTCGACGGTGCAAAAGGTCTTCGGCACGCTGTTCAATACCGGTAGTGAGATGCCCCGCGACGGCAGCCAGTTCGATCACCTGTTCGTCAACGACGAATCGTTCAGCATCGGCACGCTGCACTGCACCGCGCTGCATACACCCGGCCATACGCCGGCCTGTATGACTTACCTGATCAGCAAGGGCAGCGAAACGGCGGCCTTCGTCGGCGATACGCTGTTCATGCCCGACTACGGCACCGCCCGCTGCGACTTCCCCGGCGGTAATGCGCGCACGCTGTTCCAGTCAATCAACAAAGTGTTGAGCCTGCCCGCAGATACGTTGCTGTATATGTGCCACGACTACCAGCCAGGCGGCCGCGAGCTGCAATTCGTCAGCACCGTTGCCGAACAACGCGAGCACAACGTGCATGTGCGTAACGGCATCAGTGAGGAGGAGTTCGTGGCGATGCGTACCAAGCGGGATGCCTCGATGGACATGCCGACACTGATCCTGCCCTCGGTCCAGGTCAACATGCGAGCCGGGCATTTGCCCGAGCCTGAATCGAACGGGACCCGCTATCTGAAAATCCCGCTCAACGTCGCCTGACACTCATCCCCCCCCCAAAAAAACATATAAGAAAAAATACCCATAACGGAGACACTTATGGATATCCGCCGCCTTGCACCTGCTTTATCGGTATCAGAACAGATTCTCCCCAGCCAACTGGCTGAACTGAAAGCCGCCGGCTTTCGCGCCATCATCTGTAACCGCCCCGATGGCGAAGGCAGCGACCAACCGTTGTTTGCCGAAATCAAACGCGCCGCCGATGCGGTCGGCATCGAGGCGCACTACCTTCCCGCCGAATCGGGCAAAGTCACCGACGAGCAAGGGGTCGCCTTCGGCACGCTGCTGGAAACGCTGCCCAAGCCGGTATTGGCCTATTGCCGCTCCGGTATGCGCTCGACAACGATGTGGGCGCTGTCACAAGCGGGTCAACACGACCTGCCGCACATCGTCGAAAGCGCCAAAAAAGCCGGCTTCGACATGAAAGGCGTGATTCGGCGGATTGCGAACCAGGGTCGCACGCCGGTCGAAGTGGCTGAGGCGCAGCACACCGTGGTCATCATCGGCGCGGGCGCGGCGGGTATCGCCACCGCCTCCAGCCTGCTGGCCCGCGCGCCGGGGCTCGACATTGCGATCGTCGACCCGGCCGATGTGCATTACTACCAGCCTGGCTGGACGCTGGTGGGCGCGGGTGTGTTCGACGCGCGCCAAACGGCTCACACGATGGGCACCACCCTGCCCCGCGGCGTGCATTGGATCAAGGCGGCGGTGGCGGCTTTCGAGCCCGAGCGAAATGCGGTCATTCTGGATGGCTGCCGGGTCGTCAAATACGAGCAACTGATCGTGTGCCCCGGCCTGAAGCTCGATTGGCACGCCGTCGAAGGGTTGTCGGAGACCCTGGGCCGCAACGGCGTGACCTCCAACTACCTGTATCACCTGGCGCCTTATACCTGGGAAAGGGTGCAGCAACTGCGCGGTGGCCGGGCGATTTTCACGCAGCCGCCGATGCCGATCAAATGTGCCGGGGCACCGCAAAAAGCCATGTACCTATCGGCCGATCATTGGAAACGCAGCGGCGTACTGGATGCCATCGAGATCGAGTTCTACAGCACCGGTGCAGTGCTGTTTGGGGTTCCCGATTATGTGCCGGCGCTGATGGAATACGTCACGGCTTACGGTATCGACCTGAATTTCGGCAACACCCTCACCCGCGTCGACGGCCCGGCACGGACGGCCACGTTCAGCGGCGTGAACCCGGATGGCAGCCCCCGTGTGGTGACCCGTGAGTTTGATTTGCTGCATGTGGTACCACCGCAGGTCGCGCCGGATTTCATTCGGGTCAGCCCGTTGGCTGACGCGGCCGGCTGGATTGATATCGACCCCGCCACGCTGCGGCATAAAACCTGGGCAAACATTCATGCGCTGGGCGACGCGGCCAATTCGAGCAACGCCAAGACCGCTGCCGCCGCCCGCAAGCAGGCGCCGGTGGTGGCCCATAACGTGTTGGCGGCCATGGGTAAGGCGAACGGTTGCGCCCAGTACGACGGTTATGGCTCCTGCCCGCTGACGGTGGAACGCGGCAAGATCGTCCTGGCGGAGTTCACCTATGGCGGCAAGGTCGCCCCCAGCTTCCCGTCATGGCTGATCGACGGCACCCGCCCCTCCCGACTGGCCTGGCTGCTCAAAGAGCGGATTCTTCCACCGCTGTATTGGAAGGGCATGCTCAAGGGCCGCGAATGGCTGGCGAAACCCGAGTTGACCGACCAATGAAATCAGGGCTGAACGCAAGGAGACTGAAATGATCATCGTCTTACTGCTCGGGCTGACAGTGGGCGTGATTCTGGCGCTGACCGGCGCCGGCGGTGGAATACTCGCGGTGCCGTTGCTGGTGTTCGGGGCGGGCTTGAGCATGGCCGAGGCCGGGCCCATTGGCCTGCTGGCCGTCGGCCTGGCCGCGACCCTGGGCGCGGTGATGGGCCTGAAAAACGGCACCGTCCGCTACAAGGCAGCGCTGTTAATTGCCACCGCAGGCATCATCTGTTCGCCCCTGGGCCTTTGGTTGGCGCAGCGCACGCCGAATCGTCCGTTGACGATCCTGTTTGCCTGCGTGCTGATGTATGTGGCGTTCCGGGTATTCAAACGGTCGTTGCCGCCCTCCCCCACGTCGAAGGCGACTGCGACCAAGCCGCCGCCCTGCGTATTGGACGCCCAACGAGGCAAGCTGAACTGGACGGCGCCGTGCGCCTGGGCGCTCACAGTGTCTGGCGTGGTTGCGGGCGGGCTTTCAGGCCTGCTCGGCGTGGGCGGCGGCTTTGTGATGGTGCCGGCGCTACAGCGATACACCAATTTGACCGCGCAGTCGGTGCTGGCAACGTCCCTGGCGGTGATTGCACTGGTGTCGATGTCCGGCGTTGCCGCCAGCTCTGCGGCCGGGCATCTGCAGTGGGCGATTGCCCTGCCGTTCTCCATAGGTGCATTGTTTGGAATGGCCTGCGGGCGCCTGATCGCAGCGCGGCTGGCAGGCCCGCACTTGCAACGCGGGTTTGCCGCCGTGTCGATGCTGGTTGCGGTGGCCCTACTGGTCAAAGCGATTGGATCATGAGCCTAGACTAGCGACTTCCAGGCGTGCCTGAACTGGGCCGACGCCAGGTTGGCGGCAGCCTGTTATTTGGCATCGGTTGGGACATTGCCAGGATTTGCCCTGGCCCGGCGGTGGCCATCCTGCTGAAGGGACACTGGCAAGCCATCGTGTTTTTGCATCTAAGACGCAACTACCGCCGCAGCATTTTATTGAATAACGGTTAAAGGCAGACTCAACTTATCAGCTGAATCGAATCATCTGCTTAATACGACAAACCACTCTAGCTGCGCGGGCAACATTATAAGCTTGGTGAATATCCGCACCCAAAAAAATCCAATTTTACTCCGCCTCCTCGTTAGCCATTAGTCGAATACTGCCCCTCACGAGCAGGGCTTTATAGTGCGCGATAGAAAAACCAACCACGATTAAAATCGACTCTCGGTACTTTTAATGTCGCCCATACACGCCTCACCCAACACCCTTCAGATAAATGAGGAACTGTTGCAATTACTCCGAGCGACGGCGAACGCCCAAACGCTCTGGATGACAACTGTCAATCATTTAGAGGCGGCCTGTGATGAGGTATGGCTGGCTCGCATGTTTGAGGTGGAGAGCCTTGAAAACCAATACAGGGCCTGCCAGGACCAATTGTTTTCCTATCTAAAAAAAGCGATCAAGATCTAAATCCCTAATGACGACCCTGCACTCTTTTCGGGCGTTGGCGCCCTGAATACGGGCCCGCCAGAACCCGGACCGTCTGAATATTCGACTAAAGTACAAGGCCGCACTGTTACGCTCGTAAACGCCCCCTTAGTTGAAGAGCCTGCCTCTTCTCCAACGCCCTACAGACGTGGGCTGTAACCTTACAGTCCCACCGCCCCACAATGTCTCGCACATTCCAAAGTTTTTAGACACGCCGCGAATTGTCCTTCGGAACAGCGCGACCGTCAGACTAAAACTAAAGCATTGGAATGGATGGTCGACATTCAGGGAATCAAGGATCACTCAACCTGCGTTACAACCTGGAGTCCATATGTTCGGCTGGATCAGCAATATCCGCGTCAGTGCTAAATTAAGTTTGGGATTCGGCCTGGTACTGGGGCTTACATTGCTACTGGCCGCCACCGGCTGGTACGCCGTGGTGACATTGACCGATCGCGGGCTCAAGGTTGAGGAAATTGCGCAGATCAGCGATTACACCAAAGACTTGCGCATCATTCGTTTACGCATCGGTAAGAATACCCAACCGGATGCCTATCAACCGCTGCAGCAAACCCTGGACCGCCTGGCGGCCCACCTGGACAGTATCAAGGGAAAATTCATCGACCCACGGGATCAAGACCTGATTCAACAGCAGGGAAATGCGGCCAAAGAGTACGGGCAACTGCTGCATGACCTGGCCATGCCCAACGTTGACCAGGCGTCCCTGTTTAAACGAATGGGACAGTTGGGTGACGTGCTGCTCGACACCACGCAAAAACTGATTGAATCGCAAAATGCCAAACGCGATACCGATGCCGCGTCCGCCAAGACCTCGCTCGGACTCGTCGCGACCCTGGCCCTGCTGCTCGGCGCACTCGCCGCATGGGGCATCACACGGCAAATCGTCAATCCACTGCAGCACACGCTCCAGGCGGTGAACCGCATTGCCCGAGGCGATTTGACCGAGCATGTGGCGGTGACCCGGCGTGATGAACTGGGCCAACTGCAGTCAGGCCTCCAACAGATGATGCTCAACCTGCATGAGCTGATCGACGGCATTCGATCCGGCGTCATCCAGGTTGCCAGCGCTGCCGAACAGCTGTCGGCGGTCACCGAGCAAACGAATTCCGGCATCAGCAACCAGAAAGCCGAAACGGATCATGTCGCCACCTCAATGAACGAGATGACCGCCACTGTGCACAACGTCGCCCGCAACGCCGAGGAGGCCTCCGCCGCCGCGTCCGCCGCAGATCAGCAAGCCTGCGAGGGCGAGCAGATCGTGGGGGAAGCCATCGCGCAGATCCAGCGCCTGGCGGCAGAACTCAACCAATCGGCAGACGCCGTCCGCCACCTGCAGGAACAAAGCGATAAAATCGGCGGCGTACTGGATGTGATCAAGGCCGTCGCCCAGCAAACCAACCTGCTGGCGCTGAACGCTGCGATTGAAGCCGCCCGCGCCGGAGAGGCCGGTCGCGGTTTTGCGGTCGTGGCTGACGAGGTGCGCAACCTCGCCCTGCGCACCCAGCGCTCCACCGAAGAAATTGAAATCCTGGTCGCCGGCGTACAAAGCGGCACCCAAGCCGTGGCCACCGGCATGGAAAGCAGCCTGTTGCTGAGCGAAAGCAGCGTGGAATACACCCACCGCGTCGTCAGCGCGCTGGAAAACATCACCAGCAAGGTCTCGATCATTCAGGCGATGAATCAGCAGATTGCCACGGCGGCGGAACAGCAAAGCGCCGTCACCGAGGAGATCAATCGCAGCGTGATCAACGTTCGCGACATCTCCGACCAGACGGCAAACACCTGCGAAGAAACCGCCGCGTCGAGTAACGAACTGGCGCGGCTGGGGCATGAGCTGGAAAAGCTCGTGGAGCGTTTCAAGGTTTAGGTGTGGCAGGGCTGCTGCCGGTTTCCGGCAGCAGTGTGTGAGGGATGACGCGCCACGCAGCCAGGACGGCCTTTTGCAGTCGGGCCTATCCGCATGCAATCACACGATTGTGTCCGCCATCGCCCGCAGCTGCGCCAACTCCTGCTCCGCGATTGCCACGCCGTGCTGCGCGCAATGTTCGCGTTCGCGGTAACGACGCTCGCCCGGCATACGTTGCAAGCCGGCTTGATGCATATGCGCCACCAAGGTCTGGGCACGCTGGGCAAAACGCTCGCCAACGGACTTGCGCGGATCGATCACGATAATCAATTGCCCGGTCCACGGCGTTTTCGCCCCGGGGTGCTGATGCCAGTCGAACTCAAAAGAGAAGTTGCCGCCGGTCAGCGCGGCCGCCAGCAACTCCACCATCATCGACAGGGCCGAGCCCTTGTGCCCGCCAAACGGCAACAATGCGCCGCCATTGAGAATCGCGTTTGGGTCCTGTGTCGCCAGCCCCTGGCTATCGACACCAATGCCCGGCGGCAAGGTCTCACCCGCCCGCGCAGCGATCTGCACATCGCCATGGGCCATGGCACTGGTCGCCATGTCGAAAACGATCGGATCGCTTCCCGCACAAGGCGCCGCGAAGGCAATCGGGTTGGTGCCAAACAGGGGGCGTTGAGCGCCATGGGGCACCACGCAGGTCATGCTATTGACCACACTCAAGGCCACCAGCCCTTCCTCGGCGAAGGGTTCAACATCTGGCCAGAGCGCCGCGAAATGGTGGGAGTTGTGAATCGCCAGGACCGCAATCCCGGCACTGCGGGCTTTTTCCAGCAATAACTCGCGGGCAGCGGCCAGGGCCGGTTGGGCGAAACCGTTGCGCGCATCGACCCGGACATAACCCGAGGCGACATCTTCCACCACCGGCACCGCCCGGCCATCGACCCAGCCACTGGCCAGGGTCGAAACGTAGCCGGGAATCCGGAACACCCCGTGGCTGTGAGCGCCGTCGCGCTGGGCGCTGGCGCAGTTATGGGCCAGTACCGCAGCGACTTCAGCCGACGTGCCATGGCGCTCGAAAATAGCGCGCAGCAACACGACCAAATCGCTGAAAGCAATAGGCTCTACAGCAGAATGTGCAGGTGAAGGCATGTAAAAACTCCCGGATCGAGGTAGGGCAAAGCCAGGGCCGTTGCAGGCATTCGACTATCTAGTCATGACAGCAAACTGTCAAATGTTGACTTGATGACAGAAAACATTCATTTTCTGTCGCAAGCAAAAAATACAGTGAGTCGTACCGTGAGCCAACCGATCAAGCAACGCCTTGAAAACAGTCTGTCGACAGCTGCCGCTTCCGGTCGGACGATTGCCACGTACATGCTCGCCAACCTACATGAGCTGCCCTTTCAGACCGCCGCCGATATCGCCCAGAAACTCGGGGTCAGCGAATCGAGCGTGGGGCGCTTTTGTCGCTCACTCGGTTACAGCCATTTCAAGGATCTGAAAAACGACCTGAAAGATGACCTCGGCGATGGCCCGTGGCTGGTGGGCGACCGGTTGCAAGAATTTCGTCAGCAGCAGAGCCACAACCCGCAAGGCCCTTCACGCAGCCTGGAACTGGAAGTCGCCGCGCTGGTACGCGTCTACGAACACAGCCAGACGCCCGCGTGGAATACCGTCAGCGAACGCTTGGCAAACACCCCAAAAATCTTCGTTGCCGGCTTTCAGACCGAACGCGGCATCGCCCTCTCGATGGTGCACCTGTTGCAGTACCTGCGCGATGGCGTGCAGGTGGTGGACGGCGCTGCCGGGCATTTCGGCGACGTGTTGCTGAGCAACCCCGAACACACCGCGCTGGTGGTGTTCGAGGCGCGCCGCTATTCGCGCCACGCCCTGACCCTGTGCCGCAAGGCCCGGGCGGCCGGCATCCCGGTGACGCTGATCACTGACACCTTTTGCGATTGGGCCGAATTGCACGCCGACGAGGTCTTTCGCCTGCCTACCGAATTCAATCTTTTCTGGGAATCGACGGCGACGATGCTGTCGCTGGTGCACCTGATGGTCAACGAGGTCTGTAAGAAACTCGGCCCCGATGTAGAGAAACGCTTGGAAGCAACTGCCGCGCTACACAACGAATTCGTGGGTTACACATCGTCACTCGCGAGCAAACAAGAGCAATAGGCCAGCAGATTGAGAGGCAACGATGAAACGATTCATTCGCTTTGCAAGTGTGTGTGCGGTATTCGCCGCCAGTGTCGGTGTCGCTCAGGCCGACGTCTTGAAAATCGCCACTGAAGGTGCTTACCCGCCGTTTAACTATGTCGATTCGGATAACAAACTCCATGGCTTTGACGTCGATATTGCCCTCGCCCTGTGCGAGCGCATGCAGGCCCAATGCACCCTTGTGGCACAAGACTGGGACGGCATCATTCCGGCCTTGATGGCCAAGAAATATGACGCGGTCGTGGCGTCGATGATCGACACCGAAGAGCGCCGCAAGAAAATCAGCTTCACCCGTCACTACTACAAAACCCCACTGTCGGTTGCGGTTCCCAGCGACTCGGACATCAGCGACGCGCAGACCCACTTCAAAGGTAAAACCGTCGGCGCACAATCCTCTTCCACCCAGTCAATTTATGCCGAAGACGTGTATGGCAAAGCCGGCGCCAACGTGAAGCTCTACCCGACGCTGGACGAGGCCAACAGCGACCTGGCGTCGGGTCGGCTCGACGGTGTGATTGCCGACAAATTCCCGCTCGCCGACTGGATCGACAAGGCCGGCAAGAGCTGCTGCAAAATGCTCGGCGACGTCAATGGCACCCAGGCGGATGCCTCGATTGCGGTGCGCAAGGAAGACAACGCGCTGCGCGAACGCTTCAACAAGGCCCTCGATGAAATTGTTGCCGACGGCACGTATCAGAAGATCTCCAGCAAGTACTTTGCTTTCGACATCTACCACTGATTCGTCGCCGCTCCGAGCACTGACTGTCCACCCGCTGCCTGAGCCCGGCCCTGGCCGGACGCAGGTTGGCCGGTGTTCATTTCACGATGTCCTTTCACGAGGGTTCGAGCATGATCGAACATCTATCGCTGTTGTCGTTTGCCAGCGGCGGCTGGGGGCAAGCGCTGCTGGCCGGGGCGCTGGTGACCCTGGGACTGGCGCTGGCCTGCTTGCCGATCGGCTTGCCCCTGGGGCTTGGACTGGCCTTGGCCGCGCGCTCGAAAAAGCCTTGGCTGCGATCATTTTCCACGCTGTTTTCCACGGTGTTCCGTGGCTTGCCCGAGTTGCTGACGCTGCTGATCATTTACTATGGCTGCCAGATTGCGGCACAAAAAATACTCGCGGCCATGGGCTACGAAACCCAGGTCACCATCAATACCTTTCTGGCCGCCATGGTCGCCTTCAGTTTCGTCTTTGCAGCGTTCTCCAGCGAGATCTGGCTCGCTGCGTTCAAGACTGTCGCCAAGGGTCAATACGAGGCGTCTGCGGCCCTCGGCCTGAGCAAGGCGACGACCTTTCGCAAAGTGGTGTTTCCGCAACTGGTGCGCATCGCCCTGCCCGGGCTGTCGAATAACTGGTTATCGCTGCTCAAGGACACGTCGCTGGTCTCGACTATTTCACTGGTCGATCTGATGCGCCAGACCAACCTGGCGGTGAGCGTGACCAAGGAGCCGTTGTTCTTCTATGCCGTGGCCTGCTTCGGTTACCTGTTCTTCTCGGCCCTGTCGGGGCGCGTGTTCGCGTTTATCGAGCAGCACTTCAATCGGCATCTGCGGAGCGCACGACCATGACGCTCGAGAGTTTTGCGCAGTTTTTCATCGACCTCGACCTGTTGCAGCGCTATGGCCCGCGCATGCTCGAAGGCTTGCTGGTAACGGGCAAGCTGGTGGCGATTTCATTCACCCTCGGCGCCCTGCTCGGCCTGCTGATTGCCTTGGCTCGGGTGTCCAACAGCCTGCTGTTGCAGCGCTTGAGCGCCCTGTACGTCTACTGCTTTCGGGGCTCGCCATTACTGGCGCAGTTGTTCCTGCTGTATTACGGCCTCGGGTCGTTCAAGGGGTTCTGGCAAGACGTCGGGCTGTGGTGGTTTTTCCGCGACGCGTGGTTTTGCACGCTGCTGGCCTTCACCTTGAATACGGCGGCGTATCAGGCAGAGATTTTCCGCGGCAGCCTGCTCTCGGTGTCCCAGGGGCAGCATGAGGCGGCCAAGGCCTTGAGCCTGAAACGCTCAACGACATTCTTCAAAGTCATCCTGCCGCAATCGCTGGTGGTCGCCATCGGCCCGCTGGGCAACGAGCTGATTCTGATGATCAAGGCCAGCGCCATCGCTTCGCTGGTGACCATTTACGACCTGATGGGCGTTAGCAAGCTGGCCTTCTCGCGCAGCCTCGATTTCCAGATTTACCTGTGGGCAGCCGTTCTTTATCTGCTGATCGTCGAAATTATCCGCCGCGTGCTCAAGCGCGTTGAAGCCCGACTGGGTCGCCATCTGCTCTGATGCCTGTCGTTTACCCCACGCCTGCACGGCGCGTTACAAGGAATTTTTTCATGCACTGCCAAACCATCGTTCTGGGCGCCGGGATTGTCGGCGTCTGTACCGCACTGCACCTGCAAGCGCGTGGTGTTCAGGTCATCCTGATCGACCGCCAGCAACCCGGCAACGGCACCAGCCATGGCAATGCCGGGTTGATCGAGCGCTCCAGTGTGATTCCCTATGCGTTCCCGCGAGAGCTGTCGAGCCTGGTGCGTTACGGCCTCAACCAGCAATCCGATGTGCGGTATAGCTGGCGCTACCTGCCCAAGGTCGCGCCTTGGCTATTCACCTACTGGCAGAACTCGTCGCCGCCCAGGTTGAACCAGGCCGCCCGCGCCATGCTGCCGTTGGTGCAGCGCTGCGTGGATGAGCACGATGTGCTGATCGAGGCCGCCGGCATGGGCGACCTGATCAAAGCCAATGGCTGGATCGAGGTGTTTCGCAATCAACCGGCCTTTATCAAGGCCCAAGCCGATGCCCATGCCTTGCAGCCTTATGGCTTGCGTTATGAAGTGCTGGACGGCGAGCAATTGCGCGAGCGTGAACCGTCGCTGAACGAACAGGCGGTGGGCGGCATTCACTGGCTTGATCCGAAAACCGTCAGCGATCCCGGGGCCCTGACCCGTGGCTACGCCGCGCTGTTTATCAAGCGCGGCGGGCAGTTCATTCAGGGCGATGCGCTGACGCTCAAACAGCTCGACGGCGGCTGGCAGGTTCAGACCGAACAAGGCCCGGTGAGTGCCGAACAGGCGGTGATCGCGCTCGGCCCACAGGCGCCCGAGCTGTTCAAGCCACTGGGCTATCGCATTCCGCTGGCAATCAAGCGCGGCTACCACATGCACTACAGCTCTTTGCACGATGCACAGTTGCAGCATTCCATTTGCGATGCCCAGGGCGGCTATGTCCTGGCACCGATGGCTCAGGGTATCCGGTTGACCACGGGCATCGAGTTTGCCGAGAGCAGCGATCAGGCCAATGACATTCAGCTCAGTCGCTGTGAAGCCCTGGCGCGCAAGTTCTACCCACTCGGCGAGCGTCTGGACCCCGAACCGTGGCTGGGTCTGCGTCCGTGCCTGCCGGACATGCGCCCGGTGATCGGCCCGGCGGTGCATCACCCGGGCCTGTGGTTCAACTTCGGCCATGCCCACCACGGCCTGACCCTCGGCCCAGTCAGCGGGCGCCTGCTCGCCGAGATGCTCACCGGCGCCCCGACCTTTACTGACCCGGCGCCTTACAGCGCAGAACGTTTCCACTGATTTGCGGAGTAACCGCCATGCCAGCGACAAACACCCAACGTCACCTGCCCGGCAACGCTGCGTTGCCGGACACACGCAATGTCGTGGTCAGCATTGAAGGGCTGAACAAGTTTTACGGCGCCTACCATGTCTTGCATGACATCGAGCTGAACGTGCGCGAAGGCGAACGTATCGTGCTGTGTGGGCCTTCAGGTTCGGGGAAATCAACACTGATCCGCTGTATCAACCGCCTGGAAATCGCCGAGAAAGGCCATATCCGGGTGAACGACACCGACCTGGCGCTGGACACCCGCCAAGCGGCTCAGGTGCGTAGCGAGATCGGCATGGTGTTCCAACACTTCAACCTGTTCCCGCACATGAGCGTGCTGCAAAACTGCATGCTGGCGCCGATGTCGGTGCGGGGCCTGTCGCGCAAGGAAGCGCAAGAACTGGGGCGTTTCTACTTGAACAAAGTCGGTATCGAGAACCAGGCCGACAAGTTCCCCAGCCAGTTGTCCGGCGGGCAACAGCAGCGCGTGGCCATTGCCCGGGCGTTGTGCATGAAACCCAAGATCATGCTGTTTGATGAGCCGACTTCAGCCCTCGACCCGGAGATGGTTGCCGAGGTGCTGGATGTGTTGGTCAAACTCGCCGACACCGGCATGACCATGCTCTGTGTCACCCATGAAATGGGTTTCGCCCGGCAGGTCGCAGAGCGGGTGCTGTTTCTCGACGGCGGCCGGATCATTGAAGACAGCCCACCAGAGGCTTTCTTCAATAACCCGCAAAGCCCCAGGGCGCAGAGCTTTCTTGCGCAGATCCTGCATTAGCGTTCAGTGGGCTCCGAAGCCACTGCATGCCCTGCGAATCGCTGCGCCATTACCCTCAACAATTGATCATCCTCCCCTGCTGCGCCAATGACCTGCAGCCCCACCGGCATCCCTCTCACCAGCCCCACCGGCAGGCTGATTGCAGGTAACCCGGTGAGGTTCCAGGCACTGGTATGACTGAGCAAGGCGGCGCGCACATCAATGTCCTGCGCGCCAACCTGCACCTCACGCGCATCAACCACCGTCGCCGTGATCGGCACGCTGGGCGAGACCAGCAAGTCATAGCGCTTGAACACCTGCGCCATCGCAGCCTTGAGGCGTGCCTGGCTGGACTGCGCGCGGATGTATTGCCAACCCCTGACTTCACACGACAACTCGAGGCGTTCGCGCACCTCGGCCTCGAACATGTGCGGCGCACTCTGCATGCGCTCGGCGTGAACATTGAAAGCCTCGGCGCGTTGTAACACCTGCAAGGTCGCTTTCATGTCGGCCGACAGTTGCGCCAGTTCGTCGACCTCTTGTAGCCCCTCGCCAAAGAGCTGTTGCGCCGCCTGGTACACCTGGCTATCCAGCTCCGCGTCTACCGGGCCGAAGCTGCCGGACCTGATCCAGCCAATCCGCAACGGTCTGGGGTTAGCCAACGGCGCACACGTGCGCCCGGCGATCACCTCGAACAACAGACGCGCATCCTCGACGTGGTTGGCGATCGGGCCCACATGGTCGAGACTCGACGCAAGCGGGAACACGCCGTCCAGCGGCACGCTGGCAAATGATGGCTTGAAGCCGACCACACCGCACAACGCCGCAGGAATACGGATCGAGCCACCGGTATCGGTACCCAGCGCCAGCGGCACCATGCCGCTGGCGACTGCGGCGGCGCTGCCGGCACTCGAGCCGCCGGTGATGCAGTCGGCGTTCCAAGGATTGCGCGCGGCGCCCTGCAGCGAGCGGTCGCCCGTCGGCCCGTAGGCGAATTCATGCGTCAGGGTCTTGCCCACGATCACCGCGCCCGCCTCGCGCAAACGCTTCACGCACACCGCATCGTGCTCGGGTTTAAAACCTGCAAAATGCGCCGAACCGTAGGTGGTGACATAGTCGAACGTATCGATGTTGTCTTTGACCGCCACTGGAATACCCTGCAACGGCCCCAGGTCCAGGCCCTGTTCGAACAGTTCATCAGCCTTGCGCGCCTGCGCCAGCGCCACGCTTGCATCGACGCACACGAAGGCGTTCAAGATCGGATTCAGCCGCTTGATGCTGTCAAGGGCAGCCTGCGTCAGCTCGACACTGGTCAGGCTGCCCGCACGAAGGCGCTGGGCCAAATCAGTGACCGATTGAGCAAAAAAATAGCCAGCATGGGTAGGCTTCGTCATGTTCATACAAACAGCTCCATCAAACCACGGCGGGTAAAGGGGACGGGGCAACGTGCCGACTGCCAGGGCGCACCATCAACATCGCGCCCATGCCCAGCGCAGTGGCCACCGCCGCCGCGACGAACATCGACGAGTAGCCGTAGCGAACGGTCAAGTAGCCGGTCAGCATCGGTGCGATGAACGAGGCGGTGTTGGCAATGAAATGCGTCATGCCGCTGTAGGCGCCCACGCGGTTCGACGGCGCGGTATCGATCACCACGGCCCAGTAAACAGAGTTCGGTAGCGCATTGAGGGCGTTGGCCACGGTCATCAGGGCAATCACACCCCACACCGTCTGGGCCTGCGAGACCAAGATGAAGCACAGCGTGGTCAACAGCAGGCAGGTCGCGGCCAGCCAACTGCGCGCCACCTTCAGGTTGCCGGTGCGGCGTAGCAGCCAGTCGGATAG
This sequence comes from Pseudomonas sp. D3, assembly GCF_029320995.1. Classification (NCBI taxonomy): domain Bacteria; kingdom Pseudomonadati; phylum Pseudomonadota; class Gammaproteobacteria; order Pseudomonadales; family Pseudomonadaceae; genus Pseudomonas; species Pseudomonas sp. D3. Next base: position 4,431,215 of record NZ_CP119772.1, read on the forward strand.
CTTGCCGCCCAGCAACACGGTGAAGCAGGCGCCGGTCCAGGGGATCATGCCCATGTACCACAGCGACGAGAGGTTGTAGTGAAACTCGTCCTGCAGGTACTTGGGGGTCCAGGTCAGCAGTAGGAACGTCACATACACGAACGAGAAGTAACCGACAGCGTTGAGCAGCAGGTCCTTGTTCTTGAAGAAATGCCACACCGGCGTGACGCTTGTGTCAGGGGGCGAGGCATGGGCTGCCGTGGCACGCTCCTGACGCAGGAAGTCGAGCTCGGCCTTGGACATCCGAGGGTTCTCATCAGGGGTGTTGGTGAAGCGTGTCATAAAGAAAATCAGCAGCGCCAGGCTGACCACGCCCAGCACCACGAACATGCTACGCCAGTCGCCAGTCAGGGTTTGCAGGCCCACCGCCACCGGTGCCGTGAGCAGCGCACCGAGCGGGGTGCTCAGCAGGCCGACCGAAACCACGAAGCCTCGCTCCTTGGGCGTCGCCCAGTTAGCGACGCTCTTGTTGATCACCGAATACGCCGGGCCTTCGGCAAAGCCAAACAGAACGCGAATGGTGGCGAAACCGGCCATGGCCGAGCCGCCCATGAACGCGAGCCCAAAGTCGCCTGCAAACGCGGTGGCGATCTCAAAGATCGACCAGGTGGCCCCGGCAATCAGCCAGATGCGCTTGGCGCCAAAGCGGTCGGCCAGAATGCCGCCGATCAACGCCCCGAGAATGTAGCCGTAGCCGAAGAACCCCAACACATTGCCCCAGTCAGCCTTGTCGAAGCCGTACTCCGGAAGGATGCTCGCCGAGGCATAAGAAATCGCGCCACGGTCGATGTAGTTGAGCAATGCCATCAGCATGATCAGGAAGAAAATCTGGTAGCGGAAACGTGGGATAGCGGGACTGTTCATAGGATCTGACTCTTCAAATGATGGCAGAAGTCAAAAAATCGGCCGCGTCCGGCGTTTTTTTATTGTTTTACCCAAACGTTTGGGTTGGCAAAATGTAGAGAGTGGAAAAGTGTTAGTCAATCGTTTGGGTAAAGATTTATTTCGCGGGCGGGCGCGTCGATTGAGATAGAATCGCGCGCTGGAAATAGATGCTTGGAAGCCTCTCAGACATGCCGAATCAATCTCGCCCCGCCACACTGAAGTCCATGGCGACTGCTCTCGGGGTACACGTCTCGACGGTGTCGCGGGTGCTCAATGGCGACCCGGCCGGGGTCGAGCGAGCGGCTTCGACGGAGGTCGTGGCGCGTATTCGTGCATTGGCCAAAGAGCTGGATTATCGGCCGAACACGCAGGCATCCAACCTGAAATTGCGTAAAAGCCAGGAGATCTGCGTGCTCATGCCACGCCTCACCGACCTGGTGATGGCGACCATTTACGACAGCATCGACAGCGCGGCCGAGCAAGCGGGCTATCTCACATTCGTCGCCAACACCGACGACCAGCAGGCACGCCAAATGGCACGTGCCGAGCACGCTTTGCGCCGCTCGGTGGCCGGGCTGATCGTCGGTGACTCTCACGTGGGTGAAACCCAGCCATTGCTTGACTTGCTTCAACGCAAACACATGCCCTACGTACTCGTCAGCCGCCAGATTGGCGGGCACCTGACGGCGGGCAGCGACGACGAAATGGGCGGCTGGTTGGCGGCCGAACACCTGTACCAACAGGGCTGCCGCGATGTGGCGATACTGGCGGGTGAACGGCATGCGTCCACCGGGGCAGATCGGACCCGTGGGTTCATCCGCTATTACCGCGAGCAAGGCATAACACTGCGCCCGGAGTGGACCCTCAATGGCCCTTTTGACAGCCTCACCGGGCACAAGCAAGGCGAGTATCTGTTGGGACTCAACCCTGCCCCGCAGGCGTTTTTCGCGGTCAACGACTTCCTTGCCATCGGCCTGATGGGGGCGGCGCGCGATAAGGGATTGGCGCCGGGCAAGGACATTGCAGTGGTCGGTTTCAACGACACCCCACTGGCCAAAGAACTTTTCGTGCCGCTGACCAGTGTGCGCCTCCCGCTGGCGCAGATGGGCCTGCATGCGGTGCAGTTGCTGCACAAGCGCATTCTGGGCGAACCTGCCGAGTCGATCATCCTGGCGCCACAGTTACAGGTGCGGGCTAGCTCCTCGCTGTTGCGGCGCACGGATTGAAGGGTGACCCGCCTAGACGTCTGTGCCGGCCAGCGTTCGGCGCCGACGCCATTACCGGCCCAACGAGCACCCACCGCGACCATCGGTACTGCGGGGTAGGTCTTACCGCTGGTCACATCGGGGAAATCGAGCCTGCGTAATCGAAACTACAGACTCAAGTAGCCCGAGAACAAGCCCAGCAGCCCCGCACACGCCATCGCTACCACCCCCAGACACACGACCCATTCCACGGCGCTGAGTTTTTGCCGCTGCTCCCGCTTGCCAAGGATAAACAGCGGTAGACCGACCATCCACACCACGGCCGCCAATAACACGTACTTCAAGCCAGCGCCGTAAAGCATGAACAACACAAAGCACACCGCAAAGCCTGCCAAGGCCATTTCCCAGTAACGCCCGGGCGCCTTTTCAGGCTCGTAGCCTCGCCCATTAAGGCCGCACTTGAACGAGTACATTGACGAGAGCAAATACGGAAACAGCGCCAACGAGGTAGAGAACGACAGCAGCGCCAGGTAACCGGCGTTACTGAAGCCCGCCACCAGGATCATCGCTTGGGCGATGCCCGTGGTCAGCCACATGGCATTGCGCGGCGCACCGTTTTTGTTGAGTCGGCCCAGCCATTGAGTGGCACTCTTGCCCCGCCCTGCGAGCATCACCTCTTCGGCGCTCAGGGCCACCCAGGCAATTAACGCCCCGACGACCGAGACGATCAGGCACAGGTTAATCAGCAATCCCCCCCACGGGCCGACCATCGAGGCCATCAACCCCGCCATGGACGGCTGGTGCAAGGTGGTTATTTGCGCGGCCGGCATGATGCCAAGCGCCAATACCGAGGTGCCCACTAACAGCAGCGAGACAATGATCGCCCCCAATGTCGAGGCTTTGGCCACATCCGACAGCTTGCGCGCCCGCGTGGCGTAAATGGTTCCCGACTCCAGCCCGATCAACGTCCACATGGCGGCCAACAATACCGTCTTGCTTTGATCGAAGATGGAGGTGGCATGGCGTTCGCCACGGAAATCCTCCATGAACACCCGGCTGTCGAAGTGATAGAGAGCAAAACCAATAAACAGCACGATGGGCACCACCTTGGCGACGGTGGCGATGCTGTTCAACGTGGTACTGGTCTTGACCCCCCGTAGCACCAACAGATTAACGCCCCATAACAAGGCCGAGGCGGCAAGGATAGCGGTCCAGGTGGTGCCTTCACCAAAGAAGGAAAATACCCCGAACGCCCCCAGGGCGCTGAAAATCACCACCAGATAAGAGGCGTTACCGATGGCATCCCCGGCGCCATGCCCGTAAGCCGCGATAAAACCGCCGATGTGACCGAAGCCGGCCTTGGACCAACCGTAGATGCCATCATCGATGTCCGGTTGGCGCAGCGTCAGGTTGCGGTACACCGACACCAGCGAAAGCATGCCAAACACAACAATGCCCCAGCCGCACAGAATGCCCAGTGTTCCTGCGCCGCCTGTCAGAGTGGCCGGCAGAGCAAAAATCCCCGAACCGATTGCACTGCCGACAATGAGTGCGGTCAGGCCGAATAGGCCGACCTTGCCATCGCCGACATCGCCAGCCTTGGCGTGATGAAAAAGCCTCATCTTGAGTTGCTCCGTTTTCAAACTTCAATGGGTGCCGCTGCACAGGCACCATTAGAGTGTGAAAACAGGAACGGGACTTGATCTGGCGCAAGGCAACGAAGGGGGCGCCCTGTGTCTAGACTTTCGAATTTATTCAGATAAAAGAATTCAGATTTCAACTCACCCAAAAAAGCTTTCCATAAACCTATATCGCGTGCTCAAGAAGCCTCGCAATAGCCGTATGTACTTCTGGAAACTGTACAAATCCCTCGCGATCGAGAAAATGTCCACCGCCACTCACGACGTGTTGCTCCGCGTTGAGATTGCGAGAAAGTTCGATCGACGCGGCCGGCTCAACAATTGAATCGTTGTCGGAAAACAGCGAGATGATTTTCTGTGTACGACGGCAAACCTCCGCGTGGTCTAGCGGTGCATCTGTAAAGGCGTGTAGTTCTGGCAACGTAGACACCGTTCTATCGAAGCCGGAGACCAGCAAGACTCCGCCAGCCAGGGTGTGTGCGGGTAAGGACAACAAATGCCGTAGAGCAGTGATGCATCCAAGACTATGCCCTATGAGGATTGTGTCTGTGTCGGCTGCTGGCAGTGATTGCTCCAACGCCAATGCCCACTTTATTGGATCAGGATTGAACGAATCAGGCATGGCTGGAATGCTAACTCGCGCGCCTTGCGCCCGTAGCACCTGCGCCAACCAAGGAAACCAGTTCGCATTGGGCGAGGCCGTGTAACCATGCACAATTACAATGTGTTTACCGTCATAGCGGCTCGATACTCTGTTGACTGAGTGCATATTGGATATCAGAAATCAGCGAATTGATCGGCCGCTGATACTACCCTTTCTGCTGTCGGCCGGCGCGGATGTCACGGCTGAGAATTGAGCGCTCTGGACAATTCCCAGCAACGCGAGTCACCACCTACCCTCACACCCTCCTCGGTCAGTGGGTAGACACATCCCCCTACGATCTACCCGCGTCATGTCCAAAAGGCTTCAAGGGCCGCTATCCGGCGAGCCAACGTCACGTGCTCCACCCCCAACGAGCGAGAATTAGGCGCCGCCTAATCCTTACGCGGTAAACGCAGAAACAGCAGCGCGGACACAATGGTCAGCGCCCCCAGACTGAGATAAACCTTGGAGAAAACATCCATGACGCCCGACAGGCGCAACACGCCCTCATTCGGATTGAATAGCACCAGCAAGGCCCCCGCCGCCGAAACGGCCAGGCCAGTCGACAGTTGGGTAGTCACCGACATCAAACTGGTGCCTGCGCTTGCCTGATGATCATTCAGTTCGATCAGTGTCACTGTGCCCATGGCGGTAAACTGGATGTAGTTGGCGACGCCGATCAGCGACAGCAACGGGATAATCAGCCACAACGGTGTTTTCGCTTCGACAAGTGCCATGCTGCAAATCAGCACGCCTTGAGCCAGTGTGTTGCAACCGAGCACCGCACGATATCCGAAACGCCGTATCACTGCGCCGATAAACGGCTTGGTGGCCATTCCGGACACGGTCAGCGGGATCATGCTCATCCCCGCGACTGAGGGTGAATGGCCAAGCCCCACTTGCATCATCAACGGTGTGAGGAATGGCATTGCCCCACTGCCCAAGCGCGACATCAGGCTACCAATGATGCCGACTGAAAAGCTGCGCAGACGAAACAGCGACAGCGCAAACAACGGGTATTGGCTGCGGGAGGCGTGTAGCCAATACAGCACCAGCGCGCTCACCGCGATGCCAAAGAACCCACCCGAGGCGTGCAGCGAGTCCTGGGACAGACTTTGCAGGCCCAGGATGATTGACAGGGTAAATGCGCCGAACAAGCCAAAACCAACCACGTCAAAACGTGTGCGTATGGCGGGGCGAAAATCGGGCATCAACTGATGAGCAGCGTAACCGCCAAGTAATCCAATCGGCAGGTTGATCGCGAAAATCCAGCGCCAACTGGCGTACTCCACCAGCCATCCGCCAAGGGTTGGACCCATCAGTTGGCCGACCAGTCCGGGGAATGTGACAAAGCTCATGACCCGCACCAGGTCGCTGCGCGGATAGGCGCGCAGCACCACCAGCCGTCCGACGGGCATCATCAGGGCACCGCCCAGCGCCTGGATGACACGTGCGATGATCAGCGAGTCGAGGGTGTTGACCTGGGTGCACAGCAACGAACCGGAGCAAAACAACATGATCGCCGTGTAAAAAGTCCTGCGGGTACCAAAGCGGTCGGCCAACCACCCGGAAGCTGGGATCAGGGTGGCGACGGTAATGAGGTAGGCGATCAACACACCATGCATGCGCAGCGGGCTTTCTCCCAGGTCGATGGCCATTGCCGGCAATGCCGTGTTGAGGATGGTGCCATCCAAGGTTTGCATGAAAAACGCCACTGCCACCAACCAAGGCAATAAGCGTGCAGTGCGAGGGTCAAGCACAGCCTGTATGGTCACACATCACCTTTGCGTGGATTGTGATCGTCGATCCAAGCGAAACAGGCCACGCAGCATTGAAGTTGCGTGACCTGCGCAGCGGGGACAGGGGGGTAACGCGCAAGGGCTACATCACACGGGCGCAGCGTCGGGCTGCATCACGCGAACGTCATCGGCGATCAGCAGTTCCATATCGGTCAGTTCCAGGATCTCCTCTACGGAAAAGCCTGGAGCGATTTCTTCAAGGACGAACCGGTTTCCTCGGCGCACCAGCAATGCCAGATCAGTCACGATCACATCGACACACTGCGGAGCGGTGAGCGGGTACTGGCATTCACGCACGAGTTTGGAGCGCCCCTTGCTGTCGCTGTGTTCCATCACGATGATGAGCTTGCTGGCGCCGGCGATCAGATCCATTGCCCCACCGATGCCACCGCCGACCTGGCCCGGCACGCTCCAATTGGCGAGGTCGCCGTTCTGCGCCACTTGGTATGCGCCCAGCAACACGGCCGAGAGTTTTCCCGAGCGGGCCACTTCGAACGACACCACGCTATCGAACAAGGCGCCACCCGGGCGCATGTCGATGAAACCGCCAGCGGCATCGAAAAAGTCAGGATCGGGTACACCGGTATCGCCAAGCAATTCATAGCCCAGTGCCCCGTTCTCGGCATGCAGCGTGATGCTGCGCCCGCTGACATGCGAGGCGACTAACGTTGGCAAGCCGGAACCCAGGTTGACGTAACCATGCTCCGGCAACAACGCCGCAGCGCGTTGCGCAAACTCCAGCCGCGAGAGCGCCGGTTTGCCGAAATACTCGCGCCGGGTGTCTGGCGCCCGGCGCCCCAGCGCGCCTTTGGGGATTGCGATTTTCTTGGTGGCAAGCACCACCCGCGCCACAAACACGCCAGGCAAGCCGACTCTTTCCGGCGGGATAGCGCCTACCTCGACAATTTCATCAACTTCAACGATGGCGACCCGCGCGCCCTTGGCGAAGCTCGGATGAAAATGCATGCTGCTGCCGCGAAACTCGACGTTGCCACTCGCATCCGCGCGGAAACCTCGCACCAGCGCATAGTCGACCGGCAGCGCGCGCTCAAGCACATATTCCTTGCCATCAAACTCGCGCAGCTCCTTGCCCTCGGCCAGGCGCGTGCCCACGGTCACCGGGCTGTAGAACGCTGGCAAGCCGGCGCCGGCTGCACGCAAGCGCTCCACCAGAATCCCTTGCGGCACCATCTCCAGCTGCACGTCGCCGGCGGCGGCGCGTTGCTCCACCAGAGACGCAAGGCCGGGCCGCGCGGAGAACGACAAAATCACCTTACTGACCTGCCCATTTTCAAGCAGCAGTTCCGGCCGGTATTCACCAGCCCCCAGCGAGTTGGCAACCACGCAGAGGTCGCGTGCGCCCTGCTCCTTGAGGGCGATTACCAGGCTGTTCGGATAGCTATGGCCCACGCCAAAGCCGGCAATGGCAACGGATGCACCGTCGGGAATATCGGCGACAGCGGCCTCGGGAGAAGAACATATTTTTGTCATGGGGCTTACTCAGTCAGGAGTGGACGGAATCGCAACAACGCAGCGCTGTCTCCCGCATCGCAGAACACAGCGCTCACGGGCTGACCGATCTGAAGTTGCGTGGGGTCGCAGTCGATGATGTTTGTCATCACGCGCGGGCCTTCGTGAAGGTCGACGAAGGCAAGCACATAAGACGGCGTTTCGCGGTACGCGCCTTCGCCACGGCGCACGATGGTGAAGCTGTAGATCGAACCGCGTCCGCTCGCTTCAAACCATTCGACGCAATCGTGTCCACATTCCGGGCAGAACTGGCGCGGATACCAAATCACAAAGCTGCACCGCAGACAGCGCGGCAACATCAGCCGACCGGCCTTTGTCCCCTCCCAGAAGGGCTGGGTTTCCGGGACAACCAGTGGGGTTGGCGCCGGCAGTTCAGAACCACTCATGCATCACCTCGACCAAGAATTAATGTCGCGCTGCACAGGCGTGAAATCCCGCCGCCCGTGCCATGGGCCAAGGCCAGTCGGCAATTGTCGACCTGCACTTCGGGATGGGCCTCGCCGCGAAGCTGGCGAACGGCTTCAATGATTTTGATCATGCCGCCTTGATAGCCGGGGTGGTTGTTGCACAGGCCGCCACCATCGGTGTTAACCGGAAGCCGCCCACCCACACGCAACGCCCCGTCCGCCGCGAACGCGCCGCCCTGCCCCTTCTTGCAAAACCCCAGATCCTCCAGGGTCATCAGCACCGTGATGGTGAAAGAGTCGTAAATGGAGGCGTAATCGATGTCGGCCGGTGTCACCGCAGCCTCCTCGAACGCTGCGGGTCCCGACCACACGGCGGCGGTGTAGGTCATGTCCAGACGCCCACCCATGGTGTGCTTGATCGCTTCGCCATGCCCCAGGATGTCGACCGATTGACGCTGCAATCCGGCGGCTATTTCCGGCGTCGTGACGATCACGGCACCGCCGCCATCGGTGACCACACAGCAATCCATGCGCCGCAGCGGATCGGCAACGAAGGGCGACGCGAGCACCTCCTCGAGGGTGACGGGTTTTCGCAGCATCGCGTTGGGGTTGAACTGTGCGTGAAACGACGCAGCCGCCTTCACTTCAGCCATTTGCCGCGCAGTCGTTCCGTATTCGTGCATGTGCCGCCGCGCGGCCAGTGCGTAGATCCCCAGGTTGGTTTCGCCGTAGGGCGCCTCGAAGGCGTACTCGGGCGTGTCCGGCGCCAGCTTCGGGCCGCGGACTATGCCGCGAACCCGTGCGCCTTGTGTCACCAAGGCGATACGGCACTTGCCGCTCGCCACGGCAAGCGCGGCGTGGCCAACATGACACAGATAGGAAGACCCGCCCGTAAACGTAGAGTCGGTGTAACGCAGTCGTTTAAGACCTATGTATTCCGCCAGCGAGATGGCGCCGAAGCCGAGTTGGCCGGTGCAGAAAAAACCATCGATATCCTGCAGCCCCAGCCCCGCATCGGCGAGCGCGCCAAACGCCACCTCCGCGTGAATCTGCTGTGCCGAGCGATCCGGTAGGTCTCGGCCCGGGTGCTCATAAGCACCCACAATTACCGCCTTTGCATTTAAGCTCACGTAGTACTCCAAGACACATTGCGATCACTACACGTTAATGGCCCTGGTACCGGGCTGCCAGGCGCAGCGCGCTAGTGTCCGCAGTGTGAATCCGCACGTAATCGGCCTTCGCTTCACTCCGCCGAAGAGGCCTGTGCCCTGGCCGCTTCGAAGCGTTGAGCCAGCTTGAGCCGCCACTGCTCGATCCCTTGAAACCCGGGCTGCGTGCGGCACAACGCTTGCGTTTCGCGACGCAATACGTCTTCGGGTTGGTCCAGATCGATCGGTGCGCGAAACGGCTGGTCGACATACCACGGCGTATCGACAAACGCCTCGGCCCGATTGCCTTCGGGGTCGCGAAAGTAAATCGACCACGCCGTGCCATGGGTGATGATGTCGAGGTCTTCGACCTGCTCGTCCCTGAGCGCGCTGCCGATGCGTTTCAATTCAGCCAGGTTCGACACGCGAAACGAGATCTGATTGATGACGCGCGAGTGGTCGTCGGCCGCCCTGCCGTTAGCGATGACGAACTGGTGATGGACCTCGGGCTCCGAAGTCAGAAACACAATCGACCGCTCCGGGCCGCGCTTGATATCGCTGATCACGAAGCCGAACACGCGCTGATAAAACCCCAGCATGGCGTCGAAATCGCGCACATGAATCCCCACATGTCCCAAGTCCATAGTCTTTAACCTTTTCAGTTGGAGTAACGCGGTTCGTCAGTGACGCACAGGCAGCGGAAACCGCTCCAGGTAGGTCACGAATTCCGGTTCCAGATCGATATGAAGCGCCGCCATGATGCGAACCATGCCGTTGTATTCGCCGATGGCGATGAGTAGATCGATGAGCGATTCGGCGTCCAGTGCTTCACTCAATACCGCGAACGTCGCATCACTTAAGCTCAGCCGCTCGGTCATCTCGCGGGCGGCCTGCAACACCGCACGGGCCAGCGGTTCGAGTGTGGTTGGCTGTCCGGCGCTGTCGGCGGCGATGGCCAGGATGTCGGCTTCACTGACACCGAACGACAACGCGACATCGACGTGGTGCGCATACTCGTATTCGCTGCCGGTCGAGTAGCCCACCTGCAAAATGGCCAGCTCACGCAGGCGCGCATTGAGCGTGCTCTCGTGCCGCAGGTACATGCCGGTGCCGGCAACATGCCGGGCGCCGCGTGGGCTGTTGGCGAGCGCACGGGTGATATTGGATTTCATGCGCGGCATGTCCTGGAATTCAGGTGCCAGGTCTTCCCGGTCGAGATAGCGTACACGGGCCATGATCAGACGCCCTCGCCGACGATCAACGCCAAAGGGCCAAGGCCGGCCCGCGCAAACTCCACGATCTGCTCTTCGTAACCCACTTGCGAACTGATCAAGAACTTCTCTTGCAGCAGCCCCTCGATCAACGTAGACGCCGCGAACTCCGCCGTCGCAGGCTTGCCGCGCCGAGGGTCAACGCCGTCAAGAAACTCGGCCATGCTCGGGATCGCGGTGCCCGAGGTGGTCAGGCTTTGACCGCCAGGGCGATCGGACGTAGCCGTGATGCCTGGACAGAACACCGACACGCGCACGCCATGGGGTTTCAGCGCGTGCGCCAGGCCGTAACTCATGGCCAACTGCGCGCCCTTGGTGGTCGTGTACGGAATCTGAAAGCGCGTGGGGGGATCGGGCAGGATGGCCAGTGACGACGCGGTATTGACCAGGTAACCGCTGCCCCGCTCCATCATGGCGGGCAACACGGCGCTGATCATGCGCACGTAGCCCAGCACGTTGACTTGCAGCGCGGTTTCCCAGGCAACAAAAGGAATGTCCTCGATGCGCCCGGCAATGGGCGGCATCGATGCATTGTTGATCAGCACGTCGACCGGGCCGTAGGTGGCGACAACCGTGGCTATCAACGCAGCGACGTCCGCATCCTGGGTCACGTCGCAGCGCACGCCTATCGCATCACCACCTTCGAGTTGAATCGACTTCGCGGCTTCCTCGGCTTTTTCGCCGTTGAGATCGGCGATGACGACGCGGCTGCCCAGCAGGGCCAGTTTCTTGGCGGTCATGCGGCCGATACCGGTTGCCGCGCCGGTAATCAGGACGGTTTTATTCGCAAATTCCATCAGTCTTTTCCCATGTCAAAGGTCTCATTCAGAAATACGCCCAGCGCCGCCCAGGCACGATGATCGGACGCTGCCGAGTAACCGAAGCCGGGGCGCGGGTTGCTGCCGGCCTCGGGGCTGGTGAACCCATGGCCGGTGCCGCCATACAAGTGGACTTGCCAATCAACCCCCGCCGCAGACATCTCCTGCGTGAACGCGGTGATTTGTTCCGTAGGCACCAGGGGGTCGGATGCACCCGAGCAGACCAACACCTTGCCCTGGATCTGGTTGGCGGTATTGGCCTGCGTCGGAATCAAGGCGCCATGGAACACCCCGACGCCCAGCAGCGGTGCGCCGGTGCGCGCCAGTTCCAACGCACACCAGCCGCCAAAGCAGTAACCGATCACCAGCATGCGCTGGGGGTCCACCTGGGGGACCTGCGCGAGCGCTTGGAGGCTCGCTTGCAGACGCCGGGCCAGTCGCTCGGGTTGGCTTTTGAGTTGGTCGATATTCGCGCGCATGGTCGTGGGATCGTCGAACAGCACGCCCTCTCCGTGGACGTCTGCGGCGAGGGCGACGTAGTTCATCCGTGCAAGGGCGGCGGCGCGGCGGATCACATGCGGCCCGACGCCTGGCGCCTCCGGAAAGATCAGGATGCCGGGCACCTTGCCTTGCACATCCGGGCAGGCCAGTTGACCGCAGAAGCTCAGGTCATCGGCGCTATAGCGAAGCGGCGTTGTACTCAAGACAGTTGCTCCCATTCGTCGATCAGCACTGGAACGGGGTGCACCACTGCGTGCACCCCCATGCTGGTGATCAGCTTGCACACGTCGATGATTTCGTTTGGAGTTGCACCGTTCGCCAGCGCCGCCCGCATGTGTTGTCGCACGCCAGGGCCCGACAGTTGCGTGCATTGCGCATAAGCGGCCAAGGCGATCAGATGACTGTCCTTGGGCGAGAGCAGCCCGTTGGCACCCATCGCGGCCTCGGCAAAATTCAACCAGACCTCATAGAACGCTGGATCGACATTGATGGCAGCATTCACCTCAGGCAGGGCTGCGCCCAGCAATTGGAGATGCCGGCTGTGTACTGCCTTGACATGCGCCTGATGGTCGCTTGAGGTCAGTGCGCCCGGCACAAGCTCCTCCAGCGCGGCCGCCCCGAGCAGATAGGTCTGAACGCCGACCGTACTGACAATCATCGCCACCGCGATCAGTTCCTCAAGCGAGGCCCCGTATTGCCGGGCGAAACGCGCATGCTGCCGCACGCCGCGCTCGAAGAAGTGCGTGGGCGAACAATTGGTCGCTACATAGATCAACTCCCGCATCTTCGGCGAAAGGCTGCCGCGCTCCGACGTGTAGGCGGACAACTCCAGGTACGCCGCCACATAAGCCGGGTTGCTGTGCATCAGCCGCTCCCAATCATCGTTCCAATAACCGCGTCGCTGTTTGAAACTCTCCCGGATGCGGGAGGCCGTCGCTTCAGAGGGCATGGTCGCTTTCCTTAGAACGGTGACAAGGGCGCGAAGCCGAAGTGAATGCGCGCAAAGTTCACCGCAGTTCGGTCCATCTGCTGGGTGAAGTGCGTGCGTTGAATCGCCAGGTCACGGTAGTAGCGCCCAAACATCGATGTGCTTTGGCCAGTCTGGGTGCCTGCGGTGGTGAAGAGCCGGTCGGCGGCTTCGAAGGCCAGGCGTGTCGCCTGCTGGACCATCAGGAATATGCGCCGGTCTTCCTCCTCCGAGAATTCGATACCCTGTTCCGACTGTGCCGTGCAGGCATCCATGTAATCCTGCGCCGCTTTGAGAAGCGCGGCGTCGGCGTTGTCCATCAGCGCCTGCGCCACACCGAAGTAATGCTGAAACTCGTGATGTTCCATGAGCTTGGTCTTTGGCGCGAAGCGCATGGGTTTGTTGCGCAGCAGTTCGTCGTAGAGATCGAGCATGCCCCGCGCGGTGCCCATCAACACGGCCCCGCCCTCGATCATGAAGAACCCGGCCTTGCGCCCGTTGTACATCGGATTGGGATGCACTTTGTCGCCAGCGGCCCCCACCCACATCGCCAGCGGTGCGACGCGGTGCTCGGGCACAAACAGGTTTTCCACCACCACCCGGCGCGAGCCGGTGCCCTGCATGCCGAGCATGTTCCAGTTATCGACGATCGAATAATCCTGGCGATCAATCAGCATCAGGACCGGCTTGGGCGCGGCGCCTTCCTGCGCAATCAAGCCGCTCGCCATGATGTGGGTTGCAATGTCGCAGCCAGAGGCAAAATCCCAGAACCCCGAAACCCTGTACCCACCCGGCACAGGCTGCACCGGTATCGGTGAGCCCAGGGACGGGCAACGGTATTCGCCGTCGTTGCCGTAGGCTTCGATCTGAGCCTGTTCGGAATGATCGGCCAGGATGATGGGGTGACCCGAGGTCAACGCCAGCACCCAGCCGCTTGAAGGACAGCCGCGTGCGACTTCGCTCATCACCCGGACATAGGTGGTCAGATCGAATTCGTAACCGCCGAACCGACGCGGCTGCACCACGCGGTAAAAGCCCGCATTGATGAATTCCTCGTTGGTTTGCGCCAGCAGGCGACCCTCTGCCTCGGTGGCCGCCTGCCGGTCGCGCAAGGTATGACGCATCGCCGTGGCACGGCGGATCATCTCCTGCGGCGTCAAGTTGACCTCGGGAACCGGGATGGCGCCGCCAGCCGTCGACGCCGGTTGTGATCTCTGCCGATCACGGGCTTGTTCAGCGTCGATCACGGCTGCTTGCTCCCTTGGCGTTGGTCGCGTTCTGCGAACAATTGTCGAGCCAGGTCGGCGGCTTTGAGCTCGAACTGCAAACCTGGGTTGGTGCGAGCCATGGAGATATCGCGGAAGTAGCGCTGCATGCGCGTTCCATTCTTCGCTGCGGCGCTGGTCGCCGAGGCGCGGTACAGCATGTCGACAGCCTCGAAAGACAACTGCGCCGCATGCTGCAGCCCCGCTTGCAGACGCTGGTCATCGGAGCGCAGGTAGGTGCGTTTGCCTTCCATGCTCAGGCGTGCCAGGTCCATATATTCCTGCGCTGCGCCAACCACTGCGTGACGCGCCGCTTCAAGTTTGCCGAGGGCAATCCCATAAGGGCGCTGGTAATCAGGGTGTTCCGATTGCAGCACTGCGTTAGGGCCGAAAGCCTTGCGGGCACGGATGATGTTCTCGTACTCATCCAGCGCGGCAAAGCCAACGCCCACCATGATCGAGCTGATCTCGGTCTGAAAAAAACCCAACGTGCCGCCGGCGTACATCGGGTTGCCATGCAACCGTGCACCTTCGGTGCCTTGAGAGATATTCGGCGCGAAGAAATCCTCGCGCACCAGGAAGTGTTCCGGAATCCAGGCGCTGTGCATCTCCACGCTGTTGGAACCACTGGCGCGCATGCCGATGAAGTCGCCCCAGTTGTCGAGCATCTTCCACTCCGAGCGCGGTACCAACGCCACCGCTGCCTGCGGCGCGGCGCCTTCCTCGATGATTCTGACACCGACCATCACGTGGGTTGAGTACGGCACCCCGGAGCAATAATCCCAGGTGCCTTCCAGGCGCCAGCCACCATCGGCACGGGTGGCGGTACCTGACGGAATGGCGCGTGCCGCTGCGGCGAAGTGCCCATCAACCCCAAAAGCCTCGGTCTGCGCGCTCTCGCCAAACAGTTGCGCCACATTCAGCGCGTGCCCCGCCGACAACGCCAGGCACCAGGCACTCCCCGGACAGCCGCGTGCAACCTCCATGACCATGCGCGCGAACGTCGGCACGTCGAACTCGTATCCGCCATAACGTTGCGGCTGCAAGGTCCGATAAAAGCCCGCCTCCTCAAACGCCTTATGCATTTGCGGCGAGTAGGTTCCGCGCTCCTCCGCAGCAGCCTGCCCCTCCAGCAACGCAGGACGCATTGCCACCGCCCGCGCAATCAAAGTTTCGGCAGTCAAGCCTGGCTCAGGCGGCGCCATGTAACCGGCCATGTTTTTCTTAAGCGTACTGACCATCGGTATCTCCTTAGCAATCTTCTATGGATAGCTACTATGAGAAGCCACAGTAGTCCTCCCGGATCAGGCGGAACAAGGCGCGGTTGATGGCTGTCCGGCCTGTGTATCTGAGGCCGAAATCGGCAAGCGCCATGTCGGCCAGGAGGCAGGCGGGCGCGCCAGGCGGCGTGGCGCCGGCACGCCCCCCCCCGACTCCATGGCGAGGCATCTTGCGCGCGCAAATCACCCAGGCCGCCGGGCAGAGCGTCGATTTACCCGGGCAAGTTTGGTGTATAACCTTGATCGTTGAGGAGGGTGAATCACGGCACGCTGCGCCCGCCCCTCTTCAATGGCTACTTCATCCCGCACACAAAAAATCGACCATAACGAACGCCGGGAAACGCTCATGACTTATAAGACGATTTGTTCGTTGGACCGAGGGCTCAGAGTGCTTGAGTACCTCAATACGGTTCGCGCCTCCACCGTGCACGAGATCGCTCTGGAACTCCAACTTCCACGCCCCACCGTGTATCGCATCCTGGAAACCCTGGAAGACCGTGGGCTGCTCTATCGCAGTGTGTCCGACAGCGTATTTCGCTTGACCGACGCGGTGCGCCAGTTGAGCGCAGGGTTCACCGATGAAGAGTGGATTCGCACCCTCGGGGCGCCGCTGCTGCAGCGCCTGGGCGAGAAGGTATTGTGGCCAACCGATCTGGCGACCTTCGAGCGCGATGCGATGATCATTCGGGAAAGCACCCATAGCTTCAGCCCCTTTTCAGTCGACGTGGGGATGATCGGACGCAAACGCCATCTGCTGAAAAGTCCGCTTGGGCGCGCGTATCTCGCGTTTTGTCCCGAGGACGAACGTGAGGACATTCTCGCCTCACTGCGCGGCTCGCAGGATCCGGACAACGCCTTGAGCCGTGACGAAGCGTTCCTGCAAAAAATGATCAGCAGCTCGCACGCCAATGGCTACAGCAACTGCCGCGATCTGGAGCATCCCAAGTGCGCGAGCATCGCCGTTCCCATCATGTACCAACAGAACGTGATCGCCTGTATCAACATTGTTTGGGTGGCCGCGACGATTGATTACGACGAGGTGGTCAGCCGTTACCTGCCTGACCTCTTGCAGACCAAGCTCGACATGGAAGCCGGCCTGATAAAGATGGGGTTCGAGCGCTCGCGGGGTTAACCGCGAGTTCCACCGCAACACAGCGGAAGTACCGTCACATCGACCCGATATGAGCCTTGATCCACCCGCGAACACATGGACGTTCGCGGGGACGGACCGTCACTCCGTGCGTGCGTTTTTTCAGTTGCCGAATTGCGTCTTCAGACCTTCCAGTGCGCCATCGATATCTGCGCCGATACCCTTGGGCGCCAACTCCACCATAGGCGCAGGAACATCCGCTTCAATGGTGTAGGTGACCTCGGAGCCCGAGCCGTCAGCGACCACTACAAAGGTTGCATCCAGGCTCTTGATCGGTGGTGCACCTGGCGGGGTTTCCTGGCCGGGAACGAGTTCGTAGGTCAACGTCTTCGACTCATCGCTCAGATGCTTGATGCGATCGAGCATGGTGTTGCCACGCTTGAATAACACCTTGCGATCACCATTGGGCAGCATCTCTACCGAATTGATGTGGGGCTGCCAGGCGGCGAAGCCGGCAAAGTCCTTAACGAATTCCCAGACATCCGACGCGCCAGCTTTCAATTTGACACTCTTGCTCACTGTGACAATCGTCATCGCTACTTCCTCTCTCGGTGGACAGACTGCGGCAGGCAGCCGCATACGCTATTGGGCAGTCGCTAGGGTGGTTGAGCTTAGGCGACTGCCGTAGACCTTCTAAACATGCAAGACGTCTCGAAGTCTATCGTGTGCCACGCGCGCGTGATCGTATGTTCTGGCGAGTGTCCGCTGGGTGTACCGACCACCCGATTGCCGTATTCGGCGCCAGGTTCAAAACCCATCGCACGCCCCCTCCTCTATTGGCAATCGCCCTCCCCAATGTGTCTTCAGCCGCTTGCCAGTCCGCGCCCGTACACCCAGCGGACAGCAACCAGGTGTTGGGTTAACTCCATAGGGTCGCTCGTTATGCTTCAGCGCGTTGACTCAACAATAAATACAATGGAGGAAACACATGAAACGCTTCATCAATGTCACGCGTGCCAAAACAATTGTCTTCGCACTGGGATTCTCAGCCCTTACCGCGACAGCTGCCGACTCCGGTCAGCAGACGCCAATAGCTTCGACTGATGCAACAAATAACCCACTGGATGCGAGCGCTGCAGTCGCCGCCAACAGCTCAATCGATCCCACTAAAAAGCTCATCAGAGGCGTCTTCCTGCAAGCCCAGACTGAAACCGGGCAGAACCCACCCGGTGTCGCGAGCGTCAGCGTAAGACCTCCGGCCGATATTCCCCCGCCCACCCGAAAGGGGCCACTTAGCGAGTTAGGCGATGAACTGGAAAAGCAGGGCTTCACGTTCGGTCTGTTCTTTACCAATGGCTATTTCACAAACCCTACGGCGGGTATCAAACCCGGCAGTTCCATGGACTCCCCGGCATTGTTCATGTCGGCCAACGCCGATCTGACCAAGCTCCTAGGGGTTCCCAATACACAACTGCACATCACGGAGGCGTGGGAGCCGCTGTCTCAAAACAACGGCGATTACTCCTATAAAGTCGGTTCCTCCCTTGCGCCCTTTCCCGCGACAACCACGAGTTCGAACCTGGTCAAGCTGACACTGTCGCACGACGTCTTCGATAAACAGCTTCACCTTGAATATGGCCGCATGAATCTGGGCGACGATTTCATGGTCGCGACAATGTGCGCCGGATGCATCACATCGACCCCGCTGATCACCGTGGGCGTGCCGCCCTTCGATAAATCACTTTGGGGAGCACGAGCCTCCTACAAACTGTCGCCCCATACTCGCCTGGGATTGGGCGTGACCGAAGACAATTACGGCCTTTTCAGCCAGTCATCCGGATGGGATTGGATCTCTGACACCAGGAAAGGCTGGATATGGCTGGGGAATATGACGTACACCAGCGACTTCTCCGACAGCCGATATCCGCTGAACGCCGAAGTCGGTGTGTACCACAACACAAGTCCGTACACGGATGACCTGTACAACAAGGACGGATCGACTCAGTCGCAAAATCCCTTTGGCACCGCAGTTACACATGACAGCGGCACCTCGGGCTTTTACGGCCAGGCAAGAAAGGTGCTCTGGACCAAAGCCGACGCGGACAGCATCGTTCCACCTAACGTTGCGGTGTACGGGGGCGCATTTGTCACCCCAGGCTCCGGTCAGTCATTTCCCCTCGAACTGTACGCAGGTAGCGAATATGGTGGCTTTATCAAAGGCAACCCGGCGGCACTGGTGGGCTCGACTGTGCGTTATCTACAGCTGAGCAAGGGACGCGCTTTAAACGAGCAACAGACCAGTGCGGCGAGCGGCTGGGGCGACGATAAGGTTCACCGAGACACGTTCACGTTTGACGTGCACGGTCAGTACGGCGTCGCCCCCGGCGTGTTGGCCAACGCCTCGGCCCAGTACTTTCTGAATCCAAACAGGCAAGGTCCAAACGCGCTGGTAGGACCGACTCAAAGCGGCTGGTTGTTCGCCCTGACGTTTGTCATCGACATTGGCCGCATCAGTGGTCTGTCCCGATAAAAACCGCCGACGCTGACTCCGGCAGCACGTGCGTGCGCCGGCGTTCGGGCCGATCGATCATCGGCTGATAAACAGTTGAACCCATTGATTGTCGCGCCGGGCCTCATTGGCCCGAGCGCGTTTCAGACCGTCAGGCCATTTCGAATAGCTTGCCAAACCCGTGCACAGGCTCAGTTCGCCCCAGCAGGCGCAGGCAGTGCCACAACATCGCCTGATTGCTCGTAACGACCGGCCGCCCCAATTCAGCCTCCAATGTGTCGATGATCGAAGACACGTTGATTGCCGTGCAGCTGAGAAAGTAAATATCGGTGGAGTCGTCTCGATAGCTTCGCGCGAGTTCAAGCCATTTGGCAGGTGGTACCGCGGCCATGCTCGTGCCTTCCAGCAGGCCTAATCCAACCTGGCTGAGCACCTCAAATCCAAAATGCTTGAGATACTCGACTTCACGCAGATTCACCTCCTCGATATAGGGTGTGATCAGTACGATGCGCTTGGCCCGCAGCGCCTTGAAGGCGGCCAGCAACGCATCCGATGTCGCCGTCGCCGGACAACCGCTGGCGTCAGCAATCCGCGAAGACAGCTGTTCACCCATGCTCGGATCAAACGTCGAGACCGCCGTGCAGTTGAACACGATCAAGTCCACGGCAGCGTCGGCCAGCAGGCTGCTGGCTTCTTCGATCTTCTCGGTCATGCCCAGCAGCGCGGCCTTTGACGAGCCGGCCAGTTTCAAGCGGGTCGTCAATATGTTCACGCCCGGCGGCAGCATTCGTTGAATCTCGGGTTCGGCCATGGCGTTACTCGAGGGCAACAGCATGCCAATTTTCAGCGGCCGCGCCAGGTCGGCTAC
This sequence comes from Pseudomonas sp. D3, assembly GCF_029320995.1. Classification (NCBI taxonomy): domain Bacteria; kingdom Pseudomonadati; phylum Pseudomonadota; class Gammaproteobacteria; order Pseudomonadales; family Pseudomonadaceae; genus Pseudomonas; species Pseudomonas sp. D3. Next base: position 4,451,080 of record NZ_CP119772.1, read on the forward strand.
CGCTGATATTTCATGTACGGCGTGAGTGCTCATTTTCGTTTCCTCCGGGGAGATAGGTTGATACGCGATCCAACGCCTCGACACTATTGGCAACCGCCAAGATGTACCGATCGGGGCGAATGATTACCGCCCTGGCATTCAGTTCGTCCAGGCACTGCTGCGCCTCGTCCGGCAGGCGTATGACGCCATTGAGGTCCCACAGCATCCTGGTCGCCGGCGAAACCGAATCCAGCAACTGGCGATCACCGATGACCGCGAAGTTCGAACCCACGAACTCATCGAGGGGCACGCCGGATTCGAGTATGGGTTGCGCGAAGATAAACCCTGCGCAAGCGTCCTCGGCCCGGTGCAGCCCCGCCCCGAGCCGAGGCACGAGGGAGCTCATTTTTCGAGGCCCCTGGCCGAGCTTGGCGTCCCTTTCGCGGGCTTGTTCGGGGTCGATTGTCTGGATGATCTCGCCGACTTCGATTGCGTGTTCGATGGTCGCGCGAACGTGTGCAGAGCGCTCCTGTTCATAGGTGTCGAGCAGGTCCGCCGATGCGCGCCCCTTGATCACCCAGTCCAGTTTCCAGGCCAGGTTGGCGGCGTCCCGCAGACCTGCACACAACCCTTGACCGAGGAAAGGAGGCATCTGGTGAGCGGCGTCCCCGGCCAGCATTACCCGCGAACGACGCCACGGGTGGGCAATAACCCCATGGAACATATAGGTCACGGCGCGTTCGATTTGCGCGTCGTCGGGAACCAGCCACGGTGACAACAACCCCCAGACGCCTTCAGGCGAGGTAAGTGCCTCGAGGTCATCGCCCGGCATGACCATGAATTCCCAGCGTCGCCGCAGGCCAACGCATCGCATGTAGGTCGTGGGGCGCTGGGGATCGCAGAATTGAACGGTACCGTCGGTGAGGCCCGCGACTTCGCGATTCATGATCACGTCGACCACCAGCCATTTTTCGTGGCTGCCCAAGTCCTCCAGAGGCACGTCGAGGATGCCGCGCACCGGCGATCTACCGCCATCGCAGCCGATCAGATACTGCCCGTTGACGACCTCTGGCGTGGTCTTGCCTCGAGCGATGAATTGCGCCTGCACCCCGTCTTCCGATTGCACCACGGACAGCAGTTCGCATCCGGTCCTGAGGCTCACGTGCGCAAAACGATCGAGCCCTTTGCGCAACACGGCTTCCAGGGCGGGCTGGTGAAACCGATAGCTGGGGTGCCAGTTGTGCGGGCCAACGGTGTCCGGCCTGGGCCAACTCAAAATCACCTCGCGATTGAGGTTCACAAAGGTCATGCCGGGGTTCACATGGGTGAACGGCAGCGCCTCTTCGGCCAGCCCGATCGACTGCAACACGCGCATGATTTCACCATCGAAATGCGTCGCGCGCGGCAGTGGAAAAGTCTCGTCGATGGCTTCTATCACCGTCACCGACAGCCCAAAGGTCCCGAGCAGATTGGCGAGCGTGGCTCCCGTAGGCCCGAGTCCAACAATAATGACGTCTGAATAATTACTCATGACAATGCTCATGATGGGGGTTGATCCAGAGGGCTTAGCGCTCCTGTAAAGCGCGCCCCGTTAGTTGCGAGGGTGAGTCAATTGCAGCGAATCCCGTTCCGACTCGCGTCGGTCGATGTCCACGAGGTGATTCCACACGCTGGCGCGAGCGTGCGCCGAGCCCGCAACCTCCAGGCAGAGGTTCTCGATCTCCAAGGCTGCGCTCGGCTCGAGCAGGTCCCTGGACAACCGGCGAAACTTTTGTCTCGCCTCGTCGATTTGAAAGGGCCGTTGCGGATCGCCCCAGGCATGAATGATTGTCTGGCTGGCGATGATCCGCTCGCCGATGAGCAGCTCTACCACCGCCGGATAGGCGTGCGGTGTCGCCGCTTGCAGATGCTCGTCGGCCAGCACTTCAACCTTGTCGGCAAGACGCGTCATCTCAACCCCGCGATGGGCCTGCGCACGCTCGACATCCAGCAGCGCATCGGGCATGACGCCCACCAGCGCGAGGTTGTAGGCGCAACTGGTCACACGGGACAGCCGGCTGATCTCCACGTCGTAATGCGCCACCATGTTCGCGTGTGAAGGCGGTAAGCGAACGCGCACCGCCGTCAGCGACTCGTGGTCGATACCCTGGTCAAGCAACTGCCGGAACCCGAACATCGCGGCGATGTTGTGCTTCGCCGCGCAGTAAGGCTTGATGCTCGCCCCCAGGATCGCGGGACGGCCCTGCAAGATACGCGCAATGCGCTCGTGGCAGAGGGTCAGCCCGCGCATCGGCGACGCCTGATCATTTTCAAGCAGGCCCCGATCGCCGGTGAAGCCCGCAGCAGCGCTCATGGCAGCGGCGCAACCGGTTCGGGCGGCCATCCCGAACAGCAGCCATCTGGCTGAGGTTCCTCGCACCGATGCAACCCCGGCACTCGCATTGCCCCCCGGTCGGCCATTGGATGAGGTCAGCGCAATCGCCAGCGCGTGGGCCGTGCGCTCCGCGTCCAGGTTGAGGAGCTTCGCCGTGACGGCCGCCGCCGTGACCGGCGCGAGCAGGAGGCTCGGCCAAACGCCCTGGTGCAATATTTTCGGGCCCGACACCGCCTCCCCCAGTCCGGTCATCACTTCATAGCCAACGTGAACCGCTTCGGCGAAACGCGCCTGGCCAAGCAAACCGCGCGGCAGGTTCGCAGCCAGGGTCAACGCGGTCATGACCACCAGCGCGCCGGGCGTGGTGCACGACGCCATGTGGATATCGTCGACCTCGGTCAATCTTGCCGTGGCCGTAAACAGCCCTACCGCATCGAGCGTCGACGAATTGAACGGTGCATGCTCGCCTCGCAGCCCGTTGAGAAGCCGTCCCTCGCGGGTTGCGCGCCCGGCGATCCAGGCGCCCACGGTATCGAGCACATGCACCGAGAGCGTTTGCGCGGCAGATTCCATTGCGTCGATGGAAGGCTCCGCGGTCATCCTTTGAGCAAGCGTATCAATGAGGGTCATCGAGAAACGTTCCTGGGCCGGCGTAGACGCCTGCGGTCACTGAGGCCTGCGGCGCAGTTGCCTCTTCTGCCTGTCGCGGCGCCGCACGTGCGCACGGCGCGCTGGACAAAAACCTAGCACACACAACATAAAAATATCAATTCAATCTTGAATTGTGAGAATTGGCATAAATTTATATTCATCATTAAAAATACTATAACAACCTGATAAATATGAATTTATTTTCATAAATAGCGATAAAACAGACAATGATTCAGAATTTATATTTTACGATCAAATCTCACAGTGATAGATTTACTCGATATAAAACCGCAGCAGCCCGCTTGGCGGCCGACGAGATCCACGTGATCACACCGACGCTCAACCAGCCTCCAAACCTCAAGCCTTTGCGGGTCCCGTGTCCAATGCCTCATCAACAAGAGACTGCCGCCAATGAAACTTGCGTTCTTCGACTCCTACAGACTCGGCCTGATCGTCGACGACTCGATCGTGGACATTTCGTCATTGATCAGTGGATTTCCCTACGCAAACCCCAACGATGCAATGATTCATCTGATTGAGAAGTTCGATGAATACAAGGACGCACTGGAGAAGGCGCAACGCCTGGGGCAACGGATCAACCTGTCTGGCGTTCGGCTGCGAGCACCGCTGCCCAAGCCGGGCAACATCGTCTGCATGGCGGTCAATTACATGGAAGACGGCACCCTGGCGGAGCCGCCACTGATCAATGCATTTCACAAGGCGTCCTCCTGTGTGATCGGCCCGGGAGACACCCTGGTGCTTCCAGATATCCCGGCGATCGTTTTCGAAGCGGAAGCGGAACTCGCGATCATTATCGGACGCCGGGCCGACAAGGTCGCGGCGGCGGACTGGCGGGACTATGTGTTCGGATACAGCAATTTCATGGACGGTTCGGCCCGGGGAATGAAGCCGGAAAAGAACAGTTTCTTCCAGGCAAAGTCGAGGAACACCTTCGCCCCGATGGGCCCATGGATCGTCACCGCGGACGAGATCGCCGACCCGCAGAACCTGGACATCGCCATGAACCTCAATGGCCAACCCCGGCAGCGCTTCAATACCAATGACATGGCCCACAGCATCGCAAACAGCATTGAGTGGCTAAGCCATATCCACCCGCTCGAACCCGGCGACATTATCGCGACGGGCACCAACCATCGCGGCCTTGGCGCCATTCAGGACGGCGACGTGCTCGAACTCTCGGTCGAGGGCCTCGGCACGCTATCGGTCAACGTCAAAGACGACCTGCGTCGAACCTGGTCGAACGAAACGCGCCTGCAAAGGCAAACCCAGGGACTGAACGCGCTCTCCCCGCAGCTGACCGGCAAATATGCGGCCAGCCAATAGAACGCGTGCATTGCAGGCTCTCAGGCTCCAAGGTGGGAGCCTGCGGGCGCTGCGGCGTTTGCTTGCACGCTCAACCTGCGCTGACTACCATGCCGGCGTCCTAACTTTCCTCTGAAGCGCTCAATGTCCAGCCTAACTAAGATGCTGTCGATGCTCGACTTTTTCTCGATCGACAAGGCCACCTGGTCGCCCGAGGATTTGATCGCCGAAACCGGCCTGTCCCGGCCGACGGGCTACCGCTACCTCAAGGAACTGTGCGATTCAGGCCTTCTTCGACGCGCGGAGAACGGTTATTCGCTGGGGCCGCGAATCATCGAGATGGACTACTACATCCGTCAAAGCGACAGGCTGTTGATCGCCTGCCAACCGGTGATGAGCCGATTGGCGCAGGAGACCGGTTGCAACATTTTGCTCGCCAGCATCTATGGCGTGCGCATTCTTGCCGTTCACCAGGAGCAGGGAGAACTGGCGTGCCCCGTCGCATACGGGCGGGGCCGCCCCATGCCTCTCTTTCGCGGCGGCGGATCGAAAGTCATCCTCGCTGCGCTCTCGCCTGCCAGGCATAAGCGACTCTATGAAAGCTACGCGGCAGAAATCGCCGAGGCGGGCCTTGGCGACACCTGGAAAGCGTTCCGCGCCCAAATGCTCAAGATTCAGCACGAGGGGCATGTGATCTCGGTCGGCCAACTGGATCCCGACGCCGCCGGCGCCGCCGTTCCGCTGTACACAGGCACATCGCTGGAACCGGCGGCGTTGATTCTGGTGACGACCCGCTCGCGCTTCGCGCTCACCGATCAAGCCAGATTGATCGAGTTGATGAAGAACAGCGCCCGACAGATTGAACTTGCATCGTCACGCGACAGCGCAGCAGGCCTCGTGAGCCAGCATCACCCCGTGCAATAAACAGGCGCTGACGAATACCGATACTCCAGACAACTGCACCCCTATGTTCGGCGCTTCGCCGACCAAACAGAGGCTTCTCATGAGTCAGATTCGAGTTCCCGTTGTCACGCCAGGTACAAGGCCCGAGCTCGCCGAGCTTGAGGACAGAATCAAAAAGCAACGTGGCGGCAACATCTCCTTGCTCTACCAGGTACTGCTCAATAGCGCCCCGATTGCCAGCGGCTGGGAACAAATGTTGTCGGCGGTACGCAATCACAGCTCGATCCCGGCAGACTTGCGCGAGCTCGCGATTCTGCGAGTCGCCGTGCTTAACCGAGCCACCTATGAATTCGAGGCGCACGTGCCGCACGCCCTCAGCGCTGGCGTGTGTGAGCAAGCCATCGAAAGCCTGCGCACCCCCGATGTGTTCGACGCGAAGCTGTTCAACGAACACCAGGCCCTCGTGCTCGAACTCACGGACAGGATGACGCAAGAAGTGGCCGTGCCGGATGCATTGATGGCGCGCATGAACGCGCGGTTCAACCCACAGGAAGTCGTGGAGTTGGTCGCGACGATTGCCGCCTACAACATGGTCTCCCGATTCCTCGTGGCACTTGCGATTGCCCATTGATCTGCTTGCGGCGAAAGTGATTTCGCCGCTCACTTGCAGGGTGATGAAGGGGGACGTCTCGCGATGTTTTTTTGGGCGGGGTTGCAGGTCGCCTGCACTGAGTGTGCAAGCGCCCGGGCCCACTCACTCCTCTGGCCGGTGTGCCGCGACCGGGTGGTACTTGCGAGCGTAATAAGCCAGACCCGAGTGGACTTCCGGCTCTACCCGCACCGACACTATGCCGCACAGGAAAATGCTGTGAGTGCCAGCCTCGATGGTCTGGACGATGCGCGCATCGAAGTTGACCAACGCGTTCTCCAGCGCGGGTGCGCCCGTTTCCAGCACGCTCCAACGGTCGATCTGGAAGCGCTCGTGCACCGTCGCCGCGCCTGAAAAAGTCCTGGAGATAGTCTCCTGGTCGGCTGTGAGCACATTGACGCACAGGACCCCATTGCCGCTAAAAACGTTGTGCTGCCGACTGTTGCGGTTCATGCACACCAGCAGCATCGGTGGGTCGTCCGTCACGCTGCAGACGGCGGATGCCGTGAAACCGCCCTGGCCGGCGGGACCATCCGTGGTAATGACGGTGACTGCGCCGATGAGGCGAGACATGCCGTCACGAAAGCTGAGTGGATCAATCATTTGGAGCCCCGCAATGCTGGATAGGAACACAGGAAAGGTTCGTTATTGAAAACGTAACGATCCGTATCGAGCGGCGCTTTCGCCCTGGCTGGAACATCCTCACGCGAAAAGAAGATCACACCACTGTCATCCTCCACCGAAAGGCTTGCGGCAAAAAAAGAAAGCGGCTCATCGTTGAACAGCGACTGCGGCGCTTTACCGCCCAGACGCAATGTCAGTGTGGCGACTGCGCGCGCGATCCAGACACCGAACCTCTGCGGACCTCCAACGTCAAAACTCAGGAGCTTCATCGTCTCGTCTCTCTCTTATTAGGGTTTCAGCAATAGCTGCGATGCAACGCATCGGCCAAGCCCACTCGGGCAAAATCAGACTAGTGCCCACGCGGCCCACCAAACAAGCACGCCACCTGTTCTGTCCGTTCTGTGTATCAAACCCCAGTCCGGCACGTTGATCGGCAACCGTCGATTTCAACCGTCCGAATCAATCGCCCCCCTGATACACACACCGGACAGAACAGGTGGCGTGCTTGTTCGCCGCTTCAGCGCGGGACTAGTCTTCATCGACCCGGGCAAGGCCTGCCTGATGCGCTGCATCACGTGCCTCTGGCCCAAGGGACGATTGCCGACACCCTGATAGAGAGAAGAGACGATGAAGCTCCTGAGTTTTGAAGTTGATGGTTCACCGAAATTCGGTGCCTGGGTCAACGGCGGGGTCGTCGATTTGACGCAACGCCTGGCCGGTAAATTTCCTGATCTGCTGAGCGTGCTGCAAGCGGGCGCACTCCCCAACGTTGCCGAGGCTCTGGAGGGCGCTGAACCCGACTTCACCCTTGAGCAAATCACGTTTCTGCCGGTAATTCCCTCGCCGCCAAAAATCATCTGCATTGGCGTCAACTATGAAGAACACCGTTCTGAGATCGGCCGTGAGCCTACGCTCAAACCGCCGGTTTTCGGGCGCTTCAGCAACTCGCAAGTGGGCCACCTGGGCGTGATTCCGCTGCCGCCAGAATCGGTGAAGCTCGACTATGAGGGTGAAATCGCGGTCATTATCGGCAAGGCCGGACGCCGTATTTCTTCCGATCAAGTCTGGGAGCACATCGCCGGTTACGCGCCCTACAACGACGCTTCGGTTCGCGATTGGCAAGGCCATACCCATCAGTGGACGCCCGGGAAAAACTTTTTGCATACCGGCGGGTTCGGGCCGTGGATGAGCACCGCTGACGAATTCGGCAGCGATCCCGAGCTGCATCTGAGCACCCGCTTGAACGGCCTGGAAGTGCAGCGCGCCACCAGTCGGCAAATGATCTTTTCGATTGCTGAACTCGTGACCTATTGCTCCACATTCACCCAACTCGAACCAGGCGATGTGATCGTTACCGGCACCCCCGGCGGCGTAGGCGCACGTCGCAACCCGCAACTGTTCATGAAGGACGGTGACGTGGTCGAAGTGGAAATCGCGGAAATCGGCGTGCTGCGCAATGTGATTGCAAATGAAGCGTAAGCACCGCTCATCCCAACCTAAACCAATGAAGGATTAGACATCATGGCAATCGGAATTCTGGGTGCAGGAAAAATGGCACAAATGCTTGTCCCCAAACTCGTGTCGGGCGGGCATCACGTCCTCATCAGTAACTCAAGGGGCCCCGAGTCCCTGCAGCCGCTGATCCAGCAATTGGGGAGTGGCGTGAGCGCGGCGACGCCGGAGCAGATGCTTGCTGAGGCCGACGTGGTGATTCTGGCCACGCCTTGGGAAAAAACCCCTGCCGCCATCGCGGCCGCAGGCTCCTGGGCTGGAAAGGTGGTGATCGACGCGACCAACAACCGCCGTGGCCCACGCCCTGAAGACCTGATTGATATCGGCGGCAAAGGCTCCAGTGAAGTCGTCGCACAGATGATTCCGGGGGCTCATGTGGTGAAAACCTTCAACTACGAGCCGATTCCGGTGTTTGCCGCAGGCCTGCCCGCAGAAGGCGACAGCGGTGCAATCTTCTTCTCCGGCGATGACACCCAGGCCAAGGCCGCAGTCGCGCAGTTGATTCGCGATCTGGGGGGCGAGCCGATAGATGCGGGCTCGCTGGTTGAAGGCGGGAAATTGCACGGCATGGGCGGCCCGTTGTCGCTCAAGTTGAAATTGCTTTCGCCCAAGGAAGCGAAGGCACTGCTGAGTACCCTTCGTTAGATTCAACAGCGATAAGCCCGCCTGATCGCGGTGCGCAAACGAGATGAGTGAACCGGTTCGCGAAAGCGGATACTGGCCACGGATTTGCCTGCCGAAAATCTCACCATCTCGGCCGCGCCATCGCTACCTGGCGGGTGGCAGCCAGTGTCTCTTCACCTCGGCTGTATGCAGCAAGGGCGCACGGCTTGCGTTTGTTCGGCGATATTTCTTGCGTTGCCGTCTCACCCAAGAACTCACTCGGCCCACGCCGAGTGATTGGACAGACCTCAGTTCTGATTGGCAGATCCTCATGACAACAATAAAAACAAACACCTATTTGCACTCGCGTTGGGTTGTACTGGGCGCACTCGCGTTCATGATGTGCGTCAGCATGGCGCTGCCCATCTACGGCGGCAGCGTGCTCGGCACCTATATGACTGCAGAGCTCCACTGGGAACGCAGCACCCTGGGGCTACTGATCGCTGCCAACATGGCCGCCAATGGCCTGTGTGCGCCACTGGTCGCCGCACTGACAACGAAAATCGGCGTGCGCGGGTGCCTGATCATCGGCTGTATCCTCATGGCGGCAGCCTCGATTGCGCTGGCAACCTGGGTCACCGCGCCGTGGCAAGCGGCGGTGACATTCGGGGCGATTGGCGTGGCTGCAACATTCGCCAGTATCATCCCCTGTCAAACGGCCGTCACCGCCTGGTTCGGCCACCGGCGCCCGTTTGCGTTGTCATTGCTCTATGCGGCCATGGGCATCGGCGGTTTCATCTTCGTGTGGTTGATGACGTGGGCAATCCAAGGCTCAACTATCGGCTACCGAATGGGCTGCTGGGTGTTCTTCGGTTTTTCGGTTATCGGCCTGGTGGTCACCCTGCTGTTGGTCCGCAATAAGCCCGACGCCGATCAATTCGACGCGTGGGAGCTTGCTGACAGCCACCGACTGGCCGCACGACCGTTCGCTCCGCCCCCCGCGCCGCTCAACCTTGATCAGGGGCTGCGCAAAGTACTTTGCTCACCGGCCTTGTGGGCGATCTACTTCAGCATGTTTGCGACAACCTGCGGCTCGGCGTTCGTCATTGCGCATGCGCAGGCACATTTGCGCGATATCGGGCACTCACCGGTGCTGGCTGCCGCGACCATTTCGATCATTTCCGCAGCGATGGTCGTCGGCAACTTTGGTATCGGCTCGGTGGCGCAGCGTCTTGGCCCACGCCGCGCCTACTTCGGTGCCCTGGTGTTGTTTGGGGTCGGCCTTTTTACCTTGATCTACGCGACCGGCTCAGTCGGTCTGTACGGCTACGCGATCCTGTACGGGCTCGGTTTCGGCGCCGCGCAGGTCGGTCCCATGGTGCTGCTGAGCGGTTACTGGGGTGTCCAGGTGTTCCCGATGCTGACCGCGCTCGGGCTGCTGATCCAGACCGCCGGCGCCGCCGTCAGCCCTATCGCGGCGGGCGTGTATTTCGACAGCTCCGGTCGCTACCAGCCGGTCATCCTCGTGATTGTGATCATGACGGTGGTCGCGATGGTCTTGCTCCGCGTGATCGGCCCGCCGAAGGCCAGTGGCGTGCAAGGATGGGGCCTGCCCTCCTCCCCTGAACGTATGGAACACGCCTCCAAGCCAAACGCCTGAAACCCGAAAAAAGGCGGGGAGCATCAAGCTCCCCGCCTTTTTTTCAACCGTTCGGTGCGTGACCTACCATTCGATACCCGCGGTTTCGAGGTTATGTTCTATTTCCGCCTTGGCCTCACGCAATACCGGTAGGCAGCGCGCGATGGCAGCATCCGGACTGATCAGCGTAGAAGGCCACACGGTGCTGATGCAGCCGAACACCCGACCCTGGCACAACACCGCCAGCGCAATGCTGTTGCATCGCTTGTAGGGAACATCATCGGACGTACAGTAGCCCTTCACCTGGACCGAGCGGATCATATGAACGATGCGGTGTGAGTCACGGGCTGCCTGGTCTTCCGGCGCCTGGGATTTGCGCAGATGCGCGAGAATTTCACGGCGCTGCTCGTCACGTGCGAACGCCAGGTAAGCCCAACCCAGCGGGGTGGACAACAGCGGAATCCGCCTGCCGACCGCACTCAATCCAATCGACTGCGGGGTGAAGCGGTCGGTGCTCTCACGCACGACGATGCCATCGTCCTCGAACGTCGACACTGCGCTGGGCCACTTCAGTTGTTGTCGACGCCCAAAAAGCACCGGCGTGGCCACCGAGACGAACACCGATTCACAGGTCATCCCACCGCTCAGGCGACGAACTGCGATGGTCAGGTGATAGGTATTTTCATCGGGGTTCACTCGCTCGACAAAACCACCTTGAGAAAGCGTTTCAATGATTCGATAGACAGTTGGCAAGGGTAACTTCAGCGCCTTGGCGATATTTTGCGCCGAGGCGGACCGTACTTTATTGAGATACCCCAGAACGTCCAGGCCACGATCAAGGGTTCGCAGTCGCGTTATCATTCGGCCACTCCAATCAGGTTACACAGATCAACCTACGCTCACCCATCGTGCCTCGCAAGCCCACCCGATGCGTGAGCAAAGGCTCTATCGGGTCGGAGGAAGGAGGCGCAGGATTGCGCGGCAAAACAGGGGGGCTAAGGCTAGCGTTCGAGATCCAGCACCAATCGATCTTCGACCCAACGCACCGGCACAGGCTCCAAGCGCGCGCCCTTGCACGGCCCATCGATGCAATGCCCGTCTTCAAAACGAAACATCGCGCTGTGGTGAGCGCACATCAGGATCTTGCCGCGATAGGTGCAGAACGCTTGCGGACGATAATCCAGAGGCACGGAAAAATGCGGGCATCGGTTGACGTACACCCGCACCTGTTCGCCTTGGCGCACCGCCACCAGCCCGCCAGGGTGCAGTTGCTGCTGTTCGGGCAGCCCCAGGGCACCGCCATCGGCAATATCATCCAATCGGCACAACGTAATGACGTTCACGATCAGCCGCGCAATTGTGGGTTGCCAAGGCTCCAATGCCACGGCCGGATCTGAATCGTGGCAAACAGCCCGGCCCGGACATAGGGGTCTTCCTGAATGAACGCCTCGACCTCCGGCAAACTGCCCGCCTCGATCACCAGCAAGGTGCCATTCATCGCCGACCCCGCATCATCGAGCGTCGGACCGCCAAGCCAGACAATCACCCGATGCATCTCGGGAGCGCGCAAGTGAGCCTGGTGACTGGGGCGCAAGCGCTGGCGCAAGGCCAGTGAGTCCGGACGGTCCGTTGCGAATACCGCAAAAAAATGCCCCATGATTCACTCGGCCTCCATGACGAACTCGTAACACGCCCGCTTGAACGGCAATTCGAGGCCAAGGCTCTCGGATAAGTCGTCGTGTGTGACGCGGTGTTCATAGATCACTTGCAACGACTGTTTGACGCCAAATACCGCATCGGAGTCCAGGTAAGGATCATCGTGATTGAACAGGTGGGTGACCAGTTTGCGATAACCTGGTCTTTGGATCATGAAATGCAGGTGTGCGGGCCGCCAGGGATGCCGATTGGCGGTATTGAGCATGCGCCCCACCGGACCGTCGGTGGGGATCGGGTAGCACACCGGGACAATCGTGCGAATCGCAAAATAGCCATCGGCATCGGTGCGATAGCGACCGCGCAAGTTGCCGAACGGCTGCGTGCTGTCCTGACCCGAATACATGCCGTTTTCAGCGGTCTGCCAGACATCCAGCACAGCGCCTGCCAGTGCGTCGCCGTGGGTATTGACCACACGTCCTCGCACCAGGGCAGCCTCACCTGCGGTGAACGCCATGTTTTCGCCATACTCGCGATCCGGCATCCCTTCGATATAGAACGGACCGAACACCGTGGTCTCGGTGGCGTTTGCACTGTGTCGATGATTGATTGCATCGACCAGCATCGACACACCCAAGGTGTCCGACAGCAGAATGAATTCCTGGCGCACCAGGCCATCGCAGGTCTGGCCGGTTTCGGTCAAAAAGCGAATGCCCTCAAACCACTCCCGCTCGGTCAGTTCGACGTCGCTGACAAAGGCATGCAGATGACGCACCAGGCTTTGCATGATCTGCTTGTAACGCGCATCGGGAGCGCCGTTGAAGCTGTTCACCGTCTGTTCGGAGATCAGTGACTCTATGACGTTGTCTTGATCGGTCATTATTGTTATTCCGACGAGGATAGACACCGAAGGATCAGGCCGGCGCGAGGCCATGCATGGCGCGGGTCAACAGCGCTTCGATCGGGCCTTGTTCAAAGGGCCGCGGGTTGTAATACGGGCTGGCACAGGCAATTTTCGCCGCCTCGGCCGCCCCATTTTCAGGCAGCCCGATGTCGGCCAGCGCCAACGGAATACCCAACTTCTGGTTCAGTGCATACAACAAGGCGCCCACCTCGTTCGCTTCGCTGCCACCGAGCGCGCGGGCAGCGCGTTGCAAAGGGCCGGCCGCCGCTTCGCGATTGTAGTGCGCGGCGTGCGGCAGCACGATCGCATGGGCCTGGGCGTGCGGCAGGTTGAACGTTCCGCCCAAGGTGTGGCAAAGCTTGTGGTGCAGGGCCATGCCCACCGATCCGAGGCAAATCCCCGCCAGCCACGCGCCATACTGCGCCTGGCTGCGGGCTTGCGGATCGTTTGGATCATTGACTACGCCCGGCAGCGCCAGCGCCAGTGCGCGAATCGACTCCTCGGCCATCAACCCGATGATCGGATTGGCGTCCTCGGCATACAGCGCTTCAATCGCGTGCGCCATGGCGTTCATCCCCGAGCAGGCGGAGATCTGCGCCGGCAAGGTCAGCGTCAGTTGCGGGTCGTAGATCACGGTCTTGGGCAAAACCCTCGGATCGCGCCCGGTTTTCTTCAGGCGGTTTTCCGTGAGCCCGTAGATCGGGGTCATTTCCGAACCGGCATAGGTGGTCGGAACCGCCACGATCGGCAGGCCCGAATCCATCGCAATCGCCTTGCCCAGGCCTATCGTCGAACCGCCGCCCACGGCCACACAGCAATCGGCATCAAGCCGAGCCGCTTCGATACGCGCCGCTTGCGCCACCTCCAGCGGCACATGCATCACGGCCTGGGGATAGACGCCCGCCGCACGATCGCCGAGCAAAGCCGCGACCTGTTCACCCAATGCCTGTTGCTCAGGCGTGGTGAGAATCAGCGCGCGCCTGGCGCCGAGGCGTTCGATCTCATCGGCCAGCGCCGAGAGCTTGCCCCAGCCAAAGACCACGCGGGTAGGCAAACTTTGGTACACAAAAGGATTCATGGCAGGCCTCAACGTTTGAAGTGCGGAGCAATTTTGGCGTCGACATTGACCCATACCGAGCGCGCTTCGGTGTAGTCATGGATCGCCTCAAACCCCATCTCGCGGCCATAGCCAGACTGCCCAACGCCACCAAACGGGCTACCGGGGCTGACGCGTTTGTAGCAGTTGACCCAGCACATTCCCGCATGAATGGCGTTGGCCATTTTGTGCGCGCGGGTCAGGTTCTGCGTCCACAGGCCACTGCCCAGCCCGTACTGCGTGCTGTTGGCGATGGCCAGGGCTTCTTCGTCGGTACTGAATCGCACCACGGTGACGAATGGACCAAAGACTTCTTCCTGGCACACACGATCCTCGGGCGAGGCTTCGACAATCGTCGGCTCAACATAAAAGCCACCTGCCAATGCCTGATCGTCCGGCGCCTTGCCCCCAGCGAGAACCCGGCCGCCCTGCTCGATGGCGATATCGATATAGGCCAGCACACGGTCGCGGTGCAGTGCCGAGGTCAACGGCCCCATTTCAGTCTCGGGATCCATCGGGTCGCCAAGGCGTATGGACTTGGCTAACGCGACAAACCGTTCGAGGAAGCGCTCAGCAATGTCTTTATGCAGGATCAAACGCGACCCCGCGATGCAGGCCTGGCCCTGATTGTGAAAGATCGCCCACGCCGCGCCGTTGACGGCCGCTTCAAGATTGGCGTCCTCGAACACGATGTTCGCGCCCTTCCCGCCCAGTTCCAACTGAATGCGCTTGAGGTTGCCGGTCGAGGCTTCAACAATCCGGCGACCGGTCGCCGTCGAGCCGGTGAAGGCGATCTTGCCGACGTCAGGATGCTCGGCCAGCGCCTGCCCGGCGGTATGCCCATAACCCGGCACCACGTTGACCACGCCTTTGGGGATGCCAACTTCGGTCATCAACTCGACAATGCGCAAGGTCGACAGCGGCGTGATTTCCGACGGTTTGATCACGATGGTGTTACCTGCGGCCAGCGCCGGGCCCATTTTCCAACTGGTGAACATCAGCGGAAAATTCCACGGCACGATTTGCCCGACCACACCGATCGGCTTGCGCTGCACGTAATTGAGAAACCCGGCTTCGACCGGAATCACCGACCCTTCGATCTTGTCCGCCATGCCGCCGAAATACCGGAAACAAGCGGCCGTGCGTGGAACGTCGAGGCCGCGGGAGTCACGAATTGGGTGGCCGGTATTGAGGGATTCAAGCTGCGCCAGTTCTTCGCTGCAGGCTTCGATTCTGTCCGCCAGCTTCAGCAACAAGCGTCCGCGTTCGGCGGCGCCAAGGCCGGACCAGGCAGGAAAAGCGCGTTTGGCGGCGGCAACAGCAAGGTCGATGTCAGCCGCTTCAGCGGCGGCAACTCGAGTGATCAACGAACCGTCATGGGGTGAAATGACGTCAATCGTGCCGCCAGCGACCGCATCAACAAATCGTCCATCTATATACAGCTGATTTTGCATAATATTTTCCTCGCACCGCGCCAATGGCGCAGTGTCTGACGATTTGATCCGGATACATCGCCCGGCGAGCGCCGGGCCGAAGAAGGGGCTTAGAACGCGATCGGATAAGGCGTGAGTTCGCCGCTTTCATAGCGTTGCGGCAGGTTCGGCGTGGCGTTTTCCCACACCAGCAGCATCGAGCGCTTGGTCGAATAGCCTTGGTGGCGAATGTCCGCCGGCATGGCGCAGATATCGCCAGCACGCATGGTGATGCGCGCGCGCGGGCTGCCGTCATCCTTGTCACCGACATCCCAGAGGATTTCATCGGACAACTGCAGGAACCACTCGACCCGGTCATTGCCGTGGAACACCGGCAGAATGAATTCTTCGGTGGTCGGGCAGAACAGGCTGGCCTTGCACACCGAGGTGACCGACGGGTTCCACGTCACGTCAGAGCGCGACAAGTATTTGAACAGGCTGAAGGCATGCAGCTCACCTTCAAAGCCTTCGGCGGCGTGTACTTCCGGTTCGCCCTGAGAAACATCGGTGAACTGGCGATTGACCGGCAGATCGTCACGCAACGGCGAATCATCCGCCAGGCCAGGCATGCGTTTGGTGGCAATGCGGAAGCGCTCAATGGCTTCGATGTTATTGCCATTTTTGCGGCCGAACGCCGTGCCGGTCTCTTCCGGCGCCGCGAACGGGTCGAAGGTGGCGTTGGTCCAGTCCCGCAGAATGGCTTTGAAGGTTGCCATGATCAGCGGTGTTTCAAAGTTTTCGGTGTAGTTGACGCCTGCGGCTTTCAGCGTGCCGTTGAAGGTGCCTGCATACAGGTCGACTTTGCCGTAGTAATTACGCGTGCCGATAACATGGTCGAAGTTGACCCAACCGTAGAAAAAGCCCCAGGCCACGTCGCGCATCATCGCACGCAGAAAGGCATCGATCGGAATCAGGTGCGAGCGCGTCTGACCTTTGGCGGGCCAGGTGATACGGGCAAAATACTCGTCGCGCGATAGCTCGAAAGCGCCGAGCTTGAAAGCACAGTAGCCGGTGACGGCATGGGGCAGGCTGACCTGGACTTCGTCCTCGGCAAAAATGGCGTTATCGACAGCGTTTTCAAGCATGGCCATGACAGGATTCCTCAAGTTTTTCTGATTATTCTGAGTGGAAAACGGCGGTGATCACTTGAAGCAGATGTCTGCCCACTTCTCGACCGACAACGGGCCTTTAATTGTCTGCTGCAATAACACGCCAGGACGGCTGGATTCGAAGCGATAGGCGGCGCCATGCGGCAACAGGCATTGATGGCCGCGCTTAAGCAGCACGTAGCCCATCGGTTTGCCTGCGGGGATTTCACCCGCCAACCGTGTGCCCTCGCCGTCGGTCAAAGGCGTATCGAGCTTGAGGAAATCCACGCGCACTTCGCCGTCCATGACAATAGCGAACTCATCGTGCGCCGCCGTGTACCAAGGCGACTGACCTTCCGCGCGCAGGGTTTCAATGACGTAGCCCAGGTTGAGGCCGACGACGACTTTTTCGTAGGGAAGGGATTTTTCCGCGACCTCGAAGACATTTGAAAAGGCGTAATGGCTGGCCTGGCCGCTGATGATTTCAACCGACCCTTTGCTGTAGTTGTCCAGCGAGCCGAAGACCGTTTCGATTGCAGCGCTGCTCATGGTTTTTCACCGTTTTGTTGTTGTAGTAACAGTGGCCCCACAGTACGTCGTGCTTTCTTCAGGAACAATGAGAGTGCTGGCGACAACAGTGTTTGCAAAACGCAAACAATACGCTGGCAACGCCCTGATCAGCGGATCCAGCCGCGCTCCAGCAAGGGCTTATCCCAACATGGCTCATCGCCAAAACTTTCCACAAGAAAATCAATCAGGGTGCGTACTTTCAAGGCCCGCCGCTGGGTTGCGGGGTACACCGCAGAAAAGCTGAAGGAGGACAGCGCATACTCAGGCAGGACAGGAATCAGCCGGCCGCTGAGCAGATCATCACTGGCGACCAGGGTCGGCAGGCAGACAATGCAGACCCCGGTCGACGCGTAGTCGCGCAGTAAATGCACCGAGTTTGATCGTACATGCCCTGGCAGGCTCAACTCGACCTGTTCGTCTGCCCCAGTGAAGATCCAACGGTTGCGTGAGGGATAGCCTTCGTACAACGCAATCTTGTGTTGCAACAGTTCCTGCGGGTGCGTGGGCATGCCGAACTCGGCGGCATAATCGGGCGACATGCAGAACAACCGGCGCACACTGAACAACCGGCGCTCGATCAGGGTTTCGGCCAGTGGCGGGAACATCTGGAACGCCACATCAAAGCCTTCTTCGATAGGGTCCACCACCCGATCATTGACGATGACGTCGACCTCAATGTCCGGATAAAGCCGCGTGAACTCAGCCAGCATCCTGCCGAAGTGGCCAATGGCAAAACCCGGCAGCATCTGCACGCGCAATTTGCCGGTGGGTTTGGCGCGCAACTCGCGCATATGCTCAGTCAGCGAGTTGAAACTCGCGACCATGTCTGCGCACTCCTTGTAGTACGTCTCTCCCACCTCGGACAGCCGCACATGACGAGTGCTGCGGTGGAATAGCGGCGCGTTGATGAACTGTTCCAGTTGTTGAATGCGGTGAGTGATTACCGAGCGGGTGACGCCCAATTGCTGAGCCGCCTTGGCGAAGTTTCCGGTCTCGGCAACACGGACAAAGGCTTCGACACTGAGTAAACGATCCATGGGGGCAGGCTCTCTGGAGTTTATGTTCTTGTAGGAGCAGCAGGTTAGCCTGTCGGCAGTTGGCTCTCCACAACCGTGAAGGAGCGCGACGTGTGTCTCTGAACCGAAAACCGCTGTTGCATGGCCGCGCAAATCCCTGACGGACATCCGCAAATCGCGCTACCAGGCCCGGGCGCTCATTGATGAGCCGATCAATCCCAACGAACACAAGAAAACCGCCAAGGCACAGGCTGATGCCGCGACGAACGCAAAAGCCGAACAGGAAAATTCGACGAAGCTGCAAACACTGATCGTCCAGGATCGGGTCAAGGCCTGGCTGTTGGATGACGTCGCACGTAAAGGAGGCAATACCGAGTTGCAACGGCGCTTTAACATGGACCTTTTGCCAGCACTCGACAGGACAGCGGTGAAGAATGTTGCCGAGTACGATCTTTGGGCGCTGAAGCCAGGGAGGCGGCGAACTGCTACGCGGGAAGGAAGAAAAGATGCCGGGCTTCCATGAGGTGCGAGCGCTGTCGCTGCACCTGTACAAGAAAGCCGGAAAGGATGGGCAGAAAATCGCGGGGCACGCGAGTGAGGCATGACAAAAAACTATCAGCGAGACCACGATGAAATCATCTGGGCCGAGGCAATTCCGGACCTGAATATCAGTGAAATAACTGGGTAGTTTTGCGCGGGTTTTGCGCAGACGCAAAAAAGCCGATCTATCTGATCGGCTTAAGTGTCTGATTTTACTCAGGAATAATGGTCGGGACGGAGTGATTCGAACACTCGACCCCTAGCACCCCATGCTGGGGGCTGAGTCCACATAACCTATTGTTTTTTAAAGAGTAAAACCACTTAAAGCGTCTGCAAAAAATGCGTTTTTTTGTGCTTATACAAACGGAACAACGCTGACTCCAGGGGAGGTTTTGCGCCGACCAGTGAAAACTTTGAACCATCTCGTCCTTGCTATGATTTTCCTAAAAAGACACCGTATGGCGGCAGGCCATTACGAGCCTCAAATTAAGGAGACTAGATGGACATTCAAAAACTAACGAGCTCATTAAAACCATGGCTTGCGCCCGAAACATGGCACACCGGGCACCCCCAAGATGACAAGCGATTCCACAGGGCACTCAAGGCTTCGTTTGATGAACAAGGCGTACACATCAGCTCTGATGACTTTCGACAGGCTATCGCTCTAGGCCTGAGCGACTACCGGCCCGGAGACGTCAAAGCGTTCGCCGAAGATATCGAGGGCTTTGCCCAGCGCGCTGAAGACATTGCGAGCTACCTCATCGACCTCAAGCCACAGTGATGTGTGGCCTGCCTGGTTTGATGGCAGGCCTATCTGTCCGTTATCGCCGTCTTTGGGGATGGCGACAATTTTTTGAGTATCTGCACTCTTGAGTTCATCCTAGGTGTCTGCTCATACTCGCAAAGTAGCAATGTGACTTTAAGGAAGCCTAATGGCACTCACCAAGCCAAACCAGCAACTGCGCCGCGACCTCAAGGCCATCGCCTTCAACCTTGAGCAGTCCTGTATCGACCTGGGAAAGCTGGCGGAAAAACTCAGCGATGCCGATGCCATAGCCCTAATGGGGTTGGTGGGCACGCTCTATGAGGAAGCAGACAGGCTGGTGGGGTATGCGGATGAGGTGAAGGCGGGGCAGATAAATCGAAGCAAGCCCGAGTAGGCGCATCGTGCGGCGCGGCGGAATGCTGTAACTTGAATTTGAGCGGGGACGATAATGACTGAAGCCGATAACACAATCATCCAGCGAAAAACGCTTGGAGAGCAGACGCTTTCACTCACGGTTGAGCAATTGCTTGATTTCATTGCTGCCAAGGGATCGGATAGCCCGTGCGAGGCTTGCGGCGCCAAAGATTGGTACTACGCGCAGGATGATGCAGGCCCCACGATCACAACCTCATCGAACGTCCGGAGCCCAAATACGGCGAGCTGGTTTTTCTTCATGAGCTGCAATAATTGCGCAAATACTCGGTTTCTGGAGGCGGGCAGAGTATGGGAGCACTACTTCGGCCCAAATAAGGAAACTGCTAAATGACAACCAATATCCGGCAGTTTCCCTCCATAGGTGACAAAAGTGGCGGCCCCGGCAATACTGGAAGTGGAAATCCACCCGGAGGCGACCAAATGGAAGCTCGCGTAGCAAAACTCGAAAGCCATGTAGAGTACATGCGCCGAGACATATCTGATCTTCGGTCGGACGTGAGGGCTATGGCGGCTGATGTAGTCTCATTAAAAATCGCGTCGTCGAGTGCCGGAACCAAACTTGATCACATTGATAAGCACATGATCACCAAGGGCCAACTGTCGCTGTACGCTCTTCTAACACTGCTCCCTGTCATCGGCGGCGGTTGGTGGATCGTTCAGCAATACCTCGCACCGCTTTTAAAGGCGCTGCCGCACTAATCTTTTCTGCCATAATGATCAGCCCGGCCCTGCGCCGGGCTTCTTGTTTCTGCCCTCCCTGCTACGCTTCTGGCTCCCTTCCCTTGGAGCCACAAGCATGACCGCGCCCTACTCCCTCACCGATACCTTGGAACGAATCTACGAGAACCAGCTTGCCCTTGAGGCTGCGCTGATGGAGTTGACGCTGCTCGTCGAAAGCCAAGGCCATACGGATGCCGGCCAGAACGTGCGCGGCGCCATTGAGGCAATCGGAGAGAACGCAGGGCATATCAAGCAGGGTCTTGCACGACTACGGGCGAACGTTAACAGATAGAAAATTCAGGAGGCTGTATGAATGATCAAAGCGAAATTCTCTACGTACCAGATATAGCGAAAATGCTTGGCCGAAGTGAATCCTCAATCCGATCGGGGCTTCAGGGAGGAGCTGCCTGGATTCCTAAGAACTTCAAAATGGGGAATAGAATTTGCTGGCTTAAATCCGATGTCATGCAGTTCCTAGTCGATTGCAGGGATGGCAATATCCAGACCAAGCCTAAAAGGCCTGGAAGGAAGCGGCGGGTGCCGCCAACCTTGAAAAGTATCGGCCGTTGATCGGCTGGCCATCTCGTCCACCAAGGCGATGCTAGGATTTAACTCTGGCGCGACCTCTTTCCAAATAGCCGACATGGCGCTCGCTGCGCACATCGACGAGGTCGCGCCTCACCTTTGGATACGGAGCGAATGAGCAAACTTACAATCCAGCCACGATTTCTCAGAGCTCATCAAGCACCTGGTTATCTGGGAATGTGCCGGGACGTCTTTAACAAGACCGTGCGACCCTATGTACATGAATTTCCGATAGGTAAGCAGGGCGTTGGCTTCGATCGCATAGAGCTCGACCAATGGGCAGATACGCACATCGCAGCGTATTCGGTCCACAAGAGAACAAATACAGAATCCCCGCCGCCTCCAATCGACAATCAGCAATCAAAGCGCAAAAAACGGGGCCCAATTACGACCGGTTTGAACGAAAGCGTATCCGCCCATAGGCAGCAAACCTCAGACGAATTCTATAGAGTGCTGGAAAGCATTCGGGGTAAGCCTGCGGCAAAGAATGATCGCAAGTGTATGCCTGCGAAAAAATAAAGATCGTTTATTACCGACTACTGTCGTCTACCTCGGTGGAGACAAAACATGACCATGACACACACCATTGATCGATTCCTTCGTCTCGCCGAGGCGCTACACGTCACTGGTTTGGGTCGCAATACGATATATCGAAGGATCAGAGAAGGAACCTTCCCAGGGCAAATTAGACTCGGGCCAAACTCAGTGGCTTGGCGGCAATCAGAAATAGATAAGTGGATGCTAAACCCGTATCCGCACGATTAACACGCAACAATCAGCGTGCCCGCCAGATCAAGTGGAGCGGTTGCTGATGGAGAGTAATCTCACCTCTACTGACACGCATTGACCGCTGCAACCAATTGCCGCTCATAGCCAATACGCTGCCGTCGCTCTGCCAACAAAGCAAGCACCTTAACTTCCAAGCTATCGGCCTTGCGCAAGCCAGCAGCGGCCCAGGGCGGCACCGCAACCTCCGACGCGCGGCATAGCACCTGCACAGGAACCTCGACACGCCCATACTGCAGCAGTATGGGCTGGAGAAGGTCGCACGCCGCTGACTGCGCGGCTTACGACGATCATCCGTCTAAAACTGGTAGACGAGATAGCGCCTGTTTAGCCCAATGAAACCGGCATAGGTCGAGGCAGTTTTAGACAGCAAAACCCTTGGCGGCGGGGCTGAAATATGTGCTTACGTGTTTGAAAGAGGCTTCAGCTTGAAATGCACGCCCGTGGCCACTATTTAGTCATCACCTCAATTCTGAGGCGACACCTAGGCAGGAGATGACCATGGCAGATTTTTGCATAACGAAAGTAAAGTACAGTTCTGACGGCCAGCACATCGAATGGCTCGCAGTACGTGAAGAGCTCGAGAAAACGGTCGGGACTGAACGACTCGTCCAGCGCGCCTTCGTTGCGTCTCTTATTCGATTAGGCCGTGCGTCGTTCATCACGCGAGTCTGGGACCAGGTCCAGGAGACCTTCAAAAAAGGCGCCGACGTTCACGTAGTCGAAGATCATTACCTTTCGACAGACCGAAACAACAGCAAGCGGGACAATCTCGGAAGTCTGCCGCTGATCAAAAGCGCATTACTCGCAAGCTGATACAGCATTCTCATGCGTCATCTCGCTCCAGATCCGCTGCCGGCGCCAAGTCAGCAGCGCCCTGCTCCGTTTTCCCAATTGAGGTCATGTTAATTTTCTCGACCACGAATGTAGGTCAGCGATTGATCGTCTTGACATAAGCCTGGCACGCCCGCAGCGCAATCAGTCCTTGGTCTCCGTCACCGGTGATTCCGAGAATTCGTTGAGCATGCGCTGGGTCAAGTTGGGCTCGCGCGGCTCCATGAACCACGCCGACGGCGCCGGGGGCGGCAGGCACGTTGCAGCCACTGGCTGAATCGGCGGCGTCGAGAAGGACTGACAGCCTGACATCAGAAGTGGCAAGGCGATCGCGCAGAACAGCCTGGTTGCGTTGAGCATCGGATAATTCCCTGGTGTGTTGTTGGTCCTGGCCGGCGAGCTGCTGCTCCAGGGCCAGGCGCTTGTCGGCCTCGTCGCTCGCCTGTTTGGCTGCTGCAGCACTGACCAGGCCGAGATCCGCCTGGAATTGGCCAGCTTGATCCGCCAACCTTCCGCCATAGCGCCAGTCCTGCACCTGCCAGGTGCCGGCGGCGCTGATGACCATCGTCAGCAGCATCGCGCCCAGAATCTGCCCGGGCGTCATGCCAGCACCTTTTTCGCCTTGCCCCACAACTGCAGGCGATCGTCCAGGCCGTTGATCCCACCGTTGATGCGGCGGGTGATCTTCACGAAGTCGCCCTGGTCCGCCAGCGTGTTCAGGCCTTTCATAGACCAGAACCAAGCCGCCGACATCGCGGCGTGCTGTGGCAGCTCGAGCAGCTCTGGCTTACTGAGCAGGTCTAGGCCCAAGGCTTCACCGCACGCAGCGTAGTTGGCCCGGCCGGTGATCTGGATCAGGCCACGGCCACGGTACTTGGAGCCGTCGCCCGCGACGGTATTGCCAAGGTCTGCGCGACCTTCATAGCCAGCCTGTTGCGTGGTCGGCCCCCACAGCTCTTTCAGCCAGCGGAACTGGCCCGACTCGTGCCCGACCTGGGCGATGAATGCCGCGGCGCGCAGCGTGCCGACAATACCGTAACGGTTCATGGCCGTGTTCAGAGCAGGAACGAAAACGCCGGCTTGGCGGCCGGCGTTCGGGAGGATCTGCAGCAACTGCTGCTGAGTGATGGGCATACAAGCTCCTAACATGAGTAGCCCGCACTTGGCGGGGGTTGTGGTGCGCGACCGCTACGCCAGGCTGACGACTTTGACGGGCTTAGCGGCTTTCTTCGTTTTCTTGCCTTTGGCTTTGGCCTTGCCCTTTTTGCCGCCGTTGCACTCAACGGTGGTGGACCAGCCCGCTTGAGTGAATGTCTGTTCCACCGAATCCACCAAGTACTCGCCATCGAGCCCCACCTTGAAGCCCTGGGCATTAATTGAGCGCTCCGCGAATAGGTCCGTGCGCCCGTCCATTTCCAGACGCACGCCAGCCGTCGAGCGGTTGAACGCAGCCAAGCGCGCCTTAGCTGCGGATTCGGCAGCAGTCTTGTTCGGGTGAATATGTCGGTCGGTGTGTACTGCCGGCAGGCCGTCAGGCACGTCGTCATTCTCCAGGGAGACCACTGACAACTTGCCCGTCTTCTTGTCTTGATGCTTTGCCGCCACGGTCTTGTGCGCGTTGCGGTCGCCTAAGCGAAACTGCCAGCGGCTTACGTCGCTGCGCGTTAGGGTTATCGCGCCAATAGCCTTGCCGCTGGCACTCAGGCCCGCTTGGCGCTGCATAACCATCAACTTGCCGTCGCCCACCTTGGCGGTGCAGTCATATTGCTTGGCCAGCCGCGTGACAAAGCTGAAGTCAGATTCGTGGAGCTGGTCAGCCCGGGCGACCTTCGTGGCGATAGTGCAGGCCGGCATCCAGCCATTGCGCGCCGCGATATCGGAAACGATTTTCGACAGCGGCACGTCTTCCCAGCTGCCGCTGCGGATCGATTTACCGGTGCCGCGCATATCGCTGGCCTTGCCCCGAATAACGATGGTGTCCGGTGGACCGGATACCTCGATCTCGTCGACCACATAGCGACCCAGGCGCACCAGCGAGGTTTCGGCATAGCCCAGGTAGACCTCAATCCCGGCGCCACGCTTGGGCAGCGTTACCAGGCCGTCGCGGTCATCAATGCGCAACTCAAACTCGTCCGACTCCATGCCGGGCTTGTCGGTGGTGCGCAACAGCAAAAGCCGATCGTTAATCAGCGACGTGATGTCGGAACCGTTCGCGACGATTCTAAATTGGGGAGTCATAGGGCATTGGCCAATAAAAAAACCCGCACTGGGCGGGCTTTAGGGAAAAGGGGCGTTCCGCATAACGGAACAAGGGCGCAGCCGATAGAACTGAATCAATCCCACAGGGCCACCTGTTCATCCACAGGGCCTGGCAGATCCGGCAAGACAATCTGCACGCCGGCACGGTAAGGCTGATCCTCATCCGCCAGGCCCTGATTGGCCGCCAGCACAGCCTCAACACTGCCCACCAGATGGCCATAGAAGTTATGGCAAATGGTATCGAGCAGATCCCCGTCAGATGTTCTGCATGTCGTCGCCATAACGCACAAACTCCAAGGTAAAGGCCTGTTTGCGAGGGATACCACCCTGCATCAGCGCGCTTTGGTCTTCGTCAATGTTCGTTAGGCACCAGGTGCCCAGCACAAAGCCATACCCCGTGGTCAGGGTCACCGGCTTGAGCTGGGAGCCTATCGAGCGCAGCGTGTTGAGCTGTTCCAGCCCGCCACGGTAGCCCGGGAAAATATCGCCCTTGAGCGTGATTTTCTCGTCACCCATACCCACGGCCTGCTGGGCCGACCGGCGCGTCAGGCGCTCTTGTGAGGCCCAGCGGTATGCCGTCGAGCGGCGCAGCGAATCAAAGGCCGCCGTATCAAGGTTGAAGTAATACGGCTGCGCCTTCGGGTCCAGCGGCTGAATGATCAGCAGATGGGGGAAAGGCTTCACCGCCTCTTTCGCCGGAGTTGCATCCGTGGCGAATGCACCGGTGGGAATGATGTTGGCCAGTGACGGGTCAATCATTCCGGCGATCTTGTTGACAGCGGTTGCTGCCCTCCCTGCCTGCTCTTTTAGCGTGCCCATGCGCTCATCAATCTGCGACAAGGCGCGGGAAGCACGATTGTAGGTTGCGATAACCTTTCCAACCTTGGCCTGGGCCGTAGAAATCCCGCGCATGACTCGCTGTAGCTTCGCCCCCACCGCAGGACCAATAAACGGCAGATCCTCCAGTTCATTGGCAGCGCCGGTGATTTCGCTGATGGCACCATTTACCGGTCCCATCATGCCATCGATACTGCGCCGGCCCGCTTCACCGGCCGAGGCCAGATACTTCAGGCCGGACTGTAGCTGTGCCAGTGATTCCATATTTCCCCCTTAGACATGCGGCGCGTCGTAGAGCTTGCGGTTTTCGAGCTGCTGGGCGATTTCCCGTTGCTGCTGCTCCATCAGAGGACGCAACTGGGCAATGATCTCGTTTGGATCCTTCACATCGCCCTGCACCGTCAGCGTGATAGGCGCGTGAATATCCACCTTGGTCTCGAACTTCGCCGGTTGCACCTTCGCAACCACGGCCGCCGCAAGTGGCGCCGCAACCGCGTCGGCATTGGCTTGTGGCATCATCATGGACCGCGCAACATCACCCGGGTTAACAGTGCCAGGCGTTGCCGGCAAAGCGCCCTGGCCTGGATTGGTCAACATCAGCGGCCCGGTGCGCGAAGGCGCAAGCGACTTGGCGATATCCCCCAGCACTGGGGGAATGTCCTTGCCGGCATCCTTCATCATCAACGGACCGGCCACGGGCATGACCTTCTTGCTTTCGTCAGAGCCAAACATCGACTTGCCGATGGCACCGCCCAGGGCATCACCACCCAAGCTCCCCAGATAGCCACCAATCAGGCCGCCCAGGATGGTGCCAATTACCGGCACCGCCGAACCGATGGCAGCACCAGCCGCCGCACCCGCGAGCGTGCCAGCCAGTCCGCCAGCCGCCGCGCCATAGCCTTCGGCTTTTTCGTCCTGGGTTTCAGCGTTGTCGTAAGTTTCTTTGACCTTAAAACCGGCTTCTATCACGGCCAATACTGCCGGCCCCTTCATGCCTGCCCCAATGCCACGCCCGGGGCTTCGGCCACCACGGCCACCGCCCTTGCCCTTACCTTTTCCATCCTTGCCGCCAGCGTCATCGACGCCGCCCAAATCCATGCCACCAGATCCGCCCGTGGGCATGTTGGTGACAATGACTTTTTGCGGGATGTTCGGATTGCCCATCAGCGAGCCGCGCCCAATGTTGAGCAGCCCCTTGGCGATCTTGAATCCGCTCATAGCGGTCTGGAACGCGATCACAGCCGCCACGGCGGCACCAATCCCCGTCACAACCCGGGGCGACTCGTCCGACAGCTTGGCCATCCCCTGGGTGACATAGGCCAACCCATCCGCCACTTTGTCAGTGACCGGTCGGAATGCGTCACCAATGGCGCGCATGGCTTCGTCCATGCCCTGGGCCATTTCCGACCATTTCTGCGCTGACGCCTGCCGGCGCTCCTCAAGGTTCTTATCAAGGATCCCGGTGGCACTGGCCGAGTCTTTCTTGAGCTGGGCATACAGTTCTTTGTTCTGCATATAGGCCGTCAAAGCGCCCTTAACCTGCATGTCCGCGAACAGATCCCCGGTCCGCAAAGCCTGCTCCAGGGACGCAATCATGGCCTTGGCTTTCTCGGGGTCAGTCTCCTTACTGATCTTCGCCGTAGCGGCCGCCATGGCGGCGGCCTTCTTCGGATCCGTTGCCGCAATGTACTTCTGTGCCAGCTCAAAGCTGGATTCAAGGGTGGATTTACCATTCTGCAGGCCGGTATTCATCGACCCTTGGTAGTCAATCCCGGCATCCTTGTAGGCCTTGACCGTATCGCCAGAACCGATTTTCTCCATCCAGTTCTTGAGGTTGTTGGCCGCCTCATCAGCACCGCCGGCGGTCTTCATTTGCACCTGAAGCATTGAGCCCAGTTGCGTCACGGCATCCATGCCGGTAATGCCGATCTTGCCCATACCCGCCAACAACTCAGGGAACCAACGCGCCATGTCGGCCGCTTCAAAACTGCCTGCTTGGCCCTGATAGGCGATGGCCTCCAGCGCCTTTTGCATCACGTCCGGGTCAGAGATTTTGGCGTTCTGCCCCAGGGCGTTGATCATACGGGCCGTTTCGCCGCCGTCCGAACCCTGGCCAATTGCAAACTTGGCCGCCACCGGCGCGTATGACAGAGCCTTATCCAGCTCCATGCCGGCACCCACCAGGGCGTTGACCACCTCGGCCACCTGATTGCGCGCCATGCCGGTATCACGCGAAGTGCCGATGATCGTTTTCGACATCTGCGCTTCTTCGGGCTTGTTGGCAATGTTCGCCTTGATCGCAATGTCACGAATAATCGCGCCAAAGTCCGCGCTCACTTTCGTCGGAATGGCCATTGCTGCTGTGGCGGCCGCCGCCTGGCCAATGCTGCTTTTCATCTGCTGCTTACCAGCATCGAGCTGCTTATGGCCCTTGGCTTTAAGCTCAGCCTTAGTTGCCACCAGCCCCATGGCCGCGTAAGCCTTGGTCAGGTTGCGCACTTCCACGCCCTGCTTACGCAGGCCATCCAGATTGTTCTCCAGCTTTCGCCGTAGCGCTTCGGCGCCCTTGTCGCCGGCCATGTGCGCTTTGCGCCATTCATCGCGAAGGCGCATGGTTTCGCCAATGGTTTTTTCCAGCACCCGCGCCCGGGAACCTTGTTCCTCCAGCTTCTTGATTTTGTTGCTGACGTCCTTGAACGCCGCCCCTACCGTCGAGCTGACAGCCCCGCCAATGACCAGGCCGAGAGCAAGTTTGTTTGCCATGTGCGCGCCCTATACGTCGGGAAGATCAACAGCGGCTCAATCCGTGAGCCACCACACCATCACGTTAAAGGGCATGGCCAGGATCTCGGCAGCCGAGAAACCCGTCTCTTTTGCCAATCGCTTGGCCAGCACCTTAAGCGTGCCCTCGTTACACGTCGTCTTCTTCAACCAGGCGAAAATAGCCCGCCTGAAGGCGCATGTAGTCCTTGTATTTGAGGCTGGTGAGCTCTGCCTCGGTAGCCGTGAGCAGACTGCAAAACAGGTTCAACTCCACCTTTTCATGGTCACCATTGCCGGCGATTTTGGCGGCCATAACGTCTTTTACGCTGGGTGCGCGCATCATCAGTTTGTCGGTCAAAACGCCATTGAGATTGGCCTTGTGCTTGAGCGTTACGGTAACGCCATCGTCACTCAGGATCAGCCAGGACGGGAGCGGTGCAGCGAGAGATACGTTGGTCATGTCATCAATCCTTAAAGGCCCAGGGCCGAACGCTCAGCGGCCAACTGATCAACACCGTTGATCACCTGCACCATGTTGGCAAAGTCGATTTCGAACATCACACGCCCGTCGATTTCGAGCTTGTAGTAGGTAACGGCCATGGCGTGCTTGATTTCGGCCTTGTCGCCTGGCTTCCAATCGCCCATGTCCACTTCTTTGAGCGACCCGCGCAGCGTCACAGTTACCGCCTTGACGGTGCCTTTCTGGCCCTTGAACGATCCACGGAAAACAGCGTTGCACGCCGTCTGATCCGCCAGGCCGAAGAACTTCAACGCCTCACGACGCACGCCGTTGGTGGTGAATGCTGCCTCCAGCTTTTCCAAGCCGGTAGGCAGGTCGACAGGGCCGCTCATACCGCCGCCCCGGTATTCCTCGGATTTGATCGACAGCTTGGGCAGCGTCATGGACGGCACGTCACCGGAAAAGCTCACGCCATCAACGAACATGACGCAGTTGGTCAACATTTCAGGAATCATTGCTCGGCCCCCTTAGGCTGCTTCAAGTACTTCGGTCAGCCACTCGTTGGTGACCTCGATCAGGAAATTCGGGTTCTCAGCCGGCGGCACGTCGGTAAAGCGAATGCGCCAGAAGACTTTGCCCTGCTCCAACTGGGAGGCCGTGTTCAGCTCGGTGTCGGCGTAGACCTCGAAGTTGATCACCGCGCCAGAGTTCTTCTGGTCGCGCATGAAGGACTGAAGCCCGGCGGTAACGTCCGAGACGTAGGTTTTCGTGATCGAGCGGTCAACGGCCCATTTGTGCCCCGCCTGGATCGCATCCATGAGGATGTCGCAGGTACGCACGCGGGTGACGAACGACCACTTGGCATCAGCCGAACAAGTGCGGTTACCCCACAGGCGGTAGCCGCCGTCACGGATGATCGTGGTGATGTTCGCGTTATTGAGCAGGTTTGCCCGGCACGTTGCGTCGCCATCCAAGTACTCCACCGGCCGGGTGGTACCGGTGATGCCTACGAACTCTTTGTTCGATGGCGACGCCCAGTAGCCGTACTCGGCATCAGTCCAGGCAAACAGACCCGCCACCCAGGCCGAGGCCGGGGCATCCACGGTCGCGCTGTCGACGGTGCTCCAGAACTGCACGCCCGGATCCACCAGATAGATCCGCTTACTGCCGAAGTTCAACGCGTAGGCCATAGCGGCCTCATCGGTGGTGTTCGGGCCATCAATGATTGCAAGCGCGCGCAGCTTGCCGGCCAGCGCATCCATAGCGGTGGCCACCGCCTGCGTGGCCGAGTGCCCCGGAGCGATCAACAGCTTGGGCTGGGCGTTGTGTCGGCTCTTGCCGTCCAGCAGCGCCTGAAGGCCGGTGCGCTGCCCATCCGCCAGAACACCACCAATAATGGCGGACGTTTGAAGCGCGGCGTCAGCGAGCTTAGGAACGCCAATGGCGACGATTACAGCCTTCGCCCGTACATAGATCGCCTGGCAAGCGCGGGTAATCGCCGAGTCCGCTCCGAACGCTGCAATGGCTTCACGCTCGGACGTGATCAGCTTCAGCTCGCCGGCCTTGGCATTACCGCCGCCAAGAATGCCCGGGGTGAAGGTGTCGCATAGGCCGATGATCGAGGACGACGGGAGCGTGATGGTGCGCGCGCCGGTGTCGATCAGCGAGGTGGTGATGCCGTGAAAGAAACTCATAAGGCTCAATCTCCAGAAACGAAAAAGCCCCGCATAAGCGAGGCCGTGGTTGTTCGTGTTGCGTGTAAAGCACGACGCCTAGGCTGGAATGCCGGCGGCGCTTAAATAGACTTCCAGGGGTTGACCTTGAATTGGCCTGCTCGCTCACGGGAGTGGGAGGGCCTTGGCTGACTTGCAGGCAACATCTGCTGACCGCCCTCTTTTTTATTGCGTGACTTCTTCTGGCCAGGGGTACAGCGACTGAATTTCCTTGTAGCGCGCGATACCTGCATCCCGTACAACTTCCCAGCCAGATTCGCCCATAGCCTGCATGCGATTAGCCTCCGCGAAGTAACGGTCCGAACCTTTCAAGGGGTCGGCATAGGCCGTAATACGCAGACGCTCAACGTCCTGCAGAGTCAGGAGAACAGGAGGCAGCGGTAGTTTCACGATCTCGCCCTCTGCGCGGAGCGTCCAAATACCGTCGACCTCGTTGATAAGTCTCGACCAAAGGACAGCATCGACCCCCACAGCCCCTTCCGGGATTGCATGGGTTCCCTTGATCAAACGCTGGTAAAGCGTTCCGTCTGAATGAAACGTTGCGTAGTACATAGAACGGCCCTCAAGTACCGACGGCGATATAGCTCATACCCGCCGAGCCAGTGACACCATTGTTATAAGTTGTAAAACGGTCGGCAAAAACAGCGCCTTTGGAACCACCCGTGCCATCGCTCAGGCACACGGTGTAGGAACCTGACCCGCTGTTGTTATATGCCCCGACTACCACCGCACCGACATCGGTCGGGAAAGGGATGGGGAAATAGGAGGTATTAATTGCTGAACCTGTTAGCGAAACCCCAACGTTCCATTGAACAATCCAACCTTTCAACCACGTTGGGAACACGATATAGCCCGCCCGACCGATCAGAATTCGAAAGCCCCAGCGTTGTTTTTTCGGCGTCACGATGGTGCTGTCATCGTCACCAGCGTCGACCAGAACTTTAGAGGCAATCTGTGCAGTACCGAGCTTGCTCTCGGTGGCCTGGATCACTTTGGCCGCGATAGCCTGAAAAGTGCGCAATGCGTTCATTGGCTTGTTGGTGTCGGCTCCGGTTTCAGCCTCGACCTGACTCGCAAATGGGACACCGTAGGCAGATAGTGAATTGGGTAGCCCTGTTAGGGCAGAAAACTTGAGGCCAGTCAGGCCGGACCCATCACCACTGATAGGACCCGCAATTTCAACGCCACCGGTCGATACTCGGATACCGTAACCATTGACCCAGGGCGTTGCACCTAACCCCATGAAAACGACATTTACATTGTCGTTACTTCCGAGATAGCCAATACCTGCCTTTTCTCCATCAAATTGCCCTGCGATGAGTCCGGCGGCCCAGGAAGGCGACTGAACAGGGCGGATATAGACGCTTTTTGCGTCAGTCAGATTTAAAGAACCTGTGAGCGTGCCACCAGTCAGCGGCAATGCGTCAGTGATCCCACTACTGGCCAGCGTCGTAGGGTTGGTCCCCGCGATCACCCTCCCGCACTTGTCTACGGTGACATTTCTATAGGTGCCAGCAGCAATGCCTGTGCGCCCCGCCGCCATCTCAAAGACTAGCGCAGTAGTGCCCAGCACAATCGGCGCGTCAGTCACCAATTGCCAAACGCTGTCGCCGTTGGCGGCACCCGTTTCGACACTAACGAATAGGCCCGGCGTCACCTCGACGCTACTGTCAGCGTCCTGGGTTCGCTTCCACACGCCTGACGAGGAAACCACATACAAGCCGTTTTCCTTGGCTGCTGTTTGGTTCTTCACAAGCACGCGTGCATCCGCTGGCAACAGCACACCGTCGATGGTCTGCAAGCCGTTCAGAGCAATGTTGGCCGTAGTAGCCACCAACACCGAGTGCTTGAAGTCCAACTTCGCCAACGCTTCAATAATCTGCGTGTCCACGTATTCACGGGTCGCCAAAACTACCGCCGGATCAATCTTCAGAACAATATTCGCGGTGCTTGTAACGATGAAGTTCATACGAATAACTTGGGTCTTGCCGGTACCCTGGACCAACAAAGGCTTGAAGCTGGGCGCACAGTTGGCCACAGCAACCATGTCGCCATCAGCGTCATACAGAGCAAGTTCACGGATCCACTTACCCCCCACGTCGGCAGGTATTACCTGCTCTGTGATGATGATGTTCGGGTTAACCGGATCCGGTCGAACCTGATTGACTGGCGCCCGGCGCCACTCGTTGATCAGCTTAGTTTGGGTTCGGCTCGGGATAGGGTCCGTGTTATTGGCGTCACCTACTCCCATCTGAGTAAATGTCCAAGAAACGCCGAGCGCCGTTGCGTTTGCCTGTTTCGCCTCACCCACAGCAGTGAGGATGGCGAAGAACTGACTGTTCTGATCAATCATGGATACACGTCCAGGGTGTCAACTTCATCAATACACATGACCAGGCCATAAGAGCCGGTCACCTCGATATCGCGGGGGGTTGGAGGGTAAACGTCGATCACTTCACCCTCGCTTACACAGGCGCCAATGCCGATGTAGCCGGTGGATTCCAGGCTGATCGCCAGACCGGTCATATGCCGACTGACAGGTTTGGCGTCATCAATGAGCCGGGTCAGCTCTTCGTACATTTCTTCGGTAATGCCGGTGTCCAGCACGCCGACCTTCAGCGCGAAAGTTCCCGGCACGCCCTCCGGCACCGTCTGCCACCACTCCATGACTTCGATCAGGTAGCCCAGCGGCTCGACCACGCGGCGCAACGCGCCAATCGTGCCTTTGTGCTTGTGGATGTAGTACGAGGCCCTGATGGCGGCCCGCTTGGTCGCCTCGCTCCACCGGTAATCCCAGCGGTCGACCGACCAAGCCCACGCCAGATGCAGCAGCAAATGGGCCGGACACGTATCGGCGTTGTAGAGCGTGCGCAACGGAACAATGGTTTTTTCGTAGAACGCCGCCTCAATGGCCCGCTCTAGCTGGGTGCTATTACTGGGCAGCAGGCTTTTCATCCGCCAACCTCACGTCGTAACCGGTGCAGTACGCGGCCTGGGCCTTTGTAGGTGACAGGTCTACCCACCCGACCAGCTCAACACGAGAAACGCCGGCAACATGCACCTGGGCGTCCACAGCAGAGCGCGCCACCTCAATGCCGAGGCGCTTACGGGGGTTGATCCATTTCGAAAGGCGGGCTTTGGCTTCGGCCAAGGCGGCGTCACCTTCTGGTCCGGCGCTGTTCATGTGCAGGATGGCGTCAATTCGGTACTTCAGAATTTGGGCACCCTGGACTTTTACCCGGTCACCCAATGGCCGCACGTCCTCATCATTCAAAGCTGTAGCCACCGTGGCCAACAGTTCCGGCGTGGGCGTACCATCCCCCTCGGTACTCAGCACCGTTACGGTCACGCTTGCCGGCGACGGACTTTCCGCCGTGGCATCCCGCACGAGGCCGGATGCGTTACGTGCGTGCAGGATGTAGCTGTTACGCGGACCGGCCGTGGTCAAGCCCTCATAGGCCAACTGGATGCGCTCGCGATAAGGATCATCATCCTCAAGGACTTCGGCCATCGGTGGAACCGCCAGCAGATTCTCGGCCTGAATAACCAGGCGTGGCAGGTTGACGTTTGCGCCCAACTGATCAAGGTCACCCTTGATGGCGTGAGCCAACAGCAGCGCCTTGCATGCATCGTTAACCCGGGCACGGTTACCAACCTTGTTATAAGCCCCGACCTCCAGCAATTTGGAAACCGGATCACTTTCGAGCGCGGCATTCCAGTTGTCGCCCATATAGGCGCGAAACGCCGACAGCCCTTCGTCGTAGACCTCTTCGAAGTCCAGCGGCTCAAGCACCTCCGGCGCCGGCAAGGCCGACAAGTCCACGATGCTCATACGCTTACCTCCAAGACAAAGCTGTCGCCCAGGTAATTGCCGGCAACGCTCATATTGATTTTCCCGTCCAGCAGCGACAGCGCCGTCACGCGCTCAAGCTTTAGGCGCGGCTCATTACGGCCGAGGGCATGGGCCGCTTCGGCCTGAACCGCACTTTTCCAGCCGGCATTGATTGGCAAGTCAACAAACAGGCGTAGCTTGCTGCCGTACTCCGGCCGGTGCCGGCGACTGCCCAGGGGCGTACTTAAGATGTCCGCGATGGACTGTCGCAAATGCTCGATGCCGGATATGGGTTGCCCGGTGTGGCGATCCATTCCGATCATCTGGCTTAGCCCTCCTGGGCGGCGTATTCGCTATTAGCCTTCAGGAAGGCCACAGCCTCTTTATCGGACTCCGGCACCACCACCAGATGCTTGGCAACCGGGTAAGTACGATCGGTACCAGGCACAACCAACGTGCGCGACGTGTAGACCAGATCGCGGAACGTCAAAGACGCCGGCACGGTAGTGGCTTGTTCTTCGGTTGCGGGCGTCTCGATGGTCTTGGCCATGATTTCTCCGGGCATGAAAAAGCCCGCACGCGGCGGGCTGTAGGTGAATTTGATTAGTGCTTGTGGTGGTTGTCGCTATTACCGGCCGCTAGGATGTCGGCGGCACCGGTGATGCTTTGCGTTACGTGTAACGGGCCGTCAATTTCTACCGCACCGATCAACGCTATCTGAGGCGATTTAATCGCCGCCCAACCGGGCGCCAGGTCGAACTCGGTACCGCCAACCGTCGCATTCACCGCGTTATCCGTAACGGTCACAACGGTGCTGCCCACTTTGATAGTGACGGTACCAGTCGGCAGGGTGATGGTGTAGGTTTTGGCCGCCCAGTCGTAAACCAGCGAGCCGCCATCGTCAAAACGCCAGACTTCGACATGATCGCGGTTATCCGGCGGGCCGCCGGCATCGCCGTACAACCCTGGGATAAACGTGCCCATGCCCGCCTGGCCGCTGGGACTGAACAACACCCCCTGCTCGCCCAGGCTGGGCGCGCGCCAGTGCCGCGCCTTACCGGCCGCCAGGCTATGCCAGCGCACCCAGGCGCTCGTCCATTCGCCATTGCTGACGCGCACCGCCGGTGCCGCCAGATCAACACCGACCACCACACAGGGCATCAGCATGGCGGCAATCATGCGGTCATGTTCCGCACTTGCGTAGCTCACGGCAGTTCCTCGGGCGGGAAAAACTGGTCTTTTGTGTCATCGTTGAACCCGAACATCAGTGAGCCAGGCGACTCATCGGGCCATGGCCACGCCAATTCCCCGACCTCGAAAGGCTGGATCCACTGCACCGACCACATGACGAACTGCTCAAGCTCCGCAGTCGGGGCTTCAGGCTGGGCGTGGACCTGCTCCGGCGGGCCGGTGACAAAATCCAAATCCCAAAACTGATTCTTGAGCACTGTCGTCATTTGGGCCGCAAGGATAGCGGCCTGTAGCGATGCCTTAGGCCGGTCAGCCTCGATCAAAATACAGGACTGAAAGCGGCCAATGAGCGCCGTCTTGCCCTCCCCCCGGTCAATACCAAGGGTCATATCAGTGATGCCGTACAGCAACGCCGGAGTCTTCACCTCGGCATCCAGCTCCGGAAACTGCTCGACGTGCAGCACGCGGGGCATGCGCTCGCTGATAATGCGAGTGATCGCTTCATGTAATGTCGTCAGTTCGCTCATTGGGCACGCTCAGCACCAGGTCAACCATGCCCGAGCCGTCAGGCTTCAAGCGCACGACCTTGTAGCGGCCACCCCCCAGCAAGGGCGGTAGCTCAATGGTAAGAAAGTCGCCCTTTTTGACGCCTTGTACGTCAACCACTCGCACGGTCAGGGTGGGTTCTAATACCTCGTCGGCATTGATTGCCCCGCCCAGGCGTGCGGCGCCGCTCTTGCCGCCGCCAATCTCTGCGCCGACAAAGGGGGAAGTAAAGGCCCCTGATATGTCGCGCCCGTCTGCGAGGGTGACCGGATCGCCCAAACGACTCACCAGTAACGCGTCCACGCGGTCAGCCACGTCTCTGAAACGGGCACCGGCCATTACTGAACGATCAGCACTTCGGCATAACCGCCGACCGAATCGGTCAACAGCTTGCCGTAGGGGGCCGAGTCCGCCGTGCCCGACGCGACCAGGGCGCCCGCCTTGACGCTGGCTTTCATGCCCGCCTTCAGCGCGGCATCGGCCGGCACGCTCCAGTTGCCGCCGGTGCGGTAGACGATCACCGTGCCCTTGGGGCCGCCCTGCAGCGGCATCACGGCCAGATCATTGATCACCTGGGGCACGCCCGCGACAGAGCCGCCGGTGGGGGCTGGCAAGGTGACGGTTTCGCCATTGCTTACATAGTTGGTGGACATAGACTTTTTCCCTCTTCAGAAACAACAAACCCCGCACTGGGCGGGGTCATGGGATGGGCGACGCGTTAGGCGCCGGCGGACTTGTTCAGGCCGCGCGCATCAAGCGCAGAAACGCCGGCGTCGATGCGAACCTTGGTCGCGATGCCGTCGCTGGTGAAGCCTTCCATCTGGTCGATGTACGGAACATCAACACCGTCGAGATAGGCCACTTCGATCGTGTCGCTACCTTGCTTCGCAGCCAAATACCACGACGTCGACGAATTGTCGTCCAGACGCGGTTCGCCGATCACCTGGGCGAAGTTCTGAATCGGGTTGACCACGCCGGCATTGACCTGGGCGGTCGGCACCGACGTCGAGCGAATCAACTGATTGGCTTGGTCTTCCAGCGCGACCGGGCACAACAGGAACGCAGGGCGGACGTTCAGCGTGCGGGTCTTTTCGCCCTCCTTGGCCGGCTTGCCCTTCTGCAGCGCCATGGCGGTTTTGGCCGCACTCATTGCCGCGATCGACAGCGCCGAGCCGGCACCGGTGAACAGGTTCTTGCGCGAGGCCTCGAACAGTGGCTTGCCATCCTTCATCTTGCCGTTATTGATCAGAGTGTCGTACACCAGATCACCAATGGTTGCGCGAGCCGCCGCCCCCATCAGCCGCGGAATCGCACTCAGGGCGTCGAGGTCATCGTTGATGATGGCTTGACGGTTGATGCTGAAGATCTCGCCGTAGGTGGCCAAGCGAATCGTCTCGCCGGTGTCGCCGAGGGTGATGTACTTGTATTCAGCGCCTGGGCGCACTTCACGCAGCGTCGACATTGCACCCAGACCGACGCGGTTGGCCACCTTGAAATCGCTCAAGCGGCCTTGGCGCGTCCACAGGTGATAAGTTTCCTCGGCATCCTCCCAGCCCGCCAACAACGAACGGTGCGAGGCATCGAGCAGAATGTTGCCGAAGTCGCTGGCATCGTGGGTAAAGGCCAGACCGACCATATCCATCGGCCGCAGCGTCGCGACACCAATGCTGCGATCAGCCAGGGATGCCCGGGCCAGTTCACGCAGGGTCATGTGGTTGTAAGCGTTGTCCGCTTGGTTTTCTTCGATGCCGAGACGACCAAACAACGAAGCCCGAACCGAATCACCCACCAGATTGCCGTTGGAAACATGACCAGGATGGCGAACGTTCGCGGTCGGGGTGGTTGCCGCGCCCATGGCGGCCAGCAGTTGCTCGCGAGCCTGTGCGACCGTGCAATTGACATCATCCTGGCAGGTGCGCAGCAATTGTGCATGGGGCTCGCCGAACGCGCCGAATGCCGCGACGATGCCGGTACGACGGGCCACATCATCCGCCAGCGCCTGAGCGCGGATCTGGTCGGCCGTCAGACTAGCGGACGCCGGCGCCGGCGCTGGCGCTGGAGCGGGGGCTGGAGCTGGAGCTGGAGCCGGGGCAGGCGCTGGAACAGAGCCGCGTGGATTCATCAAGGTGTGCATTGTCTGAGGCATGCTGGTGTATTCCTCCAGGCGTTTCGAATTGAGTTGTGCGGCGGCCTTGATAGGCTCTAACACCTGATCCGCGAAGCCGGCCGCCACCGCTTCGTTTCCATCCATCCACGTCGTTACCTTGAGCATTGCCGCGATTTCCTCCGCAGACTTGCCCGTCTTGCGCGCATACGCCTGCACCAGCGTGCCCTCAACCTTGTCGAGCAGATCGGCATATTCGCGCAGATCATCGGCATCCCCGATCTGCCCGCCCCATGGCTTGTGGATCATCATCATGGAGTTGGCCGGCATATAGATCACATCGCCCGCCATCGCGACCACGCTGGCCATCGAAGCGGCCATGCCGTCGATGTACACCTCTACGCGCGCCGAATGCCCGCGCAGAATGTTGTACATCGCCGTGCCGTCCATCACGTCACCGCCGCCGGAATGAATCCGTAGATTGATCTGTGACACGTCACCGAGCGCCGCCAGATCGCGAGCGAACTGGCGAGCCGAGATTCCCCAGGCGCCGATATCGTCATAGAGCATGACTTCGGCCACACCCCGCGACGCGGCGCGAATGGAGTACCAACTTTCCTCGGGCTTATTCGTCGGGCTTATCGACGCCCGTGGCCGCATCAGCGGCTCGTTGTTTTTCGTCATCATTGGGCTGATTCTTCCCGTAGATTTGGTGGTAAAAGTCCGAGCTGAACACCAGCCCGCTCTCGCGGTTCGCGGCGACTTCTGCCGTGCGCGACGCCTTGAGTTCTGAAGGGTTGCGCTGCCGCGATCGGGCCACCTCGGCCTCGTCTGCAAAGCCGGCCTCAACCAGAATTTTCCACGCCGTGGCCTCATGCACCGGATTGATCCAGGGCATCACCGGGCCTTGATAAAACGCGCCGTAGATCGTTCGCGGATCGACATCAGCAGGCACGACCAACTGGCCGCTCAGGATCGCCATTTCGAGCCATTTCCGGTAAACCGGCCGGCACCAGTAGTCGATGAATTCGTGTTGCAGCAGGTCGTAACCCAACTGGCCTTCGACCAACTCCTGACGCTGCGCCGAATAGGTGCCGTCATAGCTGCGCGCGACACTGGAATATGTGCCGCGCGTACCCGCCGCGACAGCCTTGAGCTGGCCATTGCGGAACCCTTCAAGGAAGGGATTCGGGCGGTTGCTTTCGATCATCCCGACGTCTTCGCCGGGCAGCAGCGTGTCGATCACGATGCCCGGCGCGATCGGAAAGGTTCGCTCTGCGCGCACCTGACCCTCGGCCGGCGGAATGTAATCGTCAGGAAGCCCCTTCTTGATGTACATGGCCAACGCCGCACTGATTCGCGCCGCGACCCGCTCGCTTTCCTCGTAATCCTTGATATCCGCCAGGCGGATCAACACCGCGTGTAGCAGCGGCTGGCCACGGTTCTGACCAATGCGCTTACGGTGCGCGATGTGAATCATCTGCTCGGCCGGCACGCGTTTGGTGTTCTGCGCAAAGATTCCGCGCTGATCCCCCGGATGCCCTTTGAACAGGTGGTAAGCCCGCTTGCGACGCCATGCATTGCGCTCGACGCCCTGCACAATACCCTTGGACAGATCGGTGTACTCAATGGGCAGGTAATCCGGCTCCAGCAGCTCCAGCGCAAACGGCACGCCGTGCAGGTGGTCGTAGCCGGGCACCTTGCCCATCAGCATCTGCGCCAATCCCTCGCCATCCCGCAGCCAGGTGCGACACATCAATCGTTCCATTTGCGGCCGGGTCAATTCCCCGGACGTCTCTGGCGTGAGCGACCATTCACCCCATAGCGCTTTAACCGATGCCGCGAACGCGGTGTGGATCGCGCCGTCGTACCTCAGCGGAATCGGCTCCACCGCAATACCCGGACCACCCACCACTCGCTCTTCCAGACGATCAAAAAGCCCCGTGACAATGTCGTGGTCTTCGTCCAGCTTGCGGCACTGCTCACGCAACGATTTCAGCGTTTTGTTCAGCGAGGCATCAGCGCTTTTGGTTTGCTTCTTGGCCCTGTGCGTGCGCGTCACCGTGGCGGCTTCAAACGCCATGATCACGTTACGCGCGCGCAACCGCTCAGCGACGAAACCCGGGAACAGCGGCGCAAGGGCCTTATCCAGCAGGTTCATTCAAACGCCGCCAGAGAAAACCCCGGGCGCCCTCCGCGCTGCACCTGGGCCACTCGCCGCTCCCACTCCATCCGGCCTTGCCTGATTTGCGGCAGATCCGCCATGACGACACGTCGGCCGTTGAACTGCACGTCCTTGCCGGCCAGCACGTCCGCCTCAGCTTGCATGTACTTATCAAGCATTTCCTGCGCTGTCACAGCCATGCGTTCGCTCCTGTTTCAATCCAGCCGCCGGCGGCAGGCTGGTGGTCTGGTTGAGGTTGGATCGGCACGGGTGACGGCTCGGGGGCCGGAGCTTGTGGCTCGTCAAGGTCGATCGCTTCGTCTGGCTCGTCCTGCTCGTCTTGATCCTCTGGCTCGCCCTCATCGCTCAAAGCCGAGTTCTGACGCGCCAGATACTCCAGATCGAGGCCGAATTTCTCTTGGCAGATGCGCAACGCCGCCAGGGCGTACACAAAGCAGTCGAGCGCCTCGTTGCGCTTCTTGCTGGCATCCCAGCGAAGCACGCGACGTCCTCGGGCCATGATCCATTTCTTAGTTTCGCTGGTGAGCTGCTTCAGCTCGTCGCCGTCACAGATCAGGTCATCTGCTGGAAAGTGCACCAGACCCGGCACCGGACGATTGCCGTCCGGTTGTAGCTTGAGGCGGTTGTAGATCACCTCTTTGGCGTTGTCGGTCCCGATTTCCGTGAGGTAGGTTTTCGACTTCTTTTCCTTGCGGCGCGGGAAGCTCGCAATTGGCTTGCCGTAGGTACTGGCCCCGAAAATCGGGATCACCCAATGCACGCCATGCTTGCGGCTCTCAGCCCGAACAGCTTCCGAGTGGTGGCCGCCGGAGTCCCAGCACCAACGCTCGACGCGCATGACCGCACCGTCTGCACGTGTATACATGCGGTGCAGCTCACGCCCCACTTTGCGCTTGAGAACCGCGCTCGATGGATCGCCATACAGAATTTCGCGGTCAATCAACCACGCTTCTTCGCCGGCACCCCAACCCCACACACGCAGCTCATAACGGTCATCTTGGGTATCGATCGAACCGGTAAGCACGACAACGCGCGGCGGCACCTGGGCGGCGTAAACCTCACGCCGCGCGTGCAGCAGCTCCCAGTCGACTTTCTCGGTCTGGTCTTCTTCCCACGTCTCGCCCAGCGTGGTGTTGGTAAACGTCTTGAGCTTGCCCCGATCCTTGCCAGCCTTGACCCGCTCGTCGGCGATCTTTACCCAGGTCGTAAACGTCGAGTACACCGTCCAGATATGGAACGTCAGACGGCGCGGCGTGCGGATCGGCGTATCGTCCGCCTCGAACCACTCCATGCTGTCGCGCGTCCAAATGCCGGTTTTCTC
The DNA here is from genome assembly GCF_029320995.1 of Pseudomonas sp. D3. Classification (NCBI taxonomy): domain Bacteria; kingdom Pseudomonadati; phylum Pseudomonadota; class Gammaproteobacteria; order Pseudomonadales; family Pseudomonadaceae; genus Pseudomonas; species Pseudomonas sp. D3. The sequence goes on from NZ_CP119772.1 coordinate 4,493,033, forward strand.
GCAGATGTAGCGGCCCGAACGTGACGCCTCGATCATCTCGTGATGTTCGAACGTGCAGCCGTGCCCGGACTCGCACAGATACCAGGCCTTGACGACTTCGCCGCGATCGTCCTTCAGCCACTTGATGCCAAGCGGCTCATCCGGCCCGCCCCACTTAAGCGTCTGCTCAGTTCGGCAGTGCGGGCAGCGAATGTGAAAGCGCATCAGGTACGCCGATTCCTCGGCCGCCCGGGTGATCTGGCAGGTGCCCGCCAGCTTTGGCGTGGAACCGCGAATTGACTTTGGGTAGGTCGCCCCTTCTAGACGCTTGTCGCCCAGAAAGGTCGGCGAACCCTCGCCGTCGATATCCTCATCAAAGTTCGACAGCTCGTCATAGCCGACCTCGTCCGGGCTTTTCTCCCGGTAGTTACCGCCGGCCGTACCGCCCAGCCACCAAAGCACCTTGCGGTTTTCGAACACCTTGGATTCTTGGGTGTTGTCGCCGTGTTTCTTTCCGCACCAGGGCGCCAGAGCCTTGATCACCGGCACGTCGCGAATCATCGGATCGACGTGCTTTTTCATGATGTCTTTAGCGTCGTCGTCGGTCGGGCTCCACATGCAGACGCTGCGCTTCTTGTGTTCGATCTTGTAGGCGATGTTCGCCACCAACATCTTGGTATAGCCAACCCGCGCCGACTTCAGCAGGTTCAGTTCTTCGATAAGGTCATTGCCCATTGCGTTGAGCAAGGGCACTTGGAAGGCCTCTGTTGTCCATTTGCCTTCGCCGTAGGACGATTCCGAGGACATATAAAAATACTTATCTGCCCACTCGACGGCCGTCAGGGGAGCATCTTTCTGAAGGCTTTTCAGCCCGCGCCGGACAGCGTCAACCAGTGGTCTCATCCACGGTGGCGATGTACTCATCTAAAAGCTCCGGTATGCGGTCAGCCAACCCAACAGCAGCGTTACGCGTAACAGCAATTTCGGTTTCGACTGCATCAAGGTGACGCACTGCGATATCGGGGTGTTTGCGTTTCACGCTCTTGGGAATGGTGTTCAGGGTTGAGGCCAACTGCGCCGACAGGCTGGACAGCGCAAAAATCATGAAACCGACCGGAACAAGCTCCTTGTCGCCGATCTTGTTTTTGCGTGCCTGGGCGTCGGCCTGCTCTCGGGTCAGACGCAAACGCTCGCAATCGATCTTGTAACCAATCAGCGGATCAACTTCTTCGGCGCCAGGTTGTTGCTTGCCGGTCTGGTGTTGCAGGCGGTTATCCAGCACCGACCGGACGTCATAAAACGACTCGCGGCCGATCTTCGCTACTGCTGTGACGTCCCATTTATCAAAGGCCTGCACCGAAATACCAAGGCTGTCGGCCATGTTCTTCTTGTTCAGCCAACCCGGCTGCCGCGTGATCGTGGTGATCTTGGAAGACATAACAACAACCAACCTCTGGAAAAGGGTCATACATAGCGATAAGGCGGGGCCCGAATTACCCCCTTAGGGGCTGGGGTCCGGGAGTACCTTTTGGTTTCTGCCCCCAAGGGGGCTGTCAAGCCAAAAAGTCGAAGAAAACGACAAAAAGCCGGCTTTTTTCACCTTTTTTGACGATCCCGCCCGGACGACCCACATCACCGCGCACCAGCCATGGCATCAGCCCAGGCACCAGCGAACACCTCTTCCCGGTTGGCCTTCACGATGTTCTCGGCGATCTTGAAGAACGGGAAGATGGTGCGATATCGCGGGGCCGAGTCAGCGAAGATGAATACCGGCCGCACTGCATCCCCCATGCCCATCGACTTGCGCTCCCACACACCTTGCGTACCGTCGACCTCGCCAGAAAAGAAGCGATGGGCGTTGCCCTTGCGGCGACTTCGGGCGCTGCCACTGGCATTGGCCTGATAGCCCCGCGCTGACTCAGCAGCCCCCAGGCCAGAAAGGATCTTCAGCATCGTGCCGCGTGACACGTTGCCGTACTGATTCATAAAAGCCGTGGTAGGCACCGCGTATTGGCCGCTGCGCATGATGCCCCGCGCTATCAGCGACTTCTCGAAACGCTTATGGGGCCGCATCCCACCGCTTACCGCCTGCTGCAGGTAAGTGTCGGCAGGAACGCCAGATGCCCACGAGTCTTTGAAATAGACTTCAGCGGCACGCTGTTTGGTAGCCATCTTCACAAACAGACTATTCAGCGTGGTCGGGGTTGGCCGATCCAGGCGCTTCCGCATCACCGTAATGGTGCCTTCCTTGACCCGCTGGGCCAGCCGGGTCGCGGTCAGGGCCACCACAAAAGGAAGGTGCTTTTTTTCAAGTTCCAACATGCCCGCAGTGACCGGGGCAGAATCCAACCCTAAATCGATCTTGAACATGCGGACACCTTCGAATGATTGAGCCGGCTACGTGTTCGCGCCACGACTTGGCTCGCTCGAAAACGTGGCGCGGATTAATCGACCTTGCGACTGGGCAACTTGAAGTCAGTCACCCTGTCAGCAATCGACCGGATCTTCTCTACGCCCAGGAAGCCAACCCAACCACCTGCGAAGGTGGCCATGCTCTGGGGCAGACCGAAGAAGTCCAGACCGCTGATGATCGTCAAGGTAAGGCCGCCACAGATCGCGCCCTCCACCAGCATCTGGCGCCGCGTACCGCCGCCGTATGTGATACGCAGGACGGCCATGGCGCAGGACAGCGCAGCCGCATAGAGGATTGGCGAATGCTGGCTAAACCACGCAAGCACAATCGCCCAGGTGTCTGGCTTGTCTGGCATGTTCGGCATCTCAGGTTCCTCCCTTTCGGGGAGCGAATAGATCCGGCTCCAGCAGCACTCCCAGCTCGGAGCGATGGGTGTGGTGGAGCCGAAAACGAAAAAGCCCCGGCAAATGCCGAGGCTCGATGAACTGTAGAAAGCAAAAGCCCCGCACAGTGGCGGGGCTCTAGCATGTTTTCCAAGCACCAAACCTCGCGCTATGGCCCAGCTGTGGTGAAGAAGCACTCAGTAGATTTTAGTTACTGTGATGCTCTTGGGAATCAATATCCCCCGATTGAAATCGGTCGACATAACAACCTCGACATCTGCTTGCACAGACTCTTGGGTAACCGCCTTGGCGATATCCAAACCTTCAGCGAAGTAGAGCGGAAGTCTTTTCTCGCCGGTGGCTTGGGGTAGCGTCCCTCTCCAACCACTATTCAGCTTATCTCGATCTAACGCTCGGATTTCGAGCCTCGTATTGGTGAACGCAACTTCAGTATCTTTTACGCGAAAATCAGGCGTCGCCGGTGCGTCCGTCGCAGCTTGATGAGAAAAAACAACGCCTGTTGCCTCTTCTCCTGCATGCAATCCTCCGCGGCCCTCGCCCGATGCAGGCCTGACAAAATCCAACGCAGCCCTCACCATTTTTTTTCGGTCGCCGGTTAGGGCGCCGTCAATGGCAGTCCGCAATTCAGCAGCACTGGCACCTGTAGCCTCGCTACCGATATTGATGAGGATGTTGTTGTTGGCCTGAATGCTAGGTGTCTCACCCTCTCCACCTTTACCTTTGAAGGTGTCATAAAGAGTGATTGACTCACTGGCAAGCAGCAGCAGTAAAAGGCCTCCTAGGCCATACTTCGCATATTTTCCCATTTTGGTCTCATTGAGCCACTGGATACATCTTTCCTTGTCGACCGCAGAGCTAAAAAGCAGGGTCAGCACCAGTACTTCAAGCAGGCTACCAGACTCGATCTTCGCAACCTTCAAACTATCGAGATCAACCTCATACTCCGTGTCACAGAGATTGCCGACCAGTAAGGGCACCTTAGATGCTAGCTTCTGCAGCCCAAGAAGCGAGGCCACTATTTCATCAATTGGAATCGGATCATCCGATTCGAAGTAGAACGAAATAGGGAGATCGAGCGTTAACTGGTCCTTCACCGGGAAACTCCATTGAATATTCCGGGAGAATCTACATCACGCTGAAGGCCTTTAGCTATCAATAACACAACAAAAAGCCCGACTCAGTGGTCGGGCTTTTCGTGTTCGCATCCTAAAGACGCAGAACCGCAATGTGGCGTATTAAATTCTCATTTTCTCAGACAGTCAAGCAGCTTCTGCTATCAGCCCCGCCTCACTGAGAACCACCCATGCCGAGGCGATCGCAGTGTCGCGCTCACTCTCCAGCCACTTGCGCAGATCCGACCGCCACCGATACAGCGTCTTCTCCGGTGTTGGCGGCTCTGCGTTGTCCCAGGTGTGCAGCACCATGAATGCCTCGGGAAGTCGCGGTGTTGCCCAGGCCGTCACGCACTTCGTCCTGAACAGGTGATGCGACTTACCTGGCGCTGACCGGGCCAAGAACGCGATAGCGGCCATACGATGCTGCTGGGTTGATCCGTCCAAATCGACCATGAAGTGCGCGACCAGGACATGCCACTGCTGGGCAGCCAACACCCGGCGCAATAGAGACCGAGTCATGCTGTCCTGGGTCAATTGGTCGAACCGATCCATGGGGCACGGGTTGTCGGCGCGCTCAGCCTCCCATGCGTCCGGCTTGTACTTGTTCTGCCACCCGGCGCCCTTGTGGAGCGATATCGAGTCGACGTTCATTGCACGCATGATGCCGTGCTCGGCTGATCGGTAGACAGTCATGCAGCTCTCCGAATGCGGCGTGGCGGTGGGTTGTCGTCCAAGCCGAGGATATTCCGCAAAAGCTTGTCGGCCGACTTGCTCTTGGCATTGCCCTCGGCCACCCAGCGCTTGCAGTAATCCCCAAACTCGATACTGACCCGGGTGGCGTGCCAACTGGCGACCATATCCAACAGGCACGCCATTGCGGCAGCGCCACCGATCTTCTCCTTGATCAGACCGTCGCCGGCGATCTTCAGGAACCTGCGCTCATGTTCCAGCATGCTTTTGCGCGGCAATGCCGCCGTGACGTTACTCATTTGCGGCACTCCCGAGGCTTTTACAAACCTCCATAAACACTATTTGTGGATGCGGGGTGCAGGCGCCGCAATCCGTGGGCTGTAGCGGAAAACGTGAATATTGGAATCTAACGCCTGTCTGCTCGGCGCCAGAGCTTTGGGCGATCCGGTCTAACAGATCAGAACTTCTCATCGTTCTTCCTCCCCTTGAAGCGACTGGCGAGCGGGCGGCCCATCTCGACCTCTTCTTCTGACGGATATGGGTTGCCGATCAGCTCGACAAATCGGTGGTACGCACCCTGGTGCTGAACGCGGCATGAGCCGGTCGGGCCGTGGCGGTTCTTGTCTACGATTAACTCGGTAACCCCGGCTTTGCCTGCGTCGGACTCACCGTCGCGGTGAACCAGGATCACCACATCGGCGTCAGCCTCGATCTGCCCTGAGTCGCGCAGATCGCTTTTGGTCGGGCGCTTGTTGGGGCGGCTGCTTGGACCTCGATTGAGCTGGGCAAGCACCACGATGGGCACCGCCAGCTCTTTTGCCAGTCGCTTCAATCCTTTGCTGATCTCGGTGACCGTTTCATATCGGCTCGACGACTTGTTTTCGCCGTTGACCAGTCCGATGTAATCCAGGGCGACGAATGCAAGGCCGTGCTCGCGCTTCACCGTCCGGCAGATCTGCCGAATGTCACGCAGGGTCAATGATGAGTCGTCGCACATGATCAGCGGGGCATCCATCAGCTTGTTCACCGCCGAGGTAAGGCCAGGCCAGTCCGCGTCGGTCATCGAGTGACCTTCGCTGATGTGCTTGAGCTGGACGCTACCGACCGAGGACAGCGAGCGGTTGGTCAGTTCCACGTCCGTCATTTCCAGCGAGAACACCAGCGCCGGCTCGTTCTTGACCAGGGCGACACGCTCGGCAATGCCAAGGCCCAACGTGGTCTTGCCGCTGCCGGGCGTTCCCGCCACCACCACGACGTGACCAGGACAGATGCCAGGGATGAATTCGTCCAACGACGGCAGGCCCGTATCAAATCCAAGGCTTGCCGTCCGATTGAACCGGCGATCAACGCCATCTATCGCCTCGGGCAGGATGTCCTTGATGAACCGGTACCGGCGGCGCGAGTCGAGCCCTTCCGCCTCAAGCGAGACCCAAGCCTGCTGGCCCTGGCTCATCACCTCGTCAAGCGGTTCGCCGTCAATCAGGCGCTGACTCATGATTCTCGCAGCAGCGATAACCCGACGGGCGACAGAGCGCTGCTTGACGATCCTCCCGTATTCATCAAAGTTCGCCGCGCTGGGGGTGTTCTGCACAAGAATCCCCGCGACCGCCAGCGAGCTCTGACCGTCAGCCAGTTGTGGGCGAGCTTCGCAAATCGTTACAACGTCCACCGCGCGCCCCCTGGAGCGGAGCCCTGAGACAACCTCGAACAGCTCTGCGCAGGCCGGGTGGTGGAAATCCCCAACAGAAAGTTTTCCACCGGCATCATCGATCAGATCGGGGTGCTGAATCATGCTGCCAATAAGAGCGTATTCCGCCTCATGGCTGTAGAGCGACGAGTCGGGAACATCCTGGTACGGCGCTGGGGAATCGGCGACATCCGGAAAACCCATCATGCGGAACCTCCCGAACGTGCCGACTTCCAGGTGAACGGCGCCAACAGACCGCCGTTCTCACGCAGTCGGTCGGCGGCGCGCGGGCCGATGAAGCTGTGCAGATCATCCGGTTTCTGATTGCTCACCAGGATCGTCGGCTTGACCAATTGGTAACGGCGGTCGATCACCTCATGCAGCAGGCTGGGCGTGAAGTCCTTACCCGGCCGCACGGAGTGCACGCCTACCTCGTCGATCACCAGCAAGTCGACAGAGGCCAATTCGTTGACCAGGTCCGTCTTGGACGGCCCCGAGTTGTTGCGGAAGCTGTCGGTCACGGCCTGGGTGATCGACTCGGCGGTGACGATCAAGCCGGAAAATCCTTGGTTTCGGACAATGCACTGCAGAATTGCGCAGGCCAGGTGCGTCTTGCCGGTACCGATCTCGCCCATCAGCATCAAGGCGCGACCAGCGGCCAGGTGATCCTCGAAGCCCTCGGCATACTTGCGGCAGATACTCAGAGCACGCTGCTTGGCCTTGTCGTCGCCAGTGACATAGCTGCTCAGGCTGCACTTGCGAAAGCGTGGCGTGATGCCGGTTGCTATGAGCGCGCTGTTGAGGTGTTCAGCTGCAACCTGAGTAACGGCCTGCAAATGGTCATCGCTACCCTTCGGCGTGTTGTACAGCGCTTGCCAGCGGCAGGCCGGGCAGGTGTTGAGGCTCCAAGATCCGTCGAATTGCTCTACCAGGGACTGCTTGAACGCGTTGTGCCCTGGAGTGCCGCACGACCTTTCACGGGTTTCAGCCAATTCCGGCGCCAGGATGAATTTAGAAACGGTCATGGGGGTACATCTCCTGGGTGTGGGTTGGCACGCTGAGGACAGCGCTCTGAGCTGAGGTGTTCCCATTGGCTGGCTTGAGCACGTCAGTCCAGCGCTCACCGTTTAGCCACGTCGACGCCATTGGCACGTATTGCCCGTCATCCTTGGTCCAGTCGCGGGAAATCCGGTGATTGCCCAGTGCGGTCATCAGCGTCAGGCGAAGTTCTGCGCTTGGCTTGAGCTTCTCCCATGCCTTGCGGGCGTCCTTTTTCGACTTCTTGTTCGGGTACAGCTTCCAGAACACTTCGAAGGCTTCGGCCAGGTCCTTGTCGACCAAAGGTTTTTCAGTACTTGCTGCTTTATTCAGTACTTGCTTACCTTCAATACTTACTAGGGGGGGATTTACCGGCGACGGTTCTACCGGGCCCGGATAATCCGTCGCCGGTGATTCCGACACGGTGTAGGAGCGACCGCCGAACTCACCGCCCCCTGCTCGCTCCAAAGTGATCTGCAGATATCCAGCCTGTTCCAGCTCACGGATCAAGCCCCTGACCGCGTCGCGCCCGGCGGCCTTGCCCAAGCAGTCCTTGGTCTGGGCAATGAGGTGGTGCGTGGACACCTCCCAGTGATCAGGTTTGCCCAGGAGGAATACCAGCATTCCCCGGGCGCCCCAGCTCAGGCGCTGGTCTTCGCTGATCGATTTGTTAAGCAGGTAGAAATTCCCCTCCGGGCGAGGGGCGCGAATGATGCTCATACGTTGAGCTCCCGCGTCACACGGCGAACGAAGTCGTCATAGGTCTCACTCATCACGAAGCCCGCCTGCTCCAGCATCTCGCGGTGGGCCTTCGCGCCGCTGTACATCACCCACCGCTTCTGTTCTGGCAGATCGGCGAACGCGGCATAGCTCGGCCATGGTCCGACGATTACCGGAGCTGTGCGGGCCTCCTGGGGCTGGGCATGAGGGTTGAGGATGGTCATTGCAGAGTCTCCCCTGGCCTGCGGCCAATCCCGGCACCCATGGCTTCCACTGAGCCACCAGACAGACGTAACACCAGCAGGCGGAGTGCGGTGGTGGAATCAATGGAGAAAGTGCGTGCCTCGTCCAACGCCAAAGCGTGCGGCGTGTGATCCATGATCAGGATGCGAACGCGATCGCTGTAGTTGAACGCTGCGCAAGCCAATTGCTGGTCGGTCAGGCCGTCAAACGCTTCGTCCGGCAGGCACTCGGCCGGGTACACGACGACGGGGATTTTGTTTTCAGGGCGCGGCTCCCCCCCCAGCAAGTGACGACTCATTGCGTCAAAATGGTCTTTGGCAACCTGGTCTGCATCGTGGCCCGTCCTCCGCCGGAACAGCACCTTCAACGCATAGAACGCACGGAACAGATCTATGTGCGTTTCATCCTCTTTCTCGATGGTGTACTCGGGCTCGCTAATGACCTCCAGCGCGTCCTTGACTACTTCGAAGCACTTCAACAACAGGGCGGCATCGTTGTTCTTTTCGAAGAGGGCCTCGTTGATAACCTCCACGGTTGGAGTCTTTGGAAAGTCGATTACTTTGCTCATGCTTGTTCTCCGTCGGCGCCAAACAGGTCACCCAGGTCAATTTGGTAAGCGTCCATCCAGGCGCCAGCGGGCCAGCAGAGGACAAAGCCGAAAGTGGGATGGAATACCTTCGGGGCGGTGATGCCTCGGGCCTTGCACCAGCGGCGTAGGGGCACATACCCGGACACGCCGAACTTGCGGCCGACAGCCTTTTCTACGGCGAGCACTGCTGCCTGCCGGGTGCCGAGACCAAGGTCATCCTTGAGTTTTTGCACCTGCCTAACAGCCGCCGAAGCGGTGGCCATGGCCGTCGCTTCCCGACGCGAACCGATCTCTGCTTTCGTTGCAACGGCGTTGTCGCGCTCCTCGATAGCCAGTTGCTCTGCACGCTTCGAGGCCAGCAGGTGTTCCAGTGCGCCGATGTAGTCAGCGGGCAATGCCGGGGCACGCTGGTTGCGCTGTTGGACCATCTCCCAAAACTCGCGCACCAGCTTCTTCTTGAAGGCCCGGACAATGTCCGTGTTACGCATGAAGGTCAGCAACAGCGTGGATTGAGGCTCGTTGAGAATCGCGTACTCGGTGTCACCACCGCCGTGCTGGCCGACCTCTCTTGGTCGGATTTCAAATCTGACCAAGCCGAAGTCCTCCAGGTCGACCTGGTACTTTCGGGTGAGCGTAATCACACTGGCGTGATCGTTAAGGGTTCCCTCGGCAATCGCGAGGGTCGTGGTGACGGCATCGCCGTCTTTGATGATGACGATGGTCATTTGGCACCACCTTCAACTGTGAGACATGGGAAGGGGCGAACCTCTGTGGCGGTGACCGTGCCATCGGCGTGACGGATTACGAATATCTCCCTGCCGACTCGAAGCGCCTTGCTGATTGCGGCCTGTTGCACGCCGAGCTCGCGCGCCGCAATGTGTTGACGTCCCTTGGCGAATTCAGCCAAAGGAATACGCGCCACGTTTTCCACGATCTCAAAACGTGGCGCGGGCTCTGTCTCGCCAAGCTCTTTGAATTGGTCGATGGCGCTGTACACTCCGCCGAAGCCGGTATCGCTGAAGTACTTCGCCACCTCAAACAAGGTGCCAATACCTTTTCCGCCGTCGTGCAGGTGGTCAAGGTGGATAGCCTTGATCAATGCGTGCTGCCACTCGAGAAGATCTTTGGCTGCAAGCAGTTGAAACTCAGCCTCTTGAGCTGCCTGTTGCATGGTTGGCAATGGATTGTTCATTTGGTTGCTCCCTGGTGAGGGATGTTTTGCAATTTGTATGCGGCTGCAGCGCCGGTATCGGCCATGGACATCGACAGAAGAGCCAACGAATTGATAAGCCATCCAGCGCTCATTGCGAGTTCGTCGGTAAGTTCGTTGTGGTTCGCCGCATGCGCGATAAGTTCGCCGATGGCTGCCACCCCGTGCAGGGTGCTGATCTGGAAGTTATCGTTGGTGTTTTCCACGGCCTGAAGCCGCTCAACCTGATCAGGCGTGAGTTTCGCGCCCTTTGCTGAGCAAGCTGGAAATTCGCGCTCGACGTCGACCAGCAACTGGTTCCACATTGGAGGCTTCATTGTGAACCTCCGGCATCTTGCTGCTTTTGGAGGCTGACCTGTGCCGAACGAGTAAGCGCGCAAACCACTTCGCCAAGGAAGCCAAGCGCACGCACTTCGGATACATAAGCAATTTCGCCGTCGTTAATTTGAGCGTACAAGCGCCCACAGAGCTGGTTGATACCGTCAGAGATATCGGCTGCGATCTTGAGGCCTTCGATCAGGTCGGCCCCTTCTTTGATGGTGAACATCTCGCAACCAGCATCGCCAAAAGAGAACGGCGTGAGCTTCGGGAGTTGCACTGTTTGTTGGGTGGTGCTATTTTTTGGGTGCATGAAATCGTTCTCCAGAACGAAGATTCAAAAAAGTCCATTGCCGTGGACTGGTTAAGAAGGCTCGCGAATGCGGGCCTTTTTGTTGCCTGCGATTTAGCCAGACAGCAAAAACTGGGATGGTGCGTGCTGGCTCATGCCGTGTTCCTTTTCATTGGGCAGGCAAAAGCCAACCATTGGAAGTCGCTGACCAGGCCCTGGAGAGGGCCTTCCTTTTGCAGTGCAAACGTGCAGGTCCGGAAGGTACCCATTAAGCGAGGGTCCTAGGAGGGTCGAGTTTCTGTGTGCAGGTATGCGACATCATTTGAGATCTCCAAAATTTTCTGCCTTTATCTATGTAGTGCTGGGCGGCTGCCCCCGATAAGGAAAGAAAAGTTGGCCTTTGGTAAATCTGGCACGATCGACACATAATTTGGCGTGAACAGCGCACAAAAATCCGAGTATTCCGCGCATGCGCGGAATACTTAAAATTTTCGCATGCTGAAACTTTCATCCACCCTGCTCGACACTAGATAGATGGCTGCTCTGGGTACTGGATGGATTCACAGAGCCATCAGGCCCAGGTGCGGAAATTGGGAATTCAGCGGATGATTTGCCTACCTTGTGGCGAGCTTCGACCTGAGCGATAAGGTCGCAGAGCGAAGAGGCTTTAATGGCGCCCTGAGTGACGGACTCTGCAAGAAGTGCTTTTTCAGGACCGACCCGTTGCGATCCTGACAACCAGTAAGAAACCGTAGCCTGGGAGACACCCAAAGCTTCGCCAGTCTTCGACTGGTTGCCGAAGTAATTTATTAGCGCACTGATTTTTTCAGCCATGAAGAAGGCCTCTGATAAGTCTTTTTATAGACTGCACAGAAGCAAACTTCTTTGCAACCCCATAAGTCTTCTTATAGGATAAATTCATGAATCTATCAGAACGCCTCAAGCTCGCTCGCTCAAAAGCAGGCCTTACCCAGTCCATGCTTGCCGAGAAGGTAGGCATTGCACAGACCGCCATCAGCCAACTCGAGTCTGGTAAAACGCTTAGGTCTTCGTACCTTATTCAGATCGCGCAGGCTTGTGCTGTTAATAGCCTATGGCTGCAATCGGGCGAGGGTGAAATGGAAGCGCCAGAAGACCAGGCGGCGCTAACTCATGCCGTGCTGAACGAGATATTCACCGGCGAGCATGATGAAGATGCGCATAGAAACTTTGCTATGCGCGAGAGAATTGAGGCCCTGAAGACAGCCAGCCGATACGCACCATCAAACTCTCTACTCAACGTGGAAGTCCCTTACCTAATTGAGTTCGATGACCCCGAAACTCCCGGCCGCACGAAGGCCGAAGTAAGCGCTACCGCGAGTGTTCACCTGAGCGAAGACATCCTCAAAAAACAGGGCGTCGACCACGCCAAAAGCATTGCAGTGGCCATTTCTGGCAACGCAATGAGCCCGGTACTGAATGACGGAAGCACTGTCGCAGCCGATATGGGGGATACCATTATCGCGGACGGAAACATGTACGTTTTCGAGCACATGGGGCTGATTAAGGTTCGTGTTCTTTACCGACTCCCAGGGGGCGGGATCAGGGTCAGGAGTTACAACTCCTCCGAGCATCCGGATGAATTCTACTCCTACGAAGAAGTGATTAAGTCCCAGATTTTGGTGGTGGGCAGGGTTTTCTGGGGCGCCACTTTTTTCTGAAAGCTCGCTCTGCACGCGAAAGCCCAGCATTGCTGGGCTTTTTTATTGCCCGACTAACAGCAAAATATCACCGAAGCCAAATTATAAAAATACTTCTTGCACGAAAATATAAATCCACTTATATTTTATCCCATTGCAATGTATCAGTGGGGATGGGAATGAGCACGATAATCAACTTCGGCAAGCTGCAGGGAACAACCGGCGTCCTTGCTGAACAAGAGCTGCGTGCTGCGCTCGCCGTCTGCGCCGGCCTGGCTAACAAGGAAATCGCCCGCGTCGTGGGTTGCGCTCCCGGAACCGTCAAAAAATCCATCGAGCGCGTTTTCTACAAGCTCGGCGTAAGCAGCCGCTCGGCAATTCCCACTGAGTTGTTTTGCCGAGGCATTGCCCGCCACATGGTGGTGCTGATTTGCGCAATCCTCACCGGTCACGCCGCTATCACTGACGACCATATGAACCGTATCCGCCGTCCAGGAGAGCGCCGCATCGAAACCCGCGTGGCCGCCCGCCGTATTGAGGCCGTACAAACCGCCTAACCAAAACCTGAATTTCGCGAAAGCCAACAACGCGGCCGGGATTCGTTCGGCCTGGAGAAAGTGAATGTCTCGTAAACCGATCACCCCGTTCCAGTTGTTCAAGGTGCTGATGTCGATCCTGATCTATATCAGCGCCTCCGCCGGCTGGCTGCTATTCGCTGCCCGCGACCTAATCAGCAGCAGCTCCGACCTCGATGTCGTCGGTGGCTTCTTCGGCACCGCCGTTTGGCTGATCGCCAGCGCCTGCCTGTACCTACATATCACCACACCCAAACCTGGCCAATCGGCCAAAACCACGGAGAAAGACCAATGAAGCGGATTGCCGCCATTGCAATGCTGTGCCTGCTCGCCATCACGGCGGGCTGCTCGAAAGTGCCAGCCGGCTACACCGGCGTGATCGTCAACCTGATGGGCAGTGACAAGGGCGTGGCGCCCACCGAGGCCACCGTCGGCTACAAGTGGCTGACGCCGAACGAGGAGCTGTTCCTGTTCCCGACGTTCGCCCAGAACTTCAACCTGCAGCAGGTCAAGTTCCAGGACCGCGACGGGATGACGATCAGTGCGCCGATCGGCATCACGCTGCGGGCCAAGCCCGGGGCTGCTCCCCTGCTATTCCAGACCTACCGCAAGTCGATGGACGAGATCATCCAGGTGAACGTGCCGCAGGTGGTGCGCAATGCCTTCAATAACGCCGGCTCGAAGGTCAAGGCATCCGAGGTGTACGGCCCGGGCAAAGAGGCATTCCTGAAGGCTATCGAAACCCAGGTCCAGCAGCACTTTGACAGCAAGGGGATCGTGGTCGAGTCGCTCTACCTCAATGGCGAGATCGTGTTGCCGCCGCAGGTTGTCGAGGCTCTGAACAACAGCATCACCGCCACCCAAAAGGCCCAGCAGCGCGAGAACGAGTTGCGCCAGACCGAAGCCGAAGCAGCCAAGGTGCGCGCCGCCGCCCAGGGCGACAAGGACGCAGCCATCCTCAAAGCCCAGGGCGAAGCCGAATCACTGAACATCCGTGGCGAGGCGCTGCGCAAGAACCCGGGCGTGGTTGAACTGAACGCCATTGAGAAGTGGGACGGGAAGCTGCCCGTGTACATGACCAGCGGCACCGCCACCCCATTCATTGGCATCGGCAAGTAACCGACCTGCGTGGGGTGGTGCTGCGCCACCCCATCACCAACAAGGAGTAGGACTATGTTGATCCTCACCCGCAAGCCAGGCGAAGTAATCCGCATCGGCAACGACATTGCCGTCACCGTCCTCAGCGTTCAGGGCCAGCAAGTTCGTCTGGGCATCGACGCCCCGAAAGGCGTGTCGGTGGACAGAGAAGAGATCGCGATACGCAAAGCTGGTGAAGTCCGGGCGCCTGCCGTAGCGCCTGCCGCTGACAAGCCGCTGTATGCCAACCGCACTGAGGCCGAATGGCGCGAACTGCTGGCGGCCGAACAATCGGCAAAATCCAAGCCATCCACGGAGGCCGGCAACCATGCAAGCAACTGATCGAATCACCCTGGTGCTGCGCGCCAAAGAAGGCGACACCCTCGAGCAAGTCATGCCGTTCGTTCAGCTCGGCGCACCTGTGTCCATCGGTCGCGGTCTGGCGGTGATAGCCGGCGCCAGCGACGAAGACCTGCAGATGGTGCTGGGCCAGGAGCGTGACGATCGCCAGACGCAAGCCCAGTTGCAGCAGGAAGCGCTCGGCGCGCCCGCTCACCTTGCTGCGCACGCTCAGGAGATGTTCGACCTGCTGGTGCGCATCAACACCAAGTGCGGCGGTCTGGATGCGGCGCTGGGTCACGGCATCGAGCCAAGCGAACAGATGTGGACTGAGTCACGAGAAGCGATGGAAGCCATCTGGGATCTGCTCGACAAGGTTAAATCTGCCGAGGTCTTCGGGTCGTCGAGCTTAATTGCGGAGAATCCCGCAACTACCGATTCGATGCATATCGACGACCGCGTGCGGATGGCGGCGAACGCAAAACGCTACGAGTGGCTGCGTGAACGTTCCTGCATTGAGGATGCCGACAACGACATCATGGTGGTGCGTGGAGACCAGTATTTCGACGGCGATGAGCTTGATCGGGAGATTGATAACGCCCTGCGCCTGGCCCGCCTGGAGGAGTTGCACCCATGCGCCGACTGATCACCATAGCCCTGCTGCTGATCATCGGCCAGGCCGCCGCCGCCGGCGAGCAGGTCATCAGCGTGCAACACGACAGCCCGCGCGGCGTCACCTGCTGGATCGTGAACAACACCGGGATCAGTTGCCTGCCGGACAGTTCGTTTCAGCACCAGCAGCAGGCCACCTCATCGAACGTCGCGGGCCGGGCCTCTCAGGCCAGTTCGGCATCGAAAAACCAGCCTTTGCAGGCCACCCCAGCCCCAGGTGACGAGAGGTTCCAGCTATGAGCCGCCGCAACGGTACGAAGGGCCAGCGCCTGATTGAGCTGTTCAACGCCCTGCAGCGCCGGGAAACCACGTTCGGCCAGATCTACGCAATGTCGGCATCGTGCGGCATCGATGCTCGCCGCGTACTGGCTGATCACTTCCTACGAGGTGCTGACCATGGGTAAGAATGAGATCGCAAAACGGAGGGAGGTAGGCATGCGAAAAGAACTCATCAAAATTAGTGAGTTCCAGCGCCGACGCTGGGGTGAGAACGGCACCCCGCCCTGCTCCCAGGCAATTCGCAACCACATCCGCAACGGCATGGTGCCGGGCGAGCAAATCGGAAAACTCTGGTACGTTGATTGGACAGCGTTCAACTCGTCCAAGGGAAACGACCTTGTCGCAATGGTATTAAAAGGAGCTGCATGATGTCGCCACGGCCGCGCAACGCTGCGAACAAGAGCCTTCCGCAGAACCTTTACTACGACGCGCGGCGCGGCACCTATCGGTATCGCCGGCCAACGGACGGCAAGTGGTTCCAGTTCGGTGGCGACCGTATCAAGGCAATCGACGCCGCCAAGCAACTGAATCTGGAATTTATGCGCGGTGCTGACCTCGTCGGCGCCGTGCTCTCTGCCTCGTCAGCGTCGTTTGCCACTTTCCTCGATACCTACGAGCGTGACGTACTACCGCCGCGCGAGCTGGCTAAAGGCACGCTCGGCTTGTACGCAGTTCACTTCCGGCGCTTCCGAAGACAATTCGAGGGAAAGGCCGTCGATCAGATCTCGATCCGCATGGTCGCGGAAATGCTGGATGCTCTCACGCCGCGCACGGCGAACCAGTGCCGCGCTCTCCTGACGGACATTTTCAATCACGCTGCGGCGAAGGGCCTATGCCCAGACAACCCGGCCGCGAGCACGATCAACCGCATCGAGAAGAAGCTGCGCAAGCGCCACACCGTCGATGGGCTTAAGGCTATCCGAGAGAAGTCTCCAGTCTGGCTGCAGAACGCAATTGACCTGGCCCTGATCACTGCACAGCGGCGGACCGACATCCTTGATATGCGCTTCGATGGGGTGCGGGAGGGTTTTCTGTACGTCGTCCAGAAGAAGACAGCCAAGGCTAGTGATGCGGCCTGGATTCGCTTTCGAGTGACTCCAGAATTTCAATCAGTCATAAGCCGATGCCGTGACGATGTCGTCTCGCCGTACCTGGTGCACCGCAAACCGGATCGGCTGAAACAGAAGCAGGCACAGACAAAGGACCACTGGACGAAGGTTGAGGAGCGGTATTTGACGCGGGCATTCAAGGAGGCCAGGGAGGCGGCGAACTGCTACGCGGGATGGAAGGAAGAAGAGATGCCGGGCTTCCATGAGGTGCGAGCGCTGTCGCTGCACCTGTACAAGAAAGCCGGAAAGGATGGGCAGAAAATCGCGGGGCATGCGAGTGAGGGCATGACCAAAAACTATCAGAGAGACCACGATGAAATCATATGGGCCGAGGCCATTCCGGACCTGAATATCAGTGAAATCACAGGGTAGTTTTGCGCAAGTTTTGCGCGGGTTTTGCGCAGGCGCAAAAAAGCCGATCTGTATGATCGGCTTAAGTGTCTGATTTTACTCAGGAATAATGGTCGGGACGGAGTGATTCGAACACTCGACCCCTAGCACCCCATGCTAGTGCGCTACCGGACTGCGCTACGCCCCGACTAGGCGTGTTACTGGGTTCGCTTCGCAACGAAGCGATCAGGAATATACCGCAAGCTTTTGAAATGTGGAAGTATTTTAAAAGCCTGAATTATTTCTTCAGAACCACCAGCACATCTTCGAGTTCGGAGATCATCTGGCGGATCAGTTGCCTGTATTGGGTGGTGTCGTCTTTGGCTTCATCACCGGACATGCGCTGGCGCGCGCCGCTTATGGTGAACCCCTGGTCGTATAGCAATGCACGGATCTGTCGGATCATCAGCACATCCTGGCGCTGATAATACCGACGGTTCCCGGTGCGTTTGACGGGGTTGAGTTGAGGAAACTCCTGCTCCCAATAGCGCAGCACGTGCGGCTTTACCGCACAGAGCTCGCTGACTTCACCGATGGTGAAGTAACGTTTGCCTGGGATGACGGGGAGCTCGTCGTTATGACTTGGTTCCAGCATAAGCCTCAACTCGGGCCTTCAACTTCTGCCCTGGACGAAAGGTGACCACACGGCGAGCCGTGATCGGGATTTCTTCTCCCGTTTTTGGATTGCGGCCAGGCCGCTGGCGTTTGTCCCGCAGGTCAAAATTGCCGAAACCGGACAATTTGACCTGTTCGTTGTCTTCCAGAGCGTGTCTGATTTCTTCAAAAAACAGCTCGACCAATTCCTTGGCCTCGCGCTTGTTCAGACCCAACTCTTCGTACAGACGTTCCGCCATCTCAGCTTTCGTCAAAGCCCCCATACGTCACTTCCTTAACGTGGCGTTTAACCTTTGTTCGAGCGATGTGAGGATATTTTGTGTCGTGGTATTCACCTCATCGTCATTAAGAGTGCGCGATGGATGCTGCCAGGTCAAGCCAACTGCAAGGCTTTTTCTATGCGGATCAATACCTTTACCCTGATAAACGTCAAATAGCCTGAGGTCCGTCAGCCATTCGCCTGCATTTTCACGGATTACATCCAGAACAGCCGTGGCGGACACTTCGCGATCAGCGATCAACGCCAGGTCGCGACGTACTTCAGGGAAGCGCGACAGCTCGCTGAATTTCGGCATCTTGCCCGAAGCGACTTCGGCCAGGACCAGTTCGAAAACGAAGACCGGACGGTCGAGACCGAGGGTTTTCGACAGTTCCGGGTGAAGAGCGCCGACGAAGCCCACCAGGCGACCTTCGCGCTCGATACGCGCCGTCTGGCCAGGGTGCAGCGCCGGGTGGCTGCCCGGCACGAACGTGAAGTCGTTCAGTGCTCCGGCAAAACCCAATACGGCTTCCACGTCAGCTTTAACGTCGAAGAAGTCCACCGCATCGCGGCCTTGGGCCCAACCTTCCGGCAAGCGGCTGCCGCAAACAACACCGGCGAGCATCGGCTCTTGCTTCAAGCCATCCAGTTGGCCGACGAAACGCAGGCCACTTTCGAACATGCGCACGCGGTCTTGCTGGCGGTTCAGGTTGTGGGAAAGCGCTTTCACCAAGCCTGGCCACAACGACGAACGCATGGCGGCCATGTCGTTGGAGATCGGGTTGGCCAACAACAGCGGCTCGACGCCTGGGTTGAACAGTTCGAACTGCTTCGGATCGATGAAGCTGTAGGTCACCGCTTCCTGATAGCCACGGACAACCAGCAGACGACGCAGTTCAGGCAGGTGCGCGCGCGCTTCAGCCTTGGGTTGCGGCGCCAGGCGCGCTTGCGGGTAGCGAACCGGCAGACGGTTGTAGCCGTAGAGACGGGCCAGTTCTTCGATCAGGTCGACTTCGAGGCTGATATCGAAACGATGGCTTGGCACTTCAACGCGCCACTGCCCGGCTTCACCCACAGCAATACCCAGGCCGAGGGCCGAAAGCAGACGCTCGATTTCAGCCGGCTCGATCACCAGACCGAGCATCTGCTCAACGCTTTTGGCGCGCAGGGTGATCGGTGCAATCGACGGCAGGTATTGTTCGCTGACGGTTTCAGTGATCGGGCCCGCCTCGCCACCGGTGATTTCCAGCAGCAGACCAGTGGCGCGCTCCATGGCTTCACGCGCCAGTTTCCAGTCAACGCCACGCTCGTAGCGGTGCGACGCATCGGTGTGCAGGCCGTAGGAGCGAGCCTTGCCAGCGATGGCGATCTGGTCGAAGAACGCGCTCTCAAGGAAGATGTCACGCGTGGTTGCGGACACACCGCTGTGTTCGCCACCCATCACACCGGCAATTGCCAGGGCGCGGGAATGGTCAGCAATCACCAAGGTGTCGGCACGCAGGCTGACTTCCTGGCCGTCGAGCAGAACCAGCTTCTCGCCCTCTTCCGCCATACGCACACGGATGCCGCCATTGATTTCGGCGAGATCGAACGCGTGCAACGGCTGGCCGAGTTCAATCATCACATAGTTGGTGATATCGACGGCAGCGTCGATGCTGCGCACGTCGGCACGACGCAGGCGCTCAACCATCCACAGCGGCGTTGGCTTGGACAGGTCGACGTTACGGATCACACGCCCCAGGTAACGCGGGCAAGCGTTGGGTGCCAGCACTTCGACCGGGCGCACTTCATCATGCACCGCAGCGACTGCGGCAACCACCGGCCGGGTGACGGGAGCGTTGTACAGCGCGCCTACTTCACGAGCCAGGCCCGCCAGGGACAGGCAGTCGCCGCGGTTCGGGGTTAGGTCGACCTCGATGCTGGCGTCTTCCAGTTCCAGGTAGACACGAATGTCCTGGCCCACGGGCGCGTCTGCCGGCAGCTCCATTAGGCCGTCGTTACCCTCGCCCACCTGCAGCTCCGCCTGGGAGCACAGCATGCCGTTTGACTCAACGCCACGCAGCTTGGCCTTCTTGATCTTGAAATCGCCCGGCAGTTCTGCGCCGATCATGGCGAACGGAATCTTCAGGCCCGGGCGCACATTGGGCGCTCCGCACACGACCTGGAACGTCTCCGTGCCATTGCTGACCTGGCACACACGCAATTTATCGGCATCGGGGTGCTGCTCGGTGCTCAGCACCTCGCCCACGACCACACCGCTGAATACGCCGGCGGCCGGAGTAACGCTATCGACCTCAAGACCGGCCATCGACAGACGAGCAACCAGCTCGTCGCGGCTTACCTGCGGGCTTACCCAGCCACGCAGCCATTGTTCACTGAATTTCATCCTGCTCTCCTAAAGATTCGTTACGACTAGCGAAATTGCGCGAGGAACCGCAAGTCGTTGTCGAAGAACAGACGCAAGTCGTTCACGCCGTAACGCAGCATGGCCAGACGCTCAACGCCCATGCCGAAGGCAAAGCCCGAGAACTCTTCCGGGTCGATCCCGGACATGCGCAGCACGTTGGGGTGAACCATGCCGCAGCCCATCACTTCCAGCCAGCCGGTCTGCTTACAGACGCGGCAGCCTTTACCGCTGCACATCACGCATTCCATGTCGACTTCAGCGGAAGGCTCGGTGAACGGGAAGAACGATGGACGGAAACGCACCGCCAGCTCTTTCTCGAAGAACACCCGCAGGAACTCTTCGATGGTGCCTTTGAGGTCGGCGAAATTGATATCGCGATCGACCAGCAGGCCTTCGACCTGGTGGAACATCGGCGAGTGGGTAATATCGGAGTCGCTGCGGTACACACGGCCTGGGCAGACAATGCGGATCGGCGGCTTGTTCGCTTCCATGGTGCGGACCTGTACCGGCGAGGTATGGGTGCGCAACAACATGTTCGCGTTGAAATAGAAGGTGTCGTGCATCGACCGGGCCGGGTGATGGCCTGGGATGTTGAGCGCCTCGAAGTTGTGATAGTCGTCTTCGACCTCAGGGCCTTCGGCGATGCCGTAGCCGATATGGGTGAAGAACTGCTCGATACGCTCCAGAGTCCGGGTGATCGGATGCAGACCGCCCGAGGCCTGGCCACGGCCAGGCAAGGTCACGTCAATGGACTCGGCGGCGAGCCTGGCCGCAAGTTCGGCCTCCTCGAGCGACGCCTTTCGCGCATTGAGAACCTCTGTGACACGCTCCTTGGCGACGTTGATCAGCGCTCCGACTTGCGGACGCTCTTCAGCCGGCAAATTCCCCAGGGTCTTCATCACCTGAGTCAATTCACCCTTTTTGCCAAGGTAGTGAACCCGGATTTGCTCCAGGGCATTGATATCTTCAGCGCTTTGCACAGCCTCAAGAGCTTGAGCGACGAGCGCGTCCAGGTTTTCCATGTACAGACTCCAGATACAAAATAGGGGAAGAGCTTGAAGGCTCTTCCCCTATTTATGACGTTTAACACCTTGGGCCACAGGAGTAGCCCAGGGTGACTGTCGGGGGTACTTAAGCCAAGGTGGCTTTAGCTTTCTCGACAATCGCAGCAAACGCCGCTTTTTCGTTCACTGCCAGATCAGCCAGAACCTTACGGTCGATCTCAATGGACGCTTTTTTCAGGCCAGCAATGAAACGGCTGTAGGACAGACCGTTAACACGAGCACCAGCGTTGATACGAGCGATCCACAGAGCGCGGAACTGACGTTTTTTCTGACGGCGGTCACGGTAGGCGTATTGGCCTGCCTTGATTACCGCTTGTTTGGCAACACGGAATACGCGTGAACGCGCGCCGTAGTAGCCTTTAGCAAGTTTCAGAATTTTTTTGTGACGCTTACGGGCCATGACGCCACGCTTAACACGAGCCATGAGTTACTTCCTCTATTCTTGATCCAAAATTAACGAAGGCGCAGCATGCGCTCGACTTTTGCCACGTCAGACGGATGCAGCAAGCTGCTACCGCGCAGTTGACGCTTACGCTTGGTCGACATTTTGGTCAGGATGTGGCTCTTGAAAGCGTGCTTGTGCTTGATACCGTTAGCAGTTTTCAGAAACCGCTTAGCAGCACCACTTTTAGTCTTCATCTTTGGCATGTTCGGATACTCCGCATTCAGTTGATAAACATAATCAGAAGGCCTGCCGTGCCCTATTGATTACTTCTTCTTTTTCGGGGCGATGACCATGATCAGTTGGCGTCCTTCCATCTTAGGATGCTGTTCGACCGAACCGTACTCGAGCAGGTCAGCTTCAACCCGCTTGAGGAGTTCCATCCCCAGCTCCTGGTGGGCCATCTCACGGCCGCGGAATCGCAAGGATACCTTGGCCCTGTCCCCATCACTCAGGAAACGTACCAGGTTGCGCAGTTTTACCTGGTAATCCCCTTCCTCCGTCCCTGGACGAAACTTGATTTCTTTAACCTGGATCTGCTTCTGGTTTTTCTTGGCAGCGGCAACCTGCTTCTTCTTCTCGAAGATCGATTTGCCGTAGTCCATCAGCTTGCAGACAGGCGGTATAGCATCGGCGGAAATCTCCACCAAATCGAGCTTGGCTTCTTCAGCCTTAAGAAGCGCGTCTTCAATTGACACAATCCCAAGCTGCTCACCCTCAGCCCCAATTAACCGAACCTCGCGTGCCGAGATATTCTCGTTGATCGGGGCTTTCGGTGCAGCTCGTTTATCTTGTCTCATTTCACGCTTAATAGTAATTACTCCGAATCTGGGCGACCACGCCGGGAAACCGCTTGCGCGAGGAACTCAGCGAACTGGGCGACGGGCATCGAGCCCAGGTCAGCACCTTCACGAGTACGCACAGCGACAGTCTGCATCTCGACTTCCCGATCTCCGATAACCAAAAGATAGGGAACCTTGAGCAAAGTATGCTCGCGGATTTTAAAGCCGATCTTTTCATTTCTCAAGTCGGACTTGGCACGAAATCCGCTTTCGTTGAGAGTTTTTTCAACTTCAGCAGCAAAATCGGCCTGTTTATCAGTGATATTCATGATCACTGCCTGGGTCGGAGCCAACCACGCGGGGAATGCGCCCTCGTAGTGCTCGATCAGGATACCGACGAACCGTTCGAATGAGCCGAGGATCGCCCGGTGCAGCATAACCGGGTGTTTACGGCTGTTGTCTTCGGAGACGTATTCGGCTCCCAGACGGATCGGCAGGTTAAAATCGAGCTGCAAAGTACCACATTGCCAGACACGACCAAGACAATCTTTCAGCGAGAACTCGATTTTCGGGCCGTAGAAGGCGCCCTCACCCGGCTGCAGATCATACGCAAGGCCCGCGTTGTCTAGCGCAGCGGCCAGTGCCGCTTCGGCGCGATCCCACAGCTCATCTGAACCGACGCGTTTTTCCGGACGAGTGGACAGCTTCATTTCGACTTCGGTAAAGCCGAAATCGCGATAAACGTCCATGGTCAGCTTAATGAACGCAGCGGATTCGGCCTGCATCTGCTCTTCGGTGCAGAAGATGTGGGCGTCGTCCTGAGTGAAGCCACGCACGCGCATGATGCCGTGCAGCGCACCCGACGGCTCGTTACGATGGCAGGCACCGAACTCGGCCAGGCGCATCGGCAACTCGCGGTAGCTCTTCAAGCCCTGGTTGAACACCTGCACGTGGCATGGGCAGTTCATCGGCTTGATGGCGTAGTCGCGGTTTTCCGACTGCGTAGTGAACATGTTGTCAGCGTAGTTGGCCCAGTGCCCGGATTTCTCCCACAGGCCGCGGTCAACGACCTGGGGAGTCTTGATCTCTAGGTAGCCGTTTTCGCGCTGAACCTTGCGCATGTACTGCTCAAGCACTTGGTACAGGGTCCAGCCGTTCGGGTGCCAGAACACCATGCCCGGCGCTTCTTCCTGGAGGTGGAACAGGTTCAAACGCTTACCGATCTTGCGATGGTCGCGCTTCTCGGCCTCTTCGATGCGCTGGACGTAGGCGGCCAACTGCTTCTTGTCAGCCCAGGCAGTGCCGTAGATGCGCTGCAACTGCTCGTTCTTAGCGTCGCCACGCCAATAGGCGCCGGACAGTTTGGTCAACTTGAACGACTTGAGGAAACGCGTGTTCGGCACGTGCGGGCCACGGCACATGTCGACGTATTCTTCGTGGTAGTACAGGCCCATGGCCTGCTCGTCCGGCATGTCTTCCACCAGGCGCAGCTTGTAGTCTTCGCCACGGGCGGTGAACACGTCGATCACTTCAGCGCGCGGCGTGACTTTCTTGATCACGTCGTAATCTTTTTCGATCAGCGCGTGCATGCGCTGTTCGATCGCAGCCAAGTCGTCCGGAGTAAAAGGACGCTCGTAGGCGATGTCGTAATAGAAGCCTTCGTCAATGACCGGACCGATCACCATTTTCGCCGTCGGGTACAGCTGCTTGACCGCGTGGCCAATCAGGTGCGCGCAAGAGTGGCGAATGATCTCCAGCCCCTCTTGATCCTTGGGCGTGATGATTTGCAGGCTGGCATCAGTGGTGATCAGGTCGCTGGCGTCGACCAGCTTGCCGTCGACCTTGCCGGCCACGGTGGCTTTGGCCAAGCCGGCACCAATGGATGCGGCGACCTCGGCTACGGAAACCGAATGATCGAATGAACGTTGACTGCCGTCGGGAAGAGTAATAGTTGGCATGGCGCCTCCTCTCCTAGTGGTGACCCCTACCAAAGGTCACGTGGGTTGGGATGAGCCAGTACAAGATCCAATACCAGGCCGTTCAGTGATGAACGCCTGCCTTACAGCGGCAGGAGCCTTTCGGCCAACCGATGATCGAACCAGAGTGACTGGAGTGGAAAAAAAAGGAACATGGCAAGGCGGCATTTGGCGCGCCCGGAAATAGCCAAGCGCAAGATGCTAGCACAGATGAACGGTCATCGCGCCCGCAGCGCCGCAGGTAATAACAAATTCCCGCCTTTATAGAGGGAAAAGTGAACTTGGGCTGTACGCCGGCCCTCAAACCCATCGAGAATCGCCGTTCGTCCTCACGACTTTGGAGCATTTAATGATGCGTTTTTCCTCAACTTTTGCGCTTGCAGCATCCCTTACCCTTATCTCCCTTGGCGCACACGCAGCGGCCCCTTCGAACTGGCCTGCGGGTGCCAGGGACGCGTTCGTGAATGACTGCAGCTCAGCCGCCAGCCAGAACGTGGACGCCAAAACCGCCAAAGAACACTGCGAATGCGGCGCCGACAAAATCAATGCCGAATTGAGCACCGCGGAAATCAAGGAACTCATGACGAACCAGAACGCGAGCCAGCCGCTAAAAAACAAAGCGGTTGCGGCTATTTCGTCCTGCAAAGTCGTGAAGAAAAACTAAGAATCGCCGCGATTCGGATGGCAGTTTTTCAGTAAAAACCCTCTTAAAACTGCCATTTCGCACAAATTACGCAGCTTTTACGGCTTTTTTTACCAGTTGATATTTCGAGCACAAGCCCCGTAGATTGGGGCTTTCAGCCAACCGAAGGACTAAACCCAAGGCTATTGATTAGCAAACAGTGCCTTGGGGGGGCTCCCAAGCCGAACATTTCGACTATGATAGCCCTGTGTGCCCAGTTGGCCTGAGCAGCACAGCACTACTGAAAATATATGTTTCTTGGAGATACACCATGTCTAATCGCCAAACCGGCACCGTTAAATGGTTCAACGATGAAAAAGGCTTCGGCTTCATCACTCCTCAAGGTGGCGGTGACGACCTGTTCGTACACTTCAAAGCTATCGAAAGCGACGGTTTCAAAAGCCTGAAAGAAGGCCAAACCGTTTCCTTCGTGGCTGAGAAAGGCCAAAAGGGTATGCAAGCTGCACAGGTTCGCGGCGAGTAATTCTCCGCTGAGCTAAAAAAACCCCGTCCATGTGACGGGGTTTTTTATGGGCGCTGCAAAAGCCTGTGGCTATCAGCCGCAATTGACCCGGGTGATCACCAGATTGTCGTCGGTGTTCAGGTTCAGGCGGTCGGAACGGTATTCCAGGGTGATCATATCGTTAGGCTTGAGAATTCGGGCGTTCTGCGCACCGGCACGGGTACGCGCCTGCTCCAGCAACTGCGGCGAGGCTTTCTGGCCGATCGTGAACTCAGCGGCCTTCGCCTCACAGCGGCTATGACCTGCATCGGTCACGGCGGCGTCTTTGGCTGGCTCAGAGGTACCCGGGGTGCTGCAACCCGCCAACGCGAGTGCTGCCAACAAAGTACCGAATGATGCGAGCTTCCAAGGCATGAAGCCTCCTATGATAAAAAATGGACAGAGATCGTGCGACAGCAGTCAGGCGGATTGGTTTCAAGACGTAAATCGCTCGCTGGCAAGTCTGCCTGACTCAGGGCAAGCATTCGCCCGGTCAATCGTCACCAGATATGAACGAATTCAGTAGATATCGATGTAGTCAAACGGCGGTTTTGGCCAATTCTGTTTCAAAGCATTGAAAATCTGCGTGACCCAGACCTCATCGCTGGCGGCCACATTTCCGACGTAGCCGGAGCCCTTGGCCCAGGTTTCCAGGCGAAACAGCAACCCATCGATATCGACTCCCCCGACAGCCTCGCCGGAGGAAATGTAGGCAATACCAGCCCTGGTGACTCGCAATTGGGTGTGTTCATCGTCGCTGGCACTGGCGAGCAGTTGGCGCACGGCGGTCAGTGTCAGGTTCTCGGGGTTGTTCAAGTCGATCTGCACGCGGTGTTCCCCGGCAATTAAAACAGGCTGACAGTGTCGCACACGGCCGGCCCCATTCCGAAATACCTCATGCATAAGTAGCAGTGCCAAATGCCGTACAAAATGGTTAACTGCCGGAGTAAGAACCGCGTTTTAGCGCATTACCCCGTACTTCCTGCTCGCGAGTCCCCCCATGACCACCGTAACGCTCCAAGCCGACATCAAAGCCAAGTGGCCCCAAGGGCAGAGCTCCTACAGCCCCGGAAGCCCGGAAGAATTGGCGATCATCGGTATCGACCTGCTGGTCAAGGAGTTGGGCACCCAGGCCGCGCAAGCGTTCATTGGCCAGGTTTTCGAGAAATACCCGGCCAATCACATGGGCGCCCACAACCCCGGGCGCGAATAAGAACCGGCCAGCGAGCGCCGACCGGCAATCACCTTACTTCAGGCGCGCCAGGCGCTCGGTCAGCAGATCGAAAAAGCCTTGGGCGTCGCCATTCTCAACCCAGAACACATTCTTTTCCTGCTTCAGTCCGTCATACCAATCGACGATGGTCTGGCCAAAGGTCGGTCCTTCGCGGCTGTCCACCACCATATTGGTCTGACGCCCACTGAACAACGACGGCTTGAGCAGGTACGCGATGACCGTAGCGTCGTGCACCGGGCCGCCAGGAATGCCGTAGTGCTCCATATCGCCCTTTACGTATTCATTGAGAATATCGCCGACGACTTTGCTCGCATTGTTCTTGATGTCGGCGATTTTCTTCAGGCGCGCCTCACTGGTCAGCACCTTGTGGGTCACGTCCAACGGCAGATAGGTCAGCTTGACGCCGCTCTTGAGCACAATTTCGGCTGCGACCGGGTCGGCGAACAGGTTGAACTCGGCCACCGGTGTGATATTGCCGCCATTGAAGTGCGCGCCCCCCATCACCACCACTTCCTTGATACCTTGGGTGATTTCAGGCGCCTGGGTCAGCGCCAGCGCCAGGTTGGTCTGCGGGCCAAGCATGGCGATGGTGATACTGTGGGGCTTGGCGGTGCTCAGGGTCTTGATCAGGTAATCAACGGCATTGCCTTCGGCCAGGCATTTTTTCGGCTCGTGTACGGCGACACCGGAGATGCCCTCCTTGCCGTGGATATTTTCGGCGTAGATCGGCGTGCGCAGCAGCGGCTTCGGCGCGCCCGCATACACCGGGATATCCTCACGCCCTGCCCACTCACGGGCCAGGCGCGCGTTACGCGAAGTCTTGTCCAGGCGCACATTGCCGGCGACGGTGGTCAGCGCCCGAATGTTCAACTCCTCCGGGGAAGCCATCGCAAACAGCAAGGCCACTACATCGTCGGCACCTGGGTCAGTGTCGATGATCAGGTCGATTTTTTCCGCCGCTTGGGCGCTCGCTGCGGTGAGTGCGGACAAAAGCAGAACACTCCGGAACAGATTTTTCAGGGTTGGAAGACGACGGTGCATAAAACACTCCTTGTCGTTGGGGAACTCTAGAACGTTACGCCGGACACCAGCGCGATATTGCAATAAGGTTGGCACTCGCCTGTGCGGACAATGGCACGCGCACCGCGACTCAATTGCTTGAAAGCTTCGTGGCTGACCAGACGCCGCTCGCCGAGCGCCGCCTGGTCGGTCAGGGCGTTGAGCACACTGAGTGCCGGCGGTTGCTTGAGCAGGATTTCTTCGGCCAGCACATGGTTTTCCACCTGCATTTCACTGAGCACAACGCGCAAGGTGCTGATGAAGTCGGGAATGCCCTGGGTCAGTGCCAGGTCGATCAACTCGACGCCCGGCGGCACGGGCAGGCCCGCATCACCGATAACCAGGATGTCGCCATGACCAAGGGAGGCGATCAGGCGTGACAGGGCAATATTGAGCAGCGGTGTCTTTTTCATGAGGACACAAAACCTTGAACGTCGTGCAGCGTAGGAATGGAGGGTTGCGCACCCGCGCGGGTGACTGACAGCGCGGCAGCCACCTGGCCAAAACGAATAGCCTCTGCTTCGCTTTTGCCATCGGCCAGCGCTGCGGCAAAGCCGCCGACAAACGTGTCACCGGCAGCCGTGGTATCCACCGCCTTGACCTTTGGCGCGGGCAAATGCTCAAAATGCTTGCCGTCGCTGAACAGTGCGCCCTGAGCACCTAGGGTGATGATGACTTTACCGGCGCCAGCCTTGATCAACTGCATCGCGGCGAGCTTGGCGCTGTCCAGGGAGTCCACCGTCACGCCGCTCAGGGCGGTGGCTTCGCTTTCATTGGGGATCAGATAATCGATCGAGGCGTACCACTGCGCCGGTAAAGGACCGCTGGCCGGGGCCGGATTGAGGATCATCGTCTTACCCAGTTCACGCCCGCGCTTGAGCGCATACCCGACGGTCTCCAGCGGCACTTCAAGCTGACAGACGATTACGTCGGCGGCCTGCAACACCGCGTCAGCCGCCTGCAACGAAGCGGGCATCAGCTCACCGTTACTGCCGGCAACGATCACGATCGCATTCTGGCTACTGTCATCCACCACAATCAACGCCACGCCGCTGGAACCGTCGACGCGGCTCACAGCCTGGCAATCGATGCCTTCCACCAGCAACGCATCGCGCAACTGGCCGCCGTAGGCGTCAGTGCCGACGCAACCGATCATCGCAACCTCGGCCCCCAGCCGCGCCGACGCGACGGCCTGGTTGGCGCCCTTGCCACCGGGGACGGTGGAGAACGACTGGCCTATCAGGGTTTCACCGGCGCGGGGCAACCGACTGGCACGGGTCACCAGGTCCATATTCAAGCTGCCTACTACCACTACTTTTGCTGGCATACATCAGTACTCATCAATTCGGTTCAGCGGTATTGGGCGAACACACCGGCGAGTGGCGCCGTCGACTCACGCAAGACAATACTTGGCGTCACGATGCGTTGATCGATCGGCAGTTGGGGGGTCGCAATTCGTCGCAGTAACAACTCGGCCGCCGTCTCGCCCAATTGCACGATCGACTGCCCGACCGTGGTCAGCGCCGGGTACACGTAACGGCCCATTTGAATATCATCGAAGCCGATCACCGACAATTCACCCGGCACGCGGATGTTGCGCTCGGCCGCTGCACGCAATACGCCGAAACCGATCATGTCGTTGCTCGCGAAAATCGCGCTCGGCGGGTTTTCCGACAGCAACTTCACCGCAGCGGCATAACCGCCGATGCTGGTGAAGTCACTTTCCTGGGTGCGATTGGCCGCCACATCGACGCCCGCCTCGCGCAAAGCGCGGTGATACCCAGCCAGACGCATTTGTGCCACGCGGGTATGGCAGGGACCGCCGATGCAGGCGATATCACGATGGCCCAGTTCAAGTAAATGTCGGGTCGCCAAGTAGGCGCCCTGCTCATGATCAATGCGCACCTGGTCGACATCAATACCATCCAGCGCCCGGTCGACGATCACCATCGGCGTGCGCACCGCGCTCAAGCCCGCGGCAAGGCCGCTGTCGTCGCCGCCCACCGAGGTCACGATCAAACCGTCGACGCGCTTTTCCAGCAACACCCGCAAGTAACTGCGTTGTTTTTCCGCGTCGTCGTCGGAGTTGCAGAGGATCACGCAATAGCCATTGCGCTCGCAATAGTCCTCGATACCCCGGGCCAGCTCGGCGAAATACGGGTTGAGGCTGTTGGGCACCAGCAGGCCGATGGTGGCGGTGGTCTTGGCCTTGAGCGAACGCGCCACGGCACTGGGCACATAGTCCAATTGCTTGATCGCGGCTTCCACCTTGAGGCGTACCGGCTCGCTGACTGGGCGCGTCTTGTTCACTACATGAGACACGGTGGTGTAGGAAATACCTGCAAGCGCTGCCACATCCTTAATCGTCGCCATGGTTCAGCCTCGCCGACTTGCGCGTTGGCTGCGGTAGGTATCGAGGACCACGGCAATCACGATCACGGCACCGGTGATGATGCGTTTGGTGGGTTCCGTAGCACCGATCTGCGCAAGGCCAGCCGCCAGCACCGAAATAATCAACACACCGAAAAACGTGCTGATCACCGAGCCGCGTCCGCCCATCAGGCTGGTGCCGCCGATCACCACTGCCGCGATCACTTGCAGCTCCAGACCAGACCCGGCATTCGGGTCCGCCGCTTCCAGGCGCGAGATCTGGAACAGCGCCGCGACACCGGCCAGCAGGCCCATCAGGCTAAACACCAGGATCTTGTAAGGCTTGGGATTGATCCCAGCCAGACGCACAGCCTCTTCATTCGTACCGATACCGATCAAGTAACGGCCGAATACAGTACGGGTCAACACCAATTGGGCGGCGGCGATCACCAGCAAAGCGATAATGAACGAAGGCGAAATCCCGAAGGCAATCGGGTTGGACAGCCAGGCAAAGGAGTCTCCGATATAGGCCGTGCGCGAACCGGTCATCTGGTACGCCACGCCGCGCGCCATTTCCAGCACACCAAGGGACACAATAAACGACGGGATTCGCCAGGCCACGGTGATCGAACCGGTGATGGTGCCGGCCAACGCGGCGCAACCCATGCCGAGCACGGCGGCCGGCAACACGCTCCAGCCCCAGCTGAGAATCGCCACGCTGACCGCCGACGCCGCCAGGGCCAGCACCGAGCCCACCGACAGGTCGATACCGCCGATGATCAGGATGAAGGTCATGCCCACCGCCAGCACCATCAGGTCCGGGATCTGGTTGGCCAGGGTGCTGAAGGTGTCGTAGGACAGGAAGTGATCGCTGAGCACCGAGAACAGCGCAATCATCGCCAGCAACGCACCCGCCAGCCCCAGGTAGGTGCCCATGCCGTAAAAGTTGCCACCCGTTTTACCGGGCGAAGTTGTTGTTTTCATGGGGTATCCCTAAGCACTGCGTCGTTGAGCAGCGCATCACGTTTCTGATAGCCAGCAAAGGCGGCGGCGAGCAATTCATCCTGGGTCCAGCTGTCGCGCTCGAAGGTCTCGATCAACCGCCCGGCAGACAGCACGCCGATGCGGTCACAGATCAACATCAGCTCACGCAGGTCGCTGGACACCACCACCAGCGCTTTGCCCTGACGGGTCAATTCACCGAGCAACGTATAAATGTCGAACTTGGCACCCACGTCGATGCCGCGGGTCGGCTCATCGAACAGCATCACCGAGCAGTCGCGCTCCAGCCAGCGCCCAATCACGACTTTCTGCTGGTTGCCGCCGGACAGCTCGGACACCAATTGCGCCGGGCTGGAACTGCGGATGCGCATGGCATCGATCTGACGCTTGGCCAGAGCGGTTTCGTCGCGACTATTTACCACACCGCCGCCGGAAATTTCCGGCATGTTGCCCAAGGAGATATTCGCGCTGATGGATTGCGTCAGCAGCAGGCCTTCGCCCTTGCGGTCTTCGGTGATCAAGGCGATGCCGTGACCCACCGCGTCGACCGGCGAGCGAATGCTGACCACTTGGGCCGGCGACCCCAGGGCAACGGTGCCACTGTCGGCCAAGTCGGCACCGAAGATCAGGCGCAGCAATTCCGTGCGGCCGGCGCCGATCAGGCCGGAGATGCCGTAGATCTCGCCCGCACGCACTTCAAAGGAGACGTCGCGGACTTTGTCGGCGCGGGTCAGTCCTTTTACCGTCAAGGCAGGGCCGCCGATGGTACGTGGCCCCAGGTCAATGTGTTCGCCCAGCTCGCGACCGACCATCAAGGTCACCAGTTGCTCGCTGTTGTAATTGGCCATCGGCTCGACGCAGACCAGTTTGCCGTCACGCAGTACCGCAATGCGTTGGGCGACACGGGCCAACTCTTCGAGCCGATGCGAAATATAAA
The DNA here is from genome assembly GCF_029320995.1 of Pseudomonas sp. D3. NCBI lineage: Bacteria > Pseudomonadati > Pseudomonadota > Gammaproteobacteria > Pseudomonadales > Pseudomonadaceae > Pseudomonas > Pseudomonas sp. D3. The sequence continues at coordinate 4,525,242 of NZ_CP119772.1, forward strand.
TGATCGCCACGCCTCTGGCCTGCAGGCGGGTGATTTGCTCAAACAGCATCTCGACTTCACGGGCGGTCAACATCGCCGTGGGTTCATCGAGGATCAGCACATGGCAGTCGCCGATCAGGTTACGGGCGATCTCGACCATTTGCTGATGGCCGATGCCCAGGCTGCCGACCAGCGTGTCCGGGTCGATCGCCTCCAGGCCAACCCGTGCCATCGCTTCGATCGCCGCACTACGCAGTTGCTTGCGGCTGATCCAGCCACAGTGGCTGGGCAGGTTGTCCAGGAACAGGTTTTCGGCAACGGTCAGCGTCGGCAGCAGGTTGAGTTCCTGCATGACCATGCGCACGCCCAGCTCTTCGGCCTGGGTGCGGCTGCCGGGGCGGTAGTCCTGACCGTTGAATTGCATGTGCCCGGTGGTCGGTGTGACCAGCCCGCCGATGATCTTCGACAAGGTACTTTTGCCTGCGCCGTTTTCACCGGTCAGCGCCAGCACCTCCCCGCGATTGAGCGTCAGGGTGATGTCGGATAGAACCGGCTGGGCATAGGTCTTACCGATACCGCTGACCGAGAGGACAGCGTTCGGGGCGGAAGATGACATAGGAAAATCTCCAGGCGTCCGCTCAGGGCGAGCGGACGCTGTTGGGTGCAGCCAGGATTACTTCTTGAGGACGAGTTCGACCGGGGTTTCAATCGCGCCGTCTTGAGCGTCTACCTTCTCACCCTTGACCAGCTTGAGCGCGTTCTGGATACCAAACACGGCCTGCTGTGCGGCGGCCTGGTCGGCTGTCGCCAGGACACGGCCGTCCTGCAGCATCGGCTTGATCGCTTCGATGTTGTCGTAGCCCACGACCAGCACCTTGCCGGCCTTGCCTGCCGCGCGCACTGCGGAGACAGCGCCCAGGGCCATGTTGTCGTTACCGGCCAACAGTGCCTTGAGGTCCGGATATTCGCTCAGCATCGCAGAGGCGACCTTCTGACCCTGGTCGATTTCCCAGTTGCCGGATTGAGTGGAGACGATCTTCATGCCAGCCGCGTCCATCGCATCCTTGTAGCCTGCAGTGCGCTGCTGCGCGTTGGTGGTGGTCGGTACGCCTTCGATGATGCCGACCTTGTCACCCGCAGCCAGTTGCTTGGCCAGGTAATCACCCACCAGCTTGGAGCCCTTGCGGTTGTCCGGGCCGACGAAGGGAATATCGAGGTTTTTGCTTTTCAGCACGCCCGGGTCCAGGCGGTTGTCGATATTGACGACCTTGATGCCGGCATCGGAGGCTTTTTTCAGCACGGTGACCAGTGCCTTGGAGTCAGCCGGCGCGATGACGATGGCGTTCACTTTGGCGAGGATCATCTGGTTGACGATATCGATCTGCGCGCTGGTATCGGTTTCGTTCTTGATACCGTTGGTGATCATGTCGAAATCAGCGGCGTGGGTCTTCTGGTAGTCCTTCGCGCCCTCTTGCATGGTGACGAAAAACTCATTGGCAAGGGACTTCATCACCAGGCCGACCTTGGGTTTGGCGGCGGCGTCATCGGCGAATGCAGAAGAGAAAGGCAGCGCAGCAGATGCGGCGGCAAGCACAGCGACAGCAAGAAGACGTCCAGCGAATGGCAGCTTCATGGGTTCACTCCGATCTTATGATTATTGTGAGCAACGCTTGCACCGAAGAACACTTCGGCAGCCCTCCCACCCGGGTGACTGATACGAGCTTTCAAGAGGTTCAGGGCGTACCCGTGAAACATCTCGCAAACGTTTGCGTTAGTCAAACTATGAGAACCTTGTCGAGATTTGTCAACGGAAGAAAACCGCCCTCCCTACAAGCCCTCTAGCCCCTACTCTCTCGTCCGTCACGCTGGGTTATTAAACATCGCCGCCGCCGGATCGTTTTCTAAAACGACAGCCCATGACGCCGATGACATAAACCGCGCGCGACTATCTCGTCATTATTTTCGGACAACCGAACGCAACACCCGCCCTTTGTTCGGAAAGCCGGACAATCGTTTAGACAAACCACTCTACACGCCAATTAAATACTAATTAAATCAGTAGGTTGCATAATAACGACCGGCAGTTTCAGGCTGGTACAAATCCTGCTCCCTCCCAGCACCTCGAGGCGTTCAGAACCGCCCGAGCGCTCTAGATGAACTTGCTACCGCACTCATCAAAAACCAGAGAGAAAAATAATGAAATCTGCATTGAAGACCATTGTTCCGGGCGCCCTAGCCCTTCTGCTGCTGTTCCCCGCTGCCGCTCAGGCAAAAGACGTCGAAACCAAAGCCAAACTCTCCAACGTGGTAATCCTCGCCACGGGTGGCACCATTGCCGGTGCCGGCGCCAGCGCAGCTAACAGCGCCACTTACCAGGCGGCCAAAGTCGGCATCGAGCAATTGATCGCCGGTGTTCCTGAGCTTAGCCAGATCGCCAATGTGCGCGGCGAGCAAGTGATGCAAATTGCGTCCGAAAGCATCAACAACGAAAACCTGCTGCAACTGGGTCGCCGCGTCGCCGAACTGGCTGACAGCAAGGACGTCGACGGCATCGTGATCACCCACGGCACCGACACCCTGGAAGAAACCGCTTACTTCCTGAACCTCGTGGAAAAAACCGACAAGCCCATCGTTGTAGTCGGTTCCATGCGCCCAGGCACCGCCATGTCGGCAGACGGCATGCTCAACCTGTACAACGCCGTAGCCGTCGCCGGCAGCAAGGATGCCCGCGGCAAGGGCGTGCTGGTGACCATGAACGACGAGATCCAGTCGGGTCGCGATGTCAGCAAGATGATCAACATCAAGACCGAAGCGTTCAAGAGCCCATGGGGCCCGTTGGGCATGGTGGTTGAAGGCAAATCCTACTGGTTCCGCCTGCCGGCCAAGCGCCACACCATGGATTCTGAATTCGACATCAAGACCATCAAGAGCCTGCCTGACGTCGAAATCGCCTACGGTTACGGCAACGTGAGCGACACTGCTGCCAAGGCCCTGGCCCAGGCCGGCGCCAAAGCAATCATCTACGCAGGCACTGGCAACGGCTCGGTGTCCTCCAAGGTCGTCCCGGCTCTGCAGGAACTGCGCAAGCAAGGCGTGCAGATCATTCGCTCTTCCCACGTGAATGCCGGCGGTTTCGTACTGCGCAACGCCGAACAGCCTGACGACAAGTATGACTGGGTGGCTGCCCATGACCTGAACCCGCAGAAAGCGCGGATCCTGGCGATGGTTGCCCTGACCAAGACTCAGGACAGCAAAGAGCTGCAACGGATGTTCTGGGAATACTGATTCCTGGTGACACCTGTGCAGGGGCGGATTCGCTCGCCCCTGCTTCCCCGTAGAACTCCCGCTACCCACCTCCCCGCCCTACATCAATTTGCCTAAATCGCTGTCAGACGAGCGTGCTGAGTTTTAAGCAGTTGCGAAATCGCCCACAGTCAAATACTGTATGCACGTACAGCTTATTAAGGAATCCGCCGTGGCAAAATCCTCTTCCGCAGTGCCAACCCCGCCTGGCGCCTATGAACGCTTGGCCCTTCGCGTGCAAAAAATCATCAATTCGACCAACGCCCAGAAAGCCAAGGCGGCCTTGATCTTCCGTCTGCCGGATGAGCCGGAGGACGAATGGCAACGCTTGCTGGAAGAAATTGCAGAGAACGACAACGTCACACTCGCTCACCGGGACGACGGTGGCGTGCAGATTTTCTGGGTTGTGCCGAAGGAAGATTGATTCAATGAGTGTCCGTTTTACTGCTGTGTTTTTTTGCCTGTTTTTTGCCGTCACTGCCCATGCCCAAGCGCCCCGAACGTTCAGCGAAGCCAAGAAAATCGCCTGGAAGCTCTACGCACCGCAATCCACCGAGTTCTATTGCGGCTGCAAATACACGGGCAACCGCGTGGACCTGAAAGCCTGCGGCTACATCCCGCGCAAAAACGCTAACCGCGCCGCGCGCATCGAGTGGGAACATATCGTGCCGGCCTGGCAGATCGGGCATCAGCGCCAGTGCTGGCAGAATGGCGGGCGTAAGAACTGTACGCGGCATGACGACGTGTTCAAACGCGCCGAAGCCGACCTGCACAACCTCGTGCCGAGCATCGGCGAGGTCAATGGCGACCGGAACAACTTCAGTTTTGGCTGGCTGCCGGTGCAAAGTGGACAGTACGGCTCATGCCTGACCCAGGTCGACTTCAAGGCCAAGAAGGTCATGCCGCGCCCGTCCATTCGCGGGATGATCGCACGGACGTATTTTTACATGAGCAAACAATACGGCTTGCGCCTGTCGAAACAGGATCGTCAGCTGTACGAAGCCTGGAACAAGACCTATCCGGTGCAGGCCTGGGAGCGCCAGCGCAATCAGACGGTGGCCTGTGTGATGGGGCGCGGCAATGAGTTCGTCGGCCCGGTGAATCTAAAAGCCTGCGGCTGAAAACGAGCGGGGGAAATCGGCATTTCCCCGCTCAATCTGCCGGTTACTGCGCGACCTTGTGTTCGATGACCTGCGACTCGGTGTCGTTTTTCTTGGCGCGGGCCAGCTTTTCCGTAAGCAGGGCCTGCTTGGCTTCAGCCTCGGCCTTGGTAGGAAATGGCCCCAACAGCACCACGTCCTTGCCGTCTTCCTTCACGATATAAAAATTGAAACCATGCTCCAGCAACCAGGCGGTCAGGTCGGTGATCGCCTGCAACTTGTGGTCCGGCGAGCCGACGCGCACGTCCCATTCCTGGGCGGCAATCGCACCGATTTGAGGCTGGCTTTCAGTCACGGCCGGCGGCGCCTTGGGCTCTTCGACACGCTTGCCTTCACCGCAACCGGCCAATGCCAACACCGCCATTGCCATCGCTACTTTACGCACTGCCCTGCTCCTTTAAGGATAAAGAGGCAACTTTATCATCCACTGCCTATTCTGGCGGTCATAAACGTTGGCTTAAACAATGCGAATCATGTATCGCAGACCTGTATGATGACGCCATGGGAATTAATGTCGCCTCTCTGCGTCCTAAAAGAGGCAGTCACAGGGAAGCGCTTAGCAGTAAGCTACACACATCCGACACCTGCCCTGTCTGAATCATGTGTCCTTAAAGGTAATCAAGGAGAAGTCCATGCTGATACTCACCCGTAAAGTTGGTGAAAGCATAAACATCGGTGATGACATTACGATCACCATTCTGGGCGTCAGCGGCCAGCAAGTAAGAATCGGCATCAATGCACCTAAGGATGTTGCCGTGCATCGCGAGGAGATTTACCAGCGCATCCAGGCTGGCCTTACGGCGCCAGATAAAAACCAGACGCCTTGAAGCGCCTTCAGTAGCCAGCCTTTTCGTTCACTGTAACGGCTGGCGAAAACCCTTTTAGCCTGCTCGCGTTGTTTTCGCGCTCAGCGTGTCCCGCCCCTTCATCGTCGCTGAAAGATGAAACTGTCATCACGCCCGGAACTTGTTGCATGATTCGCGGCCGAATCTCGTGAAACCCTCTTCCGCCATACGAGTGCACTCAGGAGCACATCGATGAGGCCTATCACGAAGCGACCCTTTGCCGCCCGTTCCTGGATGATCGCCCTGCTCATCGGGTTCGTCTTTGCGGGGTTGGAATGCGGTTTGAGATTCGAAATCAAAGGCATCTACGTCACCGATGTACCCTCGTGGCTGGACTTGACGCTGTTGCTCGGCGGCTACCTGTTTGTATTCTGCCTCAAGCCAATCCAGAAAACCGTGCAGCGCAAAATGTGCCAGCGCGCGGCTCTGGGGGGACACCGGAGAACTGCACGTTGATCGCCAATGCCTCGCTATCGGATCGTCGGTATTTACAGTCCCACCCCAGCACCTATGCTTGCCCTTGCCCGGTCAGTTGAAAGGCGCTGAAGCCGATGGACACCCTGAGCAAATCCCAAATCGAATCTGCACTGGCATCACGCTTACCCAGCTATAAGGTCGCCTGCACATTGCATACTGACGGCACCCTTTCAACCATTCTCAGCGGCCCGAACACCGACCACTTCACAATCACCGGCATCGTGCGCGCGCACTATGGCGGCGAAGAAGCGATTGCCCGACTTGCCAACGAGATACTCAGGGAGATGGTGCTATCGCGCCAGGGGGTGAAAAGTTATCCGTTGCAGGTGCCCGGCGCACCAAGCACTTGCGAAGAAGGCCAGGGCCGGTAGTGGGCGCAGCCTTTCCTCTCAATCCATTCGGCGCTCGACGCGCAGCAAGCCTTCAGCGTCGCGCTGCACCTGAAACTGTTCATACCCGTCGATCGAAGCATGTGCCGTCACCATGAGGGTCAGGTGCGTCGAAGTCACAACCATCACGTCCGCGCCCGCCGCCTCCCCCGCTCGAATCCCCACCGTTGCATCTTCAAACACCAGGCAGTCCTGGGCCGCGACACCCAGACGCTGCGCGGCGAGCACATAGCAGGTGGGGTCGGGCTTGCCGTTGTCGACATCTTCGGCCGTCACCCACACAGCCGGCGGACTGATGCCCGCCGCCTGCAGGCGCCGTAGCGCCAACTCCCTGGGAGCGGACGTCACCAACCCCCATTGATCACCGGGCACACCGCTCAAGAACGCCACGGCGCCGGGAATCGCCACGACCCCTTCGACATCATTCAGCTCAGCCTCGGTGATCCATTGCGCCTCAGCCTCAGGGTCGACTCCGGGCAGCGCCTGACGCTTGATCGTATCGATCGCGCGGGCGCCATGAATGGTGGTCAGGAACGCCGCCACATCCAGGCCATGACGTTCAGCCCAGATACTCCACACCCGTTCTGCAGCCGCAATGGAGTTGAGCAAGGTGCCGTCCATATCGAACAGGAAGGCGCGGTAACGCTGGGCAAATACAGCAGGACCGGGGATGGACACGGCGTGGCTTCCTTGTAGGCGACAAAAATAGGCCCGATGCAATCTACGGATCACCTCGGTGCTTGTAAACGCCAGCAGAGCTCCGGCGGCGGGACAGCGCACGCGACCCAACTGCCGCATAGCGTCCCACGACAGGTTCACGAGCTCTTGAGCGAAGGGCTTGAATCCGCCAGCAGTAAGGTGTGCATCCTGACCTCACATCAACAGATAAAGCAGGACAATATTGACCACCAGCATCATCAACGCGGTCGGCAACTGCGCCTTGATCACCGCGTTTTTGTCCGGCAGTTCCAGCAACGCTGCCGGCACAATATTGTAGTTGGCCGCCATCGGGGTCATCAGCGTACCGCAATAGCCGGAAAACATACCGATCGCCGCCATCACCGCCGGGTTGCCACCGTAGATGCCGACCAGCACCGGCACGCCGACGCCGCCAGTCATCACCGGAAACGCGGCAAAGCCGTTACCCATGATTACCGTAAACAGCGCCATGCCCAGCACGTAAACCATCACCGCCACCAACTTGAAATCCAGGTTGATGTAAGTGGTGGTGACGTGGGCAACCGCAGTGCCGACCCCGGCCTCGTTGAACAGCAGCCCGAGCATTGCCAGCATCTGCGGCAGCACCATGGCCCAACCCAGGGCCTCGGTGAGGCGACGGGATTCGCGCAAGGCTTGCACCGGCGTATCGCGAGTCAGCCAGCAGGCCAGGCCCAGGGCAATCAGGCAGCCGATCCCCAGAGAGACGAACGTGGTGTTTTTCGGGTCCAGCAACGGTACGCCGCCGATCTCGGTGTGCTTGAGCAAGACCGAGCCAATCACCGTAGCCAGGGGAATCGCCAGCGCCGGGATAAACAACTTGTGGCCCAGGCGACCGGCACTCGCTCGAGACGCCTTGTCGTGCAATTGGGCATGGGTGCCACGCCCCACGCCACCCAAACCGGCGATCAACGCCATGACCACTACGCCCGCGCCGATCACCACCGACGGCAAGCGCTCCCCCGCCAGGAACGGAATGGCGAACAACAGCCAGAACAACGCGCTGGACCAGCGCTTGGGGTGGCTGCGATCGAGCAGGATCATGCCCGCAGTGATCAGCAACAACACACCGGCCAGCCAGTACAAGTATTGAATGGAAATGATCATTGCGCAGCCTCCACTGGCGTGGCGACGGCGGTCATCTCACGGGTCAATCGTCGATCGAACCGATGCAGGCGGACCGCGTGAATAATGAAGGCGCAGATCGCCGTAGGAATGCCCCACACCGCAATGTGCAGCGGCTCCACATCAATCCCCAAACCCAGCAGGAAGGTGTGCATCAACGCAATCGCACCAAACGCGACAAAGATGTCTTCGCCAAAAAACAGCCCGACGTTATCGGTGGCTGCACACATCGCCAACACCTTGTGACGCTGCTTGTCAGGCAGTTTGCCGTAGCGTTTTTCCGCCGCACCTTCAGCCATTGGCGCCAGCAGCGGTCGCACCATCTGCGGATGCCCGCCGAGACTGGTCAGCCCCATGGCCGCCGTCGACTCGCGCACAAACAGGTAAATAATCAGCAAGCGCCCGACCGTGGCACGTTCAAAACGCGCGATCCAGTTCTGCGCATGCAGGCGCAAGCCATGGCGTTCCAGCAAGCCGATCACCGCCAGGGGCAATAACAGGATCAATTGCAGGGCGCGAGTCTGAAGAAAGCCATTGCCCATGGTCGCGAGGATTTTTTCCAGCGGGAAATGGGCAGCCAACCCGGTGGCGATGGCGGCGGCGGTGACCACCAAGAGCGGATTGAAGCGCAAGACAAAGCCAACTACGATCACAAGCACGCCGATCAGCGGCCATAAGTTCACAACAGTTTGCATGGCGGTGAGGTCCTTTAACGCGCGCTGCGGCGCCAATGACAGCAGGATGTGAACAAAGGGTTCACAGCAGGAAGTGGCGTGCAGTCGGCTCGGTTTTTTATTGTTGACCTGGAAGGTCGAGCGTCGATGGCGGCAACTTTGCTGCCTGGGGGCGGGAGGTGTCCAACAAGAAAAATTGTTGCTGCAAACCAATAAATTTTGTGAGTGATTGCCTTGTGTCGGCCCGGCGTGAAGATTCTCATTCAGCCACTACACTCAACAAAGTAGCTGCACGGTTCGTGCACCGCTGCTCACGGTAATGTTACCGACAGGGAGGCAAGGCCCTATGTACGCCGGACAAACACATATGGAAACGTTCAATGGCGAGATTCTCGGCCAAATGTTCGTCCAAATCATCTGCCTGCTAGCGGTGGCTCAGCTTTTCTTCTGATCGCCCGCTTCATCGTCCGTCGTGAACGGGTGTGGCGAAGCTGTGCCAAAAATTCCAGACAACAAAAAAGGGCCCACCTTTCGGTGAGCCCTTCTAGACCGCCCAGCAGAGCGGATTTTGTTTGGTAGGCGCGATTGGACTCGAACCAACGACCCCCACCATGTCAAGGTGGTGCTCTAACCAACTGAGCTACGTGCCTGCTGTGAGGCGGCATTCTACGGAATTCCGGAGGGCTGTCAACATCTTTTTTGCAGCTAACCCTATGAATATGCGAATTTTTTATTTTCGGTCAGTACATCCGTATTTTTCGGGCGGCTGGCAGGCAATTTTCAACTCAGGTAGGATCCGGGCACTCGTAAAAAATATAAAACAGAGGCTCCAGGATGGCGAACACGCCCTACCCCCAGTCGTATTACGCCGCGTCCGCGAATGCGGTTCCGCCTCGCCCAGTACTGCAAGGTGAAGTCGAAACAGATGTTTGCGTGATTGGTGCCGGCTACACCGGCCTCTCAAGCGCGCTGTTTCTGCTGGAGAACGGTTTTCGCGTGACGGTCCTGGAGGCGGCAAAGGTGGGGTTTGGCGCGTCAGGCCGCAATGGCGGGCAGATCGTCAACAGCTACAGCCGCGATATCGATGTGATCGAGCGCAGCGTCGGGCCGAAGCAAGCGCAACTGCTGGGGCAAATGGCGTTCGAGGGCGGCAAGATCATTCGCGAGCGGGTGGCCAAGTATCAGATCCAGTGCGACCTGAAGGACGGCGGGGTATTTGCCGCACTGAACAGCAAGCACATGGACCACCTGGAGTCGCAGAAGCGCCTGTGGGAGCGTTACGGCCATACGCAACTGGAGTTGCTGGATGAGCGGCGCATCCTCGAGGTGGTGGCCTGTGACAATTACATCGGCGGCCTGCTGGACATGAGCGGCGGGCATATTCACCCGCTTAACCTGGCACTGGGCGAAGCGGCAGCCGTGGAGTCCCTCGGCGGTACGATTTATGAGCAGTCGGCGGCAGTGCGCATCGAGCGCGGCGCCAACCCGGTGGTCCACACCGCCGAGGGCAAGGTCCGGGCGAAGTTCATCATTGTCGCCGGCAATGCCTACCTGGGTAACCTCGTGCCAGAACTGGCGGCCAAGTCGATGCCGTGCGGCACACAAGTGATCACCACCGCGCCGCTGGGGGATGAGCTGGCCAAGACCCTATTGCCGCAAGACTACTGCGTCGAAGACTGCAACTACCTACTCGACTACTACCGCCTTACCAGCGACAAGCGCCTGATCTTCGGCGGTGGCGTGGTGTATGGCGCGCGGGACCCGGCGAATATCGAAGCGATCATCCGCCCAAAAATGCTCAAGGCTTTCCCGCAACTCAAGGACGTAAAGATCGATTACGCCTGGACAGGCAATTTCCTACTGACCCTGTCGCGCTTACCGCAAGTCGGTCGCCTGGGCGACAACATCTATTACTCCCAAGGCTGCAGCGGCCACGGCGTAACGTACACACACCTGGCGGGCAAAGTACTGGCGGAGGCCCTTCGAGGCCAGGCAGAGCGTTTTGACGCGTTTGCCGACCTGCCGCACTACCCGTTCCCGGGCGGACAGCTATTGCGCACGCCGTTTGCCGCGATGGGCGCCTGGTATTACGGGCTGCGGGATAAGCTGGGGTTCTGATTGGGCGGCTTGCCTGGGATGCCGACACGGCGGACTCATGAAGAGGTCGAGTCGATGCCATCGCAGGCAAGCCAGCTCCCACGGGGATCGAGGCGGCTTGCAGAAACCTGCTGATCAGAGCCAAATCGCAGACACAAAAAACCCCGGTCTTTCGACCAGGGTCTTTGCTATCGGATCAAAGATAGCCAAAGGCTTTCTTTGTGCTGCAAGGCGTTCAGTGGGCCTTGAAGCAGATATGGCGCAGCGGACGGGACTCGAACCCGCGACCCCCGGCGTGACAGGCCGGTATTCTAACCGACTGAACTACCGCTGCGTATCGCTTGACCGGCTGAGCGTAAACCCTCAACCGTCTTTAAACATCTGATTGATCAGCCTTGGCTGTTCAATCTCAAGCTCGACACGTCGAACCTGGAAAATATGGCGCAGCGGACGGGACTCGAACCCGCGACCCCCGGCGTGACAGGCCGGTATTCTAACCGACTGAACTACCGCTGCGCGTCGGTGCAACCTTTAACGTTGCGTCTTGCCCAAAGGCAAAACTCTCAAGAAGTGGTGGGTGATGACGGGATCGAACCGCCGACCCTCTGCTTGTAAGGCAGATGCTCTCCCAGCTGAGCTAATCACCCTTTGCTTCGTTGAGGCCGCGAAATTTACGCAGATAGCGGACCTAAGTCAATAGTCTGCTTGAAGTTTTTCTGAAAAAGACAAAATTGCTTCAAGACGGCTACCCACCCTACTCGCTGTAAATCATCTTCTTGCTCATGCCACCGTCCACGACAAACTCTTGCCCGGTGACGAAGCCGGCCTGGCGCGACAGCAACCATGCCACCAGCGCCGCCACGTCCTCCACCGTGCCAACCCTACCCGCCGGATGCTGGGCGTGATCGGCGGCAGTCAACGGCTCTGCGCGACGGGCTGCCGGATCACGCGCATCGATCCAGCCAGGGCTGACGGCGTTGACCCGTACTTCCGGGCCAAGACTCATCGCCAAGGCGTGCGTCAGGGCCAGCACGCCGCCCTTGCTCGCAGCGTAGGCTTCGGTGTCCGGCTCCGACTGCCGAGCCCGGGTCGACGCCAGGTTGACGATCGCACCGCCATGGGCACGCAGGTACGGCGCACAGTGCTTGGCCAGCAACATCGGGCCGGTGAGGTTCACCGCCAGCACGCGATTCCAGGAGGCCAGATCGAGGCTTTCCAAGGTGATATTACGCGGGTCAGCCACTGCAGCATTGCACACCAACGCATCCAGGCGTCCGAACTGCCCAAGCACTTCGGCGACGCCTTGGGCGACTTGCTTCTCGTCGGCCACGTCCATGGTGATAAACCAGGCATTCTCACCGAGCACCTTGGACACCGTGGAGCCGCGCTCGCGGTCCAGGTCGGCCAACACCACCTGCCAGCCCTCGCTGATCAGCCATGCAGCGATGCCCAGGCCAATGCCCCGGGCGGCACCCGTCACCAGCGCGACGCGCCCGTTACCGGCCGCAGCAGCGTCAATGGCCCACTCGATCACAAGGCTGCCAGCCCGCGAGCCAGGTCAGCCTGCAAGTCAGCCACGTCTTCGAGCCCTACCGCGACGCGGATCAAGCTGTCACGAATGCCCGCCGCTTCACGCTCCTGTGGCGCCAAGCGACCGTGGGACGTCGTGCTCGGGTGGGTAATGGTGGTCTTGCTGTCACCCAGGTTGGCCGTGATGGAGATCAGGCGCGTCGCATCGATAAAGCGCCAGGCGCCCTCTTTGCCGCCTTTCACTTCAAAACTCACCACGGCGCCGAAGCCACGCTGCTGGCGCTGGGCCAACGCGTGCTGCGGATGGCTCTTAAGACCGGCGTAATGAACCTTCTCGATACCGTCCTGCTGTTCCAGCCACTCGGCCAGCGCCTGGGCATTGGCGCAATGGGCCTTCATCCGCAGGCTGAGGGTTTCCAGGCCCTTGAGGAAGATCCACGCATTGAACGGGCTCAGGGTCGGGCCAGCAGTACGCAAGAACCCCACCACTTCTTTCATCTGCTCGCTGCGACCTGCCACCACCCCACCCATGCAACGGCCCTGGCCGTCGATGAACTTGGTCGCCGAATGCACGACAACGTCCGCGCCCAGCTTCAACGGCTGTTGCAGCGCCGGGGTGCAGAAGCAGTTGTCGACCACCAGCATGGCGCCTTTGGCATGCGCCACTTGCGAGAGCGCGGCGATATCCACCAACTCGGCCAGCGGGTTGGACGGCGACTCGACGAACAGCAGCTTGGTATTGGCTTTGATTGCCGCATCCCAGCCGCAAAGATCCGCCAAAGGCACGTAGTCCACTTCGATACCGAAGCGCTTGAAATACTTTTCGAACAGACTGATGGTTGAACCGAACACGCTGCGCGACACCAGCACATGGTCGCCAGCGCTGCACAGGCTCATCACCACCGCCAGGATCGCCGCCATGCCGGTCGCCGTGGCGACCGCCTGCTCAGCGCCTTCCAGTGCGGCGATACGCTCTTCGAACGCGCGCACGGTCGGGTTGGTGTAACGGGAATAGACGTTGCCCGGCACCTCACCGGCAAAACGCGCAGCGGCGTCAGCAGCAGTGCGGAACACGTAGCTGGAGGTGAAGAACATCGGATCACCGTGCTCACCTTCCGGCGTTCGGTGCTGGCCGGCGCGCACAGCCAGGGTATCGAAAGCTACGCCATCGAGGTCGCTGTCCAACCGACCGGCATCCCATTCCTGACTCATGCTGCGACTCCTTACTCAATTCTTTATTTAAGATACAAAACCGGCCCCTCAGGGCCGGTGTTTACTCAGTTGTTGTACAGATCGATGATCGCGCTGACCGCCTGGGTCTTGATCTTCGACGAGTCGTTGCGCGCCTGCTCGATCTTGTTCAGGTAAGCCTCATCGACATCACCGGTCACGTATTTACCGTCGAACACCGCGCAGTCGAACTGCTCGATCTTGACCTTGCCACCGCCGACCGCTTCGATCAGGTCGGAAAGGTCCTGATAGATCAGCCAATCGGCGCCGATCAGGTCGGCCACGTCCTGGGTCGTGCGGTTGTGGGCGATCAGTTCGTGGGCGCTCGGCATGTCGATGCCGTACACGTTCGGGTAACGCACGGCGGGCGCTGCGGAGCAGAAGTAGACGTTCTTGGCGCCGGCTTCGCGAGCCATCTGGATGATTTGCTTGCAGGTGGTGCCACGCACGATGGAGTCATCCACCAGCATCACATTCTTGCCGCGAAATTCCAGCTCGATGGCGTTGAGCTTCTGGCGTACCGACTTCTTGCGCGCCGCCTGGCCAGGCATGATGAACGTGCGACCGATGTAGCGGTTCTTGACGAAGCCTTCGCGGAACTTGACGCCCAGGTGGTTGGCCAGCTCCAGCGCGGCGGTACGGCTGGTGTCCGGGATCGGGATCACCACGTCGATATCGTGCTGAGGGCGCTCGCGCATGATCTTGTCGGCCAGCTTCTCGCCCATGCGCAGACGCGCCTTGTACACCGAAACACCGTCGATGATCGAATCCGGACGCGCCAGGTAGACGTGTTCGAAGATGCACGGGGTGAGTTTCGGTGCCACAGCGCACTGGCGAGTATGCAGCTTGCCATCTTCGGTGATGTACACCGCTTCGCCCGGCGCCAGGTCGCGGATCAGGGTGAAGCCCAGCACGTCCAGGGACACGCTTTCGGAGGCGATCATGTACTCGACGCCTTCGTCGGTGTGACGCTGGCCGAACACGATCGGGCGGATGCCGTGCGGGTCGCGGAAACCGACGATGCCGTACCCGGTGACCATGGCCACTACCGCGTAACCACCGACGCAACGGTTATGCACGTCGGTCACGGCGGCAAACACGTCTTCTTCGGTCGGCTGCAGCTTGCCGCGCTGGGCCAGTTCGTGAGCGAACACGTTGAGCAGCACTTCCGAGTCGGAATTGGTGTTGACGTGACGCAGGTCAGATTCGTAAATCTCCTTGGCCAGTTGTTCAACGTTGGTCAGGTTACCGTTGTGCGCCAGGGTGATGCCGTAAGGCGAGTTGACGTAAAACGGTTGAGCTTCGGCCGAGGTCGAGCTACCGGCAGTCGGGTAACGCACATGGCCAATGCCCATGTGCCCGACGAGGCGCTGCATGTGACGTTGATGGAACACATCACGTACCAGGCCATTATCCTTGCGCAGGAATAACCGGCCGTCGTGGCTGGTCACAATACCGGCAGCGTCCTGGCCGCGGTGCTGGAGGACGGTTAGCGCGTCATACAGCGCCTGATTGACGTTCGACTTACCGACGATACCGACGATGCCACACATGCGACGCAACCCCTACTTAATGAATCTTGACTGAACACTGCTTACTGAGGCGTTTTGGCCGGTAAGAGGTGCTCCTTGAACGGAAGATCAGCGGGCATGCTGATCCCGCTGGCCAGCCACTGACTGCTCCACCCCAATATGAGGTTCTTGGACCAATCTGCAACCAATAGAAATTTTGGCACGAGTACCGACTCCTGCCACCACGAATCCTGCTGTACCGGCCCCAGGCTCAATAGCCCGACCGCCACGACCACCAGCAACGCGCCACGCGCAGCGCCGAAGGCCATGCCGAGAAATCGATCGGTCCCGGAGAGGCCGGTGACACGTATCAACTCGCCAATAAGATAATTGACCATTGCTCCCACCAGCAGCGTGGCGATGAACATGATGGCGCAGCCCGCGATGACGCGAGCCGAAGGTGTCTCGATGTATCCGCTCAGGTAGACCGACAGCGAACCGCCGAACATCCAGGCGACGACTCCTGCGATGATCCAGGTCAGCAACGACAGTGCTTCTTTTACGAAGCCGCGGCTTAGACTGATCAAAGCGGAGATGGCGACGATTGCGACGATCGCCCAATCAACCCAGGTAAATGGCACGGTGCAGCCTACGGACAGATAAGGCGGCGCATTTTAGCAGAGCGCCGGGCTATCGGTAAGCGGTGATTGCGGGTGCTTTGCAAATCAATAGTTTGTGACGATTCAAGCCCATTTCAAGCCCCACACAAAACCAAAGTGGGAGAGGGCTTGCTCCCGATGGCGGTGGATCAGTCAGCACAACCGATACTGATCGACCGCCATCGGGGGCAAGCCCCCTCCCACACTTGACTGCATTCCAAGCCTAGATCGGCGTGAACTCAGCCGCGCTCAGGCTGGAAACGCACCACAAAGCCATTGAGATTCTGCTGGCGACCCAGCAAGTCGCGCAGGCGGTCTGCCTCGGCACGCTCGATCAGCGGTCCGATAAACACGCGATTCTTGCCATCGGCGCTGCGGATGTAGGCGTTGTAACCTTGGCTGCGCAGTTTTTTCTGCAGGGCCTCGGCGCTTTCGCGATTGGCCAGGCTGGCCAGCTGGATCGACCAACTGATCGGCAGGCCATTCGGGTCGATACGGCTCTGCCCCACGTCCGGTTTGCCCGGCGCGGCAGGTTGCGGCGCGACCGGCTTGGGCGCAGGCGCTGGCGCGGCAGGCTTGGCGGCGACAGCGGGCGCCGGCTTGGCCACAGGCACACTCGGCTGCACCGGCATCGACGGAGCCGGTTGCGCGGCCAGGTCCTCATCGGTCGGCACCGGCTCTTCAGGCAATGCCTGCGGCTCAGGCACCACCACCGGCTCAACCTGTACCTGAGGCACTGCCGGCGCCTGGGGCGATGCCGGAGCCTCGACAACCACCTGGCGCTGCTCATCCTGACGGGAAAACAGCATCGGCAGGAAAATCACCGCCAAGGCCACCAGCACCAGGGCGCCGACCATTCGCTGCTTGTATGCGCTATCCAGTAATGCCATGTGCAGCTTCCTCCGTGGAGCGCCGGGCCAACCATTCGAGCGCCTCGGCAACACAATAAAATGACCCGAACAACAGAATCTCGTCATCGGGCGTGGCAACCGCACACTGCGCTTCAAGGGCCGCAGTGACGCTTGCATATGACGTCACGCGCGCACCAAGGTTCTGCAAGGCAACCTCAAGCTCAGCGGCCGGCCGGCTGCGCGGCGTGTCCAGGGGCGCAACCGCCCAGGCCTGGACATTCGCCAGCAACGGCGCAACGACGCCCTCCAGATCCTTGTCGGCCAGCAAGCCCAACACCGCCAGGCGGCGACCGACCGGCGCTGTACGCGACAGGCGTTGCGCCAGGTATTCGGCGGCGTGGGGGTTGTGACCCACATCCAGCAGCAGGTTGAGGCGCTTGCCCTGCCAGTCGAAAGCACGGCGGTCCAGGCGCCCGACGATCCGCGTAGCCAGCAATGTACGAGCAATCTGCGCAGGGTCCCACGGCAGGCCCAGCAGCAGATAGGCCTGCAGGGCGAGCGCGGCGTTTTCCATCGGCAGGTTCAGCAGCGGCAGGTCATGCAGCTCCACGAGTTGGCCGCGCGCATCACGCCCGCGCCACTGCCAATGCTCAGCGCCCACTTCAAGATTGAACTCGCGCCCACGCAGAAAGAACGGGCAATCCAGCTCCCGCACCTTGTCCAGCAACGTCTGCGGCGGGTCCAGGTCACCGCACAGCGCAGGCCTGCCCTGACGGAAGATCCCGGCCTTTTCATAGGCCACGGACTCACGGGTATCACCCAGATAGTCGACATGGTCGACGCCAATGCTGGTGACCAGCGCCAGGTCGGCATCCACCACGTTGACCGTGTCCAGACGCCCGCCCAGGCCCACTTCAAGCACGACCACATCCAAGTGCGCCCGTTCGAACAGCCAGAACGCCGCCAGGGTGCCCATCTCGAAGTACGTCAGGGAAATCTCGCCGCGCCCGGCATCGAGCGCGGCAAAGGCTTCGCAAAGTTGCTCGTCAGTGGCTTCGACGCCATTGAGTTGCACTCGCTCGTTGTAGCGCAACAGGTGCGGCGAGCTGTACACGCCGACCCTCAGCCCTTGGGCCTGCAGCAGCGCTGCGACAAAGGCACAGGTCGAGCCTTTGCCGTTGGTGCCGGTCACCGTGATCACTCGCGGCGCCGGACGGCCCAACCCGAGGCGTGCCGCTACCTGTTGCGAGCGCTCCAGACCCATGTCGATGGCGCACGGATGCAACTGCTCAAGGTAGGCGAGCCATTCGCCCAGGGTACGTTGGGTCATAGGTTTGCAGGCACCGGCGGCACGACGATCGGTTCAACCTTCGGCGCGACGTAGACTGGCGTCGGCAGGCCCATCATTTGCGCGAGCAGGCTACCCAGGCGTGGACGCAGCTCGGCACGGGCAATGATCATGTCGATCGCGCCGTGCTCCAGCAGGAATTCGCTGCGCTGGAAGCCTTCCGGCAGTTTTTCACGAACGGTCTGCTCGATGACGCGCGGGCCGGCAAAGCCGATCAGGGCCTTGGGCTCGCCGACGATCACGTCGCCCAGCATCGCCAGGCTGGCAGACACACCACCGTACACCGGGTCGGTCAGCACGGAGATGAACGGGATACCCTCTTCCCGCAGACGCGCCAGCACCGCGGAGGTCTTGGCCATTTGCATCAGGGAGATCAGGGCTTCCTGCATGCGCGCACCACCGGAGGCGGAGAAGCAGATCATCGGGCAACGGTTTTCCAGGGCGTAGTTGGCAGCGCGCACAAAACGCTCACCGACGATGGCGCCCATGGAACCCCCCATGAAGGAGAATTCAAACGCCGACACCACCACCGGCATGCCCAGCAGCTTGCCGCTGATCGAAATCAGCGCGTCCTTCTCACCGGTCTGCTTCTGAGCAGCGGTCAGGCGATCCTTGTACTTCTTGCCGTCGCGGAACTTGAGGCGGTCAACCGGTTCCAGGTCGGCGCCCAGCTCGTTACGGCCGTCGGCGTCGAGAAAAATGTCGATGCGGGCGCGAGCGCCGATACGCATGTGGTGGTTGCACTTGGGGCAAACGTCCAGGGTCTTTTCCAGCTCCGGGCGGTACAGCACCGCGTCGCAGGATGGGCACTTGTGCCACAGACCTTCAGGAACCGAGCTTTTCTTCACCTCGGAACGCATGATCGAAGGGATCAGTTTGTCTACTAACCAGTTGCTCATGCTTTCTTTCTCCAGTACCGGTGGCTTGAACACAGCCCCGCGTATGCCCTTGAGCTAAATTCATATGTGGCAATGACACATGCTGGACGGGGTCAGACGTTCGACCGGCCATTTCCCGCATGCATCCTCAGCCTTCCAGACAACCTGCCAGCGCAGGGTTGCCACTTCATTTCCGGGCCTCCCGCAGGCGGCACCGGGCCGTTTTACACAGTGATAGTTATGGACGGCGGCAGACTGCCAGCCGTCACATCGCGCCGTTGCTGTTGCGCACAGCCTGCAAGAAAGCGCGAATCTTGCTGTGATCCTTGATGCCCTTGCCCTGCTCTACTCCACCGCTGACATCCACGGCATACGGTCGAACCTGCTCGATCGCCGCCGCGACATTGGCGGGGGTGAGCCCGCCGGCCAGGATGATCGGTTTGCTCAACCCCTCGGGGATCAGCGACCAATCGAAGGCTTCGCCGGTGCCGCCGGGTACACCTTCGACGTAGGTGTCCAGCAGAATCCCGCGCGCGCTGGTGTAGGCAGCGCAGGCGCCCGCGATATCATCCCCGGCCTTGACCCTCAACGCCTTGATATACGGGCGCTGGTAGCTTTCGCACTCGTCAGGGGTTTCATCGCCGTGAAACTGCACCATGTCCAGTTGCACAGCATCCAGGGTTTCGTTGAGTTCGCAACGGCTGGCGTTGACGAACAAGCCCACGGTGGTCACAAACGGCGGCAGCGCAGCGATGATCGCCCGCGCCTGCAGCACATTCACCGCCCGCGGGCTCTTGGCATAAAACACGAAACCGATGGCGTGCGCCCCCGCTTCGACTGCCGCCAGCGCGTCTTCTATGCGGGTAATCCCACAAATCTTGCTGCGAACGGCTGACATGTCGTAGAAACCTCAGGGGTTGAACCGAGAAAGTCCCGGATGGTAACAAAAGCTTTTCCGGGCGTCAGCCGTCAAGTTCGCTGAAACCGGTGAGGAAGTGTGGCCCGACGAAGCGCTGCGGTAGCTCGAACTCGTCGCGATACTCCACCTCCACCAGATACAGGCCAAACGGATGCGCCGTGACACCGCCGGTACGGCGAATGCGGCTCTCCAGCACTTCCTTGGCCCACTCCACCGGGCGTTCGCCGGTGCCGATGGTCATCAGCACACCGGCAATGTTGCGTACCATATGGTGCAGGAACGCCCCGGCGCGGATATCCAGCACGATCATCTTGCCGTGACGCGTGACCCGCAGGTGATGGACTTCCTTGATCGGCGACTTGGCCTGGCACTGGCCGGCGCGGAACGCGCTGAAATCGTGGACGCCAACCAGGTGCTGCGCGGCTTCGGCCATGCGCTCGGCATCCAGCGGGCGGTGGTTCCAGGTGATTTCTTGGTTGAGGTGCGCCGGGCGGATCTGATCGTTGTAGATCACATAGCGGTAACGCCGGGCGATAGCCTTGAAGCGCGCATGAAAATGCGCCGGCATGACCTTCGCCCAACTGACACTGACGTCATGGGGCAAATTGATATTAGCGCCCATCACCCACGCCTTCATCGAGCGCTCGGCCTGAGTATCGAAGTGCACCACCTGGCCGCAGGCGTGTACGCCCGCGTCGGTGCGCCCGGCGCACATCAGCGAAACCGGCGAGTCAGCGACTTTGGACAGGGCCTTTTCCAGGGTTTCCTGCACCGTCAGCACGCCGGACGCCTGGCGCTGCCAGCCGCAATAGCGCGAACCTTTGTATTCCACGCCCAGGGCGATGCGGTAAAAGCCTGCAGCCGCCATTTCGGCAGCCGGGTTATCTATATTTGCCAAGAACTGAGAGCCTGATGAGTTGCGCAAAGGCGGGCATTATAAGGCGCTGCGCCCCAGACGCCATGTGTTTGGTGGCGGCAACGTAAAACGGCGACCCGAAGGCCGCCGTCTGGGTTAACCCTTGGCGATTACGCCAGTCGGCCAAGCATTTCCTTGGCTTCGCCGCGCTGGGTTTCGCTACCCTCGGTCAGCACTTCGGAAAGGATATCCCGCGCGCCATCCGCATCGCCCATGTCGATATAGGCCTGGGCGAGGTCCAGCTTGGTGGCGACTTCATCGGTGCCGGAGAGGAAGTCGAACTCCGGCTCATCACCACCCAACGCCGCATCTTCGGCGGTGAAAGACGGTTCGATCGGTGGACTTTCCAGGCTCTGGGACAGACGATCGAGTTCGGCGTTGACGTCATCCAGTTCCGAGGAGAACGCATCGGGCTTGGCCGCCGGGGCCGCCGGGGCCTCCGGCTCGTCGGCCAGGGACAGGTCGAAGTCTTCCGGCAAGTCGAGGTCGTCCAGGGCGGCCGGGGTCAGGGTCGGCGGTTCGACCGGCGACACATCCTTCATCTGATCTTCGAGCCCCGAAAGGAAGTCGTCATCGGACTGGGAAGACGGCGGCTCCAACTGCAGGTCGAGATCAAAGTCCGACAGGTCTTCCGAGGCTGGCTTGGCTTCGGTCTCTTGCTGCAGCAGCGCCTCGAAGGTCTGCTGATCGGCATTGTCCACCGCTGCCGGTGAAGCTGCCTCCAGCTCGTCCAGGCTCAGATCGAAATCAGTGTCGAACGCCTCTGCTTCAGCTTCCGGCACGGAAGCCGGCTTATCTTCCATCAGATCCTTGACGAATTGAGCGTCCAGCGCAGCGGCGGCCACGGCGGCACTCACCCCCGCTGCCAACACGGCCATGGCCGGGAAGCGCGACTTGAGCTGCTCGACCTGGGCATGGTTTTCACCATTGGCCACCAGTTGACGCTCCTGGGTGATGAAACCGTCCTTGTCGTTTTGCAGGCCGTAGACTTCCATCAGTTTCAAGCGCAAGTCGCTGCGCTTTGTTTCGTACTTGATGGCTTGCTCCAATACATCGGCCGCCTGGTTCAAGTGACCGCGGTCGATATGGGACTGCGCCTGCACCAGCGCATCATTGGCGTTTTCCGGCGCTACGGCGACAGCCAGGGGCGCAAGCACCGAGGCTACGCTCGGCGCCGCAGCCGGTGCGACGACAGGCGCCGGCGTAGGCGTAGGCGCGGCAGCCAACGTGACGTTCGGTGCCGGCACTTCCAGGCCAGCGAAGCTGTCCGGTGGCAGATCAAGGTCGATGTTCGAGGTAAATTCCGGCTCTTCAGCCAGGGCGCGGGCCATGCGCACGTGCTTTTCTTCTGCGCGACGGCCATTGCGATGACGTGCCCACAACAGCAGGAGCAACACCACCACCAGACCAGCCGCACCGCCAATGACGCCGAGGACGATCGGGTTGGTCAGCAGCTCGTTGAATTTGTCTTCGCTGGTCGCAGGCACTGCGTCAGGCTTGATCGGCTCGGACGCCGGGGCCGCAGTGGCTGCCGCTTCGACGGGCACGACCACAGTGGCGGGCGGCTCACCAGCCAACTGCGCAGGCATGACCGCTGCTGCCTGGGCTGCCGGAGCGCCTTTTTCAGACTGCAACCTGGCCAGTTGATCGTTCTTGAGCTGGATCAGCTTTTGCAGCTTGTCCAACTGGCTCTGCAGGTCTGCTGCGCGGCTTTTCAGTTCTTCGTTGTCACGGCGCGTCGTGTCGAGCTGCTCCTGGGCCATCGCCAGTTTGTCGCCCAGGGCCCGGCCATCACCCGACTTACCCTTCGCACCCTTCTTGGCCGCTTCGGCCGAAACCAGGCTCAAGCTGTCCTTGGCATTGGTGCTAGCTGGCGCATTGCCTGCCTGGGTGCGCTTAGTCGCGTCCAGCTGCTGCTTGCCAGCCGCTTGATTGGTCGCGGCGCGACGGCCCTGGCGCCAGGCAGCGTTCTGCGCGGTCACTTCGGCAATGGCTTTGGTTTGTGGCAGCGCCGTGCTTTGTACGGTATCCGGCAGGCGCAGCACGCGACCGGTTTTCAGACGGTTGATGTTGCCATCGACAAAAGCGTGAGGGTTGAGCGCCTGGATCGCCAGCATGGTCTGCTGCACCGAAGCGCCATTGCGATGCTTTTCGGCGATTTCCCACAGCGTGTCATGGGCCGTGGTGGTGTGCTGGGCGGGCACGCTCACTGCGGGTGCGCTCAAACGAGGCGTGGCCGCGGTGTTGGTCGGCGTCGATGGGTCGAACTTGGCCGGGTCGAGCAACACGCTGTAGTCACGCATCAGGCGGCCATTCGGCCATTGCACTTGCAGCAGGAAACGCACGTAGGAATCAGGCAGCGGCTTGCTCGACGTGACACGCACCACACTGCGCCCGGCCGGGTTGATCACCGGCGTAAACGTCAGGTCATTGAGGAACGCCTGGCGATCGACCCCCGCATCCACAAACGCCTGGGACGATGCCAGGCTCGGGGTGATCTCGGCGGCCGTGAGGCCGCCGACGTCGAGCAATTCGATGTCCACCGACAATGGCTGGTTCAACTTCGACTTGAGGGTCATCTCCCCAAGCTGCAGCGCCTGCGCCATACCGGAGGACAGCGCCGAGGCGGCCGCTATTGCTAACACCAGTTTGCGAACTTGAACCATAGCCTCATCCTTTGTTTGAACACTCCCCGGCCTGCGAGAAGGTTGGTAACCGCTGCCATAAGGCACGGCGAGCCGATAGGTTACCGACGCGCAACTGTTCCTGCTTGGGGCCAAGCATAGCGCCTGGTTAGAATCAATCTACAAATTGCCGCCAAGTATCTTTTACACAAGGCCTTTTATCAACAACTGCGCCAGCTGCACCGCATTCAGTGCGGCGCCTTTACGCACGTTATCTGACGTCAACCACAGATTTAGTTCCGCCGGATCGTCCACTCCCGCACGCACTCGGCCGACGTAGACTACATCCTGGCCGACGGCATCGCCCACGGCAGTCGGGTAATCCCCCTCCTCCACCCGCTCGATACTCGCTGCAGCGTCGAGAACGCGGTTGACGACGGCGAGGTCGACCGGCGAGCCCAATTGCAAAGACACAGTCAAGCTATCGCCAAAAAACACCGGGGCTTGAACGCAAGTTGCGGAAATCTTTAGTAAAGGAGTTTCCAGCACGGCGCGCAGTTCGTGTACGAGGCGTTTCTCCAGCTCTGTATGACCCTGGGCGTCCGGCGTGCCGACTTGTGCCAGCAGGTTGAACGCCATCTGCCGATCAAAGAATTTGGGCTCCAGGGGGCGCACATTCAGCAGCTCGGCGGTTTGGCGCGCCAACTCGCTGACCGCTTCACGGCCCTGAGCAGACACTGCCAGGTTGGCGGTAACGCTGACATGCTGGATATCCAGCACGCCGCGCAGCGGCGCCAGGACCACCGCCAGGTTGGTCGCGGACGGGCTCGGGCTACCGAGTTGGAACGGCTTTTTCAAACCTTCGAGCACATGGGCATTGGCTTCCGGCACCACCTGAGGCGCCTGCGCGGCCGGCAATGCGCCCGATAAATCAATCACCGAACAGCCGGCTGCCGTGGCACGCGGGGCGAAGCTCAGGGTCACCGCCGGGCCGGCCGCGAAAAACGCCAGTTGCGCCTTGCTGAAATCAAACTCATCGACTTCCCGCACACGCACGTTCTTGCCACGGAACGGCACCGATGCGCCCGCAGAGTTACTGCCCGCCAGCAGATACAGGGTGCCCACCGGGAAAGCCAGCTCTTCGAGGATCTGCACCAGGGTTTCACCGACGCTGCCGGTGGCGCCGATCACGGCGATATCAAAGGTCTGGGTCATGGGGGCTGCCTCGGGCATTGCGGGGGGGAGCGGCACTTTACCGGGTGGCTGGGGGTGAGGCAATTAGCCCGGGGCTTGCGGTGTAGCTGACGGCGCTATCGGGGGCAAGCCCCCTCCCACAGTGAACAGCCTTTCAACGTTGGAATTCGGTCGAATGTGGGAGGGGGCTTGCCCCCGATAGCGCCCGAAAGAACAATAAAAAACCCGCGTCTGTCACCAGTCGCGGGTTTTTCTTAGTGCCTTACGCGATCAACGCTCCAGCAGAATCCGCAGCATGCGGCGCAGCGGTTCGGCCGCGCCCCACAGCAGTTGGTCGCCGACGGTGAACGCGCCCAGGTATTGGGTGCCCATGTTCAGCTTGCGCAGACGCCCCACCGGTACATTCAGGGTGCCGGTGACCTTGGTCGGGCTCAGCTCCTGCATGCTGATGTCGCGGCTGTTCGGCACCAGCTTGACCCATGGGTTGTGCTGGCTGATCAGCCCTTCGATATCGGCGATCGGCACGTCTTTGTTCAGCTTGATGGTCAGCGCCTGGCTGTGGCAGCGCATGGCGCCGATGCGCACGCAGATGCCGTCCACCGGGATCGGGCTCTTGAAACGACCGAGGATCTTGTTGGTCTCGGCCTGGGCCTTCCACTCTTCACGGCTCTGGCCGTTCGGCAGTTCCTTGTCGATCCACGGGATCAGGCTACCGGCCAACGGTACGCCGAAGTTCTCGGTCGGGTACGCGTCGCTGCGCATGGCTTCGGCCACACGGCGGTCGATATCGAGGATCGCGCTGGCTGGGTCGGCCAGTTGATCGGCGACGGCCGCGTGGGTCGCGCCCATCTGCTTGATCAGTTCGCGCATGTTCTGCGCGCCGGCGCCGGACGCCGCCTGATAGGTCATGGCGCTCATCCACTCGACCAGGCCGGCTTCGAAGAGGCCGCCCAGACCCATCAGCATCAGGCTGACGGTGCAGTTGCCACCGATGTAGTTCTTGGTGCCAGCGTCGAGCTGCTGGTCGATGACCTTGCGGTTGACCGGATCGAGAACGATCACCGCATCGTCCTGCATGCGCAGGCTGGATGCAGCGTCGATCCAATAACCCTGCCAGCCGGCTTCGCGCAGCTTGGGGAAGACTTCGCTGGTGTAGTCGCCACCCTGGCAGGTCAGAATCACATCGAGAGTTTTCAGCTCTTCAATGCTGTAGGCGTCCTTGAGCGGAGCAATATCCTTGCCCACGGACGGCCCTTGGCCGCCCACGTTCGAAGTGGTGAAAAACACCGGCTCAATAAGATCGAAATCCTGCTCTTCCAGCATCCGCTGCATGAGCACGGAACCGACCATACCGCGCCAACCGATCAGACCTACACGTTTCATCGCAACTACACCTTGTTAAAAAGTGGGCCGCCTTGCAGCAACAACTGCAAGCGGGCCCGAGAGATTACAGATTCCGCAGCGCGGCGACTACTGCGTCGCCCATTTCTTGCGTACCGACTTTGGTGCAACCCTTCGACCAGATGTCGCCGGTGCGCAAGCCCTGGTCCAGCACCAGGCTCACGGCCTTCTCGATGGCATCCGCCGCGTCGCTCAGGTTGAAGCTGTAACGCAGCATCATCGACACCGACAAAATAGTCGCCAACGGGTTGGCAATGCCCTGGCCGGCGATGTCCGGCGCCGAACCGTGGCACGGCTCGTACATGCCCTTGTTGTTGGTGTCCAAGGACGCCGACGGCAGCATGCCGATGGAACCGGTGAGCATCGACGCCTGGTCGGACAGGATGTCGCCGAACAGGTTGTCGGTGACGATCACGTCGAACTGCTTCGGCGCGCGCACCAATTGCATGGCGGCGTTATCGACGTACATGTGGCTGAGTTCGACGTCCGGGTAGTCTTTGGCGACTTCCTCGACGATTTCACGCCACAACTGGCTGGAGGCCAGGACGTTGGCCTTATCGACCGAGCAGATCTTCTTGCTACGCACGCGGGCCATGTCGAAACCGACCCGGGCGATACGGCGAATTTCGCTTTCGCTGTACGGCAGGGTGTCGTAGGCCTGGCGCTCGCCATTTGGCAGTTCGCGCACACCGCGCGGCGAGCCGAAGTAGATACCGCCGGTCAGCTCGCGCACGATCAGGATATCCAGGCCCGCCACCACTTCCGGCTTGAGGCTCGACGCGTCGGCCAGTTGCGGGTAGAGGATCGCCGGGCGCAGGTTGCCGAACAGGCCCAGTTGCGCGCGGATCTTCAGCAGGCCGCGCTCAGGGCGAATGTCACGGTCGATCTTGTCCCATTTCGGGCCACCCACGGCGCCGAGCAGCACGGCGTCGGCAGCACGGGCGCGGTCCAGGGTCTCGTCGGCCAGGGGCACGCCGTGCTTGTCGATGGCCGCGCCGCCGATCACGTCGTGGCTCAATTCGAAGCCCAGGTTGTACTTGGTGTTGGCCAACTCCAGGACTTTGACCGCTTCGGCCATGATTTCCGGACCAATACCGTCGCCTGGAAGAATCAGAATCTGCTTGCTCATGCGTTCCTCATTTCATCGTGCGGCCCGCCCAGAGGCAGGTCGGGAAAAATACTCAGCGTTCGGCCCAAACCACCAGCACGTCGGTGCTGAAGGTGCCGTCGGCTTGAATTTCATAGTAATCGCGGACTTCCTGGCCCACCGCCTGTTGCAGCTCAAGGATCGCCGCGCACAAGACCGGCGGCGTGCGCATGCGCTCGACCCACGAGGTGTATTCCAGGCGCAGGCGCTGGCGGCTGCTGTTGCGCACATGCAGACCGGCTTCGCTGAGCTGGCGCATCCATTCGGCGGCGGAGTAATCGCGCACGTGGCTGGTGTCGCGCAGCACTTCGACGGTTTGCAGGTAAGTGTCCAACAGCGGGCTACCCGGTGACAAGACATCGACAAACGCCGCCACGCCACCCGGCTTAAGCACCCGGCGCACTTCGCGCAGGGCCAGGCCGAGGTCGCTCCAATGGTGCGCCGAATAGCGGCTGAACACGAAGTCGAATTCGCCGTCGGCGAACGGCAAGCGCTCAGCGGCGCCGTGTACCGTGCGGATATTGCCCAAGCCACGGTCCACGGCAGCGGCGGCGACCACGTCAAGCATCTGCTGGGACAGGTCGTAGGCCACCACTTCTTTTACCAGCGGCGCCACATGGAAACTGACATGACCGGCACCGCAGCCCAAATCCAGCAGTCGCGCAGCGCCGTGCCCGGCCAGTTCGGCCTGGAGCAGCGCGAATTCAGTGCCTTGGGCGTGTACGGCACTGCTCAGGTAGGCCGAGGCCTGCTCGCCGAATTGTTTTTGCACGACTTGGGTGTGGGCGGCTTTGGTCATGGGAGTTTCCTCAATGGACCTTGTGGTGTTTGTTCTGGCCCCATCGGGGGCAAGTCGAATCGTCGCACCGCCCCTCCCACATTTGAACGTGCTCACAATTCAACATGTGGGAGGAAGCTTGCTCCCGATGGCGGCGGTCCTGCCTACATCACATCAAGCGTCGCGAAACAACCAAGGCTGGCTGGCCCGATGCTTGGTTTCAAACGCGGCAATCGCATCGCCGTCCTGCAAGGTCAGGCCGATGTCGTCCAGGCCGTTGATCAGGCAGTGCTTACGGAAAGCATCGACTTCAAAGTGATACACCTTGCCGTCCGGACGGGTCACCGTCTGTGCAGCCAAGTCAACCGTCAGTTGGTAGCCGACATCGGCTTCGACTTGCTTGAACAGCTCGTCCACTTCGGCATCGCTCAAGATGATCGGCAGCAAGCCGTTCTTGAAGCTGTTGTTGAAGAAGATGTCGGCGTAGCTCGGCGCGATGATGCTGCGAAAGCCATATTCTTCCAGGGCCCACGGCGCGTGTTCGCGGCTGGAACCGCAGCCGAAGTTTTCCCGCGCCAGCAGCACGCTGGCGCCCTGATAACGTTCGGCGTTGAGCACGAAGTCCTTGTTCAGCGGGCGCTTGGAGTTGTCCTGGTAGGCGTAGCCCACGTCCAGGTAGCGCCACTCGTCGAACAGGTTAGGGCCGAAACCGGTGCGCTTGATCGACTTCAAGAACTGCTTGGGGATGATCTGGTCAGTGTCCACGTTGGCACGGTCCAACGGCGCGACAAGACCTGTGTGTTGGGTAAAAGCTCTCATCGGGTATTCCTCAGATCAATTCGCGAACGTCGATGAAACGACCGTTGACGGCAGCGGCGGCGGCCATGGCCGGGCTGACCAGGTGGGTACGCCCACCGGCGCCCTGACGCCCTTCGAAGTTACGGTTGGAGGTCGACGCGCAATGCTCGCCGGACTCCAAGCGGTCCGGGTTCATCGCCAGGCACATGGAGCAGCCCGGCTCACGCCATTCAAAACCGGCTTCGAGGAAGATCTTGTCCAGGCCTTCCGCTTCGGCCTGGGCTTTCACCAGGCCCGAACCCGGCACCACGATGGCCTGCTTGATGGTCGAGGCGACTTTGCGGCCCTTGGCGATCAACGCCGCGGCGCGCAGGTCTTCGATCCGCGAGTTGGTGCAGGAACCGATGAACACGCGATCCAACTGAATGTCGGTGATCGCCTGGTTGGCTTTCAAGCCCATGTACTTCAAGGCACGCTCGATCGAACCGCGCTTGACCAGGTCGGTTTCCTTGGCCGGGTCCGGCACGTTCTGGTCGACGGCCAAGACCATTTCCGGCGAGGTGCCCCAGCTGACTTGCGGCTTGATCTGGCTGGCGTCGAGTTCAACCACGGTGTCAAACACGGCATCGGCATCGGAGACCAGGTCTTTCCAGGCCTCAACGGCGGTATCCCAGTCGGCGCCTTTCGGAGCGAATGGACGGCCTTTTACGTATTCGACGGTTTTTTCATCCGCCGCCACCATGCCCACGCGGGCACCGGCTTCGATGGACATGTTGCAGATGGTCATGCGGCCTTCGACGGACAGGTCGCGAATGGCGCTGCCGGCGAATTCGATGGCATGGCCGTTACCGCCGGCGGTGCCGATCTTGCCGATCACGGCGAGCACGATGTCCTTGGCGGTCACGCCAAACGGCAATTGGCCTTCGACGCGTACCAGCATGTTCTTCATTTTCTTGGCGACCAGGCACTGGGTGGCGAACACATGTTCCACCTCGGACGTGCCGATGCCGTGGGCCAGGGCACCGAACGCGCCGTGGGTGGAAGTGTGGGAGTCGCCGCAGACCACGGTCATGCCGGGCAAGGTGGCACCCTGCTCCGGGCCAATCACGTGAACGATGCCCTGACGCACGTCATTCATCTTGAATTCGGTGATGCCATATTCGTCGCAGTAGTCGTCGAGGGTTTGCACCTGCAAACGCGACACCGTGTCGATAATGGCGTCGATCCCGCCCTTGCGCTCCGGGGTGGTCGGCACGTTGTGGTCCGGGGTGGCGATGATCGAGTCGACGCGCCAAGGCTTACGCCCGGCCAGTCGCAGGCCTTCGAACGCTTGGGGCGAGGTCACTTCATGGATGATGTGACGGTCGATATAGATCAGCGACGAGCCATCGTCGCGCCGTTTCACTTCATGGGAATCCCAAAGCTTGTCGTAAAGCGTTTTGCCGGCCATCAGTCGGTCCTCATCAGCGGTCTTTCTATGCCCCGGGTCTTGAGACATTCAATAACCCTTTGGCTTGTGAGGCTGATGGTATGGCGCTACATTAAATAACTCAAATTCATATTTTTTATGCTTTGGATTACCAACTGGAATACCACAATGGACCTGGCCAACCTCAATGCCTTTATCGCCATCGCCGAGACCGGCAGCTTCTCCGGCGCCGGCGAGCGCCTGCACCTGACCCAACCGGCCATCAGCAAACGCATTGCCGGCCTGGAGCAACAATTAAAGGTGCGTTTGTTCGATCGCCTGGGCCGTGAAGTCGGCTTGACCGAAGCCGGGCGTGCCTTGTTGCCGCGCGCCTATCAGATTCTCAACGTATTGGACGACACCCGGCGCGCCCTCACCAACCTCACCGGCGAAGTCAGCGGGCGTCTCACATTGGCCACCAGCCACCATATCGGCCTGCATCGCCTGCCGCCGATCCTGCGCACCTTCACCCGGCAATACCCCAACGTTGCGCTGGATATTCAGTTTCTCGACTCGGAAGTGGCCTACGAAGAGATCCTGCATGGCCGCGCCGAAGTGGCGGTGATCACCCTGGCGCCCGAGCCGCACAACCTGGTGCGCGCCACCCCGGTGTGGGACGACCCCCTGGATTTCGTAGTTGCGCCCGAGCACAGCCTGACCCACACCGGCTCGGTCAGCCTGGTGGACATCGCCGGGCACCCGGCGGTTTTCCCCGGTGGCAACACGTTTACCCATCACATTGTCAGACGCCTGTTCGAGGCCCAGGGCCTCACGCCGAACATCGCGATGAGCACAAACTATCTGGAAACCATCAAGATGATGGTGTCCATCGGCTTGGCGTGGAGCGTATTACCGCGCACCATGCTCGATGATCAAGTGGCAAGTATCGCTTTGCCAGGCATACAACTCAGTCGCCAGCTAGGCTATATCGTGCATACCGAAAGGACGCTGTCGAACGCTGCGCGGGCTTTTATGAGCCTTTTGGATGCACAGGTCGATCTGCCAGGGACACCGGCATGAAACTGTGCGGCCTCAAGGCCTGAGCAAAACCGCGCCGAACGCCCATCGAGCCAAGGCTTTTTGATAATGCCCAATCCCGTCGACCCAATGCCATCCCTACCCCGCATTTACGCCCTTGACCCTAAAGAGGCGGAACAAAGCTGGGACAGCGCCCCGCAACTGCTGGCAGCGCTTAACGCTGCGCGGCTGGGTGCGTGGTGTTGGGAAATCGATACCGGGCGTATCAGTTGGTCACGGGGCACCCAGGCGCTGTTCGGTTTTGACCCGCGCCAACCATTGCCCAAGGATCTGGATTACCTGGACCTGCTCGCGCCGGAAGACCGCGCCCGGGTGGTCCGCGCGTTTCACGCAATAGTCGCCGGCGAGCCATTCGAGCAGGCCATGCACCATCATATCCAGTGGCCGGATGGCAGCCAGCACTGGCTGGAAATCAATGGCAGCCTGGCACCGGACAAAGCCGGCCGGCGCCGCATGATCGGGGTGATCCGCGAGACCACCCGCCAACGCGAACGCGAACACGCCCTCAGCCACTCCGAAAAACGCTTCGCCACGCTGTTTCACCTGTGCCCGAACATGGTCCTGCTCACCCGCCAGTCCGACGGATTGATCAGCGAAGCCAACCAGTATTTCGAGATCCTCTTCGGCTGGCCGGTCGCCGACGCCATCGGTCGCACCACCTTGGACCTCGGCCTGTGGCGCCACCCCGAACAACGCGCGCAACTGGTCAAGGCCACCCAGCGCAAGGGTGAACCCATCACCATGGAAGTCCAGTTCTGTGCCAGCAACGGGCAGATCCACGACGGCACGCTCTGCGCACAGAAGGTCGAACTGGAGGGCGAGGCTTACCTGATCAGCACCTTTCTCGACACCACCGAGCGTAAAAACGCCGAACAAGCCTTAAAGGACAGCCAAGAGCGCCTGGACCTGGCCCTGGACTCGGCGCAATTGGGCACCTGGGACTGGCACATTCCCACCGGCATGCTCTACGGCTCAGCACGCGCTGCCCAACTGCACGGCCTGCCGTCCGAGGCGTTCCATGAATCGTTCGAAGCGTTTTTCGAGGGCATGCCCAAGGAAGAGCGTGAGAATATGCGTAATGCCTATCGCACCCTGCGCGAAGGCCCAGCCGGCAACTATCAGCTGACTTACCGCGTACCACTGGAAGACGGCAGCTCGCGCTACCTGGAAAGCCGCGCACGCCTGTACCGCGACGAGCGAGGCGCGCCGCTGCGCATGGCCGGCACCCTGCTGGACATCACCGACCAGGTCGAGCGCGAACAACGCCTGAGCGCCTCCGAAGAAAAGTTCGCCAGCCTGTTCCAGGCCAGCCCCGACCCGATCTGCGTCACCTGCCTGGACAGCGGCGAGTTCATCGAGATCAACCCAGCGTTCACCCAGACCTTTGGCTGGACGGCCGCCGAAGTGATCAACATGAACGCCGAACAGATCGGTCTGTGGGACGAGTCGAGCCAGCGCCTGCAACGCATTGAACAGGTGATTCGCGACCAGGCGCTGAGTAACGTGGCCATCGTTGCGCACCACAAAAGCGGCCAGGCCCTGACCTGCGTGATTTCCAGCCGTCTGATCAAGGTCGGCGACCAGCCGTGCATCGTCACTACCCTGCGCGACATTACCCAGCAGCAACGTTCGGAGGCCGCGCTGAAGGCCAGCGAAGAAAAATTCGCCAAGGCCTTTCATTCCAGCCCCGACGCGATTTCCATCACCGAACACGACACCGGCCGCTATGTGGAGGTGAACGACGGCTTCTGCCGCCTGACCGGTTTTCGCGCCGAAGACGTCATTGGCCTGACGCTGTACCAGGTCGGCATCTGGGCCGATGAAAACCAACGCGCGGTGCTGCTGGCCGAACTGCAACTCAAAGGCCGTATCCGCCATTTGGAAATGCTCTGGCACAACAAGCGCGGCGATGTGCTGGCGGTGGAGGTTTCAGTCGAGCCGATCACCCTCAATGAAACCCCCTGCCTGCTGCTGACCGCACGGGATGTAAGCCTGTTGAAAAATGCCCAGGCGCAGATCCGCCACCTGGCCTACCACGACCCGCTGACCAACCTGCCCAACCGGGCGCTGCTGATGGACCGCCTGAGCCAGCAGATCGCTCTGCTTAAGCGCCATAACCTGCGCGGTGCATTGCTGTTTCTCGACCTCGACCACTTCAAGCACATCAACGATTCCCTCGGCCACCCGGTGGGCGATACCGTGCTGAAAATCGTCACCGCACGCCTGGAAGCCAGTGTGCGCATGGAAGACACGGTGGCGCGCCTGGGTGGCGATGAGTTCGTGGTGCTGCTCAGCGGCCTGGAGGGCACGCGCACCGAAGTCAGCGCCCAGGTTCAGGAACTGGCCGATACCCTGCGTGAATTGCTGTCCGAACCGATGTTCCTGGACGGCCAACGCCTGCAGGTCACGCCGAGCATTGGCGTGGCGCTGATCCCCGATCATGGCTCGACCCCAGCCGACTTGCTCAAACGTGCTGACATCGCGTTGTACCGGGCCAAGGATTCGGGGCGCAACGCCACGCAGATGTTCCACAACAGCATGCAGAAAACCGCCAGCGAACGACTGCGCATGGAAACCGACCTGCGCCTGGCCCTGGCACGCGGCGAATTCAGCGTGCATTACCAGCCCCAGGTGGACGCGCGCGGCAATAAGATCGTCGGCGCCGAGGCGCTGGTGCGCTGGCAGCATCCGCAACTGGGCGCGCAGGCGCCGTCCGAATTCATCAAGGTGCTGGAAGACAGCGGCCTGATCCTCGAAGTTGGCACCTGGATACTCGATGAAGCGTGCGCCGCCTTCGAGCAGTTGATCAAAGAAGGCAAGGTGGACCCGCAGAATTTCAGCCTGTGCGTGAACATCAGCCCCCGGCAGTTTCGCCAGAACGACTTTGTCGAACGGATCGAGCGCAGCCTCAAACAGCATTCATTGCCTTACAGCCTGCTGAAACTGGAAATCACCGAAGGCATCGTGATCCAGAACCTCGATGACACCATCAGCAAAATGCTTCGCCTGAAAAAGCTCGGCGTCAGTTTTGCAATGGACGACTTCGGCACCGGTTACTCATCGCTCACCTACCTCAAGCGCTTGCCGGTGGATGCGCTGAAGATCGACCAGTCCTTCGTGCGCGATGCCACCCACGACCCCAACGACGCCGAAATCATCCGCGCCATTGTGGCCATGGCCCGCAGCTTGAACCTGGAGGTGATCGCCGAAGGCGTCGAAACCCCGGAGCAACTGGCGTTCCTGCAAAAGTTGGGCTGCCACTTATTCCAGGGCTATTTGCACAGCCGCCCATTACCGATAGAAGGGTTCAGGCTATTGCTGGATTAAGGCTCAGACCAGCTTCAGGGCCCGAAACCCCGAATTCATCCAACGCGATGAGGCCAAGTCGTGCTTTTCTCCATAGAAATCCAGCACCCCATCGATCACCGCCACCGAATGCCCATTGTCCGCCAGGGTGCCGATCGCACCCTTGGCCAACTCTGCGACCGTACTTTCACGCAAGTAGCCAAACAACCCGAGGCGGCGCAGCGCTTCGCCTGGGAACTCACCATCGTTGAGGGTATGCAGAGCCGCCGTGTAACTCTCGCGGGCACGAAAATCGTTGTTCTCGATCTGCGCGCGTTTGGCGCTGACCGCGTACAAAAAGTGGGCGGCATCCAGCAACTGCCGATTACGGCCATAAAAGTTCGACTCGGCGGCGGCCTGGCGCACTTCCTCGTGGGTCAGTTGCAGCCGGAAGGAATCTCGCATGACCACGTCATATCCGGCCGGGGTGATTTGAACCTGCTTATAGATCCCCCCGGGGTCCCGCCCGAACCGGATCATCGCCGCCTTGATCGCCGATACCGTGACGCAATTGCCTTCTACCCCTTGGTAAAATCCACTCCAGATGTCCGCAGGCCGGATGCTCGGGACCACAGGGACGGCGTCGCGATTGCTCGAGGGCGACGCTTGATCGTTGAACAAAATGTACCCGTAACCCCGATCCACCTTTTGCGGAGCGCCACGGTCATGCCTGACCCCCTCGCGCACCAGCGCCGCCCCGCGGTTATGGGTTTCCAGTACACCGACCGCCCCCTGGCCGGCCATATCGCTCACCGAAACAAACTGAGACAGGCCGAACACCCCCATACCCTGCAGACAACGCTGGGGAGTCTCGCCCTCGAGCGTCTTCGACAAGGCGGCTTCAAACGTGGCATACCCCTGGGTCAGTTGCTTGCGCTTAACAAACGCTGCAAACACAAAGTTGGCATCCTTGACCACGTCGCTGTCTGCCCCCGCGAAGCGTGAAGCCTGCGACGCCTGCTGCAACTCCTGGCGGGACAGGTGCAGCTTGAATTCATCCTTCATCGTGACGTCGTACCCGTCCCCCGAAGGTACTAACTCATTAAACATCGCGGCTGGGCGCTGACCGAACGTCACCATCATCAACTTGATCACGGCCGCGTGGGTGCTGCAATCAAAGTTCTCGCCAAACCGCCGCTCGGTTGCGTTGAACGCCAAAGCGATATCAGCCGGTTTTTCACCTGCAGGCCTCACCGGAAATACGCGCAAAGCATCGCGTTGCTGGGCTGTTGCATTCATTGAACGGCCACCCGTGGAGATATTCATGCACTGAGTTCCTGACACCTTAAAAATCATTTGTCGAACAGACAGCCAGATTCAGACTGGCTGCACTGTTCGCTGAACTGAAAACAACCGTCGTCACATTAGGGCTATGGCATCACCCTGCGTGGGGGCTTTTCCCTGTCGGCCCCACAGCTCTTCGCGGCCGTTGATAACCGCCACCGAATGCTGGGCCCGATTGCACATGCCCAACTGCCCATTGGCGAGTTCGCGCACAGAAACCTTCTTCATGTGCTTGCTCAACCCCAGCCGCTTCAAACCCTCCCCCGCCCCCCTCTCATCCTCGCCATCATTCAGACTGCGAATCGCCGCGTTAAAACTGCGCGCCGCCCTGCCATCGTTGTTTTCGTTCTGGGCACGCTTGGCACTGACCGCAAAGAGAAACTCCGCATCCTTGAGCATCTCTTTGTCACGTCCGACAAATTTTGCCCCCCGCGCGCCTTCGGTGAGCTCCCGGTCCGTCAGGTTGACCGATACACCATCGCGCATGACCACCTCATAGCCACGCTCGGTTTTTTTCACTTCCTTGAAAATATCCGTAGGGCTTTGGCCAAACCGGTACATCGCCGCCTTGATGGCCGACACCGTCACACAGTTGCCATCCGGTCCTTGGCGAAAGCCGCTCCAGATGTTGTCGGGCTTCGCACCATTGCGTTTTCTCGAAAGGCCAGCAATGTTCGCAGCAGGCGCAGGTTGTGGTGCCGCCGGCTCTGGCATCACGCGCGGCGCGACCTCAGGTCGGGGCGGGGCTATATCCGGCACGGCTTTATCTTTCTTATCAGACACCAGGCTGATTAATTGAGTAAAAAAAGACGTGAACAGTGTCACTAACTTATCGACTGCATCTGAGTTATTCGCCACGCCAGCGCGGTTATCCTGCGCATTTATCGGCCGGGGATTATTTCCAGAGGCCGGATCATTTACGACCCTGTCGAATTGAGGCAATTGTTCATTTTTTGCACTCTTGGAATCAACCGAAAGTAACTGACGCACACCCACGACACGCGCAATATTATTAATTGAACAACACGACATACATGCCTCCACTGGCGTGCACTTCCCGAAACATTAAACTTCAAAGAAGTGCGCGCCCTATTCGTTCTTATTAAAAGAGGTTGATAACGTCAGGACCGGCGCAGTGACCGGGGGCTGATGCGCCAGTCCCTCGAATCAAATCGACTTTCCGCCGGCCCAGGGCTGGTGACATCCGGGGCGGGCGTATCCGGCAGCGGCGGCGGCGGCGTAATCGGCGGAACCACGGGGACAGTCGGTTGCGGAGTGACGCCATGCGCATGGCTGGGCATCACGCCAGGACTTGGGGTCGGCCTGACATGGGAGTGAATGTGACGCTCCGGCATCACGTTAAGCTTGCGAAGTGTCTCGGGCAGGGGCGGGACGTGGGGTAAAGACGGCATCACCCTCGGCACCACTTCGCTGTTCGCAAGCGCCTTGGTATCAGGGCAAGGACAGTGGCCGACGTTTACATTCACCTGCACATTGGCATTGGCATCCTTGGTCACGGAGACGCCGGATTTGTGCACGTGCGGTAACACCGACAAAGCGTGCTGCCCTCGCGGGTCAAGCGTCAATGTAGAGTGTCCCGGCAGTTGGCGCGCATCGACTGGAGCGGCGAGCGGCTTATACTGAGTGGGGAATGCACCAGGCGCACTATTCTTCCCCGACAATATCTCGCGCATGGTTTTGAAGACTTGCTCCAGCATGTCAATCAACCGCGAGAAGCCACCTACGTCAATCGTCATTGCATTGTTCGCCACGTTGAAATGGTCATGACGTAACGCCACAGGAGTGGCAAGCGCGTTGCCCACAGAAGTACCCGATTGGTGGATGGCTGTCGACGCAGATGACGGCTGCCGCCCCGTGGCGGTTGTATCAACATTGAGGAAGGGCGAATGGTTAATCGTTAGAGACATCAGCGAGTTCCTTATTGGCACGCCCCGGCTCAGTTAATTGGCCAAAGACGCGAGAGTTTTTCTTGGCTGAAAGCAACTCACGCTGCTTCACAGTCCGTACTTTCGTGGAAGGTGAGGCCATCGAGTTCCAGAAATCGCGACTTATATAAGGAAACCAAATCAAACTTTCGGATTTTGCCTCATGGCCATTTAGAAAAACCCGCACCCCAAGTACCCCTGCCGAACATTAACGGGACACACACGCTAATAAACCCTGTTCTGCGCAACTTACCGATACAACCCTAGACACTGCGCAGCCGCCGAGTGTGATATTCCAACCCCCATAAACGCAAAATGCCCCGCATCTTTCGATACGAAGCATTTTATTGAAAAACCCCACCCATTCATCCACTGTTGCAATGCACTTTAAAGGCATTCAAGTGTTATAGCTTATGACTCAGGTTCACCAGAATGGGCCATCCCCAGCAATCGACTCACCTGCTTCAAATCGGTCTCGCGGCGCATTGCGGTAAACAACTCCACCGCCTCGGGATAATTGCGCGTCAACATTGCCAACCACTGCTTCAGCCGACCGGGTGCCTGACGTTCGGTCAGTTGCGCCACCGACTGGGTCCAGAAGTCCTGGAGCATCGGCTGCATTTGCGCCCAGGTCATTGCCACAACCTCTTCACCGGCCCGCGCCGCCGCGATCTGCCGCGCAAGATCCGGACGCGCAACCAGCCCGCGCCCGAGCATGATGTCTTCGGCGCCGCTGACTTCGCGGCAACGCTTCCAGTCTTCGACACTCCAGATATCGCCATTGGCAAACACCGGCACCTTGACCACATCCTGCACGCGTGGAATCCACTCCCAGTGGGCCGGCGGCTTGTAGCCATCGGTTTTGGTCCGCGCATGCACGACGATATGCGCCGCACCACCCTCTGCCAGGGCCGTCGCGCAGACCAGCGCGCCATCCGGGCTGTCGAAGCCCAGGCGCATCTTGGCGGTCACCGGGATATGCGCCGGCACCGCGCGACGCACATGCTCGACGATGCGGTTGAGCAACTCCGGCTCCTTGAGCAGCACCGCACCGCCGCGCGACTTGTTGACGGTCTTGGCCGGGCAGCCGAAGTTCAGGTCGATCACTTGCGAGCCCAACTCGCAAGCCAGCGCCGCGTTTTCCGCCAGGCACACCGGGTCGGAACCGAGCAACTGCACACGCAGCGGCACGCCAGCGGCGGTGTGGGCACCGTGCAGCAGTTCCGGGGCGAGCTTATGGAAATACGCCGGGGTGAGGAGGCGGTCGTTGAC
This sequence comes from Pseudomonas sp. D3, assembly GCF_029320995.1. NCBI lineage: Bacteria > Pseudomonadati > Pseudomonadota > Gammaproteobacteria > Pseudomonadales > Pseudomonadaceae > Pseudomonas > Pseudomonas sp. D3. The sequence goes on from NZ_CP119772.1 coordinate 4,564,145, forward strand.
GCGGATAAATTCGGTCACGCACCAGTCGATACCGCCCACGCGGGTCAACACGTCCCGCAGGATGTTGTCGACCAACCCCTCCATGGGCGCTAAAGCAATTTGCATGGAAAACACTCAACAAAAATCGTGGCGCAGTTTACTGGGTTTCCCGTCGCAACCGTTAACCCCCTGTCAGGGCGGGGCCGTAGCCGTCGAGAAACTCCGCCGGCATGCGCTTGGGCTTGCCGCTGGACAGTTCGATGCAGACGAAGGTGGTTTGCGCGCGCAGTAAGGTCGCGCCGTCGCGAGGGCGTACCAACTGGAAACGACGGGTCATTTTCAGGCGCTGGTCCCAGTCGACGATCCAGGTCGCCAGTTGCAGCTCGTCGCTTTCATAGGCCGCTGCCAGGTAGTCGATCTCATGGCGTACCACGGCCATGGCGCGGTCCAGTCGCCGGTACTCGGTGAGGTCCAGCCCCAGGCGCTGGGAATGGCGCCAGGCACAACGTTCCAGCCAGGACACGTACACCGCGTTATTGGCGTGCCCCAGGCCGTCGATATCCTCAGCGGCGACCTGCAGATCGATGATAAACGGCGTTGCCAAATCCCAGCCCATGCCTTGCTCCAGTCGATTGATGTCGGCAGGGCAGTGTATCAGGCAGTTTGGCGCGCCTGTAAACGGCAGCCCGCCAGCAGGGCCAGCACCGCGTCGACCACCCGGGGATCGGCCAGCACTCGCTGGTGTCCGCCCTGCTCCAGGCGCAACAGGCGGCTGTCGAACCAGGCGTCGTGGATGACCTGGGACGCGCTGACCGGCACGAAGGTATCGTCTTCGGCATGCACGATCAGACCGGGGAGGTTCATCTGGTAATGGGCCACATCCAAATGCTTGAGCGGCATGCCCAGGGTCAGCTCGACCTCCTGGATAAACGCCGAGCGCGCCCGCGACGGCAACCCGACCATGCCGGCGAACCCACACAGCACATCAAGGAAGCGCGATGGCGCAGCAATGCTCACCAGCGCTTCGGTGCGCAGCCCCAACTGCACCGCCAGCATCGCACTCGCGCCACCCATAGAGTGGCCGACCACCGCATGCAGCGGCGGCAGCTCGGCCGCCGCTTCAAGCATGGCGCGGGCAAACAGCAGCACGTGGGCTTCACGCCCCGGCGAACGGCCGTGAGCCGGGCCATCCAGGGCAATCACCGAATAGCCGTTCTCCACCAGCGCGGTGATCAGGCTGGCGAACTGGGTGGGCCGCCCTTCCCAACCGTGCATCAGCAGCACCGCCGGGCCTTGGCCCCAGCGCAACGCCGACAGACCAAAACGCAAGGTGATGCGCTCTGCGTGCGCCAACAGCGGCAACTCCCACTCACGCGGCGGCAGATCCCGTGGGGTCATGAAGACCCGCCGCATGGTGTTGGCCACCGTGTGCGGCGCCAGGCGCCCCAAGGTGCCGTTGACGCTACGAATCCAGGTCAATGCGCCCATTCTGCAAACCCTCTTAACGTATGGCCGACTTCGCGGCACGCAACACACGATCCGACAATTCACCCGACCCCAGGGCACGCGCCAATGCCAGCCCACCGACCATCAAGGCCATGTCCGACAGGGCCTTGTCGGTGTCTTCCGGGCTGGCGGCCAGTTGCGCTGCCATCAACTCCACATGCTCATTGAGTACTTGGCGAAACGCGTCCGGCAGGCGGGCCATCTCGCCCACGGTTGCCGGAATCGGGCAGGCCTTGGCCGTGGAGTCACGGTGCTTGCGCGACAGGTAGAACGCCGCAACCAAGGCGCGGCGTTCTTCGCCGGTGAGTTGCGCATCCATGTCGTCAATCGATGCACGGCGCTGGGCCAACAATTGGCTGAAGGCTTCGAGCATCAGCGCATCCTTGCTTTCAAAGTGCGCGTAGAAACCGCCGACGGTCAGCCCCGCCGCGCCCATGACTTCACCGACGCTCGGCTCGGCCGGGCCACGCTGGATCAACGCGGCGCTGGCGGCCTGCAGGATACGTTCGCGGGTTTGCGCTTTTTTATCGCTCATCGTTGCCTCCGACTCTCATGGATTTAATATTATAACCATAATAATATTTCGCAAGCGAGTGGCATAACCACTGGTCAGAAGCCCGCATGGGCAAGAGAAAGGAGAATTGGCCAAACGCCAGACAAACAAAAGGGCCATTCAATAATTGAATGACCCTTAAAAATCCCGCAGAGCGGGTAATCGTGGCGTCCCCTAGGGGACTCGAACCCCTGTTACCGCCGTGAAAGGGCGGTGTCCTAGGCCACTAGACGAAGGGGACACAAACCTTCTATACAACTGATCAGGCTGAGACTGATCGATTCAAGTACTGCGTGGCCAGAACCTTGAACCTGTAAATTGGTGGAGCTAAACGGGATCGAACCGTTGACCTCTTGCATGCCATGCAAGCGCTCTCCCAGCTGAGCTATAGCCCCGGATTTTTCGCCTCGCGGCGCAGCAGACCTTGCGAACTGCTTGTTGAAACTGGCGTCCCCTAGGGGACTCGAACCCCTGTTACCGCCGTGAAAGGGCGGTGTCCTAGGCCACTAGACGAAGGGGACACAAACCTTCTATACAACTGATCAGGCTGAGACTGATCGATTCAAGTACTGCGTGGCCAGACCTTGAACCTGTAAATTGGTGGAGCTAAACGGGATCGAACCGTTGACCTCTTGCATGCCATGCAAGCGCTCTCCCAGCTGAGCTATAGCCCCTCATCGGTGAGGACGGGGCGAATCTTAATGGCGCTTTGGAAACGTGTCAAATTTATTTTAAACAATTTCCAAAGTTTTTTGCCGGGATAACAATCACTTACCAACCAAACCCCGAAAAACCGGGGTTTGGCCGCTACAAGCGCTGACTCAGGCAATAGCGCCCAGCAGCTTCTCCCACTCTTTGTTTTCTTTCTTCGACACACCACCAAGCAAATCAAGGGCTTGGCGCAGACGGAAACGCGTGAGGTCCGGACCGAGGATTTCCATCGCATCGAGTACCGACACCGAACTGGCCTGCCCGGTGATCGCGGCAAACATCAGCGGCATGGCATCGCGCAATTTCAGCTCCAGGGATTCGACCACCGCCTGGATCGTCGCGGTAATGGCGTCCTTCTCCCACTGGCGCAGGCTTTCGAGCTTCCACAGGATCAACTGCATCAACTGGCGAACCTGGTCGCCGGAGAGTTTCTTCGACTCAAACAGCTTCGCATCCGGGTTCACGCCACCGGCAAAGAAGAAACTGGCCAACGGTGCGACCTGGCTGAACGTCTCCACCCTGCCCTGCACCAGCGGTGCGATCTTCATCATGTACTCGGGGTTCAACGCCCACTGCTGCATGCGGCTGGCAAACGCTTCCACTGGCAGGTCGCGCAGCCACTGGCCATTGAGCCACGACAGCTTCTCGATATCGAAGATCGGCCCGCCCAGCGAGACGCGTGACAGGTCGAAATTGTCGACCATTTCCTGCAGCGAGAACTTCTCGCGCTCGTCCGGCATCGACCAGCCCATGCGCCCCAGGTAGTTGAGCATTGCTTCGGGCATGAAACCCATGCGCTCATAGAACGTCACCGAGGTCGGGTTCTTGCGCTTGGACAGCTTGCTCTTGTCCGGGTTACGCAGCAGCGGCATGTAGCACAGTTGCGGTTGTTCCCAGCCAAAGTACTCGTAGAGCAGGATCAGCTTCGGCGCCGACGGCAGCCATTCTTCACCGCGCAACACGTGAGTGATGCCCATCAGGTGGTCGTCGACCACGTTGGCCAGGAAGTACGTCGGCAGGCCGTCGGTCTTCATCAGCACTTGCATGTCCATGCGATCCCACGGGATCTCGACGTCACCGCGCAACATGTCCGGCACCACGCACACGCCTTCGCTCGGCACCTTCATGCGGATCACATGGGGCTCGCCGGCAGCCAGGCGTGCGGCCACTTCTTCTTTGGACAGCAGCAGCGCACGGCCGTCGTAGCGCGGGGTTTCGCCACGGGCCTGTTGCTCGGCGCGCATCTGGTCCAGTTCCTCGCTGGTGCAGAAGCAAGGGAATGCATGGCCCATGTCGACCAACTGCTGGGTGTACTGCTTGTAGATGTCGCTGCGCTCGCTCTGGCGATACGGGCCGTGCGGGCCGCCGACGTCCGGGCCTTCCGACCAGGTGATGCCCAACCAGCGCAGGGCATCGAAAATCTGCTGTTCGGACTCGCGGGTCGAACGCAGTTGATCGGTGTCTTCGATCCGCAGGATGAATTCACCGCCGTGCTGCTTGGCAAAGCAGTAGTTGAACAAGGCGATGTAAGCAGTGCCGACGTGGGGGTCCCCGGTAGGCGATGGCGCGATGCGCGTGCGGACGGTGGTCATGGCAGGTCTCGAATGGGCGATATAACTGAAATTAAAACAAGGGGCGAATGGTAACAGCCATGGGCACTTAGGCTCCAGCGTCCTCCGTACCGAGCATGGCATATAGGCCAAGTTTGGGTCTGGAGTCTCGCTATAGCTATTTGCCAACTGGCTGGCTGGTTATATTCCATTACCTCTTGTTACAGACGCCACGCCCATGCCTGCCCCACTGAAACGCCGCCTGCTTATATTCGCATTGATCGTGAGCCTGATCGCCCTGGGTTTCTTCGCCCAGTGGTTCTTCAGGGGCCGCTTCTACGAAAGCACCGATAACGCCTACGTACAGGGCGAGATCACCCGGGTCTCCAGCCAACTCGGCGCGCGAATTGTCGAGGTGCTGGTCGGTGATAACGAGCACGTGCAACAAGGCCAACTGCTGGTGAGGCTTGAAGACGACGACTTCCACCTCGCCGTGGACCGCGCCAACGCCGCCCTCGCCATGCGTGAAGCCGAGCGTACCCAGGCGCAGAGCAAGCTCACCCAGCAAGCCAGCCTGATCGCCGCCGGCGAAGCCAAAGTGGCGTCCAGCCAGGCCAGCCTGGGCCGTTCGCAGATCGACCTGTCCCGCGCCCAGACCCTGCGCAAACCCGGCTACGTCTCGGAAGAACGGGTAACCACCCTCTCCGCCGACAACCACATCGCCCGCTCCCAAGTGACCATGGCCCAGGCCGACCTGCAGGGCCAGCGCCAGCAGGTCAACGCCCTGAATGCCGAGCTCAAGCGCCTCGACGCGCTGATCGCCAACGCCAGAACCGACCTGGCCCAGGCCGAGCTGAACCTGACCCGCAGCGAAATCCACGCGCCCATCAGTGGCCTGGTCGGCCAGCGCGCCGCGCGCAATGGCCAATACGTGCAAGCCGGCGCCTACCTGCTGTCGATCGTCCCCGACCAGGACATCTGGATTCAGGCCAACTTCAAGGAAACCCAAATCGGCCATATGCAGCCCGGGCAAAAGGCCGAACTGACCTTCGATGCTTATAGCGATACACCGATCGAGGCGCGGGTCGACAGCCTGTTCGCCGCCTCCGGGGCGCAGTTCAGCCTGTTGCCGCCGGACAATGCCACCGGCAACTTCACCAAAGTCGTACAACGGATTCCGGTGAAACTCACGTTTGCTGCGGATAACCCGCTAAAGGGCAAGATCCGCCCCGGCATGTCCGTCACCGTCAAAGTGAACATCAAAGACCAGCCTGATGGCCGGTGACCCACTGCTGCGCCCGGTCGGCGAACCGACCCGGCGCGACTGGATCGCGGTGATGAGCGTGATGCTCGGCGCCTTCATGGCGGTGCTCGACATCCAGATCACCAACTCGTCCCTCAAGGACATCCAAGGCGCGCTGTCAGCCACCCTGGAAGAAGGATCGTGGATTTCCACCTCCTACCTTGTGGCCGAAATCATCATGATCCCCCTCACCGCCTGGCTGGTGCAGTTGCTTTCGGCACGGCGGCTGGCGGTGTGGGTGTCGATAGGATTCCTGATCGCCTCGCTGATGTGCTCCATGGCCTGGAGCCTGGAAAGCATGATCGTGTTCCGCGCCCTGCAAGGCTTCACCGGCGGCGCGCTGATCCCGCTGGCGTTTACCCTGACCCTGATCAAGCTGCCCGAGCATCACCGCGCCAAAGGCATGGCGATGTTTGCCATGACCGCCACCTTCGCGCCGTCCATCGGCCCGACCATCGGCGGCTGGCTCACGGAAAACTGGGGCTGGGAATACATCTTCTATATCAACGTGCCCCCCGGGCTGCTGATGATCGCCGGACTGCTCTACGGCCTGGAAAAAAAGGCGCCCCATTGGGAGCTGCTGAAAAGCACCGACTACGCCGGCATCGTCAGCATGGCCATCGGCCTGGGCTGCTTGCAGGTATTCTTGGAAGAAGGCCACCGCAAGGACTGGCTCGAGTCGAACCTGATCGTCAGCCTGGGCAGCGTCGCCTTGCTGAGCCTGATCACCTTCGTGATTGTGCAACTGTCCAAACCCAACCCGCTGATCAACCTCGGCATCCTGGCCAATCGCAACTTCGGCTTGTCGAGCATTTCCAGCCTGGGCATGGGTGTCGGGTTGTACGGTTCGATCTATTTACTGCCGCTGTACCTGGCGCAGATCCAGAACTACAACGCGCTGCAGATCGGCGAAGTGATCATGTGGATGGGCGTTCCCCAGCTGTTCCTGATCCCGCTGGTGCCGAAACTGATGAAGTATGTGTCGCCGAAATGGCTGTGCGCCTTAGGATTCGGCCTGTTCGGCCTGGCGAGTTTTTCCTCGGGCGTGCTCAACCCGGACTTTGCCGGCAGCCAGTTCAACCAGATCCAACTCATCCGCGCCCTCGGGCAGCCGTTGATCATGGTGACCATCTCGCTGATCGCCACGGCCTACATCCTGCCGCAGGACGCAGGCTCGGCTTCAAGCCTGTTCAACATCCTGCGCAACCTCGGCGGCGCTATCGGCATTGCGCTACTGGCGACCCTGCTGGATGCGCGCACCAAGGTCTATTTCGATTATTTACGCGAGGCGATCGTGCCGACCAATCCCCAAGTCGCGGAGCGGCTGGCGACGCTGACGGAGCAATTGGGCAACCAAACGGCGGCGCTGGGCAAACTCAGTGAGATTGCGCACCAGCAGGCGCAGATCATGGCCTACAACGATGCGTTTCACTGCGTGGGGCTGGCGTTGGGGGTGAGTATGGTCGCGGTTTTGTTGACCAAGGCGTTGCCGGCGGGGCTTAAAGCTGGGGAGAGTCATTGAGACCGTGTCGCGCCTATCGGGAGCAAGCTCCCTCCCACATTTGACCGGGTTCCAACGTTGAAATGCGGTCAAATGTGGGAGGGGGCTTGCCCCCGATGAGGCCAGTACAGCCACTACCAATCAGACTGCCAGCAAGCGCTCACGCAACTTACCAATCTCATCCCGCGTCTGCGCCGCCGCTTCGAATTCCAGATCCCGCGCCAACTGGTACATTTTCTCTTCCAACTGCCGGATACGCTTGGTGATCTCGCTCGGCGAACGCAGTTCGTTTTCGTACTTGGCACTTTCCTCGGCGGCCTTGGCCATGCCTTTGCGCTTCTTGCTGCGCGAGCCAGGCACGGTGGCGCCTTCCATGATGTCGGCGACGTCCTTGAACACGCCCTTGGGCGTAATGCCGTTTGCCAGGTTGAAGGCGATCTGTTTGTCGCGACGGCGATCGGTCTCGCCAATCGCCCGCTCCATGGAGCCGGTGATGCGATCGGCGTAGAGAATTGCCCGGCCATTGAGGTTACGCGCTGCACGGCCGATGGTCTGGATCAGCGAACGTTCGGAGCGCAGGAAGCCCTCCTTGTCCGCATCGAGGATCGCCACCAGCGAGACTTCCGGCATGTCCAGGCCTTCGCGCAGCAGGTTGATCCCCACCAGTACATCAAAAGTACCCAGGCGCAGGTCGCGGATGATTTCCACGCGCTCCACGGTGTCGATGTCCGAGTGCAGGTAGCGCACGCGCACGCCGTGGTCGGCCAGGTAGTCGGTCAAATCTTCGGACATGCGCTTGGTCAGCGTGGTGACCAGTACCCGCTCTTCCAGGGCCACGCGCTTGCCGATTTCCGAGAGCAGGTCGTCGACCTGGGTCAACGCCGGGCGGATTTCGATTTGCGGATCGACCAGGCCGGTCGGGCGTACCAGTTGCTCGATCACGCGCCCCGCATGCTCAGCCTCGTAATTGCCGGGCGTCGCCGAGACGAAGATGGTCTGCGGGCTGATGCGTTCCCATTCGTCGAAGCGCATCGGCCGGTTGTCCAGCGCCGACGGCAGGCGGAAGCCGTATTCCACCAGGGTTTCCTTGCGCGAACGGTCGCCCTTATACATCGCGCCGACTTGCGGCACGCTGACGTGGGATTCGTCGATCACCAGCAGCGCGTCGTCCGGCAAGTAGTCGTAGAGCGTCGGCGGCGGCGCACCGGATTCACGACCCGAGAGGTAGCGTGAGTAGTTTTCGATGCCGTTGCAGTAGCCCAGCTCCAGGATCATCTCCAGGTCGAAGCGGGTGCGTTGCTCCAGGCGCTGGGCTTCCACCAGCTTGTTGTTGGCGCGCAGGTACTCCAGGCGCTCGGCCAGTTCGACCTTGATGCCCTCGACGGCGCCCATCAGGGTTTCACGCGGCGTGACGTAGTGGCTTTTGGGGTAGAAGGTGAAACGCGGCAGTTTGCGGATCACTTCGCCGGTCAACGGGTCGAAGGCCGACAGGCTCTCGACTTCATCGTCGAACAACTCGATGCGGATCGCTTCCAGGTCGGACTCCGCCGGGTAGATGTCGATCACATCGCCGCGCACGCGGAAGGTGGCGCGGGCGAAGTCCATGTCGTTGCGGGTGTATTGCAGGCTCGTCAGCCGACGCAGCAGTTCGCGCTGGTCGAGTTTGTCACCACGGTCAACGTGCAGCACCATCTTCAGATAGGTTTCCGGGCTGCCCAGGCCATAGATGCACGACACCGTGGTGACGATGATCGCGTCCTTGCGTTCCAGCAGCGCCTTGGTCGCCGACAGACGCATCTGCTCGATGTGGTCGTTGATCGATGCGTCCTTCTCGATAAAGGTATCGGAGGACGGCACATAGGCTTCGGGCTGGTAGTAGTCGTAGTAGGAAACGAAGTACTCCACCGCGTTGTTCGGGAAGAACGCCTTGAACTCGCCATACAACTGCGCGGCCAGGGTCTTGTTCGGTGCCAGTACCAGGGTCGGGCGGTTGATCTGCGCGATCACGTTGGCGATGCTGAATGTCTTGCCCGAACCGGTCACCCCGAGCAGCGTCTGGTGCGACAAGCCGGCTTCGATGCCTTCGACCATCTGGCGAATCGCTTCGGGTTGATCGCCGGCGGGTTCAAAGCGGGTGACGAGCTGGAAATCCGACATAACGTACCTCTTTCAAGTCACCCCCGGCTGCACTCCACCAAGGACGAAAAAAACTCAGCGACCCGCGAATTCTCATCGCAGGTTGCAGGAAAAAACCATGATAGCTGTAGAAGTGGTGGCTAATGTGTCGGGTTTCAAGGCAATCGTCCGACCTGCCGTCTACGCTCAAGGCTGGATCAAGACTAACGGTCGGCAAATAAACCGAAAAAGTTGGCCGAAAAGCCGTTTCGGTTGTCGCCCTTGACCGTGATGGCCTCTATACTAGCTCCCCGTTTGTGCACCGCTCTAGTGCATTCGGCTGGAGCGCGACACGTCCCTCCTTTCCCCCAAAGAGCTGCCGCAAAAATGAGCCTGTTCTCCGCTGTCGAAATGGCACCACGCGATCCAATCCTGGGCCTCAACGAAGCATTCAACGCCGATACACGAACCACCAAGGTCAACCTTGGCGTGGGCGTTTACTGCAACGAAGAGGGGAAGATTCCGCTCTTGCGTGCCGTTGCCGAAGCGGAAGCCATTCGCGTGGCGCAACACGCCGCCCGGGGCTACCTGCCGATCGACGGCATCGTGGCCTACGACCAGGCCGTGCAAAAGCTGCTGTTCGGCGCTGACTCGCCCCTGCTGAGCGCAGGCCGCGTGATCACCGCACAAGCGGTCGGCGGCACCGGCGCACTGAAGATCGGCGCTGACTTCCTCAAGCAACTGCTGCCCAATGCCGTGGTTGCCATCAGCGACCCGAGCTGGGAAAACCACCAGGCGCTGTTCGAAAAAGCCGGCTTCCCGGTGCAGACCTACCGCTACTACGACGCCGCCACCCACGACGTGAACCGTGCCGGTCTGCTCGAAGACCTCAACGCCCTGCCGCCACAGTCCATCGTGGTATTGCACGCCTGCTGCCACAACCCGACCGGCGTCGACCTGAGCCCTGCCGACTGGCAACAAGTGCTGGACGTGGTCAAGGCGAAAAACCTGGTGCCGTTCCTCGACATGGCCTACCAGGGTTTTGGCGATGGCATTCACGAAGACGCTGCGGCGGTGCGCCTGTTCGCGGAATCGGGCCTGACGTTCTTTGTATCGAGCTCGTTCTCCAAGTCGTTCTCCCTGTACGGCGAACGCGTCGGCGCGCTGTCGATCGTCAGCGAATCCAAGGAAGAAAGTGCGCGCATCCTGTCCCAGGTCAAGCGTGTGATCCGCACCAACTACTCGAACCCGCCGACCCACGGCGCGGCGATCGTGGCTGCGGTGCTGAACAACCCAGAGCTGCGCGCCAAGTGGGAAGCCGAGCTGGCCGAAATGCGCCTGCGCATCCGTGGCATGCGCGAGCAGATGGTCGCCGAACTGGCCAAGGCTGCGCCGGGCCACGACTTCAGCTTTGTCGGTCGCCAGCGTGGGATGTTCTCCTACTCCGGCCTGACCGTTGAGCAAGTCACCCGCCTGCGCACCGAGTTTGGGATCTATGCGCTGGATACCGGGCGTATCTGTGTGGCGGCGTTGAACCAGGCGAACATCGGTGCGGTAACAAAGGCGATTGTTCAGGTTCTATAACCCTGGCGGCGCTGTACGAAGGGAAGCTACGGCTTCCCTTTTTAATGCCTGTCAGAAAACGCCCTGCTCCCCTAGACTGAACCCCGACTGCCCCTTTGCTATGAGACCCCTATGAGAAACGACGACCTGGACCTGCATGCCGACCGCGATGAACTGGACCACTTCACCCCGCGTGCGCCTCAAGCCAAGCGCCAGAAAAGCCTGGTATTGCAAGTAGCCCTCGGCGTATTCCTCGGTGGCCTGGCCCTGTGGCTGGTGCAATTGGGTGCGACAGCCATCATGGCCAAATTGGCGATGGGTACCCTGCAATTCGGCGGCTGATGAAGATCGAAAGGAGGGAGGGGGCTTGCCTGCGAAGGCGGTGTATCAGTGATGGGTGTATTGGCTGACCCACCGCTTTCGGGGGCAAGCCCCCTCCCACATTGGTTTTATGGGGTTTCCAGGGCGCGTTCCTCCAGCAACCGCACAAAACTGTTAAGGCTCTGCGACACCGTGCCCCGGCGCCAGATCAGCCAGGTGTGCAACAGGCGGAAACTGTCCGTCAGCGGCCACACACTCACCGTGGTAAACCCCGGCATGCTTTCCAGCATGCTGCGCGGCATCAGCGCCAGGCCGGCCCCAGCGCTGACGCAGGCAAGCATGCCGTGGTAAGACTCCATCTCAAAAATCCGCCCCGGCACCGCGCCGTCCTGTGAGAACCAGCGCTCGAAGTGGTGCCGGTACGAACAGTTGGAGCGAAAGGTATAGATGCTTTCCCCGTTCACATCCTGCCCGCGGGTGATCGGCGCGTGGTGCAACGGTGCAATCACCACCATCTCCTCCTCGAACACCGCCACGCCCTCCAGGGTGGCATGCAACACCGGCCCATCGACAAACGCTGCCGCCAGGCGCCCTGACAGCACGCCTTCGATCATCGTGCCGGATGGCCCGGTACTCAGGTCCAACTCGACCTTGGTGTGCTTCTGGTTATACGCCGCCAGTAACGCAGGAATGCGCACCGCTGCGGTGCTTTCCAGCGAACCCAGGGCAAACGCGCCCTGGGGCTCCTCCCCCGCCACCGTCGCGCGGGCTTCCTGCACCAAGTCGAGAATGCGCCGCGCATAGCCGAGGAAGTTCCACCCGGCTGGCGACAAGCGCAGGCGGCTCTTCTCGCGGATAAACAGCTCCACGCCGAGATCCTGCTCCAGTTGCTTGATGCGCGTGGTCAGGTTGGACGGCACCCGATGAATCAACTGCGCGGCGGCGCTGATGCTGCCTTGCTCGGCAACGGCCTTGAAGATTTCCAGCTGCACCAGGTCCAAATCATTCTCCAATCGTGAACATATTGCTTAATATTATTCACTTTCCAGAAAAGACATAGCCCCTTACGCTGATTCCAATCCAAACTTTCAGCAGGACGGTGCCATGCACGCTATCACTCACCAGACCCACGCCCTCTCGATCAACCCTGCCACCGGCGAAACGCTCGGCAGTTACCCGTATGAAAGCGAGGCCCAACTGGACGCCGCCCTCGACCGTGCCACCGCTGCCTTCCGCACCTGGCGCCGTCAGCCGGTCAGCCAGCGCGCAGAGCGTTTGCTGGCACTGGCCGGAGCCCTGCGTGATCAAGCCGAGGAGATGGCGCAGATGATCACCCTGGAAATGGGCAAACCCATCGCTCAGGCCCGCGCCGAAATCGAGAAATGCGCGCAACTCAGCGAGTGGTACGCCGCCCACGGCCCCGCCATGCTCGCCCCGGAACCGACGCTGGTGGATAACGGCACCGCGCATATCGAATACCGCCCGCTGGGGCCAATCCTCGCCGTGATGCCATGGAACTTCCCGGTGTGGCAAGTCCTGCGCGGCGCCGTGCCGACGCTGCTCGCCGGCAACACCTACGTACTCAAACACGCGCCGAACGTGATGGGCAGCGCCTACCTGATGAAAGCGGCGTTCCACAAAGCCGGCTTTGCGCAAGGCCTGTTCGAAGTGCTCAACGTGACCCAGGACGGTGTGTCCAAAGCCATCGCCGACCCACGCATCGCCGCCGTCACTCTCACCGGCAGCGTGCGCGCCGGCATGGCTATCGGCTCCCAGGCCGGTGCCGCGCTGAAGAAATGCGTGCTCGAACTGGGCGGCTGCGACCCGTTCATCGTGCTCAACGACGCCGACCTCGACGCCGCCGTCCAGGCTGCCGTGATCGGCCGTTTCCAGAACAGCGGTCAAGTCTGCGCTGCCGCCAAGCGTCTGATCATCGAAGCCGGCGTGGTGGACGCGTTCACCGCCAAGTTCGTCGAAGCCTGCCGCCAACTGGTGATGGGCGACCCGACCTCGACCAGCACCTACCTCGGCCCGATGGCCCGCTTCGACCTGCGCGACGAACTGCACGGCCAGGTCCAGGCCACCCTGGCAGAAGGCGCGACCCTGCTGCTGGGCGGCAACAAAGTGCCCGGCGCCGGCAACTACTACGCGCCGACCGTACTGGCCGATGTCACCGACCAGATGACCTCGTTCAAACAGGAGCTGTTCGGCCCCGTCGCCTCCATCATCAGCGCCCGCGACGCTGACCACGCCGTGGCCCTGGCCAACGACAGCGAGTTTGGCCTGACCGCGAGCATCTTCACCCGCGATTCGGCGAAAGCGCGCGATATCGCCAACCAACTCGAAACCGGCGGGATCTTCGTCAACGCCTTCAGCGTGTCCGACCCTCGGGTGGCGTTTGGCGGCGTGAAGAAAAGCGGCTTTGGGCGCGAGTTGTCGCACTTTGGCGTGCGGGAATTCTGCAATGCGCAGACGGTATGGCTGGATCGTAAGTAAGCCAAAGCAACCCCTGTGGCAAGGGAGTGTGACCCCACTGGGCTGCGCAACAGGCTCAACAGCGAATATGCCGCCGCAGGCACTGCACCAGCCCGTCCAGCGCCTGTGACTTCACCGGTGCGAGCACACAGACTGTGTGCTCGCGCTCACCTTCCGTCACGGTCAAGGTGTAATGCACCTGGCCTGGATTACCGGGTTCCGGCGCGGTGCTTTGCGGTAACTGAAAGAAGTGCGAAGCCTCGATCAGTTGCCGCAACTCTTGCTGGTCCGGCTCGGGCAGCTTCTCCAGTTCCACGGTGTTCGGTCGGGCCAGGCCCGGAAAAAACGCCGGACCACCGATTTCCTTGATCGAAATTTGCATGGCTGCTCCTCACCGCCCAGGCGGGTTGTCAGACGTTAATGCCCACGGCTTTCCAGCCTTCCTTCACCGCCTTCTGCTCAGCCTTGTCAGCACCGTACAGCCGGCCGGCGATGTCGTAGGTGATGCGCGCGAAACGCAGAAACCCCGCGTTCGGCCGCAACCGCGAGTCGCGCAGCGCGTCATACCAGATACGCCCGGCGCGCTCCCAGGCAAACCCGCCGATCTTCGTGGCCACCTGATAGAACGCATGGTTGGGAATGCCGGAATTGATATGCACCCCGCCGTTGTCCTCATAGGTCTGCACGAAATCGTCCATATGCCAAGGCTGAGGGTCCTTGCCCAGCAGCTTGTCATCAAACGCGGTGCCTGGCGCTTTCATCGAGCGCAAAGCAGTGCCTTTGATTTGCTTGGTAAACAACCCTTTGCCGATCAACCAATCCGCATCTTGCGCCTTTTGCTGCAGCGCGTACTGCTTGATGAGTGAACCGAACACGTCAGACAGCGACTCGTTCAACGCACCGGATTGATTGAAATACATCAACTTGGCCTCATCCTCGGTCACACCGTGGGCCAACTCATGGCCAATGACATCAAGGGCGATCGTGAACCGGTTGAATAGCTGCTGATCGCCATCACCAAACACCATCTGGCTCGAATTCCAGAACGCATTGTTGTAGCTCTGGCCAAAATGAACCGTCGCGTCCAGTGCCATACCGGCGTCGTCAATGGAATTGCGGTCGAAGACCTGATCAAAAAAATCGAACGTGGCGCCCAACCCGTCATAGGCCTCGTCCACCGCGACATCACCACTGGCAGGTTGCCCTTCGCCACGGATCAGCTTGCCCGGCAGGCTATCGGCGCCCTCGGCGCTGTAGATCGAACGCCGTTTGTCGGCGCCCATAGCCAGGGCCATATGGGCGGCCCCTTTGGAGGGCACGGCAACCATGCGCAACGAACGGAACGTGCTGTCTTTGGCGCCTGTCCGTAACGCGACGTCGCGTTGCGCTTTATCGCCATTGCGGGCGATCTGGTCGAGCATGTACGGCGGGATCAGGCAGAAAATCGGATTGCGATGCTGGCGAACACACATTGGCTGGCTCCATTTTGGCGGGTGGTGAACGTCCGGGTAACCGTTCAAGGATAGTCATGCTGCGACGGCTTGGCCCAAATTGTCATGAAGCTATGCTGCAGTAGCGTTTATCCAAGGACTGCGAGGAACTTACGATGCCCCCACGCACCGCCAAAATCGACCTTTCGCGCCGCCCCCGGCTCGCCGATCTGCGCCCGTTGATCGCGGCCAGCCCCAGCCTCATGGAGGCCAGGGCGGCGACTGTGCGCGTCACCGCGGCCAAGGACCTGCAGGACCGGGGCGGCTACGCTGAAGCGTTTCTCGACCGCTTCGTGGTGCCATGGCCCACGGTGGATGAGGCCCTGGCGGCTGACGTACAACCGCTGCGCCTGGACTACACGCATTTCTCAGTTACCATGTCCCGCTCGAGGCGACTGGCGCTCTACGTGGGCGCCAATATCGATGGCGGACAGCATGTGGATATCATCCGCAGCAACGACGCCTGGGCCTACGACGGTCGCCTGCCCATCAGCGCACAGGTGGGCGACGCGCTCTACACCAACAATGGCCTGGACCGCGGTCACCTGGTACGCCGACAAGACCCCAACTGGGGCGACGCCGCCAACACGGCCAATGCCGACACCTTCCACTTCACCAACTGCTCACCGCAGATGAGCGGGTTCAACCAGAAGACCTGGCTGGAGCTCGAGGACTACATTCTCGATAACACTCAACGCTGGAAAGCCCGGGCCACGGTGTTTACCGGCCCGGTGCTGGCTGACGACGACCGTGTTTACCGGGGCGTTAAAATCCCCAAGGCATTCTGGAAAGTGGTCGCCTACCTCAGCGACGACGGCGAGCCCTCCGCCAGCGCCTACATGATCGACCAAAGCCGTGAACTGGGTCAGCTCGACCTCATGTTCGGCCAGCTCAGAACCTACCAACGCAGCGTGATTCAGATAGAGCGATTGACCGGTATTCGCTTCGGCAACCTGGACGACTACGACGGTTTCAGCAACGAAGAGCGCGCCACGGGGACGCGAATTGAAGCGCTGATCCAGGGCCCTGAAGATATTCGTCTCTGACCGGGCGACCTAAGGCTATATCGCCTCGCCGTGATCGACTACCATACCGCGCCGGTTCCCAAACGGGACTAATAGGGAATCCGAAGCGCGGTACATCGCGCCAATCGGAACTGCCCCCGCAACTGTAGATGCCGAGCCTGCTCCCCCACTGCCACTGGACCACGTCCGGGAAGGCCGGAGCGTGGCGACGACGCATCAGTCAGGAGACCTGCCGGCCCAGCAAAATCACTAACCGGCGGGGTGTCCGGGAAGGACATCCTTGCCTGCCTCAACCGCAGCGGTCGAGGGCGTATTTCCGAACCGTACATCCCCAGCTCCAGGTACGGCTTCAAGGAGATTGCCCCATGCTGCCACGCGTTATCGCCCTGCTCACCGGGCTGGGCTTGTGTGCCCTGGCCCAAGCCAACCCCACTCAGTACCCGCTGACGGTGGAGAACTGCGGCAGCACCCTGACCTTCGCGCAAGCGCCCGCCCGCAGCGTGACCATCGGCCAGGCTGCCACCGAAATGCTCTATGCCCTCGGCGTGGGCGATAAAGTAGTCGGCACGTCGCTGTGGTTCAACAACGTGTTGCCGCCATTCAAGGCGCTGAACGACAACATCGAACGCCTGGCCAATAACGAACCGAGTTTCGAGTCGGTGATCGCCAAACGCCCGCAACTGGTGGCGGCCGAGCTGGAATGGGTGGTCGGCCCGCAAGGCGTGGTGGGCACCCGCGAGCAGTTTCATGAGTTGAAGATCGCCACCTACCTGTTGCCCTCCGACTGCGAAGGCAAGGACAACCGGGTGGGCGCCGACGGCACGCGGCTGGAGCCATTCCGTGTCGACACGATCTACAAGAGCATCCGCCAACTGGCCGAGATTTTCGACGTACAAGATCGCGGCCGGCAACTCAACGATGAACTCAAGACACGCCTGGCCAAGTCCGTCGCCACGGTGCACAGCAAGGGGCTCAAGCAGGCCAGCGCGTTGGTGTGGTTCTCCAGCGCCGAGATGGCCAGCGATCCCTACGTGGCCGGCCACAAGGGCGTCCCTGAGTTCATGCTGCAAACCCTCGGCCTGCGCAACGTGGTGCAGTCCGATGAGGAATGGCCCGCCGTCGGCTGGGAAACCATCGCCAAGGCCAACCCCACCGTGCTGGTGATCGCGCGTATGGACCGCCGCCGCTACCCGGCTGACGATCATGAACAGAAGCTGGCCTTCCTGCGCAGCGACCCGGTGACGCGCAACATGGACGCGGTTAAACACAACCGCATCATCATCCTCGACGCCATGGCCCTGCAGGCCAGCGTGCGCACCTTCGAGGGCCTTGAACAACTGGCCACGGCCATCGACGGCTACGACCTGCCGAAATGAGCGCCAGCCTGATACGAACCGTGCTTGCCCTGGCGTTGCTGCTGATCGCCGTGCTCGCCGGCGTGGCCATCGGCGAAACCGCCATCACGCCACACGTGGTGCTCCAAGTGCTGGCCAACAAGCTGTGGGCGGCCGGCTACGTGCTGGACCCGATCGATGAAGGCGTGGTGTGGAACTACCGCCTGACCCGCACCCTGGTCGCCGCTGCGTGCGGGGCGGGGCTGGCCACCTGCGGGGTGATTTTGCAGTCGTTGTTGCGCAACCCCTTGGCCGATCCTTACCTGCTGGGCATCAGCGCCGGTGCTTCGACCGGCGCAGTCCTGGTGGTGCTGATGGGCGTCGGCGGTGGTTTGATTTCGCTATCCGTCGGCGCATTTGCCGGGGCGATGGCGGCGTTTGCGCTGGTGATATTGCTCGCACGGGCCAGCGGTTCGTCCAGCGGCACCGGGCAGATCATCCTCGCGGGCATCGCTGGCTCGCAACTGTTCAACGCGCTGACTGCGTTCCTGATCACCAAGTCGGCCAGCTCCGAACAGGCGCGCGGCATTTTGTTCTGGCTGCTGGGCAACCTCAGCGGTGTGCGTTGGCCGTCGGTGTGGCTGGCGGTGCCGGTGGCGGTCGCCGGGTTGGCGGTGTGCCTGTGGCATCGCCGTGCGCTGGATGCGTTCACCTTCGGCAGCGACTCGGCGGCCTCCCTCGGCATCCCGGTGCGCCGCGTGCAGTTTGTGCTGGTGGGCTGCGCCGCATTGGTCACGGCGGTGATGGTGTCGATTGTCGGCTCTATCGGGTTTGTCGGGCTGGTGATCCCCCATGCAGTGCGTCTGCTGCTCGGCACCGGGCACTCACGCCTGCTGCCGGCCAGCGCGTTGGGCGGCGCGCTATTTCTGATCGCGGCGGATGTGCTGTCGCGCACCTTGATCAAGGGCCAGGTGATTCCGGTCGGCGTGGTCACGGCACTGGTCGGCGCGCCGGTGTTTGCGCTGATTCTGATCGGCCGGAGAAACGCTCGATGAGTGCGCCAGTGTTGAGCTGCACCGGGTTGGGCTTCAAGGTGCGCGACGCCGAGTTGCTGCGGGATATCCACCTGGAGGTGGCGTCAGGCGAAACCCTCGGGATTGTCGGACCGAACGGCTCCGGTAAATCCACCTTGCTCAAACTGTTGGCCGGTTTGCGTACTCCTGCCCATGGCGAAGTGCGCCTCGGTGGCGAGCGTCTGAGCGAACTGTCCCGCCGCACCATCGCACAACGTCTGGCCGTGGTGGAACAACAGGCCGACACCGACGATGCCATTCGCGTGTTCGACGCTGTCGCCTTGGGCCGCACACCGTGGCTGTCTGCGCTGAGCCCGTGGTCCGAGGCAGACGAGCGCATCGTGCGCCAGGCACTGCACGACGTGGACGCCACCCACTTGAGCAACCGCGCCTGGCGCAGCCTCTCCGGCGGTGAACGCCAACGCGTACACATCGCCCGCGCCCTGGCGCAACGGCCGCAGATTCTGTTGTTGGATGAACCGACCAATCACCTGGATATCCAGCATCAACTGGCGATTTTGAAGGGGGTGCAGGCGTTGCCCGTCACGACCTTGATCGCCTTGCACGACCTCAACCAGGCGCTGACCTGTGATCGCCTGGCCGTGCTGGAGCGCGGGCGCTTGGTGGCGCTGGGCAAGCCACTGGAAGTGCTGACACCGCAGCGGCTGCAGGACACGTTCGGGGTGCAGGCGCACTATCTGACGGACCCGTTCGATGGGGCGCAGATTCTGCGGTTGCGCTGTTAAAAACAACGCCGTTCAAATGTCGGCGCTGTCGAGCCCGGCGAGGCGGCGAAGGGATCACCGCGCATCACCTGCCGAACCAGCGCGCTCGCATCGCTAACTCTCGACAATCCTGAGCCAAGGCCACCGCGCCTGATAGCTGCGCGCCTTGTGCTCAAACAACCCCGGCTGCGGATTGATGGGGTTGATCCTGAGAAAGCCCTGCTCCATATCAGTCAAACCAAACGGCGCATACACCTCACCCGTCGCCACATCCAGCCCGATGCACGTCCCGGCCACCAGGTAACGATCAATCCCGTCGCGAGCCGAGCGCAACTGCGGATACGGTCGGCCAAACCGCTGGCCATACCACAGGTGAACGCGCGCCTGATTCTTTACCTCAATTTCAACGTCCAAATCCTCGAACAGCCGCTGCGCTGCGCGAATGACCGCGTCTTCAGCCTCCCAGGAAAGGTCCGAATCGAAGTAAAAAACGTCGTAGTCCTTCACCACCTGATCAGCAGGCAGATTCGACTGATGATTCCAAACGGCCTGGAACAGACAGCCCGCCGTCAGCATGCACTGGCTCAAACCAAGAGCGGGCAGGCGCGCGGTGATCTCGGCGTTGATGGGGTTGGCCATGGCCAGCTTGAGAAAGGTTTCGACGGTCAATGTCATGTTCAATCCTTTGTAATGGTCGCCGGTCCTGGGCAGCCAACAGTACAACAACGCGGGTTACGCTTTCACGTAACGACCCCTTCTTCACGTCATCAAAATTCGCTAAGGTGCCTCGACACGCCGCCCCCTATTCCCCTCACCGAGACACCCACCTTGGCCCACTCCCCCACGGATCACCCCGCCAGCGCCTGGTCGGTGTTTCTGATTTTTCTGCGCCTGGGGCTCACCTCCTTCGGCGGCCCCATCGCGCACCTGGGTTACTTTCGCGACGAATTTGTCACTCGGCGCCGCTGGCTGAGCGAGCGCAGCTATGGGGATTTGGTCGCACTGTGCCAATTCCTGCCCGGCCCGGCCAGCAGCCAGGTGGGCATCGCGCTGGGCCTGTCGCGGGCCGGCTACGGTGGGGCGCTAGCGGCGTGGTTGGGGTTTACGCTGCCGTCCGCCATTGTGCTGATCCTGTTCGCCTTGGGCATTGCCCAACACAGCACAGTCCTTCCTACCGGCGCGCTGCATGGCCTTAAGGTAGTGGCCGTCGCCGTGGTCGCCCAAGCGGTATGGGGTATGGCGCGCAACCTGTGTACCGACGCAGCGCGCATCACCTTGATGCTGCTCGCCGCCTGCGCGGCCCTGCTGCAAACCTCGGCGTGGGGCCAGGTGGCAGTGATCGGCGCGGCGGCGGTGGCTGGCCTGCTGCTGTTCAAGCCCACGCCGCCCGCTGCGCACGATACGTTGCCCGTGACGCTCAGCCGCCGTGCCGGGGCGATGTGGTTATCGCTGTTTGTGCTGGTGCTGGCCGGCCTGCCGGTCCTGGCCCAATTGATCCCCAACCAGAGCCTGGCGCTGACCGACGCCTTCTACCGCAGCGGCTCGCTGGTATTCGGCGGCGGCCACGTGGTGCTGCCGCTGCTGCAGGCCGAAGTCGTACCCACCGGGTGGGTGAGCAACGACGTATTCCTCGCTGGCTACGGCGCCGCCCAAGCCATGCCCGGCCCGCTGTTCACTTTCGCCGCCTTCCTCGGCGCCTCGATGACCCAGCCCCCGAACGGCTGGCTCGGCGGCACGCTCTGCCTGCTGGCGATCTTCGCCCCGTCGTTTTTGCTGGTGATGGGCGCGCTGCCCTTCTGGGAAAGCCTGCGGCACAGCCCGCGCACCCAGGCCGCCCTCGCGGGCGTGAACGCCGCAGTAGTTGGCCTGTTGCTGGCGGCGCTGTACCAGCCGGTGTGGACCAGTGCGATCTTTAGCGCACGGGATTTCGGCCTGGCCCTGATCGGCCTGGTGGCGCTGATGGTATGGAAGCTGCCACCGTGGCTGGTGGTTGCCGGAAGCGGCGCGGCGGGATGGTTATTAAGTCTTACGCTGTAACGCGTCCACCGTGCCTTGCTGCTCGACCTGTCCGAAGACCTCGGCGACTGACGATTAGCCTTTCAACTCACTCGCGCGATTGCTCGCCGCGTCGTCGTAAGCCACATACAACGACTCGGCGATTTGACTTTTGATGGCCTTGGTGGACTCGAGCCCCAAGACAAAACCTTCAGCTTTGCCGCCGGCGCGGTTGAGTTCTTCGTGGGTCGAGGCGCCGGTGATGGCGTCGAGAAGCTTGGAGGCGTGAGGGCCTACACCTTTGGGAAGGGAAATTTGGTCGATGGTCATTGCTGTACCTTTATGAAAAATGGACGGTAGCGCGTGGACCACTCCCGGGCTGGCATGGTAGACCTGTTTGGAAAGAAAGGGGCTGCTTTCGGCCCAAAACCGGGCATCAAGTGTCGACAGATTTAAGGACGATTCAGGCTGGCGCCAACCTAGCGGGAACTCCGTACCAGTCTGAGAATATTTTCCCGCAGACAAACAAAACCCCTGTCTGCGTAAGCAAACAGGGGTTCTGGAATTTAATCTTGACGATGACCTACTCTCACATGGGGAAACCCCACACTACCATCGGCGATGCATCGTTTCACTGCTGAGTTCGGGATGGGATCAGGTGGTTCCAATGCTCTATGGTCGTCAAGAAATTCGGGTACTGAGTCGTGGCCAGCTGGCCTCGCTTCAGCAAATTGGGTATGTGATAGCTTTCGGTGTTTTGTGAGATTCGAACTTTCGGTTCGTTTCGTCTTCACACACCGCAATCTGATGCTCTTTCGAGTAGTCAAATTGCTTGGGTGTTATATGGTCAAGCCTCACGGGCAATTAGTATTGGTTAGCTCAACGCCTCACAGCGCTTACACACCCAACCTATCAACGTCGTAGTCTTCGACGGCCCTTCAGGGGACTCAAGGTCCCAGTGAGATCTCATCTTGAGGCTAGTTTCCCGCTTAGATGCTTTCAGCGGTTATCTATTCCGAACATAGCTACCCGGCAATGCCACTGGCGTGACAACCGGAACACCAGAGGTTCGTCCACTCCGGTCCTCTCGTACTAGGAGCAGCCCCTCTCAAATCTCAAACGTCCACGGCAGATAGGGACCGAACTGTCTCACGACGTTCTAAACCCAGCTCGCGTACCACTTTAAATGGCGAACAGCCATACCCTTGGGACCGGCTTCAGCCCCAGGATGTGATGAGCCGACATCGAGGTGCCAAACACCGCCGTCGATATGAACTCTTGGGCGGTATCAGCCTGTTATCCCCGGAGTACCTTTTATCCGTTGAGCGATGGCCCTTCCATACAGAACCACCGGATCACTAAGACCTACTTTCGTACCTGCTCGACGTGTCTGTCTCGCAGTCAAGCGCGCTTTTGCCTTTATACTCTACGACCGATTTCCGACCGGTCTGAGCGCACCTTCGTACTCCTCCGTTACTCTTTAGGAGGAGACCGCCCCAGTCAAACTACCCACCATACACTGTCCTCGATCCGGATAACGGACCTGAGTTAGAACCTCAAAGTTGCCAGGGTGGTATTTCAAGGTTGGCTCCACGCGAACTAGCGTCCACGCTTCAAAGCCTCCCACCTATCCTACACAAGCAAATTCAAAGTCCAGTGCAAAGCTATAGTAAAGGTTCACGGGGTCTTTCCGTCTAGCCGCGGATACACTGCATCTTCACAGCGATTTCAATTTCACTGAGTCTCGGGTGGAGACAGCGCCGCCATCGTTACGCCATTCGTGCAGGTCGGAACTTACCCGACAAGGAATTTCGCTACCTTAGGACCGTTATAGTTACGGCCGCCGTTTACCGGGGCTTCGATCAAGAGCTTCGCGTTAGCTAACCCCATCAATTAACCTTCCGGCACCGGGCAGGCGTCACACCCTATACGTCCACTTTCGTGTTTGCAGAGTGCTGTGTTTTTAATAAACAGTCGCAGCGGCCTGGTATCTTCGACCGGCATGAGCTTACGGAGCAAGTCCTTCACCCTCACCGGCGCACCTTCTCCCGAAGTTACGGTGCCATTTTGCCTAGTTCCTTCACCCGAGTTCTCTCAAGCGCCTTGGTATTCTCTACCCAACCACCTGTGTCGGTTTGGGGTACGGTTCCTGGTTACCTGAAGCTTAGAAGCTTTTCTTGGAAGCATGGCATCAACCACTTCGTTAACTAAAAGTTAACTCGTCATCAGCTCTCGGCCTTAGAATCCCGGATTTACCTAAGATTCCAGCCTACCACCTTAAACTTGGACAACCAACGCCAAGCTGGCCTAGCCTTCTCCGTCCCTCCATCGCAATAACCAGAAGTACAGGAATATTAACCTGTTTTCCATCGACTACGCTTTTCAGCCTCGCCTTAGGGACCGACTAACCCTGCGTCGATTAACGTTGCGCAGGAAACCTTGGTCTTTCGGCGTGGGTGTTTTTCACACCCATTATCGTTACTCATGTCAGCATTCGCACTTCTGATACCTCCAGCAAGCTTCTCAACTCACCTTCACAGGCTTACAGAACGCTCCTCTACCGCATCACCTAAGTGATACCCGTAGCTTCGGTGTATGGTTTGAGCCCCGTTACATCTTCCGCGCAGGCCGACTCGACTAGTGAGCTATTACGCTTTCTTTAAAGGGTGGCTGCTTCTAAGCCAACCTCCTAGCTGTCTAAGCCTTCCCACATCGTTTCCCACTTAACCATAACTTTGGGACCTTAGCTGACGGTCTGGGTTGTTTCCCTTTTCACGACGGACGTTAGCACCCGCCGTGTGTCTCCCATGCTCGGCACTTGTAGGTATTCGGAGTTTGCATCGGTTTGGTAAGTCGGGATGACCCCCTAGCCGAAACAGTGCTCTACCCCCTACAGTGATACATGAGGCGCTACCTAAATAGCTTTCGAGGAGAACCAGCTATCTCCGAGCTTGATTAGCCTTTCACTCCGATCCACAGGTCATCCGCTAACTTTTCAACGGTAGTCGGTTCGGTCCTCCAGTTAGTGTTACCCAACCTTCAACCTGCCCATGGATAGATCGCCCGGTTTCGGGTCTATTCCCAGCGACTAGACGCCCTATTAAGACTCGCTTTCGCTACGCCTCCCCTATTCGGTTAAGCTCGCCACTGAAAATAAGTCGCTGACCCATTATACAAAAGGTACGCAGTCACCTAACAAAGTAGGCTCCCACTGCTTGTACGCATACGGTTTCAGGATCTATTTCACTCCCCTCTCCGGGGTTCTTTTCGCCTTTCCCTCACGGTACTAGTTCACTATCGGTCAGTCAGTAGTATTTAGCCTTGGAGGATGGTCCCCCCATATTCAGACAAAGTTTCTCGTGCTCCGTCCTACTCGATTTCATGACTAAGAGATTTTCGCGTACAGGGCTATCACCCACTATGGCCGCACTTTCCAGAGCGTTCCGCTAATCTCAAAGCCACTTAAGGGCTAGTCCCCGTTCGCTCGCCACTACTAAGGGAATCTCGGTTGATTTCTTTTCCTCAGGGTACTTAGATGTTTCAGTTCCCCTGGTTCGCCCCTTACACCTATGTATTCAGTGTAAGGTAACCATCTTATGATGGCTGGGTTCCCCCATTCAGACATCTCCGGATCAAAGTCTGTTTGCCGACTCCCCGAAGCTTTTCGCAGGCTACCACGTCTTTCATCGCCTCTGACTGCCAAGGCATCCACCGTATGCGCTTCTTCACTTGACCATATAACCCCAAGCAATCTGGTTATACTGTGAAGACGACATTCGCCGAAAATTCGATAATACTCAATTAAGAGCAACTCACAAATTTTACCTTAGCCTGATCCGCTACCAGTGAAAGTAACGTTCAGTCTATCTTTCTATCACATACCCAAATTTTTAAAGAACGGTTCTGAAAAAGATCAGAGCTAATTATTCGATTCGAATAGTTAGCTCTGCACTTTGACAAACGCATGAATCAAGCAATTCGTGTGGGAACTTATGGAGCAGCTGATGTCGTCGATTAAGGAGGTGATCCAGCCGCAGGTTCCCCTACGGCTACCTTGTTACGACTTCACCCCAGTCATGAATCACACCGTGGTAACCGTCCTCCCGAAGGTTAGACTAGCTACTTCTGGTGCAACCCACTCCCATGGTGTGACGGGCGGTGTGTACAAGGCCCGGGAACGTATTCACCGCGACATTCTGATTCGCGATTACTAGCGATTCCGACTTCACGCAGTCGAGTTGCAGACTGCGATCCGGACTACGATCGGTTTTCTGGGATTAGCTCCACCTCGCGGCTTGGCAACCCTCTGTACCGACCATTGTAGCACGTGTGTAGCCCAGGCCGTAAGGGCCATGATGACTTGACGTCATCCCCACCTTCCTCCGGTTTGTCACCGGCAGTCTCCTTAGAGTGCCCACCATTACGTGCTGGTAACTAAGGACAAGGGTTGCGCTCGTTACGGGACTTAACCCAACATCTCACGACACGAGCTGACGACAGCCATGCAGCACCTGTCTCAATGTTCCCGAAGGCACCAATCTATCTCTAGAAAGTTCATTGGATGTCAAGGCCTGGTAAGGTTCTTCGCGTTGCTTCGAATTAAACCACATGCTCCACCGCTTGTGCGGGCCCCCGTCAATTCATTTGAGTTTTAACCTTGCGGCCGTACTCCCCAGGCGGTCAACTTAATGCGTTAGCTGCGCCACTAAGAGCTCAAGGCTCCCAACGGCTAGTTGACATCGTTTACGGCGTGGACTACCAGGGTATCTAATCCTGTTTGCTCCCCACGCTTTCGCACCTCAGTGTCAGTATCAGTCCAGGTGGTCGCCTTCGCCACTGGTGTTCCTTCCTATATCTACGCATTTCACCGCTACACAGGAAATTCCACCACCCTCTACCATACTCTAGTCAGTCAGTTTTGAATGCAGTTCCCAGGTTGAGCCCGGGGATTTCACATCCAACTTAACTAACCACCTACGCGCGCTTTACGCCCAGTAATTCCGATTAACGCTTGCACCCTCTGTATTACCGCGGCTGCTGGCACAGAGTTAGCCGGTGCTTATTCTGTCGGTAACGTCAAAACAATCACGTATTAGGTAACTGCTCTTCCTCCCAACTTAAAGTGCTTTACAATCCGAAGACCTTCTTCACACACGCGGCATGGCTGGATCAGGCTTTCGCCCATTGTCCAATATTCCCCACTGCTGCCTCCCGTAGGAGTCTGGACCGTGTCTCAGTTCCAGTGTGACTGATCATCCTCTCAGACCAGTTACGGATCGTTGCCTTGGTGAGCCATTACCTCACCAACTAGCTAATCCGACCTAGGCTCATCTGATAGCGCAAGGCCCGAAGGTCCCCTGCTTTCTCCCGTAGGACGTATGCGGTATTAGCGTCCGTTTCCGAACGTTATCCCCCACTACCAGGCAGATTCCTAGGCATTACTCACCCGTCCGCCGCTCTCAAGAGAAGCAAGCTTCTCTCTACCGCTCGACTTGCATGTGTTAGGCCTGCCGCCAGCGTTCAATCTGAGCCATGATCAAACTCTTCAGTTCAAACATCTTTGGGTTTTTAAGAAACCCTAAACTTGGCTCAGCAATCGTTGGTTACATCTTTGATTTCTCGCGGAGTAACTTGTGATGCTGATAATCTTGTTGACTATCAGTCTGACTCCACAAGCACCCACACGAATTGCTTGATTCAGTTGTTAAAGAGCGGTTGGTTAAGATCTTTCGTCTCAACCGAGGAGCGCACTCTACAGCACACCCCCCGAAGTAGCAACCTTAAAAGTTTTTAATTTCACTAAGGAAATCAACCACTTAAGCCAGACCAGCAGTGAACTGCTCGTTAGCGGGAGGCAAATAATACAGGATTAAATTACGTGGTCAACCCCCGCCTGAAAATTCTTTTCCTTACCCAGGAGCCTGGGCTGTCAGGCTGCAAACTTCCAAGGTCGTAGAGCACATTATTGAAAGGATGACGCCGACAACGCCAACTTCAGCAGGTCCTTACGCTGCAACGACGGCTCGATCACCGCGATTCCTTCCTGCCACTCTATAGACAGTAGCTGGCTCAGCTTCTGCTGGCTGGCCACCGCCTCCGCCAACCAGTACCCCTTGCTCTCCCGGATGCTGATTGCGTTCAACATCCAATCGTCCCCCTGCCCCGCAAGCCAGCGCGCAATCGCCGGCCGATGCCGCCGTATCAGCGCCCCGGCGTCCCACACCGTCATCTGCGCGAACAGGTGTGGCAGTTGGTCAGTGACGGTCATCCGTTTCAGGTCAGCCGCCAGGGCTGCGATCAGGTCGGACTCGATCGCAGCCTGGCATTCGGCGAAATACTGCTCGGGCCAATTCGCAGCCAGCCGCGCGCACCGTGCGAGGCACTCATAGGCGCGCCGGTCCTGCGGCGTGGTCAGTTGCCCGGTGAAATAGAGGGTGTTGTCCAGGATTGCCGTGGCCAGCAAGGCAGCACTGTGTTGGCTGATCATCGGCAACAGGCCTGCCGCTTCCCAGCGCAGAAAAACCAGGGTCGCCGCCGCGCCTATAGGGCGAATGTCGGCGGCAGTACCCAGGGTCTGCGCCCAGTAGGTTTCAAAGCCCGGATGGTGATCGATCACCTCGACCACTTGGTCGAGTACCACCAGCGGGTCAAAGTGGTGAGGGTCGCAGACATCCACCAGGACAAATTCATCGTCTGGACCGGGCAAGTAGTTGTCCAGGGCAGAGGGCCAGTCGAGTAGGGTGTTGGGGATGCTGAAATTGAGCGGTGCGCTGCTGACTGCACGAGCATTGATACCTTGATGGTTCAACAGCTCGGCGTAGGCGATACAGCAGGCGAAGGCGTCGATATCCAGATAGGCGGAGCCGGAGGTCACGACCCGCATGATGTGCGACATTGCTTTCCTTAAAATCCATTGTCCAAAATGAAAACCGCGCATGAGTGTCCGACGCACTCATGAATAAAATATGACACCCAGGCCCCTATGCCGTTACCGCCAAGCGACAGCGCCTGCCTCGAACGCCATCGGGTTGCAGTGGCTCACTGTTTCAAGCTGATATCATTCCGGCATTCACCTGCTGAGTAGCAATCATGAACCGTCGTAAAAAGATCAATCAGCTATTAAAGGCCAACGCAAAGAAGGCCAGTGCCAAATTGGCACCTAAAAGCAAAGATAAATACGTCAGTAAAGCGGACCGCTTGAAACTGGCGGAGGGGTCCGATCAGGACGCCAGCAGTTCCCCAGACAACGAAACCTGATTCAAGGCACTCTATAGCGGCGTAGCAGTCTGTTCCTCGCCCCTTCTCGCCCAGCGGAGTTCCCATGATCACTGTCCACCACCTCAACAACTCGCGCTCGCAGCGCATTCTCTGGCTGCTCGAAGAGCTCGGCCTGCCTTACGAGATCAAGCGTTACCAGCGTGACCCGAAGACCAACCTGGCGCCGCCGGAACTCAAGGCGGTTCATCCGCTGGGCAAGTCCCCGGTAATTGAAGACGGCTCGCGCGTGGTGATCGAGTCCGCCGCGATCATCGATTACCTGATCCGTCGCCACGGTGCGGGCCGCCTGCAACCGGACCCAAGCACCGCCGCCTTTGATGAGTACGTGCAATGGCTGCACTTCGCCGAAGGCTCGGCGATGCTGCCGTTGATGCTCAACCTGTACGTCGGGTTCCTGGGTGACGCCGGCGCGCCGTTGCATCCGCGAATCGAGTCCGAGGTGGCCAATTACCTGGGTTATCTCAACGATGCGCTGGCGCACACGCCGTATCTGGTGGGTGACGAATTAAGTGGCGCGGATATTCAGATGAGTTTTATCGGCGAAATCGCCAACGCACAGGGCAAGTTGCAGGCGTATCCGAACCTGGCGGCGTGGGTGCAGCGGTTCCAGGCGCGACCGGCGTATCGCAAGGCGCTGGAACAGGGTGGGGAGTATGCGTTTGCGAAGTGACGGGCGATGAGGCCTTTGGCGAGTGCTTGAACCGGCGTCCTGCAGGCACCGCCGAGCTTTAGCGAGGCTGCGATGCAGGCGCTGAGGTTTAGCAGGCACACCGAGGTGATCCTGTCGCAGCCTCGCTGAAGCTCGACAGCTCCCACATTTGGACGGGTTTACCCCCGGCAAAGCTCTCTCGGCAGCCCACTCAGCTCAGGCGGAAACGTGCGGTGTTGTCACTCAACGCGCGGCTCCCCTTGCTCAGCGTATCCGCAGCCCGGTTCACCGCCCGCGCGCCATCGAGCAAGCGCCCCGCCGCCTGGTCCACCTGCTGGATATTGCCGCTCACTTCATCCGCCGTCGTCGCCTGCTCTTCCACCGCCGCCGCGATGTGCGCCAGGGTGTCGGTGACGTTCTGCACCGCCCCGGCGATCTCGCCCAGCCGCGTGCCCAGCCCGGTGACGGACTCGGCGTCGGTCAGGGCCTGAGCGCAGGCGGCGCTCATCAGTGTGACCGCCTGGCTGACCGTGGCACGCAAGCTGTCCACGGTGCTAGCGATTTGCGCGGTGGAGGCCTGGGTGCGTTGCGACAGGCTGCGCACTTCATCAGCGACCACCGCAAAGCCCCTGCCCTGTTCGCCGGCGCGCGCGGCTTCGATGGCGGCGTTAAGTGCCAGCAGGTTGGTTTGCTCGGCGATGCCACGAATGGTGTCGACCACCGACTGAATCTGCTGGCCCTGTTGGCTCACTTGTTCCAGGGCGTTGGCGGTGTCGGTCAGGCGCCGGTTGAGTTGCTGGATGCTGGCCGTGGTGCGCTGGCTATCGCGGCTGCTGTCTTCGGCGATGCGTCGAGTGTGCTGGGCGCTACCGGAGGCTTGTTCACAGCTTTTGGCGACGCCCATGGAAGTGGCGGCCAGTTGCGTAGCCGCTGCGGCGATCTGGCTGATCTGGTATTGCTGGTCTTCGACGTCGGTGAGGGTGCTGCCCGATTGCGAGTTGAGCGTGAGCACCGCCGAACCAAGCTGCTGAGTCTCGTGATTTACGCCCAGCAGGCTGGTACGCAGTTGCACCACCGCCACGTTGAGCGCGGCGCTGATCGCAGCCAGTTCATCGCGGCCGTCAACAGCCACTTCCACGCACAGGTTGCCGTCGCGCAGGGACTGGGCCAGCGTGGTGATGCCGCTGGCACTGCGACGGATCGAGGCTTGCAGACACATGAACAGGTAGAGCGCCGCCAGGGCCAGCAGGCTGAAGATGGCCGCGACGGGGATGAATTGCTGCAAGGCGCGATCGTGGTAATAGGTCAGGCGTGCATCCAGCGAGCGGAGCGACTGGTTGCGCAGCGCGCCCAGGCTGCCGAGCATCGTGTCGACACTGCGCTCGAAACCGGCAGGGTCGAGTTTGATGGTGCCACCGAACACGCCGTCGTCGAGCACTTTAAGCTCGCTGTCCAGTTGTTGCAGGCTGTTATCGTACTGCGCGGTCCAGGGCTCCAGGCCGAGGTATGGTTTGGCCTTGAGCGACGCAGCGGCCTTGACCAACTGGTCTCGCGCATCGCCGATACGGCCGCGCAGGTCGCGCATCTGCAAGCGGCTTTGCAACGTGAACTGCCCCGAGGCGATGGACGACTGACCAATACTGGCCATGCGGCCGATACGCTCGATCAGGTCCGGCGTGTGCTGGGTGGAAATCTGCATTAGCAGATAAGTCTCCAGCCAGGGGTCGAGGATCAGGCCGGCGTCGAGGGTGATCTGTTCGCGCAGGGTTTGCATGGCGGTCAGCGCCGAGGTGAAGCGATCGTAGCCGTCCGGCCACCAGCCCACGGTGCGCAGGGATTGCACATCCATCCCCTTGACCATTGCCTGCAACGCGTCGAAGCGCGCCAGGGTGTCGACGCTCGCGCCCTGTTGTTTGAGCGCATCGCCCAGAGCTTGCAGGCTTTGCAGGATAAGCGGGTTGTTCGTATCCAGCTTGTCCATCGCCGCCTTGGCTGCGGGCGTCGGTTCACGCAGCAGGTCCAGCGCTTTCCAGCGCGAGGCGAGGTTGCGCTGGGCAATCAATTGGCCATCTAACGCGTCCAGGGCCAGTAGTTGAGAAACGCCGGACTTTTCGCTGGAAATCACCGCAAGTTTGTCGCGATAGTCCAGCCCGATCATCCAGAGGCTCCCGACCAGGGGCAGCATGAACAGAATGAACAGGATCTGGAATTTGCGGGCGAAGCCGAAACGTCCGAGCAGGCGGATACCGGGTGACAACAGACTGTGCATGGCCGACTACTCCCCAAAACAACCCACGCGAGGCAACGATGGACGAAGCCTTGAAATGAATCACGGCAAAGTGCCATGTCATTGATTGGGAAGGCCCAAGCAAGATACGAGCCGCCACTAGCGAGCCCCTGAATAGGCGGTGCGGCACGCAAAAAACCGCGCGCAGTGCTCGAAAATGGGGCGAAAGCACTCAATCAAGGGAACGACCGAGTAGCGAGTGGGTTCGATCAACCCGGTGCGGCAATGAAAGGCCAGCTCACGCCAGCAACGCGGTGATCCACTGCACCTGCCGGGCGACCTCTTGCACCTTGGCCTGGGGCACCGCCTGGCGAGCCTGCTCGAAACTGGCCAGGGTTTTCTGCTTTTGCCGCAGCAGGCGCTGCCACTTGGCCAGGAAGGCCGGGCTGCGGGCCTGCAACTGCAGCGGACCGAAGTACAACTCTTCGGCACTGTACGCCACCGGTTCGGCGCGCTCAGCGACGATGATTTCGTAGTAGAAGCGGTTTTCCCGCAACAACTCTTCGACCAGGATGCGGTAACCGTTGTCCATCAGCCATTGGCGCAGCGGTTGCTCGCCGCCGTTGGGTTGCAGGATCAAGCGCTCTTGGCCGGTGAGGTGTGCCTTGCCGCTGTCGAGGATGTTGCGGATCGTCTCGCCGCCCATGCCGCAGACGCTGATCGCGGTGATCGCGTCGGCAGCCGTGATGGCTGCCAGGCCATCGGCCAGGCGCACGCTGACGTGTTGCTCCAGGCCATTCTCACGCACGGTGCGCTCGGCCGCCTGGAATGGCGTCGCGGCCACCTCCCCCGCCACCGCCGCCGCGATCAGGCCACGACGCAGCAACGCCACCGGCAGGTAGCCATGGTCGGAGCCGATATCCGCCAACCGCGCCCCAGCCGGCACATGCGCGGCTACGCGCTCCAGGCGCATGGACAATGTGTGTTCGTTCAACTGCGGTTCCTTCTTCACCACGAGTGTCAGTGCGAAGGCTATTGACGCACAAACTCCACCACCCGCTCCAGCATTCGATCACACGCATCCAGTTGCTGCAGACTGATGAACTCATCCGCCTTGTGCCCCTGTTCCATGCTGCCCGGGCCGCACACCACGGTGGGAATCCCCGCCTGATCGAACAGCCCGCCTTCGCTGCCGAAGGCGACGGTGCCGAAGTCCTGCGAGCCGCAAAACTGCGCGACCCACTCAGCCGCCTGGCTTTGCGACGAAGTCGCCAACCCCGGATAGCTGGACAACTCACTGAAGCCGATCGCGCACTGCGCACTCACCGCCTGCATCGCCGGCAGCAGGGTTTGCTCGGCATACAACCGTAACTGGTGCGCCACCTGCCACGGGTCCTGGGTCGGCAGCGAGCGCACTTCGAAATCAAAGCTGCACTGCTGCGGGACGATATTCAGCGCCTTGCCGCCGCTCATCACGCCGGTTTGCACCGTGGCAAACGGCGGATCGAACGCCGCGTTCTGGAGTTGCGGCGCCTTGAGTTCCTCACCGAGCCGCACCAGTTCTCGGATCAAGCAGGCCGCGTATTCGATGGCGTTGACGCCTGACGGTGCATAAGCCGAATGACACGCCGCGCCCTGCACGTCGCAACGCACGGCCAATTTGCCTTTGTGCCCCAGCACCGGCTTGAGCTCGGTGGGCTCGCCGATCACACACAACAACGGCTTGACCGGCTGCGCGTGAAACCTTTCGATCAACGAACGCACACCCAGGCAACCCACCTCTTCGTCATAGGACAGCGCGATATGCACCGGCATACGCAACGACGCCCGCACCAGCACCGGCACACAGGCCAGCACACAGGCGATATAGCCCTTCATGTCGGCGGTACCACGCCCGTACAACTTGCCGTCTTTTTCGGTGAGGTCGAACGGCGCCACGCTCCAGCGCTGGCCGTCCACCGGCACCCCATCGGTATGCCCGGACAGCACGATGCCAGGCACATCCGCCGGGCCGATGGTCGCCAGCAGGTTGGCCTTGTTCTTGTGTTCGTTGAACACCAGTTCACAGGCGACGCCGTGGCCCTGCAAATACGTGCGCACGAAGTCGATCAGCGCGAGGTTGGATTCGCGGCTGGTGGTGTCGAAGCGCACTAATTGCGCCAGCAGGTCACGGCTGTGGCTCATCGGTCATCTCCCGGCACCGCATAGCCCGGCGCGATGTGCGGGTTGAGGGCGCGGTCGAGGTAGTCTTGCAGTTGCCCGCGATAGGCCTGCCAGAGCTGATCGAGGGCGCCAATCGGGTCGGCGTCGGCCCAGTCCACGCGCAGATTGACGATGGGCCACAGCAGATCATCGACCACCATAAGGGCCGCCGAATGCACCGGCCCCGCTTCGCCGCCGTGGGCCTGGCCTGCGTGCATCGCGGCGAGCAGCCGGTCGGCCAGATGCCCGGAGGCGTTCTCGAACGCACCGACCATCGCAGCGATCACATCGGGATTGGCCAGCATGTTCCCGGCCGCCACGCATTGCTCGCCACTCAGCGCCGCATGAATGCCAAGGGTTTGCGAGCCACTGAAATGTGCGGTGCGGCCCAGGCGATCGATCACCGTCACCTGCCGATAGTCGCGGTGGTCCTGCCCGGCAAACACCGCCGCCACGGCCTCACTCGGCGCCATGCCCTGCTCCAGCAGGTCGAGAATCTGCGGACCCAGGCTCGGCAGGGTGATGTTCTGCGACGCCACCGCGCCCACACCGGGGCGCAGCCACGGGCAACGCGCGCCCACGGCGATGCTCGACGAGCTGATAGCGATCCCCAACTGGCCCGTCTCGGCACAGCGGGCGACAACGGAAAAGGTCATAGGGCGTCCTCAGTCGAGCACCGACGCATCGGCGTCGATCATCATTTGCTTCATTTCTTCAAAATGCCGGCGCGAGAAATCGGTGATGCCTTCCCAGCCCCGCGCGGTTTTTTCCGCCACTTCATCGGACAACACCCGCAACGGCTGCCCGGTGGACCACGCCGTGACAAGGATCTGGCAGGCGCGCTCCAGGGTCCAGATATCGTCGAACGCTTCACCGATGGACGAGGCGGTCACCATCACGCCATGGTTGCCCATCAACAGGCGGCTCTTGCCGTCGAGCAAGCCGGCCAGGCGTGCGCCTTCGGCTTCGGTGTCGGCCATGCCGCCATAGAGTTCGTCCACCGCCACGCGGTTGAAATAGCGCGCGGTGTTCTGGTCGATCGCCGGGATGTGCGGCTTGGCCAGGCACGCCACCGCCGTGGTGTAGACCGGGTGCAGGTGCAACACGGCGCGGGTGTGTGGCAGCAGTCGGTGGATCTGCCCATGGATCGACCAGGCGGTGGCGTCCACGTTCGGGTGGTCGGCACAGGCAGGGTCGTCGGCGTTCAATAGCAGCAGGTCGCTGGCGCGAATGCGCGAGAAGTGCTTCCACTTCGGGTTGAGCAAAAACTGTTTACCATCGGCCGACACGGCAGCGCTGAAGTGGTTGGCCACCGCTTCGTGCATGCCCAGGTGGGCAACGATGCGAAAGGTCGCCGCCAGGTCGATGCGCGTCTGTTCTTCGAGGGATAACGCCATGGATCGGTCTCCGCAGGGCGCGACCGCAAGGCTGCGGCCGCGCAATAGGCTTACTTGGGCATCAGCGCCGCAAGGTCGGCATCGGTGGGCGCCTCGAAGTTGTACTTCTTGAGCAAGGCCGCGTATTCCGGCGTGGCGCGGTACTTCTCCAGGCCGTCGAGCAAGGCCTGCTTGACCGTGTCATTGCCCTTCTTCACGCCGAAGCCGTTCAGCACCGGGTAGATCAAGGCGTCGGACGAAATCACCACGCGGCTGCCCAGTTTGTCGATCACGCCACGGGCCACGGCCGCGTCGGTGATCTGCGCTTCGACCGCATGGGCCAGCAGCGCCTGGGTGGTTTGCGGGTCGGTGCTGTACTCGCTGATCTGGATCGGCTTCAACCCTTTGGCCACGCAGTACTCGGCCGACAGTTTGTTCATCTGCGCCAGCCACGAGGTAGCCCCCATGGAACCGATCTTGTGGCCGCAGAACTCTTCCGGGGTCTTGGGTTGGAAGGCACTGTCCTTGAGGGTCAGGATCGACTCGCCGCTTTTCAGGTAGGGAATCATGTCGATGACCTTGACCCGCTCGGCGGTGATATACATCGACGAGTTGGTCACATCGAAACGCCCGGCCTGCAAGCCGGTGATCAAGTTGGGAAAGCGCGTGTCGAGGGTCTCGACCTTGCGCCCCATGACCTTGCCCAGGCCGTCCATGAACTCGATATCGAAGCCCGCCGGCTTGTTGTTATCCATGTATTCATAGGGGAAGAACGTCACATCGGAACCGGCGATGATCTTGCCGTCCTGCTGGAACGCCGAAGCCGCCAACGAGGTCATCGCAACCGCTGCGCCCAGCAGGCACAAGGCAAGGGGACGAACACTTTTACGAAACGCTGTCATGGTCAATACCTGCAAGGGAGTTGGGAGGTTAGGCAGTGGCAGAATCTTGTCCGGCCTGTTGCACGAAGAAAGACGCACCACGGGGTTTCTGCGGCAAGCGCAGTTGGTTGTCCGTGGAACGTATCAAGCCACTTTCTTCACCGGCCACCAGCAGGCCGGCATGTGCGCTGGGCAGAGGGTTTTCGCCGAATGGCAGCGCGTCTTCAGCGGCGTAGACGCTGATGAACAGGGTGCGCGGCAGTTCGGTCTCGTTAGGGCTGGAGGCGTGCAGCAAGCGGGTGTGCATGAAGCATACGGAACCGGCCGGGCCGTAGCAGGCGATCGGTTGCCGGCAGTGTTCCGCGACCACTGCGTCGTCCACCGCACCGGTGAAACGCTGGTTCTGCCAGTGCGACCACAGCGGGCCTTTATGGCTGCCGGGGATCACATTCAGCGGGCCGTTTTGCGGGGTCACTTCGCTGACCATCAGCAAGGCGGTGATGATGTCGTCGTTGCTGTGGGGCGTGAACAAAAAGTCCTGGTGCCACTTCACCTGGGTCGCGGTGTGGGGCAACTTCGAATTGATCTTGCTGTGGTGAAAGCGTGCGCCGCTGGCGCCGATCAACTGCGCGGAAATCGCCGCCATGCGTGAATGCAACGCCACGCGTTCATACACTGGGGAAATTTCGGTGGGCGAGCTGACCCGGCGCAGCGACGGGTGATCGGCGCGATGGTCGCCCTCCAGATCAAAGCGTGCGCGGCCATCCACGGTCGTGCCCCAGCCCTGATCATGGCCGCGACTTTCTTCTACCCACTGGTCGAAGTCGTGCTGCAGCGCGGCCACTTCGTCCATCGACAACACGCCTTCCACCACCAGGTATCCGTCGCGCCGGAACTGCTCGATTTCATCTTGCTCGATCATTTTATGTTTCCTGAACGTTAGAGGGGTCACGCCAGCGAGACGTCCTTGAGGAACGCCTCCACGCGTGGGTTCTGGCCGCTGCGCAATACCGCGGGCGTGTCGTCGCAGACCACACGCCCCTTCTCCATGAACACGATGCGATCGGAGACCTTGAACGCGAAATTCATCTCGTGGGTGACGATCACCATGGTGATGCCCTCCTCGGCCAAGGCTTCGATGACCTGCAGCACTTCGTTGACTTTCTCCGGGTCGAGCGCCGAGGTGGGCTCGTCGAACAGCATGATCTGCGGGCGCATCATCAGGGCGCGGGCGATGGCCACGCGTTGCTGCTGGCCGCCGGAGAGTTGGTGCGGGTACTTCCAGGCGTGGTCGAGCATGCCGACCTTGTGCAATAGCGCGTAGGCCTGTTG
Organism: Pseudomonas sp. D3; assembly: GCF_029320995.1. NCBI lineage: Bacteria > Pseudomonadati > Pseudomonadota > Gammaproteobacteria > Pseudomonadales > Pseudomonadaceae > Pseudomonas > Pseudomonas sp. D3. The sequence goes on from NZ_CP119772.1 coordinate 4,601,309, forward strand.
CTTGAGCTCGTCGGTGCGCCCCAGGCCGTGGTATTTCGGCGCCATCAGCAGGTTGTCGAGCACGCTCAAGTGCGGGAACAGGTTGAAGCTCTGGAACACCATGCCGATGTTCAAGCGATGCTCGGCGTGCTCGATGTACTGCGGTTTCTGCGCGCCGGTTTTGTTCAGGTGAATGAACGGCTGGCCGTTGATCTTGATCTCGCCGTTGTCCAGTTGCTCCAGGCCGTTGAGCAGGCGAATCAAGGTGGTTTTGCCCGACCCCGACGGCCCGATCACCGACACCACTTCACCGGGCAGGACCTGCAGGTTGACCGAGCCCAGCACCTCGATGTCGTTGTAGGCCTTGTGCAGCCGCGTGGCTTGCAGCGCCGGGGCCCCGCTGGTGGCCGGACGTTGCAGCGCGACCCGTTGTTGTGTGGCCAGGGCCAGCACCGCCGCATCGGGAACCCGCGACACATTGCGCTGGTTGACGTCGAGAAAGCGCTCCAGGCGTTTGAGCAGGAAGTCGAACACGGTGACGATAAACACGTAGAAGAACGCCACCGCCGCCATGGTTTCGATCACCAGGAAGTTCTGCGAATACAGGCGCTGGCCGACCATCAGGATTTCGGTGAGCGAGATCACCGACACCAGGGAGGTGAGCTTGACGATGGAGATGTATTCGTTGGCCAGGGACGGCAGCGCCACCCGCAATGCCTGGGGGATCACCACGCGCCATTGGGTGCCGAAAAACTTCAAGCCCAACGCCCGCGCCGCCTCGCCTTGGCCTTTGGGGATCGAGAGCAAACCGCCGCGATGGATCTCGGCCACATACGCCGTTTCGCAAATCACCAGGGCCAGCAAGCCGGACCAGAACGGGTCGGCCAGAATCGCCGAAGTGCCGGGCAGCGCTTGCGGCAGGTTGTAGATAAAGATCAACAGCACCAACAGCGGCAGGCTGCGAAACAGCCAGATATAGCCACGCGCGGGAACGCTGAGCAGCCCATGCCTGGATTGCTTGGCCAGCGCCAGCAGAAAGCCCAAACCGATGCTCAAGACCCAGGTCAAGGTGCTGAGCTTGATCACCGTCCACGTCGCGCGCCAGAACTCGGCGTCGCCCAGCAGACCAAACGTGTAATTCCAGTCGAATGTCATCGTCGCGGTGCCCTGCCCCAAAAGAAGGAAATTGATCTGCATCAATGAAATCAGAGTCGTGGGGACGGGCCCTTGGGGTCAATTCGTAAAACCCGGTCCACTGGGTAGGCAGAACCTACGCAGCCCGCCGCCGCCCTCGAAACCACCAAAAATCAATGTGGGAGGGGGCTTGCCCCCGATAGCGGCGCATCAGCAACACATCAGCAAGCTGACCCAGTGCAATCGGGGGCAAGCCCCCTCCCACATTGGATAGGCCGCATGACCTGACCGAAAGGGTGCGCGCCTGAACTCACCGCGCCGAACACGCGACCTTTTGGTGCAAATTCAGCTCACACTGCTGAGCGAGCGCACCGCATGCGGGTCAAAAAAACTCGGCGGTGCCATGCCGGGGATGTACTGGTCAGACACAAACATCCGGCAGCGCTCGGCAAACGCCGACACCACGCGTGACAGCTGGGTGTTGCTCGCCGTGGCGTAGCCCAGCTTCATCGGTCGGTGCGTGCCCGCCAGGCGCAGGCGGATCACGCGTTTACCGTCCTGGGACAGGTTCGATTTGGGCCGCGCATTCGCGAAGGAATAACCGATCCCGTTGCCGACCATGGCGCGCACCGTTTCGAGGTTGGTGGAGCGCATGATGATGTTCGGCGTGGTGCCCGCCTGCATAAACAGGCTGAGGAAATAGTCGCGGCTCCAGGGCGTGTCGAGCAGCACCACCGGGTACGCCTCCAGGTCCTGCATGCTGACCGCCGACAGACTCGCCAGCGGGTGGTACTCGCCGACCATCACATACGGCGGCAGGTGTGCCAGGGGTTGGAAGTCGATGTCGGGGCTGGTCACCAGGTCGTAGGTCAGGGCGATGTCCAGCTCGCCACTGCGCAGTTTTTCCAGCAGTTCCTCGTGGTTACCCTCGGCCTGGGTCACGCGCACGCCCGGAAACGCGCGACCAAAGCCAAACACCAACTCGGGGGTGATCATCGGCGCCAGCGACTCCAGGCAGCCCACCCGCAGCGGCCCGCGCACGGTGTTCAATGACTCCGAGGCGATGGTGTAGAGGTTGCTCATCTGTTCCATGATCTGCTTGGCTTCTTGCATCACCAGACGCCCCACTGCCGTCAGGGAAATGCCCTGGGCGTGATGCCGGATAAACAGCTGGATGCCCAGCTCAGCCTCCATATGAGTGATCGCCGCCGAGATCGACGGCGAGGAGACATGGATGCGTTCAGCGGCGGCACTGATGCTGCCGGCCTCGCCCGACGCGACAAAATATTCCAGTTGGCGCTGAGTAATACGACTGAGCATCAGGCCTGTACCTCGGTAATGACTGTATGCCCAGCGTGTTGCAGGGTTCATGCCGGGATAGGCGCGGGGCCTGCGCAGGGCGATGACCAGCACGGGCTTCGGTTTTTCCTAAGCACTACCCCGCACAAATGCTGGTTTCGCCCGGCAACAGGCGATGTGAAGCTGATTGCATCCCGCTTCCGACGAGTCGCCAGCCATGCCCACCCACACCCGCATCCGCATGTTCAACACAAAGCAGACCTACCCCAACCAGACGCTGGACAACGACCTGTGCCAGGCCGTGCGCGCCGGCAACACCATCTATGTGCGCGGCCAGATCGGCACTGATTTCGACGGCAACCTGGTCGGCCTCGGCGACCCGCGCGCCCAGGCCGAACAAGCGATGAAAAACGTCAAGCAACTGCTTGAGGAGGCGGGTTCCGACCTGTCCCATATCGTCAAGACCACCACCTATTTGATCGACCCGCGCTACCGCGAGCCGGTGTATCAGGAGGTCGGCAAATGGCTCAAGGGCGTGTTCCCGATTTCCACCGGGCTGGTGATTTCCGGCCTGGGCCAACCCGAGTGGTTGATGGAGATCGATGTGATCGCCGTGGTGCCGGACGATTGGACCGTATGAAGGCGGCCGACGCCGAAGTCGTGTTGCACCTCGCGGAACAAGCCGGAGAACCCCATGCCCCACACCGTGTACTTCCTCAATGGCCCCAACGCCAACCTCTACGGGCTGGACAAGCACGGCACCTACGGCAGCGCCAGCTTCGCCAGCATCGAAGCGTGTTGCCAGGACCACGCCGCTGAGTTGGGCCTGACCCTGGACTTTCGCCAGAGCAACCATGAAGGCGTGCTGGTGGACTGGATTCAAGAGGCCCGCCTGAACGCCGACGCCATCGTGATCAACGCCGCCGGACTGAGCTACAGCTCGGTGCCGATCCTCGATGCGCTACTGGCGTTCGACGGCCCGATCATCGAAGCGCACATGAGCAATATCTGGAAGCGCGAGAGCTTCCGGCATCACTCCTACGTGTCCAAAGCCGCCACCGGCGTGGTCGCCGGGTTGGGCGCGCTGGGTTACCGACTCGCACTCACGGCGCTGGCCGAGCTGCTCAAAGAGCCGCAGCAGTGAGCAGGCCGATCATCGATCAAATGCGGCTCTGCGGTGTTGCAGATAAACCTCTAACTTTTCAGGAAACGCCTATGTCCGTCGAAACAATCAACACCTTGGTAGTCGGCGCAGGCCAGGCCGGCGTCGCCATGAGCGAGCACCTGTCGCTGATGGGCGTGCCGCATATCGTGCTGGAGCGCAGCCGCATCGCCGAGCGCTGGCGTTCGGAGCGCTGGGACTCGCTGGTCGCCAACGGCCCGGCCTGGCACGACCGCTTTCCTAGCCTGAAATTCGAGGGCATCTCCCCCGAAGCCTTCCCGCCCAAGGAGCGCATGGCCGATTACTTCCAAGCCTATGTCGAGATGCTCAACGCCCCGGTGCGTACCGGCGTCGAAGTGTTGCAAGTGGAGCGCCATGTCGGTCGCCCCGGCTTCAAGGTGACCACCTCGGCGGGCGTGATCGAGGCCGCTAACGTGGTGGCCGCCACCGGGCCGTTCCAACGCCCCTCGATCCCGGACATCGTCCCCACCAGCGCGCCGCTGCATCAGTTGCATTCCTGCGCCTACAAGAATCCGGGCCAACTGCCCGAAGGCGCTGTGCTGGTGGTCGGCGCCGGTGCCTCCGGCTCGCAGATCGCCGAAGAACTGCAAAAGGCCGGCAAAACCGTGTACCTCTCGGTCGGCGAACACTACCGCCCTCCCCGCGCCTACCGCGGCCGCGACTATTGCTGGTGGCTCGGCGCCCTGGGCCTGTGGGACGAAGTCAAAATCCAGCCGAAGAAAAAACACGTAGCCTTTGCCGTCAGCGGCTACGAAGGCGGTAAGACCGTCGACTTCCGCCGCCTCGCACACCAAGGGATCACCCTGGTGGGCGCCACTGAACACTGGAACGCAGGCGTCATGACCTTCGCCCCTGGCCTGGCCGCCAACGTGGCAGAGGGGGATCGAGCGTACTTCGAGGTACTGCGCGACGCCGATGCCTATATCGAGGCAAACGGCTTGCCGTTCCCCGAAGAACCGCAAGCCTGGGAACTGCTGCCCGACCCGCAATGCCTGCTTGACCCGATCCTCAGCCTGGACCTGGCCGAAGCCGGCGTGACCACGATTCTGTGGGCCACCGGTTTCAAGTTCGACTTCAACTGGTTGAAGGTCGATGCGTTCGACGAGAACGGCGAACCGTTCCACAAACGCGGGATTTCGGCACAGAGCGGGATCTACTTCCTGGGCCTGCCGAATCTGGTGAACCGGGCGTCGTCGTTTATCTACGGGGTTTGGCATGATGCGAAGTACGTGGCAGATCACATCGTGTTGCAGAACGAGTACATGGCGTATGGCAAGGCTTAGCGCCTTGCTCCCCGCGCCACTTCAACGACCGATCCGTTACAATCGCCACTTTGGACATTCGCCAAGGAGGCAGCCATGAGCGTTCGTGGTCAAGATCGACAGATCGACAATATTGAATTCAATGTCAGCGACATTGCCCGCAGCAAAACGTTCTACGGCCACGCGTTCGGATGGACGTTCGTCGACTACGGCCCGACCTATACCGAATTCAGCGATGGCCGGCTGACCGGTGGCTTCACCGAGGGGGAGCCGGTGCGGCCGGGCGGTCCTTTAGTCATCTTGTATTCGGACAATCTCGAGGACGCACAGCAGCGGCTCAAGGCTGCGGGCGCGGTGATCTCCCGCGAAACCTTTTCGTTCCCCGGTGGAAGCAGGTTCCACTTCATTGATCCTGACGGCTATGAACTGGCCGTGTGGACAGCGCAACCGTAAAGACTGAGCTTTTATCGATTGAGCGAGCGCATGGTTTTATACATGCGCAAACTTTCCTTCCCCACTTTTATGCTGTTTCTGTGCTTGCAGGGTTGTGCAGAGATACCCACCCGTTCGGATGTAAATGCCGGTAAAAATTGGCCCCCTGCACCTCGTCAACTCTCCGCCTCCGCGCTTCTCCTCCTCCAGTCTCCGCCACATCGGCCGATAACCTTATTAGCCGCAAGCCTATTGCATGCGTCCCCTCACTGGATCGAGCCCGTCGCCATGAACCCACTCAACTTCCTAAAAAAAGCTCGGGCCGATCGACAAGGCACCGCCACCCTCACCTGCACCGCCAATGAGCTGGAGTCTTCATTGGCTAACCTGCGCATCGCGCCGGTGCTGATCACCGGTTTCATTTCCCCTCATCTGGACATCGACCAGGTCGCCGCGAAGCTCAAGCGCCGCTTCCCGCAAACCAGCATCAGCCTGTGTACCTCCGCTGGCGAGTTGTGCAACGCGGCGAATTCGCTGTATTGCACCACCGGCGAGCGCTGGGACCGGATTGTGCTGCAGCTGTTTGACGACAGCCTGATCGCTTCCGCCGAAGTGGTGATGGTGCCGCTGGAGTGTGAAGACATCCGCAGCGGCGGCAAGCGCATGGGCATGAAGGAGCGGATTGCCAAGCTGACGAACAATATCAAGCGCGTGCAGGTACACACACCGATCGACCATCGCGACACGCTGGCCTATGTGGTGTTCGACGGGTTGTCGGCGTCGGAGTCGTTTTTCATGGAGGCGCTGTATGAATCGGGGCGTTTCACCTGCCTGTTTGTCGGCGGGTCGGCCGGGGGCAAGCTGGATTTCCAGAAAACGCTGATCCATGACGGCCAGCGCAGTTACCAGAACCACGCACAAATCGTGTTCCTGAAGACCGCCGCGAATGTGCGTTATGGCGTATTTAAAAGCCAGAACTTCAAACCGGCGGATTTGACCTTCAGCGTGCTGACCGCCTCCGAAGAGGACCGCACGATTGACCAGGTGATCGACAGCGCGGGCAATATCAAGAGCATGGTGCAGGCGCTGTGTGACGCCTTCAATTGCACGCCCCAGGCGCTGGAACCGAAGTTGGCGGATTACTCGTTTGCCATCCGCGTGGGCGGTGAGTTGTTCGTGCGCTCCATCGCACGCATCGACTATGAACACCAGATCGTCCAACTGTATTGCGACGTGGCACCCGGCGAGGAGTTGGTGATGGTGCGACGCACGCCGTTGCGTGAGGCCACCCGCGTGGACTACGAACAGTTTCTGCGCGGCAAGGGCGGGCAGCCGGTGGCGGGCATTCTTAATGACTGCATTTTGCGCAGGCTGAACAACGCCACCGAGTTGGGCAGCATGGCCGGGACGTTTGGCGATGTGCCGCTGGCAGGGCTGTCGACTTTTGGTGAAATCCTGGGCTTGAACCTGAACCAGACACTGACCGCAATTTTCTTCTTTCGGGTGGCCAAGGGCGCCAGCTTCAGCGACGAGTACGCGGACAATTTCATTGCGCACTACGGCGAGTTCAAAGCCTTCTTCCTACGTCGCCAGGTGAATAAACTGGCGGGCTTGAACCATGTAGTGGTCAAGCAGATTGCGGCGTTCAAAAACAATGACTTCAGCGGCGCCCTGAATCCCCGCGGGCTGGACAGCAATATTTTGCCGGTGTTCGAGGGCCTGGCGGACCTGGGCCAGGTGTTGGCCCAGGCCGAACGTCAACACGCGGAAATCTCCTCGCAGATCAAGCATTACTCCGGCGAGTTGCACGCCTCGATGGATGAACTGGTTGGCACCATCGACCAGCAGAACACCGTGTCTGCGAAAGCCGGTGCGACGGTCGAGGGCTTGTCCAGCCAGGCAGATGATGCCGTGGTCGGCGCGCGGACCTTGGCCGGTTCGAGTTTGCGCATCCAGTCGATTGTGCAGGTGATTCAACAAATCGCCGGCCAGACCAACCTGCTGGCGCTCAACGCAGCGATCGAAGCCGCGCGTGCAGGCGACCTGGGCCGGGGTTTTGCGGTGGTGGCGGACGAAGTGCGCAAGCTGGCGGAAATCACCCGCAAGAATGCCGCAGAAATCGGCGTGGATATCGACCTGTTATCCGGCGAAATCCAGCGTGTTGCCCAGCAGATTGAAGACCAGTCCAGCGGCGTCGGTGCCTTGCGCGAAATGCTTGATGCACTGGAGGCGTCAAGCCGTGCGACAGAGGGGACTGCGCAACGGACCAAGACGATTGCGGATACGCTGACTGGGCTTACGCATGCGTAGGCCCGCATGGGGTCGACTTCGGATGTTCGAGTAGCAGGAACAGAGTGTTCAGCCAGAGGGCTCGCGTGCAGGGATGATCGCGAGTATCTGGCTGGGCATCCGCTATGATGCGGCGCTCATCAGTGCCTTCCGTATAGCGTTCAAGATTCGGGGGATTGCAGGGCCCGATTATTGGCGCCACGGAAGGCAATTCAATGCACAGATCGGGGCTAAAAAGCGACCCAGCGCAAGGTGCACATCACCGGAAACAATCGCTCAGCATCCGCTCAACGCCACCTGCGGGCGCTCGCCGGCAAAGAACAAAGGGCGCAGACGCACGCCGACGCTATTGCCGATGAACGCCGCCACCAGCCACACCCAGCCATGCAGGCTGCCGGAGGCGATGCCGCTGAAGTACGCGCCGATGTTGCAGCCGTAGGCCAGGCGCGAGCCATAACCGAGCAGCAGGCCACCGATCACCGCCGCCACCAGCGAGCGCGCAGGGATGTTCAGGCTGGGGGCGAAACGCCCGGCCAGGCCGGCAGCCAGGAGCGCACCGAGGACGATGCCGATGTCCATGACGCTGGTGATGTCTTCCCACACCGGCGCGGCCAGGGCCTTGGCATTGCCCGGTATTTGCCAGAACGCCCAATTGCCCACCTCCACGCCCAGGCCGCTCGCCACCTTGGCGCCCCACAGCGCGAACGCCGAGGTAATGCCCCACGGTCGCCCGGCCAGTGCCAGGGTCGCGTAATTGAGCAGGGCCAGGCCAATCGCACCCCACACCAAGGGCCAGGGCCCACGCAGAAAACGGCGCACGCCTCGGTGCTCGCTGGTCACCCCGGCTTCCAGTTGACCATGACGGGCTTTTTCCAAGCGCACGCTGACGGCTGCGATGAGGCCGAACACTGCCAGGTTCAAAAGCAACGCGGGCATGACCCCGAAACTTTTGACGATGGACGTCGCCGGCAACGCCGGCAGTGCAAACCACCAGCCCACATGGTGCGTGGCGATCAACGAACCACAGATAAAGAAGAACAGCGTCACCAACATGCGCGCATTACCGCCGCCCACGGTGAACAGGGTGCCCGACGCACAGCCGCCGCCCAACTGCATGCCAATGCCAAAAATGAACGCTCCGAACACCACCGACACCCCGGCCGGCGCTACCAGCCCGACCACCGGCTGGCCGAACAACGTGCCCGCCCCCAGCGCCGGGAAGAACAGCAACACCGCTATCGCCAGCATCACCATTTGCGCACGCAAACCGGCGCCGCGCCGGTCATTGATAAACACACGCCAGGCCGAGGTAAAGCCAAAGGCCGCGTGGTACAGGGTCAAACCCAGCGCGGCGCCGACGACCAAAAACAGCACCTGGCGCGTGCCGACGAGGTTGTGCAGGAACACAGCGCCCAGCACCAGCAGCGCAAAAGCCACCAGGGGCGCGACAGGCTTGCGCGCAGAGGTTGTGGAAAGAGAGGTGCTCATGAGGTATCTCAATTCGTTTGAAGGGGTTTGATTACGAAGCCATCGAGTATAAACCGAGGGGTCGGTCTCCGGAGGAATCGGCATCCGAGCTGAAGGATTGTATAGGGGGATGGGGTATGCGATGATCCGCGAATTATAGGTAGGGGGGGTATATTGTGAGCCATATAGCGGCAAACAAAGACAGTCTGATCAAGCGTGTCAAACGCATTGCCGGTCAGATTCAAGCGGTGGAAAGAGCACTGGAATCGGACAGCGATTGCGCCAAGACCCTGCACCTGGTCGCCGCCACACGCGGCGCCATCAACGGCTTGATGGAAGAAATCATCGAAGAACATGCCAGGGCGCATGTGGCGGCCCCATCCCTTAGCGAGGAAGAACGTAACCAGGGCGTAGAAGAGCTGCTTGAAGCCATTCGGCGGTACTCAAAATGACCCTCGATCACACGCACGGTCACACCCACAAGCATGTCTTCCTCGGCGCGGCCCACGAAGAAAACGCCAAGCGCACCTTATGGGTGGTGATGCTGACGGTAGTGATGATGGTCGCGGAAATCGCCGCCGGCGCCCTGACCGGTTCGATGGCCCTGCTGGCCGACGGTTTTCATATGGCCACCCATGCGGGTGCGTTGGGCATCGCCGCCGCAGCCTACGCCTATGCCCGGCGCCACGCATCCAGCCCGCGCTTCAGCTTCGGTACCGGCAAGGTCGGCGATCTGGGCGGTTTTGCCTCGGCGCTGATCCTGGCGCTGGTGTCCCTGGGCATTGGCATCGAGTCGATCATGCGCCTGCTGCAGCCGACCGAGGTGCAGTTTGGGACGGCAACCCTGATTGCTATCGTAGGGCTGGTGGTCAATATCGTCAGTGCGCTGTTGCTCGGCCACGGTCATAACCACGGGCATGACCACGACCACGAGCATGCCCACGGCCACCATGGCCACGATAACAACCTGAGATCCGCCTACGTGCATGTGCTCGCCGATGCGCTGACCTCGGTGCTGGCGATCGCTGCGTTGCTGGCGGGGCGGTATCTGGGTTGGGTCTGGCTGGACCCGGCGATGGGCATCGTCGGCGCCATCGTGATTGCACGCTGGGCATGGAGCCTGATGGGCGTGACCGCCGGCGTCCTGCTCGACCAGACCGACGTGCATGTTGCGGCGGAGATCCGGGAACTGGTGGAACAAGCGGGCGACGCGACGATTACCGACTTGCACGTCTGGCAGGTAGGGCCAGGTGTGCATGCGGCAATCGTGAGCGTCGTCGGCCACGCCACAGCGGATGCCGACAGCATTCGCGAACGCCTCAAACCGGTGCATGAAGTGAGTCACCTCACCGTCGAGTTTCGCACGCTCGATGCAGCGTAGCGACGACGCCGGGCGACTCGCCCCCTTACGAGCGTCCGACTGACCCGGAGACCGGAAGATTACCGAGCAACTTCAGCCCGGTACTCTTCACGAACGCATCATAGTCCATCGGCCGTTGGATACGCGTCTGCGCGTTGGGCAGCACGTAAGCCCAGGCGCGTTGCGACGAGGCGTCGTACACCAGCTTGAACAGGCGCGTCGGCACCCAGACCTTGTTGTCGCCGATGGTGCCGTAGCCTGGGTCGAACAACGGGCCGGTGAACACAAACACATCGCCGCCGGCGCGCTTGGCGAACTTGCGCACATCCGCCTCGACCTTGCTCCAGATCTTACGGTTGTTGACAGGGTCTTGCGGCACCATGTTCGACAGCGCAAACGACTGTGCCATGGCATGGGCGTTCGGTGCGTCGGCGGCCGGGGATTGGTGGCCACGGTCGACGGCCGGATGCTGGCTGCGGTAGTCACTCAACTCCGCGCGCCCACCCTTAGGGATGCGCGGGTCGGGGTAGAACAGATTGGTGCGTTCCTCACCTTTGGCATCCTGCAACTGCGCGGCATTCAGGCGCTCGACCACCACCAGCGGCGTCTTGCTGGTCTGCGAATAGAGCACCGCGAAATTGTCCGAGCACAGGGCCAGGGGGCGCATGCCAGCAGGCACGGTGGCGGTGTTGATGGGTTTCGCGGCGGGAAAAAGATCGGCACAGCCATCAAAGGACGCGCGTTGCTCAGTGGCGGTATAGAGGTTGGGCAGGCTGCGGGCGTGGGCCCCGGTCGAGAGCAAAACAAGGGCCGACAACCCGACTGCAATGTTGCGTAAGTGCATGCTTTAGATCTTTTTGGTAAGGGTAAACGGATGACCACCGACGGTGGTGCGGGGGCTGTTGACCGTGAAAAACCAGGTTAGTGCCGCAGGGCGGCCCCTGCTCTATGCTTGGGCCGCGAGTTGCAGCCCTCCTGCACAGACAATTGCGCTCAATGGACGGCAAAAATCAGCGTTTGATTGATATGACCACCTTGGCGATTCTGAACACCGGTCTAAACTCCGATACCCAGTCATGCTCCGCAAGGGAGTCAGCGTGCCATGCAGTCCACCCTCAAACTGCTCGATCAACCCACCCGATATATGTTCTTCACCGGCAAGGGCGGCGTCGGCAAAACGTCGGTCTCCACCGCGGTGTCAATCGCACTGGCTGACGCAGGCAAGAACGTGCTGCTGGTCAGCACAGACGCCGCCTCGAACCTTGATGAGATGCTCGGCGTTGAGTTAAGCAATCAGCCTGTCGCGGTGCCGCACGTGCCTGGAATGTCCGTGCTCAATATCGACCCAGGGACCGCAGCCATTGACTATCGGGCCCGGGTTGTCGAGCAAATGGGCGCCCAGGCCAGCGATCAAGACATTGCGCTTGTGCGCGAGCAACTCTCAGGGGCATGCACGACTGAAATCGCAACCTTCGATGAATTCTCGCACCTGCTGTCGCAGGGCAGCGCGGCCTACGACCACATCGTGTTCGATACCGCGCCCACGGGGCACACGCTCAGACTGTTGAGCCTGCCAAAAGCGTGGAGCGGTTTTTTGAAGGGCAATGATCGTTGTGCGTCATGTTTGGGGCCGCACTCGGGCTTGAAAATGCAGGAGCAGCTATTCAATCAGGCATTGGCGGCGCTCAACGATCCAGCCCTGACCACTGTTGTACTGGTGACCCGCCCTGATAAAGGCGCGCTCGGCGAGGCGGCACGCTCCAGCGATGAGCTCCGTGAGTTGGGCCTGAAAAACCAGCGCCTGGTGGTGAATGCGGTGTTTAAACGCAGCAATTTGCATGACCCGATCGCAGCGGCGATTGAGTCCGTAGGCCAGCAGGCGCTCGACGAGATGCCCGCGTCACTGCGCCAGCTTTCAGCCGACTACATCCCACTCAAGGCAGTCGACTCCGTCGGCCTGCCCGCGCTTCGCGCACTGCTGACCCCGGAGCTTGCTCGCCGAGCCAGCACTGCAACCCCGGCACCGGCACCGGCACGCCTGGAATATCACGCACTCTCGGAGTTGATTGCCGAGTTAGCTCACGACCAGCACGGCTTGATCATGGTCATGGGCAAAGGCGGTGTTGGCAAAACCACCATTGCCGCCGCCATCGCATTGGGCCTCGTGCAGCATGGCAAGTCCGTGCACCTGAGTACAACAGACCCTGCCGCACATCTGGCGGTAACCCTCAACGCCGAGGTGCAGGGACTCAGCGTCGGCCGCATCGACCCTAAGGTCGAGACCCAAAAATACGTGAACAAGATCATCGCTTCCCGCGCGCCAGGTATGACGGAAGACGAAATAGCCTTGCTCATCGAGGATCTGCGATCCCCCTGCACCGAAGAGGTCGCGGTGTTCCACGCGTTCTCCCGCGTGGTTGCTCAAGCCAGAAGCGCATTTGTGGTATTGGACACCGCTCCCACGGGACACTCCCTGCTACTGATGGACGCCACAGGCGCCTATCACCGCCAGATGGTTCGCGAATTCAAAGGCAAAGCCTCGGACCACATCGTCACGCCACTGATGCGCCTGCAAGATGCGGACTACACCAAAATCATTCTCGTGACGCTGCCCGAAGCCACACCGGTGTCTCAGGCGGCGGCGCTGCAGGATGACTTACGCAGGGCCAACATCGAACCGTTTGCCTGGGTGGTCAATAAGTCGTTACTGGCCACCGATACGACAGACCCGCTGCTGCGAGCACGCCTGGATAGCGAGCGCAAACAAATGGCGAGGGTGGCCGACGAAACCCAGCATGCCGTCATCGTGGTGCCCTGGACGGCGGAGCCGCCGGTTGGCGTCGCCGGGTTGAAGCGCCTGCTGGACTGAAACGATACTCGGCGAACTCATGCTGTGCGCCTGGATTGCTGGAGCAAATCCCAGGCCCCAAAAAGCCTGCATCGCTGCAGGCTTTTCTCTGTCTGGCACGCCCCTGACTCGAATAGATAAACAAGCATCTGTTTTGCAATGAGACCCTGCTGATTTATATCCCTACGATTATCCCAATCAAGTTCGTACTTTATGCAAAGCACGGCAGCAGCAAGACGTAGGCCCGTCTGTGCTGGATTTGGCCCGGCGGGTTATCGATCAGAACCGTATTTATCGCCAGACAGTCTTTAGACCCGCTCTTAGCGTTGATACAAAGCTTTCCAATGACGGATCTTTCTCGGCGTGCTGCTTAAGCCTGCCGATGAAAATCCACTCATATTCGGCCCAAAAAATTCGAATCGTTTTGGGTGATTTGCAGTCGAATACAACTTGATAGATTCTTGTTTCTCGCTGCTGAACGACGACGCATTGCTCATGGCAAACCAATACTCGTTGCCCTGGTTCCAGGGTCGGAGCATTCAGCGGAAGGCGCTTCTCAATTGCTGTTTTGCGCATGATGACTGCCGTCCTTAAAATTCAAAAACCTTACGCGTTGCATCAAAAGCAAGGGCGATCCGCTGTTGCGAGGCGCTCATCTGGAGCCTTTGCGCATGACGCCCTATGGGGTCTTCAACAATCACGCAAAACCGGCCGCAGGGTCGTGCACCTTTAAAGCCACGCCTTGGGCGGACCTCCTCGGCCCCTCGTGGCTCAGGTGCCTCGACAATCCTGCTCATGACTAGCCTCCAGCGGCTCATATGTGCATAATATTATCATGCAATGATAATAGAAAGGCAATCGACTCGCCCCTGCTTCAGACAGGGGCGAGGTCTTTTAATCAATTGCGGGGCGGTAAATACATGCATGAGAACAGCAATACGTGAGCGCTTGGAGACCCGTATGAAACGTGAGGACGTAAAAACCAAATACGCTGAAGGCATTCAGTTTGATACCCATTTGATTGCCAACCCGGCCAACACCCAGGAGTGGATCGTCTTCTTTAAAAAGGATGCAGGAAGAAGCTTCTTCCTAGTCAATGACAACGAAGAAATCGAACCCTTCCGGTACCTTGATGATTTGATTCATGAACTGCGAGAAATCGGTATCAAGGTTGCTGAAATTCACTTTTGAATTGTTTTCCTTGGAGTGTCGTCATGTCCGTCAAAATCGAGCAGCTGTCTAGCCAGAGTGAACCGCTATGGTCTGTGTGCATTGGAGCCAGGCGCATTCAATTTCGCAATGAGCAGGGTGCAAAAGATTACGCAGAAAAGCTAAAAGAGCGTATTGAAGCCCCGCACTCATTCCCTCGCACATTGTCGTCCGCCGACAAGCGCGATAGCAGCAAACAATAATATTTAATGAATTTCTATTAACGCTAACGTTACGACAACACAGTATTGCTACTTCCGTAGCGCGCCGTGGAACTTAGTCAGTCAAATTGATTTTCATGTTGCACAGCGCTCGACGGTGCAAGAACGCTGAGGGATGGCCGGATCGGCCCGTGGGGCATAAGAAGATTTAGCCCGGCAGGCTGCCCTCGGGGTAGGTCAGCGTAGAACACACGCAGAAAATCGCCAGCTCGTAGTGAGCTGGCGAATCGGACGACGCGCGTGATTCCTGATGCGCTATTTAGCCACGCACGTAGGCCACCAAGGCGTCAGCGAACGACTCAGTGGTGCCGGCCCCGCCCATGTCGGCTGTCACTTGATCACGGGAGTTTTCCAGAACAGCGCGGATAGCGGTACGCACGCGTGTCCCCTTGTCCACCATGCCCAGGTAATCAAGCATGTCTGCGGCAGCCAACAACAATGCGCATGGGTTCGCGATGTTCTTGCCGGCGATGTCCGGCGCCGAGCCATGGACCGCTTCGAAGATGGCCGCATCGGCGCCGATGTTGGACCCCGGCGCCAAACCCAAGCCACCGACCAGGCCTGCGCACAAGTCTGAAAGGATGTCGCCAAACAGGTTGGTGGTGACGATGACATCAAATTGATGGGGATTCATCACCAACTGCATACAGGCGTTGTCGACGATCATCTCGTGGAATTCGATTTCCGGATAATCCGCCGCAACTTCACGCGCCACCTCAAGGAACAACCCGGAGCAAGACTTGATGATGTTGGCCTTGTGCACCGCGGTCACTTTTTTACGGCCTTTGCTACGAGCCAGCTCGAACGCGTACCGCACGATGCGTTCGGAGGCTGTGCGCGTTACGCGAATGCTCGCCAGAGCAACTTCGCCGTCCTCAGAAATACTTTGCCCTTCTGGCAAGTACGCCCCTTCGGTATTTTCGCGCACCGTGATGATATCGATATCTTCGAAGCGTGAACGAGTACCAGGGAAACTGATCGCCGGTCGGACGTTGGCGTAGAGATCGAAATGGCGGCGAAGGTGAACGTTGATCGAGGAGAAGCCGCGGCCAATCGGCGTGGTCAGAGGGCCTTTGAGTGCGACACCGTGTTTGGCGATCGTCTCGATGGACACGGGCGGCATCAGTTGCCCATGCTGCTGCAAGGCCTCCAAACCGGCCTCAACGAAGTCATACTGAAGATTGCAGTCAAGGGCATCGAGTACGCGTAGCGTCGCTTGCATGATCTCGGGGCCGATGCCGTCACCCTTGATGATTGCGATGGTTTTGCTCATGGTCTCTTCCTTAACAGCGCTTTGTCAGCCTGCTGTTTTGATGGGGGCATTGAGACTGGTGTCACGAGTCTGCTGATAGGCATTGACTGTCTGACGGCTTTCACCGCGGCAGAGTGCCGTGTGTCATCCTCCGCGCCGTGACTGCGCAGGTCATCACGGATCAATTGACGAGCGACCTGAGTGGGTGTCAGCTCTCGCGTCGCACAAAACGGGCATGAACGCGGCTGCTACGAGCGAGCGCCCGGATCAAGCGTGCAGTCATTTGCTCCACCGATGACGCGCATAACATTAACATACAATGCTAATTCCACGTGGTGGAAAGCGGCGTTTTCCCGATGAGACAAAGGTCTTAGAACGCCTGTGCGTGGCAGGGCGAGGTCGCGTTTAGGCAGGCATAAAAGGAAGACGAGTTGTGGCTCGGATCATTCAAGAACGGATGATCTTGCAAATGGTGGGCTGTCGATATTCAGGCGCTGCGGCGGCTGGATGCACACTGAGTGCGACAGTTGCCAACCGCGCAAAAGGTCGTGCAACTGCCGCACATCAGCCTGATTGATCTCAGCTTACAGCGGGTAGTGCGTTGGGTAATGCAGCTTCGCAACGCCGGTGTCGATAGCGGCCTTGGCCACTGCGCCGGCGATTGCGCCGAGCAGGCGAGCATCGAGTGCTTTGGGGAGAATGTAATCGCGCCCAAACTCAAGCTTATCGACATTGAATGCTTGCAGCACTGCCACAGGGGTTGGCTCTTTGGCCAGTTGGCGCAGTGCTTCCACTGCCGCAATTTTCATCGCTTCGTTGATCCGGGTTGCCCGAACATCCAGGGTCCCGCGAAAGATGAACGGAAAGCCCAGAACGTTATTTACTTGGTTCGGGTAGTCAGAACGGCCGGTCGCCATGATCAGGTCATCACGTGTGGCCATGGCCAGTTCGTAGCTGATTTCAGGGTCGGGGTTTGAGCAGGCAAACACGATCGGCTTGGGAGCCATCGCCGCCAGCGCTTGCGCAGGAAGAAGATTGGCTCCAGATAGCCCCACAAACACGTCGGCACCGCTCATGGCTTCCATCAGCGTAAGCGGGCCACCGTCGTTGACAAATTGTGCTTTGTATTGGTTGAGGTCTTTGCGGGCGGAGTGGATGACACCGGTGCGATCGACCATGTACAGATTGCTTTTTTGCGCGCCAAGACTGAGCAGCAGGCGCATGCAGGCCGTGGCTGCGGCACCCGCGCCGAGGCAAACGATTCTCGCGTTCTCCAGCGTTTTACCCTGAATTTCCAGCGCATTGAGCATACCGGCCGCGGTGACGATGGCGGTGCCGTGTTGGTCGTCATGGAAGACCGGGATGCTGCACAGTTCGATCAGGGCTTCTTCGATTTCAAAGCACTCAGGGGCTTTGATGTCTTCCAGATTGATGCCACCAAAGGTGTCAGCAATACGCACGACTGTGTCGATAAAGGCCTGGGAACTCTCAGCATTGACTTCGATATCGATCGAGTCGATGCCGGCAAACCGTTTGAACAGCAACGCTTTGCCTTCCATGACCGGCTTACTGGCCAAGGGGCCTAGATTGCCGAGGCCCAAAATGGCCGTACCGTTTGTGATCACGGCCACCAGATTGCCTTTTCCGGTAAAGCGATAGGCGTTCTCCGGGTCCCTCGCGATTTCGCGAACGGGCTCGGCTACGCCTGGGCTGTACGCCAGTGCGAGCTGGGCGGCGGTGTCGGCAGGCTTGGTCAGCGCAATGCCGATTTTTCCTGGGGTTGGGAATTCATGGTAATCCAATGCAGCCTTTTTGAAGTCGGTAGTCATGCGAGCCCCTAATTAGACGTTGATTATAATTTTATGTTAACACTATTATAATGCAAGACAATGAGGTCCTGAGCCACAGACCAGGATCAAATTGCCGGTTTGAATGCTGCTGATGAAGGGGTTTATCAGCGCCAGACCAACGCTATTGGCCCTAAGACTTCAGGGCGGGCCTGTATTTTTTGGCCAATCGCGCCCTCCTATGCTTGAACCCGTTTTAGGCCACCTTGTGTGGCCATTTTTTTGCGCGCACGAATACCCAATGGGCCACGACCTAAGCGCGGCACATCTGGATTCAGGGTTTTCTCATTGCGTCTTGGACGCTGACCCACGCGCTTCGACACTCGTGCGAGTGCTTGACCCGGTTACATAAGGGCGTCGGCGTGGCTCATTGGTTCGGATCAGTGTTGATCCGTGTTAGGCGAGGCAGGGTGAATTCGCGGAAAGGATGGGGGCATCGATTCTTTCTTTAACACCGCTCAATCTTTACAGACATGATCAACCTTCCTGAGTGCAGCTGTCAGAAATGAACTTCAGCGGACTTGATACCCAGCTCGCGAAGCTCATGGATCAGATCATCGAGGCGTCCAAATGACTCCACTTCCTCATTGTCATTAACCAGAAAATAGCTCCTCCCTGCATCCTTTTTGAACAGAATGATCCACTCGTGCGTGTTGGCCGGATTGGCTATCACATGCGTGTCGAAGTGCATGCCTTCCCCGTGATTGGTTTTGACATCTTCGCGTTTCATGCGGGGTCTCCGGGCATAGGGTCCAGCTCTCTGAACACTGAATCTAGAGCGTCGCAGGTGGTGTGCCGAGGCTAGACCAATTGCTTTGCTATTATCACATCGTGTGAATAGTATGCACATGCCACCAGAACGAGGCTAGTCATGATTGCGATACGAGAAGCTTGGAAAGCGGGCTTGTTAGGGCGCGAACATTGGCTTAGAAATATCGTCTCGGGGGTCATCGTCGGCGTCGTAGCGCTGCCCTTGGCCATGGCATTTGCCATCGCCTCCGGCGTCAAGCCAGAACAGGGGATCTACACGGCCATTGTGGGTGGCTTGCTGGTTTCGCTGTTCGGCGGAAGCCGGCTTCAGATTGCTGGCCCCACAGGGGCGTTCATCGTCATTCTGGCCAGCGTGACAGCCAAGTACGGCGTTGATGGCTTGCAGGTCGCAACAATGATGGCCGGGGCAATTCTATTACTGCTCGGTATCACCAAACTTGGCGCACTCATCAAGTTCATCCCTGATCCCGTTATTGTTGGATTCACTGCCGGCATCGGGGTGATCATTTGGGTTGGACAATGGAAAGACTTTTTGGGCTTGCCGAAAATCAGTGGCGAGCATTTCCATGAGCGGCTGTGGCACCTCATCCAAGCATTCCCCAACCTTCATGTACCCACGACACTGTTAGCCCTGCTGAGCCTGGCACTGGTGGTCCTCACACCTAGACTGCCCGGCGTAAAGCGCGTTCCTGGCCCCCTGATCGCCATGGTCGTGGTGACGGCATTGCATGCCTATTTTCAATTCGACGGCGTGGCCACGATCGGGAGTGCCTTTGGGGGCATTCCCCAAGGGCTTCCCAAAATAGGCCTTCCTCAAATAACGCTGCCACAGGTCATTGAGTTGATCGGCCCGGCGTTTGCGATCGCAATGCTGGGGGCCATCGAGTCACTGTTGTCGGCGGTTGTCGCCGATGGGATGGCCGGCACCAAACATGACTCCAATCAGGAGTTAATCGGCCAAGGCATTGCCAACCTGGTTACCCCGCTGTTTGGTGGCTTTGCTGCGACAGGCGCGATCGCTCGAACAGCAACCAACGTCCGTAATGGCGGCAATAGCCCAATCGCGGGGTTTACGCACGCCCTCACGTTGATTCTGCTGATCTTCTTCTTGGCTCCTTTGGCTTCGGATATCCCACTTTGCGCGCTGGCGGCGATCTTGTTCGTGGTCGCTTACAACATGAGCGAACTGAAGCACTTCAAGCGCATGGTCAAACGAGCCCCCAAAGCAGACGTTGCCATCCTTTTAATCACCTTCGGCCTGACCGTTTTCAGTGACCTGACGATCGCCGTGAACATCGGGGTCATTCTCGCCATGCTGCAATTTATGCGTCGTATGGCTTCCTCCGTGGAGGTACAGCTCATGGTCGAAAAAGAGCTGGAGGTGGAGTTGCGCATGAATGGGCATACACATCTTCCTACCGGTGTTTTGGTTTACACCATTGAGGGCCCCCTTTTCTTTGGCGCAGCAGAAACCCTTGAGCGTGCTTTGGCGCAAACGCACACCGATCCCGAGACGTTGATTATTCGCCTGAAGCGAGTGCCGTTTATGGATATCACGGGCCTGCAAACGCTGCTCGAAGTGATAGAGCAACTGCAAAAACGCAACATTGTCGTAAAGCTGTGCGAAGCCAACGAGAAAGTGCTTGGCAAGCTCGACAAGGCAGGGATTCTTCAGGCGCTTGGTTCACAGCATTATCATGCTGACTTCAGCGGCGCACTGGTCAGCCATGTCCCGACTAACGAGACCCAGGACTAGACGTGAGGGGCAGGCGTGAATGAGGCGCGATGAGCAGGCATTTGTCTTGCCCGCTCATGCAGGGATGAATTATTTGCCATTGGCCGCAATTTTGCTTTTGGTCGCGTAGGACACGCCATGCGTCTCCAGGTAGTCCCTAATAAGCTGACGAACGACCTGAGAAGGCGTCAGATCCTGAGACGCACAAAGCTCCTCAAGGGCTTTTTTCTTGACGGGATCAATGAGCACCGTTAATCGTGCAGTCTTATTTTCCATGGAATGGCCTGTACCCTAAATCGATCAATGATAATCAAATTATAATAGTCGGACATTCATTTGTCACCGGTTAGCTTCCAGACGTGAGACGGCTTCCTGCAAATCACGTTGGGCGCCTGGATTACCGGGTCAACCAGACGCTCGCCAAGGAGTGCTCCCGAATGCTTACAGAAAGACAATCTGAGGCGTAGCTGTGTCTGCGTTTATTCTGATTAGCAACTAATTCAATAGGAATTCATGCTGCTGCGTCATCTGCAAAGCAGTTTTTTCCAAACGCAGTAAAAACTCTTTCCGTGGCTGTCCGCCGCCATATCCGGCGAGCGCACCATTTGTCGCTATGACACGGTGACAGGGGACGACAATGGACAGGCGATTGTGTCCATTTGCATTGCCCACCGCTTGGCTTGCACCTGGCTTGCCGATGCTCCCAGCGACGGCACCGTAGGTTGAAATGGTTCCATAGTCGATTTTTAGAAGCGCTGCCCACACAAGCCTGTCAAAAGAACTGCCTGGCATGTGCAGCGGTACTGAAAACTTTTTTAGCGTTCCATCAAAATAAAGTTTCAGCTGCACTTCGATCTGCTTGATGTGGGGATGCTCGCCCGGTGCAATTGAATACCCATAACGCCCACGCAATTCATTTAACTCAGCAGTGAGCGCCGGGCGGTCAAGAAATTCGAGGAGCACCAAACCTCGCTCCTCTGCCATAGCAATCATCGGCCCCAATGGCGTAGTCAGATGGCGATATAGCAGGAGCGACGTTTCGGCCGACTTGCCAGGGGAAATTTGAAATGTTTTTTTGAAGGCATCTCTAAAGCCACTTAATGACTCGTACCCTAAGTCAAAAGCCGTGTTATCCAGCGTTTCGCCCACAGCAATGCGACCTAAGGCAATACCGAGCCTTCTGGAACGCATCCATGTATGAAAAGTCATACCAAAATTTTGTTTGAACCACCTGCGTAACCGTAGCGGGTCGATACCACGCTTAGTTAGTTCAGCATCACTCCAGCGAGCATCAGGCGATGCAGATATAGAGGCTAGTAGACCCTTGACCCAATCTGGCGCGGTAGCTGCGAGATCCAACGGCTTGCATCGTAAGCACGGCCGATAGCCTGCTGCCATAGCTTCGTTCGCCTGCGAAAAAAACTCTACATTCTCGGGTTTTGGCTTGCGTGCTCCACACGTAGGGCGGCAAAAGATACCTGTAGTTTTGACAGCCGTAAAAAAAACGCCCTCATAGGCGCTGTCGCTACACAGCATCGCGCTGACCATCTCGCCTCTGGGCGGAAGATCGTTGTTGTAAGATCTCATAGACCGTAGCCTCATCCTGCATTGGGCGTGAACATCATTTTTAGACGTGGGAAACAGTGGCAATTTTCAGGCGGATCACAGATTAATACGTGAATGATTAATCTTGGCTCAGTTGGTTTTTGCCATAAGGCCATTCAGATCGCTGTATGTAAATGCGTCCAATGGGTGCTCAAAAAGCCTTCCCGTGCGCAAGAAACTCTTGGCGAGCGCGTTGTTTGCACCCAATAAGAACTCAGCAATGCTGGAACCTGCGCTTAGTCGTTTGACGCCTAGTCTCGCCAATTCATGTATCTCTGGTTGGCCGCTCCAAGAAAGCAGGTTGACAGGTAATCTAGTTGCCTCGCACAGCGTGGCAATGTCGTACTCCTCAACCATTGCAGCTGCAAAAAAGCCGTCAGCACCGGCTTGCTCAAACAACGATGCACGGGAAATGGTTTCTACCAGTTGTCGTTCTGGTGCTACCAAACATCTGAGATACACGTCAGTTCGTACGTTCACGAACAGATCGATCCCGCGTGTGCTTGCCA
This sequence comes from Pseudomonas sp. D3, assembly GCF_029320995.1. Taxonomy (NCBI): domain Bacteria; kingdom Pseudomonadati; phylum Pseudomonadota; class Gammaproteobacteria; order Pseudomonadales; family Pseudomonadaceae; genus Pseudomonas; species Pseudomonas sp. D3. The sequence goes on from NZ_CP119772.1 coordinate 4,623,711, forward strand.
CCTTCTTTGCCACTTCGATTTTTCGCAAAATCAGATCGATGCTCCCCGCACCGTCTTCAATGTTGATTCCAACGGCCCCAGCCCTAACCACGCAATCAATGACTTTGGCAACCGATTCAAGATCGTCGGAGTAGCCACCTTCGACATCGACTGTGAGGGGTACTGTCAGCACACGAACCATTGACTCCACTGTAGTAGTCAACAATTTCAGGGGAAGCTGATTACCATCTTGGTAACCATTCGCCCAAGCCACAGCGGCGCTGCTGGTCGCTACCGCCTTACTCCCCACGCTCTCGACAATACGTGCGCTGCCGGCATCACCCACGTTGGCAAGTACCAACAAATTATCCTGGTGAAGGTTACGGAAAACCGTACTTAGTCGCGTCATTCAGTAGTACCCCGGCGAGAGAAGACAGGTGCAGATCACGCTATCGTAAGCTGACTACAACGACGTCTCCACCGAGAAATCGACAGTGATTTGAGTGCTAGCGAATACGATTTTTTGCTGGCTAGAGAGCGCGGAATACCCACCTCTAAAGTCTGCTGCACGATGTTGCCGTACACATCCACTTATCGCGGGGATCAGGTATCAAGATCGATGAGCCGTGTGCGGATGCCTGCATCGGCGCAAAATCCGCCCAGATTGGCGCCAACCGTGGTCTTACCCGACCCGCCTTGGGTTGCTGGGTCAAATCCAAGGCAAAAAAAAGCCTGCATCGCTGCAGGCTTTTCCCTATCTGGCTCCACGACCTGGACTCGAACCAGGGACCCAATGATTAACAGTCATTTGCTAGCTGTTAGGGAAGGTCTGAAGTAAGCAGCCGTTTTTAACGGCCTCGCTGTTTTAGGTTCAAAAAACGCCGACTTGCTCGGAAATCAGGCCTTTCCTCCTCTCAGTTCGCGTTTTTTTGCGAGATAGCACCTTTTCAAGGCTCATTGTCCGCATCACAGGCGCACCTCGCCTGCATTCAACAGCCGTTTTCGCATCATCCACAGGTTCGACAAGGCAAACAGTGTGGTCTGCTGCGCAGTGTTTTTAACCAAGCCTCGGAAGCGGACTTTCGTATAACCAAACTGGCGCTTGATTACCCGGAATGGATGCTCAACCTTGGCTCGTACTTGTGCTTTCGCGTATTCGATTTTGCGGCGCACACGACCGATCAGGCTCTTTTTTGCATGCTTCTTATAGCTGCTTGGGCGCGCGGCAATCGACCAGATCATCTCGCGATCCTGATGCTCGGGACGCTTTTCTACACCGGTGTAACCGGCATCGCCAGAGACGTAAGTTTCCTCGCCATGCAGCAACTGGTCGACCTGGGTCACGTCCGCCACATTCGCCGCCGTGCCCACTACGCTATGCACCAAACCGGATTCCGCATCGACACCGATGTGCGATTTCATCCCAAAAAAGTACTGATTTCCTTTCTTGGTCTGGTGCATTTCAGGGTCGCGTTTACCGTCCTCGTTCTTGGTCGAACTGGGTGCATGAATGATCGTCGCATCGACCACTGTACCTTGGCGCAGCAGCAAACCACGATCACACAAATAGCCGTTGATGACCTGCAAAATACCACCGGCCAGCTCATGCTTTTCCAACAGCCGGCGGAAGTTGAGGATCGTGGTTTCATCCGGAATCCGATCCAAATGCAGCCCGGCAAACTGGCGCAGAATCGTGGTTTCGTAGAGGGACTCTTCCATCGCCGGGTCGCTGTAGCCGAACCAGTTTTGCATCAGATGAACCCGAAGCATGGCCATCAACGGATACGCCGGACGACCGCCTTCGCCCTTCGGATAGTACGGCTCGATCAACGCAATCAGACCTTTCCAGGGCACAACCTGATCCATCTCAATCAGGAAACGCTCGCGGCGGGTCTGCTTACGTTTGCCTGCGTACTCGGCATCAGCGAAAGACATTTGCTTCATCGGGGCTCAACCGTTCAGTTCGTGGGACAGGCGTATTTCACCAGAGTTGGAAGTCTTTTTCAGAGTTTCCTTAGGTGCAACGGGGCCACTGAAGAACGTGGTGGAGATATAGGGTTGCTGCATAGCGTGAGCCGCATGAGCGCAGCACGCCACGAAAGTTAGTCGGGTTGAATTGGGTTGTCAAAGCGTGGCAAAGCAATGATCTGTAGGAAAAGGAGGCGCCCGCTGTCAGTTGTCGTGCAGCCTCGAGTGCGTGTATGACCGGGTCGAGTTCCACATGGCGGACTTCAAGGCCTCAGCAGTTCGGAATAAAGAGGACTGGGGACCGAATAAAGGCGACAGTTTTATTTAAATTCCGATCAGGCCGCTGTTGGAAAGGTCGTTGCTGGAATTCGCCGACAGGTTATTGGTAGCACAGAGAGTGTCAGATTTTTTGTGTGCGGGCCGTTAACGGCCTGCCGTTAGGCAGGCCGTAGTTTTACCAGGTCGGCCTGATAAATCGATCTCCATACAAGATCGCAAATTGATTCATCGCACTCTTCCAGTCGTGTGCCGGCTTGCCCCAGTTTGCGGTGATATTGCGTAAGCCCAACCAGATTAGCTTCGTCGCGGCATCGTCCGTTGGGAAATGGCCTCTGGTCTTGATGATCTTGCGCAACTGAGCGTTGATACTCTCGATGGCGTTCGTTGTGTAGATCACTTTACGTATGGCCGGAGGAAACACGAAGAAGGGGATAACTCGATCCCACGCACGCTTCCAGGCCTTTGCGACCGTTGGATATTGCTTGCCCCAAGGGCCGGTTTCGAAGGCTAACAGCGCTTGTTCAGCGGCGTCAGCGTTGAGTGCCTGATAGATCGGCTTCAACGCTTTCGCCAGCTCGCGGCGCTTATCCCAAGGCGCGTAATCAAGACTGTTACGGATCAAATGCACAATGCAGGTCTGCAACGTCGTCTCGGGAAATACCGCGCTCAGCGCTTCAGGCATACCTTTGAGGCCATCAGTTACTGCGATCAAGACGTCCTCGACACCTCGGGTTTTGAGGTCGTTGAAGACCTTCATCCAAAACTTCGCACCTTCGGTTGTTTCAATCCAAATGCCCAAGATGTCTCGGGTTCCATCCGGCAAGACACCCAGCGCCAGGTAGATTGCCTTGTTGCGAACCAAACCTTCGTCGCGAATTTTGACTCGCAACGCATCGAAGAAAATCACCGGGTACATCGGCTCAAGCGGTCGTTGTTGCCAGGCAGTGACTTCGTCTAAAACCGCATCGGTCACTGAGCTGATGAAATCGTGAGAGACCTCTGTTCCGTACTGTTCGGATAGAAATGCACGGATCTCACGGACCGTCATGCCTCGGGCATACATCGCAATGATCTTGTCATCAAAGCCCGTAAATCGGCGTTCGTGTTTTGGGATCAGGATCGGCGCAAAACTTCCATCGCGATCTCTGGGGATGTCCAGGCGAAGCGGGCCGTCATCGGTGAGCACCGTTTTGCCGCTCTTGCCATTGCGCTGGTTACTCGACTCCTCAGGGCGCTCCGCGCCCTGAGGATAGCCAAGGTGGTGACCCAGTTCGGCACCAAGGGCTCGCTCGATCAGCGCCTTTTTGAACGCCATCGACGCATCCTGAATGGCTTCGGCACTCATCGGACCGCTGACGAACTGGTCGATCAGCTCTTTGGGAATGGTTGGAAGATCACGCGGGGCCTCACGGGCCGGTTTCTTTTTGGTCGGCATATATGCACCTCTTCTGCAATGTTATGCCCGAACACAAAATTTATGACAGTCCCGTAGCACACGGCGCGCCGGCGTTAAGCAGATCTTCACCGGCTATCAGGTTCGGATTGTTACCGGCGATCAACCCGCCCCTCGGCGCGAGGCGATTGTCGGCCCGGGCTAGATAGAGCACCGGCACTAGGATTTGCGCGTCATCTACCTCGTTCTTCCTTTCTCCACAATTACTACTCACTTAACTTCTTAGCCAATGTAGTCTTCATTAGCTTTAACGTTCGATTCCCTTCCTTAAAACCCTCATTTAGAGCGAGTATGGCCTGCGACCTATCGAAAATATAGCCAGCTAAAAAAATTGATTCGATTGATTCAATTGCATGAATGACAACCGATTCCTCCTCAGCCTTTAGAAGCGCTAACAGAATACGCAGAGCCCGCTCATCATTCGAGTCCCCAAGGGACTCCGCGCACCGACCTCGCCACATTTCAGACTTCACTGAAAGCGCATACTCAAGTTCACCCCAACTCAAACTATCAAACTGAGAGATTTTGGAGGCTGCGATATCAATACCTACATCCGACCAATAATCTTCTGACCCTATCGAATCCAGCAAAAATTCATACTCTTTAAACATATTTCACCTATCAAAATTTCGTTGGATCCGTGCATCCTCTGCCACAAGGATAGCCAGCAGTAACGCGATCCCCCACCTTGATCACCTCAACTTTAACACCGTTAACTGTCGTTTGATGCAACGAGGCACCATCGGATCTAGTCGCGAGCGCCGGGCCATTTCCGGTAGCCCGAACAGCACTCTGTAGTGGTCTAATGAAACCGGACACCCATTTAGGCGAGAATGCTCGCCAGATCGAGGTGTCAGATGACCAAACAACGCCGTTCCTTTTCCGCTGAATTCAAGCGCGAGGCTGCCGACCTTGTGCTCAAACAAAACTACAGCTACATCGAAGCCAGCCGTTCACTCGGCATTGGTGAGTCGGCATTGCGCCGCTGGGTTGACCAGATTCAGAAAGAACATAAAGGCATCACTCCGCAGAGCAAGGCACTGACGTCGGAGCAGCAAAAAATTCAGGAGCTGGAAGCCCGGATTGCTCGGCTTGAGCGAGAGAAATCAATACTAAAAAAGGCTACCGCGCTCTTGATGTCGGAAGATCACGAGCGTTCGCGCTGATTGACCAGTTGAGCGCCCATGAGCCGGTTGATTGGCTGTGCAAGGTGTTTGACGTCACTCGCTCGTGTTACTACGCCCAGCGCCTGCGGCGCCGCACGCCCGATGTTGAACGGCTTCGATTACGTAGTCGCGTCAGTGAGCTGTTCTCGCAAAGTCGCAGCTCTGCGGGCAGTCGTAGCATTCTGTCGCTGATGCGTGAAGACGGTGAGCAACTCGGTCGATTCAAAGTGCGTAGCTTGATGCGCGAGCTTGATTTAGTCAGCAAACAACCCGGCTCCCATGCCTACAAACGAGCAACAGTAGAAAGACTCGATATCCCGAACACATTGAACCGCGAGTTCGATGTGGCAGCGCCCAATCAAGTCTGGTGCGGCGATATCACCTACATTTGGGCGCAAGGAAAGTGGCATTACCTGGCTGTCGTCTTGGATCTTTGTATGCGTCGGATCGTGGGTTGGGCGCTGTCGGAAAAGCCAGACGCTGAGCTGGTGATCAAAGCGTTGGATATGGCCTACGAGCAGCGTGGCAGGCCTTCGGATCTGCTATTCCACTCGGACCAAGGATCGCAATATGCAAGCCGACTCTTTCGCCAGCGGTTGTGGCGATACCGCATGCGCCAGAGCATGAGTCGACGAGGAAACTGCTGGGATAACGCACCGATGGAGCGCGTATTTCGCAGCTTGAAAACAGAATGGATACCGACCGTGGGCTATCGAACTGCGCAGGAAGCACAGCGCGATATCAGCCATTTTTTGATGCATCGCTACAACTGGATTCGGCCTCACCAATTCAACGAGGGGTTGGCACCAGCGCGGGCCGAGGAAAAACTTAACGTCGTGTCCGGGATTAGTTGACCACTACACTTTGTTCGTATCGCGATTAAGCCCTAGCGTAGAATCTCCACCCGTATTTTTATCATCGCGGACAATAATTTCGCCAGAACCTACGGTAGCCCTGACGACCTGCTCACGGTCTTTCTCGTAATTCCAGCCATTGACGCTCCAGCCACTCTCGCCTTCCTTGCCTTTACCTGTCTGACTGGCGTCCTGAGCTGTCCCGCCACTACTACCAGCATTGTAGGTACCCCCTACATTCAAGTAGTAACCGTGCTCTTTGTCTTTACCGGCAATATCGCTAAACCCAAGCGTGCCCGTATCCAGTTTGAGGTTGCCGTTATCCGCAGCGATCAATGCACCATCAATCTGCGTGTGATTTTCGGTGCGAATATCTACGGCTTGAACACCAGTAATTGAGGTTTGCTGGCCCACCCAATTGGTTTTACCTAAGCAAGCTGAAGGCGTACATACAGCCTCGTGCTCAAGGCACCGCCTTCACCGAGTATTACCTGCAGATGTTCGAACAACATCTGCAGGCCATTTCCAAGCCCGGTGGTTTGTTCGAAGACACCGCAGTGACCGAGCTTCCCTGGCGCGGGCAGATACGCAAAGTACGGTTGGTCGTGTATCGCCGTAGCAAAAGCACGCCCTCTCGGCGCGGCCAGTCCAGCGAGCAAGCCCTCAACAGCATCTGCGATCGACTTACCGCAGGCCTCGGCAACGCAGGGGTCAAGTCATGCCGTATGAACGAGGGAAGCATTCACAACTGGCTGCTGCGATGGCTCAACCCCAATCCTCGCCTCTTGGGCGACACACCAGAAGCGCGCAAGACCTTCTACCAACTGGCGGCATTGCCAGAGAACGACTCCTGCGATGAGCTGGAGCTAGCCAGTGGAAGAGACTTTGCGCAGCGCCTGTTCTTCGAGCAACCTCGGTCCGATGCTAGCCAAGGGCTCTGGTACCTGGATGAGATGCCACACCGTGTGGTCGTGCTGGATCGGCTGCGCTCTCCACCCGTGACCGGGCACCTGACAGGCGAAACCTCCAAAGGCGGTGATGCGACCAACGCTCTCTTCGATCAAATGCCAGAAGACACCACCCTCTGTATCACTCTGGTAATCAACCCACAGGACATGCTCGAAGCGCACCTCAACAATCTGGCCAGTAAGTCTGTCGGCGACACCTTAGCCTCCGAACAAACCCGCGAAGACGTACAACGGGCCCGCTCGCACATTGGCAGTGCCCATAAACTCTACCGAGGCGCTGTCGCTTTCTACTTGCGAGGAAAGGACATAGCGCAGTTAGATGAGCGGACCCTGCAGCTTCACAACGTGATGCTCAATGCAGGTCTTCAGCCTGTACGTGACGAGCATGAGGTGGCACCGCTGAATAGCTATCTGCGTTGGCTGCCCTGTGTGTTTAACCCGGGCATGCAAAACAGTGAGTGGTACACGCAACTGATGTTCGCGCAGCACCTCGCCAACCTCGCGCCGGTATGGGGCCGGAGCGAAGGTACCGGCCATCCGGGAATCACACTCTTCAATCGCGGCGGCGGGACGATCACGATCGATCCCCTTAACAGCCTTGACAGGCAGATGAATGCCCACCTGTTTTTGTTCGGCCCCACCGGTGCCGGCAAGTCAGCCACCCTGAACAACATCCTCAATCAAGTCACTGCGGTGTACCGGCCGCGCTTCTTTGTTGTCGAAGCAGGAAATAGCTTTGGATTGTTTGCAGACTTCGCCAAAGGCCTGGGCTTAACGGTTAATCGAGTCAAATTGGCACCTGGTTCAGGTGTCAGCCTGGCCCCTTTCGCTGATGCCCATCGCCTGATTGATTCGCCCACGCAGGTTAAAATCCTGGATACGGAAGAGCTGGATGACGTTGAGCACACCGAAGACGATGAGCGCGATGTCCTGGGCGAGTTGGAAATTACTGCACGCCTGATGATTACAGGTGGCGAAGAGAAAGAAGAACAGCGTTTAACCCGTGCCGATCGCAGCATGATTCGTCAGTGCATCATCAACTCAGCGACAGCCTGCTCTGAGCAGAGCAGAACGGTTCTGACTGAAGATGTTAGGGATGCGCTAAGAGCCTCTGGTAGCTGCCTCATAACACTGATCAGGCATCTGAACCTGTAACACTTCGACGCCCTTCCAGCCTTCGATACGACAGGCCAATGCATAGAGAAACTCGCCGCTGCTCATTTGCTCCCGGTTAAGCCGAAAAACGACTGTGCAGGTGTCAGGCTGGCAGTGTCATCAATGATGAGCCGCTCACCGTATTCGTTGATGCGGCCTACAGCCGCGATGACCTTGGGCCAATCCTCATCCCGTAACTGACCGCGCATCAAATTCGCCAGGTTGAGCTCGCCCAGGATGGCAATCAAACGAAACATCAGGGCGTGAGCCGGCATCTCCTGGCTGTAGATCTGGACCGTGTTGGTTGGCTTCTGTTGAAGTGCGGCATCCACGACACTAAGTGCCAGGCTGGTTTTCCCCATGGAAGGACGCGCCGCAATGACGATCAAGTCGGCATCTTGAAAACCACCCGTGACTTGGTCCATCGCATCCAAACCACTGGGAATGCCGGTAACGCTGTCGCCCTCATTGAAGTGGTAGTCGATCCTTTCAACCACCTCCAAGGACAGTGACAACGTCGATAGGTGAACTGCGTGAAGCGAGCTGCTCAATTGCCTGGTAAATCAGGCGGTGATCACGTCTGAAGAAATCGTCCGCAGAGAGGACGTCCGCGATGAGGTCCCATGTGGAGTTGTCGAGCATCAGGCCACCGATCACGCCTTGCTCGGCCTCAACCGAATGAGGTGGTGCTAGATCAAGGAGACTCATACCGCAGCTCTCCCCAAGGCCACCCTATTCGATAACAACGATATGTTCTGACTCAGACGCTCTTCGTTCAGCGCTTCAAATTTCGAGCGCCATTCGGGAAAGAGCTCGATTGAGAGGTCTTTGATGACTTTGAATGCTGTGGGTGAACGGCGGTGAGTCGGGAGGCGATACTCCAGTCGGTGTGCAGGAATACCTTCTGTGGCAGCCCGACGAAAACTCACTGCCGCCGGGATCGTGGTCTGGATCATCTGGACCTTCGGATGATCAGCAAAGGTTTCGGTCAGCGTGTGATAGATCAGGTTTGCATCGTTGGTTGCATCAAGCTTGTTGATCACGACATTCAACATTGGCGTCTCTGCACCCAGCGCTGCCAACGGCTCAAGATCTCGATAGAGCTGGAGCATTCCACGCTGAAACTCTCGTGCAGTCAGCATATCCGGGGTGATGGGCGAAATAGCCATTTGTGCCCCAAGCAAGGCCATCTCCAGCACGATGGAGCGAGCTCCTTGGGTATCGATCAGAATCAGATCAAAGTCCTGCTCGAAAGCCGGCAGCAGATTCTTGAGACGAAGGCGCCCGTCAGCAGCATGGAGCAACAAATTTCCCAGCTGATTGAACGGATCATTGGAATGGATCAATGAGAGATTAGGAATGCAGGTCTGCGAAATGACCTGGTCGGCCCGAGTCTCGTTATTCGCGATCAGTTGATAGGTTCCACCAGGCGCCTCATGCGATAGCGCATAGAACGAGGACAGAGACGGCTGATTATCCAGATCAATGAGCAGGGTGCGGATCCCTGCATCGGCGCAGAACGCGCCCAGATTGACGCCGACCGTGGTTTTACCCGGCCCGCCTTTGGTTGAAACGACTGCAGCGACTTTCATGATATTTACCTCTGAATCGTAGGATTAGAGACGCATTCATGCTGGTCACGCTGTGCGCTTTGATCACCCCGGAAAAATCCAAGGCAAAAAAAAGCCTGCATCGCTGCAGGCTTTTCCCTATCTGGCTCCACGACCTGGACTCGAACCAGGGACCCAATGATTAACAGTCATTTGCTCTACCAACTGAGCTATCGCGGAATTTGCCGTATGTTACTGATTAAAAAGGATAAGTCAAGCACTCCGTAGCGCCTGATCGGCGCATTCGGACAGTTGGCGTGCGCCTCTATCCCGCGACGGCCATTTCCTTGGCCAAGTCCAGCCAGGCCCGGGCTGCCGGTGGCAGGTGGGCGCTGGCGCGCCAGGCCAGGGCGATGTGCCAGTCGGTGTGGGGTTCGTCCAAAGGAATCAGCGCGATGCCGGCGTGCTGGTGCTTGAGCGCGAGCATGCGTGGCAGGAAGGCGACGCCCAGCCCTGCCGCCACCAGGTCGACGATGAAGTCGATCTGCCCGCTGCGGGCGGTCACCCTGGGCGTCACGCCCTTGCGTTCGCAGGCGGTGAGGATTAATGCGTTCAGGGCAAAACCGGCTTCGAACAGAATGAACGGTGAATCCGCGAGGTCGGTGAAGTCGATGCGCTTGCGCCGCGCGAGCGGATGGCTCATGGGCAGCACGGCCATCAGTGGCTCATTGCGCACGGGCTGGTAGTCGAAGCCTTCGTCCACCGGCAGTAGCAGGGCCGCCAGATCGACCTCCCCGGCTTCCAGGCATTCGCGCAGTTTTTTGCTGCCGTGCTCGGTGAGTTCGATATCGATGTCCGGGTAGCGGTTGCGGTAGGTCGCAAACATGGACGCGAACAGTACGCCGCATCCCACTGGCGGCAGGCCGATACGCAGCAGGCCGCGCTTGAGCTCGCGCAGGTCGTTGATCTCGGCGACCAGGTCGCTGCGCTCGGCGAGCAGCACCAGGGCGCGGCGGTAGGCAATTTCGCCGGCGGCGGTAAGTTCATTCTTGTGGCCGAGGCGATTAAGCAGCGGCGCGCCCAGCTCGTCTTCCAGGGTCTTGACCGCCTTGCTCACCGTCGACTGGGTCAGCGACACCACCTGCGCCGCCTGGGAAAACCCGCCCTGACGCACCACCTCGACGAAGACACGCAGTGTTCTCAGGTTCATCGGTATTCCTTTTGCGACTGGACGCTAGCGATAAAAGTTGTTTTTATCATGCCAGATGTTTGCTTACCGTAATCCCCCTTTGCCCTGCGGAGACACTGTTCATGATCATTTCGTCGGCATCCGATTACCGTGCTGCCGCCAAGCGCAAGCTGCCGCGCTTCCTGTTCGACTACATCGACGGCGGCGCCTACGCCGAACACACAATGCGCGCCAACAGTTCGGACCTGGCCGAGATCAGCCTGCGCCAGCGCATTCTGCGCAACGTGGATAGCCTGAGTTTGAAGACCACGTTGTTCGGTCAGGAACACGCCATGCCGATCATCCTCAGCCCAGTGGGCTTGACCGGCATGTACGCGCGGCGCGGCGAGGTGCAGGCGGCCAAGGCGGCGGCCAACAAGGGGATTCGCTTCTGCCTGTCGACAGTGTCGGTGTGCTCGATTGAGGAAGTGGCGTCGCAAAGCGCGCAGTCGATCTGGTTCCAGCTCTATGTGCTCAAGGACCGCGGCTTTATGCGCAATGCGCTGGAACGGGCGCAGGCCGCCGGGGTGACGACGCTGGTGTTCACCGTCGATATGCCGACGCCGGGCGCACGTTACCGGGATGCGCACTCGGGCATGTCCGGACCGTATGCCTCGGCGCGCCGGATGCTGCAGGCCGTCACCAAACCACAATGGGCATGGGATGTTGGCGTGATGGGCCGCCCGCACGACCTGGGCAATATCTCCAAGTACCTGGGCAAGCCCACCACCCTTGAAGATTACGTCGGCTGGCTGGCCAACAACTTCGACCCGTCGATCAGTTGGAAAGACCTGGAGTGGATACGTGAGTTCTGGAAAGGCCCGATGATTATCAAGGGCATCCTCGACCCGCAGGACGCCAAGGACGCGGTGAGCTTCGGAGCCGATGGCATCGTGGTCTCCAACCATGGTGGCCGCCAATTGGACGGCGTGCTCTCCACTGCCAAGGCACTGCCGCCGATTGCCCAAGCGGTAGGCGACGACCTGACAGTGCTGGTGGACTCCGGCATTCGCTCCGGGCTCGACGTAGTGCGCATGCTCGCCCTGGGCGCCAAAGCGTGTCTGCTGGGACGCTCGACCGCCTATGCGCTGGCCGCCGATGGCCAGCACGGGGTGGAAAACCTGCTGGATATCTTCGCCAAGGAAATGCGTGTGGCCATGACACTGACCGGTGTGACATCGATTGAGCAGATCGACCCGAGCACCTTGGTTCAGCACGGCGTGTAAAACTGCCATCAACCTGCCATCAACCTGCCAAATAACTGACATTAAGCTGCAGCGGCTGTTTTTGACATCCTGAATACCCTTTGATTTATAAGGATTTTATTAAAAAACAACAAAGTGGCATGAATCTCGCTCTAACCCTTTCAAGCAGGTTATGCGATGACAAGACGTGTGGCAGTGCCCAGGGGTTATAACCCCTGGCAAAGCGGTTTAAACTGTTTCCAATGTTTACGGAACTGAAGGAACAGTAAGACGCTTGGTACTCGCTACTCGCATCGAGCCTGTAAGACAGCTAAGTGCTTAGAGGCCGACTGCTTATGAAAACCCCGCCCCAGACTCACGCAATCGACTTTGACAGTGCCAAATTGCAACGCCTGGGCTTTGGTCAGCCATCCTCTCTCCCGCACCGCCCCACCACGGTTGTTCAACTGCGCCAACAACTGGGCCTGCAATTGCAGACCAGCCTGGAACCGCAACGCATCCTCGGCCTGTTCTTTCGCGAGATCCAGCGCCTGCTGCCCCTTGACGCTATGCACTACGTCCATCAGCCCAGCGACCTACGCCTGGAATTCGGCCATCGCGGCCATCATTCGGTGAGCTACGCCTTGAGCCATGAAGGCGAACATTTGGGCGAGCTGGTATTCCGTCGCAACCAACGTTTTTTGGAGGAAGAACTGGGTCAGCTAGAATCCCTGCTCGCCACCCTGCTCTACCCGATGCGCAACGCCCTGCTCTATCGCGCCGCCACCCGCAGCGCCCTGCGTGACCCGTTGACCGAAACCGGCAACCGCATCGCCATGGACCAGACCCTGCAGCGCGAAATCGACATGGCGCGGCGACACTCGAACCCGTTGTCCCTGCTGATGCTCGACATCGATCACTTCAAACGCGTCAACGACACTCACGGCCATGCGGTCGGCGACAAGGTACTGCGCGCCGTGGCCGCGTCAATCAAGGGCCAGCTACGCAATATGGACATGGTGTTCCGGTTTGGCGGGGAAGAGTTTCTGGTCCTGCTCTCCAACACCGGCCGGGAAGCGGCGGCGATCGTCGGCGAGCGGCTGCGCCAGGCGGCACAGACCCAGGAATATTGGGCGGATGACATACGCATCGATCTGACGGTGAGTCTGGGCTGCGCGACGTTGTTGGCTGGCGAGTCTGCCGAAAGCCTCTTGCGCCGGGCCGACAGCGCCCTGTATGTAGCCAAGCGCGAAGGTCGCAACCGCTTGGCAATGGCGGGGTAGACCCCCGCCACGCGTTTTACATCACGCTTCGCTAGCGACGCGCACCAGGCGCTCGCGAACAGTCGCGGCCGCAGGCTTTTCGTTCTCCAGGCGCATGCAGCTTTCCAGGAACAAGTACATGTAGTCGTAGCTCTTGCACACGGCCTGGCGCAGCTCTGCCTGCAGTTGTCGGCTGGGGTTCATGCCGGCCAACGTGCAAATGATTTCCAGTGCTTCCCAAGGGTGGGCATCGTCGTACTGGGCATGCATCTTCAGCCACTTCATTGCGCGCTTGCGGTCTTCCTCTGGGAAGGCTGCGGCATAAACGCCGGTGGAACACACCAACGCGGACCACTCCCCCGTCGCGCCCTCGATGGCGTAGTTGGTGGCGGCGATCGCAATGATCAACGAATCGGCCGAACTGGTGTGCCAGCACCAATGACTCAGTGCGTGCAGTTCCGGCGCTACGTTCTGTGCTTGCAGCTCTTGGAGGCTGACGCCGTGGGCGCCGGCCCAATGCAGCCAATAGTCGGCGTGGTTCAATTCCACCCGAATATTGCGCATCAGCCAACGCCGCGCCATGTCCTCGCCAGGATGACGGGCAAACTTGGTCTTGGTGAGGTTCTGTGCCATGTACAAGGCAAACTGTTCAACCACGGGCCAGCCACCGATCAGGTATTGGCGCATGGTCTTGGCGCTCAGCGTGTTATCACGCATGCGCTGATACAGTTCGTGCTCGACAACTCGGCGCTTGCTTTCGCTACAGCCCTGGATCAATTGCTGCGCCCAGGCGGGGTAACTCGAGGCTTCCATAAGCGGGCCGGTTCTGTTGAAGGTGTCGATCACTGTAAGGCTCCTTTTTAAGTGTGATTGTACAGACCAGCAAATGTTTCAGCGGAATGTGCCGGGCGCCTTGAATAACAGAGGCTGCGGCCGCACAGGTCGACACTGCAAGCTATCAAAGGTAAACAATTGCGGGCGTTCAATCACGTAGCCCTGAGCGTAATCCACACCGATCTCAAGTAGAGCCTGTTCGATGTGCGGCGTTTCAACAAACTCGGCAATTGTGCGTTTACCCATGACGTGGCCGATGTGGTTGATCACTTCGACCATGGCGCGGTTAATCGGGTCGTCCAGCATATCCTTTACGAAACTTCCATCGATCTTCAAGAAGTCTACAGGTAAATGTTTCAGATAAGCGAATGAGGACATTCCGGCGCAGAAGTCATCGAGTGAGAAATGGCAACCTAACTCTTTGAGTTCATTAATAAAGCGAATTGCGCTGCCTAAATTTGCAATAGCGCAGGTTTCAGTTATTTCAAAACAAATCATTTCTGGCGGAACACTGTAAGCCGCAAACTTCTCGCGTAAAAAACCGAGAAAAGCGTCATCACCAATAGTTATGCCTGACAGATTAATCGCACACATAGCCATGGGCCGGCCCGGGCGCTCATGCATGCAGCGGGCAATGAGGTTGAACACGTTGTCCACCACCCAGCGATCCAGGGAGCTCATCAACCCGTAACGCTCGGCGGCCGGAATAAAACTGTCGGGCAGGATGATCCGGCCGGACTCGTCGTGCATCCGCAGCAGGATTTCAATGTGCCCACTGCCGGCGTCGGTGTGCCCCAGGGGCGAGATTTCCTGCGAGTACAGGCAAAAGCGGTTTTCTTCCAAAGCCATGTGCAAGCGTTGCACCCAGGCCATCTCGCCGAAGCGCAGGGACAGTTCGGAGTCGTCGGGATGGTAGACCTGCACGCGGTTGCGGCCCTTTTCCTTGGCCATATAGCAGGCCATGTCGGCGGCGCGCAGCGACGTTTCCAGGGTGGTCGGGATCTGTGAAATATGCACCAGGCCAATGCTAACGGTGGTCATGAATGGCCGGCCCTTCCACACGAAATGCAGGTTCTGCACGGTGTGGCGCAGGCTTTCGGCGATTTTTTCCGCCACCGTCGCCGGGCAGTTCTCCAGTAGGATACCGAACTCATCACCGCCCAGGCGCGCCAGGGTGTCGCCGTCCCGCAGATCCGATTGCAGCAGTGCGCAGATATGCCGCAACAGCTCGTCGCCTGCCGCATGGCCGCAGGTGTCGTTGACCAGCTTGAACTGGTCCAGGTCGAGGAACATCAAGGCATGCCGCCCGTTGTGCTCACGCCCGACGTGTTGCAACACCTGTTCCAAGCGGAACTCGAACTCACGACGGTTGGCCAGGCCGGTCAATGCGTCATGGGTCGCCTGCCACGAAAGATTGGCGATGTATTGCCGTTCCTGGGTCATGTCGTGCAGCACCAGCACCGCACCGCTGACTTTGCCGGCACTGCGGATCGGCGCGCCCACCAATGTTACCGAGACGGTACTGCCGTCCAGGCGCTGGATGGTTTTGGAGTGTTCGCTGCCGCCACTCAAGTGGCCCTTGGTGATGTGTTCGATCAGGGCGAAAGCATCGGGCTGGGCATCGTCATCGAGTAGGTTGAACAGTGCCGCCAAGGGCTGGCCCTGGGCACGGGCCGATGTCCAACGCGTCAGTGCCTCGGCGGCCGGGTTCATGTAGGTAATGGCGCCATCGACATCGGTGGTGATCACGCCATCGCCGATCGACTCCAGGGTGATCTGTGCCCGCTCCTTCTCCACTTGCAGGGCATCGGCGAAGGCGTGCCGCTGCGTCAACAACTTATAGGTACGCAGCAGCGCCAGGGCGATCAGGCACAGTGCCGTGGCCAGGTTGGTGATCAGCAACAGCCGCAGGATGAAACGCGAGCCTTCACCCAGGGCATCGCTGAACGCCTTTGCCGCCGGCGTCACGCCGTCGTTGATGGCAAATATTTGCGCCTTCCATTGCCGCACATCGTCATCACGGACCTGGCTGGTGGTGATCGCCCGGTGCATCGCCTGGGCCAGGTCGTCCAGCTGGACCAGATAGCCATCGCCCACGGCCCACCGTTCGATGGCTTTTTCCAAGTAACTGAAATGGCGAAAGTTGAGATACAGCCAGATCACACTGGAGACGTCATCCGGGTGGTTGCCGCCCTTGATGATCCCCTGGCGCGCCGCGTTGAGGTCGGGGGCCGGGCGGTCCAGTGCGATACGCAACTCATGCCCGCCCTGGGGCACGGCAATGGCTTGTTGGTATTTGAGGTAGGTGGCCTCGTCGCGATTATCGGCGTACAGCGTCAGATAGTAGATGGCGTCTTTCTGGCCCTTGGACCAAAGACTCTCGCCGGCCACATAGACGCGCACCGCTGAAAGCACATATAGACTGATGCAACCTAATAATACTTGGAACAATACGACGGCGATAAAGGGCCAGACAATGCCCAACAGCCTTGGCGTTCCGAGAGTCCGCTTCTGCTTCATGAAGTCCCTTGCACATGCACAGCCAAATACGCGCGCGGACATCCGCTCCTGATAGCACAGCGTAGGCTAAATCAACGCACTTGTTGCAAGTGTCCGTAAAGTTTGGCGTATAGGCCGCCATCCGCGATCAGTTGCTGATGGTCACCGTCCTCGGCGATATGCCCACCGTCGAACACCAGTACCCGATCAGCTTGTTTCACCGCCGAGAGTCGATGGGCAATGATCAGGGTAGTACGCCCACTGAGAAACCGCGCCAGCGCCTGGTGCAGGTTGTACTCGGTGGCAGCGTCCAGGGCCGAGGTCGCCTCATCCAGGATCACCACCTTGGGCTCGGCCAAGACCATGCGCGCAATCGCCAGGCGTTGGCGCTGGCCGCCGGAAAAGCGCACGCCGGAGCGCCCCACCACGCTATCCAGGCCCAGGGGCAACGCCTTGACGGTCGCCTCCAACTGGGCGATTTCCAGCGCCTGCCAACAGGCCTGGTCACTGCGATTGCGGCCCATGGTCAGGTTGGCACGCACGGTATCGTTGAACAGCGCGGGGTGTTGCAGCACCACCGCGACGTGCTCGCGGATGGTCTCCAGGCCGATTTCCTGCTGGGTTGCACCGCCGAAACGAATACTGCCCGCCTGCGGTGTGTACAACCCCAGCAGCAGTTGCACCAGGGTACTTTTGCCACCGCCGCTGGCGCCGACAATCGCCACCTTCTCACCGGGTTCGATGCTGAGATTCAACTGGTCGAGCACCCGGTCTTCGCCATAGCCGAACGTAAGGCCACGCACCTCAATGCCGACCGTTTCGCGCCCGGTGAACGGGTCTGCGCCGCCGGCGTATTGCGGCTCATCGGCACGGGCAAGCAGCTCGTTGATCCGCGTCAGCGCCCCGCCCGCCGCGTAGTAGGCGTATTGCAGGTTCAGCAGCTGCTCCACCGGGCCGATCATGAACCACAGGTAGCTGAACACCGCGAGCATCTGGCCGATGGACAGGTCGGAAAACAGCACGGTGAGCATCGCCGCCGCGCGAAAAATGTCGATGCCGAACTGGAACAGCAAACCACTGGCGCGGCTGGAGGCGTCGGTTTTCCACTGGGAGTGAATCGCATAGTCACGCACTTCCCGGGCCCGCTGACCGAGGCGCCCGAGGAAAAAGCCCTGGCGATTGCCCGCACGGACCTCCTGGATGGCGTCGAGGGTTTCGGTCAACGCCTGAGTGAAGCGCGAAGTGCTGTCGTTTTCCAGCTTCTTCAGGTGCTTGACGCGCTTGCCCAACTGCACCGTGGCATAGATCACCAGCGGGTTGAACAGCAGGATCAGCAATGCCAGTTGCCAGTGCATCCACACCAAAATCGCCGACGTGCCGACCAGCGTCAGCATGGCCACCAGGAAACGACTGAGGGTTTCGCCGACGAATTTGTCCAGCGTATCCAGGTCGGTGACCAGGTGCGTGGTGACGGTGCCGCTGCCTAGGCTTTCGTACTCGCCGAGGGAAATGCGCTTGAGCCGCTCGATCAGGCGCACACGGATGCGGTAGACGATGTCCTTGGCCAGTCGCGCAAACAAGCGCGCCTGCACCACGTTGAACACCAGCGCCCCGCAGCGCAGGGTCAGGGTCACCAGCAGCATCAGGCCGATATAACCGACAGCTTTCTGCCAACCCAGGGGCAGCGCGTGGTTCATCACCTTGAGCGCGGCATCGCCATGGCCCAGCAGCACTTCGTCTACCAGCAGGGGCAACAGCAGGGGGATGGGCACGCTACAAAGGGTCGCCAGCACGGCGACGCCATTGGCGACCCACAGGGATTTCTTGTGATGCAAGGCCAGGCGGCGTATTTCCGCCCAGGTCAGTCGATCAACGTGGTGGGTGGGCTTGGCGTCAGGCTGGTCAGGCACAGGCAGCTCGCTCCAGCCAGCGGGCGAGCAGCGGCGACAGCGCGGACAGCGGCTGGTAGCCGTTGGTCAGCAAGGCCAACTGGCCATTGCGCTCGGCCAGCAGCGTCGGAAAACCGGCGATCCCCAAATCCTGCACCCAGGTGAAATCGGCGGCGGTGGCGGCGTGCTGTTCGGCACGGTCAAACGCCCCGGCGAACTCGATGCGCGGTATGCCCGCTGTTTCCGCCAGCTCCACCAGAACACTGGCGAGGGTCACGTCGCGACCCTCGACATAAAACGCACGCTGGATCAGCCCCAGCAGCTTCCACGCGCAATCCGGCGCCAGGCTGCGCGCGGTGACGATGGCGCGGCACGCCGGCTCAGTGTCGTAGACAAAACCTTCAGGCAGCGCGCCGTCACGCTTGAACGTCTGCCCGGTGGCGTCGGTGACCGCCTGCCAGTGTTCCAGGATGTAGCGCCGTGTCGCCGGCTCCAGCGCCGCGCCGCTGCCGGTGCGCAAGCCGCCCACCACCAGGTGCAGCTCCACGCCGGCCGCCTGGGCCTGCTCGACCAACGCCTCGGCCACCGGGGCAAAGCCCCAGCACCAGGAACACATCGGGTCCATCACATAGAGCAGGCGCGCAGACATGGCTCAGACCTCGGAAGGGGTTTGCTTGTAGTTGAAGCCAATCGGGTGCGGCATATTGCGGGCCTTGGCCAGTTCAATCTGCTTTTGCCGGTCGATCGCGCTGCGACGGGTTTTCTCCGATAGCTTATCCCAGCAATGTGGACAACTGATGCCCGCCACGTAGTGCTCGGATGTACGATCTTCCACACTAACCGGTGTGCGGCAGGCATGACATTGATCGTAGTCACCTTCGCTCAAGTCGTGGCGCACGGTCACGCGGTTGTCGAACACAAAGCAGTCGCCCTGCCATTTGGTCTCGGCCTGTGGCACCTCTTCGAGGTACTTCAGGATGCCGCCCTTGAGGTGGTAAACCTCATCGAAGCCTTCGCTGAGCATATAGCTGGAAGCCTTCTCGCAACGAATGCCGCCGGTGCAGAACATGGCGACTTTCTTGTGCTTGGCCGGGTCGAAGTTGGCTTTGATGTAGTCGGGAAACTCGCGAAAACTGGTGGTTTTCGGGTCGATCGCGCCTTCAAAGGTGCCGATGGAGACTTCGTAGTCGTTGCGGGTGTCGATCAGCAGCACCTGCGGGTCGCTGATCAGCGCGTTCCAGTCCTGCGGGTCAACGTAGGTGCCGACTTTTTTGTTCGGGTCGACGCCTTCGACGCCCAGGGTCACGATCTCTTTCTTGAGCTTGACCTTGGTGCGATAGAACGGCTGCTCGTCGCAGTACGACTCTTTGTGGTCGATATCGACCATGCGCAGGTCGTTCTTCAGCCAGGCCATCAGGCCATCAATGCCTTCGCGGCTGCCGGAAACGGTGCCGTTGATGCCTTCTTCGGCGATCAGCAAGGTGCCTTTGATGCCGTTGTCGACCATCGCCTGCAGCAAGGGCTCGCGCAGGGCGACGTAGTCTTCGAGGGTGACGAACTTATACAGTGCCGCCACGACAATCGGTTGAGTCATGGGTGTTCTCTCCAGGTGGCTACCCTCGTAAGGGGTGAACCGGATGCAAAAAAAACGCGCCGGCTAAGCGGCGCGTTGCGGATTCTAGCAAATGCGGGGGGTCAGAAACACCCGGTCATCAGCTATGGCCGCCGGCGCAGGTCGGCGAGGCCGGGGCTGCGTCGATTTTCGCCCATTCTTCAGGCGTGTAGGTATGCAGCGCCAGCGCATGAAACTCGCTCATCAGGTCACCCAGGGTGGCGTAGACCTTCTGGTGGCGCTTGACGCGGTTAAGCCCTTCGAACTGCTGGCTGACCAGCACGGCCTTGAAGTGGGTCTGTAACCCACGGCTGTGCATGTGGCTTTCGTCCAGCACGCTCAAGTGGTCCGGGCCCAGGGCGGCAAGCGCCGTTTCGATACGCTGTTGCATGGTCATTCCTGCTTACTTCTTCTTGGCCGGAGCGGCGGCTTTAGGTGTCAGCTCGTTGGTCATGTCTTCCAACAGCTTGTTCACCACCGGCACGGCGCTTTCCAGCTTGGCCTGAGTCATCTGGGCCGATTGCTGGGTCAACTGCGGCATTTTTTCCAGGACTTTCTTACCCAATGGAGATTGGTAGAACGCAACCAGGTCCTTGAGCTCGGATTCGCTGAAGTTGCTGGTGTAGAGCTTGACCATGTCCGGTTTCAGTTTTGGCCAGCCGATGGCTTGGTCCAGGGCGGCATTGGCCTTGGCCTGGTAGCTGTCCAGTACGGACTGCTTGGCGGCCGGCGCTTTGGTCTGTTCGAAACGCTGGGCGAACATTTGCTGCACTTGCATGTACACCGGGGTCCCCAGCTTGTCAGCGTGGGCCAGGGTAAGGAAGGCTTCGGCACTGGCGTTGTGGCTGGCGGTATCGGCAAAAACCTGGCCGCTGGCGCAAACCAGAGCAACCGCGGTACAGATGGCACGAAGACGAGTCATCGAGTTTCCTTTTCTAGCAGGCGAGGTCAGACCCCAAGGGCGCCCATTCTGCGCCTAAAAAACCTCGCGGCTCAACCCCAGGCCTTGTCGGGCCTGGATTTGCGGTGGATGAATCCGATGAAAAGTCTTTTAGGGAACCCCCTGGGTCGATCACGGCCTAAACTGCGCAAACGAACCTGAAGGAGTGTGCCCGATGAGCCGTATCGAAACCGACAGCCTGGGAGAAGTCCAAGTCCCGGATGACGCTTACTGGGGCGCGCAGACCCAACGCTCACTGGTGAACTTCGCCATCGGCGAGCAGCGCATGCCCCTCGCGGTACTGCACGCCCTGGCCCTGATCAAGAAATCCGCCGCGCGGGTCAACAGCCGCAATGGCGACCTGCCTGCCGACATCGCGCGCCTGATCGAACAGGCCGCCGACGAAGTGCTCGACGGGCAGCATGACGACCAGTTCCCGCTGGTGGTGTGGCAGACCGGCAGCGGCACCCAGAGCAACATGAACGCCAACGAAGTGATCGCCGGGCGCGCCAACGAGCTGTCGGGCAAGGCCCGCGGCGGCAAGAGCCCGGTGCATCCGAACGATCATGTGAACCGCTCACAGAGTTCCAACGACTGCTTCCCCACCGCCATGAGCATCGCGGCGGTGCAGGCAGTCAACCAGCAACTGCTGCCCGCGATCACGCACCTGTCCGGCGGGCTGGCGGAATTGTCGGCACGCCATATGAAGCTGGTGAAGACCGGTCGCACCCATATGATGGATGCCACGCCGATCACGTTTGGTCAGGAACTCTCGGCGTTTATCGCCCAACTCGATTACGCCGAACGCGCGATCCGCAGCGCCCTGCCCCAGGTGTGCGAACTGGCCCAGGGCGGCACCGCCGTCGGCACCGGGCTCAACTCGCCCCACGGCTTTGGCGAGGCGATTGCCGCCGAACTGGCGGCCTTGTCGGGCCTGCCGTTCGTGACCGCACCCAACAAATTCGCCGCCCTCTCCGGCCACGAACCGCTGGTGACCCTGCACGGCGCCCTGAAAACCCTGGCCGTGGCCCTGATGAAAATCGCCAACGACCTGCGCTTGCTGGGCTCCGGCCCCCGCGCCGGGCTGGCAGAAGTCAAACTGCCGGCCAACGAACCGGGCAGCTCGATCATGCCCGGCAAGGTCAACCCGACCCAGTGCGAAGCGCTGTCGATGCTCGCCTGCCAGGTCCTGGGCAACGACGTAACCATCGGCATTGCCGCCAGCCAGGGGCATTTGCAGTTGAACGTGTACAAACCGGTGATCATCCATAACCTGCTGGAATCGATCCGCTTGCTGGCCGACGGCTGCAACAACTTCCAGGAACACTGCATCGCAGGCCTCGAGCCCGACGCCGAACAAATGGCCGCGCACCTGGAACGCGGGCTGATGCTGGTGACCGCACTCAACCCGCACATCGGCTACGACAAAGCCGCGCAGATCGCCAAAAAGGCTTACGCCGAAGGCCTGACCCTAAGAGAAGCCGCGCTGGACCTGGGCTACCTGACCGACGAACAGTTCGACCAATGGGTACGCCCGGAAAACATGCTGGAGGCCGGACACTAAGCGCAGCGCAGCACGTGCTTTTGCTTTGTTCTTGCTCTTGATCTGCTTTTGATCTTGATCTTAGGCGCCCCGTTAAACCACGCTGGCCGAACGCAGGTTTGAATCCGTGGGTAACCCGGCAGGACGCCGGGTTAGCCGTCCTGGGCCATGGATGGCCCATGACGGCGGCCCACGGATTCAAGCCTGCGTTCGGGCACACCGAGCCTAGGCGAGGTGCCGAGTGGTGGGGCAAGAGCGTTTTGCTTACTTTTGCGCTTTTCAAAAGTGAGCCGCCGTAAGGGCGGAACCCATAGCAGCCATTACCGCAGGAACGGATATGTACCCGGTCAACCGAAAGAACATGGTCGGCCCAGAGGCCGCCATCACAGGCAAGCCAGCTCCCACATTTGGAACGAGGTGAACCTGTTGGATCTGTATCGGCTGTCAGGTCGCCATCGCAAGCAAGCCAGCGCCCAAGCGTAGACCTGCATACACCCGATAAAACACCTCAGCCAATCAAGACGCCAACCGCGCCCGCCGCGCCTTGAGCCCCGCAAACAACGACGGCGCCAACGCCACCGTCGCCGACCCCAACACCACCACCAGCGCCCCCGCATAGCCCAGCGCATTGATCTCTTCAGCCTGCACAAAACCCGGCCACCACCACGCCGCCAAGGCCACCGCCACAAACGTCACCAACGGCGTCAGCGCCAGGGTCGCACTCACCCGCGAGGCTTCCCAATGAGCCAGGGCCTCGGCAAATGCCCCATAGGCCACCAGCGTGTTCATGCAGCACGCCAGCAGCAGCCAGCCTTGCAGCGGGCTCAGTTGCAGGGCCTCCAGCGGATGCGCCCAAGGCGTGAGCAACACAGCACACGACAGATAGATCACCATCATCACCTGCAGCGAATTCCACACCGTCAGCAATTGCTTCTGGCCCAGGGCGTAGAACACCCAGATCGTGGTGGCGAGCAGGACCGTCAGCACCCCGGCGGTGTAAGTGCCCAGGGACGTCAGCAACTCCACCAGACGCTGGTTGAAGAACAGGCCAAAGCCGATGAGCAGCGCCACCAGGCCCAACACCTGGCCCAGGCTGAAGCGTTCTTTAAACACAAACACGCTGGCGACCATCAGGAAGATCGGCCCCATCTGCACCACCAGTTGCGCCGTGCCGGGGCTGAGCACTTTCAGGCCTACCAGGTACAGCACGTAGTTGCCCACCAGGCCGCACACGGCCATTGCGACCAGCCAACCGCCGCGCGGCCCGAGCGCGCGCACACTGGGCAACCGCTTGACGGCGGCGAGATAGACAAACAGGCAACTGCCCGCGACCGTCAAGCGAAACCAGGTGACGGTAATCGGGTCCATCACTTGCAGCACTTGCTTGAGTTTGATCGGGAGAATGCCCCAGAGCAGCGCGGTCAGCAGGGTCAAGCAAAAGCCATAGACCCAGCGCCCGGAAGAGATGTGCATGCGTGCCCCAGAAGCCAGAGGAAGTGGAACAGGCATTCTAGGGGCAAGGACACGAATTGGGATACGCCGCCGTTCAAATGTGAGGGCAGGCTTGCCTGCCCCCCACAGCGGACTCAGCGCACAGCTTCGAACAGCCCGGTCGCCCCCATGCCGCCGCCCACGCACATGGTGACGACGCCATAGCGCAGATTACGCCGCTGCAACTCACGCACCAGATGCCCAACTTGCCGCGAACCCGTCATGCCGAACGGGTGGCCAATGGAGATCGAGCCGCCGTTAACGTTGTATTTGGCATTGTCGATTTCCAGGCGGTCGCGTGCATACAGGCATTGGGAAGCAAACGCTTCGTTGAGCTCCCACAGGTCGATATCCGCCACCTGCAAGCCCTTGGCCTTGAGCAACTTGGGCACCGAGAACACCGGGCCGATGCCCATCTCGTCCGGCTCGCAGCCGGCCACGGTAAAACCACGGAAAAACGCCTTGGGCTTGAGCCCCAGTGCCAGGGCTTTTTCCAGGCTCATCACCAGCGTCATCGAGGCGCCGTCGGACAATTGCGAAGAGTTACCCGCCGTCACCGAACCGTCTTCGGCAAACACCGGTTTCAAACCCTGGAGACTGGCCAGGGTGGTGTCGGGGCGATTGCAGTCGTCGCGGTCGACTACGCCGTCGAGCACCTGCACAACGCCGGTATTTTTGTCCTCGACGCTGTACTTGACCGCCATCGGCACGATTTCATCGTCGAACAAACCATCGGCCTGGGCCTGGGCAGTGCGCTGCTGGCTTTGCAGGGCATACCGGTCCTGGTCCTCGCGGCTGACGTGATAGCGGCGCGCGACGATTTCGGCGGTCTGGCCCATGGGAAAATAGAGGCCCGGCACCTGTTCTTTGAGCAGCGGGTTGATCAGGTTGTCGGTGTTGACGCTTTTCATGGTCAGGCTGATGGACTCGACGCCGCCAGCGACGATGATATCGCTGCAGCCCGAGGCGATCTGGTTGGCCGCGATGGCAATCGCCTGCAAGCCCGAGGAACAGAAACGGTTGAGGGTCATCCCTGCCGTACCGGTGCCCAGTTGCGACAGCACCGCGACGTTGCGCCCGATGTTGTAGCCCTGCGCGCCCTCGTTGGAGCCCGCGCCGACGATGCAATCCTCCACCGTCGCCGGGTCAATGCCATTGCGCACGAGCAGCGCGTTGACGCAATGGGCCGCCATGTCATCCGGCCGGGTCTGGTTGAACTTGCCGCGAAAGGATTTGGCCAGGCCGGTTCGCACGCTGTCGACGATCACTACTTCACGCATGGGGCTACCTCGATCTTGTCGTTGTTGGGAGAGGGATCGAGGATAGATCCAGGCCTGCCCAACCGCGACGATCATTCACCCCGCCTATAGGCCTACTTCTTCTTGCCTTTCTGGTCGTGCTTGTCGGACTGGGCAAACGCCTCTTCCAAGGCCAGGTTGATGGTGCGCAGCACCTTGACCCGCGCCCAGCGCTTGTCATTGGCTTCGACCAGGGTCCACGGCGAGACCTCGGTGCTAGTGCGGTCGACCATATCGCCCACGGCGGCACGGTATTCATCCCACTTCTCGCGGTTACGCCAGTCGTCTTCGGTGATCTTGAAGCGTTTGAACGGGATCGCTTCGCGGGCCTGGAAGCGCTCCAGTTGGGTATCCTTGTCGATGGCCAGCCAGAACTTGACCACGATCACCCCGGCGTCGCGCAGTTGCTCTTCGAAATCATTGATCTCGCCATAGGCGCGCATCCAGTCCGCCGGGGTGCAGAAACCTTCGATGCGCTCCACCAGCACACGACCGTACCAGGAGCGGTCAAACACGGAGAACATGCCCCGCGCCGGAATCTGCCGCCAAAAGCGCCACAGGTAAGGCTGAGCGCGCTCGTCTTCGGTGGGCGCGGCGATCGGGATGATATGGTACTGGCGGGGATCGAGGGCCGCCGCTACCCGTCGGATCGCCCCACCTTTGCCAGCCGCATCGTTACCTTCAAATACCGTGATCAGAGCGTGCTTGCGCATGCGTTTATCACGCATCAGGCCGGAAAGACGCGCCTGTTCAGTGATCAATTGCTCTTCGTAATCGTCTTTTTCCAGGCTCAAGGTCATGTCGAGACTGTTGAGCAGGCTCACTTGATCCACGGCCACCGGCAACGGTGCCGGGTTCATGCCGCTGACTTTGCCCTTGGGTTGCCTCAAGGCGTTTTGCAGGCCTTCGAGTAGAATCTTGCCCACGGTGAGACTGCGGTAATTGCTGTCGACCCCTTCGATCACATACCAAGGCGCGTAGTCGCGGCTGGTACGGCGCAGGATGCGTTCGCCGAAGTGGACGAACTTGTCGTAGGTCTTGGACTGCTGCCAGTCCAGCGGGCTGATCCGCCAACTGTGCAGCGGGTCGTCGGCCAGGGCCTTGAGCCGCGCCTTCATCTGTTTCTTGGACAGGTGAAACCAGAACTTGAAGATCAGCGCGCCTTCGTCGCAGAACATCTTCTCCAGGCGCTCAGCGCCGGCGATGGCCTGGTCGAGCCGCGCGTCCTTGATTTCGCCCTGCACGCGGCTTTGCAGCATCTGGCTGTACCAGTTGCCGAAGAAGACTCCCATGCGGCCTTTCGCAGGCAACTGCCGCCAGTAACGCCAGGCCGGCGGGCGCGCCAGCTCTTCGTCGGTCTGCTGGTCGAAGGTGCGCACTTCGATCAAGCGCGGGTCCATCCATTCGTTGAGCAGCTTGACCGTCTCGCCCTTGCCGGCGCCTTCGACGCCGTTGATCAGGATGATCACCGGGAACCGTTTCTGCTGTTGCAGCTCGAACTGCACTTCGAGCAAGGCTTCGCGCAGGGCCGGCACTTCGGCGTCGTAAGTGTCTTTGTCGATGGCATGACCGATTTCAGCGGATTCGAACATGAGCAGCTCCGTTTCAAGATGACTCAAGACTAGCGGATTGGGCAGCAACACGCGGCAGGAAATTCAACCCTCGCTTGCCATGGATCAATTCATTGCCGGTTGATCGGCTAGAATGGCCGCCTTGCCTTTGCCGAGTCGCCCATGAACCCTGTAACCCACGCCCAGCTCGACTGGGATGACCAAGGTCGCCCGCATTCGCGGGTGTTCGACGATGTGTACTTTTCCGACCAGTCGGGCCTTGAAGAAACCCGCTATGTGTTCCTCGAACAGAACCGTTTGCAGGCACGGTTTGCGGCCTTGCCGGCGGGTGGGCGCCTAGTGATCGGCGAAACCGGGTTTGGCACCGGGCTGAACTTTCTCTGCGCCTGGCAACTGTTCGAGCAACACGCGGTGGCCGGTGCTCGCCTGCATTTTGTCAGTGTGGAAAAGTACCCGCTGAGCCACGCCGACCTGCAACGCGCCCTGCTGCTCTGGCCGCAACTGCAGCCGTTCGCCGCGCAATTGCTGGCGCAGTACATCGCCATCCACCCAGGCTTCCAGCGCCTGCTGCTGGATAACGGCCGCGTGACCTTGACCCTGCTGATCGGCGACGCCCTGGAGCAGTTGCCGCAGCTGGATGCGCAAATCGACGCGTGGTTTCTCGACGGTTTCGCCCCGGCGAAAAACCCGGATATGTGGACCGCCGAGCTGTTTGCCGAACTGGCACGCCTGGCGGCCCCGGGATCGACCATCAGCACCTTCACCAGCACCGGGTGGGTGCGACGCCTGATCAATGCCGCCGGGTTCAAGATGAAGCGCACACCGGGCATCGGCCATAAATGGGAAATCCTGCGCGGCGAATTCCTCGGCTGGCCGGCCGAGACGCCGTTGCCAGCCGTGAGCAAACCGTGGTTCGCGCGCCCGGTGCCGCTGCGCGGTGAGCGCAGCGCTCTGGTGATCGGCGGCGGCCTGGCCGGCTGCACGACGGCGGCCAGCCTCGCTGCACGCGGCTGGAATGTCAGCCTGCTGGAACGCCATGCCCGCCTGGCCGAGGAAGCCTCGGGCAACCCGCAAGGGGTGCTGTACCTCAAGTTGTCGGCCCATGGCACGGCCCTTTCGCAATTGATTTTGAGCGGGTTCGGCCACACCCGGCGCCTGCTCGAACACCTGCACCGAGGTGTCGACTGGGACGGTTGCGGCGTGCTGCAACTGGCGTTCAACGCCAAGGAGGCCGAGCGCCAGGCCCAGTTGGCTGCGGCGTTTGCCCCAGGCCTGCTGCACCCGTTGGACCAGGCCCAGGCCCAAGCGCGCGCCGGTGTGGCGCTGGAACACGGCGGGCTGTTTTTCCCCGAGGGCGGCTGGGTACATCCGCCGGCCTTATGCGAATGGCAAGCCCGGCACCCGTTGATCAACGTACTGACGCATCACGAGGCCCTTGAGTTGCAACGGGTTGACGGGCAATGGCACGCCCTGGCCGGCGACACCCTACTGGCCAGCGCCACGGTGGTGGTGCTGGCCGGCGCGGCCGAGATCAAGCGGTTCCCGTTCAGCGCCGAGCTGCCCCTCAAGCGCATTCGCGGGCAAATCACCCGCCTGGCGCAAACCCCAGACAGCCAGGCGCTGGCCACCGTGGTCTGTGCCGAAGGCTATGTGGCCCCGGCGCGCCTCGGCGAACACACCCTGGGCGCCAGCTTCGACTTCAAGCGTGACGACCTGGCGCCGACAGTCGCCGAGCATGTCGGCAACCTGGAGATGCTGCGGGAAATCTCCGTCGACCTGGCCCACCGCTTGGGCGCCGACGCACTCGCCGCCGATCAACTCGAAGGTCGCGCCGCGTTCCGCTGCACCAGCCCGGACTACCTGCCGATTGTCGGGCCGCTGGCCGATCACGCCCTCTTCGACCAGGCCTACGCCGCGCTGCGCAAGGATGCCCGCCAAGTCCCCGAGGCCGCGTGCCCGTGGCTCGACGGCGTGTACATCAACAGCGGCCACGGCTCGCGCGGCCTAGTGACTGCGCCGCTGTGCGCCGAATTGTTGGCGGCCTGGCTGGACGATGAACCCTTGCCGCTGCCCAAAAGCGTGGCCGACGCCTGCCATCCGAATCGATTTGCCTTGCGTGCATTGATCCGCGGCACGGGCGGGTTATAACAACGGCAGCGGGCAGGCGGTCAGCGCACCGGGTTTGAGTGCCTCTTCGGTCTGGCGCCTGATCTCGGTGGACTCAACCTGCGCCCGCGCCTGCAAAATCACGTTCATCTGCTCGCGGTAGTCGGCATCACCCAACGTCTCGCCCTGATCAAACACCGCCTGCATTCGTTCGTCGAACGGCTTGGTCAAGCGGTCGAGCGGCACACTGTTAGCTTTCTTCAAATAGCCCGTCCACAACGGCAACTCAACCAGATAATTCAACAACTCGCTTGAGTTCTCGGCTGCGCGGAGCTCGTCAGCGGCTTCCGTCAAGTGCTGGGACGTCACCTCAGCCAAGCTCTCAAAACGCATATGTTTGGGTTGGCCCGGCAGGTGAAACCTGTCGGCCAAGCCTTTTCGAAAGGCCAGGCTCACCTCCAGCGGGTCAGCACTGGGGTGATCTTCGCTATGACGCCGGGCATAACGCTCAAGTTGGTCGAGCCGAAATAATCCCCGGCCGAAATGCAGTAACGGTTCGGCGGTCAACTGACCGCCCTCGACCGACCTTGAAGCCTCGTGAATATGCGTCAGCACCTCTAGATTGCTGAAACTCGCGGCCGCGGCATCATCACAATTGAGCGGAGTAGCGGCGCGCTCAAAGATTTCTTGGCGCAAGCCGGCATCGGTTTCGGCCGAGTCCAGCACCCACCACACACGCCGACTCATGTCCTCGCGGACCTTCTTGGTATCAGCGGTGCCCCCCAGCCCGGCCAGTAGGTTGAACAGCCCATCGGAGCCAGGTTCCGCCCTGAGCGCGGTCCAGGTGGACTGTTTGGTGGTAAACAGCGTGCCCACGTCCTTCAACCAGAGCTCCTGCGCCCGTTGCTCGGTCATACGGGCAATGTCATCTTCCAGAAAACCCATGCCCACGCCGACACGGGTTCGGTAGTTGCTCAATAGTTGCCGGCTGGGGGCGTCCAGCGGGTTGTCCCCAAGGTTGAGCGTGCGTGCAACCCCACGCGGGACATCGGCCAGCCATTGCGGCAACTGCGTGATTCGATTGCCACGCAGGTCCACCGTTTCCAGGTACGGCGGCCTTCGCAGACCGACAGGCAGCTCCCTGAGCGAGCAGCTATTGAGGAACAGTGTTTGCAAATCCAGCATCCGACTGATCGTCGGCGCGTTCAGCAGCGGGTTGCGGTTCAGGTCCAGTAGCCGCAGTTCGGTCAAGCCCGCCAGGGTCGTGCGGGAGGCTTCGGTCAGTTGCAGTTGGTTGTCGCTCAGGTACAAGCGCTGCAACCCGGGCATCTGCTCCAGCGTCTGCGGCAGGTCGGTCAGCTTGTTGCCCATCAGGTCGAGCGTCTGCAGCCCCTTGAAGTGCCCAAGGAACTGCGTAACGTCATTGTTGAGCGCCATGTGCTTGAGCGACAGCACGCGGACATGGGCGAAATCAACTTCGGCAGGCAACTGAGGCAACGGGCCCGTCGCCATGGCGTCCAACTTCAGGCCAAATACCTGCCCCTTCTCATCGGGCAGCAGTGTTTTGCGTTTCCAACTGCGCTCAATGGCCTTCATGACCGATTGGCGAGCCGAGCGAAAGTCCTTCCTGGCAGAGCGAGACATATCTTTCGTCGCCGCCTTGTCGTCAGACCAGCGCTTCAACGTCAACAACAGCACCTTGAGTTGTCCTTCCAACCCTTTGACGGCCTTGGCGCGCGACACATGATCCGGGCCCAGTTCCTGCAACAAGCGTGAGAGTTGGCGTGAATCCAGCTTGGGGTAGAGCTTGCGTGCCTTGCGCATCAGTGCGGCCGGTTGCGCCGGCGGGTCTTCCAATACCGCCTGAATACAGGCCAGCGCTGGTTTGGGTACCGGGCGCTCCGGCCAGAGGCAACGTGCCAGCGTCTTGCGCTCCGTTTCAGCCTTGGCCAGCAGATCATGCCGCAAGAAAGCGCCGCGCTGCCCGCCGTTCAGCTTCAGCGTGGCCAGTTGATCGGCCGACAACGTGTCCGTCAGGGCCTGGTAAAAACCCTCCTCGCCGGTGGCGAGCGTGCCCAAGGCCTTACCGTGCCCATCAAATGCCTGACAGCCCTTGGCAGATGTCACGACAGTGCGCCGCAACGCCGCGCCCGGCGTCCCACCTTGCGCAATCAGCTCACCCGTGAGCGTTTCGCGGCGCACTTGCAGCGACATCGCCTGCGGCCAATCGGGTACTCGTGCCAGCAGCCCGACCACCAGGCGCTGGGTGGCTTCGCTGCCTTGTCGTGGCCAGTACAAACCACTGAGCGCCTGATCCTCCTCAAGCAGTTGCAACGCCTCCCGGGTCTGTTGCGCCAGCGCCAGCGGCACCCGACCGGCCTCACGCAAACGCCCGCGTTCCACGCTCGAAGTCTTGGACAGCAGCTCCCAGGCGATGCGATTGGGCAAGCGCGGATAGTGCGACTTGAGCAGGCCATGATCGCTGTGGGTGATCACGTCGGAGTGCTGATACAACTGCTCATACACCTGCCGATGAGTGACCTGAAGCGAGGCGAGCAAGCGACGTTTCAACGTCTCCTCGGCCTCATCAGCTTCCACCACCCCACCGAGCAATGCCTGGGTTTCATCAGCGTCCAACGCGGACAGCAGCGTGGGCATCACCTCGCCGTTTTCCAACTGTTGCTTGGTGAGGTGGATGCTCAGGTCCTCATAATCAAAGGGTGCTACATCCGGGTAGCGTTCAAGCAAGTTGCCCTCATTGTCCAGCACCTCGAAGAAGCGCCCGCTGGGCCAACCGGCCATATACGGCAATGCGAACATCTGGGTGCGTGCCGTACCGGTATCCAACTGCGCCTGGTGTTCAAGCTGCCAGGTCAGGTCACGCACTTTTTGTTCTTGTATGAAACGCGCCACCCCCTCCTTGAAGCGCTCCGGTAATGGCAGGTTCTCCACAGCCCGGTAACGCAACTCGGACAACGACAGGTCGGTAATGCTCGCAATCTCCTTCAAGCGCTCATCGCTCAGCGCCCCAAGCGCGGGATGCAAGCGTTTGATGATGTATGACGGGCTTTCCCATTCCTCGGGCCGCTCCCACTCAAACCGCCAGCCCCCCGTCAAATTATGCTCAAGCACCGGACGATAGGCCTCGCTGTGCAGCGGGTGCGTGGCTCGCCACTGCTTGGCGTGGGTGTCGAAGACCATCGAATACACCCCGCCTTCGATCTTGACGTAGAACTTCCCGTTGACCTGATACACGCCCGCGCCGTTAGCCACGGTGCCGGCGATCACGTCCGGGGGCTGACGATAGGCGCGGGGCCGACGCGGCCATAACCATGCGCTGTCGTCGGGCCGCTTGACGGCCTCCATGCCGTCAAAAAAATCCACCGGCCGGGTGACCAGGCGCTTGGCCGCACTAAACACCTTTGCACCTGCCGCAAACAGGGCCATACCCGCCATGCTTTCAGCCACGTTGAGCAAATGCCCGAGCGCCTCGGCTTTTTCACGATGAGTCCAGTCGTCGATGCCCTCAAACACTTCGCCGAGCAACTGGCCGATGCCAATCCCGGTCATCAAGGCCCCCACCACCGGCACCACAAAACCGGCGACGTTGAGCACGGTCAAGCCGGCGTCCAGGTAACTCTGCAGGCGCTGCTGCCGGGCATCTTCATCTGCCTGCGCCGTGGGCACCGCCAGTACGTGCGCGTCGAGCAGCAGCTTGCCGGTGCCGACGTTGAAAAAGAAGCTCGACAGATTGCCCGTCTCCGCCACCGGTTCCAGACGCACCAGGGTTCTACCCTGGTCAAATCGCTGGAAAAACCCGAAGCGTTCCGACTCGTCCAGGTAGCCGGTAAAAAAGCGCCGATACGCGGGCACCTGGAGCTTGAGCGTCAGGTACTGCTTGAAGTCATCCAGCGACGGGTACTCGTACCAGGGCCTTAGCGGCTCATTGGGCATGTACAGCACCAGCGGGCCCGAGGAAAAACCATCTGTCGCCGCGTGGGCCAATACCATCACGCCCCACAAGCAGCTTCCGCCGATATTCAGCCCCTGCCAGACCAGCGGTTTACCGTGAAACAGCAGATGTTGCATCTGGTCGGCGGGGGCATTCGCCTTGATCAGCGCCAGCACTACCGCGTAGGTCGACTGGCTGATATCGCCTTTCGCGTAAGCGATGTGCAGATCGGTCTGCATGTCCATGCGCCTGGCTTGCCCCAGGGTCGAGACGGCCGGGTTGTAACCGCGCTCCGCCGCCACCGAGTCGCCGGGGGCTGACAGGTTAAACACCTCCCGCAGATGCTGTTGATAGGCGGCACCGAGGTCCAGTTCCCGGCAGTAGCCCACGAAGGTTTCGGCGCTGAGGCCTTGAACGACCGTCTGGCCCACACGAATGACCGATCCCTGCGGCATCCCCCCGGGCTCGGCAAGCGCCTGCGGGAAGTTCTGCATGGCCGCCTGCAGCAGGCTATGTCGCTCAGTCTTGATCACCTCAATCGCCGGGCCGATAGGGGCTTTCATTTTGTAAGAACGCCGGGGCACCTCCAGCATGTCGTGCTCGATATCCAAGGACGCGTGCCCCTTGCTGGCCAAAAATGCCTGGAGCCGTTCGGCGCAAAAAACCTTGAGCGATTTGACCCGCGCCAACAGGCGCGCCGCTTGTTCGTGAGGGTGCTGGCTATCTGCATGGGCATCTTGCAGGGCCTGGCGCGTCTGGGTATCGGCGTCGATCCACCAGGCGGGCAACTTCTCTTGCAGCACTTGGGCTTTGTCCAGGTCTGCGGTGATCTCCAACAGTGTGGCGGTGATGTCTTCTTGCGTCACCGGCGCGGGGGTTTGAGCTGAATCCTGTGATTCGGCCATCGGGAGCCTTCCTTATTGCATTGAGTAATGACGCTCAACAATAAGCCCGACGCCTGCGCCGAATGACGCAAAAACCGGGGCGGTTGCCCCACCAAACCGCGCAAAATTTGTATGTTTACCAGGCCTATTTACCGCCCGCGAATCCGCCGCCACGCGCGGCGCAGGGTCGCGCCCGAGCAGTCAAGGCTCTTTGCCTTATAACAGATCGTTCTAAAACTCCGTTGATTTGCCCGTGTCAGTTTCTGGGTACGCGCCCTTTGGGCGTATTGAGTGTTGAACCTCCCCAACGGAAAAACCGGTAAGGAATTTATGTGCGGATTAGCTGGAGAACTACGTTTCGATGCCCAACCTGCCGACCTGGCTGCGATTGAGCGCATCACCCATCACTTGGCCCCACGCGGCCCCGACGCCTGGGGCTTCCATGCCCAAGGGCCGATTGCCCTGGGCCATCGGCGCCTGAAAATCATGGACCTGTCGGACGGTTCTGCCCAACCGATGGTCGACGCGCAGTTGGGTTTGTCCCTGGCCTTCAACGGCGCGATCTATAACTTCCCGGAACTGCGCCAGGAGCTGGAAGCCTTGGGCTACGCCTTCTATTCCGGCGGCGACACCGAGGTGCTGCTCAAGGGCTACCACGCGTGGGGCGAAGCCCTGCTGCCCAAGCTCAACGGCATGTTTGCGTTTGCCATCTGGGAGCGCGATGCCCAGCGTCTGTTTATTGCACGTGACCGTCTGGGCGTGAAGCCGCTGTACCTGTCGCGCACCGGCCAGCGCCTGCGCTTTGCCTCGACGTTGCCGGCGCTGCTCAAGGGCGGCGATATCAACCCGCTCCTCGATCCGGTGGCGCTCAACCATTACCTGAACTTCCACGCCGTGGTGCCCGCGCCGCGCACGCTGCTGGCCGGCATCGAGAAACTGCCGCCGGCCAGTTGGATGCGTATCGACGCCAACGGCAACATCGAGCAGAAAACCTGGTGGACCCTGCCCTACGGCCCGCGTGAGGATGAGCAGCACCTGACCCTCGAAGACTGGACCGACCGCGTACTCGACAGCACCCGCGAAGCCGTGGCCATCCGCCAACGCGCCGCCGTGGATGTGGGCGTGCTGCTGTCCGGCGGCGTCGATTCGAGCCTGCTCGTCGGCCTGCTGCGTGACGTCGGCGTGCAGGACCTGTCGACCTTCTCCATCGGCTTTGAAGACGCCGGCGGTGAACGCGGCGACGAGTTCCAATACTCGGACCTGATCGCCAAGCACTACGGCACCCGTCACCACCAACTGCGCATCGCCGAGCGCGAGATCATCGAGCAACTGCCAGCGGCGTTCCGCGCCATGAGCGAGCCGATGGTCAGCCACGACTGCATCGCCTTTTACCTGCTGTCACGGGAAGTGGCCAAGCACTGCAAAGTGGTGCAAAGCGGCCAGGGCGCCGACGAGCTGTTCGCCGGTTACCACTGGTACCCGCACGTGGACGGCGCCAGCGATCCGTATGCGGCGTACCGCGAGGCGTTTTTCGACCGCAGCTACGACGACTACGCGGCCACCGTCACGCCGAAATGGCTGACCGCCAACGACGCCGCCGGCGACTTCGTGCGCGAGCATTTCGCGATGCCGGGCGCGGACGCCGCCGTGGACAAGGCCCTGCGCCTGGACAGCACGGTGATGCTGGTGGACGACCCGGTCAAACGCGTCGACAACATGACCATGGCCTGGGGCCTGGAGGCGCGCACACCGTTTCTCGACTACCGCCTGGTGGAACTGTCGGCCCGCGTACCGGGCAAATTCAAATTGCCCGACGGCGGCAAGCAGGTCCTCAAGGAAGCGGCGCGCCGGGTCATCCCGAGTGAAGTCATCGACCGCAAGAAGGGTTACTTCCCGGTGCCCGGCCTCAAGCATTTGCAGGGCGACACCTTGAACTGGGTGCGCGATTTGCTGCTGGACCCGAGCCAGGACCGCGGCCTGTTCAATCCTGCCATGCTCGACCGCTTGCTCACCGACCCACACGGTCAACTCACCCCGCTGCGCGGCTCCAAACTGTGGCAACTGGCGGCGCTGAACCTGTGGCTCAGCGAACAAGGAATCTGATCGATGAAACCTCTCGCAGCGGCTTACAGCCAACGCTTGCTCAAGGGCCAGGCGCCGACCTACGAGCGCCTGCAAGCGCGCCTGGCCGAAGACGGCAGCCCACTGGCCGCCGAGCCGATCGCGGTGCATTGCGGCTGGGGCCGGTTGTTGATCGGCCACACGTTTCCCGACCCGGCCAGCCTCGCCGAGGAGTTGCTCAATGAGCAGGCCGGCGAGCGCGATATCGCGCTGTACGTGGCCGCGCCCCAGCAGATCCTGGGGATCGATCCGCAGCAACTGTTCCTCGACCCGTCCGACACCTTGCGCTTGTGGTTCTCTGACTATCGTCCGTCGACCCGCGTGTTTCGTGGCTTCCGTATTCGCCGCGTGCAGACCGAGGCCGATTGGCAGGCGGTCAACCAGCTCTACCAGGGACGCGGCATGCTGCCGGTCGACGCCGCACGCCTGACGCCCCGCCACGCGGGCGGCCCGGTGTATTGGCTGGCCGAGGACGAAGACAGCGGCGCGGTGATCGGCAGCGTGATGGGCCTCAACCACCAGAAAGCCTTCCACGACCCGGAAAACGGTTGCAGCCTGTGGTGCCTGGCGGTCGACCCGCACTGCACCCGCCCCGGCGTCGGCGAAGTGCTGGTGCGCCATCTGGTGGAACACTTCATGAGCCGTGGCCTGAGCTACCTGGACCTGTCGGTGCTACACGACAACCGCCAGGCCAAGAGCCTGTACGCCAAGCTCGGCTTTCGCGCCCTGGCCACCTTTGCGATCAAGCGCAAGAACGGCATCAACCAGCCGCTGTTCCTCGGCCCTGGGCCGCAGGCGGGGTTCAACCCCTACGCGCGGATCATCGTCGAAGAAGCCCATCGTCGTGGCATCGACGTGCACGTGGACGACGCCGACGCCGGCCTGTTCACCCTCAGCCATGGCGGCCGACGCGTGCGCTGCCGTGAATCGTTGAGCGACCTGACCAGCGCCATCAGCATGACCTTGTGCCAGGACAAAAGCCTGACCCACAAGGTGCTCAACGCCGCCGGGTTGAAACTGCCGGCGCAACAACGGGCAGGCAGCGCCGATGACAACCTGGAGTTCCTCGACGAACACCAGCGCATCGTGGTCAAACCGCTCGATGGCGAACAAGGCCAAGGCGTGGCGGTGGATCTGCAGACCATCGAAGAGGTGCAACAAGCGATTGAAGCCGCGCGCCAGTTCGACAGCCGGGTCTTGCTCGAAAGTTTCCACGAAGGCCTGGACCTGCGCATCCTGGTGATCGGCTTCGAGGTGGTCGCCGCAGCGATCCGCCGCCCGGCCGAAGTGATCGGTGACGGCCAGCATTCGATCCGCGCCCTGATCGAGGCGCAAAGCCGTCGTCGCCAGGCCGCCACCGACGGCGAAAGCAAAATCCCCCTGGACGCCGAAACCGAGCGCACCCTGCACGCCGCCGGTTATGACTACGCCAGCATCCTGCCCAGTGGCGTGCAGTTGGCCGTGCGCCGAACCGCCAACCTGCACACCGGCGGCTGCCTGGAAGACGTCACCGGGATCCTCCATCCGACGCTGGTCGACGCCGCCGTGCGCGCCGCGCGGGCCCTCGACATCCCGATGGTCGGCCTCGACCTGATGGTGCCGGCGGCCGATCAACCGGAGTACGTGTTTATCGAAGCCAACGAACGGGCCGGGCTGGCCAATCATGAACCGCAGCCTGCGGCGGAGCGGTTTGTGGATTTGTTGTTTCCGCACAGTCAGCCGAGCGCTTGAAAGATGTATTGCCTGGAGCGGCGCTATCGCGGGCAAACCCGCTCCCACAGGTGACCGCATTCCACATGTAGGAGCGGACTCGCCCGCGCTGAAGCCCGCCCCGCCACCGCCGCTAACCCCTCATCGAAACCATCGATGCCCTCACCCCATCAGGAGTTTCCATGACCCGAACCCTCCCCGAACCGGATCTCAACTACCTGCAAAAAGTGCTGCTGGAAATGCTCGCCATTCCCAGCCCGACCGGCTTTACCGACACCATCGTGCGCTATGTCGCCGAGCGCCTGGAAGAACTCGGCATCCCCTTTGAAATGACCCGCCGTGGCACCATCCGCGCCACCCTCAAGGGCCAGAAAAACAGCCCCGACCGCGCGGTATCCGCGCACTTGGACACCATCGGCGCCGCCGTGCGGGCGATCAAAGACAACGGCCGCCTGACGCTCGCCCCGGTCGGCTGTTGGTCGAGCCGCTTTGCCGAAGGCAGCCGCGTCAGCCTGTTCACCGACAACGGCGTGATCCGTGGCAGCGTGTTACCGCTGATGGCCTCCGGGCATGCGTTCAACACCGCCGTGGATGAAATGCCGGTGAGTTGGGACCATGTCGAACTGCGTCTGGACGCGTACTGCGCCACCCGCGCCGATTGCGATTCCCTGGGGATCGGCATCGGTGACTATGTGGCGTTCGACCCGCTGCCCGAGTTCACCGAGAGCGGGCATATCAGCGCGCGTCACCTCGATGACAAGGCCGGCGTCGCCGCCCTGCTCGCCGCCCTCAAGGCGATCATCGACAGCGGCGAACCCTTGCTGATCGACTGCCACCCGCTGTTCACCATCACCGAGGAAACCGGCAGTGGCGCGGCGGCCGCGCTGCCCTGGGACGTGAGTGAGTTTGTCGGCATCGACATCGCCCCGGTCGCCCCCGGCCAGCATTCCAGCGAGCATGCCGTCAGCGTGGCGATGCAGGATTCCGGCGGGCCGTATGACTATCACCTGTCGCGTCACCTGCTGCGCCTGGCGACAGATAACGAACTGCCGGTACGCCGCGACCTGTTTCGTTATTACTTCAGTGATGCGCACTCGGCGGTCACCGCCGGCCACGACATTCGCACCGCCTTGCTGGCGTTTGGTTGCGATGCGACCCACGGCTACGAACGCACCCACATCGACAGCCTCGCGGCGCTGAGCCGTTTGTTGACGGCTTACATTCTCAGCCCGCCAGTGTTCGCCAGCGACGCGCAACCGGCGCAAGGTTCACTGGACCGGTTCAGTCATCAGCTCGAGCACGAGACCCAGATGGAAAGCGACACCCGCGTGCCGTCGGTGGACAGCCTGGTCGGCCAGAAGTCCTGACACTGGCAACAACGGTCCCGGCGCAGTAGCATCGCCGGGACTTAACCCCAGAGGCTTGTATGCTGATTCCCTACGACGCACTTGAAGTCGACACCCTGACCCGCCTCATCGAAGACTTCGTGACCCGCGACGGCACCGACAATGGCGACGACACGCCCCTGGAAACCCGCGTACTGCGCGTACGC
Organism: Pseudomonas sp. D3; assembly: GCF_029320995.1. Lineage (NCBI taxonomy): Bacteria > Pseudomonadati > Pseudomonadota > Gammaproteobacteria > Pseudomonadales > Pseudomonadaceae > Pseudomonas > Pseudomonas sp. D3. The sequence continues at coordinate 4,662,759 of NZ_CP119772.1, forward strand.
CAGGCACTGACCAAGGGCCAGGCATTGATCGTATTCGACCCCGACAGCGAGCAATGCCAGTTGATGCTCAAACACGACGTGCCCAAGCATCTGTTCGACTGAAAGGGCAGTTCAGGGATTGGGCACCCGCACCGGATGAGTGGCGGTGCCCTGGCGTTCGACGATCTTCTGGTACACCTCGGCGCGATGGACCTGCACCCCGGCCGGGGCTTCGACCCCGAATTTCACCTGGGAACCGTTGAGTTCGAGAATGTGCAAGGCGATGTCATCGCCGATGGAAATGATTTCGCCTACGGCACGGCTTAAGACCAGCATGGCGGTTGTCCTTTTCGAGTGACAGGACCCCGACCTTGCGCGCCTGGGTGATGCTCAGCAATGACTTGCGGTCGAATCAGGCATCACCTACAGCAGTAGGTAATTTGCCTGACAGACCACATGATTTTTTTGCGCTGAGCCCAGTCAAGAAACCGATCAGCCCTTAATCGCCTGGGCTTTGGCGCGCATCTTGTCGGCCATCACGGTCATCTCGTCATACAGCAACTGCGGGTTCTTCTGCTTCAACGCCCAGGCCATCCGCCCTTGCTCGTGGGGCAGGATCATGAACTCACCCTCGGCCACCCGCTGATAAATGTAATCCGCGATATCGGCCGCCGAAATCGGCGAGCTTTCCAGCAACTTGCCCACCTGCGCCTTCATCGCCGGGGTCGGCCCACGGAATGAGTCCAACAAGTTGGTCTGGAAGAACGACGGGCACACCACGTGAACCCCGACTTCCTGCTGCTTGAGCTCCACCAGCAAACTCTCCGACAACGCCACCACACCCGCCTTGGCCACGTTGTAGTTGCTCATGGCCGGCCCTTGCATCAGCGCCGCCATTGAGGCGATGTTGATGATGCGGCCTTTGCTCTTTTCCAGCAGCGGCAGGAACGCCTTGCAGCCCTTGACCACGCCCATCAGGTTGATTGCGATCTGCCAGTCCCAGTCTTCCAGGGACAGTTCGGCGAAGAACCCGCCAGAGGCCACGCCAGCATTGTTGACGATCACATCGATCCCGCCCAGCTTGACCTCGCAGGCCTGGGCAAAGGCGGTGAGCTGGCTGTAGTCGCGCACATCGCAACGCTGGATAAACCCATCGCCGCCCGCCTCGCGCACTCGCTTGAGGGTCTCTTGCAAGCCTGGCTCGCTGACATCCGACAAGGCCAACTGCCAACCCTCGCGGGCCCAACGCAGCGCGATTTCGCGACCCAGTCCGGACCCGGCGCCGGTGATCATCATGCGATTTTGCATAGGAAAATAGCCTTGTGGTTCACGGAAGAAGTGATCGGCAGTGTAGCGAAGGTTTTTCCTACACCCACGCACCATCCAATTGATGAATGCCCTGAGCAAACCGCGGGACGGGTCGGATACTGCGCTACGCCCTAAGTTCAATATTTTTAAACTAAGCGCAGGCGCTCAATGACGCGTTAAAAGAAATAAGCGACTTTCCAAAATGCTTTAAAAAATAGGGAATTTTCTGTCAAGCGGCACAGTCGGAGTTGTTAAGGCGTCCGCAATTAAACCGGCGGGCCTAATGTTAAACAACCAGTCCTTGCACAAGGCCTATAAGGAAATACAACTATGAGCCTCATTTTAATCATCATCCTAATTCTCCTGCTGGTCGGCGGTTTGCCGGTGTTCCCGCACTCCCGTAGCTGGGGTTATGGGCCGTCGGGTATTCTCGGCGCCGTCCTGGTGGTGCTGCTGATTCTGTTGTTACTCGGCAAGATATAAACGCCGGGCAAAAAAAAGAGGCCTTCATGAAGGCCTCTTTTTTATTGCCGGGCTATTAGTCCGGCTTACCGTCGACAACACCGGCGGTGTTATCCAGCAAACTTTTGGTCGCGGTCTGCAGGAACGATTCGAGCTTCTGTTTCAGCCCAGCCTCGTCCGGCGATTCAGCAATCACTTTACCGGTCGGCTCGGCGCCCAGTTCGTATTGCCACAATTTCGCTGGCATTTCCTTAGGCAATACCAGCACGCGGTCGCCGGTGACCAACGCCACGGTCTGATCGCTGCCCGAAGGTTTGATCACGCCGAAGCCCTTGTCGCCTTCCGGCAGGTTGAGCAGGTCACGGCCCCAGCACTGGTGCAGGGTGTCGCCACCGAGACGGCCCATGATGGTCGGTACGATGTCGATCTGGGTACCCACGGTGTGGTCACGCTCGCCGAACTTCTCTTGCATGCCCGGTGCAATCATCAGCATTGGCACGTTGAAGCGGCCCAGGTCCATCTCGGTGATCTGCTGCTCGTTACCGAAACCGTGGTCGCCCACGATCACAAACAGGGTTTCCTTGAAGTACGGCTCCTTGCGGGCTTTTTCAAAGAACTGGCCCAGGGCCCAGTCGGAATAGCGCATCGCCGTCAAATGCTCGTTGAGGGTGCCACGGTCGGTGACTTTCTCCACCGGCAACGGGGTCGGCAAGGCATACGGCGTGTGGTTGGACAGGGTTTGCAGCAAGGCGTAGAACGGTTTGCCGCCTTCACGCGCTTTCAGTTCTTCCAGGCCACGGTTGAACATGTCCTGGTCGGACACGCCCCACGTCGGATCGGAGAACACCGGGTCGACAAAGTCGTTGCGGCCGATGAAGTTGGTCATGCCCTGGTTGCTGAAGAAACCCGACTGGTTGTCCCAGGCGAAATCGCCGTTGTAGACATACACATCGTCAAACTTGCGCGCACTGAGCAGCTGCGGCAGGCCCGACAGCTTGTGGCTGCCTTCCGGGGTCTGCATCAGGTATTCGAAACCCGGCAGGTTCGGGAAGCACGCCATGGTGGCAAACATACCCTGGTGGGTGTGAGTGCCGTTGGAGAAGAAGCGGTCGAACAGCAGGCCTTCCTTGGACAGTTTGTCGAAGTACGGCGTGATATTGCCCGGACGCCCCAGGGCGCCCACCGAGTGACCGGCGAAGCTCTCCAATAGGATGACCACGACGTTTTTGATCGGCAGGGTTTTCTCGGCCGGTGGCGTGAAATCACGGCGCACGGCGGCGGTGTCGGTATCCACCAGCTTCTCTTGCGGCAGCACCAGCATGTCGCGCACGGTCTGGGTGGCCAGCGACTGTTCGAGGGTGGCCTTCCAGATGTTGGTGCGTTCTTCGGAGAAGCGCGACTTGGCTGCGGCGATCAGCGACAACGTGCCATTGAGGCCCAACTGGTTGGCGAAGTTCGAGTCGGTGGTGTAGACGTCACCCCAACGCAGCGGCGGGCCCTGGCGCAGGGTGCCACGGGCGGCGACCACGGCGACCAGCAGGCACACCACAAACACCGCGATCCGCGAATACCACGGCGCCACTTGGCGGGTGCCAATGCTGCCGCCGCTGAACGGGCCGCGTGGGCGCGTCGCGCGGTCGGCACCCTTGAAGGCCATGCTCAGGATCAGCGTGCCCACGGCCCAGGCCAGCAGGTAGCGCACCACCGGGAAACCGTACCAGAGCATGCTCATCACGGTTTTCGGGTCTTCCTTCACGTATTGGAAGACCAGGCCGTTGAGGCGCTGGTGGAATTCGCGGTAGAAGTCCATCTCCATCAGGCCCAGGAACAGCGCGATGCTGGAGGCCAGGGTCAGCCAGAAACGGAAGAACCCCCGCGCGGCCATGGCCCTCACGCTGAACAATGCCAGCAGCAAGGGGATCACCAAGTACACCACCAGGCGAATGTCCAGGCGCAGGCCGTTGGCGAACGCTTCCAGGAAGGTCGAGGCCGGTGTGTCGAGGATCATCTCGCGGTTGTACGCCAGCAGCGCCAGGCGCAGCAGGGAGAACATCACCATCATGACCAGCGCGCAAAGCAGCGTGTATGCCAGATGGGATTTGACGGTCGGTTGCAGCAGGCGATTAGAAGCTCGCTGCTGATTCAGGGCGTCCGGGTTTGCCATGTCGTTTCAGGACCCATTGGAAGTTTAAGTTGCGAAAGAGTGCAGTGGCGTCCGACCCTCGCCCAGGCTGGCTGGGGTAGGCGGTAAACGCGGTGGCGCAAATGGTGCCCGATCACTGCCGGCAACGCTATTAATTACTGAACGCGTGCCGCAATCCCGCCGCTGACGGCGCGTGAGATAGAGCCGTCGCCGGGAGATAAAGCCGGCGAATTGTCTTGGATGAGATGTGAAAATTTCGTACAGCGAATATTTCGACACACAATATTAAGGTATTCGCTGAAACCATTGTGGGAGAGGGCTTGCCCCCGATAGCGGTGGTTCAGCCACTGTTGTAAGGACTGATACACCGCTATCGGGGGCAAGCCCCCTCCCACATTTTCCGTGCCCGCTTCAGCTTGAGTGAAGCTGGCGCTCAGAAGCGCATGTTGCCCCGTGGCCCGGCGATCGCCCAGATGATCAGGCCCAGTACCGGCAGCAGCAGGATCAACAGAATCCACAGCACCTTGGCACCGGTGCTTGCGCCACTTTTGAACACATTGATGATCGCCCAGATATCCAGCGCGAGGATGATCAACCCGACCAGACCGTTGAAAGTGGAACCCATGGTGTCGCTCCTAAGTGAGGGCATGCCCTTGTAGGATAGCCAGCCCTGGCTGCGGTTCCGTTTTATTTCAGACGTGGACCGCGACCCGCAGCGCTTCCAGGGACGGCTCGCCCTTGATGCCAACTTCGGCGCACAGTTCCAGCACGCGCGGCAGGTCGTTGCCGTACACCAGCACGGCCTGGATCTCGTCATCCAGTGGCTGGCTGAGGTTCAGCAACACATAACCACCGTCTTCCGGGCTGAGCGCACTCATCTGGATCTGGATGCGATTGAGCGCGGTAAGGGCTTCGGTCTTGGCCAGTTGCTTGGGCTTGAGGTTAAACGCCACGCCGGGACCAAACGATGCAACGATCTGCGCAAACAGGTCGCCATAGGTGTCGGCCTGGAACAGGACGGTGTCCGGCAGGCTGCCGACCACTACCCACTCGCCCAACGGAATCGAGAACGTATCGTCGTAGTTGATGTCCGGGTTTGCCGCCAGAAACGCCACAGGGTCGGCGTAGGCCTGCGCCGCTTCCTCGGCGATGCGCGCCACCTCGTCGTCGCCCATGACGCCGGCGCTGATTTTACGGATGAGTTCGACGAGGGCGTTTTTCATGAAAGGGTCCTGTGGCGGGCGGGTTTTTGAGGGCGCGTAGCCTACACCAGTTTCTGCAACTGCGCCGCCGTATCCACCGCGCCCATGGTCTGTGCCGCTGCCAGTGCCGTGGCGCCCTGGGCGTCGATCGCCTTGGGGTTGGCGCCCTGGCTGAGCAGGTAGTCGAGCATTTCGACGCGGTTGAACATCGCCGCCATCATCAACGCGGTGCGCCCGTCCGAGGATGAAGCGTCAACCGGCGCGCCGCCTTCGATCAGCGCCTTGACCACGGGCAAATGGCCCTTGAACGCCGCACCGGCCATCGGCAGTTGATGCTTGTCATTGGCGATCTGCGGGTCAGCCTTGAATTCCAGCAGCACTTTTACCGCGTCGGCGTGGCCGTGATAAGCGGCCAGCATCAGCAAGGTGTCGCCATTGTGGTTTCGCAGGTTGGCTGGCAAGCCCTTGGCCAGCAGCGCGGCCATCAGGGCGGCATCGCCTCTGCGCGCGACGTCGAAGACCTGCTCGGCAAATTCGGCGGCTTCGTCGTCAGTCATTTGTTTGGCGTGGTCCGACATGTGGGGGCTCCTTGTCTGGTAAGGCTTGGGGTACTGAAGAGTAGGCGCCCAGTGTCGCGAGGGAGTTCCCCACTGTCATGGTTTTTTTGTCGAAAGCGGCCATAGGCAGAATCAATAGCGGAAGTGACCGCCCTGGATCTGCGCGAGCAACTGGCCGGTGACAGGCACGTAACTGTCCGAACCGGGCAACCAGGCGTACACCGGGTCGTTGCCCGCCTTTTCCGGGTCGAACGCTTCCTCCTTGAGCCGCACTTTCTGGTACTTGAACGTGCCCGTCGTCTCCATCTTCATCTTGATCCGCAGGAACAGCGGCACCGCATAGTGCGGCAACTGGCCATGGGCGAATTGCAACAACTCGCGCATATCCAGGGCGGCCAGGGATTCGCTGGGGGTGATGGCGACCATGCCGGCGCGGCCATTGGTGTTTTCGATCTCGACACCGTAGGCCACCACTTCGGCGATCTGCGGGTGTTGCAGCAGGATGTTCTCAACCTCGGTGGTGGAGACGTTTTCACCTTTCCAGCGATAGGTATCCCCCAGGCGATCGACAAATTGCGCATGGCCAAAACCGATGCTGCGCAGCAGATCGCCGGTATTGAAGTAACGGTCGCCCTTTTCGAACACGTCGGTCAGCACCACCTTGCGGTTCTTTTCCGGGTCGGTGTAGCCGTCGAACGGCGCCTTTTCATCGATCCTGGCCAGCAACAGGCCCTGCCCGCCCGTTTGCACCTTGCGCATGAAACCATCGGCGCCACGCAGTGGCTCACCGCTGTCGTGGGCGTAGTCCACCAGCGCCCAGTGCTGCAGGCAGAAGCCGATGGTGTTGTCGAAATTCAACACATTGGTGAAGCCGATATTGCCGTCACTCGCGGCATACAGCTCACAGATATGCTCGACGCCAAAGCGTTGCTTGAACTGCGCCCATACGCCGGGCCGCAGGCCATTGCCGACCATCTTGGTCACGCGGTTGTCACGATCCTGGACGTTGGCGGGTTGGTCGAGCAGGTAACGGCACAGCTCACCGACATAACCGAGGGTGGTGGCGTTGAACTTGCGCACATCGTCCCAGAACTGGCTGGCGCTGAATTTGCGGCGAATCGCGAACCCCGACGCGCCGACAATCGCCGAGCCCCAGCACACGCAAAGGCCAGTGGCGTGGTACAGCGGCAAGGTGCAATACAGGACGTCGGCGGGGCCCATGTCGAGGGCGATACTGCCGAAGCTGACGGCGGTTTTGGTCCAGCGGCCATGTTTCATGATGCCGGCCTTGGGCAAGCCGGTGGTGCCGGAGGTGTAGATATAGAAGCACGGGTCGTTGAAAAATATCTGCTGGGAGCTGGCCGGGTTATCCGCCGCGCACTCGGCGCTGGCGGCCATCAGGTCGACATAGCCAGCAGGCACGGCGCTGCTGTGCTGATCCGCGACAAACCAGGTGCGGCCCGTCTCGATCGCCACTTGCTCGCGCACCGCCGTGTAGGCCGCCACCAATTCCGCCCCCACCACAATCGCCACCGGGTTGACCAGATTCAGGCTGTGAACCAGCGCCGCCTGGGTTTGCGCGGTATTGAGCATGGCGCAGATGCCGCCCAGCTTGGCCACGGCCAGCACGTTGAGCAGCAATTCTGGGCGATTTTCAATAAACAACGCCACTACATCGCCCTTGCGGATGCCCTGGCTGTGCAAGTGGTGGGCGATGCGGTTCGCACGCTGATTGGCGTCGCGGTAACTAAGCACGCTGTCGCCATACAACAACGCAGCACCGTCAGGGTTGCGCAAGGCTGCTTGCTCGAAATGCCAGCCCAGGCCACAGGGCTGCGCGGGGTCGGTGACATTGGCGGCACGCATGCCGCGGACCACCCGAGGCAAGGCCCGGACGATGGCGGGCACCTTACGCAGCAGCATGCGCCAGGTAATCATGTCGTTTTGCGGAGGGTTCATAGAGGAACGTCCTTTTTCTTATTCTTCGTGGAGGCCAGAAGCTCCGGCACTTTTGTAGGCAGCAAGCCAAATGCTCACGGGAAAATACGCCAGCCGTTCTTCGGCTGTACACGCGGGATTTGAAATGTTTTGTATCCCAGGCCGGCAACAGGCAACCGACAAACAGGGAATTTAGCGACACATCCACAGTCCTTATGAGTAACGATGCATCCGCCTGGCCGGATCGAATAGCGCAAAATGCAGGATGCATGATGGCCACTCATGCAAATTGCACGAAATCAAAAATCCATATTTTTCACAACTCATTGATTTTAAAAGACTTATTACAAAGTTGTAAGATGGCACAATCACTGCACCTATCACTCCATGCTTGCCAACTTGAGCCAACGGAGCTGATAGACATGAGCCTGATCCAAGATAAATTCGCCTCAGTATTCTCCCAATACGACGTCACCACTCAGCCACGCCCGGACGGCGGTATCCTGCTGACCCTGCGCAACAGCGAAGGTAAGCAGGTCAAGCGTTCGATCTCCTACCAGCAATTGCACACGGCCGATCAACTCACCTGGGTAATCAGCGCCATTCGCCGCGACCTGGCCGAACAAGCCAGCGACCTGCCGCAAATTTCGATGCTGCAAAGCCAGAACCGCTTTGCCCTGCCGACTTACCACTCGGCATAAGCCACACATAAAAAAGGGCCGCGACGCCATTCAGCGTCGCGGCCCTTTTTTATGAACTCAACACAGGCCCAGGCGGGCCGCTTCATTCATCGCTTGTACACGATTGTTGACGTGTAACTTGCCGTAGATGTTACGTAGGTGGAATTTCACCGCGGCTTGGGACGTTTCACGAATCCGGCTGATTTCCCAGATCGTCTTGCCTTCGGAGGCCCAGCGCAAGATCTCCAATTCGGTCGGGGTCAGGGGCTTGCCGGACAGGGCCAAGCGTTTTCTGACATCGGTGGGCACGCTCAACGGCGCGCCTGACGCTTCTGGATCACTCATCGCTTTCTCTCCTTCTTATTGGCTGATGCTTATCGCCTTTCGGATTCCTCCTATTGACAGGCGATATAAACATTGAGACCGGGGAGAGTTACATAATGCAGAGCGTTAGAGCGTAAGGCCGGTGATAAACAGCCAGGCCTTACAGATAAATAAGCCACTTCCCACAACAAAATCCAACTTGCCGGGGTTGAACATTCAAGTCGATTAAGACTAGTCATCCATCCCCGGAAAACCGGCAGCGATATCGTCCCCGCTGAACTCAGGCACCCCGCCGCTTGCCGTATGGGACAGGCGCAACATCACAAAATGTGGGTTCTCGCCCATATCGAACCAATGAGGCATGCCGGCCGGGATCACCAGCAGGTCATTTTTCTCACAGCGCACGCCGTACACATAGTCGCCAATGTGCAAGGCAAACAGGCCTTGGCCGGCGATGAAAAAGCGCACGTCATCTTCGCTGCAACGGCGCTCGGCGAGGAACTGATCGCGCAATGCCGCCTTCTGCGCAGGATCGCCGGGGACACGCAGCACGTCGACGCAGGCATAGCCGAGGGCGTCGATCTGCGGCCGGTACGCCGCGATCATGGCGGCGTCGTTCGCGCCTTTTTCAATAATGCCGGGCTGCCAGCGCTCGAATCGCACGCCATGCTCGGCCAGGGTCGACACGACATCCTCGAAGTGGGTCAGGACTTTGTTCGGGGTGTCCGGTGTGGCAACGTGGTAAACAGCTACATAACTCATAGGACAGTTCCTTGGTTCTGCTCGTGCAATCGAAAGCCGATGATAAGGGCGGCGGCCAGGGCCGCAACGCTGGCGATACTGAAGGTCAGGGTCGGCCCCAACAGGTTCCAGCTGTAACCGGCATACAACGCACCCAGCGCGCCGCCGGTGCCGGCCAAGGCCGCGTATAACGCCTGGCCCTGACCTTGCTGGCGGGCGCCGAAGCTGCGCTGCACAAAGGCAATCGCCGCCGCATGAAAGCTGCCGAAGGTGGCCGCGTGCATCACCTGCGCCAACAGCAGCACCCAGAAAAACTCAGCGAACGCGCCCAACAACAACCAGCGCAGCGCCGCCAACAGGAAACTCGCCATTAACACCCGGCGCAGCGAAAAGCGCGTGAGGATGCGGCTCATGCCCAGGAACATCAACACTTCCGCCACCACCCCGAGGGCCCACAGCATGCCGATCACACCACGGCTGTAGCCCAAGTGTTCCAGGTGCAGGGTGAGAAAGGTGTAATACGGCCCATGGCTCATTTGCATCAACGCCACGCAGGCATAAAACGCCAGGACGCCGGGGCTGCGCAACTGCTTGAGGAAGCCTTCGCCGGCCAAGCGAGGGCCGTGGTTCGCGGGCTGCGCGTTCGGCACCCACAGGCTGGCAGCGATGATGCCGGCCATGATCACCACGACCACCACCGGGTAAATATCCAGGCTCAGCCAGTCGAACAGGCGGCCCATGATCACCACCGTGAGGATGAACCCGATGGAGCCCCACAGGCGGATCTGGCTATAGCGCGAGGTCTGCTGGTGCAGGTGGGCCAGGGTGATCACTTCAAACTGCGGCAGCACCGCATGCCAGAAAAACGCATGCAGGGCCATGACCAGGGCCAGCCAGGCGTAGGTCTTGCTGACGAAAATCAGCGCAAAACTCACCAGGGTACATACCGCACCAACGCGCACGATGGCCAGGCGTCGGCCGGTGTAGTCGCCCAGCCAGCCCCACAGATTGGGCGCCACGCAGCGCATCAGCATGGGGATGGCCACCAGCTCGCCGATACGCGCGCTGGAGAACCCCAGGTGATCGAAGTACAGCGCCAGGAATGGCGCCGTCGCCCCCAGCAGGGCGAAGTAGAAGAGGTAGAAGCTGGAGAGTCGCCAGTACGGGAGGGCTGGCGTCATGCAAGGGGCCGCTTCGCGGCCCCACGCGAGCAAACTCGCTCGCCATACACCGTCACAGCTGGCCCAGCACCGGGGTACTCACGCGCACATCGGCGTTTTGCCCACGGTTGCGCAGCAGGTGATCCATCAACACGATGGCCATCATCGCTTCGGCGATCGGCGTGGCACGGATGCCGACGCACGGATCGTGGCGGCCCTTGGTGATCACGTCCACCGGGTTGCCATATACATCGATCGAACGGCCCGGAGTGGTGATGCTCGACGTGGCCTTGAGCGCCAGGTGCGCAACGATCGGCTGACCGGAGGAAATACCGCCGAGGATGCCGCCCGCATTGTTGCTGAGGAAGCCCTGCGGGGTCAGTTCATCGCGATGCTCGGTGCCGCGCTGGGACACGCAGGCGAACCCGGCGCCGATTTCAACGCCTTTGACGGCGTTGATGCTCATCAGCGCGTGGGCCAGTTCAGCGTCCAGGCGGTCGAAGATCGGCTCGCCGAGGCCCGGTTTCACGCCCTCGGCGACCACGGTGATTTTCGCCCCGACGGAATCCTGGTCGCGGCGCAACTGGTCCATATAGGCTTCCAGCTCAGGCACTTTGTCCGGGTCCGGGCAGAAAAAGGCGTTGTCGTCGACGCTGTCCCAGGTCTTGAACGGGATTTCGATCGGGCCCAGCTGGCTCATGTAGCCACGGATAACGATGCCCTGGGTCGCCAGGTATTTCTTGGCGATGGCACCGGCGGCCACGCGCATCGCGGTTTCGCGGGCCGAGCTACGGCCGCCGCCACGGTAGTCGCGTTCGCCGTATTTGTGGTGGTAGGTGTAGTCCGCGTGGGCCGGGCGGAACAGGTCCTTGATCGCCGAGTAGTCCTTGGACTTCTGGTCGGTGTTGCGGATCAGCAGGCCGATGGCACAGCCGGTGGTGCGACCTTCGAACACGCCGGAGAGGATCTCGACTTCATCGGGTTCCTGGCGCTGCGTGGTGTGGCGGCTGGTGCCGGGCTTGCGGCGGTCGAGGTCACGCTGCAGGTCTTCCAGGGACAGCTCGAGGCCGGGCGGGCAGCCGTCGACAATGGCGACCAACGCCGGGCCATGGCTTTCGCCCGCGGTGGTGACAGTGAACAGCTTGCCGAAGGTATTGCCGGACATGCAGGGCGCTCCGTGAAATCAGTTGTAATCACTCAGCAGTGATAACCAAGCTCGCCAGTATACGCGGGCCAACCGACTAGTTCATCCTCGAAACCTTACCGGTAGACGTTGGTCGAACCGGCACCTCCTGAATGATGGCGCGATGATGTTTCGAGTTTTGCTGTTTACCCTCTCCCTGTTCACTGCCGTAGCCCATGCGGCGTCCCCCGTGGTGTTGCAACGGCCCATCAGCCTCGACACCGGCAACGGCGAGCTGTTCGGCTCGCTGCTGCTGCCGCAGTCCGACAAACCGGTGCCGGTGGTGCTGATCATTGCCGGCTCCGGCCCGACCGACCGCAACGGCAACAGTGCCGACGGCGCGCGCAACGACAGTCTCAAGCGCCTGGCCTGGGTGCTGGCTCGGCATAACATCGCCAGCGTGCGCTACGACAAACGCGGCGTGGCGGCCAGCCTGGCCGCCACCCCCGATGAACGCAACCTGACCCTCGACGCCTACGTGGCCGACGCCGTGGCCTGGGGCAAGCTGCTCAAAGCCGACAAGCGCATGGGCCCGCTGATCGTGCTGGGCCATAGCGAAGGCGCGCTGGTGGCTGCGCTGGCGGCACCGCAACTCGACCCGGCCGGGGTGATTTCCCTGTCCGGCAGCGCCCGTCCGGTCGATCAGGTGATCCGCCAGCAACTGGCCGGTCATCTCCCCCCGGCCCTGCAGTTGCGCAGCAATGAAATCCTCGACCACCTCAAGGCAGGCCAAGTAGATGCCGATGTGCCTGACCCACTGCTGGGCATTTTCCGACCCAGCGTGCAGCCGTATCTGATCAGCCTGTTTCGCGCCGATCCCTCGGCCGCCTTTGCCAAGTTGCGCATGCCGGCACTGATCATCCAGGGCACCAACGATTTCCAGGTGGGTGTGGGCGATGCCCGGCAATTGAAGAACGCCAAGCCCGATGCCGAACTGACGTTGATCGAAGGCATGAACCATGTGATGCGCATCGTGCCCAATGAGGTGAAGCAACAGTTGGAGTCGTACAACGACCCGCAATTACCCCTCGCCGCCGAGCTGGGAACCCGCCTGGTGCGCTTTATCGACGGACTTCAACCCCGTTAACCGACTAATTGCCTCCAGTACTGGGAAAAACGGCCGATAAGCCCAACGTCGACAGCAAAAAGCCTGTCGACTGGCTGGGCTTGGACAGGATCGCGCCGCATGACTAACACCGAAGCAACACCAGAACCTACCGCCGACACCCCGGCGGAAGACACCGAGGTCGTCGACGCGACGCCCCTGCCGTGGGCGGACGTGCAGGCCGAACATTTCAAAATGCTGCGTCTGGCGCCTCTGACCATCGACCGCGCCACAGGGGTACGGCCTTTGCGGTTTGTGCAATTTGGCTATGTCGAGCGCCATGACCACCATCACAGCCTGCTGCGTATGGTCATCCAGTTGCCGGGCCAACGGGTGCGCCGCGAGCAGAATCACCTGGACATCTGGGTCGATCACGATAAACACCGTGTGCATTTCGGCCCGGGCAATAGCCTCGAAATCGAACCGGCCAACCGTGGCATCGGCCGCTTCCTGGTCGCCCAAGGTGCCGCGTGGGCGAAGAAGAAGTGGTCGCACTACCGCGTCGACGGTGTGGACCTGTCCAACAAGGACGCCCTAAACGAAGCTACACGCCTGCGCCGCGATCATTTTTTGCGTATCCAGGGTTTTGATGTGGCCTACGCCGACGTGCAGCATCTGAAGGGCAGCGTGCAGCCCGGCAAGGTCAGCGACGTGCTCGATAGCTGGAACACCGAGAAAGTGCAGTTCGTTGAAATCCTTGAAGCCGCGCAAATGCTGCAACAGGCCGAGCAGAACCTGATAGAGCAGGAAGTGAAGCTGCGCAAGGAAGAGGAAAAGGTCACCAAGTTCAAGCGTGAGGACAGCGGGCTGCGCTTCACCATCACCTGTTTGGTGGCGTTTACCGTGTTTCAGGCCGGGTTGTTGATCTGGATTGCCACCCACCGGTGATGTGGGAGGGGCTTGCTCCCGATAGCGGTGCATCAGTCAATGCATTCAGTGACTGACACGCCCTCATCGGGGGCAAGCCCCCTTCCACCGTTATCAGCGAGGTCGGTTAAACCCTGGCGGCAAATACCGCCTGATGGTTGCGGCACTGCTCCGCCGTGAGCATGAACACCCCGTGCCCACCGCGCTGGAACTCCAGCCAGGCGAAGTCCACTTCCGGGTACAGCGCCTCGACATGCACCTGGCTGTTGCCCACTTCGACGATCAACAAGCCCTTCTCGGTCAGGTGGTCCGCCGCTTCGGCCAGCATCCGCCGTACTAGGTTCAAGCCATCGTCGCCGCAGGCCAGGCCCAGTTCCGGTTCGTGCTGGTACTCGTCCGGCATGTCGGCAAAGTCTTCGGCGTCCACATACGGTGGGTTGGACACGATCAAATCGAAGCGCTGGCCTGGCAAACCATCAAAGCCATCGCCCTGCACGGTATACACACGCTCGTCGGCGCCATGGCGCTCAATGTTCTGGTTGGCCACTTCCAACGCTTCAAACGACACGTCCCCCAACACCACTTCGGCGTCCTGGAACTCGTAGGCACAGGCGATGCCGATGCAACCAGAGCCGGTACACAGGTCGAGAATGCGTGCCGGCGGCTGGTCCAGCCAGGGTTCGAAGCGGTTTTCGATCAGTTCGCTGATCGGTGAGCGCGGGATCAGCACGCGCTCGTCAACGATAAACGACATGCCGCAGAACCAGGCTTCGCCAATCAGGTAGGCTGTCGGCACCCGCTCATGGATGCGACGGTGGAGCAGCCGTTGCAGGTGGGCAACTTCCTCTTCTTCCAGGTTGCAATCGAGGTAGCCGTCGGCGATTTCCCAGGGCAGATGCAAGGCGCCGAGCACCAATTGCCGGGCGTCGTCCCAGGCATTGTCGGTACCATGCCCGAAAAACAGCTCTTCCCCATGGAAACGGCTGACAGCCCAACGGATATGGTCGCGCAAGGTGCGCAGGCGGGAAGTGATCACGGGGGCAGACTCCTGGAAAAAACGACTGGCGATTCTAACAGCCTTCGTCTGTAGCGACGATGTACGAAAAGCCTCAGCCGTATGTCGGATTTCATCCAATTTGCCATCATCGCGTCAAACAAGCGCACCTCTTGACATGGCTGCACGCCAGCAACGGCGTAGCTTACGATGGTAGCGATTCACAGAACCGCTCAGCCAGTGGACAATGGCGCAAAAGCCCCCCTCACAGGAGCCCCCAGAATGTCCGTTCCAAAGACGATGTTTCAAATCAGCGGTCGAGGTTACGCGGCGGCCAATCTCAGCCATGCGACCCTCGTGATCATCGATGCGCAGAAGGAATACCTCAGCGGTCCACTCGCCCTCACGGGCATGGACGCGGCGGTCGGCAATATCAAGCAACTGGTCGCCGCGGCGCGCAACGCCGGTCGCCCGATTGTGCATGTGCGCCACCTGGGCACCGTGGGCGGCCTGTTTGACCCGCAAGGCGAGCGCGGCGAGTTCATTCCCGGCCTGGAGCCTATGGGCGACGAAACCATCATCGGTAAACTGCTGCCCAGCGCGTTCCACGGCACCGGCCTGGAAAAACACCTGCAGGACCTCGGTCCTCTGGACCTGATCGTCTGCGGTTTCATGAGCCACTCCAGCGTCAGCACCACCGTGCGCGCCGCCAAGAACCTGGGCTTTCGTTGCACCCTGGTGGAAGACGCCTGCGCCACCCGCGACCTGCCGTACAAGGGCGGCGTCCTGAGTGCCGAGCACGTGCAACAAACCGAAATGGCCATCATGGCCGACAACTTCGCTACCCTCGCCTTGACCAAAGACCTGATCTGATTGCCCTGGGATGAGCGGCGCGGCCGATTCGAGGCCCCGCTCATCTGCAAATGCCTGTCATTTGCTGCAATTACCTCTGGCACCGGAACAACCTGTGTATCTTCCGGTCGAAGGGCCGATACCCTGGAGGAAAGGTCGGAATGAAGATATCCGATGGTTTTGATGCTCGTCGCTTGCGCCCCAAGGGCCGGAGCAACTGGCGTCTGCGCCTGGCAACCGGCATTGCCGCGCTGCTGGCGATAATAGGTGTGCTGCTGGCGGTCGCCGGCGGCGCTGGTTTGTCGGGACATTCCCCGGCGCTGGGCGAACTGAATACCAGCCCCGGCGGCTCGGCGATTCTGTTGGTGATCGGCCTGTTGGTGCTGTGGTTCGGCGTGTGGTTGTGGCGCCGTAGCCGGCGCCGGATGCACCAGCCATTGGAGCTGAACATCGCCTCGCACTTGATGAAAAAACACGACTGATGGCGTTTGGATAGCGTTTCCTACGCCCCGGCCGCCGCGATTTAGGTAAACTGCCCGCCCCTCGCGGAGGCTGACATGCAAGACGACGATTTTTCCCTGTTCAAAAACGAGCTGCGCGGCGTCAAGCCGATCAAGCACGACCGCGCCGAGACCGGCAAACCCAAGACTGATCGGGCGCAGATCGCCAAGCTGCGCCAGGCCGCGACCGTGCGCACCGATGCCACCACCGTGGACGGCCTGTCGGACCAGTTCGTCATCGACGTCGGCCCCGAAGACGAGTTGATGTGGGCCCGCGACGGCGTGCAGGAAAGCCAGATGCGCAAGCTCAAGGTTGGCCAGATTCCGTTCGAAGGCAGCCTCGACCTGCACGGTATGAATGTGGAAAAAGCCCGGGAAACCCTCTGGGCATTCCTCGCCGAAGCCACCAAGTTCGAAATCCGCTGCGTGCGCGTCACCCACGGCAAGGCCGTGCGCCTGGACGGCAAGCGGCCGATGATCAAGAGCCACGTCAACACCTGGCTGCGCCAGCATGCCCAGGTGCTCGGCTTTACCTCTTGCCAGGCCCGCCATGGTGGCGCGGGAGCGGTGTACGTGATGCTCAAGCGCACCATGATGGAAGGGCGCGACGAGTAATAAGTGCCATCGTCAGGCTTGCAGCGATGTGTCGGCCACCGTACCCTTGCGCTTTGCGAAAATCCCACAGGTAGTTTCATGTCCCTGGAACAGAATTACACCGCGATCCTCGGCCAACTCGGCGAGGACGTTACCCGCGAGGGCCTGCTCGACACGCCAAAGCGTGCCGCCAAGGCGATGCAGTACCTTTGCCGCGGCTATGAACAGACACTGGAAGAAGTCACCAACGGTGCCTTGTTCAGCTCCGACAACAGCGAAATGGTGCTGGTCAAGGACATCGAGTTGTACTCGCTGTGCGAACACCATCTGCTGCCGTTTATCGGCAAGGCCCACGTCGCGTATATCCCGAGCGGCAAAGTACTGGGCCTGTCAAAGGTCGCACGGATTGTCGACATGTATGCGCGCCGCCTGCAGATCCAGGAAAACCTCAGCCGCCAGATCGCCGATGCCGTGATGCAAGTGACCGGCGCGCTGGGCGTGGCCGTGGTGATCGAAGCCAAGCACATGTGCATGATGATGCGCGGTGTGGAGAAACAGAATTCGTCGATGATCACCTCGGTGATGCTGGGTGAGTTCCGCGAAAACGCGGCGACCCGCAGCGAGTTCCTCAGCCTGATCAAGTAATCGGCTGGGTAGGAAAAAGCCGGCGTTCATCGCCGGTTTTTTTTCGCCCCCGTAAATCAAGTAAGATGCGGCCCTCTGTTCTGGGCAAGAGGTTTCAGCCATGTTCGTCAAAGCACTTCGAGTGGGCCTCGGCCACGTCATCATCGCGGGCGACTTCATTACCCGCCCACGCAAAAAGCAGCGCCCCGCCGAACAGCAGGCGCAGGTCAACGCGGCTGCCAAAGAACTGACCCTGTATCAGTTCCACGCTTGCCCGTTCTGCGTGAAGACCCGTCGTACCCTGCATCGCCTGAATGTGCCGGTAGCGTTGAAGGATGCGAAGAACAACGAACAGGATCGCCAGGCCCTGCTGGAGCAAGGCGGCAAGATCAAAGTGCCGTGCCTGCGCATCGAAGAGAATGGCCAGACCACCTGGATGTATGACTCCAAGGTGATCATCGATTACCTGGACAAGCGTTTCGCTGCCATCTGACAGACCTGCGCAGTTCCACTGTGGGAGGGGGCTTGCCCCCGATGAGGGAGTGTCAGTCGCCGAATACATCGACTGACACTCTGCTATCGGGGGCAAGCCCCCTCCCACATTTAGTTCGGTGTTGGCAAATCCAGGTCCAGATCCAGCAATGCAGAACCCAGGCATTTGCCATGGGCATCCAGCGCCAGCGAGCGGGTCACACCGCCGCGCAAGATCCCCGGCAACCAAGGCGATCATCGATTACCTGGACAAGCGTTTCGCTGCCATCTGACAGACCTGCGCAGTTCCACTGTGGGAGGGGGCTTGCCCCCGATGAGGGAGTGTCAGTCGCCGAATACATCGACTGACACTCTGCTATCGGGGGCAAGCCCCCTCCCACATTCAGTTCGGTGTTGGCAAATCCAGGTCCAGATCCAGCAATGCAGAACCCAGGCATTTGCCACGGGCATCCAGCGCCAGCGAGCGGGTCACACCGCCGCGCAAGATCCCCGGCAACCAAGGTGATCATCGATTACCTGGACAAGCGTTTCGCCGCCATCTGACAGGCCTGCGCAGTTCCACTGTGGGAGGGGGCTTGCCCCCGATGAGGGAGTGTCAGTCGCCGAATACATCGACTGACAATCCGCTATCGGGGGCAAGCCCCCTCCCACATTTAGTTCGGTGTTTGCAAATCCAGGTCCAGATCCAGCAATGCAGAACCCAGGCATTTGCCACGGGCATCCAGCGCCAGCGAGCGGGTCACACCGCCGCGCAAGATCCCCGGCAACCAAGGCGATCATCGATTACCTGGACAAGCGTTTCGCTGCCATCTGACAGACCTGCGCAGTTCCACTGTGGGAGGGGGCTTGCCCCCGATGAGGGAGTGTCAGTCGCCGAATACATCGACTGACACTCTGCTATCGGGGGCAAGCCCCCTCCCACATTCAGTTCGGTGTTGGCAAATCCAGGTCCACATCCAGCAGCGCCGAACCCAAGCATTTGCCATGGGCATCCAGCGCCAGCGAGCGGGTCACACCGCCGCGCAAGATCCCGGGCAACACGAAGTTCAGCGCCTGAACATTGGGCAACTCATAGCGCCGTACCGGCGCCGCACCCGGTTCCAACAAACCGGCGAAGAACGCCGCCACACGCTCGGCCGTGAGCTGTTCGCAGAGCAGCGGATAATCCTCGGCGCGATAAGCAATGATCGAGATATTCGACGTGTCGCCCTTATCCCCGGTGCGGGAATGAGCCAGTGTATGCAGCTTCATGCTTCGATCCTCGGGTTGACTGCGTCACGCGGCAACAACAACGATGCCACCGCCACCACCTGGCGCACGCTCTTGCTGGCACCGCCGCCGCCGGACGGGCCGTTGGTGTAGAGGGTTTCCACTTCATTGCCGACCCGCACCGCTTCGCTGCGGTCTTCACAGCGCGCTGCCACGCGCAGGCGCACTTCCCACGGCTCGACGCCGCTGCGCGGGCCGTGCAGCGAGTCCATGCCGATCAACTCGGCGCGCACGTCCTGCATCTTCACGCCCATCAGTTCCAGGCGCTTAAGCACCACCTCCCGCGCCAGTTGGGCGCGTGCGACGGCCCCCGGTCCGCCGTAGGACATCTGCCCCTCGCCGATCCATCCGTCCAGATAACCCACGCTGACTTTCAGCCGCTCCGGCCGTGCCCGTCCGGCAGCGCCCCGGGCGCGTACCCGGTCGACGCTTTCCTCGACAAAGCTCACACCGGAAAAGTCGGCGGTGACATCCGGCGTCAGGTATGCCGCCGGGTCATGCACTTCGTAAATCAGTTGCTCAGTACACGTGGCGCGGCTGACGCGCCCGCCGGACCCGCTCACTTTGGTGATCACGGCGTTGCCCTCGGCATCGATCTCGGCCAAGGGGAAGCCCAGGCGCGCCAGGTCGTCCACGTCCTTGAACCCGGGATCGGCGAAGTAACCACCGCTGACCTGCCCCGCGCATTCGAGCAAATGCCCGACCAGCGTGCCACGCCCCAGGCGCAGCCAGTCGTGCGCCGCCCAACCGAACTCAAACATCTGCGGCGCCAGGAACAACGAGGGGTCGGCAACACGCCCGGTGATCACCACATCGGCCTCGGCGCGCAACGCATCCAGAATGCCATCGACGCCCAGGTAGGCGTTCGCGGAAATCAGCCGCGCGCCCAGCGAGCCGAGCGTCTGGCCGTTATCCAACACCTGCTCGGGGCGCAACACGTCGAGCACATCATCACCCACCACCGCCACGACCTTGAGGGCCAGGCCCAGTTCGCTGGCGATGCGCCGCACTTCACGGGCCGCCGACACCGGGTTGGCCGCGCCCATATTGGTGATCACCCGCAAGCGCCGGCGACCTTCATGCTCGCCGACAAAGGGCAGCACCCGGCGCATGCGTTCACTCAGCAGCGGGTCATACCCGCCCTGCGGATCGCTGATGCGCGCCTGTTGCGCCAAGGCGATGGTGCGTTCGGCCAGGCATTCGAAGACCAGATAATCCAGGTCACCCTGTTCGGCCAGTTCCACGGCAGGTTCGATACGGTCGCCGGAGTAGCCGGCGCCGGAACCGATGCGCAAGGTTTTCATCTCAAAACACTCCCAAGAGCAACGCCGTCAGGGTCATCAACACCGACGCGGCGAACAGAAACGGAATGGTGAAGCGCTGGTGATCGGCCAGTTCGATCTTGCACAGGCCCACCAACAGGAAGGTCGCGGGGGTCAGCGGGCTGACCGGGAAACCAGTGGTGTGTACGCCGAGCAATGAGGCCTGGGCCACTTGCAGGGGGTCTACGCCCAGGGCCTTGCCGACTTCGGCGATCACCGGCATCACGCCGAAATAGTAGGAATCGGGGTCAAACAACATGCTCAGCGGCATGGAAATAAAGCCCACCACCGCCGGGATCAACTTGCCATGGCCGGCCGGAATCTGCGCCACCGCCACTTCGGCAATCGCCTTGAGCATGCCGGTGCCTTGCATGATGCCGGTGAAAACCCCGGCGGCGAGCAGGATACTGGCCATGGTCAGCGCCGTTTTTGCATGGGCGTCGATGCGTGCACGCTGGGCGTCGACATTCGGGTAGTTGATGCACAGCGCGACCACGGTACCGAGCATGAACATCACCACCGGGTCGACCCAGCCGGCAATCATCACCACCATGACCAGCACGGTCAGGAGCAGGTTGACCCAGAACAGCCGTGGGCGACGCAGCTTGATGTCGTCGTCGCTGAGCACCCGTTGCGGCATGGCGTCCACCGTCGAACCGGCGCCCAGGCCCAGGCGTTTTTCCTCACGATGACCAAGCCACCAGGCGCAGGCGAAGACGAAGATCAAGCCGACGATCTGCACCGGGATCAGCGGCTGGAACAGGTCCGCCACCGGCACATGCAGCGCGGCCGACGAGCGCAGTACCGGGCCGGTCCACGGTAGGAAGTTGACCCCGGCGGCCATCGCGCAGACGCAGGCGAGGATGCGTTTGTCGATGCCCAGCCGCGTATACAGCGGCAGCATCGCCGGCACCGTCACCAGAAACGTCACCGCGCCGGAGCCGTCCAAGTGAACCAGCAGGGCCAGGGTCGCGGTGCCAACGACAATGCGTGTAGGGCGCGTCCCTACTGTGCGCAGGATGCGATCAATGATGGGGTCCAGCATGCCGGCATCGGTCATGATCCCGAAAAACAGGATCGCGAACACAAACATGCCCACCACCGGGGCGACGTTCTTGATACCGGTAATGACGAAGGCACTGGTTTGCAGGCCGAACCCGCCGAGCAGCGCGGCGATGATCGGTAAGGCGATCAGCGCCACCAGGGGCGAGAGGCGTTTGCTCATGACGGCAGCGAGCAAGCAAAGGATGGTAATGACACCCAGGGTAGCGAGCATGGGTTACTCCAGAGCGGCCTTGGTGGCCGGTTATTGTTTTCCCTGGAGTATTGGAAGCGCGTTAGACTTTGTAAATTGGAATATTCACCCGTTGGCGTTCGGAAAAACAAAATGAAGAATTCAATCCAACACATCCAAGCCTTCCTCACCGTCGCGCGCACCGGCAGCTTTACCAAGGCGGCCAACGAACTGCACCTGTCGCCGTCCGCGCTCACCGTGCAAGTTCAGCAACTGGAGGACTGGCTCGGCGTCGCCCTGCTCGACCGCAGCCCGCGGCATGTGAGCATCACCGCCGCCGGCCAGGAGGCGCGCGGGCCGATGGAAAAACTGCTGCTGGACCTGGACAACATCGTCACCGGCTCCCGCGACCTCGCCGCCCTGCGCCGGGGCGTGGTGACTATCGCCGCCCTGCCCTCGGTCTGCGCAGGCGCCCTGCCGCCCGCGCTGCGCCTGTTTCGCGAACACTTCGCCGGGATCGACGTGCGCCTGCATGACTTGGTGGCCCACCGCATTCATGCCCAGGTGCGCTCGGGCGAAGTGGACTTCGGCATCGGCGTGCGCGCACGACTGAGCCACGGACTGGCGTTTGTGCCGGTACTCAATGATCGGTTATGCGCGTTTGTCCCGCTGGATCATCCGCTCGCCCGCCATCGGGCGTTGACCCTGGAGCAACTGGCGGATCAGCCGATCATCCTGACCGGACGCGACAGCAGCGTGCGCGAGCACGTCGAGGCGTTATTTGATCAGACACGCCTGACGATGAACGCAGGCATGGAGGCCAATTACATGTCGACCGTACTGGCACTGGTGCGTCAGGGGCTGGGGATCAGTGTGCTGCCCGAATCAGCGGCGGACAGCCTGGAAGGGTTGAAGCGCATCGCCATCGACCATCCCGACGTGAACCGGGAGATCGGGCTGATCAGTCGCAGCGGGATAGGCCTGAGCCCGGCGGCGCAGCGCTGTTTCGACTTACTGCATGAACAATTATCCGACACACCACTGAGCTAAATGTGGGAGGGGGCTTGCTCCCGATAGCGGTGGTTCAGTCATGCATCAGGTGACTGACACGGCCCTATCGGGAGCAAGCCCCCTCCCACAGTTGACCGAGTGAGTCAGTCGAGCATGGCCACATGTTTGGGATGGCTGGCCACACGCTTCAGCCACGCCTGCACAGCCGGGTAAGGCGTCAAGTCAAAACCGCCCTCATGCGCCACATGGGTGTAGGCATACAGCGCAATATCGGCAATCGAATACCGCTCGCCCACCAGGTACGGCGTGCTTTGCAACTGACGCTCCATCACCTTCAACGCCTTGTAGCCGCCCTTGTGACTGGTGGTGTATTCGTCGAGGCGATCCTGCGGCATGCCCAAATACAGCTGGATAAACCGCGCCACCGCAATATACGGCTCATGGCTGTACTGCTCGAAGAACTGCCACTGCAACACCTGGGTGCGCAGGCGCGGTTCGGTCGGCAGAAACTCGCTGCCATCGGCGAGGAAGTTGAGGATCGCGTTGGATTCCCACAGGCAGGTGCCGTCTTCAAGTTCCAGCACCGGGATCTTGCCGTTGGGGTTCTTGGCCAGGAACTCAGGGGTCTCGGTGCCGCCGTTGAGGATGTCGACATCCACCCATTGATACGGAATGCCCAACAGGTTGAGCATCAATTTGACCTTGTAGCAGTTGCCCGACTTGTGATCGCCATAAACCTTGTACATGGGGCTCCCCTTATGCCGCTTGCGCGTGCTGTGCTTGACGGACCACTGCGGCCAGGCGCTTGAGACCTTCGTCCAAACGGGACGGGTCGATATGGCTGAAATTGAGCCGCAGTGAGCCAAGGTGCTGGTCCGGCTCGGAAAAAAACGGTTCACCGGGCATGAACGCGACGTTCTGATCGAGCGCAGGTGCCAACAAGGTGCGGGTATCGAGCGGTTGTTTCAAGGTCAGCCAGAAGAATAATCCACCCTGGGGCACCTGCCAGTCCGCCAGGTCGTTGAAATGTCGCACCAATGCGGCCTGGAATGAGTCCCGGCGCTGGCGATAGAAACTGCGCAGTTCCACCAGGTGCTGTTGATACTTCTCGCTGCCGATCCACTGCATCGCCTGCCACTGGCCGATGCGATTGGTGTGCAGGTCGGCCGACTGCTTGAGCTTGAGCAGGTGCGGGAACAGGTCGGGGCTGGCGATCAGGTAGCCGACGCGCAAACCGGGCAACAATGTTTTGGACACGGTGCCGGTGTAGATCCAACTGGCCTTTTTCAGACGGCCGGCGATGGGCTGTGCACTGCCGCCGTCAAAGGTCAGTTCGCGGTAGGGTTCGTCTTCGATCAGGGTCACGCCGAACTCGTCGAGCAACGCCGCGACGGCTTCGCGCTTGGCCTCGCTGTAACGCACGGCCGACGGGTTCTGGAACGTCGGGATCAGGTAGACGAACGCCGGGCGGTGACGTTCGACACTGGAGCGCAGCGCGGCCAGGTCCGGGCCGTCGGCTTCCAGTTGCACGGTGAGACACTCGGCGCCGAACAGTTGGAAAATCTGCAGCGCGGCCAGGTAGGTCGGGCCTTCCAAGAGAATTTTCGTGCCCTTGTCGATATACAGCTTGGCCGCCAGGTCCAGGGTCTGCTGGGAGCCGCTGACCACCAGCACCTGGCTGGCCTGGCACGGCACGCCCAATGCGCGCGCCTCGGCGGCCAGCAATTCACGCAGCTGCGGCTCGCCTTCGCTCATGCCGTATTGGCCGATATTCAACGGCATGTCGTCCCAGTTCAACGCAGGCAACATCGCTTCGGCAGGCAGCCCGCCGGCGAACGACATCACTTCCGGGCGCTGTGCCGCCGCGAGGATTTCACGGATCAGGGAGCTTTTGAGGCGTGTAACACGTTCTGAGAAGGCCATAGAGTCACCGGTAGCAAAGCCTGTGGGAAATACGTCAAACTGGTTGACCGAAATTACGACGACTTCAGTGGATACGTCAATATGCTTGACCTTAAAAACCAGACCAGCCAGCAAAAAGCTATGGAGGCGTTCTTCTTCGGCTACCAGGCGTTCACCGCCAAGGCCGACGAAATGCTGGAGCGACGTGGCCTGAGCCGGGTGCATCAGCGCATCGTGTTTTTTATCGCGCGCTACCCCGGCCTGAACGTGAAAGAACTGCTGGAATTGCTCGGTGTGAGCAAGCAGGCGCTGAACATGCCGCTGCGCCAATTACAGGAAATGCACCTCGTCGAAAGCGTCGCGTCCGAGACCGACAAGCGCAAACGCCTGCTGGAATTGAGCACCGAAGGCCTGCGCTTCGAGCAATCGTTACGCCGTGAACAGGTGAAGCTGTTGCAGCGCGCCTTCAATGAGGCAGGGGAAGAAGCGGTGAACGGCTGGCTGGCGGTCAATCTGGCGCTGAGTGCGGTGAATTAGCCTTTCATCCCTTTTTGCGCAGGCAATCGAAAACATTATTTGCTTTATTTGTATACAAAAGCATAATTCGCTTCGTGCGAGTTCCTGACCTATTAGTCAACAAAACCCGCCAGTACCTCACAGCGCCTAAGCGCTGGCCATAACAATAAAATGCTTGAGGAGTACTCGCTGTGGATAGCCGCAAATCCGAAGCCCCGCTGGACCTCGCCCCGCCGGACCTCTCCCTCACGAACCCTGGCTGGCTGGAACGCCTGTTCAAACTGCGCTTGCATGGCACCACAGTGAAGACCGAATTGATCGCAGGTCTCACAACGTTCATCACCATGGCCTACATCATCTTCGTCAACCCGAACATCATGGCCGACGCCGGGATCGATCACGGTGCCGCGTTCGTCGCCACCTGCATCGCCGCCGCGCTGGGGTGCCTGCTGATGGGCTTGTACGCCAACTGGCCGGTGGGCCTGGCGCCGGGCATGGGTTTGAACGCGTTCTTTACCTACACCGTGGTCGGGACCATGGGCTACACCTGGGAGACGGCACTCGGTGCGGTGTTTATCTCCGGCGTGTTGTTCATGCTGCTTACGCTGTCGCGCATCCGTGAATGGCTGCTCAACAGCATTCCGGTGAGTCTGCGCCACGCGATGGGCGCCGGTGTGGGGTTGTTCCTCGGGGTGATCGGCCTGAAAACCGCCGGCATCATCGTCGACAGCCCGGCCACCCTGATCAAGCTCGGTTCGCTGCACGAACCGGCGCCGTTGCTGGCGGCCATCTGCTTTCTACTGATCGCGATCCTCAGCTACCACCGAGTGTTTGGCGCGATCCTCATCAGCATCATCGCCGTGACCCTCGCCGGCTGGGGCCTGGGCCTGGTTCACTACAACGGCATCCTCTCCTCCCCGCCGAGCCTGGCGCCGACCTGGCTGGCCATGGACGTTAAGGGTGTGTTCAATGTGAGCATGATCAGCGTGGTATTTGCCTTCTTGTTTGTACACATGTTCGACACCGCCGGGACCTTGATGGGCGTCGCGCAACGCGCCGGTCTGGTGAACGCCGATGGCAAGATCCACAACCTGTCCCGAGCGTTGAAGGCTGACAGCGCCTCCAGCGTATTCGGCGCCATGGTCGGCGTGCCGCCGGTGACCAGCTATGTGGAAAGCGCCGCCGGTGTCGCCGCCGGTGGCCGTACCGGGCTGACCGCTGTGACCGTGGGCGTGCTGTTTGTGGCGGCGATGTTTTTCGCACCGTTGGCCGGCATGATTCCGGCTTACGCCACCGCCGGCGCGCTGATTTATGTGGCGATGCTGATGATGGCGAGCATGGCCCATATCAACTGGGACGAAGCCACCGACAGCATTCCGGCTATCGTCACCGCGATCATGATGCCGCTGACCTTCTCGGTCGCCGACGGCATCGCCCTGGGCTTTATCACGTATGTGGCGCTCAAGGCCGGCACCGGCAAGTACCGCGAAATCTCCATCAGCCTATGGGTGTTGTGCGCGATTTTTATCGCGAAATTTATCTTCCTGTAGTTCGGGAACACGCGAAGAAACCGCCTCACCCTCGGGTGAGGCTTTGGCATCAAAGGAGCACTCTAAATGAACCTGGAAACCTGGCTGCTGTTCAGTGGCGCGGCGTTGATCGTGATCCTGATTCCCGGCCCGTTGTCGTTGCTGATGATCAGCAACAGCCTCAACTACGGCCTGCGCCGTTCGTACCCGGCGTTTCTCGGCGGCGTGTTTGCCTCGATCTGCCTGTTGAGTGCCTCGGCACTGGGGCTGGGCGCGCTGTTGTTGGCGTCCGAACAGCTGTTCAGCGCCTTGAAGATGGTCGGCGCGCTCTACCTGTTTTACCTCGCCTGGCAGAGCTGGCAGCAGTCGCGCCAACCGGCCCAGGGCGCGGTGGTGCCACTGGCCGTCGCCACGCCGCGTTTTCGCGCCTTGTTTGGCCGCGCGTTTGTGCTGGGCGCCAGCAACCCGAAGGACATCCTGTTCTTCGCCGCCTTCCTGCCGCAGTTCCTCAGCAGCGACCGGCCGTTTCTGCCGCAGTTGCTCGTCATGATCGCCACCTGGACCGTACTCGACCTGCTGTGCAAGCTCGCCTACGGTCTTGGCGCCCACGGTGCGGCGCGGTATTTGCGCAGCGGCAACGGCCAGAGCTGGTTCAACCGCACCAGTGCCGGGCTGTTCGGGGCCGCTGGCGTTGCGTCGCTGATCAACCACTAGGACGGGCTCACTTTGGCGAAATAGACGCTCGGAAGGGCCTCCCCTGCAGTAGGCCATTGGACGCCCGCTACGATTCGAAACAGGCGCTTGTCACGCATCGCACTCTTGACGGCAGCAAACGCCACCGACGTCGGATTATTGGTGATCGCAATATTGAACCAACGATCCGTCAGCCGACGTTCCAACTTGATAGACCCCAGCTCAAGCCAATGAACTGACACGTAGTACACCCGGTTTGAGCCGGAAAGAGGATGAGTCACGAATAATTCACGGGTGGTCTTGTTGCCGTGCCTTACCAGAAGCGCCTCGACGCTGAACCCCTGCTGTTCCAGCACACGCTTGATCGCCGCGCACTGTGCAATGTCTCGCTGAGGGCCCATCTCGCGGCCGCCGGATCGCAGCGCCGGGTCCAAGTCGGTCACCTTGAAATCGACGCGAGTGAAGCCCGGTGCCTTGCCGTCAAAACCGACGTGAAAGGTTCTTTTGCCCCTTTCGGTGGACCGCAGCATTCTCAGCAAATCATCCGTCTGACCCGCCCTCGCGGGGGCTGGAGGCGACCATTTGTCCAACGTCGCGCGGATATTGAGCAGATGCGTGGCCGTTGCCGGGCGGGATGGGCCTGCCAACTCAATCAACCTTGCGGCGGTAAACTGTCGACTTGAGAGCGTCATGCTGGGGAACACCGCGCCCACAGACTCCGGCAAAGGCTTATCGAACAGGGGCGCATGGACCAGCCATTCACCCGCAGGGCTACGTGTCACCGGGAAAGGCTGCTCCAGAATATCCACGCTGGTCCAGCGCTCAATGTCAAAACTGGCCAATGACACCATTGGCTCATTCCTGTGGATAAACACGATGCCGTCCAACGGCGCCTGATCACCCTGAGGGAGCATCCTGTAATAGCCGCTCATAGGGTCCATCACGCCGGTATTCGGCGGGGCCACCCGAAGGACATTGTGGGGAAACCCTCGGGTGTCCGACGTAATATGAAACACCTCGGGAACCGGAGACGTCGCATCCGGGCTCTGCAGTGAAGTCCGCCAATTCGACCAGTGGCTAGACGTCGCGGATGACTGGCGAATGGCGTCTTCGGTAGCAACGCGTGCAGTCGCGGGCCACCAGTCGGGCGGCGGTGGCGGCGCTGGCGCGCGCCATGGGTTGAGCACGCCGGAACTCGTGCCCGCCACCGGTTGCGGGGCGTCCGCGCCGAGTGACCATTCCTTGGGCTGATGGAGGTGCAAAATCAATTCGTCTTGCCCCGGCACCTGCGTGTTTTTCAGGCGAAATACCGGTTCGTTCCCACGCCGGTAAAGGGGGTAATGGTGCGTATCATCCGCCACAAAGGGCTCACCATTTTTCACATAGACGCCCGACTCGTCCGGCCCTTTCAATGCAACGGCGCCCTCCGGCACCCCCTTGATTTTGAACCGTTCCAAGGCCTTCAACTGGGTCACGGGGGACGGTGCCGTGCGAGAAACCCCGCTGCGTACCGCCATCCGCAACCGCTGTATGCGCCCCAGCAACCCTCTCAGCACCGGCCGCGCAATACCTGCGCCGGCACGGCCCACCTTCTTCGGGCCGGGGATTAAGTTCAGCAGCAGGTCGATCGCCATAAAGGCGCTCATAAAACCCACATCAACCGCATCGTAGGGGTCGCCGAAACGGTGATAACTGCGCGATACGCGCAGCAACTCATAGAAGTCATTGAACATCCCGTACAACGGCGAGAAAACCCCCACCACCGCCCGCGCGCGGGTGTCGCCCTGCTCACCCAGACGGCGGGTTCGATAGCTCGCCAACGCCTTGCCGGAATGGCTGGCAGCTTGAGTCCTCCGTTGCAAATCCAGCACGCTGGCGTGGTAGAGCAACGCCTCGGCGTTGCTGTGGGGCGTAGCCACAAGCGCCAGCCAGTCCTGCGGTTCACTGGCGATCTGCTCAAGGGTTTGGGCTTCGATCTCCTCAAGCACCGCCGCAGGCTCCAGGTGCTTGATGCTGAATGAACGAACAAACTCGATCCCCCGCCAAATCCCTTTCGCCATGAAAAAAGCCGGTATGGCTTTAAGCGTTTTGCCAGCCTGGACGTGTGCACCGCCGCCCTCCGCAGGCTGGGGGATCGCCTCGAATGCCCAGCCCGGTGCGACCTGCCGCGCCAGCGCCTTGACGTTATCCGGTAACGCGCCGATGCGGTTCAATTCAGCATGGGCCCGTTGCAGGCTGCCGTACTCGGTCAGGACCAGGGACGACGGCGCATCGGGCCAGTAAACCAGGCACAGTTCGGAGCGCCGGTCATGCACCACCACGATCCCTGCGACATAGCGATCATGCTGCATCGTGTGGCCCACCAGATGAACCACGTACAGCTGCAACTGGTGCTGGTTGTTCGACAGGTCTTGCGGTGTGCGCGCCGCCATCGCGGTCTTGAATACGCTTTGTGCCGTCGCCGTCAGCCCCTGCTGAGTCGCGCAGAACAGGTGATACTCAACGCCCGCGCGCAAGGCGCGATTCAACAGTTCGCGAATCCGCCCGTTGCTGAGCGCGCGGTCGGCTTCAATACGCGGATAAAAAACCCGGTTGATCGCGGTGTCGTACTGACCGCCGATATCCAGCGAAGACACCATACGGGTCAAGTAGTAGGCATTCAGGCGTTGCTTCCACTCAGGTTGCAGATAGCGCGCACGATTGAATCGCCAAGCGGTCCAGGGCGCCAGTGGGTCGAGGTTATGCAGCGTCAGTTGCAGCAGGCTGAAGGTCGTGCGCGCTGCGGTTGGGGTCAGCACGATGTTGCGATCACCCACCGTACAGCCGCTGGTCCATCCACAAAACGCACCGTGGACATCATCCGGCATATCAATCAACGGTTGGTCGATGTCCAACAGCGGGAAGAAACCATCCTGGCGCAAACGGGCGATCAACGCGCGCCGGGCGAATGTATCCAGGTCAGGCAGGCGTTGCCCAAGTCGGCCTTTAAACGCAAAAGCGCTGCCCAGGTACAGCCGCAGCAAACGCTTGAAGGTTCTACGCTGGGCCCGGGTTGCGTGCGCCAACCAAGTGGGCAGTTTCCTCGCTTCAGACGCCGCCGCGCGCAGCAGCTCGATGTTGGCCAGAGCCTGGCTCAGGGCAGTATTGAGCGGAATATTCAGCTGTTCTTCCAGCGCGACCATTAGCAGCGAGCGGCTCAGCTCGGCATCCGTCACTTCACTGAAAATACGCGTGATGTCTTCGCGGCTTCGTTTCAAGCGGTCGTAGCAGCCCAGCAGTTTCTTGAGAGCCACCAGCGCAGGCTTGCCCTGGATCTCAACGTAGCGCACGCCGAGGGTTCCACGGGCCGCATGTGCGCGTAAGTCACGCCGCTTATCGTGCTCGACGCAGCCCCAGAGCACCGAGTCGTCAAGGCTGCTCAGGCTCGCCTGGAGGCTTTGGGTCAAGGCGTCCAGTCCGGCAAACGCCTTGACCCCGCCTTCGCTTCCAAAAGCGTATACCACCACCGGAAGCTGGCGCGCCGGGCGCCTTACCGCCGCTGCCGTGGTCACCACCCACACGTTATGGAGGGCGTAAAACGCGTCCGGTTCGCTGCCCACCGCGATCGACAGGACTTGGGTCTGACTGCCAAGGCGTTGGGTGGGCGACGGGTGCTCCACCACGTCGATCATCAGGTCGCGATGCGCCGTACTGATCAGCTTGAGCCGGTGTTGCAACTCAACCTCACAGCGCAGGGCCTCGGTTTGGGTGCGCATGAACAGCGACACGCGCCTGGGCGTCCCCGCGCCGTCGGGACGCTCGGCCCAAAAAGCCAAATCGAGCAACCGAGGCTGCCCATCCCGCATCAGTGTCTTCAACACCTCGGCATACGCCTTGAGTTGGCTCACCAGCGCCACGATGACCTGGTACGCAAGCGTGTCCGCGCTGGGATCGTCCGGGACCAGCAGCGCAACCAGGGCTTTTTCGTAGCGTTTGACCTGATGCTCAGCGGTGCGCAGAGCCAGGCCGGACGCCGTGCTGGCGAAGATGATTTCTGCGCCGCGTCGTTGTCGGTCCCATTTGAGCAATTGATCGCCAATAACGCCGAGCCGAGCGCCACCGACCAGTTGCCGCCTCGCCCCCTCCACCTGTGCCAGAAAAGGTGCGGCGTCCAGCGGCTGAGGCCGAGGCCGTTGTTCAGAAAACACGTGCGCGTCATTGATCTTCACCGCACAAGCCAGCTCGTTGCTCCATTGCCCTGTCAGCATCGCCTGAGCGCACAGCGTCAGCGCGTCGTCCATCAGCGGCAAGCCGCGAACAAAGCGGTGCGCCGCGGACAAGGCGGTTGGCCGGCATAAGTCATTGCGCCGACTCAGCGGCAAGCACTGCCAGAGCGCGTGGAACCGGGACCGGTCCAACACCAGCAGGCCGTCCTGCAGGGCCGTGTAGGACGGGTACTCGTAGAAGTTGCAGCCCTCTCCCGGCAGATAAACCACATGCGGTGCCTCGCTGGGGTCGCCTTCTCGATAAAGATGCAAGGCACCGGGAATCGCTACCGCAGGCGTACCCGGCCACAGCAACTGGCCCACTTGCAGCGTGGCCCAAGCCCCGCCCGCGCGCTGGCGAGCCTCGGCGGTGGGAGCCTCGATCAGGGCCTGAACCATGTCCAATGCCGCACTCGATAACGGCTCCAGTTGCCGCGCCATAAACGCCCGGTCGGCGAAAAGCGCCTTGTACAACTCGACCCAGCGCTCCCGGCGAGTGAGCCAGGAACCCTGCGCCAGGGCGTCCCAATAGACGCTGACCGCATGGGCCAGCCGCTCAAACAGCCTCAGCGCGATCACACGGCGCAGTGCTTCCAGCGGCGTATAAGGCAAGCGCCGGTTCGGCTCGTCTTTAACGCTCAGGGTGGTGAATTGATTGACGTTGATCACCACCGTCGGCAGGACCAGCAACGCCAGCGCCCGATCGGTCAGGCTGTCGACTTTGCGCGGCACGGCTGGCGGCTTGGGCTCGGTGAACAACAGGTGGTCCGGGTCCATCTCGAACGCGTTGCGCAGCTCGGCGCGAATGACCGTCAAAACTTTGGGCGAGCGTCCTATCAGGCGTGCCAGTGTCCGCGTCGCGGTGATGCAGCGCGCGTCGGCAAGACCGATCTGATTGATCAGGCGACTGGGATGGGTATGGGCGTTGATTCGCCGTTTCAACTGTTCGCGAATCGCCTGCGCTTGCGCTTGGGCAGCGAGGTCCGGGTCGTCGGCAGTAACGGTATCGGCTGAAACGCTCGCGTGATCGGGGGACGAGGTCATGGTGTTTTCTTCTGTATGAGGAAAACACCCAGCCTAGACAGCGCCTCTGTGCAAAAGGCGCTAGATAGTTGCACGCGCAAGCGGCATGAAAAAAGCCCGCCGTGTGGGCGGGCGGAAAACCAACGAAGAGCTGTGGGGGCGCGCTCAGCTACCGCGGTAGGTGGAGTAACTGTAGGGCGAAATCAGCAGGGGCACATGGTAGTGATCCTGTTCAGCGCTGATGCCAAAGCGCAGCACCACCACGTCGAGGAAGGCCGGCTCTGGCAATTGCACGCCACGGGCACGGTAATAGTCGCCGGCGCTGAATTGCAGCTGGTAGACACCGCTGCGGTAGTCGTCGCCTTGGAGCAACGGTGCGTCGCAGCGGCCGTCGCTGTTGGTCACGGCGCTGGCGACCCGTTCCAGTTGCGCGCCGTCGACGCGGTACAGTTCAACCTTGATGGTGCTGCCGGGACAGCCGTGAGCGGCGTCCAAAACGTGTGTGGTCAAACGTCCCATGGCGTGTACGCGCCTCCCGAGGTCAGTAGAAGTGAATGCCGCACTTTTTCAGGGCAGCGAAAAAGCCGGCGCTGGTCGATTAAGACACTTTTTAAAAAAATTGTACACAATAAAAATTACAAACCCTACGATCCTCCAGCCGACCTTGCTCGACCGGCCGATTCACGAGTAATCCTTGCTTTTAAACAACCTTTTGTCCATTAGCTGACCAGTCAGGCAAGTTTCTTGCTACACCCTTGAAGGTGAGCGTGGCGGAAAAAAGGCAGAAATCCAGGCTTACAAAGTGGGCAATAAGTTGTATACAATCACTCATCACTGTGACGCCACTCAGTCTTTCCACTGCCCGGCCGCCACACACACCGCTACCACGCACAAGAAGGAAGACTGCAGTGAGCGCTGACTACCCACGCGACCTGATCGGTTACGGCAGTAACCCTCCTCACCCCCACTGGCCGGGCAAGGCACGCATCGCGTTGTCTTTTGTACTCAACTACGAAGAAGGCGGCGAGCGCAATATTTTGCACGGTGACAAAGAGTCCGAAGCCTTCCTGTCGGAAATGGTCTCGGCCCAGCCGCTGCAGGGCGAGCGCAACATGAGCATGGAGTCGCTGTACGAATACGGCAGCCGTGCCGGCGTGTGGCGCGTCCTCAAATTGTTTAAAGCATTCGATATCCCGCTGACCGTCTTCGCCGTGGCCATGGCCGCCCAGCGCCATCCGGACGTGATCCGTGCAATGGTCGCCGCCGGCCATGAGATCTGCAGCCACGGCTATCGCTGGATCGACTACCAGTACATGGACGAGGCCCAGGAACGCGAGCATATGCTCGAAGCCATCCGCATCCTCACCGAACTGACCGGCGAACGCCCGCTGGGCTGGTACACCGGCCGCACCGGCCCGAACACGCGGCGCCTGGTGATGGAGGAAGGCGGCTTTCTCTATGACTGCGACACCTATGACGACGACCTGCCCTACTGGGAACCCAACAACCCCACCGGCAAGCCGCACCTGGTGATCCCTTACACCCTGGACACCAACGACATGCGTTTCACCCAGGTGCAGGGATTCAACAAGGGCGATGACTTTTTCGAATACCTCAAAGACGCGTTCGACGTGCTCTACGCCGAAGGGGCCGACGCGCCGAAGATGCTTTCCATCGGCCTGCACTGCCGCCTGATCGGCCGCCCGGCGCGCCTTGCGTCGTTGAAACGCTTTATCGAATACGCCAAGGGCCATGAACAGGTGTGGTTCACCCGCCGTGTCGACATTGCCCGTCACTGGCACGCCACGCACCCTTACAAGGGAGCGGCGCAATGACCGCGTTCCAGACCTTGAAACCGTCGAGCCTGAGCCGCGATGCATTCATCAGCGCCTTTGCCGACATCTACGAACATTCGCCATGGGTGGCTGAAAAGGCCTTCGACCTGGGCCAGGACGCTTCGCTCGACACGGTCGAAACCCTGCACCAACGCATGAGCGACATCCTCTTGAGCGCCGATCACACCCGGCAACTGGCGCTGATCAACGCTCACCCGGACCTGGCCGGCCGTGCGGCCATCCAGGGCCAACTGACCGAAGCCAGCACCCAGGAACAAGCGGGCGCCGGTATTCACCAATGCACGGCCGAAGAGTTCTCACGCTTCACCGAGCTGAACGAGGCCTACAAAGCCAAGTTCAAGTTTCCCTTCATCATGGCGGTAAAAGGCAGCAACCGGCATCAGATCATCAACGCGTTCGAATCGCGCATCCATAACCCGGTGGACACCGAGTTCAAGTGCGCGCTGGACGAGATCAACAAGATCGCGCTGTTCCGCTTACTGACCCTCTAAACGACCATCCCCAGCCACCCTATCCAAGGCAGACAAGAAGAATGAAAGCGCAACCCTTACCGTTCGAGAAGTTCGTCAACCTCGCCGACGCCCGCCTCGGCACCAAGATCATCTCGGTGACCGATGACTGGTTCGCCGACGCCAACCGCCTGTTCCAGCCGACCCCGGCCGTGTGGAAGGAGGGCGTTTTCGATGATAACGGCAAGTGGATGGACGGCTGGGAGTCACGCCGCAAACGCTTCGAAGGCTACGACAGCGCAGTGATCCGCCTGGGTGCAGCCGGCTCGATCAAGGGCGTGGACATCGACACTTCATTCTTCACCGGTAACTTCCCGCCGTCGGCCTCCCTGGAAGCCTGCTTCCTGACCTCGGGCGAGCCGGACGACAGCACCGAGTGGGTGGAAGTGCTGTCGGCCGTCGAACTGCAAGGCAACAGCCACCACTACCACGCAATCAACCACGACCAGGCGTTCAGCCACCTGCGCTTCAACATCTACCCGGATGGCGGCGTGGCCCGTCTGCGCGTGTACGGTGTACCGTTCCGCGACTGGTCGGCGGTGGGCGACAACGAACAGGTCGACCTGGCTGCCGCGCTGAACGGCGGCCGGGCCCTGGCCTGCTCCGACGAACACTTCGGCCGCATGGGCAACCTCCTCAATCCGGGCCGTGGCGTCAACATGGGCGATGGCTGGGAAACCGCCCGCCGTCGCACGCCAGGCAATGACTGGGTGATCGTCGCGCTGGGCCATGCGGGCGAGATCGAAAAGATCATCGTCGACACCCTGCACTTCAAGGGCAACTACCCGGACACTTGCTCGATCCAGGGCGCCTTCGTCAAGGGCGGCACCGACAGCCAGATCGAAACCCAATCGCTGTTCTGGCGCGAACTGCTGCCGGCGCAGAAGCTGGAAATGCACGCCGAACACACCTTCGCCGAGCAGATCAAGGCGCTGGGGCCGATTACCCACATCCGCCTGAATGTGTTCCCGGATGGTGGTGTGAGCCGCCTGCGCGTATTGGGCAAGGTCGCTAAATAGGCGTGAGCCCAATCGCGGGCAAGCCCGGCTCCCACAGGGGTACGCGGACAAATGTGGGAGCCGGGCTTGCCCGCGATTGCGGTAGATCAGACAACATCACATTCGAAAACTTAAGAAGACAGCCATGCGCACACTGATGATCGAACCCCTGACCAAAGAAGCCTTCGCCCCTTTCGGAGACGTTATCGAAACCGACGGCAGCGATCACTTCATGATCAACAACGGTTCGACCATGCGCTTCCACAAACTGGCGACGGTCGAAACCGCTACGCCTGAAGACCACGCCATCATCAGCATCTTCCGCGCCGACGCGCAGGACATGCCGCTGACCGTGTGCATGCTGGAGCGACACCCGCTGGGCAGCCAGGCGTTCATACCGCTGCTCGGCAACCCCTTTCTGATCGTGGTCGCGCCACTTGGCGATGCACCGGTATCAGGCTTGGTCCGCGCCTTCGTCACCAACGGCAGGCAGGGCATTAATTACCATCGCGGCGTCTGGCACCACCCGGTGCTGACGATCGAAAAGCGGGATGACTTCCTGGTGGTTGATCGCAGTGGCACCGGCAATAACTGCGATGAGCATTTTTTCAAAGAGGATGAGCGGTTGATCCTCGCCCCCCACCAATAAGAGAAGGCCTGATCACCCGACAACAAGGGCGACAAGCGAGAGGTAAAGACTGTGGAAGCACACCTGTTGGAATGGCTGAACCTTAGCGTGCGCTGGGTTCACATGATCACTGGCGTCGCCTGGATTGGCGCGTCGTTTTACTTTGTCTGGCTGGAAAACAACCTCAATCGCGTCAACCCCAAGGACGGCCTGGCCGGTGACTTGTGGGCGATTCACGGTGGCGGTATCTACCACCTGGAAAAATACAAACTGGCCCCGCCGACCATGCCGGACAACCTGCACTGGTTCAAATGGGAAGCCTATTTCACCTGGATGTCGGGCGTCGCGCTGCTGTGCGTGGTGTTCTACCTCAACCCGACGCTGTACCTGCTCGCCCCCGGCAGCAGCCTGAGCGGCACCGAAGGCGTGTTGCTGGGCATCGGCTCACTGTTCGCCGGCTGGTTCATCTACTCCTTTCTCTGCGACTCGGCCCTGGGCAAACGCCCGGCCCTGCTCGGCCTGACATTGTTCGTGCTATTGATCGCGGCGGCGTATGGCTTCAGCAAAGTGTTCAGCGGCCGGGGCGCGTACCTGCATGTGGGGGCGATCATCGGCACCATCATGGTAGGCAACGTGTTCCGCATCATCATGCCGGCGCAACGCGCGCTGGTGGCGGCAATCGCGCAGAACCGCACGCCGGACCCGGCCCTGCCGGCCAAGGGCTTGCTGCGTTCACGGCACAACAACTACTTCACCTTGCCGGTGCTGTTCATCATGATCAGCAACCACTTCCCGAGCACTTACGGCAGCCAGTACAACTGGCTGATCCTGGCGGGGATTGCCGTGGCAGCGGTGTTGGTGCGGCATTACTTCAACACCCGGCATAACAGCCAGAAATATGCCTGGACCTTGCCGGTGGGCGCGTTGGCGATGATTTGCCTGGCGTATGTCACCGGGCCCAAGCCAGTCACGGACGTAGCCAAGGCACCGGCAGCCATCGAGTACCAACCGTTGCCGGAAACCGCGCTGGGCGGTGGCGTGAAATCCGCTGCGCCCGCCGCACCCGCTGCTGCAGCCGCACCTGCCCAGGCGACGATTGATTTCGACAAGGTGCATGGGGTGATCCAGGCACGTTGCGCCGTCTGCCATTCGGCCAAGCCCAGCAGCCCGTTGTTCAGCACTGCACCGGCGGGCGTGATGTTCGACACACCGACGCAGATCCAGCAACAGGCGGCGCGTATTCAGGCGCAGGCCGTGGCGAGCCAGATCATGCCATTGGGCAACATCACCCAGATGACCCAGCAGGAACGCGATCTGATCGGCACCTGGATCAATCAGGGGGCGCGCACGAATTAACGGATGAGCGCATGACTAACCTGTGGGAGGGGGCTTGCTCCCGATGGCGGCGATTCAGTCACTGATACTTTGAATGACACACCGCAATCGGGAGCAAGCCCCCTCCCACATCGGGCCTGCGATGTTTTGAACACTGAGTGACACCCAGCCGTTGAATGCCTAACAACACACCAAAAAGATCCGAGGTGTTATGACCGGCGTGCGTTGTCGCTGAATGTACTGTTCAACATCCTCGGGGTTCTGAACGACACGCCATCGCCCACACGCATTGATTCCTTCGTTACAACAAAAACAATAACAAACAGGGAACGCCCACATGTACACCATTGACCTGGGGACGGCTACGAGCCGTGCCCCATTCT
Organism: Pseudomonas sp. D3; assembly: GCF_029320995.1. Taxonomy (NCBI): domain Bacteria; kingdom Pseudomonadati; phylum Pseudomonadota; class Gammaproteobacteria; order Pseudomonadales; family Pseudomonadaceae; genus Pseudomonas; species Pseudomonas sp. D3. The sequence goes on from NZ_CP119772.1 coordinate 4,700,916, forward strand.
CGCCCCATACGCGCTCTAACAGCGCACTTGAGCCAAGGCTTTGGAGCCAGTATTCTCCGCGCCCGCTCGAATCGACTCAAAAAAAAACAGCGAATATAAAAGCTGACTATAAGGCCAACTTATCCCGGCCTGCGGTCTGCGGCCCAAGTGCGCAAAAGTCCCCTGAGTTCGACTGCATCCGTTGCCGCCGACGACAATTTTTTGGGTTTTTTAGCACCTTGGCGCAGCTCTTGCTAAAGCATAAAAGCTGACCGAACAGACGATTTTTTCAGCGAGCCAAAAGGCGCCACACCAGAGCGCCGACGTAGAAGAAAAACCATAAAACTTTAACTCGGGAGCAACCGAATGAAACCTATGTTCAAAGGCCTGATGCTGGCAGGAACCCTGCTGGCTGGTGGCCAAGCTGTGGCCGGTGACCTGTTGCAATGGCAGAACAACAGCCTGACGTACCTGTGGGGCAAAAACTTTACCGTCAACCCGCAGATCCAACAGACCGTCACGTTTGAACACGCCGATGCGTGGAAGTACGGCGACAACTTCTTCTTCCTCGACCGCATCTTTTACAACGGCAAGGAAGACGGCAACGTCGGCCCCAGTACTTACTACGGCGAGTTCAGTCCACGCCTGTCGTTCGGCAAGATTTTCGACAAAGACTTGTCCTTCGGCCCGATCAAAGATGTATTGCTGGCGTTCACTTACGAGTTCGGCGAAGGCGATAACGAATCGTACCTGTTGGGCCCGGGCTTCGACCTGAACATCCCCGGTTTCGACTACTTCCAGTTGAACTTCTATCAGCGCCAGACCGAAGGCAGTCGCGCAGGCGACGGCGTATGGCAGATCACTCCGGTGTGGTCGTACACGCTTCCCATGGGCAACTCCAACATCCTCATCGACGGCTATATGGATTGGGTGGTGGACAACGACAAGAACGCCCATGGCACGTATCACGCCAACCTGCACTTCAACCCACAGGTCAAATATGACCTGGGCAAGGCGATGAACTGGGGCGAGAAACAGCTGTATGTCGGTTTTGAATACGACTACTGGAAGAACAAGTACGGGATCGAAGATTCCGGCGCGTTCAAGACCACTCAGGATACGGCGAGCTTCCTGGTCAAGTACCACTTCTGATTGAACACCGCGGATTCATGTGGGAGGGGGCTTGCCCCCTCCCACCGTCAGATCGGTAACAGGCCCAGGAACCGCGTTATTTCCTCGCGCTTGGCCAGGGCATCACTGCGCCCCAACTCGATCAATTCGCTGCAATACCCCGCCTCGAACAGCAAATAACTGAGCACCCCCGCCCCGCTGGTCTTGGTCGCACCCGGCCCCCGCAGGAACAGACGCAACGCCGCCGGCAATTCCTGCCGATGCCGCGCCGCAATTTCATCGATCGGCTGACTCGGCGCAATCACCAGCACGTCCACCGGCGCCAGGCCCTGGGCCGCGCTGTCGACCGGCTGGAAATGGCTGAACTGGTTCAAGCGCTCCAGCAATTCGATATCACTTTCCAGGCTGTCAATGAACGTGCTGTTGAGCATGTGCCCGCCGATCTGCGCCAGGGTCGGCTGCTGGCCGGTGTAGGCGCGCTGCAACGGGTGTTCATGCTCGACGCCGCGCGGGTTGCCGCTGACGCCCACCACCAGCACGCGGTTGGCGCCCAGGTGCAAGGCCGGGCTGATAGGCGCCGATTGCCGCACGGCGCCATCGCCGAAATACTCATGCTCGAGTTTGACCGGGGCAAACAGCAAGGGAATCGCCGAACTGGCCAACAGGTGTTCAACCGTGAGTTGGGTGGGCACACCGATACGCCGGTGGCGCAACCAGGCATCGATGGTGCCGCCGCCCTGGTAGAACGTCACCGCTTGCCCGGATTCGTAACCGAAGGCCGTGACCGCCACCGCCTTCAGGTGTTTGTCGCGGATGGCTTCGTCAATGCCGTCCAGGTCAAGTTTGTCGTGCAGCAAATCGCGCAGCGGCGAGCTGTTGAGCAGCGCCACCGGCACCTGGGCGCCCAGGCCGAGCAGGCTGTGGAAACAGAAGCGACCGGCCTGGTGAATCACCCCCGGCCAGTCGCTGCGTAGCACCAGGTGGCTGCGAAACCCCTGCCAGAACGCCGTCAGACGCTCGATCGCCGCAGTGAAGTCCATGGCGCCGCTGGCCAAGCTCACCGCGTTAATTGCGCCGGCCGATGTACCGACGATCACCGGAAACGGATTGGCCGCGCCCGGCGGCAGCAACTCGGCAATCGCCGCCAATACCCCCACCTGATACGCCGCTCGCGCCCCGCCGCCGGAAAGAATCAAGCCTGTGACCGGTTCAGCTTGGCGCATCGCATTACTCCATGGGGGGAAAAGCAGGTCTTATCGACGGCGTTTTTCGTACAATTTGGGCTCGCCCGGCGGCCGGCTCTTGAAGCGGCGATGGGTCCAAAGGTATTGCTCGGGGCATTCGCGCACCGAGGTTTCGACCCACTGGTTGATCCGCAGGCAATCGATCTCATCGCTCTCGCCGGGAAAATCAGTCAACGGCGGGTGGACCACCAGGCGGTAACCGCTGCCGTCGGCCAGGCGTTCCTGGGTAAACGGCACCACCAGCGCCTTGCCCAGGCGGGCGAACTTACTGGTGGCGGTCACCGTGGCGGCCTGGATACCGAACAGCGGCACGAAGATACTTTGCTTGGCGCCGTAGTCCTGATCCGGTGCGTACCAGATGGCCCGGCCGGCGCGCAGCAGCTTGAGCATGCCGCGCACGTCTTCACGCTCCACGGCCAGGGAGTCAAGGTTGTGGCGCTCGCGGCCACGGCGCTGGATAAAGTCGAACAGCGGGTTGCCGTGCTCGCGGTACATGCCGTCGATGGTGTGCTTTTGCCCGAGCAGCGCCGCGCCGATTTCCAGGGTGGTGAAATGCAGGGCCATGAGGATCACGCCCTTGCCGTCCAACTGGGCCTGCTTGAGGTGCTCCAGGCCTTCAACATGGGCCAGCCGCGCCAGGCGCTGGCGCGACCACCACCAGCTCATGGCCATTTCAAAGAAGGCGATGCCGGTGGAGGCGAAGTTTTCCTTGAGCAAGTGTTTACGCGCTTGCGCGGACTTTTCCGGGAAGCACAGCTCCAGGTTGCGCGCGGCGATGCGGCGCCGTTCGCCGGCCACGCGGTACATGCCGGCACCCAGCAGGCGACCAATGGTCAGCAGCGCACGGTACGGCAATTGAGTGACCAGCCACAGCAGGCCGAGTCCCAGCCATAACAGCCAAAATCGTGGATGAAAAAATACAGCTCGAAAACGCGGGCGATCCATTACAGATTCCGGTAAAGACATGGGCCGCGCATTCTACAACGGTTCGACTCGGCTTGCGGCCAGTGGTTGTTCTCGTTATAAGTCTCGACACTTTTCGTGACAAGCCGCTTTTGCCGACCATGAGCCAAACCGAACCGCTAGACCAAGATCCCGTGTTCCAGCTAAAAGGCAGCATGCTCGCCATTACCGTGCTGGAATTGGCCCGCAATGACCTCGACGCGCTGGACCGCCAGCTCGCCGCCAAGGTCGCCCTGGCGCCGAATTTCTTCAACAACGCCCCACTGGTGCTGGCCCTGGACAAACTCCCGGCCGGCCAAGGCACGATCGACCTGCCAGGCCTGATGCGCGTTTGCCGCTCCCATGGCCTGCGCACCCTGGCGATTCGTGCCAGCCGTATCGAAGACATTGCCGCAGCCATCGCAATTGAATTGCCAGTACTGCCACCGTCGGGTGCCCGCGAGCGTCCGCTCGACCCATTGCCCGGTGAAGTGAAGAAAACACCGGAAAAACCACCGGAGCCTACGGTCAAACCGACCAGGATCATCACCTCCCCCGTGCGCGGCGGGCAGCAGATTTACGCCCAGGGCGGCGACCTGGTGGTGATCGCGTCGGTCAGCCCGGGCGCGGAACTTCTGGCCGATGGCAACATCCATGTATACGGCCCCATGCGCGGGCGTGCCCTCGCCGGCATCAAGGGTGATACCAAGGCGCGTATTTTTTGTCAGCAGTTGACCGCTGAGCTGGTGTCGATCGCGGGCCAGTACAAGGTTTCAGAAGACTTGCGCCGTGATCCGCTGTGGGGCGCTGCGGTACAAGTCAGCCTGTCGGGTGATGTGTTGAACATCATCCGTCTTTAACGGATACTGCCGCATTTTCCAAGCATCTCTAGACTCTGATAGCACAGCGAAACCGGCAAGACTTGCGTAGGACTCATTTGAAGTTGGCGTTTCCCTGCGGAAACCACATCTTTTCCCTACAAAGGCTGTCCGCCTGCAGCGAGTTCCAAGAGATGTTTTTCAGGGACTGAAAGTCCTTTTTCCTTAGGGGTGAAACACCTTGGCCAAGATTCTCGTGGTTACATCCGGCAAGGGTGGTGTGGGTAAGACCACCACCAGCGCCGCTATCGGTACCGGCCTCGCTCTGCGCGGCCACAAGACAGTCATCGTCGACTTCGACGTCGGTTTGCGTAACCTCGACCTGATCATGGGCTGCGAACGCCGAGTGGTGTACGACTTCGTCAACGTGGTCAACGGCGAAGCCAACCTGCAACAGGCCCTGATCAAGGACAAGCGCCTTGAGAACCTGTACGTACTGGCCGCCAGCCAGACCCGCGACAAAGACGCGCTCACCAAGGAAGGCGTAGGCAAAGTCCTCGCTGAATTGAAGGAAAACTTCGAATACGTGGTGTGCGACTCCCCGGCCGGTATCGAAACCGGTGCTCACCTGGCGATGTACTTCGCCGATGAAGCCATCGTGGTGACCAACCCGGAGGTCTCCTCGGTACGTGACTCGGACCGCATGCTGGGTCTGTTGGCCAGCAAGTCCCAGCGCGCCGAAAAAGGCGAAGAACCGATCAAGGAGCACTTGCTGCTCACCCGTTACAACCCCGAGCGCGTCAGCAATGGCGAGATGCTCGGTGTTGAAGACGTCAAGGAAATCCTCGCAGTGACCCTGCTGGGTGTTATTCCCGAGTCCCAGGCCGTACTGAAGGCCTCCAACCAGGGCGTCCCGGTAATTCTGGACGACCAGAGCGACGCCGGCCAGGCGTACAGCGATGCAGTTGATCGCTTACTGGGCAAGACCGTGGAACATCGCTTCCTCGATGTAAAGAAGAAGGGATTCTTCGAGCGTATCTTTGGAGGCAACTAAACAATGAAATTTCTCGACTTCTTTCGCGCCAACAAAAAGCCAAGTACCGCGTCGGTAGCGAAAGAGCGTCTACAGATCATCGTGGCGCACGAACGCGGCCAACGCAGCACGCCAGACTACCTGCCAGCCTTGCAGAAGGAGCTGGTCGAGGTGATCCGCAAGTACGTCAATATCGGCAACGACGACGTGCATGTCGCCCTGGAAAACGACGGCAGTTGCTCGATTCTGGAACTCAATATCACCCTGCCTGATCGTTGATCGAAAGGGCGGTCGCCACGGCGGCTCCGTCACCTTGATCCCTTTGCGGGAGCCAGGTGGTCGAGCCGCCGTTGGCGTTTGTTACGAGGCTGTTTAATGCCGTTGTCCAACATCCATATCCTCTACCAGGACGACGCTGTCCTGGTGGTGAACAAGCCGACTTTGCTGCTCTCGGTGCCTGGCCGCGCCGACGACAACAAGGACTGCCTGATCACTCGCCTGCAGGAAAACGGCTACCCAGAGGCCAGAATCGTCCATCGACTGGATTGGGAAACCTCGGGGATCATCCTGCTCGCGCGGGACGCCGATACCCACCGCGAACTGTCCCGTCAGTTTCATGACCGCGAAACCGAAAAGGCCTACACCGCCCTGGCTTGGGGCCAACCGGAACTGGACAGCGGTAGCATCGACCTGCCCCTGCGCTACGATCCGCCGACCAAGCCACGCCATGTGGTCGACCACGAGTTCGGCAAGCACGCGCTAACCTTCTGGAAGGTGCTGGAACGTTGCGGTGACTGGTGCCGCGTCGAGCTGACGCCAATCACCGGGCGCTCGCACCAGTTGCGCGTGCATATGTTGTCGATCGGCCACCCGCTGCTCGGTGATGGCTTGTATGCCCATGAACACGCCCTGGCCGCCTGGCCGCGCCTGTGCCTGCACGCGAGCATGCTGAGCTTCACCCACCCGCAAAGCGGCGAGCGCTTGCGCTTCGAGTGTCCTGCCCCCTTCTAAAGCTGTAAACACTGTCAAATGTGGGAGGGGATTGCAGTGGGTCAGTGAACAAATACAGTGACTGACACTCCGCCATCGGGGGCAAGCCCCCTCCCACATTTGTGCTGTGCACTTCTCGCCATCGAACGGTAAACTCCGCGCATTGCTGTCTGGAGCTATTTATGCGCGAAGCGTTGAATCAAGGCCTGATCGACTTCCTCAAGGCCTCCCCTACTCCCTTTCATGCCACTGCTGCCCTGGCCCAGCGTCTCGAAGCGGCCGGTTACCAGCGTCTCGACGAGCGCGACACCTGGACCACCGAGGCCAACGGTCGCTATTACGTGACCCGCAACGACTCCGCGATCATCGCCTTCAAGCTCGGTCGCCACTCGCCGCTGCAGGGCGGCATCCGCCTGGTCGGCGCCCACACCGACAGCCCGTGCCTGCGGGTCAAGCCCCAGCCCGAGCTGCAACGCCAGGGCTTCTGGCAGTTGGGCGTCGAAGTCTATGGCGGCGCATTGCTGGCACCGTGGTTCGACCGCGACCTGTCCCTGGCCGGCCGCGTGACCTTCCGTCGCGACGGCAAGGTCGAAAGCCAACTGATCGACTTCAAACTGCCGATTGCCATCATCCCCAACCTGGCCATCCACCTGAACCGTGAAGCCAACCAGGGCTGGGCGATCAATGCCCAGACCGAACTGCCGCCGATCCTCGCGCAGTTTGCCGGTGACGAGCGCGTGGACTTCCGCGCCGTGCTCACCGAGCAGTTGGCCCGCGAACACGGGCTGAACGCCGACGTGGTGCTCGACTACGAGCTGAGCTTCTACGACACCCAAAGCGCCGCCGTGATCGGCCTCAATGGCGACTTCATCGCCGGTGCCCGTCTGGACAACCTGCTGTCGTGCTACGCCGGCCTGCAAGCCTTGCTCACCAGCGAGACCGATGAAACCTGCGTGCTGGTGTGCAACGACCACGAAGAAGTCGGCTCCTGCTCGGCCTGCGGTGCCGACGGCCCGATGCTGGAACAGACCCTGCGGCGCCTGTTGCCCGAAGGTGACGAATTTGTACGCACCATTCAGAAATCACTGCTGGTCTCGGCCGACAATGCCCACGGCATCCACCCGAACTATGCCGACAAGCATGACGCCAACCACGGCCCGAAACTCAACGCCGGCCCAGTGATCAAGGTCAACAGCAACCAGCGCTACGCCACCAACAGCGAAACCGCCGGCTTCTTCCGCCACCTGTGCATGGCCGAGGAAGTGCCAGTGCAGAGCTTTGTGGTGCGCAGCGACATGGGCTGCGGCTCGACCATCGGCCCGATCACCGCCAGCCACCTGGGTGTGCGCACCGTCGACATCGGCTTGCCGACGTTCGCCATGCACTCCATTCGCGAGCTGTGCGGCAGCCATGACCTGGCGCATCTGGTGAAAGTCCTCGGTGCGTTCTACGCAAGCCGCGATCTGCCCTGAGCCAAAGGCTGAATGCAGCTAAACAGGTGGGAGGGGCAAGTCGAATCGTCGCACCGCCCCTCCCACATTTGGCTTCGCGTACACCTGATCTATATCACCTACATTTCCCGCAATCCCACCTAGACTTGTCATTATTCCCACTCTGACAGGGCCGTCGCCTCATGATCACCATGTCCTCATTCCACACCATGCTCATTCCTATCCTCATCGGCATGATCATGCTCGCGGTCGGCTTCAATTTTCGTGACAAGCCTCTCGGTGTGTTTGGCATGTGGATCGGCATGCTGTTGATCCTGGGCACCGTGGTTTACAAGATCCTCGCCAAACTCGCTGAATAACAAATGCACTCGCATTGGGCATAGGGGCCTCGTACACTCGGTCAATTCGTCGTTTTCAAGGTTGACCGCCTCGTGCTTTCCCGTCTGTTTGCCCTGCCCTGCTACTTGCTGATCGCCCTGCTCACCCTGCTCCCGCTCGCTCCGGCCCAGGCCGTTGGCTTGCCTGGGCTGCTGGGTGGCACCAGCAAGCCTCAACCCCAGGCCGACCTGCCGCTGGGGCAATCGCTGGACGAGGTGATCAAGACCCTGGAAAACGACCAGCAACGTACCCAGTTGCTGAGCGACCTGAAAAAGCTGCGCCAGGCCACGCAAAAGGCCCAGCCGGCCGCCGAACAAGGCGTGCTCGGGCTGATCGGCAGCACGCTGTCTGGCCTTGAGCAGCAATTCTCCGGTGTCGACAGCCCGCTGGGACGCTGGTCCGATGAAGTGGACATGGCCAAGGATGAACTCAAGGCCTTGATGCTGCCGGCCAGCGAATGGCTGCCGATCATCTTCGGTTTTGCCCTGATCCTCGCCGTGTGGAGCCTGCTGGCCGCCGCGCTGATCTGGCTCAGCCACCGCGTGCGCGAGCGCTTCGGCCTGCCCGAAGAACTGCCGCAACACCCGCGCACCTGGGACATGCTGCGCTTCGCCCTACGCAAACTGGGGCCGTGGCTGATCGCGCTGGTGATCACCGTGTACCTGAGTTACGCGCTGCCCTCGTCCCTGGGCAAATCCCTGGCGATGGTGCTGGCGTATGCGCTGGTGGTCGGCACCTGCTTCTCGGCAATCTGCGTGATCGCATTCTCCGTGCTGGACGGCCCGCATCGCCGTCACGCGTTGTATATCCTGCGGCGAAAGGCGTTCCGGCCCTTGTGGTTGATCGGCAGTTTTGCCGCCTTTGGCGAAGCCTTGGGCGACCCCAGGCTGGTCGTTGCGCTTGGCCAGCACCTGGCGCACACGGCGGCAACCGTCGCCAATGTAATGGCCGCGCTGTCCACCGGTGTGTTTATCCTGCGCTTCCGCCGGCCGATTGCGCACCTGATCCGCAACCAGCCGCTGTCCCGTCGCCTGACCCGCCGCGCCCTCAGCGATACGATCGAAATCATCGGCACCTTCTGGTACATCCCGGCCCTGCTGCTGGTCTGCATCTCGCTGTTCGCCACCTTCGTTTCCGCCGGCGACACCAGCACCGCCTTGCGTCAGTCATTGCTATGCACGGTGTTGCTGGTGCTGTGCATGGTAATCAACGGCCTGGTACGCCGCCATGCCCTCAAGCCGCACCGCGGGCACAAACGCCATGCGCTGTACTCCGAACGCCTGAAGAGCTTCGTCTACACCCTCGCCCACCTGGTGGTGTGGCTGACGTTTATCGAGCTGGGGCTGCGGGTCTGGGGCCTGTCATTGATCCGTTTCACCGAAGGCGACGGTCATGAAATCAGCGTCAAGCTGTTCGGCCTCGGCGGCACGCTGCTGTTTGCCTGGCTGATCTGGATTCTCAGCGACACCGCGATCCATCACGCCCTCACCCGCTCGCGCAAAGGCCTAGCCAACGCGCGCGCGCAGACCATGATGCCGCTGATCCGCAACGTGCTGTTCGTGACCATCTTCATCATCGCGGCCATCGTCGCCCTGGCCAACATGGGCATGAACGTCACGCCGTTGCTGGCCGGTGCCGGTGTAATCGGCCTGGCCATCGGCTTTGGCGCGCAGTCGCTGGTGGCGGACTTGATCACCGGCCTGTTCATCATCATCGAAGACTCCCTGGCCATCGATGACTACGTGGACGTCGGCGGCCACCTCGGCACAGTCGAAGGCCTGACCATCCGTACCGTGCGCCTGCGCGACATCGATGGCATCGTGCATACCATCCCGTTCAGCGAGATCAAGAGCATCAAGAACTACTCCCGAGAGTTCGGCTACGCGATCTTTCGGGTGGCGATCCCGTACAACATGGACATCGACGATGCAATCAAGTTGATACGCGACGTCGGCCAGCAGATGCGCAACGATCCGCTACAACGCCGCAATATCTGGTCACCGCTGGAGATTCAGGGCGTGGAAAGTTTCGAGTCGGGCAGCGCGATTCTGCGCGCGCGCTTCAAGACTGCGCCGATCAAGCAATGGGAAGTGTCGCGGGCGTTCAACCTGTCACTCAAACGCCATCTGGACGAGGCCGGGCTGGACCTGGCTACACCGCGCCTGAGTGTGCAGGTGGTGACCGGCGCGTCGGGCGGGCTGGAGAAAGAGAAGAACGCCTGAGCCTTCAGGCGCAATGTGGGCGCTGCCGAGCCCCACATTGGAGCTTCGCTGATTTCAGTGTGGTGGGCTCAGGTCAGCGCCGCGCCGTCCATCTTCTGGCGCAGGCTCAACGGACGCATATCGGTCCAGACCTCTTCGATATAGTCCAGGCACTCTTTCTTCAGGCCGCTCTTGCCCACGGTACGCCAGCCTTCCGGCACGGCCTTGTAGTCGGGCCAGATTGAATACTGTTCTTCATGGTTGACCACTACCTGAAACAGGATGTCGTCGCGGTCAAATACTGAGGTCATTGCTGTTCTCCATCACTCAAAGGCTGGCTGCGCACCACGCGCAGCGCTGATATCTGTAGGAACGTACCAGGCGGCCGAAAAATTAGAGGCTGGCGACCGCTGCAGCCAAGGCACGCCCGAAGATCTCGGCGACCTGATCGATCTGGGCGGCGCTGATCACCAACGGTGGCAGGAAGCGCACCACGCCGCCATGACGCCCACCCAGCTCCAGAATCAGGCCGCGCTTGAGGCATTCACGCTGCACCAGCGGTGCCAGGTGCCGGTGGACCGGCGGGTGGCCCTGGATATCGAGCGCGCCGTTCGGGTCCACCAGTTCCACGCCGAGCATCAGCCCGCGACCGCGAATATCGCCCAATTGCGGGAAATCGCGCTGCAGGAGGTGCAGGTGCTCCGCCAGGCGCTCGCCCATCGCCGCCGCATGGCCGGCCAGGTCGTGATCCTTGAGGTAGCGCATCACCGCCGACCCGGCCGCCATTGCCATCTGATTGCCACGGAAGGTCCCGGCATGGGCGCCCGGCAACCAAGTGTCGAGCCAGTCGCGGTACACCACCACCGCCAACGGCAGGCTGCCGCCGATGGCCTTGGACATCACCACCACATCCGGAATGATGCCTGCGTGTTCGAAGGCAAACATCTTGCCGGTACGCCCGAAACCGCTCTGGATTTCATCGATGATCAACGCCACGCCCGCCTGCTCGGTAATCCGCCGCAGGCCGCGCAGCCAGTCAAGGTCCGCCGGGATCACGCCGCCCTCGCCCTGCACCACTTCGACAATCACCGCCGCCGGCAACAACACCCCGGCTTCCGGGTCGTTGAGCAGGTTTTCCAGGTAATGCAGATTGACCCGCACACCTTGCGCGCCGCCCAGGCCGAACGGGCAACGGTAGTCATAAGGGAACGGCAGGAATTGCACACCATTGCCGAGCAGGGCGCCCAACGGTTTCTTCGGCCCCAGGCTGCCCATCAGGCTTAACGCGCCCTGGCTCATGCCGTGATAACCACCCTGGAACGACAACACCGTGCTGCGCCCCGTGGCGGTGCGTACCAGCTTCAACGCAGCTTCCACTGCGTCAGTGCCGGTGGGGCCGCAGAACTGGATTTTGGCTTCCTGCGCCAACGCGGCCGGCAACAGGCCGAACAGATCCTGCACGAACTGATCCTTGACCGGTGTGGTCAGGTCGAGGGTGTGCAACGGCAGTTCGTCGCTCAGCACTTGCTGGATCGCGTCGATCACCACCGGGTGGTTATGCCCCAGCGCCAAGGTGCCCGCGCCGGCCAGGCAGTCGATGAAGCTGCGGCCTTCCACGTCTTCCACGTAGATGCCCTTCGCGCGTTTGAGTGCCAGAGGGATGCGCCGTGGGTAGCTGCGGGCGTTGGACTCCTGCTGGCGTTGGCGCGCCAGCAGCGGGCTTTCGTCGAACTGGTAGAGCGTTTCCACGGGTGCAGGGCTGACCGGCACCTGAGCGTCTGCGATACGGCTGCTAGCGACTGACATCTCTCGATCCCTCAATACGCTGATGATGGTGACCCAACTGCCGATCCGTTGGCGTCTGGCCCAAGGGCATGCGCACGGATTTCCTGTTGTGGAAACGCACCAGCGTCGAAAGGATTTAGGGGCTGTGGTAGTTACGGATGGATGAAGCGCCAAATGAGACAGCGCTTGACGTCAAAGCCCCCGGTACTTGTCGTTCAGCGCATACAAAATCGCACACGTCTCAGCATCCAGGCACCCACAATAATCCCTGGCCCGAAAGTGCATTTGAAACGCGCGGGTTCGCAGCTCGAACGCCTGGCGATTCTGCGCCGGTTTATACCCGTAGCGCTGAAAGGCACGCTCCACTTCCACCTCGGGCGGTAACCCGACACAAAATCGGCGCTGGTACATCGCCCGCGTCGCCTCATCGAACCAGGCCCCCACGCCGGCCTCGAACAGGCAACGCCAAGGCAAGTGCGGCCCCGGATCACTCTTGCGCCAATACGCCACATCCGAATGCCCGAGGATCTCGGTCGGACCGATGTGCGGGTAACGCGCAAGGATGTCGCGCAGCAATTCGATCAATACATCCACCTGCTCCCGAGGGTACGCAGGAAAGGTAAACACGCCGTCCTCATCGCGCGCCTGGTTGACGATCTCGATGCCGATCGCGCGGCTATTGAGGTTATCCCGCCCGCCCCAGTGGCTCACCCCGGCATGCCAGGCACGCTGCGCCTCATCCACCAGGCGGAACACGCGCAACTCGTCATAACCGGCGGCGCGGTAGCCGGGCTCGGCCGGATCAGGCAGCAGATAGTGCGCACTGACACCGTGCCGCGTCAGGGTCTGCAGGGATGACATAAAGGGCGCGGCGGTGTAATGCAGGACCACTTGCCCCACGGGCTCGCCGTTGCGTTCGTTGAAGTCCTTGGCGGGGAAACTGGTATCGATGACCAACATAAGAATCGTCCTTTTCGGTACAGGCCGAGTCATTCGGCCCGTTCAAGCGCAAAACAATGACCGCCATCCTGAAGGGTTGAACGTCAGGCGGGCGGTAACTATTTGGCACGCGAAAGAACGGTGATCAGCGACGCAGCGGCATGCCCAAATCGACCCGCAGGCCATCTGGCTGGCTATCGAACGTCAACGAGCAGGAGCAGCGCTGGACAATCGCCTGCACAATCGCCAGGCCCAGGCCACAGCCCTCGCTGTTGCCGTTGCGCCAGAAGCGCTGGGTCAGGTATTGCAGGTCTTCGCTGGCGATCTGTTTGCCATGGTCACGCACGCGGAACACCACCTGATCGCCGGCCATCAACACACTGAGTTCCACCCGGGTATCGCCCGGAGTATGGCGCAGGGCGTTGTCCAGCAGGTTGCGCAGGGCGGCGACGGCCAGGCCCACCGGCATGTCCACCGGGGTGTCGCTGAGGTCGTCCGGCAGGATCAGGTCGATACGCTGGTTGTCGCCGGCGTTGGCGTCCTGGATCGCCAACCGCGCGACTTGCTCGGCACTGGACTGCAAGCCGTCGTCGAACGACAGGCTGCCCTCCACCCGCGCCAGCAAGAGCAATTGCTCGAGGGTGCGATGCAGGCGGTCGGCGCCCTCCTCGGCATGGGCCAGGGACTGATCGCGGGCCGCGCCTTCGGTCATGCGCGCCACTTGCAGGTGGGTCTTGATCGCAGTCAGCGGGCTGCGCAGTTCGTGGGCGGCGTCGCCGGTGAGGCGCCGTTCGCGTTCGATGGTCTTGGCGATGCGCTGCAACAGTTGGTTCTGGGTGTCGAGCAGCGGTTTCAACTCGCTGGGCAGCGGGTGGATCTGCAGCGGTTCGAGGGAATCGGCACTGCGCCGCATCAATGCGTCACGCATGCGATTGAGCGGCAGCAGGCTTTGCCCGATCCCCAGCCACAGCAGGCACAGGCAGCCCAACAACGCCACACCGACCGGCACCGAGGCCGCCAGCAGAATCGACAGGTTCAACGCCTCGCGCTCGACCTGGCGGTCGGCGGTGGTAATGAACAGATCGCCACGGCTCAGGGTAAAGCTGCGCCACGCCGCGCCGTCGATGATCTGGTCGCGAAAACCGCTGCGATGGGATTCCAGCCCCTGGTCCGGAGTGGTGTGGCTGCGCGCCAACACTTCGCCGCGCAAGGAACTGACCTGACAGGCCATGCCGCCCGGCACATTCAGTTGCTCGGCGCTGAAGTGCTTGCCCTCGGCGCTGCTTGCCAGGCCCGGCATCTGCTCCGTCAAACCGGCGACCATGCGCGCCGACGCGACCAGGCGCTGGTCGAGGGAGAACATCATCTGGTTGCGCAGATCGTTGAGCATCCAGGCAGCCGCCAGCGCCCAGATCAACACAAAAGCGGCGCCGAGCTTGAAGGTCAGGCGCAGACGCAGGCTCATCACGGGGGGCTATCTCCACCATCCGCCGGGCCCAGGCGGTAACCCAGGCCACGTACTGTTTCGACGATGCCGTTGCCCAATTTGCGCCGCAAATGGTGGATATGCACGTTGAGGGCGTTGCTTTCCAGTTCGTCGTTGAAGCCGTAGACGCTGTCTTTGAGCTGTTCGCTGGAGAGCACGCGGCCCTTGTTGTGCAGCAGCGCCTGCAACAGCGCTTGTTCGCGGCGGGAAAGGTCCACGGATTGCCCGGCCAGCAGGGTTTCGCGGCTGCTCGGGTCGTAAGTGAGACGGCCGTGCTCGATCAGGTTGACGCTGCGCCCCGCCACGCGGCGCAGCAAGGTTTGCAGGCGCGCGGCGAGCTCGCGCAGGTCGAAGGGCTTGAGCAGGTAATCGTCGGCACCGGCTTGCAGGCCGTCGACGCGGTTGGTCACCGAATCCCGCGCGGTGAGGATCAGCACCGGAATTTCCAGGCCCTGGCTGCGCTGCTGTTGCAGCAACTTGAGGCCGTCTTCGTCGGGCAGCCCGAGGTCGAGCACCATGATGTCGAATTCGGCAGCCTTGAGCATTGCCCGCGCGGCAGCAGCGGTGGCGACGCGCTCGACGGTAAAGCCCTGGGCGCCGAGGCCGGCCACGATGCCGCTGGCGATCAGTTCGTCGTCTTCACAGACCAGTACGTGCATGCTGAACCCTTCATGAAAGATGGGGGAATTAGAAGACAGATCGATTAAGCGCGCATTATGCCGCCAAAGTTCGCAACATCAGATATTCCCTACACTCTAGAATAGCGTCCGGTTAATCATCGGTTAATCAACGCCACACATTGTGTGCCTCACTTGCATCGAACTAAGGCTTGACCATGCGGCATCTATTTACCTTACTGCTGATGTTGTTCGCGGGATTCGCCCAGGCCGCGCCGGGTAACCCGTTCGAGACCAAACCCGATTTTCTCCCGGTAGCCAAGGCCTTCACCTTTACCTCCGAACGCCTGGAGTCCGGCGAAACCCAGCTGTATTGGCAGATTGCCGATGGTTATTACCTGTACCAGCAGCGCATGAAGTTCGACGGCCTCGCCGAAAAGCCGGCGCTGCCCGAGGGTGAAGCCCATAGCGATGAGTTCTTCGGCGAGCAGCAAGTGTACCGCCAAGGCCTGGAAGTGAAGATTCCTGCGGGGGTGACCGGCCAGGTCAAACTGGGCTGGCAGGGCTGTGCCGATGCCGGCCTGTGCTACCCGCCGCAGTCGATCAGCGTGGACCTGGGCGGCAATCCGGCCGTCGCCGCCACCGCACAAGCCCAGGACCAGAGCCTGGCCAGCGGCCTGCAACAGCGCAGCCTGGGGTGGAGCCTGCTGGTGTTCTTCGGCTTGGGCCTGTTGCTGGCGTTTGCCCCGTGTTCGTTGCCGATGTTGCCCATCCTCGCCGGCCTGGTGGTCGGCAGCGGCGCCAGCCCGCGTCGCGGTTTTGCGTTGGCCGGCAGCTACGTGATGTGCATGGCGCTGGTGTATGCCGCGCTGGGCGTAGTGGCCGCGTCGCTCGGCAGCAACCTTGCCGCACTGCTGCAAACCCCGTGGATACTCGGCAGCTTCGCCGCCTTGTTTGTAATCCTGGCCCTGCCGATGTTCGGCTTCTTTGAACTGCAACTGCCGGTGGCCGTGCGTGATCGTCTGGACAACGTCAGCCGCAACCAGCGTGGCGGCAGCCTGATCGGCGCCGGGGTGCTCGGCGCGCTGTCCGGCCTGTTGGTCGGCCCCTGCATGACCGCGCCCCTGGCCGGTGCCCTGCTCTATATCGCCCAGAGCGGTAACGCCCTGCACGGCGGGCTGATCCTGTTCGCCATGGGCATCGGCATCGGCATTCCACTGTTGCTGCTGGTGACCGTGGGCAACCGCTTCCTGCCCAAGCCAGGCACCTGGATGAATGTGCTCAAGGGCGTGTTCGGCTTCCTGTTCCTGGCCACCGCCGTGCTGATGATTCGCCCGGTGGTCGGGGAAAACCTGTGGCTCGGCCTGTGGGGCGCGCTGGCCATCGCCATGGCCTATTGCGGCTGGCGCCTGGCCCAGGATTTCGGGCGTGTCGCCATGCTGTCCGGCGCGGTTTCCGTGGTACTCGGGTTGTGGGGCGGCCTGCTGATGGTCGGCGCGGCGGGTGGCAGCGATGATGTGTGGCAACCATTGAAGGTCTACAGCGGCTCGCGGATCACCAGCGCGCCGACCGCCCACGACGCGTTCATGACCATCAACGACCCGGCCGTGCTGCAAAGCCAGCTCGACAGCGCCAAGGCCCAGGGCCAATGGGTACTGGTCGATTACTACGCCGACTGGTGCGTGTCGTGCAAGATCATGGAAAAACAGGTGTTCGGCAAACCCCACGTGATGGACGCCCTGAAAGACGTGCGCCTGCTGCGCCTCGACGTCACCGCCGACAACGCCGCCAGCCGCGCCCTGCTCGGCCGCTACAAAGTGCCGGGGCCTCCGAGCTTCGTATGGATCGGCCCGGACGGTGAAGAACGCCGCGCCCGGCGCATCACCGGCGAAGTCGATGCCGATACGTTCCTGCAACGCTGGACCCAGACGCGGGACGCCCGCTGATGCTGACCCTGACCATCGGCACCTTCGCCATCGCCCTGAATCACATCCTGCTGATCAGCGCGCTGATTCTCGCCACCCTGGTGGGGTGGCGCGTGGCCAAGCGTGGCGGGGAAAACCCGGAGTCGGTGCTGTTCTACCTGTTCCTGCTGGGCATGTTGGCAGCCCGCATCAGCTTTGTGCTGATGTACTGGAGTTATTACCGCAACGACCCGTTGCAGATCGTCGACCTGCGCGACGGCGGCTTTCTCGCCTGGCCCGGCGTCATTGCACTGATCCTCGGCGCGCTGCTGTACGGCTGGCGCCGCCCGGCCCTGCGCAAACCGTTGAGTGCCGGGGTGATCACCGGCCTGCTGTTCTGGGGCATGACCAGCCTGTCGCTGAGCCTGTATGACAAAGGCTCGCGCGTGCCGGACATCACCCTGCGCAACGCGAATGGCGAAGTGGTGCAACTGGCGGACTACCAAGGCGGCCCGCTGGTGATCAACCTGTGGGCCACCTGGTGCCCGCCGTGCCGCCGGGAAATGCCGGTCCTGGAACGCGCCCAACGCCAACGCCCCGACGTGACCTTCCTGTTCGTCAACCAGGCCGAAAGCATGCAAAGCGTCAGCACCTACCTGGCCACCCAGGGCCTGACCCTGGACAACGTATTGTTCGACGCCAGCGGCCGCCTCGGCCAGGCCGTGGGCTCCATGGCCTTGCCGACCACGCTGTTCTACCAAGCCGATGGACGCCTGATCAACAGCCACCTCGGTGAACTGTCCCAGGCCAGCCTGGCCCGTGCCATGGAACCCTTCGACATCGCCACTGAAAGGAAACCGACATGCCTCGCCTCCGCCACTTGCTGACCCTGCTGCCACTCACGCTGGCCGCCACCCTGGCCCAGGCCGAAGACTGGCCGGCACCGATCAAACAGATCGAAGCCAAGGGCGCCAAGATCCTCGGCAAGTTCGACGCCCCCAGCGGCCTCACCGGCTACGCCGCGCAGTACCAGAACCGGGGCATGGCGCTGTACCTGACCGCCGACGGCAAAAGCGTGCTCGCCGGCAACCTGTACGACGCCCAGGGCAATGACCTGAGCAGCGCGCCCCTGGAAAAACTGGTGTACGCACCGATGGCCAAGGAAGTCTGGGCCAAGATGGAAAAAAGCAGCTGGATCCAGGACGGCGACACCAACGCGCCGCGCACGGTCTACCTGTTCAGCGACCCCAACTGCCCGTACTGCAACATGTTCTGGGAACAGGCCCGGCCATGGGTGAAGGCCGGCAAGGTGCAGTTGCGCCACATCATGGTCGGTATCATCCGCGAAGACAGCCCAGGCAAATCCGCCGCCCTGCTGGCCAGCCAAGACCCGCAAAAAGCCCTGCAAGAACACGAAGCCGCTGGCAAGGGCAGCAAGTTACAGGCGCTGGACAAAATCCCTGCCAATATTGAAGCCAAGCTCGATGCCAATATGAAGTTGATGGAAGAGTTGGAGTTGTCGGCGACGCCGGCGATTTTCTATCTGGATGACAAGGGCGGGTTGCAGCAACAGCAAGGGGCGCCGTCGCCGGATAAGTTGGTGAAGATCCTTGGGCCGAAATAGGCGGCGCCTGGGCTGATGCTATCGGGGGCAAGCCCCCTCCCACACTCGACCGGGTTCATGCGTTCAAATGTGGGAGGGGGCTTGCCCCCGATAGCGTCAGTCCAGGCAACGAAAACTACAAGCCTTCCAACTCCGCCATCAAATCACTCAACCGATCCACCTTCTCGGCACTGATCGCAGTCGCCGCCAGCCCATCGATGTACTCGGCCAACTGCGCCACCGTGCTGCACTCGAACATCGCCCGCAACGGCACATCCCTTTGCAAGGTTTTCTGCACGCGCGAGGCGATCTGCGTGGCCAGCAACGAGTGCCCGCCCAGTTCGAAGAAGTTGTCCTGCACCCCCACCCGGTCGACGTTGAGCACCTCGGCCCAGATCGCGGCCAACGTACCTTCCAGTGCATTGCGCGGCGCCAGGTAGGCCTGGTCGTGCAACTGGCCGATCTCCAGGGCCGGCAAGGCGTTACGGTCGAGTTTGCCGTTGGCATTGAGCGGCAGGCGCTCGAGCCAGAGCCAGTGCAGCGGCACCATGTATTCCGGCAGTTCGGCGCGCAGGCGTTGTTTGATGCGATCGAGGCGCTCGCTGGGGTTGAGACTGGCGTCGTCAGCTACCAGGTAACCGACCAGGTGTTTGCCGTTGACGCCGTCTTGCACGCCAACCGCCGCGTCGCGCACTTCCGCTTGTTCATGCAGGCGCGCTTCGATTTCACCCAGTTCGATGCGGTAGCCGCGGATTTTCACCTGATGGTCGATACGCCCGACGTACTCCAGCACGCCATCGCTGCGCCGCCGTGCGAGGTCGCCGCTGCGGTACAGACGCTCGCCCGCAGCGCCAAACGGGTTGGGCACGAACACCTGGGCGGTGCGCAGCGGGTCGCTGACGTAACCGCGACCAACGCCGGTGCCGGCCACGCACAACTCGCCCACCGCGCCCTGCGGCACCAACGCCAGCGCAGCGTCCAGCACGTACAAGCGGTTGTTGTCGGTCGGCGTACCAATCGGTAGGTAAGTGCCACGGGTCGAGGCCAGGTCGACACGGAAGAACGCCACGTCATCCGAACATTCCGCCGGACCATAAGCGTTAACCAAGCCGATCTCGGGGTAGCGCAGCAACCACTGCTGCGCGAGTTCCGGCGGCAGCGCTTCACCCGTCGGCAACATCCAGCGCAGGCCGTCCAGGCCGATGCGTTCCTCGGCCAGCATGCCCTGGATCAGCGACGGCACGCTTTCCAATACGGTGATGCCCTGGGCCTGCACATGCGCCAGCAAGCCTTGCGGATCGTGGGCGACTGCGTTCGGCACAATATCCACCCGCGCGCCGAACAGCGGCGCGGCGAGGAACTGCCACACGGAGATATCGAAACTTTGCGAGGCGGTTTGCGCAATCACGTCCACCGGGCTCAGGTCCAGGTACGGCACCTTGCTCAACTGGTTGTTGAGCATGCCGCGCTGTTCGACCATCACGCCTTTGGGCAGGCCGGTGGAGCCCGAGGTATAGATCACATACGCAAGGTTGTCCGGGCCACTGTAGATCCCGGGGTTTGCCCCACTGCCAGGCACGTCCTCCCACACCAGCAACTGGCATTCGACACCTTGCAGCAACTCGATGGCCTGCTCGCGACACGCCTCGGTACACACCAACAACGGGGTGCGGCTCAGCTCGATGATCCGCCTCAGACGCTGACTCGGCAGCCCCGGGTCGAGCGGCAGGTAACCGGCCCCGGCTTTGAAGCTACCGATGATCATGCCGAGCACATCGAGATTACGCTCCGCCAGCAATGCCACCGGCTGATCCAGGCCGACACCCGCCGCGATCAACGCATGGCCGAGGCCGTTACTGCGCCGGTTCAACTCGGCGTAAGTCCAGTGTTGGTCGAGGTAGGTGGCGGCGATGCGCTCCGGATGCTGCGCCACCTGTGTTTCGAACAGCTCGATATAGCTGCGCTCCAGTGGATAGGCGTGCGCACTCTGGTTGCAGCCGTGTACCAGCAATTCACGCTCCTGCGCGCTTATCAGCGGCAGGTCGGCCATGTCGCCATGAAAACCCTGCACCAGCGCCAGCAGCAGGCGTTTGAACTCGCCCAGCATGCCTTGCACGGTGCTTTCATCGAAATAGCGCTGGTCATAGGACAGGTGCAAACCGAGCTCATCGCCCGGATAGCACACCGCCGTCAGCGGGAAGTTCGTGTGGGTGCGACCGGAGTCCGAGGTGGCATTCAGGCTTTGCGCACGGTCGAGCACCGAGACTTCCACCGGAGCGTTTTCGAACACGAACAGGCTGTCGAACAGCGGCTGGCCCTTGGGCAGTTCGCTGAGTTCCTGGATCGTCACCAGCGGCAAGTATTCGTACTCGCGCAGTTGCATATTGCTGTCGAGCAGGCCACTCAACCATTGGCGCACGCTGCAACGCTGGCCATCCTCGGGCAGCTTCACGCGCAGCGCGATGCTGTTGATGAACAAGCCGACGGTACGTTGCATGTCCGGCATGTCCACCGGACGCCCGGCCACGGTGACGCCGAACAGCACGTCACGCTCGCCGCTCAAGCGCCGCAGCACCAGGGCCCAGGCGGCCTGGGCGAAGGTGTTGACGGTCAGTTGATGGGCCTGGGCCAGTTCGCGCAGTTGCACACCCTCGCGGGCATCGAGGCGGGTGTAGCAATCGCCCACCACCATGCCGCCGCTGCCACCGGCGTGTTCACGCAGGAACGGCCGGTCGTTGGGGATCGGCGTGGTGCGCTCGAAGCCCAGCAGGTTGTGCTGCCACCACTGGCGCGCCTGACTCAGGTTTTGGCGTTGCAGCCAGGCAATGTAGTCGCGATAACGCGGCGGCGTGGCCAGTTGCGCATCGCGGCCTGCGCCGAGGGCCGTGTAGAGGTCGAAGAAGTCATTCATCAACAACGAACGGCACCAGGCATCGATCAGGATGTGGTGGTTGCTCATCATGAACCAGTAGCGCGCTTCACCGACGCAAATCAGGCGCAGGTGGAACGGCGCCTGGTTGAGCAGATCGAAACCGGCTTCGCGTTCGGCCTTGAGCAGGGCTTGCAGACGCGGTTCCTGTTCGGCCTCTGCAACGGCGCTCCAGTCCAGGTACTCGATCGGCGTACTGCCGGGTTTGTGGATCACTTGCAGCATGTCCTCGCCGACGTTCCAGCAGAACGAGGCGCGCAAGGCTTCGTGACGGGCGATCACCGCTTGCCAGGCCTGGGCGAAACGCTCGGGGTCCAGGGCACTGTTGATGCGGTAGCGGTCCTGCATGTAGTAGAGGCCGGTGCCCGGTTCAAGCAGGGTATGCAGCAGCAGGCCTTCCTGCATCGGGGTCAGCGGGTACACGTCTTCGATGGCGCTGGCGGGCACCGGCAAGGCGTCCAACTGCGTCTGGGTCAGGCGCGCCAGGGGGAAGTCGGAGGGCGTCAGGCCGCCGGCATCGGCCTCGAGACAATGGTCGATCAGGCTGTGCAGTTCGGCCAGGTAGGCGGCGGCCAAGTCGCCAATCGTCTGGTGATCGTGACGTGCGCGGCTGAAGGTCCAGCGCAGCACCAGTTCGCCGCCGTACACCTGGCTGTCGACACTCAGTTCGCTGGGCAGCGGCGCATCCGGGTCGTGGGCGAGGCCGGCGGATTCGTCCAGCGGGTGGAACAGTGCATCGGCGCCAAAGCTCTGGTCGAACTGGCCGAGGTAGTTGAAGCTGACGTCGGCACTCGGCAGTGCGGCCAGGGTCTGCTGGCACAGGTCGTCCGCCAGGTAGCGCAGCACGCCATAGCCCAGGCCCTTGTGCGGCACGCCGCGCAATTGCTCCTTGATGGCTTTTATCGATGCGCCCTGCTCCGCCAGCGGCGTCAGGCGCACCGGATAGGCGCTGGTGAACCAGCCGACGCTACGGGTCAGGTCGATCTCATCGAACAGGGTTTCGCGGCCGTGGCCTTCCAACTGGATCAGCGCCGAAGCGTGACCGCTGCAGCGGCACAGCACGCGGGCCAGGGCGGTCAGCAGCAGGTCGTTGACCTGGGTGCGGTAAGCGCTGGGGGCCTGTTGCAGCAACTGCC
The DNA here is from genome assembly GCF_029320995.1 of Pseudomonas sp. D3. Taxonomy (NCBI): domain Bacteria; kingdom Pseudomonadati; phylum Pseudomonadota; class Gammaproteobacteria; order Pseudomonadales; family Pseudomonadaceae; genus Pseudomonas; species Pseudomonas sp. D3. The sequence goes on from NZ_CP119772.1 coordinate 4,723,482, forward strand.
GGGTGTGTTCGGCATCCAGGCGCACGCTGAGCGTCTCGGCATCGCGATGGCGCAACCCACCGTGCGGGCGCGCTACCGGCAAGGCCGGCACCGCGCCGGCCAACTGGTCCTGCCACAGCGTCAACTCTTCGCGCAGGGATTCGCTGCCGGCATAAGCCTGCAAACGGGCCGCCCAATCGCGCAAGGCACTGGTCTTGGCCGGCAGGCTGACAGAGTGGCCATCGCTCAATTGGCGATAGACGTTTTGCAGGTCCTCGAGCAACACACGCCACGACACACCATCCACCACCAAGTGATGGATCACGATCAGCAGGCGCTGCTGGCCGTGCGGGCCGTCCACCAGCAATGCGCGCAACAGTGGGCCGTGCGCCAGGTCGAGGCTGCGTTGGGTGTCGCTGAACAACGCCGAGCATTGCTGCAAATCGCGCACGTGCGCCTGCATCAGCACGCCGCCCTGCGGCACGGCCAGGTGCTCGGCGTGCCATTGCGCGTCGCGTCGGGTGAAACTCAGGCGCAGCGCGTCATGGTGTTCCAGCACCGCCAGCAGGGCTTGCTCCAGGCGATGGGGATCGAGCAGTAGCAGCGGTTTGAGCACCAAGGCCTGGTTCCAGTGCTGACGCGCCGGGATCTCGCTGTCGAAGAACCACTGCTGGATCGGCGTGAGCCCTGAACGGCCGGTCAGCACACCTTGCTCAGCAGTGACCTGCTCGGCGCGCGTGGCGACGGCAGCCAGGCTCTGGACGGTCTGGTGCTGGAACACATCGCGGGGGCTGAAGTGAATCCCGGCCTGGCGCGCACGGCTGACCACCTGGATCGACAGGATCGAATCACCGCCCAGTTCAAAGAAGTTATCGTCGAGGCCGACCTGCTGCACGTTCAACACCGCACACCAGATCGCCGCCAACGTCTGCTCCAGCGCGTTGCGCGGCGCCACGTAGTGTTGGCGATTCGCCTCGGGATCGGGCGCGGGTAAGGCGCGGCGGTCGAGCTTGCCGTTGGCGGTCAGCGGCATGCTGTCCAACACGAGCACATGGGCGGGCACCATGTATTCCGGCAGTTGCGCCTTGAGGTGGGTCTTCAAGGCATCGCGCAACGGGCCGTGCTCGGCGTCGCTGACCAGATACGCCACCAACTGTTTGCCGCTCGGCGAATCCAGCGCCAGCACCACCGCTTCACGCACGGCGGGATGTTCGAGCAGGCGCGTTTCGATCTCGCCGAGTTCGATGCGGAAACCGCGAATCTTCACCTGATGGTCGATCCGCCCCAGGTACTCCACCTGCCCGTCTGCACGTTGGCGCACCAGGTCGCCGGTACGGTACAGGCGGCCGCCATGGGCCGCGAACGGGTCCGCGACAAAACGCTCCGCCGTCATCCCCGGCTGCTGGTGATAACCCTGTGCCAGACCTGCCCCGCCGACGTACAACTCGCCGCTCGCGCCTTGCGGCACCAAGGCCAGGTCGGCGTCGAGAATGTAGGCCACGCGGGCGCCGATGAGGCTGCCGATCGGCACGCTGCCGGCGCCCTCTTCCGGGTGCTGCGGCGCGAGGCCGGCCAGCGGCATCACCACGGTTTCAGTCGGGCCGTAGGCGTTGAAAAACACCTGCGGCTGGAACGCGGCGCGGATGCGCGGCAAGTGTTCGCCGGTCAGCGCCTCGCCGCCGGTGATGCACATGCGCACCGGCAAGGTCTGCTGCTGGGTCGCCAGCCATTGCGCCAACTGGCTGCCGTAGCTCGGGGTGAAGCCGAGGATGTTGATGCGATGGGTGCGAATCAGCCCACAGATTTCCTCGGCATCCCACTGGCCCTGGGCGCGCAATACCACCTGCGCACCGCTGAGCAACGGCACCAGCAAACGTTCGGTGGCGGCGTCGAAGTTGATTGAGTAAAAGTGCAGTTCGCAGTCGTCCGGGCGCATGCCGAAGCGCTCGATCACCGCCTGGCAGTGCATGGCGATTTCGCCGTGGCACACCACCACGCCTTTCGGCTTACCGGTGGACCCGGAGGTGTAGATCAGGTACGCCGGGTGTTGCGCCAGGCTGAGCAACGGCAGCTCGCTGGCCGGGTAGTTCGCCAGCACCGGCAGGTCGTCTTCCAGGCACCAGCACGCCAGCGTCGCCGGCAGTTCACCGAGGGCGGCGAACATCGCCGCATCACTGAGCAGCAGGCCGATGCCGCTGTCTTCGATCATGTAATGCAGGCGGTCCAGCGGGTACTCCGGGTCCAACGGCACATAGGCGCCGCCGGCCTTGAGAATCGCCAGCAGGCCGATGACCATTTCCAGGGAGCGCGGCAACGCCAGGCCGACAAGCACCTGCGGGCCGACGCCACGCTCGCGCAGCATCCAGGCCAGGCGGTTGGCGCGGGCGTTCAGTTCACGGTAGCTGAGGGTCTCGCCGGCAAACGTCAGCGCCGGCGCGTCGGCACGGGCCAGCGCCTGCTGGCTGAACAGTGAGTGAAGGCACTGGTCGAGGCGCTGCTCAGCCGCGTCGGTCCCCAGGCTGCGCTGCAACGCGTGCTGCTCGTCGGCACTGAGCATCGGCAATTCGCTGAGGCGCTGCTGCGGATCGGCGATCAGCGCTTCGAGCAGGTTGCGCCAATGCTCGGCCATGCGCGCAATGCGCGGCTCGTCGAACAAATCGGTGCTGTAGGTCAGGCAGCATCCCAGGCGATGGTCGAGGTCGGTGACTTCCAGGTTGAGGTCAAACTTGGTCGCACGCGCATCGTTGGCCAGGTACTCGACGGTCATGCCGGCCAGTTGGCGGCGTTGCTGGAATTCCCAGCGCTGCACGTTGCACATCACTTGGAACAGCGGGTTGTACGCCGCGCTGCGCGGCGGTTGCAGCGCGTCCACCAGATGGTCGAACGGCAGGTCCTGATGGGACTGACCCTCGATCACGGTGTGGCGCACATGCTCGAACAACTCAGCGACGTTCATCTGCCCATTGAGCTGGCACCGCAGCACCTGAGTGTTGAGGAAGGCACCGATCAACCCTTCACTCTCCGGGCGAATCCGGTTGGCCACCGGGGCGCCGATGCGCAAGTCGGTCTGGCCGCTGTAGCGGTAGAGCACCACCGCCAGGGTAGCGGTCATGGTCATGAACAGGGTGAGACCGCGCTCGGCATTGAAAGCCCGAACACGTGCCGCCAGTTCGTCGCTCAAGTCAAAACGGTACAGCTCGCCCCGGTGGCTTTGCACCGGCGGACGCGGGCGGTCGCCGGGCAGTTCCAGCAGCGGGTGCTCATGGCCCAACTGCGCGATCCAATAATCGAGCTGGCGCTGGCGCTCGCCGGACTCCAGCCACTGGCGCTGCCACACGCTGTAGTCGAGGTACTGCACCGGCAGCGGCGCCAGCGGCGAGTCGCGCTCGTCGATAAACGCCTCGTACAGCACGCTGAGTTCACGGGCAAAGATGTCCATCGCCCAGCCTTCGGTGACGATATGGTGCAAGGTCAGCACCAGGTAATGTTCCTGCGCGCCGGCCTTGACCAGGCACGCACGCAACAGCGGCCCGGTTTCCAGGTTGAACGGCGTGTGCGCCTCGACATCGGCCAACTGCTGCAAGCGTTGCTCACGCTCGATGGGGTTCAGCGCCGAGAAATCCTGCCAGCCCATGCGCAGGCCGGTCTGCGCCGACACCTGTTGATGGGCCACGCCATCGACGCTCGGGAAGGTGGTGCGCAGGGTTTCGTGACGCAGGATCAAGGCCTGCAACGCCGCCTCGAAACGCCCCACGTCGAGCACCCCGCGCAAACGCGCCATGCCCCCGACGTTGTACGCCGGGCTGTGCGGTTCCAACTGCCAGAGGAACCACATGCGCTGCTGGGAATAGGACAGCGGCACCGGCCGGCTGCGGTCGACCTTGGTGATTGCCGTCTGTTGATTACGTTGGCCTGCGGCCTGGATCAGCCCGACTCGCTCGGCAAACGCGCCCAGCTCGCTGGCTTCGAACAGGGTGCGCAACGGCAGCTCGACGTCACACGCCTGGCGGGTGCGCGAGATGATTTGCGTGGCCAGCAATGAATGGCCGCCGAGGGCGAAGAAGTCGTCGCACAGGCCGATCCGTGGCAGGCCCAGCACTTCGCGCCAGATCGCCGCAATCTGCTGCTGCAACGGGGTTTGCGGTTCAACGTGTTCGCGGGTTTGCCACACCGGTTCCGGCAGCGCACGACGGTCCAGCTTGCCGCTCGGGCTCAGGGGCATAGCGACCAGGCACATCAGGTGCGCGGGCACCATGTACTCCGGCAACTCGGCGGCCAGGGCGGCTTTGACGGCCTGTGCGTCCAGCGCCGCAGTCGCGGTGTAGTAGCCGATCAGTTGATCATCACGTACCAGCACCGCGGCCTGGGCGATACCGTCGAGGGCCAGCAGGCGCGCTTCGATTTCTTGCGGTTCCACGCGAAAGCCGCGCAACTTGACCTGCTGATCGAGACGCCCGAGGTAGTCGAGCACGCCGTCTACGCTCCAGCGTGCACGGTCACCGCTGCGATACAGGCGCGTGCCCGGCGCGCCCAGCGGGTCGGCGACAAAGCGTTCGGCGGTGAGCCCGGCACGGCCGAGATAACCGCGTGCCAGGCCGATGCCGCCGATGCACAGTTCGCCCGGCACACCGGCCGGCAACGGGTTGAGCTGCTCGTCGAGCACGCGGCAGATCACATTGCCCAGCGGCCGGCCAATCGGCGAGCGCTCGCCATCCTCGGCCTGGCAATGCCAGTGGGTGACGTTGATCGCGGTTTCGGTCGGACCATAACGGTTGTGCAATTGCACCACCGGCAACCGCGCAAGCACGCGATTGCGCAACTCTGCAGACAAGGCTTCGCCGCCGCAGAACAGACGGCGCAGGCTGGTGCATTCGGCCGCCAACGGCTCGTCGATAAACAACTGCAACAGCGGCGGCACAAAGTGCAGCGTGGTCACGCCATGTGCCTGCACCAATTGGGCAATGCGCTGCGGATCGCGCTGCTCGCCCGGCCCCGCCAGCACCAGGCGGCAGCCGGTGATCAGCGGCCAGAAGCATTCCCACACCGACACGTCAAAACTGATCGGCGCTTTTTGCAGCAGCACGTCGGTTTCATTCAGCGCGTAGGTAGCCTGCATCCACTGCAAGCGCTCGGCCAGGGCCGCATGGGTGTTAGCCACGCCCTTGGGTTGGCCGGTGGAGCCGGAGGTGTAGATCACATAGGCAAGGTGGTCGCCTTCCAGATACAGCCCCGGCGGCTGGGTCGGCCAACTGTCGAGGTGCAGGCTGTCCATGGCGATGACGCAGACACCTTCGGCCGTGGGTAATTGCTCCAGCAACGCGGTCTGGGTCAGCAGCAGGTGTACGCCGCTGTCCTTGAGCATGTAGGCCAGGCGCTCGGCAGGGTAATCCGGGTCCAGCGGCACGTAGGCGCCACCGGCCTTGATGATCGCCAGCAGGCCGATCAGCAACTGCGGCGAACGCTCGGCGGCGATGGCCACGCACACGTCAGGGCCGACGCCTTTGTCGCGCAGGTAATGGGCCAGGCGGTTGGCCTGCGTGTGCAGTTGGGCGAAGCTCAGGCTGCCGCCCTGCCAGACCAGCGCAGTGCTGTCCGAAGTTTGCCTGTTGAGCCGTTCGGGTAACCATTGCTGGGCCGCCGCGCAAGGCGCTTCGCTCCAGGGCCGCTGCTCGTCGTGGTGCATCAGCTTGAGGTCGCCGAGGGCGAGCTGCGGTTGCTCGCACACGGCGTGCAGCAGGTGGATGAAGTGCTCGGCCAGACGTTGGATAGTGGTGGTTTCGAACAATTCATCGGCGTAGTCGAACGACAGACTCAGGCGCCCGTTGCGGTCTTCTTCGCTGTGCAGTTGCAGGTCGAACTTGGCTTCGCGGCTGTGCCAAGGCAGCTCCTCGGCGAGCAGGCCCGGCAGGCGATGCAAGGCGCTGAGGTCGCGTTGCTGATGGTTGAACATCACTTGGAACAGGCCCTGTTCGCGGGCGCGGGGGAATGCTTCGAGCAGTTGTTCGAAGGGCAAATCTTGATGGGCCTGGGCGCCCAATGCTGCCTGGCGAGTAGCCGCCAACAACTGATTGAACGGCAAACGCCCATCCAGTTCGGCGCGCAGCACCACGGTGTTGATAAAGAAACCGATCAGGCCCTGGGTTTCCTGGCGCGGGCGGTTGGCGTTGGGCACGCCGATGCGGATGTCGCGCTGGCCGCTGTAGCGATAGAGCAAGGTCTGGAACGCCGCGAGCAACAGCATGAACGGCGTCGATTCATTGGCCTGGGCGGTCTGGCGAATCGCCGCGCCGAGGCTGGCGCCCAGGCGCACGCTGTGGCGCGAAGCAGTGTGGCGTTGCTGCGCCGCACGCGGGTGATCGGTGGCCAGGCTCAACGCCGGGTGTTCATCCCCCAACTGAGCCTTCCAGTACGCCAGTTGCCGCTGGCCTTCGCCCTCGGCCAACCACTGGCGCTGCCAGTTGCCGTAGTCGGCGTATTGCACCGCCAGTGGCGGCAGTTGCAGCAGGGGCTGGCCCTGAGATGCCGCAGCGTACAGGCGCGAGAACTCATCGATGAGGATGTTCAGCGACCAACCGTCGGCGATGATGTGATGCAGCGTCACCAACAACTGATGATCTTCGTCGTCCAGACGCACCAGGCTCACCCACAGCAGCGGGCCGTTTTCCAGGTCGAACGCGCTGCGCGCCTGGTCCTCGCGGATCTGTTGCGCACGGGCTTCGCGTTCGGCGGCGGGCAGGTCGCTGAGGTCGATGACACGCAGGTTGAATTCGCTGCTGGCCAGCACCCGCTGGAAGGCTTGCCCATCCCGTTCGTAGAAGCGCGTGCGCAGGGCTTCGTGGCGCTGGATCAGCTGCTCGAAGCTGGCGCGCACCGCGTCTTCATCCAGCTCACCGCGCAAGCGCAGAGCACCGGGGATGGTGTACGCGCTGCTCCGTGGGTCGAGTTGCCAGGTGATCCACAGACGGTTTTGCGCGAGGGATTGCGGCAACTCGGCCTGGCGCGACAAGCGCTGGATCGCACCTTGGGCGACGCCACCCGCCTGTTGCAACTGTGCCACGTTGGCGGCGAAGTTCGCCAAGGTCGGCGCTTCGAACAACAGGCGCAGGTTCAGTTCCAGGCCCAGGCTTTCGCGCAGGCGCGCAACCACCTGGGTCGCGGTAATGGAGTTGCCGCCGAGCAGGAAGAAGTGGTCGTCCGCCGCCACCACCGGCACCTGCAACTGCTCGCACCAGATCGCCGCGATCTGGGTTTGCAAGGCAGACTCCAGCGCGACATCACTCGCCGGCGCTTGCAGACCGGGGAACTGCGCATAGCTGTCGAGGCTGCCCTCGGCGTGACGCAACGCGCACGCCGAGCGCTGCAGCTTGCCGCTGGAGGTCTTCGGCAGTGCGCCGGGGTTGAGCAACACCACCACGCACGGCGCCTGTTGATAGGCGTCGGCCACGGCTTGGCGGAGCGCTTTGATCAGCACGTCTGGCGCGAGGATTTTCTGCACGCTGCGGCTGATCTCAGCGGCGATACCGATGCCTTCCAGGCCCTGGTCATTCACCGCAAACGCCGCGACCCTGCCTTTGCGCACCCCCTCCACGTCGCGCTCGAGGGTCTGCTCGATGTCCTGCGGGTAGAGGTTGTGGCCGCGCACGATCAGCAGGTCTTTCAAGCGCCCGGTGATGTACACCTCGCCCTCGCAGATAAAACCCAGGTCGCCGCTGCGCAGCCAGGTGCGGCCGGCGTGCTGGACGAAGGTCTTGGCGCTGGCTTCGGGGTTGCGCCAGTAGCCGTGGGCGATGCTCGGGCCGCTGGCCCAGAGTTCGCCGACGTGGTTGTCAGGCAGTTCGGACAACGTGTGTGGGTCGGCAATCAGCACCGCATGGTCCGGCTGAGACGTGCCGCAACTCATGATCGCCGCGCCCTGCCCCGGCTCGGCGCGGTTGGCGGCCAGTGCCTGCGCATCCAGGCGCAGGGCCGGGATGCCGTGGCCACGTCTGCCGCCGGCGACAAACAGGGTCGCTTCGGCCAGGCCGTAGGAGGCGAAGAAACTGTTCGGGGTGAAACCGCACGGGGCGAACTGCTCGGCGAAGCGTTCCAGGGTGTCGAGGCGGATTGGCTCGGAGCCGGAATAGGCCACGCGCCAGCGCCTCAAATCCAGGCGTGCCAAGGCCGCCTCGCTGACCCGTTCGCTGCACAAACGGTAGGCGAAATCCGGGCCGCCGCTGATGGTGCCGCCGTATTCGCTGATCGCTTCCAGCCAGCGCAGCGGCCGGCCGAGGAAGTACGCCGGCGCCATCAACACGCAGGGCACGCCGCTGAAGATCGGTTGCAGCAGGCCGCCGATCAGGCCCATGTCGTGGTACAGCGGCAGCCAACTGACGATCACGTCATCCGGGTTCAGGTCGATGCCGAAACCGCGCCGGATCAGCACTTCGTTGGCGACCAGATTGCCGTGGCTGACCTGCACGCCCTTGGGCAAGGCGGTGGAGCCCGAGGTGTATTGCAGGAAAGCGATGTCGTCGGGCTGCACATCTGCGGCAACCCAGCGCTCGGCAAGCGCGCTGTCGAGGGTATCGACCGTCAACACCGGCGGCGCATTTTCGATCTGCGCCAAGCCATCGCCGAGGCTGGCGATGGTCAGTAACAGGCGCGGTTCGGCGTCGGCAATGATCGACAGCAAGCGCGCCTGGTGATGACGCCGACTGGACTCCGGCGGGTAGGCCGGCACCGCGATCACCCCGGCGTACAGGCAACCGAAGAACGCCGCCACATAGTCCGCCCCGCTGGGGAACAACAGCACCGCACGGTCGCCCAGGTCGGCGTTGGCCTGCAGGGCGGCGGCGACGGTACGGGCGCGCAGGTCGAGGTCGCGGTAGCTGAGTACCTCGCTGTGTTCGGCGGACTCGGCCAGGAAACGCAGAGCGATCTGGTCCGGGGTCTGCGCGGCGCGACGTTGAAGGGACTGGGCCAGGGTGCGGGGAAGTTCGAAGGCATCGATCATGGGGGTTCCTGCCTGAAATCGGCTTGCGGGAAATTCGGCTTACGGGAAATCGGGGAGCGTTCAGCCAGCGGCCAGTTGCCGCGCCGCGCCATTGCGCCAGCGCGCCAGGTGTTCCTCGGCGTAGCGCCGCATGCAGCGCAGCACCGCGCTTTCGTGCTGCACGAGGAAGAAGTGGTGGCCGTCGAACAGGTCCAGGGAAAAGCCGCTGGCGGCGTCTGCCTGCCAGTCGAGTAACTGGTCGGCGCGCACGCTGTCCTGTTTGCCGCCGAACACATGGATCGGCATGCCCAGCGGCTCGCGTCGGCCGTAGGTGAAGCTGCCGCACAGGAGGAAATCGGCGCGCAGGATCGGCAGCATCAGTTGCATCAATTCGCGGTTGGCCAGGGCCTCTTCGGCGGTGCCTTGCAGTTCGCGCAGGCGGGCGATCAGTTGCTCATCGGTCTTTTCGAGGGCGTATTCGCTGACATCGCGCCGCGCCGGGCCGGCAGTGCCGGAGGCAAACAGTGCCAGCGGCGCGGGCACGTTGCGCGCTTTCAGCGCATGCGCCAGCTCGAACGCCAGGAGGCCGCCAAGGCTGTGGCCGAACAGCGCGTAAGGGCCGTCCAGGTCACGGCTGATTTCATCCGCCAACTGCGCAGCCAAGGCGCCGATGTCACGCTGCAAGGGCTCATCCATGCGCATGCCGCGCCCCGGCAACTCCAGTGGGCACACCTGCAACCAGTCCGGCAGAACGCGGCGCCAACGCACGTACACCATGGCGCTGGCCCCCGAATAAGGCAGGCAGAACAGGCGCAGTCGAGTGGGCGCGCTCATCGCTCGGCAACCCCAACCTGAAACGCGCTGTACGCACGATAGAAACCCATCTCGCCCTCCTGCAGGTGCTGATCCTTGGCCGTTTTACTAACGGACCTGTCACCCAGAAGAACGCACGGCACTGGCAAATAATTAGTCGCAGAGGACGAGCGAGACGTCGGTCACACCTTTCGCGTCAATATATGATTAGTTCGTCTTCTCATTTGACAATCATTATCATTCATCATAATTTGTTGCCCGATGTGTAGGAGGCCTCAGCAAGGACGCCCTCCCCCAACCTCTTTGCGACAAGGTGATTTCCATGACGGAACAAGTATCCACAGGCAGGTGCGACTCACCGCTTCTCCAGGCATTCGTCGATAATCGGCTGATTCTGGTGAAGATCGCGGCACGCATTACCGGATGCCGCTCCCGGGCCGAAGACGTCGTGCAGGACGCCTACTTCCGGCTGCAAGCGGCGCCGACGATCACCTCATCGTTCAAGGCCCAATTGAGTTATCTGTTTCAGATCGTGCGCAACCTGGCGATCGATCACTATCGCAAGCAGGCTCTGGAGCTCAGATATTCGGGGACCGAAGAGGAAGGCTTGAATGTGGTTATTCACGGCGCTTCACCGGAAGCCTCGCACATCAATTTCAACACCCTGGATAACATCGCCGACGCCCTGACGGAGCTGCCCCAGCGCACCCGCTATGCGTTCGAGATGTACCGCCTGCACGGCGTGCCGCAAAAGGACATCGCCAAGGAACTCGGCGTTTCACCGACCCTGGTCAACTTCATGATTCGCGATGCGCTGGTGCATTGCCGCAAGGTGTCGGGCAGTCACAGCGATACGTTTGCGCGGCGGATCTGAAGCGCGCCCTCGCCCATGTTGATCGCCTGCAACCTCAGGGCACGGCCGTCACATCGATGCGGTAGGGCTCGAATATTTTCAGCAGCTCGCCGTCGTCGCGCAAACGTTTGATCAGTTCGGCAAACGCAGGCCCGCTGATCGGTGCATTGGGCCGTAGCAAGGCGTAATGGTGGTACACCTGGTCGACGCGCTGCGAGATCAGGAACTGTGCAGCCATATCGGCGTTGCGCGCCAGAAAATCACTCAGGTACGAGCGGGTCACCAGGGCGATATCGGCGCGGCCGCGAGCGACCATCAACAGGTTGCTGTCATGGGAGTAGGTCAACGTCGCGTTGAAGTGCTCGGCCATGAACTTGGGGTCGGGATTGAAGTTGGCGAAGGCGTAGTGATAACCGCTGAATACCGCCAGGCGCTTGCCGCCAAGGCTGGCGAAATAGTTCTGGTCGCGACCGGGCTCACGCTGGGCGACGAAGATTTCGGCATCTTCCAGGCCCATGTCGACCGTGGTGTGGGGAATTTTCTGCCAGCCCCAGTCAGGGTTTTCGAAAATCGCCACGTCGACCCGGCCCTGCTCAAAATCGCGAAAGCGCCGCGGGATCGAGGTCGGCACCAGCACGAACTGATAGTCGGTTTGCGAGGCGTTCAGGGCTACGACCAACTGCGGCAGCAATCCGGTGTCGGCGCCTTGCTCGGGGCGCACGGTGTAGGGCGGAAAATGCGCAGCGCCGATCCTCACCAATTGCGCAGCCGAAGCCGGCATCCACGCCGCCGTGCCCAGTGCCCATAAAGTAAGTCCTACAGCCAATCGCAATGGCGAAAACATTAAGGCACACACCGTTTAACATGCTGATGGCAGTAAGCTAGGCGTTTTTGTCTGGCGAGACAACTTTCCACCGCCGAATTAACAGCTTGCACCTCAATCAGCCTTCAAAACCATCAACAACGCCTCTTCGGCTAACTGTTCGAGAGTCAGACTGCCCTCGGCGCGGAACCAGGTGGTGGTCCAGGACAAGGCGCCGGTGAGGAAGCGCCGGGTGATAAACACGTCCCCCTTGATGTAGCCGGCGACCTTGGCCTCGCCCAGCACCTGCAGCCAGATCGTCTCATACACATCACGCAAGGCGAGCACCTGGGCCTGGCCTTCGGCCGACAGCGAACGCCACTCGTACACCAGCACCGCCATGGCTTCGCCGCTGCCGCCCATGATCGACTGCAATTCGCAGCGAATCAGCGCCAGCACCCGTTCGCGCACGGTGTTCGCTTCTTCCAGCGAAGCGCGCATCAGCGCGGTGTTGTAGTGGATGGTTTCTTCCATGACCGCACGCAGGATCTCGTCCTTGCTCTTGAAGTGATGAAAGATGCTGCCGGACTGGATACCTACGGCGCCGGCCAAGTCGCGCACGGTGGTGCGTTCGAAGCCCTTGTTGCGAAACAGGTGAGCCGCGGTTTGCAGCAACTTGCCCCGGGCACTCTCGGGGTCGGTCAATTGGCCGCCGTCGACCATGGTGCGCATCACCCGCAGGGCTTTTTGCTCATCCATGCTGCTCTCCTCTACTTCTACTGACGTCTTGGGCGGCAATTTAGGCCGTGCCTGCCAGCCAAGCAAGCGCTTGGCCGAAAACTGTGTCCGGAGTTTACAAACCAAGCGCTTGCTTGGTAGTCTCGTCAGCAGCCATTCGAGGAAGGATTTCTCATGAGCAAGACGGTTCGTATCGGCTGCGCCAGCGCCTTCTGGGGCGACACCTGCACCGCCGCCGCCCAGTTGGTACACGGCGGCAAGCTGGATTACCTGGTATTCGACTATCTGGCGGAAGTCACGATGTCGATCCTCGCTGGCGCGCGGATGAAAGATCCTCAGGCCGGCTACGCCACAGACTTTGTCGATGTGCTGACACCGCTGCTGGCCGAGATCCAACGCCAAGGCATCCGCGTGATCAGCAACGCGGGGGGCATCCACCCCCAGGCCTGCGCCGCTGCCCTGCAAGCGGCCTGCGATGCTGCGCAACTGCCGCTGAAAATCGCCGTGCTGCTGGGCGATGACCTGCAACCCCAACTCAAACACCTGCGCGGCAGCGTCGACATGTTCAACGGCGCGCCGCTGCCGCCGCTGTGCGTATCCGCCAATGCCTACCTCGGCGCGCCGGGCATTGTCCGCGCCCTTGAGCTGGGCGCAGATATCGTCATCACCGGGCGGGTGGTCGACAGCGCGGTGGTCAGCGCCGCGTTGGTGCATGAATTCAACTGGTCGTGGCAGGACTACGACCGGCTCGCCCAGGCGGCCCTGGCCGGGCATATCATCGAATGCGGCGCGCAGTGTACCGGCGGCAACTTCACCGATTGGCGCGACGTGCCGGACTACGAGCACATCGGGTTTCCCATCGTCGACGTCAGCGCCGACGGCCAGTTCAGCGTGAATAAAGTCGCGGGCAGCGGCGGGTTGATCAGCGAGCTGAGCGTGGCCGAACAACTGCTCTACGAAATCGGCGACCCGCGTGCCTACTTGCTGCCCGATGTGATCTGCGATTTCAGCCAGGTCAAATTGCAGCAGCAAGGCAAACACAGTGTGCGTCTGCACGGTGCCAAGGGTTTGCCGCCGACCGACCACTACAAGGTCAGTGCCACCTACCCGGATGGCTTTCGCTGCACTGCCAGTTGCCTGATTGCCGGGATCGATGCGGTGGCCAAGGCCGAGCGGGTCAGCCAGGCGATTATCAACAAGACCTCGGAACTGTTCAGCCTACACGGCTGGGCGCCCTATACCGAAGTGAATATCGAACAGCTCGGCAGCGAAGCCACCTACGGTGCCCATGCCCAACGCCAGGACTGCCGCGAGGTGGTGGTGAAGCTGGCGGTGCGCCACCCGAGCAAGCAGGCGCTGCTGCTGTTCGCCCGCGAAATCGCCCAAGCTGCGACCGGCATGGCGCCGGGGCTGACCGGTATCGTCGGCGGGCGGCCGACGGTGTACCCGCTAATTCGGCTGTTTTCGTTTCTGATCGATAAATCGTCTTGTGAGCTGGCGATTGATTTCCAGGGTGAGCGTCACCCTTGCGCCCTCCCGGCCACCCAGCCACTGGGCACGCTGGCGGCGGCCATCGACCCGCCCAAACCCCAAGGCCGCGCCGACGCCAGCGTGCCGCTGGCGAAACTCGCGGTGGCCCGCTCCGGCGACAAGGGCAACCACAGCAATATCGGGGTGATTGCCCGCGACCCGGCATACCTGCCGTGGATCGCCGAAGCCCTGACCCCTGAAGTGGTCGTCGACTGGATGCGCCACGTGCTCGATCCGATCCACGGTCGCGTCGAGCGCTGGTACCTGCCCGGTAGCCACAGCCTCAACTTGCTGCTGGAAAACGCCCTGGGCGGTGGCGGCATCGCCAGCCTGCGCATCGACCCGCAAGGCAAGGCCTTCGCTCAGCAGTTGCTGGAGATCCCTATCGCCGTGCCGCAACACATCGCCGATCAACTCACCTAAAGGAGCGTTGCCGTGGCCTTCGACTCGATCTTCAAAGCCGACCTGTTCCAGGGGCAAACCGTGATCGTCACCGGCGGCGGTAGCGGGATTGGCCGCTGCACCGCGCATGAACTGGCGGCCCTCGGCGCCCACGTGATCCTGGTGGGGCGCACGCCACAAAAGCTGCAGAAGGTCGCGCAAGAAATCACCGAAGATGGCGGCAGCGCCCATTGGCAGGCCTGCGATATCCGCGATGAGGAAGCGGTGAAGGCGCTGGTCGCGCAGATTATCCACGACCATGGCCCGGTCCACGGCCTGGTCAACAACGCTGGCGGCCAATACCCGTCGCCACTGGCCTCGATCAACCAGAAAGGCTTCGAAACCGTGTTGCGCACCAACCTGGTCGGCGGCTTCCTGATGGCGCGGGAAGTATTCAACCAGTCGATGAGCAAGCACGGCGGCGCCATCGTCAACATGCTCGCCGACATGTGGGGCGGCATGCCCGGCATGGGCCACTCGGGCGCGGCACGGTCGGGCATGGACAACTTCACCAAGACCGCTGCCTTCGAATGGGGGTACGCCGGGGTGCGGGTCAACGCGGTGGCGCCGGGCTGGATCGCGTCCAGCGGCATGGACACCTATGAGGGCGCGTTCAAGGCGGTGATCCCGACCCTGCGCGAGCACGTGCCGCTCAAGCGCATCGGCACCGAATCGGAAGTCAGTGCGGCCATCGTGTTTCTGCTCAGCCCCGCCGCCGCCTTCGTCAGCGGCAGCACCCTGCGCATCGACGGTGCCGCCAGCCTGGGCAATCGCGCCTGGCCGCTGCCCAAGGCGCACACGCCGAGCGCAGCGTTCAACGGTTTCCACCGCGCCTACCTGCCGGATGTCCTCAAGGGAGAGCCATAAACCATGCCGCTGATCGAAACGCTGATCGACGCTCACAGCCCGGACTTCGCCCGCAACCGCGACGCGATGCTGGCGAGCCTGCAGCACCTGCGCCTGTTGGAACAGAACCTGTTGAGCAAGGCGCAGCAAGCCAAGCCCAAGTTCGACAAACGCGGGCAATTGCTGCCGCGCGAGCGCCTCAACCTGCTGCTGGACCCTGGCGCGCCGTTCCTGGAACTGGCCAGCCTGGCCGGCTACAAACTGCATGACGACAAGGACGGCAGCGCCGCCGGCGGCGGGTTGATCGCCGGCATCGGTTACGTCAGCGGCGTGCGCGTGCTGGTGGTGGCGAATAACAGCGCGATCAAGGGCGGCACGATCTCCCCCACGGGCCTGAAGAAATCCTTGCGCCTGCAACAGATCGCCATGGAAAACCACCTGCCGGTGGTGACCCTCGCCGAAAGCGGCGGCGCCAACCTCAACTACGCGGCGGAGATTTTCGTCGAAGGCGCGCGCAGCTTTGCCAACCAGGCGCGCATGTCGGCCATGGGCTTGCCGCAGATCACCGTGGTCCACGGTTCGGCCACGGCGGGCGGCGCGTATCAGCCGGGGCTGTCGGATTACGTGGTGGTGGTGCGCGGCAAAGCCAAGCTGTTCCTGGCCGGCCCGCCGCTGCTCAAGGCCGCGACCGGCGAAGTCGCCACCGATGAAGCACTGGGCGGCGCCGAGATGCACGCGCAAACCGCCGGCACCGCCGAATACCTGGCGGAAAACGATGCCGACGGAGTGCGCATCGTGCGCGAGATCGTCAGCCTGCTGCCGTGGAACGAGCGCCTGCCGCTCATCCCGAAACGCACGTATGCCGAGCCGCTGTACCCCATCGACGAACTGCTCGGGCTGATCCCCGACGACCCGAAAAAGCCCTACGACGTCCGCGAAATCCTCGCGCGCCTGGCCGACGGTTCGAACTTCCTCGAGTTCAAGGGCGAGTTCGACGCGCATACCGTCTGCGGCCACCTGCACATCCAGGGCCGGGCGCTCGGCGTGATCGGCAATAACGGCCCAATCACGCCCAAGGGCGCCAGCAAGGCCGCGCAATTCATCCAACTGTGCGACCAGAGCCGCACGCCGTTGCTGTTCCTGCACAACACCACCGGCTTTATGGTCGGCACCGAGGCGGAACAGCAAGGCGTGATCAAGCACGGCGCGAAGATGATCCAGGCGGTGGCCAATGCCCGCGTGCCTAAACTCACCGTGGTGGTCGGCGGCTCCTACGGCGCCGGCAACTACGCCATGTGCGGCCGCGGCCTCGACCCGCGCTTCATCTTCGCCTGGCCCAACAGCCGCACCGCCGTGATGGGCGGCGCCCAGGCCGGCAAGGTGCTGCGCATCGTCACCGAAGCCAAACAACTGAAAGACGGCCTGGTGCCCGACCCCAAGATGCTGGACATGCTGGAACAAGTCACCGCACAGAAACTCGACAGCCAATCCACCGCGCTGTACGGCAGCGCGAACCTATGGGATGACGGCCTCATCGACCCACGGGATACCCGCACGTTGTTGGGGTTCCTGCTGGATATTTGCCATGAAGCCGACATGCGAGCGTTGCAGCCGAACAGCTTTGGCGTAGCGCGGTTCTAAAGTAAACAAGACAACGAAACGCTGCTGTTGCTCTGCTTTTGCTCTGATTTTGATTTTGATCTTAGGCGCCCCGTAAAACCACGCTGGCCGAACGCAGGCTTGAATCCGTGGGCAACCCGGCAGGACGCCGGGTTAGCCGTCCTGGGCCAGGGATGGCCCATGACGGCGGCCCACGGATTCAAGCCTGCGTTCGGGCACACCGAGCCTAGGCGAGGTGCCGAGTGGTGGGGCAAGAGCCCTTTTGGTTACTTTTGGGGCTCTTTTCCAAAAGTGACCCGCTGTAAGAGCGGAACCCATAGCAGCCGTTACCGCAGCAATGGATATGTACTCAACTCAACCCAAAAAAATGGTCGGCCCAGAGGCCGCCATCGGGGGCAAGCCCCCTCCCACATTTGGAGCGAGGTGGACCCATTGGATATCTACCCGCTGTAAGACCGCAGGCAAACCCGCTCCCACAGATGGAGCCATGCACACCCGAAGAACGCCCACAGGGAGAACAATAAAAATGATCTTCACCCAAGAACACCAGGCACTGCGCCGCACCGTCCGCGCCTTCGTCGACCGCGAGATCAACCCCCACGTCGACGCATGGGAAAAAGCCGGCCGCTTCCCCATCCACGACCTCTTCCGCAAGGCCGGCGACCTCGGCCTACTGGGCATCTCCAAACCCGAACAATTCGGCGGCATGGGCCTGGACTACAGCTACTCGATCGTCGCCGCCGAAGAATTCGGCAGCATCCACTGCGGCGGCATCCCCATGTCCATCGGCGTACAGACCGACATGTGCACCCCCGCCCTCGCCCGCTTCGGCTCCGACGCACTGCGCGAAGAATTCCTGCGCCCGGCCATCAGCGGTGAGCAAGTCGGTTGCATCGGCGTCTCGGAAGCCGGCGCCGGGTCCGATGTGGCCGGGCTGAAAACCCAGGCACGCAAGGACGGCGATGACTACGTGATCAACGGCAGCAAAATGTGGATCACCAACTCGCCGAGCGCCGACTTCATGTGCCTGCTGGCCAACACCTCCGACGACAAGCCACACATCAACAAGTCGCTGATCATGGTGCCGATGAACACGCCGGGGATCAGCGTCAGCCCGCCCTTGGAAAAACTCGGCATGCACAGCTCCGAGACCGCCCAGGTGTTCTTCGACGACGTGCGCGTGCCGCAACGCAACCGCATCGGCCACGAAGGCGCCGGTTTCATGATGCAGATGCTGCAATTCCAGGAAGAACGCCTGTTTGGCGCGGCCAATATGATCAAGGGCCTGGAGTACTGCATCGACAGCACGATCGAATACTGCAAGGCGCGCCAGACCTTCGGCAAAGCACTGATCGATAATCAGGTCATCCACTTTCGCCTGGCCGAACTGGCCACCGAAATCGAATGCCTGCGCGCCTTGGTCTACCAGGCCACCGAGCAATACATCAAGGGCCAGGACGTGACGCGCCTGGCCTCCATGGCCAAACTCAAGGCCGGGCGGCTGGGCCGCGAAGTCAGCGACAGTTGCCTGCAATACTGGGGCGGCATGGGCTTTATGTGGGACAACCCGGTGGCCCGCGCCTATCGCGATGTGCGCCTGGTGTCGATTGGCGGCGGCGCCGACGAAATCATGCTGGGCATTATCTGCAAACTGATGGGCACCCTGCCGGGGAAAAAACCATGAACACGCTGCTGCTCGAACCCCATAACGGTGTGCTGCACATCACCCTCAACCGTCCGCAAAGCCGCAACGCGATGAGCCTGGAGATGGTCAATGAACTGCGTGCCGTGCTGGGGCAACTGGACAGCCAGGTCCGCGCACTGGTGATCAGCGGCGCGGCCGGGCATTTCTGTGCCGGGGCGGACGTCAAAGACATGCTCAGCGCTGGCGACAAGGCGCAATTGCAGGCGTTGAACCGCGCATTCGGCACCTTGCTGCAGGAAGTTGAAGCCGTGCCCCAAGTGGTGATCGTGGTGCTGCAAGGCGCGGTGCTGGGCGGCGGCTTTGGCTTGGCGTGCGTCAGTGATATCGCGCTGGCCGATCACCAGGCGCAGTTCGGCTTGCCGGAGACCAGCCTGGGCTTGCTGCCCGCGCAGATCGCGCCGTTTGTGGTCAAGCGGATCGGTTTGACGCACGCACGCCGGCTGGCGCTGACGGCGGCGCGGTTTGATGGGGTCGAAGCTGAACGGTTGGGGGTCGTGCATTTTGTCGAGCGCGATCCGCAGGCGTTGGCCGAACGCCTGGATGAAGTACTGGGCCAGGTATTGCGCTGCGCGCCGGGGGCCAATGGGCGGACCAAGGCGTTGCTGCTGGCCAGCATGGAGCAACCGATGGACGCGCTGCTGGATCAGGCCGCCGCGTGGTTCGCCGAGGCGGTGACCGGAGAAGAAGGTGTCGAAGGCACCCAGGCCTTTGTGCAAAAGCGCAAGCCACGGTGGGCCCAATGAACAAGATCCTGATCGCCAACCGCGGCGAAATCGCCTGCCGCATCCAGCGCACCGCCCAGGCATTGGGCTACCGAACCGTGGCGGTCTACAGCGACGCCGACGCCCAGGCCGCGCACGTGCAGATGGCCGACGAAGCCGTGAATATCGGCCCGCCGCCGGCGCAGCAGTCCTACCTGAATATTCCAGCGATCCTCAGCGCGGCCCAACGCACGGGCGCCGACGCGGTCCACCCCGGCTACGGCTTTCTCTCTGAAAACCCCGATTTCGCCCGCGCCTGCACAAACGCCGGGCTGACCTTTATCGGCCCCAGCGTCGAGGCCATTGAGCTGATGGGCAGCAAACGCCTGTCCAAACTCGCCATGCTCGAGGCCGGCGTCCCGTGCATCGCCGGCTATCAAGGCAGCGCCCAGGACGACGCCACGTTGCACATAGAAGCCGAACGCATTGGCTACCCGCTGATGATCAAGGCCAGCGCCGGTGGCGGCGGCCGCGGAATGCGCCTGGTGCATCAGCGCGAACATTTGCATGAGCAACTGCGCACCGCCCGCTCCGAAGCCCTGAACGCGTTCGGCAGTGACGAACTGATCCTGGAACAGGCGCTGATCGAGCCGCGCCACGTCGAAATCCAGCTGTTCGGCGACAGCCACGGCAACCTGATCTACCTCGGCGAACGCGACTGCTCGGTCCAGCGCCGCCATCAAAAAATCATTGAAGAAGCGCCCTGCCCGGTGATGACCCCGGCCCTGCGCCAGGCCATGGGCGACGCGGCGCTCAAGGCCGGGCGTGCGGTGAATTACGTCGGCGCCGGCACGGTGGAGTTCCTGCTCGACCGCAACGGCCAGTTCTACTTCCTGGAAATGAACACGCGCCTGCAAGTCGAACACCCGGTGACCGAGCTGATCAGCGGCCTCGACCTGGTCGACTGGCAACTGCAAATTGCCGCCGGCCAACCGCTGCCGTTAACGCAATCGGAGGTCAGCCTCAGCGGCCACGCCATGGAAGTACGCCTGTACGCCGAAGACCCGGCCCAGGGCTTTTTACCGCAGACCGGTGCGGTGTTGCGCTGGGAACCGGCCGCGGGTGTGCGGATTGAACATGGTGTTCTGGAAGGTCAGCGCATCAGCCCGTTCTATGACCCGATGCTCGGCAAGATCATCGCCCATGGCGCCACCCGCGAGGAGGCGCGGCGCAAGCTGCTGCGCGCCGTGGAGGACAGCGTGCTGCTGGGCGTGGCGACCAACCAGCAGCTATTGGCCGACCTGCTCAAGCACCCGCAGTTTATCCAAGGCGATTTCAGCACCGCGTTGATCGCCGAGCACTTCAGCGACATTCGCCGCACGAACGCAACCGCCGAACAGTTGGCCCTGGCGGCCGCGCTGTTTTATCAACACAGCGCTCAGGCCCATGCCCCGGCCTTATCGGGGTGGCGCAACGGCGCTGACGTGCCACGGACCTATCAGTTGGCCGTCGACGATGAGGTCCAGGACATCACGGTCAGCGTCCTGGCCGACCATCGTCTGCAAGCCAACGGCATCGAGATCCGCCACCTCAGCAGCGACGGCCGTTGGGCCACTGCGGTGATCAACGGCATCCGCCGCCGCAGCGCCTACCACCTCGACGGCGCCCAGCTGTGGCTACCCGGCGTGAGCGTGACCAACCGCACCCAACACGTCGCCAGCCGCCAGCCCCCGGCCAGCGGCGGCATGGTCAAGGCACCGATGGACGGCGCCATCGTCGAGGTGCGCGTGCGTGCCGGTGAACGCGTCACCCAGGGGCAACTGCTGCTAGTACTCGAAGCGATGAAAATGGAGCATCCGCTGAAGGCCGGCATCGACGGTGTGATCAAGGCCGTGCTGGTCATGACCGGCGATCAGGTGCGCAATCGCCAGGTGTTGCTGGAGATCGAATAAAGCCTGGGCGGAACTACACGGCCGGGCTACGCTCTATCCCCATCAGGACGGGAAGAGTACGGGAACCTGCACGATGCCTCATTGGCTGATTATTGACCTTGAAGCCACAACGGATGAAGGCGGCTGGCCCGTGACAGAGATGGAAGTCATCGAGATCGGCGCGAGCCTGGTGAACCGCCAGGGTCGCGAGCGGGATCATTTCCAGCGCTTTGTGCGGCCGCAGCGTCGGCCATTGCTGACGCCCTTTTGCCGCAAGCTGACCCATATCACCCAGGCGAATATGAACGGCGCCGCGCCCTTCAGCGAAGTGTGGGCGCTGTTCGAGCGCTGGCTGGGCCAGCATCAGGCGCACCTGGAAGGCTGGGCCAGTTGGGGCGACTACGATCGCCAGCAGCTCGAACTGGAGTGGCAGCGCCATGGCCTGAGCAGCGCGCTGGCCCAAACACCCCATGTCAACCTTAAGCAACGCTTCGCCAAGGCCCGGCGCCTGGACAAGCCACCGGGGCTCAATGGCGCCCTGCAATTGGCGGGAATGCAGTTCCAAGGCCAGCAACATCGGGCGCTAGAGGATGCGCGCAACACCGCACGCCTGTTGCCGCTGATTTTGCCGGTCTAGGCAGCTCCCCTGCCCTTGGGCATACTGGCTGACCTTTCCAGACCCTTTTCCGAGGATTCGCCCATGTTTAAAGTCAACGAGTACTTCGACGGCACCGTCAAGTCGATCGCTTTCGGCACCGCAGAAGGTCCGGCGACCATCGGCGTCATGGCCCCGGGCGAATACGAATTCGGCACCGCCCAGCGTGAAATCATGCACGTAGTGTCCGGCGCCCTGAGCGTCAAACTGCCCGACAGCAGCACCTGGGAAACCTTCGCCGCCGGCAGCCTGTTCCACGTTCCGGCCAACAGCAAGTTCCAGCTGAAGGTCGCCGTGGACACCGCTTACCTGTGCGAATACCGCGGCTAAGCGGTTTCGCAGCGCGAAAAAAATGCCCGTCTCCTGCGAGACGGGCATTTTTTTGGCAGACGAATTACTCGAGCACAGTCACCGGCATGCCCACTTCGAGGCGGCCCACGCCATCGTTGACCAGGTTCTGGCCAAACATCGCGCCGTCTTCGGTCTTGCGATAGGCCTCCAGCGTCACGAAGGGTTCGCGGTCGGCACTGCGCTCGCCGGTGTGCGGGTCGATGGTGGTGAGAATGCAGCGTGAGCACGGTTTGACCACGCGAAACTCGACATCGCCGATACGCAGGCGTTTCCAGCCGTCTTCGGCGAACGCATCGGCGCCGTCAATCACCAGGTTGGGGCGAAAGCGCAGCATGTCCATAGGTCGGCCGACGTGCCGGGACAGGTCGTCCAGGGAGGCCTGGCCGATCAACAGCAACGGGTAACCGTCGGCAAACGCGACCTGATCATCGTCCTTGCCATAACCGGCTTGAGTGGTGCGGGCGCGCTCCAGCGGGACGTGTACCAGCCGCGTCGGCTTGCCGATAAAGTCGCTGACCCAGGCGGCAGCTTCATCGCCCGCATCCGGCACGCGCAAGGTGTCGCGCCAGATGGTCACACCGCGCAACTCGGCCGCGCTGCCGGGCAGCGCCACGTCCAGCGCCGCGTAGCCAGGCGAACTGAGGGTCAGGCCACCACTGCGGTTCCACAGCGCCGACAACTGGCTCATCTTCGCCACGGCCCGCTGCGTCAAAAAGCGCCCGCTGGCCTCGTCCACCAACATCCAGCGTCGATCGCCGTCCAAGCCGAGTTTATCCAGGCCGATCTGCTGCAAGATTTCAGCCTTGCCGGATTTCAAGGGGTAACGGTACAGCGCGCTGAGACGAAGCATGGGCCTGCATTCCTAAGGGGGCAAAACCGTCACCCTAAGGTCAAGCCGATACAACGTCCAGCATCAGTCGCTCGCGCACCACATCTACCAGCTTGTCCGGCTGGAATTTGGACAGGAAATTGTCGCACCCGACCTTCTTCACCATCGACTCGTTAAAGCTGCCCGACAGCGAGGTGTGCAACACCACGTACAGCCCACGCAAGCGCGCGTCGCTGCGGATTTCGGTGGTCAGGCGATAGCCGTCCATCTCGGGCATTTCGGCGTCGGTGAAGATCATCAGCAATTTGTCGGTCATCACCTGGCCCGTGTCGGCCCAGGCCTTGAGCATGTTCAGCGCCTTGAGGCCGTCGCTGGCGATGTGCATTTTCACCCCCAACTGACCCAGGGTGTCGCGCAACTGCGACAGCGCAACATTGGAGTCGTCCACCAGCAGTACTTCACGGCCACGGGCGCGTTCCAGTACCGGATCATCGAGTTTTTCGCGGGAGACCTTGGCGTTGTACGGCACGATCTCGGCCAGGACTTTTTCCACGTCGATGATTTCCACCAACTGGTCATCGACCTTGCTGATGGCGGTGAGGTAGTGCTGGCGCCCGGCGCTGGTCGGCGGCGGCAGGATGGCTTCCCAGTTCATGTTGACGATGCGGTCGACGCCGCCCACCAGGAACGCCTGCACCGAGCGGTTGTACTCAGTGACAATGATGGTGCTGTTGGGCCCCGGCACCAATGGACGCATGCCGATGGCCTGGGACAGGTCGATCACCGGCAGGGTCTGGCCTCGCAGGTTGACCACGCCACACACAAACGGGTGGCGCTGGGGCATCAAGGTCAGCTTGGGCAGTTGCAAGACTTCCTGCACCTTGAATACGTTGATCGCGAACAGCTGCCGCCCGGCCAGGCGAAACATGAGAATCTCCAGGCGATTCTCACCCACCAGTTGCGTGCGTTGATCTACCGTGTCGAGAATGCCGGCCATTAAAAGCTCCTGATATGCGCGCAGGTCGCGCTAAGGGATTATGCGGTTCACTAAGCTTGTTATCGGCGGCAAGCGCCAGACCTTGACCCCTGTAAAGTGCCACGTAAATCGATTGATGTCACACTGACATCATGCTTTACTGTGCAGGCCTTATTATTTGGCAAAACGGCAACATTGCGCGACATTTAAATCGACGCGAGGTTCCGCCGTGTAAGGGATTCCCCTATGCGCAATCAGGCCCGACCTGATATTCGCGATATCTAATAGCCATTAATGTGACGCCATTCTCATTGCATGAATGGAGTCAGGCTTTTGTTTGCCATCGTAAGCCCACGGCCCACCGGTCTTCCAGACACTCACGTGTCGGCAATCGAAGTTGTGCAATCGACCCGGATGACGAGGACGGTTCGCGCCTCACGCAATCATTCAAATAAACGTCCTACTAAAATCTCAGAAGCGACCTACAGATTTCAGTCATCTTTCAGCGGTAGTTTTACGCCATTCACGCGGTGCGACATCTCATCACCCGACCTTACGTTGTGGAGACTTGCATGATGAATAGCGCGAACGAGTGGCAAACTGCACTTCCCGAGTTCCTGCTAGAGGCCGAAAAGCTGCTAAGCAAGTCGGAAGAGTGCCTGAGCCATCTGCATTTGATTCGTAATGACAGCGATGCCATCGACTGCATGAAGTTCAGCCTAACGTCGCTCGCCGAAAAAGCCGATGACCTGGCCTTGCGGGCGATCAGCGAGTTCTCGCGACATATCCAGTACCTGATTGCCAACGCAGAGAGCCCTTTGCAACTGCACGATCAGGCCCTCGATGCCTTGAACAACTGCCTGACATTACTGGCGTGGCAACTGGAGCTGATCGACACCCGCACCGGTGAGCTGCGTTTGGACGAAAGCGAACAAACCTCACTGATTGCGACGGTCACTCTCCAGATCCCGCAAAAGGACTTCGCCAATAAGCCACAGCAGCGCCTGCCCCATCGCTCATGAAAGGCTGCGCCGTTAACCGCTAAGGTGTCGCTTTTATCCAGCGTCTTGCCCAAAAACGACAAGAATAACTAATGTGCCCTGCAATAAGTGCAGGCAACCAAGTTGCCTGCGCTATAAAGACAATCGATACAAAACAACCGCCGATAGACAACTTTTCTAAATAGGCATGCCCCCACACTGTACGAATGACGCCTGGCGACCAACGGTAAGCAAAGTGGTACCATGCCGCCCTCGAAGTGACCCAACTTCATGATGCATAAAACGTGAAAAGCATCCGCTATGTACGCCAGCCTCAAGTCACTCCTCGCCAAATCCGCCTCCCGCAGCAATGCCCGTCGACTGGTTCTCGTGTTGTGCCTGTGCTCGCTGTTGCTGGGGCTGTGGGCCTACGCTCGCTCCGCACCCTTGCCGTTGACGGTGCTGCTACTCAACCTGGCCACCCTGGTGGTGTTGGGCCTGCTGCATTGGAATTCACGTAAATCGATCAAGTTCCAGCCCCAGGAACTGGCCGACCGCCTGTTGCAGGTCCAGGAAAACGAGCGGCACCGCCTCAGCCGTGAGCTGCACGACGATATCGGCCAATTGCTCACCGCCGCCAAGCTACAAAGCGAATGGCTCAAGCGCCGCCTGCCGGAAGACCTGCAGGGCCAATGCACGGTGCTGTGCAACACCCTGAACGAGACGCTGGCCAAGGTGCGCGACGTATCCGCCATTCTCAACCCTCGCCAGTTGGCCAGCCTGGGCCTGGAAGCCAGCCTGCGCGCGCACCTGCTCAAGACCCTGGAAAA
Source organism: Pseudomonas sp. D3 (assembly GCF_029320995.1). Classification (NCBI taxonomy): domain Bacteria; kingdom Pseudomonadati; phylum Pseudomonadota; class Gammaproteobacteria; order Pseudomonadales; family Pseudomonadaceae; genus Pseudomonas; species Pseudomonas sp. D3. The sequence goes on from NZ_CP119772.1 coordinate 4,749,033, forward strand.
CACCCCGATTCACTGGAGCCTGGAATGCCAGCAACGGCTGACCGGCATCCCCGAAGAAATGGCCGTGGCCGCTTTTCGCATCACCCAGGAAGCGGTGACCAACATGCTGCGCCATGCCCAGGCGCAAAACCTGCTGGTACGCCTGCAGCGCCTACCCCAGGGCCTGTCGCTGTTTATCAGTGATGACGGCCTGGGTTTTTCGCCCGCCATCAACCCAGGCCTGGAAGGCCAACGGGGCATGGCCGGCATGTCCGAGCGGATTGATCAACTGGGGGGCTCGTTGTCCGTCAGCAGCCAGCCAGGCAAAGGCACACGGATCGACGCGCTTTTCCCCTGGGCGCCGCGCGCCCTCGAACGGGCCAGTTCCCCGAAGGTTATCGAGTGACCCGCACTTTACTCCTGGTGGATGACCACGCACTGATCAGGGCCGGCGTACGCGCACTGGTCCAGGATATTCCCGGCTACACCGTGATTGGCGAAGCCAGCGATGGCGCACAGGTGCTGGAAACATTCAGCGCCCTATTGCCGGATATCGTACTGCTGGACCTGTCGATGAAACACACTGGCGGCCTGGATGCGTTGCGTCAACTCAAGACGGCCTATCCCAAGAGCAAGGTGCTGATCCTGTCGATGCACACCGACCCAGAGCTGATCATGCGTGCGCTGGAGTCCGGCGCCCACGGTTACCTGCTCAAGGACACCACCGCCAACGAGCTGGAGCAAGCACTGCTGGCGCTGAGCAACGACGAGCGCTACCTGAGCCCGGCGATTGCCCACACCGTGATCAAACAGGCGCTGGTACGCAACCAGGCCCCGGCCTCCCCGGTCGCCCACAACCATAATCTCACCGCTCGCCAGCTGGAAATCCTGCGCCTGATCGTGCGCGGCAAATCCACCCGGGAAATCGCCCACGGCCTGGGGCTAAGCATCAAGACCGTAGAAGCCCACCGCTCGCAAATCATGAAGCGCCTGCAAATTTTTGATGTGGCGGGCCTGGTGTTATTTGCCGTGCGCGAGCAGATCATCAGCCTGGACGACTAGGGGCGAGCCCGGCGGCAAGTGCACGCGCAGGGCCTTGGGCACGATCTCGAAGTGCAAATCATCGCCTTCCAGCGGTTCGCCATCCAGGTTGATGTACAAGCCTTGCGCGACCTTGATCTTGACCCACGGCAGGCGCGCGCGGACAAACATGGTGTCCAGGCCCCAGCCATTGTTCATCAGTTCACGCAGGGTGCCGACCACTTCCTGGGGCGCCGGCAAAATGCTGATATCCAGCAACCCATCGTCCACCAGTGCGCCAGGGCACAGCACATGCCCACCGCCTGCCTGGCGGCCGTTGCCGATACCCAGCGCGAGCAGCTCGCCTTTCCAATGGAAACCCGGGCCTTCCAACTCGCCATACGCCGCCTTCAACTCGCTGAAGCGCGACAAACCGGTAAACAAATAGGCCGCGCCACCCAGCACTTTCTTCAGTTCTTCGGAGGTGTTGGCGGTGACCTGGCTGCCAAAGCCACCGGTCGCCATGTTGAGGAAGACTTGCCCACCGACGCGACCGAGGTCGATCGCCCTGGCCGGCACGTCCAGCAGCGCCAGGGCCTGGTCGGGCTGCAGCGGTACACCGGCGGCGCGCGCAAAATCATTGGCGGTGCCCAAAGGCATCAGCACCAGGCTGGCGTCGGTCTCGGCCTGGGCCATCGCCTCGGCCACATCACGCAAGGTGCCGTCACCACCGCCGGCAATGATGCGCGTGTACCCGCCGTCGAGGGCCTCTTTGACCAACCGCTGTGCGTCGCCGCCCTCCCACGTCACCCGCACCGCCAGCTCCCAGCCCTGCTCACGCCGAGCCAGCACGGCGGCGCGCACCTCCTCGTTGAGGGCTTGCTTGCCGTGGAGGATCAACAGGGCTTTGTGGGCGGTCATGGGGGAACTCTCCTGGGGTCAAAGGTACTTGAAGGATGTTGACCTTTGAGGAGATGAAAAAAGCCATCGGGTTTGGAATTTAATTGGCAGCGGGCAACACCCAGCACCTACCGTTGGATAGGTATAAACCTGCCAGACCGCAATCAGCTTTTGTGCAACTTGCTCATCAACTGCGCCTCAGCCTGGGTCAAACCACACGACTGCGTCAGTTCATCCACGGTCGCGCCCATGCCCACCAGCTTCGCCGCCTGGGCAAAAGACAGGTTCGCTGGATCACGCTGTTCCAACTGCTCCAACTTATCCGGCATGGGTGCGAGGATCGCGCGCAATTCATGCACCTCATCCCCGACCCGCACGGCACTTTGCTGGAAGTGATCAACGCGCTTGGCCAACTCGACCACGCGCCGATCACGCACGGCGTCGCGTTCGGCCTGTTGCGCCACCCACTCGCGTTGCTGGCGCACTGAGCGCAGCAAAAACGCCAATGTCCCGGCCCATAACAGGGCCAGGACGATCACCGCTGCTTCAAGGAACAATCAGATGCTCTCCAGATCCGACCATTCTTCTTCGCTCATCATCTTGTCCAGCTCGACCAGAATCAGCAGTTCGCCGTTCTTGTTGCAGACGCCCTGGATGAACTTGGCCGACTCTTCGTTACCCACGTTCGGCGCGGTTTCCACTTCCGATTGGCGCAGGTAAACCACTTCGGCCACGCTGTCGACCATGATCCCGACCACTTGCTTGTCGGCCTCGATGATGACGATACGGGTGTTGTCGTTGACTTCGGTCGGTATCAGGCCGAAACGCTGGCGGGTGTCGATCACCGTCACCACGTTGCCGCGCAGGTTGATGATGCCCAGCACGTAGCTTGGCGCACCCGGAACCGGAGCGATTTCGGTGTAGCGCAGCACTTCCTGCACGCGCATGACGTTGATGCCGTAGGACTCGTTGTCCAGTTTGAAGGTAACCCATTGCAGGATCGGATCATCCAAACCTTGTGCGGACGCTGACTTATTCATACCCCTGACCCCTTCAAATGCCGTTGGACACGGCGTGTGTGCTTCTTCGCTGTGGCCGCACAACCGTGCGGCCGATCTTGTTCAATTAACTGCGTTGCTGGCCCGGCATCGACTTGACCGCGCCGCTGGCGATCAGCTCGGCCAGTTCGGCGACGTCGAGCAACGCGCACATGTGTTCGATCACGGTGCCCGCCAACCAGGGGCGCTGGCCCCGGTGGCTGCGCCATTTGATTTCATTCGGGTCCAGGCGCAACGAGCGGCTGACTTGATGCACTGCCAGCCCCCACTCGTAGCCCTGCACCGAGATCACGTATTGCAAGCCCTGACGGAAGTCATCGCGGTAGCGATCGGGCATCACCCAGCGCGCGGTGTCCAGCACCTTGAGGTTGCCGGCCTGGCTGGGCAGGATGCCGAGGAACCACTCCGGTTGCCCGAACAGCGGCGTCAACTCCTGACCTTCCAGCGAGTAGATCGAGCCCAGGCACACCAGCGGCACTGCCAGGGTCAACCCGGCGACGTCAAACAGCAGGCATTCGAACGGCTCTGCGGCCCACGCCGGACGGCCGTCACCGGTGACCGGCGGCGGTGTGATACTCGGCGGCATGTGAATTTCAACCACCGGTTCGACCACCACAGGCGCAACCACAACAGGTGCAATCGTCGGTACCACAACCTGCGCATCCCGCGCCTGTTCTTCCAGCACCGCCAACTGGAATTCATCCAGTGTGCTTGGCGCTTCGACGACGGGTTCAAGAGCCAGGATCGGTTCCGGCAGGTCTTCGGCGGTCGCTTCCTGCAGCAAGGCATCCAGGTAGGATTCCAGTGCCAGTTGCGGCCGGGTCTTGACCTTGAGTTCGACGGGACGGTTCATCACGCCACCTGCGCCACAAGTTGTTGCGACAGCAGGTGCTTGAGCAGCGCGCGGTACGCCAGCACGCCGCGACTTTTACCGTCGAACTGCGAAGGGGTCAGGCCCGCACGGCTGGCGTCGCGCAGACGCGTGTCCACCGGAATGTAGCCTTCCCAGATGGTGTCCGGGTAGGCATCGCGCAGTACGCGCAAGGTGCCGAGGGACGCCTGGGTGCGGCGGTCGAACAACGTCGGCACGATGCTGAACGGCAGCGCCTGTTTGCGTGAGCGATTGATCATCGCCAGGGTGCTGACCATACGCTCCAGGCCTTTGACCGCCAGGTGCTCGGTCTGTACCGGGATCACCAATTGCTGGCTGGCCGCCAAGGCGTTGACCATCAGCACACCGAGCAACGGCGGGCTGTCGATGATGGCGTAGTCGAAGTCCTGCCATAGTTGCGCCAGGGTCTTGGCGATCACCAGGCCCAGGCCGCTCTGCCCCGGCGACTGGCGCTCAAGGGTGGCCAGGGCGGTACTCGACGGCAGCAGGGAAATGCTTTCATTACTGGTGGGCAGCAGCAGTTGCCCGGGCAGATCGCTCGGCACGTTGCCCTTGTGCAGGAACAGGTCATAGCTGCTGTGCTCCAGCGCGTCCGGGTCGTAGCCGAAATAGCTGGTCATCGAGCCGTGGGGGTCCAGGTCGACCACGACCACGCGCTTGCCCGCATCAGCCAGCAAGCCGGCTAAGGCGATGGAGGTGGTGGTCTTGCCGACTCCACCTTTTTGATTGGCAACTGCCCAGACTCTCATTCGGTTGATTCCTCCCGGTGGGCACAGGCGCGACCGAGACAGTGCATAAGTTATTGAGCCGGTGACGGAGAATTGACGGAGCTTTGCCGTACCGGCGGCTTTGCAGAGGCCGGTGCAGTTTGTGTGCCAGCCCGCTTCAATGCTGCGTCCGGGCTCGCATTTGCCGTGCCGGTGCCGGTCAGGCTGCGGCGTACATCCAGGTTGCGCGAGACCACCAGCACCACCCGGCGGTTGCGGGCGCGGCCTTCTACCGTAGCGTTATTGGCCACCGGCTGGAACTCGCCGTAGCCGACCGACGCCAGGCGACTGGGGTTCACACCCTGCATCGCGAGCATACGCACGATGCTGGCCGCCCGGGCCGACGACAGCTCCCAGTTGGTCGGGTACTGCGCGGTATTGATCGGGAAATTGTCGGTAAAGCCTTCCACGTGGATCGGGTTTTCAAACGGTTTGAGGATCGCCGCCACCTTGTCGATGATGGTGAACGCCTGGTCGCTGGGCATGGCATCGGCGCTGGCAAACAGCAGGCTCGAATTGAGCTCGATCTCCACCCACAACTCATTGCCGCGCACGGTCATCTGGTTGGAGCTGATCAGGTCGCCAAACGCGGCGCTGATATCGTTGGCGATGCTTTTCAGCGGGTCGCCGGTGCCACCCATGCCGGCGGAGGTTTCATCGCTATCGTCGACCAGCGGCTTGGCCGGAGTCACGGTCTTGGGCCGCTCTTCGCCGATAGGGATCGGCTTGAGCGAGTGGTCGGCGTCGTTGAACACACCGATCAGGGCTTGGGAAATGACTTTGTACTTGCCTTCGTTGATCGACGAGATGGAGTACATCACCACGAAAAACGCGAACAGCAAGGTGATGAAGTCCGCGTAGGACACCAGCCAGCGTTCATGGTTGACGTGTTCTTCAGGCTCGCGACGGCGACGGCTCACAACCAATACCTCCCATCAGTCCATGAAGCCCTGGAGCTTCAATTCGATGGAGCGCGGGTTCTCGCCCTCGGCAATCGACAGGATGCCTTCGAGCAGCATTTCACGGTAACGCGACTGGCGCGTGGCAATCGACTTGAGCTTGCTGGCGACCGGCAACAGCACCAGGTTGGCACTCGCCACACCGTAGATGGTGGCGACAAACGCCACCGCAATGCCGCTACCCAGTTGCGACGGATCGGCCAGGTTGCCCATCACGTGGATCAGGCCCATCACTGCACCGATGATGCCGATGGTCGGCGCGTAGCCGCCCATGCTTTCAAACACTTTGGCGGCATTAATATCGCGGCTTTCCTGGGTATAGAAATCCACTTCCAGGATGCTGCGAATCGCCTCCGGCTCGGCGCCGTCCACCAGCAATTGCAGGCCTTTGCGCGCGTAGCTGTCGGGCTCGGCGTCGGCCACGCCTTCCAGGCCCAGCAGGCCTTCCTTGCGTGCGGTGAGGCTCCAGTTGACCACGCGGTCGATGCCACCGGCCAGGTCGACACGCGGCGGGAAAATGATCCAGATCAGGATTTGCATGGCGCGTTTGAACGAACTCATGGGCGATTGCAGCAACGCCGCGCCCACGGTGCCGCCGATCACGATCAGCGCCGCCGGGCCGTTGGCCAAGGCACCGAGGTGCCCGCCTTCGAGGTAGTTGCCGCCGATGATCGCGACAAACGCCATGGTGATGCCGATCAGGCTCAGTACATCCATCAGAGGCAGGCCTCCACCAAATGCTTGCCGATATCGTCCAGGCTGTAGACGGCGTCGGCCAGGTCAGCCTTGACGATAGCCATCGGCATGCCATAGATCACGCAACTGGCTTCGTCCTGGGCCCAGATCGCACTGCCGCCCTGTTTGAGCAGGCGCGCGCCTTCACGACCGTCGGCGCCCATGCCGGTGAGCACCACCGCCAGAACTTTGTCACCGTAGGACTTGGCTGCCGAACCGAAGGTGATATCCACGCAAGGTTTGTAGTTGAGGCGCTCATCGCCTGGCAGGATTTTGATCGCACCACGGCCATCGACCATCATCTGCTTGCCCCCAGGGGCCAGCAGCGCCAGGCCTGGACGCAGAATGTCGCCATCCTCGGCTTCCTTGACGCTGATGCGGCACAGCTTGTCCAGGCGCTCGGCAAAGGCCTTGGTGAACGCGGCGGGCATGTGCTGGATCAGCACGATTGGCGCCGGGAAGTTGGCCGGCAGTTGGGTCAATACCCGTTGCAGGGCGACCGGGCCGCCGGTCGAGGTGCCGATGGCGACCAGTTTATACGCCTTGCGTTTCGGCGCCGGCGAATGGGCGCTCGGCGCAGGCGTGCGCGCAGGTGCTACGGCAGGCCGGGCCACAGGCGCCGGAGCCGGGCGACCAAACGCGGTGCTGGTGGGTGCGGCCGGGGCGGCGACCGGCGCGGGCGCCGGGGCGCTGAACAGGCTGCGACGGTTGCTGCGCGAAATGCTGTGGACCTTCTCGCACAGCATCTGCTTGACCTTCTCGGGGTTGCGCGAGATGTCTTCGAAATTCTTCGGCAGGAAGTCCACTGCGCCGGCGTCCAACGCATCCAGGGTGACCCGGGCGCCTTCATGCGTCAGCGAGGAGAACATCAATACCGGGGTCGGGCAGCGCTGCATGATGTGCCGGACTGCGGTGATGCCATCCATCATCGGCATCTCGTAGTCCATGGTGATCACGTCCGGCTTCAACGCTATGGCTTGATCAATCGCCTCTTTGCCGTTGGTGGCCGTACCGACCACCTGGATCGTTGGATCGGCGGAAAGAATTTCCGAGACGCGGCGGCGGAAGAAACCCGAATCGTCCACCACCAGGACCTTGACTACCATAAACACTCCGTTAGGCGGGGCGGGCAATACCGCCCTGCCCCACCAGAATCAAATACGCCGTGCGGCGTAACGCTTGAGCATGCTCGGAACATCGAGAATCAATGCGATGCGACCGTCACCGGTGATGGTCGCACCCGACATGCCCGGGGTTCCCTGCAGCATTTTGCCCAAAGGCTTGATGACGACCTCTTCCTGGCCCACCAGTTGATCGACGACAAAGCCGATGCGCTGGGTGCCCACGGAGAGAATCACCACATGGCCTTCGCGCTGCTCTTCATGGGCAGCCGAGGCGACCAGCCAGCGCTTGAGGTAGAACAGTGGCAACGCCTTGTCGCGCACGATCACCACTTCCTGGCCGTCCACCACGTTGGTGCGCGACAGGTCGAGGTGGAAGATTTCGTTAACGTTGACCAGCGGGAAGGCGAAGGCCTGGTTGCCCAGCATCACCATCAGGGTCGGCATGATCGCCAGGGTCAACGGCACCTTGATGACGATCTTCGAGCCCAGGCCCTTGGTCGAGTAGATATTGATCGAACCGTTGAGCTGGCTGATCTTGGTTTTCACCACATCCATGCCCACGCCACGGCCCGACACGTCGGAAATCTCGGTCTTGGTCGAGAAGCCCGGGGCGAAGATCAGGTTGTAGCACTCGGTGTCGGTCAGGCGGTCGGCGGCGTCTTTGTCCATCACGCCACGCTTGACCGCGATACCCCGCAGGATCGCCGGGTCCATGCCTTTGCCGTCATCGGTGATCGACAGCAGGATATGGTCGCCCTCTTGTTCCGCCGCCAGAATCACCTTGCCGCCACGGGACTTGCCCGAGGCTTCGCGTTCTTCCGGGGTTTCTACGCCGTGGTCGACGGCGTTGCGCACCAAGTGGACCAGCGGGTCGGCCAGGGCCTCGACAAGGTTTTTGTCGAGGTCGGTTTCTTCACCCACCAGTTCCAGGTTGATCTCTTTCTTGAGCTGACGTGCCAGGTCGCGAACCAGGCGCGGGAAGCGGCCGAAGACTTTCTTGATCGGCTGCATCCGCGTCTTCATCACTGCGGTCTGCAGGTCGGCGGTGACCACATCGAGGTTCGACACGGCCTTCTGCATGGCTTCGTCGCCGCTGCTCAGGCCCAGGCGTACCAGGCGGTTACGCACCAGCACCAATTCGCCGACCATGTTCATGATGTCGTCCAGGCGCGCGGTATCCACGCGCACGGTGGTTTCGGCTTCACTGGCAGGCTTGTCGGCCACGGCGGCGGCCGGGGCTCGCGCGGGGGCGGGAGCAGCAGCTGGGGCCGGCGCTGGCTTGGCGGCAGCAGCAGGTGCTGCGGCTTTGGCCGGCGCTGGTTTGGCGGCTACCGGAGCTGCCGTCGCCGCTGCGGCCGGGGCCACTTCGGTGAACTTGCCCTTGCCGTGCAATTCGTCGAGCAACGCTTCGAATTCGTGATCGGAAATCAGCCCGTCGCCGGCAGGTGCGGCACTGGCAGCAGGTGCGGCGGCAGTCGCAGCGACTTCCGGCAGGGCATCGGCAGCAAAGGCGCCCTTGCCATGCAACTGGTCGAGCAAGGCTTCGAATTCGTCGTCGGTAATGTCGGTGCCGGCGGTGGCAGCCGGTGCTTGCGGCGCAGCCGTGGGTGCAACGGCGTCGGCGGCGAACTGGCCTTTGCCGTGCAACTGATCGAGCAGGGATTCGAATTCTGCGTCGGTAATGTCTTCGCTGGTCGGCGCGGCGACTGCGGCGACCGCTTGCGGCGCTTCGGCTTCGGCCTTGACCGCATTGAGGGAGTCGAGCAGTTGCTCGAACTCGCTGTCGGTGACATCCGCTTCGGCTTCGACCACAGGCTCCGGAGCCGCTTCCACCACCGGCGCGGCCGAGGTGTCGGCAGGTTCCGCCAGGCGCGCCAGGGCGGCCAGCAGTTCCGGAGTGGCGGCGGTGATCGGGGCACGTTCGCGGACTTCGCTGAACATGCCGTTGACCGCATCCAGTGCTTCGAGAATCACGTCCATCAGCTCCGAATCAACGTGACGCTCACCCTTGCGCAGGATGTCGAACACGTTCTCGGCGATGTGGCAGCACTCCACCAGCTCATGGAGCTGGAGGAAGCCGGCGCCCCCTTTTACAGTGTGAAAACCGCGAAAAATTGCATTGAGCAGGTTCGCATCATCCGGTCGGCTTTCCAGCTCGACCAGTTGTTCGGACAGTTGCTCTAAAATTTCGCCGGCCTCTACAAGGAAATCCTGAAGGATTTCTTCATCGGCGCCGAAGCTCATGGGTGTGCTCCTTAGAAGCCTAAACTGGATAACAGGTCATCTACGTCATCCTGACCTGACATAACGTCTTCACGTTTATCGGCATGAATCTGCGGACCTTCACCCTTGGCGAGATGTTTTTGTGGATCTTTTTCCGAGAGGATCGCTTCGCGGTCATGTTCGATGCCGGCAAAACGATCAACTTGGCCTGCCATAAGCACCAATTTGAGCAAGTTGCTTTCCACTTCGGTGACCAATTGGGTCACGCGCTTGATCACCTGACCGGTGAGGTCCTGGTAATCCTGGGCGAGCAGAATGTCATTGAGGTTGCTGGAAACCGTGTGGTTGTCCTGTTCGCTGCGCGACAGGAAACCTTCAACCCGACGGGCCAACTCACGAAATTCCTCAGCCCCCACTTCCCGACGCATGAAACGGCCCCAGTCAACGCTGAGCGCCTGGGCTTCATTGGCCATGCCGTTGACCAGAGGCGTGGCGTTTTCCACCAGATCCATGGTGCGGTTGGCCGCCGCTTCAGTCAGCCTGACCACATAGGACAGGCGTTCAGTAGCATCGGTAATTTGCGAAATCTCTTCGGCCTGGGGCATGTGCGGGTCAATCTGAAAGTTGACGATCGCACTGTGCAGCTCGCGTGTGAGCTTGCCCACTTCCTGATACAGGCCGCGGTCACGGGTCTGGTTAAGCTCATGGATTAACTGCACCGCGTCGCCGAAATGGCCTTTTTCAAGGCTCTCGACGAGCTGGTGAGCATGCTTTTTCAGGGTCGACTCAAAGTCCCCCTGTGACGTTTCTTTATGCTCCATAGCTCCCCCGTGGCAGCATCAATGACCGATGCGTTCGAAGATTTTTTCGATCTTCTCTTTCAAGGCCAGCGCAGTGAATGGCTTGACCACGTAGCCGTTGACCCCGGCTTGGGCGGCTTCGATGATCTGCTCTCGCTTGGCTTCGGCGGTCACCATCAACACGGGAAGACTGCGCAGTTTTTCATCGGCGCGCACATGACGTAGCAAGTCGATACCGGTCATGCCGGGCATGTTCCAGTCGGTTACCAGAAAGTCGATGCTCCCGCTGTTGAGGATCGGAATCGCCGTAAGGCCGTCATCCGCCTCGACCGTGTTGGTGAACCCAAGGTCACGCAACAGGTTTTTTATGATCCGCCGCATCGTTGAGAAGTCATCAACGATGAGGATTTTCATGTTCTTGTCCAATTCGACCTCCAAGCAGTCTTAAACGCGCCCAGCACCTGGACGCGCCATTTCAATCAACAGGCGTTACACAAAAAGGACTGCCCAGGGCACCACGAAACTCACCCGCGAAGACCAGGGCCCTCACGGTAGTGTTTGCAGTGTCCCCACACTGCCTGTCAGCGCGCGCGCCATTCTCCCAGGCGTCCCCGCAAGCGGGCTGCGCACTGGCTGTGCAGTTGGCTGACACGCGATTCGCTGACCCCCAGGACCTCACCGATTTCCTTGAGGTTCAGCTCTTCGTCGTAGTACAGCGCCAACACCAGTCGCTCACGCTCCGGCAAATTGGCAATCGCGTCCGCCAGCGCACCCTGAAAGCGTTCATCTTCCAGGTCACGCGACGGCTCGAGATGAGTACTCGCGCCATCCTCGTGCAGCCCTTCGTGTTCGCCGTCCTGCAACAGGTCGTCGAAACTGAACAGGCGGCTGCCCAAGGTATCGTTCAAAATCCCGTAATAATCGTCGAGACTCAATTGGAGTTCGGCCGCAACCTCGTGATCTTTAGCGTCGCGACCGGTTTTTGCTTCAATTGCGCGAATTGCGTCACTGACCATGCGCGTATTGCGGTGTACCGAACGCGGCGCCCAATCCCCTTTACGCACTTCATCGAGCATCGCGCCACGGATACGGATACCCGCATACGTCTCGAAACTCGCACCTTTGCTCGCGTCGTATTTGGTCGACACTTCGAGCAGGCCGATCATGCCGGCCTGGATCAAGTCTTCGACCTGGACGCTGGCGGGCAGGCGTGCCAGCAAGTGATAAGCGATGCGCTTGACCAGGGGCGCATAGCGCTCGATCAATTCACCTTGGCTGTCACGTGCCGATTTCTTGTAAAGGTTATAGCCGCTGGCTGTCATAGCACCGGTCCTGCGCTCGTCTGATGCACCAATCGCTCGACGAAAAACTCCAGATGCCCCCGTGGGTTGGCGGGCAATGGCCAGGTATCGACCTTCTGAGCAATAGCCTTGAACGCCAAGGCGCATTTCGAACGAGGGAACGCTTCGTAGACTGCACGCTGCTTTTGCACAGCCTTGCGTACACACTCGTCATAGGGAACTGCGCCGACGTATTGTAAGGCGACATCGAGAAAGCGATCTGTGACCTTGGTCAACTTGGCGAACAGGTTGCGCCCTTCCTGCGGGCTCTGGGCCATATTGGCCAGCACGCGGAAGCGGTTCATGCCGTAGTCACGATTCAGTAGTTTGATCAGGGCGTAGGCGTCGGTGATCGAGGTGGGTTCATCGCAGACCACCAGCAGGACTTCTTGCGCGGCGCGCACGAAGCTGACCACGGACTCGCCGATCCCGGCGGCGGTGTCGATCACCAGCACGTCGAGGTTGTCGCCGATATCGCTGAACGCCTGAATCAGGCCGGCATGCTGCGCCGGGCTCAGGTGGACCATGCTCTGAGTGCCCGAGGCGGCCGGCACGATGCGGATGCCTCCAGGGCCCTGCAGCAGCACATCGCGCAGCTCGCAGCGGCCCTCGATCACATCGGCGAGGGTATGTTTGGGCGTGAGCCCCAGCAAAACGTCAACGTTCGCCAATCCCAGGTCAGCATCCAGCAGCATGACACGACGGCCAAGCTCTGCCAGCGCCAGGGACAAATTCACTGACACGTTAGTTTTCCCGACGCCACCTTTGCCGCCGGTCACCGCGATCACCTGTACGGGATGCATGCTGCCCATTTTATTTCTTTACCTTGTCTTGCTTAGACGCAGGCTACATGGGTTGGCCGCGTGAATCGCTGCAGACCATCGATGTAGATACAATTCAGGGTGTTCATGCTGCCCTCAACCCACCCGTTTTGCCGGGTTGTGGTAAAGGTCGGCGAACATATCGGCCATCGCTTCCTCGCTAGGCTCTTCTTGCATTTGCACGCTGACGGCACGGCTGACCAACTGATGACGGCGCGGCAGATGCAAATCATCTGGAATCCGCGGCCCGTCGGTCAGGTAGGCGACCGGAAGTTCATGACTGATCGCCAGGCTCAACACCTCGCCCAGGCTCGCGGTTTCATCGAGCTTGGTGAGGATGCATCCGGCCAGGCCACAGCGCTTGTAGCTATGGTACGCAGCGGTAAGAACTTGTTTTTGGCTGGTGGTTGCAAGCACCAGGTAATTTTTTGACTTGATACCACGCCCGGCCAGGCTTTCCAGTTGCATGCGCAACGCCGGGTCGCTGGCTTGCAGGCCGGCGGTATCGATCAACACCACACGCTTGCGCAGCAACGGATCGAGGGCGTTGGCCAGGGACTGGCCCGGGTCAACGTGGGTCACCGACACATTGAGGATACGGCCCAGGGTCTTGAGTTGCTCCTGGGCACCGATGCGGTAGCTGTCCATGCTCACCAGCGCGATATTCTGGGCGCCGTACTTGAGCACGTAACGCGCGGCCAGCTTGGCCAGGGTGGTGGTCTTGCCCATGCCGGCAGGGCCGACCATGGCGATCACGCCACCCTCTTCCAGGGGTTCGAGTTCCGGGGTCACGATCATCCGCGCCAGGTGGGCCAGCAACATGCGCCAGGCCTGGCGAGGTTCTTCGATTTCGGTGGTCAGCGCCAGCAGGTCGCGGGACAACGGGCCGGACAGACCGATGCGTTGCAGGCGACGCCACAGGTTGGCCTGTTGCGGTTTGCTGCCTTGCAGTTGGGTCCACGCCAGCGAACCAAGCTGCACTTCCAGCAGTTCGCGCAGGCCGTTGAGTTCAAAGCGCATCGAATCGAACACACGCTGGTCGACTGCGGCGGCCGGAGCTGGCGCGGCAGGACGCGGCGGCTCGATGAACGTCGGCTCGATCAACGGCTCGGCGGCGGTCAGCGGCAGGCCGGCGAACAACTGGCGATTGGTGGTCGCATCGCTGTCGCCACGCATGCTCAGTTCGGCCTGGGCCGAGACAATGCGCGAGGCAGTCTTGCGCAGCTCGTCTTCAAGCTCCATGTTCGGGACGCGCGGGGCCAGCGCCGAAGGGGTGTAATCCAGGGCAGCCGTCAGCTCGACACCGCCGGCAATACGACGGTTACCGATAATCGCAGCGTCGGCGCCCAGCTCGTCACGTACCAGTTTCATGGCCTGACGCATATCGGCGGCGAAAAAACGCTTTACTTGCATAACCCACTACCTCAGCCGTTGGGCCCTACTGTCGCGACGATAGTCACTTGCTTGTTGTCAGGGATTTCCTGATAAGCCAAAACGTGCAAATTCGGCACTGCCAGGCGTCCAAACCGCGACAACATCGCTCGGACCGGACCTGCCACCAACAGAATCACCGGTTGGCCCTGCATTTCCTGGCGCTGTGCGGCGTCGATCAACGAACGCTGCAGTTTTTCAGCCATGCTTGGCTCCAGCAGAACGCCCTCTTCCTGGCCTTGTCCTGCCTTCTGAATACTATTGAGCAATATTTGTTCCAACCTTGGCTCCAAGGTGATCACAGGTAGCTCAGACTCAACCCCTACAATGCTTTGCACGATAGCGCGGGACAATCCGACGCGCACCGCAGCCACCAGGGCGGCGGTATCTTGACTCTTGGCGGCATTGTTGGCGATGGCCTCGGCGATGCTGCGAATGTCGCGCACCGGCACTTGTTCGGACAGCAGCGCCTGCAGCACTTTGAGCAATTGCGACAGCGACAGCACGCCCGGCACCAGTTCTTCGGCGAGTTTTGGCGACGCCTTGGCCAGCAAACCCATTAATTGCTGGACTTCTTCGTGGCCGATCAGCTCGTGGGAGTGCTTGTACAGAATCTGGTTGAGGTGCGTGGCGACAACCGTACTGGCGTCCACCACGGTGTAACCGAGGGACTGCGCCTGGCTACGCTGGCTGACTTCGATCCATACCGCTTCCAGGCCAAAAGCCGGATCTTTGGCGGTTATACCGTTCAGTGTGCCGAACACCTGGCCGGGGTTGATCGCCAGCTCGCGGTCGGGGTAGATCTCCGCTTCGGCGAGGATCACGCCCATCAGGGTCAGGCGGTACGCGCTGGGGGCCAGGTCGAGGTTGTCGCGGATATGCACGGTGGGCATCAGGAAGCCCAGGTCCTGGGACAACTTCTTGCGCACACCCTTGATCCGCGCGAGCAATTGGCCGCCCTGGTTGCGGTCTACCAACGGAATCAGGCGGTAGCCGACTTCCAGGCCGATCATGTCGATCGGGGTCACATCGTCCCAGCCCAACTCCTTGGTTTCCTGGGCGCGGGCCGGCGACGGCAGCAACTCCTGCTGGCGCGCGATCTCTTGCTGGGCCTTCACTTTGATCACGTTCTGCTTTTTCCAGAACAGGTAGGCGCCACCGCCGGCCATGGCCGCCATGCTCAAGAACGAGACGTGGGGCATGCCGGGCACAAGCCCCATGATAGCCATGATGCCCGCCGCCACGGCCAGGGCCTTGGGCGAGGCAAACATCTGCCGGCTGATCTGCTTGCCCATGTCTTCGGAGCCCGATGCACGGGTCACCATGATCGCCGCTGCTGTGGATAACAACAGTGATGGCAATTGCGCCACTAAACCGTCACCGATAGTCAGCAGGGCGTAGACCTTGCCCGCATCGCCAAAGCTCATGCCGTGCTGGAAGATCCCGACCGCCATGCCGCCAATCAGGTTGATGAACAGAATCAACAGGCCGGCGATGGCATCACCGCGCACGAATTTGCTGGCACCGTCCATGGAACCGTAGAACTCGGCTTCCTGAGCCACTTCCAGGCGGCGCGTCTTGGCCTGGTTCTGGTCGATCAGGCCGGCGTTGAGGTCGGCGTCGATAGCCATCTGTTTGCCGGGCATGGCGTCGAGGGTAAAGCGCGCGCTCACCTCGGAAATCCGCCCGGCGCCCTTGGTCACCACCACGAAGTTGATGATCATCAGGATCGCGAACACCACGATACCGACCACGTAGTTACCGCCGATCACCACCTCACCGAAGGCCTGGATCACCTTACCGGCGGCGGCGTGACCGTCCTGGCCGTTGAGCATCACCACCCGCGTGGACGCCACGTTCAGCGCCAACCGCAGCAGCGTGGCGATTAGCAGGATGGTCGGAAAGACCGCAAAGTCGAGCGGCCGCAGGGCATAGACGCAGACCAGCAACACGACGACGGACAAGGCAATGTTGAAGGTGAAGAACACGTCGAGCAGGAACGGCGGTATTGGCAACATCATCATTGCCAGCATCACCAGCAACAACAACGGCACACCCAGATTGCCCCGCGACAAATCAGTCAGGGTGCCACGGGCCGTGTTGAGCATTTGAGAGCGATCTACCACCGGTATTCCTCGCGTTCCTTGAAGCAAAGTTTTGACGCTAGAGGGCGTCCTGAAGGCGGTATTGCAAGAAGCCTTCCAACTTTTGCTTGAGGTCGCAGATCCCTTATGGCGAGGACTGACTGACGAATGAGCAGGTAGGGGATCAACTGATTCAAATGACCGAAGACCTGCTGGTCAACCTCAGCCAATGCATTGCTCAATGACTTTTCGTTTGAGCTGGAAAGAGTTCGACGCAAGGGCGCAAGGGAACACTCAACGACCTGATGGCGGATCGTTCCGACATTCAGCGCGGGAACGATCAACCAGCCGGCTCTATTTAGAGAGGATTTTCACGCTCGCAGCCTGATCGCCCTTAGGCCCTTTTTCGACGAGAAACTCCACTTTCTGGCCCTCTTCAAGAGACTTGAAACCCTCGGCCTGGATGGCGGAAAAATGGACGAACACATCGCCGCCGCCATCCTGGCTAATAAACCCAAACCCCTTCTCCGCGTTAAACCATTTCACAGTGCCTGTTGCCATTGCCGTTCTCCGTACACTTCAATTAAGGACTTACACAGGTGTCGTCAGATCAGTCGAATGTCGCATGCATAGATGCCAGTCGGTCGATGGATCATCCAAAACTCCACTTTCTGCCCCTCCGACAGCAGGGGTCTATCCGAGCTGCATAGTTCTACCGATACATCTTCTGCCCCACTGTCCAGCGCAATAGAACCCAATCCGGTCTGTTGGTCATAAGATTTGACCCTGCCTGTGAATAGCTGCATCGCCCCACTCCCTGCATCTTGTTGCGCAGTACGCGAGGTAATAGAACCGCGAGCAGGCGATGCTGGCTACTGTCAAAGTTGACAGGCCAGGAAGGTTTTACGACGAATGGCACGGTGCCAATTTGAACGACCCGTCAGGAATCGCGACGCAAGTCCGGCGGAATCGGCAGGTCTTTAAGCGGATCAGGCCGCTTGCCTTTGCCCGCACGGTACTGGCGAATCTGATAGACATACGCCAACACCTGCGCCACCGCCAGGTACAGCCCGGCAGGGATTTCCTGGTCGAGGTCAGTGGAGTAGAAGATCGACCGCGCCAGCTCCGGCGATTCCAGCAGCAGGATGCCATTGGCCACGGCGATTTCGCGGATCTTCAGGGCGGTGAAGTCGCTGCCCTTGGCCAGCAGCATCGGCGCGCCGCCCTTCTCCGGGTCGTACTTGAGGGCCACGGCGTAGTGGGTCGGGTTGGTGATCACCACGTCGGCGTCGGGCACCGAAGCCATCATCTTGCGCTGAGACATTTCGCGCTGCAGTTGGCGAATGCGTTGCTTGACCTCGGGGCGGCCTTCCTGGTCCTTGTGTTCGTCGCGCACTTCCTGCTTGGTCATCAGCAGTTTTTTGTGGCTTTCCCACAACTGGATCGGCGCATCCACGGCGGCGATCAGGATCAACCCGGCGGCCATCCACAACGCGCTCCAGCCCACCACTTGCACGCTGTGGATGATCGCTGACTCCACCGGTTCATGGGCGATGCGCAGCAAGTCGTCGATGTCGGAGGTCAATACCACCAGCGCCACGAACAAAATCAGGATGAACTTGGCCAGGGCCTTGAGCAGTTCCATCAGGGCCTTGGTGGAAAACATCCGCTTGAGCCCGGCGGCAGGGTTCATGCGGCTGAATTTGGGCGCCATGCTGCTCGCAGCGAATAGCCAGCCGCCAAGGGCGACGGGGCCGATCAGCGCCGCCAGCAACAAAGTGATCAAAATCGGCTGCACCGCCAGGATCGCGATTTTCCCCGAATGCAGCAGGTACTGCCCCATGGCGCCGGGGCTGAGCAGCACTTCACGGGGCAAGGTGAAGTTGAGCTTCATCAACTCCATCAGGTCGAGCGCCAGGCCGCCGCCGTAGATCAGCAAGGCGCCAGCACCGGCCATCATTGTCGCAACGGTGTTGAGCTCTTTGGAGCGGGCAATCTCGCCCTTTTCCCTGGAGTCCTTTTTACGCTTATCCGTGGGGTCTTCTGTTTTGTCCTGACCACTCTCGCTCTCGGCCATGGCTCAGCGCGCCCGTGCCAGATCACGTAAGAACTGCAAGGCGTCGGTCGCCAGCGGTTGATACTGATTGAGTATGTCGGCCATGCCGATCCAGAAAATCCCCATGCCCAACACCAGGGTCAACGGGAAACCGATAGAGAAGATATTCAGTTGCGGCGCCGCGCGGGTCATCACGCCAAAGGCAATGTTGACCACCAACAGCGCAGTGATCGCCGGCAGCACCAGCAACAGCGAAGCGCCCAACACCCAACTGAGGCGCCCCACCAGCTCCCAGAAGTGATTGACCACCAGCCCCGAGCCGACCGGCAAGGTGGTGAAACTTTCGGTCAGCACCTCGAACACCACCAGGTGGCCGTTCATGGCCAGGAACAGCAAGGTCACCAGCATAGTCAGGAACTGCCCGATCACCGCTGCCGACACGCCGTTGGTGGGGTCGACCATGGACGCGAAGCCCATGCCCATCTGGATCGAGATGATTTGCCCGGCAATCACGAAGGCCTGGAAGAATAGCTGCAGGGAGAAACCCAGCAGCGAGCCGATGAGGATCTGCTCGGCAATCAGCATCAGCGCACTGAGGTCCAGCGCGTTGACGGGCGGCATCGGCGGCAAGCCCGGCATCAGGGCCACGGTGATCGCCACCGCGAAATACAGGCGGATGCGGCGCGGCACCAGGGTAGTGCCGAACACCGGCATGCTCATCAGCACCGCCGTGACCCGGAACAGCGGCAAGATAAACGAAGCCACCCAGGTACTGATCTGGGTGTCGGTCAACGCCAGCAGCGATTGCATGCGGTCAGCCGATCAACTGCGGAATACTGCCGTACAACTGCAGGATGTATTCCATGAAGGTCTGCACCAGCCACGGGCCGGCGACGATCAGGGTGATCAGCATCACCAGCAGGCGCGGCAGGAAGCTCAGGGTTTGTTCATTGATCTGGGTCGCGGCCTGGAACATCGCCACCAGCAGGCCGACCAACAGGCTCGGCACCACCAGCACGGCGACCATCATGGTGGTCAGCCACAACGCTTCACGGAACAGGTCGACGGCAACTTCTGGGGTCATGGCCCTACACTCCGCCGAAACTGCTGGCCAACGTGCCGATAATCAGCGCCCAGCCGTCCACCAGCACAAACAGCATGATCTTGAACGGCAACGAGATGATCAGCGGCGACAGCATCATCATCCCCATGGCCATCAGCACGCTCGCCACCACCAGGTCGATGATCAGGAACGGGATAAAGATCATGAAACCGATCTGGAACGCCGTCTTCAATTCCGAGGTAACAAACGCCGGCACCAGGATCGTCAGCGGCGCCTGATCCGGGGTGGCGATGTCGGTGCGCTTGGACAGACGCACAAACAGTTCAAGGTCGCTGGAGCGGGTCTGCGACAGCATGAAGTCCTTGATCGGGCCTTGGGCCTTGTCGATGGCGTCTTGCGCCGTGAGCTTTTCCGCAAGGTAAGGCTGCAGGGCTTGCTGGTTCACCTTGTCGAATACCGGCGCCATGATGAACATCGTCAAGAACAGCGCCATGCCGGTGAGGATCTGGTTCGATGGCGTCTGTTGCAGGCCCAGGGCCTGACGCAGGATCGAGAACACAATGATGATCCGGGTGAAGCTGGTCATCAGCATGACAAACGCCGGGATAAAACTCAGCGCCGTCATGATCAACAGGATCTGCAGGCTGACCGAATACTCCTGGGCCCCGGCCGCGTTGGTGCCCAGGGTAATCGCCGGGATCGACAACGGGTCGGCGGCGAACGCCAATGGCGCGGCCAGCCACAGCATGAGCGTCAATAAAACGCGCATTACTTCTTATCCTTCTGATCCTTGCCCAGCAACTCCATCAGGCGCTGGGCGAATTCTGGCGTGGCGGCCTGGGTCGGGGCGACGTTGACCGGCGTCTTGAGCACGTGCAGCGGGGTGATGCGGCCGGGGGTGAGGCCCAGCAGGATCTGTTCCTCGCCCACCTGCACCAGCACCAGCCGATCACGCGGGCCGAGGGCGCGCGAACCGATCATCTCGATGACCTGGGCGTTGCCAGGACCAATGTTCTGCACACGACGCATTAGCCAGGCCAGCACAAAAATCAGCCCGACCACGAGCAACAGGCCCAGCACCAACTGGGTCAGTTGGCCACCGATGCCGCTGCTCACCACGGGGGCGGCGGCCGCTTGCGCGACCGGCTCGGCCGCGAGGGCGCTCAATGGCAGCGCCAAAAACAGTCCCGCCATCGAATACTTCATGTCAGCGCAGCTTCTTGATGCGTTCGCTCGGGCTGATCACGTCGGTCAGGCGAATGCCGAACTTTTCGTTGACCACCACTACCTCGCCATGGGCGATCAGCGTGCCGTTGACCAGTACGTCCAACGGCTCACCGGCCAGGCGATCCAGCTCGATCACCGAGCCCTGGTTGAGCTGCAGCAGGTTGCGGATGTTGATGTCGGTGCTGCCGACTTCCATGGAGATCGACACCGGGATGTCGAGAATCACGTCCAGGTTCGGGCCGTCGAGGGTCACCGGGTTGTTATTCTTCGGCACGCTGCCGAATTCTTCCATGGGCATGCGGTTACTGGCCGGTGCGGTGGAGGCATCGGCCGCCAGCAGCGCGTCGATATCGTCCTGGCCAACATCGCCGGTTTCTTCCAGGGCCGCAGCCCATTCGTCGGCCAGGGCCTGGTCTTCGGCGGAAGTGTTTTCGTGTTCGGTAGCCATTACATGTCCTCGGCGGAGCAAACATTCATAAATAAATAGGGGTGCATCAATACGGGTGACTCAGCGCCGGCTGATCGACTCCACCACTTGCAGTGCCAGTTTGCCCTTGTGCGAACCAAGCTTGACCTTGAACGACGGTACGCCGCTGGCGCGCATGATCAGTTCTTCCGGCAACTCGACGGGAATCACGTCGCCCGGCTGCATGTGCAAAATATCCCGCAGGCGCAGTTGGCGACGGGCCACGGTGGCGGTCAGGGGCACGTCGACGTCCAGCAGGTCTTCGCGCAGGGCCTTGACCCAGCGTTCGTCCTGGTCGTCGAGGTCGGACTGGAAGCCGGCGTCGAGCATTTCGCGCACGGGCTCGATCATCGAGTACGGCATGGTCACGTGCAGGTCGCCGCCACCGCCATCGAGTTCGATGTGGAAGGTAGACACCACAACGGCTTCGCTGGGGCCAACGATGTTGGCCATGGCCGGGTTCACTTCCGAGTTGATGTACTCGAAATTGACCTCCATGATCGCCTGCCAGGCTTCCTTCAAGTCGATGAAGGCCTGCTCCAGCACCATACGCACCACGCGCAGTTCAGTAGGGGTGAACTCGCGGCCTTCGATCTTGGCGTGACGGCCGTCGCCACCGAAGAAGTTGTCCACCAGTTTGAACACCAGTTTGGCGTCGAGGATGAACAACGCAGTACCGCGCAATGGCTTGATCTTGACCAGATTGAGGCTGGTAGGCACGTACAGCGAGTGTACATATTCGCCGAACTTCATCACCTGCACGCCGCCCACCGCCACATCTGCCGAGCGGCGCAGCATGTTGAACATGCTGATGCGGGTGTAACGGGCGAAACGCTCATTGATCATTTCCAGGGTCGGCATGCGTCCACGGACGATGCGATCCTGGCTGGTCAGGTCATAACTTTTGACGCTGCCGGGCTCAGCAGCCATTTCGGTCTGTACCAGACCATCGTCCACGCCATGCAGCAGCGCATCGATTTCATCCTGGGACAGCAGGTCTTGCACGGCCATGTCGTGATCCTACTGCAATACGAAATTAGTGAAGAGCGCCTGCTCGACCACCACTTTGCCGAGCTCTTTCTGGGCCACTTCCTGCACGCTGGCAGTGACCTTCTGGCGCAACATTTCCTGGCCCACCGGCGTAGCCAGGCTGTCGAAACTTTGCGCGGAAAACAACATCACCAGGTTATTGCGGATCACCGGCATATGCACCTTGAGGGCCTCAAGGTCCGCCTGGTTGCGCGCCAGCAAGGTGATGCTCACCTGCAGGTAGCGTTGACGACCGTTCTGATTGAAGTTGGCGACAAAGGCCGGAAGCATCGGCTCGAAGATTGCCGGTTGCTTGACGTTACTGGCAGTTTCGGCGGCGGGCGCCGGTTTGCTCGCACTGCTGTGCATGATGTACCAAGTGCCGCCCACGGACGCGCCAATCGCCAGGACCAGGCCCAGGACAATCAACAGGATAAGCTTGAGCTTGCCCTTGCCCTTACCTGCGGGTGCTTGTGCTGCGTCTTCGCTCTTCGCCATGCCAATAATCCGTCACTATTTGGGGATTCATAGATCTACGGAAAGGCAAGAGCAAGTGTTATGCCAGAGTTGTCTGGCAATCGGGGAAGAGAGATCACCGCGAATCGAATGTAGGAGGGGGCTTGCTCCCGATAGCGGTGTGTCAGTCAATAGATTCATTGGCTGATACACCGCCATCGGGAGCAAGCCCCCTCCCACACTTGAGCCGGTGCCAGGCTTAGGATCAGGCGTAATAGTCAACGGCGCTGGAGCCAATCACGGTGGCCGTCACCGGCGCGACGGCCGCGGCCACTTCGGCATGATCGGCAACGTCGCCGCTGTCACCCCGACCACCACGGCCACTGACACCGTTCGCCTGGTTCTGGTTCTGTTGCTGTTGGCCCTGGCCCTGCCAGCCACGGGACTGATCGGACACATTCACGTCGACCTGCCCCATGCCCTGCTGGGCAAACATCTCGCGCAAACGGCCGGACTGGGTTTCCAGTGCTTCACGCACCACCGCGTGACCACTCATGAAGGTGACTTGGGCCTGCTGGTCGGCCGTCATGTTGACCTTGATATCCAGGCGCCCGAGTTCGGCCGGCTGTAGCTGGATTTCTGCCGACTTGAGGTTGGCGCTGGACAGGTACATCACGCGGTTGACGACTTCCTCGGTCCAGCCGCTCTGATGCATGGCCAGCGGTGCGTTGGTCACCGGCGGCAAAGCGTTGGCGGTTTTCGGCGTGGCGGCCTGGGTCAGTGCGGCCAGGCGGTTGGCGAAGTCATCGACACGCGTGTCGCTGCTGGCGCTCTTCAAATCCTTGAGGCCGCCTTCGATCAACCCGCCAAAGGCTTTGTCGCCGCCCTGGTCGGTGCTGTCCTTGCTGGCTTGCTGGTCCACCATGTTAGCCAGGCCCGTGGCGAAGTTCTGAGCAGCGGTCGGCTGGTCCTGGGACGGCGGCGCGGCGCTCTGCGGGGCCTGACTGCTGGCCGACACATGACCGCCCTGCTCCATCGCCAGGCGTACCGCCGGCATCGCGTCCAGAGGGTCTGCCGTGGGATCGAAGGCCGGCTTGGCCACATCGGTCGCTGCCAGCGGTGCCGTGACCACCGGCTGGGCCTTGTCATCCTTGGCGGCGGCAGCCGGGGCTGGCGTTTCCACCGGCACCGGCACTGGCACAGCAACCGGCGTGACCGTGACAATCAGGGCCGGATCAACCACCGGGGCAACCACTGGGTCTACCGCCGGCTGCTGCGCCAGGGCTGGGTCGGCTGGCGGGGTTTGATCACTGCTGGCGCTGTCGGCGGGTTTGGCCGGCGGGTCGGCTGGCAAGGGTTTGCCGCTATCGGCAACCGCTGGCGTACCGGCGGCAGGCTTATCGTTGTTCGCGGCAGGTTTATCGTTGTTCGCGACAGGCTTATCGTTGCCAGCAACAGGCTTGGCACTCGCGTCAGCAGGCTTGTCGCGCGCGGGCTTGGCCGAGTTGTCGTCGGCCTTGGCCGAGGGCTTCGAACCTTGGCTGGCGAACACCTGAGCAAAGCCAGGGCCCTTGTCCCGCGGCTCCGCGGCCGCCGCCGGTGGATTGGCTGCAGGCGCTTGAGGCTTGGCCGCAGGGGCAGCCTGAAGGAGCGAATTAGGGGCGACTGGCATAGGTAAGGTCTCCACTGCATGGGAATCGGGGATGCAGTATCAGGAGATAGAGCAAGAGTCGGGCCAGCTCTGCGGAAAAGCGGTGTGGGGCCTGAAATTAAAGCTGGAAGCGCTGGCGCTCCGACTCATACAGCGGCTTGACCAGCGCAAACTCATGGTCGATCTGATCGACCAAGGCCCCCAGGTCCGCCGCAGCCTCGACAGACTCAACCTCCAAGCGCTGGCACAAGTGCGCCAACCGCACTGCACCGAGGTTACCACTGCTGCCCTTGAAACTATGGGCGATGCGCGCCAACGCCTTGGCATCGTCGCGAGCCTTGCGCAGCGCTTCGACGCGCTTTTGCGAATCATCGAGAAAGGTATCGAGCAATTTGGGGTACTCGCCTTCCATGACTTCCTGCAAACCCGATAACACGTCCGGGTCCAGATGAACCTCAACCACTTGTTCGCTCCTTGATCAAGAATCGGCGGATTATGCCAGAGCCTCCCAGCAAAACTCCACGCAGACACTGCGCCCGCCGTCGGACCAGCGTACATCGCTACTCAGTTGACGCACCAGGCCCAAGCCGCGACCAGACAGACGGTCGAGATCCAGCGGGCGAGCCAGTACCTGTTCCACATCGAACCCGGGGCCGCTGTCTTCGATGCGCAAGGTCATCCTGCCGCCCGTAGCGGTGGGCTCTACCTGCACATGCACGCGCACATAACCGCTGTTGAGTTGCACCAACCGCTCATTGCGCTGGCGGTAATACTGCGCAAAACCTTCAGCATTGCGCTTGAGCCGCGAGTCCAGGCCCAGCACGCCATGCTCCAGGGCGTTGGAATACAGTTCGGCCATCACGCTGTAGAGCGCCCCGCTCTGCTCGCGCAAGCCGTGGATCTCCAGCAGCAGTTGCAACAGATAGGGCAACGGGTTGTAGCGTTTGAGGGTCTCGGCGCGAAACTCGAAACTCACCGACCAATCCAACGGGCACGACTGGCCACTGTCGGCATACATCGGCCCCGTCGCACGCATCGACTGGCCGGCCTGCAGGGTAATTTCGAGCATGCTCACGTCATCCCGCGCCTCACCGCGAAACGCCGCCAGGGCCTGCTCGATATCCTCGAACAAGCGGTCGGGCTCACGATTGGCGGCAAACACCTGCTGCAAGCGCTCGGCGCCGAACAATTGTTCGTTGGCATCGGCGGTATCCAGCACGCCATCGGAGAGCAGAAATACGCGGTCGCCCAGGGCCATCGGCCAGACTTCGGTGCGATCATCGAACGCCTGCGCCGACAGCACGCCCAACGGCAAGTGCCGTGATATCAGCGGCGTGCGCTTACCCGTGGCGACTTCATGCACATAGCCCTCGGGCATGCCGCCATTCCAGACTTCCACCGCACGCCGTTGCGCACTCAGGCACAACAGCGTCGCGCAGCAGAACATGTCCACCGGCAGGATGCGTTTGAGCTTGGCGTTCATCTCCCGCAGGATCTGCGTCAACCCGTAGCCCTTGGCCGTCATGCCATAGAACACTTCGGCCAACGGCATGGCGCCGACCGCCGCTGGCAGGCCGTGCCCGGTGAAGTCGCCGAGCAGCACATGCATGTCACCCGCCGGCGTGTAGGCTGCCAACAACAAGTCGCCGTTGAACAGCGCATAGGGCGATTGCAGGTAGCGAATGTTCGGCGCCGCGTTGATGCAACCCGAATGGGCGACCTTGTCGAACACCGCCTTGGCCACGCGCTGCTCATGCAGCAGGTAGTCATGGTGCTTGGCGATCAGGTCACGCTGCTGCAACACCGTGGCCTGCAGGCGACGCAGGCGATCCATCGCATTGATTTTGGCCGCGAGAATCAGCGGGTTATAGGGCTTGGGCAAGAAGTCATCGCCACCGGCATCCAGGCACTGGGCCAGGGCTTCGCTTTGGCGCAGGGAGGTGAGGAAGATGATCGGCACCAGGGCCTCACCCGCCAGTTGCTTGATCCGCCGCGCGGCCTCAAAGCCATCCATCACCGGCATCAGGGCGTCCATCAGCACCAGTTGTGGACGTTCGCGGGCAAACAGCTCGACGGCTTGTGCGCCGTTGCTGGCGGTGAGCACCTGGTGGCCCTGGCGCCGGACGATGGTCGACAGCAACAGCAGGTCGGCGGCGCTGTCTTCGGCGATCAGGATGGTCAGCGGTTCGAGGACCGGAGCCAGCGCGCTCAATTGATGTCGAACAGTTTGTCGAAATTGGAAATCGCGAGGATCTTGCGCACGTCGGAACTGCTGTTGATCACCTGGATTTCCGAGTTATCTCCCCCGGCATGATCGCGCAGCAGCAGGAGCATGCCCAGGGCGGAGCTGTCCATGTAGGTGGTTTCTTTCAGGTCGACGATGTATACGTCTGGCACCTTGTAGAAACGCTCGTAGGCGTCACGAAAGAGCTGGTGGCTGCCGAAATCGAACCGGCCCTTGATTGCGATCGTCAACTTCTTCCCATCCAGGGATACTTCTGACTCGACTGACATGTGACTGCTTCCTTGTCATGGGTCTAGATACAAGGTGTAGCAGGCTAACCGGATGTGGGCAACACAGCGAAGCAAATGTGGGAGGGGGCTTGCTCCCTCCCACATTGAGTCCGGAGCTTGGCGCTAGTAGGGATTCTGGCGCGGCAGGCGCTGGGACAACTCATCGAGCAGTTTTTGCTCGCGCTTATCCTCAAGCGCCCGCGCCTCATCGATATAGCGCTGCACCAGCTTGCGCAACCCTTCGACCCGGGCATACGCCTGCTGCCAGCTTTCGCGGGCCTTGTCGAGGTTGTTCTGGTGCCAGGCCAGGCTCTGGCGCTGCTGGCCGACAGCGGTTTCAAGCTGGTTGAGAAAGCCCTGGTAGCCCATCAGCCACTGGCCGGACACGCCTTTCGTGCCGCGCTCGATCCACTGCTGCTGGTACTCGCCGCGAAAGCGCTCCAGGTCGCCGAGCTTACTTTCCGCCAGGCGCACCTGGCCCTGGAAGTAACCCAGGCGCTGGACGGCGGTTTTTTCGGCCTTTTCGGCCATGTCCACCACCGGGGCCAAGCGTGAGGAGCGGTTGCTGGCCATGGCTTAGCCGCCTGGCGCGGGGGCGAAGATGGACTGCAGGTGCGCTTCGCTTTCGCCCATGCTGATGTTGTCGTTGAGGCCTTGGCGCAGGTAGGTGACCAATTGCGGTTGCAGGGCAATCGCCAGGTCAGTCTCACGATCGCCGCCGGCCACATAGGCGCCAACGCTGATCAGGTCGCGACTTTGCTGGTAGCGCGACCACAACTGCTTGAACTGCTGGGCACGGGCCATGTGCTCCGGGGTGACCACCGACGGCATCACCCGGCTGATGGACGCTTCGATGTCGATGGCCGGGTAGTGCCCCTCCTCCGCCAGGCGCCGCGACAGCACGATGTGACCGTCGAGCACGCCCCGCGCCGAGTCGGCGATCGGGTCTTGCTGGTCATCGCCTTCAGACAACACAGTGTAAAACGCGGTGATCGACCCACCCCCCGCCTCGGCATTACCGGCGCGCTCCACCAGCTTGGGCAACTTGGCGAACACCGACGGCGGATAGCCCTTGGTGGCCGGCGGCTCGCCGATGGCCAGGGCGATTTCCCGCTGGGCCTGGGCGAAACGCGTGAGGGAGTCCATCAGCAACAGGACGTTCTTGCCCTTGTCGCGAAAATATTCGGCGATGCGCGTGCAGTACATGGCGGCGCGTAAACGCATCAGCGGCGCATCGTCGGCCGGGGACGCAACGACGACGGAACGCTTGAGGCCTTCTTCACCGAGGCTGTGCTCGATGAACTCCTTCACTTCCCGGCCCCGTTCGCCGATCAGCCCCACCACGATGATGTCGGCCTCGGTAAAACGGGTCATCATGCCCAGCAACACCGACTTACCCACGCCGGTACCGGCAAACAGGCCGAGGCGCTGGCCGCGACCGACCGTCAATAAACCGTTGATGCTGCGAATGCCCACGTCAAGCGGCTGGCTGATGGGGTTGCGCTTGAGCGGGTTGATGGTGGGGCCATCCATCGGCACCCAGTCTTCGGCTTTCATGCCGCCCTTGCCGTCCAGCGCACGACCGGCACCGTCCAGCACGCGACCGAGCATGCTCATGCCCATGGGCAGGCGGCCGGTATCGGCCAGCGGCACCACGCGGGCGCCGGGGGCGATGCCCGCCAGGCTGCCAACCGGCATCAGGAAAATCTTGCTGCCGGAAAAGCCCATCACCTCGGCTTCGACCTGCACCGGGTGGTAACTGTCGTCGTTGATCACCAGGCAGCGGCTGCCCATGGCGGCGCGCAGGCCTTCGGCTTCGAGGGTCAGGCCAACCATGCGCAGCAAGCGCCCTTCGAGGATCGGCTGGCCGGGCAACTTGGTGGCCTCGGCATACCCGCTCAGACGCTTGGCGAAACTGGTGCGATCAAGGCGCATCGGGGGCGTCCAGGTCCACGCTCATGTCAGGTTCGGCCGGGTTCAGGACCTGCTCGTGCACCTGGTCCAGCAACTGGGCCATGATCTGGCTGATGCGCGTTTCCACCGTGGCGTCGATGCGGCTGTATTCGGTCTCGACGCGGCAACCACCGGGCTGCAGCGCGGCATCTTCGACGATGCGCCAGGTTTCTTCATGGCGCTCGCGCAGGGCTTTGACCTGTTCGAAATCCTGCGGGTTGATGTGCAGCCGCACATTGCCGACACCCAGGGGCAGCAGCTTGAGGGCTTCACGCATGACGCTTTCGATCTGACTGGAGTCCAGCACCAGCTCACGCTGGATCACCTGGCGGGCGATGTGCTCGACCAACCCGACCATGGCTTTTTCGATCTGCGAATCCTGCTCGGCGATGGGCTCGAACAGGCTGCCCATCAGGCGTTCCAGGCTGGCCAGCTTGACGTTCAAGGCAGCCTCGGCTTCCTGGCGAACCTTGAGCGTGGTGCTGCGAAAACCATCTTTTTCGCCAGCGGCGAAGCCTTCGTTGTAGGCCTCCTGGCGAATGCTTTCCAACTCTTCCAGGGTCAGCGGCTGGACTTCTTCCAGCGGCACTTCTTCCATTTCCGCCGGCAGTTCTTCCACAGGCTCAGGTTCGGGCTCCGGCACATGCGGATCGAAGCTGGGCAACGACCAGATGTCGAACCCGCCCACGTCCCGCGCGCGAATCAGGTCGCTGGGCGCTTCATCTTTGTTCGACATGCGAGGCGCCTTAGATCATTTCTTCGCCGCCCTTCCCACCGAGAACGATTTCTCCGGCTTCGGCCATACGGCGGGCAATCGTGAGGATTTCCTTCTGCGCGGTTTCCACGTCGCTGACGCGTACCGGGCCTTTGGCTTCCAGGTCGTCGCGCAACAGTTCGGAGGCGCGCTTGGACATGTTCTTGAAGATCTTTTCCTTGACGCCTTCGTCCGAACCCTTGAGGGCCAGTACCAGCACGTCAGAGGAGACTTCGCGCAACAGCGCCTGGATGCCACGGTCGTCGACATCGGAGAGGTTGTTGAACACGAACATGAGGTCTTCGATCTGGCCGGACAGGGTGTCGTCGATCTCGCGGATCGAGTCCATCAACTGGCCTTCGACCGAGCTGTCGAGGAAGTTCATGATGTCGGCTGCGCGCTTGATACCGCCCAAGGTGGTACGCGAAGCATTCGAGTTGCCCGAGAACTGCTTCTCGAGAATCGTGTTGAGTTCTTTCAGGGCCGCCGGCTGCACGGTGTTCAACGACGACACGCGCAGGATGATGTCCAGGCGCACTTTATGGTCGAAGTGGCCGAGCACTTCGCCGGCCTGGTCGGGGTCGAGGTACGCCACCACGATCGCCTGGATCTGCGGGTGCTCGTAGCGGATCACGTCGGCGACGGCGCGCGGCTCCATCCATTTCAGGCTGTCGAGGCCGCTGGTGTTGCCGCCCAACAGGATGCGGTCGATCAGGCCGTTGGCCTTGTCTTCGCCGAGGGCCGAGGTGAGCATCTTGCGGATGTAGCTGTCGGAGCCGACGCCCAGGCTGGTCTGGTCGCCGACGATCTCGACGAACTCGCTCATCACCTGTTCGACCTGCTCTCGGTGAACGTTGCGCATCTGCGCCATGGCCACGCCCACGCGCTGGACCTCTTTGGGCCCCATGTGGCGCAGCACTTGTGCGGCGTCGGTTTCACCCAGGGACAGCAGCAGGACTGCGGCTTTGTCGACCTTGGTGAGCTTGGCAACAGCGGCTCGACTATCACTCATCTGCGTTAATCCACTCTTTCACGACCTGGGCCACACGGCCCGGGTCTTCTGCCACCAGACTCTTGATTGCGTTCAACTGAGCGTCATAGCCTTCGCTCGGGCTTGGCAACAGGATGCTTTGCGGGCCGCCGAGGCTGACGCGGTCGTTGGCCAGTTCGCCATCCAGGCCGCCCATGCCACCCAACTCGACATCGCTGCCAGCGAAGGTTGCCAGTTGTTTCTTACCATTGCCGGTGATGTTGTTGAGCACCGGACGCAGCACGCCGAACACCAGCACTACGATGAACAACACGCCCAGCACTTGCTTGACGATGTCCCAGAACCACGGCTGGGTGTAGAACGCCGCTTCAGCGATGACTTCGCCACGCTCGGCGGAGAACGGCATGTTGATCACGCTGACGCTGTCACCACGGCTGGCGTCGAAACCGACGGCATCCTGCACCAGGCGAGTGAAGCGTGCCAATTCGTCGGCGCTCCACGGCGCGCGGGTGACGGCGCCATCAGCGGCGGCGATCTTGACCTGGTCATCGACCACCACCGACACCGACAGGCGATTGATCCGGCCCTGTTGCTGCTTGGTGTGGCTGATGGAACGGTCGAGTTCGAAGTTCTTGGTCGACTGGTTACGCTTGTCCGCCGGGTAGGGAGCGAGCATCGGCTGGCCGGTGGCCGGGTCCATGATCTGCTGACCGTTGGCGTCCAGCAGTGGCTGGCCAGCGGCAATGGCGCCAGCGGTCGCGGCGGCACCGCCGGTGGTCTGCGGGGCTGAAGCCGGGGCTGGCGGCTGATTGCTCAGGGCACCCGGCACACCTTGTGGGCCGCTGCTGGCGGTGCGTTGTTCGCTGGTCGATTGCTCGCTGCGCAGGGCCGGCTGGTCCGGGTTGAACTGCTCGGAGGTCGATTCGACGGCGCTGAAATCCACGTCGGCGGACACTTCAGCCTTGTAGCGATCGTTACCCAGCACCGGTTGCAGGATGTTGTGGACACGCTGGGTGAGCATGCTTTCCATGCGGCGGCTGTAGTCGAACTGCTTGCCGGCCTGGGTCAGCGAAGAGTTTTCCGCCATATCGGACAGCAGGTTGCCCTTCTGGTCGACTACGGTGATTTGCGACTTGCTCAATTCGGGAACGCTGGTGGCCACCAGGTTGATGATCGCCAACACTTGGCCTGGCTCCAGGGAGCGGCCGGAAAACAGTTCGACCAATACCGAGGCACTTGGCTTGCGCTCATCACGCACAAACACCGAGCTCTTCGGAATCGCCAGGTGAACACGGGCGCCCTTGACGTTGTTGAGGCTGGAGATGGTCCGCGCCAGTTCGCCTTCCAGGCCACGACGGTAGCGGGTCGCTTCCATGAACTGGCTGGTGCCCAGGCCCTGGTCCTTGTCGAGGATCTCAAAACCGATATTGCTGTCGGACGGGGTCACGCCGGCGGCGGCCAGCTTCATGCGGGCACGGGCGACATCATCGGCCTTGACCAGCAGCGCCCCGGAGTTGGGCTCCACGGTGTAGGCAATGTCGGCGGCGGCCAGGGTTTCCATGATCTGCTTGGAATCCATACCGGCCAGGCTGCCGTACAGCGGCCGGTAATCGGGTTGCTGCGACCACAGCACCACGGCAAAACCAATCGCCACGCTGGCAGCCAGGCCGACCATCAGGCCCACCTGACGCAGCATGGTCATTTCCGAGAGGTTTTCCAGGAACGACAGGCCAAACAGCGGCGGCTTGCCGTCTGCCTTGGCGGGTACGTTGTCCACGACTGCTTCTGCCATGACTTAAATCTCGCCCTTAAACCGGCATCTGCATGATGTCTTGATAAGCCTGAACCAGTTTGTTGCGCACCTGGGTCAAGGCTTGAAAGGACACAGTGGCTTTCTGCGAAGCGACCATCACGTCGGTCAGGTCCACGCCGCTCTTGCCGATCTCGAACGCGGTCGCCAACTGGTTGGAGGCTTGCTGAGTGTCACTGACTTTGTTGACTGCCTGGCCGAGCATGTCGGCGAAACTGCTTTGGCCCAATTCCGGCGCTGGCGCGACGGATTTCGGTTGAGCCATGGCATCCATTTGCATGGAGCGCATATCCAACATCAACCGATTGAACTCAATACCCTGGCTCATGACCTTCTCTCTCCGACGACCCGCATTTTTTTGACACTACGCAGCAGTTACTAGGGGTGGTAGCAACAAGGGTGCCAGCTCTGTAGCAACTTGTAAGAAAAGGCGACAAAACTTGTCGACCTTGTTACCGATCAGGTGGCGAAAAGGTAGCCTTCCACGTCCATCCCAGCGTCGCGCATCTGCGCCAGCTTGTAGCGCAAGGTGCGCGGGCTGATGCCCAGGCGCTCGGCCGCTTCTTTGCGGCGGCCGCGTTCGGCGCGCAGGGTGTCGATGATCATCTGGAATTCGCGGCGGCGCAGGTCGTCGCCCAGAGCCCCTGCAGACTCGGCTTCAGCGACCAGCGGCACGGGCGCCAGGCTCGGTAACGGCGCGGCGCCACTGCCCATGGCCAGGCAGAAGTCCTGGGGCTGGATCAAGCCGCCCTGTTGCAAAATCAATGCACGCTGAATCGCGTTGTCCAGCTCCCGCACGTTGCCGGGCCACGCGTAGCTGATCAGGCAGGCCTGGGCTTCGACCGACAGCCGCGCCTGGGCGTGCTTCATTTTTTTGACGTGGTTGTTCAGCAGACGCTCGGCCAGCGGGATGATGTCCGCCGGGCGCTCGCGCAGTGGGCGCCAGGCCAGGGGGAATACCGAGAGACGGTAGAACAAGTCTTCCCGAAAGCGCCCCGCCGCCACTTCGCCGGCCAGGTCGCGGTTGGTGGTGGCGACCACGCGGATATCCAGCTGGATCGGCTTGCGCGCACCGACCCGCTCCACTTCACGCTCTTGCAGCACCCGCAGCAGCTTGGCTTGTAGGCCCAGGGGCATTTCCGAAATTTCGTCAAGCAGGATGGTGCCGCCGTCGGCCTGTTCGAACTTGCCCGCCTGGGCCGCGATGGCGCCGGTGAACGAGCCCTTTTCGTGGCCGAACAGCGTGGCTTCGAGCATGTTGTCGGGGATCGCCGCGCAATTGATCGCGATAAAGGGCTGCTGGGCGCGGCCCGATTGCTGGTGGATATAGCGCGCCAACACTTCCTTGCCGGTGCCCGACTCGCCGGAAATCAACACGGTTGAGTCACTGCGCGCCACGCGGGCCGCGAGTTCCAGCAATTGTGCGCTGGAGGGTTCGAAGGCAATCGGGCCGTCGCCTTCACCGGCCGGAATCACTCCCAGGGCATGCCGCGCCACCAGTTCGATCAACGCCTTGGGCTCGAAGGGCTTGACCAGATAATCCGCCGCACCCTGGCGCATGGCGTCCACCGCGCGCTCGACGGCGCCATGAGCGGTCATCAGCAACACCGGCAGTTGCGGCTGTCGCGCACGCAGCAGGCCGAGCAACTGGTGACCGTCCATGCCTGGCATGTTCACGTCGCTGACCACCAGGCTGAAGGGCTCTTGCTCCACCGCCTCCAAGGCTTCCTCGGCGGAACCGACCGCACGATAGTCATGGCCCGCCAGCAACAGCGTGTCAGCCAATGCCTCACGTAGGGCACGATCGTCTTCCACCAACAAAACCTTGATAGCCATAGCCTTTTTACTCCGCGCTTGCCGCGCATGAAAACAGCGGCAAGGTCATCAATGCACAGGTGCCACGCCCCAAGCGGGAACGCAGTTGCAATTCTCCCTGATGGGCACGTGCCACTGCCTTGACCACCGTCAGGCCCAGGCCCGTACCGTTGGTCTTAGTGGTAAAAAACGGTTCGCCGAGGCGTTGCAGCACCCCCGGCTCGATGCCGCTACCGCTGTCGCTGATGCACAGGCGCAGGGTTTGTGCGCGGGCGTACACATGCACCTTGAGCTGCGCGCCGGGGCCGCTGGCCTGGGTCGCGTTTTCGATCAGGTTGAGCAGCGCGCCCACCAGCGTGTCGCGGTTGCACAACAACTCGCCTTGGTGGCTGTCGCACTGCCAGCGCACATTGGCGCCCTGGACGTGGGTGGCGGCCGCCGCTTGCAGGGCCTGCATCAGGCCGGACGGGGTGAGGCGGTCGGTCAGCGGCAATTCTCCGCGGGCAAACACCAGCATGTCGCGCACCTGGTGCTCCAACTCATGCAAACGCTCCTTGAGTCGTCCGGCAAAACGCTGCTGGGTTTCGGCGGGCAATTGCTCATCAGTCAAATGACTGGCGTAGATCAACGCCGCCGACAACGGCGTGCGGATCTGATGCGCCAAAGAAGCGACCATCCTTCCCAACGACGACAAGCGTTCATGGCGCGCCAGTTGGTCTTGCAGGTGACGGGTTTCAGTCAGGTCGTTGAGCAGCACCAGTTGGCCGGGCTCGGCATCCAGGGAGCGCGTGGCGATAGACAGGCGGCGCCCATCCTTGAGGGAGATTTCATGGCCGTCATCGTCACGCGGTGCGAAGCAGCGGGTGATGACATGGCGCCATAGCTCGCCCTCCAACGGCAGCCCGAGCAGGTCGCAGGCGGCCGGGTTGGCTTCGCGCACGCGGCCCTGGTCGTCGATGACGATCACGCCGCCGGGCAACAGGTCGAGGAGGTTCTGCAGACGGTTGGCCAGGCGCTCTTTCTCGGCCAGCTCTTCCATGCGCTGCGCACTGACCACTGCCAGTTCGCCCTTGAGCTCGGAGACCCGCGCTTCCAACAGGCTATAGGAGTCATTCAGTTGGCTGGACATCTGGCTGAACAGCGAGAACGCCTGCTCAAGGCCATGTCGGCTGAGCTGTTCGGCGGTCGGGACCGGCCCCTGGAGCTCAGGGGCCGAAGATAGTTGGGCGGCGTGGGGCATCATGCTCTCTCGCTTGGCTGACCGTCAGTTAAACGGAACGTTGCGAGGGCTGTAGCAATACCCGTGCCTAAAAAAAACCACCTATAAAACAGTGGCTTGAAAAACAGGCGTCAATCATCTGCCTGTTCATCACCGTCTCGACGACTCATCCCGTACTTGCGCATCTTCTCCACCAGGGTGGTTCGACGGATGCGCAAGCGCTCGGCCGCACGGGCGACGATGCCGTTGGCGTCGTCCAGGGCTTGCTGGATCAGCCCTTGTTCGAGGTTGCCGAGGTAGTCTTTGAGGTCAAGCCCTTCCGGCGGCAGCATGGCGTTGGCACCGAAGTCCGGGGTATGGCCGTTGATGGCGATCCGCTCTTCCATGTCACTGCGCAGGCTGTCCACCAGATGCTCGTCTTCTTCGTCGACGTAGCGGAATTTCTTCGGCAGCTCGACCACGCCGATCACACCGTAGGGATGCATGATCGCCATGCGCTCCACCAGGTTGGCCAGCTCGCGGACGTTGCCCGGCCAGGCGTGGCGGCACAGGGACATGATCGCCGCCGAATTGAAGCGAATCGAGCCGCGCTTTTCGTGCTCCATGCGTGAGATCAGTTCGTTCATCAGCAGCGGGATGTCTTCTACGCGCTCACGCAGCGGAGCCATCTCGATCGGGAACACGTTGAGGCGGTAATAGAGGTCTTCGCGGAAGCTGCCGACCTCGATCATGCTTTCGAGGTTCTTGTGGGTCGCCGCAATGATGCGCACGTCGACGCTCTGGGTTTTGTTGCTGCCCACGCGCTCAAAGGTGCGTTCCTGCAGCACGCGCAGCAGCTTGACCTGCATTGGCAGCGGCATGTCGCCGATTTCGTCGAGGAACAGGGTGCCGCCGTTGGCCAGCTCGAAACGCCCGGCACGGCTGGTGATCGCCCCGGTAAAGGCGCCCTTCTCGTGGCCGAACAATTCGCTTTCCAGCAGCTCTGCCGGGATCGCCCCGCAGTTGACCGGCACAAACGGCCCGTCGCGGCGCTTGGAGTGATAGTGCAGGTTGCGCGCGACCACTTCCTTGCCGGTGCCCGACTCGCCGAGGATCAGCACACTGGCGTCGGTATCGGCCACTTGCTGCATCATCTGGCGCACGTGCTGAATCGCCCGGCTGGTGCCGACGAGGCTGCGGAACAGGTTGGGCTCACGGTGGCGACCACGCTCACGGGCCTGGTCGTACATTTCGCGATAGACCTGGGCGCGGTGCAGGGAGTCGAGCAATTTGCTGTAGCTGGGCGGCATTTCCAGGGTGGACAACACGCGGCGGCGCTGGTCTTCCGGCAGGTCGAGCGAAGAAATATCGCCCATCAGCAACACCGGAAGGAACTCATCCCAGGTTGACAGTGTCTTTAACAAGCCCAGAACTGCGCCAGGAGCGTTTACCGTCCCAATCAGCACACAAAGGATTTCACGGCTCGACGACAACGAGCTGACCGCCTGCTGCCAATCGTGGCTACCGCAGGGAAGATTTTCTTCGCCGAGAAAATTCAAAATCACCGCTAAATCGCGGCGGCGGACGCTATCGTCATCAATCAGCAGAATTTTGGTTTCACGCCACATGCAATAGCAACTTCCCTAGTAAAACGCTCCGCCCAGAGTGTGGGCTATCTAGATGCCTGTAAGACTTCTTACCTTACTAGACGTCTGAAATCTGAAAACAGCACTAGTTAAGTCAAAAATGCTGGCACAGTCAAATATATGACGCGCCGTTCGGATTAACTGCGCCCGGTCAACCGAACAGATGGTAAACCTTTGACGCATTTTCCGCTCGGTTGATCTGCGACATCTCTTCGAAAATCGCCTGGCGCTCGCCAGTCGTCACCTCAAGCAACTGCTGATAGACCGCCAACAAGCTCTCGAGCTTTTCCCGCAGGGCATCCTCGTCCACCGGCGCATTATTGAGCGCCTCATCAATCACCGCACGGCAGCCCATATCCAGTTCGCCGATAGCGTCCCAATTACGTTCAGCCAATGCGTCGACCAAAGCTTCGCGGGTTTCGTCAATCCGTTGCAGGGCGTGGCTCATGACATCTTCCTCAGGCCCAAAGGCCTACAGTGTTGCAATACCGTCCCAGCCTTCCTTGAGCGTAATCATCAGGCCGGCTACTTCGTCGATCATGGCGACATCGCTCTTGCTGTTTGCTTCCAGCAGGCGCGTGGTCATATAGGCGTACAGGTTATCCAGTTGCTGCAACGCCGCCGGGTCGTCAGTTTTTTCCGGGTTAAGGCCATCACGCAAGCCGATCAAGATGTCGATCGCCTTGCCCAGCAACAGGCCTTTTTGCGCGATATCACCACGAGCCATGGCGCCCTTGGCCTGAGCCATGCGATCCAAAGCGCCTTCCATCAGCATCTGGACCAAACGGTGTGGGCTGGCCTCGGAGACCTGGGCATGGGAATTGACCTTCTGATATTGGCGAAGGGCTCTCATGGGATTCATTTTTCTACCTCGTGACAGGCAACACTAAAAAGAATGGCTCTGGTAATTATGTCGACGGTATCGCAAAAAACTTTAAGCCGGCGGTCTGGCGCAGGCCACGCCCGACAAAGGTCATCACCTCGCCGTGCGGCCTCATTGAGGATCAACTGCTCTTCGTACTGTTCAGCGAATCGAGCGTGGTCATGACGCTTGTTCGTTGAGAGGTGAGCTGCGCAACCAGATTGTTCATCGTCGTGTATTTGGCGGTAAGGCTCGTCTTCAGCGCGGCCATGCGCGCCGTCAGGGTGTCCTGCTGAGTCTGCAGATCTTTGAGGTTGCTCGACAGCGTAGTTGAACGCGTGGCGAGGATACCGGTATTGCTTAGCGCATAGCTGTCAGTCGCCGATTTCATACGCGCCAGCAGGCCATTATCGCCGTTGAAGATGCCGCCGATGTCGGTAGGGTTAGCCAAGACCGCCGCACTGAACATTTTATCGTCAATGCTCAGCTTGCCGCTTGCCTGGTCAGTATTCACACCAAACTGAGCCAGGGACTTCAACGTTCCCGAACCCGACAATGCGTTCAACTGACTACGCAAAGCCGACTGCAGATTGCGCATGGTGGCATCGCCCGTCAGCGCAGAGCCCGTGGTAGTGCCATTAGCGTTGGTGGTGACTGCCGTCTCAGTGTTCATCGCGGTTACCAAGGCGTTATAGGTATCCACAAACCCCTTGACCGAGCTCTTGAGCGTGTCGGTACTACGTGTGACCGAAATGGTCGACGCTACCCGGTCGGCGTCGGTTTTGCCGCTAGCAGGCATTGCCGATACGCCCGTCAACTTGATACTCACGCCACTGATCGCGTCAGTCAGGTTGTTGCTCTGGGATTCCTGCGCGGTACCGTCAATGGTGTATTTCGCATTCTGCGGCGCACCCCCCAACACCGAGGTGCCAACTTGCAGGCCGGAGTCGCCGCCAATGGTAATATCCGTGCCGGCCCCGGTATTGGTCGACGTCATGACCAGGCGAGAGCCCGTGGAGTCGGTCAGGATGTTGGCACTCAAGCCTGCGCTCGTGTATTGCGAGTTGATCGAGTCGCGCACTTGCTGCAACGTCGCGCCCGCGGGCACATTGACCGAATAATTCTTACCCGATTGGGAGAGCGTCAGGCTGGTCGCTGAGGCGGTCGAGTTGATGACCGTCGACGCACCGCCCGCGTAAGTCTGGCTAGCGACCTTAGAGGCCGTCGCCAACTGGCTGACTATCAGCGAGTAAGTCCCGGTGGAGGCGCCGGCCCCCAGGGTGACGGTGGAAATGCTGGCATCCGAGGCGGTAGCCGTCATGCCGCCGATACTGGCGTCCTTGGTCATGTTGTCCATGGCACCGCGGAAAGCATCCAGCGCCGCTTGAATCTTGCCGATCGAGGACAACTGGGCGGTCGACGTCTGCGATTGCTTGTTGATCTGCGACTGCTTGGGTGCTTGTTCCGCGTTCACCAAAGCTGTCACGATCGACTCAGTGTTGATACCCGTAACCGGGCCGCTTACCGTGATATCACCCATGACTCTATCTCCTGATCGGGGCTGGCGCTTTCTTGACGGACGACGCCTCAAGCAGCTACAGCAACAAAATTCATGCCAGCTCAGACTTTGGCGTTAAACAACACGTTGCTGGGGTCGTGAAGGCTTTGTGCGAGTTTCAATGCCATTTCCGAAGGGATCTGACGAATGACCTCGCCGGTTTCGGTCGCAATGACCTTGACCACCACCTCATGGGTGGAGTCATCAATGGAAAAATCCAGGTTACGCTGGGTAGCCTGGACGAATTTGCGAATATCCGTCACCGCCTGTTCAAGGTCGGACGGCTTCGAGTCCTGCTTGGGTTCGACCGTGGCAACCGTAGGATCAACCTTGGTTTGCTGCGAGCCGCTGCTCTTTGGGGCAGGAGCACTCTGCGGCGCCGCTGCTGGATAAGACAGGTTCAACTTGACGCTCATGTCCATGTCCAATCTCCTCATCACGCAAAAGACAAAAGGGCACGTAAACGCGCCCTTCCGTCAGTCATCTACCGATGGCTATTACTGAAGCAGCTTCAGTACAGCAGAAGGCAGTTGGTTGGCCTGGGACAGGATCGCAGTGGACGCCTGTTGCAGGGTTTGTTGCTTGGTCAACTGAGCAGTTTCAGCAGCGTAGTCAACGTCCTGGATCTGGCCGCGAGCGGCAGTGGAGTTGTCGGCGATGCTAGTCAGGTTGGCAACGGTGTTGTCGAAACGGTTTTGTACAGCACCGAGACCGGCACGCTGGGAGTCGATGTCCGAGATCGCCTGGGTGATCACGTCGATCGCGTTTTGCGCGTTGGCAGCGGTAGTAACGTCGGTGTTGTTGACGGTGGTTTTGGTGGAGTTGGCAGCGGTAGCAACACCGGCAGCGAACACACCGGCTACACCCGCGCCGTTCAGCGCGTAGCTGCTGGAGGAGTTCAGCGAAACAGCACCGGTAGCAATGATCGCGGTGGCGGCCAGTGCAGTAGCAGTACCGTAGGTACCGGTGCCGTCTTTGGTTGCAACCGAGATACCAGCAGCACCGCCGTCACCAGCGTTGAAGGTCAGGTTCTCACCGGTGTCGGACTTGACCGACAGAGCGTCGGTCGACGAATCGTAGTTAACGCTGATGCCCAGCTTGGCAGCGTTGGACTTCAGTTGGTCAGCCAGGTCGGACGTTTTGGTCACGCCAGTGAACTGAACGGCTGTACCGCTGCCCACTTGCAGGGTGAAGTTAGCGTTCGGAGGAGTAGCCGCACCAATGGTAGCCGCGTTCACGGTGAACTGAGCTTCGGTGCTGGCGGTAGCAGCCAGGCCGCCGACAGCGCCGTTCATTTGAGCAGCGATCTGCTTGGCGGAAGCGCCAGCTGCCAGGGTAACGGTTGCAGACTGGCCACCACCGGTAACGGTGATCGCGCCACCGGCGATACCGGTTGCGGAAGGCGTCAGGGCCTGGGTTTTCAGTTGCTGCGAACCAATGTTGTTGGCTGCAACGTTACCGATGGACATGTCGATAGTCTGGTTGGCGTTGGCGCCGACCTGGAACGAAGTAGTACCGAAAGAACCGTCGAGCAGGTTCTTGCCACCGAAGGTGGTGGTGGTCGCGATACGGGTCAATTCAGCAGTCAGAGCAGAGTATTGAGCCTGGTTCGACTTACGGTCTTCAGGGCTTGGCGAGCCGTTGGCGGATTGCAGAGCCAGGGTACGCATGCTTTGCAGAATGTTGGTGGACTGCTGCATCGCGCCTTCAGCGGTCTGAGCAATCGAGCTACCGTCGTTGGCGTTTTTGATCGCAACGCCCAGGCCGTTGATTTGGCTGGTCAGACGGTTGGAGATTTGCAGGCCGGCGGCGTCGTCTTTGGCGCTGTTGATACGCAGGCCGGAGGACAGGCGCTGCATGGAAGTTTGCAGGGCAGTGGAAGCATTGTTCAGGTTTTTCTGAACGTTCAGCGAAGCAATGTTGGTGTTTACTGTTAATGCCATGACGAAATCCTCGTGGGTGGTGTACTGCGGCTTCCGGCCCTGGCAACCGCCGGGTGTGGCCTAGAGAACCTTCGTAATAGTTATCGTCGTGAATGCAGGTTGCTTGAGGATTTTTTTGATTTTTTTTACTAGCACGGGGCCACCCTTTGGAATTCAAGCATTTACGATCGCCTGCCGCCCCGTAAATACTGGGCTTTCTGGCGCCAAATAAAAAACGCCCAGGCTTTTTGAGCCTGGGCGTTTTTTGTGCCGCACCATCAGAGGATCACGGGCGATAGAGAATCGCCGAACCCCACGACAGGCCCACACCAAACCCACTGATTGCAACGCGCTTCCAGTCGGGGTCATTCATGCGTTTTTCCAGCAGCAACGGAATGCTCGAAGACACGGTGTTGCCGGTTTCGACCATGTCCTTGATGAACTTCTCCACAGGTGCATCTTCGAAACGCCGGGCCACGGCATCAACAATCGCCGCACTGCCCTGGTGAATGCAGAAGGCGTCGATGTCGTCGGCCTTGAGGCCCGATTCGTTGAGCAGCTCGTGCAAATGCGCCGGCACCTTGAGCAAGGCGAAGTTGAACACCTGGCGACCATTCATGAAAAACACGCCATCACTGACCTTCAAGTGTGGCGCGCCGGAACCGTCGGTACCGAACTTCGACTTGCCCAGCAACCACTCGGGGTCTTCCCCCATCCAGGTGGCGGTGGCGGCATCGCCGAAGAGCATGGTGGTGTTGCGGTCGTCCGGGTCGACAATCTTCGAATACGGGTCGGCGGTGATCAGCAGGCCGTTTTTCAGGCCGGTCGCTTCCATGAAGCCCTTCATCACATAGATGCCGTAGACATAGCCGGAGCAGCCCAGGGAGAGATCAAACGCAGCCACATGGGTCGGCAGGCCCAATTTGTCCTGAACGATAGCGGCCGTGTGAGGCAAACCCTCCTCATCGCCGTTCTGGGTCACGACGACCAGTGCGTCAATGGATTCGCGCGACAACTGAGGGTTGGCAGCAAACAAGGCATTGACCGCCTCGACGCACAGGTCGGAGGTTTCCTGCGCGGCATCCTTACGCGGCAGGAACGCCGAACCGATCTTGCCGATGATGAATTCTTCATCCTTGGCGAATTTG
This sequence comes from Pseudomonas sp. D3, assembly GCF_029320995.1. NCBI lineage: Bacteria > Pseudomonadati > Pseudomonadota > Gammaproteobacteria > Pseudomonadales > Pseudomonadaceae > Pseudomonas > Pseudomonas sp. D3. Next base: position 4,791,285 of record NZ_CP119772.1, read on the forward strand.
GCACCCTGGGCGTAGTTATCGATCCCGTCTGCCGGCACGTAACTGGCGATACTTTTTATGCCAATCATTGTGGCTTCCCAATACTAAATAGCTGGATAACACCCCTCGGACTATGCCGGGAGCGCTGAAAATAAAGGGGATAACCCCGTAAAAATTTCGCTGAAAGCCGCCACGCAAAGACCCGCAGGCGACTTATCCTTTTCACACGATACAGTGAAGATGCGCTTTATGACTCACAGGTCACTCAATTTTGTGCGCTTTGTGCAAAACCCTGCAACATTCCCGCCGCCAGAAACGACAACGGCCCACCTCGCTTCCAGGGTGAACCGCAGGTTTGCAGCCGCTGAAATTACATCTTGCTGAACAGGCTCAACTGAGAGATTCTCACGAAGGCCTGCTGCGAGGCCTGCAGCATGGTCTGCTGCAGTGTCAGGTCAATGGCGGCCTGCCCCATATCGACGTTCGCCAGCGACGACATGGTGGAGGTGTTGGCCAAACCCAGGCTGGTATTTTCCTGGCCCTGAATATCCAGGGCGTTCTGGCGCGCGCCAATGGAGCCACGTACCTGGTCGATCTGCGCCGAGGCATTGGACAAGTTGCCGATAGTGGTATTCAACACATCCTTGAGCGTGTTCTTGGCGACCTGGTTGCCATCGACAGGAACTAGCAGGGCCTTGCGCAATGCGCCCAGGGTATCCAGAGCATTCATATTCTTGTTGCTGGTGGCACCGACGGAGAACTGATCCCCCGCCCCCGGCGTACCACTCACACCAAAGGTCACACCGGCAGCGGTGATCGACGTCGCGCCCGTGGCCATGGTACCTGTGGCGATCGTCTTGCTGTTGGCCGTGTACGGCTGGGCGTACACCTCATAGGCGTTGCCGCTGGTGAACTTGACCACCGCCCCCGAGTTGGGGAAGGTGCTGGCGTAGGCCGCCTGATCCGTAACCTGACCGCCGGTCAGCTGCGCCGTGGATGCATTGCTCGCGGTCCGCGAAAGGCTGAATGTATCCGGCTTGCTTTCCAGGGTAAACGCCTTGCCCACCACCAACGCATCAGAGGCAGCCCCCGGCGCCACATCCGACCCAAGGTTCAGGCTGATATCAAACTTCACCCCACGCAGGTTGACACTGGAAGCGCCCTCCTTGGTCGCGTCAAATGTGCCGTTACCGGTGATCTCGGACGTGACATCGTTACCGGCATTGTCGGTCACACTGTATTGGGTGCTGCTGGCGAAAGTCAGCTTATAAGGCTGACCATCGGCAAAACTCTTGGTGTAAGCCGCGCCGGAAGTGACCAGCCCTGCCGAAATCGCAACCGTGCCGTCGTTGACCGACGGCGGCAACAGTGTGGTCTGGGTGCGACCGGTATTGGACGAACTCTCCAGCAAGGTCTTGCCCGTATCCCCTGCAGCAACCGTCAGGTTGCTCGAAACCTGCAGGCTCAGAGGCGTCTCATCACCCTGGTAGGTGTAGGTGCCATCGTTATTGCGACTGTAGGGCGGTGTATCGGTCTTGGCCCCGGAGAACATGTAGTTGCCGCTGGAGTCCTTGGTGTTGAGCAGGCCCAATACCTGATCCTCCAACGCCCCCACCTGACTGGAGATCGCCTTGCGATCATCATCATTCAGTTTGAGGTTACCGGCCTGCAACGCCAAGCCGCTGGCGGTTTGCATCACCGTATTGATGCTCGACAGGACGCTCTCTTCGTTGGTCAACGAGTTCTGCAGAGTGGTGATATTGCCGTTGTACTGCCCCAGCATGTCTTTTTGCTGTTGCAGCATCAGCAATTGCGCAGCGGCCACCGGGTCATCGGAGGCCGTTTGTACGCGGACACCGGAACTCGCCTGGTCCTGGGCCTTCACCACACCCGAATAGTTGTCCTGATACTTGCTGGAGCTGGTGTCGAAATACTGCTGTGTAGAGATACGCATCGTTCCAGACTCCTTTAAAGGGCGTTAATCAGTGTGCTGAAGGTTTCTTGCGCGGCCTTGATGATTTGCGACGACGCGGTGTAGTACTGCTGAAACTTGATCATGTCGCTCGCCTCCTCGTCCAGGTTGACCTGGGACGCAGAGTTGCTAGCCGCCTTATTTGCCGTCAGTAGGGCGCCAGTGGCGGTGCTGTCGGTGTTGGCCTGGGCGGCCTTGGAACCGACCTGAGACACCAGACGGCTGTTGGCGCTGACCAGGCTCACGCCCGCATTGCCATCCACCGCACCGACCGTCGCCTTGGTCTGCAAACCCAGCAACTGCTGCGCGTTGCGACCATCGGAGGTCGCGCCACTGTTGAACGAAAAGGTGGTGCTGTCGCCGTTGGCAGGCGCACCCGCCACGGTGGTATCGAAACTAAAGCTCTTGCCTGGAATCAACGCGCCAGTGGCATCGCGCATCGGCACATTGGCGGTGATCTTATTGTCCTGGCCCGGGATAATGCTGCCGGTGCCGATCGAGTTGCCCTGGGCATCGCTGAGCGTGTAGGGCTGGGTGCCGTCCGCCGCTGGCTTGCCGAACACCATCTTCACCGGCATCGAATTCTCGATCCCGGTGCGCAACTGAGCAGTAGTGGCGCCGCCATTGATGTCTATCGGCACCGTCAAAGTCGGTGCTGTAAATGTGCCAGTGCCGGTGTTGGTCTTGCTTGCATTACCGGCCAATGGCCCTGCAAAAGCCAGTTTGTTGGGGTCTGTGACGCCGACGCCGATGTTGCTGGCGCCCGTCGCCGTCGGGCGGACTTTGAAGCTATCCCCAGCAGCAACCGGCCCATTGCCATCCAACGCCAGTGTGAACCCGTCAATCACCGGCGGCGGCGTGGTGGTGGTGTCGAACGCGCCCATGGCTTTACCGTCGGAGCGCACCACGTTGTACTGGTTGCCGCTGGTGAAGGTGACCTTGTAGTCGAAGGTCGACAGCTTGCTGCTGTCGGCAATCGTCACGTTCAAGTTGCCCGACCCTGCGCTGTTACCCGCAGCCCCCTGGCTACGCTGGGCAATGGCCGTTGCGCTGTTGATATCGCTGAACAGCGAAGAACCGAAATCGCTGTTGAGATCCAGGCCCTGGCCCAACTGGCTGTTCACGCTGTCGGCGGTCGCAAGGGCGATGCGCCCCAGGTCGTTGATCGCCGGCGTCAGCACATCACTGCGATAGCGCAACAGGCCGCCGATGCTGCCGCCGGTCACCACAGAACCGATGTCCATCGACGTGCTGCCCATTTTGAGCTGGATGGTGTACTGGCTATTGTCGGTGCTGCTGGGCACGGCGGAAATCGTATTGGAGGTACTGCCCTCGACCAGCGACTGCCCCGTTCCGGTGTTGATGCTGTACTGGCCGTTCTTCTCAGTCGCGGTGACACCGATCAGCTCGTTGAGCGAGCGAACCGCTTCATCGCGCGCATCCAGCAGATTGTTCGGCGTACTGTTCGACGAACCCTGGACCTGTGATATCTGGTTGTTCAGCGAGGCAATCGAGGAGGTCAGCTTGTTGACCTGGTCACTCATGGTGCTCAACTGACTGTTGATGCCTTCGCTCTGCTGGGTCAGCTGTGAGGAAATCGAGTTGAAGCGGTTACTCAGGGTCTGGGCGCTGGTCACCAGCAGTTGGCGCGCGGACACATCGCTGGGCGTTGCCGCAGCGGTCTGTAGGGAGGCAAAAAACGAGCTGAGCGCCGAGGACATGCCGGTGGACTTGTCCGACAGGGTCTTGTCGATCGCAGAGGCCTGGCCCGCGTAAGCGGTGGCATCGCTGTTGAGCGAGGTGCTCTTCTGGTAGGCGGCCCCCAGAAAATCGTTATAAATACGGCGCACATCACCAAGGGTGGTGCCACTGCCGATATACACGCCGCCGTACTGGTTACTGACGCTGGCATTCTGCGTGGTCTGCTGGCGCGAGTATCCCGGGGTGTTGACGTTGGCAATGTTGTTACTCAGGACTGACAACGATCCTTGAGCGGCGTTTAACCCCGACATCCCGATATTGAGCAAACTCATGATTCAGACCTTATAAATGAGTGGTCGCGCCCGCGGCAGCGTAGTTCTGGTAGCTGTTCATCGTTTTGGCAATCTGCGAAATCTTGCTGGCGTAATCCGGATCGGTTGCATAACCGGCTTTTTGCAACTCGCGCGCAAACTGTTCCGGGTTGTCGGCTGATTTCACAACTTCTTTATAGCGATCATTGCTTTGCAACAACGTCACCAGGTCATGGAAGCTGTCCTGGTAGGAATCGTAGGAACGGAACTGCGCCGTTTCCTTGACCATTGCCCCATCGCGAAACTCGCTGGTGATCGCGCGGGCCTGGCCGCCCTGCCAGCTCTGGCCGGCCTTGATACCGAACAGGTTGTGGCTGCTGCTGCCATCCTCGGCGCGCATCACCGATTTACCCCAACCGGTTTCCAGGGCGGCCTGGGCCACCAGGTACTTCGGATCGACACCGATACGCGCCGCTGCGGCCTTGGCCATCGGCAACATGGTGGCGACAAATTCATCTTGGGAGCTGAAGGCTTTCTTCGCTGGTGCCAACGGCGGCTGGGCCACGGCGCGGCCGTAGACCTGCATGCGGCCGCTGGGCACGGCAGAACTGTGTGCGCTGCTGTTGATCACGTTGTCATCGAAGGCGCTGTTACGCAGTGGCGCGCGGTTGGCATCGATAGCGACCGGCGCAGTTGGCACGATGCCGGCGAGCAGTCGATCGGTCAGCTTGCTCGGCAAGGCGATACGGCGCTGGTTCATCAGCGCCACGTCGTTGGTGTGAGCGCTGGCGCCTTCGGCGACGGCCACGCGGTAGGCCCACAGCGGTCGCTGGCCATTGGAGCGGCCCAATGGCCCGGTCGCCTGGGTGCCGGCGGCGATTTCAGTCGGCACATCGACTTTCTTCACCGGTTCAGCCGCCGCCGGCCCCTGCAAGGTGGCCGCCTGGGCGTCCACCGGCTTGTTCTTCTGCATCTGGCGCATCAGCACGTCGGCCAGGCCGATACCACCGCCCTCGCGGGACATCGAGACGGCCAGTTGCTGGTCGTACATTTCCTGGTACTGCTTGGCAGCCGGGGTGTTCAGCGGGTTGTCCTTGCCCAGGGCCTCGGTGGCCGAGCGCATGGACTTGAGCATCTCGCTCAGGAACAGCGACTCGAACTCCTGCGCCACTTTGCGCATGTTGCCATCGCTGTTCTTGTCGGCGCCGACCTTGAGCTGATTAAGCCGGTTCAAGTCGGAATAAGACCCCGAGTCCGCCGTGCTGCTGATCCCGCTCTTGCGCATATCCATGGCCATGGCCTCAAATCACGATCAGGTCGGCTTGCAAGGCGCCGGCCTGTTTCAATGCTTCGAGGATCGCCATCAAGTCGCCGGGCGCTGCGCCCACCTGGTTCACCGCGCGGACAATCTCGTCCAGGGTGGTGCCGGGGCCGAACTTGAACATCGGCTTGGCTTCTTGCTGGGCATTCACCCGCGAGCGCGGTACCACGGCGGTCTGGCCATTGGACAACGGCCCAGGCTGGCTGACGATCGGGTCTTCGGTAATGGTCACGGTCAGGCTGCCGTGGGTCACCGCGGCCGGCGACACCTTGACGTTCTGGCCGATGACGATAGTGCCGGTGCGCGAGTTGATAATGACCTTGGCCACCGCCTGGCCGGGGTCGACCTCAAGGTTTTCCAGGATCGACAGGTAATCCACGCGCTGGCTTGGGTCCAGCGGCGCGGTAACCCGGACCGAGCCGCCGTCGATAGCCTGGGCGACGCCAGGGCCGAGCATGTCGTTGATCTTGTCGACCACACGCTTGGCGGTGGTGAAGTCGGAACGGTTGAGGTTCAGGGTCAGGCTGTTGCCCTGGTTGAAGCCGCTGGGCACGGTGCGTTCAACCGTGGCGCCGCCGGGGATACGACCGGCCGACGGCACGTTCACCGTAATCTTCGAGCCGTCGCGGCCTTCGGCGTCAAACCCGCCCACCACCAGGTTGCCCTGGGCGATGGCGTAGACGTTGCCGTCGATACCTTTGAGCGGCGTCATCAACAGGGTGCCGCCGCGCAGGCTTTTCGAGTTACCGATGGACGACACAGTGATGTCCACTACCTGACCCGGCTTGGAGAATGCCGGCAAGTCGGCGCTGATCGACACGGCCGCGACGTTTTTCAGCTGCGCGGTGCCTGAACCCGCCGGCACCTTGATGCCGAACTGCGAGAGCATGTTGTTGAAGGTCTGTAGGGTGAACGGGGTCTGGGTGGTCTGGTCACCCGTACCGTTGAGCCCGACCACCAGGCCATAACCGATCAACTGGTTGGAACGCACGCCGGAAATGCTGGCGATGTCTTTCAGGCGTTCGGCCTGGGCGACTGCGCTCAGGGACAGCAACAGTGCCGCCGCCATCAGCTGTTTGAATTTCAAAGTGGCCACCTAGAAAGGGAACAGCGGGCTAAGGAAGAAACGGTCGAACCAGCCCGGCTGACTCGCATCAGCAAACGAACCCGTACCCGAGTAGGTAATGCGTGCATCGGCAATGCGCGTCGACGATACGGTGTTGTCGGTGGCAATGTCGTCGGCACGGACCATGCCGGCGATGCGCACCAGTTCGTCACCGCTGTTGAGGGTCATCCACTTCTCACCGCGCACGGCGATGATGCCGTTGGGCAATACATCGGCCACCGTCACGGTGATCGAACCGGTCAGGCTGTTGTTCTGTCCAGCAGAGCTCTTGCCGTTGGTGGCACGGTCACCGCTGTAGCCTGCGCTCAAGCTCAAGTCACCACTGCCCAAGGGGTTGTTGGTGTTCGGCACGGCGCCGAACAACGAGGTCAGGCCAACACTGTTCTTGCTGGTCTTGTCCACTTGGGAGTTGGCGTTCTTGCTGGCCGTGGTTTTCTCGTTGAGGGTGATGGTGATGATGTCACCGACCCGGAACGCCTTGCGGTCGCCGTACAGGTTCTGTTCGAAACCGGCCTGGTAGATCGAGCCGTTATTGGCCGCCGCCGGCAACGGCGTGCGCGGCAACACCGGCGCGTAGTACGGGTCATTGGGTTTTGGCGTCGGGGCGACACAGCCCGCGAGCACGGCAATCCCACTTAATGCCAGAACGGAAACATAGCGATTCATGACCCTAACCTCACGGTGTTGCAGGCGCCCTAAGGAGCGCCCCATAGACTTGATTACAGATTCTGCGTAACGAACGAAAGCATCTGGTCGGCGGTGGAAATCACCTTGGAATTCATCTCGTAGGCGCGCTGAGTGGTGATCATGTTGACCATCTCTTCCACGGTGCTGACGTTGGAAGTTTCCAGGGTGCTTTGCAGCGTGGTGCCGAAGCCGTTCAGGCCAGGGGTGCCGATTTGCGGTGCACCACTGGAGGCGGTTTCCAGGAATAGGTTGCCACCTATGGCTTGCAGGCCGGCCGGGTTGATGAAGTCGGCGGTTTGCACGTTGCCGATCACTTGCGACGCCGGGTTGCCAGCCACGGTGATGGACACGGTGCCATCGTTGCCGACGGTGAAGGTCTGGGCATTGGCAGGCACGACGATGGCCGGCTGCAAGGCAAAACCGTTGGCCGTGACGATTTGGCCGTTGGAGTCCAGGTGGAAAGTACCATCTCGACTGTAGGACGTAGTCCCGTCTGGTTGCAGGATCTGGAAGAACCCTTTGCCGTTGATCGCCATGTCCAGAGGCTGACCGGTTTGCTGCAGGTTACCGGCCGTGAAATTTTTCTGGGTGCCGACGATCTGCACACCGGTACCCAATTGCAGGCCCGACGGCAGTTCGCTGTCCTGGGTCGACTGGGCACCTGGCTGGCGCTTGATCTGATAGAGCAAGTCCTGGAACTCGGCGCGATCACGTTTGAAGCCCGTGGTCGAAACGTTCGCCAGGTTGTTGGAAATAGTGGTCAGGTTGGTGTCCTGGGCAGACAGACCTGTTTTGGCAACCCATAGAGCCGGAAGCATGCTGTTCTCCTTCGTGCGCCTGTTTGTTGGCGCTGCGCCGCAAAATTAGTATTCAGTGAAACCGCAATCAGCTCATTGCCAAAACGCGCGTCATGGCCTGGTCGTCTTCTTTAGCGCTGTTCATCATCTTGATGTGCAGCTCGAACTGCTTGGAAAGCGCCAGCACCGCAGTCATTTCTTCCACCGCATTGACGTTGCTCGCCTGCAGGAAACCCGAGGTCAGCTTGACGCTCGCATCGACCTGGGCCGGCTGGCCGTCCTTGGTGTGGATGGTGCCGTCCAGGCCTTTGGTCATGTTCTTGACGTCGGGCTTGACCAGCTTGATCCGATCCACTTCAGCCATCACCCGTGGGCCTTCACCCATCGCGCGAATGCTGACGGTGCCGTCGGCGCCCACTTCAATCTGCTGCTGCGGCGGCACGGCGATCGGGCCACCGTTGCCCATGATCGGCATACCATTGCCGGCCCGCAGCACGCCGAGCGCATCAACATTCATGCTGGCGCTGCGCACGTAGGCTTCGCTGCCATCTGGGGTTTGCACGGCCATCCAGCCGTCGCCGCCGACCGCCACATCGAGGTCACGACCCGTTTCGATCATGGCGCCCGGAGAGAAATCGGTGGCGGGCCGCTCGGTCAGGGCAAAGGCCCGCGCCGGAAAGCTGTCGCCGAACACCGGTATCGAGCGCGCCTGCTCCAGATCGCGCTGGAAGCCGTTGGTGGAAATGTTCGCCAGATTGTTGGCATGGGCCTTCTGCGCCAGAGCATTCTGGCTGGCGCCGGTCATTGCCACGTAAAGGTACTTGTCCACGCTTTATCCTCTTTCTGACGGACGCTTGCCGCCCACCGCTGTACTGATAAGACTTAAGCAATTTGCGAACCAACTTTCTAAAAGCGCAGAAAGTCCAGGCGGGGCAAGGGTTTGCGGCAAGGCGTCGAAAAAGACCGGCCCAGGAGGAGTCGAAAAAACGGCGGAGTTATGCCGCTGACGGCAAAGGTTGGAGTCCTACGGGTGTTTTCCAAGCACTCAAGCGCGACGGCATTGGATGGTCGCGGATGAAGCCGAACCGCTGAAACACTTGGCAAGCCACTGGGCACTTGCCCTCCTCCCCGGTCATCTCGAAACGACTGGCGCGAAGTTTTATTGTCCACCCATTACAAACCCCAAAAAAGCCGCCTACCTGACGGCACCGCAAATGAGTGAGCACATATGTAGTTCTCTTGTTTTTTATAACAACCAGACAAACCCAACCCCAAACAAGAATACTCCGATAGCCTTTTACATTTACTGATCAAAACCCGCTTGGCGATTAAATACAGCTCTCGTAACTTCGCTCCATCGCAAAGCAGTCACGACTACTTTACGATCATTCGCGCCTTATCAACTTATTCGCACTTAAGGGTATTTAAATGTCTGGCACTTGCAACACTCCTTCTATGCAAGCAGCAACAAACTGGCAAATACAATTTCTTTATAACAACCTTCTCAACATAGTCGAGTCGTTAAACACCCGGCCTTCGAAACAACGACGTCCGCTGGAGACACGCCCAGAGTTAAACCCAAACAATTACGCGAAAAACAGGGATTGGGAAACGCCATGCTGTGACGTCAATCCAACGGTCTTCGCACTACAAAAACTGCTGCAGAGCCTCCCGACCAGGACCTTTGAAGCCGACTTTGGCGTGTCCGCTAACGATGTGCGCAGCGGTAAGTTCGGCCCCTTGTCGCGCAGCGCACTCAAAGAACTGGAAAAACTGGATAAAAACCAGGATTACCGAATCGTCTCAATCTCTAAAGAAGAGAATGAAAGGATGAGTGGCGGCGTATTTTGGGTTCCGCAAAAAGGTGGCGCCGCCATCGAAATCGAAAGTCGCAAAGAGGGTAGATTATTTCCACCCCATGGCTCGGCGTTGCTCGAACACATCGACCTGTCAATCCTCAACCCCAAAAGTACCAATGAAGGGATATCAACCGACGCACTGAGATCCGGAAAGTACGGAGCGCTGTCCCCTGACATTACTAAGAGCCTTGAGGGACTGCCGAAAGACAAGAACTACAACCTGGGCATACTCTACCCCACCCATCCGGATCAAGAAGCCAATCTGGCCTGGATAGAGAAGGAGACGGGTAGCTCCATCGTCATAGGCCCGGACAGGGGTTTCCTGGTGTTTTAACGCTGCCTGCCACCGCAGAACAACCTGAACATAGCGCCTTTCAAGTGCCGTGTTCAGGACGCTTGCCAGCACTTTCCTTGCTCATGCCATAGTCCCGCAACTTGTTCGCAATCGTTGTATGGGAAACGCCCAAGCGCTTACCCAACTGCCGACTGCTGGGATGTTCGGCATACAGACTTTCCAGCACGGCCCTTTCAAAACGACCGACGATGGCTTCCAGGCCGCCTTCCAGGGAAAAATCGCCAAGGGGCTGACGCACGCCGTAGTCCGGCAGGCGAATGTGTTCAGCCTTGACCGTCCCGCCCTCACACAACGACACCGCCTGAAACAACACGTTTTCCAACTGCCGTACATTGCCCGGCCAGTGGTAATGGCTGAGCCGATCCATAGCGGCCGGGGCCAGTTTGGGCAACGGGCAGCCGATCTGTCGGCTGGCTTGGTCGAGAAAGTGTTCCACCAGTGGCCCCAGACCATCGAGGCATTCGCGCAGAGGCGGGATATGCAGCGACAGCACGTTCAGGCGGTGATAAAGGTCCTGGCGGAATTCACCCCGCGCGCAGAGTTCCGAAAGGTCCACCTGGGTTGCGCAAATCACCCGCACATCCAGGTACACCTCTTCATCACTGCCGACTCGGCGAAAGCAACCGTCCTGCAGGAAGCGCAGCAACTTCACCTGCAACCGTGCGCTCATTTCCCCGACGCCATCAAGAAACAACGTACCGCCCGCTGTCAGCTCCAGCAGCCCCAGCTTGCCTTCGGCCCGCGCCCCTTCAAAAGCGCCGGGGCCGTAGCCAAACAGTTCGGTCTCGGCCATCGACTCCGGCAGGCCGGCACAATTGAGGGCCATCAACGGTGATTGGCCACGGGGGCTGGCCAGGTGACAGGCGCGGGCAAGCAGCTCCTTGCCGGTGCCGGTTTCGCCCTCTATTAATAGCGGCGCATCCAATGGCGCCATGCGCCGCGCTTCACGAACCACGGCAGCCATGACCTTGGAACTCTGGAAGATACTGTCGAAGCCACGCAGTTCCTGCTTGCGCACATTATAAATACGCTCACCGACGCGGTCGGCACGGTGCAGGGTCAACACCGCGCCGGCCATGGCTTCGCTGTCGTCGTGTTCGGCCGATTGCAGCGGCGCGATGTCCGCCAGGAACACGTCACCCTTGACCTTGACCCGCAGGCCATTGATCCGCGATTTGCTCGCGCGCACCAGCTCCGGCAAATCGAAATCCTCGGCGTAGCGCGACAGCGGAATGCCCGGCACCTCGTCCACCCGCACCCCGAGCAACTGCGCGGCCGCACGGTTGGCGGCGACGATCGAGCCGCCCATGTCGATGGACAGCACTGGAAACTCCAGGGCACCGAGCAGCGCATTGAGCTCCATATGCCGACGCTCGCTGGGCATCAGCCCTACACGCTTTACACCAAACACCCCGGCAATCGCCTCGAACTTTGGGCGCAACGCCTGGAATTGCATGTTCACCAGGTTCGGGCAAAACAGGTAAATGGCGTTGCCATGCTCACCGCCGACCTCGCCCTTGGCGACGTTGACGCCGTACTCCACCAACAGGTTGAGAATGTCCCGCAGGATGCCGATGCGGTTCTGGCAATGCACTTTGATACGCATGAAAAGGCCCGAAGAAGAGTAGGCGCCGCGTCTTTTTGTCGCTGGGCGCAGATAATCGTCAAGATTATGTGACACCTGGCGACCTTTTTACAGCCCAACACATCGATTAGCGGCCCATCCGTAACGAATACTTTACGAATAGCAGTAAATTTTCCTACAACCTCCTCGCGCAGGCGGATGGAATCTCGCTCCAGCCGGGTTATCAATACGTACATCGCAGGACATAACAAGAACGAATGCCTAGCAGGAGAGCCGTATGAAGCAGACGCACTACGTGGCCCGCGAGCCCGATGCGCAAGGTTTTATCCACTACCCGCCGGAAGAACATGCGGTGTGGAACACCCTGATCACGCGCCAGTTGAAAGTGATCGAGGGCCGCGCCTGCCAGGAATACCTGGACGGCATCGACAAGCTCGGCCTGCCCCTGGATCGCATCCCGCAACTGAGCGAAATCAACACGGTGCTGGCCGAGACCACCGGCTGGCAAGTCACCCGCGTGCCAGCGCTGATTCCCTTCCAGACGTTCTTCGAATTACTCGCCAACAAGCAGTTTCCGGTGGCGACTTTTATTCGCACCCACGAAGAATTGGACTACCTGCAAGAGCCAGATATTTTCCACGAAATCTTCGGCCACTGCCCGCTGCTGACCAATCCCTGGTTCGCCGAATTCACCCACACCTACGGCAAGCTCGGCCTCGCGGCCACCAAGGAGCAGCGGGTGTACCTGGCGCGCCTGTATTGGATGACCATCGAATTTGGCCTGGTGGACACGCCCGCCGGTCGGCGCATCTATGGTGGCGGTATTTTGTCGTCGCCCAAGGAGACGGTGTACAGCCTGTCGTCCGAGCCCAAACATCAAGCCTTCGATCCGCTGGAGGCGATGCGCACGCCGTATCGCATCGACATCCTGCAACCGCTATATTTTGTCTTGCCCGAGCTCAAGCGCCTGTTCGACGTAGCGCAGGAAGACATCATGGGCATGGTCGAGCGTGGGATGCAGCTGGGTCTGCACACACCGCTCTTCGCACCCAAGCCCAAAGCCGCGTGAACCGTAGGTTTTGACGCCAGGTGAATCTGTTCCCTGGTCCCGCGTTGCTTTAGGGTGACGCCACTGACGACCGTTTTCCAAACACTCGAATTCAGGACACCCCCCCATGACGACCTTGAACCAAGCCCACTGTGAAGCCTGCCGCGCCGATGCCCCGCAAGTCAACGATGAAGAACTACCGGTGCTGCTCAAACAGATCCCCGACTGGAACATTGAAGTGCGCGATGGCGTCATGCAGTTAGAGAAGGTTTTCCTGTTCAAGAACTTCAGGTTCGCCCTGGCCTTTACCAACGCCATGGGTGCAATCTCCGAAGCTGAAGGCCACCACCCAGGCCTGCTCACCGAGTGGGGCAAGGTCACGGTGACCTGGTGGAGCCACTCCATCAAAGGCCTGCACCGCAACGACTTCATCATGGCCGCGCGCACCGACGAAGTGGCCAAGGGTGCCGAGGGCCGCAAGTAATGCATTTTGATGCGATTGGCCGCGTGCCCGGCGACCCGATCCTCGGGCTGATGGACCTGTATGCCCAGGATGCCAACCCGAACAAGTTCGACCTCGGCGTGGGCGTGTATAAGGACGACCAAGGGCTGACACCGATTCCCCCTTCGGTGAAGCGAGCCGAGCAGCGCCTGGTGGAACGGCAAACCACCAAGACCTACATTGGCGGCCACGGCGACGCCGCGTTCGGCAGGTTGATCAGCGAGCTGGTGCTCGGCGCCGAGTCCGCGCTGCTGCGTGAACACCGCGCCGGCGCGACCCAGACCCCAGGCGGCACCGGAGCCCTGCGCCTGAGCGCCGACTTTATCGCCCACAGCCTGCCCGGCCGCGGCGTATGGCTGAGCAACCCAACCTGGCCGATCCACGAAAGCATCTTCGCCAAGGCCGGGATCAAGGTCAGTCACTACCCTTACGTCGGCGCGGACAATCGGCTGGATGTGGGCGCAATGCTGGCGACCTTGTCCACGGTGCCCGAGCGCGACGTGGTGCTGCTGCACGCCTGCTGCCATAACCCGACCGGTTTCGACCTGTCCCAAGAGGACTGGCGCCAGGTCTTGCAGATCGTGCGCGAGCGCCACCTGCTGCCGCTGATCGACTTCGCCTACCAGGGCTTTGGCGACGGCCTGGAGCAGGACGCCTGGGCGGTGCGGCTGTTCGCGGCCGAGCTGCCGGAAGTGCTGATCACCAGCTCCTGCTCGAAGAACTTCGGCCTGTATAGCGACCGTGTCGGCGCGCTGATCGTGTGTGCGGCGAATGCCGAGAAACTCACGGATGTACGCAGCCAGTTGGCAAATATCGCGCGCAACCTGTGGTCAACCCCACCGGACCACGGCGCGGCAGTCGTCGCGACGATCCTCGGTGACGCCGAGCTGAAGGCGCAGTGGAGCGGCGAAGTCGAAGCGATGCGCGCGCGCATTGCGCAGTTGCGCTCCGGACTGGTCGAGGCCCTGGCGCCACACGGGCTGGCCGAGCGGTTTGCGCATATCGGCGCGCAACGTGGGATGTTTTCCTATACCGGCTTGAGTGCCGAGCAGGTCAAGCAACTGCGCGCGAAGCACAGCGTGTATATGGTCAGCTCGGGGCGGGCGAATGTGGCGGGGATCGATGCAAGGCGATTGACCCTGCTGGCGCAAGCGATTGCCGATGTCTGCAGCGTCTGACTGACGAAACCGGCACCCCATGTGAGAGCGGGCTTGCTCGCGATAGCGGTGAATCAGTTGCCAAATACAGTGACCGACACTGCGCTATCGCGAGCAAGCCCGCTCCCACTTTCGGGGCCGAACAAGGCCTTAGCCCGCGACCATCTCCGATTTTAGCTGCGCCTCTTTAGCCTGCGCATCCGCCAACCGATACAACTCGATACTCCCATCCCAGTGCTCGATCAACGCTGTGCACGACTCCACCCAATCCCCACAGTTGAGGTAGTCCACCTCGCCTACCTTGCGAATCTCCGCATGGTGAATATGCCCGCACACCACCCCATGCAATTCGCGCCGGGTCACTTCGTGGGCGATGGCTTCTTCGAAATCGCTGATAAAACTCACCGCGGTCTTCACCTTGTGCTTCAGATACGCCGAGAGCGACCAGTAACCGTAGCCATACCGCGCACGCCAGTGATTCAACCAACGGTTTAACGTCAGGGTGAACTCGTAGGCCGAGTCACCGAGGAAAGCCAACCAGCGGTGATAGCGCGTGATCACATCGAACTGGTCGCCGTGGATCACCAGGAGATGGCGACCATCGGCGGTGACGTGAATGGCTTCGTCCACCAACTGGATGTTGCCCAGGATCAGCTTGGAGTAGCGGCGCAGGAATTCGTCGTGGTTGCCGGTGACGTAGATCACCTCCGTGCCTCGCTTGGCCATGGTCAACAGGCGGCGGATCACATTGGTGTGGGCCTGGGGCCAATACATGCCGCCGCGCAGTTTCCAGCCATCGATGATGTCACCGACCAGGTACACCTTGTCGGCGTGGTAGCCCTTGAGGAATTGCGACAAGTGTTCGGCCTGGCAATCCCGGGTGCCCAAATGCACATCGGAAATCCACAGGGTACGAACCCGTTGCTTACGGCTGGGTGTGGCGAATTCGGCACGGGTCATGGGCATCCCTCGACGGTGTTTTCGCGAGCTTGCGCCCTCGCGATTAATAGCCCATGACAGCTATGCGTCAGTCTGATGACAGCGCAGGCTCCTCGCAAAGCGTTGTAGACTGCGGATCTGCTGCCCTGGAGAACGCAATGAGCGCGTCCCTCACGCTACGCCATTACATCGAAGCGCCCATTGCCCACAGCCATGACCATGCGCAGTTGGTCTTTGGCCTGTCCGGGCACCTGGACCTTGAAGTGGATGGACACGCCAGCCAGGTCCGCGAGAGCAGTGTGATGGTGCTGCCCTTCTCGGCTCACCACACCTGCGGCAGTCGCGACGGCAGCCGATGCCTGGTGCTGGATGTGCCCAACGAACACTGGGTGCTGCAATCGTTGGGCGAGCATGCCGATGCCAGCCGCCGCCTGCTCGACCAACCGACGCGTCTGACCCTGGATACGCGGCAAAGCCAGTTGGTGCAATGGCTGGCGCACAGCCCGGTGGATGACCCGCTGATCGTCCAGCAAGGGGCGGTGCTGCTGCTGGCCAGCCTCAATCATCCGCTGGCCCCCAGCGTGCCGGGCCGCCGCCTGCCCTACACCGCGTTCAATGCGCATATCGAACAGCATGTCGCCCATCCCCTGCAAGTCGCCGACCTGGCACGCATCGCCGACTTGTCCGTCGCACGCCTGCATGCGCGGTTTGTTGCCGAGTGTGGGCAGACGCCCATGGACTACATCCGCAGTCGCCGCCTGCATAAAGCCTTGGGCCTGTTGCGGGAAACGCCACTGCCCATCGGCGAGATTGCCGAGCGCGTCGGCTATGCCTCGCAAAGTGCGTTTGCCGCTGCAATGCTGCGCGAATTCGGCGCCGCGCCGAGCGCCCTGCGGCGCACGAAAAAATAGCGAGTCCTGCGCTAAAAATCGCGAGCCAGGCGACAGACACTCACGCACCCAGCCTCTAGACTGCGAGCCTGTCACCCCGTTGCTACAAGGATCGCAATGACTCCCCGCTCAGCCCTCGGCGCCCTGCATATCGGCGCATTGATGTTTGGCCTCACCGGCGTATTCGGCAAGCTGGCGGCCGCCTCACCGGCCATCATCGTGTTCGGCCGCGCCGCGTTTGCGGTGATTGCCCTGGCGATCTTTGCGCGCTTCGCCAGCAACGCCCCCTGGAAACAGCTGCACATGCGCGACTGGCGTCGGCTGGTGATCAGCGGTGTGTTGCTGGCGGCGCATTGGGTCACGTTCTTCATTGCGGTCAAAGTCGCCGGCGTGGCCGTCGCCACCCTGGGGTTTACCGCGTTCCCGGCGTTTACCGTGATCCTCGAAGGTTTGATCTTCCGCGAGCGCATTCGCGCCAATGAAGTGTTGCTGGTGGCTCTGGTCACGGTGGGCCTGGTGCTGGTGACACCGGACTTCAACCTCGCCAGCGAAGCCACGGGCGGCCTGCTCTGGGGCATCGCCTCGGGGTTGCTGTTCTCCCTGCTGTCACTGAATAACCGCGCCAGCTCCGGGCGGATTCCAGCGGTGCAGGCGGCGTTGTGCCAGAACGTGGTGGTCGCGCTGTGCCTGTTGCCCGTGGCCGCGCCGGGGCTGGCGGATGTGCGCGCGATCGACTGGCTGTGGATCGGCCTGCTCGGCGTGTTCTGTACCGGCCTGGCCCACAGCCTGTTTGTCGCCAGCCTCGCGGTGATCAAGGCCCGCACCGCCTCGGTGGTGTTCGCCATGGAACCGGTCTACGGCATCAGCGTCGCCTGGCTGTTGTTTGCCGAAACCCCGACCTTGCGCATGCTGCTGGGCGGCGCGCTGATCATCGTCGCCATCGTGCTTTCCGGCCTGATGGGCAGCGCCAGCCAGGCCAAACAGCCGGCTGCAGCGGCCTGATCTATACTCTGCCCATCCGCAACAGTGTGTCGTCGTCTACGGATAAAGACTCCTCGACGACAGCCAGGACGTATGAAGTTGCTGCAAGCGAGTGGTCACTCCATTAACGCTATGCAGGAGTTGCATCATGGAAATGTTTATCAGCTTGCTCGTTCAGATCATCAGCGGTGCCGTCGGCGGTAATTTGGCGGGGATGACCAAACAGAGCCTGGGCACCGGGCTCAATACCCTCCTCGGTGGTGTCGGTGGCCTGGTGCTGGGCCAGATCGTCTCGGCGCTGACGGGCACGCCCGGTGGCGAAACGCTGGATGTCGCGGCGGTCGGCAGCAATATTGTCGGCGGTGGCGTCGGCGGCCTGGTGCTGACGTGGGTCATCGGCTTCATCAAGAGCAAGATGGCCGCCAAGTAAGCACGCACCAACCGGTCACCGCCCTTATGCGGCGGTGGCCTTCATTACTTATGATCGTTGTGCCCCAGGTCGCGCTGCGGGTCGATCTGGTCGCGCACACGTTGCTTGAGCACTTTGGCCTCCGGGAAGCCGCCATCAGCCTTGCGCTCCCAGATCTGCACACCGTCGCAGGTAATGCGAAACGCGCCGCCGGTCGCCGGCTCCAGCGCCACTTTGCCTAGGTCTTCAGCGAAGGTACTCAACAGTTCCTGGGCCAGCCACGCGGCGCGCAGCAACCACTGGCACTGCGTGCAATAGGTGATGACGATCTCGGGTTTGCTCAGCGACATAATTTGACAGGTTCCTGGCGTAACGGGCTTGGAGGGTCGGGTGGCTATAATACCGGCCCTTATCGTCCAGCCCCGAGATTCATGATGCACCGCCTGCTGTCCTGCCTGTTGCTCTGCCTGCTACCCCTCCTTGTCGATGCGGTTGAAACGCCACGCCCGAAAATCGGCCTGGTGCTGTCCGGCGGTGCCGCGCGCGGGCTCGCCCATATCGGCGTGCTCAAGGCCCTGGAGGAACAGGGGATTCATATCGATGCGATTGCCGGCACCAGCATGGGTGCGGTGATCGGCGGGTTATACGCGTCGGGCTACAAGATCGATGAGCTGGAAAAGCTCGCGCTGGGTATCGATTGGCAGCAGGCGCTCTCCGATGCGCCTCCTCGGGAAGATGTGCCGTTTCGACGCAAGCAGGATGACCGTGATTTCCTGGTCAAGCAGAAACTCAGTATCCGCGACGATGGCAGCCTCGGCCTGCCGCTGGGCGTCATCCAGGGCCAGAACCTGGCGCTGCTGCTGGAAAGCATGTTCGCCCACAGCAGCAACACGCGAAATTTCGACAAGCTGCCGATCCCCTTTCGCGCCGTAGCAACCGATATCACCACCGGCGAAAAAGTAGTCTTCAGCAAAGGCCACCTGCCCCAGGTAATCCGCGCGAGCATGTCGATCCCTGCCGTATTCGCGCCTGTGGAACTCGATGGCCGGCTGCTGGTGGACGGCGGGATGACCGATAACATCCCGCTGGACGTGGCGCGAGAGATGGGTGTCGACATCGCCATCGTGGTGGACATCGGCACGCCGCTGCGCTCACGCAAGCAACTGGCCACGGTGGTGGACGTGCTCAACCAGTCCATCACCCTGATGACCCGGCGCAATTCCGAAGAACAACTTAGGGCCCTGAACCCTAAAGATGTGCTGATCCAGCCGCCGCTGGCCGCCTATGGCGTCACGGACTTCGGCCGCGCCAAGGACATAATCGACGCCGGCTACCGCGCCACCCGCGCCCTCGATGTGCGCCTGGCCCACTTGCGCCCCGCCGAACCGATCGACCCGGAACTGGTGGCCGCGCGCACCCCGGGCGAACGGACCCCGATCATCACCGCGATCAGCGTGGAGAACGACTCGAAAGTCAGCGACGACGTGATCCGCTACTACATCCGCCAAACCCTGGGCGAGCCGCTGAACCTGGGTCGCCTGCAAGTGGACATGGGCACCTTGTATGGCCTGGATTACTTCGAACAGGTGCAATACCGCGTGGTGAAAAAAGGCCACGACAACACCCTGGTGATCAGCGCACGCGGCAAACGCAGCGGCACCGACTACCTGCGCCTGGGCCTGAACTTGTCCGACGATATGCGTGGCGACAGCGCCTTCAACCTCGGCGCGAGCTACCGCATTAATGGCATCAACCGCCTCGGCGCGGAATGGCTGACGCGGGTGCAGATCGGCGATCGGCAGGAGCTGTACAGCGAGTTCTACCAACCGATGGACACCGGCTCGCGCTACTTCGTCGCACCTTACCTCAAGGCCCAGGCGCAGAATGTGGAACTGATTCTGGACAACGATCCCATCTCCGAATACCGCCTGGAACGCTACGGTTTCGGCCTGAACGTGGGGCGCCAGATCGGCACCAGCGGCGAGATCCGCTTCGGCGTCGGCGAGGCCTGGGGCAAGGCCGATGTGCGCATCGGCGACCGCGACCTGCCAAGCGTGAGCTTCAGCGAAGGCTTCTACGAGTTGAAGTACTCCTTCGACTCCCTGGACAACGTGTACTTCCCCCACACAGGCGAAGACATCGGCCTGGCTTTTCGCGAGTTCGAACCAGGGTTGGGTTCGGATCAACGCTACCGACAATGGGAGTTCAAGCTGGACAAGGCCATGAGCCACGGTCCGGACACGCTCGTACTGGGCGGCCGTTACGGGCGCACCATGGATAATTCGGACGTGGTGATATCCAGCTTCCTGCTGGGCGGCGCACGGCAGCTGTCGGGCTTTCGCCAGGATGCGATCTCGGGGCAGAACGTCAGCTTGATGCGCGCCGTGTACTACCGCCGCCTGACGCCACGCTCGTACCTGCCATTGGATTTCCCGCTGTACCTGGGCGCGTCATTGGAACGCGGACGGGCGTGGAACAACGACAATGAATTCGACAGCGGCTATATCAACGCCGCGAGTATTTTCCTGGGGTTTGACACACCGTTGGGACCGCTGAATTTCAGCTACGGGTTCAATGATGACAATCAGCAAGCGGTGTACCTGAACCTCGGCCAGACCTTCTAAAACGCCGACCGTAATACCCAATGTGGGAGCTGGCTTGCAGTGGCAAGCCGGCTCCCACATATTGATCTGCCGTGTACTTGAGGTCAGGACTTTTCCAGATTCGCCAGAATGTGCCCATGCACACGCATGCACACCCGCAGGTCCTCTTCATTCACGCCCACGAACAACTCATGGCGCAACGCAGTGGCGATGGTTTCAATCTGCTCGATCAACGGTCGGGCGGTGTCGCACAGCAGGATGCGCTTGGCGCGGCGATCTTCCACCACGGCCTGACGTTGAACCAGTCCTTGGCCTTCCAGGCTGTCGAGCAACCGCGCCAGGGTCGGACCTTCAACGCCGACACTTTGTGCCAGTTCGCGCTGAGTCGGCGCGTCTTCGAAACGAGCCAGGTGCAGCAGCACCAGCCAGCGTGCCTGGGACAAGCCTAGCCCCGCCAAACGGCGGTCCAGTTCGGCGCGCCAACCTCGGGACATTTGCGCCAACTGCATGCCAAAACGGTGTTGATCGGTTAACGGCATAAAAAACTCATGGTTTAGACTGAAAACAAAGTATGGCTAATTATTAGTCAGCTAAGCATGAGCCATGTCAGTAGGCAAGCGCTCGTCTGTACTGATTCGTTACATTGTCGCAATTGGCACACTAAATTTCGAACTCAGACTGCAACGCGGCACGAACGCAGTACAAAACCCCCTCGGGAACCCGCCCGGTGAACAGCGGTGCGATCTCAGCAACTGGTGGCAATTCGCCTTCACCGTCTAGGAAGGCATCCTGGATTTCGCTGAGTAAATCTTCCGGCAAATCAAGAGCCTGCTCTAACGACAACTGTTGCTGACCGATGGATTCGGCCAACAGCGTATAGACGTTTTTCTCCGAGCATTGCAGCTGGCCGGCGATCTGGATCGGGGTCATGCCGGCCCGCGCCAGGCTGATCAATTCGTGGCGAATATCGGCGATTTCCTTCGGCGCTTCGGCCTGGCCGCCGAGCACTTCGAGGAAGGCCTGGCCATAACGCTCCAGCTTGCGCGCCCCCACACCACTGACCCGGCCCATTTCGGCCAGGGTGGTCGGCTGCTCGCGCAACATCTCCAGCAAGGTCGAGTCGGGGAAAATAACGTAAGGCGGCACGCTGTGTTCCTGCGCCAGTTTGCGCCGTAGGGTACGCAGGGCTTCCCACTGTTCACGCTCTTCAAAGCGCACCAGTTGGCTGGCTTGGCTGGTACTGCTCTTGGCGGTGGTCTGCGGCTTGAGGTCGCGGCGCAGTTCCAGGCTGACTTCACCCTTGAGCAACGGCCGGCAACTGTCGTTCAGGCGCAGGCCGCCGTAGCCTTCGATGTCGATGTCTACCAAGCCGCGCGCGACCATCTGGCGGAACAGCGATCTCCATTCGCCTTCGGCACGGGCCTTGCCCACGCCGTAGACCGAGAGTTTCTCGTGGCCGAAGCTACGCACCTTCTCGTTGTCCTTGCCCAGCAACACATCCACCAGATGGCCGACGCCATAACGCTGACCGGTGCGGTAGATCGCGGACAAGCCCTGGCGCGCCGGCTCAGTGGCATCCCAGGTTTGCACGCCGTCCACGCAGTTGTCGCAATGGCCGCAGGGTTCGGGCATGTCTTCGTCGAAATACGCCAGCAAGGTCTGGCGGCGGCAACGCGTCTCTTCGCAGAGTGACAGCATGGCGTCGAGCTTGTGCTGCTCCAGGCGTTTGTGGCGCTCGTCACCTTCGGAGTTCTGCAGCATTTGCTTGAGCATCACCACGTCTTGCAGGCCGTAGACCATCCACGCATCCGCCGGCAGGCCATCACGGCCGGCACGCCCGGTTTCCTGGTAATAAGCCTCGAGGGACTTGGGTAGATCCATATGGGCCACGAATCGCACGTTGGACTTGTCGATGCCCATGCCGAACGCGATGGTTGCCACCATGATCAGGCCTTCCTCGTTGAGGAAGCGCTTCTGATGATAAGCACGCAATTCGTTGGGCAAGCCCGCGTGGTAGGGCAACGCCGGATAACCCTGCTCGCACAGGAAGGCGGCCACTTCGTCGACCTTCTTGCGCGACAGGCAATAGACGATGCCTGCATCGCTGCGCCGCTCGGACAGGAACGCCAGCAACTGCTTGCGCGGCTGTTCTTTAGGCACGATGCGGTAAAAAATATTCGGCCGGTCAAAGCTCGACAGGAAGCGCTCGGCGTTCTGCAAATGCAGGCGCTCGACGATTTCTTCACGGGTACGCTTGTCGGCGGTGGCGGTCAGGGCGATACGCGGAACGTCGGGGAACAGTTCCGCCAACTGCCCCAACTGCAGGTATTCACGGCGGAAATCGTGACCCCATTGCGATACGCAGTGAGCTTCATCGATGGCGAACAGGGCGATTTCCAGGCTCTGCAGGAAGGCCAGCATGCGCGGCTGCACCAGGCGCTCGGGGGCCAGGTAGAGCATTTTCACTTCACCGCGCTTGATACGCGCGGCCAGGTCGCGCTGCTGTTCGGCGCTGAGCGTGGAGTTCAACGCGGCGGCGGCAACACCGAGTTCTTCGAGGGTCGCTACCTGATCGTCCATCAGCGCGATCAAGGGCGACACCACCACGGCGAGACCGTTACGCAGCAACGCCGGCACCTGGAAACACAACGACTTGCCACCACCGGTGGGCATCAGGACGAGGGCATCACCGCCATTGGCCACGCGCTCAATGATCGCACCCTGGCGGCCACGAAAACTGTCGTAGCCGAAGATGTCCTTGAGGACGCGTTGAGCCTGCTCGAGCATGTAAAACTCCAAATATCGCCGAAATCCCTCTCTACAGGCTGGCCGAAAAAACGCGGCACTACGGAAAATAATCCGTAAGCGAAGTTTTCTCGGGTTGGCACTGGCCTGCAGGGGCATCACAAAACGCGGCAGTATACCCGAGCGTCGGCCGGCAAAGGGCGCGGCTGACGAATAGCGGCCGCTATCGAAAACCGGCCAAATATGCAGTGTGGCTGGCCGGGGCGCTCAAGAAAGCCTAGAATTGAGCATCGTTTATTCCCAAGGTAGTCCTTCAATGTCCTTCGCTGAGCAACTAACCCGCCTGCAAGCCTTCCTCGACGCCGATGAGCTGCATGACGAGGCGCTGGACTACGTGGCCGCCCACGGCTACCTGACCGCCCTGTCGATTTCTTCCGACATCGTGCCGGACCGTGAGTGGATCGACGCCTTGTTCGCCGAAGAACCTCACTACGCTGACGCCGCCCAGCGCGAAGAGATCGAAGCCACCCTGCTCGCTCTCAAGGCCCACATCGGTCGCCAACTGGCCTCCGATGAGGAATTCGAGCTGCCGTGCGACCTGGACCTGGGCGAAGATCCGGACGACTCCGACCTGCGCGGCTGGTGCATCGGATTCATGGAAGGCGTGTTCCTGCGCGAAGCCGCCTGGTTCGAAACCGCCGAAGAAGAAGTCAGCGAAATGCTGCTGCCAATCATGGTCGGTTCAGGCCTGTTCGACGACCAGCCGGAGTTCTCCGACATCGCCTCCGACGCCAACCTGATGGACGACATGATCGTACAGATCCCGGAAGCCCTGACCGCCCTGTACCTGCTGTGCAACGCCCCTGACGAAAAACCGGCGCTCCTCAAGCCTCGTCACCACTGAGTCGCATGCCCGTGATACCCATGGGCAAGCGCTCGCCGCTCCTGCGTTATGCACTACTGGCCATCGGTTGGCTGAGCGTAGCGCTGGGAGTAATCGGTATTTTCCTGCCGGTATTGCCGACCACCCCCTTCCTACTTCTTGCCGCCGCCTGCTTCGCGCGAAGCTCCCCACGCTTCTACGACTGGCTGGTGGAACACCCGCGCCTGGGCCCATGGATTCGTGACTACCTGGACGGCAGTGGCATCCCGCTGAAGGGCAAGGTCTATGCCATCGGCCTGATGTGGCTGAGCATCGGTTTTTCCTGCTACCTGGTGCCTCTACCCTGGGCACGGGGCTTCATGCTGACCAGTGCCGTGCTGGTGACGATCTACATCCTGCGCCAAAAAACCCTGCCGCCGCGCTGAGCCTCTTTAACACCCGCCCCTGCGACATTAGTGCTCACGAGACCTTGGTCGACACTGACTAATCCCCAGGCATCATGCGAGACTGTCCGACCGGGCCCGAAATGCCTGGGTGTGTTTATGTCCGGAGTTACCATGACGCTGTCCAGCGGGCTGATCGCCGCCGTTGCCTTGGCCTATATGGCCATTATGTTTGCCATCGCCTTTTACGGTGACCGTCGCCATGCGCCGCTGCCGCCGCGTATGCGTGCCTGGGTGTACAGCCTGTCGCTGGCCGTTTATTGCACCAGTTGGACCTTCTTCGGCGCCGTAGGCCAGGCGGCCGAACAACTGTGGGCGTTTATACCGATCTACCTGGGACCGGTGCTGTTGCTGGTATTGGCCCCCTGGGTCCTGCAAAAGATGATTCTGATCAGCAAGCAGGAAAACATCACCTCTATCGCTGACTTTATCGCTGCACGCTACGGCAAATCCCAATCGTTAGCGGTGGTGGTCGCGCTGATCTGCATGGTCGGCGTGCTGCCTTACATCGCCCTGCAACTCAAGGGCATCGTACTCGGGGTGAACCTGCTGATCGGCGCTGGCGCGGATGCTACCGGCACCCGGGCCCAGGACACGGCGTTGATCGTGTCGCTGGTGCTGGCGTTGTTCACCATTGTCTTCGGTACGCGCAACCTCGATGCCACCGAACACCACCGTGGCATGGTGCTGGCGATTGCCTTTGAATCGATAGTCAAACTGTTCGCGTTTCTCGCGGTCGGTGCGTTTGTGACCTACGGCCTCTACGACGGTTTCGGCGATTTGTTCAACCAGGCGATGCTGGCTCCACGGCTGGAGGAATACTGGAAAGAAACCGTCAACTGGCCAACGATGGTGGTACAGACCGGCGTCGCAATGATGGCAATCATCTGCCTGCCCCGGCAGTTTCACGTCACCGTCGTGGAAAACATCGACCCCCAGGATTTGCGCCTGGCCAAATGGGTCTTCCCTGCGTACCTGATTCTCGCAGCGCTGTTTGTCGTGCCGATCGCCCTCGGCGGCAAAATGCTCTTGCCCGGCTCGGTGCCACCCGATTCCTACGTGATCAGCCTGCCCTTGGCCGAGGCCCATCCGGTCCTCGCCTTGCTGGCGTTCATTGGTGGCGCGTCGGCCGCCACCGGCATGGTGATTGTTGCAAGCATTGCGTTGTCGACCATGGTTTCCAACGACATGCTGCTGCCTTGGTTGTTGCGCCGCTCCAGCGCGGAACGGCCGTTTGAAGTATTCCGCCACTGGTTGCTGTCGGTACGCCGCGTCAGCATTGTGATCATCCTGCTGCTGGCGTATGTCAGCTACCGATTGCTGGGCTCCACTGCGAGCCTCGCGACGATCGGCCAGATCGCTTTCGCCGCAGTGACCCAACTGGCACCCGCCATGCTTGGCGCGCTGTATTGGAAACAGGCGAATCGTCGCGGCGTCTTTGCCGGTTTGGCGGCGGGCACGTTCCTGTGGTTCTACACCTTGGTCCTACCGGTTACCGCGAAAAGCCTGGGCTGGTCGCTCAGCCTTTTCCCAGGCCTGACCTGGTTGCATTCCCAACCGCTCGGTTTGCCCCTCACCTCGCTGACCCTGGGCACCGTGTTCTCCCTGGCGGGCAACTTCACGCTGTTCGTCTGGGTTTCGATGCTCTCGCGCACTCGAGTGTCCGAGCACTGGCAGGCCGGGCGCTTCATCGGCCAGGAAACCAGCCAACGCGCCAGCACTCGCTCCATGTTGTCGGTCCAGATCAGCGACCTGCTGAGCCTGGCCGCGCGCTTTGTCGGGGAAGAACGCGCCCAGCAAAGTTTTATCCGCTTCGCCTATCGCCAGGGCAAAGGCTTCAACCCCAACCAGAATGCCGATAACGATTGGATCGCGCATACCGAACGCCTGCTGGCGGGTGTACTCGGCGCCTCCTCGACTCGCGCCGTCGTAAAGGCCGCGATTGAAGGTCGGGACATGCTGCTGGAGGACGTAGTACGAATCGCCGACGAAGCCTCCGAAGTGCTGCAATTCAATCGGGCCCTGCTACAAGGCGCCATCGAAAACATCACCCAGGGCATCAGCGTGGTGGATCAGTCGCTCAAGTTAGTGGCGTGGAACCGCCGTTACCTGGAGCTGTTCAACTACCCCGAGGGATTGATCAGCGTCGGCCGGCCGATTGCCGACATCATTCGCTATAACGCCGAGCGCGGCTTGTGCGGACCGGGTGAGGCCGAAGTGCATGTGGCACGACGCCTGCACTGGATGCGCCAAGGCCGCGCGCACACCTCCGAACGCCTGTTCCCAAATGGACGGGTGATCGAACTGATCGGCAACCCGATGCCCGGCGGCGGTTTTGTCATGAGCTTCACCGACATCACCGCGTTCCGCGAGGCCGAACACGCGCTGACCGAGGCGAACGAGGGCTTGGAACGACGGGTGACCGAGCGAACACACGAGCTGTCGCAACTCAACGTGGCGCTCACCGACGCCAAGGGCGTGGCCGAGTCCGCGAACCAATCGAAGACCCGCTTTCTCGCAGCGGTCAGCCATGACCTGATGCAACCGCTGAACGCTGCACGCCTGTTCTCCGCCGCCCTCTCCCACCAGAACGACGGCCTGTCGAGCGAAGCCCGGCAACTGGTGCAACACCTGGACAGCTCGCTGCGTTCCGCCGAAGACCTGATCAGCGACCTGCTGGACATCTCGCGCCTGGAAAACGGCAAGATCAACCCGCAACGCCAGCCGTTCGTGCTCAACGAACTGTTCGACGCACTCGGCGCCGAATTCAAGGCACTGGCCCAGGAACAAGGCTTGCGCTTCCGCTTGCGCGGCAGTCATTTGCGGGTCGACAGTGACATCAAGTTGCTTCGACGCATTTTGCAGAACTTTCTGACGAATGCGTTCCGCTATGCCGACGGCCCAGTGCTGCTGGGCGTGCGCCGACACGAGGGCGAGTTGAGCCTGGAAGTATGGGACCGCGGTCCTGGCATCCCTCAGGATAAACAGAAGGTGATTTTCGAGGAATTCAAGCGCCTGGACAGCCATCAGACCCGCGCTGAAAAAGGCCTCGGCCTGGGCCTGGCGATCGCCGATGGCCTGTGCAGCGTATTGGACCACCACCTAAGCGTGCGTTCATGGCCGGGCAAGGGCAGCGTGTTCAGCGTGCGCGTACCGCTGGCTCGCAACCAGACGAGCCCGCCGATCAAGACCGTGCAGGAAAACGGCCTGCCCCTGAGTGGCGCACAGGTGCTGTGTGTGGATAACGAAGAAAGCATCCTGATAGGCATGCGCAGCCTGCTGACGCGTTGGGGTTGCGAAGTATGGACCGCCACCGACCAGGCGCAGTGCGCCGCACTGCTGGCCGACGGCGTGCGCCCACAACTGGCGCTGGTGGATTACCACCTGGACCACGGGGAAACCGGCACGGAGCTGATGGCTTGGCTGCGCACGCAATTGGCTGAGCCGATCCCCGGCGTGGTCATCAGCGCCGACGGTCGTCCGGAGACGGTGGCGCAAGTGCATGCCGCGGGGCTGGATTATCTGGCCAAGCCGGTTAAGCCGGCGGCGTTGCGGGCGTTGCTAAGTCGGCATCTACCCCTTTAATCAGGCCGAACTCAATCCACTGCCGAGGCTCGATAGCTCCGACATTGACCCGCCACTATTCGGGTAAGTGCGCCACACCGTCGGCATCGGTCATTGCCCGCTCCAGCAGATCGGCGGGCAGGCTCTTGCTGGCGCGGGCGCCGAGCAATCTTAATTGTTCGGTGCGGCTGACCAGATTACCGCGACCATCTGTCAGCTTATTCCGCGCCGCGCTGTAAGCCTTATCCAACTGCTGCAGACGGTTGCCCACTTCATCCAGATCTTGGATAAACAGCACGAACTTGTCGTACAGCCAGCCGGCGCGCTCAGCGATTTCCCGGGCGTTTTGGCTCTGACGCTCCTGTTTCCAAAGACTGTCGATAACCCGCAGGGTGGCGAGCAAGGTGGTGGGGCTGACAATGACGATATGGCGGTCGAACGCTTCCTGGAACAAATTGGGCTCGGCCTGCAAGGCTGCGGAAAAAGCGGCTTCAATCGGCACGAACAGCAACACGAAATCCAGGCTATGCAAGCCCTCCAGGCGCTTGTAGTCCTTACCGGCCAGGCCTTTGACGTGATTGCGCAGGGACAGCACGTGCTGTTTGAGCGCCGCCTGGCCGATCACATCATCGTCCGCCGCCACATACTGTTGATAGGCCGTCAGGCTGACCTTGGAGTCCACCACCACCTGTTTGTCATCGGGCAGCATAATCAGCACATCCGGCTGGAAGCGCTCACCGTCCGGGCCTTTCAGGCTGACCTGGGTTTGGTACTCGCGGCCCTTCTCCAGGCCGGCGTGTTCCAGCACACGTTCAAGGATCAGCTCGCCCCAGTTGCCCTGGGTCTTCTGGCCCTTGAGCGCGCGGGTCAAGTTCGTGGCTTCGTCCGACAGACGCAGGTTCAGTTGCTGCAGGCGTTCAAGCTCCTTGCCCAGGGAAAAGCGTTCGCGGGCTTCGTTCTGATAGCTTTCTTCGACACGCTTTTCGAAAGACTGGATGCGTTCTTTCAAGGGATCAAGCAACTGCCCGAGGCGCTCCTGGCTGGTTTCGGCAAAGCGCTGTTCACGCTCGTCGAAAATTTTCCCGGCCAGTTCGGCGAACTGCGCCCGCAGCTCGTCCCGCGCGCCCTGTAGGTCAGCGAGGCGTTGTTGATGGCTTTCCTGTTGCTCACGCAGCTCCGCACGCAAGGCCGCCGACAACGCGTCAAGGCGGCGCAGTTCGGCTTCCTTGGCGCTGCGGTCGAGGTTCCAGGCGTGGGCCGCGTCGCGGGCGTTGTCGCGATCGATCTGCAGCAATTCGACTTCGCGGCGCACGGCGGCCAAGTCAGCCTGCTTGGCGGCATTGGCCTGGCTGAGGTCGCTGATCTCGTCACGACTGGCATCCAGTTGAGCAGCCAAGCCTTCCTGGGCAAGTTGCGCAGTGGCCAGGCGCTCTTCAAGCAATTCCCAGCCGGCCATGCGCGCGGCCAAGCGCCGCTGAAGCTGCCAGCATACGGCCAATAACGGCACTGCCGCGCCAGCAAGTCCCAGGGCAATACTGGTCCAGTCAAAAGCCATAGCCATGTCTGCCATCACCGAAAAAGAGCAAGGTTAACCAAGCAAGGGAGTTGAGGACAGCTCAGTCTTCGACCTGTCCCAATTCACGCTGGGCGCGGCGGTCGCCAGCGCGAGCAGCCAGGCGCAGGAGGTCGTGGCCGATGCGGCGGTCGCGGGCATTACCACATTCGCGGCACATCAATTGGCCAAGTCGGCTTTGCGCGGCGACTACGCCATCACGCGCCGGCTGTTTGAGCAAGCGCCCGGCAAAATGTTTGACGTTGGCGCTGTGGCCTAGCAGCGGGCTGTCGAGCAACCACAATGCAACTTTCAAGGAGAAACGCTTGGGTGGGGTAACAGCCGGAGGGGTGTCGGTAGCAGAAAGTGACACTGAGCGAAACTTCATAAAGCACTGTGGGACAGAACGGAAGGCGCGCCACTCTACTCTTTTTTTCGTACAGGTAAAGCCGAAAAAAACCTGCACGCCCGTGCTAGAGCAAGCGCTTGGGACAATCCACAGAAGCTGTGGATAACTCAGTGGACAACCCTCCTTTAACTCGCGCAAAGCCCCATGGAATGGGGGCCGCAGTCAAACTGACGATTTTTTCACCAATAAAAAAAAGCGATATTTTTCATTGACTTAAATTTTCATTGCAGGCTGACGGAGCCGGTTCGAAACACTTGACAGGCCGGTGACACCTACTGTGAACAATGTGTACAACCCCCTCTTCCCTGGTTATATCGCCGGTATTTTTTGATCCGATACTGCTTGAATATGTTACCGGCACGGCCAGGCAGGGACTTTTCAAATTCAGTACAGGTCGCCACACTGCCCCACCTACAACGCAACCATGTGCGGGTCGATGAAAGGAATTCTGTTATTCACAGTGTTGTTGCTGGCTATCTGCGCGACCTCCCTGGGAATCAATGCCGCACTACCCTCACCCGACGGCGCATTGTTCGCCATCGCGATCCTGCTCTCCGCGGCGTTCACCGCCATCAGCCTGTGTATCGAGTTGGGCGAGGGCCGGATCAATGACATGGGCGATGTCATGAAAATGATCGAAACCGGCCAGTCCCTGCGCCTGACCCTGGCCGCGTATGCGCTGGGCTCCTCGCTGGCGGCAGCCGTCACGGTGCTGGTGTATCACGGGTTGCTGGAGGGCTGACTGAAGTTTTTTTGCCTGCACGCTTCCATTCCCCGCTTCGATCCGTTACTATCCGCAGCGTTAGTACCAAGCTGAAAGTCAATTCTGGTCGAACAACTCCCCTGAACAACACGGGATCGGCCACCTTGATGGTTTCCAGGTGTCACTTGCGACGACACTGCCTTTGAACAAGCAAAGGGTGTCGCGAAGTATCAATACTCTGACCGAACCAACCTGCCAATTGATCAGGATCTTCACCCTGGGCCCAGAACCTTTGCCCCTGTTGTGTTGCCTGCCCTCCTAAGTACCTACCTGCCAGCCCAAGCGCGCCTAAACTATTAGCGCTTCAAACTGGCTGCTTTGTTCCAGTCGGGTTCTTCGTTCGATCAATGGTGATCGACGTCACTGGAACGTTTTAACGTTGCGCGGTTCTTAACCGTGTTATTTGTAGGAACACCAATAATATGTCCACTCAAATCCATACTCAGGATGCCATTCGCACCCTCACCAACGCTTTTGCACCAATGAACTGTCTGATCATGGCCGCTCGCAAAGGCTGCTTCAGCTTCACCCTGGTCAACGAACACGGTATCGCTCGTCACAGCGAACGCCTGTACCCCGATCAATACTCCAGCGCAGAGCCGCTGCAGGCCGTGATCGAGCGTACCCGTCAGGCACTGGTTGCCTGATCGACCCGAGCTGCTGAAACACAAAAACCCTGTTTAAGACGCAGGGTTTTTTATTGCCTGATATTCAGGATCTGAATGTTTGCACTCAGCACGAATAGATATAACCGTTATAACTGGTTAAAGAAGATGTTTTAAAAACAGTCCTTTACACCACGAATATGACACTACACTTCAACTCAAGCGGCATGATCCGCTTACGACGGGCCTGAGATCCGATCCACCGCTGCCAAGCCCCCACCCGCTCAGGCTTCGTCGACCACTTTCACGGATTGAGGCGAGTATGGGTATCGCTGCCAGCGAATTGTGTCGTTATGTAATCAAGCCGACGCTTATTTACCTCGGGTGCCACGACCAGACGGCTGAATCTCTGTTGCTGGGCATTGCCGCCAGCCAGTCGGAACTCGGCTCCGCATTGCACGACCGTCGCGGCCACGGCCTGTATAGCATCACCGAACCACGTCACCGCGCCCTATGGGACACCTACCTGGCGCTGGACCCGGAACGCGCAAGCCTGGTGCGCGGCCTGGCCAGCCAGCATGCTTTCCTCAGCGCGCCCCAGCTTGAGCTGACCGTTAACCTGCGTTACGCCACAGCCATCGCCTGGCTGCTGGTGGAACAACGGCGCCCCGCGTTGCCCGCACCGGGTGATGTATTGGCCATGGCGCGTATCTGGAAAGAAATATTTCACCCTCAAGGCCGTCTTCGCGACTTCACCCAAACCTGGAAATCCTGTGTTTCATCCATGAATCAGGTGGTTTGCTGATAGGTAAACTTACAATATTCGCTAAAAAACCGCGATTTTAGTAGGATTGTCCTACAAAACCGCTCTATCTCCTATGTTACAGCCTATAGCGTGATGTGTAATTTATTGATACTTTCCGCTTCGGTGATCACACGGAGTTCTAATAATGAAAAAAGTAATGCTCAAGACCACACTTAGCCTCGCCGTTGCCATGGCCTCATCCCACGTCTTCGCAAGTGGCTTTGCCCTTAACGAACAAGACGTCGCCGGGATGGGTACGGGCTTCGCAGGACGCTCTTCCGCTGCCGAAAACGCAAGCACCGTCTATGGTAACCCTGCCGGTATGGCTCGCCTGGAAGGCCAGCAAATTACCGGTGGTTTCGCGGTGATTGATGCCTCGACCAATATCAAAGATGCCGGCGGCCGTTCCAGCGGCACCAACAAAGGCGACATGGTGCCTTTCACTGGCGTACCTTTCGGTTTCTACACCAACAAACTTAACGATCAGTGGGCTATCGGCTTCGGTGTTTATGCGCCGTTCGGCCTGAAAACCGACTACGAAAGTGGCTTCCAGGGGCGCGGGTTTGGCAGCAAGAGCGAAGTCTCGGTCATCACTTTCCAACCGACTGTCAGCTACAAGTTCAATGATCGCGTATCCATCGGCTTTGGTCCGACCATCAACCGTATCGACGGCACCCTGGAATCGCAGCCAAGCCTGGCTGGCCTAGGGATCCCAGGCGACAACAAGGTCAAAGTCAAAGGCGATGATACAGCCCTGGGCTTTAACGCCGGTATTCTGGTTCAAGCCACCGATACCACTCGCGTTGGCCTGACCTACCACTCGCAAGTGAAGTACAAACTCGAAGGCCACACCGACGTCACCAAAGCCGCCACGGTTCCATCGCAGGTGCTGGCCAACAACCGCTACGATGCGTCACTGAACGTCGACACACCTGAATCCTGGGACCTGTCGATGACTCAAGACCTCAGCGACGCCTGGAAACTGTATGCGGGTGCGACCTGGACTCGTTGGAGCCGTTTGAAAGACATCACCATCAAAAACGAAGGTGTGACAGCGGCTAGCGGAGGCGCACTGGCACCTGCGCTTGTCGGAACCATCACTGAGCCGCAGAACTGGCACGACACCTGGGCTTACGCCCTGGGTACCTCGTATCAGCTCACCAAGCAGGTGGTACTGCGTACCGGTCTGAGCTTCGACCAGTCGCCAACCAACAACACCGATCGTTCACCACGCATCCCTACCGGCGACCGGACCATCTTCAGTGTTGGTATGGGTTACGCAGTGATGGATAACATGACCGTTGACGTGGCTTACTCCTACCTCAAGGAAGAGTCGGTCAAAGTCAACAAATCCAACGCACTGGGTTCCTACAGCTCCAAATACGAAAACAGCGCCAACGGTTTCGGCCTGGGTGTGACGTACAAGTTCTGACCTGCTCGCGCATAAGAAAGCCCCGCTCTCCTGCAAAGGAGGCGGGGCTTTTCAATGGGCAACGATCAGGGTTTCGAAGCTAGCGCCTCTTCCACCGCCTTGAGCAAGTCCGGGCTGTCAGGTTTGGTCAGGCTGGAGAAATTGGCGATCACCCTGCCCTGACGATCCACCACGTACTTGTAGAAATTCCACTTCGGCGCGCTGCTCTGCTGCGCCAGTATCTTGAACAGATGCACGGCATCCGGCCCCTTGACCGTCTGCGGCTCGGTCATGGTGAAGGTGACGCCATAATTCACGTAGCAAACCTTGGCGGTTTCCTCTCCGGTCTTGGCTTCCTGCTTGAAGTCATCGGAAGGCACGCCAATCACTTCCAGGCCCTGGCCCTTGTAGCGCTGGTATAACGCCTCAAGGCCTTTGAATTGCGGCGCAAACCCGCAGAAGCTGGCGGTATTGACGATCACCAGAGGCTTACCGGCAAAGCGCTGGCACAGGTCGATGGATTCCTTGGCGCGCAACTTGGGCAACTGCCCCTCCAGCAACGGCGGGCAACTGGCAGCCATGGCCGCACCGCCAAAAGCAGCCATCAGGACGGGTACTGCGAGCCAGCGCATCTGCATATCGTGTGTCCTTCAAAGGAGTCAGACCATGAACTTAACAGATCGACATACCCAGTTGCATCAACGCCAGCCCGCCGTGCTGCCAGCCCCACCACGCCAGAAGCAGCAGAAGCGTTGCCGCCCCTGCCCCAACCAGCCAATAGCCATTGGAACTCATGCTACCTCCATCTGCGTCTGCAACCGCGCCACCGGCCGCTCACGCACCGGCCAGTTGAGTGCGGCGGCGAGCAGGCTCAAAAGAATCGCCACTTGCCAGATCAAATCGTAGTTGCCGGTTCGATCATAGACCACTCCACCCAACCAGCCACCGAGGAACGAACCGAGCTGGTGGAACAGAAACACGATCCCACCGAGCATCGAGAGGTTTCGCACACCAAACAACGTCGCGACCGTACCATTGGTCAGCGGCACCGTGGACAACCACAAAAAGCCCATCGCCATACCGAACAGGTAGGCCGAGATTTCAGTCACCGGCGCCCACAGGAACAGCCCGATCACCAACGCCCGCAACAGGTACAGGCCAGTCAGCAGGCGCGGCTTGGACATGCGCCCGCCGAGCCAGCCGGCGGTGTAGGTGCCGGCGATATTAAACAGGCCGATCAAGGCCAAGACGGTGGTGCCGGTAGTCGCCGGCAAATGCTGATCGACCAGATAGGCGGGTAGATGCACGCCGATAAACACCACTTGGAAACCGCAGACGAAAAAACCGAACGCCAGCAACCAGAACCCAGAGTGAGAGCAGGCTTCCTTCAGTGCTTCGCGCAAGGTTTGCTGGCCGGCCATGACAGGCAGCGGCCGATCCTTGAGCATGCTCACCAGCGGCAGAATCAGCGCCACCATCAAGCCCAGCACCAGCAGCGCCGCCGACCAACCCAACCAACTGATCAAGCCCAGGGTGCCCGGCACCATGGCGAACTGGCCGAAAGAACCGGCGGCACTGGCAATGCCCATGGCCATGCTGCGTTTTTCCGGCGGCACGGCACGGCCGACCACGCCCAGAATCACCGAGAACGAGGTGCCCGACAGGCCAATACCAATCAACAAACCGGCGCTCAACGACAGCGACCATGCCGAGTCGGACATACCCATCAATACCAGGCCGACGGCGTACAACACCCCGCCAACCAACACGGCCTTGCTCGCCCCAAAGCGGTCGGCCAGGGCGCCGGTGAAAGGCTGCGCCAGGCCCCAGATCAGGTTCTGCAGGGCAATGGCAAAGGCAAACGTCTCACGCCCCCAGCCGAATTCGGCGCTCATCGGCGCCAGGAACAGCCCGAAGCCATGCCGTACACCCAGGGACAACGCCAGGATCAGCGCACTCCCCACAAGAATCCAGCCACCGGTGCGCCACATCGAGGTCATTTCTTATTCTCCATTTGCGGGTATATACCCGCTTTTAGTCGAGCAAACCCGCGTTCAGGCGAGTTCATCCAGCAAGGCCAACAGGGTTTCGCGTTTTTCCGCGCCCAACCGATCAATCAATTTCTGCTGCGCCGCCTCCCAGGCCGGCAAAGCTGCGGCCAGTCGCGCCGCGCCGGCCTCGGTCAACAGCACCAGGCGGTTGCGCAGGTCATCGCCCTCGACCAACCGCACCAGGCCTTCGCCTTCCAGTACGCGCAGGTTGCGCCCCAACGTACTGCGATCCAGCCCCATGGCGTCGGCCAGGTTGGAAATACTCGGCTGATCGAGACGCTGCAGATTGCACAGCAAAGAATATTGGGCGACGTTGATCCCGAAGCCGTCGAGAGCGCCGTCGTAATGCCTGCTGACGCCACGGGCGGCGCGTCGCAGGTTGGTGCATAAACATTGGGAGGCAAGCATGGAACGTGTATATACCCGCGATTCAGCAAATGCAAGCAAGTGTTACAGCGCCAGACCGACCAGAACCGCCACTTCCAGCAACTCCAGCAGCGCGCCGGCGGTGTCGCCCGTGGTGCCGCCGAGGCGCTTGACCATCAGGTGGCGCAGGCCGATAAAGCACAGCGCCGCGAGCAGGACCGCAATCCCGCCGCTGAAACCAGCGATCAGGAGGCAGGCCAGGCCGCTGAGGATCAGCACCTGCTGGCCGACAATCCTCGGTAAGTGATCCGACAATGCCTGGCCCAGTCCTCCTGCACGCACATAGCGCGTGGTGAGAAACAGCGCGAGCATCGAAGCACGCCCGATCAGCGGCGCGAGGATCAGCGCTGCGCCATTGTGCTGTTCGATCAGCGCTACCAGCGCGGTGAACTTGAGCAACAACACCAGGCCGAGGGTGACCACGGCGATCGGCCCGCTGCGTGGGTCTTTCATGATGCTCAGGGTGCGCTCACGATCGCCAAAACCACCGAGCCAGGCGTCCGCGCTGTCTGCCAGCCCGTCCAGGTGCAAACCGCCACTGAGCAACACCCAGGCCGTCAGCAACAGCGCTGCGTGCAGCAACAACGGCGCGCCCGTCAACGCGAGATTCAGTCCCCACAACAGCAGGCCGAACAGCAAGCCCACCAATGGGTAAAACAGCAGTGAGCGCCCCAGTTCCTGCGGTTGCGGCATGCCCGGCAGACGAATTGGCAGGCTGCTCAGGAACTGCAGAGCGATCCAGAACGGCAGCATGTTCAGCGCCCTTCCTTCAGCACGCCGTCGGCCGCGACCTGCAGGCTGAACAGCGCGCCATGGCCGACTTCGACATTCAGCAATTGCGCTCGGGGCAAACCGCGCGCCTGGGCCAGCAGCAGACGCATCACCCCACCGTGACTGATCAACAGCACACGCTGGCCAGCATAAGCCTGATGCAAGCGTGAGACCGCGCCGAGGACCCGTTCGGAAAAGTCGCTGACACGTTCGCCCTCTGGTGGTGTGAAGCTATAGGGATCAGCCCAGAACGCGCCCAGCCCTTCGGCATCGGTCTCCATCAACGCCGCTGCGCTCTGCCCTTCCCAGGCGCCGAAGTGCAATTCCTGCAGAGCCTTTTCCAGGCTCACTGGCACGTTGAGTGTTGCGCCGAGCTCTTGTGCAAACCGCGCACACCGTTGCAGCGGCGAACTGATCAGGCGATCCCACGGGCCCTGCTCGGCCACGGCAGCACGCATTTGCGCCCAGCCGTTTTCGGTGAGCGCATCGTCGAGGCTGCCGCGCAGGCCACCACCCAATTCGGTTTCGCCGTGGCGCAGCAGGTCCAGGTACAAGGTCATGCCGGGCGGTCCGCCACAGCGGCTTCAGCAAATGTGGCCATCTGCCCGTGCAGCGCGCAGGCCAGGCGCAGCAGCGGCACCGCCAGGGCCGCGCCGCTGCCTTCGCCGAGCCGCAGGCCGAGTTCGAGCAACGGTTGTGCGTCGAGGCTGTGCAGTACGTGGCGATGGCCCGGCTCGGCGCCGCGATGGCCGAACACCAGCCACTCACGGCATGCCGGGTTCAGCCGCGTGGCGACCAACGCCGCGACGCTGCAGATAAAGCCGTCCACCAGCACCACAATGCCATCCTGGGCGCAGGCCAGATAGGCACCGACCAACGCTGCAATCTCCAACCCGCCCAGGTTGAACAGGGTTTGCAGCGCGTCACCGCGTTGCGCGGCGTGCACGGCCAGCGCGCGTTCGATGACCGCGACTTTGTGGCTGACGCCCTGGGCATCCAGGCCGGTGCCCGGCCCGGTCAAATCACTGACCGGGCAATCGAGCAAGGCACACGCCAACGCACTGGCGGCGGTGGTGTTGCCGATGCCCATCTCGCCGCCGATAAACAACTGCGCGCCGCTCGTCAACGCACGGCGTGCGCTGTCGCGACCGGCCTGCAGCGCCAGCCGCCCTTGTGCCTCGGTCATGGCCGGGCCGTTGACGAAGTTGGCGGTGCCCGCTGCGATATTCAGGTGACGCACCCGGGGCAGGTTCAGCGACGGCGTCACTGTGCCGAGGTCGATCACTTCCAACTGCGCCGTCAGTTGCTGCGCCAATACGCTGATGGCCGCACCGCCGGAGACAAAGTTATGCAGCATCTGCCCGGTGACTTCCTGGGGATACGCCGACACGCCTTCGGCGACCACGCCGTGGTCGCCGGCAAAGATGGCGATCCACACCTGCTCCAGCGTAGGTTTGACCCGGCCTTGCAAGCCGGCCAACTGCACCGCCAACGCTTCCAATTGGCCGAGGGAGCCGGCCGGCTTGGTCAATTGCTGTTGGCGCGCCAAGGCCTGTTGATACGCCAAGGCATCGCTGGCCTTGCACGGGTTGAGCCACCAGGTTTCCGTCATAACGCAGTACCTTTCAAAGTCAGGGGCAGGCCGGCAACGGTCAGGACAACGCGCTGACACCGCTCGGCCAAGGCTTGATGCAGCCAACCGGCTTCATCCACATAGCGGCGAGTCAATTCGCCCAGCGGCACGACACCCAAACCGGTCTCGTTGCTGACAAACAGGATTTCACCTGGCAATGAGGCCAGGCCTTCCAGCAATTGGTCACGCTCAAAAGCCAGGCGCTCGGGGTTATCGAGCAGCAGCAGATTGGTCAGCCAGAGCGTGAGGCAATCCACCAGCAGGCAGCGCTCGGGCGCGGCGTTTTCACGCAGCACCCGTGCCAGTTCGATCGGTTCTTCGATCAGACCCCAGGCATCCGGGCGACGCTGACGATGCAGGGCGACGCGCTGGTTCATCTCGCCGTCCAGCGGTTGACTGGTGGCGATATAAATGACGGGCAACGCGCTGTCGCCGGCAAGTTTTTCGGCGAGGCGGCTTTTGCCGGAACGGGCGCCGCCGAGGATCAGTTGGAGCATGGGAGGGCACCTCGGTATTCGAGCCGGACTCGGTCAACGGTGGGCGCTGGATTGCCAGCGATGCAGGCATCTCGCTGCCTCTGGGAAACGCGGTTGATGCCATCGCGGGCAAGCCAGCGCCCACACTTCGAGCGCATGTACACCGTCAAACCCCACACAACGTGCGCAACAGCGCGGTATCCAGATGGTTGTCCACCAGGTCGGCCAAGCGCTCGATATCGCGCTCACGCAGGGCGTGGTAATCCACCGCCTGTACCGCCTGCAAACCGGCCCAGCGCAACAAGGCGCTGCACGCGGCAGGGGTTTCGAACAAGCCATGCAGGTAGGTGCCGAAGATCTGCCCGTCGGGGCTCTGCGCGCCATCACTGCGGCCGTCGTCCAGCAACACGGCCGCGTTCGACAACGCAGCGCCGGACGTCACCCCCGCGTGAATCTCATAACCACTGACCTCCGCGTCCTCCAGCAACAGGCGCCCACGCACATTGCGCAATTGCTTGTGCTCCTCCAGCGTCGTACTGAACGCCAGCCAGCCCAGACCTGCACTCGACCCGGCCGGCCCCTCGAGCCCGAGCGGGTCATGCACCTGCTCGCCGAGCATCTGCAAGCCGCCGCAAATCCCCAGCACCTTGCCGCCGTAGCGCAAGTGCCGCGCCACCGCCGTGTCCCAGCCATTGGCACGCAGGTACGCGAGGTCACTGCGCACGCTTTTCGAGCCCGGCAAGATAATCAGGTCGGCGGCGGGAATCGGCTGGCCCGGGCCGATGAACTGCAAGTCCACCTGGGGATGCAGGCGCAGCGGGTCGAAGTCGGTGTGGTTGCTGATGCGCGGCAATACCGGGACGACCACCTTGAGCACCTGGGCAGCCTTGTCGATCTGGCGCTGGTCGATGCCGTCTTCGGCTTCCAGATGCAGGTCCATTATGTAGGGCAATACGCCAACCACCGGCTTGCCAGTGCGTGCTTCCAGCCAATCCAGCCCCGGCTGCAACAAAGCGATATCGCCGCGAAAACGGTTGATGATGAAGCCCTTGACCCGCGCTTGCTCGGTCGGCGAAAGCAATTCGAGGGTGCCGACCAGATGAGCAAATACGCCGCCGCGATTGATGTCGGCGATCAGCAGCACCGGGCAGTCCACAGCTTCGGCGAAGCCCATATTGGCAATGTCATTGGCGCGC
This sequence comes from Pseudomonas sp. D3, assembly GCF_029320995.1. Classification (NCBI taxonomy): domain Bacteria; kingdom Pseudomonadati; phylum Pseudomonadota; class Gammaproteobacteria; order Pseudomonadales; family Pseudomonadaceae; genus Pseudomonas; species Pseudomonas sp. D3. The sequence goes on from NZ_CP119772.1 coordinate 4,831,240, forward strand.
AGGTTGATCTCCGCCGGGGAGCCCGCGCCTTCCACCATCACCACTGGGTAGGCCTCGCTCAAGCGCGCGTGGGACGCCAGCACCGCGCGCATCGCGATGGCTTTGTAGTCGTGATAGGCGACCGCGTTCATGCTGGTCACGGCACGGCCATGGATGATCACTTGGGAGCCGGTATCGCTGTTGGGTTTGAGCAGCACCGGGTTCATGTCTGTGTGCGGCGCCAGGTTGGCGGCCTGGGCCTGCACCGCCTGGGCGCGGCCGATTTCGCCGCCTTCGGCCGTTACCGCGCTGTTGAGCGCCATGTTCTGCGGTTTGAACGGCACCACCGCGACGCCCTGGCGGACCAGCCAGCGACACAGGGCGGTGACCAGGGTGCTTTTACCGGCATCGGACGTCGTGCCTTGCACCATCAGCGTACTCATGGCGCTTCCTTGTAGGCGATCAGCGCCTGTTCGAGGCGCAGCCAGTCGGCATCGGTGTCGGGCAGGCCGAAACGCAGGCTGCTGTCGTGGACGAACAGGCGCAGCAGAATGCCGCGTTGGGCCATGAACGCATGCAGGCGTTCGGCGTGGGGTGTGATCAGCCATTGGAACAGGGCGCAGCCGCCCTGGGGTTGAAAGCCTTGGCGTTCCAGCAACTCGAACAAGCGCTGGCCGGCTTCCTGGCAACGATTACGTTGCCGGGTGTGCCCAGCGGTATCGCGCAGACACGCCTGGCCGATCACCCGCGTCGGCCCGCTGACCGCCCATGGCCCGACCTGTTCGGCCAACAGCTTGAGCAACCGGCGCTCCGCCAGCACAAACCCCAGGCGCACACCGGCCAGGCCGAAGAACTTGCCGAACGAGCGCAGCACGATCAGGCCGACCTGATGGGCCTGGCCTGCGAGGCTCAGGTGCGGCGTGACGTCCATGAACGCTTCGTCCACCACCAGCCAGCCACCGCGCTGGGCCAGCCGCGCGTGCCAATCGAGCAGACGTTGCGGGGACAGGCTCAGGCCGGTCGGGTTATTCGGGTTGACCACCACCAGCACGTCCAGGCTGTCGAGAAAGAAGTCGACTTCCTGCTCCTGCACTTCGCGCACCACGTAGCCCGCGCGGCGCCAGGCCTCGGCGTGCTCGGCGTAGCAAGGTGACAGCACACCGACCTTGCCACCCCGGCGCAGGCGCGGCAGCAGTTGGATCGCCGCCTGGGAACCAGGCACCGGCAATAAATGCGCGGTACCGTAATACTCGCTGGCGGCTTGTTCCAGGCCGTCGTCGGTTTCCGGCAGGCGCGCCCAGGCGCGCAACGGAATCTCGGGGATCGGCCACGGCCAGGGCGCCAGGCCGCTGGACAGGTCGAGCCATTCGGCTTCGGCAATCCCGTATTCAATCGCCGCCTTGCGCAGGCGACCACCGTGCTCAAGCATACAATTGCCCCCCGATGCATAGAATCAGCAGCCACAACCATACGCCGCGCTGCACCAGTTGCCAGCCTCGGTCGATGGCGTCTGCATCCGCCGCCGGGCCTTCGCCCAGTGGCGGGCGCTGGTGCAGTTCACCGTGGTAGATCGCGGCACCGCCCAACTCGACGCCCAAGGCACCCGCCCCCGCCGCCATGACCGGGCCGGCGTTGGGGCTATCCCAGGTCGGGCCCTGGCGGCGCCAGCATTTGATCGCCAGCCGGGTTTTACCGAGTACGGCGTAGGTCAACGCCACCAGGCGTGCCGGAATATAGTTCAGTACGTCGTCGATCTTGGCCGCCGCCCAACCGAAGCGCTCAAAGCGTGCGTTGCGATAGCCCCACATCGCGTCGAGGGTGTTGCTCAAGCGGTACAGCACCACGCCCGGCACACCCGCGACGACAAACCAGAACAGCGCGGCAAAGACGGCGTCACTGCCGTTCTCCAGCACCGATTCAGTGGCGGCGCGGGCCACTTCAGTGCGATCCAGCTCACTGGTCTGGCGACTCACCAGGTAACTCACGCGCCGACGGGCTTCGTCCAGGTCATCGCCGCGCAAGGCCTGAGCCACCGGGATCACGTGTTCACCGAGACTGCGCATGCCGAGGGCACAGTACAACGCGAGGATCTCCAGCACCCAGCCGATATAGGGCGCCCACGACAACGCGGTGGCCAGCAGCGTCAGCGGCACCACCGCAATAAACCACGCGGTCACACCGTGGCTGCGCCAGCCACGGCCGCCACTGTTGAAACGCCGCTCAATGCGCGCGGCAAAATTGCCGAACGCCACCAGCGGATGCCAGCGCTTGGGCTCGCCCAGCAGCGCATCCAGCGCCACCGCCGCGACACACAGCAAGGCCACACTCATTGACTCACTCCCCAGGTATTCTCATACAACATGTCACTCAGCGGCCGCGGTTCGGCCCAGCCTTCGAGCTGCAACATCGGTGCCGGGTAGAACGCCTCGACCGGCCCCAGGCACAACACCGCCAAGGGTTTCGCGCCGGGCGGCAAGCCCAGCAGGTCGGCCAGGGCCTGCGGCTCGAACAGCGAGACCCAGCCCATGCCCAAGCCTTCGACCCGCGCCGCCAGCCACAGATTCTGGATCGCGCAGGACAGCGAGGCCATGTCCATTTCCGGCAAGGTGCGCCGGCCGAAGATATGCCGCTCGCGGTCATCCATCAGCGCCGCCACCAGCACTTCGGCGCAGTCGTGAATGCCTTCGACCTTGAGCTTCATAAATGTATCGGAACGCTCGCCCAACGCTTCGGCGGTGCGTATGCGTTCTTCCTCCACCAACTGTTGAATCCGGCTACGCAGTTGGCGGTCGCTGATGCGGATAAACCGCCACGGCTGCATCAAGCCAACGCTCGGCGCCTGGTGTGCGGCCTGGAGCAAACGGTGCAGCAGTTCGGGAGCCACATCGCCGCCGCTGAAGTGACGCATGTCGCGGCGCTCGGCGATGGCGCGGTAGACGGCCTGGCGCTCGGCTTCGGGGAAGGCGTTGTCGGTCATGAGCCTATCGCGGGCAAGCCCGCTCCCGCAGTGGATTCGTGGTGTTTAGCCGAGTGCGATTCGCCTTCGCCGGGCGCAAACAGCGCAGCAATGGCCCGGGGATTGGAAGGGAAATAGAAGTGGACGTAGGAAGCGGTCAGCCGCCCCTGCCGATACACCGCCTCCGCCCCGCGCCCACCATTGGGGCTCACGCCACGGGCAACGGGCGCCCATTCGGTGCTGGTCAGCGAGTGGTGATAGGTATGACCGCGCAACACGCCCTCGGGCAATTCGACGCTTTGCAGGGCCAGGGCCGCGAGCTTCTTTTGCATCACCGCAGCGCCCTGCAGCAGGCCAACCAGTTCGGCGCGGATGCCGTCGACATCGGTGAGCGAGTCCAACAGATAAAGCATCCCGCCACACTCGGCGAGCAGCGGTTTGCCGGCAGCGTGATGGGCACGGATCGCACCCAGCATCGCGGTGTTTTCCGACAGCGCCTGGTGATGCAGTTCGGGGTAACCGCCAGGCAGATAGAGGCTGTCGGCCTCAGGCAATTGGCGATCATGGATCGGCGAGAAGAAGCTCAACTCAGCGCCCATCGCCCGCAGCAGATCAAGGCTAGCACCGTAGGTGAAGGCGAAGGCTTCGTCACGGGCGATGGCGATACGCACGCCGGCCAGCAACGGTTCGGCGCGGGTCACGGGCGGTGCGGCAAAGGTCACCGGCGGCGGTAACGCGACCTCGCAACTGCTGCCCAACGCTTGGGCGGCAGCGTCCAGGCGCAGGTCGAGGTCATTCAGTTCGCTGGCTTGCACCAGGCCCAGGTGGCGGCTGGGCAATTCTATAGCGGTCTCGCGGGACAGCGCGCCATACCAGCGCAGTCCTTCGGTGAGGCTGCCTTCAAGCAGTTGTGCATGGCGCAGGGTGCCGACGCGGTTGGCCAGCACGCCGGCGAACGGCAAGTCCGGCTGGTAGCGTGCCAGGCCGAGGGCCAAGGCACCGAAGGTTTGTGCCATGGCCGTGCCATCGATCACGCCGAGCACCGGCACACCGAAGTGTCGCGCCAGGTCAGCGCTGGAAGGCGTGCCGTCGAACAGGCCCATCACGCCTTCGATCAGGATCAGGTCCGCCTCCCCCGCCGCTTCCCACAGCAAGCGACGACTTTCCTGCTCGCCTACCATCCACATATCCAATTGATACACCGGCGCACCGCTGGCGCGCTCGTGAATCATCGGGTCGAGGAAGTCCGGGCCGCATTTGAACACGCGCACCTTGCGACCCAGGTTGCGGTGCAAACGGGCCAGCGCGGCGGTGACCGTGGTTTTGCCCTGGCCGGACGCCGGCGCGGCGATCAAGACGGCCGGGCAATGACGGGGCTGATTCAAAGTTCGACGCCTTTCTGTGCCTTGATACCGGCTTGGAATGCGTGCTTGAGCATGCCCATCTCGGTGACGGTGTCGCCCATTTCGATCAGCTCGGGCTTGGCGCCACGGCCGGTGACGACCACGTGCTGCATCGGCGGGCGGGCCTGCAGGTCACCAAGGACTTGATCCAGGTCGAGATAGCCGTGCTTGAGCGCGATGTTCAGCTCATCCAGCACCACCAGGCGGATGGACGGGTCTTGCAGCAATTGGCGGGACACCGCCCAGGCAGCTTCGGCGGCCGCGATGTCGCGCTGGCGGTCCTGGGTTTCCCAGGTAAAACCCTCGCCCATCACATGAAAACGCACTTGCTCGGGGAAGCGGCGGAAGAACAGCTCTTCGCCGGTGCTGTTGCGCCCCTTGATGAACTGCACCACACCGCACTGCATGCCGTGGCCCATGGCGCGGGCCAGCATGCCAAATGCCGAGCTGCTCTTGCCTTTGCCGTTGCCGGTCAGCACCAGCAGCAAGCCGCATTCGTTCGGAGAATTGGCGATGCGCTCATCGATCACGGCTTTTTTACGCAGCATGCGCGCCAGGTGGCGTTCGTCGCGCTCGGGGGAATCGGTCATGGCAGCTCTCCGTTGGGGCTGGACAAAAACGGCGGGCAGGAAAAATCAAAAACAGACAGCCAAGCATCGCCCACCGTGATGCTGTTGGATGATCCGGGCCGGTCTCCGGGCTCATGAGTGGCGCGCTAGAGCACACGCCGACGGCGCGCCTTCCCATATCGCGGGCGATACAGTGGCAAACAGCACCGTTTTGACTCATTTACCGTTGCGGGGGCAGCGCCGGAATCGCGGCAACACTGTGTACAAGTGCGCTCACTCACCGGCTTCCCTGTTTCACTCAGTCGACCCGTAGGTCACAGAGCACCTGGAACAAGCCGCGAAGGTTAGTGGGTTGGGGGTGGAGCGTCAATTAAAGCTGGCCTTGTACTTGAACCATCGTCGCAACACACACCTCTACCCTTACAGGCATCCAGGAGAAAACCATGCATAAAACAAGACTCGCCTTACTGATCATGCTCGCGGGCAGCCTTGCCGCCTGCGGCGAAAGCTCGACCCTGAAGGTATCCGACGGCACCGGGCCCTCACCGCAATTGCCGGAGCCGAACAAGACGCTGATCCCCACTGTGAACATCGCCCCGGCCATTGGCTGGCCAGCGGGCACCAAGCCCACGGCCGCCGCCGGCACCCAGGTGGCGGCCTTCGCCGAAGGCCTGGACCACCCGCGCTGGCTGTACGTATTACCCAACGGCGATGTGCTGGTGGCGGAAACCAACGCGCCGCCCAAGCCGGATGATTCCAAAGGCCTTCGTGGCTGGGTGATGGAGAAAGTCATGGGCCGCGCCGGCGCCGGGGTACCGAGCCCGAACCGCATCACCCTGCTGCGCGATGCCGACCATGATGGGGTCGCGGAGACCCGCACGGTATTCCTGGAAAACCTCAACTCGCCCTTCGGCATGACGCTGGTCGGCAATGACCTGTACGTGGCCGATTCGGACAAGCTGCTGCGCTTTCCCTATCAGACGGGCGAGACCGCGATCAAGACCGCCGGCAGCAAGGTCATCGACCTGCCCGGCGGCAGCATCAACCACCACTGGACGAAAAACGTGGTGGCCAGCAAGGACGGCAGCAAGCTGTATGTGAGCGTGGGTTCCAACAGCAACGTGGCGGAGAACGGCCTGGAGGCGGAACAAGGCCGCGCCGCGATCTGGGAAGTCGACCGCGCCAACGGCCAGCACCGTATCTTCGCCTCCGGCCTGCGCAACCCTAACGGCATGGCCTGGGAACCGCAGAGCGGCAAGCTGTGGACGGCCGTGAACGAGCGCGATGAGATCGGTAGCGACCTGGTACCGGACTACATCACGTCGGTCCAGGATGGCGCCTTTTATGGCTGGCCCTTCAGCTACTACGGGCAGCACGTGGATGTACGCGTCACGCCGCAAAACCTGGACATGGTGGCCAAAGCCATTGCGCCGGACTACGCCGTAGGCCCGCACACCGCCTCGCTAGGCCTGACCTTCGCCGAGGGCAGCAAACTGCCGGCGCCCTTTATCAACGGCGCGTTCATCGGCCAGCACGGTTCGTGGAACCGCAAGCCGCACAGCGGCTACAAGGTGATCTTCGTACCGTTCGAGGGCGGCAAGCCGAAGGGGCCGCCGGTGGACGTGCTGACCGGGTTCCTCAACAGCGACGAGAAAGCCATGGGCCGACCGGTTGGCGTGGTCATCGACAAGCAGGGCGGCTTGCTGGTGGCGGATGATGTGGGGAATAAGGTGTGGCGGGTTTCTGCGGCTAAGTAACCGCCCCCAAGACCACCACAAAACAAATGTGGGAGGGCGCTTGCTCCCGATAGCGGTGGGTCAGTCACCAAATGCAGGGACTGACACGCCCTCATCGGGAGCAAGCGCCCTCCCACATTTGGGTCTAGGTTTTATCTAAGGGTTACGCGCCAGGTTTTCAGCCGGCAACACACGCTTGGCGCTCAGGTAGGCATTCTGCCAATACGCTTTGGACAGCGTATCCAGCTTCACCGTACCGCCCGTCTGCGGCGCATGTACAAAGCGCCCTTCGCCGACATAGATCCCGGCGTGGCTGACCTGCGAGCCGCCGCCCGTGGCGAAGAACAACAGGTCACCGGTTTGCAGGTTCTGCTCGCTGACGTCCTGGCCACGCATTACGATCAGTTCGCGCGTGGTGCGCGGCAGGGAGATGCCGGCGGCATCACGGTAGACAAACCCGATCAGCCCGCTGCAATCGAACCCGGAGTCTGGCGTGTTGCCACCCCAACGATAAGGCGTACCGACCAGGCCCAGCGCGCGGAAGAGCACGTCTTCGGCGGCCGGCGAGAAATTCTGGCTGGTGTTGAATACCGGTTTAGGCTTGGCCGCGACAGGCGCTGGCTGCGGTCGGCTTGCGCAGGCGCTGAGCAGCGCGGCGCAAACAATAAGAATCAGGCGGGCCGAGGTCGACATGTGCAGAACAATCCTGGTCTGGATGCGGCTTTCGCTGCCGAACGCTGAAAACCAGAACGCGCAAGCAAGGCTTGCGCGAACGGATTACAACAATGTTCAAGGATTCTAGCGCTTACACGTCAAACTTCAAGTATCACTTTAACTTTACTTACTGGCGGTAATCGTCGTCGGGGCCATGGCGAGTGCGCGCTTGGCTTCGATGAAGGTTTTGCTCCAGTAGCTGTCGCCCAGGCTGTCGACTCGAACACCACCACTGCGGCGGCTGCTGGAGTGGATAAACTGGTTATCGCCCAAGTAGATACCGGCGTGACTGACGCGACCACGACCACTGGTGCTGAAGAAAAGCAGATCGCCAGGCTTGAGGTTGTTACGCGCGACCAACGGTGCATTCACGTTGATCATTTCGCGAGTGGAGCGTGGCAGGTTCATGCCAGCTTCTTCACGAAACAGGTAACCGATAAAACCGCTGCAATCGAAACCGGCTTCGGAAGTGCCGCCGAAACGGTAACGGGTACCGATCAGGGACATGCCGCGTTCGAGAATGCTGTCGGCCAGAACGGGAAGCTGATAAGGCTTGTTGCCAGCGAAGGCGGCCAGTTCTTTTTCGGTTGCCAGCTCTTCCTCATAAACAGTGGAAGACTGCGCAGCAACGAATTTTGCCTGATTTTTATACTGTTGATCGTGCTGCTCGGCCACTTGTTGAGGGTGGGAGGCGCAACCAAACAACAGGGCTACGAGTGCGAGAGGCACGAGGGGTGCGAAGCGATTCAGCATGGGCACGACCGTGGCAAATGTGTAAAGAAGCCGAGACTATGCCTTCTATCACATCGATTTGCAAATTCAATCGTGATCTATGTGACTTACTGTTTGCGCTATGACATCTAAGCCCTTAATACCCTATGCACGTGTTTTGCGTGGCCAAGCCGGCCAAAACGCAGGTTTTCTGGCGCCTGGAATTTGCTTAAACCCCACGAAATACAAGGGTTTGCTACCAGCCGAGGGTTTCCTTAAGGAAGGGAATCGTCAGCTTGCGCTGGGCCTGCAAAGAGGCCTGATCGAGCTGTTCGAGCAAATCGAACAACGCGCTCATGCTGCGGGTGCCACGGGTGAGGATAAAGTGCCCGACCTCGTCGGTGAGGTGCAGGCCGCGACGGGAAGCACGCAATTGCAGGGCACGCAATTTGTCCTCGTCGGACAATGGGCGCATCTGGAAGATCAGCGCCAGGGTCAGGCGCGACTTGAGGTCCGCCAGCTTGACCGGCAACTCACGGGGCGAGGTCGAGGCCGCGATCAACAGGCGGCGGCCGCTGTCGCGCAGGCGGTTGAACAGATGAAACAGCGCCTCTTCCCAATCCGCCTTGCCGGCGATGGCCTGCAGATCATCCAGGCACACCAGTTCGTATTGTTCGAGGTTGTCGAAAATCCCGATCCCGCGATCCATCAACTCGGCCAAAGGCAGGTAAACCGCCGGTTCACCCATTTGCTCGAAGCGCAGGCACGCGGCCTGCAACAGGTGGGTGCGCCCCACGCCCTGCTTGCCCCACAGATAGATCAGGCTTTCAGTCCACCCGGCGTCGGCTTCGCAGAGCCGCTCGACATAGCCGAGTGCAGCGGCATTGGCGCCTGGGTAGTAATTGATAAAGGTGGCGTCGTCACGCAGACGCACACCTAAGGGCAGCTGAATCGGTTTCATGCTGACTGAACGGTTCCGATCGAACCGTTAGTGGCCTCTGTGAAAAGTTTGCAAAGTTTATACCCGTGACGCCGGGCGCACAATGCAGCAGACCACAAGCAAAATCAAAGGTTTGCGTTAACTTGCTGGATTTACGCGAATTGTTTGACGCGACAGTGCCAGAAACCACAAACCCGGCCTGAGCCGGGTTTGTGACACCGCGATTACACGTCGGGGTCCTCGACGCCCGTATACACATCCGAATCCTTATACAGATCGTGTACATGCCGCACCAGCACCATGATCACCGCCGCCACCGGCAGCGCAAGCAGGATGCCGGTAAAACCGAACAACTCGCCGCCGGCCAGGATCGCAAAGATCACCGCGACCGGGTGCAGGCCGATGCGGTCGCCCACCAGCAGCGGGGTCAGCACCATGCCTTCGAGGGCCTGGCCGACCATGAACACCGCGACAATCCCAAGCATCGGGTACAGGTCACCGCCAAACTGGAACAGCCCGGCTACCAGCGCAGCACCGATGCCAATCACAAAGCCCATGTACGGCACGATAGCGGCCAGGCCGGCAATCAAGCCGATCAACAGGCCCAGCTCCAGGCCGATCGCCATCAAGCCGGCGGCATAGATAATCCCCAGGGCCAGCATCACCAGTAATTGGCCACGCACGAACGCCCCCAGCACCTCATGACACTCCCCGGCCAGGGACACGATGCGCGCCTCGCGGGCGCGCGGCAGCAGGCCACGAATCTTGGCCATCATGATGTCCCAGTCCCGCAACAGGTAGAACGCCACCACCGGGATCAACACCAGGTTAGTCAGCCAGCCAATCAGCGCCAGGCTGGATGCCGTCGCCTGACTGAGAACCACGCCGACAATATCGCTGGTCTGGCCCATATGATCGCTGATCGCGGCCTTGACCTTGTCGAACTTCCAGAAGCCATCCGCCAGCCCCAGCTTAGCCTGGGTCCACGGCATCGCCGTATGCTGCAGCCAGTCGAGCATTTGCGGCGCCAGCTCATACAGACGGAACAATTGCTTGGCCAGCATCGGCACCAGCACCAGCACCAGCGCCGTGATGATCAGCGTAAACAGCGCAAACACAGTGACCACGCCCAAGGTCCGTGACAGGCCGGCTTTCTCCAGGCGATCCACCACGGGATCAAACAGATAGGCGAGCAACAGCGCTATCAGGAACGGCGTCAGGATCGAATGCAGCAACAACACAAAAATGCACAGCAGGGCGATTCCGCCAAGCCAAACCCAACGACGCGTATCCGCCATAAACCACTCCATCTTTTATTTACTTTCCCCTTCTATATAGAGAAGGAAGAACATTCACCAACGAAAACGCAGTTGCGCCTGCGGCTCAGGGGCGGCGGCCGGCTGTGTAGCGTCCACCGGCGGTTGCTGAGCCGGCGCCTCACCTGCGGGAATCTCCTGCAACCTGGCCAGACTCAACTGAGTCCGCAACTGATCGGCGCTGCCATTGACGCGATACACAATACGATTGCCATCCACGCGCTGCGGCTGGCCGCCAAACGGCTCAAGCAAGTGGCCCAGCGCGGCGTAGCGTTCCAGGGTCATCCCCTGCACTTCCAGCAATTGCTCGGTGCTCACACCCGGCTTGACAGCAAAGCGCGGCGCCAGTTTTTGGCTGACGGCCAGCATCACGGCATCGGCCACGGCGGCGGTGTCGGCCCCTTGCGCAGTGCCCTGCTCGCTCTTGTCGCCCAGCCACAGGCGCCATTTGGCCTGCCATTGGCTGCCTTCCTGGCGCGCATGCACCGCGAGCATCGCATCGGCGCCGTAGCGTTCCGAGGCCGCACGCAACGGCGTGGCGTCCGCGCTTTCCAGATTCGGCGCGGTGGCAACCACCTGCTCATCCAGATCCCCCAACGGCAGGCGCAGCGGCAAGCCGCGGTGTTGCGCCGCGCGCCGCAACGCCTGGGCGATGGCCTGGCCATCACCCACCAGGCTGCTGCCGTCGGTCGAGTCGTTCAGCCACCAACCGAGGATCGACGGCCGATTGCTGCCCCAGATCGACAAGCCCGCGCCACGCAACGCGCGATCGGTGCTGACCGGATCGAAATCCACTTGCAGGCTTTCCGGCGGGCCGGCGTCGTAGCCGTATTGGCTGATGATTTGTTGCGGGTCCTTGCGAACCGCCGCCAGGCCCGGGCCATCGACGGCCTTGGCGTCGCCAGTCAGGCGGAGCACCAGGGTTTGAACGGCGCGCTGGGTCGCCTGGTCGCGTTCTTGCGGGGACTGGCTGCTGACCGGTTCGAGTACTTGATAAAGACCATTGAGGGTTTCGGCATGACTCGCCAGGCTGACCAACGACAAGCAGCCTACAAAAAAGACATTACACAGACGCATGGAAGATTCCCGAACGACAAAATTAGCGGCTGGAACAGACCGCGTGATCTCGGTTTGCCAAGGCTGTGACCACAGCGACCGGCAAAACATTCACGGAGTCTCGGTAAGTTTTCCTACTGTCATAACGATAGCGGCTTCAAGGCTATACCTTAATACGCACCGAAGCAGAGCCGATTAGCATTTTTTTAACCGGCTTTTTAACCTATATGGCCCTGCCCGTCGGCCCGAGGATGGCCGCTGCCCCTCAAGCCTGATAAAATCGCGCGCCTTCGCAGACCGTCAGCGGCTGGGCCTTTTTCACAAGAGCCCTTGCCCACTCGGTCGTTACCCCTGAATCCCCCCTAAAGGCCTGGATCATGAGCAAGCAACCCTCCCTGAGCTACAAGGACGCCGGTGTAGACATCGACGCCGGTGAAGCATTGGTCGAACGCATCAAGAGCGTCGCCAAGCGCACTGCGCGCCCCGAAGTCATGGGCGGCCTGGGCGGTTTTGGCGCCCTCTGCGAAATCCCGGCCGGCTACAAACAGCCGGTGCTGGTCTCCGGCACCGACGGCGTGGGCACCAAGCTGCGCCTGGCACTGAACCTGAACAAACACGACAGCATCGGCATCGACCTGGTCGCCATGTGCGTCAACGACCTGGTGGTGTGCGGCGCAGAGCCGTTGTTCTTCCTTGACTACTACGCCACCGGCAAGCTCAACGTCGAGACCGCCACCCAGGTGGTCACCGGTATCGGCGCCGGCTGTGAATTGTCGGGTTGCTCCCTGGTCGGCGGCGAAACCGCTGAAATGCCGGGCATGTACGAAGGCGAAGACTACGACCTGGCCGGTTTCTGCGTCGGCGTGGTAGAAAAAGCCGAGATCATCGACGGCTCCAAAGTCGCTGCCGGCGACGCCCTGCTTGCCCTGCCATCGTCCGGCCCGCACTCCAACGGTTACTCGCTGATCCGCAAGATCATCGAAGTGTCCGGCGCCGACATCGAAAACATCCAGCTCGACGGCAAGCCACTGACCGACCTGCTGATGGCCCCGACGCGCATCTACGTCAAGCCACTGCTCAAGCTGATCAAGGACACGGGCGCGGTCAAAGCCATGGCCCACATCACCGGCGGCGGCCTGCTGGACAACATCCCGCGCGTCCTGCCAAAAGGCGCCCAGGCGATTGTCGACGTGGCCAGTTGGCAGCGTCCTGCGGTATTCGATTGGCTGCAAGAGAAAGGCAACGTCAACGAAACCGAAATGCACCGCGTACTGAACTGCGGCGTGGGCATGGTGATCTGCGTGGCGCAAGAGCACGTGGAAACCGCGCTGAACGTACTGCGCGAAGCCGGCGAGCAGCCTTGGGTCATCGGCCAGATCGCCGCTGCTGCTGAAGGCGCGGCTCAGGTTGAACTGAAGAACCTTAAGGCGCACTGATGCCTGCAACCTGTGATGTCGTAGTGCTGCTCTCCGGCACCGGCAGTAATTTGCAGGCCCTGATCGACAGCACGCGCACCGGCGACAGCCCGGCGCGCATCGCTGCGGTGATCTCCAACCGCAGCGACGCCTATGGCCTGCAACGCGCCAGGGACGCGGGCATTGCCACGCGCACCCTGGATCACAAGGCTTTCGAAGGTCGCGAGGCCTTCGACAGCGCCTTGATCGAACTGATCGACACCTTTAACCCCAAACTCGTGGTACTGGCCGGCTTCATGCGCATCCTCAGCGCAGATTTCGTGCGGCACTACGCAGGACGGCTGCTGAATATCCACCCTTCCCTGCTGCCCAAGTACAAAGGCATGCACACCCATCAGCGCGCCCTCGACGCGGGCGACAGCGAGCATGGCTGCAGTGTGCATTTTGTTACGGAGGAACTCGATGGCGGGCCTCTGGTCGTACAGGCAGTGGTTCCGGTAGAGTCTGACGACTCGGCGCAGACGCTTGCGCAACGGGTTCATACCCAGGAACACAGGATTTACCCGCTGGCTGTTCGCTGGTTTGCCGAGGGGCGGTTGATTCTTGGTGAACAGGGTGCATTATTGGACGGTCAGTTACTCGCGGCCAGCGGCCACTTGATTCGAACCTAGGAGATTTTATGCGTCGCGCCTTGCTCTTCGCTTTTGCGCTGTTCGCCTTGCCTGCGGTGCAAGCAGCAGATTTACATCCTTTCTCCGCCAGCTATACCGCCGACTGGAAACAGTTGCCCATGAGCGGCTCGGCCGAACGCAGCCTGACCCACAATGGCGACGGCACTTGGACCTTGAACTTCAAGGCGTCCATGATGATCGCCAGCCTCACCGAAACCAGCGTGATCCACTTCGACAAGGACGCCCTGCAACCGAAGAGCTACACCTTCGAACGCGGCGGCCTGGGCAAGGCGAAGAAGATCAACCTGGACTTCGACCAGACGGCCAAGAAAGTCACCGGCTTTGAAAACAAAGATCCGGTCAACGTCGCCCTGCAAAGCGGCATGCTCGACAAGTCGACCTACCAGTTGGCGCTGCAGCGCGATGTCGCGGCAGGCAAGAAGAGCATGAGCTACAACGTGGTTGAAGGCACCGACGTCGACACCTACGACTTCCGCGTGATCGGCCCGGAAAAGGTCCAGACCAAAGCCGGCTCCATCGACGCGATCAAGGTCGAGCGCGTGCGTGACCCAACCCAAAGCAAGCGTATCACCCAGATGTGGTTTGCCAAGGACTGGGGCGGCATCCTGGTTGCTCTGCGTCAGGTGGAAACCGACGGCAAGGAATACAACATCATGCTGCTAGACGGTACGGTTGACGGTCAGTCTGTCAAAGGTAGCTGATAGCGCTGATGAGTTGAAAAGAGCCTCGCGCAATGCGGGGCTTTTTTTCGCCTGGGATTTTTTAGGCAAGGCCACTATCGCCATCGCGAACAACGCCAATCCAATATTAAAGCCTTACGCCAAGATGAAACTTTTGTCATAAAACTCAGCAGCCTGCGGCGCAATGTCGCGGTTTACGCGGCCTGCTGGATTGTTGCGATTACTGCAAAGAACTGTTGCAGGAAAAATCAGTTTACGTAGCAAGCTAACAAAACATATAACAAACGCCTGCGACGACTTGCCGCAGATCAACCAGAGATTGGAGCAAGCAGATGACTGTAAAAGTAACTGAACGCGACGACGAACATATGTCCCACGAAGCATTGGGCCATGGGATTCACATCTGGGATGTACACCAACAAGACCTGCTGGTCGGCATGTTTCATAACGAGAGCGACGCTCATAATTATAAGAACGAGCTCGAAAGCCTTGAGATGAAACGCCAGGCACAAAGCGTCTGAATATTTGTAAGACAGGCGCCAGGCCCACGCAGCTTGGCTGCCTGAAAACAAAAACCCGCCTTTGAGCGGGTTTTGTTGCCTCTACAGCCTCACCACATCAGATCATCCGGGATCTGGTAGGCGGCGTATGGATCATCCTCATCCGGTACCTGGCTTTCCGTCAGGATATTGAGCTGGACGATACGCTCCGGCGCGCGCTCCTGGATCTTCAGTGCCGCTTCGCGCGGGATCACCTCGTAACTGCCAGCGTGATGCACGATCGCCAGGGAGCCGTTGCTCAGCTTGTTACGCATCAGCGTGTTGACCGACAGACGCTTGACCTTCTTGTCATCCACGAAGTTGTAGTAGTCCTCGGTGGTCAGCTTGGGCAGGCGCGAGGTCTCGATCAGTTGCTTGACTTGGGCCGTGCGGGCCTTGGCCTCGGCCTTTTCCTGCTGCTGGCGGTTCAGCTCCTGGTCGCGCTTGACCTTCTCGGCCATCGCTTCCTGGGCCAGGCGTGCCTGGGTGTCATCGGCCTCAGCCTGGCCCTTGTGGACCAGACGTTGCTGTTTCTGTTTGTCTTTGCCGACCTGCTTGGCCTGCTTTTGGTTGACCAGACCTGCTTTGAGCAACTGGTCGCGAAGGGAAAGGCTCATGGTGCTTACTCACTTAGGCAACTGCTCAACCGCAGCTGGACACATTCTTTTCCTGGCGTTTGGCTTCGCCCCACAGGGCGTCCAACTCTTCGAGGGTGCAATCTTCCATGGATTGGCGCGTATCGCGCAATGCCTGTTCGATAAATCGGAAACGTCGCTCGAACTTGGCATTGGCACCGCGCAAGGCAGTTTCCGGGTCGACCTTGAGGTGCCGGGCCAAGTTGACCGCGGCAAACAGCAGGTCACCGACTTCATCGGCGATGGCCACTGCATCGTTATCGGCCATGGCTTCGAGCACTTCATCCAGCTCTTCGCGGACGTTATCCACCACCGGCAAAGCAGCGGGCCAGTCGAAACCGACCTGGCTGGCGCGCTTTTGCAATTTGGCGGCACGGGACAGGGACGGTAAAGCGGTGGGCACATCGTCGAGTAGGGAAAGTTGCTCAGGAGCGTCGGACTTTTCTGCACGCTCCTCGGCCTTGATCTGCTCCCAGCGCGCCTTGACCTGCTCCTCGCTCAGTTGCGCGACATCCAGCGGCGCGTACAGATCGCCGGTGGGGAATACATGGGGATGACGTCGAATCAGCTTGCGGGTGATGCTGTCGATCACTCCGGTAAACTCGAAGCGCCCTTCTTCGCGCGCCAGTTGGCTGTAATACACCACTTGGAACAGCAGGTCGCCCAGTTCGCCTTGCAGGTGATCGAAGTCGCCGCGCTCGATGGCGTCGGCGACTTCGTAGGCCTCTTCCAGGGTGTGCGGGACGATGCTCGCGTAGGTTTGTTTGATGTCCCACGGGCACCCGTACTTCGGATCGCGCAGGCGGCTCATCAGGTGCAGCAGATCTTCAAGTGAATACATCATTCTATTTCCGATCAGGTATGAACACAGCCGATCAAATGTGGGAGGCGGCTTGCCCCCGATTGCGGTGGGTCAACCAAGAATCTGGTACCTGACACTCCGCTTTCGGGGACAAGCCCCTCCCGCCTTTCAGACTGTGTTCATCCAGATGCTCATGGGGTGCGGTTGCGCCGGGTTTCGATGATGTTCGGCAACTGGGAAATCCGCCCCAGCAACCGCCCCAACGCGTCCAGCCCCGGAATCTCGATGGTCAGGGACATCAAAGCGGTGTTGTCCTCCTTGTTCGAGCGGGTATTGACGGCCAGCACGTTGATCCGCTCATTGAGCAGCACTTGCGACACGTCACGCAGCAGGCCGGAACGGTCGTAGGCACGGATGATGATGTCCACCGGATAGGTGAGCACCGGCACCGGCCCCCAACTGACCTGGATGATCCGCTCCGGCTCGCGCCCGCCCAACTGCAGCACCGAGGCGCAGTCCTGGCGGTGAATGCTCACGCCACGGCCCTGGGTGATGTAGCCGACAATGGCGTCGCCCGGCAGAGGCTGGCAGCAACCGGCAATTTGCGTCATCAGGTTGCCGACGCCCTGGATCTGGATATCGCCACGCTTGCCAGGCTTGTAGCCGGTGGCTTTGCGCGGGATCAGTTCCAGCTGTTCGTTGCCCCGCTCCGGCTCCACCAGTTGCTGGGCCAGGTTGACCAGTTGCGCCAGGCGCAGGTCGCCGGCACCGAGAGCGGCAAACATGTCTTCGGCGATCTTCATGTTGGCTTTTTCAGCCAGCTTGTCGAAATCCACCTGGGGCAGGCCCAGGCGCGCCAGTTCGCGTTCGAGCAGGGTTTTGCCGGCGGCGACGTTCTGATCGCGCGCCTGCAGCTTGAACCAGTGGACGATCTTCGCCCGCGCCCGCGACGTGGTGATGTAGCCCAGGTTCGGGTTCAGCCAGTCGCGGCTCGGCGTGCCGTGCTTGCTGGTGATGATCTCGACCTGTTCACCGGTCTGCAGGCTGTAGTTGAGCGGCACGATGCGCCCGTTGATCTTGGCGCCCCGGCAGTTGTGGCCGATTTCGGTGTGGACGCGGTAGGCAAAGTCCAGCGGTGTGGCGCCCTTGGGCAAGTCGATAGCGTGGCCGTCGGGGGTGAAGATGTAGACCCGGTCCGGTTCGATATCCACCCGCAGTTGTTCGGCCAGGCCGCCGATGTCGCCGAGTTCTTCGTGCCATTCCAGCACTTGGCGCAGCCAGGAGATTTTCTCTTCGTACTGGTTGGACCCGGCCTTGACGTCGGTGCCCTTGTAGCGCCAGTGCGCACACACCCCCAACTCCGCCTCTTCGTGCATGGAGTGGGTGCGGATCTGCACTTCCAACACCTTGCCCTCGGGGCCGATCACCGCTGTGTGCAGCGAGCGATAGCCGTTTTCCTTGGGGTTGGCGATGTAGTCGTCGAATTCCTTGGGGATGTGCCGCCACAGGGTGTGAACGATACCGAGCGCGGTGTAGCAGTCGCGCACTTCCGGCACCAGCACCCGCACGGCGCGCACGTCGTAGATCTGGCTGAACTCCAGGCCTTTGCGCTGCATTTTGCGCCAGATCGAATAGATGTGCTTGGCGCGGCCGCTGATGTCGGCGTCGACGCCGGTGGCCTGCAGCTCGGCACGCAACTGGCCCATCACGTCGGTGATGAAACGCTCACGGTCGAGCCGGCGCTCATGCAGCAGCGTGGCAATCTGTTTGTATTGGTCGGGTTCGAGGTAGCGGAAGGACAAGTCCTCCAGTTCCCACTTGATATGGCCGATACCCAGGCGATGCGCCAGGGGCGCGTAGATGTCGAAGACCTCGCGGGCGACGCGGTTGCGCTTTTCGTCGTCGGCGGTCTTCACCGCACGGATCGCGCAGGTGCGTTCGGCCAGCTTGATCAAGGCGACGCGCACGTCGTCGACCATCGCCACCAGCATCTTGCGCAGGTTTTCCACCTGGCCCTGGGTGCCCAGCACCATGGACTGGCGTGGGCTGAGGCTGGCGCTGATGGCGGCCATGCGCAGCACGCCGTCGATCAACTTGGCCACCAGCGTGCCAAAACGCTGGCTGACCAGCGGCAAGGCAATATGCCCTTCCCGCACGCCGCGATAGAGCACGGCGGCGATCAGCGAATCCTGGTCCAGCTTGAGATCCGCGAGGATCTCAGCGATTTCCAACCCGGTACGAAAGCTTGAAGTGCCCTCCGCCCACAGGTTCTTGGCCGCATTGTCTTGCTGTTCAGACTCACGAGCGAACTCGCAGGCTGCTTTCAAGGCTTCACGGTCCAGTGCCGGGTCGACACTGACGGCATGATCCAGCCATGCCTCGAGATTGATACTGCCGTCGGTGTTGATCGGCTGGTGTGCTCTCACCTGTACCATCTTGCTTACCTTCCCTACGACGCACCTTTGATGCGCCAAAAATCATCGCTGACCTGCTTTATCACTAAAGCTCACACACTCCCAGGCAGATCACGGCCCAGGAGAATGCAGGCCAGTCGGATTAAACGGGCGTCCTAGCCCGCTTCAAATAACGCCATCGCCTCGACATGCGCGGTTTGCGGAAACATGTCGAGAATCCCGGCACGTTTTAGCCGGTAGCCCTGCTTGACCAGCTCAACCGTGTCCCGCGCCAGCGTGGCCGGGTTGCAGGACACGTACACCAGGCGCTTGGCTCCCAGAGTGGCGAGCTTGCGCACAGCCTCCAGGGCACCATCGCGGGGTGGGTCCAAGAGTACCGCAGAAAAGCCCTGTTTGGCCCAGTCCGCGTCAGTCAGCGACTGGGTTAAATCGGCCTGAAAAAACTGCACATTATGCAAATTATTGCTGATGGCATTGAGCGCCGCGCGCTCGACCATCGCCTGTACACCTTCCACCGCCACCACTTCGCGCACCTGGCGAGCAAGTGGCAGCGCGAAGTTACCCAGGCCGCAAAACAGGTCCAGCACCCGCTCATCGGCTTGCGGCGCCAGCCATTCAAGCGCCTGGGCCACCATCGCCGCGTTGACCCCGGCGTTGACCTGAACAAAATCGCCCGGTCGATACGCCAGTTCCAGATCCCATTGTTCCAACCGATAGCCAAGGGCCTGGTCAGGCTCGACCGGTTCGGGCTGGCCCTCGCCATGCAGCCACAACTGGGCCTCATGGAAAGCGCAAAATTCGTTGAGGATCAGCAGGTCGGCGTCCGACAACGGCGCCATATGCCGCAACAATACGGCGATGGACGACCCGCTGAACAACTCCACATGCCCCAAAGCCTGAGGTTTGCTTAGGCGGCGCAGCATACCGGGCAAACGCTGCATGATCGGTTGCAAGGCCTGTACCAGCACCGGGCAATCGTCGATGGCGACGATGTCCTGGCTGGCCACGGCGCGGAAACCGACTTCCAGTTTCTTGGCCTTGGCATCCCAGCGCACGGCCACACGGGCGCGACGCCGATAGCCCAGCTCGGGCCCGCTCAACGGCGCGGCCCACTCTTGCGGCTCGACCCCCGCCACACGCGACAGCTGCTCGGCGAGCATGCGCTGTTTCAGGGCAAGTTGTTCAGCATGGGGCAGGTGCTGCACGCTGCAACCGCCGCAACGGCCGAAGTGCGCGCACGGTGCCGGGCGGCGCAGCTCGCTGGCCTTGAACACCCGCTCGGTGCGCGCCTGGACCACTTTGCCGTGGGCGCCCAACACCCGCGCTTCGACCTCTTCGCCGGCCAGCGCACCGTTGACGAACCACGTGCGGCCTTCAAAGAACACGATGCCACGGCCATCATTGGCCAGGCGCTCGATGGTCAGGCGTTGCTTTTTGCCCACGGGGATCTGTGGGGCACGGCTGCCGCCCGTCGGTTGGAAGCGCAGGCCTCTCTCGTGCTTGGCCATCAGTTGGGTTCGTCGAAAATGCCGGTCGACAAGTAACGGTCGCCACGGTCACAGATGATCGCGACGATCACCGCGTTTTCCACCTCCTTGGACAATCGCAACATGCCGGCCACGGCGCCGCCAGCGGACACGCCGCAGAAGATGCCTTCTTCACGGGCCAGGCGGCGCGTGGTGTCTTCGGCTTCACGCTGGGCCATGTCGATGATGCGATCCACGCGCGAGGCGTTGTAGATCTTCGGCAAATACTCTTCGGGCCAGCGACGAATGCCGGGGATCGACGCGCCTTCCATCGGTTGCAGGCCGACGATCTGGATCGCCGGGTTCTGCTCTTTCAGGTAGCGCGAGTTGCCCATGATGGTGCCGGTGGTGCCCATGGAGCTGACGAAATGGGTAATCGTGCCCTGGGTCTGGCGCCAGATTTCCGGGCCGGTGGTGGTGTAGTGCGCCTCGGGGTTGTCGCCGTTGGCGAACTGGTCCAGCACCTGGCCACGGCCTTCGGCGGCCATGCGCTCGGCGAGGTCGCGGGCGCCTTCCATGCCTTCTTCCTGGGTGACCAGGACCAATTCGGCACCGTAGGCGGTCATCGCAGCCTTACGCTCGGCGCTGCCGTTGTCGGGCATGATCAGCACCATCTTGTAACCCTTGATCGCCGCAGCCATGGCCAGGGCGATCCCGGTGTTACCGGAGGTGGCTTCGATCAGGGTGTCGCCGGGTTTGATCTGCCCGCGCAGCTCGGCGCGCGTGATCATCGACAGCGCCGGACGGTCCTTGACGGAACCGGCCGGGTTGTTCCCTTCGAGCTTGAGCAACAGGGTATTGCTGGTTTCACCCGCCATGCGTTGCAAGCGGACCAGGGGCGTGTTGCCGACGCAATCGGCGATTGTAGGGTACTGCAAGGTCATGGCGTATTCGCAATCCAGACTGCGGGGACGAACATCATACCGGGAAAGCCTGGCGCGCCATATCACGCAAAGTGCGGTGCTTATGGCTTATAGGAATAAGCGAGTGAAGTGGCGCGCCCATCGGGGGCAAGCCCCCTCCCACATTTGCCCTGTGCTCACCAAAAATAGTGTGTACCCCACAACCCCCTGTGGGAGGGGGCTTGCCCCCGATGGACGCGCCTCGATAAATGGACTAGCCCAAATACCCATCGCCATGATTTCTCTGAAAAACCTCTTCCCCCATCGCCGCGATCTGCCCGTCAATCAGCGCCTCAAACGGCTTGAGCAGCGCGGCAAACGATGTCGGCGCCTCCAACACCTGCAACGCCTGCACAATCGCCTCTACCGTCGACAACGCACCGGGGCCCGGCGCCTTGCGCAGCCGGTAGCGCGAGACGGCCGCCTCGACCAGCGTCACCCTGGGCAGCGCCGCCAGCAGCGGGTTGAGGTGCAACAACTTGCGCGCCTTGCGCCATGTGCCGTCGGGGACCACCAGCAACAACGGCTCGTCACTCTGTCCATAAGCCTGCAGCGGCCGGGCATCGTCAGCGGGAAACAACAGGCGCGCCTGATAACCAGGCGGGTTCAACAAACTCGGCAGATCATCGAATACCTCGCCCACCACCAACTGCGCATTTTTCAAGCCCAACGCCGCCAGCCGCGCGGTATTGAGCGCATGGTTGACCTCGCTCGGGTGCTGCAGCAGTAACACGCGGGTGCGGCTGTCGAGGCTGGGGATCAGCGCGCACAGGCAATGGCTGGTAGGCCGCAGGCAACGGGAGCAGTGGGGTCTGGACATGGTTTTTCAGGCCTGGTTGAGCTGGGTTTTGAGCAAGTCGCGAAAGGTCTGGATCAGCGGTTCACGGCTACGGCCACGGCGCATGATCATCGAGAACGGCGCCTGGTAGCCGAAGGTCGCCGGCAGCAGCACCCGCAGGTCGCCCTTGTCGGCCCACGCCTGGGCGTAGTGCTCGGGCAGGTAGCCGATGTAGGCGCCGGACAGCACCAGGATCAGTTGCGCCTCCATACTTTCCACGGTGGCGGCGCTGTGCTTGAAGCCATGGCGTGCCAGCTCCGCCTGGCTCCAGTAGCCGCGCCCGACCATGCGTTGTTGGGTGATCACCTGTTCAGGGATGCGCCGCTCATTGAACAGCGGGTGCCGGGTGCTGCAATACAACCAGTGCTGCTCGCGGTACAGCGGCATATAGATCAGCCCGCTCATGCGATTGGAAAACGCGCCGATGGCCAGGTCCAAGCGGTTGTCCTGCACGCCCAATTGCAGTTCGTAAGGACTCATCACCGACAAATGCAAATGCACCGCCGGGTGTTCCAGGCTGTAGGCGCCGATCACTTCGGCGAACGGCAGGGCCTTGTCGCTGACGGTGGAGTCGAGCACGCCAAGCTTAAGCGTGCCACGCAGTTCGCCTTTGAGCGCGGCGGCGTATTGCTCGAAGCCTTCGAGCTCGCCCAGTAGCCGCAGGGTTTCCTGATGGAACAGCTCGCCCTTGCTGGTCAGGCTGAACCCGCCCCGGCCGCGATGGCACAGCACCAGGCCCAACGCCGATTCGAGCTGGCTCATATAGGTGCTGATCGCCGAGGTCGAGAGGTTGAGTTCGTGCTGCGCATTGGCGAACCCCTGGTGGCGCACGATGCTGACAAAGATGCGCAGGAGTTTCAGGTCGGGCAAGGCGTTGGCCATGGTCGGCTCCGGGGAGGTGATCGCAGCAGTCTACCTGCCGGCATTAGTTTAGAAAAATCTGAACTAAGTATTTACCCCTGCCGATTCTTCCCGCCCCAGGCTTTTCGCAGAATCGGCCCCTTATAAACACAACAACGATGAGGCAATCCCGTGGACAAGATTTTCCACCAACCACTGGGCGGCAACGAAATGCCGCGCTTCGCCGGCATCGCCACCATGATGCGTCTTCCCCATTTGCAATCGGCCAAGGGCCTGGACGCGGCCTTTATCGGCGTGCCACTGGACATCGGCACCTCGCTGCGCGCCGGCACCCGCTTCGGGCCCCGGGAAATCCGCGCCGAATCGGTGATGATCCGCCCGTACAACATGGCCACCGGTGCCGCACCGTTCGACTCGCTGTCGGTGGCCGACATCGGCGACGTGGCAATCAACACCTTCAACCTGCTCGACGCCGTGCGCATCATTGAAGAAGCCTACGACGAGATCCTCGAGCACAACGTGATCCCCATGACCCTGGGCGGCGACCACACCATCACCCTGCCGATCCTGCGGGCGATCCACAAGAAACACGGCAAGGTCGGGCTGGTACACATCGATGCCCATGCCGACGTCAACGACCATATGTTCGGCGAGAAGATCGCCCACGGCACCACCTTCCGCCGCGCGGTGGAAGAAGGCTTGCTCGATTGCGACCGCGTGGTGCAGATCGGCCTGCGCGCCCAGGGCTATACCGCCGAAGACTTCAACTGGAGCCGCAAGCAGGGCTTTCGCGTGGTGCAGGCTGAAGAATGCTGGCACCACTCCCTCGCGCCGTTGATGGCCGAAGTGCGCGAAAAAGTCGGCGGCGGCCCGGTGTACTTGAGCTTCGACATCGACGGTATCGACCCGGCCTGGGCACCGGGCACCGGCACGCCGGAAATCGGCGGCCTGACCACCATCCAGGCGATCGAAATCATCCGTGGCTGCCAAGGCCTCGACCTGATTGGTTGCGACCTGGTAGAAGTTTCGCCGCCTTACGACACCAGCGGCAACACCTCGCTGCTGGGCGCCAACCTACTGTACGAGATGCTCTGCGTACTGCCCGGCGTGGTGCACCGCTGATGAGCGCGCGCGAGGTATTGCAGGCCGCCGCCGATTTGGTCTCGGCCTTTGCGCGCAATGATCGCGCGGCCTACTTCGGCGCGTTCACCGCCGACGCCAGCTTTGTGTTCTACACCCTGCCCCAGCCGCTGCTCAGTCGCGATGCCTACCAGGCGTTGTGGGACAGCTGGCGCCGGGACGAGGGGTTCGAGGTGCTGTCCTGCATCTCGAGCAACGCCGTTGTCAGCCTGCAGGGTGATGTGGCGATTTTTATGCATGACGTGGCCACCGAGCTGCGCATGAACGGGGAGCAATTCAATAGCCAGGAACGCGAGACCATTGTCTTCACACGACTAGGGTTAGACGTACAACAAAAACAAGGCCTGTGGCTGGCCTGTCACGAACAATTGTCCGCTATGCCGGAAGGGCTGCCGCCCCCTTAGCCAATGTGATCGGAGCTGATCATGAATAATAAAAACAACGAAAACAGTATTCGTAAGATAGAAACCAACGGGGTCGAACAGATCCCGGACCACGAACGTACCGCCGGGCCCAAGGATCTGTTTCGCCTGATCTTCGGCGGTGCCAACACCTTTGCCACGGCTGTGCTGGGCGCCTTCCCGGTGCTCTTCGGCCTGTCGTTCCAGGCCGGTGTCTGGGCGATTGTGCTGGGCGTGCTGGTGGGTGCGCTGATTCTGGCGCCCATGGGCCTGTTCGGGCCGATCAATGGCACCAACAATGCCGTGTCGTCCGGGGCGCACTTCGGTGTACACGGGCGGATTATCGGCTCGTTTCTGTCATTGCTGACGGCGATTGCCTTCTTCTCACTGTCGGTGTGGAGTTCAGGGGATGCGCTGGTAGGCGGTGCGAAACGCCTGATCGGCCTGCCGGAAACCGACCTGACCCTGGGCCTGGCCTACGGCGTGTTTGCCATTCTGGTGCTGACGGTGTGCATTTATGGCTTTCGCTTCATGCTGTGGGTCAACCGTATTGCGGTATGGGCGGCGAGCCTGCTGTTTCTGCTGGGGATCTTCGCGTTCGCGCCGACCTTCGACAGCCACTTCGCCGGCACCGTCGCCCTCGGCCAGAGCGGCTTCTGGGCCGCGTTTATCGGCGCGGCGCTGGTGGCCATGAGCAACCCGATCTCCTTCGGCGCGTTCCTCGGTGACTGGTCGCGCTACATCCCGCGTGAAACGCCGAAAATGCGCATCATGCTGGCGGTGGTCGCAGCACAGATCGCCACCTTGATCCCGTTCTTGTTTGGCCTGGCCACTGCGACCATCGTCGCGGTCAGGGCGCCGGACTACATCGCGGCCAACAACTACGTCGGCGGTTTGCTGGCGGTGGCGCCGAGCTGGTTTTTCCTGCCGGTGTGCCTGATCGCGGTGATCGGCGGCATGTCCACCGGCACCACGTCGCTGTATGGCACGGGGTTGGACATGTCCAGCGTGTTCCCGCGCCTGCTGTCGCGGGTCAAGGCCACGTTGCTGATCGGGGTGATGTCGATTGCCTTCATCTTCATCGGACGTTTCGCCGCCAACCTGGTGCAAAGCGTGTCGACCTTCGCGGTGCTGATCATCACCTGCACCACCCCATGGATGGTGATGATGATCATCGGCCTGATCGTGCGCCGCGGCTTCTACTGCCCGGACGATCTGCAGGTGTTTACCCGCGGCGAACGCGGCGGGCGCTACTGGTTCAGCCACGGCTGGAACTGGCGCGGCCTGGGCGCCTGGATTCCGAGCGCGCTGGTGGGGCTGTGCTTCGTCAACCTGCCGGGGCAGTTTGTCGGGCCACTGGGCAACCTCGCCCAGGGCATCGATATCAGCCTGCCGGTGACACTGGGGCTGGCCTCGGTGGTGTACCTGACCTTGCTTCGCGTGTTCCCGGAACCGGCTTGCGTATATGGGCCGACAGATCCGCGCAGCAAACGCACGGACGTGCGCGCTGAACCGGCGCTGCAACAGGCCGCCTGATTCCCATAAAAAAGACAATCGGAGACTCGCCGTCATGGCTTTGGATTTATTCGTCGTACTCATCTACGCCGCCGGCATGCTCGTGCTCGGCTATTACGGCATGCGCCGCGCCAAGACCCACGAAGACTACCTGGTCGCCGGGCGCAATCTCGGCCCGACGCTGTATATGGGCACCATGGCCGCCACGGTATTGGGCGGTGCGTCCACCGTCGGCACCGTGCGCCTGGGATATGTGCACGGCATCTCCGGCTTCTGGCTGTGCGCCGCGCTGGGCATGGGGATCATTGCGCTGAACCTGTTCCTGGCCAAGCCGCTGCTGAAGCTGAAAATCTTCACCGTCACCCAGGTCCTGGAAAAACGCTACAACCCCATGGCCCGCCAGGCGAGTGCGGTGATCATGCTGGCCTACGCGCTGATGATCGGCGTGACCTCGATCCTGGCCATCGGCACCGTGCTGCAGGTGCTGTTCGGCCTGCCCTTCTGGATTTCGGTGCTGCTCGGCGGTGGCGTGGTGGTGGTGTACTCGACCATCGGCGGCATGTGGTCGCTGACCCTGACCGACATCGTGCAGTTCGTGATCAAGACCGTCGGCCTGATGTTTATCCTGCTGCCGATCTGCCTGTACCGCGTCGGCGGCTGGGACGAACTGGTGACCAAGCTGCCGGCGTCGAGCTTCAGCTTCACCGCGATCGGCTGGGACACGATCATCACCTACTTCATGATCTACTTTTTCGGCATCCTGATCGGCCAGGACATCTGGCAACGGGTGTTCACCGCTCGCGACGAAAAAGTCGCCCAGTACGCAGGCACCTTCGCCGGTTTCTACTGCATTCTCTACGGCCTGGCCTGTGCGTTGATCGGCATGGCGGCCCATGTGCTGATCCCCGATCTGGATAACGTCAACAACGCGTTTGCCGCGATCGTCAAAATGTCGCTGCCCGATGGGATTCGTGGATTGGTGATTGCGGCGGCGTTGGCGGCGATGATGTCGACGGCCAGCGCCGGCTTGCTGGCGGCGTCCACCGTATTGACCGAGGACCTGCTGCCACGTTTGCGCGGCGGCAAGCAGTCGAGCCTGAACATCAACCGCCTGTTCACGATGCTGACCGGTATCGCGGTACTGGGCATCGCCCTGGTGGTGAACGATGTGATCAGCGCACTGACCCTGGCTTACAACCTGTTGGTGGGGGGCATGCTGATCCCGCTGATTGGGGCGATTTTCTGGAAGCGCGCGACGACCGCAGGGGCGATTACGTCCATGACCCTGGGCTTTGTGACCGCGCTGGTGTTCATGTTCAAGGATGGCTTGGACGCGAACACGCCGATCTACTACAGCCTGGCGGTGGCGTTGGTGAGTTTTGTCGGGGTGAGCCTGTTGTCGCGCCGGCCTGAAACGGTGCCCGCTCGGGCGGCCTGAACAAACACTTGGCCTATCACGTTTTCTTCAGCGGGTGCGACGTCGGATGTCGCACCCGTTTTTTTTTGCGTGGCGTACAAGACAGGGTGGGGGCGGGTTTGCTCGCTCCTACACAAGCCCGCACCTACATTAATTCTGCGGCATTCCAGTGGCTGCGGTTTAGCGCCGACGTGGACGACGCTGCTCATCATCCGTGCGAATGGGCACCGGCTGCAGCGGGGGCTCGATCAGACCCAGCGCAACGCCAAGGTCGTGGAGCCAGTTTTGGATTTTCTCTTTCATGATTGCCCCCTTTGAGGGTAGTGCGGGTCGGCGGGAATTCGTTCGCCTCTTCCTACAGATAGTAGCCCTAACTCCTACGCATTGCTTCAACGAAACCACAACGAACTATTACTGAATTGATTCAAATGCCGACGGTACGTTCAGGCAATCGCACGGGCGTCTTGCGGCAACTCTGCCTGGCCTTCGCGCTGCAGTTCGATCCATGCGTTGAGATTAGCGCCGAGCATACCCTTTCGCCACATCAGCCAGGTGGTCGCAGTGGCAAAAGGCCCAGATAGGGGATGAACGGACACGCTGTCCTTGCCTGGCAGGCTGTCGAGCATGGATTCGGACATCAGGGCCACGCCGGAACCGGCGATCACACAGGCGAGCATGCCCTGGTAAGACTCGATCTCAATGGCGCGGCCCATGGCCACGCGCTCGTGGGAAAACCACGTCTCCAAACGTCTGCGATAGGAACAACTGCGTCGGAAGGTGAACACCGCACGGCCGGCCACATCCTGGGGACCGTGTACCGGTGGGTGGTCGGCTTCGCAAATCAGCACCAGCTTTTCGTCGCACAGGGGCACACCGTCCAGCGTCGCGAGGGTCAGCGGGCCGTCGACCAGCGCAGCGTCAAGACGCCCGGTGATCAAGCCTTCCAGCAGCTCCCCGCTGGGCGCCGACTGCACCTGCAAATTCACCAGCGGATACGCCTTGTGGTAGCGCGCCAACAGTTTCGGTAAGTGAATCGCGGCGGTGCTGTACATGCTGCCCAGCACAAAGTCGCCGGCCGGTTGCCCGCCTTGCACGGCACCGTGGGCTTCGTCGTGCAGCGCCAGCAGACGGGTGCTGTAGTCCAGCAACACTTTGCCCGCTGGGGAAAGCTGCAGGCGTTGACGTTCACGGACGAATAACTCGACGCCCAGTTGTTCCTCCATCTGCTTGAGCCGGGTCGACAGGTTCGACGGCACGCGGTGCAAGCGCTCGGCAGCGCGGGTGATGGAGCCCTCTTCCGCCACGGCCTGGAAAATGCGCAATTG
This sequence comes from Pseudomonas sp. D3, assembly GCF_029320995.1. NCBI lineage: Bacteria > Pseudomonadati > Pseudomonadota > Gammaproteobacteria > Pseudomonadales > Pseudomonadaceae > Pseudomonas > Pseudomonas sp. D3. The sequence goes on from NZ_CP119772.1 coordinate 4,859,722, forward strand.
ACTGAACTCCATACCTTTCTCCAAAACTGAACAAGTTGATCACTATTATTCAATTTTACAGAACATCAATCCACCTTAGCCTGCACATCATTCGCTTTCCCGCAGGAAACCTTGAACATGTCCCCCTTGATTCGCCTCCTCGCCAGCTTTATCGCCTTGATGATGGCCATGGGCATTGGCCGCTTCGCCCTCACCCCGCAAATGCCGCATTTGCTGAGCGAAGGACAGATCGATCTGACAGGTGCCGGGCTAATCGCTGCCGCCAACTACCTGGGCTACTTCGTCGGTGCGGTGGATTCGATTTTTGCCCGCAGCCATCAGCATGTGCGCGCCCGTTTGTACGGCGGGTTGTGGTTGTGCGTGCTGCTGACCCTGGCGTCGTACTGGGCCCATGGGTTCTGGCCGCACCTGCTGTTGCGCTTCGGCACCGGCGTGGCCAGCGCCTGGGCACTGGTGATGATCACCAGCCTCAGCCAACCGCTGGCGATTGCCGCAGGGCAGCCACGCTTGGGCGCCCTGGTGTTTGCCGGGCCGGGCCTGGGGATTCTATTGACCGGCCTGCTGGCGCTAGGCTCGAACCTGCTGGGGCAAAGCTCCGCGACGCTGTGGCTGGTCTACGGCGGGGTGGCGCTGCTGATGCTGCTGGCGATCCTGCCTTTCCTGCCTCGACCGAGCCTCACTGACGCGCCCATCAGCGGCGCGGACAGCAATGCGAGCATCGCGCACCTGGGCGGGATTTATTTTCTGTTCGGCCTTGGCTACATCATTCCGGCGACCTTTCTGTCACAGATGGCCAGCGCGCAGTTCAAGGGCGCCTGGCAGGCAGACCTGTTCTGGCCATGCTTTGGCCTGGCGGCTGCGCTCGGTGTGGTCGTGGCGAGCCTGCGCCGCAAGGCCGCGAACACAACCCGTCGCTGGCTGATGACAACCCTATGGCTGCAAGCGGCGGGCGTGTTTGCCTGCTTGCTGGGCAACGGCTGGGGTCTGGCGCTGGGCGTGTTGCTGTGCGGCGGGCCTTTTCTGGCGTGTATGCAGTTGGTGATGGCGCGCTTGCGGGAGGTGGCGCCGCACGGCTATCAGCGCAGCACCGGGGTGCTGACTGCCTGCTTCGCGATCGGCCAACTGAGCGGCCCGTTGCTCGCATCGGTGAGCAGCCATCTGAGCGACGGCCTGCAACCGGCGCTGGTGATTGCCGGTTGCGGGCTGTTATTGGCGGGCGCGGTGTTGCTGCGCCACGCTACGACGGTCACCCAGCAATCACCGGCGTTGACACGCGAGCTTGTTCGCGTCGAGCGAGCACCAGCAAAAACAGCCCACCCAGGAAGCAGCCGGTAAACCCGGCGTAGAAGTCCACCAGCAGAATCCCGAACAACGGCCCGCAGAAGGCAAAGGTGTTGTATTAGGCTCAGCAACGGTGCGCGCCTAAATTCTGTACACAATCACTTGCACGCCCGTTGCGCACACAGATGGCCAACCGTGCAACAAACAGCGCTGAGAAACGTGCCCCAGGCCATGTCCATGAGCGCCAGCCCCGCCGACCAACCTTGCAGCGTGGCCCAGTTGCTCAGGTCATACGTGCCGTAGGCCACCAGACCGAACAAAGCCCCCAGGCGCGCCGCGCGCAGCCAAGTGCCGCTGGGCAAGATCACCAACACCACGCAACCGAGGACATAGAGCAGATAGAACAGCATGGCAGGCAACAGCCGCGGCTGCTCGAGCATCAGCGGGCCCAACAGGGTTTTGTAGGTCGGCCCCATGAGGACACCGAGCCAGAGGCCGTCGAACACCAGAAAGGCGAGCAAGGTGCCGAGGTAAGCGAACAAGGATTTGCGGGGCATCGGCACAGCCTCTGTAGGAGCGATTTGCTCCTACAGAAGAGCAAACCGCACTTAGCTTAGTTCAATACGATCCGCGTGAATCACAATCTGGCCCTGCTTGTAGAGCGCACCAATGGCTTTCTTGAAGTTGCCTTTGCTAACGCCGAACAAGTTGCTGATCACTGCCGGGTCGCTTTTATCGCTGACCGGCAAGCTGCCGTTGTTTTCACGCAGCTTGGCGAGGATCTTCGAGTTGAGGCTGGAGGCCGCTTCCTGACCGACCGGTTGCAGGCTCAGGCTGATATTGCCGTCGGCGCGGATTTCCTTGATAAAGCCTTTCTCTTCCTTGCCCGGGCGCAGGAACTTGAACACTTCGTTCTTGTGGATCAGGCCCCAGTGCTTGTTGTTGATGATCGCCTTGAAGCCCATGTCCGTGGCCTCGGCCACCAGCAGGTCGACTTCCTGGCCCACCTGGTAGTTGGCGGGCGTCTTATCGAGGTAGCGGTCAAGACGCGCGGTCGCGGTGATGCGCTTGGTGTGCTTGTCGAGGTAGACATGCACCACGCAATATTCGCCAGCGGTCAATTGACGTTTTTCTTCCGAATACGGCAGCAACAGATCCTTGGGCAAACCCCAATCGAGGAAAACACCAATGCTGTTGACTTCGACGACTTTCAAACTAGCGAATTCGCCGACTTGAACTTTGGGTTTTTCAGTGGTGGCGATAAGTTTGTCATCGCTGTCCAAGTAAATGAATACGTTAAGCCAGTCTTCATCTTCACTGGGAATATCTTTGGGGATATACCGATTAGGCAAGAGGATTTCACCGTCTTGCGCACCATCCAGGTACAAACCAAAGTTAGTGTGTTTAACCACTTGCAAGCTGTTGTAGCGCCCGACTAAAGCCATTTCCAATACCCTCATTGCGTGGGCGGCATTCTACCCGAGTTGTGCCCGGCACGCGCGCGCGCTTGAAAAATCGCGGGCTTGCATGGCGTTCTACTGGCTGCGCCCCGCTCGTCTGATCAGTCGGCTGAATTTTGCAGCGCTTGCTGCACCCGGCAGGCCGCGTGGTTTCGAGTTAAAACAGCAAGTTAGGGGCTTATTTCGACGACAAACTTTGCGTGTTTCAGCCATCACTGTAAATACCAGGGGATATTTACCAAGCAATTGTCAAGCATTTCCTGTACGATGCCTGGCCAAGTTAATTTTCTACAGGTTAGTGGCCGCCATGCGCGTAAAAGCATCCAATAGCAAAGCAAAGCCAGCTCCCGCCGTCGAAACCAGCGAGTCGATCAACAGCCAGATCGCTGCGTTCCTCAAGTCCGGTGGCGAAATCCAGCAGATTGCCAAGGGCGTGAGCGGCCAGACTTTCGGCCCGTCCAAGCAGATCAGCCTGGGCAAGAAGTAAGCTGACGGCGCAATACACCTGGTCCCTAAGCGTCTTGCCAGCAAGGCGCTAGGACTAGAGTCCGAAACACCCTCTTGCTTCACCCCCTGCTCCACAAAATCGACGAACGGGCCTCAGCACCTGGTATTCGCCGGTATGCTTGCACGCGTCTAGCACGGGCATCCGCCTGATTTCTTTCGTTACTGCTCCTCGCTTTTCATGGAGTGAAGCATGCTCAAACCGATTATTTTCCTGCTCAGCGCCCTCGCCGCGAGCCCACTGGCCGAAGCGCAAATTTTCCAGCGCGAATTGGGCGACTTCGATCTGAAATTGGGCACCACGCCCAGCCGCAGCATGGCCCAGGGCCTGGTCAAGCCCACCTCGCCGGGCAGCGACGCCTTCCACGGCGGCCTCGACCTGAGCCACAACAGCGGCCTGTATTTCGGCCAGTTTTCGCCGAATATGGGCCTGTCTTCGGCGAGCAACCTCGAAGTCGACTCATACATGGGTTTCAAGCACCCCTTCGACCAGACGCTGGGCTACGAAGTAGGACTGATCCACTACAGCTACCCCTCGCTCAGCCTCCTCGACAGCCAGGAGTTCTACGGCGGCCTGAACCTGCTGGGCAATCGCTTCGGCGCGTCTTTCAGCAATGACCCCGACCGCCAGGACAGCACGCTATTCGCCGACCTTGGCGGCACGCAGCCTTTCGGCATCGGCGTCAGCATGAAGTACACGACGCACCAACTGGGTAGCCCGGTGTCGGTGGATAGCGGCTCGATTCGCAGCTTCAGCGACTGGTCGGTGCAATTCTCGAGGGCGTGGATGGGCGTTGACCTTGACCTGATCTACAGCGACTCCAGCCTCAATGGCGGCGACTGCTCGGCCTACTCCGGACACAATTCGCAATGCGATGGGCTGTTGACCCTGAAGGCCGCGCGGACGTTTTATTGATGGGCTGAACTGTCGCACCCAGCGCGGGTTCACATGCATCAACCCCCTCTGCGCAAGGACCTGCCCATGTTGCATCGGCTCACATTTCTGCTGGTATTCGTGATCGCGAGCCTGGCGCTTGGCGGCTGCAACCGCGTGGGTTTGGCCTACCGCAATCTCGACGTGATCATCCCGTGGACCCTAAGTGACTACCTGGCCATGAACGCCGTGCAGAAGCGCTGGTTCAACGACACACTCCAGCAACACCTGGCCTGGCATTGCACCACGCAGTTACCGGGCTATCTGGACTGGTTAGACCGCCTGCAACAAATGGTCGACAACCATCAGGTCAGCGACAGCGCCTTGCAGAGCCGTACCGGCGAAGCCAAACAGGCGGTTAACGAGATCGCGCGCGCGATCACCCCGTCGGCCGTCCACTTGCTGCGCGGGCTGGACGACCAGCAGGTCAAGGACATGAACGACGCCTTGGCCAAAGACCTGCGCAAGCGCCAGGACGAATACCTCAAACCGCCCCTGCCGCAACAGGTCCAGGAGCGGGCCGAGCGTATGAGCAAGCGCCTCGATACGTGGATCGGGCCGCTCAGCGCAAGCCAGCAGCAACGCGTGACGGCCTGGTCCGCAGAGCTGGGTGAACAGAACCAGCAGTGGCTCGACAACCGCGCCCGCTGGCAGGGGCAGTTCATCGACGCAGTGCAACAACGCCACGACGCTGACTTTGCGCAAAAAATGCAACAATTGTTGGTGGACCGAGAAGGCCTATGGACCCCGGAATATCGGGAGGCCTATGCCCAGACAGAAACAGCAGCGCGCAGCCTGATCGTGGATCTAATGGCGCAAAGCAGCGTACAACAACGCCAGAAGCTGACGCACAAAATCGAGGGCGTGCGCAGCGATCTCAAGGCGCTCAAATGTCTAAAAGCCGCCGCTGACTAGAACGTGGGGGCAAGACCGCTCCCACATGCTCTTCAGGCAATCGCCGCCTTCGACGCCACAGCGTCGAACGTCACCGGTTCCAGCGCATCCGCCTGCTCATCCAGCACCTGACGTGGGTGAGCGTTGCCCGGTATTGAGCTGTCTATCAAGGCCAGCAATTGGGCACCTCGCGGCGTCAAAACAAAGTTCTCACCACTGCCACCCTCGTCCTCTGGCCGCGACTCGATAAACCCGCGCTTGAACAACAGCGCCTCGTAATCCGCAGCGGTCTTTTTCAGCGCATCCAGATTGCCGGTGGACTCGCCCGCCGTGGCCTTATCAGCGGCTTCCTCCTCGGCGTATTTGCGCGGGGCAAAGCTGCCCTCGCCATTCTGCACTTCATGCAGCAGACGCTCGATCAGATCCCAGTTGTAAGTCGTCATCCTGATTCCTCCTGCGGGCCAAAGGAAAGTAACCCGTCTAGAGGTGTGACACGCGACGTCACTGGCCGTTCAGCCGAATGGACAGGCGTCATTGCGCTGAACTTTCCAGACGTTCGCCGCCTCACCTGAGCGGAAAGAAGCTGCGACCAATGCAAAAACCGAGGGCAAGAAAAAACCGGACAACGTCCGGTTTTTTTATTGCGGCCCAGGCTTATTCGGCAGCCGGCGCTTCCGGCTTGCGACGCTTGAGTGGCGCCATGCCGTCCTTGCTGACCAACGACAGGTTGTCGGTCTTCGGCCGGTTGGCGATCTTGCGCTTGGTCGGCGACTTGGCGCCGGCCTTTTTCTTGTCGCCCTTGGCGTCGACTTTTTTCTTCTTCACGCCCACGGCCTTGCCCGACGCCTTGACCTTCTTCGGCCCGGTGTAGGTGCCTTTGACTTCCTTGATGGTGCGGCGCTCGAACGACTGCTTGAGGTAGCGCTCGATGCTCGACATCAAGTTCCAGTCACCGTGGCAGATCAATGAGATCGCCAGGCCATCGTTGCCGGCACGCCCGGTGCGGCCGATACGGTGTACGTATTCATCACCGCTGCGGGGCATGTCGAAGTTGATGACCATGTCCAGACCATCGACGTCCAGGCCGCGCGCGGCGACGTCGGTGGCGACCAGGATCTTCACCCCGCCTTGCTTGAGACGGTCGATCGCCAGCTTGCGGTCCTTCTGGTCTTTCTCGCCGTGCAGGACGAACGCCTTGTAGTCCTGCGCCACCAGGCGACCGTAGATACGATCGGCCGCAGCCCGGGTGTTGGTGAACACGATGGCCTTCTGATAGGTCTCGTTGGCCAACAGCCAGTTGAGGATCTGCTCTTTGTGGACGTTGTGGTCAGCGGTGATGATCTGCTGGCGCGTGGTCGCGTTCAGGTCGCTGACGTTGTTGACCTGCAGGTGCTCGGGGTTGTTCAGGACCTTGGCAACCATGTCGCGCAGGGTCGAACCGCCGGTGGTGGCGGAGAACAGCATGGTCTGCTGGCGATTCACACATTCAGCCACCAGGCGCTGCACGTCATCGGCAAAGCCCATGTCGAGCATGCGGTCGGCCTCGTCGAGCACCAGCACTTCGACCTCCTTGAGGTCGAGGTTGCCGGCGTTGAGTTGCTCGATCATGCGGCCCGGGGTGGCGATGAGGATGTCCGGCACCTTGCGCAGCATGGCGGCCTGGACCTTGAAGTCTTCGCCGCCGGTGATCAGGCCGGACTTGATGAAGGTGAACTGTGAGAAACGTTCCACTTCCTTCAGGGTCTGCTGGGCCAGCTCGCGAGTCGGCAGCAGGATCAGGGTCTTGATGCTGACGCGCACTTTAGCCGGGCCGATCAGGCGGTTAAGAATCGGCAGGACGAAAGCGGCGGTCTTGCCACTCCCGGTTTGAGCCGTCACCCGCAGGTCACGCCCTTCGAGCGCGAGCGGGATGGCCGCTGCCTGCACAGGCGTAGGCTCGACAAATTTAAGCTCGGCCACGGCTTTGAGCAGGCGTTCGTGCAGGGCGAATTGGGAAAACACGGGTGCTACCTCGAAGAAATACAAAATATCAGCTGCATAGGGTAACGGTTTCGGGCGTCCAAACCGAGTTTCTTTACGCGAACAGCGTCAATCAGCTGTTTTTTTGTTAAGGCGTTTGTCTGTAACGCCAATGTTGCGGCACTTAGATGCTCTAATCGCACGGTCTTGTCTTACAGAAGAATCGGTTTCACCCATGGATATCAAACAGCTCTGGCTCAACGTCAAAGACCTTTGGAGCGCCCTCGACGAACATCCCCTGCTGCATTCCAGCCTGGGCTTGCTGGTGCTGCTGGTGGTGGCCCTGTTGCTCGGACGGGCGGCGCGTTACCTCATCCTGCATGCGGTCAAATTGCTCGGACGGCAACCGTCCCTGCACTGGCTCAATGACCTGCGCCACAACAAAGTCTTCCACCGCCTGGCGCAGATGACGCCGTCGCTGGTGATCCAGTTCGGCCTGTACCTGGTGCCGGACCTGAGCAAGACCGCGACCCTGTTTATCGGCAACGTGGCGTTGGCGTTCACCATTCTGTTCATGGTGCTGGCCATGAGCGCACTGCTCAACGCCCTGCTCGACATCTATGCGCGCACCGAACACGCGCGTACCCGCTCGATCAAGGGTTATGTGCAGTTGGCGAAGATGGTGCTGTTCGTGTTTGGCGCGATCATCATCGTCGCCACCCTGATCGACCGCTCACCGCTGTTGCTGCTGTCCGGCCTGGGTGCGATGTCGGCGGTGATCTTGTTGGTGTACAAGGACACCCTGCTGTCGTTCGTCGCCAGCGTGCAGTTGACCAGCAACGACATGCTGCGGGTTGGCGACTGGATCGAAATGCCCCAGGTCGGCGCCGACGGTGACGTGGTGGACATCACCCTGCATACGGTCAAGGTGCAGAACTTCGACAAGACCATCGTCTCGATTCCGACCTGGCGCCTGATGTCCGAGTCGTTCAAGAACTGGCGCGGCATGCAGGCGTCCGGCGGGCGTCGGATCAAGCGCAGCCTGTTCATCGACGCCAGCGCCGTGCGCTTCCTGCGCGACGATGAAGAGGCGCGCATGAGCCAGGTCCACCTGCTCACCGACTACATCAGCCGCAAGCAGGCCGAGCTCAAGGCCTGGAATGAAGCCCAGGGCCAAAGCGCGCAGTTGTCGGCCAATCGCCGGCGCATGACCAACCTCGGCACCTTCCGCGCGTATGCCCTGGCCTATCTGAAAAGCCACCCGGATATCCAGCCGAACATGACCTGCATGGTGCGTCAGATGCAAACCACCGCCCAGGGCGTACCGCTGGAAATCTACTGTTTCACCCGCACCACGGCGTGGTCGGATTACGAGCGGATTCAAGGGGATATCTTCGATTACCTGCTGGCGGTGCTGCCGGAATTCGGCTTGAGCCTGTACCAACAGCCGAGCGGCACTGACCTGCGCAGCGGGCTGTTTGCAATGACGCAGAACACCACCGCCGCGCAAGCCCCGGAGAACTGACAAAGCGCACGGTGAGGGGCTCCCTTGCCCCTCGCCTGTTGAATCCCCCCGCGCTAAATCAGGCCTTGCGCTACAGGCCAAGCCTGCCCGGCAAATAGCTGACGAACATGTTTAGTTGCCCACGCCGCAAAATCAAACCCACGCAACAACAAAGAAAACTTCACCTATACATTTAGTGATTTTCACTATCCAGGCGCCCGATTTTTAATCTGTTTTTAGAAAAACCAAAGCTATAGCATCTGGCCATCGAACAACTCTGTGAGAAGGCATTACTTATGTTATGGACAACTAAGCTTTCAGATGATGCGGCACACTTTTTATTAAGTTCGGATGCGGAAGCACTGACTCACTACTGCAGTGCAACTGGCTTCTCTCAACCTCGCGACTTTTATACCGACAGCCCTTACCAGCGACCTTCAAGGCCGCAGGACGTGACCGATGCAATTATCAGCACCCGCCTGACAAGCGACCAACTTTCACACAGCCAGCATCTTTTGGCGCAACGCTTATTATTGAACATCTATGAACAAGACTTGGTCTTTTTACCCAAGCCGCCCATGGCACTGGATCTCAAGGCATTCAAGAATTTTTATGATCCGCAGCATGCCGCGTCCGGTAAAAAGATTCGTCCGCTACTGGAGCAATACCTCTACAACTGGCTCAAGGAAGAGGTTCACATCAACGGTCCCTGGTGCCTAGACTCCTTTGTCGCCCACACCGACAAGGTATTGGACGATGTGGCCCGGTCCGACTCCAAGCTCCATGAAGTCCTGACCACCAGCCGCCATCCCGAACGTGCTGCGCGGTTTTTCATGACGCAATGCGCCGGCGACTTCCTCAGTGAAGCCTCGGCCATGGCGCGCAATGTGCTGGGTAACGGCGGCGTGTACACCAGCGAACTGTTCAAGATCCTGATCGACGAATACGGTTACGGCATCGACAAGAAGAAGCACAGCACCATTTTTGAAGACATGCTCAAGGACATGGACATGTCCCATCACGTGCATCACTACTGGCAGTTCTATACCCCCGCCTCGCTGTCGCTCACCAACTACTTCCACTACGTGTCGGCCAACCATGGCGAGCTGTTCCGCTATATCGGCGCCATGTACTACACCGAAGCCACACTGGCCCTGACCACCCAGCATCAGTCACGCGCGATCAAGACGATCTTCAACGGCACGGTCTCCACCGAATACTTCGACGAGCACTCACACATCGATGTGCATCACGGAAGAATGGCCCTGCAACGCCTGATCCTGCCGATGATCAAACAGTTCGGCAACGCGATCATCCCCGACCTTATCCGCGGTTTTGAGGAGTTCCGGTTACTGCAGGACATCGCCGACGATGAGCTTTATGCCCATATCAAGTGGCATGACGAGATGGATGAACACCGTGCCAACGCCCGCGCCCTCCATGGCCGCAAGCCGGTGGACCTGACGATCACCGAGCCTGAACACGAGCTTTCGGTGCTGCACACCCACCCCAATGACGAACTGTTCTGGGTCGAATCCGGCGAGCTGGATTTTGTCGCCAGCCCCGAACTGACCGTGCGGCTCAAGGCCGGGGAAGGCGTGGTGATTCCCAAGGGCATGCTGCATGGCACCTGCATCGTCAGCCCCTCCTGCACTTACACCGTCACGGCCATGTGAGGACGCCGCCCCATGAAAGCCATCAGCATGAACCTCAGCCATACCCACTATGTGGCGGTGGACGGGAAAACCTACTTTCTCAAGCGTCATGCGCATTCGACTCAACTGCTGCCGACAGCCTGCCCCCATCGCGGCGGCCCGCTGCACATGGGGGAAGTGACGGGTGACGGGCAAAGCGTGATCTGCCCCTGGCACGACAACGCCTACAAGGTCTGCAACCTGGAAAAGAAGTCGCTGCCCACCGTTCGCGTCAGAAACCAGATCAGTACCGTCATCGGTGACACCGAGCGATGCGTGCCTCTCCTTAAACTCTCTCGTTACGACTGATGGTGCCCATGAATAATAAATCGACCCTTGCTGCGTTTTATTCGATCGTGACCCTCTTCACCGGCCTGGACATGGCGATTGTGATCGCCATGGTCTGGTTCGGCCTGGAGACTACCGGCTCGACGTTCCTGGTGGGCGCCACCTTATGCGTGGCGACCGTGGTGCCGTATTTGTGCGAACAGTACATCGGCAAGTTCTTCACCATTGAACTGAGCATGAAACGACTGTTGTACATTCGCCTGACCGCGTTCGCCGCCGTGCTGGGGCTGTCGTTTACCGACGCGGCGCTGTTGCCGATCGGCTTCCTGGCGATTGCCTTCGTGGTGGGGGTCACCGACTACTTCACCATCAGTACCCTGGAATCGAAAAACACCAAGCTGGTGCTGGCCGGGCTGACCAACAGCGACACCTCGGCGCGCTTGATGCAAACCTCCATCCAGATCGGGGCCTTCGGCGGTGCGCTGCTGGGCGGCGTGATTGTGGATGTGTTCAGCGTCAACCAGACCCTGCAGATCATCAGCCTGGGGGCGATCCTGTCATTGGCGGCGATTCTTTTTGTGGCGCCAACCCCCGTCGCCGATACCCCCGAGCAGGCCGCCGACGGCCACACGGCGCAGCCCCTGCACCTGCCGCGCAACCTGTACATCCTGATCATCGTGTTGAGCATGATCGGCTTCCATATCGGCGCCTTCAACAGCCTGGTGCCCATCGTTTTCCAGAAACTCAACGAATGGAACGCCACCCTGTTTGGCGTCGCCAGCGGCCTGGCGGGCCTGGGTGCCTTCAGCGCCGCAGTGCTGCCACGGATCAAGCTCAACAGCTACAGCGCGATCCTGCTGGTGATACTGGCCGACGTAGCAATCGTCTATTTCCATAACCTCTACGTGATGATGGGCGCCGCCTTCCTGCTGGGTTTCTGCATCAACAGCCTGCGCATCCAATTGCGTAAAACCCTGATCGAGTCGGCGCCCAACGCACGGATCGCCGACGTGATCGCCGCCAAAAGCTCGCTCTACTACCTGCTGGTCAGTGGCTCGGCGCCGATGATCCTGACGTTCTTCACCACCGCAGCCTTCCTCGGGCTCGAAGGTGCGCGCGTGCTGATGATCGTCTCCGCCGCGCTGTTGGCTGCTGCCGTACTGGCGTGGAACCTCACCCCTGCCGTCGCGGCCACCGCCACCACCGAATAGGAGTACCTGCTTTGGAAACCGTACTGATCGTTGACCCGTTCTCCACAGGCAAACTCTACGCGCCCTTGCTCAAGGCTCAGGGCGTAAGGTGCATTGCCGTGATGTCCACCGACAGCTTGCCCAAGCATTTCACCGATGACCTGATCAGAGAAAACTTCGACGCGGTCTACAACTGGGAAGAGGGTTTGCTGGAGATCCTCGAACTGCTGTCGCTGAGCGCCGTGATCGCGGGTTGCGAAACCGCGATCTACCTGACCGACTACCTCACCGAAGTCCTGCGTATTCCCGGCAATAGCCGCATCACCAGCGACCTGCGTCGCAACAAGTTCTCGATGCAGCATGCCCTGAAAAAACACGGGCTGGCGAACATTGAATCGCAACTGCTGAGCTCGCCAACGCGCATTGCAGAGGTGGTTGCCACGCTGAAAGACACCGCCACCTATGTAGTCAAGCCGCTCAATTCCGCCGCCACCGAAGGCGTGGTGTTTGCCCAAGGCCGGGCTGGCGTCGAAACTGCCTTGAACAATGCGGCCTGGCAGCGCAAAAACGACCTGGGGGAAATCAACCTCGGCTTCATCGTGCAGCCGTTCGTCTCGGGCCCGGAATATGTCGTGGATATGGTCGCCTTTGACGGCGTGTACATCATTGCCTCGGTGTGCAGATACACCAAGGTCCAGAAAAACGGCAGCATGTTTGTCTACGAAAGCCTGGACACCCTCGATCCCCGCGCCGAGGAACTGCAGCCGCTGAACGACTATGCCCGCCAGGCCGCTGCGGCGCTGAGCATCGAGGTCGGCCCGATTCATATGGAAATCATCTGGTCTGCAGACGGCCCGGTGATGATTGAAGCCGGCGGCCGCTTGCATGGCGGCATCGCACCGCTGTTGTTTCAACAGGTGTACCACCCCGACTTGCTGTCGCTGGCCATCGACAGCTACCTCGGCCGCCCACGCCCCCGCACGGATGCGGTCAGCCAGATCAGCCACGGCCGGATCGGGTTCTTCTGCTCCGATGAACAACGCACCTTCGCCGCACCCTCGTCGCAGGCCTTGCAGAGCGTGATGGAGGACGAGGCGTATTGCGGCCACCGCTACTTCATCGACGCCGGCGATACCACGCCGATCACGATCGACTTCGCCACCTGTCCGGGGCTGTTCTGGCTGCAACACCTTTCGGCGCCGCAACTGGACATCAGTACCGCCAATCTACGTAAAAAACTGTGGTGTTAAGGCAATGAAAAGTCGTTTGATCATCCGAAAGTCAGCCAGTGATCTGGGCATCAACAATGCGTGCGCAGCGGTTATCGAAGACATTACCGTGTCGGACGACCAGAGCTTCGTCAGTGTCCTGCAAAGCAACCTCAATCACGTTGCGTCCCACCTCAACGAACTGGACTCCAACGTCATTTACGACGGCTTTGCCAAGCAACTCAAAAAACTCGGCTACGAAAACACCGTCAGCGCCAACGAGAAACTGTTGCGGCGTTTCATCGCCAAAGGCGTCCACCCCATCAACAACATCGTCGATGCCTATAACGCCGTGGCGATCCGGCATGGGGTCAGCATCGGCGTACACACCTATCATCAGCAGGATGATATTTATGTCATGCGCTCGCAGGCCCCCAGGGCTTTCCGACCATTGTTCGCCAAGAAGGACATTACGATTCCGGCGGGCGACATCGTCTATACCTGCGGTGACGTGCCCCTGGCGAGCATCGGCAAGGTCGACGCCGACGCCCATGACTTCAGGCTGACGAAGGACTCGTCCAGCCTGCTGGTGGTGGTGCTGGGGCACGACGACACGACGTTTGCCTTCAACCAGGCCGTCATTGAAGAGTTCGTCGACACCCTGCGCCAGCGAATGCCGGCCTTGAGTCATCACTTTCTCGAGACCGTACACGATCACGCCTGAGGCTGATGCCGCGTAGCCGTTGCCGAAACAGCAGCGGCTAGCGCCAGGCCTTGAGTACCGGGTTGACCACCACCTCGCGCACATGCTCGATCTTCAGCAGGTTGTCCTTGAACACCATCAGCTCTTCGAAGTTGCGGTATTTGACCTCGAGCATCATGTCGACGTCGCCGAACAGCGAGTAAGCCTGAACCACTTCGCGGAACTGGTAGATCTTCGGAAACACCAGGTGACAGTTGCTGCCATTGAGCATGAGCATCAGAAACGCCGACTGCTGGGCTTCTTCATCTTCAGCGACGTTGATAGTGAAGCCGAGGATAATGCCCTTTTCGATCAGTTTTTGAACCCGCGATTCGACGGCGGTTCGAGACTTGTGAACTTGTCGCGCCAACTGCGCCAGGCTGACCCGGGAGTCGTCCTTCAAGGCCGCAATTATCTGTTCGTCAACCTTGTCCACTCTGCCGCCCCCACACTTTTCTCTTCGATAACAGACTTTCATTCCCGCTCACGCATGCCCAGGGCCTATCACCCCGCAGACTGTACGCCTGCTTCGGGTTTTATGCCCAACCGACTGATCCACACCGCGCCCAGAATCACCAAGCCGCCCAGCGCCAGGCGGCCCAGGGGCTCGTGCTGGTTCCAGATCAACAGGTTCAATAGCAGCCCCACCGGCACGTGCAGGTTGTTCATCACCGCCAGGGTGCCGCCGTTGACCAGGCACGCGCCCTTGTTCCACCAGTACATGCCCAGGGCCGTGCTGACCAGCCCGAGGAACACCAGCACACCCCACTGCAGCGGCGCTTCGGGCAGGAAATCGGCCTTGCCGAACACCAGGAACGCCGGCAACACCACCAGCAACGCGCCGAGGTAGAAGTAGCCGAAACGCCGGTAGTGCGGCAGATCACTGGGGTAGCGCGCCACCAGATGCTTGTACATCACTTGCCCGGCGGCGTAGGTGAAGTTGGCCAGTTGCAGCAGCAGGAAGCCCATGAGGAAGTGCGGGGTGATTTGATCGAAGCGGATGAGCGCCGCGCCCGCCACCGCGACTAGGGCGGCGACCAGTGCCCAGGGGTTGAAGCGCCGGTTGAGGGCGTCTTCGATCAGGGTCACATGCAACGGCGTAAGGATGGTGAACAGCAGCACCTCCGGCACCGTCAGCACGCGAAAGCTCAGGTACAGGCAAACGTAGGTCACACCGAATTGCAGCGCACCAATGACCAGCATGCCGCGCATGAAGGTCGGCTCCACCGAGCGCCAGCGCGTCAGCGGAATGAACACCAGCCCGGCCAACAGCACGCGCACCAGCACCGCGAAGTAGCTGTCGACGTGACCGGCAAGGTATTCGCCGATCAAGCTGAAGGAAAATGCCTGTATCAGGGTGACAACCAGTAAGTAGCCCATGCGCGCCTCGTATCGAATGGGCGGGACATTAAAGGTTTTCGGCGGTTCACGAAACTCGGGGCAAAAAAAACCCGACCTCGCTAGAGCGGCAGTCGGGCAGGAGCACTCAGGAGCAACAAGTGCAAAGGGAGGTTCTTACGCGTACTTGAAGGGTTTGCGTGGGGAGATATAAACACCCCGCGATTATCTGACGATTAAAGGATCACGCGACCTGCGCCAGCAACGCCTTGGCGTGGTTGATGCCTTTTTCCTGGAAGTCCCCACTCAGGTTCACCCCTTCGGCGTGAATGAACGTCACGTCATGAATCCCGATAAACGCCATCACCTGACGCAGGTAAGGTTCCTGGTGATCGGAGCTCGCGCCGGTGTGAATCCCGCCACGGGCGGTGAGCACGATGGCCCGCTTACCGATCAACAAACCCTGGGGGCCGGTGGCGGTGTACTTGAAGGTCACACCCGCGCGCAACACATGATCCAGCCAGGCTTTGAGGGTGCTGGGGATAGCGAAGTTGTACATCGGCGCCGCCATCACTAGCACGTCGGCGGCGAGCAATTCGTCGGTCAATGCGTTGGAGCGATCCAGAGATGCCTGCTCGCGGGCGTTGCGCTGATCCGCCGGTTTCATCCAGCCGCCGAGCAGGTTGGCGTCCAGGTGTGGGAGCGGGTTGAGCGCCACGTCGCGCACGCTGATCTGATCCGCCGGGTGAGCCGCCTGCCACTGGCTGATGAACTGCCGAGTCAGTTGGCGGGAGATCGAATCCTGCTGGCGGGCGCTGCTTTCGATGATCAGAACGTTGGACATGGCTGCGTAGGCTCCATCTGTGATTGCTGTAAGTCGATGGAGAAAAGATTAACCAGGGCCAATTCGATAAAAAAGCGCAAAAAACTGCTACAACCCATCTAGAAATTTGTTTATAAGCGGAGTATTCCTGTAGACATGCTCCGCTGCTGCTTTATTTCGGGGCACAGGCCAGGGCGATACGCATCTTGATGATTGCGCGGTTGAACTTGGCGGTGGTGTTGGTGCTCTTGCCCGCCGGCACGCTAACAGTACGGCGACGTGGCGCTTCCGGCCCATTGGTGAAGGTGACGGAACACACCGCGTCGTTGGTCCCGTAGTTGTTCAGTTGGATCGAACTGATGTCACCGTCCACGTCGGACGCGGTGTAATCCACGCTCACGCCGTCGATTTTTTTTGTCACGTCGATCGGGTAGGCAAACGCGCTTAACGGCAGCAGCGCCAGCAACACACAACACAATTTTCTCATTCGGCAGTCTCCAATAAGGACCGCCAGCTTAGGACAAGAGGAGCTCATCTTGAAAGCGCCCCGCGTTACCCTCGATCAATGGCGCACACTGCAAGCCGTGGTCGACCATGGCGGCTTCGCCCAGGCGGCCGAAGCGCTGCACCGTTCACAGTCCTCGGTGAGCTACACCGTGGCCCGCATGCAAGACCAGCTCGGGGTGCCGCTGCTGCGCATCGACGGGCGCAAGGCCGTGCTCACCGACGCCGGCGAAGTGCTGTTGCGCCGTTCCCGGCAGTTGGTGAAAAACGCCAGCCAACTCGAAGACCTCGCCCATCATATGGAACAAGGCTGGGAAGCCGAGGTGCGCCTGGTGGTCGATGCCGCCTACCCGAATGCGCGCCTGGTGCGCGCCCTGACCGCCTTTATGCCGCAGAGCCGTGGCTGTCGCGTGCGCCTGCGCGAGGAGGTGCTGTCGGGCGTTGAAGAGCTGTTGATCGAAGGCGTGGCCGACCTGGCGATCAGCGGCTTCAGCATCCCCGGTTACCTCGGCACGGAGATGAGCAACGTGGAATTTGTCGCCGTCGCTCATCCAGAGCATGCCCTGCACCGTATGAACCGCGAACTGAGCTTCCAGGACCTGGAAAGCCAGATGCAAGTGGTGATCCGCGACTCCGGGCGCCAACAGCCGCGCGATGTCGGCTGGCTCGGCGCGGAACAGCGCTGGACCGTCGGCAGCCTCGCCACGGCCAGCAGTTTCGTCGGCAGCGGCCTGGGCTTTGCCTGGTTGCCCCGGCACATGATCGAGCGCGAACTCGCCGAGGGCGTGCTCAAGCAGCTACCCTTGGAACAGGGCGGCAGCCGCCACCCCACGTTCTACCTGTACTCGAACAAGGACAAACCCCTGGGGCCGGCGACGCAGATCCTCGTGGAACTGCTACGCACATTTGACACCGCGCCCCTGGATGCGCCTTTCGCCGCCCCGCAGCAAGCCTGAAACGGAGTTCATGCATGGCCTGGTTCGAACATGAAGGGTGCAGCCTGCATTACGAGGAATATGGGCACGGCGCCCCACTGATTTTGATCCACGGCCTGGGCTCCAGCAGCCAGGATTGGGAACTGCAGATTCCGGTGCTGGCCAGGCATTACCGGCTGATCGTGGTGGATGTGCGCGGCCACGGGCGCTCGGACAAACCCCGGGAGCGCTACAGCATCAAAGGTTTCACCTTCGACCTAATCGCCCTGATCGAACACCTGGACCTGCCTCCCGCCCATGTGGTGGGCTTGTCCATGGGCGGCATGATCGCGTTTCAACTGGCGGTGGACGAACCGGCGCGGGTCAAGAGCCTGTGCATCGTCAACAGCGCGCCCGAGGTCAAGGTGCGCAGCGCCGACGATTACTGGCAATGGGCCAAGCGCTGGACCCTGGCGCGCGTCCTCAGCCTGGGCACCATCGGCAAGGCCCTGGGCGACCGGCTGTTTCCCAAACCGCAGCAAGCCGACCTGCGCCGCAAGATGGCCGAGCGCTGGGCAACAAACGACAAACGTGCTTATCTCGCCAGCTTCGATGCGATTGTGGGCTGGGGCGTGCAGGAACAACTTTGCAGAATTACCTGTCCAACCCTGGTCATCAGCGCCGACCACGACTACACCCCAGTGGCGCAGAAAGAAATCTATGTAAAACTGCTGCCCGATGCGCGGCTGGTGGTGATCGAAGATTCCCGCCACGCCACGCCCTTAGATCAACCCGAAGTCTTTAACGCTACCCTTCTCGATTTTCTAAAGACAGTCGAAACCACTACCCAGGATCACTGACCCATGCTGAAAAAAATCGCCTTCTTTGCCGGTTCCGTGCTGTTCGCTGCCAACCTGATGGCGGCCGAGCCTGCCAAGGCGCCCCACGTATTGATCTCCACCACCAACGGCGACATTGAAATCGAACTGGACCCGGTCAAGGCGCCGATCAGTACCAAGAACTTCCTGGCCTACGTCGACAAGGGTTTCTACACCAACACGATTTTCCACCGTGTGATCCCGGGCTTCATGGTCCAGGGCGGCGGGTTCACCACGCAGATGGCGCAAAAAGACACCAATCCACCGATCAAGAACGAAGCCAGCAATGGCCTGCATAACGTGCGTGGCACGCTGTCGATGGCCCGCACCTCGAACCCGGATTCGGCCACCAGCCAATTCTTCATCAACGTCGCGGACAACGCCTTCCTCGACCCAGGTCGCGATGCCGGTTATGCCGTGTTCGCCAAAGTGGTCAAGGGCATGGACGTCGTCGACATCATCGTCAACTCGCAGACCACCACCAAACAAGGCATGCAAAACGTGCCCATCGATCCTGTCCTGATCAAGTCGGCCAAGCGCATCGACTGAGGTCTGCAGGTAGTTTCGCGCGGCGCTCACAAGGCGCCGTGCGCATTTGAACAGGAGAGCCCGCCGGGCGGGCGTCAACCCTAATGCTCTATCGTCGTTTCGAACAACTGATCGATATTTTCCGCGACGCGCCCAGCGCCGCCCCTCCCGACAAAGTCCTGCCCTTCTACCTCTACTACTTGCGTCAGGTGTGGCCGTGTTTTGCCGCACTGTTGGTGGTGGGCCTGATCGGCGCACTGATCGAAGTCGCGCTGTTCAGCTACCTGAGCCGCATCATCGACCTGGCCCAGGGCACACCACCGGCGAATTTCTTCCAGGTTCACAGCACCGAGCTGATCTGGATGGCCGTGGTCGCCCTGCTGCTGCGTCCGATCTTCGGCGCCCTGCATGACTTGCTGGTCCACCAGACCATCAGCCCCGGCATGACCAGCCTGATCCGTTGGCAGAACCACAGCTACGTGCTCAAGCAGAGCCTGAATTTCTTCCAGAACGACTTCGCCGGGCGTATCGCCCAGCGCATCATGCAAACCGGCAACTCCCTGCGCGACTCCGCCGTGGCGGCCGTGGATGCGATCTGGCACGTGGCGATCTACGCCATCAGTTCCCTGGTGCTGTTTGCCGAGGCCGACTGGCGCCTGATGATCCCGTTGGTGAGCTGGATCGTCTGCTACAGCCTGGCATTGGGCTACTTCGTGCCACGGGTGAAAGAGCGTTCGGTGATTTCCTCCGAGGCACGCTCCAAGTTGATGGGGCGCATCGTCGATGGCTACACCAACATCACCACCTTGAAGCTGTTCGCCCATACCCAGTCCGAGCAGGAATACGCCAAGGAAGCGATCATCGAGCAGACCGAAAAAACCCAGTTGGCCAGCCGTGTGGTGACCAGCATGGACGTGGTGATCACTACCATGAACGGCCTGCTGATCGTCACCACCACCGGCCTGGCCCTGTGGCTGTGGACCCACTCGCTGATTTCCGTGGGCGCAATTGCCCTGGCGACCGGCCTGGTGATTCGCATCGTCAACATGTCCGGTTGGATCATGTGGGTGGTCAATGGCATTTTCGAAAACATCGGCATGGTGCAGGACGGCCTGAAAACCATCGCCCAGCCGCTGGCCGTGGTCGACCGCGACAACGCTCCACGCCTAACCGTACCCCATGGCGAAGTGCGCTTCGAGCAGGTGGATTTCCACTACGGCAAGAAGAGCGGGATCATTGGCGGCCTGAACCTGAACATCAAGGCCGGTGAAAAAATCGGCCTGATCGGCCCCTCCGGCGCGGGCAAATCGACCCTGGTCAACCTGCTGTTGCGCCTATACGACCTGCAAGGCGGGCGCATCCTGATCGATGGCCAGAACATCGCCGAGGTCGCCCAGGAAACCCTGCGCGAACAGATCGGCATGATCACCCAGGACACCTCGCTGCTGCACCGCTCGATCCGCGAAAACCTGCTGTATGGCAAGCCGGACGCCAGCGACGAAGAACTCTGGGCAGCCATACACAAGGCGCGTGCCGATGAGTTCATCCCGCTGCTGTCAGACGCCGAAGGCCGCACCGGGCTGGATGCCCATGTGGGCGAGCGCGGGGTCAAACTGTCGGGCGGGCAACGCCAGCGCATCGCTATCGCGCGGGTGCTGCTCAAGGATGCGCCGATCCTGATCATGGACGAAGCCACCTCGGCGCTGGACTCGGAAGTCGAAGCGGCGATCCAGGAAAGCCTGGAAACCCTGATGCAAGGCAAGACGGTGATTGCGATTGCGCACCGGTTGTCGACCATCGCGCGGATGGACCGCCTGGTGGTGCTGGAGAAAGGCCAGATCGCCGAGACGGGCAGCCATGCCGAGCTGCTCGCCCACGGCGGGTTGTATGCGCGGCTATGGCAGCACCAGACCGGAGGTTTTGTCGGCATCGACTGAAAACTGCCGGCCCTACGCAACTCAACATGTGGGAGCAAGCCCCCTCCCACATGGGTGGCCTGGATTTGTGCCACAACCCTGCTGTAATCAGTGCAGTGCCCAGACGGGCGCTGAAGTAAATCTGCAGGGAGCATCACTGATTTACTGATTCGGTAGAGCGATCTATCAAGGACGTGTGGCATGTCTTTGTTCAAGCGTTCAGTCACAGAGGGTTTAGGTACGTTTTGGCTGGTGTTGGGCGGCTGCGGGAGTGCGGTGTTGGCCGCAGCGTTTCCCGCAGTCGGCATCGGGTTGTTGGGGGTGGCCCTGGCCTTCGGGCTCACGGTGCTGACCATGGCAGTCGCCATCGGGCACATCAGCGGTTGTCACCTCAACCCGGCGGTATCGGTGGGGTTGGTCGTGGGCGGCAGGTTTCCGGCCAGGGAGTTACCGGCGTACATCGTGGCCCAGGTCATTGGTGGCACTGTCGCGGCTGCGCTGTTGTATGTGATCGCCAGCGGCAAACCGGGGTTCGAACTGGCGTCAGGCTTGGCGTCCAACGGCTATGGCGAGCATTCGCCTGGCGGTTATTCATTGGCGGCGGGGTTCGTCTGTGAGCTGGTGATGACAGCGATGTTCGTGCTGATCATCCTCGGCGCCACCGACCACCGTGCCCCGAAGGGCCTCGCACCCATCGCCATCGGCCTGGCGCTGACCTTGATCCACCTGATCTCGATTCCCGTGACCAACACCTCGGTCAACCCGGCCCGCAGTACGGGGCCGGCGCTGATCGTGGGCGGGTGGGCGATCCAGCAATTGTGGATGTTCTGGCTCGCGCCGATCCTTGGCGCGGTGATCGGCGGCATGGCCTATCGATGGCTGGGCAAGGAGGAGCCGGCCTGAAGCAAAACGGGTTCAGCCCTGTCGATACGGCAGGGCTGCCCTCGCCTCTTCGGCATACGCCAGAATCCCCACCCGCTCGCGCGCCAGGAAATCCTCAACCGCATTCTTCAACCCCGGATGGCGCAGGTAATGCCACGACCGGGTGATCACCGGTTCGAACCCGCGAATCAATTTATGTTCGCCCTGGGCGCCGGCATCGAAGCGTTGCAAGCCGTGGGCAATGGCGTAATCCATGCCTTGGTAGAAGCAGGTTTCGAAATGCAAGCGGTCGAATTCCGCCAGGCAGCCCCAGTAACGACCATAGAAGCTGTCGCCGCCGATCAGGCTGAACGCCATGGCCACCGGGCGTGTGCCTTGTTTAGCCAGCACCACGCGGATCGCTTCGGGCATGCGTTCGGCCAGCAGGCTGAAAAACGCGCGGGTCAGGTACGGCGCTTGGCGGCGCACCGCGTAAGTGTTGGCGTAGCAGGCGTAGACAAAATCCCACTGCGCCTCGCCGAGTTCATGGCCTTGCAACCATTCGAACTCGATGCCCTGCCCCGCCACCTGTTCGCGTTCCTTGCGCATCTGTTTGCGCTTGCGCGAACTCAAGGCGTCGAGGAAGTCCTGAAAGTCTCGGTAGCCACGGTTCTGCCAGTGAAACTGACAACCCAGGCGCTGCAACCAGCCCGGCTGTTGGGCGAGGGCGCCATCCGCCAGCGGATCGGTGAAGTTGATATGCGCGCTGGAGAGCCCTTCGATTTCCAGGTAGCCCGGCAGGCTGTTGAGCAGCTCGAAAGCCTCTTCAGCGCTGGCGGCCAGCAAGCGCGGGCCGCTGACCGGGCTGAACGGCACGGCGACCAACAGCTTGGGGTAGTAATCGATACCGGCCCGCTGGCAGGCATCCGCCCAACCGTGGTCGAAGACGTACTCGCCGGATGAATGCCATTTGCGATAACCGGGCAAAGCCGCCACCAGCCGATCGTCTTCCCAGTGCAGTAAATGCTCGGGCTGCCAGCCCGAATGCGGGCCCAGGCTGGCGCTGTCTTCCAGCGCGCTCAGGAACGCATGTCGCACAAAGGGTTGGGCCTGCGGCACCAGGGCGTCCCAGACCTGCGGGGCGATTTCGGACAGGCTGTCCAGGCGTTGCAGCGGCATCGGCATCCTCACTACTTCAGGGCGTGAAAGCCTCGCGAGTATCGCTTATCGCCACTCCCAACACACCCCCGAATCGACGGACAAGGCTCTAAACCAATAGTTCCATTCTAAATAATTTGTCATCTTCATGACATCATTTCGCCACCTCTTCGTCATAAACGATCGTGATACTAACGCCTGTTTTTAGCGCGCCTGGTTCTACCCGGGCGGTTATTTTTCCGTCCGTCATCGGTCGGTTGTGTCCTGGATGGTTTGCCATCCCTCCTCACTTTCGGAGATTGATATGCGTCTTGCTTCCACTAAAACTGCGGCGGCCCTATGTGGCGGCTTGTTGCTGGCCCTGAGCGTTCCGGCCAGCGCTGCAGTCGACGCTAAATTGCTCGACATGCTCAAGGCCAACGGTCAGATCACCGGTTCGCAGTACACTGAACTGCAAGCTGAGCTGGCCAAGGATCAGAAAGAAAAGCAGATCGCACAGCAAGCTCAACAAGAGACCAACGAACAGATCGCGGCCACCGCGAAAAAAACCAACGACCTGAGCGTGTTCGACCAGAAACTCGCCTGGGCCGCCAGGACCCAGTTCAAGGGTGACGTGCGTTTCCGCCAGGAAACCGTGAAGATCCAGGGCGAATCCAACAACGGTGGCCGTGACAAGGACCGTCAGCGCATCCGTGCCCGCCTGGGCGCCTACACCGAGATCAACAACCAAGTCGACACCGGCATTCGTATCTCCACCGGCAGCAGCGACGACGCACGCTCCACCAACCAGGATCAGGACAACTACTTCAACAAGAAGTCGATCTGGCTGGACCTTGGCTACATCGACTACCACCCGGACCAGATCAAGAACCTGCACGTCATCGGCGGCAAGATGCTCCAGCCGTGGGTGAGCATGGGCGACATAATCTGGGATAGCGATATCAACCCGGAAGGTCTGGCACTGACCTACAAATACCCGCTGGGTAGCAGCGCCGAGCTGTTCGGCAGCCTCGGTAACTACAACCTCAAGGACAACGTCGACGGCGACGGCGTGCAATTTCGCAACGACCTGCGCCTGACTTCCGGCCAGTTGGGTACGCGTTTCTCGGTGACCGACAACCTGAAAATGACCCTGGGCGGCAGTATCTACGCCTACCAGAACGACCAGAGCAGCGCCTGTACGAGCAGCACCACGCCTTGCGCACTGGCAGTCAACGGCAACTCGGCGAACGAACAATTCCGTCTGTATGAAGGTTTTGCCCAGGCCGACATCGGTGGCCTGGCCGTGCCACTCGCGTTCTACGGCCAGTACGTGAAGAACAACGATGCGTCCAACGATCAGGACACCGCCTGGTTGCTGGGTGCCAAGTCCAAGGTGTTCGGGTTCAACCTGGACTACAACTACCGCGATACGCAACGTAACGCTGTAGTCGGCGCCTTCACCGATTCGGACTTCGCCAACGGCACCACCGGTTCGCGCGGCCATAAGATGAAGGTCAGCTACGACATCGATAAGAACTTCGCCGTCGGCGCCACGTACTACCTGACCAAGGCTGACTACGCCAGCCGCACGCAGCGTGATGCCAACACCAACACCCTGCAGTTGGATGCTGAAGCCAAGTTCTAAATGTAAGTGCGACACGCCTGGGGCCAGGATGGCCCTGGGTGGCTTTAACAGCCTGGCGTGGGTGAGTCGGTCCCCATCATCCGTCCGATTCCCCCGCGCGAGTCTGCCTTTCCCCCGCCGTTACTGATCCTTGCGCCGCTCGGCGGCCAGCCGTTCAGCCAAGGCATCCACACCCTGTACCGGCGCCTGCGGCATGATCCGCAACGTGGCCTGCATCAGGCGCATCTGACGGATAAAACGCCGGCAATTGGGGCAGAACATCAAGTGATGACGCACCAGCAGCCGCTCGCGAAAGGTCAACTGCCCATCGAGAAAGTCACTGGAATGTGCCACTTGCTCTTTACACGTCAACATTCGCCGGTTTCCTCAAAATGCTCCACCGTGGCGAAGACTTTAAGCCGCGCACGATGCAACAGCACCCGTACATTGGAGAGCGAAAGCGTCAGAAGATTACAAATTTCCTCCAGCTCCAGACCCTGACGTTCACGCAGCACCAGGACGCTGCTTTGCAATTCCGACAAATTCAGCAACGTATGCTCCAGGCATTTGCGCAGCTCATCCTCAGTGAGCAGGGCTTCCGGGGTGTCCTGATGCCAGGCAAAGGGGGCGACAGCCCAGTGGCCATCATCCGGCATGAAACGCTCATCCCCGATCGTACCGTGGGGCGAGGGCAAATCATCGAGCAATACTTCGCGACGATTCTGCTTGTAGCGGCCCTTGGCGGCATTGGCGGTGATGGTCAGCAGCCAGGTCTTGAGGCTGGAGCGCCCTTCGAACTTGGCCAGGTTGCGCACCACTGAGAGCCAGGCGTCCTGCACCACTTCGTCGGCATGGCGCTGGCCGACAATCGCATAAGCCACCGCGCGCATTGCGCTTTGGTATTGCGTGACCAATTCCTTGTAGGCCCGCTGCTCGCCCTTGAGCAAGCGTTCAAGCAGGTGCGCGTCGTCCGCTGCTGCCATTCGAGACCTCGGTTTCCAAGTGAGAACGCGATCTGTGTGGGGGCTGGCTTGCCAGCTCCCACATTTGACCGCGGCGAGCCGCAGAATCAGCGTTTGCGCAGGATCACGCTGCCGATCGAGTAGCCCGCGCCGAACGAGCTAAGTACCGCCACAGCGCCTTTGGGCAAGTCGTCCTGGTAAGTATGGAACGCAATCACCGATCCCGCCGAGCTGGTGTTGGCGTAGGTGTCGAGAATCACCGGCGCTTCTACCAGCGTGGCTTCACGCCCCAGCAGCTTCTTCACGATCAGGTGGTTCATGCTCAGGTTGGCCTGGTGCAGCCAGAAGCGCTTCACGTCGTCGACGTTCAACTGGTTTTGCGCCAGGTGCGCGCCGATCAACTCTGCGACCATCGGGCAGACGTCGCGGAAGACTTTGCGGCCTTCCTGCACGAACAGTTTGTCGGGCGCACCGATGCCCTCTTCCGCCGCGCGGTTGAGGAAGCCGAAGTTGTTGCGGATGGTATTCGAGAACTTGGTCAGCAGCTTGGTGCTCACCACGTCGAACTGGTGCTCGGAGGTTGCCAGGTCGGCGCGTTCGAGGATCACCGCAGTGGCCGCGTCACCGAAAATGAAGTGGCTGTCGCGGTCGCGGAAGTTCAAGTGGCCAGTGCAGACTTCCGGGTTGACCATCAGGATTGCCCGCGCCTGACCCAGCTTGATGCTGTTGGCGGCGTTCTGGATGCCGAAGGTTGCCGAGGAACACGCCACGTTCATGTCGAAACCGAAACCTGCGATGCCGAGGGCTTCCTGGACTTCGATGGCGATGGCCGGGTAGGCACGTTGCAGGTTGGAGCAGGCGACGATCACCCCGTCGATGTCGGCGGCGGTCTTGCCGGCGCGCTGCAGGGCCTGTTCGGCGGCGCCGACGGCCATCTGGCAGAGCACCGACCACTCGTCGTTGCTGCGCTCGGGCAGGCGCGGAGTCATGCGCTGCGGGTCAAGAATGCCGTCCTTGTCCATCACAAATCGGCTCTTGATGCCCGACGCCTTCTCGATGAAGGCCGCGCTGGACTCGGTCAGCGCCTGCACGTCACCGCGTTCGATGGCAGCGGCGTTCTTCGTGTTGAACTGCTGCACGTAGGTATTGAAAGACTGCACCAGCTCTTCGTTGGAGATGCTGTTGGCCGGGGTGTACAGGCCAGTGCCGCTGATGACGACGTTATGCACGGTCGTTCCTCTAAATCTGTCAGGCAGAAGATATTGGTACCGTCGTACCAAACTGTAGGTCGTTTGAGGCCATCCAGCGGGCTTCAAACTGGCAACGCTTTATTCCATCGCGCCGCGGCTGCACACCAGCCCATCACGACGATCCCGGCATTTATAACCGCGAAGTTTGCCACAACCCTGGGGATTTGGCGCCATATCCCGGATAAGCGCCATTGCACATTAGTGTGATCAAGCCTCCACCAGGCTCCATTGCTTGCTCAGGCGCTTGTCCGAAATCGGTACCTTGGTGCCCAACTGCTGGGCAAACAACGACACCCGATATTCCTCCAACCACCAGCGGTAGAGCGTTAGCTGGGGGTCGCGCTTGCCTTCCTGGGCGTGCTTGTTCAAGCGGTTCTGGTACTGCGCCCACAGGCCGCCCAGCTCGCCGCTCCATACCCGGTCTTTTTGCACCTGGCTGGGCAGTTTTTCCAGGCGCAGCTCGATGGCCTTGAGCAAACGCGGCAATTCTTTTAACCACAGCGCCGGGGTTTCCCGCACAAAACCGGGATAGACCAGATTGCTCAGTTGCTGCTTGATATCGTTCAAGGCCACCGCCTGCGCCAGGTCGATCTTGCCTTTGAAGCGCTTTTGCAGGCCGTGCCAGAGTTTCAGCACGTCCAGCGTCAAGCGCGCCAGGCGCTCGGCATGTTCGGTCCAACTGCCACGCTTGCGCTCGGCCAACGCCGCCAACCCGGCACCGTCACGCGGCAGGTTGGCTTCGCCGTCCAGCACGCAGGTGTCGAGGCTGGCCAGCAGGATGTCTTCCACCAGCGCGTCGATGCGCCCCAGCTCGCGGTACATCAGGCCCAGTTCGGTCAGGCCGGGCAATTTGCCACGCAGGAATTTTGCCGGCTCAGCCAATTGCTGCATCAACAGGCGCTGCAAGGCGCGCCGGTGCTGGAATTCGGCCTCGGCGGCGGTGGAGAAACGCCCTTCCTTGACCGTGGCGTTTTCTTCCACCAGCGCCGGATACACCGTCATCGACAACCCGGCGATCTTTTGCTGGGTCTTCTCGGCTACCGCCGCAAACCCCTTGGCCTCCACCGGCTGTTGGCTTTTCGCGGTTTGCGGCACGGCCAGCGCGGCCTGGCTCGCCTCGGCAAAGCGCGCGGTCAGCTCGGCCAGGTCGCGGCCTTCGCCGAGAAACTTGCCCTGGCCGTCGACCACTTCCAGGTTCATCTTCAGGTGGCTTTCCACCTGCTGCGCGGCCTCGGCCCAGGCTTCATCGCTGACGCGTGCGCCGGTCATGCGCAGCAACTCGCGCCCCAGCGCCTGGGGCAGCGAACCCTGGGCGAATTCGATACGTTGCAGGGCAGCCCTGACGAAGTCCGGCACCGGCACGAAATTCTTGCGCAGGGCCTTAGGCAGGTTACGCACCAGGGCGATGCACTTGGCTTCGATCACCCCCGGCAC
Source organism: Pseudomonas sp. D3 (assembly GCF_029320995.1). Classification (NCBI taxonomy): domain Bacteria; kingdom Pseudomonadati; phylum Pseudomonadota; class Gammaproteobacteria; order Pseudomonadales; family Pseudomonadaceae; genus Pseudomonas; species Pseudomonas sp. D3. Next base: position 4,887,552 of record NZ_CP119772.1, read on the forward strand.
CAACCACTCCAGGCGCTCGGCGGGCAAGGCCGGCAACAGCGGCGCCGGCACGCGCAGGGTCACGCCGTCACGCGGATGGTTGGGTTCGAAGTGGTAACTCAAGGCCAGCGCCAGGTCGCCCAGGTGCAGGGTGTCCGGGTAATGCGCAGCGGTGACTTCGCTGGCGTCGCGGGCCAGTACGTCTTCCTCGCGCATGATCAGCAATTGCGGGTCTTTCTGGCTGTTGACCTTGTACCAACTGTCGAACGTCGCGGTCTGGTGGATCTCCGCCGGCAAGCGCGCATCGTAGAACGCATACAGCGTCTCTTCGTCGGCAAGAATGTCACGACGACGCGCCTTGGCCTCCAGTTCGTCGAGCTGCTCCAGCAGTTGCTGGTTGGCCGTCAGGCACTGGGCCCGCGACTGGATCTCGCCGCGCACCAGGCCTTCGCGGATAAACAGCTCACGCGACACCACCGGGTCGATCGGCCCGTAATGCACCGGACGCCGCCCGACCACAATCAGCCCGAACAGGGTGATCTGCTCGAACGCCACCACTTGGCCGCGCTTCTTCTCCCAGTGGGGTTCGAAGTGGTTTTTCTTGATCAGGTGCCCGGCCAGCGGCTCGATCCAGTCGGCATCGATCTTCGCCACCATGCGCGCATACAGCTTGGTGGTCTCCACCAGTTCGGCGGCCATCAGCCATTGCGGACGTTTCTTGCCGATGCCCGACGACGGGTGAATCCAGAAGCGCCGCTGACGCGCGCCGAGGTAATCGCCGTCTTCGGTTTTCTGCCCGATCTGGCTGAGCAGGCCGGACAGCACGGCCTTGTGCAATTTGGCGAAGTCCGCCGGTTCCTTGTTGAGGCTCAACTGCATGTCGCGGCAGATCAGACTCAACTGGCGATGGGAATCGCGCCACTCGCGCAGGCGCAGGTAGTTGAGGAAGTTCTTGCGACACCAGTTACGCAGCGGGCTGGCGGTCAATGCCTGGCGCTGCTCTTCAAAGCCGCGCCACAGATTGACCAGGCCGGCGAAGTCCGAATCGACGTCCTTCCATTGCGCGTGGGCCTGGTCGGCGGCTTGTTGACGCTCCGGCGGGCGCTCGCGCGGGTCCTGGATCGACATGGCACTGGCCACGATCAGCACTTCCTGCAAGCTGCCCAGCTTGGCGGCTTCGAGCAGCATGCGGCCCATGCGCGGGTCCACCCGCAGGCGCGCCAACTGGCGGCCCAGCGGGGTCAGCTGGCTGTTGCGGTCAACCGCCGACAGCTCTTGCAGCAGGTTGAAACCGTCGCTGATGGCCTTGCCATCCGGCGGTTCGATAAACGGGAAATCGGTGATTTCACCCAGGCGCAGGTGCAGCATCTGCAGGATCACGGCAGCCAGGTTGGTGCGCAGGATCTCCGGGTCGGTAAATTCCGGGCGACCGATAAAGTCTTCTTCGCTGTACAGGCGGATGCAAATCCCCGGCTCGACCCGGCCGCACCGGCCTTTACGCTGGTTGGCGCTGGCCTGGGAGATCGCCTCGATGGGCAGACGCTGCACCTTGGCGCGGTAGCTGTAGCGGCTGATGCGCGCGGTGCCGCTGTCGATCACATAGCGAATGCCCGGTACGGTCAGCGAGGTTTCCGCGACGTTGGTCGCCAGCACCACGCGCCGGCCGGGGTGGGACTGGAAAATGCGCTGCTGTTCGGCCGGTGACAGGCGCGCGTACAGCGGCAAAATCTCGGTGTGCTTGAGCTGGGCCTTGCGCAGCATGTCGGCGGCGTCGCGAATCTCGCGCTCGCCGGGCAGGAACACCAGCACGTCGCCAGGGCTGCGCCGTTCGCTGCGCTCATAGGCGGCGATTTCATCGAGGGTGGCGAGGATCGCCTGGTCGACGGTCAAGTCGTCCTCGACGCGGTTGCCCTCTTCATCCTGTTCCAGGGTCAGCGGGCGGTACCAGGTGTCCACCGGGAAAGTACGCCCCGACACCTCGACAATCGGCGCATCGTCGAAATGCTTGGAGAAGCGTTCCAGGTCGATGGTCGCCGAGGTGATGATGACTTTCAGGTCGGGGCGACGCGGCAGCAGGGTTTTCAGGTAGCCAAGCAGGAAGTCGATGTTCAGGCTGCGTTCGTGGGCTTCGTCGACGATGATCGTGTCGTAGCGTTCGAGGTAGCGGTCGTTCTGGGTTTCCGCCAGCAGGATGCCGTCGGTCATCAGCTTGATCAGGGTGTTGGAATCGCTCTGGTCTTCGAAGCGCACCTGGTAACCGACCAGCGCACCGAGCGGCGTGGCCAACTCTTCGGCGACCCGACTGGCGACGCTGCGCGCCGCGATCCGGCGCGGCTGGGTATGACCGATCAGGCCGTATTGGCCACGACCGATTTCCAGGCAGATTTTCGGCAGTTGGGTCGTCTTACCCGAGCCGGTCTCACCGGCAATGATCAGCACCTGATGCTTGAGCAGCGCCGCCTTGATTTCGTCACGCTTGGCGGCAATCGGCAGGCTGTCGTCATAGCGGATCAGCGGCAGGCTGGCGCGCCGCGCCGTAACCTGGGCGCAGGACGCCTGCATGCGCGTCACCCACTGCGCCAGCTTCTCCTCATCGGGCTTCTTGCGCAGCTCGAGCAACTGCCGCCGCAAACGGGGGCGGTCGGCGAGCATGGCGTGATCGAGATTTTTCAGCAGTTGGTCGATAGCAGGCGCTTGGTCAGTCATCAGGTGCGTTTTGGTCGTCTATTTATGCAGGGGGCGGATTGTCGCAGAAAACCGCCGGCACGCGCGCCCCTCATTCGTTATCGCGCTCCTTGCGCCGATACGGAAACACATCGATCACCTTTCCAGCACGAATCGCGTCCTGCAGGCCCTTCCAATAGTCGGCGTTGTACAACTCGCCGTGCAGCTTATCGAACAACTTGCGCTGGCCGGCGTCGGCGAACAGGAACGGTGGGAACTCTTCGGGGAACACATCCAGCGGGCCGATGGAGTACCAGGGCTCCGAAGCCATTTCATCCTCTGGCGTGCGGGGTGCGGGGATGTGGCGGAAGTTGGCTTCGGTGAGGTAGCAGATCTCGTCGTAGTCGTAGAACACCACGCGGCCGTGGCGGGTGACGCCGAAGTTCTTCAGCAACATGTCGCCGGGGAAAATGTTCGCCGCCGCCAGTTGCTTGATCGCCAGGCCATAGTCTTCCAAGGCTTCGCGTTCCTGGGCGGGGTTGGCGTTCTCAAGGTAGAGGTTGAGCGGGGTCATGCGCCGTTCGGTCCAGCAGTGGCGGATCAGCACGCTGTCGCCTTCGACTTGAACCGTGCCGGCCGCCACTTCGAGCAATTCGGCCAGGCACTCGGGTTCGAACTTGCTCAACGGAAAGCGAAAATCAGCGAACTCCTGGGTATCGGCCATGCGCCCGACGCGGTCGACACTTTTGACCAGGCGGTACTTCTCGATCACGGTGGCGCGGCTGACGTTTTTCGACGGCGAGAAGCGGTCCTTGATGATCTTGAACACCGTGTTGAAGCCCGGCAACGTAAACACGCTCATGACCATGCCGCGTATACCGGGAGCCATGATGAACTGATCGTCGGTGGTGGCCAGGTGGTTGATCAGGGCGCGATAGAATTCCGACTTGCCGTGCTTGTAGAAGCCGATCGAGGTGTACAGCTCGGCAATGTGCTTGCCCGGCAGGATGCGCTTGAGGAAGCCGATGAACTCCGCCGGCACCGGCACGTCGACCATGAAGTAGGAGCGGGTGAAGGAAAAAATGATCGACACATCGGCTTCGTCGGTAATCAGCGCGTCGATCTGGATACCCTGCCCTTCGCGGTGCAGCAACGGGATTACCAGCGGCCACTGCTCGTCGCGGGTGTAGATGCGTCCGACAACGTAGGCGCCCTTGTTGCGGTAGAGCACCGAGGAAAACAGCTCGACCTTCAGCTCAGGGTCCTTGCACACCCAGTCCGGCAGGTTCTCGCGCAATTGCACTTCGAGGCGGCACAGGTCGGCCGGCAAATCCGCGTAGGGCTCGCTGAAGCTGTAATCCGCGAAAATCTGCGCCAGCATGTCGGAGATCTTCCCGACAGGCGTGTAGATCCGCGTTTGCGCCGCCCTCGCCCGGCGCAGGCTCGGCCGAGTGGTATGGACAAACATGCAGCCGTCGGTGATCAGGTCATGGCTGAACAGGCTGCAGAAGATCGAGTTGTACCAGGTCTCGGACAGCTCATCGTCAAAGCGCAGGTCGATCAGGCCGATGTAGGCGCTTTTGACCAAGGGCCAGGCATCAATGGCCTGCAGCGTAGCGTCATCGAAACTCGCCTGCAGGCGGTTCGTCACTTCGCTGACTTTCTCCTCATACAGGTTGATACGCGCCGCCGAGGCTGCCTGGCCCTGCTGCCACTGGGCCTTTTCGAAACGTTCACGGGCTCCATCGGTGATCTGGCGGAAGTGCTCGCGGTAATCGTCGAAGCCATCGAGGATCATCTGGGCGATAGCGAGGGCGGGTGTGCGCTGCGACATGCGGGAAACCTCGAACGGGCATCTGGAAGCCCAGAGCTTAGCCAGTCAAGGGAGCCAGGAGAAGCAGTCATTTAGCATGCTTGTTTGTGGACTTTCGTTCATTTCGCAGATTTATGCGCGTTATTGAGAACACTCACCGCGGCCAATGCGCATATCGGCCAGCACCGCGCGGTGATGCGGGTTGTCCTGTAATCAGTGATTGTGTCGAGCCAGTCGCTGGGCAACACTCGCCGCCTTCTTGATGTAGGAGTTTTCTGTGAGACCTGTCGACACCCTGTACCTGCTGGGGCTGGCCGCGATCTGGGGCGCGAGTTTCCTGTTCATGCGCATTATCGCGCCGGAAATCGGCACGCTGCCGACCGCGTTTTTTCGCGTGTCGATTGCCGCCGCCGGCTTGCTGGTGATGCTGGCGGTGATGCGCGTGAACTGGGACTTTCAGGGCAAGTTCAAGACCATCCTGCTGCTGGGCGTGATCAACTCCGGCATACCCGCGACCCTGTACTCCGTGGCCGCCCAGGTGTTGCCGGCGGGTTACTCGGCGATCTTCAATGCCACCACGCCGTTAATGGGCGTGCTGATTGGCGGATTGTTTTTCAGCGAACGCCTGACGCCATCGAAAGTCGGCGGGGTGTGCCTGGGCCTGTTTGGCGTGGGCGTACTGACCCGCGCCGGGCCAGTGGCATTTGACCTGGAATTGTTGATGGGCGCGTTGGCCTGCCTGTTGGCCACCACTTGCTATGGCTTCGCCGGTTTTCTCGCGCGGCGCTGGCTGGATCAGCGCGGCGGGCTCGACAGTCGGCTCGCGGCCCTGGGCAGCATGCTCGGCGCGACCTTGTTCCTGCTGCCGCTGTTTGCCTACAGCGCCATCCGCCATCCGCCGGCAAGCTGGGGCGGCTGGCACGTGTGGTTGTCGCTGCTGGGGTTGGGGCTGATGTGTACGGCGTTTGCCTACGTCCTGTACTTTCGCCTGCTGACGGCGATTGGCCCGGTGAAGTCGATGACCACCACCTTCCTGATTCCGCCGTTCGGGGTACTGTGGGGAGCGTTGCTGTTGGATGAGCCATTGTCGATGGCGCATCTGTATGGCGGGGTGTTGATTGCGGGGGCGTTATGGTTGGTGTTGCGGCCGGGGACATTGGCCAAAGCGCTGTAGGGGCGCCTTGCCCCTACAGCGTGTTCAGACGTCAGCTTTTACGGAATACAAACACCAGACCCATGATGATCAACCCCATCCCCAGCAGGCTCAATAACGCGAGCCGGTTGCCGAAGATCAGGTAATCCATCACCGCTGTCACCGCAGGCACCAAGTAGAACAGGCTGGTGACATTGACCAAATTGCCCCGGGCGATCAGGCGGTACAGCAACAGCGTCGCCAGCAGCGACACCACCAGGCCCATCCACAGCACCGGCAGGTAAAAGCTGGCGTTGTGCTCAAAGTGGAACGGCTGGAACGGCACAAACACCGAGCACAGCAGCAGCCCTGCCAGGTACTGCACGGGTAGCGTGCCCAACGGGTTGTCGGTGATGCGCTTCTGCATGATTGAGCCGAAGGTCATGCTTGCCAGGGCCAACAAACCGAAGAGCATCCCGGCCAGGGACATCCCCGACAGCCCGATGCCTTGGTAGACCACCATGATCAGCCCCACCAACCCCAACCCCAGGCCGAACATCCGGCGCCAGGAGCGTTGGCGCTCCATCAGCACCACGGTGAGAATCGGCTGCACCCCCATGATGGTTGCCATCACCCCTGGGGTGACTTTGAGGTCCAGGGCCAGCAGATAGAAAATCTGGTACGCCCCCAACAACACCAGCCCCGTGGTCGCCGCATACAGCAGCGGCTTGCCGGGTTGCGGCAGTTTGAGCTTGAGGATCGGTACCAAAATCACCAACCCCGCAAGGGCGATGGCAAAACGGATCAGCAAAAAGGCGAAGGGCGACGCATGGGCCAGGCCCAACTTGGAGAAAATCGCCCCGCTGCTCCACAGCAATACAAACAGGCTCGTCGAAGCCGCCGCGGCCACGGATTGTTTCGAAATAACAGACATGGTTACCACCTGTAATCAGGCAAAAAGCCGATTCAGCAAAAGCTAAAGCGCGTGGGTTTAGCTCAGTAGGTTTTTTTCAGGCGGGCATACGGGAACAGCAATCAGCTGATCAGCCCGAAATGCCAACACCCGGCGGTGATACGACTGCGTACACCGGCGTGCTACTGACAGGTGGAGGGGGGTAGTGACTGATCTGCGCAGGCTGCTGATTCCCGCACGGCACGACCACAGCGCTGGACGCTGAATCGACTACCGCTATGCACAGGAATGCAGGCATGGGCTGATCTTTTGAGGAGATGAAAGCGCGACGACTATAACCAGCCGCCGACATATTTTGCAATCGCTCCAGCAGAACCGCTTTCGCGTGATGGCTTTTTCATTTTGGCCGCGCAGGCCGCCCGCTATACTACCGCCCGGTTTTTTCCAAGGATTTCACATGGCCGCTTTGCCCTGGCTGTACCTCGCTCTCCTATCCATCGGCTATGTCATGGCGTTGGTCTACGGCCAACTGGGGGTGCTGGCGGCAATCTCCGTGGCCCTGCTGCTGATCGCCGGGTATGCGGTACGCCAGCAACGGACCGCATGGGGGCGTTACGTCGGCAACGGGTTGTTCATCGTATTGGCCTTGGGCCTTGCAATGCACTGGCTGCCGGGGTTCGACAACGGGCGCGGTATCGCGCCCCAGCGTTTCACCGCCGATGCCGTGCCCTTCTCGATGTACCTCAACCAGGACAAACCGCTGATCGGCTTCTGGCTGCTGCTGGCCTGCCCGTGGATTGTGGCGCGGCGCTCATTGCGACTGTCGATCTGCGTCACCGCCTTGGCGTTGACTCTGACAGCCATAGTGGCACTGGGTGGCGCGGCGTTGCTGGGCGTCATCAGTTGGGCGCCGAAGTGGCCGGACCAGGCGTGGTTGTGGGTGCTTAATAACCTGTTGTTGGTGACGTTAGTGGAAGAAGCGCTGTTGCGCGGCTACATTCAGGGCGGCCTGAGCCGACGCTTCAAACACTTGCCCTACGGCGAAAACCTCGCATTGCTGCTGGCCGCTCTGCTATTCGGCCTTGTACACCTGGGCGCGGGCTGGCAGTGGGTGCTGCTGGCCAGCATCGCTGGCGTCGGTTATGGCCTTGCTTATCGTTTTGGCGGCCTGGGCGCGGCGATTGCCACGCATTTCGGCCTTAATTTTCTGCATTTCGGACTGTTTTCCTACCCAATGCTCGCCGGCTGATTATTGCAAAAATAAGTTAAATATATGATCGCCATCGCCGATACCCATTGAAAGCCTCGCGGATTGAATAACCATGCGTAATAACCAACCCGTTACCCAGCGCGAACGGACCTTCCCCGCTCAGCAACGGTTGATCTCCACCACAGATGCCAAGGGTGTCATCACTTACTGCAACGACGCTTTCGTCGAAATCAGTGGTTTCTCCCGCGACGAACTGGTGCGCGCCCCGCACAACCTGGTTCGCCACCCGGACGTTCCGGGGGCTGTGTTCGCACACATGTGGTCCACGCTCAAGCAAGGCTTGCCATGGATGGGCATCGTCAAGAACCGCTGCAAGACCGGCGATCACTACTGGGTTAACGCCTATGTGACGCCGATGTTTGACGGCAACCAAGTGGTCGGCTATGAATCGGTGCGCGTCAAGCCCACCGCCGAGCAGATCCGCCGGGCCGAAGCGCTCTACCAACGCATCAATCAGGGCAAGTCCGCCATTCCCAAACGGGACAAGTGGCTGCCGGTGCTGCAGGACTGGCTGCCGTTTATCCTGGTCAGCCAGTTGAGCTTCATGATTGGCGCGTCGCTCAACTCCCACTGGGGCTTTGCCCTCGCGGCGGGGTTGTCGGTGCCGTTGGGCCTACTGGGCCTGAGCTGGCAACAGCGCGGCCTCAAGCGTTTGCTGCGCCTGGCCGAACAGACCACCTCCGATCCGTTGATCGCGCAGATGTACACCGACAGCCGTGGCGCCCAGGCACGCCTGGAAATGTCGATCCTCAGCCAGGAGGCACGTCTGAAGACCTGTCTCACGCGCTTGCAGGACACCGCCGAACACCTCAACGAGCAGGCGGCGCAGTCCAACACCTTGGCGCACAACAGCTCCAGCGGCCTGGAACGCCAGCGCGTGGAAACCGAACAGGTGGCCACCGCAGTCAACCAGATGGCGGCGACGACCCAGGAAGTCGCCAGCCATGTGCAGCGCACGGCCGATGCCACCCAGGAAGCCAATCGCCTCACCGGGCGCGGCCGCGATATCGCCGGGGAAACCCGCGCGGCGATTCAGCGGCTGTCGGTCGCGGTTGGCGAGACCGGCGTGACCGTCACCCAACTGGCCAAGGACAGCGATGAAATCGGCGGCGTGGTCGACGTGATCAAAGGCATTGCCGACCAGACCAACCTGCTGGCCTTGAACGCCGCGATCGAAGCCGCGCGTGCCGGTGAGATGGGCCGTGGTTTTGCGGTGGTTGCCGACGAAGTCCGCCAACTGGCGCAACGCACGGCTGAATCGACCGGGCAGATCCATACCCTGATCGCCAAGCTGCAGCAAACCGCTGCCGCTGCCGTACAAACCATGGACGCCGGGCATCGCCAGGCCGAAGAAGGCGTAGCGCGGGTGATGGAGGCGGATCAGGCGCTGGTGGGCATCAGCGAAGCGGTGGCCAACATCACCGACATGACCACCCAAATCGCCGCCGCCACGGAAGAGCAAAGCTCGGTTGCCGAAGAGATCAGCCGCAATATCAGCACCATCGCGCTACTGGCCGATCAGACGTCGGAACAGGCGTTGAACTCGGCGCAGTTGAGTGAAGAGTTGACGCACACGGCGCATACCCAGTATTCGCTGGTTGAGCGTTTTAACCGCTAAACCGCTATCGGGGGCAAGTCGAATCGTCGCACCGCCCCTCCCACATTCGACTGCATTCCAAGGGGTGTACGCGGTTAAATGTGGGAGGGGCGGTGCGACGATTCGACTTGCCCCCGATAGGGCCCTAACAAGCGCCGAGAAACTGAGCCACTTGCACCGCCGCAGCCTCCAAATGCTGCTCATGACTGCACCCCGACGCCTTCAACGGCTTCAAATCATGATCCCCCGCCGCCAGCCACATCACCTCGATGCTCGGCGACAAGTCATACCCCTGCACCGCCGCTCGATTGCCCAACGCATCGCGCTCGCCCTGCACAATCAATGTCGGCGTCTTCAACCCGGCCAAATGTGCGACTCGCGGCTTTTGCGGCTTGCCCACCGCATAGAACGGATAGCCCAGGCACACCAGCCCATCGGCACCCAATTCATCGGCGAGCAAACTGGCCATGCGCCCGCCCATGGACTTGCCACCAATGACCAGTTTCCCAGCGACATGGCGTCGCACCTCGGTATAGACCTCGCGCCAGCTCTGCAGCAGTTTCGGCGCCGGGTTGGGCGGGCGCTTGCCGCCATCCACGCGGCGCTGGGCCATGTAGGGAAACTCGAAACGCAAGACGCTTACACCCTGCCCGGCAAGGCGCGCAGCCATGTCGTCCATGAAGGATGAGTCCATCGGCGCGCCGGCGCCGTGCGCCAGGATCAGCGTCACCGGCGTATGCGTGGGAGCGCCCGAGGCAACATCCCATCGCCAACCATGTTCCTGCACACACCGTGCCCATTGATCCCCGTCAATACTGGCCTTGTGCTCTTTGCCCATGCTTACCTCGCTTTTTAGTCTGCCTATAACTCCAGCCCAAGTGTCGCATCTGCTTGGGTTGAACCGTGGATGGGGAACCATGAACACTACTTTAAGTACCGCCTATAACTACAAGGTGGTCCGCCAATTCGCCATTATGACGGTGGTGTGGGGCATCGTCGGCATGGGGCTCGGGGTTTTTCTCGCGGCCCAATTGGTGTGGCCTGCACTCAACTTTGACTTGCCTTGGACCAGCTTCGGCCGCTTGCGCCCGCTGCACACCAACGCGGTGATCTTCGCCTTCGGGGGTTGTGCGCTGTTTGCCAGCTCCTTCTACTCGGTACAGCGCACCTGCCAGACCCAGCTGTTCGCGCCAAAAGTCGCTCAGTTCTGCTTTTGGGGCTGGCAACTGGTCATTGTCCTGGCAGCGATCACCTTGCCGCTGGGTTACACCAGCTCCAAGGAATACGCCGAGCTGGAATGGCCGATCGACATCCTGATCACGATTGTCTGGGTGGCTTATGCCATTGTGTTTTTCGGCACTGTGGCCAAGCGCAACACCAAGCACATCTACGTCGGCAACTGGTTCTTCGGTGCGTTCATCATCACCGTGGCCATCTTGCATATCGTCAACAACCTGGAAATCCCGGTCAGTCTGACCAAGTCCTACTCGCTGTACGGCGGTGCGACGGATGCCATGGTGCAGTGGTGGTATGGGCATAACGCAGTAGGCTTCTTCCTGACTGCCGGCTTCCTCGGGATGATGTACTACTTCGTACCCAAGCAAGCCGAACGTCCGGTGTATTCCTATCGCCTGTCGATCGTCCACTTCTGGGCACTGATCACCCTGTACATCTGGGCCGGTCCGCACCACCTGCACTACACCGCTCTGCCAGACTGGGCACAGTCGTTGGGCATGGTGATGTCCCTGGTGCTGCTGGCGCCAAGCTGGGGCGGCATGATCAACGGCATGATGACCCTCTCGGGTGCCTGGCATAAGTTGCGCAGCGACCCGATCCTGCGCTTCCTGGTCGTCTCGCTGGCGTTCTACGGCATGTCGACGTTCGAAGGGCCAATGATGGCCATCAAGACCGTCAACTCGCTGTCCCACTACACCGACTGGACCATCGGCCACGTACACGCCGGCGCACTCGGTTGGGTAGCGATGATCTCCATCGGCGCGCTGTACCACATGATCCCGAAAGTGTTTGGGCGCGAGCGGATGTTCAGCGTCGGCCTGATCAACGCGCACTTCTGGCTGGCCACCATCGGCACCGTGCTCTACATCGCCTCGATGTGGGTCAACGGCATCGCCCAGGGCCTTATGTGGCGTGCGATCAACGATGACGGCACCCTCACCTACTCCTTTGTCGAAGCGCTGCAAGCCAGCCACCCGGGCTACGTCGTGCGACTGGTAGGCGGTGCGGTGTTCCTCAGCGGCATGTTGCTGATGGCTTACAACACATGGCGCACCGTGCGCTCGGCACAACCTGTCGAAGCCACCCCTGCCGCGCAGACGGCCTGAGGAGTCAGTGATGAAACACGAAACGATTGAAAAGAACGTCGGTCTGCTGATGCTGCTGATGGTGCTTGCCGTGAGCATCGGCGGCCTGACCCAGATCGTCCCGCTGTTCTTCCAGGACGTGACCAACAAACCGGTGGAAGGCATGAAGCCCTACACCGCGCTGCAACTGGAAGGCCGCGACATCTACATCCGCGAAGGTTGCGTACAGTGCCACTCGCAGATGATCCGTCCGTTCCGCGCCGAGACCGAGCGCTACGGCCACTACTCGGTCGCGGGCGAAAGCGTATGGGACCATCCGTTCCTGTGGGGCTCCAAGCGTACCGGGCCAGACCTGGCTCGCGTCGGCGCACGCTACTCGGACGACTGGCACCGCGCGCACTTGTACAACCCGCGCAACGTAGTGCCTGAGTCGAAAATGCCGGCCTACCCATGGCTGGTGACGGCGCCGCTCGACAGCAGCGATACCGTGACCAAGCTCAAAGTGATGCGTACCCTCGGCGTGCCTTACACCGACGAAGACATCAGCGGTGCAGTGGCCAGCCTCAAGGGCAAGACCGAGATCGACGCGCTGGTTTCGTACCTGCAAGTCCTCGGCACCGCCATCAAGAGCAAGAGGTGAGCCATGGGATTTGAATTCGATGCGGGCACCATCCGCGGCCTCGGCACACTAGTCGTCGCCATCGCCTTTATCGGCCTCTCGCTGTGGGTATTCAACAACCGACGCAATGCGGAATTCGAGCAGGCACGCCTGCTGCCGTTTGCCGACGAACCCACCGCCACCCCATCCGACGCTCAAGAAGCGCCTGCAACAAGGAGCAATCGGCCATGACTACCTTCTGGAGTACATGGATCTGCGTACTGACCCTCGGCAGCCTGATCGGCCTGACCTGGCTGTTGTTCGGCACCCGCAAGGGCGAGACCAAGGGCAGTGTCGACCAGACCATGGGCCACGCCTTCGATGGCATTGAGGAATACGACAACCCGCTGCCCCAGTGGTGGTTCATGCTGTTCGCCGGCACGCTGGTATTTGCCGTCGGCTACTTGATCCTCTACCCGGGCCTGGGCAACTGGAAAGGCGTCCTGCCGGGCTATGAAGGCGGCTGGACCTCGGCCAAGGAATGGGACAAGGAAATGGCCAAGGCCGACGCCAAGTTCGGGCCGATCTTCGCTAAATTCTCGGCCATGCCGGTGGAAGAAGTCGCCAAAGACCCGCAAGCGCTGAAAATGGGCGGTCGCCTGTTTGCCTCCAACTGCGCGGTGTGCCACGGCTCGGATGCCAAGGGCGCGTATGGCTTCCCGAACCTGGCGGACAATATCTGGCGCTGGGGCGGTTCCGCCGACGCGATCAAGACCACCATCATGGGCGGTCGCCATGCGGCGATGCCGGCCTGGGGCGAAGTACTGGGCGAGGACGGTGTGAAAAACGTCGCGGCCTATGTGCGTCACGACCTGGCCAAGCTGCCACTGCCAGCCGACAGCGGCGCCGACCTGGTCGCCGGCCAAGCCACGTTCAACACCACTTGCGTGGCCTGCCACGGTCCGCAAGGCCACGGCACCGAAGCCATGGGCGCGCCGAACCTGACCGAGCCAAGCGGCTTTATCTACGGCACCAGCCTGGCGCAGTTGCAGCAAACCATTCGCCACGGCCGCCAAGGCCAGATGCCGGCGCAGGAAGTGCTGCAAGGCAATGACAAGGTTCACCTGCTGGCCGCTTATGTTTACAGCCTGTCCCACAACGCTGACGGCGCAACGCCGCAACGCCAGGCACAGTAACGCTTCACCCCTGAACTGCCGCCCCTGATCCAGGGGCGGTAGCTCTACCCTTCTACGCGACCAAGTGTCGCACCCTTCCAAAGCACTGCTTTCCCCTCCTGCCATTCGGGTCTACGCTTGTCTGCACAGTGGATCGGTACGGACCGGTCGACGGTCGACTTGCACTCAATGGGTTGAACGCTTCTGCAGGGATGACACGCGCAAAGGCAGGCAGTGACCGGCTGTCGTGCTACTGACCACTCATCACCTGCGCCGCGTGTTGACACACAGCCAGTCATCCGCCGGCGTGCCCCGAAAAAATTCCTGTCCGATCGATCAGCTTTTGATTTCGGATTTTGTCCTTACATCAAACATGGAAAGGGCGCAGAATCTGGCGTGGAACGTATTGACACAGGTCACCCTTGCGTTGCAATGGCACCTCGGTTTCTACATACTTGCGACCGATTTTTACCTATAAAAAAACCTAAACCGTGGAACCTTAGAATGAGCACAGCAATCAGTCCGACTGCTTATAACTATAAGGTAGTCCGCCAGTTCGCCATCATGACGGTGGTCTGGGGGATCCTTGGCATGGGGCTCGGGGTCTTCATCGCCTCGCAACTGGTTTGGCCGGAATTGAATTTCGGCTTGCCATGGACGACCTTCGGCCGCCTACGCCCGCTGCACACTAACCTGGTGATTTTCGCCTTCGGCGGATGTGCACTGTTTGCCACCTCTTACTATGTCGTGCAGCGAACCTGCCAGACGCGACTGATCTCCGACGGCCTCGCCGCCTTCACCTTCTGGGGATGGCAAGCGGTGATCGTGGGGGCCGGCATCTCGTTGCCGCTGGGCTACACCACCACCAAGGAATACGCCGAGCTGGAATGGCCCATCGCCATTTTGCTCGCGATTGTGTGGGTGACCTACGCGGTGGTGTTCTTCGGCACCATCACCAAGCGCAAGACCAAGCACATCTATGTGGGTAACTGGTTCTACGGTGCCTTCATCCTGGTGACGGCGATGCTGCACATCGTCAACCATGCGTCGTTGCCGGTCAGCCTGTTCAAGTCCTATTCGGCCTACGCCGGGGCGACGGATGCGATGATCCAGTGGTGGTACGGCCACAACGCTGTAGGGTTCTTCCTCACCACCGGTTTCCTGGGGATGATGTACTACTTCGTGCCGAAACAGGCCGAACGCCCCATCTACTCTTATCGCCTGTCCATCGTGCACTTCTGGGCGTTGATCACCCTGTACATCTGGGCCGGCCCGCACCACTTGCACTACACCGCACTGCCGGACTGGGCACAGTCGTTGGGCATGGCGATGTCGATCATCCTGCTGGCCCCGAGTTGGGGCGGCATGATCAACGGCATGATGACCCTGTCGGGCGCCTGGCATAAGCTGCGCACCGACCCGATCCTGCGCTTCCTGGTCGTGTCCCTGGCGTTCTACGGCATGTCGACCTTCGAAGGGCCGATGATGGCGATCAAGACCGTCAACTCCCTGTCCCACTACACCGACTGGACCATCGGCCACGTACACGCCGGCGCACTCGGCTGGGTAGCGATGATCTCCATCGGCGCGCTGTACCACATGATCCCGAAAATCTTCGGGCGTGCGCAGATGCACAGCGTCGTGTTGATCAACACGCACTTCTGGCTGGCCACCATCGGCACCGTGCTCTACATCGCCTCGATGTGGGTCAACGGCATCACCCAAGGCCTGATGTGGCGTGCGATCAACGATGACGGCACCCTCACCTACTCCTTCGTCGAAGCGCTGCAAGCCAGCCACCCGGGCTACATCGTCCGAGCCATAGGCGGCGCGTTCTTTGCCTCCGGCATGCTGTTCATGGCCTACAACGTCTGGCGCACCGTGCGTGCCTCCGACCCTGCAGAAGCCGAAGCCGCCGCCAAGATCGCCGTTGTGGGAGCCCACTGATGAAGCATGAAGTAATCGAGAAGAATATCGGCCTGCTGGCCTTCTTCATGGTTATCGCCGTGAGTATCGGCGGCCTGACCCAGATCGTTCCGCTGTTCTTCCAGGACGTGACCAACAAGCCGGTCGAAGGCATGAAGCCGCGCACCGCGCTTGAACTGGAAGGCCGCGACATCTACATCGCCAACGGTTGTGTCGGCTGCCACTCGCAGATGATCCGCCCGTTCCGCGCCGAAACCGAACGTTATGGCCACTACTCAGTAGCCGGTGAAAGCGTGTGGGACCACCCGTTCCTGTGGGGCTCCAAGCGCACCGGGCCGGACCTGGCCCGTGTCGGCGGCCGTTACTCCGATGACTGGCAACGCGCGCACTTGTACAACCCGCGCAACGTCGTGCCGGAATCGAAAATGCCGGCGTACCCGTTCCTCGTGGAAAACAAGCTCGACGGCAAGGACACCGCGAAGAAAATGGAAGTCTTGCGCACCCTGGGCGTGCCCTACACCGACGAAGACATCGCCGGTGCATCCGCAGCCGTGAAGGGCAAGACCGAAATGGACGCATTGGTGGCCTACCTACAAGGCCTTGGCACCATCATCAAAAGCAAACGGTGATTCTTCATGGATATCGGGATGATTCGTGGCCTGGGCACCGTTGTGGTGATGGTGGCCTTTATCGGCCTGGCCTTGTGGGTATTCAGCCCCAAGCGCAAGTCGGAGTTTGACGACGCAACCATGCTGCCCTTTGCGGATGACCCCGAAGCCATCAAGCACGTCGAGCAAGCTTCTAGGAGTAACAAAGAATGACTACGTTCTGGAGTCTGTACGTCACAGTCCTCAGTCTGGGTACCATTTTCGCCCTGACCTGGCTGCTGCTGTCGACCCGCAAGGGCCAGCGCGCCGAGCAAACGGACGAGACCGTCGGCCACTCGTTCGACGGTATCGAGGAGTACGACAACCCACTGCCGAAATGGTGGTTCATGCTGTTCGTCGGCACCATCGTCTTCGCCCTGGGCTACCTGGTGCTGTACCCCGGCCTGGGCAATTGGAAAGGCCTGCTACCGGGCTACAACTACCTCGACAACGACAAGCAGACCGCCTTCGCCAACGGCCAGACCGGCTGGACCGGCGTGCATGAGTGGGAAAAGGAAATGGCCAAGTCGGACGCCAAGTTCGGGCCGATCTTCGCCAAATTCGCCGCGATGCCGATTGAAGACGTCGCCAAAGACCCGCAAGCGCTGAAGATGGGGGGCCGTCTGTTTGCCTCTAACTGCTCGGTGTGCCACGGTTCCGACGCCAAGGGTGCCTACGGCTTCCCTAACCTGACCGACGCCGACTGGCGCTGGGGCGGCGAGCCCGCGACCATCAAGGAAACCATCATGAAAGGCCGCCACGCGGTGATGCCGGCCTGGGCCGAAGTCATCGGCGAACAAGGCGTGGCCGACGTGGCGGGCTTCGTGGTGACCAACCTGGACGGCCGCAAACTGCCGGAAGGCGCCAAGGCCGACGTGGCCAACGGCGGGAAACTCTTCGCCACCAACTGCGTGGCCTGCCACGGCCCGGCCGGTAAAGGCACGCCTGCCATGGGCGCACCTGACCTGACTCACCCGGGTGCGTTCATCTACGGTTCAAGTTTCGCCCAACTGCAGCAGACCATCCGCTACGGCCGCCAGGGCCAGATGCCTGCGCAGGAGCAACTGCAAGGGAACGACAAGGTGCATTTGCTGGCCGCGTATGTTTACAGCTTGTCCCATGGGGATAAGAAGGCTCAAGAGCAGTAAGACGAAGCAGCAACAAAAAGGCCCGTTCATTGAAAAGTGATGGGCCTTTTTTGTTGCAGTTGCCTGAAAACACCGAAGATTCAATGTGGGAGGGGGCTTGCTCCCACATTGGATCGTCAGTGTTTTGAAGACTGAGCCCGCAAAAACCGTCCATACTTCACAAGTCAATTGATCCACGTCACCTACACCATCAATTGATTTCCCCCAACGCGACCAAAGGTCGCACCCTTTGCGCGTGATCGGGGGCGTATCATTACGCCACTGCAAGACCCTTCATTTGACCCCGACTGGCACGTACTGGCCGAGGCAAATCTCCACCGCCGTGGGATGCAATGATGAGCAACCAAATACCGGTACAAGACGTTACTCCACCTGCCAAAAACGCCAACAACGGTGTCGACCTCTACGCGTCGCGAGAGAAAATCTACACCCGCGCCTTCACGGGCCTGTTCCGCAACCTGCGCATGCTTGGCGGTGCCGGTCTGTTCCTGCTCTACTTCGGCACGGTGTGGCTGAACTGGGGTGGCCACCAGGCCGTATGGTGGAACCTGCCGGAACGTAAGTTCTTTATCTTCGGTGCAACCTTCTGGCCCCAGGACTTTATCCTCCTCTCGGGCATCCTGATCGTCGCGGCCTTTGGCCTGTTCTTCATCACGGTGTACGCCGGACGCATCTGGTGCGGGTATACCTGCCCGCAAAGCGTGTGGACGTGGATCTTCATGTGGTGCGAAAAAGTCACCGAAGGCGACCGTAACCAGCGCATCAAGCTGGACAAGGCGCCGATGGGGGCTAACAAGTTCCTGCGCAAATTCAGCAAGCACACGCTGTGGCTGCTGATCGGCTTTGTCACCGGCATGACCTTCGTCGGTTACTTCTCACCGATCCGCGAACTGGTGTTTGACTTCTTCACTGGCCAAGCCGATGGCTGGTCGTATTTCTGGGTCGGCTTCTTCACCCTCGCCACCTACGGCAACGCCGGCTGGCTACGCGAACAGGTGTGCATCTACATGTGCCCCTACGCGCGCTTCCAAAGCGTGATGTTCGACAAGGACACCCTGATCGTCTCCTACGACCCGCGCCGCGGCGAAGTCCGTGGCCCGCGCAAAAAAGGCAGCGACTATAAGGCCCAAGGCCTGGGCGATTGCATCGAGTGCACGATGTGCGTACAGGTGTGCCCGACCGGCATCGACATCCGCGATGGCCTGCAAATCGAGTGCATCGGCTGTGCCGCGTGCATCGACGCCTGCGACAACATCATGGACAAGATGGACTACCCGCGCGGCCTGATCAGCTACACCACCGAACACAACCTGTCAGGGCAGAAAACCCACAAGCTGCGTCCGCGCCTGATCGGCTATGCGCTGGTGTTGCTGGCAATGATGAGCCTGTTGGCCACAGCATTCTTCCTGCGTCCGCTAGTGGGTTTCGACGTCAGCAAAGACCGCGTGCTGTACCGCGAAAACGCCGAAGGGCGGATCGAAAACGTCTACAGCCTGAAGATCATGAACAAGGATCAGCGCGACCACACTTACGTGCTTGACGCTGCCGGCCTGCCGGACCTCAAGCTGCAAGGCCGCCGTGAAATCAAAGTGGCTGCCGGCGACATCGTCAGCATGCCGGTAGAACTGTCGAGCGCGCCGGAACAACTGCCGTCGAGCACCAACGAGGTGGTGTTTATCCTCAAGGATGCCGATGACACCAACGTTCATATTGAAGCCAAGAGCCGATTCATCGGCCCACAAGTTCGTTAACGAGAGAGCAGAACAATGCCCGTAGCCACTGCCGCAAGTCCCTGGTACAAGCACCTCTGGCCCTGGATCATCATCGCAATCCTGGCCTGCTCAGTGACCTTGACCTTGTCCATGGTGACCATTGCAGTGAACAACCCGGACAACCTGGTCAACGACAACTATTACGAGGCAGGCAAAGGCATCAATCGCTCCCTGGACCGCGAACGCCTGGCCCAGACCCTGCAGCTACGTGCCAAGGTTCGTCTGGACGAGTTGACCGGCGAAGTCGAACTGCACCTTACTGGCTACAGCAACCCGGCCAGCCTGGAACTGAACCTGATTTCGCCGACCCAGCCGGAGAAAGACCGCAAGATCAACCTGGCCCGCAGCGACAGCGAACCCGGTCGCTACATCGGCCAGGTCACCGACAAGGTCGAAGGCCGGCGCTTCGTCGAACTGCTCGGCGTGGAAGGCGACAGGACCTGGCGCTTGTTCGAAGAAGAACAGATCAGCCACGACAAGGACTTGCTGCTGGGGGATGAACCGCTGCAGGGTGCTGAAGACCTGAAGAAGTAAACAGGCTGCGCTTCACACATCGCGGGCAAGCCCGCTCCCACATGGACACCGCAATCCACTGTGGGAGCGGGCTTGCCCGCGATGAGGCCCTACCCGCCACCAAAGATCTAACGCCATGACCACCCCAACCCCCTGCTACCACTGCGCCCTGCCCGTTCCACCCGGTAGCCGCTTCACCGCCGTGATCCTCGGCGAGCGCCGCGAACTCTGCTGCCCGGGCTGCCAGGCAGTGGCCGAAGCAATCGTGGCGGGCGGGTTGGAAAGCTATTACCAGCACCGCAGCGAAGCCTCGGCCAACCCCGAGGCGCTGCCGGTGCAACTGGTGGACGAATTGGCGCTGTATGACCGCGCCGATGTGCAAAAACCCTTCGTGCGCCACGACGGCGAACTGGCCGAAGCCACGCTGCTGATGGAAGGCATCAGTTGCGCCGCCTGCGGCTGGCTGATCGAAAAACACCTGCGCAGCCTGCCCGCCGTGGCCGAGGCGCGCCTGAACCTGTCCAACCATCGCCTGCAAGTGCGCTGGGCCGACGGACAACTGCCGTTGAGCCAACTGCTCAGTGAGCTGCGCCATATCGGCTACGCCGCCCACCCCTATCAGGCAGACCGCGCCGCCGAGCAATTGGCCGGCGAAAACCGCCTGGCCTTGCGCCAACTCGGCGTTGCCGGCTTGCTGTGGTTCCAGGCGATGATGGCAACCATGGCCACCTGGCCGGAATTCAATATCGACCTGAGCTCGGAGCTGCATGTCATCCTGCGTTGGGTCGCGATGTTTCTGACCACGCCCATTGTGTTCTACAGCTGTGCGCCGTTTTTCAAGGGCGCCATGCGCGACCTGCGCACCCGCCACCTGACCATGGACGTCTCGGTATCCCTGGCCATTGGCGGGGCTTACCTCGCAGGGATCTGGACCGCGATCACCGGCGTGGGTGAACTGTATTTCGACGCGGTGGGCATGTTCGCGCTGTTCCTGCTGACCGGCCGCTACCTGGAGCGGCGTGCCCGCGAACGCACAGCCGCCGCGACCGCGCAGTTGGTCAACCTGCTGCCGGCCTCGTGCCTGCGCTTGAATGCTGAAGGTCAGAGCGAACGCATCCTGCTCCCCGAACTAGCCCTGGGCGACCGCGTGCTGGTTCATCCCGGCGCAGTGCTGCCGGCAGATGGGGTGATCCTCGACGGCCAGTCCAGCATCGATGAATCCCTGCTCACCGGCGAATACCTGCCGCAACCGCGTCAAGTCGGCGATGCGGTAACGGCCGGCACCCTCAACGTCGAAGGCGCGCTGACCGTCGAAGTCCGCGCCTTGGGCCATGACACGCGCCTGTCCGCCATCGTGCGCCTGCTGGAGCGGGCCCAGGCGGAAAAACCGCGCCTGGCGCAAATCGCCGATCGCGCCGCGCAGTGGTTCCTGCTGTGCTCGCTGATCGCTGCCGTGCTGATCGGCCTGTTGTGGTGGCAGTTGGACGCATCGCGGGCGTTCTGGATCGTACTGGCAATGCTCGTGGCGACCTGCCCGTGCGCGCTGTCGCTGGCCACGCCGACCGCCCTGACCGCCGCCACCGGCACCCTGCACAAACTCGGTCTGCTGCTGACCCGTGGCCATGTGCTGGAAGGCCTGAACCAGATCGACACGGTGATTTTCGACAAGACCGGCACCCTCACCGAGGGGCGCCTGGCGCTGCGTGCGATCCGCCCCCTGGGCGCGTTGAACAGCGACCAGTGCCTGGGCCTCGCCGCCGCCCTGGAAAATCGCTCCGAACACCCGATCGCCCGCGCCTTCGGCCGAGCGCCCCTGGCCGCCGACGAAGTGCTCAGCGCCCCCGGACTCGGTCTGGAAGGCTGGGTGGGCGAGCGCCAACTGCGCATCGGCCAGCCAGGCTATGCGTGCGAACTCAGCAGTTGCCCGATCCCTGCCGCGCCGGATGAAGCCGGGCAATGGCTGCTGTTGGGCGACCGTGACGGCGCCCTCGCCTGGTTCGTCCTGGATGACCGCCTGCGCAGCGACGCCCCCGCCCTGCTCGCGGCCTGCAAGGCCCGCGGCTGGCGCACACTGCTGCTGTCGGGCGACAGTTCGCCGATGGTCGAAAGCGTCGCCGCCGAACTGGGCATCGACGAAGCCCACGGCGGCCTGCGCCCCGATGACAAGCTGCGAGTGCTGCAACAATTGCATAAAGAAGGGCGCAAAGTGCTGATGCTCGGCGACGGGGTGAACGATGTGCCGGTGCTGGCCGCTGCCGATATCAGCGTGGCCATGGGCTCGGCCACCGACCTGGCAAAAACCAGCGCGGATGCGGTGTTGCTGTCCAACCGCCTGGACGCCCTGGTACAAGCGTTTACCCTGGCGCGCCGCACCCGTCGGGTCATCACGGAGAATCTGCTGTGGGCCGGACTGTACAATGGCCTTATGCTGCCGTTTGCGGCCCTCGGTTGGATCACACCGATCTGGGCGGCGGTCGGCATGTCCCTCAGTTCGTTGACCGTGGTGCTCAACGCCCTGCGCCTGACTCGCCTGCCGAGCGCGCCGGCCGTCGGCGCCCCCTCAGTAACCCGTCCGCTGCCGGTATGAGCCGCACGGGCATGGAGTGCAGATGCCAGCTTTATACATAATGATTCCAGCGGCGCTGCTGATTGTGGCCATCGCCATCTATATCTTTTTTTGGGCAGTGGACAGCGGCCAGTACGACGACCTCGATGGTCCGGCCCACAGCGTGCTGTTCGACGATCAGGACCCCAACCACCTGGCCGCCATCGACAAGGCCAAAAGCCCCGAGCCCCCCGCAGCCCCCAAAGATCCGCCCCATGCTTGATTTGGCGCCGCTGCTGGTCTCCGCGCTGATCCTTGGCCTGCTGGGGGGCGGCCATTGCCTGGGCATGTGCGGCGGCCTGATGGGCGCGCTGACCCTGGCGATCCCCAAGGAGCAACGCAGCCGCAGGTTCCGCCTGCTGCTCGCGTACAACCTGGGACGCATCCTCAGCTATGCCACCGCCGGCCTGCTGATCGGCCTGGCCGGCTGGGCCGTGGCCAACAGCCCGGCGGCGATGTTCATGCGCGTGCTGGCCGGCCTGCTGCTGATCAGCATGGGCCTGTACCTGGCCGGCTGGTGGAGCGGCCTCACCCGCATCGAAAGCCTCGGCCGCGGCCTGTGGCGGCACATCCAGCCGTTCGCCAACCGTTTACTGCCGGTATCCAGCCTGCCCCGCGCCCTGCTGTTGGGCGCGCTGTGGGGCTGGTTGCCGTGCGGGTTGGTCTACAGCACCCTGCTGTGGGCCGCCAGCCAAGGCAATGCACTGGACAGTGCGGTGCTGATGCTGGCGTTCGGGCTAGGTACTTGGCCAGTGCTGCTGGCGACCGGACTGGCAGCCGAACGCGTCACGGCACTATTGCGCAAGCGCAGTGTGCGCACGGCCGGCGGCGTGCTGGTGATGCTGTTCGGGATTTGGACCTTGCCCGGGCCCCATCAGCACTGGCTAATGGGCCACTAAAAGGCCGTGTGGCATAGCGCCGCTCCCCGTTGACGCAAATCAAGATGCGCTATCCGCCACGCCCCTAGACTCGACCCATTAGTCTATCCGGGGGAACGCCCGCATGCTCGACGCCATTCGTTGGGACACCAATCTGATTCACCGCTACGACTTGGCCGGACCGCGCTACACGTCCTACCCCACCGCTGTGCAATTTGAAAGCGAGGTTGGCTCGTTCGACCTGCTCCACGCCCTGCGCGACAGCCGCAAGGCTGCACGACCGTTGTCGCTGTATGTGCACGTGCCGTTCTGCGCAAACATTTGCTATTACTGTGCCTGCAACAAAGTCATCACCAAGGACCGCGGCCGCGCCCAACCCTACCTGCAGCGCCTGGAACAGGAGATCCAACTGATCGCCTGCCACCTCGACCCGAAACAAACCGTGGAACAGCTGCATTTCGGCGGCGGCACCCCGACCTTTCTCAGCCATGACGAACTGCGCCAGGTGATGACCTCCCTGCGTAAGCATTTCAACCTGCTCGATGATGATTCCGGCGACTACAGCATCGAGATCGACCCGCGCGAAGCCGACTGGGCAACCATGGGGCTGCTGCGCGAGTTGGGCTTCAACCGCGTCAGTATCGGCCTGCAAGACCTCGACCCCGAAGTGCAACGGGCGGTCAACCGCCTGCAAAGCCTGGAAGAGACCCGCGCCGTCATCGATGCGGCGCGCACCCTGCAGTACCGCTCGATCAATATCGACCTGATCTACGGCCTGCCCAAGCAAACACCGATCAACTTCGCGCGCACCATAGAAGAGGTGATCAAGCTGCAACCGGATCGCCTGTCAGTGTTCAACTATGCGCACTTGCCGGAACGTTTCATGCCTCAGCGGCGGATCAACGCCGATGAACTGCCGTCCCCGGAGGCAAAACTGCTGATGCTGCAAACCACCATCGAACAACTGACCAACGCTGGCTACCGCTATATCGGCATGGACCACTTCGCGCTACCGGATGACGAATTGGCCATCGCCCAGGAAGAAGGCACCCTGCAACGCAACTTCCAGGGCTATACCACTCACGGTCATTGCGACCTGATCGGGCTTGGGGTCTCGGCCATCAGCCAGATCGGCGATCTGTATTGCCAGAACACCAGCGACATCAATAGCTACCAGCACGCCCTGGCCGATGCGCAACTGGCGACCAACCGCGGCCTGATCTGCACCACCGATGATCGGTTGCGGCGGGAAGTGATTCAGCAATTGATCTGCAATTTCAGCCTGACCTTCGAGCAGATCGAACAGGCGTTCAATATCGATTTTCGCGGCTACTTCGACGACATCTGGCCACAACTTGAAACGATGGCCGAAGACGGCTTGATCGAACTGAACGCACAAGGCATTTGCGTTCTACCCGCCGGGCGGCTGCTGGTGCGCTCGGTGTGCATGGTGTTCGATGCCTATCTTGAGCATCAGAACAGGCAGCGGTTTTCGCGGGTGATCTGAGCGCGCCTACTTCATCGCCAGGCTGGCGGTGGTCATCGCATCGCTGGCACCCATGCCCTTCATCACTTTGGCCAGGGAAGCCTGAGCGCTGGTCATGCTGGCTTGCAGCCCGCCCAAAGCAGCTTGCAAGCCGGAAAGCTTGGCGCGTGCTTGTTCAGGGCTGAGGCGCTTATCAGCCATCACTGCAGCCATCTCTGCCTGCTTCTCGGCAATTTGCTTCTTGATATTACGAAGCATCTTCAGCAAATTCTTGACGTTGTCTGCCAGGCCGCTGTCGTCAATGTCACTGTTGGCGTTTTTTTCGGTTGCCGAAGCTTTCATTGCAGCGCCGGAAATAGTGACGGAAACCGCCGGTTTGACCTCATCGGTAGCCGACGCCGCAGCAATTTCGTTTGCGGCATTAACCTGTTTGGTTTCAGGCTGCACCTGTATCAGGGTGCGAGAAACCAAATTCGTAGTAAAAGAAAGCATTTTGTAAACCACTGAGTTTCTGTTCGACAGCAATGCATCGGCCGCTGCTGGAAAATCTTCATACCCATTGGTTTTTCGTCCATGCTGGCCTCTTCTACCCACAGTGCGTTACCCTTACGTCTTATGTGTGTTTTCCCACAAGGATTTAAGAAATGTCCGAGCCCGTTAAGCTGCGCGCTAACAGCCAGGCCCATTGCAAGGATTGCAGCCTGGCACCCCTCTGCTTACCACTTTCATTGAATCTGGAAGACATGGATGCGCTGGACGAAATCGTTAAACGCGGGCGCCCGCTGAAAAAAGGCGAGTTTCTGTTTCGCCAGGGCGACAAGTTCGATTCCGTCTATGCAGTACGTTCGGGTGCATTGAAGACATTCAGCCTGAGCGACAGCGGCGAAGAGCAGATCACCGGCTTCCACCTGCCGAGCGAGCTGGTCGGACTGTCGGGAATGGACACCGAGATTCATCCGGTGTCGGCCCAGGCCCTGGAAACCACATCGGTATGCGAAATTCCTTTCGAGCGCCTGGACGAACTGGCCCTGCAATTGCCGCAACTGCGCCGCCAACTGATGCGCGTCATGAGCCGCGAGATTCGTGACGACCAGCAAATGATGCTGCTGCTGTCGAAGAAAACCGCCGACGAGCGTATCGCCACCTTCCTGGTCAACCTGTCAGCGCGATTCCGTGCCCGTGGTTTCTCGGCCAACCAGTTCCGCCTGAGCATGTCGCGCAATGAAATCGGCAATTACCTGGGCCTGGCGGTAGAAACCGTGTCCCGGGTGTTTACCCGTTTCCAGCAGAACGAGCTGCTTGCCGCCGAAGGCAAGGAAGTGCATATCCTCGACCCGATCCAACTGTGTGCGTTGGCGGGCGGCTCCCTGGAGGGCTGATCCAGACATTTGCGGCCGCGCCAATCGGCAAGGCCGCAAGGTATACTTCGAGTCCGTTTTCCGCCCCAGGACTCTTCGACGATGACCTTCGATTCGTTCGACATCAAATCCCTGATCCGCCCTGTCATCGACTTCCCCAAGCCTGGGGTGATCTTTCGCGACATCACGCCGCTGTTCCAGTCGCCCAAGGCCCTGCGCCTGGTGGCCGACACCTTTGTCCACCGCTATGTCGAAGCCGATTTCAGCCACATTGGTGCGATGGATGCCCGGGGTTTCCTGATCGGCTCGATCATCGCCTACCAATTGAACAAACCGCTGATCCTGTTCCGCAAGCAAGGCAAGCTGCCGGCCGACGTGCTGGCCGAGGGTTACCAGACCGAATACGGCGAAGCCTTCCTCGAAGTGCATGCCGACAGCCTGTGTGAGGGCGACTCGGTGCTGATCTTCGATGACCTGATCGCCACCGGCGGCACGCTGATCGCTGCGGCGAACCTGGTGCGGCGCATGGGCGCGAAGGTTTTTGAAGCGGCGGCGATTATCGACCTGCCGGAGCTGGGTGGCTCGCAACGCCTGGAAGATATGGAGATTCCAACGTTTTGCCTGACGCAGTTTGCGTTGAGCGAGCGCTGAGGGTTGTCTGAACTGGCGCCCTCGATGGACAACTTGCTTGCCCATCAAACCAGGCACGTATATCACCGACAACACAAAACCAATGTGGGAGGGGGCTTGCTCCCGATGGCGGCATATCAGCCAATGCAAAGGTGACTGAAGCACCGCTATCGGGAGCAATCCCCCTCCCACAACTTGTCCTGCGGCGTGGCTTAGAGGGCGATCGGTTTACGCCCTGCGAACGAGTGTGCCAGGGTGCCGCCGTCCACCAATTCCAGCTCGCCACCCAGCGGCACGCCGTGGGCGATACGTGAGGTGACCAGGCCTTTGTTGCTCAGCAGTTGGGCAATGTAATGGGCGGTCGCTTCACCTTCCACGGTCGGGTTGGTGGCCAGAATCACCTCGGTAAAGGTGCCCTGCGCTTCAATCCGCGCCACCAGTTGCGGAATGCCGATGGCCTCGGGGCCCAGACCGTCCAACGGCGACAGATGGCCTTTGAGCACGAAGTAGCGCCCGCGATAACCGGTCTGCTCCACCGCGTACACGTCCATCGGTCCTTCCACCACGCACAACAGCGTGTCATCGCGGCGAGGGTCGGCGCATTGCGGGCAGAGTTCTTCTTCGGTGAGGGTGCGGCACTGGCGACAGTGGCCAACGCCTTCCATGGCCTGGCTCAAGGCCTGGGCCAACCGGGTACCGCCGCTGCGATCACGCTCCAGCAGTTGCAGCGCCATGCGCTGGGCGGTTTTCTGGCCGACGCCGGGTAAGGTACGCAGGGCGTCGATCAGTTGGCGAATCAGGGGGCTGAAGCTCATGGGCGAAAGGTCCGACAAAACAACGAGACGCGGTTTATACCCGCGCCCCGGATTAGCGTCAAATGCTCAATCCTGCGCGACGCGTACCACCAACTTGCCGAAGTTGCGTCCTTCGAGCAAACCGATAAACGCTTCAGGCGCCTGCTCCAGGCCATCGACCACGTCTTCGCGGAACTTGATCTTGCCGTCACGTACCCACGGCGCCATGGCGCTGAGGAATTCCGGCTGGCGATCGCCGTAGTCATCGAACACGATAAAGCCCTGGATACGCACGCGCTTGGTCAACAAGGTGCGTTGCAGCGCCGGCAGTCGATCAGGGCCGCTCGGCGCTTCATCGGCGTTATAACCGGCGATCAGCCCGCACAGCGGAATCCGCGCCTTGGGGTTGAGCAGCGGCACCACGGCATCGAACACCTTGCCACCGACGCTTTCAAAGTAGATATCCACGCCCTTGAAACAGGCATGGGCCAATTCATCGGCGAAGTGCTCGCTTTTGTGGTCAATGCAGGCATCAAAGCCCAGTTCATCCACCACGTAACGGCACTTGTCGGCCCCGCCCGCAACCCCCACCACGCGCAGGCCCTTGAGCTTGGCCACCTGGCCCACCACCGAGCCCACCGCACCGGACGCTGCCGCCACCACCAGGGTTTCCCCGGCTTTGGGCTGGCCGATATCCATCAGGCCCATGTAGGCGGTCATGCCCGGCATGCCCAGCACACCCAATGCCATCGACGGACTGGCCAGGCCGTTGGGCACCGGTATCAGGTTGCGACCGTCGCAAACGCTGTGGCTTTGCCAGCCAGTGGAGCCGACCACCAGGTCGCCCACTTCGAATTTCGGGTTGCGCGACTGCTCGATACGGCTGACAGCGCCACCCGTCATCACTTCGTCGATTTCTACCGGAGCGGCGTAGGACGGAGCATCACTCATGCGCCCACGCATGTAGGGGTCGAGGGACAGGTACAGCGTCTTCAACAAGACTTGGCCGTCTGCCAGTTCCGGCAGCGTCACGCGTTCGAGGCGGAAGTTTTCCGGGGTTGGCGCGCCTTGAGGGCGCGAGACGAGAACAATGCGCTGGTTAAGAATCGGTGCTTGAGGCATCGAGGGACTCCTTTATCGATGAGCGAATTCAATGGCATTAAGTGCAGACACTGGCCAAGGCGCCGAGGTTCGTCATAGTTGCCGCCCGGTAGCAAATGCAGAGGGGTTAACAGCCAAAAAAAATGCCAGGCGCGATGCCTGGCATTTCAGTCTAGCTAAGGCTGGCCGATCAGAACGGCAGTTTCATGCCCGGAGGCAGTTGCATGCCAGCGGTCACGCCGGACATTTTGTCCTGGCTGTTGGCTTCGATCTTGCGCACAGCGTCATTGACGGCCGCAGCGAACAGATCTTCCAGCACTTCACGGTCGTCATCACTGACGCCTTCGAGCAGGCTCGGGTCGATGCTCACGCGCTTGATGTCGTGACGACCGGTCATCACCACGCTGACCATATCGCCACCGGCTTTACCGGTGACTTCGGCGTTGGCCAGCTCTTCCTGCATCTTGGCCATTTTTTCCTGCATCTGCTGCGCCTGCTTCATCAGGCCGGCCATGCCACCTTTCATCATGGGAATCACCTCAAAAGTACGTGGATCAATAAGTAGCCCGGGTTATGACGCCTGGGGCACCGGGGCTTCGACAGGTTCAATAGTATCGTGACGGACGACCGCACCGAACTGTTGCATCAATTGCTGGATGAGCGGGTCACCGTGGATCGACTCCTCGGCCTCGCGCTGGCGATTGAGGCGCCGGCGGGTCGCGGCCTGGGCTGGGGTTTCCTGCTCGGGCTTGATCAACTCGATGGCGATGGTCAGCGTGCGCTCGTGGTACTGGTTGAGGGCATCATTGAGCCGGCGCTGCTGGGTCGTATTGAACAGGGCGCTGTGGGCCGGGTCCAGGTGCAGCACCCAGTGGTCGCCCTCGATGGCGATCAGGGTGCAGTTGGCTGCGATGCTACCGGTCATGCCGGAAATCGGCAGTTTCGGGAACAACTCCAGCCATTGCAGGGCCAGGCCGGTGGCTGGCGCCGCAGCGGGTTCCGCTTCGGGTTCGGGGGCAGGCTCGGCAGCGTGCTCACTGGCCAGTTCGTCCAGGTAGCTGTAGGCCGAATCGATGTCCGGCTCGATGTAGTCTTCGTCCAGCGGCGGTTCGTCGTCGAGGTCGATGCCGTGCGTTGCGGCGTCCACCTGGGCGACAGTCGGCTCGGGGGCGGGCGCGCTGACCCACTCCGGCGCGTCCGGCACCACGCTGTCCGGGGTCGGTGTGGGCATCGGCGTTAGCTCGGGCTGCTCGCCGGCGGTTTCCAGCATGGGTTCCACGGCGGGCTCAGCCTCCACCGGGGCATTCCAGGGCAAGTCGACCACCGGGGCCGGGGCTGGCTCGACCACCGGTTCAGGCGCGACCACAGGCGCGACAACCACAGGCTCAGGCTCAGGCACCGGCGCAACCGGCGCAGGTGCAGGTGCAGCAACCACTGGCGCGACCACCGCCGCGCCAGCCACGGGTTTGGCGGAATCAACTGTGGCCTGGCTGATCCCCACTGGCTTTAGCGGCTGTCTCGGCGCGTCTGTCGAGTCGGCGGGCCGGAAGGCCAGCATGCGCAGCAGGACCATTTCGAAGCCGCCGCGTGGGTCCGGCGCCAGGGGCAAATCCCTGCGACCGATCAGACCCATCTGGTAGTAGAACTGCACGTCTTCGGCCGGCAACGCCTGGGCCAGCGCCAACACGCGGTCGCGGTCGCCGTGGCCGTTGTCGACACCCTCCGGCAGGGCCTGGGCGATGGCGACGCGGTGCAGCACGTTGAGGATTTCCGAGAGCACGCCGTTCCAGTCCGGACCTTGCTCCGACAAGTGGCGCACAGCTTCGAGCAACGCCTTGGCGTCGCCTTCGATCAACGCGTGCAACACGTCGAACACCTGACCGTGGTCGAGAGTGCCAAGCATCGCTCGCACATCGGCGGCCATGACCTTGCCTTCACCAAAGGCGATAGCCTGGTCGGTGAGGCTCATGGCATCACGCATCGAACCATCGGCAGCGCGGCCGAGCAGCCACAGTGCGTCGTCTTCAAACGGCACGTTCTCGACACCCAGCACGTGGGTCAAGTGCTCGACCACGCGCTCCGGGGTCATGTTTTTAAGGGAGAACTGCAGGCACCGCGACAAAATCGTTGCAGGGAGTTTCTGCGGATCGGTGGTGGCCAGGATGAATTTGACGTAGGGCGGCGGCTCTTCCAGAGTTTTCAACAAGGCGTTGAACGAGTGGCTGGAGAGCATGTGGACTTCGTCGATCAGGTAGACCTTGAAGCGGCCGCGGCTCGGCGCGTACTGCACGTTATCGAGCAGCTCGCGAGTGTCTTCGACCTTGGTGCGGCTCGCGGCGTCGATCTCGATCAGGTCGACGAAACGCCCTTCGTCGATCTCGCGGCACACCGAGCAGGTACCGCAGGGCGTCGAGGTGATACCCGTTTCGCAGTTCAGGCATTTGGCAATGATTCGGGCAATGGTTGTCTTGCCGACACCGCGAGTACCGGTAAACAGGTAGGCGTGGTGTAGCCGTTGGCTGTCCAAGGCATTGATCAGAGCCTTGAGCACATGGGTCTGGCCGACCATTTCGCGGAACGAGCGCGGGCGCCATTTACGTGCAAGAACCTGATAACTCATCGAAAACCGTCGCAACTGAGAAGCGGAGCCGGTAATGCTAGCGGAGCAAGGGGGAAATTGCATCCGGCACGCTTGCCTAATCTGACTAAGATTGCCAGATTGGCCATGAAAAGGCCTGAACCCGGAGAGTGTATGCGCGTAGTCCTGGGCGCTTTATGGATGATCACCACGGCCAGCCTGGCGGCGCCCGCACCGTTGCGTTTCTCTGTTTCCGACAGTTGGGCGATGCCCATGGTGCAAGTGGAGGACGGCCGACCCACCCAGGGCATTTTGTATGACCTGATGTTGAGCCTGGCCACCCAGGTCGGCCGCCCGGTCGAGTTCCACGTACTGTCCAGGGCACGCATTGCCAGCGCGATGGCCCATGGCGACATCGATGTGCGCTGTTATGTCGCCCAGGCCTGGCTCAACAATTTGTCTGACGACTACATCTGGAGCCTCCCGCTGCTGGTCCAGCGCAACGTATTGGTCAGCGCTCACAGCCATCCGGTGCAAGTGACCCAGCTGGCGCCGCAGTCGATCGGAACAGTGCTCAATTACCGCTACTCCACACTCGACCCGCTGTTCGCCAACGGCCAATTGAGGCGCGACGACGCCCGCAGCGAAGAGCAGGTGCTGCACAAACTGGTGGCCGGGCGCTTCAAGTATGCGGTGGCCAATGAATGGATCGTCGACCGCTTCAACCAGAACCTGCCGATGGATCAGCGACTGCACAAAGTTGCCATGCTCGAGGAGCAAAGCCTGGGCTGCGTTGTGCGCAACGACCCGGACCTGCCGGTGCAACAAATCCTGCGCACCCTGCTGCAGATGAAAATGTCAGGCGAAATCGACGACATCATCAAGCTGTACACCGGCGAAAACGCAGTGCCCTTGCACGCTCCTGACAAGAACTGACAGGGCCACCTTATAGACTGGGCTCAACCACCCCCGTTCTCAAGGAGCCCCAATGAACACCGTTGCCCATTACTTCCTGCTGTATGTCGACAGCCCCGCCACCAGCGCCAACTTCTACAGCCGCCTGCTGGACAAAGCACCGGTTGAGTTGAACCCTACCTTTGCCCTGTTCATTCTCAATAATGGTGTAAAGCTGGGCCTGTGGTCGCGCCACACCGTGCAACCGGCGGCCCAAGCCACGGGCGGCGGCGGCGAAGTGGGTTTCGCCCTGCCCGACCAGGCGGCCGTGGATACCCTGCACGACCAATGGCTGGAACGTGGCGCCACGATCATTCAGTCACCGACCGTCGTGGACTTTGGCTACACCTTTGTCGCCCAGGATCTCGACGGCCATCGGTTGCGGGCGTTCTGCATGAGCGACTGAGCAGCGCCGCCAGCGTCCTTCCAGGCTGATGGCCGCCACGCTGGCGAGCACGATCACCGCGCCGAGCATCACCTGCCCGGCAAGGTGCTCGCCCAGCAGTGTCGCCGCCATCGCCATGGCCACCGGGGGAACCAAGTACATCGCCACCGATGCACGGCTGACCTCGACATGCTTCAACACGTAGGCCCAGGCAAGGTACGCCAGGGCGCTGGGGAAAATGCCCAGGACCAGCACCGCCAGGTTTTCCGGCCAGGGCGCCTGCGCCACGGCGGCGGGCAGGCCGGGCAGGTTCACGCAGAGCATCAGGGTGCCCGACCACACCATGTAGCACGCCAGGGTCAACGGGCTGTAGCGGTGGGCATAGTGCTTCTGGATGGCGAAATACACGCTCCACGACACCGCCGCCAACAGGATCAACAGACCACGTGGATCGATGTCACCCACACCCTGCTCACCCCAGATCACCACCAGCACGCCGAGCAACCCCAGCACTACGCAGCTCCAGCGCCAGGCGCTGATCCGCTCCTTCAAGCCAAAAAACGCAATCAGTACACTGAACAGTGGCGCCGACTGCGCCAATACACTGGATGCCGCCGCTGTCACCCATTGCTGCCCGTAGTTGAGGCAGGTGTGATGCAGGAACACCCCGAAAAATCCCAGCACCAGCAACCATGGCACATCCCGCAGGCGCGGCTGGCTGATGCCCTGCACCAGCGCCACGCCGCCCATGAACACCGATGCGACCAGAAACCGCACCAACGCCAACTGGCCGGGGTTATAACTGTGCAGCCCCATGTGTACGCCAATCGGCGAATAGGCCCAACAGAGGATCACGCTGGCGATGACTAGCGTAAGCTTTGCGGGTGACGGGGCATTCATCGATGGCATCCAGAAACAGAAAAGGAGTGCCGCCAGTCTTGGCCGGGTCATGCGGCAGGACAATTAAGCGTTTCTGACTTCTGAAATCAGTGGAACTGAGCGATGGAAATGGCCCAACTGAAGATGGTGCGAGCCGTGGCGCAAACCGGCAGCGTGGCCCAGGCCGCGCTGCAATTGCATTGCGTGCCGTCGAACATCACCACGCGCATCAAACAGCTGGAAAGCGAATTGGGCACGCCGTTGTTCATCCGTGCCGGACGCGGGCTGGCGATCAGTGCCGCCGGTGAAATCTTCCTCGATTACTGCGAGCGCATCCTAGCACTGGTGGACGAATCCAAACGAGCGGTGGGCGCCAATGCGATCCCGCGAGGCACCTTGCGTATCGGCGCGGTGGAGTCCAGTGCCAGCGGCCGGCTGCCACCGCTGCTGGCGGAATACCATCGACGCTATCCCGACGTCAGCCTGGAACTGGTGACGGGTGCCTGGAGCCAACTGCTCGACGACCTGCAACACCACCGCCTGGACGTGGCGCTGGTAGCCGCCGGCAACACACGCGCCAAGCTCGAACACAGCGTGGTCTACAGCGAACGCCTGGTGCTGATCGCCAGCCCCTCCAGCGCGCCGATCAACGGCGCCGAGGACTGGCAGGACGCACCCTACTGGTCTGGCCGCCCGGCTGCCCTTATCGCGCAGCCCTGGAAAACTGGGTCAAACCCCACGACCTCAAGCCGGCCATCGCCAGCTACGCCAGTTGGGGCACGATCATCGGCTGCGTCAGCGCGGGGATTGGCGTGGCATTGGCGCCGGAGGGCATTCTGGCGCGCTATGAGCAGACCAGTCAGTTGGCCTCGTACCGATTCGAAGAACTGGCGGCCGTGGATAACCTGCTGTTCTGGCACAAGGACACGCAGCGGCATCTGGCCAGGGATGCGTTCGCGGGGCTGCTGCGCGAAACCTTCGGCCAACACTGATCAAACATCAGTTTTTCGGGGCGGCCAATCGCGCGTACTGATCCGGGCTGATCCAGCCGGTGAACGACCGATCCTGAGCATTGACGAACTCGACCTGGGCCCAGCCATCCTTGAAGGCCAGCACGCGACCACATCAGGCTGCGCAATAAAATACCGGCAGACGGCTGAAAGGAAGACAAAGGGGGTTGAAACAGAAGGGGTACTACAAGGAGGAGCGTTATGGAGGCAACCCCACCAGCCACACCCCGGCACACAATGTTCCCGCTGTGGCTGCTGCCTTCCGGCTCTGACCAGGTTCACGGGTAATCGTTGCGGGGGGACCGATGGGGTCACCATAACGACGCTCGCCTCTCGGCAAGCCGCGCCATTGTACCCATCTCATCGGAAGTTACAACCATTGGTGCGGGATTAAAAAATCAAGAGGTTCAAGCACTTGCCATAGCCGTCAGCATTCCCCCTGCCACACGGGTTCATGACTGTGCCTGTAGGACCTCATCCGCCCTGCCGCCCTCTTCCTGGATCACCAGGTGAATGAAGTGCAGCTTGGCTATCACTGCCGGTGGCAGTACGAAGGGGTAGAAATCCGGCTGGCCCATGGCGCGGGACAGTTCGTTGAGCATGCCGGCGAGTTCGATCCAGGCGTTGACGAACGACAGGAACGCCGCGCCGCCGGGGTGTTCGGGGTCATAGAGGCTGGCGAGGGGGAACGGCTGGTAATCCAGGTCCATCTCGCGGGCGCTCATGCCGAAGCCCAGGGCGGTGTCGACGGCGTCCATCATGTGCAGGTAATGCGCCCAGGTTTCGGCCCAGTCTTCCCAGGGGTGCATGGTGGCGTAGGCGCTGACGCAGGTGTGTTGCCAGTCCGGGCGCGGGCCGTTCTGGTAGTGTTGGTCGAGAGCGTCGGCGTAACTGGCGCGTTCGTCGCCGAACAGGTTGCGAAACGGTTGAAGCCAGTGGCTGTTGGCGATCAGCCGATCCCAATAGTAGTGGCCGACTTCATGGCGAAAGTGGCCAAGTAAGGTGCGGTACGGTTCACGCATCTGCACGCGGATTTTTTCGCGGTGGGCGTCGTCGGCTTCCTTGATGTCGAGGGTGATCAGGCCGTTGGCATGGCCGGTGGTCGGCGCGTTGCCTTCCAGGTCGATGCCGACGAAGTCGAAGGCCAGGCCGTTGTCTTCGTCGACGCTTTTGGGCACGACGTGCAGGCCCAGGCTGATCAGTTGCGCCACCAGCCGGCGCTTGGCGGTTTCGACTTTGCACCAGCGCTCGGGGTTTTCGGGGATCGACAGGTCGGGAATGGTGCGGTTCAGGCTGCACGCCACGCACAGCGAGCGGGTGCTGTGGGCGCGAATCAGCCAGTTGCAGGCGGCCGGGCTGTCGAGGTTGGCGCAGCGGCGGAAAGCGCCGGCATCGAGGTTGTCATCCAGCAGCCAGGTGTCGGCGACCGGACCCGGTTGCAGCGAGGACAGACGGCTTTGTTGCGGGTGGTAACCCAGCAGCGCCGCGCAGGCCAGGCACTGGCTGTTGCGAAAGAACAACGACTGGCCACACCGACACTGCCAGACCTTGCTGTTGCGCGAGGATTCGACCATGAACGGTGCGGCGATGCGCGAACTGAGTTGTTCGAAGAAGCGGTACATAGCGATCTCTCCCGGGGCGACCAAGACTAGATCATTTCGCGCTCGGGATCGTTCCACTTTCTTCGAAGGGCTGCTTCGCAGCCCAACGGGAACAAGAAATCGTCAGACAGTGATGTTGTGCCGGGCTAGAAAGTCCACGAAAGCGGCTTCGTCCAATACCTTCAGGCCCAACTCACTCGCCTTGGCCAGTTTTGAACCGGCACCCGGCCCGGCCACTACACAATACGTCTTCGCCGACACCGAACCGGCCACCTTGGCGCCGAGGCTTTCGAGCTTGTCCTTGGCCACGTCACGGCTCATCAGTTCCAGGGAGCCGGTCAGCACCCAGGTGTGCCCCGCTTCCGGCAAGCCTTCGATCACTTTCTTCTCGCTCTGCCAGTGCATGCCGAAGTCCTTGAGCTGCTGCTCGATGGCCAGGGCAAGGTTGGCGTGGTCGGGGTTATCGAAGAACTCGCGCACGGCCTTGGCCTGCTTCTCGGGCAGTGCCTGGCGCATATCGAGCCAGTCGGCCTTGATCACGCCGTCGAGGGAGCCGAACTTGTCCGCCAGTTTCTGCGCGGCGCCAGGGCCAACGCTGGGCACGTTGAGCTTGTCGAGCAAACCGCCGAGGGTGGTGCTGGCGGCGAACTCGGCGCTCAGGTCGCCTTGTTCCTGCAGTTGCAGGCCGCATTTGTCCGGCGCCAGCAGCGCGCCGATCACGTCCTGGTTGTGGCGGTCTTCAAAGAAGCTGTGGATCTCGTGCGCCACTTCCAGGCCCACGTCCGGCAAGTACGTCAGCACTTGCGGCAACGCGCGCTGCACGCGCTCCAGGGACGCCAGGGAGCGCGCCAACACCTTGGCGGTCTCCTCGCCCACGTCGGGAATGCCCAGGGCGTAGATGAAGCGCGCCAGGGTCGGCGTCTTGCTGTGTTCGATAGCGCTGATCAGCTTCTTGCTGGAGACATCGGCGAAGCCTTCCAGGTCGATGATCTGTTCGTACTTGAGCGTGTAGAGGTCGGCCGGCGAGGCGATGAGCTTTTCATCCACCAATTGCTCGATGGTTTTGTCGCCCAGGCCGTCGATATCCATCGCCCGGCGCGAGACGAAATGGATGATCGCCTGCTTGAGCTGCGCGCCGCAGGCCAGACGGCCGACGCAGCGGTACACCGCGCCTTCGCTGACGGTTTCCTTGCCCTTGCTGCGTTTGACCAGTTGGGTGCGCTCGACATGGGAGCCGCACACCGGGCAGTTTTCCGGGATATGGACCGCGCGAGCGTGTTCCGGGCGGCGCTCGGTGACGACCGATACGACCTGCGGGATCACGTCCCCGGCGCGGCGGATGATCACGGTGTCGCCGATCATCAGGCCCAGGCGCGCCACTTCATCCATGTTGTGCAGGGTGGCATTGGACACGGTTACACCCGCGACCTTGACCGGCTTGAGGCGCGCCACCGGGGTGACGGCGCCGGTACGGCCGACCTGGAACTCCACGTCGAGCAGCTCGGTCAGCTCTTCCATGGCCGGAAATTTGTGCGCGATCGCCCAACGCGGTTCACGGGCGCGAAAACCCAGCTCGCGCTGGGACGCAATGCTGTTGACCTTGAACACCACGCCGTCGATTTCATAGGGCAGGCTGTTACGCCGCTCGCCGATATCGCGGTAGTAGTCCAGGCATTCCTGGATGCCCTTGGCCAACTTCAGCTCATGACTGATCGGCATGCCCCATTTCTGCAACTGCTGCAGATTGCCGATGTGGGTGTCGCTGATGTCCGCCGTCACCTGGCCAATGCCGTAGCAGCAGAATTCCAGCGGGCGACTGGCGGTGATTTTCGAATCCAACTGGCGCAGGCTGCCGGCGGCGGCGTTGCGCGGGTTGGCGAAGGTCTTGCCGCCGACTTCCAGTTGCGAGGCGTTCAGGCGCTCGAAACCGGCCTTGGACATAAACACTTCGCCGCGCACTTCCAGGGTCGCCGGCCAGCCGCTGCCGTGCAGTTTCAACGGGATATTGCGCACAGTGCGCACATTCACGCTGATATCTTCGCCGGTGGTGCCATCGCCCCGCGTAGCGCCGCGCACCAGTTCGCCGTCTTGGTACAGCAGGCTGACCGCCAGGCCGTCCAACTTTGGCTCGCAGCTGTATTCCACGGCGGCGCCGCCGCCAAACAGATCGCCCACCGGCAGGTCGAGACCTTCGGTAACCCGGCGATCGAACTCGAGCATGGTGGTTTCATCGAAGGCGTTGCCCAGGCTCAGCATTGGAATCTCATGCTTGACCTGGGTGAACGCCGACAACGCCGCACTGCCGACCCGCTGCGTCGGTGAATCACGCGTGACCAGCTCCGGATGCTCGGCCTCCAGGGCCTTGAGCGCTTGGAACAAGCGGTCGTACTCGGCGTCCGGAATGCTCGGTTCGTCGAGGACGTGATAACGGTAGTTGTGCTGATCCAGTTCAGCGCGCAGTTCGAGGATGCGGGTGTGGGCGGCGGTCATGGGTGTTCTCTCATAAAGCAAAAGAGCAGCCGAAGCTGCTCAAATGTTGGTGCGCTTGATTCTATCGACAACGCTTGAGACCAGGCCTCAGCGTTTCTGTGTCAGGGCGCGACGCTCGAACTCGACGATGCGCTGACGGTAGTGTTCGATGGTCTGGGCGGTCAGGACGCTGCGCTGGTCGTCCTTCAGTTCGCCGTTGAGCTCCTGGGACAGCTTGCGCGCTGCAGCGACCATCACGTCGAACGCTTGTTTCGGATGACGCGGACCTGGCAGGCCGAGGAAGAAGCTCACCGCCGGCGTGCTGAACAGGTCGATATCGTCCAGGTCGAAGGTGCCTGGCTTGACCGCGTTGGCCATGGAGAACAGCACTTCGCCATTACCGGCCATGCTTTCGTGGCGGTGGAAGATATCCATCTCGCCAAAACGCAGGCCGCTTTCCAGGATGTTCTGCAACAGTGCCGGGCCCTTGAAGCCGGCGGCGTCGCGGCAGATCACGCTGATCACCAGGACTTCTTCGGCGGCCGGCTGATCGTTTACCGATTGACGCGGCGCGCTTTTGGTCGGGCTCTCGTCAGGGAAGTCGTCATCGCGGCTGCTGAAGCTCGGGCCGTCATCCACGCCCAGGTTCAGGTCGCCCTGATGCGGCTCGGCGGCGGCACTGCCGCGCTTGCCACGCTTGGAGGACGGTTCGCGGGCTTCGCGCAAAGGTGCGCTCATGGACGGCAAGTCGTGCTCGTCCAACTGCGGTTCCTTATGGGTATCCAGCACACGGGGCGGCCCCAGCAGTTCCGCACCGGCGTCGTCGTCGGGCAAGTTGGACAGGTTGCGGTCCAGACGGAACTTGAGCTTACCCTTGCCACCGCGCATGCGGCGCCAGCCATCAAAAAGAATACCGGCAATGACAATAATGCCGATGACGATCAGCCACTCGCGCAGACCGATTTCCATGTAATCCCGTGCCTCTAATAAAAAATGCTGAAAAATAAGGGGTTTAGCACCGTGCAAACCGCTTTAAAACGTGGCGCCAACTCTATGTTCTGACTGACGTTTTGCCCACGCATACGAAAAATTGACATTAAACTAGCACGACCAAAGATAACTTTACACCGTCTGTCAAAATGCCTTGAACAAATATGTCCATTTGCCACTTTCGTCAGACCGGTAAACCGCCCTACATCGAGCTGAAAATCTTCGCTGCAGGCGCGGATCAGGATTCCACCATCGCCATCGCTTCTTCGACATCCACCGCCACCAATCGCGAACAACCCGGCTCGTGCATCGTCACCCCCATCAACTGATCCGCCATTTCCATGGCGATCTTATTGTGGGTGATATAGATGAACTGCACGGTCTGGGACATCTCTTTAACCAGGCGTGCGTAACGTCCTACGTTAGCGTCATCCAGTGGCGCGTCAACTTCGTCGAGCATGCAGAACGGCGCCGGGTTCAACTTGAAGATGGCAAACACCAGGGCCAAAGCAGTCAGGGCTTTTTCGCCACCGGACAACAAATGGATGGTGCTGTTCTTCTTGCCCGGAGGCCGCGCCATGATCGTTACCCCTGTATCGAGTAGATCTTCGCCCGTCAGTTCCAAGTAAGCGCTGCCACCACCGAAAACTTTTGGGAATAACGCCTGTAAACCGCCGTTAATCTGATCAAAGGTATCTTTGAAGCGGTTGCGGGTTTCTTTGTCGATCTTGCGGATCACGTTTTCCAGGGTGTCCAGGGCTTCCACCAGATCGGCGTTCTGGGCATCCAGATAACGTTTACGCTCGGACTGTTGCTGATATTCGTCGATGGCGGCGAGGTTGATCGCGCCGAGTCGCTGAATACGCGCGGCAATCCGCTCAAGTTCTTCTTCGGCGTCTTTCTCGTTGGCCTGGGCGGTCAGGGTGTTGAGTACGCCATGCAGGTCGTAGCCGTCTTCGAGCAGTTGGTCCTGCAGGGTTTTGCGGCGCACGGTCAGGGCTTGCCATTCCATGCGCTGTTGTTCGAGCTGGCCGCGAATCAGCTGGGATTGCTGCTCGGCCTGGGTCCGGCGTTTTTCCGCTTCGCGCAGTTCGCGGTCGGCATCTTCCAGGGCGATTTGCGCGGTCTTGAGCTCTTCGTCGACGGTCATGCGCTTGTCGAGCAATTCTTCGAGCTTGAGCCGCAACTCTTCCAGGGGCGCTTCGCCCTCCTCCAGGTTGAGGCTCAGTTGCTCGCGCTTTTCGGTCAGGCGCTCGGACTGCATCTCCAGGCGCTCCAGGGCCTGGCGCGTGGAGTCGTGCTGGGCGCGCAGGGAGCCAAGGCGCACCGCCAACTGATGGGCATGGTCCTTGTGCTGGCGCGCTTCCTGGCGGACCCGATCGAGGCGTTCGCGCAGGCTGTCGCGCTGGGCCAGCAGCAGTTCGCGCTGTTCGGTGTCGAGGGCCATGCTGTCGAGGGCTTCCTGCAATTGCAGGCGCGCTTCGCCGATCTGTTCGTGTTCGAGAGCGCGCTGCTCGCCCATCTCGGCCACTTCTTCGTCGAGGCGAGTGCGGCGCAGGGTCAGTTGCTCGGCCTTGGCCTTGCTCGCCGAGAGCTGGGCTTTCAATTCGCCCTGCTGGCGCGCTTCGTCCTGCAACAGGCGGCGCAGGTGTTCGCGGCCGGTCTCTTGCTGACGCTGGGTGGCGCGCAGGGTTTGCAGTTCGGTTTCCAGGCTTTCCAGGGTGGCTTCACGTTCTTCACGCTCGGCGATCAGCTTGACGATTTCCTGGCCACGGGCCAATACGCCGCTCTGCGCTTCACTGGCGCGGCACACCCGCAGGAAGTGGCGGCCAACCCAATAGCCGTCGCGGCTGATCAGGCTTTCGCCGGTGCCCAACTGACCGCGTTGGGCCAGGGCCTGCTCCAGGGACTCCACCGGTTTGATCTGGCCCAGCCACGGCGACAGGTCAATCGCGGCCTCGACTTTATCCAGCAAACTGCCCGGCACACGGGTGCCATCGGCGGCAGGACTGAGCAAGCGCAGATCGCCCTGGGCAAAGCCGGCCAGGTCGAAACCGGCAAAATCATCCACCAGCACCGCTTGCAGGTCGGCGCCGAGCACGGTTTCCACCGCCAACTCCCAACCCGCCTCGACCTTCAAGCCCTCCGCCAGGCGCGGGCGCTCGGCCAAGTGCTGGTCGCGCAGCCATTCGGCGGTGCCGGTGCCGGGGTCCAGCGCGGCTTGCTGCAAGGCTTCGAGGGACGCCAGGCGCCCGTTGAGGCGCTGCAAATCGCCCTGGGCCTGTTGCTGGGCCTGGGTCGCCTGTTGCAGTTGCTGACGCAATTGCTCCAGGCGTTCCACTTGCTGTTCTTCACTGGCTTCCAGCTCTTCGAGAGTCATTTCGCTTTCGGCGAGTTGCTCGCTCAGCGTCATGATCGCCGCGTCTTCCGGGTCGGCGGCGAGCAACACGCGCTCTTCCTGCAGACGACGCTGGCGCTCGGCCAGGCGCTCCATGCTGGTTTCCAGTTGCTGGATGCGCGACTGCTGCACCTCGGCCTGGCGGCGCGGCTCGGCGGAGCGCAGGTTGAAGGTGTCCCACTGCTCCTGCCAACCGTGCATGGTGGTCTCGGATTCTTCCAGGGTGGCGGCGGCTTCTTCGGCGGCGGCGCTGGTGATTTCCTGTTCGGGGGTGAGCATGTCCAGCTCTTCGCCGAGGGT
Organism: Pseudomonas sp. D3; assembly: GCF_029320995.1. Classification (NCBI taxonomy): domain Bacteria; kingdom Pseudomonadati; phylum Pseudomonadota; class Gammaproteobacteria; order Pseudomonadales; family Pseudomonadaceae; genus Pseudomonas; species Pseudomonas sp. D3. The sequence goes on from NZ_CP119772.1 coordinate 4,929,436, forward strand.
CAGCAGCAAGGTGCGGTCGTGACCGAGGTGGGACTCGGTCTCCAGGCGCGCACGCTCGGCTTCCTTCAGATCATCCTGCAACTGGCGCAGACGCTGCTGGCCGTGCTGGATGCTCTGCTCGACCCGGGCGATGTCGCCGCCCACCGAATAGAAGCGGCCCTGCACCAGATTGAAGCGCTCGGACAGGTCATGATGACCGTCGCGCAGGCGTTCGATGCTGGCGTCGGCGTTGCGTTGTTCGGCCACCAGGGCTTCGAAGCTGATTTCCTGGGTGCCGATAATCGCTTCGCGCTGGCCGACCTGATCGTTCAGCGCCTGCCAGCGCAGGGCCGACAGTTGCGCCTTGAGCTGGCGTTCTTCGCCCTTGTATTCCTGATACTTCTCGGCGGCCTGGGCCTGGCGGTGCAGGCGCTCCAACTGGCGCTCCAGCTCGTCGCGCAGGTCGGTCAGGCGGGCGAGGTTTTCATGGGTGCGACGGATGCGGTTTTCAGTCTCGCGGCGGCGCTCCTTGTACTTGGAGATGCCGGCGGCTTCTTCGATAAAGTTACGCAGGTCTTCGGGCTTGGCTTCGATCAGCTTGGAGATCATGCCCTGCTCGATGATCGAGTAGCTGCGCGGGCCGAGGCCGGTGCCGAGGAAGATATCGGTGATGTCCCGACGGCGACACTTGGTGCCGTTGAGGAAGTAACTGTTCTGGCTGTCGCGCGTCACTTTGCGGCGGATGGAGATTTCCGCGTAGGCCGCGTATTCGCCGACCAGGGTGCCGTCGGAGTTGTCGAACACCAGTTCGATGCTGGCCTGGCTCACCGGCTTGCGGCTGGTGGAGCCGTTGAAGATGACGTCGGTCATCGACTCGCCACGCAGGTTTTTCGCTGAGCTCTCGCCCATCACCCAGCGCACGGCGTCGATGATGTTCGACTTGCCGCAGCCATTGGGCCCGACCACCGCCGCCATGTTACTGGGGAAGTTCACCGTGGTCGGGTCGACGAAGGATTTGAACCCCGCCAGTTTGATGCACTTGAGCCGCACGCTTAGACGTCCGCCAACGCAGCGATCACCAGCGAGCAACTGCGCTGGCCGTAGGCCGACAGCACCTGGCGAATCTGCGGCAAGTCACGGGCGAGCACGGCGGCGAGCAGTTGCGCGAACAGCGCGAGGTATTCGCTCATGGAGGCCTTGCGTTGATCCAGGGCCAGGTAGTAGGCGCGGTTCATTGCCGGCTGCAGGTTCTCGACGGTTTCCTGCAAGTACGGGTTGTTGGCGAAGGGGTACGCAGCACGCATCACGTTGAAGCATTCTTCGACAAACGAGCGGATGTCCTGGCGTTCGAAATTGCTCACCAGGCGCTGCTGGATCTGCACGAACGGCGCCATGTCGGCCTGGGTCCGCCAGCCCTGCGCCACCGCATTGCCGAGCAGGATGTACAGCTCGGCCATCAGCGTACACAGGCTCTGCACCTTGTGCGCCGTGAGTTCGGTGACGTGGGCGCCACGGCGCGGCAAGATCGCGATCAGGTGGCGACGTTCAAGGATCAGCAAGGCTTCACGCACGGAACCACGACTGACGTTGAGCGCCAGCGTGACCTTCTGTTCCTGTATCCGCTCCCCAGGCTTGAGATCGCCGCGAATGATACGTTCGGCGAGGTGGTGAGCGATTTGCTCGGCGAGACTGTCCGGCGCCTTGAACGTCATGTTTTTCCTTCAAAATCTTCTATCGGTACAAGCGCGGCAGTGTAGCGCAAATGCCCGCTGATGGCGCTCGGCCCACGTTCAACAATTTGGCATGAAATAAGCAGCAGTGAACAGCCAGAAGTCCCCAAAAACGCCGGTTCCAGAAGACTGGACCATAATTGAACGTGTTGCGGCCGCATTTTCTTGACCCAAAGGTCAGAAACTCGTTGACCGAAAAGTCAGACATGACTAGATTCGGCGCAAAGCGGTTAACAACAATAATGAGTCTGCGAGGCCTTCCGTGATCCAGTTTTTACTTAACCAGGAACTCCGTAGCGAGCACGCCCTGGACCCCAACCTGACCGTGCTCAACTACCTGCGCGAGCATGTGGGCAAACCCGGCACCAAGGAAGGCTGCGCCAGCGGCGATTGCGGCGCCTGCACCGTGGTGGTCGGTGAACTGCACAGCGATGAGCAAGGCGCCGAGCGCATTCGCTATCGCAGCCTCAATGCCTGCCTGACGTTTGTGGCGTCGTTGCATGGCAAACAACTGATCAGCGTCGAAGACCTCAAGCATCAGGGCCAACTGCACAGCGTGCAACAGGCCATGGTGGAGTGCCACGGCTCGCAATGCGGCTTTTGCACCCCCGGTTTTGTGATGTCGTTGTTCGCCCTGCAAAAGAACAGCGACGCCCCCGACCGCGAGAAAGCCCATGAAGCCCTGGCCGGTAACCTCTGCCGCTGCACCGGTTATCGCCCGATCCTCGCCGCCGCTGAACAGGCCTGCGGCAACAAACCCCAGGATCAGTTCGACAGCCGTGAGGCCCAGACCATCGCCCGTCTCAAGGCCATCGCGCCGACGCAAACCGCTGAACTCAACAGCGGCGACAAACGCTGCCTGGTGCCACTGACCGTCGCCGACCTGGCCGACCTCTACGACGCCTACCCCCAGGCCCGCCTGCTGGCCGGCGGCACCGACCTGGCGCTGGAAGTCACGCAGTTCCACCGCACGCTGCCGGTGATGATCTACGTCGGCAATATCGACGAGATGAAGCGCATCGAGACGTTCGACGATCGCCTGGAAATCGGCGCCGCCGCCGCCCTCTCCGATTGCTATACCGCGCTGCACCACGAATACCCGGACTTCGGCGAACTGCTGCAGCGCTTCGCCTCCCTGCAAATCCGCAACCAGGGCACCTTGGGCGGCAACATCGGCAATGCCTCGCCGATCGGTGATTCGCCGCCGCTGCTGATCGCCCTCGGCGCGCAGATCGTGCTGTGCAAGGGCAACGTCCGGCGCACCCTGGCGCTGGAAGATTACTTCATCGACTACCGCGTCACCGCGCGCCAGGACAGCGAGTTCATCGAGAAGATCATCGTGCCCAAGGGCCACGCGCGGTTCCGTGCGTACAAGGTATCCAAGCGCCTGGACGATGACATTTCCGCAGTGTGCGCGGCGTTCAACCTGAAGATCGATAACGCTGTGATCAGCGACGCCCGCGTTGCCTTCGGGGGCATGGCCGCCACGCCAAAACGCGCCAAACACTGCGAGACCGTGCTGATCGGCGCCCCCTGGAATGCCGCCACCGTGGAGCAAGCCTGCGCCGCCCTGGCCGAGGATTTCACTCCGCTGTCGGACTTCCGCGCCAGTAAGGAATACCGCCTGTTCAGCGCACAAAACCTGCTGCGCAAATACTTCATCGAACTGCAAACGCCGCACATCGAGACTCGGGTGACCGCTTATGTCTAACCACCACGCCGTGGCAAAAACCCAGGCCGAACTGGCCGAACTGTTTGCCCAGGACCTGACCTGTGGGGTCGGGCGCAGCGTCAAGCATGACAGCGCCGCCAAGCACGTCTGCGGCGAAGCGCAGTACATCGATGACCGCCTGGAATTCCCCAACCAGTTGCACCTGTATGCGCGCCTGTCCGACCGCGCCCACGCGAAGATCCTGCGCATCGATACCGCGCCCTGCTACGCCTTCGACGGTGTGCGCATCGTCATCACCCACGAAGACGTGCCAGGGCTCAAAGACATCGGCCCGCTGCTGCCGGGTGATCCGTTGCTGGCCATCGACACCGTGCAGTTCGTCGGCCAGGTGGTGCTCGCCGTGGCCGCCCGCGACCTGGAAACCGCGCGTAAAGCGGCGCTGGCCGCGGTGATCGAATACGAAGACCTGGAGCCGGTGCTGGACGTGGTCGAAGCCTATCGCAACCAGCACTTCGTGCTGGACAGCCACACCCATCAACGCGGTGATTCGGCGGCGGCGCTGGTGGCCGCGAAGCACCGCATCCAGGGCACGCTGCATATCGGTGGCCAGGAACACTTCTACCTGGAAACCCAGATTTCCTCGGTCATGCCGACCGAAGACGGCGGCATGATCGTCTACTGCTCCACGCAAAACCCCACCGAGGTGCAGAAGCTGGTGGCCGAAGTGCTGGACGTGTCGATGAACAACATCGTCGTCGACATGCGCCGCATGGGTGGCGGCTTCGGCGGCAAGGAAACCCAGGCCGCCAGCCCGGCGTGCCTGTGTGCGGTGGTCGCGCACCTTACCGGGCAGCCGACCAAGATGCGCCTGCCGCGCGTCGAAGACATGCTGATGACCGGCAAGCGCCACCCCTTCTATATCGAATACGACGTGGGCTTCGACGACAGCGGTCGACTGCACGGCATCCAGCTGGAGCTGGCAGGTAACTGCGGCTGCTCGCCGGACCTGTCGAACTCGATTGTCGACCGCGCCATGTTCCACGCCGACAACGCGTATTACCTGGGCGATGCCACGGTCAACGGCCATCGCTGCAAGACCAACACCGCGTCCAACACCGCCTATCGCGGCTTCGGTGGCCCGCAAGGCATGGTCGCCATCGAAGAAGTGATGGACGCCATCGCCCGCCATCTGGCCCTCGACCCGCTGGCCGTGCGCAAAGCCAACTATTACGGCAAGACCGAGCGCAACGTCACGCACTACTACCAAACCGTCGAGCACAACCTGCTCGAAGAGATGACCGCCGAGCTTGAGGCCAGCAGCCAATACGCCGAGCGCCGCGAAGCGATCCGCCGCTACAACGCCCACAGCCCGATCCTGAAAAAAGGCCTGGCGCTGACCCCAGTGAAATTCGGCATCTCCTTCACCGCCAGCTTCCTCAACCAGGCCGGGGCGCTGATCCATATCTACACCGATGGCAGCATCCACCTGAACCACGGCGGCACCGAGATGGGCCAGGGCTTGAACACCAAGGTTGCGCAAGTGGTGGCCGAGGTGTTCCAGGTGAACATCGACCGTGTGCAGATCACCGCCACCAACACCGACAAGGTGCCCAACACCTCGCCGACCGCAGCCTCCAGCGGTGCCGACCTGAACGGCAAGGCCGCGCAGAACGCCGCCGAAATCATCAAGCAACGCCTGGTTGAATTTGCCGCACGCAAATTCGAGGTGAGCGAAGCGGACGTGGCATTCCACAACGGCCATGTGCGCGTGCGCGAGCAGATCCTGAGCTTTGAAAGCCTGATCCAGCAGGCGTATTTCGCCCAGGTGTCGTTGTCGAGCACCGGCTTCTACAAGACCCCGAAAATCTTCTACGACCGCAGCCAGGCGCGCGGTCGGCCGTTCTACTACTTCGCGTTCGGCGCGGCCTGCTGCGAAGTGATCGTCGATACCCTGACCGGCGAATACAAGATGCTGCGCACCGATATCCTCCACGATGTGGGCGCCTCGCTGAACCCGGCCATCGACATCGGGCAGGTGGAAGGCGGCTTTATCCAGGGCATGGGCTGGCTGACCATGGAAGAGCTGGTATGGAACGACAAGGGCAAGCTGATGACGAACGGCCCGGCCAGCTACAAGATCCCGGCCGTTGCCGACATGCCCCTGGATTTGCGCGTGAAGCTGGTGGAAAACCGCAAGAACCCGGAAGACACGGTGTTCCATTCCAAGGCCGTGGGCGAACCGCCGTTCATGCTCGGGATTGCTTCGTGGTGCGCGATCAAGGATGCGGTGGCGAGCCTGGGCGACTATCGCCACCAGCCGAACATCGATGCGCCGGCGACGCCTGAGCGGGTGTTGTGGGGGTGTGAACAGATGCGGAAGTTGGCTGCTGCGAAGGCGGTTGAGGCTGAAACCGAGATGGCTTCGCTTTGAATCGAGGCGCTGCCATCGGGGGCAAGTCGAATCGTCGCACCGCCCCTCCCACATTTTTGACCTGTGAATACATTCAAGTGTGGGAGGGGGCTTGCCCCCGATGACGGTAGAACTGACAACAGAAATGTTGAGGTAGACATGAACAACTGGATCAGCGCCCTCGCCAACCTGCAAAACCAGGGCGAACCCTGCGTACTGGTGACCATCATCGAAGAGCTCGGCTCCACGCCGCGCAATGCCGGTTCGAAGATGGTGATCAGCGCCGCGCAGACGTTCGACACCATCGGCGGCGGGCACCTGGAATACAAGGCGATGCAGCTCGCCCGCGACATGCTCGCCCGCGGCCAGCAACACACCCATCTGGAGCGCTTCAGCCTCGGCGCGAGCCTGGGCCAGTGCTGTGGCGGCGCGACCGTACTGCTGTTCGAACCGATGGGCCAAGTGCAGGCACAGATCGCCGTATTTGGCGCCGGCCACGTCGGCCGCGCACTGGTGCCGTTGCTGGCGAGCCTGCCGTGTCGGGTGCGCTGGATCGATTCGCGCGAGCAAGAGTTCCCGGAACACATCCCACAGGGCGTGCGTAAAATCGTCAGCGAAGAACCGGTCGACGAAATTGCCGACCTGCCCGTGGGCAGTTACTGCATCGTGATGACCCACAATCACGCGCTGGACCTGGAGCTCAGCGCCGCCCTGCTCAAGCGCAATGACTTTGCCTACTTCGGCCTGATCGGTTCGAAGACCAAGCGCGTCAAGTTCGAACACCGCCTGCGTGATCGCGGCGTCGACACCGCACAGCTGCAACGCATGCGCTGCCCCATGGGCCTTAGCGAGGTGAAGGGCAAATTGCCGGTGGAAATCGCCATCTCCATCGCCGGGGAAATCATCGCCACCTACAACGCCCATTTCGGCCAGCACACCGCGAGCGCCGAACCGATTGCCCAACTGCTGCCGGCCTCGCGCCGCAGTCAAGCTGCCACTTTTGCCAAAAATTGAGATCACCATGCCTTTGACGCGCAAAGCCTACCGTGCCGCCATCCTGCACAGCCTCGCCGACCCCGCTGAAGTGGGGATCGAGGCGTCCTACGAGTATTTCGAAGACGGCCTGCTGGTCATCGACAACGGTCGGATCAGTGCCTTGGGGCACGCCCGTGACCTGCTGCCGAGCCTGCCCGCCGAGGTCGAAATCACCCATTACCAGGACGCGCTGATCACCCCCGGCCTGATCGACACGCATATCCACCTGCCGCAAACCGGCATGGTCGGCGCCTATGGCGAACAGCTGCTGGATTGGCTCAACACCTACACCTTCCCCTGCGAACGCCAGTTCGCCGACAAGGCCCACGCCGAGGAAGTCGCGGATATCTTCATCAAGGAGTTGCTGCGCAACGGCACCACCACCGCGCTGGTGTTCGGCAGCGTGCATCCGCAATCGGTGAATGCGTTCTTCGAAGCCGCCGAAAAACTCGACCTGCGCATGATCGCCGGCAAGGTGATGATGGACCGCAACGCTCCAGACTACCTCACCGACACCGCCGAATCCGGCTACCAGGAGAGCAAGGCGCTGATCGAACGCTGGCACGGCAAGGGCCGCCTGCACTATGCGGTGACGCCACGCTTCGCCCCCACCAGCACGCCGCAGCAATTGGCGCTGGCCGGGCAACTGCTGGGCGAATACCCGGACCTGTACATGCAGACGCACATCAGTGAGAACAAGCAGGAAGTCGAGTGGGTCAACGAACTGTTTCCTGAGCGCAGCGGCTACCTGGATGTGTACGACCACTACAAGCTACTGGGCGAACGCTCGGTGTTTGCCCACGGCGTGCACCTGTGCGATGACGAATGCGCGCGGTTGGCGCAAACCGGCTCGGCAGTCGCATTCTGCCCGACCTCGAACCTGTTCCTCGGCAGCGGGCTGTTCAACCTGCCAATGGCCGAAAAGCACAAACTCAACGTGGGCCTGGGCACTGACGTGGGCGGTGGCACCAGTTTCTCGTTGCTGCAGACGCTGAACGAAGCCTACAAGGTCATGCAACTGCAGGGCGCACGATTGAGCCCGTTCAAGTCGCTGTACCTGGCCACACTGGGCGGTGCGCGGGCGCTGCGACTGGAAGACAAGATCGGCACGTTGCAGCCGGGCACCGATGCGGACTTCCTGGTGCTGGACTACAACGCCACGCCGTTGCTCAGCTACCGCATGAAGCAGGCGAAGGACATTGCCGAGAGGTTGTTTGTACTGATGACGCTGGGGGATGATCGGGCGGTGTTGCAGACCTACGCGGCCGGCAGTCTAGTCCACCAACGCTAATTTCAAATACGCCACAAACCCAAATGTGGGAGGGTTTACAGTTTGACCGAAGAGCGCCCAGGCTTCTTGCTCAGCAACAAATGCGAGAACACCGCGTGCAGGTCATCCGACGCGCTTTCCTCATCGAGGTTGAGCTTGCTGTCGATGTGATCCATGTGATGCATCATCAAACTCACCGCCAGCGCCGCGTCCCGGGCTTCGATCGCATCGATCAACTGGGTGTGTTCATCGTAGGAACAGTGCGAGCGGTTACCGCTTTCGTACTGGGCGATGATCAACGAGGTCTGGGACACCAGGCTGCGCTGGAAGCTGATCAGCGGCGCGTTCTTCGCCGCTTCGGCCAGCTTCAGATGGAACTCTCCGGAAAGGCGGATACCGGCACCGCGATCGCCGCGGGAGAAGCTGTCGCGTTCGTCGTTGACCATCTGTCGCAACTCGGCCAACTGCTCAGCCGTGGCGTGCTGCACCGCCAGTTCCGTGATCGCCCGCTCGACCAGACGTCGGGCCAGGAACACCTGGCGCGCTTCTTCGACACTGGGGCTGGCCACCACGGCGCCACGATTTGGCCGCAGTAGCACCACGCCTTCATGGGCCAAACGCGACAGCGCGCGGCGAATGATGGTGCGGCTGACGCCGAAGATTTCGCCCAGTGCCTCTTCGCTCAACTTGGTACCGGGAGCCAGGCGTTGTTCGAGGATCGCCTCGAAGATATGCGCGTAGACGATATCGTCCTGGGTTCCACTGCGACCGGTCTTGCCGGCTCGCGGTTGTTTCTTGAGAGGTTGCAACTGTTCGTTCATGGGCACTCGGGTCGGGAGAACGGCGGCGAATTAACGGTAATACGGCAACAAAGATGCGCTGGCAAGTATCGCCTAAAATCAGCGCACATTGTACACAACCCCATGTGCCAACACACTGTACGGCTGTTTGCGGCCCCGGCTGTATTGCAATGAATCGTTACGTTTGAGTTTAGGCTTGAATCTGCGCCTTCACTGGCAAACTCCCAGGTAAAAGGAAACACCTCGCCATGACCGACGCCACCCAAGCGCCCTTGCGCCCGCTGGCCGATACTTCTCCCTCGGCCATCGTCGCCGGTTTCATCGCCATGATGACCGGCTACACCAGCTCCCTGGTGCTGATGTTCCAGGCTGGCCAAGCCGCCGGTTTGACCACCGCGCAGATTTCCTCGTGGATCTGGGCGATTTCCATCGGCATGGCGGTGTGCAGCATCGGCCTGTCCCTGCGCTACCGCACGCCGATCACCATTGCCTGGTCGACGCCCGGCGCGGCGCTGTTAATCACCAGCCTCGGCGGCGTCAGTTACGGCGAAGCCATTGGCGCCTACATCACCTGCGCGGTGCTGGTGACGCTCTGCGGGCTGACCGGCAGCTTCGAAAAGCTGGTCAAACGCATCCCGGCGTCTCTGGCGGCGGCCTTGCTGGCGGGGATTCTGTTCAAGATCGGCAGCGAGATTTTCGTCGCCGCGCAACATCGCACCGGCCTGGTACTGGGGATGTTTTTCACCTACCTGATCATCAAACGCCTGTCGCCGCGGTATGCGGTGCTCGCCGCGCTGGTGATCGGCAGCGTGCTGTCCGGGCTGATGGGGCTCCTGGATTTCAGCGGCTTTCACCTGGAAGTGGCAACGCCGGTCTGGACCACGCCGCACTTCTCGCTGGCGGCGACCATCAGCATCGGCATCCCGCTGTTCGTGGTGGCGATGACCTCGCAGAACATGCCGGGCGTGGCCGTGTTGCGCGCCGACGGCTACAACGTGCCTGCGTCGCCGCTGATCACCGTCACCGGCCTGGCCTCGCTGGTGCTGGCGCCGTTCGGCTCCCACGGCATCAACCTGGCGGCGATCAGTGCGGCGATCTGCACCGGGCCCCACGCTCATGAAGACCGTAACAAGCGCTACACGGCGGCTGTCTGGTGTGGGGTGTTCTACGGCATTGCCGGGGTGTTCGGCGCCACATTGGCGGCCTTGTTCGCAGCGCTGCCCAAAGAGCTGGTGCTGTCGATTGCGGCGTTGGCCTTGTTTGGCTCGATCATCAATGGCTTGAGCATTGCCATGAATCAGCCGAAGGAACGGGAAGCGGCGCTGATCACCTTTATGGTCACCGCGTCAGGCTTGACGTTGTTTTCCATCGGGTCGGCGTTCTGGGGAATTGTGGCGGGGGTGTTGACGCTGCTGATTCTGAACTGGCGCAAGGCCTGAGTGTTTAAGGCCCCATAACGAAACAGCGACCCGGGCGGGTCGCTGTTTCATGACATCAGACGGCCGAGTTGATCGACGTCTCTGGATGCCAAGCGTCCAACAGCGCGCTTACTTCAACGCGAGTCAGCTCTGCGCGGGCCTTGAGCCACGCTTCAACGGTTGCACGTTGCTCTTCGGTGACCGAACCACGAGTGGCTTTGCACACCAGACCGAAGTCATCGCCGCCGACGTAGTCGAGGCCATTGCCGTCCATCGCTTCGGTCAGGAACGCTTCGAGGAACGCGTCAACCGCTGCATCGTCCAAACCTTCTTTGAAATCCAGGTTCAGTTCGAAACCCAGCTCTTGAAATTCATCAACGCACAGTTTTTTGCGCAGACGCCGGGAACGGTTAGTCGCCATTGGAACAATCCTCATAAGTAATAACGGGCGGCACTTTAGCAGTTTAAGGAAGCGATTGCCCGATTCTCTAGGACAGGCGGCGAAATGCTCGGAAAAAAAACGCCGATTAGCAGCTATCGTTCAGCTACAAGTGGCTCCAGCTTGGGGCATAATGCCGACACTTTCATGACCACTGGGGGATTTTCTTACATAACCCTCGCCTTTTTTCACCCTCCTCAGCAGTAGGGTCTTATTTCTTATGATCAAATCTTTGCGTCCATTGCTCCTTGCCGGCTTTCTCCTGCCGCTGGCCTTTTCCGCCACCGCCGCCCCGATCAACAACACCCTGCCGCCCAATGTTGCACAGGCCCTGCAGAAGGCCAAACTGCAAAACACCGCACTGTCCCTGGTGATGCTCCCGCTGAACGGTCCCGGCACACCCACCGTATTCAACGCCGACGTCTCGGTGAACCCGGCCTCTACCATGAAGCTGGTCACCACCTACGCGGCCCTGGAAATGCTCGGCCCCAACCACCAGTGGAAGACCGAGTTCTACACCGACGGCACCCTCAGCGGTGGCGTGTTGCGCGGCAACCTGTACCTCAAGGGTGGCGGCGACCCCAAGCTGAACATGGAAAAACTCTGGCTGCTGATGCGTGACCTGCGAGCCAATGGCGTGCAGCAAGTCACTGGCGACCTGGTACTGGACCGTAGCTTCTTTATCCAGCCACAACTGCCGGAATTCAATGACGACGGCAATGACGAGAACAAACCGTTCCTGGTCAAGCCCGATGCCCTGCTGGTCAACCTCAAGGCCTTGCGCTTCGTGACGCGCAACGATTCGGGACGCGTGATCGTGTCGGTCGAGCCGCCGATTGCCAGCATTCGCATCGACAATCAGGTCAAGGTATCCAACGCCAAGCAGTGTACCGGTGACGTGCGCTACAACCCGGTGACGGCGGCCGATGGCAGCATCACAGTAACCGTCAGCGGCCAGTTGGGCGAAGGCTGCAGTTCGCAGACCTACTTGTCGCTGCTCGACCACGCCACGTATACCGCCGGCGCCGTGCGGGCGATCTGGCAGGAATTGGGCGGCACCATCCAGGGCCGCGACATCCAAGCTCCGGTGCCCAAGGACGCCAAGGTACTGGCACGGGCCTTCTCGCCGGACCTGGCGGAAATCATCCGCGACATCAACAAATACAGTAACAACACCATGGCCCAGCAATTGTTCCTGAGCCTGGGCGCGCAGTTTCGCAACGATGCCGACGGCGACGATGCCAAGGCCGCCCAACGTGTGGTGCGCCAGTGGCTGGCGAAGAAAGGCATCACTGCACCGCATCTGGTGATGGAGAACGGTTCCGGCCTGTCACGTGCCGAACGCGTCAGTGCCCGTGAAATGGCGGCCATGCTGCAAGCCGCGTGGAAAAGCCCCTACGCGGCTGAGTACATCAGCTCGATGCCGATTGCCGGCACCGACGGCACCATGCGCAAACGCCTGAAGACCACTGCCATGCGCGGCGAAGCCCACGTCAAGACCGGCACCTTGAACACCGTGCGTGCCATCGCCGGGTTCAGCCGCGATAACAACGGCAATACCTGGGTAGTGGTGGCGATTCTCAACGATCCGAAACCGTGGGGTGCGTCGTCGGTGCTCGACCAGGTGCTGCTGGACCTGTATCGCCAGCCGAAGCTGGCGGCGGCGGCGCCAGTCCTCTAGCGTTTGTGGCGAGGGGGCTTGCTCCCGCTGGGCTGCGACGCAGCCCTCAAGCCCGGCCCCGAATGTTATCTGCAAGCATGCGGGGTGTTAATCGGGACCGCTTCGCGGTCCAGCGGGAGCAAGCTCCTTCGCCACAGTTTCGACCCGATCCCTGCCCGCCTGCTTGGCCACGTACACCGCCGAATCCGCGCGCAGCAGCAACCCGTCGACCCCTTCGTCGATCCGCCAACTGGCCACCCCGAAGCTGGCTGTGACGGTCCCCACCGACTCCATCGGCGCGCTGCGCAGCGACTGCCATAACGCCATCGCCAAACTGTAGGCCTGGGTGCTATCGGTATTGGGGCACAACACCATGAACTCCTCGCCGCCCAGGCGACAGAACACATCGCTGCGGCGCAGACGTTGGCTGATGCGCTTGCACAGTTCCTGCAAGACCCCGTCGCCGACCGCATGGCCATATTGGTCGTTGATACGCTTGAAGTGATCGATATCCAGCATGATCACTGACAACGCCCCCGACGTGCGATTCAGGCGGACCATCTCGGCCTTGAGACGATCCTGGAAATACCGGCGGTTGTGAATCCCGGTGAGGGCATCGGTGATGGACAGCGCGCGCAGTTCTTCTTCCACGCGCTTGAGATCGGAAATATCAGACACATAACCATGCCACAGCGTACCGCCGCCCGGCAGTTCCTCCGGCGTGGCCTCACCGCGAATCCAGCGCAGGCCCCGTTGCGGCAACTGCACGCGGTACTCTTCGCGCCAGTGGCTCAATTGCAGCGCGGATAAGCGGATCGACGCACGCACCCGCTCGACGTCCAGGGGGTGGATGCGCTCCAAGACCTGCTTCGCATCCCGTTGCAGCACCCCGGTGTCGATCTCGTAGATATCGCGCATGCCATCGCTGGCGTAGATAAACCGCCAGTTGTCCTGGGGCTCCACGGTGAACTGGAAGATCCCGCCAGGCACATGGGCGCTGAGTTTTTTCAGCAAGCGGTCCCGCACGGCCAGGGCCTCATAGGCGCGTTTTTGCTCGGTGACATCCAGGTAAATCGCCAGGTGCCCGACCCATAAGCCATGCTCATCCAGCAACACGGTGCCGAGCATATTCACCGTCAACTGGCTGCCGTCCTCGCGCACCAGGGTCCACTCGCGGGCCTCCTGCGGGTTGTCCGGGCTTTCCACCAGCATCGCCTGGCTCGGCGGGATTCGCCGGCCCAACGCCACGCTCAAACTCGTCGCGCGCGCGTCCAGCTCCGCCGCGACATGCAGGCTTTCCAGGGTCAAGCGGCCGATTACGTGCTCGGCCTTGAACCCCAGCATCTGCTCGGCACCGGCGTTGAAGGTGTTGATCACGCCGTGCAAGTCGGTGGCAATGATTGCAACCTGCGTCGCGGCGTTCAGCACGCTACGCAACTGGCCGTGGGCGCCGCGCAGTTCCTGCTCGCGCAGGCGCAACTGCGCGGTACGCTGCTCCACCAGTTTCAAGGCGCGCTGACGCTGGCTGACCAACATATAGAGCAAGACGCTAAGCAACAGGCTGAAGAGCCCGCCCATGGCCAGGATCGAGACCAGGGAGAAACCGCTGCCCTTTTCGAACACCAGGCTGGGGCGCAGCGTTAGGGCGTAGACATGATCGCCGAGGGTCAGGCGGCGCGTGGCCACCAGATCGCTGTTGGCCAAAGCATTGCTGGACTCGTACAGCAGGCGCTTTTGCTGGTCAGAAGTGTCGACGATCTGCGTCACCAGATTATCGCGATCCGGCTTGGGCAAGCCGTCGGCCATCAACTGGCGCATGCTGATCACGGCCATCACAAAGCCGTAGGGTTCTGTCCCGCCTAGGGAGACGACTGGTGCGACCAATAACACGCCGGTGGCGTAGGCCGGCTCCGCACCCACCAACTGCATGGGCTGGGACACTGCCAGCTTACCGCTCGCTTGTGCGCGCTGAAGGGTCGAGCGCCGCAGAGGTTGGGCCAGCAGGTCAAAGCCCAGGGGCGAACCGAGCAGGCTGTGGGTCTGGCTGTACAGGATCGGCACGTATTCATCGCGCTCCACCGCCGGGGCCAACTCACCGAGTGAATTCAGTTCACGTATCCTGAAGGGCAGAGCGCGCTGGCGCGATACTTCCTGCTCAAACTGAACGCGCTGATCACGCAGCACCCGCGGCGCCCAGACATACGCACGGGAACGCAGCAGCAAGGGCTGGGCGAAACCATCGAACTCGTCTCGGGACACGTCACTGGAATTGACGAAAAAGCGTTGCAGGCTGGCCAGACGTTGCTCCTGGTCCTCGAAACGCTCCTGCAGACGGGTGAATCGCTCATTGACCAACAGTTGGAAACGCTGGCGCTCCTGCTGTTGATAGAGGTCGGATGTCGCCCAGGCAATGATGATCGTCAAGGTGCTGCCTGCCAAAAACACCACCAATGCCATCAGCCAAGCCGATACCTGCTCACTGATAAAACCTAGGATCTTCGGGCGAACGGCTTGCAACGGCATAGGCAACACTCACAACGCCAGCGTGCTGGGGTGTCACTTTGGCTGGACGTTTAGTTATAGCTAGCGGCCCTGTATTTGACCAGCGTAAAAAGCCGCAAGACCCGATTATTCGAGGCTTGCGGCTTATGGGGGGGAGCAATCAGCGAGCGGTGATTTTCCAGGCCCGATGGATCTTCGCATTGCGCGCAAAATCCGGGTCGAGGGTCTTGTCGCTGATTTCCTCGACCGCGTAGCGTTCGCTGAGGTTGTCCTCAAGCACAAACTTGCGGAAGTTGTTCGAGAAGTACAGCACGCCACCCGGTGCCAGGCGCGCCATGGCGAGATCGAGCAACTGCACGTGGTCGCGCTGCACGTCGAAGATACCTTCCATGCGCTTGGAGTTGGAGAAGGTCGGCGGGTCGATGAAGATCAGGTCGAACTCATCGCGACTGGCTTCCAGCCACGCCATCACATCACCCTGCTCCAGGCGGTTCTTGTCGGAGAAACCGTTGAGGGAGAAGTTACGACGTGCCCAGTCCAGGTAGGTCTTGGACAGGTCGACGCTGGTGGTGCTGCGCGCGCCACCCTTGGCTGCGTGCACGCTGGCGGTGGCGGTGTAGCAATACAGGTTGAGGAAACGCTTGCCGGCCGCCTCTTTCTGGATGCGCATGCGCATCGGACGGTGGTCGAGGAACAGGCCGGTGTCGAGGTAGTCGGTGAGGTTGACCAGCAGCTTCACGCCGCCTTCGCTGACCTCGGTGAACTTGCCCTGGGCGCTCTGGCGCTCGTACTGCTTGGTGCCGCTTTGACGCTCGCGGCGCTTGACCACCACGCGGTTCTTGTCGATGTTCAGCGCCTGGGGAATGGCCGCCAGGGCATCGAACATGCGTGCGGAGGCTTTTTCCGGGTCGATGGATTTCGGCGCGGCGTATTCCTGCACGTGGACCCAATCGTGATACAGGTCGATGGCCATGGAATATTCCGGCATGTCGGCATCGTAGACGCGGTAGCAATCCACACCTTCACGCTTGGCCCACTTGCCCAGTTGCTTGAGGTTCTTTTGCAGGCGGTTGGCGAACATCTGCCCGCCTTCGCTCAGGCGCGCCTGTTCGACCACGGGGGCTGGCGCCGCTGCTGGTTTGATCGGGTTGCCGTTCTTATTGTACTGGCGCTCTTGCGGCTCGGTCGGGGCCTGGTCGTAGGCGGCTTGTTCGCGTTCGGCCTGGCGCTGCTCCGGAGTGCGGCGCTCGCCGGTGACGAACTGGTCCGGGTTGACCTTGATCAGCAGCAATTTGCACGGCAAGGCGCCGTTCCAGAACGCATACTGCTTGTGGCTGCGGATGCCCATGCGCTTGCCCAGGTCCGGCGCGCCGGTGAATACCGCCGCTTCCCAGCCCATGCACGCTTGGCGCAGACGCTCGCCGAGGTTCTGGTAAAGGTACAACAAGCTCGCTTCGTCACCCAGGCGCTCGCCGTAGGGCGGGTTGCAGATCACCAGGCCTTTCTGGTTCTGGTCCGGACGCGGCTCGAACGTAGCGACTTCGCCCTGGTACACCTTGATCCAATGGCTGAGGCCGGCACGCTCGATGTTGTTGCGAGCAGGCTGGATCAAGCGCGGATCGGCTTCGTAGCCACGAATCCACAACGGCGGCTTGTTCATGCCGATGGCGGCACGCTCGCTGGCCTCGGTGTGAAGTTTCTTCCACAGCGCCGGGACGTGACCGAGCCAGGTGGTGAAACCCCACAGTTCGCGATTGAGGTTGGGCGCCATATCGGCGGCGATCATCGCGCCTTCCACCAAGAAGGTGCCCACGCCACACATCGGGTCGGTCAGCGCGCCGCCTTCAGCAGCGATGCGCGGCCAGCCGGCACGAATCAGGATCGCTGCCGCGAGGTTTTCCTTCAACGGTGCGGCACCCTGCTGCAGGCGGTAACCGCGCTGGTGCAGGCTGTGGCCGGACAGGTCGAGGGACAGGATCGCTTCGCCACGGTCCAGGCGCAGGTGGATGCGCAGGTCCGGATTGATCTTGTCGATGGACGGACGCTCGCCGGTTGGCGTGCGCAGCTTATCGACGATTGCATCCTTGACCTTCAGCGCGCCGAAGTGGGTGTTGTCGATGCCCGAGCCGTGACCGCTGAATTCCACCGCCAGACTGCCGTCCGGGACCATGTGCTCAGCCCACTCGATATCCAGCACGCCGTGGTAGAGGTCTTCGGCGTCCTTCATCGGGAAGCGCTTGAGTACCAGCAATACGCGGTTGGCCAGGCGCGACCAGAGGCACAGGCGGTAGGCGGTTTCCATGTCGGCCATGCCGCGCACGGCCGAGGTGTGCTCGCGGGCTTCCTCAAGGCCAAGCCCGACGGCTTCCTCGATCAGCAGGCCTTCGAGGCCCTTGGGGCAGGTGAGGAAGAGTTCAAAACGGTCCGACATGGGTAATCCAGGCTTTTCAGCAATAAATGAACGGGCGACGCATCGCCGGCTCGGTTTTCAATCAAGCACTTTTCTTGAAGAGTGCTCGCGTGGCACGAATGTGCCGTCCCACCCCGTCTGCCGGGCCTTTGGGCCTTGATTGACGGGGCAGAGAGATAATTTTTGCAACAAAAAGAAATATTCAGACCCTTCGTCGAATAGTGACCGACCGTGACGGGCGGGCTTTCTCACCGCAGGAAAAAGCCCATTCTCTTCGTAAGGCACATCATAGCTGGCTTTGCCCAATAAAAGGGGCGAAAAGCCATCCCAGCTTATGGCTATAGCATCACTATTGTGACGTGCTTATGACAAAACGATCATTGAATCCATGTGACCTATTGGTTAGAACTCAACACAGGTCAGCGCCACAACGACGTTGACACATTGGCTCGCCACGCCGGCAGCGAGCCGCACCAACGGCAGAAAAACTCTGCCCGGCCCCAGACGAGGCCGAAGGATATCAAGACAGTCAACAAGTGAGGGAAACACCCTATGAGAAGACTTAAGCGTGATCCGTTGGAAAGAGCATTTTTACGCGGATATCAATATGGCGTTCATGGCAAATCCCGTGAGCTTTGCCCATTTACTCTACCGTCGGTACGCCAAGCCTGGATCAACGGCTGGCGAGAAGGACGCGGCGACAACTGGGACGGTATGACAGGCACTGCGGGCATCCACAGACTCAACGAACTTCACGCGGTCGGCTAATCAAGGGCATTTAATTCCGACACCAGCACGAATACAGGTAACAACTTAACCACGCACGCCCTATCCAGGCGGCGGGCTTCGGCCCAGGGGCTCCTCTTGAGGAGCCCTTTTTATTGGGCGTGTGTCAGGCTTTTTTTGGCAACGCCGCAATCGCGTCCACCGCCTCGCGAATCAGCGCCGGGCCCTTGTAGATAAAACCGGAATACAGCTGCACCAGGCTAGCACCGGCGGCGATTTTCTCGGCCGCATGTTTGCCTTCGGTGATACCGCCAACCGCGATGATCGGCAAACGCCCTGCCAACTCGGTAGCCAGCACCTTGACGATATGCGTGCTCTTGTCACGCACCGGGGCGCCCGACAAGCCGCCCGCTTCGTCGCCATGGGCCAGGCCTTCAACACCGACACGGCTGAGGGTGGTGTTGGTGGCAATCACCGCATCCATCCCTGAATCCACCAGGGCCTGGGCGACCAGTACGGTTTCTTCATCACTCATGTCCGGGGCGATCTTGATCGCCAACGGCACGCGCTTGCCATGGCGCACGGCGAGGTCTTCCTGGCGCTGGCGCAAGGCTTCGAGCAATTGCTTGAGGGAATCACCAAACTGCAGGCTACGCAGGCCAGGGGTGTTGGGCGAGCTGACGTTCACCGTGACGTAGCTGGCGTGGGCGTAGACCTTGTCCAGGCAGATCAGGTAGTCATCCACCGCGCGCTCCACCGGCGTGTCGAAATTCTTGCCGATATTGATCCCGAGAATGCCCTTGTACTTCGCCGCTTGAACCCGCGACAGCAGGTGATCGACACCGAGGTTGTTGAAGCCCATGCGGTTGATGATCGCCTCGGCTTCCGGCAGGCGAAAAATGCGCGGCTTGGGGTTGCCCGGCTGAGGACGCGGGGTCACGGTGCCGATTTCGACGAAACCGAAACCCAACTGCGCAAAGCCGTCGATGGCCGTACCGTTCTTGTCCAGGCCGGCAGCCAGCCCGACCGGGTTGGGGAAGTCGAGCCCCATCACCGACACCGGCATTTTCGCCGGTGCCTTGCATACCAGGCCATTTAGCCCCAGGCGGCCACCGGCACCGATCAGGTCCAGGGACAGATCATGGGAGGTCTCCGGGGAGAGTTTGAACAACAACTGGCGGGCCAGGGTATACATGGGCGGGCTAGACTCGGATGGCGGCGATAAGTGGCGGCGATTATAGCCGGGCTGGCTGGCTGCGTGCGAGGCGTGCCGCCCAATCGTCAGTAGCGATGCGCGACCAACGCTTCGTAGCGGGCCCAGATCTTCTGTGCGTACTGCAGGCGTAACGCTTCACGCTGCGGACCGGGGCCCGGGCCTGCGTTGTAGGCGCCTATGGCCGTCCAGTTATAGCCGAAACGCTGAATGAACTCGGCAAGAATCGACGCCCCGACCTCTACCGACAGGCAGGGCTCACTCAACAGCCGTTCTTCGGTGATGCCCTGTTTGAGCAGGCGGGGCAAATGGATGCTGTTGATCTGCATCAGACCGATATCGCGGGTGCCATTGCGATTGTTGTAATTCATCGCGCCCGCACGATACCCCGACTCTACGGCGGCAATGGCCTGCAGCAACTCCGGTTCAAGATCGTAACGACTGGCCACCTCGTCCCAGCAATACGCCAGTGCCTGATTGCTTCCCATCAGCACCACCAGCAACAGGCCCCTGCGCCACACGTTGCGCTTTACCTGCCACAGGCCGAGCAAACATGGATGGGCTGCGACGGGGTGCGCTCAGCAGGTCGCACCGGGCACGTAAAGCGATAGCCTCTGCCATAGACCGTCTTGATAAACCCTTTGTCGGCACGCAAATGCTTACGCAATGAATAAATGCAGCGAGTCAGCGACTCCTCCGACACCTCCCCCTGGCGCCAAGCCATTTCAAGCAAACAGTCTTTGGTCATCAGCGCACCACCAGACACCAACAGCAAGCGCAGCACCTGCCACTCCTTGGGCGGCAACTGGATATCCGCGCCCTCACCGGTCAAACGTCCATCGCCATGCAGGGTCCAGTGGCCAAAGACCAGGGAAGTCGTCATCCCTCCATCATTCACGACGGCCATACACACCTCTGCATCCAACCACTGACATTAAAATCCTAATTTCCAGAACCGGCTCATACGCCGACGGCACGACTATAAAAAAGGCGCCCCCTACCCACCCTAGGAAAAAACCCATATCAGCAAGGCTTTCAGGAATAGCCTTGTAAGAAATCTCACTGGAGCTAACAACTAAGGCGATACCCACTCCTGGTAAACCTCAAGCAGCTCAACCCCCAGGCGGTCTTCCAACTGAACCAGCTCGCCCAGAGCCAACAATTGGCCATTGACCCGCACTTCCACGCAATGGATGACTTCCGGCGCCAAAGGCAGCACTTTCCCCGGTGCAAACAGCGCCAGCCGCTTGCGCGTGATCAGTTGTTCCTGCAAAAGAATTTCCAGATGCATGGCGAACGCCTACCTCATTGATCGACATCGCGAATCGACCGCACAAACGCACGTTGCACCCGTTCGTATTGCGGCTGAGTCAGCGGCGGAGGCCCGACAGCGCCACCCAAAGTCTTGAGCTCGTTGCCCAAGGCCCGGGCCTGAATCACAAACAGCCGTACCTCGGCACGCTGGCCTGGCGCAGTGGCACGCCCTTCGGCATCAACATCCCGACGAAAACCGCCTAACCACAGACGTTTACCCTGAGGCATCCGAACGACGCTGCTAACGCTCACCCGCCCGACTGCGGTCATTTTCTGACGCTGCCGCGCCTCGCCCATCTGGCGATCATCCTCAAGGCTCAACAGCATCTCGATCTCGTTCGCCTCGGCAAACCGCGGCAACACGCTGACCTGGGTGCCATAGCGCACGGGCTTCCAGGCGGTGCTCCCGCCGGGGGGCCCCGGCAAGTAGAGTGTGTGGTTATCCTGGAAGACCGCAGGAACGTTCTCCTGGGTGAGAATCACGGGCAGTGTCACCACCCGCGCCCGCCGCCGCCGCTCCAGCACGGCGATTTGCGCCATCAAGCGATTGTCCTCCAACGGCTCCAGCACCCGGGTCGCCGAGACTGATGTGTGGGTTTCCTCGGCCCAGGCCTGGTCGATTTTCTTGAGTTCGTCACGGTCCACATCCACCAGCCACAGCGAAACCTCGATCGGGCGCTTGGGCACATCCAGCTCCGCCACCAGTTGCTCGATAAAACTCACCTGGGCAGGCTTGCCCTTGATGAGCAGGCTGTTGGTATCCGGGTAGGGGATCACTGCCAGGCTCTTGTCGGCCAGCAAACCGGGCGGCCGTTGCGCAGGGGCCTGTTGTTCGCGGGAAATCACGGTCTCGATCAGCGACGCCATGCCCGGCACATTGACCTTTTCATCGCCCATGACGTACTCACGGTCCGCCACATGGGTATTGAGCACCTGCACCACGCCAAACCCCTGCTTGCCCACACGGAGCCCGGCCCGCTGGCGGTCCATCAATTGGGCAAGGTGCAGCACCTGGTCGACATAGTTCGCCGGCCCGGACACATAGAACATCCGCCCCCCGCTCTCCCGCAGGGGGTAGCGGGACTCATCGAGCCCCGAGCGACGCATGAGCTCACGCAGCCTTGAGACGCAGATATGCCGCAACGTCACAGCCGAGCTCTTCGCTTCATCTGCGGCGTAGAGGTAAAGCACCTGCCCGTCGCTGTACCAGATCAGGTGATGCAGCTCGGCCACCGCCTCCAGCACCTGCTGTGCCCGGCTGAAATCGTAGGTTCCGGAAACGCGTTGGCGGGCCGCCGCCCGGCTGACAACGACCGGCAGGCCAAGAGGCAGCGACAACGCGCTAAAAAACGTATGCAGGCTTTCGTCCCGCGCCTGGTAGGTCTCGCCCCAGGCAGACGCGCAGCCCAGCATCAACACCGCGCAAAACAGCCAGCGGCGGAGCCGGTGGGCGGCCATCGTTGTGGGAGAGTCGTACACCGTGGGGTTTCCTGGGCAGTCTGGCATAGGGAAGCGGCCATACTGAAAGCCTGCGGCGTTTCAATCTTGATGGAAAGTTGACGGCGTACCCCGCCGTTCTGCCCGTGGCATGTGCCTTGCTACGCACTCTGCATCAGAGCGCGCGCCAACGTCGGAGCGGGCTTACGGACAAAGGCGTCGTTACCCGCAATGGCCCGCACTGCCATCTGAGGGAACGACGCTTTTTTTTGAACGAAAAGGTAGGTGTTGATGAACGATTCGGACGGCAACAGCCCGATAAACGACCCGCTGGCCTGGGTCAACGGCAGTGACGCCCCGGAAAAGAGCAGCCTCGACCTGGGCTTCATGGCCTTGAGCGATTGCGCCTCGCTGGTGGTCGCGGCCACCCAGGGCTTCGCGCAACCCTACGGCTTGACGCTGAACCTCAAGCGCCAGTCGTCGTGGGCCAACCTGCGCGACAAACTGGTCAGCGGTGAACTGGATGCCGCCCACAGCCTGTATGGGCTGATCTACGCCGTACACCTGGGCATCGGCGGCGTGGCCGCCACCGACATGGCAGTGCTGATGGGGCTGAACCAGAACGGGCAGAGCATCAACCTGTCCCACGATCTGCAACAGCAAGGGGTGGTCACTCCTGAGGCGCTGGATCGCCATGTGCACCAAAGCCGAACAAAACTGACCTTCGCTCAGACGTTTCCCACAGGCACCCACGCCATGTGGCTGTATTACTGGCTGGCAAGCCAAGGCATTCATCCATTGCAGGACGTGAACAGTGTGGTGGTCCCTCCGCCACAAATGGTGGCGCATCTATTAGCCGGGCGCATTGACGGTTTTTGTGTCGGCGAACCCTGGAGCGCCAGCGCGGTGAAGCAGAACCAGGGTTTCACCCTCGCGACCACCCAGGCGATCTGGCCGGATCATCCGGAAAAAGTGCTCGGCTGCACCCAGGCGTTCGTCGACCAATACCCCAACACCGCCCGCGTGCTGGTGATGGCGATCCTGGAGGCCAGCCGCTTTATCGAGGCGAGCCACGAAAACCGCCGTTCCACCGCGCAGTTGCTCAGCGCCCGCGAGTACCTCGACGCACCGCTCGACTGCATCGAACCGCGTCTGCTCGGGGCCTACGACGATGGCCTCGGCAACCAGTGGCAAGATCCCCATGCGCTGCGCTTTTTCGCCGATGGCGAGGTGAACCTGCCCTACCTCTCCGACGGCATGTGGTTCATGACCCAGTTTCGCCGCTGGGGCCTGTTGCGCGAAGACCCGGACTACCTGGGCATTGCCCGTAAAGTGCAGCAACTGGATCTGTATCGCCAGGCGGCCGATGCCGTCGGCGTCCCCACAAACGCCCAGGACATGCGCAGCAGCCAGTTGATCGACGGCAAGATCTGGGATGGCTCCGACCCTGCCACCTACGCCCGCAGCTTCCGCCTGCATGCCCTGGCCGACCACGCCAGCCGCCACGCCCTGCGCTGACAGGAGGACCGATATGTTGCGAATCCTGTTGATCAACGACACACCGCGCAAGGTCGGGCGCCTCAAGGCAGCACTGACCGAGGCCGGGTTTGAGGTGATCGATGAGTCGGGCCTGACCATCGATTTGCCTGCGCGCGTCGAAACGGTGCGGCCGGACGTGATCCTGATCGATACCGAGTCACCCGGCCGCGATGTGATGGAGCAAGTGGTGCTGGTCAGCCGCGACCAACCGCATCCAATCGTGATGTTCACCGACGAGCACGACCCGGACGTCATGCGCCAAGCCATCAAATCCGGCGTCAGCGCCTACATTGTCGAAGGCATCCAGGCCCAACGTCTGCAGCCGATCCTCGACGTGGCCATGGCCCGTTTCGAAAGCGACCAGGCCCTGCGCGCCCAGTTGCACGCCCGCGACCAACAACTGGCCGAGCGCAAGCGCATCGAACTGGCCAAAGGCATGCTAATGAAAATGAAGAACTGCAACGAGGAAGAGGCCTACACCTTGATGCGCCGCCAGGCCATGAGCCGCCAGCAGAAACTGATCCAGGTGGCGGAGCAGATCATCGCCATGAGCGAGTTGCTTGGCTAAAAAACCATCGTGGCCGGTTGGCCCAGGACTTGCTAAGTATTCAACACAGGTAACCAACGGCGGTTGCCCCTCCACGACAAAGACGTCGCACACCCGGTTTGCCCTCGCGAACCCGGTGGCGGCGTTTTTTCGTTTTGGCCCCCGTAACACGGGGCCGGTGGGGCGGCCTTAGCGGGCTGTTCCATCACCAGGCCTTCTTACAAGACTCCCAACCGTTGAGGTGCGTGATGAAATCAAGCTTCTGGAAATCCGGGCACACCCCGACCCTGTTTGCCGCGTTCCTGTATTTTGACCTGAGTTTCATGGTCTGGTACCTGCTGGGCCCGCTCGCGGTGCAAATTGCCGCCGACCTGCACCTGACCACGCAACAACGCGGCCTGGTGGTGGCGACACCCATCCTGGCAGGCGCGGTGCTGCGCTTTCTGATGGGCATGCTGGCAGACAAACTCTCACCCAAAACCGCCGGGCTGATTGGCCAGGTGATTGTGATCGCCGCACTCTTCGGCGCCTGGAAACTCGGAATCCACAGCTACGAGCAAGCACTGCTGCTGGGGCTGTTCCTGGGGATGGCCGGTGCCTCCTTCGCAGTCGCCCTGCCATTGGCGTCCCAGTGGTATCCCGCTGAGCACCAGGGCAAAGCCATGGGCATCGCCGGCGCCGGCAACTCCGGCACGGTGTTCGCCGCCCTGCTGGCACCGGTACTCGCGGCGGCGTTCGGCTGGAGCAACGTGTTCGGTTTCGCCCTGATTCCGTTGATCCTGACGCTGATCGTCTTCGCCTGGCTCGCGCGCAATGCCCCCGAGCGCCCGAAGGCCAAATCCATGGCCGACTACTTCAAGGCCCTGGGCGATCGCGACAGCTGGTGGTTCATGTTTTTCTATAGCGTGACCTTTGGTGGTTTTATCGGCCTGGCCAGCGCCCTGCCCGGCTACTTCAACGACCAATACGGCCTGAGCCCCGTGACCGCCGGCTACTACACCGCCGCCTGTGTGTTCGGCGGTAGCCTGATGCGTCCACTCGGCGGCGCCCTGGCTGATCGCTTCGGCGGGATTCGCACGTTGCTGGGCATGTACAGCGTGGCGGCGATTTGCATCGCAGCGGTGGGTTTCAACCTGCCCAGTTCCTACGCGGCCCTGGCCCTGTTCGTCTGCACCATGCTCGGTCTCGGCGCCGGTAATGGCGCAGTGTTCCAGTTAGTGCCCCAGCGCTTCCGCCGTGAGATCGGCGTAATGACCGGGCTGATCGGCATGGCCGGCGGTATCGGTGGCTTCGCCCTGGCGGCGGGCATGGGCGCGATCAAACAAAGCACCGGCAGCTATCAGTTGGCCCTGTGGTTGTTCGCCAGCCTCGGCGTACTGGCCTGGTTCGGCCTGCACGGCGTCAAGCGCCGCTGGAGAACCACCTGGGGTTCGGCCGCCGTGACCGCCGCGCGCGTCTGATGAGCCTGCAACTGAGCGTCGCCCAGGCCAGCGCCATCGGCCCGCGCGCCGAGAACCAGGACGCCCTGCGCGTGGTCACGCCCCTGGCGGAACTGGCCGCGAGCAAGGGTTACCTGTGTGCCATCGCCGATGGTGTCAGCCAATGCGCCGACGGTGGCCTGGCCGCACGCTCGACCTTGCAGGCGCTGGCCCTGGACTATTACGCCACGCCGCAAACCTGGAGCGTGGCCCAAGCGCTCGAACGCCTATTGCTGGCGCAGAATCGCTGGCTGCAGGCCAATGGCGGCGGCCAGCCGTTGCTGACCACCCTCAGTGCACTGGTGTTTCGCGGGCAACGTTTCACCCTGGCCCACGTCGGCGATTGCCGGGCGTATCGCTGGCTGGACGGCGAGTTACAGCGCATCAGCGAAGATCATGTGTGGGAACAGCCGGGCATGCAGCATGTGCTCAAGCGCGCCCTCGGCCTGGATCAACACCTGGTGCTGGATTTTCTCGACGGCCAATTGCGCGAGGGCGAATGCTTCCTGCTGCTCAGCGATGGTGTGTGGGCAACCTTGGGTGATCACAGCATCAGTGCGATCCTGCGCGAGCAGACCGACCTCGATCTGGCGGTACACACGCTGATCACAGCCGCACACCTGGCCGGTAGCCAGGACAACGCCAGCGCCCTGCTTGTACGCATCGATAAACTCGGCGCCGCGACCCTGGGCGACGCACTGGTGCAGTTGCAGCAATGGCCGCTGCCCCCAGCGCTGAAAGCCGGGCAACAGTTCGAAGGCTGGCAGGTGGAAAGCGTACTGGCGCAGAGCCGACAGTCATTGCTGTATCGGGTACGCGATGCCCAACAGCAACCCTGGCTGCTGAAAACCCTGCCCCTCAGCCGTGACGATGACAACGACGCCGGTCAGGCCTTGCTGTCGGAGGAATGGTTTCTGCGGCGGGTGGCCGGGCGCGCGTTTCCTGAAGTCCACGCGGCCAGCGCGCGTCAGCATTTGTACTACGTGATGCGTGAATATCCGGGGCAAACCCTGGCGCAACTGTTCGAGCAACAAGGCCCATTACCCCTGGCGCAATGGCAATCCGTGGCCGAACGCTTGCTGCGGGCGGTGGGCCTGTTGCATCGCCGGCAAATACTGCACCGTGACATCAAACCGGAGAACCTGCTGCTGGGTGAGGATGGTGAATTACGCGTGCTGGATTTCGGCCTGGCCTACTGCACGGGTCTCTCGGAGGACCGGGCTCATGTGCTGCCCGGCACGCCGAGCTTTATCGCGCCCGAGGCGTTCCATGGTGAGCGTCCTACGGCCCAACAAGATTTATACAGCGTAGGCGTCTGCCTGTATTACCTGCTGACCGGGCATTACCCCTACGGTGAAATTGAAGCTTTCCAACGGCCCAGGTTCACCCAGCCGGTCAGCGCCAGCCGCTACCGTCCCGACCTGCCGGACTGGCTACCGCTCAGCCTCGACCGTGCGGTGGCTGCTCAACCGTCACAACGCTATGAAACCGCCGAAGAATGGCTGCTGGTCCTCGAGCAGGCAGACCGACGCGAACTGAGTGTCCGCCCTCGTCCTTTGCTGGAGCGGGAACCCTTGAAGGTCTGGCGCACCTTGGGGTTGCTCTCGATGCTGATCAATCTGGCGCTCCTCTATTTACTCTTTCACCGCTGACGTCATCTCTAGACGAGGGAAACCACATGAACGCAAAAGTCTGGCTGGTAGGCGCGGGCCCCGGCGACCCGGAGCTGCTGACCCTCAAGGCTGTACGGGCAATGAACACCGCCGATGTGGTGCTGATCGATGACCTGGTCAACCCGGCAGTCCTGGAACATTGCGCCGCAGCGCGGGTGATCACAGTCGGTAAACGCGGGGGCTGCCGCTCTACCCCGCAAGACTTTATCCACCGCCTGATGCTGCGTTATGCCCGCCAGGGAAAGTGCGTGGTAAGGCTCAAGGGCGGTGACCCATGCATTTTCGGGCGTGGTGGCGAAGAGGCTGCGTGGCTGCGCGAACGCGGCGTCGAAGTCGAGTTGGTCAACGGGATTACAGCCGGGCTGGCGGGCGCGACGAACTGCGCAATTCCGCTGACCTTGCGCGGTGTCAGTCGCGGCGTGACCCTCGTCACAGCCCACACCCAGGACGACAGCAGCCTCAATTGGCGCGCGCTGGCGGAAGGCGGGACGACGCTGGTGATCTATATGGGCGTAGCGAAGCTCGAAGAACTTCGACAGCAATTACTGGAAGGCGGGATGGCCGCAGATATGCCGGTGGCAATGATCGAAAATGCCTCGTTGCCGCAGCAGCGGGAGTGCCGTAGCAATTTGTCGCGGATGCAGGACGATGCACTGGCGTTCGCCTTGAAGAGCCCGGCGATCCTAGTGATCGGCAGCGTCGCCGCCATCTCGCAGGCCACCCACGTCGCAGTGGCAGCCAGTGCCTGAGGCAAATCCAGGGCGAAAAAAAACCCGGCCGGAGCCGGGTTTTTTTCTACTACTCAGTAATTACTGAGCAGCTTGAGCTTCAACCGCAGCTTCTACGCGACGGTTAACAGCACGACCAGCTTCAGTTGCGTTGTCAGCAACTGGGCGGGATTCGCCGTAACCTACCGAAGTAACGCGGTTGGCTGCTACGCCGTCTTTAACCAGGACTTGCTTAACAGCGTCAGCACGACGCTGGGACAGCTTCTGGTTGTAAGCGTCTGGACCTACGGAGTCAGTGTGACCAGCCACTTCTACGTGGGTAGCTGGGTACTGCTTCATGAAGTCGGCCAGGTTTTTCACGTCGCCGTAGCTGTTAGGCTTAACAACGGCCTTGTCGAAGTCGAACTTAACGTCCAGCTCAACACGAACAACGCTAGCAACTGGAGCTTCTGGCTCTGCTGCAACTGGCTCTGGAGCTGGTGCTGGAGCAGGAGCTGGAGCAGCCTTGCCGCCGCTACCGCCGAAGTTCACACCCAGACCAACCAGGGCCTGGTAGTCCCACTTACCGTTGTCCAGCTTGTAGTCAGCTTCAACGCCGCCACGAGCGTACAGGTTGTCAGTGATGTACCACTTAACGCCTGCACCAGTAGTCAGGAAAGTCGACTGGTCACGACCGGTATGGCCGTCAGCAGCTACGTTGGTCTGGCTGCCGTGAGCAACGCCGCCTTCAACGTATGGACGGATCGCGTCGCCAACGGTACCGAAGTGGTATTGGCTCTTCAGACCGAACTGATCGCCACGGATCTTCTGATTGCCAGTACCGTCGTTCGAGCGGGTGTAATCCAGCTTGCCGTAGGTAAGGTTCACCGAAACGTCGTCGGTCAGGAAGTAACCGATCGAAGCGCCTGGAGTGCGACCGTCTTCGACGTGATCAACACTGTCGTTGAACTTCTTCGCATAGAACAGCTCGCCTTCAACTGCGCCTTGGCCTTGTGCCAGTGCGCCGAAAGAAGTAGCGGCAATAAGAGAACCAATGGCCAAGCCCAAGGTGTTTTTCAGTTTCATCCGTTAAATCCCCATCTGGTGATTGTAAAGCAGTCCCTCAAACCGGGGGACAACTCGGCGACAAGTCTAACAGAACTTGCCTACACGTAAGAGATATTTGCCACGCACTAAGTTTCAGTCTCGCCCGCAAATTTCTCACGTAATTTATCAAGAGCACGTTTGTAACGCATTTTTGTAGCACTCAAACCCATATGCATGATGTCAGCAATTTCCTGAAATTCCAGCTCTGCGACAAAACGTAGCACCAGAATTTCTCGGTCAATCGGATTCACATGCACCAACCAGCGATCAAGCCCGCCCTTATCCTCGGGTGCCGGCGCCTTTTCTTCAGACGCCTCCTCAAGGGGGTCCAGACTCAAAGCATCCATCAAGCGACGCTTTCGCCGTTCCTTCCGATACTGCGTGATGCACTCGTTGTACGTGATGCTGTACAGCCAGGTCTTGAACTTCGATTTGCCCTCGAAGTTCTTCAGGCCATACAACACCTTGAGCATCACTTCCTGACAGACATCATCCGCATCTCTATCGTTCCCTAAATACCTTGAACAAACGTTGAACAGAGTGCGTTGATACCTGCGCATTAACTCTTCATACGCGCGTGTCACGTGAAACAGCTCCGTGTGCGAGCGCGCGACCAACTCCTCATCAGAGAGCTCACGGGGGTCATAGCGCGTGGACAGCGTTTGGGCTTTATTCAAAACAAGTCGTGCCGACAGTCAGGTCAATGTCCGCCACAGCCCGGTCACCCAGGTTCGCGGCGGCGTACATTAGCAGGGTTTACCGGGTTAGCGGCTACTGACCTGCTGCTCCAGGAGAATCCGATTGGACAGCGACACCAGGTCGCCGTCATCGGTCAGCACGGTTGTCTTGACCGTACCGATCTCCTCGATTTGCCCTTCGACCTCGCCCACACGCACGTGCTGCCCTACCTGATACAACTCACGCACATAGATTCCCGCAAGAATCTGACCGGCAATTTCACGACTTCCCAGGCCCATGGCCAGCGCAACTGCCAGACCAACGGTAATCAAAACAATCACAATCACATGGTTGAGCAGGTCAGTCTTGACCTCCAACTGGCTGATCGCGACGGAAATGCTAATGATGATCACCAGCCCCTGGGCAATTCGCCCCAGGCCTGCCGCGTAGTCCAGCCCGACGCCTTCAGCAGCCCCGCGTACCAGCCCGTTGGCCAGTTGTGCGAGTAAAACGCCGACGAGAAGTACCAGCGCGCCGCCGAATACCTTCGGCAAATACAGTGCCAGCATGTCGAGCGTAGCTGAAACTCGCTCAAGGCCAAGGGATTGAGCCGCAGAAACCAGAAAAATCAGCAAAACGAACCAATAAACGATCTTGCCGATCAGGGTCGAGATCGGCACTTGCAGCCCTGCACGGCCCAGCAGCTTGGTCAGGCCGGTGCCTGCCATCAAACGGTCCAGGCCGAGTTTGGCGAGCAGCTTGGACAGCAGGGTGTCGAGCAGCTTGGCCACGACAAAACCCAGCAATACCAGGACCAGCGCCCCAAACAGGTTGGGAATGAAATTCGCCACCTTGGTCCATAATGCGGTCATCGCGGTGACCAGGCTCTGGGTCCAGAGATCAAGTTCCATATTCAATCAGCCTTATCAGCAGTGCGAGCAAGAGGTTTACGACGGGAAACCGGCGAGACGTGGGCCGAACCATTGTTCAGCGCCATCATCAATGCTGGCAACCAACGACCGAGCAGACCGAACAGATCCCCCGCCCCAACCTGACGGTTGGCGGTTTTCAACACGCGGCCCAGGCAGGCATCGTCATCACGGTTGGATGGCGACGCATTGAGCATGTCACGCAAAGACTGTTCGAACGGATCGTGCATAAAGACCTCTCGCAAGTGATTTAAAAGACGAGGGTTAAATTCCCGAGGTCACATCGGACCCTTCCTACGTTCAGGTCATATTCAGCTCAAACCCAGCGCAATCGTCGAAATAGCCACCATTGTCCGAGCGCCACCGAGATCATCAGCAAGCAGGCAATCACAAATCCGTAAGGGTTGCCAGAGAACGGTATGCCCCCCACATTGATGCCCAGCAAGCCGGTCAAAAAACTCATCGGCAGGAAGATCCCGGTGATGATCCCAAAGCGGTACATTGTACGGTTCATGCGCACGCTCAAGCGCCGATCTTCGGCCTCCAGCACAAGCCCCACGCGCTCCCGGGTCAATTCGAGTTCTTCCAGGTAGCGGGTCAGGCTGTTGTTCAATTCGTTCCAATAGTCAGCATCGTCATCACAGAACCACGGCAATTTGATCCGCGTCAGTTGGGCAAAAATATCCCGCTGCGGCGACAGGAATCGCTTGAGTCCGGCTGCTCGCCGACGGATCTGCAAAATGCTGCCATGCTCCGGGGTATACCGTTCGTCGGTATCGAGTTTTTCTTCCTCTACGTCGACGATTTCAGACAGGTCGGACACCAGATCCTGGACTTTGTGAGTCAGGTACTGCGCCATATAAAGGATGAGTTCAGACGCAGTTTTTGGCCCCTTGCCATCCGCCAACTGCACCAGCAGTTCATCGGTGGCGCGCAGCGGGCGCAAGCGCAGGGAAATCACCCGGCTGGCCGCGGCGAAGATACGCACCGAAACCATGTCTTCCGGCTCTGCGCCCGGATTGAGGTTGACCCCGCGCAGGAACAGCAGGAGTTCAGCGTCCGGTAACGGCAACAGGCGCGGGCGGGTGTTCTCCTCCAGCAGCAGGTCACAGGCGAATTCACTCAAGCCGCTGGCCTTGCGCAGCCAGGTCTGGGTTTGCGGGTGGCTGCGATCCCAATGCAGCCACAGGCTTTCCTGGGGCTGCAGTTGCAATTGGTCAAGCTCAGTCCGGGCAATCGAACGCGCACCGCCTTTACCATCCAGCACCAGGGCATGCACCAGGCCCCACTGCGCGTTGTCTTCCTCGAACATCCTCACCCCTGTCGGTTATTGCGGTTTATTCAGGCATTTTCAGCGGGCTGGGCGACACGATCACGCCATTATTGTCGGCGTAGATATATTCGCCCGGGCGGAATGTCACGCCGGCAAAGGTCACTGCCACGTTCAAGTCGCCAATGCCGCGCTTGTCGGTCTTCATCGGGTGGCTGGCCAAGGCCTGCACGCCGAGATCGGTCTGGGCGACGACGTCGACATCCCGGATGCAACCGTAGATCACCAGCCCTTCCCAACCGTTTTTCGCGGCTTTCTCGGCGATCATGTCGCCCAGCAGCGCACGACGCAGGGAGCCACCACCGTCGACCACCAGCACCTTGCCGGCGCCCGGCTGGTCGGCCTGCTCCTTGACCAGGGAGTTATCCTCGAAACATTTGATGGTGACGATCTCGCCACCAAAGGAATCGCGGCCGCCGAAGTTGCTGAACATCGGCTCGGCCACCTGAACCAGTTCCGGGTAGGCGTCGCAAAGATCGGGAGTGACGTAGTGGTTCATTGAAAAATTTCCTTTCTGTCAAAGACGTGTCTTTCGAAAGAGGCGCCAGCCGAGGCAGCGGCAAAACATCCCATCCGTTTCGCCGCTACGCAATAGCCACTGCGCGACTGAATATGACCAGAAGCGTTTAACGCGTCATATCTTAGCCGCAACCACAGACGAGCGAAACGCCCTTGGCAGAGCGCTGCGTCAAACTACGACCAATGCCTCAGCCGGAGCACCAAACAACGGTGTGAGCGGATCATTCAGCCATTGCTCCACCAGCGGCCAGACTTCGGCCTGGGCCGCTTTGCTGACCAACATCTCCACGTGCCCAAAATCCCCAGTAAAACCTTGTTGGCGTCCCAGGCACAGGTATTGGCGATGCTCTGAGCCGACTTGTTCGAACAGCTTGCGGCAAGCCCAGTCCGGGTCCTGCTGGTCGCCGGCGGCACTGACGGCCAGCAGCGGCACGTTGACTTCCGCGAGGCCTTTCCACCAATCACGGCCAGCCTCGCCAAACCGTCCGAACAGGCCGTGCCAGCGCATGGTCTCGATCATCACGCCCACCGGCTCGTCCTCGGGGCCCCGCTTGAGCCGCGGGCCGGACAACTGGCCAAACCGCTTCAGGAGCAAGCGAGCGCCCCACTCCACCGGTGGAATTTTCAACGGCCAGAAGGAGCGACTGACCTGGCTGCCGAACAGCGCCACTGAAGCCACTGCCGGCGCACCAAGGTACTGGCCACCCAAGGCAGCAGCCAGGGTGGTGCCGCCCAGGGAGTGCCCGATCCAGTGGGGAATCTGCGCGCTTTGCTCGCGCACAAACGCGCCGATAGCCGGCAAATCGTAGCGCGCGTAGTCGACGACCCGATTCCGGGCGTAGTCCTGGTTGCGCTTGGACAGGCCATGGCCGCGCATTTCCGGTACCCACACATCAAACCCCTGGCGTGCCAGGTAGGCGCCCAGGCCGATACCCTTGGGTGAGTACCAGAAGCGCCGATTGGAAAAGCTGCCATGTAATAAAATCACGGGGATGCCCCGGCTTTCCGGGGCATCGGCCAGGCCCAAACGCGTCACGGCCAGCTCGACGGTGCCGTCGGGACTGTTGCCGGGTTTGAGCCGGTATACATCTTCACTCAGGTCGCCACGACGTTCAGCGCTGATCAGGGCGACGGGAAACAGGTTGCTGCTGCTTTGCATAATGCTCTTGCACAAAAAAGGGCGGCGTCCGGAAGGAGTTCCGCCCTGTACAGATAAGAAATGCCGGCCAACCTGACGATTGACCGGCACTTTTGACGCGTCGACCTTAGGCGGACGCTTGGCCTTCCGCCAGGAAGAACCAGGTTTCCAGCACCGAATCGGGGTTCAGCGAGACGCTTTCGATGCCCTGCTCCATCAGCCATTTGGCTAGGTCAGGGTGATCGGAAGGGCCTTGGCCGCAAATGCCGATGTACTTCCCAGCCTTGTTACAGGCCTGGATGGCGTTGGCCAGCAGCTTCTTAACCGCCGGGTTACGCTCGTCGAACAAGTGCGCGATGATCCCCGAGTCGCGGTCCAGGCCCAGGGTCAGCTGGGTCAGGTCGTTGGAGCCGATGGAGAAACCGTCGAAGAACTCCAGGAACTCTTCGGCCAGAATGGCGTTGGATGGCAGCTCGCACATCATGATCACGCGCAGGCCGTTTTCACCACGGGACAAGCCGTTTTCGGCCAGCAGGTCCACCACTTGGCTCGCTTCGCCCAGGGTACGCACGAACGGCACCATGATCTCGACGTTGGTCAGGCCCATCTCGTTGCGCACGCGCTTGAGGGCGCGGCACTCGAGTTCGAAGCAGTCACGGAACGCTTCGCTGATGTAACGCGAGGCGCCACGGAAGCCCAGCATCGGGTTTTCTTCTTCCGGCTCGTAGAGCTTGCCGCCGATCAGGTTGGCGTATTCGTTGGACTTGAAGTCCGACAGCCGCACGATGACCTTTTTCGGGTAGAACGCTGCAGCCAGGGTGCTGATGCCTTCCACCAGCTTCTCGACATAGAAGCCCACCGGGTCGTTGTAGCCGGCGATGCGCTTGTCGACGCTGTCCTTGATTTCCGGCGGCAGGCCGTCGTAGTTCAACAGGGCCTTGGGGTGGACGCCGATCATGCGGTTGATGATGAATTCCAGGCGAGCCAGACCCACACCGGCATTCGGCAATTGCGCGAAGTCGAAGGCACGGTCCGGGTTGCCGACGTTCATCATGATCTTGAACGGCAGGTCAGGCATCGCATCGATGGAGTTTTGCTTGATGTCGAAGCCCAGCTCGCCTTCGAAGATGAAGCCGGTGTCGCCTTCGGCGCAGGATACGGTCACGCCCTGGCCATCCTTGAGCAGTTGGGTGGCATTGCCACAACCGACTACCGCAGGAATCCCCAGTTCACGGGCAATGATCGCCGCGTGGCAGGTACGCCCGCCACGGTTGGTGACGATGGCGCTGGCGCGCTTCATCACGGGTTCCCAGTCCGGGTCGGTCATGTCGGAGACCAGTACGTCCCCTGGCTGCACCTTATCCATCTCGGACACGTCCTTGATGATCCGCACCTTGCCGGCGCCGATGCGCTGACCGATGGCGCGGCCTTCCACCAGCACAGTGCCGGTTTCCTTGAGCAGGTAGCGTTCCATGACGTTGGCCGAAGTGCGGCTCTTCACGGTTTCCGGGCGGGCCTGCACGATGTACAGCTTGCCGTCGTCACCGTCCTTGGCCCACTCGATGTCCATCGGGCACTTGTAGTGCTTCTCGATGATCATCGCTTGCTTGGCCAACTCGCTGACTTCGGCGTCGCTCAGGCAGAAACGCGCGCGTTCGGCCTTGTCCACATCAACGGTTTTCACCGAGCGACCGGCCTTGGCCTCGTCGCCGTAGATCATCTTGATGGCCTTGCTACCCAGGTTACGGCGCAGGATGGCCGGACGGCCAGCCTCAAGGGTGTGCTTATGCACGTAGAATTCGTCCGGGTTCACCGCACCTTGTACGACGGTTTCACCCAGGCCGTAGGCGCCAGTGATGAACACGACGTCACGAAAGCCCGATTCGGTATCCAGGGTGAACATCACACCGGCGGTGCCGGTTTCCGAACGCACCATGCGCTGCACGCCAGCAGACAGGGCCACCAGCTTGTGGTCGAACCCTTGGTGTACGCGGTAGGAAATCGCGCGGTCGTTGAACAGAGAAGCGAACACTTCCTTGGCTGCGCGGATCACGTTTTCCACGCCGCGGATGTTGAGGAAGGTCTCCTGCTGGCCTGCAAAGGAGGCGTCGGGCAAGTCTTCGGCGGTAGCCGAGGAGCGCACAGCGACTGCCATGTCCGGATTGCCGGCCGACAGCGTGGCAAATGCGGTACGGATTTCTTCGTTGAGTTTCTCGGGAAACTCGGCGTCCATGATCCACTCACGGATCTGGGCGCCGGTCTTGGCCAGGGCGTTGACGTCATCGACGTCCAGAGCGTCCAGCGCGGCGTGGATCTGAGCGTTGAGGCCGCTCTGTTCGAGAAAATCACGGTAAGCCTGGGCAGTGGTGGCAAAACCACCTGGCACCGAGACACCAGCGCCTGCAAGATTACTGATCATCTCGCCGAGGGATGCGTTCTTGCCCCCTACGTGCTCCACATCATGGACGCCGAGCTTATCGAGGGAAACTACGTACTCTACCAAGGTGATCTCTCCACTTTCTGTATTGGAAAAGCTCAGGACGCCGGCGGCTCAGTAGGAGCATTCGCCAGCGCTTGTGGCCTGGACCTGGAAAATAAGTGAGAATGCGGCCCAATGTGGGACGGCAAAGTCGCGCCTATCATATCCAAGATTCGCCATCAGCTTAAGGCCCAGGGCTCAAATGAAACGATCTGCTTTCTTTATTTCCGACGGCACCGGCATCACAGCCGAAACTCTGGGTCAAAGCCTGCTCGCGCAGTTTGAAAACGTTACCTTCGCCAAATTCACGCGGCCTTATATCGACAACGCGGATAAAGCGCGGGCTATGGTACAACAAATCAATCTGGCAGCAGAAAAAGACGGCTTTCGTCCGATCATTTTCGACACCATCGTCAATCAAGACATTCGTGAGATCCTCGCAACCTCCAATGGTTTCATGATCGACATTTTCTCGAGCTTCCTGGCGCCGCTGGAACAAGAGTTGAGTGAGCACTCCTCCTATTCCGTCGGAAAGTCCCATTCCATTGGGCATAACTCCAACTATATGGAACGTATCGAGGCGGTGAACTTCGCCCTCGACAACGATGATGGGGCCCGCACCCACTACTACGACAAAGCCGACATAATCCTGGTCGGCGTGTCGCGCTGCGGCAAGACCCCTACCTGTCTATACATGGCTATGCAATTCGGCATCCGCGCGGCCAACTATCCGCTGACCGAAGACGACATGGAGCACCTGACACTGCCGACGGCCCTGCGCGCGCATGCACATAAGCTGTTCGGCCTGACCATCGACCCGGATCGCCTGACAGCCATCCGCAACGAGCGCAAACCCAATAGCCGCTACTCCAGCTATGCCCAGTGCGAATTCGAAGTGCGCGAAGTGGAAAATCTGTTCCGTCGCGAGAACATTGCGCACATCAATTCCACGCATTTCTCAGTGGAAGAGATCTCGGCGAAAATTCTGGTGGAAAAGGGCGTAGAACGCAGATTCAAGTAAAAACAGCCACAAGCTGCAAGTAAAAGCCCGTCAGCTCTTTGCTTGTGGCTTGTGACATGTGGCTCAAAGCTGAAACCGCCCGCCACCCTGCCCCAGTGCAGTGGCCAGCGCATCAAAGCCCGCCCGCAACAACTGATCATCGCCCGACGTATTGCAAATACTCGCCCGAATAAACTGCGGCACCGCTGTCTGCCCCACGGCAAAGGCCTCGGCGGTGGCGATCAGGTAATTATTCTGCTTGAGTTCCGCCTCGATTTCCGACGCACGCCAAGGCTCCGGGACTTCAATCCAGAAGTGCGGGCTATTGAGGTGCGTGCGGTATTCCAGGCCGACCAACAGGCCCTGCACCAAGGCTTTGCGCCGACTGATCTCGTTGATTTGCTGGCGCAGCAGGTATTCCGCCGTGCCGTTCTCGATCCACTGGGTGGCGAGTTCCAGAGTCACCGGCGTGGCCATCCAACAGGTCGAACGTAGCGCCGCCGAAATACGACTGACCAATGCCGGCGGCGCATGCACATAGCCAACACGCAACCCCGCCGACACGGCTTTGCTCAAGCTGCTGATCAAAATCGTACGCTCGGGCGCGAAATAGCTGAGGGGCGGCGGTCGGTCTTCCACCAGCACACCGTGGGCTTCATCTTCAAGAATCAGCAGGTTGTGTTCGCGACACACTTTGACCAGCGCCTCGCGGCGTGCGACCGATAACACCGCTGTGGTCGGGTTCTGGATAGTGGGCGTGCAGTACAAGGCCGAAACCCGGTGATTGCGACAGACTTCATCCAGAGCCCCGGGCAACACACCCTCTTCATCCATTTCCAGGCCGATCAGCCGCACACCGAGCATGCGCGCGGCAGTGATCAGCCCGGGATAAGTCAGTTGCTCGGTGACCACCGTATCGCCTGCGCGCAGCAGCGCCATCATCGCGCAGAGCAACCCATGCTGGCCGCCGTTGACGCAAATGACCTGCTCTGGGATGGGATGAAAATCGCGCTGCACCAGCCACTGCGCGCCCGCTTCGCGGTAACGCGGCAGGCCAGCGTCCGGCGTGTAGGCACTGATGTCCTGGAGAAACTTGGCGTTGGTCGACAGGGTTTGGAAGCTCTGCGCCAGGAACACCGTCTCCTGCCCCGGAATATGCATGTTGCGGCTCATGTCGAAGTACTGGCGCGGCTCCTCGCTGAAGTTGCGAAAACCTTCATCCCGTTGACGCTCCATCCCACGCTTGCGCACGAACGTGCCGTCACCGACCCGCGCCACCACCAACCCCAGACGTTCCAGCTCGCCGTAGGCCCGGCTGATGGTGCCGATGGTCACCCCCAAATTGTCGGAAAGCACCCTATGGGGCGGTAGTTTTCGTCCCGGTTCAATCAAGCCTTCGAGGATGCCCCGCTCCATAACATCGGATAGGCGCTTGTACTTAACGCCCTGCCCGTTGGACAACCCCTCACGCATAATTGACACCATGTCAATATTTGTTTTGACAGCCATCTTTCGCCCTAATAGTGTGCTTTTACGGGTTCAATCGCCGAAAAAAATAACTTATTACAAGTTCAATATAGAGTTCAATTCCGGCTCAGGGAAGTAATAAACGATGCCAATGTCCGCCGTTCTCGAAAACGCCGCAAAAACAAAAACTCAAAAACAGTGGTTGGCCGGCCTGGTGACCAGCGTGATGTTTCTCATCGTGTGCCTGAGTTGGGGCACCACCTGGCTGGGTATCAAAATTGCCGTGGAGAGCGTGCCACCGCTGACCTCCGCCGGCCTGCGCTTTCTGATCGCGTTCCCGCTGTTCCTGTGTTTCGCCATGGTGCGCCGCGAGCCGATCCTGTTCCCCCGGGAAAGCCGTTGGTTCTTCGTGTTCGTAACCCTGTCCTACTTCAGCGTGCCCTATTACCTGCTCAACTACGGCGAGATGCATGTCTCGTCCGGCCTCACTGCCCTGCTGTTCAGTTGCATGCCGGTGTTCATCCTGATTTTCTCAGCGCTGTTCCTGCGCGAGCGCATCTACTTTTCCCAGGTGGTCGGCATCGGTATCGGCTTCGGCAGCCTTTACATGATCATCAAGAGCCAGGGCCTGCACCTGGACCACGCCGAGTTCTTCGGGGTACTGGCGATTCTGAGCGCTGCAATCATGCATGCCTTGTGCTACGTCATTACCAAGCAAAAAGGCAGCGCCATCAGCGTGATCACTTACAACACACTGCCCATCGGAATCGCCGGGCTGATGCTGTTCGTCGCCGGCCTGTGGTTTGAAACGCCGACCTTCGAAGCCATCACCCTGCGCTCGTGGGGCGCCTTGTTCTACCTGGGCCTGGTGGCGTCGGTGGGTGGTTTCATCGTGTATTTCATGCTGCTTAAGCGCCTCAGCCCGATCATCCTCTCGTTCGTGTTCATCATCTTTCCGGTGTTCGCCGTGATCATCGGCGCCTGGTATGAAGGCGTGGCGATTTCCCGCGACCTCATGCTGTACTCGGCCATCCTGCTGGCCGGTTTTGCGATCACCAAGTTGCCCATCGAAAAACTCATGGCCAAGAAAAATTGACCCTCCCGGCCCTCACACAGCAACGCGAGAGAAACATGGACGTCCTCCGCCCAGAAGCCCTGGAACAGATCTACGCCCACGCCAGCCGCAGCTACCCCGAAGAATGCTGTGGCTTCGTCTTCGCCGACGGCAGCGTGTACCTGGGCAGCAATATCCAGAACGAGCTGCACCGCAAGAACCCCGAGATGTACCCGCGCAGCGCGGCCAACGGCTACACCTTTTCAGTGGCCGACACGCTGCTGCTGAACAAAGCATTTCGCAGCGACAACCCGGTGGTGGTGATCTACCACTCCCACCCCGACGTCGGCGCCTATTTCAGCGACGAAGACCAGGACAAGGCGCTGTTCATGGGCGAGCCGATCTACCCCGTCAGCTACCTGGTGGTGGACGTTCGCCAGGGCCGGGCCCTGGGCTCAAAGCTGTTTGCCTGGGATAGCAAGCATTTCGCCCTTCAACCGCTCAACGACCTGCACACGGAGTTGTCCATGAACGCTGTCTCTTTCCCCGACATTCTGGTTCGCGTGGCCAAGCTGCCGGAATCGACCCTTGAGGGCACCGGATCGACATTGCGCGAAGTCATTGAAAACCTCTGCAGTAGCCACCCGCAATTGCGTGCGCACCTGTTTCACGAAAAGAACAACCAGCTCAAGGAACACTTCCTGTTTACCGCCGAAGAAGCGTTGATCAACGCAGACGACCAGCTACCGGAAAAGGCCAGGATCGAAGTGCTGCTCGCCACCTCCGGCGGCATCGACGTCGACAGCCTGAGCAATGAAGAAGTCCAGCGTTACGTGCGCCATATCACCCTGCCCGGCGTCGGTCGCGAAGGTCAGTTGAAGCTGAAAAAAGCCAAGGTGCTGATCATCGGCACCGGTGGCCTGGGCTCGCCCATCAGCCTGTACCTGGCGGCGGCCGGCATCGGCACCCTGGGGCTGGTGGATTTCGATGTAGTCGAGAGCAGCAACCTGCAACGCCAGATCGTCCACGGCAACAGCACCTTGGGCATGTCCAAGGTCGCGTCCGCCAAGCAACGCTTGGAAGACCTCAACAGCCACATCCAGATCAACGCCCACGACACCGCGCTGACCGCCGACAACGCTCTGGAACTGGTCGGCGCCTACGACCTGATAATCGACGGCACCGATAATTTCGATACGCGCTACTTGGTCAACGACGCCTGCGTGCAGTTGGGTAAACCCCTGGTGTATGGCGCCATCTACCGTTTCGACGGACAGATCAGCGTGCTCAACTACAAGGGCGGGCCTTGCTACCGCTGCCTGTTTCCCCAGGCGCCCCCAGCGGAGCTGGCGCCTAATTGCAGCGCGGGCGGGGTGATCGGCGTGCTGCCGGGGGTGGTCGGGATGATCCAGGCCACCGAGGCGATCAAATTGCTGATCGGCATCGGCGAACCCTTGTCCGGTCGCCTGATGCGCTTCGATGCGCTGGCGATGAAATTCAGCGAGATCCGTTTCAAGCGACGCGCCGACTGCCCTTGCTGCTCGGAACTGCGCCATAGCGAAACCCTGGCGCCCGCAGTCTGCGCCGACGCCATACCGAGCAAACCCAGCCTGGCCGAAGAGCGCTACATCAAGCCTCAGGTACTCAAGCAACTGCTCGAACGCCA
Source organism: Pseudomonas sp. D3 (assembly GCF_029320995.1). NCBI lineage: Bacteria > Pseudomonadati > Pseudomonadota > Gammaproteobacteria > Pseudomonadales > Pseudomonadaceae > Pseudomonas > Pseudomonas sp. D3. The sequence goes on from NZ_CP119772.1 coordinate 4,970,762, forward strand.
CAGCAGCGCCGACGTGCTGCTGGATGTGCGCGACGCGAGCGAGCTGGAGGTCTGCAAATTGCCGGGCGTGGTGCATATCCCCCTCGCCGAACTGGACGGCCAGCTCGACAACCTCAGTCGAGACAACACCCACTACCTGATCTGTTACGCCGGAACCCGCGCCGAGCAAGCGGCCAGCACCCTGCTGGCAGCCGGCTTCGCCAACACCAAAGTTCTGCAAGGCGGCATGAAACACTGGGTTCGCGACGTCGAACCCGACATGCCTTTGTACTGATCACGGCCCTGGGTAACGACCTGATGTTGCATAACTCAATTCTCGACGCCATCGGTCACACACCGATCGTGCGCCTGGCGCAGTTTTCCGAAGACCTTGGCATCGAGGTCTACGCCAAACTGGAATCCCTCAACCCCGGTGGCAGCCATAAGGCACGCATCGCCTTGGGCATGATCCTCGACGCCGAGCGCCGCGGCGTGCTGATGCGCGACGCCGGGCAAACCATTATCGAACCCAGCGGCGGCAACACCGGCATTGGCCTGGTGATGGCCGGCAACGTGCTCGGCTACAAAGTGGTGCTGGTGATCCCCGATAACTACAGCCCCGAAAAGCAGAAACTGCTGCGCCTGTACGGCGCCAAGGTGGTGCTGTCGGACAGCCGCCTCGGCAACAATTCCCATGGCGAAAAGTGCATGGAGTTGCAGCTAGAAAACCCTAGCTACGTGATGCTCAACCAGCAACGCAACGGTGCCAACCCACAGACCCACCGCGACACCACCGCGCCGGAAATCCTGCGCGCCTTCGGTGAGCAGCGTGTGGATTACTTCGTCAGCGGCATCGGCACCGGCGGCCATATCACCGGCATCGGCGAGACCCTCAAAGCCGCCTGGCCGACCCTGCGCGTGATGGGTGTGGAGCCGGAGGAATGCGACCTGCTGAAAAACCAGCACGCACCGCACCATATCCAGGGCCTGTCGATCGGCTTGATCCCGAGCATCCTCAACCTGGACGTGCTGGACGGCATGCTCAAGGTGTCGCGTGAGGAATGCCTCGACATGATGAAACGGATCATGCGCACCGACGCCATCAGCCTGGGCCTGTCCTCGGCCGCCAATATGGTGGCCATCGCCAAGCTCGCCCCCGAGTTACCGCCCGAAACGGTGGTGTTGACCATGGTCTACGACAATGCCGACAGCTACCTGCCCAGTTTCGAATAACCGGTTATCCAACCATCCAGAATGCGGGGGTGCCTCCATGGGCGGCTTTATCGACATGCAACATCTGCACGATGAATTGCTTACCCACCTCATCAAAACCCTCACGCCCACGCAAATGAAGCAACTGGAGCCGCACTTGGCGCCGCTGGTCCAGAACGCCGCCCAGGCAGTAGCCGAGGACCTGATTGCCTACGCCTACCGCGACCCGGCGTCGCGCGGGCGTGGCGAGTTGATCCTGGAGTCCTATGCCTCGTTCAAGGCGGTGCTGTTCTATCGCATCGCGCACCAGGTGTGGCATTTCCCCGACCAGACCAACGGGATGTTTTCGCGCATCGCCCTCAAGCTCAGCAACCAGGGCAAGATCCTCTCCGGCGCCGAAATTCACCCGGCAGCGCGCATCGGTCGACGCTTTGTGCTCGACCACGGCTACGGCACAGTGATCGGCGAAACCTGCGAGATCGGCAACGACTGCTACATCCTCTGCGGCGTAACCCTCGGTGCCCGTGGCATCGCCAACAACCCCGACGGCAAGCGCCACCCGCGCCTGGGCAACAACGTCGAAATCGGCTCCGGCGCCCGCGTGTTGGGCTACGTGCAGATCGGCGACAACGTGTTTATCAGCCCAGCGTGCGTGATCACCCAGGACGTGCCAGCGGGAACCAAGGTCAAGGTGGTCAACCAGATCCAATTGCAAAAGAACGACGAATCGGAGCACAGCAGCTACCTCGGCGCCTTCGCCCTTGATGAGCGCCTGCACGTGGTCGGCGAGATCAGCACCAGCCACAAGGTCACGGTGCTGGACGCGGACTTTCACCCGTTGCAGGGGCTGATGCTGGAACCCACGGTGAAAGAACGCCATCACCTGCAATTTCGCCTGCGCCGCATCGAAATGGCCGACCGCCTGCCACGCCTGCCGCTGAACCTGAAAGTCTGCGGGCCGGAATTTGAAATCACCCTGCTTTCCCCCCCTGGCTTGAGCGCAATGGTGCGTCACCTGCTGCAAGCCAGCCCATTGATTGTCGGAGGTTGAACATGTCTGTGCACACCATGGAAACCCTGGCGCTGTTTGACAGCGCGCCCTACCAGAATGCCTTCAGCGCCCGGGTGATTGCCGTCAGCGAATACGGCATCGCCCTGGAGCACACGCTGTTCTACCCCACCGGCGGCGGGCAACCCGGTGACACCGGCCACTTCACCCTGGCCGACGGCACGCGCGTCGACATCGTCGGCACGGTGCGCGACCCGGTGCAGCGCTCGATCATATGGCACCAGGTGGAACACTGTCCCGAGCAGTTGAGCGCTGGGGTGCAAGTGGACGCCAGCCTCGATTGGGACCGGCGTTACCAGCACATGAAAATGCACACTTGCCTGCACTTGCTGTGCTCGATCATCGACGCCCCGGTCACCGGCTGCAGTATCAGCGCCGACAAGGGACGACTGGATTTCGATCTGCCGGAAATGACCCTGGACAAGGACAGCATCACCCGCGACCTCAACGCGCTGATCGAACAGGCCCATCAGGTGCAAACCCTGGCGATGCCCGCGTCAGAGTACGCAACCCTACTGCAGATCACCCGCACCCAGGCGGTGGCTCCGCCAGTGATCCAAAGCTCAGTGCGAGTGATTGAAATTGCCGGGGTCGATATCCAGCCTTGCGGCGGCACCCATGTGATCAACACTGAAGAAATCGGTCGGGTGTTTTGCGAGAAGATCGAGAAGAAGAGCAAGCATAACCGTCGGGTTATTTTGCGCTTTGAATGAATGTCCAGCGGAACAGGGTCGATGCGGGTGCAGGCGCCCACATTGACCCGTTTTTCATCGCTGACCTTAACCCTTCAGCGAATTGATCTGGTTACTCAGTCGCTCAATTTGCTGTTGAAGTTGGGAAATCATCTTGGTGAACTCAGCCATCATGTGATCGAGGCGCGCACGAAGTTGCTCATTGTCGCGTGCAAGATCGTCGAGGGTACGAGGCGTCTGGCTTGATTCATCAGACCGGGCCGACGGCTTACTTTCGCTGGACTGCGCCGCCGGTTTGGCTTGGTTGGACTGGCCTGACGCCGCACCTTGGTTGGCTTGACCCGATGCTGCACCTGGGCTCGCCTTACCCGACGCCGCGCCTTGGTTGGCTTGACCCGATGCTGCACCTAGGCTCGCCTTACCCGATGCGGCGCCTTGGTTGGCATTAGGTGCATCTTTGGCCGGCATGTTATTCGCCGCAGCCTGCTTGCCGTTGCCTGCGCCTGGTGTCGCGGGAGGCGTGCGGGTTTCAGGGGTATCTGCCCCGCCCAACTTCTTAGTCAAATCACCAATCTGGCCTTGAAGCGCTTTAACTGTCGAACTAAACCAGGATTCCAACTGATCGAGCTTATCGCTCAGGAGCTTATTGTTGGCAGTCAACCGCTCAAGGCTGGGAGGTGCATCGCGCCCGGACGCTTGTGTATTTTCTGCAGGGGCGCGCGCGTCAGGCGACTTGCTGTTCTGCTGCGCCGCCGGGCCACCACGAGTACTTGGGTTCGACGGAGCAGCCTCGTTTCCAGGGGTTGTCTTCGCATTGTGGTACTGAGTGAGCTGGTTTACTTGCGCCTGGAGCTTCATGATTTGCGGCGCGAGCTTAGCGACCATCTGATCATATTTTTCGTTTAATTGTTTATTCTGGCCAGCGAGCCGTTGTAGCTGATCGGGCACGGCGCTTTTTGCGGCAGACGACGCGTTGGCCAGCTCCCGATGAGCTAGCTGCGGCGCATTCATAGGCTGACGGGAAGGCCCCGAAGACGGCTGGGGGCTAGAATTGCCAGACGCCTTGGCACTGTCTTCACCGCGAATGGGCGTGGGCTTCGGGGACATTTCATAGCCGACGGTGTAGGGCGTTGGCTGTCGATTGTTTATGCTAGTCATAAAAGCGCCTTCTCAGATTCAGGTGTTTATTCGCAAGCGTCGCTTGCCAGATGACCCGCGCCTGCAGGGCATCTGACACCTGATTGGTTTCTATCTGAAAACGGTTCCTGAGATGTAGGACGCATGAATCGCAAGGTGTGTCGGCGTCAAAACCTAGCGTTCAGGAACGTGCGCAACAGCGACACCTTCATATCACCCATAAATCCACAAAGCGATTCACCGGCGTCGCTTCAAGCCGCGCCTGATCCTTGCACAACGCAAAAATCCCGGCACTGCGCTGGGCAGTAAAACGCGTGGCCAGGTTGACCTTGAACTTGTCTTCCAGCAACGGAATGCCGTCCACCCGGCGACGGCGGTGCCCGATCGGGTATTCCACCGCCACCTGCTCGGTGTGGCTGCCATCGTTGAAGAACACCTGCACCGCGTTGGCGATGGAGCGTTTATCCGCCTCCAGGTACTCACGGCTGTAGCGCGGTTCTTCGACGATCACCATCTTTTCGCGCAGCTCGTCGATGATCAGGTGCGCGGCGTGGAATTCATCTTCGTACTGCTCGGCCACCAGGTTACCGAAGGCCAGGGGCACGGCGGTCATGTATTGCAGGCAGTGGTCGCGGTCAGCAGCGTTGGCCAACTTCCCGACCTTGGAAATGATGCGAATCGCCGACTCATGGGTGGTGATCACGATGCGTTCGATGTCATGCAGGCGATCGACAACCTGCGGGTGCAAGGTCACTGCCGCTTCGCAGGCGGTTTGCGCGTGGAACTCGGCGGGGAAACTGATCTTGAACAGCACGTTTTCCATCACATAGGTGCCGTAGGGTTGGGACAAGCTGAACGTGCGCTTGTCTTCGGGCTTGAGCGCCAAGTCCTTGTTGGTGTGGCTGAACAGCACGTCGTAGAAGCCCCATTGCGGCGCGCTCAACACGCCGGGAATGCCCATCTCGCCACGTAGCGCGATGTCCGCCAGGCGCACGCCGCGACTGGAGGCATCGCCCGCCGCCCAGGATTTGCGCGAACCGGCGTTCGGCGCGTGCCGGTAGGTGCGCAATGCCTGACCATCGACAAAGGCGTGAGACAGCGCCGAAAGCAGCTGTTCGCGGTTGGCGCCCATCAGCTTGGCGGTTACCGCCGTGGAGGCGACTTTCACCAGCAGCACATGGTCGAGGCCGACGCGGTTGAAGGAGTTTTCCAGGGCAATCACACCCTGGATCTCGTGCGCCATGATCATCGCTTCCAGCACTGCGCGCATGGTCAGCGGCGCGTCGCCATTGGCCACGCGTTGTTGCGAAAGGTGGTCGGCCACGGCAAGGATGCCGCCGAGGTTATCCGAGGGGTGGCCCCATTCGGCGGCGAGCCAGGTGTCGTTGTAGTCGAGCCAGCGCACGATGCAACCGATGTCCCAGGCGGCCTTGACCGGGTCCAGCCGGAACGACGTGCCCGGCACCCGTGCGCCGAACGGCACCACCGTGCCCTCGACCAGCGGCCCCAGGTGCTTGGTGCATTCCGGGAACCGCAGCGCCAGCAGGCCGCAACCGAGGGTGTCCATCAGGCAGTTGCGGGCGGTGTCCAGCGCGTCCGGCGAGTCGATCCGGTAGTTGAGGACGTAGTCAGCGATGTCCTGCAGGACCTGGTCGTAGTCGGGACGGTTGTTCTGGTCGACGTTGGCGCTCATGGCTGTTCTCCAAAGTGGGTGGGGGTCAGTCCTCGGGCTCACGGTTACTGGAAGCAGATCTTGGATGCCTGCCTGGGAATAGAGATCCCTTGTGGGAGGGGCTTGCCCCCGATGACGGCGGGTCAGTTAACGAATGTGTCGACTGGCACACCGCTATCGGGGGCAAGCCCCCTCCCACAGGGGATTGGTGCTGGGTTTTAGAACGCGTCGCCGGGCACGCGCACGAAGCCTTCCATCAACACCCGAGCACTGCGGCTCATGATGGCCTTCTTCACCACCCATTCGCCGTTCACCTGGGTGGCTTCGGCGCCGACACGCAAGGTGCCGGACGGATGCCCGAAGCGCACCGCATTACGCTCCACGCCGCCCGCCGCGAGGTTGACCAAGGTTCCGGAAATCGCTGCGGCCGTGCCGATCGCGACCGCTGCGGTGCCCATCATCGCGTGGTGCAACTTGCCCATGGACAAGGCACGCACCAGCAGGTCGATATCGCCGGCCTTGATCGCCTTGCCGCTGGAGGCCACATAGTCCGCAGGCTTAGCCACGAAGGCCACCTTCGGCGTGTGTTGACGCAGGGCGGCTTCGTCCAGGTGCTTGATCAGACCCATGCGCAACGCGCCATGGGCCCGGACGGTCTCGAACATCGCCAGGGCCTTGGGGTCACTGTTGATCGCGCCTTGCAGCTCGGTACCGGTGTAACCCAGGTCTTCGGCGTTGATGAAGATCGTCGGGATGCCGGCGTTGATCAGCGTGGCCTTGAAGGTGCCGATTCCCGGCACCTCCAGGTCGTCGATCAGGTTGCCGGTGGGGAACATCGAACCGCCGCCGCCCTCTTCTTCCGCTGCCGGGTCCATGAACTCCAACTGCACTTCGGCGGCCGGGAAGGTCACTCCGTCCAGTTCGAAGTCGCCGGTTTCCTGCACCGCACCGTCGGTGATCGGTACGTGGGCGATGATGGTCTTGCCGATGTTGGCCTGCCAGATCCGCACCACGGCCACGCCGTTATGCGGCACACGGGCTGGATCGACCAGGCCCGCGCTGATGGCGAAGGAACCCACCGCCGCCGACAGGTTGCCGCAGTTGCCGCTCCAGTCGACAAACGGTTTGTCGATGGCGACCTGGCCGAACAGGTAATCCACGTCATGCCCGGCGCGGCTGCTCTTGGCGAGGATCACGGTTTTGCTGGTGCTCGACGTGGCGCCGCCCATGCCGTCGATCTGCTTGTCGTAGGGGTCGGGGCTGCCGATCACCCGCAACAGCAGGGCATCGCGCGCAGCACCCGGCACCTGCGCCGACTCGGGCAGGTCCTGGACGCGGAAAAACACGCCCTTGCTGGTGCCGCCACGCATGTAGGTGGCGGGGATCTTGATTTGCGGTACGTGTGCCATGGTCATCCTCTTCAGACGGTCGCCGCCGATTCCAGGAAGTCCTGGGCAAAACGTTGCAACACGCCGCCCGCCTCGTAGATCGACACTTCTTCAGCGGTGTCCAGGCGGCAGGTCACCGGCACTTCGACACGTTCGCCATTCTTGCGGTTGATCACCAGGGTCAATTGCGCACGCGGGGTGCGTTTGCCGACCACGTCGTAGGTTTCGCTGCCGTCGATCTTCAGCGTGTGACGGTCGGTGCCCGGCAGGAACTCCAGCGGCAACACGCCCATGCCCACCAGGTTGGTGCGGTGAATGCGCTCGAAACCTTCGGCGGCAATCGCTTCCACACCCGCCAGGCGCACGCCCTTGGCAGCCCAGTCGCGGGACGAACCCTGACCGTAGTCGGCGCCAGCGATAATGATCAGCGGCTGCTTGCGTTCCATGTAGGTTTCAATGGCTTCCCACATGCGTGTGACCTTGCCTTCCGGCTCGATGCGCGCCAGGGAGCCCTGCTTGACCTTACCGTTTTCCACCACCATTTCGTTGAACAGTTTCGGGTTGGCGAAGGTGGCGCGTTGCGCGGTCAGGTGGTCGCCGCGGTGGGTTGCGTAGGAGTTGAAGTCAACTTCCGGCAGGCCCATTTTCGCCAGGTATTCGCCGGCGGCGCTGTCGAGCATGATCGCGTTGGATGGCGACAGGTGGTCAGTGGTGATGTTGTCCGGCAGCACCGCCAGCGGGCGCATGCCCTTGAGCGGACGCGCACCGGCCAACGCGCCTTCCCAGTACGGCGGACGGCGGATATAGGTGCTTTGCGGGCGCCACTCATACAGCGGCGCGACTTTCGGGCCGGTGTCTTCGTGGATCGCGAACATCGGGATATACACTTTGCGAAACTGTTCCGGCTTGACCGACGCCTTGACCACTGCGTCGATTTCTTCGTCGCTCGGCCAGATGTCTTTCAGGCGGATTTCCTTGCCGTCGGCGTCGAGACCCAGCACGTCCTTCTCGATGTCGAAACGGATGGTGCCGGCAATCGCGTAGGCTACCACCAGCGGCGGCGAAGCCAGGAAGGCTTGCTTGGCATACGGGTGGATACGCCCGTCGAAGTTGCGGTTCCCCGACAACACAGCGGTGGCGTACAGGTCGCGGTCAATGATCTCTTGCTGGATCACCGGGTCGAGCGCACCGGACATACCGTTGCAGGTGGTGCAGGCGAAGGCCACCACACCGAAACCGAGTTTTTCCAGTTCGTGCCCAAGGCCGGCTTCTTCCAGGTACATGGCCACGGTTTTCGAACCGGGTGCCAGGGACGACTTGACCCACGGCTTGCGGGTCAGCCCCAGCTTGTTGGCGTTGCGCGCCAGGAGGCCGGCAGCGATCACGTTGCGCGGGTTGCTGGTGTTGGTGCAACTGGTGATCGCGGCAATGATGACCGCACCGTCGGGCATTTGCCCCGGTACGTCATCCCACTGGCCGGAGATGCCTTTGGCAGCAAGGTCGCTGGTGGCGACACGGGCGTGCGGGTTGCTCGGGCCGGCCATGTTGCGCACGACGCTGGACAAGTCGAAGGTCAGGCCGCGCTCGTATTGGGCGCCTTTGAGGTCGTCAGCCCACAGGCCGGTCAGGCGGGCGTATTGCTCGACCAGGGCGACTTGCGCGTCTTCACGGCCGGTGAGTTTCAGGTAGGCGATGGTCTGCGGGTCGATGTAGAACATCGCCGCGGTTGCGCCGTATTCCGGGGCCATGTTGGAGATGGTCGCGCGGTCGCCCAGGGTCAGTGCCGATGCACCTTCGCCGAAGAACTCCAGCCACGCACCCACCACTTTCTGTTGACGCAGGAACTCGGTCAGCGCCAGCACCATGTCGGTGGCGGTGATGCCCGGTTGCAGCTTGCCCGTCAGCTCCACGCCGACGCTTTCCGGCAGGCGCATCCATGACGCGCGGCCGAGCATCACGCTCTCGGCTTCGAGGCCGCCGACGCCGATGGCGATCACGCCGAGGGCGTCCACGTGCGGGGTGTGGCTGTCGGTGCCGACGCAGGTGTCGGGGAACGCCACGCCGTCACGCACCTGGATCACCGGAGACATTTTCTCCAGGTTGATCTGGTGCATGATGCCGTTGCCCGGCGGGATCACGTCGACGTTCTTGAAGGCCTTTTTGGTCCACTCGATAAAGTGGAAGCGGTCCTCGTTGCGGCGGTCTTCGATGGCGCGGTTTTTCTCGAACGCGTCCGGGTCGAAACCACCGGCTTCAACGGCCAGGGAGTGGTCGACGATCAGTTGGGTCGGCACCACCGGGTTGACCTGGGCCGGGTCGCCGCCTTGCAGGGCGATGGCATCGCGCAGGCCGGCGAGGTCGACCAGGGCGGTTTGGCCAAGAATGTCATGGCACACCACTCGCGCCGGGAACCAAGGGAAGTCGAGGTCGCGTTTGCGTTCGATCAGTTGGCTCAGGGAAGCGTTGAGGGTGGCCGGGGCGCAACGGCGCACCAGGTTTTCCGCGAGTACGCGGGAGGTGTAAGGCAAGGTGGCGTAGGCGCCGGGGGTGATTGCCTCGACAGCCGCGCGGGCGTCGAAGTAATCGAGGCGGCTGCCGGGGAGCGATTTGCGAAATTCAGTGTTCATCGTCGGGACTCGGTCACGGTGATTACAAAAGGGACCCACTGATCCAGATTTGAAATGCGATTCAAATGTGGGAGAGGGCTTGCCCCCGATGGCGGTGTATCAGTTGCTATAGGTGTTGAATAACACTCCGCTATCGGGGGCAAGCCCCCTCCCACCTTTTGCCCTCATTTCAGTCCTGGAATCGTCGGCCTTCAGCGACGTTCGATTGGCACGAACTTGCGCTGCTCGACGCCGATGTAGTCGGCGCTTGGACGGATGATGCGGTTGTTGGCGCGCTGTTCGAACACGTGGGCGGCCCAGCCAGTGAGGCGCGAGCACACGAAGATCGGCGTGAACAGCTTGGTCGGAATGCCCATGAAGTGGTACGCCGAGGCATGGTAGAAGTCGGCGTTGGGGAACAACCTCTTCTGCTCCCACATGACCTTGTCGATGGCCTCGGAGACCGGGAACAAGACCTTGTCGTCGACTTCTTCGGCGAGCAGTTTCGACCAGCCCTTGATGACCTCATTACGCGGGTCGCAGTCTTTGTAGATCGCGTGGCCGAAGCCCATGATCTTGTCCTTGCGCGCCAGCATGGCGAGGGTGCCGTCGACAGCGTCCTCGGCCGACAGGAAGCGCTCGATCATTTCCATCGCCGCTTCGTTGGCACCGCCGTGCAGCGGGCCGCGCAGCGAGCCGATGGCGGCGGTGACGCAGGAATACAAGTCAGACAGGGTCGACGCGCAGACACGCGCGGTAAAGGTCGACGCGTTGAATTCGTGCTCGGCGTAGAGGATCAGCGACACGTTCATCACTTTGACGTGCAACTCGCTCGGCGCCTTGCCGTGCAGCAGGTGCAGGAAGTGACCGCCGAGGGAAGGTTCGTCGGTCACGCAGTCGATGCGTTTGCCGTCATGGCTGAAGCGGTACCAGTAGCACATGATCGCCGGGAAGGCAGCGAGCAGGCGGTCGGTGACATCGCGCTGGACGCTGAAGTCCTGCTCCGGCTCGAGGTTGCCGAGGAACGAGCAACCGGTGCGCATCACGTCCATCGGGTGGGCGTCGGCCGGGATGCGCTCGAGCACTTCTTTGAGCGCCTGGGGCAGGTCACGCAGCGTGCTCAGCTTGGCGCTGTAGGCAGCCAGTTCGGCCTTGGTCGGCAATTCGCCGTACAGCAGCAGGTAGGCGACTTCTTCGAACTGCGCATCAGCGGCCAGTTCGCGCACGTCGTAGCCGCGATAGGTCAGGCCGGCACCGGCCTGGCCCACGGTGGACAGTGCGGTCTGCCCGGCCACCTGGCCACGCAGGCCAGCGCCACTCAGTACTTTTGCTTCAGCCATGGTTACTCTCCAATTTTGTAGTTATCCGGGAGGCGCGTTCGTTACTTCTTGGCGGCGAACAGCGCGTCGAGCTTCTGCTCGAAGGTGTGGTAGTCGATACGATCGTAAAGCTCCATGCGGGTTTGCATGGTGTCGATCACGTTCTGTTGGGTGCCATCGCGACGGATCGCGGTGTAGACGTTCTCGGCAGCCTTGTTCATGGCACGGAAGGCCGAGAGCGGGTACAGCACCAGGGAAACATCGGCAGATTTCAACTGTTCGACGGTGTACAGCGGGGTTGCACCGAATTCAGTGATGTTAGCCAGGATCGGCGCCTTCACCTTTGACGCGAACAGCTTGTACATGTCCAGCTCGGTGATGGCTTCCGGGAACACCATGTCGGCGCCGGCCTCGATGCAGGCGGCGGCTCGTTCCAGGGCGGATTCCAGGCCTTCGACGGCCAGCGCATCGGTACGCGCCATGATCACGAAGCTGTCATCGGTGCGCGCATCCACGGCGGCCTTGATGCGGTCGACCATTTCCTGCAGGGACACGATTTCTTTGTTCGGACGATGACCGCAGCGCTTGGCGCCGACCTGGTCTTCGATATGGATCGCGGCGGCGCCGAACTTGATCATCGACTTGACGGTGCGCGCCACGTTGAAGGCCGAGGAACCGAAACCGGTGTCCACGTCCACCAGCAGCGGCAGGTCGCACACATCGGTGATGCGGCGCACGTCGGTCAGCACGTCATCGAGGCCGGTAATGCCCAGGTCCGGCACGCCGAGGGAGCCTGCGGCCACCCCGCCACCCGACAGGTAGATCGCCTTGAAGCCAGCGCGTTTGGCCAGCAGTGCATGGTTGGCGTTGATCGTACCGACCACCTGCAACGGGTGTTCGCTGGCGACCGCGTCACGAAAACGCTGGCCTGGAGTGCGGTTGTTACTGGAACTCATGACTCACCTCGCTGAGTGGCTGTCTGGGGAGCACCGCCTGGAAAGTGGCGGGCGATATTGCGTTTGGAGGCGCCGATGTGACGACGCATCAACAACTCGGCCAGTTCACCGTCGCGATCGGCGATCGCGTCAAGAATTCGGTGATGCTCGGCAAAGGCCTGGCGTGGACGATTGGGGGTCGCGGAGAACTGGATGCGGTACATGCGCACCAGTTGGTACAGCTCGCCGCAGAGCATTTGGGTCAAGGTGCGGTTGCCGGCGCCCTGGATGATCCGGTAATGAAAGTCGAAGTCGCCTTCCTGCTGGTAATAGCCGACACCGGCCTGGAACGCCGCATCCCGTTCGTGGGTATGCAGCACCTGGCGCAGTTCTTCGATCTCGGCATCGGTCATGCGCTCGGCGGCCAGGCGGCACGCCATGCCTTCGAGGGATTCGCGGATTTCATAGAGTTCGATCAGTTCTTCGTGGCTCAACGACACCACGCGAGCGCCCACATGGGGCACGCGCACCAGCAGGCGCTGGCCTTCAAGGCGGTGGATCGCCTCACGCAACGGGCCGCGGCTGATGCCGTAGGTGCGCGCCAGTTCCGGCTCGGAGATCTTGCTGCCGGGGGCGATCTCACCTTTGACGATCGCGGCCTGTATACGCCTAAAGACGTTCTCCGACATTGTCTGGGATTCTTCCGGGGAGACCACCGGAGCTTCCGATTGATCCAGCATATTGTCGACACCTTTTAAAAGCAATGCCGCAAAAACTAGCCAATTAGCCCTTCTTAGTCAAAGAATAAATCAACATTGTCGACAATCGTCTAATAACCAACGTTGCAGGCACCACGAGCATGGCCGCCTGCCAGCGCTGGCGCCAAAAAAGCATCATGTTAGAATAGCCGCCGCTTTTGCCTGACATCTCTTGATGAAACGGCGCACGAGGGAGCTTGCGCAGCAATGCCAGTCGCCTTGAATTGAACATCGCACTGCACCGCCTCAGGATTTATGAGACTCAAGCCCTTCCCCCGATTATTTTGCCTACTGTTCATACCGGGACTTATACCGGGGCTCTGTGCTGCCGCCGAGAAGACCGTGTATGGCCTCAACGAATACGCCAAGCTGGCAGATATCGACCTGGAAGTGGCAGCCAAACTCGACACCGGCGCCAAGACCGCCTCGTTGAGCGCGCGCGATATCAAACGCTTCAAGCGCAACGGTGAATCCTGGGTGCGCTTCTATCTGGCCATCGACACCGCCCATTCCCACCCCATCGAACGCCCACTGGCCCGCGTCAGCAAGATCAAGCGCCGCGCCGGTGACTACGATCCCGATGAGGACAAGAACTACACCGCCCGTCCAGTGATTGCCCTGGACATCTGCATGGGCAGCGCATTACGCAGCATCGAAGTGAACTTGACTGACCGCAGCGCTTTCCAATACCCGCTGCTGATCGGCTCCGAAGCGCTGAAACGCTTCGATGCGCTGGTCGACCCCAGTCTTAAATACGCAGCGGGTAAACCTGCCTGCGCCGCCGACGCTCATACCGCCGAGTAAACCGAATGCGCTCTCTGACCCTGCACCTGAGAATCCTGATCACCCTCCTGGTGGTGCTGGGTATTTCGGTCACCGCCTACCAGATCTTCGTGCTGGGCATTCCCGTCACCGAGGACGCCACCGATGACTTGTGGAACATCGACGCCAAGGTCGAGTTCGCCGCTAACCCGAAAGACCCGGTGAAGATCCAGATGTTCGTGCCGCCCCTGAGCCGCGACTTCGTCAGCCTCAATGAGAGTTTCATCTCGAATAACTACGGGGTCAGCGTCAACCGCATCGATGGCAACCGCAAGGTCACCTGGTCGGCGCGCAGGGCCAAGGGCAAGCAGACCCTGTATTACCGCCTGGTGCTGACCAAGCGTTACAGCGGCGAAAAGGTCAAGATCAAGGGCCCGACCTTCCGCGACAGCATTGCGGTGGAAGGCCCGGAAAAAATCGCCGCCGAAGCCCTGCTGGCGCCGATCCGCCAGCACTCGGCCGATGTGGAAACCTTTATTACCGAAGCCATCAAGCGCACCAACAACCTCAACGACGACAACGTCAAGCTGCTGCTGGCGGGCGACCCCTCCACGCCGCACAAGGCCAAGATCGTCGAACTGCTGCTGTCCATCGCCCACGTGCCGGTGGAAAAAGTCCACACCATCCGCCTCGTCGCCGACCAGCCGCAAACCCCGGAACTGTGGCTGCGCAGCTTCAATGGCAATGACTGGCTGTACTTCAACCCGGAAACCGGCGAACCCGGCCTGCCCGCCGACCGCCTGCTGTGGTGGACCGGCGATGAAAACCTGATCACCGTCGATGGCGGCAAGAAAGCCATGGTCACCTTCAGCCTGAACAACAGCGAAATGAACGCGATTCGCCTGGCCAAGTTGACCGACGAAAACACCGACGCCAATTTCCTCGAATACTCGCTGTACGGCCTGCCGCTGCAAACCCAGCAGACCTTCATGATCATGGTGATGATCCCGATTGGCGTGCTGGTGATCCTGATCCTGCGCAACCTGATCGGCCTGCAGACCCTGGGCACGTTTACCCCGGTGCTGATCGCCCTGGCGTTCCGCGAGACCCAGTTGGGCTTCGGGATTGTGCTGTTTACGATCATCACGGCGCTGGGCTTGTCCCTGCGCTCGTACCTGGAACACCTGAAGTTGCAGATGCTGCCAAGGCTGTCGGTGGTGCTGACCTTCGTCGTGGTGCTGATCGCGGCCATCAGCCTGTTCAGCCATAAGCTGGGGCTGGAGCGCGGGCTGTCGGTGGCGCTGTTCCCGATGGTGATTCTGACCATGACCATCGAACGCCTGTCGATCACCTGGGAAGAACGCGGTGCCGGGCATGCGATGAAAGTGGCGATCGGCACGCTGTTCGCGGCGTCGCTGGCGCACGTGATCATGAGCGTGCCGGAGCTGGTCTACTTTGTGTTCACCTTCCCGGCGATCCTGCTGATCCTGGTGGGCTTCATGCTGGCCATGGGGCGTTATCGCGGCTATCGCCTGACCGAGTTGGTGCGCTTCAAGGCCTTCCTCAAGGCTGACTCGTAATGTTCGGCTTCTGGAAGACCTGGAAGGCCCTGGAAGCGCGCGGCATCATGGGCATCAACCGGCGTAACGCCGACTACGTGCTCAAGTACAACAAGCGCAGCCTGTACCCGATCGTGGATGACAAGATCATCACCAAGGAACGAGCCCTGGCGGCCGGCATCCACGTGCCGGAAATGTACGGGGTGATCTCCACCGAAAAGGAAATCGACAAGCTCGACGAGATCATTGGCGGGCGCAGCGACTTCGTGATCAAGCCGGCCCAGGGCGCTGGCGGTGACGGCATCCTCGTCATCGCCGACCGTTTTGAAGGGCGCTATCGCACGGTGTCCGGCAAGATCATCAGCCATGAGGAAATCGAGCATCAGATTTCCAGCATCCTCACCGGCCTGTACTCCCTGGGCGGCCACCGCGACCGCGCGCTGATCGAGTACCGCGTGGTACCCGACCAGATTTTCAAGAGCATCAGCTACGAAGGCGTGCCGGATATCCGCATCATCGTGCTGATGGGCTACCCGGTGATGGCCATGCTGCGCTTGCCGACCCGCCAGTCCGGCGGCAAGGCCAACCTGCACCAGGGCGCGATCGGCGTGGGCGTAGATTTGGCCACCGGCCTGACCCTGCGCGGCACCTGGCTGAACAGCATCATCACCAAACACCCCGACACCACCAACGCGGTGGATGGCGTGCAACTGCCAAACTGGGACGGGTTCATGAAACTCGCCGCGGGCTGTTATGAGTTGTGCGGGCTGGGCTACATCGGCGTGGACATGGTGTTGGACCAGGAAAAAGGCCCGCTGATCCTCGAACTGAATGCGCGGCCGGGGCTGAATATCCAGATCGCCAACGACTGCGGCCTGACCCTGCGCACCCATGCGGTCGAGGCACGCTTGGAAGAATTGAAAGCTGCCGGCACGACGGAAACGCCGGACGAACGAGTGAAGTTCGTGCAGGCCATGTTTGGGCACATCCCGGCAGTCGAAGGCTGAACCGGCCTTCGATCTGTCTATCCCCGACATCCCCTCTAGGACCAAATCCTACAGGGGTCTACAATCCCCTCCCCCACGCCATCAGCTGATCCACCCCGCATGTCGACCTGCTCCGTATACCCACTGCCCTACCGGGCCAACCCCGCCGAGTATTTTGCGGCGATTCGCCATGCCCCTGGCGCAGTGCTATTGGACAGCGGCCGCCCGGTGGCCGAGCGTGGGCGTTATGACCTGCTCAGCGCCTGGCCCGAGGCGACGCTGGCGGTGCGGCCTGACGAGAGCGGCAGCGAATTCCTGCAACGCCTGCGGGAAAACCTTACGCAGTTGGGTGAAGCGGCATTGCCGGCTGGCTACGCGTTGCCGTTTGCCGGTGGCCTGATCGGTTACCTGAGCTACGATTTCGGCCGGCACCTGGAACAACTGCCGCACCGGGCGGTGGATGATCTGCACCTGCCGGACGCACGTTTTGGGCTGTATGCCTGGGCCCTGGTCAGCGATCACCAGGCGCAAACCAGCCAGTTGGTCTTTCACCCGGCGCTGGTCGATGGCGAGCGGCAGCGACTGATCAGCCTGTTCAGCCAACCCGGTGCAGAGACAGCGGCCGCTTTCAAACTCCACGGCCCCATGACACCGGACCTCAGCGCCCAGACCTACGCACACGCCATCGCACGCATCCATGCCTACATCCAGGCGGGCGACTGCTACCAGGTCAACTTCACCCAGCGCTTTCGCGCAGCGTGCAGCGGTGATCCCTGGGCGGCCTATTGCGCCTTGCGCGAAGCCTGCCCGACACCATTTTCCGGGTTCCAGAGCCTGCCGGATGACGGCGCGGTGTTGAGCCTGTCACCGGAACGCTTCATCAAGATCAGCCAGCGCCAGGTCGAAACCCGCCCGATCAAAGGCACCCGCCCGCGTGGCCTGACGCCTGAAGAAGACGCCGCCAACGCCGCCGAACTGCTGGCGAGCCCCAAGGATCGTGCCGAGAACCTGATGATCGTCGACCTGCTGCGCAACGACCTCGGCCGCACCTGCCGCACCGGCTCGGTGAACGTGCCGGAGTTGTTCAGCCTGGAAAGCTACCCCAACGTGCATCACCTGGTCAGCAGCGTCACCGGCGAATTGGCCGACGACAAGGACGCCCTGGATCTGATCGCCGGCAGCTTCCCCGGCGGCTCCATCACTGGCGCACCGAAGATCCGCGCGATGCAGATCATCGACGAACTGGAGCCAACCCGGCGCGGGCTGTACTGCGGCTCGCTGGTGTACCTGGACGTGCGCGGCGAGATGGACAGCTCCATCGCCATCCGCAGCTTGCTGGTCAAGGACGGCCAGGTGTGCTGCTGGGGCGGCGGCGGGATCGTCGCCGACTCGGAATGGCAGGCGGAATATCAGGAGTCGCTGACCAAGGTGCGGGTGTTGTTACAAACCCTGGAAAGCCTCTAGCGCAGCGCCCTTCCCGGCTTCGGGACGTAGCGCCCGAGCGCAGAAAAAACCTGAATCAGACGCGCTGTGGACGGCGTATGAGCTGGAGGATAGCGTCCGGTTTCGACCTCCACCCGCCATCTGTGAAGGATCACATGAAGCGATTGCTTACTCGTCAGAAAATATTTCCAAGATTGCATCTGCACTTGCCTGAGACTAACATCTCCCAAATTGGGAGGTTCGACTCATGCGGATAATCGCGTTCTCGACCTTACGTCTCTTCTGGGAGAGCCACCCAGCTTACATCGACGCCAAAACACCGCTGGTCGAGTTGTATCGCCATATGGAGAAGGCTGCATACCCAACGCCGCAAGCGCTCAAGGCGGACCTCGGAACCGCGAGCATCCTCAAAGGCAGCAGGGTTGTATTCAACGTGGGCGGCAACCGGTATCGAGTGATCATGGCGATCAATTATCAGCGTCAGCTTGGGTTCATACGTTTCGTCGGGACCCACGCACAGTACGATCAGATCAACGCGGAGACCGTGTGATGAACATCAAACCCATACATTCCCAAGAAAACCTCACCGCCGCGCTCGCACGCGTCGAGCAGATATGGGAAGCACCAATCGGCTCGCCCGAGGGCGATGAGCTGGAAATCCTTGCGGTCCTCATTGAAAAGTACGAGGCCGAACATTATCCAATGCCGCCGTCGGACCCGGTGGAAGCCATCCGCTTTCGCATGGAGCAACTCGGCATGACAGCGCGCGACCTGGAGGCATTCATCGGCACCAGCGGCCGGGTGTCCGAAGTGCTTAACCGCAAGCGCAAGCTGAGCCTGTCGATGATCAAGCGCCTGCATGAAGGCTTGAGCATCCCGTATGAGCGGTTGCTGGCTGGGGCTTAAGATCTCAGGCGGCCGTAAGGTCCCCATCGCGAGCAAGCCCGCT
The DNA here is from genome assembly GCF_029320995.1 of Pseudomonas sp. D3. Lineage (NCBI taxonomy): Bacteria > Pseudomonadati > Pseudomonadota > Gammaproteobacteria > Pseudomonadales > Pseudomonadaceae > Pseudomonas > Pseudomonas sp. D3. The sequence goes on from NZ_CP119772.1 coordinate 4,989,228, forward strand.
CCCACATTCGACCGCGCTTCCAAAGGATAAACGCGTTCGAATGTGGGAGCGGGCTTGCTCGCGATGAGGCCGTCAGATTCGCTGAACGACTTACAGACTCAACGGTCGGTTCGAAGCCTTGATGAACTCGTTCTTCAGGTCTTCAAACGTATGCACCGCCGGGAACTGCGGGAACTCGCGGATCACATTCTCCGGCGCATGGAACAGAATCCCACGATCAGCCTCGCCCAACATGCTGGTGTCGTTGTACGAATCGCCGGCAGCGATCACGCGGTAGTACAAGCTCTTGAACGACAGCACCGACTGGCGCTTGGGGTCTTTCTGGCGCAGTTGGTAGCTGACCACGCGATCGCTTTCGTCAGTGATCAGGCGGTGGCACAACAGAGTCGGGAAGCCCAGCTGACGCATCAGCGGCTGGGAAAATTCGTAGAAGGTGTCCGACAGGATCACCACCTGGAAGCGCTCACGCAGCCAGTTGACGAACTCGATGGCGCCGTCCAGCGGCTTGAGGGTGGCGATCACTTCCTGGATATCGGCGAGCTTGAGCCCGTGTTCGTCGAGGATGCGCAGGCGTTGCTTCATCAGCACGTCGTAGTCGGGAATGTCCCGGGTGGTCGCCCGCAGGGATTCAATACCGGTTTTTTCGGCGAAGGCGATCCAGATTTCCGGAACCAGTACTCCTTCCAGGTCGAGACAGGCAATTTCCACGAGACACTCCTATTTGTATTGTTCAAGTCGAGCGAGCAAAAAGACTGCCGAACTCTAGCGATTCAAGGCGGCGGCCGCAACGCAGGGCGGATTTTGATACCATCGCTCCCCTATAGAGCGCTCAGCGCCACTGACCTGTAGGAACCGTCCTGATGAACCAAGCCTTCGATGTCGTTGAACTCGCCACGACCTATGCCAACAAATCTGCCCAGGACATTCTCAAGCTGGCGTTCAGCCAGTTCGGCGATGACTTGTGGATTTCCTTCAGCGGTGCCGAGGATGTGGTGCTGGTAGACATGGCCTGGAAGCTGAACAAGAACGTCAAGGTGTTCAGCCTCGACACCGGCCGCCTGCACCCTGAGACCTACCGCTTCATTGAACAGGTGCGCGAGTTCTACAAGATCGACATCGAGCTGATCTCGCCGGACCAGAGCAAACTGGAACCGTTCGTCAAAGAGAAAGGCCTGTTCAGCTTCTATAAAGACGGCCATGGCGAATGCTGCGGCGTGCGCAAGATCGAGCCGCTGCGCCGCAAGCTCTCCGGCGTGCGCGCCTGGGCCACCGGCCAACGCCGCGACCAGAGCCCCGGCACCCGCAGCCAAGTGGCGGCACTGGAAATCGACACGGCCTTTTCTACACCGGAACGCACCCTGTACAAGTTCAACCCGCTGGCGCAGATGACCAGCGAAGAAATCTGGGGTTACATCCGCATGCTGGAGCTGCCGTACAACAGCCTGCACGAGCGCGGTTTTATCAGCATCGGCTGCGAGCCCTGCACCCGCCCGGTGTTGCCAAACCAGCACGAGCGCGAAGGCCGCTGGTGGTGGGAAGAAGCCACGCAGAAGGAATGCGGGCTGCATGCCGGGAATCTCATCAGCAAGGCGTAAATGCTGAGGCGGTCAAAAGATGTGGTAAGGCGCTTGCCCGCGACGCAGACGCCCGGTATGGCGTCGCCATCAAATCGCGCTGAAGCGCTGCGCCAATCCCGTCATTACAAACTGCTCGATGATGAAGTCGACAAACGCCCGCGTCTTACCGGGCAGCAGTTTGTGTTCGGCGTAGTAGAGAGAGATGTTGCCGTCGTCGACGTACCAGTCGGGCAGCACCCGCACCACCGCGCCGCTGTCGAGGAACGGCACCGCCATCGGCATGCTCACCAACGCGATGCCCAGGCCCTGGGCGGCGGCGCAACAGGCGGCCTCCGAATCGCTCAAGGTCATGCGCGGTTTGAGCACCAACGGGCGCTGTTCGCGCTCACGGTTGGTCAGTTGCCAGGAGCGCACGCGGCCGGTTTGCGGGGAGCGGATCAGGATGCCCAGGCAGCGCGCCAGATCCTCGGGTGCCAGTACCGGCAGGCGCTGCGCCAGGTAATTCGATGACGCCACCAGCACCCGGTGCGCGGGCGTCAGCTTGCGCGCCACCACGCCCTGGGGCAGCTCAAAGCCACCGCCGATGGCCGCATCGAAGCCCTGGCCGATCAGGTCAACCTGGCGGTTATCAAAATGCCAATCCGGGCTGATATCCGGAAAACGCCGCACGAACTCCCCCAGCAACGGCATGACATAACGATTACCGAACACCGTGCCCATGCTGACCTTGAGCGTCCCCACCGGCCGGCCCTCGGCGCTGGCCAGGTTGGCCACGGCGTTCTGGATGGTGATGAGGCTGTCGCTGACTTCTGCGAGGAACCGCTTGCCGGCTTCGGTCAGGGTCAGGCGCCGGGTGCTGCGCTGGAACAACCGCACGCCCAGGCGCGCTTCCAGCTTGGCGACACTTTTGCCCACCGCCGCCGGGGTCAGGCTCAAGTGCCGGGCTGCTTCGGCAAAGCTGCCGCCTTCGGCGCTGCGCACAAAGCATTCGATACTGCCGAAGCTCTCCATATCCGCCCACTCTAAACTTTTGGTTTACACAGACTATAGCAATCAAGGTCTACCGACTGCGGGAGGTGAGGTCGATACTCGGCTCCATCAACAAGGCATCCCGCCTTGAACAGTTAGGAGATCGACATGACCACCCATAACCTCAGCGGCAAAGTCGCCTTGATTCAAGGCGGTTCACGCGGCATCGGCGCCGCCATCGTCAAGCGTCTTGCGGCGCAAGGTGCAGCCGTCGCCTTTACCTACATCAGTTCGGCCGCCAAGGCCGCAGAATTGCAGAACAGCGTGATCAGCGCCGGCGGCAAAGCCTTGGCGATTCAGGCCGACAGTGCCGATGCCACGGCGATTCGCAACGCGGTCAACGCCACGGTCCATGCCTTTGGGCGCCTGGATATCCTGGTGAACAACGCTGGCGTACTGGCCATCGCCCCGCTGGAAGACTTCAAGCTGGAGGACTTCGACCAGACCCTGGCAATCAACGTGCGCAGCGTGTTCATCGCCACTCAGGAAGCGGCCAAGCACATGCGCGAAGGCGGCCGCGTGATCAACATCGGCAGCACCAACGCCGAGCGCATGCCGTTTGGCGGTGGCGGGCCGTATGCGATGAGCAAGGCGGCGCTGGTCGGCTTGACCAAGGGCCTAGCGCGGGACCTGGGGCCACGTGGCATCACCATTAACAACGTGCAACCGGGGCCGGTGGACACCGACATGAACCCGGCGAACAGTGAATTCGCCGAGAGCCTGATCGGGTTGATGGCGGTGGGCCGTTATGGCCATGTCGAGGAGATCGCCAGCTTTGTGGCCTACCTCGCCGGGCCGGAAGCGGGGTACATCACCGGGGCCAGCCTGACCATTGACGGTGGCTTCAGCGCATAACCGCCTGTAGGCGCCGGATCAGGACATTGGCGGCAAGCCGTAGGCGGCGAGGTCGAAATCCGCGAGTTTGCGGATGATCTGGTCGGCGTGGTGGTACTTGCTGTCGGCCATGGCTTCATCGGGCACGGCGATGGCGGTCATCCGGGCCGCCTTCGCCGCGGTGACGCCGAACGGCGAGTCTTCAAATACCAGGCAATCTTGCGGCGCAATGCCCAGGCGCCGTGCGGCGGTAAGGAAGATGTCCGGCGCGGGTTTGGCCGCGCCGACTTCCGGGTCGTCAGCCGTGACGATGGTGCCGAACAGGCCAAACCACTCGCGGTGCAACGTGGTCTTGTGGCCAAAGGAGTTGCGCGACGAACTGGTGCCCACCGCAATCGGAATATTGTGCGCGTTCAGGTGCCGTACCAACGCTTCGGCGCCGGGCATGCCCAATGCCCTGGGGAAACGCTCGCTCATCAGCGGCTCACGGATTTCGAGGAACTCAGCCGCCGTGATCGGCAGGTCCAGCGCCTTGACCACATAGTCGGCCAGGTCCTGGGCACCGCGCCCGATGATGTGCTGCTTGATCCCCCAGTCATAGGTACGCCCGAAGCGCTCAGCGATGATCTGCGTCACTTCGGTGTAGATGCCTTCGGTATCCAGCAACAAGCCGTCCATATCGAAAATCACGGCCTTGATCGGACCGACTGCGCTACGCGGTGCATTCATCGTGACAAAACCCTGGAGGAAGGACTAAAAGGATTCAGCACAATACCGGCGACGCTTGTCGGCAGGCAACCCTTTAGGCTGTGCGCCTGATCAAGCGGGCGTGGGCAGGCAGCCCAGGCTGGTCAATGCGGCCTCCACCGCGTGCTCCAACGGCGTATGGGGCTCGTGGCCCAGGGCCACAAGCAAGCGCCGGTTATCCAAACGCAGCGGGGTGTGCCACAGATAACGCATCTCCTGTATCTCGCGAAAGGTCACGACAAACGGCGCAGCCAACGTCAACAACCACCAGGGAAATACGCCTACACGTGGTTGCCGGCCCGTCCTGCGTAACACCACGCGCTGGATCGCCTGGCTCATCTGCGTGCCATCGATGTCCACGTGCCCGGCCATATGAAAGCAGGCAAACGCCTCGAGGGTAGCGCGACGCTCAATCAACTCGAGCATGGTGCGCGCCACATCCGGTAGGTAGGCCCACTGGTGGGCCACGCCTGGCGCGCCAGGATCGCTGACGGCACGCACCGGTTTACCGGGTTTGACCAAGCCTTGGGAGAACCAGTTGTTGGCCGCCCCGGCGCCGAAAAAATCCCCGGCACGCACGATCAATACGCGAGCGCCCTCGCGGGAAGACCGCAGCAAGCGCTGCTCCAGTTGCACCCGTACCGCGCCCTTGCGGGTAAGCGGGTGCTGGGGTGAGTCTTCGTCCAGCACGGGGAACGCATCCGGCCCGAAGTTGTAGACCGTGCCGGGCAACACGATGGTCGCGCGCTCGGCGATGGCGGCCGCTATGGTGTTGTCGATCATCGGCAGCACCTGTTCGGCCCAATTGCGATAGCCCGGCGGGTTCACCGCATGGACGATCACCGCGCAGCCCCGCGCGGCAGCGATCACTTCGTCGCGATTGAGCGCATCGCCTTTGAGCCAGGTATAGGTGGCATTCTGGCTACGGGCCTTGTCGACATCCCGGGTCAACGCACACACCTGCCAGCCCGCCGCGCTCAGCTGTCGCGCTACTTCGCCGCCAATACCGCCGGTTGCACCCAATACCAGTACCTTGCTCATCACCCACTCCCACGTTGGTTGGAGCGGCCATTCTGTTCGCAGCATGGCTATAGAGGAATTGCCGAAGACCATCCAGACGCTATACATTTACGCATGGCATTGAACATTGGTTGGGAGCTTTACCGATCGTTTCTTGGCGTACTCAAGGAAGGATCGCTGTCGGGGGCCGCGCGGCAGCTCGGCATCACACAGCCCACCGTCGGTCGGCACATTGCCGCGCTGGAAACGGCCTTGGGCGTGGTGCTGTTCACTCGCTCCCCCACCGGACTGCTGCCGACAGCAGTGGCCCACACCATGAGGGCCCACGCCGAGACCATGGAGCGCACGGCCGCTGCCCTGGAACGCAGCGCCTCCTCCCAGGGCGACGAGGTCCGCGGCGTGGTGCGCGTATCCGCCAGCGAGATGGTCGGCGTGGAAGTACTGCCGCCGATCATCACGCGGCTGCGCCAACAGCATCCTCACCTCAAGGTCGAACTGGTCCTGACCAACCGCCTGATCGACCTGCTGCAATTGGAAGCCGACATCGCCGTGCGTATGGTCCGCCCCAGCCAGGCGCAACTGCTGGCACAGCGCATCGGCCTGATCGAAGTCGGCCTGCATGCCCGCGACGATTACCTGCACCAGCACGGTACGCCGCAAGAGCTCAAAGACCTGAGCGGCCACGCGGTGATCGGCTACGACCAGGAGAACGCATTTATCCGCAGCCTGGCCGTTAAAGGCTTCGAGCGCAGCACCTTCGCCCTCAGTAGCGACAGCGACCTGGCGCAACTGGCGCTGATCCGTGCTGGCGCCGGCATCGGCGGATGCCAGGTCAAACTGGCCAAACAAGACGCGCGCCTGCAGCGGGTACTGCCGGAGGCATTCGCGCTCAAACTCGACACCTGGGTCACCATGCATGAAGACCTGCGCAACAGCCCGCGCTGCCGGGCGACGTTTGACGCGCTAGTCGCGGGTTTACAGCGTTACGTACAGGATTGAGACAGCTTCACTGAGGAAGAATCAAACTCCCTCAATCCCTTCATAGCCGCCCCCATGACCGAAGCCTTCGAAGTCCCCAGCCCCCACGAAAAACACATCGAACACACCACCGAACATGCCCACGCGCGCGGTGACAATTTCGCCAGCCGCATCGCCGTGATGACGGCACTGATGGCCACCCTTGGCGCCATGCTCAGCTACCAGGCCGGCTCCACCGAAAGCGAAGCGGCGATGGACAAGAACAACGCTGCCATTTTCAAGACCGAAGCGGCCAACCAGTGGAACTACTACCAGGCCAAATCCAGCCGGCAAAACCTGGCGGAACTGGCTACCCATATTCCCGGTGTAGACGCCGCGCACTACAAGGATGAGAGCGAGCGTTACAAGGGCCAGAAGGAAGACGTGCGTAAACAGGCCGAGAAACTTGAGGCAACCTCACAGGAATGGGATCAGAAATCCGAAGAAGCGCTGCACCAGCATCACCGCTGGGCCCAGGCGATGACGGCGATTCAGATCGCGATTTCGTTGGCGGCGATTACGTTGTTGACGCGCAAGGAATGGTTGAAGCGCATGTCGTATACGGCTGGCGGTGTGGCCGTGGTGCTGGGCAGCCTGGCGTGGCTGCATTTCTAATAATTTCACTTGGGCGCCTAACGCCAGCCGCTATATAGTAAAACGTATAACGCTAGCTGCCGCACAAGGAGATAACGGTGTCAGGACACCCCAAAGAAGCCGTGGGCGCCGCCTACAGTATCGAATCCATGCGCCATGCCCAGGCCATGACCTGGCAAGCCATCGAACAACTGGCCCAACGCATCCGCCCCGGCATGCTCGAGTCCGAAGCGCGAGAGCTGGGCAAGCACATCCTCGCCGACCTCGACATGCAACGCATCTGGCACCCGTTGCTGGTGCGCTTCGGCGCCAATACCCTCAAGACCTTCAAGCAACGCTCCGACGGTGACCCGGTACTCGGTGAAAACGACATTTTCTTCATCGACATGGGCGCCGTCTGGCAAGGTCACGAAGGCGACGCGGGTGCCACGTTCTGCATTGGCACCGACCCGGACATGATCGCCTGCGCCAACGCGGCCAAAGAGCTGTTCCACCGCGTGCAGGCGCGCTGGAAAAACGACCAGGTCATCGGCCTCGAACTCTACCGCTACGCCGAAGCACAAGCCCAGGCCATGGGCTGGCAGTTGAACCTCGACATCAAGGGCCACCGCGTCAGCGACTTTCCCCACGCTATCCATCGTGGCGGCGACCTCGGCGACTTCGAGCAGTACCCGAATGCGGGGCTGTGGATTCTGGAAATCCAGATCGCTCACCCGAGCAAGCCGTATGGCGCGTTCTATGAAGACCTACTCGCTTAATTGTTCAAGGGAACCAAAAAATGGAAGGCTGCGCCGATTTTCCCGTGCTGTTGTTTTCCTACGGCACCTTGCAGGACAAGGCTGTCCAACTCGCCAGCTTCGGCAGAGAACTGGCAGGCCAGCATGACGCCATGTTGGGCTACTCGAAAAACTGGGTAGAGATTACCGACCCGCAAGTGCTGGCCACCAGCGGCAAGACCCATCACCCGATCGTCGCGCCGAGCACCGACCAAGGCGCCAGCGTTGAAGGCAGGGTGTTTCAGATTACCGAGCACGAGTTGGCGGCGGCGGATGCGTATGAAGTGTCCGACTACAAGCGGGTCAGCGTGGCGTTGGCATCGGGCCTGACGGCTTGGGCGTATGTGCAAGCCTGAACGACGGGCAATTGTTTTCAATCTGTTACAGGAGCGTTTAAAGTATCGCCCCCCGAGAATTGAATCTCGGGATTCAGTCCATGGAGTTACTCAGTGAAGTACGTCAGTAAAGTGGTTGCAGCAGCTGTTCTCGGTTTCACCCTCGCAGGCTGCACCGGCACCGCCATCAAATCCCCGCAATACGACAGCAGCCAATACACCGTGCTGGGTCACAGTGAAGCCACCGCCACCGGCATCATGCTGTTCGGTGTGATCCCAATCGGCCAGAACAGCCGTTTCGTCCGCGCCCAGACGGCTGCCATCCAGGCAAAAGGCGGCGACGCAATGATCAATACCGAAATCCAGGAAAAATGGTTTTGGGCTTGGGTGCTGAGCGGTTACACCACCAAGATCTCCGGTGATGTGGTCAAGCTGAAAGCAGCACACTAAACCGGACGTTGCTCTATTTGCGCGGGATTTAACCTGAGCGAGCGACGTATCATGGGCCAACCTCTCGAGGATGGTCCATGAACCTCAGTATCCTTTACGCGCTCGCCGCCGCCGCGCTATTCGGCGCCAGCACCCCGCTCGCCAAAAGCCTCGGCCTGGGCCTCTCGCCCGTGCTGCTCGCAGGCCTGCTTTACCTCGGCAGCGGCGGCGGACTCGCCATCGTGCGCCTGATCCGTGATCGCGGCTGGACCCCCACCGGGCTGACGCCCTCCGAATGGCCGTGGCTGCTCGGCGCCATTGCGTTCGGCGGCATCCTCGGGCCCGTGGCCCTGATGTTCGGCCTCACCCGCACCTCCGGCGCCACCGCGTCGCTAATGCTCAACCTTGAATCGGTATTGACCGCGCTGATCGCCTGGCTGGTCTTCAGGGAAAACGCAGACCGCCGCATCGTCCTAGGGATGATTGCGATTGTGCTTGGTGGCGTGGCGTTGTCATGGCCCCAAGACGGCGCCGACAGTCACGATTGGATCGGGCCACTCGCGGTTGCCGTGGCCTGCCTGTGCTGGGGGATTGATAACAACCTGACACGCAAGGTGTCGGCCTCGGACGCGCTGTTTATCGCCGGCGCCAAGGGTTTGATCGCGGGTGTGGTCAATTGCAGCCTGGCACTGTACCTCGGCGCGCAGATCCCCGGCATGGCGCAGCTCGCGCCGATTTTGCTGGTCGGGTTTCTCGGCTATGGCATCAGCCTGGTGCTGTTTGTGTTGGCGTTACGCGGGCTGGGCAGTGCGCGCACCGGCGCCTATTTTTCTACCGCGCCTTTCCTCGGCGCCGCACTCGCCTTGCTGGTGCTGGGCGAGTCGGTGAGCGGCGCGTTCTGGATTGCTTCGGCGCTGATGGCTGCAGGGGTGTGGCTGCACCTGACCGAGCGCCATGCCCATGCACATCAGCATGAGGCGACGGAACACGGGCATCGGCATGTCCACGATGAACATCATCAACATGAACACGCGGTTGAGTGGGACCCGGCAACGCCGCACACGCATGTGCACACCCATAACCCGATCAAGCATAGCCATCCGCATTTTCCGGACATTCATCATCGGCATAGGCATTGAAGGCGTGTCCCGAGACTGGCGGAGGCCCATCAAGCCTGTTCCGCCACCACCCGATTACGACCGTTTTGCTTGGCCTGGTACAAAAGCTGGTCAGCCCTCTCAAGCACAGCGGATATCGAATCGCCACCGGGATGCCATAGCGCGACGCCCAGCGACACGGTGACATGCCCGACCGTCACAATGTTTGCTGCTTCGATCGAGGCACGCAATCGCTCGGCGACATCCGTTGCAGCTTGAAGCGAACTGTTGGGCAATAACAATACGAACTCCTCTCCGCCGACCCGGCAGGGCAAGTCGTTGGACCGTGAGTTCTGCTGCATGAGCTGTGCGATGGCCCTCAGCGTTTCATCACCCACACCATGACCAAACGTATCGTTCACACGCTTGAAATGGTCGATGTCCATGGAAACGACTGCGAACGTTTTGTCGGCGTCCTGCCAGCGCGACAGGATGTCCTGCATCGCTCGACGATTGGCCAGCCCTGTCAGCACATCAGTTTGTGCCTCCTGGTTTAGCTTGCCGATCTTTTCCTGTAGCAGGGTAGCGCCAAGCAGCAGTGCTCTGCGAATCTGCCAGCTTTCGAAATAGCGCGACGGGATTGCGCTGATGCGTTCGTAGCTGTCAGGCGAGTCCAGCCGTTTAGCGCAATCGGCAAGCCTGGACAATGGCGCCGAGATCCGTGCGCCCAACCACCAAATCAACACGATTCCGAACAGCGCCAGGGGCGCGATGCCCTGCGCCACCTTGGCCATGGTGTGTCGCAGAATGGCGTGTATGTTGTCGAGTGGCTGCTGCGAGATCACCCCCCAACCACTGCTGGGCACCCTGGCGAACCCCGCGAGCATGTCCACGCCATTGGCATCCGTCGCCTGCAACGTTCCCGCGTCCTGACTAAGTGCCGCGTCAACGATCAACCCCACTCCAGTGACGTTGCCGATGTGCTCGGGATCGGTGTGATAGATCACCCGGCGAGCGCTGTCGACGAGATAGACATGCGCCCCGTCCTTGCGCACATTGGTGTCCATCAGCGCCTGGAGCGTATTCCTCTGTTCAAGCTGGATACTGCCGCCTATCAGGCCCAGGTACTCTCCTTTCGCGTCGAATATGGGGTGGGAAATAAAGACCACCAGATTACCTGCGATGGACCTGAACGCGTTGCTGATGATCGGCGTGCGAAGGCTGAGAGGCTCCCGGTGTTGCAGCGCCAGCCCATCGAGATGGAGGTTTTCCGGAGCTGAGGCAACGATTGTTCCCCCCGCATCGGCGATCAACACGGAGTTAAAACTGGCGTCTTGCCCAAACAGTCGCTGGACTTCCTCCGCGAGTTCTTGCTTGTCACCAAACGTTTTGCCAATGACGACCGAGCCATATTTCAGTTTATCGAGGTCGGAGTTGAGTACCTGCTCCACACTCCGGGCGATCCGAGAGGCATAGGCCTTGTTCACTTCCAGCGCATTCTCGATCAATTCCTGCTTCTGAATCTTGAACGTCACCCAGAAACTGTTGCCCAGGGTTGCGATGGCCGAAAGCAGTACAAAGATAAGAATCAGAATGCGCAGGTTGAGCTTCGGCTTCGGTCGGGTGGTCATTTTACGCAGTCCGGATGGGCGGAAGAATTGCCAACGATTCGATGCAGGATGAATCCTCCTAGTTTTAGAAGGCACCTGATCGACCAGTTTTGGCCGAAAGCAGCCTGCTTAACCCGCATAGAAACCCATCTGCCAATTCTGAACCCGCCAAACAGTTGTGTCTGAAGGCAGACGGCAAAAAACACCGTCAGTCCCACATTGGGCCTATATGGCCTTTTTCAGCCAAAAAAACCACAAACCCCCGATTTTCTCTAGGAAAATCAGGGGTTTGTGTTTGTAGAATGTGGCGGTAAAGAAGAGACTCGAAACTACCCGCGAGCGCATTTTAGAGACAAGCCCCACGGCTTACAAGGGCCGCAGCCTGGTGGCATGTGTAGAAGTAGTCCCAAGGGTTAAACGCACCGGGTTGCAGAACACGGCCACTCTGGTTTCCGGAGCCCGAAAAAAGGCCCCCGCACCTGGCTTAGATGTGGGGGCCCGTTGAACATAAACGGCGTTATGCGAATTCGGCGTTCGATCTACCGTCAACCGCCGCAATATGCGTCCAGTCCAACGCTGCGGATCACCATCACCGCTGATACCAAGTACGCCCAGCAACCATAGTGCTCAAACTTTGAATCGACTGATCAGTACGCCAAACGACGCCGCCAGTCGCGAAAGTTCGGCGCTCGACGCATTGGTTTGATGTGCGCCCGCCGCTGTTTGCGTGGAAAGATCCTGAATATTGACCAGATTACGATCAACCTCACGAGCAACCTGAGCCTGCTCTTCAGCGGCACTTGCGATCACTAGGTTCTTTTCATTGATGATTGAAACACCCTCGGTGATTCGGTCAAGGGCCTGGCCAGCCTCAATGGACTGCGCCCGCGTATCGACTGCCAGCTCTTTACTCTTATTCATCGCGAGGACGGCTTCTTCAGCTCCCGAACGAACCTGTTGCATCATCGACTCGATGTCCGCCGTCGACGCCTGGGTCCGATGGGCAAGTGCGCGCACTTCATCTGCTACAACAGCGAACCCGCGACCCTGCTCACCCGCCCTGGCTGCTTCGATGGCGGCGTTCAGTGCCAGGAGATTGGTCTGCTCCGCAATGGCCCTGATCACCTCAAGTACTTTTGTGATCTCGCTGACACGGGTTGCAAGCACCTCAACCTTGCCGGTTGAGTTTGAAATCTCATCCGCCATCGCCCCCACAGAGTTAACGGCTCTGCGCACTTGATCACGCCCTTGCACAGCACTAAGGCTGGTTTGCTCAGAGGCTTCAGCGGCGCCTGCCGCATTTCGGGCAACTTCATCCACGGCCGCAGTCATTTCGTTCACTGCCGTTGCCGCTTGCTGAATCTCATCATTCTGCCGCGTCAGGCCGCGTGAGCTTTCCTCCGTGACAGCGTTCAGCTCTTCAGATGCAGAGGCCAGTTGGTCAGCAGCACTGCCAATCTCTTTTACAGTGGTCCGCAGATTTTCCTGCATTTTACCCAGCGCACTCAGCAGTACACTGACGTCGTCTCGCCCACTGATTTCAATATGTTGAGAAAGGTCACCCTCCGCCACTTCCTCAGCGCTGCGTATAGCGATAGAAAGCGGTCGCGTAATCGAGCGTGTGATGATCATTCCCAAAGCGATGGCAGCCAAAAAAGCGACCATTACCCCTACACCCAATATCCAGTAAGCACTCGTAGTGGCGGCCTCTGCCGCGTCTGCAGTCTCACCGCTTTGGCGATAGTTGGATGCAACAATGACTTGAAGGTCATCAATAGCGCCCTTGAAGGTCGGCGAAACCTGCTGCTGGAATAGCTGCGTAGCACCATCAAGGTCGCCCGCCGTCGCCAACGCGATTACTTTATTTGACCCCTGAACATAGGCGGGCCAGTCTTTTTCGAACTGATCACCGGCGACGCGCTCGTCATCGGCAAGAGGCGTTTGGCGGTATTCCTTGAAGAGTCGTTCAACGTCCTTCTGACTCTCGGACATGGATTGCACTGCGGCGTCAAATTTAACCGGATCTGCCTTGGAGTACTTAAATAGCAGAGCAGCATGCACAGCCCTGGAATATGCATAAGCACTCGCGCGCGCATTACCGGTGTTGTAAACAGACACCAGATTGTTGCTTACGATTTCGTTCATTGTTGCTTTTAGTGTTGTGATGCCCGAGCGCCCTAAAAGCCCCACTCCCAATGTGATGATGGCACACACCACAAATGCAGAGATCAATCGTGTGGAAAGCTTGATGCTACGTAATGCGTCCATAGGACCCCCGACGAACTCTTAGTTGGCTGCCCCAAGAAGGCTTGGGCATTAACTATATTCGGCAAGATATCCGCTAACTTTAATCGTGGTCTCATTTTTATGAGCCAATACGTTAGCTAGCTAACTAAAGGCTTTAGCCACAATCGGCCACGTGGTGAGCTAAGCATGACCAGTCTGTGGAATAAGAACGCCGCCTGCGTATCCTGCCAGTGTCATCAGCAGGATCTATGGAACGACAATGGAAGCGCTTTTGGTGTTGTTAAGACATAGACCAGTAGTTTTGGGTCGAACTCAACCACTGACTCTACTTTCCGCACCAGAATAGAACGCCAGTCCCATATTGCTCCCATGACGTTACTTTTTGGACGCCAGAAACCACAAACCCCCGACTTTCTCTAGGAAAATCAGGGGTTTGTGTTTGCAGAATGTGGCGGTGAAGGAGAGATTCGAACTCTCGATACAATTTCTTGTATACACACTTTCCAGGCGTGCTCCTTAAGCCACTCGGACACTTCACCGTATCTCGTCAAACCAGTTCAGTCTGTCGAGGCGCGCTAATGTAGTCGAAAGCCTTTCTGATGGCAAAGGTTTTTTTCAGAATTTTCATGCGGTTAGACCGGTATTCCGTGACGGGCCATGTGAGGGCGATGATTCTGCCATTCTCAGGCATAGGCAACACGCGTCTGGGACGGTTGCTGCGCCCTGCCTAGGCGGTTTACCGCCGGGTATCGAGGGAAAGCCTGACCGGCCAGTCAGTCACGGCGCTTTACCAGGGCGGGCGTGGTGGGTAACGTCTGCGCATGCACCTCTATAACAAGTCCTACAAGGAACCGCGTCATGAGTGAGTTGATCTCCTACCACCTGGAAGACGGTATCGCGACCCTGACCTTGAGCAACGGCAAGGTAAATGCCATTTCTCCGGCGGTGGTCAGTGCGTTTAATGAAGCACTGGATCAGGCCGAGAAGGATCGGGCGGTGGTGATCATCACCGGGACGCCGGGGATTCTGTCGGGTGGCTATGATTTGAAAGTGATGACCGCTGGCCCTAAAGAGGCCATCGGCCTGGTGACGTCGGGCTCGACGCTGGCGCGGCGCCTGTTGGCGCATCCGTTCCCGGTGATCGTCGCGTGCCCTGGGCATGCGGTGGCCAAGGGCGCTTTCCTGCTGTTGTCGGCGGATTATCGGATCGGGGTCGAGGGCCCGTTCAGCATTGGCCTGAATGAAGTGGCGATCGGCATGACCATGCACCACGCCGGTATCGAATTGGCGCGGGATCGTCTGCGCAAGTCGGCGTTTCACCGCTCGGTGATCAATGCCGAGATGTTCGACCCGCAAGGCGCCTTGCAAGCCGGCTTCCTCGATAAGGTGGTGGCGCCGGACGCATTGCACACGGCGGCGCTGGAGGCGGCCCGGCAGTTGAAGAAGCTCAATATGAATGCCCACAAGCAGACCAAACTGAAAGTGCGCAAGGCACTGTTGGAAGCCCTGGATGAGGCAATCATCCAGGACCAGGGCCATATCCTTAGCTAAGTCCCCACACCTGTTGCGCCAGAGCCCGACCTTGAGTCGGGCTTTTTCTTACAAATAAATTCGAATCCTCCTTAGCCGCTCTAGTCAGCCTCTGCTGGCAATTGTTGAAACATGTACTTAAACATCGCCTATCTCCTACCTCTACCGGGCAATTGCCGAATACAGTGCACATCCGTACACTGCGCCACCTTTTCTCTCGATGGGCCGCGTCGATGCTGTTTATGTTGCGTATGTTATTGATGGGGCTGCACTTTATGCTCGCCGGTGGATTGGGCGTGTTGCTGGGGATCTGTCGGCCGTTCAACCCGGACAACAGCCGTCTGTGCGCGCGCCTGTATGCACTGCCCGCGATGCGGATACTCGGATTGCGAGTCGAGACCGATGTGGATTCGCTGCGCAACAAGCCCGGCAGTTGCCTGATCATTGCCAACCACCAGTCCAACTATGACCTGTTTGTGCTGGGTACCGTGGTGCCGCACCGCACTGTGTGTATCGCCAAGAAAAGCCTGAAATGGGTGCCTTTGTTCGGCCAGTTGTTCTGGCTGGCTGGCAACGTGCTGATCGACCGCAGCAATGCGCAAAAGGCTCGCAGTGCGATGCTCACCACCACCAAGACGTTGCAGCATAAGGACACGTCGATCTGGGTATTCCCGGAAGGCACGCGTAACTTGGGCAAGGGCCTGCTGCCGTTCAAGAAAGGCGCGTTCCACATGGCGATTGCCGCCGGCGTGCCCATCGTGCAGGTGTGTGTAAGCAATTACGTCACGCATATGCGGCTCAATCGCTGGAACAGTGGTGATGTGCTCATACGCTCGCTGCCGCCGATTCCTACCACCGGCCTGACGGTTGATGACATCCCGGCGTTGATGCAAGCCTGCTACGCGCAGATGGATGAATGCATCCAGGCGATGGACCAGCAATTGCAAAGTGCCGTAACAATAGAACTCGCTTCCAGCTAAGCTGCCCAACATCTGTCCCCCTGATAAGAAGTGATAGGCACCATGGGTAGAGTTGTTGCGGCCGCTGTTTACAACGCGGGAAAGAAAGTTACCGATATCACCCTCGACGAAGGCGCGGCCTGGGCCGCCAAACCTGGGCATTTTGTCTGGATCGGCCTGGAAGAGCCCGACGCCCGCGAGCTGGCCAACCTGCAACGCCAGTTCAACCTGCATGAACTGGCCATCGAAGACGCCCTGGAAAAACACAGCCGCCCCAAGCTGGAAACCTTCGGCGACGCGCTGTTTATCGTCACTTATTCACCGGTGCGCGAAAACGGCAAGCTGGTGTTTATCGAGACCCATATCTTTGCCGGCAACGGCTACATCATCACTGCGCGCAACGGGCACTCAGCGTCCTACGGCTTTGTACGCCAGCGCTGTGAGGCGCGGCCACTGCTGCTAGAGCATGGGGAAGATTTCGTACTCTATGCGCTGCTGGATTTCGTCACCGAAAATTACCAGCCGGTAAGCGAGGCCATCCACGCCGAGATCGATGAACTGGAGCGCAACGTGCTGTGCAGCTCACTCAATGAGCACGATATCCAGAACCTCCACGGCCTGCGCCGTGACGTGCTGCGCCTGCGCCGCTACGTGGCACCGATGGTGGAGATCAGCGAGGAACTGCAGAAACTGAGTTTCCCGTTTATCGACAAGAACATGCGGCCGTATTTTCGTGATGTACAAATCCACGTCACACGACAGATGGAAGACCTGGCCACCCTGCGCGACATCGCCAGCCAGACCATCGAGATCGGTGTGTTGCTGGAGGCCTCGCGCCAGAGTGTGGTGCAGCGCAAGTTCGCCGCGTGGGCGGCGATCCTGGCGTTCCCCACGGCCGTGGCGGGGATTTACGGGATGAACTTCCAGAACATGCCCGAGCTGCAATGGCACTACGGCTATTTTGCCGTGCTGGGGTTCATCGCCGTCGGCTGTAGCGGGTTGTGGGCCAGCTTCAAGCGTTCGGGCTGGCTTTAGGCATTAACCTTGGCTTCGGGCTTATGCGTGACAAAGCGCATCATCCACTCCGCCACGGTCACACCGTGGTGGTCGCGCTCCAGGCTGGCGACGCCATTCTTGTAGACTTTCTCGCCCAAGGTTGTCTGAAGAATCTCCAACAACTCGCGGGAATAGTCGTGAATGAACTCCGGGTGCCCCTGGAAACACAGCACCTGGTCGCCGATATGGTACGCAGCGAACGGGCAAAACTCGCTGGAAGCGATGACCGTGGCATTTTCCGGCAAGGTGGTCACCTGATCCTGATGACTGATCAACAACGTCAGCTCTGGCACCTCAGGGCTCATCCACGGCGCTTTGGCACCGATTTTGTAATCGTGGATGCCCATGCCCCAGCCCTGGCCGGCGCGCTCGGTCTTGCCGCCTAGCAGCAGCGCCAGCAATTGGTGGCCGAAACAGATGCCCAACAACTTGTCGCCGCGCTCATAGCGCTCGAGCAGGTAGGTTTTGAGCGTCTGAATCCAAGGGTCGGTGCCAAACGAGTCGGCCTTGCTGCCGGTCACCAGGTACGCGTCAAACACCTCATCATCCGAGGGGTATTCACCCTGCACCACGTTGTACACGACAAACTCGGCGGGGATCGGCTGCTTGGAGAACAGGCGCTTGAACATCTGCCCGTAACCTTGGTACTGATCAATCAAGCCTGGACGCAGGATATCGGTTTCCAGGATGCAGACGCGTAGCGACATAAAAAATACCTGACACGGCGATGGGAATATTGAACACCCACAGAGCCTGCCTTGAAATACCCCCGCAACGCAAGCCCGCGCACAGTGGATCGCTGTGGTTCAGCGGGCAGGGTTGTGGTCAGGCAAATACTTCACCCTGTGCGGCTTTTCGCAGCAACAACGCCGGCGGCGCGAAGCGTTCGCCATACTGCTCGGCCAGGTAGCGCGCGCGCGCAATAAAGTCATTCAAGCCGTACTGGTTGATAAATTGCAACGCGCCACCCGTCCACGCAGCAAAGCCGATGCCGAAGATCGAGCCGACGTTGGCATCCGCCGTGGACATCAACACGCCCTCCTCCACGCAGCGCACGGTTTCGATGGCCTGGATAAACAACAAACGGTCGCGCACATCCTGTGCTGAAATGCGTTGGTCGGGGCGCTCGAATCGGCTTTTCAGTTCCGGCCACAAATACTTCTGCCCACCTGCGGGGTATTCATAGAAGCCGCCCCCCGCCGCCTTGCCCGTGCGTTTGTACTCGTTGACCAACAGATCAATCACCTGCGTCGCCGGATGGGTCGTCGGCGCTTTACCTTCGGCCTGCAGATCCTTGGCTGTCTGCTGTCGGATATGGCTCATCAGGCTGAGGGACACTTCATCGGACACCGCCAGCGGCCCCACCGGCATACCGGCCTTGCGCGCTTCGGTCTCGATCATAGGCGCAGCCACGCCTTCGCCGAGCATGGCGATGCCTTCGTTGGTGAACGTGCCGAACACCCGAGAGGTGAAGAAGCCGCGACTGTCGTTGACCACAATCGGGGTTTTGTGGATTTGCAGGACGAAGTCGAAACCACGCGCCAGGGTTTCGTCCGAGGTCTGTGTGCCCTTGATGATTTCCACCAGCGGCATCTTGTCCACCGGGCTGAAGAAGTGCAGGCCAATGAACTTGGTTTGATCCGACACCGCCGTGGCCAGGCCGCTGATGGGCAAGGTGGAGGTGTTGGAAGCGATTACCGCCTCGGTGCCGACCACGTTTTGCGCGGCGGCATTGACCTTGGCTTTGAGCTCACGGTCTTCGAACACGGCTTCGATGATCAGGTCGCAGCCGGCCAGGTCGGCGTCAGACTGCGTAGGATAAATACGCGCCAAGGTGGCTTCGCGCTGCTCGGCGGTCAATTGCCCACGGCTGACCTTCTTGTCCAACAGCGTAGCCGAGTGCGCCTTGCCTTTCTCGGCGGCCGCAAGGTCGATGTCCTTGAGCACCACCTCAACGCCTGCGCAAGCGCTGACGTAGGCAATCCCCGCGCCCATCATCCCGGCACCGAGCACACCGACTTTACGCGTTACGTAAGGCGCAAAGCCCTGGGGACGCGAACGCCCGGCGTTGATCTCATTGAGCTGGAACCAGAAGGTGCCGATCATGTTTTTCGCCACCTGCCCGGTGACCAATTCGGTGAAGTAGCGGGTTTCGATCAGGTGTGCGGTGTCGAAATCCACCTGGGCGCCTTCCACCGCGGCGCAGAGAATTTTCTCCGGAGCCGGGAAGCAGCCATGGGTTTTGCTGCGCAGGATCGATGGCGCGATGGCGAGCATCTGCGCGACTTTCGGGCTAGACGGCGTGCCTCCGGGGATCTGGTAGGTCTTGTTGTCCCAAGGTTGCGCGGCCTCAGGGTGGGCGAGAATCCAGACGCGGGCCTTGGCCAGCAGTTCGTCGCGATCCGCCGCCAATGCGTCGATCAAGCCGGCTTGCAGGGCCTGCTGCGGTCGGATTTTTTTACCCTCCAGCAAATAGGGCAGGGCTTTTTCCAAGCCCAACAGGCGCACCATCCGCACCACGCCACCGCCGCCCGGCAACAGGCCCAGGGTGACTTCCGGCAGACCGAGCTGTACCGACTGGTCGTCCAGCGCGACCCGGTAATGACACGCCAGGCAAATCTCCCAGCCGCCGCCGAGGGCTGCGCCATTGATTGCGGCAACCACCGGCTTGCCAAGGGTTTCCAGGCTGCGCAGTTGCGCCTTCAATACCCGCACACTGTCGGAGAATGCCTTGGCGTGAGCCTTGTCGACCTTGATCAATTCATTGAGGTCGCCGCCGGCAAAGAACGTCTTCTTCGCCGAGGTGATGACCACGCCGGCGATCCCGTGCTTTTCCGCTTGCAGACGCGTCACGGTGGCCGCCATGGCCTCGCGGTACGCGGCGTTCATGGTGTTGGCGCTCTGGCCAGGCATGTCGAGGGTCAGCACCACGATCTGGTCCTGGTCCTTTTCGTAACGAATGGCTTCGGTCATGACAATTCCTTGGGCTCAGAGGCGTTCGATAATGGTAGCGATGCCCATACCACCGCCGACACACAGGGTGGCCAGGCCGTAGCGTTGTTGGCGCACTTCCAGCTCGTCGAGCAAGGTGCCGAGGATCGCGCAACCCGTGGCACCCAGCGGGTGGCCCATGGCGATCGAGCCGCCGTTGACGTTGACCCGGGCGGCGTCGATGCGCATGTCCTTGATGAACTTGAGTACCACCGAGGCGAAGGCCTCGTTGACCTCGAACAGGTCGATGTCTTCGACGCGCAGCCCAGCCTTGGCCAACGCCTTGCGTGTGGCCGGCGCCGGGCCGGTGAGCATGATCGTAGGGTCGGTGCTGGTGACCGCCGTGGCGACAATCCGCGCCCGCGGTTGCAGGCCCAACTCGCGGCCCTTGGCCTCCGAGCCGATCAACATCAACGCGGCACCGTCGACGATACCGGAGCTGTTGCCGGGGGTGTGGACATGGTCGATCCGCTCGACATGGCTGTAGACCCGCAGCGCTGTGGCGTCAAAGCCCATCTGCCCGATCATCTCGAAGCTGGGCTTGAGCTTGCCCAGGCCTTCGAGCGTGGAGTCGGCACGGACAAATTCATCGTGGTCCAACAGCACAATGCCGTTCTGGTCCTGCACCGCGATCAGCGACTTATTGAAGGAACCGTCTGAGCGCGCCCTGGCTGCTTTCTGCTGGGAATGCAGGGCAAAGGCGTCAACGTCCTGACGACTGAAGCCTTCCAGGGTTGCGATCAAGTCCGCGCCAATGCCTTGGGGCGTGAAGTGACTGTGCAGGTTGGTTTGTGGGTCGAGCACCCAGGCGCCGCCATCGCTGCCCATGGGTACGCGGGACATCGACTCGACGCCACCGACTACCACCAGGTCCTCGAAGCCGGAGCGCACTTTCATCGCCCCCAGGTTCACCGCCTCAAGGCCCGAGGCGCAGAAGCGGTTGACCTGGAGACCGGCGACGCTGACGTCCCAGTCCGCCACCAGCGCGGCGGTCTTGGCGATGTCGGCGCCCTGGTCCCCCACGGGGGTGACGCAGCCGAGGACGATGTCATCCACCTGGCGGGTGTCGAGGTCGCTGCGCCGGGCCAGCGCAGTCAGCAAACCTGCCACCAGGTTTACCGGCTTGACGCTGTACAAGGCACCGTCGGCCTTGCCTTTGCCCCGGGGCGTGCGTATCGCATCAAAGATCAAAGCTTGGGTCATGACGTCCTCGAACCGCTGTGCAGGTGTGCCCTTACCTTAGGCCCGATTGACACGGTTTCAATGACGGATGCGCTCATTGCTTTTGACCCCCTCGCTCGGACGAACGGTAGCGGGCGAGTGCAATCCTTTGATTAATCGTTTTAGCGGTCTAGCCAAGGCATTGGCGCCAAGATGGCGATAGGCCTCATACCTATTTAACTAAAATATACGGCAAGGTGATATGAAATGGATCTAAGCCAGGCAGAACGAGGGCTCTAAGGTTCACTCAGTAGGAAGTTGCTGCCGGGTTTTGCTGGAGCAACTGTAAGAAAAGTGACACGTCACGTTGCGATACTGAAATAAACCGGCACGCATTTGACGCTCAGGAATAACAACAAAAGGCAGTCAGCCATGTTCAAGCATTCGAAAGTACGTCAGGCGGGACTTATTCTGTTCGCCACCACACTGATTCTGATCCTGCCCAACCTGACCAAGGTTCTTGGCTGACGAATCACACACCCCATTCTGTGCATCAGGATTAGCGTTTTTGGCAGCGCCTGCCGGGACATTGCGAATAGCGGTCCTGTTGCAGGGGCTGCCGTTTTGCCTGCGAAATTTCCGCTATCTTAGGCGCCATTCCCTCTCGCACCGGGCCTCCCTCTTGAAATCGATCCTCGCCCTCCTCGCCGTGTTCCTCGCCCTGCCCGCTACCGCCGCGCAGTTGAGCATTGAGTTGGACCACGCCAGCAAGACCTGGCAGACCGCCGACCTGCTCAAGCACCCCGCTGCACAGACGGTGCATATCGTTGATGACGTTTCCTACAAGCGCAACATGACGTATCGCGCAGTCCCGCTGGCGGTACTCTTACCGGGTCTGCAGGCAGAAAACCATCTGCAGGCCGTTGCTCTCGATGGGTTCGCCGCCGAACTGAGCGCCGCGCCTTTGCTGGAAACACACGGCGCCCGCGCCTGGCTGGCGGTGGAAGATCCCACCCAGCCGTGGCCCGCGCTGGCCGAGGGCAAACCGAGTGCCGGGCCGTTCTACCTGGTGTGGACGAACCCTCAGGCCGGGCACATCAGCCCCGAGCAATGGCCGTTCCAGATCGCAGGGATCAAGCAGTTGCAGACGGTCGCCGAGCGCTTTCCGGCGTTGTTGCCCGACCCGAAGCTGAGTGCGGATGATCCTGTCAACCAAGGCTTTGCGCTGTTCCAGAAAAACTGCATGGCCTGTCACCGCCTCAATGGGGCTGGCGATGCACAGGTGGGGCCGGACCTGAACATTCCCTATAACCCCACCGAATACTTCAGCGGCGATTTCCTCAAGCGCTATATCCGCGACCCGCAAAGCCTGCGCCGCTGGCCCCAGGCGAAAATGCCGGCCTTCGCCGCCGGGGTGTTGCCCGACAGCGAGCTAGCGTTGTTGGTGGGGTATTTGAAGCATATGGCCGGACGTAAGCAGCAGCCCTGAGTTATTGCTGCTGCACCAAAACCAGCGGCGTCGGCGCCACAAACACCTTGGCATGCATCTGCTCATGCCCGCCGCCGCGACGCATGCCGCGCACCGGGCAAGCGTCCAGATAATCCAGGCCCACGGCCAGTTTCAGGTGGCGCTCCGGCCGCGCCAGTTGGTTGGTCACGTCAAAGCTGTACCAGGCGTCGTCCAGCCAGGCTTCGGCCCAGGCGTGACTGGCCAGGTGCGTGCTGTCCTCGGTGTACAAATACCCCGACACATACCGCGCTGGAATCCCGAGGCTGCGCGCACAGGCCAGGAACGCGTGGGTGTGGTCCTGGCAGACACCCGCACGCCCCGCGAAGGCCTCGGCGGCGCTGGTGTCGACCTCGGTGGCGCCAGGTGTGTAGACCATCGAATGGTTGAGCGCGTGCATCAGGTCGATCAGGGCGCTGCGGTCGCGGCGCTGATGGCAATGCTGCTCGGCAAAGCGACGCAAGGCTTCGTCAGGCTCGGTCAGGCGCGTGCTGCGCAGAAACGGGAAGGCTGACTGGCTCTCGTGCTCAGCCTCGCGCAACTCGTCGATATCGACCTGGCCACGGGCGCCAATGATGATGGCGTCGTGGGGCTCGTCCATGGTCAGCACATGCAGGATATTGCCGAACGGGTCGACCTGGGCGCGCACCGGACGCGGCAGGTCCAATTGCCAACTGATTACGCGCTGGCGCTCGCTGTCGTGGGGCGTAAGGCGCAGGTACTGGATGCTTGCGCGCACCTGATCGTCGTAGTGGTAGGTGGTTTCGTGGCTGATGGAGAGTCTCATGCCGCCTCCAGGTAGGAACTGTAGATGGCGTCGCCCAACTGGCGGACCAAGGGGATAAAGTCGGTCAGCCAGGCGTGCAGGCCTTCCTCGAGGATTTCGTCGATCGCGGTAAAGCGCAGGCGTGCGTCCATTTCGGCGGCCAGGCGCTGGGCCGGGCGGCCGTTGAGGCCGGGCAGGCTGGCGAGGATCTGGTCGATCTCTTCGCTGCAGGCCCGCAACGAGCGCGGCACATCGGCACGCAACAGCAACAGCTCCGCCACTTGCCGGGCGCCGGGGGCGTCGCGGTAGATCTCGGTGTAGGCCTCGAACGACGACAACGCACGCAACAAGGCACTCCACTGGTAGTACGCGTGGGCCGTGCCATCGCTGACCGCGTCGGCCTGGTCGCCGGCCATTTCGTAGCGCGCGTCCAGCAGGCGCAGGGTGTTGTCGGCGCGCTCGATGAACGTGCCCAGGCGGATAAAGCGGAAGGCATCGTTACGCATGATGGTGCCGTAGGTCGCTCCACGAAACAGGTGCGAACGCTCCTTGACCCACTCACAGAACCGACTCATGCCGTAGCGGCTCAAGCCTTGCTGAGCGATATCGCGGATATCCAGCCAGGTGGCATTGATGTTTTCCCACATGTCGGCGGTGATTCGCCCACGCACCGCATGGGCACTCGCCCGTGCAGCGCCGAGGCAACTGTAGATGCTGGCCGGGTTGGCCGCGTCCAGCGCGAAAAAGTGCAGCAGGCGCTCGGCATGCAGTTCGCCGTGGCGTGCGTGGTAGTCCTCCAGGGTGCCGGTGATCAACAACGGCATGGCCAACTCATGCAAACCGTCGCCGCGTCCGTCCTGGGGCATCAGCGACAGCGAATAGCTGACGTCGAGCATGCGCGCGAGGTTTTCCGCACGTTCCAGGTAGCGCGACATCCAGTACAAATCCGAGGCAGTTCTACTCAACATGGCATCAGTCCTC
This sequence comes from Pseudomonas sp. D3, assembly GCF_029320995.1. Taxonomy (NCBI): domain Bacteria; kingdom Pseudomonadati; phylum Pseudomonadota; class Gammaproteobacteria; order Pseudomonadales; family Pseudomonadaceae; genus Pseudomonas; species Pseudomonas sp. D3. Next base: position 5,013,491 of record NZ_CP119772.1, read on the forward strand.
AACCACCCAAGTGTCTTTGGTGCCGCCGCCCTGGGACGAGTTGACCACCAGCGAGCCTTCGCGCAAGGCCACGCGGGTCAGGCCGCCGGGCACCACACGGGTTTCCTTGCCGGACAGCACGAACGGGCGCAGGTCGATATGGCGCGGGGCGATACCGTTTTCGACAAAGGTCGGGCAGGTGGATAAACACAGGGTCGGCTGTGCGATATAGGCATGGGGCTTGGCCTTGATACGCGCGCGGAAGGCTTCGATTTCCGCCGCGGTGGAGGCCGGACCGACGAGCATGCCGTAGCCGCCGGAGCCTTGGGTTTCCTTGACCACCAGGTGCGGCAGGTTAGCCAGTACGTGGGACAATTCGTCGGGCTTACGGCATTGGAAGGTCGGAACATTCTTCAGGATCGGTTCTTCATCCAGGTAAAAACGGATCATCTCGGTGACAAAGGGATACACCGACTTGTCATCCGCCACCCCGGTGCCGATCGCGTTGGCCAACACCACGTTGCCCGAACGATAGGCGGCAAGCAGGCCGGGGACGCCGAGCATGGAGTCCGGGTTGAAGGCCAACGGGTCGAGAAATGCATCGTCGAGGCGCCGATAAATCACGTCCACAGCCTTGGGACCGTCGGTGGTGCGCATGAAGACGCGGTCATCGCGCACGAACAGGTCGGCGCCCTCCACCAACTCCACGCCCATTTCCCGGGCGAGGAAGGCATGCTCAAAAAACGCACTGTTGAAACGCCCGGGAGTCAGCACCACCACACTTGGGTTATCCAGGGGGCTCGAGCTTTTCAGGGTGTCGAGCAGCAAGTTGGGGTAATGGTCGATCGGCGCGATACGCTGGGCCGCGAACAGCTCGGGGAACAGGCGCATCATCATCTTGCGGTCTTCGAGCATGTAGCTGACGCCGCTCGGGGTCCGCAGGTTGTCCTCCAGCACGTAGTAGGTGCCGTCGCCATCGCGAACGAGATCGACGCCGGAGACGTGGGAATACAGATCGCGGTGCAGATTCAGCCCCTGCATTGCCAACTGATATTGCTCGTTGGCCAGCACCTGTTCGGCGGGGATGATTCCGGCCTTGATGATGCGTTGTTCATGGTAGAGGTCGGCGAGAAACATATTCAGCGCCTTGACCCGCTGAATGCAGCCACGTTCGACAATCCGCCATTCACTGGCCGGAATGCTGCGCGGGATGGTGTCGAAGGGAATCAAGCGCTCGGTGCCCTGTTCATCTCCGTAAAGGGTGAAGGTGATCCCGGCGCGGTGAAACAGCAAATCGGCTTCGCGCCGGCGCTGGGCCAGCAATTCAGCAGGGGTTTCAGCCAACCAGCGGGCGAACTCGCGGTAATGGGGGCGAACCTGCCCTGCCCCATCGTACATTTCGTCGTAATAAGTGCGGATCATGCCGTACTCCTTGTCACCCGGACGCGAGAATCATCGCAAGGCCCGTGCCAGCGGCATAAACACTTAAAAATCAGTGAGTTAAATAATAACGGAGAGCTAAGAGCACCATCCTGGTGCGTAGAATGCCCAGCGTCCGGCCGCACGCTTCATCACAATGCGGGCTTTGACTATCAACAGCATAGCCAGAGTTGATTTCAATGCCCGGCCAGCGTTGCGGATAATCACCACCATCTGCTGAACAGGACCCGTCCTACAGCCCAATCCATCGCGCAATCGGTACCGTGTGCCCTCGTGTACCGACCGACTCCTTCGGTCTTCCCTTTCGGCCACCCTGCTCGGGTGGCTTTTTTTTTGTCTGAAAATACAGCGCAAGTTTCGCCCGCTTTCAGACGCCACAAACAAAATCGGCCGACCCAAAGGTCAGCCGATACGCTGTGTTTCTCATACTGCTACATGGGTAACCCACGCACCTCCTGCTTGACGCCCCATCCTTCGATGATCCCGCCCAGCGGCTCGACCACCGCTTCAAAGTCTTGCTCGAAGTCTCCTATGCCGTCGTAGGTTGCAAACATGATCTTGCTCAGTTCCAAGTACCAGGCGCCATCGTCGCGCGCGCTGACCTGGGCATTCAGGGACTCGCCACGAAATCGACCCGCAGCCCTGCGCGCCCGTTCCTCGTCCGGGAAAATGGCGTAGAACTCGATGGGGTGGAACCGTGAAAAATCGAAGCCGCCCTCTTTCATGCGGCGCAGAACGTTGGTGCTGATGTCTTCTTGATAGGCTGTGCTCATGAAACGTCCTCCTCAAACCGATGGATAGACTTTCCGTGCTTCCCTAGCCGGCGCCGTACTGGCGCGGGGGCTACGACAATGACATCACCGCTGGAAAACAAGCATGTAGCTGACAAGACCAGACCTTAGCGATTCATTCGCTGATCTCACTTGCAGAGTAGCGCGAAGCTATCACCTCCACCAGAGGCGCTTGAATGGCATACAGGGAATGTTCAGGCGGCGGGAGAGATGTCGAGGATCTGGATACTGTTCTGGTCTTTGAGGATCTTGACCGTCGGCTCGGGTTTGCGGCCGTCCAGGTCATTGAGGTCCAGTTCGGCGGCCACCGGCACCAGCTTGTTGCGAATCATATGTGCCGCATCCTCGAGGCTCGGCTTGCGGTCGCAGGCGAACCGCTCCACGGACTGCACGCCGTGATCATCAACGAAGGTAATCTGCCAATTTTGCATCGGTGCCTCCTCGATAAAACCCGTGTGTGGGCTTACTTCTATCTGGACCTTGAGGGTTCGGCAAACGTTCCACTCAAGGTCGCAGGCACCGGATCAACTGCGCTTACTTCTCAGCGCGTTCCTTCAGGGCTTTCAAGGTGTTGAACGGGGCGTCCACCACGAACTTGTTGGCCAACCATGAAGGCACGCTGCCGCCTGGCTCGGTGTGTACCTGGTAGGTCACTTCGGTTTCATTGGCACCTTTAGGCACCAGTTTCCAGTAGCCTTCGACCTGGGCCACGCGCACGTAGCCCTTCACTTCCGGCTGATAGGTCGGCACTTCCAGCAGGGTGCGGGTCACGCTGCCGTCGGCAGCCTTGGACGTGGTGATTTCCAGGATAGAATCGCGGTCGGTCACCGGGAACGGTGCCTTGAACTGGGTGTAGGTCCAGCTCTTGTTGCCTTCCTGCTTGAGCAGTTTTTGCGATTTGCATTCATGAATCCAGGTGCAGGCACCGACAGCGTCCTCCTGCAAGGCCTCGATCTTGGCCACGGGTGCCTTGATCACTGTCACACCGCGATATGCCTTGTACTTGGAACCGGCGACTTCGCTCAGCGACACCTTGATCCCGTCTTCATCCTTGGCGACTTGCCAATCCTCAGCCTGAGCAGTGGCAGCAAATAACACTGTAAAACCGCACAACACAGCCATTCGTTTCAGCGAACCCATTGTTGTATTCCTTATTGTTGAAGTTCCGATAGTAAAGCCCATCAAGCCGCCGTCATCTGCTCCCACCAGCCGATCAACCTGATCGCATCGGCCTGGTCGATGCCGCAGACCTCGATATCCGCCTTGAAAGCACTGCACACCGCAGGCCGTTCCGGTTGCCCGAACAACTGGCATAAGTGTTCGACCGACAGGTGCAGACAGCGTTCGCCCGCAGGTTTGCCCTGGGGCATTCCCGGCAGCGGTGAACTGATGGAGGGGGCGATGCAGCAAGCGCCACAGCCTTCACGGCATTTCATGACCAGCAGGTCCTCGACGGCTCAATAGGGATGGCCGGGCTAGAGTACGCCCTTAAACAGCCGTTTTAAAATGGTCTAACAGGGGTTTTTCGCAGAAAAAAAAAGTGACTGACCAGTCTGCGACAGATGGTCGAGTGTCGACGTCACCTGCATAGGAAAAGTTTATTGCTTGAATTCGAAATCCAGCGCCGCGCCTTCCACGTCTCGCCGTTCTTCGTTGCGCAGTTGCAGCCTCATCTCATTGCTGAGCAGGCGGCCGTTGATCTGGAATGCACTGTTGTCAGACGGCTTCTCGCCAAACATTGGCGGCAGCAACGGTACGTTTTTGGGCGCGGGCACGCTGCCGATGGGCTGCAAGTGCCTGACCATGTCGGAGGGCAGGGACAAATCCAACTGTGCCGGTGGCAGTTGGGTCTGGGCCACTTCGCGGGCGGACTTGGACTTGCTCGCAACCGGCGCGCGTTTTTTTACCGGCGTGTTTTTTTTGTTCGTGGCCGAGGCTTTTTTGGCCGGGGTCGTTTTTTTTGCGGGCGTTTTCTGCTCGGTGCTCGCGGCGGGGGCTGGGTTGACCACAGGCGTTGCGGCCAGCGTGGCGCCGACATTACTCAGGCCGAACAGGCTAATCACTAAAACAGCGCGAAAAATAGAAGTCATATTGCCAACAGCATTAACGGCAGAGGGCCATATGCTCGCTTGTTGAGGGCAGCATGACAAGCGCGGTGATCAGCCAGCTATCCGCGTTGTCTGCTTGGCGAACCTCAAAAACCGACAGCGGTCTCCTGGCATAACTGACTGGCGAGCATCCCCAAGGTCATCAGCGCCCGCTCTGCTTCGCGGTTCCACGGCGTGCCGCAGTTAAGACGAATACAGTGGTTGAACTGTTCCGTATTACTGAAGATCAACCCCGGTGCGATGCTGATGCCCTGTTGCAATGCACGCACATGCAGTTCCTGGGTATTGACCCGCCCCGGCAAACTGACCCACAGGATAAAACCGCCGGTCGGACGGGTCATCTGGGTGCCTTCGGGGAAATACTGCTGAACCGCCAGTTGGAAAGCACTGAGGTTCTTGCGATATTCCTGGCGGATGTAACGCAGGTGCCGATCGTAACCGCCGTTCTCCAGGTACGCGGCGACGCCCATTTGGGTGACGCTGCACGCCGAATGCGTGCTGAACATCTGCAAGCGCTGGATTTCCTGCTGATACTTACCGGCAATCATCCAGCCAATGCGCACGCCGGGTGACAAGGTTTTGGAAAAGCTCGAGCAATAAATCACGCGATCAAGGCGATCGTAGGCTTTCAGGGCTTTGGTGCGACCCAGCTCGAACATCAGTTCGCCGTAGATGTCGTCTTCGACGATCTGGATATCGAAATCCGACGCCAGGCGCAGCAATTGTTTCTGCCGTTCCTCGGGCATGGTGCCACCCAAAGGGTTGCTCAGGCGCGTGGTCAGCACCAGGGCCTTGATCGACCACTGATTGGCGGCCAATTGCAGGGCTTCGAGGCTCATGCCGGTGGCGGGGTCACTGGGGATCTCTATGACCTTGAGGCCCAACAGGTCCGCCAACTGCAGTAAGCCGTAATAGGTGGGTGACTCGGCGGCGATCAGGTCGCCCGGCCGCGTCAGCACCCGCAGCGACATCTGCAACGCATCAACGCAGCCGTGGGTGATCACCACTTCGGAAGGGTCCACCACCACGCCGGCATCGCGCATGCGGATCGCCACCTGGCGGCGCAACGGCTCGAAGCCGGGGCTGAACATGTAGCTGAACGCCCGTGGGCTCTGGAAGCGCGTGACCTTGGCCAACTGCTGGTGCAGTGCACGTACCGGCAAGTAATCCACACTCGGCACGGCCGCGCCCAGTGGGAATACGCCTTCACGACGCGACTCCACCAACACTTGCTGAATGATGCTGCTGCGGGTCACCAACCCTGGGCGCTCGACCCGGGCGATATCCGGCGTCGGTGCCGTCAGCGCCGGTGTCTGGTGTACGTAATACCCGGACTGTGGCCGCGCACGAATCAAGCCCTGATCTTCCAGATTGGCGTAGGCCTGCAACACCGTGGCATGGCTGACGTTGAGCTGGGAGCTCATCTTGCGCACCGAGGGCACGCGTTCGCCCGGTTGATAGACACCGCGCCGGATATCCTCAGCCAGTTGCTGGGCGATACGTTGGTAAAGCAACAGATTGGTCATGACGCAGCACTCGATTTCACGGGTATTTTATTTTTGTGTGAAACATACCGGCACAGTTTAGAAGTGTACGGGGACAGTTGCCACAATAGTCGAGCGCGGGCGGCAGTGATAGAAAAAACTGTAAGGGTGGCCTGCGGCGTTTCGGGTACATCCAAAAAAATGTGGGAGCAAGCCACCTCCCACATTTTGCTTGCGCCAGGCTCCTAGCGGGCCGCGCCGAGTTGGCCTTTTGCGTCAGAGAACACGATCTCTACCCGCCGGTTCTGCGCACGGCCGCGCTCGGAGGCGTTGGCCTCCACGGGGTACTGGTCGCCATAGCCTTCGACCTGGATGCGTTTTTCGTCGATCCCCAGGTCCACCAGCACATCGGCCACCGATTGCGCGCGGTCGCGGGACAGTTGGAGGTTTTCCTGCTCGCCGCCGGTGCTGTCGGTGTAACCCTCGATACGCACTATGCGTTTGGGGTTCAGTTGCAGGAACTGGACGATTTTCAGCACGGTGCGGTTGGCCGAGTTTTTCAATTCGGCTTCGCCGGTGTCGAACAACACGTCGCCCAGGGTCATCACCAAGCCGCGATCGGTCTGGGTGGTGGCCAGGCTGGCGATCTGTTCTTCGAGCCATTTGCCTTGCTGCTGCACGCTGATCAGCTTGCTTTCACGCAGGGCCAGTTGCAGTCGCTGGCGTTCCAGTTCGAGTTTGGCACCGTGTTCCTGGTTGAGTGCCTGCTCGGTGTGTTCGCGGGCGATCGCGCTGTAGCGCCGGCTGAGGTAGGCGTAATGCACCACGTCGGCGCCGCTGCCCCAGTAGCTGGACAAGCGATCGGCACGGGCCAGGGACTCTCCGGCGCGGATCACGTCCTTGGGCGCGAAGCGCAGCACATTGGCGTCTTCCTTGACCTTCTGGAAGTCGCTGCCCGCCTGTTGCAGGGCCTGCTCGCCATTCGGATGGCTGGCGCAACCGCCCAGGGCCGCGCTGCCCAGCAGCACGATACAACTCAAACCACGGATCATCGGGCTCATTGGGCTTCTCCCAACTGCAATTGCTTACGCAGGCGGGTGATACGGGTATTGAGCACGTTCAGTTGTTCCTGGCTCTTGCGGGTCAACACTTGGGCTTCGGCGAGACGTGCATCCAGTTCGGCCTGTTCGGCCTGCATGCGCGCGTCCTTGTAGGACCGGTCGGCCATGTCGGCCTGGGCCTGGGTGAGTTTGCCTTCGGCCAGTTTCAGCTCAGGCGATTCATCGGGGTTGGCACCCACGGCATTGGCTTGTTCCAAGGCTTGCTGGGTGAGGCGTATTTGTTCATTCGGCGCAGGATCGGCTGCACATCCCGCCAGAGCAACGACGGCGAGGGCCGCTAAAAGAGGTCGAAAAGTCACTGAAAATCCCTACTTTGTTGGGGTGCCGACAGGTTGTTGCAATTGCGCTTTCCAGCGCTCTAGATTGCGCTGCAGCGCAGCTTGCGCCACACCAGACCCGGACAATTCTGTCATCTTTTTCGCCAGCTGTCCGCGCAGCCATGGATCATTGCACGCGGAGTTGTGGGAAATCGCCAGGTACAGGCCAGGCTGATCGACGGGTATGTCGTGGGCAATCAGGTCTTTGCTCATGCCCAAGGTCTCGGCCATGGCCATGCCGGAGTAACGCCCGGCAAGTACGTAATCCACTTCCCCCAGCAGCAATTTCTGGAACGCAGGAGTCAAGGCAGGCAGGCGTTGCAGAGTCAATTGCTGGGCGGCGAAGGTTTCAAAGTCGTGGCTCAACCGCGCCCGTTCGGACACCGCGCCCTTGTGGCCGTGCAGGTCAGTGGCCGTGGTATAGGCCAGCGCCGAATCCTTGCGGGTCCAGACCAGATAGTCGATCTGCACCAGCGCCGGGTGGATGTAGTCGAGGGTTTCCAGCTCGCCGAGATTCAACGGCGCATCGGCCAGCAGATCCATGCGCCCGCTGCGCACTTCATCCAAGGCCTGGGAGCGCTTGCCGCCGTAAAGCAGGTCGATTTTCAGCCCAAGGTCCTGGGCCACTTGCTGCAGCATGTCGGCGGTGGCGCCGATCAGGTGCGTGGGGTCCTGGGGGTCGCGCCAGAGCAGAGGCGGAGCATCCGGGCTGCCGGTGACCACCAGGCGCTCGCATTTGCCGGCGGCCAGCGACAAGGTCGGCAGCAACAGTGTGAAACCCAGCAGTACGGCCCAGGGGCGCAATTCCATGGCGAGGTGCTCCGATAAATAAAAAGCCCGGTCACAAGACCGGGCTCTTTATAAGTGAAGCGACTGGATTAGACCAGCTTCTCCAACTCAGGTACGGCTTCGAACAAGTCCGCCACCAGGCCGTAATCAGCCACCTGGAAGATCGGTGCTTCTTCATCCTTGTTGATCGCCACGATCACCTTGGAGTCTTTCATGCCGGCCAAATGCTGGATCGCGCCGGAGATACCGACCGCGATGTACAGCTGTGGCGCAACGATCTTGCCGGTCTGGCCGACCTGCATGTCGTTGGGCACGAAACCGGCGTCGACGGCCGCGCGGGAAGCGCCGACCGCAGCGCCCAGCTTGTCGGCCAGGGCGTACAGGTGCTTGAAGTTGTCACCGTTCTGCATGCCACGCCCGCCCGAAACGACGATCTTGGCAGCGGTCAGCTCAGGACGATCCGACTTGGCCAGCTCTTCGCCAACAAAGCTGGAAAGGCCAGCGTCGTGGGCAGCGGAGACGGCTTCAACGGCAGCCGAACCACCTTCGGCTGCAACCGGGTCGAAACCGGTGGCACGCACGGTGATGACCTTGACCGCAGCGCTCGATTGCACAGTGGCAATGGCGTTACCGGCGTAGATCGGGCGCTTGAAGGTGTCGGCGCTTTCGACCGAGATGATCTCGGAGATCTGGTCAACGTCCAGTTGCGCAGCAACGCGCGGCAGGATGTTTTTGCCGTTGGAGGTCGCGGCAGCCAGGATGTGGCTGTAGCCAGCACCCAGCTCTGCTACCAGCGGCGCGACGTTTTCCGGCAGTTGGTGAGCGTAAGCGGCGTTGTCGGCCAGCAGTACTTTGCTCACGCCAGCGATTTTCGCTGCGACTTCGGCCACGGCGCCAGCGCCCTGACCGACAACCAGCACGTGGATGTCGCCACCGATTTTCGCAGCGGCAGCCACGGTGTTCAGGGTGGCCGGAGCCAGTACCTTGTTGTCGTGTTCTGCGATTACCAAGATAGTCATGATTAGATTACCTTCGCTTCGTTTTTCAGTTTCTCAACCAGTTCAGCCACCGACTTGACCTTGATGCCCGCGCTGCGTGCAGCCGGCGCTTCAACTTTGACGGTCTTGTTGGTAGAGGCGGTGGAAACGCCCAAAGCGTCCGGAGTCAGCACTTCGAGAGGCTTCTTCTTGGCTTTCATGATGTTTGGCAGGGACGCGTAGCGCGGCTCGTTCAAACGCAGGTCGGTGGTGATGATGGCCGGCAGTTTCAGCGAAACTGTTTGCGCGCCGCCGTCGATTTCGCGGGTCACGGCAACGCTGTCGCCGCTCACTTCGACTTTCGAGGCGAAGGTGCCCTGGCCGTAACCGGTCAGTGCAGCCAGCATCTGGCCAGTCTGGTTGTTGTCGCTGTCGATGGCCTGTTTGCCGAGGATCACCAGCGATGGCTGTTCCTTGTCGACAACGGCTTTGAGCAACTTGGCAACGGCCAGGGAGGTCAGTTCTTCAGCCGACTCAACCAGGATGGCGCGATCAGCGCCCAGTGCCAGGGCGGTACGCAGCTGCTCTTGAGCAGTGGTCGGGCCGATGGAAACCACGACGATTTCAGTCACCACGCCTTTCTCTTTCAGGCGTACAGCTTCTTCCACGGCGATTTCGCAGAAAGGGTTCATCGACATCTTGACGTTAGCGAGGTCGACGCCGGAATTGTCCGCCTTGACGCGAACTTTCACGTTGTAATCGACAACGCGTTTGACAGCTACAAGAACCTTCATGGATTCCTCGTTACTCTCCGGTGAAAAGAAAGTCGCCTAGGCGAACCTGGCGGTTGATGCTCATCGGCACACAAGGGCACCTTCAAAACCTTCGGCAAGTGACGCAGCGATAGAGAGTGATGACCGTTCGTCAGAGGTGACTGGGAGGTCATTCATGATCGCGACGTGTAAACTGCGCGCCAGCATTGGGCACGCGCCAGCCTTTTTCGCCTTCGCCTGTCTTTAAAGGTGCTCTTGAAACCTACAGTCAGCCTACGGCTAGCGCAAAACCGACCGTATATTGACCGGAACGCCTATTCTGGTCAATACGGCAAAATGGCCAGTCATAAGCCCCGTTGCTTTGATTTACCTAGCTTCCAAGCAATTCAAACAAACGTTTGTATTGGACGCTGAGAGTGGTGTAGATATAATGCGCCACCTAGAGAGAAAGGTGGTCATCCGCCTGCCCAGTGAGCGCAGCGATGACGGTGACGACACCCAACCTCCACCCATTAGAAAAAAAGCCTGTGAGCCTGAGTAGGAGATAGCCTGTGGAACGCGAATACATGGAATTCGACGTGGTCATCGTCGGCGCTGGCCCGGCGGGCCTGTCTGCCGCCTGCCGACTGAAGCAGAAGGCCGCCGAAGCCGGTAAGGAAATCAGCGTCTGCGTGGTCGAGAAAGGCTCCGAGGTCGGCGCACATATCCTTTCCGGTGCCGTGTTCGAACCACGCGCCCTGAACGAACTGTTCCCGGACTGGAAAGAACTCGGCGCTCCGCTCAACACCCCCGTGGTGCGCGATGACATCTATGTACTGCGCAGCAGCAACACCGCCACCAAGGTGCCTGACTTCTTTGTGCCCAAGACCATGCACAACGAAGGCAACTACATTATCTCCCTGGGCAACCTGTGCCGCTGGCTGGCCCAGCAGGCCGAGAACCTGGGCGTGGAAATCTACCCAGGCTTCGCCGCCCAGGAAGCGCTGTTCGACGAAAACGGCGTGGTGCGCGGGATCATCACCGGCGACCTCGGCGTCGACCGCGAAGGCAACCCGAAAGAAGGCCTGTACACCCCCGGCATGGAACTGCGTGGCAAGTACACGCTGTTCGCCGAAGGCTGCCGTGGCCATATCGGCAAGCAACTGATCCAGCGCTTCAAGCTGGACAGCGACGCCGACGCCCAGCATTACGGCATCGGCCTGAAGGAAATCTGGGAAATCGACCCAGCCAAGCACCAACCAGGCCTGGTGGTCCACACCGCCGGCTGGCCGCTGGATATCATGAGCAACGAGAACACCGGTGGCTCGTTCCTCTATCACTTGGAAAACAACCAGGTGGTCGTCGGCCTGATCGTCGACTTGTCCTACAGCAACACCTTCCTGTCACCGTTCGATGAGTTTCAGCGCCTCAAGCATCACCCGGTGCTGGCGCAGTACCTGGAAGGCGGCAAGCGCATCAGCTACGGCGCCCGCGCGCTGGCCAAGGGCGGCATCAACTCGTTGCCGAAGATGGTGTTCAAGGGCGGCGCATTGATCGGCTGTGACCTGGGCACCATGAACGTGGCCAAGATCAAGGGCAGCCACACCGCGATGAAATCCGGCATGCTCGCCGCCGAAGCCGTGGCCGAGCGCCTGCTGGCGGACGCCGAAGGCGGCGACGAGCTGACCAACTACGTTGACAGTTTCAAGGCAAGCTGGCTCTACGAAGAACTGTTTGCCACGCGTAACTTCGGCCCGGCGATGCACAAGTTCGGCCCGATCATCGGTGCTGGCTTCAACTGGTTCGACCAAAATATCCTCGGCGGCAAGATGCCGTTGACCCTGCACGACACCAAGCCGGACTATGCCTGCCTCAAGCTGGCCAAGGACTGCCAGAAGATCGACTACCCCAAACCCGACGGCAAGCTGAGCTTTGACAAACTGAGCTCGGTGTTCATCTCCGGCACCAACCACGAAGAAGAACAGCCGTGCCACTTGAAACTCAAAGACCCGAGCATCCCGATCGGCACCAACCTGCCGCTCTACGATGAACCGGCGCAGCGCTATTGCCCGGCCGGCGTGTATGAAGTGGTGACCAAGGAAGACGGCGAGAAGCGCTTCCAGATCAACGCCCAGAACTGCGTACACTGCAAGACCTGTGACATCAAGGACCCTTCGCAGAACATCACCTGGGTGACGCCGGAAGGCGCGGGCGGGCCGACTTACCCGAATATGTAAGAGGGTTGCATGACCCAGGAGGCTCCCAGATCGGGAGCCTTTTTTGTGGCTGGCATCAACTCAATGTGGGAGGGGGCTTGCCCCCGATGACGGTGGTTCAGCCATAGATGTGCTGACTGTTCCACCGCTATCGGGGGCAAGCCCCCTCCCACATTTTTAATCCCGTTGAGCCAGGGAGAATCAGGCCGCGCGCTCTTCGCCGGGATTGCGCTCAAAGTAGCGCTTATATTCGCGACTGAACTGCGACGTACTCTGATACCCCACGCTATGCGCCGCCTGCGCCACGCCCATGCCTTCCACCAGCAACAACTGCTGCGCCTTGAGCAACCGCAAACGCTTCAGATACTGCACCGGCGACAACAAAGTGCAGCGCTTGAAGTGTTCATGAAAGGTCGACGCACTCATGTGCGCATAACCTGCCAACGTCTCGATATTCAGCGGCTCGGCGTAATGGGCGTGCAGGTGATTCAACGAGGTGGCGATTCGTGAAAACTGCCCCTGCTGTTCCACCAACGCGCGCAACACATCCGCCTGGGGCCCACGCAACGCGGTGAACAACAATTCACGCACCCGCGCCGGGCCCATGATCCGGCTTTCCAGCGGATCGTGCAGGCATTGCAACAGCCGCTCGACGCAGCCACGCATGGCGTCATCCAATACCACCGAACTCATCGACTCCAAGGTCTGCGCGGTCGGCGGCGGCCCGGCCTGCATGCCCATGGCCATCACCAATTCGCCCAGCACCACCCGATCAATCCCCACCGTTACCCCCAACAGCGGTGCGCCGGGCGCCCGGGCGAACGTCTCGCATTCGAACGGCACCGGCATCGCCTGGATCAGGTAGTGCCCCGCGCCGTACTCCAGGGTACGCGGGCCCAGGTACGCGACTTTGCTGCCTTGGGCGACGAACATCAGGCTCGGCTCATAGATCTGCGGCCCGCGCGCGACGTCGCAACTGGCGCGCAACACTTGCACACCCGGCAGGTGGGTCGGGGAGAAACCGTCGCGGGGCGTCAGCCTCTCGATCAAGGAAACCAGGGTGGCGTTGGCGTCGAGATGGCGGGTCAACAACATGGCAAAAAACTTCGCTAATAAGGGATGAGAGCATCATCGCAGGTCGAGCGCCCCGTGCATCCAAACCAGAGGCACTCCCGGACGAATAGGCATGAGACTCGGAGCAATCGCCATGGTCGCCTGCGGGGTCGGCGCGGAAAATGGCCCACCTCACTTGTCACTGCTTTTGCGAGGTTTGCCCATGTACACCGCTATCGGTTATGCCGCCCAGTCGGCCACCACTCCCCTCGCCCCCCTGTCGTTTGAACGCCGCAGCCCGCGCGCCGATGACGTGGCGATCGAAATTCTGTACTGCGGCGTCTGCCATTCCGACATCCACCAGGCCCGCAACGAATGGGGCATCGCCGTGTACCCGCTGATGCCGGGCCATGAGATTGTCGGCAAAGTCAGCGCCGTCGGCGCCAACGTCACCGCGCATAAAGTCGGCGACCTGGTCGGCGTCGGCTGCATGGTCGACTCGTGCCGCCACTGCGCCGCCTGCCAATCGAACCTGGAGCAATACTGCCTCGAAGGCCCGACCATGACCTACGCCACCCCGGACCGGGTGGATGGCAGCAACACCATGGGCGGCTACTCCGACAGCATCGTGGTCAGCGAACACTTTGTGGTGAAGATCCCGGCCAAGCTCGATCTGGCCAGCGCCGCACCGATCCTCTGTGCAGGCGTCACCACCTACTCGCCGCTCAAGCACTACGGTGTGAAGGCCGGCGATAAAGTCGGGATTCTCGGCATGGGCGGCCTGGGGCATATGGGCATCAAGTTCGCCAAGGCCATGGGCGCCGAAGTCACGCTGTTCACCCGTTCTGCGAGCAAGGCCGAGGAAGGCCGGCGCCAGGGCGCGGATCATGTGATCGTGTCCACCGACGCCGCGCAAATGAAAGCCGCCGCCGGGCACTTCGACTTCCTGCTGGACACCATCCCGGTGCAGCACGACCTGAACCCCTACCTCGATGTGCTGCGCTTTGACGGCGTGCATATCTTGGTCGGTCTAATCGAGCCGGTAGACCCGCCCGTCAACGCCGCCAAGCTGGTGCTCGGCCGTAAAATGCTGGCCGGTTCGCTGATTGGCGGCATCGCCGAAACCCAGGAAGTCCTGGATTTCTGCGCCGAGCATGGCATCACCTGCGACATCGAAATGCTCGACATCCGCCAGATCAACGAGGCTTTCACGCGCATGATCGCCGGCGATGTGAAGTACCGCTTTGTCATCGACATGGCGACCTTGAAGGCCTGATCAGGCCTTCGCGCCCAACTGCGCAGATAGCCGCGCCGCGACCTGTTTGATCACGGGAATCAGCTCGGCCATTTTCTCCAGCGGCATGTAGGGCACGGTACTGGCGATGCTGATGCCGGCGACGATTCGCCGGCTGGCATCGCGCACCGGTGCCGCCACGCAGCGGATCGACGGCTCGTTGTCTTCCAGGTCGAACGCATAACCGCCCACCACATACTCACGCATGCGCTGCTCGAATTGCGCCCAGGATTGCTCCGGGTGTTGCGGCCACTGCAGGTTTTTCCCTGCCGTCGGATGGCTGACTTCGTACAGGCGCTGCCACTCTTCGACGCTGTCATCCAACAGCAACGCCTTGCCGATACCAGTCCGCGCCAGCGGCATGCGATGGCCGACCCGCGAGCGCATTTCCGGACCGTTGCGACCGGGGTTCTTGTGCAGATAGAGCACGTCGTCGTCTTCACGAATCGCCAGGTGGATGGTGTCGCCGGTCAGCGCCGACAACTCGTCCAGATATGGCACCGCCAGGGTCACCAACGGCAACTCTTCGCGCGCCTGAAACCCCAGCTCGATCAGCTTCGGCCCCAGCAGGTAGCCGACTTGCGGCACCACGCGCAGGTAGCGCTCCTCCACCAGGCAACTGGCCAGGCGGTGCGTGGTGCTGCGGGTGGTGCCGATGCGCCGGGCGATCTCTTTCAGATCCCGCGCACCGGCCGCCACCGCCTGCACCACGCCCAAGCCACGCAGCAAGGTCTGGGTGCCGGTGGGAGCGGCGTCTTTGACGGGGGTGTGGGCGGTTTCCTGCATATCGGGCCTATGTGGTGGTACGAAAACGAGCGGCATTATGGCAAATACCGAACCTCAATACAGTTGAGATCCAAATGTGGGATCTTCACATGGCATGCATTCAGCGCTGCTTCATGCGGTCGATGATGACCGCCAGCAACAGGATCGAGCCGCGGATCACGTACTGATAGAAGGTGTCGATGTTCTTCAGGTTCATCGCGTTCTCGATGATCGCCAGAATCAGCACCCCGGCGATCACATGGCGGATCATGCCGATGCCGCCGCTGAGCGACACCCCGCCTAGCACGCAGGCGGAAATCACCGTCAGCTCAAAGCCCTGGCCGATCATCGGCTGGCCGGAAGTCATGCGTGACGCGAGGATCACCCCGGCCAATGCGCCGATCAACCCGTGTACGGCAAAGATGATGATCTTGGTGCGGTCGACATTCACCCCGGCGAGCAATGCCGCTTCCTGGTTGCCGCCGATGGCCATGGTGTTGCGCCCGTAGGTGGTGTAGTTGAGCAGCCAGCCGAAGAACACAAAGCACAGCACGGTAATGATGATCGGCACCGGCACGCCCAGCAGTTGGCCGTTGCCGAGCACGAAGAAGCGCTCGTCCATCACGCCGACCGCCTTGCCGTTGGAGAAGATGTAGGCCAGGCCGCGCACGATCTGCATGGTCGCCAAGGTGGCGATCAACGCATTGATGCGCAGCTTGGCGATGACGATGCCGTTGATCAGCCCCACCACCAGGCCCATGGCCAAGGCCGCCGACACGCCGAGCAGCACACTGTCGGTGTCACGAATCACGATCCCGGCCACCACGCCGGCGCAGGCGATCACCGAGCCCACCGACAAGTCGAAGTGCCCCGAGGCCAGGCAGAACAGCATGGTGCAGGCCGCAATGCCCACCGTGGAAATCGCCAGGCCCAGGCCGCGCATGTTCAGCGGCGAGAGAAAGTTATCGATAAACAGTGCGCTGAGCACAAAGATGCCCAACGCGGCGAGCAGCATCACCCAGTCATCGAGAAACTTGCGCTGGTTGAAACCCGGCCAGAAGCCTTTTGCAGTTTTTACCTGAGACATACCTGTGCCCTCGAATTCTTCAAGCCCGCATCCGCGGGAGTGCCAGTTGCAGCAGCCGTGCTTCATCCGCTTGTTCGCGGCTCAATTCACCGGTCAGGGCGCCTTCGCACAGCACCAGAATGCGGTCAGAAATCCCCATCACCTCCATCAGGTCGCTGGACACCACAATCACCGCGATACCACTGGCCGCCAGGTCATGGATGATCTGGTAGATCTCCGACTTGGCGCCGATGTCGATGCCCCGCGTCGGCTCGTCCAGCAGCAGCACCTTCATCGGCATCGACAGCCAGCGGCCGAGAATGGCCTTCTGCTGATTGCCGCCGGACAGGTACATGATCTTTTGCTCGGCGCTTGGGGTCTTGACCTTCATCGCGCTGATTTGCCGGCCGGCGTTGCCCTGCTCCCAGCCCTCGCGCAGCAGCCAGCCAAACCGGGAATGGGCACCGCGCGCGCTGATGTTGATGTTCTCGGCCACGCTGGACAGCGGGATGATGCCTTCCTTCTTGCGGTCCTCCGGGCACAGCAGTACGCCGGCGGCGATGGCGTCGCGGGGTGAACGCAGGTTCAGGCTTTCGCCGCACAGTTCCAACTGCCCCGCCGTGGCGCGCTGCAAGCCGCTGAGCAGGCGAAACAGCTCGGTACGCCCGGCGCCGACCAAGCCGAACAGGCCGAGGATCTCGCCCTTGCGCACGTCAAAACTGATCGGCTCGCGCAGGCCAGGGCCGAGCAAACCGTCGACCTTGAGCGCCACGTCGCCGTGCGCGCGCGGGCGATAGTCGTAGATGTCCTGGATATCGCGGCCGACCATGCAGGTGACCAACTGGTCGTGGCTCAGCGCGCTCATGTCGTCGAAGGTGCGCACGTAGCGGCCGTCCTTGAACACCGTCACCGCGTCGCAGATGCGGAACACTTCTTCCATGCGGTGGGACACGTACAGCACCACTTTGCCCTCGTCGCGCAGGCGCGTGATGATCGCCATCAGCCGGTCGATCTCGCGGGCCGACAGGCTGCTGGTCGGTTCATCGAAAGCGATCACATGCGCGCCACGGGACAGCGCCTTGGCGATTTCCACCAGTTGGCGCTGGCCCAGGGACAGCCGCCCGAGCTTCTCCTGCGGGTCGATTTCATCGGCCAGGCCCTTGAGGCAGGCCAGCGCCTGCTCGCGCAGCCGCCGGCGGTTGACCACGCCGAAGCGCGCCGGCAAATGCCCGAGGAACAGGTTTTCGGCGACGCTCATTTCCGGCACCAGATGCAACTCTTGGTGGATCACCGCGACGCCGCTGGCAATGCTGTCGGCCGCGCATTTGAAGGCCATGGTCTGCGCGCCGATCTGCACACTGCCGCTGCTCGGGATGTAGGCGCCGCCAAGGATCTTCAGCAGCGTCGACTTGCCCGCGCCGTTCTCGCCCATCAGCGCGTGAACCGAGTGCGGCCGCGCTTCAAAGCTGATCTGCGCCAGGGCTTTCACACCGGGAAACTCCTTGCCGATGCCATTGAAACGCAAGGCCGCGCCGGTCATTTCCACAGCCCGATCTTGGTCAGTTCTTCCTGGAAGTTGGCGCGAGTGATCAGCGTCACTTCGTCCATGGCCGTGTATTTCGGCGGCTGCGTGCCTTTGGTGACCCACTCGTACATCATCAGCGCGGTGTTGTAGCCCTCGATGTGCGGGCTTGGCAGCATCGAGCCGAAGAAGCCGCTGTTGGCTTTCTTCAATTCGCCGATGGCGTCGGTGCCATTGATGCCGATGCCGATCACATTCGCGGCGGCAAACCCGGCGCTTTCGGTGGCGCGCACGCCGCCGAGCACGGTGTTGTCGTTCATGCCGCCGATGATCAGGTTTTTCGCGCCGCTGGGCAGCTTGACCAGGGCCGAGTTGGTGGCGTCCATGCTGCCGGGCACGTCGAGGGTCTTGAGCGCGGCAGTGAGGATGTGGTCCTTGGGAATGCCCGCTTCTTCGAGGGATTTGATCGAGCCGTCGGTGCGCTTTTTACCGGTGTCGAGTTCGTTGAAAGTGGTGATCACCGCGTAGGTGTCTTTCCAGTCCCAACCGCGTTTTTTCGCCTCGGCGGCCATCGCCGCGCCTTGTTTCTGGCCGACTTCAAAAGCGGCCATGCCCAGGTACGGCACGTCCTCCATGAAATTGCCCTTGGCGTCGACGAAACGATCATCCACCGCGATCACTTTCAAGCCGTTGGCTTTGGCCTTGGCGACGATGGCCGGGCCGAGGGACACGTCCGGCGGGCAGATCACAAACCCCTTGGCGCCGTTAGCGGCCAGGCTGTCGATGGCCGAGAGGGTTTTCTCGCCGTCGGGCACGGCGATCTTGATCACGGTGAAACCATGTTCCTTGCCGGCTTTTTCGGCGAAGGCCCATTCGGTCTGGAACCAGGGTTCTTCGGCTTGTTTGACCAAAAAGCCGATCTTCACTTCTTCGGCAACGGCCAGACTGCTGAGGCCGCTTAACGCGATAGCGGCGGTGAGTACGCGTAGGGCTTTTTTCATGAACGGCACCTCTTGTTGTTATTGGAGAGTGACAAGTTCTAGTCGTGGTACATCACTGACCGCCCGCCATCGATCATCAGGCAGGTGGCGTTGATAAAGGGCGCCTCATCGGTGGCCAGAAACAGCGCGGTCATCGCCACCTCAACAGGCTGGCCGATGCGCTTGGGCGGGTGCAGGTCGAACGCGCGCTGGCGCTCGGCCTGGGGGTCGGGGAAACCGTTCCAGTAGTCGACGTTGAGCTGGGTTTCGATATAGCCCGGCGCGATGGCATTCACGCGGATACCCTTGGACGCGTATTCGATGCCGAGGGCGCGGGTCAGGCCGAGCAGGCCGTGTTTGGCGACCGGGTAGGGAAAACAGCCGGGAATGATGTGGCTGGAATGGCTCGAGGCGATGTTGATGATGTTGCCGATGCCCTGCTCGATCATGTGCGGCAACACCGTGCGGCAGCCGTACCAGGCACCGTCGAGGTCGATGGCGAAGCAGCGTCGCCAGTCCTCGTCGGTCATCTGCAACGGGTCGCGGAACACATTGACCCCGGCGCAGTTGACCAGCACATCGACGCGGCCGAAGCGCTCGATGGCCAAATTGACCAGCGCCTGCCATTGCGCCTGGGACGTGATGTCGACCGGCTGCGCGTAGATCTCGGCGCCGCGTTCGCGCCAGTGAACGGCGACTTGCTCGACCTTTTCGGCCTGGATATCGGCGATCACCAACCGTGCCTGCTGGGCCTGGAAGCAGGCAACGATCGCCTCGCCAATGCCTTGGGCGGCGCCGGTGATGATCACCACCTTGTGCTTCAGCCGCTCGCCATAGGTGGGTTCGGGCACGGCGGGGAGTGACAGAGGGTGTGCCTGCATCGCTTCACCTGTTTTATTTTTGGTAGTGAGTGCTGATGCAGCCGACTATAAACCCAGACCTTTAAATATCTCAATATATAAATTTACATCCCACATAGTGAGAGATCGCGTAAAAAAACCGGCGTCGGGATGCCGGTTTTCATCGGGGTTTTCATCAGCCCTGGGCGAAATCCCGCAGTGCTTCGCCTTCCATGCGGTAGCGCACCCACTCTTCCTGGGGCTGGGCGCCGATGGATTTGTAGAAGGCAATCGCCGGCTCGTTCCAATCCAGCACGCTCCACTCGAAACGCCCGCAGCCGTTGTCGCAGGCGATCTTCGCCAGGTGGCGCAGTAACTTCTTGCCAGCGCCGCCGCCGCGTTGCTCGGGGTTGATGTAGAGGTCTTCGAGGTACAGGCAGTTGCTGCCCAGCCACGTGGAATAGCTGAAAAAGAATACCGCGAACCCGATCGGCAATCCGTCGCGCAGGCAAATCAGCCCATGGGCAGTCGCGCCCTCGCTGAACAGGCTGCGCTCGATGTCCACCACACTGGCGATCACTTCATGACGAGCCCTCTCAAACTCGGCAAGCTCGGTAATGAAAGTCAGGATCTGAGCAGCATCGCTGGGCACGGCGGGGCGAATCTCGATGGTCATGGGCGCGCCTTGGGTAAATTCAAAGGCCACATACTAAGACGGATTGATGACAGATTGCAGTGCAATTTCGGGATCGCCAAAGCGACTTACTCCGTTGCGGGCTAATGCAAGCGCCACCAACTACAGAACAATCCGCCCGGACGTGCATGGTAGAAAGTCGCCATAACTCCAATGATTCCAAGGCGTGCTCATGAACTCCACAGCCCCGGTGGGCGGAAAATTATTCGCCCTGTTTTGCCTTGCCAGCTTCCTGTTGTCGTTGTCCTACGGCTCGACGTTTCTGCTGTCGTTGCTGATTCATTCGCGCGGTGGGAATGAGCATGACGCCGGCAGCGTGATTTCCACGGCGATGCTCAGTACCTTCGTCGCGGTAGTGCTCTCCGGGCATATGGCCGACGCGTTGGGCGCGGCACGAGCGATTGCGGGGATGGGCGTGTTGCTGGTGGTGGCCTGCCTCGGTTTTGCCCTGACGCCGGGGTTTGGCCAAGGCTTGATGCTGTTCGGGCTGGCCCTCGGATTGGGCTGGGGCGTGTTCTATACACTGGGCCCGATCATCGTGACCTTGCTGGTTGAGCCCAGGCTGCGGGCCAAGTACTTTGCGCTGCTGTCGGGCAGTATGTTGAGTGGGATCGGTGCCGGGCCTCTGCTCGGACGAGCCACCAGTGCGCTGGACCTGCCCCTGACGACCGCCTTCTATATCGCTGGGGTGGCCAGCCTGGCCGGGGTGGTGCTGTTCTGGCGATTGGGCGCACAACTCAAGCGTCACGCGAATGCACCGACGTCGAGGATTTCCCTGGCCGCCATCCGCCGGGTACTGTCTTCCAAGGCGGCGTTCGCCATCTTGATGGTCGGTCTGGGCGGTTGCGTGTTTGGCGGGCTGTCATCGTTCCAGACCAGCTACGCGGCCGCGCATGGGTTGGACTATTCGCTGTTCTTCGCGGGGTTCCTGAGTGCCGCGATCACCAGCCGCCTGTTGATCGCCGGCTTCGTGGTCAAGCGTGATGCCTATCGGGCGGCGTGTGTGTTGTCCGGGATCATGCTGGGGTCGATTGCACTGTTTGCGTTTGGTGTGAGCGGTAACCTCAGCTACCTGCTGGCGGCTGCCACGTTGGGGGTCGGGTACGGCCTGACATATTCGGTGATCAATGGGCTGGTAGCCCACGAATCGCCGTCCGGCACTACGTCCCAAGCGTTGCTGCTGTTCAGCCTGGCGTATTTTGTCGGCGTCTTCGGGTTTCCCTGGCTAGCGGGCAGGATCATCGTCGACTACGGCCTGCCGACATTGATGATGGGCGTACTGGCCATCGCCGCCCTGAACTGGATGATCACCGTGGCACGCCTGATAGCGCGCCACCTCTCGGCACACAAAATCTTACAGGTGTCCTGAGACCGCTCGTCGGCATCCAGGCACGAACAGCAAATGAGGGCTGACCAATAAAGGGTAAGGACATTAATCCTAATGGAGACACCCTCATGAAGCATTCCAAGTGTGCCGCCCTCGCCTTCACCGCGCTGTTGTCCGCTGCCTCGCTGAGCGCCTTCGCCGCGTCCTCGTCTACCGGCAAGACTGATCCGGTCGACACTCCGCCGAGCTCGGCGACCCAGGAATCCCAGGACTCGATGGGCACCGGCCTCGACACCAATGGCGGCGCGATCATCGACAACGGCGCCGACCCGCGCACCCAAGGCAACGACACCCAGCGCCAGGCGCCGGCGGCCGTCGGCAACGGCAAAATGGGCCCAGGTGTCAATCAGCCGAATATCAACAAGGGCGACGACTCGAATATCCCTGGCGCACCGAAACAGCCTGCGCCTTGATGCATCGAATAGGGGGTTAGTCGGCTAATAGCGCATCGACTTCGGCGGTGCCTGGAGAAGTCGCCGGCCCCCAGCGCGTCACCGCCAAAGCGGCTGCCGCATTGGCGCGCCGCGCCGCGTCGAGAGCGTTCAAACCGTTGGCCAAACCGGCGATAAACACGCCCGCGTGCGCATCTCCCGCGCCATTGCTGTCGACCGCCTGCACCTTGAAGCCGGGCACATGCTCGAGCGCATTCGCCCGCCCGACCCAGCAACCCTTCGGTCCATCGCGCACCACCCGTAGCGTTTCGGCGGGCAGGTGCTGGTTGAGCGCCAGCAGCGCCTTGGCAATATCCACCGCGCCAGTGAACGCCACGGCTTCGGGGCCGTTGCTGGTCCAGATGTCGATACGCGGCAGCAGCGCGCGCATCAACGCCGAATCCGGCGCCTTGACCAGCGGGCCAGGGTCGAAGACCACCGCAATCGCCCGTGGCAGCGCCAGTAGCCAGTCGATCAGCGGCTGGGCCTTGCCGTCGAGGAGCAGGCTGTAGCCACTCACGTACACGTAGTCATCGGCACGCGGCACCACGCTGGCCAAGTCCTCGGCACTCAGCTCACCCTCGGCGCCCAGATGGGAGATGAAGGTGCGCTCGGTGCTGGCTTCTGTCAGCGCCACGCACAGGCCGGTGTCCTTGCCGCGGCTGGCAGGCAGCGCCATGTCGATGCCTTCGGCCTGCATCGCCGCGCGGGCCAGATCGCCGAAACGCCCAGTGCCATGGCGCCCCAGGTAGACCGCCGGCAGCCCGTTGCGCCGCGCCGCCGCCATCACATTAAAGCCGCCGCCGGCTTCGAAACTGGCCGATTGCGCCAACACATCGCCGCCGCTCGCTGGCAATTGATCGAGGGCCATGACCAGGTCGACGATGACCTGGCCGGTGTGCAGCAACCTAGGCATTGGCACGCTCGACGAACACCGGACGCCGGTCAGCGGCGCCGCCCAATGCCGCATACATCCCGCCGGCCACCAGGAACGTCACGATCCAGCCCAGGCCGTTGTGGCCCAGCCAGGAATCGGACAACGGCCCGGCGAACCAGATGTTGTCGGCGGTGGTGCCGATGGTGGTGAAACTGAACCCGAGCCCGATCGCCACGGCCCAGGCACCCAACGCACGCCATTCCACCCCGCCGTGGTACCAATAGGCGCTGCTTGGGCTGACGTCCAGCAGGTCCTTGGGGCTGTAGTAATGACGGTGAATCAGGTCGACCACGAAGATCCCCACCCACGCAGTGATCGGCACCGCCAGTAACGAGATGAAGGTGATGAACGGGCCGTAGAAACTGTCGGCGATCAGCATGAAGTAGATGGAGCCGGCGAAGATCGCCACGATATCGACGATCACCGCGTACACGCGCTTGACCTTCAAGCCGAGGGTCAAGGTAGTGAGACCGGCCGAATACACCGACAGGTTATTGGACAGCAACAGCCCGCCAAACGCCGTGATCAAGTACGGCACGGCCATCCAGGTGGGCAGCATGTCGCGGATCGCGACGATCGGGTCAGTCGCCGACGCCAGGTCGTTGTTGCCCACCGACAGCAGGCCCCCGAGGGTGATCAGCAGCACCAACGGAATGCCCGCGCCGAACGCGGCGGATGCCACCAGGCGCACGGCCTTGACGCTGCGGTGCTGGTAGCGCGACATGTCGGCGCCGGCGTTGGCCCAGCCGATACCGGTGCCGGCGGCCATGGTGCCGATACCGATGAGCATCGCGCTCAAGGGCGCCGGGGTGGCGTTGAACACTGCGCTCCAGTCGATGGTGGCGCAGAGGAAGCCGCCGACCAGGAGATTCAAGGCGCCGAACACGTAGGTCGCCCACTTCTGGATCACCAGCAAGGTGGCGTGGCCCAGGCCGGAAACGGCCAGGGTCAGCAGCACGAAAATAGCGATGAACAGCAGGGTCAGCAGCGGCGCACTTTTCGCCGCGACCGGGGTTTGGAACAGGATCGTACACAACGACAGCAACACGAAGGCGGCGGTGGTGGTGTTGACGGTTTCCCAACCCAGGCGCGACATCAGCGACACCAACGTCGGCCCGATATTGCCGCGCACGCCGAAAATGGCGCGGGACAGCGTCAGGCTCGGCGCGTGCCCACGACGCCCGGCAATCGAGATGACACCCACCACCGCGAAGGAGCCAGCGGCGCCGAGAATGGCGACGATGATCGCCTGCCAGATGGCCAGGCCGCGAAACGCAACCAGGGTGGCGCCCAGCGGCAACCCCAGGATGCTGATGTTGGCCGCGAACCACACCCAGAACAGTTGCAGTGGATGGCCGTTGCACTCGCCTTCGGGGACCGGTTCGATGCCGCGTGTTTCCAAGCGCCCGGCGCTTTGGCCGAAAGTGGACGTACTCATGTGCGGGTGCTCCTGGTGCCGGTATTGTTAGGGTTGTGGCAAATTCGCAAAGCGCAATCTTGATGCGGTCAATGTGCGAGCGGGCCGGCCTGTGGCATCTGGCGCAAGGTGAGCAGCCCGTCAACCAACGGCTGCAACGCCAACCCGTTGACCTGCTTGACCTGTTCGATCATCGCCGCAGGCCAGCACTGCATCCCCAGGCACGCCCCCAGCATCGCGCCGAGGATCGCGGCGATGGTGTCGGTGTCGCCGCCCAGGCTGGCGGCCAGGCACAAGGCGTCGAAGGCATTCATCGCGCCCACCGCCACTTGCTGCGCGAGGGCGAACGACACCACCACCGATTCCTGGGAAGCGACGGAGGTGCCGATCAACTCATAGAGCAGGTCGGCGAACAGCGCCTTGTCGCCACTGGCGACGCTCAAGGTCCGCGCCCAACTGATGCGCGTGGAAATACGGCCGCCGGCCACCCAGTGCCCGTGGCGTTCGGCCTGCTGGGCGATCTGGGTGCCGACGTTCAGCGCTTCGCCCAGGTCCGCCCCGTTGATCCCGGCCGACACCACTGCCGCCACCGCCGCAGCGCTTGAGATGCCCAGGCTGGTGTTGTGAGTGACCTGGCACGCCTGGATCACCGCCTGGATGAACGAAGCAGGGTCGCGGACATCGGCGGCAATCCCCACCGGCGTGATGCGCATCGCTGCGCCGTTGGTGGTGCCGTAGCGCCCGGATTCTTCAGGCGTATGCCCGGTGAGGATCATATCGATGGCGCGCTTGGTCGAAGGGCCCAGCAGGTCCTGGGAACCCTTGGCGCGCATCCGCGCTTCCCAGTCGATCAGGCGCTGCGCGAGTACGCTCGGCGCGATCGTGCCCTGGCCTTCCACCAGCAACTCGCCGACGAGGATCGCCTGCTCGGTGTCATCGGTGATGGAGCCGGCGGGCATGTTCGGTGCGATGGGTTGGTCGGCGTCGGCATCTTCCAGGCCGGTGATGGCACCGAAGCGAGCCCTGATTTGTTCGCGGCTCAGGGACTGGGTCGGCATGCCCAGGGCATCGCCCAACGCCAGGCCGTAGAAGGCGCCGAGGGCGCGACTGTGCGCGGTCATTTCGCCGCGCCAAACTGCAGATGCAGACGAAAATGCACAGGGTCGAGCAGACTTTCGACGTACTCCATGAAGCGCTCGCGCCGGTCGTAAGTGGTGCGCGACGCCTTGAGAAACACCGTGCGCGCCGGGCGGCCGAGCAGCTCGGCGTCTTCATCGGTCAGGGGCTCGGCGCCGATCCATTGATCACCTTCGGCGCCGACGTAACCGTAGGCGGCCAGGGTGATGGTCAGGGAGTTATCGATCAGCCCGACGCGGGGCAGGCCTTCCAGGCCACCCGAGGCTGGCATCAGCGAGCGTTCCAGGGACACTGCGCGGCCATCGGCGGTGCGTCGACGGCGGTCGAGGGCAATAAATTGGTCGCAGCCGAAACGGCTGAACAGGTCCGGGCGGGTCACGGCTTCGAAACGCAGGATATCGGTGCTCACCAGGGCGCCGGTGTCGGCCAGTGCCTGAGCCCAGCCGCTGCGTTGGTCGAGCACCATGCCGTCGAAGGTGACGATGGAGCCAACGCCGCTCTGGGTGGCAATGTAGTGGCGGCGCTTGAGCTCGGCCAGGGCTTCGCGCAATGTGCCGCGACTGACTGCAAACTCTTCGGCCAGTTGATACTCACCCGGCAGCAGGAAACCGTCGGCCATCACCCCACCTTCGATACGGCGGATGAGTTCGTCGACGACGCGTTTTTTCTTATCAAATCGGACATGTCTAATCATGTACAAATTGATAACCGAAAGCCGCCGTTTGCAGCAAGCGAATTATTTCAGGGGGAGAAAAAAACCGCCCTCAGGGCTCCAGGCCAATCGGGAAAAACACCCCGTCGCTCCACACGCCGAGCCAGTTCCGACCGTTGATTGGGCGGCTCACCGCCAGCTCGACCAATTGGTAGAACACGTTGCGATGAACCAGCGCTTCGAGGTTGGTGCGCACCCGCAGATAGGGCGAAGGCTCCTCGGTGTCGGGGTCGATCACCACCCGCAGCGGGTGTTCGAGACCAGCCTCAACCTGCTCGTCGACTTGCGTGGTGAAGCGCAACCGTTGGCTTTCGCCCTGCCCTTCGACTTCCAGGGTGACCGCGACAAACGGCGCATCCTCGACGGTGATGCCGACCTTTTCCACGGGGGTGACCAGAAAGTACTCATCGCCATCGCGCCGGATGATGTTGGAGAACAGCTTGACCATCGGTTTACGCCCGATCGGCGTGCCCTGGTAATACCAGGTGCCGTCGCGGGCGATACGCATGTCGATGTGGCCGCAGAAGTCCGGGTTCCACAGATGCACCGGCGCCGGCCCCTTGCCCTTGGGCAGTTGAGCCAATAGATCATTGGCCTTGGCGGAATCGGTCATGGGGTTCTCCTCTGGCTTACTGATCGCTCATGCCCAGCAGGCCTCGGGCGTACTGCGCCAGGGGGCGGGCGATCAGATCTTGGGGCTTATTGTCGTGGAACGTCAGTAAACCGCCACGACTGTGAATCCGTGCAGTATCAATCAAATACTGGGTGCTGGTCTCGATCAACATGATCTGGATAACGCCACTGTCCAGGCCGACACGGTCAAGGGCCTGCTGATCGGTCCACTCATCGGCGTTGCCGATGCGGTCATCCGCCTTGGCGAAGCGGCAGTACAGCAAGTAGTGAGCGCCGGCCGCACGGGCTTCGGCCATGGCTTGTTCGAGGCCTTCGGGCTGACGGGCGCGGCGCACCATGGGGAAGTATTCGACGAAGCCGTTGAAGGCTTCTTCGGCGACCACGTTCGGTCGCGGATACGCGCTGCCCGGCGGCACGAAGGCGCCCTGGGCGATGAAGATGAAGGAGTCCGGCTGCACGCGAATCGAGGCGGTGCGCCGGGTGTCGCTGTGGTCCAGCAACCCGGCATCGCTCATCTGATAACGGGTGCCTTCGGCCATATCGCTGACGGTCATGCAACCACTCAGCGCCAACGACGCCAGCAACAAAACCAGACTACGCATCCTAATCCTCCAGAAGCCGGTGACGGAAAACCGGCGAATGGACACGAGATGCAGAATCCGCGCCATTTGGAAACAACGCATCACTAAATGTGGGAGGGGGCTCGCTCCCGATGGCAGTGAGTCAGTCAGCTCATCTGGGACTGACACATTGCAATCGGGAGCAAGCCCCCTCCCACACTGGATGGTGTGAAATCCAGGGGGCAGGGTTAGCCGCCGATGATCTTCATGATGGTCGCACCGCCGGAGAACGCCACTTCCTGTTTATCGCCCAGAGCCTTCATCAACAAGCCCTGCAAGGCAGGCAGCGCCTGGTGGCGCGGTTTATCGAGCAGGTCGCCGACATAGTGACGGTTGCTCGACGACAGGCAGCCATGCAGCCAACCGGTGGACGACAGCCGCAACCGTGAACAGGTACGGCAGAACGGCACGCTTTCGTTGGCGATCACGCCAAAGAAGCCCTTGCCCGGCACTTCGTAGCGCACCGCCGTGGCATCCACGGGAGCGTTGGCTTGCAGGTATTCGTGGTGTTCGCCGATCAGGCTAAGCAGTTGCTGAAGGCTGACGAATTGCTGCAGGAACGCATTGGAGTCCTTGGCCAGGTGGCCCATGCGCATCAGTTCGATAAAGCGCAGCTCGTAGCCCCGCTCCAGGCAATAGTCGAGCAGCGGCATCACCTGGTCGAGGTTCTGACCGCGCAGCGGCACCATATTGACCTTGATCTTGATCCCGGCCGCGCGCGCCTGGTCCATGCCATCGAGCACCGTGGCCAGGTCGCCACCACGGGCGATGCTGCGGAAGGCGTCGGCGTTCAGCGTGTCGAGGGAGACGTTGATCCGCCGAATGCCGGCGTCCACCAGCAGCGGCAGTTTGCGCGCCAGCAGTTGGCCGTTGGTGGTCAGGCTGATGTCACTGAGGCCCATCCCACCCACGGCGCCCATGAAGGCTTCCAGCTTGGGGCTGACCAACGGTTCGCCGCCGGTGATGCGCAGGCGTTCGATACCGGCGGCTTCGATCAGGTAAGCCACGCCACGGGCCATGGCCTCGGCCGAGAGTTCGTCCTGGGCAGCCACCAACCGCTTGCCGTTAGGCACGCAGTAGGTACACGCGTAATTGCAGGCTGAGGTCAGGCTGATCCGCAAATTGCGAAAACGCCTGCCTTGACGATCAACGATCATGGATCACTCCGGCAGAGGATAATTCGGACGCGCTAAAAGCTGACTTATAAATCAGCTTTTAGCAAGCGCCTTACCTGAGTATATTCCTGGGTTACTGCGCCTGGCAGCAAATCATTACGTGGCAGGCGTCTCGGCGGGCGTGGCTTCAACGGGTGGCAGCTCAGCGCTGTGCTTGCGCTTGTTGCCCATGCGCACGCCGATGTCCATCAGGAACTGGAAGAAGCCTTCCTGATCTTCCAGCACATTGCTCCAGAACGGCGAGTGGTACAGCGCCACGGCGCCATGCACCAACGCCCAGGCGGCGCAGTAGTGGAAATACGGCGGCACGTCTTCCAACTTGCCTTCGCTGATGCGGCCCTTGATCAGCAGGGTCAGGCGCTCGAAGTTCGAGGCGCGGATCTTGTGCAACTCCTCGACCATTTCCGGCACCTGGTGGCCCTTGACCACCTTCTCTTCCAGACGGTCGAACAGGCGGTAGCGCTGCGGGTCACGCATGCGGAACTCAAAGTAAGCCCGCGACAGAGCTTCCTTGTCCTTGTCCACATCGGCCGAATGCAGCAGCTCGTTCAGGTCGCGCTCGTAGTCGAGCATCAGGCGCAGGTAGATCTCGGCCTTGGACTTGAAATGCTTGTAGATGGTGCCTTTGCCGATACCTACGGCATCCGCAATCATCTCGACGGTAACGCTGTCTTCACCTTGTTCGAGGAACAACTTGAGGGCGGTATCGAGAATTTCCTGCTCGCGGCGGCGAAACTCACGGACCTTACGGGGTTCTTTTTGCATGAGGAAAAGGTCTGCAGAGGTCGGTAAAGGGAGGGTTGCGCAGGGCCAAGGATACGTGGCGATACGATTTACCCGGTGCGAGAGATTATCCCGACTGAACGGTCGTTGGGCAACGCCTATGTGAACCCGTCACACACATTACTTTCAGCGCGCCAACGAATTCATGGCGCTCAGTCAGAAATAATACATAACGTTTACGCCTGTACATCCGCTCAATGAGAACTCAAGCGAAGCGCGCGTATTCCAAATCTGTTTAAAAAACGACCAGACGCGACTGGACTGAATCGGATACTGATCAATACTTCAACTGTCGGCGCGACATCTCCCCCAAGTGACGCGTCGATCTGGGTACCGACGGACTGTGTGCCCTTGTTTTACTCCTAATGGTCTTAACCCGGATTCCCCCCCCAGAACCCGGGTTTTTTTTGCCTGCGCTTTGGCCGCGTTAAACGGCGACGTGAGCCAGCGGAAACAGGCGCTTGAAGTTCTCGGTGGTCTGCTCGGCAAAGCGCTCGTAGGATTCACCGCGCAGCATCGCCAGATAATCCGCCACATCGCGCACATACTCCGGCAGGTTCGGCTTGCCGCGATGGGGAATCGGCGCCAGGTACGGCGAGTCGGTTTCCACCAGCAGCCGGTCGGCCGGCACTTGTCGCGCCACGTCACGCAGGGCGTCGGCATTGCGGAAGGTGACGATGCCCGACAGGGAAATGTAGAACCCCAAGTCGAGGGCCGCCTTGGCCATGTCCCAGTCTTCGGTGAAGCAATGCAGCACCCCGGCCTGGGGCAATGCAGCTTCGCGCAGCAGGCTCAGGGTGTCGGCGCGAGCGCCTCGGGTGTGGACGATGACCGGTTTGCCGGTCTGCTCGGCGGCTTGCAGGTGCAGGCGGAACGACGCCTGCTGCAATTGCGCGGCTTCGGGCTCGTAGTGATAGTCCAGGCCGGTTTCACCAATCGCCACCACCCGTGGGTGGTTGAGTTCGCCGAGCAACCAGTCGAGAGCCGGGGCTTCGCCGGGCTTGAGGTCCAGCGGATGGATACCCACCGAACAATCCACGTCGGCATAGCGATCTGCGAGGGCTTTGACGTCGGCCGCATTGTCGGCGCTGACGCCGATGCACAGGAAGTGCCCGACCCCACGCTGGCGGGCCGCTTCCAGGGCGGCGTCGAGGGAACCGCCGTGTTGGGCGAGGTCGAGGCGATCAAGGTGGCAATGGGAATCTACGAGCATAAGAAATGACAACTTCAATCACGGGAAGGGTCTGGCCGACGATACACCCGTCGGCCACGGAAATTAACGCCGGCCGAGCAAGCCGACCCACTGCACCAGCAGCGCTTCGAGCAACAGCACGCGGTTGAGGTTGGCCTTGCCGAGCACCTTCTGGCGCTGGGCGAGAATCCAGTCCTGGATATTCAGCACCTTGTCCTGCGCGCTTTTCTGCGCGAGGTATTGCACGACCTTGCGCATGTCCGGCAGGCCCAGGCCATTTTCATCCTGGGTCAACTGGTAGCGCAGGATCAGGCTCGACCAGTCGCAGAACCAGTCGAACAGCAGCAGTAAGGGGATGTCCTTCCAGGCAGCTTCGGCCAACTGGCTGGCAGACAGCTCTTGCTTGAGCAGCTTTTTCACCCCGTCCACCACCAGCGCACGTTGCTCGCGCACACCCTGGGCTTGCAGCTTCACGGCGGCCAGGGGTGAGCCGGCGGCCAGGGTCAGCAGCTCGACGCGCTCGGCGGCGGAGCAGTCCGGCAGCGCCTGCTCCAGCCACTGCAGGCTCATCGCTTCGCTGGGCAACGGGCACGCCTGCTGCACGCAACGGCTACGAATGGTCGGCAACAAGCGGCTGGACTGGTGGCTGACCAGCAACAGCACGGTATCGCCGGAAGGCTCTTCGAGACTTTTGAGCAAGGCGTTGGCGGCGTTGATGTTCATCGCCTCCACGGGTTCGATCAGTATGACCTTGCGCCCGCCCATCTGCGCGGTCTGCACCACGAAGCTGACGAGATCACGCACCTGGTCGACCTTGATCGCCTTGTCTGCCTCCTCGGGTTCCAGCAGGTAGTTGTCCGGGTGGCTGCCGGCCTTGAGTAGCAGGCAGGATTTGCACGCGCCGCAGGCTTCCAGGTTGACCGGGCGTTGGCACAGCAGGCTGGCCATCAGGCGTTCGGCGAGTGCGCGCTTACCGATACCCGCCGGGCCGTGCAACAAGTAGGCGTGGGCGTGCTGGGCACGGCCGGCCAGTTGCTGCCAGAGACTGTCCTGCCAGGGGTAGGCTTCAGCCACGGGCGCGCTCCAGCAATGTCGGTAGCAGGGCATCGATGGCGTGCTGCACCTGGGCCAGCGGCTGGGCGGCGTCCAGCAGGTAGTAACGCGCCGGCTCGGCCTTGGCCCGGGCGAGGAACGCGCTGCGCACGGCGTTGAAAAACGCCTGGCCTTCCAGTTCGAAGCGGTCCAGGCGGCCACGCGCACTGGCGCGGGCCAGGCCGACTTCCACCGGCAGGTCGAACACCAGGGTCAGGTCGGGGCGCAAATCGCCTTGGACGAAGGTTTCCAGGGTGGCAATGCGCGCCTGGGACAGGCCGCGGCCGCCGCCTTGGTAGGCATAGGTGGAATCGGTGAAACGGTCACAAATCACCACGGCACCACGGGCCAGTGCCGGGCGAATCACTTCGGCCAGATGCTGGGCGCGGGCGGCGAACACCAGCAGCAGCTCGGCGTCCGGATTCATCTGTTCTTCACCCGGAGCCAGCAGCACTTCACGAATGCGCTCGGCCAACGGCGTACCGCCGGGCTCGCGGGTCAGCACCACCTCAATACCCTCGGTGCGCAAACGCCCGGCCAGGTAATCGCGGTTGGTACTTTTGCCGGCGCCTTCCGGGCCTTCCAGGGTAATAAACAAGCCAGTCACAGGCAGTCCTTAGTCAGAGTCATTGCGGGCTTTGCGGTGCGACGGCGTCCGGCGCAGGCTCGGCGGAGGCGGCAGGTGCGTCGTTCGTCGGCGTGGCGTCTTCCAACGGTTTCACCTGCGGCGCCGGGCTGGAACGGTAATCGGCGCGACGCTTGAGCTGGAACTCACGCACGGCGGCATTATGCGCATCCAAGTCATCCGAGAAAATATGGCTGCCATCGCCCCGTGCGACGAAATACAGGCTGCTGCCCGATACCGGGTTCAACGCCGCATGAATCGCCTCGCGGCCGACCATCGCGATGGGTGTCGGTGGGAGCCCCGCAATCATGTAGGTGTTGTACGGATTGGCTTCCTTGAGATGGGCGCGCGTCAGCTTGCCGTTGTAGCGTTCGCCCAGGCCGTAGATCACCGTGGGATCGGTCTGCAGCAGCATGCCGATCTTCATGCGACGCACGAATACCCCGGCGATCTGCCCCCGCTCCTCCGGCACACCGGTCTCTTTCTCCACCAGGGAGGCCATGATCAGGGCTTGGTACGGGTCGGTGTACGGCGCGTCGGCGGCGCGCTTGCTCCACTCCTGGGCGAGTACGTCATCCAGGCGGTTATAGGCCTTCTTGAGGAACTCGACATCCGTCATGCCGCGCACAAAGCGATAGGTATCG
Organism: Pseudomonas sp. D3; assembly: GCF_029320995.1. Classification (NCBI taxonomy): domain Bacteria; kingdom Pseudomonadati; phylum Pseudomonadota; class Gammaproteobacteria; order Pseudomonadales; family Pseudomonadaceae; genus Pseudomonas; species Pseudomonas sp. D3. The sequence continues at coordinate 5,046,463 of NZ_CP119772.1, forward strand.
GGAAAGAATCGCCCCTCGGGGAACACCCCAGGGTGGCCGAGTTTGTCCATCACTTCACTGTCACTCAGCCCGGCAAGGCTCTGCACGATCTTTTCATGCTTGGCCAACTCCGAGCGCACTTGGCGAAAATTCCAACCCTCCACCAGCGTCAGGCTGTATTGCACCACTTCGCCACGCTGCCACAAACCGATCAAGCCTTGAGCGGTGAGCCCGGGTGTCAGGCGGTATTCACCGCTGTGCAATGGCTGGCCTTCGAGGTTGAAACGCCAGTAAAGACGCAACCAGAACGCGCCGTCGAGCACCCCGTCGGCTTCCAGGCGATTGAAGGTGCCGGTCGGCGTGGAACCTGCCGGCACGTCGAGCAGTTGCTCCTCGGTCAGGTGCAAGGGCTGCTTCAGGGCTGAGTTGAGCTTCCAGGCCGACACCCCCAACAGCAATGCCGCCGAGAACAGACCGATCAGCAGCAGTAACAACAGTTTTCGTATCAACTCAAATATCCAATAGCGTGCGAACAATGCCCTGCAGTTTACGGGTGAGCGGCCCAACCGGCCAGCTCATCGCAGCGCAGTCGCGCACCGGCCAAATGCCATAAACGCTGTTGCAGACAAAAACCTCGTCGGCCGACTGCAACTGCTCAAGGCTGATATCGGCCACGACCACCGGGGTGCCGAGCGCCTGCGCCTGGGCCAGGATCTCGGCACGCATGACCCCGGCCACGCCGCAACGATTCAGATCGGCGGTCAGCAACACGCCGTTGCGCACCAGGAACAGGTTGCTGAACACGCCTTCGATGACGCGCCCGGACATATCCAGCATCAAACCTTCGGCATGCTCGGCATCTTGCCACTCGGCGCGAGCGATCACTTGTTCGAGGCGATTGAGATGTTTAAGACCGGCCAGCAGCGGCTGCTCGGACAAACGGGTGACGCACGGAAACAGGCGGATACCGTCGGCGCCATGAGCCTGGGAATAAGCAGCAGGCGGACTGCCCTGCAGGATACGGCGCACCGGGGCGCCGGGGTTGATGCCATAACCGCGCAGGCTGTCGCCACGGGTGAGGATCAACTTGAGTACGCCGTCGCCGAGGGCGGTGGCGTAAGCGAGCACTTCGCTGCGGACCAATGCGTGGTCCGCAACCAATGCCAACCGCCTGCAACCTTCAGCCAGGCGTTGCAGGTGGCGGTCGAGCAACACGGGTTGCCCGGCCTTGACGGCGATGGTTTCGAACAGGCCATCGCCATACGCCAGGCCGCGATCTTTCAGGGGCACGCTGTCCGCTGGCTGACCGTCGACCCAGCTATGCATTACTCAGCGAACCGGCGGAACACCAGGGAACCGTTGGTACCACCGAAACCGAACGAGTTGGACAACACCACGTCGATCGGCATTTTCTGCGCTTCGTGAGGCACGAAGTTCAGGTCGCAGCCTTCATCCGGCTCATCGAGGTTGATGGTCGGCGGAGCGACCTGATCCTTGATGGCCAGTACGCTGAAGATCGCTTCGACCGCGCCCGCCGCACCCAACAGGTGGCCGGTCATGGACTTGGTGGAGCTGACCGCCAGCTTGTAGGCGTGCTCGCCGAATACCGACTTGACCGCTTCGGCTTCCGCCAGGTCGCCGGTCGCCGTCGAAGTACCGTGGGCGTTGATGTACTGCACCCGGTCCGGGCTGATCTTCGCATCGCGCAGGGCGTTGGTAATGCAACGTGCGGCGCCGGCACCGTCGGACGGTGGCGAAGTCATGTGGTAGGCGTCGCCACTCATGCCAAAACCGATCAGCTCGGCGTAGATCGTCGCACCACGCGCCTTAGCGTGTTCCAGCTCTTCCAGCACCAGGGCACCGGCGCCGTCGGCCAGGACGAAACCGTCACGACCTTTGTCCCACGGACGGCTGGCGCGAGCGGGCTCGTCGTTGCGGGTCGACAGCGCACGTGACGCGCCGAAACCGCCCATGCCCAGGCCGCACGCCGCCATTTCGGCGCCACCGGCGATCATCACGTCCGCTTCGTCATAGGCAATGTTGCGCGCGGCCATGCCGATGCAATGAGTACCTGTGGTGCAAGCGGTAGCAATCGCGTAGTTAGGTCCCTGTGCGCCCAGATGGATGGACAGGAAACCGGAAATCATATTGATGATCGAACCCGGCACGAAGAACGGTGAAATTCGACGGGGGCCGGACTCGTGCAACGTGCGGCTGGTCTCTTCGATATTGGTCAAACCACCAATACCCGACCCCATGGCCACGCCGATGCGCTCACGGTTGGCGTCGGTGACTTCCAGGCCAGCGTCACGCACTGCCTGAAAACCCGCTGCCAGGCCGTATTGAATGAACAGGTCGAGTTTGCGGGACTCTTTGATCGAGAGGTATTCCTCGACATTGAACCCCTTTACCGAGCCGCCAAAACGGGTGGAATAGGCAGAAAGGTCCGTGTGTTCGATCAGACCGATACCACTGCGGCCAGCCAGAATGCCCTGCCAACTGCTCGACACATCCGTGCCCAGTGGCGACAACATACCCATACCGGTGACTACGACGCGTCTACGCGACACAGCACTCTCCTTTTTCTAATGACGACACTTTGCTTCAGAATCACTTTTCATCAGAGCTAAAGAAAAAACCGCACGCCTTTACAGCAGTGCGGTTTTCCCTGACAGCAAGCGACGACTACAAACTATTACGCCTGGTGGTTAGTAACGTAGTCGATTGCAGCTTGAACAGTAGTGATTTTTTCAGCTTCTTCGTCCGGGATTTCGGTCTCGAATTCCTCTTCCAGAGCCATCACCAGCTCAACGGTGTCAAGGGAGTCGGCACCCAGGTCTTCAACGAAGGAAGCAGTGTTGACCACTTCTTCTTCTTTAACGCCCAGTTGCTCGGCAACGATTTTCTTGACGCGCTCTTCGATGGTGCTCATACCTTGTTTTCACTCCTAATGGACAAATTCAGGCAGCTGGCCAGTGGGTAAGTGTATAGAAAGCCATTTCAGCTTTTCAACTGAAAGGTTCACCCAGTACCCGGTCGGCCACCCGCCTATAAATTAAGTTGCAGCTTTATAACGGATTTTAGACAGCTCGTATGACATTTTTTTGAAGCGATCCGTCACAATTTAACTCATGTACATCCCGCCGTTAACCGGGATTGTAGCCCCAGTCACGTATGCCGCACCGTCGGATGCCAGGAAAGTGACCACATTCGCGATCTCTTGAGCCTGGCCAAGACGGCCCAGCGGAATCTGCGTCAGCAAGGCTTCACGCTGTGCTTCCGGCAGTTCGCGGGTCATATCGGTGTCGATGAACCCTGGGGCCACCGAGTTGACCGTAATCGACCGCGAGCCGACTTCACGCGCCAATGCGCGGCTGAAACCTTCCAGACCGGCCTTCGCCGCGGCGTAGTTTACTTGGCCTGCGTTGCCCATGGCACCCACTACGGAGCCAATATTGATAATTCGGCCCCAACGCGCCTTGGTCATGCCGCGCAAAACGCCCTTGGACAGGCGAAACAGACTGTTCAGGTTGGTGTCGACCACGTCATGCCACTCGTCGTCTTTCATCCGCATCATCAGGTTATCGCGGGTGATACCGGCGTTATTCACCAGAATCGCAGGCGCGCCGAACTGTGCGCTGATCTCGGCCAGTACGGCAGCCACGGACTCATCGCTGGTCACATTCAGCTCAAGGCCGGTGCCTTGCACGCCGTTTTCCTTCAGGGTCGCGGCGATACGCTCGGCGCCCGCAGCGGAAGTGGCAGTGCCGATCACGATGGCGCCCTGACGGCCCAGCTCCAGGGCAATCGCCTGGCCAATGCCACGGCTTGCGCCGGTAACCAGTGCAACTTTACCTTGCAGACTCATGCAGGCTTCTCCTAAGTTTGGGGATCAGGCCAGTGCCGCGCGAGCGGCAGCGAAGGCATCCGGGGTATTGAGGTTGGCGGTCGACACGCCGTCGGCGCAGCGCTTGTTCAGGCCGGCCAGGACTTTGCCCGGGCCGCACTCGACCAGCTCGGTGGCGCCGTTGGCGGCCAGGGTCTGCACCGATTCAACCCAGCGCACCGGCTTGTAGAGCTGCTCCAGCAGGTCGCGCTTGAGGGTGTCGAGATCCGCTGCAACTGCCGCGCTGACGTTCTGCACCAGCGGGATCTGCGGCGCCTGCCAGTTGATGGCCGCGATGGACTCGGCAAAACGCTCGGCCGCCGGGCGCATCAGTTCGCAATGCGACGGCACACTCACCGGCAACGGCAAGGCACGCTTGGCGCCAAGGGCCTTGCAGCCTTCCATGGCGCGCTCAACGGCGGCCTTGGCACCGGCAATCACCACCTGGCCCGGAGAGTTGAAGTTCACCGCGCTGACCACTTCACCCTGGGCCGCTTCGGCACAGGCCTCGATCACCACAGCATCATCCAGGCCGAGAATGGCGGCCATACCGCCCTGCCCGGCCGGAACCGCTTCCTGCATCAACTGGCCACGACGTTCGACCAGCTTGACCGCTTCAGCGAGGGTCAGGCTGCCCGCAGCGACCAGGGCGCTGTATTCGCCCAGGCTGTGACCGGCCACGAACGCCGGACGCGCACCACCTTCCGCCAGCCACAAGCGCCACAGGGCGATCGAAGCGGTGAGGATGGCCGGCTGGGTTTTATCGGTTTGATTGAGTTGCTCTTCCGGCCCCTGCTGGGTCAGCGCCCACAGGTCGTAACCCAGGGCATCGGAAGCTTCCTTGAAGGTTTCCAGGATCAGCGGATAGTGCGCGCCCAGCTCGGCCAACATGCCGAGGGACTGCGAACCCTGCCCTGGAAAGACGAATGCGAGGGATGTAGACATGTAACAAGCCCCTAATGATCTGGTCGTCGGATATGGGCGCTCCTACGATGGGAGCGCACGAAACTGACAGATTGGATGGTCAATTGAACCGGCCGGTCACATTTAAGCATTTCCAGGCCGATTCGCCTAAGGCAACAGGTCCTCCAGGCGGCCGTGCAAGCGTTGCGGCAGGTTTTCCTGGATCTCGATCAAGGCCCGTGCAATCGCGCTCTGAAAGCCTTCCACCCCCGCTGAACCATGGCTTTTCACCACGATCCCCTGCAAGCCGAGAAAGCTCGCGCCATTATGCCGCGCCGGGGCCAGGTCCGCCTGCAGGCGGCGCATCAGCGGCAGCGCCAAGGCGCCGACCAGGCGTGTGGCCAGGTTGCGCTTGAACAAAGTCTCAATCCGCGAGGCAATCATGGTGGCCAGGCCTTCGCTGGATTTAAGCAGGATATTGCCGACAAATCCGTCACACACCACCACATCCGCCTCGCCGCGATACAAACCGTCACCTTCGACAAAGCCGATGTAGTTCAAACCCCGCGCACCTTGCAGCAAAGCGGCGGCGAGCTTGACCTGTTGGTTGCCCTTGATGTCTTCGGTGCCGATATTCAGCAAGGCCACCCGCGGACGGGCCACACCCAGCGCTTCGGCAGCCACCGAGCCCATCACAGCGAACTGGAACAGGTGCTCGGCGCTGCAATCGACATTCGCGCCCAGGTCCAGCAACTGGCAATAGCCTGCCTGCGTCGGTATCGCCGCGACCATCGCCGGTCGGTCGATCCCCGGCAAGGTCTTGAGCACATGCCGTGACAACGCCATCAGCGCGCCCGTATTGCCGGCGCTGACACAGGCTTGCACCTTGCCATCACGCAACAACTCAAGGGCGATCCGCATTGAAGAATCAGGCTTGCCACGCAAGGCGACCGCCGGCTTTTCATCCATGCCGATGGCTTCGCTGGCTGGCGTAATCGTCAGGCGCGCGCAATCCACCGCCGGATGGCTGGCAATCAGTTCTTCAAGAAGGGAAGGTTGACCGACGAGGGTCAGGTGCAGCGAGGGCGTGGCAGACAGGCTGGCAATGCAGGCCTGAACAATGCTGCGGGGACCGAAGTCCCCGCCCATTGCGTCAATCGCGATGACTTGAGCAGACAAGTGATTACTCGTCAGCGCCCTTGTCGATCACTTTACGGCCACGGTATACGCCTTCTGGCGATACGTGGTGACGCAGGTGAATTTCACCGGTGGTTTTTTCTACAGACAGAGTGCTCGCCGTCAGGGCGTCGTGCGAACGACGCATGTCACGGGCAGAGCGGGATTTTTTGTTCTGCTGAACAGCCATAATTGATTAACTCCTAAACGTTTGGGTCACGCTTTAACTGCGCCAATACACTGAACGGGTTGGACCGCGTTACCTCGTCCTCGCTCGGTTCGGACTCGTCATCGAGGCCCGCCGGCTGCTGGCATTCTTCCGGATGATGAGCAGGCACAATGGGCAAGGCGAGCAAAAGCTCCTCCTCGATCAGTGCATGCAGATCCAAAGGATCTTCGCCCAGTTCCAGCACGTCATAACCTTTCGGCAACGACTGGGTATTCGCACCCTCCTTTACCACAGCATAACTGCACTCGCTGTGGATCGGCAGGGTGACCAGCTCAAGACAACGCTGGCAAACCATTTTGACCTCGGTGTCGATAAAGCTGTGAATAACCACAGATTTACGTTCATCTCGTTCAAAAACGAATTTAGCCTGCACCGTACCGACAGTGTCGGAAAGCGGGTCGCAGAGTCTCTTCAAATCGGCCAGCAGCAATTCACCTTGAAGGGAAGTGCCACGATCAGCCAATTTGCGCGGGTCAACGTGAGGTGGAATCGGGTCATTCAACATAGGCGCAGCATTATAGGGATGCACCCAGCCATGTCAAAGGAAATTCAGCCCTGGGCGTCAGCCGGTCGCCCCGCTAGAATCCCCAGCCGCCCCGAGGAGACGCCCATGCTGCCTTTATTACTCGCATCCAGCTCGATTTATCGCCGGGAATTGCTGGAGCGCCTGCACCTGCCGTTCATCTGCAGCTCGCCGGATATCGATGAAAGCCGCCGTGCAAATGAGTCAGCCGTCGAACTGGTCAAGCGCCTAGCCGAAGAGAAAGCCCGCGCCCTCGCCGCCAGTCATCCAGGCCATCTGATCATCGGCTCTGACCAGGTGGCCGCACTGGAAGGCCGGATCATCGGCAAGCCCCACACCTTCGAGAACGCTCGCGAGCAACTGCTGGCCGCCAGCGGCAAGCGTGTCAGCTTCCTCACCGGGCTGGCGCTGCTGAACAGCGAGACCGGGCACTGTCAGGTGGACTGCGTGCCGTTTACCGTCCACATGCGCATACTGGACACGGAGCAGGTTGAACGCTACCTGCGGATCGAGCAGCCGTATGACTGCGCGGGCAGCTTCAAGGCCGAAGGGCTGGGTGTGAGCCTGTTTCAAAGCACCGAAGGCTCGGACGCGACCAGCCTTGTCGGCTTGCCGCTGATCCGCCTGGTGGACATGCTGCTGGCCGAAGGCATACAGATCCCTTAAAACCACCACAAAACCAATGTGGGAGGGGGCTTGCTCCCGATAGCAGTGGATCAGCCAGCTTATCTGTAGCTGACCCACCGCAATCGGGGGCAAGCCCCCTCCCACATTTATCTACACAGACCTTGAGATTTCAGCGCAGGGCCGGGCCCTGGAAGCCCATGTACAGGGCCAACTTCTCAGCCACGCTGGCGCCGAGCTTCTTGGAGAAACGGTCAAACGGCGATTCCTCAACGGTGAAGTCCACCAGTTCCTTCTCACCAATCACGTCCCGCGCCACCGAGCTGGCACTGCCCAGGCCATCGATCAAGCCCAGCGGCAAGGCCTGCTCCCCAGACCAAACCAGCCCAGAGAACAGTTCTGGATGATCTTTATCCTTCAGACGATCCCCACGCCCCTGCTTGACGCTGGCGATGAACTGGCGATGGGTGGTGTCGAGCACACTCTGCCAGAACTGGGTTTCATCGGCCTTTTGCGGCTGGAACGGGTCGAGAAACGACTTATGCTCGCCCGAGGTGTAGGTGCGACGCTCCACGCCCAGCTTCTCCATGGTGCCGACAAAGCCGTAACCGGCCGCCGTCACACCAATGGAACCGACCAGGCTGGCCTTGTCGGCGTAGATTTGGTCAGCAGCACTGGCGATGTAATACGCGCCCGAGGCGCCCAGGTCGGAAATCACCGCGTACAGCTTCGTCTGAGGGTGCAGCGCGCGCAGGCGGCGAATCTCGTCATACACGTAGCCCGACTGCACCGGACTGCCGCCTGGGCTGTTGATGCGCAGGATCACGCCCTTGACCTTGGGGTCTTCAAACGCGGTGCGCAGACTGCTGACGATATTGTCGGCACTGGCGGACTCCTTGTCGGCAATCACCCCGCGCACTTCGATCAGGGCGGTGTAGTTGGGGCCACGGGTCGCGCTTTTTTCCATGTCCATCAGCGGACTGAACAGCGCCAGCATGCCGAGCAGGTAAACAAAGGTCAGCAGCTTGAAGAAAATCCCCCAACGCCGCGAACGACGCTGCTCCTGCACGCTGGCCAGGAGGGTCTTCTCCAGCAGCTTCCAGCTCTTGTCATCACCGCTGTCGGCCTTTTCGGGCGCTTTCCACTCATCACTCATGCCATCTACCCCAGCAAAGACTTAGTGAGCCCGGCTGAGCCAGGCCTGCAATTCAGAAAAATGATCGATCGTCAGCCTGGGCTCGTATTGCTGCAACGCCTCGGCAGCCTGGGCGCCATAGCTGACCGCCACGCTGTCGATGCCAGCGTTGCGAGCCATCATCAGGTCGAAGGAAGCGTCGCCCACCATCAGCGCCTGGCGTGGCGACACGCCACAATGGGCGAGTATCTGCTCAAGCATCAGCGGATGGGGCTTGCTGGCGGTTTCATCCGCTGCGCGGGTGATGTCGAAATAGCCTTCCCAGCCGTGAGCCCTGAGCACCCGATCCAGGCCGCGACGGGCCTTGCCGGTGGCGACCGCCAGGTGATAACCCTCGGCACGGAATGCTTCCAGGGACTGCACCACACCGTCAAACAGCGGCGAAGGCTCGGCCTCCAGCGCGATGTAGTGATCGGCGTAATGCTCGCGGAACGCGACCAATTCATCGTCAGCGATTTCCGGGTACAAGGTGCGAATCGCCTCGGGCAACCCCAGACCGATAATGCCCTTGACTGCCAGGTCGCTGCACAGCTCATAGCCCGAACGGGTCGACGCCACGTGCATCGACTCGACAATCCGGCCAATGGAATCACACAGCGTGCCGTCCCAATCGAAAATCAGCAGCTTGTAGTCAAGGTGCGACACTCAAGCGCTCCACGGTCTTGGCCCACATGTCATCGACCGGCGCCTGCAACTTCAATTCGCCACCATCGGGCAGCGGCACGGTGAGCATGTAGGCGTGCAGGAACAGGCGCTTGCCGCCCAGGTCGCGAATCTCCTTGGAGAACGCCTCGTCGCCGTACTTGGTGTCGCCGGCAATGCAGTGGCCCGCATGCAAAGTGTGGACGCGAATCTGGTGAGTGCGCCCGGTGACTGGCTTGGCCTCGACCAAGGTGGCGAAGTCGCCGAAGCGGCGCAGCACCTTGAACAGGGTCAGGGCCTCTTTGCCCTCCTCGTCCACTTCGACCATGCGCTCGCCGGAGCGCAGGTTGCTCTTCTGCAACGGCGCGCGGACGCTCTTGATCGAGCTGGCCCAGTTGCCGCGCACCAGCGCCATGTAGCGCTTGTCCACGCCATCACCGCGCAGGGCGGCGTGCAGATGGCGCAACATGCTGCGTTTCTTGGCGATCATGAGCAGGCCGGAGGTGTCGCGATCAAGGCGGTGAACCAGTTCCAGTTCCTTGGCATCCGGACGCAACTGACGAAAGGCTTCGATCACACCGAAACTCAGGCCGCTGCCACCGTGAACCGCAATGCCACAGGGCTTGTTGATCACGATCAGCTTGCTGTCTTCAAAGACAATCGACGCCTCAAGGCGCTGCAGCAGGCCCTGGGCCAGTGGCACAGGCTCATCACGCTCCGGCACGCGCACCGGCGGCACGCGGATGATATCGCCCGCCTGCAGCTTGTACTCGGGCTTGATGCGGCCTTTGTTCACGCGCACTTCGCCTTTACGCAAAATGCGGTAGATCAAGGTCTTGGGCACGCCTTTGAGCCTGGCCAGGAGAAAATTGTCGATGCGTTGGCCGGCATATTCCGGCGAGACCTCGAGCAGCTGGACGCTGGGGGTCTGGGGGGCGGTAGTCGTCATGTCGGCGATGATAACAATTTTTTATGGAATTGAAGCACTTAATCATTACTGCTATAGTCGCGAACGCCGCCAAAAGCGGCCTGGACAGAGGACTTGCGGCAAACTGCCGGCCCTGACCATCGCAATTCATCAGGACGCGAGGCCGTCCTACGGGGCTTTCGTCACCGTGGAAAGCTCGAGATTGTAACAAGCGCAGGTGACATGAGGCCTGAAGCGAGTGCAGAAAGCAGAGTAAATACTCGCATTTTGCGCCGATATTTACGGCCAGTTCACAAAGTGCAGTCAGTCTTGGGACACACCATGGCGAATGCTTCGGAAACAAAGCCTGTTAAGAGCTGAGTGAGAGCGCAGTCGCCCACACTTGGTCTTGTTTAGCCATGAGCGTGTACTCCCCATTGGAGCACACGGTAAATGCCAACCCGCTGCGGATTCTGCGCGCGGCAGCACCCGAATTATCAGGGATACGTGTAGGGTGGAGATGCACAACCGTCGGACCGTGTAGCACTAGGCTTATATATAGACGCTTCATCTCGTCCACAGTCGCCGGTTGATTCCTCCTCCTGACCTTAGCTTTTGTTGAAGTGGTGCTTTTGTCACCACCGCTAACAAGCAGGACGCGTCCGTCGCGATACCAGCCCAATTGGCCGGTTATTGCTGGACACTGGAGTGGCCAACCACTCTTGACGCACCTGACACCGACCGTGAGAAGTCGTGTGTGCCGAACGCCGTTTCCGGCAGCCCGGAAACCGACGGTACAACATGAAAAGAATGCTGATTAACGCAACTCAACCCGAAGAGTTGCGTGTTGCGCTGGTAGATGGCCAACGCCTCTACGACCTGGACATCGAATCCGGTGCACGCGAGCAGAAGAAGGCCAACATCTATAAAGGCCGTATTACTCGCATCGAACCAAGCCTTGAGGCTGCCTTTGTCGATTTCGGCTCCGAGCGCCATGGCTTCCTGCCCCTCAAAGAAATCTCCCGCGAATACTTCAAGAAAGCCCCCGAAGGCCGCGTGAACATCAAGGACGTCCTGAGCGAAGGCCAGGAAGTCATCGTTCAGGTAGAAAAAGAAGAACGTGGCAACAAGGGCGCCGCCCTGACCACCTTCATCAGCCTGGCCGGTCGTTACCTGGTGCTGATGCCGAACAACCCACGTGCCGGCGGCATTTCCCGTCGCATCGAAGGTGAAGAGCGCAACGAACTGCGTGAAGCGCTGAACGGCCTGGTCGCTCCAGCCGACATGGGCCTGATCGTGCGCACTGCCGGCCTGGGCCGCAGCAGCGAAGAAATGCAGTGGGACCTCGACTACCTGCTGCAACTGTGGACCGCTATCAAAGAAGCGTCCCTGGATCGTTCCGCGCCGTTCCTGATCTACCAGGAAAGCAACGTGATCATCCGCGCCATCCGCGATTATCTGCGCCAGGACATCGGCGAAGTGCTGATCGACAGCGTCGAAGCCCAGGACGAAGCCCTGACCTTCATCCGCCAGGTGATGCCGCAGTACGCCAGCAAGATCAAGCTGTACGAAGACAGCGTTCCGCTGTTCAACCGTTTCCAGATCGAAAGCCAGATCGAGACCGCCTTCCAGCGCGTGGTCGAACTGCCTTCCGGCGGCTCCATCGTGATCGACCCGACCGAAGCCCTGGTGTCCATCGACATCAACTCGGCGCGCGCCACGAAAGGTAGCGACATCGAAGAAACCGCCCTGCAGACCAACCTGGAAGCGGCTGAAGAAATCGCCCGCCAGTTGCGCCTGCGTGATATCGGCGGCCTGATCGTGATCGACTTCATCGACATGACCCCCGCCAAGAACCAGCGCGCCGTGGAAGAAAAAGTCCGCGAATGCCTGGAAGCCGACCGTGCCCGCGTGCAAGTCGGCCGCATCTCGCGCTTCGGCCTGTTGGAAATGTCCCGTCAGCGCCTGCGTCCGTCCCTGGGCGAGAGCAGCGGCATTGTTTGCCCGCGCTGCAACGGCACCGGCATCATTCGTGACGTTGAATCGCTGTCCCTGGCGATCCTGCGCCTGATCGAAGAAGAAGCCCTGAAAGACCGCACCGCCGAAGTCCGCGCGCAAGTGCCGATCCCGGTTGCCGCGTTCCTGCTCAACGAAAAACGCAACTCGATCACCAAGATCGAACTGCGTACCCGTGCCCGTATCGTCATCCTGCCGAACGATCATCTCGAAACGCCGCACTTCGAAGTGCAGCGCCTGCGTGATGACAGCCCGGAAGCCCACAGCGGCCAGTCCAGCTACGAAATCGCCGCTGCCGCTGCCGAAGTGGAAGAAGTCCAGCCAGCCGCCGCGACCCGCACCCTGGTTCGCCAGGAAGCTGCTGTGAAGACTGCTCCGGCGCGTGCCAACGCACCAGTTCCGGTTGAAGTCGCGGCCCCAGTTGCCGCCCCGGCCGCGCTGCCTGAGCCAAGCCTGTTCAAAGGCTTGGTGAAGTCGCTGGTCAGCCTGTTCGCCAGCAAGGAAGAACCTGCGGCACCGGTTGTGGTTGAAAAACCTGCCACCGAGCGCCCAGCGCGTAACGAAGAGCGTCGCAACGGTCGTCAGCAGAGCCGTAACCGCAACGGTCGCCGTGACGAAGAGCGCAAGCCGCGCGAAGAACGTGCCCCGCGTGAAGAGCGCGCACCCCGTGAAGAGCGTGCGCCTCGCGAAGCCCGCGAAGAGACCCCGGCCGTGGTAGCCCGTGAAGAACGTGCACCGCGTGAAGAGCGCGCACCGCGCCCACCACGCGCCCCACGTGAAGATCGCAAGCCACGTGGCGAGCGCGAAGAACGTGTGCGTGAACTGCGCGAGCCGCTGGACGCCGCGCCTGCCGTTGCCGCCGCGACTGCTACTGCTGCTGCCGCCACCCCAGAAGAACGCCCGGCTCGCCCGCCGCGTGAAGAGCGTGCGCCACGTGAAGAGCGCCAACCACGCGCACCGCGTGAAGAACGTCAACCACGCACCGAGCAGGCGGCTAGCGCCAGCGAAGAAGACGACGACGAAGTGCTGACCGGCGAAGAGCAACTGCTGGAAGACGGCCAGGACAACGCCGAAGGCGATCGTCCACGCCGCCGCTCCCGCGGTCAGCGTCGTCGCAGCAACCGTCGTGAGCGTCAACGTGATGCCAACGGCAACGTGATCGAAGGTTCGGAAGAAGCCGGCGAGAACGCAGAAGCCGCCAACAGCGAACCGACTGGCGCCGAACTGGCTGCCGGCCTGGCCGTTACCGCTGCCGTTGCCAGCTCGGTCATCAGCGCACCTGCTGAAGCCCAGGCTCACGAGCAGGCTGAACGCGCCACTGCCGCCGTCGAAGAAACCGTTGCGGTAGAGGCACCAGTCGCCGAGACCCCAGTGGTTGAAGCACCGGTCGTAGAAGCAACCACCCCGATCGAAGCCCCAGTGGTTGCGGAAGTGGAAGTTGCGCCGGTTCGCGAAGCCCAACCAGAAACCGAAGTAGTTGCTGCGGAGCCTGCCCCGGTGGTTGAGCCACAGCCAGTGGTTGAAGCCGTTGTCGAAGCACCGGTTGTCGAAGAAGCCGCCCCGGCCGTGCGTGAAGTTCGCGAAGAACAGACCGCCTTCCAGTGGACAGCCGAACCTGCCGCACCGGTTGAAGCGCCCGCCCCTGCCCCTGTGGTAGAAGCAGCGCCAACCCCGGTTGTCGAAGTGGTTGAAGCCGCTCCGGTAGCGGTTGCCGAGCCTGCGCCAGTGGTTGAAGCACCCGTCGTTGCCGAACCCGCCGCCCCGGTGGTTGAAGCCGCACCGGCCATTACCCTGACCGAAAACGGCCGTGCGCCGAACGACCCACGTGAAGTGCGCCGTCGCCGCAAGGAAGCCGAAGCTGCCGCCGCTGCTGCCGCTGCCGCACCGGCTGCCGCCGAAGTGGTCGAACACACTGCCCCAATCGTCGACGAGACCCCGAGTTCCGTTGAAGAAGTGGCAGAGCACCACCCAAAGGCCCTGGAAGAAGAGCACGAACCTAAACCTCTCGTCTGATTCCATCCGCCACTAAAAAGCCCCGTCTGATCACTCAGGCGGGGCTTTTTTATGCCAATTGTCAAAACGCTGAAAAACCAATGTGGGAGGGGGCTTGCTCCCGATTGCGATGTATCAGTCACCAGATATGTTGGCTGGCACACCGCAATCGGGGGCAAGCCCCCTCCCACATTTCAGAGCGGTTTGAAATCCAACAGATGCGGAAGATCCACATCCCAGAGTACGCCAGGATCACTTACCTGGATCTCGCGCACTTGCCCCTGGGCAAATAGTGGCTTGGCCCCGCAATCACCCGTCAACGCCATCAACGCCGGCCCGAACGCTCGCCCAAACGCAACCGGATGCCCATACTGGCCGGCATGCACCGGCACACTGATACCGTCTATGCGCTCCAACACCCGTTCAATGCTGGACGGCAGAATGAACGGCATATCACCCAGCACCACCAGCCAGCCATCGCTGGAACCACTGGCCGCGACCGCTGCGGCAATGCTGTCGCCCATTCCGTCTGAGCACAGCTGCACTACCTCGCAGCCATGGGCCTGCGCCAGACGAATGACTTCAAGCCGATCGGGCGAGGTCACCACCACGCGTTTTACAGCGCACGCAGGCAAATTCACCAGCACCTGCTCGATCACCGGCCGCACTACGGCGTCCCGGCCCACGCAATCAGCCAGCAACTTATCCTGATCAGCCGCGGCTGCAGCGCGAAAACGACTGCCCTGCCCCGCCGCCAGCACAATCACCGTGACGCTCATTCAACCTGCACCGGCATCGGCTTTTTCTGCAGCAGTGCCACGCCGTTCTTGATCGCGACAATTTCCGCCAGCAACGACAGGGCAATCTCCGCCGGTGTATGGCTGCCGATATGCAAACCGATCGGCCCATGCAGCCGCGCAATCGCCTGCGCAGACATCCCCAGCGCCGCCAGGTTTTCCCGGCGTTTACGGGTGTTGACCCGCGAACCCAGCGCGCCGATATAGAACGCGCTGGAGTTCAATGCCGTCAGCAACGCCATATCGTCCAGGCGCGGATCGTGGGTCAGGCAGACGATAGCCGTGCGTTCGTCGGTCTGGATGTTCAGCACCGCTTCATCAGGCATGCCGGGCACAAAGCGGCCATGCTGTTCTTCCCAGCCATACACGAACTCTTCACGCGGGTCGCAGATCAGCACTTCGAAATCCAGCAACCGCGCCATTTGCGCCACATAGCGTGACAGCTGCCCGGCGCCGATCAACAGCAGGCGCCAGCGCGGGCCATAAATGGCGCGCAAGCGCTCGCCGTCGAAGGTCACCACGTCGGTCTTGCTTGCAGCGCTCAAGCGCACATTGCCGGTGGCCAGGTCCAACTCGCGAGCGACGATTTCATGGGCTTCACAGCGCGCCAGCAACTCGGCCACCCACTGCCACTCCATCACGCGCTCTTCGGTCAGGCGCAGGGTGCCGCCACACGGCAGGCCAAACCGCGCCGCTTCATCGCGCGTCACGCCGTAGGTCACCAACTGCACCGGTGGCCCGTCATCCGCCAACCGACCATCCTGCAAACGCGCAATCAAGTCATCTTCAATGCAGCCGCCGGACACCGAGCCAATCACCACCCCGTCACCGCGCAAGGCCAGCATGGCCCCGGGCGGACGCGGCGCGCTGCCCCAGGTCTGGACCACGCTGTACAACACCACCCGCTGCCCCGCGCGGCGCCATTCGAGCACGCTGCGCAGGACATTCAGATCCACACTGTCCATCAGGCCTTCGTCTCCTGCCAACCCTGCAGTTGGTAGCGCACGGGCAGGCTACGAATGCGCTTGCCGGTGGCGGCAAAGATCGCATTACACAACGCCGGCGCAATCGGCGGCACGCCGGGCTCACCGACACCACCCAACGGCACCTCGCCCTGTGGCGTGACCAGGTGTACCGCAACGACCTTGGGCGCCAGGGACATGCGCGCCACTTCATACATATGGAAGTTATCCTGCTGGACCTTGCCGTCCTTGAAGCTGATTTCGCCCAATACCGCGTTGCCCAGGCCCATCACGCAGGCGCCTTCGAATTGCGAGCGAATGCGTTCCGGATTGATCTGCGGGCCGCAGTCCACGGCGATATCCGCCTTGTGTACGATCAGCGTGCCGTCGTCTTTGACTTCGACCTCGATCACCGCCGCCACATAGGTGACGAAACTGTAATGCACCGCCAGCCCCAGTCCTCGGCCCTTGGGCAGCGTGCGCCCCCAGCCGGCGGCCTTGGCGGCGGTTTCCAGCACCCCGCGCAGGCGGGCGGTATCGATCGGGTAGCGCTCCGGGGATTCGCCGTAGTTCCACTCATCGCTCAGGGTTTTAGGATCGATCTGACGATCCGGCCCGAGTAACTTGAGTTGGTACTGCAACGGGTCCTGACCGGCCTTGTGCGCCAGCTCATCAACAAAGCTCTGAATCGCAAAGCCGTGGGGGATGTTCGACACCGAGCGATACCAGCCAACCCGGGTGTGAGCGGCGGCTTCGGGGTTTTCCAGGCGCACGTTGGGAATCGCGTAGGCCATGTTGGTAAAGCCCATGCCCAGCTCGAACGCCGCCTCATGGTTCATGCCCGGCGCAAACAGTGCGGTGATGCTCGGCGCGACGGTGCGGTGCAGCCAGGCAGAAGGCAGGCCGTCCTTGTTCAGGCCAGCCTTGAGGTACTCGGCAGAAACCGTGTGGAAGTAGGAGTTGTGGATATCATCTTCACGGGTCCACTGCACGCGCACGGCCTTGCCGGGGAACTCCTTGGCGAGGATGGCCGCCTCGACCACGAAGTCCGGCTTGGACTTGCGACCGAAGCCGCCGCCCAGCAGCGTGACATTGATGGTCACGTTATCGAAAGGCAGGCCCAGGCGCTCGGCAACGCGCTCGCGAGTCACCTGAGGCGCCTGGCTTGGCGCCCAGGCTTCGCACTGACCCTTGTCGAAACGGGCGATGGCAACCATCGGTTCCATCGGCGACTGGGCCAGATGCGGCAAGTAATAAGCGGCTTCGAGGGTGCTGTCGGCAGCGCTCATGGCCTGGTCGAGGGTGCCGGTATTGCGCACCACTTTACCCGGTTGCTGCGCGGCCGCTTCCAGAGCCTTGCGGTAATCGATGGAGTTGTAGCCGGCGTTGACGCCGTCATCCCAGACAATGCTCAGCGCTTCACGGCCCTTGATCGCCGCCCAGGTGTTGCTCGCCACCACGGCCACGCCGCCCAGCGGCTGGAACTCCGAAGGCAGAGGGCGGCTTTCGATTTCGACGACCTTGATCACCCCCGGCACCTTCAACGCCGCACTGGCATCGAAGGATTTGACCTTGCCGCCATAGACCTGCGGCCGTGCAATGGTGGCGTAGAGCATGCCGTCGAAATGCACGTCCGCGCCGTAGACTGCGCGACCGTTAACGATGTCGACACCATCGATGGCCTTGACACCCTCTTTGCCGATGTAGCGGAACTCCGACGGCTGCTTGAGGCGCAGCGTGTCCCGCGCCGGCACCGCCAATGCACCGGCAGCGGCGGCCAATTCGCCATAGCCCAGGGCGCGACCGCTGGGCTGGTGGATGACCTTATGCAACTGCGCACGGCACTCGCCCAACGGGACTTTCCACTGGTCGGCAGCCGCCTGTTCCAGCATCGCGCGCGCACTCGCGCCGCAACGCCGCATCGGTTCGAACCAGTGGCGCATGCTGCGCGAGCCATCGGTGTCCTGGTTGCCGTAACGCACTTCGTCGCCCGGCGCCTGCTGGACCCGCACATGGGCCCAATCGGCGTCCAACTCATCGGCCACCACCAGGCTCAGACTGGTACGCACGCCCTGGCCCATTTCCGAACGGTTGCAAATCACCGTCACGGTACCGTCGGTGGCGATGCTGACGTAGACCTTGGGGTCATCGATCAGCCCATGGGGCATGGCAGCGCCGCCATATTTCTTGACGGCATCAGCGGCAAACGCCTCGGGCAAGCCCCAACTGGCGGCGATCACCAGCGCGCCGGTGGCGCCGACGCCCTGCAGGAAACCACGGCGACTGAGGTTATTGAGGACGAAATCAGCGGGTAAGCGGCTCATGCCTTGGCCCCCTGCAGATGCGTCGACGCCTGGCGGATCGCGGTCTTGATGCGGTTGTAAGTGCCGCACCGACAGATATTGCCGACCATCGCCTCTTCGATCTGCTCGTCACTGGGGTTGGGGTTGGTTTTCAGCAGCGCGGTGGCCGACATGATTTGCCCGCCCTGGCAGTAGCCGCACTGGGCCACGGCGCTGTCCAGCCAGGCTTGCTGCACGACCTGGCCGATCGGGTCGGTGTGCAGGTTGTCGATGGTGCTGACGGCTTGGCCCTTGACCGCGCCGATCGGGGTGATGCAACTGCGCGCCGGCGCGCCGTCGATATGAATGGTGCATGCGCCGCACAGGCCCATGCCGCAGCCGAATTTGGTGCCGTTGTAGCCCGCCACATCGCGGATCGCCCACAACAGTGGCATCTCCTCGGTGACGTCCAGTTGATGGTCTTGGCCGTTGAGTTTCAGGGTAATCATTGGGCACGCCCGCCTATTTGCTGCATTTAGGGGCGAGCCATCTGTCGCGAAAGGTATCGCTGGTTCGGGTACGCGCAGATTGGCTCAGGCTGAGGAGGCTCTCTTGTGAAGACGAATCTTCACCGGGCCTTTGATGGAACATGGGCTTAATGTAAACCAAAAATCCGCAAAGTGACCGGGCAGAAACGCAAACGCCCCGAACCAGTCGGGGCGTTTGCGGATTGCTGTGGACGTCAGTTCACGCCATCAGCGTCTTACTTGATCACCGGCGCCGGGCCTTCGGCCACGCCCAGGTCATCTTCTTCACGGGTGTCGGAGATACCACGACCACCGGAAGCCAGCTCGACGTGCAGCTTGTCTTCGTCCAGTTCGTTGACCCACTTGGCTACCACCAGGGTCGCCACGGCGTTACCGACCAGGTTGGTCAGCGCACGGGCTTCGGACATGAAGCGGTCGATACCCAGGATTAGCGCCAGACCGGCAACCGGCAGGTGGCCTACGGCCGACAGCGTCGCGGCGAGTACGATGAAACCACTGCCGGTCACGCCTGCAGCGCCTTTGGAGGACAGCAGCAGCACCAGCAACAGCGTGATCTGGTGGGTAATGTCCATGTGCGTGTCAGTCGCCTGGGCGATGAACACGGCAGCCATGGTCAGGTAGATCGACGTACCGTCGAGGTTGAACGAGTAGCCGGTCGGGATCACCAGGCCAACCACGGATTTCTTCGCGCCCAGACGCTCCATCTTGATCAGCATGCGTGGCAGTGCCGATTCAGACGAGGACGTACCCAGAACGATCAGCAGCTCTTCACGGATGTAGCGGATCAGTTTCAGCACGCTGAAACCGTGCGCGCGGCAGATGGCGCCGAGCACCACGACCACGAACAGGACGCAGGTGATGTAGAAGCAGATCATCAACTGGCCCAGTTGCACCAGCGAGCCGACACCGTAGGCACCGATGGTGAACGCCATGGCGCCGAGGGCCCCGATTGGCGCGAGCTTCATGATCATGTTGATGATGTTGAACATCACGTGGGCGAAGCGATCGATGAAGTCCAGCACCGGCTTGCCGTAGGCACCCAGGCGATGCAGGGCGAAACCGAAGATCACCGAGAACATCAGGACTTGCAGGATGTCGCCGTTGGCGAAGGCACCGACGATGGTGTTCGGGATCACGTTAAGCAGGAAGCCAACGATGCTCTGGTCCGCACCAGCCGTCACGTAGGCCGCGACTTTCGAAGCGTCCAGGGTGGCCACGTCGATGTGCATGCCGGCGCCCGGCTGCACAACGTTCACCACGAACAGGCCGATCAGCAGGGCGATGGAGGACACGACTTCGAAGTACAGCAGCGCGTAGCCGCCGGTTTTGCCGACCGATTTCATGCTCTGCATGCCGGCGATGCCGCTGACAACGGTGCAGAAGATGATCGGGGCGATGACCATTTTGATCAGTTTGATAAACCCGTCACCCAGCGGCTTGAGGGCCACGCCGGTCTGCGGGTAAAAGTGGCCGAGCAAAATACCGATAACGATGGCAACGATCACCTGGAAATACAGGGATTTGTACAGTGGCTGACGAGTCGTCATTGTAAAGTTCCTCAATAGTCCCGTGTGGCAAATATCCGCCATTGCCCACGGCACTTGAATTGCGAACCCTCCTGCACTGGAGGGATTTGTTGTTTGCGAGACTTGTAGGACAAGGCCTGCGCTGTAATCCTTATCGCAAACGCCGTGCCACTTTGCTGAAACTGTCTGAAGCCCCTTAGACATAAGGGTTGGAGGGATTAAGCCGTGCCGCAACGCGGCCCGTCAGGCGGCGGTTTTCCGCCAACTCATCGAGTCTCGTCCTACAATTTGGCGGATATCCGCCTTGTCGTGGTACTGGGGGGTGGCTACCATCCGCCACTCCATGGACGAGGCCCTTGCATGCGTGAACGTACCATCGCCAGTCACTACGCCCGAGCCGCCCTCGGCGGTGCGCGCCGGGCCGGCTACGACTACTCGGGCCTGTTGCAGCAGGTGGGCATCACCCCAGAACTGCTGACCGAACCCCGCGCCCGCATCGCGCCGGAACAATTTACCCGGCTGCTGCAAATGCTCTGGCTCGCGCTGGACGACGAGTACCTGGGATTTGCCGAGGGTCCGAGCAAGCGCGGCACGTTCGCCATGATGTGCCACGCGCTGATCCATTGCCGCACCCTGGAGAAGGCACTCGAACGCGGCTTATTGTTTTATAGCCTATTCCCACAAGGTCCGCGCTGGCATCTGACACGGGAAGGCGAAATGGCCCGCTTGAGCCTGGACGACTCACAGCTAGGCGACCCGGATCATTTTCTCAGTGAATGCCTGTTGGTGATCTGGCATCGCCTCGGCAGTTGGTTGATCGGCCAGCGCATCCGTCTGCACCAGGCCACGTTCAGCTACCCGATGCCGGCCCACGCCAGCGAATACGACCTGTTGTTTCCCTGCCCACAGGTGTTCGGCGCACCGAACAGCAGCCTGGTGTTTCCTGCCCGTTACTTGAGCCTGCCGCTGCTGCAGGACGAGCGCACCCTCAAGCATTTCCTGCAGCGCTTCCCCGCCGACGTGTTGTCGCGGCCCGATGAGGGCGACAGTTTGAGCAGCCAGATCCGCCGCTTGCTCAGCCGTGACCGCACGCCCTGGCCGGACCTGGATGCCGTTGCCCAGCACCTGCACATCAGCCCGCAGACCCTGCGCCGGCATCTGCGTGAAGAAGGCAGCAGTTTTCAAGCGCTCAAGGATGAGTTGCGCCGGGACATCGCCATTTACCATCTGGGACGCGCGAACTTGTCTTTGCAGGAAATTGCCGAGCAGCTCGGGTTTTCCGAGCCGTCGGCGTTTCATCGGGCGTTCAAGAAGTGGACGGGATTGACGCCGGGGGCCTACCGCGCGCAGGAAACCTGATGAGTCAGATCACCCGCTGGGTCACAGGGCCGGGAAGTGAATCTTGAATGCCGCGCCCCCCAACGGTGAGTCCCCCAGAGTCAGGCGCGCGCCGTAGCTTTCAATGATGTCCTTGACCACCGCCAGGCCGATCCCCTGCCCCGGGTGCTGGCGATCCAGCCGCTCGCCGCGTTGCAGAATCCGCGCGCGCTGGTCGGGCGGTACACCGGGGCCGTCATCTTCGATGCACAGCTCAATGCCTTCCTGGCTTTCCACCAGGCTGATGCGCACTTCGCTCAGGCACAGGCGGTAGGCGTTTTCCAGCAGGTTGCCGAGCAGTTCCAGCAAGGCGCCTTTTTCGATGGGCACATCGCACTCGTCCGGCAACTCGAAGGACACCTTGACGCGCTTGTCGCGGTAGACCTTGTCCAGCGTGTCACACAGGCTTTGCAGCACCGGCTGCAGGCGCACCTGATGGCGTACCAAACCGCTTTTACGCAGGCTGGCGCGCTGCAATTGGTAGCTGATCTGCTGGCTCATGCGTTCGATCTGCGATTGCAGCACCCAGGCCTGGTCGCGGTCTTCGGGGCGCTGGGCCATGTCTTCGCTCACGCCTTGCAACACCGCCAGCGGGGTTTTCAGGCTGTGGGCTAAGTCGTCGAGGGAATCGCGGTAGCGAGTACGCTGCTCGCGCTCACTGTGCAACAAACGGTTGAGGGACCCGGTGAGGCGCAGCAGTTCGCGGGGGTGCTCTTCACTGAGGCTTTCGCGGGTGCCGCCTTCGATCTGGTCCAGCTCCTGGCTCAGGCGCCGCAACGCCTGCAGGCCCCAGGTCAGGCCCAGCCAGAGTAAGGTCAGCAATACCAGCAACGCCGCGCCGAAGCCCAGGTAGAGGTTTTCGCGCAGGCCTTCGAGGGTCAACTGGTATTCGCGCACCGGTTGCAGCGCGACGATGCTGAACGCCGCGCTCTTGCCGCCGAGCAGCTTGACCTCGACGTCATACACGAAGAATTCCTGGCCATCGCTCTCGCGAATCCGCGCAAATTCATTCCCACGCCCGTCATAGCGCGGCTTGTAGTTGATCTTTTCTTCCTGGGTCGCCCGCGAGCGCCATACCAGGTGGCCTTCGCGGTCGTAGATATAACCGAGCAACCGGCTATCGGTGAGGTTGAAGCGTTCGTCCGGCAACTGCGCCGGCATCTGCAGGCGGTTGTTTTCGACCCGCGCCGCCGAAATCAAGGTCGTAACGTCCGACGCCAGGCGCTGCTCGATCGAGTCCTGCAAGGCCAGGCTGAACGCGCCCTGCATGGCCGGCAACAACCCCAGCATAAACAGCACGGCCAGGGTGGCGGCCGCCAGCATCAAGCGCACACGTAACGAGCGAATCAACGGCAGCGCTCATTGAACAGATAGCCCAGGCCGCGCACGGTGTCGATCGGTTTGAACCCGGCCGGGCCTTCCAGTTTACGGCGCAGGCGGCCGACCAGCACTTCGATGACATTCGGGTCGCGCTCGTCGTCATCGGGGTAGAGCTGCTCCATCAAGCGGTCCTTGGGCACCACCTGCTGATGGTGACGCATCAGGTACTCGAGAATCCGGTACTCGTAGGCGGTCAGCGCCAGTGGCTGCTCATCCAGCGAGGCTTGCTTGCGATTGAGGTCCAGCAGCAAGGGGCCGGCGACGATGGTCGACTGGGTAAAGCCGCTGGAACGGCGCAGCAACGCATTCATCCGCGCCTCCAGCTCTTCGAACTGGAACGGCTTGACCACATAGTCGTCGGCGCCAGCGGCCAGGCCTTCGACCTTGTCCTGCCAGTTGCCGCGAGCGGTGAGGATCAGGATCGGGAAGGTCTTGTCCTGGGTGCGCAGTTGGCGGATCAGGTCAAGGCCACCCATGCCGGGCAGGCCGAGGTCGATGATCGCCAGGTCATGGTTGAATTGGCCGGTCTGGTACAAGGCCTCTTCCGCGTTGGCCACGGCTTCGACCACATGCCCGCTGTCGGTCAGGCGGGTATACAGGTGATGACGCAACAGCGCCTCATCTTCCACCACCAGCAATTTCATAAGGCTCTCCAAGGCAAATCAACTGTCCGACAGAGGGATATCATAGCGGCCCTGCAGGTCTTGCGGGCGCAGTTTAATGCCATTGTATTGGCCACTCAGGTGCTCATAACCGGCGCGGTAAGCCGCCTGCGGGGTGCTCAGGCCCAGCGACTGGCCCCACGGCGCGACCTGGCTGCGCACCTCGTCGAAGCTCACACGCTGCATCAGCGTGCTGGATTTCTTGGTTTTCTCGCGACCGAATCCCGCAAAGGCACCATCGCTGGCCTGCGCCCCGGCGGTGGCACTGAGCATGGTCAATGCCAACATAAGCTTCTTGATCGCAGTCATGGTGCCTACCTCTACGCGTTTTGGCTGTGGACCCACACTACGCAAGCGCCCCTGAACTCCCCCTGAACAGGCTCTGAACCTGGCCTGAACCGCTGCGGGCTATCCACTGGCGCGTCAACTCGGCAAAATACCGCGCATGACGCCCCTACCCGCTTGCTGCACCCCGCTCGACGCCCATTGGCCGTTGCCCGATCCCTTGCCGGGCACGGTGCTGCTCAGTACGCGCTTTGATCCGGCCTTGTTGATCGCCGATGATTTCCAACGCAGCGCCGTGCCGCCGCCGGCGAGCATCCAACGCTCGGTGGCCAAGCGCCAGGCGGAATTTCTCGCCGGCCGGTTATGCGCCCGCGCCGCCTTGCAACAGCTCGATAACCTGGACTGCGTGCCGGCAATCGGCGAAGACCGTGCGCCGGTGTGGCCGCACCATATCTGCGGCTCCATCACCCACAGCAGCGGGCACGCGGCGGCGATTGTCGGTCACAAGGCGCAATGGCGTGGGCTGGGGATGGACCTGGAAAATGTCCTGAGCCTGGAGCGCGCCGAACGCCTGGCCGGGGAAATTCTCAGCGCCGCTGAGTTGCAGCGCATGGCCCTGTTGCCGCGTGAGCAACATGCGCTGCTGGTGACACTGACGTTTTCGGCCAAGGAGAGTTTGTTCAAGGCGCTTTACCCGATCGTGCAGAAGCGCTTTTATTTTGAGCATGCCGAGGTGCTGGAATGGTCAGAGAACGGGCAGGTGCGGTTGCGGCTGCTGACGGACTTGTCCGAAGAGTGGCGTCACGGTAAGGAATTGGTTGGGCAATTTGCGGTGGAGGGGGAGCAGTTGTTGAGCCTTGTAGCAATCAGCGTCTGATCCATCGCTATCGGGGGCAAGCCCCCTCCCACAGGGGAATGCATTCCACTGTGGGAGGGGGCTTGCCCCCGATAGCGATGGATCAGGATTTATCTTGGTCCCTAGGCCAACTCAGGCTGAAGCATGCCCCTCCCAGGTTGTTGCTCTTGCTGATCAACGCCCGCCCGCCATGCCAATAAATTATCCGCCGCACAATCGACAAGCCTAGGCCATGCCCGCCCGAGGCGCGGGTGCGGCTATCGTCCAGGCGCAGGAAAGGCGTGAAGATGCGCTCCCAGGCGCTTTCCGGTACGCCGGGGCCATCGTCTTCCACATCGATGCGGCAGCGCAGTTGGCCGACCTGGTAGCTGATCAGTACCTGACCCTGGGCATGGCGCATGGCGTTGCTCACCAGGTTTTGCAGGGCACGGTGCAGGTAGCGCGGCTCGGCATCGACCCAGGCATCGTCCCAATGCGCCGATGACAGGCAAATACCACGGGCCACGTTGACCTGCGGACGCAGTGGCGATAATTCGCCGATCACCTGGTCGAGCAACGCATTGAGGTCGACCCGCTGGAAATTCAGCGCCGGCGCGCCCTGCTCCAGGCGCGCGTAGGTGAGCATTTCGTCGACCAGGCCGTCGAGGTCCTGGATATCGCTGTCCATGCCTTCGAGGTATTTGCGCCGGGCCTGCGGGGTGGCGGCGTCGCCGATCATCTCCAGGCCGAAACGCAGGCGTGCCACCGGGGTGCGCAGTTCGTGGGACACGGCGCGCACCAGTTCGCGCTGGATCGCCAGCAACTGCTGCAGGTGCTCGGCCATGCCATTGAAGGCGGCGGCCAGGCGCCCTACCGAGTCGGCGCCACGCGCCGGCACGCGCACTTCCAGGTTGCCTTTGGCAATACGCGTGGCGGCCGCTTCCAGGCCTTTGAGGCGGCGCTCAAGCTGACGCACCAATAGATAGACGATCAGGCCAATCAGGGTCAGGCCGATCAACGCAATCAGGATCAACCATTGCGCCGGGTAAGGGTTCATTTGATACAACGGGCCGATTTCAAGCACCCAGGGGGTGCCGACCATGCCGGCAAACACCCGAATCGAATCGCCACCCTTGCCCAGCGCCATCACCGTATCGCCCTCCGCCACGCGGCGGCGCTGGTCGTCATCCATATCGGCCTGGTCGAGGGCCATCAGGTGCATCTCGAAGCCAAAACCCTTGGCTTCTTTTATAGCGGCCAGCCGCTGCGGCTGCTCGGCCACCGGGAAACGCACCAGTTCGTCGGCCAACAGGTAAATGGTCGCGCGCGCCAATTGCTCGCTGATCTGCTGCACTTCACCTTCCAGCACCAATTGATCCGTCTCGCTGACCAACCGCAGCACCCGTGCCGCATGGGGGCCGGTCTGTTGCACCAGCACCTGGCCGTGCTGCAGGCGGGTGCGCTGGCCGAGGTCCAATTGAGCATCGGTGTAGGTGCGCAGCGTCAGAGGAATACCCAGCAGGCGTTCCCACACCGCCAGCGCGCGCTGGCGCTCAATCGCGCTCATGGGTTGCAGGTTATCGCCCATCAAGGCAAACGTGCCGTGGGCCAGGCGCTCACGGTACTGCCCGCTGCGCACGTCATTGAGCAGGTGCAACGCCAGCACGCCCAACAGCGCCACCAGGATCAGCGCCGCACACATGCCGCCGTAGATGCGCAGGAAGATCGAGTTCACAGCGGCATGTCGGCGGCGGCTTCGGGGACGAACAAATAGCCTTTGCTGCGCACGGTCTTGATCAGGCGCGGGTGGATCGGGTCGTCGCCGATCTTCGGACGGATACGCGAGATGCGCACGTCAATCGAGCGGTCCTGGCCGTCGTAACCGATGCCGCGCAGGGCGATGAAGATTTCTTCGCGGGACAGGATGCGCCCGGCATTCGCCACCAGCAGCCACAGCAGGTCGAACTCGGCGCTGGTCAGTTCGATGCCCTCGCCCTGCAGCCAGGCTTCGCGCAGGGCGTTATCCACCAGCAGCGGGCCGAATTGCAGGCGGCGCTGGTTTTCCACCACGACGGGTTCCGCCGGCTCGCTGCGGCGCAACAGCGCCTGGATACGTGCCAGCAACAGGCGCGGACGCACGGGTTTACACACGTAGTCGTCGGCGCCCATGTCCAGGCCCAGTACCTGGTCCATGTCGTCGGTACGTGCGGTGAGCATGAGGATCACTCCGTCGTAGCGCTCGCGCACCTTGCGGCAGATGCTCAGGCCGTCTTCGCCGGGCAGCATCAGGTCGAGGATCACCAGGTCCGGCTGCTCGGCGATGATCCGCGCGGCAGCCTGGGCGCCATCGCATTCCACCGACACGCACAGGCCGTTGCTCTCCAGGTACTCGC
Source organism: Pseudomonas sp. D3 (assembly GCF_029320995.1). Classification (NCBI taxonomy): domain Bacteria; kingdom Pseudomonadati; phylum Pseudomonadota; class Gammaproteobacteria; order Pseudomonadales; family Pseudomonadaceae; genus Pseudomonas; species Pseudomonas sp. D3. The sequence continues at coordinate 5,073,582 of NZ_CP119772.1, forward strand.
GGGTCAACTCGGCCAATCGCTCGTCATCCTCGACGATCAGAATTTGCCAGGCTTCATGCTCCACAGGTAATCCTCGTTGTTATTAAGGAATTGATTGGCCTGCTCGATCTAAAGGTGGGAGGGAGCAAGCCCCCTCCCACCTTTAGATCTTCGCCAGCCATACCCTATTTGTAATGTTGTAAGGGCATAAAAAAGATCGATTGTAGCCATGCCCCAACCCTCAAACACAAGCCAGGAAATGCATTCGGTGATCACGTTTTTTTGTGATAGGGTTCGCGCCCTCAAAAATCCAATGGGCCGTTTTTTCCTTGGAATATTCAGTGACAAACGGCGCGGTCCAGCAGTACTGCGGCCTACACGGGCATTCTAGGTTTCATACACATTTTACCCACAGCGTTATCCACAGACCTTGGATTGCTAAGCCTCCAAAAACGCATTATCTTGTACCTCGGCGCAAAAAAAACCCTACATGTAGGGTTTTGAGCGAAAAGACCAAACACAAATCAGACAAGAAACTCAAGTCCTTTCTTGCTCCTGTTTGGTCCAACTCCAGCATTTTTTAAAGCCCAAACCGCTCAAGCGGATGGCAACCGTTTTAGCGCGCCAACAGCGCAAAACGGTACGGGTGTTGCAGTGCTTGAACTTGGCAACTGTCACCCACCAGGAATACGGCGAGGAGCTTTTGAGCTCTAAACCGAAGACTTCGGCATGGAAGCGGCGCGATGAGCTCCCTTCCTCCTGTCTCGAAGTTGTTATGCCAGGCCCAGGCCTGCTGTAAGTGCTTCAGGACGGAACGGTGGGCGCCGTGATGGTGCCCAAATAAATATAGAATGTGGAGACAACACCCCATGCAAACCGACACAACTCGCGAGAACCCGCAGGGCTCCGTGCCGCAGGCCGCTGATTCGAATATGGATCTGTCCGCCACTGCACCAGGCCAATTGCGCGTGATCAAGCGTAACGGCACTGTCGTTCCTTACACCGATGACAAAATCACCGTCGCCATCACCAAAGCGTTTCTTGCAGTTGAAGGCGGCACCGCTGCCGCCTCGTCGCGCATCCACGACACCGTTGCCCGCCTGACCGAACAAGTCAGCGCGACCTTCAAGCGTCGTATGCCTTCGGGCGGCACCATCCACATCGAAGAAATCCAGGACCAGGTCGAACTGGCCCTGATGCGTGCCGGCGAGCAGAAAGTCGCCCGCGACTACGTGATCTACCGTGACGCCCGCTCCAAAGAGCGCGCCGTTCGCTCCCCAGTCGACGAAGCCGCCGTACAAGCGCACCCATCGATCCGCATCACCCTGGCCGACGGCACATTCGCGCCGCTGGACCTGGGCCGCCTGAACACCATCATCACCGAGGCCTGCGAAGGCCTGGAAGAAGTCGACGGTGACCTGATCCAGCGCGAAACCCTGAAGAACCTGTACGACGGCGTAGCCCTGACCGACGTCAACACCGCCCTGGTGATGACCGCCCGTACCCTGGTTGAACGTGAGCCGAACTACTCGTTCGTGACCGCGCGCCTGCTGATGGACACCCTGCGCGCCGAAGGCCTGGGCTTCCTCGGCGTAGCCCCCAGCGCCACCCACCACGAGATGGCCGACCTGTACGCCAAGGCCTTGCCGGCGTACATCACCAAGGGTATCGAATACGAATTGCTGAACCCGGTCCTGGCCACCTTCGACCTGGAAAAACTCGGCAAGGCGATCAACCACGAGCGCGACCAGCAGTTCACCTACCTGGGCCTGCAAACCCTGTACGACCGTTACTTCATCCACAAGGACGGTATCCGCTTCGAACTGCCGCAAGTGTTCTTCATGCGCGTGGCCATGGGCCTGGCGATTGAAGAGAAGCACAAAGAAGACCGCGCCATCGAGTTCTACAACCTGCTGTCGTCCTTCGACTACATGTCGTCGACGCCGACCCTGTTCAACGCCGGCACCCTGCGTCCACAGCTGTCGAGCTGCTACCTGACCACCGTGCCGGATGACCTGTCGGGCATCTACCACGCGATCCACGACAACGCCATGCTGTCCAAATTCGCTGGCGGCCTGGGTAACGACTGGACCCCGGTGCGCGCGCTGGGTTCGTACATCAAGGGCACCAACGGCAAGTCCCAGGGCGTTGTACCGTTCCTGAAAGTCGTCAACGACACCGCCGTAGCGGTCAACCAGGGTGGCAAGCGCAAAGGCGCTGTCTGTGCCTACCTGGAAACCTGGCACATGGACATTGAAGAGTTCATCGAGCTGCGCAAGAACACCGGTGATGACCGTCGTCGTACCCACGACATGAACACCGCCAACTGGATTCCTGACCTGTTCATGAAGCGCGTCTTCGACGACGGCAAATGGACCCTGTTCTCGCCATCCGAAGTGCCGGACCTGCATGACCTGACCGGCAAGGCTTTCGAAGAGCGTTACGAGTACTACGAAGCCCTCACCGAATACCCAGGCAAGGTCAAGCTGTTCAAGACCATCCAGGCCAAAGACCTGTGGCGCAAAATGCTGTCCATGCTCTTCGAAACCGGCCACCCATGGCTGACCTTCAAAGACCCGTGCAACCTGCGCAGCCCTCAGCAGCACGTGGGCGTGGTCCACAGCTCGAACCTGTGCACAGAGATCACCTTGAACACCAACAAGGATGAGATCGCCGTTTGCAACCTGGGCTCGATCAACCTGCCGAACCACATCGTCAACGGCAAGCTAGACACCGTGAAGCTTGCACGCACCGTGAACACCGCCGTGCGTATGCTCGATAACGTCATCGACATCAACTACTACTCGGTGCCACAGGCGCAGAACTCCAACTTCAAGCACCGTCCAGTCGGCCTCGGCATCATGGGCTTCCAGGACGCTTTGTACCTGCAGCACATTCCTTACGGTTCGGATGCAGCGGTCGAATTCGCCGACAAGTCCATGGAAGCGGTCAGCTACTACGCGATCCAGGCTTCCTGCGACTTGGCCGACGAGCGCGGTGCCTACGAGACGTTCCAGGGTTCGTTGTGGTCCAAAGGCATCCTGCCGCTGGATTCGCAACAGATCCTGATCGCGCAACGTGGCCAGAAGTACATCGACGTTGACCTGAACGAATCCCTGGACTGGGCGCCGGTACGTGCCCGTGTACAGAAAGGTATTCGTAACTCCAACATCATGGCCATCGCGCCGACCGCAACCATCGCCAACATCACCGGCGTATCGCAGTCGATCGAACCGACCTACCAGAACCTGTATGTGAAATCGAACCTGTCGGGCGAATTCACCGTGATCAACCCGTACCTGGTTCGCGACCTGAAAGCCCGCGACCTGTGGGACTCGGTCATGATCAACGACCTGAAGTACTACGACGGTTCGGTGCAGCAGATCGAACGCATCCCGCAAGAACTCAAAGAGCTCTACGCGACCGCCTTCGAAGTGGACACCAAGTGGATCGTTGACGCCGCCAGCCGTCGTCAGAAGTGGATCGACCAGGCGCAGTCCCTGAACCTGTACATCGCCGGCGCTTCGGGCAAGAAGCTGGACGTGACCTACCGCATGGCTTGGTACCGTGGCTTGAAAACCACTTACTACCTCCGTGCCCTGGCCGCGACCAGCACCGAGAAGTCGACCATCAACACCGGCAAGCTGAACGCGGTTTCCAGCGGCAACCACGGTGATGACTCGGTGCTCGCCGCACCTGCCGGCCCGGCGCCAGTGCCGAAAGCCTGCGCGATCGACGAGCCGGATTGCGAAGCGTGCCAATAAGCTGAGTCGGTTCCGGGCTTGATTGCCCGTGATTGAAAAAACCTCGATAGACCCTAGCTGCAGTTGGGTTTATCGGGGTTTTCTTTTGCCCAGGCAAAGCCCGTCAGTTGCCGAACAATATGGTCGCAATCCCTGTCTTGGGCACCCCGCCCCGCTTGCCCCACAGTTCAATCCGGCCGTCGATCACCGCCATCGAATGACCGCCGTACTCCACCGTCCCCGACTTGCTGTTTCGCAAGTCGGCATCCGTGGACTGCCGGTAATTGTTGCGCAGCCCCAGGCGGTCCAGACCTTCCCGACTGTACTCACCATCGTTGAGCGTGCGTATGCCATCCAGAAAGCTGCGCCCGGCAGTGCCATCGTTGTTTTCCATTTGCGCCCGTTTTGCACTCACGGCAAACATGAAGTTGGCGTTGGTCATCATTTTTGGATCATCCCCCTGGAAACGTGCATGAGTGGCAGCTAGCCGCACTTCATCCTTGGTCAGATCAACCTTGACACCATCGCGCATGGTCACCGAGTAGCCATTACCCGTTTCCTTGACCTCCTTGAAGACATCGGTGGGTTTCTCACCAAAGTGCATCATGGCGGATTTGATCGCTGAAACCGTCACGCAATTGCCGTCCGGCCCCTGCTTGAAGCCGCTCCAGATATTCTCCGGTTTTTTTCCCGGCTCACTGTTATCGGGTTTGTAGTCGAAATGCTTCGCGCCTTCGGTAATCGCCTTGTTGCTCATGGCCTCGCTGGGGCCAAAACCACCGCCGCCGCCTCCACCGCCTCCACCTCCACCTCCACCTCCTCCCGGCGAGGGGGAAGGAGAGGGAGAGGGTGAAGGGGGTTTATCCGGAGACGGGCCATCAGGAAACGCCTCCGGAAAGGCTCTCTTCATGAAATCGAGAAAACCCTCGGACGCATCTTTCTTCAGATCATCGAGAATCTCCTTGAATTTCTCTTCACCAAGCTCCTTTCGCTTTTCATTCAGCTTGTCCCGCAACTCCTGGGCCGTCTGGTTCTTCGAGGTTTTTTCGGCGTCTTCAAGCTCTTTGATCAGCTTTGTGACGCTTTCCTTGACGGCGCCCGTGTCTTGCTGGGTGCCATCAGACTGGCTGGCGGCCTTCAGGTGTTGCCCTGCCCCCCCACTTTCGTAACGCACACCCCCGACCCCTTGGCCAGATACCGATGAACTCCACATATCGCCTCTCCCCAACAATGAGAGAACCCAACGCCTCTCGGCTGGATAGGTGGAAAGACAGGTGTGGCGCGTTCCAACAAAGGCGTGTCATCTCGTAACCGCATCGGTAGTGGGAAAAGGTCTTAATGCCAAATAAAACGCAAAAAAAAGCCCCTCGATCGAGGGGCTTCTTGTGCAGCGCTAACGCATCAGGCCATCTGGATGATGGTCTGCATGATGGTGCTCTGCGTGGAGATGGTCTTGGCGTTCGCCTGGTAGTTGCTCTGGGCCTTGATCAGGTCCACCAGCTCGTTGGTCAGGTTGACGTTGGAGTTCTCCAGGGAGTTGGCCACGATCGAACCGAGGGTACCGGCTTGAGGGGCGTCATAGCCCGGCTGGCCCGAAGCGTAGGTCTCCTTCCAAGTGGTGCTGCCCGCTGGCTGCAGACCTTGCTCATTGTTGAAGCTGGCCAGGGAGATCTGGCCAATGGCCTTACTCTGCTGGTTACTGAAGGTGGCGAACAGTACGCCGCTGCCGTCGATTTTCAGCCCGGTGATCTGGCCGGTGGCATAACCATCGGTGACCGGCGGGTTGCGGTAGCTGGCCGAATTGTACTGGGTGATACTCGCCATGTTGACCGCAATACCACTCGTGTTGGCCGCAGCGCCGTTAGCTGTCCATACACCATTGGTCACGGTACCCGGTTTCCAGTCGGAAATGGTCAGGGTGGTGTTGGAGGTCGTGCTAGGCGGCGTAACCACGCCAGTGAGCTTACCGGAGGTGTCGAACGATAAGGTCGACGCTACAGGTGCCACTGCGCCTGTGCCACTGATCGGTGTGCCATTAGGGTTAACCCCGTCGATCAAGGTGTAGGAGTTCCATTGGTTGGAACCCGTCTTCACCAGGTACTGCACCATCGGGTGGGAGTTGCCTTGGGTGTCGTACAAGGTGGTGCTGTACTGGGTGGTGAAGGTACTGGTGTCGCTTGGGTTGAATGGCTTGGCCACCTGGTCGATCACCGCCTCCGAGGAGTTCAGGTTACTGGTGGAGTCCACGGTGCTGGAGGCTTTAGGCGGCAGGTTCGACAGGCTCACTTGCAGGTCGACCAAGCCGCCCTTGACGATCTTGCCGTTGGCATCCGCCGCGTAGCCCTGCAGGCGCGAAGTACCGGTGTTGTTGGTGATATAGCCGTCTTTGTCCGAACGGAAGGCACCACTACGGGTGTATTCCAGCGACCCGTCGCTGCCCTTCTGTACGAAGAAGCCGCCGCCCTGGATCGCCATGTCCAGGATGCCACCCGTGTTGTTGACGTCACCCTGGGTAAATTGCTGGGACACCGCCGCCAGGTTCACACCGTTACCGACGCTGTTCTGGCCGGTGCCCAGTTTGGACGCCGCGTAGATATCCGCGAACTCCGCGCGGGACGCTTTGAAGCCAGTGGTCGCGACGTTGGCGATGTTGTTGCCGGTCACGTCCAGTTGTTTGTTGGCCGCATAGAGGCCGCTAAGGCCGATGTTAAAAGACATGTTTCTCTCCCTCTGCCGTATTTAGCCGGCTCTATGTACCGATAGTCTGAATTTGCGACAGCTTGACGCTGCCCATGCCGCCAGCAAGGTTAAGCAGCATTTCGCCGCCGGTCTGGCTGAGGGTCACGCTGGTGACCGTCGCCGGCAGAGAAGTCGCCAGTGCCACCGAGTCGCCTGTGTCGTTCTTGGTGGTGGCCGCAAAGGTGTAAGTCCCGGCAGCCGCGACCTCACCATTGGCGTTCTTGCCATCCCAGATGAAGTCGGAACTACCTGCGCTCTGTGCGCCCAGATCGAGGGTGCGCACCACGACGCCGTCTTTGTCGGTGATCTTGACCGAGACGTTGCCCGTTGCCGCCGTCACCGCGACCGAGCCGGTCATGCTCTTGCTGGTATCCACCAGCGCAGTGTCGGTCTGGGTAATGATCGAGCGGCCTACCAGCGACGAAGCCTGCAACGCCTGCGACGAGCTGTAGTTGCTGGAGATGTTGTTTACCGAATCATTCAGGGTGTTGATGCCTTCCAGGCTGCTGAACTGCGCCAGTTGAGCCACGAACGCACCATTGTCCTGAGGCGACAGCGGGTTCTGGTTTTTCAGCTGGGTCACCAACAGTTGCAGGAACGCATCCTTGCCCAGCGATTGGCTGCCCGTTGCCGTCTTGGTGGCAGTGCTGAGGCTGCTGTTGGTCGTCGCAGTACTGACCTTGCTATTGAACAGGTTCTGGACTGCCGTGTTGTTCGTCGTATCAACAATGGCCATTGTTTGGCACCCCTTATCACTGACCCAGGGTCAGGACCTTCTGCATCATGGTTTTGGCGGTATTCATCATTTCCGCGTTGGTCTGGAACGAGCGGCTGGCGGAAATCATGTCAGCCATTTCCTCGACCACGTTGACGTTCGGGTAGTACACGTAGCCTTTTTCGTTCGCCGCAGGGTGATTCGGCTCATAGCGCGCTTCCAGATTGCTCTGGTCTTCCACCACGCCGAGTACCTGCACGCCTTGTCCGGCAGCATCCTGGTTCTGGAACAGCGAATCGCTGCCGCCGCTCTGGCCGCCCTGGAACATGGTGGCGAACACCGGGTGACGCGCGCGATATGTCTGGTCAATGCTCGAAGACACGGTCTCGGCGTTGGCGATGTTACTGGCGACGGTGTTCAAACGCGTGGTCTGCGCGCTCATGCCACTGCCGGCAATATTGAAAACACTGGCTAGGGACATGGCTTACTCTCCACGCAGGGCTGACATCAGCCCTTTGAATTTGCTGTTAAGCAGGGTGAAGCTGGCCTGAAAGTTCACCGAGTTCTCGGCGTAGGCCGATTGCTCCAACTGCGCGTCGACGGTGTTCTGGTCGATCGATGGCTGCATCGGGGTGCGATACAGAAGCGACTCGTCACCACTGCTCAGGCCTTGCGCTTCGATATGACGGCTATTGGTCATGTTCAAGGCGAAGGTGCCGTTCTTGGTCTTGTCCTGCTGTGCGGCGAGCACGGCGGAGAAGTCCAGGTCCCGAGCCTTGTAGTTCGGGGTGTCGGCGTTGGCAATGTTGTTGGCCAGAACCTCCGCACGCTGGGCGCGAAAGCCCAGGGCTTGTTCATGGATACCGAGCGCTTTATCGAAGCTGATGCTCATGGCGGAAACCTTTAGGCTGACCTGCTGTTCGTTAACAGGGTTATAGCAAGGTACATGCCAATCTGATGGGAGCCCATATATCAAGGGGTTGCGGGGAGATTGCCGGCGGCAATGCCAGAAAAGCGGCAACCGGTTTCCGCGTGGCGCCAGTAAAGCGGCAATCGCGGTTGCCGCTATTGGGAAGTTTGCAGCGCAAACAAATGTGGGAGGGGGCTTGCTCCCGACGGCGGTGTGTCAGTGATAGTTACATCAACTGAACCGCTATCGGGGGCAAGCCCCCTCCCACACGTTGACTGCGTGCGACTTACTTGGCCTGGTAAATGATCCCTGGACTGCACTGCACCATCTGGAAATGATCCGGCAGGCCGTTCAGCGCCTCGGATGCACCGAGGAACAGATAACCACCGCGCTTGAGCGTGCCGTGGATGCGCAGCAGGATGTCTTTCTTCACTTCGGCCGAGAAGTAGATCAGCACGTTGCGGCAGAACACCATGTCGAACTTGCCCAGGCTGGCGTAGCTGTCGAGCAGGTTGAACGAGCGAAACTCCACCCGGCTCTTGATCGGCGCCTTGACCGCCCAACGCCCCGCGCCTTTCGGATCGAAGAAACGCTGCAGGCGTTCCGGGGACAAACCGCGGCCCAGGGCCAGGCTGTCATACTCGCCGGTCTTGCAGTTGGTGAGCATGGTGCCGGACAAATCGGTCGCGACAATTTGCGCACCGGCCTTCAACTGGCCCATGTTGGTCCGCTCGAACTCGTCGATGGACATCGAAATCGAGTACGGTTCCTGCCCCGAGGAACAGGCTGCCGACCAGATCCGCAAACGCTGACCCGGGCTGGCCTTGATGGCCTCGGGCAGCACTTTGCTCTTGAGTACTTCAAAGGGATAGGTGTCGCGAAACCACAGGGTTTCGTTGGTGGTCATGGCATCGACCACCATTTCCTTGAGCCCGCTGCGCGGCTGGCTCTGAATCCGCTGGACCAACTCACCGAGGGACTTGATACCCTGCTGTTCCATCAGTTTGTTGAGACGGCTGGATACCAGATATTGCTTGTTTTCACCGAGCAATATGCCACAGGCTTTTTCCAGGAAGACCCGGAACTGTTCGAAATCCAAATTACCCGTAGACAATGATACCGCCTCTTAAATCGTGTGACCGCCAGGGAAATCCCCCTAGCCGTGATCTGCTGCCTTGATCCGGTCGACTACCCGGGATGCCAGGTCATCAGGGCGGAACTTAGCCAGGAAGTCGTCAGCACCGACCTTCTTGACCATCGCCTGATTGAATACGCCCGACAACGAAGTATGCAGGATGATATGCAATTTTTGCATGCGTGGATCGTTACGTATCTCAGCCGTAAGGGTGTAACCATCCATTTCCGGCATCTCGATGTCGGAAATCATCATCAAAAACTCTTCTTCCGGCTTCTTGCCTTCATCCACCAGCTTGCGCAAGTAATCCAGCGCCTGGCGGCCATCATTGAGCGCCACCACCTCAACGCCGATGGTTTGCAGGCAACGGGTCACCTGTTTACGCGCCACCGAGGAGTCGTCCACCGTCAACACCCGCAGCGAAACCGCCTTGTGCGCCGTTTCGGCATCGACGACGCCAACCGAGATCGCTTCGGAAGTCGGTGCGACTTCGGCGAGGATTTTCTCCACGTCGATGATTTCCACCAACTGGTTGTCCACCCGCGTCACCGCCGTGAGGTAGTGATCGCGACCGGTGCCCTTGGGCGGTGGATGGATCTCTTCCCAGTTCATGTTGACGATACGTTCCACCGAGCGCACCAGGAAACCCTGGGTCTTGGTGTTGTATTCGGTAATGATCACAAACGGGTTCTCGCGGTCTTGCAGGCCGGCCGAACTCGTGGCCAACGCCAGGTCGAGAATCGGAATGGTCGCGCCACGGATGTTGGCTACGCCACACACCACCGGGCTCGACTTGGGCATGATCGTCAGCTTGGGACACTGCAGCACTTCCCGCACCTTGAACACGTTGATGCCATATAGCTGCTTGCCGTCCAGGCGAAAAAGCAACAGTTCGAGGCGATTCTGCCCTACCAGCTGTGTGCGCTGGTTTACTGAATCCATTACACCTGCCATGCCCAGACTCCTACGCTAAAACCTTTGGGGGTACGACGCGCACCCAACACTAAACGGCACGAGCTTTGCTTTTTATTTGGTCATGGATATGAAAACGACAGTTTCCCGACGCACCAGCCGCCCACGGTACCGCAGATTACTCTGCGCCTGGATGGCGTTGTTTGCCGTGGGCGCAAGCGCCACTACCCGCGCCGACAACGTCACATTGCCTGATCTACTTATCGGCGTCACCCAAGGCTTTCTTGAGTTCACTGTAGAAGATTATCTGGCAACCACTCAGACGCCAGGACGTTATGAAATCCAGGTCAACCAACTGGACCCGCGCCTGCGCATGCCGATGTGCGACAAGGAATTGACAGCCACCCTGGAAAGCCCGGCCCAACCCATTGGCCGCGTGACGGTCAAGGTCCGCTGTGAAGGTGCCTCGCCCTGGACCGTGTTCGTGCCCGCCCAGGTCAAACTGTTCCGCGATGTAGTCGTGGTATCGCGGCCGCTTAAACGCGGCGGAATCATCGGCGATGAGGATGTCATCTTGCGTGAGCGGGACATCAGCCTGATCAATCAGGGCTACCTGACGTCAGTGGACCAGGCTGTTGGGCAACGATTAACCCGACCAATGGTCAGCGATCAGGTCATCACCCTGGTCAATCTTGAACAGGCCGAGGTCATTCGCAAGGGCGACCAGGTCGTCATTTCCGCGAGCAGCGGCGGGCTGAACGTGAAGATGCCGGGCGAAGCGCTGTCCAACGGCGGCATGAGCGAACAGATCCGGGTCAAGAACCTCAACTCCAACCGCGTCATCAGGGCACGGGTCACAGCGCCCGGCCAAGTCGAGGTCGCTTTATAGATAGCTGGAATAGGACGCCAGCTTTTCCTACACTGTACGCCTGACGTTCGTGCATGCAGGTTTATTGTCAATCGCGCCTAAAGTTTGTACGGGTATGGCCGAAAACATGGCAAGCGTCCAAATACCCAGAGGTTTTTTATCATGGTCATCGATTTCAGCCGTTTGAATAACGCCCCGGCTTTGCCAGGCACTACGCGCACCAGCGGCACCAAGGACAGCGTAGAAGCCAAGGCCCAGCCTCTGCCCGCCAAGGCAGAACAGGCCGGCGCCAGCCAAAGCGGGGAATCCGTACACCTGAGCAATGAGGCTCAACAGTTGCAGAAGGTCACTAACTCGCTGCGCGATCAACCCGTCGTCAATCAAGCCCGCGTGGCCGAATTGAAACAGGCGATCGCCGATGGCAGCTATAAAGTCGACAGCAACCGTGTAGCCAGCAAGCTGCTTAACTTCGAAGCCGAGCGCTAGGCAAAGGCCTGCGCCAGGCTTTTGGACGCTTAAAACCCAAGGCCAGCCATGCACCACGACGAAAATCTGCTTCAACTGATCATTGATGATCTGGCGCCGACGCAACAATTGCTCGAGCTGCTCAAAGAAGAATCCCTGGCGCTCTACGGCCGGGATATGCCGCTGCTGGAAGAAATCCTGGCGCGCAAACAATCGCTGATTGTCCTGCTGGAACAGCACGGCAAGAAGCGTAGCCAGATTCTCGTCAGCCTCGGCCTGCCGGCTGATCAAGACGGCCTTGCGCAGTTGGCCAGTCACTCCTCGGTCGGCGATCAGTTGCTGGCCCAGAGCAAAGAACTCAATCAATTACTCACCCAGTGTCAGGAAGCCAACCTGCTCAACGGTCAGTCGATCCAGCTTCAGCAAACCACGACGGCCAATCAGTTGCGCATACTCCACGGCGGCGAACCTCCGGCCCTGTATAACGCCCAAGGTTCTACCTCACGCCTGGTTAAGCCAAGCACCCGCAGCCAAGCCTGACGCCGGTTTAAAGCGTGCCCTATCCAAGGCGCGCGACATACTGGCAAAATGACGGTTATTGCGTGTAGTCGTATTTTGTCTGGAGATGGAAGAACCGTGTTCAACGCCCTTAATGCGGAAGATGCTCCGCAGCCACCCAAGGTGCTCACCACGCCTCTGGAAATCGCCGGCACCTTGCGAATGCTGCAAGAAAGCCATGACCCGCTGATCATCACCTTCCATGAGCGCAGCCAGCGCTTTCAAAGCTACCTGGTCGACGTCAACCGGGACAGCAAGACCCTGGCCCTGGACGAAATGATTCCACGCGATGGCGAACGCCACCTTGAGAATGGCGAGCCTTTCCGCATCGAAGGCTTTCACGACGGTGTACGCATCGCCTGGGAAAGCAACGGCACCCTGAGCATCAGCGAAAAAGGCGGCCACCGTATCTACACCGGCAGCATGCCGGACGAGGTGGTCTACCATCAGCGCCGCAATGCGTTCCGTGCCGCGCTGAAGCTGGCACAACTGGTGAACATCGAGCTGGGCGGCGAGAAACTCAAGGCCGCGCCCACCGGCAAACTGTTGGACATCTCCGCCACCGGCTGCAAATTGCGCTTTGAAGGCGATATTTCCGATCGACTGCAGTTGGGCGAGGTCTACGACCGCTTCATCGCCGCCCTGCCCTTCGGCAGCATGACCACCTCGGTCGAACTGCGTTACCTGCACTTCGAAGAGAAGATCAACACCACCTTCGCCGGCGTGCGCTTCCACAACATGAGCGGCCTGGTGCAGCGCCAGGTCGAGCGTTTCGTGTACCAATTGCAACGCGAAGCACGGCGCTTCGACAAAGACGACGATTTTTAAGCACTGAGATCGCGACAAAAAAACGGGCAGACCCTTTCGGGATCTGCCCGTTTTTGCATTCAGGGGCGCGCCCTGCTCAGGTCATGGGGGTGCTCATCCGGGCCCAGTGGTTCCGGCGGCCCTTCGAAAGGCGGCTCATCGGTCGGTGGTTCGGAGTCGGTTTCAGGCTCCGCAACAGGCGTCTGCATCTGCTCCTGCACCATCTGCTCATCAACCCGCGGATCAAGTGCAGCCACCAGCGGCGAGCTGGACATGCTGTCAGGCATCGCCACGTGGTGCAGCGGTGCGTCATCGACCTGATGCAGGTTGGTCACCGCTTTAGGACGGATACGCCACACCAGGATCAGCGCGCACAGGCTGAAAAACGCGTAAAGCATCTGGCTACCAAACAGCTTCATCACCACACCAGCCAGCAACGGCCCGATACTGGCGCCAACGCCGTAGGTCACCAACAACATGGCCGTCAGCGATACCCGCCGATCACCTTCAACGTGGTCATTGGAAAACGCCACGGCCAGCGGGTACAGGCAGAACTGCACCAGCGAACACAGGAACCCGGCCACGAACAGCACTTCCAACGGCACCTTGCTCAGGATGGCCAACGGCAATGCCGCCACCGCCAGGCACAGGGCGAAGCAGCGAATCAACAGCGCACGATCGTAACGATCGGACAGCCAGCCCAACGGCCACTGCACTAGCAACCCGGCAAAAATGCAGCTACCCATGAAGAGACCGACCTGCTCGGTGGTCAGCCCCTGCTGGGACGCATAGAGCGGCGCCAAACCGTAGAACGAGCCGACGATCAACCCCGCCCCCAGCACCGTACTCAACGACTGCGGCACCCGCTGGATAAAGAAGCGCGGCTCCATCGGCGCCGGACGCAGGGGCGCCGGGTGAATGCGCCGGGTCATGGCCACCGGCACCAGGCACAGGGCGAAGCACAGCGCCACCACCATCAGCAACTCGAGGCCGAGCTGGGGATGCATCACCAGGATCAACTGCCCCAGCACCAGGCCAAGGTAGGACGCGATCATATAGCCGCTGAACACCACACCACGCTGCCGGGCATCCGCCTGCTCGTTAAGCCAGCTTTCGATGACCATGTACTGGCACATCATCCCCAGGCCCACAATGACCCGCAGCACGATCCAGGCCGGCAGCCAATCGATCAGGCCATGGCCCAACACCGCCGCGCCGACGATCCCGGCACAGGTGGCATACGCCCGAATATGCCCGACCCGGGCGATCAGGCGGTGGCCGATCTTGCCGCCCAGGACCAGGCCAGAATAGTTGGCCGCCATCAGCGCGCCGACCCATAGGCTGTCCACGTTGTCAGCCGCCAGGCGCAAGGCCAGGTAAGTACTGAGCAGGCCGGAGCCGATCAGCATCATCAAGGAGGCGAAATAAAGGGCTCGAAAAGATTTCCAGATCTGGCGCATCGGCGTTCCGAGCGGCTCCTTGCAGTGAGGGTCAGGGCTACCGGCATGATAGTCCCGGGGGGTCGGGTCCGGACAGGCACCAGGTGCTGTTTCCGGGGATTATTTTGCTTTAAAGCGATTGACTACAGCTCAGACGCTACCGGGTGACGTACAAGGTACAAGGTTGCGCAAAATACACGCCGCACCTCCTGTGAACGTCGCCAACGCGCAAGGTTCGACCGGGTGTTGAAAAGACCGAGCGCGCCCAAAAAAGCCCCCCTGTACATAATTGCCCGGACACCCGCATCGACAATGCGTATCGGCGCGCATTGTTGCTGTTTCATCAACAATGTTTTCCAGTCTTATGGATTTATCCAAAAAACCAGCGCTATAAACTGGTCCGCGCGTTAATCCACCGCGATTAACCAGCGAATCAGTCGGAGCAAAGCATGCAACCCGATCAAGGCCGACAGATCCTTCGGGCCTACTCATTACCGACTGAACACATGGATAGTCATTAAGCGGGCGTAATGCTGCCGCCAACGTTTTCTTTGCCCCTCCTGCCGACACTCCATCAGCCCCCGGTTAAGCATCTAGTTCGTTATCGAACGGAGCTTTTAGCGTGAAGGGGTTGAGCTGAAAGAGTGCCGGTATGCAGGCCAAGAACATGCGGATGGCAAGTTATTACGCTGATTTTCAATGCTTGCTTGCCGTCAGCAAGACAGCGCAGCGGGACCATGGACAAACCACACCGGGCCAACTAATGGCCGGACTCAACATTCGGCCAAGTTGCTCATACACCGTGGGCGCAGTTACGTATTTCCCCAACTGAGCATATACAAATATGACAGACGATCATCGATCTCACTCTGGAAGATCCTCAATGAGTACTATTGCAAGGGGACTGTTTTCCCTGCTTGTTTTTGCCGTGGCACTGGCGTTGATTTATGGCGGGTTCAAACTGGTAGCACTCGACGGATCGAGTTACTACCTGCTGGCCGGCTTCGCCTATCTGCTGTTGGCAGCACTGTTTGTCTTGCGTAAACCTATCAGCATTGCCCTCTCCGTCGTCATCTTCCTCGCCACGTGTGCGTGGGCGTTCTACGAAGTGGGCCAGTTCAGCTACTGGCAACTGCTGCCACGCCTGGTGGTGCCGGCGATCATCCTGACCCTCAGCTTGTGGGTCGGTGCTGCGTTCCCGGAAACGTCCTTGGCCACCCGGCGCACCGCCAACCGATTCGGCTTTGCCGTGTTCCTGGCCCTGATCGCCACCTTTATTGCGGCGTTCTACCCACACGGCGGGATCTCGAACCCTGTCGCCGCGACTGACTTGCCCAAGGCCACGGAGCCCGCCAGCGGGCCTGCAAACTGGGAATTCTTCGGGCGCAATGCGTCAGGCACGCGGTTTGCGCCTTACACGCAAATCACGCCGGGAAACGTCAAGGACCTGCAAGTAGCCTGGACCTACCAGACCGGACGCAGGACCACCGGCGCCGGCGCTGGCGTTGACGAAAACACCCCGTTGCAGATCGGCAACGTGCTGTATTCGTGCACCCCGGAAAACCTGATCACCGCGTTGGATGGCGATACGGGCAAGCCGATCTGGAAGTTCGATCCTCACGCCAAAAGCGAAGAGCATGTGACGTGCCGTGGCGTGGGCTATTACGACGTTGATAAAGACGACAGCCTGAGCGCAGCGGTCAAAGCCTCGTATAACGATCAGCAGCAATGCCGCCAGCGTATTCTGGTGTCGTCGGTAGATGCCCGTCTGTTTGCACTTGACGCGCATACAGGCGCCCTTTGCCAGAGTTTCGGTGACAACGGTTACGTCGATCTCAAGAAAGGCATGGGCCCGACCGAAAACAGCAAGCGCTATCACCCGACCTCACTGCCAGTGGTCATGGGCCACCTCACGGTGGTGGGCGGCTGGGTACGCGACATTGTGGCTGGCGAACCCTCCGGCGCTGTCCGCGCCTTCGATGTGCTGACCGGTGCGCTGGTGTGGGCATGGGACGTCGGCGCGCCCGAGGGCACGGACCCAGCCAAGGCCGATCACCCGTTCACGCTGGAAACGCCTAACGTATGGACGATCCCGACCTACGATAAAGAGCTGAACCTGGTCTACTTGCCGACCGGCAACGGCCCGCCCGACTATTGGGGCGGTGATCGCAACGCCGTCAAAGAAAAATTTGGCTCGGCCGTCGTGGCCGTCGATGCATCGACCGGTAAAGCCAAATGGATCTACCAGCTCATTCACCACGATGTATGGGATTACGATCTGCCATCGCAGCCGGTTCTCTATGACATCAAGAATGCCCAAGGCGTAAAAACCCCGGTCTTGATCCAGACCACCAAGACCGGCCAAATCTTTGTGCTGGATCGTCGCACTGGCCAGCCGGTGACAGAAGTACAGGAACGTCCGGTTCCAACCTCGCCGGCAGCAGAAGGCGAACACCTATCGCCGACACAACCGTACTCGGCCGGCATGCCGGTGATTGGGGCCGACCCACTGACTGAAAAGTCGATGTGGGGGGTGTCGACATTCGACCAACTGTATTGCCGGATCATGTTCAAAGATTCGGTTTACGCGGGGCCATTTACGCCGCCAACCGAAAAGCCATACATCGAATGGCCTGGCTTGCTGGGCGGGATGAACTGGGGTGGCATCTCCATCGATGAGAACACCGGCACGCTGTTCGTCAACGACATGCGCATGCCGCTGCGGATGTCATTGGTGACCAAGGAAGAAACCAAGAAATTCAAGGTCTCGACCGACGAAGTGCCGGGTTTCATGGGCACCATTCGCCCGCAAGTCGCCGGTATTTATGGTGGCGTGAAAATCGACATTCTCCAGTCGCCACTGGGCGTGCCGTGCAACTCCCCGCCCTTCGGCAGCATGAGTGCGATTGATCTCAATACGCAGAAACTGGTCTGGCAGGTTCCCATGGGCACCGTCCAGGATACCGGCCCGCTGGGGATCAAGACCCACCTGCAGATTCCGCTGGGCATGCCGACGCTTGGCGGTCCGACGTCGACAGCCTCTGGCCTGGTGTTCTTTGCCGGCACCCAGGACTACTACCTGCGCGCACTCGATTCGGCCACCGGCAAAGAAGTCTGGAAAGCCCGTTTGCCGGTTGGTGCGGTTGCGGCCCCGCTGATCTATCAGTCACCCACCACCGGGAAGCAGTACGTGGTCATCTCCGCCGGTGGCATGAGCCATTCGCCTGACGTCGGCGATTACATCATTGCTTATGCATTGCCGGACAACATCAAGCCGTAATGCGTTAGTTGCCACTGCATGAAAATAACCCCCGTTTACGGGGGTTATTTTTCCAAGTCACAAAAGCACAGCGCAAACCGATAAATAACGCGGAGCGTTGAGCTACTCCCTCACTTTCTCTGTAACGGAGCACATCCAAAATGCTTTTTTCTTTCCGCGCCATGCTGACCAGCAGCCTGTGCAGCGGTTTGTCGCTATGCCTCTTCGCCCCGTCCCCGGCACTGGCCGACGACCTGATGAACCGCTCCACACTCACTGGCGGCTGGGGTGGTGAACGCCAAAAGATGGTCGACGAGGGCATCAAACTAACCGGTGACTACAGTTCCGAAACGATTTCCAACCTGCATGGCGGGATCAAGCGCGGCACCCGCTATTCGCAACAAATACGTATAGGCGCCCAGTTTGATCTGAGTAAGTTGCTCGACAGCCCCGATGCGGGACGCGTGCAACTGCTGGTTAACGACCGTCGCGGCCACAGCGCCACGGAAGACTTGCTTGGAAACCGCCTGTCGTCCCAAGAAAACTACGGCGGCGAATACACCCGGCTGACCGAGTTCAGCTATCAACGCAACCTGTTTTCGCCGGCCCTGTCCACCAAAGTCGGCTTCATGGTGATGGGCACCGATTTTGGTGGTATGCCCATCTTGGCCAACTTTGTGAGCGCCGGCTTTTGTGCGCATCCGCTGACCATGTCGAGCGGCAGTGGCTGGGGCAACTACCCGACAGCGCATTGGGGTGGCGAGTTGCGTTACGACGTCAACCCGTCGCTGACGCTGCAAACCGCCGTGTTCCAGGTCAACCCGGAATACAACACGCGCTCTTCCAAAGCGTTCTCCATGCCCAGCAACGGCACCACGGGGGCGATTTTGCCACTGGAGGCGATCTTCAATAACGACGCCTTCCTGAACGGCCAATACAAAGTCGGTTGGTACTACGACACCTCCAACGTCCCCGAGATCGGCAGTACGCAAAAGAGCAGCAACCGTACCGGCGCCTATGTGCTGATGGACCAAGCCATCTGGCGCAATGAGCAAGACCCGCAAAGCGTGCTGCGCCTCTTCGGCCAGGCAGCCAGCAGCAACGCGGCGACCTCGCCGATGCGCCGCTGGTACTCGGTGGGCCTTGTCAAACAGAAGCCTTTCGCGAGCCGCCCGAACGACTCCATCTCTTTTGGCTATGGCCGCGCCGTGCTCAACTCGCGCACACGGGATGTGCAAGAAGCCAAGGCGACCAACCTCGAAGACGCCGAGATGATCGCCAACCTCGACAACGGCGAGCAAATGCTTGAGCTCAACTACGGCGCACAGGTCACACCTTGGCTGCTGCTGCGCCCAGACCTGCAGTACTACATCGAGCCCGGCGCGTTTTCCGGCAAAAAACGCGACAACGCGCTGGCCGCGGGTTTACAGGTCAAGGCAACGTTTTAAAAGCCTCGTTTGCACGGGGGGCATCCACTCGATGCCCTCTTGCAATCGCGCACTCAGGCGGCATCACACCAAACTGTCGGGCGTCCCCACTGCTTGGAACAACGTGCGGTCGGATAGCTTGGTCTGCAGCCCAATCAATATTTGCTCAAGCTCCACCCGGGCCTCTGCCTGGAGCCCCAGGCACATACCGATTCCGTCCGCATCCGTACTGAGTCGGGATGACATCGAGATCTTATAGTCGCCGGCACCTGCATTATCCATTTTATAGGCATGAAGATGCATTGAGTCGCCAATCAAGGCCGGTGTTTCAAGATGGTCGAATTTAAATTCCTTGGTCATGTAGCTCAGCAGTTTGTCCTGGACCACCAACACCAGCTTCTTGTTGAGGTGTTCAAATGTCTGCACTTTGTGGTGCATTTGAACCAAGATGGTTTTTGCGGTCATTTTCCAGTTCATTCCGAAGGTTTTATTGGACTCTTCAGCACTGTCCGACCTGGAAATCCCTAGCGTTTCCAGCATTCTCTGGCGCTCTGGCCAGACCGTTCCGGTCGTATCAAGGGTCTGCAGCTCGATGCCAACAAAGTCCTTCACCTTTCCATCTTTTACCGACACCAAGAAATAATCGACACTTCCCCCCGGGATCGACACTTCGGGGATGATGTGAAGCTCGTTCCCCGGTTCATGGGTCGTCAATAGATGAAAACAGTCGGTAAAAATCTGCCGGCGCTCGATTAGCCGGACAGGACAGATGATTACCGGTTCCGGCACTTTTCCGTACAGCACGCTGCACGTACCGATAGAAATGTCGGGGTTGGACTTCCTGACTTTGTAGCAACGCTTGTTGGTATAGGCGCAGCGTTGAGCGCCAATCACGCCTTGCCAGTCGACGGAGCGATTATGCGTACCCTTCCCGAACAACTCTATTATTTTGCTCATAACAGCGTATTGCACCTGTCTTTGGTCATCTCAAGATACTGCTCGGAGATATCTATCCCGATCGACTTCAAGCCTAAGCGTTGCGCCGCGACCATCGTTGTTCCCGTACCGCAGAAAGGGTCGATTGCCATACCGCCTGGTGGGCAGGTCGCCAATAAAGGTATACGGCACAGGTCGACCGGATAGGGGGCAAAGTGGGTTTCCCGGCCCTGCGAATCTTCCGGGAGAATGTCCCAGACGTCAGACGGTTTACTCCCCTTAGGGTGGTATTTAAGAAAGTAATAACCTTTATCCCTGAGTTCCTTCGCTCGCCCCGAAACTTTTTCACTGTCGGAGTGTGTCGCTCTTTGCTGCCCACGAATGATCATCCGGAAGTCTGACACTTTACCGGAAGACAAATCTGCAAGGATGCTGGCCAGGGCAGCATGCGCGGCTGATTTTTCTGCGTCGCTCAACGAGGTCGACAGCTCGATCTGGCGCTTGTAACGCACGCCGGAAACGCCCGTGGCTGAGACTATCGAGCCATTCACCACTTTGGACTCTCTAGGCTTGGACCTGACGGCATCAGCATTGTAATAATAGTTTTTTGACTGTTTCACGAAGTGAAACAAGTTTTCATGGACATTTCCAAGACGGTCCTTGGTGTTGTCCATGCCGCCTTTCAGCTTGTTCCATATAATGCTATTTCGAAGTATCCAGCCTTGATTGTCGGTAAGCTCGAACACCACTCGCCACGGAATCCCGAGCAGCCCCTTGCCGCTATAAGAATCACCGAGATTGAGCCAGAACGATCCCGTCGACTTCAGCACGCGTTTGAGTTCCAAAAACACAGCGCAAAGATCTGCGACGAAATCCCGATAGTCTTTCTCCAGGCCTATCCCACCGTTTTGATATTCCCGCTTCCCCCAGTACGGCGGTGACGTCATTGCAAAATCAACCGACTCGTCAGGCAGAGACCTCAATACAGCGAGGCAATCCCCGTTCAGAAGCAGGGGGCGTGTAGAAGATGACCGGCCGTATTTCAGAAGCGCAGAAGAAAAATCTTTCTGGACGATGGTCGAAGGTTCAAACGCGTCTTTCTCCTGCGCAGAAAATAGTGCTGGATCGTTAAGTTCTGTGTAGGTCATGAGGTGTCCAAACGGGAACGGCGGCAATGGCTACAGGATGGCCTTCTAACGCTGTCCTGATCAGACCCGGATGGTACAGAGCCTGAGGAAAGCCGGGCAAGCCAAACCGTACTGAAGGGACAGACGTTGAGCCACGGGGTGTCGACTCCCAGGGCTCGGTCAATTCGATCGCCTTGCGATGGCGCAGAGCGACCTCATTGGATCACCAAAGCTGAACCACTCACTTTCGCTTCGCCTTTAGCCCCCGACCTTCTCCTGCCAGCGACGAACGCAGATCGGTGCTGACATACACTTATTGTTTTTATATAATATTATTTAACAAACTGACCAGTTAGTGATCAATCGTATGCCCGAATCAGATCTCCAGCGGCTACACGCCAACGCCGATGCCGCCAGCAAGTTCCTTAAGGCTCTGGCCAATCCGGATCGTTTGATCCTGCTCTGCCAACTATCCCAAGGCGAGCGTAATGTCAGCGATCTGGAGTCACTGCTAGGGATACAGCAACCGACGCTTTCTCAACAACTGGCGGTGCTGCGCCGCGAAGCACTGGTGGATACCCGTCGAGACGGAAAGCAGGTGTTCTATCGCATCAGCAGTCCTGCGGCATTGGCCGTCATCCAAACCTTGTATCAACAATTTTGCGGAGCAGACGCGTCATGAATGTCGATTGGCTCAACTTCACTCCCTGGTCATCCCTTGCAGGCGGTGCATTGATTGGCCTGGCGGCCAGTCTTTTCGTCGTCGCCAACGGGCGCATCGCCGGCATCAGCGGTCTGATCGGCAGTCTTTTACAGCGGGGGAGCGAGGGGGCGGGTGAGAAGGCGCTTTTTCTCCTGGGCCTGCTCATCGCGCCGCTTCTATGGGGCTTGTTCGCCGCGCTGCCGCAGATTGAATTCCAAAGTGGCGGGTTCGGACTGATCGCCGCCGGTGTATTGGTGGGTATCGGCACACGATACGGCTCAGGTTGCACCAGCGGCCATGGCGTGTGCGGCATATCACGCCTTTCGCCGCGATCGATGGTCGCCACTGCCTGCTTCATGTTCAGCGGTTTCACCACTGTGTTTGTCCTGCGTCATCTGCTGGGAGGTTGAATATGAACAAACTGACGGCATTCATTGCTGGCCTGCTGTTCGGCTTGGGGCTACTGCTGGCAGGCATGGCCAACCCGAGCAAAGTCCTGGCGTTCCTGGATTTAGCCGGTGCTTGGGACCCTTCCCTCGCGCTGGTCATGGTCGGGGCCATTGGCATAGCCATTGGCCCGCTGACCTGGGCGCGCCAACAATCCCGCTCGCTGCTGGGAAGGCCAATGCAACTGCCGACCAAGCGTGAATTGGACCCGCGCTTGATCGGCGGCAGCCTGCTGTTCGGCATCGGTTGGGGAATAGCAGGCATCTGTCCTGGCCCTGCGGTGGCAATTCTGCTGACAGGACGCTGGCAAGCAATCGTGTTCATGTTGGCCATGCTGGCCGGCATGTTGTTGTTTACTGCGCTGGAGACCCGGCGCAACCACTGATCGGGAGATCGTCATGAAAGCGAACCTTGGAACCATTGACCGTAGCCTGCGCATTGTCGCCGGCCTGGTTCTCATTGGCCTCAGTCTGATGGGCGTGATCGGCTGGTGGGGTTGGATCGGCTTAGTGCCACTGGCTACTGGTCTTTTCCGCTTTTGCCCTATGTACAGGTTGCTGGGCATCAAAACCTGTAACCGTTGCTGAGCAAAAACCCATAGCGTTCACGTGCATGAGGCCATTGGCGCAGCCGATTTCGTGGCTATGCGCCAAGCACGGGACGCTGCGTTGGGCATGTGCGCGTTGACGCCAACAGCTGGATCTATAAACGTACAAGTCGAGTGTTTTTGTTCAAAACTATTCTGTGTGGAGTAGCTTCAAAAGCTGTTTGAACAAGGAAATTTCAATGTCCGACCTGAACGATCCGCGCGTATTCTTTGCCGCCGAGCGAACGTTGCTGGCATGGAACCGAACCAGCCTTTCGCTGATGGCATTTGGCTTTGTGATTGAACGATCCGGACTACTGCTGCAAATGCTGAAACCGGACGTTCCGAATTCTCCAGGAAAACACTTTTCGTTCTGGATCGGGCTGGCTTTTCTGATGCTGGGCTCATGGATTGCCTGCTGGTCATCCTGGCAATACAAAAAGGTGGTCAAGACCCTCAGGCCCGTTGAGATCCCCCTTGGCTACAGCGTTAATACCGGCCCTGGCGTTAATGTCATTACTGCAATCCTGGGCGTTTTGCTCATGGTCTATTTGTTCATTATGTGAGCAAGGCGGACCTGCCTGAGCTCACTTGGCTTCCCTGCGGGCCGAAAGCCGCGCAGCGTTCAACACTCGTTGAAGTTCACTTGGACGCGGCTTGCAGGGTGTCTAGAGAACACAGGGCGATTCACTATCCCTGTTCGGAGCAACCATCCGAGAACAACAAGTAAAACAGCGCTGCCCCCCCCGCTGTGGCAAGGATATTCAGTGCGAAATTCGTCAGCGTATCCATACCTTTCTCTGAGTTACAAAAAAGCCCCATCAGGAAACCTGAACGGGGCTAATTTTTCTGCGTCTTGCTGTCACCCTGCCGTCACTGCAAAATCAAGCATTACGCAGAAAAGGCTGAAAGCCTTTAAATAGATGGTGTCCCAGGGCCGGTTCGAACGGCCAACCTTCCCCTTAGGAGGGTTATATAAAGCCCAGCCACCATTGAGAAAACCCAGTATTTATTGGCCTTAGCGTCCGGTTGTGTCCGCAAAAACGACCCCGTATAGTTCTTTTTGCACCCACCATGCACCCATGGGAACAAATTGAAAGAGAAGCTAACAGCCAAACTGCTGGGATCACTGCAGGTCACTGGCAACGAATACGAAGTTCACGATACCACCGTCAGCGGTCTATTCGTGCGTGTTACTGCCGCGGGTGCAAAGTCTTACGTCGTCTCCTGGGCCCGTGGCCGGAAGAAGACTTTAGGCCGTGTCGGCATACTCACGCTTGATCAAGCGCGCACAGAGGCCACTCAGTACCTCGCAGAAGCCCGAGCACATGGAGAGCCTCTGGCGGTCACTCAAGGCCGAAGGGGCGCCACCCTGCCCTCCTTGCGCGACTTCATTGAAGACACCTATATGCCGTGGTTCAAGGCTCATCACAAAGGTCACGAGAAGACGCAACATACCCTCAGTAATAACTTCGACCCAATCATGGCCCAGCGCCTGGACGCGATCACCGGACGAGACCTGGAGCAGATCCGCACCGGATGGATGCAGGCCAGCAACAAGGCCTCGACGGTGAATCGAAAAATGGGCTCGATCAGTGGTGTTTTCAGTCGTGCCGTTGAGTGGGAGTACATCGATACACACCCGCTGGCCAAGCTGAAACAGCTCAAAGTCGATTCAAAGGGGGTGATTCGCTACCTTGCTGCTGACGAGACCAAGCGTCTACGCGATGCCCTGGACGCTCGACAGGATGAAATGAGGACCGAGCGTGAGAGTGCGAACACTTGGCGGACGGATCGCCACAGAGAGCCACTGCCAAGCCTCCTGCAACTGCCCTTCACCGATCACCTGAAGCCAATGGTGTTGGTATCGTTGAATACCGGCATGAGGCGCGGAGAGCTGTTCGACCTGAAATGGTCAGCGGTAAACTTCGACACGAAGACAATCACAGTCGCAGGGGCCACCACTAAGACAAGCGATACTCGCCACATCCCGATGAACAAGGAGACTATTGATGTGCTGGAAGCCTGGAAGAAGCAGGTGAGCAAGTCGCCGTATGTCTTCCCAGGTCAGGGCGGCGGTCGCTTTGAGGACGTCAAAAGCGCCTGGCTCAAGTTGCTTGAGCGGGCGCAGATCGACGGGTTCCGCTGGCACGATATGCGCCACGACTTCGCTTCACGCCTGGTAATGGCCGGCGTACCGCTCAACACGGTGCGAGATCTGCTGGGGCACGCCGATATCAAAATGACGCTTCGCTACGCGCACTTGGCGCCAGGCACCA
Source organism: Pseudomonas sp. D3 (assembly GCF_029320995.1). NCBI lineage: Bacteria > Pseudomonadati > Pseudomonadota > Gammaproteobacteria > Pseudomonadales > Pseudomonadaceae > Pseudomonas > Pseudomonas sp. D3. The sequence continues at coordinate 5,098,616 of NZ_CP119772.1, forward strand.
AGGCAGCGGCAATAGAGCTGATCTAGCGTTTTATCCCAAGACTTTCATTTAGATCATCCGACTCCTTCTCTGCGCCCCTAAAGCTGACCCCTTCATCATCGTAGATCACTACCTTGGGATCTTTTATGTCAGGGGCCACTGCGGCAATAGGCTTACCTATGAAGGCCTCTACTTCTGCGATTGATAAATCGGCACACACACCTTTCTCAGCAAGCTCTGCAGCCCTTTGCCGAATCAAATCCCATGCGAGCTTTATCACTCTTCGTTTAGGAGTGATAAAGACAGTTTTGCCATCTTCACTTTGCTGAAACGCGCCATGCATATGCCTGAAGTCATGTGCTCGATAGTCAAATTCTCGACGATCCCGCACTTGGTAAGTCGTGAAGAAGAGATCACTGGCGCCTTCCAATACAGCGCGGATACAGCCCTCTTCATGATTCAGAAGTGACGGAGCAAAAAGAGCCAGATTTACGACCCTCTCGCTCTCCACTGGAGACCAAATACGCACGGAAGCGCCTGTTAGAGAAATTTCATCCTCTCCAAATGGGACTTTTCTATCAAACCCCAGCCGTGACACAGCCGATTCAATCACGCCTGTAATGGTCTGATGCCCGGCTCGGGACAGCAACTCAATGAGAAACTTGGTTCGCGGATCAAGCCGAAGTGTCAGAGCATCGGTTTTTTTTGGCGTCTTCTTTGTCGTCATTCGAATCTCCTGTGCGAACAAGTATACGCGCAGATGAGTCCGATTCAATTCGAATAATACTGCACATCATTTGACGTGCAGTATTTCTGTGAGGTAATCTGATCTTGCTGGCCCATTTCCGTCGGCCAGGAGGAGAAAAATTATGTCGCAGGCAGCAACAATCGCACCTCTTTCCGTAAGCGTAGAAGAGGCAGCCCGATTGGTAGGGCATTCGAGGTCGGGAATTTATGAAGTTATCGCCCAAGGAGAATTAAAGGCGTTCAAATTGGGCAAACGCAGGCTGATCTTGATGACCGAGTTGAAGTCATGGATTGAGCGCGCAGCGAAAGAAGGTGCTCGATGAGAACAACCGACAAAAAAACGGAGATAGATCACATAAAAGAGAGCGTTAAGGCGGTGTTCGAGCACCGCCCTAACGAAAACACACTGGATAGCACCAACGTGAAGGCCAAACTATGACACGCCATTCTTCGACAGAGCAAGACTGCAAGATGATGGAGGCCCTGCGAAACGGGCCGGTATCGACCATCGAAGCCGCCAAGGACCTGGATATCGTCCAGCCCCCCAACACCATCCGCCGCCTCAGGAAAAAGGGTCATGAGATCCGCACCTATTGGACGCACCAGTCCACCGAGCCAGGCCGGCCACCTCATCGCGTGGCCAAGTACATCCTGATGCGCGAAGCGTCGTAATCCGGAGACCACAAGGGGCGCCGCGAAATTGCGGCGTCCCTTGTGCCTGCCTGCGAGCTGCTGGCGGGCCTCGGCCCGTTGCTTATCCAGCCGAATCACGCTGAGGTCGATTCAGTGGAATGCCTAGCCACAAAACTACTTAGCCGTGGAGACACGGTGAGCATTGAGCGTGGGCAGCTCGTCATTCAACCGGCGAGCGGCAAGCCCGTGCCGCCTGAGTGGATCAACACCAACCGGGCCAGGCTTTGCCGTGAAGCGCTTATTTCATTAGGCCTGGATGCTTTCGAGTACACGGATTATTCAACTGGTCACTATGGCAAAACTCGGAGCGCCGGTATCACGTTGCGGTTCGTCTCGCTAGTAAATGGGGAGTCTGTATACGCCGTTTTCAATGCAGACCTGACCCGTCAGCGGAACACAGCCGCAGCTAAGGCTGGCACGCTGCTTCCCAGGGGACAATTCCGTATAGGTAAGCGCAGCCACTTCTACAAATTCTGGATGGGCACGGGCTTGCCATTCCCTCGGCGCCTTTCAGCTATGCACGATTACATGGGGAAACTGCGTGGCGTCATGCTGACCGGATTGCTGACTGACGACCGTATTAACGCCGGCAGTTTGGCGCCTATCAGCCTGACTGCCGAGCAATTCAGAAAGGCAATTTTGCCGGACAAATTCCGGACAATATCCGGACAACTGCCGGACAACTTCCGGACAAGAGCCCCGGACAAGGAAAACGCTACAGCCCATGCAGTGCGCGGGTTACAGCCGATTTCAACTACGTGCGTTTCAAACCACGAAAACAAGTTAATAAGAAAGGACGAATACAAGACAGCTTCCATAACTGATTTACCTATCCCTAAGCCTCCTCAGGATCAGAGTGTTGACGAGTGGTTGGAGGCATACAGCTCCACATGATCTACCTTGCCGAAAAGGCCCCCGCCGCCGGCAAATGAAAAAAGGGCACCACCCTGTTTCGGGGTAGTGCCCTTGATGCTGCGAAGGTTTCGTAGATTGCCAGCCCTACTCCAACACCACCGCGCGGTATTGCTGATCGCCGCCCAGGTCATCTGAGCAGAACAGAGCCTGATTGACGGCCTTCCTACTCTCAAGCAGAAGGTCATGCTCATCATAAGTGCCAATGTCCGCCGCAACCCACTCAGGGAGCTCCTGACGCCGCCGCATCTCGCTCAAGTGCGTCCACCACCGGGTAGCGTGACGCCGCTCTGCGAGAATGAGCTCAACCATTAAGGTTCGTTGGTTGTCGGTGAAGAGAGGCAGGTGTACGGCGCTAGAGTCACCCACCTCAGTGCCTACCGAGCCCTCCCTTTCAAATTCGGACTTATCTTGGCCTTTCAGAGCGTTACTGATATTTTGGTTAAATTGCATGACGTGTGCCTCTAAGCTTCGTCGTGTGATAGCCAGGCCGCTGTTAGCGCAGCGGCTTGGCACCTCTTCTGAGTTGGCTCAAAACAGAGCCATTGATTCAATCGGCTAATTTCTCAGCCGATCAATCGGCGAAATATCCCACCGATTACTGCTTACCCTTCTCGCTGATCCAGCCTGCCGCCCAGCTCAAGGGATCTTTCGACTCCATTGGCTCAAGTGGCTTCCCTGCCCGTGCTGCCCTGATCCCCTCCTTTGCTGTCTCTTCGTGAATCCAGACCGTTGTCCGCTTGTAGCCTGCTGCCTTCTGCCGTTCGGCGAAGTCCCGCTGCCGATCCGCACCAGTCCTCTTGCCAGACACGCTGCCCGAATCTTCCATCCCTTCCTCCCGTTAGTGCTGACATAGGAGAATAATGTCACGCTGTTAGTGCTGACGCAACTAGGGGATGCAAAATAATTACAGGGCTCCGATCGACTTATCATTTGAGTATTGCCGTCCTGACCCGACGCAGGCCAAGATTAGCGATCACTCAAGGAAGGAACATCTGATGACTGCGATGATCGCAAGGCGGTTTGTCGAGCTTGAGCAGCAACTGGAAGAGATCCTGGCGTCTAAAACCCATAGAAACAGTTCGTATACAGGTTCGAGTTACGAGCACATCGAATCGGACCGAGTGCTCAATTGGGGCGTGAAGGTCAAATCATTGTTTGAGCGGTTGGGCTCAGAAGCGGCAAGTCAGTTAAAGACATTTATTGAAGCCGATGAATATCGATCATTCGATTCGGAGGTAGATCGCCTGAATCGCCTCAGAGCGATCTTCCTCGCTACCAAGGAGGATTTCGAAGGCGGCTACTTAGTGTCGTACCGCAACCTGGTTCAAGCAGAGGTATTTTCCAATGAACTAGAGCAAGCAGAGGAGCTGTTCAGAAACGGCTACGCCACTGCTGCGGCGGTAATCGCAGGTGTTGTCCTCGAGACGAGTCTGCGCGATCTGTGTTCAGCCCATGATCTAGAGCACGGCGGCCTCAATAAAATGAACGATGACCTAGCTAAGGCCGGCGCATACAACGCCAGTCAGAAAAAGCGGATCACCGCTTTGGCTGCAATTCGCAACAGCGCCGCGCATGGTAAACCAGAGGAGTTCACGGCTGGGGATGTGAAAGGCATGATTGATGACGTGGAGCGTTTCCTTGCGATGACTCTCCAATGATACGAGTTAACACTTTAAGAAATGCCATTTGATTTTGATTTACGGAAAACATCAATGAAAAAGGAAGGCAATATCTTCATCTCTTATGCGTGGGGCGGCGCACTAGAAAAAAAGGAATGGATGAGAAACAATATAATTTCTTACCTGACTTGGCAGTACGAAGTATTCTGGGATAGAGATAGTATCCCCTACGGAAAAACAATTGACAGCACGATATCTAAAGCACTTAGCAAAAGGCCAATAACAATATTTTGTATTTGCGACAATGAATATCTAGCCTCATCACAAAAAGTTAACTCTGGTCTATACCGAGAGCTTTCTACGATGGATAACCTTGCAGATGACGACGAAGTAAATATAGTTCCAATCATAATCGACGCCGAGTGCAAAAAAAGCCTACCTAAACTACTCAGCAGCAGGACTTACTTAGACCTATCTGACCACCACCGAAGAGGCCTCACACTTGGCCCTGTCATACTTCAGGTGGCGAATGGTTCTACTCAATCTGATATTACACTTTGTCTGGCGGAGCAAATCAGAGTTGAAAACATCCGCGACAGAGCAAAGTCATATTTTTGTGATTTTCCTGTGACACTGATCGGTAACGCCAGCACCCACGAAGTGCTTGACCCGTTAAGAAAAGCGCTCGTCCCCCCGCAATGGATGTGGGATAGCAAAGAATGGGGGTATATGCTGAGCGACGAAAACGAAAACGAAACGTACTGCCCTTCTAAAGGGATCTGGCATTGGGATCATTGGTCACCATCTAAAGGGATGCGCGCGCTGGGAACCGCAGCTTTATCGGCATTCTTCCCCCACCGTACAAGCGTTGATCATATTGAGGCAATTGAACAAGGTGGAGCAATACTAGCGAGGAGCTTCTTCGCAATGACAAAAAAAACGGAATCCTTTACCTTTGATGCGAACGATATTATCGTTTCATTATTCGCAAACGAATATGGCGTTAAAGTGCTAGATACATTACTTCCGCCTAAAGAGTAAGTGGACTAAATGCAATCAGAACTCTGACCTGGAAGGTGGACTGGCCTAATGCCCTAGCTTAGGGTCAGATCTGAAATCTGCCCCATCTGGATTTCAAATTCGAGGAGAGAAAGGTCCAAATCTTGGTCAATTGCGGAGTGTTCAAATCTGAGCACGCCTAACGCTTAGGCTAGATCACACGGAAGGATGAGTTCCCGCCCTGGAACCTAACAGAACGAGATTGCGAATAGCCTCGACTCTGACTAACATGATAGCTATGAGCCACCAAAAACGCGAATTCAGGTAGACATACTCAATGCGACACTTATCAAAAATTAATATATTTTTAGCGCTTCTTTTATCTTTTTTAATTGGATCACTATTTGGGCTCTCAGTTAATTTAGGGTGGGGGCTACCACTCGGAACATCTTTAACTCTAGTCATTGCCACATTGGGTTTCGGGGTAGCGTTCTACCAGTCATATTCAACGAGAAAACATAATAGACTTCTGGTAAAACCCCACCTATTAATTAAATCTCCTATTTCAAGCATTCAATTAGAGGGCTATTACACCTTTACATTAATGGTGAGAAACTCAGGACTTGGGCCAGCACTGATTGAAAAGTTTTCAATATCAATTGGAGATGACGGAGAAATCGTTAGCGGTACTTTATTAGATACCATTCGAAAACACGCTCGGGATCACTTCAGCGCTAAAGGTAAAACACGCTGCTTGGCAAATTTTTTGCGAGAGGGCGACGCTATAGATAAAGGGGAAGAGAAAATACTAATCCAAATAAATTTCGCTAGAGAAGGCGTACACCCCAATGAAGCTCGACAATTAGCATCGACCTACTCTTCTGGCATAAAAATCAATATTGACTACCATTGCCATTACGGTCAAAAATTCAAATCAGAAAGACTGGCAACACAAACTCAACAAAAAAAACCTGATTTACTTACTGTCGCCTCGACCGAGTAAAACACCAAAAAAACGTGTTGATCTCGTAGCATCTTGCCACCGGATCATAAGAGCTTAGTACATAGTCGGCGGGTAATAATGTCCCCTGCGTGTCAACGTAGTCTCACTGAGACGTTTTTGTCTCACTCAGCGTGGTGGAAACGCCACAGTGTGTGGGGAACAACAGACGGGGAAGTGGTCAACATCACCATACCTTTGCCGCAAGACTCAGGATGGAGCCTCCTCCCCTCCCATCGAGACAGACCAAATGAGCCGACTCGGACCATTTGGTCTGATTGGCTCTCGATCCTCCTGACAGCAGGCCGGAACAGGTGTTGCCGCGACAGCAACACCCTCGCTCAAATGTGAGCACATCTGCTCACATTGCCAGTGCTCGATATCTAAAGGCCGGCGGCCCTTACTTCTAGTTGGATGCTATTGCTCGCTCTACGAACGCTCTTAGGCAGAGGCCGGATGTGAGGAACTGATCCAGGAACACAACTTGACCGCCCTGCCGATAAGCGGTGTTCAGCGGTCCTTTCTTAGCGTCCAAGGTGAGAACAACCGACTCGAAGGATCGGGAAGCCAATGCTACATCTGCTTCGTTAGGATAAAGCCTTGATTTAGCTTTCATGCGCGCACCGATGGTACTCCGCTGCTGCGCCATGAACGCCAACTCCGCCTCGCTTGCGAAGCAACCCTGATCGAACCCCCCATATCGTTGTTCATCCGCCGGCACAGACTCGTCGTAGAAACCGAATAGCGGAACCGTCTTCACGGCCCGCTGGACCGTTGTGTTGATGAAGGTCTTCAGCTCAGCCTTCTCCTCGGGGATTGGTGGTATCTCAAACTCCGCTTCCCGGGTCATGCAAAGACAGTACTGGTTAGCTGGAAACTCTGCGGTTAGATCTATTTGATGCTCGAACAGTAGATTCCAGACATTTGCGTCAATATAAACGCTGATCATGTGCGCGCTCCTTGCGGTCGTTAGGTCGCTGTCTTGTCAAAACATTTAGAAAGGACAATGCACAGCCTAGCCTTAGAATCTTGCCGTGCCGAGTGAGACGTTTCGGTCTAAGTGGGATGGTTTGGTCTCACTGAGACGTTTTGGTCTATCTGGCAGATCTGGAGTCGTTCCGATGTTATCGGTGCTCAACCCGAGTATTGCGAGACAGACCATATGAGCCGAATCGGACAGTATGGCCTGACTGGCCGGTAACGCTTCTAACGGCACCTTACCGTTACCTGGCGTGCGTCGAAGCCTGACAGCAGGCCGGAACAGGTCAACAACCGTTCGACGACTCATCAGCGAATTTCCCGCGCCACGTTTTCATATCTCGCAATACGTGGCGCGTAAACCTGACATACCAAAACGGTTGGTCAGCCCTCCCCGCTCCATCCGCAATCTGAGGTCGGACTGAGCTGAAATCCCAGCCCTGTATCACTTTGCCTACCCTCGATTTACTGCAACAAAAACGCCCTCTCCAATCCCGCCAAAACCAACTATTTCAGTCCCATTCAATCCCGTTCTGTGTATCACCTTAGGTGCACCTAAAAAGCACTGGATAAATGATCAGATCATGCCTAATGTGAGTTTTTGAGCCACTCAAAACCCCATTCGAGGCAGCACCTATGAACACAGCTAAGCCCGCCCGAGGACGCCAGCACAAACCAACTCGCTCTGAAGTTGCTGCCGCCTGGGGCCGCCTTCGCGAAGCCGCAGCAGACGGGAGCGTTCAAGCATCTGCCCTGCTGATAGCGCTCGCTGAAAACAAACCGGTCATCGCCATGGAATCGCCCACCGCATGACTGATCGCGATAAAGCCGGCAAATGGAAGCCGGGGCAGTCAGGTAATCCAGGTGGCCGTTCTGGCCAAACGCAGGAGCTGCGCGCACGACTCGCGGAAGGTGCAGACGCCGTGACAAAGAAGGTTCTGACAGCGGCCAAGAAGGGCGATATGCAAGCTTGCCGACTGATCCTTGAGCGCCTAGTGCCCCCGATCAAACCAACTGCCGAGACGGTGTGCTTCGACCTAGACGACACCGATCTGCCCAGCGCCGCCAAATCAATCCTTCGCGCAGTTGCCGCCGGCGAGCTACCACCCGACCAGGGCAAAGCATTGATTGAGGGGCTAGGCGCCGTCGCCCGGGTGATCGAAGTTGCCGAGCTACAGAGGGCCGTCGAAGAACTCCGCGAACAGATGGAGGGAATGCGGCAATGAGCATTAAGTGGATGCGGGCCGAGCTTAAGCGAATTGCAGAGAAGATCGGCACCGAAGACGAGGAGACAGTGCTCGTTATGTTGACGGTGGTGGACTGCAGGGTTGACGCGGTTGAGGGGGAGATGGATTACCCCGAGACAGTGGGCCACTCCTTCAACTATCCCCTCCTCGGCGTACAGACGGTCATGCACTTCCCACTGTGCACCATGAACAGCTATGACGCGGCCAATCTGGCAGAGGCGTTCATTCTCCACGTCCGCTCAACTGAAAGCCTCCGCCGTCCCGCTCCGGTAGGTGTGATGGATATGCGGCCATTCCCAAGCGCTGGCGCTTGGATCTTCCCGCCATTGGCTGACGGGCAAGACATCAAAAATCACGTCGCCGAACAGTACCGGCTGATCCTCGAGGCCCGCCATGAACATCCGTAGCCAGGTGGCCAAGCTGCGTCAGCAATCCGGGCTCACTCAATTCAATCGTGACGTGCGAGAGATCAGCGCCCTTATGGACGAGTTGCACGCAGCAGCAACCGGCGGTGACGCCCGGGAGAACTTGTCCCTACTCCAAATCCTGAGCGAAGCCTCAGACCAAAACCGGCCGAACCACGGCCAGACAATCAAAAGGTAACTCCATGAAAATCGGCAAACGATCCGTCCTCAAAGTTGGCTTGGCCAACCTGCATTACTCCGAATACGAACACCACCAGGTAGAGGCAAGAACATTCAACATTCAACGACCCGATGGCACCAAAGGCACCTGGCAGGCCGGTGGCTTGTTGAAGTCTGTTCGCCATTTACAGGGATTGTCGCTGGAGGCGTTCAAGGACCTCGGAGAAGAAATCCTTTCGATTCGCGGGAACAAGGACCTCAACGCCGCTGCCATTGAGCGAAAGGGCAAGGAGCAGATCGATGGAATCATCCCCGCCCTGATGCCGGCGATGGAGAAAGCAGCAAAAGATATGCTCACGTTGGCTCAGACAGTGGCTAGCGGCTTTGCTGCGGTCACGCCTCGCGCGAGCTCGGACGTTGTTGGTTTCCTGGCTGATCAGGAGCTGCGAGCCATCGTGCGAGGCCTCAAGCCGGAGGAGCGTCAGCGGCTAGTAGCTGAAGCGCGCGCAGGCAATCACCCCGACGTTGTAGAGGCGGTGCTCAGGGCAAACCCCATGCTTTCCGGGCTATCGCCAGAGGCGGCTGACAGCCTTTCGCGCGCAGGCATTGCCGCGTCGCGCGCCGAAGACATTGAAGGGCTCAAGCAGATGCTAGCTATCTACGATGACGTGCTGGCCACCGCCTCCAATGCCGGTGTCGCACTGAGCGGTATGGTCGCCAATTCGAATGGGTACACCGGCCGGTTTGAGAAGTGGCGATCGGGATGTGAGGGCTCCGAAGCACTTCGCGAATGGCTGGCAAAAATGCCCACCCGCACCTCTGCAAAAGCGACCCCTGATCAATCCGAAGCGGCCTAACTGACCATCCGTGCGCTACGCAATTATTGGTAGCGCCGATCAGCGGCAGACTCTGTGAGTGTGACGATATGACCTTTCAAGAGCGCTTTACCGAAGCGTGCAGCACCCAGAAGTTCAAACCCTACGAGCTGATACAGGGGCCCGACGCCGGCTATTTGGTGTGGGAGGTTCAACACGTCCGCAATGGCCAACAGGTGACCATCGACGGCCCCTATTTCACCGAGGAAGAGGCCAGGGTGTCAGCCGACCTGATGCGGGGAACATTCCGCGGTGCCCGGGCCAGCGAGGCGATTTACAACCGGGTGTGGAACTACGACCCGCGCCAGGAGCAACTGACCATCGACCAGGCGCATATGTCGCGTGCGGTACTCGCCATTCGTCTTGGGCTGCCCGCCCCATCCACCAAGCCATAGGAGGCCCCATGGCCGCTACAGCAATCGAATACGCCCCGCTCACCACCATCAAACTGTACGGGCAGCTACGGCAGTTCGGTAAGTCCTACCAGTTCTCCGTCCGCACGACGGCCGAGGCCATCAAAGCACTGTCAGTGCAGATCCCAGGGTTTGAACGGTTTCTGTCTAACGCAAAGTCTCGCGGGCTCGTGTTTGCCGTGTTTCGAGGCAAGAAAAATATCGGGGAGAGCGAGCTCACCTACCAAGGACAAGGCGACATCATCATCGCGCCTGTGATCGTTGGCAGTAAGCGCGCTGGGGTTTTGCAAACGGTCGTCGGTGCGCTGCTTATAGCTGCTTCATTCTTCACGTTCTGGGCGCCTCCAGTATCAGCCGGCCTGTTTGCATCTGGCGTGGGTATGGTCGCCGGCGGCGTAATCCAAATGCTCAGCCCCCAGGCCGGCGGCCTCAAGACCAGCGCGGCACCTGAGAACACCCCGGGGTATGCCTTCGGCAGCGCCAAGAACACCACTGCATCCGGTAACCCGGTACCGCTCTGCTACGGCAAGCGGCGGGTAGGCGGCGCGATCATCAGTGCTGGAGTTTATGCTGAGGATCAGGTGTAAGCGCAATCGAGTACGAACCATCAGAACGCCTAACAGATATCCGTCTTGATGGGGCTCTCCACTTAAGTAACCGCGCCCATGCCCCAATAAAATGTGTGGCGACAGGAGCGCTGTCGTCATCTCACCTAAAGCATCACTATTTCGGACCTTTGTGAGTACTTTTCTTGCCTGTAGCCGTAGGAGAGCTTTTCGAGGGGCCAGATTTCTTCGCTCTAGGCGCCTCTTTATTGACAAATTTCGGCGCTTCTTTGACGACCGTCCCTCGAGGTAATGAAACAGTGAAGGTATTTGTTGATCTGCCTTTAAGTGCCGTTGGCGTCACCTTGTCAGGTATCGTTATGGGATGCATTTCCTCGTCCGCATCAGCGTACACAAAGGGATGCAATTTTATCGTCACCTTGTGAGTCTGAGTGGCCTTTGTTGACCCGCCAATATCAAGAACTAAGAGCTTTGCCCCAGCCTTAGCGCTTGCATCCAAACTAAAAGAAACCTCCAGCTGGACCTCTCCCATCTCAAAAAATGGGGTGTCGTTATCGATTGATTCAATCAGCTCGGCCTTCACCTCTTTTATGAAGTCAGACAGGCTTATATTCCCTTTCATCACATATCCTTTTAAGTGAAATACGATAATCAGCCAGCTGCAACTGAGTGGTTCTGATGTTAGCTCAAGACCTGAGCTTTGCTAAAAACTGGGGGTAGAACCAAGAGAGGAGTTCGAGGCATGGATCGAAGCGCTCGAATCCGGTACAGCTTGAGGGTATGCCTATCCAGATACAGGCTTATTTTGCCTTTTTCGGGCTTCCCGCTTGATAAGTAACACCTAAAGTGCAACAGTATTAGTAGAACGCCCTAACTGATACAGGCACCCATCATGTTCATCCGCGCATACCTCAGAGCATCCACCGAAGAGCAAGACGCCGGTCGCGCCCGCGCCTCGCTCGAGCAGTTCGCCAGCGACCATAACAAGGTCATCGCCAGCGTGTACCTGGAGAACGCCAGCGGCGCCACCGCCGACCGGCCGGAGCTGGCGCGCCTGCTGAAAGATGCCCGCAAGGGTGACGTTCTGCTGGTGGAATCTATAGACCGCCTCTCCCGTCTCCCAGTAGAAGACTGGCAAAAGCTCAAGGCCGCTATCGACTCCAAGGGCCTGCGGATCGTCGCGCTCGACCTGCCGACCAGTCACCAGGGAATGCAGGACACCAAAGAGGACGAGTTCACCGGACGGATGCTGGGGGCTATTAACTCAATGCTGGTGGAGATGATGGCGGCAATTGCCCGCAAGGATTACGAGCAACGCCGGAAGCGCCAGGCACAGGGTATAGAGAAGGCGAAAGCGGCAGGTAAGTACCAAGGGCGCCCCATTGATGCAGATCTGCATAGGCGCGTGTCTGAACTGCTCGCCGCCGGCCTAGGTATACGCGCAACTGCTCGGCACGCCAGTTGCTCAACGACGACAGTTCTGAGAATTAGAGATCATGCGATAAGCGTCACTTCTGCATAACTTTGGCTGGAGGCCAAGATGGCTATAGTTACTCACGTTGTCGGGGATTGCCCGGGCTGCGGCGAAAAGAACTCTTTTGGGAACGTGATGATCCCGCAGGGACGCTACCTCATGCGAGGCTGCAAAAAATGCAGATTCACTACAGAGGTCTACCTTCCGCCCGTAAGAAAAAAGGTTCTTTATCTAGATCAGTTCATTTTATCCGGAGCACTGCGAGGAGGCGATGAGCGATTCGTCAAGGCTGTCGAGCGAGTAACCCAGGTTTGTTCCCTGCAATTGCTAATAGCGCCGTACTCAAGCGTCCATGTCGAGGAGGCTCATCAATGGAGGGAACATGAAAGCTTGATGAGCTTTATCAAAAAATCCGCTCGAGGCTCAGAATTTAACCATGCGTCAGACGTTGAATCCACGCAGATCTATACCGCATTCTCCGCGTTCCTGAAAGAAGAGCCTTCAGGATTTGTGCTAAGGCAAAATGATGCTATTCAAGGAGATATCGATGCTTGGGACGATTACTTTTATCTCGACGTCGGCAAATACAGCGGCGACATCGATGAAATCAGAAGACTGAAGGGTGTTGCAGTCACGCTACTTGTAGACGCGTTCGATGGATGGCAGGCGTCGGAAAATTCGTTCGAACAGAATCTCGATCTTGAATTGAGTGACGCGGGCAAACCTTACATCGACTCATATCTCGATTTTGTACGGCGACTAGCCAACGGGGATTACGCGGCGATGATGGATGCGCCCGCAACCTCTTCCGTAGTAGAGGGGATGATGAATTTCCTCTCCGATGAAATACCTTTCTGGGACCGCATAAGCATATGTCGGAGTTTCTTCGCATCTGAGCACTTTGCTCGCGTTCCGACAATTGACCTATCAGTCAAAATGTTTGCGACCTTAAAAAGCATGGTTAAGCGGGGAGCCTACGCAAATCGAACGTCAGCACTGAAACGACTTAGCGGTGTTTTTTATGACATCAAGCATATTTCAACCTACGCCCCCTACTGCGATGCCTTCTTTATGGACAATGCAATGGCCGAGCTAGTGAAGCAGCCGACAGTCGGTCTCGAGGAGCGATATGGCACAAAGGTCTTCAGCGCGAACAACCTAGACGAATTCCTTGCATGGCTAGACGAGCTAGAAGCGAATATTGATGAAGAGCATCTCTCCGCGGTAAAAACCGCATACCCTCGACTACAGCTTCGCTAAGGTCCTACTCGGCAAGAACAAAAAAGCCCCCTTCAAATATTGGCCATCTGAAAGGGGCTTTTTCTCGCAATCACAAACTCGTTTGCACCCACCCTGCACCCACAGAGTTAAGAGAGCAGACTGAGAAAACGCTGTAAGCCTTGAATAATATGGTGTCCCAGGGCCGGTTCGAACGGCCAACCTTCCCCTTAGGAGGGGGATGCTCTATCCAATTGAGCTACTGGGACAAATGACAGTCATCAGGCTAAGGGCACTGCGACGGACGGCGTGCATGTTAACGGCCAAGGTGGTTTTTGTCATGTCGTCCGTAGGCTTTTTGAGTGTAAGCCAATACTTGCGCCACTGATCACGGTTTCGCCCCGCAAATCCGGGCACCTGAGGCTATCGTGCAAAATGCATTACGCCAAAATGCCAGCATTGCAAATTGCAACCCAACCGACCTTTAGATTAAACTCAAGCCATTGATTTTATTGAAATAAAACATTGGCACGGCATCTGCAATAATTCTCCCACAAAACCATTCGGCTGAACCCGCTGCGGAGAAGATGACGATGAACAGCACCCTTCTGTTAGCCCTCAATACCGTAGCCCTGGCCGCACTGGTGATGTTTCATTTTCAGTCGAGCTCCAGCGATGACACCGCGCAAATCCGCCAGCCCGTGCCGCATCATCTGCAACAACGCCCGCAATTGGCGGTGATGACGGCCAACCCGCAATCACCTGTGCGCCTTACCCAAAGCACTCAGCCCGCGCCCGCCACTGAACACTGGGTTTTCTGAGGAAGCCTTCCATGTCCAAATTCGCCTGGCTGTTTTTGTGCCTGACCGTCGTGACTGCCGTGCTGGGTATGTCTACCTCGTCCCACGACGCTCACGCCACCACCCTCATCGCCAGCGCCGTCTTCGGCAGCCTCCTGTTGTTGACGCTTATCGTCGGCCGCCGAATCAAATTCGACCCCGTGTTGCGCTGATTCTCCGTAGCCCTGCACCGACCTTATGTCGCCTCGCGCTAGTAAATCGGCAAATTGCCACTAGTCTTAAAAACAAGGGCAAAAGGCCATATTGCGATACGATATGCACCCCAACGCCTTTAGCAGCAATGGCTTGCGGGATGATGGACTGTGGCGATCGCCCGCAAAAAAGTTTTCCAACCAGTCCGCAAAAATGCAAATCAGTACTGGCATAAAGCCTTTAGGCAGTTCAATATTTGTCACAGAATTGACGCCAAGGAACCGGCAAAATTGAGGCATGATGCGGCCTCTTTGCAATTCAGGTTGAACTTTGGTCGTGAGCCTTGTCTTAACACTCATCTTGCGGCCAATTCCCATAACCGCTCCCCTGAACTAACCGGTTAAATATATGCGCCCATTGAAACAGGCAATTTATTCCAGCCGCACGGCTGACAAGTTCGTCGTACGTCTGCCAGACGGAATGCGGGAACGCATTGCCGAGGTGGCTCGCAATCATCACCGCAGCATGAACTCCGAAATCATCGCGCGCCTTGAGCAGAGCCTCATTCAGGAAGGCGCGTTGGGTGAAGAGTTAAGCATGCGCCTGGACAGCCCTGAGCTGTCACTGCACGAACGCGAACTGCTGCAGCGTTTTCGTCAGCTCTCCCACCGCCAGCAAAATGCCCTCGTTTCGCTTATTGCACATGACGTTGAGGCGGCCGCAGAAGCCAATTGATCTGCCCCTGAAAGCCGAAGCCAGCCACGTGCTGGCTTTTTTTTGCGCGCAATTCGGGAAGGCAATACTGGGCGGGGGCTGGGTTGCCCCCGCCGCGAGGGGTCAGAGCAGGAAGATCGTCGCCAGGCCAAGGAAGATGAAGAAGCCGCCACTGTCGGTCATGGCGGTAATCATCACACTGGCACCCATGGCCGGGTCGCGCCCGAGGCGCGCCAGGGTCATGGGGATCAGCACCCCCATCAAGGCCGCCAACAGCAGGTTAAGCGTCATGGCGGCGGTCATGACCACCCCCAGCGACCAGCTGCCGTACAGTAAGTAGGCCACGATCCCGATCACCCCGCCCCACACCACGCCATTGATCAGCCCCACCGCCAACTCCTTGCGCATCAGGCGCGAGGTGTTGCCGGTATTGACCTGGTCGAGCGCCATGGCGCGCACGATCATGGTAATGGTCTGGTTGCCGGAGTTACCGCCGATCCCGGCGACAATTGGCATCAACGCCGCCAGCGCCACCAGCTTCTCGATCGAGCCTTCGAACAGCCCGATCACCCGCGAAGCGATAAACGCGGTGATCAGGTTTACGGCCAACCACGCCCAGCGGTTACGCAGGGAGCGCCAGACCGACGCAAAAATATCTTCCTCTTCACGCAGACCCGCCATGTTGAGGACTTCGGTTTCACTTTCTTCACGGATCAGGTCGACCATTTCATCGATGGTCAGACGACCGATCAACTTGCCGTTCTTGTCGACCACCGGGGCCGAGATCAAGTCGTAACGCTCAAATGCCTGGGCGGCATCGTAGGCGTCTTCATCCGGGTGGAAACTCACCGGATCGTTGGCCATCACGTCCACAACCTTCTTCTCGGGGTCGTTGACCAGCAGGCGCGTGATCGGCAACACGCCCTTGAGAATCCCTTCGTAGTCGACCACGAACAATTTGTCGGTATGCCCTGGCAGCTCTTTCAGGCGACGCAGGTAACGCAGTACCACTTCCAGGCTGACGTCTTCGCGGATGGTGACCATCTCGAAGTCCATCAGCGCGCCGACCTGGTCCTCGTCATACGACAGCGCGGAGCGCACACGCTCACGCTGCTGGCCATCGAGGGTTTCCATCAGCTCATGGACAACATCACGGGGCAGCTCGGGGGCCAGGTCAGCCAGTTCGTCGGCATCCATCTCCCGGGCCGCAGCCAGGAGCTCGTGATCATCCATGTCGGCGATCAGGGTTTCACGGACGGAGTCGGATACTTCGAGCAGGATGTCGCCGTCGCGGTCGGCCTTGACCAACTGCCAGAGGGTCAGTCGATCATCCAGCGGCAAGGCTTCAAGGATATAAGCGACGTCGGCGGAGTGCAGGTCATCGAGCTTGCGTTGCAACTCGACGAGGTTTTGCCGATGAACCAGGTTTTCGACGCGGTCGTGGTGCGGACCTTCCTGGCGGTGCGTGAGGTCTTCGACCAAACGCTGGCGCTGCAGCAGCTCGATAACTTGAGCCAGACGATCCTGCAGGCTTTCTTGTGTTTTTTTTACTTCTACTTCGGTCATAGGCGAACTCCACTCCCAGCAGCGGGGCACGCCGGAAGGATCAATCAGTCAATTCATGATTGGTAAAACGGGGTACTGAGTAACTACTGGGTAAGTCCATGGAGGTATTCCACAAGCCCCGGCGGGGCTGACGGGCGCAATGATACACCGCCCGCCGCTTTTAACGTCAAAAAACTGGTAAGAACAAGCGCTTGCGAGCCAAAGCTGAGGACTGGCCGCATCTATGAACTGCGACGCCGCCGCGCGAAAGGAAAACACATGAGGTGGGAGAAAAAGGCTAAATCCTACATAACCCCAAGACGGCAAAAAGCCCGCACTAGGCGGGCTTTTTGTTTGTATGGTGCACTCGACAGGATTCGAACCTGTGACCGCTCGGTTCGTAGCCGAGTACTCTATCCAGCTGAGCTACGAGTGCAGATTGTGTTTTTAGACCAGATCACAACTGGTTGTAACCAAATCACCTGCATTACTGCAACTGACTCTTAAATGGTGCACTCGACAGGATTCGAACCTGTGACCGCTCGGTTCGTAGCCGAGTACTCTATCCAGCTGAGCTACGAGTGCATTTGTTGCCGCGCATTATAGGCCGTTCAATCTCTATGTAAAGCGATTTTTTCGAGTAATTTCAACAACTTACCGATAAATCCAGATTGCAACGTACTAAGCAAATAATGGCGGAGAACGGGGGATTCGAACCCCCGACACCCTTTTGAGGTGTACTCCCTTAGCAGGGGAGCGCCTTCGGCCACTCGGCCAGCTCTCCGCAACACGGGGCGTATATTAACCACGTTCTTCCCCGTTTGCAAACATAAAAAACGATAAAAATTAAAGGCTTGGTTCTTCGTCCTTCTCTTTCTTGATCCGCAGATAGATTTCCTCGCGATGGACCGCTACCTCTTTAGGAGCGTTAACCCCAATACGCACTTGATTGCCTTTGACGCCGAGCACGGTCACGGTGATTTCGCCATCACCAATAATCAGGCTTTCTGCGCAACGACGGGTCAGAATCAACATACCTTTCACCTCACGCACTTCAGTTCAGGAACAACAGTCTGCAAAAAAAGGCCTTCGACCTACGGCTCATCGGCCATAGCCCTACCGGCTAAGTATTGTCGAGCCCGTGCAAAACACACGCACCCTACAAAAAAATGAAAGGCGCGGTAAACCGCGCCTTCCTGGCATTGCGTCACTCGCCCTGTCGGGCCGGAGCGTCCAGCTCAAAAGCGGTATGCAGCGCGCGTACAGCCAGTTCCAGGTACTTCTCTTCGATCACTACCGAGACTTTGATTTCCGACGTGGAGATCATCTGGATATTGATGCTTTCCTTGGCGAGAGCCTCGAACATGCGGCTGGCAACGCCAGCATGGGAACGCATGCCCACACCCACGATCGACACCTTCGCAATCTTGGTATCGCCGACCACTTCACGGGCGCCAATCCCGCTCGCGGTGTTCTGCAGGATACGTTCGGCCGCTTCGTACTCATTGCGATGAACGGTGAAGGTGAAATCGGTGGTGTTATCGTGCGAAACGTTCTGCACGATCATGTCGACTTCAATGTTCGCGCCGCTGATCGGGCCGAGGATCTTGAACGCAACGCCCGGGGTGTCTGGCACGCCACGGATCGTCAGCTTGGCTTCATCGCGGTTGAAAGCGATGCCGGAAATGATCGGCTGTTCCATGGATTCCTCTTCATCAATAGTAATGAGGGTGCCCGGACCCTCCTTGAAGCTGTGCAATACGCGCAGCGGAACGTTGTACTTGCCGGCGAATTCCACCGCACGGATCTGCAACACCTTGGAACCGAGGCTGGCCATTTCCAGCATCTCTTCGAAGGTGATCTTGTCCAGGCGCTGGGCCACGGACACCACGCGCGGATCAGTGGTGTAGACGCCGTCCACATCGGTATAGATCTGGCATTCGTCAGCCTTGAGCGCGGCCGCCAGGGCCACACCGGTGGTGTCCGAACCGCCACGCCCGAGGGTGGTGATATTGCCGTGCTCGTCAACGCCCTGGAAACCGGCGACAACTACCACACGACCGGCCTTCAGATCAGCGCGAATCTTCTGATCATCGATTTGCAGGATTCGCGCCTTGGTGTGCGCGCTGTCGGTGAGGATACGCACCTGACTGCCAGTGTAGGACACCGCCGGCACACCGCGCTTGTTCAGCGCCATGGCCAGCAGGCCAATGGTCACCTGCTCGCCGGTGGACACGATCACATCCAGCTCACGCGCCAACGGTTGTTGATCGCCGCTGATGGCCTTGGCCAGTTCGATCAGGCGATTGGTCTCGCCGCTCATGGCCGACAGCACCACCACCAGGTCATCGCCGGCGTCGCGGAATTTCTTAACCTTGTCGGCGACCTGCTCGATTCTTTCGACAGAGCCGACCGAGGTGCCTCCAAATTTCTGTACGATCAAAGCCATTTCTAAGCCGCCTCAGCCCGTAAAGGGGCGCCCAATAAACCAATCTTCCAGCAACCGAGCGAGCCCGTGACTAGACCACGGGCTCATTCACAGCGCCTTAAATACCTGCCTCGACAAACGGCACGGTCAGGGCCAGGGCCGCGTCCAGGGCACCGGCATCAACACCACCGCCTTGTGCCATGTCCGGACGACCACCGCCCTTCCCGCCCACTGCCGCAGCGGCTTGCTTCATCAAATCACCGGCCTTGAGTTGGCCAGTCAGGTCTTTGGTTACACCGGCAACCAGAACGACCTTATCCTCATGGACACTGCCGAGCAGGATCACTGCGCGGCCGAGCTTGTTCTTCAACTGATCGACCAAGGCCAACAACGCCTTGCCGTCCTGGCCGTCCAGACGTACCGCCAGGACTTTCACGCCCTTGACGTCCTGGGCAGAAGCCGACAGGTCATCACCTGCCGCGCTGGCCGCCTTGGCTTGCAACTGTTCCAGCTGTTTCTCCAGGGCACGGTTGCGCTCCAGCACGGCGGACAGCTTGTCGATCAGATTGTCACGGCTGCCCTTGACCAGGCTGGCCGCTTCCTTGAGTTGCTCTTCGCCCGCATTGAGGTAGGCCAGGGCCGCAGCGCCGGTCACCGCTTCAATACGACGCACACCGGACGCAACACCGCCTTCGCTGATGATTTTCAGCAGGCCGATGTCGCCGGTACGGTTGGCGTGGATACCGCCGCACAGTTCCACCGAGAAGTTGCCGCCCATGCTCAGGACACGCACGTTGTCGCCGTACTTCTCGCCGAACAGCGCCATGGCGCCTTTGGCCTTGGCGGTCTCGATGTCGGTTTCCTCGGTTTCCACCGGGGTGTTCTTACGCACTTGGGCGTTGACGATATCTTCCAAGGCCTTGATCTGCGCAGGCTTGATCGCTTCGAAGTGGCTGAAGTCGAAACGCAGGCGCTGGCTGTCGACCAACGAACCCTTCTGCTGGACGTGCTCGCCCAACACCTGGCGCAGTGCAGCGTGCAGCAAGTGGGTGGCCGAGTGGTTCAGCGCAGTGGCGTGGCGCACGTCGGCGTCCACTTGGGTTTCCACCGGCGAACCGACGGTCAGGCTGCCCGACGCCAGCACGCCGTGGTGCAGGAACGCACCGCCGGTCTTGGTGGTATCGCGTACATCAAAACGACCGGAAGCAGCCTTGAGGAAACCACAGTCGCCAATCTGCCCACCGGATTCGGCGTAGAACGGCGTCTGGTCCAGGACCACCACGCCGTCATCGCCTTCGCTCAGGACGTCGACCGACTGGCCGTCTTTATACAGGGCGATCACTTTGGCCGAACCGTGGGTGGCCTTGTAGCCGGTGAACTCGGTGGCCACGTCAACCTTGACCAGGCTGTTGTAGTCCATACCGAAGGAACTGGCGGAACGTGCGCGTACACGCTGGGCTTCCATCTCGCGTTCGAAACCTTCCTCGTCGAGGGTCAGGTTGCGCTCACGGGCGATGTCGCCGGTCAGGTCCATCGGGAAACCGTAGGTATCGTAGAGTTTGAACACCACGTCGCCCGGCACCACGCTGCCCTGCAGGCCGGCGAGGTCTTGCTCGAGGATCTTCAGACC
Organism: Pseudomonas sp. D3; assembly: GCF_029320995.1. Taxonomy (NCBI): domain Bacteria; kingdom Pseudomonadati; phylum Pseudomonadota; class Gammaproteobacteria; order Pseudomonadales; family Pseudomonadaceae; genus Pseudomonas; species Pseudomonas sp. D3. The sequence continues at coordinate 5,119,232 of NZ_CP119772.1, forward strand.
CTGTTCCAGGGTCTTGGCGAACTGCTCTTCTTCAGCCTTGAGCACGCGCTCGATGTGCGCCTGGTTCTGGGTGAGTTCCGGGAAGGCCTCGCCCATTTCGGCGACCAGCGCCGCGACGATCTGGTAGAAGAAGCTGCCGTTGGCGCCCAGCTTGTTACCGTGGCGGCAGGCGCGACGGATGATACGGCGCAGCACGTAGCCACGGCCTTCATTCGACGGCAGCACGCCGTCGGCAATCAGGAAACCGCAGGAACGGATGTGGTCAGCCACCACTTTGAGCGATGCCTGCTCTTCATTGGCGCAACCGATGGCCTTGGCGGCAGCGGCCAGCAGGCTCTGGAACAGGTCGATTTCGTAGTTGGAGTGAACGTGCTGCATCACCGCACTGATCCGCTCCAAGCCCATGCCGGTGTCCACCGACGGCGCCGGCAGCGGATGCAGCACGCCATCGGCGGTGCGGTTGAACTGCATGAACACGTTGTTCCAGATCTCGATGTAACGGTCGCCGTCTTCTTCTGGCGAACCCGGTGGGCCGCCCCAGATATCGGCGCCGTGATCGTAGAAAATCTCGGTACAAGGGCCGCACGGGCCGGTATCGCCCATGGTCCAGAAGTTGTCGGAGGCGTAAGGCGCGCCCTTGTTGTCGCCGATACGCACCATGCGCTCAGGCGGCACACCGACTTGCTGGGTCCAGATGTCGTAGGCCTCGTCATCGCTGGCGTAGACGGTGACCCAGAGCTTTTCCTTCGGCAGTTTCAGCACGCCAGTGAGGAAGGTCCAGGCGAAGGTGATCGCATCTTGCTTGAAATAGTCGCCAAAGCTGAAGTTGCCGAGCATTTCGAAAAACGTGTGGTGACGGGCGGTGTAGCCGACGTTTTCCAGGTCGTTGTGCTTGCCACCGGCGCGCACGCATTTCTGGCTGCTGACCGCGCGGGTGTAGGCGCGCTTTTCCTGGCCCAGGAAACAGTCCTTGAACTGGTTCATCCCCGCGTTAGTGAACAGCAGGGTAGGGTCATTGCCTGGGATCAAGGAGCTGGAGGCGACACGGGTGTGACCTTGCTCTTCGAAGAAGCGAAGGAAGGCTTCACGGATTTCTGCGCTTTTCATTAGGTTCTTCCACGGAGTCTGAGGCCAAAGGCCAGTGCGCAACATCATCAGACGGAGCGACGGCAAAGGGCCGCATTATATCGGCCCTTTGCCGGTGGTACAGCGTGTTTATGTGATAGAAACAGTCAATTAGACAGTCTGCACTGTCATTTCCGAGAAAACTCGACGAATGCCTGCACCACGTGCTCGATCTGCGCCCGGCTCACGTCCAGGTGCGTGACCATGCGCAGACGCGGCGCAGCGCTCAACTTGATGCCGCGCTCGGCGGCAAATACCTTCAAGGCCTGCGCCTGGTCGCCGAGCTGTACATAGACCATGTTGGTCTGCACCGGCTCCACCGTATAACCGGCTTTGCGCAGTTCATCCCCCAGCCATTGGGCGTTGGCGTGGTCGTCGGCCAGGCGCTGCACTTGATGGTCCAGGGCATACAGCCCGGCCGCCGCCAGGGAACCGGCCTGGCGCATACCGCCGCCGACCATCTTGCGCAGGCGCCGCGCCTTGGCGATCAACGCCGTGGAACCGCACAACACCGAACCAATCGGCGCGCCCAGGCCCTTGGACAGGCACACCGACACCGAATCGAAATGCCGGGTAATCTCCCGCGCGTCCACGTCGAGCTTGACCGCCGCGTTGTAGAGCCGTGCGCCGTCAAGATGCAGGGCCAGCCCATGCTCACGGGTAAACGCACGCGCCTTGGCCAGGTATTCCAGCGGCAATACCTTGCCCTGCATGGTGTTCTCCAACGCCAGCAGGCGGGTGCGGGCGAAGTGGAAATCATCGGGTTTGATCGCTTCGAGCACTTGATCCAAATCGAGGCAACCGTCCGCCTGCACCTCCAACGGTTGCGGCTGGATCGAACCCAGCACGGCCGCGCCGCCGCCTTCGTACTTATAAGTGTGGGCCTGCTGACCGACGATGTATTCCTCGCCACGCTCACAGTGGGCCATCAACGCCAGCAGGTTGCTCATGGTGCCGGTGGGCACGAACAACGCCGCAGCGAACCCCAGGCGCTTGGCCAGTTCGGCCTCCAGGCGGTTGACGCTGGGGTCTTCGCCATACACGTCATCGCCGCTGACGGCGCAGGCCATCGCATCGAGCATGCCGGGGGTGGGTTGGGTCACGGTGTCGCTGCGCAGGTCTATCACGGTCATCAAACTGGCCTCTGACGGGTTGGGCGTTTTTTCGTACTGACGATTACTGCGGGTAAAGCGACGGAATATCAAGTCCCATGCAGCGTCAATCGAATATCGATCGAACAAACCGATATAGGCTATCGATACGGCAATCGTGCAGTTTCTGAAAAACCATGTTAAAAACTCTCCGCCGCCAGGGTTCTGGCGGAAACGTTCTCAGGGCGGGGTGCAATTCCCCACCGGCGGTAATTGCGCGCAATGTGCATAGCCCGCGAGCGCTTGGCGCCTCGAACTGCTCCGGCAGGACGGCGACAAGGTCAGCAGACCCGGTGTGATCCCGGGGCCGACGGTCATAGTCCGGATGAAGAGAGAACGGGATTGGCGCCAAAGGGCCGCGCGCGGAGTTCATGCTTGCATGACCCAGCGGGTCGTACCCTTAAATCCCATTCGATTCATAACGCCCTGTTTTTTTCTTAAACAGGAGTCAGAACATGCAACCCACCGCAATCGACAGCAAAAGCAAAAACCACCACGGCGAGCGCGTCGCGTTTATCCAGGCCTGCTGGCACAAGGATATTGTCGACCAATCGCGCAAAGGCTTCCTCAGCGAAATGATCGCCCTGGGTTACCAGGAATCGGACATCGATTTCTTCGAAGTCGGTGGCGCCTTTGAAATGCCCCTGCACGCCAAGCTGCTGGCCAAGACCGGCCGTTACGCCGGCATCGTTGCCGCGGCCCTGGTGGTGGACGGCGGCATCTACCGTCACGAGTTCGTGGCCCAATCGGTGGTCAGCGGCCTGATGCAGGTTCAGCTGGAAACCGAAGTGCCGGTGTTCTCGGTGTCCCTGACCCCGCACCACTTCCACGCGGGCAGCGAGCACCACACCTTTTTCCATGATCATTTCGTGCACAAGGGCCAGGAAGCTGCGCGCACGTGCGCCGACACCTTGCACAAGGTGCGTGCAATCCGCCGCAGCGAGCCACGGGCTGTAGCGGTTTAAGCAACACTGCAAAACAAAATGTGGGAGGGGGCTTGCCCCCGATTGCAGTGTAACAGTCAGAAATTTTTTAACTGACAGACCGCTATCGGGGGCAAGCCCCCTCCCACATTTGAATCCGGTTACGTCTTGAGACCTATGCCAAGCCCGCGTCCGTGGTCGGCACGATCAATATCCCTGCCCGCAAGCCATTCTTAACCTTCGGGTTGGGGAAGATGATGCGCGCACCCTCCTCCTCGATCACCCAGCGGGTCTTGGCGACGTCTTCGGCGAGCAGATAACCCTTTTCCAATTCCGAAAAGTTTTCTACATCCGCCGGCAAGTGCAGCAGGAAAGCATCGCTGTGCTTGATGACTTCCCGCGACACGGCGAACAGTTTCAACCCCTCCAGACTGTCAGTCTCAGGCTCGGTGCCTTCGATGATCTGCTTGAGGCGCAGCTCCAGGCGGGAAACATTCACGCCCTGGTTCTGCCCGAACGGCCGCGCCTTGCCCAGTTCCAGGGTGAAGGCCTCGGCCTCCAACTGCTCGTAGGTAAACGCGGTGAAAGTGATCGAACTCTTGTTCTGCAGCAACACCGCTTCCATGCCGGCAGCGTTCAGGCGGGCCAGTTCGTGGCGTGAATGCTGGCGCCCGTCCTTCCACGGGTAGAGCGCAAACTGCTCGACCTTCGAGCCGCGAATGGCGGTGTGCAGGTCGTAATGCAGGCGCGCACGGCCAGGCAGGCTGAAGAAGCTGCGAGCCAATTGTTCCAGCTCGGCGGCGCGCATGGCTTCAGGGCCGATGTTTTTTTCGTGACGACCGTTGAACAGCCGGTTGACGTCCAGTTCGAGGAAACGCTCGCCGCGACGCATGGCCTCGGGGTTGCCGAACAGGAACAGAATACGGGTGCGGGGCTTGATCTCCCCACGGGCGATGCCATGCAACAGGCGGTCGAGCAGTTCGATCGGCGCGGTTTCGTTGCCATGGATGCCGGACGACAGCAGCACGTCGCTGCCGTTGTCCCGCGCTTGCGGCGGGCGCACTTCGAGCGCGCCTTCGCTGAGCCAGCGCATCTGCACGCCGTCGACAGTCAGTTGAATTTTTTGCGCCGGTTCACGACCGGCGAGCGTCAGTTCAAGGAGTTTGCCGAGGGCGAGCATAAGCAGCTTCCTTAGTGGTTGCAGCCTGGGCCGTGGACGTGATCGTCGTCGTCACCCTCAACCTCGGCCGGTTCCATTTCGAGTTGCAGGCTCATCAGGTTGGTGGCCAGTGGGCGCATCAGCAGGTTGGCGTACTCGGCGTCGCCTTCTTCCACATCCACACCGATCAGCAGTTGGCCACGGCCGTCGTGCTGAATCCAGACTTCCTTGCCCTGCCAGATCACGGCAACGCGGGTGCAGGAGGTTTCCAGTTGGGTGCCGTCGGTGTCTTCAAGGATCAGTTGCAGGGTATCGGTGCTCATAAATAGCTCTCAGCCGTGTGGCATTAATTGATCTGAAAAGGATATACCGCGCCCAGTTTAAGGATTTGCGTCAGTTCATCCAATGCCGTCCGGCACTCAACCAGCAATTGCGGGTCAGCCAGATCGCTTTCGCGCAGGCTGTCGCGGTAGTGCTTGTCGACCCACTGGGTCAGCGTCTCATACAACGGCGCGGTCATGATAACCCCAGGGTTCACCGCCGCCAGCTCGGTTTCGTTCAACCCCACGCGCAAACGCAGGCACGCCGGGCCACCCCCGTTCTGCATGCTTTGCTTGAGGTCGAAGACCTTGACTTCGCGGATCAAACCACCGGCACCGGTGAGGCCCAGCAGATACTGCCAGACGCGCGTGTTAGCGCGGCACTCTTCCGGCACGATCAGCAGCATCGAGCCGTCGGCGCGGGTCAGCAATTGGCTGTTGAACAGGTAGGAACGCACGGCGTCTTCGACGCTGACCTGGGCACGCGGCACACACACCGACTGGAAGTTACCGCCCAGCTTGCCCAACTTGGCCTGCAGCTCGCCAAGCATCTGCTCGGTGTTGAGGAACGCGTCCTCGTGATAGAACAGCACTTCGCCATTGCCCACCGCGATCACATCGTTATGGAACACGCCCGCATCGATCACCGCCGGGTTCTGCTGGGCGAAGACCACGCCGCCATCGTTCAGGCCGTGCAGGCGGGCGACGGCTTGGGACGCTTCGAGGGTCTGGCGCGCCGGGTACTTCTGCGGCGCCGGGTAACGGGTGTCGAACGCGCTGCGGCCGAACACGAAAAACTCGACGCCCGCCTCGCCATAGTCACGGCAGAAACGTGTGTGGTTGGCCGCACCTTCGTCGCCGAACTGCGCCACCGCCGGCAACGCGGCGTGGTGGGCGAAGTGTTTCGCATCGGCAAACATCGCCCCCAGCACGCGGCTGGTAGTCGGGTGTTCGATGCTGCGGTGGTATTTGCAGTTGAGGTTGGCGGCGGTGAAATGCACGCGGCCATCCGCCGTGTCGGCGCTCGGGCTGACGGTGGCGGCGTTGGCCACCCACATGCTCGACGCGGAGCAACTGGCGACCAGCAGCGGCATGGCCTGCTTGGCCGCTTGCTCGATGACCTGGGCATCGCTGCCGCTGAAGCCGAGGTTGCGCAAGGTGGCCACGTCCGGACGTTCCTGCGGTGCGAGCACGCCTTGCACAAAGCCCATGTCCATCAGCGCTTTCATTTTTTGCAGGCCCTGCAACGCCGCTTCCTTCGGGTTGGAAGCCTGCTGGCTGTTGCTCTGGGACGCGACGTTGCCGTAGGACAAACCGCCGTAGTTATGGGTCGGCCCCACTAGACCGTCAAAATTGACTTCATAGGATTTCATCGGCGAGGCTCCACGAACATCTGTTTTTATAGGCATCTAATGACTTGAATACACCACCAACCAAATGTGGGAGGGGGCTTGCCCCCGATAGCAGTCTGCCAGTTGATGAATCAGGTGACTGATCCACCGCTATCGGGGCAAGCCCCCTCCCACATTTAGATCAGTGTAATGCCGGGGGTGAGTGTGGCTGGAACCACAAGGCTCGGGGTCTCCAGCGACGCCACCGGGTACGCACAATAATCCGCCGCGTAATAGGCGCTGGCGCGATGGTTGCCCGATGCCCCGACACCGCCGAACGGCGCGGTACTCGCGGCGCCGGTCAATTGTTTGTTCCAGTTGACGATCCCGGCGCGGCTTTCCAGCCAGAACTGCTGGTAACGCGCTTCGGAATCCGACAACAAGCCAGCGGCCAGGCCGTACTGGGTGTTGTTGGCTTCGGCAATCGCCGCTGCGAAATCAGCGTAGCGGATCACCTGCAACAGCGGGCCGAACAGCTCTTCGTCGGCACGTTCGCTCACCTCGGTGACGTCAATGATGCCCGGCGTCAGCAACGCAGCCTGATCCTGCGGCTGGGTCATTTCCAGCAGCGCCACGGCGCCGTTGGCCAACAGCAGTTCCTGGGCGTACATCAAGGCTTTCGCCGCTGCCAGGGAAATCACCGAGCCCATGAACGGCGCCGGTTGCTGGTCGAACGCGCCGACGGCAATCGTCGCGCTGACCGCCACCAGCCGCGCCAGCAACGCATCGCCCCAGGCGCCTTCGGGCACCAGCAAGCGACGGGCACAGGTGCAGCGCTGGCCGGCCGAGATAAACGCCGATTGAATGATGGTGTACACCGCCGCATCCACGTCGGCCACTTCATCCACCACCAGCGGGTTGTTGCCGCCCATTTCCAGGGCGAGGATCTTGTCCGGACGCCCGGAGAACTGCTGGTGCAAGTGGTTGCCGGTGCGGCTGGAGCCGGTGAAGAACAACCCGTCGATACCCGGGTTGGCCGCCAGGGCGATCCCGGTTTCCCGCGCACCTTGCAGCAGGTTCAACACGCCCGCCGGCAGGCCCGCTTCGATCCAGCATTGCACGGTCAACTCGGCGACTTTCGGGGTCAGCTCGCTTGGCTTGAACAACACGGTATTGCCCGCCAGCAACGCCGGGACGATATGGCCGTTAGGCAGGTGACCGGGGAAGTTGTAAGGGCCAAACACCGCCACCACACCGTGGGGCTTGTGGCGCAACACCGCGGTGGCGTCGCCCAGCGGGCTGCTCTTCTCGCCGGTACGCTCGCGGTAGCTTTGCACCGAGATCGCGATCTTGTTGGCCATGCTGGTGACTTCGGTGGCCGATTCCCACAGTGGCTTGCCGGTTTCCTCACCGATGCAGCGGGCGATTTCATCGGCGCGTTTTTTCAAGGTAGTGGCGAAGGCTTCGAGCACGGCGATGCGCTCTTCCAGCGAACGCCGGGCCCACGCCGGAAACGCCTGGCGCGCGGCCTGCACGGCGGATTCGACCTGCTCGGCGCTGGCGCCCTTACCGGCCCACAGCACGTGCTGGGTCACCGGGTTGCGCGACTCGAACAGTTCACCCTGGCCAGCCAGCCAGCTACCTGCGATATACAGCGAATTCATTATTTCGACTCCCGAGCAGCGGACAACGGTACGGCACGCACTTGATCGCCCACCACCAGTTGCAGGCGTTTGGCGGTCAATGGATCGACCACCAGCGTGCCTGCCGCCAGGCGAGCCGGTGCGGCGGTGATGCGGCACTCTTCGCGCTTGCGGTTATGGATCAGGAACGGCGTGGCGTCGTCCCCCGGCGTGCCGATGGCGAGCACCAGCGACTGACTGTCGCGCACCGCACGAATCTTGCTGGTCTCGCATTCCACCGCCGGGCCGGCATCGAAGATGTCGACATAGCCCTGGTAGCTGAACCCTTCGCTCTTGAGCATGCTCAGCGCCGGCTCGGTGTCCGGGTGGACCTTGCCGATCACGTTGCGCGCATCCTCGGAGAGGAAGCAGCTGTACAGCGGAAATTTCGGCATCAGCTCGGCGATAAAGGCTTTGTTGCCCACGCCGGTAAGGTAGTCGGCCTGGCTGAATTCCATCTTGAAGAAGTGCCGGCCCAGGCTTTCCCAGAACGGCGAGCGCCCGGCTTCGTTAGACACGCCGCGCATCTCGGCGATGATCTTGTTGCCGAACAGCTGCGGGAACTCCGCGATAAACAGCAAGCGCGCCTTGGCCAGCATGCGGCCGTTGAGGCCGTTGCGGTAATCGGCGTGCAGGAACAACGAGCACAGTTCGGAGTTGCCGGTGAGGTCGTTGGCCAGGAACAGCGTCGGGATCTCGCGGTAGATATTCAGCTCCTGGGAGGCGCTGACGGTCAGGCCGACCCGGAAGTTGTACCAGGGCTCGCGCAGGCCGACGGCGCCAGCGATGGCGGAAATGCCCACCACGCGGCCTTCGTCGTTTTCCAGCACGAACAGGTAGTCGGCATCCCCGCGCCCGGCTTCGCCACGGAAGGTTTTTTCCGCCCAGCCAACCCGGTGGGCCAGGCGTTCTTCGTTGGCCGGCAAGGTGGTCAGGCCGGTGCCGGTGCTGCGCGCCAGATCAATCAGGGCTGGTAAATCGCTGCTGCGTACAGGACGAACGATCATGCTATCTCCTCAGACGGGCCGCCCGTTCAGGCCACCCGCAAAACTCTGCTTTAAACCGCAACCAAACGCACGCTGGCGCCTTCACCGACGCCCAGGGCTTCGGCCGCGTCCAGGTCCAGGGTCACCGGTTTGCCGGGCGCGTAGTCCAGTTCCAGCATCACCGCGCGGTAATCCTGCAACTGCGCGTTACTCACCAGGTACTGGCGACCGACACCCTTGACCCGCTCGCCGATCTTCACTGGCACCACGCGGCTCTGGGCGATCGAGCGAATGCCCGAGATCCGTGCGTGCAGCGTCGGGCCGCCGTCGAAGATGTCGATGTAGTGATCGGTCTCGAAGCCTTCGCGCATGAGGATGTCGAAGGTGATCTGCGCACGCGGATGCACCTGGCCCATCGCTTCCTGGGCTTCATCCGGCAGCAGCGGCACATAGATCGGGTAGTGCGGCATCAGCTCGGCGAGGAACGTGCGGCTTTTCAGCCCGCACAGGCGCTCGGCGGCGGCGTAGTTGAGGTCGAAGAAGTTGCGCCCGATGGCGTCCCAGAACGGCGAATCACCGTGCTCGTCGCTGTAGCCGACAATTTCGGTCACCACCGAGTCGGCAAAGCGCTCGGGGTGGCTGGCAACGAACAACAGGCGGCCACGGGAATTGAGTTCCGACCACGGCGAACCGACCAGCTCGGGCACCACGTAGAAGCTGGTGAGCAGGCTGTTGCCGGTGAGGTCATGGCACTGGGAAAGCACGTGGATCTTGTTGTGGATCTTCAACTCACGGGAGGCGTGGACGAAGGTCTCGTTACGGAAGCTGTAGAACGGCTCCGAGTAGCCGGCCGAGGCGACGATGGCCGAGCAGCCCGCGAGTTTGCCGGTCTCGGTGTCTTCCAGCACGAAGAAATAGCTTTCTTCACCGTTGAAACTGACCTCGGCAGCGAAGGACGCTTCGCTCGCGGCGATCTTGTCGCTCAGGCGTTCCACATCATCCGGCAAGGAGGTGACACCAATCGGGCTGTCCGCAGCCAGACGCTGTACCTCGCCCAGATCAGCCATTTGCGCGGGGCGCATCACCAGCATGGTGTCACTCCTTAACTCGAAAAACTCATAGGAAAAAAAATACCGGACAGGTCAGGAACAACACATATCCCAATGTGGGAGGGGCGGTGCGACGATTCGACTTGCCCCCGATAGCGGTGTATCAGTCACCAGATGTATCAACTGACAGACTGCTATCGGGGGCAAGCCCCCTCCCACATTTGACCTGGGTCCGGCCGACAGAAGGTGCAGCTATCAGGCTTGGGTCAGCGTTTTTACCGCACGTTCGAAGCGGTCCAGGCCTTCATTGATGTCCGCATCGTCGACCACCAGGCTCGGCGCAAAACGCACCACGTCGGGGCCGGCTTGCAGGATCATCAGGTTTTCTTTCTCGGCCGCGTTGAACACGTCCTTGGCCTTGCCTTTCCAGGCGTCGCTCAACACGCAACCGAGCAGCAGGCCCAGGCCACGCACTTCGCTGAAGATCCCGTATTGTTTGCCGATCTGTTCCAGGCGGGCCTGGAACAGGTCGTGCTTGGCGTTGACGCCGGCCAGCACTTCAGGCGTGTTGATCACATCGAACACCGCCCCCGCCACCGCGCACGCCAGCGGGTTGCCGCCGTAGGTGGTGCCGTGGGTGCCGACCACCAGGTGCTTGGCCAGGGCCTCCGTGGTGAGCATGGCGGCAATCGGGAAACCGCCGCCCAGGCTCTTGGCGCTGGTGAGGATGTCCGGCACTACACCGTAGTGCTGGTAGGCGAACAGGTGGCCGCTGCGGCCCATGCCGGTCTGCACTTCGTCGAACACCAGCAGCGCGTCGTGGGCGTCGCACAGTTCGCGGGCGCCTTGCAGGTAGGCCAACTCGGCCGGCAGTACGCCGCCCTCGCCCTGGATCGGTTCCAGCACCACGGCGCAGGTCTTGTCCGACACGGCGGCTTTCAGCGCGGCCAGGTCGTTGAACGGCACGTGGGTGATGCCGGTGATCTTAGGCCCGAAACCGTCGGAGTACTTCGACTGGCCACCGACGTTGACGGTGAACAGGGTGCGGCCGTGGAAGCTGTTCAGTGCCGCGATGATCTCGTATTTTTCGCTGCCGAAGCGGTCGAACGCCACGCGACGGGCCAGCTTGAACGCAGCCTCGTTGGCTTCGGCGCCGGAGTTGCAGAAGAACACGCGCTCGGCAAAGGTCGCGTCGATCAGCTTGTGGGCCAGGCGCAGGGCCGGCTCATTGGTGAAGACGTTGGAAACGTGCCACAGCTTGTTGGCCTGTTCGGTCAAGGCACCGACCAGTACCGGGTGGGCATGGCCCAACACGTTGACCGCGATGCCGCCGGCAAAGTCGATCAGCTCGCGACCCGCCTGGTCCCACACGCGCGAACCTGCGCCGCGCACGGGGATGAATGCGGCAGGTGCGTAGTTGGGCACCATGACCTGGTCGAAATCGGCACGTTGCACCGGGGCTTGCTCAACGGACATCGGAGTCTCCTGAAGAGGAACGCCCGCCTGGAACTGGCGGGCGATGCAGGGATTGTAAGGACAGTTTTCAGTGCGGCCTTGCCGCCAAGCGACAACTTCTTATAGCGCCAACCCGCGATTTTGGCGGGTTTACGCCAATGCGACAAATAGCATCGCAATGGCGCAGTTTAAACGCTCGCGGGTCGCAACGGCAGGTGGTCAAGCAGGATAGCCATAACTTGGCTGGCGGCCTGCTATCTATCTACCCCCCGTCGGCCGCCCGATGTTGTTTTGCTGATACGCCTGTTCATCATGCAAAGGCGTTTCCCCGTGACTCAACCCACCCCGCCCCTCGAACTCGCAGACCTGTCGACCTATCGCGACCTGCACATGGATATCCTCGAGCACGCCGTGCCCGCCTGGCTGCCCGCCACCTCCGCCGCCAAGCGCGCCGCACTGAGCAACGTGCAGCCAGTCATCCCGGCCTGGTACAAAAGCGCCTCCGCCCAGGACCACGACACCCTGAAAACCCGGGTCAATAGCGCCTGGCGCGCACAACAGCAGGTCGACCAGGCGATGGCCAACCTGAAATCGCCGCAAGACTTCGGCGCGCCGCTGCTGCAACAGCGGCTCAAGCAGCGGTTCGGTATCGAGTTGGATGTCAGGACCACCTATCTGCGGCTCTATATTGCGCAGACCATCCCATGGTTTCCCGTGCGCACTGGGGCGGCAAGGACGTGGACCGTCTCGCTGCTCGAGGCGGCCCTGCACAACTTCGAAGCCGACGAACACTATGAAGCGCACTCCGGCTTCATCACCCCACCCACGAGCAGCGGGCAATTCGAGCCCCTGCCGGCCGTCGACGCACAGATCAGCATCGCGCAGTTCACCGCGCTATGCCGCGAACTGGACATCGGCGGCCACTACCAGCGCTACCTTGAGCAGTACTTCGACTTCAACAACCCGGTGGCCACGGCAAGCCTGCAAGGCAAGCTCAAGCACAGCCAGGCGGCGGACTTGAGCGTCGCGCTACAAATGGCCCGGATGAAAAAAGACCTGCGCGATGATCAGTCCTTCACGCTGCTGCAACGCCTGCTCAACGCCGACGACAGCCGCAACACCTGCTACCCGCTGCTGTGTTATGACCTGACGATCATGTCGAGCACCCTCACCGGCATCGTGCTGTTTGCCGAGAACATCGGCAGCCGCCAACCGGTGGGCCTGATCGCCTATATCCCCGACGATCCCTACGCGCCGCTCAAACAGTACCCCACGCTCGTGGCCTTCATGACTGCACTCGGGAACAACCTGCGCAGCGCCGAGTACCAGCAGTTCTTCAGCCGCTTCGTCAATCACGCAGAGCGCGGCCCATTCTTCGCCGACCTCAATCGCAGGCTGTCCAACGTCAGCTGGCACCTGCACACACGCGGCGACCCGCTGCCGTCCTGGCGCGAAACCCCCATCGACCAGCCACACCTGGCATTCCGCGCCACCGCCATCAGCGGCAACCTGTTCAGCCACCTGTTCCAGCGCAAACTCAGCAAGGTATTCAACGATGCCCGCACCCTCGCCGTGTCCACCGCCAGCGCCGATCAGAAAGCGCGCTGGGAACGCTGGGACATCGTGCGCAACATCGCCTCGGCACTGCTGCAAATCGCGGCATTCGTGGCCGCGCCCTTCGTCCCGCCGGTGGGCCTGCTGATGCTCGGCTACAGCGCCTACCAGATGCTCGATGACGCCTTTGAATGGATCGTCGACTGGGCCGTGGGCGACGTGACCGAAGCCTTCAAGCATTTATTGTCGTGCGTGGAGCAAGGCGTGCAATTGGGCCTGTTCATCGCCGGCGCGCCCCTGGCCAGCGGCGCGCTGCGCGCATTGCTGCCCGCCGAGGCGCTGCGGTTTTTCGAGCGCCTCAAGCCGGTGACGCTGCCCGATGGCAAGACCCGCCTGTGGAAACCCGACCTGACGCCCTATGCCCACGACCTGCAACTGGCGCCGCATGCCTACCCAAACGCGGAGGGCCTGCATGCCCACAATGGCACGCAGATCCTCAAGCTCGCGGACCAACCGTTCGTGGTCCAGACCGATCCCGTCACGCAACAGCCCTACCTGCAGCATCCCACGCGCACCAACGCCTACCGCCCGCCCCTGAGGAGCAACGGCAAAGGCGCCTGGCTGACCGAACTGGACAACCCGCTGAGCTGGGACAGCCTGACCCTGATGAAACGCCAGGGCCCTCACACCCAAGGCCTCAGTAACGATCAGTTGACGACGGCGCAGCGCATCAGCGCCACCGACGACGGCGCGCTACGCAGCCTGTACCTCAACCGCCACACACCGCCGCCGCTGCTGACCGATACGCTGCAACGGTTCAAGATCGACCAGACGCTGCAGGACTTCATCGATCAAATGAACAGCGACGACCCGGCGATCTACGCACGGGCCGATGGGCAGACCCAACTGCACCTGCTCGCCAACCTGGGCCTGTGGCCAAAAACCAAGACGTTGCGCTTTTTGGACGCTCGAGGCCGAACCCTGTGGGAGCTGCCCGGCGAAACCAACGCCAGCGTGGTGCAACTGCACGACGCCCAACTCAGCAACGGCGACTTGCTGAAGGCCCTGCTGGAAAGCCTCGACAAGGCGCAACGCAAGACCTTGCTCGGGGACGCCTTCGGCGACCCGGTCACCTCCCTGCACAACCAGGCGCTCAAACTCAGGAAAAAGCTGGCGGGCCTGGCCCAGGCACATCGGCGCGAACTGTTCGATGCGCGCTATCAAAGGCTCGACAGCCCCACCAACCCTCGGCAGCAGGTCATGCGCGAGCACACGCCCGGCCTACCGCTCAGCGCCGCCGATGCCGTGCTGGACAGCGCCAACAGCCTGGAACTGCAGGAAGTCGACCAAGGAAAAGTCCCGCCGCGCCTGCACCCGTTGGCTCAAACCCTGCGCGACGAAGCCCGCATCACCCAGGCCTACGAAGGGCTGTACCTGAACTCGACGGACACGCCGGACACCCATCGACTGGCCCTGCATTCCCTGGAGCGTCTACCGGGATGGGCGCGGAAAAAGCTGCGCCTCGAGATCAGAGATGCCGACGACGGCCTGATTGATGCAATCGGCAAACCGAAGGCGCGCATCAAGCGTGTGCTGGTGCGCTCCGCCGACGGCCGTTACACCCCGCAAGACAGCCGTGGCCCGCTGTCGGCGCCAACCGACCTGTACAGTGCCATCCTCCAGGCGCTGCCCGATGCCGAGCGCGATGCCCTGGGCCTGCGCATCGGCCAAGGCCCCGCCCTGCGCCAGGCACTGCGCAACCACACACTGGAACGCCAAGCCGCACGCACGCTGATCACCGCCCAAACGGCCCGCGCGCCCACCGACACGCGCACGCACCTGCGCCTGCTGGGCATGGACAACTATGCCCCGGCGCCTGCAGCCCCGGCGGCCGAGCCCGATTTGCATGGGCTGGCCCGCGCGCTGTTTCCTGCCCATACCGATGAGCAAATCGGTGAACTGCTGCAAGACCTCGGCAACCGTCCGGGCGGCGCCTTGCCGATCCTCACCGCGCTGCGCCAGGAGTACCTGCAGCTCGGTGAGGACGTGGCCGCCTGGGAAGCCGGCACGCCAAGGCGCTACCCGGATAGCGAGGTGAACATGAGCCGTCAGGAGTACCTCGATGTGCGGCAAAATCGCCACCTCTTCTCGCGTGAACTCATGCGTTGCTGGCGCCGAGAAACCGAGGCCGACCACTACTTCGACCCACCCGCCCGCAATGGTCAGAAACTCCGGCTGCCCTACCCGCTCCACGGAGAGTTGCCGGCGCTGCGCGCCAACTTCGAACACATCTCCTACCTGGAACTGTTCGGCGACCGGCGCGCATTGAATGTCGAGGCGTTCTTGCGCAGTTTTCCCAGGCTGCGTTACCTGAGCATCAGCCATGCCCAACTGGGCCAACTGCCGCCGGTCGTCAGCCGCCTGCCTCATCTCAACGCATTGATTCTCAGCGACTGCCACATCACCCTGACACCCGAGCATCTAAGCGCCCTGACGGCCATGAGCAGGCTGCGCGCCCTGGACCTGTTCAACAACCCGCTGGGGTCCACGCCCAGCGTTGCCAACATGCCTGAATTGCAATACCTGGACCTTTCCCACACCGGCATTTCTGCGCTGCCCGATGGTCTGCTCAGCCGACCGGCACTGGAACTGGCGGCGCTGTCTTACAACCGGATCACACAGTTACCGAGCGCGCTGTTTGAGCTGCCCGCAGACGCCCGCCACACCCTTGACCTGTCCGGCAACCCCCTGTCACGACCGAGCCTTGAGCAGGTGAAAGCCTACTTCCAACGGACCGGCCGCTATTGGGATATCGACGCATCAAATGTCGACATCCAGCGCGTCAATACGCTGTTCCCAGACTTCAGCGCGAACGAAGTCAACCGCTTCATCTTTGGCCTGCCGGGCAACCTGGAAATGGGCCAGATCGAATTGGCCCGACTGGAAGTGGACTATGCAGAGCTGTCTGCCGGGCTCGAAACCTGGGCGCGCCAGGCCGCTACGCCCGAGGAGCAAGTACGACGCCAAGCGTTCAAACGCTCGCTCCAGGCTTGCTGGCGCCGGGAGAGTGCGCTGGATGAACGCCATCCCCAGGCCATTCCCACGTACAGCCTGGAAACCCCCTCCCCGTTTACTGGAGAATTCCCCGCCATCAACAGCGTCTTCAGCCATGTTTCTTCATTGCGTCTGCTCGGCGCGGGCGACCCCTTCCCACTGCAATCGAGCCTGTTTTTCAGAGGGTTCCCGACGCTGAGCCACCTGTCTATCGAGCAGTATGGGCTGGGCGATATCCCCGGCGCGGTATTCGACTTGCCACAACTGTTATCCCTGCGCCTGCCCCATTGCCGCATCACGCTGTCAGCCGAGAGCGCCGCGTCTCTGGCGACGCTGGACCACTTGGAACAATTAGACCTGAGCCACAACCCACTGGCGCGGCTCCCGGACTTCGGCGCATTGCCCAGACTGGTCAGCGTCAACCTGCAAGCCACCGGCCTGGAGGCTATCCCCAACAGCCTGTTGACCGCCGTCGAGCGCAAGTGCGTCAACCTGAGCAACAACCTGATCAGCGAGATCCCCGCTGGCGCGTTCGGTTTATCCAGCACCGTCACCGGCGCCTTCGACCTCTCGCGCAACCCGCTGTCCAGGGCGGCGCTGTCGCAGATAAAGCGCTACAGCCAGCGCATCGGCGGGCATTTCCAGGCCGACGCGCCGACCGCCCTGCGAGACCGGATCAAAGCGCTGTACCCCACGTTCACCGACGGCGAAGCCAATCGCTTTTTCTTTGAATTGCCGGGTGACCTGGACGCGGCAGAGCCGGCCCTCAAGCGCCTGGAAGACCAATACAAAACACTGCGCGAAGACCTGCGACTGTGGATGCTGGACGTTCCAACCCGCCACCCGATCCTGGATGTGCCACTGGATGAACAAACACGCGCGCAGGATCAGCTCCACCGCCAGGCGTTCAAAACCTATCTGGAAGACGCCTGGCGCCGCGAAAGCGAAATGGACGACGACCACGACAGCCTCGAACCCACCCATAAGCTGGTGTTTGAAACCAACATCCTGGGCGACCTGCCGGAACTGAGCGCGCAGTTTGACCACGTGTCGTCCCTCGAAATCGAGGGTGAAGGCAGCATTACCGGGGTTGATGGGTTACTCAGGTGCTTCCCGAAACTGCGCAGGCTGATCCTCTCCAAGCACCACCTTGGCACTGTGCCACACAGCGTGTTCAGCCTGACCGAACTGAGCACCCTGAGCCTGACCGAGTCCGCTGTGCAATTGACGCCGCAGAGCATCAGCGCATTGGCCGAGATGAAGAGCCTGGTTTATCTGGATTTGAGCGAGAACCCGCTGGGACTGTCACCGGACGTCAGTCGCCTGAGCGAACTGGAGTCGCTGTACCTGCCCGACACCGCCCTGCGCGAAATGCCTCGCGGCGTGTTTGGCCTGCCTGAACTGCACACCCTGGACGTGAGTGACAACCTGATCGAAGGATTGCCCACCGACCTTCTGGAAATGGCCGCGCCGCTCGACGAGGTATCGGACTTCAGCGGTAACCCCTGGTCGGCGCAAAGCCTCAACGCCTTGCGCCAGTACTACCTGCAAACCGGTAACGACCTGGCAGTCGATGAAGCCCGGGTGGATTCAACCGGCACTGCGCTGGTCAGGTCCGACTCAACCGAGCCGATGGAGGAATAACGCGCCAGCCGGCACTCAGTCGGCACTCAGCCGCGCTCGGACGGCACCGACGACAACTCGAACGGGCTGCTGCTGCGCCGCTGGTTGCGGTCTTCGCGAGGGGTGGCGCCAAAGAAATTGCGGTAGGCGCTGGAGAAATGCGGCCCCGAGGAGAAGCCGCAGGACAGGCCGATCTGGATGATCGACTTGCTGGTTTGCATCAGCATCTGGCGGGCCTTGTTCAGGCGCAGTTCCAGGTAATACTGGCTGGGGACGCGATTGAGGTACTGCTTGAAGATGCGCTCCAGTTGTCGTCGCGACACGCAGACGTGCTGGGCGATTTCGTCGGTGGTCAGCGGCTCTTCGATGTTGGCTTCCATCAACAGAACGGCCTGGGTCAGCTTCGGATGGCTGGACCCCAGGCGGTTTTGCAGGGGGATGCGCTGGCGCTCGCCGCCTTCGCGGATGCGTTCCACCACCAGTTCTTCGGACACCGCACCGGCCAGCTCGGCGCCGTGATCACGGGCCAACACCGCCAGCAACAGGTCGAGTACCGACATGCCGCCACACGCGGTCAGGCGATCGCGGTCCCAGTCGAACAAATGGCTGGTGGCGATGACCTTGGGGAAGCGCTCGGCGAAATCGTCCTGCCAGCGCCAATGGACGGCGGCGCGGTAGCCGTCGAGCAAACCGAGCTGGGCCAGCGGGTAGACACCGGCCGACAAACCACCGACCACGCAACCGGCGCGCACCAGTTGCTTGAGCGCGGCGCTGAGCTGGGAAGCGATCACTGTGGGCGGTTCGTCGGCCACTAGGAATAGCTTTTGGAAGCCTTCTAGCTTGCCGGTCCACGGCCCGCCCGGCAGTTGCCAGGCGCCTTCGGTCTGCGGTTCGGCCTGCAGAAACGACAGTTCGTAGACCACCTCCGGATGCACCCGCTGAGCAACGCGCAAGGCCTCCTCAGCCAGCGCAAGCGTCAGTGCTTTTGTGCTGGGCCAAATCAGGAAACCAATTCGATGGGCAGTCATGGAGGGCTATCCGAAGCAAAAACAGTGAAAGAAGCCGTGGGCCAATGCTAGCCCGTAAATGAACACAAATCTCAAAAACGATGAACATCCAATGTGGGAGGGGCGGTGCGACGCTTCGACTTGCTCCCGATGGCGCTGTATCAGAATCAGATGTGCTGACTGACACTCAGCTATCGGGGGCAAGCCCCCTCCCACATAAAGCAGCGCTCACAAGGAGTGGCTACTTCAAGCTGCCGGAAAGGAACTGCTGAAGACGTTCGGACTGGGGATTGACCAGCACTTCGCGCGGGTTGCCGCGTTCTTCGACGATGCCTTTGTGCAGGAACACCAATTGGTTGGACACTTCACGGGCAAAGCCCATTTCGTGGGTCACCACCACCATGGTGCGGCCTTCCTGCGCCAGGTCCTGCATGACCTTGAGCACTTCGCCGACCAACTCCGGGTCCAGCGCCGAAGTGGGTTCGTCGAACAGCATCACCTCCGGCTCCATCGCCAGCGCTCGGGCAATCGCCACGCGCTGTTGCTCGCCACCGGACATATGGCCCGGGAACGCGTCCTTACGATGGCCTACGCCGACTTTGGCCAGGTAGTGCTCGGCCTTTTCCCGTGCGTCTTTTTTCGACATGCCCAGCACATGCACTGGGGCTTCCATCACGTTTTCCAGTGCAGTCATGTGCGACCACAGGTTGAAATGCTGGAACACCATGGACAGGCGCGAACGCATGCGTTGCAGCTGTTTCGGGTCGGCGGCCCGCAGGGCGCCGTCCTTGTTGGCCACCAGTTTCAGCTCTTCGTTATTGAGCAGGATCTTGCCAGCGTGGGGTTGCTCCAGCAGGTTGATGCAGCGCAAAAAGGTACTTTTGCCCGAACCACTGGAACCGATGATGCTGATCACATCACCGGCCGAAGCGGCCAGGGACACGCCTTTGAGCACTTCATGACTGCCATAGCGTTTATGCAGGTCTTGGACTTCAAGTTTGTACATGCGGTCGGTTCTCACAAAAACAGGTGGTCAGTCGTTGAGCAAGCGCCCGTGACGCAGCGCTTCGCGCCCCGCCACCTTGGCCAGCCAGAAACCCGCTTGGGCATAACGTAGCCGTTCAACGGCAAACAACACCCCCGAAGTGCCGGCGCGGATGATGCTCACGCGGTCTTCCAGAGGGTCAATCACTTCAAAAATCGGTTCGCCGGCGTCCACCCAGTCACCGGCTTTACGCAGGTAACTGATCACACCGGCATGCGGCGCAAACAGCAACTCGGTGCCTTCGAAGGGCACACCGTCGCAGGGTTCGTACTGTGGCGCCGGCCACTCACCGTTAATCAGGCCCTGTTCGGCGAGGAACGCGAGGATGCCTTCGGCGTGGAAGATTGCTTCATCGCGGCCGGTATCAGCCTGGCCGCCCAGTTCCAGGGTGGTCGCCAGGCATGCCAGCGGAATCTGCGCCTCGGGGAACGCCCGCGACAGACGCAGCCAGGGCAGCGAGCAGGCTTCATCGAACGAGCTGCCGCCGGAGTCTTCCGCCAGCAGGCCGACTTTCACATTCAAATGCGCCGACAGCGAACGCCACTGCGGCCAATGCTGGGGCAGTGCGTACATGTGCAGCGCAGCTTCGGCGTCGCAATGCAGGTCGAGGACGATGTCTGCGCTGCAGGCGTGGCTCAACAGCACGCGCTGCATGCCTTGCAACTGGCTGGCCGGCGCGGGCAACGCGTCAAGCGTAGCGCGCATCGCCTGGCGGATCACGCGCACGTTGGCATGGGGGTCGTCCCCGAGCTTGCCGTGCAACTGCGCGATCACCGGCTCGCTCAACTCGACGAAATCACGGTTGAAATTCTTGCCACTGCCAATCTCGAAACGCCCCTGGTGGCTGCCTTGCAGCAGTTGGCCAAGGCCCATCGGGTTGGCCACCGGCACCAGCTCGATCACGCCGTTGAGGGCGCCTTGCTGTTCCAGTTCGGTCAGGCGCTTTTTCAGCTCCCACGCGGCACGCATCCCCGGCAGTTCATCGGCGTGCAGGCTGGCCTGGATGTAGGCCTTGCGCTCGCCGCTGCCGAAACGGAACACGCTCAGTTGGCGCTCGCAGCCCAGGTGGCCCCACGGCAACAGGTGATCGATACGTTCCATATCAGTGCTTCCGTGGAGCCAGGTAGCTCAGCCAGCGGCGCTCGGCCAACTTGAACAAGCGCACCAGGATAAAGGTCAGGCACAGGTAGAACGCGCCGGCGGTGATATAGGCTTCGAACGGCAAATAGTACTGGGCGTTCACCGTGCGCGCGGCGCCGGTGATGTCGATCAGGGTGACGATGGACGCCAGGCTGGTGGTCTGCAGCATCATGATCACTTCGTTGCTGTACTGCGGCAGCGCACGGCGCAGGGCCGACGGCAGCAGGATGCGGCGGTACAGCTTGTAGCGCGACATGCCCATGGCCTTGGCCGCTTCGATCTCGCCATGGGGGGTGGCCTTGAGGCTCCCGGCAATGATCTCGGCGGTGTAGGCGCTGGTGTTGATCGCAAAGGCCAGGCACGCGCAGAACGTGGCGCTGGACAACAGCGGCCACAGGAAGCTCTCGCGCACCGCTTGGAACTGGGCCAGGCCGTAGTAGATCAGGAACAGCTGCACCAGCATCGGCGTGCCGCGGATCACATAGGTGTAGAGCCAGGCGATACCGTTGACGACCGGCTGCTTGGACACACGCATCAACCCCAGGGGCAAGGCGGCGAGCAAGCCGAAAAACAGCGACATTGCCAGCAATTTCAGGGTGGTCAGCAAGCCGCCAAGGTAAAGCGGCATGGCCTCCCAAATGACGTTGTAGTCGAAGATCATAGATCAGCCGCCCTTACGCCTACCGAGTAGCGCTTCTCAAGATGACGCAAGGCCAACAACGACACGCTGGTAATCACCAGGTACATCGCCGCCACTGCGAGGAAGAAGGTAAAAGGCTCGCGGGTGGCATCTGCCGCCTGCTTGGCCTTGAACATCATGTCTTGCAGGCCCACCACCGAAATCAGCGCGGTGGCCTTGGTCAGTACCAGCCAGTTGTTGGTAAACCCGGGGATCGCCAGCCGAATCATCTGCGGCACCATCACCCGGAAAAACACCTGAAAAGGGCTCATGCCATACGCCAGGCCGGCTTCAGCCTGGCCCTTGGGGATGGCCATGAAGGCGCCACGGAAGGTTTCCGAGAGGTAGGCACCAAAGATGAAACCCAGGGTGCCGATACCGGCGGCCAAGGGGTTCAAGTCGATATAGTCGTCATAGCCAAGCATCGGCGCGACGCGGTTCAGCAGGTCCTGACCACCGTAGAAAATCAGCAGGATCAGCACCAGGTCGGGAATCCCACGGATCACCGTGGAGTACAAGTCACCCAGCCAGGCCAACCAGCGCACCGGCGACAGGCGTAACGCGACCCCGATCAGACCCAGAACAATGGCCAAGGCCATGGACGACAAGGCGAGCTGAAGCGTCAACCATGCGCCATCGAGGATGACGGCCCCGTAGCCTTTCAACATGATTCAGGTCCTCGAAAAGGGGGATGAAAAAATGGCGCAAACCTCAGGAATTCTGTTGCTTGCGCCATTCTGGACAGACCGCTGCGACGATTTACTTGGCGTCTGGGCCGTAAATATCGAAGTTGAAGTACTTGTCCTGGATAGCCTTGTACTTGCCGTTGGCACGGATCGCAGTGATCGCAGCGTTGATGCGATCCAGGTTTTCCTTGTCGCCTTTACGTACCGCGATACCAATGCCATCGCCGAAGTATTTGCTATCGGTAAAGGCTGGGCCGGTGAACGCGTAGCCTTTACCCGCAGCCGTATCGAGGAAACCTTCCTGCAACAGGGTGGCGTCAGCCACGGTGCCGTCGAGGCGACCGGCTTCCACGTCCAGGTAGATTTCGTTCTGCGAGCTGTAAGGAACAACCGTGGCACCTTTAGGCGCCAGGACCTCCTTGGCAAAACGGTCGTGAATCGAACCGCGCTGCACGCCGATCTTCTTGCCTTTCAACTCATCCAGGCTATCGCTGACGGTCGTGCCTTCCTTCAACACCAGGCGCGCCGGGGTCAGGTAGTAGCGGTTGGTGAAGTCCACGGACTTCTTGCGGTCATCGGTGATGGACATGGACGACAGGATCGCGTCGATCTTGCGCACTTTCAGCGCGGGGATCAGGCCGTCGAACTCTTGCTCGACCCAAGTACACTTGACCTTCATCTCTTCGCACAGGGCGTTGCCGATGTCGTAGTCAAAACCGACGATACTGCCATCCGGTGCCTTCGAGGCAAACGGAGGGTAAGCCGCTTCGATACCAATTTTCAGAGGCTTGCCTTCAGCGAAAGCCTGCATGGACAGCACGGACAGCGCCAGGGCGCCCAACAGCACGAGTTTCTTCATCTTGGGACTCCATCGGTATAGGGCAAAACAGCAGTATGAGCCATGGCCCACGATGCGACTGAGTGAAACCGAATAGCGGTGCTGCGTCCTACGCCGATTCAACAGCGGCGACGACGAGCGAGTGATGGGCATTCTAACGACAGGCCGGAAGCCGATATTTCCTCAATGCGACAACAATTTACAGAAGCACTGAGAAAGCGGTTCCAGCACATTGACAGCCCCTGTTTTTTATGCAGAGACAAAAGATATTAAACCTGTTGATACTGCAAATTGCGGGCCTATTATTCGCAAACCCTTCTAGCACGGCAAGTCTGGCGTTTAATCTAATGTCCCCGGGTGTCTAAAACACGGCTTTTCGAGGCAGGCCCGTAGCACTTTGCCTCATGTTAGGGCGAAGGGTTACACATTTGCGCTTCTCGGTAACATTCAGAAACGTCCTCTGCGATAAACCGATATTTATTGGACTGGTGGAGATCCAAATGTGGGAGGGGGCAAGCCCCCTCCCACATGGGACCTTCAGTGGCTTTGAGAGACCACAAACATGGGATCTTCAGTGGTTTTGAGAAACCACAAAAAAGCCCCACCCGGCTCACACCGAATGGGGCTCTGTCCCACCAACCCGCCTTATGCGACGTTCATGGTCTTGTGCGTTTCAATCAAATGCGCCACCACACTTGGGTCGGCCAGGGTGGAGATATCGCCCAAGCCATCGTACTCAGCCGTGGCAATCTTGCGCAGAATCCGCCGCATGATTTTCCCCGACCGCGTCTTCGGCAAGCCCGGTGCCCACTGGATCACATCCGGCGAAGCAATCGGTCCGATTTCCTTACGCACCCAGTTCTTCAGCTCCAGGCGCAGCGCTTCGGTCGGCTCTTCGCCGTTTTTCAGGGTGACATAGACATAGATGCCCTGGCCCTTGATGTCGTGCGGCACACCCACCACCGCCGCTTCCGCGACTTTAGGGTGGGCGACCATGGCACTTTCGATCTCGGCGGTGCCCATGCGGTGGCCGGACACGTTCAACACGTCATCCACACGGCCAGTGATCCACCAGTAGCCATCTTCATCGCGACGGGCGCCGTCACCGGTGAAGTACATGCCACGGAAGGTCTTGAAGTAGGTATCGACGAAACGGTCATGGTCGCCGTACAGGGTACGGGCCTGGCCGGGCCACGAATCGAGAATCACCAGGTTGCCTTCGGCAGCGCCTTCGATGATGTTGCCCAGGTTGTCCACCAATGCTGGCACCACGCCGAAGAACGGCCGTGCCGCCGAACCCGGCTTGAGCGCATGAGCGCCCGGCAGCGGGCTCATCAGGGTGGCACCGGTCTCGGTCTGCCACCAGGTATCGACGATCGGGCAACGGGATTGGCCGACGTTCTTGTAGTACCAGTCCCACGCTTCCGGGTTGATCGGCTCACCCACCGAACCCAGTAGGCGCAAGCTGCTGCCATCAACGCCTTCGCAGGCGGCGGTGCCGGACGCCATCATCGCGCGGATCGCCGTCGGCGCGGTGTAGAGAATATTGACCTTGTGCTTGTCGACGATCTTGCCCACCCGAGTGATGTCCGGGTAGTTAGGCACGCCTTCGAACATCAGCGTGGTCGCGCCATTGGCCAGTGGTCCGTAGACGATATAGGTGTGGCCGGTGATCCAGCCGACGTCGGCGGTACACCAGAAGATTTCGCCCGGGCGGTAGTCGAACACGCGCTCATGGGTCAGGGCCGCGTATAGCAAGTAGCCGCCAGTGGTGTGCTGCACGCCTTTAGGCTTGCCGGTGGAGCCGGAGGTATAAAGAATGAACAGCGCTTCTTCGGCGCCCATCTCTTTCGGCGCACACACGGTGCCCGCCACTTTCATCAGGTCTTCGTACCAGATGTCGCGATGCTGGTTCCACTTGATGCTGCCACCGGTGCGCTTGCACACGATGACTTTCTGGACGCTGTTGGTTTCCGGGTTGGTCAGCGCGTCGTCGACGTTGGCCTTCAACGGAATCTTCTTACCGGCGCGTATACCTTCGTCGGCGGTGATCACCACTTTCGACTTACAGTCGATGATGCGACCGGCTAAGGCCTCCGGCGAGAAACCGCCAAACACCACCGAGTGGATCGCACCGATGCGGGCACAGGCCAGCATGGCGACCGCAGCTTCGGGGATCATCGGCATATAAATAGTCACCACGTCGCCGCGGTGTATGTCCTGGCCACGCAGGGCGTTGGCGAGTTTGCAGACTTGTTCGTGCAGCTCGCGATAGGTGATGGTGCGGCTTTCGGCAGGGTCATCGCCCTCCCAGATGATCGCCGCCTGGTCGCCGCGCTCGGCGAGGTGACGGTCCAGGCAGTTGTAGGAAACGTTCAGGGTGCCATCGGCAAACCACTTGATGTCGACATGGTGATCGTCGAAAGAGGTCTGCTTCACCGTGGTGAAAGGTTTGATCCAGTCCAGACGCTTGGCTTGCTCACGCCAGAAACCATCGGGATTGACCACCGACTGCTGGTACATGGCCTTGTAGGTCGCCTCGTCAGTCAGCGTATTGGCTACTGTTTCGGGGCGAACGGGGTACAGGGAAGCCGCACTCATCTTTCTTACCTCGGTGAAATAGTTGTTTTTGTATGACCCCAGTTGTAGCCGGGGTGAACCTATAGAACCATTCGACGATGGTAGTAACAAGACCCTACAAACTGCCCTGATATCCCTTTTACCCCTCTGGCCCGCAGCCGGCAACGCCTGTAGGGCACGTAAAAAACCTTCAGCGGGGGATTGTTACAAAAACCACCAATAGTGTTTATCAAAAGCACGGGTATATGAATATAACCCGCAGGCCTAAAATCGATTCCGCCAACAAGGCAACCTGATTAACACCGTAACAGCCCCCACGAAGGCACGTTAATCCGAGCTAAACAACCCTAAGTTACACACGTGGCCTCCAAAAGGCCCCGTGGCCCCTTTCGCCCTGAAGAAGGTAAATAGAGAAATGAAAGCTTTATTAGTTATGGCCCTCAGCAGCTTGTGCGCCACCGCCGCCCTGGCCGAGGAAGCCCCGACTGACGTAGCCGGCCAGAACGCCCCGATTGTTGAGGACTACACCTACAGCACTCACCTGGACATCGCCAAAGTAGTGTCCATGAGCAGCGTTCCAGAAGTATGTGAAGTAGTCCCGGTAAAAATGGAATATGAAGATTCCAAAGGTCAGCGTCACATTCTTAACTATCACGTGATGGGTAACGGTTGCTCTAACGGGTAACAACTTCGTTAACTCACACTGACGGTGATCTTATTTGCCGCAAGAAATTGCTCTTGCGGCCAAGAACCGGCTTCACACCCACCACACCGTACCGCCTCTCAAAACCCCCTCGTTTGCCCCTCGCGATAAATAGCCCACCGTCCGTCAAAAAAATCCCCCTGCACCAAACCCCTGTAAACCCTCACGCTGGCTCAAATACCGGGCTTTTTGTCTACGTTCAGAGCGCATGCGCAGCAACACAAAGCCGTTTTTTTCCCTATAATGCGCGGGTAAATCGGGCCTGCAATATCCCTTTACACGGGGATGAAGAGCCAGACCTGAGGCCTCCGCAGGAGCATGCATCTATCGCTCCGCCCCTCAAGCCTCACGCAGAGCACCCGTTCACCCCATTGCGTTTAATGCCTGCGCTAGCGGTTGCAACAAACGATTCCTTAAGATCCACCGCGGCCCGAGGGCCGTGTGAACACCCAACCATCCGGTTTCACACGGGCACCTTTGAGCCCTCACGCAGGAGACGACACGTCATGCTGAGCTGGGACGAATTCGACAAAGAAGAAGACGGCGAAGTAGCCACCAAAGGCGCCAACGCCGGCCACGCCACCGAAGCCAACATGGACCGCCTCGACGGTGCCGGCGCCGCCGCTGCCATCGAAGCCCGCGCCGTCACCGCCAACGACTCCGCCGCGATCATCCGCGCCAAGGCCGCCCTCGACAAACTTGACATCGCCGAAGGCCTCGCCGAACTCGAAGGCGCCTCCGCCCGTGTCGCCGTTGACGAAAAGCGCATGATCAACTGCCGCGCCGACCTCAACCAACTCGTGCCCTTCAAGTACGACTGGGCCTGGCAGAAATACCTCGACGGCTGCGCCAACCACTGGATGCCGCAAGAGGTCAACATGACCGCCGACATCGCCCTGTGGAAAGACCCCGAAGGCCTGACCGACGACGAACGCCGCATCGTCATGCGCAACCTCGGCTTCTTCTCCACCGCCGACTCTCTGGTCGCCAACAACCTGGTCCTGGCCGTGTACCGCCTGATCACCAACCCGGAGTGCCGCCAGTACATCCTGCGCCAGGCCTTCGAAGAAGCGATCCACACCCACGCCTACCAGTACTGCATCGAATCGTTGGCGATGGATGAAGGCGAAATCTTCAACATGTACCACGAGATCCCATCGGTCGCTAAAAAAGCCGCCTGGGGCCTCAAATACACGCGCTCCATCTCCGATCCGAAATTCGAAACCGGCACCGTCGACACCGACAAAGAACTGCTGCGCAACCTGGTCGCCTACTACTGCGTCCTCGAGGGCATCTTCTTCTACTGCGGCTTCACCCAGATCCTGTCCATGGGCCGCCGCAACAAAATGACCGGCGTGGCCGAGCAGTTCCAGTACATCCTGCGCGATGAGTCGATGCACCTGAACTTCGGGATCGACGTGATCAACCAGATCAAAATCGAAAACCCACACCTGTGGGACGCCGAGATGAAAGAAGAAGCGACCCAGATGATCCTGCAAGGGACGCAACTGGAGATCGAATACGCGCGCGACACCATGCCACGCGGAGTACTCGGCATGAACGCGGCGATGATGGAGGACTACCTCAAGTTCATCGCTAACCGTCGTCTGTCGCAGATTGGCTTGAAGGAAGAGTACCCAGGGACGACCAACCCGTTCCCGTGGATGAGCGAGATTATGGATTTGAAGAAAGAGAAGAATTTCTTCGAGACCCGTGTGATCGAGTATCAGACTGGCGGTGCGTTGAGCTGGGACTGATTCTTTAGCCCGTGAAATCGCATCAAAACCTGAACCCGCCTCATCAACAATGAAACGGGTTCTGCAAAAAGGGCTGCCAACTGGCAGCCCTTTTTTGTTTTTGCGTTGGCGCAAATGCGCGCCTTCACCCAGTTGATTCGCAAAGCGTCCTGGCGGTGTATCTCGCAGGTGAGTGAGCCAGTGCGTCGGACTTCTTTAGACCGGCCTCTCCTCCAACTCTCACTTACCGGGTAGATCGAGGTCTACATAAGCGAACAACGGCAGGTCATACAGATCACCGAACAGCTGATAGATCTTCGCAGAAGCGTCGATCAGTTTTTTTACACTGCCAGCGTGATGCATCAGGTTTATATGCTTGTTGTGGTCCCGGCTCATTGCACTTAACGCCTCATAGACCCGGGCATCCGGTACACAGCAGAACTCGCCTGGAATTGAGGGATAAAGCTGACAACGCAACTCTCGCATGATCAGCGGGATCTTTATCAGCATACTTTTCTGGCTAGTCCCCAAGCCTTTTAATGAACGCATATAGTCGAAAAAATCCGCGTATTGGCGAGTGGTGATCATGACGTCGATCTCACGTTTGATACTGTCCCAGTGTTGGGCAAGTATCCCTACACTCGCGTAAACATCTTTCCTGAAACTGACCTGCTTGCGGGTCTCGGGGGCCAGGCACTGACCTAAGGTCTGCGCCATGGAGACCTCGCGGTTACTGCACTCTACTTCTACAAATGCATTGTTTTTCCATAACGCAGGAATGTCTTTGTGAGCCAGCTTCATCCAGGCCACAAAATAGACGGCATTCTCCCAAGGGCCTGTCCGAGACCACACCACCGCCAGGACAAACAGGAGAAACAGATCCTTTTCCTTTCGAAGATCCAGGCTCAGTGAACGACCATCCAACAGAGGAATTTTAAAGTCAGCAACCCAACCTCGATAGCTTCCGGCCGCATTGAGGTTGGCATAGGCAAGGTTCGGCGACGCAGCCTTGAAGCGGTCGACCAGCCATGCGGCCGCCTCCATTTCTTCACAATCAGGCACAGTAATCGTGGATGCCTGAGTGTGCTCGGCGCGAGGCTTTGAAATCACGCTCAGTCCAGTGCAACGATGCCCGGTCGATGGACAGTTCATTTTGACGCGATCAAAACGACCGGTGGCGACCAACTGGTCGACCACTTGCGTTTCCGCTTGCATCTGGTCTTTTCGATGAGCCCCATTGGTTCTAATCCAGTAATCCAACGAGTCCGGCTTATTGTGCTCGGTCAACACGACCGTGATGGGACCCAACACCATGGAACCCCCCAACCCCTCAACTTTTGCAACCAGAGCATCAATGCTGAAGGAGCCGCCGTCTCTCAACGTAATCATTACCCGTCCTTAATTTTTTTCATTTAAAACACTGTTGAATACTGCGACCTACGCCCACGTTATCGGCACTCAAGTGCATCTCGCAGACCTTCGGCATATGAGGCCCAAAATAAACGCATACGTCCCTGAGGATCCGGCATGTACAGCCCATCCTCATAAAAATATTCCAAGGCATCCGCCGCCGCCGCATCACCACTGAGCGCTGCGCGCTGCAACCAAAAAAGCCCCTTTGAGACGTGACGCGAAACGCCATTGCCCTCCAGGTAACTCTTCCCAAGGCGTGCAAACGCCGCAGTATCGCCGGCACGAGCAGCTTTTCGGTACCAACGAAATGCCTTCCGGTTATCGGCCTCAACCTGTGAAGCTTCACAACTGCCTTCTCGATTCCGCGCGTCGTAAAGCCATGCAACCTCCAAAGCAGCCTCGCGGATACCTGCTTTAAACGCCTTTTTCAGCCAGCGCTGGGCCATTTGCTCATCGACGGCGACACCTATTCCGTAGGTATACAGCTGCCCTAGATTGAAAAAGGCTTCAGATAAATCGTCCGCCGCAGCCAGCCGGAAAAGGTGCAGGGCAATCGCGGGGTCCTCGATCAACGTGCGCCCATCCAGCCATAACCAACCGAGGTCATTTAGTGCCTCTGCATCATGGTCGAGTGCTGCTCGTCGAAGCTGCGCGTAGAGCAGGAGAAATGATTCTCGTGCCAAGGGCGCATTCAAAGGATTCATAGCCTTCGCTTCAGCGTATGACACAGCCCCGTGACGCTCATACATTTCAACAATCCGCAGAGTCGGCATGCCCAATCCCGCCCCCAGACCGTTATGTGCACTGGATTCACGGAACTCCAGCACTTCAAGCTCGGGCAGAAAAGCCTCAAGTATGTTGACGACATTTGCAGGCTTGGGCGTGGCCATTTCTCGGCTCCGGCATCAGATTGATTTCTCGAAAGGAATCATCCACCCTCTGAACGACAAACTGTGTCGCAATAGAGGATGCATGAGATGTCAGGAAAACGCCTGGAAGAGAGGTTTCGCCTCGATCTACTCCTGGCAATGATTCCCACACGGGGCGGCACGGCAACGCCGTGCGGCTTGCGCGTGGCACAGTTCCAAGAAAGACTTCGAGCCCAGTCCATCGAGGTGGACAACCGGACGATTCAGCGCAACCTCAAAGCCCTGCTAGAGGACAAACGCTACGGTATCAAGCGCAAAAAGGAAGGCCGGGAATACGTGTATTGGGCAGACAAGGAGTTGTCGAGGTTCGTGCTCAAACCCACTGACGCAATGAATTTGATCATGGTCATCGACCATGCCCGCCCGTACACCAGCCGCACGCTAGGCGGTAATCTTCAGGAGCTGTACGAGCACGCCCAGTCGATTTTGAATAAACATTCCCACCGACTGTATGACTGGACCAAGAAGGTGGTCAGCAACACCCGTTTTCTGAATTTACAGCCGGGATTGGTCGAGCCTCAGGTCTTTCAAACCATCCAGGACGCGTTGCTGGAGGGGAGCATGCTGGACGTGCTGTACCAGCCACGCGGCGCGCCAACCCCCAAGCCTTATCGGTTGACACCATTGGGCCTGTCCTTTCAGGACGCTAACATCTACCTGTCACTCGTCGTGGATGGCAGAGACCCGGACACGCCTTATGCCTGGCCAGTACACCGATTCAAATCCGCGAAAGCGGCAGGGTTTGAACCCGCTCAGGTACCCGCTGAGTACGACATTCGTAATACCCGTTCATTGAAGAGCTTGATTGGGCTGGAGAACGAACATCCCATCCAGCTGGAGTTGCTGATCGATGAAAAGATGTATCAGCGCCTGAGCGAGAACTGGCTCAGTTCACAACAGCATTTACAGCCCCACGACACGGAACGCTGGCACCTGAGTTGCGAACTGCATTTGAGCCAGGGCTTGCGACTTTGGATTTTGAGTCAAGGCGCCAGCGTTGAGGTTCTTAAGCCAGCAGCACTCAGGGAGGAGATCCTTGCAGAAATCGAACAGATGTCGGCGCTGTATCGTGTAAAAAGCGCGGAGACCTAACGCTTGTTCGCTCCACATCAGACCGCGCTTGCGCCACAGCAAACAAATACTTTCACCTTGCAGGCATACACGTCTCACGACGTTCATTCCTATGCCCGACCGGGTAAACTGCCCTGATCATTGCGGGCAAAAGAACAACAGCACTGCCCATGGCTGATCTGAATTGCATAACCGTTATTCGCCTGAACCCCTGTAATGGGTGCCAGTCACATCGTTATGAGAACCCGCGCCACCTGATCAAGGACCACCCGTGAAACCAGACATGCTCGAAGCCGGCCCCGTGGATGCCAAAGTACTTTCCGTCTTTGACTTCGACGGCACCCTGACCCATCACGACAGTTTCGTGCCCTTCCTCAAGTTTGCCTTTGGCGCCCGCGAATTCTACGGCCGGATGGTCAAGCTGGCGCTGCCTGGGCTGCGGTTTCTTGTACGGCAGATCAGCCGGGATGAGTTGAAGGCGCAGTTGATCCGTACCTTTATGACCGGGGTCGAGAAGACGTGGGTGCAGCAGAAGGCCGAGGAGTACTGCCAGCGCAATTGGGCGCGGTTGATGCGGCCGGCGGGGGTGCTTTCGGTGGAGCAGGAGCTGGGCTCGGGGGCGGTGGTGACCTTATGTTCGGCGTCGCCGGCATTGGTGTTGCAGCCGTTTGCCGATCGGCTTGGGATCAAGTTGATCGGGACCGAGCTTGAGGTGCTCGACGGCGTATTGACCGGCAGGCTCACAGGGAATAACTGCCGGTGCGAGAACAAGGTGCTGCGGCTTGAGGCGGAGTATGGGGACCTGGGGGAGTATCGGCTCCGGGCCTGGGGCGATACGCGCGGGGATCGGGAGTTGCTGGCGGCGGCGCAGGATGCACATTTTCGGCATTTTCACGGGAAGAAGAAGAAGCAGGCCAGGCTGCAGCGGTGATACGGGCGGCGGGTTAGGCGGGAGATCGAATCGATCCCATCGCCGCCTCGCTGGGGCGCGACAGGTTGCGGTTTCCTGCTGATATCTGCGTAATATCCGACTCTCTAGTAGCCAAACTTCTCACGGACCCGAGCCCATGAAATTCGACACGGCCTACAGCCTGAGTCTCGACGACAAGCTGTCGATCTATGACGTGCGAGAGTTGAATTTCGACGAAACCGACGCCTACGACTCTGACCAGGACAGCTTCCTCTGTCCCAACGCTGAATGCCGCGCGGCCTTTGAAGCGGGCAACGTGCTGAGCACTTTCAACGCGAAAAACGTCAATTACCGGCGCACCCCGCATTTTAAAAACACCCCAGGCACCCGGCATATCGAGGGTTGCCGTTACGTCAGCCGCCACAAGCCGGCTACGGACGACAGCGAGGACGAGCGCGAGGAACACTTCCCATCGGAATTTGTCCTGACCCGGCGCACCTACCCGCGCAAAACCCCGCTGGCGGGCACTGAAGGGCAAGCGCCACAAGACCCGGCGAATCCCCCTTCAGCCCGCACCAGCGTGTCTGTCGGTTCCAACGACACTACCCCGGATAAAACCAGTGTGTTCGCCCACCCGGTGGAATGCTATGTGTCGAACCTCGACGACAAGGACAAGCTCAAGGCGATGCCGCTGAAGATCGGCGAGCATACTGCGTCTTATGCGGCGTTTTTCAAGAAGATCGAGTACCTGCAGGACAACCACGGCCTGATCTATTGGGGCAGGATCAAAGCGATCAAGGACTACACCAGCAGCTTTCGCATCGACTTCGAAAAGAAGGTATGGCTCGACAAGAAGCCCTACTCGGTCAACGTCTACCTGAACAAAAAACTCATCGAGAGTTACCGCAAGCGCACAGCGTTCCTCGAGCAGATCAAGGCTGCAGCCAGCAGCGAACGGCCGTTATATTGCTTCTTTTACGGGGTGACGCCGCAGTTCAAGCAGGTACCGAGCAAGAAAAACCCCGAGCAGACATTCGGGGTGTTCAGCGCGGATATCGAGAATCTGGATCATTTGATTATTCGCGAGGTGCCGGGGGCTGAGGCGAGTTAGCCAATGCAGCGTTCGACCCGAACAGGAATACCACCGTGCTAGCCTCAAAACAGAGCGGTGTCGGCGCCGGAAAAAATTCCAGTTGATGAGCGGTCAAAACAACTGTACAAAAACACAGTATAGTTTGCCCTCCCCGTCGAACCCTGGAGACAACCCATGTCCTCTCTGGCAATGAGCTCTTTCGTAGAACAGCAAATCGTCCTGCATCAATTCACCGCCAAGCACAGCGTGCAGGCCCGCGTCATGCTGGGCTGGAGCCGCGAAGAGCTGTCGCGCCAGGCCGGCGTGGCGGTGGATGCGATTCAACGGTTTGAAACCCAGGGCGACGTGGAGGATGACGTCCGCCTGACCCTGGCGTTTCGCCTGGAGGCCGAAGGGTTGGTGTTTTTCCCGGGTTTTGCGCCTGGATGGGGGATGAGTGCGCGCAAGTTTGACACTCCGCCAAGTGAACCCGCGGCACAAAACATCATGTCTCGATTGATGGGTTCGGCAGCGGCATCAATTGATTCACCAACCCCTCAACCGACACGTGCGTAGAGTCCAGAACAGAGTGTAAGCATTGCCTGGCGGTTTAGAGGCTGGGTCTGGAGACCTTCTGTGCTGCCTGCTCATAGCCATGGCCCACAGCAAGCAGTGTGGGTTCAGCCCCACGGGCACCAAAGAAGTACGCACTGGTCGGCATACCGTCCTCATTCTTCCCGGACGGCACGCAAATCCCTGGGTAGCCGGCCACCGCCACTGCGAAGTAGCTGTTCGTATCAAAGTCCGAGACCACGGCGTCGAGGTTTTCCCGGTCGATCAGTTCATCCACCGTGCCACGAAAATCCTGGATCATTGCGTCCCATAGCGGCTGGCGCTCGTCGGCGGTGAGGGTGGACGCGTCGATCTCCTTGAGTGTCGGTTGGTGATCGGTTTCGGTGCCATCGCGTTTTTCGTTGAACGCGATCAACTCGGGCACGGACTTGACCGGCAACCCCTCGCGCTTGCCCAGGTAGTCGTTCAATTCGTCCTTCACATCGGCGAACAAAAGTTCGTCATAGCGTGAGGCGTCGGCCAATCGCATATCGACCGGCACCAGAACCGCGCCTTGCGTGCGAAGCACTTCAAGCGTTTGGCTGAATTGCGGACTGTTATCCACCGTTAAACGTTCGCCATTCGCGGAAAAGGTCACGGGATAACCGATACGCCTGTCCTGCAAGGCACCAGGCTTGAGCAACGCGGTGTAATCAATACCTTGGGGAGCATCCACACACGCAGAATCGAGAGGGTCGCGGCCCGACATGGCGTTAAGCATCAACGCAGCATCAAACACCGAGCGCGCCATCGGACCTGGCGTGTCCTGTCGATGGCTGGCTGGAATGATGCCGCTGCGGCTCAACAAACCCACACCAGGCTTGAAACCAACCACCCCGTTGAACGCCGCGGGCACGATGATCGAGCCATTGGTCTCGGTACCCACCGCCAAGGGGGCGAAGCCTGCGGCGACCGCAGCGGCCGACCCCGAACTTGAGCCGCCCACCTCTGCGCCTGCTTGATGAGGGTTACGCGTTTGCCCGCCCCGCGCACTCAAACCATCGGGCCCACCGCGAAAGCCAGCCAGTTCCGTCAAGTTGGTTTTACCCAGGATCACGGCTCCCTGTTGGCGCAGTCGCTCGACGATAAAAGCGTCCTTGGACGCCGCCCTACCCACCAACCCAAAGGCGCCGGCACTGGTTTGCTGGGTGTCCCCCGTCTCGATAGTGTCCTTGAGCAACACGGGAATGCCATGCAGCGGCCCACGGACCTTGCCACTGGCGCGCTCCAGATCAAGCGCGCGGGCAATCTGTAACGCCTCGGGGTTGAGTTCAATGATCGAGCTTAATTTGGGGTCCAGCTTACGAATGCGCGCCTGCAGATAACTGACCAGATCTGCCGAAGTGAGCCCACCGGGCCGGGCCATTTGCTCGCTGAGCTCGCGAACGCTGGCATATTCCGTTCCCGGGGAAACCGGCGCTGAAGCTCCCGATGAAAACTGCACAGGCAGCAACCGCTGCACCTGGTTAACAAACACACCCATGCCATAACCAATACCCAACATGAAGCACCTCCTGGAAGGGGTAAGAAACGATGAAGGACCAACATTGATCCGCACACCAGTCTAAAAACCCCACTCCACCCAGGCTGCGCGACGCAGGTCGTTCAAACCGTAGGATTGTTCAACGCAGCGGGTAGCGTTGCCTACACCTCAGTCAAGCGACGCGCGCTGCGATAACCCTGCACCAGCACCTTCAGCGAGTCTTTCGCCCACTGCGCGCCATAGAACCACAGCATCGCCCCGCCCCCCAGTGGCTCACCAAGGCTCGGGTAGCCGCTCCAGCACGCGGCATGGAACGCAGCGCTCTGGCTCTCGGACACCAGTGCATCGAGCCGATACTCGCTCACACGCTCGTCGATTTCATTGCGCGAATGCAGGGTGAAGCGCAGGGTGTCATCAGCCCGCTCTGCAGGCACCGCCACCAGTTGGGCCCCGGCCCGACGCAGCATGTCCAGCGCTTCCAGGAAGGCTGCGCTGTGCTCAATCGGCGTCTGATCATTGCCATGCACAAGCCGATCGGCGAACCCCACGCGACTGCCGGCCAACGAGTGGGTGACGGTGGGAGTGCCGGTGTGCTGCACCAAGGGGGCTTCCACCCTGCCCGCTTCACTGGGGTCGACACCACTCAAGGCGATCAGTGACAGCGCGGCGTCGCGCACGGGTTTTAGCGGCAGGGCCGGCACGTTATAGCCGGGGATTACGACGCCAGCACCAAGATGCGCATCAGGGACGTAGCCGATGCCCAGTGCAGTCGTGGTCCCCGTTTCGATGTGAGTGTTGGAGGGGCCATGCGCCAAACTCGCCGGTTCCGCACAGGCGGGTAAAAACGCTTCCCGCCGACAAGACATAGGCGACTGCAAAGACTTCCCACATTTATTGTCCATCAGAGCCGACTCCCGGAAATTGACTTTCCCGAGATCATCGCACTCTCATCTGGCGTTTGTCGTAGGCCTGAAACACCTTGAAAATTCCTTTTTCCGATTTCCCCGACCGTCAGTTCGCAAGCGCTTCTTCGCTGCCCTGAACCTCCACCTCCAACCACCACGCAACGCCTCGCTCGGGCTGGTTCAAACTGAACGCCTGCCCCATGGCCGGTGTGGTAATCAGCACGTTGCGCTCCCATGCCAACGCCATGATGCGGTCGAAAGGCTCGTGCCAGGCGTGGAAGGCCAGGTCGAAGGTGCCATTGTGAATCGGCAGCAGCCAGCGGCCCTTAAGGTCGATGTGCGCCTGTAGGGTTTGCTCCGGTTGCATGTGTATGTGGGGCCAGTCGACGTTGTAAGCACCGGTTTCCATCAGGGTCAGATCAAACGGTCCGTACTGTTCGCCGATGCATTTGAAACCGTCGAAATAACCGGTGTCACCGCTGAAAAAAACGCGTCGCGCGCCATCGATCATCACCCAGGAACACCACAGCGTCTGGTTGCTATCAAACAAGCCGCGCCCGGAAAAATGCTGTGCAGGGGTGGCGACAAAATGAATGCCATCGACTTCACTGCCCTGCCACCAATCCAGTTGCCGCACCTGGCTGGCATCCACACCCCACTTCACCAGGATGTCGCCAACGCCCAGCGGTGCGAGGAAGTAGCGGGTCTTGTCGGCCAGTTGGATCACGGCCTTGCGGTCGAGGTGGTCGTAATGGTTGTGGGAAAGAATCACCGCTTCCAAGGGCGGCAGGTCTTCGAGGCTGATCGGCGGTGCGTGGAATCGCTTGGGGCCGGCCCAACTGAACGGCGAAGCGCGCTCGGCGAATACCGGGTCGGTCAGCCAGAATTTGCCGCGCATTTTCAGCAGCACGGTGGAATGCCCCAGGCGATACACACTGTGGTCGGGAGCGGCCAATAGCTGTTCGCGGGTCAGCGGTTGCACCGGAATCGCCCCTACCGGCCGCGTATTGCGCGGCTTGTGAAACAGCATCTTGTAGAAAATGCCCAAGGTTTTGCCGAAGCCGGCGCGCTGCACGGGGGCGTGGTTACTGAAGGTGCCCTGTTCCTGTTGAGCAGGCTTGGGTAGCACAGGCGAAGGAGCGAGACGGGTTGAAATCGTGGCCATTACCAGGTAACTCCTACGGACCGCTCATAAAATTACACTACACAGTGTAGTTTCAAGATTGCAACAAAACCCGGAGCAAGTAAACTACCGAGTGTAATTTTCCTCTTAGAGTCGATCCCTGTCCATGTCTGTCCCTCAACGTCTCACCGACCGCAAGCGCGAAGCCATCCTGGCCGCCGCTATCGCTGAGTTTCGGGTCAACGGGTTCGAGGTCACCAGCATGGACAAGATCGCCGCCACCGCCGGCGTTTCCAAGCGCACGGTGTACAACCACTTCCCCAGCAAGGAAGAGTTGTTCGCCGAAATCCTGCATCAACTCTGGGCCAGCAGCGTCGCGCAACTCGACGTGAACTACGCCAGCGATCGCCCGCTGCGTGAACAACTGCGCGGCTTGCTGCAAGCCAAGATGAAGATGATGTCGGACGCTAACTTCCTCGACCTGGCCCGGGTCGCCATCGCCGCCACCATTCACTCGCCGGAACGCGCCCAGGACATGGTCAACCGCTTGAGCCTGCGCGAAGAAGGCTTT
This sequence comes from Pseudomonas sp. D3, assembly GCF_029320995.1. Classification (NCBI taxonomy): domain Bacteria; kingdom Pseudomonadati; phylum Pseudomonadota; class Gammaproteobacteria; order Pseudomonadales; family Pseudomonadaceae; genus Pseudomonas; species Pseudomonas sp. D3. Next base: position 5,157,147 of record NZ_CP119772.1, read on the forward strand.
ACTCAGTGGGTGCGCGCCGCCCAGGAAGATGGCCGGCTCACGTGTACCGACCCGGCCTTCGCCGCGCACCAGATTCAAAGCCTGCTCAAGGCGTTCGCATTCTGGCCGCAGATCACCCTGGGCCAACCCACCCTCGACGTCACCGAACAGGCCCGAGTGATCGAGTCGGCAATCGATATGTTTCTGGCCGGCTACGAAGCTGGCGCTCCCCGCTCGCAGTAAACAACCGTTGCATACGCGACATACCAGGTCGCTTTTGGCCTATTTGCCCTCTGTTTTGCGCGAATGGCCTGGAAGGCCACTGATTATTCCTACGCAAATAACTGACAATATTCACAAGTATTATCCGATCAACGGTTCTCCCTGCACGCGCGCGCGGCCGAATCTGCGAAAAAGAGCTGACCCGGAAATCTATGGAAAACAGACGAGGCAAAGGGCTTTCATTTGCCAGGCGTATTTACAAGCCAAGGATCATCGGCCTGGGTATCGGCTGCATCAGTGTCATCGGCGGCTTGTACCCGCTCGCGATGCCGAGCTGGGTGTGGGCGCTCCTGCTGTTCAATGGGCTCGCGTGGGCACATGTGGCGTACCAACTGTCAATCCGCTCCCCCTTCCCTTACCACGCCGAACAGCGCAACATTTTGTATGACTCGTTGTGCGGCGGCTTCTGGGCCGCCGCCGCCCAGTTCACACCGCTGACGGCCGTGACCATCCTCTCGATGATGACCATGAACAACTTCGCCGCTGGCGGCAGGCGCCTGTTCCTGCGCGGTTTGCTCGCGCAGGGCGCAGGGATCGGGGTGGCATGGGCGCTGTTCGGCATGCGCTTCAACCCCGACGTCAGCCCGCTCCAGGTCTACACCTGCCTGCCGATGTTGACGTTGTACCCCATGGCCATCGGCTGGGTCTGCTACGAATTGGCGATCAAACTGTCGGAACATAAACGTGCCCTCAGCGCACTGAGCCGCACCGACAGCCTCACCGGCCTGCTCAACCACGGTTCGTGGAAAGATCTGCTGCACCTCAAGTTCCACAAGTGCCAGCAGCAACAAAGCCACGCCACCATCGCACTGATTGATATCGATCACTTCAAACAAATCAATGACTCTCACGGCCATATCGTCGGCGACGCCGTGCTGCGGCAACTGAGCGTGGAGATACGGCGCAACCTGCGGAAAAACGATTTGGCCGGCCGTTACGGAGGCGACGAGTTCTGTGTGATTCTTCCGCAAATGCCCTTGGAAGAAGCCGCACGGGTCATGGAGCGTATACGCGAAACCTTCAGCAATTACCGTAACCCGCAAATCCCCGAGCTGCGCGTGAGCCTGAGCATCGGCCTGGCCGATTTCCAACTCGTCTTCACCGATGCCGCCACCTGGCTGAATGCGGCGGATCGCGCGTTGTACGCGGCCAAAGACACCGGGCGTAACCGGGTCAATGCCAGCAACTACGCGATCGCCCATTCCGCCTGAGGTTTTCACCCTACTCCTCGTAGGCAACCATGTCGTCCCCAGGTTATTCATGCGTAAGACAGATCGCCAAGGCTATAGTGGACACCTGTCTTAAACATTGATGACCCGAGTTCTCCATGACCCCCACACCCGACAAACCCAAAGACGTCCCCGTCGATTATCTGCGCTTCCATCGACGCCACGCCCACCTGGCGCCGACCTTTGGCAACGACACCTTCGCCCTCAAGGCCGAGGCCTTCGCACGCTTCTTCGGCACACCGACTTTCCTCGGCGCACAAACCTTGATCGTGGCCGTGTGGATTGTGCTCAACGTCACCGGCATCACGCACTTCGACGTCTACCCGTTCATCCTGCTCAACCTGGCCTTCAGCCTGCAAGCGGCCTACGCGGCGCCGCTGATCCTGCTGGCCCAGACACGCCAGGCCGCTCGCGACAAAGCCCAGTCCGAGGCCGACGCGCAGCACCGTGAAGCGCTGGCCGTCGCCAATGCCGAGCGCCAGGCCGAGACGCAGAACACCAGCAAACAGCTGTTGGAACTGCTGGAGCAGAACACCCGGCTGACGGAAATGACCAAGCAACTGACCGAGCGTATCGAGACCCTGACGTGTGAGATGCATGAGCAGTTTGTGCGAAAACCGTAAATCCACCAGACATTCAGCCGGCGGGGTGTCAGGGGCTCAATCGCACATGCCGCCCCAATTGATCAAACAGCGTGACCACCGAGCGCAATGCCCGGCAATCGGGGCGCGTCAGCAGCCATAGCGCCGTGTCATGCCCCGCCAAAGCGGGGCCCAGCGGTTGCAGGCGTTCATCCAACAGAAAATCCGGCAGCGCTGCCACGCCCAGCCCCGCCCGCACCAGTTCGGTGACCGACAACATGCTGTTGCAGCGATAGCTGGGACGCACGCCCGGCAACTGCGCACGGCGCCAGGCGACGGTGGGGTGATCGGGCAGGAAGTCATCCGGCGCGATCCAGGCCAGCTCCGCCAGCTCGCGTCCTGCGTGCTGACGCGCAAAATCTGTGCTGGCGCACACCTGATACCGCACGGTGCCGAGGCAACGCCCTACCAGATGCTCCGGTGGTGTGCGGGTCAGGCGCAGGGCGATGTCGGCATCGCGGCGGCTGAGGTTGGCGAAATCATTGGAGGTGCTCAGTTCCAGGGTCAGCGCCGGGTAATCCGGCATGAACTGCGCCAGCGCCGGCAGCAACAAGCCTTGCAGCACCGAGTCGGTGCAGGTCAGGCGCACGGTGCCGCTGATCACTTCACCGCCCTGTTCCACGCCGATGCGCGCGGCCTCCAGGGCTTGTTCGGCGCGTTCGGCCTGCTGCGCCAAGTGGCTGGCCAGGCTGGTAGGCAGGTAGCCGGCGCGGCTTTTTTCAAACAACGTCTGGCCCAGCGCAGCCTCCAGCCGCCGCACGGCGCGGAACACCGTCGACACATCCACCCGCAACAACGCCGCCGCCCGCGCCAGGCTGCCACCGCGCACCAGGGCAAGGATCAGCGACAAGTCGGGGTAATCAATCTGATAGTGCGCGACTGCATTGAACATGTGGGTAAACGCCAATATTGATTGCGTGAGCGCCAATCTATAGTGCGCACCAGGACACGACAAGCCAGGGGAAGCCTCAAATGAAAGCCACCACGCTGCACCTCGCCCTGATCGGCGATTACAACCCCGATGTGATTGCGCACCAAGCCATTCCCGTGGCGCTGCAACAGGCCGCCGCCGCCTTGGGCCTGACGGTTCACCTTCAATGGCTGGAGACCGACACCCTCAGCGCCACCTCCGAACTACAAGGTTTCGATGGTTTTTGGTGCGTGCCCGCCAGCCCGTACCGCGACACCGACGGCGCACTGCACGCGATCCGTTTTGCCCGCGAACAGCGGCGCCCTTTCCTCGGTACCTGCGGCGGCTTTCAACACGCGGTGCTGGAATATGCCCGCAATGTGTTGGGCTGGGCCGATGCCGAACACGGCGAGTTGGTCCCGAATGCCCAACGTGCAGTGATCGCGCCACTGAGTTGCGCTCTGGTGGAGGCCAGCGACACCGTGCGCCTGGTCGCCTACACCCGTATCGCCGACGCCTACGGCACACTCGATATTCATGAAGGCTATCGCTGCCGCTACGGCATCAACCCCGACTTCGCCAGCGCACTGCTGGAAGGCGCTCTGATCCCCAGCGGCCACGACTCGGCCGGCGACCTGCGCGCCGTGGAGCTGCTGGACCATCCGTTCTTCGTCGCCACCCTGTTCCAGCCCGAACGCGCCGCGCGCCAGGGCGTCACGCCGCCACTGGCGATTGCCCTGCTCAAGGCCTGCCAGGAGACCTCGGTATGATTGCCCACACCCCCGCCCCGCCTTACTACGCGGTGATTTTCAGCTCACTGCGCACCGCCGATGACCACGGTTACGGCGAGGCTGCCACGCGCATGCTGGAACTGGCGCGTGAGCAGCCGGGCTGTCTCGGGGTTGAATCGGCGCGGGAGGATGGCGTGGGAATCACCGTATCGTACTGGCGCAACGAGGCCGACATCCTCGCCTGGAAACAGCAGGCCGAGCATCGGGCGGTACGCGAGCAAGGGCGTTCCACCTGGTACTCGGCGTTTCACACACGCGTGTGCAAGGTCGAGCGCGACTACGCATTCCAGCATTGAGAGGCGGCCGCAAGCGCTCGCACGTGTGATCCTCATCGAGGACACACAGGCTGTCGGGCTAGCTGACGAGGCTGCGCAACGCACTGATCTGCGGGATCTCCACCCGCCGCATGTACACACGCAGCGGCTCGGTGATGTTGATGCGGTCGTCGATGTTCTGATCGAGCAGCAATTGCAGGCGCTCACGGGACAACGTCATGGCGTGCTCGGGGGCCGGTAGCCAGACAAATTCGGCAGTGGGAATGATGCCGTCATCGGCCACGTCCATGCCGAAGGAGTCTTCGCTGAAACGCACGATGTACTGGCCAGTCTTGCGGTTGAGGCCGACAAAACCGTGAAGCTGGTCGGCGGCCTGGCAGATAAGCTCGGAGGTGATGCGCATGGTAAACCTCACTGAAAAGTCCTACGGGGACTGGAAAGATGGTTTACACGCGTGGCGGAAAGTACTGCCCTCTTACGGGGCGGTTTGCGGCAAGAGTACTGCAAAGCCGCGCAAAAAAACCCAGAAAATTGGCGCGTGCGCACGTTAATGTCGGTTTGGTGATAGCGCCTTTGATCATCAGTTGTTAAAAAGGAAGCCTTCTCAAAGCTACCGACACGAAAGGACTCCGCATATGCCTGTCACGTTTACCAACGGCCCGGTGCCCGCCACTATAGGGAGCGCCTTGCTGCTCGCCCTGATGCTCGGCCTTGGCCAGGCGCAGGCTGCCGACCCGATCAGCCCGGCTGAATTGGCAACTAACGAAGGCATCCCCTACCCTGCCGTGATCGCCCACCGTGGCGCGTCCTACGACGCCCCCGAGTCCACCGCCGCCGCCTACAAGGTCGCACGCGACCTGGGCGCCGACTACCTGGAGTTGGACCTGCAGCGCAGCAAGGACGGCGTACTGTTCGCCCTGCACGACAACAACCTGCAACGCACCACCGACGTGGGCAGCAAGTTCCCCGAGCGCAAAGACGCCCCGGCCAACGAGTTCACCTGGAAAGAACTGCAAACCCTCGACGCCGGCAGTTGGTTCAACGCCGCCTACCCGGACCGCGCTCGCCCCGGCTTCGTCGGCCTGAAAATCCTCAGCCTGGACGACATCATCAAGATCGCCGAAGGCAACCCGCAGCACAAACCGGGTTTGTACATCGAAACCAAAGAGCCCAAGCAATTCCCGGGCATCGAAGCCGACCTGAAAAACAAGCTGCTGGATAAAGGCTGGTTGAGCTCCGCCGGCTCCAAGCTGGGCAAGAGCAACACCGGTGTCGGCCAGGGCAAGGGCCGCGTGGTGCTGCAAACCTTCGAAACGGCCAGCCTGAAAGAGCTGCAGAAAGAGATGCCGAACACCCCGAAAATCCTGCTGCTGTGGGTAGGTGAAGGCAGCATCGAGCCGAAATCCAAGCAAACCTTCGCCGAATCCGGCGAACCGACCAAGGCGGCTTACTACGCCAAGCAAGAACCGAAAGACGCCGCCGAGTTCGAAAAATGGGTCGACGAAGCCAAGAGCCTCGGCGCCATCGGCACCGGCCCGTCGGCGGAGCTGACCGCCCACGGCGACCAGAGCTACACCGACCTGGTCAAGCCTGAAATGAACACGCTGACCCACGACAAGGGCCTGCTGGTACACGTCTACACCGTGGATGAACCCGTGGACTTCGAGAAAGTGATGAAGGCAGGCGTCGACGGCATCTTCACCAACCGCGCCGCTGAACTGCTGAAGTTCTACAAGCGCTGGCCGTCGTCCAGCGTGCAGGATCTGCTGAACGACCATAAATACTGAATAAGTCAGTGTGCCATTAAGGATGAATTAAGTTGCGCCGGTTAATCTGGCGCCACTTAAACAGCTCACCGAAAAAGGATACACACCATGAAAACCTTGACCGCCCTGTTCGCCGTGACCGCCCTGACCTTGACCGCCGGCCTGGCCCAGGCCGATGTCCGCCCGGATCATATCGAAGGTCTGCTCAAATCCGGTGCCGTAATGCCTTTCGAGAAACTCAACGCCGCCGCCGTGGCCAAACACGCAGGCGCCAAGATTACCGACACCGAGCTGGACCACAACAACAGCGGCGTACTGGTCTACGAAGTTGAACTGACCGACACCGCCGGCAAGCGCTTTGAAGTGAAACTCGACGCCAAGACCGGCACCGTGCTGGAAGACAAGCAAGACACCTGAGTAAAAACCTGAAAAAAAACGCGCCACCTTCGGGTGGCGCGTTTTTTTATGGCCGCCTGATCAAGCGCCCAGTCGCGCCGTCACCTCGTTCAACTCGCCGGACAAGCCGCGCAGATTCTGGCTCGCCGCTTCGGTGCGCTTCACGTTGTCGAGGTTGGCGGTGGCCACGGTGGTGATCTGGGTGATATTGCGCGAAATATCCTCGGCCACCGACGTCTGCTCCTCGGCCGCCGTGGCGATCTGACGGTTCATGTCGCGAATCGCTTCAATGGCCTGGGTGATGTGAGCGAGCATCGCGCCGGCCTGGGTGACTTTTTCCACGCTGTCATCGCTGCACGACTGGCCCGTGACAATCGCCTCGGCCGCATCGACCGCGCCGGTTTGCACGGCCTGGATAATCTGGTTGATCTCGATGATCGACGCCGCCGTGCGTTGCGCCAGGCTGCGCACTTCATCGGCCACCACCGCGAACCCACGCCCCGCCTCGCCCGCCCGTGCCGCCTCGATCGCGGCGTTAAGCGCCAGCAGGTTGGTCTGCTCGGCGATCCCGCGAATCACTTCCAGCACTTTGCCGATGCGCACACTGTCAGTTTCCAGACGGCGGATGATGGTGCCGGTGTTGAGGATTTCAGTGCGCATCTGGCCGATGGTGGCGATAGTGACTTTCATCACTTCACCGCCCTCGCGGGCCGAGTGATCCGCATCATCTGCCGCACGTGAGGCACTGGCGGCGTGGCGCGCCACTTCCTGGGCGGTGGCCGACATTTCGGTCATGGCCGTGGCCACCTGGTCGGTACGGCTGAATTGATCATGGGTACCGGTCGCCATCTGCCCGGCTATCGAATTCAACTCACTGCTGGCGCCGACCAGGTCGGTGGCACTGCGCTGCAGGCGGCTGAAGGTTTCGGCCAAAAAGTCGCGCAAGGTGTTCGCCGCCTCCGCCAACTGCCCCAGTTCGTCCTGGCGACGACTGGCGACACGCTCGGCAAAACGGCCGTGGCTCAGTTGGCTCACATAATCGATCAAACCACGGATCGGCAGGATCAGGTTGCGGTTGATCAACCACAGGCTGAACAAGCCAATCAACACGCCGGACAGCAACATAATCGTCAGGCCCACCATCACCGTGCGCTCGACATGGGCGCTGATGGTCTGGGATTGTTCGGTGCTTTGGGCGCGCAGGTCGCTGACCAGGGCGCTCATCTGCTCACTGGCGGGGCGGTCCACGCCCTTGACCGCGGTGTCACCGACGCTCGGGTCGGCGCCGGCGGCCACGTAGGCATCGCGGCCCTTCTGGTAGGAAACGCCAAGCTGCTGGTGTTCTTGACGCAGGTTCTGGATACGCTGGTTCAGCGCCGGGTCACCGGCAGTCTGGGTGACCAGCCGTGCGAGAATGCCTTGCACATCGCGTTGCCGGTCCTGGAACTGGCCCCAGTATTTCTCCAGGTCCTGAGGCTGTTTGCCGCGCAACAACACGTTTTTCCATTCCTGCACCTGCACCTTGAATTGCAGGTTGGCCTCATCGATCAACTGTGAAGTGAGCAACGGCCCTTCGAGCAAACTGCGGTAACTCTGCACCCCGTTGGAGAGGAAGTTGAAACAGGCCAGGGCGATTAACAACATCGCCAGCAGGCTGCCACCGAGCAGCGACAGGATCTGTGCGCGCAGGGATGTTCGCAAAAAAGTCATCGAAAAAAGCCTCAAAACAAGGAAAAGGTACGAATACGTCATGACCTCCCTGTCGTCGAAGGCGCCACCACCTACAGCGGTTCTTGTGTCCTGAATCGGCCGTGCTAGGCGCTTCTTGAGCCCATTTCGACAAGCGGTCAATAACGTGTCACCAAAGCGAAACACGTCGAAAACCGTCACAAAACTGTCAAACTTCCTTGCAATGATTCGCCCACGCGAACCTGTGAAACGTCCTACAGGTCCTTTCTCTGTGAGACTCCATGAACCACAGCATTGACCACAGCCACCAGGATTCCGATCTGTTTGGCTTGCTTTACGGTTTCCGTTTTCGCCCTGGCGAGAAGGCTGAGCAAATTGACTCAGCCACCGCCCTCCAGGCCTTGCAGCAACCGCAAGACCCGGAGGAGTTTCTATGGCTGCACCTGAACCTGGCCCACGCCGGATGCGAGCGCTGGATGCAGGCGCACCTGGCCTTGCCTGAAGAGTTTTTTGAAGCCCTGCATGAGGGCTCGCGCTCCACCCGTATCGAACACGTCGACTCGGCCTTGCTGGCGGTGGTCAACGACGTGGTGTTCAACTTCAGCAGCATGGTCTCGTCGGATATTTCCACGTTGTGGGTCTGCGCCCGCAGTCGCTTGCTGATCAGCGCGCGCCTGCAACCGCTGCATTCGGTGGATAAGTTGCGCTCATCGGTAAAGGCCGGTGAACGCTTCCGCTCGCCGCTGGAGTTGCTGGTGCACCTGCTGCGCGACCAGGGCGAGGTACTGACGCAGATCGTGCGCAAGACCAGCATCAGCGTCGACCATATCGAAGATCAATTACTCTCCTCGCGCTTGTCCACCAACCGCTCTGAGTTGGGCGCCATGCGCCGGGTGCTGGTACGCCTGCAACGCCTGCTGGCGCTGGAGCCGGGCTCGCTGCTGCGCCTGCTCAACCGCCCGCCGCAGTGGTTGCAAAAGGAAGACGTCAAGGAATTACGCAAATCCACCGAGGAATTTGCGCTGATCATCAACGACCTGACGGCCCTGGGCGAACGCATCAAGTTGTTGCAAGAAGAAATCGCCGCCAACCTCAACGAACAAAGCAACCGCACGCTGTTTACGCTGACGGTGGTGACGGTGCTGGCATTGCCGATCAATATCATCGCCGGTTTTTTCGGCATGAACGTGGGCGGGGTGCCGCTTTCCCAAGATCCGGAAGGCTTCTGGATTCTGGTGGCACTGGTCGCGACCTTCACCTTGATTGCCGGGCGCTGGGCCTTCAGAAAGCGCAAAGACTACTGAGCCCTCTCGACCTGAAACGGGATCAACCGTGGGAGCTGGCGTGCGCAATTGATTGCAATCTGACATCAGCTTATGGCCATTTTTCAGATCGGCGGCACATCCATTTCACGAAATAATGACCTATCGCAGCATCGCTGTAACATTCTGCAATGATCATGGGCGACATCCTCCCCGATACTGGATGCTCCGGCATGGCCACCCCGTCCCTGACTGCTTCAACGCATACGTCATCCGTCGATACCCAACCCAGGCTGGACAAAAAACCCGGCCTGGTAACGGTGATCATTTTCTTCGCCGTGCTCGCTATGGGCCTGTTGTTCACCGCCTACAGCCTGATGCACGACATGCACGAACTGGGCACGGTGGTCACCACCTGGACGCCGTTCCTGCTACTGGGCGTGGCGCTGCTGATCGCCCTGGGCTTCGAGTTCGTCAACGGCTTCCACGACACCGCTAACGCCGTGGCGACGGTGATCTACACCAACTCGCTGCCGCCGCAATTCGCGGTGGTGTGGTCAGGTTTTTTCAACTTCCTCGGTGTGCTGCTCTCCAGCGGCGCAGTGGCGTTCGGCATCATTGCCCTGCTGCCGGTCGAGCTGATTTTGCAGGTGGGTTCCTCGGCCGGTTTCGCGATGATCTTCGCCCTGCTGATCGCGGCGATCCTGTGGAACCTCGGCACCTGGTGGCTCGGCCTGCCGGCCTCGTCCTCCCACACCCTGATCGGTTCGATCATCGGCGTCGGCGTGGCCAATGCCCTGATGCACGGGCGTGATGGCACCAGCGGCGTGGACTGGAGCCAAGCGATCAAGATCGGTTATGCCCTGCTGCTCTCGCCGCTAATCGGCTTCGCGTTTGCCGCGCTGCTGGTGCTGGCCTTGCGCGCTTTCGTGAAAAACCGTGCGCTGTACAAGGCGCCGAAAGGCAACACCCCGCCACCATGGTGGATTCGCGGCATGCTGATCCTCACCTGCACAGGTGTGTCGTTCGCCCACGGCTCCAACGACGGGCAAAAAGGCATGGGGCTGATCATGCTGATCCTGGTCGGCACCCTGCCGATGGCGTATGCGCTGAACCGCGCCATGCCCGCCGAACAATCGCTGCAGTTTGCCGCAGTGGCCGAAGTGACCCAGGTCGCGCTGATGAAAAGCGCGCCGCAAGCGCTGCCGGGCGACCCGCGCCCCATCCTCTCGACCTACGTGCGGACCAAGGACGCCACGCCCGAGCTGATCCCGGCCCTCGCCGCCCTCGCCGGCCAGATCGGTGACGAAGTCAAAGGCTACGGCTCTTTGGCCAAAGTCCCCGCCGAGGCCGTAGGCAACGTGCGTAACGACATGTACCTGACCAGCGAAACCATCCGCTTGATGGACAAGGCCAAGGTCGGCAACTTCGACGCCGACACCCAAGGCAAGCTGCAGTTGTTCAAGCAGCAGATCGACAACTCCACGCGCTTTATTCCGCTGTGGGTGAAGATCGCCGTGGCCATCGCGCTGGGGCTCGGGACCATGGTCGGCTGGAAGCGCATCGTGGTGACCGTGGGCGAGAAGATCGGCAAGACACACCTGACATATGCCCAAGGCGCCTCGGCCGAGACGGTGGCGATGCTGACCATCGGCGCTGCGGATATGTTTGGCTTGCCGGTGTCGACCACCCATGTGTTGTCGTCCGGCGTGGCGGGGACCATGGTGGCGAACGGTGGTGGTTTGCAGATGAAGACCATCCGCAATTTGCTGATGGCTTGGGTGTTGACGTTGCCGGCGGCGATTCTGCTGTCGGGTAGCTTGTACTGGTTATTCACCAAACTCTTCTGACACACCGCAGGATCAAATGTGGGAGGGGGCTTGCTCCCGATAGCGACGGGTCAGTCAGCTTATTGGTAGCTGACCCACTGCAATCGGGAGCAAGCCCCCTCCCACATTTCGCTTTGGGGTGTTTCAGGTATTGAAGAGTCCGGCCATTGCCTTCAATCGCTTCTTGTACACCCGCCGCGCCTCCAACGCTTGCTCCAGGCTGACCGCGACAAACCCCGCCCGCTGGTTCGGCTGCATCTGCCCGATCAAGTCCAGGTCTGCACTGATCACCGTGCCGATCATCGCGTACCCGCCACCCGACACCGCGTCCCGATGCAGCACGATCGGTTCCAGCCCGGCCGGCACCTGGATCGAGCCGATCGGGTAGCAACTGTCGACGATGTTCGACGGATCGGACCCCGCACCAAACGGCTGCTCCCGTGGCTGAAAGCTCAATGCACTGCCGCCCTTGAAGCGATAGCCGATACGGTCCGCCTCGGAACCCACCGTCCACGGCTCGGCAAAAAAACTGCTTTTGGCCGCCTCCGTCAGGCGTTCGTAATACAGGCCGGGCACCACGCGCAAGGTCACATCGCCGCCGACGGAGCGGCGCAAGGCCATCGGCAAACTGTTGCCCGCCCGCCCCTGCCCAGTGGGCTCGCCGATAGGCAACTCATCCCCCGCCTGCAAGCGCCGCCCGTGAAAACCGCCGAGTGCGCCGAGGGTGTAGGTCGAGCGACTGCCGAGCACCCACGGCACGTCGATGCCGCCGGCGACCGCCAGATAAGCGCGCGCACCGGCCTTGGGAAATTCGAAGCGCAACACCTGCCCGGCGCGCACGTGGAACGCGGTGTCCTGGTGGACCACTTCACCGTCCAGGCGCGGCGACATCAAGGCGCCGCTGAGTGCGACCAAGGCGTCCTGTTGAAATTCCAGCTCGGGGCCGATCAGCGTGCATTCCAGGCCGGCCGCGCCCGGTGGATTGCCCACCAAATGGTTGGCCGCGTTGAGCGCGTACTGATCCAACGCGCCCGATGGCGGAATGCCCAAGTGGTAGTAGCCTTCGCGGCCAAGATCCTGCACAGAGGTGGCGAGGCCGGGTTTGAGCACCTTGATCATGCCAGCGCCTCCTGCAGGGTTTTCGGGTAGCCGACGGGGTCGGCGAGAAACGCATCCAGGGAAAATTCCAGCGGGCGGATGCGCAGGTCGAAACGTCCTGCGTCGACCTCGGCGACGGCCAGGTCGTAGGCCTCACGGTCGATTGGCTTGAACTGCACAATGTCGCCCGGCCGGAAGAACACCATGTGGTCCTTGAGGTAGGCCAACTGCTGCGCCGGGTCGTAGATCGGTGCCGGGGTGACGCCGAACATCTGGTAGCCACCGGCGCCGCGCACCGAGTAGATACAACCAAAGCAGCCGCCATGGCCGAGGGTCAGTTTCGGCGTGTCGGTGCGCGGGCGCAGGTACTTGGGCACCTGCAACTGCCGTTCGCGCTCGACCATCTGGAACATGAACGGCAAGCCCGCGACAAAGCCGACCATCGACACAAACCACGGTGCGCCACTGTGGGCCGCGATGAAAGCGTCGACATCGGCCAGACCGTTGATGCGCGCTGCGTATTCTAGGTCGGTGCCGCTGGGGTCTTGATGGCGGTCGCGAAAGCGCATCAAGGTTTCGTGGGTCCAGGGGTCGTTGTAGAGCACCGGGATTTCGATAATGCGCGTGTGCAAGGTGCGTTCGGCCACGGCCTGGGCTTCGGCGCTTTGCACCGCGTCGAGCAGCACATGGGGCGCAATGCGGTCCGGGTCGAAGCGAATCTGGAACGATGCGTTGGCCAGACACACATCCAGCACACCGTCCAATGCCAGGCGTTCCACGGCGCGGGTCACGGCCATGCCTTTGAAAAAGGCCTGCAGGGACATGCTGTCGCTGACCTCGGCAAACAGGTGTTCATCGGCGCCGAAGCTGTAGCGGATGGGGGACGTTTCAGCCATGTCTGTTCCTCTTGGAGTCGTTATAGAAAGGCAGACAAAAAAGTAAGGGTTCGATCTTATTTGGGTGTTCTGACCACAATGCCCGCTTGGTCCAGGGCTTCACGGGTCGCTTCGACCAATTCCAGGGCGCCGGGGGTGTCGCTGTGCAGGCAGATGGAGTCGAATTCGATAAACAGGTCTTCGCCTTCTACGGTGCGTACAAGACCCGTCTGACAAGCCCGAAGGACCCGCGCCGCGACGGTGGCAGGGTTCAGCACGCGCACCGTGCGGGTGAACACGATGGAGCCGGTCAGATCGTACTCGCGGTCGGCGTAAAACTCGCGCACCACCGGCTGCCCCAGCTCCTTGGCAATGCGCCAGATCACCGAATTCGGCATGCAGTACAGCAACAGCGTCGGCTCGATGACTTGCAGGTTCTGCACCAACAGCCGCGCGGCGTCTTCATCGCGGGCCAGGTGCATGTAGAGCGCGCCGTGGGGTTTGATATGTTGCAGGGGCACGCCCTGGGCCCGGGCGATTTCGCGCAGGGCGCCGAGCTGGTAGAGCATGTCGTCCACCAGTTCCTGGGCCGGTGCGTTGATATGGCGGCGACCGAAGCCCACCAGGTCGCGAAAGCCCGGATGGGCGCCGATGGCGACCCCCAGTTGCTTGGCGCGTGCAACGGTGCGGCGCATGGTGCCGGGGTCGCCGGCGTGGAAGCCGGTGGCGATATTGGCCGAGCTGATATAAGCCATCAGCTCCGAATCGACGCCATCGCCGATGGTCCAGGGGCCGAAGCCTTCGCCCATGTCTGAATTGAAATCCACTGCCCGCATGAAAAGGCGCTCCGCCAAAGGTGATGCTGAAAAGTAGGCTGCGGCTTGACCCCTTGGGAAGATCTATTATCAGATGACCTATCTTCTGAAAAACAGATATCGCCATGTCACTGACCTTGCGCCAAATCCGCTACTTCGTCGCCACCGCCGAGATCGGCCAGATTTCCCAGGCGGCGATTCACCTGAACATCTCCCAGTCGGCCGTGACCACGGCGATCAAAGAGCTGGAAGCGATGCTCGGCGTGCAGTTGTTCGTGCGCACCGCGCAGGGCATGAACCTGACCGACGCCGGGCGGCACTTTCTCAACCGCGCCTATGTGATCGTGCGCAGTGTCGACGACGCGCTGAACAGCCCGCTGCCCGACTACCGCGCCAGCGGCGTGCTGCGGGTCGCCGCCAGCTACACGGTGCTCGGTTACTTCCTGCCGCACCACCTGCAGCGCATGGAACACTGGCACCCGGACGTGACCATCGAGGTGTTCGAGCAGGAGCGCCAGGCTATCGAACACGGCCTGCTCGACGGCCAGTTCGACATGGCCGTGGTGCTCACCGCCAACCTCACCCACCCGGACATCGTCTCGGAAATCCTCTTCAACTCCGAACGCCGCCTGTGGCTGCCCAGCCATCACCCGTTGTGTGAACGCGGCGCCGTCAGCCTGGCGGATGTGGCCCGCGAGCCCTACATCCTGCTGACCGTCGACGAGGCCGAACACAGTGCCATGCGCTATTGGGAACAGGCCGGGCAAACGCCCAAAGTGCGGCTGCGCACCAGTTCGGTGGAAGCCGTGCGCAGCATGGTCGCCAATGGCAGCGGCGTGGCGATCCTGTCGGACCTGGTCCATCGGCCCTGGTCCCTGGAAGGCAAGCGCATCGAGACCCTGACCGTGACCGACCCGGTGGCGCCCATGAGCGTCGGCCTGGCCTGGCACCGCGAGCGCGTATTTACCCCCGCGATGCAGGCGTTCCGGGACTACTTCCACGACGCCTTCCTGGCCCCGCAGCAGTTGTCGGCGCGGCGTTAGAGCTGGGCTTGCAGCGTCGCGGCCAACCAGTCCATGAACACCCGCACCCGCAGCGGTAAATGGCGCTGCCCGGCGTAGAGCAGGGACACGTCCAACGGCGGCGCCGGGTAATCCGGAAGGACCGCCACCAGTTCGCCACTGGCCAACTGATCGCCAATGCCCAGCGCCGGCACCTGGATGATCCCGAAGCCGCCCAGGCAGGCGGACTTGTAGGCATCAGTGCTGTTGACCGTGACTCGCCCGACCATGGGCAGGCGCTGCACCTTGTTGCCCTGCAGGTATTCGAACCCCGCCGAGCGCGAGCCCAGCGGGCGCACGTAATGCACCAAATGGTGATCGGCCAGGTCTGCCAGGGTCTGCGGCACGCCATAGCGCTGCAGGTAGCCGGCGCTCACGCAGTTGATCATCGGCATGCTGCACAACAACCGCGCGACCACCGACTGGTCCGGCTGCGCACCGACGCGCAGCACGCAATCGAACCCCTCGGCCAGCAGGTCGACCTGACGGTCGGTGGTGCTGATTTCCAGCTCGATCAACGGGTGCGCGTCCATGAAGTGCGGCAGGCGCGGCAGGATCAAATCCCGCGCCATCATGGTCGGCAGGTCCACGCGAATGCGCCCGGTCAGTTGTGTTTCGTCCTGGCGAAACAAGCCTTCCAGTTCCTCCATGTGCGCGAGCAAGTCCTTGCTGCGTTCATACAGTACGCGGCCGTCCTGGGTCGCCTGCACCTTGCGCGTGGTGCGCTGCAGCAAGCGCGCGCCGAGCAGTTCTTCCAGCGCCTGCACATGCTCGGACACGGTGGAACGCGGTAGCCCCAGGCTCTCGCCGGCGCGGGTAAAACTCGACAGTTCGGTGACGCGCACGAAGGTGCGCAGCAACTCCAGTTTGTTCATGGGATTGTTCGCCTTATCCGGCCAGTGATTTCGCTTTACCGCTGTTTATCACGTTATAGGCGGACAAATACACTCATTCCCTCGATCACATCAGAGGACTGCACCATGACCCGTAAAATCGCACTGATCACCGGCGCCAGCCGCGGCTTGGGTAGAAGCACCGCGCTGCGCCTGGCGGCACAAGGCGTCGATATCATCGGCACTTACCACAGCCAGGCGGATGAGGCCCAGGCGGTGGTCGCGCAGATCGAACAATGGGGCGGCCGCGCCGCCATGCTGAAACTGGATGTGAGCCAGAGCGCGACCTTCGGCGCGTTCGTCGAAGACGTGGGCGACGTGCTCAAGCGTGTTTTCGCACGGGATGACTTCGACTTTCTGATCAACAACGCCGGTATCGGCATCCACGCCAGCTTTGCCGAAACCAGCGAAGCCCAGTTCGACCAACTGGTGGCGATTCAATTCAAAGGCCCGTTTTTCCTGACCCAAAAACTGCTGCCGCTGATCCGTGACGGTGGCCGCATCCTCAATATCTCCAGCGGCCTAGCCCGTTTCAGCCTGCCCGGCTATGCCGCGTATGCAGCGATGAAAGGCGCCATGGAAGTGCTGACCCGCTACCAGGCCAAAGAACTCGGCGCGCGCGGTATCAGCGTCAATATCCTCGCGCCTGGCGCCATCGAAACCGACTTCGGCGGCGGCGCCGTGCGCGACAACGCCAACCTCAACGCGATGGTCGCCAACAACACCGCCCTGGGCCGCGCCGGGTTACCGGATGATATCGGCGGGGCCATTGCCAGCCTGCTGGCGGACGGCAGCCACTGGATCACCGGCCAGCGGATCGAGGCGTCGGGCGGCATGTTTCTGTAGGAACTTTTCGCGCACCACGTCGTAGCCCCAGTGGTACACGTAGGTGTACGGCAGGAAAAACAGCAACACGCCGATATCGAGGATAAACGCCTGCATCAGGCTGACGTTCAGCCACGCGGCAATCAACGGCACGCACACCAGGACCAGCCCGCCTTCAAACAGCAAGGCGTGCAGCCCACGGGTCCAGCCGTTGTTGACCAGTTGCAGGCGTGCCTTGAGGCGGTCGAACAGGCCGTTGAAAATCACGTTCCAGGTCAGCGCCATCAGGCTGATCGCCAGGGTGACCATGCCCATTTCCAGGGCGGGCTTGTCCATGATCCACGCCAGCAACGGCGTGCAAATCAACAACGCCAGGGCCTCGAAACCGATGGCCTGGCACACGCGTTCAGTAATCGACTTGGTAGGGTTCATGACCCGGCTCCGTGAGTGACTGTGGTTGCCATCATTGCGCTTTGTATCGATACTTCATAACTAATAACCATCGATCAAGGCGATAGTCATGGCCTCCCATGAAGTGCTCCAGGCCTTTGTTCAGGCCGCGACCCAAGGCTCGTTTTCGGCGGCGGCGCGCAAGTTGGGCAAGAGCCAGTCCACCGTCAGCGCGGCGGTCGCGAGCCTGGAGATTGACCTGAATGTGCTGCTGTTCGACCGCAGCAGCCGCAAGCCGACGCTGACCGCCGCCGGCCATGTGCTGCTGCAACGCGCCGAGCAGGTGCTAGAGGCCAGCAGTCGGTTGGAATTGGCGGCGAGCCAGCTATCCCAGGGGTTGGAGCCGAAGCTGAGTATCGCCATGTCCGATACGTACCAGTCCGACCGATTCGAGATCGCCCTCAGTGCCTTTGAACAGCGCTACCCGGACCTTGAACTGGAGTGTTTGATCGCCGAATGCGAAGACTTGATCGCCCTGGTGCAAAGCGGCCGGGCGCAGATCGCATTTATCGAGAAGCAGGAGGCGTATCCGCCGGACCTGACCTGTTCACCGGTTGAAGAACGCACGGAAATCGCGCTGTTCGTCTCGCCCAAACACCCGTTGGCGCAGCAGGACAACGTCAGCGTCCAGGCCTTGCAGCAGCACCGGGAACTGCGCCTGGCGAGCATCATCAACCCCAATGAAACCCGGGCATCCGGACGGGTGTGGTCGGCGCCCAGTTACCTGATGCTGATGGAGATGGCGCAGTTGGGGTTTGGCTGGGCGCCGATTCCACGCTGGCTGGTGGAGCGTTTTGGCGGCGGCCAGTTGGTCGAACTCAAGGCGCGCAGTTGGCCGCGCTCGGTGGCGGTGGATGCGCTGTGGTCGCGGCAGCATCCGCCGGGGCCGGCGGGGAGTTGGTTGTTGGGCAAGATGCTCGACTGAGCCCGTCCGGGCCATGACGATCAACCTGTGGGAGGGGGCTTGCTCCCGATCGCGGTCGGTCAGTCACGGCAGCATTGACGGGGACGCCGCCATCGGGAGCAGGCCCCCTCCCGCATTGCGGGTCAGGCTGCGGATGTAAGGCCATCACGTAGGACTCCTCCCATATCGGCAGAAATATTTCGTCCTCGCCGCACATTTCCTCCACCGCCAGCCGCCCCTGGCCGACGCAGCCTTCCTGCAAGGTCAGCAGCAAACCCGGCAAGCCCTGTCGCCCGATCGACACCCCGCTGAAAACTCATTTCGCGCGGTGCAAACCCGATAGACTGCGCCCTTCTTTGCAGCCGTTCGGACACCCCGATGCAAACCCGCCTTGTCGCCTACGAGGCGCTGAATGCTGTGCAGACACAGCAAGTCGGCGCCATCGAAGTTCACCCTGAGCAGTTGCCGTTTTGCGGCGACATGTATTGCGCCCTCAACACCCTGCTGGTCAACCCAAGCCCCGGCATCAAGGGCTTCGTGCTGCTGGCCGACGATATTCCCGTGGCCTTCCTTCTGCTCAAACGCCCGCCGTGCCTGCCCCATTGGGCCGATGCACACAGCGCCACGCTGCACGCGTTACAGGTAGACCGAACCCAGCAGGGCCGGGGATTTGGCAAAGCCTGCTTGCAGGCGCTACCCGACGCTGCGCTACAGGCCTGGCCGCAGATCAAGGCGCTGGAGTTGTCGGTGGACACACACAACGTCGCGGCGATGGGCTTGTACCTCGGGCTTGGCTGGGTGGATCGCGGGGAGGCGTATAAAGCGCGGGTTGGGTATGAGCGCAGGTTGAGTTGGGTGTTTGGTCGGGATGGCCTTGACACACCTTAAATGTAACGTATACATGACCTATCAAATCTAAAGTAATGAATACGCTACATGGATATTTCAGTTATCACCCAACGACTCGCCAAACAAATCCGCTCCATGCGCCTCAATCGTGGCTATAAACAGGTGGACCTGGCAAAGCTGGCGGGAATTACCCGGCAAAAACTTATTGAAATCGAAAAAGGCAGCCTCTCGGTTTCCATGAATGCCTATGCCCGTGTGATTGCGGCGTTGGGCAGCGAGATCAAATTGGTTCCCGTGACCATGCCGACCTTGGAGGAACTGGAGGACTTGTTCAATGAATAGCCCCACTCTGCGCGTTCATACCCCTCAAGGCGAGAGTGGAAGCGTGCGGGTAAGCGCCGACGACTATCTGTTCCGATACAGCGACAAAGCAAACGCACAAAGCGCAATAAGCCTCTCGATGCCCGTTCGCGCAGATGAGTATCGTCGTAGAGACTTGCACCCCATCTTCCAGATGAATCTGCCGGAAGGTTACGTGCTTGAGCAATTGCGCAATCGTCTCGCCAAGACGGTGAAAGTCGACCCAATGTTGCTGCTTGCGTTGTCAGGCAGCAGCGCACCCATTGGCCGGGTGTTCGTCTGCTCGGATCAAGTGAGCGAGTTGATCCAACGTAACAGCCCTCCTTCGAGTGGCGAGAACATCGAGGAGATTCTCGCCTGGGACGGCACGGAAGATCTGTTCGCTGACCTGGTGGATCGCTACATCTTGCGAGCAGGCATTTCTGGCGTACAACCCAAAGTGCTGGTGCCCGAAAAACCTCAAACGCCCGAGCAGAGAATCACCTCGAAAACCAATGACCTGATCATCAAGAGCGGGCGCGACGAGTTTCCGGGGTTGGCTATCAATGAATACCTGTGCATGTCCATCGCCAGGGATGCAGGCATACCCACACCACCGTTTTACCTGTCGCAGAACCAGAAACTCTTCATCATGCGACGCTTTGACCGGGACGAGCAGCTCAACCCACTGGGCTTCGAAGATATGACCACGCTGATGGGCCTGTCTGCCGAGCAAAAATACACCAAGAGCTACGGCGCTATGGCCAAGGCTGTGCGTGTCTTCTGTTCACCTGCCCATCAACGCAGCTCGCTCGACCAATTATTCGACAGCGTGGCGCTCAGTTGCATAGTGGGCAACGGTGATGCGCATCTGAAGAATTTCGGCGTGCTCTACAGCGACCCAGTCAACGCCGATACACGACTAGCACCGGCTTACGACATTGTGAATACCACGGCGTACATTCCCGACGACACGCTCGCATTGGACATGGTCGGCAACAAGTCCTTTTTCGCTTCACGTCTGGGCATCCTCGAGTTTGCAAGAACCTGCGAAGTCGAAAAGCCTGAAGAACGTATTCAAGCACTGCTGCAAACGCTTGAGATCGTGCTTAAACGTGAAGACGATTACTGCCGATTAGCACCTGATGTTGCGAAAGCCATACGGCAATCCTCTCAGGGCTACCAACTGAGTTTTGGCGGTTGAACACAACCTTCGTCATTGGCGATTGCAGCCCTCGCAGGAGCGAGCGACGCCAGGTTCTTGCTCGCGCCTACAGTGGGAGCCCTTACTCAGGCGCTACCGGCAACCAGACCTCTACAGTACCGATGCCCTTACTTACATCAAAATCCGCGCTGTACCGCTCAAAATCCGGGCCGGCGATTGCGTAACCGGAGTGCGGCAACCATTCGAACATGATCCGCTCGTAGGTCTGCGGTAACGCCTGTACCGGGCCGTAGTGCGCGAACACCGCATAGTGATGCGCCGGGATTTCGATGAACTCGAAATTGCTCGGCACATCGCCCTTGGCGGGCACTTCAACCCCGGCGAGGTAGTCGAACTCATCGTGTTTCGGGTTATGGCAAACCCCGTAGGTAAAACCGCCTACACGCTTTTTGATTTCTTTGAAGCAGCTATCGAACACGTCCCACAACTGCGGAATATCCCCCACGGTGGCCTTTGAATAGCGCCCCTGCACCCCAGCGATCACCAGGGCCTTGCCCTCTTCCATGCGCGGTTCTAACGGTTGTTGTGTCTGCTGATCCATCTGAACAGTCTCCTTCTTATGAGGGAAAAACCCATATCGAGTATAGGGGTATATCCAGGCTGCGCTCCATGTAGAAATTTTTCCTACGTATCTGGACAACTGGCCATCATCGACCGTATTGTCTGCCCGCAGGCCACCGCAGTGGCCGACGTCGCTCGGACGGTTCCGGGCGCTTACGTACTCTCGAGGCAACAATGGCCGACCAAGGTTCGCCGCGCCGCTTTGCGCGCATAGATCGACTCCCCCCCTACGTTTTCAATATCACTGCCGAGCTGAAGATGGCTGCGCGTCGGCGCGGCGAAGACATCATCGACTTGAGCATGGGTAACCCTGACGGCCCGACTCCACCGCACATCGTGGAGAAAATGGTCACCGTCGCCCAGCGTGAAGACACCCACGGTTACTCCACCTCCAAGGGTATTCCGCGCCTGCGCCGGGCGATTTCGCGCTGGTACAAAGACCGTTATGAAGTGGATATCGACCCCGAGTCGGAAGCCATCGTCACCATCGGCTCCAAGGAAGGCCTGGCGCACTTGATGCTGGCCACCCTGGACCAGGGCGACACCGTGCTGGTGCCCAACCCGAGCTACCCGATTCATATCTACGGTGCCGTGATTGCCGGCGCCCAGGTGCGCTCGGTGCCATTGATTCCGGGCGTGGACTTTTTCGCCGAGCTGGAACGGGCGATTCGCGGTTCGATCCCCAAGCCGAAGATGATGATCCTGGGGTTCCCGTCCAACCCGACCGCGCAGTGCGTGGAACTGGATTTCTTCGAGCGGGTGATCGCCCTGGCCAAGCAGTACGACGTGCTGGTGGTGCATGACCTGGCCTACGCCGACATCGTCTACGACGGCTGGAAAGCCCCGTCGATCATGCAGGTGCCGGGCGCCAAGGACATTGCGGTGGAGTTCTTTACCCTGTCCAAAAGCTACAACATGGCCGGCTGGCGCATTGGTTTCATGGTGGGCAATGCGGAACTGGTCAACGCCCTGGCGCGGATCAAGAGCTACCACGACTACGGCACCTTCACCCCGCTGCAAGTGGCGGCGATTGCCGCACTGGAAGGCGACCAACAGTGCGTGAAAGACATCGCCGAGCAGTACCGTCAGCGCCGCAATGTGCTGGTCAAGGGCCTGCATGAACTGGGCTGGATGGTGGAGAATCCCAAGGCGGCGATGTACGTCTGGGCGAAGATTCCCGAGGCGTATGCCGCTATGGGTTCGCTGGAATTTGCCAAGAAGCTGCTGCTCGAAGCCAAGGTTTGCGTATCGCCGGGGGTTGGCTTTGGTGAATATGGCGACGATCACGTGCGCTTTGCGCTGATCGAGAACCAGGACCGGATTCGCCAGGCGGTGCGCGGGATTCGCGGGATGTTCCGGGCGGATGGGCTCTTACCAAAAACCGGCGTCTAACGCGGTCAAACATGTGGGAGGGGGCTTGCTCCCGATGGCAGGGTGTCAGTCACTGTATCGGGTGACTGAAACACCGCTATCGGGGGCAAGCCCCCTCCCACATTTGGATTGGGTTTGCACCCTTGCCTTAGGGTGTGTCTGTCACACCACCAACGACAGCAACATGATGAAGATCAGCGCCACCACCGACAGAATGGTCTCCATCGCCGTCCAGGTCTTGAACGTCTCGGCCACAGTCATGTTGAAGTACTGCTTCACCAGCCAGAACCCCGCATCGTTGACGTGAGACAAAATCAACGATCCCGCCCCCGTCGCCAACACCAGTAGCTCGCGGTTAACCCCCGGAATCATCCCCACCACCGGCACAACAATGCCTGCGCCAGTGATGGTCGCGACCGTCGCCGAACCGGTGGCAATACGAATCACCGCCGCCACCAGCCACGCCAGCAGGATCGGGTTGATCTGCGCGTTCACCGCCATATGGCCGATCACGTCGCCCACGCCGCTGGTCACCAGCATCTGTTTGAAACCACCACCGGCACCGATGATCAGGATGATCGCGGCAGTCGGCGCCAAGCTGGCGTCGAGCAGCTTGAGGATTTGCTTGGAGTGGATGCCCTGGCGATGGCCAAAGGTGTACAGCGACAGCAGCAACGCAAGCAGCAGGGCGCTGATCGGGTGGCCGATCATGTCCATCCAGTTGCGCACCACATGACCGTCGGCCAAGGCGATGTCGGCAAAGGTTTTGAGCAGCATCAGGAACACCGGCAGCAGCACGGTGATCAGGGTGATGCTGAAGCTCGGCAGCGTCTTGTTTTCCGGCTCGCGGGCCAGTTGGTCGACCAGTTCCTGGGACGGATTGCCCGGGATGTACTTGGCGATAAACGTACCGAAGATCGGGCCGGCGATGATGGCGGTCGGCAGCGCGACGATCAGACCGTACAGAATGGTCTTGCCGATGTCCGCGCCAAACACGCCGATGGCCAGCAGCGGCCCCGGGTGCGGTGGCACCAGGCCATGGACCG
The DNA here is from genome assembly GCF_029320995.1 of Pseudomonas sp. D3. NCBI lineage: Bacteria > Pseudomonadati > Pseudomonadota > Gammaproteobacteria > Pseudomonadales > Pseudomonadaceae > Pseudomonas > Pseudomonas sp. D3. The sequence continues at coordinate 5,180,508 of NZ_CP119772.1, forward strand.
CCGACAGGCCGGCGAGCAACGGGATACCGATCTTGATCAGCGACACACCGGTGCGGCGCGCGACGATAAACACCAGCGGGATCAGCAACACAAAGCCGATCTCGAAGAACAGCGGGATGCCTACCAGGAACGCGGCGAACATCATTGCCCACTGGACCCTTTCCTTGCCGAAGGCGCGGATCAGGGTCTGGGCGATCTGATCGGCACCGCCGGATTCGGCCATCATCTTGCCGAGCATCGTACCCAGCGCGAGGATGATGCCGACAAAGCCGAGCACCCCGCCGAAGCCGTCCTGGAAGGCCTTGATGATCTTGTCCACCGGCATGCCCGAGGTCAGGCCGAGGAAGCCCGCGGCGATGATCAACGCGATAAATGGGTGAACCTTGAACTTGGTGATCAAAAAGATCAGACCAATGATAGTGACCACTGCATCAAGCAGCAGGTAGGACTCGTGGGACATGCCAAACATGGGGGGTCTCTCCTGTTTGTTGTTGTTATTAAAGCCGGTGTTGAATTTGTCGCCGGGGATAGCGCTATCTTATCCGGCAAAAAATTAACGAGTAGGTTCAAAGCCGTGTTTGAGCCACCAGGCATGGGTTTGCTCGGCCAACGCCTTGACGCTGTCTTCGCTGGCATTGAGGGCCAGGGTCAGCGGCTCGCCGACGGGCGATTCGAGGGTGGCGAACTGGCTGTCGATCAGGCTGGCCGGCATGAAATGGCCGGGGCGATGGGACACGCGGTCGGCGGCGACTTCGCGGCTCAGTTCCAGAAATACAAAGCCCAGACCCGGCGCTGCTTCGCGCAGGTGGTCGCGGTATTTCTTTTTCAGCGCGGAACAGGTGAGCACCGGGTGTTCACCGGCCTTGAGCGAACGGCGCAATTCATCGCACAGGATGTCGAGCCAGCCGGCGCGGTCGTTGTCGTCGAGGGGGTGGCCGGCGCTCATCTTTTCGATGTTCGCGGCGGGGTGAAAGCTGTCGCCTTCAATGGGCGTGGCACCGTTCAGGCGGCAGAGGGCCTCGCTGACGCTGGTCTTGCCACAGCCGGCAACACCCATGATAACCAGGGCGGTAACAGGTTGACTCATGAAACACCTCAGGACGCAGATAGCGCTACCTTTGCACGCTGTAAGGCTAGTGCAAAAACAGGCTTTTCCCGCGCCGTCTTGTCTTTTTTTATGGAGTGACGCGTGCATCCGCTCCAAGCATTTGAACCGGATCAGGCAACCCAGCGCTCTAGCATTTGCAGCCGTTTGGAGACAGCGCTACCTTAGTGCCTCGATTTTTGTTTGGCAAGCCGCCTGATGACCTCCAAGAACGATAAAAATACGCGCACCACGGGTCGTCCGACCCTCAATGAAGTCGCCCGCCTGGCCGGCGTCAGCCCGATTACCGCCTCCCGCGCCTTGCGTGGCATCAGCACCGTTGCCACCGAACTGGTGGAAAAAGTGCAACAGGCCGCCGCCGAACTGAACTACGTGGTCAACCCCGCCGCCCGCGCCCTGGCCTCGGCCCAGAGCCATTCGGTGGTGGTGCTGGTGCCGTCGCTGTCCAACCTGCTGTTTATCGAAACCCTCGAAGCGATCCATCAGGTGCTGCGGCCCAAGGGCTTTGAAGTACTGATCGGCAACTCCCACTATTCGCGCGACGAAGAAGAGACCCTGCTGCGCAACTACATGGCCTATCAGCCACGGGGTTTGCTGCTGACCGGGTTCGATCGGACCGAAAGCGCGCGACGGATGGTCGAGGCCAGTAACGTGCCGTGTGTGTACATGATGGATCTGGACCCCAACGCTGGCGTGAACTGTGTGGGCTTTTCGCAGTTGGCGGCGGGTGAGACAGCGGCAGCGCATTTGATCTCGCGGGGGCGCAAGCGCCTGGCGTATATCGGCGCGCAACTGGACCAACGCACCTTGCTGCGCGGCGAAGGCTTCCGCCGGGCGCTGCAACAAGCCGGCCTGTACGACCCGGCGTTGGAACTGCTGACACCACGCCCTTCCTCCGTGGGCCTGGGCGGCGAACTGTTCCTGCAGTTGCTGGCGGCGCATCCGGATGTGGATGCGATCTTCTTCGGCAACGACGACCTGGCCCAAGGCGCGCTGCTCGAAGCCCTGCGTCATGGCATCAACGTACCGGAGCGCGTGGCCGTGCTGGGCTTCAACGACCTGCCAGCGTCCTCGTTCATGGTGCCGCGCCTGAGCAGCATCAGCACCCCGCGCGAAGCCATTGGTCGGCGCGCGGCGGAGCATTTGCTGACGATCATGGCGGGTAACAAGATCGCCAAGCCGGTGGTGGATATGGGATTTGAGTTGCAGGTGCGGGAAAGTACGTAGGACGTTTGTAGGACGCGACTGGCATTGCGATGTTGCCTTGGCAATTCATCAGTTGAGGGAGCTCAGCGTATTGCTAGTGGGCAAAGCCATGGACCAACACACACCACGCGGCTAAAGCCCTGTTCGGTCAAAAATGTGGGAGGGGGCTTGCTCCCGATTGCAGCGTGACAGTCACCACATCTGGTGACTGATCCACCGCTATCGGGAGCAAGCCCCCTCCCACATTTTTTTACCCTGCCCGCTTGAAGCCATCGCCGTAGTGCCCGCCCCCTGCTAGATTGACTGTTCTCCACTGCCAGGGAAGCACCATGGGACACTCACTGAAAATCTTGGGTCGCGCTTCTTCCATCAACGTGCGCAAAGTGCTCTGGACCTGCCAGGAACTGGGCATCGACTACGTGCACGAAGACTGGGGCATCGGCTTCAAGCCGACCCAATCCGCCGAATTCCTTGCCCTGAACCCCAACGCCCAAGTGCCGGTGCTGATCGACGACCACGGAGTGCTGTGGGAATCCAACACCATTTGTCGTTACCTGGTGAACCTCTACCAACGCCACGACCTGCTGCCTCTCGACCCCGCACCCCGCGCCCGGGTCGAACAGTGGATGGACTGGCAAGCCACCGAGCTCAACCCTTCCTGGGGCTATGCCTTCCAGGCCCTGGTGCGCAACAGCCCCGACCATCAGGACCCGCAACGCATCAAAGCCGGCGTACAAGCCTGGAACGACAAGATGGGCCTGCTGGAACAACAGTTGGCAAAGACCGGCGCCTACGTGGCCGGCGACGAATTCACCCTGGCCGATATCCTCATCGGCCTCTCGGTTCATCGCTGGCAGATGACCCCCATGGAACGCCCGCTCTACCCGGCGGTTGCGGCGTATTACCAGCACCTCGGCCAGCACGCCGGCTTTAAGACCTTCGCCCTCGACGGCCACGACTAATCCCAAGAACGACAACGTAAAAGGACTCAACGTACTGCGCCGTACCGGGGCCTGCGACAGAATCGGCAAAACGCTCGCTTCGTACCGCCCATCGGATAACGCGGCCTACCTGTCAACATTGACAGTAGACGCTACCCGTTACCGACGTTTGACTGACAGCGAAGTGATTGGGCGCGCCCAATTCCTATAACCTCTCGAAGGCGTACGCTCATGGATAACGATCGGTCACAGGCCCTGAAATCGCAGCCTGTAGATGGCTTGGTAACAGCGAACATCAACCATCCCATTGGAAACTTCACATCCGAAAACATCCAATTTCACGATTTTCCTGAAGGTATTTTTATAGACGCCAAGAGCAATCAAGGCCAGCGGCTGATGAGCTTTCATTTGGCTAAAGATATCCAGCCTGGTTCATATGATGTTGCCCAAGAAAAAGGCAAGGTTCAGGTCTATTACTACCATGCGCTTGGACCGAACCCTTGGACTTACCAGCCCAGCAGCGGGAAATTACGCATCTGGAAGATCGATCTGGAACATCGGCACATCACTGCGACATTCTCTTTCACCTCTCATAAGGTGCCCAAGGGTGAAGAACCGCTGAAGGTCACCCAGGGTGAGTTGAATCTTCCAGGCCTTGAACCCATCATCGACTGAAACCTCGTGCGATAAATCAGCGAATGTCCAGGGGTGCCATACGCCACCGGGCGTTGGAAAACATCGCCCGTTGACGGCAACGCTTGGCCGTCGACGGGACAATGTTTGCCGCGATGGCCGCGCCAGCTCCAGTAAAACCAGGGGGTTGGCGCCCGGCACGTTATTTGCTCCAGCAGATGCACCGTACATTTCCACAGGTGACCGATCATGCTGGTTAACAACAACACTCAAGCCTTGTCGACCGTTCAACAGATCAAGCGACCCGACATGGACCCCGCCAACGCCGCCGCCAGCACGCTGTACAGCGGCACACTGCAAGCGGCTCAGCAAAGCGTGACCGCACCGGTTGCGCAGAAGGACTTGGACAAGGCCGCCAGCCGCATCGACGAAGCCTTCGCCAAGACCCGCGTACAGTTGCAGGCCTCAACGGCCGCCACCCCGGCGACCACGGATGTGCCCGCAGCCGGTTCTACCACGAGCGCCGCGCGCGCAGACTTCACCGATTACATGAGCAAAACCCCGGCCGAACGCATTCGCGAACAACTGCTCAAGGAGCAGGGTTTGACCGAAGCAGAAGTGCAGACAATGCCGCAGGAAAAACAGGATGCGATCACCAAGCAAGTGGCCGATCGTCTGAAACAACAGCAAGAACAGCAAGTAGCCGCGAAGACGGCAGAGCCGCAGGTGCAGGCGGTGAAAGAAACCCTGGCCGCGATCTAAGCGATACGGCCAATCGGGCTATTCGGTCGCGCAGTAAAACCGTGCGCCAGGACGTTGATTTCCCGGCATGGGGTGCCATCACGGTAGTTGGGCGTCGGCAGCATAGAGCAGGTGTGTCCTGCTCTGTGCGGTGAGGCGGGAACAGCTTGCAGATCGTAGGCTTCTACACGTTTAACTCAGTGACCGAACAGCCCTGTCTCGGATTTCTTGGTTTTCTTGTCCGCGCGTTTTTCATCGGCGGTCTTTGCCGGTTTCTTCTTCGCGGCTTTCTTTGAATCCATACCTTTGGCCATGATGCATGCTCCACTTACAGGGGATGTAACATTGGGTATACCACCTATTGCCGCGCAGAAGGCGCTTATAATCCCCGACCCTTGATAACGCCTGCCTGAATACCATGCCCGACTTGCACCTCGAACCGCTGGCAGAGCCCCTGTGGCCGCTGCTGAACAAGTTTTACCGCCAGCACAATTCGCCAATGAAGGCACTCAAGGGCGGACGTCTGTGGGTGGCGCGGGACCGCGAGATTGTTGCCGGCTTGTGCCTGACGCCCGTGGTGGGCGGGCAATGGCTGACCGGGGTGTTTGTCGACCCGGCCTATCGCGGCCAGGGGCTGGCGGCGCGCTTGATTCTTCAGGCGGCGTCCGATCGGGAGGGTTCAGTCTGGCTGCTGTGCCATCCCGACCTGGAAGGTGTGTATGGGCGCATGGGGTTTACTCAGGACACGGTGCTGCCCCAATCCCTCAGCGAACGGCTGGTGCGCTACAAGCGCAACAAGCCGATGATCGCGATGGGGTTGGCACGAGGCGTGTAACCGCCCAGGAGAGTGGGTGACAGCCCCGTCGCAATCGTGCTGGCTGACCAACCCCACCATTGGGCTTGTATCGTGCCAGGAAGCTAGTCGTCGGCATTCGGGTCCATGTCGGGGAACATCACCTCGATAAACCCGAACTTGCTGAAGTCGCTAATCCGCGACGGGTACAAGCGGCCGATCAGGTGATCGCACTCGTGCTGCACCACCCGCGCATGGAAACCATCGGCAATACGTATGATCGGCTCGCCCTTGGGGTCGAAGCCTTCGTAGCGGATCTGCTGGTAACGGTCCACCGCGCCGCGCAGGCCGGGCACGGACAGACAGCCTTCGAAGCCCTCTTCCATGATCGGACTGAGCGGTGTGATCAGCGGGTTGATCAGGATTGTCTGTGCCACAGCCGGGGCATCCGGGTAGCGTTCGCTGCTCTCGAAACCAAAGATCACCAGTTGCAGGTCAACGCCGATCTGCGGTGCGGCCAGGCCGACACCGCCGACGTGTTCCATGGTCTGGAACATGTCATCGATCAATTGCCACAGTTCGGGGCTGTCGAACATTTCCGGCGGGACCGGCGGGGCGATACGCAGTAGGCGCTCGTCGCCCATTTTCAGGATTTCATGGATCATCGATCAGACTTCGTCGGGAGTGGGCTTGGAATGGTCCCGGCCAAGGCCGGAGACGTGCTTTTTTTCACCTGAGCGGGTGTTTTCATCAAATGTCTTTTCCCCTGGCTCCTTGCCTTCGGCCGACATGTGCTCGATCACGGCATTCATCTCCGCCCCCAGCAACAGCACGGCGGCGGAAATATAGAAGTACAGGAGCAAAACAATGATCGCACCGATGCTGCCATACATGGCGTTGTAGTCGGCGAAGGTTTTGACGTAGTAGCCAAAGCCCAGGGACGCGACGATCCACACCACCACCGCCAACACCGAGCCTGGGGTGATGAAGCGGAATTTCTGCTGCACGTCGGGCATCACGTAGTACATGAGGGCCACAGCGAACATCAGCAGGATCACAATCAGCGGCCAACGCAGGATGGTCCACAGCGTGACCACGAATTCCTGCATGCCGATCTGCCCTGCCAGCCATTCCATGACCTGCGGGCCGAGCACCATCAGCGCGGCGGCGGCGAGCAACATGCCGGCGATGCCGACGGTGTAGAAAACCGACAGCGGGAAACGCTTCCAGATCGGCCGCCCTTCGACCACGTCGTAGGCGGCGTTCATCGCGCTCATCATCAGACGCACACCGGCCGACGCGGTCCACAGGGCAATCACGATACCCACCGAGAGCAGGCCGCCCTTGGACTGCTGCAACTGGTCGATCACCGGGTTGACCTGCTCCAGGGCCTGGGGCGGCAACACCAGTTCCGACTGCAAGCGCAGCCAGGTGAAGAAGTCCGGCAAATGCAGGAAACCGATCAACGCAATGAGGAACAGCAGGAACGGAAACAAGGAAAACAGCATCTGGTAGGCCAGCGCCGAGGCGTAGGTGGACATCTCGTCGTTGACGAACTCCGTCACCGTGCGCGCCAGCACTTTGTGCAGCTTGAGACCATCGAGTACCGGGAAAATCATAGCGTCTCCTTTCGCCGCAAAAAGATCAGGTTCATGGGCGACTCAGGGGCCGTTTTCTACATCAAGGTAGCCTATTTGGCGACCTTGAAACAATTTCGAAAGATTAACCGCTTCAGGTGACACAAAAACGGCCATCCGTGGATGGCCGTCGGGCGGGATGAACCCAGCCAGCGATCGAGGATCACTTGATCGCTTTCTTCACCGCATCCTTGGTATCGCCTACGGCTTTCTGCACTTCACCTTTTTTTTCCTGGACCACACCTTCAGCGCGCAGCTTGTCGTTGCCGGTCACTTTGCCAACACCTTGCTTGATGTTGCCAACAGCTTCGTTCGCGACGCCTTTTACCTTATCCGATGTGCTGCTCATGGTATTTCTCCTGGAACAATCGAGGGGTTTTGGTCATTACGTAGAGATTGACCCGAGGCTGTTCGGCAGAGTTTCAATTATTTTGCGCACGCATTTCATCGCCGGCAGCAGGTTTGGCTTTATGTTTTGCGGCCAACCCACGAGAATGCGCGGCACATTCAGGCTACGACGCTGAATAACAGATCCCGTAGGAAGGTTATGAAACTCAATAAAGCACAGGCCATCGCCCGCAGAAACCAGGAACTGGGCGGTGCCGTACTCGGCGTCAACAACTGCCACTTCACCGACCTGGACCGCAAACGCAACATCTGGTGGTTCGACCTGCCGGTGGCGCGGATCGCAGTGGGCCAGTACGAGTGGATTCACTTGTTGCTGCACAACGCCGAGACTGACCAGTTGCTGCACTTGAAGGTGCCGACGGTGTTCCTGCGTGAAAAGCTCGAAGGCCTGGTGGTGCGCAATGCCGGCAAGCGCAAGCCGGAAATCACGCTGGAACTGAGCGCAGACAAGGACTCGTTCCTCAAGGATGTGCGCCCAGCCGGTGCGGGCGTCAGCTTCGCGCAGCTTGTCCTCTAAGCACTGTATTTCAAATGTGGGAGGGGGCCCCGATTGCAGAGTGTCAGTCGCTGAATCTGGTGACTGATCCACCGCTATCGGGGGCAAGCCCCCTCCTACACTGGATTGCATTCCAATCCAGTCATTAAAAAACCCCGCATTGGCGGGGTTTTTTTGGGTTACTTTTTCAGGCCCAGCTTCTTCAGCTCTTCATCGCGCAGCTCTCGACGCAGGATCTTACCCACGTTGGTGATCGGCAAGACATCACGGAATTCAACGGCCTTGGGCACCTTGTAGCCGGTGACGTTAGCGCGCATATGCTCCATCACCTGGTCCTTGGTCAGGGTGGCACCTGGCTTGACCACGATGAAGATCTTGATGTGCTCCCCGGACTTCTCGTCCGGCACGCCGATGGCAGCGCATTGCAGCACGCCCGGCAGGGTCGCCAGCACGTCTTCCAGTTCGTTGGGGTAAACGTTGAAACCGGAGACCAGAATCATGTCTTTCTTGCGGTCGACAATGCGCATGTAGCCGTCCGGCTGGATGATCGCAATGTCACCGGTCTTCAACCAACCTTCGCTGTCGAGGATCTCGGCGGTGGCATCTTCGCGCTGCCAGTAGCCCTTCATCACCTGCGGGCCTTTGACGCACAGCTCGCCGACCTCACCCAGGGCCAGCTCGACGCCGTCATCGGTGATGACTTTGCACAAGGTCGACGGCACCGGAATGCCGATAGTGCCGATCTGGATCTTCTGGATCGGGTTGACCGTCGCCACCGGGCTGGTCTCGGTCATGCCGTAGCCTTCGCAGATGTCGCAGCCGGTCACGGCTTTCCAACGCTCGGCCGCCGCCAGTTGCAGGGCCATGCCGCCCGACAGGGTGACTTTCAACCCAGAGAAGTCCAGCTTGCGAAAGCCTTCGTTGTTGCACAGCGCCACGAACAGCGTATTCAGGCCGACAAAGCCGCTGAACTTCCACTTCGACAGTTCCTTGACCATCGCCGACAGGTCACGCGGGTTGCTGATCAGGATGTTGTGGTTGCCAATCAGCATCATCGCCATGCAATGAAAGGTGAACGCATAGATGTGGTACAGCGGCAGCGGGGTGATCAGGATCTCGCAGCCTTCGTTGAGGTTGGAGCCCATCAGCGCCTTGCACTGCAGCATGTTGGCCACCAGGTTACGGTGGGTCAGCATCGCACCCTTGGCCACGCCGGTGGTGCCGCCGGTGTATTGCAGCACCGCCACGTCGCTGCTGGCCGGGCTGACGTCATTGACCGGTTGGCCGTGCCCCTTGGCCAGCACGTCGTTGAACTTGATCGCCTTGGGCAAGTGATAGGCCGGGACCATTTTCTTCACGTACTTGATGACGCTGTTGATCAGCAGGCGCTTGAGCGGCGGCAGCAGGTCGGCGACTTCAGTGACGATCACGTGTTTGACGGCGGTCTTGGGCACGACTTTTTCAGCCAGATGCGCCATGTTGGCCAGGCAGACCAGGGCCTTGGCCCCGGAGTCATTGAATTGGTGTTCCATTTCCCGCGCGGTGTACAGCGGGTTGGTGTTGACCACGATCAGGCCGGCACGGATGGCACCGAACACAGCGACCGGGTATTGCAGGACGTTGGGCAGTTGCACGGCGATTCGATCGCCAGGCTTCAAATCGGTATGCTGTTGCAGGTACGCAGCGAAAGCGCCGGACAATTCGTACAACTCACCGTAGGTGATTGTCTTGCCCAGGTTGCTGAAAGCCGGTTTGTTGGCGAAGCGCTGGCAGGACTGTTTCAGTACCGCCTGAATATTTGGATACTCGTCTGGATTGATGTCTGCAGCAATCCCGGCGGGGTACTTATCCTTCCAAAAGTCTACGTTCATGGAAGCCCACTCCTCAGCGACGCGAATTCATCATCGCATTTGATGCGATTATTATTGGTGTGTGTTTTTTAGGTGAGTCTGGCGCGTTTAAGCAGGCCGAGAGGTCACGAAGCGCGCCGAGAGTAGCAGCTTTGCCAAGGGCCGACTAGAGCCAAAAGAGGCCCCTACAGTCATAAACATGACTCATGAATAACCAATAGTCATTTTTAGAGCAAAAATTCTATAAGCAAAGAAATGGCTCTAGAACAAGGCTTAACGGGATAAACGCAGACAAATGTGGGAGGGGACTTGCTCCCGATGGCAGTGAATCAGCCAACACATTTGGTGACTGATCTCCTGCCATCGGGAGCAAGCCCCCTCCCACATTATTGACTGCCTATCAAATCAGGCGATGTCGCGCAGCTCGCGCCGCAGGATCTTGCCCACCGGCGTCATCGGCAACGACTCACGCAACACGATGTGCTTGGGCACTTTGTACCCCGTGAAGTTGGTCTTGCAGTAGCTCTTCAACTCCTCAAGGCTCACGCCTTCGGCGCGCGCCACCACAAACAGCTTCACCGCCTCCCCCGTGCGTTCATCCGGTACGCCGATCACCGCGCAATTAGCCACCGCAGGGTGAGCCATCACCACGTCTTCAATCTCGTTGGGGTACACGTTGAAACCCGAGACGATGATCAGGTCCTTCTTGCGATCCACGATGCGTATAAATCCATCCTCGTCTATCACGGCAATATCACCGGTCTTGAGCCACCCCTCGGCGTCCAGTGCCTCGGCGGTGGCGGCCGGTTGCTGCCAGTAGCCCTTCATCACCTGCGGGCCCTTGATGCACAACTCGCCGCGCTCGCCCAGGGGCAACTCGACGCCGTCGTCATCGATCACCTTCATCGCCGTACCCGGCACAGGGATGCCCACGGTGCCCAGGCGTGACTTGTTGCCATACGGGTTGGTGCTGGCCACCGGCGACGTTTCCGTCAGGCCATACCCTTCGCCAATCGCGCAGCCGGTGAGCTGCTCCCAACGTTCGGCGGTGGCCTTGATCAGCGCCGTACCACCGGAGTTGGTGAGTTTGAGATGGGAGAAGTCCAGGCTCTTGAAGTCGGGGTGGTCCATCAACGCCACAAACAACGTGTTGAGCCCGAGCAAGCCGGTGAAGCGCCAGTTTTTCAGTTCCTTGATAAAACCCGCGATGTCCCGCGGGTTGGTGATCAACACGTTGTGGTTGCCGGAGACCATCATGCACATGCAATTCGCGGTGAATGCATAGATGTGGTAAAGCGGCAGCGGCGCGATCATCACTTCCTGGCCTTCCTTGATCAGCGGGTGGCCATCCTCGCCGGTCTGCGACATGCAGGCACGCACCTGCTGCATGTTCGCCACCAGGTTGCCGTGGGTGAGCATCGCGCCCTTGGCCAAGCCGGTGGTGCCGCCGGTGTATTGCAGCACGGCGATGTCATCGAGGGTCACCGGGTGGCGCGTCACGCCCTGCCCTGCGCCCATGCGCAAGGCGCGCTTGAACGACACCGCACGCGGCAAGTGATAGGCCGGGACCATCTTCTTCACTTTGTCGACAAGGGTGTTGACCAGCCAGCCTTTGGCTGCCGGCATGAAGTCGCCCATCTTCGCTTCGATCAGGTAGTCGATCTCGGTGTCGGTGCAGACTTCCTGCACCCGTGAACCGAACAGGTTGAGGTAGACCAGGGCACGAATGCCGGCGTCCTTGAACTGGTGTCGCATCTCACGCGGGGTGTACAGCGGGTTGGTGTTGACCACGATCAGCCCCGCACGCAGCGCACCAAACACGGCAATCGGGTAATGCAGCACGTTGGGCATCTGCACCGCAATGCGATCGCCCGGGTTGAGGTCGGTGTGCTGCTGCAGGTAACCGGCGAACGCCGCACTCTGGCGCTCAAGCTCGGCGTAGGTCAGGGTGACGCCCATGCTGCTGAACGCCGGACGGTCGGCAAAGGCCTTGCAGGAACGCTCGAAGACTTCGATCACCGACTTGTAGGCGCTCAGATCGATCTCGTTGGGAACGCCCGCCGCGCGTTTGTCATTCCAGAAATCAGGTTGCATTATTCTTGTCCTCTTACCTGAATGTGCCCAGCCGCTTTTCTGCTGCTATAAAAAGCGGAGCTTCGGGGACGTTAGCAGCTATGGCCAAACAGGCAAATACAGGAAAGAGCGTCATTAATTGCGTGAATCTTCCTACAAGGGTCTGTACTGATCAGACGGCTGTCCGAGGATGAGCTATACACTGCAACGACCCTGAGCAAAGGAAGCGCCATGAACCACACCACTTTCTGGCTGACCGCGAACGACCACAGCCGCCTGTACGTCAATCAATGGCTGCCGGAAGCGCCGCCGAAGGCGTTGATCATGGTGTCCCATGGCATGGCCGAGCACGGCGGGCGCTATGTGCGCCTGGCCGAAGCGTTGTGCGGGGCGGGCTACGGTGTGTTTGCCCTGGACCAGCGTGGCCATGGCCGCACCGCCGACGAGGGCACCCTGGGCCTGTTCGCCGAGCAGGACGGTTGGAACAAGGTGGTGGGCGACCTGGCCAGCCTCAACCAGCACATCGGCCAGCAACTGCCGGGAGTGCCGATCATTTTGCTGGGCCACAGCATGGGCAGCTATATCGCCCAGGCCTACCTGCTGCACCACAGCGCCAGCCTGCATGGGGCGGTTCTCAGCGGTTCGAATTTCCAGCCGGTGGCGCTGTACCGCGCCGCGCGGCTGATCACCCGTGCCGAACGCCTGCGCCAGGGCTTACGCGGCCGCAGTGCGCTGATTGAGTGCCTGTCGTTCGGCTCGTTCAACCAAGCGTTCAAGCCCAACCGCACGGCTTTCGACTGGCTCAGCCGTGACCCGGATGAAGTCGACCGCTACCTCCACGACCCGCTCTGCGGGTTCCGCTGCACCAACCAACTGTGGTTCGACCTGCTGGGTGGCTTGCAGCAAATCAGCAAAGCGTCCAATCTCGCGCAGATCGATCCGGGCTTGCCGATCCTGGTGATCGGCGGCGAATGTGATCCGGTGAGTGAAGGCAAGCGTCTTAAAAGCCTGGCCCATGCCCTGCGTGAGGCCGGCTGCCAGAACCTGCAACTGAATATCTACCCGCAGGCGCGTCACGAAGTGTTCAACGAAACCAACCGCGACGAAGTCACCGCGGATGTGCTGACGTGGCTCGACCAAGCCCTGACCTTACGCAGGCCGGCTCGCTGCGAATAATTTTTCGTTTAAAATCAGCCAATTAAATTATCGATTAGCCACAGGATGCACGTTTAGATGACCCAGGTAACCAACACCCCTTACGAAGCCCTCGAAGTCGGCCAGACCGCCAGCTACAGCAAGACCGTCGAAGAGCGCGATATTCAGTTGTTCGCCGCCATGTCCGGCGACCACAACCCCCTGCACCTGGATGCCGAATTTGCCAAGGCGACCATGTTCAAGGAGCGAATTGCCCACGGCATGTTCAGCGGCGCCCTGATCAGTGCGGCTGTTGCCTGTGAGCTGCCTGGGCCGGGCACGATCTATATCGGCCAGCAGATGAGCTTCCAGAAGCCGGTGAAAATCGGCGACACCCTGACCGTGCGTCTGGAAATCCTCGAGAAGCTGCCGAAGTTCCGCGTGCGTATCGCCACCCGCGTGTTCAACCAGCGCGATGAACTGGTGGTGGATGGCGAGGCGGAGATCCTCGCGCCACGCAAGCAACTGGTCGTGACGTTGACCGAGCTGCCGGCCATCACCATCGGCTGATCAGCTCCCATAAAAAATCCCCGCATCGGCGGGGATTTTTTATTCAGCGACGACTCACGACTGAGCGCGAGCCTGGTTACGCAGGGCTTTGACCTGATCGTGATTGCGTTGCACGCCGTGGTACTGACGCTCAACCAGGTCACGGATACCCAGCAGGTTGTGCTTGTTGATCTTCTCGATCGCTTCTTTGTAAGCCTTGAGTGCGTGATCTTCACCGCGCTCGGCTTCGTTCAATACAGCCTCTTCGTCTTTACCGGTCACCATCGACTTCACATCGACCCAGCCACGGTGCAGGGCGCCGGCAACGCTGCCGGAATTTTCCGGATCGCCACCCAGGGCACGCACGGCGGTTTTCAGCTCGGCCACAGCGGTTGTGCAGTCTGCGGAGCGCTTGGCAAACAGCGCTTTGAGTTCTGGATGTTTGATGTCGTCAGCGCACTCTTTAAAACCTTTTTGACCGTCAATGCTGGTTTCGATCAGGTCGTTCAGTACCGAGATGGACTCTTTATTGATATCAGTCATTTTTCAATTCCTTATGCCGGTTGAGAAAGGTTGTCTGAATGATTGCAGCGGCCGTGCCAGGTTTTAAAAAACGACTTTCTCTTTTAATTTCAATATCTTAAAAATATTTGAACGTTCTGTATGTGCGTTATTTGCATGATCTGTCATTTGGCCTTCATGCAGAATGCCTGTATTTTCCAAGACCTCGATGCCAACGCCTGAGCCATCATGAATCCCGAAAAACTCGAACTGCTGATCACCCGCGAAATGCCCTTCGGCAAATACAAGGGACGGATCATCGCCGACCTGCCTGGCCCCTACCTGAACTGGTTCGCCCGTGAAGGTTTCCCCCACGGCGAGCTGGGCGGGTTGCTGGCATTGATGCAGGAAATCGACCACAACGGCCTGTCCGAACTGCTGGAACCGCTGCGCGCCAAGCACGGCAAACCCGCGCCTCGCCATTAGGAACCCACGCCATGCCATGGAATGCAGCCAACGAACCCCACTGGCAGGCCATCGCCGACCACTACGAACTGGAGCCGGGCCCGATCAACCTGGAAAATGGCTACTTCGGGCGCATGAGCCGCGCGGTGCAAGCGCAGTACCTTGAGCACGTCGCGTTTATCAACCGCAGTAACGCGGTGCATGTGCGTCAGCGTTTCGAGCAAGGCGAAAACGTCGAGATCCGCCGCCAACTGGCCGAGCTGATCGACGCCGACCCCGAGTCGGTCGCCTTCACCCGCAACGCCACCGAAGCCTTGCAGTCGCTGATCCGCAACTACAACTGCCTGCAGCCGGGCGACCAAGTGCTGATCAGCGACTTGGAGTACGACACGGTCAAGGGCGCCATGCGCTGGTTGGCCAGCTACAGAGGGGTGGAAGTGATCGAAATTTCCCATACCCACCCGGCCAGTTTCGACAGCTTGCTGCAAAGCTATCGCGATGCTTTCACCCAATATCCCCGCCTGAAACTGATGGCGTTGACCTACGTGACCCACCGCACCGGCCTGGTCATGCCGGTCGCGGCCATTGCCAAAGCGGCGCGCGAACACGCTGTCGATGTGATCCTCGACGGCGCCCACGCCCTCGGCCAGATCGAGTTCAACCTCGCCGAGCTGGGTATCGCATTCGCCGGCTTCAACCTGCACAAATGGATCGGCGCGCCGCTGACTCTGGGCTTTCTTTACATAGCCACCGAACGCCTGGCTGACATCGACCCGGACATGGGTGAGTTCCACTACCCTGCCACCGACGTGCGCGCCCGCACGCCGTACAGCACGCCGAACTTCCCGGCGCTGATGACCTTGCCACTGGTATTTGAAGAACACCGCGCATTGGGCGGCGCGGCGGCCAAAGGCGCACGGATGAATTACCTGCGGGATCTGTGGGTGCGCCAGGTGCGGCCATTACCGGGAATTGAAGTGCTGACCTCGGATGACCCGCGATTGTATTGCGGGATCACGGCGTTCACGTTCATCGGGCGCGATCAGCAAGTGATGGCAGACCGACTGCTCAGGGACTACAACCTGTTCACCACCACTCGAGTGGGCGCGTCGTTTGGCACCTGTATCCGGGTGACGCCGGGCTTGGTGACGTCCGCGGCGGACATCGATGTACTGGCCAGCGCCATCACCGCACTGAGCACGGACTAAAAATGTGGGAGGGGGCTTGCCGCCGATAGCAGAGTGACAGTCAGCGAAAATATTGGCTGATAGACCGCTATCGGGGGCAAGCCCCCTCCCACACTTGGATGTGTGTTGGGTTCAAGGTTTTGCGCAGGCAAAAAAAACGCCACGCCGGCCAAGCGCACCGTAAAGCATCCGGGTGACGCTGGGGCGGGGACATCAACCGCAGACATCCATGTACTGATCAACGCCATCACCGCACTCAACACGGACTAAAAAATGTGGGAGGGGGCTTGCCCCCGATAGCAGAGTGACAGTCAGCGAAAATATTGGCTGATAGACCGCTATCGGGGGCAAGCCCCCTCCCACATTTGGACGTGTGTGTTGGGTTCAGCTTTCCTGCAGGCAAAAAAAAGCGGCACACCGACCAAGCGCACCGCAAAAAATGCCGTTAAGCACAGCAACAACGATTCGATAAATCAGTTCAGTCCAGCAGTGCCAGCGCCTCAGCGGTGACTTCCTGGATACGTGCCCAGTCGCCGTTCTTGACCCACTCGGGGTCGAGCATCCAGCTACCGCCCACGCACATCACGTTTTTCAACGCCATGTAGCTCTTGATATTGGCCGGGCTAACGCCGCCGGTCGGGCAGAATTTCACTTCGCCAAACGGGCCGCCCAGGGCTTTGATGGCTGCGACGCCACCGCTGACTTCCGCCGGGAACAGCTTGAAGCGGCGATAACCCAGGCCATAGCCTTCCATGATCCCGGAGGCGTTGCTGATACCCGGCAGCAGCGGGATCGGGCTGTGTACCGAGGCTTCAAGCAGGTCGCGGGTAATGCCGGGGGTGACAATAAATTGCGAGCCGGCAACGGTGGCCGCTTCGAGCATATGGCGATCGAGCACGGTGCCAGCGCCGGTACACAACTCCGGACGCTGCTCGCGCAGGACCTGAATGGCCTTGAGGCCGAACTCGGAACGCAGGGTCACTTCCAACGCGGTCAAACCACCGGCTGCCAGGGCGTCGGCCAGCGGCAAGATGTCCTGTTCGCGGGCGATGGTGATCACTGGCAGTATCCGCGCCTTGGCGCAGAGACTGTCGATCAGGGCAACTTTATCCGCCATGGACACGGTCGATTGAGGGCTTTTCATCGCGGCTGATCCTTGGCTCATGGGCACCAGTAAATCTCTAATGTAGGTTGCAAAAACGCGCGAATCGGCATGGCAGCAACGTCGTCACTGGCCAGCGCGGCGCTCAAGGTGGTCAATTTCGAACTGCCGGAGATCGACAGTACGGTGTAATTCGCCGTGGCCAGCAGCGCGCGACTCATGGTCAGGCGCTGGCGCGGCACGGTCGGCGCCAGCATCGGCCAGCAACGGCGGGTACCGTCGGCCTGCAGGGCCTCGCTCAGGTTCGGGCTGTTGGGAAACAGCGACGCGGTGTGGCCGTCGTCGCCCATCCCCAGTACCAGCACATCAATAGCCGGCAGTTCGGCCAGCAGGCGATCGGCCTGCTCGGCGGCGTCTTCAAGATTGGCAGCGGCGCTGTACAGGCTGAGGAATTTGGCCTTGGCTGCCGGACCTTGCAACAGGTATTTCTTCAACAGGCCGGCATTGCTGTCGGCATGTTCCACCGGCACCCAGCGCTCGTCGGCCAGGCTGATGGTGACCTTGGACCAGTCCAGGCCCTGCTTGGCCAGGTTCTGGAAAAACGCCACGGGGCTGCGGCCACCGGACACCACCAGGGTCGCTTCGCCACGAGCACTGATGGCCGCGCGCAGTTGCTCGGCCACGTCATTGGCCAGGCCATCCGCCAGCAACGCAGGCGAACGGTACTCACGGGCAGTGACGCCCTGAGGCAGTTTCAATTCAGATATCGCCATACCACGACCTCCCATCCCGCGTGATCAGTGCAATGGAGCTCATCGGCCCCCAGGAACCCGCCGCATACGGCTTGGGCGCATCACCGGATTTTTTCCACCCGGCGATCAACTGGTCACACCACTTCCACGCGGCTTCGATTTCATCTTTGCGAACAAACAGGTTCTGATTGCCGCGCATCACTTCCAGCAACAACCGCTCGTAGGCATCGGGAATCCGTGCGCTGCGATAGGTGTCGGAAAAATTCAGTTGCAGTGGCCCGCTGCGCAGTTGCATGCCCTTGTCCAGGCCCTGCTCCTTGGTCATCACGCGCAAGGAAATACCTTCGTCCGGTTGCAGGCGGATGATCAGTTTGTTGCTGATCTGCAGGCGCTGCTCGGGGGCGAAGATGTAGTGGGACGGTTCCTTGAAGTGGATGACGATCTGCGACAATTTTTGCGGCATGCGCTTGCCGGTGCGCAGGTAGAACGGCACGCCGGCCCAGCGCCAGTTGCGGATATCGGCACGCAGGGCGACGAAGGTTTCGGTATCGCTCTGAGTGTTGGAATTCTCTTCTTCCAGGTAACCCGGCACCGGCTTGCCGGCGCTGTAGCCGGCGATGTACTGGCCGCGTACCACTTGGGTGGTCAGGCCATCCGGGCTGATCGGCGCCAGGGCCTTGAGCACCTTGACCTTCTCGTCACGGATGCTGTCGGCGGACAGGTCGGCCGGCGGGTCCATGGCGATCAGGCAAAGCAGTTGCAGCAGGTGATTCTGGATCATGTCCCGCAGTTGCCCGGCCTTGTCGAAGTAACCCCAGCGGCCTTCGATGCCGACCTGCTCGGCCACGGTGATTTCCACGTGGGAAATGTAGTTCTGGTTCCACTGGGTCTCGAACAGGCTGTTGGCGAAACGCAGGGCGATCAGGTTCTGGACGGTTTCTTTGCCCAGGTAATGGTCGATGCGGTACGTGCGGTTTTCCGGAAAAAACTGCGCGACGGCGTCGTTGACCTTGCGCGAAGATTCCAGGTCCGAGCCGATGGGTTTTTCCAGCACCACGCGGGTATTGTCCGCCAGGCCGACCTTGGACAGGTTTTCGCAGATCGCCCCGTACACCGCCGCAGGCGTGGCGAAGTAGGCAATCAGGCGTTGCGAGGTGCCGGCTTTTTCAGCCAGGACCACGTAGTCATCCGCATTCATGAAATCGACGTGAACATACGTCAGGCGCGCCAGGAAACGCTGGGCGATAGCCTCGTCCAGTTCCTTGCCGACGTAGTTGCGCAGTTCTGTTTCAATATGCGCCAGGTGCTGTTGCTCGGAACCGGCTTCACGGGCCAGGGCCAGGATGCGCGTGTCGTCGTGCAAGAGCCCGGCGCCATCGAGTTGATAGAGGGCAGGAAATAACTTGCGCAGCGCCAGATCACCCAACGCGCCAAACAGGGCAAAGGTGCAGGGTTCTACGGTTATCGAAGGCATGATGTTTGTTCTTTTATCAAGTTAAGCTACAAATACCTTTTTTCAAGGCATCACTCAAGGAAAAATGTAGTAATAACCACAACATTTTCCCGAAATACGCATTCCGAGTGGTGGTGTTCAGCTACCCTCAGTAGGATAGGCCACCGCAAAGAGCCACTCGTCGATTGATGACCGCCCTTTATTTGCATCGTCGCCCCAAGGAAAGACTGTATGGACCGCGTGCGAAATCTTCTGGAACAGATCCGGAACCGCCTCGAAGAATTGAACAAGGCTGAGAAAAAAGTCGCCGAGGTCATCCTGCTCAACCCACAGCAGGCGACCCGCTTCTCGATCGCAGCCCTCGCCCAAGCCGCCTCGGTCAGTGAACCGACGGTCAACCGTTTCTGCCGCTCGTTTGGTGTCAGCGGTTACCCTGAACTTAAATTGCAGCTGGCGCAAAGCCTGGCCAGCGGTGCGGCGTATGTCAGTCGCGCAGTGGAGGCCGATGATAACCCCGAGGCCTACACCCAGAAGATCTTCGGCAGCGCCATTGCCTCTTTGGACAGCGCCTGCCAGGCCCTCGACCCGAACCTGATCAGCAAGGCCGTGGACCTGTTGATCCAGGCGCGCCAGATCCACTTCTTCGGCCTCGGCGCGTCGGCACCGGTGGCCATGGATGCGTTGCACAAGTTTTTCCGCTTCAACCTGTCGGTGACTGCCCATGCCGACGTGCTGATGCAACGCATGATTGCCTCGGTGGCCCACACCGGCGAGCTGTTCGTGATCATCTCCTACACCGGGCGTACCCGCGAACTGGTGGAAGTGGCGCGTATCGCCCGGGAAAACGGCGCATCGGTGCTGGGCGTGACCGCCGAGAACTCACCGCTGGCCAAGGTCAGCACCGTGAGCCTGAACATTCCGCTGCCGGAAGACACCGACATCTATATGCCGATGACCTCGCGGATCATCCAACTGACGGTGCTGGATGTACTGGCAACCGGCATGACCTTGCGCCGTGGCGTGGATTTCCAGCCGCATCTGCGCAAGATCAAAGAGAGCTTGAATGACAGCCGGTATCCGGTTGGAGATGAGTTCAACTGAGGCAGACAATGCCTCCAGCAGTCCCGGCCTCTTCGCGAGCAAGCCCGCGAAGACGGTATAGCAACAGCGCTAAACCCCAGCCCGGACCTGCAAACTCAAATGCGCCCTCTCCCCCGGCGCCAGACTGGCCCCGGCCATCGCCGACTCCACGCACACAAACCCCGACGCCTCATTAAAACTGACGCCCAACAGCGGCCGACTGCCCGGGTGCCACACCACGGTGTCGGCGCTGTCACCGGTGTCGATGCACAACTCGCGCTGCCAGGCGTGGTCCTTGAGCTGTAACTCGCCCTCATGCTGGAACACCCGCTGACACCCGCCCTCCACGCGCAGTTCGCCTTCCTGCTGGCAAGCCTGGCGATTGAGCTGGTCATACCCTTGCACGCCGTCAAGCCCAGACAGCGCTATCTCACCGACGTTGCCAATACGCCAGTAAGCGTGCAATGCATGGCTCAGTTGGCATGGCAGCTCATCCTGATGCTCGGTACTCAAGCGCAGTTCCAGGGTTTCGCCCAGGTGCGCGTGCAAGTCCACCTGCCAGTCGCACAACTGCAACTGCCAGTGCAGGCGCACGCCGTTGTCGTCGGTGCTGCTGTCGAGCAGTTTCCAGTCGATCAGCCGCGCCCAACCATGGGACGGCCACGCATTTTCGCTGGGATGCCGGCCATACCACGGCCAGCACACCGGCACGCCGCCACGAATAGCGCCGACTTGCGGCCACTTGGCCGCGCACCACAACCAGGGTTTCTGTCCACGAGGCTGAAAATGCAGCAATTGCGCGCCCTGCCGGCTGAATACCGCCTGGCAGAGCGGATGGTCGATCACCAACACGTCACGCACCTGGAAGCGCTCCCAGGCGAATACCGGACGCTCGCGCAGGGATTTGAAAAAGCGTTGCAGTGGATGCTCATGCATGTGACACGGTCCTGAATATCTTCACAGTGCAACCCAAAAAAAAGCGGATAGCCATGGCTATCCGCAAAATGCGCACAGAGAGGAAGAGCTTATCGCAACAGCGTTAGAACACCGACTGAATTTTCAGACCGGCTACCAAGGCGTTGTCGACTTTATCCACGCCGCCCGGGTGGACAACGTATTGCAGGTTGGGACGCACGGTCAGCCAGTTGGTGACGTGGAAACCGTAGTTGATTTCGTAGTTGTACTCGGTGCTGCGCAGCGGCGCGTACAGCGGGTTGTCGTAGTCGCTCACGCCATTGGCGATGTTGAGCAGTTCGGCGTTTTTCTTCACGTCATCGTTAACGTGCAGACGAGCGGCACCAATCCCCACATCGTCTTTTGGACGCGCGTCGAAAGGCCCTTTGTACACCAACATAATCGACTGGTAGTTATCGACGGTGTTGGTGTCCTTGTCGTGGAACGTGGCGTTGGCCGCAATGTTCAGGCCGCGGGAAGCGTCGCCGTTGTGGGTAGTGAGTTGCTGCTGCGCAACGAACCAGTAGCCTTTTTTGCTGCTGTGGGTGCGGTAAGCTTTGCCAGTGGTGGCCGCATCGTTACCGTCGACGTCTTCACGTACATCGGCAGCATCGGCGGCGCTTTTGTAGTAACCCACACGGTATTCGCCCGGCAGGTTATTGACCTTCGGCGACCAGACCAATTCCACCGGGATCACGGTGCCCTTGGTGCCACTGCCGCTGAGTTTGAAACCGTTACCGTGCTCCAACTGCGACGGGTTCTGGTTGTACGCACCGATCTGCGCATACAGCTCAGGCGTGATGTTGTACTTCACGCGGATAGCGGCCTGGGCGACCGGCCAGTTGTACCAGGAGCTGACGTAGTTACCGACTTGGGAGCCGCAGAACGACAGGTTCTGGAAGTCGCACGGGAAGGTGTTGAAGTCTTCGCCTTCACCGAAGTAACCGAGCTTCACGTCCAGCTTGTTGTCGAACATCTGGTGCTGAATCCAGAACTGGGTCAGACGCACCATGTGGCCACGGCCGTACACTTCTTGAGACGAGCTCAAGGTGCCGGCACGCGGATCACCGACACGGTCGTTGGAGATGTTCTGGCCATTACGGTTGGTCAACTGGATCTTCGCCTGGGTGTTATCCCAGCCCCACAGTTTTTGCAGGTCCAGTGCCACGCCCAGACCGAACTGGTCAGCGTAACGCGCCGTTTTGTCGTGGTTGTAGCCGCCGCTCAGGTTGCCACCGACTTCCCCAACGTAGTCAGCCTTGATGTCGATACCTTGCTCGATCAGCTTGGTCCGCTCGCCACCCCAATCGCCGGTCATCCACTTGGAATCGGCGCTGAACGCATCGGCCGCCATCGCATTGGCGGACAAGACCAGGGCTGCCGCTGCTGACAGTTGGCAGATCAGCCGAGTGTTGTTGTGTTGCTTTTTCATCCCTACATCCTCGTCTTTATTGTTATTAAACTGTTTTTATCTAACGCGGTTCACTTTTTCTTTCAAAAACAACAGCTTATATTTTCATCGACCCTTGAACTGAGCCACGTTGTCGGCACGGTCCTGGGTGGGCAAAGACGCGGCAGTGCCCAGGCGCTCGCCGGTGTTGGCGTCGAACAGCAGCACCTTGGCCGGATCGAATTGCAGGGTCAGGGTCTCGCCCACCTGCGGTGCCAGATCGGGCGCCAGGCGGCAGCAGACCTTGGTGTCATTGAGCTGCACGAACACCAGGGTGTCCGGGCCGGTCGGCTCGGTGACCTGGACTTCGGCACGAATGCTCGACGAACCGCTGCCCTCACCCGTCGCCAGCACGATTTGCTCCGGGCGCAGGCCGAGGATCACGTCACGGTCTTCCAGGCCGGCATTGCTCATGCTCAGCGGCAGCTCGCAACGGGCCTGGCCGCTGTCGAGCAGGGCCACCAGGCGACCATCCTTGCGTTGCAGGCGCAGGGGGATGAAGTTCATCGGCGGCGAACCGATAAAACTCGCCACAAACAGGTTGGCCGGGTCGTTGTAGATCTCTTTCGGCGTGCCGAACTGCTGGATGATGCCGTCCTTCATCACCGCCACTTTGTCACCCAGGG
Organism: Pseudomonas sp. D3; assembly: GCF_029320995.1. Taxonomy (NCBI): domain Bacteria; kingdom Pseudomonadati; phylum Pseudomonadota; class Gammaproteobacteria; order Pseudomonadales; family Pseudomonadaceae; genus Pseudomonas; species Pseudomonas sp. D3. The sequence goes on from NZ_CP119772.1 coordinate 5,203,644, forward strand.
TCATCGCTTCGATCTGGTCGTGGGTGACGTAGACGGTGGTGGTTTTCAGACGCTGGTGCATCAGTTTCATTTCGGTACGCATCTCGACGCGCAGCTTGGCATCGAGGTTGGACAGCGGTTCGTCGAACAGGTAGATCTTCGGCCGACGCGCCAGGGCGCGGCCCATGGCCACCCGTTGTTGCTGACCGCCGGAGAGTTGGCCCGGTTTGCGGTTGAGCAAGTGTTCGATCTGCAACAGCTTGGCCACCCGCGCCACTTCGGCGTCGATATCGGCTTGAGGCATCTTGCGAATCTTCAGGCCGAACTCGATGTTTTCACGCACGCTCATGGTCGGGTACAGCGCGTAGGACTGGAACACCATGGCGATGTCGCGATCCTTGGGGCTCATGCCGCTGACGTCCTGGTCGCCGATCATGATCGCGCCACCGGTGATGGTCTCAAGGCCCGCGATGCAGTTCATCAGCGTGGACTTGCCGCACCCCGACGGGCCGACCAGGATCAGGAACTCGCCTTCCTTGATCGACAGTTCGATGTTCTTCAAGGTGTCGGGCAGGCCGGCGCCATAGGTCTTGTTTACATTGCGAAGTTCAAGCGTAGCCATGATTACCCCTTGACCGCGCCGGCCGTGAGGCCGCGCACGAAATACTTGCCTGCGATCACATAGACCAGCAGGGTCGGCAGCCCGGCGATCATCGCCGCCGCCATATCCACGTTATATTCCTTGGCCCCGGTGCTGGTGTTGACCAGGTTGTTCAGCGCCACCGTGATGGGCTGCGAGTCGCCGCTGGAGAACACCACGCCGAACAGGAAGTCGTTCCAGATCTGGGTGAACTGCCAGATTAGGCAGACCATGATGATCGGCGTCGACATCGGCAGGATGATCAGGCGGAAGATGGTGAAGAAACCTGCACCGTCCAGGCGCGCCGCCTTGATCAGCGCATCCGGAATGCTCACGTAGTAGTTACGGAAAAACAGCGTAGTGAACGCCAGGCCGTAGACCACATGGATAAACACCAGGCCGGTGGTGGTGCTCGCCAGGCCCATTTTGCCCAGCGTGAACGAGGCCGGCAGCAACACGGTCTGGAACGGCAGGAAGCAGCCGAACAACAGCAAACCGAAGAACAGTTGCGAACCACGGAAGCGCCAGAACGACAGCACATAGCCGTTCAACGCACCGATGGCGGTGGAAATCAGCACGGCCGGCACGGTGATCTTGATCGAGTTCCAGAAGTAGCCATCCACCGTGGCCCAGGCCTTGACCCAGCCGATGCCGGTGACCACGGTCGGCCAGCTCAACAGGTTGCCGGTGCTGATGTCTTCCGGGGTCTTGAAGCTGGTGAGCAACATCACCACCAGCGGCACCAGGTACAGCAGCACCGCGAGGATCAGCACCGCGTAGATTGCGATGCGGCTCAGGCTGATGGCAGGTTTTGCGGCAAGACTAGTCATTACGCTTGGTCCTCAGCTCGGAGTACAGGTACGGCACGATGATCGCGAGGATCGCACCGAGCATCAGGATTGCACTGGCCGAGCCCATGCCCATCTGGCCACGGCTGAAAGTGAACGAGTACATGAACATCGCCGGCAGGTCGGACGAGTAGCCAGGACCTCCAGCGGTCATCGCCGCCACCAGGTCGAAGCTCTTGATCGCGATGTGCGCCAGGATCATCACCGCACTGAAGAACACCGGACGCAGGCTTGGCAGCACCACGCTCCAGTAGATGCGCGGCAGGCTCGCGCCGTCGATCTGCGCGGCACGAATGATCGATTGATCCACACCCCGCAGGCCGGCCAGGAACATCGCCATGATGAAGCCGGAGGCTTGCCACACGGCAGCAATCACCAAGCAATAGACCACGCGATCCGGGTCGATCAGCCAGTCGAGACGGAAGCCTTCCCAGCCCCAGTCCCGCAGAAGTTTGTCCAGGCCCATGCCTGGGTTTAGCAGCCATTTCCAGGCCGTACCGGTGACGATCATCGAGAGCGCCATCGGGTACAGGTAAATGGTGCGGATAAAGCCTTCGCGGCGGATTTTCTGGTCGAGGAAAATCGCCAGCGTCACGCCGATCACCAAGGTGATACCGATGAACATCCCGCCGAACAGCGCCAGGTTCTTGCTCGCCACCCACCAGCGGTCGTTGTCGAACAACCGCTCGTACTGCGCAAGGCCCGCCCATTTGTAGCTGGGCAGGAACGTCGACGTGGTGAACGACAGCACGAACGTCCACAGGATGTAGCCGTAGAAGCCCACCAACACGATGAACATGCTCGGCGCCAGCACCAGTTTGGGTAGCCAGCGCTGCAGTGCATCGAACGGCGAGGCTTTGCTGAACACAGCAACAGAACTCATGGGGAAATCCAATACAAGGGAAAAGGACTACAGGAACATGCCGGGCGGGGGCCAGGGCTCCCCCACCCGGTCAACCGTTACTTGGCAGACTTGATCGCAGCGCCAAGTTTCTTGGCGGTATCGGCCGGGTCGGCTTTCGGGTCGTTGATGTAGTTGGTCACGACATCAAAGAACGCGCCTTGCACGGCCAGAGTGGTGGCCATGTTGTGCGCCATGCTTGGCTGCAGGCCGCCGGTCTTGGCGTCGGCCAGGAAGTCTTTGGCCGCAGTCTGGGCGCAGGAGTCGAAACCGTAGGATTCCATTTTGTTCAGCATGTCGTTACGCACAGGGATCGAACCCTTGTTGATGCTGAACACCTTCTGGAAGTTCTCACCCAGCACGACTTTGGCGATGTCCTGCTGACCGGCCGCAGTGCCTTTGTCTTTCTGCTTGAACACCGCCAGGGAGTCGATGTTGTAGGTGAAGGCTTTTTCAGTGCCCGGGAAGGCTACGCACTCGTAGTCTTTGCCGGCGACTTTCTTCGCGGCGGTCCACTCGGACTTGGCCCAGTCACCCATGATCTGCATGCCAGCCTTGCCGTTGATGACTTTGCCGGCTTCGAGGTTCCAGTCCTGGCCTTTGCCATCGACGTCCATGTAGGTCGCGACTTTCTTCAGCTCGGTCAGCGCCTTGACCATTTGCGGACCGGTCAACGCGCCGTTGTCCAGGTCAACCATGGCTTTCTTGTAGCCATCGGCACCCATCACCGAGAGAACGACCGCTTCGAACACCGTGCTGTCCTGCCACGGCTGGCCACCGTGGGCGAGCGCAATGAAGCCGGCGGCCTTCAGTTTGTCGCCGGCGGCGTAGAATTCTTCGAGGGTGGTTGGGTTCTTGGTGATACCGGCTTTCTTGAAGACTTGCGGGTTGATCCACAGCCAGTTCACGCGGTGGATATTGACCGGTACGGCGACGTAGTCACCTTCGTACTTCACGGTGTCGGAGACTTTCTTATCGAGCAGGGAGTCCCATTTTTCTTCTTTGGCGACGTCTTTGAGGACGTCGGTGTCGAGCAGGCCGGTTGACGCCCATTCCTGGATGTCCGGGCCTTTGATCTGGGCTACGCCGGGTGGGTTGCCGGCAACCGCGCGGCTTTTCAGCACGGTCATGGCCGTGGCGCCACCGCCACCTGCGACAGCACCGTCTTTCCAGGTGAAGCCGTCTTTTTCAACTTGGGCCTTCAGGACATCTACAGCCGCTTTTTCACCGCCCGAGGTCCACCAATGCACAACTTCAACCGTGCCTTTCGAGTCGGCGGCAAATGCACTGAGGGGAAACAACGAGGCAATGGAAATAGCGACGGCGAGGCGATTAATCGCGTTCATCTGAGTACCTTTTCTTGTTGTTATGCATGCAAGTCTAGAGCTTGCGCTGCACGGAGTTTAAACAGGGATTTTTCAAGCGCAGGTAACAAAGGGACGCACAAATGTCACAACTCGGTGACATAGCACCCGCGACCCAATGCACTGGCCATGCTGGGCGCCAAGGGTAGCGTCGGCAGCAAGACCGCTTGCCAGGCGTGGTACAGGTCCGGTTTGCCGCCCCAGATCTTGCTGCTGGGTTGGTTCTGTGGGCTGAGTTCGTGATGCCAACTGCCGTGGATACGGTCGATGAAATGGGCGTCGCAAAACTCCCAGAAACGCCGATACCAGGTTTCGTAATGTGGATCGAAGGTGCGTTTTAACAGGGCCTGCGCGGCGGCGCTGGCTTCGGCATGGGTCCAGTGCAGGCGTTCACGCACCACTGGGCGCTGGTTCCAGTCCAGGGTGTAAACGATGCCGGGGGCGCCATCCACGGCCCAGGCGTAGTCGCAAGCGCTGGCGAACAGGCCCTTGGCGTCGGTCACCAGCCAGTCCGGCGTGGCCAGCCCGGCTTGCAGGCGTGCAGCCTCCAGGTGCAACACCAACCGCGCCCACTCGAAACCGTGGCCTGGGGTGATGCCATAGGGGCGGAAGCCGTCGGCGGGGTTGTCTTCGTTGTAACCGAACAAGGGTGTCCACTGGGTGTCGAAATGCTCGATCACCATGAACCGGTTGCTGGCAGCGTGGGTGTGGATCACGCGCTCGACGATGCGCAGCGCGCGGTCCAGCCAGCGTGTGTCAGCGGTGACATCGGCCAGAGCCAGGAACGCTTCCGTCGCGTGCATGTTGCTGTTGGCGCCGCGATAGGCTTCGAGACCGCTCCAGTCTTGGGCAAAGGATTCGAGCATGACGCCCTCCTCCTCGCTCCAGAAAAACTGCTCGATCATCTGGATGGCCTGGTTCAACAGGGCTTGTGCGCCGGGTGCGCCAGCAACCACTGCAGAGCTGGCGGCCAGGGCGACAAAGGCGTGCAGGTAGGCAGCCTTGCCGGTATTGCCATCCACGGCGTGGGGCGCGGCGAACCAGCCACCGTGCGTGTTATCGCGTAGCGGGCCGCTGAGGGCGGCAACCCCGTGCTCGACCAGCTCGGCATACCCCGGCAGCCCCATCGCGTGGGCCATGGCGAAGCTATGGGTCATGCGCGCGGTGTTCATGGTTTCGGCAACCGCATTAGCCGGCAACTGGCCTTTATCGTCGAGGTTGCCGAAACCGTCGGCCAGGCGCGAGGCCTTGGCGAATGACAGCAGGCGCTGGCCTTCGCTGGCGAGCCAGGCATGATGGGCGGGTGCGTTCAGCCAACTGCCGGCAGGCTGTGGTTGGGTAGTCATGGCAGGCCCTTATTATTTTTGGCGGGATGACCGGAGTCTAAACAAGGGCGGCATGAGGGCATGTAACGAAGGACAAGGAAAATGTCACCAGATGGTGACATTCCCCAAGACCTTTACTGGCCGATGGGCGAGGCTGCGGCCGGCGAATTGAGGCGCTGGTTCAGGTTCTGCACCTGACTCTGCAAGGTGGTGATATTGCGGGTGGTCTGAATGCGGAACACGTCGAACTCTTTATTGGTCGGCGCGTCGCTATTGGCCGGCTGGTTGTCCTGCGCGCTCTTTAGCACCACCATGTCTTGTTCAAGACGGGCGATGGCGGCGCTCGGGCTGCCCTGTTTCTTCAAGGCCGCCACGTCAGCGACCAGATCCCTGATCTCGCTATCGCGCTTGGCGGCCTCCCCTTGCGCCGCCTTGAGGCCGGCCACAGCGTCGGTCAACGCTTGCACCTGGCCTTGCAACTTGGCGTTGGCGTTGGACAGGTCGGTGGTGCCGGCGGTCATTTGGGCCAGGCGCTTGTCCAGCTCGGTGGCCTGGCCGGCCACGCCGACTTGCTGCTTGCCCTGCTCCAGCAACTGGGTTTCCAGCTGCCTGATCTGCAGTTTCAGCGCTTCGCTGCCGTTGTTCACACTGGCTTCACTGGCGACGAACTTGCCGGAAATATCCTGCAGGCGCCCTGCCGCTTCTTCGCTGATGCGTGCAAAACTTTCCTGGGTGGCAACCAGTTGCTGGCCCATCAGGGAAATCTGCTGGAAGCTCCACCAGGCCAGGCCGGCAAAGGCGATCAGCAGCGCGCCGACCAAGGCCCACAGCGGGCCGGTACTGGCGCTTTTGACCTTGACCACGGGGGTGTTGCGCGAGCGCACGGAGGTGGCGGCGGTCGGCACGAAATCATCATCGTCCAAGGTGTCGGCCCGCAGGCTGGGAACATTGTCGAAATCGTCGTTGGCATCGTTGCGCATGAATCAACCCTGAATCGTGAAATGGCTACCTGGAAAGCCGGGCGACGGGAGTATAAACCGCTGTCGCGCCGCACTGATCGACCCGGAACGCTGAATTCGGTTCCCGATGTGTTGCCGCTTGTGAGCTTACTTCAGCCCCGGTTCCTGAGCCTTCCACCAGTGGCAGAACTCGTCGAGCGCCGTCCACAGGCTGACCTTGGGCTCATAGTCGAGATAATGCCTCGCGCGACTGATGTCGAGGGTGAAATCTTTGTTCATCACCTGCATGCCCAGACGCGATAACGCCGGTTCCGGGCGCCCGGGCCACATCGCGCAGAATGCTTCGTTCAACGCCGCGACGCTGTAGGACAAACCGTAGGACCGATACCGCGTGACCTGAGGCAAATCCATCTGGCGCATCACGTAGTTCACCACATCCCACACCGGCACCGGGGTGCCGTTACTGATGTTGTAGGCTTTGCCCAACGCCGAACCGGTGGCGAGCAAACTGCTGAGCAGCGCTTCATTAAGGTTGTGTACGCTGGTGAAATCGACCTTGTTCAGGCCGTCTCCGACGATGGCCAGGCGGTTCTTGCGCTGCATTTTCAGCAGGCGCGGGAAGATGCCCATGTCACCAGCGCCCGTGACAAAACGCGGACGCAGGGCCAGGACTTCGAGACCGAATTCCTGGGCACCGAAGACCTTTTGCTCGGCCAGGTACTTGGTGGCGGCATAGGGATGCTTGAAGCGCTTGGGCACTTGGTCCTCGGTCAGCCCCAGGTGGTCGCGCCCATCGAAGTAGATCGACGGCGACGACAAGTGAACCAGGCGCCCAACCCGTTGTTTGAGGCAGGCTTCGACGACGTTTTCGGTCACCAGCACATTGCCCTGATGGAAGTCCTGAGCGCGCGCCCACAGCCCGACGGCGCCGGCGCAATGCACCACGGCTTCGACGTCGCGGCACAGCTCGCGCACCAGGTCGGCATCATTCAAATCACCCTGGATAAACTCGGCACCGCGCCGTACCAGGTGCTCCACACCTTCGGCGCGCCGCCCGTTAACCCGCACGTCCAGGCCCTGCTCCAGGGCGAAACGCGCAAAGCGCCCGCCGATGAAGCCGCTTGCGCCGGTGACCAGAATCTTCATGTGTTACTCCGTGTTCTTTCGTTTTTCATCGCTGTTGCCTTGACGCCCGCCATCAGTCCAACGGCACCAACCATTGACCACAGGCCTGAGCCAGATGGTCAGTCAACAAACCCAACAGTTGCCCTCCACTGCGCCAATGATGCCAGTACAGCGGCACATCGATGGGCTTATCTGGCAATAACTCGACCAATATGCCCCTTTGCAATTGGTCGCTGACCTGCAGTTCAGGCACCAGGCCCCAACCGAGCCCGGCTTCCGCCAAGCGGATAAACCCTTCGGACGAGGGGCACAAATGGTGCTCGAAACCGCCGTCCACCCCGAGCGCGGCCAGGTAGCGGTGTTGCAGGAAATCGTCCGGGCCAAATACCAAGGCCGGCGTGCGCGCCAGTTGATCGGCGCGCACACCGCTGGGGAAGTGCCGCGCGATAAACGCCGGGCTCGCCAGCGCCCGATAGCGCATCGCGCCCAGCAACAGGCTGCGCGCACCGGCCACCGGGCGTTCACTGGCGCAGATACAGGCCGCCACTTCACCGGCACGCATGCGCTTGAGGCCGACGGTCTGGTCTTCTACCACCAGGTCCAGCAGCAAATGCTGCTCGGCGCAAAAGTCGCTGACGGCCTCGGCCCACCACGTGGCGAGGCTGTCGGCATTCAATGCGATACGCAGGCGTTCGGGCATGCCTTCTTCATCCAGCGCCGGCACCTGGCTTTGCAAGTCGCGCTCCAGCAGCCGTACCTGTTGCACATGGTTGAGCAGACGCCGGCCGATATCGGTGGGCGTCGGCGGTGTGGCCCGCACCAGCACCGGCTGGCCGATCCGAGCCTCCAGCAGCTTGATACGCTGGGAGATCGCCGATTGCGACACCCCCAGCACCTGGGCGCCGCGCTCGAAGCCGGCTTGTTCCACCACCGCCGCCAGGGCGGAGAGCAATTTATAGTCGAACATCAGTTTCTCTAATGGGCGATCAGCAATATTTGTTTTTCTTATACAGCCATGCCTGGGAAGATAGCCAGCATCGTTTCGGCCTGAGCAAGGATCTTCAACTATGTGGCAAAGCTATATGAACGGCCTGCTGGTCGCCTTGGGGCTGATCATGGCCATCGGCACGCAGAATGCCTTTGTGCTGGCGCAAAGCCTGCGTCGTGAACACCACCTGCCGGTGGCGGCCCTGTGTGTCGTCTGCGACGCGCTGCTGGTGGCCGCCGGGGTATTCGGACTGGCGACGGTACTGGCGCAAAGCCCGATTCTGCTGGGGATTGCCCGCTGGGGCGGCGCCGCGTTCCTGCTGTGGTACGGCGCCTGCGCGCTGCGGCGGGCCTGTTCGAAACAGAGCCTGGACCAGGGCGACACCCACAAGGTGCGCTCATTGCGCGCCGTGTTGCTCAGCGCGTTGGCGGTCACGCTGCTCAACCCCCACGTTTACTTGGATACGGTGCTGCTGATTGGCTCGCTGGGCGCCCAACAGACCGAACCCGGCGCCTACGTAGCCGGCGCGGCCAGCGCTTCGTTCCTGTGGTTCGCCACGCTGGCGCTGGGCGCCGCCTGGCTGGCCCCGTGGCTCGCACGTCCGACGACATGGCGTCTACTCGACCTTTTGGTGGCGGCGATGATGTTCAGCGTGGCCTATCAATTGATCAGCGCGTAATGAATATTCCAAAACGCTCTGGAACCTCTATCCCACACAGTTGTTGCGTGGTTTTGCCACACCCCCGGTGCTATGATCCTGACCCTGCGCCGCAAAGAGTACAAACTCCCCGGCGCTTGTTTGGCCGCCCGTGATCGGCCTTGCGCTCACCGCAACTGACCTGATTAGGAGAATCATCATGGCTTTCGAATTGCCGCCGCTGCCCTACGCACACGATGCCCTGCAGCCGCACATTTCCAAGGAAACCTTGGAATACCACCACGACAAGCATCACAACACCTATGTCGTGAACCTGAACAACCTGGTGCCTGGCACCGAGTTCGAAGGCAAGACCCTGGAAGAAATCGTCAAATCTTCTTCGGGCGGTATCTTCAACAACGCCGCTCAGGTCTGGAACCACACCTTCTACTGGAACTGCCTGGCGCCAAACGCCGGCGGTCAACCGACCGGCGCGCTGGCTGAAGCCATCAACGCTGCGTTCGGTTCTTTCGACAAGTTCAAGGAAGAATTCACCAAGACGTCCGTCGGCACCTTCGGTTCCGGTTGGGGCTGGCTGGTGAAAAAGGCTGACGGTTCCCTGGCCCTGGCCAGCACCATCGGCGCCGGCAACCCGCTGACCAGCGGCGACACCCCGCTGCTGACCTGCGACGTCTGGGAACACGCTTACTACATCGACTACCGCAACGTGCGTCCAAAGTATGTGGAAGCGTTCTGGAACCTGGTCAACTGGAAGTTCGTGGCTGAGCAGTTCGAAGGCAAGACCTTCACTGCCTAAGCAACGCTTGCAGTAAAAAGAGCCCGGCGATTGCCGGGCTTTTTTGTGTGCGTTCGACGGCGGCGCCAGCCGGGCATGACGGAACCAACTACTCGGAAATTGCCACCCAGGCAGTGAGAGGAATGTCCCTTTCATTCAATGTCGGAGAATTAACTTATGATCGCAGGCGCAGCAGGATTAGGAGCAGCAGCCTCAGCACTCGCCCCGGTGTTACTGCCGTTGGCAGAGCAAGCCGCCAGTATGGCCATGGGTGTCGCAAAAGACCTTCTAAGTAACGCAACGAGTGCTGGCGCAAACGCAACGAATCAACAGCAGCAAATCAAATTCTGATTGAGAAGACATACCCCCCTCCCTGACGGGTGCGCGTAAAAGGTGGCGGAACAAAACCGGTCCGCCATCACCTGAATTCCTCCCCGCCTGACAGCCCCACCTGCAACAGACTGGCCAACCATGACGTCATAGAGCATGGCCGCGCAATGTTCCTTTGACTGCCATCACCAGATTGCCAATACTCATGGCATATTGAAGGCCACCCGCATGAGACAAGGAATGCCCCTTTGAAGCTGGAACTCAAAAACAGCTTGTCGGTGAAGTTGCTACGGGTTGTGCTGCTCTCGGCATTGATCGTGGGCGTGGCGCTGAGCGTGGCGCAGATCGTTTTCGATGCCTACAAGACGCGCCAGGCCGTGGCCGATGATGCCCAGCGCATCCTCGACATGTTCCGCGACCCCTCGACCCAGGCCGTCTACAGCCTGGACCGCGAGATGGGCATGCAGGTGATCGAAGGCCTGTTTCAGGACGGCGCGGTGCGCATGGCCTCCATCGGCCATCCCAACGAAACCATGCTCGCGCAAAGAAGCCGCGCCTTGCAGCAATCCTCCAGCCGCTGGTTGACCGACCTGATTCTCGGCCAGGAACGCACGTTCACCACCGCCCTGGTCGGCAAAGGCCCCTATAGCGAGTATTACGGCGACCTGAGCATCACCCTCGACACGGCCACCTACGGCAAGAGTTTTATTGTCAGCTCGGTGATCATCTTTATTTCCGGCGTGCTGCGCGCATTGGCCATGGGCCTGGTGCTGTACCTGGTGTATCACTGGCTGCTGACCAAGCCGCTGTCGCGGATTATCGAGCACCTGACGTCGATCAACCCCGACCGCCCCAGCGAGCACAAGATCCCCCAGATCAAGGGCCACGAGCGCAATGAGCTGGGGCTGTGGATCAACACGGCCAACCAGTTGCTCGAATCCATCGAACGCAACACCCATCTGCGCCACAAAGCTGAATCCAGCCTGCTGCGCATGGCCCAGTACGATTTTCTCACCGGCCTGCCGAACCGCCAGAAACTGCAGGAGCAACTGGACAAGATCCTGATCGACGCCGGCCGCCGGCAACGTCGCGTGGCAGTGTTGTGCGTGGGCCTGGATGACTTCAAAAGCGTCAACGAGCAGTTCACCTACCAGGCCGGTGACAAACTGCTGCTGGCCCTGGCTGATCGCCTGCGCGCCCACAGTGGCCGCCTCGGCGCCCTCGCCCGCCTCGGCGGCGACCAGTTCGCCCTGGTGCAGGCCGATATCGACCAGCCCTACGAAGCCGCCGAGCTGGCGCAAAGCATCCTCGATGACCTGGAAGCGGAGTTTGCCCTCGACAGTGAGCAGATTCGCCTGCGCGCCACCATCGGCATTACCTTGTTCCCGGAAGACGGCGACAGCACCGAAAAACTGCTGCAAAAAGCCGAACAGACCATGACGCTGGCCAAGAGCCGCTCGCGCAACCGTTACCAGTTCTATATCGCCAGCGTCGACAGCGAAATGCGCCGACGCCGCGAACTGGAAAAAGACCTACGCGACGCCTTGAGCCGCAACCAGTTTTACCTGGTGTACCAGCCGCAGATCAGCTACCGCGACCACCGCGTGGTCGGCGTCGAGGCGCTGATTCGTTGGCAGCACCCGGAACACGGCCTGGTACCGCCGGACTTGTTTATCCCCCTGGCGGAGCAGAACGGCACCATCATTGCGATTGGTGAATGGGTGCTCGACCAGGCCTGCCGCCAATTGCGCGAATGGCATGACCAGGGCTTCACCGACTTGCGCATGGCCGTCAACCTGTCCACCGTGCAACTGCACCACACCGAATTGCCGCGGGTGGTGAATAACCTGATGCAGATCTATCGCTTGCCGCCGCGCAGCCTGGAACTGGAAGTGACCGAGACCGGCCTGATGGAAGACATCAGCACCGCCGCGCAACACCTGCTGAGCCTGCGCCGCTCCGGGGCGCTGATCGCCATCGATGACTTCGGCACCGGTTATTCATCGCTGAGCTATCTGAAAAGCCTGCCGCTGGACAAGATCAAGATCGACAAGAGCTTCGTGCAGGACCTACTCGATGATGACGACGACGCCACCATCGTGCGGGCGATTATCCAATTGGGTAAAAGCCTGGGCATGCAGGTGATCGCCGAAGGTGTGGAAACCGCAGAACAGGAGGCTTACATCATCTCCGAGGGATGCCACGAGGGTCAGGGCTACCACTACAGCAAACCGTTGCAGGCTCGGGAATTGGCGGCGTATTTGAAGCAGGCCGAGCGCAATAACGCGGCGATTCTCTGAAACGATAAAACGAGACTTCATATTTACCGCGCATTACCCCTTTACACAGAATGCAAATCCTTCGCATTATGTTGCAGTTTTGCGCGCGCCCACGCGCCCCATCAACAACCGAAGCAGGATGTTCACCATGATTCGTATGCCCCTGGCCACCGCCAGTCTGTTGGCCATTGCCATTTCTCTCGCCGGTTGCGGCGAAGGTAAAGACAAGGCCGCCGCGCCCCAGGCGCCGACCCCGGCCACCAGCACTGCCGCGCCAGCGGCTGCCACTTCCGCCGGTCAGGTCGACGAAGCCGCCGCGAAGGCCGTGGTCGCGCATTACGCTGACATGGTGTTTGCGGTGTACAGCGATGCCGAATCCACGGCGAAAACCCTGCAAACTGCGGTCGACACCTTCCTCGCCAATCCGAACGACGAGACCCTCAAAGCCGCCCGCACCGCCTGGGTCGCCGCCCGCGTGCCGTACCTGCAGAGCGAAGTGTTCCGCTTCGGCAACACCATCATCGACGACTGGGAAGGCCAAGTGAACGCCTGGCCCCTGGACGAAGGCCTGATCGACTACACCGACAAATCCTACGAGCACGCCTTGGGTAACCCAGGCGCCACGGCCAACATCATCGCCAACACCGAGATCCAGGTCGGCGAAGACAAGGTCGACGTCAAGGACATCACCCCGGAAAAACTCGCCAGCCTCAATGAGCTGGGCGGTTCCGAAGCCAACGTCGCCACCGGCTACCACGCCATCGAGTTCCTGCTGTGGGGCCAGGACCTGAACGGCACCGGCCCGGGCGCCGGCAACCGTCCTGCGTCGGACTACCTGACCGGTGACGGTGCAACCGGCGGCCACAACGAGCGCCGCCGCACGTATCTGCGCGCCGTGACCCAATTGCTGGTCAGCGACCTGGAAGAAATGGTCGGCAACTGGAAGCCCAACGTCGAAGACAACTACCGCGCCACCCTGGAGGCCGAACCGGCCACCGATGGCCTGCGCAAAATGCTGTTCGGCATGGGCAGCCTGTCCCTCGGCGAATTGGCCGGTGAGCGCATGAAGGTTTCCCTGGAAGCCAACTCGCCGGAAGACGAGCAGGATTGCTTCAGCGACAACACCCATAACTCGCACTTCTACGACGCCAAGGGCATCCGCAACGTCTACCTGGGCGAATACACCCGCGCTGACGGCAGCAAAATGACCGGCGCCAGCCTGTCGTCCCTGGTGGCCAAGGCCGACCCGGCTGCCGACGCCGCGTTGAAAGCGGACCTGGCGGCGACCGAAGCGAAGCTCCAGGTCATGGTTGACCACGCCAACAAGGGTGAGCACTACGACCAGTTGATCGCCGCGGGTAACGACGCGGGCAACCAGATCGTGCGCGATGCCATCGCCGCACTGGTCAAGCAGACCGGCTCGATCGAAGCGGCTGCGGGCAAGCTGGGGATCAGCGACCTGAACCCGGATAACGCTGATCACGAGTTCTGATCACGGCTGACACCTAAGCGCCATTAAGAATGCCCCGACCTGCTCGGGGCATTTTTTTTACATCGGCAGTCGAAGGCATCACACCCGAATGATAAAAATCTGCGGTGACGCGGCGGGCGTCGTCAATTGAATGCCGCCCATCAGCGGCACCAGGTTATGACTGACCTCAGCCTGCGTGACCAGTCTGCGCGTCGGCTCATCCATCAAGCTCTTGTAGGGCGCAACCTGGACATCTGTGGCGATTCGATCCCCGACCACGCGGCGCAGTCTCAGCCAGTACAGCCTGACATCGCCAGGGCGCCTGAACAGCAACTCTCCGGGAAAGTCATAACCGCCCAGGACGCCGTAGCGACAGCGGGTTACCACCTCACTCATCAAGGTTCTCAAGCGGCTGTCGGCGCCAGGCGGGAGCGCGTTGAACAGCGGCACTGCAACGGGCTCCGGACGAAAGTCCAGACGGCGATAATGCCCCGGCGCGTTCGGTAGCTGCCAATTGCCGTCGCTGAGTGTGCGGGCGGGTGGAAGTAACGAAAACGGATCGGCCAGTCGCGCTTGCGCCGTGGGCAGCCATAACTGCCAGTCCCGCAAGGTACGTATCAGCGAACGCTGGCCCAATTGGGTCAGCCCCCCCGGGTTGGCCCGATTGAACAGGATCTGGGCAAGCTCCACCTGGCAGCGGGTGGTCAACAGCGCAAACGCCTCGCGGACATAGACCGTGATCGGCTTTTTCAAGGCCACGCCACTGGCAATGACCCACAGCCCGTCACCGCTGGCAAACCTCGCCTGCCGGGGCTGATTGTAGATGCCGGAGCGCACCAGGTTTTCCAAGTCTATGAAGTACCTGGCCGGTTGCGCAGGATCACGAATGAAGACTTTATTGGGCATCGCGGCGTCCCTGGGCAAAATTGCGAAATAGCGCCGATCCATCTCGATGTACTCCTGGCCCAGCCACTGCGGATCGCCTGCAACCCGCCGATAGATGCCCCGTGTCGCATCCACCACCTCAAGCTCGGCCGGGTCGAGGGTTCTGCCCCATTCGATGAATTGTTCGTTTGGGGCACGCACGGTCGTCACCTCAGGAGCCGGGGCAAGGGCGCGTGACGGCGGCGGTGGTGGTTCGACAGGCGATGGCCGCCGTGTAATCACAGCGGGCACGTCCGGTAGATCGATCCCGTCCAGACGCCACTGAAAGCGCAGGACCGGCACGTTCAGATAGGGCTCAAAGGCCGCCGTGGAGAGCCTCAGTCGCAGGTTTTCGACCAGGGCCAGTCGATATTCGATTTCACGCCCCGCCGGGAAGTTGAACGACTCAAACACTCGCCTGGCCTGGACGTCATCCAGGCGCGGGTAGAGATCCCTGAGGGCGCGCTCCGGCGCGTTGCCGCCCTTGAGTCCGCCTACCGGATGGGAACCGATTTCCCACTGCCCCGACGCATTTTGCCGAAGCGGCGAGTAGTGATATTGCGTCAGCTTGCGCGCATCCCTGAGGCGCCAGGCGGCTTTGTCGCCGTCATCAAGGATCGAATACCAACGCCCGCCGTCATTGAGGAAGTAGCGCTGGGCACCTGCGGCGTTCGAGGCGGTGTGATGCACGCCCTTGCCTTCCCATCCGGCCAACGGCACCACGCCCTCGGGCTTTTTCCCCAGCGCCAGCTCCGCCGGCAACACGCGGGGCCTGGCGCTCACCGCCGGGGCGCGGGCCCCGACCGCGCCGTCCACCAGCGCACCGACCAACTCACCCATCGACCGCACGAAATACTGCGCAGCACCGGCGCGGTCGCCAAGATCCAGCGCCTCGACGGCGTTGAACACCGAGAACAGGCTGCGCGCCAAGCCGATCGGCAACATGATCTTGACCGGCAGCACCATGGACAGGACGTCGAAGGCCACCGTGGCCACGTTCAGGCCGGTTTCGACATTGACTTGCTGGGTGCTCTTCGATTGCGCCCCGGCGTCGTTGATCGCGAAGTTCGCTTCGACCTCATAAGCATCCTCGAAGATATTGTTGGCAATCCGGCTCATGCTCACCATCGACACGTCGCCGCGCCCCCGGAGCACCGCCCGGACCTGAGGCTCAAACACCCGCTCCACGCGCGCCAGCAAGTAGTCGCGCCAACTGCTGTTCATGATGAAGTCACTGATCAAACGGTCTTTGGCGTACTCATGGAAAACGCGACCGTCCGGCGCCTGAGGGGTGTACACCACGATCGAGCCGACCCCGACCGCAGCCGTGCCGAACAGCAATACCCCGCGCACGCGCTGACCGCGCAGTTTCAAGTGCTGCACAAGAATCCGGTGCCCTTCGACGTACTCGCGCCGATCACTGTCGACGGGAGCGTCGAGCACCGCCCGCACCCAATTGAACCCTCGGGCCAGGCGGTCCGGCAGAAAATCGCCGTTGATCTTGGCCTCGATGGCGTCGAGTCGCAGTTGCCGCAGCATGACCTGGCCGTAGGTGTGTTTCAGCGCCAGAGCACTCGGCGATGTGATGAGACGGTCCTTCAGAAAGCTCTCATAACCTTGTCCGACGTTGACCGTGCGCACCAGATCCTTGACCTGTTGCAGGGTCAGCCCGTCGTAGACTGGGGCAGGCTCTAGATCTTCA
Source organism: Pseudomonas sp. D3 (assembly GCF_029320995.1). Lineage (NCBI taxonomy): Bacteria > Pseudomonadati > Pseudomonadota > Gammaproteobacteria > Pseudomonadales > Pseudomonadaceae > Pseudomonas > Pseudomonas sp. D3. The sequence goes on from NZ_CP119772.1 coordinate 5,219,912, forward strand.
GGGAGCAAGGCCTCGTCAGGCTTTTTGCGGGTGTTTTCACTGAGCCTGGAAAAGTGCGTGAAGTTAAAGTCCAGCCCGCCGACATTCTCCAGAGACAGCGCGGTCAGCGTGCGGCTTCGAGGCTGAAACAACGGCGTACCGGGCTCGCGGGGCGCGGGAGCAGGCGCGCCCGGGACGACAATCGTCGCAGGAATGTAGGGCTCTTTGGTATGGACGAGGACATCGTCTGGGTCAATGTCCAGCGCATAGTCCGCTTTGAGGCGGATGCGCAACTGTGCATTGGCGTAGGCCAGCAAGGCCGATTTATCGCTGAATTGCGCAAGCGATGGCAGCCCCTCGGCATCCGGCAGGCTCGACAACAGGTCCCAGTAGTCCGCTATCGCGACCCGCCATGCGTCTTTATCGTCGGGGGACGCATCATGGAGAAACGTCCTGATGTGCGCCTGCCCGCGCTTGATTTCACGGCCCAACAACACCCCGCGCGCACTGAAGAGGCGGCCAGGGTCTGTCACCCGGTCCAACACCTGCGGTAACTCAGTCATCTCGGCGTGTTCACCCAGCGACTGGTAGCGGGTAAGGGTTGAAGTGAAGTTATCCAACAGCAACCTGCATTGCGACTCGACACTCTCGTCGAACGGCGAATCGAGCTGTTCGTGGTAGACCACCTGCCCCGCGTTCTTCATCTGCCGATGCCGCGCCAAGCCTTGCGCCTGGTCCGCCGCAGCCAGTCCATCTAGCACGGCGGCAAATTCGACGGGGTGGTTCAAGCGCCGGTGCAGCTCCCGATCCAGGCTGGCCAGGGAATCAAATGCCTCAAGGCCGTAGTCCGGTAGAAACAGCAACACCGTGCCAACGTTCATGCTCGGCTCGACAGGCCGCACCCGGACCGGTTTGACCGCCCCCTGCGCCCTCACCACGGCGTGTTCCGGGTCCCGGGACGTCAGCATAAAAGCCCCGCGCAAGGTCAGATCCGCAGCGCCGATTGCCCCCTTGAGGGCAACCCCATAGACACACGGCCGGTCAGTGCGCAGTGCCTGTCGTGCCTGGGCGTCCGGGTGACGCAGCACCAGGTCGAACAGGTCCTGGTCGGCGGGGCTGAGCAAGCGGTCAGACGCGAGCAGCGCCACTTCGGTTTTCAACAGTTCGATACGGGTTTGCACCCACCATTGTTTCTGCGTGCGCGCATCGGTCAGGCTGCGCGCGCGCGTCCAGTAGGCTTGCACAAAGGCGCTGTAATCAGTGCCCAGCCCACCGGCCAGGCGGTCGAGGAACTTATCCAGCCCGGCCGGGGTGATGCCGCTCAAGGGCAACAGGGCTTCGCCAGTCGCCGGTAGCCGGAACAGGGTCGCCATGCGACTCGCATATGTCGATGGCTGGTTAGCCACGATACGTTGCACCACCGCATCGAACAGCGTGGGCAGCAACTCGGCATCGGTGGAAGGCTGCGCCTCTGACGTCGTGGGAGGGATGGTTGCCTCGGGCAGTCGGATGAAGCCGTGACGCACATCGAGGCTGGGCGTCAAGGTCGGGAACGCTTGCTCGAACGCATGCTGCACACATGAATGGAACGTCGGTGGCGACTGAAACTGCTCAGCGAGCTGGCGATTGAGCGCCATTAACTGTTCGCGCAACGCGACCTGTAGCGGTGTGTCTTTGACAGTCAGCGGTGCAGGTAAGAATGAATCAGACGGCATGGTGGCCTCTCGAATAGGAAACGTAGCGGCCCATCGTGCCTGCGCCCCCCTTCAGCCATGCGCTACATAGCTACGCGCCGACGCACACGCCGTCGATCGGCGGCCACGGTTTACATGCCCTGCACCCCAGGTAGAATGGCGCCTTTCCCCTGTCACCCGAGCAGACTTCATGGCGTTGCCGACCCTTCGCATCATTGGTTTCATCATCGGCATCTTCCTGATCACCCTCGCGATCGCCATGGTCGTGCCGATGGCCATCCTGGTGCTCTTCGAACGCACCAGCGACCTGCCGTCGTTCCTGTGGGCCAGCCTGATTACCTTTATCGCCGGCCTGGCCCTGGTGATTCCGGGTCGCCCGGAACATATCCACCTGCGCCCCCGGGACATGTACCTGCTGACGGTGAGCAGTTGGGTGGTGGTGTGCATCTTCGCCGCGCTGCCGTTTTTCCTGACCCAGAACATCAGCTACACCGACTCGTTTTTTGAAAGCATGTCTGGCATCACCGCCACCGGTTCCACGGTGTTGAGCGGGCTGGACAGCATGTCGCCGGGTATTCTGATATGGCGTTCGCTGCTGCACTGGCTCGGCGGTATCGGTTTTATCGGCATGGCGGTGGCGATCCTGCCGCTGCTGCGTATTGGTGGCATGCGCCTGTTCCAGACCGAGTCCTCGGATCGTTCGGAAAAGGTCATGCCGCGCTCGCACATGGTGGCGCGGCTGATCGTGGCGGCGTATGTGGGCATCACCATCCTCGGCAGCCTGGCGTTCTGGTGGGCCGGGATGGGCTTGTTCGATGCGATCAACCATGCGATGTCGGCGATTTCCACCGGTGGGTTTTCCACGTCCGATGAGTCCCTGGCGCACTGGAAACAACCGGCGGTGCATTGGGTGGCGGTGGTGGTGATGATCCTCGGCAGCCTGCCGTTCACCCTGTATGTCGCCACCTTGCGTGGCAACCGTCGGGCGTTGATCAAGGATCAGCAGGTGCAGGGTTTGCTCGCGTTGCTGGTGGTGACCTGGCTGGTACTCGGCACCTGGTATTGGTGGACCACCAACCTGCATTGGCTGGATGCGCTGCGCCATGTGGCGCTGAACGTGACGTCGGTGGTGACGACGACCGGTTTTGCACTTGGGGACTACAGCCTGTGGGGCAACTTCTCACTGATGCTGTTTTTCTACCTGGGCTTTATCGGCGGTTGCTCGGGTTCAACGGCCGGCGGGATCAAGATCTTCCGCTTCCAGGTCGCCTATATCCTGCTCAAGGCCAACTTGAACCAACTGATTCACCCGCGCGCGGTGATCAAGCAGAAGTACAACGGCCACCGCCTCGACGAAGAGATCGTGCGCTCGATCCTGACGTTCTCTTTTTTCTTCGCCATCACCATCAGCATGATCGCCCTGGCCTTGTCGCTGCTCGGCCTGGACTGGATGACCGCGCTGACCGGCGCCGCCAGCACGGTCTCCGGTGTCGGCCCGGGCCTGGGCGAAACCATCGGCCCGGCCGGCAACTTCGCCAGCCTGCCGGATGCGGCCAAGTGGATTCTGTCGCTGGGCATGCTGCTGGGCCGGCTGGAAATCATTACAGTCTTTGTTCTGTGCATCCCGGCGTTCTGGCGTCACTGACCGTCGACACCTCCAGCAACCGCGCGCGGTACTCGCCGGGCGTGGCATCGAACCAGCGGCGGAAGGCGCGGAAGAAGTTGCTCGGGTCGGCAAAGCCCAACAGGTAGGCGATCTCCAGCAGGCTCATGCCCGGCTGCGCCAGGTATTGCTCGGCCAGTTCGCGACGGGTGTCGTCCAGCAGCGTCTGGAAACTGGTGCCCTCTTCCTGCAGACGCCGCTGCAAGGTGCGCTGAGACAGGTGCAGGGTCTGGGCCACCACTTCACGCTTGGGTTCGCCTTGGGGCAACAGGCGGCACAGCACCTGCCGCGCCTTGTGCGTCACACGGTTTTCGGAGAAGCGCGCCAGGTATTCACCGGCAAACCGATCGTGCAGCAGCGCCATCGCCTCGTTGGCCGTGGGCAGCGGCGCATCCATATCGGCGCGCTCGAAAATCAGTGCGTCATACACCGCATTGAATTCCAACGGCGCATGAAACGCATGTTTGTAGGGCGCGAGGTCGACGGGTTGCTCACCTTGCAGCAGCACCTTACGCGGATGCAGGGTACGCCCGGTCAACCAACCACACAGCGCCAGCGCACAGGCCAGCGAGGCTTCGGCGCTCTGTCGGGTGGGCGGCAGGTGATCGCCATGCACCGTCAGAATCAGCGCATAGCCTTCGGGTAATAGTCGGAAACTCAGGTCAGCGCTTTCGGCGATGATCCGCTGGTAGCGCACCAGCCGCATAAAACCTTCCGCCAATGTGTTGCTGGACATCAGCGCATAACCGGCCACATGAAACGATGCCGGGCGCACCACTTTGCCCATGTTCAGGCCAATCGCGGGGTTGCCCGACAGTTCCACGGCGCGCTGCCAGAGCCGAGTCATGGAGTCTTGCGGAAAACGGGCATCGGGGTCGTCGAGGGCGGCATAGTCCAGGCCCAGTTGTTTGAACAACACCTGGCAATCCAGACCGTCCATTTCCAGTGACTTGACTATCCCCATCACCCAGCTTGCAGAAGTTGTTCGTTCGCTCATGGCGTCTTCTTAATAAAGCAGGCTGAAACAGCAGCCAGAAAGCCAAGGATACTAAAGTGGCATCTAATGTCACTGGCTGTTACCACTGATCACTCTAGACTCAAATAAGCTCCCCGCCGAACAAGTGTTCGACGGCATAACAATCAAAGGGCCCGCCACCGTGGAAAACATCAAGCGATTCAACAGCTTCGCCGAGTTTTACCCGTACTACCTGAAGGAACATGGCAACAGCACCTGCCGACGCCTGCACTTTATCGGCACCACGCTGGTGATTGGGCTTTTGGCGTATGCCCTGGGCAAAGGCGCCGTCGGCCTGCTGCTCGCGGTGCCCATCGCCGGCTACGGCTTCGCCTGGGTGGGTCACTTCTTCTTCGAAAAGAACCGCCCGGCAACCTTCCAACATCCGTTCTACAGCCTGCTGGGAGATTTCGTGATGTACCGCGACATGATCCTGGGGAAGGTGCCGTTCTAGCGGTGTGACGTCTTGTCACTTGCGCTTGAACGCTGAAGGTTTGTCCATTCGTCGATATAAAAGTCTTTTTGTCATTTACAGTGCTGTATCCTGCCAAGGCTTTTTGAGAGCGCGGAATCACCTGCGATTGAAAAAAACAGACTTTGCGAGGAGCGACGACGATGCACGAGATACCTAATCTCCCCTTCCCAAGCCTGCACCCAACTGAGCAGCCAACACCGCAGCAGGCCAGCGCCAAGCAGCCTGAGGCCAAAGAAGCAAAACCAGTCGACCGCAAAAGCCAGGACTGACGCTGTACCAGACCGTGTGGAAAGCGCAGCTTTGAGCGCTTTCCACACTGCCTGAATTTCCCGAGATACCCGCCATGACCGATAAGCACCCCGATCGCCCCGACACCGCCGTACTCGACACTGCCCTGCAGATGGTCGACGTTTGGAACCGTCTCAGCGCGGACAAACAAGCCCTCCTGCTCAAGCGCTTCGGCACCCAGGAAAACGCCTTGGCCGCCCTGGTCACCACGCAAATGCTCGCGCCCGCCCGGTCCTGACGCCGTTTAGAGTGGCGCTTTGACTTTTTACTGCCCTGCGCGGGCCAAAGCATCGGTATCATTAGCAGCCTATCTTTACCTGCTGCGACAATGGACCCTTCCCATGCCAGATACCCAGCGCCCCATGGCGGTCACGCTGCAAGTTGTTTCCATCGTGCTGTTCACCTTTATCGGCTACCTGAATATCGGCATTCCCCTGGCCGTGTTGCCGGGCTATGTCCACAGTGAACTGGGCTTTGGCGCGGTGATCGCCGGGCTGGTGATCAGTGTGCAATACCTGGCCACCCTGCTGAGCCGCCCGTATGCCGGGCGCATCATCGATAATCTGGGTAGCAAGCGCGCTGTGCTGATCGGCCTGGCGGGCTGCGGCCTGAGTGGGGTGTTCATGTTGCTCGCGGCGTGGTTTTCCAGCCTGCCGGCGCTGAGCCTGGGCAGCCTGCTCATCGGTCGCCTGGTGCTGGGCAGTGCTGAAAGCCTGGTGGGTTCGGGCGCCATCGGCTGGGGCATTGGCCGGGTGGGTGCGGCGAATACGGCGAAGGTCATTTCGTGGAACGGCATCGCCAGCTACGGCGCCCTGGCAGTCGGCGCGCCGTTGGGGGTGCTGCTGGTCAGTCACCTCGGTTTGTGGAGCATGGGCGTGAGTATCCTGCTGCTGTCGGCGGTGGGCCTGCTGCTGGCTTGGCGTAAAGAGCCGGCACCGATTGTTGCAGGGGTGCGCCTGCCCTTCATGAACGTGCTGGGCCGGGTATTGCCCCATGGTTGCGCACTGGCGCTGGGCTCCATCGGTTTTGGCACCATCGCCACCTTCATCACTCTGTACTACACCACCCAGCATTGGGATAACGCGGTGTGGGCACTGAGCCTGTTCGGCGCCAGTTTTATCGGCGCGCGCCTGTTGTTTGGCAATTTGATCAACCGCATCGGCGGCTTTCGCGTGGCGATTGCCTGCCTGTCGGTGGAGGTGCTTGGCCTGCTGTTGCTGTGGCTGGCGCCGGATGCCCAGTTGGCACTGGCGGGCGCGGCGTTGAGCGGCTTTGGCTTTTCCCTGGTGTTTCCGGCGCTGGGGGTTGAGGCGGTCAATCTGGTGCCTGCATCCAGCCGGGGTTCAGCGGTGGGTGCGTACTCGCTGTTTATCGACTTGTCGCTGGGGATCACCGGCCCGCTGGCCGGGGCCGTGGCGGCCGGCTTTGGCTTTGCGTCGATTTTCCTGTTCGCCGCCCTCGCCGCCTTGGGCGGGTTGCTGCTGAGTGTCTACCTGTACCGGCAAGCGCCCATGGCCCGCAAGGCGCGCGACGCCTAGAAGTCGACTTTGCCGCGCCCGGCCTTGATGCTGCCGCGCTTGGTCTTGGACTCCAGGCGGCGTTTCTTCGAACCCAGGGTCGGTTTGGTCGGGCGGCGTTTCTTCTCCACCTTGGTGGCGCTGAGGATCAACTCCACCAAGCGTTCCAGCGCATCGGCGCGGTTCTGTTCCTGGGTGCGGTATTGCTGGGCCTTGAGCACCAGCACACCGTCGCTGGTAATCCGACTGTCGCGCAGCGCCAGCAAACGTTCCTTGTAGAATTCCGGCAACGACGAGGCCGGAATATCAAAGCGCAGATGCACCGCGCTCGACACCTTGTTGACGTTCTGCCCGCCGGCGCCCTGGGCGCGAATGGCGGTCAGCTCGATCTCGGCGTCGGGCAGGTGCACGTTGTTGGAAATCACCAGCATGAGCAACGGGTTCCTCTAAGGGGAGCCCAAGGATACGCGAATGCGCCCCGCCCATCCCTTCAAACAACAAACCCGGCACAGGGCCGGGTTTGCTCGACAGCATCGAACGGTCATTCCACCGCCGGCATTACCGTCGCCGGGCGCTGATCCGCACTGCGCTTGTTCTTGATCCAGTAACACAGCCCCATGAACGCCACCCACACCGGGATCGCATACACCGAGACCTGAATCCCCGGAATCATCAACATAATCACCAGGATAAACGCCACGAACGCCAGACAGACGTAGTTGCCATACGGATACCACAGCGCCTTGAACAACGGCACCTGGCCGGTGCGGTTCATGTGCTGGCGGAACTTGAAGTGGGAGAAGCTGATCATCGCCCAGTTGATCACCAGCGTGGCCACCACCAGCGACATCAACAGCTCCAGCGCATGTTGCGGGATCAGGTAATTCATCAGCACCGCCACCAGGGTGATCGCCGCCGAGGCGAGGATCGAACGCACCGGCACGCCGCGCTTGTCGATCTTCGCCAACGCCCGCGGCGCGTCGCCCTGCTCGGCCATGCCCAGCAGCATGCGGCTGTTGCAGTAGGTGCCGCTGTTGTACACCGACAGCGCGGCGGTCAGTACCACAAAGTTGAGGATATGCGCGGCGGTGTTGCTGCCGAGCATCGAGAACACCTGCACGAACGGGCTACCGCTGTAGGCATCTCCGGATGCGTTGAGGGAGACCAACAGGCTGTCCCACGGTGTCAGCGACAACAGCACTACCAGGGCGCCGATGTAGAAAATCAGGATGCGGTAGATCACCTGGTTGATCGCCTTGGGGATCACGGTGCGTGGCTGGTCGGCTTCGGCCGCCGTAAAGCCAAGCATTTCCAGGCCGCCGAAGGAGAACATGATGAGCGCCATGGCCATCACCAACCCGCCCACGCCGTGGGGGAAGAAGCCGCCGTGTGCCCACAGGTTGCTCACCGAGGCTTGCGGGCCGCCGCTGCCGCTGACCAGCAGGTAGCTGCCCAGGGCGATCATGCCGACGATGGCCACCACCTTGATGATGGCAAACCAGAACTCAGCCTCGCCGAAGACTTTGACGTTGGCCAGGTTGATCAGGTTGATCAACACGAAAAACGCCGCTGCCGACACCCAGGTCGGGATCTCCGGCCACCAGTAATGCACGTATTTACCGACAGCCGTCAGCTCCGACATGCCCACCAGGATGTACAGAATCCAGCAGTTCCAGCCCGACAAGAAGCCAGCGAAACCGCCCCAGTATTTGTGGGCAAAGTGACTGAAGGAACCGGCCACCGGCTCTTCGACGATCATTTCGCCAAGCTGGCGCATGATCATGAAGGCAATGAAGCCGCAGAGGGCATAGCCCAGGATCATCGACGGGCCGGCAGACTTGAGCACCCCGGCCGAGCCCAGGAACAGGCCGGTGCCGATGGCACCACCGAGGGCGATCAACTGGATATGACGGTTTTTCAGGCCACGTTTCAGTTCGCCTGAAGAGGAATCGGGTCCACTCATGAAAAGGCTCTCACGCAAGGTTTGATAATGTTGAATGCAGGTTGCTGCCTTGATGTGCGACTCAAGCAGCGCCGCTCAAACCCCAGCGCAGGCACCAGGAATACAGCGTCGTTCTAACGGTCATGCGTCACCTGTTTGTTTTTATCTGTGACGAAATCGAACCCGTCTGGCTCGTGGCCAGGCGGAGTGATCAGGGTGGATAAACCCTGAGGTCTTGGCCTTTTGCGTGGTTACGCAAGGGGGTCACAGTAAAACGCGGCGCATTGTACACCGCTCGACCGCTTGCGGACGGCCCTGGCGAGCAACCGCGACAATCTGTCAGCTATTCCTTACAGCGCTGCGCCGGCCCGATACCGTGCGCCTTTCACGTAAATTAATCGTTACATCGTGGAAAACTTGCGTTACACCCAGCCTGTATCTGTCAGTTCACAAATAATTGGCGGTAGGAAATATCCGAGCAGTCGCCAGCCGCAGTGCGCTGTTTTGCATGGGGAAAAAATCGCGCACTAAAAACAGAACAAAAAATCCAAATGAGACCGTGTCAATAAATTTTTTGCATTCCGAAACACTCTCACCTAGGTTCTTTCACTTGCCCAGCGAAGCCCGCGGGCAAGCCGTTCTCAAACAACGTCCTCTAGGAGATACACCATGCAAGCACTGGAAAACGACCTGGAAACCGAACTGCAACTCGACGATTGGTTTGAAGCGCCGACCCATGAGGCCGCCGTTGAAATGATGCAAGCCGATGCCGTCGTGCCCTTTGGCACGGCGATGTGGCCTTTCTAACCCCCGGCTGGCATCCGGCAGGTGCAGTGCGCTGCACCTGCCCCCTTACCCAAGGCACAGAAGGACACTCGTCATGGACAAGGCCCGCGCCGTCGAACACTTTCTCTACTACCTCGCCCACCACCCGGCCCTCAGCGGCTTGAGCTGTCCGACCGTGCTGTTGGGCCATACCGAACGCTACGAGGCCATTGCCCAGGCGATCACCCACAGCAGTGCCGCGCGCTTCAACCTCCAGGTGCAGCGCCTGGACCTGGCCCCCAGCGCCACCCTGGCCGAGGCCATCGACACCTGCGACCTGTACCTGTTTTTCTACGACGCCTCGACCCTGCCCAACCCCCGCGCCGAAGGCCCGGACTTTATCCACGCCTTGCACGGCGTAATGGCCGAGCACTGGAAGAAATCCCTGCTGTTCAAGGACTACGGCGACTATTTCTACGACACCTTCAGCGTCGAGCCACAACGCATCGCCGACCTCAACGCCACGCTGATCCGGCGCATGTCCCAGGCCACGCTGCTGAGCTTCACCGACCGGCACGGCTCACGCCTGCAAGCGCCGCTGAACAGCATCAAGAAGTGGACCAATATCAACGGCATCGGCAACCATGACCTGGCCCCCGGCGAGATCGCCACCCACAGCGAGGCCATCAATGGTCAGGTACGGTTTGTCGGCACCTTCCTCAGCACCATCCCCTTCGCGCGCAAATATGGCGTGCTGCAATCACCGCTGGAGCTGTGGATCGAAAACTCGACCATCTGCAGCGTCGCCAGTGACATCCCCGGGCTGGTGGACGACTTCAACAAGTACCTGAACGCCAACCCATCGAACCGCCGCGTGGAGGAACTGGGGATCGGTACCAATGAAGGGGTCAAGGATCTGTATGCGCGCAACGCCGGGTTCGAAGAACGCCACTGCGGCTTGCACCTTGGGTTGGGTGGCGGGCAGAAAGGCAGCCATCACCTGGATTTGATCTTCGCCAGTGGGGTGTTGGCGCTGGATGACAAGCCGGTGTTCGATGGCACCTTTGCGTTCTGATCAAATCCACCGCCCCTCCCACCGTTGATTGCATTGCAAATGCAGATCCAAAAAAAACGCCAACCCGAGGGTTGGCGTTTTTATGCAGCGCTTACATCACTGCGGCTTCTTGCGACCAAAACCCGGACGCTGGCCAGAACCGGCCGGTGCGCCACGGCGCTTGCCCGACGGCTCGTCCGCCACCAGTTTCAAGCCTGGGCGCTTTTTCGGCGCGGGCTTGGCTGGGCGCTTGGTGCTAGCGTTGTCTGCCGGACGACCTGCGGGCTCACCGCGACCGGCTTCACCGCGATTACCGCGACCGCCGCTTGGCGCTTCACCACGGCCGGCAGGACGCGGCGTGCGTGGCGCACGTTCGCCTTCCTGACGCGATGGCGCCGTTGGACGACGCTCACCTTCAATGTGCGGCTCACGGGAAATACGCCCGCCGGTAGCCGGTGCATTCAGCGCCGGGCGCAGGGTGCGAGCGACGCGCTCGGTACGCGCAACCGGACGCGACGATTTACGCTGCATACGGTCGAGCTTGTCTTTGCTCTTGGCGTTCATCTGCGGCATCGCGACTGGCGTCAGGCCCACTTCGGCACTGAGGATGTCGACTTCGTACTGGCTCATTTCGCGCCAGCGGCCCATCGGCAGGTCGGAGTTCAAGAACACCGGGCCGAAACGCACGCGTTTCAGGCGGCTGACCACCAGGCCCTGGGATTCCCACAGGCGACGTACTTCGCGGTTACGGCCTTCCATCACCACGCAGTGATACCAGTGGTTGAACCCTTCGCCGCCTGGAGCCTGCTTGATGTCGGTGAACTTCGCCGGGCCATCTTCCAGCACGACGCCGGCCTTGAGGCGCGCAATCATCTCGTCATCGACTTCGCCACGCACACGCACGGCGTATTCGCGGTCCATCTCGTAGGACGGGTGCATCAGGCGGTTGGCCAGCTCACCGTCGGTGGTGAACATCAGCAAGCCGGTGGTGTTGATGTCGAGACGACCGATGTTGATCCAGCGGCCTTCTTTTGGCTTAGGCATCTTGTCGAACACGGTCGGACGGCCTTCCGGGTCGTCACGGGTGCAAATCTCGCCATCGGGCTTGTTGTACATGATCACGCGGCGCACCGATTCGGCGGCCTCTTCACGCTTGATGACCTTGCCATCAATAGTGATTGCATCGTGCAGGTCGACGCGCTGGCCGAGGGTGGCCTCGACGCCGTTGACCTTGATGCGCTTCTGGGTGATCCAGGCTTCGACGTCGCGGCGCGAGCCCACGCCGATACGCGCCAGCACCTTTTGCAGTTTTTCGCCTGCAGGGCCGATTTCCTGGCTGTCGTTCTGGTCTTTGTCGTTCATCTTAAGCACCTCCCGGTGGGTCGATTCAGGCGTGGCCTGAAGAGTGTTGAAAGCGGGGCTTTGGGCGAATACATCGCCAAAGGGTCGCGAATCATACGCGCATGGCGCGCGTTGCGCATCAGAGACTAGTCGATAAGTGCCGAGTCAGCGGCTTTTCCGCCGACCGGTGGCACCCAACGCCAACAGGCGCAGCTCGGCTTCGGCGAGCACCGTGCGCTTGTCGACTTTGTCGAGCTTCTTCCAGGCGCGGATCTCACGCTTGCTGCGGCCGCAGCCGACGCAGATGTCGGCGTTGAACTTGCACAGGCTGATGCAGGGGTCTTTGGTTGAAGTCATGCTTTACTCCCCTCCCACATTGGACCGCGTCAGTCTTCGAATTGGCGGCGCTCGGCCTCGATGGCTTCGGCCAGGGCGCGGGCTTCGTCTTCTTCGTCGCTCAGCGGCGGCTGTTCGAGGGCGGCGACGGCCGCCAGGAGTTTTTCGCGGGCTTGGGCGACGCCGAGGATGTCTTCCTCGGGCTCAGGCTCGGACTCGGACTCGGACTCGATTTCAATTTCAACTTCAGCCGCCCCCTCAACGTGCAGCTCCTGGGCGTCCGGCGCTGCCGCACCATCACGCAGCAAATCATCGAAGTCGGTCTTGATGCCCTGCTCCATGTCGTCCAATTCCAGCAGCAAGGTGTGGAAACTGGTTTCGTCCTTCGGCTCTTCCGGTTCGGCGGAGGCGTCGGCCAGTTCCTGCAGGCTCGCCGGGACCGGGGCGTCGTCGAAGTCGAGTACCGGCTCGGTTTCCATCTCGCGCAATTCGGCCAGCGGTGGCAGGTCGTCGAGGTTTTTCAGGTTGAAGTGGTCGAGGAACACCTTGGTGGTAGCGAACATCGCCGGTTTGCCGGGCACGTCGCGGTAACCGACGATACGAATCCACTCGCGTTCCAGCAACGTCTTGACGATATGGCTGTTGACGGCCACGCCGCGCACGTCCTCGATTTCGCCACGGGTGATCGGCTGGCGATAGGCGATCAGCGCCATGGTTTCCAGCATCGCCCGGGAATAACGCTGCGGGCGTTCTTCCCACAAGCGGCCGACCCACGGGGAAAATTTCTCACGGATCTGCAGGCGATAACCCGACGCCACTTCGCGCAGCTCAAAGGCACGGCCGTCGCAGGACTTGCGCAGAATCTCCAGGGCTTTCTTGAAAACCGGCGGTTCAGGGCGTTCGGCCTCTTCAAAGAGTTCGAACAGGCGCTCCAGGGATTGCGGCTTACCCGAAGCCAGAAGAAAGGCCTCCAGCAGCGGGGCCAGTTCGCGGGGTTCAGTCAGATTCATCGATTCAGCTCTTTATTCGGCTCGCGCCCGCACGTGGATAGCCGCAAAAGGCTCATTCTGGACCAACTCGACCAAGGACTCCTTGACCAGCTCGAGGATCGCCATAAAGGTCACCACCACCCCCAGGCGCCCTTCTTCGGCGGTGAACAGCTCGACAAACGGCACAAAACCGCCGCCCTTGAGGCGTTCGAGCACATCGCTCATGCGCTCGCGGGTGGACAATGCCTCGCGGCTGACCTGGTGGTGTTCAAACATGTCGCCATGGCGCAGCACCTCGGCCATGGACATCAGCAACTCTTCCAGGCTCACGTCCGGCAACAGCTTGCGCGCCCGGGCTTCCGGCGCATCGAGCTTGGGCACCACCACATCGCGGCCCACGCGGCTGAGGCCGTCGATGCCTTCGGCGGCGGCCTTGAAGCGTTCGTACTCCTGCAGGCGGCGGATCAGCTCGGCGCGCGGGTCGTCTTCTTCGGCCTCGACCGTCTCCGAGCGCGGCAACAGCATGCGCGACTTGATCTCGGCGAGCATGGCGGCCATCACCAGGTACTCAGCGGCCAGTTCCAGGCGCACCGACTGCATCAGCTCGACATAGCCCATGTACTGACGGGTGATCTCCGCCACCGGGATGTCGAGGATGTTGATGTTCTGCTTGCGGATCAAATACAGCAGCAAATCCAGCGGACCTTCGAAGGCTTCAAGGAACACTTCCAGGGCATCCGGCGGGATGTACAGGTCCAGCGGCATTTCCATGACCGCCTGGCCATACACCATGGCAAACGGCAGTTCCTGCTGGGCGCCGGCCTGGCTGTCGACGGTTTCCACGGCCGACATTCAGGCCTCGACCATAAACGGCGCGGGGTCGCCGCAGCCGACACGGATCACTTCGGGGTCGCCGTCGGCCAGGTTGATCACGGTTGACGCCTTGCCGCCGCCGAAACCGCCGTCGATGATCAGGTCGACGTGTTTTTCCAGGAGTTGGCGCATCTCGTAGGGGTCTTCCAGCGGTTCGGTGGCGCCGGGCATGATCAACGACACGCTCATCAGCGGCTCGCCCAACTCGGCCAGCAGCGCCAGGGCGATCGGGTGTTCCGGCACACGCAGGCCGATGGTGCGCTTCTTCGGATGCAGCAACAGGCGCGGCACTTCGCGGGTGGCGTTGAGAATAAAGGTGTACGGCCCCGGCGTATGGGCCTTGAGCAGGCGGAAGGTGCCCGTGTCGACCTTGGCGAACAGGCCCAATTGGGACAGGTCGCTGCAGATCAGCGCAAAGTTGTGCTTGTCGTCCAGCTGACGCAGGCGTCTGACACGCTCAACCGCGTTTTTGTCGCCGATCTGACAACCGATGGCGTAGGACGAATCAGTTGGATAGATCACCACGCCACCGGCGCGAATGATCTCCACGGCCTGTTTGATCAGGCGTGGCTGAGGGTTTTCCGGATGAATCTGGAAGAATTGACTCACGTGCTCTACCTGTTCAGACGGTGGCAATAATGGGGTCATGCTTGAATCGCCCCCACAAGAGCGGCAAGTCTTCCGGGACCGGGCGATATTCGCCGATCTCGGACCAGCCGCCTGGGCCATGAAAGTCACTGCCGGCGCTGACCAGCAGACCAAATTCGCGGGCAAGAATCGCCAGGCTACCAACCTGTTCGGCGGGTTGATGCCCGTTGACCACTTCAATTGCGTGGCCGCCCGCACCAATATAGTCGCCAATCAGCTTGCGACGCTTGCTGCGGGTGAAATCGTAATGCCAGGGATGTGCCAGGCTGACCCAGGCCCCGGAGGCCCGCAGGGTCTCGACGGTGGCGTCCAAGGTCGGCCAATGCTGCTTGACGTCGCCCAGTTTGCCGGCGCCCAGCCATTTGCGAAAGGCTTCGGCGCGGTCCCGGACAAACCCTTCGCGCACCATCCAATCGGCGAAATGCGGCCGGGCCGGTGCGTTGCCGCTGTCGCCCAGTTCCTGCTGGATAGCCCGGGCGCCGTCGAGGGCGTTGGGCATGCCTTTGAGGCCGAGCTTGCGGCTTATTTCTTCGGAGCGCAGCCAGCGGCCATCGTGCAATTGGGCGATGGCCTCCACCAGCGCGGGGGCTTTTTGGTCAAAACCGTAGCCGAGCACATGAATGGTGGCGCCGCCCCAGGTGCAGGACAATTCCACGCCGTTGACCAGTTGCATGCCCAGCGCCTGGGCGGCTTCGCGGGCCTCGTCGAGGCCTTCGAGGGTATCGTGGTCAGTCAACGACAGGACTCGCACGCCTTTTTCAAACGCACGCGCAACCAATACCGCAGGCGCCAGGGCGCCATCGGAGGCCGTACTGTGGCAGTGCAAATCAACATTCACGGAAGTGTGTAACCTCAAGTCAGGTGGCGCTTTCGCTACCAAGGATGTTTGTTATTATGCCGCCACATCCAGCTTCTGGCTCTTACTGTGAAACAATTCATCGACTTCATCCCGCTGTTGCTGTTTTTCATCGTTTACAAACTCGACCCCAGGGTCATCGATCTCGCCGGCCATGAACTGACCTTCGGGGGCATCTACAGCGCCACCGCCGTGCTGATCATCAGCTCCATCGTGGTCTACGGCGCCATCTTCATCTCCCAGCGCAAACTCGAAAAAAGCCAATGGCTGACCCTGGTCGCCTGCCTGGTCTTCGGCAGCCTGACCCTGGCCTTCCACAGCGAAACCTTCCTTAAATGGAAAGCCCCGGTGGTGAACTGGCTGTTCGCCCTGGCGTTCATCGGTAGCCACTTCGTTGGCGATCGCCTGTTGATCAAGCGGATCATGGGCCATGCCCTGACCCTGCCGGAGCCGGTGTGGACACGCCTGAACGTGGCCTGGATCGTGTTTTTCCTGTTCTGCGGCGGCGCCAATCTATTTGTGGCCTTCACCTTCCAGAACTACTGGGTCGACTTCAAGGTGTTCGGCAGCCTGGGCATGACCGTATTGTTCCTGGTGGGCCAGGGCATCTACCTGTCGCGCCACCTGCATGAAACCGACCCCACTACGCCGAAAACCGAGGACTGACATGCTCTACGCCATCATTGCCACCGACGTTGCCAACTCGCTGGAAAAACGCCTGTCCGTGCGCCCGGCTCACGTCGAGCGCCTGAAAGTGCTGCAGGCCGAAGGCCGCATCGTGTTGGCCGGCCCGCACCCGGCGATCGACAGCAACGACCCGGGCGCTGCCGGTTTCACCGGTAGCCTGATCGTTGCCGAGTTCGCGTCCCTGGCCGATGCCCAAGCCTGGGCCAAGGCTGACCCGTATATGGCGGCCGGCGTCTACGCGGATGTAGTGATCAAACCGTTCAAGCAAGTCCTGCCTTGACCCCGGTCGCGCCGAACCAATTCGGTTCGGCGCACTCCTAATTGCTCATTATTCTGGGTAACCTGCCGACAACGTTCTGAATATTCGTGTGGAATCAGGAGTTCCGATGCGCTTACGTCAGTTGTGTCTGTTGGCAGTGTTAATGATCGGGGCTACGGCCCACGCTGAAGAAACCTCAAACACCGGCAGTTCTACGCCCCTGTCCTTGAGTGCCGGCAGCCAGATCACCGAATTGCAGCAACGCTTGAAAGAAAGCGAGCGGCTGCGTGAAGAACTGAGCAAGCAACTGCAAACCACGGATGCTGCCCGTGAAAGCGCCCAGCTGAGTCGCTTGCGCCAAGAGAACCAACGCCTGGCCCAGCAACTCAAAGAGACACAGGGCGGCGCCTTGACCCGATGGCTGACCGAGCAACAGCAGTGGTTTGTCACCGGCGGGGCCGTCGCACTGATCGCCCTGCTGTGCGGGATCTTCGCCAGCGGTGGGCACCGTCGCCGTCGACAATGGCTAAATTGAGTGAGTCATGAGCGAGCTGTTACTGATAGATGATGACCAGGAGCTCTGCGAGCTGCTGACCAGTTGGTTGAGCCAGGAAGGCTTCCAGGTGCGCGCCTGCCACGACGGTTTGAGCGCCCGCAAAGCCTTGGCCGACAGCGCCCCGGCGGCCGTGGTGCTCGACGTGATGCTGCCCGATGGCAGTGGTCTGGAGTTGCTCAAGCAATTGCGCAACGACCATCCGGAGCTGCCGGTGCTGATGCTGTCGGCCCGGGGCGAGCCGCTGGACCGTATCCTCGGCCTGGAACTGGGCGCCGACGACTACCTGGCCAAGCCGTGTGACCCACGGGAGCTGACTGCCCGCCTGCGCGCCGTGTTGCGCCGCAGCCACCCGGCCGCCGTGTCAACGCAACTGGAACTGGGCGACCTGTGCTTCAGCCCGGTGCGCGGCGTGGTCAGCATCGACAATCAGGAATTCACCCTCACCGTTTCCGAAAGCCGCCTGCTCGAAGCCTTGCTGCGCCAGCCCGGCGAACCGCTGGATAAACAGGAACTGGCGCAGATCGCCCTCGGCCGCAAGCTGACCCTCTATGATCGCAGCCTCGACATGCACGTCAGCAACCTGCGCAAAAAGATCGGCCCGCACCCGGATGGCCGGCCACGGATCGTGGCGTTGCGCAGCCGCGGCTACTACTACAGCCTATGAGCCCAGCAACACGCTGATCCCACATTTGATCTGCTCGGCCCCCAGGGTTTTGTCAGCTTCCACCAAAACCCTCTTTACCCAAGCTTTACCCACACCTGACCGCCGCTGACCTTGATCTCCGTAATCTACTCACATCCGGACTCACCGGAATAGAGACAGGAGAATCACCATGCGCAAGACCCTAATCGCCCTGATGTTCGCCGCAGCCCT
Organism: Pseudomonas sp. D3; assembly: GCF_029320995.1. NCBI lineage: Bacteria > Pseudomonadati > Pseudomonadota > Gammaproteobacteria > Pseudomonadales > Pseudomonadaceae > Pseudomonas > Pseudomonas sp. D3. Next base: position 5,237,723 of record NZ_CP119772.1, read on the forward strand.
GCCCACCGTTGCCATGGCAGCAATGCCTGAAGGCCCAGGCCCGATGGGCGGCCCTGAAGGCCACATGATGGGGGGTCCAGGCTTTGACGGTGAACACGGTCCGCGTGGCAAAGGTGGCCCGTTCAGCCAGCTGGATTTGAGCAAGGAACAACGCCAGCAGATCGGCAAGCTGATGGGCGACCAATGGCACGCTCGCAAAGACCTGGTCAAAAAGTACCTGGACAAACTCCCGGCCGCTGACCAGAAAGCCATGCAGGATGAAATCGCCGCCGGCAGGCAGAAAACCCAGGCCGACGTCCGTGCCGTGCTCAAGCCTGACCAGCAGAAGAAATTCGACGAGATCGTCAAGAAGGAAGAACAACGCCGCGCCGAGTGGAAGGAATTCCAGGCCTGGAAAGCGCAGCAGCCGCAAAAAGCGCAATAATGTTCTAGCTTCACTGCCCCAGCCCAGCGGTTCGCGCCGCTGGGCTTTTCCTGTTTGAGGGTTTCCTGTGCGTTCATTGTTCTGGCGTATCCTGGCCAGTTTCTGGCTGGCCATCGCCTTGGTTGCCGGGCTGTCGATCCTACTGGGGCATATGCTCAACCAGGACGCCTGGATTCTCAGCCGCCATCCCGGTCTCAATAACCTGGCCCAAGAGTGGACCCAGCTCTACGAAGCCCAGGGCGAGGACGCCGCGCAAGACTTGCTGCAACAGCGCAAGCGCCAGTACCACATTGACGTGCAAGTACTCAACGAAAGCGGCGAGCCCGTGGTACGCGGCACCTTTCCGCGCCGCGCCGCCGCCTTCGAAGCCCGGCAGAACGACAGCAAGGATGGCCACCTGCCCTGGCGGCGCCTGACCGCCGAGTACACCAGCGAGAAAACCGGCGACACCTACCTGCTGATCTACCGCATCCCCCATCCGGAGTTGGACGCCTGGCACCGCAACAGCCTGATGTGGCCGTTGAGCGCATTGGCGATTGCCTTGGTGGTGCTGACCCTGTTCAGCCTGCTGGTGACGCTGTCCATCACCCGCCCCTTGAGCCGTCTGCGCGGCGCGGTGCATGACCTCGGCCAGGCCACCTACCAGCAGAACAGCCTGGCGCAACTGGCCAACCGCCGCGATGAATTCGGCGTCCTCGCCAACGACTTCAACCGCATGGGCGCGCGCCTGCAGAGCCTGATCGGCAGCCAGCGCCAGTTGCTGCGGGACGTGTCCCACGAACTGCGCTCGCCCCTGGCCCGCCTGCGTATCGCCCTGGCCCTGGCCGAACGTGCCGGGCCCGAGGAGCGCGAAAAACTCTGGCCACGCCTGACCCGCGAGTGCGACCGCCTGGAAGCGCTGATCAGCGAAATCCTGGTACTGGCCCGGGTCGACGCCGACAACGCCAGCGCCGAAGAGGTGGACCTCATCCCGCTGCTCAAGACCCTGCAAAAGGACGCCCAACTCAGCGCGCCGGACCAGGTGGTGCAACTGAACGCCGATCCCGACCTGCGCCTCAAAGGCTGGCCGACCATGATCGAACGCGCCGTGGATAACCTGCTGCGCAATGCCCAGCGCTTCAATCCGCCAGGCCAACCGATCGAATTGCAGGCTCGCCGCCTGGGCGAACGCATCCTGATCAGCGTGCGCGATCACGGCCCCGGCGTCGAGGCCGAGCACCTGAGCCAGTTGGGCGAGCCGTTCTACCGCGCGCCCGGCCAAACGGCGCAGGGCCACGGCCTGGGCCTGGCGATTGCACGGCGGGCGGCGGAACGCCATGGCGGTAACCTGATCCTGGCCAATCATCCCGACGGCGGTTTTAGCGCCAGTATCGACCTGCCATTGACGCCGGGGGTTGTCACACCGGCGTGATGATCTTCTATAGTGGCCCTTCTCTTATGGAGGGCCTTCGATGACTGACCTGCTGACTCCCATCCAAGCCGCACTCGATCTACCGCTCACCCCACTGACCTTGACCGAGGCCGGCGCCCTGCCTTCGATCTTCGCCGTGACCGACCTGGCCGGCGCCAGTATCGGCGCCGCCGGTCAGGCCGTTGCCCACCTCATCCTGCAACAGACCGGGCGATTGCCCAGCGTGAGCGTGGACCGACGCCTCGCCTCGTTCTGGTGCTCTTCCTCGATCCGCCCCGTCGGTTGGCAAGTGCCACCACTGTGGGACCCGGTAGCCGGAGACTACGCCAGCGCCGACGGCTGGATTCGCTTGCACACCAACGCGCCCCATCACCGTGCCGCTGCCGAGCAGGTGCTCGGTAGGGTCGCCGAGCGTGCGCAGATGGCAAGCAAGGTCGCGGCCTGGAATGCCGCTGAACTGGAGCAGGCGATTGTCGAGGCCGGCGGGTGCGCCGCGCAGATGCGCACGTGGCAGGCCTGGCAAACCCATCCGCAGGGCCTGGCGGTGAATGCAGAGGCCTTGGTTCAGCGCCAGAGTTTCGACACCACCACCGCTAAACCCTGGCGCGGCTCAGCGGCCCGACCACTGGCCGGTATCAAGGTGCTGGACCTGACGCGCGTATTGGCCGGCCCCGTCGCCAGCCGTTTTCTCGCCGGGCTGGGTGCGGACGTGCTGCGCATCGACTCACCGACGTGGAACGAGCCAGGCGTAGTGTCGGAAATGACCCTGGGCAAACGCTGCGCGCGCCTGGACCTGAAAACCGCCGCAGACCGCCAGGTTTTCGAAAGTCTGCTCAAAGAGGCCGACATCCTGTTCCACGGCTACCGCGCCGATGCCCTGGAGCAGTTGGGCTACACCGCCAGCACACTGCAACAACTCGCCCCCGGCCTGATCGACGTGAGCCTCAATGCCTATGGCTGGAGCGGGCCGTGGCGCAACCGCCGGGGCTTCGACAGCCTGGTGCAGATGAGCAGCGGCATCGCCGACGCGGGCATGGTCTGGAAACACGCGGATAAACCTGTACCGCTACCGTTGCAGGCGTTGGATCACGCCACTGGCTACTTGATGGCAGCCAGCGCCATCCAGGCACTGCGCGAGCGTTTGGCCTCTGGCCGTGGCGGTTCGGCGCGGTTGTCGTTGGCGCGCACGGCAAAATTGTTGCTGGACGCCGGACCGGTTCCGGAGCAACCGCCATTGCGGGCCGAGGCACCTGAAGATCAGGGATTGGTGGAGGAACAAACGGCCTGGGGACCGGCGCACCGATTGCTCGCGCCGCTGGCCATCAGCGGCACACCGTTGCAGTGGGATTTGCCGGCGGGAGAGTTGGGGTCGCACCGGCCTCAGTGGTGAATTGAAGGTCGCCATCGCAGGCCAGCCCGCGATGCGGCCCTCACCAGCACGACTCATGCACCCTGCTCACCACATCACATAGCTGCGCTGATCAAAACGCCAAAGTCTCATAACCGCAACACCCCGCTATACAGCCCATATGCCGCCAACCCCGCGCCCGCCATCACACAGGCAAAAATGCCTTTTTCCACATGGGTAAACAACGGCTGGCCCTGCTCGCGCTTGGCCAGGGCAAACAACACCACGCCCGGCGCATACAGCAACGCCGACAGCAACAAGTACTTCAGCCCCCCGGCGTAGAGCAGCCACACCGCGTAGCCCAGTGCAATCAGGCCCACCAGCAGATCTTTCAGGCGCTGGCGCTGGGCGCCTTCGTAGGTTTCCCCGCGCCCGCTCAACAACACCGCGTAAGCCGCCGACCACAGGTAAGGCACCAGGATCATGGACGAGGCCAGGTAAATCAGGGTGGTGTAGGTGCTTTCGGAAAACAACGTGATGACCAGGAATATCTGGATCATCACATTCGTCAGCCACAGGGCGTTGACCGGCACCTGGTTGGCGTTTTCCTTTTTCAGGAAGGCCGGCATGGTCTTGTCATGGGCCGTGGCGTAGAGAATTTCCGCGCAGAGCAGCGCCCATGACAGCAACGCGCCCAGCAGCGATACCGCCAAACCGATGCTGATCAGCAGCGCGCCCCAGGGCCCGACGATGTGCTCCAGCACGCCGGCCAGGGACGGGTTCTGCAATTTCGCCAGTTCCGGCTGGCTCATGATGCCCAAGGAGAGCAGGTTCACCAGCACCAGCAGCGCCAGCACGCCGAGAAACCCGATCACCGTGGCCCGGCCCACGTCGGAGCGTTTCTGCGCCCGCGCCGAATACACGCTGGCGCCCTCGATGCCGATAAACACGAACACCGTGACCAGCATCATATTGCGCACCTGGTCCGCCACGCTGCCGAATTGCGGCTTGCCCAAGCCCCATATGTCAGCCGTGAAGATATCCGCCTTGAATGCCACGCCGGCGATGACCACGAACATCAGCAACGGTACGAGCTTGGCCACCGTGGTGATCTGGTTGATGAATGCCGCCTCCTTGATCCCGCGCATCACCAGGAAATGCACGGCCCACAGCAACAGCGAGGCGCAGCCGATGGCCACCGGCGTATTGCCCTCGCCGAACACCGGAAAAAAGTAGCCGAGGGTGCTGAACAAGAGTACGAAGTAGCCGACATTGCCCATCCACGCGCTGATCCAGTAACCCCAGGCAGACGAGAAGCCCATGTAGTCGCCGAAACCGGCCTTGGCGTAGGCATACACCCCGGAATCCAGCTCGGGTTTGCGGTTGGCCAGGGTCTGAAACACAAACGCCAGGGTCAGCATGCCCACGGCGGTGATCGCCCAGCCGATCAATACCGCGCCGACTTCGGCGCGCGCGGCCATATTTTGTGGCAGGGAAAAAATCCCCCCGCCGATCATGGAGCCCACCACCAGGGCGATCAAGGCGCTGAGTCGAAGCTTTTCAGACGATTGCGACATGAACTCTCCAGAGTCAAAAACAAATGAGCGAACGATTGTGTACTCAACTAATTTGCACGAGAGCTCCCGCGTTTATCAGGTATTGCGAACAAAACGCGGGTTCTAATAACCCAAAGGCATGTCAATAACTAGAGTTTAGGGAAATTTATAAATTAAATATGTATTGAACTTTATGAACATCAATGGTTTGCCGAATCGCCCTGGAAAAAGTTTGCACATTCACAAAAAGGGGCTAGCTTGAAATGTCTCTGCAATTAGCAAACCTTAACAATAAACAGCGCATAAAGGCTCTACAACAAGGTGCTGCGCCAAGCCCTTGCGCCCGCAGCATTTTCGGCCTAAGTCATTAATTCACAATGGAATGTGCCAATGATGTGATCTAAGTCAGTTGTTTGAATAGCACACAGAATTATTCTGTGCTCTCTCTTCTCCTGCATTGGAGTTATGCAATGTCTGAATCTCCCGGAAAACTTCGACTTGGTGCACTGGTTGCACTTGTCGTGGGCTCAATGATTGGCGGCGGGATCTTCTCCCTGCCGCAAAACATGGCAGCCAGCGCCGATGTCGGTGCCGTTCTGATCGGTTGGGTGATTACTGCTGTAGGCATGTTGACCCTCGCCTTTGTATTCCAAACCCTGGCCAACCGCAAACCCGACCTCGACGGCGGCGTATACGCCTATGCCAAGGCCGGTTTCGGCGACTACATGGGCTTCTCGTCTGCCTGGGGTTACTGGATCAGCGCGTGGCTGGGCAACGTCGGCTACTTCGTACTCTTGTTCAGCACCCTCGGCTACTTCTTCCCGATCTTTGGCGAGGGCAACACCCCGGCCGCAGTGATTGGCGCCTCGGTGCTGCTGTGGGCCGTGCATTTCCTGGTACTGCGCGGGATCAAGGAAGCGGCGTTCATCAACCTCGTGACCACCGTCGCCAAGATAGTGCCGCTGGTGCTGTTCGTGCTGATTGCGGTGTTTGCATTCAAGCTGGACATCTTCACCGCTGACATCTGGGGCCTGAAAAACCCCGACCTGGGCAGCGTGATGAACCAGGTGCGCAACATGATGCTGGTCACCGTATGGGTGTTCATCGGCATCGAAGGCGCGAGCATCTTCTCGGCGCGGGCCGAAAAACGCTCCGACGTGGGCAAGGCCACCGTGATCGGTTTTATCACCGTGCTGCTGTTCCTGATGCTGGTGAACGTACTTTCGCTGGGCATCATGACCCAACCGGAACTGGCCAAGTTGCAGAACCCGTCGATGGCTGCCGTGCTGGAGCACGTCGTGGGCCACTGGGGCGCGGTGCTGATCAGCGTCGGCTTGATCATCTCGCTGCTCGGCGCACTGCTGTCGTGGGTGCTGCTGTGTGCGGAGATCATGTTCGCCGCCGCCAAAGACCACACCATGCCGGAGTTCCTGCGTAAGGAAAACGCCAACCATGTACCGGCCAACGCGTTGTGGCTGACCAACGCGATGGTCCAGGTGTTCCTGGTTATCACCTTGTTTTCCGCCAGCACGTACCTGTCGCTGATCTACCTCGCCACCTCGATGATCCTGGTGCCTTACCTGTGGTCGGCAGCCTATGCGCTGTTGCTGGCGGTACGTGGCGAAACCTACGAAAACGCCTCGGCCGACCGCAGGAAGGACCTGATCATCGGCGCGATCGCACTGATCTACGCGGTCTGGCTGCTCTACGCCGGCGGCACCAAATACCTGCTGCTCTCCGCCCTGCTCTATGCCCCTGGCGCGATCCTGTTCGCCAAGGCCAAGCATGAACTGGGCAAACCGATTTTCACCAACGTCGAGAAGCTGATTTTCGCCGCAGTGGTTGTTGGCGCCCTGGTGGCTGCCTACGGCCTCTACGCCGGCTTCCTGACTATGTAATTGTTGTTCACTGGAGGATCTGTAATGACCACGGAAAAAGTGAAGTACGGCGTACATTCCGAAGCCGGCAAACTGCGCAAAGTCATGGTGTGCTCCCCAGGTTTGGCCCACCAGCGGCTGACCCCCAACAACTGCGATGAATTGCTGTTCGATGACGTGCTGTGGGTGGCCCAGGCCAAGCGCGACCATTTCGACTTTGTCACCAAGATGCGCGAGCGGGACATTGATGTGCTGGAAATGCACAACCTGCTGACCGATATCGTCGCCATCCCCGAAGCCCTGGACTGGATTCTGGAACGCAAGATCACCGCCAATACAGTGGGTCTGGGCCTGGTCGATGAAGTCAGCTCCTGGCTGCGCAGCCTGGAGCCACGCAAGACCGCCGAGTTCCTGATTGGTGGCGTGTCGGCCGATGACCTGCCGAGCAGCTTCGGTGGCAAGACCATCGAGATGTTCCGCGATTTCCTCGGCCACTCCAGCTTCATTCTGCCGCCGCTGCCCAACACCCAGTTCACCCGCGACACCACTTGCTGGATCTACGGTGGCGTGACGCTGAACCCGATGTACTGGCCGGCGCGACGTCAGGAAACCCTGCTGGCCAGCGCCATCTACAAATTCCACCCCGAGTTTACCAACGCGGACTTCCAGATCTGGTATGGCGACCCTGACCTGGAACACGGTGCTGCCACCCTGGAAGGCGGTGACGTCATGCCGATTGGCAATGGCGTCGTGTTGATCGGCATGGGGGAGCGCTCGTCCCACCAGGCCATCGGCCAGTTGGCGCGCAACCTGTTCAAAAACAAAGCCGTGGAACGAGTGATCGTTGCCGGCCTGCCAAAATCCCGCGCGGCGATGCACTTGGACACCGTGTTCAGCTTCTGTGACCGCGATCTGGTCACCATCTTCCCTGAAGTGGTCAACCAGATCGTCGCCTTCACCCTGCGCCCTGACGAAAGCAAGCCGCACGGCATCGATATCCAACGGGAGAAAACCAACTTCCTCGACACCGTAGCCGCAGCGCTCAACCTCAAGGCCTTGCGCGTCGTCGAAACCGGCGGCAACAGCTTCGCCGCCGAACGCGAGCAGTGGGACGACGGCAACAACGTGGTAGCCCTGGAGCCTGGCGTGGTGATCGGCTACGACCGCAACACCTCCACCAACACCCTGCTGCGCAAGGCCGGCGTGGAAGTCATCACCATCAGCGCCGGTGAACTCGGCCGTGGCCGTGGCGGTGGCCACTGCATGACTTGCCCGATCATCCGCGACCCAATCGATTATTAATTTTCACGCCTTGGCCGCCGCTCACGAGGCGTCGGCCAAGGGGATAACCTAAACAGAAGGAGATCCACCATGGCTTTCAACATGCGCAACCGCAGCCTGCTCTCGCTGATGCACCACACCACTCGCGAGCTCAACTACCTGCTGGACCTGTCCCGCGACCTCAAACGCGCCAAATACACCGGCACCGAGCGTCCGCACTTGCTGGGCAAGAACATCGCACTGATCTTCGAAAAAACCTCGACCCGCACTCGCTGCGCCTTCGAAGTAGCGGCCCACGACCAGGGCGCCCACGTCACCTATATCGACCCGATGTCGTCGCAGATCGGCCACAAAGAAAGCATGAAAGACACCGCCCGCGTCCTCGGCCGGATGTTCGATGCCATTGAATACCGTGGCTTCGCGCAGGAAATCGTCGAAGAGCTGGCCAAGTTCGCCGGTGTGCCGGTATTCAACGGCCTGACCGCCGAATTCCACCCGACCCAAATGATCGCCGACACCCTGACCATGCGCGAACACAGCGACAAGCCGCTGCATGACATCAGCTACGCCTACCTGGGCGACGCCCGCTACAACATGGGCAACTCGCTGCTGATGATCGGCGCCAAGCTGGGCATGGACGTGCGCATCGGCGCGCCGAAAGCCCTGTGGCCACACGAAGATTTCATCAAGCAGTGCCAGGCCTTTGCCGAGGAAAGCGGCGCGCGCATCACCATCACCGAAGACCCTGTCGCGGCGGTGAAGGGCGTGGACTTCATCCACACCGATATCTGGGTGTCCATGGGCGAGCCGGTGGAAGCGTGGGACGAGCGTATCGAGCAACTGCTGCCGTACCAGGTCAACGCCAAGATGATGAAAGCCTCGGGCAACCCTCGGGTGAAGTTCATGCACTGCCTGCCGGCCTTCCATAACAGCGAAACCAAGGTTGGCAAGGACATCGCCGCGCGTTATCCGAACCTGGCCAATGGCGTGGAAGTGACCGAAGAGGTGTTTGAATCCCCGGCCAACATCGCCTTTGAGCAAGCGGAAAACCGCATGCATACCATCAAGGCGATCCTGGTATCGACGTTGGCGGATATCTAACTTTTACTGCTGGAACACAGTCAATGTGGGAGGGGGCTTGCCCCCGATAGCGGCGTATCAGTCGATACAAGTATTGAATGTTAGCCCGCCATCGGGAGCAAGCCCCCTCCCACACTTAGTCCTGTGTTCACACGCTGAACTCTAGAAGGATTGCATTATGCGTATCGTCGTTGCACTGGGCGGTAACGCCCTCCTCCGCCGTGGTGAACCCATGACAGCGGACAACCAACGCGCCAATATCCGAATCGCCACCGAACAGATTGCCAAGATCCATTCCGGCAACGAGCTGGTGATCGCCCACGGTAACGGCCCGCAAGTCGGCCTGCTGTCGTTGCAGGCGGCGGCCTACACCAGCGTCTCGCCGTACCCGCTGGACGTGCTCGGCGCGGAAACCGAAGGCATGATCGGCTACATCATCGAACAGGAACTGGGCAACCTGCTGGACTTCGAAGTCCCGTTTGCCACCCTGCTCACCCAGGTTGAAGTGGACGCCAACGACCCGGCCTTCAAGAAACCCAGCAAACCGATCGGCCCCGTGTACTCCCAGGCCGAAGCCGAGAAACTCGCCGCTGAAAAAGGCTGGACCATCGCCCCGGATGGCGATAAATACCGCCGCGTCGTCGCCAGCCCGCGGCCGAAACGCATCTTCGAAATTCGCCCGATCCAATGGCTGTTGGAAAAAGGCAGCATCGTGATCTGCGCCGGCGGTGGCGGTATCCCGACGATGTACGGCGAAGACGGCAAGCTCAAGGGCATCGAGGCCGTGATCGACAAGGACCTGTGCTCATCGCTGCTGGCTTCGCAACTGGAAGCCGATTTGCTGGTGATTGCCACCGACGTCAATGCCGCCTTTATCGACTTCGGCAAGCCAACCCAGAAGGCCATCGGCCAGGCCCACCCGGATGAAATGGAAAGGCTTGGTTTCGCCGCCGGTTCCATGGGGCCGAAAGTGCAAGCGGCCTGCGAGTTCGCGCGCCAGACTGGCAAAACCGCTGTGATCGGTTCACTCTCGGACATCGAAGCCATCGTCCAGGGCCACGCCGGCACCCGTATCAGCACGGCAACCCCAGGCATCCGTTATCTGTGAAGTTGAGGAAAAACGCCTATGGCTACCTTTGAACCCGGGCATTTGCACATCGAACGACACGCGCTGAACAACGCCGACTACAGCTACAACCTGCACATCGACTATGAAGTCAGCCAGCACCCCAAGGAAGGCCAGGGGATGCTGTTCAAGCTGCATGGCTCGGTGCAGGGCAACGACCTCAAGGAAGAGTTTTTCCTGCCCAAGGACCAGGCGTTCGACTTTGCCCGGCATGCGATGAATATCGCGCAGAAGTACGGGATGCCGAAGATCGCGACGCTCAACGGCGATATGCACAAGCAGTACGACTTGATGTTCGAGGACGTTCGGCATCAGTTGAATGTAAAACCGGGTGATCCGGTCAAACCCGAACACCTCGCATAACTCGGTCAAAATGAGGGAGGGGCTTGCTCCCCTCCCACATTTTTGATCTCCCCCCCTGTCTGGCATACTTGCCGCCTCTCGCTCCCCAGAATTGTCAGCCGCCCCATGCGTATCCACGTCAGCTTCATCGACCGCGTCGGCATTACCCAGGAAGTCCTGGCCTTGCTCGGTGGGCGCAATCTCAACCTGGACGCGGTAGAAATGATCCCGCCCAATGTCTACATCGACGCGCCGACCCTGAGCGCCGGAGTCCTCGAAGAGCTGCGGGACGCGCTGTTCAGCGTCAACGGCGTGCAGGCGGTGACGGTGGTGGACATCCTCCCCGGCCAACGCCGCCACCTGCAACTCGACGCACTGCTCGCGGCCATGACCGACCCGGTGCTGGCCCTGGATAGTGCGGGCAAGATCCTGCTGGCCAACCCGGCGTTGATCGCCCTGTACGGTCGCGAACCGGCCGGCGAAAGCATCAGCGAGCTGTTCAACGACCCGGCATTGCTCGACACCTTGCTGGAGCAAGGCTTTCGCTTGCCTCTGCGCGAGATCAGCGTCAATGGCCAGACCCTGCTGCTGGAGGCCACGCCGATCACCGATGCCGGTGCCCTGCTCAGCCTCTACCAGCCCAACCGCATCGGCGAACAGTTGTCGGCCCTGCACCACGACCATGCGGAAGGCTTCGATGCGCTGCTCGGCGAGTCGCCGGCGATTCGCACCCTCAAGGCGCGTGCGCAGCGCGTCGCGGTGCTCGATGCACCGCTGTTGATCCAGGGCGAGACCGGCACCGGCAAAGAACTGGTGGCGCGGGCCTGCCACGCTATCAGCGCGCGCTGCAGTGCGCCGTTCCTGGCGTTGAACTGTGCGGCGCTACCGGAAAACCTCGCCGAAAGCGAACTGTTCGGCTACGCCCCCGGCGCCTTCACCGGGGCCCAGCGCGGCGGCAAGCCGGGGCTGATGGAACTGGCCAACCAGGGCACGGTGTTCCTCGATGAGATCGGCGAAATGTCGCCGTACCTGCAGGCCAAGCTGCTGCGCTTTCTCAATGACGGTAGTTTTCGCCGAGTAGGCGGCGACCGTGAAGTGAAGGTGAACGTGCGCATCCTCAGCGCCACCCACCGCGACCTGGAAAAGATGGTCGCCGAGGGCACCTTTCGCGAAGACCTGTTCTATCGCCTCAACGTCCTCAATGTCGAAGTGCCGCCCCTGCGCGAGCGAGGCCAGGACATCCTGCTGCTGGCACGCTACTTCATGCAGCAGGCCTGTGCGCAGATCCAGCGCCCGGTCTGCCGCCTGGCGCCCGGTACTTACCCGGCATTGCTGGGCAACCGCTGGCCGGGCAATGTGCGGCAGTTGCAGAACGTGATCTTCCGCGCCGCCGCCATCTGCGAAAGCAGCCTGGTGGACATCGGCGACCTGGACATCGCCGGCACCTCGGTCGCACGCCAGAGCGACAGCGAAATCGACAGCCTGGAACAGGCCGTGGAAGACTTCGAACGCAGCCTCCTGGAAAAGCTCTACACCAGCTACCCGTCGACCCGCCAGTTGGCGAGCCGCCTGCACACCTCCCACACCGCTATCGCCCATCGCCTGCGCAAATACGGCATCCCCAACAAGCCCTGACTGAACACGGATCAAATGGGGGAGGGGCAGCGTGTCATCAAATACGACCTTGATCTGTACTGAAAGCGCTACAGCGTAACGATATCGCTACAACCCTGCTTTTTGCGCGCCATGCAAGGCTTTGATCCACATAGGCTTTTTTTCTTGCGGCGAAGTGTAGCGAAATCGCTACAGCCTCAGGCGCGATCGCGCAGGCCATTTTTATCAAGTTATTGATTTATAAGTAATTAATGACATTGGCCGCGATATTGCTAAGTAACTCCCCATTATTCCAATCCCGTCCACCAGACGAATCTGGCCCCGAGGAGTTTCCATGAGCGAGTTGCGTTTCACTGAAGATCACGAATGGCTGCGCGCCGAAGCTGACGGCAGCGTCACCGTGGGTATCACCGCGTTCGCGCAAAACGCGCTGGGTGATGTGGTTTTCGTGCAACTGCCGGAGTTGCAGGCCTACGACAAGGGCGCCGAAGCGTCCACCGTGGAATCAGTCAAAGCCGCCAGTGGCGTGTACATGCCGTTGGACGGTGACGTCCTCGAAGTGAACGCCGAGCTGGAGGGCCGCCCGGAACTGGTCAACGAAGACCCGATGGGCGAAGGCTGGTTCTTCCGCTTTAAACCCGCCGATGCCGATGCAGTGGCTACGCTGTTGGATCAGGATGCGTATGACCGCCTGATCAAAGCCAACGCACAAGCCTGAGGAGCGCGCCATGACGATCAACTTGAGCACCGCCAACGAATTCATCGCCCGCCACATCGGCCCGCGCCAGGAAGATGAGCTGCAGATGCTCGCCAGCCTGGGCTTTGATTCCCTGGAAGCCCTGAGCGCCAGTGTGATCCCGGAAAGCATCAAGGGCACCAGCGTGCTCGGCCTGGAAGATGGCTTGAGCGAAGCCGAGGCCCTGGCCAAGATCAAGGACATCGCCAGTCAGAATCAACTGTTCAAGACCTACATCGGCCAGGGCTACTACAACTGCCATACGCCGTCGCCGATCCTGCGCAACCTCTTGGAAAACCCGGCCTGGTACACCGCCTACACGCCCTACCAACCGGAGATTTCCCAGGGCCGCCTGGAAGCGCTGTTGAACTTCCAGACCCTGATCAGCGACCTCACCGGCCTGCCGATTGCCAACGCGTCGCTGCTTGACGAAGCCACCGCCGCCGCCGAAGCCATGACCTTCTGCAAACGTCTGAGCAAGAACAAGGGCAGCAATGCCTTCTTCGCCTCGATCCACAGCCACCCGCAAACCCTCGACGTGCTGCGCACCCGTGCCGAGCCCTTGGGCATCGACGTGGTGGTGGGCGATGAGCGCGAACTGAGCGATGTCAGCCCATTCTTCGGCGCCCTGCTGCAATACCCGGCCAGCAACGGCGACGTGTTTGATTATCGCGAGCTGACCGAACGCTTCCACGCCGCCAATGCCCTGGTGGCCGTGGCCGCCGACCTGCTGGCCCTGACCCTGCTGACCCCACCGGGTGAGTTCGGCGCCGACGTGGCCATCGGCAGCGCCCAACGCTTCGGCGTCCCGCTGGGCTTTGGCGGCCCGCACGCGGCGTACTTCTCTACCAAGGATGCGTTCAAGCGCGACATGCCGGGCCGCCTGGTCGGGGTTTCGGTCGACCGCTTCGGCAAGCCGGCCCTGCGCCTGGCCATGCAGACCCGCGAGCAACATATCCGCCGCGAGAAAGCCACCAGCAACATCTGCACCGCCCAGGTCCTGCTCGCCAACATTGCCAGCATGTACGCCGTGTACCACGGCCCGAAAGGCCTGACCCAGATCGCCCAGCGCATTCACCAGTTGACCGCGATCCTGGCCAACGGTTTGAGCGCCCTGGGCCTGAAGGTCGAGCAAGAACACTTCTTCGACACCCTGACCCTCAACACCGGCGCGCGCACCGCCGCCCTGCACGATCAAGCACGCGCCCAGCGCATCAACCTGCGTGTGGTGGACGGTGAGCGTCTCGGCCTGTCGGTCGACGAAACCACCACCCAGGCCGATATCGAAACCTTGTGGGCACTCTTCGCCGACGGTAAAGCCCTGCCGGACTTCGCCGCCAAGGTCGAAGGCAGCCTGCCGGCCGCGCTGCTGCGTCAGTCGCCGATCCTCAGCCACCCGGTGTTCAACCGTTATCACTCCGAAACCGAACTGATGCGCTACCTGCGCAAGCTGGCCGACAAGGACCTGGCGCTGGACCGCACCATGATCCCGCTGGGCTCCTGCACCATGAAGCTCAACGCCGCCAGCGAAATGATCCCGGTGACCTGGGCCGAGTTCGGTGCCCTGCACCCGTTCGCCCCAGCCGAACAAAGCGCCGGCTACCTGCAACTGACCACCGAGCTGGAAGCCATGCTCTGTGCGGCCACCGGGTATGACGCGATCTCGCTGCAACCGAACGCCGGTTCCCAGGGTGAATACGCAGGCATGCTGGCGATTCGTGCCTATCACCAGAGCCGTGGCGATGAGCGCCGCGACATCTGCCTGATCCCGTCATCGGCCCACGGCACCAACCCGGCCACCGCCCACATGGCCGGCATGCGTGTGGTGGTGACCGCCTGCGACACCCGAGGCAACGTCGACATCGAAGACCTGCGCGCCAAAGCCATCGAGCACCGCGACCACCTCGCTGCGCTGATGATCACCTACCCGTCGACCCACGGCGTGTTCGAAGAAGGTATCCGCGAGATCTGCGGGATCATTCACGACAACGGCGGCCAGGTGTACATCGACGGCGCCAACATGAACGCCATGGTTGGCCTGTGCGCGCCGGGCAAGTTCGGCGGCGACGTGTCCCACCTGAACCTGCACAAGACCTTCTGCATCCCGCACGGCGGTGGCGGCCCGGGCGTTGGCCCGATCGGCGTCAAATCGCACCTGAGCCCATTCCTGCCCGGCCACGCGACCATGGCACACAAGGAAGGCGCGGTGTGCGCCGCGCCGTTCGGCAGCGCAAGCATCCTGCCGATCACCTGGATGTACATCAGCATGATGGGCGGCGCGGGCCTCAAGCGCGCTTCGCAGTTGGCGATCCTGAATGCCAACTACATTTCCCGTCGCCTGGAAGAGCACTACCCGGTGCTCTACACCGGCAGCAACGGCTTGGTGGCGCATGAATGCATCCTCGACCTGCGCCCGTTGAAAGACAGCAGCGGCATCAGCGTAGATGACGTGGCCAAGCGCCTGATCGACTTCGGGTTCCACGCGCCGACCATGTCGTTCCCGGTGGCCGGCACCTTGATGATCGAGCCGACCGAAAGCGAATCCAAGGAAGAACTGGACCGCTTCTGCGACGCGATGATCGCCATCCGCGAAGAAATCCGCGCAGTCGAAAACGGCACCTTGGACAAGGACGACAACCCCCTGAAAAACGCCCCGCACACAGCCGCAGAACTGGTGGGCGAATGGAGCCACCCTTACAGCCGTGAACAAGCGGTGTACCCGGTGGCGTCATTGATCGACGGCAAGTACTGGCCGCCGGTTGGCCGGGTCGACAACGTGTTCGGCGATCGCAACCTGGTGTGTGCGTGCCCTTCAATCGAGAGCTACGCATAACCGGATCAAAAATGTGGGAGGGGGCTTGCCCCCGATAGCGGTGGATCAGTTATCTATTGATCGACTGACACACCGCCATCGGGGGCAAGCCCCCCTCCCACACTTTGATCGGGTACACCCGACACCTAATAAGAAACCGGAGAACAACCCATGTCGTTAAGCGTGTTCGACCTGTTCAAGATTGGCATCGGCCCCTCCAGCTCCCACACCGTCGGCCCAATGCGCGCCGCCGCGCGCTTTGTCGAGGGGTTGCGCCGTGACGACCTGCTGAGCGCCACCACCTGCGTCAAGGTGGAACTCTATGGCTCACTCGGCGCTACCGGCAAAGGCCACGGCAGCGACAAGGCCGTGCTGCTCGGCCTGGAAGGCGAACACCCGGACACCGTGAACACAGAAACCATCGCCGCGCGCCTGGCACAGATGCGCAGCGACGGCCGCTTGAACCTGCTCGGCGAACACAGCATTGCGTTCAACGAGAAAGAACACCTGGCGATGATTCGCAAACCCCTCGCCTATCACCCCAACGGCATGATCTTTCGCGCCTTTGACGCCGCCGGTATCCAGATCCGCAGCCGCGAGTACTACTCGGTGGGCGGCGGTTTTGTGGTGGATGAAGACGCCGCCGGCGCCGACCGGATCGTCGAAGACGCCACCCCCCTGACCTTCCCGTTCAAGAGCGCCAAGGACTTGCTCGGTCATTGCGCCACCTACGGGCTGTCCATCAGCCAAGTGATGCTGACCAATGAAAGTGCCTGGCGCCCCGAAGCCGAAACCCGCAACGGTCTGCTGAAGATCTGGCAGGTGATGCAGGACTGTGTGGACGCAGGCTGTCGCAACGAAGGGATCTTGCCGGGAGGCTTGAAGGTCAAGCGTCGTGCCGCTGCCCTGCATCGCCAGCTATGCAAGAACCCTGAGTCAGCCCTGCGCGACCCGTTGTCGGTACTCGATTGGGTCAACCTGTACGCGCTGGCGGTCAACGAAGAAAACGCCAATGGCGGGCGCGTGGTTACGGCGCCCACCAACGGTGCCGCCGGGATTGTGCCGGCAGTGCTGCATTACTACATGCGCTTTATCCCCGGCGCGAATGAAGACGGCGTGGTGCGCTTTCTGCTCACCGCCGCCGCCATCGGAATTCTGTACAAGGAAAACGCATCAATCTCCGGCGCCGAAGTTGGCTGCCAGGGTGAAGTCGGCGTGGCCTGCTCGATGGCCGCCGGTGCGCTGTGCGAAGTATTGGGCGGCAGCGTGTCCCAGGTGGAAAACGCCGCCGAGATCGGCATGGAACACAACCTCGGCCTGACGTGCGACCCGATTGGCGGCCTGGTGCAAGTGCCGTGCATCGAGCGCAATGCCATGGGCTCGGTCAAAGCCATCAATGCCGTGCGCATGGCCTTGCGCGGTGATGGGCAGCATTTTGTGTCCCTCGACAAGGTTATCCGCACCATGCGCCAGACCGGCGCCGATATGAAAAGCAAATACAAAGAAACCGCCCGTGGCGGTTTGGCGGTCAACATTATCGAGTGCTGACGCTTAGACGCGCGTCCGCACGTTTTTCAGGAGCTGAATATGTCCACCGAAACCCTGTTGAAAACCCCATTGCACGCGCTGCACATCGAACTCGGCGCGCGCATGGTGCCCTTCGCCGGCTACGACATGCCGGTGCAATACCCGCTGGGCGTGATGAAAGAACACCTGCACACCCGTGATCAGGCCGGGTTGTTCGACGTGTCCCACATGGGCCAGATCCGCCTGACCGGCGCCAATGCCGCCAAGGCCCTGGAAACCCTGGTGCCGGTGGATATCATCGACCTGCCGGTAGGCATGCAGCGCTACGCCATGTTCACCAATGACCAGGGCGGCATTCTCGACGACCTGATGGTGGCCAACCTGGGTAATGACGAGCTGTTCCTGGTGGTCAACGCGGCCTGCAAGGACCAGGACCTGGCGCACCTGCGCGCCAAGATTGGCGACCAGTGCACCATCGAGCCGTTGTTCGAAGAACGCGCCCTGCTCGCCCTGCAAGGCCCGGCAGCCGTGAAAGTACTGGCGCGCCTGGCCCCTGAAGTGGCCAAGATGACCTTCATGCAGTTCGCATCCCTGCGCCTGCTGGGTGTGGACTGCTACGTCAGCCGTTCCGGCTACACCGGTGAAGACGGCTTTGAAATCTCGGTGCCCGCCGCCCACGCCGAAAGCCTGGCCCGCAGCCTGCTGGCCGAGACCGAAGTCCAGGCCATTGGCCTGGGCGCCCGCGACTCGCTGCGCCTGGAAGCCGGCCTGTGCCTGTACGGCCACGATATGAACACCGACACCACCCCGATCGAAGCCAGCCTGCTGTGGGCGATCTCCAAGGCCCGTCGCGCTGACGGCGCACGTGCCGGTGGCTTTCCCGGCGCCGACCGGATCTTTACCCAGCAGCAAGCCGGTGTAAGCCGCAAACGTGTCGGCCTGCTGCCTCAAGAGCGCACGCCCGTGCGTGAAGGTGCGGAAATCGTCGACGAACACGGCACCGTGATCGGCAGCGTCTGCAGCGGCGGCTTTGGCCCAAGCCTCGGTGGCCCGTTGGCGATGGCCTACCTGGACAGCGCGTTCATTGCGCTGGATACCGAAGTGTCTGCACTGGTGCGTGGGAAAAAGGTGCCACTACGTGTAAGTAAAATGCCATTTGTGCCGCAACGTTACTACCGCGGCTGATTGACTGCTTCTATAAGTAACGCGGTCGCAATAACGCGCACTAAACTGTAACGCGACCGCCATAAAACAGTGCATTTTCGATAGTCATTGTTATAGGGGTTAACCTATAACAAGTGACCAATTCTATCGAATAAGTCGGTGCACGAGTATTCAACGAAATGTCACTAGGCCTAGCAAAACCTGGGCTTTTTGCAGGGCTTGTTTTTTCTGCATTAGTTGTCGTAGAGTTTGTCCACTGTGTTTGCATGGGTCGCTTGAAACCTGACCTGGGCAGTAGCCAAAGTTTGCTACAACCCGTTCGACGTCTCTTACTTTCCTGCAACCCAGCCCAGTACTCTTTCATGCGAAAGGGGCTGTCATTCATTTTTAGCGTCAAGGAAATAAGAAAATGTCGGATAAACGTCAGAGCGGTACCGTCAAGTGGTTCAACGACGAAAAAGGGTTTGGTTTTATCACTCCAGAAAGCGGTCCGGATCTGTTCGTACATTTCCGCGCTATTCAGGGCAACGGCTTCAAGAGCCTGAAAGAAGGCCAGAAAGTGTCTTTCGTCGCCGTGCAAGGCCAGAAAGGTATGCAGGCTGATGAAGTGATCCCCGAAGCCTGATCCTTCCTGCGACAAAAAGCCCCTGATGGTGACATCAGGGGTTTTTTTATGGGCGCGTGAAGGGTGTTGCGCCGTAAAATGCTTTTTTCTTCAGAGAGCCCTGCCATGTCCAAACCCCTGCTGAGCCCCCAAGGCGAATTTCCCGCCGTTGGCCTGGGCCGTCGTCTGGCAGCGATGTTCTATGACTTCCTCCTCTGCACTGCGCTGCTGATTGTCACGGCCTTTATCTACAAGCTGGTGTGGATCGCGTTCGTGGGCGAAGCCAAAATGCGCACCCTCACCGAATCCGGCACGCTGGACGGCGACCCGTTGCTGTCGACGATTCTATTCTTCGTGCTGTTTGGTTTCTTCGCCAAGTTCTGGACCCATTCCGGGCAGACCCTGGGCATGCAGGTGTGGGGCGTGCGCGTACAGAACGCCGACGGCTCGCGGATCAGCCTGTGGCAGGCGCTGTTGCGCTTTGTGGTGTCGATCGCATCGTGGTTATGCGTGGGGCTGGGTTTTATCTGGTCGCTGTTCGACAAGCAGAAACGCAGCTGGCATGACATCTACTCTGACACGCGGTTGGTGCAGGTTCCGAAGCGGAAAAAATAACGCCCTGCTGGTGCGGATCAAAATGTGGGAGGGGGCAAGCCCCTCCCACATGTTCGACCGGGTCAGGCGTTGCCGGCCTGCTTCAGGCGCGCAGCTTGGGTGAAATCAAGCATGCGCTTGAGCGGGCGTACAGCCTGCGGGATCACCGAAGGCTCGACGAAGATCTCGTTACTGCCCTCACGCAGGCACTGCAGCGTGCGCTCCAGCGTATTCATCGCCATCCACGGGCAGTGCGCGCAACTGCGGCACGCCGCGCCATTGCCGGCGGTAGGCGCTTCGATAAAGACCTTGTCCGGGCACAGCTGCTGCATCTTGTAGAAAATGCCGCGATCGGTGGCGACGATGAACGTTTTGTTCGGTAAACG
Source organism: Pseudomonas sp. D3 (assembly GCF_029320995.1). NCBI lineage: Bacteria > Pseudomonadati > Pseudomonadota > Gammaproteobacteria > Pseudomonadales > Pseudomonadaceae > Pseudomonas > Pseudomonas sp. D3. The sequence continues at coordinate 5,257,605 of NZ_CP119772.1, forward strand.
CTGAGCGGCAGCAATCAGTTGGCTGGTGGAACCCACCGCATCCGCCAGTTCGATCACCGAGGTCGGGGATTCCGGGTGGACCAGGATCGCCGCGTCCGGGTACAGCGCCTTCATGTCTTCCAGTTGCTTGGACTTGAACTCTTCGTGGACGATGCAGGCACCGTCCCACAGCAGCATGTCGGCACCGGTCTGGCGCTGAATGTAAGTGCCCAGGTGTTTGTCCGGCCCCCAGATAATGGTCTCGCCGTTGTCCATCAGGCTTTCGACGATTTCCAGTGCACAACTGGAGGTCACCACCCAATCCGCCCGCGCCTTGACCGCCGCCGAGGTGTTGGCATACACCACCACGGTGCGCTCAGGGTGCTGATCGCAGAACGCCGAAAACTCATCCACCGGGCAGCCCAGGTCGAGGGAGCATGTGGCTTCCAGGGTCGGCATCAGGATGCGTTTTTCAGGGGTGAGAATTTTGGCAGTCTCGCCCATGAAACGCACGCCGGCGACCAGTACGGTCTTGGCCGGGTGGGCGGCGCCGAAGCGCGCCATTTCGAGGGAATCGGAGACACAGCCGCCGGTTTCTTCGGCCAGGGCCTGAATCACCGGGTCGCAATAGAAGTGGGCGACCAGCACCGCGTCCTGAGCTTTGAGCTCGGCGGCGATGGCGGTACGCAGGCTGGCCTCTTCCTCGGCGCTGAGGGCCTTGGGCTGCTTGGCATCGAGGTGGGCTTGAACCAGAAGGCGTTCGGAAATTTGCGTCATGTTCGCAAGACCTGCAGGCGCCGTTGCGCGAAAGTCGAGTGTACCACCGGCTCTGGAGCCCTTCGGGCGCCGCCGGACGAAGTGATGTGTCATCAAGCACGGGTTAAGGTGAAGCTGCGCAAGGCTACAGAATATCGAATGGATTCAAAAGCCTAATCTGGCATGGCGCGACGCATCTGTCGGACAAAAAAAAGCGGGAAGGCGCATCACTGGGCCTTCCCGCGTTGACCACGATTAACCTCAGCGCATCAGCACATCCGGATCATCCTGCAACAGGACTGAGTCATGCATCGTCGCCAATGCATCCTTCAACGTCGACTGCTCCAGCGCATCCTTGGATTTTTTGCTTTCCCTGCCCGCGTGTTCGAGCAGTGCCAGGTAGTCACGCTTGGATGAGCCTTCCTTCGGCACCACGGTGTCTTCTACCAGGTTGGCCATCACATACTTCTGCGTGTGGGTATTCTGGGAAGCCGACTGTGTGACGGAAGCACGGGTCAATTGGCCGTCTTTGTAGGCAAAGCTCGCGGTGCTGCTGGCCCTGTCCTGCAATTGCACATACAGGTAATTCTGCGATTCGCGACTGCCATCAAACACCGGCGGTTTCCCACCATCAAGGCCTTTGTGGAAGCTCGCCGAAAGCACCGATTGCTGGTTCTGGGTGACGCTGCGATCCGCGCTGCTGCGACCATTGACCTGGGTTTTCTGCGACACATTGTAGGAAAAGCTGTCGACCTCTGAAGCGCGCATCGGGTTGGAGCTGTCTACGGCCTGCTTGATGGAAGCCTTGAAGTCAGCCAGACCGGTCAGCAAGCCTTTGTCGCTCGGATTGTTGCTCAAGGCTTCCACGGCGCCAGCGCCTTGTGGATAGTTACTGTTCATGGCGCTGAACGCGTCTTTGAACATCGCCATCAAGTCAGTGTTGGCACTCCCTCGCTTTTCCACCCGGTCGAACTGGGCGAGGTAGGTTTTCAGCGCGTTGGCCTGCTGTTTGGCATCGCCGAGGATCGCCGCGTTTTTCAGGTCCACCGCCAGGTCAATGCTACCCGCCGGGCCACTCATGCGTGTGGTGCGGCTCTGGCTGTCGGCGTGAAAAGCCAGAGTCAGGTCATCGCCGCCCTGGGACTTCACCTTGGCATTAAGGTCTACGGACGCCAGCACCTTTGAATCAAACTGAGTCAATTGGCTTAGGTCGAGTTTTGGCGGCACAGCGGTCAGCCCATCAACCGAGGCTTGGAAGGCACTGCCCAGTTGACCGACGGCCTTGAGCTCGTCAGCACTTAAATCGCCCCCCTCCACCGTGGCCTGCACGCCCAGCCCATCTTTCTGGCTCGACAAGCTGAAGGTGACGGTCTTGCCGCTGGCGGTCTTGATGCTGAGGCTGACCTGATTCTCGGCCTTACTGTGCAGCACGGTCTGGTCGGCCTTGATCGCACCGGCGTCCCCGGCCCGGTCGGCCGTGGTGTTGAGCACCGACTGTGAAATGCCCGCGCCGCCGTCTTTGGCGAACTGCGCCACCAATGCTGCCCCCAAGCCGCTGTAGCGACTGGCCGTGGAGGTCGAGTTAAAGCTGGTGTTGATGATCTTGCTGACTGCGTCCTGGCTGCTATTTTCCCAGGCCCGCACACTTTCCCGACCCGGCATCTGCCCGTCTCGGGAGTAGATATCAACGACATCGACAGCCGGATTACCGAGGCTGACCACCGAGGCAGGTCGCACCGGCGAGACATCGACAGTGTTCGCCGAAATGGCGAGCGGTGTGGCTGCCGCGCGAACAATGAGTGGATTGCTAGCGATGATCGGAGTTAGCGTAGTCATGACAGTCCGTGTCTTAAAAGCTTAGTAGCCTCCAATCTAGTCAAGATAAGCCGCGATTGACAGCATTAAAGCCGAAATAAGTGGCAAAGAGCCACGTCAAAAAACTGCCTCTTTGCCGCATCGCGCAGACTCAGGAGCTGTAAGTCAACGCAACACATACCGCGCGATCGCTCGTAGGAATATGTACAGAACGTGCCGGCATTATCGAATGCCCTACCACAGCAAAAGCAGTGCAGTGCGTAAGGAAGTCGCTGGTGGGGGGAGGTATCTTAATGACATGATGAAGGCCATTTAACCCGATCGGCCAAACTCAAATGAATAGCACCGTCGGGATGGGCTCTGAGGCCAGCGAACTGGCCACCTCCGGCCTGGGCCAAAACGAAGCGTTCACCGAGCGCGTACTGGCCAGCATCAACGATTGCATCAAAGTACTCGATCTCGATGCCCGCCTCACGTTCATGAGCGAAGGCGGCCAAAAAATCATGGAGGTCAGTGACTTCAACACTATCCGTGGCTGCTCCTGGCCCGATTTCTGGCAGGATCAAGGCAACCTAGACGCCAAGGCCGCCGTACAGGCCGCCAAAAACGGCGAGAGTGCCAGCTTTATCGGCCCGGCCCAGACCCTGGCCGGTAACCTGAAGTGGTGGCATGTACAGGTCAGCCCGATCCTGGGCAGTAACGGCCGACCGGAACAGATCCTCTGCGTATCCCGCGACATCACGGCCCTACGTGAAGCCGAAGAGGCGTTGCGCAAGCTCAACGAATCCCTGGAACAACGGGTGATAGAACGCACCCGCGACCGTGACCGCATCTGGCGGCTGTCTCCGGACTTGATGCTGGTGGCCCAACTCGACGGCGTGATTTCCGCCGTCAACCCAGCCTGGACTCGCATGCTCGGTCACACCGAACACGACTTGGTGGGCAGCCAGTTGCTGGCCCTGGTACACCCGGACGACCTGGCCGACTCCTCATCGGCAGTCAGCCGCCTGGGAGACGGCAAGAACTTCCCGAACTTCAAGAACCGTTACCGCCACCAGGATGGCAGCTACCGCATGATCGCCTGGACCGCCGTGCCCGATAGCGACTACATCCATGCGGTGGGCCGTGATATCCAGGCTGAAGAAGAAGCCAAGGACGCCCTACGCCTGTCGGAAGACGCCCTGCGTCAGTCCCAGAAACTGGAAGCCATTGGCCAACTCACTGGCGGTGTCGCACACGATTTCAATAACCTGCTGACGGTGATCAAATCCTGCGCCGACTTGCTCAAGACCCCGTCGCTGAGCGAAGTGCGGCGCATCAAATACGTGGAAGCCATCGCCAACACGGTCGACCGCGCCGCCCGCCTGACCGCGCAACTGCTGACCTTCGCCCGCCGCCAGGCCCTGCGCCCGGAAGTGTTCAACGTCGGAGACAGCGTGTTGCGGGTGGGCGAGATGATGGACAGCCTGACCGGCTCGCGGATCAAGGTCACCATCGAGGTGCCGGATGAACCCTGCTTTATCAACGCCGATGAAAGCCAGTTCGATACCGCGTTGGTGAACATGGTGGTCAATGCGCGGGATGCCATGTCCGGCAATGGCCACTTGACCATCCAGGTCGCGACAGCCGCCTGGCTACCGTCGGTACGTGCCCACCCGGGGCTGGTCGCCGACTACGTGACCATCACGCTGAGCGACACCGGCACAGGTATTGCGCCGGAAAAACTCGATGCCATCTTCGAGCCCTTCTACACCACCAAAGGCATCGGCCAAGGCACCGGGTTGGGCTTGTCGCAAGTGTTTGGCTTTGCCAAACAGTCGGGCGGGGAAATTCTGGTGCAGAGCGAATGCGGCAAGGGCAGCCAGTTTATGTTGTACCTGCCCAAGGTCGAGGCCAGCACGATGCCGACCTCCCAGGACAACCCTAGCGCACCGATTGTCTCGAACCTGTGCGTGCTGATGGTCGAGGACAACGCCGACGTTGGCCTCTACACCTCGCAAACACTGGAGCAGATGGGCTTTCACGTGTTGTGGGTGCCGAACGCCAAGAGCGCGCTGGAAGCCCTGGCCCCTAACCCGGAAAGTTTCCAGGTGGTGTTCTCCGACATCTCCATGCCGGGTATGAGCGGCCTGGAACTGCTCGACGCAATCGAAGCACTCTACCCGTGGCTGCCCGTGGTGCTCACTACAGGCTACAACGACGAATACGCGCGCATCGCCCAGGAAGAAACCAAGCGCTTTGTGCTGCTGCAAAAGCCCTACGCCACTGAGACGTTGGCCTTACTCCTGCAAAAGGTCATCAAGGGCCGGCTGGGCGGCTCGCTGGGCGGGGAATAGGTCGAAGCGACCTCCGCGTCAGCACGCACGCATAAGCGGAGCCGCGTTTCAGCATCGGAAGGCGGATTGCGTGCGGTGAGACATGGCACGTCAACTTTTTCACAAGGCAAAAAAAAACCCGGAAATCCTCACTTGCGTGGGCCTTCCGGATTTTCTAAACCGCCAAAAATGGTGGGTCGTGTGGGATTCGAACCTACGACCAATTGGTTAAAAGCCAACTGCTCTACCAACTGAGCTAACGACCCGCTGTGTTGTGGCGCGTATAATACTGATTTCTAAGGATTATTCAACACCTTATTTGAAATAAATCAGAAATAACGCGTCGGGTCCGTAATTCCGGCCGTTTGGAAGCCTTCTGCGCGCAGTCGGCAGCTGTCGCATTTCCCACAAGCGCGGCCGTCAGCGTCCGCTTGATAGCAGGAAACAGTCAGCGAGTAATCGACGCCAAGTCCTACGCCAGCCTTCACGATATCGGCTTTGCTGAGGTTCTGCAGCGGCGCCAGGATACGGAAGCCCTGCCCCTCTACGCCGGCCTTCGTCGCCAGGTTGGCCATGCGCTCGAACGACTCGACGAACTCTGGGCGGCAGTCCGGGTAACCGGAATAATCCACTGCGTTAACGCCGATAAAGATATCGCGGGCATTCAGCACTTCTGCCCAGCCGAGGGCCAGGGACAGGAATACGGTGTTGCGCGCCGGTACATAGGTGATCGGGATGCCTTCGCTGGGCGCTTCCGGCACGTCGATGCTGCTGTCGGTGAGGGCCGAGCCGCCGATGCCGTTTAGGTTCAGACCAATGACCTTGTGCTCGGCAACCCCCATTTCGCGGGCGATGCGGGCAGCGGCGTTCAGCTCGGCGCGATGGCGCTGGCCGTAGTCAAAACTCATGGTGTAGCAGGTGTAGCCTTCAGCCTGCGCCATGGCCACCACCGTGGCGGAGTCGAGGCCACCGGACAGCAGGATCACTGCGCGTTTTTGATCAATCGGTTGTTCGGTCATTTCAGCGTCCCGGCTCGTCGTTCCAAAGGTATTTATGCAGCTGCAGTTGCAGACGGACCGGCAGGTTATCAGCCACCACCCAGTCGGCCAGGTCGCGTGCGTTGAGGTCGTGATGGCTTGGCGAGAACAGCACCTCGCCCGCGCGGCGGTCTAAACCATACTGGATCAGCTTGGTGCTCGCCCAGTCGTAATCGTCGCGCGAACAGATCACGAACTTGACCTGATCGTTGGCTGTCAGCAGGTCCAGGTTCTCGTAGAGGTTGCGATGCGCCTCTTTGGAGCCCGGGGTCTTGAGGTCGACCACCCGACTTACACGCGGGTCCACAGCGGAAATATCCAGAGCGCCGCTGGTTTCCAGGGACACCTCGTAACCGGCGTCACATAGCTGCTTGAGCAAGGGGATGGCGTTGGGTTGCGCCAACGGCTCGCCGCCTGTCACGCAGACGTAGCGTGGCCGGTAACCGGCAACCTGCTCCAGGATGTCTTCAAGGGTGCGCACCGTGCCGCCACTGAAGGCGTAGGCGCTGTCACAGTATTGGCAACGCAGGGGGCAACCAGTCAGGCGCACAAATACTGTGGGCAGGCCGGCCGTTCGCGTTTCACCCTGTAACGAGTAAAAAACTTCGGTGATGCGTAATGTGTCTTGCATAGTCGCCACGGGCGTAACAGCTAAACAGGCTGTCCGCCTCCGTCAGGCACTTCAAGGAATTACGCCAACGCGTCAACCCCAGGAAGCGTGTTTCATAAAAGGGAGCGGATTCTAACGAAAAAACCCGCGCCAGGCGCGGGTTTCTTCTAAACGGACTGCATCGCTTATAGGCGCTGCAGGTCGCGTTGAGCCAACTGTGCAGCGGAAGTCCCCGGATACTGAGCAACGACCTGCTGCAGAATGCCTTTGACCTTGTCGGTGTGACCCAGGCGGCGTTCTACGTCAGCAAGTTTGTACAGCGAATCCGGCACCTTGGCGTGCTTGGGGTACAGCTGGCTGACCTTGGCAAATGCCTGGCCCGCCCCCTGCAGATCACCCTTTGCCAGGTTTACCTCACCCAGCCAGTACTGGGCGTTGCCCGCGTACTGACTGTTTGGGTAGCGACCAAGGAATGCGGTAAAGGCTTTGCTGGCCTTGTCGAAATCCTTGGCTTTGATCAGGTCGAAGGCTGCGTCGTAGTACAGTTTTTCCTTCGCCGGATCACCCGGTTCACTGCTGGCAGCAGGGGCCGCGGCGGCGCCCCCTGCTGCTGCTCCACCGGTGGCGGCACTTGGCGCGCCACCGGCAGAAGAATTATCAGGAGTAGCGGCAGGTGTAACGCCGGCTCCTATACGTCGATCAAGATCCTGGTATCGCTCCAGGCCTTCTTGCTTCAGCTGGTTCACTTGATTCTGCAGAACTTCAATGGTGCCTTGTTGCTGCGACAATTGATCCTGCATGCGTTGCAGCTGGTTGAACAGTTCGCCCTGTGCCGAGGGAGCGGACGTAGCCGCCCCCCCAGCATAGGCGCCGTTCGTGCCATAACCCGCTGGCGGATAACTGCTCCCGCTATTGTTATAGCCTGAGTTGCTATCTTCCACAGGAACCGCAGCCCACACCGCAAGCGGTGCGAGGCTGAGAGCCAATACAGTTAGAGCACGACGGCACGTTCGCATGACGAATTACTTACGCAGTTCGACGCGACGGTTTTGAGCCCAGGACTGCTCGTCGTGGCCAGTAGCAACTGGACGCTCTTTACCGTAGGAAACCAGTTCCAGTTGGCCTGGAGCAACACCTTGCAGTACCAGGTAGCGCTGAACGGCTTTCGCACGACGCTCGCCCAGTGCCATGTTGTACTCGCGAGTACCACGTTCGTCGGTGTTACCTTCCAGAACAACGCGAGCGCCGTTAGCTTTCAGGTCCTTCGCGTGAACGTCCAGAGCGCGCATGGCTTCTGGTTTCAGGTCCGAACTGTCGTATTCGAAGTAGAAAGTGGTGATTGCGCGCAGAGCAGCTTCTTCGCTCAGGGAGCCGTCAACTGCACCAGTGTTAGCGCCGTAACCAGCGTTTGGATCAACAGCTGCGCCTTCACCGGCATTGTCGCCGCCTTTAGACGAGCAACCAACGGCTACGGACAGAGCCAGAGCCAGAGCAGCAAACTTACCAAACTTCAGCATTTCCATCGTGAAACTCCTAATGAACCCCAGTGTGTTAAGCAAATCATGTAGCGCCGCGTCAGTTCAGGTAAGGGGACCAGGATGGTTCTCTGACTTCGCCTTGTGCGGTAGGAAGCGGGAGCCTTACGCGTCCATTAATGGACACGAGCATCAAGACTCCCCGGCCCTGCTGGCGGGTGGCGTAGATTACCATGGTGCCGTTGGGCGCAACAGTGGCTGACTCATCAAGGTTGGTATCTGTAAGGATTTTTACGGTTCCGCGCTGCAAATCCTGGGCCGCAACCCGGAAATTAGTGAAACCATCCTGACGGTGAATCATCACCAACGTCTTTTCATCAGCCGAAAGCTTAGGGTTGGCGTTGTAGTTACCAATAAAGGTCACGCGTTCCGCGCCACCGCCACCCACGCTCGTTTTATAAATTTGAGGCTTGCCGCCACGGTCGGAGGTGAAATAGATGGTCGAACCATCTTTACCCCAGAACGGTTCGGTGTTGATACCAGGACCGCTGGTTACGCGGCTGATCTGGCGCGAAGCCATGTTCATCACGTAGATATCCGGGTTGCCGTCTTTGGACAGCACGAATGCCAGGCGAGAACCATCCGGTGACCAGGCTGGCGCACCGTTGAGGCCTTCGAAGTTGGTGATCTGCTCACGACGGCCAGTATCGATGTGCTGGACGAAGATGCGCGGACGCCTCTGTTCAAAGGACACGTAGGCAATGCGCTTACCGTCCGGCGCGAAGCGCGGCGACAGGATTGGCTCACGCGATTGCAGCAAGGTCACGGCCCGCGCGCCATCATAGTCGGAACGCTGCAGCGTGTAGCGCGTGTTATCTACGGAGAAACGCTCAGCCGTTACATAGAGCAGACGCGTCGAGAAAGCACCCTTGATACCGGTGAGTTTTTCAAACGACTGATCCGAGATGTAGTGGGCCATGTCCCGCAATTGCTCGGCGGTGCCCGATACACTGCCGGTCAAGACCTGCTGCTCGGTCGCCACGTTGAACAAGGTGTACTGGATCTGCAGGCGACCGCCGGCGGGCACGATGCTGCCGACCATCAGGTACTGGGCGCCTACGGCTTTCCAGTCACGGAAGATGACTTCGCTGGCCTGGGTCGGCTGGCTGATCATGTTGCCTTTCGGAATCGGCGCGTAATAACCGGAGTTGCGCAGGTCGTCGCTGACGATCTGGGCCATGTCGTCCGGCAGCACGCTGCCGCCCTGCCAACCGAACGGCACAACGGCGATCGGGGTGGCCCGATCGCTACCGCTGGTGACCAGGATGTTCTTTTCATCCGCCGCCGCTATCCCTGCCATGCAGCAAATAACGACAAGCATTCCTCGAAGAAGGTTTCTCACAAGGCTAAATCCTCAGGTGTGAATGTCATCTTGAATGAACGATAGGGAGCGAAGTCGCTTGGTTTCATTCCCTGCATCTCGGTCAACCGGCCAATATTCTTGACCGCCGCGACCGCCGAACTGTCGAACGAACCGTCACCACTGGACTTGGCCACGCTGACCGAAGTCACCGTACCGTCCGGCAACATGCCGATCTGCAGCACTACTGTCATGCCTTTGCGTGCCGAAGGTGGACGTGTCCAACCTTCTGCTGCCCGTGCCCGAATCAGGTCATCGAAACTGCCCGCGACTTCATCGCCACGCTCATCGGCCAAGGCTTGCTGACGCTGCGGCGTGTCGGAGAGCAAATCTGCCAAGGCCTGGGCCTTTTTCTCTTCGGCGGATTTACGCGCTGCTTCCTGGGCCTTTTTCTTGCTGGCGTCGGCGGCAGCTTTCTTCTTCGCGTCGTCGGCGACTTTCTTCTTCGCCTCGTCTGCTTCAGTTTTTTTCTTGGCGTCTTCGGCGGCTTTCTTCTTCGCGTCTTCGACTATCTTTTTCTTGGCTTCTTCAGCGGCCTTTTTCTTGGCCTCTTCTTCGGCAGCTTTTTTGGCTTCTTCTTCAGATTTCTTCTTGGCTATATCAGCCAATTGTTTCTCTTCAGCTTTTTTAGCTTCGGCAGCCTTCTCGGACTTTTTGGCTTCATCAGCCTTTTTCGCCTCGTCAGCCTTCTTCGCTTCGTCAGCCTTTTTCGATTCCTCGGTCTTTTGAGCCGCCTCTTCTTTCTTTTGTTCCGCAGCAGCCTTCACCGCTTCCTGCTCGACCTTCTTCTGTTCCATCTGCTCGACTTCAGTCTGGCGCGCAGCCGACTTCTGGGCCTCACCCGCAATCTTCTGATTGGTCTGGGTGGTGGCCTGACTTTTCGATTTCAGCTGATACAGGGTCGCCTGCACGATCGGCTTGGCTGGCGGCAGGTCCGGGGTCATGGCAAAGCTGACGAACAGCATGCCAAACACCAGGACGTGCAGGGCAATTGCCCAGACGCTAGGCCAGAAGAAGCTTTCCGAGGCGGACGGCTCTCGCTGTTGGTGCATCAGGGCGCCTCGGTAATCAAGCCAACGTTACCGACGCCGGCCTTCTGCAGCCCGCCCATGGCGCCCATGACGGAGCCATAGTCGACGACTTTATCGCCGCGAATGAACACCTGGGTGTGCTTGCCGCCCTCGTTGCCGGACCGGATGATCTTGGTCACGGCATCGGTCATCTGCGGCAAGGTCATGGCCTTGTCCTGCTGTTTCTGGGTGTCGACTTCGCTGCCAAGGTTCCAGTAATAGGTCTTGTCAGCCTTGATCGAAATGGTCAGGACCTGAGTGTTGTTGTCCTGCGGCAAGGCTTCGCTGGAAACCTTGGGCAGATCAACCTTCACGCCCTGATTGAGCATCGGCGCGGTCACCATGAAGATCACCAGCAGCACCAGCATCACGTCGATGTAAGGCACTACGTTCATCTCGGCGACCGGCTTGCGCTTTTTGCGAGCTCGAGCGATTAAAGCCATTGGGAATTACCTGCTTATTCTTCGCTGGTGTGCACTTTACGGTGCAGGATCGCCTGGAATTCGTCGGCGAAGGTGTAGTAACGGCTGATCAAGGTTTCACCGCGCGCGGCGAAGCGGTTGTAGGCGATTACCGCCGGGATCGCAGCGAACAGGCCGATCGCGGTGGCGACCAGGGCTTCGGCGATACCCGGAGCCACGGTGGCCAGGGTCGCTTGCTGGGCCTGGGCCAGGCCGCGGAAGGAGTTCATGATCCCCCACACGGTACCGAACAGGCCGATGTACGGGCTGACGGAACCCACGGTGGCGAGGAACGGCAGGCTCTGCTCCAGCTTCTCTTCTTCGCGGGAGATGGCCACACGCATGGCACGGGCCACGCCTTCCATGACCGCTTCCGGGTCGACGCCCGGCTGCTGGCGCAGGCGCGAGAATTCCTTGAAGCCGGCACGGAAGATCTGCTCGACGCCCGAATCCGGGTCAGGGTTGCTGCCCGCCTGGCGATACAGTTTGGACAGGTCGATACCCGACCAGAAGCGCTCTTCGAAGCTCTCCAGGGCTCGTCGACCGGCACGCAGCAGGTTGCTGCGCTGAAAAATCATGACCCAGGATGTAACCGATGCGGCTAACAGGATCAGCATCACCAGTTGAACCACGACACTGGCATTACTGACCAGGCTCCACATGGAGGAATGGTCGACGACGGTAGGTTCCACGCTAAATCTCCTGCTTTGATTGTTTACCCGCGCCGCTCACGGCAGCAAAGGCCGCACGTAGAGTTTCGGGAATGGCCCGAGGTTTCAAACTATTGGTGCGCACACACGCCACCAGAAACTGCCCCTCACAGAGCAGCGTTGCATCCGTAGCCCGCCTGACCTGCTGTTTAAAGCGCAGGCTGGCCCGGTTCAATTCGATTACTTCAGCGCTGACCAGCAGCTCATCGTCCAATCGCGCGGGTGCGAAATAACGCGCCTCGCTGGAATGCACGACAAACAACAGGTCCTCTCCTGCCAGCTGGGATTGGGCAAAGCCCAGCTCCCGTAGCCGCTCGGTTCGAGCCCGCTCCATGAACTTGAGGTAATTGACGTAATACACGATGCCGCCCGCATCGGTGTCCTCGTAATAAACGCGACAGCGATGTGCGAACGACTGATCCCCGTTTTGCGCGCGCATACTCTAGTGCTTACTCCTCAGGTTGCCAATCCGCTCAGGCAACTGTTTTTTCATTCGCTGAAACATTTTCACTGACTGAATGACGACGCCAGCCACTAGGACAGCACAAACCTCGAATAAATCGACGAACAAAGCCTTTTTAATCGTCCACCGCATCGAGGAATTCGTCTACCACGGGCATCTCGCCCAATCGTGACGGAATGTTTAGCCCAAAGTGCAAATAGGCATGCCGGGTAACCACCCTGCCCCGCGGCGTGCGCATGATGTAGCCCTGCTGGATCAGGTACGGCTCCAGCACGTCCTCAATGGTATGGCGCTCTTCACTGATGGCGGCCGCCAGGCTGTCCACGCCCACCGGTCCACCGTCGAACTTCTCGATCATGGTCAAGAGTAGCCGTCGATCCTGGTGATCGAAGCCGCGCTCATCCACGTCCAGCAAGTTCAACGCCAGGTCGGCCACAGGTTTGGTGATATGCCCCTTGGCCCGCACTTCGGCAAAATCACGCACGCGCCGCAGCAAGCGGTTGGCGATCCGTGGCGTGCCCCGCGCCCGACGGGCGATTTCAAACGCGCCTTCGGGGTCCAGGGGCAGGCCGAGAATGCCGGCCGAACGGCTGACGATGGTCGCCAGGTCTGCGGTGCTATAGAACTCTAGACGCTGAACAATACCGAAACGGTCTCGCAACGGGTTGGTCAGCATGCCCGCACGTGTGGTTGCGCCCACCAGGGTGAACGGCGGCAGGTCGAGCTTGATCGAGCGGGCCGCTGGGCCTTCACCGATCATGATGTCGAGCTGGAAGTCCTCCATCGCCGGGTACAACACTTCCTCGACGATGGGCGACAGCCGGTGGATTTCGTCGATAAACAGCACGTCGTGCGGTTCGAGGTTGGTCAACAACGCCGCCAGATCGCCCGGGCGCTCCAGCACCGGGCCGGAGGTGGACTTGATCGACACCCCCATTTCCTGGGCGATGATGTTGGCCAGGGTGGTTTTACCCAACCCCGGCGGGCCGAAGATCAAGGTGTGATCCAGGGATTCACTGCGCCCACGCGCGGCCTGGATGAACAACTCCATTTGCTCGCGCACGGTGGGCTGGCCGATGTAGTCGGCCAGGCTCAGGGGGCGGATGGCGCGATCCTGGATTTCTTCACGGTCACGGGGGCCCGTGGCCGCGATCAGACGATCAGCTTCAATCACTTAAATCATTCCCTTCAGGGCTCGGCGGATCATGTCTTCGCTGCTCAGGTTCTTGTCCTTGATGGCCGACACCGCTTTGCTGGCTTCCTGCGGCTTGTAGCCCAGGGAGATCAGCGCGCTGACCGCATCGCTTTCGGCACTCGCCACCTGGCCCGCCGGCAGATCCGGCTGGTTCGGCACCAGCGCGAACATGCTCGGGGCGACTTCCCAGGCCTTGAAGCGGTCCTTGAGCTCCACCAGCAGGCGTTCGGCGGTTTTCTTGCCGACCCCCGGCACCTTGGTCAGCGCCGAGGTGTCCTGGGCCGAAACGGCACGCACCAGTTCATCCACTTCCAGACTCGACATCAGCGCCAGGGCCAGTTTAGGCCCTACGCCATTAAGGCGAATCAGTTCGCGGAAGAAGTCACGGTCACGCTTGCCAATGAAACCATAGAGCAGTTGCGCATCTTCTCTCACCACAAGGTGAGTATGCAGGGTCAGTGGCTCGCCAACCGACGGAAGGCGGTACAGGGTGGTCATGGGCACTTCCAGCTCATACCCCAGCCCGTTGACATCCAGAATCAGGTGCGGCGGCTGTTTCTCAGCCAGGGTGCCGCGCAAGCGTCCAATCACGGTTCAGATCCTTAAGGCTTGGGGTCAGATCGAGGCCTGACCGGAAATAACGATTGCGCCGATGCTATCAGAGACGCAGCCGCCCGCCACGACTGCGCGCCGCACCCAGGCCGTGAGGCAGCAGGCTGGAACGGGTGTGCGCGTGGCAAATGGCGATGGCCAGGGCGTCGGAGGCGTCGATCTGCGGCTTGGAGGTGAGCTTGAGCATGTGCATGACCATCATCTGCACCTGTTCTTTATTGGCTGCACCGGTGCCGACCACGGCCTGCTTGACCTGGGTGGCGGTGTACTCGGCGATTTCCATGGCCTCTTCGGCACCGGCTACGATCGCGGCGCCACGGGCCTGGCCAAGCTTGAGGGCCGAGTCGGCGTTTTTCGCCATGAACACCTTTTCGATCCCCATCGTCACCGGTTTGTAGGTCTGGATCACTTCACGCACACCGCGATAGACGATCTGCAGGCGCTCGGCCAACTCGCCCGCGCCAGTGCGGATGCAGCCCGAGGCGACATACACGCAGCCGCGCGGGGTGTGTTGCACCACGCCAAAGCCGGTGATGCGCGAACCGGGGTCGATACCTAGGATTAAAGTCATAACGCCTGCAGGTCGGGTAAACACAGTTTTTGATACAGGGAAGATCCAATGTGGGAGGGGGCTTGCTCCCGATGGCGGTGATTCAGTCGATTTATAAATGACTGACACACCGCCATCGGGAGCAAGCCCCCTCTCACATGTTGATCCACATCGCCCTTCAGCCTAGCTGCTCGGCTACCGATTCTGGAATGTCAGCGTTCGAGTAGACGTTCTGCACGTCATCCAGGTCCTCAAGCATATCCAGCATCTTCAGCACTTTCTGCGCGCCGTCCAGGTCCAGTTCGGCGCTGGTGGTCGGCAGCATCACGATTTCCGCGTCGGTGCCTTTGAAACCGGCGGTTTCCAGCGCGTTACGCACCGCATAGAACCCGGCGAACGAGGTGAACACGTCGATGGAAGCGTCCTCGTTGGTCACCACGTCGTCGGCATCCGCCTCCATCGCGGCTTCCATCAACGCGTCTTCATCCACACCCGGCGCGAAGGAAATCTGGCCCTTGCGCTCGAACAGGTAGGCCACCGAGCCATCCGTGCCGAGATTGCCACCGCACTTGCTGAACGCATGGCGCACGGCCGCGGCGGTACGGTTGCGGTTATCGGTCATGCACTCGACCATCACCGCCACGCCGCCCGGGCCGTAGCCTTCGTAGGTCAGCTCGACCATGTCGTCGGTATCGGCCGCACCGGCACCACGGGCCACGGCGCGGTCGATGATGTCGCGACTCATGTTCGCGCCGAGGGCTTTGTCCAGCGCCAGGCGCAGACGCGGGTTGGAGCCCGGATCACCGCCGCCTTGGCGGGCGGCGACGGTCAGCTCGCGAATCCACTTGGTGAAAATCTTGCCTTTCTTGGCATCCTGACGCTCTTTGCGGTGCTTGATGTTCGCCCACTTGGAATGGCCAGCCATAACACAACTCCGAAATTCTCTAAAAACCTTATCAACCCCGCACCCGGCGGGATACAACCCTTGTAACGCAAAGGCGCATCCGAAGATGCGCCTTTTTGACTGCGTAAAACCCTATCGCGCTTTCACGCAGCGGCCTTACTCAGCCTTCGGCGCCTCGCGCAGGCGGATATGCAGCTCGCGCAGTGCCTTGGCATCCACGACACCCGGGGCCTGGGTCATGACGTCCGCAGCGCTCTGGGTTTTCGGGAAGGCAATCACTTCACGGATCGACTGGGCGCCGGTCATCAGCATCACCAGACGGTCCAGGCCGAAGGCCAGGCCGCCGTGGGGCGGTGCGCCGTATTTCAGGGCGTCGAGCAGGAAGCCGAATTTCTCTTCCTGTTCCGCTTCGTTGATGCCCAGCAGACGGAATACCGCTTGCTGCATTTCCTTGCGGTGGATACGGATCGAACCGCCACCCAGCTCGGTGCCGTTCAAGACCATGTCGTAGGCCCGGGACAGAGCGCCCGCAGGGTTGGCTTCGAGCTCTTCAGGCGAGCACTTCGGCGCGGTGAACGGGTGGTGCAAGGCGCTGAAGCTGCCGTCGTCGCTCTCTTCGAACATCGGGAAGTCGACGACCCACATCGGCGCCCACTTGCAGGTCAGCAGATCCAGGTCGTGGCCCAGCTTGATCCGCAGCGCGCCCAAGGCTTCGCTGACGATCTTGGCCTTGTCGGCGCCGAAGAACACGATGTCACCGTCGACCGCGCCCACGCGATCCAGGATCACATTGAGGTTGGCTTCCGGGATGTTTTTCACGATCGGCGACTGCAGGCCTTCAACGCCCTTGGCGCGTTCGTTGACCTTGATGTACGCCAGGCCCTTGGCACCGTAGATGCCGACGAACTTGGTGTAGTCGTCGATCTGCTTGCGCGGCATGCTCGCGCCGCCAGGCACGCGCAGGGCGGCGATGCGGCATTTCGGGTCGTTGGCCGGGCCGCTGAACACCTTGAAGTCGACATCCTTGAGCTGGTCGGCCACGTCCACCAGTTCCAGCGGGTTACGCAGGTCTGGCTTGTCGGAACCGTAGCGGCGCATGGCTTCTTCGAAGGTCATGTGCGGGAATTCGCCGAATTCCAGGTCCAGCACTTCCTTGAACAGATTGCGGATCATTTGTTCGGTGATGCCCATGATCTCTTTTTCATCGAGGAAGCTGGTCTCGATGTCGATCTGGGTGAATTCAGGCTGGCGATCAGCACGCAGGTCTTCGTCACGGAAGCACTTGGCGATCTGGTAGTAACGGTCGAAGCCGGCCACCATCAGCAGTTGCTTGAACAACTGCGGCGATTGCGGCAGGGCAAAGAAGCTGCCGGCGTGGGTACGGCTCGGCACCAGATAGTCACGCGCGCCTTCCGGAGTGGCACGGGTGAGGATCGGGGTTTCGACGTCGAGGAAGCCGTTTTCATCGAGGAAGCGGCGGATGCTGGTGGTCATGCGCGAACGCAGACGCAGCTTCTCGGCCATTTCCGGGCGGCGCAGGTCCAGGAAGCGATAGCGCAGGCGGGTTTCTTCGCCAACATCGGAGTATTCGTTCAGTGGGAACGGCGGAGTTTCCGACTCGTTCAGCACTTCCAGTTCGTAGCCCAGCACTTCGATCGCGCCAGAAGCCATGTTCGGGTTCACCGCACCGGCCGGACGCAGGCGTACCTTGCCGGTGATCTTCACCACGTATTCGCTGCGCACGCGGTCGGCCGCGGCGAAGCTCTCGGCGCGGTCCGGGTCGAACACCACCTGGGCCAGACCATCACGATCACGGATATCGAGGAAGATCACCCCGCCGTGGTCGCGGCGACGGTGAACCCATCCGCAAAGGGTGATTTCCTGACCTTCCAGGGTCTCGTTCAGTTGGCCGCAATAATGGCTGCGCATCATGGTAGTGGTTTCACTTCTCGTAATTCGAAATTCGGTGGCAGGCTTGGCCTCAGTCACCGCACATAAGTCAGGGGACGGATAATGCAGGAGCCTGCGCGTAGAGTTCAACTCAGTCTGCTTTGTCGCCGCCCGCCAGATTCTTCTTCGAGCCGGTCTTGAAGTCGGTCTCGTACCAGCCGCTGCCGCTCAGGCGGAAGCCCGGCATGGACAACATCTTTTTAAGCTGCGGCGCCTGGCAGGCTGGGCAATCGACCAGCGGCGCGTCACTGATCTTCTGGATGGCTTCCAACTGATGACCACAGGAAGCACATTGATAGTCGTACATGGGCATGGAGATGTCTCGGCGATCAGATCGTTACTGTGCCGCGCCTGCCTCCGAACAGAGGGCACCGCGCAGAAAGCGCTGGCAGCAGCAAAGCGCGGGATTATATCTGGTAAATCGAGGCAGCGCAGCCGGCTTTCTGCCCGAGGCCCGGCCCGCCTGCACGTTGGGCCGGCCCCGGAACCACCGGACTACTCAGGGTTTGAGAGGCAAGCACGGCCTTTCAATACGTGAACCACGCAAACTACCCGGACCAGCCCGCTGAAGTTCTTCACGCCGCCATAGCGCAAATGCACTTCCCGATCGACATAAGACAACAATGCACTGACTGAACAGGCATTGAGCCTGGCTATTTCCGTGAGGATATTCCAGTAGATCTGTTCCAGCCGCAAGCAAGTCGAAAACCCATTGAGCCTTACCGATCGGGACAGCGGCCGCGCCAGCCCCATATCGAACCCTTTGACAAAGGGATCGACGTTTATCTTTTGAAAACCACAGGTCTCCATCACTCTACTACCCACTCCACGTGACATACACCTGACACTCCATTGCCAAACAGCGGTCCATGGGTTTCTCCCATTGGACGGTGGACCTATCAAACAGCAGGAAGACGGGGGCAGCCAGAAGACGGGGAGTTGATAGTCGTAGGACAACGCCAGGAAACACGGAGAAACAAGCGAGCGGCGCCAGGACGGCGCCACCCGGGGTCGACGTCTACTTGCTTTCGAGCAGGGAACGCAGCATCCACGCAGTTTTTTCGTGAACTTGCATACGCTGGGTCAGCAGGTCGGCCGTCGGTTCATCGCTGACCTTGTCGAGCAGTGGGAAAATGCCGCGCGCGGTGCGCGTAACCGCCTCCTGCCCCGCCACCAACTGCTTGATCATCTCTTCAGCGCTGGGCACGCCCTCTTCTTCCTTGATCGAAGACAGTCGCGCATAGATCGAATAGGCCCCCGGCGCCGGGAAGCCCAAGGCACGAATTCGCTCGGCAATCAGGTCAACCGCCAGCGCCAGCTCGTTGTACTGCTCTTCGAACATCAAGTGCAGCGTGCGAAACATGGGGCCCGTGACGTTCCAGTGGAAGTTGTGGGTCTTCAGGTACAGTACATAGGTATCGGAAAGCAGACGCGAAAGCCCATCGACGATGGATTTGCGATCTTCTTCACTGATACCGATATCGATTGCCATGTTTATCCCCTTCAATTGAACAGCATTCATTGACCAGGTGCCGGACCACTCTAGCAAGAGTAACCAGCGTGTGCAGCTCAACACGCCGAGGCACGCGCGGCAAATCGCCCTGCTAGGCCTCGCTGGCCCGCGACGGTGAGGGCTTTGGGCGCTGTAGGAAGTTTCCCGACAGCAGGCAAAACACCTGCAACTGTCTAGGACAAGCGTTTGACGCAGAAATGCCCCTCCCCTCGCAACCCCCCGGAAATGCTTGATTTGAGTAGGCACAGCCTTTGCTGTTAAATAGGCAGCGTGTCGCTGTCGTTATTTTCTTCGTCCAGCGCATAGGCTGATACCCGCGCACGTGCTCAACGCCTCCCATTGTTCAGAAGCGAACCGTGCCAGTCAGCTCTTCCTTGTGATCCGTCTTAACGTGAGTTAATCAAAATGTTGAAAATCGTCCACCTGCTAACGGGCGTTGCAGCTTTGCTGCTGTCCTTTATCCCGAGCCTGCAGCCTGAAAGCCTGCCTTACCTGCAACAACATGACGCTCTGTACCTGGCCTTGTTCGGCCTTCTCAACCTGACGCTGGCGCCAGTGATTCCTTACTGGAACAAAGGCACGCGTCATCAACTGCAAAACCTGGTCAGCGCGCTGCTGGTGCTGACTGTTGTCGTACAAACCCTCACCCTCCTGGCACCCATGCCTGAAGTCGGTGGCCACCCGGCCATCCTGCTCAGCCTGGTGATTGCGCTGGTCGCCATCGTTCTTCACCTGGCCATCAGCTTCTACCGTTCGTCCCCTACGGCCGCGTCGCAAAACTACGACATGACCAATCGGGATACCGGGACCGTCAAGTGGTTCAACACGTCCAAAGGCTTCGGCTTTATTTCCCGCGATTCGGGCGACGATATCTTCGTCCACTTCCGGGCCATCCGTGGCGAAGGCCATCGCGTTCTGGTCGAAGGCCAGCGTGTGGAATTCTCCGTCATGAACCGCGACAAAGGCCTGCAAGCCGAAGACGTGATCGCCGCCTTGCCGCGTCGCTGATTCCAGGCTAAGCAGTAAAAAAAACCGCGATCCGGCGTAGGCTGGATCGCGGTTTTTTTATGGCGCGGCTATTAATAGTGAGGCGGCGGCGCTTCTTCTTCGGACGACTCGAACTGGCTGCCCATTTCTTCCTGGCGCTTGAGCAGCGCAGTCATCTGCAGTTGCAGGCGTTCGACCGCCCGCTGCTGGGTGACCAGAATATCGTTGAGGGTTTCGATGGTGTCGTCCTGAAAGGCCAGGCGGCTTTCCAGGTCGGTCACGCGGTCTTGCAGATCCATGGTTCAGTCCTGGGTAAAGATGAAGTCGGCAGGCAATAGCTCGCGCAACCGCGCACGAATGGCAGCCACTTGTTCTTCTGTATACGGCCGCGCCGGGTGCTTGCCCCAGACTGGCGCAGGCCAGGCAATGTCGTCGCGTTTGCGCACGATCACATGCACATGCAACTGACTGACAACATTCCCCAGCGCGCCGATGTTCATCTTATCGGCCACTAAGCCTTCGTTGAGCAATTGCGCCAGGGCCGTGGTTTCTTCCCACAGCTTCTGTTGATCTGCGACACCCAGTTGAAACACTTCGCTGATACCGTTGATACGCGGCACCAGAATGTACCAGGGGTAATTCGAGTCATTGGACAGCAGCAGGCGGCACAACGGGAAGTCCCCGATGGCCAGTGTGTCTTGTTGCAGGCGTTGATCTAAGGCGAACACCGCGGGCACTCCGTTCGGCAGGTCAGATTCTGGGGCCCAGCATACCTTCGAACGCTTGCGGCTTCACTTCGAATGCAGAAGCCAGCGCGCATCCCGATAAAAAACCTGCCCTTTTTCGAGGCAGGCGAATAATTGAGCTACGCTAACTCGGGCCTCACCGGGATGCACCAAAATGACCCACCCGTGCATCAAATAGATCCGCCAAGTACCCACTCATGAGGGTGAATCGGTAACGTTTCTCTCAGGTACAGGATTCATGCACCACAGGAGCAAGGGAATGCATGGCCGTCAAGAGCAAACCAAACGGCGTAAGAAGCCCGTGCTTATGCGCTTTTTACAGTGCAGCAAGGTTTTTCACGAAAAAATGACATTCAGTTACCGGTTTGGGCGCGCTTGTTGCATTCACACCCACATCGTCGGCAACGGCACCCTTCAGGAAGCGGGTGTTTCGCGATAAGAACAGCAGCGGGTCAATGCAGAACAAGGACGCATTCAAACTATGAAAGGGGTTTGAAAAGAGCATTGAAGTTGTCAGTCCGGTTGCATTCGGACTGTGAATTTGCGACACGGATCTAGCAATTTACGACAGCCTCGTAAAGAAGCTGAAAGGAAAGATGGGTAAGTATCGTCATTAGAGTCAGCGTGATATAACTTTGCGCTGACACAAAAAAGAAAGAGCCGCCCAGATAAAAATACAGGTGGGACGGCAGTACTCTTCCTAAAACCAAAGGAGCAAATCACGATGCGCGTGATGAAGTGGAGCATGATCGCCCTCGCTGTTTCAGCAGGCACCTCGCAGTTCGCAATGGCGTCCGCCCAGGATGATTCCAAGGGCTTCGTCGAAGACAGCACTTTCGGTATCAATACCCGTGCTTTGTACTTCAGCCGAGACTTCCGTAACGAACCAACGGGCGGATACGACACCGTCAACGGCAAGAACAAGAGCCGCTCCGAAGAAACTGGCCTGGGCTTCAACGCTCTGTACCAGTCGGGCTTTACCCAAGGCACGATCGGCGTAGGTTTTGACGCCATCGGCTTGCTGGGCATCAAACTCGACAGCGGCAAGGGTCGCGCTGACACAGGCCTGTTCCCGAACGCTTCGGATGGTCGCTCTCAGGACGATTACTCCAAAGGCGGCGCAGCGGTTAAATTTCGTATTTCCGACACTGTGTTGAAAATCGGTGATCAATACACCACCGCGCCGGTGTTCGCGACTGACGATAGCCGTCTGCTGCCAGAGGTTGCCGAAGGCACCTCGATCACCAGCAACGAAATCAAGGGCCTGAAGCTGGAAGCCGGTCACTTTACCGGTATCACCGCGCAGCGTCAGACCTTCCGTGACAGCCTGCACCTGCCTTCGGCCAACTTCGGCGGTGCTGTCTACTCCTTCACCCCAGAGCTGACCGGTAGCCTGTACTACTCGAAAGTGGAAGACTACTTCCGCAAAATATACAGCAACATCAACTACACCCATGCGCTGAGCGCCGACCAATCCTTCGCTATCGACTTCAACATCTACGACACCAAAAGCGACGGCGCCGGTCTGCAACGTGCAGAAAAAGACGGCACCACCAAGCTGGATAACCGTGCCTACAGCTTGCAAGGCGCTTACACCTACCAGGCTCACACCTTTACCCTCGCCTACCAGAAAGTTAGCGGTGACGGCGACTACGGTTACGGCGTAGACGGCGGCGGCTCGATTTTCCTGGCCAACTCCGTCGCCCGTTCCGACTTCAACGCTGAAGACGAGAAATCCTGGCAAGCTCGCTACGACCTGAACATGGCCACCTTCGGCGTGCCAGGCCTGAGCTTCATGACTCGTTACGTCAACGGTAGCGGCGCCAACACTGGCACCACGTCGAACGGTAAAGAGTGGGAACGCGACATCGAAGCCAAATACGTGATCCAGAGCGGCCCAGCGAAAGACCTGAGCCTGCGCGTCCGTCAAGCCACCTATCGTTCGTCTGACGGCGTGTACTACGGTTCGGCGTCTATCGACGAACTGCGTCTGATCGCGCAATACCCGCTGAACATCTTGTAATTGCCCGCTCGATTACAACGATGACTTAAGGCTTCGGCCTTAAATAAAAAGCCGCTCCCTTGCATGCAAGGGAGCGGCTTTTTTATTGCAGTATTATTTCAGCAGTAAAATAACTAGCAAGCTAACTAACGACAGTAACGCTCTCGCACTTAACCTGACCTATCAGCCAAGTTAAGTGCAAATGCCTTTCATTACTTCGCCGCTGTTTCCTGCATCACGCGAATAACCCGCTGCGGAAATGGAATATCGATCCCCGACGCTTTCAAGCGATCCCGCGCCAGTTCATTGAGCATGAACACGACATCCCAATAATCCGCTGTCTTGGTCCAGCAGCGCAAAGACACTGTGATCGAACTGTCGCCCAGGGTCGAAACCACCGACACCGCAGCCGGGTCAGCCAACACCCGTGGGTCTTTCGCCAGTTCCAGCAGCACTTCGCGGGCTTTCTGCAGATCAGCCTCGTAGTCCACACCCACATCAAACACTACCTTGCGGGTCGGCTGACGGTTGGTGTTGGTAATGATGCCGTTGGACAAGATGCCGTTCGGCACAATCACTGTCTTGTTGTCACCGGTACGCAGCACGGTGTGGAAGATCTGGATGCTGTCGACCGTACCCGAGGTGCCCTGGGCTTCGATCCAGTCACCGATGCGGAACGGGCGGAACAAAAGAATCAGCACGCCGCCAGCGAAGTTGGCGAGGCTGCCTTGCAAGGCCAGGCCGATGGCCAGGGTTGCGGCACCGATAGCGGCGACGAACGAGGTGGTTTCCACGCCGATCATCGAGGCCACGCTGACGATCAGCATGACCTTCAGCACGATGTTCGCCAGGCTGGTGATGAAGTGCTGCAGCGCCAGGTCCGCATTACGGATGGCCAGCAAGCGCCCCACTCGGTGGGTCAGTCGGTTGATCAGCCACCAGCCGACAGCCAGTGTAATCATTGCCAGCAATACCCGGCTGCCATACTCCATGATCATCGGGATCCACGACTGGGAGGTCTTGATCAGGTGATCCACTTCAGCGTTCAAATCCATCTACAAGCTCCTGTTTACCGGGTGTGCGGCGTTATTGAGTGCCCATTACGCAATTGAGCCCGGAAGGGCTCAATGTGAGGCGCGGTTTCTGGGGCGTGGGACGTCAAAAACGTCCTCAGGTTCCCCAAAATGCCATCAGTCGCGGAAGTTATTGAACTGCAGCGGCATGTCGAAGGTCTTTGCGCGCAGGGACGCGATGGCCTCTTGCAGGTCATCACGCTTCTTGCCGGTGACGCGCACCTGTTCACCCTGGATGGCGGCCTGGACTTTCAGCTTGGCATCCTTGATATGCGCCACGATTTTCTTCGCCAGCTCCTTGTCGATGCCTTCCTTGAGGACGGCCTCCTGCTTCATCAACTTGCCGGAAGCGTAGGCGTCCTTGACTTCAAGGCACTGTGCGTCGATTTTGCGCTTGACCAGGGCCAGCTTGAGGATCTCGATCATCGCTTCCAGTTGGAAATCGGCTTCAGCGGTCAGGTTGACGGTCAGTTCCTTTTCCTTGAATTCGAAACTGCCCTTGCCTTTCAAGTCATAGCGACGGTCCAGCTCCTTGACGGCGTTTTCGACGGCGTTGGTGACTTCGTGTTTGTCCAGTTCGGATACCACGTCGAACGAAGGCATGTCATTTCTCCAATATAAGGGGCGGGCTCAGTAGAGATGGAGCGCGCCCAAGCTAAAATGCGGGAGCATTATAGCGGTTCTTTCGCCCTATTCGCTGTGAGCGACCCTACGGAGCACAAACTGATGTCGACCACCTGGCATATTCTCGGCGCCGGCAGCCTTGGCACGTTGTGGGCCACCCGCCTTGCGCGTGCCGGCGTGCCGGTGAAGCTGATCCTGCGTGATGCGGCACGCCTGGCCAGCTATCAGACGGCCAGCGGGCTGACCCTGGTGGAGCACGGCGTAGCGCACACTTACCCGGTACTCGGCGAAACGCCCGACAGCCCCGAGCCGATTCATCGCTTACTGGTAGCGTGCAAAGCCTACGACGCCCAAAGCGCAGTCGCACAACTGCAACCGCGTCTCGCGCCGGACGCCGAATTGATCCTCCTGCAAAACGGCCTGGGCAGCCAGGACGCCGTCGCCGCGCAGCTACCCCAGGCCCGCTGCATTTTTGCCTCCAGCACCGAAGGCGCGTTTCGCGACGGCGATTGGCGCGTGGTGTTTGCCGGCCATGGCTACACCTGGCTGGGGGACGCCAGTCACCCCACTGCCCCGCTGTGGCTGGACGACTTGTGCGCCGCAGGTATTCCTCACGAATGGAGCAGCGACATTCTTACGCGCCTGTGGCGCAAGCTCGCACTCAATTGCGCCATCAACCCGCTGACCGTGCTGTACGAATGCCGCAATGGTGGCCTGCAAGCCCATCAGTGTGAAGTCGCGACCCTATGCGCCGAACTGGCCGAGTTGCTGGAATGCTGCGGCCAACCAGCAGCGGCGCAGGACCTGCACACGGAAGTGGAACGGGTGATCCAGGCCACGGCGGCCAATTACTCCTCGATGTACCAAGACGTGGCCAGTGCGCGGCGCACCGAAATCAGCTACCTGCTGGGCTATGCCTGCCAGGCCGCCGCTCGGCACCGGTTGACGCTGCCGCATCTGCAAGAGGTGCAGACGCGCCTCGTCGACCAACTGATTGCACGCGGATTGCCCAGCGACTGAGGCACGCGCTACCCTGCCCACTCGCCTATTACCTGTGAAACCCCTGATGCCACTGCGCCAGCGTCTTGAAAACCTACCGGTAGGGCAGAAACTGCTGGCCGCCCTGTTGGTGCTGCTAACCACCGTCTTGCTGGTGGCCAACCTGACTTTTATCAGTGCCGCCTACTGGATCTCCCAGGAGAGCATGGCGCCCCAGGCGCTGCAGGCGATTGGTCGACTGGTGTCCAACCCGGCGCTCGCCGCCGAAGCCCTTGAGTCGCCCGACAAGGCCGACGCCCTGCTCAATGAGCTGACCAGCTATTCACCGCTGCGCGCCGCCGCGCTGTACGACGCCGAGGGCAACCGCCTGGCGCAGATGCAACACGGCGACCGCCTGCATCTGCCGGACAACTACCGGCATATCGAGGCCTGGCGCGTCACCGAGTTTCGCAGCAACCAGGTCATCACCCTGCCCCGCCCCGGCCAGCCTTCCGGGCATTTATTGCTGGTCGCCAGCAGTGAGCTGCCGATGGCGTTCTATACCGGCACGCTGACGGCCAGCCTGGGCATCCTGATTTTCAGCGTGCTGCTGTGGCTGGTCATCGCCCGGCAGATCAAACGCCTGATCACCCGGCCGATCCATGAGCTGGAAGAGCTCTCGCGCCAGGTCACCCGCGAAGAGAACTACGCCCTGCGCGCCGGCCGTGGAAATCGTGACGAAATCGGCAGCCTGGCAGAGGCCTTCAACACCATGTTGTCGCGTATCGAGGCCCGCGAGCAGCAACTCAAGCGGGCGCGCGATGAGGCTCAGGCGGCTTACGACCAGGCACAGGGCCTGGCCGAAGAAACGCGCCATACCAACCGCAAGCTGGAGCTGGAAGTCCAGGTTCGCAGCAAGATCGAGAAGAAACTCACCGGTTTCCAGAACTATCTGAACAGCATTATCGACTCGATGCCCTCGGCGCTGATCGCCCTGGATGAACAACTCTACGTCACCCAGTGGAACCAGGAAGCCACTGCGCTTTCCGGCACGCGGCTGGATGAAGCGCTGAACCAGCCGATCTTCCTCGCCTTCCAACCGCTCAAGCCCTACCTGCCGCAGATCAAGGCCACGGTCGAGCAACACACGGTGGAGCGCATCGAGCGCGTCACCTGGGTCAAGGACGATGAGCCCAAGCATTACGCCCTGACGTTCTATCCACTGATGGGCGGCGCCGGGCGCGGTGTGGTGATCCGGATCGATGACATCACCCAGCGCCTGTCCCTGGAAGAAATGATGGTGCAGTCGGAGAAAATGCTCTCCGTCGGCGGCCTTGCCGCAGGCATGGCCCATGAAATCAATAACCCGTTGGGGGCGATCCTGCATAACGTGCAGAACATCCGCCGCCGCCTGTCCCCCGACCTGCCCAAGAACCAGGAACACGCCGAACAGGTGGGCATCGAACTGCAGACGGTCAACCGCTACCTGCAAAGCCGCGAAGTCCCGCAATTGCTTGACGGTATCCAGCAGGCCGGCGCGCGGGCGGCGAAAATCGTCACCCACATGCTCAGTTTCAGTCGCCTCAGCAATCGACAGATGGCCCCTTGTGATTTGCCGGCGCTGATCGACCAGGCGGTGGAAATCGCCGGCAACGACTTTGACCTGGCCATCGGTTTTGACTTCAGGGGCCAGGCGATCATCCGCCAGTTCGACCCGCAGCTCGGCCCGGTGCCGGGCACCGCCAACGAGTTGGAACAGGTGCTGCTCAACCTGCTGAAAAATGCGGCGCAGGCCATTCATCAGCGCGAAGACGACCGCGAGCCGGGGCGCATCATCCTGCGCACCCGCCTCAACCCGCCCTGGGCGGAGATACAAGTCGAAGACAACGGCATCGGTATGAGCGAGAACGTGCGTAAACGTACCTTCGAGCCATTCTTCACCACCAAGGAAATCGGCCAGGGCACCGGGCTGGGGCTGTCGGTGTCGTACTTCATCATCACCAACAACCACAAAGGGCAGATGGAAGTGCATTCCACCCTGGGCCAAGGCACCTGCTTTACCTTGCGCCTGCCCCTGGCCGGCAGCCAATTGTCCCCCGCTGAACTTACCCAACTGGAGCACTGACCATGGGCTTTCGCCTGTCGAAGATTTACACCCGTACCGGCGACCAGGGTGAAACCGGCCTCGGCGACGGCCGCCGCGTGCCCAAGGACCACCCACGGGTGGAGGCCATCGGCGAAGTCGACACCCTGAACAGTCAGCTGGGTTTGCTGCTGGCCGGCCTTGAAGAGCAAAGCGGCAAGCATCCGCACCTGAAGGATGTGATCGAAGTGCTGACGCCTTGCCAGCATCGTCTGTTCGACCTGGGCGGGGAGCTGGCGATGCCGGTTTACAAGGCGCTGAATGCGGCGGAGGTGAATCGGCTGGAGGCGGCGATTGATCGCTGGAACGAAGAGGTCGGCCCCCTGGAGAATTTCATCTTGCCCGGTGGCTCAGCGCTGATCGCCCAGGCCCACGTATGCCGTAGCGCGGCGCGCAGTGCGGAGCGACGCTGCCAGCACCTGAATGCGGTTGAACCGTTGGAAGGGGTGGGTTTGGCGTATATCAACCGGCTATCGGATTTGCTGTTTGTGGCGGCGCGGGTGATTGCCAAGCGCCAGGGGGTGGCGGAGGTGTTGTGGCAGGCGGCGGCCAAACCCCACTGAACTGATTATCAGGTGTCTGGTCTGGCGCCATCGCGGGCAAGCCCACTCCCACATTTGGATTTGTGAACACCTTCCAATGTGGGAGGGGGCTTGCCCGCGATGAGGCCAGCAAACGCTACCTCAATCTTGCGGCCAAAACGCCCGAATCCCTGCCACGCCTTGAGCCCCAGCTTCCCACGCCTGCTCGCGCTCAGCCGGCCCAACCCCACCCAACAGATACACCGGCTTGCTGAACCCACGGATCAACGCCGCCGCCTGCTCCCAACCCAACGGCTGGGCATCGGGATGGGTCTGGGTCGGCTGCACCGGCGACAGCGTGACAAAATCCACGTCCATCATTTCCGCCAGCGCCAGTTCCTCAGCGTTATGGCAAGACGCCGCCAACCAGCGATCCTTCGGCAGCGGTCGGCCCTTGCTTGCGTATTTGCGCAGTTGCGCCGACGTCATGTGCCAACCGGCTGCAGGAAAATCCCCCAGCCATTCGAACGGGCCCTTGAGCATCAACTGCGCCTTGCCAGCACACAGGCCCACGGCGTCTACCGCCAGGTCACGGTACTTGGGGTCGTAACCGTTGGGCGCGCGCAGTTGAACCAGTTTGATACCGCCCGCGATGGCTTTCCGGATACCGCACAACAGCGGCGCGGTTTCCAGCTCACCCGGCGTGATCAGGTAGTCACCGGGCAACCGTGCGGCGGCAACGATCGGCGCATTGGCTGCTGGGAACTCATAGTTGAGCAAGTCCCGAGCGGCCACCCACTCCAGTGGCTGCCCTTCGGCACCATGGGGCTCGCCGGTAAAGGCCGATACTTCCCAGACATCCAGCAACACCTGCTTGTCCGGATAGTCATGCTGCACCTTGATCAGCGGCCGCGCCATGGTGACCTGGATGCCCAGCTCTTCCTGCAACTCGCGGGACAGCGCCGTGGCGACCGACTCTCCGGCCTCCACCTTGCCGCCGGGAAATTCCCAGAGGCCGCCCTGATGCTGGGTATCGGCACGGCGCGCCAGCAGGATTCTGCCGTCGACGCCGCGGATCACCGCTGCTGCTACATGCACTCGTTTCACCGCGCTTATCCTCCGGGCTTCAGGTACGGTATTCCGCATTGATCTTCACGTACTCGTGGGACAGGTCCGTGGTCCAGATGGTTTCGCTGCACTCGCCACGACCCAACTCGATGCGGATGGTGATTTCTTCCTGCTGCATCACCGCCGAACCCTGGGCTTCGGTGTAGCTCTCGGCGCGGGCGCCACGGCTGGCGATGCACACGTCACCGAGGAACACGTCGATCTTGCTCACGTCCAGGTCCGGCACGCCGGCACGGCCGACGGCGGCGAGGATACGGCCCCAGTTCGGGTCGGAGGCGAACAGCGCGGTCTTGATCAGCGGCGAGTGAGCCACGGTGTAACCGACATCCAGGCATTCCTGGTGGTTGCCGCCGCCGTTGACTTCAACCGTGACGAACTTGGTGGCGCCCTCACCGTCACGCACGATGGCCTGGGCCACGTCCATGCACACTTCGAACACCGCTTGCTTCAACGCGGCGAACAGCGGGCCGCGGGCCTCAGTGATTTCGGGCAGGTTGGCCTGGCCGGTGGCGATCAGCATGCAGCAGTCGTTGGTCGAGGTGTCGCCATCGATGGTGATGCGGTTGAACGACTTGTTGGCGCCGTCCAGGATCAGGCTGTGCAGCACATCGCGGGAGACTTTGGCGTCGGTAGCGATATAGCCGAGCATGGTGGCCATGTTCGGACGGATCATGCCCGCGCCCTTGCTGATACCGGTCACGGTGACGGTGACGCCGTCGTGCACGAACTGGCGGCTCGCGCCTTTTGGCAGGGTGTCGGTGGTCATGATGCCAGTGGCGGCGGCCGCCCAGTTATCCACAGACAGGTCATCCAGCGCGGCTTGCAGGGCACCTTCGATTTTTTCCACAGGCAGCGGCTCACCGATCACACCGGTGGAGTACGGCAGCACCTGGTTGGCGTCCACGCCGGCCAGTTGCGCCAGTTTGGCGCAGGTACGCGCGGCGGCGACCAGGCCCGGCTCGCCGGTGCCAGCGTTGGCATTACCGGTGTTGGTCAGCAGGTAACGAATCGGGCCGGCCACGCGCTGTTTGGCCAGGATCACCGGCGCTGCGCAGAAGGCGTTGAGGGTGAACACACCGGCGACGGTCGAGCCTTCAGCACAGCGCATCACCACGACATCCTTGCGCCCCGGGCGTTTGATGCCGGCCGAAGCGATACCGAGTTCAAAACCGGCAACCGGGTGCAATGTGGGCAAAGGACCAAGACCAACAGCCATGAATGCGCTCCTTAAAAATAGATGATGTCTGTGCCGTCGCGTTCGACGGTGGGAATTAATGGCAAAACGCCGCGACGGCTGATGCCGGTCGCGGCGCGGGGTGTTGCAGCGTCAGGCGAAAATCTTAGTTGATTTCGCCGTGGCAGTGTTTGAACTTCTTGCCCGAGCCGCACCAGCACAGCTCGTTACGGCCCAACTTCTGTTCGTTGCGCACCGGAGTCTGAGCCAGGGCCACATCGACCTCTTCGCCCAATTCCTCAGGTGCCTCAAGACCTGGCGCTTCGTCATGCTGGAACTGCATGCGCGCCGCCAGTGCCTCGGCTTCCTCACGCAGGCGCGCTTCTTCCTCGACTGGGTCTTCGCGACGCACCTGAACATGGGACAGCACGCGAATCGAATCGCGCTTGATCGAATCCAGCAGTTCGGAGAACAGCGTGAACGACTCGCGCTTGTACTCCTGCTTCGGGTTTTTCTGGGCGTAGCCACGCAGGTGGATACCGTGACGCAGGTGGTCCATGGTCGACAGGTGGTCTTTCCACAGGTCGTCCAGCACGCGCAGCACGATTTGTTTCTCGAAGGTGCGCAGCGCTTCGGCACTCGCCTGCTCTTCTTTCTCGTTGTACGCGGCCAGCAATTCGGCCATCAACTTCTCACGCAGCGTCTCTTCGTAGAGGTGATCGTCTTCGTCCAGCCACTGCTGAACCGGCAAGTCGACACCGAAGTCGCTCTTCAACGCAGCTTCCAGGCCGGCAACATCCCACTGCTCTGGCAGGGACTGCGGCGGAATGTGCGCGCTGACTGTCGCGTTGAGCACGTCCTGACGGAAATCGGCGATGGTCTCGCCAATGTTGTCGGCGGCCAGCAACGTGTTACGCATGTGATAGATCACTTTACGCTGTTCGTTGTTGACGTCATCGAACTCGAGCAGTTGCTTACGAATGTCGAAGTTACGGCCTTCGACCTTGCGCTGGGCCTTCTCGATGGCGTTGGTCACCATGCGGTGCTCAATCGCTTCACCGGACTGCATGCCCAGCGCCTTCATGAAGTTCTTCACCCGATCCGAGGCGAAGATGCGCATCAGGCTGTCTTCCAGGGACAGGTAGAAACGGCTGGAACCGGCGTCACCCTGACGACCGGCACGACCACGCAGTTGGTTGTCGATACGGCGCGATTCGTGACGCTCGGACGCGATCACCTGCAAACCGCCGGATTCCAGCACGGCCTGGTGACGTTTCTGCCAGTCGGCCTTGATCTGGGCGATCTGCTCAGGTGTCGGATTGTCCAGAGACGCCACTTCCACTTCCCAGTTGCCACCCAACAGGATGTCGGTACCACGACCGGCCATGTTGGTGGCGATGGTCAGCGCGCCTGGCCGACCGGCCTGGGCAATGATCTCGGCTTCTTTTTCGTGGAACTTGGCGTTGAGAACCTTGTGCTCGATGCCTTCCTTGTTCAGCAAGCTGGACATGTGCTCGGACGTTTCGATGGTGGCAGTACCCACCAACACCGGACGGCCCTGGGTCATGCACTCCTTGATGTCGGCGACGATGGCCGCGTATTTCTCGTCGGCTGTCAGGAACACCAGGTCGTTGAAGTCTTTTCGCGCCAGCGGCTTGTTCGGCGGGATAACCATCACCGACAGACCGTAGATCTGGTGGAATTCGAACGCTTCGGTGTCGGCCGTACCGGTCATGCCGGACAGCTTGTTATACAGACGGAAGTAGTTCTGGAAGGTGGTGGACGCCAACGTCTGGCTTTCGGCCTGGATGTTGAGCACTTCCTTGGCTTCGATGGCCTGGTGCAGGCCTTCGGACAGACGACGACCCGGCATGGTACGACCGGTGTGTTCGTCAACCAGGACAACCTGGCCGTCCTGGACGATGTATTCGACGTTGCGATGGAACAGCTTGTGCGCGCGCAGGCCGGCATACACGTGGGTCAGCAGGCCCAGGTTGTGTGCCGAGTACAGGCTTTCGCCCTCGGCCAGCAGGCCGATCTGGGCCAGCATGTCTTCGACGAACTGGTGACCGGCTTCGTTGAGTTCGACCTGACGGGTCTTCTCGTCGATGGTGAAGTGACCTTCTTTGGTCACCACGCCTTCCACTTCCTCGATGTGCTGCTCAAGGCGCGGGATCAACTTGTTGATCTCGGTGTACAGGCGCGAGCTGTCTTCGGCCTGGCCGGAGATGATCAGCGGGGTACGGGCTTCGTCGATGAGGATGGAGTCGACTTCGTCGATCACGGCAAAGTTGAGTTCGCGCTGGAATTTTTCTTCCATGCTGAACGCCATGTTGTCGCGCAGGTAGTCGAAACCGAATTCGTTGTTGGTGCCGTAGGTGATGTCGGCAGCGTAGGCTGCGCGCTTCTCTTCCGGCGGCTGGAACGGCGTCACGACGCCGACGGTCAGGCCGAGGAATTCATACAGCGGGCGCATCCAGTTGGCGTCCCGGCGGGCCAGGTAGTCGTTCACCGTCACCACATGCACGCCCTTGCCGGACAGTGCATTGAGGTAAACACCCAGGGTTGCGACCAAAGTCTTGCCTTCGCCGGTGCGCATTTCGGCGATCATGCCTTCATGCAAGGTCATGCCGCCGATCAACTGCACGTCGAAGTGGCGCATGCCCATTACGCGCTTACCGGCTTCACGGGCGACCGCAAAGGCTTCGGGAAGCAGCTGGTCGAGGGTTTCACCTTTGGCTATGCGGGCCTTGAACTCTTGGGTCTTGGCGCGCAATTGCTCGTCCGAAAGGGCAACCATCTGCTCTTCGAAGGCATTGACCAGCTGCACCGTCTTGAGCATGCGTTTAACTTCGCGCTCATTCTTGCTTCCAAAAAGTTTCTTTAACAAAGGCGCAAACATATCGGCAGGTTCTTCCACACATAGGGATGGAGGGCGCACCGTGAGTGGCCCGAGCAGCCCTCACGGGCGCATGCGAACGCGCATTCTACCCGGAATCGTGGGTGAGGAAAGTGGCGTTGTTCCCCAATGCAGGCATGAGCCCGTGAGAGGGCTTGTTTAAAATATGGGCTTTTACCGGAACTTCAACCCATGGAGGGACATTGATTTCGTAGGCAAAGCCCCGCAAATGCATTGCCTGGGGGTCCACAGGTGGTTTCTGCTAAGATGGCGGCTCTGTTACTTAAGGTGTCTGACCATGGCGTTTCGCCCTCTTACAGCCCGCGCGCCCAGCGTGTTGCTTCGCGAAGCCAAGCCGTTGAAAGCCATCTTCAGCCATGCGCAACGCTTGGGCCATCTGCAACGCCTGGTAGAAAGCCAATTGCAACCGGCGGCACGGGAACACTGCCATGTCGCTTCGTGGCGCGAGGGCAACCTGCTGCTTATTGTCACAGACGGCCATTGGGCAACACGCTTGCGCTATCAGCAAAAACGCTTGCAGCGGCAGTTGATGGCATTTGACGAGTTCGCCAGCCTGACGCGCATCCAGTTCAAGGTACAACCGCCGACCGTTCCGCAAGGCGCAGCGGGGCACACCATGGACTTATCGGCGAACGCGGCCGAAACCATCCAGGCAACGGCCGACGGTATCAGCGATCCGGGTTTGCGCGCGGCGCTGGAGCGGCTGGCCGCCCATGCCAAGCCCAAAACCTAACCCACTATTTGCGCTTACTGCCGCCCAGCAACGACCCCAGCAAGCCCCGCACCAATTGGCGCCCCATCTGATTGGCGGCTTGTTGCATGGCTGACTTGAGTGCCTTGCCGGCCGCAGTCCCGAGAAACGCCCCGGCCCTGTCGGTAATACTCGGCTCTTCGCTCACAGGCCTGGTTTCTTCGGTCGGGCCCAACGCCTTGCGCGCCATCAGCACCTCATAGGCCGACTCGCGGTCAATCGGCTTGTCATAGCGGCCCTGCAACGGCGAACTGGCAATCAGGGCGGCGCGTTCGGCGTCGCTGAGCGGGCCAATCCGCGATTGCGGTGGTGCGACCAGCACGCGCTGGACGACTTCCGGTGTGCCCTTTTCCTGCAAAGTGCCCACCAGTGCTTCACCGGTGCCCAGTTC
The DNA here is from genome assembly GCF_029320995.1 of Pseudomonas sp. D3. NCBI lineage: Bacteria > Pseudomonadati > Pseudomonadota > Gammaproteobacteria > Pseudomonadales > Pseudomonadaceae > Pseudomonas > Pseudomonas sp. D3. Next base: position 5,291,878 of record NZ_CP119772.1, read on the forward strand.
TGTCAGGACCGACAACGCATCAAATGTCGGATTGGGCCGGAAACCGTCTGCCACCGCGCGCAGTGATTTCTGTTCTTTGGTGGTGAACGCGCGCAGGCCATGCTGGATACGCAGGCCAAGTTGCGCCAGTACGCTGTCAGGTAAGTCCCCGGGAGATTGCGTGACGAAATACACGCCCACGCCTTTCGAGCGAATCAACCGCACCACCTGTTCCAGGCGGTCCTGCAAGGCCTTGGGCGTATCGGCAAACAACAAATGCGCTTCGTCGAAAAACAGCGCCAGCAGCGGTTTGTCGGCATCGCCGCGCTCGGGCAACTGCTCGAACAGTTCAGCCAGCAGCCATAAAAGGAAGGTTGCGTATACCTTGGGCGCTTCGTGTACCAGGCGACTGGCGTCAAGCAAGTGGATACGCCCACGACCATCACTGGCAGGTTGCAAAATATCCTCAAGCTGCAGCGCCGGCTCGCCGAACAACGCTTCGGCGCCCTGCTGTTCCAGCACCGCAAGGCGCCGCAACAGCGCCTGGCTGGAGCCGGTGGTCATCAGCGCCGCATCTTCACCCAGCAGCTCCGGGTTATAGCGCAAGTGGTTGAGCACCGCCTTGAGATCCTTGAGATCCAGCAGCAACAGGCCTTCACGGTCCGCAACCTTAAACGTGGCATAGAGCGCTGACTGCTGGCTGTCGGTGAGTTCCAACAGGCTACCGAGCAACAACGGGCCCATTTCACTGATCGTGGTGCGCAATGGATGACCGGACTGACCGTGGATATCCCACAGCGTGACCGGATACGCCTTGGCTGCGTAATTCAGGAAGGGCATGCCGGCGATGCGCTCGGCCACCTTGCCCTGAGGGTTGGCGGCAGCGCCGAGGCCACAAAGGTCGCCCTTGATATCTGCGGCGAATACCGCCACGCCCGCATCGCTGAAGGCTTCCGCCAGGCGTTGCAAGGTGACGGTCTTGCCGGTGCCCGTGGCACCGGCAATCAACCCGTGACGATTGGCCAGGCGCATGGCCTGGGCGATGGGCTGGCCGTCGAGGCCGGCGCCGATAAGGAGTTGCGTGGAGTCAGGCATTTCGTCACCCATGGTTAATCTTTCATGCCGCCAGGTCGATATAGATAAATGTAAGACCGACAAAGTCTAAAAATAGGTCAGATAGTTCTTACAGGGACCCATAGAGCTATCGCCAGAAGTAGCACACCTTTTTTGGCGCTACCATTTTGCGCATCCCATAAGGACGCGCTTTGGATATTAAGACCTTAGCGGACCCATAAAACCATGAATAAAAATCTGCGATTCAGCCACAAAATCCTGCTTGCGGCCTCCCTGATCGTCATCGCCGCATTCGCATTGTTCACCCTTTATAATGACTACCTGCAACGCAACGCAATTCGCGAAGACCTCAACAACTACCTGCATGAAATGGGTGATGTCACTGCAAGTAATATTCAAACCTGGCTCACCGGGCGCATTGCACTGGTTGAAAACGCTGCACAAAATATCGCGATCAACCCCGAACCGAAGGTGGTTGCCAGCCTGCTGGAACAGAAAACCCTGACCTCCTCGTTCATGGCAACCTACGTGGGCGACAGCCAGGGCGCGTTCACTATTCGCCCCGACACCAAGATGCCGGACGGTTTCGATCCACGCGTTCGCCCTTGGTACAAAGGCGCCCAGAGCAACAATGGTTCAACCCTGACCGAACCCTATATCGATGCCGCGACGGGGCAATTGATCATTTCCATCGCCACACCCAGCGCCAAGGGCAGCCAGAGCATCGGCGTGGTCGGCGGCGACCTGAGCCTGCAAACCCTGGTCGACAACATCGGCGCGCTGAACTTCGGCGGCATGGGCTATGCGTTCCTGGTCAGCGCCGACGGCAAGGTGCTGGTACACCCGGACAAAAACCTGGTGATGAAGACCCTGGCTGACGTTTACCCGAAACACACGCCGAAGATCAGCAGCGACTTCAGCGAAGTCGAGGCCAACGGCAAAGACAACATCGTGACCTTTACACCAATCAAGGGCCTGCCGTCGGTGAACTGGTACCTCGGTATTTCCGTGGATAAAGCCACATCCTTTGCCATGCTCAGCGAATTCCGGACCTCAGCGATCATTGCCACGATCATCGCCGTGGTGATCATCATCGCGCTCCTGGGCATGCTGATCCGAGTGCTGATGCAACCGCTGCACGTGATGACCCGAGCCATGCAGGACATCGCCGATGGCGAGGGTGACCTGACTCGCCGCCTGACCATCCAGAATCACGACGAATTCGGCATCCTGGGTAATGCGTTCAACCGCTTCGTAGAGCGGATTCATACGTCGATCCGCGAAGTGTCCTCGGCCACCGGGCAAGTCAATGAAGTAGCCCTGCGGGTGGTCAGCGCTTCCAACTCGTCGATGATCAACTCCGACGAGCAGGCCAACCGCACCAACAGTGTCGCCGCCGCCATCAACCAATTGGGGGCAGCCGCCCAGGAAATCGCGCGTAACGCCGCACAAGCCTCCAACCAGGCCAGCGATGCGCGGCACTTGGCCGAAGAAGGTCAGCAGGTGGTTGAACGCAATATCAAGGCGATGACCCAGTTGTCCGCGATGATCAGCGCGTCCAGCAGCAATATCGAAGCACTTAACAGCAAAACGGTGAATATCGGTCAGATCCTTGAGGTGATCACCAGTATTTCCCAGCAAACCAACCTGCTCGCGCTCAACGCCGCCATCGAGGCCGCACGGGCCGGGGAAGCCGGACGCGGGTTTGCGGTGGTGGCCGATGAAGTGCGCAACCTGGCGCATCGCACCCAGGAGTCGGCACAACAGGTGCAAAAGATGATCGAGGAACTGCAAGTCGGCGCCAGGGATTCGGTCAGCACCATGAGCGAAAGCCAGCGCCACAGCCTCGACAGCGTGGAAATCGCCAACCTGGCCGGCGAACGTTTGAGCAGCGTGACCCAACGCATCGGCGAGATCGATGGCATGAACCAGTCGGTCGCCACCGCCACCGAGCAGCAAACCTCGGTGGTGGAGTCGATCAACATGGACATTACCGAGATCAACACGCTCAATCAGGAAGGCGTGGAAAACCTGCAGTCGACCCTGCGCGCCTGCGCCGACCTGGAACAGCAGGCGGCACGACTGAAGCATCTGGTGGGCAGTTTCCGCATCTGACAACCCTTGCAGGAGCGCGCTCACCGTGACGAGGGAGCTTGCTCCCGTTCGACTACCCGGCAGTCGCCCACTTTGCGGGGACGCTTCGCCCCCAAGCCTTTTCCAGCCGTCGCTGATGTCCGGCATGGTTCTCCTGTGCTGGAAATCCAACGCAGCGGCAGCGATTTTGATCTGGCGGGCGGTGACGCTTCTATCTACTGGCCGGCAAGCCGCAGCTCAAGCGTCTGTTTCAGGGGAAGCAGGCCGTTTCTGCAACTCATCCCACAATTGGGCCGCCCCAGGAAAGTCAGTACCGTCCTCAGCCTCCAGCGCATCCGGATCATAGCGACTCAGACACCCCTCGCCCAACGTAGCCGGCGCCCTGGATGTAGCTTTATCGAGTGGGTCGGTCATGGGCTTGTCCTGATGGGAGATCAATGAAAAAAGGCCTGGAACGATTTAACGCCCAGGCCCTTCATTCTTCAATCAAAACGCGTTGATCAGAACACCACAGTCTTATTGCCGTGTACCAGCACGCGGTCTTCCAAGTGATAGCGCAGACCACGGGCCAGAACCATCTTCTCGACATCACGGCCGAAACGCACCATGTCTTCAATGCTGTCGCTGTGGCTCACACGCACCACGTCCTGCTCGATGATCGGGCCGGCGTCCAGCTCTTCAGTGACGTAATGGCACGTTGCGCCAATCAACTTCACACCACGCAGGGAAGCCTGGTGGTACGGTTTGGCACCGACAAACGACGGCAGGAAGCTGTGGTGAATATTGATCACCTTGCCGGCGTATTCGCGACACAATTCCGGCGGCAGGATTTGCATGTAGCGAGCCAGCACCACGACGTCGGTTTCGTGCTGTTTGACCAGGCGGGACACCTCGGCGAACGCCGGTTCCTTGTCCTGCGGGTTGACCGGCACATGGTAGTACGGGATGCCATGCCACTCGACCATACTGCGCAGGTCGTCGTGGTTGGAAATCACGCAGGCGATCTCACAGTCCAGCTCATCGCTGTGCCAACGGTGCAGCAAGTCGGCCAGGCAGTGGGATTCACGGCTGGCCATCAATACCACACGTTTTTTCTGCTCGGTATCGCTGATGTGCCAGATCATCGAAAACTCTTCGGCGATCGGCGCAAACGCCTCGCGAAAGGCCTCAAGACCAAAGGGCAGCGTATCGGCACGGATTTCGTGGCGCATGAAGAACCAACCACTGAGATTGTCCGAGTGATGGCTCGCCTCGGTGATCCAGCCGTTGTGGGAGGCCAGAAAGTTACTGACTTTGGCAACGATGCCAACCCGGTCCGGGCAAGCAATCACCAGCCGAAAAGTGCGCATTAGGGGAAAACTCCAGAACTTCGCAAAGGTTGCCATTCTAGCGATTACGCAGAAAAACTGCAGTATCCGTTGACGCTTATTCTGCCCTTGCCTTGGCCACCCCCCCTTAATGGCGTAAGGTTTTACCACCGCTATATGCATGCGCATCGGCAAGCTCAAGCAATTACCGAAAATTAAGCAGGTTATCTTTAGCCATCCCCCCACCAATTAACTCGTTTGCATAGATTTGCCACAAACATTCAAAGTAATTCACATAAATATTCCCTTAAATGTTTACTTGGGGAAATAGCCTGACTATTATTGGGCCACTATCCCTGCCAATCTGCGCTCTACATAAGGTAGTCCACATGTCCCTGATCAACGAATACCGTGCCACCGAAGAAGCTATCAAAGAGCTGCAAGCCCGTTTGAAGAATCTGTCCCAAGACGACAAACTGCAAACCGAGCTGGAATTCGAAGGCAAACTGCGCACCCTGATGGGCGAATACTCCAAATCCCTGCGTGACATCATCGCGCTGCTGGACCCAGAGTCGAAAGTTAAAGCACCGCGCGGCGCCGTAAAAACTACCGGCACCAAGCGTGCGCGCAAGGTCAAGCAATACAAAAACCCGCACAACGGCGAAGTGATTGAAACCAAAGGCGGCAACCACAAGACTCTGAAAGAGTGGAAAGCCAAGTGGGGCGGTGACGTGGTTGAAGGCTGGGCTACCCTGCTGGGCTAAGCCTCGCCAGGCTCTCGCCTGATACGCGATATACAAAAAACGCCAGCTTGCTGGCGTTTTTTATTGTCTGAATAGTCTGAAATTATCCGGTTACAGATTCAGCCGAGCGGCTAAAGAGTCGGCATACTCCTGCCATTGATCCAGCACCTGAGACTGAAACGGTGTGGCACTAACAGCCAACTCATTACGCGCCCGTTTAAATGCTTCCAAGGTATTGGGGGCGCCCCAGTCGCCATCTGACAAGCGTTGTTGACAGAACAGTTTCCAGCGTTGTTGCTCCTCGCTATTCAAGGTTTCAGGAAAGTTGCGCGCCCGGTAGCGAAATAACAATTCGGGCAAACGCTGATCATCAAAGGGCCACTGCTGCAGCGCCAATTGCGTCGGCTCTGCCGCGCGGACTTGTTCGCATAAACGACGGTCGCGATCACCGATAAAACCATCATAGAGCTGCTGCTCCGGGTCCGAACTCGGCGCAAAATCTTCCTCGGCATAAATCGCGGCCAACTTGTCGCGCCAAACTTCCTGTGCGTCAGTTAGCCGCAGCGCCCGTGCCTGATAAGCGTCCATATCCAATTGCAGCCGTTCACGGTCTTGCGCCCGCAGCACATTCAATGGGGCCACCACCGGGCAGCGGTTGATTTGCAACAATTTGAGCGGTACCGGCAACTCGCCTTCGGCCAGATCATCACGACGGGTGTAGAGGCGCTGACGCAAGGTATCGGCATCGAGATCCAGCAGCCCCTGCGGATCAAGGCCCAGATCACAGACGATCAATGCGTTGCGATTGCGCGGGTGCCAGGCCAGGGGCAGTACGACACCCAGGTAATGGCGCTCTGCAGAAAAACGCCCGGATATATGCACCATCGGTTGCAACAGCCGCACCTGATCCATCACCCGTTGCTTGCTGCGCAACTGGAATAGCCAGTCGTAAAGCTTGGGCTGTTTTTCACGGACCAATCTGGCCAAGGCAATGGTCGCGCGCACGTCGGACAACGCATCGTGGGCCTGGCCATGGGCGATACCGTTGGCGTCGGTCAAACGCTCCAGCTTGAGCGTCACACGCCCATCCTGCTCGGGCCAGACGATCCCCTCCGGACGCAGCGCGTAGGCGGTACGCACCACATCGATCAAGTCCCAGCGGCTGTTACCGCCCTGCCATTCACGCGCATAAGGGTCGAAGAAATTTCGATAAAGACTGTAACGGGTCATTTCATCGTCAAACCGCAGGGTGTTGTAACCCACCCCACAGGTACCGGGAACCGCCAGTTCGGCATGTACCCGCGTCATGAAATCGGCTTCGGCCAAGCCCTTTTCCGCCAGTATGCGCGGGGTGATGCCGGTGATCGCACAGGCTGCCGGATGGGGCAGGATATCGTCGCTGGGATGGCAATACAGGTTGACCGGCGGGCCAACCTCGTTGAGGTCGACGTCGGTGCGAATACCGGCGACCTGGAGGGGGCGATCGCTGCGCGGGTTGATGCCGGTGGTTTCATAGTCGTACCAAAAAAGAGTGGTCACGGTCTATTCCTGTGCTGAAGATCGACGAAGTCTAGGCGCTGGAAGGTGCCCGAGGCCAGAGCCATATTAACTGTATAAATATCCAGCAAAACCTTGAATGGTTGCTTCCATCGCCGACACTGCTAGCATCCGTGTCTTCCAACCGCCCTGCGCTGCCAAGGATCGCGATGCCATCAGCTCCATTGGATACCCGTTACCAGATCGAGACCCCGGAGGGCATCGACCTACCCTTGCGCCCGGCCGGCCTGCTACCACGCGCGCTGGCCTTCGCCTTCGATCTGGGCGTGCGCGGGCTGCTCATGGGCATCCTGCTGGTTCCGTTGGCCCTGCTCGGTAATATCGGCATAGGGCTGGGCTCATTACTGCTGTTCCTGGTCAGTTGGTGGTACATGGTGCTGTTTGAAGTACTCAATCAGGGCTGCTCGCCGGGCAAGCAAGTCATGGGCTTGCGCGTGGTACAGGATGACGGCACACCCATCGGCTGGTCAGCCTCACTCATCCGCAACCTGCTGCGCTTTGTCGACATGCTGCCTTTCGGCTACTTTCTCGGCGCCATCAGTTGCCTGCAGCATCCTAACTTCAAACGGCTCGGCGATCTGGCGGCCGGCACGCTGGTGGTCTACCGCGAACTACCATTGGCACGCCCCAAGGTGCCGCAGACCCCTGCCCTGCGCCTGCCATTTGCCCTGGACCTGAGCGAACAGCGCGCCATTCTCAATTTCGCCGAGCGCCAGGGCGAACTGTCCGCCGAGCGAGTGCAGGAACTGGCCTCGATCCTCGCCACGCCACTGCAGGTGTCCCCGGCTCGCGCCGTCGAGCAGCTCAACGGCGTGGCCCGTGGTTTGCTGGGGCCTACATGAAACAGAGCCTGTTCGAAAGCCGTCATCAGCCCCAATGGCAAGCATTCGCCGAACAACTGACACAGTTGGAACAGGGCAAGACCAAGGCCGGTGAGCTGGCTGATTTCCCTCATCACTATCGGCGCCTGTGCCAGCACCTAGCCCTGGCTCAGGAGCGCGGCTATAGCAGTTACCTGGTCGACCCGCTGCAACAACTGGCCCTGCGCGGCCACCAACAGCTGTATCGCCACCGTAGCCAATTGGCGGCGAACGTATTGAGTTTCCTGCTGGCCGATTTCCCCCGGCTGGTACGTGAACAGTGGCGCTTCGTGTTGATCGCCAGCCTGCTGTTCTTCGGCAGCCTGGTGGGTATTGCGCTGTTGGTGTACCTGTTTCCCGAACTGATCTACAGCATCGTCAGCCCCCAGCAGGTGGCCGAGATGCAGAGCATGTATGACCCCGACGCCAGTCGCCTGGGCCGCGTCGCCGAACGTGCATCCAGTGAAGACTGGATGATGTTCGGCTACTACGTGATGCACAACATTGGCATCGCCTTCCAGACCTTTGCCGCCGGCTTGCTGTTTGGCCTGGGCAGCGCGTTCTTTCTGATTTTCAACGGTCTGATCATCGGCGCGATTTCCGGGCATCTCACTGAAATCGGCTACGGCCAGACCTTCTGGTCGTTTGTCATCGGCCATGGCGCCTTCGAACTCAGCGCGATTGCGCTGGCTGGCGCGGCAGGCTTGCAGTTGGGCTGGGCGTTGATCGCTCCGGGGCACCTGACACGAGGGGAGTCGCTACGGCTGGCGGCACGTAAAAGCGTACAGATGCTCTGCGGTGTCATGCTGTTCCTGCTGATCGCCGCTTTTATCGAAGCCTATTGGTCCTCCACCACCGCGATCGCGCCTTGGGTCAAATACCTGGTGGGCGCCGGACTCTGGCTACTGGTGGCCACCTACCTGACCTTTGCCGGACGGACTCGCCATGCGCCTGAGTGATTCCAGCGTGGTGATTCGCCCTCGAACGTCATGGGAAGCCATGGACTTGGGCGTGTTAATGGCCCAGGAACATCGACTGCTGCTGATGGCCAGTTGGGCGTTGGTGAGCCTGCCGATATTCATCGTGCTTAGTGTTCTGTTATGGCAATACCCGTCCACCGCCATGTTCGTATTCTGGTGGTTGAAGCCGGCCTTCGACCGTTTGCCCCTGTATATCCTATCCAAGGCCCTGTTTGGCGAGACGCCTAGCCTCAAGCAGGCCGTGCGTCACTGGCCGCGCCTGCTCAAAGGCCAACTCCTGGCCAGCCTGACCTGGCGGCGACTGAGCCTGAGCCGCAGTTTTTTGATGCCGGTCAGCCAACTCGAAGGCCTGGATGGCAAGGCGCGCCAAAAACGCCTGGGCGTGCTGCAGCAACACAACGCCGGCGCGGCGCGCTGGTTGACCACCCTCGGTGTACACCTGGAGATCGGCCTGTGGTTCGGCTGCATGGCACTGTTCTATCTATTCATCCCCCAGCAGGTTGAACTGGCTTGGGACTGGCAGCGGCTGGCGCTGGCGACAGGCCCGGAGGGGCTGTGGCTGGAACACCTGAGCAACGCCTTCTACGCGCTGGTCCTGGTGTTTTGGGAACCGATCTACGTCGCCTGCGGTTTCAGCCTGTACCTCAACCGCCGCACCGTGCTGGAAGCGTGGGACCTGGAGCTGGCATTTCGCCGCCTGCGTCAGCGATTGAGCAGCGTGACCCCACTGGTACTGTTGGTGATCGGGCTGATACTGCTGCCGCTGGGCCGGCCCGCTATGGCCGATGACTCGCCCCCCATCCGGCAAGTCACCCCCCAATCCGCCAGCCAATCGATCAAGGCGCTGTTGGACAAGCCGCCATTCAAAAATCCGGAAACCGTGACCCGCTATCGCTTCGGTGACGAAAAAACCAACATTAAGCCCAAGGCACACGGTGATGGCAAGCTACCGGCCTGGCTGCAAACACTCCTGGACAACTTCAACAGCAACACCTTCAAGCACCTCGCCCAAGGCCTGGAGTTGCTGTTGTGGAGTTTGCTGGCGGGCGGCGTGGCCCTGTTGATCTGGCGTTATCGCGAGTGGCTGCACACCTTTGTCAGCCGGCGCGGGCCACGCAAACCCAAGCTCGCCAAACCGGTACCCACGCAATTGTTCGGCCTGGAACTGGGCGCCGAAACCCTGCCCGCTGACATTGCCAGCACCGCCGAGCAACTATGGCCCACGCACCCCAGGGAAGCCCTGGGCCTGTTGTATCGCGGGCTGCTCAGCCGGTTGCTGCACGACTTCAACCTGCCACTGAAAAACGCCGACACCGAAGGCCAGGTACTGGAACGCGTTCAGCGCTTGCAACAACCGCAACTGCAGGCATTCAGCGATGAACTGACCCGGCACTGGCAAAACCTCGCCTACGGGCACCGCCTTCCTCCCGCAGTGGTGCAGCAGCAACTGTGCAGCGATTGGCGCGCCCTGTTCAACCCGGGAGCAGCCCGATGAACCGGCCATTGTTGTGGGTGGTGTTGTTGCTCGCATGCCTGCTGGGTGCGGGTGGCCTGTACGTGTGGCACAAGGCAATTCCTTATGACGAAGTAGTGGATCGCGGCCCTTCACCGGAGGCGTTGGGCAATCCCTACCTGGCGGCCGAACACTTTCTGCGCGAGCAAGGCCTGGTGGTGGACCACGCCAACGGCCTTGAACGACTGTCCGATCTGCCCCCGAAAGATCGCAGCCTATTGCTGCTGGGCGAACGCGGCAACATGACCCCGCGCCAGGTGGATCAACTGCTGGACTGGGCAAAGTCCGGTGGCCACCTGTTGGTGGTGGCCGAAGCACTGTGGGATGAAGCAACAGATAAAAGCGGCGACCTGCTGCTCGATCGCCTGTACATCCACCAAACCTTGAGCGACGAACCCGACCAACTCGCCCCAGCACGCAAAAAGAAAGGGCCAGACCTGACCAAACTCAATGTCGACAATGAAACGGCCCCGGCGTACTTCAGCTTCGATACCGACTTCAACCTCACCGATCCCAAGCATCTGGCCCAGTTTTCGGCCAACAGCGCCAAGTCCAGCCACCTGATGCAACTCAATCTCGGGCAAGGCAATGTGACAGTAGTCACCGACAGCGACTTGTGGAAAACCCCAGGCATCGGCAAACACGATAACGCCTGGCTGCTGTGGTACCTGAACCAAGGCACGCACGTGACACTGTTGTTCAACAGCGACGTGGACGATCTGTTCACCTTGTTGATGCGCTATTTCCCCCAGGCGCTGGCGGCACTCGCCGCGCTGATCGCCCTGGCGCTCTGGCAGGCCGGCATGCGCCAAGGCCCGCTCCAGGCGCCAGCGCCCAGAGCACGCCGGCAACTGCAGGAACACTTGGAGGCCAGCGCCGACTTCCTGCTGCGCCGCAGCGGCCAGGCCCCCCTGTTACACGCCTTGCAGCGCGATATCCTGCGCGCTGCCCGGCGGCGCCACCCAGGCTTTGAACACCTCGACACCGCAGAACAGTGGCAGGTGCTTGAACACCTGACGCGCCAACCCTCTCACGTGATCAGCCAGGCCCTCGGCCCACTTGCGGCAAAACGGCTTTCCAGCGCCGATTTCAGCCGCCAGGTGGCGTGCCTGCAAACTCTCAGGAATGCCCTATGAGCGAACTTCCAACGGCCACTGCCCTGACCACCGAAACCCTGCAACACGCCAGCCGCCAAGCCCAGGCCTTGCGCGTTGAACTGCGCAAGGCAGTGATTGGCCAGGACCAGGTGATCGATGACGTACTCACCGCCTTGATCGCCGGCGGCCACGTGCTGCTCGAAGGCGTACCCGGCCTGGGCAAGACCTTGCTGGTACGGGCCCTGGCCCGTTGCTTTGGCGGCGACTTTGCGCGCATCCAGTTCACCCCGGACCTAATGCCCAGCGATGTCACCGGCCACGCGGTGTACGACCTGCACACCGAACAGTTCAAGCTGCGCAAGGGGCCGTTGTTTACCCACCTGTTGCTGGCGGACGAGATCAATCGAGCGCCGGCCAAGACCCAGGCCGCCTTGCTCGAAGCCATGCAGGAGCGCCAAGTCACCCTTGAGGGTGAAGCGCTGCCCATCGGCCAACCGTTCATGGTGCTGGCCACCCAGAACCCTATTGAGCAGGAAGGCACCTACCCGCTACCCGAGGCAGAGCTGGACCGTTTCATGCTCAAGGTGCGCATGGACTACCCTGATTCCCAGCAAGAGCTGGAGATGGTGCGCGAAGTCACGCGCTCATCCCGGGCCGACATGCTCGACGTACAGCCGCTGCGCACCGTGCTGCAAGCCGAGGACGTGCTGCAACTGCAACAGATCGCCAGCGAACTGGCGCTGGATGAGCAAGTGCTCGATTACGCCGTGCGCCTGGCACGAGCCACCCGCAGTTGGCCGGGGCTGACCATCGGTGCCGGCCCACGTGCCTCCATCGCCTTGGTGCGCGGCGCCCGAGCCCGAGCCTTGCTGCGCGGGGGCGAATTCGTCACCCCGGACGACATCAAGGGCTGCGCCCTTGCGGTGCTGCGTCATCGGGTTCGCATCGCCCCCGAACTGGATATCGACGGACTGGAAGTGGATCAGGTACTCCAACAACTGCTGGACCAGATTCCGGCACCTCGGCAATGAACCCTCCATGAAGCCGACCCGTCTGCTGTTGACCTGGCTCGGCGTGCTGCTGGGCCTGAATATCCTCCTGGGCACTGCACAGGCGTTGCAGCTAGGGGTGCCCGAAAGCCTGCATTCGGTAGCCTGGGGCCTGCTGCTGGCCCTGTTCCTGCTGGCGCTATTGGACGCCATGCGTCTTCGCCGCCGTCCGTCCCCACGGGTACAACGGCAGATGCCCGGCAGCCTGGCACTGGCTCGCTGGGGCGAAGTACGCCTGACGCTTGAACACGATTACCCACAGCCAATGACTGTACAGGTGTTCGATCACGTCCTCGACGGCCTGAGCATGGAAAACATGCCGCAGTCCATCGAACTGCGCCCCGGTGAGCGCAGCGAACTTGGCTATCGGCTGCGCCCCTTGCGGCGTGGCCACTTCTGCTTCAGTCGTTGCGAGCTTCACCTGCCCAGCCCCTTGGGGTTGTGGTCCGCGCGGCGCGTTGTTGAGGTCAGCGATGCAACCCGGGTCTATCCGGATTTCGCCCGTCTGTATGGCGCACAGCTATTGGGTGTGGATAACTGGTTGAGCCAGTTGGGCGTGCGTCAGCGCCAACGACGGGGGTTGGGACTGGAGTTTCATCAACTGCGCGAGTTTCGGGAGGGCGACAGCCTGCGGCAGATCGACTGGAAAGCCACCGCGCGCCAACGCACGCCGATCGCCCGGGAATACCAGGACGAACGCGACCAGCAGATCGTGTTCATGCTCGATTGTGGTCGGCGCATGCGCAGCCAGGATGCCGAACTTTCCCACTTCGATCACGCCCTCAACGCCTGCCTGCTGCTCAGTTACGTCGCGTTGCGCCAGGGCGATGCGGTCGGGCTATGCACCTTCGCCTGTGACCAGCCGCGCTACCTGGCGCCCGTCAAGGGCACCGGGCAGTTGAACCTGTTGCTCAACACCGTCTACGACCTGGACACCACCCGACGCGCGGCCGACTACGAGGCCGCAGCCAGCCAACTGCTGGCTCGGCAGAAACGCCGGGCGCTGGTGATCGTGGTGAGCAACCTGCGGGATGAGGACGATGAGGCGTTACTGACGGCGGTCAAACGCATCAGCCGGCAACACCGGGTACTGGTCGCCAGCTTGCGTGAAGAAGTACTCGACCAACTGCGCCTGTCGCCCGTGCAAACCCTGCCCGAAGCGCTGGCCTATAGCGGCGCCGTCGACTACCTCAATCAACGCGACGAACTGCATGACCGCCTGAGCGCTCACGGGTTGTCGGTACTGGATACGCCGCCCTCGGAATTGGGCGCCGCCCTGGTGACACGCTACCTGGGCTGGAAAAAAGCCGGCGTACTATGAAAGCAGCAAACTCCAGGCTGTGGTTCGCCACACCCAAGTCGGGGCGACTGCGCGCAATACCTAAGCAGACGCCTGCAAGGGGTCAAAACTGAAGTACCGCAGCAAGGCATTGATCAGTTGACCGTATTCGGCAGGCGCCTCAACCACACTGAAGCCTGAGTCGTAATGCTGGGGATTGATGTCCTCATGACTCCATAAACAGCTCGCCGTGAAATCAACTGCATGGAAATCGCCGCCAGCCGTGGGAATCTTCAAGCGCAGCTCGAACTCCACGTCGACCATCATCGGCAATTGACTGATCAACATCAGCCCTTCTGCAGAGACGTTACCCAAGTAACCAATGGGCTTGTCCGTAAGCCGGTTGAACACTTGTAGGAAACGAGACAATTGATGCCGCTCAATTCGTCGGTTGGTAAACATGTTGATATCGCCATCCATTGGCCATAACTCTGGCCGCGCCAGTGATTCGGAACGGGCCTAACACCCCCGCTCTCCCTGGAGATCGGTGCGACAACAGCTAGCGCTTTGCCACTCTACCGCTTGCCAACTCCAAGTATTCCATCCGCTCGAACACAAACTTGTACAAACGAACGCTCAAAGAATAGCCCAAGACTGGTGACGAGCCAGCTATAGCATGACAAATATCATCACAACGACGCAGGACGTGGCTGCGCAACGCTCGCACCGGGGTAATGCCCCAGTTGCTGCAGGGTGTCGAGGCGCGCGCGGGCTCGGTAGGCGTACTCGCTGGACGGATACTGGTTGATGATGAACTGATAGGTTTGCACCGCGTCGACGAACAGCTTCTGCCGCTCCAGGCACTGCCCGCGCAACATCGAGACCTCCGGCTGCACATAGCGCCGAGTGCGACTTTCACGGTCGACCTGGGACAATTCCAGGGTAACGCGCTCGCAGTCACCGGCCCCATACGCACGGTAGGCGTCGTTCAAATGGTGGTCCATCGACCAACGGGTACAGCCGACAACACTGACGGCCAGGGCAGCAATGAGCAAAATTCGCATGAGGGTTCTCCTGTCTCGTGCAGTGTATCGACCCCTCGTCAAAAATCTTCAAGGATGTTCATCTAATCAATCATAGCGAAAAGCGAATCGCCGATAAGTAGTGCAAACGAACAATGACTACAACCAAAGAGCATAGTAGCCTTCCTCAGCGCTTGAACTCAGGAGTCTGTGCATGTCCGTCCGTCGCACCAAAATCGTCGCCACCCTTGGCCCGGCCAGTAACTCGCCGGAAGTCCTCGAACAGCTGATTCTGGCTGGTTTGGACGTTGCCCGTCTGAACTTCTCCCACGGCACCCCGGACGAGCACAAGGCTCGCGCCAAGCTGGTGCGTGACCTGGCCGCCAAGCACGGTCGCTTCGTCGCACTGCTGGGTGACCTGCAAGGCCCGAAAATCCGTATCGCCAAATTCACCGACAAGCGGATCGAGCTGAAGATCGGTGACACGTTCACCTTCTCCACCAGCCACCCGCTGACCGAAGGCAACCAGCAAATCGTGGGTATCGACTACCCGGACTTGGTCAAGGATTGCGGCGTCGGCGACGAACTGCTGCTGGACGACGGCCGCGTGGTCATGCGAGTCGACACCGCCAGCGTCACCGAACTGAACTGCACCGTGATCATCGGCGGCCCGCTGTCGGATCACAAAGGCATCAACCGTCGCGGTGGTGGCCTGACGGCGCCGGCCCTGACTGAAAAAGACAAGGCCGACATCAAGCTCGCCGCCGAAATGGAAGTGGATTACCTCGCGGTGTCCTTCCCTCGCGACGCCGCCGACATGGAATACGCCCGCAAGCTACGCGACGAAGCTGGCGGCACTGCCTGGCTGGTGGCGAAGATCGAACGCGCCGAAGCCGTGGCCGATGACGAAACCCTCGACGGCCTGATCATGGCGTCCGACGCCGTGATGGTTGCCCGTGGCGACCTGGGCGTGGAAATCGGTGATGCCGAACTGATCGGTATCCAGAAAAAAATCATCTTGCACGCACGCCGCCACAATAAAGCAGTGATCGTGGCGACCCAGATGATGGAGTCGATGATCCAGAACCCGATGCCGACCCGCGCCGAAGTGTCCGACGTGGCCAACGCCGTGCTCGACTACACCGACGCCGTGATGCTCTCGGCTGAAAGTGCCGCTGGCCCGTACCCGCTGGAAGCTGTTCAGGCCATGGCGCGTATCTGCATCGGTGCCGAAAAGCACCCGACCAGCAAGACCTCCAGCCACCGCATCGGCAAAGTGTTCGAAAGCTGTGACCAGAGCATCGCCCTGGCCGCCATGTACACCGCCAACCACTTCCCTGGCGTCAAAGCGATCATCGCCCTGACCGAAAGTGGCTACACGCCGTTGATCATGTCCCGTATCCGTTCCTCGGTGCCGATCTACGCGTTCTCCCCGCACCGCGAAACCCAGGCCCGCGCGGCTTTGTTCCGTGGTGTCTACACCGTACCGTTCGACCCTGCGTCGTTGCCGCCTGAGCAAGTCAGCCAGGCTGCCATCGACGAACTGCTCAAGCGTGGCGTAGTGGAGAAAGGCGACTGGGTCATCCTGACCAAGGGCGACAGCTACCACACCATCGGCGGCACCAACGGCATGAAGATCCTGCACGTTGGCGACCCAATGGTCTGAGTGATCCGCTGAAAAACGAAAGCCCCGCCCTGTGAATGGCGGGGCTTTTTGCTTTGCAGCTCACGGTGATGGGCTTGCCTGCGATGGCGTCATCAGCGCCCGGCAGTCGAGCGGGACAGGAACACATCGGCCAGCAGTTGATTGCGCGGCAGCCCCGCCAGGAACAGGCGCTTGGAAAACGCCTCGACGCTGGCCGGATGCCCGCAGAGCAAGGCCAGCGTTTGCCGGGAAACCAGCCGCAGTTGCGCCAATGCCGGGGTCAACTCCGCCGCCGTCCACAGCTCCACCGTCAAGTTCGGATGGCGGGCGGCCAGCGCTGCCAGGGGCTCGGCCAAGTAGTGACCGCTGGCATCGTGGGCCAGGTGAATCACGCGGATCGCGCCTTGATGATCCTGACGCAATGCCTCGCGCAACACCCCCCACAACGGGCCCAGGCCGGTGCCGGACGCCAACAGCCACATCGGCCGGGATTGCCAGTCGGGGTCGTATTGCAGCGCGCCGCCGCGCAGTTCGCCCAGGCGCAGGCGGTCACCGACGCGCAACTGTCGAGCGGCATCGCTGAATGCGCCGGGCTGACGGCAATCGAGATGAAACTCCAGGAACGGATCTTCCTGGGGCAGGCTGGCCAGGGAGTACGGGCGCGCCACCGGCCCCGCCCACAACACCAGATGCTGCCCGGCCCGATAGCGCAGGCCGCGCTCCGGTTGCAGGCGCAGGCGCAACACCTGCGCGCTCAACCAATCCACGCCCACCACCTCGGCCGACACGCCGTCGCGGCTCGGGTCAAACGCTTCGACCTGCAGGTCCGCCGTCACCCGGCACTGGCAGGCGAGGCGCCAGCCGTCCTCGCGTTGCGCCGGGCTGAGGGCGTCGGGCTGCTGGTCCTCGACCTCGCCCCGGCAACGTACCAGGCACGCATGGCAACTGCCGGCGCGGCAACTGTAGGGCACAGCGACGCCGGCCTGGTTCAGGGCATCCAACAGGTTGCTGCCGGTGGAGACCGACCAGTGGCGTTCGCCGACGTGCAGTTCAGGCATACAAGGTCTCTGATCAAAAAAGCGTACACAGGGAATCACGCCCGGCAGAGTTTGACCATAGTCGGGTGTATCGGCCACCGTGCCGGGTTATACTGCCGCGCCTTTTTAGCGTCGCGCCAGCATCACTCGGCGTGCCTTGGAAAGGTGGTTTCAGCCGACCGATACACCCCTCTGAAGCCGCCTTTATTGAATGTTCCCTTATAGAGGAGCGCGACTCATGACCGTGATCAAGCAAGACGACCTGATTCAGAGCGTTGCCGACGCCCTGCAATTCATTTCCTACTACCATCCCGTTGACTTCATCCAGGCAATGCACGAAGCCTACCTGCGCGAAGAATCGCCAGCAGCCCGTGACTCCATCGCCCAGATCCTGATCAACTCGCGCATGTGCGCCACCGGCCACCGCCCGATTTGCCAGGACACCGGTATCGTCACCGTGTTCGTGCGCGTAGGCATGGACGTGCGTTGGGACGGCGCCACCATGGGCCTGGACGACATGATCAACGAAGGCGTGCGTCGCGCCTACAACCTGCCGGAAAACGTCCTGCGTGCTTCGATCCTCGCCGATCCGGCGGGCGCGCGCAAAAACACCAAGGACAACACCCCGGCGGTGATCCACTACTCCATCGTCCCGGGTAACACCGTGGAAGTGGATGTGGCCGCCAAGGGCGGTGGTTCCGAGAACAAGTCGAAAATGGCCATGCTCAACCCGTCCGACTCGATCGTCGACTGGGTGCTCAAGACCGTTCCGACCATGGGCGCCGGCTGGTGCCCACCGGGCATGCTCGGCATCGGCATCGGCGGCACCGCCGAGAAAGCTGCCGTGATGGCCAAGCAAGTGTTGATGGAATCCATCGACATCCACGAGCTGAAAAAGCGCGGCCCCTCCAACCGTATCGAAGAGATGCGCCTGGAGCTGTTCGAGAAGGTCAACCAACTGGGTATCGGCGCCCAGGGCCTGGGTGGCCTGACCACCGTGCTCGACGTGAAGATCATGGACTATCCGACCCACGCCGCCTCGCTGCCGGTGTGCATGATCCCCAACTGCGCCGCCACCCGTCATGCGCACTTCGTGCTCGACGGTTCGGGCCCGGCATCGCTGGAAGCACCATCGCTGGACGCCTACCCGGAAATCGTCTGGGAAGCCGGCCCGTCGGCCCGTCGCGTCAACCTCGACACCCTGACCCCGGAAGACGTGCAGAGCTGGAAGCCGGGCGAAACCGTGTTGCTCAACGGCAAGATGCTCACCGGTCGCGACGCCGCGCACAAGCGCATGGTCGAGATGCTGAACAGGGGCGAAACCCTGCCGGTGGACCTCAAGGGGCGCTTCATCTACTACGTCGGCCCGGTTGATCCGGTGCGCGATGAAGTGGTTGGCCCGGCTGGCCCGACCACCGCGACGCGGATGGACAAGTTCACCCGCCAGATCCTCGAGCAAACCGGCCTTTTGGGCATGATCGGCAAATCCGAGCGTGGCCCGACCGCCATCGAAGCGATCAAGGACTACAAGGCCGTGTACCTGATGGCCGTGGGCGGCGCTGCTTACCTGGTGGCGCAAGCCATCAAGAAGTCGCGCGTTGTCGCTTTCGCCGAGCTGGGCATGGAAGCGATCTACGAGTTCGAGGTCAAAGACATGCCGGTCACCGTTGCGGTGGACAGCAAGGGCGAATCCGTCCACATCACCGGTCCTGCCATCTGGCAGAAAAAGATCAGTGAAAGCCTGGCGATAGAAGTGCAGTAAACACTTCTTCGTACCGATAAAGGCGACTGCGGCTACACGGCCCAGTCGCCTTTTTTATGGCGCATGCTATGGTGCCCCCCCTAATTGCAACTGTTCATCTTCGTATGATCGCGATCACCCGTCCCCTGCGCCTGACCGTCTACTCCCTATTGATCATCGCCGGTGCGGTGCTGGCCGCCGCCTTGGCCACACGCCACGCTGAACGCCAGGCCCTGGTAGACGATGCCGCCCGCGCCAATCAGCAGCTCACGCTATATGGCAACTCGTTGCACACCCTGATCGAACGCTACCGTGCGCTGCCCGCCGTGCTGGCGCTGGATTCGGAAATGATCAGCGCGCTGAAAGGCCCGCTGGATGCTGCGACCCAGGGCGTGCTCAACCGTAAACTGGAACGTATCAACGGCGCCGCGCAGTCCTCCACATTGGAACTGATGGACCGCACCGGCCTGGCCGTGGCCGCCAGCAACTGGAACCTGCCGAGCAGTTACGTCGGGCATAACTACGCGTTCCGGCCGTATTTCAGGCAGACGTTGAGCCAGGGCACCGGGCGCTTTTTTGCGGTCGGGGTGACCACCGGCGTGCCGGGGTATTTCCTTTCCAGCGCGGTGCTCGATGAACACGAGCAGTTCCTCGGCGCCATGGTGGTCAAGCTGGAATTCCCCGAGCTCGAGCGTGAGTGGGCCCAAGGCAATGACCTGCTGCTGGTCAGCGACGCGCGCGGTATCGTGTTTATCGCCAACCAGCCGGGCTGGCGTTATCGCAACCTGCGCCCGCTGTCGGCTAGCGATCTGGCCGAACTACAGGCCACCCGCCAATACGACAAGAAACAATTGCAGCCGCTGGAGACCCAGGCCCTGCAACGTTTCGACGAAAACAGCCACCTGATGCGCGTCAACGGCCCCGATGGCAACGCCAATTACATCTGGGAATCCCTGCCGCTGAAGGCCGAAGGCTGGACCTTGCACCTGCTGCGCAAACCTCAGTTCCCCTTCGAAGACCAACGCAACGCCGGCCTCGCTGCCGCCGGTTCGTGGCTGGCGTTGGTGTTCCTGGTGCTGTTTCTGACCCAACGCTGGCGTCTGGCCCGCATGCGCCAGCGCAGCCGCGAAGAGCTCGAACAGCTTGTCGAGGAGCGCACCCAGGCGCTGCGCACGGCCCAGGATGGTTTGGTGCAATCGGCCAAGCTGGCGGCGCTGGGGCAGATGTCCGCCGCCCTCGCCCATGAAATCAACCAACCACTCACCGCGCAGCGCATGCAATTGGCGACCCTACGTCTGCTGCTGGACCATGGCCGCGTGGGCGATGCCTACAAGGCGCTCACACCACTGGACGACATGCTCACGCGCATGGCCGCGCTAACCGGCCATCTCAAGACCTTCGCCCGCAAGAGCCCCAGCGGCCTGCGCGAACGCCTGGACCTGGCCACGGTGGTCGACCAATCCCTGGAGTTGCTCGACGCACGCCTGCGCGATGAAGGCATCGGCACCGTGCTGGACCTGACCCGCCCCGCCTGGGTCCGTGGCGACGCGATCCGCCTGGAACAGGTACTGATCAACCTGCTGCGCAATGCCCTCGACGCCATGGCCAACAAACCGCGCAAACGCCTGGAAATCCGCCTGCACGCCGATGAGCAACTGTGGCAGTTGACCGTCAGCGACAGCGGTGGCGGCATCGCCGAGGAACATTTGAACAACGTGTTCGACCCCTTCTTCACCACCAAGCCCGTGGGCGATGGGCTCGGCTTGGGGCTGGCGGTGTCCTACGCTATCGTGCACGAACTGGGTGGGCGCCTGAGCGCCGGTAACCGTGGCGACGGCGCGGTGTTTACCCTGACGCTGCCTATCGCGCTGGAGACGCCGGAGCTATGTTGAACGCGGTGATTGTGATCGATGACGAAGCCAGCATTCGCACGGCCGTCGAGCAATGGTTGAGCCTGTCGGGATTTGAAGTGCAGTTGTTCAGTCGCGCTGAGGCCTGTCTCGCGCAACTGCCCAAGGACTTTCCCGGGGTGATTTTGAGCGACGTGCGCATGCCCGGCCTCAGCGGCCTGGAGCTGCTGGCCGAAGTGCGGCGGCGCGATGCCGACTTGCCGGTGATCCTGCTGACCGGCCATGGCGATGTGCCGATGGCCGTCGAAGCCATGCGCGACGGGGCCTACGACTTCCTGGAAAAACCCTTCAGCCCCGAAGCCCTGCTCAACAGCCTGCGCCGCGCCCTCGATAAACGTGGGCTGATCCTGGAAAACCGCCGCCTGCATCAACAGGCCGATCATCGGACACAATTGGAAAACAGCCTGCTGGGCGTGTCCCGCAGTTTGCAGAACCTGCGCCGCCAGGTGCTGGACCTGGCGACGCTCCCAGTCAACGTGCTGATCCGCGGCGAGACCGGCAGCGGCAAGGAACTGGTCGCCCGCTGCCTGCACGACTTCGGCCCGCGGGCGAAAAAAGCCTTTGTCGCGCTCAATTGCGCGGCGATCCCCGAGCAACTGTTTGAAGCCGAGCTGTTCGGCCACGAGAGCGGCGCGTTTACGGGGGCCCAGGGCAAGCGTATCGGCAAGCTGGAATACGCCCACGGTGGCACGCTGTTTCTGGATGAAATCGAAAGCATGCCCCTGGCCCAGCAAGTCAAATTGCTGCGCGTGTTGCAGGAGCAAAAGTTGGAGCGACTGGGCTCCAACCAAAGTATCCACGTCGACCTGCGCATCATTGCCGCGACCAAGCCGGACCTGTTGGACGAGGCCCGCGCCGGGCGTTTTCGCGAAGACCTGGCCTATCGGCTGAACGTCGCACAACTGCGCCTGCCGCCCCTGCGCGAGCGTCGTGAAGATATACCGCTGCTGTTCGATCACTTTGCGCAAAGCGCCGCCGAACGCCTGGGCCGCCACGTTGAACCGCTGAGTGGCGCGCAATTGGGGCGCCTGCTCAGCCATGACTGGCCGGGCAACGTGCGCGAACTCGCCAACGTCGCCGAACGCCAGGTGTTGGGGCTTGGCGAGCCAGAGCCCGAAGGCATCGAGGCCGGGCAATCATTGGCGGCACAACAGGAAGCCTTCGAGGCCCACTGCCTGAAAGCCGCACTGACCCGACACAAAGGCGATATCAAGGCGGTGCTGGCCGAACTGCAACTGCCCCGGCGCACCTTCAATGAGAAAATGCAGCGGCATGGGTTGGTGCGGGAGATGTTTCTCTAGGCCATGCCCTGGGTTACTTCCAAAGACGCCAGCGCAGGCAAGCCATAAGCGGATTTCCGCTCACCCAGCCCAAAACCATCAGCGACTTTCCGCTCAAAAAAACCTGCAAACCCTTCTAGACCGCGCCTTCCCCCGCCTGGCACAGCTCCTGCTATAGCCCCAATCAGGCTGTGCCCAGGCACGCTCCATAAAAACAACTATCTGAAGGATCCTTCAATGGATAACTCCAATACCCTGCCTCTGGGGTCGGCGGCTGCGCCGGCGAAAGAACGCACCACCTCCAGCCGCATCAAATCGATCTTCAGCGGATCGGTCGGCAACATGGTCGAGTGGTACGACTGGTACGTCTACGCGGCGTTCTCGCTGTACTTCGCCAAAGCCTTCTTCCCCAAAGGCGACACCACCGCCCAACTGCTCAACACCGCTGCGATCTTCGCCGTGGGCTTCCTGATGCGCCCAATCGGCGGCTGGCTGATGGGCCTGTACGCCGACCGCGCCGGTCGTAAAGCCGCCTTGATGGCCTCGGTACTGTTGATGTGCTTCGGCTCGCTGATCATCGCCCTGAGCCCGGGCTATGAAACCATCGGCGTCGGTGCGCCGATCCTGCTGGTGTTCGCCCGCCTGCTGCAAGGCTTGTCGGTGGGTGGCGAATACGGCACCTCGGCCACTTACCTGAGTGAAATGGCGACCAAGGAACGTCGCGGTTTCTTCTCCAGCTTCCAGTACGTGACCCTGATCTCCGGCCAGCTCATTGCCCTGGCGGTGCTGATCGTGCTGCAACAGACCCTCACCACCGAGCAACTGTACGATTGGGGCTGGCGTATCCCGTTCGCCATCGGCGCCCTGTGTGCAGTGGTCGCGTTGTACCTGCGTCGCGGCATGGAAGAAACCGAGTCGTTCACCAAGAAGGAAAAAGCCAAGGAAAGCGCGATGCGCACCTTGATGCGCCACCCCAAGGAACTGATGACCGTGGTCGGCCTGACCATGGGCGGCACCCTGGCCTTCTACACCTACACCACCTACATGCAGAAGTACCTAGTGAACACCGTCGGCATGAGCATTTCCGACTCCACCACCATCTCGGCAGCGACGCTGTTTCTGTTCATGTGCCTGCAACCCCTGGTCGGCGCGCTGTCGGACAAGGTCGGCCGGCGGCCGATCCTGATCGCCTTCGGCATCCTCGGCACGCTGTTCACCGTGCCGATCCTCACCACCCTGCACACCATCCAGAGCTGGTGGGGCGCGTTCTTCCTGATCATGGCGGCGCTGATCATTGTCAGCGGCTACACCTCGATCAACGCGGTGGTGAAGGCTGAGCTGTTCCCCACCGAAATCCGTGCGCTGGGCGTGGGCCTGCCGTATGCGCTGACCGTATCGATCTTCGGCGGCACCGCTGAATACATCGCACTGTGGTTCAAGAGCATCGGCATGGAAACCGGCTACTACTGGTACGTGACCGCGTGTATCGCGGTGTCGTTGGTGGTCTACGTGACCATGAAGGACACCCGCAAGCATTCGCGGATCACCACGAACTAACCGCTGAACGCAGTAACCAATGTGGGAGGGGGCTTGCCCCCGATCGCGGTGTATCAGTCAACTTATCTCAAGCTGACCCACTGCCATCGGGAGCAAGCCCCCTCCCACATGTGCAATCAGGACAACTCTGCCACTTCGCGCCGCACATAGCGCCGCTGAACATACAAAGCCCCGACAATCATCACCAACAACACCGCCGCCAATACCGCCGACGAGCCGATGGTGCCGAAGTCCAGCCCGCCCTTTTCATGGGGTTTGGTCAGGAAGTCGCCCAGGGTCGCGCCAAATGGGCGGGTCAATACGAACGCCACCCAGAACAGCAACACCGACGAAATCCGCGTGAAGTACTTGAGCGCCACCACCGCCGCGATAGTCGAGCCGATCAACAAGGCGCCACCGGCGAAGCCGAGCCCCGAATCGTCGGCAAGGAAGTCGCCCAGAGCAGTGCCCAAGGTGTTGGAGAACAGGATCGCCATCCAGTAGAACAACTCGCCGCGAAAGGTTTGCACCTTGTTCACGTTCAGCGAATCACCGCTGAGGTGCCACAACGCGAAGATGATCATCAGGATCACGATCAGGATCATCGACCCCGTGGCGTAGCCCAGGCCGAGGCTGCGGTCCATGAAGTCGGACATGGTGGTGCCGGCGGTGCTGGTGGACAGGATCACGATCCAGTACAGCACCGGGTTGTAGGCTTTCGACCAGAGTTGCGTCACCAGGGTGACCAGGAACACGCTGATCAGGATCATCGAGCTGATGGCATAACCGACGTTCAGGGTCATCGACAGCAAGTCCCCGGCGGTTTCGCCCAGGGTCGTCGCGCAGATTTTCATGACCCAGAACGCCAGGGTGATCTGAGGAAGTTTGTTCATGCAGTGCAAGGCTCCGAAGCTCAATCTATCAATGGGCCGACTTATAGGGGGGTGTCGACCTGGCGCGCAGACTGAACGGGGCGCTGTGAAAAATAGGTGGGCGCTGAATGAAAATTCCATAGGGCCGATGGAAATTCGCCGCCATGGCTTGCACTATGACGGCCCCCAGAAAAGCACAGCAGGAACCCCGGCCATGTCTGACGACAGCTATTACTATGAACCCGCCAAGGGCCACGGCCTGCCCCATGACCCGTTCAATGCCATCGTCGGCCCACGGCCGATCGGTTGGATTTCGTCTCACGACCGCGAAGGTCGCCTGAACCTGGCGCCCTACAGTTTCTTCAATGCGTTCAACTACATTCCGCCGATCATTGGGTTTTCCAGTGTCGGGCGCAAAGACAGCCTGAACAATATCGAACAGACCGGCGAGTTTGTGTGGAACCTGGCCACTCGCCCGTTGGCCGAGCAGATGAACCAGAGCTGTGCCGCCGTACCACCAGAGGTGAATGAGTTCGAGTTGTCCGGCCTGACGCCAGTGGCCTCGAAGATCGTCGGCGTGCCGCGGGTGGGCGAGAGCCCGGTGTCGTTCGAGTGCAAGGTCACGCAGATCATCCAACTGCAGCGTGCCGACCAGGTACTGGTACCCAGTTGGCTGGTGCTGGGCGAGGTGGTCGCGGTGCATATTGCCAAGTGGCTGCTCAAGGATGGGATCTACGACACCGCCGCCGCCGAACCGATCCTGCGTGGCGGTGGCCCGGCGGATTACTTCAAAGTGGGCCCTGAGGCGCTGTTCAAAATGTATCGCCCAGGCGCCACCCAAGCCTGACTGCAATGCAATAAAAAATGTGGGAGGGGGCTTGCCCCCGATGGCGGTGTGTCAGTCAGCCTATCTGTAGCTGAAACACCGCTATCGGGGGCAAGCCCCCTCCCACACTGGATCGACGGCGTGCGTCAGTTTGTGGCAGTTGCCCAGGTCAACTGACCTTCTGCATCGACGTCGGTCAACAACTCAAGTTGCAGCGTCGCCGCATCGTCGGCATCGGACGCCGTCTTGAACGTCTGTCCATCCAGGATCTTGTGAAACTGCGGTGCGCCCATGCCATCCAGCGCCTTGACGGCGACGGCGGCGCTGTAGCCCCCTTCGCCCGGTACTACGGCGGAAACGGCTTCGTGGTGAGCAAATTGTTTACGTGCCATGTTGCAGGTCCTGGCCAATGGAAAGTCGGCCATTCTAAACCCTAACCGGCGAGTTGCAGGTACTCGCCGTAGGCATTGGTGGCGGATGCATCGGTGAAGGTCTGGAAGTCCATGCTGCGCACGACCATGTCGTTCAACAGCTCGGAGAAGATCATCAGGGCCGGCGAGTTGAAGTAGGCACTCATCGCCTGTTCGCTGCTCCAGAAGCCCGAGACCAGCCAGACATCAGGGTCGACCCGGGAATGCTGCAACGAAAACTGCAGGCAACCCTGAGCCTGACGGCCCGGTTCGATCAAACTGCTCAAGCGAGCACCGAGTTCGGTGCTGCAACCGCTGCGGGCGCGGATAAAGGCCATATGGCTCGCGGGAATGGGGGTGGACATGTTCGACTCTCCCGTTGAGAAGTGATGCTCGGCAAGCACGGTGAGGGCGTGTTGCCACAGGATCAAAGATAACGGCGCAGGTCGAGGCGCGGTTAGTCGATTCCTGCCGGCTTATTGCACAATCCTGCGAAAAGCCTAGACAGGACGCTTGCCCGCCGGCTTTATTCCAAAGGCAGGCGCCATGTTTCAGGGCGATGACAGTTCTCCTGCTTGCCTGATTCACGATGTGCCGCAGGATCAGGCAAGGATTGTGCAGAATCGACATACCACGGTTTGAACAGCCGCCGCTAAGCTGAGCCCATCAAAAAAGCCTGCAGAGGACGTCCCATGTCGTCGCCCGAACCTAAGTCCGAGCCCCTCGATGCCGAGATGGAAAAACAGCGCGCCGAACTG
Organism: Pseudomonas sp. D3; assembly: GCF_029320995.1. Classification (NCBI taxonomy): domain Bacteria; kingdom Pseudomonadati; phylum Pseudomonadota; class Gammaproteobacteria; order Pseudomonadales; family Pseudomonadaceae; genus Pseudomonas; species Pseudomonas sp. D3. The sequence goes on from NZ_CP119772.1 coordinate 5,318,447, forward strand.
GCCAGCATCGTGCATCGGCATACCTGGGAAGACGGCTCCTACGGTACGGCGATCACGTCACTGTTCCTGAACCGCCACAACACGCCGCGCGACTTCAGCCCGGTGCTCGTGGAACCCGCCCTGTGCATCCTGGCCAACGGCCGCAAGGAAGTGCGCCTGGCCGACGAAATCTTTGCCTATGACCCGCTCAATTACCTGGTGTTTTCGGTGTCGATGCCGGTGGCCGGGCGGATCATCGATGCCACCCCGCAAGACCCTAACCTGTCGATCCGCATCAACATCGACCCGGCGCAGCTCACGGCCCTGATCGCAGAAGCCGGGCCGATGGGCGTGCCGTCGCGCCCGACCCCGCGTGGGATGTACGTCGACCGCATCGACAACCAACTGCTCGACGCCGTACTGCGCTTGACGCGCCTGCTCGATTCGCCCAAAGACATCGCCATGCTGGCGCCGTTAATCAGCCGCGAAATTCTCTACCGCTTGTTGCGTGGGCCACAGGGTTACCGGCTGTATGAAATCGCCGTGGCCAACAGTCAGAGTCATCGGGTCAGCCAGGCGATCAAATGGCTCAATGGCAACTACGAACAGCCGCTGCGCATCGATGACCTGGCCAAGGAAGTGAACCTGAGCGTCTCGACCTTGCACCACCGCTTCAAGGCCATCACCGCCATGAGCCCGCTGCAATACCAGAAGCAGTTGCGCTTGCAGGAGGCGCGTCGGCTGATGATCGCCGAAGGGCTGGAAGCCTCGGCGGCCGGGTATCGGGTGGGGTATGAAAGCCCGTCGCAGTTCAGCCGCGAGTACAGCCGGTTGTTTGGTGCGCCGCCGCTGAGGGATTTGGCCAGGTTGCGTCAGAGCGTGTGATTCACTGCCGATCAGATGTGGGAGGGGTGGTGCGACGGTTCGACTTGCTCCCGATTGCGGCGTGTCAGTCACAGCTGTTTTATCTGAACCACCGCAATCGGGAGCAAGCCCCCTCCCACATTTGCCCAATGGTGTTCTTCAGTCGAGGGTTCGGGGGAGCTGCAAGGTGACCCGCAAGCCACCCTCGCGCAAATTCTGCAAACTCACTTCGCCGCCATGGCTGTGCGCAATGTTACGTGCGATGCCCAGGCCCAGGCCGTAGCCCTGCTGCTGGCCGGCGAGGCGGAAATGCGGTTCGAAGACCTGCTCCAGGCGCTGTTCCGGTACCCCCGGGCCTTCGTCGTCGACGTGCAGGATGAACTCCGCGCCATCGTCCTCGATATGCAAATGGGCGTTCTGCCCGTACTTCAATGCGTTGTCGATCAGGTTGCCGATGCAGCGCTTGAGCGCCAGCGGCTTGCCCGGATACGGCGCCAAGGCCCGCCCATGCTGGGTCACGCGGCCGTTGCCGTTGGGCGCCAGGTACGGCTCCACCAGGCAGTCGAGCACATGGTTGAGGTCGACCGGTTCGATATTTTCGTGGATGTCGGTGTCTTTCACGCACTGCAGCGCGCCTTTGACCAGCAACTCCAACTCGTCCAGGTCGCGGCCGAATTTGCTTTGCAGGTTTTCATCTTCGAGCAATTCAACCCGCAGGCGCAGGCGCGTGATCGGTGTGCGCAAGTCGTGGGAGATCGCGCTGAACAACTGGCTGCGCTCAATGAGGTAACGGCTGATGCGTTCGCGCATGGCATTGAATGCGCGCCCCACTTCGACCACTTCACTGCCGCCGCCTTCGGCCACCGGTTCCACGTCGGCGCCCAGCGACATGTCCCGCGCTGCCCGCGCCAGGCGCTTGAGCGGCCGGCTCTGCCAGTGGACCAACAGACCGATGAACAGCAGCAAAAAGCCGCTGGTCAGCACGATAAACCACACTTGCTGCGAGGGCAGGCCTTGTTCCTCGAGACTGGTGTACGGCTCGGGCAACAGCGAGGCGATGTACAGCCATTCGCCGGGAGCGAGTTGGATCTGGGTGACCAGCACTGGCGGGTTCACCGGTTCCAGGGTCAGCGCGTAATGCGCCCAGGAACGTGGCAGTTCATCGAGCTTCAACCCGGCATTGAAGATGCGCAGGTCTTCGGCGCTGACAAATTCCACCGAGATATGCACATCGGCGCCCAAGGTCTGGCGCAGCACTTCATCGACCGCTTTGAGCACCGCTTGCTTGCGCGGGGTCTGCGGCAAGATCGCCATGTCCAGCGGGCGGTCATTGAGCGTCACCACAAAACGTGTGCCGCCCATGCTGCGCAATTGGTCGAGAACCAACGGGCGATAAGCCACCGGCAACGAGCGGAAATAGCTCACGCTGGCCGTCATCGAATGCGCCAGGCTACGGGCGCTGGTGACCAGCCCTTCGAGCTGGGTGGCGCGCAATTGCGAAACCCAGATCACGCTGGACAGCGCCTGGGCGAACAGCACCGCGAGCAGCGTCAGCAGCAGCATGCGCCCGAGCAGCGAGCGCGGCACCGGCAAGCGGCGGCGCCGTTCGCTCAGGTGTTCAGTGGGCATTGCCGGCAACCACGCTGGCTGCCAGTTGATAGCCGCTGCCGCGCACGGTGCGGATCAACCTCGGCGGTTTTTCCGTGTCGCGCAGGCGTTGGCGCAGGCGGCTGACGGCCATGTCGACAATCCGGTCGAGCGGCATCAGGTCGCGGCCACGTGTGGCGTTGCCGATGGTGTCGCGGTCGAGGATTTGTTGCGGGTGGTCGAGAAACAGCTTGAGCAGGGCAAAGTCGGCACCGGAGAGGATCACCTCTTCGCCGTCGACGTGAAACAGTCGGTGGCTGATCGTGTCCAGGCGCCATTCATCGAACGCCAACACGTCGCCATTGCCGCTGCGCTCCTGGCCGAACTGGCAGCGGCGCAACAGGGCCTTGATCCGCGCCTGCAACTCGCGGGGGCTGAAAGGCTTGCCGATATAGTCATCGGCGCCCAGTTCCAGGCCGATCACGCGGTCGGCTTCGTCGGAACTGGCGGTGAGCATGATGATCGGCACCTGCGCCTGGCGCGGGTGCTGGCGAATCCAGCGACACAGGCTGAAGCCGTCTTCGTCCGGCAACATCACATCGAGGATGACCAGGTCGCACGGAGCCTCGTCCATCGCCTGACGGAACCCCGCACCGTCCGGCACGCCACGTACCTGGAAACCGGCGCGACTGAGGTAGGTTTGCAGCAATTCGCGGATTTCCTGGTCGTCGTCGACGAGGAGAATCGATTTACTGAATACGCTCACGGGGTCCTCCTTGTTGTTATGGCCATGCTGTAGGAGCGAGCTTGCTCGCGAAAATCCTGAGGCTGCCGCGTATCACCTGATGCGCTTCGTTATCGTCAACATTCTTCGCGAGCAAGCTCGCTCCTACAGGGCGAATGCCTGTTCGAGCGCCACCCCAGCCCCGGTCAACCCGGAATACGGCGCGGTTACCAGCCATACCGGAATGCCCTTGAAGTAGTCGCTCATGCAGCCTTTGTCACTGAAGCTCTTGGCAAAATCGCTGTGGATAAAGAAGTCGGCAAACCGCGGGATCACCCCGCCGACGATATACACACCGCCCCGTGCGCCGGTGGTCAGCACGTTGTTACCGGCTACGCGGCCCAGCCAGATACTGAACTGGTTCAACACTTCCATCGCGACAGGGTCGCCGGCCAAGCCTGCCGCCGTGATCGCTTCCGGCGTATCCAGCACCGGCGTGTGACCATCCACCGCACAGATCGCCCGATACACCCGTGGCAAACCTGCACCACTCAAGGCGCTTTCAGCGCTGACATGGCCGATCTCAGTGTAAATGTGCTGCCACAGCTGGGCTTCCCGTGGGCTGCTCAGGGGCAGGTCGACATGCCCGCCCTCCCCCGGCAACGCGGCCCAACGGCCGCCGCCCAGGTCGAGCAAGGTGCCGACGCCCAGGCCGGTGCCCGGACCGATCACCACCGCCGGGCGCAACGGTTCCGGCGTGCCAGGGCAGACCACACGGAATTCGTCGGGCTTCAAGCGGGTCATGCCCAGGGCCATGGCCGAGAAGTCATTCACCAGTAGCAGTTCATCCACTTGCAAGGTGTTGCAAAACGCAGTCTTGCTCAGGCGCCAGTGGTTGTTGGTGAATTTAAATTCATCACCGCTCACCGGCCCGGCCACCGACAGGCACACCGCGCCGATGTCGCCGATCGCCAGGCCTTCTTCCTTGAGGTAGACCTTGATCGCGTCCTCAGGGCATTTATGATCCGCGGTGGCATGCACCCGGATCGAATGCAGTGCCTGATCCCGCCACAACGCAAAACGGGCGTTGGTACCGCCGATGTCACCGACCAGCGCAAGTTTCACTTAAGCGTCTCCAAGGCACAGGTAAAGGCGCTGGCGCCCTGCTCTGCGGAGCTTGCGGCCAAGCGCATAAATGCAAACAGCTCGCGACCGGCCCCCACGTTATTGCCCAACAGGCCCGTGGCAGGTGTGCGCGCTGCAAATTCTTCGGCGTCCACCTTAAGCTCCAAGGTGCCTTTGACGCCATCCACGCGAATGATATCGCCATCGCGCACGCGAGCCAGCGGACCGCCGCTGTGGGCTTCGGGGTTGACATGGATCGCGGCGGGGATCTTACCCGAGGCGCCGGACATCCGCCCGTCTGTCACCAGCGCCACGTTGAAACCACGGTCCTGCAACACGCCAAGGAACGGGGTCATCTTGTGCAATTCGGGCATGCCGTTGGAGCGCGGCCCCTGGAAGCGCATCACCGCGACAAAGTCTTTTTCCAACTGGCCGGCCTTGAACGCATCGGCCAGATCCTGCTGGTCCTGGAACACCACCGCCGGGGCTTCGACGATCTGGTGCTCGGGGGCCACGGCGGAGACCTTCATCACGCCACGGCCGAGGTTGCCTTCCATCACGCGCAAGCCGCCTTCCGGCGAGAACGCACGGGCCACGGGGCGCAGGATGGTTTCGTCGAGGCTTTCGATCGGGCCCTCGCGCCAGATCAGCTCGCCGTCGACCAGGAACGGTTCCTGCGTGTAGCGGCTCAGGCCCTTGCCGGCCACAGTGTTGACGTCTTCGTGCAGCAGGCCGGCTTCGAGCAGTTCGCGGATCAGGAACGACATGCCGCCCGCCGCCTGGAAGTGGTTGATGTCGGCCTTGCCGTTTGGATACACGTGCGACAGGGTCGGCACCACTGCAGAGAGGTCGGCCATGTCCTGCCAGGTCAGGATGATACCCGCCGACATGGCGATAGCCGGCATGTGCAGGGTGTGGTTGGTGGACCCGCCGGTGGCGTTGAGCGCGACGATGGCGTTGACGATGGATTTTTCGTCGACGATCTCGCCGATCGGCGTGAAGTTGCCGTTGGCCTTGGTCAGACGCGTGACCTGATGCGCGGCTTCGCGGGTCAGCGCGTCACGCAGCGGCGTGTATGGGTTGACGAACGAGGCACCGGGCAAATGCAGGCCCATCACTTCCATCAGCAACTGGTTGGTATTGGCGGTGCCATAAAAGGTGCAGGTGCCGGGGCTGTGGTAGGACTTCATCTCCGATTCCAACAGCTCTTCGCGGCTGGCCTTGCCTTCGGCGTAGCGCTGGCGCACGTCGGCCTTCTGCTTGTTGGAGATGCCCGAGGGCATTGGCCCGCCGGGGACAAAGATCATCGGTAGATGGCCGTAGCGCAGGGCGCCCATCATCAGGCCGGGGACGATCTTGTCGCAGATGCCCAGCATCAGCGCAGCATCGAACATGTTGTGGGACAGCGCTACCGCCGTGGACATGGCAATGACTTCGCGGCTGAGCAGGCTCAGCTCCATGCCCGGTTCGCCCTGGGTCACGCCGTCGCACATGGCGGGCGTGCCGCCGGCGAACTGGCCGACCGAACCGACTTCGCGCAGGGCCTTTTTGATCTGTTCAGGGAAATGTTCATACGGCTGGTGCGCCGAGAGCATGTCGTTATATGACGAAACAATTGCCACGTTGGCGGCGTTCATCATGCGCAGGCTATTTTTATCTTCGGTGCCGCAACCGGCCACGCCGTGGGCAAAGTTGGCGCATTGCAGCTTGCCGCGCATCGGGCCGTCGCTGGCTGCGCCGCGAATGAGCGCAAGGTAAGCCTCGCGGGTAGCACGACTGCGGGCGATAAGCCGTTCGGTGACCTCAAGAACGCGGGGATGCATGTGTAGAACTCCAGGCTAGCGGATGTGGCGACCTGAGCGTCTATGCTGATCAAACGCCCGCAGCACATGGGATGGCAGGGAGTCGTTTGGATCATCGGACCAGTTGATTCAGGTCACTCGTTGTAGATTGAACAAAATATTGCCATTAAAAAGGCTTGTTTTCTATTTTTATGCGAATAATCTTGTAATTCTTACAACAAATCGACGACAGGCAGCTTCCAATGACTCTTCGAATCGCAATCAATGGTTTTGGCCGTATCGGCCGCAATGTCTTGCGCGCACTGTATACCCAAGGCTATCGCCAGGATTTGCAGATCGTCGCCATCAATGACTTGGGCGACAGCTCGATCAATGCCCACCTGCTCAAATATGACACCGTCCACGGTACTTTCGATGCAGAGGTCGCTCACGATCAGGAAAGCCTGACCGTCAATGGTGACCGGATCGCCGTCAGTGCCATTCGCAACCCGGCCGACCTGCCCTGGGCTGCGCACAATATCGACGTGGTGTTCGAATGCACCGGCCTGTTCACCGACCGTGCCAAGGCTGCGGCCCATATTAGCGCCGGCGCGCGCAAGGTGATCATCTCCGCCCCGGCCAAAGGCGCGGATGCCACCGTGGTCTACGGGGTAAACCATGACATTTTGCGTCAATCCCACCAGATCATCTCCAACGCTTCCTGCACCACCAACTGCCTGGCGCCGGTGGCCCAGGTGCTGCACCGCGAGCTGGGCATCGAAAGCGGCCTGATGACCACCATCCATGCCTACACCAACGACCAGAACCTCACCGACGTCTACCACACCGACCCCTACCGCGCGCGCTCGGCCACCCAGAACATGATCCCGAGCAAGACCGGCGCCGCCGAAGCGGTCGGCCTGGTGCTGCCGGAACTGGCGGGCAAGCTGACCGGCATGGCCGTGCGGGTGCCGGTGATCAACGTATCGCTGGTGGACCTCACCGTACAGTTGAAAAAAGACGCCACGGCCGAGGAAGTCAACGCGCTGCTCAAGGAAGCCAGCCAGCACTCGAAAATCCTCGGCTACAACACCCTGCCGCTGGTTTCCAGTGACTTCAACCACAACCCGCTGTCGTCGATCTTCGACGCCAACCACACCAAGTCCAGCGGCAAACTGCTGAAAGTACTGGCCTGGTACGACAACGAGTGGGGCTTCTCCAACCGCATGCTGGATAACTGCCTGGCGCTCTGCAACGCCGAGTAATCCCTTGCTAGAGGGCGTTTGTGGGAGGGGCGGTTCGACTTGCCCCCTCCCACATTTGACCTGCGCAAGTCCGCAGAAATAGCCACTTGCCATTTGTGTTGATGATACGCATTATCATTAACTGCAAATCGGTCCGGTATCACTGTGAGCCAATCTCGCTTCAATCAAGTCTTTCTCACCCAACGGGTGATTCTGCTACGCACCTTGCAGCGGATGGTGAACAACCACAGCACCGCCGAGGACCTGTTGCAGGAAACCTACCTGCGCGTCACCCGGGCCCTGAGCGAGCGGCCGATCGATCACCTCGAACCCTTCGTCTACCAGACCGCGCGCAACCTCGCGCTGGATCACTTGCGTTCGCGCAGGATACAGGCCCGCACACTGCAGGAAGATGTCCCGCTGGACGTCCTGCAAAGTGTCGCCGCCCCCATCAGCACGCCCGAAGACGCGACCCAGGCCGAGCAACTGCTTGAGCACCTGAGCATCAGCCTCGGCCAGTTGAGCGCGCGCCAGCAGCAGATATTCATCCTCAGCCGCCTGCACGGTTGCAGCTACCAGGAGATTGCCGATCAGTTGGAAGTGTCCTTGAGTACGGTGCAAAAGGAACTGAAATTGATCATGGCCATCTGTGTAGGTGTGGCCGAACGGCTGGATCAGCCTTAAGCTTCATCCGACAGAAATGTCGATCCAGGCTGTAGGAAAGATAAATAGAACGCCGCGAAGACCCGAGGCACACCGTGACGGACCCGAATAAACTGCGCCCCCATGCGCTGGCTCATGAGGTGCTGCAAGACCCGGCGATGGACCAGGCCCTCGACTGGCTGATCGCCTTGCAGTGCCCGCAACCGGGGCAGCAGGCCGCGTTCGAAGCCTGGCTGGCCGGCGATCCGGCGCGCGCCCAGGCCTTCGGCAAAGCCCAGGCGGCCTGGGGTGGTGCGCCCGTCCACAGCGCCGCCGTCGCCCTGGCGGCACCGCGCAAGCCCAGCGCCTGGCGCCGCATCAAGCCACATTGGAAACCACTGGCCACCGCCGCCGTATTGATGCTCGGGCTGTTCAGCTTCAGCAACCTGCCGGTACGCCTGCAAGCCGACCACCTCACCGTGGTGGGTGAACGCCAGCGCCTGCAATTGGACGAGGGCTCGAACGTCTTGCTGAACACCGATTCGGCGTTCTCCAGCAGCATCAAAGACCACCAGCGCATCGCCCGCCTCTACCAGGGCGAAGCGTTTTTCGAGGTCATGCCCAACCGCGGCCTGCCGCTGGAAGTCGACGCCGGCCCCGTGCGCGCCAGCGTGCGCGACACCGCGTTCGCCGTGCGTTACCTCAATGGCGAAGCCCAGGTGCAGGTGCAGCGCGGCGATGTCGACCTGAGCAACACCTTCGACGATGCCCGCGTGCGCCTGAGCGCCGGGCAAAGCATCCGCATCGGCCCCAAGGGCTTCGGCCAACCCGCCAGACTCGACGCCAACAAAGACCTGGCCTGGGTCCAGGGCCGGCTGATCTTCGAAAACTGCCCGATGAGCGAAGTGCTCGCCGAACTACGCCGCTATTACCCCGGCTGGATCCTCAACACCAACGAGCAACTCGCCAGCGTCGCCGTCACCGGCAACTACCGCCTCGACCAGCCGTTGGACGTGGTGCGCTCCCTGGCCCACATCACCTCGGCCAAGCTCTCTGAATACCCGGCACTGGTGATCTTGAACTAAATGAGAATTATTTTTACTCGATAGTGATCGGCGGTACGTCTCGTCTTAGCCAATGCAACTGATTCCCATTTGAATCGGTTCGCAACTATAAGATTCGTATCTCCGGAGCGCTTTCGATGTCTTCTCGTTTCAATCGCCGGTCTTCTTCACCCGTGCTGTCCTTGCTGACCGCCGCCATCCTGCTGGCCGGTACGCCGGTGATGGTCGCCGCCGCCGAACCCACCGCCCGCAGCCACGGCAACTACAGCTTCAGCTTCAGCATCGAACAGCAGCCGCTGGTTGCGGCACTCAATGCCTTCACCGCCGTGACCGGCTGGCAAGTCGGCCTGCCGGCCGAGCTGGGCCAGGGTGTGTCGTCGCCTGGCGTGCGCGGTGCGCTGTCGCCGGAAAAAGCCCTGGAGCGCTTGTTGGTGGGGACCAACCTGAGCTACCGCAAACTCGGCAACAACAGCATTGCCCTGGAAAAGCGCGCTGCTGGCAGCGTCCTCAACCTGCAACAGCTGACCATCAGCGCCACTCGTAACGAGCAGGACGTCAACAGCGTACCGAACACCGTCAGCGTGCATGAGCGTGCAACGCTGGACCGCCAGAACGTCAACAACATCCGTGAGTTGGTGCGCTACGAACCCGGCGTCTCGGTCGGTGGCGCCGGCACTCGCGCCGGCAACGCGGGCTACAACATTCGCGGTATCGACGGCGACCGCATCCTTACCCAGGTCGATGGCGTGGAAGTGCCGGACAACTTCTTCAACGGCCCCTACGCCAAGACCCGTCGCAACTACGTCGACCCGGAAATCGTCAAGCGCGTCGAAATCCTGCGCGGCCCGGCGTCGGCCCTGTACGGCAGCAGCGCCATCGGCGGGGCGGTGAGCTATTTCACCCTCGATCCGGACGACATCATCAAACCCGGCCAGGACATCGGCGCCCGCCTCAAGACCGGCTACAGCTCCGCCGATGAAAGCTGGCTGACCTCCGCCACCGTCGCCGGCCGCGTGCAGGACGTCGACGGTTTGCTGCACCTGAGCCAACGCAATGGCCATGAAACCGAAGCCTACGACGGCAACAACGCCACCGGCCTGGCCCGCACCGGCGCCAACCCCGAGGAGGCGCGCACCACCAACGTGCTGGCCAAGCTGGGCTGGAATTATGGCGATGACAACCGTCTGGGCCTGACTTACGAGAAGTACAAGGACGATCGCGACGTCAACCTGAAGAATGCGGTGGGAGGCCCGTTCGTCGGCGGCCAAGGCTTCAATCTCTACCGTGACCGACGGGGCAACGACACCATCACCCGCGAACGTTTCGGCCTGGAAAACACTTTCGCCCTCGACTCGCCCGTGACTGATCGCATCAAGACCAGCCTCAATTACCAGATCGCCAAGACCGACCAGACCACCGCAGAAATCTACCAGGCGGGCCGTCGGGTATTGCGCACCCGCGACACGCTTTACGAAGAAAAACAGTGGGTATTCGATGCCCAGTTGGACAAGGCTTTCAGCCTCGGCGAGACCGATCACCAAGTGACCTACGGCACCACGCTCAAGCAGCAGAAAGTCACTGGCTCCCGCGAGGGCGCGGCCACTTGCCTCGCCGTCGGCGCCGGTTGCACAGCCATTGGCGCGCCCAGCCCAACGGCCAGCGACAGCGTGACGAAGACCAGTGACTTCCCCGACCCGACCATCAACACCTATTCGCTGTTTGCCCAGGATCAGATCGCTTGGGACAAATGGACCTTCCTGCCCAGCGTGCGTTATGACTACACCCAGCTCAAACCCAAGCTGACCCAGGAATTCCTTAGCAGCGTCAACCCGACCGGCCAATACCCGGTGAGCGACAAGGAAAAAACCTGGCACCGTGTCACCCCCAAGTTCGGCCTGACTTACGCGCTGACCGATCACTACACCGTGTTTGGCCAATACGCCGAAGGCTTTCGCACGCCCTCGGCCAAGGCGCTGTATGGACGCTTTGAAAACCTGAACCTGGGCTACACCGTCGAGCCCAACCCCGACCTCAAGCCGGAAACCAGCAAAGGCATTGAAACCGGGATTCGCGGCAAGTTCGACGCGGGCTCCTTCGACATCGCGGTGTTTTACACCAAGTACCGCGACTTTATCGACGAAGACAACGCGGTCGTCGGCGGCACCGTCGAACAGTTCCAGGCGGTCAATATCAAGCGCGCAACCATCAAGGGCGCGGAAGCCAAGGGCCGCTTGAACCTCGATGCCTTCGGCGCGCCCCAGGGCCTGTATACCCAGGGGTCGATTGCCTACGCCTATGGGCGCAACGACGATAGCGGCGAGCCGCTGAACAGCGTCAACCCACTCAAAGGCGTATTCGGCCTGGGTTACGAACAGGACAACTACGGTGGCCTGCTGAGCTGGACGCTGGTGAAAAAGCAGGATCGCGTCGACAGCAGCAGCTTCCACGCTCCCGACGGCAGCACCGACGGCCCGTTCAAGACCCCTGGCTTCGGTGTGGTCGACCTGACCGCCTTCTACAAAGTCACCCAAGACGTGACGCTCAACGGCGGCCTCTACAACCTCACCGACAAGAAGTACTGGAACTGGGATGACGTGCGCAGCTACGACAGCGTCGGCGAAGCCAGTGTCACCGGCCCGGCCAACCTTGACCGCCTGACCCAGCCCGGTCGCAACTTCGCGATCAATGTGGTCTGGGACATCTGATCAACCCGCCTCGCCTCGTCGGAATTAATCAGCGATGAGGTGAGGATTTTTTACTGTGCCGCGTCTTCTTGTTCGTCTAGTTACTAACCGCCCAGCCACGCCCCAGGGCATCACGGCGCTCCCCTTCTCAAGGACTTTTTCATGACCGTTTCTCCTTCCGCAGAACGCCCAAGCCTGCGCTCCCAGCGCCTGAACCAGATCACCACCGCGCCGCACACCCGGCTCGACGCGCTGGTCAAGGCGCACGCGCCGTTTGAAACCCAGCCCAACTTCGCGCGTTTCGTGGTGGCGCAGTACCTGTTCCAGTCGGAACTAGTGGCGCTGTACAACGATGCCGACCTGATCAAGATCGTTCCCGACCTGGCCGAACGCTGCCGCGCCGACGCCGCCAGGCTGGACCTGGCCGACCTGGGCACCGACGTCCCGGCCCCCGTCCCCGGCGCCGTGCAGAACCCGAGCAAAGCCGAAGCCCTGGGCTGGCTGTTCGTCTCCGAAGGCTCCAAGCTGGGCGCCGCGTTCCTGATCAAGCGTGCCGTGGGCCTGGGCCTGAGCGAAACCTTCGGCGCCCGCCACCTCGGCGAGCCGGCCGGCGGTCGCGCCGAAGGCTGGAAGCGCTTCACCCGCACCCTCGACAGCCTGGAATTCAGCGCCGAAGAAGAAGCCGCTGTGGAAAAAGGCGCGATCAATGCGTTTATGCGCTTCACTGTGTTGCTCGAACAGGCTTACGCTACAGCCCCTGAACTGGCCTGATACTCGATTGAAATGTGATCGGTGGGAGGGGCTTTCTCCCTCCCACAATTAGATCTCATTCCAAGCCGATTTTTTGTTATCCCTACGTTGCACGCACCCATGACCGGCAAACCCCAATCCACCTCGAAAATCGCCCAGCTCCTCTTCGGCCTGCTGGCCTATGTCAGCCTGGGCATCGGGTTGGTCGCGATTGTCGTGCCGGGTTTGCCCACCACCGAATTCATCCTGCTGGCCGCCTGGGCCGCCACCAAAAGCTCGCCGCGCCTCAGCGCCTGGCTGGAAAACCACCGCCTGTTCGGGCCGATCCTGTTCAACTGGCGCAACGGCAAGATCATCGCGCGCCGCGCCAAAATCAGCGCCACCGCCAGCATGCTGCTCTGCGCCGGCCTGATGCTGGTGATGCTCGATCACGGCTGGCCGATCTACCTGGCCATCGCCGGAATGAGCCTGGGCAACCTGTGGATCTGGTCCCGTCCGGAACGGCTCGCACGCCCTATATAACGCTGGATGTAGGCACTCTCCTACCGCTCATCGCTTACCGCTCATGAAAGCCCAGGTTGCGCCGATGTTCCGGATAATGCGCCGAATGGACTTGGCCCAGCTCGCATACAAACAAGTCCATTCGTGAGTGAACCTATGTTCGATACCCTCTCCATCCGCTTGAAAATCGTCCTGCTGTCCGGCCTCTGCCTGCTGGGAGTGATTGGGCTGGTAGTCGGCATCAATATTTACAACACCGCGCAGAACGACGCGTTGGTCAGCGACTCAAGCTCACGAATGCTCACCGCCAGTGTCGAACAACTGCTGCAAGCCAAGGCCGCCGAACAAGCGGTGCAATTGCAGAGAACCTTCGGCGACAGCCTGGTGGCCTTGACCGCCCTCGCCGATCAGGTCAAAGACCTGCGCAACCTGGGCGCCAAGCGGTCCCTCGAACCCGGCGCGCTGCGTGAAGATCTCAACCAGAGCCTGAAAACCGCGTTCGAACGCAACAGCAAGGTGCTGGGGATCTGGCTGGCGTTCGAACCCAACGGGCTGGAGGGCAAGGACAGCGAGTTTGTCGACGACAAGGCGCGTGCCTCCAACGGAAAAGGCCGTTTCTCCAGCTACTGGAGCCGCGCCGGTGGCGAAGGCTTGAACACGATCCTGATCGAAGACGACCTGAACAAGACCACCCCCAACCTCAACGGCACGCCCTACAACATCTGGTACACCTGCCCACGCGACACCCGCCGCACTTGCCTGCTGGACCCGTATGAAGACACGGTGGCCGGCAAGTCTGTGTTGATGACTACCATCGCCCTGCCGCTACTGGTGGACGGCAAAGTCATCGGCGTCATCGGCGTCGACATTGCCCTCGACTCCTTACAAGCCAGCACCGATGCCACGCAGAAAGACCTGTTCAACGGTATGGCGCAACTGCGAATTATCTCCAGCACCGGTTTGATCGCCGCCTACAGTGGCGAACCGGCTAAAGTCGGCAAGAACCTGATCGACACTCTGGGCGCCGAAGGCAAAGGCATCGTGCAACTGCTGGCCAGTGACAACCGCACGATTAGCGAACAGGACGACACCATTCGCGCGGTGTACCCGGTCAAGCCGATTGCCGACGCCAAGTCCTGGGGCGTGGTGATCAAGTTGTCCAAGGCCGTGCTGCTGGCCGACAACGTCAAGCTGCAAGCCGTACTCGACAAGGCCCAGGCCAGCGGCATGCTCAAGACTTTGCTGGTGGCGGCCGTCGCCGCATTGCTCGGGCTGTTGCTGGTCTGGCTGACCGCCACCGGCGTGACCCGGCCGATCAACAGCGTGGCCGCCATGCTCAAGGATATCGCCAGCGGCGACGGCGACCTCACCCAGCGCCTGGCCTATGCCAAGAAAGATGAGCTGGGCGAGCTGGTGAACTGGTTCAACCGCTTCCTCGACAAGCTGCAACCGACCATCGCGCAGATCAAGCAAAGTATCACCGAAGCCCGTGGCACGGCCGACCAGTCTTCAGCCATTGCGCGCCAGACCAGCGAAGGCATGCAGGTGCAGTTCCGCGAGATCGACCAGGTGGCCACTGCGTCCAACGAAATGAGCGCCACCGCCCATGAGGTGGCCAACAGCGCCTCCAACGCCGCCAGCGCGGCGCGCGGGGCCGATCAGTCGGCGCGCGAAGGCATGTCGATCATCGAGCAGAGCACCCGCGATATCACCACCCTCGCCAATGAAGTCAGCAAGGCCGTCAGCGAAGTCGAAACGCTGGCCGTCAACAGCGAGCAAATCGGTTCAGTGCTGGAAGTGATCCGCAGCATTGCCGAGCAGACCAACCTGCTGGCGCTCAACGCGGCCATCGAAGCGGCACGCGCCGGGGAAAGCGGCCGCGGGTTTGCGGTGGTGGCCGACGAAGTGCGCAACCTGGCCAAACGCACCCAGGATTCGGTGGAGGAAATTCGTCAGGTGATCGAACGCATCCAGAACGGCACCCGTGGCGTGGTGGCGACCATGCACTCCAGCCAGCAGCAGGCCCAGAGCAACGCCGGGCAGATCCATCAGGCCGTTCAGGCGCTGGGCAAGATCAGCGACGCGGTGACGGTGATCAGCGACATGAACCTGCAGATCGCCAGCGCCGCCGAACAACAGAGCGCCGTGGCCGAAGAGGTCAACCGCAACGTGTCGGCGATCCGCAGCGTGACCGAGACCCTCACCGGCCAGGCCACGGAGTCGGCGGCCATCAGCAGCCAACTCAATGCCTTGGCCACTCAGCAGATGAAGTTGATGGATCAGTTCAAGGTGTAAAAACACCACAGGACCAATGTGGGAGGGAGCTTGCTCCCTACACATTTAGAGACCAGGCCAAGCCTGCACAAACGCCGCCAAGTCTTCTTTCGGCGCGGTACGCGGTGGGTTCTGCGGCGTGCCCAGATACAAGAAGCCGATCACCTCCTCTCCCGCCGTCAGCCCCAGGCCCTTGGCCACATGGGCCGAGTAGGACAAATCCCCGGTGCGCCACACCGCACCAATCCCCTGGGCGTAGGCCGCCAGCAGGATGCCATGGGCCGCACACGCCGCCGCCAGCAACTGCTCGGATTTCGGCACCTTGAAATGCTCCTGCAGGCGAGCAATCACCACCACCACCAGCGGCGCGCGCATCGGGCCGTTCTGGGCCTTGTCGAGGGCGGCCTGCGGGGCGTCGGGGTCTTGCAGGCGGGCGGCTTCGACCAGCAACGTGCCCATCTGCTCACGGGCCGCGCCTTCCACGGTGAGGAACCGCCAAGGACGCAACTGGCCGTGGTCCGGCGCACGCATGGCCGCGGCGAACAGCACATCACGCTGCTCCTGGGTCGGTGCCGGTTCCAGCAGGCGCGGCACGGAAACACGGTTGAGCAAAGCGTCGAGAGCCTGCATTGGCCACCTCCAGAGAAAAATGTGCGGTCATTCTAGCGGGAATGAATCGGCATGCCATCAAACGATAATTGCTATTATTCAAACCGCCCCGCCCTGTTAGACTTTGCGACCTTGTTTTTCGCCTTTTTTCAGGAAACTCGATGTTCCGTTCGCTTCTTTGCCTGTCTGCAGGACTAATGGCCATGAGCCTGGCTGCCTGCGATGACGCCCCCCGGTTTACCCAGGCTGAGCCGGGAGAAGCGCGGGCCGGCGGTGCAACGACGGTGAACAAGCGCGACCAGAATGCCTTTTCCCTACCCTCGGCCAACCTGTCGCCGACCCGCCGCCTGGATTTCAGCGTCGGTAATAGTTTCTTCCGCAGCCCCTGGGTGATCGCGCCGTCCACCACCACCGCACGCGATGGGCTGGGGCCGCTGTTCAACACCAATGCCTGCCAGAACTGCCATATCAAGGACGGCCGTGGCCACCCGCCGCTGGCCGACGCGCAGAACGCGGTGTCGATGCTGGTGCGCCTGTCGATCCCGGATGCGCCGCCGTATGCCAAGCTCATCGAGCACCTCGGCGTAGTGCCCGAGCCGGTCTACGGCGGGCAATTGCAGGACATGGCCATACCCGGCGTGACGCCAGAGGGCAAGGTGCGGGTCGACTACACGCCGGTCAACGTCACGTTCAAGGACGGCAGCGTCGTCGAACTGCGCAAGCCCAACCTGCAAATCACCCAACTCGGCTACGGCCCGATGCATCCGGACACACGTTTCTCCGCACGCATCGCCCCGCCGATGATCGGCCTGGGCCTGCTCGAAGCGATTGCCGACGCGGACATCCTGCGCAACACCGACCCGAAGACCGCCGACAAGGAAGCCATCGTCGGCCGCGCGAATTGGGTCTGGGATGACGCCCGGCAGAAAACCGTGCTCGGACGTTTCGGCTGGAAAGCCGGGCAACCCAACCTCAATCAACAAAACGTTCACGCCTTTTCCGGTGATATGGGCCTCACCACGTCGCTGAAGCCCGTCGATGACTGCACTGACGCCCAGGTCGCCTGCAAGCAGGCGCCCAACGGCAACGGTCCCGATGGCGAACCGGAAGTCAGCGATAACATCCTGCGATTGGTGCTGTTCTACACCCGCAACCTGGCGGTGCCCGTGCGTCGCGACGTCAACGCGCCCCAGGTGCTGGCCGGGAAAAACCTGTTCTACCAAGCCGGTTGCCAGGGCTGTCACACGCCGTCGTTCACCACGCCAGCCAATGCCGCCGAACCTGAACTGGCCAACCAGGTGATCCGCCCCTACAGCGATCTGCTGCTGCATGACATGGGCGACGGCCTGGCCGATCACCGCAGCGAATTCAAGGCCAGTGGCCGCGACTGGCGCACGCCGCCGTTGTGGGGCATCGGCCTGACGCAAACCGTCAGTGGCCACACCCAGTTCTTGCATGACGGCCGCGCCCGCAACCTGCTGGAAGCCGTGCTATGGCACGGCGGTGAAGCACACGCGGCGCAGCAGCATGTGTTGTCCTTCAATGCCGAACAGCGCGCTGCGCTGCTGGCGTTCCTGAATTCTTTATAAGCCTCGACCCACTTACCGAAGGGAGCTCGACATGTTCCGTCCCAAGTTGTTGTTCACCAGCCTGGCCGCCCTCGCCCTCGGCGCCTGCTCACCGCAAGACCCACAAGCGGTGACCTCGGCAGCCATCGCCAAGCAAGTGATCTTGCCGACCTACAGCCGCTGGGTGGAAGCCGACCGCCAATTGGCCGTGAGTGCCCTGGCGTACTGCCAAGGCAAGGAAAGCCTGGACACCGCGCGTGCCGACTTCCTTCACGCCCAAAAAGCTTGGGCCGAACTGCAACCGCTGCTGATCGGCCCGTTGGCCGAGGGCAACCGTTCGTGGCAGGTGCAGTTCTGGCCCGACAAGAAAAACCTGGTCGGTCGCCAGGTCGAGCAACTGGTCACCGCCCAGCCGCAGATCGATGCCGCTGCCCTGGCCAAGTCCAGCGTGGTGGTGCAGGGCCTGTCGGCCTATGAATACATCCTCTACGACGCCAAGACCGACATCGCCGACGCCGCGCAGAAAGCCCGGTACTGCCCGCTACTGATGGCCATCGGCGAGCGCCAGAAAGCCCTGGCCGAAGAGATCCTCGCCAGTTGGAACAGCACCGACGGCATGCTCGCGCAGATGAGCAAGTTTCCCAATCAGCGTTACGCTGATTCCCACGAAGCCATCGCCGACCTGCTGCGCGTGCAAGTGACCGCACTGGACACCCTGAAGAAAAAGCTCGGCACGCCGATGGGTCGCCAGACCAAGGGCATCCCGCAGCCGTTCCAGGCCGATGCGTGGCGCAGCCAGTCGTCCCTGCAAAGTCTGGAAGCCAGCCTCGCTGCGGCCCAGACGGTATGGGTCGGCGTCGACAACAAAGGCCTGCGGGGCTTGTTGCCGTCCGATCAAAAGGCGCTGGCCGAGAAGATCGACGCCGCCTACGCCGCGTCCCTGAAACTGTTCGCCAGCAACCAGCGCACCCTCAACGAACTGTTGGGTGACGACGCCGGGCGCCAGCAGCTCAACGATCTCTACGACAGCCTCAATGTCGTCCACCGCCTGCACGAAGGCGAGTTGGCCAAGGCGCTGGGCATCCAACTGGGCTTTAACGCCAACGACGGTGACTGATGATGCTCAGGCGACAGGCTTTGGCCATTGGCAGCGCGCTGCTCGGCGCACTCACGTTGGGCGGCTGGACGTTGTTCAAGCACAAAGACAAGGGCCCGCTGCTGCTGTCGGCGCGCGATGATGCAGACGGCAAACACTATGCCGTTGGCTATCGCCTGGACGGCCAGCGGGTGTTCGCCACGCAGGTCGGTCAGCGCTGCCACGACATCATCAACCACCCGACGCTGCCGATCGCGCTGTTTGTCGCCCGTCGCCCGGGCACCGAGAGTTACCTGATCGACCTGCGTGATGGCGCGCTGCTGCAAACCATCAGCTCGAACGCTGGCCGGCACTTCTATGGCCACGCGGTGATTCACAACAGTGGCGACTGGCTGTACGCCACCGAAAACGACACCTCCGACCCGGGCCGTGGCCTGCTCGGTGTGTACCGGTTCGAAGGCGAGCGGCTAGTGCACAGCGGCGAGATTTCCACCCATGGCATCGGCCCGCATCAGGTGTCGTGGATGCCCGACGGCGAAACCCTGGTGGTGGCCAACGGCGGCATCCGCACCGAGGCCGAAAGCCGGGTGGACATGAACCTCAACGCCATGGAGCCGAGCCTGGTGCTGATGCAACGCGACGGCAGCCTGATCAGCAAGGAAATCCTCGGCCAGCCGATGAATAGCGTGCGCCATATGGGCATCGCAAGCGATGGCACCATCCTCACCGGGCAGCAGTTCATGGGGCCGTCTCAGGAGCGTTCCGAGTTGCTCGCGATCAAGCGGCCGGGGCAGCCATTCGTGGCATTTCCGGTGGCCGATGAGCAACTGCAGGCAATGGGGCATTACACCGCCAGCGTCGCGGTACACAGCGAATTGCGCCTGGTGGCATTGACCGCGCCGCGCGGTAACCGCTTCTTTATCTGGGACATGGACAGCGGCAAATTGCGCCTGGACGGACCTTTGCCGGACTGCGCGGGTGTGGGTGCGGTAGCGGACGGGTTTGTCGTGACATCCGGCCAGGGGCGCTGTCGATTCTATGACTGTCGCCAGGAACAACTGATCGCAAAACCGTTGGAATTGCCGGCAGGGCTTTGGGATAACCATCTGCATCTGATCTGACGGTCAGCCGCTCAGGCTAATCCCGCACTGCGCCTGACAGCCAGATCGCAGGCGAAAAAAAGGGCCTCGTTTCACAAGGCCCTTTTCGGGTGGTTTCGATCGTTTCAACTTTGTGGCCCCACCCCTCGTGACATCCCGAACATGAACAACAGTAGGTCATGATCGGGCTTGACCGTCACCGTCGCCTTCGCGATGCGCGGCAGCAAGCATTGCCCGCCGCTTTGCACCGCACTGAGGACCTGTGTCCGAGGTTGTTCCCATGCAACCAGGGCCAGGGCAGCAACGCCCAACGCCCCGACCAGAAACAGACCTCGAGCTATTTCTAGCTTCATTTGGTTAAACCCTTGATAGCGCTGCCAAACGCCGTCTCGTAAAAGTAGCTGAGTTTTGCCCAGTCGCCATCGCTCCACGACGAATGGCGGCGCAGTTGCAGCATGTCATGGGAGGCCGCCCGATAAGCGGTCAGGCGCTGGCGGCACTTCTCAAAGTCCAGCAGCGCGACTTCCACGGTGGCCGAGTCGGGCTCACCCGTGACTCGCACAAAGATATGCTTGATGTACAGGCAACCATGTTGCCAGCGCCCCTTGTGCATGCGCGCCAACGTCGCTGCGAGTTCCTTGAGCAGGCGCTCATGGACCGCCTCACCGTACTGTTCACGGCCACCGGCGGCGTACCATTTTTCGATTTCGTCGAAACCGTCCAGCGAAGCCGTCACCAACAATGCCTTCCATTGGTGTTGCGGATCACGACGCGCCTCGCAGAACACCATCTCCGGCACCCGCACATTCAACGAGCGCAGGCCCTTGATGGCATCCCGTTCGCGCAACACAGTCGGGCGTCCAAACGGATGGAGCCAACTGCGGTAGATATGCCCGGTCTGACGCTTGCTGTAGAGCAGGCGCCCGGTGGGGCCCGCCACACGCTGCACACCACTTTCACCACCGCGCCGACGATTGGGCTCTTCGACCCACTCGCCCTGCAGGCGCCAGAAATAATCAAATCGCTCTTCGGGAGCTACGTGACTGCCTGCTACGCACTCAACTGCCATCCTATTACCTCTTGCGCAATACATACACCCGCCACATGGCGTAGAGCGGGATGAAGTCCAGGGATTCCTGAACACGGAAACCGGCTTGCTCAAACTCTGCCTCTACAGTAGCCGCCGGCAATACAAACCGGTTTTGGTAACTTCCCTGCTCACCGTTGTTACGACGTTTTACTTCGACACGCTTGCGTTTCCAGGCCTTGAAGTTGCCATCCACCCACAACGAGATGATCACGCTGTCGCGGGTAACGCGATGAAATTCCCGCAGTATTGCCAGCCGGTGCTCAGGATCACCAATATGGTGCATCAGGCGCATGCAGAAGATGCTGTCGACCGAGTTATCTGGCAAATCGATATCAAAGGCCGATGTCTGCAAGGGTCGTACCCGTTTCACCACATCCGCCGGCTGGGAGAACGTCGCGACCTTCAACATCGACTCCGAATTGTCGGCGCCGATAATCACCCGGTTAGGTTTTTCAGCCAGCAGCGGCCAGAAACGCCCAGCACCACAAGGTAGGTCCAAAACTAGGCCGGGCTCACCGGCCATGGCCAATGCGCCGCGTGCCAATTGCTCGTCACGTTTGTGGGACAGCCGGCGAGCCAAATTGTCCTGATGCTTGAGCAAATAATTCTGCGCATGCTCATCGTCGTACTTATCGGAAAATTCGAGCTTAATCGGGGTAGGCATCTTACGTCTCCGTTTACTGATGCCTACGACCTTAGGTTGCGAAGTGTGACCAACAGGTCAACTCGTTGTGAAAAACTTGTCCTGTCCACGCTCATACATTTCAAGACTTTACAGACATAAATAATGTTAACGGGCCATCTTCGTCGAATTACACCGATCGTTGCCAGCACAGCGGTAGCACGGAAGATCAGGGTTTGACCTGACTCAACTGGACGTGAAAGCGGCAACCATTGGGCTCCATGGTGCTCAAACTGACGCTCCAGCCCTGGTTCTCGCAGATACGCTGCACCAGCGACAACCCCAGGCCAAGGCCTTCACCGCGCTTTTCGCTGCCGCGCACGAAGGGCTCGAACATGGCTTCGCGCTTGTCTTCGGGGATGCCGACGCCAGAGTCTTCCACGACAAAACCACTCGGTTCCAAGGTGAGTCGGATAAAGCCCTGCTCGGTGTAATGCAGTGCATTACGCAGCAAGTTGCCCATCACCGCATGCAGGAAGGTGGTGTTGTAGCGTGTGTCCAGGGGGTTGCCCGGCTGATAGATCAGTTGCAGGCCTTTATGCTCGATCGGCTCGCGCCAGAGGCCAAGCAAATCATCCGCCACCTGTGTGAGGGTTACTCGGGGCGACATGGTGGCGTCGTTGTGCTGGGCGCGCGCCAGCATCAGGAAGGTCTGCACCAGTTCGCGCATTTCTTCGCAGGCCCTGGCGATGCGCAGCACCTGGTTGCGCCCGCGCTCGTCGATGGCCGGGTTTTCCAGCAGCAACTCGCAGGAACTGGCCAGGACCATCAACGGCGTGCGCAATTCGTGGCTCACGTCACTGGTAAACAACTGCTCGCGGGACAGTGCCTGGCGTAAACGGCCCAACGTGGCGTCGAAGGCCACGGCCAGCTCGCCCACTTCATCAGCAGCGTAATCCGGCGCCAGGGGCGGCGCCAGGCCGAGCAACTGGTCACGATGACGCACCTGGCGCGCCAGGCGCACCACCGGTGCCATCACCTTGCGGGCCAGCACCCAGCCAAGGAAGACCGCCAACGCCAGGCTGAGCACGAAGCCCACCAGCACCACCGCGAACAGCACGCGCTCGCGTTCTTCGAAATCACTCTGGTCCTGCAGCAGCACATAGCGCCGCCCGTCAACCACTTCGACCATGGCGTGGTACGACAACGCCTCGCGGAACACTTCATGGAAACCGGGTTCCAGGTGCCGCAGGTCCTTGGGCAGCTCAAAATCCCCGCGCCCGCCGCTGAAATAGAACAACTGATCCGGCTCGGGTCGGTGGCTCCAGTCTTCGACGCTGTCCATCAGCAGCAGGCGCTGCAAGTCGCCGCCCAAACCGGCCGAAATCAGCTTCTCTTCCACCAGATGCACCGTCGCGATGATACCTATGGCGAAGGCGCCTGCCACCAACGCGCTCATCAAGGCAAAGGCGATGATGATCCGCTGGGCAAGACTTTGCTTAAACTCCATCACGACCCTCGGCCAGGCGGTAACCCACACCGTGTACCGTTTGCAGCAATGGTTTGGCGAAAGGTTTATCGATCACTTGGCGCAACTGATGGACGTGACTGCGCAGGCTGTCACTGTCGGGACAATCATCCCCCCATAGCGCTTCTTCGAGAATTTCCCGACGCAGTACGTGGGGACTTTTCTGCATCAACACCGCCAACAGCTTCAGGCCCACCGGGTTGAGTTTGAGCAGGCGCCCTTCTCGGGTGACTTCCAGGGTATCGAGGTCGTAATGCAGGTCGGCCACCTGCAGGGCACGGCGTCCGCCGCCGTGGGCGCGGCGCAGCACGGCTTCGATGCGCGCGGCCAGTTCCGACAGGGCAAACGGCTTGAGCAAGTAGTCATCGGCGCCGGACTTGAAGCCCTGCAGCCGGTCATCCAACTGATCGCGGGCGGTGAGCATGATCACCGGCGTGTCGCGGCGCGCGTCTTCACGCAGGCGTTTGCACAAGGTGTAGCCATCGATGCCAGGCAGCATGATGTCGAGCACGATCAAGTCGTAGTGCTCGGTGGCGGCCAGGTGCAGGCCCGACAAACCGTCCTGCGCGCAGTCCACGGTGTAGCCTTTGAGCCCCAGGTAATCCGCCAGGTTGGCCAGAATATCGCGGTTGTCTTCAACCAATAAAATTCGCATGGGCAGTGTCTCCGTACTTTCGTGCCAGCCGTGTGTTGGCTCGCGCAGCTTAAGGCCAAGTGATGCTCAGGGATAGAGCCTAACCGTTGGTCAATAAAGGTTTTCAACCGATTGGGGCGCCGAATGAGTTTTTCACTATAGCTTCACAAACTGATTACAGTGTCAGGGCGAAGATCGCACCCATTGATATAAGGAAGCGGGACATGGGGTTTCTCAAAACAGCGCCGATGCGCTATTTGCTGTTGGTAACGGGTGCCTGGCTGGCTATTTTCCTGCTTACCCGCAGCGTATTGCTGGTTACGCACCTGGATGAAGTCGGCGGCAATCTGCTGCCGGTATTTGGCGTGGGTCTGCTGTATGACCTCGGTTTTCTCGCCTATGCCGCCCTGCCTCTGGGGCTGTACCTGTTGCTGTGTCCGCCCGCGCTGTGGCGCCGCCGTGGCCATCGCTGGTTCCTGCAGGCGGTGCTCACCGTCAGCCTGTTCGCAATGCTGTTCACCTCGGTGGCCGAATGGCTGTTCTGGGACGAATTCGGCGTGCGCTTCAACTTTATCGCCGTCGACTACCTGGTGTACTCCGATGAAGTCCTGAACAACCTGCTGGAATCCTACCCCATCGGCAAGTTGCTCAGTTTGCTGGCGATGCTGGCCATCGTGTTGAGCCTGGCTTTGCGCAAGCCGTTCAATGCCGCAATGAATGCTCCGCTGCCGCCCATGCGCGGCCGCCTGTTGAATGCCTTGGCACTGTTGGTCGTCGGGGGTCTGAGCCTGCAGTTGATCAGCCAGGACAGCCCGCGCGCGCAAGGCGGCAACGCCTACAAGAACGAACTGGCGAGCAATGGCCCGTATCAGTTTTTCGCCGCCTTCCGTAACAACGAACTGGACTACTCACAGTTCTACAAGAGCCTGCCGACCGACGTCGTGGCCAAGCAGTTGCGCGCCGAACTCAGCGAGCCCAATGCGCGCTTTATCGGCCAGGACCCGCTGGATATCCGCCGCGCCATTACCCACCCGGGCCCCCTGCGCAAACCCAATATCGTGCTGGTGACCATCGAAAGTTTCAGCGCCAAATACATGGGCAGCAATGGCGACGGGCGCAACCTCACGCCGAATCTCGACGTCTTGCGTCAACAAAGCCTGTACTTCAATAACTTCTACGCCACCGGTACCCGCACCGACCGTGGCCTGGAGGCGATCACCCTGGCAATCCCACCGACGCCGGGACGCTCTATCGTCAAACGTATTGGCCGGGAAAGCGGCTTCGCGAGCCTGGGGCAACAACTCACGGCCATCGGTTACGACAGCGTGTTTGTGTATGGCGGGCGTGGTTATTTCGACAACATGAATGCGTTCTTCAGCGGCAACGGTTATCGCGTCGTGGACCAGAGCAGCGTGCCCGAGGCAGAAATCTCGTTCAAGAACGCCTGGGGTATGGCTGACGAGGATCTGTACAAACAGACCCTGAAGCTGGCCGATGCGGACTACGCCAAACAGCAGCCGTTTTTGCTGCAACTGATGACCACGTCCAACCATCGCCCTTACACCTACCCGGACGGGCGCATCGATATCAAATCCGGCAATGGCCGCGACGGTGCGGTGAAGTACACCGATCATGCCATCGGCCAATTCCTGGAAGCGGCGCGGCAGAAACCCTGGTTCGATAACACCATCTTCGTCTTCGTCGCCGACCACACTGCCGGCAGTGCGGGCAAGGAAGACCTGCCCATTGCCAACTATCAGATTCCACTGTTCATCTATGCGCCCAAGCTGATCGACGCACGGGAATCGGCACAACTGGCCAGCCAGATCGACCTGGCGCCGACCCTGCTGGGCCTGATCAACCTGAACTATGAATCGACCTTCTTTGGCCGCGACCTGTTGCAGGACAACCCATTGCCCCCTCGGGTCGTAGTCGGCAACTACCAGCACCTGGGGTTATTCGACGGCAAAGACCTGGCGATTCTCAGCCCACGCCAGGGCCTGCGCCGCCACGACGAGGCGCTGGGTGAGAGCCAGGAATTGCGGGTCGGCAGCGATGACCCGCTGATCCTGCGGGCGATCACCTACTACCAGGCCGCCAGTTATGGTTTCAAACAACAACTGCTGAGCTGGAGGGTCCCCAAGGAAGAGGCCCCGGCAGTGAGCACGCGCTAAGCAAAACGTCCCTTACTGCCAAGTACGGGACTTCTTTATAGGTTTACACACCCGCATAAAAAACCCCGCCTGCATCGCTGCAGGCGGGGTTTTTCAGTCGCCGGGTAAGGCTGGCTTACATCATGCCGCCCATGCCACCCATGCCGCCCATGTCTGGCATACCGCCGCCAGCCGAGCCGTCTTTCTTCGGTGCATCAGCGATCGCCGCTTCGGTGGTCAGGATCAGACCGCCGATGGAGGAAGCTGCTTGCAGCGCGGAACGAGTCACCTTGGTAGGGTCCAGGATGCCCATTTCGATCATGTCGCCGTACTCGCCAGTCGCAGCGTTGTAACCGTAGTTACCTTTGCCGTTCTTGACTTCGTTGACCACAACGCTTGGCTCGTCGCCGGAGTTGGCAGCGATCTGACGCAGCGGTGCTTCAACAGCACGACGCAGTACAGCGATACCGACGTTCTGGTCAGCATTGTCGCCGGTCAGGTTGGTCAGGGCTTCCAGAGCACGGATCAGCGCAACGCCACCGCCAGGTACCACGCCTTCTTCAACGGCCGCACGGGTTGCATGCAGGGCGTCTTCAACGCGGGCTTTCTTCTCTTTCATTTCAACTTCGGAACCAGCGCCAACCTTGATCACTGCAACGCCGCCGGACAGCTTGGCCAGACGCTCTTGCAGTTTTTCACGGTCGTAGTCCGAGGAAGTTTCGGCAACCTGGGCACGGATCTGAGTGATGCGCGCCTGAATGTCGGCCTCTACGCCAGCACCGTCGACGACGATGGTGTTTTCCTTGGAGATGGTCACACGCTTGGCGCTACCCAGGTTTTCCAGGGTGGCGCTTTCCAGGCTCAGGCCGATCTCTTCGGAGATAACGGTACCGCCGGTCAGAACGGCGATGTCCTGCAGCATGGCCTTGCGACGGTCGCCGAAGCCTGGAGCCTTGACGGCTGCAACTTTGACGATGCCACGCATGTTGTTCACAACCAGAGTCGCCAGGGCTTCGCCTTCAACGTCTTCGGAAACGATCAGCAGTGGGCGACCGGCTTTGGCAACAGCTTCCAGCACCGGCAGCATTTCGCGGATGTTGGAGATCTTTTTGTCGACCAGCAGGATCAGCGGGTTTTCCAGCTCGGCAACCATGGTTTCCGGCTTGTTGACGAAGTACGGGGACAGGTAGCCACGGTCGAACTGCATGCCTTCTACAACCGACAGTTCGTTTTCCAGGCCGGTGCCTTCTTCAACAGTGATCACGCCTTCTTTACCGACTTTTTCCATGGCTTCGGCAATGATGTCGCCGATGGAGTTGTCGGAGTTGGCGGAGATGGTGCCTACCTGAGCGATAGCCTTGGTGTCAGCGCATGGCTTGGACAGGTTTTTCAGCTCAGCGACGATGGCGATGGTCGCCTTGTCGATGCCGCGCTTGAGGTCCATCGGGTTCATGCCGGCAGCGACGGCTTTGTAGCCTTCGTTGACGATTGCCTGAGCCAGAACGGTGGCGGTGGTGGTGCCGTCGCCTGCGTCATCGTTGGCACGGGAGGCAACGTCTTTGACCAGCTGCGCGCCCATGTTTTCGAAACGGTCTTCCAGTTCGATTTCTTTGGCTACGGAAACGCCGTCCTTGGTGATGGTCGGAGCGCCGAAGCTCTTCTCGATGATCACGTTACGGCCTTTCGGGCCCAGGGTCGCTTTTACTGCGTCAGCCAGGATGTTGACACCTGTGAGCATTTTCTTGCGGGCGGAATCGCCGAATTTAACTTCTTTAGCAGCCATGATCGATATTCCTTAAATACTTTGTAGTAACGGGAAAATGAGCGGGGAATCAGTCTTCCAGAACGGCGAGAATTTCGTTCTCGCTCATTACCAGCAGGTCTTCGCCGTCGACTTTCACGGTGTTGCTGCCGGAGTAAGGGCCGAAAACAACCTTGTCACCCACTTTCACAGCCAGCGCACGTACTTCACCGTTTTCCAGAGCCTTGCCTGGGCCAGCAGCGATGATCACACCGTGGTTGGCCTTTTCAGCAGCCGAACCTGGCAGAACGATACCGCCAGCGGTTTTCTTTTCTTCTTCGCTGCGACGGATTACGACGCGGTCGTGCAGAGGACGAAGCTTGCTCATTGTCGATCTCTCCTAATTGTGTTTTTCATCGGCCGGTGTCAATACCGGCAAGTTGTATTCCGGCGGTGCCGGTCGCGCCTCGCCAAGCAAGACGCGGAAGTCTGTCTGGTGTCGCCACCAGAAACCTTGCGGTGACCGTTACATAAGGGCGCATAAGCATATTACAAGGGGCGGGGGATGAATTTTTTTGCGTCTGCCAGCCCATAAAAACAACACGGCACCCGAAGGTGCCGTGCCAGTGAAGCCGTTATTTACTGTCGCGATGCTCGAACTCACCTTCGATCACATCACCTTCGCGTCCCAACGGCTGGCGCGGAGCCGGGCCGCCACGGGGTTGCAGGTCGTCTGCGAACGCGCGCTGGCGAATCGCAGCCTCTTCGGCACGCTGGCGCATTTTGCCCGCCAACAGCTTGCGGGTGAAGGGCAGCAACATGACCAGGCCGAGCACATCGCTGATAAAGCCCGGCAGGATCAACAGGCCTCCGGCCAGGGCCATCATCAGGCCTTCGAGCATGGTTTGTGCCGGCAATTCACCACGATTCAGGCTTTCACGGGCACGCAACGCCGTGGCCAGACCGGCGACGCGCAGCACCAGAACGCCGAGCATCGAGCCGAGAATGATCAGCAGCAGCGCCGGGAAAAACCCGATCGCACCGCTGACTTTTACGAATACGAACAGCTCCAACACCGGGAACAGTAGAAAGAGCAATAAAAAAGGGCGCATCAAATGGTTTCCTCAACGCAAGATTGCCTTGCCAGTCCACCTTAGATGACGTCGCCATTTCGTGAATTCAAGCTTCAGCCGCGCTTTTTTTCGGCCAGACCGCAGCATGAGCCAATGAAACCAGAGCCTCGCGTACTTGTGTCGACGTGTTGCAAGACTCGGCGAACGGCAACCAGTGCAGCGCATGGCCTATGCGCAGGTGCATGCCTTCACTGTCGATCCCGGCCAATTGCGCCGGTTCATGGGTGGGCAAGCCGGCCAACTCGACGTAATGGGCGATGGCCTTGGCGTGGTCCGCGTTCATGTGCTCGACCATGCTGCGCTCGGTCGGGCCGGCGAACGGGTTGCCCAGGGTCAACCGGTCAAGCCAGTGAATCGCGCCAAAGCCGCCGATATAGCGGTGACGTACCGGCTTGAGCACCCAGAAGTCGAAATCGTGGGCCTTGTGATAGTTAGCCGATTCGGGGAAGTAGCGGTAATAGCGCTCGGCCGCCGCTTCAATCGCGGCGACGTCGTGCAATTGCTCGGCCTCGGCCAGGTAAGTCAGGCGCCCAACCGCCTGCACATCATCCGCTTCACGCTCGCCGACCAGCAACGAACACTTGGGGTCTTTCTGCAGGTTATGGGTGTGTTGGGCAATCCGGCTGATCAGGATCAGCGGCCGACCCTGCTCGTCCAGACAGTACGGCACGACCGAACCGAAGGGAAAGCCGGGCATGGCTTTGGACAATGTGGAGAGAGCCCCACGGTATTCCTTGAGCAACAGCTCTCGGGCGTTTTTGGCAACGTGCGCGCTCAACGTATGACTCCTCGGGAATTCAGTCGCCCATGGCGTATGGGAATGGATCTCAAGCCAAGGTAATCAATAACCGCGCAGGTTGCCAGCGAGCTTGAGGCCGATTACCAGGCCACGCCAAACCCTGCGGTGTAGCGGGTCTTGCTCAAGCTGCTTTCCGAGTCGCCACTGATCACGTCACGCTCGGCCTTGAGATTGAGCGACGCCCACTCGGTGACCTTGTAGCGCAGGCCCATTTGCGCTTCGAGGGCGTATTCGGCCGGCCCGCCGATAGGCTTGCCCAATTCGCCGGAGGTGAAAAACTCAACCTTCTTGCCGATCAGGTAGCGGTTGTAGTCCCACTTCATGGCCAAGGAATAGAAGTTGTCCTTGCCGCCGTCGGAATATTCGTAATCGGTGCGGTTAACCAGCGAACCCAGGGAGAATGCGCCGAGCTCATCGTCCCAGAACTGGTAGCCCGGGCCAGTGCCGACCGTGCGCTGGCGGGACAGGTCTTCCACCCTGTCGCGCTTGTAGGTCAGGCGACCCTGCCAGAACCAGTGCTCGGTGATGAACCGGTCGAGGTCATATTCCAGGGACCAGTTGTCGGTGGTGGTGACGTCGTCCTGGAATTCGCGGTTGTACTCGCCCTGCCCGGTGTGGCGCCATTGGCCATGGCGGGCGGAAGTCTTGAAGTCGATGTCGTAGTCGTTGGTGTCTTTCTCGGCGCGCTTGTAGTCCAGCGCCATGTCGACGTTGCCTTTCCACACCAGGTCTTCGATCACCGGCTTGGGCTTGATGATCTGCTGGATGCTGGCCAATTCCACCGTCTTGGGCGCCTCGCCATTGGCCAGCACCACTTTGCCATCGTCCGCCGCCTGCA
Organism: Pseudomonas sp. D3; assembly: GCF_029320995.1. Classification (NCBI taxonomy): domain Bacteria; kingdom Pseudomonadati; phylum Pseudomonadota; class Gammaproteobacteria; order Pseudomonadales; family Pseudomonadaceae; genus Pseudomonas; species Pseudomonas sp. D3. The sequence goes on from NZ_CP119772.1 coordinate 5,348,577, forward strand.
AGGATTTGGCTTTCTCTCCGGTGTAGGCATCCTGCTTGACCAGCAATTCCTGATCGCTTTCCAGGGTTTTCACCTGTTTCCAGTCCACCGGTATAGCCCCAGCATAGTCGGTCTGGATCAGCAACTTGCCACCGTCGAAGACCTTGATCTTGCCGGTCAGACGGTCGCCGTTCTTTAACCAGACCGTATCGGCGAGCAAGGGGGTGGAGGCGCTGAAAACAGCAAGGCACAGCAAGGTTCTGGACAACATAAGCAGATAGGGGCTCAGGGTTGGCGAAAAAGGGGCGTTATCGTGTTAGATAGCAAGGACTGACTCAAGGAATTGTGTTGAGTTCAGTTCTCATCTGCATATTTACAGACGTTTCTTACAAAAAAACGACGCTCTGAACGGATATATCCACCGTGAAACCACCCGCCGAAGCCCCGCAAAGCCCTGCCGAGATGCGCCGCACCGCGCTGTACCTGACGCTGGCGCAAGTCCCCAAAGGCTGCGTGGTGAGTTATGGCGAACTGGCGCACCTCGCCGGGCTTGGGCGCGCGGCGCGCTGGGTCGGGCGCACGCTGAGCCAACTGCCCGAAGACACGCGCTTGCCCTGGCACCGCGTGCTGGGCGCCGGTGGTCGGATAAGCCTGCCGGTGGGCAGCGCCTCAGGCGACGAACAACGTGCGCGTTTACGCGACGAAGGTGTCGCTATCCTGAACAACCGCGTGGATATTCAGCGTCATGGCTGGCGCCCGGTAGAGCACAGCGGTTAGAGTGCGCGCTTTGTTTCCGTGAATCTGAGGCAGACTCCAGCCCATGCCCCGTAAAACCTGGCGCGCCGCGCTCGCCGCCTATGCCAGCCCCTCGACGTTAGTGCTGTTGTTGCTCGGCTTTGCCGCCGGCTTGCCTTACATGTTGGTGTTCTCGACGCTTTCGGTCTGGTTGCGTGAGGCCGGTGTGGCCCGCGAGACCATCGGCTATGCGAGCCTGATCGGTTTGGCGTATGCCTTCAAATGGGTGTGGTCGCCACTGCTCGATCAATGGCGCCTGCCGCTGCTCGGCAAACTCGGACGTCGTCGCTCCTGGCTGGTACTGGCCCAATCGCTGGTGATCCTCGGATTGATCGGCATGGGTTTCTGCGACCCGCAAAAACACTTGTCCTGGCTGATCGCTATCGCGGTGATCGTCGCCTTCGCTTCGGCTACCCAGGATATTGCGGTTGATGCCTATCGCCTGGAAATCGCCGATGACAGCCGCCAGGCTGCCCTGGCCGCCAGCTACATGTCCGGCTATCGCATCGCCGCCCTGCTGGCCACGGCTGGCGCGCTGTTTTTTGCCGAAGGTTTTGGCTCTACCGGTTTCAACTATAAACATTCGGCGTGGACCGGCACCTATGTGCTGTTCGGCGCACTGATGATTCCGGCGCTGCTGACCACCCTGTTTATGCGCGAGCCCAATGTGCCACTGCGGACTCAGTTGCAGGCGGGGCGCTACAGCTTCATGCACCAATTGGTGTCGGTGTTTGTACTGATTGTGCTGTTGGTGTCGGTGCCGGCGATGTTCACCCAGTTGTACAACACCGACTTCGCCAGCGTGCTGTTCCACGGCGTAAGCCTGTGGGAACTGTTGATGGAAGACCGCGCGTTCCTGCGCGCGATCCTCTATATCACCCTGACTGCGCTGTGCCTGTCGGCCATGGGCCGCCGAGGCCTGGCGCCGGTGCTGACGCCGGTCAACGACTTCATCCTGCGCTACCGCTGGCAGGCGTTGCTGCTACTTGGGCTGATCGCCACCTATCGCATGTCCGATACGGTGATGGGCGTGATGGCCAACGTGTTCTATATCGACCAGGGCTTTACCAAGGACCAGATCGCCGGGGTCAGCAAGATCTTCGGCCTGATCATGACCCTGGTCGGCGCCGGTATGGGCGGCCTGTTGATCGTGCGCTTCGGCATCCTGCCGATCCTGTTCATCGGCGGCATCGCCTCGGCCGCCACCAACCTGCTGTTCGTGATGCTCGCCGACATGGGCCCGGACCTGCAGATGCTGATCTTCACCATCTCCCTGGACAACTTCAGCTCAGGCCTCGCCACTTCGGCGTTTGTCGCCTACCTGTCGAGCCTGACCAACCTCAAGTTCTCCGCCACCCAATACGCGCTGCTCAGCTCGATCATGCTGTTGCTGCCGCGCCTGATCGGCGGGTATTCGGGGGTGATGGTGGAGAAGTTCGGCTATCACAACTTCTTCCTGATCACCTGCGTGCTGGGCGTGCCGACGTTGCTGCTGATTGCGCTGCATTGGTTCCAGGAAAACCGGCGGATTCGCTTGAACCCGCCGGCAGAAGACTGAAACAACTCGTTCAATGTGAGAGGGGCGGTGCGACGATTCGACTTGCTCCCGATAGGATCATCGCGGTGTGACTGAAGCACCGAGTTGCCTGCATCGGGGGCACGCCCCCTCCCAACCCCCCTCTGCATTCTGATGCCTGTACTCCAGCAGCCAGCGCCCGTACAATCCCAAGTCACTTCAAGTCCAAGCAACCGACAACGGCCTACCATGCGTACCAGTCAATATTTGCTCGCCACACTGAAAGAAACGCCTTCCGACGCGGTTGTGATCAGCCATCAGCTGATGCTGCGCGCCGGTATGATCCGCAAGCTGGCTTCCGGCCTGTACACCTGGTTGCCCATGGGCTTGAAGGTGATGCGCAAGGTTGAAGCAATCGTTCGCGAAGAAATGAACGCTGCCGGTTCTCTGGAAGTGTTGATGCCGAGCACCCAACCGGCTGAGCTGTGGCAGGAATCCGGGCGCTGGGAAGAGTACGGCCCGGAATTGCTGCGTTTCAAGGACCGTCATGGCCGCGACTTCTGCGCCGGCCCGACCCACGAAGAAGTCATCACCGACCTGATGCGCAATGAGTTGAGCAGCTACAAACAGCTGCCCCTCAACCTGTATCAGATCCAGACCAAGTTCCGTGATGAGATCCGTCCACGCTTCGGCTTGATGCGCGGCCGCGAGTTCATCATGAAGGATGCGTATTCGTTCCACCCCGACCAGGCGTCCTTGCAGATCACCTACGACCGCATGCATACCGCCTACTGCAACGTGTTCACGCGCCTGGGCCTGAAATTCCGCCCGGTTGAAGCGGACAACGGTTCCATCGGCGGCGCCGGCTCCCACGAATTCCACGTACTGGCCGAATCCGGCGAAGACGATATCGTGTTCAGCAACGGTTCCGACTACGCGGCGAACATCGAGAAAGCCGAAGCCGTGCCACGGGAAACCTCCCGCCCAGCGCCGGCTGAAGAGCTGCGCCTGGTGGACACCCCGGACACCAAGACCATCGCGGCCCTGGTGGAAAAATTCAATCTGCCGATTGAAAAGACCATCAAGACCCTGATCGTTCACGCCGAGGAAGCCGGCAAGCTGATCGCCCTGGTGATCCGTGGCGACCACGAACTCAACGAGATCAAGGCGGCCCAGCAACCTGGCGTGGCCAGCCCGCTGGTCATGGCCTCCGATGCCGAATTGCGCGACGCCATTGGCGCCGGTGCCGGCTCCCTGGGCCCGCTGAACCTGCCGCTGCCGATCATCATCGACCGTTCGGTCGAGCTGATGAGCGACTTCGGTATCGGCGCGAACATCGACGACAAGCACTACTTCGGCGTGAACTGGGAACGCGACTTGCCGGTGCCGACCGTGGCCGACCTGCGTAACGTGGTCGCCGGTGACCCAAGCCCGGATGGCAAGGGCACCCTGGAAATCAAGCGCGGCATTGAAGTCGGGCACATCTTCCAGTTGGGCAACAAGTACAGCAAGGCGATGAAGTGCGAAGTGCTGGGCGAAAACGGCAAGCCGATCACCCTGGAAATGGGTTGCTACGGCATTGGCGTATCGCGCGTGGTTGCCGCTGCCATCGAGCAGAACAACGACGAGAAAGGCATTATCTGGAGTGACGCCCTGGCGCCGTTCCAGGTCGCCCTGGTGCCGCTGCGCTATGAAACCGAGCAGGTCCGTGAAGCCACCGACAAACTGTATGCCGAACTGACGGCCGCCGGTTTTGAAGTGCTGCTGGATGACCGCGACAAGAAAACCAGCCCAGGCATCAAGTTCGCCGACATGGAACTGATTGGCATCCCGCACCGGATCGTGGTCAGCGACCGTGGCCTGGCCGATGGCAATCTGGAATACAAGAGCCGGACCGAAGCCGAAGCCCAACCGTTGCCGGTGGCTGACGTGCTGTCTTTCCTTCAGGCGCGTATTCGTCGCTGAAAACCAGATCAAGAGAAGTCATGTTCAAGCGAAACACCAGAGCCCTGGGGGGCGCCGCCTTGTGCGGTGCCCTGCTGGTCAGCGGCTGCGCCAACCAGATGTCGCAACGCAGTGAGCACGAGGAGCGGGTCGAGCGTAAATTGCTCGACCACAGCCTGCAGATCGATGTAGGCGAACCCAAAGTGCTGGAGCTGCCGCAACGCCGGGTTCGCATTCACGAGCAAAAGACCTTCGAGGTCACCGAATTCGAAGTCACCCGTCGTTATGACCGCTACACCCCCTACCAGCCCTGGCGCAAACTCTATGAGCTGCCGCTGGGCGCGGTCGCTTTGGTGGCAGGCGCGGGCGCCAACGTGGCGAATATCTTCGCCCTCGGCAACCTGCCGACCAGCATGACGCACGATTGGCTGAGCTACGGCATCGACGGCCTCAACCCGTTCATGAACGTGCAATCCCATGGGCGCGCGCAACAGAACCTGGCGGGTATCGATGAAGTCCAGCGCGACAAGCGTGTGGAGTATTCGAGCCTGCCCTGGAGCGAGCGCCCGGTACAGGTCACCGCCGGCAAGCAAGAGCATGAACTGACCACCGACCGCAACGGCGTACTGCGCCTGAACCTGTTGGACAGCCCGTTCGCCGAGCAGGATCTGAACCGCATCAGCACCTTGAAGATCAGCGTGGAAGATAGCCAGGACGACGTGCATTCGGACTCGACCCTGGCCGTGAGCAACACACTGCGCGGCAAGTTGCTGGAAGCCCACAGACTGATCTACGACGACTTGGAAGACGACGAAGTCAGCCAGTGGGTACACCGCGTCAAGCGTCTGTCGGAGCTGGGCCTGGAGGAAGAAGCCAGTGAACTGGAACAGAGCCTGATCGAACTGACCCGCAATGATCCAGAGTTACAGCAGGAGTTCCTGCAAGCGCTGACCAAGGATGCGGGGAGACTCGTCGCAGATCCTGGCGCGCGCTGAGCCCTCAGAAGCACTAAAGGGCTAATGTGGGAAGGGCTTGCCCCTCCCCACATTTTTGTTTCCGGGTTCTACCACGAGAGCTCGAGCTGTTCGTTACCGCTGCTCAAGTCGAGCAACCGCACGCCAATCCCCAGCAATCGCACCGGCTTGCCACCGCGATTGAACGCCTGGGTCATCAGTTGTTGATAACTCTCCAGGTCCCGCCCTGCCCCCGCCTGCTCCAGGGTGGTCTGGGTAAAGTCATGAAACTTCACTTTGACGAACGGCTTACCCGCGCGGTAGCTGCTGTCGATGCGCGCTATACGCCCAGCCAGGGTTTCCATCAGCTCGGGCAGTTTCGCCAGACAACTTGAGAGATCCGGTAGATCCTCATCGTAGGTGTTTTCCACACTGATCGATTGCCGGCGATTGTCGTTCTGCACCACGCGGTCATCTATCCCACGGGCCAGACTCCACAGCCGCTCGCCAAAACTGCCGAATTCGCGCACCAGCGCCAGCTTGTTCCATTCGCGCAATTGCAGGCAGTCTTCGATCCCCATGCGCCCCAGCTTGTCGGCGGTCACCTTGCCCACGCCGTGCAGTTTTTTTACCGGCAGTATCGACACAAAGTCTTCGACCTGGTCCGGCGTGATCACAAACAAGCCGTTGGGTTTCTTCCAGTCACTGGCGATCTTGGCCAAAAACTTGTTGGGCGCCACACCGGCGGACACGGTGATGTGCAATTGATTGGAGACCCGGCGCCGGATGTCCTGGGCGATACGCGTGGCGCTGCCGCCAAAATGCGGGCTGTCGGAAACATCCAGGTAGGCCTCATCCAGGGAGAGCGGCTCGATCAGGTCGGTGTAGTCGCGAAAGATGCTCTGGATTTCTTTCGACGCTTCTTTATAAGCATCCATGCGCGGCTTGACGATGGTCAGGTCCGGGCAGAGCTTCAAGGCATGACGCGACGACATGGCCGAACGAACCCCGTAGGCCCGCGCTTCGTAGTTACAGGTGGCAATCACGCCGCGCCGATCCGCCGAACCGCCCACCGCCAGGGGCTTTTGCGCCAGGCTCGGGTTATCGCGCATCTCGATGGCGGCGTAGAAGCAATCACAGTCGACATGGATGATTTTGCGCTGCGTCATATATAGAAGGGAGTGCAATCCAACGGGCGGCCAGTATCGCACTCACACCTGTATATAGCACCAGTAGTTTGAATCTTCCGCGCAAGCGGTAGGAAATAGCCCAGGTAGATTTATTTTCTCAATCGAAATCAGCCTACCAATAGAGCTGAAAGCCTCGGCCCGACTGGCCCGTAGCCATTTCAACAACCGTGATGGAGAGGTAAGCGATTGAACCACAAGCGCTTTTCTTCGATTCATAGGTTGACACCCCTGCGTTCCGCTGTAGAATGCCGACACACAGACGCGGGATGGAGCAGTCTGGTAGCTCGTCGGGCTCATAACCCGAAGGTCGTCGGTTCAAATCCGGCTCCCGCAACCAAACATCAAAAAAGGCTACTCGAAAGAGTGGCCTTTTTTGTGCGTGCTCGTTTTTGATTGTCGGACAAAAAATCTTTCCCCATCGCGCACTTACCGCTCGCAGCGGACAAATACGCGCTCATTCACACTTATTTGACCTATCGGCCCATTAACGGTTGACACCCCGCCACTTGGCTGTAGAATGCCGCCCACAGACGCGGGATGGAGCAGTCTGGTAGCTCGTCGGGCTCATAACCCGAAGGTCGTCGGTTCAAATCCGGCTCCCGCAACCAAACATCAAAAAAGGCTACTCGAAAGAGTGGCCTTTTTTGTATCTGACAAAAAAGCTCTTCTGAAACAATGGCATGGCATCTTTCATGAAACCGTAGACGGTTCGTGGAGTCCATTTCATCGCACGCCATGCTTAATCCTTCTACGACCAATGGCCGCAGTCGCCGCATCCGGCGATCCGCGTTAATATTTGTAATTATTTTGTCCATAGGGATTGGTAACTTGGCTGGATACCCCCATCCTGTCGCGCACAATCCACGAGGTGATTGATGCGCGCCAACTCGTCTGAACCACAAGACTCCGTCACAGCGACACAACCGATCACTCCCACCCGTTTGCGCTGGCTGGATCTGTTAAGCAAGTATCGGCAACCCATTGGGCTGGCCGTGACGCTGCTGCTGTTCGCAATCGCCCTGATCGCCTGCCGACACCTGCTGCTGGAACTGGATCTCTACGCCCTCCACGACTCGATCCTGGAAGTGCCCAAGCCGGCATTGCTGGGCGCGTTAGCTGCCGCCATCGGCGGTTTCATCATTCTATTGGGCTATGAGTTTTCCGGCGCGCGCTATGCCGGGGTGAAACTGCCCGCCAAGACCCTCGCCCTCGGCGGCTTTACCGCCTTTGCCATCGGCAACGCCATTGGCCTGTCGATGCTCTCGGGCGGTTCGGTGCGTTACCGTTTATATGCGCGTCATGGCATCGGGGCTTCGGAAGTCGCCCGCATGACCGTGTTCGCCAGCCTCGCCCTGGGCTGCGCCCTGCCACCGCTGGCTGCATTGGCCACCTTGAGCAACTTGCCCGCCGCGTCCGCCGCCTTGCATGTGTCGCAAGGCTTGCTCGGCGCTATCTCCGGTGCCGTGTTGCTGTTGTCGGCCGCGCTGTGCATCGGTATTTATCGCCGGCGCCTGCCAGAACAACCCTACCCGGACAACCTGCTGGTCAAGGTTGGCCGCCGCACACTGCGCCTGCCCGGTCGGCGCCTGACGTTCCTGCAACTGATCATCACCGCGCTGGATGTCGCCGCTGCCGCCACCGTCCTTTATTTGCTGCTACCGGAAGCGCCACCCTTCGGCCCGTTCCTGCTGGTGTACCTGTTGGCGCTGGCCGCCGGCGTACTCAGCCATGTGCCGGGTGGCGTCGGGGTGTTCGAGGCGATCCTGCTCGCAGCCTTTGCCGACAAACTCGGTGCCGCGCCATTGGCCGCTGCCCTGCTGCTGTATCGCATGATCTATGTGGTGCTGCCGCTGCTGATCGCCTGTGTGTTCCTGTTGGTCAATGAAGCCCAGCGGCTGTTCCAGACCCAGCAGAGTTTGCGCGTGGCTTCAGGCTTCGCAGCGCCGGTACTGGCCGTACTGGTTTTTTTGTCCGGCGTGGTCCTGCTGTTTTCCGGCGCCACGCCAGAGATCGACTCACGCCTGGAAAACATCGGTTTCCTGATTCCCCACCGCCTGATTGACGCCTCGCACTTTGGCGCGAGCCTGATCGGCGTGTTGTGCCTGTTGTTGGCCCAGGGTCTGCGTCGACGCTTATCGGCAGCCTGGATGTTGACCATGGTGCTGCTGTTGACCGGCGCCCTGCTCTCACTGCTCAAGGGCTTCGACTGGGAAGAAGCCAGCCTGATGACCATGACTGCGGTGTTGCTGGCGATCTTCCGCCGCTCCTTTTACCGCGCCAGCCGCTTGACCGAATTGCCGTTCTCGCCGCTGTACCTGGTGGCCAGTGTGTGCGTGCTGGGAGCGTCTATCTGGCTGCTGCTGTTTGCCTATCAAGACGTACCGTATAGCCACCAATTGTGGTGGCAGTTCACCCTCGACGCCAACGCCCCACGCGGCCTGCGCTCGCTGCTGGGGGCGGCGGTGCTGCTGGTGATCGTGTCGCTGACCTGGCTGCTGCGTACCGCGCGCCCGGTGATCCACCTGCCGACTCCGGAAGAAATGGAACGCGCCACCAAGATCCTGATGGCCTCATCGCAACCCGACGGCGGCCTGGCGCTGACCGGCGACAAGGCGCTGCTGTTCCACCCCAAAGATGAAGCCTTCCTGATGTACGCCCGTCGCGGGCGCAGCCTGGTGGCCTTGTACGACCCGATCGGCCCGACCCAACCCCGTGCCGAGATGATCTGGCAGTTCCGCGACCTGTGCGACATCCACCATGCGCGCCCGGTGTTCTACCAGGTACGCGCGGAAAACCTGCCGTACTACATGGACATCGGCCTGACCGCGATCAAGCTGGGCGAAGAAGCCCGCGTCGACCTGAAACGCTTTGACCTGGAAGCCAAGGGCAAAGAGATGAAGGATTTGCGCTACACCTGGAACCGTGGAACCCGGGACGGCTTGTCCCTGGAAATCCACGAACCGGGCACAGCGCCGATGGACGAACTCAAGGTCATTTCCGACGCCTGGCTGACCGGCAAGAACGTGCGGGAAAAGGGCTTTTCCCTGGGACGTTTCAGCGACGACTACCTCAAGCACTTTCGCATCGCGATCATTCGCTTCGAAGGACACCCGGTTGCCTTCGCCAACCTGCTCGAGACCTACAACCACGACCTGGCCAGCCTCGACCTGATGCGCGCCCACCCCGATGCGCCTAAGCTGACCATGGAATTCATGATGGTCGGCCTGATTCAACACTATAAGAATCATGGTTATGCTCGCTTCAGCCTCGGCATGGTGCCATTGTCTGGCCTGCAACCTCGCCGTGGCGCGCCGCTGACCCAACGCCTGGGCTCGATGGTGTTCCGTCGCGGCGAGCAACTCTATAACTTCCAAGGTTTGCGCCGTTTCAAAGACAAGTTCCAGCCTGACTGGGAACCCCGTTACATGGCCGTGCCCGCAGGACTTGATCCGCTGGTGGCACTGGCCGATACCGCCGCCCTGATCGCGGGCGGCTTGACTGGATTGGTGAAACGCTGATGATTCGACGCTCCTGGCGGTATGTATTGGCTTTTGTGGTGGTGCTCGCCGTGGCGCTGGGTGGAGGCTATTGGTACTGGAACCGCCCTGCCCCGCAGCCGACTCTGGAGCAGTTGCCCCAGGCAGATGGCTCGGTGATGACCCGCGTAACCCCCGCTGGCACCCCGAAAGCCCGCGTGGCCGTGGCGGTAATGGCCGACGAGACCCTGACTGACAGCCAACTGATTGCCCTGAGCCAGGGCGGCAAGGCGCAGATCGTCCAGGTGATCCTGCCCAAGGATGACTGCACGCTGCAGCAACAGGCACTGCAAGGCGCCCTGAGCCAGCTCAAGGGCCCCGCTACCCTGGTCAGCGGCATCGGCCCTGGCGCCGCCCTCGCCTGGCGCTGGCTGGCTACACAGAACGACGACAAGGCAAATGCGATCTCCGTCGGCTTCGCCCTGGTACAGGAAGGCTGTAAAGACCCTCTGCCAAAGACCGCCGCCCATGGCAATTGGCTGGTGGCATGGAACGACAACCCTGACGATGAAAGCGCCAGTTTCGTGCGCGACACCCCTCGCGCCACCACCAGCATCAGCGACTACGACATTCACTACCCGCAAGTGCTGAATAACGAACTGCGCAAGCAACTGGTGGGTTCGGACAACGGCGGCCTGGCGATTCCGGTCGTGGAAGTCCCCGCCGGCCAGGCCAAGGACACCGTGACCCTGTTCCTCTCCGGTGACGGCGGCTGGCGTGACCTCGACCGCGACGTAGCCGGTGAAATGGCCAAGATCGGCTACCCGGTCGTAGGCATCGACACCCTGCGCTACTACTGGCAGCACAAGACCCCGGAGCAAAGCGCCAAGGACCTCAGCGAGCTGATGCAGCACTATCGGCAGAAATGGGGCACCAAGCGCTTTGTGCTGACCGGTTATTCGTTCGGTGCCGACGTATTGCCGGCCATCTACAACCGTATGCCGGAAAACGAGCAGCAACGCGTCGACGCGATCATCCTGCTGGCGTTTGCGCGCACCGGCAGCTTTGAAATCGAAGTAGAAGGATGGCTGGGCAATGCCGGCAAAGAAGCCGCGACCGGCCCTGAAATGGCCAAGCTACCGGCGGACAAGGTGGTCTGCATCTACGGTGCCGAAGAGGTCGACGAGAGCGGCTGCACCGACAAGACCGCCGTGGGCGAAGCGATAAAACTGCCAGGCGGGCACCACTTCGACGAGAACTACCCGGCGCTGGCCAAGCGCCTGGTGGATATCATCGTCAAGCACCAGGCCAAGACCGAGTAATCCTACGCTGTACGCAAAACCCAATGTGGGAGGGGGCTTGCTCCAGATAGCGATGGGTCAGTCATAAGATCATTGACTGACACTCAGCTATCGGGAGCAAGCCCCCTCCCACATTGGTTTGCGGTGTTGGTTAGCGCCTAGCGCGGTTCGATATGCGCAATCATCAACTGCACGGTTTCCTGGCCACGGAACTCGTTCACGTCGAGCTTGTAGGCCAACTCCACCCAACGCACGGTCGGGTTCGGCCAGACCTCACGGTCCACCCCAAACGCAATACCGTCGAGTTTCACTGACCCGCATTCGCTCTTGAGCACCACTTTCAGGTGCCGCTCCCCCACCACACGCTGCTCTACCAGCTGAAACACCCCATGAAACAACGGCTCGGGGAAGAGCTGCCCCCATGGGCCGGCATGCCGCAGCGCGCGCGCCAACTCCAAGTGAAACTCTTCCACCGCCAGGGTGCCGTCCGACAACAGCCGCCCGGTCAAGTCTTCTTCGCGCAGTTGCCGACGCACTTCGGCATCAAAGGCTTCGGCAAACAGGGGGAAGTTCGCCTCGGGCAATGTCAGGCCGGCCGCCATGGCGTGGCCGCCGTATTTGCTGATCAGGTTGGGATGCTGGCTTGCCACCACCGCCAGCGCATCCCGGATGTGAAAGCCCTGCACAGAGCGGCCTGAACCCTTGAGCAGGCCATCACCGGCGTCGGCAAAGGCGATGGTCGGACGGAAATAGCGTTCTTTCATGCGCGACGCCAGAATCCCGATCACGCCTTGGTGCCACTCCGGGTCGAACAGGCACAAGCCATACGGCATCGACTCCAGCGGCAAGTCCTTGAGCTGGGCCAGGGCTTCGCGTTGCATGCCTTGTTCGATGGATTTGCGGTCCTGGTTCATGCCGTCCAGTTGCGCGGCCATTTCCCGTGCGGCGGCGAAATCCGTGGTGAGCAGGCATTCGATGCCCAGGCTCATATCGTCCAGGCGCCCGGCGGCATTGAGCCGTGGCCCGAGGATAAAACCGAGGTCGGTGGACGTGATGCGCGCATGGTCACGCTTGGCCACTTCGAGGATCGCCTTGATCCCCGGCCGCGCGCGACCGGCGCGGATGCGCTCCAGGCCCTGGTGGACCAGAATGCGGTTGTTGGCATCCAACGGCACCACATCGGCGACGCTGCCCAGGGCGACGAGGTCGAGCAACTCGCCGAGGTTCGGCTGCTGTTTGTTCGCGTACCAGCCCAAACTGCGCAAACGCGCACGCAGGGCCATCAAGACATAAAAGATCACCCCGACCCCAGCCAACGCCTTGCTGGGAAACTCACAGCCCGGCTGGTTGGGGTTGACGATAGCGTCCGCCGCCGGCAATTCATCCCCCGGCAAGTGGTGGTCGGTCACCAGCACTTTGAGCCCCGCCGCCTTCGCTGCCGCCACGCCTTCGACGCTGGAGATGCCGTTATCCACGGTGATCAGCAACTGCGGCTCGCGCTGCAGGGCCACGGCGACGATTTCCGGCGTCAGGCCGTAGCCGTACTCAAAGCGGTTGGGCACCAGGTAATCGACATGGGCCGCACCGAGCAAGCGCAGGCCCAGAGTGCCCACCGTACTGGCTGTGGCGCCATCGGCGTCGAAGTCGCCGACGATAAGGATGCGCTGGCGTTGCTCCAAGGCCGTCACCAGCAGGTCTACCGCCGCGTCGATGCCCTTGAGTTGTTGATAAGGGATCAACCGCGCCAGGCTCTTGTCCAGTTCGGCCTCCGTCTGTACCCCGCGCGCGGCGTAGAGGCGGGTCAACAGCGGTGGCAGTTCACCGAGAAACGGCAGGACAGCAGGTAACGGGCGGGGATCGATACGCATGGGACGCTGGGGAATTCTCTGTAGGGGAAATATTAGCGGCAGGCTTCAAGCGCTAGCTCAATCGCGCTCGCCGACCAGCCATTGCAGTTGCACTTCATGCTGGCCGCGGTCGTCGGTGACGAAGATCGTGCCTTCGCTGATCATCACGTCCCACTTGATCACGCGGGGCATGTCCTTGGCCAAGGTCTCGAGGACCTCTTGCGGTACGGCAGCGATGTGTACGTTTTTCAGGTTTTTCGCCACCGGAACCACTTTGCCTTCCCACACGCGCAGGCTGCCGTAAGCCAACAGACTGGTGCGTTCGGTGCGACGCGAGCACCAGGTCAGGCGGTCGGCATCGGGCTGGCCGACTTCGATCCAGTGCAAAACCCGATCATCCAGACTTTTTTCCCACAGGGCTGGCTCGTCTACATCTGACAGGCCACGGCCGAACGACAGTTGCTCGTTGTACCAAAGGGCATAGGCCAGCAGACGCACGGTCATGCGTTCTTCGGTTTCCGAAGGGTGGCGGGCGATGGTCTGTTTGACGCTCTCGTACACCGAGCGATCGAGGTCGGTGAGGTTGAGTTCGAATTTGTAGGTCGTGGACGGCTGGGCCATGAACGGACTTCTAGAGACAGGAAAAGGCTGGCAGTCTAACCGATGGCGAGGCGATTCAACGAATGCTGCGCTGCATCATCCTTATCCCTGCCCCCCTCGGCTATGTTAAAAGGCATCACACCACTGTGCTGCGTATGAAAGGTTCCTCATGTCGTTTAACGCCAAACCGCTTGCCGGCCTGAAGGTCATCGAACTCGGCACCCTGATCGCCGGCCCGTTCGCCTCACGCATTTGCGCCGAGTTTGGCGCCGAAGTGATCAAGGTCGAATCCCCGGACGGCGGCGACCCGCTGCGCAAATGGCGCAAGCTGTACGAAGGCACCTCGCTGTGGTGGTTCGTGCAGGCGCGCAACAAAAAATCACTGACGCTGAACCTCAAGCACCCGGACGGCCTGGCGATCCTCAAGCAGTTGCTGGCGGACGCCGACATCCTGATCGAAAACTTCCGCCCTGGCGTCCTGGAAAAGCTCGGCCTGAGCTGGGACACCTTACATGCGCTGAACCCGAAACTGGTAATGGTGCGCCTCTCGGGCTTTGGCCAGACCGGGCCGATGAAAGATCAGCCGGGGTTTGGCGCGGTAGGCGAATCGATGGGCGGGCTGCGTTACATCACCGGTTTTGAAGACCGCCCGCCGGTGCGCACCGGTATTTCCATCGGCGACTCCATTGCCGCCCTGTGGGCGGTGATCGGCGCGCTGATGGCGTTGCGACACCGCGAGGTCAACGGCGGGCTGGGCCAGGTGGTTGATGTGGCACTGTATGAAGCCATCTTCGCCATGATGGAAAGCATGATCCCGGAGTTCGATGTGTTCGGGTTCATTCGCGAGCGCACCGGCAACATCATGCCCGGCATCACACCATCCTCGATCCACACCAGCGCGGACGGCAAGCATGTGCAGATCGGCGCAAATGGCGATGCGATCTTCAAACGCTTCATGTCCGCCATCGGCCGCGAAGATTTGGCCAACGACCCGCAATTGGCCAGTAATGACGGGCGTGACGAGCGCCGCGACGAGCTGTATGGCGTGATTGATCGCTGGGTCAATTCGCTATCGCTGGAACACGTGATTGAGCAGCTCAACAAGGCTGAGGTGCCAGCCAGCCGCATCTACAGCGCCGAAGACATGCTCGGGGATCCGCAATTTCTGGCGCGGGAAATGTTCCTCAACGCGCAACTGCCCGACGGCAAGGCCTTCAAGATGCCAGGTATCGTGCCCAAGCTCTCCGACACGCCGGGCAGTTGTGAGTGGGTGGGGCCGCAACTGGGTGAACACAACGGCGTAGTACTGGGAGAATTGGGCTATGACGCGGCTGCCATCATCCGCTTGCGTGAGCAAGGAGCGATCTGATGGTGCGCTCAAGATAGTGGCTCACCGCTGGCTGTTGCACCTGTGCGCCCCTTTGCTGGGACTTTTGCCGCTGCCGACCCAGGCGGCGCAAACCTTGATCTGGCTGGTGCGAGACCTGCCACCACTGACGATCTTCGAAGGTCCGCAAAAAGGCCAGGGCGCCATCGACGAATTGTTGCCGATGCTGATGGAGCGCCTGCCGGAGTATCAGCACCAGGTCCAGCACGTCAACCGTGCCAGGAGCATGCAGATGCTCCAGGCGCCCTCCCTCACCTGCGACCCTACCCTGATGTGGACGCCGGAGCGGACCCAATGGATTGTATATTCCGACCAGGCTTTTTCCGTGGTGAGCAATGGCGTAGTCGTTCGCCAGCAAAACCGTGAAGTGTTGGCGCCCTTTGTCGCGCGAGGCAAGGTCGACCTGCAAGCGATGCTACGGGACAAGAGCACACGCCTGGGCATCATCGCCGAGCGCAGTTACGGGCCATTCATCGACGGCATGTTGCGGCATGGCGACACGCACAATCGGGTGATGCACTACGGCAACGACGCCTTGGGCAGCCTGCTGCAAATGCAGCGCCTGGGACGCCTGGAAGGGGTACTGGGTTACTGGACCGAAATTCGCTATCACGCATTGCAGCAAGGTATTGATCCCGAGGCGCTGGCGTTTTATCCGATTGCCGGCACCACGCCCTATCAGCACATCCATATCGGCTGTTCGGATACGCCCGAGGGGCGCCAGGTCATGACGCGTATCAACCAGTTGCTGGGCGACCTGCCGCAGGCGCAGTTGCTACGTGCCTACGCGTCATGGCTCGGCCCGGCCCTGGGTGAGCAATACCTGCTGGATCATCAGCGATTCTATGAAGAAGCGCCCACCCCGTGATAAATCGCGGGCAAAAAGAAACCCCGAAGAGTGGGGAAACACTTCGGGGTTAAACGTGGCCTACAAAGACCAGTACAGCAAGTCACAAACACCGGAGCACAATGTCTGCTCTTGCTGTTACTAAATCAGACCAGCCACGCAGTAGGAAGTTTCCGCCGATAAACAATTCTTCATGCAAGGGCGCTGCTGCGGGTCTGGGCAGCGTTGCGCAAGGCGGCGATCACCGAGGGTTCCAGGCGCCCTTCGGCAATTTTCAGGTCGCGCAGCAGGCAATCGACGACATCCACCAGCACGCGCTTGTCGGTCAGTTGCGCCCGGTCGACATCACGCTCGACCACGATAGCACCGGCAGGATTCTTTACGGTCACCAGGCACTCGCCCTGCACACCAGCGGTGGTCAGCGTAACCTGATAAGGGCTCAGTGCTTCTTCGAGCAATAGGCTGATACTTTCCATTTCGATCACCACTCAATAGTTCGGGAACAATCGTTTCAACGGGGGCTGCCTCTCTCCTAAGTGACGGGTTGTGACGTAGGAAAGTTCGCTTTTTCGTCTTTATGAGGCCGCGGGGGAGTGACTTGGAACAGCATGCGCTTGCAACATGACAACGAAAAAACGGCCGCACATAACTGCTTACGCAATGGGTTGCCGTTTCAGGGTTCGCCCTGCAGCGCGGCTGAGGGTGAACCCTATACTCAGTAAGCGCTGATCACGCTGTCACACAGCTAGAAGTGCATGTCAAAGGCCCTTATTGCTAAGGATGAACATGATGGTGGAACACAACGAACAACAAGCGTCGATGGAGAAGATGCATGCTGACGTATCTCGCATCTATGCCGAAATTTCACGCATGCATGCCGAGCAAGGCAAGCTCAACGCGGAGTCCTTGAAGATAACCTGTGAGACGTTTTGGTACCCCATGGGCGTAGCGATGGCCGTTGTCGCCACAATTGCTTCAATTACCGGAATGGCCATTAAATTACTGTTGTAACCAGCACACTGTTGGGCCTGCCAGAAACAAAAAACGCCGCTGACCCAAGGAAGGGAAAGCGGCGTTTTTGTCTGCGCCGAAGCGCCAGCAGTTTGCCTTACAGCGGCTTACCACGATTGCCATGCTGGCTGACAAACGCCTGCATCGCCTTCAAGTCATTCGGCAGCACGGTGCAACGTTCTTCACGCTCGAACAAGTCGGCCAGATGCTCCGGCAACTCCAGCGCCTTGCCAACGCCCGCTTTCTCCACCGCTTCCGGGAATTTGACCGGGT
Organism: Pseudomonas sp. D3; assembly: GCF_029320995.1. NCBI lineage: Bacteria > Pseudomonadati > Pseudomonadota > Gammaproteobacteria > Pseudomonadales > Pseudomonadaceae > Pseudomonas > Pseudomonas sp. D3. The sequence goes on from NZ_CP119772.1 coordinate 5,365,696, forward strand.
GCGCGGTGCCGAGGATCACCATCGGAATGTCCAGGCTACGACGGCATTCGCGCGCGGCCTTCACGCCGATAGCGGTGTGCGGGTCCAGCAGTTCGCCGGTCTGGGCATAGACTTCAGCGATGGTTTCGCACGTTTGTGCATCGTCCACAGCCAGGGAGTCGAACAGCTTGCGGGTTTCGGTCCAGCGCTCTTGATCGACGCTGAAACCACCACCGCTCTTGAAGCTGTTCATCAGCTCGGCGATGGCAGCGCCGTTGCGACCGTGCATGTCGAACAACAGGCGCTCGAAGTTCGACGACACCATGATGTCCATCGACGGCGACAGTGTGGCGTGCAGCGTTTCCTTGACGTACTGGTTGCCGCTCATGAAGCGGTGCAGGATATCGTTGCGGTTGGTAGCGACGATCAACTGGTTGATCGGCAGGCCCATGTTACGCGCCAGGTAGCCAGCGAAGATGTCGCCGAAGTTGCCGGTCGGCACCGAAAACGACACTGAACGTGCCGGGCCACCCAACTGCAGCGCGGCGTGGAAGTAGTAGACGATCTGGGCCATGATCCGCGCCCAGTTGATCGAGTTCACCGCGACCAGGCGCGTGCCCTTGAGGAAGCTCTGGTCAGCGAAGCTGTTCTTGACCATTTCCTGGCAGTCGTCGAAGTTGCCTTCGATGGCGATGTTGTGGATGTTCTCACCAAAAATGGTGGTCATCTGCCGACGCTGTACTTCCGACACACGCTTGTGCGGGTGCAGGATGAAGATGTCGACGTTTTCGCAATGCTTGCAGCCTTCGATGGCCGCCGAGCCAGTATCACCGGAGGTGGCGCCGACGATCACCACGCGCTCGCCGCGCTTCTCCAGCACGTAATCGAGCAGGCGACCCAGCAGTTGCAGGGCAAAGTCCTTGAACGCCAGGGTCGGGCCGTGAAACAGCTCAAGGACCCACTCGTTGCCATTCAGTTGGCGCAGAGGAGCGATGGCGCTGTGGGAAAACACGCCGTATGTCTCTTCCAGGATCTTTTTGAAATCCGCATCCGGAATGCTGCCAGTGACGAACGGGCGCATCACCCGGAACGCCAGTTCGTGATACGGCAGGCCAGCCCAGGAAGCGATTTCTTCCTGGGTGAAGCGTGGCAGGTTTTCCGGCACATACAGGCCGCCGTCGGTGGCAAGGCCTGCCAACAGGACGTCTTCGAAATTCAGGGCCGGTGCCTGGCCGCGGGTGCTGATGTAACGCATGACTGGCTCCTCAAAAACATTCTCGAACAGAGGCCGCCGATCACACGGGGCCCCTGGAACAAATCGGTTAGTTCAGGTGTTCGACGCGAATCCGTACCACAGGCCCCACTACGCCTTGCAAGGCTTCCAGGGCGGTGATGGCATCGTTGATGTGCTGCTCAAGCACGCGGTGAGTCAGCAGGATCATCGGCACCTGGCCGTTCTGCTCCTCGACTTCCTTCTGCATGATCGACTCGATGTTGATGCCGCGTTCCGACAAGATGCTGGCAACCTGGGCCAATACGCCCGGGTGATCCTTGGCCTGTATCCGCAGGTAGTAGGCGCTTTCGCACGCTTCGATCGGCAGGATCGGGTGGGCCGACAGCGAATCCGGCTGGAATGCCAGGTGCGGCACGCGGTTTTCCGGGTCGCAGGTCATGGCGCGAACCACGTCCACCAAGTCGGCGATCACCGACGAAGCGGTCGGCTCCATGCCGGCGCCGGCGCCGTAGAACAGGGTCGAACCGGCGGCGTCACCGTTGACCATCACGGCGTTCATCACGCCATTGACGTTGGCGATCAGGCGGTCGGCCGGGATCAGCGTCGGGTGTACACGCAACTCGATACCGGCCGGTGTGCTGCGCGCCACGCCCAGGTGCTTGATGCGGTAACCCAGGGCTTCAGCGTAGTTCACGTCGGCTGTGGTCAGCTTGGTGATGCCTTCGGTGTAGGCCTTCTCGAACTGCAACGGGATACCAAAGGCAATGGACGCGAGGATGGTCAGCTTGTGCGCCGCGTCGATACCTTCAACGTCGAAGGTCGGGTCGGCTTCGGCGTAACCCAGGGCCTGGGCTTCGGCCAGCACGTCTTCGAAGGTACGGCCCTTCTCGCGCATTTCGGTGAGGATGAAGTTACCGGTGCCGTTGATGATGCCGGCCACCCAGTTGATGCGGTTGGCGGACAGGCCTTCACGGATCGCCTTGATCACCGGAATACCGCCGGCCACCGCAGCTTCGAACGCCACGATAACGCCCTTCTCACGCGCCTTGGCGAAGATCTCGTTGCCGTGCACGGCGATCAGCGCCTTGTTGGCAGTGACCACATGCTTGCCGTTTTCAATCGCCTTGAGCACCAGCTCGCGGGCCACGGTGTAGCCGCCGACCAACTCGATGACGATATCGATGTCAGGGTTGGTCGCCACGGCGAAGACATCGTTGGTAATCGCAATACCGGTCGTTTCGAACTGAGGCTTTGGCGAACGCGTGGCAATCTGCGCCACTTCAATCCCGCGCCCTGCACGGCGGGAAATTTCTTCAGCATTACGCTGAAGTACGTTTAAGGTGCCGCCACCGACGGTCCCTAACCCACAGATGCCTACTTTGACCGGTTTCACTGAAGAACTCCCCATGAAACGGCCGACGCGAGGTCGGCCGTGGAAAACAGCCGCACAACTGCGGCTTTCAATTAATGGCCCATCGACTTATCAAAGGGCCATGATCGTCAAAGGTTCGACGATGCTGGTTTATTTGGCACTCAGCGCCAGTTTGGCAACTTGCGGTGCCGGCTGATAGCCCGGAATCACCTGGCCGTCAGCCAAAACGATGGCCGGTGTACCGTTCACACCAATGGACTGGCCCAGGGCAAACTGCTTGGAAACCGGATTGGCGCACTTGGCCGCCTTGATTTCCTTGCCGTCGACCATCTTGTCCATGGCCGCTTTCTTGTCGGCCGAGCACCAGACTGCCTGCAACTGCTCGTCACCCGGCGAGCCGAGGCCCTGGCGCGGGAACGCGACGTAGCGCACTTCCACACCGAGCTTGTTCAGCGCCGGCACTTCGGCGTGCAGCTTATGGCAGTACGGGCAGGTGGTGTCGGTGAACACGGTGATGTGCGTCTTGGTCTCGCCAATGGCCGGGTAAACCACGGTTTCAGCTACCGGAATGCCGTTGATCAGCTTGGACACGCCCAGCCGCTCGGCTTTCTCGGTCAGGTTGACCGGCTTACCATCCTTCAACTGGAACAGGTAGCCCTGGACAATGTACTGGCCGTCGGCACTGGCATACAGCACGCGGCTGCCCTTGAGCTTGACTTCGTACAGGCCGGCCATCGGGCTGGCACTGATGCTTTCGATCGGTGTATCGAGTTGCAGGTTGGCCAGGCTCTTGCGAATAGTCTGCTCGGCAGCGTCATCGGCGAAGGCAAAGGTGGAAACCAACGCAATGGCTGCGGCGGCAATAATCTGGGTCAAGCGCATGGGAACTCCTGAAGGCAGATGCAGGGACGGGCGTGCGGAACACCGATCTGGAAACACGGGGCTGTCATCACAAGTCACGCCGTACCCTTTGCTAACCGGCAAAGCCTACCACAGTTGGGCCGCAGGGCAGCCCGTGGCGGGATAATTTGGCGGTTTTCAGCCACGCGGATGGTGCTTGGCATGCATATCCTGCAAGCGCGCCCGTGCCACATGGGTGTAGATCTGGGTTGTGGATAAGTCGCTGTGGCCAAGGAGCATTTGCACCACGCGCAAATCCGCGCCGTGGTTGAGCAAATGCGTGGCAAACGCGTGACGCAACGTATGCGGCGACAGGCTCTTGCCGATCCCCGCCACCTTGGCCTGGTGCTTGATGCGGTGCCAGAAGGTCTGGCGGGTCATCTGCTCACCCCGTAGGCTGGGGAACAGCACATCACTGGGGCGCCCACCGAGCAATTCGCTGCGCGCATCACGCATGTAGCGCTCGATCCACACAATCGCTTCTTCCCCCATCGGCACCAGCCGCTCCTTGCTGCCCTTACCCATTACCCGCAGCACGCCCTGACGCAGGTTGACTTGCTCAAGGGTCAGGCTGATCAGCTCGGTCACCCGCAGGCCGCAGGCGTACAGCACTTCGAGCATGGCACGGTCGCGCTGGCCGATGGCTTCGCTCAAGTCCGGGGCGGCGAGCAAGGCGTCGACATCCGCTTCCGACAGGGATTTGGGCAATGGCCGCCCCAATTGCGGCATATCGACCTGTAACGTCGGGTCGAGGGCGATGAGTTTTTCCCGCAGCAGGTAGCGATAAAAGCCACGCACACCAGAAAGGAATCGTGCCGTGGAACGCGGCTTGTAGTTCTGCTCCAGACGCCAGGCCAAGTGATCGAGGATCAACTCACGGCCGGCATTGATCAGCTCGAGGTTTTTTTCCTGCAACCAGCCGTTGAACAGGGCCAGATCGCTGCGGTAGGCATGGCGGGTGTTGTCCGACAGGCCTTTTTCCAGCCATAGGGCGTCGAGGAAGCGGTCGATCAGAGGGTGGTCGATGGCGGGCATGTGGGCTCAGGTTGACTACTGGGATGTCTGGTAGATCCTATCGCAGGCAAGCCAGCTCCCACATGGGATTTGTGTCGCACATCGATTTTATGACCACTGATAATCAAATGTGGGAATTGGCTTGCCCGCGATAGCTGCGACTCGGCCTCGGATCAGCCAACAAATTCCAGGCACAAAAAAAGCAGCCCGCAGGCTGCTTTTTTTCTGCATCGGGAAGCTGGACTTAAGCCAGTTTTTCCTTGATGCGAGCTGCTTTACCGGACAGGTCACGCAGGTAGTACAGCTTGGCTTTACGCACGTCACCGCGACGTTTAACGGCCATGCTGTCGATTTGCGGGCTGTAGGTCTGGAAAGTACGCTCTACGCCAACACCGTTGGAGATTTTACGAACAGTGAAAGCACTGTTCACACCACGGTTACGCTTGGCAATTACCACGCCTTCGAACGCTTGCAGACGCGAACGGTCGCCTTCCTTCACTTTCACCTGAACGACAATGGTGTCGCCCGGGGCAAAGGTAGGGATCTCTTTGGTCATCTGCTCTGCTTCGAGTGCAAGGATGATTTTGTTAGTCATGCTGTGCTCCTAAGGTAAGTCAATGGACCTACCATCGATACGTTGTTAACTATCGTCCCGCGCGAGGATGTATTCCTCGAGCAGCTTCTTCTCTTCTCCAGAAAGCGAGCGGCTTTCCAGAAGATCGGCGCGTCGTTCATAGGTCCGACCAAGGGACTGCTGTAAACGCCAACGCCGGATGTGTGCGTGATTGCCACTTAGCAATACGTCGGGAACACGCTGATCCGCATACACCTCCGGTCGGGTGTAGTGCGGGCAATCCAGCAAACCATCCGTGAAGGAATCTTCCTCCGCGGAGTCCGCATGCCCTAAAGCTCCAGGCAGCAGTCGTGTAACCGCATCTATCAGGACCATCGCCGGCAGCTCACCGCCAGACAGGACATAGTCCCCAATCGACCACTCTTCATCGACATGAGCTTCAATAAACCGCTCGTCAATGCCTTCATAGCGACCGGCAATCAGGATCAGTGCTTCCTCATTCGCCAGTTCGCGTACCGCCGCCTGTTTCAGCTGACGGCCTTGAGGGGACAGGTAAATTACCTTCGCCTTCTCCCCAGCGGCAGCCTTGGCCTGAACCAACGCGTCTTCCAGGGGCTTGATCTTCATCACCATGCCCGGGCCACCGCCAAATGGGCGATCGTCCACAGTGTGATGTCGATCCGTCGTGTAGTCTCGCGGGTTCCAACAGGTGAGCTGCAACAGCCCCTGTTTCACCGCCCGACTGGTGATGCCGTACTCGCTGATGGCGGAGAACATCTCGGGAAACAAACTGATCACTTCAATGCGCAAATTAGCCACGCTTAGAAGTCCGCGTCCCATTCCACCTTCATCTCGCCCGCGGCCAGGTCGATGGCCAACACGCATTGCTCGGTATAGGGCAATAGGCGCTCGCGATCATCCAGGCTGCCAGCGCAAGGCTTGACCACCATTACATCATTGGCGCCGGTTTCCAGAAGATGATCAATTTTCCCGAACAATTGCCCGAGTTGATCAATAACCTTCAGACCTTCCAGCTGGTACCAGTAGTACTCGCCGTCGGTCAATTCAGGGAACAGGTTGCGCGGCACGCAGATCTCATAACCGGCCAGAAGACGAGCTTCTTCACGATCATCAAGACCCTTGAGCTTTGCGACCAGGAACTTGTCGTTCCCGCGTCCACTGACCAGCTCGACCTGTTTCACATTCCCCTCGCGCTTGAGCGTCCAGGTTTTGTACTGCAACAGGTTTTCTGTCGGATCAGTAAAGGAATACACCTTCACTTCGCCGCGAACGCCATGAACAGAATAAATCTTGCCGATAACGATCAAATCATCAGCAACAGCTGGCGTCGCGTTCATATTGCTCAGGCTGCGGCCTTAGCCGAGTCCTTCAACAACTTGGCAACACGCTCGGAAGGCTGTGCACCAACGCTCAGCCAGTAGGCTACGCGCTCTTGGTTCACGGACAGACGAACTTCTTGACCACGAGCAACAGGGTTGAAGAAACCAACCTGTTCCTTGTGCGAACCGTCACGCGGGTTGCGGCTGTCGGTTACGGTCAAGTGGTAAAACGGGCGCTTTTTGGAGCCGCCAAGGGCAAGACGGATTGTTAGCATGTGAACATCGTTCCTGTAGTCGGTGCTGCAAATCTAAATGCACAGCGGGCATAGGTGCCCGAAAGGCCGCATATTCTAAGGAATATCCGGACTTTTGCAAATGTCTTTTTCTGGCGCCTATCAGCGTGCCATTCAGATCTGCTATAGAGCCGTCGGTTAAAACGGCAAGTCAGCTCCCGCCAGACGGCGGGTTTGCTGGAGATCCCACATCCCTGTGGGTCGGAGCAGGAGCACGCTCCCGCTCGAATTCTTTACATCTTGGGCATGCCGCCGCCGGGCAACATACCGCCCATGCCGCGCATCATCTTGGCCATTCCGCCTTTGGCGGAGAATTTCTTCATCATCTTCTGCATCTGCTTGTGTTGCTTGATCAAGCGACCGATGTCCTGCACCTGGGTGCCGGAGCCCATGGCGATCCGACGCTTGCGCGAACCGCTGATCAGCTCAGGGTCGCGGCGCTCGGCCGGGGTCATGGAGTTGATGATGGCTTCCATCTGCTTGAACTGTTTCTCTGCCGCGCCCTGGGCATTGCCCATTTGCGCCAGGTTCACACCGCCCATGTTCGGCAGCTTGTCCATCAGGCCGCCAAGGCCGCCCATGTTCTTCATTTGTTGCAACTGATCGCGGAAGTCTTCGAGGTCGAAGCCCTTGCCCTTCTTCAGCTTCTTGGCCAGTTTATCGGCCTTGTCCTTGTCGAGTGTCGCTTCGGCTTGCTCGATCAGGCTGAGTACGTCACCCATGCCGAGGATACGCGAAGCGATACGCTCAGGGTGGAACGGTTCGAGCGCGTCGCTCTTCTCGCCCATACCGATGAACTTGATCGGCTTGCCGGTGATGGCGCGCACCGACAGCGCGGCACCACCACGGGCGTCGCCGTCGACCTTGGTCAGGATCACGCCGGTCAGCGGCAGTGCGTCACCAAAGGCCTTGGCGGTGTTGGCCGCATCCTGGCCGGTCATCGCGTCGACCACGAACAGTGTCTCGACCGGGTTGATCGCGGCATGCAGCGCCTTGATCTCGCCCATCATCTCTTCGTCGATGTGCAGGCGACCGGCGGTGTCGACGATGACCACGTCGATGAATTTCAGCTTGGCTTCTTTGATCGCCGCATTGGCGATATCGACCGGCTTCTGGCTCAGGTCCGACGGGAAGAAGGTCACGCCCACTTCGCCGGCAAGCATTTCCAGTTGCTTGATGGCCGCCGGACGGTACACGTCGGCCGACACCACCATCACGGTTTTTTTCTTGCGCTCTTTAAGGAAGCGCGCCAGCTTGCCGGCGGTGGTGGTCTTGCCCGCACCTTGCAGACCGGCCATCAGCACGACGGCCGGCGGCACGGCGCTGAGGTTCAGGTCTTCGTTGGCCGCGCCCATCAGGCTTTCGAGTTCGGCCTGGACGATCTTCACAAAGGCCTGGCCCGGCGTCAGGCTGCGGGACACTTCGGTGCCGACCGCGCGCTCTTTGACCGAGTTGACGAAGTCCTTGACCACAGGCAAGGCCACGTCGGCTTCCAGCAACGCCATGCGCACTTCACGCAGGGTGTCTTTAATATTGTCCTCGGTCAGCTTGGCCTTGCCGGTTACGTGGCGCAGCGTCTGCGAGAGACGGTCAGTCAAGTTTTCAAACATGCGCGATCCTTTCAGGCCCTATGGTAGACCGAGGTAATGGCGGCCCAGGCTGTGGTAAATCGCTATTAAAAACAGCGCTCGGCGAGCCTGCGGCGTGGGCAGGTCGCGGATTATAGCGAAGACTGCGCACATGCACACCCGCTGTCTGGCCCTAGAGTCTTTCGTGGAACGCAGGTGTATGCCAAACTCAGCGCCTTTCGGGCTTGCCTAACAGGATTTATGCTCCCTTTGTCACCCAGTTTACTACCCAGCCTCGCCGCCGCCTTTTTGTATGCCGCTGCGACCCTCTACCAAGGCACGCGCCTGGCGCAAGGCGCCAAGGCCGAAACGCGCCTGCTGGCAGGCCTTGGCGTCCTCGCCCTGCTGGCCCATGCCGCGAGCCTGTTCACCCACTTGATGACGCCGGTCGGCCTGGGCCTGGATTTTTTCAGCGCCGCCAGCCTGATCGCCGCCGCAGTGATCGCCCTCACGCTGATCGCCTGCGCACGCATCCCGGTGGAAAACCTGCTGGTGCTGCTGTTTCCCCTGGGGATGCTGACGGTGCTGCTGGCGCAATTCGCGCCCGCCGGCACGGTGCAGGTGATCGATGAAGAGCCGGGCATTCTTGCGCATATCCTGCTGTCGATCCTGGCCTACGGCATGTTCACCATCGCGGTGTTCCAGGCGTTGCTCTTGCTCGTGCAGGACCACCAGCTCAAGCACAAGCACCCGTCCGGCCTGATCAAGAACTTCCCGCCGCTGCAAACCATGGAAAGCCTGCTGTTCGGCTTCCTGTGGGCCGGCTGGACGCTGCTGTCGCTGTCGCTGATCTCCGGCTGGCTGTTCGTCGAAAACCTGTTCGCCCAGCACCTGGTGCATAAAACCCTGCTGGCGTGCCTGGCGTGGGTGGTGTTCAGCGTGCTGCTGTGGGGCCGCAACCGCCTTGGCTGGCGCGGGCACAAGGCGATCCGCTGGACCCTGGCCGGTTTCTGCCTGCTGATGCTGGCCTATTTCGGCAGCAAGCTGGTTCGCGAATACATCCTGCATATCTGACGGGCAGCGATCATGGATAACTTGCCCTTAGGGCCGATGCTCGCGGTAATCGCCTTGCTGGTTTTGTGGGCGGCGCTATTTACCGCCATCGAAGCCGCACAACAACACCTGCTGGCCCTGCGCCCCGGTACACGCCAGGGCGACAAGGCCGCCGCCCGCCTGAACTTCCCACGCCACAGCATGATCCTCTGCAACACCCTGTGCCGTGCTGGCGTGGTGATCCTCTGTACTCTGCTGGCGATCTACGCCTGGGCGCAAAACGGCGCGTGGCTTGGCTGGCTGGTCTCCTGCAGCATCCTGCTGGTGCTGGCCGATTACCTACCCCGCGCCCTGGCCACCCGCCATCCGCAAGCGGTGCTGGGCTTCGGCAATGCCCTGCTGGGCGTGCCGCTGAAAATCCTTTATCCCCTCGCCTGGCTGCTCAATGGCATCAGCCTGCTGTTGCTACGCCCCTTTGCACGCACGCCCGGCGTGGTGAAAAAAAGCGACGACCCGCAACCCGACCATGATGACGAACCCGAGCCAGAGGCCGATGAAAATCGCACGCCCGGCATGCCCGGCATCCACGCGCTGGACAACATCACTGTCAACGACATCCTGGTGCCACGCAGCGAAGTGGACGGCATTAACCTTGACGACTCGCTCGAAGCGATCATCGAGCAACTGCGCAGTTCCCAGCGCACCCGCCTGCCGGTGTTCCACAGCGACATCAACCAGGTCGAAGCCGTGCTCAACACCCGGCTGATCCAGCACCTGTTGCTGGATGCCAGCCTGACCAAGGAGACCTTGCTCGCCGCCTGCTACGAACCCTACTTCGTCCCGGAAAGCACGCCCCTGCAACTGCAATTGCTGAACTTCCACAAGCAGCAGCGGCGCCTGGGCATGGTGGTGGACGAGTACGGCGAAGTGCTGGGCATCGTCACCCTGGAAGACATTCTTGAAGAAATCGTCGGCGAATTCGAAAGCGAACAGAGTGCTGACAACCCGCATATCGAAGCGCAACCGGACGGCCGCTATATCATCGACGGCGCCGCCTCGATCCGCGAATTGAACAAGAGCCTGGGCTGGCACCTGCCCTGCGACGGCCCCAAGACCCTCAACGGCCTGGTGACCGAAGCGCTGGAAACCATTCCCGATTGCGCGGTGTGCTTGAAAATCGGCCGCTACCGCCTGGAAACCCTCGAGACCGAGGACAACCGCGTGAGCAAGGTGCTGATCTGGCACACCAGCCGCGTGCCGGTCGCCGCGTAACCCCTTGTTGGATGCGCAAACCGCTTCCTATAATCGGGTCGGCTTACCCAAGCCCCGCCCGACCGCGTGCTACCCGCACCGAGCGCGTCCAGGCACCGCCTTGCCATGTCTTACCGGTGTTCGCTCCCATCCCGAGCCGCTCCGCTCACAACCCTGATCCTGGGGTGTTCGACCAATAATAATCCGCGTCCAAACGCGCACTGACCGTCAGGGATACCTCCATGAGCACCACTTATAACGAGGCTGCGACCGCCGCCCCGACCAACTCGACCGCCCGCGTCGCCACCGCCAGCATCGTCGGCACTGCCATCGAGTTCTACGATTTCTATATCTATGCCACTGCGGCCGCGCTGGTGATCGGCCCCGTGTTCTTCCCGCAGACCTCCGGCACGGCGCAGATGCTCGCGTCATTCCTGACCTTTGGCATCGCATTCATCGCCCGCCCGCTGGGTTCGGCGCTGTTCGGCCACTTTGGCGACCGTATCGGCCGCAAATCCACGCTGGTGGCTTCGCTGCTGCTGATGGGGGTGTGTACCACGCTGATCGGCTTGCTGCCGGGGTATGACAGCATTGGTGCCTGGGCCCCGATTCTGTTGTGCGTGCTGCGTTTCGGCCAGGGCCTGGGGCTGGGCGGGGAATGGGGCGGGGCGGCGTTGCTGGCGACCGAGAACGCGCCCAAGGGCAAGCGCGCCTGGTTCGGCATGTTCCCGCAACTCGGCCCTTCGATTGGCTTCCTCGCGGCCAACGGCCTGTTCCTGATCCTGGCCATGAACCTGAACGACGAGCAGTTCCGCAGTTGGGGCTGGCGCATCCCGTTCATCCTCAGCGCCGCACTGGTGATGGTCGGCCTATATGCGCGGCTCAAGCTGCATGAAACCCCGGTGTTCGCCAATGCCGTGGCGAAAGAAGCGCCGGTAAAAGTGCCGTTGTTCGAGCTGTTCAGCCAGCATTGGATGCCGGTGCTGCTGGGCGCCGCGTCGATGGTGGTGTGCTATGCGCTGTTCTATATCACCACGGCATTTTCCTTGAGCTACGGCGTGTCGACCTTGGGCTACAGCCGCGAGACATTCCTCGGGCTGCTGTGTTTTGCCGTGTTGTTCATGGGCCTGGCGACGCCGCTGGCAGCCTTGGCCAGCGATCGATTCGGGCGCAAGCCGGTGCTGATTGTCGGTACGGTGCTGGCCATTCTGTCGGGTTTCACCATGGAGCCATTGCTGACATACGGTTCGACCTGGGCTGTGGCGCTATTCCTGGCCCTGGAGCTGTTCCTGATGGGCGTGACCTTCGCCCCGATGGGCGCGATGCTGCCGGAACTGTTCCCGACCCGCGTGCGTTATACCGGCGCTTCGGCGGCCTATAACCTGGGTGGGATCGTCGGCGCGTCGGCCGCACCGTTCTTCGCGACCAAGCTGGTGGCGATGGGTGGGCTGAGTTATGTCGGCGGGTATGTGTCGGCGGCAGCATTGATTAGCTTGATTGCGGTGCTGTGCCTGAAAGAGACGCGGGATAACGATTTGAACAAGGTCGACTGATAGACCGCTATCGGGGGCAAGCCCCCTCCCACACTTAACCGCGTTCAATCTGTAGGAGTGCGGTCAAAATGTGGGAGGGGGCTTGCCCCCGATAGGCGCGACGCGGTTTAAAGCTCTACAACAACCGCCTGAGCCGCACGGGTCGCCTTGGCGCGAGCCGCTTCAATCGACTCATCCCGCGCCAATGCCACGCCCATGCGGCGCTGGCCATTCACTTCCGGCTTGCCGAACAGACGCAACGCCGTGTCCGGTTCGCTCAAGGCCGCGCCGAGGTTAGCGAATGCGGTCTGGGTCGATTGCCCTTCCACCAAGATCACCGCCGACGCCGACGGCCCGAACTGCCGGATCAACGGGATCGGCAGGCCCAGGATGGCGCGCGCGTGCAGGGCGAACTGCGACAGGTCCTGGGAAATCAAGGTGACCAAACCGGTGTCATGCGGGCGTGGCGACACTTCGCTGAACCACACCTGATCGCCCTTGATGAACAACTCCACGCCAAACAAGCCACGGCCACCCAAGGATTCAGTCACGGCCTTGGCCACGCGCTCGGATTCTGCCAGGGCAATCGGGCTCATGGCCTGAGGCTGCCAGGATTCCTGGTAATCGCCCTTCTCCTGACGATGGCCGACCGGCGCGCAGAAGGTCGTGCCGCCGATGTGGCGCACGGTCAACAGGGTGATTTCGTAGTCGAAGTCGATAAAGCCTTCGATGATCACCCGGCCCTTCCCGGCACGCCCGCCTTCCTGGGCGTAATCCCAGGCTTTCTGCACGTCCTCGGTACTGCGCAGCAGGCTCTGGCCCTTGCCCGACGAGCTCATCACCGGCTTGACCACGCACGGGAAGCCCAGGTCGTGCACGGCCTTGCTGTAGTCTTCGAAGGTATCAGCGAAGTGATACGGCGAGGTCGGCAGGTCCAGCTCTTCAGCGGCCAGGCGACGGATGCCTTCGCGGTTCATGGTCAGCGATGCGGCGCGCGCGGTCGGGATCACGGTGAAACCTTCGGCCTCCAGCTCCACCAGGGTGGCGGTGGCGATGGCTTCGATTTCCGGCACGATGAAGTGCGGCTTCTCGGCTTCGATCACCGCACGCAGGGCGGCGCCGTCGAGCATGTTGATCACATGGCTGCGATGGGCAACCTGCATGGCCGGCGCGTTGGCATAGCGATCCACGGCAATCACTTCAACGCCCAAGCGTTGCAGCTCGATTACCACTTCCTTGCCCAGCTCACCGCAGCCACACAGCAAAACGCGGGTCGCGGTTGGCGACAATGGAGTTCCGATTCGGGTCATCTCAGGTCCTCAGGGGAGCGGATCATGGGGAGAAAGGCCGGCATTTTACATGAACTGTGCAGATTGGCTTCAGTTGGCGACGGCCCGTTTGCGGATACGCCAGGCCATGATCAGCCAGACCACCGTGACCCCGGCGAATTTCGACGCCAGGGCGGTGCCCACCACGGCGGGCGTAAGTGCACCGATCAAGCCGAAAAAGATAAAAGTATCGAGGGGAATGCTCAGCGCCGAACTTATCCACAGGCGATCGTGGAGCGGGCGTTTGGTGATGCTGAACACCAGCCAGTCGATGCACTCGGACACCGCGAACGCCGTGGCGCTGGCCAGGGCGATGGACGGGTCGGAGGTGATATACGACAGCGCGAGCGCCGCCAGCATGGCGAGGATCGCGCCGTGGCCGAAGCGGGTTTGCACCATGTCGCGCAGGATGAACACCAGACCGCCCCAGGCGGACCAGATGACGTCCAGGTGCGGGGCAGTGGAAAAGGCAAAATTGATCAGCACGACGCTGCTGATGTAGGCGATCAGGAAGAGCATGGGGGATGGACCTGTGGGTAATGCCGCACAGGGTACACAATTACAGGGATGTCGTCTGGGGTGGCCCTATCGGGGGCAAGTCGAATCGTCGCACCGCCCCTCCCACATGTGACCGCATTCCTACAGATTAAATGCGGTTAAGTGTGGGAGGGGGCTTGCCCCCGATGGCAGTCGATCAGGCACCGGAACTCTTAGGCATCACCCACACCAACCCACTCGCCTTCGCCCGCTCATGACACACCCCCAGCACCACCCGGCGCTCGGCGTTGTCCATGCGGCTCCAGCGCGTGATTTCTTCCACGCTACGCTGGCAGCCGATGCATATATCGTCGTCATCCAGCGCGCAAATGTTCACGCACGGCGAGGCGACAGGGCGCTCTGACGGGTTCATTCTTCCTGCTCAACCAGATCCCGCGCATAACGCTGGGCGTTATGCACATAGTGCGCAGCGCTGGCCTCGAGCATCTTCTTCTGCGCGTCGGTCAATTCGCGCACCACTTTGCCCGGCGAGCCCATGACCAGGGAACCATCGGGAATGTCCTTGCCTTCGCCGATCAGCGAATTGGCGCCGATGATGCAGTACTTGCCGATCTTCGCGCCGTTGAGGATCACCGCATTGATGCCGATCAGGCTGTAGTCGCCGACGGTGCAGCCATGCAGCATGGCGTTATGGCCGATGGTCACACCGGTGCCCAGGGTCAGCGGGTAACCCATGTCGGTGTGCATCACGCTGCCGTCCTGCACATTGCTGTTCTTGCCGATCAGGATCAGTTCGTTGTCGCCACGCAACACCGCGTTGAACCAGACATTGGCGCCCTCCTCCAGCTTGACCTTGCCCACCAACGTGGCATTCGGCGCCACCCAGCTGTGTGGATGCGTCTCGACGCGGGCGTCGCCCAGGCGGTATTTCATGATGTGTCCTCACGGCTGGCCATTTAAACGATGGCTTATAGATGGATGAAGCTCTTGGGCGGCTGGTGCAGGCTGATGTTGGCATCGTCATAAAGCAGGTTGATCAGTTCGACGATCATGATCGCCGTCAAACCCCAGATCTTGTATTCGCCGAACCGATAGCTCGGCACGTACCAACTGCGACCCTGGTAATCGATGCGATGGGTATGTTCGCGCGGGTCTTGGCGGAAAAACTCCAAGGGCACGCTGAAGACCGCAGCGATTTCGGCGTCGTTGGCCAGGTATTCGACGTAGTCCGGGATGACGCCAACGTAGGGCGTGACCCGAATGCCATGCAGGGAAACCAACGGGCTCAACGGGCCGATCACCTCGACCAGGCCGGGCGGCAGGCCGATTTCTTCTTCGGCTTCGCGCAGGGCGGTGAAGATCAGGTCGGGGTCTTCGGGGTCGCGGCGCCCGCCGGGAAAGGCCACTTCGCCACCGTGGGTGGACAGGCCGCTGGCGCGCAGCGTCAGGATCAGCTCGGGTTCGTCACTGCGGGTAATCGGCACCAGCACGGCGGCCTCGGGGAAACGCCCGTCGGTCTCAAGCAGTTGCGGTGTGTGATTGCTTACCCGGCGAAGTAGCTCGTCCAGCATGAGTCATCTCGATCTGTTGGCTACCTTGCATCATGCACCAAAGCGCGCGGGTGCCCAACCCCAAAACCTGAGGGCTGTCGCGAAACGACAACTTGCAGGGCCCTGCCGCCCACGCCAAGATAGGCAGACTTTCCAGGAACCCCAGCATGAATTTCTGCAGCCAGTGCGGTAAACCGGTCACCCAACGCATTCCCGAAGGCGACGCACGCCTGCGTTTTGTCTGCGATCATTGTCAGACCATTCACTACCAGAACCCCAATATCGTCGCCGGCACGGTGCCAGTGTGGGGCGATCAAGTACTGCTGTGCCGCCGCGCCATCGAGCCCCGCCGGGGTTACTGGACCCTGCCCGCCGGCTTCATGGAGAACGGCGAGACCATGGAACAGGCCGCCATGCGCGAAACCATGGAAGAAGCCTGCGCCCACGTGCGCAACCTGAGCCTCTACACCCTGATCGATGTGCCGCATATCAGCCAGGTGCATGTCTTCTACCGCGCCGAACTGATTGACCTGGACTTCGCCGCAGGCCCCGAAAGCCTGGAAGTGCAACTGTTCGACGAAGCCGACATCCCTTGGTCCGAGCTGGCTTTCCGCACGGTCGGGCGTACCTTAGAATACTTCTTCGCCGACCGTCGCCAACAATCGTTCCCGGTGCGCAGCGAAGCTGTGCCGCCGCTGTCCAAGCCCGCCCAATAACAAACCGGCAGATCGTCGTCCAAGGGAAATCGTTTTAATGCGTTGGTTGCTTGCTCTGCTCTGCCTGTCGTTCGCCACGTTGTCCTCAGCCACCACTCTGGAAACCCTGGGCGGCAAAACGGTCGAAAAAATTCTGGTGCTCAAGTCCGCCCATCAGTTGCAACTGATCAACGACGGCAAACCCCTCAAGACCTACCGCATCTCCCTGGGCAAAAACCCCAAGGGCACCAAACTGTTCGAAGGCGACCGCCGCACGCCGGAAGGCTTGTATTGGATCGACTGGCGCAAAACCAGTGACCGCTACAACCTGGCCATGCACATTTCCTACCCCAATATCAGCGACTCCGCCCGTGCCCGCCGCGAAGGCGTGAAGCCCGGCAGCATGATCATGATTCACGGCACGCCCGACAGTGAAGAATACCCGGAGCAGTGGTTCCACACCCTGGACTGGACCGACGGCTGCATCGGCATGCGCAACGTCGACATGCGCGAAATCTGGAACCTGGTCAAAGACGGCACCCTGATCGAGATTCGGCCGTAGCCCTCGCCCCTTGGCAAATTAATTAAAAAAAGTTTCCTGCCCTCGATAGCGCCTGCCGGTGAATACCAATTCACCCCGCAGGCTGCGCAGCTCTGCGCGCCTTAAAGACCTCTCTAATACCACTTGATGCCAGCTACCGTTAAGGCGCCCTGAAACCTGGACCTAAAGCGTTTTAGCAGCATTGACATGGTATTTAAGTGGTATTAGTTTCCGGCCAATAGCGGGCGACAACACTCTAATAACCGCATCGGAAACCTGACAGATGAACCCCATCCTGACGCTGCGTCCCGACGACAAACAATCCACGCCGCTGTACCTGCAACTGGCCCGCAACCTGGAAGCGGCGATCCACGCCGGCCAGTGGAAATCCGAACAGGCCCTGCCGTCGGAACGCGCCCTCAGCGAGCAGTTAAGCCTTTCGCGCGTCACCGCCCGCAAAGCGCTGGAAGTCTTGCTTGCCCAAGGCCTGATCCGTCGCAGCCAAGGCTCCGGCACCTTTATCACCCCACGCCTGGAACAGCCGCTGTCGCGCCTGTCAGGGTTCAGCGAGATGCTGCGACTCAAGGGGTTTGTGCCCAGTTCCCAGTGGCTGGAACGCGACATCAGCGCGCCGACCCATGAAGAATTGATCCGCCTGGGCCTGTCGCCGAACGACAAGGTGACGCGCCTCAAACGCCTGCGCAAAGCCGACGACACGGTGATGGCAATCGAAATGACCGCCATGCCCGCCTCGGTGCTGCCACAACCGCAAGCCATCGGCCACTCCCTCTACGAGTACCTGGAGGGCATCGGCAAACCCATCGTGCGCGCCCTGCAGCATATCCAGGCGATCAACGCCTCGGACGAGTTCGCCGCACTGGTCGGCATCGCCCCCGGCACCGCCATGCTGCTGATGACCCGCGTCGGCTACACCGCCGACAACACACCGATCGAAATCACCGACACCTACTGCCGCAACGACTACTACGACTTTGTCGCAGAGCTGCGGCGATAGGCCTTTGCCGCGCACCGCGGCCTTAGAGAACTGCCCATGTCCGAAGACAATATCCTTACACCCCATGGCTGGATTCGCGGCCGCCTGGTGCATGAACACGGCAAGGTGATCGCCATCGAAGGCGCGCCTTGCAACCCGGCCGACAACGACTTGCCCTACCTGCTGCCGGGGTTTATCGACCTGCACGTCCACGGCGGCGGCGGCAAAGACATCATGGAAGGTGCCAACGCCTTCGAAACCATCACCCGCACCCACGTGCGCTTTGGCACTACCTCGCTGCTGGCCACCACCATGACCGCGCCGGTGGACGAGATTTCCAGCGTACTCGGCCAGCTCGGCAGCTTCTGCGAGCAGCGCCCGAGCGGCAGTGCCCGGGTCCTTGGCGTGCACCTGGAAGGCCCCTACATCAATCCGGGCAAACTCGGCGCGCAACCCAACTTCGCCCACACCGCATTGATGGAAGAAGTGGAAACCTACCTGCGCCTGGCGCCGATCCGGGTGATCACCATCGCCCCGGAAATCGCCGGGCATGACGGCCTGATCCGCGCCCTCAGTACACGCGGCGTGCGTATGCAGATCGGCCACACCCTGGGCAGCTATGAAGAAGGCGTCGCCGCCCTCGCCGCCGGCGCCACCAGCTTCACGCATTTGTACAACGCCATGAGCCCGCTGCATCACCGCGAGCCGGGCATCGTCGGCGCGGCGTTGGCCCACGCCCAGTACGCGGAATTGATCCCGGATTTGCTCCACGTACACCCCGGTGCCATGCGCGTGGCCCTGCGCGCGATCCCGTGCCTGTACTGCGTCACCGACTCCACCGCCGCCGCCGGCATGCCCGACGGCGAATACAAGCTGGGCAGCCACACCGTGACCAAATGCCTGGGCGGCGTGCGCCTGGCCGACGGCACCCTGGCCGGCAGCACCCTGACCATGGATCAGGCGCTGCGCAACCTGGTGAAGATCGGCCTGCCCATCAGCGAAGCCTCACAACGCCTGTCGCAATTTCCGGCGGACTACCTGGGCCTGGAAGAACGCGGCCGCCTGCAACCCGGCAGCTTTGCCGACTGCGTGCGCCTGGACCGCTCCCTGCACCTCACCGACGTCATGGTCGAAGGAGAAACCATTGTCCTCAAAAATGCTTGAAGAGGCCCTCGCCTCCTGTGACGCCGTAGCCGCGCAGCTGCAACGCCTGGACCCGCGTCTGCAAGACATCACCGACCGCCTGCGCCGTCAGCCGCCGCAAGTGGCGATGACCATCGCCCGTGGCAGCTCGGACCACGCCGCGAGCTACTTCGCCTACCTGGCCATGCAGCACGTAGGCATTCCGGTGGCGTCGTTGCCGATGTCGGTGGTGACCCTGCTGCAAGCGCCGTTGCAGGTCAGCGGCCAGGTCGTGTTCGGTTTCTCTCAGTCGGGCCAGAGCCCGGACCTGGTCGACAGCCTGCGCCAACTGCGCAAACGCGGCGCCTTGAGCATCTCGCTGGTCAATGCCGAAGATTCACCCCTGGAAGCCGCCTGCGAATTCCATGTGCCGCTGTGCGCCGGCCCGGAACTCAGTGTGGCCGCGACCAAGAGCTTTATCGCGACCCTCAGCGCCAGCGCGCTGTTGATCGGCCACTGGAACCAGGAAGCCGACCCGCTGCACGCCTGCCGTGCGTTGCCCGAGGGCCTGCGCGAAGCAGCCAAGCAGGACTGGACGCAAGCCATCGACGCCCTGCGCGACTGCCAGCAATTGATGGTGATCGGCCGTGGCGCCGGGTTTGCCATCGCCCAGGAAGCCGCGCTCAAGCTCAAGGAAACCTCGGCGATCCAGGCCGAAGCCTTCAGCAGCGCCGAGGTGCGTCACGGGCCGATGGCCTTGATCGGCAACAACTACCCGCTGCTGATCTTCGCCCCACGCGGCGCCGAGCAAGCCGGGCTATTGAGCCTGGCTGCCGATATGCGCCAACGCGGCGCCCGCGTGTTGCTGGCCGCGCCGGACGATATCGCCGAACGCGACCTGACCCTGAGCCGCGCCGAACACCCGAGCCTGGACCCGATCCTGGCCATCCAGAGTTTCTATGTCATGGCCGCCGGCCTGGCGGTCGCCCGGGGCATGAACCCTGACCAGCCGCGCCACCTGAGCAAAGTCACCCGCACCCACTGAGTGGCGTACCGCGATTTCCTGATGAGTACCGTGCCCATGTCCAACAACAATAATGAATTGACCCTCAGCGCCCCCCTCAGCGGGCCGGTGCTGGCCTTGGACAACGTCCCCGACGAAGTCTTCGCCAGCGGCGCCATGGGCGACGGCCTGGCCATCGACCCGCTGAACGATTGCCTGTACGCACCGTGCGACGGCGAGATCATCCATGTGGCGCGCACCGGGCATGCGCTGACGATTCGTGCGCAGAACGGCGCCGAGCTATTGATGCATGTGGGCATCGACACGGTGGAATTGAACGGCGAAGGGTTCACCCTGCTGGTGAAGAACGGCGCGCGGGTGAGCAAGGGCCAGGCGCTGATGCAGTTTGACCTGGACCGGATTGCGCGCCAGTGCAAGAGCCTGGTCAGCCTGATCATTCTCACCAACAGCGAGCGCTTCGAACTGACACCGCTGGCGCTCCATTCGATCAAGCGCGGTGAACCGCTGGCGCGCGTGGCGCTGCGTTCCAGCGTAGCGCCGCAAACAGCTGTGGATAACTCCGTCGCGCAAGCCAGCGCCAGCGTGCGCATCACCCATCGCGGCGGCCTGCATGCGCGTCCGGCAGCATTGATCCGCAAGACCGCCCAGGCGTTCAGCAGCCAGACGCAGTTGCATTTCGCCGGCAAGTCGGCAGCGTGCGACAGCCTGGTTGCCCTGATGGGGCTGGGCATCGGCGAAGACGATGAGGTCCGCGTCACCAGCCGTGGCAAGGATTGTGCGGCGGCAGTGCAGGCACTGGTTGCCGCGCTGTCGGTAGCGATCAGCGACGAACCTCCCGCACCGGTGGCCGTCGCACCCCGTCGCACGCCTACCGAAGCCGGTGTATTGCAAGGCGTATGCGCGGCGCCGGGCTTGGTCTGCGGGCCGCTGTTCCGCCTGAGCGGGATCGAGCTGCCAGACGATACCGCCCAGCATTGCGCCGACGAGCAACTGCAGCGGCTGGATGCGGCGCTTGAGCAGGTGCGCAACGAAATCCGCACCACCCTGGACCTCGCCCGCCAGCGCAAGGCCGTCGACGAAGAAGAGATCTTCGCCGCCCACCTCGCACTGTTGGAAGACCCGACCCTGCTGGACGCCGCCACCCGCGCCATCGAACACGGCAGCGCCGCCACCCACGCCTGGCGCGATGCGATCCAGGCGCAATGCGCGGTGTTGCTGGGCCTGAGCAAGCCGTTGTTGGCCGAACGCGCCAACGACCTGCGCGACCTGCAACAACGCGTACTGCGCGCGCTGCTGGGTGAAGCGTGGCACCTCGAGTTACCCGCCGGGGCGATTGTCAGCGCCCATGAGCTGACGCCCTCGGACCTGCTGCAACTGAGCGCGCAACAGGCCGCCGGCATCTGCATGGCCGAGGGCGGCGCCACCTCCCATGTCGCGATCCTGGCCCGGGGCAAAGGTTTGCCATGCGTGGTGGCGCTGGGCGCCGAGGTGCTCGATGTGCCCCAAGGCCAACGCGTGGTACTCGACGCCGCCAACGGTCGCCTGGAACTGGCGCCCAGCGAGGCGCGCCACGCCGAAGTCCACCGGATTCGCGACACGCAGAACCTGCGCCGCCAAGCACAACAGACCCAGGCGCGACTGCCGGCGAACACCCGCGATGGCATGACCATTGAAGTCGCCGCCAATGTCGCCTCCAGCGCCGAGGCCCAAGTGGCATTTGAAAACGGCGCCGATGGCATCGGCCTGCTGCGCACCGAATTCCTCTTCGTCGACCGCCGCACCGCACCGGACGAACAGGAACAGCGCCAGGCCTATCAAGCGGTGCTGGATGCAATGGGCGACAAGTCGGTGATCATCCGCACCATCGACGTGGGCGGCGACAAACAGCTCGACTACCTGCCGCTGCCGGTCGAGGCCAACCCGGTGCTGGGCCTGCGCGGCATTCGCCTGGCCCAGGTGCGCCCCGAGGTGCTCGACCAGCAACTGCGCGCACTGCTGCAAGTCAGCCCGCTGGCGCGCTGCCGCATCCTGCTGCCGATGGTCAGTGAAGTCGACGAACTGCTGCAGATCCGCCAGCGCCTGGATGAACTGTGCGTCGAGCTGAAACTGACCCAGCGTCCGGAACTGGGGGTGATGATCGAAGTGCCCGCCGCTGCGCTGATGGCCGAACAACTGGCCGAGCATGCGGACTTCTTGTCCATCGGCACCAATGACCTGTCCCAGTACACCCTGGCCATGGACCGCGACCACGCCGGCCTCGCCGCACGGGTCGATGCGCTGCACCCGGCGCTGCTGCGGTTGATCGCCCAGACCTGCACGGGCGCAGCCAAACACGGGCGCTGGGTCGGCGTGTGCGGCGCCCTGGCGTCCGACCCATTGGCGACGCCGGTGTTGGTCGGCCTGGGGGTCAGCGAGCTGTCGGTCAGCCCGCCACAGATCGGCGAAATCAAGGACCGCGTCCGCCACCTGGACGCGGCGCAATGCCGGCAACTGAGCCTGGGCCTGCTCGACCTGAGCAGCGCCAAGGCGGTACGCCAAGCCTGTCAACACCACTGGCCGCTGAGCTGACTACAACAAGAAAAGGGAGACACGCCATGTACCAACACTTTATCGAAGGCCTGCAACGCCTGGGCCGTGCGCTGATGCTGCCGATCGCGATCCTGCCGATCGCCGGCCTCCTGCTGCGCCTGGGCGACACCGACCTGCTCAACATCGCGGTGATGCACGACGCCGGGCAGGCGATCTTCGCCAACCTCGCGCTGATCTTCGCCATCGGCATCGCCGTGGGTTTTGCCCGCGACAATAACGGCACCGCGGGCCTGGCCGGGGCGATTGGTTACCTGGTGATGGTCTCCACCCTCAAGGTGATGGATACGAGCATCAACATGGGCATGCTCGCCGGGATCGCCAGCGGTTTGATGGCGGGCGGGCTGTACAACCGCTTCAAGGACATCAAGCTGCCGGAATACCTGGCGTTCTTTGGCGGGCGGCGATTTGTACCGATTGTCACCGGGTTCAGCGCGGTCGGCCTGGGCGTGATCTTTGGCCTGATCTGGCCACCGATCCAGCACGGCATCAATAGCTTCGGCGTATTGCTGATGGAAAGCGGCAGCCTGGGTGCCTTCGTGTTTGGCGTGTTCAACCGCCTGCTGATCGTCACCGGCCTGCACCATATCCTCAACAACATGGCGTGGTTCGTGTTCGGCAGCTTTACCGACCCGCTGACCGGCGCGGTGGTGACCGGCGACCTGACCCGCTACTTCGCCGGCGACCCGAAAGGCGGCCAGTTCATGACCGGCATGTTCCCGGTGATGCTGTTCGGCCTGCCCGCCGCGTGCCTGGCGATGTACCGCAATGCCCTGCCGGAACGACGCAAAGTGATGGGCGGGATTTTCCTGTCGATGGCGCTGACCTCGTTCCTGACCGGCGTGACCGAGCCGATCGAATTCGCCTTCATGTTCCTCGCGCCGTTCCTGTACCTGCTGCATGCGTTGCTGACCGGGCTGTCGATGGCGGTCACTAACCTGCTGGATATCCACCTGGGCTTTACCTTCTCCGGTGGGTTTATCGACATGGTGCTGGGTTGGGGCAAGTCCACCAATGGCTGGCTGGTCCTCCCGGTCGGCTTGGCTTACGCAGTGATCTACTACAGCGTGTTCAACTACTGCATCCGCCGCTTCCAGCTGAAGACGCCGGGCCGCGAAGATATCCCGGTGGCGCAGGCCGAAGTGATGAGCGATAACCAGCGCGCCACGGCTTACATCCAGGCGTTGGGGGGTGCCGACAACCTGCTCAGCGTGGGAGCCTGCACCACGCGGTTGCGGTTGGACATGGTCGACCGCAACAAAGCAGTGGATGCACAGTTGAAAGCCCTCGGTGCGATGGCCGTGGTTCGGCCGGGTAACGGTGGGAGCTTGCAGGTAGTGGTCGGGCCGATGGCGGACAGCATTGCCGATGAGATCCGGTTGGCGATGCCGTCGTTTGTAGCCAATGCGCCCGTGACAGTTGCGCCTGTGGATAAGTTGGTTGCGGTGGATGTCCGGGAAGCCGAGAGATGGCTGATTGCATTGGGTGGCCGGGAAAATGTGCGCCAGTTGGAAGCGGTGGCGATGACCCGGTTGCGGGTGGAATTGGGGGATGACTCGGTGGTGTCCGAGGCTCAACTGACAGCGCTTGGTTGCCAAGGCGTTAGCCAACTCGATAGCGGTGTTTGGCACCTGCTGATTGGTGACAAGGCCTCGGGTTTGAGCGAGGCGTTGGAGCAGATGGTCAGTGGCCGTGAGGTCAGCGCCGGGGTTTAAGAGATGTAGTGGCTGCTCTGACCTTATCGCGGGCAAGCCCCCTCCCACATTTGACCGGCGCCCGACCTGGCAACGCAGCCAAATGTGGGAGTAGGCTTGCCTGCGATTGGGCCTCACAGGCAACAAAAAACCCGCTGCCCCAACAGGCCCAGCGGGTTTCTTGCTCATGCAATCAACGAATCAAAAATCCGCCAACTGCCATACCTCATACGCCGGTGTCTCATAGGGATGGCTCAGCTTCAACGCGGCCACAACAGCCACGATCAACGCATCCGCCACCACCAGCTCAACTTTCCACTCTTCAACCACTTCAACCTGGCCGACTTGCCCGAGAAACGGCTGGCTGCCGTCCAACGCGCGGAATTGGCCCTGGCCCAGCACTTGCCAGGCGCAGCTGTCGTAGTCGCCGATGCGCCCGCCGCCGGCTGCGAAGACGGCGGTTTTTACCGTCTCCACGTGGCTCGCGGGCACAAAGAAAGCGAGCTTGTACACCGCCTTAGTTCACCCACACGCGAGCGTTGCGGAACATGCGCATCCACGCGCCGTCTTCGTTCCACTCTTCCGGGCGCCACGAGTTCTGCACGGCACGGAATACACGCTCCGGGTGCGGCATCATGATAGTGACGCGACCGTCGCGGCTGGTGAGGCCGGTGATCCCGCGCGGCGAGCCGTTCGGGTTGGCCGGGTAGCTTTCGGTGACCTTGCCGTGGTTGTCGACGAAACGCATGGCCACGCAACCGGACACGTCGGCTTCGAGCAAGGCGTCTTCGCTGGCGAACTCGGCATGGCCTTCACCGTGGGCGATGGCGATTGGCATACGCGAACCGGCCATGCCTTGCAGGAAGATCGAGTTGGACTCCTGCACCTGCACCATGGCGACACGGGCTTCGAACTGTTCGGAACGGTTACGCACGAAGTGCGGCCAGAACTCACTGCCCGGGATCAGTTCGTGGAGGTTGGACATCATCTGGCAACCGTTGCACACACCCAGGGTGAAGCTGTCGTTGCGCTCGAAGAAGCCCTGGAACGCGTCGCGGGCACGGCTGTTGAACAGGGCCGACTTGGCCCAGCCTTCACCGGCACCCAGCACGTCGCCGTAAGAGAAACCGCCGCAGGCCACCAGGCCTTTGAACTCGTTGAGGTCGACGCGACCGGCGAGGATGTCGCTCATGTGGACGTCGATCGCATTGAAGCCGGCACGGTCGAATGCGGCCGCCATTTCCACCTGGCCGTTGACGCCCTGCTCACGCAGTACGGCAACCTGTGGGCGAATGCCTTTCTTGATGTACGGCGCAGCGATGTCCTGGTTGACGTCGAAGCTGAGCTTGGTGCTCAGGCCCGGGTTGTCTTCTTCCAGGATCACGTCGAATTCCTGCTCGGCGCAGTCGGCGTTATCACGCAGGCGCTGGATCTGGTAGCTGGTCTCGGCCCACTGGCGTTGCAGCAGACGGCGCTGGCCTTCGAACACGGTGTCGCCGTTGAAGACGATGTCGATCTGACCGTTGTTGATCGGCTGGCCGATCACGGCCACGCAATCGCCCAGGCCGGCGGCGCTGAACTGTGCCAATACGTCCGGCGTCGCGTCCTGGCGCACCTGGATCACCGCACCCAGTTCTTCGTTGAACAGGATGCCGTTGATTTCAGAGGCGTCCTCGGCAACGCTGTCGAGCACCAGGTTCAGGCCGCAGTGACCGGCGAAGGCCATTTCGACCACGCTGGTCAACAGACCACCGTCGGAACGGTCGTGGTAGGCCAGCAGGTGGCCGTCGGCGTTGAGGCCCTGGATCACCGCGAAGAAGGCTTTCAGGTCTTCGGCGTCGTCGACGTCCGGCGCGTGTTTGCCGAGCTTGCCATGGGTTTGCGCGAGGATCGAGGCGCCCATGCGGTTCTGGCCACGGCCCAGGTCGATCAGGATCAGATCAGTGGTGCCCTTGTCCATGCGCAGTTGCGGGGTCAGGGTCTGGCGGATGTCGGTGACCGGTGCGAAACCGGTGACGATCAACGACAGCGGCGAGGTGACGCTCTTGTCCACGCCGTCATCGTTCCAACGGGTGGCCATGGACATGGAGTCCTTGCCCACCGGAATGGTGATCCCCAGTTCCGGGCACAGCTCCATGCCGACAGCCTTGACGGTGTCGTACAAGCGCGCGTCTTCACCGGGGTGACCGGCAGCGGACATCCAGTTGGCCGACAATTTGATGTCGGACAGCTTGCCGATACGGGACGCGGCGATGTTGGTGAGGGTTTCACCAATGGCCATGCGGCCCGACGCCGGAGCGTCCAGCAGGGCCAGCGGCGTGCGCTCGCCCATGGCCATGGCTTCACCGGTGTAGACGTCGAAGCTGGTGGCGGTGACGGCAACGTCGGCCACCGGCACTTGCCACGGGCCGACCATTTGGTCACGGGCAACCAGGCCGGTGATGGTGCGGTCGCCGATGGTGATCAGGAAACTTTTGCTCGCGACCGCCGGGTGGTGCAGCACGCGCTCGATGCTGTCGGCCAATTCCAGTGTGCTTGGGTCGAAGTCATCGCCCAGCTCCGCTTCACGTACCGCCGAACGGTGCATGCGCGGGGCTTTGCCCAGCAGCACTTCGAGCGGCATGTCCACCGGGCTGTTGCCGAAGTGGCTGTCGGTGACGGTCAGATGCGGCTCGGCTGTGGCTTCGCCGACCACGGCAAACGGGCAACGCTCACGTTCGCAGATGGCCTGGAAGCGCGCGAAGTCTTCAGGGCCGACAGCCAGGACGTAGCGTTCCTGGGATTCGTTACTCCAGATTTCGTGCGGGGCCATGCCCGGCTCGTCGTTTGGAATGTTGCGCAGTTCGAAACGGCCGCCACGCTCGCCATCGTTGACCAGTTCCGGGAAGGCGTTGGACAAACCGCCGGCGCCGACGTCGTGGATAAAGCTGATCGGGTTCTTGTCACCCAACTGCCAGCAACGGTCGATGACTTCCTGGCAGCGGCGCTCCATCTCTGGGTTTTCGCGCTGTACGGAAGCGAAGTCCAGGTCCGCCGAGCTGGTGCCGGTGGCCATGGAGGAAGCCGCGCCGCCGCCCAGGCCGATCAACATCGCCGGGCCGCCGAGCACGATCAGCTTGGAGCCGACCAGGATCTCGCCTTTCTTGACGTGTTCTTCACGGATGTTGCCCATGCCGCCGGCCAACATGATCGGTTTGTGGTAACCGCGCACTTCGTCGCCATGCGGAGTGGTGATCGACTGCTCGAAGGTACGGAAATAGCCGGTCAGCGCCGGACGCCCGAATTCGTTGTTGAACGCGGCGCCGCCCAGCGGGCCTTCAATCATGATGTCCAGCGCGGTGACGATGCGCTCCGGCTTGCCGTATGGCACTTCCCACGGCTGTACGAAGCCCGGGATCTGCAGGTTGGACACGGTGAAACCGGTCAACCCGGCCTTGGGCTTGGCGCCACGGCCGGTAGCACCTTCGTCGCGGATCTCACCGCCGGAACCGGTGGCTGCGCCCGGGAACGGGGCAATCGCGGTCGGGTGGTTGTGGGTCTCGACTTTCATCAGGATGTGTACCGGTTCCTGCACCGCGCCGTACTGGCGGGTTTCAGGGTCCGGGAAGAAACGACCGGCGACGCTGCCGACGATGACCGAGGCGTTGTCCTTATAAGCCGACAGAACGCCTTCGCTGTGCATCACGTAGGTGTTCTTGATCATGCCGAACAGGCTTTTTTCCTGGCTTTCGCCGTCGATGTCCCAACTGGCGTTGAAGATCTTGTGACGGCAGTGCTCGGAGTTGGCCTGGGCGAACATCATCAGTTCGATGTCGTGCGGGTTGCGCTTCAAGCCGTTGAAGGCGTTGACCAGATAATCGATCTCGTCTTCGGCCAGGGCCAGGCCCAGTTCGGTGTTGGCCTTCGCGAGGGCGGCGCGGCCACCGCCGAGCACGTCAATCGCGGTCAGCGGCTTGGCCTCGGCGTGACTGAACAGACCGCCGGCCTGTTCCAACTGGCTGACGATGATCTGGGTCATGCGGTCGTGCAGGCTGCTGGCGATCAGCTCAGCCTCGGCATCGCTGAACTGGCCCGCGACATAGAAGCCAATACCGCGTTCCAGGCGCTGGATTTTTTCCAGGCCGCAGTTGCGGGCGATATCGCTGGCCTTGCTCGACCAGGGCGAGATGGTGCCGAACCGCGGCAGAACCAGGAACAAGCGGCCGGTCGGCTCTTGAACGGGAACGCTTGGGCCGTACTTCAGAAGGCGTGCCAGCACTTGCTGTTCGTCGGCGGTCAAGACGCCAGTCACGTCGGCGAAGTGAGCAAATTCAGCATACAAGCCTGTAACAGCTGGAACCTTCTGGCTCAGTTGCTCAAGGAGTTTGCTGTGGCGAAAGGCAGAAAGGGCAGGAGCGCCGCGCAGGATCAACATCTTCGGGACAGCCTCGGGAAGGGGTGTGCTTTGAGGCCGTGCATTCTAGCGTAAACCGTCGTCAACGGCACCCGAAACGCTACCGCTGGCCGCTGCCGAACGTCAGTTGGCAGGGTTTGCACGGTAGCGGGGCGTTAACCACAGCATTGGGCGCAGTTATTTTAACCGTCACAATCGCTCGCCAGGCCACGTTTCTGCGGGCTGCAGCACAGTTTCAAGGCGGCTAGCAGACAAGTCCCCTGCTGTCGAGATATGGCGCCGTGGGCCGTTTGCGTATACTGCGCAGATGTTCTCCCCAACTGCTTTACGCCCGCGATGCGCCAAATGGCTCATCGCAACCGGACTCTTCCTGATGCTCAGCGCCTGTGTTGATAAACCCAGCACGCTCGAGCGAATCAAGGAGGATGGCGTATTGCGGGTGATTACCCGGAACAGCCCGGCCACGTATTTCCAGGACCGCAACGGTGAAACCGGTTTCGAATACGAATTGGTCAAGCGCTTTGCCGACGACCTGGGGGTGAAACTGGAAATCGAGACCGCCGACAACCTCGACGACCTGTTCGGCCAGCTCGGCAAACCCAACGGCCCGGTGCTCGCCGCCGCCGGTTTGGTCAGCAGCGAGCAACGCAAGCAGCAGGTACGCTTCTCCCACCCGTACCTGGAAGTCACCCCGCAGATCATCTACCGCAACGGCCAGTCGCGCCCCACCAACGCGGCGGACCTGGCGGGCAAGAAGATCATAGTGCTCAAGGGCAGCACCCACGCCGAACAACTGGCGGAGCTTAAAAAGCAGAACCCTGCGATCGAATACGAAGAATCCGACGCCGTTGAGGTGGTCGACCTGCTGCGCATGGTCGACGAGGGCCAGATCGACCTGACCCTGGTGGACTCCAACGAAGTGGCGATGAACCAGGTGTACTTCCCCAACGTGCGCGTGGCGTTCGACCTCGGCAATGCCAGCAACCAGAGCTGGGCCGTGGCCGCCGGCGAAGACAACAGCCTGCTCAACGAGGTCAACAGCTACCTGGACAAGGTCGGCAAGAACGGCACCTTGCAACGCCTGAAAGATCGCTACTACGGGCACGTCGACGTGCTCGGCTACATGGGCGCCTATACTTTCGCCCAGCACTTGCAGCAGCGCCTGCCCAAGTACGAGAAACACTTCAAGGCCTACGCCAAGGAAGAAAAGGTCGACTGGCGCCTATTAGCCGCCATTGGCTATCAGGAATCACTCTGGCAACCCGCGGTCACCTCCAAGACCGGCGTGCGCGGCCTGATGATGCTGACCCAGAACACCGCCCAGGCGATGGGCGTATCCAACCGCCTGGACGCCAAGCAAAGCATCATGGGCGGCGCCAAGTACCTGGCCAAGATCAAGGATGAGTTGGACGACGATATCGCCGAGCCGGATCGCACCTGGTTTGCCCTGGCTGCTTATAACGTGGGCACCGGGCATCTGGACGACGCACGCAAGCTGGCGCAGAAGGACGGCCTGAACCCGAACAAGTGGCTGGACGTAAAAAAGATGCTGCCACGCCTGTCGCAGAAGCAGTGGTACAGCAAGACCCGCTACGGCTATGCCCGGGGCGGCGAGCCGGTGCATTTTGTGGCGAACATCCGGCGCTACTACGACATCCTTACCTGGGTGACCCAGCCACAGCTGGAAGGCAACCAAGTGGTCGAAGGCAACCTGCATGTGCCTGGGGTGAACAAGACCAAGCCGCCGGAAGAGAACCCGCAGCTGTAAACCCGACACCCCCAAACACCACCGCCCAATGTGGGAGGGGGCTTGCCCCCGATAGCGGTGTGACAGTCAGCTTTTCTATAACTGACCCACCGCCATCGGGAGCAAGCCCCCTCCCACATTTGACTCGCTACTGGCCTTGGAGACCGGTGATCAGATGCACGATCCCACCCGCCAGCACCATCACTCCCGACACTCCCGCCGCCTTTAACGCCGCCGCATCCACCCGTGCCGCATCCTGCAGTTGCACACGCACTCGCGTCAGCGCCACGCGTTGTTGCGACTTGAGGTTATCCGCGCCACCGAGGGCATTCAGCACGTCGGCGGACAACAGGTTCTCCCCCGCTGGCACAGGCGCAGCGACGGTCTCGGCGATCAAGTCCGGGGTCAGGGCTTTCCAGAACGCCCGCTGCAATTTCTCGAACATGCTCAGTGCTCCACGACAGGTGAGGTTTCAACGGTGGCCGCGTGGTACAGGCGCAAGGCCTCGCGTACTTGCGCAGCTTCTTCCAGGCCCAGCACCTGACGGGCGATGATCTGGCAGTCCGCCAGGTCCAGCTCGCGCACGGTGGCCTTGATGGACGGGATCAGCGGCACGCTGACCGACAGTTCGTCCACCCCCAACCCGATCAACACCGGCACCGCCAACGTTTCAGACGCCAGCGCCCCGCACACGCCGACCCACTTGCCGTGGGCATGGGCGGCCTTGACGGTGGTGGCGATCAGGCGCAGCACCGCCGGGTGAAAGCTGTCGGCCTGGCTGGCCAAGCGTGGGTGGTCGCGGTCCATCGCCAGGGTGTATTGGGTCAGGTCGTTGGTGCCGATGGAGAAGAAGTCCACATGGGGCGCGAATACATCCGCCATCAAGGCCGCAGACGGCACCTCGATCATGATGCCCAACTTCGGCAGCTCGGTAAGCCCAAGGGCCGATGCTTCCTCTTCAAGAATCGTGCGCGCCAGGTGCAGCTCCGAGAGCAGGCTGACCATCGGCAGCATGATATGCAGCCGCGTCAGCCCGGCACTGGCGAGGATTGCGCGGAACTGTTCGCGCAGCAATTCGGGGCGCTCCAGGCACAGGCGAATACCGCGCAGGCCCAGGAACGGGTTGGTCTCGGCGTCCATCGGCACATAGGCCAAGGGTTTGTCACCGCCGACGTCCAACGTGCGCACCACCAGGTTGCGCTCCGGGCCCAGCGCGCGGGCGATGGCGCTGTAGGTGCCGGCTTGCTCTTCGGGGCTCGGCGCGCGATGGCGGTCCAGGTAGAGGAACTCCGAACGCAGCAGGCCCACGCCTTCGCCGCCCAGGCTCAGGGATTGCTCGACCTCCTGAAGCGACGCGACGTTGGCCGTGACTTCGACATGATGACCGTCGCGGGTGATGGCCGCCAGGCACGCCTGCGCGACGTCGCGTTGGTGCCGCAGCACTTGCTCCCGGCGAGTGGCCTGCAATTGCTCTATCTCGGCCAGGTCCGGGTTCAGGTGCAGCTCGCCCTTGTCGGCATCCAGCAGCACCTGTTGACCATTGGCCAGCGCCAACACCTGCGGCGGCACCCCGCAAATCGCCGGCAGCCCCAGCGCACGAGCAAGGATCGCGACGTGGCTGGTCGCGCCGCCGCCGACGGTGACAAACCCGAGCACCTTGTGCGTATCGAGGCTGGCGGTTTGCGACGGCGTCAGTTGCTCAGCGATCAGGATCGCGCGTTCAGGCAGTTCCCATGCGCGATCCTGAATGCCGAGAAGCAGTTTCAGCACGCGCTGGCCGACGTCGGCCAAGTCCGCCGCACGTTCGGCGAGCAGGGCATTGCCCAGGCCCTGGAACAGTTTGGCGGTGGCGAGCGTGGCGTTGTTCCAGGCAAAGGCGGCGCTTTTGCCCTCGGCTAGCAGGCAGTGGGCGTGCTCCAGCAGGGTCGGGTCTTCGAGCAGTTCCTGATGGGCACGGAAGATCTGCGCCTGGGCACTGCCGACC
Source organism: Pseudomonas sp. D3 (assembly GCF_029320995.1). NCBI lineage: Bacteria > Pseudomonadati > Pseudomonadota > Gammaproteobacteria > Pseudomonadales > Pseudomonadaceae > Pseudomonas > Pseudomonas sp. D3. The sequence goes on from NZ_CP119772.1 coordinate 5,397,962, forward strand.
GCCTTGGCCTGCAGCGCTTGCAAGGCCTCGGTTGCAGCCAGCAAGCCACGCCCCAACGCCGCGCGTTCGAGTGCTTCGCCGCCCCCCGCTTCGGGAATGCTCAGCGCCGGCTCCGCCACCTGGACCACCTGACCAAACGCCGAGCCCGGCGACGCACACACGCCCCGAAACACCCTCGCGGATGACACAGACGCAAGCGGCGCAGCCTCCTCGACCAGCGTCGCGATCGTCTCGCCGCACCCCTCGGCCAACAGCGCCACCAAGGCCTTGATCGCCGCGCTGGCATCCGCTCCCGCCGCGCTCACCTGCAAGGTGTCGCCCTGCACGGTTTGCAGCGCCATGATCGCCACCAGCGACTTGGCGTTGGCACTCTGGATTTGCTTGTGCAAATAGATGCTGGCATTGAACCCCTTCGCCGCCTGGGCAAACACCGCCGCCGGGCGGGCGTGCAAACCGTTGGTATTGGGCAACGTCAGCGGCTTGGAGAACAGCGCATCGCCCTCCTCGTCCACTGTTTCTGCCGCCTCACCTGGAGACAGGCGCAACAGCGGCTGGCCCACCGCGACCAGGCCGCTGGCCGGCGCCAGTAGCGCAAACGGCTCGCCGCTGACCACTAGCATCAAGGTCAGCAGGCTGCGGGCGTTGAGCGCAACGTAGTCGGCGTCGAACTCGATCAGCGGCTGCCCGGCCACCACCCGCTGGCCTTCCTCGACCAATCGGCTGAAGCCCTTGCCCGCCAGGTTCACGGTGTCCAGGCCGATATGCAGCAGCACCTGGACGCCGTTGTCGTCGGTAATGCTCACCGCATGGCCACTCTCCTGGATATTGCTGATCACTCCGGTCAATGGCGCGCAGAGGGTCGGCGAGGTGGGATCGATGCACAGGCCGTCGCCGATCAGGCGGCTGGAGAACACCGGGTCGGGGACCTTGTCCAGTGCCAGCAGCACACCCGACAAGGGCGCAAGCAATTCCAGGGGTTGAGTTGCGGTCATGACGTCACCTGCTGTTTTGTTCTGTAAAAATCATTGGGTGGATACAAATCCCGAGGTGACGAAGATCAAATGTGGGAGGAGCTTGCCCCCTCCCACATTTAAGCCTGTCTACCGCCGAAAATTCACTTCCACCAGTACTCGACTTGCACACCGATGTTCGAGCCATGCCGCGCAGTGCCGTAGGCGCCGGTGTCGGACAACGCCGACCCAGCCGCCAGCTCATTCGCCGCGCGCTTGGCCGCTTCGTTCCAAGTCGCATAGGTGTAGTACAGACGCACTTCCGGGCGCGCCCAGAAATCCGGGCCCTTGGGCGACCAGGTCGGGGCGAAGGTGAATTTGCTCAGCTTGCGTGTACCGCCGGTAGCGTCGACCTGATCATGGCCAAGCTCGGTGACCAGTTTGAACTGTTCACTGATCGCATATGCCGGACGCACACCGATGGACATCCAGGTCTGGTCCTGGCTGCCGGGGCGAATATCTTTCTGGTACACCGCCTCGATCTGCCCACCGAAACGAGGGGTGAGTTGCCAGTCGAAGAACTCCACGGCGCGGTAGCTTTTGCTGCTGCTATCCAGGGCGGTATTGCCGGTGTAGCCGAGGCCGGTGCCGGGGCCTTCGCCGTACTGCAGGGCGAACTTGTTCTTGCCGCCGAGGAACGGTGTTTGCACATGTTGCGCGGTCAGCGCCCAACCGCTGTTGGCGTCACGCCCGCCGGCTTTTTCGATGTAGCTCAAGCCCAGTTCCAGCTTGCCGCCGGGGTTGGTCTTGAAGCCGGCCACGTTGAAATCGTGACGGGTGGCATATTCCTTCTGGTACAGGTTGTCCTTGCGCGAAAGCGCGTAGCTGTATTTCAGGTCGCCAATCAGCACGTCCTCGATGCCACCGCCCGTGGCGCTCTGGTTCCAGTAGTAGAAGTCGGAGATATGGATGTCGTTACGTTTGTAGTAGCGCCGCCCCGCCCACAGCGAGCCGCCGTTGAGGCTGGGCAGGTTGGACCACTGCGCATACATCTGCGGCATGCGCGCCGAGCCGTTGTCTTCGCCCTGGAATTTAAGCGCGCGGTCGTACTTGTTGTAGAGAGAAGCCATGGCGTCGACGCTGAGCACGGAGCCGTCGTCGAGGGTCAGCAGGTCCTGGCGCAGCTCCAGTTCGCCGTATTGTTCACATTCGTTGCCCAAACGGTATTTGGTTTGCGCGCCCGGCAGTTGGAAACACTGCTGCTTGCCACTGCCGGTTGAAGTCCCCGCGCCGCTGCGCAAGTAACCGGCAAACTCCAGGGCCTGAGCGCCGAACGGCAAGCTCAGACACGACGCCACGAGGCCCAGCTTTATTGTTTTTTTCATGCAGTACTCCGATATTTTTATTATGTTTTTGTGAAGCGCCCGGTGCCCCCACACGGGGAATTAATCTCCTGCTTAGCGTCGCGCTCGACCGTTGCTACAACGCTCCAGGCATCAGTCCTTGAGGTGCAGCACGAAGGATTCGTAAGGCCGTAACGCCAGCGTGCCCGCGCTTGCCTGGCAATCGGGGTAGTTGCTGATCAGCAGGCGCTGCCGCGTCGTTGCGTTGAGGACGTTGTCGGGCAGCTGGATTTCGCAGGGTTTGCCGTAGAAGTTGTTCAGCACCAGCAGGCGCTCGCCATGGCCTTCGCGTAGGTAGGCCCAAACCTGGAGATGGTCCTGCAACAATTCGCGATAAACGCCGTCTTGAATCAGCGGCTCCTGGCGACGCAAGGCGATCAGGCTGCGGTAGTGATGCAGCACCGAATCCGGGTCATCCCGTTGGCTGTCGACGTTGATCTGCGCCGCATTGGCCGGGATGCCGATCCACGGTTCAGCGCTACTGAAACCGGCATGCTTGCAGGCATTCCACTGCATCGGCGTGCGCCCGTTGTCCCGCGACTTCTGCATGATCGCCGCCATGCTCGACGCCTCGGACTCACCGGCATCACGTTTGAGGCGGTAGATGTTGAGGGTTTCGACATCGCGGTACTGTTCGATCTTGTCGAAGCCCGGATTGGTCATACCCAACTCTTCGCCCTGATACACATACGGCGTGCCCTGCAGGAAGTGCAGCGCCGTGGCGAGCATCTTGGCCGAGACCACACGATGCTCACCGTCATCCCCAAAGCGCGAGACCACCCGTGGCTGGTCGTGGTTACACCAGAACAGCGCGTTCCAACCGCCGCCGGCCTGCATACCCAGTTGCCAGTCGGAAAAGATCTGCTTGAGCTGCAGGAAATCGAAGTCGGCCTTCACCCACTTCTGCAGGTTCGGGTAGTCAACTTTCAGGTGGTGGAAGTTGAAAGTCATCGACAGCTCTTTCGACTCCGGCCGCGAGTAGCGGATGCAGTGTTCCAGGCTGGTGGACGACATCTCGCCGACGTTGATCAGGGCATGGCCTGCGAAGACTTCGCGGTGCATTTCCTGCAGGTATTCGTGCACGTTCGGACCGTCGGTGTAGAAACGGCGGCCGTCACTGGCGTCTTCGGGGAAGTCGGCGGGTTTGGAGATCAGGTTGATCACGTCCAGGCGGAAACCGCCCACACCTTTGTCGCGCCAGAAGCGCATCAGCTTGAACACCTCGGCGCGCACCTTGGGGTTGTCCCAATTCAGGTCGGCCTGGGTGTGGTCGAACAGGTGCAGGAAGTACTGGCCGGTTTGCGCTTCGTATTCCCAGGCCGAACCGCCGAACTTGGATTCCCAGTTGTTCGGCTGGTCGCGCCAGATATAGAAGTCGCGGTACGGGTTGTCGAGGCTGCTGCGCGCCTGCTGGAACCACTCGTGCTCGATGGAGGTGTGGTTGACCACGATATCGAGCATCAGCTTGATGCCGCGCGTGGCCGCTTCGCTGATCAGCCGGTCGCAATCGGCCATGGTCCCGTAGCTCGGGTCGATGGCGTAGTAGTCGCTGATGTCGTAGCCGTTGTCGCGCTGCGGCGAGCGCAGGAACGGGGTGATCCACAGGCAGTCGACGCCCAGCCATTGCAGGTAGTCGAGTTTGTCCACGATACCCAGCAGGTCTCCGGTGGCGTTACCCGCGTGGCTGTGAAAGCTCTTGGGGTAGATCTGGTAGATCACCGAGTGTTGCCAGTTTTGCATGGGGGTTCCTTCAGTAAAATTTTGTACCAGCCGCTCGGCCTCATCGGGAGCAAGCCCCCTCCCACAGGGGGAACGCATTTCAACTGTGGGAGCGGGCTTGCTCGCGAAGGCGGTAATTCAGGCAACGCGATACCCAGGCCGGACAATCTTCATGCTCAATGCACAGGTCAGAACAAACGGCACGACCATCGCGATGACCATCCCGATCACAAACATCGGGATCGCATGCGGCACGATCGAGATAAACCCAGGCAAGCCACCGACCCCGATGGCCGAGGCCTGCACCTTGTTCAGCGAGAGGAAAATGCTGCCCAGTGCCGACCCCAGCAACGCGGCATAAAATGGAAACTTGAAGCGCAGGTTCACCCCGAACATCGCCGGCTCAGTGATGCCGAAATACGCCGAGATAGCGGAAGTCGAGGCCATGCTTTTGTCCCGCGCATTGCGGGTCATGTAGAACACCGCCAACGCGGCGCTGCCCTGGGCCAGGTTGGACATGACGATCATCGGCCAGATAAATGTGCCGCCCTGGGTGGAGATCAGTTGCAGGTCCACCGCCAGGAACATGTGGTGCATGCCGGTGATCACCAGCGGCGCATACAGCAGGCCGAAAATCGCCCCGCCGAGCATTGGCGCCAGGTCAAACAGGGTGACCACGCCTTCGGTGATCAGGATGCCGAGGTGACGGGTCACCGGGCCGATGATCGCCAGCGCGAGTACGCCGGTGACGACGATCGTGGTGATCGGCACGACCAGCAGTTGAATGGCATTCGGTACCCGCGCACGCAGCCATTTCTCGATGACGCTCATCACATAGGCCGCCATCAGGATCGGCAGGATCTGCCCCTGGTAGCCGACTTTCTCGATCTTGAACCAGCCGAAAATGTCGAAGTACGGCAGGCTCTGACCATCGAGACCGGCCACCGCCTTGCCGTAGTTCCAGGCGTTGAGCAGGTCCGGGTGGACCAGCATCAGGCCGAGCACAATGCCGAGGATTTCACTGCCGCCAAAACGCTTGGCTGCCGACCAGCCCACCAGCGCCGGCAGGAACACGAACGAGGTGTTGGCCATCAGGTTGATCAGGCTCCACAGGCCATCCAGGTTCGGGTAGGCCTCCAGCAGCGTCTTGCCTTCGATGAACATGCCCTTGGCGCCCATCAGGTTGTTCACGCCCATCAACAGGCCGGCGATGATCAGCGCGGGCAGGATCGGCATGAATACATCGGAGAACACCCGCACCAGGCGCTGCATGGCGTTGGTCTTGTCGGCGCCCTTCTTCTTGACGTCGGCGATAGTGGCGGCGGCGAGGCCGGTCTGTTCGCGCAGGGCGGCGTAGACCTTTTCCACTTCGCCGGGGCCGATCACCACCTGGAACAGGCCACCGGTAAAGAACGAACCCTTGACCAGGTCGACCTGGTTCAACGCACTGCCGTTGACCAGGCTCGGGTCCTTGAGCGCCAGGCGCAGGCGGGTCACGCAATGGGCAGCTTGCTCAAGGTTGTCGCGGCCCCCGAGGTTCTCGAGAATCTCGCGGGCGATGTTCGAATAGTCGTGGCTCATGCTTGGTTTCCACTTTGATTTTTTTATTTGAGGGCAGTCATTGGCAGCACGCCGAAGGCAAAAGTACTCGTACAGACGAGTTAAAGCAACAACTCGTCTGTACGAGTTACATGTTGTTTATTTTTTGTAGGCCTCGCCGTCCCGCAGGCCACAGATATCCACGGGCCCAATGGACAAACCCCAGCCGTGCCACTAAGGTTCCTGCCTTGAACGCAAACGCGGCACAGAGCCATCCCCATGAGCAAATACAACCAGATCTATACCGATCTGCTTGCCAATATCACCACTGAACGCCTGCAACGCGGCACCCGTCTTCCCTCTGAAACCGAACTGATGGATGCCTACCAGGCCAGTCGTGGCACCGTGCGGCGGGCCATCGAGCAGTTGCAGGAACGTGGGTTTGCGCAAAAAATCCACGGCAAGGGCACGTTTGTGTTGTCGCCCAACCCTATCGAGTTCCAACTGGGCGGCATCGTCAGTTTCCACGAAACCCACGCCGACCTGGGCGATGACGTATGCACCGACGTCGTCGAATTCACCCAGTTCCCGCTGGAAGGTTCACTGCTGCAGCACATCGAGGCCGAACCCGGCAGCCTGATCACCCGCATCAAACGGGTGCGGCGCATCGGCGGCAAACGGGTGATCCTCGACATCAACCACTTCGTCGCCGACCTGATCCCCGGCCTGGACCGCGACATCGCCGAGCAATCGATCTACGCCTTCATCGAGCAGACGTTGCAGTTACAGATCAGCTACGCCCAACGCACCATCGAAGCCCTGCCCCGCGGCAAAGACGACCAGGCGCACCTCGACCTCGAGGGTCAAAGCCATGTGATCGTGGTGAGCAACCAGACGTTTTTGCAGGACGGGCGGCAGTTCGAGTACACCGAGTCGCGGCACACATTGGATAAGTTTTACTTTTCGGATATCGCGCGGCGATGAGGGCGTTGATCTTCCCTATTCCAGAAACACAAAACCCCGGCACATGGCCGGGGTTTTGTTGTTCAGCATTTATCTGCTAGGGCAGGATCATTCCCACTCAATCGTCGCCGGCGGCTTGCTCGACACGTCATACGTCACGCGCGAAATGCCTTCGATTTCATTGATGATACGGCCGCTGACGGTTTCCAGAAGTTCGTAGGGCAGGTGTGCCCAACGGGCGGTCATGAAGTCGATGGTTTCCACCGCACGCAGGGCCACGACCCACGCGTAACGACGGCCGTCGCCGACCACGCCTACCGATTTCACCGGCTGGAACACCACGAACGCCTGGCTGACTTTGTGATACCAGTCGGCCTTGTGCAGTTCTTCGATGAAGATGTGGTCGGCGCGACGCAGCAGGTCGGCGTATTCCTTCTTCACTTCACCGAGGATGCGCACGCCCAGGCCCGGGCCCGGGAATGGGTGACGGTAGACCATGTCGTAGGGCAGGCCCAGTTCCAGGCCGAGACGGCGGACTTCGTCCTTGAACAGTTCGCGCAGCGGTTCGACCAGCTTGAGGTTCATTTCCTCGGGCAGGCCACCTACGTTGTGGTGGGACTTGATCACGTGGGCCTTGCCGCTCTTGGCGCCGGCCGACTCGATCACGTCGGGGTAGATGGTGCCCTGGGCGAGGTACTTGATGTTGTCCAGTTTGTTGGACTGGGCATCGAATACGTCGATGAAGGTGCGGCCGATGATCTTGCGCTTTTTCTCCGGGTCGGACTCGCCGGCCAGGTTGTTGAGGAACTGCTCCTCGGCGTTGGCGCGGATCACCTTGACGCCCATGTTCTCGGCGAACATGGCCATCACTTGCTCGCCTTCGTGCAGGCGCAGCAGGCCGTTGTCGACGAATACGCAGGTCAGCTGGTCGCCAATGGCCTTGTGCAGCAGCGCGGCTACCACGGAGGAGTCGACGCCGCCGGACAGGCCGAGCAGCACATTGTCGGTGCCGACCTGGGCACGCACGTTGGCGATCGCGTCTTCTGCGATTTTCGACGGGGTCCACAGGGCTTCACACGCGCAGATATCGAGGATGAAACGCGACAGGATGCGACCGCCCTGCTTGGTGTGGGTCACTTCCGGGTGGAACTGCACGCCGTAGTAACCACGCTCATCGTTGAACATACCGGCGATCGGGCAGCTCGGGGTGCTGGCCAGGATGTGGAAGTCTTCCGGCATCTTGGTGACTTTGTCACCGTGGCTCATCCACACATCGAGGCCGAACAGGCCGTCGGCGTCGACATGGTCTTCAATGCCGTCCAACAGGCGGCTCTTGCCGACCACGTCGACACGCGCATAACCGAATTCACGCAGCTCGGAACCTTCAACCTTGCCGCCCAATTGCTCGGCCATGGTTTGCATGCCATAGCAGATACCAAACACCGGCACGCCCAGGTCGAATACGGCTTGCGGGCAGCGCGGGCTGTTGGCTTCGTGTACAGACTCGGGGCCGCCGGCAAGGATGACGCCTTTCGGTGCGAATTCGCGGATCGCTTCGTCGTCCATGTCGAACGGATGCAGTTCGCAGTACACGCCGATTTCACGCACGCGACGGGCGATCAGTTGGGTGTACTGGGAACCGAAATCGAGGATCAGGATACGGTGGGCGTGAATGTCGAGGGCCATGAGATCAGTCTCGTCTAATGAATCAGAAACAACTCGGGGCTGCATAAGACAGCCCCGGTTACTTAACTTTATGCTGGAAGCCTCAACCTACGCGGTAGTTCGGCGCTTCCTTGGTGATCTGCACGTCATGGACGTGGGATTCGGCCATACCGGCGCCGGTGATCCGCACGAACTCTGGCTTGGTGCGCATTTCTTCGATGTCGGCGCTACCGGTGTAGCCCATCGAGGAACGCAGGCCGCCCATCAGTTGATGGATGATCGCGCTCAGGGTGCCTTTGTACGGCACACGGCCTTCGATGCCTTCCGGAACGAGTTTCTCGGCGCCTGCCGAGGAGTCCTGGAAGTAACGGTCGGAAGAGCCTTGCGCCTGGGACATGGCGCCCAGCGAACCCATGCCGCGGTAGGCCTTGTACGAACGGCCCTGGAACAGTTCGATCTCGCCCGGGGCTTCTTCAGTACCGGCGAACATCGAACCCATCATTACGCAGGAAGCACCGGCGACGATGGCTTTGGACAGGTCACCGGAGAAACGGATACCGCCGTCGGCGATCAACGGAACGCCCGTGCCTTCGAGGGCCTCGGCGACGTTGGCGATGGCGCTGATTTGTGGCACGCCCACACCCGCGACGATACGCGTGGTGCAGATCGAGCCAGGGCCGATACCGACCTTGACCGCATCCGCGCCCGCGTCGGCCAGGGCCTTGGCGGCAGCGCCGGTGGCGATGTTGCCGCCGATCACCTGGACTTCAGGGAAATTCTGTTTGACCCAACGAACGCGGTCGATCACGCCCTTGGAGTGACCGTGGGCGGTGTCGACCACCACCACGTCCACGCCGGCAGCGACCAGGGCCGCCACGCGATCACCGGTGTCTTTACCGGTGCCGACTGCCGCGCCGACGCGCAGACGACCTTGGTCATCCTTGCTGGCCAGCGGGTAAGCCTTGGCTTTTTCGATATCGTTGACGGTCATCATGCCCTTGAGGGCAAATTTGTCGTCGACGATCAGCACGCGCTCGATGCGGTGCTTGTGCAACAGTTCGCGCACGTCGTTCTTGTCAGCGCCTTCCTTGACCGTGACCAGACGCTCTTTAGGCGTCATCACTTCGCGGACGGTGACTTCAAGACGGTTCTCAAAACGCACGTCACGGGAGGTGACGATGCCGACCAGGTCGCCATTGTGCAGCACCGGAACGCCGGAGATATTGTGCAGGCGGGTCAGTTCGAACAGTTCACGCACGGTGGCGTCAGCTTCGATGGTGATCGGGTCCTTGACCACACCGGCTTCGTAACGCTTGACCTTGCGCACTTCGGCAGCTTGCTGCTCGATGGTCATGTTCTTGTGGATGATGCCAATGCCGCCTTCCTGAGCCATAGCGATGGCCAGACGGGCTTCAGTGACGGTATCCATGGCAGCGGAAACCAGGGGAATATTCAGCTCGATGCCACGGGTTAGGCGGGTCTTGAGACTGACTTCGTTAGGAAGCACCTCGGAATAACCGGGCACTAAGAGAATGTCGTCGAATGTCAGAGCTTCTTGGCTGATACGCAGCATCGCGGGGGCTCCCGAGCGGGAAAATGGAAGCGCGCCATTATACTCAGACACCCCTCAGGTCTCAACGTAAAACTCTGACAAACTTGGTAATACTGATAGATGGATTAAAGCTCGACTTTGACCCAACTGATCTTCTGGTCCAACCAATCAGCAAATTCGTCGATAAAGCTCTGCTTGAAACCCGCCTCGGCCCAGTTGTTGAAGATGAATCCGAGGTTGGAAAACCCGCATTCCTGCAGGAACAGAAAGCCGTTGATGTCATCCTCATGCCCACACAGCGGGCAGGTGAAGTTGTCGGTGTGGCCTGGCATCCAGTCTTCCAGGCTGTCGAACAGCGCCTCGCCGACTTCCTTGAGGCATTCCGGGCAGCCGGCTTCTTCGAGAAAGCCTTTGGCCGGTGTATAGATGCAACGCTTGTAGATGATTTCCAGGCCATTGACCGGCTCGTTGAACGGCAGCGCCTCGGGGTGCAGTACCACGGCGCGGGCGCCATCCGCCAGGGCGTAAGCCATGCGATTACCGGTGCGTCCGCACGTGGTCAGCTCTTCCTTGATGATGTTCTTGCGCACCAGCCAGCGCACGACCGCCCGGGCGCGGGGTTCGTGGACAGGCAAGGTGGAGATTTTCGGGACAAGGATGCTTTGGGAGTTCATGGGGCCTGAGAGTCCTGCGGTGTAGCGTCTGGCGCCTTCGCGAGCAAGCCCGCTCCCACCATTCGACCGCGATCCTGCAGGATAAATGCGGTCAACTGTGGGAGCGGGCTTGCTCGCGAAGAGGCCCTGAAGGCTGGCAGCTTAATCCCTGAATAAATCAGGTCAAGTACTCAAGTACCGCCCAATCAATGCAATGCCACTGGCCAGCACCAGCCACGTCACCAATCGCACAAACGCCTCACGGGACATGCGCAGCGTCAGCCTGCGCCCGCACCACAATCCCAGGGCCATCGCCGGCAACAGGCAAACCGCCAGCAGCAACAGCGGCATGTCGGCATACACCCCGGCGATCAGGAACAGGCTGAGGCGCACCACGGTGCTGCAACTGATCAACGCGCTTTGCGTGGCGCGCGCGGCGTCCTTGGGCAAACGACTGCTCAGGTAGATCGCATATAAAAAGCCGCCACTGCCGAACAACGCACCGAACAAGCCGCCGACGGTGCCCATGGGAATCGCCCAGCCCGCCGCCAGTTGCGCCGGCCGAGCCTTCACCGCCAAGCTGTAAATCGCATAGGCGCTGATAAACAGGCCCATCAACAGCAGCAACAGATCCGAATGCAGGTTGAGCAAAAACACCACGCCCAAGGTGCAACCGATCGCCATGCACGGCAGCAGTCGCAACAGCTCCGGCTTGTTCACATCCCGCCGCGATTGCAGCAGGTTGCCGAAGGCAGCAACAAAGTCCAGCAGCACCAGCAGCGGGATGATCTTCGACAGCGGCATGAACACCAGCAGGATCGGCCCCGCCACCAGTGCCGTACCGAACCCGGCGATACCAAACACGATGTAGGCCACGACAATGCCCAGGCCGATCACCAGCCAATCCATACCGCCAAACGACCACTGACTCATCAGCTCAACCGGGCTCATGGGTAATTCCTTGAAAGAGATGTCCATCACTTTAGCCATCGGTGAGACTTGCGACTAATATCTTCAAAGCCCTCTACCCATCTCGAAAAGGCATGAGTCTTGATTTCCACCCGCCAACTGCGCTACTTCGTCGAAATCGCCGACAGCGGCAGCTTCAGCGCCGCCGCCGAGCGCCTGTTTGTCGCGCAGTCGGCGCTGAGCCGGCAGATCAAAGCGCTGGAAAACCAACTGCACACCCCGTTGTTCGAACGCACCGCGCGCCAGCCTCGGTTGACGGCCGCCGGTGAAGCCTTTTATCCCAGGGCACGCAACCTGCTGAGTGAACTGCACAAGGCCAGCGAGATGGCGACACAAGTGGGTAACGGCCAAGTCGGCACCCTGCGCCTGAGCCATTCGAGCACCGTGCCGATGAGCGGCCCGTTGTTGCGCGGCATCAGCACCTGGCTGGAGCGTTGCCCCGGCGTATCGATGGATATCGCCAAACTGTCTTCCGAAGCCCAACTGGAAGAAATCGCCGACGGTCGCCTGGAAGTCGGCCTGCTGCGCCTGCCAGTGCTGCGCCAGCGCGAAGGCGTGCATGTAGTGCCTTTATACAGTGAGCAGCTACTGCTGGCGGTGCCGCCGAACCACCCGTTAGCGCGCAGCCAGGCGCCGGTCGAATGGGCGCAACTCAGGGACGAAGCGTTTATCTCGGTCCCACATCCCCAGCGCGGCGGGCTGAGCTATCTGTCGGCCGAGTTGTGCATGCGTGCCGGATTTTTCCCCAAGCCTGCGCGGGTCATGTCGCGCAAGACCACACAGTTGCAGTTGATCCAGGCCGGCTTCGGCATTGCCTTGCTACCAAAATCGATGCAGGACATTGCCCCGGCCGCTGTGCATTTTCTGCCCCTGGCCGACCCCGACTGTTTGAGTACCGTGGCCCTGGCCTGCCCGCACGCACCCAGCGCGTTGGTGGAGCAATTCTGTCAAACCTTGCGCGAATGCCTATAAACTGCCGCCCATGACTAAAGATCTCTTTCCATGATTAAAGACCCGTTCGCCCGCTTGGGCCTGGACCGCGAGGTCCTGACTGTCAGCCAACTCAACGGCCGTGCGCGGGTGTTGCTGGAAGACGTGTTCACCAATATCTGGGTCGAAGGCGAGATCTCCAACCTCGCCCGCCCGGCTTCCGGCCATGTGTATTTCACCCTCAAGGACAGCGGCGCCCAAGTGCGTTGCGCACTGTTCCGGCAGAACGCCGCACGGGTGCGCCAGGCCTTGAAAGATGGCCTGGCGGTGAAGGTACGCGGCAAGGTCTCGCTGTTCGAGGGCCGTGGCGACTACCAACTGATCCTCGATACCGTCGAGCCCGCGGGGGATGGTGCGCTGCGCCTGGCCTTCGATGCGTTGAAGGAAAAGCTCAGTGCCGAAGGCCTGTTCAGCGCCGAACGCAAGGTGGCACTGCCGGCCCATCCGCAGCGCATCGGCATTATCAGTTCGCCGACCGGCGCGGTGATCCGCGACATCATCAGCGTGTTCCGCCGCCGTGCGCCGCAGGTGCAACTCACCCTCATCCCCACGGCCGTACAAGGCCGCGAAGCGGTGGCGCAGATTGTGCGCGCGCTGAAGCTGGCCGACGCGCGGGGCTTTGACGCGTTGATCCTGGCCCGTGGCGGCGGCTCGCTGGAAGACCTCTGGTGCTTCAACGAAGAAGCCGTGGCCCGCGCGGTGGATGCTTGCGTGACGCCGATCGTCAGCGCCGTCGGCCATGAGACCGATGTGTCGATCAGCGACTTTGTCGCCGACGTGCGCGCGCCTACGCCGTCTGCCGCTGCAGAACTGCTGGCCCCGGACTCCAGCAGCCTGGTGCGCCAGGTCGACAGCCTGCACCGTCGCCTGGTGCTGCTGATGCGCAACCGGCTGACCCACGACCGCCTGCGTCTCGAAGGCATGGCGCGCCGCCTGCGCCATCCCGGCGAACGTCTGCGCCAGCAGGCCCAACGCCTGGATGACTTGGACATGCGCCTGCGCCGCGCCTTCGAACGCAGCCTCAATACCCGCCGCGAACGCTTGATCCGCCTGGAAACGCGCCTCGCCGGCCAACACCCCGGCCGCCAATTGGCCTTGCTACGCCAACGCCTGGACAGCCTCGCCGAGCGCCTGCCCCGCGCCATGCGCGAGGGCCTCAAGGCGCGCCGCCTGCAACTGCAAAGCCAGGTGCAGACGCTGCAAGTGGTCAGCCCGCTGGCGACCCTCGGCCGTGGCTACAGCATCCTGCTCGACGAACGCGGCCAGGCGATTCGCAATGCCGCGCAGACCTACACCGGCCAGCGCCTGACCGCGCGTCTCGGTGAAGGCCAATTGCAAGTGCGGGTGGAAGACAACCATCTGACACCCGTCACCCTTTCGTTATTGGATTGATCGATGCCACGTCTATTTAGCCTGTTGATGCTGCTGTGCCTGACCGTCAACGCCCACGCCGACAGCTACATCTCCCGGACCTTGAACAAGCCGGTGCCTGGCGGTGTTGCAGTCGTCGACCTGGGCTCCTCGGCCGCCGCACCAAAAGCCACCTACCAGGGCAAGCCGCTCCTGGTGGTGAAGGAGCAGGCCAACTGGCTGGCGATTGTCGGTATTCCGCTGACGGTCAAACCGGGCAACGAACGCATCAGCAGCGGTGGGCGCAACCTGCCGTTTATCGTCGGTTACAAGCAGTACCCGGAACAGCGCATCACCCTGAAAAACAAAAGCCAGGTCAACCCCGCCCCGGCGCAGCTCAAACGCATCGAGGCGGAGCTGGCGGTACAGATCAAGGCTTACCGCAGTTTCAGCCCTAACCAGCCAAGCAACCTGGTGCTGGACAAACCGGTCAACGGCCCGCTGTCGAGCAAGTTCGGCGTGCGTCGTTTCTTCAACGGCGAAGAACGCAATCCGCATTCAGGCCTGGATTTCGCCGTCCCGGCCGGCACGCCGATCAAGACCCCAGCGGCGGGCAAGGTGATCCTGGTCGGCAACTACTTCTTCAACGGCAACACGGTGTTCGTCGACCACGGCCAGGGCTTTATCAGCATGTTCTGCCATATGTCGAAGATCGACGTCAGCGTGGGCCAGCCACTGGCACGCGGCGCAGTGGTGGGCAAGGTCGGCGCGACGGGCCGCGCGACCGGGCCGCATATGCACTGGAATGTCAGCCTGAACGATGCACGGGTAGATCCGGCGATCTTTATCGGCGCGTTCCAACCTTGAATGGCCCGATTGCGCGGCCAACAAAGGCTGCGCAATTTAAGCAAGCCAACAACCATTTACTAAGCATAAAATCTCGTTTCCTACGCACAGAGAAGAACTTCTCTCAATTTTTCCGCACTACTTGCCATCTTTCACCTCTGGGGTTAGGGTTGAGCTTATGAAAACTTCTCACACCCTCATTCTGCTCCGTCAGCACCGCAGCCTGTGCCTTGTCAGCGCACGACTGCCAGGCTGAATCGATCTGCCTCGTCTCCCGCTTTATCCCCAATAACAGTTCCACGGCAGGCCGCCTTTTTTCGGCCCCTACTACAAAGGATTTCCCGATGAGCATGCTCAAAGACCCGTCTTCGAAGTACCGCGCGTTTCCAACCATCGATATCCCGGACCGCACCTGGCCGTCGAAAACCATCACCAGCGCGCCGATCTGGTGCAGCTCCGACCTACGTGATGGCAACCAGTCGCTGATCGAACCCATGGATGCAGTCAAAAAGCTGCGCTTCTGGAAGACCTTGGTCGCCGTCGGCGTGAAGGAAATCGAAGCCTCGTTCCCGGCCGCTTCGCAAACCGACTTCGACTTCGTGCGCACCCTGATCGAAGGCAACCACATCCCCGAGGACACCACCATCCAGGTGCTGACCCAGGGCCGCGAAGACTTGATCGAGCGCACCTTCGAATCCCTGCGCGGCGCGAAAAAAGCCATCGTCCACCTGTACAACGCCACCTCGCCGTCCTTCCGCCGCATCGTGTTCAACCAGGACAAGGACGGGGTCAAGGCCATCGCGGTCAACGCGGCCAAGCTGTTCGTCAAATACGCCGCCCAGCAGCCAGACACCCAGTGGACGTTCGAATACTCGCCAGAGACCTTCAGCGCCACTGAATTGGAGTTCGCCAAGGAAGTGTGTGACGCGGTGATCGAGGTGTGGAACCCGACGCCTGAGCACAAGATGATCCTCAACCTGCCGGCCACCGTTGAATGCGCCACGCCGAACATCTATGCCGACCAGATCGAGTGGTTCGGTCGTCATATCAACCGTCGTGACAGCGTGATCATCAGCCTGCACACCCACAACGACCGTGGCACCGGCGTAGCCGCCACCGAGCTGGGCCTGATGGCAGGCGCCGACCGTGTCGAAGGCTGCCTGTTCGGCAACGGCGAGCGTACCGGTAACGTCGACCTGGTCACCGTGGCGTTGAACCTCTATACCCAGGGCGTGCACCCTGAGCTGGACTTCTCCGACATCGACGGCGTGCGCAAAGTGGTCGAGGAGTGCAACCAGATCCAGGTGCATCCGCGCCATCCGTATGTCGGCGACCTGGTACACACCGCGTTCTCTGGCTCCCACCAGGACGCGATCCGCAAGGGCTTCGCCCAGCAAAAAACCGACGCCCTGTGGGAAGTGCCGTACTTGCCGATCGACCCGGCCGACATCGGCCGCAGCTACGAGGCCGTGATTCGGGTGAACAGCCAGTCGGGCAAAGGCGGCATCGCCTACCTGCTGGAGCAGGAATACGGCATCAGCTTGCCGCGTCGCATGCAGATCGAGTTCAGCCAAGTGGTACAGGCCGAAACCGACCGTGTGGGCCTGGAGATGAGCGCTTCGCAGATTCACGCGCTGTTGCAGCGTGAATACCTGCAAGCCAACACGCCGTATGCGCTGGTCAGCCATCGCCTGCAGGAAGAAAACGGCAACAGCACGGTGGAAGTGGAAGTCTCGAGCAAAGGCCAAGGCGAAACCAACCTGCGCTGGCACGGCAAGGGCAACGGTGCGCTGGAAGCCCTGGTCGCCGGCCTGCCGATTGGCGTGGAGATCATGGACTACAACGAACACGCGATCGGTTCCGGCACCAACGCCAAGGCCGCGGCCTACATCGAGCTGCGAGTGAACGGCGAGCGTCCGGTGCATGGCGTGGGTATTGATGAAAACATCACCACGGCCAGCTTCAAGGCGGTGTTCAGCGCCCTGAACCGCTCGCTGAGCCAGGTGGAAGCGAAAGCGGCGTAACTCCGCCGACATGCAAAAGGCCCCTGGGTGAGAACTCAGGGGCCTTTTTGTTGGGCTTTGGAGTTGTGTTGTGTGTCAGGGCCTCATCGCGGGCAAGCCCACTCCCACATTTTGACCGTGTTCCTACAGGGAAAACGCGGTCAACATATGGGAGTGGGTTTGCCCGCGATAGCGCTCTGTCAGACAAACTGAAAGTTATCAGCATCCAGATTCGCCGGAAACTTGCTGCGATACGCCGCCAGCTCAGCCGCGTCCAGGCACACCTGGAACACCCCGTCAGCCTCCCCCGCACTCAGCAGGTTCTCACCCTGGAAATCCAGCACCTGGCTATCTCCGGTATAGACAAAGCCCTTGCCGTCCGTACCCACCCGATTCACCGCCGCCACATAACACAGGTTCTCGATCGCACGCGCCGGCAGCAACCGGTTCCAATGCTGGCGTCGCGCCCCTGGCCAGTTGGCGGTGTACAGCAGCAGATCGGTGTCCTGGGCATCACGGCTCCACACCGGAAAGCGCAGGTCGTAGCAAATCAATGGGCGAATACGCCAGCCCTTTATCTCGAACTGCACCTGGCGCTCGCCGGGCGTGTAGTGATTGTGCTCGCCGGCCATGCGGAACAGATGGCGCTTGTCGTAATGTAGCACCTCGCCATCCGGCCGCGCCCATAACAGACGGTTGCGATGGCTGCCGTCGGCCGCCTGGATAATCACACTCCCGGTGATCACCGCGTTGTACTTCGCCGCCTGGGCCTGGAGCCAGCGATGGGTCGGGCCACTTTCCGGTTCGGCCAGGGTGGCCGAGTCCATGGAAAAACCGGTAGTGAACATCTCTGGCAGGATGATCAGGTCAGCGCCCCGGGCCTGCTCCAGCAGCAATTCGAAGTGATCGAGGTTGGCCTTGCGGTCGTGCCAGGCCAGGCCGGTCTGGACCAGGGCGATGTTCAGGTCAGGCAGTGCATTCAGATCACGCATAGTTTTTCGGCTGCTTGTTGCAGCGTCTCCTCGCGTTTGGCAAAGCACAGGCGCACCAGGCGCTGGCCTTGGGGTGGGTGCTGGTAGAACACCGAAACCGGGATTGTTGCTACCCCATGCTCGCGGGTCATCCACAAGGACATAGCGACGTCATCCAGGTCCGGGCGAATCGCTGAGTAATCCACCAGTTGGAAGTAAGTACCGGTGACCCGATTAAAGCTGAAACGCGACGGCGTCAGCAGGTCGCAGAACAGGTCGCGCTTGGCCTGGTAAAAGGCCGGTAATTCTTCGACGTGTTCCGGGTGCTCAGCCATGAAATCGGCCAACGCGTACTGCAACGGGGTCACGCCGCAGAAGTTGACATATTGATGCACCTTACGCAATTCGGCGGTCAGGGCCGGGGGCGCGACCACGTAGCCGGTTTTCCAGCCGGTGACGTGGTAGGTCTTACCGAAGGAGCTGACCACGAACGCACGTTGATACAGCTCTTCGTGGGCCAGCACGCTGACGTGGGGCACGCCATCAAACACCAGGTGTTCGTAGACCTCGTCGCTGACCAGGTAGATATCACGGTCGCGGATCAAGGCCGCCAACAGGTCCAGCTCGGCGCGACTGATCAGTGCGCCGGTGGGGTTATGCGGTGTGTTCAGGATGATCATGCGCGTGCGCGCAGACAACGCCGCCTGGATCTTTTCAAAGTCGAGGGTGAAGTTTTTCAGGTTCAGTTGCACGTGCACACAACGACCGCCGGCCAACTCGACCGAGGGCTCATAGCTGTCGTAGCACGGGTCGAATACGATGACTTCGTCACCGCTGCGAATCACCGCCTGAATCGCGCAGAAGATTGCCGCAGTGGCGCCTGGGGTGATGGTCACTTCGCTGTCGGGGCTGACCGTGGCGCCATAGCTACGAGCGATCTTGGCCGCCACTTGTTGGCGCAGGGCAGGCAGGCCGGTCATCGGCGCGTATTGGTTATGGCCGCTGGCAACATGCTTGCCCACGGCATCGAGCAAGCCCTGTGGGCCATTAAAATCGGGGAACCCCTGGGACAGGTTAAGCGCGCCGGTCTCGGCAGCGAGTTGCGACATGGTGGTGAAAATGGTCGTGCCGACATTTGGCAGCTTGCTGTTGATCATCGGAGGCCCCTGCAGGTGAGCCCCAAGTTTTAAGCTGCCAATTGCATCGGGTCAAGGCGCAAACCACCGCGCACAAAAAAGGGCTCGTAAAGAGCCCTTTTTGCGAGGTCGGAATCAGCGCTTGTCGCGGCGCTTCTTGTCGGCCTTCTTGTGGTGAGTCATCAAACGACGCTTCTTGTTCACCTGACGGTCAGTCAGTGTGTTCTTGTTGCCTTCGTATGGGTTCTCGCCACCCTTGAACTCGATACGGATCGGCGTACCGACCAGCTTCAAGACACGGCGGTAGGTGTTTTCCAGGTAACGCACGTAGGACTTGGGCACCTTCTCGATCTGATTACCGTGGATCACGATAATCGGCGGGTTGGCACCACCCAAGTGGGCGTAACGCAGTTTGATCCGGCGGTTGTTGACCATCGGCGGTGCGTGCTCGCCTACCGCGTCTTCGAGGATCTGGGTCAGACGGTTGGTCGGCCAGCGGGTCACCGCGGACTTGAACGAGTTCTGTACGGACGCGTAGAGGTTGCCCACGCCGGTGCCGTGCAGTGCCGAGATAAAGTGGATATCGGCGAACTCAACGAAGAACAGGCGACGCTGCAGCTCGATCTTGACGAAATCGCGCTCGCTCGGCGTCATGCCGTCCCACTTGTTGATCGCGATTACCAGGGCCCGACCGGCTTCCAGGGCGAAGCCCAGCAGGTTGAGGTCGTGGTCCACCACGCCTTCGCGGGCGTCCATCACGAAGATCACCACGTTGGCGTCTTTGATCGCCTGCAGGGTTTTCACCACGGAGAACTTTTCAACTTCCTCGTGGATCTTGCCGCGCTTGCGCACACCGGCGGTGTCAATCAGCGTGTACTTCTCGTCGTTACGCTCGAACGGGATGTAGATACTGTCGCGGGTGGTGCCGGGCTCGTCGTACACGATGACACGGTCTTCACCGAGCATGCGGTTGACCAGGGTCGACTTGCCGACGTTGGGGCGGCCGATGATGGCGATCTTGATACCATCTTTTTCGCTCGGGCCAGGAATGCGCTTGGCTTCCTCACCTTCGGCGACGACCTCTTCTTCGCCCTCTTCTTCCTCGGCGTCATCCCTAGGGAAGTCGCGCAGGGCGATTTCCAACATCTGGGTGATGCCGCGACCGTGGGCACCGGCGATCGGAATCGCGTCGCCCAGGCCCATCGGACTGAATTCGGCACGGGCCATTTCAGGATCGATGTTGTCGATCTTGTTGGCCACCACATAGGAACGCTTGTTGCGCTTGCGCAGGTGCTCGCCGATCATCTGGTCGGCAGCGGTGTAGCCCGCGCGGGCGTCCACGAGAAACAACACGACATCGGCTTCTTCAATGGCCAGCAGCGACTGCTCGGCCATCTTTTCGTCCATGCCATGCTCGTCACCGGAGATACCACCGGTGTCGACAATAATGTAGGAGCGCCCTTGCCACTTTGCCTCACCGTATTGGCGATCACGGGTCAAACCGGACAAGTCGCCGACAATGGCGTCGCGAGTCCTGGTCAGGCGGTTGAACAAGGTGGACTTGCCGACGTTAGGTCGGCCCACCAGGGCGATTACGGGAACCATGCGGCTCTCCACTTCGTTATTTCAGAAAATACAAAAGCCGCTGCAAGGCAGCGGCTGGTGCTCGGGGCAGCATCGTCAGATGCAGCATGCCCCGCCGAAGCGGGGCCGCCTGGGGATTACCCCAAGCATAGTCAAACCTTTACTTGATGGTCAGGGCTTCCAGCTTGCCGCTGTTGCCAAACACATAAAGCATGTTACCCACGACCAGCGGACGCGCACGCAGGCCGTCGCTGTCGATGCGCTCGCGACCCACAAAACGACCGTCCACCTGGCTCAGCAGGTGCAGGTAACCTTCGAAGTCGCCTACCGCTACGTAGCTGGAGAACACTTCCGGTGCCGACAGTTGACGGCGGGCCAGAGAGTCGTTGCTCCACAGCGCAGTGGTAGAACGTTCGTCGACACTTTCAACGGTGCCAGACGACAGACTTACGTAGACGCTGCCAAACCCTTGGGCGACACCGGCGTAGCTGGAAGCATCACGCTGCCAGTTGACGCGGCCGCTTTGCAGGTCCAGTGCCGCGACACGGCCCTGGTAGGTAGCGACGTAGAGGGTTTCGCCGGACAGCAGCAAGCCACCGTCGATGTCGACGACGCGATCCAGTTCCGAACGACCTTGCGGGATGGCCACACGCGTTTCCCAGATCGGCACGCCGTTCTGGGTATTCAGGGCGACCACTTTACCGGTCGACAGGCCTGCAACGGCCAGATTATTGGTCACAACCGGACCACTGGTACCGCGCAGGGTCAGCACCGCAGGGGTGCTGTCGTACAGCCAGCGCTGTGCGCCGGTGCTGGCGTCGAGGCCGATCACACGGTCGTCCTGGGTTTGCACCACGACGATGTCGCCGTTGGTGGCAGGCGGTGCGAGGACTTCACTGGTCACGCGAGCGCGCCATTTCTCTTCACCGGTGCTGGAATCCAGCGCCACGACTTCGCCTTTGAGCGTGCCGAGCATAACCATGCCGTAACCCACGCCGACGGCGCCGGATACGGGCAGTTCGAGGTCTTTCTTCCACTTCACGTCGCCATTCATGCGATCCATGGAGATCACCACGCCGGTCACGTCAGCGGCCACAATGTTGTCACCGTCGATTGCCGGTACCAACATGTTGTAGGTTTCGCCCTGACCGTCACCGATGGAGCGGCTCCATTGCTTTTGCAGGACCACTTCTTCCTTGAAGCTGGTCAGCTCGGCCGGAGGCAGTTCTTTTTTACTGTTGCTGCTGCAACCCGCGGCCAGAACGGCCAGAGCCAGCAATGCTGCATGTTTCCAACGGATCACGTCACGCATCCCCTTTGGCCAAGTCGTCGAGCTTGATTTGTAAGCCACCGACCGCTGCTTCATCAGACAGCGCCGCCTTGGCTTTTTGGTACGCAGCATTGGCTTCGTCGGTACGACCCAATTGGACCAACAGGTCGCCCTTGAGCTCTTCGCGAGTGGCTACAAATGCCTTGTCAGCATCACCGTCGAGCAGTTTGAGTGCTTCGTCGGCCTTGTTCTGTGCCGCCAATACCTGAGCCAGGCGCTGACGTGCGATTTCACCCAGGGTCGGGTTGGTCGGCTTGTCGGCGATGGCCTTCAGTTCGGTGACTGCATCATCCAGCTTGCCGGTGTCGACCGCGACTTTCGCGACGAACAGGCTGCCGTATTGGGCGTAGGTGCTACCGCCAAATTCGCTCTTGAGCTTACCAGCCAGGTCTGCCACTTGCGCAGGATCGGGCTTGCCGCTCGGCGTCAGCGTGGTTTCCAGCAATTGCTGATAGAGGATCGAGGCACCTTGGGACTGGTTCGCCTGATACTTGTGCCAGGCTTGCCAGCCGAACACTACCACTAAAGCCAGCAGGCCACCGGTAACCAGGGGCTTGCCATTACGCTGCCACCAGTCCTTGAACTCGGCCAACTGCTCATCATCAGTACTCGACACCCCAACACTCCTCAATCGCTAAATTCGGCTGTTCGACAGCTTCAACCCTGCACGACGCAGGTGGCCAAGTGCGCGGCGAGCGCATCAAAGGCAATGTTCTGTTGCTCGCCCTGGCCACGCAGGGGTTTGAAACCTATCACTTGCTGGGCCAATTCGTCATCGCCGAGGATCAGTGCGTACAGCGCACCGCTCTTGTCGGCCTTCTTGAACTGGCTCTTGAAGCTGCCGGCGCCAGCATTGATCTGCAGGCGCAGGTTCGGCAGTTGGTCGCGCACTTTTTCGCTCAGGGCCAGGCCAGCCAGTTCGGCGGCCTCGCCAAAGGCACACAGGTACACATCCACCTGCCGGGAGATTTCTTCCGGAACCTGCTCAAGGGTTTCCAGCAGCAGGATCAGCCGCTCGATACCCATGGCAAAACCCACGCCGGGCGTAGGCTTGCCACCCATCTGCTCGACCAGGCCGTCGTAACGGCCACCGGCACACACGGTGCCCTGCGCGCCGAGTTTGTCGGTAACCCACTCGAACACGGTCTTGCTGTAGTAATCGAGGCCACGCACCAGTTTCGGGTTGATCACGTATGGAATACCGGCGGCATCCAGACGCGCCTTGAGGCCCTCGAAGTGGATACGGGATTCGTCGTCCAGGTAGTCGGCCATCTTCGGCGCGTTGACCAGTACGGCTTGCGTGTCGGCGTTCTTGGTATCGAGGACGCGCAACGGGTTGGTTTTCAGACGGCGCTGGCTGTCTTCGTCCAACTTGTCCAGGTGGGCGGACAGGTACTCGACCAGGGCGACGCGGTAGCGGCCCCGGGACTCGCTGGTGCCCAGGCTGTTGAGTTCAAGCTTGACCGCATCGCGGATGCCTAGCAGCCCCCACAGGCGCCAGGTCAGCACGATCAGCTCGGCGTCGATGTCCGGACCGTCGAGGTTGAACACTTCCAGGCCGATCTGGTGGAACTGGCGATAACGGCCTTTCTGTGGACGCTCGTGGCGGAACATCGGCCCGATGTACCACAGCTTCTGCGGCTGGCCACCGCCGCTGAGGCCATGCTCGAGCACGGCGCGCACGCACGCGGCGGTGCCTTCCGGACGCAGGGTCAGCGAATCGCCGTTGCGGTCTTCGAAGGTGTACATCTCTTTTTCGACGATGTCGGTCACTTCACCGATGGAACGCTTGAACAGCTCGGTGAACTCGACGATCGGCATACGGATCTGTTTATAACCGTAGTTATCCAGCAGACGCGCAACGGTGCTCTCGAAGTAGCGCCACAGCGGCGTCTGCTCCGGAAGGATGTCGTTCATGCCACGAATGGCTTGCAGAGACTTGCTCACATCTATTCCTTAAATTCGCTGGATCAGCCGCGCGCGATAACTGCAGCGTCAGCTTCGACCTTCTCGGCCGCTTTCTGGCGGATCAGTCTTTCGAGCTCATCCACCAGATTGTCATTCGTCAGTTTCTGCGACGGCTTGCCGTCGATGTAAATCAGGTTCGGGGTGCCGCCGGTCAAGCCGATATGGGCTTCCTTGGCTTCACCCGGACCGTTGACCACGCAACCGATCACCGCAACATCTAGCGGCACCAGCAGGTCTTCGAGGCGCCCTTCCAGTTCGTTCATGGTTTTCACCACGTCGAAGTTCTGCCGCGAGCAGCTCGGGCAGGCAATAAAGTTGATGCCACGGGAACGCAAATGCAGGGATTTGAGAATGTCGTAACCGACCTTCACTTCCTCTACCGGGTCTGCCGCCAGGGAGATGCGGATAGTATCGCCAATCCCTTCGGCGAGCAGCATACCGAGACCCACCGCAGATTTCACTGTGCCTGAGCGCAAACCGCCCGCTTCAGTGATACCCAGGTGCAGCGGCTGCACGATTTCCTTGGCCAGCAAGCGGTAGGCCTCTACCGCCATGAACACGTCGGAGGCCTTTACGCTGACCTTGAAGTCCTGGAAATTAAGGCGCTCAAGGTGTTCAACGTGGCGCAGCGCCGATTCAACCAGCGCGGCGGGGGTCGGCTCGCCGTATTTCTTTTGCAGGTCTTTTTCCAGGGAACCGGCGTTGACGCCGATGCGGATCGGAATCCCGCGATCACGGGCAGCATCCACCACCGCGCGCACACGGTCTTCGCGACCGATGTTGCCCGGGTTGATACGCAGGCAATCAACACCCAACTCCGCAACGCGCAAAGCGATCCGGTAGTCGAAGTGAATGTCGGCAACCAGCGGCACCTTGACCAGTTGCTTGATGCGGCCGAAGGCTTCGGCGGCATCCATGTCCGGTACGGAAATCCGCACGATGTCGACGCCAGCAGCTTCCAGACGATTGATCTGGGCGACGGTGGCAGCAACATCATTGGTGTCGCTGTTGGTCATGCTCTGTACCGCGATGGGGGCGTCGCCGCCCACCGGCACCGAGCCGACCCAGATCTTGCGCGATACGCGACGTTTGATTGGAGATTCGCCGTGCATGACTATTGTCCCAACTTCAGGCGAGCAGTTTCGCCACTGGTGAACGGCGCTACGTCGACAAGCTGGCCGTTGTAGGCCACTTGCGCACCACGGGCAAAGCCCAGACGCAGCGTCAAAGGAGGCTTGCCGCCCTGGTCGAGCGTATCTCCCTTACGCTTCATACCGCTAAACAGCACTTTGCCATTGCCATCGGTGAGTTGCGTCCAGCAGTCAGCGACGAAAGTAATATGTACGCGCCCGTCACCGGCGATCAACACAGGCGTGGTCGGCGGCGAAATCGCGGGCGCCGCAGGGGCGGTAGGCGCTGGCGTCTGCACAGGAGCGGCCGGCGCCACAGGTGCAGCCGGGGTGTGCGCCGTTGCAGGCGGTACGACCGGGGTATGCGCCGGTACAGCTGGAGCCGGCACCGCAGCGATGGCCGCCGGGGCCGATTCCACTGCGGGTTGCTCGGCAGTCACTGGCGCTTCAGGCGCAGCCTGGCCTTCGGCGACAGCCTGGTCTTCCGGCTCGTCCAATGGGTGAATCTGCGTGGTGCCGTCGGCGCTTTCGACTTCGACGTGCTCCAGAGCGTTGCTGGTCAAGTCCTTGGTGCGCTGGGAGGCTTGGTCCTGCCACCAGACGAAGCCGCCACCAATCACGGCGATCAGCAACAACAGGCTGACGATGCGCAGGATCGTGTGGGACACCCGCACCGGCTCTTCGATGCGCCCCAGACCATGGACATTGCTGCCCTGGGAGTCGGTGCCGGTGAACTGGTCGAATTGCTGGACCAATATGGTCTGGTCGATACCCAGTAATTTGGCGTAGGCGCGGATATAGCCGCGGGCGAAGGTATGCCCAGGCAGCTTGTCGAACGCGCCGGCTTCCAGGTTGCCCAGGGACGTGGTGGTCAAATTGAGCTTGAGGGCCACTTCCGCCAGAGACCAACCATTGCTTTCGCGGGCCTGACGCAAGGTGTCGCCTGGGTTTACGCGATTAGCTGCTACAACTTCCGGGTGCGCCGCTTTCATCATTGCTCCGACAGGTATTGCTGATATTCCGGGGTACCGGGATAGAGTCGTTCGAGTTGCTGGCCATAACGTGCGGCCGTGTCGCGTTCTTCATGAACCGTCGCCAGGCGCACTCCGAGCAATAGACTACGTGCATTTTGCCCGCTGAGCAGGCTAAAACGCTCGTAATAGTCACGTGCCGGCACATAATGCCTGTCTTCGTAAGACAACTCAGCCATTTCGAGCAAGGCGCGAGGCTGGCGACTGTTCAGGTGCAGGGCTTTTTCCAGGTGCTGGCGCGCGATATCACGCTGGCCGAGACGCTTGGAAGCCACCCCAAGGTTCTCGAACACCCGCGACCGCTCTGGGTAGAGGGTATCGGCGCAGGCTTGCTGGAAATAAAGGGACGCCTGTTCATAGCGTTTCTGTTCGAACAGGAAGCTGCCGTAATTATTCAGCAGCCGTGGATCGGCAGGGCGCGAAGCCAGGGCCTTGTTGAAATACTGATCGGCCAGCTCAGGCTCGGCCTGGGCCTGGAACACCAGGGCCAGTGCGCCATTGGCGTCGGCATCGTCGCTATCCAGCTCAAGAGCCCTCTTCAGCGGCACCTTGGCCTGCTCGCTCATGCCTTGGCGCAGGTAACCCAAGCCCAGTTGCACATAAGCCACTCGCGCCTCTTCACGACCCTTGCCGGTTTGCAAAGGGCTGTCATGGCCCGAAGAAACACAACCGGCCGCGAGACCGGTAACAAGCAATAGCAGCGCAAGGCGCAAGGGCATAGAGATCCTCTCTCAGGTTCGAGTCGCAGTGCTTTGCGGCATATCGTCGGCGGCGCTCAGTTCGCGCACCGCGATATAACGTTCGCTGCGACGGGTGCGATCCAGCACCTGTCCTACCAATTGGCCACAAGCGGCGTCGATGTCTTCACCACGGGTGGTGCGCACGGTGACGTTGTAGCCGGCCTGGTGCAGTTGATCCTGGAAACGGCGGATGGCGTTGTTGCTCGGCCGCTCGTAGCCAGAATGTGGAAACGGGTTGAAAGGAATCAGGTTGATCTTGCACGGGGTGTTCTTGAGCAGTTCGATCATCTCGACCGCGTGCTCGACCTTGTCGTTGATGTCCTTGAGCATAGTGTACTCAATGGTCAACACGCGCTTCTCGCCCAAGGTCGCCATGTAACGCTGGCAAGACTCGAGCAGCATCTTAAGCGGATACTTCTTGTTGATCGGCACCAATTGGTTACGCAATGCGTCATTGGGTGCGTGCAGCGATAACGCCAGGGAGACGTCGATGTGCTTGGACAGCTCATCGATCATCGGTACCACGCCGGAAGTCGACAGGGTCACACGGCGCTTGGAGATGCCGTAGCCCAGGTCGTCCATCATCAGGTGCATGGCGGCGATGACGTTATCGAAGTTCAGCAGCGGCTCACCCATGCCCATCATCACCACGTTGGTGATGGCACGGTCGACGGTTGCCGGGACGCTGCCAAAGGATTTGTTGGCAATCCACACCTGGCCGATGACTTCGGCGGCGGTGAGGTTGCTATTGAAGCCTTGCTTGCCGGTGGAGCAGAAACTGCAGTCCAGGGCACAGCCTGCCTGGGACGAAACGCACAAGGTGCCACGTTTGCCCTGGGGAATGTAGACGGTCTCGACGCAACTGCCGGACGCCACGCGCACCACCCACTTACGGGTGCCGTCGCTGGAGATGTCCTCGCTGACAACCTCGGGACCACGGACCTCGGCAATAACCTTGAGCTTGTCGCGCAGGGCCTTGCTGACGTTCGTCATGGCGTCGAAATCGTCGACACCAAAGTGGTGAATCCACTTCATTACCTGACCGGCACGGAAACGCTTCTCCCCGATTGAGTCGAAGAATTTTTCCATTTCCTGCTGAGTCAGACCCAGCAGGTTGGTTTTTACAGTCGATGTAGTCATGGATTCACCTTCACTCTTAAGCCAATGCTTAGCGAGTGGTTACTTCAGTAGCTGCGAAGAAGTACGAGATTTCGCGAGCAGCAGCGGCTTCGGAGTCAGAACCGTGTACAGCGTTGGCGTCGATGGAATCAGCGAAATCAGCACGGATGGTGCCGGCAGCGGCTTCTTTAGGGTTGGTAGCGCCCATCAGCTCACGGTTCAGAGCGATAGCGTTTTCGCCTTCCAGAACCTGAACAACAACAGGACCGGAGATCATGAAGGCAACCAGGTCGCCGAAGAAGCCACGAGCGCTGTGCTCAGCGTAGAAGCCTTCAGCTTCAGCCTTGGACAGTTGCTTGAGTTTCGAAGCTACAACCTTCAGGCCGGCTTTTTCGAAACGAGTGGTGATCTCGCCGATGACGTTTTTTGCAACAGCGTCAGGCTTGATGATGGAGAAAGTACGTTGAACAGCCATGGTGTAACTCCAGAAACGGTAATTTACGAAAAATTAAACCCGCGAATTATACGCGGGTTCTTGGGTATTGCCTAACCTGCGGGGATGATCAGTCTATTTCTTCGATCCAGAGAGCCTGGACCGCTTCCAAGACCTTCTCGCCGCAACGGCCAGAAGTATTGTCGAAATCGGGAAGCTCCATGATCCACTGCTGCAGGTCGACGAAGTTGACCATCAGCGGGCTCACATCCGGCTTGGCTTCAGCCAGTTCTTCAGCAATGCGCTGCACATCATTCCAACCGTAACTCATGACAGTACCACCAGTCAGTGCGCCGCTTCGGCCGCATGGTTGAGCGAATATTTCGGAATTTCGACGGTGATGTCTTCAGTCCCGACCTTGGCCTGACAGCTTAGGCGAGAAGTCGGCTCCAGGCCCCAGGCACGGTCAAGAAAGTCTTCTTCCAACTCGTCCGCCTCTTCCAGAGAGTCGAAACCCTCGCGAATAATGCAGTGGCAAGTGGTGCAAGCGCAGACACCACCGCACGCACTCTCGATTTCGATGTGGTGCTCATGGGCAACTTCGAGGATGGACTTGCCGGTCTCAGCCTCCACGACCATACCGTCCGGGCAATGCTCGGCGTGTGGCAGAAAAATGACCTGCGGCATCAATTATTCCTCAATTTCATTCAGGTTGCGGCCCGCCAGGGCGGCTTTTACCGTCTGGTTCATGCGGCGGGCGGCGAAGGCATCGGTCACTTGCGACAAGCGCTTGGTCTGCTGCTCGATGGCATAGCCATCGGAGCCTTTCATCAATTCGGCCAGCTCCTGCATCTGCAGGTCGATGACCATGCGCTCTTCAGCATCCAGCAGGCGTTCGCCGTCGACCTCCAGTGCGCCCTGCACCGCTTCGAGCAGGCGCCGGGCATCGACTTGCTGCTCACGCAGTACGCGGGCGACCTTGTCGTCACCGGCATACTGGAACGAATCCTTGAGCATCTTGGCGATTTCGCCATCGGTCAGACCGTAGGACGGCTTGACCTGGATGCTGGCTTCAACGCCCGAGCCCAATTCACGCGCAGCCACGCTGAGCAGGCCATCAGCGTCGACCTGGAAGGTCACGCGAATTTTCGCCGCACCCGCAACCATCGCCGGGATACCGCGCAATTCAAAGCGTGCCAGGGAGCGGCAGTCGCTGATCAGCTCACGCTCGCCTTGCAGCACATGAATCATCATGGCCGTCTGGCCATCTTTGTAAGTGGTGAAGTCCTGGGCGCGGGCGACGGGGATGGTGGTGTTGCGTGGAATCACCTTCTCCATCAGGCCACCCATGGTTTCCAGCCCCAGGGACAACGGAATCACGTCGAGCAGCAGCAGTTCGCCACCGTCGCGCTTGTTGCCTGCCAGGGTATCGGCCTGGATCGCGGCACCAATGGCCACCACTTGATCCGGATCGATTTCAGTCAGCGGCTGACGGCCAAACGCTTCGGCAACAGCGTCGCGAACGCGCGGCACACGGGTCGAACCACCGACCATCACCACGGCAGCGACATCTTCCAACTCAACACCGGAATCACGCACGGCGCGGCGGCAAGCCTTGAGGCTGCGGGCGACCATCGGCTCGATCAACGAATCGAAGGCTTCACGGGTCAGCTGGGCCGACCAATTGCCGTAGGAAACGTCAACAGAGACCGCGCCAGTCAGGGCTTCCTTGGCGGCACAGGCGGTTTGCAGCAGATGGCGCTGCTCGCCGGGGTCTAGGTCAGCGGACAAACCGGCACTGTTGATGATCCAACCGGCGATCGCGTGGTCGAAGTCATCGCCGCCCAGGGCCGTATCACCACCAGTGGCCAACACCTCAAAGACACCGCCAGTCAGGCGCAGGATTGAAATATCAAAGGTGCCGCCGCCCAGGTCGTAAATTGCGACCAAGCCTTCGGCATGCTGATCCAAGCCGTAAGCCACGGCAGCAGCGGTCGGCTCATTGAGCAGACGCAGCACGTTCAGGCCGGCGAGCTTCGCCGCATCCTTGGTGGCTTGGCGCTGAGCGTCATCAAAGTAGGCTGGAACCGTAATTACCGCGCCGACCAGTTCGCCGCCCAAGGTGGTTTCCGCGCGCTGGCGCAGCACCTTGAGGATATCGGCCGACACTTCCACCGGGCTTTTCGGGCCCTGGACGGTGTCGATGAACGGCATGTGCGACTCACCGCCAACAAAGCGGTACGGCAACTGGTCACCCAATTGCTTGACGTCGGACAACCCACGACCCATCAAGCGCTTGACCGACAGCACGGTGTTCAATGGATCGGTAGAGGCTGCCCGCTTGGCCGACTCACCGACTTCGGTGTGATCAGCGTGATAGCGCACTGCCGACGGCAGGATCACCTGGCCATCAGCATCGGGCAGCGGCTCGGACAGGCCGCTGCGCAAGGCGGCGACCAGGGAATTGGTGGTGCCCAAGTCGATTCCGACCGCCAGGCGACGCTGGTGCGGTTGAGGACTTTGGCCGGGTTCGGCGATCTGCAGTAGGGCCATGGTAATCAGGTCTTATCTGTCTTTCAGGCGTGCAACATGGGCAGCGCTGGGTTAATCGTCGAGGCGCTCTTCTAACTGGCGCACTTCGTAGGTGAGCTTGTCGAGGAACTGCATGCGCCGCATCAGGCGTTCTGCCTGCTCACGTTGCGCTGCATCATCCCAACAGGCTGCGAAGCTTTCGTAGAGCGCATCCTGAGCCACTTTCAGACGCCGCTTGAAGACCGCGACACCCGCCAGATCGGCTTCGTCCTGCAAGTCTTCGAGCTCTTCGCGCAACTGCATCTGCTGCATCAGAAAGTCCGGATCGTGCACCGTGACTTCCAGCGGCAACTCACCACCATTCATCGCGAGCAGGTAACGCGCGCGCTTGGGGGGGCTTTTGAGCGTCTGATAGGCTTCGTTGAGGCTGGCCGATTGCTCCAGCGCCAGGCGTTGCTCGCGCTCGGAAGCGTCAGCGAAGCGGTCCGGATGCACGCCACGCGCCAATTCACGGTAGCGCGTGGCAAGCTGCTCGAGGTCCAGCCGAAAGCTCGGCTGCAGCTCGAATAAAGCGAAATGACAAGGATTGCCCACAAGTAGCCTCAGATGTTGAAGCTTTCGCCGCAGCCACATTCACCGCGCACGTTGGGGTTGTTGAACTTGAAGCCTTCGTTCAACCCTTCCTTGACGAAATCGAGTTCGGTGCCGTCCAGGTAGGTCAGGCTTTTCGGGTCGATGATCACTTTCTCGCCGTGACTTTCGAACACCTGATCTTCCCCCACCACCTCGTCGACAAACTCCAGCACATAGGCAAGGCCGGAACAGCCCGTGGTGCGAACACCCAGACGAATCCCCTCACCTTTACCGCGCCCATCCAGGGAGCGTCGCACGTGCCGCGCAGCCGCTTCTGTCATGCTGATAGCCATCGTTGACTCCTTACTCGTCGCCAAATGCTTAGATCAAGCCTTTCTTCTGCTTGTAGTCACGAACGGCGGCCTTGATGGCGTCTTCTGCGAGCACGGAGCAGTGGATTTTCACTGGCGGCAGAGCCAGTTCTTCGGCCAGTTGGGTGTTGCTGATAGTCACAGCCTCATCCAGGGTCTTGCCTTTCATCCATTCGGTCGCCAGGGAGCTGGAGGCGATAGCCGAACCGCAGCCGTAAGTCTTGAACTTGGCGTCTTCGATAACGCCCGCCTCATTGACTTTGATCTGCAGGCGCATCACATCGCCGCACGCCGGAGCGCCGACCATGCCGGTGCCGACATCAGGGTCTTCCGCATCCATCTTGCCGACGTTGCGCGGGTTTTCGTAGTGGTCAATGACCTTTTCGCTGTAAGCCATGGTACTGAATCCTCACTCATCAGGGCCGCTCTGGAGCCCTGTAAAAACGCCTGCGTTTTCCGCCACGTTCCTACAGAGCCGGGGTGGCGGCTTCTATAGTTAGTGTGCCGCCCACTCGATCTTGGAAATATCGATGCCGTCTTTGTACATATCCCAGAGCGGCGACAAGGTGCGCAGCTTGGTGACGGCCTCGCAGACTTTCTGCGCGGCGTAGTCGACTTCTTCTTCGGTGGTGAAACGGCCAAACGTAAAGCGGATCGAGCTGTGCGCCAGTTCGTCGTTGCGGCCAAGGGCGCGCAGCACGTAGGACGGCTCAAGGGAGGCCGAGGTGCAGGCCGAACCGGACGAAACCGCCAGGTCCTTGAGCGCCATGATCAGCGACTCGCCTTCGACGTAGTTGAAGCTCAAATTCAGGTTGTGCGGTACACGGGCAGTCATGCTGCCATTGATGTACAGCTCTTCAAGGTTTTCGACCTGCTTGTAGAAGCGATCGCTCAGAGCCTTGATGCGCACGTTTTCGGCAGCCATGTCTTCCTTGGCTACGCGGAATGCTTCGCCCATACCAACGATCTGGTGGGTCGCCAGGGTGCCCGAACGCATGCCGCGCTCGTGACCGCCACCGTGCATGGTGGCTTCGATGCGCACGCGAGGTTTGCGGCTCACGTACAGGGCACCGATGCCTTTAGGACCGTAGGTTTTGTGCGCCGAGAACGACATCAGGTCGACTTTCAGCTTCGACAGGTCGATGTCGACCTTGCCGGTGGACTGAGCAGCGTCGACGTGCAGCAACACACCTTTGGAGCGGGTCAGCTCGCCGATGGCCACGATGTCGTTGATGGTGCCGATTTCGTTGTTCACGTGGATCACGGAAACCAGGATGGTGTCATCACGCATCGCCGCTTCGATCATCGCCGGCGTCACGATACCGTCGGTGGTCGGCTCGAGGTAGGTGACTTCGAACCCTTCACGCTCCAATTGGCGCATGGTGTCGAGGACCGCCTTGTGCTCGATCTTGGTGGTGATCAGGTGCTTGCCTTTGGTCGCGTAGAAATGCGCGGCGCCCTTGATTGCCAGGTTGTCGGATTCGGTAGCTCCGGAGGTCCAGACGATTTCGCGTGGGTCGGCACCCACCAGGTCAGCGACTTGACGACGAGCGTTTTCAACCGCTTCTTCGGCTTTCCAGCCAAATACGTGGGAACGGGACGCCGGGTTGCCGAAGTTTCCGTCAACCAGCAGGCATTCGCTCATCTTTTGCGCGACACGTGGATCAACTGGGGTGGTCGCTGAGTAATCAAGGTAAATCGGCAATTTCATGGACTTTCTCCTAAATCAGGCTGGCTGGCGTGCCGTTAGCTCTTCGGCTGTCACTCGACGGCGGACGCTTCAATCTTGTCCAGACGCGGCGCCTTGGTGTTGCAACGGCGCTGGTCCTGACGCTGGGCTACTTCTTGCACCTCACGGCGAGTCACAAGATCAGCCAAGCTGATACCACTCAAAAACTCATGGATCTGCAGGCTCAAGTCACACCACAAGTGGTGGGTCAGGCAGGTGTCGCCGGCGTGGCAATCACCCAAACCCTGGCATTTGGTGGCATCGACGGATTCGTTGACCGCGTCGATCACCTGGGCCACCTGGATACCCTGCATATCGCGGGACAGTTGATAGCCGCCACCCGGCCCACGCACGCTGGAGACCAGATTGCTGCGGCGCAATTTGGCGAACAGCTGTTCGAGGTAGGACAGGGAAATGCCTTGGCGCTCGGAGATATCGGCCAGGGACACCGGCCCAGTTTGCGCGTGCAAAGCCAAATCAAGCATGGCGGTCACCGCGTATCGGCCTTTTGTAGTCAGTCTCATGGACAAGTACCAAGGTGTTTCAGAATGGGAGCAAGTATGCGATTCCCGAGTATTTAAGTCAACTATAAGACCTAGTACTTTAGTCAGGATTAGCCGTAAAAAGGGCGCGCAAATAATATCAGGATGGGGTGGGGACGAACAGCAGGAACAGGGCCGAGCAGGAATTCAGAGACCAATGGAGATCAACATGCGGAAGGGGGCTTGCTCCCGATGGCGACGGATCAGTCAATGTATTGGCTGACTGACCCACCGCTCTCGGGAGCAAGCCCCCCTCCCACAGGGTATTTCGGCTGATCGTGGGACTTCAGCCAGCCTTGGTGGCGGCTTCGTCTTTGATCTCGGCGAAATCCTCTTCGCGCAGCTCAGGCAGGTCTTTCGCACAATAGCTGCTGCCCAATTCCTTCAGCGCGCCGCACATGCCGTCCAGCTTGCCGTCTACCGCTTGCAGGTGGTCAAGCAACTGGCCGATGGCACGGGCCACCGGGTCGGGCATGTCTTCGCTGACGCCGTAGGCATCGAAGCCAATCTTCTCGGCCATGGCTTTACGCTTGGCTTCCTGCTCATCACCGACCTCAGGCTTGACGATGATCCGCCCTGGAATACCAACCACGGTTGCCCCCGGCGGCACGGCTTTGGTCACCACTGCATTGGAGCCGACCTTGGCCCCAGCCCCCACAGTGAACGGACCAAGCACCTTGGCGCCCGCCCCTACCACCACGCCGTTTTCCAGGGTCGGGTGGCGCTTACCTTTATTCCAACTGGTGCCGCCCAGGGTCACGCCCTGGTACAGGGTCACGTCATCACCAATTTCGGCGGTCTCGCCAATGACGATGCCCATGCCGTGGTCGATGAAGAAGCGGCGGCCGACCTTGGCGCCCGGGTGAATCTCGATGCCGGTCAACCAACGCCCAAAGTTGGACACCACCCGCGCCAGCCATTTCCAACCCATGCCCCACAAGGCACCGGACAGCCGATGAATCCAGATCGCATGCATGCCCGGGTAGCAAGTCAGCACTTCAAAGGCATTGCGCGCCGCCGGGTCCCGGTGGAAAACACTCTGGATATCTTCTCGCAAACGCTCGAACATTTTTAATCCTTCCGCTTAAGAAGCTCGCCACGGGCCGCTTTCTGGGTTTCCGTGAGGATGCCACGCAATATATTCATTTCCGCTCGGCTGACCGAGCTGCGTCCGTACAGGCGACGCAGGCGCGCCATCAAGTGCCGGGGTTTTTCCGGATCGAGAAATTCGATGGCCACCAGGGTTTGCTCCAGGTGCTCATAGAACCGCTCCAGCTCGTCCATGGTGGCCAATTCGCCACTTTTGGTCGATGCCACTTCATCCTTCTCGACCTTGCTCGGCTGCCCTTCAGCGGCCAGCCAGGCCATGCGCACTTCGTAACTCAACACCTGCACCGCCGCCCCGAGGTTCAGCGAGCTGAACTCGGGGTCTGATGGAATATGCACGTGATAATGACATCGCTGCAGCTCTTCGTTGGTCAGGCCGGAGTCTTCACGACCGAACACCAGGGCGATTTCAGCGCCGCCGGCGGCTTCCTCCACCACTTTGGTCCCGCACTCACGCGGATCGAGCAATGGCCAAGGGATTCGACGGTCGCGGGCGCTGGTGCCAAGCACCAGGTTGCAGCCGACCAATGCATCTTCCAGGGTGGCGACGACCTGGGCATTTTCAAGGATGTCATTGGCGCCAGAGGCACGGGCATCGGCCTCGTGGTGCGGGAACACGCGCGGCTCGACCAGCACCAGGCGCGTCAGCCCCATGTTTTTCATGGCTCGCGCCACCCCGCCGATATTGCCGGGATGACTGGTATTGACCAAGACGACACGAATGTTTTGCAGCAAGGGAGGCGCTCTCGGACACGGGAAAGGGGAGCAAATCTTACAGAACAGCCTAAGGTTATGCCATGAAAGCTCACGTCGTCCTTCACCTGAAGAAAGTTTCTGCTAGAATGCTCGGCTTTCTTTAACAACCTTAGGTGACACATCCATGCAGCCCATGCTGAATATCGCGCTGCGCGCCGCCCGCAGCGCCAGTGAATTGATCTTCCGCTCCATCGAGCGCCTGGATACCATCAAGGTCGACGAAAAAGACGCCAAGGATTATGTATCCGAGGTGGATCGCGCCGCCGAGCAGAAAATCATCGACGCCCTGCGCAAGGCCTACCCTACCCACAGCATTCTCGGCGAAGAAACCGGCATGCATAAAGGCAGCGGCGAAGGCGAAGACTACCTGTGGATCATCGACCCACTGGATGGCACCACCAACTTCCTGCGCGGCATCCCGCACTTTGCCGTGAGCATCGCCTGCAAATACCGTGGCCGCCTGGAACACGCCGTTGTGCTGGACCCGGTTCGCCAGGAAGAATTCACCGCCAGCCGTGGCCGTGGAGCCCAGTTGAACGGTCGTCGCCTGCGCGTCAGCGGCCGCACCAGCCTGGACGGCGCCCTGCTGGGCACCGGCTTCCCATTCCGTGACGACCAGATGGACAACCTGGACAACTACCTGGGCATGTTCCGCGCCCTGGTTGGCCAGACCGCCGGCATCCGCCGCGCCGGTGCAGCCAGCCTGGACCTGGCCTACGTGGCCGCCGGTCGTTTTGATGCATTCTGGGAATCGGGCCTGTCCGAGTGGGACATGGCGGCGGGCGCGCTGCTGATCCAAGAAGCCGGCGGCCTGGTGAGCGACTTCACTGGTGGTCACGACTTCCTAGAAAAGGGCCACGTGGTTGCCGGTAACACCAAATGCTTCAAGGCAGTATTGACGGCGATCCAGCCGCACCTGCCGGCTTCGCTGAAGCGCTAAGCGAGCGAGCGAGCACAAAAAAGCACCCCTCGGGGTGCTTTTTTTATGCCTGGAATTTGGCGTTAACTTAAATACCAGCAACACCACAAGCCAACCGTGGAAGGGGGCTTGCCCCGGATATCGGAGTTTCAGCTACAGATAGACTGACTGACACACCGCCATCGGGGGCAAGCCCCCTCCCCACATTGTGAACTGCGCCAGGCCCGGAATTACGGCTGGTTCTGACCGAGAATCAAACGCCCCTCTTTATCGACCGGGATCTGACCGCCTGGATCACGATCCATGCGCACCGTACCTTCCTTGCCACCCAAGGTGTAACGCACGTCATAGCCGACAACCTTGTCGCTGATGTCGTTGACGGTGTTACAACGGGTTTGCGTGGTGGTGTAGGTATCGCGGTTCTGCATGCCTTCCTGAACCTTGTTACCGGCGTAGCCGCCACCGACCGCACCGGCTACGGTGGCCAGTTTCTTACCGTTACCGCCACCGACCTGGTTACCCAACAGGCCACCCGCCAGCGCACCGACCACCGTACCAACGATCTGGTGTTGATCCTGCACCGGCTTCTGCCGGGTCACTGCGACGTCCTTGCAGACCTCGCGAGGCGTCTTAATCTGGGTGTTCACCGGCTGCACCGCCAGCACTTGCGCATACTCAGGGCCGCTTTTTACCAGGCTATAGGTGGCAACAGCACCCCCGGCAGTCACACCGACAGCACCCAATACCGCACCAACCAGCAACGACTTGTTCACGTTGAACCTCCTGACCATCACAAACGGACCGAAAGATCCGCGCTATACCCAGCCTTGGAGCAAAAAAAAAGGCGCGAGTTCAATACTCGCGCCTTCTTTGTAACAACAAATCAACGCTCACCCATCAAGGGCGGTCGTCGACCTCCTTGCCAGTCGCGGCCGGAGGGATCAGGTCTTCGCTGTTGAGGTTCAGCCAGATCAGTACCACGTTGGCGATGTAGATCGACGAGTAGGTGCCCGCCAGAACGCCGATAAACAGCGCCAGGGAGAAGCCCCACAGGTTGTCACCACCAAAGATCATCAGTGCCGCGATCGCCAGCAAGGTGGAGATCGACGTCGCCATGGTCCGCAACAGGGTCTGAGTGGTGGAGATGTTGATGTTCTCGATCAGCGTCGCCTTGCGCAGTACGCGGAAGTTCTCTCGAACCCGGTCGAATACCACGATGGTGTCGTTGAGGGAGTAACCAATGATCGCCAGCACGGCAGCCAGTACGGTCAGGTCGAAGGTGATCTGGAAGTACGCCAGGATACCCACGGTTACCACCACGTCATGGATCAGCGACACAATGGCGCCAACCCCGAACTTCCACTGAAAGCGGAAAGCCAGGTAGATCATGATGCCGCCGAGCGCCATCAGCATGCCGAGACCACCCTGGTCGCGCAGCTCTTCACCCACTTGCGGGCCGACGAACTCGACGCGCTTGACCGACGCTGGGTTATCACCGCCGACCTTCTGCAAGGCCTCGGCGACCTGATGACCCAGTTGCGGGTCTTCGCCCGGCATGCGCACCAGCAGGTCGGTGGTCGCACCGAAGCTCTGCACGATGGCTTCGTGATAGCCGGCCTTGACCAGCTCGCTGCGCACCTGGCTAACGTCGGCTGGCTTCTCGTAGGTCAGCTCGATGAGCGTACCGCCGGTGAAGTCCAGACCGTAGTTAAGGCCCTTATGGAACCAGCTGAACAACGCCAGAACGGTAAGGAGCACAGTGACGCCGAACGCAATATTGCGAACGCCCATGAAGTTGATTGTACGTAACATGGCAGCCCCTTAAATCCACAACTTCTTGAAGTCACGCCCGCCAAAGATCAGGTTGACCATTGCGCGGGTCACCATGATGGCCGTGAACATCGAGGTAAAGATACCGAGGGACATGGTCACCGCAAAACCTTTGACCGGGCCGGTACCCATGGCAAAGAGAATCCCGCCGACCAGCAATGTGGTCAGGTTGGAGTCGAGAATCGCGGTAAATGCCCGGCCGAAGCCTTCGTTGATTGCACGCTGAACGGTCATGCCAGCGGCGATCTCTTCACGAATCCGCGAGAAGATCAGCACGTTGGCGTCCACCGCCATACCCATGGTCAGCACGATACCGGCGATACCTGGCAGGGTCAGCGTAGCACCCAGCAGCGACATCAAGGCCAGCAGCATCACCATGTTGCCCGCCAGGGCCACGGTAGCGATGATGCCGAAGAAGCGGTAGATGGCGATGATGAACAGCGACACGAACAGCATGCCCCACAAGGCCGCATCGACACCCTTGGTGATGTTGTCGGCACCCAGGCTCGGGCCGATGGTGCGCTCTTCAGCGAAGTACATCGGCGCAGCCAGGCCACCGGCACGCAGCAGCAGGGCCAGCTCGGACGATTCGCCCTGGCCGTTCAGGCCGGTGATGCGGAATTGAGCACCCAGCGGCGACTGGATGGTCGCCAGGCTGATGATCTTCTTCTCTTCCTTGAAGGTCTGCACCGGCACGTCTTTCTCGACGCCGTTGACCATTTGCTTGGTGTAGGTGGTGATCGGGCGTTGCTCGATGAAGATCACCGCCATGCTGCGACCGACGTTGCTGCGCGTGGCGCGGCTCATCAGTTCGCCGCCGTGGCCATCCAGGCGGATGTTCACTTCAGGCGTACCGTGCTCGCCGAAACCGGCCTTGGCGTCAGTCACCTGGTCGCCGGTGATGATCAAGCCACGCTCGATCTGCGCCGCAGGGCGGTTGCCTTCACGGAACTCGAAGGTCTCGGAAGTGGCTTTGGAAGCACCCGGCTCGGCGGCCAGACGGAATTCCAGGTTGGCTGTCTTACCGAGGATGCGCTTGGCTTCAGCGGTGTCCTGCACGCCCGGCAGCTCAACCACGATGCGGTTGGCACCCTGGCGCTGAACGATCGGCTCGGCCACACCCAGTTCGTTGACGCGGTTACGTACCGTGGTCAAGTTCTGCTTGATGGAGTATTCGCGGATTTCCGCCAGCTTGGCCGGGGTCATCGCCAGACGCAGTACAGGTTGACCGTTGAGGTCGGCCGGTACGATGTCGAAATCGTTGAAGTTCTTGCGGATCAGCGCACGGGCCTGTTCGCGCGCGGCCTCGTCAGAGAAGCCCAGCTGGATGGCACCGTTGAGCTGCGGCAGGCTGCGATAACGCAACTTCTCTTTACGCAGCAGGCTCTTCACGTCGCCTTCGTAGACTTTCAGGCGCGCGTCGAGGGCCTTGTCCATGTCGACTTCCAGCAGGAAGTGAACACCACCGGACAAGTCCAGACCCAGCTTCATCGGGTGCGCACCAATGCTGCGCAGCCATTTTGGCGTGGTCTGTGCCAGGTTGAGCGCGACAACATAGTCGTCACCCATGGCCTTGCGCACGACATCTTTGGCCGGCAACTGGTCTTCTTGCTTGGTCAGGCGCAACAAGCCGCCCTTCGCATCAGCTGCCAAGGTTGCCGCTTTAACCTGGATACCCGCATCGGTGAGCGCTTTGCTCGCGCGTTCCAGGTCAGCCTGATTGACCTTCAGCGAAGTGCTGGCGCCAGAGATCTGGATCGCAGGGTCATCAGGATAGAGATTGGGAGCGGAATAAATAAAACCGATCGCCAGCACCGCCAGGATCAGTAGGTATTTCCACAGAGGGTATTTGTTCAGCATCACGCCGCCCGCTTATAACGCGGGGCGCCTTGCGCGCCCCGTCGATTGGTAAAGGTTGGAACTTAGATCGCTTTGAGCGTGCCTTTAGGCAACGTGGCGGCGATGGCGCCCTTCTGGAACTTCATTTCTACGGTGTCGGAGACTTCCAGAACCACGAAAGCGTCGGAAACCTTGGTGATCTTGCCCGCGATACCGCCGGTCGTCACAACTTCGTCACCTTTTTGCAGGCTGCCGAGCAGGTTTTTCTGCTCTTTGGCGCGCTTGGCCTGTGGACGCCAGATCATCAGGTAGAAGATGACCAGGAAGCCGACCAGGAAAATCCACTCGAAACCACCGCCCAGGGGGCCGGCAGCAGCAGGCGCAGCGGCATCAGCCATGGCGTTAGAGATAAAAAA
The DNA here is from genome assembly GCF_029320995.1 of Pseudomonas sp. D3. Taxonomy (NCBI): domain Bacteria; kingdom Pseudomonadati; phylum Pseudomonadota; class Gammaproteobacteria; order Pseudomonadales; family Pseudomonadaceae; genus Pseudomonas; species Pseudomonas sp. D3. The sequence continues at coordinate 5,438,620 of NZ_CP119772.1, forward strand.
GCTCATTTAGCACTCCAGTTGCAAATAGTGAATCTTAGGGTCGGAAAACTCAGTCCAAGGGCGGCACAGGGAGCCCGCGCTTGGCATAGAAGGCATCGACGAAGGCGGCCAATGTACCCTGTTGAATAGCCTCGCGCAAACCAGCCATCAGGACTTGGTAGTGACGCAAATTGTGGATGGTATTCAACATGCTACCCAGCATTTCCCCGCACTTGTCCAGATGGTGCAGATAAGCACGGGAGAAGTTCTGGCAGGTGTAGCAGTCACAGGTGGGATCGAGCGGCGAATCATCATGGCGATGGAACGCGTTACGGATCTTCAGCACGCCTGTATCGATGAACAGATGCCCATTGCGGGCATTACGGGTTGGCATCACGCAATCGAACATGTCCACACCGCGGCGCACACCCTCTACGAGATCTTCCGGTTTGCCAACGCCCATAAGGTAACGAGGTTTGTCAGCCGGCATCAGGCCCGGCAGGTAATCCAGCACCTTGATCATCTCGTGCTTGGGCTCACCTACCGACAGACCGCCGATGGCCAGGCCGTCGAAGCCGATCTTGTCCAAGCCTTCCAGCGAGCGTTTACGCAGGCTTTCATGCATGCCGCCCTGGACGATACCGAACAGCGCCGCGGTGTTGTCGCCGTGGGCGTTCTTCGAGCGCTGGGCCCAACGCAGCGACAACTCCATGGAAACCCGCGCGACGTCTTCATCAGCCGGGTACGGCGTGCATTCGTCAAAAATCATCACAATGTCGGAGCCCAGGTCGCGCTGGACCTGCATCGACTCTTCCGGGCCCATGAACACTTTGGAACCGTCGACCGGCGAGGCGAAGGTCACGCCCTCCTCCTTGATCTTGCGCATCGCGCCCAGGCTGAACACCTGGAAACCACCCGAGTCAGTGAGGATCGGGCCTTGCCACTTCATGAAGTCATGCAGGTCGCCGTGCTTCTTGATCACTTCCGTGCCCGGGCGCAGCCACAGGTGGAAGGTGTTGCCGAGGATGATCTCGGCGCCGGTGGCGACGATGTCGCGCGGCATCATGCCTTTGACGGTGCCGTAGGTGCCCACAGGCATGAATGCCGGGGTCTCGACGGTGCCGCGCGGGAACGTCAGGCGACCGCGACGGGCTTTGCCGTCAGTGGCCAGCAATTCAAACGACATACGGCTCATAGTTGTTCCTCGGGGCCCGCTTCTTTAGGGGCAGTCGGCGCCGGATTACGGGTGATAAACATCGCATCACCGTAGCTGAAAAAACGGTATCCATTGTCGATGGCGGCCTGATAAGCAGCCATGGTTTCCGGATAACCGGCAAATGCCGACACCAGCATCAACAGCGTGGATTCCGGCAAATGGAAGTTGGTCACCAGGGCATCGACCACATGAAACGGCCGGCCAGGGTAAATAAAGATATCGGTGTCGCCACTGAACGGCTTGAGCACGCCATCACGCGCCGCGCTTTCCAGGGAACGCACGCTGGTGGTGCCCACGGCAATAACCCGTCCGCCGCGCGCCTTGCACGCGTTGACCGCGTCCACGACGTCCTGGCTGACTTCCAGCCATTCGCTGTGCATATGGTGGTCTTCGATGTTATCCACACGCACCGGCTGAAACGTCCCGGCCCCCACGTGCAGGGTCACATACGCAGTCTCGACGCCCTTGGCGGTGATCGCATCCAGCAACGGCTGGTCAAAATGCAGCCCGGCCGTCGGCGCGGCCACGGCGCCGAGGCGCTGGGAGTAGACCGTCTGATAGCGCTCGCGGTCCGAGTCTTCGTCGGGGCGGTCTATATAAGGAGGTAACGGCATATGGCCGACGCGTTCCAGCAGCGGCAACACTTCCTCGGCAAACTTGAGCTCGAACAACGCATCATGGCGCGCCACCATCTCGGCTTCGCCACCGCCATCGATCAGCAGGGTCGAACCCGGTTTCGGCGACTTGCTGGAACGCACATGGGCCAGCACGCGATGACTGTCCAACACCCGCTCCACCAGAATTTCCAGCTTGCCGCCGGAGGCTTTCTGGCCAAACAGCCGCGCCGGAATCACACGGGTATTGTTGAACACCATCAAATCGCCTGGGCGTAAATGCTCAAGCAAATCAGTGAATTGACGGTGTGCGAGGGCACCACTCACCCCGTCCAGGGTCAGCAGTCGACTGGCGCGACGCTCGGCCAAAGGGTGGCGAGCGATCAGCGAATCAGGGAGCTCAAAAGTAAAGTCAGCAACGCGCATGATGGGGTTCGTCTAGCAGGGCCGGGAAGTCTAGCGGAAATAGTCAAAATTGACCATGAAACGTGATTGACCAACGGTAATCTCATCTCTATACTTCGCCGCCATTGAGCCCTGATGGCGGAATTGGTAGACGCGGCGGATTCAAAATCCGTTTTCGAAAGAAGTGGGAGTTCGATTCTCCCTCGGGGCACCATCTTAAAAAAAGACCTTGAAATTCAAGGTCTTTTTTTTCGCCTGTCGAAAAGTGGGCAACCGACAAAATCCCTGGCCACCGCTCCCTCAACTTGAAACACGGCCCGCTGTGGGAGCTGGCTTGCCTGCGATAGCGTCAGCCGCAACGCCCTCAAACCACCAGACTAAATACCCGCCACGTCTCCCTCCTCCATCACCCCATTGGGCAACACCCCATTCGCCAAATCATCCACCACCGCCTTTGCCATCTCCCCCAAATAATGCGCCGCCCAGGCATAACGATCCGCGCCCGTGTCCATGGCGGCATCCAACGCCAGCAGTTTTGAACAGCGCAGCAACTCGGAGGCATGCTCCAGGGCATCGCGGATGGGCACGCCGGAATTGACGCGGAATAGCCGGTGAAGGTTGGGCAGTTTGCCACAGGTGGAAAAGGTGATGACACCTAGGGTTTTGTTGAGGGGTAGGTTGATCATTGGACACCTCCTGGATGGGCGGAGGTGTGGGTTTTGGGATTGCGGGGGTATGGCCTGTCAGAAATACTCATGGCTTAAGCTCCTAATATAGTGAGCCTATTGTTTCTCGGATTCTCAAGTCTGGTCGCTGGGTTGGAAGCGACGGGGAGGAAGTTAGCGCAGGAGCGATTGGGGTTGAAAGTCAGTATCTGTGGCGAAAAGTTTCCATTAGGTCGCTCGGGGTTAGCGAACCACGCCGATTCCCCCCCAGATGCAGGAAACAACCGGGGTCTGCCCCCGATTACTTCCGGGAAAACGTATTGGTTTAATGGGCATCAGAAATGACAGTGTGCGCAGACGCGATGGCTGATATCTTTCCCGCGCGCCCAATCGCGTCCAATCAACGCCGATCCAATCAAGGAAGATAAAAACAATGAAAGTATTGCTCATCGCTTCGCTAGGAATTTTGTCGCTGACTCAAACATCACTATCCTTCGCGGATAATGCTAATGGAAAAAATCTCTATCTACAGCGATGCAGCATGTGCCATGGAATGGATCTCAAAGCAACAGGACCGCTGGCTAAAAAAAGTAATCCGCCGACTCCTGATCTAACAACGCTCGCTTTCAAAAAACGATTAAATGATTATCCGGGCGTGATAGTGTCTTCGATAATACTTCGCCCAAATGGCGACTTAATTCCAAGAACCTTGCGAGAGAATGGAGTAAAGCTATCGCCGCACTCATGGAGCGTTAAGGATTTTCGCGATTTAAATCAATACATGGGTGGCGTTATTTCACAAACCCGATGACCGTTGAAGTGCCTGGTCCTATGCTGTCTCCTTGGATTGACATGCCGCTTTAAGCGCTCTGCCAACAGTTCAAACTCGATACATTTGCTACGGATTGGCCTACGCTGGAACAGCAGGCTGCCGAGAAAGAAACGAAGAACGCGCTGCGGTTATCGCAGGAGCTCAACGGCTCAACAGCCACATGAACGGTGATTTTTAGAATAGCTAACATGACGACCAAGCCTTCTGCGCAAGTATCCCGCGCTGAGTACGCGCGACGGATAAATCGTGTACTCAACTACATCGATGCTCACCTCGATCAGCCGTTAGATGGCGCGCAGTTAGCCGACATCGCCAATTTCTCGCGCTTCCATTTTCATCGAATTTTCGCCGCATGGATGGGCGAAACGCTTGGCAGTTACGCACAGCGTCGACGGCTCGAGAAGGCGGCCTTCCGGCTGTCCTGTGGTAGCCATGAAACAGTACTTGAAACAGCGTTGGCCACCGGCTTCCACTCGGGCGAAGCGTTTGCGCGAGCCTTCAAACTCAAGTTCGGCTGCACGCCATCGACCTGGCGCTCCACGACTCTTCAGCGGCTGAAAATGCAGGCGTCCGCGATCGGACAGCAACCAGGCAACCAAGAGAGCAATCCTGATCAGGTCTTCAGCAATATCCATCAGGAAGGCGAGCCCGCGCTCGGTGAATCTGACGTCTCTTATCGGCTAACGGAAACTTGTGCCATGGATGTACGTATCATTGATTTACCAAAAGCACGCGTCGCGTATCAACGATTGATCGGTCCATATGGGCCCGCCATCGGCGAATTTTGGCGCGGTACCATTGCGCCGTGGATGCACTCAAATGGCCTCAGTGATGAAACGTGTTATGGCATAGGTCATGACGACCCGTCTCTCACTCCAGCCAACAAGTGCCGCTACGACGCTTGCGTCGAAGTACCGGCACATTTTGTTGCTAGCGGCCAGGTCGATATTCTAGCTCTGCCGGGCGGCCGTTATGCCGTAGCGAGTTTCAAAGGGAAAGCTAAGGTTTTAGGTAACGCCTGGATATGGCTGACGCGTGAATGGATGCCGTCCAGCGGACTACAATGCGACGATAGGCCTTGCTTCGAGATGTTTTCTGCGACCACGGCACTTGACCCACACACCGGTGAGTTTAGCTGCGACATCTGCATTCCAGTGCGAGCGCTGTAACTCAACTCCCGCGTGCCGCATTGTTTAGGGGCGTGAGCGCATCGCATTCACCAGCCACTATCGTTATGCCATGCAGCTGCATGGCATGACGCAAAATCGAGCAAGCGATAAGAGCCCATATCCCTAACGCAGCATTCGTTAAAGTCCATCATTGATCTAGCTGCACAGGTGAAAATCAGACGAGTTAATTCTCTTCACTCGAAATGGTTTACGGCCGATTGTGTTGAAAAAGTCGGTTTTCCCAAAACACTCGAAATTGATGGATGAAAACACCTCTGTTGCACGCTGCTACGTTAAATCCGAGTCCTGAACCTTCTGCCAAAAACTCAGATTTCAATCTCAGGCGCGTACTTTTCTGCCGTGGAATTCGAAGCCGACTTTTTCAACAGAATCGGTCGATTTCTGCCGGTCATATCCGGCAGAAGTCGCCCCTTAACTCACTGCCAGCCAGAAGAAAAGCCAACGTCCACGAGAATCGGCCTCGGCAAATAAATCCGCCCCCCCTTTTCCCTCATTGCTCTAGATCGAACATCCTCGCGAACCGGTCATACAGTCAACCGATAGGTAGACTGCACCAACCCCGAAGGAAAGCTGCAACTGGATACCAGTTCCAAGCCAATGTCCTTCTTCAGGGCCCCAAACAATCGCCTTCCCGATCCGATCAGTACGGGAACAGTGGTAATCACCATATCGGCGACTAACCCATCGCGCAGGAAGGATTGCACCAACTGCCCGCCGTCGACATAGACACGATGCACGCCTTGCCTCGTCAGTTCGGCCATCAGCTCCCCTGGTGCGAGGTTTGAGAAACGCAGCGTGCCCTTCAGCGCCTCGGGCACGGGCGTAGCGGCCAGTTGTTCAGACAGAACCACTACGGGCCGGTCGTAGAACCATGTGTCGAAGGTCCGCACCTTCTCATAGCTGCCTCGCCCCATCACGATTACATCCTTGTCGGCAATGAAGGCGCAGTAGCCGTGATCTTCATTCGGATCATCACGCTGCAAAAGCCAGTCAATGTCGCCATCTGGCCGGGCGATGAAGCCGTCCAGGCTGACGGCGATGAAAACATGTGCAGTGGCCATCAGGGCCTCCCTATAGAAACGCCGTTTATTCATCCATGATCATAAGCCGAATAAAAGGCTCGCCCTATCCCAATCTCTGCGCCTGATAACAGGCGTGTATCACTCCCCGTCAACGGCACTGCAATGTAGACCGCACCGGCACTTACACCTGCCATGGGCATAAGGAGGAAAACGTTGGCGGTTATAGTTAGCCAACTAACCTGTTCATGCTTATTACCGCAATACCGAAAACAACACATCGCCTCATCCAAAAGTCTTAACTCCCCTATTAATAGGTCGTGATTTTGCAAAGAGGCGTTGACGTATTTGTCACGTCAGGAATATGGTTTTCATACCCCCTCGCGCTTTATCAAGTGTCCCCCGAAGTCCGGGGTTATACGTATTGGTAAATTGCGAAAAAAATAAAAACAAATACGCAGGCCGACCATGCACCAGACGTTAAAACGTATGCTCCTCTGCTCGGCCTGCATTTACGTCCCCATTTTCGCGCACGCGCAAGAAACGGAATTGCCGACGATCCAAGTCATCGGCAGTTCGCCCGTCGCCGGCGACTCAATCGATCGGGATAAAGTGCCGACCGATACTCAATCGCTGATTGCCGACGATTTCGACCGCAATAAATCAGCCTCAGTATTAGACACGCTCTCTCAACAGACCCCAGGCCTTCAGATCTCCGATGTCCAGGGCAACCCGTTCTCGCAGGACATCAATTTGCGTGGCTTCAGAGCCTCCGCTATGCAAGGAACCCCGCAGGGGCTGGCCGTTTATCTGAACGGCGTGCGTATCAACGAAGCGTTTGGCGATACCGTGAATTTTGACCTGGTGCCCACCGTGGCCATTGACCGTGCTGACGTATGGACCAGCAATCCGGTCTTCGGACTCAACGCCCTCGGCGGGGCGATCAATCTGCAACTGAAGAACGGCTTCACCTATGACGGACTGGAAGCCGAGGTCACAGGAGGATCATTCGGACGCATCGGCAGCTCTCTGCAATACGGCGCCCAAAAAGACAACTGGGCCTTCTACACCTCCGGTGAAGAAATCCATGAAGACGGCTGGCGCGATCACTCCTCTTCGAGGATCAAGCGGTTCTACACCGACCTTGGCTACAAGGACGACGAACGTGAGTTCCATCTAAGCCTCTCGGGCGCGTCGAACACGCTGGGGGTCATTGGCCCGACCCCAGTCGAGGAACTGGCCCGAAAATACTCGAGCGTCTACACGTTTCCCCAGACAACCGAAAACAACATGTTGATGATCGGCCTTAACGGCAAGGTTTCGATCAATGACGACTGGGCGGTGCAAAGCAATATCTACGTGCGCCATTTCGACCAGAAACATGTCGATGGCAACACCTCCGATGTGGCTGCATGTGCGGGCGACCCAACGCAGTTATGCCTTGGCGACGCGGCCACGCAGAACGCCAGGAGCGGAGAAAACCTATCATCGAACTTGCTGCCTGGCTCCGGATTGAACCAGGGGATCGCCGGGTCAATAGACCGCACTCACGTCGACTCCGACACCGTCGGCGCCTCTCTCCAGACCACGTATGACGGCTCGCTCCTGAAGCTGAACAATCATTTCGTGGCAGGCGCCAACATCGACTACTCCAGCCTGTCGTTTTCCGGAAGCAATGAGCTCGGGACGATACCGGACACCACAATAGATCCTTACGTAATCGGCTCCGGAATCACGTATCAAACCAGCGACGGCTTGATTCAACCGGTCAGGCTGAGAGCGAAGAATACGTATCAGGGGCTGTTTTCCTCCGATACGCTCGACATCACCGATCGCCTGTCGGCCACGCTCGGTGCGCGGCTGAATATCGCTCAGATCAACCTGAATGACGCGCTGGGGAACTCCCCCGAACTCACCGGTGATCATCGCTACGCTCGCTTGAACCCGCTCACCGGCCTCACCTACAAGCTGACGCCAGACCTGACCGTGTACGGCGGCTACTCCGAAGCCAACCGTGCCCCCACACCGCTCGAACTGGGTTGCGCAAACCCGGCGAAACCCTGCTTGCTCGAAGGCTTCCTGGTGTCAGACCCAACCCTGAAACAGGTGGTCTCAAAAACATACGAGGCAGGTCTTCGTGGTCACAGCACGGTGGGCGCCGACTCGACGATTGACTGGAAACTCGGCGCTTTCCGGACTAACAACACCGATGACATCGTCAGCCAGCCCAGCAGCCTGGTCCCAGGCTATGGCTACTATGTGAATGCGGGCAAAACCCGTCGCCAGGGTATCGATGCCTACGTCCAGTACCGAACTTCCGACTGGTCTGCCTACACGACGCTGGCCTATGTCGATGCAACCTACCAATCCAACCTGAGCCTGACGTCGGCCAACAATCCTCAAGCCGATGCCAACGGCAATATTGCTGTCGCCCGAGGCGAAAAAATCCCCGGTATTTCGCCATGGCAATTGAAGATGGGCGGGGATTATAAATTGACACCTGCCTTGACCGTGGGCGCAGACATGATCACCAACAGCAGCCAGTATTATGTTGGCGACGATTCAAACCAGAATGCCAAGTTGGCCGGATACGCGGTGTTCAATGTCCACAGCGATTATCAGCTCACCAAAACAATCAAACTGTTCGCAAAACTGGACAATGCCCTTGATCGCAAATATGCCACCTACGGTACTTTCGCGGCCGTGGGCGACATCCCGTCGCTTGGGCTATCAAATCCGCAAACAACCACCCCTGCGGCGCCTCGATCGATGTATGCCGGCTTCAATGTAAAATTCTGAGTCCCTCAACACGGCGAGCTCGTATTGAGAAGCCGGGCTGATCAGCGGGCGCGGCGCGGGAGAAAAACCACCCGCGTCCAGCTCACCCATCACTTCGCTGCGTCCGCCCATCCGGCCCATACAACTTGTTACCGCCAATACGATTAAGAAACCCAACAATCCGCTGGTTACACGCCATCCGCTGCCTCAGCGCCTCACCATTGGCAACATTGACCTCCCGCGCCCGCCGCGCCAGCGCCTGCACTTCCCGCCAAGCCGCCAGGCAATCAGCATCCTGCGCCGCCCTCTGCGCCCCTTGCCGCCCTGCCCCATAGCCGAGCTTCAACTGCGCCCCAGACCGAATCGCTTCCAACTGCTCCAGCTTCTGCAACGCCGCCTGCTTGCACGCGGTCAGTTCCTGCAGTTTTTCACCGTCGACCTTGGCCTGGGCCAATGCACGCCGTTCCAGTTCCAGCCAGTCAACCAGCTCGACAATCGCCTGCTGCTGCAACGCCAAGTGTTTAGCCAGACTCATAGGCACCTGCTGCTCATCGACCAACGCTCATGGGAGGGTTTCGCGCACGCTTGCGGCCAGGCCGTCGAAGATCGAATCCGCGCTGACCTGGTAGGTGCCACTGTCGATGGCCTGGCGCAGCGCCGCGACCTTCTCCATGTCCACGTCCGCCGACGTCGCGACCTGCGAGCTGGCGGTGCTGCTGGAGACTTGCACACCGTCGTCGAGGGTGGCTTCGAGGGGTTGCACTTCAACGCGTTGATTACCGCCTGCTTTGCTGTCAGCGGGCGCCAGGGTGTTGGTCAGGTTTGCACTTATGATTTTCACGTTAGAGGCTTCAATTGGCTGTGGTTGGGTCAACTATCGGCAATCGCGACGGCAAACTTTGACCGGTAATCGGGTTTCGCTGAAAAAATCAGTAACGCAGCAGCAATTCATTCTGGCCTACCACCTGGGCGTTGAGCATTTTGCCATCGTTGCCCACGACCCTTACGGTGCTGCCCAGGCCGCCGTTATCCAGTGCCTTGCCTTCGCGGCTGATGCTGAAGCCAGCGCCCTGGGCCTGCAGGACCACGCGGGCGTTCCGCTCGACCAACCAACGCTCGCGCACGTGATTTGTGGTGATCACCATGCCCCGGCTTAGGTTGCGGCTGGCCTGGCGGCCGATGATCTGCGATGGCTCGAACACACTGCCTTTGGGCAGGCGTTCCAGCGGGCCGCGCTTGAGTTCCAGCATCGGGGCCTTGATCACCTCGCCCGCGGCGATGCGCTGACGGCTGACCACATAGTCGCCGACCACCCGCACGCTGACTTGCAGGTAACCCGCGACCTCGTCCAGGCAGCGCACGCCCACGGCCACTCGACCGATCACGCTTTGCTCCGGGCGCACCAGATATGGCCGTGGATGTGCGCAGGCCGCGATGCGCGCTGCCGGCTGGCCGATGTCCACCGCGACCAACTGGGAGCGCGCGGGCAAGCGTGGCGCAATCACCTCGCGCACCTGGTCCTGCAGGCCATCCGCCTGGGCCAGGGTGCAGCACAACAGGCCCATCAAGCCCCACATCCGTCTTGTCATCGATCCCGCCCTCCGCGCTACCCAGCGCAGAATTCTAGTCGCCCCGCCGACAAGGCAAGGCCTGAATTGGTCGTCAAATAGCCGCCTGTTTCGGCCTTTGCCTAGCCGGCCTTGGGACTAACCTGCGAGCCGTTCATTTATTTGATGCACAGGTCCGCAACCATGATCGACAAGCTCGATAACGAGCTGCGCTTTCAGCAGGACGCAATGAGTTTGCGGGCTGAGCGCCAGCAGGTATTGGCCAATAACATCGCCAACGCCGACACACCCAACTTCCGCGCGCGGGATTTTGACTTCAGCGCCGAACTGGCCAGCTCCCTGCAAAAATCGCACACCCAGGGCCGCGGCATGACCCTGGCCACCACCTCGGACCGCCACCTGCACGCCGACTCCAGCAGCGTCTCCAGCCGCGACCTGCTCTACCGCGTGCCCGACCAGCCAAGCCTGGACGGCAACACCGTGGACATGGACCGCGAGCGCGCGCAGTTCACCGATAACGCCGTGCGGTACCAGGCCAGCCTGACCTTTCTGAGCAGTCGCCTGCAGTCGCTCAAGACCGCCATGCAGTCCGAATAACCCAGGGAAACCACCATGTCGATGTTCAGCATTTTCGATATCGCCGGCTCCGCGCTGAGCGCCCAGTCCCAGCGCATGAACGTAACCGCCAGCAACCTGGCCAACGCCGACACCACCAGCGGCCCGGACAACGAAGCCTACCGGGCGCGGCAGGTGGTGTTCGAGTCGCAATACCAGGCGGGCAGCAGCATCGGTGGAGTGCGCGTCAGCCAGGTGGTCGAAGACGGCTCGCCGATGCGCCAGGAATACCGCCCCGGCGATCCGCTGGCCGACGAGTCGGGCTACGTGACCATGCCCAACGTCGAGCCGGTGGGCGAAATGGTCAACATGATTTCCGCGTCGCGCTCTTACCAGGCCAACGTCGAAGTCATGTCCACCAGCAAGGAAATGATGCTGAAAACTTTGACCCTAGGTGAGGCGTAAACCATGACCAGTACGATTGCCAGCTCAGTGCTGTCGACCATGAACAGCACCAGCACCACCGCCGAAAGCAGCACCTCGGCGGCGGACGATCTGCAAGACCAGTTCCTCACGCTGCTGACCACCGAGTTGCAGAACCAGGACCCCACCGACCCGATGGACAACAGCGAGATGGTCACCCAACTGGCGCAGATCAGCACCATCAGCAGCATCGAAGAAGTCACCAGCACTCTGGAAGGCATCTCCGGCCAGATCAGCGCCGCCGAAACCCTGCAAGCCTCGGCCCTGGTGGGCAATGGCGTGCTGATCGACGGCAACGTGATTCAGGTCGACAGCGGCGTGGCGACTACGTTTGGCGTCACCCTGGACGGCGATGCAGACAGCGTCAGCGTCACCATCAAAAACAGCACCGGCACCGTCGTGCGCACCCTGGACGAAGGCAGCATGAGCGCCGGCACCCAGTCGTTGTCGTGGGACGGCCTGCAAGACGACGGCACCACCGCCGCCGACGGCGCCTACACCTTCTCCATCAGCGCTACCACCGACGACGTCGCCGTGGCCAACACCGCCCTCAAATACGCGCTGGTCACCGGCGTGACCACCGACAGCAGCAACCAAGTCGCACTGGACCTAGGAGGCGTCAACGACAACGTCGCCCTCAGCGACATCAGTCTTGTCCTCTGACCCTCTACCTAACGAAGGAGAAACACCATGGCGTTTTCCCAAGCACTCAGTGGTCTGTCGGCAGCGTCCACCGACCTCAACGTGGTCAGCAACAACATTTCCAACTCCCAGACCGTGGGCTTCAAAAGCTCGACCACGCAGTTCGCCGATGTGTACTCCGGCGCCGACGTCGGCCTGGGCACCCAGGTCTCGGGCGTGGTGCAGAACTTCGAATCCGGCAGCCTGACCACCACCGATAACGCCCTGGACCTTGCGATCAACGGTGATGGCTTCTTCACCTTCTCCGACGGCACGCAAACCGTGTACTCGCGCAACGGCCAGCTGACCCTGACTGCCGACGGCTACCTGGAAAACGCTGCCGGCGATCAACTGCTGGGGGTCAACGGCGTGATCCAGATCCCCACCACCGGCATGCAAGCCAGCGCCAGCACCGAGCTGGACGCCGAGCTGAACCTGGACGCCAGCGAAGACGTCATCACCGCCACGTTCGACCAGACCGACTCGTCGACCTACTCCTATTCCACCAGCACGCCGCTCTACGACTCCCTGGGCATCAGCCACACCAGCACCCTGTACTTCAGCAAAACCGCCGACAACACTTGGGACGTACACACCGCGATCGACGGCAACCTGCTGACCGACTCCCAGACCGTCAGCTTCAGTTCCAGCGGCCTGATCACCAGCGGCGAAACCGGCACCTATACCTACGACCCGGCCAACGGCGCGGCCAGCCTGTCGGTGACCCTGGACCTGACCGGCACCACTCAGTTCGGCAACGACTCGGCGGTGTCCGACATTACCCAGAACGGCTACACCTCCGGCAGCCTGGTGAGCTTCAGCATCGACGAGACCGGCACGGTGGTCGCCACCTACTCCAACGACCAGACCAAAAACATCGACCAGATCCAGCTGGCCACCTTCAGCAATGAAAACGGCCTCAAAGCCAACGGTGACAACACCTGGCTGGCCACCTCCTCCTCCGGCCAGGCTCTGCTCGGCGTGGCCAGCAGCGGTTCGATGGGTTCGATTCTGAGCGGCACCACTGAAGACTCCAACGTTGACCTGACCGCCGAACTGGTCAACCTGATCATTGCCCAGCGCAACTTCCAGGCGAACGCCAAGTCGGTAACGGCGCAAAGCGAAGTGCTGCAGCAAGCCGTGAATATCGGTTCCTGACCCTATGGATCGCATGCTCTTCACGGCCATGAGCGGGGCCAATCAGGCGCTCGAACAGCAGGCCGTCGTGGCCAACAACCTGGCCAATATCGTCACCCCGGGCTTTCGTGCGCAACTGGTGCAGATGCAGTCTTCGCCGGTGGCGGGCGAAGGCTCGCCGACCCGCGTGTCGGTGGCCGCCAACGGCGTGGGCGTGGACTGGAGCGAAGGGCCGATCGTGCATACCGACCGCTCGCTGGACGTGGCCCTTGGCACAAACGTGATGCTCGCGGTGCAGACCGGCGACGGCCAGGAAGCCTACACCCGGCGCGGTGACCTGCAGGTCGACGGCACCGGCGCCATGACCGTGGGCGGGCGTCCGGTGATCGGCGACGGCGGACCGGTCACCGTGCCGCTGGGCAGCGAGGTCACCCTGGGCAGCGACGGCACCATCAGCGTGCGTGAGCTGGGCATGGAACCCCGCGGCCTGAGCCCGGTGGGCAAGTTGAAGCTGGTGTCGGCGTTGCCCGGCACCTTGCAGGCCGGCACCGACGGTTTGTTCCGCACCGCAAACGCCCAGCCGCTGCCGGCCGACGACAGCCTGCGCGTGGCCCCCGGTGCGCTGGAAGGCAGCAACGTCAGCCCGACCAACGCCATGGTCGCGATGATCGACAACTCACGGCGCTACGACATGCAGATGAAAGCCATCAGCACCGCCGACGAAAACGCCAAGAGCGCCAACAACCTGCTTTCCCTGCAGGGCTGACCTCCCGGTTGAATAGACAAGGAACCGAACGATGATCCGATCACTGTGGACCGCGAAAACCGGACTGGAAGCCCAGCAAGGGCAAATGGACGTGATCGCCAACAACCTGGCGAACGTCAGCACCAACGGCTTCAAGCGCTCGCGGGCAGTGTTCGAAGACCTGGTGTACCAGAACGTGCGCCAGCCCGGCGCGCAGAGCAGCACCGACACGCGCCTGCCCTCCGGCTTGCAGGTGGGCACCGGCGTGCGCGAAGTCGCCACCGAGCGCTTGCACACCCAGGGCAACCTGGAGCAGACCAGCAACTCCAAGGACCTGGCGATCAACGGCCTGGGCTTCTTTCAGGTGGATATGCCCGACGGCAGCACCGGCTACACCCGTGACGGCAGCTTCCAGCTCGATGCCAATGGCGAGATGGTCACCTCCAACGGCTACAAGCTGTCGGCCGGCGTGACCATCCCGGCCAACGCCACAGCCATCACGATCAGCAGCGACGGCATCGTCTCGGTGACCACGCCCGCCGCCTCGGCCTCGACCCAGGTCGGCCAATTGAACCTGGCGCTGTTCATCAACCCGGCCGGCCTGGAAAGCATCGGCCAGAACCTCTACCTGGAAACCGACGCCTCGGGCTCGCCCACCGAAACCACGCCGGGCCTCAACGGCGGCGGCACGCTGTCCCAAGGCTACGTGGAAACCTCCAACGTCAACGTGGTGGAAGAAATGGTCGGCATGATCCAGACCCAGCGTGCCTATGAAATCAACAGTAAGGCCGTCGAAAGCTCGGACGAGATGCTCCAGCGTCTGACCCAGCTCTGAGCGCCCGGTTCGAGACTCACTTTATGGCTCACAAGTATCTTCTGGTCGGTCTGCTGGCCCTCGCCGGCTGCGATCAACTGCCCCACAAGCCGGTGGTGCCCGACGAAGAAGTCCAGGCGCAGGGCTACCCCGCACGCCTGGCCAACGGCTCGATCTACCAGAGCAGCCGCTCGCAGCCGCTGTTCGAAGACCGCCGCCCGCGCATGGTCGGCGACACCCTGACCATCCAGTTGGAAGAACAGGTCAGCGCCAGCAAGAACTCATCCTCCAATGCCAGCCGCGCCGGTTCCACGGGGCTGAGCCTGGCGACCACCTCCAGCCGGGCCAGCCAGGTCGGCTCCTTTGGGCTGGATGCTTCGACGACGCATGACTTCCTGGGCGCCGGCGGTTCCCAGGCGAACAACTCGTTCACCGGCACGATTTCCGTGACAGTGATGCAGGTGATGCCCAACGGGCATTTGCGCGTGCGCGGTGACAAACAGATCGCGATCAACCAGGGCACCGAGTTCATCCGCTTTTCCGGGCTGGTCAACCCGCGCAGCATCACCGGCGAGAACACCGTGTCATCGACCCAGGTGTCCCAGGCGCGCATCGAGTACGTGGGCGATGGTTACATCAACGAAGCGCAGCGGATGGGCTGGCTCCATCGCATCCTCCTCAACGTTTCCCCTTTCTGAGTACCCACGCCATGTTCACTAGAGCCGCCCGAACGTTGCGCAACCTGCTGCTGAGCTGCCCGTTGTGGCTGGGGGCCACGGTTCACGCCGAGCAGATTCGCGACATCGCCGACTTCGCCGGCATCCGCCCCAACAACCTGGTGGGCTATGGCCTGGTGGTCGGCCTGGATGGCAGCGGCGACCAGACCACCCAGAGCCCGTTCACCGAACAGGGCCTGACCAACATGCTGTCGCAACTGGGCGTGACCCTGCCGGCCGGTGCAAACATGCAGATGCGCAATATCGCAGCGGTGATCGTCACCGCCAGCCTGCCGGCCCTATCGCGCCCGGGGCAGCAGATCGATGTGGTGGTGTCGTCCATCGGCAACGCGAAAAGCCTGCGCGGCGGCACCCTGCTGATGACCCCGATGAAGGGCGCCGACGGCGAGGTGTACGCCATGGCACAGGGCAACCTGTTGGTGGGCGGCGCTGGCGCCTCGGCCAACGGCAGCAGCGTGACAGTCAACCAGTTGGCCGGCGGGCGCATCAGCCGTGGCGCGATTATCGAGCGCACGGTGGCGCTGAATTTGAATAACGACCACGGCCTGCTCGGTTTGTCCCTGCATGAACCGGACTCGGCCACGGCGCAGCGCGTGGTGTATGCGATCAACCTGGAAATGCGCCGTACCGTGGCGTCGGCCGTGGACGGCGGGATGATCGAAATCCAGGCGCCGGGGTCGCCCAACGAGCGCACCAACTTCATGGCACGCATCGAGAGTATCGAAGTACTGCCGATCCAGGCGCGCCCCAAGGTGATCCTCGATTCGCGCACCGGCTCCATTGTGCTCAACAGCTCGGTGAAGCTGTACCGCGCCGCCGTGGCCCACGGCAATTTGTCGGTGATCATCGACACCACCAACACGGTCAGCCAGCCCGGCGCCTTCAGTGGCGGCCAGACGGCGACCAGCTCCCAGAGCAATATTTCCATCGAGTCCCAAGGCGGTTCGCTGCACTTGCTCGAAGGCACGGCGAACCTGATGGACGTGATCAAGGGCCTGAATGCGCTGGGGGCCACCCCGCAGGATTTGATGGTGATTCTGCAGGCACTCAAGGCCGCCGGTTCGTTGCGAGCGGAGTTGGAGATCATCTGATGAAAAGCACCGATGGCTTTGCCCTGGATGTGCAGGGCCTGGACCGGCTGCGCAACAGTGCGCACCTGGACCCGCATTCGGGGCTCAAGGAAGCCAGCAAGCAGTTCGAGGCGCTGTTCCTGCAGATGATGCTCAAAAGCATGCGCGCGGCGGTGCCCAAATCGCAGATGTCGAATAACTCGCAGACCGAGATGTACACCGAGATGCTCGACCAACAGTGGGCCCAGAGCCTGGCGGGCAAAGGTATCGGCCTGGCCGAGCAGTTGACCCGACAACTGAGCGGCTACACCTCCCGGCAAGCGCCTGAACTGGACAGCGCCACCGCGGCCTTCCTCGACCTGCCGCCATCACGCCCCTCGCCGTTTGCGAGCCCGGCGTTCGATGCCTGGAAACGCCGCGAAGTCAGCGGCGCCGACAAGGACCAGCCCGAGCATGTACAGGCATTTATCGCGCGCTTGAGCGAACCGGCGCAAAAGGCCGCCCGCGCCAGTGGCGTGCCCGCCGAGCTGATCCTGGCCCAAGCCGCCCTGGAAACCGACTGGGGCCGACGCACCATCACCACCGCCCAGGGTGCCGACAGCCACAACCTGTTCGGCATCAAGGCCGGCGGCCAGTGGCAAGGCGCGACAACCCAGGTGATGACCACCGAATACACCGACGCCCAAGCGCAAAAACAGCTGGAAGCGTTTCGTGTCTATACCTCCGACGACGCTGCCTTCAACGACTATGCGCGCCTGATGCGCAACCGCCCCGGTTATGCCGCCGTGCGCAATGCCATTGATGCGCCCCAGGCCGCCGTCGCGTTGCAACAGGGCGGTTACGCCACCGACCCGCGCTATGCGCAGAAGCTGATTTCGGTGATGGCCACCATCGGTCCGCTGCGCAACGTGCCGGAAGTGGCGCAGTTGCAAAACGATTTATAGAACAGGGGTCAAGTTGCCCTTTCGCCGGGCCGATAGTGCCAACCATGTAGCCCAGGAGCTTCTCGATGAGCATTATTTCCATTGGCGTCAGCGGCCTGACCGCCGCGCAGATCGCCCTCAGCACCAGCAGCAGCAACACCACCAACGCCTACACGGCGGGCTACACCTTGCAGGTGGCGAACTTCTCCGAGTCCACCTCGGGCAGCGGCGTGCAGATCGCCAGCGTCGACCGCCAGTACAACCAATTCGTCACCAGCCAACTCAATGGCTCTATCAGCACCGAAAGCGCGCTGTCGACCTACCAGACCGAAGTCGACCAGATCGATAGCCTGCTGGCCGATGGCGACGCCAGCCTCGACACCCTGATGCAAGGCTTCTTCTCATCGATCCAGACCCTGACCTCCGACGCCAGCGACACCGCCGCGCGCGAAGAAGTGGTCGGCGCCGCACAAACCCTGACTTCGCAGTTCACCCAGTTGGGCAGCTACCTGGACGACATGGCGAGCGACGTGAACAGCCAGATCGGCGACCAGGTCACCCAGGTCAACGACCTCACCGAACAGATCGCCGGCCTCAACAAAAAGATCAGCCTGTCCGACGCCCTGGGTTCGACCTCCAACGCCCTGCTCGACCAGCGCGACCTGCTGGTCAGCCAGCTCAGTGAACTGGTGGACGTGGACGTCACCACCCAAAGCAACGGCAGCTACAACGTGGCGCTGAGCAACGGCCTGGCGCTGGTGTCGGGCAATGACAGCTTCGATCTGCAAACCGCCGTCTCAGCCAGCGACCCGACCCAAACTGCAGTCACCTACGTCGACGCCGCCGGCCACACCACCGTACTCGACGATTCCACCTTCGAAGGCGGCTCCCTGGGCGGCCTGATGGATTTTCGCGACACCAGCCTGAACGACGCGCAAAACCAGTTGGGCATCCTGGCAGTGAGCCTGACCCAAGCCTTCAACAGCTTGCAAGCCTCGGGTATCGACCTGAATGGCGACACCGGCAGTGCATTCTTTTCGGTGGATGACCCGAGCATCTATGGCAACACCAAGAACACCGGCGACGCCACGCTAAGCGCGACCTTTACCGACGATGTCAGCGCCCTGAGTGCTACCGACTACACCGTCAAGTATTCCGACACCGACGGCTACACGGTGACCCGCAACGACACCGGCGCCAGCGTCACCTCGACCTACGACGCCAACAACGGCACCCTGACCTTCGCCGGCATGAACGTGGCCATCAGCGGCACCGCCGATAACGGCGACAGTTTCCTGGTACTGCCCACGCGCAACGCCGCCAGCAGTTTCAGCACCTTGACCGGCGACGGCAGCCTGATCGCGGCAGGCACCTCCACCGGCAGCAGCGACAACAGCAACGCCCTGGCGATGCTCAACCTGCAAACCGACAGCATCGTCGGCGGCAGCAAGACCCTCAGCCAGACCTACTCGGCACTGGTCAGCGACGTGGGCAGTACCGCCAGCAGGGTCGCCGGGCAACTGGAAACCCAGTCGGGCCTCACCGAGCAACTGACCTCGCTGCAACAGTCGGAATCGGGGGTAAACCTGGATGAAGAGGCGGCCAACCTGATCGTCTACCAACAGTACTACCAGGCCTGCGCGAAGGTAGTCGAAGTGGGTACGTCCCTGCTCGACACCCTCCTCGATATCAACTGATAACTTTCTGAGCGGAGCGACGCCATGCGCCTCAGCAGTGCGACGATTTACAACCAAAGCCTGAACTCGATGCTCGCCCAGGAAAGCGCCTACCAGGACTCCGCCCAGGAAGTGTCCAGCGGCACCCGGGTGGTCAACCCTTCGGATGATTCGCTGGCCGCCGCCCAGGCCGTCAACGTGCGCCAGGCCATCGCCGCGAATACGCAATATGCTGACTCGCGCAGCACCATCAGCACGTCCTTGTCCCAGGAAGAAAGCACCCTGGACAGCATCAACGATGCCATCACCAGCGCCAAGGCGCTGATCGTGCAAGCCAACAACGGCACCTTGAGCGACGCCGACCGCGAGTCCATCGCCACCTCGCTGCAAGGGGTGTACGACACCCTGGTGACACTGGCCAACGCCACGGACAGTAACGGTAACTATCTGTTTTCCGGTTATCAGAGCCAGAGCCCGGCGTTTGCCGCCGATGCCAATGGCGATCTGGTGTACCAGGGCGACGACAACGCGATCAAACAACAGGTCAGCTCCACCCAGAGCATGGCCAGCGGCGATACCGGGGCGACGATTTTCCTCTCGGTAAGCAGTTCGGCGGGGTTTATCGCCGAGGCCGGCGACAACAGCGGCAGCGTGACCTTCAGCGGCCCGACCATTACCGATACCCAGGACGCCAATTACGGCACCGGCTTCAGCCTGACCTTCAGCACCGCCGCCGACGGCACCGCGCAATACAGCCTCGACGGCGCCACCCCGGTGGCGTACACCTCGGGCGATACCCTGGAAGTCAACGGCCTGTCCCTGACCCTGAGCGGCACCCCAGTGGACGGCGACTCGATTACCGTAAGCAAGGCCGCCGACGCCGACCCGGACCTGTTCGCCAGCCTGAAAAACCTGATCTCGGTGCTGCAAACCCCGGTGGAAACCGACGCCGACCAAGCCAACCTGAACAACACACTGTCCACCGCCAGCCGCCAACTGAGCAACGCCCAGGACAACGTGCTCACGGTGCAAACCTCCGTCGGCTCGCGGCTTAACCAGTTGGAGGTACTCGACACCATCGGCGACGACCTGGCACTGAGCTACACCGAACGCCTGTCGGGGCTGGTGGATGCCGACTACACCGAATCGGTCACCGAGTACACCGCGTTGCAAGTCGCACTGCAGGCGGCGCAGCAGACCTTCGTCAGCCTGCAGAAGATGTCGTTGTTCGAATACATCTAAAAAAGTGGGAGGGGGCTTGCCCCCGATTGCGCTGGATCAGTCGCCAGATACATTGGCTGAAACACCGCCATCGGGGGCAAGCCCCCTCCCACATTTGGACCGTGGCAGCAGGTTGGATCGAAATAGTCCCATCTGCAGAATCAAGCCCACAGAAGCCCATCAACAGCGGCGCCCCCCATGTCACTGTTCGAACACATCCAAAAATGTGGGAGGGGGCTTGCCCCCGATAGCAGCAGTCAGTCGCCAGATGCATTGGCTGAAACACCGCCATCGGGGGCAAGCCCCCTCCCACATTTGGACCGTGGCAACAGACCGGCCAGAAATGGGCCCAGGTCGCCCATCAGCAGAATCAGGCCCACGAACAAGGTCAGCAGGAAGCCCACCGAAAACACCGCAACAACACCCATATCACTGCTCGATCACATCTAAAAATGTGGGAGGGGGCTTGCCCCCGATAGCGGCAGGTCAGTCGCCAGATGCATTGGCTGAAACACCGCCATCGGGGGCAAGCCCCCTCCCACATTTGGACCGTGGCAACAGACCGGCCAGAAATGGCCCCAGGTCGCCCATCAGCAGAATCAGGCCCACGAACAAGGTCAGCAGGAAGCCCACCGAAAACACCGCAGCGACACCCACATCACTGCTCGATCACATCTAAAAATGTGGGAGGGGGCTTGCCCCCGATGGCGGCAGTGAAGTCGCCAGATGCTTTGGCTGAAACACCGCCATCGGGAGCCAGCCCCCTCCCACACTTGGACCGTGGCACATGAGTCAAGCAAGGGTCATGTTGTCGACCAGGTACTGCATGAAGTGCAGGGTATTGGTGAGCAGGCTGGCCAGAAACGGTCCCAGGTCGCCCATCACCACCATCAGCAGGATCAGGCCCACAGATAAGGTCAGCGGGAAGCCCACCGAAAATACCGTCAACTGCGGCGACACCCGGTTGAGAATGCCCATGGCCAGGTTGATGATCAGCAGCGTGGCAACCATGGGCAAGGCCAGCAACAGACCCGTGAGAAAGATCGTGCTGCCGTAGCGGGCGATCAGGTTCCAGGCGTTGGGGTCAAAGCGCAGGTGCCCGATGGGCAGCGTCTTGAACGTGGTCGCCAGCAGCTCAAGCACCATGAGGTGGCCATCCAGCGCGAGGAACATCAGGATCGTGATCATGCCCAGGTAGCGCGACAGCACCAGGCTGTTGGTGCTGGTGTCGGCGGAAAAGAACGTGGCAAACGCCAGCCCCATCTGCATACCGCAGATATCGCCGGTCATCTCCACCACCGCCAGCGTCACGCGCATCACCATGCCCAGCGACATGCCGATCAACACCTGCTCCACCGTCACCCCCAGCCCGGCCCAGGAGAACAGGGCTACGTCCGGCAGCGCCGGCAAATTGGGCGCCAGCAAGAAAGCCAGCAGCATCGCCAGGCCGACCTTCACCTGGCTCGACACATTTTTGTGGCCCAGGATCGGGTCGCTCATCAGGTACGCCAGCACGCGGCAGAACGGCCAGAAAAAGCTGGTGAGCCACAGTTGCAGTTGCGCCGAACTGACCTCGATCAAGGCGCGTCAGCCAATCAGCGTGGGCAAACTGGTGAACAGCGTCCGGGTGTAGTCCACCAGCATTTCCATGATCAAGGGCCCGGCGATCACCAGCACCACGCACACGCCGATGATCTTGGGGATAAACGAAAGGGTCGATTCGTTGATCTGCGTGGCCGCCTGGAACAGGCTCACCAGCAAGCCGACAAACAGCGTCACGAACAACACGGGCGCGGCCACGATCATGCTCATGCGCATGCCTTTGTAAGCCAGGTCCATGACCATTTCCGGCGTCATCGTCTACGTCCTCATCAGGTATAAAAACTCTGCGCCAGGGAACCGAGCAGCAACTGCCAGCCGTCCACCAGCACAAACAGCATCAGCTTGAACGGCAGCGAGATGGTGGACGGCGGCACCATCATCATGCCCAGCGCCATCAGCACGCTCGCCACCACCAGGTCGATAATCAGGAACGGGATAAAAATGGTGAAACCGGCCTGGAACGCGGTCTTCAATTCGCTGGTGACAAACGCCGGCAGCAACACGCGCATGGGCACATCCTCCGGCCCTTGCAGGTCGTCGATGCGCGCCAACCGCGCGAATAACGCAAGGTCGCCCTGGCGGGTCTGGGCCAGCATGAAGGTGCGAAACGGCTGGCTGCCCTTGTCGAGAAACTGCTCCACCGTGATCTCGTCCCGGGAGAATGGCTGCCAGGCGGTTTCGTAGGCCTGGTCGAGGGTTGGCGACATGACGAAAAACGTCAGAAACAGCGCCAGCCCCAGCAGCACCTGATTCGGCGGCGCCGAGGTGGTGCCGATGGCCGTGCGCAGCAGGCCGAGCACAATGATGATCCGGGTGAACCCGGTCATCATCAGCAACACCGCTGGCAGGAACGCCATGGCACTGAGCAGAAGGAGGGTTTGCAGGCTCAGCGACCATTGCTGGCCGCCGGCCTGGCCGGTGAAGGCGCTGAGGCCTTGCATCGCCGGTTCCAGGCCATTCATGAGCCGCGCCCCTTGCGCAGGTTGTGCTTCAGGGCATGCGCCAGGCGTTCGGCAAAACTGTCGCCCGGTGCGACCATTGCCGGCTCAGGCTCGGGCGCCGGCGCGTCCATTTGCGCCAGGGCGGTGACGTGCTGGGCGGTCACTCCCAGCACCAGCCATTGGCCGCGCACCTCCACAATCACCACCTTTTCACGCTGGCCCAGGCCGGTGCTGCTGACCACCCGCAGCATCTTTCCCGGGGCCAGCGGCCGCGAACCCATGCGCCGCGCGAGCCAGCCGCACACCAGCACGCAGGCGAGCACCACCAGCAGCGCCAGGCCGGTCTTGCCCAGCAACGCCAGGTTCATCACGTTGTCCGAAGGCACGCCAAGCGGCGCCGGTGTTGCGCTGACCAGGCTCATCGGTTGAGCTTTTGTACGCGTTCGGACGGGGTGATGATTTCCGTGATCCGAATGCCGTATTTGTCATCCACCACCACCACTTCGCCCTGGGCGATCAGGTAGCTGTTGATCAGGATGTCCATCGGTTCACCCGCCAGGCCGTCCAAGGCCAACACCGAGCCTTGGGCCAGTTCCAGCAATTGCTTGATGGTGATCCGGGTGCGCCCCAGTTCCACACTCAGCTTGACCGGAATATCCATGATCATTTCCAGCTCACGCGCGCCCGCCGCGGGCGTTGGCGCAGGCAACGGTTTGAACAGGCTCGAGCCTACGCTTGGCGCCGGTCCGGCAACCGCCGCGTCGACCTGCTCCTGTTCGGCCAAGGCGGCCGCCCACGGGTCGTCGTCAGCGGCTTCGGCGGCCTGTTCGGCGAGGGCGTCGGCCCATTCATCGGGCTCTTGGGGCTCGACGGTGTTTGAATCAGTCATGATCGGATTCCTTGGCAGTGGACACGTGGCCCTTCACGAATCGGCTGGTAGAAGAAGAGGAAAGGCTCAGGGAGTGATCGACCAGGTCCTTCACAAGTAACGCGCGCACGCCGTTCTGGCTGCCGTATTCGCAGGTCATGACCGGCACGCCATCGACCCGCGCACTGATGATCTCGGGCAGCTCGATAGGCAGCACATCGCCGACCTTGAGCGCCATGACCTGTCCCATCCGCGCATCCAGTTCGACAAAGTCGGCGATCAGCTCAATCTCGGAATGGGTGATCTCACCGGCCATGCGCTTGTTCCAGTGGCGCTCTTCCTCGGGATTGGTATCCGTCAGCGGGCCGTTGAGCAGTTGGCGCATCGGCTCGATCATCAGGTACGGGATCACGATGTTGAAATCGCTGGACAGGTTGCCGACCTCCAGGTGGAAGGTGGCATTCACCACGATTTCATTCGGTGAACTGGTGATGTTGGCGAACTTGGCCTGCATCTCGGAACGCAGGTATTCGATTTCCAGCGGGTAGACCGACTTCCAGGCGTCCTTGTAGGCGTCCACCGACAAACCCAGCAAACGCCGGATGATGCGCTGCTCGGTGTGGGTGAACTCACGGCCTTCGGACTTGGTCACGAAACGCCCGTCGCCGCCAAACAGGTTATCCACCACCATGAACACCACGCTGGGTGGGAACACCACCAGGGCCGTGCCGCGCAGCGGTTTCATGGCCAACAGGTTGATATTGGTGGGCATCGGCATGTGCATCGAGAATTCGCTGTAGCTCTGGTAGCGCACGCTTTTGACGGTGATATCGATGCTGCGCCGGATCAGGTTGAACAGGCTCATGCGAAAGTAACGGGCGAAGCGCTCGTTGATGATGTCCAGGGCGTGCAAGCGCTCATGGATCACCCGGTGCTGGGTCGCCGGGTCATAAGGGCGCACCCGCGCGGCGTCCAGGGTGTCGGCGTCATCCGCTGGAGCGTCGCCGTCGTCGCCCCCGCGCAGCAACATGTCGATCTCGTCCTGGGAGAGCAAATCGTCAATGGCCATGGTTATTGCACGATAAAGTCGGTGTACAGCACCCGCAGCACCGCCGGTGCAGGTTGCTGCGGCGCCAGCGGCTGCTTGAGGGTTTCCAGGACCTTGTCGGCGAGCGCTGCCTTGCCCTGGGGTGTGATCACCTGCCTGCTGTTCTGCCCGCTCAACAGGGTCAGCAACTGGCTGCGTACTTGCGGCATGTATTGCTGCAGCAGCGCCTGGGTCGCGTCATCCGCCACTTCCAGGGCAAAGCCTACATAAAGCAGGCTTTGCTCATCACGTTCGTTCACCAGGTTGACCGTCATCGGTGCGATGGTGACCAACCGTCGCGCCTGGGGGAGTTGCGGGGCGGGCTCGACCTTCGCCGTCTCACCGGCCGCAGCCTGTTGGCTGAGGTAGAAGTAGGTGCCACCGGAACTGGCTGCAACGACGACCAGCGCCAGCAGCAGAATCAAGAGCCAGGGGGTTTTGCGGGTGGTGGTCATTGGCTGGAACCATGGGATGAAGGAAAACGGTTAGGCAGGGCTCAAGTATGACCATCGCCCTGCTCCGCCCATGGCGCGATAAGACCAGGGTAACGGCGGTATCTCGCTGTTTTGATTTGGGAATCAGACGTACAAGTCCACACCCGAACTGCGCAGCAGCACCTGCTGGCCGTGCGCAGGGAGCGCCTCGTCGCGGCTGACCGCTGCGCTGGACGGCTGGGCCTGCGGATCACGCGGTGTCTGGCCACTCGCAGCCTGGCGTGAAGACTGGTCGCTGACCGAGGCCTGCCCCAACGCGATGCCTTGGGTGGCCAGCGCCTCGCGCAACTGCGGCAATGCCTGTTCCACCGCCGCCCGCACCGAGGCATGGGCGGCCTGGAACTGCGCCTGGGTGGTGCCGTCATTCAGGTTGAGGCTGATGGACAACGGGCCGAGTTCGGCCGGGTGCAGGCGCAGGTCCACCTGCTGCTCGCCACGCGTAACCATGTCGACCATCTGCTGGCCCAGGTCAGTCTGCCAACCGGCGCTGCCGATGGCGGCCGTGAGCCCCAGGCCATTGCTCGCAACCGTGTCAGTAACGGCCAGGTTCGCCGGGTTGAAGGATGCCGCTGAAAGGCTGAAGACACTTTGCGGGTCGGGCTGGCTGTCCGGCTGGCTGTCGTGGGTTTGTGCGCGCACGCTGGGCACGCTGTCGGCGACGGTAGCGACCAGGCTCGGCATCGCGTCCGGTAGGTCGATCGGTTCTGCGCTGTCCGGTTCTTCATCCGCCGCAGGCAGGCTGGCCGCTTGGGTCGGTGCGCGACTGTCGATCACGGGGGCGGACTCGGCTGGCGCAGCACTGACCGCCACCGGCAGCGGCACGCTCACAGGAGACTGTGGTGCAACGATCATCGCGGCGGTATCCAACTGGCCGGCGCTTTCGATCAGGGCCATGCGCTGGCGAATGTCGTCCAGAGTGCTGTCGCCCTTGGCTGTCGGCTCAGGTCCTGCAACCGCCGTCACGGGGTCATCGGGCAGGACATTCAGCACATCGTCCACCCCCCCTGGGGTCTCTGGCTCAGCCACCGGCAGCGGTTGTACAGCCACCGGTGTGGGCACTGAGGTCGGGGCCGGCTCTGGCGTGACCGGGGCGATGTCCACGGCCGCCACTGCCGATGCCGATGCCGGTTCCGGCTGAACCACCGGCAGTGGGTCAGCCACTGGCGCACTGACCTGGCTTAATACCGCAGCAAACGACTCACTCGGCGCAACCGTCGCTTCAGCGGGAGCACTGGCCGGCGCAGGCGCTGCGGTCGATGGCACTAACGACGCGAGAATGTCCATGGTGTCCCTTAGAGGCTGCTGTCGATGGAAGTTGGAAACGCTGCCGCCCGGCGCCGCAATTGGCTGGCCAGTTCGTCCGCCTGACGCTGCTCGACACGCTCCGCGCGCACTTGCGCCTGCTGGGCGCGCCGGCTCAACAGCGCTTCAATCGCATTGACCCTGCGCCACTGCGCCATCCAGGTGATCTGGTGGTGCGCCACCTGTTTGCGGTGGCGCTCCAGGCTTTTTTGCGCACGCTCCATGGCTTCTTCTAGCGACTGCAAAAAGCCCCGGTAGTTGGTCAGCGCCGAGGGGCTCATGCCATCTTTGGCCAGTTCCAGTTGCAGGTTCTGGCGGTACTCCTGTTGGTACTGGTCCAGGGCGCGCAACTGGTTGATCACCAGTTGCTCGGCGGCACGGCTTTGCGCCAGCGCGCGAGCCGCGACGTCGCGGGCCTTGGCGGTCAGTTCGATCAGCAGGTGCAGCGATTGGTCGGCCATCGATGATTACTCAAAAAGGTCAGTTGCCAGGGAACAACAGGGTGAGCCCGTGCAGGGTCTCGTCAACGCTGGCGCGGTCGTCAATGCGCTGCTGCAGGAACCGCTCGATATGCGGGTACAAGCCCACCGCGCGGTCGAGTTGCACATCGTGGCCCTGGGTGTAAGCGCCCACGCTGATCAGGTCGCGATTGCGCTGGTAGCGCGACAGTGCCTGCTTGAGCTGATTCGCCTTGCGTTGCTGGGCGTCACTGGCGATGGCGGTCATCGCCCGGCTGATCGACGCCTCGATATCGATGGCTGGGTAGTGCCCGCTTTCGGCCAGGTGCCGGGACAGCACAATGTGCCCGTCCAGAATCGCCCGCGCCGAGTCGGCAATCGGGTCCTGCTGGTCGTCGCCCTCGCTGAGCACCGTGTAAAACGCGGTGATCGAGCCGCCACCGGGCGGCCCGTTGCCGGTGCGCTCCACCAGTTTGGGCAGCTTGGCGAACACCGACGGCGGGTAGCCCTTGGTAGCCGGCGGCTCGCCCACGGCCAGGGCGATTTCGCGCTGGGCCATGGCGTAGCGGGTCAGCGAATCCATGATCAGCAGCACGTCTTTGCCCTGGTCGCGAAAGTCCTCGGCCACCCGCGTGGCGTACAACGCGCCTTGCAGCCGTTGCAGCGGCGAGGTATCGGCCGGCGCGGCGACCACCACGGAGCGACGCAGGCCCTCTTCGCCGAGGATGTTGTCGATAAAGTCCTGCACCTCGCGGCCCCGCTCGCCGATCAGCCCCACCACGATCACATCGGCCTGCGTGTAGCGGGCCATCATGCCCAGCAGTACCGACTTGCCCACGCCGGAACCGGCAAACAGGCCCAGGCGCTGGCCACGCCCGACACACAACAAGGCATTGATGGCGCGGATGCCCACGTCGATCTGGCGGTCGATCGGCGCGCGCTTGAGCGGATTGAGCGGCTGGGTATGCAGACTGGCGTGGTGGGCACCCAGCAGCGGGCCGCGACCGTCCAGGGGCTGGCCGCCGCTGTCCAGCACGCGGCCAAGCAGCGCCATGCCCAAGGGGAAGTTGCGATTACCCCCGGCGCCGGTCTGGCCGTCATCCGCGGCAAACACCCGCGCGCCCGGTTGCAGGCCGTGGATTTCCGCGAGGGGCATCAGGTACAACGTGTCCCCGGCAAAACCGACCACTTCGGCCTCGGCGTATACGCCCTCATGGGACGTCAGCTCAATACGGCAGGCGCCGCCCAGCGGCAGGCGCAGGCCCACCGCTTCCAGCACCATGCCGGTGGCACGGGTGATGCGCCCGCTGCGCAGGTACGGCGCGACCTGCAAGGGTTTGCCCTGCACCGTCGCCAGGACCTGGCTCCAGCGCGCGAGGTGCGCGTTCATGGCTGTTCATCCAGGGTGCGCTCGACGCTACGATTGAGCAGGCCCAACCGCGAAGGCCGCGTGGCATCCAGCTCACCGCCGGCGCTGACCACACGGCAACCGCCGGGCAGCATCGAGGTGTCGGCATGCAAGGCCCACCCCGCCACGTCGAGCTGTTCGCCGAGGCTGTCCTGGACGCGCTGCAGATCCTGCGGGTTGAGCCACAGCTTGGGTTTGCCGGTGAGTTCCAGGTCACTGTCGAGCAGGCTTTTAACCAACACCAGCACCTGCTCCGGTTGGGCTGCCAGCGCATCGCCGGCCAATTGTCGGGCGGCCTCCAGCGCAATGCGCACCAACTGGTGGGCAATGTGCGTATCCATCGCCTTGAGCGCCTCGTCGAAGTGACGGCACAGCTCCAGCAGCGGTTGCAACGCCTGCTTCACCTGCTGCTGCAACTCCACGGCGGCGGCCTGGCGCCCTTCGCTCAAGCCCTGCGCATAGCCCTGCTCCAGGCCTTGGGCATGGCCGACCTGCTGGGCTTCGGCGAGGGTCTTTTCACGCAGCACCTGCATCTCCAGCTTGCGCTGGAAGGCTTGCTTGCGCACGCGCTCGCGGTGGCTGCTCTGCGGGTCATCGCCGGGCGAGGCAGGGCTGCCCAATGGGTCCATCTGCCAGGGCTGCCAATCAGACATAAGTGTCATTACCGCGTGCGGTCACGATTTCGCCGCTGTCGGACAAGCGCCGCACCACCGCGAGGATGGTCTTCTGTTCGGTTTCGATCTGCGACATACGGATAGGGCCGCGCGCTTCCATGTCTTCGCGGAACAACTGCCCGGCACGCTGGGACATGTTCTGCAGGAAGCGTTCGAGCAACGCCGGCGGCGAGCCTTTGAGCGCGATCGCCAGGGAGTTGTGCTCCACCTGTTGCAGCAGGGTCTGGATGCCCCGGTCGTCGACGTCGATAAGGTTTTCGAACAGGAACATCTCGTCGAGGATCTTCTGCGCCAGGTCTTCGCTGTGCTCGCGCACCGTGCTGATGGCCAGTTCCTCGTGGGTGGAACTCATCAGGTTGAGGATCTCCGCCGCCGTCCTCACGCCGCCCATTTTGCTGCGCTTGAGGCTCTGGCCGTCGAGCATCACGCCGAGTACTTCGGTCAGTTCCTGCAATGCCACCGGCTGCACGCCACTGAAGGTGGCGATACGCAGGATGATGTCGTTGCGCAGGCGGTCGGGCAGCAATTGCAGGATGTCGGAGGCCTGGTGGCGCTCCAGGTGTACCAGGATGGTCGCGATGATCTGCGGGTGTTCGTCGCGGATCATTTCGGCCACCATCGACGCTTCCATCAGGTTCAGCTTGTCGATGCCGGAGCCGGTGTTGGTGCTTTCGAGGATGTCGTCGATCAGGCTGGCGGCCCGCTCGCTGCCCAGGGCCTTGGTCAGCACCGCGCGAATATGGTCGCTGGTCTGGATATTGATGGCCGCGTATTGGTCGGTCTCGTCCATGAACTCTTCGAGCACCTGGCGCATTTCTTCATGGGAGACCTGGCTCAGGCGCGCCATTTCCATGCTGATGGCTTCCACATCGCCGCTGGGCAGGAACTTGAACACTTCCGCCGCGCTGTCGGCATCCAGCGACAGCAGCAAAATCGCACTGCGGCGCGAGCCGTTCATTTTGCTAGTCATTTTTCTTCATCCATCCGCGCACGATCATGGCGACCAGCCGCGGGTCTTCGGCGGCAATCTGTTGCAGGCTCTGCATGTTCTGCTCGTACACCGCCGACTTGCGCGGCAGGGTGTGCGGCGTGTTGTCCTGGCCGGCGACCACCACGCTGGTGCCGGTGCTGGCCGGCACCAGCGCGGTGCCCGGCTCGGCGCTGGTCGCGAGCATCTGCGCATTTCGGCTGGCGTTGCGCCGTTGCATCGGCCGCAGCACCAGCCACCACAGCAGCAGCGCGGCAAAGGCCACCAGCAGGTAACGCAAACCACTGATCAGCAGGTTGTAGGCCTCGGGGGTTTTCCACCACGGCTGCTCGGCGACCGAGGTGTCTTCGCTCACGAACGGGCTGTTGATCACTTGCAACGCATCGCCACGACTTTCGGTGAAGCCCATGGCCTGGCGCACCAGATTATTGATGTTCTCCAGCTCTTCCTTGCTCAGCGGCTCCGAGGTCGGCGTGCCGTCCTTGAGCACCGTGCGGTAGTTGACGACCACGGCGGTGGTCAGGCGCTGGATCGTGCCCAGGCTCGACTTGACGTGCTCGACGTTGCGGTCGACCTCGTAGTTGATCATCCGCTCGCTTTGGGTGGCATTGGCGGGCTTGCCGGCCTTGGCATCGGTGGCACTTGCAGTGCCGCCCGCCGGAGTCGGCGTCGGCGTCGGCGCGGTGGCCTTGGTCGGCGCCGGGGTATTGGGCGGCGAGTTGGTCAGCGCACCCGGCACGCCGCGACCGGCGTCATCGCCTTCCACCACATGTTCGGAGGTTTGCTTGCTGCGCACCGCCGCTTCATTGCTGTCCTGGTTGGGCGCGTAGCGTTCGGCGGTGCTTTCACGGGTGGAGAAATCCACTTGGGCGACGACCTGGGCATGCACGTTCTGGCTGCCGAGCAGCGGCGTGAGGATGTCTTCGATACGCCGCTGATAGGAGCGCTCGATCTCATGCACATAGTCCAGTTGCGTGCCGTCGGGTCCGGTTGTATCGCCGCGCACCTGGGACAGCAGACGCCCGTTCTGGTCGACCACCGTCACCGCATCGACACTCAGCTCCGGCACGCTGGAAGTGACCAGGTGCACAATCGCGCTGGCCTGGCTTTGCCCCAACTCACGGCCGGGTTGCAGGGTCAGCACCACCGAGGCGCGCGCAGCCTCGCGGTCGCGAACAAATACCGATTGCTTGGCCATCACCAGATGCACCCGCGCCTTGGCCACCGGCCCCAGGGACTCGATGGTGCGCGCCAGTTCGCCTTCGAGGCCGCGCTGGTAGTTAAGGTGTTCGGCAAACTGGCTGACGCCGAAGGCCTGCTTGTCGAGCAATTCGAAGCCGACGCTGCCGCCCTTGGGCAAGCCCTGCTCGGCCAGTTGCAGGCGCAGGGCGTTCATCTTGTCGCCGGGCACGAGGATGGTGTTGCCGCCTTCGCTCAGGCGGTAAGGAATCGCACGCCTGTCCAGCTCACCGATGATTTGTCCGCCATCCGCTTCGCCAAGCCCGGAAAACAACACGCGATATTCCGGCTCGCGCGCCCACAGCAGCAGCGCCACCACAACGGCAACAGCGGCAGCGGCGGCCAGCAGCAGAGGCAACAAGGGCTGGTTGCGAAACAGCGTGGTCAATGCCTCCAGCGGCCGGGTTGGCGCACGGGTCGCCAGATTCTTTTGCGCGCCTTTGGCCAGGACTGCGGTACTCACGAACACCTCGATAGCGAGGGTAGGGCCTGTACGAAAGACATTGCAGAGTCCGGTAACAGTAGTAGTCGATCAGCCGCCCCTAGCAGAGAGGGATGGCTGGCAGGACTTCATTCTGGCGAAAATGCCAAAAGCTAAACGCCGGAAAAGCCACCGCTTTTGTGCTCAATTGGACGAATGTGCAGGTCGCCAGGCTTGCTAATCTGCTGGCCTGATCGCTTCCCATGGAACCTGCAGCATGAATTCGTCTGCGCTGACCAATGCCCTACAACAACTGTCGCTGCTGGCCGAACAGGCCGAAGGCACCGGCACGCAACGTTTCGCCCCCGCCACGGGGTTTGCCGGCGAGTTGCAGTCGTCATTGCAGCGCATCAACCAGTTGCAACAGACCGCCACCCGCCAGTCCAACGCCTTCCAGGCCGGCAGTGAGGCGGTGTCGCTGAGCGATGTGATGGCCGATTCGCAAAAGGCCAGCGTGGCCTTCCAGATGGGCGTACAGGTGCGCAACCGCCTGCTCAGTGCCTATAAAGACGTGATGGCCATGCAGGTGTAAAAAACTTCGGCGCTTGCCTAAAGACGGGTCAGCCGTTTGCCGATGTTGGGTTCAACCGCACCCCATCGTGTGTGAACACAAACCAGGACAGGCATTCACATGGCAACCACGACCTCTACCACCTCGACTGCAAGCATCACTTCCCTGGGGGTCGGCTCCGGGCTGGACCTGGACAGCATCCTGACCAGCCTGGAGGAATCCAAGGAAGCCAGCCTGCTGACGCCCATCACCAACCAGGAAACCTCGGTCAATGCGGAAATATCCGCCTACGGCACCCTGACCAGCGCCCTGACCAAACTGCAAACGGCGGCAGAAGCACTGGCCGACTCGAGCTTGTATGAATCGTTGACCACCAGCCTGTCCGGCACCGGTGTCACCGCCGCCACCACCAGCAAAGCCGAAGCCGGCACCTATAAACTGGAAGTCACCCAACTGGCCCAGGCCCAAAGCCTGAGCACCAGCGGTGTCGCCAGCAAGACCACCGCCCTGGGCACCGGCACCCTGACCCTGCAAGTGGGCACGGCGGACGCGGTGTCGATTACCCTGGACAGCAGCAACAACACCCTTGAAGGCATTCGTACCGCCATCAATGCCTCGGGGGCCGGCGTGACCGCCTCGATCGTCAACGATGGCAGCGACACGCCGTACCGCCTGGTGCTGACCTCTGACAGCACCGGCACCGAATCGGCAATGACCGTGACCTACACCGGCACCGACAGCACCGACCAGGCGTCCAGCCTGCTCGGCTACGACGGCAGCAGCGGCAACATGACCCAGACCGTGAAAGCGCTGGACGCCGAGCTGACCCTCAACGGCATCTCGATCACCAGCCAAAGCAACACCGTGGAGGGCGCACTGCAGGGCGTCACGCTGAACCTGTCCGCCACCAGCAGCTCGCAGACCCTGACGATTTCCCAGGACACCGACGCGATCTACGACGCCATCTCCACATTCGTCACCGCCTACAACAGCTACGTTTCCAGCGTAGATACCCTCACTGCCTACAATGCCGATTCCGACACCGCAGGCGAGTTGCTGGGCGACTCGACCACCCGCCGCATCAGCACAGAATTGAGCAGCGACCTGTACACCGCCATTGGCAGCGGCACCTTCAGCTATCTGTCGCAATTGGGTATTTCCCTGGAAGTCGATGGCACTCTGCTGGTTGACGAAGACACCCTGACCAGCGCCATCACCGACAACATCGACGCCGTGTCGGAGTTCTTTATCGGTACCGACGGCACCTCCGGCTTCATTGGCCAAATGACGGACGACCTCGACAACTACCTGGACGAAGACAGCGGCCTGATCGTCGCCAGGACCGACAGCCTGGAATCCAAACTGGTGCAACTTGAAGAGCGCTATGTCGAAAAGCAGGCGCTGATCGACTCCGAGATGGCGCGCTGGACCGACGAGTTCACCCAACTCGACACCTTGATCTCGTCGCTCA
This sequence comes from Pseudomonas sp. D3, assembly GCF_029320995.1. Taxonomy (NCBI): domain Bacteria; kingdom Pseudomonadati; phylum Pseudomonadota; class Gammaproteobacteria; order Pseudomonadales; family Pseudomonadaceae; genus Pseudomonas; species Pseudomonas sp. D3. Next base: position 5,472,452 of record NZ_CP119772.1, read on the forward strand.
ACTCCACGTCCGATTACCTGACGACCCAGTTCGATGCGCTTAACAGCGACGATTGACGACCACACCCGGAGCAAATCAGATGAGTTCCCTTCGAGACGCGAATGCCTACGCCAGGGTGGGCGTGGAAAGCGGCATTTTGGCGGCCTCCCCTCACCAAAGAATCGTGATGCTCTTCGACAGCTACCAGGCGTCGATTCGTATCGCGCGCCTGCATATGCAGGCCGGCCATATCGCCGAAAAAGGCAAGGCCATCACCAAGGCAATCAATATCGTCAGCCAGGGTTTACGCGCCTCGCTGGACCTTGAGCAAGGAGGTGACATCGCTGTGCAACTCGACCAACTCTACGACTACGTGGTTCGTGTGCTGCTTCACGCAAACCTGAACAATGATGACACCGCACTGACCACGGCCGCGACGTTACTGGAAAACGTCGCCGCCGCCTGGCTGGCCATTGGTTCGCACATCGAGGAAGAGCGGTAGACATGATGCAAGCACAACTGATCGCCGCTTACGAACAACTGCTCGAACAATCCCAACGCCTGCTCGAATACGCCAAAAAAGCCGATTGGGATGGCATCTTCGCATTGAAGTCCCAGGGGCTGATCGACGCTGCTTACTTACGCCGCGCGCAGGACCAAGTTGATCTTGATGCGAGTGGTCAGCAATACAAGCTTGAACTACTCAGCCAGATCCTGGCGCTGGAAGAACAAGTAAATTGGTTTTTGCATACGCGACAAAATGACTTGGGCGAGCTGATGCAGATCAACCGCAAGAAGAGCGATTTGAACACCGCTTACCGAGCCTCATCCAATCAAGTGATACCAATAAGCCATTATTTGTATCGAAAAAAATAACAAACACTTACACGCTGTATCTACGCGAGACACATAATTATGAAACCATCGATTATGTACAGTAAAGTAATGAAAACAGACAAGAAATAACATTCCTCAGTCTGTTATCGTACAAACTACTTGATACTTTAGAAAAAATTAAAAAATTCGGTATTCACGGCCTGTGAGCACATGGCCGGGAGCATGGATAACCGAGTAGCGCTACAACCAGGCATTCGTTGTACAACTATAAAAGCCTGACTTTAGTACTTGTCGATTTGCAGCACTGTCTGCCAGAGGTCGCACCATTAGGTGTGCCGAACTGTAGTACCCAACGGGAGGGGTGGAAAGTTGCCAAATACCAACACTGAGCTTGAAGACATCCAGGACCTGAATCTTTCGTATTTATTACTGGCCCAAAACCTATTGCGCAAAGACCGTGAGATCGCGATTTTTCGCCTGAAACTCAGCGAACAAATGGCTGACCTGCTGACCAAACTCAGCAGCAAGCAAATGACCCAACTGGCACGAGTCAACCAGTTGATTTGTCGCCCGGTGTTCGAAGAGACCGACCGCTTGTCCAGAGTGCTGGGTAACGCCCGCGAACTGGGCATGGTGGAAATTCACTCCGCACTGCTAATGGCCGCCGCTGAGCGCACGGGCGATTTGCGCATCGGGGAAGGCTGATCCATGTCAGACAAAAGCCTGGTCACCGAAATGCAGCAAGTGCAACTGGCAATCGAACTGATTGAACTGGGCGCACGGCTGCAGGTGCTGGAAACGGAAACGTCGCTGAGCCGAGGTCGATTGATCCGTCTCTACAAGGAAGTGCGCGGCGCCTCACCCCCCAAAGGCATGTTGCCCTTCTCCACCGACTGGTTCGTGACATGGCTGCCGAACATTCACTCGTCGCTGTTCTACGGCATCTATCGCAGCCTGATGGAAATCGGTGGGCACCGCATCGATGCCTTCGTCAAAGCCTATCGCCTGTACCTGGAACAGGTGGGCGACCAGGAAGGAGAGCTGGTGCTAGGGCTTACCCGCGCCTGGACCCTGGTGCGTTTTTTTGAAAGCGACATGCTTGAGCTGATCCGTTGCTCGTGCTGCTCCGGCGAGTTCGTTGCCCATTCACACGCACCGGCGCAGCAGTATGTGTGTGGGATTTGCCAGCCGCCTTCGCGGGCGGGCAAGACCTTGAAGCGCAGGGATATCGACGCACAACTGCTGATACGCAAGGCTTAAGTCGAACCGGATCAAATGTGGGAGGGGGCTTGCTCCTGATGAGGGAGTGTCAGTCAGTGATTGTTTGGCTGATCCACCCCCATCGGGGGCAAGCCCCCTCCCACATTTGATCCGGTTGTTCTTTAGAGGTACTTGAACAGGGGCCCTGCCCTTCATGCACCACCGGGTCGACAACCTGCCCAGCCCTTGAGCTGTAAACCCAATCCAATGTGGGAAGGGGCTTGCCCCCGATGAGGGAGTGTCAGTCAGTCATTGCTTGGCTGATCCACCCCCATCGGGGGCAAGCCCCCTCCCACATTTGATCTGTGGCGTTTTCAATTTCACCGTCTGCAAAAACCTCCTCAATTCGTCCCTCGCCGTTGCCGATATTCAGCAAGTCATCCATTGCTTGAATCTAAGGAACGACCACGTGCTCATCGTATCCGGGCTTATCGTTGTACTGTTATCGGTGTTCGGTGGCTTTGTCCTGTCCGGTGGCGCCCTTGGCCCGCTGTATCAACCCACCGAGTTGCTGATGATTGCCGGGGCCGGCGTCGGTGCGTTCATTGCCGCCAATAACGGCAAGGCCATCAGGGCCACGCTCAGTGCCGTGTCACGTTTCAAGCGCAGCGCCAAATACGACAAAACCTTGTACCTGGAGTTGATGGCCATGCTCTATGCCTTGCTGAGCAAGGCCCGCCGCGAAGGCATGCTCGCTCTGGAACGAGATATCGAAGAACCCGAGCAAAGCCCGATTTTCTCCCAATACCCACGGCTGGTAGCTGACCCGCTGATCATCCTGTTCATCACCGATTACCTGCGCCTGCTGATCAGCAGCGCCATGCAGGCCCATGAACTTGACGAGCTGATGCTGCACGAGATCGAAGGCTTCGAACACGAAGCCCACTTGCCTGCCGATGCCCTCTACAAAGTCAGCGACGCCCTACCGGCCTTCGGCATCGTCGCGGCGGTGATGGGCGTGGTCAAAGCCTTGAGCTCGGTGAACGTCGGGCCGGACTTGATGGGCCAGATGATCGCTCATGCACTGGTCGGCACTTTCCTTGGCATTTACCTGGCCTATGGGCTGGTCGCACCGCTGGCCAGCCGTATCGACCGGCAGGCCGCCGAGTCCGCCAAGATGCTGCAATGCATCCGCGTGACGCTGCTGGCCAGCGTGCAAGGCATGCCACCGCAGTTGGCCGTGGAGTTCGGCCGCAAGGCGCTGCACACCAGCGAACGCCCTGGCGCCCTCGAACTGGAAACCTATGTGCGGGGTGGCGGCGGCCAACCGGGAGTCGACTGAGCATGAGCGATCGACCGATCATCATCCGGCGCAAAAAAGCCGCACGGCACGCCCACCATGGCGGCGCCTGGAAGATTGCTTTCGCCGACTTCATGACCGCCCTGATGGCGCTGTTCCTGGTGCTGTGGGTGCTGTCCAACGCCAACAAAAACGACAAGGACGCAATTGCCGAGTACTTCAGCACGCCGCTGCTGGTGGCCATGAGCAAAGGCGATCGCAGCACCTCCAGCACCAGCGCGATCCCCGGCGGCGGGCCTGACCAGCGCTTCTCCGAAGGCGAACGCGCGCGCCAGACCACACGCCCTTCGCGTCTTTCCGGGGATGAACGGCGCCACCTGGAAGCCCTCAAGCAGCGCCTGGACAGTGCAGTGGATCACGACCCGCAATTGCGCGAACTCAAGCAGCAGATCGCAATAGAACTGAGCCCCGAAGGCCTGCGCGTGCAGTTGCTGGATACCGACAAACGCCCGATGTTCGAGCTGGGCAGTGCCAACGTCGCGCCGTACCTGAGCAAGCTGCTCAAGACGTTCGCCCCGGTGCTCAACGAGTTGCCCAACCGCATTCAAATCAGCGGGCATACCGATAGCCACCCCTACCCTGGCGGCGATGCCGGCTACAACAATTGGGACCTGTCCGCCGACCGCGCCAAGGCCTCGCGCCAGGAACTGGTGAGCGGCGGCCTGGACTCCAACAAGCTGCTGCGCGTTTCCGGCATGGCCGACCGCATCCGCTTCCATGGCGCAGGCCCTTATGACGCCGCCAATCGCCGCATCGAAATCACCGTACTCGACAACCGTGTGGCCGAACGCATTCTGTCCCAGGATGAATACGGTCCGGCGGAACCATCCGCCCATTAGCGCGCGATTGTGCGGGGTGTTCGTGCGATCGGCGGCCGAGGCGCCTGCGCACAATAGCGGCTTTGACAGGTCGCGCGGGTTGCCGCAGGCGCCCGGAGAGCCATGGCCGAGACCAGCAGAGAAGACAAGACCGAAGCGGCAACGCCGCGACGGATCGAAAAGGCCCGCGAAGAAGGCCAGGTTGCACGTTCCCGTGAGATGAACACCTTTGTCATGCTGCTGGCCGGCATCGGCGGGCTGTGGCTGATGGGCGGCACCCTCTATGACAACCTTGGCCAGGTGATGGAACAGGCGTTGCTGTTCGACCGCGCACAGCTGTTCGACACCGCGCGCATGCTCAGTACGCTGTGGACATTGAGCCAGATCGCGCTGCTGACGTTGGCCCCGTTCTTCGCCCTGACGACCTTCGCCGCGCTCGCCGCGCCGGCCCTGCTGGGTGGGCTGGTGATCACCCTGAAGGCCGTGCGCCCGCAGTTTTCCCGGGTCAACCCCATGAGCGGGCTGGCGCGCTTGTTCTCAGTGCAGGTGCTGGTGGAGTTGGCGAAGGCCATCGCCAAGGCCAGCCTGATCGGCACGGTGATCTACTTCTTTCTGCGCAGCCACATCGAGCAGTTGCTCAACTTGCCGCACATGCCCGCGCCAAAAGCCCTGGCCACCCTGCTGAGCCTGACCGCCAGCGCCTGCACGATGTGTGTCGCGGCACTGATTATCGTGGTGGGCATGGACGTGCCTTACCAATTATGGACTTACGCCAAGAACCTGCGCATGTCCAAGGAAGAGCAGCGCCAGGAACACAAGAACGCCGACGGCGACCCGCATATCAAGGCGAGGATTCGCCAGATGCAACAGGCCCGCGCGCGGCGCCGCATGATGAGCAAGGTGCCCAAGGCCGACGTGATCGTCACCAACCCCAGCCACTTCGCGGTGGCCTTGTCGTACCAGAAAGAAAAGAACGGCGCTCCGCGCGTGGTAGCCAAGGGCGCGGATGACGTGGCGCTGCGCATTCGCGAGATCGCCGCAGAACATCATCTGCCGATGCTGGAAGCACCGCCGCTGGCGCGGGCCCTGTATTTCCACGTCGACCTGGATCGCGAAATTCCCATCGAGCTGTACACCGTGGTCGCTGAAGTGGTGGCCTGGGCCATTCGCCTCAAGCGTGTCAGCGAACACGGCGGCGACCTGCCGCCGACCCCGGTGAACCTGACTGTACCGCCAGGCATGGACCAGCGTGGTCCGCGTACCCCGACACCTGAGGATGACCCGAACGCATGAAAGGCATGACCGATTTATTCGGCCCCGACTCCTGGCTGGCCACCACCGACCTCAAGATCATGACCGGCCCGGTGCTGATCGTGCTCATCCTGTCGATGATGATCCTGCCGCTGCCCACGTTCATCCTCGACCTGCTGTTCACCTTCAATATCGCCCTGGCGATCATGGTGCTGATGGTCAGCATGCTCACGGAAAAGCCCCTGGATTTCTCGGCGTTTCCCTCGGTGCTGCTGTTCACCACCTTGCTGCGCCTGTCGCTGAACGTGGCGTCCACGCGGGTGATTCTGATGGAAGGCCACACCGGCCCCGACGCGGCCGGTAAGGTGATCGAGGCCTTCGGCGAGTTCCTGGTGGGCGGCAACTTCGCCGTGGGCCTGGCGCTGTTCCTGATCCTGGTGACCATCAACTTCATGGTGATCACCAAGGGTGCCGGGCGTATCGCCGAAGTCGGCGCGCGCTTCACCCTCGACTCGATGCCCGGTAAGCAGATGGCGATCGACGCCGACCTCAACGCCGGCTTGATCGGCGAACCGCAAGCCCGCCAGCGGCGCAAGGAAGTCGCTCAGGAAGCTGACTTCTTCGGTTCCATGGACGGCGCCAGCAAGTTCGTGCGCGGTGACGCCGTGGCCGGGCTGGTGATCATGGGCGTGTGCATCATCGGTGGCCTGGCCATCGGTATCCTGCAGCACGGCATGGCCTTCTCCGATGCCGCCCACACCTACACCATGCTGACCATCGGCGACGGGCTGGTGGCGCAGATTCCCGGCCTGGTGATTTCGATTGCCGCCGGTGTCACGGTGTCGCGCGTGAACACTGAACAGGACGTTGGCCAACAGATGATGGGCCAACTGTTCAGCCGCCCGAAAGTGCTGATGATGACCGCCGGCGTGATGGGCCTGCTCGGGCTGGTACCGGGCATGCCCAACTTGGTGTTCCTGATTCTTACCGGGCTACTGGCCGGGCTGGGCTGGTGGTTCTCCAAACAGGAGGAACTGGCCCCGGAAGGCTCCCCGGTGCAGACCCTGCTGCCCAAATCGGCCTCGCAAAGCAGCGAAGCCTCCTGGGACGATGTGCAGTTGGTCGACACCCTGAGCCTGCGCGTCGGCCATCGCCTGATCCAGTTGGTGGATGCGCGCCAGCAAGGCGAGCTGATCACCCGGATCAAAAGCCTGCGCAAAAAATTTGCCCAGGACGTGGGCTTTTTGCCGCCGGTGGTGCATGTACGCGACAAGTTGGAACTGGCCGCCAACACTTACATCATCAGCCTCAAGGGCGTGGAAATCGGCCGCGGCGAAGTGTTCCCCGGCAAGTGGCTGGCGATCAACCCCGGCAAGGTCACCCATGAGCTGGAAGGCACGCCGGCGGTGGACCCGGCGTTCGGGCTGCCGGCGATCTGGATCGAATCGAACCTGCGCGAGCACGGGCAGATCTATGGCTACACCGTGGTCGACGCCAGCACCGTGACCGCCACCCACCTCAACCACCTGCTGCATCAGCACGCCAAGGACATGCTTGGCCGTGGCGAAGTGCAGAAGCTGCTGGACAAGCTCGGCCCCGACAGCAAAGGCCTGGTCGACGAAGTGGTGCCCAAGCTGGTGTCGCTGACGGTGTTGCAGCGCGTGCTGCAGAACCTGCTCGAAGAAAACGTCTCGATCCGCGACATGCGCACCATCCTCGATGCCCTGGCTGAACACGGTGGCGTACAACAACCGCCGGATGTGCAGGAGCTGACGGCGGTAGTGCGCGTGGCCCTGGGACGCTCCATCGTCAATCAGCTGTTTGGCAACAAAACCGAACTGAAAGTGATCGGCCTCGACTTCAACCTGGAGCAGGTCTTGATGCAGGCGGTGGGCAATGGCGGCGCGCTGGAGCCGAGCCTGGCGGACAACCTGATGCAGCAGACCACCTTGACCCTCAAGCGTCAGGAAAACAGTAGCGAGCCGCCGGTGCTGGTGGTGCCCAACAAGCTGCGTCCGGTGCTGTCGCGCTTCCTGCGGCGGCGCCTGCGCCAGCTCACGGTGATTGCCCTGAGCGAAATACCCGACGACCGCACCCTGCGCATGACTAACGTGATCGGAGGCAAACCCAAGTGAGCACTCAACGATTTATCGGCGCCAACAGCCGCGAAGCCATGAACCAGGTACGCCTGGCCCTGGGTGAAGACGCGTTGATCCTGTCGAGCCGCATGACCGATGCCGGCGTGGAAATCCTGGCGCTGGCCGAAGAGCTGCCCGCGCCGGCCTCTGCGGATTTCGCCGCGTTGAGTGAACGCCTGCTGAGTGAAATTCAGGCTATGCGCCAGTTGATCGATAGCCGGGGGAAACCCTCGCCCTTGCTCAAATGGCTGCTCGACGCCGGCTTCAGCGCCAGCCTCAGCCAGGAGTTGCTGGGCCACAGCCCGCCGCCGTTGCCCGATGCCACACCGGCACGGCTCAAGACCTGGCTGATGCAACGACTGGACAGCCAACTGAACCAACTGGCCGATGAAGCCGAGTTATTCAACGAGCCCACCGTGATTGCCCTGGTCGGCCCCACCGGCGTGGGCAAGACCACCACCACCGCCAAGCTGGCGGCGCGTTATGTCATGCGCCATGGCCCCGACCAGGTGGCATTGGTCAGCACCGACAGTTTTCGGATCGGTGCCCACGAACAACTGCGCATTTATGCGCAACTGCTGGGGGTCGAGTTGCACACCCTGGAGCCTGATGCGCCGCTTGGCCCGCTGCTGGGCGGGCTGGCCGACAAGCGCCTGGTGCTCATCGACACCGTCGGCATGAGCCAGCGCGACGCACGCCTGGTGACGCAAATCCATCAACTGGGCGGCAGTGGTCGCGCGGTGCGCCTGATGCTGGTGCTCAACGCCGCCAGCCATGGCGATACCCTCGATGAAGTGCTGCACACCTACCGCGAAGCCGCGCACGCCGCCGGTTGCCGCCTGGACGACTGCATCGTCAGCAAGTGCGATGAGGCTGCGCGGCTTGGACCGGTACTGGATACGTTGATTCGACACGACTTGCGGCTGAACTATTTGTCGACGGGCCAGCAAGTGCCGGAAGACCTGCAATTGCCCAGCACGTCGAACTTTTTGCAGCAAGCGCTGGATACGTCCCGGCCTTCGCGGTTTGCCTCAGCCCCCGGCACGTCGGCGAGCCAACGCTTGAATGCGCTGGTGCGCGGGTTGATGGGGCAGCGCAAGGCGCTGTTGGCATTGCGCGACAGCCTGATCGCGCACGTCGACGGCTTCGGCCCGTTGCTCGACGCCTGGCCGTTGATGGCGTTACCGGCGGCGCAGCAACCTGCGCGCTGGGACGCGTTTATCCGCGCGCAAGAACCCAGCGCGCCCGTTGCAGCGGTGTGGGTCACCGCGACCCAGAGCAGCCAGCGCGTGGTGTATCGAGGTGAACGCCAACGCCTGGGCAACCTGGCCGGGCACGCTGAAGCCTTCGGCATCCGCGAGTTGCGCTACCGCAACCGCACTGCGCGACTGACCTTAAGCCATCTGCCGGTGGTGCTCAAAAATGCCCCCGCGCGCGCCTGGTTCGGCACCTTGCAAGACAGCCACAGCGGTCAACACTTGGGCCAACGCTACTGGCTGAGCGTGGAGTCGCAAGGGTTGAAGGAACAGGCCGCCAACCTCCTGCTGCAGTTGAAGCACGATGAACTGGCCAGCCTGACTGCACGCGGCAAGACGCAGTTACTCGCCATGTCTGCGCATCTGCACGCCGAACTGCGCCTGTACCTGGCCGCCGGGCTCGCCGCCAGCGCCATGCGCCTGGCCAACGCCAGTGACGATTGGGCTTTCCAGGCCCGCACGCAACTGCTTGGCCTGCTGCCGAAAAAAACCAGGGGCCAAACCGGCGAAATCCTCGAAGGCTTGCTGCACTTGTCCGCCGTCACGGGCAGCCTCTGAGCATGCACGACCAGGCCACCGGCCTGCGCCACTGGGCCAGGCAACAACAGGCTCCGGTCGTGGATCGCACCCTGATGCTATTCGGCTCGGCACAAGCGACCGTCCAGGCGCACAAAACCCTGGAGCGTTGGCACTGCCAAGGTCATCGCTGGGTCGGCGACCCCGCGCGCTGGCGCGTTCAGGCGGTGGATAACTATCACCGCGATCTGCCCGAGCGCTGGAGTGTGTGGGTCGACAGCGACCTGGGTGCCTTCTGCCGCACGTTCAGCGCGTTGAGCCTGTTACGCGAACAGGGTGGCCCCGCGCAGGTATTGGCGCTGCACACCGGTTTTTCCCAGCAGGGCCTGCTGAACAATTTGCGCGAGGCCGCGCAGCGGTATCTGGGGATGCGGTTGTTGGTGATCGATGAGACTCGCAAATCCTGAGAACACCGCAGCGGCGTTGTCCTGCCGACCACATTTCATTCCATTCACCGTGGGCTAAGCAGCGAATACGTCACCTGGCACACACCTGTTCCGCGCTTAAGCGGCCAGGACCAGCGGTAATAATCCCGTGGATTTTCTGTCTTTCGCAGGCGCGCACGATGTATACGGCACAGGGCAAGATTAACCAGCAGGAAGTCCTCCAGCAGTACCTCCCGATGGTCCGGCGCCAGGCACTGGGGTTGAAGACCCGGCTGCCTTCCAATATTGAACTGGACGACTTGATTCAAGCCGGCAGCATCGGTCTGCTCGATGCCATGACGCGGTATGACTTGAGCGTCGGCGCGACGTTCGCCACCTTCGCTTCGCAACGTATTCGCGGGGCGATGATTGACGAACTGCGCACCCGCGACTGGGTGCCCCGCAGCGTGCGCCGCAACGCGCGGGCCGTGGAAGACGCCATGCATCGCGTGGAACAGAACCTGGGGCGTCCGGCCCGGGAACGGGAAGTGGCGTCGGCCATGGGACTCACGCTGGAGCAATACCAGAAGGTGCTCGATGACACGAACGGCAGCCAGATGCTGCCCTTTGACGACGTGGATGAAGAGCACAGCGAAGACGCCAGTTCGCGGCTGCGCACGCCCTTTGCCGAACTGATCAACGACCGCAACCGTGCCAACCTCACTCGGGCCATTGACGCCCTGCCTGCGCGCGAACGCCTGCTGCTCGCGCTGTGTCACCACGAGAAACTCAACCTGCGCGAGATTGGCGTGGTGCTGGAAGTGAGCGAATCGCGTGTGTGCCAATTGCATGCCCAGGCCATTGCCCGGCTGCAGGCCAGAATGAAGGAATAAACCGCGCCTGCGGTGGTGGCGAGGGAGCACGCGCCCTCGCCACACAGTTCCTCACCCCTCGGCGTACGCCACCTCGTTATAGCTTGCGATCAGCCAGGTCAACTGCTCACGCGGCAGGTGCATCATCGGCTGCAGATCGAACCGCGCCATACGCCCGACAAACTCGGTAGGCGCCAACAGCCGCTCGATCACATGGTAGTGCGGGCGGTCCAGGTAGTCGTCGAACAACACGATGATCGGCTTGGTCGCCCGCAAGTAAGCCGTGACAAAGCAGGCGATGCGGAAACGCCCATCGATCAGAATCACATCGGGCTGCTCGAAGAACGGTTCATCCCAGACCTTCAGCGGGTAGGTGTGGAACTTCTTCCAGTGTCGGGCGTTCTTCGGCCGCGCCCACTTACCGGTCTCGCCTACATCCACCGCGTAAATCCGTGGCCGCGAGGGCAGCGTGGCATTGGCAATCCAGGCTTGCATGTCCTCGGCCCAGCGGGCGTCGTTCTCTACCGAGATCACGGTTTTGTCCGGCATGCTGGCGGCCAGTAGGGTGGAACCGCCGCTGCCGTATTCGAGGATCACTGAGGCCTGGGTATAGAGCGTCTTCACATAGGCGGCCACTTCTGCCGGAAAGGTCACTTGGGGCGCCTGCATCGGTGCTCGGGGAAGTTCGAGCGGTTGCGGCATGGCGCTCGGGCTCTGGCAGTGCTTGAGGTACTGCGTGGCCAGGTCGCTATCGATTGCGTTGAGCAGTTGCGTCGCCATATCAAAGGCGGCGTAGACCGTGTGCAGCACAAAGGCCAGCTTCAGGCGCTGGTTATCGGACAGTGCTGCCATGCGTGTCGCATCCGGCAAAAACAGCGCATCGGCGCACACCAGGTGGGAAGCGCGCAATTGATCCAGGCTTTGCCCTTCGCTCGGATGGCTGATGTGCTGCAGGTTATTGAGCCGGTAAAAACTGAACCCGCGCCGGGCCAGGCACCGGCTGATCAAGCCCACATCGGCCTGCTGATCATGCGTCGGCGCAAAGTTGACCCGCGCTTGCACCAACAGCGTATCGGCGAGGGTGCGTTGGCCATGTTCGATCACGGCCAGGCTGTCGTTGAGGTTGTCGAGCAACAGCCAGTCCACCGACGGCAAGCCGTTGATCGCATCCAGTTTGAGCGTGGGCACCGCCAGTTTGGCCAGGACTGCGGACGCCGCCAGCGGTGCCAGCGTGGCGCTCATGGCCGGATCGAGGCAGGCGTAGAGCGTGGCGGGCTGACCATTGCCCAGCGCCGCATGGGGGTAGTAATGCAACTCACCCAGTTGCGCCAGTTGTCGGGCGTTGTCGATGCGGCTGGCGGGGTCAAAGGCCACCGTGGAAAACGCCGCCATTTTTTGCAGCGCGACAAACTGCGCCGATGCGATCAGCGTGCTGCCGTGGTCCAGGGTCACCACTTTGCCCTGGAACTTGAAGCCAAAGCCCTCGTCCCTGGCCGGCGCCACCGGGTGCTGAAGCACCACGCTTGCGGCCTCCCCCTCAAACCTGGCCAGCCCTTGCGGGCTCAACGTCAGCGCGGCAGCCGGCTTGCCCTCGCAGTAGCGCTGCCAGATGGCACGCATGGCGGTGCCGAAGTGGTTGGCGAAACCCTGGCTGTCACACACCGGCGAGCCCATCAGCACCTCGCGCAGATGGCTGCGGATGCGCGCCAGGCTGTCCAGGTCACTGCCCAACTCGATGACGCGCTGCTGGTATTGCGCCCAACTATGCACCACCAACTCCGGCAGGCCGGTGTTGACCAAATGGGTGGCCGAGTGGCGCCCGGCGAAGGTCGGCCCGGGGAAGGTGACCACCGGTACGCCCATCAATAAGGCTTCGCAGGTGGTAAGGCCGCCGGAATAGGGCCAGGGATCAAGCGCGATATCGATGCGGCTGTAGGTTTCCAGCAGGGTCTTGTGCCCCACCGGACCTTCGATCAGCACCCGCTCCTGGGCGATGCCGTGGGCAGCCATAACGCCGTGCACATGGGCACGCAATTCGGCGTTGCCGAAGGCGCCCCCCTTGAGCAACAGCCGCGAACCGGGCGTAGCGCGCATCAACTCGGCCCAACGTGCCAACAGTACATCGTTGACCTTGGTCGGGTTATTGAAGCAGCCATAGGTGACAAAACCGTTGGTCAACGCCGGCAGGGGCTTGATGTCCGGCGTGTAGGGCGGCGGGTCGTAGCAAATGTAGTCGTCGGGCAAGCGGATGAGCTTTTCGGTGTAGAACGCGTCCTCCCCCTCCGGTGACTCGATGCGGTCGGTCAACAGGTAGTCGATCGCGCTAACGCCTGTGGTGTTGATCAGGCCACCGACCCATTTCACCAGCAAGGGCGCCGGCTGCAGCGCCATGGTGCGCATGCGGTTGCCGGCGTTATGACCACAGAGGTCAATCAGGATATCGATGCGGTCATCGCGGATGCGCTGGGCCAGCGTGAGGTCGTCCATATGTTTGATCGCCAGCCATTGCTGCACCGACGCCTGGATGCGCCGGGTCAGGTGGTCGCACACCTGACTGGTGCTGTAGGCGAACAACTGGAACTGATGACGCGGCAGTTTTTCCAGCACGCCCACGATCATATTGCCCACCGGGTGCTGGCGCAGGCCGTCGGATACCAGGCCGATACGCAAGCAACGGTCGGGGGCGCGGTCGAGCACTTCGGGGCGCGGCGGCACGGCTTTGGGGCCGAAGCGCGATTGCCATTCCTTGCACACCTCGAAGATAAAATCGCGGCTGCGCTCGGGGTCGTAGTGCAGCGAGGTCAGGCGGTTGGAGTACGGCAGCACGTCCTTGCGCTTGGCCAGCGTCACGGCCTTTTGGTAATAGGTGTCGGCCGTGGCCAGTTGACCGATGTCCTTGTACAGGTTGGCCGCATTGTTCCAGTGGCTGTAATCGCCAGGTTCGCGTTCGATCAGCTTGTCGAACACGACGATGGCTTCGCCGTGGCGTTCCAGGCGATTGAGGATCAGGCCTTTGCGCGAGAGCATATGACAGTCATGGGGCGTCAACGCCAGTGCCTGATCGATATGCGACAGGGCTTTGGCGAACTGGCCTTTTTCGAAATACAGCGTGGCCAGGCGGTGATGCCCGGCGGCGAAATCCGGGTTGATGCCCAGCGCCTTGAGGACAAGTTCAAGGGCGCGATCCGCCTGGCCGAGCTTTTGCGCGGCCTTGGCCACCAACTCCAATGCCTGAGGTTCATTGGGCAGCAACTGCAAGGCGTGCTCGAAACTGCTCAGCGCTTGCTCGGGATCACTGTGCAGTTGCTGATGGCCCAAGTCTTTCCACACCTTTGGGTCATGGGGGCGTTGCTCGCTGCGCCGTCGCGCCTGGGCAAGCGTAGGGGCAGCAGGATGGCTGGGAGAGCCGGGGCGCGGGGATCTGGGCATTCAGGAGCAGCCTTGTGCAAAGAGATTCTGGGCGAAATGCTATCGCGCCACCCTCCCCGCCAAAGCCCGGATAAACCCACCTCAATGCCGCAATTACCAAAGATTGTGCTGCGAACGCGCACAAAAAAGGGGCTCAGCGTGAGCTGGCCCCTTCGTACCGCGCGGTTGCGATTATTGCAGCAGCGACAGCATTTGCTCCGGCATGGAGTTGGCTTGGGCCAATACCGACGTACCTGCCTGTTGCAGGATCTGGGCGCTGGTCATGGACGACACTTCCGTAGCGTAGTCCACGTCCTGAATGCCCGAACGCGCGGAGGTCAGGTTAGTGGTCGTGGTGGAAATGTTGGTGATCGCCGAGTCGAAACGGTTTTGCACCGCACCCAGGTCCGAACGCATCGAGTCCACCGTGTTCAGGGCGTTGTCGAGGGTGGTCAGGGTGCTGGTGGACTTCTTGGTCACCGCATTCTCGGTATCGATGCTGACGCTGGCCGAGGTGGTAGTGCCGCTGGTGGTCAGAGTCACTTCCGCCGCGTAGGTCTTGCCGCCCACGGTCAGGAAGTAGTCGCCGTCGGCGTCGGCGGACAGCGTGCCGCCGGTGACCGTGGTACCGGACTTGTCGACATAGCTGGTGTTGGTCGACGTGATCGCGGTGCCCGAGGAATCCGACAGAGTGCTGGCGGTCAGGGTGGTGTCGTAGCCGTTCACGTTGAAGCTCTCCAAGCCCAGGGTCTTGGCATTGATTTCGCTGAGCTTGATGTCGATGGTTTCGCCATCGTTGGCGCCGACCTGGATGGTGATGGTCTGGTCTTTGGACAGCACGTCCACGCCGTTGAACGCGGTTTGCGAGGAGATACGGTCGATCTCGTCCAGACGCTGGGTGATCTCGTCCTGGATCGATTGCAGGTCGGACTGGGAGTTGGTGCCGTTGGACGCTTGCACCGACAGCTCACGGATGCGCTGCAGGTTGTCGTTCACCTGGTCCAGCGCGCCTTCGGTGGTCTGCGCCAGGGAGATGCCGTCGCTGGCGTTACTGCTCGCCTGCGACAGGCCGGTGATCTGCGAGGTCATGCGGTTGGCAATCGCCTGGCCTGCGGCGTCATCGGATGCGCTGTTGATTTTCAGGCCCGACGACAGGCGTTCGATCGAGGTGCTCAGGCTGTTCTCCGAGGAGTTCAGGTTTTGTTGAGCGATCATGGACGTGATGTTGGTATTGATAACTGACATGGTGCAGTTCCTTTTCGTGGGTGAGCCGCTTGGGACAGATTCAGGGCCCGGCGTCGATGCAATCACCGCCGTTGCCGTACAGACAAACCGAACATCGGCGATCCGATCAGCCGTCTTTAGGCAACCCCCAAAAAAATTTGCGCAGCCGTCCGATTTCGCCACGCAAAGTGCCTGTATTAGCCGATTTGAATCAGCACCCACCGCGTTATAAAGCCTGCCTTGGCCCACAACAGGAGTGCTGCATGAACCCCTCAACCCTGATCGGCATGCTCGCCAGCCTGCTACTGCTGGCGGTGCTGCTCATGTTCAGCGCGCAACAACCCGGCTTGTTCATTGACCTGCCGGCCCTGGGCATTGTGGTGGTCGGCACCTTTGCCGCGACCTTCATCAGCTACCCGCTGCGCGAAGTGCTGCACATCTTCAGCCTGATCAAGACCGTGGTGCGTCACGAGCGCGAATACACCCAGGAAGACATCGACGAACTGGTGAGCCTGTCGCGCCTGTGGATCGACGGCGACCTGCGCGCGGTGGAGGAAGTCCTCGACCGGGTGAAGAACCCCTTCCTGCGTTCCGGCGTGCAACTGGTGATCGACAAGACACCACTGGACGACATCCTCGACCTGCTGCAGTGGCGCATCGCGCGGCTGCGTGCCAAGGAACACGCCGAGGCCCAGCTGTTCCGGGTCATGGCCAGCTATGCGCCGGCCTTCGGCATGCTCGGTACCCTGGTGGGGCTGGTGAACCTGATGTTCGTGCTGGGCGACGGCGACATGGTGACTATCGGCCGACAAATGGCCGTGGGCCTGATGACCACGCTCTACGGCGTGTTGCTGGCCAACCTGCTGTGCAAACCGGTGGCGGTGAAACTGGAACGCCGCACCGAACAGCGCGTGGTGGTGATGAACATGGTGCTGCAAGGCGTGGCGATGATGGCCAACAAACGCAGCCCAGGGCTGATGCGTGAAACCTTGAAGTCGTTCGTGGCCCACTACCAGAACGACTTGCGCGACGAACCCTTGCGCCCGGCACGCCCCCTGATTGCGCTGAAGTGGAAAACCCGGGCATGACAGCCATCACCCGCAACCAGGCTGCCGCGATCGCCAGCGGCACGCTGCCCGTAGAAGATCCAGGTGGCGAAACCTGGATGATGACCTACCTGGACATGATGACCCTGCTGCTGGTGATGACCATGGCCATGCTGGCGTTGGCCGGCAAGAGCCATGAGCTTGCGCGGCACAGTGCCAAGCTCACTGTAGCCCCCGTTTTTAGTGCAAAAAGCCTGACCTCGATAGACCCGCCGGGCGCGTTGTTGCGGGTACATCAGGCGCCGGCACCCGTGGTGGAAGCCGAGCCCGCCCCCATCGTCGCCGTTGAGCCCGAGCCCGTGACTGTGGTTGAGCCCGAGCCGCCCAAGCCCACGACGCAAGACCTGCTCAACGAACTGCCACTGGACAAGCTGGGCAATGACATCGAAGTGGTCACCAACGACAGCAGTGTGAGCTTTCGGATCAGCAGCGAAATCCTGTTCCCTTCCGGCCAGTCCGACCTCAGCCTGGGCGGCCTCGCCGTGCTGCGCAAGCTGATCCCTTTACTCGACAGCGTGCCGCACAAAATCATCGTCGCCGGCCATACCGACCCCCAAGACATTCGCAACTCGCGTTTCCCCTCCAACTGGGAGCTCTCCGGCGCCCGCGCCGGCAGCGTAGTCCGCTACTTGCAAAGCAACGGCATCCAGCCCAACCGCCTCGCCGCCATCGGCTATGCCGACACCCGTCCCCTGGCCGACAACGCCCTCGCCGAAGGCCGCGCCCGCAACCGCCGCGTGGAACTGATCCTGGAGCGCTGACGCGTGGGTCTTTTTTTTCCGGCGCAGAACAGTGATCATCGCCCTCCCCACCAAAGCCTGAGGAAGCGAGACCATGGAATTGACGCTGGAAGCGGTTGCGCTCTTCGCACTGAAACTGGTGCACGAGACCGACGGCGGCAGCCCGGTTTTGCGTGACGATCTGGTGATGGACGGGTACGAGCGGGAAGTGTTTGGGTTATTGGTGCGACGGGGGGATCTGCCTGCGATTCAACTCAAGATCGAGGAGTGCGCGGTGCAGGCGCTGGATACAGTGGGCGGCGCCCAGACGGTGCTGGGGCGGGAATTGCGGCGGTTGGCGACTGACGTGCAAAACGTCCGTCAACTCGATGCACTGCCCGCGCCGCTAACCACCCTCAAGGACTATTTGAAAGACATCCAGTGACTCGGTGATCAGCGTGCCGGCCAGCGTCAATAGCGCATGCCCGATTACCGCCGCCCTTCAACTGCCATACGCACGGCCAAGCCCATCAGCACCGAGCCCATCAGCCAGCGCTGCGCCACCTGCCAACCGGGCCGGGTGACGAAGAACACCGCGATGGAGCCCGCCATCATGGCAATCATTGCGTTGACGCCCACGCTAATGAAAATCTGCGTAAAACCCAGCACCAACGATTGCGTCAGCACGCTGCCGTGGCCGTTCGGGTCGATGAACTGTGGCAGTAGCGACAGGTACATCACCGCGACTTTAGGGTTCAGCAGGTTGGTCACAAAGCCCATCATGAACAGCTTGCGCGGGCTATCCTGAGGCAAATCCCGCACCTGAAAAGGCGAACGACCACCCGGCTTGACCGCCTGCCAGGCCAGGTAGACCAGATACAACGCACCGCCGAGTCGCAGCGCGTCGTAGGCCAAGGGAACCGCCATGACCAATGCGGTGATACCCAACGCCGCGCACAGCATGTAAACGATAAAACCCAACGCAACCCCGCCCAGGGAAATCAAACCGGCCGTGCGCCCCTGGCAAATCGAGCGGGAAATGAGGTAAATCATGTTCGGCCCGGGCGTCAGCACCATGCCCAGTGAGATCAGGCCATAGGCAAGCCAGTTGGACAGTTCGGGCATCGTGCAGCTCCTGAATGAGGGTGTTGTCGGCGAAAGCCCCTTGGCCAACGTTGTCGTGTCGAGCGCCATGGTAGGGCGTGCGACAAGCGCGCGTTAGATACAGATCTGCGAGCAAAACGTCATACACAGGACAGGCCCATGGTCGACTTCGCCCTCGCTGCCGTACAAAAACAGCGTGGCCTATTCCGTGGAATCGTCCGGGACTTTCGCTCCGGATTTCCAAGCACCTACTGACCTGATCAGCGGGCAAAAAAAGACCTTGGCGTCCCAAGGTCTTTTTTACTGCAGGCATGCCTGATTCAATGGATGCACACCGTCAAATATGGGCGCAGGCCATCAGCCCCGCTCCCTCCCCAAACACCTGCAATACCAAACCACCCCACCCACAACCGCCCCTACAACAGTGATGCCATTCCCCACCAACCAAATCCCAAAATTCCGAGCCTGCTCCGCATCCCCCTCATAGAACGGCCCAAAGTACGCCGACACCGCGACCACCACCCCGTTGAACACCGCAACCGCCACGGCAACCACCAAAAACACGAACACGCCCCCCTTACAGACCTTCATATAACGCTCCAACACCAAATCTCCCTTGACTGGTGATAATCCGAGAACGATCCCTTTGATCGAGAACGCCAACTGAATTCGCGGATAGCTCAGCCAATCCGTCAATCGCCGCCCATTCCATAAATCAATGTGGTCACCACTACGGTTACCGAACGTTTCATTGCCCCGGTGCCAAAAAAACCTTGAAGAAGTGGATTCGGCACGGGGCGGCGTCTCCGAAGATTTCCGGATGGTTTTTCCATAGCGTATGGAACGTCAGCATTTAGCATTTCCATCGCGTTTTTTCGCGACCGTAGCAAACGCTCTGCTGCTTAAGAGGGGATCAGATAGAAATCAGAACGGTCCTACTTGCCTGTCAGTTTTGGCTGCAGGGTATAACTCACATGCCCTCACAGGGGATGTTCTTATTGGTGTGAAAGTAAGTGCTAACTGGGCCGGTGTTTGTACGGAATGTTCCGCAGCAGAATAGGCAGCTGGGCGGTTAAGTATAGGAACTTCAGAACGACGCAGGTTTCATGTGGGGCTCGACAACTCCCACACGAGGTCAGAATCACTGGGGTTGAAACATCTCCAGATACGCCAGGATGTTGTCGATTTTTTCCTGATCGCTGATGCCCCAGAAGATCATGCGCGTGCCGCTCACTACCTTCTTCGGCGCCTCGATATAGGCCGCGAGTTTTTCGCGGGTCCAGACCACCCCGGAGTTTTTCATCGCATCCGAATACTGATAGTCGGCGGTAGTGCCGGCAGGCCTGCCGATGATGCCGTTGAGTTCTGGGCCAAAGCCGCCGCGCGCGCCTTCGCCGATGTTATGGCAGCCGCCGCAGGTTTTGGCGAAGAGCTTGCCGCCCGCTTCGGCATCGCCGGCGGCGCAGGCCGCGCCGGTGTTGAGGATCAGGGCGAAGGTCAGTAAGGCGCGGTATTTCATAAGGGCTCCACATCGGGTGATACGGGTGATTATGCCGGTTTGTCAGGAGCGCATGCCCATCCAGATCACCGCTTCGGTCCATGCCGTCACCACCGATGCCAGCGCCCTGAACCACGGGTCATCCCGGTCGATCTGCGCGGCCGAGTGGTCACGGTTGACGGCCTTATGTCACGGCCTGTGGGAAGCAGGCCGGTGGTAGGTGGAAAAGCGCCGGTATCGTGCAGCAGCACCCGGTCAATACGCAACCGGGTCCCTCAGAACGACCATCCATCGTTCCAGGCATATCTGATCGAACCTAATGCGCTGCGCCCCACTCCACCCTACTGAACCCTGATGGTGGAGTAAGGATCATGGCTCAGCCATCGATTTTAGTGCTGGAAGACGACGAAATCATTCGCGCGTTAATGGTCGACGTACTGGAGGATTTCGGTGCGCATGTCACCTCGTTTCCTTCGGCGGATGAAGGCATGATTTACCTGGAGCGGGCCGATGAACCGGTGGACCTGATTGTGAGTGATATCCAGATGCCTGGATTGCTCAACGGCTATGACCTGAGTCGAGTGGTGGCCCATCGTTGGCCAGCGGTGCCGGTGGTGCTGACGTCCGGCAACACCAGGCTGGCGGCGCAGTTGGGGGGATCGGTACGGTTCCTGCCCAAGCCGTGGAGCACCGGCAATCTGCTCGAATGCGTACAAACCGCACTGACCCAGCAGGTGCATTAATAGCTTCGCGACATCACTTTGCCGAACATTGCAGAAGGCTCGGCGGCGGTTAGGTGTCGGAAAAATCGTTGCGAAAAGTGAGCTGGGCCGCAGCCGTGAGTTCCGATTTAGGGTGCCCAAGGTGAATGACGATTCCCACACCTGTGTCGTCTCGTTTTGACGCGATTTGTTTATAGCTCAGGCTTCCCACGCTCTGTAGTTTCGGTCCGCGTCGACATCCTTCGACGCGAACTGAACTTACAGAGGGTACCGTGATGGATATTTTTTCCAGTAATCTGAGTTTCGAAAACAGCCTTTTGCAGACCTACTTGAACACACCAGAAGAAAACCCTCCTCGCCCGAAAACGCCCTCCCAGGGGTCGACCATTGATTTCAGTGGCGAGCGGCTGCCAAAGAAGGACAACCGTTCGAGCGGCCTGGACAGCCTGGGCGGTGGAAACATCATCTAAGTCGTCAAACAGAGAGGCTGCAACCCTGCAGTCTCTTCCACCTTTCGATCCACCCGACCTTAACAAAATACTGACATCCCCCGGGTTAACCTTCGCAACCACCCTGCACAGAGCTTTCAACCCTATGCCTCACGCCGGCACCTTGCCCGACGTCCTCGCCGGCCCGCTGCTGCGGCGCCTTGAACCCCAGCGCCTGGTGATGTGGCTGGTGGGGACCAGGGAACTGCCGTTGACCCTCAGGCTGTACGTCGCCGAGCAGACCCGCGATATCTCGCTGGACCAAGGCCAGTGCCAAATCGTGCCGGTGGGGCGCCGGGCCTTTATCCACTTGATCGACGTTGCGTTGGACGAGGCTCTGCCCCAGGACGCGGTGATCGGCTATGACCTGCTGATCGACGGGCGCGGCATCGGCCAATGGGCACCGCACCTGCTCTATTGCGACGCGCAATCGCCGAGTTTCGTGCTGCATAGCCGTATTCATCAATTGGTCCACGGCTCCTGCCGCAAGCCCCATCACCCGGCGGACGAAGGCTTGCTGTGCGTCGACCGCCTGCTGGCCGACGCCCAAAGCCCAGCGCAACGCCCGGCGTTGTTGATGATGAGCGGCGACCAGGTGTACGCCGACGATGTCGCCGGGCCGATGCTGCGGGCGATTCATGGGCTGATCGCGCGCCTGGGGCTATTCGACGAATACCTGGAAGGCGCCGTGGTGGACAACAGCGCCAGCCTCTACGGGCATCGCGCCAGTTATTACCATCGGGCCGAACTGCTGCCCGCGCTGGACAGCAACGAGACCCTGCGCGAGCGCTTTTTCGGCGGTGTGAAGAAGCCGATTTTCACCAGCAGCACCGCCGACAATCACCTGGTGACCTTCGCCGAAGTGATGGCCATGTATTTACTGGTCTGGTCCCCCACACCCTGGACGCTGATCACGCCACAACCGCCGCAACTGAGCGCCGACGCGCAACAGCGTTATGCCCGTGAACAGGTGCAGATCGATCGATTCCGCAACGGCCTGCCCGGCGTCGCGCGGGTGCTCGCCCATCTGCCCACGCTGATGATCTTCGACGATCACGACATCACCGACGACTGGAACCTCAGTGCCCAGTGGGAAGAAACTGCCTACGGCCATCCGTTCTCCAAACGCATCATCGGTAACGCGTTGCTGGCGTACCTGCTGTGCCAGGGCTGGGGCAACCAGCCGGATGTGTTTGCCAAGCTGATCAGCCAGACACAAGCGCTTGCCGCCCAGGCACACGACAATCATCTGAACCCGAGCGCGCAGGATGAACTGCTCGAAACACTACTGGCCTTCCAACAGTGGCATTACGTCCTGCCGACCACCCCCGCGCTGGTCGTGCTCGACACCCGCACCCGACGCTGGCGCAGCGAATTCAACCTCAAACAACCATCCGGCCTGCTGGACTGGGAAGCCTTGAGCGAACTGCAACAGGAACTGCTGGACCACCCGTGCGCGATCATCGTCTCCCCCGCGCCGATCTTTGGCGTCAAGCTGATCGAGACCGTGCAAAAAGTCTTCAGTGGGTGCGGCTACCCGCTGCTGGTGGACGCCGAAAACTGGATGGCGCATCGCGGCGCCGCCGAGGTGATCCTGAATATCTTCCGCCACTCCCGCACGCCGGGTAACTACGTCATCCTCTCGGGCGACGTACACTATTCGTTCGTCTACGAAGTGCTGATCCGTCATCGCAACGCAGGCCCCAAGCTCTGGCAGATCACCAGCAGCGGCATCAAGAACGAATTCCCACCGCGCCTGCTGGAATGGTTCGACCGCCTCAACCGCTGGCTCTACTCGCCGCGCTCTCCGCTCAACGGGTTCACCCGCCGCCGCAACATGCAGGTGGTGCCGCATATCCCGGAACACGCGCAAGCCGGTGAGCGCTTGTGGAACTCGGCGGGGATCGGCCAGGTGTTTTTCAACGAGCAAGGCCAGCCTGAAGCGATTTACCAGCACAACGCCGATGGAAAGGCACGGACGAGGATGCTGGCGCCTAGGTAATAGCCTATCGCCACACGTCCTGAAGCCGCAAAGCCTCTCTATTCAACGCGTGCAAGCCCCGTTGTACAGTAGCGCCAGCCACGGAGTATCGGCGGGAATTTGAATGGCCTTCTGGGCCTGCCCACGCAGGAAGCACACACATGGACGATACATCCGGCAACAAACCCTCAACTGACCTCAATGCCGACATTCTGCATGCGGTCATGGAACTGGTCAGCGACGGAGTCTGGGACTGGAACGCGAATACCGGGTTCGTTTACCGTAACCCGGGCTGGTACGAAATGCTCGGTTACCCCAGCCACTCCCTGGAGAACAGCGTGTTCACTTGGGAGAACATCCTCCACCCCGACGACTACCTCCGGGTGATGACGCTGTTCGATGACTACATCAACCGTCGCTCGCCCCATTACCAGACCGAATACCGCTGCCGCAAAAAAGACGGCAGCTACCTGTGGATCGAAGACCGCGGCTATGTGGTTGCGCGTAACCTCGACGGCTCGGTGGCGCGCATGGTCGGCGCCCACCGCGACATTAATACGCGCAAATGCTCCATCGAACAGCTCGAACGGCGTAACCAATCGCTTGAAGCCTTGGTTGCCGAACGCACACGCGAGTTGTCACGGGTCAATCAGCAACTGCAATTGCAACTGGACGAAAACCGCTCACTGGCCGAGCGCGACGCCCTGACCCGCGTGGCCAACCGTTATCGCCTGGAGAAAGTGCTGCTGGAAGAATGCGACCGCGCCGAACGTTTCCGCCTGCCGTTGGCGCTGCTCGCCATGGATATCGATGATTTCAAGCCGATCAATGATCGACACGGCCACGGCGTCGGCGACAAGACCTTGGTGAGCGTCGTGGAGAGCCTGGAATCCTGCGTGCGCCCCGGTGACTTGCTGGCGCGCTGGGGTGGCGATGAGTTTGTGGTGGTGCTGCCCAAAAGCACCCTGAATACAGCGAAAGCCCTGGCCGAGCGCATTCGCCAAAAAATGACCGAGATGCCCGCCGTGGGTGACTTCAAAGTGACCCTGAGCCTGGGGGTGGTAGAGCGTCTTGCGGGTGAAGCCCCCGCCGCGCTGATGGCGCGGGCCGACCAGGCGCTGTATCGGTCCAAGGCAGCGGGGAAGGACGTCGTCTCGGAATAAATGCACGTTCACATGTGGGCGCTGGGCTTGCCCGGTTCCTACATTGAGTGCGCGGGGTTTGTTGCCCCGAACAACCTGCTGGCAACCGCTCCTTCCGATTTGGAATGACCCGGCGACTTTATTTCGTTTGCGGCACGGCCTGGCTCGCGGCTTAGATAAAAACAAGCCCGCCACTGCCGAGTCCGAGATTCATGAGCCGCGAAACCATCAGCCAGTCGATTTCCATCGTTCACCCCATCAGCCTTAGCCACGGCAAGAACGCCGAGGTCTGGGACACCACGGGCAAGCGCTACATCGACTTTGTCGGCGGCATCGGCGTGCTCAACCTCGGGCATTGCCACCCGGCGGTGGTCGAGGCAATTCGCCAGCAGGCAACCCAACTGACCCACTATGCCTTCAACGCCGCACCGCATAGGCCTTACATCGAGCTGATGGATCGTCTGAGTACGTTTATCCCGGTGGACTACCCGGTCAGCGGCATGCTCACCAACAGCGGCGCGGAAGCCGCGGAAAACGCCTTGAAGATCGTGCGCGGCGCCACCGGCCGCACTGCGGTGATTGCGTTCGACGGCGCGTTCCACGGCCGAACGCTTGCCACCCTCAACCTGAATGGCAAGGTGGCGCCCTACAAGCAAAAAGTCGGTGTCCTGCCGGGCCCTGTGTATCACCTGCCCTACCCGAGCGCAGACAACGGCGTGACCTGCGCCGAAGCGCTGAAGGCCATGGACCGCTTGTTCAGTGTGGAAATCGACGTCAACGATGTAGCCTGCTTCATCATTGAGCCGGTGCAGGGCGAAGGCGGTTTCCTCGCGCTGGATATCGAGTTTGCCCAGGCCCTGCGCCGTTTCTGCGATGAGAAAAATATCCTGCTGATCGTCGATGAAATCCAGTCCGGTTTCGGCCGCACCGGCCAGCGTTTTGCCTTCTCGCGCCTGGGCATAGCGCCGGACCTGATCCTGCTCGGCAAAAGCATCGCCGGCGGTGTGCCGTTGGGCGCCGTGGTGGGGCGCAAGGCATTACTCGACAACCTGCCCAAAGGCGGGCTGGGCGGCACTTACTCCGGCAATCCCATCGCCTGCGCGGCGGCGTTGGCCACCCTTGAGGTGATGACGGATGCACACTTGCAGGCCTGGGGATCGCAGCAGGAAGAGGCCATCCTGCGCCGCTACGAAACCTGGCGCGCGCAAGGCCTGTCGCCTTACCTGGGCCGACTGACCGGCGTCGGCGCCATGCGAGGCATAGAGCTGGCCCACGCCGACGGCACGCCCGCGCCCCAGCAACTGAGCCAATTACTGAGCCTGGCGCGGGACGCCGGTTTGCTGCTGATGCCCAGCGGCAAGTCGCGGCACATCATCCGTTTACTGGCGCCGCTGACCACTGAGCCAGCGGTGTTGGAGGAAGGCCTGGACATCCTCCAGGCGTGCCTCAAGCAACTGGGCTAGTAACGCGCATCCTGCGGCTTGCCGCCGTTGGGCCAGTCTTTGACCTTGTCCGGGAAATCCGGGCGAGGTTGCCCCGAGAAATACGCCGCGACGTCCACCGCTTCCTGGTCGGACAAACCACCCTGGCCCAACGGAAATTGCTCGTGGAAGCCGATCGGCATGTTGCGTTTGACGAACGCCGCCGCCGTGTAGGTGCGCGCCATGCCGGCACCGATATTGAACGATTGGTCGCCCCACAGCGGCGGGTACACCCGCTCGCCGTCGGCACGCGCCAGGCCCTCGCCATTGTCGCCATGGCACACCGCGCATTGCTTGGCGTAGACCGCGTTGCCGTTGGCCAGGTCGGGTTTGATCGCCGCGTCGACTTTTCCTACGCCGCGCCCGGCCACCTTGTCTTCGGGGCGGGTGTTGTTCTTCATCCAGTCGAAGTACGCGACCATCGCCTGCATATCGGCTGATTGCGGCGGCAACGGTTTGCCGTTCATCGAGCGGCGGAAGCAGCCGTTGATGCGCTCTTCCAGGCTCACCACCTTGCCCGCGCGCGGTGCATAACTGGGGAAGAAGGCCGACACGCCAACGAAGGGCGAGCCGTCCGCCACCGTGCCGGCGTTGAGGTGGCAACTGGTGCAATTGAGCGAATTGCCCACGTTGGCGGGCAGCAATTCCTTGGTTTGCAGGTGCAGGCGCATGCCGCGGACCACCTGGTCGGCGTTCGGCGCGGCGAGCAGGTCGGCCAGGCGCGGGGTTACGAAGGCAGTTGAGTCGGTCGTGGTCGGGTTGAGCTGGTCACGCAACGTCTTGACCTGCGCGGCACTGATCGGCGTGCCCTGGTTACCCCAGCGTGTGCGCACAAAACTGAGAATGTCGGCGACTTCCTGGTCCGCCAGCCGGGCAAACCCGGGCATGGTGTAGACCCGTGGGTAGGTGGCTGTTTGTGCGGTCTGCCAACCGGTGAGGGTAATGTGCAGCAGCGATGTCGGGTCGTTCGAGGCGATGCTCGGGTTGCCGGCCAAAGGCGGGAACAGACCTTTCACACCCCCGCCGTCGCTGCGGTGGCAGTCGCTGCAGAACTGCATATAACCCAGGCCGCCACGGCTGGTGAACAGGTCGGCGGGCGGCACCGCCGGTGCGCGGGCCAGCGACGGCATCGGCAGATCGTCCTCGCCTGGCGGCAGGGATTTCAAATAGCGGGCAATCGCGGTCAGGTCGTCGTCACTGAAATGCTGGGTGCTGTGGTGAATCACATCGGCCATGTTGCCGGCGACGGTGGCAAAGCGGTTCTGCCCGGTTTTGAGCAGTTGCACGGTGTCTTCCACGGTCCACAGGTTGCGCAGGCTCAGGGCGCGCCAATGCTCGACGGTTTCGCCGGCCAGGTAATGCTGGCCGCTGCGCCCGTCATCGCTCATGGCTTTTTCCTGGAAAGCGATGCCGCGTGGGGTGTGACAGGAGCCGCAGTGGCCCAAGCCCTGGACCAGGTAGGCGCCACGGTTGAGCTGCGCGTCACGGCCCGGGGCCGGCTGGAACGCTTGCGTGTCGAGGAAGGCGAAGTTCCACAGGGCCAGGCCCCAGCGCTGGTTGAACGGGAAGCCCATGTCCGCCTCGAGGTTGGCCTCTCGCACGGGCTCTACGCCTTGCATCAGGTAGGCATACAAGGCGCGCATGTCCTCCTCGCTCATCTTGGCGTAGGACGGATACGGCATCGCCGGGTACAGGTTCATACCCGCAGGTGTGACGCCTTCACGCATGACCCGGTCGAACTGCTCGAAGCTGTAGGCGCCAATGCCCGTCTCGCGGTCCGGCGTGATATTGCTCGAATAGATCGTGCCCATCGGCGTGCTCAGCTCCAGCCCGCCGGCCATCGCCTTGCCTTGCTTGGCGGTGTGGCAGGCGATGCAGTCGCCCAATTGCGCGACATATTTGCCGTGTTCGATCAGCAGGGTATCAGCGGAATTTGCGTGCAGGGGTAGCGTCAGGCAGAGCATCGCTCCCAGCATGGCCACGCGTGACAAAGAAAGCGCCATTGCATTTGTCCTTTAATAGCCTGGCGTGGGGATGTCCCCCCGGCGCAGGTCTGTGTTCGTTTTTATAGGTTCATCAGACCTCTGTGTTGTAACGGGTTTACCGCTGTGGGCTTTTGATGTGGGTCAGGCTCAAACCGTAAGGGTGCCGCCAACTGACCGTTGATAAGGAAATCCTTGAACACATGTACGTATTTCTGTACGTTTCGTACCATCAAGCGAGGACATACCCATGGAAACAATCAACTACACCAATGCCCGTGCCCATCTCTCCGAGACAATGGATCGGGTTAATGACGATCACATCCCGTTGCTGCTCACCCGGCAAAAAGGTGAGCCCGTGGTGATGATCTCGCTCTCGGAATTCAATGCCCTTGAAGAGACGGCCTACCTGCTGCGCTCGCCAAAAAATGCTGAACGCCTGATCAACTCGGTCAACAGCTTGAGAGCGGGCAAAGCCAAAGCGAGGCGGCTGATTGAGGAATGAAAATACTCTTCACCCCTGAGGGCTGGGACGACTATCTCTGGTTTGAGCAAAACGACAAAGCCGGACTCAAACGTATCAATTTGCTGATCAAGGCGATACAAAGAGACCCATTTGACGGCGTGGGCAAACCCGAACCACTCAAACACAACCTCAGTGGCTTCTGGTCTCGGCGAATCACCGCCGAACATCGATTGGTCTATGGCATAGAGGATGATGAGGTTCAGATCTTGATGTGTCGTTATCACTATTAACGGGGAATACCTGTTGAAGCCGACTGCCCTGATCCGCGCCTGAAAATATCCGACGTTTTTCTGCACGGAAGCACACCATGCTCGACATCCTCCAAGGCACGCCCGTTTGGGTATACGCCGTTTACCTGTGGATTTGTTACTACGGGATCAAGGCCTGCCTGGGTGGCCGCGAGAATCGGCGGTCATTGATGATCCTGTCGGCGGTGCTGGTGGTGTGGTCGCTGATATCGCTGGCACCGTCGATGCTGTCGAGCGGTGCCTGGGTGGGCGGCGCGGTCATCGGCAGTCTGCTGGGCATGCTGTTGTTTAATGCCAACGGCGCCCGACTGGAAACCGATGGCGACACGCTGGTGCTGCCGGGCACGTGGAAAACCCTGTTGATCTCGCAGCTGTTCTTCGCGGTGAAGTATTACTTCGGTTACCAGCAGGCCGTGCATCCGCTGTTGCTGAGCACGCCATCGATGCTGGCCGCAGTCGGTGGCGCATCCGGTTTGACCGTAGGTCTGTTTTGCGGGAGGGCAATCACGCTGCAGCGGGCGCTGGCTGCCTTGCGTCGCAATAAGGGCATTGTGCTGCCTTGACCTGATCCCCCTCCCCGCCGAAAATGCCCGACGCTTTTTTGTCCCTGTTTACTGAAGTAGTGAAATTTCAATGTCCGATTCCTACACCGCAGAATCCGCCGCAGAATCCGTAGTCGCCTTGCAATCCAAAGCTGAATACGAAAACGCCATCAATCTTTCACAGCATGTGCCAGCGGCCAAGATCATCAGCGAGATGGTGCTGGACGCATTCCATACCTCCAAGGAAAGCGACCAGATCCGCGAACTGCGTGTGGCCATCCGCGAGGCCCAAGACGCCTTCGATGACGACAAGGCCTACGACCTGATGGGCCAGCTCAAGCAGCTCAAGGACGCCGAAGCCGCCGACAACATCGCACTGGAAGACCTCAGCAGCCAGTTTTCCATCAGCCGCATCCTGTCCAGCTTCAAGGACGACCCGCAGTTTCAGGAGCTGGTCTATGGCCTGGCCCTCAAGGTGCTGAACCAGTCCCACCAGGCCATCAGCAACCCAAGCGCCGGCAAGGGCAAGGTCGCTCGACCGAAGAAAGAAGCCGAAGTGTTTGTGATCAGCAAGGACGGCATCAGCGTCACCCTGCCGCTGCGCACGCCGCGCTCGAAGCTCAACGTCGACCGTGAAGCGTTCGAGTTCCTGGGTTTCAGCTTCGTGGGTGAAGGCGATGACGCCGAGCTGGAGGTTGAGAGCTTTGTGGATAACGCAGGCGCTGAACAGCCACTGAGCCGCAAGAGCGTGATCACGGCGTTGCAGCAGCAGACCGCATTTGATGGGTATAGCATCGCGCAGCAGTAGTACCGCTGTATCGCTGAACCCAATGTGGAATCGTCGCACCGCCCCTCCCACATTGGGTTTGTGTCGGGTTAAACGCTGCGCTGGACCTGCGCCGCAAACACCTCACGAAACCGCTCCATCTCGCGCTTGTTCCCTACTGTCACCCGCACCCACTGCGGCCAGCTCTTCCACACGCGGCCAATCATCACCCCTTGCGCGGCCAGCTTCTCTATCACCTGCTCCGCTGGTTGGTTCACATCGATCATGAAGCAGTTGCTTTGCGACACCGTGCAGGTGAACCCACGGGCCTTGAGCCAGGCGACGGTTTCCTCGCGCAGTTGCGCGTTCAGGGCCTTGCGTTGCGGCAATAGCTTGATGTCTTCGAGGCTGGCCCGCGCGCCGAGCAAGCCGCTACCGGCGGGGACGTTGTCACCACCGAACACCGCGAGGCGTGCCAGCAACGCCGGGGCGCCAATCGCCAGGCCCACGCGCGCGCCAGCCATGCCGTAGATTTTCGAGAAGGTGCGCAGCACCAGCAGGTCGTCGTGTTCCTTGACCCAACTGACACAGCTGGGGGCGTCGGCGAAGTCGATGTACGCCTCGTCCACCACCAGCACGCTGCCTTGGGGTTTGTTCGCCAGTGCGTGGCGGATGGCCTCGGTGGGGGTCAGGGTACCGGTGGGGTTATTCGGGTTACACAGGTAGAGCATGCCCGCCTGGGGATCGGCGGCAAGCATCGCGGGGATGTCGTGGGCGTGCTCGGCTGTGAGGCTCACTTCATGTACCGACGCCCGGTTCGACTCGGCCGCCTGGCGCGGCACTTCGTAGGACGGCGCGGCCATCACCAGGCCGCGGCTTTCGCCGGTAAACGCCAACACGGCATAGCGCAGCGCCGCCATGGAGCCGGAGAACACCGCCACCTGGTCCTCGGCAATCCCCTGCTGCTGGGCAAACAGCGCGGCCAAGGCGTACATGTGGCCGTAGGGATAACGTCCGGCCGTGGCAATCGCGCCCTGCATCGCCTCACGGGCGGCGCCCGAGGGGCCGTAAGGGCTTTCGTTGTAGTTGAGCCGCACCTTGTCAGCCTTTGCCGGCGGCGGGCTGGCGACCGCCCAGTCCAGGCGCCCCAGCAGGGGCAAGGCCGCGCCCAGGGCGAGAAGGGAGCGACGACTAACGCTGACCATGGTGACAACTCCTTGTAGGCGGGTGATGGATTCGCACAGTTCATACACAGGGGTATGACGAGAAAGGCCCCGGCCGATTTAACCCCGCGCCCAAGAAAAAGCCCCGCGCTTCTCACGAAGGCGGGGCTTGTTCACTGCTTGGAACCACTCAGGGCGCGTAGGTCAGCAACAGCTCTTTGGGCACTTGGAAATCCAGGGACATCATCACGCTGAGCGCGGTGATGGTGAAGATCGAGAACACGAACAGCTTGCGCGCCCAGACGGTGTCGTCCACCGCCTTGTAGCCGGTCCAGGCCATGTACAACCAGTACATGCCCATGGCGGCGGCGACGGCAAGGTAGCTCATGCCGGCGTAGCCACTGAAGGTCAACATCAAGGTCGCCACGAGGAAGGCCAGGATGTACAGCAGGATGTGTTTCTTGGCCACCTGGATGCCACGCTTGACCGGCAGAACCGGAATCGACGCAGCCAGGTAGTCGTTGAAACGGAAGATCGCGATGGCATAGGAATGCGGCATCTGCCACAGGCTGAACATCACCAGCAGCACCAGCGCGGCCATGTCGAAGCTATTGGTCACAGCCACATAACCAATCACCGGCGGCATCGCCCCCGACAGACTGCCCACCAGCGTGCCGTGAACCGACTTGCGCTTGAGGTACAGGCTGTAGAGGCCGACGTAGATGACAAAACCGATCACGGCAAACAGTGCCGCCAACGGATTGGCCACCTTGTACAACAACACCACGCCGGCAACACCCAGGACGGTCGCGAACAGCAGGGCCAGTTTCAGGGAGATAAGGCCCTGGACCAGCACGCGATTCTTGGTGCGTTCCATCTTGATATCGATGTCGCGGTCAATGCAGTTGTTGAAGACACAACCGGAAGCTACCACCAGGGACGTGCCGATCATTGCTGCCAGGAAGATGGCCAGATCGACATGTCCCTTGGAGGCCAGGAAGAAGCCGCCTGCCACAGAAAGCACGTTACCGAAAATGATCCCCGGTTTGGTGATTTGGATAAAGTGCTTAAGCGACATCGGGTCTTACCTCACTTCGCCATCATGAAGGTGTGGATGCTGAACATGATCCACAGCGACAGACCAACCAGCAGAACGATCACCAGGCCTGCGAACACAAACGCAATCACGTTCTCGCGCTGAGCCTCGGAGCGGTCCAGGTGCAGGAAGTACACCAGGTGAACCAGGACCTGAATCACCGCAAACGCCAGGACGATCATCAAGGTGATCGACTTCGGCAAGGTTGGGTACATCACCAGGCCGAACGGGATCAGGGTCAGGATGACCGACAGGATGAAGCCGATAGCGTAAGTCTTTACGCTGCCGTGGCTCGCATCATGGCTGTCATGGGAGTGTGCATTAGCCATTACAGAGTCCCCATCAAGTAGACGACGGTGAATACGC
Organism: Pseudomonas sp. D3; assembly: GCF_029320995.1. NCBI lineage: Bacteria > Pseudomonadati > Pseudomonadota > Gammaproteobacteria > Pseudomonadales > Pseudomonadaceae > Pseudomonas > Pseudomonas sp. D3. The sequence goes on from NZ_CP119772.1 coordinate 5,504,666, forward strand.
AGATCCAGACCACGTCCAGGAAGTGCCAGAACAGGCTCAGGCAGTTCAGGCGAGTCTTGTTGGTGTTGGTCAGGCCGTGTTTATTGACCTGATACATCATCACCGCCATCCAGATCAGGCCAGCCGTCACGTGCAGACCGTGGGTCCCCACCAGTGTGAAGAACCCCGACAGGAAGCCGCTGCGGTGCGGGCCGAAGCCTTCGGAGATCAGCAGGTGGAACTCGTTGATCTCCATGCCGATGAAGCCCAGGCCGAACAGGAAGGTCAGACCCAACCAGGTCAGTACGCCCTGCTTGTTGCCCTTGTAGAAGGACAACATGGCGAAGCCGTAGGTGATCGAACTGAACAACAGCAAGGCGGTTTCGCCGAGCACGTAAGGCAGTTCGAAGATGTCGTGGCCCGCCGGGCCACCCGCTACGTTGTTTACCAGTACCGCGTACACCGCGAAGATCGACGCAAACAAGATGCAGTCGGTCATCAGGTAGAGCCAGAAACCGTAAACGGTTACCGGGCCCGAGTCGTGGTGATGGTCATCGTGCCCATGATCATCGACATGGGCGTGTCCAGCATTGGTCACTAAGTTCGACATGGTTTAAGCCTGTTCCAACGAGGTTTCTACACGGTTGGCCGGGATCTTCTTCTCGGCCACCAGGCGAGCGTGCTGCTCGGCTTCGATGCGCTCGATCGTTTCGACCGGCACCATGTAGCCTTGATCATCACGTGCAGCGTGGACAATGAAGTAGCCGATGGTGCCCACCAGGCTCACGATTGCCAGCCACCAGATGTGCCAGATCATCGCGAAACCGAACACGGTCAACAGCGCACCCATCACCACGCCAGTGGCGGTGTTGTTTGGCATGTGGATCGGTTCGTAGTGCTTAGGCTGCTGGTACGCAGTACCGTCTTCCTTGGCTTCGGTGAACGCATCGATGGTGTTCGCAGTAGGAATCACGGCGAAGTTGTAGAACGGTGGTGGCGACGAAGTCGACCATTCCAGGGTGTGGCCGTTCCATGGATCGCCCGACTCGCACATGTTCTGCTTGCGATCACGCACGCTGACATACAGCTGGATCAACTGGCAGGCGATACCCACAGCGATCATCAACGCACCGACCATGGCGACGTACAGGTACGGCACCCACTCAGGGTTGGTAGTAGCGTTCAGACGACGGGTCATGCCCATGAAGCCCAGTGCATAGAGCGGCATGAACGCGACGAAGAAGCCCGAGATCCAGAACCAGAATGCTGCCTTGCCCCAGCCTTCGTGCAGCTTGAAGCCGAACGCTTTCGGGAAGAAGTAGCTGAAACCAGCGATGTAACCGAATACCGCACCGCCGATGATCACGTTGTGGAAGTGAGCGATCACAAACAGGCTGTTGTGCAGCACGAAGTCAGCACCCGGGATGGCCAGCAGTACGCCGGTCATGCCGCCGATGGCGAAGGTCACCATAAAGCCCAGGGTCCACAGAACCTGGCTGGTCATACGCAAACGACCGTGATAGATGGTGAACAGCCAGTTGAATAGCTTCACCCCCGTCGGGATCGAAATCAGCATCGTCGCCAGGCCGAAGAAGGCGTTGACGCTGGCCCCCGAACCCATGGTGAAGAAGTGGTGCAGCCAAACCATGAAGCCCAGTACCGAGATCGCGCCGGAAGCGTAGACCATCGAGTGGTGACCGAACAGGCGCTTGCCGGTAAAGGTCGAGATCACTTCGGAGAAGATACCGAACGCTGGCAGGATCAGGATGTACACCTCAGGGTGACCCCACGCCCAGAACAGGTTCACGTACATCATTGGATTGCCACCAAGTTCATTGGTGAAAATGTGGAAATCCAGGTAACGGTCAAGCGACAGCAGTGCCAGGGTAGCGGTGAGGATCGGGAACGAAGCCACGATCAGCACGTTGGCCCAGGTGCAGGTCCAGGTGAAGATCGGCATGTCCATCATCTTCATGCCGGGGGCGCGCATTTTCAGCACGGTGGCCAGGAAGTTGACCCCCGTCAGCGTCGTCCCGAGCCCTGATAGCTGTAGCGCCCAAATGTAGTAGTCCACACCCACGCCCGGACTGTACGCCAGGCCCGACAGCGGCGGATACGCAACCCAACCGGTCTTGGCGAATTCGCCGACGCCCAGGGACAGGTTGACCAGCACAACGCCGGATACCAGCAGCCAGAAGCTCAGGGAGTTCAGGAACGGGTAGGCAACGTCACGGGCACCAATCTGCAGCGGCACTGCAAGGTTCATCAGGCCGGTGAAGAAAGGCATCGCCATGAAGATGATCATGATCACACCGTGAGCGGTGAAGATCTGGTCATAGTGTTCAGGCGGCAGGTAGCCCGGCGAACCCTCGGTGGCCATGGCCAACTGGGTACGCATCATGATGGCGTCGGCAAAACCACGCAGCAGCATGACCATGGCAACGATGATGTACATCACACCGATTTTCTTGTGGTCGACCGACGTCAGCCACTCGGTCCACAGGTAGGTCCACTTCTTGAAGTAAGTGATACCTGCAAACAGTGCCAGACCACCCAGCGCGATCATGGCGATGGTCACCATCACGATCGGCTCGTGGAACGGGACCGCATCCCAACTTAATTTACCAAACATCGTTTACTCCTCTGCCCCAGCAGTTGAATGCGAGCCCGTGTCAGAACCTTCAACCGCAGCCACTTCTTTCTTCTCGTGCTTGACCGGCTTGCCTGGTTTCATGCCTTCGTACTTGTCGACGATCTTCTGAAACAGGTCCGGCGTGTACGCGGAGTACGAAGCGGCAGGGTTGTTCTGGCTTGGTTTGGCAAGGGCTTCGTATTCAGCTTGATCAAGCTGTTTAGGTGCGGCCTTGACTTCGGCTACCCAGGCGTCGAATTCTTCCTGGCTCGTCGAGATCGCTTTGAATTTCATGCCGGTGAAGCCAGCGCCGCTATAGTTGGCGGAGATGCCGTCCATTTCAGCTTTCTGGTTGGCCATCAGGTGCAGCTTGGTCTGCATGCCGGCCATCGCATAGATCTGGCCACCCAGGCCTGGAATGAAGAACGAGTTCATCACAGTGTCGGAGGTGATCTTGAAGTTAACCGGGGTATGTTCCGGGAACACGATCTTGTTGACGGTGGCGATACCCAGGTCCGGGTAGATGAACAGCCACTTCCAGTCCAGCGCGACCACTTCGATATTGATCGGCTTGGCGTCGGATTCCAGCGGACGGTACGGGTCCAGTGCGTGGGTGGACTTGTAGGTCACATAACCCAGGGCAATGATGATGAGGATCGGAACCAGCCACACCGCGATTTCAATCTTGGTGGAGTGCGACCACTTCGGCGCGTAAGTCGCGTTGGTGTTCGACGCGCGGTATTTCCAGGCGAAGGCGAAGGTCATGATGATCACAGGAACCACTACCAGCAACATCAGCAGGGTGGCGGTGATGATCAGGTTGCGTTCATCCAGACCGACCTGTCCTTTGGGGTCGAGCAAGGCCCACTTGCAGCCTCCCAGCATTAACATCATGCCAAGCAGCGGCAAAAAGCCTAGTAATCGGGGGTACCTGTTTTTACTCATCTCACGACCTCTAAAGCAGCTTGCGCAATGCAGTTGGGTTTTGATCGCCAACACTTCACCCTGCCAAGGGTTGGCATTTCTCTTCGATTGAATAAGAGCCTGCCCGTGCGCCCTGATTGGACGGTTAACGGACCTGCGGTGAGTTCTTATTCGATTTCGTGGTTAAAGGCCTTGTTACAGACCAATTCCATTTGGTGCGGATAGTTGAAAGGCTGCCGGAACCTGGGGTCGCACAGAGCCATCCATCTGCCCCTCGACCGCTCCAATGCTCAAAAGATTGAACAGCACCGGACATTCAGTGCGGGCGATTGTAGTTAGCTAGCGATGTATAAACCATGTCTTATAAAGAAATAATTTTTATCGATTCCAGCAATAATCCTTCACCTATTTTGCAAAAGTTCGCGATCTTATCGCGTTAGATTCTCAACAAAAACCACAAAAAATGCCGTGTTATAGGGCAAACTGCCACACCCCTTACCCCCTGTAAGGGCCTAAAAAACCGATCCAAGCCCCCATAAAACAAGGCATTAACAGATCACCGAAAGCCTCGAACCGCGCGCCATTCGCGGTGTCGATCAAACGATGAACTGACAGCACACATTCACGACCCGGGGCAAATTCAAGCGGCGGTTCAGCGGCTCAGAAACGTCCTGCAACGGCGTCTGTGTGACAACATGTCGCACGCTGCACACCGTCAAAATTGTCCCGCGTCACTGTCCCTTCATTAATCCCTACAAACAAAAACGCCCCGGCGTTCCCTTGAGAAGGACCGGGGCGTTTCAGTGAACGACTCAGGCTTTGCGTTGGCGATTGCGATAGATACCCAGGGGCACCAGGATCACCGTCAGCACGAACGCCACCAGCGCCCATTGCGCCAGTGACAGGCCGAGCACCGGCGGGTAAGGCGTGCTGCAGAAGCCATCGACCTGGAAGACCAGTGGAAACACCTTCGCCAGGGGCAGGCCGTCAACGATCGGTTGCAGCACATCCACGCCGCAACTGACCTCGGGGAAGAACTGGGTGTACACATGGTGGCCGGCAGCGGCCACGCCGCCCAGGGCACTGAGGACCACCAAGCCTTCAAACAGCGTGATCGCGCCTTTGCTGCGCATGGCCGCACCGATAAACGCAAAGACCGCAATCAACAGCAAGGCGTAGCGTTGCAGGATACACAGCGGGCACGGCGCCTCGCCCAACACCACCTGCATGTACAGCGCACCGCCGATCAGCGCCAGGCAGATGATGCCCAGCAACGCCAGAAAGCGCCGTTCCCTGCCCAAACGCAATTCGTCACTCATCTCCGTATCCCTTTGTTTGATTGTGCCAATGGCCGCAAGTTTACACACAGAGAGTGGTTTAAACAGAGAGGGGTTAACAGGGGGTTAACAGGGGATTAATCGGAGGGAATGGAGCACTAAATGTGGGAGGGGGCTTGCTCCCGATAGCAGTGTGTCAGCTACAGATAAGCTGACTGATCCAACGCTATCGGGGGCAAGCCCCCTCCCACAGTGTGAACAGTGTGAACCTTTAGGTGGTTATTCCAGGGCGGCGGCCGGGCCGAAGAATTCGTAGCGGCTTTGTTTTTCGGGTACGCCCAAGGCTTTGAGGTGGCGCTTGATCGCGGCCATGAAGCCTTTAGGGCCGAGGAAGTACGCATCCAGGTCGCGCTGCTCGGGCAACCACGCCGCGAGTTGTTCCTGGCTCAGCAGGCCGAGCGTGTCCGCCGCAGGGCTCACGCCATCGTCCTCGGCGTAGCAGTAGAAGCGCTTGAGCTGCGGATGCTGGACCGCCAAGGCGTCCACCCACTCCCGAAACGCATGCACCCCGCCGTTACGCGCACAGTGGATAAAATGCACCGGGCGCTGGGTGGCCAGGGCCGCTTCGAGCATCGGCAGCGTTGGCGTAATGCCCACCCCGCCGCTGATCAGCACCAGCGGTTTATCGCTGGCCACCAGGGTGAACTCGCCCGCTGGCGGAAACAGGTCGATCGTCGCGCCGACCTGCAGTTGATCATGCAGGTAGTTGGACACCCGCCCACCGGCTTCGCGCTTGACGCTGATGCGGTATTGGCCGGCATCGCTGAGGGCCGACAAGGAATAGTTGCGGCGCACTTCTTCGCCATCGAGCAGCAGCGTCATACCCATGTACTGACCGGGCGCAGCAGCGAGGATCGGGGCGCTGTCCACCGGGGCGAAATAGAAGGAAGTGATTTCGGCACTTTCTTTCACGCGCTTGAACAGCTTGAACGACCGCGCACCACGCCAGCCACCGGGCGCCTGGGCCTTCTCGTCATAGATCGCAGCTTCGGCGCCGATCAGGATATCCGCTAACTGGCCGTAGGCCGCTCCCCAGGCGCTCATCACCTCGGGGGTGGCAATCTCGCTGCCCAGCACTTCGGAAATCGCACGCAACAGGCAGGCACCCACGATCGGGTAATGTTCCGGCAGGATCTGCAAGGCCACGTGTTTGTTGATGATCTTCGCCACCAGGTCACCCAGTTGATCCAACTGGTCGATATGCCGCGCATACATCAACACGCCATTCGCCAGGGCGCGGGGCTGGTCGCCGCTGGCCTGGTGCGCCTGGTTGAACAGCGGGCGGACCTCCGGGTATTCGGAGAGCATCATGCGGTAGAAATGGGTGATCAGCGCTTCGCCGCCGCTTTCCAGCAGGGGCACGGTGGATTTGACGATGGCACGGTCTTGGGCACTAAGCATGGAGCCTCCTGGGCTTCTTTACTGATTGCCTTGAGGTAATCAGCATTCATGCCAACTAATAAATCGTTAAATTTCAACCAGTTAAATTAAACATAGTCAGTATGACTCCTACGCAATATAGTCATAAGGACTACAAGGAGTCATTATGACTGCGCAATCGCTGCTCACCACCCTGCTCCCCCTGGTCGCCGACCTGTCCCGTGAACTGCCCGAAGGCGAGCGTTACCGCCGCCTGCTGCACGCCATGCGCGCCCTGCTGCCGTGCGATGCCGCCGCACTGTTGCGCCTGGACGGCGAGTCGCTGGTGCCGCTGGCCGTGGACGGCTTGAGCGCCGATACCCTGGGCAGACGCTTCAAGGTCAGCGAACACCCGCGTTTCGCCATACTGCTCAGCAGCCCCAGCCCGACGCGTTTCGACAGCGACAGTGAATTGCCCGATCCCTACGACGGCTTGGTGGACGGCCTGCACGGGCACCTCGAAATTCATGACTGCATGGGCTGCCCGCTGTTTGTCGATGACCAACCGTGGGGCCTGCTGACCCTGGACGCCCTCGACCCCGAGCGTTTCGAACGGGTCGAACTGGATGCGCTGCAGGCCTTCGCCAGCCTCGCCGCCGCCACGGTCAACGTCGCCGAACGCATCGAGCGCCTGGCGTTGCGTGCCGAAGACGAGCACCAGCGCGCCGAAATCTACCGCCAGGCCAGCGGCCAGCAGCACAAAGAGATGATCGGCCAGAGCAAGCCCCACAAACGCCTGGTAGAAGAGATCAGCCTGGTGGGCGGCAGCGACCTCACCGTGCTGATCACCGGCGAAACCGGGGTCGGCAAGGAGTTGGTGGCCCAGGCGATCCACGCCGCGTCGTCCCGTGCAGACAAGCCGCTGATCAGCCTCAACTGCGCCGCCCTGCCGGAAACCCTGGTGGAAAGCGAGCTGTTCGGCCATGTGCGTGGCGCCTTCACCGGCGCGTCGAACGAGCGCCGCGGCAAGTTCGAACTGGCCAATGGCGGCACGCTGTTTCTGGATGAAGTCGGCGAGTTGTCGTTGACGGTGCAGGCCAAGCTGCTGCGCGTCCTGCAAAGCGGCCAACTGCAACGCCTGGGCTCGGACAAGGAACATCAGGTGGACGTGCGCCTGATCGCCGCCACCAACCGCGACCTGGCTGAAGAGGTGCGCAACGGCCGCTACCGTGCCGACTTCTACCACCGCCTCAGCGTCTACCCGCTGCAAGTGCCGGCGCTGCGCGAGCGCAGGCGCGATGTGTTGCTGCTGGCCGGGTTCTTTCTCGAACAGAACCGTTCACGCATGGGCCTGGGCAGCCTGCGCCTGACCAGCGACGCCCAGACGGCATTGCTGGCCTACAACTGGCCGGGCAATGTGCGCGAGCTGGAACATTTGATCGGACGCAGCGCACTGAAAGCCCTGGGAAACTGTCGCGAACGTCCGAAGATTCTCAGCCTGAGCGCCCACGACCTGGACCTGCCCGACGTCAGCGCAGCACTGATCGACCCCCCACCCGAAGTAGCCGCCATCGCCAGCGGCGACCTGCGCCAGGCCACCGAGCACTACCAGCGCCAAGTGATCAACGCCTGCCTGGAACGCCACCAGCACAACTGGGCCAGCGCCGCCCGTGAACTCGGCCTGGACCGCGCCAACCTAGGCCGCATGGCCAAGCGCCTAGGCCTCAAATAACCCAAATCACCCGATCAACCCAAACCCAAACCCAAACCCCAAAAATGCAAAAAATGCAAAAAATGCAAAAAATGTGGGAGGGGGCTTGCCCCCGATAGCGGTGGCTCAGCTACAAATAAGTGACTGACCCACCGCTATCGGGGCAAGCCCCCTCCCACCTAAAGCAACCCCCTCCCAGCTTAAATACCACCCCCCCACCTCAGACCTGCTTCGCCCTGAACCCCGGGTCCACCGGCAAAACCACCTTCCCCCTACGAAACACCAACACATTCCCCACCATCACCAACACCAACCCCGCCAACGCCGGCGCAGTCCACTGATACCCCTCGACAAACGCCGACACATTCAGCGCCACCACCGGAAACAACACCGTGCAATACGCCGCCCGCTCAGGCCCCATCCGCCCCACCAACGTCAGATACGCCGTAAACCCAATCACCGAGCCCGGAATCACCAAATACCCCAACGCCCCGATATACCGCGCACTCCAATCCATCTCGAACGGAATACCGCGCACCACACAATAGGTCGCCAACATCACGGCCCCATACGCCATGCCCCAGGCATTGGTCGTCAACGGCCGCAACCCCGCCTTCTGCTGCAGACTCGAAAGCAGATTGCCCGCCGAAAAACACATCGTCCCCAGCAGCGCCAGGCCCAGCCCGAGCAAGGTCTGCGGGCTGGCGGTGTGCCCCGCCAGCTCCGGCCAGAACAACAGGCCCAACCCCAACAAACCAAGCCCGCCGCCCATCAACACATTGCGCGCGACCCGCTGGCCAAAAAACACCCGCGCATTCAGGGCATTCCACAGCGTCGCCGTGGAAAACACCACCGCCACCAGCCCGCTGGGAATCCACTGGCTGGCCGTGAGAAAACACATGAAATTCACGCAAAACAGGCACAAGCCCTGGGCCAGGCAGATCAGATGCCCGCGCCGGTTCATCACCTGCAACTTGCGACTGAGCAGCAACAGCGCAAACAACACCAGCGCCGCCAGGCCGAAGCGATAGACGATCGACACGGGAATCGCCACCACGCCCAGTTGCCACTTGAGGGCGATCCAGGTGGTGCCCCAAATCAGCACGGTGAGTAAATACAGGAAAAGGTTCATAACAGGCTCCGCTGGTTGAGCCACAGTGTCACCTTCAACCCCTGGCCGGCACTTGCAGATTCTTGCGCTTTTGTCGCGCGGCGGGCTCACAGCACCAGCGGCTCGGAGTAGGATGCAAGGCGTCGGAGAGTACACACCATGTCAACGCTGGAATCCCTGCAAGTCTTTCAAGCCCTCAACCGCTCGCCCCATGCTCGCCTCGAAGCCTGCGCCGAGCTCGGTGACGGCTTGTCTGCGGCGCTGTGGAGCAACCACCACGATTCCCAGGATTACCAGGCACCCGGCCATCACACCTTGTCCTGCTACATCGGCGGCGGCACCGGCACTTTTCGGCGCGACCAGCCGGGCACCAAGGGCGGGCCCGACAAGTTGTGCATCCTGCCGGCCGAGCATCAGTCGGCCTGGGTGATCAACGGCGACATCCGCCTGGCCCATGTGTATTTCAGCCAGGCGCAATTCGCCTTGGGCTGCATCACCCTACTCGACCGCGAACCGCGCGCGCTGCAGTTGCAGGAAAGCACCTTCCTCGAAGACCCCAGCCAGGCGCGCCGCTTTCACCAGTTGATCGCCCTCAACTGGCACGAACCCGCCGAACGCCTGCTGACCAGTAGTCTGGCCCATGAAATGCTCAGCCACACCCTGCTCAGCCAAGTCGGCGCGCGCGACGGGCTGCGCTTGAAAGGCGGGCTGGCGGCGCATCAACGGCGCTTATTGGTGGACTACATCGAGCAGCACCTGGACGACCCCATCAGCCTCGGGCAATTGGCCGGGATGTGCGCGCTGTCGGAATACCATTTTGCGCGGATGTTCCGCCAGAGCTTCGGCCTGCCGCCCCATCAATACCTGTTGGCGCGACGCCTGGCCCGTGCGCAGAGCCTGCTGCGCAGTGGCAGCCTGCCCGTGGGTGATATCGCGTTGATGTGCGGCTTCTCCAGCGCCAGCCACTTCACCCATCGTTTTCGCCAGGCCATGGGCGCGACGCCCGGCGAATACCGTCAGGCGTTCTGCGCTTAACCCATCAAGCCCAACGTCTTGGCCTTGGCCACCGCCTGGGTGCGCCGCTCCACGCCGAGTTTGCTATGGATGCGCCGCGCATGGGTCTTGACGGTGTGCAGCGAGATAAACAACCGGTTGGCAATTTCCAGGTTGGAGTTACCGAGGGCGATCAGTTGCAGCACTTCCAGCTCGCGCTGGCTCAGCGGGTTGTCTGCCGTGCCTGTCGGCGAGGCCTGCGGCTCCAGGCCCAGCTCACTCAACAGCCCGGGCGAGCGTAAACGCAGTTCGCGAATGGCCTGCTGCACCTGGCAGCGCCCCGCCAGTTCCAGGCCATTTTGCAAGGCACGACGCGCCACCGCCGGCTCGCCCAGTTGCCAGGCCACCTCCCCCAGCACCAAGTGCAATTCGGCTTCCAGGCACAGCATGCCGCGTTGGCGGGAGGCGTCCAGCAGCGCTTCAAGCCGCGCCAGCGGTTGATCGACGACGCCCAGTTTGACCTCGGCCAACACCAACAGGTATTCAAGGCGCGGGATCAATTCCAGCGTGGCCGGCGGTGCCTGCTTGGCGCCTGGCCCACGGAAATGGCGGAGTACCCGGCGCACTGCTTCCATCGTCAATTCGGCGCGACCCTGCTGTAACCAAAAGTGCCCGCTGACCAGCAACAGCACCGCGCGGTATACCGTGTCCGGCACCTGGCGTTGCTGCATCAGGCGCTCGGCCTCGCGCAATTGGATAAAGGCCTGGGCGTAATCGCCACGGTTGGCCGCGAGCAACGCCAGGCCGAGAAAACCGTAGAGCACGCGCTTGTCCTGGCTGTGCAAACACATCGTCAAACCGGCGTCGAAACACTCGGCAGCCAAGGCATCCTGGCCTTGGCGCAGAGCCAGATGCCCACGCCGCAGGGCGATGCGTCCGACCAGCGGCTCGGCCTTCAGCCGCTGGTTGAGCAACATCGCCTGCACCTGCTCCAACAGGCTCTGCGCCCGATACGGTGCGCCACGCTGTTCGAGCAATTGAGCGTGATCCAGCTCCAGCAGGGCCTCGAGCAGCAGCGAACCGTGGGCCCGCGCCAGGCACAACGCTTCACGGTTCAGGGCTTGGGCCGCCTCCAGCTCACCGCGCAACAAGGCCTGCTGGGTCAACCCCGACAGGCACATCAAACGTGACGTCCACGCGCTGTCGGGCAATGCCTGCAACGCCTCGAAGAAATGCTCGCGAGCGCCTTGCGCATCGCCTGCCAGATGCAGCAACCACCCCCACTGCGCCTGCCAGCGCGCCAACAGAAGGCGTTGTTGTGCCGCCGACGGTTGCGGGGCGAAACGCGCCAGTTGGCCGATGCACAGCGCGGCCTGCTCGAAGCGCCCGGCGAACAGCAACGCGGCCGTGACCAGCCCCACCAACTGCGCGGAACAGAGCATCAGCTCATCACCCTGCTGCTCATGCAGGCGCAACAGCAGAGCGGCGTTCTGCTGGCGGAACAGGTCTTCGAAGCTGAAGTGCTGCAACAGGCTGACGGCCACTTCGTATTCTTCGGCCAGCAGCGCCTGCTCGAACGCGGCTTGCCAGTCACGCTCGGCGCTGAACCACTGACAGGCCCGTCGGTGCCAGGAGCGTTTGGCCGGCCAGGGTTCATCACGCATCAATTGCGCAAGCGGCGGGAAGACTTGCAGCCAGTCGGCGTCATCTTCCCAGGGCTGGATAAATGCGCCGAGCGCCTGCAAGTCCCGCAGGTACTGATCGCCATCGCCAAAACCGAACAGGTGCTCACACAAGCCCACATTAAAACGCGGCAAATGCGCCAGCACCCGCCAGGCTTCAACCAGCTCTGCCGGCAGGGTGCTGAACAGCTCATGCTGCAGGTAGTCGAGCAAGGTTTTGTCAGGATGGCCGTCGCCGAGCAAGGCGATGCGCACCCCGGCGCACCAGCCGGCGCTGAACTGCATCACGCGCTCGACGCAGTGACCCGGCGCCTGGCCGAGCAGGGCCTGGACTTCTTCGGCGCTGAACATCAGCTCGGCCGCGCTGCACTCCAGCAGTTCATCGTCGAGCAACAGCCGCGGCCAGTTACACGCAGGACGCCGCCGCGCGCCCAGCCACCAGGTCAGCGAAGGGTGACTGGCGGTGAGCAGGCGGTCGAGCAAAGCGTCGAGTTCGGGCGCGGGCAGGCGGCTGAAATCATCGAGAAACAGCCACGCCGACGTCTGCCAGCGGCCGAGATCCTGTAGCAAGGTGGCTTCATCGGTAAACGCCAGGCCCAGGTTGTGCGCCAGGCGCCTGCAGAAATCCACAGGGCTGAGCACCACGCCATTGAGCGGCAACCAGTACACCAGGCAACCCGCCGGCGCCTGCAAGGCACACTCGGCGAGCAGCGCACTCTTGCCACTGCCGCCTGGGGCGCAGAGCAACTTGACGCGAGCCTGCGCCGCCAGCAAGGGCTCGGCCAGGCGCGGGCGCAACAGATGATGGGCGGACAGCCGGGGCATGAATCCAGGACGGTCCAGGCAACGTGTCATGGCGGTCATTGCTGCATCCTGCGTTTTTATTGTTATGCAACCTGACACCTACCCTAGCCCTGTGCTCGGCGATTATTGAAGAAGTATTCAGCAGAGTGATTAATCGCCATGCACAAAACCCAATGTGGGAGGGGGCTTGCCCCCGATGGCGGTGGATCAGTCAGCTATCTGTAGCTGACACACCGCTATCGGGGGCAAGCCCCCTCCCACATTGGGATTGCATTTCAAACAGGCATCAGCGCACGCCCGAAGCCCTCAACGCCGCCGGCGTGTAATCCGCCGCCTTGGCCGCAAACCCGAAGACGAAGCTGCTCTTCTCCTCGTTCTTCATGCCCAGGGCGATGTAGCGTCCGGCGATGAGGTCGTACAGGGTTTCCACGGTGTAGGCCGGCACCTGGTGGTCATAGTAGAACTGCGCATGGCCTTCGGCGACACGCCACAGTTGGCCGCGGCCGTCGTAGTGATCCACCAGCGCGACCTGCCAGCTGTCTTCGTCGATGTACATGTGGCGCTTGGCATAAATGTGCCGTTCGCTCGGTTTGACGGTGCCGACCACTTCCCACACGCGGTGAAGCTCATAACGGGTCAGGTCCTGGTTGATGTGCCCGGCCTTGATGATGTCGTCGTACTTGAGGCTCGGCGAATCGAGTTTGTAGCTGTTGTAGGGGATGTACATCTCTTTCTTGCCCACCAGCTTCCAGTCATAGCGATCGGGGGCGCCGGAGAACATGTCGAAGTTATCCGTGGTACGCAGGCCGTCGGACGCGGTGCCCGGGCCGTCGTAGGACACTTGCGGCGCGCGACGCACGCGGCGCTGGCCGGCGTTGTAGATCCAGGCCAGGCGCGGTTCTTTGACCTGGTCGAGAGTCTCGTGCACCAGCAGCACGTTGCCCGCCAACCGCGCCGGGGCCGTTACCGATTGCTTGAAGAAACTCAGCACGTTGGCGGCCTTGGCCGCGTCGATGTCAGGGATCGCCTGCGGTACTGCGACTTCCTCTTCAAAGCGGATCGGCGTGTAGCTGCCGTTCGTCTGCGGGGTCGCCTGGGTGATGATGCGCCGCAGGTTACCGCCGTGGTAACGGGTGATGTGGTTCCACAACACCTCCACGCCATTCTTGGGAATCGGGAAGGCGTAGTAGCGGTTGCCGGTGAAGTTCTCCAGGCCGTTACCGTCGTTGATCGCATGCACGTTCAGCGCGCTGCGCTTGATCGACTCGTAGATATCCGGCGGCAGGTTGACCGTGCGGTGGCTCGGGTACACCGGGATCTTGTAGGTTTCGGGGTAGCGTTTGAACATTGCCACCTGGCCGTCGGAGAGTTTGTCCTTGTACTTGTCGACCGTCGCGGCGGTGATCACGAACAGCGGCTTTTCATTGGCGAACGGGTCGGCGAGGAAGCCCTTGCTGTCCACCGCACCGGCATTTTTCGGAATGCCACCGGTCCAGGCCGGGATCGAGCCGTCGGCGTTGCCGGCTTTTTCCGCGCCGACCGGGGTCAGGCTGGTGCCGAGCTTGGCGGCTTCTTCGGGCGACACGGCCGCCATGACGTTGGCGGCCAACACGCTCAGGGCCATCACAGCAATCAACTTACGCATAGAGTCTTGTCCTTCTTTAAGCCAAATCAGAAGTTCACGCCGACGCTGAGGGCGAGGAAGTCGCGGTCGGTCAGGGTGTTGTAGTCGCCACCAAAAAAGTCGGTGTAGTTCAGGCTGGCGGTGTAGGTGTTGCGGTAGTCCGCATCGACGCCGACGCTGATCGCCTTGGCACCCTGGTTGAACAAGCCGTTGGGGCCGTAACCGTTGACGTCGTGGGACCAGGACAGGTTGGGCTTGAGGTTCACCCCGGCAAACACGTTGTTGTAGTCGAGGATGGCGCGGGCACGATAACCCCAGGAATTAGCCGTGACGAAACCGTCGGTGTCGCCACCGAAACCGTAGGCGCCGTATACCGAATCGCGGCCGTAGCGCAGTTTGCTTTTCGCTTCCAGCCCGCCGACGTGGACGAAGGCGGCCTCACCCACCAAGGTCAGGCGTTCGGCACCCAGGACCTGGTCGAAGAACTGCGTCATGGTGCTCTGGATCTGGGTGATTTCCTTGCGACGGTAACCGCTATTGTCGGCGCCAAACGAGCTGTGGATCGGCGACGCGGTATTGCCGGCAATCGGGTTGATCAGGGCCAGGGTCAGGTCAGTGGTATTGAGTTGCACCGGCGCATTCGGGCGGTAGCTGATTTCCCCGGTCCAGGCCGTGCCGGTGGGCAAGGTGGTGGAGAAGCTCGCACCGTACAGGCGAATATCTTCCGGGTAATCGAGATAGTACTGGCCACGGCCAAGCATGGTGCTTTGGGCCAGGGCCGAGCCGGTGCCCGGCGCAATGGCGTTGGCGGTGTTGACGATGCGCCCGATGGTGGCCAGGTTGGTGTTGGCCGTGAGGGTGCCGACGGTCGGCGTGCGGCTGTGGTAGTTCATGAAGTACAGGCCGTACTCCGTGTCGTCGCCCAGCCAGCGCAGGGCCGCACCGAACTGGCCGCCATCGCGGGCATCACGGTCCTTGGCGCGCTGCACCACCACACCTTCACTGGTCACCTGGAAGCCCTGGCCGAACGCTGCGGCCACGGGTTGCAACGGTGCAATCGCAGGGCTGCCGACCGTGTAGTTACCGTTGCAACCATGGGCCGCCACGTCGCCACCAAAAAACGTGCCGCAGTTATCCAGCACGGTGTTTTCCCAGTTCAACTGGTAGAAGCCTTCCACCGTCAGTTGGTTGGTGAGGCTCTGGGAGGCGAACAGCATATTGACCGGTATCAGCCCTTCCTTGATCTCGGCGCCGGGGCGACGGAAGGCCGATACGTCAATGGGGTTGATGCTGTTGATGGAGTTACCGATAAACGTACTCTCGCCCCAACTCACCACCTGCTTGCCGACACGCACGTTGCCCGGCAGGTCGGCGATGGAATAGTTGTGATAGACGAACGCATCCAGCAGCTCGTAGCCGGAAGAGCGCGCGCCTTCGTCGCGATGGTGATTGCTGATCTGCTTGAACTCACGGTCTTCATCCTGCAGCTCGAAGTCGTACCAGTACTTGCCGCGCACGAAGACGCCGCTGTCGCCGTACTTGAGTTCCAGGTCGTGGATGCCTTTGAAGATCTTGGAGAAGGTCTCGCCCTTCTTGAAGTTCAGTCGCCCGTCATCCCCGGTCGAAGCCTGCCCCGTGCCGCCATTGGACACGCCCACCAGCTTCTTGTCGGCATCGCGCATGCCCCAACTGGCGCCGACCGACAGCGAGGAATCGAATTGCCCTTCGATCTCGCCGATGTTGAACGAAACAGCCTGCGCCTGGGCACAGCATCCCAACGCAACCGCAGTGGCCAGCGCCTGTGGCGTGAAGATGGCGCGCATTGTTGTTTTTGTCATGCGTCTTCCCCGGTGAGTGACAGAAGGCCCCACCCTACTGCCGCCCTTCGGGAGCGATAAGCGCACCAAGGAGGTATTCGTGTTGTCGCTCGAAAGGATTAACAGCCGCTCTGGCGCGGCTCTGCGCGCGGGCATGCACCCTGTGGATGGCGGGTTATCAGGCCGGTGGATAGCGCCGAGGGAACTGTTTCCATATCGGTAACAGTCCTTGTCATGAACCGCTATTACTCATTTGGTTACAACCCTCTATTCTTGCCTGGCTTTCAGGGCAAATGGCCCGCTCCCAGCTTCGGGAGAAAAGCTGAAATTTTACGGATTGGCTACTGTATTCAATCTGTTACCGGTGTTCACTGACGTTGAATCTGTCGCTCCTTGATCCAACGTCTTATTTCGGCCGCTGCCTTGCAGCGGCCTTTTTTATGCCTGAAAAAAAGCGGGGCGCCGTCAGCGCCCCGCAGTATTCATGGTCCATCTGGCAATGATCAGAGGCTGAACTTCTGCAAATTGGCCATCATCTCCTTCAAAGCCTCAATCGTGTCCTTGGGATGCACCGCCCCTTCAAAGTCACAGATCTGTTGCCAGTGCGCGGCCACGTCATCCGGCGAGAACCCGGCCTGCGGGTCGAAGCCCACGCCGAGGCTGCGTTCCCAGCGGGTCTTGCCGATCCAGCCGCCGCCCACTTCAAACAAGCCTGAGGTTTCCTGGCACGCCTCGCTGCCGAGGTACACCACCAGCGGGCTGACCAGTTCCGGCTTGAGGCGCTCGAATACCTGCGGCGGGATCAGACCTTCAGTCATGCGTGTGCCGCCGGTGGGGGCGATGGCGTTGACCAGGATGTTGTTCTTGCGCCCTTCCAGCGCCAGGGTACGGGTCAAGCCATACAGACCGAGCTTGGCCATGCCGTAGTTGGACTGCCCGAAGTTGCCGTAGATGCCCGACGTGGACGCAGTAAAGATCACCCGACCATAGCTTTGCTCACGCAGATGGGGCCAGGCAGCGCGGGTGACTTTGTAGGCACCTTCGACATGCACCCGGTAAACCAAGTCCCAGTCGCTGTCGTCCATTTTGTGGAAAGTCTTGTCGCGCAGGATGCCGGCGTTGTTCACCACCACGTCGATACGGCCGAAAGCGTCCAGGGCGTTCTGTACGATTTTCTCGCCATCGGTGACGGAATCATGGTTGGCTTCGGCAATGCCGCCGGCCTCGCGGATTTGTGCGACCACACGGTCGGCCGCCGACGCATTGGCGCCCTCGCCCTGGGTGGAACCGCCGAGATCGTTGACCAGCACTTTGGCCCCGTGCTTGGCGAACAGCAGCGCATGGGCCCGGCCCAACCCGCCGCCGGCACCGGTGACGATCACGACCTTATCCTGGAACTGCACTGACTCACTCATACCGAACTCCAATGGCGACAATGGGAATGGGTCGAGTGTCAGGCACAGGGCGTTCGGTCACAATAAATACGGCCAAGGCTGAATGGTGCGCGATAAGGCTGAAGGATGATTGCCTGTCTCAGGAATAGGCCATGCGCGGCGCGACCTGCACGATCCGCTGTCGAAACTCCAGGTAATGCTTGAGCACCTGCACCGGCGCTTCGATCTGCGGGTAGTGGCCGATATTGGCCAGCAATACCGTGTCGGCGTGGGGCACCAACTGGCGGTAACGCTCGACCATGTGGGCGCCGGAAATCGGGTCGAACTCGCCATCGATGACTCGCAGCGGTACGTCGCCACGCTGCAGGGCGCCCACCCAGCGCTCACGCAGGCGACGGCGCTGGGGAATGTAGTTGATCAGTTTATGCAGGATGCGGGGCCCGTCATTGCAGTCGATCAGGCTCCAGAAATCATCGAGGGCGCTCTCACTGGGACGGGTCTGCGCGCCGAAAATCTGGCTGAAACTGTCGGACAAGGCATTGCGCCCAAATGCGCGACCGATCATCCAGCCCAAGGGGCTGAGCAGTAGTTTCTGCACCAGCACCAGACGATGGGTTTCGGGGAACAGCCCGCCGTTGAGAAACACACAACTGGCCATCTGGAAACGGCCTTCGTGATGCCGCGCCAATAATTCCTGGGCGACGCTGTCCCCATAATCATGGGCCAGCACATGCACCGGTTGCCGCACACGCAGGTGGTCGAGCAGCGCCTGTTGCAAATCGGCCTGTTCCAACAGGCAATAGTCGTGGTCCAGCGGCTTGGCCGAATCGCCAAACCCAAGCATGTCGCAGGCGATTACCAGATTGCGCTGGGCCAGGGGCTGCCAGAGGTAATGCCAGTCCCAACTGGCGGTCGGGAAGCCATGGATCAGCAGCAGCGGCTCGCCCTGCCCGGCCACCCAATACCGAATGGTGCGCCCGCGAAAAACGAAACTCTGACCGCACTTGCGCCAGGCCCTGAGCGGAATCTCGGCGAGAGGCATCAATTTTTATACCCCGGATCTTGCAGGTCCAATTTACGCAGCAACGCCGGCCAGGCCAGCGCGCCTCCCATACCCTGGGCGCTCTTTGTGACAGCCGCCACCATCGCCCTGGCCCCAGCGAGAACCTGCGGGTCGATGGTGATCAATTCAGCCGCGCCGTTTTGCGCAAGCACTTGGATATCACAGGCGCGCTGAAAGGTGAACATCATCAGGAAGGTGTCAGCAATCGTCCCACCGCAGGTCAGCAGGCCATGGTTGTGCAGCATCAGGAAGTTGTTTTCGCCAAGGTCGGCCTGCAAGCGCGCTTTTTCTTCGTGGTTCAGCGCCACGCCTTCATACGCGTGATAGGCCAGGCTGGACAACACGAACAAGGACTGCTGGCTGATGGGCAATACGCCCTGCTTCTGCGCAGACACGGCAACCCCCGCCGCCGTATGGGTATGCAGCACGCACACCACATCGTGGCGCACTTCGTGGATGGCACTGTGGATGGTGTAGCCGGCCGGGTTGATGTCGTAAGGGCTGTCCATCCGCTTGTTGCCGGCCTGGTCGACCTTGACCAGGCTCGACGCCGTGATCTCGTGGAACATCAGCCCATAAGGGTTGATCAGGAAATCATCGGTGCCCGGCACCTTGGCCGATATATGCGTGAAAATCAGATCATCCCAGCCATGCATGGCGACCAGGCGATAGCACGCAGCCAGGTCGACGCGGGTCTGCCATTCGGCGGCGCTGACCTGATCGTTGACATTCTGTGGAGATACAACGGGGGCTAGGCTCACGGCAATGACCTCCTTGGCGCACTTTATTATTATTTTTTGAGTGAAAGGTCAGTGTAGTCAGACCTCGTGGCGCAGGGAGTTGCCTTCGCAGCCAGCTTGATGGCCGCACGAGTCAGCCAAGAGAATAGTTTACATTTGGCCACCTCGCGTCAGAGAAGCGTCGCCAATAAAGGCGCTGCAAACAGGTTGAGCAGCCCCGTCAATACCATCACCAGGCCCGCGACAGAGCCCTCTTCACCGCCCACTTCATGGGCCCGGCTCACGCCTGCGCCGTGCGCGCCCACCCCAAACAATGCCCCGCGCGCCAAGGGGGTACGCAGCGGTAGCCACTTGAGCAGCACCCCGCCGAGCAAGGCGCCGAACACGCCGGTGAACATCACGAACACGGCCGTCAGTTCCGGCACACCGCCCAGGTCGGAAGACATCGGCATGGCAAACGGTGTGGTGATTGAACGCGGCACCAGGGACATCGTCACCGCACTGTCCAGCGCCAGCGCCTTGGCCAAACCGAACGAGGTGCCGATGGACGCCGCGCTGCCGGCCACCATGCCCAGCAGCAAGGCCGACCAATACCGCGCCAGCAAACGTCGCTGCTGCCAGATCGGCACCGCAAACGCCACGGTCACCGGGCCCAGCACCCGCATCAGCCAATGGGTGTCGCAGGCGTATTCGGCATAGGCGGTGTGCATCGGCACGGCCACCGCGAGCAGCAGCGCGGGCACCAGGATCAGCGGCGACAGCAGGTAGCGCCCGGTCCGACGGTAGATCCAGCGGCTGAAGATATAGGCGCCCAGGGTCAGGGCCAGCCAGAACACCGGCATCAGCTCAAGCTTCATGGCGCACCTTCCAACGACATACTATTTCCACGGTGAAGGCCGTCACCAGCATGACCGCCAGGGTGCTCACGCCGATCACCAGCAGAATGCGCCAACCGTCATTGCGCACCAGGCCGCCGTAGTCCAACAGGCTCATCAAGGCCGGAATAAAGAACAACAACATTTCCGCCATCAACACACCCGCCCCCAATTGCAGGGCAGCCGGCTTGACCAGGCCGGTGGCGAATGTCGCCAGCAACAGGCCCAGGCCCATCACGCCACCGGGGATGGGCCACGCCAACCAGGCCACCAGTTGAGTACCGAGCTGGTAGATGGCCAGCAGCACGACCAATTCAGTCAGCAGACGGCTGACGTGTTTGAAGCTGAAACGTTTCATGGGCTTTGGGTCCTCGTAAGCCTCCATTTTAGAGAGCCCCCTTCCATCCCCACAGCGAATTGTTAGACTGCCAACTATTCCAAACTGGAATCGAGCCCATGGAATTCAAACAGCTGCGCAGTTTTGTCGAAGTCATCCACCGCGGCGGTTTTACCCAGGCCGGGAAAACCCTGCACATCAGCCAGTCCGCCGTGAGCAAACAGGTCGCACAGCTGGAACACAGCCTGGGCACACCGTTGCTCGACCGCATCGGCTCGCAGATCCGCCTGACCGCCGCCGGCCAGGTCGTCCTGCAACGTGCCGAAGCCATGCTGCGCCTGCAGAACGAGTTGCTCAGTGAGCTGGATGATATGCAGCACCTGACCCGTGGCGAGTTGCGCCTGGGCTTGCCGCAATTGGGCGGCGATACGCTGTTTGCCGAGCTGTTCGCCGAGTACCGCCGGCGCTATCCGAACGTCACCATCCAGTTGCTGGAAGGCGGCAGTCGCAGCATCGAGCAGGCGATTTTGAGCGGCGAGCTGGAAGTCGGTGGCAGCTTGAAGCCCAGCGACCCGGCATTCGCCTGGCAAGCCTTCTGCGATGAACCGCTGGATGCCTTGCTGCCGATGAACCATCCCTTGGCGCAGAACGCCCAGGTGCGCCTGGAGGAGTTGGCGGACACTCCGTTCCTGATGTATCAGCGCAGCTTTGTCTTGAACGACCGCTTACTACAGGCGTGTCAGCGGGTGGGCTTTACGCCGAAAGAAGGAGGCCGCAGCGGCCAGGCGGATTTTCTCGCGGCCCTGGTCGCGGCCGGTCAAGGCGTGGTGCTGTTGCCCAGCGTGGTCGCTCGTGGGCTGGTGCGGCCCGGGGTGGTACGCCTCACGCTGAAGGCGCCCGACTACCTGCGCTGGGACATTGCATTTATCTGGCGTGAGGGCGCCTATCTGTCGAAAGCCGCCCAGGCCTGGCTGGCGTTGCTGCGGGAGTTCCCGGTCAGCCGCGCAGTGCAGTGACCAGCTCGGCCAACCAGGGTTCGGCGTCGGTTTCCGGGTTGACGCTTTCGCTGGCGTCCAGGCGCAGCATCGGCAGCACTTCATGCACGCCCAACTCGCTGAACAACTCACGCATGTGCTCACCGCCGGCGCAGAACGTATCGCCGTAGCTGGCGTCGCCCAGGCCGATGACCGCGCCCGGCAAACCGCGCCAGGCTGCAGGCAACTGGTCGCGAATGCTCGAATACAGCGGTTGCAGGTTGTCCGGCAGCTCTCCCATGCCGGTGGTGGAGGTCACCGCCAGTAAAGCCTGCGGGGCGAAGGCCAGCATGTCCGCCAGGCTCGCGCGCGAGTTGTGCCTGGCCTCGAAGCCGGCCGCGTTAAGGATGTCGGCAGCGTGGTGGGCGACTTCTTCAGCCGTGCCGTACACCGAGCCGGAAAGGATGGCGACTTTCATCAATCTGATCCTGTCATTGAGCGAAAGCCTGGGATATTACCAGTTGGGGCAAATATTTCGGCACACACCGTGCAACATTCAAGACTTGCCATAAACTGCCAGTTCAAGAACACGCCCGGGACCGCGCTATGATTAACGCCAAGCTGCTGCAAATGGTCGTCAACGCTTCCAACGACGGTATTGTTGTCGCCGAACGGGAAGGCAAGGACAAACCGCTGATCTACGTCAACCCGGCATTCGAGCGACTGACCGGCTACACCCTGGACGACGTCCTGTATCAGGACTGCCGCTTTCTGCAGTCCGGCGACCGTGATCAACCGGCGCTGATGGCCATTCGTGAAGCACTGGACAGCGGCGGTACCTGCCGGGAAATCCTGCGCAACTATCGCAAGGACGGCAGCCATTTCTGGAACGAGCTGTCGCTTTCAACGGTTTACAACCATGCCGACAAGCAGACCTATTTCGTCGGTGTGCAAAAGGACGTGACCTTGCAGGTCAAGGCCCAGCAGCGCGTCGCGCAATTGGAGGCGGAGTTGGCGCAGGTCAAGGCCGAGCTGGCAGCGGTCAAGGCGACGAGCGGATCTAACAAAACTTAGAAAATGCGCTCATTAGAGCGGATAATGGCGTTTTAACACCCTCCCGATTGAGCAAGATCAATGCAACGCGACGCGCTTCTGACTCAGGACGAGTTGGATTTCATTCGTAACATGCAGCACAACCCCCAGCTCAACCTGCGGGATACCTCGTCTAGCCTGACCGTCAACGGCGGTTCCCAGCTTCGCGACTTGCTCACGCGGCTGGCTGCCCACGATCACGTCACCCTCCAGGCGCACTTCGATAACCAGCAACTCACCTTCCCGCTGCACTTGGAGGAAGACGAGTTTCATGCCGTGCATTTACGCCTGGGCGTACCGAGTATTTTTGAAGACGGGCCGATGATTCGTCCTTGGCGCCTGGCACTTGAAGCGCCGGTGGCGCTGGAAAATGTCAGGGGCAATCCCAGTGCGCTGTGGGTGCATGAAGTGTCGTTCAAGGGCGTGCTGGTGGAAATTCGTGGCCGGATCAAGGCGCCGAAAACCTTTGCCCTGTGGTTCAGCCCTTCCGGTTATGAACGCATCGCGATACGCGGCACGCTGGAGCGGGAAACCGCGCGGGGCTTGTTTGCCTATCGCCTGGGCCAAGGCGATGCGAATGAAACCGAGCGCCTGCGCCAATTCATCCTGCACCAGCACCGCTTGATGCATCCACAGATGCACACCTGACCTCAGGTATCCAGGTTACCGCGGAGAAATTGCTGCAAGCGGCGTTGCATCAAGCGCCCTTCATTGCCCAGGCAACCGACGGTGGAGCCTGCCAGGTCTTCCTCGGCCAGGTCCGACGCCGCACCGGCAAGAAACAACGGGCAATCCAGGGTCAACGCCAGTCGATTCAAGCGCCCGATCAGCGCCTGATTGTGTGAGTGATTGGAGAAGAGCACCAGCGCCTCGGGTTGCGTCTTTTCACACACCAGCGTCAATTCATCGAAAGGCTGGCCCATCCCCAGCACCTTCACGGCCAGATCGTCTCGACAGATCAACAGCCCCGCCACCAGCAACTCCAATTTACGGCACTCGCCAGGAATGGCCGCGAGCAACACCCGTGGCGCCGCCGACGCACACCCCAGTTGCAGACGCTGCAACGCCCGCACCCGCAGGAAATTGTCGAAGAACAGCCACTCACTGGCCTGGCCGAATCCGCCCTGATGACGCAACAGGTCGTTCCAAAGAGGCATCAGGATGTCCTGGAACGCCACGTTGAGCGGGTAGGTGGCAATCACCTGGTTGTACAGATGCTCCAGTTGACGGTCATCAAACGCGTTGACGGCCAGCACCAAGCGCGCCTGCCACTGCGGCCATTCGCCCTCCTCGACCGTGTCGTGCTCGACGCGCACGGCTGCGGCCTGCTGATCGTCACGCGCGAGGATCTTGCCCACTTTGCTCACGGCCACGCCGCGCTCGATCCAATCGACAATGCGATGAACCGTTTGAATATCGGCTTTGGAGTACAGACGATGCCCACTTTCGGTGCGCGTGGGTTGAATCAGGCCGTAACGCCGCTCCCAGGCACGCAGGGTGACCGGGTTGATGCCCGTCAATCTCGACACTTCACGAATCGGAAGCAACTCATCGGAGTCGGCAAGGCTGGCGAAGGAAGATTCGCCAATAGGCGCAATGATTTCGGGCATCAGAGGTCAAGAACGTCCGTATGAAAGTGAGTTCCATTTAACGCTTTTACCGCGATGTATATCAAGGTGTGTACCTATCGGACCGATGCCGCTGGTGTATTTTTACAAAACAGGAATAATCCTTGCTTACCGATATTGGCAACAACGAACCAAGCGTCGCTGCAACACCCCCGCAGCGTCGTCTGTGCGCCACCTACCCGGTTCAGCGCACCCGTCTATTTGGAGATACACAATGTCTACCTCACCCGTCACCCTGATGGTTGCGCGCCGCGTAGCCAAGGGCCGCTACGAAGAGTTGATGGCCTGGCTGCGCGAAGGCGAGCAACTGGCCACTGACTTCCCCGGCTACCTGGGCTCCGGCGTCCTCGCACCGCCGCCGCTTGATGATGAATTCCAGATCATTTTCCGCTTCGCCGACGAAAAAACCCTGCATGCCTGGGAATTTTCCGCGTCGCGCAGCGCGTGGCTGGGCCGTGGCAGCGAACTGTTTGCCGACCCGTCGGAGCATCGCGTGCGTGGCATCGATGGTTGGTTCGGTGCCGCAGGTACACGGCCGCCGCGCTGGAAACAGGCGGTGGCGATCTGGCTGGCGTTTTTCCCGGTGTCGTTGCTGTTCAACTTCGGCCTGGGGCCACTGCTCAGCGAACTGGACCTGTTCAGCCGCGTGCTGGTCAGCACCCTGGCGCTCACACCGCTGATGGTCTACCTGTTCATTCCACTCTCGACCCACCTGCTGGCCAACTGGCTGCACCCTTCGCCGCCACGGGCCAAGGCTACCGAAGCCGCGGCGTGAGTACAGGGCGGCTCGTCGCTGGTATGATTTGAACCTGCCAGCGACTTGAGCCTCCCATGACTGCAACGAACGCCCCGATCCTGATCACCGGCGCCGGCCAGCGCGTCGGCCTGCATTGTGCCGAACGCCTGCTGGACGACGGCCACTCGGTGATTTTCAGCTATCGCAGCGAACGCCCCGGCGTGCAGGCACTGCGCGAGCGGGGCGCGATCGGCGTGTTTGCCGACTTCTCCAGCGAAGCCGGGATTCTCGCGTTTATCACCGAGCTGCAGCGCCACACCCAAAGCCTGCGCGCGATCATCCATAACGCCTCGGCCTGGATCGCCGAAACCCCGGGCGACGAAAGCCGTGCATTTACCGACATGTTCCGCGTGCACATGCTTGCGCCGTACCTGATCAACCTGCATTGTTCACCCTTGCTGCACCGCTCTTCACCCGCCGACATCGTGCATATCAGCGATGACGTGGTGCGCAAGGGCAGCCGCCAGCACATCGCCTACTGCGCCACCAAGGCCGGGCTCGACAGTCTCACGCTGTCGTTTGCCGCGCAGTTTGCACCGCTGATCAAAGTCAACGGCATCGCCCCGGCGATGGTGATGTTCAACGAAGGCGACGACGCGGCCTACCGTACCCAGGTGCTGGCCAAGTCGGCACTGGGCATCGAGCCCGGGCCCGAAGTGATTTACCAGAGTCTGCGTTACCTGCTGGACAACCCCTACGTCACCGGTACCACCCTGACCGTCAACGGTGGGCGGCATATCAAGTAAGCCGTTTGTGAGGATGTTGTATGACCTTATCCCTGCCCCAGCACTATCGCGAGATCCTTAAAGGCCTGGGTGAAGACCCGGAACGCGAAGGCCTGCTCGACACCCCTAAGCGTGCCGCCAAAGCCATGCAATACCTGTGTCATGGCTACGCGCAAAACCTCGAAGAAATCGTCAACGGGGCGCTGTTCGCCTCCGACAATGACGAGATGGTGATCCTCAAGGACATCGAGCTGTACTCGCTGTGCGAGCATCACCTGCTGCCCTTTATCGGCAAGGCCCATGTGGCCTATATTCCGACCGGCAAGGTCCTGGGCCTGTCGAAGCTGGCGCGCATCGTCGACATGTTTGCGCGGCGCCTGCAGATCCAGGAAAACCTCACGCGGCAAATCGCCGACGCCATCCAGGACGTGACCCAGGCTTCCGGTGTGGCGGTGGTGATCGAAGCCAAGCACATGTGCATGATGATGCGCGGCGTGGAAAAACAGAATTCAACCATGAACACCTCGGTGATGCTCGGCGCGTTCCGCGAGTCGAACACCACGCGCATGGAGTTCCTGCAACTGATTGGACGGAGCAAGTAGCAATGCCACAACTTCAACCAGGCATGGCGCGCATCCGGGTCAAGGACCTGTGCCTGCGCACCTATATCGGTATCAACGAGGATGAAATCCTCAACAAGCAGGATGTGCTGATTAATCTGACCATCCTTTATGCCGCCCAGGACGCCGTGCGCGACAACGATATCGACCACGCCTTGAATTACCGCACCATCACCAAGGCGATCATCGCCCACGTCGAAGGCAACCGCTTCGCCCTGCTGGAGCGCCTGACCCAGGAACTGCTGGACCTGGTGATGAGCAACGAGTCAGTGCTGTACGCCGAAGTCGAAGTGGACAAGCCCCACGCGCTGCGCTTTGCCGAATCGGTTTCGATTACCCTGGCGGCCAGCCGCTAACCCCTGGATTTGCGTGAAACCTATGACCGATCAACAACGCCTCGAACTCGAAGCCGCCGCCTTTAGGCGGCTGGTCGCACACCTGGACAGCCGCAAGGATGTGCAGAATATCGACCTGATGAACCTCGCCGGCTTCTGCCGCAACTGCCTGTCCAAGTGGTACAAGGCCGAAGCCGACGAGCGCCAGATCGAGCTGAGCCTCGATGCCGCCCGTGAAGTGGTGTACGGCATGCCGTATGCCGAGTGGAAAACCCAATACCAGCAAGAAGCCAGCGCCGTACAACACGCGGCGTTCGCCAAAGGAAAACCCCATGACTGACCTGAACACCCTGCGCGCCAGCCTCGACAGCGGCGAACATCTCTTCGCCGACACCCTGGCTTTCGTTGCCGCAGGTTACGCGTATAAGCCACAAGCCTTCACCAACGGCACCGTGGAAAACGCCGTAGGGCAGAACGAAGGGTCGTGCAAGACCCTGGGCCTGGCATTGCTGGAAGGTTTGAGCGATCAGCACGCACTGCTCGCGTTTGGCGAACACTACCGTTCGGTGGTGGCCACGCCTGAGGGCAGTGACCATGGCAATATTCGAGCGTTGATCGAGCACGGCTTGGCGGGTGTGAAGTTTGACCAGCAACCTCTGACTCGCCGCTGATCCAACGTGCAAACCCGATTTAATGTGGGCGCTGGCTTGCCTGCGATGGCGGCGGTAAATCCTGCATAGACGTTGGCTGACACACCGCTATCGCAGGCAAGCCAGCTCCCACAGGGATTGGATTACCAAATTGAGATAGCGATGGATCATCAAATCCCGCGCATAAAAAAACCGGCTTTCGCCGGTTTTTTTATTTCAACGGTTTAGAGCGCAGCGTCCTTCAAACCGTCCAGGTAACGCTCGGCATCCAGGGCCGCCATGCAACCGGCACCGGCCGAGGTGATGGCCTGGCGGTACACGTGGTCAGCCACGTCACCGGCAGCGAAGATGCCTTCGATGTTGGTCGCCGTAGCATTGCCTTCACGACCGCCCTGCACCACCAGGTAACCGTCCTTGGCATCCAGCACGCCTTCGAACAGCGAGGTGTTCGGGGTGTGGCCAATGGCGATGAACACGCCGTCGACTGTCAACTCGTCGAAACTGCCGTCGTTGTTTTTCAGGCGCGCACCGGTCACGCCCATGTTGTCGCCGAGGACTTCATCCAGGGTGGCGTTGAGCTTGAGGATGATCTTGCCTTCAGCCACACGCGCGTGCAGCTTGTCGATCAGGATCTTCTCGGCGCGGAAGGTCTCGCGGCGGTGAATCAAGGTCACGGTGCTGGCGATGTTGGCCAGGTACAGCGCCTCTTCCACGGCCGTGTTGCCACCACCGACCACCGCGACCGGCTTGTTGCGGTAGAAGAAACCGTCGCACGTCGCGCAGGCGGATACGCCCTTGCCCATGAACGCTTCTTCCGACGGCAGGCCCAGGTAACGGGCGCTGGCGCCGGTAGCGATGATCAGCGCGTCACAGGTGTAGACGCCGCTGTCGCCGGTCAGGCTGTAAGGCTTTTTCGAGAAGTCGACCTGGTTGATGTGGTCAAACACGATCTCGGTTTCGAAGCGCTCGGCGTGCTCTTTCATACGCTCCATCAGCACCGGGCCGGTCAGGCCGTGGACGTCGCCCGGCCAGTTGTCGACTTCGGTGGTGGTGGTCAACTGACCGCCCGCCTGCATGCCGGTGATCAGCAGTGGCTTGAGGTTGGCTCGGGCAGCGTAGACGGCAGCGCTGTAACCGGCAGGGCCGGAACCGAGAATAATCACTCGCGAATGACGGGTATCAGACATGACTCACTCCTGTCGACCGCCCGGACTACAAGGCGGCTGGAATAAAAAAGGACCGCGAAGCACTTGGGGAAGGCTTGAACTCGCAGATCCTGAAAATAATGGGTGCAGCGTATAGAGGGGGGCAAGATTAAGGAAATACGGAATAACAATCCAGCTCATAGGCGGTCTCTATGCAGTCGCCCCCATTAATCGACGCCTTTGTTACCGTTGATGTCGTCCCACTGGCCGCTCTTTCGCCTGGAATGCAAAGCCGGTAAGGTCGGCGCGTTCGTCATCCTGCTCGGAGTTCTCCATGCCCGCCCCTGTTCTTTCCGGTCCGCAATACCTGCGCGAAGGCCTCAAACTGGTGTTGAGCCCCGGCTTGCGCCTGTTTGTGCTGCTGCCGCTGGCGATCAACCTGGTGCTGTTCGTCGGTCTGATCTATTTCGCCGGCCATCAGTTCAGCCTGTGGGTCGACACCTTGATGCCGACGCTGCCCGGCTGGCTGAGTTTCCTCAGCTATATCCTGTGGCCGCTGTTCGTGGTGCTGGTGGTGTTGATGGTGTTTTTCACCTTTACCATGCTCGCCAATATCATCGCCGCACCGTTCAACGGTTTTCTCGCGGAGAAAGTTGAAGTGGTGGTGCGTGGCACCGATGATTTCCCATCGTTCAGTTGGGCCGAGCTGGTGGCCATGGTCCCACGCACCCTGGCGCGGGAGATGCGCAAGCTAGGCTACTTCCTGCCACGGGCCATCGGCTTGTTTATCCTGTCGTTCATTCCGGTGGTCAACCTGATCGCCGCGCCGTTGTGGCTGCTCTTTGGCGTGTGGATGATGGCGATCCAATACATCGACTACCCAGCCGACAACCACAAACTGGGCTGGAATGAAATGCTCGCCTGGCTGCGCCAGAAACGCTGGCAGAGCATGAGCTTCGGCGGCATCGTCTATCTGGTGCTGCTGGTGCCGGTGGTCAACCTGCTGATGATGCCTGCAGCGGTGGCCGGGGCGACGTTGTTCTGGGTGCGCGAGCAAGGCGCCGAGGCGATGGTGGTGTCCAAAGGGGTCAAGTCATAAATCCATCATCTGTATGACACATCGACGACACAGCCCACAGCGACACTGTGGGTCATGACGACAGCCTCGCTTCATATCACCCTAATTACCGAAACCTTCCCGCCAGAGATCAACGGGGTGGCCAATACACTGGCTCGCCTGTGCGAGGGTCTGCGCGCGCGCGGCCATCAGGTCGAACTGGTGCGCCCGCGCCAGGGCGTTGACCAGAGCCGGCCCAGCGACAACGAATTGCTGCTGTGTCGCGGCTGGCCGTTGCCGGGTTATCCGGGCCTGCAATGGGGCCAGTCGTCGATGCACAAGCTGCTGCGCCGCTGGACACGCCAGCGCCCGGATGTGCTGTACATCGCCACAGAAGGGCCGCTCGGGTTGTCGGCGCTACGCGCAGCGCGTCGCCTGGGGATCAGCGTGGTCAGCGGCTTTCACACCAATTTCCAGCAGTACTCGAACCAGTACGGTATGAGCCTGTTGAGCCGCGTGGTCACGCACTACCTGCGCTGGTTTCATAACCGCTCCACCTTGACCCTGGTGCCCAGCGCCAGCCAGCGCCTGGAACTGGAGCGCCGGAATTTCGAGCGCCTGGGGATGTTGTCGCGCGGGGTGGACAGTCAGCTATTCCACCCGGCCAAGCGCGATAACGCGTTGCGCGAGAGCTGGGGCCTGGGCAATGACGATATTGCGGTGCTGCACGTCGGGCGTCTGGCTCAGGAAAAGAACCTGGGCGTGCTCAAGCGTTGCTTCGATGCCCTGCGCAGTACTTATCCACAGCGTCGCCTGCAACTGATCGTCGTCGGCGACGGGCCACAGCGTGCGCTGTTGGAGCACGACCTGCCGAACGCCATATTCTGCGGCACCCTGCGCGGCGAAGAACTGGCGCGATATTACGCCTCGGGAGACCTGTTCCTGTTCCCCAGCCTGACCGAAACCTTCGGCAATGTGGTGTTGGAAGCGATGGCCTCCGGGCTCGCGGTGGTGGCATACGACCAGGCGGCCGCGACCCAGCATATCCGCCATGGCTACAACGGCGTGCTGGCGATGCCCGGCGATGAGGACGCGTTCTGCGATGCAGCCAATTGGCTGCTCGAAGACCGTGAGCATTTGCGCAGAGCCCGCCTCAATGCGCGCCAGCATGCCAGTCGCCAGGGCTGGCCAGCGATTATCGAGCAATTCGAGAACCAGTTACGCGATGTGTGCGGGGAACCTTTGGCCGCTCCAACGCTGCCTTACGCTCGTTGAACGCTCTGCGAGTAACGTCAGTTCGTTCGCCTTCCTGCCAGCCTTCCCCCTGAATAACGGCTTCAACATTAGGATTTTTTACCTAAAGCCATCGGAGTCGGCACGCCACAACAGGATATTTCCGGAACGTCGTGCGATTTATCGCCACCTACATGACACCTGCCATAGAAGGGGTGTCTGCTTGTGGACACACACACAAAAGGCAGAGTGGACGCGTCAGCAACAGTGGCTGGATCAGTCTCGAGCAGAACCGCCCACCTATGACCACTCTGCGCGTCAAGATGGGCACAAGACCGATCACAGCCAAGCGCTGCGTAAATCAGTAGAGTATTGAACGCTCCAGCTAAACAGCTCCCGGTGACAACCGCCGGGAGCCCAGCCCGTTACACCAGGGTCGTCAACGCCTCACGGCTGAACGGCAGGATGTCGCCCTCGCGACCTTCGCGCACCTTCAGCGCCCAATCCGGGTCCACCAGCAGAGCACGGCCCACGGCGACCAGGTCGAACTCATCGTTGTTCAAGCGCTCCAGCAGCTTCTCCAGGCTGGCCGGTTGCGCAACCTTGTCAGTGTTGACCATAAACTGCAGGAACTCGCCATCCAGGCCGACGCTGCCGACGGTGATGGTCGGTTTACCGGTGAGCTGGCGGGTCCAGCCGGCCAGGTTGAGGTCGGAACCTTCGAACTCCGGCTCCCAGAAACGGCGAGTGGAACAGTGGAAAATATCCACACCGGCGTCGGACAGCGGCTTAAGAAACTCACCCAAGGCCTCGGGGGTTTGCACCAGGCGCGCGGTGTAGTCCTGTTGCTTCCACTGGGAAAAACGCAAGATGATCGGAAAATCCGGGCCTACAGCGGCGCGGGTGGCCTGGATCAGTTGGATGGCAAAGCGCGAACGGTTGGCCAGGCTGCCGCCATATTCGTCGGTGCGCTGGTTGCTGCCCTCCCAGAAGAACTGGTCCACCAGATAGCCATGGGCGCCATGGATCTCCACGCCGTCCATGCCGATGCGCTGGGCGTCCTTGGCCGCTTGGGCGAAGGCGGCAATCACGTCCTTGATGTCCTGATGGGTCATGCCGTGGACGACCACGTTGCCATCCTTGAGTTTTTCCATCGGGCCGTAGGCCGGTACGCTGGCATCCGGCTCAGTGCCGATACGGCGCACGCTGCCCACATGCCACAGCTGCGGGACGATCTTGCCGCCTTCGGCATGCACTGCATCGACCACTTTCTTCCAACCGGCCAACGCCGCTTCACCGTAGAAGTGCGGGACGTTGGGATAGCCGTTGGACGCCGGGTGATCGACCACGGTGCCTTCGGTGATGATCAGGCCCACGCCGGCAGCGGCACGGCGGCGGTAGTACTCGATGACCTTGGAATTGGGTACACCGCCCGGGGAAAACGAACGGGTCATCGGCGCCATGACCACACGACTCGACAGTTGCAGTGCTCCGAGGTGGAACGGTTTGAACAAGGCTTGAACAGGCATGGCAACACTCCACGAAAGACGGTTTTTATGATGCCGATAATATGGCGAGTGCAGCGCGCTGAGTAGCACTATTGATCGGAGTGATTAAGGCTTAGAAATGCCGGACACCTGTAGGAGCGAGCTCGCTCGCGCCTACAGGTTAGGGAATCAGCTCAGGGCTTTTTCGATGGCCTGGACGATCGACGGATCTTCCGGTGGGGTACGCGGCGAGAAGCGCGCCAGTACTCGGCCGTCTTTACCCAACAGGAATTTCTCGAAATTCCAGGTGATGTCCCCAGGAAACTCGGCGCCCTCGCCCGCCAACAAGCGGTACAACTGATGACGCTCAGGGCCGTTGACCTCGAGTTTGCTGCCCAACGGAAAGGTCACGCCGTAGTTGAGGCTGCAGAACGCCTGGATTTCCTTTTCGCTACCCGGTTCCTGGCCTGCAAACTGGTTGCACGGCAGGCCGAGTACGCTAAACCCCTGGTCCTTGTAGTGCTGATAGAGGTTTTCCAACGCCGCGTATTGCGGGGTCAAGCCACATTTGGAGGCCACGTTGACCACCAGCACAACTTTGCCCTTGAAGGGCGCCAGTGGCAGCTCTTGTCCGTCCAACGCTTTGAGTTTCAGGTCGTGGAAAGCACTCATGACGAACTCCAGATATCCCATGTTCTTTGCATTGCGACGCTTCGAGATTACAACCCGCAAGCCTGCAATCATAGACGCCGATTACGAAACTCGCCTGCGGATCACTGAGCGGTCGGCCACGGCAAAATCGGAATCGCGGTAACGGCGTTCTGCGGGCTGCCCTCGATCAGGCGGTCGCTGTAGACCAGGTAGACGAGGGTATTGCGCTTCTTGTCGAGGAAGCGCACCACCTGCATGGTCTTGAACACCAGCGACGTGCGTTCCTTGAACACTTCGTCGCCATCCTTGAGTTCACCCTTGAAGCGGATCGGCCCGACCTGACGACAGGCAATCGACGCCTCAGAGCGGTCTTCGGCCAAGCCCAGGCCGCCTTTGACGCCGCCGGTCTTGGCACGCGACAGGTAGCAAGTCACGCCATCGACCTTGGGGTCATCGAAGGCTTCGACCACGATCCGGTCGTTGGGGCCGACAAACTTGAACACCGTCGACACCTGGCCGATCTCTTCGGCCGAGGCCAACAATGGCATGGCCAGCAGCAGGCCGAGCAATCCCTTCATCACACGCATCGTGTATTCCTTTCGTTTAAACCAGGATCAGGTTGTCGCGGTGGACCAGTTCCGGTTCCGCCATGTAACCCAATAGACCGACAATCGCGTCAGATGACTGCCCGATGATTTTCTGCGCTTCCAGCGCGCTGTAGTTGGCCAGGCCACGAGCGATTTCACGACCGTCCGGCGCCACGCACACCACCATCTCACCACGGCGGAAGCTGCCCTGCACCAACTTGACGCCCACCGGCAGCAGGCTCTTGTGGCCTTGGGACAACGCCGCCACGGCGCCATCGTCGAGTACCAGCGTGCCACGGGTCTGCAAATGCCCGGCCAGCCACTGCTTGCGCGCGGCCAGCATGCCGCGCTCCGGCGACAGCAGCGTACCGATGCGCTCACCGGCCTTGAGACGGTCGAGCACGCGCTCCAGGCGCCCGCCGACGATGATGGTGTGCGCGCCAGAGCGCGCAGCCAGGCGCGCCGCACGCAGCTTGGTCTGCATGCCGCCACGGCCCAAGGCCCCACCGACGCTGCCAGCCACGGCGTCCAGCGCCGGGTCATCGGCGCGGGCTTCGTAGATCAATTTGGCGTCGGGGTTGTTGCGCGGGTCAGCGTCGAACATACCGTCGCGGTCGGTGAGGATCACCAACAGGTCGGCCTCCACCAGGTTGGCCACCAGCGCGGCCAGGGTGTCGTTGTCGCCGAACCGGATTTCGTCGGTGACCACCGTGTCGTTCTCGTTGATCACCGGGATCGCCTTGAGCTCCACCAGCGCGCGCAGGGTGCTGCGGGCGTTGAGGTAGCGCTTGCGGTCGGACAGGTCGTCGTGGGTCAGCAGGATCTGCGCCGTGTGAAGGCCGTGCTCGGCGAAGCTGGATTCCCAGGCTTGCACCAGGCCCATCTGGCCGATCGCGGCAGCGGCTTGCAGTTCGTGCATCGCGCTGGGTCGCGCGGTCCAGCCGAGGCGGCTCATCCCGGCGGCAACCGCTCCGGACGAGACCAGCACCAACTCGACACCGGCCTCATGCAAGGCCACCATCTGCTCGACCCACACGCTCATGGCTGCGCGATCCAGCCCCTTGCCATCTGCCGTCAGCAACGCACTTCCGATCTTTACGACCCAGCGCTGCGCACCTGCCACTTTGCTCCGCATCATCTTCAACCTTGGTTAGAGGGCTCGACGCGACCCAGCGCCGCCCATAACGTTATTCGTGACTACATTCGTGACTACAGATATACCCAGATACCAAAACGCCGCTCAAGTGAGCGGCGCTTAAGTTTACTGCAACGAATCAGTCGCGCACGTAAATGATTTCCGGACCGTCTTCATCATCCACGTCTTCTTCGTCCCAATCGTCATCGCCGATGTCATGGACCGACTTCACGCCGCTGCGGCGCAGGGCACGCTGGTCGTCCAGCGCTTGCAACTGGGCACGGGCTTCGTCTTCGATCTGCTGATCGAGCTCGGCGAGTTCGGCCTTGAACACCGGGTCGGCCGCCAGGCGGTCAGCGCGGTCTTCGAGGTAGCGCATGATGTCGCGGGTCAGGCGCTCGGTGCCTTCTTTGGCGATGGCCGAGATCACATAGACCGGGCCGGTCCATTCCAGGCGATCGACGATTTCCTTGACGCGCTCCTCGTGTTCTTCTTCGAGGATCTGGTCGCACTTGTTCAGCACCAACCAGCGGTCACGCTCGGCCAGGGCCGGGCTGAACTTGGTCAGCTCGCTGACGATCACTTCGGCGGCGTCCGGTGCGCTGGTGTCATCCAGCGGCGCCATGTCGACGAGGTGCAGCAGCAAACGGGTACGCGACAAGTGCTTGAGGAAGCGAATCCCCAGGCCCGCGCCATCGGAAGCACCTTCGATCAGGCCGGGAATGTCGGCGACCACGAAGCTTTTCCAACGGTCGACGCTGACCACGCCCAGGTTTGGCACCAGGGTGGTGAACGGGTAGTCGGCGACTTTCGGCTTGGCGGCCGAGACCGAGCGGATGAAGGTACTTTTGCCAGCGTTTGGCAGGCCCAACAGGCCCACGTCGGCGAGTACTTTCATTTCCAGCTTGAGGTCACGCTGCTCGCCAGGCTTGCCCGGCGTGGTCTGGCGTGGCGCACGGTTGGTACTGGACTTGAATCGGGTGTTACCCAGACCGTGCCAGCCGCCCTGCACAACCATCAGCTTCTGGCCGGCCTTGGTCAGGTCGCCAATCACTTCCTGGGTCGCGGAATCGATGATCGTGGTGCCGACCGGTACGCGCAGCACCATGTCTTCACCTTTTTTACCGGTGCAGTCGGTGCTGCCGCCGTTGGAACCACGCTCGGCATCGAAGTGCCGGGTGTAACGGTAGTCCACCAGGGTGTTGAGGTTTTCGTCGGCCATCATGTAGATGGAACCGCCGTCACCGCCGTCACCGCCGTTGGGGCCACCGTTTTCGATGAACTTTTCGCGACGGAAACTCATGCAACCGTTACCGCCGTCGCCTGCTTTTACTCGGATGGAAACTTCATCAACGAACTTCATAACAAAACGCCTCTCGCCGCACGGACGAGCTTAAGAAACCAAGACATAAGACTCTTGCAAAAATGAGCGCAGCGACCTCAATCAACGACCGCAAATCCAGCGCTTGAGCTCATTACAAACAGCTTTGCAAGAGACTCACTCCACAAACGAAAAAGCCCCGTCGCGAGACAGGGCTTTTCCAGCAACTACGTAATTATGCCGCGACGACTTCAGTCTTCGGGACAATGCTCACGTAACGGCGACCGAAGGCGCCTTTTACTTCGAACTTGATCACGCCGTCGATTTTAGCGAACAGAGTGTGATCTTTACCCATGCCAACACCGTAACCGGCGTGGAATTGGGTGCCGCGCTGACGCACGATGATGTTGCCCGGAATGATAACCTGGCCGCCATACATCTTCACGCCAAGGCGTTTGGCTTCTGAGTCGCGACCGTTACGGGTACTACCACCAGCTTTTTTGTGTGCCATGAGTCAATTCTCCTAGTGAGGATTAGGCTGAAATTAAGCCTGAATACCGGTGATTTTGATCTCGGTGTACCACTGGCGGTGGCCCATACGCTTCATGTGGTGCTTACGACGACGGAACTTGATGATGCGGACTTTATCGTGACGACCTTGGGAGATCACTTCAGCCACAACGGTAGCGCCAGGAACAACTGGAGCGCCGATGTTCACGTCATCGCCATTGGCGACCAACAGAACGCGATCAAAAGTAACGGATTCGCCGGTAGCGATTTCCAGTTTTTCGATCTTCAGGTATTCACCTGGGGCGACCTTGTATTGCTTGCCACCAGTAACAATTACTGCATACGACATGGTATTTCTCCGATAATCCTGCTCACCCAGCGCTTTATAAGAAGAGGTATTGGCTGGCATGGCTGCATGGGATGGACGTCCCGAATGCAATTGCGTAAGGCAGGTGCTGCCCAGGAAGTTCAGGGTGCGCGATTGTACGCAAGGCGTTGACGCGTTGCAAGAGGCTGTCTATCGCGCCTTGACACTGCGGGGTCAGGGTCCTAGCATGCCGCGCAACCCTTCTGGAGCGACTGTCGCTGATGCAACCCCAAGCTTTCTACCGCGCGGTCGCGGACGATTTTAGCGCCGTCGACGGCATCATCAAGCAGCAGCTGACGTCTAAAGTGCCGCTGGTCTCCAAAATTGGCGACTACATTACGTCGGCGGGCGGTAAGCGCCTGCGTCCTTTATTAGTGTTGCTGTGCGGCAAGGCCCTGGGCCGCGAAGGCGATGACCTGCGCCTGCTGGCCGCCACTATCGAATTCCTGCACACCGCGACCCTGCTGCATGACGACGTGGTCGACATGTCCGGCATGCGCCGTGGTCGCGAGACCGCCAACGCCATGTGGGGCAACGCCCCGAGCGTGCTGGTCGGCGACTTCCTGTATTCGCGCTCGTTCGAAATGATGGTCGAACTGGGCTCGATGCAGGTGATGAAGATTCTTTCCCAGGCCACGCGCATCATCGCCGAAGGCGAAGTGCTGCAGTTGTCGAAGGTGCGTGACGCCAGCACCACCGAAGAAACCTACATGGAAGTGATTCGCGGCAAAACCGCGATGCTCTTCGAAGCCTCGACCCACAGCGCCGCTGCCCTATGCGAAGCCACGGCCGAACAGGCCGAAGCCCTGCGCACCTTTGGCGATCACTTGGGCGTGGCGTTCCAACTGGTAGATGACCTGCTCGACTACCGTGGCGACGCCGAAACCCTGGGCAAGAACGTCGGTGACGACCTGGCCGAAGGCAAGCCAACCTTGCCGCTGATCTACACCATGCGCGAAGGCACGTCGGAACAAGCGGCCCTGGTGCGCAAGGCGATCCAGAAAGGCGGGATCGAAGACCTGGAAAGCATCCGCGCTGCCGTGGAAGCCTCCGGCTCCCTGGACTACACCGCACAACTGGCGCGTGACTACGTGGCCCGTGCGATCAAATGCCTGGACGCCCTCCCCGCCAGCGAATACCGGGACGCCCTGGTTGAGCTGAGTGAATTCGCGGTCGCGCGCACGCACTAGAAATACCAAATGTGGGAGGGGCTTGCCCCCGATAGCGGAGTATCAGTCGCCAACTGTATCGACTGGAATACCGCCATCGGGGGCAAGCCCCCTCCCACATTTAGTTTGTATTACCAATCCAAGACCGCGCCCTGCCTCCCTACAATTCCCTATATAATGTGCGACTTTAGCCATCCTGACCTTTAAGGAGCTTTAGTGAGCACTTTGCCACCCTGCCCGAAATGCAATTCCGAATTCACCTACGAAGACGGCGCCCAACTGATCTGCCCGGAATGCGCCCATGAGTGGTCCGCCACTGGCGAGGCCGAAGTGGCCGGCGATGAAACCGTGAAGAAAGACTCTGTGGGCAACGTCCTGCAGGACGGCGACACCATCACCGTGATCAAAGACCTCAAGGTCAAGGGCACCTCCCTGGTGGTCAAGGTCGGCACCAAGGTCAAGAACATCCGCCTGTGCGACGGCGATCACGATATCGACTGCAAGATCGACGGTATCGGCCCGATGAAACTCAAGTCCGAGTTCGTCCGCAAGGTCTGATCCTGCGGCTTCCATCCCGCGCCCGCCGTGGGATGGCGTTTCGCCCTCGCTGTTGATCGCGCGCAATACCCACACAGAAAAAACCAGAAACCGCCAATAGGCACTTGCTATTCTACGAATAAGAATTATTCTCATTGAAACTTATCAAGGAGAACGACCATGACTTATTTGATAGATGCCTGGCTGGACCGCCCACACCCTTACCTACGGATCCTTCATCGGGAAACCGGGGAAGTCTGTGCGGTGCTGGAGGAAGAAGCGCTCAATGAACTGCAGGACCAGGGCGACTTGGACGTGAATGGCCTGAGTTCCAGTGAACCCGGTGTACTGAAGGAAGTGGTGCGCAATCTGTTTCTGTTCTGCTATGCCCGAGCGTTGCGCCCGGTGACGGAGCCCAATGGCAAGTTTCACCCATGAGCAACCGCGCAAAACCCTGTTGGGGCGAGCAGGCTCTTCCCAACAGGTAATCAGCAGGTCTTACAGAACGTCGAGCAGCTCGACGTCAAACACCAGAACGCTGTGCGGCGGAATGCTGCCAACGCCTTGAGCGCCGTAAGCCAGTTCGCTCGGCACGTACAGGCGCCATTTGCTGCCGGCATTCATCAGTTGCAGGGCTTCGGTCCAGCCAGCGATCACGCCGCCAACCGGGAATTCTGCAGGCTGGCCGCGCTCGTAGGAGCTGTCGAACACCGTGCCGTCGATCAGGGTGCCGTGGTAGTGAGTGCGCACTTGGTCTTCACGGGTCGGCTTGGCGCCTTCACCGGCAGTCAGCACTTCGAATTGCAGGCCGGAAGCCAGAGTGGTGATGCCATCACGCTTGGCGTTTTCCGCCAGGAACGCAAGGCCCTCGCCTGCCGCGGCTTCAGCCTTGGCAGCCGCTTCGGCTTGCATGATTTCGCGGATGACCTTGAAGCTGGCAGCCATTTGCTCTTGATCAACACGGCTTGGCTTGCCGGCGAACGCGTCGGTCAGGCCAGCCAGGATCGCGTCCAGGCTTACGCCCGGTGGTGGGTTGTCGCGCAGTTGGTCGCCCAACTGACGGCCGATACCGTAGCTGACGCGGGTTTCGTCGGTGGACAGATTAACTTCGGACATGAAGAGGCTCCGCTGTAGAGCAGCGCTGAAAACACTGTTTTCCGGCACCGCCCAGAACTAAAAGGGCCAGCAGACTAGCACAGAATGTGAGTACGGGATGAGCGCCAGCCACGTCATGCCTGCCTGGCGCCGGTGGTCGGTGATGCCGGGCTCCGTGCATCGCAATAACTAATTAAACGTTTCAGTTTCCCGTGCGCCCGCCGATATGGCCTAAACACCTTGGCTGGCTCAAACAACAACACCACCGTCCAGCAGACAAACATCATTTTTGCGGAGCACTCGATGAACAGCTGGTTCGGTAACATCAGCGTCAACCTCAAACTGGGCCTGGGCTTCGGCCTGGTACTTATCCTCACCTCGATCCTCGCGCTGACCGGCTGGACCAGCCTGGGCAGCCTGATCGACCGCAGCAACTGGATGAGCGACATCACCCAACTCAATGCCGCCCTGACCAAGCTGCGCATCGTGCGCCTGCAATACATGCTGGCCAACGGCGATGAGAGCGTGGCGCAGAACGTACAGACCAGCCTGGATGCCTTCACCGCCCAGCAGCAAAAACTCCTGGACAGCTTCAAGAGCCCGGAAAACCGCAAGCTGCTCAACGACCAGAAAGCCGTCATCACGGCTTATCAGCAATCGCTGAACAAAATGCGTGAGGCCTACCGTAACGGCAATGCTGCGCGCCAGGTCATGGGTGATAAGGCCGACATCGCCAACGCCCAGATCGACGCGTTGGACAGCAGCGTGCAGCAGGTGCCCGACAGCCCCGAGCGCTTCACCCAGTACCAGGCCGTGACCCATGCCAAGCAAGAGTTCCAGTTGGCCCGCTACGAAGTGCGCGGCTACACCGGCAATGTCAACGCCGACACCGAAGCCCGCGCCGCCGCACAAATCGAAAAAGCCATCAACGGCTTGAAAGGCCTCGGCGCCGTGTTTGGCAGCAGCCAACAGGCCGCGCTCAGCGCACTGGAAAGCGCCCTCGGCGCCTACCGCAGTGCGGTGCAGAACTACAAAGCGGCTAACGCCAATATCGTCTCAGCACGCGCCGAAATGACCACCCAAGGTGCCGACATCGTCACCATCAGCGATAAGCTCTACGACATCCAGCTCGAACGTCGCGACGCCGAAAGCGCCCAGGCCCGCAGCCTGCAATTGATCAGCACCTTGCTGGCGTTGCTGGTCGGCATCATCGCGGCACTTGTCATCACCCGCCAGATCACGCGCCCGATCCAGGAAACCCTGGCCGTGGTGGAACGCATTGCCTCCGGCGACCTGAGCCACAATATCCAGGTCACCCGCCGTGATGAACTGGGCGTGCTGCAACAAGGCATCCAGC
Organism: Pseudomonas sp. D3; assembly: GCF_029320995.1. NCBI lineage: Bacteria > Pseudomonadati > Pseudomonadota > Gammaproteobacteria > Pseudomonadales > Pseudomonadaceae > Pseudomonas > Pseudomonas sp. D3. The sequence goes on from NZ_CP119772.1 coordinate 5,545,519, forward strand.
GCATGGGCACGACCCTTCGCGAGTTGATCAGCGGTATTCGCGACGGCGTGACCCAAATCGCCAGCGCCGCCGAAGAGTTGTCGGCCGTGACCGAGCAGACCAGCGCCGGCGTGAATAGCCAGAAGATCGAGACCGATCAAGTCGCCACCGCCATGCACGAAATGACCGCCACCGTGCAGGAAGTCGCGCGCAACGCCGAGCAGGCCTCCCGGGCCGCTGCCGATGCCGATGGCCAAGCCCGCGCAGGCGACAAAGTGGTGGCTGAAGCCATCGCCCAGATCGAACGCCTGGCCGCCGAAGTGGCGCGCTCCACCGACGCCATGACCCATCTGCAACAAGAGAGCAACAAGATCGGCAGCGTAATGGACGTGATCAAGGCCGTGGCTGAACAGACCAACCTGCTGGCGCTCAATGCCGCGATTGAAGCAGCGCGTGCCGGTGAAGCCGGACGTGGCTTTGCCGTCGTCGCCGACGAAGTGCGTGGCCTGGCCCAGCGCACGCAGAAATCCACCGAAGAAATCGAAGGCCTGGTGGCCGGCTTGCAGAACGGCACCCAGCAGGTGGCGGCGGTGATGAACAACAGCCGCAGCCTCACCGACAGCAGTGTCGAGCTGACGCGCAAGGCCGGCGTATCCCTGGAAAACATCACCCGCACGGTGTCGAATATCCAGTCGATGAACCAGCAGATTGCAGCGGCAGCCGAAGAGCAAAGCGCCGTGGCCGAAGAGATCAGCCGCAGCATCATCAACGTGCGTGACGTGTCGGAACAGACCGCCACCGCGAGTGACGAGACGGCCAAGTCGAGCGTGGAACTGGCACGGCTGGGTAGCCAGTTGCAGCAGATGGTCAGCCATTTCCGGGTGTAAAGCGCAATCATTGTGGCGAGGGAGCTTGCTCCCGTTGGGCTGCGCAGCAGCCCAAACCGTTACCTGAATCAACTTGAGTAGGGGCCGCTTCGCGCCCCACCGGGAGCAAGCTCCCTCGCCACAGGCATTCACGACGAGGTTCCACGTACGTCGTGCAAACTTAGACATACTCGGCCCTCCATGAGTTGGGCCTTACCTCCAGCGCACTTACCGGAACATGTGAGCCTTTGGATACGGGTCAACGCTTCCTGTTAGAACGCAACCTCAGCCGAAACTGGGCTTGCACAAAAAAACCGCCCTACTAAGGCGGTTTTTTATTGCCTGCGCTTTACCCCTCAGCCCTCGCCCTCCTCGACAAATACCAGCCGATTGCCAAACGGATCGCGGATGCTCATCTCCCGCGAACCCCAGGGCATTTCTTCAACGCTTGGCTTGGCAAAACGATAGTCCTTGCCCTGCAATTGCTGCTGATACGCGTCTACGCCCTGCGCCTGAATCCGCACCGCCGCACCCGGCGAAGCATCGCCATGGTGTTCGGACAAATGCAGCACGCACTCACCCAACGACACCTGCAGGTACAACGGAAAATTCGCCTCGAAGCGATGCTGCCAATCGACAGTGAACCCCAGAAAACCGACATAGAACTCCAACACCTTGGCCTCGTCGAAAATCCGCAGGATGGGGGTGACTTTTCCTAAGTGCATGGCAACCGCTCCGTGTGTAAGAGCGCCCACTATAGAGTCGAAAACCCACCCCGCAAATCCCCACTGCGCGCCAGGAACCGCCCCGGCCGCTGGCCATTTGGCTGTCCGTCGCAATAACTCAACACGCCGTTGACCCACACGCCATCAATCCCTTGCGCGGCCTGCTGCGGCGCCTCGAAATCCGCCACATCGCGCACGCGCAGCGGATCGAACAACACCAAGTCGGCCCAGTGCCCTACACGAATTTCGCCCCGCTCGGACAAGCCGAATCGCGCCGCCGACAAGCCGGTCATCTTATGCACCGCCGTGTGCAGCGGGAACAGCCCAACGTCTCGACTGAAATGCCCCAACACCCGTGGAAACGCGCCCCACAAGCGCGGATGCGGGAACGGATCTTCGGGCAAGCCATCCGATCCGACCATCGACAGCGGATGCGCGAGGATACGGCGCACATCCGCCTCGTCCATGCCGTAATACACCGCCCCCGCCGGTTGCAGGCGGCGGGCGGCGTCCATCAGCGAAACGTCCCACTCGGCCGCGATCGCCTGCAAGTCGCGTCCGCCCATTTCCGGGTGCGGTGTCGACCAGGTGATGGTGATGCGAAACGCGTCGGTGACCTGCTTGAGATCCAGGGTCGAAGAACTCGCCGCATAGGGATAACAATCACACCCCACCGGATGGGTTTTCGCCGCCTGCTCAAGCGCCGCCAACAGCTGCGGACTACGCCCCCAGTTACCCGCACCTGCACACTTTAGGTGGGAAATGATCACCGGCACCTGGGCATGCCGACCGATCAGAAACGCTTCGTCCATGGCCTCCAGCACCGGTTCGAACTCACTGCGCAGATGGGTGGTGTACACCGCCCCATAGGCCGTCAGTTCTTCACTCAGTTGCAGCACCTCATCGGTCTCGGCATTAAACGCGCTGGCGTAGGCCAGGCCGGTGGATAACCCGAGGGCACCGTCTTCCAGGCTGTCGCGCAACTGCACGCGCATCGCGGCGATTTCATCCGGCGTGGCGCTGCGGTGCAGGTCGTCCATATGGTTGCTGCGCAGCGCCGTGTGGCCGATCAGCGCCGCGACGTTGACCGCCGGGTGGGCGCTTTCCACGGCGGCGCGGTAATCGGCAAATCGTGGATAGGTGAACGCCTCACGCCGGCCCAGCAGGTTCATCGGGTCCGGCGGCTCACCGCGCAAACGCACGGGCGACGCGCTGATGCCGCAGTTACCGACAATCACCGTGGTCACACCCTGGCTGAGCTTGGGCAGCATCTGCGGCTGACGGATCACCACCGTGTCATCGTGGGTGTGTACATCGATAAACCCCGGCGCCAACACCCGGCCTCGGGCGTCGATCGCCTGCTCGGCCAGCGCAGCCGACAAGTCGCCGATCGCCTCGATACGCCCGTCGCGCAGCCCCACATCGGCGACATACCCAGGCGTGTTGCGGCCATCCATGATCAGCGCCTGGCGAATCAGCGTGTCGTACTGCATATCAGTCTCCAAGCGGCAGGCTGTCAGGGCCGCCGCGATAGTCGTCGAGGGCCAGCTTGATGCGGCGCAGGCGTTCCTGGTTGTCATCCGGCATGGCCAGCGCCAGTTCGGTGGCAAGCAGGTCGATGGCCAGCAGCATGCCGTAGCGCGCCGCCGTGGGTTTGTAGATGAAGCTGGTTTCGGCCGGTTGCAGCGCCAGTACGACATCCGCCAGCTCGGCCAGGGGGGAGCCGGCCAGGGTGATGGCGACGACGGGCGTGTCGTAGTTGCGCGCCAGGGCCACCACGTCCAGCAACTCCGGGGTGAGACCGCTGAGCGAACAGACGATCAACGCATGCTCCGGCCCCAGCGTCGCCGCCGTGACGCGCATCATCACCGGGTCATGGCAGGCGGCAATCGGGTAGCCCAGGCGCACCAGACGCACTTGCAACTCATCGCTGCACAGGCTCGACGGGCCGCCCATGCCAAACGCGTGGATCATCCGCGCTTTGCCCAACAGGCTGACCGCATCGACGAAACCGGCTTGATTGAACCCCGACAAATGCTGACGCAACGTCGCCTCGATATCGCCGAGAATCTGCCGATGAAACCCCGACTGCTCAGGCTTGCCCGCCGGGTCCAGGAAGCGGCTGCCCACGCCACTGGCCTGGGCCAATTGCAGGCGCAAGTCGCGCAAATCCCGGCAACCGACGCTGCGCGCAAACCGCGACAACGTGGCGGTGCTGACCTCGGCGCGTTGGGACAACTCTTCCAGGCTGGCCGACGCGGCAAAGCCCACGTCATCGAGCATCAGCTTGGCGATACGCCCTTCGCCGGCACTGAAAGACGCCTGGCGGGCGCGGATCTGGTAGAGGATGTCCATGGGGTCTCCGGATTACAGGATGCAGGACAGACCATACGTCAGACCGAAGGCAACTACTGAAATCAGGGTCTCCAACACGGTCCAGGTCTTGAAGGTCTGGATCACGCTCATATTGAAGTATTCCTTGATCAGCCAGAAGCCGCCGTCGTTGACGTGGGAAAAGATCACCGAACCCGCACCGGTCGCCAGCACCAGCAGTTCAGGGTGTGGATAACCCAGGCCCAGCGCGACCGGCGCGACCACCCCGGAAGCGGTGGTCATGGCTACGGTGGCCGACCCGGTAGCGATGCGCATCAACGCGGCGAATAGCCAGCCCATCACCAGCGGCGACAGGTTGAAGGCATGGGCCAGGCCGAGGATTTCATTGGTCACGCCGGCGTCGACCAAGATCCGGTTCAAACCGCCGCCCGCGCCCACCAGCAAGGTGATACTCGCGGTCGGCGCCAGGCATTCGTTGGTGAACTTAAGGATCGACTCGCGGTTGAAACCTTGCGCCAGGCCGAGGGTCCAGAAACTCACCAGGGTCGCAACCAGTAGCGCGACCACCGAGTTGCCGATAAACAACAGGAACTGGTTAAAACCGCTGCCGGGGGTGGAAATCACGTTGGCCCAGCCGCCGATCATCATCAGCACCACCGGCAACAGGATGGTGCCCATGGTCAGGGCGAAACTCGGCAACCGGCTGCGCGGCTTGCGCTCGATGAACTGGCGTTCCAGCGGGTTTTCCGCTGGCAGGTGAATGCGCGGCACGATGAACTTGGCATACAGCGGGCCGGCGATGATCGCCGTGGGAATGCCGATCAAAATCGCATAGAGCACGGTCTGCCCGACCGAGGCGTTGTACGCCAGCACCGCCATCATCGCCGCCGGGTGCGGCGGCACCAGCGCATGCACCACCGACAGGCCGGCGACCATCGGCAAGCCGACCATCAGGATCGACACCCCCACGCGCCGCGCCACGGTAAAGGCGATCGGCACCAGCAACACAAAACCGACCTCGAAAAACAGCGGCAGCCCCACCAGAAAGGCAATGCACACCATCGCCCAGTGGGCATTGCGCTCGCCAAACCGGTTGATCAGCGTGCGCGCCACCTGCTCGGCGCCACCGGATTCAGCCATCATCTTGCCGAGCATGGTGCCCAGCGCGACCACCAGGGCGATATGCCCCAGGGTTTTACCGACGCCCGCCTCATAGGAGCCCATGATGGAGTCCGCCGGCATCCCGGCCATCAGCGCCAGGCCGATGGACACCAGGGTGATGACGATAAACGGGTTGAGTCGGTAACGTGCAATCAGCACGATCAAAGCAATGATGGCGATGGCAGCGTATGCCAATAGCCCGAAGCCCGGTGATGCGGCCATGCGGTACTCCTCGGAAAGGCTCACGTCGAATGGGTTGTGAAACTCATAAATCATTACCGAGGAGCATTTTCAATTTTTATGAAAGTAATTTTCGCCCACAGATAAGCGCTGTCGCGTTGGGACATGCCCGACAGCGGCGCATGAAAATTCAGGGGGTGTTCTTACATCAAGTTCAGAAAAGGCTGGAAACTCAACACGCGCGCTTGAGTCTTAAAATGCGCACCCACCGACATCCAGGACACTCGCTCATGATCCGCACCTCCCTCGCCGCCAGCGCCGTGCTGCTCGCCCTGTGCAGCAGCGCGTCGGCCGCCGACAACGCCGCACTGAAGAAATGCATGGACAGCGCCAACACGACCGTCGACATGGTCAAGTGCAACACCCAGCAAACCAAAGTGCAGGACACGCGCCTGAACACCGCCTACAAGACCGCCCTCGCCGCCCAGGAAGGTGCGCGCAAGCAGCAATTGCAGGAGGTGCAGCGCCTGTGGATAAAGTACCGCGATGCCAATTGCGCCTTTGCCGGCAGTGCCACCGGCGGCAGCATTGATCAGGTCAACGGCACCGGCTGCGTGCTGGACATGACCCAGACCCGCGCCCAGGAACTGGAAGACCTGGTCGGGCCGTGATCCCTCACAATCAGTCGTGATGGACCTTGGCGCGCTTGAGCAGCTTCTTGCAGCGCTCGGACAAATGCAGCACGCGCAGATGCTTGCCGGCCTTGCTGTAGCGCTCGCGCAAGGTCATCAGCGCGGCAATCGCGGAGTAGTCGACAGCGCTCAGGTGACGGCAATCCAGCGTCACCGCTGCCGGGTCGTTCGCAGGGTCAAAGCAGTTCAAAAACGGCGTGGTCGAGGCAAAGAACAAGGTGCCATGCACGCGGTAGAGCTTGCTGCCGTCCGCTTCCAGATGTTCATCCGCATACAACTCCCGCGCCTGTTGCCAGGCGAAGTTCAGCGCCGCGATCACGATCCCGCACAACACGGCCGTGGCCAGGTCGGTGAACACGGTGATCACGGTCACCGCGATGATCACCAGCACGTCGTTGAGCGGCACCTTGTTGATCACCCGCAGCGACGCCCAGGCGAAGGTCTGCTGCGACACCACGAACATCACCCCCACCAGCGCCGCCAGCGGAATGCGCTCGATCAGCGGTGACAGAAACAGAATGAACAACAGGATCATCACCCCGGCCAAGACCCCGGAGAAACGCCCGCGCCCGCCGGAGCTGAGGTTGATCACGGTTTGCCCGATCATGGCGCAACCGCCCATGCCGCCGAACAGGCCCGAGAGCATATTCGCGGCGCCCAGGGCCACGCTCTCACGGTCGGGATAGCCGCGGCTCTCGGTGATTTCGTCGGTGAGATTCAGGGTCAACAGGGTTTCCAGCAGGCCAACCATCGCCATCAAAAATGCGTAGGGCGCGATGATGCCGAGGGTCTCCAGGGTCCAGGGGATCTGCGGCAGCGCGAAGCTCGGCAGGCCACCGGCGATGTGGGCCATGTCGCCCAGCGTGCGCGTCGGCAAGCCCAGCAGGTACACCGCCAGGCCCACGCCGAGGATCGCCACCAGGGCCGGCGGCACCGCACGGGTCAGGCGCGGCAACAGGTAGACGATGGCCATGGTCACCAGCACCAGGCCGCTCATCACATACAGCGGCGTGCCGCTGAGCCAGGTATCAGCGCTTTTGAAATGCTCCAACTGCGCCAGGGCGATGATGATCGCCAGGCCGTTGACGAACCCCAGCATCACCGGGTGCGGCACCATCCGCACCAGTTTGCCCAGGCGCAGCAGGCCGAAGACCAGCATGATCAACCCGCCCAGCAGCACCGTCGCGAGCAAATACTCCACGCCGTGTTGCACCACCAGCGCGACGATCACCACCGCCATCGACCCTGCCGCGCCAGAAACCATCCCCGGCCGGCCGCCGAACAACGCCGTGAGGGTGCAGATGATGAACGCGCCGTAGAGGCCCATCAGCGGGTTGAGGTGCGCCACCAGGGCAAAGGCGATGCATTCTGGCAGCAAGGCAAAAGACGTGGTGAGGCCGGCCAGGGCGTCGGCGCGAAGACGGGTGAGGTTCATGAGGTACCAGGGCATTGCGGGGAATAAGGCGGGGAATGGTACGGAATTGGGCGCGGTGGGGCCAGCGATTGTGCATACCCCTGTGGCGAGGGAGCTTGCTCCCTCGCCACAAAAGCGCAGAGGGGTATCAGACCATTTCGCGGCGAATCCACTCCACCACCGACGTGCGCTTGGGCACCCAACCCAGCAGTTCACGGGCATGCTTGCCGCGCACGCGGCTGTTGGAGCCCAGGCCGTAGTTGGCCATTTCATAGCCCCATTCGGCTTCGGCGTCGGCCAGGGGCCAATCCTGCGGTTTGCCCAGGTTCAGGGCATCGGCGATGGCGGTGGTCATGTCGATAAACGCCGCTTCGCTGCTTTCCACGAAGTAGAACGTGCCCGGTACGTTCTTCTCCAGCGCCAGCAGGTAGAGCGCGACCACGTCCTCGATATGCACATTGGACCAAATGTTCTGCCCTGTGCCGACATGGCGCACCACCCCGCTCTTGCGCGCCTGCTTGAGCAAGCGCGGCAATTGCACGCTGTCACGCTTCACGCCCAGGCTGTGGCCGTATATCAGGGTGTTGCAGATCACCGCCGAGTTCACGCCGTCTTGGGCGGCAGCCAGCACCCGGTTGTCGATGGCGACACGGGCGGCCTTGTCGACAGTCGGTTCCGGCAGGTGGTCTTCGAAGTAGATGACATCACTGGCCTTGCCGCCCGATGCATCGCCGACGATGCTCGAACCGCTGGTGTGCAGGAACGGTTTGTTCGAACCTTTCAAGGCTGCCAGCAGCGTTTCCACGGCCGCGCGATGGTCGCTGCTGGCGGCGTTGATCACCGCGTCGGCCTGCGTGGCCTGTTCGGTCAACACCGCACGGTCATCCAGAGTGCCGATGACCGGGGTGATGCCCAGGGCCGTCATCTCGGCGGCTTGATCGGCGCTGCGCACCAGGCCTGTCACATGGTGGCCGGCCTTGACCAGGCCGGTGGCGATGGAACCGCCGATAAAACCAGCGGCGCCGGTAACGAATACGTTCATGGCGGTCTCTCCTGACTGAGTAAGTGATGGGCCCAGTATCAAGGCCCCATCCCTGTTGAATAAGACCGTATTGCCCAATTCAATCTTGCGTGCAGGTCACGAATCAGCAGGCGTACCGCGCCAGCTTGGCCTGGATGAAGTCCAGGAAGCATTGGATGCGCAAGGCCAGTTGCGAGTTGCGGTAATACACCGCGTGGATCGGCTGGCGATAACCGCTGTTGAACGCCTCCAGCACCGGCACCAGGCGCCCGGCCTCGATGTCTGCGCTGGTCATGAAGTTCGACAGGCAGCCAATGCCCTGCCCTTCGAGCGCCAGTTGTCGCAAGGTTTCGCCGCTGGACGCGGCAATGCCGGGCTGGATCAGCCAGCGGTCACCCGCCACGTGGCGCAGCGGCCAGTGGTTGAGCGTCTCGGTCTGGGTGAAGCCAAGCAAGGTGTGCTCGGCCAACTCGGCGACCGTGGTCGGCGTGCCGTATTGCTTGAGATAGGCCGGGCTGGCAAGGATATGCAGCGGGGTGCAGCCGAGGGACCGCGCATGCAGGGTGGAATCGGCCAGCGCGCCGATGCGAATGGCGATGTCGGTGCTCTGCTCCAACAGGTCGATGATCAAGTCATCACTGTTCAGCTCCAGCTGGATCTGCGGGTACAGCCCGCGAAACTCAGCGATGTACGGCACGATCCCATGCAGCATGAACGGCACGGCGGCATTGATGCGCAACCGCCCCGCCGGTTTTTTCTGGCGCGACGACAAGCGCTCCTCCAGCTCATCCATCTGCGCCAGGATCACCTTGGCCTGCTCGAAGAAATACTTGCCCTCCTCGGTCAGGTCCATGCGCCGCGTGGTGCGGTTGATCAGCGTGGTGTCGAGTTTGGCTTCCAGGCGCGACAAGGTGCGGCTGAGCGCCGACGGCGTCTGCCCGACCTGCTCCGCCGCAGCGGAAATCGAGCCGCACTCAATCACGCTGACGAAGATCTGTAATTCATCGGATCGGGCTTTCACAGGCTGTCCTCTTTATCGGCACAGCGCAGCTTACACCGAGAGGTCGAACACCTGCGCCAGATGCTGCTCGTAGCGCGCCACGTCAGCGTCGATGGCCGGGCGCTTCATGACGTCCACGCAGAGGAACGTCGGCAAGGCCGTCATGCCGAGGAACTGATTGGCCTTGTGAAACGGCAAGTACACCGCGTCCACGCCTTGGCCTTCGAAGAAGTCGCTCGGGTCGTCGAAGGCTTGCTGCGGGGCGTTCCAGGTCAGCGACAGCATGTACTGCTTGCCGTGGATCAGGCCGCCGCTGCCGTATTTCTGCGACGCGTCGGAACGGGTGCGACCATCGCTGGCGTAGAGGCTGCCGTGACCTTCGGTGAAGACTTCGTCGATGTACTTCTTGACGATCCACGGCGCGCCCATCCACCAGCCGGGCATCTGGTAGATGATCACGTCAGCCCAGAGGAATTTGGCGACCTCTTCGGCCACGTCGTAGCCTTCGTCGATATGCGTGACCTTGATGTCGATACCGCCACGGTCGAGTACCGCCACGGCGGCGTCATGCAGGGTGCTGTTGTAGCGACCGTCGGAGTGGGCGAATTGTTTACCGCCGTTGAGCAACAGGACTTTTTTCATGGAGGAGCGCCTTAAGATTAAAAATGTCTGAAGGCAGGGTATCGATGCGCCTTGTGCGGAATAAGCCTTGGCGCGGCAAAATACATTTGACTAAAAATCACGAATTCGAATCTATTATTGCCTTTACCCACTGATCAACAGATGCGCGCCCAACAGCGCCATGCCGATAAAAAACACCCGTTTGAACAACCCGGCACTGATCCGTTGGCGCAATACCTGCCCGAGCCACATCCCCAGCAAGGCCGGCGCCAGCGCCAAGAGCGAGGCATTGATTTCGCCGCCGCCGAGGCTGCCACGCCAGGCCAACCCGGCGGCCAGCGCCAATGTCGACACGCTGAACGACAACCCCAGCGCCTGCACCAACTGATCGCGACTCAAACCCAACGCTTGCAGGTACGGCACCGCAGGAATCACGAAGACGCCGGTGGCCGAGGTGATCAGGCCGGTGACCAGCCCACACACCGGCGCCAACCAGCGCTCGGTTGCGGGCTTTACGCTGAATGTGGGCAGCAACAGTCCACTCAACGCATACACCAGCAACGCCGCGCCCAACGCGCGCACCACCCAATCGCCACCGCCCATTCCCAGCCACAACGAGCCCAACCCGGTGCCGAGGAAAATCAGCAGCAACAGCGGCCACAAGCGTTTGAGCAACGCGCTCAAGTGGCCGCCGAAGGCCAGTTGCCAAAGGTTGGTCACCGTCGAAGGGATGATCAGCAACGCCGCAGCCTGCGCCGGCAACATAGCCAGGCCGAGCATGCCCATGGCGACGGTGGGCAGGCCCAGGCCAATCACGCCTTTGACGGTGCCAGCCAGCAGGAAGGTGCCGATCACCAGCAGGGTCAGGGCGGTGCCGAGGTTTTGGTAGAACGCGAGGAAGGTTGTCATCGGCCGAGTGTGGGGCTTATCGCTGGGCGCGAAAATTCACCATATACTGAGGCAGCCTCTTGTTTTGCGTGAGGCTGATGCCGCCATCGCGAGCAAGCCCGCTCCCACAGTTGAAATGCATTCCAACTGTGGAAGCGGGCTTGCTCGCGATAGCGCCAGTCCAGCGAAAGGAAATCTTCCAGCCATGCACTTCGACCTGATCGACCTGCGCCTCTACCTGCACATCCTCGACGCGGGCAACATCACCGCCGGCGCCAGCCGCAGCCACTTGTCCTTGGCCGCCGCCAGCGCGCGCATCCGCGCGATGGAAGCCGCGCTGGGCGTCGAATGCCTCGAACGCGGCCGCCGTGGCGTCACGCCCACGGCCGCTGGCCGCGCCCTGGCCCGTCATGCCCGGCTGTTGCTGCAACAGGCCGAGCACCTGCAACAGGACCTGGCGGAGTACGCCAACGGCGTCAAAGGCCAGGTGCGCCTGCTGTGCAACACCACCGCCCTCAGCGAATACCTGCCGGAACTACTGGCGGATTTTCTGCGCGAGCACACCAACCTCGATATCGACCTGCAGGAACTGCCCAGCCTGCGCATCACCCAGGCCTTGCGCCAGGGCACCGCAGACCTGGGGATCATCTCCGACGCGGTGGACACCCACGGCTTGCAGACCCTGGCGTTTCGCGACGATCCGCTGGTGCTGATCATGCCGTTGGAGCATCCGTTGGCGGCAAGTACGGTGAGTTTTATCGACAGCCTGCATTACGACTATGTGGGCCTGGCCGCCCACAGCGCGTTGGCGGTGTACCTGGAAGAACAGGCGTTGCACGCGGGGTTTCGCTTGCAAACGCGCATCCGGGCCGAGGGCTTTGATGGGGTGATGCGCATGGTCGCACGCGGCGCGGGCCTGGGGATCGTGCCCCAAGCGGCGCTGGCGCGTTGGCCGTTGGAGCAGCGCTTCAAGGCCCAACCGTTGCGAGAAGATTGGGCCTGTCGAACGTTGCTGTTATGCGCGCGCTCGTTCGAACACCTGCCGGGTTATGCCAGGGCCTTGCTCGACGCCTTGGCCCTGCCCTTGCGGAAAAACCCGTAATACACCGCCGACAGAATCAGCAGGAACGGCACGCCGAACACCAGGGTCATCTTGAACGCGTCGGTGAAATACGTGGTGATCATCACCGCGCCCATCAGCACCAGGCCCAGCAGCGTGCTGTAGGGAAACAGGCGCAGTTGGAACGACAACTTCGCCCCGCCATGACGCTTGCGATAGCGGCGGAAGAACAGGTGCGTCAGGAAGATCATGAACCAGGTGAAGATCGCGCCGAACATCGAGATCGCCATCATCAGTGTGAACGCGCTTTCCGGGTACATCAGGTTAAGCAGGGTCGCCAGGGCGATGCCCGAACTGGACAGCAACAAGGCGTTCAGCGGGATGCCGCTCTTGCTCAACGCGCCCATGGACGTGGGCGCAAAGCCGGCGCGGGACAGGCTGAACATCATGCGCGTGGTGATGTAGAGCTGGCTGTTCATCGCCGACAGCGCCGCGATCAGAATCACGAAATTCATCACCCCGGTGGCGCCGGGAATGCCGATGGTCTGCATCACCGTGACGAACGGGCTCTGTGCCTGCCCGGCCTGGTTCCACGGCACGATGGCCAACATCAGCGCCAACGTCAGCAGGTAAAACACCACCAGGCGCACGATGGTCGCGCGAAAAGCCTTCTTCACCGCCTGCTCCGGGTCGGCCGCTTCACCGGCCGCCACGGCGATCATCTCCACGCTCAGGTAGCTGAAGATCGACACGATCACGGCGATCCACATGCCGCTCAAGCCATGCGGGAAAAAGCCGTCGTGGGCCGTGTAGTTCTGCACGCCGTACTGCGGGTTGCCGGAGCCGAACACTACGTACACCGCGAGGAGGATGAAGCCGACGATGGCGCTGATCTTGATCGTCGAGAACCAGTATTCGAAGTTGCCGAAGGTTTTCACGCTGATGGCATTGAGCAGGATCAGCACGCTGGAAAACGACACGATCCACACCCACTCCGGCACGTTGGCGAACCAGTACTTCATGTACATCGCCACCGCCGTCACCTCGGCGCCCACCGCCAGCACAATCGCCGCCCAATAGGCATAACGCACCAGGAACCCGGCCAGCGGGCTGATGTAGAACTCGGCATAAGCACCGAAGGAGCCGGAGGTGGAATGGGCCACCGTCATCTCCGCCAGGCAGCCCATCAGCAGCAAGGTGATCAACGCACCGATGGCGTAACTCACCAGCACGCTGGGCCCGGCATAGCCGATGGCATAGGCGCTGCCCATGAACAGCCCGGTGCCGATGGCGCCACCGATGGCGATCATACTCATCTGGCCGGAAGTGAGCTGGCGCCTCAGGCCCAGTTCACGGTGGGTGATTTCTGCAAAGCCGTCGTTTGGCGTGGTCACGTGGTGTGCCCCTTATTGTTGTGATTGCACGATTTGTCTGTTGCCACAGACTCCCTGTGGCAGGGGGCTTGCTGGTGATAGCAGTCTTTCAGTCGATGCATGGGTGACTGATCCGCCGCCATCGGGGGCAAGCCCCCTCCCACAGGGGTCTGTGGTGTTCATTCATTGAGTGTCTGGCGCAGGCTCAGTGTGGGAGGGGGCTTGCCCCCGATGGTGGTGTGTCGGTCGCCGGATTCGCACGCTGATACGGCTCTATCGGGAGCAAGCCCCCTCCTCCATTGTTGTCTGTGTTTGTTCAGGTGACGCTGTTGCGCACCTTGAATTGCGGTTGGTCCCACGTGTGGTTGTCGAGGATGTCGCCGAGGATTTCCACGGCGTCCCATACCTCGCTGAAACTGGTGTACAGCGGCGTAAAACCAAAGCGCATGATGCGCGGCTCGCGGTAGTCGCCGATCACTCCACGGGCAATCAGCGCCTGGATTACCGCGTAGCCTTCAGGGTGCTCAAAGCTCACATGGCTGCCGCGTCTAGCGTGCTCGCGCGGGGTGATCAACACCAGGCCGTGGGCGGCGCAACGGGCTTCGACGCACGCGATGAACAGGTCGGTCAGGGCCAGGGATTTACGGCGCAGGCTGGCCATGTCGGTCTGTTCGAAAATCTCCAGGCCGCATTCCACCATGGCCAGCGAGGTGATCGGCTGGGTGCCGCACAGGTAACGGGCGATGCCGGCACTCGGCGCATAGCTCGACTCCATGGCGAACTGCCGGGTATGCCCGAACCAGCCCGACAACGGCTGGCGGACCACGTCCACCAGCGCGGGGTTAACCCACACGAACGCCTGGGAGCCGGGGCCGCCGTTGAGGTATTTGTAGGTGCAGCCGATCGCGTAATCGGCGCCGGCCCGATGCAGGTCGATGGGCACCGCGCCCGCCGAATGCGCCAGGTCCCAGAGGCTCAGCGCGCCGCACTCGTGGCTCAATGCGGTGAGCGCCTGCATGTCATACATGTAGCCGGTCTTGTAGTTGACGTGGGTGAGCATCACCACCGCCACATCCTGATCAATGGCCTGAGGCAGTTCGTCCGGGCTGTTGACCAGCCGCAGGGAATAGCCCTGTTGCAGCAGCTCGGCGAGGCCTTCGGCAATGTACAGGTCGGTGGGGAAGTTACTCGCTTCACTGACGATCACCTTGCGCAGCGGCTGGCGTTGGCGCTGCACGCTCAATGCGGCGCTGAGCACCTTGAACAGGTTGATCGAGGTGGTATCGGTGATCACCACTTCGCCGTCGCCCGCACCGATCAACGGCGCCAGGCGATTGCCCAGACGCTGCGACAAATCCGCCCAACCCGCGCTGTTCCAACTGCGAATCAGGCCATTGCCCCACTCCTCGGCGATCACCTGCTGCGCCCGCGCAAGCGCTGCCACCGGACGCGCACCGAGGGAGTTGCCGTCGAGGTAGATCACCCCCTGCGGCAAGGCGAACTGGTGACGCAGCGCCGCCAACCGGTCCTGGTCGTCAAGGGCTTGGCAATGGCTTCGAGTGATCATGGGCTGTCCTGATTTTTATAAAGGAATATGCAGCAAATAATGAACGAGGTTTTAGAGAATTTTCGTGCAAAGTGGTGGGCAACAGGCTAATTAAGCTGTAGGAAATTCGAAGTTCAACCGAAAAAACGCGGATTTATTCTAAGTATGATTCTCGACGCCACCGACCTGCGCCTCCTGCATTTCCTGCAACAGGACGGCCGTATCAGCAACCAGGAACTCGCGGAAAAAGTCGCGCTGTCGCCCTCCGCCTGCCTGCGCCGTCTGCGCCTGCTGGAAAGCGAAGGGATCATCAGCGGCTATCGCGCAGTGTTGAATGCCGAGCAGTTGGGGATCGAGCTGGAAGCCATCGTCCACCTGTCATTGCGCCAGGACGTGGAGGATTGGCATGAGACGTTTATCCAGAAGGTGCAAGGCTGGCCGGAAGTGGCCAGCGCCTACGTGATTACCGGCGCCAGCAACTATGTGCTGCGGGTGCAGGCGCGCAACCTCAAGCACTTTTCGGACTTTATCGTGAACCACCTGAACCGCACGGCGGGGGTGATGGATATCCGTTCGGAGATTGTGTTGCAGAAGATCAAGGATCGCGACGAGGTGTTGGATCTGGTGCTGCGCAAATAGCCGCAGCACCATCGGTCAAAAAATGTGGGAGGGGGCTTGCTCCCGATAGCGGTGTGTCAGTCGCCGGATTCGCAAGCTGATCCATCGCCATCGGGAGCAAGCCCCCTCCCACATTTTTTGACCGTGCTGATCAATCTTCCAATGCACGCACCCGCTGCATGCGCTTTTGCTCTACCGGCGCAGCGGCGAGCTGCACCTCAAAGTCAAAATCAATCTGCGCAAAACGCCCGTCCACACCCAACTCCCGCGCCAATTGCTGATCGTCACTGAAGCGAATTTCGGCAATCAATTCATCCCGCGTCGCGTAGGCAAAATCATCGTGCAGGTACGGGTCGTCTGACAGGTTGATCTGCGTGGTCAGGTGCCGATGCCCCGGCGCCGAGATGAAGAAGTGAATATGCGCCGGGCGCTGCCCGTGGCGTCCCAGTTGATCGAGCAACTGCTGGGTCGGCCCGGTCGGCGGGCAGCCATAGCCGGACGGCACGATGCTGCGAAAACGGAAGTTACCCTGGGCATCGGTCTCGATGCGGCGGCGCAGGTTGAACTCCGACTGCGCGGTGTCGAACCAGGAGTAAGTGCCGCCGGTATTGGCCTGCCACACATCGACAATCGCCCCGGCCACCGGTTTGCCCTGCGTGTCCCGCACCTGCCCGCGCATGAACAGCGGCACGCCCGGGTCCTGGCCGTCATCCAGGCGCGCTTCGTATTTCGACAACGGCGCCCCCGCCACATACAGCGGGCCTTCGATGGTGCGCGGCGTGCCGCCGGTTTTGCCGGCTTCTTCGTCGGCGGCGTCCATCAGCAAATCCAGGTAATGCTCCAGGCCGAGCCCGGCGGCGAGCAAACCGGCTTCCTGGTGTTTACCCAATTCGTTGAGGTAGTTGACCGCCGCCCAGAATTCTTCGGGGGTGACTTCCAGGTCTTCGATGATGTTCACCGTGTCCCGCAGGATTCGGTAGATCAGCGTCTTGGTGCGCGGGTTGCCGCTTTCGCTGCGGTTGCCGCTGGCTTCTTCGAGAAACTGTTGGGCGTGGGCAGTCTGGGACAGTCGGATGGACATGGTGCAATCCTCATCTTGTAATTATTCGGGATAAAACAGGCTCAGCGGTCATCCGCGTGGATCGACGACGGGTGCCTGCACAGCGCATTCACTTCGATGGCCATGTAGGGATAAAGCGGCAGTTGCATCAGCAGGTCGTGCAGTTCCTGCACGCTGTCGACATCGAACACGCTGTAGTTGGCGTAGAGCCCGGCGATGCGCCACAGGTGGCGCCATTTGCCCTCTTGCTGCAGGCGCTGCGCCAGGGCTTTTTCTTCGGCCTTGAGGTTGGCGGCGCGTTCGGGGTTCATGTCGACGGGCAGGTGTACGCTCATTTTTACGTGGAACAACATGGCAGGCGCCTCTTAGTGGTTGTCACGCCGGAAGAACGCCAGACGCTCTTCATCGATGGTCAGGCCCAGGCCCGGTGCGGTGCCGACATGCAGGTGGAAATCGCGGTACACCAGCGGCTCGGTGAGGATGTCTTCGGTGAGCAGCAGCGGGCCGAACAGCTCGGTGCCCCACGTCAGGGTGTCCAGGGTGAGGAACGCATGGGCCGAGGCCAGGGTGCCGATGCCGCCTTCGAGCATGGTGCCGCCGTACAGACCAATCCCGGCCGCTTCGGCAATCGCGGCGGTGCGCAACACCGCGCGCGGGCCACCGTTCTTGGCGATCTTGAGGGCAAACACCGAAGCCGCGCCTTCGCGGGCCAGGTTGAAGGCGTCCTCGACACATTCGATGGATTCGTCGGCCATGATCGGCGCCGGGCTCGACCGGTTAAGCCGGGCCATGCCACCACGGTTGTTGCGCGAGATCGGCTGTTCGATCAGGTCGATAGCGTTGTCGCCGAGCACCTTGCAGGCGCGCAGGGCGACGGCTTCATCCCAGGCCTGGTTGACGTCGACGCGCACGCTGGCGCGCTCGCCCAGGGCTTTTTTGATCGCGATCACATGGGCCAGGTCGGCACTGACCTCACCGGCACCGATCTTCAATTTGAAGACGCGGTGACGGCGCAGGTCGAGCATCTTCTCGGCTTCGGCAATGTCCTTTTCGGTGTTGCCGCTGGCCAGGGTCCAGGCCACCGGCAACGCGTCGCGCACGCGGCCGCCGAGCAGTTCGCTGACCGGCAGGTTCAGGCGTTTGCCCAGCGCATCGAGCAAGGCGCTTTCGATACCGGACTTGGCAAAGGTGTTGCCGCGAATGCTGCGCGCCAGGCGTAACATGGCGGCATTGATGTTGTTCGCGTCCTGGCCGATCAGCAGCGGGGCGAAGTGGCGGTCGATGTTGATTTTGATGCTGTCGGGGCTTTCGTTGCCGTAGCTCAGGCCGCCGATGGTGGTGGCTTCGCCGATGCCTTCAATGCCGTCGGCGCAGCGCAGGCGGATGATCACCAGGGTCTGGTTTTGCATCGTGTGCATCGCCAGCTTGTGCGGGCGGAGGGTGGGGAGGTCGACGATGATGGTCTCGATCGACTCGATGGCACAAATCGGCATGGCTATACCCGTTGGGTTCTTTATAGATTTGAGCCGATTCTGTGCCGCATTTTTCCAGGGTTCCAATATAGAATTGGTCTCGCACAATACCTTCAAGGTATCAAAGGAGCTGTCATGGAACTGCGACATCTGCGCTATTTCCAGGTGCTGGGCGAAACCCTCAACTTCACCCGCGCCGCCGAACGCCTGCACATCGCCCAGCCGCCGTTGAGCCGGCAGATCCAGCAATTGGAGGATGAATTGGGCGTGATACTGCTGGAGCGCGGCCGCCCGCTGCGGCTGACCGAGGCCGGACGGTTTTTCTATGAGCACGCCAACGTGCTGCTGGAGCAGTTGGGCAAGGTCTGCGACACCACCCGGCGTATTGGCCAGGGCGAGAAGACCTGGCTGGGCATCGGCTTTGCGCCGTCGACCTTGTATGGCGTGCTGCCCGAGCTGATTCGGCGGCTGCGCAACCATGAAGCGCTGGAGCTGGAGCTGGGGCTGTCGGAAATGACCACCTTGCAGCAGGTCGAAGCGCTCAAGGCTGGGCGCATTGATGTGGGCTTCGGGCGGATTCGCATCGATGACCCGGCCATCGTCCAGCGCGTGCTGGTGGAGGACCGCCTGGTCGCGGTGCTGCCCGCCGGTCACCCCTTGCTGGACGCGCCCGCCACCCTCGCCCAACTGGCTGCCGAGCCGTTCGTGCTCTACCCCGGCAACCCACGGCCCAGCTATGCCGACCATGTGATCGCGCTGTTCGACGCCCACGGCTTGAGCCTCAAGGTGGTGCAATGGACCAACGAATTGCAGACCGCCATCGGCCTGGTCGGCGCGGGCATGGGCGTGACGCTGGTGCCGGCGTCGGTGCAGGTGCTGCATCGGGCGGACATCGGCTACACGCCGATTGTGGAAACCACCGCGACCTCGCCGATTATTCTCAGCCGGCGGGTGAATGATCAGTCGCCGGGGCTGAGTCATTGTTTGCAGTTGGTTGAAGAACTGATCTGAAATCTCCCAGGCACTGGTGATCAAATGTGGGAGGGGGCTTGCCCCCGATGGCAGTGTGTCAGTCGATGCATAAGTTGGCTGTTCCACTGCTATCGGGGGCAAGTCGAACCGTCGCACCGCCCCTCCCACAGTTGATCTGCGGTGTTTTTTAGAAAGTGCGCAGGCGGTTGCGCTGCAAGGTCTGGCTCGGCGACTCATCGAACAGCTTTCTGTACTCCGCCGAGAACCGCCCCAGGTGCGTAAACCCCCAGCCCAGGGCAATCTCGGAGATGGTACGGGTGGAGCCGTGTTCGAGGATCTCCTGGCGCACCGCCCCTAGCCGATACTTTTTCAGGTAAGCCATCGGCGACAGCGCGAAGTATTTGCGAAACGCATCGAACAGCTTGAACCGCGAGACCCCGGCGGCGGCTTCCAGATCTTCCAGATGCACCGCTTCGCGGGCGTTGTCGTGAATGTATTGGCGGGCGCGGATCAAGTAGTGCGGCAGTTTCACGCCGAGTACGTCGCGCAGTTCCTCTGAATAGTTATTCGGCTGGGCGAGGATCAGGCCCTTGATCAGCGAGCTTTCCAGGTCGCGGGTAAACGCCGCCTGCTCGTACAACTCGCTGCTGCGCGCAAGCTCCGCGATGAAATAACGCGCCATGCGCCACCACGAGGCCGGCGCACCGTCCACCGCATCCATTACCGACTCAAAACGCAGCGGCGCCTCAATCGGCCGTTGCAGCAGCCCTTCCAGCGACTCGTTCATCGCCGCGCGGGTAATCACCACCTGCAACTTGCGGCAATCGCCGGAAATCGCCAGCACCTGGTGCTCGTTGGGCGAGATGATCACGCCTTGATCGCGGTTGGAACTCAGGCGCTCGCCGTTCTTGCTCAACTCCTGCTCGCCCACCAGCGGCAGGCTCAGGCTGTAGCTGCTGAAGTGCTCGGCGTCCTCAATGTCGATGGTCACGTCGGTGCCGTATTCGATCACGCCCAAGGTGGTGGCGCGGGACTTGAACACGTTGGCGCTGTGATGGAAACGCAGGCGCTCGGGCGTGGCCGTCTCCAGGCGGTGCGGCCCGCAGATGCCGGACATCCAGCTGCGGGCGCCCTCCAGGTCGAAGCGTTCGATACGGATATCGCGTGTATGGCTACTCATCAGGCTGCACCCACGGCGGTTAGGCGGTTGCGCGCTCTGGCGGCGCGTCGTGACAGATCGACAGCAAGTTCTGCGCCACGGCGGCGGTCTCGCTGCTGGGTGGATAGCAACGCTCGACTATGTGGATAAACCACCGACTTCTGCGCGCACCGCCCTGCATGACAGTAGCGCATCGCGTCACCGTCCTGCACCGGCGTGGGTATTTGCTGCCCAACTATCCGGCCCGCCTTCGCCCATTAAGCGGATAGCCCGCCGCCTCGGTGCAGCCTCTAAATGGCTTACCCGTTCAGCCATTATCAAAAGGTGCGTCCCATGAGTGGTGCAAGAAGCGTCGAGCAATGGAAAAGCTTCATCGACAGCTGCCTGGATTTTCGCCCCGCCGATGAAGTGTTCCGCATCGCCCGCGACATGTTCACCGAGCCGCAACTGTTCGACCTGGAGATGGAACTGATCTTCGAGAAAAACTGGATCTACGCCTGCCACGAAAGCGAACTGGCGAATAACCACGATTTCGTGACGATGCGCGCCGGGCGCCAGCCGATGATCATCACCCGCGACGGCGACGGCCAACTCAACGCGCTGGTCAACGCCTGCCAGCATCGCGGCACCACCCTCACCCGCGTCGGCAAGGGCAACCAGTCGACCTTCACCTGCCCGTTCCACGCCTGGTGCTACAAGAGCGACGGCCGGCTGGTGAAGGTCAAGGCACCGGGGGAATACCCGGAAGGTTTCGACAAGGCCACGCGCGGCCTGAAAAAAGCACGCATCGACAGCTACAAGGGCTTTGTATTCATCAGCCTGGACGTGAACGGCACCGACAGCCTGGAAGACTTTCTCGGCGACGCCAAAGTGTTCTTCGACATGATGGTCGCCCAGTCCGCCACCGGTGAGCTGGAGGTGCTGCCGGGCAAGTCCGCGTACACCTACGACGGCAACTGGAAGCTGCAGAACGAAAACGGCCTGGACGGTTATCACGTCAGCACCGTCCACTACAACTACGTGGCCACGGTGCAGCACCGCCAGCAGGTCAATACCGCCAATGGCACCGCGGCCGGCGCGACGCTGGACTACAGCAAACTCGGCGCCGGCGACGCAAATACCGACGACGGCTGGTTCGCCTTCAACAATGGCCACAGCCTGTTGTTCAGCGACATGCCCAACCCCACGGTGCGCTCCGGCTACGCCACCATCATGCCGCGCCTGGTGGCAGAACACGGCCAGCCAAAAGCCGAGTGGATGATGCACCGCCTGCGCAACCTGAACATCTACCCGAGCCTGTTCTTCCTCGACCAGATCAGCTCGCAGCTGCGCATCATCCGCCCGTTGGCGTGGAACAAGACCGAGATCATCAGCCAGTGCCTGGGGGTGAAACATGAGTCCGACGCCGACCGGGAAAACCGCATCCGCCAGTTCGAGGACTTCTTCAACGTCTCGGGCATGGGCACGCCGGACGACCTGGTGGAGTTTCGCGAGGCCCAGCGCGGTTTCCAGGGCCGCCTGGAGCGCTGGAGCGATATCTCACGCGGTAGCCACCGCTGGGCCACCGGGCCGACGCCGAACAGCGAAGCCCTCGGCATCCAGCCCGCCATGACCGGCACCGAGTTCACCCACGAAGGCCTGTACGTCAACCAGCACCGCAACTGGCAGCAGTTCCTGCTCAACGGCCTCGACCAACGCGCGCTGAAGCTGCGGGAGGTGGAATGATGAATGCGCCATTGCAGTACCGGATAGAGCAGTTTTTCTATCGCAAATCCGAGCTGTGCGACGCCCAGGACTGGGACGCCTACGTGCAGTTGTTCGACCCGCAGAGCGAGTTCCACCTGCCGCAATGGGACTCCGAACACGTCTACACCCGCGACCCCAAGCGCGAAATGTCGCTGATCTATTACGCCAACCGCACGGGCCTGGAAGACCGCGTGTTCCGCCTGCGCACCGGCAAGGCGGCGTCGGCCACGCCGATGCCGCGCACCTTGCACCTGATCCACAACGTGCGCATCGCCGAGCAGGCGGACGGCACGCTGGAGGTGCGCTTGAACTGGCACACGCTGTTCTATCGCCTGGCCACGTCGGAGCAGTTCTACGGCCACGCGACCTATCGTCTCAAGGCCCATGGCGACAGTTGGCTGATCACCCGCAAGCACGCGTTGTTGCTCAACGACACCATCAACTCGGTGCTGGATTTCTATCACCTGTAACGCTGGCGAACGCCCCCTTGTAGGAGCGAGCTTGCTCGCGAAGGACGTCAACGATGACGCGGGCATCCTGAATGTACGCGGCGTCCTTGAGTTTTTCGCGAGCAAGCTCGCTCCTACAGGGGTTCACACATGAACCCACGGAGTACTGGGGATGAATCACAAAGTGGCCTTCAGTTTTGCCGACGGCAAGACCCTGTTTTTCCCGGTGGGCGCGCATGAAATCCTGCTGGATGCGGCCCTGCGCAATGGCATCAAGATTCCGCTGGATTGCCGCGAAGGCGTGTGTGGTACCTGTCAGGGCCGCTGCGAGAGCGGCGAATACAGCCAGGACTATGTGGACGAGGACGCCCTCTCCAGCCTCGACCTGCAACAACGCAAGATGCTCAGTTGCCAGACCCGGGTGAAGTCGGATGCGACGTTCTACTTCGACTTCGATTCCAGCCTGTGCAACGCACCGGGGCCGGTGCAGGTGCGCGGCACGGTGAGCGAGGTGCGGCAGGTCTCGACCAGCACGGCGATCCTGCAGGTGCAACTGGAACAGGCGCTGGACTTTCTGCCGGGCCAATACGCCCGCCTGGCGGTTCCGGGCACCGACAGTTGGCGCTCGTATTCCTTCGCCAACCGGCCGGGCAATCAGCTGCGGTTTCTGATCCGCCTGCTGCCCGACGGGGTGATGAGCAACTACCTGCGCGAACGTTGCCAGGTCGGCGATCAGTTGCTGATGGAGGCGCCGCTGGGGGCGTTCTACCTGCGCCATGTCAGCCGGCCGCTGGTGCTGGTCGCCGGCGGTACTGGGTTGTCGGCGCTGCTGGGCATGCTCGATGAACTGGCGGCCAACGCCTGCGAGCGGCCGGTACACCTGTACTACGGCGTGCGTAGCGCGCAGGACCTGTGCGAAGCGGCGCGCATCGAGGGTTATGCGTCCGCGCTCGCGGACTTTCGCTACACCGAAGTACTGAGCGACCCGCCGCCCGCATGGCCCGGCAAGCGCGGCTACCTCACCGAGCATTTCAACCTGGCCGAATGGCGGGACAGTTCGGCCGATATGTACGTGTGCGGGCCCCCTCCGATGGTCGAGTCCATCCAGCAATGGCTGGCGGATCAGGCACTTGATGGCGTTCAGCTGTATTACGAAAAGTTCACGCAGAGTAATATCTGACCCCTCAGCACGTCTGAGGGGTTGGGCGCGGCGTGCAATCAACCCCGAGAAAAACAAGTAGAAGGGAATGTTAATGGCGGATGACATGGTTAACCCAGTAGGCCTCAAGCGTGGCCTGAAGAACCGGCATATTCAGCTGATTGCCTTGGGCGGCGCGATCGGTACGGGGCTGTTCCTCGGTTCGGCCGGGGTGCTCAAGTCGGCGGGGCCGTCGATGATCCTCGGTTATGCGATTGCCGGTTTTATCGCGTTCCTGATCATGCGCCAGCTCGGCGAGATGATCGTCGAGGAGCCGGTAGCCGGTTCGTTCAGCCACTTTGCGCACAAATACTGGGGCGGTTACGCGGGCTTCCTGGCGGGCTGGAACTACTGGGTGCTCTACGTGCTGGTGGGTATGGCCGAGCTGACGGCCGTGGGCAAGTACATCCAGTTCTGGTGGCCGGAAATTCCGACCTGGGTCAGCGCGCTGGTGTTCTTTGTCGCGGTGAACCTGATCAACACCCTGAACGTGAAGTTCTTCGGTGAGACCGAGTTCTGGTTCGCGATCATCAAGGTGGTGGCGATTGTCGGCATGATCGTGCTCGGCTGCTACCTGCTGTTCAGCGGCACCGGCGGCCCGCAAGCGTCGATCAGCAACCTGTGGAGCCACGGCGGTTTCTTCCCGAATGGCGGCATGGGGCTGTTGATGTCGATGGCGTTCATCATGTTCTCGTTCGGTGGCCTGGAGCTGGTGGGCATCACCGCCGCCGAGGCCAGCGAGCCGCGCAAAGTGATCCCGAAAGCGATCAACCAGGTGGTGTACCGCATCCTGATTTTCTACGTCGGCGCGCTAACCGTGCTGCTGTCGCTGTACCCGTGGGATCAACTGCTGCAAACCCTCGGCGCGTCGGGCGATGCCTACAGCGGCAGCCCGTTCGTGCAGATCTTCTCGCTGATCGGTAACGACACCGCCGCGCACATCCTCAACTTCGTGGTGCTGACCGCGGCGCTGTCGGTGTACAACAGCGGCGTGTACTGCAACAGCCGCATGCTGTTCGGCCTGGCCGAGCAAGGTGATGCACCGAAGGCGCTGATGAAGCTCAACAAGCAAGGCGTGCCGCTGCGCGCCCTGGCGATTTCGGCGCTGGTGACGCTGCTGTGCGTGGTGGTCAACTACGTCGCGCCGCACAGTGCGCTGGAGTTGCTGTTCGCCCTGGTGGTCGCTTCGTTGATGATCAACTGGGCGCTGATCAGCCTGACTCACATCAAGTTCCGCAAAGCCATGGGCGAGCAAGGCGTGGTGCCGTCGTTCAAGACCTTCTGGTTTCCGTTCAGCAACTACCTGTGCCTGGCGTTCATGCTGATGATCATCAGCGTAATGCTCGCGATCCCGGGCATTCGCGATTCGGTGTATGCGATGCCGGTTTGGGTGGGGGTTATCTACATTGCCTACCGGTTGCGCGTCAGTAAGGCGAAAGCGGTAGCCGCCGCGCAGTAATACCCCTGTGGGAGGGGGCTTGCTCCCGATAGCGGTGGGTCAGCTACAGATGAACTGACTGACACACCGCTATCGGGAGCAAGCCCCCTCCCACATTTTTGATTGCATTCCAAATGAAAAGCCCCGGTGATCCGGGGCTTTTTGTTTACAGCGTGGAACGCACTCGCCACAGCTCGGGGAACAGCACCGTGTCGAGCATCTTGCGCAGGTAACCCACGCCCTCGGTGCCGCCGGTGCCGGGCTGGAAGCCGATGATCCGCTCCACCGTGGTCACATGGCGAAAGCGCCATTGGCGGAAGGAGTCTTCCAGGTCGATAAACTTTTCGGCCAACTGGTACAGGTCCCAATAACGGCTCGGGTCGCGGTAGACCTCGCGCCACGCCGCTTCCACGGACGCATCGTGAACCGTCGCCGCCGTCGGGTCGCGTTCGGCGCGTTGCGGGTCGATCGCCAAACCGGCCTTGGCCATCAGGTTGATCGCCTCGTCGTACAGCGACGGCGTGGCGATTGCCACCTGCAGTTCTTGCAACAATTGCGGGCGATGGGCGTGAGGCCGCAACAGCGCCGGGCTTTTGTTGCCGAGGATGAACTCGATCTCACGGTACTGGAACGACTGGAACCCCGACGACTGGCCGAGGAACGGGCGAATCGCCTTGTACTCCGACGGGGTCATGGTCGCCAGCACCGCCCAGGCGTGTACCAGTTGATCGAAGATCCGCGAGACCCGCGCCAGCATCTTGAACGCCGGCGGCAGCTCGCCCAGGCGCAGGTGTTCGCGGGCGGCCTTGAGTTCGTGGAGCATCAGTTTCATCCACAGCTCGGAGGTCTGGTGCTGGATGATGAAGAGCATTTCGTTGTGGTCCGGCGACAGCGGGTGCTGGGCGCTGAGGATTTTTCCCAGGTCCAGGTAGTCGCCGTAGCTCATGGACTCGGAAAAATTCAGCTCGGCGTTATGCCATTCTTCCGGCGGCTGGTAATCCTCTGAGAAGGGACATTGGCTCATCGTGCGGGCTCCACAAGCGGGCGCAGGATTGCGCGAACCGGGCTGGCATCGAGGTGGGCAAACCGCAGCGGCAGCGCGATCAGTTCATAGTCGCCCTCCGGTACGTCATCGAGCACGATGCCTTCGAGAATCGCCATGCCATGACGGGCCACGGCGTTGTGAGAATCCATGGTCTTGGACTGCTGCGGGTCCAGGGACGGCGTGTCGATACCGATCAGGCGCACGCCCAGGCTGGCGAGCAGCTCGATGGTCTGCGGGGCGATGGCGGTGAAGTGCGCATCCCATTCAGTCAGCGGCGCTTGTGGATAAGTGCGCAGCAACACGCGCTCCGGCACGTTATCCACACGCCCGTCCAACTGCTGCGGCTGCACCAGTGCGCCGCTGTCCAGGCAATGCAACACGCGGCACGGGCCCATGTACACGTCCAACGACACCTCGCCAATCGGCGCGCCGTCCGCGCTGTAGTGCAGCGGCGCATCCACATGGGCGCCGGTGTGCGGCGACAAGGTAATGCGCCCGACATTCACCGGGCACTCCGGGCCGAACTGCCACACGCGCTCTTCCTGGAACGGTGTATCCCCCGGCCAGGTCGGGGTCGCCGTACTCAAGGGCGGGCTGATGTCCCACCACGTTTTTATTGGGTTCATATCAAGGCTCTCGGTCGTGACTGATGTGAATGATACGAGGGCCAGCTGTGAATTTTCTTGCGAATTCCTGCGCCAAGCGGGGAATCTTTCGCACTTACTGCGAAGAAGTGACTCATTGACGCTCAGAAATATCGTCGAACTACGCTGAAGCGTGCACCCGAGCCCAATGTGGGAGGGGGCTTGCCCCCGATAGCAGTGTGTCAGTTGACACATGTGCTAGCTGATCCGCAGCCATCGGGGGCAAGTCGAATCGTCGCACCGCCCCTCCCACATTGACTCCACATGGCCCGAGGAGTGGTATTCGCCTGCGCTTCTGGGCATCCCGATGTCGAGTTCAGACCACTGACCCTGCCTGCGACGCTATAGGGTTCGACTCTCGTTCACTTGCCTCGGAGTCATCATGTCCAAGCCCATCACCGTACTGCGCGACACCCACCCCTTGCCGGTCCTGGATGCCTGCAAATGGGAAAAGCTCGAAGGCGATCCGCACACCGTCAACCTCAACGCCTACACCAGCGAAGACGGCAGCAAGATCATGGGCACCTGGATCTGCACACCGGGCAAGTGGTACGTGGAATACGTGAAGTGGGAATACTGCCATTTCCAGGAAGGCTACTGCGTAATCACCCCGGAAGGCATGGAACCGATCCATTTGCGGGCTGGGGATATCTTTGTGGTGGAGCCAGGGATGAAGGGGACGTGGGAAGTGGTTGAGACGGTGCGTAAGTATTTTGTGTTTGCTTGACCGCAATAACCTGTGGGAGGGAGCACGCTCTCTCCCACAGGGTTTGTTTATTTGGGCTTGCGGTAGCTGTTGATGATCGCCGAGAAGTCCTTGCCCCCTTCCCCGCGCTGGCTCATCGATTGATACAACTGCTGGGCCACAGCGCCGAGGATCACCGGTTGGTGCGCCTGGCGCGCAGCTTCAGTGGCCAGGCCCAAATCCTTGAGCATCAGGTCGGCGCCAAAACCGCCGGTATAGCCCCGGGACGACGGCGCGGTTTCGATCACGCCAGGCCATGGGTTGTAGGTGTCGGAACTCCAGCAGCGCCCGGTGGAGCTGTTGATGATGCCGGCCAGCACTTGGGTGTCGATGCCCAGCGCATCGCCCAGGGCCATCGCTTCGCTGACGCCGACCATGCTGATGCCCAAGAGCAGGTTGTTGCAGATCTTGGCGATTTGGCCGGTGCCGACGTCGCCGCAACGCACGATGTTGCGGCCCATCTGCGCCAGCACCGGTTGCAGGGTGGCGAACAACTCCGGGGTGGCGCCGACCATGAAGGTCAGCGTCCCGGCTTGCGCGCCACCGGTGCCACCGGAGACCGGCGCATCAGCGACAGCCACCCCTTGCTTGGCCGCCGCCGCCGCGACATCGCGGATGGTTTGCGGGTCGATGGTGCTGCAATCCACCGCCGGCACGCCTTGACCGATACCGGCCAATACGCCGTCTTCGCCCAGCCAGACACTGCGCACATGGGCAGCGGCCGGCAGCATGGTAATCACCAGCTCAGCGCCGTTTGCCGCATCACGCGGTGAATCGCTGATGCTGCCGCCCAGCTCCGCCAGTTCCTTGAGTACCGCCTGGTTCAGGTCGAACAGGTTCAGCGCGTGGCCGGCCTTGATCAGGTTGCGGGCCATGGGCGCGCCCATGTTGCCCAAGCCGATAAATGCAATCTTCATGCTCGTCTCCCGGAATCAGCGCAGGTTGATGGTGGTGTTGACGCCATCGTTGACCGTGTCGTCATCGAACCAGCGGCTGGTGACGGTTTTGGTCTGGGTGTAGAACTGCACCACTTGCTTGCCATACGGGCCCAGGTCGCCGAGCTTGGAACCGCGCGAACCGGTGAAGCTGAAGAACGGCACCGGCACCGGGATCGGGATGTTGATGCCGACCTGGCCGACGTCGATTTCGCTCTGGAACTTACGCGCCGCCGCCCCGCTCTGGGTGAACAGGCCGGTGCCGTTGCCGAACGGGTTGGCGTTGACCAGCGCGATGGCTTCATCGAGGGTATCGACCTCCAGCACCACCAGCACCGGGCCGAAGATTTCCTGGGTGTAGATCTGCATAGAGGGGGTCACGCCCGAGAACAGGGTCGGACCGACAAAGTTGCCTTGCTCGAAGCCCGGCACCTGGATACCACGACCGTCCAGCTCCAGATTGGCGCCTTCTTTTACGCCGCTTTCGATCAGCTCCAGGATGCGCGCCTTGGCACGCTTGGAAATCACCGGGCCGACGTCCGTGCCCGCTTCGCTGCCGGCATTGACCTTGAGCTTCTGCGCCAGCGCCTTCAGATCGGGCAGCCATTGCTTGGCCGCGCCCACCAGCACCACCACCGAAGTGGCCATGCAACGCTGGCCCGCCGCGCCGAAACCGGCACCGACCAGCGCGTTGAGGGTGTGTTCGCGGTTGGCATCCGGCAGCACCACCGCATGGTTCTTGGCGCCCATCATCGATTGCACGCGCTTGCCGTGTTTGCCGGCCAGGTCGTACACATGGGTGCCCACGGCGGTCGAACCGACGAACGACACCGCCTTGATGTCTTTATGCGTGCAGAGCGCGTCCACCACGTCCTTGCCGCCGTGTACTACGTTGAGTACACCGGCCGGCACACCGGCTTCCAGCGCCAGCTCCACCAGCAGCATCGTCGACAGCGGGTCTTGCTCGGAAGGCTTGAGGACAAAAGTGTTACCGCAGGCAATCGCCATCGGGAACATCCACAGCGGAATCATCGCCGGGAAGTTGAACGGGGTAATCCCGGCGCACACGCCGATGGGCTGGCGCAGGGTGTAGGTGTCGACACCGCCGGCGACGTTTTCAGCGAACTCGCCCATTTGCAGGGTGCCGATGGAACAGGCGTGCTCCACCACTTCCAGGCCACGGAAAATATCGCCCTCGGCATCGGCAATGGTCTTGCCCTGCTCGGCGCTGAGGACTACGGCGATGCGCTTGGAGTGCTCGCGGATCAAGGCTTGCAGCTTGAGCATGATGCGCATGCGGGCGCCGATCGGGGTCAGCTTCCAGGTCTGGAAGGCGCGATGGGCGGCGTCGATGGCGGCGTTAACTTCATCGGCGGTGGCGAACGGGACTTTGGCCAGCACTTGCTGGGTGGCCGGGTTGACGATGTCTTGCCAGTGGGTGGTCGTTGACTCGACCCATTCACCGTTGATCAGCAACTTGACCTGTTGCACGGAAATATCGGCAGATGCGTTCATGTGGTCTCCAATTTGTATTTATAGGCAGAGAACCAAGGCGTTGAATCGCCTTGAGGATGAGGCGTTCGGACTGTTTTTGGAGTATAGATATGCAAACTTCTAATAAGAACGCACATAAAAGCCGGTCCAATATGCAAAAAAACATCACATCGCTGGGCGCCCTGAACTGGGATGACCTGAAGTTTTTCCTCGAAGTGGCCCGCACCCGCAAGGCCAGCGTCGCCGCCAAGCGCCTGGCGGTGGACTACACCACCGTGTCGCGGCGCATCAGTTCGCTGGAAGTCTCACTCGGCACCCTGCTGTTCGAAAAATCCCGGACCAGCGGCTTCGTCCTCACCAACGAAGGCCAGCGTTTGCTGGGCTACGCCGAATCCATCGAAAGCACCTTGCACATGGCCTGCGAACAAGTCTCCGGCTCCGGCATGGCGCTGTCCGGGCATGTCCGCATGGGCTGCACCGAAGGTTTCGGCAGCTTCTTCGTCACCCCGCAACTGAGCCACTTCGTCGATACCTACCCGGCGATCTCGGTCGACATCCTGCCCCTGCCTCACTTCATCAGCCTGTCCAAGCGCGAAGCCGACATCGTCATCGCCCTGGAACGCCCGGAACACGGGCCGTATGTGTGCTGCAAACTGTGCGACTACAAGCTGCAGCTGTACGCGACCCAGGACTACCTCGACCAACACCCACCCATCCACCGCCCGGCGGATCTGGCAGAGCATCCGTTCATCAGCTACGTCGACGACCTGGCCTTCAGCTCGGAGCTGCTGTACCTGGCCAACGTAGTCCCCGGCGCCAGCGCCAGCCTGCGCAGCACCAGCGTGATCGCGCAGTACGTGGCGGCGCAGCAAGGACGGTCGATGGCGATTTTGCCGTGCTTTTTGGCAGCGCAAGATCCACGGTTATTGCCGGTGCTCGGGGAGCAGATTGCGGTTACGCGGCAGTTTTGGATGTATTGCCGGGAGGATTTGAGGAAGTTGAAACGGATTACGTTGTTGTGGGACTACATACGCGAGGTGACGGAGCAGAATCGGGGGTTGTTGATGGGGGAGACGCGGGAGATGCGGTTCTTAGACTGAGGAACTACAAGGAGTAAGGGAGACCTATTCCTAACGACCTCATCAGACACTTGGCAACAGGTTGTGACGGTCGAAAGGGTTCTTACAGTGGCGAGCATAAGCGCGAATAGGTCCCCATGCTTATGTCGGCCTACCCCTGAGCGAGGGCACCAGAGGGAACCTGCAAAAGCATGACACAATGAGGTGACTTCTCGAAAATTTCTGTTTTTCTCCCATTAATACCTTGGGTACATAAAGTCAAAAACCATTTATCGAGGACACCAGCATTGCCGAATTCCGTATGACGTTATAGCTTAAGCCTCACGAATGGCGAAATGCCACTTACAATCTAACAATGGGGAATAGGCTGGTCGCCTTCCCCAATACAATCAAGGAAGAAGCACATGCTCCCCATCGTACCGAAGCCACCTGCACCAATTCTTCCTGCACTTCTAACCACGGTTCTTCCAGCCTTAGATTCATTAACAGCAGCACTCGGCATTCCCAGAACAGTACTGGCAAGCGAAGAAGAAATCGAATATGCGTGGAGAGATTTACCAAGAGAGCTTCGGGAGATCCCAGCTCCATTGCGGGGAGAATTGATTGCGAGAATGTGTGTCGCGGTGAGTACAGGTTTGTTCGATAGCGCGATGAACTACATCTGGAACGCCGCCATTATACAGCTCCGAACGAAAGTTCGAAATTTCGGCCTCCCTATAGTCGCTCAAATCCTTCAATCTGATTTCGAAGAGAAACACCTACTTGAGCTTCAAGACAGCCGCCTCCTTGAACTTTCGCTAAAACTGAATTTAGTCAACGAGGACGGTTTCTTTTTTCTCGATCAGTGCCGTGACGTCCGAAACAATTTTTCTGCCGCGCACCCAACTATTGGTACTGTAAACGATCGTGAGTTTACGATATTCCTTAATAGATGTGTCAGGTACGCACTCGCGGACGCCTCCTCCCCACGAGGTGTCGACATCGGCGCTTTCATCAGTGCAATTAAAGGTGCGCGATTTAATGCGAACCAGAACGGAGTTTGGGTCCAGCGCCTTTCCGAAACTCACGATGCTCAGCGCCAAATGTTAGTAGTTATGGTTCATGGCATCTACTGCGATCCCAAAACTTCCGAGCAATCCCGAATTAATGCGTTAGAAGTATGTAACGCACTAAAAGATGGCTTTACTGCCGACCTTCGATCTGATCTCGTGAATAAGCACAGCGAGTATGCCGCAAAGGGTGACGAACCTCGTCATTCAGCATCACTCCAGTTCTTCGAGAAACTGGGGCTTCTGGCACTACTTAACGAATCAGAACAACATGCTGTCTTTTATCGAGCAATCGAACGTTTGTGGAACGTGCATAATGGCACAAACAATTTCTATAACGAGCCACCTTTTGCCGAACGCCTTCTGGAGTTATCAAAGCAAGGAGCTATCCCTGAGACAATCCAAGAGCAATTTGTACAGGCAGTTGTTTGTTGCATGATTGGAAATGGATACGGTGTTTCTTGGGCAGCAGTGCCAAGCTACGAACAACTGATTCGTTCATTTTCACCTCGGGAGGTTGCTATGATGATAGGTTCCGCTGCCACACCAGCGACTATTCTCGCCCGCCGAATTTTAAGCCATGCTTCATGTCTACAGCGATTTAAGCACACCCTAACACTCATAGATCCCACCAGTGTTCCGAGTAGTGTGAAGGCGGCATACGACTTCTATATGAAATAATCTATTAAATTTTTACGTCTTGATTCTGGACGTATTGCCGGGAGGACTTGCGCAAGTTAACGCGGATTACGTTGTCATGGAGCAGAATCAGGGGTTGTTGATGGCGGAGATGCGGGAGATGCGGTTCTTCGCTCGTTGATGCTGGCATGTACACAAAAAGAGTATCAAGTCAGAGGAGGGCTGCAGGCCCTCCCCCGACTCAATCCAAAGGCTTAAGCGCCTTTGTAGCCGTTTCGCTGCGCGTTAGCTAGGCAGTCTGAGCGGTTGACGTAGCCTTGCGAAGAAGCACCAACGATATTGCCGTTAGGTGCTGTTCGACGCCAGCGCCACTCGCCGCCTGCATCTTTGTAAAATTCCCACTTATCCATAATTGACTACCTGCATTTTGATGTAAAAACACCAACTTCTTTCCCAAAACCTATAGGAAGAGACTGCTTGGCCTTCCATGACAGAAAATTCTGACCATGCCCTCACAAAATGGGGCCGACAGAGACAATTTCAAGGCCTTTTGCCACTAAAAAGCCAGCTTTCACGATATCTCGTCAAAGCCTCAACCTTCCTTCCTATCTGCGCGGTCCTTTAGCACCAATCAAAGTCAAACGCAGGGGCCCTTGCCGCAGCGTCTCAGCAGGTTTCATGCCACCAAGCAAACAAAAAAGCATTCCAGCGATCATCTCAACTGTTTATGCCAAAGACGTATGTACTAAACACAATAGTGTCTGAAGCGTGCTCCGTGAGCCACATGGGGAGGCGTGAGTTACAGGGCCCCTTAGATATCCGTAACGGTAGCCGACGAATGATGTGAAGAATGGGAACCTGGTGTTGTTAATGTGGTGGGAGCTGGAGATGCTGCGTGCGGATTAAAGGGCCAGCAACGACGATTCGCTTTAAATTGCAGGACGATTCCTAGAGAATCTCCCCCCTATTGCGCCATAGGATTTGAGTGTCTAGCCTCCTCGGGTCGCTGCAAAACAGCGATTGGGTTTAGCGACCCGAGAAACGTAGATACGACCTCCTCAACTACTTCGGCTGGCATTTTTTGCCAGCTTTATCGTGTTATGGCGGCTGTGCGCGGGAGACCTTCGGGGTCTACCGGGTTCCTAGGTTACCGGTTCGCTAACCTGCGTACAGCTGCCACCTCTCCATGTTTAGCGACATGCCGTGGCAGTTTCTACTTCTTAACCTAAGAGAAACACCATGACCAAAATCGTCCCCGATCCACCGCTTTCGTCCTTCACCACCCTCGGCGTCGTCACCTTCGGCGACTACGGCGAAAACGAAAAACCACTGTTCCGCGTCAACGCGGGCATGCCGCTCGGCGAAGCGCTGGAGCACGCCTCTACCCTGCTTTACTACGCCAAGAAACTCGCGATGGAAGCCGCCATGGATGTGCGCGGCGAGCAATACGCCTGGGCGGCGCATTATCTGTGTGAGATGGGCAAGGCGGTGGTGGATGACTTGACGCAGGCGCTGACGCCGAGCGGTTAAGCGAACACGGTATAAATGTGGGAGGGAGCTTGCTCCCGATAGCAGTGTGACAGCCAACACATCTATTGGCTGACACACCGCCATCGGGGGCAAGCCCCCTCCCACATTTTGATTGCATTTCACACATTGGAACGGGTGAGTCGCTTAGTCGGCACTCACTACAATCGACACTCGCCGATTCTCGGTGCGCCCTGCGGCGGTGTCGTTGGCGGTCACCGGCTGGCTGCTGCCCAGGCCGCGCAGTTGGATGTTTTGTTCTTTCATCCCCACGTGGGTCAGCACCGTGGCGACGCTTTTGGCGCGGCGCAGGGACAGTTGCTGGTTATAGCTCTCTTTACCCGAGGTGTCGGTGTGGCCGTCAATGCGCACGCGGTCGATGCCCACGCCCAGCAACGCCTTGCCGATGCGCTCGACGATTTCCGTGCTGGGGGCGTTGAGGCTTTCTACGTCGCTGCCGAACAGTACTTTGCCCGACAGGCCGAACGCCCAGCCGTCGTCGGTCGGTTCGAAGCCTTGTTGCTTGAGGACCGCGACTTGCGCCGGGCTCAGGCCTTTGGGGGGCGCGGTCTGGCAGCCGCTCAGGGCCAACAGGGCCACGAATAAGGTGATAAACACAACGCGTGCGGTCAAGAACAAGGGATCAACTCCTGTGGTGAACGTTGACGACAGGGAGCTCCGTCTCCGCCGTTTGCTGGCCGCCCAGTGACAACCGTTTGGCCTGGTACATCGCCGCATCGGCGGCGTTGAGCAGGGCGCCGGGGGTGGCGCCATGATCGGGGTAGATGGCGATGCCGATGCTCAGGGAGGTTAACACTTCGGTGTTGCCCGGCACCGGGATCGGCACGTCCATGCTGGCAATGATTTTGTCGGCGATGCGCTGGGCATCTTCAACCTTGTGCAGCGGCGACAGCAGGATGGCGAACTCGTCGCCGCCCAGGCGTGCCACCAGGTCATCTTCGCGCAATTGCGCACGCACGCGGGTGGCAACGGCCACCAGCACTGCGTCGCCGGCGGCGTGACCGTAGTTGTCGTTGATGTCTTTGAAGCGGTCACTGTCGAGGAACAGCACCGCCACCCGCTCGTTGGCCTTGGCGGCGCAGCGCAGGGCACGGATCAAACGGCCTTCGAAGAACGCGCGGTTGGGCAGGCCGGTCAGGCTGTCGTGGTTGGCCTGGTGGGTAAGGCTTTCGTTTTCGCTTTGCAGGTGGTTTTGCCAGGCTTGCATTTCTTCCAGCAGGGCATTGAAGTCGTTGCCCAGGCTGTCGAGTTCGGCGATTTGTGCCGGTGGCACGCGGCGGTCAAAGTCGCGTTCGACGCGCGCGGCATGGGCCACCGTCGCGAGGCTATGCAACGGCCCGGTAATCCCGCGCAACAGGCGCCGCGCCAAATACAGGCCGACCCAGGCGCTGAGGGCGGTGCAGATCAGAATCCCGGCCAGGCCGCTGAGCAAAAAGCGCAACAGACTGGCGCCGTGACCCGTCAGGTGAATGCTGCCGATGGTGCGCCCCTGGTGAACGATCGGCTGGCTGATCGGCTGTTCGAGCAGGGAGTGGGCCAATTGCAGTTCGACCCGGGACAGCATCCCGGTTTCCGGCCGTAGCCACTGCGCCAACAGCTGGCCGTTGGCATCGAAGACTTGGGCCTCGGCCACTTCTTCGGTGGCGGCGATCAGGCTAAGAGCCTCGGTGGCCGCCGCACGGTCGTTGAACACCACCGCCGCTTCCACGGTGTAATTGATGGAACGCGCGATCAGGTCCAGGTTGTGCTCCGCGTAGACGCGCAACGCCAGCACCCCGAGCAGGGTCAGGGACACACTGGCCAGCGTCACCGCCACCAGCGCCAGGATCAAGTGCCCGCGACCGATGACCGAGCGCAGCGTCGGTCGCACGTTTTCGTTGCTCATGGCGTCGGCGCTCGACGGCGCGACAGCTGCAACACGCTGGGGTGAATGCGCACGCCGCTGCGGGCCACGGAGTCGAGGTTGACCTCGAACGACACCTGCTCATCGCCCACGCGCAGGCAAAACAGGCTGCCGACGGTGCATTGGCCGCCGCCTTCGCTGATGCTCAGCACCGGGTGGCCCATCAATGAAGCAAACAAACGGCTGCGCTCATCGACACTGAGTTCGCCGATGTACACGGCGTCGCAGGCATTGACGATATCGGGGTTGTCGGCCAGCAGGCGCTGCACCAACACCGGGCGGCCGGTGGCCTGGGTGGTGCCTTTGACCAGATCGTCGGTGTACTGGGTCGGCCCAACGATGCACAGGCGCAATTGCGTCGGTTCCACCGGCCAGCGCGCATAACTGAGGATGCCCAGCACCACCTGGGTCACCGCCTGGGCACGGGAATCGGCCATGCCGACGGGGCTGGCCATCTCGGCAAAAGCACGCGGCGCGAGCAGGCACAGCAGCGCCACCAGTAACATGTGTCTCCAGCTCAAGCGATGCCCTGTGGGCGAGACAGCCACGTTCATGCAGCGACTCTCTTAGATATTAGCGAGGGGTGATGCCGCAACGATAGCACAGCGGCGGAAAGCCCCACGAGGCAACGCCTCGAAGGGTCCCGCTATTTTTTCAGAAAAATCAGACGCTCGAATCAGAAATACCTAAGGACCGATCAGTCCGTTTTTCCTGGCTCATGGCCCAACTCCAGCATCAACCCGCTCAGGCGCTTGACCTTGCGCCGCACGGCTTCCTCAAATACCCCGCCGCGTGGCTCGATCAGGCTGAACCAGCGCTTGGCGCGGGTGATGCCGGTGTAGATCAGCTCTTTGGTGAGCACCGGGTTCAGCGCATCCGGCAGGATCAACGCGGTGTGGGTGAACTCGGAGCCCTGGGATTTGTGTACGGTCATGGCGTACACGGTTTCCACGTCGTTGAGCCGGCTGGGCAGTACAAAGCGCACGCCGCCCTGGCCGTCGTTACGTGGGAAGGCCACGCGCAACACGTGGGAGCCGCCGTCGCTTTCGGGCAGCTTCAGGGCG
The DNA here is from genome assembly GCF_029320995.1 of Pseudomonas sp. D3. Taxonomy (NCBI): domain Bacteria; kingdom Pseudomonadati; phylum Pseudomonadota; class Gammaproteobacteria; order Pseudomonadales; family Pseudomonadaceae; genus Pseudomonas; species Pseudomonas sp. D3. Next base: position 5,582,636 of record NZ_CP119772.1, read on the forward strand.
ATGCCGATATCGCCGTTCATCAGGCCCAGGCCGTAATCATTGCGGGTCATCAGCACCGGGCGGCCTTCGTACCATTGCTCATCGCTGTCGATCAGCCGCGCTTTACGCAAGGCTGCGGTGATGCGCAGGTTCAGCCCTTCCACGCCCCAAGGGCCCTTGCGCACGGCGCAGAGCAGTTGGAAGGCGTCAAAGGCTTGCAGCAGTTGTTGTGCCCAGTGGGTCCAGGCGGGGTCGTCACGCGGGGTGTCGGCAGGTGGACGCGCAGCGTGCAGCAGGTTCAGGTAAGCGCGATACCCTTCGGCGCCGTCGCCCGGCCCATCCAGCACCAGGCGTTCCAGTGCGTGGTCGTGTTCGCCCTTGAGGCTGACGCAGAACAAATCGCGGTGGCTGCCGGCGGCCAGCAACCGCCGGGCTTCTTCGGCGTTTTGCTGGTTGACCCAGCGCGCCAGTTGGCCGATGCCGCTGCCTTCGCCGAAGCGCCGCGAGTAGCGCAGCATCACCACTTGCTGGGCCAGCGGGTGGCTGCCGTCGCGGTCTTCCTGCAGGCCGCTGTTGCCCAGGTCTTCGCCACTGACCGCTTGCAGCCATTGGCGGGTGTCGGGGCTGTACCAGCCGGCCTCGGCATCGCGGCACAGATCGCCAAGTACGGCGCCGGCCTCGACCGAGGCGAGCTGGTCCTTGTCGCCCAGCAGCACCAAGCGTGCGTGGGGCGGCAAGGCGTCGAGCAGGTTGGCCATCATTTCCAGGTCGATCATCGAGGCTTCATCCACCACCAGCACATCCAGCGGCAATGGATTGCCCAAGTGATGACGGAAGTGACGGGTGCCCGGGCGGCTGCCCAACAGGCGGTGGACGGTGGTGACCTGGGTCGGGATTTTTTCGCGCACGCTGTCAGGCACTTTCAGCGACAGCACTTGCTGGCTGATGGATTCGGTGAGCCGTGCGGCGGCTTTACCGGTGGGCGCTGCCAGACGAATGCGCAACGGGCTGCCGGCTTCCACGGCCGGCGCCTGCAACAGGGCGAGCAGGCGCACCACGGTGGTGGTCTTGCCGGTGCCGGGGCCGCCGGTGACGATACTGAAGGCACCACGCGTGGCCAGGGCGCAGGCGAGTTTCTGCCAGTCGATCACGCCATCCGGCGGCGCTTGGTCGAACAGGCCATTCAGGCGCTGGGGCAGATCGGCGGCGAGGTTTTCTTCTGTGGCCAGGCGCAAGCGCAAGGCGCTGTCGATGCGCCGTTCGTAGGTCCAATAGCGGCGCAGGTACAGGCGTTTTCCGCACAGCACCAACGGGCGGCTTTGCGCGGCCTCGCTGCCGTCGACAGCCAACGCGACCAACGGGCTGGTGGCCAGGGCGTGGCACCAATGGCCGCCGTCCAGTCCATCGAGCAGTTGCGACGGCAGCAGCATGGCGCCGGTTTGCAGGTCGCCTTCCGGCGGCAGCGACAGGGCGAAATCCGGCGCCTTGAGGGTTTCGAACAGGTCCAGGCACACATGACCGTGGCCCAGTTGATGGCTGGTCAGGGCCGCAGCCAGCAACACCAAGGGGTCGGCCTGTGGATCGAGTTCGTGCAGAAAGCCGACGAACGCCTTATCCAGCGCGCGCAGCCAGCCACGCTCGACCCACCGCTCGAACAGTTGCACCAGGTCGGCGGCGCGGCTGAGGGGCATCAGCGCCTCCAGCGGTAACGGCGACAGGCTCATAGCAACACTCCTTGTTCCCAGGCGGGCTCAGCCTTGGGCGGTAACGATTGGCCTTGGAACATCAGGTCCAGGCTCTCGATCAGCGCGCGTGGCGGCCGCGTGAAGTACGCCCCATGGCTGGCGGCCCGAGTGCCGCGCAGGAACAGATAGAGCGCGCCGCCGACATGCCGGTCGTAGTCGTAATCCGCCAGGCGCGCCTTGAGTTGGCGATGCAGGGCGAGCAGGTAAAGCACGTATTGCAGGTCGTACCGATGCTCAAGGATCGACTGTTCCATGGCTTGCTGGGTGTAGGCCGAATCATCGGGGCCGAGCCAGTTGGATTTGTAGTCGGCCACGTAGTAACGGCCGTCGTGTTCGAAAGTCAGGTCGATAAAACCCTTGAACATGCCGTTGAGCAACACCGGTTCTGCCGCGACGCGGGAGACGCCGTTGTGGGTGTACTGGCACACCAGCTTGTCGAGGGCGAGCACGTCGACTTTATGGCTGGCGAACCAGAACTCCATTTCGATCTGGTAGTGCTGCAGGCCGCTGAGCGTGACCTGGTCGTTATCCAGCGGCAGTGGCGTTTGCAGCAGATGGCCGAGCCAACCGCTGAGCGTCATGATCCAGCCTTCCCAATTGCGGCGGTTGCAGCGCGCGCCCACGGCCTTTTCGATCGCCTGCGCGGTCACGTCGAAACCGTCTTCGCCCGCCCACTCCAACAGTCCATGGAGGAAGGTGCCGGGGTTAGGCCCACGTGGGAAACGGTGAATATCGCCGCCGGACGCCGCCACTTCACGCGGTGCGTCAGGGTCGAGGCGTTCGTCGTCGAACAGCTTCTGGGCTTGTGGGCTTTCCGGCGCTTCGAGGCTGGCGGCGCTCATGCTGTCGCCGATGCGCAAAGCGCTGTAGGACGCGATCCACCAGTTTTCCGCAGCCTTGCGCTTGGGCAGCAGGGGCGCCAGCAACGTGGCTTCGTTACGCGGCGGGTAGAAGAGGCTGGCTTGTGATTCGGGCACCGGCGCGTAATGCACGGCGCAACAGCCTTCCTGTAGATCCAGCAACCAGCGCGCCAAGCCGGCGGACTCAGCCAGCGCGGCACCGGCGCCGAGCAAATAGCCCAGGGCCGACAGGTGCAGCACGGAGCTGTTGTTATTGCCGCGCTTGAGGTCGGCAATACCCAGCCAGCACGCGTGTTTGGCGCGGGTCAGGGCGACGTAGAACAGACGCAGGTCTTCCGCCAGGCGCTCGTCATCGGCCTGGGCAATCAACTCGACGGTCGGGCGCAGGCTGACCTGGGACTTGCCGTTGGCATCGTGGTAATGCAGCGGCAAGCGGCTGCCATCCACCGGTTTGGCCGAGCAGATGAAGGGCAGGAACACCAGGTCGTATTCCAAGCCCTTGGATTTGTGGATGGTCACCACCTTGACCAGTTGCTCGTCGCTTTCCAGGCGCAGGATCTGTTCTTCACCGGCCTGCCCCGACAGCGCGAGGTGTTCGGCCAGGTGGCGGATCAAGGCCTGTTCGCCGTCCAGTTCGGAGGCCGCCTGTTGCAGCAGTTCGCTGAGGTGCAACAGGTTGGTCAGCACGCGCTCGCCATCACTGCGGGCGATCAGGGTTTGCGGCAGTTTGAAGTCGTGCAGCAGGCGACGCAGCATCGACAGCACGCCTTGGCTGCGCCAGATCGCACGGTAGCCACGGAACTGCATCACGCGGCTTTCCCACGCCAGTTCGTCTTGGTTCAGACGCTCAAGTTCCGGCAGTGACAGGTTCAAGGTGACGCAGGCCAGCGCGGCGCGCAGCGGGCGTTCGACGTCCGGCTCAGCGCAGGCCTTGAGCCAGGCCAGCAGGTCGTGCGCCTCCTGGGCGGCGAACACCGAGTCCTTGTCCGACAAGTACACGCTGCGCACGCCACGGGCGGCCAACTCGCCGCGCACGGCTTGGGCTTCCTTGGCGTCGCGCACGAGGATGGCGATGTCCGACGGCAACACGCCGTTGAAGCTGCCGTCCGCTTGTAGGAAACCCGCACTGCCTTGCTGCCCTCCGTTGAGCAACTCGACAATCTGTGTGGCGCAGGCAGCGGCCAGTTGCTGACGATAAACCGCGTTGGACATCGGCTGATCGGTGGGCAGGTGCCAGAGGTTCAGCGCGGGTAGCGTCTGACCATCGACCTGCAGTTGCTCCTTGCGGCCTTGGGACAGCACCGGCTGGAACGGCACCGGGTTTTCGCCACTCGGCTTACGGAACAGAAACGCGCCACGGCCGGTTTCCGCACGCTGGAACACATGGTTGACCGCCTCGACCATCGGGTGGCTGGAGCGGAAGTTGGTGCCCAGGGTGTGGTGGCGGCCGGTGGTGGATTGGCGTGCGCGCAGGTAGGTGTAGATGTCGGCGCCGCGGAAGGCGTAGATCGCTTGCTTGGGGTCGCCGATCAGGAACAGGCCGCTGTCGAGGTGGTTTTCTTCGATGCGGTAGATGCTGTCGAAGATGCTGTACTGCACCGGATCGGTGTCCTGGAATTCGTCGATCAGGGCGACCGGGAACTGCTCGCGGATCACACTGGCCAGACGCTCGCCGCCGTCGGTTTGCAGGGCGGCGTTGAGGCGGATCAGCATGTCGTCGAAGCCCATTTCGGCGCGCCGGCGTTTTTCATCTTCGAAGCGTTTGCCGACCCACGCGGCGGCGTGTTGCAACACGGCGGCGTCGGGGGTTGGCAACGCATCCAGGCTGGCCTTGAGGCTGGCCATGGCGTCGATGCCCGGGTGATGCGGCGGCTCGCCCTTCCAGGCTTCGGCCATGCCGTCCGGGGTCAGGCGGGTGAAGCCGGTGCCGATGTCCAGCTGTTCGAGGGCTTCGTCAGCGGCCCAGGCGCTGATTTTTTCGAACCAGGGTTCGAAGTAACGCGCTTGCATCTTGCGCCCATCGACGGCTTTGGCGGCGACGGCTTGCAGGCAGAGGTCGCGCAACTCGCCGGCCCATTGCTGCCACGGCGCTTTGAGGGCGACCAGGGCGTCGCGGCGTTCCTGCAGGCACGCGCTGATCAGCTCGGCCGGCTCGCGGCTTTCACCGGTGGGCCGTTCGCTGCCAAACAGCGCGCGCACCCGAGGCATCAGCGCGGCCGGGCCACCCCAGTTGTTGCGGACCCAGTTGAGCGCATCGTCGTGCATCGGATAGCAAAACAGGCGCCAGTAGTCGCGCAGCACTTCGCCGAGCAGGTCGCTGTGGTCGGTTTCCAGAGTCTGGGTGAACAGACTACCGCTGTCGAAGGCGTGTTCGCGCAGCATGCGCTGGCACCAACTGTGGATGGTCGAAACGGCGGCTTCGTCCATCCATTGCGCAGCGATGTCCAGACGGTTGGCGCAGGCGGGCCATTGCTCGGGCGCGTATTGATCGCGCAGTTCGGCGATCAGGGCGTCGGGCGGTTGGATCTCATCGCGGAAGAACCGCGCAGCTTCGGCCAAGCGGATGCGGATGCGTTCGCGCAGCTCTTTGGTGGCGGCGTCGGTAAAGGTCACCACGAGGATTTGCGGCGGCAACAGTTCGCGGCCGAAGCCAGCGTCATCGCCGCCGTGACCGAGTACCAGGCGCAGGTATAAGGCGGAAATGGTGAAGGTCTTGCCGGTGCCAGCGCTGGCTTCAATCAGCTGGCTGCCTTTGAGCGGGAAGGCCAGGGCCAAGGGTTTGCTGCTCATGCGCCGGCCTCCTCGCCAGTGAGTGATCGCCAGGGGGCGTTGATCAGGGGGCGATACAAGGTTTCGCACCAGCCTTCGAATTCTTCGCTGGCCACCAGGGCTGCGTAGTCGGGGAATTGCCGGGTGAGCGCGGGGGTTTCGCGGCGTTCGCCATCGGTGTTGATGCCATCGCCTTCGTAGGCTTTACTCGCGGCCGCCGCGGCTTTGGCCGGGTCGGTTTGACCGAGCCAGGCGAACGCGGTTTTAACCGCAACGGGCAGCGGTTTGGCCATGCCGATGTGCCAGGCCAGCAGCAGGTCGCCGAGGATGTCCCGGGCGCTGGAGGGCTCCAGCGGGGCCAGCAGCAAGGTGTCGTCACTGGCCACCAGCGCGGTACTCAACGGCAAGCCGCAGGCGCAGGCGACCAAGTGGTTGACCCACGGGCGAATCAGCCGATGCCACTTGCGGGTCTTGATCGAACCGATGCTGTTGGGGATCGTGGTGACACTCAACAATCCGCCGTCACTGCGCCGATGCAGGCCGCTGATCCAGCCTTCGAGCTGAATGCCTTGATGCTCGAAACTGATCGGTTCCGCCCCAGTGTGTGGCGTGGGCCAAAGGGCCAGCAGTTGTTGATAGCGTTGCAGCAGGCCAGGCAAGGGCTCGATCAGTTCGTTGCGCAGGCACTCGCCGAAACCGACCATGGGCAGCAGGCCACTGCCTTGCAGGCGACGGGCCTGGGCGCTGAGCGCCTGGTCGATATGATCGGGCTGGCTCAGCGCAGCGTTCAGCAAACTGTCGCTCAAGCTGTAGCGTTGTAGGGCATCGAGGACAAAGGGTTCCTCATCGGCCAGCGGCACTTCGGCGGCTTCGAAGAATACTTTCAGACGCTGGCTGAAGAAGTGTTTGACCGGGTTGCGCAGGAAGTCCTGCAACTGGCCGAGGCTCAGGGGTTCTTCCTGTTGATGGGCGGCGAGTTCGGTGGTGTCCGCCGGCGCATCGGTCACCTCGTGTAGCAACTGCCATTCGCGGGCGTAGCTGAACAGCGGGTCACCGGTGTGGAAGTAGCGCGCACTGAAGGGCTGGAGCGGGTGTTCCTGGGTCATTGCGTCAAGCAGCGGTGCGGCGCTTTGGGCGTGGTGCCAGCCGCTGGCGAGATGGTCGCGCAGTTGGCCGATCAATACCGATGCCGGGCGCTCGCTGTTGTCACGAATGCTGCGGCCGACCCAACTGATGTAGAGCTGGTCGCGGGCTGACAGCAGGGCTTCGAGCAGCAGGTAGCGGTCGTCTTCGCGACGTGAGCGGTCGCCGGGGCGGTAGTCGCTGCCCATTAGGTCGAAATCCAGCGGGGGTTGTGCGCGGGGGTAGTCGCCGTCATTCATGCCGAGCAGGCAGACGAGCTTGAACGGGATCGCGCGCATCGGCATCAGGGTGCAAAAATTGACAGCTCCGGCGAGAAAGCGCTGGGACAGGCGCCCTTGGTCAAGGCCGGCGAGCCACGCCTCGCGGACTACGGTGAGCGGTAACTCGTCCTGCAGGCCGACGGACTCGCAGGTTTCCAGCCAGGTTTCCCTGAGCTGTTCGAGCTGGCCCAACAGGTAGTCATCGTGTTCGCTGCTGGGCAGGAAAAACAGCTGCATCAAGCGTTGCAGGCGCTCGCCCCATTCTTGCGGAACCGCAGGTTGTGACAAGGCTTGATGGGCGTCGCTGAGTGCGTCGAGCAACGCGACCAGCGGACCGATCAAGGCCGCGTCGAGGCCACCGATTTCGTCGTAGGGCTCGATACCGTCGCAGGCGACACCCGTGCCCACGGCATAACCCAGCAGCATCCGCCGCAAACCAAATCGCCAGCTGTTTTGCTCGAGTTCGTGGGGCAGGCCAAGACCGGCACGCTGCTCGGCGTTGAGGCCCCAGCGGATGCCGGCGCCTTCGATCCAACGATGCAGCGTGGGCAGGTCGCGTTCCTTGATGGCGAAGCGCTCGCGCAGAGCCGGGACGTCGAGCAGGTCAAGAATTTCACTGACCGGAAAGCGGCTGTCGGGGAGCTTGAGCAGGTGTTCGACGGCGATCAGCAGCGGGTCGCGGCCGCGTTGGCCTTGGTCGGTGAGGGTGAAGGGGATGAAGCGTGGATCGCTGCGGTCCAACTGGCCGAACACTGCACGAATGTGCGGCGCGTAGCTGTCGACGTCGGGGACCATGATGATGATGTCGCGGGGACGCAACGCGGGGTCGGCGCTGAAGCGTTGGAGCAGTTGGTCGTGGAGGATTTCCACTTCGCGTTGGGCGCTGTGGGCGATGTGAAAGCGGATGGAGGTATCGCGCTGCAGATCGACGGCGGGCCATACGTCACGGGTTTCGTTGAGGGGGCGCAGTTCGAGGATATCGTCCTGGAGCTGGTTGAGCAGTGTGGTCGGTTCGCTGTCGCTGAACAGGTCGATGCGGCCGTCGCGAAATGCAGCGCGGTAGCTGTTGGGATCGTCGTAGCTGTCGAGCAGGCTAATGTAGTCACGGCCCTGTTTGCCCCAGGCGGCGAGCAACGGATGCGCATGCTGGTGCAGGGTCTGCGGATCGATGGTGACCGGCATGCCGGCTTTGCGTGCTTGGCGTTTGTATTCGTTACGCAGCAAATCTTTGTCGGCCACGATGTCGGACCAATGGTGGCGACAGGGGTTGTGCACGCAGAGCAGGACCTGACTGAAGCGCGCCAGGCCGGCGAGCGCTTCGAGTGCTTGCGCGGGCAATGAGGAAATGCCAAAAACGATCACTCGAGAAGGCAGCCCTGGCGGCGCTTGCTCAAGGCTGTTGATCCGTTCGATAAAGCGCTGATGCACACCGGCGCGGCTTTGCGCCATGCCCGCTTCCCCCACATCCAGCAGCAGGGCACGCCATAGTTCGGCTTGCCAGCAGTTCGCGGCGTCGAGGGGTTTGGATTCGCCTCGGCCGTTACGCAGTTGATGGCGGCCAGCGGCCCAATCTTCCAGCCAGTCGGCGCGATAGACCTGATATTGGTCGAACAGGTCTGCCAATCGTTCGGCGAGCTGGTAGCGTTTGCGCAGGTCGCTGTCGTCCGTGAGGAAGCGCTGCAGCGGCTCGAAGTACGGTTGATTGATCAGCTCGGGGAGCAGGCGCATCAGGCGCCAAGTCAGCGGGGCTTTATCGAGCAGGGACTTGGGCGGGATTTCGTCGCGCCCCAGGACCATGCGATAGAGCTGCCACATGAAGCTACCGGGCAGTTGCACGTCGATCGCCGCAGCAATGCCGCAGCCGCCCATGTCGTCATCTTCCGGATCTTCGGCCAGGGCCAGTTTGAGCCATTGGGCGATGCCGTTGCTCTGTACCAGGGCGATTTCATTTTCCAGAGGGGCCAGGGGATAACGGCGCATCCAACTGACCACCAGGCTGCGCAATTCGTCCAGGCGGTTGCCGTGAACCACCATGAATCCTGCGCTGAGAGGCGTCGCATCCGGCATAACGGCTTCCTTGGCAAAAGCAAAATCGAGGCGTGGACTTTAGCACTGAAGACTATCGCGATGAGCCTCTTCGCACTTTTCGAGCGGACAAACAAAACCCCTGTCTGCGTAAGCAAACAGGGGTTCTGGAATTTAATCTTGACGATGACCTACTCTCACATGGGGAAACCCCACACTACCATCGGCGATGCATCGTTTCACTGCTGAGTTCGGGATGGGATCAGGTGGTTCCAATGCTCTATGGTCGTCAAGAAATTCGGGTACTGAGTCGTGGCCAGCTGGCCTCGCTTCAGCAAATTGGGTATGTGATAGCTTTCGGTGTTTTGTGAGATTCGAACTTTCGGTTCGTTTCGTCTTCACACACCGCAATCTGATGCTCTTTCGAGTAGTCAAATTGCTTGGGTGTTATATGGTCAAGCCTCACGGGCAATTAGTATTGGTTAGCTCAACGCCTCACAGCGCTTACACACCCAACCTATCAACGTCGTAGTCTTCGACGGCCCTTCAGGGGACTCAAGGTCCCAGTGAGATCTCATCTTGAGGCTAGTTTCCCGCTTAGATGCTTTCAGCGGTTATCTATTCCGAACATAGCTACCCGGCAATGCCACTGGCGTGACAACCGGAACACCAGAGGTTCGTCCACTCCGGTCCTCTCGTACTAGGAGCAGCCCCTCTCAAATCTCAAACGTCCACGGCAGATAGGGACCGAACTGTCTCACGACGTTCTAAACCCAGCTCGCGTACCACTTTAAATGGCGAACAGCCATACCCTTGGGACCGGCTTCAGCCCCAGGATGTGATGAGCCGACATCGAGGTGCCAAACACCGCCGTCGATATGAACTCTTGGGCGGTATCAGCCTGTTATCCCCGGAGTACCTTTTATCCGTTGAGCGATGGCCCTTCCATACAGAACCACCGGATCACTAAGACCTACTTTCGTACCTGCTCGACGTGTCTGTCTCGCAGTCAAGCGCGCTTTTGCCTTTATACTCTACGACCGATTTCCGACCGGTCTGAGCGCACCTTCGTACTCCTCCGTTACTCTTTAGGAGGAGACCGCCCCAGTCAAACTACCCACCATACACTGTCCTCGATCCGGATAACGGACCTGAGTTAGAACCTCAAAGTTGCCAGGGTGGTATTTCAAGGTTGGCTCCACGCGAACTAGCGTCCACGCTTCAAAGCCTCCCACCTATCCTACACAAGCAAATTCAAAGTCCAGTGCAAAGCTATAGTAAAGGTTCACGGGGTCTTTCCGTCTAGCCGCGGATACACTGCATCTTCACAGCGATTTCAATTTCACTGAGTCTCGGGTGGAGACAGCGCCGCCATCGTTACGCCATTCGTGCAGGTCGGAACTTACCCGACAAGGAATTTCGCTACCTTAGGACCGTTATAGTTACGGCCGCCGTTTACCGGGGCTTCGATCAAGAGCTTCGCGTTAGCTAACCCCATCAATTAACCTTCCGGCACCGGGCAGGCGTCACACCCTATACGTCCACTTTCGTGTTTGCAGAGTGCTGTGTTTTTAATAAACAGTCGCAGCGGCCTGGTATCTTCGACCGGCATGAGCTTACGGAGCAAGTCCTTCACCCTCACCGGCGCACCTTCTCCCGAAGTTACGGTGCCATTTTGCCTAGTTCCTTCACCCGAGTTCTCTCAAGCGCCTTGGTATTCTCTACCCAACCACCTGTGTCGGTTTGGGGTACGGTTCCTGGTTACCTGAAGCTTAGAAGCTTTTCTTGGAAGCATGGCATCAACCACTTCGTTAACTAAAAGTTAACTCGTCATCAGCTCTCGGCCTTAGAATCCCGGATTTACCTAAGATTCCAGCCTACCACCTTAAACTTGGACAACCAACGCCAAGCTGGCCTAGCCTTCTCCGTCCCTCCATCGCAATAACCAGAAGTACAGGAATATTAACCTGTTTTCCATCGACTACGCTTTTCAGCCTCGCCTTAGGGACCGACTAACCCTGCGTCGATTAACGTTGCGCAGGAAACCTTGGTCTTTCGGCGTGGGTGTTTTTCACACCCATTATCGTTACTCATGTCAGCATTCGCACTTCTGATACCTCCAGCAAGCTTCTCAACTCACCTTCACAGGCTTACAGAACGCTCCTCTACCGCATCACCTAAGTGATACCCGTAGCTTCGGTGTATGGTTTGAGCCCCGTTACATCTTCCGCGCAGGCCGACTCGACTAGTGAGCTATTACGCTTTCTTTAAAGGGTGGCTGCTTCTAAGCCAACCTCCTAGCTGTCTAAGCCTTCCCACATCGTTTCCCACTTAACCATAACTTTGGGACCTTAGCTGACGGTCTGGGTTGTTTCCCTTTTCACGACGGACGTTAGCACCCGCCGTGTGTCTCCCATGCTCGGCACTTGTAGGTATTCGGAGTTTGCATCGGTTTGGTAAGTCGGGATGACCCCCTAGCCGAAACAGTGCTCTACCCCCTACAGTGATACATGAGGCGCTACCTAAATAGCTTTCGAGGAGAACCAGCTATCTCCGAGCTTGATTAGCCTTTCACTCCGATCCACAGGTCATCCGCTAACTTTTCAACGGTAGTCGGTTCGGTCCTCCAGTTAGTGTTACCCAACCTTCAACCTGCCCATGGATAGATCGCCCGGTTTCGGGTCTATTCCCAGCGACTAGACGCCCTATTAAGACTCGCTTTCGCTACGCCTCCCCTATTCGGTTAAGCTCGCCACTGAAAATAAGTCGCTGACCCATTATACAAAAGGTACGCAGTCACCTAACAAAGTAGGCTCCCACTGCTTGTACGCATACGGTTTCAGGATCTATTTCACTCCCCTCTCCGGGGTTCTTTTCGCCTTTCCCTCACGGTACTAGTTCACTATCGGTCAGTCAGTAGTATTTAGCCTTGGAGGATGGTCCCCCCATATTCAGACAAAGTTTCTCGTGCTCCGTCCTACTCGATTTCATGACTAAGAGATTTTCGCGTACAGGGCTATCACCCACTATGGCCGCACTTTCCAGAGCGTTCCGCTAATCTCAAAGCCACTTAAGGGCTAGTCCCCGTTCGCTCGCCACTACTAAGGGAATCTCGGTTGATTTCTTTTCCTCAGGGTACTTAGATGTTTCAGTTCCCCTGGTTCGCCCCTTACACCTATGTATTCAGTGTAAGGTAACCATCTTATGATGGCTGGGTTCCCCCATTCAGACATCTCCGGATCAAAGTCTGTTTGCCGACTCCCCGAAGCTTTTCGCAGGCTACCACGTCTTTCATCGCCTCTGACTGCCAAGGCATCCACCGTATGCGCTTCTTCACTTGACCATATAACCCCAAGCAATCTGGTTATACTGTGAAGACGACATTCGCCGAAAATTCGATAATACTCAATTAAGAGCAACTCACAAATTTTACCTTAGCCTGATCCGTTACCAGTGAAAGTAACGTTCAGTCTATCTTTCTATCACATACCCAAATTTTTAAAGAACGATCTAATCAAAGACTAGAAATCAACATTCACCATCATCACGATGGAATGCTCATTTCTAAGCTCTCAAACTTCAGA